>CAVXSR010000025.1:0-160428 GCA_963764495.1 Vicinamibacteria bacterium | reverse complement strand
TCCGCAGTCGCGGTGTAGCGCCCTGGCACGCCGGTCGGCCGCACCTGGAGCCCGGCGGACATAGCCATGCCAGGCATCGGCATGGCGGCGCTGGCGCGGACGCTGCCCACGTCGGTAGGTTTCGAATCGCCGGCCTGCCTGAACTCGATGGCGAACGTGTTGCGACCCTGCCGCAGGGTGCCGGTTGGCGACAGCAGGACGATGTCGATGGCATCCGAGCGGACTTTCTGGACGATGCGCGACGGGTCTTGTGCATCGCCGACGGGCTGCGGGGGGCGGGTCAGTCGCCAACCGGCAACGCAGGCGAGTATGCGCAGCACAGCACCCGCGGCAACGAGGACCCGTTGTCAGCAGCGCAGGCGATCGCAAAGCCGGCAACGGCTGGCGTTCGATCCCAAGACGCCGCTCGCGCAGCGAGAAGAAGATGACCGGCGTGACGATGAGGACATGGATGAGCGACGAGGCCATGCCGCGAGCACCGGCGTCGCCAACGGCTACGTCACCTCGGCGCCGGCGCGTGTGCTCCACATGATTGGCAGGAGGCCGGCAATGACTGTCGAGACCGTCATCACTTTCGGGCGCAGGCGGAGCAGCGCCCTTCGATGACCGCCTCTCTGAGCGCCGTGCGCGTCAGCGTGCCGCCCAGCGACTGTCGCTTCCGCTCGACGGCTTCCTCCAGGTAGATCACCATCACCACGCCGGTCTGCACCGCGGTCCCGAAGAGCGCAATGAATCCCACCCAGACGGCCACCGAAAAGTTGTAGCCGAGCAGCCACAAGAGGTACCACGCCCCGGTCAGGGCAAACGGCACCGCAAGCAGTACGTGCGCCGCTTCGACAACGAGTGATAGGTGAAATACAAGAGGACGAAGATCACCAGCAGGACCACCGGCAGCACGATCTGGAGCCGCTGGCGGGCCCGCTCCTGGTTCTCCCAACGGCCGCTCCACCCGATGTAGTTGCCGGGCGGCAGCGTCACGTCCCGCGCGAGCGCAGCGCGCGCCTCCTCGACGAAGCCGCCGACATCGCGGCCCTGCACGTTGAGCAGCACGGTCGCGAGCAGCAGGCCGTTTTCCGACGAAATCATGGCGGGGCCACGCGACTGCTCGATTCGCGCGAGCTGTCCGAGGGGGACCTGCACGCCACTTGACGAGGCGACGAGCACGCCGCCAAGCGCCTCCGGATCGGCCCGATTTCGGGGGCATACCGCACGCGCACCGGAAACGCCGGCGGCCTTCAATCGTCGTCGTCAGGGTGGTCTCGCCGATTGCGGTTTCGACGACCTGCTGGACCTCGCCGACGCCGATGCCGTATCGCGCCGCCGCGGCCCGATCGATCGTGATGTTCAGGTACTGCCCGTTCGTGACCTGCTCGGGATACCCGTTGGTGGCGCCTGGCACGCGACGTAAGGTCTCGGCCACATTGCGGGCGAGAGCTTCGACGACGTCCAGATCGGCGCCGAGCACCTTGACGCCGACCTCCGAACGAATGCCGGTGGTCAGCATGTCGATGCGATTGATGATCGGCATCGTCCAGATGTTCGCGACACCGGGGATCTGCACGGCCCGGCTCATCTCACCGCGCAGGCGATCGAGCGTCATCCCCGGCCGCCATTGATGCTTCGGCTTGAGGTGGACGATAGTTTCGGTCATGTTGAGCGGCGCCGGATCCGTCGAGGTATCGGCGCGCGCCACCTTTGCGACGGCGTACACCACTTCGGGGAAGGTCATCAGCGCGGCGTTCTGACGGGCGGCGATCCTGGTGTTCTCCTCGAGCGAAATGCTGGGGTCGGCAATTGGCATGAACATCAGGTCGCCTTCGTCCAGGGCTGGCATGAACTCGCTGCCGATCCCACGCGCCAGTAGCAGCGTATCCGGCGAACAGGATCACCGCCGCCGACACGGTGGCCGTTCAATGCGACAACGCGGCCTCCAACGCGGGCTGATAGCCGCGCCGCAGGAGCCGCATCACCGGATTCGCCTCCTCCGCATGAACCCGTCCGCCAAGGAGCAGCGTGCACAGGACGGGAACCAGAGTGATTGCGATGACTGTGGCCGCGAGGACGGCAAACGTCTTCGTGAAGGCGAGAGGGTAAAGAGCTTTCCCTCCTGACCCGTCAGCGCGAAGACCGGCACAAAGGCCAGCAGGATGATGGTCATCGAGAAGAACACCGGACGCCCGACCAGCCGGGTCGAGTCACGAACCGCTTCCAACACGCGGTGGCGATCGCGCGGGTCCACCTGCCGCTGCTCGACGAAACGGAAGGCATTCTCGGTGACGACGATCCCGGCATCCGCGAGCACGCCGATCGCGATGGCAATGCCCGCGAGGCTCATGATGTTGGACGAGACCCCGGCATAGTGCATGCCCAGAAACGCGATCAGCACGGCCAGCGGTAGCGGAATGGTCACGATGAGAATCGAGCGGACGTGCATCAGGAAGATCACGTGCGCGAGCGTGACGAGGGCGATTTTTTCGATGAGTGCCGTTCGCGGCGGCCCACCGCTCTCTCGATCAGTTCGGATCGGTCGTAGAACGGGACGATGGTGACGCCCGGCGGCAATCCGGGCTGGATCAGCGCGATACTTCGCCTTCACCGCATCGATCACCTGCTTGGTATTGACGCCCGTCCGAGCGACGACAACCCCGCCAACGGCCTCGCTGGTGCCCTTGACGAGCGAGGCGACACGGAATGCATCGCCAACGTGGACATCGGCCACCTGATCGACGAACACCGGGACGCCGTTGGACGCGCCGATGACGATGTGCTTGATGTCGTCAACCAGTTGAATCAGCCCGACGCCGCGCACGATCAGCCACGCGCCATTCGATTCCAGCACGTTGCCGCCCACGTTCAGGTTGCTGTCGCGAACAGCCGTCACGATCGCGCTCAGCGGCAGGTTATAAAAGCGCAGCCGATTGGGATTGACGTCGACCTGATACTGCTGCACCTGTCCGCCAACCGACGCCACCTCCGCGACACCCGGAACCGCATTGAGCTGATAGCGGACGAACCAGTCCTGCAGACTGCGGAGCTCGCGCAGCGAGTGGCGCGAGCTCTCCAGCGTCTACCAGAAGAGTGGCCCACTCCGGTGGCGTCGGGGCCGAGGGTGGGCACGACGCCGGCCGGCAGGCTCTTCGACACCAGGCTCATTCGCTCGAGCACGCGCGTCCGCGCGAAATTGCGATCGACGTCGTCGTCGAAGACGACGTAGACCATCGAGAACCCGAATGCCGATTGCGAGCGGACCACGCGAACGCCCGCCAGGCCCTGCAGGTTGGTCGTGAGCGGATACGTCACCTGGTCTTCGACTTCTTGAGGGCCGTGACCTCGCCAGTCCGTGAAGACGATGACCTGGTTGTCGGAGAGGTCGGGAATCGCGTCGATGGGCGTCGCCCCGAGCGCCCACCAGCCCCACCCCGCCAGTGCGAGGTACAGCAGGACCACCATGAAACGGTTCCTGAGCGACAGGTCGAGAAGCGTGTTGATCATCGAGGCCACGACATCCGCCAACGCGCGAGGACACACGCGCGCATGCGTTTGCCCGGGCCGACTGGCCCGGGGGAGACACGACGGCTGTCTTGACCTAGACCTGAAGAACGGTCAGCAGGAGATGTCTGGGCGTGTCACTGGGCGGCACGCCAGTGGCCGGGGGTCGGCCAACGGCGTGGAGCTGGGCGTGAACTAGGGTCGGTGTGGGGCTTGTGACCACTGCCAGCGGAGAACCGGAGGTAAATGTCGAGGGCGATGGCGCTGACCCGCGATGCTCGGCGCCGGCACAGCAGCCGTCGGCATCGGCCTGGCTGACGCGATGCGAGGCACCGACCCCCCTGGACTCCGATTGGTGCATCGGGCATGTCGCGCCGGCCATACAGCAGGCCATCCGCGCTGCAGGCGAGGCCAGCCAGCCCTCGCACAGCGCGGCATTCCCGCCACGAGCGCGAAGACCACGAGAAGCGTCGAAAATCGCTGACGGTTGCGCAGCACCGTTCCAAGAATGCGCGAGCGCGGTTCGCGATGTCAAATGCCCTTCGATGCCCCGAATCAGCTTCAGTTGTTCGTCACATCTTGACATTCAAGATAAGCGACGCTATCGTCGCTCCTATGGACGGATCGAACACCGACGTCATCCAAGGCACGCTCGACATGCTTATCCTCAAGACGCTGAGCCTGGAGCCCATGCACGGCTTCGGCATTGCCCGTCGTGTCGAGCAGATTCGCGCGGCGTGTTCAAGGTGAATCCCGGTTCCCTGTTGACGGCGCTGCAGCGGTTGGAGCGGGCCGGATGGCTCGATGCCGAGTGGCAGCAGACCGCCAACTCCCGTCGCGCCCGCGTCTACAGCCTCACCCGTACCGGACGGAAACAGCTGGACGTCGCGACGGCCGACTGGACCCGCCGCGCAGCAGCCGTCGCCCGGCTCCTCAAGACAGAGGCCTAGCCGCATGTCCCTGTGGCGCCAGCTCACGCGCGGCCTTCGCGCCCTCACCCATGGGACGGCCGCCGACCAGGACGTCGCCGATGAACTGGCGCACTTCCTCGACCAGTCGATCGCGTCGTTCGAAGAACGCGGACTTTCCGCGGAGGATGCGCGGCGGGCGGCACGGCGAGAGGTTGGCAACGTGACGGCCCTGCGCGAGCAGGTGCGCAGCTCCGGGTGGGAGCGCGTGATCGAGACGATCGTCACCGACCTGCGGCACAGCGCCCGACGTCTTCGCAACAGCCCCGGCTTTACCGCAGTCAGCGTGATCACGCTGGGGTTGGGCATCGGCGCCATCACGGCGATATTCAGCGCCATCAAACCGATCCTGCTGGATCCGCTGCCTTATCCGCATGCCGAGCGCGTCGCGATGGTTTGGGACGTGGGCCGCGATCGGTCGCCCGCCGGCGTGACGTTCGGGACCTACCGTGAGCTCGTCGAGCGCAGCCGATCGTTCGTTGCCCTCGCGGTGATGAAGCCCTGGCTGCCCGCGCTCACCGAGGGGGTGCAGCCGGAGCGCCTCGACGGGCAGCGAGTGAGCGCCCGCTACTTCCAGGTGCTCGGCATCCAGCCGGCGCTGGGGCGCGACTTTGAGCCGGCCGACGATCGCGTCAACGGTCCCGACGTCCTGATCCTGAGCGACGGCCTCTGGCGTCGGCGGTTCGGCGCCGATCCGTCGATCATCGGCCGCCAGATCAGGCTCGACGACACGCTCTACGTCGTGGCCGGGATCATGCCCGCCACCTTCGAGAACGTCCTCGCCCCCTCCACTGACGCCTGGGCCCTGCTTCAGTACATACGTCGCTTCCGCCCGACGGCCGGGAATGGGGCCACCACCTGCGAATGGTCGGCCGCCTCGAGCCAGGCGTCGGCATTGAGCGCGCCCGACAAGAGCTGGCCACGATTGCAGGGGCGCGGATCGAAGCATTTGCACGGGTGCCATGGGCCTCGTTGGCCGACGGCCTTCTCGTGCACTCGCTGCAGGACGACGTGACGCGGGACACGCGATCGGCGCTCCTCGCGGTGACCGGCGCCGTGCTCCTGTTACTGACGATCGCCTGCGTGAACGTCACGAACCTGCTGCTCGCACGTGGGGCCGAGCGACGCGGCGAGCTGGCGATGTGTACCGCGCTCGGCGCGGCACGATCGCGACTGGTGCAGCAGCTGGTGACCGAAAGCGTGCTCCTCGCCCTCCTTGGCGGGATCGCCGGGCTCTTCGTGGCGAGCGTGGGCATTCGCGCGCTGGTGGCGCTCAGTCCGGCAGGCCTGCCGCGCGTTGGCGCGATCGCGATGGACGATGCCGTCTTCCTCTTCGCCTTCGCCGTCAGCGCCGCGATCGGTATCGTGGTCGGCGTGGTGCCGGCCCTCCACGTCCTGCGGCATGACGCGCACGCGCGCGTGGATCAGATGTCCCGGCGGACGGTGCCTGGCCGGCAGCGGGCGCGCCGGACGCTCGTCGTCGTGCAAGTCGCGCTTGCGCTCGTCCTGCTGGTCACGGCCGGTCTGCTGCTGCGCAGCGTGCAGCGTCTCCTCGCGATCGATCCAGGTTTCGACGCGGCCCACGTGCTCACGATGCAGGTGCAGGCCTCCGGCCGCCGGTTCGACGACGACGGGACGACGCACCGGTTCTTTGCTGATGCGCTCGACGCGGTGCGCGTGCTGCCAGGCGTCTCGGGCGCCGCCTTCACCACCCAGCTGCCCCTCAGCGGCGATCTGGACATGTACGGCGTGCAGCTCGAGGCGAATCCGGATGACCGTTCGGACGACGATCACAGCGCATTTCGGTATGCGGTCAGCCCCGGCTATTTCCAGACCATGCGCATTCCGCTGCGCCGCGGTCGCCTGTTGAGCGAACGCGACACCTCGAGCGCATCGCTCGCCGTCGTCATCGGCGAGTCGCTGGCGCGGCGCCGGTTCGCGGGCAGAGATCCGATCGGACAGCGGATCCACGTCGGTGCGACCGATCGCCCCTGGTATACGGTCGTCGGCATCGTCGGCGACGTGCGCCAGACATCGCTCGCGGTCAGCCAGGGGGCGGCGGTCTATCTCACGAACGAGCAGTGGTCGTACGCCGACCGGGCGCGCTGGCTCGTGGTCCGCGCCAAGGGAGAGGCGGCCGCACTGGTACCGGCCCTGCGACACGCCATCTGGAGCGTGGACAAAGACCAGCCCGTCGTTCGGATCGCGACAATGGATCGCCTCGTCGCTCAATCGGAAGCCGAGCGGCAGTTCGCGCTGATCCTGTTCGAGGCGTTCGGGATCGTCGCGCTTGCGCTCGCGGCCACCGGCATCTACGGCATGCTCGCGGGCAGTATCGCCGAGCGAACCCGCGAGATCGGCGTTCGTGCCGCGCTGGGCGCGTCCCGCCGGGCAATCCTCGAGCTGGTGATGGGCCAGGGCATGACGCTCGTCCTGGTGGGCGTCGCGATCGGCCTGGGTGGGGCCGCGGTCGTCAGCCGCGGGCTCGGTACGCTGCTCTACGGGGTGACGCCGCTCGACCCGATCACGTATCTCGCCGGCACGCTCCTGCTGCTCCTTGTCGCGGCGATCGCGTGCGGCGTGCCGGCGCGGCGCGCGGCGTCGATCGACCCGGCCGTCACGTTGCGAACAGAGTAATCCCTACTTCCGGTCCACGCTCACCCGGGCGAGCTTCAACGCTGCCTCGAGCGCCCGTGCTGCAGGCACCGCGACATCGGGCTCGACACCCTCCCCTCCCAGTTCGTCTTCGTAATCGGATTGATGGCACGCGCGAAGGGAACGCCGATCATGAAATGGCGATGGATTCGGTGCGAAGCCACCGGGTGCGCGCCGCCGCCCGACACCTCGCCGACGATCGTGGCGCGCTTCAGGATCTTGAGGTTGTACGAGAACTCCTCGGCGCCGGAGAATGTACGCGTTGCGGTCAACACATACACTGGCTTGCGGCCACCGAAGCGCTTGCCGGAAACCGTCGCTTCCGTCCAGAACTCGCGCGTCGCGTTCGTCCGTCGCTCCCAGATGTCATTGAGGTGCGTCGGCGTGTCAAACAGGTAAGAAGCATGGCAGGTGCACCGCCGCCGTTCGCGGAGTCGCAGGCATCGGTCCGCGAGAAAACTCATTGCCGCCGATGCCGTCTCGCCGCAATCGTCAACGGGACCAAAGAAGCGGAACTCGAGATAGCCGATGTTGCCGTCCAGGCGCTCCGCTTTGTTGAAACCGCAATTCGTGCTGACCAGCTCGCGCCGGACTCGGGTTTGTTCTTCGATGCTCGGCGCTCCGTCGTGCCCGGCTGAAAAGCCGCTTGCGTCGAAGCTCACGCGAAGGTGCCGATCGTGGCTCACGGCCTGAAAATGCTCCGTCAGCCGCCGCGCGAATTCGGCGCCGTCAGTCACCGAATCGTAGTCACCACGCGCCCGTCGATCGCGAACCGCATCGGCCATCTTCTTCGCTGTGTCCGGAAACACGTAATACTCGGCCAGACTGGCGATCGCCGCTTCGATGACCGTATTTCGAGTTGCCGCATCAACCGTCGGCGCATCCTGACGCGGAGCGCACACCGCCAGCGCCAGCCAAAAGAGAGCAAGAGTGCGTCCCATGTGCCATCAGACCGCAAAGATCGCGAAAAAGTTCCACGCCGGCTCCTATTGATATTCGATAGGAACGGGGCGCCGTCGCGGATCGCACGGACGCCTGCGGACCGACGCGGATCTTCCGGTCACGGATGACCACGGAAAGACACGGAACGATCGGGGCTACAGGTAAATTCTGCCGGGTCGCGCCGCGCGCAGCGCGGCATGGACGGGCCGCGCACGCGGATCGCAAGCCACTTTGGAAAACATGTGGGTGGCTTGCAATCCGCGCGCACGACCCGTCCCAGCGCCGGCCTTCGGCCGGCGCGCGACCCTCTGATCCGTGTGGATCCGCGCCAATCCGCGACCGGTTTTGATCCGCGAGAATCCGTGTCAATCCGTGACCGGCTTTGATCCGTGAGAATCCGCGTCAGTCCCGTCGAGACGCTGCGCGTGGACGTCTGACCTCAGCCTTCGTGGCAACGGGGGTTCCGTCGCTCGCCACCCGGGCGGCCGACATGTTTGCGCAACCGGCGGCGAAGAGGGTGAGGATTGCCGACCGTCTCATCGTGCCTTCACGTGGAGTTCGTCGATCACTCGTGTGACGCCTCTTGTCTCCCGCGCAAGGCGCATCGCCCGCGTCGCGTTCGTCCTCGGACGCCACGGTGCCTCGAAGGGTCACGACCGACGCCGACGTGTCGACGTTGATCGTGCGAGCGTTCACGTAGTCGTCGAGCGCCAACTTCGACGAGATCTTCGCCGTAAGTGCCCCGTCGCTCACGGCGTCCTCGAGTTGATTCGCGGCGTCAGTGGCCTTTTGCGCCGCTTCTCTCGTCAGCTCGGCTCCGCGCTGTCGTACCTTGGCGGCGTCCGTCTGACTGGACCCCCCTACCGGTCCGATGGCCCAACCGTTCACCGACCAGTAACTGGCCACGAACACGCCGATGATCACGCCGATCACGAGAATCAGAAAGGTGCGTATCAGCCGCATGGCTTCGTCCTTTTAGTGGAGCGGTCCCGTGCCGTCACTGAGCATCAAAAAGCAATTTTCGGGCCGCCCGCGGCCGGCCGCGGGCTGCGATTTCTCGAAGCTGAGCCTGTCAGCACGACGTCGTATTCCCGCCCACCGTGTAGTCCTTCGGCGTGGCGAGCGTACTTCCGCGTAGCGTCACGCTGAAGACCTTGACACGGCCTCTCCAGTGGCAAACACGGGTGGACGTGATCATGGCGGATTACAGAGCAGGCTACAGACGGTCCGACGCTCCTCAAGGATTACGACGCGACGCTCACGCGATTGCGCCCGTCGCGCTTGGCGCGATAGAGGGCATTATCTGCGGCGTTGAACAGGACTTCGCCGGACGTGTGCGGCGAGGGCGTCACCGCGAGACCCGGTTTGCGTCTCGGCTGCGACTCGAGGCAGGCCACGCCGACGCTGATCGACAGTGTGCCGCGCCGAAAACTGATGCCGGCCAGCGTTGGCGCGAGACCGGCGACGGCGTGGCGCAGATCGCCGGCGACGACCAGCGCCTGGGCGGCCGAGTGGCCGGGAAGGGCGACCGCGAACTCGTCGCCCCCGTATCGACAGGCGACGGCCTTGCCGGGAAGATGCGTCGCGAGCACCCTGCCGACCGTGCGAACGGCTTCAGCGCCGGCCAGATGCCCATGGACGTCGTTGATCGATTTCAGCCGATCGACATCGAGCACCAGCATCGCCAGCGGAGTGCCTGCCGTCTCTGAGGCGCGCACCAGATTCGTCAGGCGCGCTTCGAACGACCGGAGATTGTGCAGGCCGGTCAGATCGTCGGTCGCCGCAAGATGGTGAAGGCGCTGTGCATCGCTGGAGAGCCGTGCCGTCACCAGGCCCACGGCGACGAACAAGGCGATCTGAACGATGTCCGATTCCTTGTAGCCGGCCACGAACATCGCCGGGTTGGCGAGGTGGTACAGCACGACCGCGGCGATGGACACGCCGAATCCCGCGCGCGCGCCCAACCGCAGGCTGGCGAGAATGATCGGCAGATAGTACAGATGCTGGAGGGGCGCCGACGCGGTGACCCGATCCAGCCAGAAGATGATGGCGAGCGACAGGCCGACAGCCACGTAGACGAACGTGCCTGCCGGCTCGGATCGCTTCCGAAGCCTGGCGTCGAGCTGGGGACCCGTCAGATGCATGCCACGCGCTCGACTTTCAGTGATGCTGCTGCGCGGCGTGCTCTTGCTCGGCACGACGGTCGTGCGCGGTGCGCGGCTTCAAATGATGTTGCTCAACGGGCCGTGGTCCGCTGTAGCGGGCGACCGTGTACGGATGCACGTAGGTCGTCCGGTTCGCCCACGTCCGGCGCCACGGCGTCTGGTTGATGACCAGGGTGTGGCTCGGCCAGACGAGATGTGTGCTGCCGCCCCATCCCCACGGCGTGAACGCGTCACCGATCCGGATGCCGAGGTGAAAGCGCACGGCCGTCCCCACCTGAATACCCGGCCGCGGCGGCGCGAAGACGACGAGCGGATCGTAGGACGGCACCTGGATGTAGTAGGGATCGACCGGAGCGATCGCGATGAAGGTGTCGCCCGAGACCGTGATATCAGGCGTGGAACGCAGATAGCCGTACTGTTGCGCCTCGCGACGCAGCTGCTGCACGGCATCCATCACGCCGGCCTGATCGGCGAGAAACGCGTTTCCGAGCTCCTCGGTCCACGCCATATCGCCCGCCATCATCTCGAGCACCGAGGGGAACGGCAGCAGCGCCTGCACGCTCGGGTCCCAGGGGAGCCGGTCTTCGGCGATGGCCTGGGTGAGACGGCCGTCGACCAGGTAATGGTGACTGTCCGACCAGCTCGCCCCGTCAGGGATCTCCGAAGAGTAGGTGGCGGCGGCAAGCACCTGCGCCAGCAGCGGATCAGGATAGAGAGCAATCGGGGACACGATTCGATCCAGCTCCTGCGGCGCGTATGAAGGCGGAGGCGCCGCCGACGGCAGCGGCGCCTGCGCGTAAGCTGATGAAATGGGGATACCCGCGACAAGAACAATCAGGGCTATCAATGAGCGTTTCATGACCAATTCCCAAACCGCGATCCGCAATCCGCAATCCGCAATCCGCAATCCGCCATTCCCGTCACTTCTTCTCAATCACGATCACGCCCTCGTCGTTCGACTCCCAGACGCTCGTCAGCTCGTACTTGCCATCTTTGCGCGTGAACGACAGGCAAGGCTTGTCGCCCGACGGATCGTGGCCGCCGGCGTTGTAAGTGAGCGCGTAGCGGCCAACGGCTTTTCCGCTCTCATTGCGAATCAGTAACAGCGACCGGTCCTGGTCGTCCCGCTGTAGCAAGTACCCGACCGGCCGGTAGTGTCTTGTTTTCGACGACGAACGGGAACGGCACGTTGGCCGTCATTTCCCGGAAGTCGGCGGCGCGGGCGGCGCCCTGGCCAAGCGCCAGCACGGCGCCCGTCAGCACCAGGGATCTCTTGAGTATCGAGTTCATGGCAATCTCCTTTTCAGCGCGTCGAGTATCGCGCGCCGTCGTCACTCTCTACTGATATTGGACGGCTGCGCAGATAAGCGAGTCGTGAACGGCGGATTAATTCCGCTTAATTCACGCGAGCCGGCAGCGACGATCGCTCCCACCCGCCGCCCAGCGCCCGCACGAGTTGCACCGACGCGGTGAAACGACGCGCGGTCACCGACAGCGCATCGCGCTGATTGGAGAGAAGCGCGGTCTGTTGCGTCGCCACCTGCAGATAGCTGACCAGGCCAGCCCGGGTCCTGGTTCAGAGAGATGTCGAGGGACCGTTGTGCGGCGGTGACCGCGGCGGCGAGTTCGGTCGCCTCCTGCGCCAGCAGGCGCTCGGCCGCCAGATTGTCCTCGACGTCCTGGAAGGCGGCGAGCACGGTCTGGCGATACGCGCCAACGCTTTCGTCATAGGCGGCCAGAGCGGCGCTTTTGGCGGCGCGCCGCGCGCCGCCGTCGAACACGGTCAGGGCCAGCGCCGGGCCCACCGACCAGAACCGTGTCGGCCACGACAGCCAGTCCTGGAGCCGCGTCGCCTCGAACCCGCCGCTTGCGCCGAGCGTGATCGCTGGAAAGAACGCCGCCGATGCGACGCCGACTTCGGCATTGGCGGCCGCGACCCGGCGCTCGGCGGCGGCGATATCGGGCCGGCGCTCGAGCAGCAGCGATGGCAGTTCGATCGGCGTGGCCGGCGGCTCGCCGTCGAGCGGCATCGGCGCGAGTGACAGGCTCGAGGGGGGCTCGCCGGCAAGGACCGCGATCGCGTGCTCGATCTGGACCCGCTCAAGCCGCACGTCGGTCGCCTGCGCCTGCGCGGACGCGAGCTGCGTTTCGGCCTGCTCGACGTCGGCGCGCGAGACGATTCCCGCGTTGTACTGATTGCGCGTCAGCGTTGCGGCGCGCTGAAAGGCATCGATGGTCTGCTCGAACAGCGCAAGCTCCGCATCGAACGACCGCAGCTGGAAGTAGTCGGCGGCGAGCTCGGCGCCAAGGCTCAGCCGAGTGTTCTCCAGGTCCGCCGCGGCCGCCTGTCCAGTCGCCGTGCCCGCGGCGACTGTCTGGCGCACACGGCCCCAGACGTCGGCCTCCCAGGACGCGTCAGCACCGAGCGAGTACTCGGTTCGCGTCCTGCCACCCAGGACGCTCTGCCCTGTCACCGCGCCGGGCCTGCTGCGCACGACGGATGCCGTCGTCGTCACGGTCGGGAAGTAGGCGGCGCGGTCCTGGCGGACGAGTGCTCGAGCCTGCCGGAAGCGAGCCTCGGCCTGGGCGAGATCGAGATTGCCGCGCAGGAGTGCCGACTCGAGGCCATTCAATCGCGCATCCCCGAACGCCTCCCACCAGGCAGGGCGTGGCTTCTGATCCGCCGGTCGTGCTGGCTGAAGGGTCGACTGCGCGGCGGACGATGCCTCCTTGTAGGCCGGCGGTATCGTCGTCGGCGGCAGCGTATACGGTGGTCCCACGGTGCAGGCGCCGACGAACACGCTGCCGACGACCGCGGCGACCACCATGAATGCCGGCCTCAGCCATCGCAGGTTCCACCGTCTCAGTCGCACCCGCAGTCTTTCCATGCAGAGATAAAGCGCAGGCGTCGTGTACAGCGTGAGCAGTTGGCTGACAATCAGGCCGCCAACGATCGTGATCCCCAGCGGACGACGGAGCTCCGAGCCGCTGCCGCTGCTGAGCGCCATCGGCAGCGCGCCGAGGAGCGCCGCCATGGTCGTCATCAGGATGGGCCGGAGGCGCAGCAGCGAAGCCTTGCGAATCGCCGCCTCGGGAGAAAGACCCTCGCGCCGCTCGGCGTCGATCGCGACGTCGATCATCATGATCGCGTTCTTCTTGACAATGCCGATCAGCAGGATCAGACCGATGAGCGCAATGACCGAGAACTCGCCCTTCGTCACCATCAGTGCGAGCACCGCGCCGGCGCCCGCCGATGGCAGCGTCGACAGGATGGTCAGGGGATGCACGAGGCTCTCGTAGAGAATGCCGAGGACGATGTAGACCGCTGCCAGCGCCGCCGCGATCAGCCAGGGTTCGCTCGCAAGCGACTGCTGGAAGACCCGGGCGGTTCCCTGGAAGCCGCCGTACACGCTGGCCGGCATGCCAATGTCCCGGGCCGCGCGGTCGACGGCCACGACCGCATCGCCCAGCGAGGCACGCGGCCGCAGATTGAACGACAACGTCGCCGCCGGGAACTGCGACTGGTGACTGACCGCCACCGGCGTCGTCGACCGTCCGAACGTGGCAATCGCCGAGAGCGGGATCAGGGCTCCGGAACCGCTTGCGACATAGATCGCGTTCAGCGTGTCCGGCTCCTGCCAGTACTCTGGCGCGACCTCCATGACGACGCGGTACTGGTTGAGTCCGGCATAGATCGTCGACACCTCACGCTGACCGAACGCGTCGTACAGCGCCTGATCGATGGCGTCGGCGCTCACGCCGAGCCGGGCGGCCGTGTCCCGATCGATAGCGACGCGCACGTCGAGTCCGCTGTTCTGCTGATCGCTGTTGACGTCGGCGATCAGCGGCTCCTTTCGCAGTCGAGCCGCCAGCCGCGAGCTCCACGTGTTCAACGTCGCCACGTCCTCACCCTGAAGCGTGTACTGGTATTGGGCGTTGGCCTGTCGGCCGCCCACCCGGATGTCCTGTGCCGCCTGCAGGTAGACGCCTGCACGCGGATCGTGCGCGAACGCCGGGCGCAAGCGGGCGATCACCTGATCGGCGCTCTCGCGCCGCGGCGGCCGCGGCTTCAACGACACGAACAGCCTCGCCTGGTTCGCTGTCGCGTTGCCGCCGACCACCGCGACGACCGTGTCGATCGCCGGATCGCGGCGAAGCACCGCGGCATCGTCCGCGACAATCTGTCGCATCGCTTGAAACGAGGTCCCTTGCGATGCCTGAACCGTGCCCGAGATGAGACCGTTGTCCTGCTGCGGGAAGAAGCCCTTGGGCACGATGACCAGGAGGTACCAGTTGAGGGCGCCGACCAGGAGCAGCACGCCGACGGTCAGGCCCGAATGCGCGAGGGCGCGGCCGAGCGTCCAATCGTAGGCGGCGCGGAGGCGCTCGAACGCGCGATCGTTCCAGGTCGGACGCGGCCGGCTCTCCTGCGGCCTGCGCAGGTAACGCGCACAGAGCATCGGCGTCGTCGTGAGCGAGATCAGGAGCGACAGCGCCACGGCGACCGCCAGCGTCACCGCAAACTCGCGAAACAGGCGGCCGACGAGGCCGCCCATGAGCAACAGCGGAATGAACACGGCCACGAGTGACAGGCTCATCGCGAGCACCGTGAACCCAATCTCGCGCGATCCAATCAGCGCCGCCTCGAGAGCCGTCCGTCCCTCCTCGATATGTCTCGTGATGTTCTCGAGCACGACGATGGCATCGTCGATGACGAAGCCGGTGGAGATCGTGAGGGCCATCAGGGACAGGTTGTCGAGGCTGTAACCGAGGAACCACATCGCGCCGAAGGTTCCGGCAAGCGACAGCGGAACAGCGATGCCCGGAATCACGGTGGCCCAGCCGTTTCGGAGGAACGCAAAGACCACGAGGACGACCAGCCCAATCGCTATCAGGAGTGTCCGCTCCATGTCGTGCACCGACGCGCGGATCGTGGTCGTCCGATCGATGGCGGCGCGAAGATCGACCCCTGCAGGAAGGAGCGCGCGAAACCGTGGCAGCGCGGCCCGGATGCCGTCGACGGTGTCGATGACGTTGGCGCCAGGCTCGATGATCACGGTCAACGACACGGCAGGCTGCCCGTTCGTCAGACCCGCGGCGCGCACGTCCTGTACGCCGTCCCGAACCGTGCCGAGGTCGCCGAGCCTTGCGATCGAGCCGCTGTGCGCAGCGACAATGAGCGGGAGGTAGTCGGCCGCCTTATAAAGCTGATCGTTGCTGTGGATCTCCCAGCTTGTTCGCGCATCGGCAAACTGGCCTTTCGGATGGTTCGCGTTCGCCTGGCCGAGGATGCTTCGCACGTCCTCCAGCGAGATGCCGTATTTGTTCAGGACGGTGGGGTTCAGCTCGACGCGGACCGCCGGCAACGCGCCGCCGCCGACGTTCACCTGGCCGACCCCGTCCATCTGCGCGATTTCCTGCGCCAGCACCGAGGACGCGATGTCGTAGATCCGGCTGGTTGGCAGCGTGTTCGAGGTGAGCGACAGGATGATCGCCGGCGCGTCGGCCGGGTTCACCTTGCGGTACGAGGGATTGCTCGGCAGATTGGCTGGAAGCTGCCCGCGCGCGGCGTTGATGGCCGCCTGCACATCACGCGCCGCGGCGTCGATGTCGCGTGCGAGATCGAACTGCAGGACGACGTTGGTGGTGCCCTGAGCGCTCGACGACGTCATTTCGGTGACGCCCGCGATGCGGCCGAACTGGCGCTCGAGGGGCGTCGCCACCGTCGAGGCCATCGTTTCGGGGCTGGCACCGGGAAGGACCGTGTTCACGACGATGGTCGGGTAAGCCACCTGCGGCAGCGAGGCGACCGGGAGGTGAACGAACGCAAGCACGCCGGCTGCCGCCAATGCCAGCGTCAGCAGTGTCGTCGCCACCGGTCGTCGAATGAACGGCTCGGAGATGCTCACAGCCGTCGCCCCTGCACGCGCGCGGCCAGCCGCTCGAACGCGAGATAGATCACCGGCGTGGTGTAGAGCGTCAACACCTGGCTGAGGAGCAAGCCCCCGACGATCGTGATGCCGAGCGGCCGCCGCAGCTCGGCGCCGGTCCCGTGTGCCAGCGCCAGTGGCAGCCCCCCGAGGAGCGCCGCCATGGTCGTCATCATGATCGGGCGGAAGCGCAGCAGCGATGCCTGATAGATGGCGTCGCGAGGCGCCGTGCCGTGCTCCCGCTGTGCCTCGAGCGCGAAGTCGATCATCATGATCGCGTTCTTCTTGACGATGCCGATGAGCAGGACGATGCCGATGAGCGCGACGATACCGAGGTCCTGACGTGTCAGCTGCAACGCGAGGATGGCGCCGATGCCGGCAGAGGGAAGCGTCGACAGAATGGTCAGCGGGTGGATGTAGCTCTCGTACAACACGCCGAGCACCACATACACGGTGACGAGGGCAGCAAGAATCAGCCAGCCCTCGTTGGCGAGCGAGGCCTGGAAGGCCGCGGCGGTACCCTGGAACCCGGCCCGGAATCCGGCCGGCAAGCCGATCCGGTGTGAGGCGTCCTCCACCGCCTTGACCGCCGCGCCGAGCGACGCGCCGGGCGCGAGATTGAACGATAGCGTCGTCGCTGGAAACTGTCCCTGGTGGTTGATCGTGAGCGGCGCGCTGGTCCTCCTCACTTGCGTGATCGCTTGAAGCGGAACCGGGCTGCCATCGGTCGCCGGAACGTAGAGCGTGGCCACGGCATCTGGGCCGCGGCGGTATCCGGGCCCGACTTCCAGGATGACGTGGTACTGATTCAGCTGCGTGAAGATCGTCGACACCTGGCGCTGGCCGAACGCGCTGTAGAGAGCATCGTCGACCGTCTGCGCGGTGATGCCGAACCGCGAGGCGGTATCGCGATCGATGGCAATGTCCGCACGAAGGCCACCGGTCTGCTGATCGGTGGCGACGTCGCGAAGCGCGGGCTCGCGCCGCAGCGCGTCGAGCAACCGGCTTCCCCAACGTGCCAGCTCGCCCTGATCCGGGTGCTCGAGGCTGTATTGATACTGCGTGCGGCTGACGCGATCTTCGACCGTGAGATCCTGCACGGCCTGCATGTACAAGGCGATGCCCCGCACCGTGCCGGCGAGCGCCTGCAGGCGGCGAATCACGGTGCTCACGTCGTCGCGCCCTTGCGCGAGCGGCTTGAGGTTGATCTGCAGACGGCCGCTGTTCGGCGTCACGTTGGTCCCGTCGACGCCGATGAACGACGAGAGGCTCATGACGGCGGGATCCTCGAGCAACGCCTTGGCGAGCGCCTGTTGCCGGCTAACGAGCTCTTCGAAGGAGCTCGTCTGCGCCGCCTCGGTCACGCCGACGATGACGCCCGTGTCCTGTACCGGGAAGAAGCCCTTCGGAACGACTGCGAACAGGAGAGCGGTGAGCGCAAGGGTCGCGAAGAACACCAGGAGCGTCAGCCGCTCGTGGCCAAGCACCCAGGTGAGCGTGCGGCCGTAGGCGGCCACCATTCGCTGGAAGCCCTGATCCAGGGCGACGCGCGAGTCGTCCCTGCTGCTGCTCTTCCGACGTCGGCCGCAGAATTCGCGCGCACATCATCGGTGTCAACGTGAGCGAGACGACCGCCGAGACGAGGATGGTGACGCTCAACGTGACCGCAAACTCGCGGAACAGACGCCCGACGATATCGCTCATGAAGAGCAGCGGGATCAGCACCGCGATCAGCGAGACCGTGAGCGAGACGATGGTGAAGCCGATCTGCTGCGCACCCTTGAGCGCCGCCTGGAGCGGCGGCTCGCCCGCCTCGACATAGCGCGCGATGTTTTCGATCATCACGATGGCGTCGTCGACGACGAACCCGGTCGAGATCGTCAGCGCCATCAGCGTCAGGTTGTTGAGGCTGAAGCCGGCGAAATACATCGCGACGCACGTGCCGATCAGCGACAGCGGCACGGCGACCGCGGGAATCCAGGTGGTCGACAGCCGGCGCAGGAAGAGGAAGATCACCAGTACCACGAGCGCGACGGTCAGGCCCAGCTCCAGCTGCACGTCGGCGATGGACGCGCGGATGGTGGTCGTGCGATCGGTGAGTACCGAGACCTGGACGGCGGGTGGCAGCGTGGCAGAGAGCGTGGGCAGCAGCGCCTTGATGCGGTCGACCACGTCGATCGTGTTTGCGCCCGGCTGGCGCTGCACGTTGACGATCACCGCAGGCGTCGTGTTCATCCACGCCGCCTGGTGCGCATCCTCGACACTGTCGACCACCTGGGCCACGTCGGACAGTCGCACCGGCGCGCCGTTGCGGTAGGCGACGACGAGCGGACGGTAGGCGGCGCTCGAGAGGAGCTGATCGTTGGCGTCGATGGTGAACGCGCGATGCGGTCCATCGAAGGTACCCTTGGCGGTGTTCGTATTGCGCCGCCGCAATCGCGCTCCGGATCTGCGTCAGACTCAGGCCGTAGGCGGCCAGGGCGGTGGGATTGGCTTGCACGCGCACCGCCGGCTTCTGTCCCCCGCTGATCGACACCAGGCCGACGCCCGCCAGCTGTGAGATCTTCGGCGCGAGCCTGGTGTCGGCGAGCGACTGCACCTGCGACAGGGGCAGCACGCTGGAGCTGAGCGCCAGCGTCAGCACCGGCGCGTCGGCCGGATTGACCTTGCTGTAGATCGGCGGATTCGGCAGATCGACCGGCAGGAACGTGCCGCTCGCGTTGACCGCGGCCTGGACTTCCTGTTCCGCGACGTCGATGTTCAGCGCGAGGTCGAACTGCAAGGTGATCACCGAGCTCCCGAACGAGCTCGTCGACGTCATCTCCTTCAGGCGCGGCATCTGCCCGAACTGGCGCTCGAGCGGCGCCGTGACCGAGCTGGCCATGACGTCGGGGCTGGCACCCGGATAGAACGTGGTGACCTGGATCGTGGGATAGTCCACTTCCGGCAGCGCCGACACGGGCAGCTGACGATAGGCGACGATGCCGCCCATCGCGATGGACGCCATCAGCAGCGATGTCGCAATCGGCCGGAGGATGAACAGCCGCGAGAGGTTCAATGCGCGATCTCCACGCGGCTTCCATCACGGAGACGATCGAAGCCGTCAGTGATCACGATGTCGCCAACCGCGAGTCCCTTGGCGATTGCGGCGCGCTCTCCCTCTGTCGCCGCGACGGTGACCGGGCGCACGACGGCCGCTCCGTTGCGCACGGTGAACACGAATGGCCCCTGCGGCCCCTGCTGCACGGCCGCCGCGGGCGCGACGATCTGGGCCTTCCGGGTATCCGCGAGAAGCTGCGCGTTCACGAACTGCGCGGGGAACAGCGCGTGATCGCGGTTGTCGAAGATGGCCTTGATCCGGACCGTGCCGGTGCTCTGGTCGATTTGATTGTCCAGCGTCACCACCGATCCGCTGGCCAGGTGGACGCTGCCGGCACGGTCGAACACGTCGACCGGCAGCACGGCGTGCTCGCGGATACGCGGCAACACAATGCGCAGCTCGTCCTCGGGCAGCGTGAACACGACCGCGATAGGCTCGAGCTGTGTGATCACCACGAGCCCGGTGGTCGTGCTCGCGATGACGACGTTCCCCGGATCGACCAGCCGAAGACCGACGCGGCCGCTGATCGGCGCCGTGATGCGCGCGTAGGTCAGATTGAGGCGGGCGCTGTGAATCGCCGCCTCGTCCACCTTGAGCGAGGCCTGCAGTTGCGCGACGGTCGACGCCTGGAGATCGACGTTCTGCCGGGCGATCGAGTCCTGGCTCCACAACGTCTGAAAGCGCGTCAGGTCGAGGCGAGCGTTGGCGAGCTGCGCCTGGTCTCGAGCGAGCTGCCCCTGTGCCTGTTCGAGCTGCACCTGGAACGGGCGTGGATCGATCTCGGCGAGCACCTCGCCGCGCTTGACGAACTGGCCCTCGCGGAACAGCACGCGCATCAGCTGTCCGTCGACCCGCGGACGTACCGTCACCGTATTGAACGCCACCACGGAGCCGAGGGCGCTCAATCGTACCGGCAGGTCTTGGCGCCCCACTGCGGCAACCGCGACGGGCACGGCAGGAGGCGCAGCGCTTCGGCGACGCGTGTCAGCCGGCGCCGTGCCGGCGCTCAGAAATGCGATGCCTATGATGATGGCCGTGACGACGACCAGCGCCACAGCCCATCCGCGCTTGAATGCAATCGAAGCCACGACGAGTTCACTCCTTCAGCTGGTGCGGGAGAGCGGCAGCCAGACGATGAATGCCGACCCGCGTCCCGCGCGGCTTTCAACCGCGATTCGGCCGTTGTGCGCCTCGACGATCCATTTCACGAGGCTCAGACCGAGGCCGGCGCCGTCGACCGTCGAGGACCGTGCCGGATCGGCGCGGAAGAACGGCTCGAACAGGCGCGCGAGCACCTCGGGCGACATCCCGATGCCGGTGTCGTCGACTTCGAGGCGCGCCGCGCCGGCCTCGCGCGACACCCGCAACGTCACCCGTCCGCCTTCGGTCGTGAACTTCAACGCGTTGTCGAGCAGATTCAGCATGAGCCGCTGCAGCCAGCCCGCGTCACCGTCGACGACGATGGCGTCCGGCACCTCACTTCGCAGGGCAATGCCTCGCGTCTCCGCGAGGGGCTCGAGCTCGGCGACCACCTCGGCGCCGAGCCTGGGAAGGTCCAGCGGCGCGAACGTCAGCGGAATCTGCCCCGATTCGGCGCGCGCCATCGTCAGGATCTGATCGATCAGCCGATTCAGCTTGTCGATCTCTTCAAGTTGGCTGCCAAACGATCGACCCCGCGGGCCGTCCGGACGAACGCTTCGCAGCGCCAGCTCGATCTCTCCGCGCAGCGCGGCAAGTGGCGTCCGCAACTCGTGCGCGAGCGCCGCGCTGAATTGCCGCATCTCGGTGACGGCGCGTTCGAGCCGCGCCAGCGTTCCGTTGAACGCCCGGGCGACCTCGTCCAGTTCATCGTCTGTGCCGCGCGTGGGCATGCGGTGGCCGAGGCTGTTGACGTCGATGGCGCTCGCCGCGTCGGCGAGACGAGAGAGCGGCGCCAGGGCGACGCCGGCCAGCCAGTACGCGGCAAGAGCCGCGACGCCCAGCGCGACGGGCAGGCGCCACCTGAGAAGATCGAGATAGCGCCTCAGGGCACCGTCCATGGCGCCCAGCGAAAGGCCCACCTGGAGGAGCTCCGCGTGACCGGCTCCGCCGGCGAGCATACTGTTCGAGATCCTGAATCGGCCGTACTCGGTGCTGATGTCGAAGCGCCGCGGCTCGTGGCACAGCGCGCGGATCTCGGCGGGCGTGAAGTGGAGCCCGAGCGGTTCGAAGCCGGCCGACTGCACGATGAGCCGTCCCGCGTCGGCGTCGTAGATCTGGTAGTAGCGGGTCGCTTCGTGAACGAACGTGGCCTGGTCGGGGTCGTTCGCGTCGAACGCGAGCGCCGGCACGGGGTCGCCAAGGCGCAGATAGCCATGAAGGCCATCGGTGAGCTCGGTGAGCCGGTCCGTGGCGTCCCGATCCAGCTGTCGCGCGAGCACGCTGTACGACCCGATGCTCAGCACCACGAGCAGCAGCGCGACCAGGGCCGTGTACGACGCCGCCAGCCGCGCCCGGAGCGGCAGGGTCACGGCGGCGACTCCGCCAGCATGTAGCCGACGCCGCGAATGGTATGAATCAGTGGCGTGCCGAAGCCGCGATCGATCTTGTTGCGCAGCGAATTGATGTGGACCTCGACGACGTTGCTGATGCTGTCGAAGTGAATATCCCAGACGTGCTCGACGATGAGCGAGCGGGTCACCGGCCGATCGGTGTTGCGCATCAGGTATTCGAGCACGGCGTACTCTCTGGGCTTCAGCGCGATGGCGCGCCCGGCGCGGCGCACTGCACGCGTGATGGTGTCCATCTCGAGATCGGCGAGGCGCAGAATCGATCTCGCGCGGCGCACCGCGGCGCGTCAGGGCGCGAAGCCTGGCCGATAGCTCGGCAAGTGCGAATGGCTTGACCATGTAGTCGTCAGCGCCGCCATCGAGTCCCGCGATCCGCTCCTCCAGCGAGTCCTTGGCGGTCAGAATCACCACCGCGAGCGATGGCTTCCGCGCCCTGATGTCACGAAGCACCTGAAATCCCGAACGCCGCGGCAGCATCAGATCCAGGACCACCGCGTCATAGTCGACGGCATGCGCCTGCGCGCCGGCGTCGGTGCCATCGTGCAGCACGTCGACGCCGTTGCCCTCCTGCTCGAGGCCGGTCTGAATGAAGCGGGCAACCTTGGCGTCGTCTTCGATCACGAGAATGCGCATTGGCTTAACGAGATTTAATCAGCCCTTCAGCGGGCGCTCAGCTGTGACTGGTCCAATCGATCACGATCAGCCACTCCGCATCATGTTGAGTCCCCACATGCGTCGGCACGTGATCGTCCTCGCGCTTGTGGGCGTACTGTCGGTCCCGCTTGCGACCGCCGACGTCCTCCTCGGCACGCACGCCGTTCGTGGACGCGTCAGAGCCGTCAGCGCCACGGCGCTGGTGATCAGCCGATCGGCGATCGACGGCCGCGACATGCGCTTCGTCCTCAACCCCTCGACCCAGCGTGAGGGGCACATCGTCGTCGGGGATCCCGTGTCGATCCGCTACGTCACGCATGGCGAGACGCTGATCGCGACGGCGGTCGCGTCCGAGTCGCGCGGGTGCCGGGCATCCGGGCGCTAGCGACCATCGAGTCCTGTCCAGGGGCGGCGCAAGCCGTATGCCAGGAGGAGACGCCGCGTGGGGCGAGATAACGGCCCTGTGGCGCCGCAACTGTGGCGTCTTTGCGGAGAGGCGGCCCAGAAGCCACACGGCTTCGCAGCCATCTCTCATCTATTCGGTCGCTACGAAAACCGTAACTTCGTACGGACGCGGCACTTTACTCACGGCGAGAGATCAATTGACGCCCCGAGTTGAACCCCGAGCCGCGGGCTCCCGTCGAACCACCCACTCAGGATGCCGGCATCGATCGTCGTGCCCTCGTGCACCTTGAAGTTGGGATCCGACCTGCCATCCAACATACGAGCCGCCCAGCGTTGCTTTCCGTGAGTAGAAGACGGTGCTCTCAGCGCCCATCTGTAGTCTGGAGCTCAGGCTGACAACAACAGACGCCCCGGCGGTGACGATCGAACCACGGTCCTTGATTCCGAGGGCGCCGGTCTGCGTGTTCCCCGCCAGGATCGCACCACCGTTCATGCGCACAATCGCCGCGTCACTGAGCCTATGCTGAGAAATGATGTTCACGCCGTAGTCCACGAGGCCAGACCCGAGCGATCTCCTGCGCGAGCCCGTAGGAAATTCTACGGACACACTACCCGCGAATGCGTGCGCTGCCTGTGAGTTGCGTGTGAAGCGCAGCTTCAGAGCGACGCTGGTGTCGCCGATCCCGACCGCTGTCTGGCGCGACACCGGGCCGTCCGACACGAGGCTGATAACCGGCAACAGCGCCGAGAGCTCCATTCGCCTCACGAGCCCGTAATCCATCTCCCATTCCAGCGTGTTCTGCCACCTGAAGGGCCGCGCCTCGCGCTTCAGCCAATCGACCTGGTTGCTCACCTCGAGATGCCAGTCCGCTGGTGCCGTCACCTCGGCGTCATCCACGATGAAGGGCTGTTTGGGCACAGGCGACCCTGACGCCGCCCACAACTACTAACAATGTGAGTGCCGCGAACGCCAGCCTGAGAGCCGGGCAGTCTGGACCGCCACGCTTCGGCCGCACCGCCCATGCCTTGACCGCCTGCTTGATTGAGGATTCGTGAGCGTGCACACGCTCCTCAATCCGTCCGAACTGCTTGACGGCCTCGCTGATCGAGCGGAACTTTTCAATGAAGGGAAGCATGCGGTGCTCGGTATCGTCGAGTTCCTGGGACTTCTTCAGCACATCGACCGCCTTGGCCAGCGGAACGACCGCGACCCCGTCTTCGTCTGCCGTCACGATGTCGCCGGGATTCACCAGGACGCCGGCGCACGTGACTGGCACATTGACGCCGCTCACGCGGTAGTGATTGATGGTCGTCGATGGCACGACGCCACGACTGAACACTGGAAACTGCAGCTTGCGAATCTGCGGCGTGTCGCGCACTGAGGCGTCAATCACCGCCCCGGCGAAGCCTCGATATTTCATGGCGGTCGCCATGAGACCCCCGATGCCGGCGTAGTCCGCACCGTTCTCGAGGACCATGACGTAGACGGAACCCGCGGGAGACGAGTCAATGACATCCAGCATTCCTCGCGAGGCCGCCGGTCCCTCTTTGTGCTCTTCCTTCTTCAATTGAACCGTGACCGCGGGTCCGGCGAACTTGGTGGGAGCGAGCGGGCGCATCTCGTGTGACATGTAGGCGCGCTGTCCGTACAGCTGCTCCATCGCATCAGACACCGAGGCGACCTCGACGGTCCTGAAGCCCTCGACGAGCGAGATCTCTTGCGGCTGCGCCGTGACCCACGGAGCACTGACAAGCGCAAGCAGCATTAGCAGAAAGATTGCGCGTTTCATCGTGAACCCCCGTTTTCTGAACCTGTGGCGCGACCATCGTGCGAATGCGATGACGGATGCCGGTGACGATTCGTGTCTGTCGCCGTATGGCAACTTGTCACGTGAACACCCAGAGACGATTGTAGCGAGCGGGGATACGCGTCCGCTCTGTCGGCGCTGCAATTTTAGCCGCACACAGCTCATCGTCACTGCCCCTGCGCGCCTTGAGGTCGACGGACGTTCAGCGGCACAACTCGCGCAAGCAGACACGTCTGGCCAGGACGCGCGCCAGGTGTCGTCACGCGGGCAGAACTCTGGCGATCAGCGATGGGTCAGTCGGTACGCGCGAATTCGTCAGGTCATACGTGACCGTGAAGTCGCGCAGCCATTCGCCACCGACGATTGCGGTCTTTTCGATACTAGCGAACGTCACAAGCGGTTTACCGAGATCGATACTGCCGATCCTCGCACCCTCAGCCAAGCGGGCCTCTCGTACCGATCGACCGACCGGCCGTCGCGATCGGGCCAATGTCCGCGGGTTGACCCGCAAGCGGGAGCTGCGAAATGTTACGTGTCGGGTAGCACCACGCCGCCACTGAATAGCGGTTCGAGCCGAAACGGAATCGAATGGCCGCCGACGGTCAACGCCAAAGCGCGTTCGGGGACCGCTTGGGTGAGCGCAAATACGTCGCGCCCATTTGGTTCCGGCAATGCACCTGCCTCAATGGTCACGCGCCAGCTTGGGCAATCGATGGTGACGAGCTGTTCCTTCCAGAACGCCAAGTTGATAATGCCGCGCGCCCGTACCCGGAGCTCGGGCACGAGCTGCGCAACGTCGGGCCACTGTGACTGGGACCTTGGCGACCTTGGTCCTCCCAAATTCCAGGTCGACGCTGACCCCGGAGGCACCATTGCGATCGGCCTGTGATTTCAGCTCCAACTCGGAGGCGAGCGCCTGATCGATCACTGTATGTGGAAACTCGGGGGCGACGAGGAACGCGTACGAACCTTTGCCGTTGAGGGCCACGCGAATGGCTGGCCGATTACCGACCAGTTCCATCGAGATGACAGAGGCGACGGCGGTCGGCTCCGTCGATGGTGATGGAGCTGGACGCTGTTGAGCGAACGCGACAGTGCCGAGCGCGCTCGCGACTGCGACGGTGAGAACGCGGTGGATCACCATGATCGCGTTCGTGCCCTCGCTCACGTCGCGCGCTGTCGCGTCACGAAGATCGGTCGTGAGAGGTGGCATAGTCGCTACTGGTTGGGCGCGTAATAGCCTGGCCTCGTTCGGGCGAGCACACCAACGCGATCAACGCGTACCGCGACGCGACGGGTACTGGCCATCTCTTCGAGGGTTTGTCGATTCGTAGGCGAGCGAATACTGGCTCGACAGCTCCTCTCGAATCTCATCGTAGACCGCATTGAGCTCGCGCGCTTCGAGCGGAAAGAACGCTCGCCCTCCGGTTTGCTGAGTCAACTGCCGCAGCACGTACGGCGAATCCTCCGAGCCTACTCTTGCTAGGCCGGCTCTCCCCGACGACGTTCGCACGCCCAATCCGATCGCGTAGATAGTGGTATTCGAACGAGCGGCGAGGTTGAGCACCTCGTCAAAGGCGACAAGGCTCGACGTGTCTTCGCCATCAGAGAGCACCACAATTGCTTGTCGCCGCGTCTCCGAGACGTCCTGGCTGCCCGGTGACACCTTCGCCAACTCTTTGAGCGCGATGTACACGGCGTTGTACAGCGAAGTCGAACCTCCAGGGCTCGTCCGACGAATGGCCTCTTCGAGGGCGCTCCAATCGTTCGTGAATCCTTGAAGGATCTGAACCCGGCTATCGAAGTCGATCGCCGACGCCACGTCTGCTGGTCCCAGCGTTTTCACGAATCCGACCGCCGCGTCTTGCGCGACTGAGAGCTTGTTCTCCATGCTTGCGCTGGTATCCAGCAGCAGCGTCAACGCGAGTGGAACCCCCGACTTTTGAAAGAATGCGAGCGGCTGCCGGCGCCCGTCTTCGAAGATCTGGAATTCATCCCGTGCGAGATCGGTCACGTACCGTTGCAGCCCATCGGTGGCGGTCACGTTCAGCGTGATGAGGTCGATTCCACCCCGGAATGCCGGCAGTTGGGCACGCACCGACGTCGTTTGGCTCAGTGACTCCTGTCCAACCATTGCGACGAAGATCGTGATGATCATTACCCCAGACGGCCCGCACGCTCGAGCACCCTCCGTTTCGACAGTTAGCTCGCAGTCTCACCGACACCTGATCCAGTCGGGAATTGAGCCGGCACATCCACGGTGATACACGCGCCATGCTCGCCGGTTCCGGCCGCACACGTAATCCAACCCCCGTGCAGCTCTACGATTTGGCGGGACATGTACAAGCCGATTCCCGCCCCTCGCGCACGTGGGCGGTTCTCGGCATGCTGGTGTTCGAGTCGAAAGAACTTATCGAAGATTCGCGCCCGAAATGCGGGCGGTATTCCCGGGCCCGTATCGGTGACGCTGATCCGGACCCGATCGGGACGTCCCGACCCATTCCCAGTCACCCGTTCGCTGCTGACCGTGATAGAGCCGCCATCGGGCGTGTACTGAGCGCGTTCGAGACGATGTTGTCGAACACGGCACGCAACCGAAGCCGATCCGCGACAATCCGTGGAAGTGCCGGATCCGCATGCGTGATCAGGGCGATGCCTTGCGCGTGCGCCTGTCCCTCAACGCGATGAAGCGTCTCACCGACGACGGCCGGAATGTGAACGGGCTCCAGGTTCAGCCGTAACTGCCCGGCTTCGATCCGGGTCAGATCAAGGAACTCGTGGGTCGCTCCAGAGAACGTCAAGTTGGGACGACGTTGCTTCTGGCTGAAGATGGACAAGTAATGCTGAGCCAGTAGCAGGATGTCTTCCGGCCGCTCGCGGAGCGGCGGCAGCGTCAGCGTGACCACATTCAACCGGTAGAAGAGGTCCTCGCGAAACCGGCCCGTCCGCACCTCGGCTTCGAGATCGCGGTTTGTCGCGGTGATGAGCTGCACATCCGCCTGGCGCTCGCGCGCTTCGCCAAGCCGCTCATACGTTCGATCATTGAGAAAGCGGAGCAGGCGCGCTTGCGCGTCCGCTGTGAGCTCGCCCACCTCATCGAGGAGCAACGTGCCACCCTCGGCCTCCTGGACCTTCCCGGCGACGTCCGCCACCGCTCCCGTGAAGGCGTCTTTACGATGCCCAAAGAGGGCGCTGGTCATGAGGTCGCCGGACAACGCAGGGCAGTTGACCGTCACAAACGGTGCGTGAGCGCGCGGACTGTTCGCGCGAATCCAGCGCGCTAGCACGTTCTTCCCCGTGCCGCTCTCCCCACGCAAGAGCAGGACGGCGTCCGAGGCCGCGGCCCGCGCGGAGATTTGGAGGAATCGAAGAAACGTGGGGCTGCGGGACTCGAACAACGCCGGCTCTCCACTTCGGTCCAGTTCTTCCTGGAGCTCCGCCAGGCGGCGGCGGAGTCGCTGCGCCTCGACGACGCGATGAGCGGCCAGCCGAATTTGATCGGGTGTAAACGGCTTGGGCACGTAGTCGACCGCACCGCGCTTGATCGCGTCGACGGCGCTCTCGATTGAGGCATACGCGGTCACGACAATCACGCCGGCGTTGGGTTGGCGCGATCAGAATCCGGGGAGCAGCTCCATGTCGGCATCGGCACCCAGCCACAAATCCAGAAACACCACGTCGAAGTGGGCGCGGTCCAGTGCCGCCAGCGCGGCGCCACCTGTCGCGACGCCCAGCACACGCGCGCCGGCAGCCTCCAGGCACAGCCTCAGCGACTGACGCACACCGGCGTCATCATCGATGACCAAGGCCGCCCACGGGGCCGTCGCCGAAGCGGGGGGACCGCTGATGTCCTGCCGTGCCTGTTCCATGTGCTACCGGCTTGATTTGTCCCGCAAGGTTCCAGCCACCGGTTCAGTCTCAATTGTCGCCGCGAAGCGGGCCGTCAGGAAGAGTCTGCAGTCACGTCACGGCAAAGTGCGGGATGGAGAACCCAGGGAGGGTGCAAAACGCCGCCACGGCCAGAGTGGCGTGAGCGATGCACGGCAGAGGCAAAGTCCTCGCGCTATTATCCAATCCGAGCCCACGGCGGGGCGGATGGCGCTTCACGGCTCTCATCGGGCCCGAGGATCTCCTGACGCCGCTCGCGGTCGTCGCCATCGGGCTGCTTTGGGTGCGGACTCGCACCGATCGTGAGTTACCGGCGACATGGTCGTGCGGCCTACGTGCGATCTAGCGCCTTGTCCATCCCGACCCCCTGGGAGTCCACGTCGGCTACCCGATGGCCGACCCGATCATCGGGCTCGTCATCACGCTGGTGAACCCGGCGTGGTCTGCGTATCGGTGAAGATGGGCGTCTCCCGATGCTCGACGGCGTCGAGGCGGAGGTGATCGAACAGGTCCACGCCCAGAGAGTCAAAGCATCGCCAGGGCCGCAGACACACGACGATCAGTACACGCACGCCCACTGAGGTGCGCATCAAACTGGAACATGGGATGACTCGCGCACCGCACCGTATCGTTCGCTCACGGAAACCCGGCGCCTCCGTCGGACTGCCCAAGGGCATTTTTGCCGCCCTCCGGCGCCAGCCGCCCCCCATTCGAGTCGCCCCGATCCTCCTCGAGTCGGCGTCGTTCATGCTTCGATAAATTCATGCGCAGACGGTTCACGATCTTCCTTCTGTTCGTCAAACACGATGACGTAACAGCCCGTCGGATTGGGGGCGCGGAGGGGTGGTGCTGACGAAGATGCGCAACCTGTCGATGCGGGTGGCGGTGCCTTTCGCCCCGGCAGTGGGGTGTCGCTGCCACGCGTGCTTCGGGAGATGAAACCGAATTACACCGTTACCGCCATGCGTGCAAAGGTCCAAGGCGTGGCGATTGTCGAATGTGTGGTCCTGCCCGACGGCAGCCGGACTTCAGTGGCACCGGCGATGTGTTGAACGGGCCGGCGCACTTGGCCAGCCTGCGAGAGCTGTCGCAGACGAACAACGCCAACTGGCAGAAGCGAATCCGCAGTCTGCGAGTGGGCAATGCGGCGGTCGCGACCCTGTATACGGAGCCGGCGTTTCAGGGACAGTCAGCGGCATTCCCGTCAGCGACTGAACACCCTCGTTTGGCGCCAGCGTTCGTCGGGCGGGTTCAGTCGCTAGCGCTGACGTGCCTTGCAGAGACGAGTTAATGCCCGCGCATCGTGCTCATCCGGGTGGCGTTGCTCATCCGTCACATCGCTTTGCTGAACTGTCGCATCCGACCGGTACCCTCGCATATCGACCTTTTCCCGAGGAGTGTACATGCGTGTTCTGCATGTGTGTCTGTTCACTGCTGCTGAGTGCTGCCAGCGCCTTCGCGCAATTCGATACGGCGGCGGTCGTGGGCACGGTCCGCGATGCATCAGGTGCGGTGGTCCAAGGTGCAAAAGTGACGGTGACCGGTGTGGACACAGGCATCTCGGTGGTGCGGACAACGGCCGACACCGGCAGCTTCGAATTCGCCTCGATGAAGCCGGGACTCTACGTGCTCACTGCCGAGAAGGAAGGGTTCGCCACCGCCCTCGCCGACAACGTTCAGGTCCAGGTGGGCGCCCGCCTGCGGGTCGACCTCGAGATGCCGATCGGACAAGTGTCGGAGAAGGTTGAAGTGAAGGCGGGTCAGTCCGTTCTCGAGACGGATTCCAGCCAGCGCGGACAGGTCGTGACTGGCGAGCAGACGCGCGCGCTGCCGCTGATCGCGCGCGAGTACTCGTCCCTGGCGTTGCTGACGACCGGGGTGAAGCTCGGCGGCTCATCGCTGACGACCGGCAACACGCCGCGCGAGGGCGCGTTCAACGTGAACGGCTTGCGCAGCACGTTCAACAACTTCCTGATCGACGGCGTGGACAACAATGCGTACGGCACGAGCAACCAGGGCTTCTCGAACCAGGTGATGCAGCCGGCACCGGAGGCCATCGGCGAGTTCAAGGTCGTCACCAACAACGTGAGCGCCGAATACGGCCGCGCCGCCGGCGCGACGATCAATGTGAGCTATGGCAGCGGCTCGAACGTGTTCCACGGCACCGGCTGGGAATTCCTTCGCGACAGCTCGTTCAATGCCACCGGCTTCTTCAAGCCGGCGTCCGGCAAGCCGTCGCTCGACCGCAATCAGTTTGGCGGGGTGGTCGGCGGGCCGATCGTGAAGAGCAAGGCGTTCTTCTTCGCCGATTACGAGGGACTGCGCCAGACGCGATCGGCGACGGGTTTCTCGACGATCGCGACCCAGGCGCAGCGAGAGGGTCTCCTGTCCGTCGACATCCGCGATCCGCGTACAGGATCGATTTACCCGGCGGGCACGCCGATCCCGATGACCGGCTTCGCGCGATCGGTCCTGTCGGCGCTACCGGACGCCAACGTCGCCGGCACCACGAACAATTACAGCATCCTGCAGGAATTCACCGCCGACTCGAACAAGGCGGGAGGCAAGATCGACCTGCAGGCCAGCCCGACGCTCTCGATGTTCGGCCGCTACGGCTTCAGGAACCTGACCACCGACGACCAGCCGAACATTCCACTTCCCTCGGGAGGTGCGGGCAACGGACACATTTACACGCGCAATCGGCAGTTCGTCTTCGGCACGACCTGGGTGGCCTCGACGACGTCGCTCGTCGAAGCGCGCTTCGGCTACTCGTGGACGCAGGCCGGCAAGAACCCACCCGCGCTCGGAACGCCCAGCGCGTTCGACCAGTTCGGCCTCGGCGGCCTGCCGAGCATGAAGTCGCATTGTTGTGGGGACTGCCCGACGCCGCCCATCGCCGGCTGAATCCATCTCCGTTGTCAGGCTCACCACCCGCAGTGCGGTTTCGACGTCCTGCACTTCCGAGATCAACTACCGTGGACGTCATGAGCGCGCACTCCTTCAAGGCGGGCGCGCTCATGCGTCCAGGTGCAGTCGATCTTCGGAGTGCAGACGTCGACCCGCTCTGGTGGCCGCGACACCTACAACGGATCAATTACGCCGGCGATGGCGCGGCGTCCACAGACCCCCGCAACCTTGCGGCTTCCGCTCGCCGCGAGCGCAGTATGCGTTGAGCAGCGTGCTGGTCGCGAATCTACGCCGCGACATGCACTTTGCGTACATGCAGGACGACTGGCGAGCCTCGGATCGGCTGACGCTGAATCTCGGGCTGCGCTACGAGTTCTCGACTCCCTACTGGGAGCGCGATAACGTCCTGTCGAACTTCGACCCGGCGACGAAGTCGATGGTGATTGCGAAAGACGGATCGATCCGCGATCGTTCGCTGGTCAACCCGGATCGCAACAATTTCGGACCGCGCCTCGGCTTCGCGTATACGTTCACGCCGACGTCTGTGGTTCGCGGCGGCTACGGCGTGAGCTACGTTCACTTCAGCCGCGCGGGGGGCGGCGATCTGCTGCCGATCAACGGGCCGCAGGTGGTCAATGCGATCGTCAATCAGACGAACCCGTCGGCCGCGACGTTCGTGCCCGGCGAGCTGGGCTATCCGGACGGCCTGGCCGACCCGTCGCAGTTCAATCCGCTGACCGCAAACATCACCTACATGCCCGACGACTTCCACTCGAGCCCGGTCCAGAGCTGGTACATTTCGGTCCAGCGCGAGCTTCGGCCGAATATGCTGATCGACGTGGCGTACGTCGGGAACCGCGCGGACGATCTGCTGCTGTTCGCGAACTACAACCAGGCGCTGCCCAACAACGCCGCAGGCACGATCCCGCTTCAGAATCGCCGCCCGATCCCGAGCTTCTCGGACATCACCTACGCGTTCAACGGCGGGAAGTCGCGGTATCACGCGTTCCAGTCGAAGTTCGAGTGGCGGATGAGTCGCGATCTGATGCTGCTGAGCGCGCTGACGCTGTCGCAGACCAAGGACAATGGCGCCCAGTCGCTCGAGAATTCGAATGGCAACTTCCCGGCGCCGCAGGATTTCAACAACCTGGGCGCCGACTACGGCCTCTCGAACTACCATCAGCCGTACAACAGCACCACGAGCTTTGTCTGGTCGCTGCCCTTCGGCCAGGGCCGACGATGGGCGTCGAATGCGTCGCCGCTGATGGAGTCGTTGGTTGGCGGGTGGCAGGTGGCCGGCATCAACTCGGTCTTCGCCGGCGAGCCAATCACGCTGCAGTACACTCCGGGTGCGACGTTCGTGGTGTCGGGCATCGCGCAGGACTTCCGCGGCGCCAACAACTATCGGCCGAACGTGACCTGCGATCCGGTGGCATCGGGCAACGAGCGGACGATTGCGAACTGGTTCGACAAGGGCTGCGTGAGCGTGCCGACCGACCCCAGTCAGCCGTTCGGCAACGCGGAGCGCAACTCGATGCGCGGCCCGGATTTCTGGCAGATCGACCTGGCCGCCGTGAAGCGCGTCTCGATTGGCGGTCCGGCGCAGTTCGAGTTCCGCGTCGAGGCGTTCAACCTGCTGAACCGCACGAACTTCCGTGCCCCCGCCAGCAACCGCAGCGCCGGCACGTTCGGCACGATCACGTCGACGTACGACCCGCGGCAGCTTCAGCTCGGATTCAAGTTCCTGTGGTAATCGCCCGGACTATGCTGCTGCTGGTGCTCGCATCAGCGGCAGCGGCGGCGCTCGAGGGGGGTGCGCCTCCACTCATCATCGGGCACCGCGGCGCCAGCGGCTATCGGCCGGAACACACGCGTGAGAGCTACCGCCTGGCCGCCGAGATGGGCGCCGATTTCATCGAGCCGGATCTCGTATCGACGCGGGACGGCGTGTTGATCGCCCGGCACGAGAACGAGATCGGCGGCACCACGGACGTCGCCGACCGGTTTGCCGATCGGAAGACGACGAAGATCATCGACGGCAAGAGCGTCACTGGCTGGTTCACCGAGGACTTCACCCTCGCCGAGATCAGGACGCTGCGCGCTCGTGAACGCCTCGCGTTCCGCTCGCATGCGTATGACGGACAGTTTCAGGTCCCGACCTTCGACGAGGTGATCGCGCTGGCGCAGGAGGTCGGGCAACGGCTTCACCGGTCGATCGGCATCTATCCGGAGACCAAGCATCCGACGTACTTCCGCGGCATTGGCCTGCCGCTCGAGGAGAAGCTCGTCGCGTCGCTCGACGCCCACGGCTGGAATCGCCGTGATGCGCCCGTGTTCATCCAATCGTTCGAAACCGCCAATCTGCGCGAGCTGCGCCAGAAGACGCCAGTGCGCTTGATTCAGCTCGGCGCCACGGCAGCAATGTTCGACGATGCCGGGTTGAAGGCGATCGCGGCCTACGCGGACGGCATCGGCGCCGAGAAGTCGCTGGTCATTCCGGTTGGCGCGGACGGCCGCATCGGCTCTCCCACGGATCTCGTTGCTCGGGCACATGCGGCGCGCCTTCTAGTGCACGTCTGGACCATCCGCATCGACAGGGAGTTCCTGCCCGCTGCGTATGCGGGAAAGCCCGAGGCAGAATTCCAGCGGTTCCGCGATCTGCGAGTCGACGGGATTTTCACGGATTTCCCGGATGTCGCGGTGCGCGCGTTCCGTTAGGGGCGCGACCTGCGGTCGCGGGGGGCGCTTCGCGAGGGGCGGGGCTTTGGCCGCGAGGGGCGCTTCGCGGGGGCGCTTTGGCCGCGAGGGGCGCTTCGCGAGGGGCGCTCGCCCGAGGGGCGCTTCGCGAGGGGCGCTCGCCGAGGGGCGCTTCGCGAGGGGCGCTTCGCGAGGGGCGCTTCGCGAGGGGCGCTTCGCGAGGGGCGCTTCGCGAGGGGCGCTTCGCGAGGGGCGCTCGCTTTCGCTCGCGCAGGGGTGCTCACGGGGCACGTTATGGAGCGGCGGCGTACGTAGACCCGAGCTTCAGCTCGGGCGATCGAGCCCACGATTCAGAAGACGCTGCCGCTCGCGAGTTCGTGGGTCAAGCATTCCGAAGCACACAGACTGCAGCTTATGTAACCTCCGGAGCCCGGAGCCCGGCGGTCCGGAGCCCGGAGTCCGTGGCGCTATCGAATCTTCTTCGCTCTCAGCTTCTGCCCCTGCGCGCGGTAGATCTGCGCCACGACCTTCCCGGAGCTGTCGCGCTCGAATATCGTCCGCGTGAATGGACTGTCGGTCCGATCCTCCTCGCCTCGGGCGAATACGATCAGGCCCGGAGCCCAGCAGCATCGGTGCGGGAGGCTGCGATGCGATGGACGACGACGTGCCGCCGGCGCAAATTCGAGAGTGCGAGGATTGCGACTCGGCCTAAAGCAGCACTGCAGGACCGCAGCACTGCAGGACCGCAGGACTGCGGGACTGTAGAGATCGCCTCGATGGTTCGGCGCGTACTCAAGGCAGTCCTCGTCGCCCTCCTCGTGATCTTCCTCGCCATCCAGCTCGTGCCCGTCAATCGGACCAATCCGCCATTCGACCCGGCGGGCTCGCTCGAACGATCCACATCCGTGCCCGCGAACGTGAAGGCCATCCTCGACCGATCCTGCAAGGACTGTCATAGCAACGAGACCCGCTGGCCAGGTTACGGGTACGTGGCGCCGATGTCATGGCTGCTCGTCCATGACGTGGACGAGGGACGCGAAAACCTGAACTTCTCGGAATGGGGTACGCACGACGCCGACGCGCAGCGCGATTCACTGGTCGAGATCTGCCGGCAGGTGCGACGCGGCGTGATGCCGCTGAGGCCTTACACCTGGATCCACCCGTCCGCCAGGCTGACCGCCGAGGACGTGAAGACGCTCTGCGACTGGACGGCCGACATCCGCCGGGCGCCGCGCGAGAATTGAGGCTCTGCCCGCTTTTGGGACGCAGCCGTTCGCGCCCGAACACGCGGGAAGGCCCAGCCGCGCCTCTCGCAAACCGACAACCTTCACCAAGGCAATAACTTAACCCGGTCGCCCGAAGGCGGTACGGGTCTCGCTATGTCCCCCGGGCGAGGTGCATGATGGACCTGGGACGCTACTCCCTGGCAATGGCAATCACGGCGGTCGTCACCGCCCTGATTGCGTGCACGCTCATCTGGCTGGTCGTCTCGGAGCCCGTCGCGCTCGCCACGGCCGTGAATGACGGCGATGTCACCGCGCTGGCGAAGGCGGTCGGCAACGCCCTCCTGGCCGGGCTGCAGGCTCTGGCGCGATACCTCTAATCATCTCCAGGCGTCGGAGGCACCCCGCCATGGGCGATCTTCGCTACGCGCTCCGGATGCTGTTGAAGCAGCCGGGCTTCACCGTCCCCGTCATCCTGGCGTTGGCGCTCGGCATCGGCGTCAACACCACGATCTTCGGGTTCGTCGACGGGCTGCTCTTCAAGCCCCTGCCGATCGATCACCTCGAGGAAGTGGTCCGCGTCTCCGCGGTTGACCCCGAGGGGAACCCGACAGATTTCTTCAACTCGTCCTATCCCATCTACACCGACTACCGGGATCAGGCGACGTCGTTTGCGGGTCTCGCCGCCTACGCCGACTCGAACGCGGTTCACCTCACCGTCGGCGCCGGCAAGCCGCAGCGGCTGATCGGCGGGCTCGTCTCGGGATCGTATTTCACCGTGCTGCGCGCGAAGGCATGGCGCGGCCGGTTGATTGGTCCAGACGATGACCGCAAGCCCGGTGGACATCCGGTCGCGGTCATCAGTTACGGGCTCTGGCGACGGTCGTTCGCCGGGCGCGACGATGCAATCGGTCAGCACGTTCGGATCAACAGCCAGCCGTTCACCGTGATTGGCGTTGCGCCACCGGGATTCGTTGGCGTGAGCCTCGACAACCTCCCCGAGCTCTGGATGCCGATGATGATGGCAGCCGAAGCGATGCCCGAGATCGCGCTGGACTTCAAGCCGCTCGATTCGCGCCACTTCTACTGGGTCGAGATGGTGGGCCGCCTGAAGCCGAGCGCCACGGTCGCCCAGGCACAGGCCGAGCTCGACGTGATCGCCCGCCGCCGCGCGGCCCCGCAGGCCAAGAACGATCGCGAGCCCTTTGCCGCGGTGGTCCCCGCGGCCAGCCTCGTGACCCAGACGCAGGCCTCGTCGCGCTACCAGCAGATGTCGTGGGTGCTGATGGGGGTCGTCGGACTCGTGCTGCTGATCGCCTGCGGCGACGCGGCCGGGTTGCTCCTCGTGCGCGGCGAACAGCGGCAGCGCGAGTTCGCCATCCGAATCGCCGTCGGCGCGTCACGCGGACGCATCGTCCGGCAATTGCTCGTCGAGAGCGTCGTCGTGGCCGGCCTGGCAAGCGTGGCGGGGATCCTCGTCGCGTCGTGGAGCGCCGAGGGACTGCTCGCGCTCCTTCCCGCGGACTTTCCGCTGGTGCCAAGCGTGGGAGGGCTGGTGAGCCAGCCGCGCGTCCTGGCCTTCACGATCGCGGTGACGCTGGTCGCCGGGCTCGTGTTCGGGCTGGCCCCGGCGGTCCGCGCGTCCAGGCCGGATCTCGTGCCTGCGCTCAAGCAGGACCCCGCACGGTCGCGCTCCCGGCGAATCATGCTCCGCCACGTCTTCGTCGTGTCGCAGATTGCGCTGTCGGTGCTGCTGCTCGTCGGCGCCGGCCTGCTGATTCGCACGGTCCTGGCCTTCACGCAGCTCTCGCCAGGATTCGCCACCGAGCGGATCGTCGTCGGCTCGGTCGACGTCTCGCTGCAGGGGTACAACGCCGAGCGCGCGCGGCAGTTCTTCGAGACGTTGACGACCGGAGCGGCGCGTCTGCCGGGGGTTTCGAGCGTCGGGCTGGGCCGGATGGTGCCAGTCGACGTGAGCGGGATGCGCGTCACGTTCACGCCGTCAGGGCGCAAGCCGTCCGGCAAGGACTCGCCGCTCGCCGATTACAACCCGGTCTCGCCGGGATACTTCGCCACCCTCGGCATTCCCCTGCTCGAAGGACGTGACTTCAGCGTGAGAGACCTGGCGACGGCGCCGCCCGTCGTGATCGTCAATCAGGCGCTGGCACGACGGTATTTCGGGACCGACCGCGCGGTCGGCCAGCGACTGGTCGACTTCGGTCCGTCGGGCGGAAACCCCGAGATCGTCGGGGTCGTCGGCGACGCCCGATACCGCGCGCTGCGCGACGAGCCCGCGCCGATGATCTACGTGCCGCACGCGCAGGGCTTCATGCCGCGGATGTCGCTCGTGGTTCGCACCACGGTCGCGCCCGAGTCCGTCATCCCCGCCCTGACGGCGGTGGCCTCGTCGCTCGATGCCGACCTGCCGCTGTTCCAGGTCAGAACGATGCGCGAGCGGATGCAGGCATCGCTGGCCGTGGAGCGTTTGCTGGCGTGGCTGCTGGCCGGCTTCGCCGCGCTCGCAGTGTTCCTGGCCGCCGCGGGTCTCTACGGGGTCGTCTCGTATCTGACGACGATCAGGACGAAGGAGTACGGCATCCGCCTCGCGCTCGGCGCGACGGGACGCCAGCTCCGTCATCTCGTCGTCGGTCAGACGCTGGTCCTGGTGACGGTGGGGCTGCTGGCTGGCCTTCTGCTCTCAGCGGCGGGCTCGCGACTGCTGGCGACGCTGCTGTTCGGCGTGAAGCCAATCGACGCGGTGACCTATGTCAGCGTCGCGGTGGTCCTGTGCGCCGTCGGCCTGTTCGCCGCGCAGTGGCCCGCGCGGCGGGCCAGTCGAGTCGACCCCGCCAACGCCCTTCGCTGCGAATAACCTTGCATCACCCTGGTTGCGGCGGGTTACCCAGCGCCCGGCCGATACATCGACACCGAGCATCGTCATCGAACATCGGGCGCCTGACAACCCGGGATCGCGGGGCTAAGCCCCGCTACCACGGAGCGACTGCAGAGCATCGGCTATGAACGATTGGCGATGCGCTCCTGCAACTTGTCCCGGTATCCCCGGCTGAGCGGCAGTCGAGTGCCCGATTGCAGCACGACGGCGTGATCGCCGTTGCCTGGCTGCAGTTCCTTGATTCGATCGGCGTTCACGATATGTGAACGATGAATGCGGACGAAGTGCGACGGATCGAGGCGCCCCTCCATCGCCGACATCGTTTCCCGGAACAGGTACGACTCGCCCTTGACGTGCAGCCGGACGTAGTTGCCGGCGGCATCGACCCAGTCGATCTCGTCGGTGCGCACGAAGAAGATGCGCCCACCCGACTTCACGACCAGCCGATCGGGCGGATGCGTCGGCTCCGGCTTCAGATCCTGCACCATGGCGAGCAGGCGTTTCCCGAGATCGCCGGCGCGCTGGCGTTCGAGCCGATCGCGGGCACGCTCGAGCGTGCGGAGGAACCGCGGGCTGTCGAATGGCTTCAGCAGGTAGTCGAGCGCATGGACCTCGAACGCCTTGAGCGCGTACTCGTCGTAGGCCGTGGTGAATACGACCAGTGGGATCCGGTTCGGGGCGAGCGCGCGAATGACGCCGAAGCCGTCCATGACCGGGATCTGGACGTCGAGGAACACCAGCTCGGGCTCGAGCCGTTCGATGGCCGAGAGCGCCTGCGCTCCATCGGCGCACTCGCCCACCACCTCGATGTCCGGCTGCTGCTGCAACAACGAGAGCACGCGCTCTCGTGCCATCGGCTCGTCGTCCACAATCAGCGTGCGAATCTTCGTCACGTTCTCTGCTCCCCCGGGGGAAGTGGCGAGAGGGGCTGTGTCGCCTGTGTTGGACGACATGAGCGACGCGTAAGTTGAGAAGTTTTCGTCGCGGACATGGAACGTTCGGCGCATGACCGGGACGCTCGTCCCTGGCGGCTGGCGTCTGGTCACCCCTGGTTGGATTGACCACTCTTCCCTGCGGATTGGTCCCACGCCGTTCGTCACAACTAAAAGGTTCGGCACGCTTCACGGAGGGAAGAACGCGCCGAACTCGCAGTTCGTGGTGACGAATGCCGCCGGGTCGTGACGAGCCGTTCAAGCGCGTGACCGGACGGGACAGGCGCGGGACGAAGCGAGGGACCGGCGCACGTTCACGGGGCTGGTTCGCTTGACCGCTCGGCGCGAACGCCCGATATTGCGCGGACGAGCAGGAGCCTCGGCAGATGGCATGGATCCGGACCGTAGTCGTCGAGGACCAGGTGCTGGCGCGCGAGCGCCTGGTCGAGATGCTGGGCGACGAGCCCGATATCGATGTCGTGGCCACGTGCGGCACCGGCACCGAAGCGGTCGCGGCCATTCGCCGCCACGTGCCGAATCTGGTGCTGCTGGATCTGCAGATGCCCGATCTCGATGGCTTCGAGATCATCGCCGCGCTCGGCGACGCCATGCCGCTGACGATCTTCGTGACTGCCTACGATGAGTACGCGCTGAAGGCCTTCGAGGTCCACGCCTTCGACTACCTGCTGAAGCCGTTCGGCCGCGAGCGCTTTCACCAGGCGGTTGCGCGGGCGCGCACGCGATTGAGCGAGGGGCTCGAGGAACATCTCGCCCGCCGTTTCGTCTCGCTGGTGAACGACGCCGGCAGCACCTCCGCGGCGTCGAGGCGGCTGATGGTCAAGTCAGGTGGCCGGATGATGTTCCTGCCGCTCGACGAGCTCGACGCCGTGGAGTCCGAAGGCAACTACGTGCATCTGCACACGGGCGGCCGTTCGCATCTGGTGCGCGACACGATGGCCGGCATCGAGGCGCGCCTGGGCAGCGACCGCTTCTGCCGCATTCATCGCGGCTGGATCGTCAATCTCGACCGCGTGCGGGAAGTCGCGACGCGCCAGAACGGCGAACACGAACTGGTGCTGCGGGACGGAAGGAGGATTCGCGTCGGGCGCGCGTATCGGGAAGCCGTTTACGCGCGGCTCAAGGGAGACGGCACTCATCACTGACGCCCACTCGACACTGACGCCCACAGTGCCAAATGCTAAGTGCGAAGTGCAAAGTGGAGTGGGAAGTGGGAAGTGGACAGTGAGGGGCAACGCCTACATCTCGGCATTTCCCTCCACCTTGCGTCGTCGCGCGGTTCTTGCGGACGCGATCGCGATGGCAGCCAGTTCTCGGCCTTCGCTGATCAGCACTCGCGCCGTACTCTCAGTCATCAGCCCGAGCGCCACGAAGATCTCTAGCCAATAAGCGGTTTCGGACGCCTCCTCAGCGACGACGGCAATCTTGGAGGCGAAATCAGGACGCGACTTTGCGTGGCAGGCAGAGTTGTAGTTCGAACCAACGCCGCTGCCGCTCCGAATCAACTGCGCCGCCAGCACGCGTCCGAGTGGATCAGTGAGGAGTGGCCGCGCCGCCTGAATGCAGGAAAGGGAGTACTGGAAAGTCCGTAGGCGAAGATTCTCATGCCGCATGCAGCAGACCGCTGCAACGCGAGTTCCAATGGCGATTTCTAAGGAGATCTATCGAACGGGGCCTCAACTGAGTGAGCGGCACGTCAATTCCTGCTGCGACGAATTCAGCCCGAATTGACCGATTCTGCCACCACTCGTCACTGTCCACTTCCCACTCCACTTAGCACTTTGCACTTAGCACTTGGCACTGCTAGAGCGCCTTCCCCAGTCTCTCCTCCAGCTTCTCCCTGTAGCTTCGGCTGAGGCGAAGCTGCGTGCCGTTGTGGAGCAGCACTACGTATTCCCCGTTGAACCAGGGCTGCAGCTCCTTGATCCGCTCGGTGTTGACGATGCGGGAGCGGTGGATGCGGAAGAAGCGGTGAGGATCCAGCCGCGACTCCATCTGGTTCATCGTCTCGCGGAACAAATACGACTGCTCCTTCAGGTGCAGGCGCACGTAGTTGCCCGAGGCTTCGATCCAGTCGATGTCATCGGTGCGGACGAAGAACACCCGGCCGCCCGATTTCACGACCAGGCGATCCTGTTTCTTCTGTTCGGGCTTGAAGTCCTGGACGAGCGCGAGGAGGCTCTTGCCCAGCTCGCCGGCGCGCTGCCGATCCCGTTGATGCCGTGCGTGATCGAGACACTGCTGCAGGCGGTCGCGGCCAAACGGCTTCAGCAGGTAGTCGAGCGCGTGCACCTCGAAGGCCTGGAGCGCATATTCATCGTAGGCGGTGACGAAGACGACCATCGGCATCTTGTCGGGGCCGACCTGACGGATCACGCCGAATCCGTCGACCGCAGGCATCTGGACGTCGAGGAAGACCAGCTCCGGCGAGAGCTGCTGGATGGCGCTGACGGCCTGCACGCCGTCGGCGCACTGGCCGATCACTTCGACGTCGGTCTCCTGCGCCAGCAGGCCGAGGATACGTTCCCGGGCCATCGGCTCATCGTCCACCACGAGGGTTCGGATTTTGGTCACGCGACACCTTTGATGTCTTCGGCGAAGTCGTCGGATTCGATCAGCTCGTCCGCCTTGAACGGGATCGTGACCGTGACCACCAGGCCGCCCCCTGGCGGCTCGCCGAACAGGAGCTGATGGTTCGCGCCGTACAGCCGTTCGAGCCGCGAGCGCGTGTTGGCCAGGCCCACACCCTTCCCGGGCGATGTCAGGCGCGACGGCGGCATGCCTGGGCCGTTGTCGCTGACCACGAGCTCGAGGCTGTCGCGCAGTTGCCGCGCCCGGATCGCGATGTGACCGGGCTCGATGCGCACGGCGACCGCATGACGAACACTGTTTTCTACGAGCGGCTGGAGCAGAAGGTTCGGCACCTGGGCGTCGAGCGTTTCGGGAGCGATGTCGAAGGTCACGGTGAGGCGGTCGCCAAAGCGCGCCTCCTCGATCTCGAGATACTTCTGGAGGAACTCGAGCTCGTCCTTCAACGACACTTCCTGTCCGCCGCGCTGATCGAGGGCCATCCGCAGCAGGTCGCTGAGCTTGGCCAGCATCTGGTCCGCGGCCTCGACGTCGCGATGCATCAGCGCCGAAATCGCGTTCAGCGTGTTGAAGAGAAAATGCGGATGGAGCTGCCGCTGCAGCGCCTGCAACTGCGCTTCAGCGAGACGCGCTTCGAGCTGCGACGCGCGAAGGGTGCGATCCTGCGCCTGCTTGCCATACGAGAAGGCGTTGTACGCCCCGACGATGGCCCAGTACGTCATCATTTCCCAGTCGAAATTCCTGAAGTACTGCGTCCTGACCGCGTTCCAGTAGCTGTAGTTCGACGACGACTGGCCGTTCCAGAACCACGCCATCAGCCCCTTGCTGACGGCCTCGGCCATCGCCAGGTGGGCGAGCGTGACGGCGATGATGGCAACCAGATGAACGGGAAGGGAGCGCCGCCAGCTCTCGCGATCCAGCGGAAAGCGACGTGACAGCCAGATGACGACGGGGGCGAGCAGCGCCCACGTGTACCAATAGCCGCTGTTCAACCCTAGCAGCAACCAGATCGAGGTGGGACGCTGCGCGAAGAACGCGACGTACTGGAAGGCCTGGAACGCGGAATACAGGGAAAGCAGCGTGGCAATCCCGAAGATCACCCGTGTCTCGGTCAGTCGGGGCCACCGCATCGATCGACTATCGCCGTGCGATCCCGGCTGAGTCAAGATGAAACACGTTGCAATCGCAAGGACTTACGTGCGGCCCGACCCGCTTCTGTCCAGGATGGTCCCTCCGGGAAAACGGTTCGTCACCGCTCAGACGCGATTCGTCACATTTCTGGATCGTTCGTCCTTGCCAACCGGGATGAACGTCAGGCGGACCTGAAGGTCAGGAGGGATCGCAGTAGGGCCGCACTTCAGTGCGGCCATTGACACCTGGCCCGACTAAAGTCGGGCCCTACTGTTGTCGTACCTTCAGACCGGGCAATAGACTAGCGCACGCGCTCCAGCAGCAGCGCGCCCAGGGGCGGCAGCGAAAGGGGCAGCGACTGCGCGAAGCCGTGCGTGCCTTCACCCGCCGCGTCAATCGTCCCCATGGAGCCCGCGCCCGACCCACCCCACCGCTGCTCGTCGGTGTTGAGCACCACGCGCCAGGCGCCACCCTCCGGCACGCCCACCCGGTAGCCGTCGCGGACGACCGGCGTCCAGTTGAAGACGCACGCGACCAGCGACTCGGGCAGCGTCCCGCGCCGCATGAACGCGATCACGCTGTGCTCCACGTCACTGCCGTCGATCCATTGAAAGCCCCGCGGATCGAAATCGCGCTCGTAGAGGGCGGGGCGCGCGGCGTAGAGATGATTGAGCTCGCGCACGATCGCGTGGATGCCGTTGTGGGGAACGTGCTCGAGCACGTCCCAGTCGAGGCTGCCCTCACTGTTCCACTCGCGCCACTGGCCGAATTCGTCGCCCATGAACAGCAGCTTCTTGCCGGGATGCGAGTACATGAACGCGTACAGCGTGCGCAGCGTCGCCGCCTTCTGCCAGCTGTCGCCCGGCATCTTGTCGAGCATCGACCGCTTGAGGTGGACCACCTCGTCATGCGAGTACGGCAGGATGAAGTTCTCGGTGAACGCGTAGAGCATCGAGAAGGTGATCTCGTTCTGCGCCCAGCGCCGATGAACCGGATCGCGTTCTGCGAACTTCAGCGTGTCGTGCATCCACCCCATGTTCCACTTGTAGGTGAAGCCCAGGCCGCCCAGATGCACGGGACGGCTCACGCCGGGCCACGACGTCGATTCCTCGGCCACCGTGATCGTGCCCGGCGCTTCGACGTGCGTGAGGGTGTTCAACTGCTGCAGGAACTGGACGGCCTCGAGATTCTCCCGTCCGCCGAACCGGTTGGGCACCCACTGCCCCGCCTGTCGCGAATAGTCCAGATACAACATCGACGCGACAGCATCGACACGCAGCCCGTCGAGGTGATACTCCTCGAGCCAGAACAGGGCGCTCGAGAGCAGGAAGTTGCGCACCTCGTTGCGGCCATAGTTGAAGATCAGCGTGCCCCAGTCCTGGTGCTCGCCCTGCCGTGGATCCTCGTGCTCGTACAGCGCCGTGCCGTCGAAGCGCGCCAGGCCGTGTGCATCCTTGGGGAAGTGGCCCGGCACCCAGTCGAGTACGACGCCGAGGCCCGCCTGGTGGCAGGCGTCGACGAAGTGCTTGAAATCGTGCGGCGTGCCGTGCCGGCTGGTCGGCGCGAAGAAGCCGGTCACCTGGTAGCCCCACGATCCGCTGAACGGATGCTCGAGCACCGGCAGCAACTCGAGGTGCGTGAACCCCATGTCCCGCGCATACGGCACGAGCTGCTCGGCCAGCTCCCGATAGGTCAGCGGGCGGTTGCCGTCTTCGGGGACGCGCTTCCACGAGCCGAGGTGAACCTCGTAGGTGGCCATCGGGCGATCCAGCCACGCGCCGCCACGGGCGCGCGCCTCCATCCACGCGTCGTCGCGCCACGCGTAGTTCGAGGTCCGGCAGACGATCGCCGCCGAGCGCGGCGGCACCTCGAAGAATCGGCCGTAAGGATCGATCTTGTGCAGCAGGTGCCCGGCTGTCGTCCGCACCTCGAACTTGTAGCGCGCGCCATCGGACAGATCAGGCACGAACAGTTCCCAGATGCCGGACGGCACGAGGCGGCGCATCGGATGCGCCCGTCCGTCCCACCCGTTGAAGTCGCCGATGATCGACACGCGTTGTGCGTTCGGCGCCCAGATCGCGAAGTGCACGCCCTCCACGCCGCCGAGCGTCATCGGGTGCGATCCGAGGCGGTCGTACACCTCGCGCAGCGTGCCCTCGCCGAACAGGTGCAGGTCGTAATCGGAGATCACGCGGCCGAAGCGATACGGATCGTCGAGCGTCGCTTCGCCGCCCGATTCGAAGCGCACGCGGAAGCGGTAGTCGATGCCGCCCTCCAGCGACTCGAGACCGGGGACCTCGGCCTCGAACAATCCGGCCTCGTGCTGCCGCGTCATCGGCAGCGTCGTGTCTCCTGGATGCCGCACCAGCAGATCCGCCGATGCGACACCCGGGCGAAAGAGCCGGACCACGACGCGGCCCCGGGCACGGTCGAGGTGAGCCCCCAGCCACTTGAACGGATCGCTCTCCTGGCCGCGCAGCAACGCATCCAGGGCTCGGCTCAGGACGGGCATGGGGAAATCATATTGCGGATTGGAGGACGATCCGCGTCATGAGCACATTTGCGAAATTCGACACCACCGAGGGCAGCTTCACGGTCCGGTTCTTCGACGATGAGGTGCCGTCGACGGTGGCCAACTTCGTCGGGCTGGCGGAGGGCACCAAGCCCTGGACCGACCCTCGGACGGGCGAGGCGAAGCAGGCGCCTTTTTACGACGGCATCATCTTCCATCGGGTGATCGACGGTTTCATGATCCAGGGCGGCGATCCGCTCGGGCGCGGCTATGGCGGGCCGGGCTTCAAGTTTGCCGACGAGTTCCACCCCACGCTGCGCCACGATCGCGCCGGCATCCTCTCGATGGCCAACTCGGGCCCGAATACGAACGGCAGTCAGTTCTTCATCACGCTCGGGCCGACCCCGCACCTCGACAACCGCCACACGGTATTCGGTGTCGTCGAGGATGGCCTCGAGATCGTTCAGAAAATCGGGAAGGTACGCACCGGCGCGCAGGACCGGCCAGTGAAGGACGTCGTCATCAATAAACTGACGATCGAACGGAAATGACGAGTGACCTGAGACCTACGACTTATCCTTGAAGCCCGCCGGAATCGCGACCGCATCCGCCGGGACGTCGGTCGACACGCTCAGCAATTCGTGAGTCGTCGTCATCACGTTGGCGCGGTTCGCCGGACCGGCGTCGCTCTCCGGCTGCTTCTTCTTCGCCATCTTGCGGGCGAGCATCCCGCCCAGGCCACCCCCGCCCGAATCCTGCGGTTGCTCGGATTCCTTCGTCATCTGCTCGGGGCTCTTGATCGTGTCGACGGTCATCGTCGTCATGACCGCGGTGCCCTCGATCTTCGCGCCCTCGACACGCGCGCGCGCCAGCGCCTCGCCGAGGCCCGGGAACATCGCCATCGCGCCGGCCATCTGCTGGGCGGCGGCTGCGGCATCCATCCCTGAGACCTTCTCGAAGTAACGGCGGTCGAACTCTCGCGCGTCCTTCATGGCGGCGATTGGCGCCGTGAGCCACGAATCCGTCGTCAGGACCATGCCGCCGGCCGCTTCCACGGTCTTGCCCTCCTCGTGCATGGTGATCGTGGTGATCACCTGGCGACAGTCGAACCCGTTCACCGCCTTCTTCTCGCCGGTCTCCTTCGACACCACGTCGATGGCCATTTTCTTCTGCGGCTCGGATGCCGGCTTGTTGCCCTGGGCGCGGGCCATCTGTTCCTTGGCCTTCTGCTGCGCCTCTTCCATGCGCTTGCGGATCTCGGCGAACGTCGCGACCTTGTAGCTCTTGTCGGCGAAGTTGATCTCGTAGACCTTCTCTTCAGCGAGATCGATCAGCTGACCTCGATCCTCCATCCGGGTCAACTTGCGGTCGGCTTTGACCGCGACGTCTGACGTGATCCCGTCCTTGGTCGCCTTGCCGCCGAACATGGCGGCCATCCGACCGAGGGCGCCGCCAAACTCCATCCGCGTCTTTTCCTGCGAGCGAACGTCGGCCAGCAGTGACGCACCGGTGAACGCCACGAGGGCGACCACACCAATTCCGGTCTTGAGTGTTGTCCGCATCCGAGCGAGTCCTCCGAAGAGTCCGTCGAGAATAGCACGCGTCGCCGTCGCGGGTGAGTGGTCACGGACTACGCTGATCCAGATCGTCACGGATTTGCACGGACATACACGGATCGCGTCGGACACGGACACCCGCGGATCAACTTGAAAAGAGTTTCCGTGTTTTCCGTGTCATCCGTGACGAGTCTCACCGCGTGCATCCGTGACGATCGTGACGGTGTCGATCCGCGACGGCGACGGGCCTCGGTTCGTGCGTTTCGCGACGACGGCCTCAGTCGTAGCGCCACGTCACCGACCTACACGGATCGAATCGGTCACGGACAACACGGACACCCGCGGATCAACTTGAAAAGAGTTTCCGTGTTTTCCGTGTCATCCGTGACGAGTCTCACCGCGTGCATCCGTGACGATCGTGACGGTGTCGATCCGCGACGGCGAGGTCGTCGTGCGTCGCGACGACGGCTCCAGACCGACCTACACGGATCGAATCGGTCACGGAAACACGGACACACGATCCTGACGGTTCGCGTGCATCCGTACGATCTGACGCGATCCGCGACGGCGGTCGTCGTAGCGCGACGGCCCAGTCGTAGCGCCACCGACCTACACGGATCGAATCGGTCACGGACAACACGGACACCCGCGGATCAACTTGAAAAGAGTTTCCGTGTTTTCCGTGTCATCCGTGACGAGTCTCACCGCGTGCATCCGTGACGATCGTGACGGTGTCGATCCGCGACGGCGACGGGCCTCGGTTCGTGCGTTTCGCGACGACGGCCTCAGTCGTAGCGCCACGTCACCGACCTACACGGATCGAATCGGTCACGGACAACACGGACACCCGCGGATCAACTTGAAAAGAGTTTCCGTGTTTTCCGTGTCATCCGTGACGAGTCTCACCGCGTGCATCCGTGACGATCGTGACGGTGTCGATCCGCGACGGCGACGGGCCTCGGTTCGTGCGTTTCGCGACGACGGCCTCAGTCGTAGCGCCACGTCACCGACCTACACGGATCGAATCGGTCACGGACAACACGGACACCCGCGGATCAACTTGAAAAGAGTTTCCGTGTTTTCCGTGTCATCCGTGACGAGTCTCACCGCGTGCATCCGTGACGATCATGACGGTGTCGATCCGCGACGGCGACGGGCCACGGTTCGTGCGCTTCGCGACGACGGCCTCAGTCGTAGCGCAGCGTCACCGCCGGATCGACGCGCGCGGCACGTCGCACCGGACCCCAGGCGGCGGCCAGCGCTGTCACGAGAAGCACGATGACGACCGCGCCCAGGCTCCACGGATCAGCGGGCGTGAGAGTGGAGACGAGGAACATCGCGAGCGGCCGCATCACAAACAGTGCGATGCCCAGGCCGATGACCGAACCCGCCCCGACCAGGGTCACGGCATCACGCAGGACCATTCGCGAGATGTTGGAGCGTGTCGCTCCGATTGCCAGACGAATCCCGATCTCCTGCGTCTGGCGGGCGACCGAGAACGCCATCATCCCGTAAAGACCGATTGCGGCGAGCACCAGCGTCAGCAGGCCGATCGCTCCGAAGAGCACGGCGCCGACCTGGCTCGGAAGGAAGGCGAGGCCGATGCTCGAGTACAACGGTTCGACCTCGGTGCCGGCCGACGGCTCGATCCGGCGGAGCGCGCCCCGCACCGCCGCGACCTGCAAGGCGGGGGTCGTGGCCGATCGAAGCACGAACTGCAGGCGGCGCCGATCGTTCGCGATCTGCGCAAGCGGCTGGTACAGCTGCGGCATGGCGTCTTCGCCGACGGTCATCGTCTTGGTGCCTTCGACGACGCCGACGATTCTGAACAGTTCGGTGCCGTCGCGGCCCCAGAAGAACGTCCGGCCAATCGCCGCTCGAGCACCGAGATATCGACTCACGAAGGTGCGATTGACGATCACCACGAGGTCGCCGGCGCGGTCGGCCGTCGTGAATGCGCGGCCTTTCAGCACCGGGATGCCCATGACGTGGAAGAAGTCCGGCGAGACGGCATTCCAGCTGAAGTTGACGTCAGCCTTCTCGCCCGTATCGGGGAAGGTGATCCGGCTGCCGAACCTCGTCGAGTCGGTGAACGGCACGATCCGCGCGGCCGCCGCCGCGGAAATCCCCGGCAGCGCCTGCAGCTCTGGAAGCGCGCGTTCGACGTAGCTGCGGAGATGCTCGGGCGTGGTGTAGCGATCGGACGGCAGGTTCACCTCGGCCCGCAGCGTGTGCACGAGATCGAAACCAGGCCCGAGGTCGTGCGCCGCGAGCAGGTTGCGAAGGAACAGGAACGCGGCCGCCAGGATGACCAGCGAGACGGCGACCTGCCCGACGACGAGGGCGCGGCGGACGCGCAGCTTCCTGGCGCGATGGAGATCCCGCGCGATCGACTCACGCACGGCCTGCCAGGCCGGGAGGAGCCCGGCAAGAAGCGTTGCCGCCATCGTGAGAATCACGGCGTAACCGAGGACCCGCCAGTCGGGCTCGATCATCAGTCGCAGTGGCAGCGGAAGCGGCAGCTGCACGCGTCCCAGCAGGGTTGCGGTGACCTGCGCGATCAGCAGCCCGAACACGGCCCCGCCGCTCGCCAGCAGCAGGCTTTCGACCAGCAGCTGCTGCAGCAGACGCCCGCGGCTGGCACCGAGTGAGAGTCGAATCGCCAGCTCGCGCCGCCGCGCCGAGGCGCGAGCGAGGAGGAGCCCGGCGACGTTTACGCACGCGATGAGCAGGACCAGCGCGGCCACGATGAGCAGCGCCAGAAAGAAAAGCCCCACAGGAATCAGCGCCGGCTCCTCGCGAAGCCGGTTGAAGCCGACGACCGGCGCCACGTGCAGGGCGTCCGCGTACTTCATCTCGCGCGGGGCGATCTCGTCCAGGCGGGTGGCGACAGTCTTCACGCGAGCGCGTGCCTCGTCGAGGCTGGTGCCAGGCGTCAGCCGCGCGTAGATCGCGAGCATCGTGTCGTCGAGATAACGCGGCACGTAGAGCTCGGGCGCAAAGCCGAAGCCGACCAATGTGCGGTGCGCGGGAGGAAGGATGCCAACCACGGTGAACGGGCGCCCCTCGAGTGAAATGTGCGAGCCGACCACGGACGGATCGGCATTGAAGTGGCGGCGCCAGAATTCGTCGCGGATGACGACCACATCGTTCGGGTCGTCAGGCAGGATGCCACGGCCCTTCGCGACAGGAATGCCCAGAGCCGTGAAGTAGTTCTTCGTCGTGGCGACCGCCGAGACCGGCCGTGTCTCGCGCCCGTCATTGAAGTTCATGAGCATCTCGACGTTGTCGCCGACGACGTCCCGAAAGACGCCGCTCCGGCGCAGGAAGTCGAGCGCCGCGATTGGCGCGTGGCTGTTGCCACCGAGACGCACCGAGACCAGCGACGACGCGTCGGTGACGCTCGGTTGACTGAGCAGCAGTTCGACGGCGAGCGAAAACACGACGGCGTTGACGCCGATGCCGAGTCCGAACGACAGGAGCGCGGTGGCGACGAGCGCGCGGCTTCGTGCCACGGTCCGCGCGCCGTAGATCACGTCGCGCCAGAGGTTCTCGACCCCCGAGAACCGCCAGAGATCCAGCGACTCCTCCGTGATTCGCGAGAGATTCCCCAGCGGGATCGCATTGCCGCTGGCGCGGGACATCTCGCGGTGAAAGGCGAGCTCCGCCTCGAGATCGTCGTGGAGGCGGCGGCGGCGAAACAGCTTCAGCAGGAATCGGCGCATGATGTCGGGTCTATCGCGCGAGTACGCGGCCGACCGCGGACGACAGCCGCGACCAGGTGTGGTGCTGCACCGCCAGCAGCTTCCGGCCGCGAGCGGTGATCTCGTAGTACTTCGCGCGGCGGTTGTGCTCGGACACTCCCCAGTGCGCACGAATCGCGCCGTCGAGCTCGAGCCGGTAGAGCGCGGGATAGAGCGACCCCTCCTCGACCTTCAACACCTCGTCCGAGAGGAGGTGGATCGTCTGCGCGACCGCGTAGCCGTGCAGCTGGCCGCGCTGCAGCGCGTGCAGGATCAGGAGGTCGAGCGTGCCTTGCAGGAGCGTCGGCGAGTCGGGTTTGCTCATGGATCCACTCGATGCACGTAGGCCCAAGCTTTAGCTTGGGCAAATTTCGATGCACGTAGGCCCAAGCTTTAGCTTGGGCAAATTCGGTGCTGCGGTCTTGTACCTCTAGACAATCTAGGGTAACCAGCAGTTCCCTAGACCGTCAAGGGGAATTGGGCACGGCTCAGCCGGTTTTCACGTTTCTGTCGTCCAATAGAGAGATGTCTCAAGGTCTACGAATCAGGGTTCAGGCTCGTCAGCTCAGGCGGGTCCATTGGGGCGTGGCGGCGGTGCTGGCGACGGGCATGGCGCTCGCGCTCGGCGCACGGGGCCTGTGCGGCGTTTCGCGATCGGTGGACCGCACGGTGCTGCGCGGCGACGCCACCTACCTGGCCGATTTCTTCCACGGCCGCGAAAGCGCCAGCGGAGAGATCTTCGATCAGCGAAAGCTGATCGCCGCCCATCGCTCGCTCCCCTTCGGGTCGCGCGTGCGCGTCATCAATCTGAAGAACGGCCGTTCCGTGAACGTGCGGATCGTCGATCGCGGTCCTTACGGGAAAAACTATCGCGAGGGCACCATCATCGACTTGTCGAAGGCCGCGGCCACGCGGCTGCGCATGCTGCGCGATGGACAGGTCCACGTGAGAGTCGTGGTGCTGTCGATTGGCGACGGCAAGCGGGTCGACTCGTGACGTCGTCACGGATCGACGCGGATCTGATCGTCACGGATGACACGGAATAACACGGATTCTTTTGTTTACAGACAGAACCCGCACTGACTGTCTGACCCTTCGACCCTTTCTTTGACCCTTCAGTATTTCTTCACAAAGACGAAATCGATGCCGGCCTGCTCGACCCGCTGGCCCGGCGTGCGGTTCGTCTGCCCGCCGTCGCTGGCGCTCGTCTGCAGCCGCAACTGCTCGGTGAGCTCGTAGTCGAGCAGGAACTGCGTGACATCGGCCGACCCGAACTGCTGACGGACGCGCACGAAGACCTTCTCGCCGAGCCGATTCCCAATCGCGACGCTTGGCCCGGCGCCGGAATCGCCGCCCGCCGAGATCTCGAGCAGATCCACATCCAACGTGTCCCGAAGCGCCTCCGCCAGCGGCGCAGTCACCAGCCCCCCCACCATCGTCGCTGCCGTCTGCGCGACGGCGGTCTGCTCACCTGTACCCAGCTCGTTCACGGGGCGGTTGAACACGATCAGCGAGAGGACGTCGGCTTCGTCGAGCGGCGGAACGCTGGTGATGTCGAGCTCCGGACGCTTGGCGGTGCCGTGGACGCGCACGCGCGCTTCGACGCCGGAGATATCGCGAATGCCGGTGATGTCGAGGGTCGGATCGGTCGGATCCGGCCCCTTGAAGCTGACGCTGCCGTCACGCTCGAGATCGAACCGGCGCCCCTGGAATTCATAGAAGCCGCGAACGGTCCGGATGCTTCCGACCACGACCGGCCGATCGCCGGAGGCCTTCGTCGCACGGATATCGCCGCCAACGGTCAGATTCAGATTTCCAACCGAGTACCCGCCCGCCGCGGCCTTCACGTCGTCGCCTCGCAGCACCAGATTGTTCGGCACGCGAAGGTGGGCATCAAGCGTCACGGCGTCGAAGAGTGACGGCGCCGCCGGCTCGGGAGTCTCGGGTTCCGCCGACCGGGTCGTCCCCGGCGTGGACGGACCGGTCCCTGGCGCGATCGCCGCGGTTGACACGTCAATAGGCGTTGACTCGGTCGCGTATGCCGTCTCGCTGAACTGCTCGAGGATGCGATCCACCTCGATGCGTCCAGCGCGGACATAAACGTCGCCGCGAACGTTCAGCGCCGGAAGCGCACCGGCGACCTCCCCCTTCACATCGAGCGACAGCTCGCCGAAGCGGCTTCGCATGACCTTGAAGTCCTGCGCATCGACTTTCACGTCCACCTTGCCGACTCGCCGCTCGGCAAACGCCACCGTGCCGGTCGCGCTCAACGGATGCTGGTTCTCGTCGAGCACGTGCAGCTTGTCGATGGCGATCTGGTCGTCATGCAGACGAATGGCGGCGTCGAGCCCCTGGAGCCGCGTTTCCGTCCCGGTCACGAGGAACGCGCCGTTCTGTACCGTGAGCTCGCCCGAGAGCTGCGGTGCCCCGACGGTCCCTGCCGCTCGCAGATCCGCACGCGCGGTTCCCGTCACGTCGTTTACGGCCGTCGTCACCATCCGCACGAGCCCGAGATCGAGGTCGCTCGTGACAACGTGGGCGGCGATGGGCGCGCTGCGCCGCGCGGTCGGATCGCGCAGGACCTCGACATTCGGCAGCGACGCCTCTGCCGTCAACCACGCCGAGGCGCTCTGGTCCAGCCGCATCTCGACTTTTGCGCCGGAGGCGTCATGATGCGCACGGCCTGTGAGCTTCTCGAACTTGAAGGTCTCGGCCGCGCCCTGCGCGATCGTGAGCTCGACGTCGGCAACGGGGTTGGCCAGCGGACCGGCAACAGTCGCCTTGGCGTCGAGCCTCCCCGCGAGCCCCCGATCGCCCACGGTCACGTCGTCGAGTTGCGACAGATCGACGCTCTGCATCGTCAGTGTCAACGCAGCGTCGGCCTGATTCGTCAGACCGACCGTGCCGGACGCGGCGATCTGTTGTGGCCCGTTCGTCAGGCGCAGATCGCGCACCGTCACGTGCTCCGGCGTGTAGACGATTCGTGCAATCCCGCCGCCCGGCGTCGCCCAGGTCATCGTCGGCGTGGCGACCGCGAACCGCTCGAGTTGCAGATCAACCGATCCCGGTGTCTGGAGATTGGCGATGCCCCGCGCTTCGAGCCGTCGATCGGCTTCGTTGACCTCCGTGCTGAACGTGACTGCCTGGTTTGCGTAGCGCGCGTTGAGCGTGAGGTCGCGGATCTCTCGTCCTCCGGCCCTCACGAGGGTCGCCGTGGTGTTGGCCGTTACATCCGCCTGCGCAACATCGAGTGCCGGCACTGTCACGTCGAAGTCGGTGCGCGTGCTGAGCGCCTGCGCTGTGGTCCCGTAACGGGCGCCGGTCAGCTTCAGGGTGCCCTTGCTCCGAAGGCGATCGCGATTGCCCGAGACGCTGCCTTCGACGACGGCCGCGCCGGCAATGTCAGGTATGTTCACGAGCCTGCCAACCTCGGTGAGATTTCCGGCGCTGACCTTGTAGGTGAGGTTCGACTCACCGGACGTGCCGAGGGCAACGTGCCCCGAGGCCTCGGCGGTCGTCGCACCGCTGTCGAGCGTCAACTGCCGAACGTCGGCGAGACCGTTGGAAAGGCTCGCGTCGAGTTGCGCGCGTCGCACATCCTGTCCGCCGATGCGCGACTGGTCGAGCGCCAGCGCGACCCGTCCCGACGCGGCCTCGAGCGACGGCGACGTGATCGACGGTAAACTCACCGACGCATCGACGGTGCCCGACAACGACCCATCGAGATTCGCGCGTCCTGTCGCACGGCCTGGATTGACGTTGGTAAACCGCCCCTGCAGCGTGGCGTCGAGCGCGCCGCGCGCCGCATTGACGGTGGCGTGGACAGCCGAGAACCGACCGATGGGTAGCGCAGCGCTGCCGACGGTCACATCGGCCTTTCCCTCGAGTGTCTCGGCCGTTCGCCCGGTACCCTCCACCGTGAACGCGGCGTCCAACTCGCCATCCAGCCGCGCGTCGCGAAGCGCTGCGACGCCAAGCGCGTCGCCCACGCGACGCGGGTTTACGCCAGTCACTGCGCCGCTGGCCGAGTAGGCGAGACGACGTCCGGACATCTCGAGATGTGCCGTCGTCTCGTCCTGCACGACCATGCCTTCGACCGTCGAGCGATCGAACGTCGCATCAGCGGTCAGACGATCGCCGTCGCCGCGCAGGCGGTACTGAGCGCTGAGGTCGGTGGCGATCCGAGGCACGCCGGTCGAGCGCGGCAGCCGATTGGCCCTGACATGATCGGCGCGGCCGCTGAGGTCGTACGACAGCGTCGTGCGGCCGGCAATCGGCAACAGCACCGTGCCGTTCGCCGTCGCGCGTGCCCCGTACGCGCGACCGTTCGCGTCCAGCGTTGCGCGATTGCCGGCCAACTGTACATTCGCGTCCAGCCCGTCGACGACGTAACCGGCAGCAACGGTGTTCTCGAGTTTCACCTGCGTCGTTCCGCGTATCGTCTGGTCATCGTTCAGCGCGACGTCAAAAGTCGCGTGGCCATTCACCCGTGTCGGTGGCAGCTTCGCCGCCGCGCGGGACGCGTCAACGTTCGAGGCCATCAGCTCGCCTTTGACCGACTGGCCCGGCGCCAGCACGTCGGCGGCGATACGGCCCTTCAGCGAGCCGGCCTCGCTCCGTACGTCGAGCTCGGTACGCAGCGTGGTTAGCGGCCCGGACACTGCCAGTTCGAACGCCGGGTGCAGATCGACGCCCTCGAGCTGCGGCACAACACCAGCGAACTCGCGAAACGTCAGGCGGTCGGAGGTCAACGTGAGATTCGCGTCCGGCGTGCCGAGGTAGTTGCGCACCATCCCCTTCAGCTGTACCGAGCTGTCCGCGGTCCTCACTGCCACCTTCTCGAAGTGCACGTCGTCGCCGCGCACGCTGACCGTGCCCGACAGGCTGTTCAGCGCAACCGCGGGCTGCTCGCCCTGAAACGACAGGTGACCAACTTCCAGCGTGAAATTCACCGGCTGATACGAGAACGCGCCCTTGAAGTCGAGTCGAGCCACGCGCCGCGGCAGCCGGGGGGACTGCGCATCAACCACAGTCTTGTCGTCGATCTCGATCAAACCATCCGTAATACCGATGTTGCTGATCTGGATGGGCCGAGCGGGTCCTTCCCGATCGGCTTCACTCGCCTGTTCCTTGACCAGCCGCGACACATTCCACCCGCGGGCGTCCCGGCGCAGGCGCACGACGGGATGGACGATGCTGATTTCGTCGATGACGATCCCGTGCGAGATCAGGTCCAACAGGCTGTAGTCAAGCTGGAGATCGTCGGCCGTGATCACGGTCTCGCCGTTCTGCACCAGACGAATCTTCTGCAGCTGGACGCCGGTGAACAGATTCCCGTCGAGGCGCGACACGAGCAGCTGGCCGTTCAGATACCGCTCTGCCTCACGCGTCACGTAACGCGCGAGCCAGTCCTTGAACCACCGCGTCTGCGTGGCGGCGAGCGCCACGATCAGGATGCCCAGCGACGCCAGCAGCACGAAGGCGCCGACCCGCAACACCCGTCGAAGTCGAGTCACGTCATTCTCCGGCGGCCCTGAAGGGCCGCCTCCACGTAGCGGTCAGAACGCCTGACCGATGCTGATGTGCACGCGCCACTGGCGGCCCTCCGGCTCGCCGTTGACGACCAGGCCGTCGATCGGCGTGAGTTGATACCCGAAATCGAAGCGCACCGGTCCCACCGGCGTCTGATACCGCAGGCCGGGACCGACATCCGCTCGCAACCCATCGTCAGTGGGATTCCACGGCGCGATTCCGACACCGCCAAAGTCCACGAACGCGACACCGCTCAACTTGCTGGTGAGCCGCACGCGCACCTCCGACGATCCCTCGAGAAGCGACAGCCCGCCGAGGGGCAGCCCGCTATCGGTCAGCGGCGATACTTCATAGCGTCCCCAGCCGCGCAGGCTTGTCGAGCCGCCAAGGAAATAGCGCTTGAAAAAGGGCACGACGTCGCTCGGCTGAGTGGGGTCGCTCGAAGCCGGCGCATCGATCGTGCCGTAGCGCAGACGATTTGCGATCACCAGGCGCCGGCCGAGCCGCCTGTAGTGCCGGGCCTCTGCGAGGAACTCGGTGTATTTGAAGTCGCCGGGAATCAAGCGGCCGGCCTGTTCGACGGCCAGCGACAGCGAGATGCCGCGCTGCGCATCGAGACGACCGGGCGTGCTGTCGTAATCGGCCTGCAGTCGAATCGCGCGCAGCGTGCCGCTGTCGGCACCGGTTTCGGGATCCAGGCCGAGGGCGATCAGGTCGTCGCGAAAATCCGGATCGGCCAGCGCGTCGTCCGACACGCGATAGTCGGTGTACTCGTTGATCAACGTCAGTCCGACCGACAGCTTCGAGCCGCGCTGCCGCGCCAGCCCGCGATCGTCACGAAGCCAGGCGACGGTCGCACGCCCACCGAAGGTTTTCTGGCGATACACCGGCTCGTTCTGATCCCATGCCTGGCCCTGCAACGAGAACATCAGGTCACGCGTGAAGAAGTGTGGTTGCTTGAACTGGAGGCGGACGCCGCGATCGAGCGACGAGTACTTGGCTTCGACACCGGCCTGTCGTGCATCGCCGAGGAAGTTCACGTGCGTCCACGACGCGCCCACCCTGGCTTTCTCCTCGGATCCGTATCCCACCGAGCCCGTGAACTGGCGGTGCTTGTCTTCGGTCAGCGTCACACGCATCGGCACCTGCGGCGCACGCGTCTCCTGTCCCCGCGGCTCGACGTACGCGAACTGAAAGAGCGGCAGCGACGAAAGCCGGCGTTGGGAGCTCTGCACGCGGCTTTGCCTGTACGGGTCACCTTCCTTGAACGTCAGCTGACGCTGCACGACGTTGTCGGAAACAGACTGGTTGCCGCGGATCTCGACGGGCCCGAAGACCGCTGATGGACCCGGATCGGCGGAGTAGACGATGGCGACCTCCCGGGAGCTCTCAGCCGCGACCTCACTTACGGTCACGGTCGCGTACGGATAGCCGAACTCGCGCAGCTCGTTGATCGCCGTCTCGCGGCCGGTGCGCACGGCGGGGCGATTGCGCGGCGTCCCTGCCTCGATGTGCACGATTCTCGGAAGCGCGCGCTGGCGTCGCTCGGGCAGCACCTGAAAGCCGTCGAAGCGGACCGAGCGCACGAGAATCGGCGCGCCTTCGTCGACGGTGACCGCGATCGCGACGGCCTTCTTGTCGGTATCAAAGTCGGCATCGACCGCGGTGACCTTCGCGTCGGGATAGCCGCGATCGGCATAGAACGCCTTGATGCGCTCGAGATCCCTCGTAAACTCCGCTCGATTGAAGCCGGGCTTCTTGGAGAACGGGAGCCGGCTTCCCTGCTTCGTCGACAGGACCGCGCGCAGCTCCGACTCAGCGACGTTCGAGACACCGTGGAACTTCAGCGATCGAACCTTAATCGGCTCGGTCTCCTTGCAGGCCGCCGTGCCAAGGACGAGCACGGTTGCCACAGCGATCGCCTTGCCGCGCCGACCCAGCCAGTCCATGACGGCTTTGACCTACCAAGCTTCGTGCCATGGATGAGGGACAGCCGAGCCGCTTTTACCTGAGCCCGTATGCACTGGATCGATACGGTGAGTGGGCAAAAGGGTGGGTACGGAAGACACGGTTGGCCCCCGACGGAACGAGCGTTCCATCGCGCCATGCGATTCCTGCTGAGTCGTGCGGTGGAGCTTCCCTTGCAGGACCGGCGACATGTCTCCGCTGGTGCCGGTCACCCTCACCTGGCCACAGATCCTGAAACGGACGTTCAAGGCCGCTTACGACGACAACTGCCTCGGTCTCGCCGCGCAGCTCGCCTACTACTTCTTCCTGGCGCTGTTCCCAGCGCTGCTGTTCCTGCTCGCAATCGCCAGCCTCTTTCCATTCGAGCTGATGCAGGACCTCATGAACTCGCTCGCGCTGGTCGCGCCTCCGGATGTGCTGTCGATCATCCGCGACCAGCTCGCGAAGATCGCCACCGGCGACGATCGCGGCATCCTGACGATTGGCATCGTCGGCGCGGTCTGGAGCAGCTCGGCTGCCCTCGGCGCGATGATCGACGCGATGAACCGCGCCTACGACGTGCAGGAGTCGCGCCCGTGGTGGAAAGTGCGGCTGATCGCCATCGCGCTGACGATCGCGCTGGCGGTCTTCATCCTGGTGTCGTCGCTGCTGGTGCTGGTCGGACCGATGGTGGCCGAATGGCTCGGACGCCACGCCGGTTATGGTGTCGCCTTCGAGTGGGCCTGGAAGATCCTGCAGTGGCCCCTGGCGGTGCTGCTGACGACAACCGGCATTGCGATCGTCAACTACGTCGCGCCGGACGTTCGCCAGGAGTGGCGGTGGACCATTCCGGGCTCCGTCTTCGGCACGATCCTCTGGCTCGTGACTTCGCTCGCCTTCAAGATCTACGTGGCACGCTTCGCCAACTACAACGAAACCTACGGGGCGATTGGCGGCGTGATGGTGCTGATGCTCTGGTTCTATCTGTCGGGCCTCGCGATTCTCGTTGGCGCCGAGATGAACGCCGAAATCGAGCACGCCTCGCCGGAGGGCAAGAATCCGGGCGAGCGGGTGAGGGGCGAGCACCGGTGGCGCCGGTGGCTGTCCCGCAGCCGCCGGGCCACCGGCCATCCCGACAGGGCGTCGCCGTAGACCGGCTCAGCTAGAATCGACGGCGAATTGTCCTCCGATGGTATTTGCCGGCCTGTGTCGACTGGACAGCGCCGCGCAACAGACCGCGACCGCTGCTGCTCGCCGGCGCGATCTTGTCGCTGCGATCCTGTATTCATCGGTCGGGCACGCAGGGGCGTCGGGATACCTCGCCGCAATGGCCTTCGTCGGCGTACCGACGCCGACGATGCGGCCCACGGCTTTGGTACTCAATCTGCTGGTCGCGTCGATACCGACGCGCTGGTCGAGCCGAAGGTACGAATCGTCGATACCTTCCCCAAGGACACGCATCCGCCGATCGTCTACCCGGCTGCGCTGACACGAGCGTCACGTGCCGCGGCGCAGCCTGCTCGCGTTCCTGCGACGCCGCGCCGCGCGCGCCGTCTTCGAGCGCCGCGGCTTCATCGCCCTGCTGTCGTAGGGCATGCTCGAATGGCCGCAGACGACCTGCAGATCCTGTCGCTGAGCCTCAAGGTCGCCGTCGTGGCGACGCTGTGCGAGCGTCCCGCTCGCGGTCGGCCGTCGCGGTGCTGCTGGCGCGCGGCCGATTCTCGGCCGCGGACTGCTCAACGCCGTCGTCGCATCTCCCGCTCGTGCTGCCGCCGGTCGTCACCGGCTATGTCTGCTGCGCCTGCTCGGGCGGCGCGGTCCAATTGGTGCCTGGCTCGACGAGACGCTGGGCCTAGTCTTCGCCTTCCGATGGACCGGCGCAGCGATTGCGGCCGCGGTCATGGGTTTTCCGCTGATGGTCCGGGCGATTCGATTGTCGATCGAAAGCGTCGACCGACGGCTCGAGGAAGCGGCGTCAACTCTTGGGTGCGGCGCCGGATGGACGCTGCTGACTGTCACGCTTTCGCTCGGGCTGCCGATTCTTTTCGTGGCGTGCGTGTTCTGGCTTCGCGAAAGCGCTCGGCTCGAGTACCGCTCGACGATTACCTTCGTGTCGGACATTCCCGGCGTCACGCTGACCCTGGCACTGGTATCTAACGCTGACGCAGTCGCCCGGCGGCGACGCCCGAGTGCTGCGGCTGGCTGCGCTCTCAATCTCGGCTCGCTGGTTGCGCTCGTGATCTGCCGAGACGCTGCACGCCGAGTGACCTCGAAGCATGAGCCTCCAAGTCAACCGTCACCCACTCGTTGGCGTATCGTCCTCGATGTGGCGTTCGACATCGGCGGCGGCCTGACGGCGATTGTCGGGCCTTCAGGGGCCGGGTAGACCGCGCTGCTGCACCTCGTGGCGGGCCTCCTGCGGCCCGCTCGCGGCTCGTGCCTGATGGTGCCGTTGGTCGGACACGCGAGACGGGCGTGGCGGCCGCCGCATCGGCGGCGGATCGGTTACGTCACGCAGGACTCGCGGTTGTTCCCCGCATGACCGTGCGACAGAACGTCCGGTATGGCCAGTGGTTCCTCAAGCTGGCCGACCGGCGTCTCGGTTTCGATCCGGTCGTCGCCCTTCTCGACCTCGGGCCGCTGCTGGTCCGGCGTCCGTCACGGCTCTCGGGCGGGGAGCAGCAACGCGTTGCGCTCGCGCGCGCGCTGCTCACCAGCCCACGGCTGCTGCTGCTGGACGAGCTGCTTTTCGCCGTCGATGTCGAGCGCCGCCGGGAAATCTTCCGTACTGGATCGCGTGCGCACCGACTCACGATCCCGATGATCCGTGCGCCGCGTTCGCGGACCTCCGAATCGGGCGAGCGCCTCTCACCTGGTCGCGGACGCATCATCGTGTAGGGCGGACCTTCAGGTCCGCCTCCTCACTGCACTGCGCCGAGCCCTGTGCCTTCGGCTTGCTGCTGATCGCGTCGATCGTCTCGTAGCGCTTTCTCATCAGGTCCGGCGCCGCCTTCGACGTCTCGTCGAGGTGCATGACCTGGTAACCGCTCCCCTTCTCGTACCGGGGCCACGCCGGAAGACCGCTGCCGTTGGGATCGCCCGTCTTCGCGAAGTTGGACCAGTAGGACATGATCTGATCCGACAGCGCACGGTCCGACGGGTCCCAGACGACCTTCGGCACCGAGTCGAGCTGGCCGAACACGTATTCGATTTCTCCGGCGTGTCGGGCGCCGATGTCTTTCGCGGTGGCCGGCTTGCCGTTGATCTTCGTGTCCGGCGCCACCGGAATCTTGCGATCGAACGAGTAGCGGTACAGGGCCGATTGTCCCGTCTGGCCGTGCACCTCGAGCCATTTCCAGGTCGAGAACCCGATGAACATGTCGCTGCCAAACGCCGCCGCCGACTCGACGGCTTCATCGTCGGTGGAGGCGGGATAGGCGGCGAGGATCGCGTCGGCGTGCTCGCCGAACCGCGTGCGCGTCTGGGCGGCGAACGACTGCGCGGTCGGCTTTGGATCCGACATCACGATGCCGCCTCGTATCTCGTCGGCATTCCAGCCCGCGAGCAGCGGCACCTTGCTCTGCTCGCCGTTCGCGAACGTCTCGCGGGGATCCTTCGTGAAAAGGTACCCGTCGACATTCGGTCCAAACCTCAGCAGCGGGCCGCCCTTCGTCGCCTTCAGCACTTCGTCGGCCGACTTTGCGCGCAACGCGTTCAGCGATTCGGCGCCAAGCGCCTTGGCAAAGGCGACGCCGATCTGTTCGCTGACGGCAAGAGGCGGCGTGCCGAGTCCTGCGGGACCGGCCGGAAAGAAGGCGCCGCTCTCGCCAATCGCGCGATGGAACAGCCCGCGCGCGAGCGGTGTCGCCATCATGGCGCTGACGGAAAACGACCCGGCAGATTCGCCGAAGATCGTCACGTTGCCCGGATCGCCGCCGAACGCCGCAATATTGTCCTTCACCCACTGGAGCGCGGCCACCTGGTCCATCAAGGCGTAGTTGCCCGATGCGTGATGCGGCGATTCGGCGGTCAGATCGGGATGCGACAGGAATCCGAAGACGCCCATTCGATAGTTGAAGCCCACGACCACCACGCCCTTGGCGGCGAGCCGTTCGCCGTCCTGTCGCGGCTCTGACGCAGAGCCGGCCTGAAAGCCACCGCCGTAGATCCACACCATCACCGGCAGGCGGTCCGCGTCGCCTTTCGCCGGCGTCCAGACGTTCAGATACAGGCAGTCTTCGCTGTTGCCGTCGCGGAAGATCATGTCGTCGTAGATCCGCGCCTGCATGCAGCGCGCGCCGAACTCGGTGGCCTTCCGGACGCCCTCCCACGACGCCGGCGGTTGCGGCGCTTTCCACCGGAGCTCACCGACCGGCGGGGCGGCAAACGGGATGCCCTTGAAGACGCGGACGTCGGACGAGGCGACGGCGGCCCCTTCGACGGCGCCCGATTTCGTCACCACCGGCGCGGCCGAAGCCATCGACGCGGTCAGGAGGATCACGACGCCGGACACGGACAGACGCGAGCCGAAGATGCACTTGATCATGGGCGACATTCTAGATGCGAATCGGCCGCCGGTGACACCGGTCGGAGTCACCGATGGACGCGACGCGAGTGGGGTCACCGATTCGCGCGGAAGAGGCGGTCACGGATCGACGCGGAATCACACGGATCTCTTGAATCTTCCAATTCCTGATCTGCGTCACGGATCGACGCGGAGCACACGGATCTTCTGAATTCTCGAGATCGATCCGTGTGTGAAAGCCAGGACTTGATCTGACAGTCGCTGTAAGACCCTCGCGCGCGAGGCAATCTGCGTCTCCTGGGCGAGTTCGAGGCTCTCGAGACACGTGTGCAGCGGCGTCGTGCCGTCGCACCAGCGGCCCTGATGCGGGCGGTTCGTATGGTCGTCATCGAGGAACCGGTCGAGATCGGCCTGCAGGTCCTCGAGGGTGGCAGAGAGCCGCTGTCGACAAGCGACTCGGTCACACTCGTCGAGCCGCGTCTGGGTGAACCGCTCGCCAATGCCGTTGGTCTGCGGGGTCTGGGTCTTGGTGCGTGAATGATCAATCTCGTCCACGGCGAGGTCGCGCTCGGAGGGATGGCGATCCGGTGCCCCACAGTACTCGGTGCCGCGATCGGTGAGACCACGGCTCAGCGGGATCCCGTACGGCGCGAAACAGGGGACGACGCGATCGTTCAGCCAGTCGGCCGCCAGGATCGCGGGGGTTTCGGTGTACAGCTTGGCGAATCCGACCTTTGTATCCGTATCGATGCAGGTCTGTTGGGAGATCCGCCCGACGCCCTTCAGGTTGCCGACGTCGAAGGTATCCTGTGCCCCGCCGGACCCGGGGCACTGGCTGTCGCATTCCCCATGGGCTTCTTTCTCCCGCTGCCCGCGCTCCAGCGCCGCCAGCGGCGCCTCAGTCAGCATCCGACCGTCCTGGGCCACCTTCGCGTCGAGCGCCTTGACGCGCTGCTGCATCGTGGTCAGGTCATGCCGGACCCAGACGCAGCGGACGCCGCCCGGTGCGATCAGCAGCCCCTGCTTGGCCAGCTCGTTGGCGACCCGAATCTGCCCCACGCGGGTTGGTCGATGGCCACGGCGACGATGGCGGCCTCGAGATCGCCCGCCACACGATTGTGGAGAGTGGGCTTGCGGCGACGGATCTCGCGCAGCGCTTCTTCTCCACCCGTGTCGTACAGCTCCTTGAACCGGTAGACGCTGTCCCGACTGTCGCCCATGATCGTGCAGGCCTGAGACACGTTGCCGAGCTGTCGTGCGAGCGCGAGGACGCCCACCTTCGTTTTGATAATCTTCTGCGCAGTCGTCAGGCTCACTCTCCATGAGCGACTGTCAGATTACATCCTGACTATTCCAATCCGTGCGTGTCCGTGTGTTCCGTGACTCGCCGGATCCGTGTCTCTCCGTGACTGGCCTCGTCCGCGTCAGTCCGTGACACGGAGTGGTATCGTTCTTTCTGAATTCTCGAGATCTGATCCGTGGATGTCCGCGTGATCCGTGGCTGGCCCGATCCGTGACTGGCCCGATCCGTGCCAGTCCGTGACTGGCCCTCTCGGTGTCAGTCCGTGACGGGGCCGCGCACGCGGCGCTGCGCCGTGCTACGCTGAAATCGTGATTACTCTTCCCCTCGTGCTGATGCTCGTGGCGACGTCGCCCCAGGAAGCGGAAACGAAGAAGATCCCCAAGGACTCGGTGGAGATCGCGACGCGCGGCTGCCTGAAAGGCCGTGTCTTCACCGCGACGCCCGCACCGGAGGGCGAGGGCGTCAGGCGGGGACCCGATGTCACGGGCCACCACTTTCGTGTCTCGGCCCCGAAAGACCTGATGAAGGTCGTCAAGGAGCACAACGGCCACCTCGTGGAGGTCGTCGGCCTGATTCGAAAGAGCGCGCTGTCCGACAGCGGCATCGGCATGAAAGTCGGCGGCACGCGCGTCGTCATCGGCGCGCCCGGCACCGACCCCGATCGCAGCATGTACAACCACCCCGTCGGCAACGTCAACGTCATGGACCTGACGTCGATTGGATTTCTGTCGAACGACTGTCCGATCGATTGACGCCGCCCAAGCTGAAGCTTGGGCCTACGTCCGTCCTGAAGCCTGTAGCCTGTAGGCTGAAGCCTGTCATGCACCGTCCCCTTGACCGCGTCGTCGACCTTCTCGATCCCCACCGGAACCGGCTTCACAACATGGACCTCGACGAGGCGCGGCGGCGCGTGCTCAGCGGGGATCCGGCTGCGGTGCGCGCAATCGACGGATCGTTCGCTCTGGTCGCGATCGACGGGATCCACGTCAAGCTGGCGCGCTCGATGGATCGGCCGATGCGCTATTTTCTCGCGAAGCGACAGGACGGCCCCGCGCTGCTCGTGGCCGACCGCATCGACACCCTGCACGACGCGCTCGACGATGCAGGACTGGCCGGCCAGTTCCATCCGAGCTACACCCGGATGGTCCCGGCGCATTACGTCGTCGATCTCACGCTCGTCGGCTGCCCTGACCCGGATCCGACCTACACCCGATTCTTCGCGCCGGCGCGCGGCACGCTGCCGCCGGACCTTGACGAGATCGGCCGCCGTTATATCGGCGCGCTCGCGGACGAGTGCGCGAAGTGGCTGCGCAGTGTCGACGAGCGCGAGCCGATTGGCGTGGCGTTCTCGGGCGGCATCGACAGCGGGTCGGTGTTCCTGGTGCTCTATCACGTCATGCTGCGCCTGGGCCTGTCGCCTGCGCGGCTGAAGGCGTTCGTCCTGAACCTGGGCGGCGGTCCCGACGTCGAGCAGGCGCGCACGTTCCTGGACGACGTGGGCCTGTCGCTGTTCCTCGAGGAAGTCGCCGCTTCGCCCGAGGAGCTCGACATCGATGACACGCTTCGCGTGCTGGAGGATTACAAAGAGCTGGACGTGCAGTGCGCCGCCATGGGCTTGCGGTTGTGCAAGGGCATCCGGGCGCGCTACCCGGAGTGGCGACACATCGTGGACGGTGACGGCGGCGACGAAAATCTGAAGGACTACCCTATCGAAGAGAACCCCGAGCTGACGATTCGCAGCGTCGTCGACAACCTGATGCTGTACCAGGAAGGCTGGGGTGTCGGCCGCATCAAGCACTCGCTGACCTACACGGGCGGGCTCAGCCGCAGCTATGTCCGCACGTATGCGCCCGCGGTGCAATATGGGTTCGATGGCTTCAGCCCGTACACGCGGCCGGATGTGATCGAGGTAGCCGAAGGCATCCCGTTCGCGTCGCTCACCCGGTACGATGTGCCGACGCTCTACGCGCTCAAGGGCGAGATCGTGCGGCGCGGCGTGAAGGCGGTCACCGGCTGCGACATGCCGGTCTATCCGAAGCGGCGCTTCCAGCATGGCGCGATGCCGGCACCCGCCATGCGCACGCGCTTCGCCCAGACCGAACGCACGTACCGGCAGGCCTTCGAGCGCTTGTATACGTGAATGTGAGCTTTCCCGCAGGCGCCCTGGCGCGCGACCAGTTCGTCCTCGAGCGCCGCGGCGGCCGCGCGGTCCTCGACCCCCGCCGTCACCAGGGCATCGTCGTCGAGGACGAACGCACGGCCGACGGACAGATCGCGCGAGTTGCTACGGTCTTCCTGACCGGTCGCGAGTGCCCCTGGCGTTGCACGATGTGCGACCTCTGGAAACACACGATCGAGATCGACACGCCGCCCGGCGCCATTCCCGAGCAGATTGCCGCAGCAAGAGAAGAGCTGCGCGGCTCGAATCCGACAGTCACCGCGCTCAAGCTGTATAACGCGGGCAGCTTTCTTGATCCGCGCGCGGTTCCGGTCTCGGACTACGGCGACATCGCCGCATGTCTCGAGGGGCTCGATCGCGTCATCGTCGAATCGCACCCGGCCCTGATCGAATCGCGAATCGATTTCCTGCTCGACGCGCTGGATCGACAGGTCGCTGCAAGCGCTGTGCAGCCAGCGCTGGAGGTGGCGATAGGCCTCGAGACCGCGAATCCAGCCGCCCTCGACCTGCTCAACAAGCGGTTCACCGTCGACGACTTCGGGTCTGCGGCCGCGTCGCTGCGCAGCCGCGGGGTCGCCGTGCGTGTGTTCCTGCTGGTCTCGCCGCCGTTCGTGGCAGCGGAGGATCAGGACGCCTGGCTGATCCGATCGATCGATGTCGCGTTTGCGGCGGGCGCGTCCGTCGTCTCGCTGGTGCCCACTCGCTCGGGGAACGGCACGATGGAGGCGCTCGCGGCATCCGGCGTCTTCCGCGAGCCGTCGCTCGAAGACGTCGAACGCAGCCTTGCGATTGGCCTCGCGGCTGCAGGCGCTCGCGGCTGCGTCTTCGTCGACCTCTGGGACCTGCAGCGGTTCGCCCGCTGCCCCGTGTGCTTCGAGCGCCGCAAGACGCGACTGCACGCCATGAATCTCGAACAGATTGTGAGCGGTCCACCAGCCGCGTGCGCGCGCTGCGGAGCGTTCGAGTCGTGACGCTGGCGCCAGTCACGACCGTCGACTCGGATGTCGCGGTGGTGGGCTCGGGCTTCGCCGGATCGCTGATCGCGATGGCCCTGCGGCAGCGCGACCGCCGCGTCGTGCTCCTCGAGCGTGGCCGCCATCCGCGGTTCGTGATTGGCGAATCCTCCACGCCGCTGGCCAACCTGCTGATCGAGGAACTGGCCGATCGCTGCAATCTGCCTCGTATTCGCACGTTCTCGAAATGGGGCACGTGGCGGAAGAGCCATCCTGACGTCGCCGTCGGCCTGAAGCGTGGGTTCACGTTCTACTTTCATCGTCTCGACGAGCCATTCGCGGACGACGACGGGCACGGGCGGCAGCTGCTGGTTGCGGCGAGCCCGCACGACGAGATCGCGGACACACACTGGTATCGGCCCGATTTCGACCATGCGCTGGTTCGAGAAGCCGAAGCGGCGGGCGCGATCTTCCTGGACGCGACACGTCTCGAACGGGTCCGTCAGGAGGGGGATCGGACCACTCTCGAAGGCACGCGCGAGGGCCGCACCGTCCGGATCTCAACGCGGTTCGTCATCGACGCCACGGGGCCCCGCGGCTTCCTGCACAACACGCTGGGGCTCGAGGATGCGCGGTGCAAGTGGCTGCCGCCGACGCAGGCGCTGTTCACACACTTCGCCGACGTCGAGCCGTGGGAGCGGTCGATGCCGTCGGATGGCGCGCCGCCCTATCCGGTGGACGCCGCCGCGCTCCATCACGTGTTTCCTGGCGGCTGGATCTGGATGCTGCGGTTCAACAACGGCCTGACCAGCGCGGGCGCAGCGCTGACCGATTCGTTCGCGGCCGCGCTGAAGGCCTCGGACGGCGCGCCGGCCTGGGAACGGCTGATGGCACGCCTGCCGTCCGTGGGAGCGCAGTTCCGATCGGCGCGGCCGGCGCTGCCTTTCGTGCACTCGCCGAGACTGGCGTTCCGCAGTCGCCAGGTGGCGGGCAGGGCGTGGGCGCTGGTGCCTTCCGCTGCGGGCGTGATCGACCCGCTGCTCTCGACCGGCTTTCCGCTCGCGCTCCTCGGCATCCATCGCCTGCTCGACATCCTGGAACGGACGTCTGCTGGTGACGACCGCGAGCGTGCCTTGAGCGATTATGAGCACGTCACGCTGTCGGAGCTCGACGCCACCGAGCGCCTGGTCGCCGCGCTCTACGCGACGATGGCCGACCCGCCGCTATTCAAGCAGTTGAGCCTGCTCTATTTCGCCGCGGCGAGCTTCAGCGAGGCGGTCCGGCGGCTCGGGAGGCCGTCACTTGCGCCGGGATTTCTGCTGTCGGGCCATCCCGATTTCGGGCCCGAGCTCGCCGCCTGCTCGCTGGCGGCGATGGACGGCCCGCGTGGGGGTCAGCGTGACGACCTGCTGGCTCGCATCGATCGAGCCATCGAGCCGTTCGATACCGCTGGCCTGCTGGATCGGCGCCGTCGTGACTGGTATCCGGTGCTGGCCTCGGACCTCGTGGGTTCCGCTTCGAAGCTGCATGCCGGGGAGGCCGAGATCGATCGCCTGCTCGAGCGCTGCGGCTTCGGACACCCCTCTTTGCGGCGGGGTCCCTGGTACAATCGCGCGATTGTGCACGGCCGGGCGAATACGTAAGCTCGCACCGCTTCGGGGCGGAACCGGGGCAGTACACCAGGCCGCACTAAAGTGCGGCCCTACTGCAGTAGGGCCCGACTTCAGTCGGGCCAGGTAGGCCAGATCGCTGCAGTAGGGCCCGACTTCAGTCGGGCCAAGATCGCCCGAGCTGAAGCTCGGGCCTACGACTGAGAGGGAAGCGATGTCCGAAAAACAAGTGCTGGCCAATCAGACGAAGATCCTGCAGAACCAGACGAAGGTGATTGCGAATCAGGGGTCGATCAAGACGAATCAGGCGACCATCATCGCCAACCAGAAGAAGCTCGATCGAGTGCTGGCCAACCAGAAGACGATCGAGGCCAACCAGAAGAAGATTCTCGCCAACCAGGCCAAGATCCTCGGCCGGGTCTGAGCAAGGACGCGCTACGCGCGAGGGGCGCGCTTGCGGGAGGGCGTGCTTCGCACGAGGGTGGCCGCACTGAAGTGCGGCCCTACTGCTGTCGCGGGACGACCGCTGTCGCTGGAGGACGATCTGCGGCCCTGCTGCTGTCGCTGGACGACGATCTGCAGTAGGGCCCGACTTTAGTCGGGCCTTCGTCCTAGTCCTTCTTCCTTCGATTCGTCAGCGCAATCTCAATCAGGTTCGCCGTCGGCCCGACGATGAAGAGCGCGTAGTACGGCGCGTGGACGAACTCCATGAGGCGGAAGGTGGCCTCGAGGGCGGCGACGAGGAACGCGACCAGGCACTGTGCCCACCTCGGATGCACGGTCGTCTTCGGGTCCGTGATCATGAAGAAGATGTAGAGCTGGTACATCGGGCCGGTGATCGGCGCAACCTCCCCGAGGAAGGGATGCCCGGTCACCGCCGCGCGGATCACGGCGAAGAAGATGAACGAGAGCACGTAGGTGACGGTGATGTGCAGCCGGCCGATGATGTAGAGAATCACCGAGCCGAATATCCAGACGATCACCATCGGCAGCAGGGTGTTGCCCCACTGGATGCTGAGACCGGCGACCTGGTCGGCGGCGAGCACAAGCATCGCCACGACGCCGAAGTTCGACGGATTGAAGATGTGGCGGCCCTTTACGCGCAGGACGTATTTCGAGACGATCGAGATCGCCGAACACAGCGCGTAAGGCCAGAACGCGGGTGATCGGATCAGCATCCCGACGCTGATGCCGGACACGTAGGCGCTCGCCAGGTGGGGCCACTTGCCGAAGAGCAGGCGGCTGACGACCAGCTCCACGCCGATGGCCGTCGCGATGGCCAGAAACGTCCGCGACCAGCTCTCGAGGAAGCCGAAGGTGAGCTGCCCCCCCACCAGCACGAAGGTCACCAGGATCGGCGCCAGGTAGCGGTGGTCGAAGGTGAAGCGCCGCGGCGTCTTGGATTCGGCCGCCACGCCGGCGACAGCCTGAGTCGTCATGCCGGTTCCTCGATCTTGTGCACCCGGTTGCCCGAAGGCCGGGCCAGTTCCTGCACCTTGCCCGACGGCCAGTGTACGACGGCTCTCTCGATCGTCGCACGGGGACCGAGGCCGAAGTGGAGCCGCCGCTGGTTCTGCGAGCAGAACCCCGAGCCGCCCGAGACTTCCTGCAGCTGCTGCTGGCCGTTCCAAAACACCGTGACCGTCGCCCCGATCGCGCTCCGATTCGTGCACGGCGTCGTCGCCCGATCGGATCGGCAGGATCCCTCGAGCTCGAACGCGATCCACTGCCGATCGGGTGCCACGTCGTTGCGATACAGGAGGAGCGGGCCGCGCTGGTTGGCGACGATGACGTCGAGGGCGCCGCGATTGGAGAGATCGGCGATCGCGACCGACCGTCCGTCATAGCGATCGGTGGCGCCCACCATCTGCGCGACATCGACGAACCGCCCCGCGCCGTCGCTGATCCACACGCGCTTCTGCTGATAGCCGGCGAGGCTGCGCGTGCCCATGGCCGGCCAGTTCGACGCATCCGAGATTACGCGCGCGTGCCCGCCGGCGACCTTCGAAAAGTCGTACCAGTAGCTGGCGCGGCGATCGGCCGACACGTAACCGTTGGCCAGATAGATATCGAGGAAGCCGTCGTTGTTGAGATCCGCGAATTGCGCGCCGAAACTCCAGCCGCCGAGATCGACGCCCATCGCACGCGCGAGATTCTCGAACTTCGGGATCGGCGACGGGTCGCCGGACGGCACCCACAGATTGTTGCCCTGGAGGAGAATGCCTTCCTCCGAGATGTTCGACACGTAGATGGCGAATCGCCCCTGGTTCAGGACATCGCCGACCGACGCGTTCATCCCGCTTTTTGGCGCGTAGCCGACGCCCGCATCACGGCCGACCTCGCGGAACCGGCCGCCGTCGTTCATGAACAGCTCCGACACGCCGTAGTCGTTCGCGATGAACAGATCCGGATAGCCGGTGCCGCCCAGGTCGGCGGCCACCGCGGCCAGCGCCCAGCGGCGCGACTGGATACCGACCTTCGCGCTGACTTCCTCGAAGCGTCCGTGGCCAAGATTGCGGAACAGATACTTGCGGCCGCCGTTGTTGGCGTACTCGAAGCTCTCCGGCATCATCCGGGTGTTGGCGAGCTTCCAGAGGTTCACGTACTCGGGGTAATAGCCGCCCGCGAACAGATCGAGCCGTCCATCGCGATCGAAGTCGAGCCAGACCGCGGTGTTGATATTGGCCCAGGACGGCAGGCCGGTGTCGCCGCTGACGCGGGTGAAGTGCTGGCCGCCCTCGTTGTGAAACAGCTCGGGCCGGCCCCAGCGATAGAGGAACAGATCCTCGAACCCGTCGTTGTCGTAGTCACCCCAGACCGCGCCCATCGACACGCCGACCTCACGCTGATTCAGATCGGCCAGCTCGAGCCGCTCGGCGATGTCCTCGAACGTGCCGTTTCCCTGGTTGCGAAACAGGTGATTGCGCGACCCTTCGCGGCTGTTGGTGACGTAGACGTCCGGCAGGCCGTCGGCGTCCACGTCCACGACCGAGACCGCCGCGCCCATCGACGCAATCTGCGGCATGATGTGCGCGAGCTGGGGATCGAGCGTCGGCGCCTCGTGCACGACGCGAAGCCCCGCAGCCTGCGACGATTCCGTCAGCCGGAAGCCGTACCGCGCCAGCGAGTCGGGATGGCTCGCCGATGGCAGCACGCGCGCCTGCGATCCGAACCGCCGCATCAGGAACGGCGTGAGAAGGAGCGCAACCAACACCACCGCGAGCAAGGGCCTGGCGTAACGTTTCATCTGATCACTGAACGCGGGGCTGAAGCCCCGCCTCCACATCGTTCACGCGCGGCACGCGCAGGGCGTCGCGAACGGCGCCCGCGGTCACGTATCGCGTGTGATACTCGGCGAAGTCTGCCGCGTGCTGGCGGTAGACGGGATCGTCTTCGAGATCGGCCGGCGGCGTGTCGTATCGGGCGCGCCGGTGCGTGGGCAGCGGCAGCACCGTGCGCGAGAACCCCGTATTGTAGTCGCCGTCCTTCACCCATCCGTCGCCGACGGCGACGAAATCACGCACGACGCCAGCTGCCGGCGGCGGCGCCTCCCGGAACCGCAGGCGGAGCTCGTCGCCGGCGTTCATGATGACGTAGCGGTCGTCCACTGTCGTGAGCAGCGGGCGGACATCGCCGAAACGGGTGTAATAACCCTCGAGGTCGCGCCACCGGCTGGCCGTGCTCTCCACCGTGTAGCGCGGGCGCTCCGGGGAGCTGGGATCGGCTTGCACCGTGGCCGAATAGCCGCGAAAGCCGAGATCGGCCGTCAGCAGATCGAGGCGGCGCGGCGCGATCGACACGTCAGGCCGCCCCACCGCCCAGGCCAGGCGATCCCAGAAGATCTCGAGGTTCGTCGCGAGCTGTAACCGGCGGGGACCGGTCGCCGGCAGAAGGCCGGTGAGATCGATCAGGACTGTCTTGTCCTTGCCCGACGGGAATCCGAGGCCCGCGCGTACCGTGCGAAACCGGCCGCTCCGATCCGCGACCCGCAGCGACAGGCCCTCGGGCTTCGCCTGCGACCCCTGCCCCACGGCGAGGTTGATCGAGCTGTCGGTCGGATGCACCCAGCCCTGTGCGATCAGCCAGAGCGGTCCGCTGCGCGGCGCCGCCTCGGGCAGCTCCATCTCCACATGATGCGGCCGCGTGATCCCCTGATAGCGGCCGCGGCCGGCGAAGTCGACGTGTCGCGAGTCCCGCGAGCCGGCCAGCTCCGAGACGTCGTGCCCCTGGTCGTCGCGGACCGAGGCGAACGAGCCGACAGGGCCGGTGGGAATCACCTTCAGCGCCGGCGCCGGCACCGCGAAGCGCTCGTCGACGAACACCTCGGTCCCGACCGGGTGATCGACCGCCATCAGCGACACGAGATCGAAGAAGTGCGTTTCCCAGAGCTCGGCGGTGATCCGCAGATCGTAGGCGCCATCGCGCGGCACCAGCTGGTCGCCGCGCACCTTGACCCAGTCCTCGGTCATCAGCACGTCCGCCGTTGCCTGCGCGTTGATGCGGAGCCCGAGCGGCGATCGCCAGATCAGATCGGTCACGAACGCCATCTCGCGCCCGTTCCAGGCAAACAGCCACGGACACGAACCCTTGAGGCGCTGGGTCGCTTTCACCGACTGGTTGGCTGCAGTGTTGAACTCGGACTGCAGCGCGCCGTTCGGCCAGCCGATGCGCACGACCTCGGCCCGCGTCGCGTCGCCCAGCCCGAAGTGCACGACCGGCGACGTAATCGGCTGCCTCTGCGCGTGCAGCCCCGACCGCAGCTCGATCTCGCCGCCAATGCCGAACGAGTTGATCCGCTGATCGCCCGTGACGGTGGTGGCGCGTGTCCGCAGCACCTGCCAGTGATACGACTTCGAGCCCCGGCTTGTGGCCAGCGACGGCTGCCTGTTCACCAGGCCGACGACGTCGAGCCGGCCGTCGCCATCGACGTCGGCGACGCCTCGGACGTCAACGCGAAGCGGTGCTTTCAGCGGCGTGAACTTGCCTTCGGGGGTCCCCAGCAGCACACGCGACCCCGACGCCGTCGCCACGATCACATCGGTCGCGCCGTTGTTGTCCAGATCGCCGAGCACCAGCCGCGCAGCGCCCGGCTCGGCAGCGGGCAGCGCATCGACGCGCGCGATCGCGTCCGCGTGCCACGTGCGATTGATGGCATCTCTCGACAGCCGGGTAAGCGAGCCGTCGCGTCCACAGACGAGCAGATCCAGGATGCCGTCGCCGTTCAGTTCGGCTGGCGCTATGGCGAGCGCCTGGCCGGCAGCGAACGGCAGCGACTGGCTCTCGAAGCCGCCGGCGCGCTGATTGAGGAGCACGTGAACGGTGCCGGACTCGTCGACGAACGCCGCATCGGGCACGCCCTCGCCGTCGAAGTCCGCCCAGGCGAACGCGCGCGCCTTGGCAATCGCCGCAAACGGATCACGGACGGCGAACGTGCCGTCGCCGTTGTTCCGCACGACCAGCGGCGACCCGTCCTGTCGCGCCAGGACCAGATCGAGATCGCCGTCAGTGTCGACGTCCGCAGGCCAGACCCCAACCGCCGGCGCTCGCCGGACGTCGTCCGGAAGCTTCGCGGCGGCCGTCGCGTCAGAAAATCGCCCGTCCGGTTGCTGCTGCAGCACGCAGGTGCCACCGGCGCCGGTCGCGATCAGATCGGTTCGGAAGTCGTAGTTCAGATCGGCGGCCGCGACCGCGGTGATCCCCGTGGTGCCCCTGCACGCGGCAACCACCGGCGTGCCGGCAATCCGCACGTGCCCGGCGTCGGCCATCGCTACCGCCTCGTTGCCTTCCCCGGTCAGCGAGACCGGGCCGGCCCATGTCGCATCATTTGGCGCGCCCGGGAACGGCCTCGAGCGAGAACCTGAGGTCCTCGTCGGCGGGCGCCGGCTGCGGATCCGGGTTCTTCATCCGCAGGAACCGCGTCAACGGCTGGCCCACTTCCTCGCGCGGGGTCGTCACCTCGGCGAGCGCGACGCGGTAGATCGGCTCGCGAAGGAGAAAGTTCTTCAGGAACGCGACCCGCGTGGCGGCGGCGCGCGGGTTCGCCTCGGCGGTCGCGACGACTGCCTTCAGCTGCTCCTGGGCCTGCGGCGACCACGATTTCGACGCGTCGGACAGCGGCCCCGCGGCCGCCCGCAGGGCCGCGACATCACTGCGCTTGGCGGCCAGACGGAGAGATTCCAGCCGCGCTGCCAGGTTGCCACGGCGCTTGACCAGCTGCTCGAGCAGCCGCTGCGCCTCGGCGTCGTGGTCGGCGCCGCCCTGCCGTTCGGTCTCGAGCGCCAGCGAATAGGCCGCCTCGAGATCGTCGGGATCGATCTCCAGCGCGCGCCGCCAGTGTCCCAACGCCGCGGTCAGGTTGCCTCGCCGGCCTTCCGCCAGCGCGAGGAGGCGTTGAATCGCCGCGCTGTCGGGCGCCAGCTCCGCGGCCTTCGTCAGCTTCTCGGCGCCCTGGTCGATTTCCTGCTGTCGCAGGAGGAGCAGCCCGAGGTTGGCCCATCCGGCGGGCTCGTGCGGCACCAGCGCGACGACCCGATCGAACTTCGTGCGCGCCAGCACTTCCTGCGTTGTCTGCATCGCCGCGAGGCCGGTGTAGAACGCGGTGACCGCCTCGCGATAGGCTTCGGGCGCGACGTCGGGCTCGCGCCGGCACGACGAGCAGCCGGAGGCGGCGACGAGCACGGCAGCCATCGTGACGAGGAGGAGGCAACGGGGCATCAAGGACTGGCCGGGGGCGGACAGACGATCGTAGCAGCGTCGAGTGGCCGGAGGGGCCGCCGGTACGACCGCAAGCCTCGCGTATTCACATTAGAGAGGCGCCGTTTTTTCGAGGAGCACCGAACCGATCGAAAGCCGCGTGACATACTACCGGGATTCCGCGCACCTTCGTGGTCCGTACCCCCTCGATGCCTCGACCTCGTTCACAGAGTCTCGGCCTTCTGCTCGCGATCCTGACGCCTGCAGTCCTGGTGCTGGTGTGGGCCGCCGTGGCCTCGAGCGGTGTGTTCCCTCCTTCGCTCTTTCCACATCCGTGGGATGTGGCGCGCGGCGTGGCATTGGAGCTTCGCAGCGGCAGGCTGGTCAACGACGCGATCGCATCCTTGTTCCGCGTCTCCTCTGGGTTTCTGCTCGCCGTCGCCCTGGGCGTGCCGGCGGGCCTGGTATTGGGCCATTCGGCGCGAGCCCGGGATGCCTTCCTCCCGATCGTCAACTTTTTCAGGAGCCTGTCGCCCCTGGCCTGGATCCCGTTCGCGATCCTGTGGCTGGGGATTGGCGATCCGCCCGCCATCTTCCTGATCTTCATGGCGGCATTCTTCCCGATTGTGCTCTCGACGACGGCGGCGGTGGCAAACATTCCCAGCGTGTTTTTCCGGGTCGCCCGGGATCTCGGGATCAGCGGCGCGCGGCTGCTCGGTGCGGTCACGCTGCCGGCGATTGCGCCGCAGGTCATCACCACGCTGCGGGTGGCGGCTGGCCTCTCGTGGCTGGTGGTGGTGGCGGCGGAGATGATCGCCGGCCGGGACGGCCTGGGATTTGCCGTCTGGGACGCGCGCAACGGGCTGCGTATCGACTTGCTTGCGGCCGCGATGGTCGTGATCGGCGTCATTGGCGCCGGCCTCGATCGACTGCTCGTGCAGCTGACGCGGATTCCGAGCGTGCGGTGGGGATACGAGCGATGACGCGCGGTCCGTCGCGGGCGCTCCTCCGGCTGGATGGCGTCACTGTGGCCTTCGACACCGTGAGCGTGCTCGAGGGCATCGACGTCGAGGTGCGCGACGGCGAGTTCGTCGCCCTCGTCGGCCCGTCGGGCTGCGGCAAGACGACGCTGCTCAACGTCTGCTCGGGATGGCTGGCGCCGAGCGCCGGCACGGTCGATCGTCCGGCGCGCCTGCGGATGGTCTTCCAGCAGGACGGTCTGTTTCCGTGGCTCACCGTGCGCGAGAACATCATGCTCGGTCTCGAGCAGGTGCCGGACCTCGCAGAGCGCAGGCGGCGAACCGAGGCGCTGCTCGAGCTGATCGGTCTGCAGGCATTTGCCGCGGTCTACCCGCACCAGCTCTCGGGCGGCATGCGGCAGCGCGTGGAGCTGGCGCGCGCGGTAGGTGGCGAAACCCCGTTGCTCCTGATGGACGAGCCCTTTTCGTCGCTCGATTACCTGACGCGCTTGAAGATGCGGCGCGAGCTGGCCCGGATTCTTCGCGAGCAGCCCCGTACCGTCGTCCTCGTCACGCACGACATCGAGGAAGCGGCGCAGCTGGCGGATCGCGTGCTGGTGCTGTCGGAGCGACCGGCCCGCATTCGCGACGAGATCGTGCTCGACGTGCCCCGGCCCAGGGCGCTGACGCATCCGCAGGTCGTCGCCGCCGTCCACCGGATCCTCACGGTTCTCGGAATCGAATCGGAAGATACCGCCGCGAACGGCCAGTTGGCGGAGACGGCTGCTTCCGGAGTAAACCCATGAGCCCAGTTTCTTCGCCGCTCGTCAGATGGGGCGCCGGCGCCATCGCGTTCGTCGCGCTGCTTGGCATCCTCCGCTTCCGTCCGTGGCAGCAGGCGGTGAAGGAGCCGTCCGCCGAGACGGCATCGGGCCCACGTCAGACGCTTGCCGTCGGCTTCCTGCCGGTGACATGCCATCTGACGTGTCCGGTCACCGACTACGCGTCGAAGACCAGCCGGTCCACCCGGTTCGAGTCGCAGCGCTTCACCGACTTCCCGACCGTCGTCGAAACGGTGAAGAGCGGCCGGCTCGACGCGACGTTCATGATTGCGCCGCTCGCGATGAAGCTGTGGGAACAGGGCGTCAAGATCAGGATCGCGTATCTCGGTCACCGCGACGGATCGACGGTCATGGTGCGAACGGATCTGCCGGCGACGTCGTTGCGGGACCTCGCAGGCCGCGTCTTCGCGATTCCGAACAAGGCCAGCAACCAGTACCTGGTCATCCGGAAGCTGATGAAGGATCAGGGCGTCGATCCAGCCACGATTCGCTTCGTTGAAATGGCGCCGCCCGACATGCCCAGCGCGCTCGCCGCGAAGGCGATCGACGCGTATTTCATCGGCGAACCGCATGCGGCACGGGCCGAGCTCGACGGCTCGGGCCGGGTGCTGTATCACGCCAAGGATATCTGGCCCCGGTTCATCTCCTGCGTGCTGGTGGTGACCGATCGGCTCATTGCCGAGCGGCCGGCTGTGGTCCGCGATCTCGTTCGCGGCATTGCCGAAAGCGGCGAGTGGGCCGAGACACATCGCGTCGACGCCGCGAAGCTCGTTTCGCCCTACTTCCGCCAGGACGAGAGTCTCGTGCGCTACGTGCTGACGCACCCGAAGGATCGCGTGAGCTATCGGATGCTGACGCCCAGAGACGACGAGATGCAGACGATCGCGGACATGGCGCTCGAGTCTGGCATCCTCGAGCGGCATCTCGACGTCCGCGGCCTCGTCGATCGGGAGTTCATCCCGACGGATATCGAGGCCGCGCAGATTGAAGTGCGGTGACGACTGCAGAATGCGGGGACAGGCCTCGTCAGAATCACTCCCGAGGCCTGTCCCCTTCGAACCCCGATGCCGCGGCAGACGTCTGACCCTTCGAGCCCCGATCGGGATGGTAAGGGGACAGGCCTCGGCTGAATTCTGACGAGGCCTGTCCCCACACCTATCCTTGTCGTCGCGCCTTGATCTCGTCCGCCACCCTGTGGCCTGACTCCAATCCGCCGTTCATCCAGCCGTTCCACGGCGAGGTGTGCTCGCCGGCGAAGTGGATACGCCCTTCGGGCTGTCGTATGGCGGCGTAGAACTTCGACAGCTGTCCCGCCTTGAACTCGGCGGCGGCGCCTTGCACCCACGGATCCGTGATCCAGCTGTACGACGCGCTGCCCTCGAAATGCTCGCGGATGCCCGGGTGCACCTGCTCCATCATCTCGAGCACGAACGGGCCGCGTTCCGCCGGATCGCGGGCCGTGATCTGCCGCGCCATGCGGCCGCTCGTATAGGCGCCGAGGATACCGCGCGTACCCGGCTGATCGCGCGTGTAATCCCAGACATCGATTGGATCGTCGGTCTGCGCCCATCCGCTCTCGCCGCGCTCCAGCCAGAAGCGTCGCCGCGACTGCAGATAGACGCGCGCCATGGCGATGTTGTCCACTTCGTCGATCGCGGCGCGCTTCAACGGCGACAGCGCCGGCGCGACCTCGATGCGCCGCATCACCGGCAGCGGAATCGTGCTGACGAGAAAATCGCCGGTCACCGTCACCGGCGTGCCGGCATGGAGATAGACAGCGCGCACCGAGGAGGAGTCCTGCTCGAGACGCACCACCGGCGCGCCGTATTGAATCTTCGAGGCAAGAGCGGCCGCAAACGCCTTGGGGAGCTGATCGTTGCCGCCGCGAATCTTGTACCAGACCTGCGTGGTCATCCCGACCGCCGTGTCGCGCAGCAGCTGCAGCGCCGACATGCCGTCGAGATCGTGCCCCATCCCGAGCATGTGCAGGAATCCCGGCGATGCGCCCTGCGCCTGGCAATAGTCCGCGATCGATCGCTCGAAGGCGCTCAGGTCCTTCGCGGGCCAATCCGCGGCCGTGGGATCGCCGAGCTCGCCCAGATGCGAGAACAGATACTTCCCGAAGCTGCCGCGCATGCCTGTCTTGCGTTCCTCATCGGTGAAGTCGAGCGGCACCTGGGTGATATCGGGAGGCATGCGCGGCGGCACCACGAGGCGTTTGCCGGCGACGCGGACGATGGCGGACCCTTCGGTCGGGAAGAACGGGTCGAGCGCGAGGCTGAACTCCTTCACGTAGCGCATCGTGAACGCGTGAGAGTCCTGGATGCGCGCCGCGCCGACTTCTGCGTAGAGGCCATCCGAGAACGGCTCGCGGATCGTGTAGACGCGGCCCCCGGCGCGGGTGCGGGCTTCGAGGATCAGGACGTCGAACCCGGTGCGATCGAGCTCCGCCGCTGCGGACAAGCCAGCGAGGCCGGCGCCCAGCACGATGACACGCGGGCGCGACGGAGACTGCACGGCCAGCAGTCCCGGCATCGCGAGCGCCGACTGCAGGAATTGTCGACGAGAATGGAGCATTGGCGCCCGGCGCGGGCAGTATACGTCAGGGTGCGTGGCTGGCTGGAGGCGACTCGACGGTGATCACCACGGTTCCTGTTTCTGTTCTCGATCTCGCGCCCGTCGCCGCCGGCACCACCGCCGCCGAGGCGTTCCGCCGTTCGCTGGAGCTGGCGCAGCACGCCGAACATCTGGGCTATCGGCGGTTCTGGCTGGCCGAGCATCACAACATGCCCGGCATCGCGAGCTCGGCGACCGCCATCGTGATCGCCCACGTGGCCGCCGGCACCTCGCGCATCCGTGTCGGCGCGGGCGGCATCATGCTGCCCAATCACAGCCCGCTCGTCGTCGCCGAGCAGTTCGGCACGCTCGAATCCCTGTTTCCGGGCCGGATCGATCTTGGTCTCGGCAGGGCGCCGGGCACCGATCGCGAAACAATGATGGCGCTCCGGCGCCAGGCGATTCAGGCGGAAGAGGATTTTCCGCAGGACGTGCAGCAGTTGCGAGCGCTCCTCGGGCGGGCATCACCCGGACAGCGTGTGCACGCGATACCGGGCGAGGGACTGCGCGTCCCGATCTGGCTGCTCGGCTCGAGCGGGTTCAGCGCGCGCGTGGCCGCAGCTCTTGGGCTGCCGTTTGCCTTCGCGTCGCACTTCGCGCCCGATCACCTGCTGCCGGCGCTCGACGTGTATCGCCGTGAGTTCAGATCCTCGGACGCGCTCGAACGCCCGTACGTGATGGCCGCGCTCAACGTGGTCGCGGCCGACACGGATGCGGACGCGCGGCGATCGTTCACCTCCGTGCAGCAGCAGTTCATCAACCTGCGTCGGGGCACGCCCACCCAGCTTCCCCCGCCCGTAGATACGATGGACGGGTACTGGTCCGAGTCCGAGCGCGCCACGGTGGAGCACACCTTGCGTTACGCTGTGGTGGGCGCCCGCGAAACGGTGCGATCCGGCATCGCGTCGTTCCTGCAGCAGACCGCGGCCGACGAGTTGCTCGTGACGGCGCACATCTTCGATCAGGCGGCGAGGCTGCGATCGTTCGAGATCGTGAGCGACGTCATGCCCGAGCTGAAGCTCGGGCCTACGTACTGAAGCTCGGGCCTACGTACGGAGGGACGGCGGGCGAAGGACAACGGACGCTTCGCACGTAGGCGCAAGCTTTCAGTACGTAGGCCCAAGCTTCAGCTTGGGCACTCACCAACCGTGTACTGTGGACACTCACGGTGGCTTCGCTCGAATCGCTGATCGGTCTTCTGCTGGCGGCGGTGGTACTCACCGCGATTGCGCGCCGCGTGGGCGCGCCGTATCCGGCGTTCCTCGCGCTCGGCGGAGCGATGCTCGCCTTCGTGCCCGGCGTCCCTGTCTTCCACATCGAGCCGGATCTGGCGCTCGCGCTCTTCGTCGCGCCGGTGCTGCTGGACGCCGCCTACGACGCATCTCCGCGCGATCTGAAGGAGAACTGGGCGCCGCTCACCGGCCTTGTCGTCGTCGCGGTGATTGTGACGACCGTGATCGTGGCGTGCGTGGCACGGATGCTGGTGCCGGCGATGCCGTGGGCAACCGCGATCGCGCTTGGCGCGGTCGTCGCGCCGCCGGATGCCGCGGCGGCGATCGCGGTGCTCCGCCACGTGCGGCCGCCCCACCACATCTTGACCATCCTCGAAGGCGAGAGCCTCCTCAACGATGCGACGGCGCTGATAATCTATCGGCTCGCGGTGGGCGCGGCCGTGACCAACGCGTTCACGATCCGCGACGTGGCCCCGGCGTTCGCCTTCGCCGTGATCGGCAGCGTCGTCGCCGGGCCGGCGCTCGCCTGGCTGGTACTTCGCCTCACTCGAGACGTCGAGGATGTCCCGAGCGCGATCGTGCTGCAGTTCGTCAGCGCATTCGGGATCTGGCTGCTCGCCGATCACCTCGGCTTGTCGCCGGTGCTGACGATGGTGTGTTTCGCGATCGCGGTCGCCCGCCGCGCACCGGAGCGCACGCCCGCCCGAATCCGCATCCCGTCGTACGCGGTCTGGGACACCGTGGTCTTCGTGATGAATGTGCTTGCGTTCGTACTGATCGGTCTGCAGATCCGGCCGATTCTGGAAAGCCTCGAGCCGGCCATTCGCTCGCAGTACTTCGTGGTGGCGGCAGCCGTTCTGGCCACCGTGATCGCCGTGCGGATCGGCTGGGTGTTCGCCTACGTCATAGTCGTGAAGTACAAGAACCGCGTGGTCGGCGCCCGTCCCGCCCGCTCGATGCTCCCGCCCACCTACAGGGGGGCGGCCATCGTCTCCTGGTGCGGGATGAGGGGCATCGTGACGCTCGCGGCGGCGCTGGCGCTGCCAGCCGCCGTGGATCGGGGACCCTTCGAGTTTCGCGACCTGATTGTGCTGACGGCGTTCTCGGTCGTGCTCGGTACGCTGGTCATCCAGGGACTGACGCTCAAAGCGGTGGTCCGCGCGGTCGATCTGCGAGACAACGATCCGGTCGGCCGCGAGGTCGGGCTCGCGCGGGAACGCGCGCTCCGGGCGGCGCTGGCAAGCGTCGAAGGAGACGAATCTCCTGCCGCGGAAGCGGTACGGCAGGAATACTCGCGGCACCTCAAGAGCGCCCGAGACGGTCGCGCCGATCGGGCGCTTGCGAGGTCCGCCGACGCGAAGATCCGGCGGCAGGCTCTTGCTGCTGCACGCAGCGCCGTCCTCGGGCTCCGCGACCAGGACGAGATCGGCGACGACGCCTTCCATCGAATCGAGGAAGAGCTCGACCGGTTGGAGCTCACCCTCGAGGAGGGCTGACATCGACCGCGTCATTCGGGCCTTACGGCGGCGAGGGTCCGTCGGCGCCATCGGAAGAACGGGACACCCAGCGCCACCATCCCAACCCCGAGCAGTGACTCGACGGGCCGCTCACGGAACGTATTCAGCACCAGTCCCGTCATCGCCACCAGGAACAACAGCGGCACCCAGGGGTACCCGACGACTCGATAGGGCCGTGGTATGTCCGGCTGTTTCCGTCGGAGGGTGAACAAGGCCAAGGCGGTAATCGCGTGGAAGATGAAGCTCGAGAAGAGTGAGTACTGGAACAGCTGTTCGTAGCTCCCCGATAAGACCAGCAACATCGACCAGACACCGAGGGTCACGACCCCGGCCGTGGGGGTCCGGTACCGAGGATGAATCCGGGCCAGCCATCGGAAGGCCGGAGCGTCTTGCGACATCGGGAGCCCAAGACGCGACGCACCGATGATCGCCGACGAAATGCAGCCGAAGATCGACACCAGCACCGCCGCAGCCAGTAGCCGGCCGGCGGTGGGACCAAGTAACGCCGTGGTGGCCTCTTCGCCGATCCTGGCGGAGGCCCCGATCTCGGCCAGCGGCATCGCCCGGAAGTAGACCAGGTTCACCAGCAGATAGAGCAGACCGACCAGCGCGGTGCCGCCGATCATGCCGAGCGGGAGGTTCCGCTCGGGGCGCCTGATCTCACCGGCGGAGAGGGTTGCTTGGTACCACCCGTCGAAGTTGCCGAGGACCGCCACCACTGCAAGCGCCATGGCAGCCAGGAGGTTCCCCGGCGGCAGCGGCGCCGCCCAATCCACTGAAACGTTGGCCGGCGCGATCAGGCCGAAGCCGATCAGGCCTGCCACCGACAGGAGTTTGATCGCCGTCAGAAATCCCTGGACCCGAGCACCCTGCTTCGTACCGAAGTAGTTCACGCCCGACAACACGGCGATCGCGGAAACGCCGGCGAGTTGAGCGGTGTTCGGCTCCCAGGTCCAGTGCCCCAGTGCAATCGATGCGATCACGTGCCTGGAGGAGAAGAACGGCACGAACGCCCCGAGATAGTCGCCAAACGCCACCCCGAGATAGGCCACCGGTCCCGATTGGATCGCCAGCAGCGAGGTCCACCCAAAGAGGAAGCCCCACAGCGGACCGAAGGCCTCTTTGAGATAGTGGTACTGCCCACCCGCCTCCGGAAACATGGTTCCCAGTTCGGCGTAGCTCAGTGCGCCGGCGACGGCAATCAGGCCCCCAGCGACCCAGAGGAGCAGCACCAGCGTCGGATGGGGGACCTCTCGCGGCACGAAGGCCGCCGCGACGAAGATGGCCGAGCCCAAGATGGTTCCCGCTGTGATCGTGGTCACGTCCCACAACCCGAGCGCCCTGGTGAGGCCCGGGGATCTCGGTTCCGCCATTACTTGGTCTTCGATTGACGGCGGCGGGCGTGTTGATTTCGGCGATTCAGTTTCGTGCTCGCGGAGGCGGGTGTCAGGGGAGTGAGGGTCAACTTTGACGTCAGTATAGGGGCAGGCGGTCCGCGTGCTATTCGCGCGCAGCACGCGCGCAACGTTGTCACGCCCAGGTTCCGCCGCTAGTGCGAACAGCGTTTCGCCATCCGGGCCCGTCAGATCGAGGTCTGCCCCGCGTCGGCCTTGTTGGTGACGACGGCCCACGCGAGCGGCGAGTACCACGGCCGCGGCCGCCACGGCTCGGGCCAGCCGGTCTCGGTGACATAGGCGCTGAACGGCCGGTCGAGTGCGTCGGGATCGCGGCTCAGGATCTCCGGTATCCGATCGGGGAGGTCGCGGTCGATCGCCTCGAAGAGGTCGATCGGACCGGTGAGAATCAGATCGCGAACCGCGAGATGACCGGCGTAGTTGGCCCACCCGGCAGGCGTCCCGCAATAGCGCTCGTCCCTGACGTCAACCCGAGCGCCGTGCCGCAACAGGACCGCCGCGGCCTCGGCGTTGCCAAAAAAACCCGCCGCGTGGATCTGCGCCAGGTCGATCTCACTGCGGACTGTGCGCCGTCACCGCCTGCTTCAACTGCGCCCAGGCGACGAAGCCGGTACTCGCGGGCGATGGCGTGCTGGACATCGCGCAGACCGCGGGCAGCCGATCTGTCCGGACGCGCGCGGAGCCATCGCGAGCGGGCATCGGGGTCGCCGTCGCGGAGGCGCTTCCACCAGCGCCTGGCTTCCTTCTTAAGGCTGTCGAGAGAGGTCGCGGACGTGAGCGAACGGCTCATCAGCGACCTTCATTCCATAAGATGCCTGACGTCCGCTCGCTCAGGCCGGAAGAAGGGTTCGACGCGTCGCACGAACCGCTGTTTGGGTGGGAGCAGGCTCCCTTGCCGCGGACAGGAGGCGCCCCAGCGCGCGCTGCGCGCAGTCTCGACCGGGGCGGGTTCAGGTGTCAATCGTCATTCTCGCGGGGCTGAAGCCCCGCCGCCACATCTGGCCCGGAGCCCGTAGTCCGTAGCCCGTAGTCTGTAGCCCGCTTTTCTTGACACTGGCGCCGAATGACACATATCGTCGGAGTTTGCGCCCCGCCGATTCGGGCATCCTTTGGTGAACACCCCTCGCATCGTCGTCACCGGCATGGGCATCGTGTCGCCGCTCGGTTGCGGAGTGGACGTGGTGTGGCAGCGCCTGACCGCGGGTCGCTCTGGCCTCCGCCGCCTGCCTGACGAGATGGTGGGCGACCTGCCGGCGAAGGTCGCCGGCGTCGTGCCCGATCGCACCGAAGATCCGACCGCGGGATTCGACACCGACAGCATCGTGTCGGCCAAGGACCAGCGGAAGATGGATCGCTTCATCCCGCTGGCGCTGGCTGCGGCACAGGAGGCGTTGGCTCAGGCGCACTGGCCGCCCGACGATCCGGCCGCGCTCGAGCGGACCGCGACGATCATCGGCTCGGGCATCGGCGGGTTCCCCGCGATCGCGGATGCCGTGCGCACCACCGACACGCGCGGCCCGCGACGCCTCTCCCCGTTCACGGTGCCGTCGTTTCTCATCAATCTCGCGGCGGGGCATGTGTCGATCCGGCACGGTTTCAAGGGCCCGATCGGCGCACCCGTGACCGCGTGCGCGGCGGGCGTGCAGGCGATCGGCGATGCCGCGCGACTGATCCGGGCGGGCGAAGCCGATGTCGCCCTCTGCGGCGGCACGGAATCGGCCATTCACCGCGTCAGCCTCGGCAGCTTTGCCGCGGCTCGCGCGCTCTCGACCGGCTTCAACGACACGCCCGAGCGCGCCTCGCGGCCGTTCGACAACGCCCGCGACGGCTTTGTAATGGGCGAAGGCGCCGGCATGCTCGTGCTCGAGACGCTGGAGCACGCGCGGGCGCGCGGCGCGGAGCCGCTCGTCGAGCTGATCGGCTACGGGACCAGCGCCGACGCGTATCACCTGACGGCCGGTCCCGAAGACGGGAGCGGCGCGGCACGCGCCATGATCGCCGCGCTGGAGCAGGCCGGCCTGTCACCGGACCAGGTTCAGCACCTGAACGCCCATGCGACGTCGACGCCCGTCGGCGACAAGGGCGAGCTCGAGGCCATCAAGACCGTGTTCGGACGCGCGTCGACGGTGGCGGTGACCTCGACGAAATCCGCGATGGGGCATCTGCTTGGCGCCGCCGGCGGCGTCGAAGCGATCTTCACGGCCCTGGCGCTGCGCGATCAGCTCGCACCCGCGACGTTGAATCTCGAGGATCCCGATTCGGCCGCCGACGGTGTGGACATCGTCTCCGGCGCCGCTCGATCGATGCCGATGGAGCACGCGATGTCGAACGGCTTCGGATTCGGCGGCGTCAACGCCAGCGTCGTCTTCAAGCGGTGGAAGCCGTAGTGCCAGCAACTACAGTGCTAAGTGCGAAGTGCTAAGTGCCAAGTGGAGTTGGAAGTGATCGGTGCGAAGTGAGGGGTTAGACCTCCACCGGAAGATTAGCCCCTCACTGGAAACTGGTCGTTTCTCACTCCACTTGGCACTTGGCACTTCGCATTTGGCACTGTAGTTTCGCTCCCAGTGTCTTTCCTCAGGAATCACGGTCTGCTCGTCCTCCTGGCGTTCATGCCGGTCGCCGTCGGCCTCGAGCTGCTGGCGCCGGAGCGTCACATCGCGATCTTCTTCACCTCGGTGCTGGCCATCCTGCCACTGGCCGCCTACATGGGGCGGGCCACCGAGGTCCTGGCCGAGCGTCTGGGCGGCGGCATCGGCGGGCTGCTGAACGCGACGTTCGGCAACGCCGCGGAGCTGATCATCTGCGCGCTGGCGCTGCATGCAGGCCTGACGAATCTGGTGAAGGCCTCGCTCACCGGCTCGATCATCGGCAACGTGCTGCTGGTGTTCGGTGCTTCGGCACTGGTCGGCGGATTGCGGCACCCGGTGCAGCGGTTCAATCGCACGGCGGCCGGGCTCGGCACCACGATGCTGCTGCTCAGCACGATTGGGCTGGTCATTCCCGCCGTTTTTCACCTCCTGTCGCGCGGCGTTCCGAACGCGCCGGAGCTCGAGCTCGACACCGAGATCGCGATCGTGCTGTTCGTCACCTACTGCGCGAGCCTGGTGTTCACGCTCAAGACCCATCGCGATCTCTACGGACCGTCCGCCGTAGAGTCGAAGGGGCACAAAGTCGAAGGGTCCAAGGGTCACAAGGTCCAAGGGTCTCAGAGCGTGTCGCGAGCGGTCATGACGCTGTGTGCCGCCACGATTGGCGTGGCCGTGGTCAGCGAGCTGCTCGTGGGGACGGTCACCGAGGCGGCCCGATCGCTCGGCATGTCGGAGCTCTTCGTCGGGGTCGTCGTGATTGCGCTGGTCGGGAACGCCGCCGAGCACTACTCGGCGGTGGTGATGGCCGGCGACGACAAGATGGATGCCGCCATCGCGATCGCGATTGGATCGTCCACGCAGATCGCGCTGTTCGTCGCGCCGGCCCTGGTCTTCCTCAGCTACCTGATCGCGCCGGCGCCAATGGACCTGCTCTTCACGACGTTCGAGATCGTGGCGATCGCGCTGGCCGTGCTGAGCATCGCATTCATCGCCCATGACGGCGAGACACACTGGATGGAGGGCGTCCAGCTGCTCGCCGTCTACATCATCCTGGCGCTGGGCTTCTACTTCCTGCCCTCCACGCAGCCAATGCCGTGATCGGCCGCACTGAAGTGCGGCCCTCCTGCGCGCTGCAGTCGGGCCGACTGACCAGCTTCCGCCAAGGCTACGGCGGTCCGCCGAAGCGTCCGAGCGAAGGCGGAAGCCCCGCCGCCACACCGCCTATGCGCGTATGCGCCCATGTGCGCCTGTGATCACGCCACCGCTTGACGCGCGCTCTTGAGGAACGCCGTCGTCACCGTGCAGGATCAGCGTGAGCACGTACCGCGATGACCCGAAGAGCCGGTTGTCAGGCCTCAACCGGCCACTTCCGCTGTCACGTCCACCTACATGGGCGTTCAATACGCGAACACCGTGCGATGTCGCTGCCCAGCTTTCGGTCCACGCTCACGCGGTCGCGCGGCGGCGCCGGCGCTTCGCCGCCGAGCGTGCCTGCTTCGAGAGCGCCTTGTGTGAGGCTGCGCGACGCGGTTCCTTCTTCAGTGCTCGCGTCGCCGCACGCGATCGCTTCGCCGACGTTTTCCGGCGTCCGCCTGTTTTTGCCGACCGGAGGTCGCGGCGGGCGCTCTGGCGTGTCCGCTCCGACGACTCGCCTTTCCGCGGCGGCGCGAGCTTCACACCGGCGCGCCGCGCCTTCGACAGACCGATGGCGATTGCCTGCTTCGTCGACCGCGCGCCGTGTTTGCCCTCGCGGATGTGATCGATCTCCTCGCGTACGAACTCGCCCGCCTGCGTCGTCGGCGCCTTGCCTTCCCGCTTGTCCTGTCGGGCGCGCTCAACCGTCTTTCGTTCCGGCATGCATCACCTCGTGGAGAATTGCGGCTGTCGAGGAGAATCCATGCACGCACGTTGCCAGAGCGTCTTTCTCTTCGCGCTGTCGACCTCATCCGCCACGGATCGACAAAGGACAGATCGGTCACGGATTGACGCCGATGCGGCGCACGGACCGGCACGAAGACAGACAGTCACGGATTCACACGGATGTACACGGATCAGAATCAGAACAATCAGAGGATCCGTGTACGTCCGCGTTGATCCGTGACGGGCCGGTTCCGCGTCTATCCGTGACGACGAGCCGCCGCCTCATGCTCGAGCCCGCGCGCATGGGCGGCCTCGACGTCTTCGGGGCGCGATGCGGTGCAGAGCAGGTCGCGGAGCAGGCCGTCGCGCAGGTCGTAGTACCACCCGTGGACCGACAGCGGCTGCTCCCGCCGCCAGGCGTCCTGAACGATCGTCGTCTCGCACACGTGACGGACCTGAGAGATGACGTTCAGCTCGCACAGCCGGTCGATGCGCTCGGCTTCACTCGGGGTGTTGTCGATCAGCGCTTCGTGACGCACGTGCACGTCCTGCACGTGCCGGAGCCAGTTGTCGATCAGGCCAAGCGACGACCGCAGATAGGCCGCGCGGACGCCGCCGCACCCGTGGTGCCCGCAGACGATGATGTGTTCAACCTGGAGCACATCGGTGGCGTACTGCAGCACCGAGAGGCAATTGAGATCGGTGTGGACGACGACGTTCGCGACGTTGCGGTGGACGAACAGCTCACCGGGCTTCAGGCCGACGATCTCGTTGGCCGGCACCCGACTGTCCGAGCATCCGATCCAGAGGTACCTCGGCGTCTGCTGCTCCGACAGCGAGCGAAAGAAGTCGGGATCGGCACCGACGATGCGGCGGGCCCACTGGCGGTTGTTCTCGAAGAGCTCGGCGACACTCGGCATGCGGGCCATCATAGTGCGCCCGAACGGTTTGTGATGCCTCGCGCGACGGAGGCCTCGGATGCGCGCATTCTGCGCCCGCCGGCTCCCCCGGCCGTGGTAGATCGAACCCACCCGGAATCGGGATGTGCACCACGAGCGCGTGCATGACAAACTGTCTGCATGAACGCTTCGGCCCTGCGCGCCGGCACGCCGGCTCCGGACTTTTCGCTGCACTCGACCCCCGATCAGACAGTCGCGCTCTCTGACTTTCGTGGACGGCCCGTCGTCCTGGCGTTCTACCCGGCAGACTGGAGTCCCGTCTGCGGCGATCAGATGGCGCTCTACAACGAGATCCTCAGCGAATTCCGCCAGTTCAACGCTGAGCTCATTGGCATCTCGGTGGACGGGATCTGGTGTCATCTGGCGTTTGCGGAAAGTCGGAGGCTGCACTTTCCGCTGCTCGCCGATTTCGAGCCCAAGGGCGGCGTCGCCCGCCAGTTCGGCGTGTATCGCGACCACGAAGGGACCAGCGAGCGCGCGCTCTTCGTCATCGATCCGGAGGGCGTCATCCGTTGGAGCTACGTGTCACCCGTCGGAATCAATCCCGGCGCCGACGGCATTCTGCGCGCGCTCGAGGCGCTGCAACAGGGGACTGGCAATGGCCGCTGACGACGATCGCCCGATGCTTCGCGCGCCCCTGACCGATCGCGATCATGCGCAGGGCGCGGCGGACGCTCCGGTGACCCTGATCGAGTACGGCGACTACGAATGCCCGCACTGCGGGCGCGCCTACCCGATCATCAAGGACGTGCAGCGCCGCCTTGGCGATCGCTTGCGATTCGTGTTCAGGAATTTTCCGCTGTCAGAAGCGCATCCGCACGCCGAGCATGCCGCGGAGGCGGCGGAAGCGGCCGCGAGCCAGGGACAATACTGGGCGATGCACGGCGCGCTCTTCGAACACCAGCGGGCACTCGGGGACACGCATCTGGTGCAGTACGCGGCGGCGCTTGGCCTGGACCCGGCGCAGTTCGAGCAGGAGCTCGCCTCACATGTGCATGCCCGTCACGTACGAGCCGACTTCCTGGGCGGGATTCGCAGCGGCGTCAACGGCACGCCGACCTTCTTCATCAACGGCGTCCGGCACGACGATGACTGGGACGCCGAGACGCTGTTGCGGGCATTGGAAGCGGCGATAGGCGTGCCGCATCACCGGTAACCGTCGTATCGTCTTACGACAGTAGGGCCCGACTTCCGCCTTCGCAATTGCTTCGGCGGACCGCCGTAGCTTCAGCGGAGGCTGGTCAGTCGGGCCATCGTCTGGCCGGACTAAAGTCCGGCCCTACTGCCTATCACCGATCCGCACCTGCCGGAAACTGAACGCCGGGTCCAGCGGCGGCAGCGGGGCACCGAAGAAGATTCGCCGCTGCACTTTGGGCATGATCGGCGAATGCAGCACCAACGGCAGCATGCGCGGCACCAGCCACTTCAGGACCGGGCTGCGTCCATCCTGCGAGATCAGCACGCGCTGCGCCCGGAGCTGCAACCGATGCAGCGTCCGCACGTCGCCCTCGCGTTGCCGCTGCACGGCTTGGAGAGCCGTTCTCGAGATGGGTCCACGCCCTAGTCGTGGATAGATCTCCTGCGCCGCCACGGCCGCTGTCGCCAGCGCGACGTTGACACCGATCGCACCAGCCGGGCTCATGGTATGCGCCGCATCCCCGATCAGCAGCAACCCGTCGCGCGCCCAGTCGTCGATGAAGCGGATGATGCCTTCCAGTGGAAAAAACGGCGTGAAGTCCTTCAGCGAGTCGGCAAACCCGTTGAAGACGGCGTCGAACTGGCGCACGCGATCGGCCACCACCGCGACCCCTTCCCGGCGCCACCGCTTCCACTCCCCCTTCCGCAAGGCGATGCCAGCCTGAATGTGGTGCGGGTACTTCGGCAGCATCAGCCCGCGCACCTTGTCTCCAAACGAAATGTAGAACGTGCTCGACCAGCCGGAGGGCTGCTCGATGGTGAACCACACGATGTCGAAATCGTGGTGTTCGTATTCGGGCGTGAAGTCGCCCAATCTGGCGATCGTGGAATATCGTCCGTCCGCCCCGACGACGACATCAGCACGTACTTCGAACGGTTCAGATCCGTGACGCAAGCCGCTGACGCCGACGACAGCGCCGTTTTCCTCAATGAGCTTCGAGACCTTGGCGCCCATCCAGCATGTGAACGTCGGGAACGGCTCGGCCTTGCGAAGCAGCGCCGCCAGGAAGATCGGCTGCGGCATCCAGATCGCGTAGGGATACTCGGGCGAGATCTTGTCGAACGAGAACTCGCCAATCTCTTTGCCGTTCCACCGCACTTTGGCGCGCTCGAGGAGCGAATGCGGCTCGGCGAGGATGTACTCGAGAAGACCGATCTCGTCGAGCAGGTGGGCGGTACTGGGCTGCAGCACTTCGCCTCTGAACTCGCGCTCGAACGTCTCGTGACCTTCGAGCACGATGACGTCGGCGCCGCGCTTGGCGAGCAGGAGGCCGAGTAGTAACCCTGCGGGGCCTCCGCCGACGATGCAGGTGCTGGTGCGAATGCTGGTCATGACTGCACTCCTGCCGGTCAGACCGTCGCCGGCGTTACGACCGCGTTGGGCGCCGATTCGTCACGCTTGCTCTCGTGCACGTTCCACTTCACCATCTTCAGGTCGAGCACGAACGTCGCGTAGATGACCGGCACGATTAGCAGCGTCACGAAGGTCGCGGCCGACAGGCCGCCGATCTGCACGTAGCACAGCATCTCCCTGCTCGAGCATTTCCTCGATGAAGTCGAAGAGCACGACGATGTGGCTGACGATGACGCCGATCAGGCTGACGCGATGGCTTGACCGGCGATGGTTTCGAACGTGGCGCGGTGCGCCGACGTCAGCGGGCCGGCGTCAGCAAAGCCGATCCAGAAGCAGCTCGGCATCGCGAGCTCGGCGGCGCGTGTTCGCCACCACTCGCTGGACACCTCCGAAGAGCAGGTGCCATTCGATGGCGCCCTGCGGGACATACGCGCCGACGCCGTACGGGTAGGAATAGAGGACGCGGACCCGTCCATCGTCCAGGTGTCCGCAAATCCCAGCGTCACGGTGGGACCGATGGCCCTCGCTGCCTCGGTCAGTGCCGCAAAGTCGGCGCGGCCCCGCATGCGGCACAGTCTGCCACAACCTCGGGAGGCCGGCTACGCGTCGGTTGTGGCGGGGCGCTCGATGAAGCGAATGGCGCATCCCCAAGCCAATCCGATGCAAAATTGTCGGGCACACCATGCGGATTCTCGTCGTCGAGGATGAGCCACGTGCGGCGCAGATGCTGGCAAAGGGACTGCGCGAGGAGGCCTACGCCGTCGACGTGGTCGGCGACGGCGAGCGTGCGCTCTATCAGAGCGCGATCACCGATTACGACGCGATCATCCTCGACGTGATGCTGCCGCTGCAGGACGGTCTGGCGGTGTGCCGAGAGCTCAGGAAGAGCGCTTCGAGCGTCCCCGTGCTGATGCTGACCGCGCGCGACGCCGTGGACGCCAGGATCGCCGGCCTCGACAGCGGTGCCGACGACTATCTGACGAAGCCGTACGACTTCCGCGAACTGCTGGCCCGGCTCCGTGCGGTGATGCGGCGCGGGCGGCGTCCGCTGACGCCCGCCGTCGTGCGGGTCGGTCCGATTGCGCTCGACACCCGCGCGCGGCGCGCGTTCCGGGACGGCGAGGCGATCATGCTCACCGCGCGCGAGTACGCCCTGCTCGAGCACCTGGCGCTACACGCCGACGAAGTGGTCGGCCGCGCCGCCATCGCCGAGCACGTCTGGGATTCACCCTGCGAGCCGATGTCGAACGTGATCGACGTGTTGATTCAGCGCCTGCGGAGAAAGATCGATGTGTCCGGCCAGCCGTCACTGATCGTCACGCGCCGCGGCGAGGGCTACATGGTGACCGCGGCATCGGGCGACTGACGCGGACGAAGGGTCAGAGAAATTCGCCGCCGGACAGCGGCAGGATCGCAGCAAAGACGCTGCCGTTCGGGCCGGTCGACTCGAGGATCAACTGACCGCCATGCGCTTCGGCGATCCATCGGGCAATCGGCAGGCCCAGCCCGGCGCCGCTGTAGTCGGCCTCGTGGCGCGCGAAGCGTTCGAAGATGCGCTGGCGCTGCGACTCGGGAATCCCGCGCCCATCGTCCGATACACGAATCTCGGCGCGCCCTGACGCCTGAAGCGACACGCGGACGGTTCCGCCTCGGGCTGCGTGACGGATCGCATTGTCGATCAGGTTGCTGACCATGTGGCGGAGCAGACGGTCGTCACCGACGAAGCCGATTTCGTCGTCGCAGGCGGTTTCGATCCTGACGTCGCGCGTCGACGCGAGCACGCGGAGCGCGCGCGCGGTCTCTGTGACGATGTCATCGAGATAGAGCGGCTCGCGCAGGAGCGGGACCCCGTGCGCCTCGGCTCGGGACAGCAGGAACATGGCGTCCACGAGCCTCGCCAACCGCTCTGCCTGCTCGCCGACGATCGTCAGCGACTCCCGGTACTCGTCCGCCGACCTGACGTCGCGCGCCAGGGTGACCTGCGCTGTCGTCCGCACGACCGAGACCGGCGTGCGCATTTCATGCGACGCGTCCGCCATGAACTGACGCTGCGCATCGATGACGGCGGCAAGCCGATCGAGCAGGCCGTTGAACGCCACGGCGAGCGTGCCGAGCTCGTCGGCGGGATGCGGCGTGCTCAGGCGGCCAACCGGTGTCCGCTCGGTGATCGTCTTGGCCTGGCGAGCCATGTCGCCGAGCGGACGCAGAGTTTGGCGGCCCACCAGCCATCCGCCGAGCCCGGCCGCGAGCATCGCCGCGAAGATGCCCCAACCCAGCGCGGCGCGGAGCGCGGCATCCTCGGCATCGAGCGAGGCGAGGGGGACGGCGATCGCCGCGACGTAGCGCCTGCCCTGGAACGCGTCGCGCTCCGTCAAGATGCGATAGCGCTCCGACGCGAGGTGCACCGTCCTGAGGCCCGGCGGTTCCTTCACGAATGGCCACTGCGGCGAGGGCATGGCGCGCCCCCAGGTGACGACGAACTTCCCGTCCGGATCGGCAATCGCCACCGCGCGATCCGGCAGCGCCATCTCCGGTACTGGCCTCTCCGGCAGCGTGCCTGACGTCATGCCCCTCGCCAAACTCCTCCCGCATGATGCCGTGGAGCGTGAGCATCGTCCTCGAGATGTCCTCGTCGACGCGGTTGCGCGCGCGGCGCTCCTGGACGAGCGCGACAACGATGGCGCTCACGACCAGCACGATCAGCACGACGCCGGCGTACCACGCGGTGAGACGGGCGCGAATCGACCAGTTCATGATGCAATGGGAGATACGGTACAGCATGACCGCCCGCCACGCCGGCTTGACGACAGGAATGGAGGCGCCGGACCAGGTGATACCGAAACTGTTGGCGTTCCTGACGCACCATGCGCTTCCGGACCATGCATCGAGATGAGCGAACGGGCTTCGTCGGCGCTACAATCTGCGCGGGCCGCGCGGGCCGACACCGCGCCGCATACCGGGAGATCGCGATGGCACGGTTCCGTCGAACCTTGAGTCAGGGTCTATTGGTGGCGTTCGTGATCACTGCCGCGGCGCCGTGCGACGCCAGTCCGGCGCTGAAGGGACGCTACAAGAAAGAGGGGGGCAGTTGCGTCTGGGACGCCACCGATTCCGGGCCCAACCAATGCGAGCCATGGACGAAGGGCCGCTTCAAGAAGGATGGCGACCGCTGCGTCTGGGCATCGAGCGACAGCGGACCGGATCAGTGCACGCCGCGCGGCGGCCGATTCAAGAAGGAAGGCGATCGCTGCGTCTGGACGGCCAACGACTCCGGGCCGAATCAATGCAACCCGCGTGAGCCGCGGTAGGCGCAGTGCCGGAACTGCCCGAGGTCGAGGCCGTTCGCCGCAAGCTGGCGCCGGCCATGAGCGGCGCGCGCTTTCAACAGGTCATCGTGCGCCGCGCCGGCCTGCGCACCCGGTTTCCCGATCAGTTCGCCGCCCGGCTCCGCGGCCGTACCGTAAGGGCGCTCACCCGCCGCGGCAAGTATCTGCTCGCGGATCTCTCGTCAGGCGACACGCTGCTGATGCACCTCGGGATGTCGGGGTCGTTCCATGTCGTGCGACCCCCGGGATCCGCGGGCACCGCGGTCGGCGGCCGCGCCGGAGACGATGCCGACCGTCACGACCACGTCGTGTTCCGGATGTCGTCCGGGGCCACGATCACGTTCAACGACCCGCGACGGTTCGGCGTCATGGATCTCGTGCCGCGCGGATTGCTGCCGCAGCACCCTGCGCTCAGCGCGATGGGGCCGGAGCCACTTGCGCCGGCGTTCGATGCCGCCGCGCTGGCGCGGGTCTGCGTCGGACGGAAGACGGCCCTGAAGGTCGCCCTGCTCGATCAGCGCGTGGTCGCGGGCCTGGGCAACATCTATGTGTGCGAGGCGCTCCATCTTGCCCGGTTGTCGCCGCGACGGCGAGCGTCCCACATCGCCACGCCATCGGGCGCGCCGCGCGGCGGCGCCGTGCGGCTGGTCAGTGCGATCAAGACGATCCTGCAGAGTGCGATCGACCGTCAGACTGGTGGCGATTATCGATCGGCGCGATTCCGCGTCTACGATCGCGAAGGTCAGCGGTGCCCAACGCCACGCTGCGGCGGGACGATCAGGCGATTCACGCAAGCCGGCCGTTCGACGTACTACTGCCCGGTCTGCCAGACAGGCTGAGGTGTACGAAGATCCCGCCGACCTGCTCCAGCATCTCAACGAAGTGGGTGGACGCGCAATCGCGATTGATCGAATGACCGCTCGCCTGTCACGTTCTTAACCACAGATTCCACAGATTTACACAGATACGAGGCCAGCGCCGGCCGCAACGCGGTTCGCTCGCGTGAAGGTGTGGCGACTGGAGGCAAGCTGCCGCGACGGCCCCGAACAATCTGTGGAAATCTGTGTAATCTGTGGATAAATCAAAGCAAGGACGAAGCGAATGACCGCCAACCGATCATCGGACGCTTCCACGACACGACTCCTCGAACCTGGCCACACGCTCGGCGTGATCGGCATGGGCGTCATGGGACAGACGCTGCTCAAGGGACTGCTCGACGCGAAGGCCATCGCGCCGGCGCAGGCGTGGGGGACATCGCGGTCACGGGCCACGTGCGACAAGGTGGCGGCGGAGTTGAATGTGCCGGTCCAGCCCGATATCTCGTCGCACCTCTCGCAAACCGACGTCGTGCTCCTATGCGTCAAGCCGGCGCAGGCCGCGGTGGCCCTGAACACGCTGAAGTCGACGCCGGGATTGCGTCCCGACGCGCTGTTGATTTCGATCGTCGCCGGCGTGCGCCTGCGCGAGCTGGCGGCGCACCTCGGCGCCGACAACCCGTGGGTCCGAGCGATGCCGAACACCCCGTGCGTCGTCGGCGAAGGCATGACCGCGATTGCCGGCGGCGAGCGCGCGACACCCGAACACCTCGCCAGGACCCGCCGGGTGTTCGAGTGTGTTGGACGATGCGTGGAAACCGACGAGCGTCACTTCAACGCGATCACCGCGCTCAGCGGCAGCGGACCGGCCTATCAATATCTGATTATGGAAGCGATGGCCGACGCCGGCGTCCGGGTCGGCCTGCCGCGGGATCTCGCCCTCACCCTCGTCGCGCAGACCGCGCTCGGCGCGGCCCGGATGGTGCAGACGTCCGGCCGCCATCCGGCAGCCCTCAGAGACGACGTCACGACGCCGGCGGGATGTACCATCGGCGGGCTGCTGATGCTCGAGGACGGCAAGATTCGATCGGTGCTGGCGCGCGCCATCGAGGAAGCCACGCGCATCGCCGCCACGTTGGGCTCGGCGCCGCCGGCACCGAGCTCATAACCATCGTAGGGCGACTTAGTCGGGCCACTGTTCGGCCAAACTAAAGTTTGGCCCTACTGCAGAGAGATGTTCGGCCCAACTGAAGTTTGGCCCTACCGCAGAAAGGTTGCGGCCGTCTGGCGCAGGCGGACGCTAGCGCGCGGTCCGGACCAGCACCGGGTCCTTTCGATACCGCTCCGGAAACAGCCGCTCGAGGTCAGCGATCTTCGGCAGGTCGTTGACGACAATGTAGCCGTGCGCCGGGTGCAGCGTCAGGAAGTCCTGATGGTAGTCCTCGGCCGGGTAGAACGTACGTCCCGGCTCGACCGTCGTCACTACCTTCGACTTGAAGATGCGCGCCGCATTGAGCTGCGCGATGTAGGCCTCGGCGATCTGTGCCTGTTCAGCATTCGTCGGAAAGATCGTTGAACGGTACTGCGGGCCGTCGTCCGGCCCCTGGCGATTGAGCTCCGTCGGATCGTGGGCGACCGAGAAGTAGATCTGCAGGAGCTGCCCATACGTAACCCGGCGCGGATCGAACGTGATCTGCACCGATTCGGCATGACCGGTCGCCCCTGTGCCGACCGTCTCGTAGTGAGCTGTGCGCCGGTCGCCACCCGCGTAGCCAGAGACCGCGTTGGCGACACCCGTGACGTGCTGAAACACACCTTGCACGCCCCAGAAACACCCGCCGGCCAGCACGGCCACATCCGAGGTCGTCGCGCTTCCTGACGCGTCAACCGCAGGCGCCGGAACGACACGCGCCGCCGCCGCCGCATCGGGCGCCCGGAACCAGCCGATCGTCAGCAGAATGAGCGCGACCGCAACCACAGCGGTAGCGTGAGAAATGACGGTGCGCGTAGTGAGCCTGGCGTCTGTCATGGCCATCAAACCTCCGGCACCCCCTTGGATGCGTGTTCGAAGCCGGACGTTTCCCGCAGAGGCACTCACTTGACCACGAGCGCGCCTTTCATGCCGGCGACGAAATGACCCGGAAAGCTGCACAGGTACACGTACCGCCCTGCCACCGCGGGCGCCTTGAATGTCACATCCACGGTTTCACCGGGTCCAACCAGTGCGGTCGACGCCAGCACCTTGGCCTTGAACTGCGGAGGAATGTATCCGGTTGCCACTGCGCTCGCCGACGCGGTCGTGAAAGCCGCCGCGTCCGTTCCCTTCGCGAGCAGCACGAAATTGTGCCCCATCGCAATCTTCGGCAGCGTGCCGGCGGACTTCAGCCGAACGTGCAGCAGCTCGCCAGGCTTGGCGGTAATCGACATGACACTGAACTTCATTTGATCGTTGCCGGTGATCTCGACGAGCCGGCCGGCCGGCGCCGCAACCGCCGCGCTCCCATACGCCACCACCGCTGACGCCACCATCGCAAGTCCGAATGACCGAATACTCATGATCTCTACACTCCACAGGAAAGGTGCTTCGCCTAAATGCGTGCGGTGATCCCCGGTACGTGCTCACGATCAGTGCGCTCGCCACCAGAGCAGAAGGGCCACAGCGGCCGGAACCGCGAATACGAGGAGGAAGACGGGCGCCTCGTCGGCCACTGAGTATCCGGCCTTTTTCACTCCGACATACATGTTCACCGCAGCGCCTATGAACCACAGCGGGAGGAACACCAGGGCCGCTGTTCCGAGCGCGCCCGGGCTTCCAATCAGGCGCCCGACAAGCGCACACAGTCCCAGCAACAGCAGGCCACCGCCGATGACGAGCACAGTATGCATCGCGTGCCCGATCCTACCCGATGCAGAGACGCGACGTCCGCCTGCCGTGCTTGACAGATCGCTTCACGTACGACGAGATGGTCATCGAGGCAGTTCGTCGCACGAGCCGTTTCAGTAAGGAGAAGGTAATGCACATCAAACAGAGGATTGTCCCCTGTCTGTGGTTCGATCATCAGGCCGAAGAAGCCGCAAAGTTCTACGTGTCGGTCTTCAAGAATTCGAAGATTACGACCGTTTCGCGCTACAGCTCCGCCGGTCAGGAGATTCACGGCAGACCGCCGGGATCGGTGATGGTCGTGGCGTTCGAGCTCGACGGACAGGCGTTCACCGCGCTCAACGGTGGTCCGGCGTTCACGTTCAACGAGGCGGTCTCGCTGCAGCTCTATTGCGACACACAGAAAGAGATCGACGAGTACCTGGGAGAAGTTGTCGAAAGGCGGCGATCCGAAGGCGCAGCAGTGCGGCTGGCTGAAAGACAAGTACGGCCTCTCGTGGCAGGTCGTTCCCGCCTCACTGGACGAGATGGTGAAAGATCACGAATCGCCGCAGGCGCAGCGGGTCATGACGGCCCTGCTCCAAATGAAGAAACTCGACATCGCCGAGCTGGAGCGCGCGGCTGCGCGCGCGCCGTCGCACGTATCAGCGTAAAACCAGTGCAGCAGTGCTTCGGTGCCGCAGTGCGGGACCGCAGCACTGCAGCACGCAGAGCAGCACCGTGGCACTGCGGCCGCTATTCCTGTCGCAATGCCACCAGCGGGTCGACCCGGCTGGCCCGGCGCGCCGGGAAGTAACAGGCAAGGAACGCAGCCGTCAGCAGGACTGCTGCCGCTGCCGACACGCTGAGCGGGTCGTTGCCGCTCACGCCGAACAGCATCGAGCTCACCACGCGGCCGACGATCAGTGCCGCCGCGAAACCAATCAGCACGCCGACGAGGACCAGCGTCATACCCTGCTTCAGAATCAGACGAAGCACGGTGGCATGCGCCGCGCCCAATGCCATACGCAATCCAATCTCCCGCGTTCGCTGGTGCACCGAATATGCCATGAGCCCGTAGAGGCCGATGCTGGCCAGCCCTAGGGCCAGCAGGCCGAACACGCTCAGAAGAGCGACACCCATCCGCGCCTGAAACAGGCCGCCATCGACGACCTCCCGCCCGGTGCGAATGCCGCTGACCAGGACGCGTGGCGCGACGGCGCGAAGCTCGCGCTGAACCGGGATCACGGCCTGCTCTGGATTCCCCTTGGTTCGCACGTACAGCGTCATCGCATCCGGATGCGCCTGCTCGAGAGGGACATAGACGCACGACTGCGGCGCCTCTGCCCACGCGGAGTAGTTGGCAGTTCTCGCAATGCCGACGACCTGGCGCATCGCGGTCTCGCCGGGCAGCCGAATGCGCCTGCCCAAGGCGTCGCGGTCGGGCCAGTAGTCCTGCGCCATCTTCTGGTTGACGATGGCAACCAGCGCGGACGTCTCCTGGTCCTGCGTCGTGAACTCGCGCCCGCGCACGACGGCGACGCCAGCCGTGCTGAAATAGCCAACGTCGACGGTGTTGGCGATCGATGTCATTGAATCTGCCTGCGATCGTTGCAGCCGCCCTTCGACCGTCAGTCCCGTCACCGGGCGTGCCCAGAGCGGCATGTTGGCCGCCCAGGAGACGGACGCCACGTCCGGCAGTGTCGCCACTCGCGCGCGGGCATCGCGATAGAACTGTCTGGTTTGCGATTCCGTATAGCCGGCCTGTCCCGGACTGGTGATGAAGACGGCAAGCCGTGTCGTCTGGAAGCCCGGGTCGACATCGTAGGCCCGCTGGATGCTTCGAAGAAACAGCGCCGAGGTCACGAGCAGCAGAAATGAAAAGGCCACCTGGCCAACCAGCAGGACATTGGCGACGGTCACCCTTCCGGGGCTTCGCCCGGCCGTTCGGGACCCGTCCCTCAGTGCTGCCGCCACGCTCGTGCGAGTGGCGCTGAACGCCGGCAGGACACCGAACAGAAATCCCGTGGCCAGCGACACCAGCAGCGAAAACACCAGGACCGTGGAATCGAGCTTCGGCGACACGAAGGTTGCGGCCGATGGTAGCGCGCCGAACAGGACTCGCAGTCCTGCGTAGCCGACAAAGAGCCCCAGCACTCCGCTGAGCAATCCCAGGAGCACGCTTTCGGTGAGCAGTTGACGCACCAATCGCGCGCGGCTGGCTCCCATCGCCAGGCGAACCGCCATCTCCTGTTGTCGGACCGCGGCGCGCGCAAGCAGCAGGTTCGCCACGTTCGAACACGCGATCAGCAACACGATGCCGACGACAACCAGGAGCCCGATGCCGGCGAACAGAATTGGCGTCGACCTGCCGCTGGCGTTCGCGAAGAGCGCGTCCCGTATCGGTCGCACCGTGGCCGTGTAGCCCTGATGGGTCTCCCGGTAGTCGCGAGCCAGGTCCGCCCCGATCGTCGCCATGTCAGCATTGGCCAGCGCCTGCGTGACCCCGGGCTTCAATCGCCCCACTCCATCGAAAATTGCCTTGCCGCGATCGGTGAATGCCCGTTGCATCGCGGTGGGCAACAGCTGCTCCGCCATGGCGGCCGGCACCCACACGTCGGGACCGACAATCGCGTTGACGCCGATGAACGCCGGCGGAGCAACGCCGACCACGGTAAAGACCACGTTGTTGAGCGGCAAGGTCTTGCCAACGATGTCTTCAGCCCCGCCAAAGCGCGCCTGCCACGTCCCGTAGTTCAGGACTGCGACGGCATGCGCTCCGGGAGTGCCGTCTTCTTCGGGCAGGAAGAAGCGCCCTCGTGCGGGGCTCAGACCCAGCGTCGAGAAGTAGTTGCCGGTCACCAGCTCGCTGAACAGTCCTCGCGACTCGCCCTTGGTCTGCCAGGTGACGGTGTGGAGCGAGGTGTAGCCGGCCAGCGAGAGAAAGGCGTGATTCCGGGCCTGATAATCGCGGAGATCGCCGTACAACATTGGCATCACCGCGTTTGACTCGGACGCGTTTGCCGTCTTCGTCACCGCGACCGCCGCCAGCCGGGACGGATCGGAGACCGGAAGCGGATTCAAGAGCAGCGTGTTGACGACCGTGAAGACCGTGGTGTTCCCGCCAATGCCCAGGGCCAGCGTCAGAACCACGAACCCCGTGAAGGCGGGACTCTTCCGCATCGCCCGGACCGCATAGCGGAGATCTCTCCAGCATTCCTCGATACGGTTGCCGCGCCTCTGCTCACCAGCGGACACGGGCGCATATCTGGGAACGCGCTGCGCTCTCTGGACGCCAGCCTGCAGCGGATGCATGTCGTTCAGCTCCGCGAGGGCCTCGCGATACGCGTCGGGCTCGCTGACGCCCCCGCTGCGCAGTTCGCGGTAAAGGTCCTCGAGATGCGCCGCGAGCTCCTGAGCGAGCTCGGACTCGGCCCCGGCATTCAGACCGAGCGGCGCGAGTCGCTCTCGAACGAGGTGTGTCCAATCAGGCATGCTCAATTCCTGCAACCCTGCTGACCAGGGCGACGAAACTCTTCCAGCGCTCCTGCTTCGAGCGAAGCATCTTGCGGCCCTGCGGCGTCAGCTTGTAATAGCGCCGCTTGCGCTGCGCGGCCTTCTCCACCCATCGGCCTTCAATCCACCCCTGTCTTTCGAGCCGATGGAGCAGCGGATAGAGAGATGTGACGTGGAATCGCAGGGCGCCGCCGGATCGCAGCTGAATCAGCTTCGACAGGTCGTAGCCGTGGCGAGCCTGATCTTCGAGCAGCGAGAGCACCAGAAGCTCAGCGCTGCCCTTCTTCCACTCGTCGTCTTGGGAATCTCGTGTCATGTTGTGCGGTCGCTTATATGGGAGTCACATACATGGACGGCTCGCCGCCGATTTTGTTCCCGTGGATCGCAACTCGGACACCTTCCTCTTGACCTCCGAGAGGTCATCGCGCGATGATGGACCTCTCGGAGGACGAGAGGAGACCCGTTGGCGAAGACCGATCTGCTGCAGGGAACACTCGACCTGCTCATCCTGAAGATCCTGACGCTGGGCCCCAATCACGGCTGGGGAATTTCTAATCGGATTCGCCAGATTTCACGCGACGGACTGAATGCGAGTCAGGGGTCGTTGTACCCGGCGCTTCATCGCCTGGAGATGCGGGGCGAGGTCGCGTCGACGATGGCGGCCTCTGAAAACAACCGTCGAGCCCGTGTCTACACGCTGACGCCCGCCGGCCGACGGCGACTGGACTCGGAAACCGCGAGCTGGGAGCACTTCGCTCTCTCGATGAAGCGGATTCTGCAGGCCGGCTGAACGCGCGTTCATCTTCTGCGAGGCACGTCGCATGCTGACTCGTCTGCTCGCGTTCGTCCGCGGACTCGCCCGTCGTCGCCTCATCGACGTGGAAGTGGACGACGAGCTCCAGTTCCACCTAGATCAGGAAACCCAGGCCCACATTGCGCGGGGCGTCTCGCCTGAAGAGGCTCGACGGCTGGCCATCCTCAGCCTGGGCGGGATCACGCAGACGAAGGAAGCGGTTCGCGACGTCCGCACTACGTGGCTGGATGCCGCGTGGCGCGAGACGCGTCTCGCCGTCCGGACTCTGCGCGCGGCTCCGGCGTTCACGGTGCCGGCGGTGGTCGTCCTCGCGCTCGGTATTGGTGGCACCACGGTGGTGTTCGGCGTCATCGACGGCGTGCTGCTCCGACCCCTCACCTTCGACCATCCCGAAGAGATTGTTCGCGTCTGGTCGAGCAACGAGGAGCGGCGCATCGCGTTTCTCTCCGTGTCGCCGGCGGACTTCGAGGACTGGCAAGCGCGGACGTCGCTCGGTCAACTCGCCGCCTACGAGCGTCCTCGAGCGATGCTCTGGCGTGGCCGGGGCGTAGAGTCGTTGACGGCCATGGCCGTCACGCCTCGTCTTTTCCAGTTGCTCGGTGTGTCGCCGGCGCTTGGACGCGCCTTGACGATCGACGAGGCGGCCGGCACGCCCGCTGTCATCAGCCACGCGCTCTGGCAGGGTCGCTTCGGCGGCGCAACCAACGTGATCGGCCGGACGATCGCCACCGACGAGCACTCGTGGACGATCGTCGGCGTGATGCCGGCGGGATTCGAAGTACCGAACGCCCCGGCAGACGTGTGGTTCCCGCTCGTGACACGCGTCGCCTCCGATGCACGATTCGCTCATACGCTGCGCGTCGTGGCGCGGACACGAGTGGCCCACGATGTCGAGGGCGTGCGCCGCGATCTCTCTGCGGTTGCCGCACAACTGGCGCGAGAGCGTCCGGCCGAGAATCGCGGCTGGAGCGTCACGGTACGGCCATTGTTCGACACGGTGGTGAGCCCGGAGTTCCGGCAGTCCGTGTGGATCATCGCCGGCGCAGTGTTGTTCGTGCTGTTGATGGCCAGCACGACGGTCGCCGGGCTTCTGCTCGCCCGCGCCTCGACCAGGCAACGTGAGCTGGCCGTGCGTGCGGCGTTCGGGGCATCGCGCGGAAACCTCGTCCGGCTGCTGCTGTTGGAATGCCTCGTGCTCAGCACGGTGGCGGGTGTGTGCGGAGTCGTGGTGGCGTACTGGGGTCTCGCTCTGCTGCAGGAAATGGGCGCGTCCACGGTCCCCCGCCTCGACGAGGTGTCGCTCAGCTCGCGAGTGTTCCTGTTCGCGGCGCTTACGACGGTTGCGACCGCGGCGATCGCCGGTCTTCTGCCGGCATGGAAATCCACCGGGACTCTTCACGAGATGCTCCGGTCTCGCGGTTCCGTGTCCGATCCGGGCGCGGGACACGCGCTCGACGTTCTGGTGGTTCTGGAAGTGAGCTGCGCCGTGTTGCTGGTCGTCGGGTCCGCGCTCCTGGTGCAGACGGTTCTCAACCTTCAAGGCCGCAATCTGGGATACGAGCCCAGCGGGCTGCTGGCGGTGCGGACCATCGCGGCGCCGGCGGTTGCCGGGGAGGTCCTGCCTTCTCGGACCGACGCCGTCGTGAGGCGGTTGTCGAAACTCCCAGGTGTGACGGCCGCAGCTGCAGGCAGCGCGCTGCCGTTCTCGGGCCAGAACACGGGTAACACGTTCGAGGTCGAAGGGCGCCAGGCCACGGTTCAGGCCCTTCCCGACGCCGACTATCGCGTGGTGTCGCCCGGTTACTTTCAGGCCCTGCGAGTGCCGATCAGGGAAGGACGTGCGTTTGCGGATACGGACGACGTCGAGCCTGCTGTCACCATCGTCAGCGAAACGGCGGCCCGGCGTTTCTGGCCAGACCAGAGTCCGCTCGGGCGGCGCTTGAAGCTTGGCCGTTCCGAGTGGCTGACTATCGTCGGGGTGTCCGGCGACGTTCGATACGGCGACCTCGACGACCCGGGCGACGGTGTTCGCCCGATGATCTACGTCCCGCACCGGCTGATGCCGTCAACGCCGATGACCCTCGTGCTGCGGGCGCGCGACCAGCCGGCGCTGCTCGCCGATACCGTACGCCGCGCGATGACCTCCGAAGCAGGCATCGTGGTCGGCGGCATCGAGACGATGAGCGCGATGCTGGACGAGGCCAGCGTCGCACAGCGATTTGCGACGAATCTGCTGACCGCATTCGCGGTGATGGCCGTGACGCTGGCCGCCGTCGGGATCTACGGAGTCCTGGCGTTCATGATCTGCAGGCGCAGGAAAGAGATTGGCGTTCGATTCGCGCTCGGCGCTCGGCGCTGGGACGTGATGCGGATGACCATCGGACGGACGCTGGTGCTGGCGTCGATCGGCGTTACCGGGGGTCTTCTGGCCAGCGCGAGCCTGAGCGGGGTTCTGCGAAACGTGCTGTTCGGCGTCAGCCCCGACGATCCCCTCACGTATGCGCTGGTGGCGTTCGGCTTCCTGCTACTCGCGGTCGCCGCCAGCGCGCTCCCGACGCTGCGGGCCTTGCACGTCGATCCGATCGGCGCAATCCGGACGGAGTGACGGCCGCCCTCGGCGCGAAGCGCCGCTCTATTCGTATCGCAACGCCACCAGCGGATCGACCTGCGACGCGCGGTACGCGGGCAGCCAGGTTGCCACCACTGCCACCACTGCAAGACCAAGGGTCGCGCTCGCGACCGCTGTCGGATCACTGGGGGAAAGACCGTAGAGGCGGCTGGTGATGAGACGGATTGCCGCGGCTGACAGTGCGGCCCCCGTGATCAGCCCCGCCAGAAGCAGCCACGCCGTTTCGCGCAGGATCATCGCAATCAGCGTGCGGTGCTGCGCGCCAAGCGCCTTGCGAATGCCAATCTCGTTCGTCCGTCGTGCCACCCCGTAGGACAGCACGCCGTAGAGTCCCATGGCCGCCAGCAGCGCGGCAACCGCGCCGAATGCCATCGAGAGACGGGCGAGCAGCCGGTCCTGCACGATCCGTTCGGCGACAGCGTCCATGACCGTCCCGGCGCGCCCGATCGGCATCTTCGGCTCCGTCTGCTGGATGACGCGGCGCACGTCCGCGAGCACGCTCGTGGCATCGCCCCGCGGCCGGATGATGAAGGTGACGGCGCTGAGGCTGGCTGCCGGTTGCGTCGCGGGAGCGTAGAAGCGGTGCTCGATTTCTGCGCGAAGGCGGTTCTGGCGCGAGTCTCGCGCGACGCCGACGACATCGTAGGAGTGACGCTGGTCTGCGTATTCCTGGGTCACGTGCAGGCCCAGCGGATTGCGGCCGGCGAAGAACCGCTTCGCGAACGTTTCGTTGATCACGCAGACGGTGCGTCCGCCGGCGCGATCGGCCTCCGTGATCTCGCGGCCGAGCAGCAAGGGGATGCCGAGCGTCGAGAAATAGCCCGGTCCGATCTGGTCGTAGCGCGAGCCCCTGTCATCACCGCCTTTCGGCGTGTAGCCCTCGACAACGACCCGATCGCCGTTGTCCGATCCCTGGAAGAGGCCGTTGTTCGAGTAGGTCGCGGCACGCACGCCTGGCACGGTCCGTATGCGCGCCAGCAGCGCGTCGAACGCCACCGCCTGGCGCGTCGGATCGTATCCAGCCGCCTGCCCGTCGACACGCATGGTCACCAGGTCGTCTTTCGGATAGCCGAGATCGACGTGCTCAAGGTTGACGAGCGTGCGGACCAGGAGGCCGGCGCCGATCAGGAGCGGAAGCGACAACCCGAGCTGGCCGACGACCACCGCCTTGCCGACGCGCAGCCACGCGGCCGATCCGGCAATGCTTCGACCCTCCTCGCGCAACCCCGTCGCCGCCTGTGTCTTCGTGATGCGCAGCGCCGGCAGCAGGCCAAGAATGAGTCCGGCCACGATCGTGAGGACGAAGACGAAGCCGAGCACGCGCAGGTCCAGCGCCGCGGGCAACGCAATCGCGTCGTCGGAGACCAGGCGCAGCAGGCCGTCGCGCAGCAGCACGGCGACGGCTAATCCGACGAGACCACCGACCGTCGCGAGGCACAGGCTTTCGGTCATCAGCTGCCGGACCAGGCGACCGCGGCTCGCGCCAAGCGCCAGTCGCACCGACATCTCGCGCTGCCGCGCCGTGGTACGGGCGAGGAGGAGGTTGCCGAGGTTCGAACACGCGATCAGCAGGACCAGTCCCGCGGCGCCGAGCAGCACGTAGAGGGGCTCCGAGAAGTCGCCGCGCAGTGACGATGCGCCCGTCGCCGCAGGCTTCAGGCGCAGGCGCTGATCGAGAAAGCGCTTGCGTGTGTCGGCGTCGGGCATCGAGCCGTAATAGGCGGCCAGGCCCTGCTGAAAGATGACGTTCGTCTCCGCCTGCGCGCGTTCGAGCGACACGTCGGGACGCAGCCGGCCGAACAGGTGCAGCCACATCACTTTCTCGACGCTGCCGGGCTGATCGTGCAGCCAGTCGCGCCCCGGCAGCACCGTCGCCTGCATCGCCAGCGGAATCCAGGCGTCTGGCCGCTCGCCGACGCTTTCGCCGAAAAACGGCGCCGGCATCACGCCAATCACGGACAGCACGCCATCGCCAAACGCGATCGTGCGTCCCAGAGCGTCGTCATGCCCGCCAAAGCGGCGCTGCCAGGTACTCGTGGCTGATGACGGCGTATGGCACGGTCCCTTCCGCCGGCTCCCGCGTGGATGCGAACGTCCGGCCGACGAGCGCCGGAACGCCGAGCGTGCTGAAGTAGGACGCGGAGACCAGGCGGACGTGGATCTCCTCGGGCTGCCCGCCCGCCACGCGGGCTTCGATTCGCTGACGACTGCTTTGCGACGCCATCAGCGATGTGAGCGTGCGGTTGTGCGCCTGCAGCTCGCGGAACTCGGCGTATGTCGCCAGCGATCGCTCGCCGCCTTCCATACCCATCGACACGCCACTCGTCAACGGATCTGTCAGCATGACGAGCTCGTGCGGGTTGCGCACGGGCAGCGTGCTCATCAGCACACTGTTCACGAGGCTGAAGATCGCGGTGTTGGCGCCAATCCCGAGAGCGAGCGACAGCACGGCCACGGCCGTGAATCCGGGATTGGCGGCGAGGATGCGAAGGGCGTGACGAAGGTCCTGTCGAATCACGTGACCATGCTCCCGGAAAGCGGTGGGTGCGACGTCAACGAGCATGCCCGCCCAAATGCCGACGGTGGCGAACCGGCCGGCCTGGTGCCGAGCGTCACACAGCTGCTCGGTGAAGGCGCCCACCATCTCGCGGCCGTACTCGTGACGAAACTGAGCGGGATAACACCACAGCAGCGCGCGATAGACGTCGACGGCACGCATGCCTACAGCTTTCGTGGAATCAGTCCGGTCGCGCGCGCCTGGCTCAACATGTCGCTGAGGCGCCGCGCTTCTGCGACGGCCACGGTCCGGCCGAAGCGCGTCAGCCGGTAATACCGGCGGCGCTCATCGTCGCTCGCGGGATCCGGACTGTCGCGCAGCTCCTCGATCAGTCCTTGCTCGAGCATCCGGCGAATCGCGCTGTACAGCGTGCCCGCGCTCAGGCGGACCTTGCCTTCGGTACGCGCGGATACGTCCTGCATGATGGAGTAGCCGTGCCGATCGCGATCCGCGAGCGCCACGAGGATGTGGAAGACGGCCGTCGGAAGCGGGAGAAAGGACTGAACCTCGTCAGACGGATCGGATTGGGCCGGCATCTGTATCGATCGTCAGTATACCGTATATCGATACAATCGGCCGCGACGCGGTTGCCTGCGGAGCGCGGCCAGTCACGGTTTCTCCGGCCCCTCGCCACCGCCCTTGAGAAACTCCTCTTCTTTGAGCTGCTCTCGAATCTCGGCCGGCGACTTCGGGTTCAGGGATTCCATTTCCTCGAGCTCCTCGGGCGTCAGCTTTGGCAGATGCCGGATGAAATGTACCAGCTGCCACCCGGCCGTCGCGCTCTCTGGCGAGTCGTCGCCCCAGGCCGGCATCCCGGTGAGCCGGACGCCGTGCTCGATGATGAAGAACAGCTCGCCGTCGCTCAGCGACTGCGTGTCTGCGGTCCGCATGTCTGGCGCCCGCGGGTAGAGACCTTGGCCGATCGTCGTCCGCCCGCTGCCGTCGTTGGCATGGCACGACGCGCAGTGATCGGCGAAGTGGGCCCGCGCGCCGGCGATGAGCTCGTTCGTCAGCGGAACCGGGTTGGTGCGCGCGCGTATCTCGCGCGGGATGGCGAGCGTCCGCAGCCGTCGAGCGACGGTCGTCTCGGTTCGTCCCGGCGTCGGCCTCGCGCTGGCACCGTTCGCGAACAGCCACACCAGGATCGCCAGAGCGATCAGCCCTAAAGCAGCAAGCGCGACGACAATCGCGCGGACAAGTCGCACCAGCATCTCTCGCCTCCTGATCGCGCTCGCGGCCACACGTACCGTAGCTCGCCAGAGCCGACACGCGTTCGGCTATTGTGCACCTCGGGCAGGGACACTGTTGCGAGATTTGCCACCAAGCTCAGGTCAGGCCACGGTCACGGATGACCGCCGACACGGGTCACGGACGGCGCGGACAGTCGCGGATTCGGAGACGTCACGGATGGACGCGGACAATCGCGGATCTGGAACCGGTCACGGACGAGCAAGGAGATGCGCGGAATCAGACCGTCACGGATGGACGCGGACAATCGCGGATTCGGAACCGGTCACGGACGAGCACGAACATGCGCGGAATCAGACCGTCACGGATGGGCGCGGACAGTCGCGGATTCGGAACCGGTCACGGACGAGCACGGAGATGCGCGGAATCAGACCGTCACGGATGGACGCGGACAATCGCGGATTCGGAACCGGTCACGGACGAGCACGAACATGCGCGGAATCAGACTGTCACGGATGGACGCGGACAGTCGCAGATTGGGAACCGGTCACGGACGAGCACGAACATGCGCGGATCAGACTGTCACGGATGACGCGGACAGTCGCGGATTGGGAACCGGTCACGGACGAGCACGAACATGCGCGGAATCAGACGTCACGGATGGGCGCGGACAATCGCGGATTCGGAACCGGTCACAGACAAGCACGAACATGCGCGGAATCAGACTGTCACGGATGGACGCGGACAATCGCGGATTCGGAACCGGTCACGGACGAGCACGAACATGCGCGGAATCAGACGTCACGGATGGGCGCGGACAGTCGCGGATTGGGAACCGGTCACGGACGAGCACGAACATGCGCGGATCAGACTGTCACGGATGGACGCGGACAGTCGCGGATTCGGAACCGGTCACAAACAAGCACGAACATGCGCGGAGTCAGACGGTCACGGATGGACGCGGACAGTCGCGGATTCGGAGACGTCACGGACAGGCAAGCGAGACGAAAGCGTGGGCGCCGCTGTAAGGCTCATCTGCGGATTGCGCAGGTTACGCAGACACGTGGGGCCGGCGTCGCGGCGTAGCCGCGAGGGCGATGACGGGAGGCCAACCCTCCCGTCATCGCTGGCCGGTGCAGCAGGGTTCCGGAACGCGCGAATCACCCTGCGATCAGGCCTGAATCCTTTCGACATCCCCCACGATCTTGCGGCTGAATTCAGGCCGCCGCCCGAAGTTCAGCAGAAGACCCACGCCCCCGCCCGCCGCCTTCAGATAGTTGAGTAGCTGGCCGACGGAACGGCTGTCGATCTCCGGCAAAGCCTTGATCTCAACGAGCACAGCGCCTTCGACGACGATGTCGACAAAAAAGGTGCCGATGACGTGATCGCGAAAGTTAACCTGCAGCCGGACCTCCTCTTCCGCGTGCAGGCCCGCCTGCTGCAGGGCGATCATCAGGGCTTTCCTCAGGACGGACTCCGAAAATCCCCGACCGAGCTCCCCGTACACCTCGAAGAAGCACCCGATGATTCGTTCCGTCAGTTCGCGATGAACCAAGACTACGGCACTCACGCAGCCGTCTGCTGCAAGCACGACGCCATGCCGAATTGTTTGCGAAGTAGCGCTGGTGACGACTGAGGGAGCAGTTTCTACAACGGAGCAAGCAAGAAGAATTGCAGAACCTGCAGACAATGGGAGGTCCGCAGTCCACGGTCCTCCGCGCCTATCCGTGACTGATCCGAGATCCGTGAAGTCCGCGTTGTTCGTGACTGACCCGAAATCCGTGACTGTCCGCGTTGTCGGTGACCGATCCGAAATCCGTGATGGCCCGCGTTGTCCGTGACCGACCCGAGATCCGTGATGGCCCGTGTTGTCCGTGACTGACCCGAGCTCCGTGATGGCCCGCGTTGTCCGTGACCGATCCGAGATCCGTGATGGGTCCGCGTTGTCCGTGACCGACCCGAGCTCCGTGATGGTCCGCGTTCTCCGTGACCGACCCGAGATCCGTGATGGTCCGCGTTGTCCGTGACCGACCCGAGCTCCGTGATGGTCCGCGTTCTCCGTGACCGACCCGAGATCCGTGATGGTCCGCGTTCTCCGTGACCGACCCGAGCTCCGTGATGGTCCGCGTTCTCCGTGACCGACCCGAAATCCGTGAATGTCCGCGTTCTCCGTGACCGACCCGAGCTCCGTGATGGTCCGCGTTCTCCGTGACCGACCCGAAATCCGTGATGGTCCGCGTTCTCCGTGACCGACCCGAGATCCGTGATGGTCCGCGTTGTCCGTGACCGACCCGAGATCCGTGATGGTCCGCGTTGTCCGTGACCGACCCGAGATCCGTGATGGGTCCGCGTTGTCCGTGACCGACCCGAGATCCGTGATGGTCCGCGTTCTCCGTGACCGACCCGAGATCCGTGATGGTCCGTGTTCTCGGTGACCGACCCGAGATCCGTGATGGTCCGCGTTGTCCGTGACCGATCCGAGCTCCGCGTCGGGCGCTCCACGCGGCCGCAACAGAGGGCCGCGACATTCCACCTCGGACCTTGCAGGGCGCGGCTATGCTAATGCCGCCCCTCAGGCGGGGCCTTGCAGAGGAGCCCGGACATGCGACGAATTCTCGCGCTCGTGATCGTGTTGGTGGCCGCGGTGTTCATGGCGCGGCTGTTTGCGCAGCCGCCCGTGAAGGCGTTTCAGGGGTATTGGATGGGCGTCGATCCGCTCGATGGCGGGGACTCGCGGCGCGGCTTGGTGCTACAGGACGACGGAACGTTCGCGATGGCCGGACGGGATTCATTCCTGACTCTGTGCGATGACTCCGATCGTGGCATCGCGACGTTCGACGATGGCGTCGTGGTGGGTCGTCGCGTGATGACAACAAATAATCTGAAGCTCTCGTGCTTTGGCAACGGCGCGCTGGTCCTGCTGCGCGCCAGGTACGAGCTGATCAGCGAGACCGCGATGGTCGAAACACTGACGGCACAGGATGGCAGCCCGGTCGATCGAATCGTCTTTCACAAGATCAGCAAGGACTGAACCTGGGCGATGGCCGCCGGCCGCTTGCCACAAGCTCGACGGCAGCGGAAGATCACCACGGCCGGGCGACGGCAACAGGTTGAACAGCGGTACGCCCAGTGGCTTGTGGCCGACCGACGACTGCCACGCCGGCCAGCCCGCTGTGGCTGTCGGGGACGGTCTCACATCGTCGTGTTGGACGTGTCCGATGCCGTCGGCGCTGGCGCCGACGCGGCAACGTAACCCACCCGGGCTACGAGTGCGCCGCGCAGGCGATAGAATTCGGGATCCTGCGGCGTCCACGTCGCCAGGCCGTCGACGTATCGATTGCAGAGGCAGAACACGGCGGCGATCAGGACGGTGTCGTGGATCTCGAGATCCGTAGCACCCTGCTCGCGCGCCCGATCCACGTCCTCGGCGGTCACCTGTTTCCCGCTTTGTGCCGCCTTCCCGGCAATCACCAGCAGAGCCTTCAGCTTGTCGGAGATCGGCGCGTGCTGGAAATCTGCCTTCACTTTCAGGACCAGTTCCTCGTCGCCGCCGAGATGATGCGCAGCGATCGCGCCATGAATGGTCTGGCAGTACTGACAGTCGTTCTGCGCAGAGACGCAGGTGGCGATCAGCTCGCGTTCGCCCGGCGTCAGCGAGTGTGGACCGCGCAGCAAGCACCTCGACGAGCTCGGTGAGCGGTTTGGCGGTCTCGGGCCGGAACGCCATGGGACCGCGAATGCCGGGCAGATCCGGAGGAAGAGGAATATGAGCCATTCGTGTCGGCGAATCTATGCTCCCGCGGGCACGAGAGTCGATAGCGGAAATCATCTAGCGCCCCACATCGATGGGCGTATGGCCCACCCCCCTCCCGAGAGGGTGATGGTTATTCGGCGCGAAGGGCGATCAGCGGATCGACGCGGGTCGCCCGGCGTGCGGGCAGGTATCCGGCGGCGAGCGCCGCCAGAACGATCGTCACCAGCGCGGCTGACACCGACAGGGGATCGCTCGGCGTGACCTGGTACAGCTGGCGTTCGATCAGCCGGGCGCCCGCCAGCGCCATTGGAAGCCCGATCGTCACGCCAATGCACACGAGCCGGACGATGTCGCGCAGCACGAGCCGCCGAACCTGTCGACGGTCGGCGCCAAGCGCCATGCGCAAGCCAATTTCCGCCGTACGCTGCATCGTCATGTAGGCGATCACCCCGTACAGCCCGATGCCGGCCAGCGCCAGCGCCAGGAGGCCGAACCCGGCGGACAGGGTCGCGGTGAGCCGTTCGGCGACGAGCGACGCGTTCACCTGTTCCCGTAATTCGGTGGTCGAGACCGTCGCCAGCCGGCGGTCGATGCTGGCGAGCTCGCGACGGAGCGTCGGCGCGACCGATGCCGGATCGCCGGACGTGAGCACTTCGAGCTCGCGGAGCGTCTGGTCGTGCTGTGCAAATGGCACGTACAACATCGGCTGCCTGCCCTCACGCAGATCCGCGTACTTGGCGTCCCTGGCGACGCCGACGATCTCCATCATCTCCTGCGGGACGGAGGTGCACGGATTGCCGGAGCACAAGCCCACGTGCTTGCCGATCGGATCCGTCTTGCCGAAGAACCGCCGGACGAAGGTCTCGTTCACCACGGCGACCTGCCGGCCGGTGGATCGATCGTCCTCTGTGAACCCTCGGCCGCGCAGGAGCGCGATGCGCATCACCGCGAAATAGTGATCGCTGATGGCGTTCGCGAACGTTCGAGGCGTCACGTCGGGGCTCGGGACGAACCCCTCTACGGTGATCGTGTTGCCCCACGTGCCGCGGTTGAACGCCCCCGAGGACGACACGCTCGCGCGGCGAACGCCAGCCACGCGTTCCGCCCGCGCCAGCAGGTCGCGATAGAGTGTGGGCTCCGGGCGTTCATCGAGCGGCGGCGTCATCTGGAGCAGCACGACGCGATCGGGATCGAATCCCGTGTCGATCTCCCGGAGCTTCAGGAGGGTGCGTGTGAAGAGCCCAGCGGCCAGCAGGAGAACGAGCGAGACCGCGATTTGCGTGACAACGAGCGAGCGGCCCAGAGGGATCCGCGCCAGCCCCTGGATGGAGGCGCCGCTGACCTTCAACGCCGGCAGCGGATCGATCCCGGCGGCGCGAAGCGCCGGGACGAGTCCGAACGCGATGGCCGTGGCGCACGACAGGAGCACCGCGAAGCCGAGGACGCGCAGGTCGGGGCTGGCGTCGATTGCAATCGGCAATGCCCCCGACATCAGGGCCGCAAGTCCCCTCGTGCCCCAGGCTGCCAGCAGCAATCCTGCGGCGCCACCGAGCGCGGCAAGCACCACGGCCTCGGCGAGGCTCTGGCGGACCAGTCGCGATCGGGCCGCGCCGATGGCCAGGCAGACTGCGGTTTGCCGGCGGTTGGCCGCGGCGCGCGCGAGCATCAAGGTGGCGACATTCGCGCAGGCAATCAGCAGGACGAGGCCGACGATCCCCATCAGGATCAGGAGCGGCGCAGACAGGTGATCGCGCAGTGCCGAGGACCCGGCGCTCGCCTCCCGCACGCCGAGCCGGCTGTCGAGAATCGTCTTCCGATACTCGTCGCGCAGGCCGCCGACCATGTCGTCGCGGATGCGGCCGTAGACAGGCTCCAGCCGAACGCGCGCCTGCGCGAGCGAAATCCCGGGCCGCCGGCGCGCAAGGATCCGCAGCCACGTCGTGCTGTGGCCCTCCCACACGTACGCCGGCGCATCCGTCCGTGCCGTCAATGGCATCCAGACGTCCGGCGCTTCGCCTCCCGTTTCGCCGCGGAAGCCGCGCTGGGCCACACCGACGATGGCGATCGCCATGGCCTTGAACCGGAAGGTGCGCCCGATCACCGACGGATCCCGTCCGAACCGCCGCGTCCAGTACGCGTCGCTGAGCACGGCGATTGGCTCGCCGGACGGCAACCGATCGTCCGCCGCCATCAGGGTTCGGCCGGCGGCTGCGTGCACGCCCAGGGTGGTGAAGTAGTTGCCGCTCACCCACTTGTAGACAACCGGTTCAGGCGGGCCCTCGATGCTGATCGCGTCCGGACGTGCGGACGACGCCGCGATCGCATCGACGACGGTCGTGCCCTCCGTCGCAAACTGACGGTAGGCGGCGTACGAGAACAGGGAATCAGTGCCGTCCGCGCTCACGACCGCGAGGGAAATCAACTCGTCGGGCGCCTCGACCGGCAGCGGCCGCAGCATGACCGCGTTGATGACGCTGAAGATGGCAGTATTGGCGCCGATGCCGAGCGTGAGCGTCAGGACCGCGACCGCGGAGAAGGCCGGCGACCTGCGCAGCGTCCGTACCGCATAGCGCACGTCGCGCCACAGGCTTTCGAAGTGCGCCTCCCACCCGACGTCGCGCGTATGGTCCTTTACCGCATCGACGCTGCCGAGCTCGACGCGCGCGGCGCGGATGGCCGCGTCGCGCGACATTCCGTCGCGCACCTTCTGATCGATGGATGCCTCCAGGAAGGCGCGGAGCTCATCGTCGAGCTCCTCTTCCGTCCTGCCGCGGCGCAGCAGCGCGACCAAGCCGGCGACCACGCGCCTGGCTCGCGACATCAGAACTCTCCGAGCGAGGCCCCGAGAATCCTCGCGATCGCTGTCGTCTGCAGTTCCCACTCGCGGGTTTCGCGCCGCAGTTTCGCGCGACCCTGCGTGGTGAGCGTGTAGTACTTGGCCTGCCGGTTGTTTTGGGTGGCCCGCCAGTCTCCAGCAATCAGGCCATCACGCTCGAGACGCCGCAGCGCCGGAAAGAGCGACCCGGCGTTGACGCGAAAGATCCCCTTGCTGATTTGCTCGAGCCGGACGCCGATGCCGTATCCATGCATCGGCTCGAGCGCCAATGTCTTCAGGATCAGCATGTGCAGAGTGCCCTGCACCAGGCTCGGATTACTGTCGCCGCCCATTTCGCTCCGCTCATCTAGCTAGACTAGATGAGTGACCGAGCATCGCAGGTCTCGTCTAGTTTGTCAAGAGGAGCACGGAACGGGTGATCTGGAGCCGCCGGTCGAGCTTTCGTCGGTACGCGGTGTGCACGCTCCCAATCCATCCGTCCACCGGCCGCAGTGAAGCCTTCACGGCCGCCGCGGCCTATTCGCAGGCGAGAATTCACGGTGTCACAAATGGCAACACACCACACCATCGAAACAGTTGACGCACGCAGCACTCTGCTGGCGGCTGAGGCTCGCGCGGCCGAGATCCCGGAATCGGCGGACGCCTACGGCTGGCTCGTCGGGAGCTGGGAGCTCGACGTCCGCCGCTACTGGGGGATTGATGTCGCCGCGCGCGGCCTGAAGGGCGAGGCGCACTTCGGATGGGCGCTCGAAGGCCGTGCGATCCAGGACGTCTGGATCATGCCGCGCCTTGCCGAACGCACGCGCGACCTCGATCCGCACATGAACATGTACGGGACCACGCTGCGCGTCTGGGATCCGGCCATCCAGGCGTGGCAGATCACGTGGACCAATCCTGCCGGGCAGCACCACGAGCGGCAGATCGGTCGGCGGGTCGGCGACGACGTGGTCCAGATCGGCGCGCGACCGGATGGCACACCGACGCGCTGGATCTTCTCGGAGATCACGAAAGACTCATTCCATTGGACGGGCGAGTCGCTGGGTCCTGATGGCAGGACCTGGGTCTTGGAAGGCGAGTTCCGCGCGACGCGAACGCGCTAGGCATCCACCCTGGCACCACGACCGCATCACGGTCCCGAATGGGTTGTGCCGGGGACGCTCGAGCGGCTTCGCAAACTGACGCCGGACGGGATCGACGCCGTCCTGGCGCTCGCTGGCAGTGACGAGCTCGAGCGATGCCTGGACTTCGTGCGCGATGGCACCGACAGGTCGTGGGCGAATCGTGCTGCGGATTCGGCACTCTCGACGAGGTTCCTGATGGCGCCTACCGGCAGCGTCAACTACTGCGGAGGGACGCGCAGCACATTTTTTGCGCAGGGCCTTCAGGCTCAGCCATAGGCAGCGCATAACTTCGCTTCGTACGTATGCCTCCGCAGTAGAATCAGACTTCCCACCAGGGAGGACCGGACCATGACGACGACCGTGCGGCAGATGCTGACCGGCAAGGCTGGCGTATACGCCGTGAAGCCCGACGACGCTATCTATGATGCCCTCCGCCTGATGGCGGAAAAGAACATCGGCGCCGTTCTGGTGATGTCCGGCGACGCCATTGAGGGGATCGTGTCCGAGCGCGATTATGCGAGGAAAGTCGTTCTGCTCGGCAAGACGTCGAGGACGACGCCTGTCAGGGAGATCATGACGACCGACGTCATCTCAGTCGATCCCGGATGGACTGCGGATCAATGCATGTCACTGATGACCGACAAGCGGATTCGGCACCTCCCGGTCGTGGAGAACGGAGGCCTCGTCGGCATCGTCTCGATCGGCGACGTCGTCCGTGCCGTCGTCGATGGCCAGCGGTTCACGATCGCGTCACTGGAGAGCTACATCATGAGCTGAGCGCGTCGTGGCATGCTGGGACCATGTTTGTCATCGAGCTGACCTACACCGCCGACCTCGCGCAGATTGACGCGCACATGGCCGCGCACGTCGTGTTTCTGAAGAAGTACTATGCGTCCGGCAATTTCGTGGTGTCGGGCCGGAAGATCCCGAGAGACGGCGGGATCATCGTTGCGACCGGGAAGAGCCGAGAGCAGATCGAGACAATCATCCGGGAGGATCCCTTCCACAAGCACCGGCTCGCCGACTTCCGCATCATCCAGTTCAACGCGAGTCAGCGCGCCGATGACCTTCCGAAACGGATTGCCGGGTGACGCGGTCGGGTCCCGACGACGAGAAGAACTTGCTCAGCTCGTGGCGTAATCGGGGCGGCACATCGTCCGGCGCCCGCCTCGCGAGGCGGTGCTGCAGATCGGCGTAGGTTTCGTCGGCGAGGCGGTTCCTGCCGCGCGCCGGTGCCTGCCCGGTGTCGAAATCCGTATTCGACAGATGCAGCGTGCCTGCACGAAGCGATTGCAACGCGGCCCGATACCGTCCCCGCGCCGTCGTCACGCTCTCGGCAAACAGCGCTTCGGCTTCGGGAGTCAGTGGCTCGAAGGCCAGCGGTCGCATCGGCCCAATCTTCGGCAGGATCTTGAGCACAAACGCCAGGACCCTGGAGAGGAAGCCAGGCTTGCGGTAGTCCTTGCCAAATTCGCGGTCATAGTCGCGAGGCGACAGCACGTAGACGAACGTGCGTTCGGTCGCTCCGGGTAACGCCTTTTCGATCTCGTCTCGTTTGTCACGCCAGGCGATCCGCGTCAGCTCGGGAATCGTCGTGCCGACGGCGCGGCGATACGTGCCGATCGCCAGGTCGACGTTCGGCAACAGATCGCCAAGATCGAGCCCGTACGTCTGGCGGATGCTGCGCTCGAGCAGCGGCTTTGACACGCGAAAGCCGATTCGATCGTGGTAGGCCTGCGCGGCGTACGCGCCGCGGGCGACCTGCAGCACATCGAACGCGAACTCCACCATGACGTGACGCGTCGGCGAGTCCACGTAGAGGGCGCGTGGCCCGACCTTCGCCCGCACCTTCGGATACATCAGCGGCACCGCGCGGTTGACCGCGATGGGATGTCCGGCGCAGTCAGAGCTGTAGTGCGCCAGCGCGCCCAGCGCGAAGGCGTATTCATTGGTAGTCGTCGCGCCGGTGATGAGCGACTCGACGAAATCCCCGGCACGAACGTAGTGCGTCAGGTTGGTGAACAGACGGCCGCCAAACGGGTAGTAGCCCAGATCCTGTATCAGGGATCCGCCATACGCGTAGGCTCGGGCCTCTGCGAGCTGGTTAGCCGTGAGGCGGCCAAACCGTCGATGCAACAACGGCACGATTTCGGTGCTCCAGGCCGCGTCCACCATCTCCTCGTGGGCGAGGACGCCATAGCCGGCGACGTCCCTTTCACTGAGGAGCACAGCAGCCAGCATCAGCGCCCAGATCGTTCGGCGATGCCTCAGGCGTAGGACTCCAAGACGAGAAGCGGGGTGATCTGACGGCACAGCTGAGGCCCTCTGCAATCGAGACGCCGCATTGAAAACGAGCGCGTCTGTAGTGCGACGACCGCGTTGTCCGTGAGATGAATGTCCGATTCACGGACACTCATCCGGGCGCGTCCTGCCCGTTATGGTTGGCTGAATGCTGGCCTGCTCTATGCACCACTGTCGACAGCCCAGCAGGGAGGGAGAGAGCCATTGCCGCAGTCGCAATCGTTCTCGGCTTTACATTTACCAGCGCAGCGATCGGACAGGACTCGAGCGAGAGCGACCTGCCGCAGTTTCGGGTGATCTCGATCCGGAATCTCGCGGAGCGCTGCGAGTAGCCCGTCGGTCTACCGGGCCAGCATCTGGCGACGGCGGCACAGGAAGGTCCGCTCGGCCGCGTTCTCGGTCAGAGCGATCGCCCGGTCGTACGCCGTCGCCGCGTCGCTGTCGCGACCCAGGCGGCGCAGCAGGTCGGCGCGGATCGCATGGAACAGATGATAGGTGCCGAGGTCGAGGCCATCGACGAGGGCAAGTGCTCTCGCCGGCCCTTCGACTTCGGCCACCGCGACGGCCCGGTTCAGCGCGACGACGGGACCGGGCGCGATCGACAACAGCTGATCGTAAAGCTGCAGGATCTGCAGCCAGTCCGTGGCCGATGCGGCGGGCGCGGCGCTGTGGACAGCATTGATTGCCGCCTGGATCTGATAGGGGCCGGGGCGGTTTCGCCGAAGGCATCGGCGGACGAGCGTCTGGCCTTCCACGATGAGGCGGCTATCCCACAACGCACGATTCTGATCGGCGAGCAGGACGAGGTCGCCGTCAGCGGTCGTGCGAGCAGCCTTGCGCGATTCGAGTAGCAGCATCAACGCGACGAGCCCGATGGCTTCTGGTTCGTCGGGCATCAGCTCCGCCAGGAGACGTCCGAGGCGGACGGCTTCCGCACACAGATCCTCGCGGACGAGGCGATCGCCGGAGCTCGCCGTGTACCCCTCGTTGAAAATGAGATAGATCACCGCCAGCACCGCGCGCACCCGCCCCGGCAGGTCGGCGTCGGCGGGAACCTGATAGGGAATGCCCGCGTCGCGAATCTTGCCCTTCGCCCGCACCAGCCGCTGCGCCATCGTCGGTTCCGGCACCAGAAACGCGCGTGCGATCTCGGCGGTCGTGAGCCCGCCGAGGAGCCGCAATGTGAGCGCGACCTGTGCGCCCGTGGCGATTGCCGGATGGCAGCAGGTGAAGATCAAGCGCAGACGGTCGTCGTGCACGGGCCCGTCCTCGGGTTCGTCGCCGCCCACATGCAGCAGCGACGCCGCCTCGGCGTGGCGATCCTCGCGCGACGCCTCGCGTCGAAAGCGGTCGATCGCGCGGCGACGCGCGGTGGTGACGATCCATCCGGCCGGACTCGGCGGCACGCCGTCAGACGGCCAGCGCTGCACGGCCACGGCGAACGCGTCCTGAACGGCCTCCTCCGCGAGGCCGATGTCGCCAAAGGCGCGCACCAGGATGGCCACCGCGCGACCGTACTCCTCGCGAAAGACACGCTCGATCTCCTCGTTCACACGTCTCCCTGGAACGGACGGACTTCGATCGAGAGACCGCTTCTCGCGTCGCCCTCGCCGACCGCCAGCGCCTGCGCGGTCTTGCGCGCCCACTCGAGCGCGGCATCGAGATCCGGCGCCTTGACGATCAGGAAGCCGCCGATGTGCTCCTTGCCTTCTGCGAATGGACCATCGGTGATGAGCACATCACCACGCTGCACGCGCACGACGGTGGCGGTGCTCGGAGGGTGCAGGCCACCGTTGAACACCCAGACGCCTGCGGCCTTGGCCCCGTCGACGACCGCGTTGACATCGCGCATCACCCTCGCCAGAACCGCGGGTGGCGGCGGGTCGCCGTCGGGTTGGTAGATGCTGAGCAGATATTGTTTCATCGCCGTCCTCTAGGCCTTGGCTTCCGCCGGCCGGAAGCTTGCCATCATCACACCGGTTGTCGTGGTTATACAGTTCACCAACCGCAGCGCGGCGAAGGGTCCATCGTCTTGAAAGAGCCGGCGCCCCGATCCGAGGAGCAGCGGATGGATCAGCAGCATGTACTCGTCGACCAGGCCGTGCCGCATCAAGGACGCCACGAGGTCGCCGCTGCCCATCAACAGGAGGTCCTTGTCGAGCTGATCCTTGAGCCGCCGCACGGTCTGCGCCGCCTCGCCCTTCAGCAGCGTCGAGTTCTTCCACGGCAGGGGCTCCGTCAGCGTCCTCGACACGACATACTTCTGCGAGTTGTCGAGGACGGCACTGAAGGGATTGTCAGTGCGCGCGGGCCACACCTTGAAGAAGTCCTCGTAGGTCCGTCGCCCGAATAACAGGGGGCTGGCCTGGCCGAGGCCTTTCGACATTTCCTGGAACATCACCGGATCGCGGTATCGACCGGCCCAGCCGCCGTGCGTGAAACCGCCGCGCTCATCCTCGTCGGCCCGGCCAGGCGCTTGCATCACGCCATCTAGCGACAGGCTTTCCAGCACCAGAATCTTGCTCACGTCCTGTCCTCCTCACCCTCTATACGAACGGGCTTGGCCTGGATCGACAGTGTGCCTATTTCGCGGCTCGAGCTCGGCGACGCGTGAAGCGGAGCGCTGCGATGCGAATCCCGTCGAGCTCGGCTCTCAGGCACGCCAGATACAGCCGGCCGCCGTAAGCGATGACCTCGGGCGCGGCGACCGGCAGAGTGGCCACGAGACAGCGGTCGTCGTTCACGCCGAAGTCGAGTGGGTCAGCTGACGCATAGACGCGCGTCTCCGCCTGGCGGCCGTACCGCTGCGTGCGAAACAGGTAGAACGTACCTGTGTCTCGATGGCGATAGACGAACGGGCATTCGGCCGACGATGGCCCCGTACCGGCCGCGCCGCCCGCGCTGACCATTGTCGGCGGGCTCCAGCGCCGCAGGTCCGCAGAGACGCTGCAGTAGACGGCGCCCTTGCCCTGCGGATTTGCGGTCGTGTAGCAGTAATAGCGTCCACCGTGGGAGATCACCATTGGATCCCGCGTATTCGCGCCCGGCGCGATCGAGAACATCCCCGACACGCTGCTCCCCGTGAGCTGCCGCGCGAACGTCTTGCCATCGGCACCTGTTGCCAGGCAGATGTGCTCCCAGTCGCCGTACAACATGTAGTACGTGCCGCCTGCTCTCAGCACAAACGGCGCCTGCACGCCGCCCTCGATTTCGCCAAAGGCGGGATCGGCCATGAACGCAATGCCGATCGGCGTCCAGTTCGTGTCGGTCAAGCGGCGTCCTTGCCACCTGTAGAAGAGACGCCTGTTGCCCGCGACTCTTGTGGAACGGATGCACGACCAGAGCTGCCACGAGCCGTCGGCGGCCTGCCAGACGGCGAAATCGACGGGCTGTTGGCCTGGGCTGCTGAACGCACCCAAATCGGGATTGCCTGCGACCGTCCAGAAATCACCCTCGATTTCGGGTACGAAGGGCGCGGGAGCGACCGACCGGACGGGGCGGGCCTCGCCGAGACCTCCAAACGCGGCGGTGCCCAATGTCGCCAGGGCCAGGAATCGACGTCGATCAAGGGATCGCATGCTGTCGGCGGCGCGAAGTTTACACCCGCACGAGACGCTCTATGGCGGTAGTATCCACGCGGCCGACAGGCCACAGAGGAGGTGCGCATGGGCGTCGCGGTGATCACGGGAGCCGCACAAGGAATCGGCCGCCGCATCGCGGAGGTGCTGGCGGCGCGCGGCTACACGCTGGCGCTGAACGATTTGCGTCCGCCGGTGGAGACGACCGCGGCCGTGCGACAGCTCGGCGCCGACACGATCGAGCTCGTCGGCGACATTTCCGACGATGCCATCGTTGGCGGATTTGCTGAAACCGTCCTGGCGCGGTGGGGATCGGTCGACGTCCTGGTGAACAACGCCGGCATCAGCTGCATCGCCGCAGCTGAACACACCACGCCCGAGGAGTTTCGTCGTGTCCTCGAGGTGAACCTGGTCGCGCCGTTTCTGATGGCCCGCGCCTTCGGGCCGAGCATGCTGTCGCGGCGCTCCGGCACCATCGTCAACATCGCCTCGGTCGCGGGACTGCTGGGCATCGCGGAGCGTAGCGCCTACAACACGTCAAAGCACGGGTTGATCGGGCTCACGCGAACGCTGGCCGCGGAATGGGGCGGCCGCGGCGTTCGCGCGAACGCGGTGTGCCCTGGCTGGGTGAAGACCGCGATGGACGCGACGGACCAGGCCAGCGGCCACTACACTGATGCTGACATCACCGGTCGCATCCCGCTCGGTCGCTTCGCGTCACCGGACGATGTCGCGAATGCCGTGGCGTTCCTGGCAGACCCGGAGCAGAGCGGATTCGTCAACGGCGCCACGTTGACCGTGGATGGAGGCTGGACGAGCGACGGGAGCTGGCAGTCGCTGCGCGAGCAGCATCGCTGAGATCCCGCGCTCGAGGGCGGGGATCACGATCGGTCACGGAAGCTGCGGACAAGGACGGATCACAACGGATCACGATCCGTCACGGAGGCCGCAGACAAGCACGGATCACAAGACGAACGTCCGTGTGGTTCCGCGTTGTCCGTGACCGTTCGTGATTCTGTGTGGCTCGGGGCTCAGTCCGTGTCGCGCGGTGACCGCCGAGGACACCCAGTCACGAACATCGGCTGGCAAGGACACGGATCGAGATCGGTCCCGGAGGTCGCGGACAGTCACGCATCACAAACAAGAAAATATCCGTATGGTTCCGTGTTGTCCGTGACCGTTCGTGATTCTGTGTGGCTCCGGGCTCAGTCCGTGTCGCGCGGTGACCACACGGCATCGATCGGTCGCTCGACGGCCCACCGCGCATGGACCGGTCTCGTGGAGTCCGTCGACCAGCACCGCCGCGGTTTAGACATCCTCGGGCGCCGCCGCCAGACCATGGCGATGGCGCTCGATACGAAGACTCTCCTAGGATGTCAGGGAGAGGCGTCCGGCCGTGACTAGATATTGGCGCTAGAGAAGCGACATGAGCGACACACCGAATCCCGTCGTGACCTACGAAAGCTACCTCCACGTCGATGCGCTGCTCTCGTTGCAGCGGCCGCGATCGGATCCGCCCGAGCACGACGAGATGCTGTTCATCGTCATTCACCAGGTGTACGAGCTGTGGTTCAAGGAACTGCTGCACGAGCTCGACCGCGTGGTGACGCTGCTGCGCAGCGACGAGCCGCATCGGGTGCAGCACACGCTGAAGCGGGTGCTCACCATCCTCAAGGTGCTGGTCGCCCAGTTGGACATCCTCGAAACGATGACGCCGCTCGAGTTTCTGTCGTTTCGCGCGCGGCTCGAGGCGGCCAGCGGGTTTCAATCGAACCAGTTCAGGCAGCTCGAGTTCCTGCTCGGCGCGAAGAGCGCCACGGCGCTCGCCCGGTTCCCGGAAGGGAGCCCGGGACGGATCGCGTTGGAACGCCGGTATCAGGAGCCGACGGTGTGGGACGCCTTCCTTCAGTACTTGTCGCGAGAGGGCTATCCAACTACCGGCGTCGCAGTTGACGCGCGACCGCACGACGCCACCGCAGGCGACGCCGGAGATCCAGCAGGTCCTGCTGAATGTCTACCGTAAGGATGTGAAGAATGCCGCGATCTGCGAGCGGCTCGTCGACCTCGACGAGGGCTTCGCGGAATGGCGTTATCGCCACGTGCGGATGGTGGAGCGCACGATTGGCAGCAAGCCCGGGACAGGCGGATCGCGCGGCGCCGCCTATCTGCAGACGACGCTCGGGAAGAACCTGTTTCCCGATCTGTGGGAGATACGCGGGCGGCTCTAAGCATTTCCCATCGATTCCCCACACCTTCCCAAAGACTTCACCTGGGCGGCCTCACTAGTCTCGCCTCTCAACGGGACACGACGTCCCGGGAGGTATGGCATGACGCGCATTCGCACATTGACTCTTTTGGCAGGCGCCGGCATGGTCGCATTGTTGTCTGGCGACCTGATCCGGGCGCAGAGCGCCGCCCCCACCTCGACCCTGATCGGTCGAGCAACGTTCGAGGATCCGTTCAAGGTCAAGCGCGTGGACAAGTCGCTCGACTGGAAGCTCGAGGTCGCAGCCACGCCCAGTCTCGATATTGCCGTGCAGACGATCGACTTCCCAATCGACTCGCAAAGCACCTGGCACGTCCATCCCGGTCCGGTATTCATCTCGGTGGTGGAGGGCGCGATGACGTTCTACGAGTCCGACGACCCGAACTGCGAGCCAACCGTTCTCGAGAAAGGCCAGGGGTTCCTGGATGTCGGCCTTCATGCCCACATCGCGCGCAACGAGAGCGGTGCGCCCGCCCGGAACGTCGTTGTCTACCTCGTGCCGGCGAAGGCCCCGGCCCTGCGGATCGACCAGCCGAATCCGGGCAACTGCGCGTTCAGAGGGTTCTAAGGCCGGAGGATGTGATGTATCTCGCGGCCTTGCTCTGCCTCCTGCTCGTAACCACCGCGTGTGGGAACGACGGCACGCTGCCGGCGCCCTCGGCAATCCCTTCGCCCGCGGCTCCGCCCGACCCAGCGCCACCCGCGGCGCCAACGGTGCCACACATCGATGTCGGCGAAGATGTCCAGGATGCCCTGACGGTACACGGCAGTGCCAAGCTCCTCGAGCTGACGGCACCGTCGGATGGGACCCTGGTCGTGCAGTTGAGTTGGAACGCCAGCCAGGGCTCATTGGAGCTCTGGCTCGACGACCAACAATTCATGGGCGCGTCACCCATCGTCGGGACGCTGCGACGTGGCTGCGGGCAGTAAGCATCGCATCAAGGTCGTCGATGGCGCCCCGTGGGACTACGACGACCTTTATGTCCGGTTCGTGCTGTCCGCGTCACTGGAGCACACCATCTCGCCGGATGGCCCGTCTCAGTGATGGTGCCGAGTGCTCGCGCTTGACCTAGAATGCCGCATCGACCGGGCGCGCGTCGGGTTGGCCGGCCGCGCCCCCCGATGTGGAGATGGCGTGACATATCGATTCGGCCACTTCACCCTCGACACGGCGACGCGCCAGCTGTCGGGCGAGAGTGGTGAGATCCGCCTGTCGCCCAAGGCCTTCGATCTCCTCCACGCCCTGGTTCGCAACCGGAACCGGGCGATGGCGCGCCCCGAACTGCACGAGCTGCTGTGGCCCTCGACGTTCGTGCTCGAGACGAACCTCGCCAGTCTGATCGCGGAGATTCGTCGCGCGCTCGGCGACACGGCCGATGCGCCGCGGTTCGTGCGGACCATGCATCGGTTCGGGTACTGGTTCATCGGCGACGTCGAGGAATCCGACGCGAGCGAGACGCGAGTGGGCACTGTCTATTACTGGGTCGTGTGGGACGGCCGTCAGGTGCGGCTCGCTGACGGCGACAATGTGCTGGGCCGCGCGCCCGACGCCCATGTGTGGATCGACGCACCGGGCGTCTCGCGTCATCACGCCCGCGTCGTTATCAACGGAGCCATCGCGACGGTCGAGGACATGGGCAGCAAGAACGGGACGTTCGTGCGCGACCGGCGTGTGGATGTGCCGCTCGCGCTCTGCGACGGCGATCAGATTCGGCTCGGCTCGGTCGTCATCACCTTCCGGATCCCGCAGGCGGCGGGCTCGACCGCGTCGACGCCTGCTGGCTGACCGGCGCTCACTTCCCCTTCTGGCACAGGCAGCGCACCATCGGTCGTGTCGACTCGCGCGCATCGGCGACCAGCCCCATGCCCTGGCCGAAGCTCCAGGCCACGCCGAACGTCACTCCGCGCTGCAAGCGCATGGCCATTTCGTCCCGCGACGGTGGTCATATACGAGCCGAACACGTCGATCGATCGGCTGAGGGAGACCTGGACGCCACCGCCCGTATCGAGCAGATCAGTGCGAGCGATCCGATCGTGATGGGGCTGCTGATCCGCAGGCAGCGCGCGCCAGCCGGCGTCGGGCAGGTCGATGCCCCCATGCGTCTTCTGACCGACGCCAAGCACGAAAGCCCGGATCTTGGGAGTGAAGAAGTACCCGAGCTCGACGTCCAGCGTGCTCCTGTCATGGTGAATGCCGACGAGGCGCTGGGTGAAGCTGTACGAGTAGCGCGCCTGTGCAAAAGCGTTCGGCAAGCGCGGCGAGACGATGCGACCGACGTACACGCCGAGCTCGAGCTCTCGCACGCGCCGCCCGTACGCCGCATGCGCGAACGTCTGGTAGGCATGCGACGGCATGTTCGTCCCAATGAACGGCGTGATGGTCACTGGACCGCGGACCACGTTGTAGCGGACGCCGAATCGAATGTCCTGAAAGCCGGCATGGGCCTCGCCGTTGTCCTGCACGCTCGGATGCGGGGCCCTGCCGGTATAGCGCGCGCGGACGGCGGGCACGCCCAGCGTGACCGCCACACGATCGGTCAGCCCGTACGTGACATCGAAGAGCAGGCCCTGCGAGCGAACCTGACCGCGATCTTCCCGTGTCCCGTCGGCGCGCAGATGATCGACGACGAAGAGATCCTGATAGAGGATTGAAACCGACCCTTCGCCCTTGAGCGGCACCCACGCCTGCGCAGAGGCCGCGGAAACGCCGATTCCCGGCGTACCGAGGCACACCGTCATCGCGCACGCGTACCTGGCGACGGCTCGGACCTGGAAGTGCATGGACAGGTTTCACTGCCGGCGGAGCTGAGGCTCCGCCTGCACGGGCGCCGACGCACGCGCGGTGAGGCGACGTTCCATCAAGTGGTCGATCTCCGCCAGCGCATCCTCCTTGGTCATCTTCTCGGGCTCAAGCCGGCAGTGGTAGGCAGCCGCAGCGGCGGCTGAGATTTCAGGCGTCGGCTTGTAGAGGATCGGCAGGACATCGGGTCGCGACGACTGCGATTGCAACACCCGTTCGAGATCCTGCGTGTCGGCAAAGGCGGCAATGACCACGTCGTAGCGCGCGCCGCCAATCGCGCCCGTCAGATCGCTGCCATGTGGCACCACGTGCGGCGTGTGCCCGGCGCGCTTCAACAGCGTCTCGAACTGCCGTGTCGACGATGCGGTTGCACGCGCGGGGGCGTAGATCAGAATCGATGCCGGATGGACCGCCGCGTATCCGCGAAGCCGCGCGCTGCGCCCCATGCGAAGAAACTTGTCCCCGCAGGCACCGGAGTCGAGGCGGCCGAACACGACGATGCCGACGAGGACGCCGACGCAAAACAGGCGGCGGGTCATGACGACCTCCTGGCGATTCGAGAGCACCCTACGCCCCGGGGCCGCGCCAGTCAAGCCGTTGGATGTGGGATTTCGATGGGAATTCTATCGACCCGGCACCTGCACCGACCAGCGGTTGGCGGCGAGGCGAGCGCGCAGGCCTTCGATCAGCCAGAGATCACCGCGCGGGCGAACGACCGATGTGATGATCGATCGTCCATCAGCGGTGACGCCGAAGCCGCGGAGCGGATTGTTCACCGGAGGCGAGGGGCCCAGATCTCCTCGGACCCGGGCGGCGCCCGTGCGGACATCGAGCCCGACAATCGTCAAGTGCAGGTCGTCGTCTTCCCTGACGCCAACGATCTCCGTGCCATCCGGCGACCAGCCGTGTACGAGCCACTGATGCTCGGTCAACACTCGCTCGCGAGCGCCGTCCGCCGACACCACGGTGAACCCCGCCGCCGTCTCCCACGTAATCCACTCGCCCTTCGGCGACCACTGTGGCATCGCGTTCGGCACGCCGTTGCGCCGCAGCACGACGGGGCCTTCACCGCTGCCGACGCGGACCTTGGCGAGCAGCCACTGATCGGCTTTCCATTCCGTGTAGGCAATCCACTCCCCGTCCGGGGACCAGGTCGGCGCGCTCTGGTAGCCCTCGTAGGTGGCCGGCAGCAGCGGCACCGGCGGACCTCCGGCAATGAGCGAGATCCAGATTCTGAGCGGCCAGATGGGCGCCGACGAGTTGCGTTGGTACGCGAGGCGCGCGCCGTCGGGCGAGAAGGATGGCGTGCCCAGCAGAATGGTACGGTCGCTGCCGAAATCGGCCTGCGTGATGATCGGGCGATCGCCCAGCGGCTGACTTCTGGTGTGAAGCCAGATTTCATCCCGGCCCCGGCGATCGGTCACGTACGCCATCATGCCGCCGTCAGGCGACCACGAGGGGTCAGCCTCGTTGCGCGCCGTGGCGGTGATTCGCCGCGCCGTGGTGCCGTCGAGCGAGATCTCCATCAGGTCGTAATCAGGCTCGCCGGAGGTGAAGGCGACCCGGTCGCCGAGGGGCGAGACCGACGGATCGTGCTCGGTGCCCGGCCCTTCGGTGAGCGGCCACACCCGATCGCTGTCGAGGTCCGCCACCCACAGGTGTGTGCCGGGTGTCGACAGGGTACCGGCCGCGAGCACGACGTGACGTCCGTCGGGAAGCCACGAGAAGCTCGAGATTCGAGGCACGACGTCGGTCCAGCGGGTCAGCCGTCGCCGGCCAGCCGCGTTCGGATCGATCGGCAGCGTCCAGAACTGCCAGCCGCGCTCCTCCGGCGCGAGCCCAATGGTCCTCGGAACGGCCGCAATTCCGAGCGTCCGACCGTCCGGCGAGAATGCGAGTGCGCCATCCCCGAGCCGCAGCGCTCCCAGTCCGGTGTGTCGCCGTGGCGCGGCAGTCATCGGCGAAGCGACATAGACAGCCGCGGCACCGACGACATCGCCATGCTGCTCGTCCCGGAGAAAGGCCAGCGCACGACCGTCCGGAGCGATCGCGCCGCGGATCGCATCGTCGATCACGACTTGAGGCGTGCCCCCGGCCGCACCGACGGACCAGATGCCGTCGCGGTCCCTCGCGCGCGACACGTAATACAGGCGCTTCCCGTCGGCCGACCAGAAGGGGTATTTGCAGTCGTACGCAGCGTGCGTGACCACCGCCGCGGACGGTGCCGAGAGTCGCCGCGTGAAGATCTGGAGCACGCCGTCGACCGCGGCCGCGTAGGCGAGCGTTTGCGCGTCGGGAGACCAGGCCGGGAACCCCTCAAATCCCTCTTCCGACGTCACCGGAACAAATCGAAGCGGCGGCGCCCCTGCAATCGGCCGCTGCACGGCATACGCGGTCAGCAGCACGCCGACGCTTGCCGCACCGAGCCCGCCGGCGACTATCCGTTGCCGTGTGGACCACGTCCGCCGAGTGGCCGCGGCCGCGTTCGCGAGCACTTCGCCGAGACGGTTACGGAGCGTGGTGAGGTCTCGCAGCAGATCCGAAGTGCTCGCGTAACGGTCAGCAGGCTCCTTGGCAAGGCAGCGCTCGAGGATCCATTGCAGCGGTAACGGCGCACGCTCGCCAAGACCGTCGAAGGATGGCGGATCCTCGTTGATGATGGCATCGAGCGTCGCTTCGGGCGTGGCGCGCCGGAACGCCGGGCGACCAGTCAGCATCTCGAACCCGATCAGACCGAAGGAGAACTGATCGGATCGATAGTCGGTGACCGTCCCGCGCGCCTGCTCGGGGCTCATGTATGGCGCGGTCCCAGCCCCGAGCGCCATATCCGTCCTCGTCTCGAAGTCGCCACGATCGGATTCCCTGCCCTCGTTGCTGAAGCCGCCGCCCTGCGCGAGGCCGAAGTCCAGAATCTTGATCCGGCCGGCGCGCGTCACCATGACGTTCTCGGGCTTGAGATCGCGATGCACGATGCCGGCATCGTGCGCGGCGGCAAGGCCGTCGGCGATCTGCGTGGCGAGATCAAGCAGCCGCTTCAGCGGAATGGCGCCGCGTGCGAGCTCGTCCCTCAATGGGCGGCCGTCGACGAGCTCTGAAACGATGTACGGCGCCGATTGGTCGACCGCCGCATCGAACACCGTGACGATGTTGGGATGGTTGAGGGCGCTCGCGGCTCGCGCTTCAGCGATGAAGCGCTGAACTCTGACCGGGTCGGTTTCCGCGCGGCGATGAAGAACCTTGAGCGCGACGTGGCGCTCGAGGCGTGGATCCCACGCTCGGTACACCTCGCCTCCGCCTCCCGCACCGATCAGCGACAGGATGTCGTATGGGCCAAGTGGCGCCGAGGTGACACGGGGGCTCATCGCTCCGTTCGTTCCAGGAACGGCTTATTCTACCCCTCGCTCCCATTGCAGCGTCACGCGATGCGGCCAAAGAACAGTTCCGTGTCGTACTCCATGCGCACACGCCCATTCTGCTGATGCTCGTCGAACAACCGCCGAAGCGCAGCGACCATTGCCGCATGGTCGGGGTGCGCGGAACCCGGCGCGTACGACGAGGACAGCAGGCGTCCGAGCAATCCGTCGAAGTCGAACGTCTGCGCGTTGAAGAACACGCGGGACTGATACGGGCCGCCAAAGAACGTGCGCAGGATCGATGTGTCCACCTTTCGGTGATCGACTTGTGCGTAGTCGGTGCCGAAGTCCTGCAGCAGGCGCTCGTACGCGCTCAGGAACGGAGTGCCCGCGGAGCGGCGGGTGTTCCAGAAGAGCGCGACCGTTCCGCCCGGCCGCAGAATGCGGATGAATTCGGTCCTGGTCTCGGGTGTCGAGAACCAGTGAAACGCCTGCCCTGCGGTCACCGCGTCAACGCTGCCGTCGGGGAGCGTCGTCGCCTCGGCGCGAGCCGCGACGCTGCGGAATCGCGGCTCGCTCCCAAGCCTGGTTTCGGCCGCGCTTCTCATGTGGGCGTTCGGCTCGATCGCGAAGACCGTGCAGCCGATGCGGAGCAGCAGCTCCGTCGAGATGCCGGTCCCCGAGCCGATGTCCGCGACGATGGACGCGGATGAGAGCCCGGCCTCGCCTTGAAGCGCCGTGAGCAGCGCGTCGGGGTAGGCAGGCCGGTACCGGACGTAGTCCGCCACCCGATTGGAAAAGCGACGGGTTGGATCGACGCCGCTCATGATGTCAGGGCGTTCCACTCGGCGCGGCTGCGGGCGCCGCCTTCGGCATTTCGCGCCGCGGCAGCCGCTCCGCCCGGTTCGCGGCCTCGTAGACCATGCTGGCGATCACCGCCGAGGCCTGCATCAGATCGGCGGAAACCGGCTGGAATGGCGCATGAAGGAGCCTCCAAAACGACGAGGAATTCGCGATTATAATCAACTGATCCGCCGTAGGTCAGCGGGCCATCGCCCGCACTGCGGAGTTCAAGCGGTGCATCTCCTTACAGCTCGCGGTACCCGGCGACTCGTCGTTGGCGTAGCCGTTGCCTCGCTCGTGGCGGCATCGGCCTGCGGCCGCCGCGCCCCGGACGTGGCCGGCGTGCCCGAGGTGGTCGACTTCAACTTCCACGTGAAGCCGATCCTCTCCGACCGCTGCTTCAAATGCCACGGCCCCGACGAGCGCGTGCGGAAGGCGTCTCTTCGCCTGGATCGCAAGGAGGTCGCGTTCGGCGAGCTTCCGTCGGGGCATCGCGCCATCGTGCCGGGCAGCACCCGGCGGAGCGAGCTGGTCGCCCGGATCCTCAGCACCGACCCGAAGTTCATGATGCCGGCGCCCGAGTCGAACCTGGCGCTCACCGACTATGAGAAGGCCGTGCTCGTGCGATGGGTCGAGCAGGGCGCCGACTGGAAACCGCACTGGTCGCTGATTCCGCCGCAGAAGACGACGGTCCCGTCGGTCCGGCAGACGGCATGGCCGCGCAACGACATCGATCGCTTCGTGCTGGCGACGCTCGAGTCGAAAGGCCTGGCGCCGTCGCCGGAAGCGTCGCGCGAGACGTGGCTGCGCCGCGTGACGATCGACCTGACGGGACTGCCGCCCACGCTGGCCGAGATCGATGCGTTCGTGGCCGATCGAGCCGCCGACGCCTACGACAAGGTCGTCGATCGCCTGCTCGCCTCTCCTGCCTACGGCGAGCAGATGGCGGCCGAGTGGCTGGATATCGCACGCTACGCCGACTCGCACGGCTACCAGGACGACGGGATGCGCCAGATGTGGCCGTGGCGCGATTGGGTGATCTCGGCATTCAATCGCAACCTGCCGTTCGATCGCTTCATCACCTGGCAGCTCGCTGGCGATCTGCTGCCGGACGCCACCCAGGAGGAACGGCTCGCCACCGGATTCAACCGGAACCACATGCAGACCCAGGAAGGTGGTGTCGTCCCCGAAGAGTACCGGACCGAATACGTCGTCGATCGCGTGAACACGTTCGGACGCGCGTTCCTCGGGTTGAGCGTCGAATGTGCGCGGTGTCACGATCACAAGTACGACCCGATCACGCAGAAGGAGTTCTATCGGCTCTACAGCTTCTTCAACAGCAACAACGAGACCGGCCAGATTCCGTATTCCGGCATGCCGAGCCCGACCGTGCTGCTCGTGGACGATGCCTCGCGCGCGAAGCTGGAGGCGCTGCGATCGGACGCCCAGCGGCTGGAGGAGGAGATCCGGGCCCTTGGAAGCGGCTCCGCGTTCGAGCACTGGGCGGCGAGCGGCACGCCGAGCCGGCTCTCGATCGCGAGCATTCCGGGCCTCGTCACTTATCTGCCGCTCGACGGAAGCCGCACCGGGCACGAGATGACGAAGCCGGATCCCAAGTCGAAGGAGCGGCCGAAGCGGGTCGAATACCGCGCCTATAAAAACCTCGCGGCAGGCGCCAAGGACGCCCGGCTTGGCGGCGACAAGGACCGGATCCCTCGCACCGTGCCCGGACATGTCGGCCAGGCGCAGCAGCTCGTCGGCGACAGCCACATCGAGGCGATGGACAAGCGCACGTATTTCGAGCGCAACCATCCGTTCACGATCGGCGTGTGGATGCGCATCGATCGCAAGGGCGCGTCAGGGCCGTTCGTCACGAGAACTGGAGGCCTGTTCGACGGGAATCGCGGCTACGAGATCATCCTGCGCGGCGACGGCACGCTGAGTGCCGCGCTCAATCACGTCTTTCCGGACAACTCGATCGAGATCGAGACGACGCGTGTGCTCGGCGCGGGCACCTGGCATCATCTCGCGCTCACCTACGACGGGACCAGCCGCGCGGTCGGCCTCCGGCTGTTCGTCGACGGACAGGCTGCCGACACCCACGTGGTGGTCGACAATCTGCAGCAGAGCATTTTGCGGAGCGGCGACAAGAAGAACGAGTCGTGGGTCGGTAATCCGCCGTTGCGGATTGGCCGCCGGCACGACGAAACTTTGCAGGACGTCTCGGTCGACGAGCTCCGCGTCTACGACCGGCAGCTGGCGACGTTCGAGGTTGCCGCGCTGGCGGGCGCGGAGGATGCACTTGGCGCCGTGCTGCGCCGTCCCGAGGCGACGCGCAGCGATGCGGAGCGCAAGGAGCTCGCCGAGTACTACGTCGCGCGCGTCGCGCCCGCTTTTGCGGCGTTGTCCAAATCCCTGGCGACGGTTCGCGGCAAGCAGAACGACATCCTGACGTTCCTGCCGGAAGCGATGGCGATGCGCGAGCTGCCGAAGCCGCGCCCCACGTTCATCCTCGCTCGCGGCGCCTATGACGCGCCGACCGAGCGCGTCACGCCGGGCACCCCTCGAGCGATCGGCGACTTCCCGTCGAACCTGCCGCAGAACCGCCTTGGACTGGCGCGCTGGCTCTTGAATCGGCGCCATCCACTGACCGCGCGCGTGATCGTCAACCGCTATTGGGCGATGTTCTTCGGGCGTGGGCTCGTCGCCACGCTGGCGGATTTCGGCAACCAGGGCCGGCTGCCCTCTCACCCGCAGCTGCTGGACTGGCTGGCGACGACGTTCGTCGATTCGGGGTGGAACCTGAAGGCGCTGCAGAAGCGCATGGTGTTGTCGGCCACCTATCGGCAGGACTCGCGGCTCGACCCGAAGCGGCTCGAACAGGATCCGGCCAACGAGTGGCTCGCGCGCGGACCGTCGTATCGGCTGGCCGCCGAGCAGATTCGCGACAGCGTGCTCGCGGCCAGCGGGCTCCTGGTCCGCACCATCGGCGGGCGGAGCGTCTATCCGTACCAGCCGCCCGGCCTCTGGGAAGCGCTCGCCACGCGGAATGCGACCAAGTACGAGCAGGGACACGGGGCGGATCTCTATCGCCGCAGCCTTTACACCGTCTGGAAGCGGTCGTCGCCGCCGCCGTCCGCCGTCAGCTTCGACGCGGCCGAGCGGCTCTTCTGCACGGTCAACCGCCAGCGCACCAATACGCCGCTCCAGTCGCTGGTGCTGCTGAACGATCCGCAGTATCTCGAAGCCTCGCGCGTGCTGGCGGAGCGGATGATCGTCGAAGGGGGCGCTCAGACGCGCGATCGGATCACATTTGCCTTCAGACTGCTCACGAGCCGGCGTCCCGACGCCAAGGAGCTCGAGCTGCTCGACACGCTGTACGCGGACATGCGGGCAGAGTACGGACGCGACAAGGCGTCGGCGCTGAAACTGCTATCGGTCGGCGATACCACCGCAATCGGACGCTGGATCCCGGCGAGGTCGCGGCCTGCACGATGGTGGCGACGACGATCATGAATTTCGACGAGGCGGTTTATAAGAGGTAATGATGCCCAAGCTAAAGCTTGGGCCTACGTACGTCGGTGATGCGACGATCTCGTACGTAGGCCCGAGCTTCAGCTCGGGCAAGACACGAACAGTACGTAGGCCCGAGCTTTAGCTCGGGCAAGACACGAATAGCAGGCAGCACCATGCGTGAACTGGACGACCTGAAATACAACTGCACGCGCCGTCACTTCCTCTCGAAGACGAGCCTGGGTATTGGCGCGCTGGGACTCGCCTCGCTCCTCGATCCGGCGCTCCTCTCAGGCGAGACTGGTCCGGGGCCGGGCGACGCGGCGGGGCCGCTGCTGCCGGCCACGCATTTCGTGCCGCGCGCGAAGCGGGTGATCTACCTCTTTCAGAGTGGAGGACCGTCGCAGCTCGAGCTGTTCGATTACAAGCCCCGGCTGCGAACGATGAACGGCGAGGAGCTGCCGGCGTCGGTGCGAATGGGGCAGCGCCTGACCGGCATGACCGCGTTCCAGCGATCGTTCCCCATCGCCGGCTCCCAGTTCGAGTTCGCGCGGCACGGCAAGTCGGGCGCCTGGGTCAGCGAGCTCCTGCCTCACACGGCCAAGATCGTCGACGAGCTGTGCATCATCAAGTCGATGCACACGGAGGCCATCAATCACGATCCCGCGGTGACGTTCTTCCAGACCGGATCGCAGCAGGCGGGCCGTCCGTCGATTGGCTCCTGGCTGTCGTACGGCATTGGATCGGACAACAGCAACCTGCCGGCGTTCATCGTGCTGCTCTCGCGCGCCCGCGAGGGCGATCAGCCGCTCTATTCGTGGCTGTGGGGCAGCGGGTTCCTGCCGTCGCAGCACCAGGGGGTGCAGTTCCGCGGCGGCAAGGATCCGGTTCTGTATCTGTCCGATCCGGACGGCATGAGCCGAAACACGCGGCGCCGGATGCTCGACACGCTGCGCGCGCTCGAACTCCACGAGCACGCGCGGGTGATGGATCCCGAGATCGACGCCAGGGTGTCGCAGTACCAGATGTCCTATCGCATGCAGGCGGCGGTACCGCAGGCCATGGACCTGAAAGACGAGCCCGACGCGATTTTCGACCTCTACGGCGCCGATGCCCGCAAGCCTGGCACCTTCGCCGCGAACTGCCTGCTCGCGCGCCGCCTGGCCGAGCGCAACGTCCGGTTCATTCAGCTCTACCACCAGGGCTGGGACCAGCACGGGAACCTGCCGCCGGACATCAAGATCATGACCAACTCGGTGGACCGGGCCTCGGCGGCGCTGGTGATCGATCTGAAGCAGCGTGGCCTGCTCGACGACACGCTCGTGATCTGGGGCGGCGAGTTCGGCCGCACGAACTACTCGCAGGGCAAACTGACGAAGGACAACTACGGCCGCGATCACCATCCCCGGTGCTTCTCGATCTGGATGGCCGGAGCCGGGGTGAAGAAGGGCTTTTCGTACGGGGAGACCGACGAGTTCGGCTACAACATCGTGCGCGATCCGGTGCACGTCCACGATTTCCAGGCGACGCTGCTCTATCTCCTCGGCATCGACCACGAAAAGCTGCTGTTCAAGCACCAGGGACGCCGGTATCGGCTGACCGACGTCCACGGACAGGTGGTGAAGGATCTGCTTGCGTGAACGAGCTGACGCTCTTTCTGGGTCGCTTCCATCCGCTGCTCGTTCACTTCCCGATCGTATTGCTGCTCCTCGCGGGCGCCCTCGAGGTGCGCGCCTGGTGGGTGTCCCGTTCTTCGCCCGAACCCGCAGTAGGGCGCGACTTCAGTCGCGCCGCCGAACCTGCAGTAGGGCCCGACTTCAGTCGGGCCGCATCCGGTGCGGTCCTCGCGGTCGGTGCGCTGTCGGCGCTCGCCGCGGCCGGAGCCGGCCTCCTGCTCGGGGGCAGCGGCGGCTACGGCGGGACGACGTTCGAATGGCACCGGCGGCTTGGTGTCATCGTCGCCATCGGCGCATCGCTGACGTGTGCCGGCTGGATCGTTGCGCGCCGTGCCAATCGCGGCCGTGCGGCGACGGCGGTGTACCGGACGCTGCTGGCGACGACCGTCCTCATCCTCCTTGTCGTCGGCCACCTCGGTGCGACGTTGACGCACGGCGAGGGATATCTCACCGAGCACGCGCCCGCTCCGGTGCGCGGACTGCTCTCGCAACTGTTCGGCGGAGGCGGGTCGGCTTTGCGCGTCATCCGTCCCGATCAGGCTGTCGCGTATTCGACCCTGGTGCAGCCGATCCTGGAAGCGAGATGCGTCAAGTGTCACGGCGCGGCCAAGGCCGAAGGCAAGCTGCGGCTCGACACGCCAGACGCGATCCGCAAGGGCGGCGAGGACGGGCCGGTGATTATGCCCGGCCATGCGGCGGAGAGCGAGATCGTCCGGCGTATCTGGTTGCCTGCGTCACACAAGGACGCGATGCCGCCAGGCGGCAGCCAGGCGTTGCCTGCGTCGGACGCCGCGCTGATTCGCTGGTGGGTCGATCAAGGCGGGAGGTTCGATCAGAAGCTGTCCGAGCTCGAGGTCACGCCGGACATTCAGCCGGCGATCGAGGCGGTCGTCGGTCCGCTGGTGCACGGAGGACCGACGCTGCCGGCCGTGGACGTCAAGGCTCCCGATCGGCAGGCAGTGGCCGCGGCGACTCGGCTCGGGGTATCGGTTGTCCCGCTGGCCAGCAGCACGCACTTCGTCGAGCTGCACTGCACCAACGCCGGCAGTCGGTTCGGCGACACCGAGCTGGCGGCGCTGCGGCCGCTCGCTTCGCAGACCGTGTGGCTCGATTTGAGCGGCACCGCCATTACCGATGCTGGACTCGCGACCGTCGCGCAGTTCCGGAACCTGACGCGCCTGCATCTGAACCGGACCCGCATTTCCGATAGCGGCCTGAAGCAACTGGCGGACCTGCAGCAGCTCGAATACCTGAACCTGTATGGCACGGGCGTGACCGACGCGGGGCTGCCGTCGCTCGCACCGCTCAAGAAACTGCGCACGTTGTATGTGTGGCAGACGGCAGTCACCAGCGGCGGCCTCGAGCGCCTGCGATTGACGATGCCGCGGCTTGACGTCGAAGCCGGTCTGACGCTGTCGTCGTCGCGAACGCGGTAGTCGCGGGACCGTCACGGATGGGCGTGGACCGTCACGGATTCACGCCGATCGGAACGGTCACGGATGAACGCGGATAGTCGCGGATTTCAAGAACTCTCAGAAATTCCTCTTCCGTGTCGTCGCCACAGACTCGGTAGCCACGGGACCCGTCACGGATTCACGCCGATCGGAACCGTCACGGATGAACGCGGATAGTCACGGATTTCAAGAACTCTCAGAAATTCCTCTTCCGTGTCGTCGCCACAGACTCGGTAGTCACGGGACCCGTCACGAATTCACGCTGATCGGAACGGTCACGGATGAACGCGGATATTCACGGATTTCAAGAACTCTCAGAAATTCCTCTTCCGTGTCGTCGCCACTGACTCGGTAGTCACGGACCCGTCACGGATTCACGCCGATCGGAACCGTCACGGATGAACGCGGATAGTCGCGGATTTCAAGAACTCTCAGAAATTCCTCTTCCGTGTCGTCGCCACAGACTCGGTAGTCACGGGACCCGTCACGGATTCACGCCGATCGGAACCGTCACGGATGAACGCGGATAGTTCACGGATTTCAAGAACTCTCAGAAATTTCCTCTTCCGTGTTCGTCCGTCCAGCAGATGAAGCGTCTCTCGGCCAGTCACGGTAGCATGGGTGTTCCACCATCGCATGCCCCGGCTGAGAGGAGGACGGCCCATGCGAGATCAATACATCGGAATCGATTTGCACAAGGCAAGTTTTCAGGCCTGTGCGGTCGCGATGGATGGCGAAGCTTGTGCGAAGGGCGTTTCCGCGGACCGCGGCCGGCATCGAGGCCCTGACGACGCGGTGCACGGCGGCAGAGTGCCCTCGCGGTGGAAGCGAGCACGCCGACCTGGCACTTCGCGGACGCGGTCGTGGGGGCGGTCGGGGAGCTGCGGATCGTCGACCGTGGAAGACGCATGCTGAAGGCCGGCTATGCCGCGAAGACGGATCGCCTCGAGCACGGCGGCTCGCCGACGCCCTCCGGCGTGACGTGCGGTCGGTATTGACTACCAGTCGCCGGCGATTCGCGAATTGCGCGAGCTATGTCGGCATCGGGTGGCGATCGTGCAGTGCCGCACCGCCGTGATCAATCGGCTGCGCGCGGTGCTATGCGCAGGATCGCCGACGCCCGGCGGCTGGCGAGGACCGCCGATGATGACTGGCTCGAGCGCTTCGCGCTGCCGCCGCGCGCGGCGGCGAGGTTCACGGCCTGCGGCAGCTGCTCGCGGTCATCCGCGCGCAGACGCAATGCGTCTGACCGCGGAAGTCGCCAGTCGCCGCCGCGGATCGGATCGCGACGACGTTGCAGCAATTGCAGGGCATTGGTCCCGTGCTGGCGCTCACCATTCGCGCGGAGATCGGCGACATCCGGCGCTTCGCGACGCCCGGACAGCTGGCCAGCTATGCCGGTCTCGTGCCCAGCGTCGACGCCAGCGCCCGCCGGTATCGCTCAGGGCGGATCACGCGGCGCGGCTCGCCGTGGCTGCGCTGGGCCCTGGTCGAAGCGGCGGTGCACGGCACACGACGCCCGGATCGCATTGGACGATGGGGCCGCGGCTTGGCGATGCGGAAAGGCGTGCTCACAGCCCGCGTCGCGCTCGCGCGCGTGCTTGCGAAGAAATCCATCGGCTGTGGAGCGGGATCCTCTGATGGCCTCTCCAGGGCGGTGTCGTCGAGGATGCAACATGACCCCGTGCGGTCGCTCCGTGAATCACGCCCGTCCTGGTCCAAACCGATGCTGAGCTCACGGATGAACGCGGATAGTCGCGGATTTCAAGAACGCTCAGAAATTCCTCTTCGGTGTCGTCGCCACAGACTCGGTATGCACGGGACTCGTCACGGATTCACGCCGATCGGAACCGTCACGGATGAACGCGGATAGTCACGGATTTCAAGAACTCTGAGAAATTCCTCTTCCGTGTCGTCGCCGTACAGTACTCGGTAGTCACGGACCCGTCACGCATTCACGCTGATCGGAACCGTCACGGATGAACGCGGATGTTCACGGATGTCAAGAATTCTCGGAAATTTCCCTTCCGTGTTGTCCGTGTAATCCGTGACACGTTCCAATTCGTGTCCATCCGTGACCGCCGAACGGAGGCGTCGCGGATGGGCGTGGAGCGTCACGGATTCACGCCGATCGGAACGGTCACGGATGAACGCGGATGTTCACGGATGTCAAGAATTCTCAGAAATTTCCCTTCCGTGTTGTCCGTGTAATCCGTGACACGTTCCAATTCGTGTCCATCCGTGACCGCCGAACGGAGGCGTCGCGGATGGGCGTGGACCGTCACGGATTCACGCCGATCGGAACGGTCACGGATGAACGCGGACATTCACGGATGTCAAGAATGATCAGAAATTCACATTTTCCGTGTTGTCCGTGAATTCCGTGACCAGCCCAGTTCGTGTCCATCCCGTGACAGGCGATCAGTGTCAGTCAGTGACTAGGTTCCGCAACTCGTTTTCCGCGAGCCACCGGCCGCGGACCATGACACCGGCGCGTTGCGCGGCGTTGGCGACGTCGCGTAGAGGGTTGGCGTTGAGAAGGAGCAAATCCGCTCGCGCTCCCGCCGTAATCGTCCCGAACTCACCGGACCGGCCGAGGAAGTCCGCGGGGTTTGCCGTGGCGGTACGCAGCGCCTCGTACGGCGTCAGTCCCGCGGCGACCAGCAGCTTCAGCTCGTCGTGCACCGAGAAGCCAGGCAGGACGCCCGGAATAGGCGCGTCGGTGCCGGCCATCATCCGCACGCCCGCCTGGCGAAAGGCGCCCGTGAGCTTCGAGAGCATTCCCAGCCGCCACGTCATCTGCTCGGCCATCTCGGGTGAGTATTTGCGGTCGTAGCGGTTGAGTCCCGGCTGCCATTCGGCCAGAACGCCCGGCGGCACGTACCTCGTTTCTGGCCTCGCCAGCACCGCGCTGAGATCCTTCCCCTGATCGACGATCATCTTGTACGCCACGAGGTTCGGAATCACCCAGATCCCGGCCTTCGCCGTCGCCGCGGCCAACGCGGGAATCCGCGTCTGCGCGGTCTCCATGAACTGTCGCCGCGTTGCGGGATCGGCCTGAGACAGGTCGGGCACGCCGAAGAAAAAGTAGGCGTAGAGGAACTCCTCGCTGTGGGCCACGGCGTCCATGTGCTCGTCGAACATGGCTTCGACACCGAGGTTACGCGGCGCGTGCCCGATCACCTTCATCCCCTCGCGGCGCGCGACCACGAAGAGGCGATGGAAGGCTTCCCGCGAGAAGTCGCCGTGCGTCTTGATCAGATCGTAGCCGGCGCCCTTCTGCTCGACGACCAGCCGCTCCACTTCGTCCGCCTCTGGCTGCCATCTCGGAGCATCCGAGATGTAGGGGCCGCTGGTGTAGATCGTTGGCCCAAGGACTTGCCCGCTGGCAACACGACGGCGTAAGTCGAGGATGGACGACGTGCCATATAGGTTCAGGATCGATGTGACGCCGTTGGCGACGAGGATCTGCAGCAGCTGGCGATCGTCGACATCACGGCTTTGTAAATGAAAGTGCGAGTCGATCAGCCCGGGCATCAGGAACTTGCCCGCGCCATCAATCTGCCGGACGTCTTGCGGAACGTCGACACGATCCGTGGGACCGATTTCCGCGATCCGGCCGTTGCGAATTACCACGGTTTGCGCGGATAGCGCCTCGTCGCGGCCCATCGGCACGACCGTGACGTTCACGAACGCCACCGGAGGAAGGGCGTCGGTACCAGTCAGCCCGGGCGCGTCGGCCGACGATGGGGCAGTACATGCCGCTGGCGTGACGCCGCTGCCCAGGACCAATGCGGCGAGCGCCAGCGAGAGCCGATATGGCGTCAGCTTCTGCACGTCAACTCTCAACCTCCAACGCTCAACGCCCAAGAAGTCCTGCAAACCGCGGGCAAGCACGATTGGGAGTTGGAAATTGGAAATTGGAAGGTCTGTGTTTAGCGGGTCAGTGTACCTGCGGAAGCGGTGCGCAGGGAGCGAGCGACGGTCGGCATCGGTGCGGCGAGGAGCCCGACGAGCAGATCCGTCGCGTTGAGGCCACGCTGATCGGCCGTGCGGAGCACGCTGGCGAGTATCTGCTGACTGTCGGCGCCGCGGCGGGTGCGATTGCCGCCGCCACACGTTTTGCGCGTGACGACGGCCGGTCGAAGGGCATGCTCCGCGCGCCAATTGGTCGCGTCGAGTGTCGGGTCGAAGAGGAAGCTGAAGATGGCCGGAAACTCGTTGACGAGATGCTGCTGAACGAGGGCGATGCGGCGATGGCGACTGGGCCGACGCGCCAGCAGGCGCCCGAGCCGTTCGACGTAGTGGCCGCGAGCGACGGCGAGGCCATGCGCCGACACGGCGCCGGCGTGAGAAGCATCGCGCGTGGCGAGCGCGGCCTGCAGGAGGGCCTTCACCGCCGTGACAAACGGCTGCCCTGGATAGTCGAGCAGCAGGACGCGACAGCGCCGCAGCAGGTGCGCGAGACAGGTCTGATGCGCCGCGTCGGTGAAATAGCGATACGAGTGCCAGCCGTCATGTTGCAGCACGCCGGCATAGTCGAGCCCGATGACCGAGGCCGCCTGCGCGAGACCGCGGCCCGGCAGAATCGCATACACGGTCGTGTCCGTCGTGACCCACACCCAGAGCCACTGCAGCACCGCGTCCACGCGCCAGCTCGTTTCGTCGACGGTGACGACGGGGCTGCCCCGGACGGTGGTGCACAACGTGTCAGAGGTGGGCTGCGCCTGGCGGGCCGCGCGGTGGACGGCGTGCACCAGGCCGCCGCGCGTGATCGTCAGCCCGCAGCGGTCACGCAGCAGCGCCGCGATCTTGCCGTAGGGCAGGCCGTAGCGCTTGTTGAGCAGCACGGCGAAGGCGACGGCCTGCGGACCCAGCTGCACGCTGGCGGCGCCGAGCGCGTTGGACGTCTGCAGCGGATGGCGTCCTTGCACGCGTCGGCCGCATTGGGTGCACTGCCCCACGTGCACGTCGAAGCGGCGAACGACGGGCCGCTGCACCGGCAACTCTTCTTGGTATTGCGTGGCGATGCGAACGCGGCGCACCGGCCCGCAGCAGTGCGGACAGGCGACCGGCAGCGGCGCCCGATAAATTTCGTCGACGTGTCGCGGCGTAGACCGATGGGCGCACCGGCCATACGCCGCACCCGGTTTGCGGCCGGGGCGCTGCGGGTCCGCCACGCGCGTCCCGCGCGAGAACGGCGCCGCCTGCCGATAGACGGCGCGCCGCGCGGCCTCGAGCTCGTCTTTCAGCTTCTCGTTTTCGCGCCGCAGCCGCTGGCGCTCGGCTTCAGATCGTCGCAAGTCCTCCCGCAACTGGTCAATCTCGCGCCGCTGCTCGTCGATGATCTGCTGCGGGTTCGACGGCGGCGTCGGCTGGTCGCGCTGTGGCACACCGCCGTTATGCCAAAGCTGCAATCAAAGTACAAGAGGAAACTGCGGGCCAGCCTTCACTGACCCGCTAAACAGATACATTGGAAGTTGACACACGCAACTGAGCTTTGGCGAGCTCTGGAGTTAGTTCAGATCATGGTCATGATCCGCTGCTGAGTTTGATTGGGCTGAAGCTCGTCCACGACAAATTTACATCCCTCGACCGGTGGGACGAATCGAATGAGCCGCCGCTTTAAGAGGAGGCCGAGATGAAACGCGCGACGTTCGCCACTACTCTGCAGACACTCGTGGGCGCAGTGTTCGTCATTGCAGCAGCCGCCAACGTCAGCGCCACACCGATCAACACGAACGACAACAGCATCTACACGACCTTCGCGACCGGCGCGACGGTTCAGAACTTCGAGAGCGTTTCCGGAATGACGCCGCTCGCATTGGATTCGTATGCGAATGCGCTCAACAGCAGCACCGCGGTGCCAACGGCCGCTCAGTTGAGTCTGGATGATCGATGGCCTCCTGTTCCACAGCGGCGGCGGCAGTTTCAACGACCCGACCGGGGCCGGAAAGCAGGGAACGCCGACCGCCTTGCTTGAACTCGACAATCCCATCAATACCGACGCGCACTCCGCCACGAACGTCGTCGGCAGCCTCGAGATCAATACCGAGAATCTGGATCTCGACAACTTCATCGAAATCGTCTTCATCAACGGACTGCAGTCCCGCGTCGGCGTTTGGCTGAATCCTTCGCTTGGCAATGTGCTGTTCAACGGCCTTCGACAGCACCGGGTCGCAGCTCGAACAGTTCACCGGCAATGCCGGAAACTTTGTCGGCGTCGAATTGGCGAGCGCCCAGATCAAATTCGTATCGATTATCAACGTCGACGGAAAGGGCTTCACCGTTGATGATCTCACCTACGCCGGGACGACGACGTCGAGTGAAGTGCCGGAGCCTGGCTCCCTTGCGCTCCTTGGCTTCGGCCTCTCGGCCGCGCTGGGTCTGCGACGGCGCGCGAAGCGGTAGGTACTCAGCGCCCATACGTCAGCGCGCCATCAGGCGGTTCAAGGTGGGCTCCATCGCTGCGGCCCACCTGGAGTATCCCTTCGCGGTCGGGTGAAGATAGTCGTACATGACATCTCCGGAAATCGAGCCATCCGGCTCCAGCAACGCCTTGCCGATATCGAGATAGGTCACGCCGTTCCGGCCGTCCAGCCTGGCAATGCGTTCGTTGACCGAGCCGACCTTGGCTCGCGTCGCGTCCGGCGTCCGGCCACGCGGGAAGATGCCGAGCAGCAGGATGCGCGCGCCAGGCGCACGGCGATGGAGCTCGGCGCAGATGGCGGTGATGCCGGCGGCGATCTCGTCTGGGGTGTTCAGGTCGATGTTGTTCGTGCCGATCATCACGACGACCACCTTCGGGCTGACGTGATCGAACTCGCCGTGGGTGAGCCTCCACAGCACATTCTCGGTACGGTCCCAGCCGTAGCCAAGGTTCACGACACGGCGCCCGGCGAAGAATCGGTCCCACACCTCGACCCCGGTGCGCCGGCCGCCGACCGGCTCGCCGCCCCAGAAATGCGTGATCGAGTCGCCGAGCATCACGAGGTCCGGCTGACGGCTCTTCATCAAGGCGACGCAGGCGGCATGGCGTTCCGCCCAGTCGTAGATTTTCCAGTCGCGGTTCTGCGTGACCGGCACGAGCGTGGATGGCGCCCGCGGCCCCGCGGAGGCTGACTCTCTGACCGTGAGTGCGCCGACCGCGGTACCGTCTGCGGCAAAGGTGCGCGCCTTGAGCGTGTACCCGTGCGGCAGTGTCACCGGCGCCAGCCACACGCCCGCATCGCGGCCCGGGTCGCTCTCGTCCAGCGTGTAGCGCACGATAGCGCCCGGCGACGAGGGCTCCACGTCGAGGAGTCCGTCGGCGCGGACACGAATGACAGGCGCGTCCGACGCGGCGGCGCCGAGCGTGGCCAGCACGCTCGTTGCCAGGAGGCACCGGCCCAACAGGTGATGTGTTCTCATAGCCAGCGGATCTTAACCGGCCGCGGGTGAAGTAGAGTCGATCGTGTGGCAGACATCTTCGAGTTCGGCCTGGATACCTTCGGAGACGTGACGATCGATGCCGACGGCCGTCTCTTGCCGCAAGCACGCGTGTTGCGCGACGTCGTCGAAGAGGCGGTCCTTGCCGACAATCTGGGAATCGACGCTTTCGGCGTCGGCGAGCATCACCGCCCGGACTTCGCGATCTCCGCGCCGGAGGTCGTACTCTCCGCCATCGCCAGCCGGACGCGGCGAATCGTGCTGGGATCTGCGGTGACGGTATTGAGCACCGACGATCCAGTACGGGTCTTCCAGCGGTTCTCGACGGTCAACGCGCTCTCCGGCGGCCGGGCGGAGGTCATCCTCGGGCGCGGGTCCTTCACCGAGTCGTACGCGCTGTTCGGGTACGACCTCGCACAATACGGTGAACTGTTCGAGGAGAAGCTCGCCCGGTTTGCGGAACTGCTGAAACCCGGGCGGACTACCGTCTATCCACCCATCGAGCAGGGAACGCTGCGCACCTGGGTTGGCGTCGGCGGAAGCCCGGAATCCGTCGTTCGGGCCGCGCGCTACGGCCTGCCGCTCACGCTGGCAATTATCGGCGGCAGTCCACGGCGCTTCCGGCCGTACGTGGATCTCTACCGGCAAGCGCTCGAGAAACTGGGACAGCCGATGCTCCCCGTGGCGGTGCATTCGCCCGGACATGTGGCGGCGACCGACGACCAGGCGAAATCCGAGCTCTGGCCGCACTACGAGACGATGATCAATCGGATTGGCGCCGAGCGCGGCTGGCCGCCGGCGACCCGCGCCCAGTTCGAGCACGAAGCCGGAGCCGATGGCGCGCTGTGCGTAGGATCGCCGGAGACCGTCATTGCCAAGATTGCCAGCACGGCCTCGCTGCTCGGGCTCTCGCGCTTCAACCTGAAATACAGCGCCGGCACGTTGCCGCACGAGACGCTGATGAAGAGCATCACGCTCATCGGGACCACGGTCGCGCCGCGAGTGCGCGAGATCGTGGCGAAAGGCGTCGCGAACGCCTAGTCGATAGGGGCCCAGGTGCGGGAACCGAAAAGGCCGTCGCGCCGGAATGATGGAAGCATGCAAATCGTGAAGCGGTCGCGAGCCTGCCGCGGACAGGTGCTGGAGTCGGCCCTCCTCCTATGGCTGTCGACGGCCGCCGTCCTCTCGGCCCAGACGACGATCGTTCGTCCCACGGAGATCGATGACGTCCTCGTAAATCCCGGTATGGGGATTGAAACGTTCCAGCGATTCAGCGGACAGCCGATCAACGAAGGCGTCAAATGGTCCGAAGTCGGCCCCGAGACGTCGACGGCCCATGCCAATGCGGCCGTCGACTTTCCGGATTCGAGCGTGGCGTACCTGCGCTGGTTCTGGTCGCAGATCGAGCCGGAGCGCGGCACCTATCGCTGGTCGATTCTCGACGATGCGCTGGCGGACGCGCATCGGCATGGCCAACGGCTTGCGATCCGGATCATGCCGTACGACGACAAGCACGCGATGCCCGACTGGTACGTCAAGTCGGGGGCGAAACGGGCCAACGCGGCGGCCGACAAGGACGGCGCGATCTGGTCGCCTGACGCCGACGACCCGATCTACGCGAAGGCCTGGAGCGCGCTCGTCATCGAAGCCGGCAAGCGCTACGACGGCCATCCGGATCTGAATCACGTGGACGTCTCGACGGTCGGTTATTGGGGCGAAGGCTGGGGACCCTACCTTCCGAGCTGGCAGATTCAGCAGGAGCTGATAGACGTCTACTTCACGGCCTTTTCCCGTACGCCGCTGCTGATGAACTTCGATGCGCTGCCGGCGCTCCAGTACGGCGTGAAGCGCGGCGCCGGCTGGCGGCTGGACTGCTGGGGCGACATGGGCGCGCCGGGCCGCACGTTCGCGCACATGAAGGACTTCTACCCGCAGCAGCTCGCGCGTGGCGGGCTGCAGGATGCGTGGCGCACGCATCCGGTGGCGCTCGAGACCTGCTGGGTGCCGGCACAGTGGCACGAATGGAAGTTTCCGCTGACGCCGATCCTCGATCAGGCCCTTCGCTGGCACGCGTCCACGATCAACATCAAGTCCAGCCGAATCCCGGCCGAGTGGCGACCGGCCTTCGACGAGTTTCAAAAGCAGATCGGCTACCGCTTCGTGCTGAAACGGCTGGAGTACCCGTCGAAGGTGACACGCGGCGCGATGGCGGCGATCGCGATGTGGTGGTTCAACGCCGGTGTCGCGCCGGTCTACCAGCGCTATACGCTGGCGCTCGCGATCGGCGACACGCTGGTGCCGCTCGACGCCGACGTGACGCAGTGGCTGCCGGGCGATGCCGTGGTCGAGCAGCCGATCGCGGTGTCGCGCGATCTGGCACCTGGACGCTACCCCCTGCGTCTCGCCTTGCTCGATCCGGTGACGCGCCGGCCGGCCATCCGCCTCGCCATTGCCGGACGGCAGGACGACGGCTGGTATCAGGTGGGCGAGATCGCGGTGGAATGAGCTAGTGTCTGTCCCATAGAAAGTGAAACAAGTAGCGCGTCCCGTTCGTACTGCTCTACCAGGGGGTGAGCATGCGGACAGGACGTCGCAAGGTTGCGTTGATGTTGACGGACGATGAGCGAGTGCGACTCGAGTCGCTGGCCCATCGATCGCGGACGGCTCCCCATGTGGCGCGGCGCGCTCGGATCGTACTGGCGTGTGCGAGTGGTCGCGATAATCGAGCGGTGGCGAAGGTGCTGCGGCTGACGCCCGCGACGGTTGGTAAGTGGCGTGGGCGGTTCGTTCGCGATCGCCTCAACGGGCTGTACGACGAGCCGCGGCCGGGCGCGCCACGGACCATCACCGATGCACAGGTGGAAGCGGTCATCATTCGCACCCTGGAGACGACGCCGCGGGGTGCGACGCACTGGAGTGTGCGGGACATGTCGAAGGCGATGGGGCTGAGCCGGATGACCGTCAATCGCATCTGGCGCGCGTTTGGCTTGCAGCCGCATCGGACCGAGACCTTTAAGCTCTCGCCCGACCCGTTGCTGATCGATAAGGTCCGCGACATCGTGGGGCTGTACGTGAATCCGCCAGAGCACGCCGTAGTCCTGTGCGTAGACGAGAAATCGCAGATCCAAGCCCTCGACCGCTCGCAGCCACTCTTGCCCATGCGCCCGGGTCAGGTCGAGCGACGCACGCACGACTACAAGCGCCACGGCACGACCTCGTTGTTCGCCGCGCTGGAAACAAAAACCAGTGCGGTGATCACACACTTCTCGCCGCGCTTCGCGATGGCCGCAATGTGCTCGCCGGCGCGAAACGCGAGCGCGGAGATCGTCTCGGTCGGCTGTCCCCGAGACGATGTCACCATGCTGCTGCCGTCGCAGATGAAGAGATTCGGCACGTCGTGCGTGCGATGAAAGCGATCGACCACTGACGTGCGCGGATCGTTACCCATGCGGCACGTGCCGAGCAGGTGGACGGTCAGCGTCTGCGCCTGCACGCGCTCGGGCCAGGTCTTGAGCGCGCCGGCCGCCTGCGCGATCTCGGTCGCTCGTGCGATCAGGAACTCGGCGCACTTCAGATCATCCGGGTGATCCGTGTAGGTGACACGCATGCACGGCAGCCCCCACGCGTCCTTCAGCGCCGGATCGATGCCGATGCTGTTCGTCTCGACGGGCAGCGACGTGCCGTGCGTGCCGAAGAACATGCTGCGGGTGAATTGCTCGGCGAGTGTCCTGGCAAACGCCTCGCCCCAGGCCGGCGTGCCCGGCGGAAGCCCGGTCAGCGCGAACGAGATCGGATAGCGATCGAAGCGCGCATCGATCGCGCCGCCGCCGTAGAAGCCACGCTTGGGGTCGGTGTCGTAGAAGTCGTGCAGCATCCGCGTGTTCTGCACGCTCTTGAACTCGTTCAGCGGGTGCTCGAACTGGGCGTTCACCCCGAAGTAGGTGTTGAACATCAAGTACTTGCCGACCGCGCCGCTGGAGTTGGCGAGGCCGTTTGGAAACCGTGACGACTCGGAATTGAGCAGCAGCCGCGGGGTCTCGGCGCCGTTGGCGCAGAGCACGACCGCCTTCGCGCGCTGGAGCTGCAGCTGCTTCTTCGCGTCGAAGTAAGTGACGCCCGTTGCCCGGCCCTTGTCGTTGGTCTCGACGCGCGCGACGTAGCTCCCCGGCCGGATCTCGCAGCGGCCGGTCGCCTCGGCGATCGGCAGCATCGTGGCCATCGACGTCGATTTGGCGTCGTACTCGCACATGAAGAACAGGCAGAAGCCGCAGTGCTGACACGGCGGCCGTCCGTTATAGGGCACCGAGTTGATCGCCATCGGCGTCGGCTGGGCGTGCAGCCCCAGAGCCCGGGCCCCCTTTTCCATCAGGACGCCCGATGACTTCACCGGCAGCGGCGGCATGGGATACGGCCGCGACCGCGGCGGATCGAACGGTCCCGGCGCGCCCGAGACGCCAAGCTCCCACTCGGCCTTCGTGTAATACGGTTCGAGCTCGTCGTACGTGATCGGCCAGTCGACGAGCCCCGAGCCGGGCACGCCGCCGAGCACGCTGGCCTCGTTGAAATCAGCTCGGATGGAGGCGCCAGAAGTTTCCGGTGAAATGGGCGTTGCTGCCGCCGACGAACCGGCCGTAAATCACGGCCAGCATCTGCCGCGCCGCGTCTGCCGCGCTCGCGCGGAACGTGTGCGGCTGGGTCAGCGGATTGTTGGCGAGCTTGAGCTGATAGGCCATGCCGAACTCGTCGTGGTCGAAGTCGGCCACGGTCAGCCGCGGACCTTGCTCGAGCACGACGACCGAGAACCCCGCCGTCGACAACTCCTTGGCGAGGATGCCGCCGGCGGCGCCGGACCCGACGATGACGAAATCGACGAGGTCGCTCGGCGAATAACGGACGCCTCGGCTCATCTGAGCCATCTCAACGCTTCGCATTGGCCTCGGCGTCGTAGTAGCCGAACGGCGGCTGGAACTGCGGCTGGTGCGAGAAGCCGAGCATGTGCCAGCCGTGATAGTCGCGATTTCCGCCCCACGTCGGCAGCGCGAACATGCCGACGATCGTGTCGAAGCGGACGGCCTGAAAGAACGGCGTCCGCTCGACGTCGTGGAGGATTTCGTCCTGTTGTGCCGAGGTCAGCGCGGCAAAGCTCGCCACGGCGGTCCAGCGCGTCGACGTGCGCCGGTCGAGATCCTGCACGCCATCGGCGTACAACGGCTTCTGCGCGGCGTTGAACGTGGCCAGTGACTTGTCGATGAAATGGACGACCCCGGCATCGTGCGCCCCCGGCCGCCCGTCAGTCGACGGAAAGATGCGCGCCGTCATCGCATCCACGGCCCTCGCCTGCTCCGGCGTCAACGCGCTGAACGCCCCGGCGCCGGCCGTCCTCTTCTGATCCAGCGCCCACGCAAGCGCCGCCTCCACTTGCACGAGATCGGCCGCCGCCCACGCTGCGCCCGCGGCTGCCGCGGCGCGGAGAAACGACCGCCGACCTTGGAGATCAGACATCGATTGTGGCCCGCAGCATAACAAGTTCGGCCGCACTAAAGTGCGGCCCTACTGCAATAGGGGTACGGAGGCTGCAGTAGGGCCCGACTTTAGTCGGGCCAAGACAACTCGGCGCATACAGTAACGAATCATAAAGCTAAAGGAACGACGTGGGATCCGGAGTCGAGCCGTCACGGCGTCGCGCGGCTGAGGGTGAGCGACTGAATACGCGGGGTGGGCGTGGGTGCGAGTAGAACCTCCCCTTTCACGCGACCGTGCTCGCAGCGCCAGGTGAAACCGCCGCCGAGCGTGCCCGTCGGGACAATCGGCGAAGCGGTGTCGCAGGTGCCCACTTGAGCCTTCAGCTCGGCGAAGTCGCGAGCCCGGTGTTCCGCATCACGGTCCATCAGGACGTTCATCGCAAGCACATCGCCCGCGGACGCCACCGAACCGGCGGTGAACATCTTCGCGACCGCGGCGTACGCAGTGGTCAATGCGGACGATGGCGTCGTCGAGCGCGGCTTCAGACGCCCTGCCCGCAAGAGCGTGACGGCCGCGTCCCACACCGGCACGCGAGGTCCCGCGTACGTACGATTGGCCAGCGCGAAGATGCCGACGCCGTAGTCAGGCAGGAGGAGCACGTGCGACCCGTAGCCCGGGTAGCCGCCGCCATGGCTCAGGGTCAGGCCGAGCTCGCAGTCGGTGGCCGCGTAGAACCCCATGCCGTAGGTCGACGCTTCACGACACGCGTCCGGTCCGCTCGATCCGGGTCGCAGCCGAACCGACGGGAAGTTCGCGCCTTGCGCCAGCTCGCGCACGCTCGAACGCCGCACCGGTCCGGCGTCGACGCCGTCGCGCGGCGGCCACGCCGACAGCAGGTACGTGACCCACTTCGCGTAGTCGACGGCGCTGGTCTGGATCCCGCCCATGGCGCCGAAGGCGCCGTGCGCCATCGTGGGCTCGCGCTTCCAGGCGTTGTCTTCCCAGCGATAGCCAAGGGCGCGGCGCTCGGCCGGCGCCGCGTCGACGTCGTACCCGGTGGCGGTCATGCCCAACGGCGCCAGGAGCAGGCGCTGGACGACGTCCTTGTAAGCCTGCCCGGACACGTTGGCGACGATGCGTCCAAGCAGGGCGTAGCCGAGATTCGAGTACTCCATCGCCATTGCCGGCGGCCGCGTGAACGGCACGCCGTCGCGCAGGAGGCGCGTGAAGTCGTCCTCGGGCAGCGGCGTCTGCCGATCGCCCCAGGGATCGTCGGTGACGAACCCCGCGGTGTGCGTCAGCAGCTCGCGCACACGAATCTTCGGCGAGTCGTCCGTCGGGTACTTCCATCCCCGCAGCTCCGGCACGTAGGTTTCGACGGGCGCATCGAGCGCGAGTTTGCCGTCGTCGCGGAGCTGCAGGATTGACAGCGCCGTGAACGCCTTGGTCATCGACGCGATGCGGAACAGCGTGTCGGCCGTGACAGGCTGCTTCGTCTCGACGTCCTGCACGCCGGCGCTCTTCACGTGCACCAGCCGGCCGTCCTGCACGATGCCCCAGACCATCCCCGGGATGTGCGCGTCGAGCCGGTAGTTCTCCATCGTGCGATCGACCTCGGCGAGCACACTCGCCTCCTGCGCGAGCAGAGGCTGCACGATGACAGCGCTGATGATCAGCGCGTGAATCACCTTCATGGTCTGGACGGCTCCTGTGGAGATTAGGTTACACTGACGCCCCGTTTCTACGGGGTCGGGATAGATTTCACTTTTTGCGCGTGAAGGGTTGCAAATGATGAAATTTATCCCGACCCCCTTCCCGTGTGGAGACAACATGTCGAAAAGCGCGACGGCGATTCTCGCGGTGTTGATGTGCGCTGGCGTGGCGCTGGCGCAGGAAAAGAGCCAGGACCAGAGCGTCAGCCAGGTGCTGGACGGCGACGTGAAGATGATCGAGGGCGAGCTCGTGCCCGCCGCCGAGGCGATGCCGGAAGACAAGTACGGGTTTGCGCCAACGAACGGCGAATTCAAGGGCGTGCGAACGTTTGCCGACCAGGTCAAGCACGTCGCGGCGGTGAACTACCTGGTCGGCGCCGCCATCCTCGGTGAGAAGCCTCCCGTCGACACCGGCGGCGAGAAAGGCCCGGCCAGCATGACATCGAAGGCCGACATCGTCGCGTTCGCCAAGCAGTCATTCGAATACGCCCACAAAGCCGTGGCCTCGATCACCACGGCGAATGCCACGCAGCCGGTGCAAAGCCCGTTCGGCAACAACAAGACAACCCGGCTTGGACTCGCCAATGTCTTCGCGTGGCACGGGTTCGATCACTACGGGCAGATGGCCGTCTACCTGCGCACGAACGGCATCGTGCCGCCGGCGAGCCGGGGACAGTAGTCGAGGCGGCGTCACTGAGCACACAGACGCCGCGCACGGACCCCCACGGCCAGAGTCAGTCACGGATGACACGGATGTACGCGGATCACAAGTCCAATCTGAAGAAATCATCAGATCCGTGTACCTCCGCGTTGTCCGTGACGTGCCTGTTCCGCGTTGTCCGCGACCTGCCTGTTCGCGTTGTCCGTGACCTGCCTGTTCCGCGTCGATCCGTGACTAGTCCACCGGCGCCACCTGAAACTGCTCGAGGCGTCCATCTGGCGTGATGAACGTCGTCGCGACGACCGTCTTCTCGGCGCATTTGATCCGATAGGCGACAAACGACATACCGCCGCGAAGACTGCGCGACTGCTCGGTGAATTCGACCGGCGCACCGAGCGGTCCGAGGCTGGCGGCGAAGTCCTGCAACGCCGCGTCATCGAAGTAGGCGTTCGCGTTGGCGGTGAACAGCGACCTGTCGATCCGCCCCTGCTGCAGCGCCACGAAGACCGCCCGTGCCCGTTCCAGCATGCGCGGGCCGTCCGCGTGCATCGAGTCGAAGAGCAGCGAGGTGAGGCGAGTGGCAATCTGCCCCGACGCGTTCGAGGCGTCGAGGTTGACGAAGACGACGACGGCGGCGCGATCGTCCACGTAGATTTGATTTTGCGCGGTGAAGCCGGAGACTTCGCCGCCGTGCGCGATCACCCGGCGCCCATTCGTGGTCGCCACCGACACGCCGAGTCCATAGCGTGTGCCCGCGCCGCTTGCCAGCCTCACGTCCGTCTGCATCTCTCGGTACGACGCCGGCCGCAGAACGGCCTGGTCGATCATCGAGATGTCCCAGCGTGCAAGATCCTCCGCGGTCATCGCCAGCTCACCGGCGGCAAACAGCCACCCCTTCCCTTCCTTGGGCGCGGGACGCGGCGGGCCGAGCGCGAATCGCCGGTACCGCTCCGGCTCACTCGGCCCGAGCGGCGCGCTGTCGATGTCGGTCACCGTGGCCATACCGAGCGGCCCGAACACACGCTTCGAAAGGAACTCGAGGAGCGGCATCCCGCTGGCCTTCTCGACGATGAGGCCGGCGATGACGTAGTTGGTGTTGCTGTATTGCCAGCGGGTGCCGGGCTCGAAGTCGAGCGGCTTCCGCGCCCATTGGTCGAGAATCGCCCGCGCGTCCACCGGCTTCAGCATCGGCGGCATCACGTAATCCTGCGGCCAGTAATCCTGGTAGCCGGACGTCATCGACAGGATCTGACGGACCGTGACCTCGCGCGCACGCGTGAGATCCGGCAGCCAGCGCGCGACCGGGTCCTCGAGCGACAGCTTGCCATCCTCGGCCAGCAGCAGGATCGCGGTCGCCGTGAACTGCTTGCTGATCGAGCCGACGCTGTAGCGCATCGTGGTCGTGGCCGGCACGCGTGGTTCGAGCTTCGCCATGCCGTACGCGTGTGCATAGGCCAGCCGGCCGTCGACGACCAGCGCAATGGAGGCGCTGGGCGCGCCGCTCTTTGTCAGGACGTCGGTGACCGCCGCATCGACCTTCGTGCGAAGGTCGTCTGCAATCGTCGCCTGAGCGGACGTCCGACGTAGGTCGACGGCACATAACAGCAGTGCAACCGTGAGAGCTCGAACGATGCCCGAGCTAAAGCTCGGGCCTACGTCAATTTGCCGAGACGGGCCTATGTCAATTTGCCGAGCGTGGAAATGGGTCATGGCTGGCAGGTCTCAGCGGAGGTACGCTCCACCCGGGAACACGTACTGGATCGGCCAGGCCTCCTGCTTGCGCTCGACGAGCGCGGCCCAGTCGAGCGGACGATCATCAGCGCCGGCGACGAGATGAAGGCCAGGCACGACCTTCGCGGCCCAGTGGGCGAGGGTGCGGGCATCACCGTCGGCGGCAACCGACAGGGTGGCCGCATCGAGGTGTTGACGCGCAAATCTCGCCGCAATCTCGGTGTCCTCGATCATCTGCAGCAGGTACGGGCGACCGGTCAGCACCGAGTTGTAGACGTAGTTCCCCAGCACGCTCGACAGCGGATTCACGTACGCGCGATCGAAGTCCTTCATCGCCAGCGACGGGTCGTCGACCGATTCCGCCGTGTAGCGCATGCGCGTCTCGCCGAGGCCGCGGCAATCGAACGAGACGACGTCGTAGCCATCGGCGATGAACTTCCGGACGGTGTCCCAATCGTTCGCACCGGCCTTGCCGTTGTCACCGACCCACAGCACCGTGGGGCGGCGATCGCTGCCCCGCCGGTGCAGGTGAAGAAGCGGCATCGTCAAGCCGCCGCTGTGATGCAGCACGTACTTGTCAATCGAGACGTCGTCCAGCGTGGAGGAGCCTGACGCTTCCCATTGAATCGCCGCTCCTACGGCGTCCGAGCCGGCGTACGGCGAGACCCGCCACTGGTTGATACCGGGATAACCGGACCCATAGTAGAGGCGTACGAGCGTCGGCGATGGCTCACTGACGTGAGCGCGGTAGTAGTCGCGGATCTCGTCCAGCAACGACCGGCCATCCGGGTGGTCCAGCAGCACCTGTCCAGTGCGAGTGACCTGGAGCGTGCGATCGTCGAGCTCCGAGGTTTCCGGCAGATCTCGACGCGCGGGAAGGCCGTTGAATCGATCGAGGAACCCGATCGCGGCGGCCTGGTTCTCCACCGAGTACGCATGCCCGTGGTAGCCCTCGGTCATCGCGATGCGGTCGCGATGACCGAAGCGCCGGTAGACGCTGGCGACCTCGCGAAACGTCGAGCGCGTGCCTTCGATCGGAAAGAAATCGAGTACCGCGGCCGCGACGAACACGGGGCGTGGGTAGATCAGGAGCATCAACCCCGCGTGATCGACGCCTTCAGCAATCATGCCGGCGGGGTCCTGCTCGGGGTCGCTGTCCGGATCCTTGAAGATGCGGTTCCCGACGCGCATCGGGAGGGCGGTGATATAGCAGGACGGGGCCGCCGTCTGGATCCGTCGATCGAGTGCCGCGATGAGGGCCGTCTGGAACCCGCCGCCGCTGGTGCCAGTGATGCTGATGCGCCCGTGATCGACCTCCGGCCGTGTCAGCAAGTAGTCGAGCGCGCGCATGCCGTCCCACACCTCCCAGCGCGCGAGGTTGGCTCCCGCGAGATAGGCGAGATTGCCGAGGACGGCGTGCTCGCCGCAGATCAGGTTGTAGCGGCTTCGTCCCCGCGTCGCATCCCAGAACTGGCTGCGCTCGCCCTGCCCCACTGGATCCCAGGCGATCACGACATAGCCTCGCCGCACGAGCCGCTGGCAGAGCGCCTGGTAGTACGCCTTGCCGTTGGTGGAATGCCCGGCGGGCACCAGCACCGCCGGATGCGGCGCGCGCCCTTCATCGGGCACGTACACCAGCGCGGTGACGAAGATCCCGGGCAGGCTCTCGAAGATCAGCTTCTCGATGTGGTATCCCGCCATCTGGATGCGGCCGGTGATCTGCGCGTTGAGGGGCGTGCGCGTCGAGGGAAGGCCGCCAAGCATCCTGAGGAGCTTTGTCCGCAGTTCCGCCTGCAATCGCAGCAGGTCGGCCTCAGTGCGGACGCTCGCGAGCCTGGCACGTCGTCGATCGTCCTGGCGCCATGCCATCTCGGTCTGATACGCGAGATACGGCGTGATGCGAGGGCCATCGGGCGGCGAGTCGAGGACCGTAAAAGCATCCCGTGGTCCAGCGGCGGGTGCGATGCCGAGCGCCGCGACCGCGGCGAGAATCAGGACGAGTGTTGGGCGCACCATGAGTGGTCGATGCAGGAGACCGCTGCATCGTCCCGTGAATATATCCGTTTTGGAGGTGTGTTCATCAGGGGCCAAAGGTGAACACAAAGGCCCGCGCACCGGGATCGCTCGTGATCAGCGTCAGGACGTGCTGCCGCCGGGGCGCGCGGTCGACGAGGCGAACGATGCCTGACCGATCGACGCGTGCAATTCCATCGGGACCCACGTCAGCGCCGCGCGCATCGGCGACCGGTTTCCCGTCGAGCAGCACGGTGACTGCGGCGTTTCCGGACGGTCCCGGTTGCATGACCAGGTTCACCTCGCCGGCCGTAAAGGGCAGGATGATCTTACCTGTGCCCTTCCGGAGTTCGAGGTACTCGCGTCCGCTCTGCCAATCACCCTCGAGCGTGATCGTGCCCGGCTCGCGTCGCGCGGCACCGACGTAAGTCTCGTTGGTGATCCCGGCGTAGGACGGCTCACCGGCTTTCTCAAACGCCGTCACCTCAGGGCTGACCGCCGGCAACCGGGTCTCTGGCGTCGCTGCAACCAACAGGCTCCGGATCTCGGCCTCGATTTCGTCGTAGCGCCCCTCTCCCACCCATCGCTTCACGAGCTTCCCCTCCCCGTCGAACAGGTACCTCGCGGGCCAGGCGTCATTACCAAGAGCCCGCCACGTCGCAAAATCGTTGTCGAGCGCGATCGGATAGGTCAGCCCATGGTCGCGAATCCCGCGGTCGATGTTTTCAGGGCGCTTGCCGAACTCGAACTCGGGTGCGTGGATGCCAACCACGACCAGCCCGAGCGCGGCGTAGTCGCGATTCCACGCCTTGAGATAGGGCAAGGTGCGAATCCAGTTGATGCAGGTGTACTCCCAGATGTCGAGCAGGACAACCTTGCCGCGCAGCGCTTCGGCGGTGAGTGGCGGCGAATTCACCCAGCGCTCCACCTGGAAGACCGGCAACCTGGCGGCGGCGCTGACGAGGCACGCGCCACAGACGACGGCGAGTAACAGCAACGGCAGAACGGCTTTCATGAAGGGTCTCCTTACCCGACGCCGATTACCGCAGGAGAGTTGTCAACCGTGATGCCTTTCTAGACGAGATTGATCGCGACGTCGATGTTGCCGCGCGTGGCTTTGGAATACGGGCACGTCTGATGCGCGGCGTCGGTCAGGGCCTGCGCGACGTCGCGCGCCAGACCGGGCAGGCTGACGTTGAGGCGCGCCTGCAGGGAGTACCCGCCGTCGGTCACGCACAAGTCCACTTCGGCATCGATGGCCATCTCAGCCGGCAGCATGACTTTCATCCTGAGGGCCGCAACTCCCATCGCGCCTTCGAAGCAGGCCGACCAGCCGGCGGCGAACAACTGCTCGGGGTTGGTGCCGGTGCCGGGCGTGCCAGGAACCGAATGCCTGATGTCCAGCCGGCCGTCATCGCTGCGCGAGACGCCGCCGTCGCGGCCGCCCGTGGTGTGAACCTTGGCGGTGTAGAGCACTTTCTTGACTTGAGTCATGGTGGTCATAGTGGCTGCATCGTAGGCAATTGCGACGGACGGCGCATCACGAGATCGAGTGACCCGCTCCTACCTACGTGGAGATGCTTCGGCTGATAGAATCGCCTCCGTGAATCTCGTATCAAGGGTGGCGACTGTTCTCGTGGCTCTGGCCGCCTCAGGTTGCGGCAAGTCGCAAACGGCTGACGCCAAGGCCCGCGACGGCATTGCCAAACCGGTCGCGACCACGGTGGTCGTCAAGAATGCTGTCCGCCGATCAGTGGACGTCGTAGGCACGCTGACGGCCGTGGATCAGGTCACGATCTCGTCCGAGGCCGAAGGGACGGTGCGCGCCATCCTCGCCGATCTCGGCGATCGGGTGAAAGCAGGGCAGGTCCTGATCCAGCTCGATAACGAGAAACAGCGGTACACCTTTCAACAGCAGCAGGCCGCGCTTGCGCGGACCCTCGCCCAATACGGCGCGCCCGATCCGCAGCACCTGCCCGAGGTCGAGAGAACGCCAGACGTCCAGAAGGCAAAAGCGGATCTCGTGCAGGCGAATCAGGCACTCACGCGTGCCAACGAACTCTTCAGTCGCACGCTGATCTCGCAGCAGGCGCACGACGACGCGAAGACTGCGGTGCAATCGAAGCAGGCCAGTTACGATTCCGCACTGCAGGGCGCGAGGAATCTGCGCGCCAGCATCCAGGCA
>CAVXSR010000024.1:0-123738 GCA_963764495.1 Vicinamibacteria bacterium | reverse complement strand
GAACACCATGGTCAGCCCGACGTACGCAACCAGCCAGTCGGTGTCCCACCCGAGCACGCGGATGTCACGTTGCCTGTAGCCGACGGCGATGGACGTCACGACGCCGTCTCCTGGAAGTGGGTCTTCAGACGGATTGAGGATCCGATCCCACATGCTACCGTCCAGCCGGATTGGCGATCGGCGGCCAACTGCAGTCGAGACGCGCAGCGTTTTCGAGAAGACCTGATCTCCGAGATGCACCTGCAGCAGGTGGTCGCCCTCCCCCACAGGCGTAACTCGCCACACGACCTCTCTGGCCGCCGGCAACCACACGGCCGGCGTATCGATTCGCACCGCTGACGGCGCCTCCAGGGTCAGCGGCGGCCCCTCAGGCCGCGCGCCGCTTCGCAGCGTGGCTTTCACCAATGCCGGCTGTCCCGGCACCAGACCGTCATAGCCGAAATGGAATTCGAGATGGCTGACAATAATCGCCAGCGGCAGGATTACCCACAGAGCCGGCACGAGCGATAGCTTCAGGTAAGTGAGGCTATGCCGAAGCATCTCGAGCTGCGTCCGGAGGAGCGTGGGGACGTCGTCACTGAACAGGCGGATCTCGAAGAAGCCTGCGTGAATCGATCGCTTCACGATCGTCAGCCGGCGCTGATCGGAGGTTGCCCTGAACGCGAGCAGCAGCGCGATGGCCGTGGCCACTGAGACGAAGGCCAGGCCAGCGAGCGGCGGAAGGCTCGCCAGCGGAGCGAGCACCACGTCGAACGCGTGCACCAGCAGCCAGTTCAGCGCGGTCATCGCTCTACGAGATGTAGCCCAATCCCTTCAGTCGCTTTTTGATCTCTTCCGGCGAGTCAGCCTCTTCGAGATGCGCGATCTCCTTTTCGAGCGCGTGCGTGATGAACTCGTCGACTGACGAGTAACCCGCGAGATCCGCGTATCGCTTCACCTTGGCCAACAACGCTTTGTCGAGTTTGACGTTCGATCCAAACATGTCAGTTCCCCCGCGCGCGCGGAAATTCCGTGATGCCAAGTTCTCCAAGAACGGACCCAGGAAGCTCCTGAAGAGTAGAGGCGCGGTGTTTGAGCGGCCGGCTGGTCAGAAGAATGCCGGGCACCGCGGCCGGATCCATGCAGTGGTCGCCAGTCCAAGGCGTCGTGTTGTCCTCGAAGATCTCGGCCGCCAGGCCACCCAGCGCCGATTCGTCGGAACTGCGCGTTCCCTTGGCATACCCGACGATCATATCCGGCGCGATGTCCTCGAACCCTGCCAGCTTGTAGACCTCTTCTCGACGGAAGACCCTCGTGACGGCCTGCGCAGCGGTGCGCGGGTCGGTCGTGGCGACAAGCTTCGACGCGATCTCTGCGACCAAACGGTCGCGGTCGGCCGGCTCGACGGCGCCATGCTTGTCGCGACCTTTCAGGTTGATATAGAGGCCGTTCAGTCCGAGCGCATAGGCCCGTGTCTTCGACCAGTCGACGTTGGAGAAGAACCCGGTGCTGGTCGGGCGTTGCCCCTCGCCCACCGCGAGATATCCATTGTCTCTCAGCCAGCTATTCAGGTTGAACGCGCGACGCCACGATGCAAAGCCGTGGTCGGACATCACGACGAGAAGGTCATTCGAGTTCAGCCGATTCGATCGTCTCGCCGACGATGCGGTCGAGTCCGACGTAGAGGTCCTCGACGACATGTCGGAACGGCGCGTCGGTTGCCGCATCGTAGGCTGGATGCTGGGGATCCATTGGCCGCCACATCATGTGCGAGACCTGATCGACATTGCCGAAGTAGTAAAAGAGGAATCCGTCGTCGAATCGGCTCAACAGGTAGCGGTACTGCCGCACGTTCTCGTCGCCGGCAATCCGCGCCTGCGCGAGAAACTCCCGCACGCTGAGCACACCCGTTTTCAGGCTCTTGGTGTCTTCGGGCATTCCTTGCGTGTAGAACCGGCCAGTCGCCCGCGCCAGGTCACCGGCATAATCGCCGGGAAATGAGACCGGCAGCGCTGGTGCGAGCGGGTCGAAATTCAACGGGCTGACATAGAGCTCGAAATCGGGATCGAGTTGCTTCAGGTAAAAGCGCGCCTCGGCGTGAAGGCGCTGCGACGGCACGAGCTCGAACTCGACGGGGACCCAGTCGCTCCACTCGCCGACGCGAAGCAGCCGCTCCTCCTCGCCGACCACGAGCTTCGCGAACCGGCGCTCGGCATCGAGGTAAGCGGTGAACGATGCTCGCACCTTCTCCGGCTGTCGGAGAAACGGGTTGTCGGGCCCTTCGAGCGTGGCGTGAACGACGTCATCTTCGATGTCGACCTGATTGATCACTCCGCCCGAGACCGGGCCCGCCACTCCAGACGCAATCAGGCCGGAGGTATAAAAACTGAACGTCCCGTAGGTGCCTAGGAGGTCCGGCGTTCCCATCCCGCTGAGTTCCCGGCTGGCCTCACCGGATGGCGGGAAGTTGGCAGGCATGCGAACTATCGTCGCGTCGATGCCGTGCTGCTCGAGCAGGCCCCAGAACGGATGACCGCGCCGCAGCAGTTCTACCTTGCCGGCGGTCAGCGGGAACTGCCATTTGCCAATCTTGATCGATCGGCCGCCAGGCTCCGTCTTCGTCGTCGACAGGTAGGGAATCATCGTCTTCGGGTCGCGATGGACGAAGTCGAAGATGCCATGTCCGCCCGGATCGAGACCGGTGATGAAGCTGGACCACGCGACGGGACTCTGTGGCGGGATCGAGGTAGCGAGCGGGGCGAAAGTACCAGTCGAGGCAAGCCGGGAAAAGTTCGGCATGCGGCCGCGGGCCATGAGATCGCGTGTCAACGTGTAATCGAGCCCATCGAATCCCAGCACGATGACGCGCTTGCCGAGGCGTGGATGGCGGCTGCCGCAGGCCAGCGTCGCCGCGACGATGCAGAGGAGCGCGGCGAGTGCAACAGTGACTGCGCTCGAGCGCTTCATGCGAGACGGTCCCGCGGGGCTAAAGCCCCGCCTACAGCGAGCGGGCGACCGTCCATGTAAGGCGGCGGCTCGATCCCGAACAGACGGAGCGCGGTCGGCGCGATGTCGATGAGTGCGGGCTGCTCGGTGTCGACGCGGCGATTGCAGAAGAGCACGCCCGGCACGAGCCTCGGGTCGATGCAATGGTCGCCGCTCCAAGGCTTGACGTTGTCTTCGAACACCGGGCCAGCCACAACGCCGGTCGCGCAATCCCAGGACGTGCGGTAGCCGGCGTTGTAGCCAATCAGGAGGTCCGGCCCGTTCTCGAGATATGGTCCCGCGTACAGCTTCGTCGTGTCGAAGACCTCGCGAATACCGACCGCGCCGGCCTCTCCGTCGCGAAGCCCATTGAGCTTGTTGACAAGCTCGGCTTTCAACCGTGCCGCCTCGGCGCCTGCGGCGACGGCTCCGGAGGCTTCTCGTCCTCTCAGGTTGAGAAACATGCCAGTCAGGCCGAGGCAGTACGCCCGGGTCGAAGGCCAGTCCACATCGCGTAACCATTCAGCGCCGGGATCAGCGCCGTCCTTCAGCACCAAATACCCTTCTTGTCTCAGCCAGCTGTTCAGGTTCACGCCTCGCCGGAACGAGCTGAAGCCGTGATCGGAGATCACCATCAACACATCGCGGTCCCCGAGCTGCTCCATGACCTGCCCGACGAGCTTGTCGTTGTGGACATACAGGTCACGGATCGCGTCGCGGTGCCGCGAGTCCTGCTTGCCGCGCGCCGCCGGGTGCCCCTTGTCGATGTGCCGCCAGAACATGTGCTGGATGCGATCGGTGGCGTCGAAGACGCAGACGAGGCTGCCGCGACGCAGGCGATCGAGCGCGGTGAAGAACATCGCCTGGCGCTCCCGGTCGATGTCGTACGTCTGCTGCAGGAACGTCGCCTCGTCCGTCACCCCCTCGTTGAGTGCCCACGTGTCCTCGGCCAGGCCCAGTGTGGAGTACGCGCCGATCCGCTTGGCCAGGTACGGAGCGTAATACGCAGGGTGCGAGATCGGCATTGCCGGTCGCTCCGGATCGATGTTGATCGGCGACATGTACAGCGAGAAGTGCTCGCCCATCTCGGTCACGAGCAGCCGCGTAATGCCTGATACGGTAACTCCAGGCGCCGCGCGGAACCGCAGCGTCACCCAGTCACTCAGGCGGCCCGGCGCGAGCTCGACGCGGGTCCCATCGAGGTCGGCTTCCGCGACACCTTTTGATCGATCAATGCGGATTCGAAGCGGAAGTTCGAGCGCATGTGAATCAGACCGGAAGGTATTCTCCGGTCCTTGTACCTGTCGTTGCGGTCCGGTCGCCCTCGAGCACGATTGGAACGCGTATGCCGCCTTCCTTGAAGCGTGCGCCCGCCGGACGCGTCGTGAACAGCAGGAATGTCCCCTGCGTTCCCAGCAGGTCCGGCACGCACATCGCGCTGAGCTCGGCGCCATAGAAACGATCCGGCGGAAATGTGACCGGAATGCGCAGCACGGTGCTCCAGACACGGTGCTCACCGAGAACGACCCAGAACGGCTTCGACTTCCGCAGTAGCCGCAGCTCGGGGCGCTCTAGCGGAATCCGGTACCGACCGATGGTGATGAAGCGCCGCACGCGGCCGATTCGCACCGACGACAGCAACGGAAGATAGGTGCGGCGATCGCGATCGAGAAAGTCGAAGATGTTGTGGCGCGGCGGGTTCGTCCCGGTGCTGAACGACGACCAGGCCACGGGCGAGATCGCCGGGAAGGTGGTCTGCAGCCGCCGGTAGCTACCGGCCTTCGACAGTTTCTTGAAATTCGGCAGCACTCCCTCGCGCATGAAGCGATCGGTCAGGTTCGGATCCTGGCCGTCGAGTCCGACGATGATCAGGCGATCGATCGCGGCGCGCGGCGCCTTCTTGCCGCGCACCACGCGCCACAACACTCGAAACGGCCAAAACAGAATCGAGAGGATGGCGATGACGATCGTCGTGAAGAGGACGAAGAAGGAGGAGAGGAGCGCAAAGCCGGCGCCGGGGCCGATGTACGCCTCGGCGGGTGCCGCCACGCCGAGCAGGATCCCCATCCCCAGAATCAGCGTCGCACGCCGAATGAACCGCCGGCCGGACATCACGGTGTATGTTAGATCATGCCTGCGTTACCGTCGTTTGCCGGCCACCTCGTTCGACGGCTTCGCTACGGTGCGCCCATCACCGTCGTGTCCGGGCTGCCGCGATCCGGCACGTCCATGGCGATGAAGATGCTCGAAGCGGGAGGGATGGAGCTGGTCACCGACGGCACGCGGCAGGCCGACGAGCAGAACCCGAACGGGTACTACGAGCTCGAGGCAGTGAAGGGCCTCGACAAGGACGGCGATGCGTCGTGGCTACTCGATGCGCGGGGGAAGGCCGTAAAAGTCGTCTCGCATCTGCTGACGTGGCTTCCCGAGATTCACGACTATCGCGTCATCTTCATGGAGCGAAGCCTCGACGAGATTATCGCTTCGCAGAACAAGATGCTCGATGACCGCGGGCACGCCGCCGAATCCGGCGACGCGGATCACGCGAAGCTCGCCTTCGAGCGCCATCTCGATCAGACGAAGCGGTTCCTCGCGAACCGTTCGTGCTTCAAGACGCTGACCATCAATTACAGCGGGACGGTGAACGACCCCAAGGCCGCCGCGCAGCGCATCGCCGCCTTCCTCGGCAACAAGATGGATGTCGAGGCAATGGCGGCGGTCGCCGACGCGGCCCTGTATCGGAATCGCCGTCAGCCCGTGCAGTCGAGCGCCGCTCGCTGACTTGCACGCAGCAGCAGCTGTTATTGTGGCGCGCCGCGCTGGAGTGGTCTGAGCTCGTCGTTGAGCACGCCGTAGCGGTTGGTCTTGTTTTCGTCCACGAACGTCACGACGCGGTACTTGCCCGGCTTCGACGCCGGCGGCTTGTCATAGACCCAGATTTCCACCGGCACGTCGCCGTCCGCCCAGGCGCGCCGTGAACCCGACATGCTGCCGCCCGCCTGCGCCGGCATGTCGGCAATCTTGCGATACGCGGGCGCGCCGAAGCGCATGTACATCCGGCCGCGCTCGGTGAACACGCCCGGCACTTCGTTCTCCTGGAAGTAGCGCTCGACAAAGCGCAGCCGCGTCACGTGTGCCTCGAGCGCTTCGTTCTGGGGCGTCTCGGGATTCGGATCGCGCGTGCGCCAGAAGGCGTCCTGAAAACTGCGCCGCTCCGGCTCGGCAAGCTCGGCGTACTGCTTGCGCTCCTGCTTGGTGATCGCGTGATCCACCGAGGCGAGCCAAAGGCGATCTTGCGGTGTGAGGGCGTGCCCGGGACCCAGGATGGCAACCAACGCGAGCGCGCCGGCGAAGGTCATGCAGGAATCGCGAGCGCCGCCGGAAGCCCCGCCCGACGGCGGGCGGGACTTCGTTTGAGCGGTTAGAACGTGAAGCGAACGCCGAGCCTGAACAGTCGCGGGTCGATCCAGACGCGTGGCTTTCCGAAGTCCGATCCCGAGGTGTCGGTGATCGGCTGCGAACTCGTCGAATCGGCAATCCCCTGGTTGTTGACGTTGAAAATGTCCAAGAACACGCCGGCCGTCCGCGATTGCTGACCGAACACAAACGTTTTCTCGACGCGGAAATCGACGTTGTTCAGGGCATCGACGCGCCGCGTCCCTCGCTCCTCGACCCGGACGGTCTCGCTGCCCTGGTCGAGGTCGCGTATGCCCGCGCGACGGCCCCAGGCGGCTCCCGAGATATAGCGGTAGATACCGCTGATGTTGAAACCACCCCAGAACGGAATGCGATATGTGCCCTCGGCCTTGAAGTGATGCGTGTAGTCGAAGACATTCGGGCCGTCACTGAGAATCGCGCGATTGGGGTTCGCGAAGACGCCATTCTGCCCGGTATCGCTCGTCGAACTGCTGCCCGCCGCGTTGGCGCCGAAGTTGTTGTTCACGTTGCCACGCGTGCGTGACCAGGTATACGACGTATTGGTCTGCCAGTTCTTCGAGAACCGCTTCCTGACGTTGACCTGGAAGCCGTTGTAGGTGCGCTCGGCGCCATCGGGGTTGGTCATCAGAAAGAACGTGTCCCCGGATTTGTTGTACACGGTGATCAACCCGCCATCATCCGCGGTATCCAACTCATTGTCCGGCCCTGGATCCTGGCGCTGCACCGGGTCGTAAGTCGCGCCGGTGTCGATGAAGCCCATGAAGTTTTTGTAGTTCCGTCGTATGTACTGCACCTGCACCGAAAAATCGGGGAACAGCTCGCGTTCGACCCCGACGAGGTACTGGTCGACATACGACGATTTGATATCCGGATCCATGCCGACGTTGTTCGCGACGTCGACTGTATCGAATATCTCGAAGTCGTTTTCGCCCAGGACGCGCGCGGAGAACTTCGGGTGCTGCTGGCTGGTGTCCATATGGTAGTACGTGCCGCCAAGCAGGGCATCGTGGTACCGGCCGTAGTGCAGCCGAACAACGGTCCGGTGATCACCCACGACATCCCAGGCGAGGCCAATCCGCGGCGAGAGCGGATTCGTCTTCAGCACCGTGCCGCGCTCGGGAACAGATCCGCGATTGAAGTTGAAGCGAATGCCCGGATTGATCGTCAGCCGATCGTTGACCGTCCACGTGTCCTGCGCGTACAGGCTGCCACGTTTGCTGGTGGCATTCACGACGTACCCGTCCCACAGGTACACGTTGTATGGCGCACCTCCATAGTCGTAGTAGAGACGGCCGCCCGGATAGCCGTACTCGTTGACGATCTTGGAGCGCTCGAACTCGAAGCCGAACTTGAACTCGTGGCTCTTGCCGGCAAATTGATCGGCGTACCGTGTCAGTGTGGCCGCCGTGACATTGCGAGTACGATCGGCGCGGTAGTAGTACGATGAGTTCACCGAGTAGTTGCCGTTCTCGTCGAAGCGCGGGTAGGGTCCGCTGCGCGAGTTCGGGGGCGTCGGCTCGAGCGGGATAGTAGCCGGTGTAGCCACCGTTACGGACGTCCAACAGGGTCTTCGAGTTGATCGTCCAGGTGACCCGCGCGTTCCAGTTGGTTTCCGGCGCCGGCTCGATCACAGTGGTTTCCGGCGGCCGGTCCGGACCGGCGCCGCGGCCCGTGATGTCGTACTTGTCCCACTCGTAGAAGCCCTCGACCTTGACGTTGGGGCTCGCGGCCCAGTTGGCCTTCCCGATGTAGCGCGGATCCTTCTCGCTCGTAAACGCGCCGACGAAGCCGGCGGGACGATCGATGTTCTTGAAGTATTGAAAGCCGGTGAAGAACCACAGCTTGTCCTTCATGATCGGCCCACCGACTTGCGCCGTGGTGTCGTACCAGGTCTTGATCTCGCGTGGCTTGAAATCGGCCCGAATGTCTTCCGCCAGGCTGCTCGTGTTGTCGCTGATCCAGCTGTTGCGCTCGGTCAGATACTCGAACAGGCCCGAGAACCGGTTGGCCGCCGGAGCGGACGATGCTATTGGCGGCGGCGCCGGTGAACTCGCCGTACTCGGCATTCGCACCGAGGCCGACCACTTGCACTTCCTGAATCCAGTTGTAGTTGAAGAACGACCACGGCGACCCGCCGTCCGGGTCGCTGACGTCGACGCCGTCGATCAGCAGCGCGTTGGAGCTGGCGGTGCCGCCGTAGGCCACACTGTTGGTGATGCCTGGCGCGAGGTTGATGACGTCCGGCTGGAACCGTTGCGTGGGAAGATTCTGGAGCAGCTCGTTGTCGATTTGTGTGTTGGCGGCAGAGCTCTTCACGTCCACCATGCTTGGCCGCCCCGAAACGATGACGGTTTCCGTGGCAGTGACCTGCGGCAGCGCGACGTCGAGCGTAATCGTCTGGCCCAGTGGCAGCCGGATGTCGTCGCGCGTGACGGTGCGGAACCCCTGCAACTCGGCGGTCAGCTGATAGACGCCCGGCTGCAACGAGGGAAAGCGGTAGACACCCTGACTGTCGGTCACCGTCGGAATGCGTGCCGCCGATCAAGCTGGGACTCGTGATCGAAACCGTTGCGCCGGGGATCACCGCCCCGGTGCTATCGGTCACCGTCCCCGTCAGCGCTGACGTGCTCTGCGATTGCGCGGTCAACAGCCGCGGAAACGCGAGAGTCAGGGCGAGAAGGAACACCGTGAAACAGGCCGACTTCCGGTCGTGCACCGCGCGGCTCCTTTCGAGGATCTCCGCGTGCGTCCGATGGTGGGACGAAACAGTTCACACGCGGTCGAGTTGCGGGATGGATTCAGCAATCCCGATGCCCGCGGAGTATACACCTGAGAATTGCGATTTCGGCCCAAGAATGGGAACATCGCGGATACCAACCCTGGGACAAACGACTCGACTGGTCCAACGAACCGAATCCTTCTCCGGAACTCGGATCGAGCTCGGCCGCGCGTTCGGCATACCCCAAGCGTTTGTCACCAAACACTGCTGTTTGTCACGGTACAAGTTGCAGCAAGCCTCGTCGAGTGGCTGCGCCGAACGTCCTGCTGAGCGGCAGCTTCCTCCGAAGCCCGACGTCATCCTCGTCACGATCGATACGCTCCGCGCGGATCGGGTGGGCGTTTACGGCGGATTGCCAGCGGCGACGCCCAACCTCGACCGCTTGGCGCATCGTGGCGTGACTTTCATGGACGCGACGGCCCACGCGCCGCTGACCGCTCCGTCGCACGCTTCGATCCTGACCGGACAGTACCCACCGCACCATCTGCTCCAAGACAACGGCGCCTTTGCGCTGTCATCGCGGTCGCCTACGCTCGCAGAACTCCTTCGCCATCACGGGTATCACACGGCCGCGTTCGTGGCCTCGTACGTGCTGAATCGCGGCACTGGGTTGGACCGAGGGTTCGAAACCTATGGTGATCGCTTCAACACCGCGGCACCACATCTGTCGTTGCCGAGCCTGCAGCGTCGCGGCCCAGAAGTCGCGCGCGACACGGTCCGATGGCTCGCGACCGCGGCCCACCCCTTCTTTCTCTGGATGCACGTCTACGATCCGCACGCGCCCTACGATCCACCGCCGGCCTTCGCCTCCCGTTTCCCGGATAAGCCGTACGAGGCCGAAATTGCGACCAGTGACTGGGCCGTCGGCGAAGTGCTTCGCGCCGTGAAGCGAAGATCCCCCAACGCGTTGGTGATCGCGACCGCCGATCACGGCGAGAGTCTCGGCGAGCATGGTGAGCTCGAACACGGCATCTTCGTTTACGACGCGACGCTCCATGTACCGCTGATCATGGCCGGTCCGATGATCCGATCGGGTCAACGCGTGCTGCAGCAGGTCCGGCACGTCGACATTCTGCCGACGGTGCTCGACTGGGCACAGGTGCCGTTACCGTCCGGGCTGGATGGCATCAGCCTCAGACCGCTCATCGAAGGGCAGGCCGCCGTCGCCACGCCGCCCTCCTATTCCGAGAGTCTGTTCGGGCGGCTGCATTTCGGCTGGAGCGATCTGCGCGCGGTCCGCAGCGGCCAATGGAAGTTCGTGGAGGCGCCGGCGTCCGAACTCTACGATGTTCGAGCCGACCCAGCCGAGCGCACGAACCTGCTCGATCGCAAGCGCAACACGGCAGCGACACTGGCGAGGGTGCTGCAGGAACTCGCCGGCCGGTCGGCGAAGGACGATACAGGGCCTGGTGTTGCGGTCGACTCGGTCACGGCCGAGCGGCTCAAGACATTGGGATACGTCTCCGGTCGCGTCGAGCTCGGCGCCATGGCCGGTGCGGATCCCAAGACCCAGATCGCTCGGTACGTGGACTACGTCGAGCAGTTCACCCACGGCGTCGACGCCCTGCAGGCAGGACAGCAGCGGGAATCCGAGCGAGTGTTCCAGCGTCTTGTTCGTCAGTTCCCGGCAAGCTACGAGGTGCATCAATATCTGGGCCGCGCGCTCGCGGCGCGCGGCGCCCATGACCAGGCGCTTCGGGCCTTCGAAACGGCGCACCAACTCAGTCCTCGGACAGCTCTGGTCGACTATGATGCGGCGAAATCGCTCGCCGCGCAGCGCGAGTTTGGCGCGGCGCTCGCGCGGGTGACGCAGGGTCTCACGCTCGAGCCGGAGACGTTCTACGGTTACATCACGAAAGGTCAAGTGCTGCGAGCTGCCGGCAGGCGCGTCGACGCGGCCGCGGCGTTTCAAAAGGCGCTGGCGCTCAGTCCCGGCCTCGCCGTTGCCGAGTACGAGCTCGGTGCGCTCGCCGAAGACAGCGGAGACTGGTCGGGGGCAGCCAGCCACTATCAGCGCGCGCTGGCGGACAATGCGGGCATGATTGAAGCGCGCGCTGCGCTGACACGCGTGGAGAAACTTCAATCCGCGAAGGCCCGACGATGAGCGCTCGCAGGCGACGGGCGACGTCGAGCTGGCCCGGCTCGGGTCGGACGCCGACGATGGACCCTGGGGCTGGCACTCGCCGGCCTCGGCCTGCTGGTCGTTTGGGTCGTGCTCCGGGTCTGGCCTGTGACCGCTCCGAGCGGGGTTCGCGTCGGCCGCTTGCCATCAGGGGTGCACCCGGGCGACCTGAATCTTCTGCTCGTCACGCTCGACACGACGCGCGCCGATCGGCTCGGCGCCTACGGCTTCACGGCGGTGGAGACCCCCAATCTCGATCGCATCGCCCGCGAAGGCGTCCTGTTCGAGCATGCCGTCGCGCCAGCCCCTCTCACGCTACCCGCCCACTCGTCGCTCTTCACGAGCAAGCTGCCGCCGGCACACGGGGTGCGCGACAACGGCGGCTTCTTTCTCGACGAGCGCGAGACGACGATGGCCGAGCGGCTGACGCGCCGCGGATTCCGAACGGGCGGCTTCGTCGGGGCGTACGTGCTGGACCATAAATGGGGCGTCGCACAGGGCTTCGAGAAGTACTTTGACAACTTCGATCTCTCAAAATACCGCACCATTTCGCTCAGCAGCGTCGAGCGCCCGGGCAACGAGGTCGCCGATCGCGCGCTCGAGTGGCTCGACCGCGTCGGCTCCTCGAAATTCTTCGCCTGGGTGCATTTCTACGATGCGCACTCGCCCTACGATCCTCCCGAACCCTTCAAATCGCGCTATGCCGATCGCCCCTACGCCGGCGAAATTGCGTTCGTCGACTCGCAGGTCGGCCGCCTGCTCGCGTGGCTCGACACCCACCAACTGTTGGAGAAGACGATTGTCGTCGTCATCGGCGATCACGGCGAGAGCTTGGGCGATCACAGGCGAAGGCACTCACGGCTTCTTCGTGTACGAGAGCGTGCTCCGCGTGCCGCTGCTGATCCGGGCGCCGTACGACGCCATGCGGGGTCGGACAGTGTCGGACGTCGTGCGCAGTGTCGACGTGCAACCGACGGTGCTCGACCTCATGGGAATCGCGTCGAGCGAGAAGTTCGAGGGGCAGAGTCTCGTCTCGCTCATGACCGGTGCGCGCGACAGCCTCGGACTCGAGGCCTATGCCGAGGCGGTGTACCCACGCTTCCACTTCGGATGGAGCGACCTGCGGACCCTGCGATCCGGACGGTAACAAGTACATCGAGGCGCCGCGGCCAGAGCTCTACGATCTCGACAAGGACCCGAAGGAATCGACGAACATCTTCGCGCAGCGCCGCGCGCTCGGCGGCCAGATGAGCGCCCGGCTGCACACCCTGGAGCAGCGAATGACGGCGGCTGCGTCGTCGTCGCGCGCACCCGCCGAGATCGACCCCGACACCCGCGACCGGCTGGCCTCGCTGGGGTATGTCGGGACGTTCGTCTCCGGCGACACCGCCACGCCGTCGGAGCTCGCCGATCCGAAGGACAAGATCGAGCTGTTCAATCTGATCACGCAAGCGCGCGACCTCTCCCGCCACGACAAGAACTCGGATGCGGCGATCAGATCGCTCCTCGAGGTGACACGCCAGGATCCCAAGGTGATTGACGCCTGGTTCATGCTGGGCAACGAGTACTACCGGAAGCGCCAGTTCACGCAGGCCATCGACAGCTATAAACAGGCCCTGGCGCTCAAGGCCGATTACGACCTCGTCGTCATCAACATGGCGAACGCGTATCGCCAGCTGGGCAAAGATGACGAGGCGCTCGTCGGCTACCGTCGCTTCATGCAGCTCGATCCAAAGAACGCGCAGATTCGGTATGAGGCGGCGCAGATCCTCCTCGACCGTGGACAGCTGGCCGAGGCCCGCGTGGAGCTGGAGACCGCGCTCCAGGTGCAGCCATCGATGGCCGCGGCGCGCAACGCGCTTGGGATCATCGCGCTGAAAAACGGCGATGCCGGGCAAGCGGAGCGCGAGATTCGATCGGCAATCAGTCTGAAAGCCGATGTTCGCCTCGCCCACTTCAATCTGGCGCTGCTCGCCGAGCAACGAGGCGACTTGAGCGCCGCCGTCGACGAGTACAAGCGCGAGCTCGAGCTCTATCCCAGCAGCTACAAGGCCGAATTCAATCTCGGTCGGCTCTACGAGCAAATTGGGGACGTACCGGCGCAGGTCGAGGCCTATAAGAAGGCGATCGAGATCAATCCGAACTTCGCCGAAGGGCACCTCTTTCTTGCGAAGCTGTATCTCGACCTGAATCAGACGCTCGACGAGGCAGTGCGTCTTGCGCGCAAGGGTCTCGAGCTCGCGCCGTCGTCGGAATATGCACCGCTCGGCCACTACGTGATCGCCGACGTGTACGCGCGCGAGGGTCGCAAGGCCGATTCCGTCCGACAGGCCGCACTCGGTCGAGCGCTCGAAGCACGCCTCAGGCAGCGGCCTGCCCACACGCCGGGCGGCGGGGCGATGCGGTGAAACGGGCCAAACGGACGCGATAAAATGGCTGTAACGGCATGCGATTCGCCCTCGCCCAATTGAACTTCACGGTCGGCGCGTTCGAGGCCAATTTCGCGCGCGTTGCCGACGCGGCTGCGCGGGCGCGCGCCGCCTCGGCCGATCTGCTCGTGCTGTCGGAACTGGCCACCACGGGCTATCCGCCGCGCGACCTGCTGAATCACGCCAGCTTCATCGACGCGAGTCTCGCGCTGCGCGACCGCATCGCCCGCCTGTCGGACGCGCAACTGGGCATCCTGGTGGGCGCGGTGGAACCGAATCCCGGCGGCAATGGCAAGCCGCTCTTCAACGCCGCCGTCCTCTGTCACGGCGGGCGGATCGTCGCTCGTCACCATAAGACGCTGCTGCCGACCTACGACGTCTTCGACGAGGATCGGTACTTCGAGCGCGGCGTGTCGATCGAGCCGATGCTGTTCAAGGGCGTCCGGCTCGGCGTGACCGTCTGCGAGGAGATCTGGAACGACCCGGGCTTCTGGCCGCAACGGCTCTACGCCCGCGATCCGATCGCCGAGCTCGCCGCGGCCGGCGCCAGCATCTTCGTCAACATCTCGTCCAGCCCGTTCACGATGGGCAAGGCGGGCCTCCGGCGCGAGATGATTCGGCAACAGGCAATCAAGCACCGCCGCCCATTTCTCTATCTGAATCAGGTCGGCGGCAACGACGAGCTGATCTTCGACGGCCATTCGACCGGGTTCGATGCCAACGGCGCCTTGCTCGTGCGCGCCCGCGATTTCGACGAGGACTTCGTCGTCGTCGATCTCGACACCGCTGAGTCGCCGCAGACCGCGGGCCTGAAGGCCCGCCTCCACCAGGCGCCAGAGCTGCGCGAGGTGAGCGCGTCGCGCGAAGAAGAAGCGTGGAAGGCGCTCCGGCTCGGCCTGCGCGACTACACCTCGAAGTGCGGGTTCAGCAACGTCGTGCTGGGACTCTCGGGCGGCATCGATTCCGCCCTCACCGCGGCGCTTGCCGCCGATGCGCTCGGTCCGTCGCACGTCACTGGCGTCGCGATGCCGGCGCGCTACTCGTCCGATCATTCCCTGCGAGATGCCGAGCAGGTGGCGAGAAACCTCGGCATCGCCTTTCAGGTGCTGCCGATCGACGGCATCTTCCAGACGTATCTCGAGGTGTTGAAGCCGGCACTGCCGGCCTGTGACGTCGCCGAGCAGAACCTCCAGGCGCGCACGCGCGGCGCCGTGCTGATGGCCTTTTCCAACACGTTGGGATCGATGCTGCTGTCGACTGGCAACAAGTCGGAGCTGGCGGTCGGCTACTGCACGCTCTACGGCGACATGTGCGGAGGCCTGGCCGTCATCAGCGACGTCCCGAAGTCGCTGGTCTACGACCTCGCACGCTACGTCAATCGGCAGCGCGAAATCATTCCGCAATCGAGCCTCACGAAGGCGCCGAGCGCCGAGCTGAAACCGAATCAGACCGACCAGGATACGCTGCCACCGTACGAGATCCTCGATCGCGTAATCGAGGCCTTCGTCGAGCGCGACGAGGACGTCGCGACGATTGCGGACTCCGGGCTCGATCGCCACGTCGTCGAGGAGATCGTCCGCAAGATCACGCTCAACGAGTACAAGCGACGCCAGGCGGCGCCGGGCCTCAAGATCACCTCGAAGGCATTCGGCGTCGGGCGACGCTTCCCCATCGCCGCCGAATACCCGGTGGCCGACGAACCGGTTGCGCGGTCCTGATCGCGCTCGTTCATGCTCGCCCGACTCCGCGAACGCCTCGACGGAGCCCCTGTCACCCGATTCGCCCCGTCGCCCACCGGCCGCCTGCACCTCGGTCACGTCGTCAACGCCATCTACGTATGGGGCATCGCGCGCGCGCTCGATGGCGTCGTGCGCCTGCGGATCGAAGACCACGATCGCGAGCGGGCTCGCGGCGAGTACGAGCGGGCAATCCTCGACGACCTCGAATGGCTGGGATTTCTCCCCGATGTGCCGCGCCTGCCCATGCTCCGGCAGGCAGACGGTACCGACGGGCGTCAAAGCGATCATCCGGCCCGGTACTCGGATGCGCTCGGCCGCCTGCGCGACGCCGGCCTTGTCTACTGGTGTGACTGCTCGCGTCAGAGAATTACGCGCGACAGCGACGACATCGGATCCGAATTGCGCTACGACGGTCGTTGCCGCGATCGTGGGCTGGGGCCAGGCCCCGAGCGCGGTATCCGCGTGCGCATGGACGACGGCGAGGAGGCGTTCGACGATGCCCGGCTCGGGCTGTTCCGTCAGGCGCCGGCACATCAGTGCGGCGATCTGCTCGTCCGCGACCGCCTGGGCAACTGGACCTATCAATTCGCCGTCGCCATCGACGATCTCGTCGAGGGCATCACCCTGGTGATTCGCGGCGAAGATCTCCTGGCGTCGACGGGCCGCCAGATCCGGGTCGCGCGGCTCCTCGGCAGGGACCGGCCGCCGACGTTCCTGCACCATCCCCTCGTGACCGGCACGGACGGCGTGAAACTGAGCAAGTCAAATCACGATACGGGGATCGCTGAACTGCGTGATGCGGGCGCGTTGCCGGCGGAGGTGATCGGCCGCGCCGCGGCCGTAGTGGGATTGATCCACGGGCCACGTCCGATCGCGGCGAACGAAGTGGCAGATTTGTTTCGCCGAACAAGCCCGAGCTGAAGCTCGGGCCTGACGTACGTCAGACTGCCTGACGTACGTCAGACTGTCGTAGGCCCAAGCTTTAGTCAGACTGTCGTAGGCCCAAGCTTTAGCTTGGGCGACAAAACACACAATGCTCCCGTGAACCGCCGCACGTTCCTCCGACTCGCCACCGCCCTTTCCACGCCCTCGCTCGCGCGTCTCGACGCGCTCGCCGCCGGCGGCCGTGCGCCCGCGGTGATGCGGCGCGTGCTGCGTGAAAGCGAGGCGCCGACGATGCCGAGCGGCGTGCAAAGCGGCGACGTGACGTCCACGCGCGCGATGATCTGGAGCCGCACCGATCGCGCGGCACGGATGTTCGTCGAAGTCAGCAGCCGCGAATCGATGTCGTCGACGCGCGTGATCGCCGGCCCGGCCGCGCTCGAGACGGGCGGCTTCACGGCGCGCATCGACCTTGGCGGCCTGCAGCCGGGCGAGCCGGTGTTCTACCGGGTCTGGTTCGAAGATCTCGCTCGCCCCGGCTTGACGAGTGCGCCCATGGAAGGCCATCTCCGCACGGCGCCAATCGAGGCGCGACCGCTGCGGATCTGCTGGTCGGGGGATACGGTAGGACAGGGCTGGGGAATCAACGACGCGTTTGGTGGCCTGCGCCTCTACGAGACGATGGCCCGTCACACGCCCGATCTGTTCGTCAACTCGGGCGACCTGATTTACGCCGACAATCCCCTCGCCGAGGCGGTGCCAATGGAAGATGGCACGACGTGGCGAAACCTGACCACTCCAGCCAAGCGGAAAGTGGCCGAAACGCTGGACGAGTTCCGCGGGAACTACGCCTACTACCTGACCGACCATCACGCGCAGGCCTTCAACGCGGCCATCCCCAACATCGTGCAATGGGACGATCACGACGTCCTCAACAACTGGACGCCCGCGACGAACCTCGACGCCAATCCTGCCTACTCGGAAAAGAGCATCGCCCGTCTCGCGGCCCATGCTCGACGCGCGCTCTTCGACTATCTGCCAATCCGACCGGCCATTGATGATGCCGAACGCATCTACCGCGCGTACAGCTACGGGCCGCTGGCGGAGATCTTCGTGCTGGATCAGCGGAGCTATCGCGGCGCGAACTCGACCAACCTGCAGGATCGAATGTCGAACCAGACGGCCATGCTTGGCGCGGCCCAGATCGACTGGCTGGAAGTGCAGCTCGCGCGGTCCCGGGCGACATGGAAAATCATCGCGAGCGATCAGCCGCTTGGGTTGATCGTGGGAGACGGCCAGCGGAACGGCCAGCCGCTTTACGAGGCCTGGGCCAATGGCGACGGCCCGCCGCTCGGACGCGAACTCGAGCTGGCGCGGCTCCTCTCCTTTATCAAGCACCGCCGGATCGACAACGTCGTCTGGATCACCGCCGATGTGCACTACGCGGCCGCCCACGAGTTCGATCCGCGCCGGGCCGTCTTCACCGATTTCACGCCGTTCTGGGAATTCGTCGCCGGTCCGCTCCACGCCGGCACGTTCGGGCCGAATGCCGTCGATCCGACGTTCGGCTGCAAGGCCATCTTCAACGCCGTTCCGCCGGATCTGAAACCCAATCGTCCACCGAGCGAGGGGCATCAGTTCTTCGGCACTCTCGATATTGACCCGCGCACGCGCCGACTCACCGCAGCGCTGTGGAATCTCGCCGACACGAAGCTATGGACCATCGAACTGGATCCAGCCGACAGGTAGCTCATATGTAGGCGGGGCTTCAGCCCCGCCAAAAGGCGGAACGGGGACAGGCCCCGTGCTATCGCTCGAGAGGGGCCTGTCCCCATGCTGATTGCACCGGGGATCATCGCGTTGCAGCCCGCGGTGACCGTTCACGGCATTCCGAGACAGCAGAGGAACCCGAACGCGCCGTTCCACCTCCAGGGACGGACGTGGGCGAATCAGAAGGCCTTCATCGATGCCGGCCTGCGGTGTGGCACGAAGCATCCGGACACGTTCGAACGCGAGCGAATCGACGAGGAAGTCCGTCAGATCCTGGCGGCAAGGAAACCCAGTGCGAAGCCGCCGGGAGGCGGCGGTGGCGGCGGATCCGTCGGCGCGACCACGGTCGACGTGTATTTCGATGTGATCCGGTCCGCGACGTTCCCTTCCAGCTACAACGCTGATCCGACCGATGACGGCGTCGTGATCCTCTACTCGTCGGTCCCCGGAGGGAGCGCCGCGCCGTACAACCTTGGCGACACGGCGACCCACGAGGTCGGGCACTGGCTGGGCCTGTATCACACGTTCCAGGGCGGCTGCGCCAACGCCGACCAGGTGGCCGACACGCCAGCCGAGAAGTCCGCCGCCTTCGGCTGCCCGACGAATCGCGACAGCTGCACCGGCCGGAGATATCCGGGACTGGATCCGATCGAGAACTTCATGGACTACACGGACGACGCGTGCATGTTCAAGTTCACCGCGAACCAGGCGACCCGGACCTCCTCGCAGTACGCCGCCTATCGCCAGTAGCGATGGGGCCTGTCCCCGAATTGGGGACAGGCCCCATTCCCTCAGTCCCGGGACGAGCTTCCGATCACAAAAAACGTCGATTGGGACCATCGGCCGATCCAAAGGTTTGAAGTGGTCTGACGGCGGGATCGACCGCGCAGCCAACGGGATAACCACGTCACAAAGAGGTTGACTTCCGCCGCTCGCAAGCTAATCTACGGCATTCCTCCCCTGGTTCCGCCCGCTATTCGGCACTTGCTCCCTGTGCCGAGTGACGAGGGTCGGTCTCTTTCCGCGCTGTTGTACGTCGTGCCGGGCGCTCGCGCGCTCGGAGGAGGTGGGTAGTGAGCTTGTCTGGATCAACGAAACGTGTGCTCGCGTCGCTGGCGCTGGCGTGCCTCATCCCAGCGAGGACCGCGTCAGCGCAAACAGGGACAGCTGCCCTGATTGGAACGGTTTCCGATCAGCAGGGCGCCGTGCTGCCAGGCGTGACGATTACCGTCACGGGCACGGAGTCGGGCGCGGTGCGAACGACGACGACCGACACGTCCGGCAATTACCAACTTCTGGCACTGCCTCCGGGTTTCTACAACCTGAAAGTCGAGCTCGAAGGCTTCCGGACTGCCGTACGTGACAAGGTCAATCTGCCGGTGGACGTGCAGACCAAGCTCGATATCCCGATGGAGATTGGCGCACAAACCGAGACCATCGAGGTGACTGCGGAAGTCTCGAAGCTGAATACGACGGACGCCAGCATGGGCAACGTCATCAGCGGCAACCAGGTGCGGGCGCTGCCGCTCGAGGCGCGCAACGTCGTCGGTCTGCTCAGCCTGCAACCCGGCGCCGTTTACGTGCCGAACACGCTCGACGAGGATCCGCGAAGCGGGGCTGTGAGCGGCGCGCGCGCCGACCAGTCGAACGTCACGCTCGACGGTGTCGACGTCAACGATCCGCAGTTCGGCACCGTGTACACGAGCGCGCTGCGCGTGACGCTCGACGCGCTTCAGGAATTCCGGGTCACCACCAGCAACTATGGGGCGGATACCGGTCGCTCGAGTGCCGCGCAAGTCTCTCTGGTGACCAAGAGCGGCTCGAACAATTTCCACGGATCGGGCTACTACCTGGGACGGCAGACCGATTGGTCGTCGAAGGAATACTTTCTCGGCCTGGCTGGCCAGGAAAAAGCCAAGCTCGATAAGAAGATCGGTGGCGGTGCGTTCGGCGGACCGATTCTGAAGGACAAGCTATTCTTCTTCGGCAACTACGAGCGGCTCCAGGAAGAATCCGAAACGCCTGTGCTCCGCGGCGTGCCCTCCGACTCGCTGCGTGACGGCGTGCTGATCTACGGGTGCGCCGATCCGTCGGCCTGCCCGGCGACGAGCGTGCAGGGCTTCACGCAGTCGCACGCGATCGCGGCCGGTTCGCACGGCATGACGCCGGGCGAGCTGGCGGCCGTCGATCCGTTGCATATCGGTCCCAGCCTGGCGGCGCTGGACGTGTTCAACCAGTACCCTTCGCCGAACGATCCGGGTCTCGACGGCCAGAACATCATGGGCTACCGGTTCGCGTCGCCGATCAAGAACGAGTTCAACACCTACATCGGGCGCGTCGACTATCGCATGTCTCCGGTGCAGAGCCTGTTCGGACGGTTCAACTACCAGCGGGACGCCGTCGCCTTCGCGCAGCAATTCCCCGACCAGGCGCCTCGCACGACGCAGAAGGTGCGGAGCCGCGGCTTCGCCATCGGCCACGACTGGGTGCTGTCGAACACGAAGATCAACACGTTCCGGTACGGCTTCACCGACATCGTCGAGGACAGCATCGGCCAGCAGACCGCAGACGCGGTGAGCTTCCGGTTCATCGACGACTTCAATCCGCTGACGCCAACCTTCGGCCGCAAGACGCCGACGCACAACATCGTCGACGACTTCAGCTGGATCAAGGGCAACCACACGCTGAAGTTCGGCACCAACATGCGATTTACCCGCGTGCCGCGCTACGACAACACCTTCTCGTTCAACTCCGCGATCACGAACGCGTCGTGGATGCTGCAGGTCGGCACGCGCTATGCCCCGGGTAATTCGTGCCCCGGCACCGAGGCCGCCTGCGCAGCGCTGCCTGCGGTCGGCGAGGACGGCCAGGCGACGTTTGCGGATTCGCTGGCGCCACTCCTCGGCATCGTCTCGGAGACCGATCTCAGCGCGAACTATCTGGTGGACGGGACGGTGCTGGGATCGGGCGACCCGGTGTGAGGAAGTACGGCTCGGACGAGTACGAGTTCTACGCGCAGGACAGCTGGAAGATCGGACAGAACCTGACGGTGACTGCCGGGCTGCGCTACAGCCTGTTCTCGCCGCCATGGGAAACGAACGGCCAGCAGGTGGCGCCGAACATCGACCTCGGCGATTTGCTCGAGCTGCGCGGCGCGAACATGCGCGCCGGCATTCCCGACAATACCGTTCCGCTGATCAGTTTCGATCTCGCCGGCCCCGCCAACGGCCGCCCAGGGTTCTACGACTGGGACAAGAACAACTTCGCGCCGCGGTTCGCGGCGGCGTGGACGCCCAAGGCCGACGGCGGCTTCTTCGGCTGGCTGACGGGCGGCGACAAGATGGTCATCCGCGGCGGCTACTCGCTCGTTTACGACCGCATCGGGCAGTCGCTGGCCACGCGGTTCGATCAGGTGGGGTCCTTCGGGCTGTCGACGCAGCTGTCCTCACCGGTCAACGAGAACAATGAGGACAACCCCGACATCCGGTTCCAGGGGATCAATGTCATTCCGAGCACGTTGCCGGCGGCGCCGCCGGGCGGCTTCCCGCAGACCCCCCCGGTCGGCGAGACGCAAATCACGTCGGCGCTCGACAGCTCGATCAAGACCCCGTACTCCCACACCTTCAACATCGTGGTCGGCCGCGATCTCGGCCACGATTTCACGATTGAAGGGGCGTACGTCGGTCGCCTCGGTCGCAACCTCCTGATGCGTCGCGACCTGATGATGCCGCTGAACTTCACCGACACGCAGTCGGGCGTCGACTACTTCACGGCCGCACGGCAGCTGATCGAGGCCGCGAGAGCGTCCGGCGATCCGCTCAGCATCGCGCCGATTGCGTACTGGGAGAACCTGTTCCCCGATGCGGCGTTTGACGGCTTCAGCGCGACGCAGAACATGGCCTCATGGTTCATGGACAACGAGCCCGACTGGATCACCGCGCTGTGGGTGGCTGACCAGTTCGGTTTCCCGGCATTCCCGCGAACCGGCCAGAACACGTTCCTGAACGCGCAGTACGGATTCGCTCGCGGCGCAGAGCTCCATCGCCCGCTCGCAGTACAACGCGATGCAGGTGACGCTCCGGAAACGCTGGAGCCACGGGTTTCAGTTCGATCTGAACTACACCCTCGCCCACGCGCTGGACCACGGGTCATCGGTCGAGAAGGGCAGCTTCTTCACGACCGACGACTTCAACAGCGGCGGCTACACCGGCTTCGCGATCGACTCGTGGGACATCGACAAGCAGTGGGGCAATGCCGACTTCGACATCCGGCATCAGGTCAACGCCAACTGGGTGGCGGACTTGCCGTTCGGCCAGGGCAAGGCAATCGGCACGACTCCTCCGCCTGGGTGAACGCGATCATCGGCGACTGGTCGGTCGCGGGCCTCTGGCGCTGGACCAGCGGGTTCCCCTTCAACGTCCAGAATTGCCGCTCGTGCTGGGCGACGAACTGGAACCTGCAGGGCAACGCGGAGCTCGTGACGCCGGGCGTGCTGCCCGAAACGAGCACGACGAAGAACGCCGTCGACGGCTTGCCGAGCCCGTTCACGAATCCCGAGGAGGCCGCGAGCTTCTTCCGGCGCGCGTTCCCCGGCGAATCAGGTCTCCGCAACGTCCTTCGAGGCGATGGCTACTTCACCATCGACATGAGCTTGGCCAAGGGTTGGTCGATGCCGTGGTCGCAGAACCAGAAGGTGCGCTTCCGCTGGGACATCTTCAACCTGACGAACACGGCGAAGTTCGACATCGGCGACCTGACGGCGACGCCGGACCGCGTCTCGACGTTTGGCGCCTATAACTCGTCGCTCACCACATGCGACGGCGGTGCCGGGCGCTGCATGCAGTTCATGCTTCGCTACGAATTCTGAGGAGGCGGCGTCGCGAAAGCGCGCGGATTTCAGAACCGAATCGGGCGGTGGCGACCTAACCACCGCCCGTTTTTCGCGTACGGCACCGAACGAAACGCCTGTTTGTCGCTGAAAACGAGCGTTAAGTACCAGTCGCCGCGTCCAGGCGTGAACGTCCAAGCGGCGTAAGCGATCGGCCGGTAAAGTGGGATATCCACTGCGATAAACCCGTTGACTTCGCGCCGTTTTCGCCGTATCACAGAGCCCGATCCCGCCGTTTGACCCCGGAGCGTGGCATTTCATCCCTCAGTGCCACATCGGGGTCTGTTTGATTTTGCACGTGTTCAGGAGGAGGTCGGTGTGACGATTTCCGCGATTCGAACGCGCGTCTTCGCGTGGCTGGCGTCTTGTCTCTTGCTCTCCAGCGGCTTGGTATTCGCACAGGCTGGCACGGCGGGGCTGACTGGCACCGTCACCGACGAACAGGGCGCCGTGCTGCCCGGCGTCACCATCACGATCAGCAACGCCGCGAATGGTTTCGTCCGCACGACGACCACTGGCGGTGACGGTAGCTATCAGTTGCTCGCCCTTCCGCCCGGCACCTACTCACTCAAGGTGGAGTTGCAGAGTTTCCGCTCCGTCGTCTACGAGAGCGTCCCGTTGCAGGTTGATACCGTTGGTCGCCAGGACGTGAAGATGACGATCGGCGCCCTGACCGAAGCAGTCCAGGTCACCGCCGAGACCACGACGATGAACACGACCGACGCGAGCCTCGGCAATGTCATCTCGGGCAACCAGCTTCGCGCGCTGCCACTCGAAGGACGCAGCGTGGTTGGTCTCTTGAGCCTGCAGGCCGGCGCTGTTTACGTACCGACTAACACCCTGGGCGATCAAGATAACCGCAGCGGCGCCGTGAGTGGCGCCCGCGCGGACCAGTCGAACGTGACGCTCGACGGCGTGGACAACAATGACCCGGTGTTCAACACGGCCTACACTGGCGCCCTCCGGTCCACGCTCGATTCGCTCCAGGAGTTCCGCGTCACGACCAGCAACTACAACGCCGATTCCGGTCGGTCCTCCTCCGCGCAAGTTTCGTTGGTCACGAAGAGCGGCGCCAACCAGTTCCACGGCTCGGGCTACGATGTGCTTCGCCGCACGTCGACGTCGAGCAACGAATACTTCAACGGTCTCGCGGGCAACAGCGTACCGCTGCTGGACAAGAACATCTACGGCGGATCCTTCGGGGGCGCGCTGATCAAGGACAAGCTGTTCTTCTTCGGCAACTACGAGCGCCTGAAGGAGGACTCCGAAGCGTTGGCCGAGCGAGGCGTTCCGTCGCTGTCGATGCGAGATGGGGTGATGATTTACCAGTGTGCCGATCCGGCGCAGTGCCCTGGAGGAACAGTGCAGGGCTTCTCGGGCACCCATACCATCGATCCGGGCTTCTTCGGCGCTTCGCCCTCACAGCTCGCCGGCCTCGACCCGCTCGGCATTGGACCAAGCGTGCTGGCGTCGGACTATTTCAGCCAGCTTCCCGCGCCAAATGACGCCGGCCTCGACGGCTACAACATCATGGCGTACAAGTTCACGGCGCCCTTCAGCAACACTTTCAACACGTCCATCGGGCGCGTCGATTACCGGCCCGGGGGCAATCACAGCTTCTTCGGGCGGTTCAACGTCCAGCGCGATACGGAACTGGACGTTCCTCAGTACCCGGACCTCGAACTGCCGCCGAACACGTCGACCGAAACCAAGAGCTGGGGAACGGCGCTCGGCTGGGACTCGGTCTTGACCCCGACGTTGATCAACACCTTCCGCTACGGGTACACCAAAATGGTGCTCGACAGGATCGGCACGCAGACCGGCCCCCTGGTGTACTTCCGGTTTATCGACGACCTGAACGAGGGGTTCTCGAGCAACGGACGGCGCACCCCCGCCCACAATTTCGTCAACGACACCACGTGGGTGAAGGGGAAGCACACCGCCAAGTTCGGCGCCAACCTTCGGTTCACTCGAATCCCCAGCTACACCGATGCAAACAGCTTCAGCTTCGGCAGTGTGAACCCCTCGTGGGTCAACGGCGTCGGCGCAAGATACACGCCGGGTCAGACGAGCTGCGACCTTCCCGGCTGTTCGGCGCTTCCCGCGGTCGCCGACGGCTGGAACTTCGCTGATGCCTGGATTGTCATGCTCGGCGTCGTGTCCGCTGGCACCGGCCAGTACAACTACGACGGCGAGGGCAACCTCCTGCCGGCCGGAGAGGCCGCACGCAGGCGGTACGCGATGAACGAGTACGAGTTCTACGCGCAGGACAGCTGGCGGCTGGGCGACAAGCTGACCATCAACGGCGGCCTCCGCTACAGCCTGGCCTCGCCACCTTGGGAGACCAATGGATTGCAGGTGGCACCCAACGTGAGCCTCGGGGAACGTTTCAACGAACGTCAGGAAATGATGTTGAGGGGCATCCCGGAAAACGCGCTGCCCGGCATCGAGTTCGTCCTCGCTGGCCCGGAGAATGGCAGGAAGGGCTTCTACGATTGGGACAAGAACAACTTCGCCCCCAGGGTCTCGGCGGCCTGGACGCCGACGAGCAGGCTCGTCGTGCGAGGCGGCTACTCGCTGGTCTACGACCGGATTGGTCTGGCCCTCGCCCAGAACTTCGACACGCTCGGATCGTTTGGCCTTTCGACAGCCCTCACCAGTGAGTTTGCCGGCACCAACGAGGACGACCCATCGGTGAGGTTCCAGGGCATCGGCGTTCTGCCGCCGTCGGTGCCTGCCGCGCCGCCCGGAGGATTCCCTCAGACGCCCCCGGACAGTGCCGATATCTACGAAACGATTGACGACACCCTCGTCACGCCCTACGCGCACACGTTCAACGCGGTGGCCAGCTTCGAGATCACCAAGAAGTTCACCATCGAGGCGTGCGTATGTCGGTCGGCAAGGCCGGAATCTGCTGACCCAGCGTGACCTGTACATGCCGCTCAACCTCGTCGACCCCGAGTCGGGGACCGACTACTTCACGGCGTCAACCGAGCTCCTCAAACAACTCGAGGCCAACGGGTTCGACCATACGGCGGTCACGCCTATCGCCTATTACGAGCACCTCTTCCCCGACGCGGCGAATGCCGCTCAGGTGTGGGAGGATCCTACCTTCGCAGGGTTCACGGCCACTCAGGTCATGGCTTCGGGTACGCCTTTTGGTATCCCGATCACCATGTCCGCAATGTTCGATTTCGACTTGACGCCTGCTATCCCGCATGCACCAAATTCGGGCCTAACTCGTACCTGAACCGGCAGTATGCGTCGGCGGCTGCGATGAGCACGATTGGGCGCTCGGAGTATAACGCCCTGCAGTTAACGCTCCGTCGGCGCTATAGCGACGGCTACCAGTTCGACTTCAACTACACGTACGGGTTCTCGAAGGATCACGGATCGTTGATCGAGCGGAATAGCAACTTCTCAGGACCAGTCGATTTCGGTCTTGGGGGCTATACCGGGTTCCTGATCAACTCGTTTGATCCGGACCAGCAGTTCTCGTACTCCGACTTCGACATCAGGCATCAGATCAACTTCAACTGGGTGTCGGAGTTCCCGTGGGGTCGTGGCAAGAAGTGGGGTTCTGATATGCCGGCCTGGCTGGACGCAGTTGTCGGCGGCTGGAGCATGGCGGGCCTCACGCGATGGACGAGCGGGCTGCCGTTCAACGTCATCAACGCCCGGTCTGCGTGGGCGACGAACTGGAACCTCCAGGGCAATGCCTCGCTGCGAGACCCGAGCAGACTGCCGCCCACCGGCTCGACGAAGAACGTGCTCAATGGCAAGCCGAGCCCGTTCACGGTCTCGCCTGCCGAGGCGCTGGAGTTTTTCCGCTTCGACTACCCGGGCGAGGGCGGCATTCGAAACCTGCTGCGAGGTGACGGTTACTTCAGCCTCGATTTCAGCCTCGCCAAGTCGTGGACGATGCCGTGGGGTCAGGACCACCGGTTCTGGTTCCGGTGGGACACGTTCAACGTGACGAACACGCCACGGTTCGACGTGGCCAATGTGACGATGTTCCCCGACCGCACGTCGACGTTCGGAACATACAACGGCACGTATGCGAGCTGCGACGGCAATGCCGGGCGTTGTATGCAGTTCTCGCTTCGCTACGAGTTCTAGAAAGGCTTCAGACTGCAGGCTACAGGCTGCAGCGGCGTGTAAACTCGTCCAACGGGGCACGATCGGGCGGCGGCTCGCAAGGGCCGCCGCCTTTTTTGCGTAGCGCCCTCAGTCGTAGGCCCAAGCTTCCGCCTTCGCTCGCAGCTTCGGCGGACCGCCGTAGCCTTGGCGGAGGCTGGTTAGCTTGGGCCTGTCGCCGGATGCCCGAGCTAAAGCTCGGGCCTACGGACGATCGACAGTTCTGCTACCGTTACCCCGTGTCGGCGACGACGCTGCGCATCATTGGCCTCACGGCCACGCTCCTCTACGCGGCCGCGATTCTGAGGGTCTACGTGCAGCGGCCGGCGAGCCTGCCCGAAATGTCGGCGAGCCTGACCTCGGTGGTGCGCGCATACCAGATCGACCGCCAGCGCTTCGACCAGGGTCTCCGGTTCTTTCGAAACAGCCAGTTCGTCGAGGCGCGCGACGCCTTCGCCCACGCCGATCCGGGGCGACAGGATGCGACGGTCCAGTTCTATGTCGCCTACAGCTACCTTCGCGAAGGCTGGGGCCGTGTCTACAGCGACGACACCTTGTTCAAGGCGGGAAAGGCAGCGCTCGATCGCGCGCGCCAGGTGGCGCCTGACGGGACGATCACCGTGGCCGACCCGGATCTGAAGCTGCATACCGCTGAGGAGCTGTCGGCCGAATTCGATCGCGGACTGACCCGTGACGTCTCCGATCTGAACCCTGCCAAGTTGTTCAGGGAGCGGCCGTGAGCAAGCACGGGCTTCCCCGTCCACCGGAGCACTTAGCGCGATCGGCGGGGCTGAAGCCCCGCCTCCACATACAGACGCCGGGCGACCTGCCGGTCAGTCGCGAAGCGGTGACCCTGCCGATCCTGCTGCTGAGCGTCGCCGGAGTGGGCGGCCTGCGCGTGGACTCCGCCGGGAAGCTCGCGCTGGTGCCGCCGTCCCTGATGGCGCTGGTGCTCGGCGTCCTGCTGATCGGCACGCTGGTGCGCGCCGGAGCACTTGCGCCGGAACGGCTCGTCGGCGACCGACGGTCCGCTCTCGAGAACGGCTCCGGTGCGATCGTGCTTCTGTCGCTGCTCCTGGCGTCGGCACAGATGTTCATGCTGCTGACACCTCCCACCGGGCTCCTTGGATTCATCTTCACGGCGTTCTTCGTGCTGCTGCTCTGGAACACCCTCGCGGTGAGCCCCGATCGCCGGCAACTGCTCAGGAGCCTCGCCGTCGTCTTCGGCGGCGCGTTCGTGCTCAAGTTCATCGTGCTCGCCGCGGCATACGATGCGGGAGGTGGCTTGCTGCACCGCGTCATCCTCACGATGCTGGACGGTGTCTCGCTCGGTGCCCTGGGCTTCGTCCCGGATGGCGCGGCCACCGGCTATATGGCCTTCGTTCTGCTCGGTCTGTTTTTTGTCGGGCTGATCCTCTTGCCAGGAAGACAGCGCGGCTGATCCGAGGGCCGCAGTAGGGCCGCACTTCAGTGCGGCCAACGGCCCGACTAAAGTCGGGCCCTACTGCGGGCTGCCCTGAAGTCGGGCCCTACTGCGGTCCAGCGACTTGTGTTACCTTGCGTTTACACGGGGTGAGCTATCCATTCTCTCGAGCCCTGCACCTGCTGGTGTTGTGGTCGTTCGCTGTCGCCCAACCGCTCTATTCCGTCCTGCGCGAGAATCGCGAGTTCTTCGTCGCTCACCGCACGACGCCGCTCGACCTGATCGTCTTCGTCGCGCTGCTGACGCTCGTCCTTCCGGGCGTTCTCTGTCTCCTGTGCGCGGCGGTCACCCGATTTTCCGTTCGCGCCGGCGCATCCCTCCACAACGTGTTCGTGGCGATCCTGCTCACGGCGTTCGTCTCACAGCTGTTCGCGCACGCGCTCCAGATGCCGGCCGTGCCGCACTTTGCGCTCTCCGCCGCCGCAGGCGTCGTCGGTACCTGGCTCTACGCGACGGTTGCGCCGGTCAGAACCTTCGTGACCTACCTCGGGCCCAGCGTGGTGGTATTCCCGGCGCTGTTCCTGCTGCATCCGTCGATGGGGCCGTTTGTGCGGCCCGCCGACCGGTCCCAACAGACGGCGGCGACGATTCCCGCGGGCAGCCCGCCCATCGTCATGGTCGTGTTCGATCAGCTGCCGCTGACGTCGTTGCTGTCCGAGTCGGGCGGGATTGATTCCCGCTACCCGAACTTCGCGGCACTGGCCGACGACGCGACGTGGTTTCGAAACGCGACCACCGTCGCGGAGCTGACCGGTTGGGCCATGCCGGCACTGACCAGCGGCATCGCGCCGCAGCGGTCTCGACTGCCCACGGTGCATGACTATCCGTCGAACCTGTTCACCGCGCTGGGCACCGCCTATCGCCACGAAGTGATCGAGCCGATCACGCGTTTGTGTCCGGAGCGGCTGTGCGAGGGCGACGCGGCCCCGGTGTCCGAGCGGCTCGGAATCCTCTCACTCGATGCCTCTGTGGTGTATCTGCACGTCGCCCTGCCGTGGGATCTGCGGGCGCTCCTCCCGCCGCTCACGCAGGATTGGAAGAACTTCGTCCAGGGGCAACACTGGCAGATGCGATGGATCAGCGCTCGCGACGCGGACCGTCGCGAGGGTCCGCGCCGCTTCGTCGAAAGCATCAGTCGGGCCGATCCGCAGCCGACGCTGTACTTCCTCCATGCGCTGCTGCCGCACGAACCCTACATGTATTTGCGGTCGGGACAACAATTCACCGACGACCCGCGGCTGTTCGGCCTGCAGGGCAGCGGTCGATGGGGGCACGAACAGTGGCCGGTCGTACAGGCGTACGCGCAACATCTGCTGCAGTTGCAGTACGTGGACACGATCGTCGGGCGCATTATCGCCCGGCTCAAGGCGGAGGGCTTGTACGACAAGGCGCTGATCATCGTCACCGGCGATCATGGCGTGAGCTTCCGGCCCGGACGGCCGTTCAAGGGCGTCGATCGCGACACTCTTCCCGACATCATGGCCGTGCCGCTCTTCGTCAAGCTTCCCGGCCAACAGGATCCCGTGGTCAGCGATCGCAACGTGCAAAGCATCGACATCGTCCCGACGATCGCCGACATCTTGAAGACGACACTGCCATGGCAAGCCGATGGACGATCCGCGCTGGCGCCGGGCGCGTCGCCGGCGACGAAGTTCATTCGATACATAAACGCGACCAGGCAGACGACCGTTGACGCCGAGGAGTTCGCCGCGAGCAGGCGCCGTGCGGTCGCACGGAAGTTTCAGCTTTTTGCCGCCGACAGCGCCGACATGCTGCCGGCCATCGCCGACCACGCGGAGCTCATCGGACAGGACGTCGACACGCTGGATCGATCGGACGATGGGCCGCTGCGCGTTCTGGTGGACCGACCGGGGCAGTATCTCCGGTTCGATCCGGCGGCGCCGCGGGTCGCCGGCCTGCTGTCGGGCCGCGTGGTCGATGCCGCAGGACGCCAGGCCGCCGCGGCGCTGGCTATCGCGGTGAACGGGAAGGTCTGCGCGACAACCCGGACCTATCGCTCCGAGACCCGCGGATCGGGCGGCGCGTGGACCGCGTTCGTGCCGCCCAGGCATTTTCGATCCGGCGCCAACGAGGTCGAGGTCTTCATCCTTCGAAACGAACCTGCCGGCGTCAGGCTCGAGCGCGCCTACGCGTCGAGCAAGCGTCCCGAGACGTTGAATCTGGCCTCACGAGCCGCACGCGATTACTGGTCAGTGGTGCAAATCGGCTTCCACGGCCGGGAAGGCGGCCCGAACACTTACCAGTGGACGAACGGCAATGCGACGATCGTCTCGCCTCGTGCCCCCGGCGCAGCACCGAAATCGCTGCGAGTGGGGATAGCCAGAGCACGCACTGGCACGCCGCTCACCGTCACGGTGAACGGGTGCGCCGTGTTTGACGGGCCGGTCGGGGACACACCATGGTTCCGCACGTTCGCACTCGGGCGATGCAGCGACGCCGTGCTGCAGGGACCCGACGTCCGCATCGGACTCAAGAGTCCACCGATCGAGGAGAAGCCGCCAGGCCGCCGCACGTTGGGCGTGGCACTTGAAGCGGTCAACCTGCTCGACGATCCGTGGCCGCCGCTCCCGCCAGACCCCGCCAAGACGATGGCGAGCGTGGAGCCGGTCGACCGGATAACGAAGCCGTTCGCGTCGGGCTCGACCATCGACGTCGAGATTGCGAACCGCGGCGAAAGCCTCTGGCTGGGACCGCAAGAAGGCACCGACGCCCGCAACCGCGTCGACATCGTGCTGCGCTGGCGCCGGCGCGATGGCACGGGCGCGGCGGCGGAGCAGCGCATGGCGCTGCCGCACACGTTCTATCCGGAGGACCGCATGATTCTCACGGTCCCGGTCGTCGTGCCGGAGCCGCTGCGGAGTGCCGGGCCCTGGGAACTCACCATCGCACCGGCCTTCCAGGACGGCCGGCCGATGAAGGTGGCGCCGCGCCTTACGCTCAATGTCGAATAGGTCGGTGAACGAGGTGGTGCAGTAGGGCCCGACTTCCGCCTTCGCAAATGCTTCGGCGGACCGCCGTAGCCTTGGCGGAGGCTGGTCAGTCGGGCCTCCGTCTGGCCGCACTGAAGTGCGGCCCTACTGCAGCGCACGGCTACCGCACCGCACCCGTCCCTTCCTGAACAGTCACGAATCGATCGGCTTTGACGTTGGCGATCCGATCCTTGGTCCCGCTCGGCCAGTCGATCTGTATCGACTTGGCGGCGGTGTTCTTCCCGAGACCAAACGTCAGGGCCAGATCACTCTGCGAACAGTAGCTCGATCCGCTGTGCACGGTCTGGACGCTGATGCCGTCCGCAGTTTCTACGCGGAGCACGGCGCCGAGGCCGTCCCGGTTGGCCTTCACACCCTGCGTCCGGATCGCCAGCCAGTGATTCCTGTTGCCGCCATCGTTGCGCAGCAGCCGCGCCGGCCCATCGTTGCTCGTGATCAGCAGATCGAGATCGCCGTCGCGATCGAAGTCGCCGTACGCGGCACCGCGCGCCACCTGCGCGACATTGAACGCCGGCCCCAGCGCCGGGCCGACGCTGTCGAACCGGCCGCCTCCGAGATTGCGGAACATGTGCGGGATCTGCTTGAACTGCACCTTCGGCTGCACCCGGCCGATCGCCTCTTCGATATGGCCGTTGGCGGCAAAGATATCGGGCTGTCCGTCGAGGTCGTAGTCGACGAAGAACACCGCGAACGCCAGAGACAGCAGGCTGACGCGGCCGATGCTGGAGGACGGCGCGACGTCGATGAACAGCCCGTTGCCCTCGTTGCGATAGAGCGCCAGCATCTGGTTCGAGAAGTTGCCGACCAGGAGGTGCGGACGGCCGGAACGGTCGTAGTCGATCGCATCCACCCCCATGGCGCCGCGTGCCACGCCGTCCTCTGAAAAGGCGACACCGGCCGACACGCCCACCTCGGCGAAGGTGCCATCGTGGCCGTTGCGATAGAGCTTGTTCGGTTGCGTATCGTTGGCGACGAAGATGTCCGGCCAGCTGTCGGCGTCGAAATCGAGTACCGCCACGCCGAGCGACTTGCTGGTCGGATCGGCGATGCCTGCCTTGCGGCTCACGTCCTCGAAGCGGCCGCCGCCGGCATTTCGAAACAGCTTCGACGCCACGCCGTTGTAGGATTCCGGCGTGCAGTACGTTCTTGGCCTTGCCGTCGAGCGAGCAGTAGACGTCTTTCTCGAGCGACCATTGCACGTAATTCGCGACGAAGACGTCGAGCCTGCCGTCGCGATCGTAGTCGAGCCACGCCGCGCTCGTGCCGAAGTTGGCGTTCTGGATACCGGACGCCTTCGTCACGTCGCGAAACCTGAAGTTCCCCTCGTTGTGGAACAGTCGATCGCCCTCGATCGCGGTCACATAGAGATCGTCGCGACCGTCGTTGTCGTAATCGCCGGCGGCAACACCCATCCCATACAGCGATACGTCGAACCCGCTCCCGGCGACGACGTTCGTGAACGTGGCGTTGCCGTTGTTCTTGTAGATCGCCGGGAGCGTCTTGCGCCCGCCCGGCTTCCAGTCGCGGCCGTTAATCAGGACGATATCGAGGCGCCCGTCGTTGTTCAGATCGACGAACGCACCGCCCGTGCCCATGGTTTCTGGCAGATATTTCTGACCCGCGCGCCCGTTGTTGTGCACGAAGGTGATGCCGGACGCGGTGGTGACGTCAGTGAACGTCACGGGAGACGGCGGTGGCGCCGCGCGGAGCGAAGGAGCGGCAACCGCCGCAGCGAGCGACAGCGCAATCAGACCGAATCTCTGCATTTCGGTAGTGTAGTCGGCGGATCAGACGGGCACGGCCGCTGTCGGGTAATGCGAAAGGATTAGATCGATGGATGTTTTTCGAGGTTGCCCAAGCTAAAGCTTGGGCCTACGTACGACGTCGCTCGCTCGTAGGCCCGAGCTTTAGCTCGGGCTCTCAGGGCCCTACTGCAGTAGCGCCGCACTTTAGTGCGGCCTAAATCATCCCGCTTGACGCTGCGCTGACAGGATCGCCTGAATCAGCTCCTCGGGAATGTCGGCGGGCACTTCGCCATCTTGGCATTCGAACGCGCTTCGTCCGAGCTCCACCGTGGTCTTGTAGGTCTCGAGGTACCGAACGCAGTTCGGACAAGCGCTCAGGTGCTGTTCGAAATCAGCGCGGACGTTCTGGGACAACTCGAGCGACAGATAGTCCATCACGAAATCGACGAACGCGCGGCATGTCAGGTGTGCGGAGGGGTTCATTGGCGTCCTCGGCGCATATGGCCGTCCAGCTTCGTGCGGAGCGCCTGGCGCGCGCGGTGCAGTCGGATCTTGACGGCGTTCGGCGTAATGCCCAGCTCCCGGGCCGTCTCGTTGGTGTCGAGCTCCTGGATGTCGCGCATCACAAGCACGTCGCGGTATTGCTCGGGGAGCTCGACGATGGCGTCGCGCACCAGGCGACGCGTCTCCTCGCGCTGGACGAGCCGGTCGGCGGGCTCTTCCCACGCCGTGAACTGCTGCGCGTGGTGCCCCTCGTCCGTGAACACCGGCAGCAGCGGCTCGAGCGACTCCTCCGGTTTCCGTCGGCGCGTCCGCAGCCGCATCAGCGCCATGTTGACGACGATGCGGTGCAGCCAGGTCGAGATCTTCGACTGCCCCTGAAACCGATCGATCGATCGGAAAGCCGAGACGAATGCGTCCTGGACCGCGTCGCGCGCGTCCTCCTCGTTGTCCAGCATCCGCCGGCTCACCGCCAGCAGCCGCGGCGCGTGGAGGCGCACCAGCGTCTCGAAGGCGTCGGGATCGCGCGCCTTCAGGGCCGCGACGAGCGCGGTCTCATCGGGAACGCTGGCGGCGGTGTCGCCGGTGGTCATATCGCAAGAAGCTAACACACCTGACAGCAGCTAAGACACCTGTCGCAGTAGGGCCCGACTTTAGTCGGGCCGATCAATGGCCGCACTAAAGTGCGGCCCTACTGCTGATGGCGATCTGCCAACGGCGATCGCGTCAGCGGACGTGGCGGCCGCCGTCGACGCGGATCGTTTCGCCTGTGATGAAGTCCGTGTCGATCAGCGCGATCACCGCCTTGGCGATTTCGAGCTCGCCACCCCAGCGGCCCAGGGGCGTTGCCGCAGCCACCTCCTGCAGTTCCTCCTCGCTCAGGTCCGGCGGCGCCACGATTGGACCAGGAGCGATGGCGTTCACCAGGATCTGGTCGGCCGCGAGCTCCAGCGCGAGCGCCTCGGTCAGCGCGATCACGGCCGCTTTCGCCACGTAGTAGGCGGTGAATCCCGGATATCCCGGCCGGCCGCTCGCGGCAAGCCAGTCGGCGAAATTCACGATCCGTCCGCCACCGCCCTTCCGCATCAGCGGCACGGCGGCCTGGCTGCACAGGAACGCCGACTTGAGGTTCGCGGCCAGGTCGCGGTCCCATTCCGCTTCCGTGAGCCGCTCGAACGGCGTCGACCCGTACACCGACGCCATGTTGATCACGACATCGAGGCGGCCGTGCGCGGCCTCAGCGGCGTTCATCAGCGCCGCGCAATCCGACGGCCGCGTGACGTCGGCCTGCACGACGGTGGCCGTGCGCCCGTGCCGTCTGACCTCTTCCGCCGTTTCCTCGGCAGATGTCTTCGATCCGCGATAACTCAGCACGATGTGCGCACCGAGCGAGGCGAGCTCTCGCGCAACCACCTGACCGATGCGGCGACCGCCTGTGATCACGACGACGCGATCGCGGAGCGTCATCGCGTGATCCGAATGGCGGACCAAGCACAGCCGGAAGCCGTGCAAGAACTGGGCGATTCAAGCGGGTCCGCGGCTATCATGGGTGTCCAAACTCGTGGGCTCCGAATCATCCAACGACCGAACCGTCCGGTGGCTCGCCGACATCGTCATCGTCGCGGTGCTGTATATCGTCGGCGCCCGCCTTCGACTTGTCTTTCCCTTCAACGCGCCCGGCGCGAGCTGGGTCTGGCTGCCCTCGGGCGTGGCGCTGGCGAGCCTGCTGCTGCTCGGACGGAACCGGTGGCCAGGGATCGTGCTCGGCTCCCTGGTCTTGTCGCAGCTGGACAGCCGCCCGCTCCTCTCGATGATCGTCGGTCCGGCCTATGCGGCGGGCGAGGCGCTCCTCGCCACCTGGATCATCGCACGCGGCGGCAAATTCGACTTCGGCCTCGGCACCGTGCGCGATGTGCTGCGCTTCTGTGCCGCGGCGTTAGCGGCCGCAGGGGCGACGGCGCTGATCGGCGCCTGGAATCTCACGTTTCTCCAGCACGTCGATGCGCATTACGGCCTGGCCTGGGCGACTTTCTTCGCCGGTGACGCGCTGGGGATGCTGGCGCTGACGCCCGGGCTCCTGGTTTGGGGCGGCACGCGCGTCTCTTTTGGCGGGAATTGGCGGCGGCTCGAGTTCGGGTTCCTCCTCTGTGCCGCATTCGCCGTCGGCGTCCTGGTGTTCGGTCAAACGTGGCCCACGAGCGTCGTCCTGCCGATCGCGTATCTCAGTTTCCCGCTGATGGTCTGGAGCGCATTCCGCTTCGGTCAGCCGGGCGTCACCGCGGTGACGGCCCTCCTCGGAACGTTCGCGCTGGCGGGCAGCGCCGCAGGGCTCGGGCCGTTTGCCAACGCCCTGAACCGAGGCGAGGCGGTGCTCGTCGCCGGCTTCATGAACGTCATCAGCATCACGGCGCTGACGCTGGCCGCGGTGGTGCAGGAACGCGCCAGCGCGCAGAGCGGCCACCGGGCGACGGAGGCACGATTCCGGGCGTTCATGCAGTTCTCGCCGGCGATCGCGTTCATGAAGACGGCCGACGGCCGCTATGTCTTCGGCAACGACGCGTGGGCGCGCCAGTTCGCCACCGAGGCAACCGACCTGCTCGGGAAGACGGACAGCGACCTCTGGCCGAAGGAAACGGCCGCCTACTTCCGCGAGAGCGACAAACAGACGCTTGCCAGGCGCGGCCCCATCGAGGTCACCGAGTCCGGCCCCGGCCGCGACGGCTCGCCGCACTGGTGGACGACGCTGAAGTTCCTCGTCGAGGAGAGCGCCGTCGTCGCTGCCGCTGGTCGGCGGCATCACCATCGACATCACGCCGCGGATGCGGGCCGAGGAAGCGCTTCGGGCCAGCGAAGATCGCTATCGCTCCCTGGTCGAGCTCGCGGGCAGCGTGATCGTCGTCGTCGGCCCCGATGGGCGCATTGTCGAGTTCAACCGCGCCGCCGAAGCGTTCTTCGGCCTGAGCCGCGACGATGCGGTCGGTCACGATTTCCTGTCCCTCTGCGTGCCGGAGGATCAGCGGTCGCAAGTGCTGAGAGACTTCGCGCGGATTCGCGGCGGCGAGGCCGTGCGCGAGCGCGAGTCGGTGCTGCCGGCGGCGGACGGCACGCGGCGATCGTTCCTGTGGAATGCGACCCGGCTCCTCGACGGGACGCGCAATGCCGGCATCCTGATCATCGGACAGGACATCTCGGAACTGCGAAGGCTCGAGGCGCAGCTGCTGCTGTCGCAGCGCATGGAAGGCATCGGCCGGCTCGCCGGCGGCATCGCGCACGACTTCAACAACCTGCTGACGGCGATCCTGGGCCACGCCGAAATGGCCCGTACCGACGTCGCGGAAAGCGACCCGGCGCAGAGCAACATCGCCGAGATCACGAGGGCGGCACAGCGAGCGGCCGACCTGACGCGGCAGCTGCTGGCGTTTGCGCGCCGGCAAATCATCGAGCCCAAGATCGTCGATCTTCAATTCGCTGGTGCTGAACGTCGACAAGATGCTGCGTCGGCTGCTCGGCGAGGACGTGGAGCTCGTCACCGTGCCCGATCCCGGACTCTGGCGCGTGCGCATCGACCCGGGCCAGTTCGAGCAGGTGCTCGTGAACCTGGCGGTGAACGCCCGCGATGCGATGCCTGACGGCGGGCGCCTTCTGATCGAGACGAGCAACGTGTTCCTCGATGCCGACTTTGCCCGTCACCACGCCACGGTGCAGCCGGGGCCGCACGTCCTGCTCTCGGTCACCGATACCGGGACAGGCATGGATCAGGAAGTCCTCGCGCACATTTTCGAGCCGTTCTTCACGACGAAGGAAGTCGGCAAAGGGACCGGGCTCGGCCTCGCGACGTGCTACGGGATCGTCAAGCAGAACCGCGGCAGCATCTGGGTGTACTCGGAACGCGGCATCGGCACGACCTTCAAGATCTATCTGCCACGCGCGGAAGCGCCGGTCGAGCCGGTCGACGAAACGCCGGCCTATCGGCCGGTCTCGGAGATTCACGGGACCGAGACCGTCCTGCTCGTCGAGGACGAGACGCTGGTCCGCGACCTCGCGGCGGACGCGCTTCGGCGGCACGGCTATCAGGTGCTGACGGCGCCGTCGCGGCGCCGAGGCGTTGCAGATCGCGGAGCAGGCGGTTCGCCCCTTCGACGTCCTCGTCACTGATGTCGTCATGCCGCAGATGGGCGGGCAGCAACTGGCCGAGGAGCTGCTGGCGACGCGACCGGACCTGAAGGTCCTGTTCATCTCGGGCTACACCGACAGCTCGCTCCTTCGCGAGAGCGCGCTCCGCTCGTCGATGACGCTCCTGCAGAAGCCGTTCACGCCGGCGCAGCTCGTGCAGAAAGTGCGTGAGCTGCTCGACACCGATCGCGGTCCCGCACAGCCGTCGTTGCCGCTTCGCCGGAAAGCGGATCAGCCGGCGCGCCGACAGTAGTGCAGGGGCGCACGGGTCACGCGGGTCGCTCCGGTCGAACTAGGGTTGCCGCCTTGGTCGTCAGAGCCATCACGATCGTCGCGCTGACGTGGCAGCGGCGATAGCGCAGTCGCCAGGCGTTCATCCCTTCGACCGGGCGTCGCTTCGCGACGGTGATGAGCCATCTTGGCCGCGGAGTGGCTCGATCGTCCTCCGAGCGTGTTTCGGAAGCACAGCCGGACAAGGCGATCGCAGCGCTCGCGTCAACCGCGGCGCAACGCTGGCCGATGTTGGCGGCGAGCTCGGGATACATGACGGCAAGGCTCGCCGTTGCGGTCGGGCCGACCGGTCGCGTGTATGCGACGGACGTGCAGCCCGAGATGATCGAGAAGCTGAAAGCTCCGTGTTTACCTGCGAATCTTCAGAACGTCTCGCCCGTCCTCTCGACGGCGGACGATCCGCGATTGCCGGAAGGCGCCATCGATCTGATCCTGATGGTGGACGTCTACCACGAGCTCGCCGCGCCGCAGCGGGTCCTTCAACAGCTGAAGCGGGCGTTGAAACCGGCCGGCCGCCTGGTCCTGCTCGAATATCGCAAGGAAGACCTCCTCGATTCCGATCCGCGAGGAGCACAAGATGACCGTGGCCGACGCGAAAGCGGAAGTTGAGGCCGAGGGCTACAGGCTCGCGTCCGTGATCGAAACGCTGCCGCGACAGCACATCTTGATCTTCTCCATGCGCGTAGACGTCATCTGACCCGCGTGACCCGATCCGAAGAACACGAGTAACTGACCCGCTCCGACCTACTGAATCACTCGAAAGATCGGTACGTCCTTGCCCTCGGCCAGCCAGTCGTCGAGGACATTCCAGGTGACGACGCCATCATCCGAGGTCGGCTCCAGCAGATGAAATGCGAGCCGCGCCAGCGGCTGATCCATCGGCACGATCAACGAGCCGGTCGGAAGCGACAGCGTCCGGCGCTCGCGGCGCGAGTTCACGAGGCGGATCTCCTCATGCCCCTGCGCGGCGCGCTCGCTCCGCGCGATGCCGCCGGGCACGACGGCTTCGGCGCCAACCGCGCGCGGGCTGGCGACCCGCTCGGTGCGAATGCCGTGCAGCGTCGAGCAGCGCGCGGATCTCGTTCGACGGCGCCCGTCCCGTCGGCCACGACCGCATACGCGCGGGGCGCAACAATCGCGTCGACTGGCGCAAAGAAGCCGTACTCCTGCATCAACTGCAGCCGCGCAACCGTCTCTTTCATCACGGTCATCGTCCGGCCGCTTCGCGGATTGATCTGCGATTCCACGTCTCCAATCAGAATAGGCGAGGCGCCCCGCAGAACGGCGTCAGCCGTCCGGACGTGCCGAGCGGCCCGAGCGTGCCGCGGCTGCCGGCGGCTGACCGTGTCGCGGTCGAGATCGTCGATCAGGCTCTTCACTTCGGATGCTCGTCGTGCGATCTGCGCGAGGAGCGTCTCGACGAATGCCTCGGTCACCTCGATTCGCCGGCCAAACGACAGGTAGCTGTAGGCCTCGGACAGGATGGCGATCGCGATTGCGCAGACCGACGCCATTGGTCACGAAGCGCGGCCGGCAGTCGAAGGTGCGCCACGCCGTCGCCCCGGCGCCCGGCATCGCCGGACGCTCCTGCGATCGCTCGAGCTGCCCTTCGGTGGTGAAGTTGCCATAGGCGTGCGTCCGCCATCCTCGCGCTTCAAGCGCGTCGCGTCGCCGTGCCGAGCAGGCCGCGCGTGAACGCCGACCAGGCGTGGATCGGCGCCGACGGCAAGCGTTGGCGAGTAGGTCAAGTGATACGCGTGGTACGAGCCGTTCGTCGTATGCAGGTCGATGACGACCTGCGGGTCCCACTCGTTCAGGAGGCGCACGAGCGCGCGGGATTCGGGCGTCTCCAGCTTCGTGAAGTCCCGGTTGAGATCGAGGCCCGCGGCGTTCTCGCGGGTGCCGACGCCGCCAAGCGGGCCGTACTGCTCGGGCCGATGATCGAGGCTGATTCGCTCGTTGCCGTCGACGTTATAGAGCGGAGCCAACAGCACCACGAGCTTTGGTGCCAGCGGCCGCAGGTCGCCGATGGTCAGCCGGCGGGCGAGGATCAGTGCCGCTTCCTTGCCTTCGACCTCTCCGGCGTGAATGTTCGCCAGGACGAGCACACGTGGCTTGCCCGAGCGTTTCGCCGTCGCGGCGTCCTTGATCGCCGGCGACGACACGACGGCGAGAGGCAGCGGGCGTGCCTCCTGCGATCGGCCGAACTCGGTGACGTACACGGACGGGCTGACCCGCTCGAGCGCCCTCAAGACGCGCGTGACGTCATCGGCGCGGCTGGTCTCGGTGAAGTTGGATAGTTCTGCCCGAGTGCGCAGCGCCGGGTCGTTCGTACCCGCAATTACCAGTCCCTGAAGCATCACCATCAGCACCAGGACCTGCGTCGCCTGTCGCATCGCCACGAGTCTACAACGGCCCCTGCCCATCCTGCCCGACCGGCTAGGCGAAGACCTGGCCGAACGGCTGATGTGCGCAGTGGAAAGACGCGCGATAGTCGTGGCATGGCAACGTCAACTCTCTTTTCCGAGCTTTCATCAGCAACAGCGGCGGCAGTCTCTGCGGTTGCCGATCGCATCGTCCAGGTCCACGGCCGCCCACGACGCCCGGCCAGCGGCATCGTCGTCGGGGCCGATCGCGTCATCACGACCAGTCATTCCGTCGAATGGGAGGATGAACACCTGATTGTTCGCGCGGCGGATGGCCGGAAGCTGCGCGCGGAGATCGCCGGCCGCGATCCGCGTCTCGACGTCGTGTTGCTGCGCGTCGCCGCTCTCGCCACGTCGCCGATCGCATTTTCGTCGACGCCGACCCCCACCGGCTCGCTCGCCCTCGTCGTCGGGCGGACATGGGCTGGCCGTGTGCAGGCACGGCTCAGCGTGATCACCGATATTACGGGCCCCGTCCGGTCCTGGGGCGGAGCACCCTATGACCGGCTCCTGAGCCTCGATCTCGGGCCGTATCCGGGTTTCTCGGGCAGCGCGGTCGTGCTGCCGGATGGCGGCCTTGCCGGAATGGCGACCGCGGGAATCTTTCGCGGGCAGGGGCTTGGTGTGCCGTCGGCGACGCTGCAGCAGACCGTGGACGCGCTCGAGCAGCACGGTGGCATCAAGCGCGGATATCTCGGCGTGACCAGCCAGCCGGTGAAGTTGCCCGCACGGCAGCGGGCGGGGGGATCGCTCGACAGCGGGTTGCTGATCCTGGGCGTGGCCCCCGACTCGCCGGCCGATGTGGCAGGCCTCATGGTCGGCGACGTCCTGGTGGGATTCGACGGGCATGACGTGGACGATCCAGAGACCTTGCTGGGCCTGCTGACCGCCGATCGTGTCGGGCGCGACGTGCCGCTGGCGGTTGTCAGGGGCGGAACGCCGCACCAGGTGACCGTCGCGGTCGGCGAGCGGGCCGGCGAGTGAGTCGCCCGGCCAGCCGAAGCGTGGCGTGTCGGCCCGGCGTCTTATGAGTGTGGTCCAAGGTGGAAGCGGGGCTTTAGCCCCGCGATCGCTCCGTGTTGTCGTCGCGGCGCCAACCCCGTCGCTGGCAGCCGGGCTCGCGGCGCTCGCGCGGGATGACGGTGTCGTCGTTGCGGCCGAGCGGAGGCAAATCGAGGGAGCGTCCGCGCTTGACACGATCGATGTCGCGGTCGTGGCGGCTGGCACGGCGATCGCACTCGAGGCCTTACCCGACGGTGTTCCGGGGATCGTCGTTGTCGGTGCCGATCCTGCCCTGACGGATTCACTGAGGCGCGACGGCACGCGCGCCATTGGCCTCGTGCCAGCCGACGCGGATGCGACCACGATCGGCGCGGCCATTCGCGCAGTGGCGGCGGGCTTGTCGGTTCACCCGCCGGACAAGGCCGTGGCCGTCGGGTTTGGCGACGACGCCCTCGACGCGGAGCCGCTCACGGCGCGCGAGGCGGAAGTGCTCGACTCGCTCGCGCAGGGCCTGTCGAACCGCGCCATCGCCGCGAGGCTCGGGATCAGCGAGCACACCGTGAAGTTTCACCTGGCCTCGGTGTTCGGCAAGCTCGGCGCGACGACTCGAACCGGGGCCGTCCGCCGCGCCCTTCGGCGCGGCTTGATCGCCCTCTGAGGTGGGGACAGGCCCCATTTTGGGGCCTGTCCCCGTGACAATTTATGGCAACTACCGAAGCGCCGACTGATGACGAACTGCTCGATGCCTACTCGCGATCGGTGATCGGCGCCGTCGATCTCGTCGGTCCGGCGGTCGTCAAGCTGGACGTGACGACCGAGCGGCGCGGCCGCAAGGGGATGGGATCGGGATCCGGCCTGATCTTCACGCCCGACGGCCTCATCCTCACGAACTGTCATGTGGTCGAGCACGCCACGCAGATCGACGTGCACCTGGCCGACGGACGGCACTTCGAAGGTCGCGCCATCGGCGAGGATCGCGACACGGACATCGCCGTTGTCCGCGCCGATGGACGCGATCTGCCCTGGCGCATGCTGGGCGACTCGCGATCGCTGCGGCCAGGTCAGGTCGTCATCGCGATCGGCAGCCCGTACGGATTCCAGCACACGGTGACGGCGGGCGTGGTCAGCGCGCTCGGGCGGTCGCTGCGCGGGCGATCGGGGCGTCTCATCGACAATCTGGTACAGACCGACGCGGCGCTCAACCCGGGCAACTCGGGCGGCCCGCTCGTTACGAGCCGCGGCGACGTGGTCGGGGTGAACACGGCGGCGATTGTCGGCGTCCATGGCATCAGCTTCGCGATCCCGATCAACACCGCCCGCCATATCGTCACGCAGCTCCTGCGCGACGGTCGCGTGCGGCGAAGCGTGATCGGCATCGCCGGTCAGGACGTTGAGATCCCGCGACGGCTGGTGAGAGCCCTGGCCCTGGCGCAGGAACGCGGCGTGGGCGTGAGCCAGGTGCTCGACGGCGGGGCCGCGCAACAGGGCGGTGCGATGGTGAGCGACGTGATCCTGTCGTTTGGCGGGGCGCCGATCTCGGGGATCGACGACCTGCAGCGCCTGCTCACCGATGAGGCGATCGGCCAGCCGCAGCAGCTGGTCGTGATCCGAGGCGACGAAAGGCGAACGCTCATCGTCGTCCCTCGCGAGGCGTAACTGCAGTAGGGCCCGACTTCAGTCGGGCCGAACATCGGCCGCACTAAAGTGCGGCCCTACTGCGGTAACTCGTGCTGAAGTCGGGCCCTACTGCTGTTGCAGTTCGCTCAGCAGCCACTCTTCCACTGGAATCGACAGCAGCAGGTACTTGCCTCGCAGGTCGATCACGCGGCCTATGTAGTCGGCCTTCGGGAACTCCCCGCGCAGCAGCCGCGTCCTCAATCGCCTGATCTCGAACCGGTACAGGTCATTCAGCTGATCGCGAACGAACAGTGGCGCCGTCGTTCCGAGCGGCACGATGCCATGGCGCACGAGCGCGTCCAGCACTTCGGGACGATAGCGGTACGCCATCGCTTTCCAGTATAGGGGCCGCTGGACTGCAGTATTCTCGGCGCCGATGCTCGCCGCGGTTGAATCCTTTTTCGATCTCCACGCCAGGAAGACCACGGTCGCACGCGAGCGTCGCGGTGGGCTGTCCACGTTCCTCACCATGGCGTACATCCTGTTTGCGAACCCGGCAATTCTTCGCGCCACGGGTGTGCCGTTCGAAGTCGGGCCCTACTGCTTCAAGAAACAGCGCAGCACCACGGCACTGCCCCACGCAGCACCGCGGTGCCTCAACGGGCGCCGGGGTGCGCCGGCGCTCGAAGTCTGCATCAGTGTGTGGGGCGGACCTTCAGGTCCGCCGCTGGGCGGGGCTAAAACCCCACACTACATGCCACGTGTTCAGAATCTGAACCCGAATGCCGCCAGCAATGTGCGCCCGCCGGTCAGGCCCGAGCGCCACGTCGGATAGTCGCCTTCCTGCGTCTGCTCTCCGTAGCGCGGTCCCTTGATGTAGGTCAGCGGCAAGCCCAGGTCGTCCAGTGGACCATCCCAGTCAGCGGTGACGGTCGTGTCGAAGCCGATCACCTTCTGGTTGTTGAAGGCGTTCAGCACTTCCAGCTTCAGGTATGGCTTCACCGTTCTCCATACTGGAATCGAGTAGTGGACACCGAGGTCGCCCACGCCGTACCCCGGGAACGTGCCGCTCCCGAGCTTGCCGAAGAAGATGTCCTGCTCGCCGCCGTTCGGCGCGTTCTGATAGCCCGCGGCGGCTGCAATCTCGGATTGCCGGTCGCTCAGCGGCTCCCCGGTTGCAACCAGGCTGTAGGTCAGGCCGGTGTTGTATCGCCAGAGTCCGGTCAGATCGACGTCGCCGAACCTGCCCAGGCCAAGCGTATAGATCGTCCACAGCCGGATCTTCGACCGCTGGAAATCGTCCACACGTCCCGTCGGGAAGTGCCGCGCTGCGTTGAAGACCTCCGGGTAGTCGCCATACGCCGACGGCACGCCAGGCTGGTTGCTCAGCTCGCCTTCGGTGTTTCCCTCGTTCTTCAGTTGCACCGTCCAGTGCCCCTCGACGAGCCATCGATCCGACAGACGATAGCGTCCCTGGAAGACGAGGGCGCGGTACTCGCGAAACAGATCGTCCGGCGCGTTGCGATAGACGATGTTGTCGAACAACCCGAAGTTGACGCCGTCCCGGACGACCTCCGTGACGCCGGTCGTGGTATCGATGAAGTCGTCGATGATGTCGGACGTGCGCCGGCGCACGAACGTGGCCTTGGCGTAACCACGCTTGCCGATCTCGCCGCCGAACGAGAAGCTGAACTCCTTGTTGAGCGCCGATGACAGGCCATCCTCGAAGAACACGTTGGCGGTGGCGAAGCTGCCGAAGAGAATCTCCGGGTAGTTCGCCGGATCGAAGCCGGGCGCAAAGTCGAGGCCCTGTCCGGCCGGTCCGGTGTAGCCGTACCAGATCAGGCTCGGGTTGCCGACGTCGGTGTTCGAGGTGAACTGCGCTTCGCTGTACTTCCCGGCATAGTGGGCATAGGTCGCCTGCGCAACGAAGCGACCGTCTCCCACGATGTCGTACGACGCTGCCAGGCGCGGAACCCACGTATCGGTATCGGCGCCGACGATGTCGCCGGTCGCTTCGGAGCGGACCCGTTCATACCGGGCGCCGAGGTCGAACGTCCACCGGCGGTTGTACGCCCAGCGATCGTGCAGGTAGATCGACGTCGTATCGGTATCCATCCGCGCGCCGCGCGCCGCCTGCCAGTTGAACAGCCACGAAACACCGGGCACGAAGTCGGGGATGAAACGGCCCTGCGCATCCATCAGGGGCGCGCCCTCGACGTCGGTCAAATAGTTCGACCAGTAGACGAAGCCCGTCGGAGACTGCGAGTTGCCGCCGGAATAGCTGCTCCGGAACCACTCGACGCCGCCCTTGACGTCGTGGCTGCCCAATGACTTCGTCGAGAGGTAGTACGACAGGCTGCCTGTGAGCTGCTGATTGTCGCGGTTCTCGGGATCGTTGCCATCGAAGTAGGGGGAACTGTAGAGCAGCGATTGCGGAATGCCGTTGCCGCCTGGCGTCTGGAACGGTGAGTCGCGCAGCAGCGTGCTCTTGCCGCCCGAATTCCGGAACCCGTATTTCTTGCGCGACCACTGGGCCGTGGCAAACATCTTGGGGCTCAGCACGCCGTTCCAGTTGACGACGCCAAGCTTCTGCGGGAGCTGACGGTCGTAGAGCACATGCGGATCGATGGCCGCAGACGAGAGGCCGCGCACGCTGGTCTGATCGGTGCGATTGTCCAGATAACTCCCGGAAATCGTGTGGTTGTTGGCCAGGGTACCGGTCAGCTTGACGTCGTATCGCCGGTCGTCCACGCCGGCGCTGCCGGGAATCCCGGTCTCGCGCAGCGTGAAGGGCGTGCTGGTGCTCTGATCCCGGAACGCGCCGAAGAACCAGAGGCGGTCCTTCAGGATCGGTCCACCGAGCGTTGCCTCGAATGTCTGCTGCAGATCGTCACGACGATCCGTGGTCTCGAACGGCGTCTCGTCGCTCCAGGAAGGATTACTCAGGTTGTCGCGGAAGCTCCCCGAGAAACGATTGCCGCCCCGCTTCATCACCACGTTGACGACGCCGCCGCTGAAACGGCCGTACTCCGCGGAAATACCCGACGTCAGGATCTGCGTCTCTTCGACCGCGTCCTCGATGTAGAGATTGTTTGGCGAGCCAAAGATGTTGTCGTTCACGTCAACGCCGTCGATCAGGAACACGTTGTCGAACGCGAAGCCGCCTGAAATCGTGACCTGCTCGGTGTTCGGCGTGTTGTCGGTGAGCCCAGGCGCCAGTTCAGCGACGAGCTGCGGCGTGCGCCCGTTGGGCAACGCGTTGATCTCGGCGGCGGTGTAGTTCGCGCCAACGACCGTATTCGAGACAACCGGCGAGGACTCGGCAACGACGTTGACCGATTCCGCGACCGCCGCGATGTCCATCTCCGCGTCGATCGAGGTGGTGCGGCCGAGCGCGACCACGGTCTTCTCGGTCTTGGGGGCCATGCCCTGGAGCTCGAACGCGACGGCGTAGTCGCCAGGCGGCAAGCCGCGAACGACGTAGTTGCCGTTGATATCCGTTGTGGCCGACCGCGTGCCTTGCAGCGACGGCGAGCTGACGGTAACGGTGACGCCGGGCAACGAGAGCCCGTCGCTCGAACGCACGGCGCCGGTGATGACGCCGTTCTGCAGGCCCTGCGCACGTCCATCCGCCGCCAGGCCGGCGGCCAGCATCGCGACGAGCCACAGCAGTCGCCACCCTCTTCGTCTCGTCATCCCTCTTCAGTCCTTTCGGCGATGCGGTCCGTCAGCCAGGACCCTCACATCGGCGCTGGGAGAGTGCAGATGGTGTGCCCGCGCGCGGGCCGGGCGGGGTGGCTGGTACCAAGTGACGACGAATCGCGGACGAACGACAGGCTCACCGTGACCGGTCACGGTGATCGAAGGAACGGCGTCAGGCCGATTCTGGGATGAAGCGCGCGCGATTATTCAACGCGCCGGATTCCGAGCGCTCGGCAATTCAAAAAGGCCGGGCGCACGCAGTGCGCCCCGACGCCCGTCGTACCACGCTCGTCAGTGGTTGTTCGTCATTCGTCACTGGAGAGTGCTAGCCTAATAAGATCATGCCGGCGGCAATTCTCCACCGGGACGTGTGGCACGCGCTGGTGCCCACGATCCGGCTCGCCTGGCCCGTCATCATGGCCGAGCTCGGCTGGATGTTCATGGGCGTCGTCGACACGATCATGGTCGGCTGGTTCGCGCCGGAGGCGATCGGCGCCGTCGGCCTCGGCGGCATCGTGTTCTTCACCGTCGCCGTCTTTGGCATGGGCCTGCTGTTGGGGCTCGACACGTTCGTGTCGCAGGCGTACGGCGCCGGCTCACTCCACGAGTGTCACCGCTGGCTGAGAGCGGGGGTTCACCTGGCCTGCATCGCGACGGCCCCAGTGATGCTGCTGGCATTCGGCCTCGTCGCGGCGATGCCGCTCTTCAAGTGGCATCCGACGGTTCAGGCGCTGACCGCGCCGTATCTGTCGGCGCTGGCTTGGGGCTCTCTGCCGCTTCTCCTCTACGCCGCGTTCAGACGATATCTGCAGGCGCTCGGGATCGTGCGCCCCGTGATGATGACGCTGCTGGCGGCGAACGGCGTGAACGCGCTGTTCAACTGGCTGCTGATCTTCGGACATCTTGGGTTCCCCGCACTCGGCGTGACCGGCTCGGCGTGGGCAACGGTGATTGCGCGCGTCTTCATGGCGACGTGCCTGCTCGCCGTCATCGTGCGGCACGAACGCGTCAATCGGCTCGGCCTGTCCGACGTCTCGTTTCTGCAGGTAGAGTGGGATCGTGTGTGGCGTCTGCTCCGGCTGGGCGCGCCAGCCGCCATGCAGATCACCGCCGAGGTCGGTGTGTTCGGCGCCGTGGCGGCGCTCGCCGGTCGCATCGATCCGGTGTCGCTCGCCGCGCACCAGGTCGCGCTGAACATCGCGAGCGTGACGTTCATGGTGCCGCTGGGGCTCGCTTCCGCCGGAGCGGTACGCGTCGGGCACGCCGTTGGCCGGAAGGATTCGTCAGGCGCCGCCGCCGCAGGCTGGGCGGCCATCGCCATCGGCGCAGGGTTCATGACCGCGTCGGCGATTCTGTTTCTGGCGGCGCCGCGAGCCCTCGCCGCGCTGTTCACCCGGGACGCGGCCGTGATCGCCACGAGCGTCGCGCTGTTGCGCGTGGCCTCGGCGTTTCAGCTGTTCGACGGGATACAGGGCGTGACGACCGGCGTGCTTCGCGGGCTCGGGGATACTCGTACCGCGATGCTCGCCAACGTCGTCGGGCACTGGGTGATCGGCCTCCCCGTCGCGGCGTTCATCGCCTTCTACCTCGGCTGGGGGGTGATCGGCCTGTGGGCCGGGCTCTCGATCAGCCTGACCCTGGTTGGCGTCGTCCTGATCGGCGTGTGGAGAAGGCGGCTCGTCGAACTGCACGCGCGGCTCGGAGGGCCGCTCGCCACGAGGCTGACGCCTCGCCCCGAGATGCCATGACGTCCGACCGCTTATTCACGCCGCGCTTCTTCTGGATGTGCGCGTTCACGTTCACCGTGTTCCTGTCGCTGTTCCAGCTGATCCCGACGGCACCGTTCCACGTGCGCGATCTGGGCGGCGGCTCGCTGGCGTCCGGGCTCTTCCTCGGCTTTCTGACGTTCGCGTCGGCCTGGTCGGCGCCGTTCACCGGCGCGTTCGCGGACCGCAACGGACGGCGGCGCACGCTGATCGTCGCCAGCCTCTGGCTCGCCGGATTCACGGCGATTTACAGCGTCATTCACAACTATCGCCTGCTGCTGGCGCTCGTGCTGCTGCACGGGATCGTCTGGTCGTCACTGTTGTCGGCTTCGGCGGCGTACCTGACCGGCGTTCTGCCACCGGCGCGCCGGGGCGAAGGCATTGCCTACTGGGGGATCTCGAGCGTGCTCGCCGCCGCGGTGGCGCCGTCGGTCGGCTTCTGGCTGTACTCGCACGGCTGGATCTACTTGTGTACCGTGACTACGATCCTCAACCTGGCGATGGCCGTGATCGCCTGGTGCATGGTCGACGATCGGGGGATCGCTCCGAGTCGACATGGGTCCCGTTCTGGCCTGATCGAATGGCGGGTCGTGGCGTTGTCGGCGCCGCTTTTCCTGTATTCGTACAGCTATGGCACCGTCAGCAGCTTCAGCGCGGTCTTCGCGGATGCGCGCGGTCTGCACCCGAAGTCGATCTATCTCACGACCTTTGCCGTGACGACGCTGCTCACGCGTCCGTTTCTCGGGCGCTACGGCGACCGGATTGGCTACCGGCGGATCTTCCTGCCGAGCCTCGTCGTGATGACGTTTGGGATGATCGCACTGACGTTTTCGGACAGCCGTATGGGGCTGGCGGTTTCCGCGTCGACGTTTGCGCTTGGCTTCGGGACCGCGTACCCCGCGTTTGCCGCCTACGTGATGCAGGGCGTTGGCCACGAGCGCCGCGGCGCGGCGTTCGGCGCCATTCTCGCGGCCTTCGACACCGGCATCGGCGCCGGATCCACGACGAGCGGATGGCTGATCGGGCGCTACAGCTTTCAGGCCGCCTTCGGGCTGGCCGCGGCGCTCTCGGCCCTCGCGCTCCCCGCCTTCCTCCTCAGCGAGCGCCGGTTCGGACACCGGGTCGATATGACGACGCCGCCGCTGCCAGAAGCTCGTGGCCCTGAACTCGCCCCGCTCGTCGAAGATTAGGCGCGCTCTTCTGGCGTTCCTGCTGGCCGTCGCGGAACCAGCCGGGCTTGCTTTTGTCGCCTCGAATCTCGTCACAACGATCGCCGATCGCGGCGCGGTGGCCGTCGTCTGGCTGGTCGTGCGGCTGCTCGTCACTGGCTTCGGCGCAGGAGTGGGAATGGCGCTGTGGCGCGATCGGCCGGGCGCCATGACGCTGGCCCCTTGGGCCGTCGGCCTGTCGTGCGTGGCCGCGATGATTACCGCGCTCACGCCGATCTGGCCTCACCGACTGCCGCCAGGTGTTCGGGAGCCGGCGACCGTCCTGCTATTCGTGTGGTATGCGGGCTGGTTTTCGTGGGTGGTGCGGTTGTCAAGGGACGAGGAACGAAGGACGAATGGACGACAGTAGGGCCGCACTTTAGTGCGGCCAGATGCGGCCGACTAAAAGTCGGGCCCTACTGCAGTGGCTACGCGCGCAGCACGATCTTTCCCACGTGGTTGCCGGCTTCCAGCTCCGCGTGGGCCAGCGCGGCCTCGGCGAGCGGGAAGACGGCGTAAAGGACCGGGCGGACCTCGCCGGATTCGATCAGCGGCCAGACCTCGCGCTCGAGGGCGCGGGCGATCGCGCCTTTCTCCTCCACCGTGCGCGGCCGCAGCGTCGATCCGGTGAACGTGATGCGCTTCCGCATCAGGGGGCTGAGGTTGACGTCAGCGTGCGGGCCGTGCAGGAACGCGATCTGGAGGAGGCGTCCGTCCATCGCCAGGACTTCGAGATTGCGGGAGACATAATCGCCGCCGACCATGTCGAGGACGACGTCGACACCGCGGCCGTGGGTCGCGTCGAGCAACGTCGCAACGAAGTCCTCGTCGCGATAGTTGATCGCGCGCTCGGCGCCGAGCCGCTCGCACGCCAGGCATTTCTCGCGCGACCCGGACGTCGCGAACACACGGGCACCGCGGGCGCGCGCCAACTGGATGGCGGTGGTGCCGATGCCGCTCGCGCCGCCGTGCACCAGCAGCGACTCGCCCGCCACCAGCCGGCCGCGCTCGAACACGTTGGTCCAGACCGTGAAGAACGTCTCCGGCAGCGCCGCGGCCTCTTCCATCGACAGTCCGCGGGGCACGGGGAGGCATTGTGGTTCTGGCACTGCCGCAAACTCCGCATAGCCGCCGCCCGCCACCAGCGCCGTCACGCGGTCGCCGGCTCGCCAGCGCGAGACGCCGGCGCCGACGGCGACGATCACGCCCGACAGCTCGAGGCCCAGGACGTCGGACGCCCCGTTCGGCGGCGGATATTTCCCCTGCCGCTGCATCAGGTCGGGCCGATTCACCCCGGCGGCGGCTACTTTCACCAGCACTTCGCCGGCCGCCGGGACTGGCACGGCGCGGACGGTCGGTTCGAGGACGTCTGGAGCTCCAGGCTGCCGGGCCTGGACGACGGTCATCGTGGTCGGCAGGTTGGCGACGGTCATTCGTAGCGCCTCCGGATGGTGGGTATCAGGTAGTCGCGCAACGCGCGGTCAAAATCCATCGCCGGCTGAAACCCCCAATCGTGCCGGGCCAGCGACTCGTCCACGGCCGCCGGCCAGGAATCGACGATGCCCTGGCGCTTGGCGTCCGTCTCGTAAGTGAGCCTGGCGCCGGGAAACGCTGCAAGGACCGCCGACCGAATCTCGTCGGCCGTCGGATTGAAGGCCGCGACATTGTAGGCCGTTCGGGTCAATCGGTCACGCGGCGCGTCGGCCAGGCGAATCAGCGCCTCCACCCCGTCGGGCATGGCCATGAACGGAATCTGGGTGTCGGGGCGGACGAAGCAGGCATAGGGCTCGGCGCGCGCCGCGGCGTGCATCATTTCAGGCGCATAGTCCGATGTGCCGCCCGACGGCAGGGTGATCGCGGAGATCAGGCCGGGGAATCGGACCGCGCGAAAGTCCACCTTGCCGCTCAAGGGTTCCGCGGCGAGCTGCTTGTAGTGCCTCGCGTAATACCGTCCGAGCAGCTCGCAATACAACTTGTTCGCGCCATACATGGTCGTCGGGTGGTTGTATTCGTCTTCCTTCACGCGGCCGGCGCGCTGTTTCGTCTCGAGATCGGGCAGGCCGTAGGCGGCAATCGAGGACGGATACAGAAAGCGGACCACGCGACCGTGCGACTCGGCTTCCTTCTGCGCGAATTCCAGCAGCGTGAGCGTCCCTTCGACGTTCACCTGATGCGCCCGCATGGGTGTGAACTCCGAACGGGTGGACAGGAGCGCGGCCAGGTGAAAGATCAGATCGACCTCGAACTCGGCGAGGATGCGCTCGAGGAGACCGGCGTCGAGGATCGATCCGAGGAACTCGCGCTGGATCATGCGGGCCAGCGACGCATCGAGCGGCGCGAGGTCGAGCGTGACAATCGGGCGGCCGCTCGCGGCGAGGCGGGCGATCAGGCCGTGGCCGATTTCGCCGCCTGCCCCGGTTATGAAGACGACTGGCTTGCGCATCCGGCCTATTCTGGATCAGCCCATGCGCCGGGCTGCTAGACTACTGCGGGCCCGAAACGGACGGCCGGGCCGGATGGGGAGCCATGCGACGCGAAGACTGCATTCTCTACAGTGGCGGCGCGCCAGGCGCCGAAGGCGCATTCGGCGCGCAGGCCGAGCGCTATGGCCTCGATGAAGTGAACTTCACGTTCGAAGGCCACACGCTCGTGAGGCACCGCGGGCTCCGCGTCCTGAACCACGAGGAGCTCCTGGCTGGCGACATCAGCCTCGAATACGTCTCCCGGCTGATGAACCGTCGCTATACGGAAGGTCCGACCCTGCGGAAAATCCTGCAGACGATCTGGTACCAGGTGAACAACGGCCAGGAGATCTACGTTGTCGGCCACATCGAGGAGGACAATACCGTGCGCGGCGGCACGGGATGGGGCGCGGAGTTCGCGAAGCTGTGCAACAAGCCGCTGTCGGTTTTCGATCAGGCCCGTGACGGCTGGTTCACCTGGAGCGGCCTCGACTGGACGCGGCGTACATCCGATGATCTTCCGACGATCACGCACCCGCACATCACGGGAACCGGAACGAGAGTGCTCGAAGAGAACGGCGCGCGCGCGGTCGCGGACCTGTTCGAGCGCTCCTTCGGAGCGGCCTGACTCAAAACAGGTTGCCCGAGTTGCCCGGGTTATCATTTCGATCTCACTGACCCGGGCGACCCGAGACCCGACGGGAGTCGCGGCGACGAAATCAGATCGCCGAACACCTTCCAGCGCACATCCGGCCGACTCGTCGTGCCACCTTCGGCCTCGACGTAGCGACGCACCAGATCCTTGCCGTAGTTGTAATTGATCACGTAGCTGCGATAGGAGTCGAAGAAGCGCACGCGCTGCTCGGCACGCGGACGGGACGTCACGGTGTACTTCACCAGCCAGGTGACGGCTTCGTCCTTCGAGATCTGGCCGTTCACGTATTTCCGCGCCGCCTCGTTCCCCGCATAGCTCAACTCGTCCAGCGCCTGAAGCACTTCGTGGTACTTTTCCGCCAGGCTCTGATCGAGTCCGGCGAGCGGATACAACCGATCGCGCTCGAAGCGCACGCGCTCGGCTCCAGGGAACGCCACGTCGATACCGAAGTTCGCGGTGCCTTCGGCGATCAGCGATTGCGACGAGAAGAGCGGGTAGACGGTGAACTCGCGCCACCCCCGATCGGTCACCAGGTGCTTCTCGAGCAGCACGTTGTAGACGTGGTGGCCCGGGTAGCCTTCATGACAGGCGAGATCGACCGCGCGATCGATGAAGATCGGCAACTCGGTGTTGATCTGGATCAGGCTGTGGAACCTGCCCTGGTACCAGTTGTAGCCGCTCCAGGGCTTCCCAGTGACGTATTCCAGCTTGAACTCCTCGCCCGCGGGAAGCGCCAGATGCGCGACCGTGCGCGCGCGGCACTCGGCGATCGCGGCCTTGAACACGACGTCAAGCTTGTCGCCCGGAATAACCACCCGCTGACGAAGCGCCTCGACGCGATCCGCCAGAGCGCCCGGGCCCGGTACCAGGGCCTCAAGCTTCTCGAGGGCCTGCGCGAAATGTCCCTCGTCGTAGGTCGGCGCAACCGCGTCGTAGAGCTCGCGTGATTCGGCGTCGAAGTCGAGGCGCGCACCCTGCAGCATGCGAATGCGCGCGGACACCGCGTGGATCTGCGCCCGCAGGTAGTCGTACCGCAAGCGCGTCATCTCCTCATCGGCCTGCCTCGCCGAAGCCCCGGAGGGCCGAAGGCGGGCCAGCTCGCCGGCAAGGCCATCGGCTTCCTTCCCGAGGTCCGCCAGCGGTCGCTTGCCCGCGGCCGTCGCAGCCGCCTTCCATTCAGGCGGTCCGTAGTACGCGTCCACGAATGCGCCGTCGTGCTGACCGACGGCCAGCACCAGTTTCACGTAGCGATCCGCAAGGGCATTCATGTCGGCCACACGTGGGGCGGCGCTGAGCACGACGGGCAGCGTCAGCAGGACGGATGCGCGCCACACGCCTCGCATCAATTGACCCCGAGGAGCTCGATGTCGAATTTCAGGGCCGCGTTCCCCGGGATCACCGGCGGGTAGCCACGCGTGCCGTACCCCATCGACGCCGGAATGGTCAGCTGGCGGACGCCGCCAACCTTCATGCCTTTCACGCCTTCGTCCCAACCCGCGATCACGCTGCCGGTGCCGAGCGTGAACTCGAACGGCGTGTTGCCATCCTTCGAGCTGTCGAACTTGGTGCCGTCCATCAGGGTGCCCGTGTAGTGCACCCGCACCTTGCGCCCTGGCGTCGCTTCGGCGCCAGTACCCACGGTCGTGTCAACGATCTCCAGGGTCGTCACTGCCTTTGAAAGCTCAACGGCTCGCTGCATGTCCGCCTCGGATCGAGTGTTGTTGGTTGATGAGCTGCAGGCCATGCTGATCAACAGCGCGGCTGCGGGAATGAAAACGACGGCAATGTGCCTGCGAAGCATGCGGCGATCTTAGCCCGAGTGTGTGCTCGATGTCGGGAGTTCATTCACCGTTCGCGTAACTTTGACCGACATTGTCCGGCCTCGACGCGCGCAAAGCGACGCCAGCAGGCAACACGGACCCGCTGTTGGATGGTACGCGCCTTGAACCCTTCGAGTGTTGGCGTGCGGCTCTACCATGAGGCCGCCGTTGCCGTATTCATGCCCGCGTGGTGCTGGGCTGAAGCATGTGGAGGAAACCGATGAAGAAGCACGTTCTGTTTGCTGTGGGTGTGTCGGCGCTGCTTGCCGGTGCGCCTTTCGTGAGCGCGCAGGCGCCGGCCCAGACGCCGCCGTCCACGGACCCGTCGGCGGCTCCCGCGTCCCAGTCGTCCTCGAGCCCCCAGACGGTGACCGGATGTCTGACGCCCAGTGCCGATGGGAAGTCGTTCACCTTGACCGAAATCAGTCCGACCGGGTCGGCGGCTTCGAGCTCCGCCTCGGCACCGAAGACGTGGACGGTGATGTCGTCGGGTGACGTCGATCTGACCAAGTACGCAAACCACAAGGTTGAGATCACCGCATCGAGCGACAACAAGGGCGGCATGAGCGATCCGTCGTCGAGCTCGTCGTCGGCGTCGGCGGCGGCGGCAACGAGCGGCCCGCGGCTGCACGTGAAGGCGGTCAAGGACATCTCGAACACCTGCTCGTAGAGCATTCACGACAGAAATCGAGAACCGAAAACTCGAGAACTCGGGAAGGGCGCCCTTCTCGAGTTCTCGAAATGTTTCGAGTTCTCGAATCCTCGAGTTCTCCAGTTCTCGAATTCTCGAATTCTTCCTGTCGCTACCCCTGGATGGCGCGATCGATGGGGAACGGCTGGCCGCTCCAGGCGCGCTCGGCGGTGAAAGGCTCCGCTGCTGAAGCCCAGAATGGATCCGACGGCGACAGCCCGAGCGGCAGGAACGCTGCCGCGCAGAGATACAGGCTGCCGGTCGAGATGTAGCGTTCGCCGATCTCCGGCTGATGGCCGGCCAGCCCAATCGTCAACCAACCGTCGCGATCGAAGGTCTCCGGGGCGTTCAGCGTGCGTCGAATCACCGCGGTGAGGGCCGCACGAACCTGCGCTGGCGACAGCCCTTCCGGCAGCTCGTGTCGCAGCGCGAGTTGAGCAAGCAGATGAAAGGCGCCACAGCGGTAGGCGATGGATCGCCCGATCGCGGGGAAGCTGCCGTCGGGCGCGACCAGCCGCTCGAGAATCGCGCCATAGCGCCGCGCCCGTTCGCGCATCCGGGGCGCCAGGTCGCGCCACGCGGGCGCCTCGTCGCCGCACGCATCGAGCACATCGAGCAGCATCGGGTGAATCACCAGGCTGTTGTAGTAGTCCCAATGAAACACGGGGCCGTCGCTGTACAGCCCGTCGCCCTTGTACCATTGCTCGTGCTGCCGGATCGCGTAGTCCACGCGCATGCGATCCCACGGCGCTCCGAGCGTCTTCAACGCCGCCTCCACCATCGCCGAGAATAGCAGCCAGTTATTGAAGCCCGGCGCGATCGGCCTTGTCGACGTGAGCGCGTCCACGAGTCGCGCGTGGGACGCCGCATCGAGGCCGTCTCGTAACGTGCGCGGGGCGCGCAGCAGCGCCTGCCCGAGAAAGGCGGCGTCCACGAGCGGCTGCGATTCGCGCGTGAAGTTGAGCGCATCGGTTGACGCCGGATCGAGACCGACGCGCAATCCATCGAGCGCAAGCGTCCTGAACCGGATCTGCGTCTGGGCCTCGGCGCCGCTCAGTCCGTCCGCCTCGAGCCACGGCGCGATGCCGTTCAGCAACCGGCCGACGGCCTCGAGATGCGTCACTTCGGAGCGGTCGCTCCCCTCGGCCTGCTCGACCGGCATCCGCCGCCGCAACTGGCCTTCGGCGAGACTGGTCAGCACCGGCGCCGCAACCCGCTCGAGGAGCTGAACCCACGCCTCGCGACCTGCGCTCGCGGGGTCGGGCGCGCGCTGACCCGTCGCCGGTGCGACCAGTGCGGCAGCAGGCACCACACCGGCGACTTCGAGAAAAGCGCGGCGATTCATGGCAGGAGACGACCGGTTAGCGGACCGTTCTCTGCCTCACGGGCGGCTTGCAGATGGGACATGGCCACCATTTCCGGCCGGCCTCGTCCAGCGCCACCGCGACCTTCTGCGCGCCCAGCTTCGGGCACGTGGCGGTGTGGTATTTGTTGTCACCCGGCTGCGTGTAGACCTTCGCCGTGTTCGGATCGAGCGCGGCGCCAGGAGCTTCGGCCGCGCGGCAACCAGCGTGCGGGGTCAGCTTGCGCCGCACCGCCTCCGATCGCTTCATGACCTTCACGCTCGATCCGGCCTTGGCGACGAGCGGACAACCCGGCTGGTGGAATTCCTTGTCGCCGGGTATCGACACGACGAGATCGCTGGCGCTTTGCGCGCGCAGCGCCACGGACGAACCGCTGGCAACAGCCGAGGCAACGAGAACCGCCACAACGAAGGCTCGCATATCCATGAGTAGAGTAGCATTCCGCCGGAGGACTGAAATGACCGAACCGCTCACCCGCCGCGCGTTCGTCGGTACGGCGCTTGCTGCCGGCGTTTTGAGCCGCATGGCCGGCACAGCGGAGGTTGACGCTGCCGCCGCCCGGAAGCCGGTGGCATTGAAGCTTGGCGTGGCGTCCTACTCGTGCCGGAAGTTCACGCTCGATCAAACGCTCGACATGGCGAAGGCGCTCGGCGTCACGCACATGACGTTCAAGGACGTGCACCTGCCGCGCACCGATCCACCCGAGACGACGCGCGCGCTGCGCGCGAAAATCGAATCCGCGGGGATCACAATCATGGGCGGCGGCACCATCACGCTGCCGAACGATCCGACCCAGATCCGCAAGGACTTCGAGTACGCGAAGAACGCCGGCTTCCCGCTGATCTTCATCTCCCCCGAGCCTGAGGCTCTCGACACGATCGAGCAGATGGCCAAGGAGTTCGACATCAAGGCTGCCATCCACAACCACGGTCCGGAAGACGAACACTGGCCTCGACCGCAAGATGCCTACGACGCCATCAAATCGCGCGACCCGCACCTCGGCCTGTGCATCGATATCGGGCACACGACCCGCACCGGCACGGACCCCGTCCAGGCGTGCCGCCAGTTTCGCGATCGCCTGTACGACATGCACGTGAAAGACCTTGCCGTCAAAACCGACAAGGACAGCCAGGTGGAAGTCGGTCGCGGCGTGCTCGATTTTCCCGCGCTGTTCAGGACACTCGTCGATATCGGCTACCAGGGCCAGGTCGGTCTCGAATACGAGATCAAGGAGGACGACCCACTGCCCGGGATGATCGAGTCGATGGCGTATATGCGGGGCGTGCTCGCGGCAGTCGCAACCTAGGACGCGGACACCGACCGAGGACGGAACGGGACGCAGACAGCGCCACGGATCAAAGGCCGGTCACGGACACACACGGAAATCACGGAAAGAACTCTCTTTGGTCCGATCAAGCGAATTACTGGGCGAGGGTCACAAGCCCGGTCAGCGTTGGCCGCGCGACGTACGAGTTCATCAAGGCGCATCGAGCCACGTTCAGCGTGCAGACGGTCTGTCGGGTTCTCGACGGGGCTCCGAGCGGCTACTATGCGTGGCTGAAGCAGCCACTCTCGAATCGCGCCAAAGAAGACGCCCGGCTGCTGCGGCTGATTTCGCGCGTCGTTCATCGCCAACGAGGGCATCTACGGTGCGCCGCGGGTATTCCTGGACCTGCGTGAGGCTGGCGAGACCTGCCGCTGGGTCGCGCGCCTCATGCGGGAGAACCGGTTGCGCGCCCTCCACGGGTGTCGCACGCGGCGCTGGTCGGTCGGTAAGCCCGCCGTCCTGATTCCGAATCTACTGCAGCGGCAGTTCACGGCGACGCGGCCCAACAAGGCTTGGGTGGCGGACATCACGTACATTCGGACGTGGCAGGCTGGGTCTACCTGGCGGTAGTGATGGATCTGTTCTCGCGAAAGATCGTCGGCTGGTCTGCGGGGCCGACCATTCACCGCGAGCTCGTGCTCGACGCCGTGCTGATGGCCGTGCGCCGACGCCGGCCGCGTGACACGCCGATTCACTCCGATCAGGGCACCCAGTATGGCTCCGATGCGTGGCGGCGCTTCTGCCGCTCCCATCGACTTGAGCCGAGCATGAGCCGGAAGGGCGCGGCTGGAAAAGGTGCGTTTGATAATCAATCGGTTTTTAACTGCGTTGTCGCACACCCGAGACGAAGCCGGCGTCGCGGCGCAGCCGCGACGGCGATGAAGAGAAGCCGGAGATTGTGAGAGGCACTTCGCAAACCTTGGCCTCTCACGATCTCCGGTTTCCCTTCATCGCCGCCGCACGCGTTGCGTGCGGCGCCGGCTTTATATCCGTGTGAATGGAGTTCCCAGGCCTTAGTGGACACCCTGCGTGTGGAACCAATCTGTGGAAATCTGATGTGTGAATCTGTGGATCGCTTTCCCTCGCAAGAGAACCTACTCTTCAGTATGAGTTAGAGAAGAGAATCCGTGTCTGTCTGTGTCAATCCGTGACCAGAAGTTCCCGCCTGTATCCGTGATCAGCGATCCGCGTGAGTAACGTCGGTTTCCGGGCAGGGTTCCGCGACTGCATCCTCCGCGACGATTTCCCTGTGACTGTTGGTGTGACGAAGCTCCGTGACCACCGTGCGGTGCTCGGTGGCCAACGCCTTGTGTCGGTGACGGAGCGCAACGTGCCGGGACGAGCCAGTTCCCTCCCTTGAGACGCGCTCCCTGACGTGCCGTGCACTGGCCGGCCACGCGAAGAACCCTCCGTCTAACTGCCCGAAGCCCCAGCACGACCCACCGGGGCGTTCGGCATGGAGGACGGCACATGCGGCTCGCCATCTCAGTCCTCGCCATCCTGCTGGCGATTGCGCCGCTCGACGCGCGCGACTCTCGCAACGACCCGGCGCTGACGCGCATCCGCCCGATGCAAAAGGACGGGGCACGGCTCGTCGCGGATGGCATCGCCCACTCACCAACATTCCGACGCCTGATCGATCACCTGGAGCGCTCCAACGTGATCGTCTACATCGATCTACGGCCCGACATGCCATTGCACCGCGGCGGCGCGTTGCGCTTCCTGGCGCGGAGCGCGACCGACCATTTCGTGAAGATCCATCTGAACCGCGTCTTCAGCAACAAGACGCTGGTCGCATTGCTCGGCCACGAGCTGCAGCACGCGGTGGAAATCGCAGACGCGGGCGGCGTCGATTCCGCCGCCGATTTACGCGCTCTCTATCGCCGGCTCGGGGAGAATACCGGAATCGACCAGTTCGACACCCTGGCCGCGCGGCAGGTTGGCTACGTCGTTCGACAGGAGTTGAGCCACCCCGGATCCGCGGACCTGCAGCTCGCGCAGACGCACGAGCGTTCCTTCCCGGAGATGGAAGACCTCGAGGACGACATCGACTCGGACCAGCCGCCCACGGGCATCGTTCCCGCAGTCGGGACGAACGGGACAACCGGGGCCGACATCCGGCTCAGCCGCCACTGATGATCCGGGTCGAGCAAACGTGGCGCGGCTGCCTTCCGTCTAAGCTCCTCGGAGGGAATCATGCGTCCACCACGCCTCACCACCCTTGTGCTGTCCGCCGCATTCGTCGGGTCGGCGTGCCTCGGCGCGTCTGCGCATCGAAACATCAACATGCAGTCGAAGTCCGACGACGTCCGCCGCTGCAGCGATTTGAGCATCGAATTCGATGACGAGCCGGCAGTGACCGCCGAGGAAACCCTGACTGCGCCAGCGAGTTCCGGGAGCGTGTTGACGATCCGGTCGCCCCAGAACGGCGGCGTCTACGTGCTGGGAGGCGCTCGCCGCGACTTCGGCGTCACGACCTGCAAGGCCGTCGCGCCGGCCACCAGCGCCCGCGAGCAGCTGGACGCCATGCACACGACCGTCAACGGCGGGACCGTGTCCACGACGGGCTCGTCCAGCGACGATTCGGTCGTCTTTTACATCGTCGAGGCCCCGGCTGGCGGGACGCTGGACCTGAGCGCGCACAACGGTCCGATCTCGGTGCGCGAGTTCAGCGGCCGCAGCACGATGCGGACACAGAACGGGCCGGTCAGCCTGAAGAACGTCGGCGGGACGGTGAACGCCTTCGCACAGAACGGGCCCATCAACTTCGAGGGCGGCAGCGGCACCGTCGAGCTCCAGACGCAGAACGGCCCGATTGGCGTCAAGCTGGCCGGCACCCGCTGGACCGATGGCTCCCTGACAGCGCGCGCCCAGAACGGGCCGGCCCAGCTGAAAGTGCCGGCCGGGTTCACGTCCGGCGTACGTGTGGAATCCTCGAACCATTCCCCGTGGTCGTGCGATGGCACCGGCTGCGGGCAGGCCCGAAAGGATTGGGACGCCAACTCCCGCTCGTTCGAGCTCGGCGAGGGCCCTGTCGTCGTGCGCGTGTCCACCGTAAACGGGCCGGTGCAGGTGCGTGCCGGGAACTGACCGGTCACGATAAACTTGCGGCGCCTATGCGCCGATCCCCCATTCCCGCCCTTGCGCTGCTGGGCGCGCTCACGTTCCCGGCAGCGCACGTTTCGCCGGTTCACGCCCAATCGCCTCGCCACGCCATTCTGATCACGCTCGACGGCGTCCGGACCGAAGAGATCTTCGGCGGCCTCGACCGCGCTGTGCTCGCCTCCACCATCGCGGAGGGTGCCGTCGAAGATTTGCCGGCCTACAAACAGTACTGGGCGCCGACGGCGGAGGAACGGCGCGCGAAAGTGATGCCGTTTTTCTGGGGCACGCTGATGCGCGAGCACGGCTCGATTGCCGGCAACCGCGCCCGCGACAGCCGCTTCAGCATCACCAACCGCCACAAGTTCTCGTATCCTGGCTATGCCGAGATCCTGACCGGCGCCGCGCACGACGACGACATCGACAGCAACGATAACAAGCGGTATCCGTATGTGACCGTGCTCGAGTTCGTCCGGCGGGCGTTCGGGCTGCCGCGTGAAAAGGTCGGCGCATTCGGCTCGTGGGAAACCTTCAACTGGATTGCCGAGCACGAGGAAGGCGCGCTGACCATCAACGCCGGCTATGAAGCCTTCGAGACGACCGATCCCGTGGCGCGGACGCTGAGCGACGCGCAGTTCACCGCCAAAACGCCGTGGGACAGCGCCCGCCACGATGCCTTCACCTTCGGCCTGGCGCTGCACTACCTGAAGACCTCACGGCCCCGCGCGCTCTACATCGCCTTCGACGAGACCGACGACTGGGCGCATGAAAAGCGCTACGACCGCGTCCTCGATTCGCTCGCCCGCACGGATGCGCAGCTGAAGACGCTCTGGACGTGGCTGCAGAGCGATCCGGAGTACAAGGACAACACCATCCTGCTGATCACGGTCGATCATGGCCGCGGCCACACCACCGACGACTGGTCGTCGCACGGCGACCAGGTGGTGCGCGCCGAAGAGACATGGCTGGCCGCAGTCGGGCCCGACTGGCCAAAGCGCGGCGAATGGCAGGTCGCGCCGCCCGCCTACACGAATCAGATTGCCGCGACGCTGGCCAAGGCGCTCGGCCAGGACTTTCGCACGGCCGTGCCGGGCGCGGGCGCACCGATCGACTACTTGTGGGAGAAGTGAGGGGTCGAAGGGTCTACAGGGTTGCAGGGTTGCAGGGTTGCAGGGTTGCAGGGTCTGCAGAGTCTAAGAGTGGAGGTCGGTCCAATAGCTGTAAAACCCGGACTCATGGAGAAGGCAACACGGTTTGAAGCGCTGTGGATCTGGCAGCAGGCGCGGCTGCTCGTGAGGCAGATCTGACCGCGATTGCTCGATTGGCTGAGGGCTTTGAACGATCCACGGATGCCGACTTCGCGAAGTTTCGGGACGTTGCAACCCTGCAACCCTGAAACCCTGCAACCCTGCAACCCCTGACTAACCGTGTCTTGACCGCTGAAGCGCGAGCGACAGCGCGATGTAATACGCCGGATACGCGAACGACGTCAGAACCAGCCATCGCGGTGGGTCCGGCAGGTGCCAGATGATGGCCACCAGCATCGCGCCCCACACCAGACCCGACGCCACGGTCAGGCGTCTCAACCGCACCGTCCGCGACGGATAGACGTAGCCAATCGGCACGAAGACCAGCGCGGCAAGCAGCAGCAGGATCGCCGCGTTCACGGCCGCCGGCAGCCGCAGCGCCACCATGTAAACCGCAACGATGTTCCAGTACCGACGGGAATCCGGTGAAGAAGTGGTCCGCGGTTTTCGCGTCTTCGCGGCTGAAGCCGAACGCGCTCGAGATGAGCACCGCCGCGACGGCCAGCCACGCCGTGATACCGTCGGGAAGCAGGCCCGCGTGCTGGATCGCAAACGCCGGCACGAACACGAATGTGAGGTAATCGACGATGTCATCGAGCCGCCCGCCGTCGAGCATCGGCGCGCGCTCCTTGACGCGGGCGAGGCGCGCCAGCACCCCATCGATCGCGTCGATCACCGTGGCGACCGTGAGCCAGAGAAATGCAACCGCCAGGTTGCCATTTACGATGCTGACGAGCGCGATGTAGGCGATGAGCGCGCCGCTCGCCGTGAGCGCATGAACCAGCCAGGGCATGGGCAGATCCTACTGGTCTTCGGTCGATACGTTGAATCCGTCGACCCTTCGACGGTATGACCCTGCGACCCTTGGACGCCATCGCCCCTGTGACCCTTCGACTCTTCGACCCCGCAACCCTGCAACCCTGCGACCCTGCAACCCTTAGATAGCGGCGCGGAGCGCCGCCCACGTTTCCGGATCCTGCGCCAGCAGCGTCGCGAAGTAGAGCTCAATGTCCTCGGCCGGATACGCGCCCTGAAGCGCGGCGCGGCCGCCGCTTACCTGCTCTGCCGAAATCGGCCCCTTGGGATCCTCGGTGATCAGCCCGTTGTCGTGCGCGATGCCAATCGCGTCGAGGAACGCCGACATCATCGGCCGCTGGTGCGCCAGGTGGTAGCTCACCAGCATGCGCGCCGCGAGCAGATCGGGCATGCCGGGAAAGTGCGCCAGGTGCCTGGCACGCTTGTCGATCGGCAGGCCTTGGATATAGCGCGGGCGCGCCTTCAGTTTTTGCGCGAGCAGCGCCATGGCTTCCACCTGCTGCTCGACCCCGTCAGGTTCCCGCCAGAAGGCTTCTGCGGCACGCAGCTTCTGCGACTCCGACATCTGCTTCCAGAGCTGAGCCGGCTGCAGCGAAGACAACGAATCCGACATCAGAACGTGACCCTCAACTCTCCGACCATCTGCAGCCTCGAGATGTCGCCAAAGATGTGCTGCTGAATCTCCTGGTTCAGGAGATTCGTGACCTTGAGCATTGTAACGATGCGACCCTCCTGACCCCACTTGCGGCCGATGCTGCCGTTGACGAGCGTGAAGGCATCCGTCGTCCCCGCATAGCGGCTGTCCAGAACATCCTGCCAGAAGGCGTCGCTTTGATAGCTGATCTGCAGATTCCCGAGGTAGCGGCCGCCGGCGTAGTTCGCGCCCAGGTTGAACAGGTGCGCCGGCGGGATGTTGAGCTCCGAGGAGGGAAACCCGGACGGCGTCGGCTCGGGCTGGAACGCGTAATTCGCAAACGCGCTCCACTCGGCCGTGATCGCTCCGTCGATGCCGAGCTCCAGACCCTTCTGATTCACCTTGCCGAAGTTGCGATAACTGAAGCCCAGGGGCAAACCGTTGCCGGCGCCGAACGGGCACGGCCGGCCGGCGGGCGGACTTGCGGGGCAGTTCAGGACTTCGAGCACGACCAGCGGCAGCGGCCACCCGGGCGGCGGGTTCGCCGCCCGGTAGGAGGCGACCTGCGTAAAGAAGACGTCGTCTTTCGTCTCGTTGACGTAGAAGGCCGCCGACACCGTCGCGCGCTTACGGACGACCCCGGTGTAGCCCAGCTCGAAAGCCGAGAGCGACGTCTCGGTCAGGTCCTGCGCGGGAACCAGCGGCGGCAGGCCGACGTTGCTGCCGACGGCACGGACCGGAAAGTTGTAGACGCCGGACAGCGCAGGGTTGATCTGCGAGAGCGGCAGCTGATTGATGATCGTCGTGTCGAGATAGTTGTTGATCACCGATGGCGCGCGATACGCGCGGTTGTACGAAATGCGAATGGTCTGGTCTGCCGACGGTTTCAGCATCAGCGTCGTCCGGGGTGAGAACTGCGCGCTGTCGATGACGTCGAACTTGTCGACGCGCGCGCCCACCAGCCAGCGGACGTACTTGCCCAGGAAGATCTCGTCCTGCACGTAGCCGCCGCCTTCATTGCGCGAGTCGGCGGCGGGGGCAATCGACAGGTCGAAGTTGCTGTGGCGGTAGTTGCCGCCGTAACTGAGCACATGGCGTCCGCCAAAAGTCCGGACGTCGCCGAACTCGAAGTCGTAGGTCTGGCTCTTGAAGCCGAAGAGCAGCGGCTGCCCGGTCACATCCACAGCGAGAAGGTTCGTGGCATCGCCGTTCAGGATGTTGGTGAAGAAATTCACCTTCATCGCCTTCTTGCTGTAGTTCGCCTTCACATAGCCGAGGATGGTGCCCGTGTCGATGTCGAACGGACCGATGCCGCTGTGAAGGATGCCATCCGTGCCCGCGAAGCCACCCTGAAAGATCAACCGCTGCTCGCCGTCTTCAAAGTCGTAGTCGGCGCGAAAGTCGACCTTCGGCTGCGTCGTGCCCTGATTGGAGAACGCCGGATACTGAGTGCCCGTGCCGTTGGGAATCGCGCCGGTCGGGCGCGCGAGCGGATCCTGCGTATACACGCCGGCAGAGAACTTATAGGCCCATCGATCGTTGATCACCTGTGCGTGCGAGCCGTTGACGTAGAAGAGCGCGCCGGCCCCTTCATCGGCGTTGTCCGTCTTCCGCCCGAAACCGCCGGCGCCAATCGTGACGCTCGAGCCCTGGAGCTCGCGCGGCGACTTGGTGATCACGTTCACGACGCCGTTCATCGCGTTGGCGCCCCAGATCGCGGAGGCAGGCCCGCGAATCACTTCGATCTGCTTGATCTCTGCGGGGTTCACGGGCAGAAAGTCCCAGGCGATGAACCCGAAGAAGTCGAGGTAGATGCTGCGGCCGTCCACGAGGGCGAGTTGTGACGTGGACAACGTCGAGGTCGCGCCGCGGCTCGTGAGATTGATATCGCGCGCCGAGGTCTGCGTGACGTTCACCCCCGGCACGGCGCGAAACAGATCGGCGTAGCTGGTCGAGCCCGAGTTCTGCAGGGTCTCGCTGGTAATCAGGCTTACGGTTGCTGGCGCGTTCACGAGCGTCTGCTCGCGCTTCGATGCGGTGACGACAACCTGGTCCTCGTAGACCTGCTTCTCTTCCGGCTGCGGCTGCGCTTGACCCTGGGCGCCTGATTGCGGCTCGGACGGCTGCTGTCCGCTCTGAGGTGGGCTGGGCGACTGGGCACGTGCCTGAACGCTGAGCAGCAGCGCTGTCGCCAGCGTTCCAGCAAGAGGACCGCGCATGAACACTCCTTGGGAACGGGCCAATCGCCCGGCGCGGGGCGTATTCTACTCGCTTCAGACGCAGGAGGGCCGCACTTCAGTGCGGCCACTGAAGGCCCGACTGAAGTGGGCCCTACTGCATCATCGATGGCGCGCTGAAGCCCCGCCTCCACAGGCGATCTGCGCGACCTGTGTACACTGAGGCCGTGCGCCACGAGTTGCCAAAGGCTCTGCGAGACGACGTGCGCCTGTTGGGCGAGCTGCTGGGCGAGACGCTGCGACGCCAGGAGGGGCAGGCGACCTACGATACGGTCGAACGAGTCCGTGCGCTGTCGAAGAAGGCGCGCGGTGGCAGCGAGGCCGACTTCGCGCGGCTCACCAAGATCCTCGAGCAGATGGCGGTGGACGAGGCGCTGCCGGTCGCCCGCGCGTTTTCACACTTTCTCAACCTGGCGAACATCGCCGAGCAGCACCATCGCATCCGGCGCCGGCGGGCGTATCAGGGCGATCCCGCGGCGCCGCCGCAAATCGGATCGTGCGACGAGACGTTCGGCCGCTTGATCGCTGCCGGCATCTCGCCCGATCGCCTCTACGAGGCGGTCGCGCGGCTGCGGGTCGAGCTGGTGTTCACCGCGCATCCCACCGAGGTCACACGCCGCACGCTGATGCAGAAGTTCGGCCGCATCGCCGATCTGCTCGCCGCGCGCGATCGGGTGGATCTCACGCCGCCCGAACACGAAGAGCTCGTCGAGGCGCTCCGCATCGAGATTGCCGCGGCGTGGGAAACGCGCGAGGTGCGCCCTCGCCGTCCCTCGCCGGTGGACGAAGCCCGGTCGGCTCTGGCCGTGTTCGAGCAGGCGCTGTGGGACGCGGTGCCGCAGTTCCTCCGCTCCCTGAACACGGCGCTCGTCAAACACACTGGCCGCGGGCTCCCGCCGGATCGATCGCCGCTCTGCTTCGGGTCGTGGATTGGCGGCGACCGCGACGGCAACCCGGCGGTGAGCGCGCAGGTGACCGGCACCGTCGTGCTCCTGGCGCGCTGGCAGGCCGCGAGCCTCTACCTGCGCGAGGTGGATGCCCTGCGGCTCGAGCTCTCGATGAGCGACGGCAGCCCGGAGCTGATGGAGCGGACCCACGGCGCCGCGGAACCGTATCGAGCGCTGCTCCGCGGACCACGCGAACGTCTGTCGGCGACCCTGCGTGCGATCGAAGATCGGCTCGATCGCGACGACGTGCTCGATCCGTTCCCCTTCGTCAGCGCCGCGGACCTGGCCGAGCCGCTCGCGCTCTGCCGGCGATCGCTCGAGCAGACCGGAAACGGCCTGCTGGCGCGCGGCCGGCTGCTCGATCTGCAGCGCCGGCTGGCCGCCTTCGGCGTGACCCTCGTCCGCCTAGATTTGCGACAGGATGCATCGCGGCATACCGAGGCGCTCTCAGCCATCACCACGCACCTCGGCCTCGGCAACTACGCGGACTGGAACGAGGACGATCGCCAGCGGTTTCTCCTGCAGGAGCTCGAGAGCCGCCGCCCGCTGGTGCCGCCGGATCTCGACGCCTCGCCCGAGGTCCGCGAGGTGCTCGAGACGTTCAGGGTCGCGGCGCTCCTTCCGCAGGAATCGGTGGGCGCCTACGTCATCTCGATGACGATGCAGCCGTCGGACGTGCTCGCCGTGGAGCTGCTGCAGAAGGAAGCGCGCATCGCCTCGCCGCAGCGCGTCGTCCCGCTGTTCGAGACCATGCGCGCGCTCGAAGATGCTGGCAGCATCGTGTCGAGCCTGCTGTCGATCCCGTGGTACCGGCAGCGGTGCGGCGGGCGGCAGGAAGTGATGGTGGGCTACTCCGATTCGGCGAAGGACGGCGGGCGGCTGGCGGCGAGCTGGCAGCTTTACAAGGCGCAGGAGGCGGTCGTCGCGGCCTGTCGCGGCGCGGGGGTCGAGCTGACGCTCTTCCACGGACGCGGCGGCAGCGTCGGCCGCGGCGGCGGTCCGACGTATCTGGCCATCCAGTCACAACCGCCCGGATCGGTTGACGCACGACTGCGCGTCACCGAGCAGGGCGAGATGATTCAGGCCAAGTTCGGTCGACCGGGTCTGGCCGTGCGGACGCTCGAGCTCTACACGACGGCAACGCTCGATGCGACGCTGGCGCCGCCGGCGCCGCCCGAGCCGGCGTGGCGCGCGCGGATGGACGCGCTGGCGGCGACCGCGCGGAACGCCTATCGATCGGTGGTGTATGAGGCGCCCCGGTTCATCGACTACTTCCGCACCGCGACGCCCGAACTGGAGCTCGAGGACCTGACGATTGGCAGCCGCCCCGCGCGTCGGCAATCGGGCGGCGGCGTTGAAACGCTGCGCGCGATCCCGTGGGTCTTCGCGTGGACGCAGACGCGCCTGATGCTGCCCTCCTGGCTTGGCGTCGGCGAGGCGCTGGCGGAGGCGCTCGAGAACGGAGCCGGCGACGAGCTTCGCGCGATGTATCGCGGGTGGCCGTTCTTCAGATCGACGCTCGATCTGATCGAGATGGTCCTGGCGAAAGCCGACGCCGGCATCGCCGCACACTACGAAGCGGTGCTCGTACCGCCCGACCTTCACGCGCTCGGCGGGGACCTCCGCGCACGGCTGCCGAAGGCATCGGCCGCGATGCTGGCCGTCGCCGGACGTCGTGAGCTGCTCGACGACAATCCCGTGCTCCGCCGATCGATTGACGTGCGGAATCCGTACGTCGACCCCATCAATCTCGTGCAGGTCGAGCTCCTCCACCGCCTTCGCCAGGCCGGCAGCGACGAGCGCCTCCGCAACGCCTTCCTGGTCACCGTCAACGGCGTCGCCGCCGGCATGAGGAACACGGGATGACGGAAGAATTGCGGATTGCGGATTGGGGATTGGGGATTGTGTACGTAGGCCCGAGCTTTAGCTCGGGCTTGCGATAAGGCAAATTGATGATTCGTGTGGTGGTCGGCCGGGTCCTGCTATCCGTATCTGCTATCGCCATTGCCCGTGCTGCGTCCGCTCAGGACTATCTTGCCCCCGTGAACAATCCGACGACCGAGCTGTTGTGGCCGGACGGCGCGCCCGGCGCCCTGGGCACCGAGGATGCCGACAAGCCGGCGCTGACCGTATATCTCCCATCGCAGCCGCAGGACACGGGCACCGGGATCGTCGTATGCCCTGGAGGTGGGTACCACCACCTCGCCATGGATCACGAAGGCCATCAAGTGGCGCGGTGGCTGACGTCGCGGGGGATTGCCGCCTTCATCGTCAAATACCGCCTCGGGCCGAAGTATCACCATCCGGCCATGCTGCAGGACGTCCTCCGCGCGATTCGCGTCGTGCGTTCACGGGCGACGGAATTCCGGGTGCGGCCGGATCGGATCGGCGTGATGGGCTTCTCCGCCGGAGGCCACCTCGCCTCGTCGGCGGCGACGCTGTTCGATCGCCCGGAAGGACATCCGCCCGATGGTCTCGGGACCGTGAGCTCGCGTCCTGACTTCGCAATCCTCGCCTATCCCGTGATCACGATGGGACAGGCGGTGACGAACAAGGGCTCGGAGGAGAACCTGCTCGGCGAGCACCCCTCGCAGGAATTGCTGGACGCGCTGTCGACGGAGAAGCAGGTTACGTCGAAGACACCACCGACGTTCCTCTTCCACACCGACGCGGACGAGGGCGTGCCGGCGGAAAACAGCGTCTGGTTCTATCTTGCGCTGAGGAAGGCCGGCGTCCCGGCGGAGCTTCACGTCTACCAGAAGGGCGAACACGGCGTCGGCCTGGCGCCCGCCGATCCCGTGCTGTCCACGTGGACCGATCGCCTGCTCGCGTGGCTGCACGCCAGCGGATTCCTCGATTCCAAGTAGGCCCGAGCTTCAGCTCGGGCGAACACGGACGCACCGGTGCCCAAGCTAAAGCTTGGGCCTACGTACACGTTCGTCGTCCAGGGCGCACGCAGTCCGCCCCTACGCGTCATTCGTCCTTCGACAGCGGCGCCTCGGCAATCAGAAACTCCTCGACGATGCGCCCTTCGATGAGGTGTTCCTGAATGATGCGCTCGAGGACGGGCGGGTCGCAGTCGTGGTACCAGGCGCCCTCCGGGTAGACGACGGCTATCGGGCCGTTCTGACACACGCGGAAACAGTTCGCTTTCGTGCGCAAGACACCGTGGTCGGCAAGGCCCAACTCGATCAGTCGGCGCTTCAGATAGTCCCAGGCCACGATGGACCGTTCGCGATCGCAACATTTCGGCTTTGCCTGATCGCAGCACAGGAAGATGTGGCGGCGGGCTCGAGTCAGCCCAAGCTTGTCGATGATCGGCCCGAAACCCTGATCCTCCTCGGCAACCATGCTCCTATTCTGGCAGGTTGCCTCCTTTTGCTACGATCGGCAAATGCGTAAGCCATTCGTGCCGTTCCTGGTGGTCGGACTTCTTGCCGTGGGCCATCCTGCCGGCAGCGAGGACACACCCGCGTCAGATGTCGTCTGGAAAATTCGGCGCGAGGCGGCCGAGCGCTCGCAGCTCCTCTCGACGCTTCACATCCTTACGGATGTCTACGGCCCGCGGCTCACGGGCTCGCCCAACCTCAAGCAGGCTGGCGAGTGGGTGGTGCAGCAGATGACGTCGTGGGGCCTGTCGAACACCACGCTGGAAGCGTGGGAGTTCGGCCATCCGGGATGGCTGAACGAACGCTTCACCGCGCACCTGGTCTCGCCGGTCAAGGACGCGCTCGTCGGCGAAGTGCTGGCGTGGACGCCGTCCACGAACGGCGTCGTGCGCGCGGCCGCCTTCCAGCTTGTGCCGCCCGACCGACCGTCGGCCGAATCGCTCGCCACGTATCTCGATGGCGTGGGCGACCGGATCAAAGGGCGCGCGGTCCTCGTCGGCATGCCCCAGAAAGTTGGCGTCATCTTCAACCCGGCCGCCAAGCGGCTGGACGAGGATGAAGCACGCGACCGGTTCGACGCGGTGAATCCAACGCCGTCGCCGTTCGCCAACCAGCGGCCACCCACGCCTGAACCCGGGCGTCTGACCACGGCGCAGCTCAACGAGCAGATCGATCGCTTCCTGGTCTCGCGCGGTGCGGCCCTGCGGGTGAACGACGCCGCGCGCCCGCTGGGACAGATCCGCGCCTTCAACAACCGCACCTTCGACCTGACGAAGGCCGTGCCGACCATCGTGCTGCGCAACGAAGACTTCGGACGGATCGCGCGCCTTGTCGCCGACGGTCGGACGGTCGAGCTCGAGGTCGAGATCGTGAACCGCTCCTATCCGGACGGCACGACGGCGTTCAACACGATCGGCGAGATCCCAGGCAGCGACAAGGCGGACGAGGTCGTGATGCTTGGGGCCCACCTCGATTCGTGGCACGCCGCCACGGGCGCCACCGACAACGCCATCGGCTGCGCCGTGATCCTGGAGGCGGCGCGCATCCTGAAGGCCGTTGGCGTGACGCCGCGACGGACGATCCGTGTCGCGCTCTGGAGCGGCGAGGAACAGGGGCTGCTCGGCTCGAAAGCGTATGTCGCCGCGCATTTCGGGACGTTCGAATCGCCGAAGCCCGACTTCCAGAAGTTTGCCGGGTACATCAACATCGACACCGGAACCGGCCGCGTGCGCGGCCTGACGGTATTTGGCCCGCCTGAAGCGGCCGCAGTAATTCGAGAGGCGGTCGCGCCCCTGAGCGACCTCGGCGTCGCCGGCGCGATCGCCACGGCCAGCCGGCGCAGCGGCGGCACCGACAGCACGTCGTTCAACGCGGCGGGGCTGCCGGGCATCGCCACGGCCCTCGATCCCATCGAATATCAAAGCGCCACCTGGCACACCAATCTCGACACCTACGAGCGCATCGTCGAAGACGATGTGAAGAAGTCGGCGATCGTGATCGCGACGGCGGTGTATGCGCTGGCGATGCGGGAAGAAGCCGTGCCGCGGTTCACGAAGGAGGCGATGCCGAAGCCGGATGCGCCACCGGCGTCGCCCGAGACGAAACCTGCAACGCCGGCGGGGCCGAAGCCCACCGCTGCGGCCCGATGACCGACCGCGGCCGTGACCGCCGCCGCCACCTGTCATCGCGCGAACGCGCGCTTCAGACGCTCGACCTCGTCGCGGACGCGACCAAGATCGCTGATCGCGTCCTCGGCCTCGGTGATCGTCCGCGCGAGGTCATCGCGTGATGGCATACCGCCGCGCTTGACCTCCGCCGCCAGGTCGCGTGTGGCTTCCGCGCACGCGCGACACACGGCAATCGTCTTCTCGTGCGCGAGGACGATCTGCAACACCTGCTGGCGCTCGTCGGCCGTCATGGCGGAAATCTACTACAGGCGGACCTGAAGGTCCGCCCTACAGACCGAAGGGACGGCAGCCTATGTAGGGCGGACCTTCAGCAGTAGGGCCGCACTTTAGTGCGGCCGTTTCTCGGGCCCGACTGACCAGCCTCCGCTGAAGCTACGGCGGTCCGCCGAAGCCTTGGCGAAGGCGGAAGTCGGGCCCTACTGCAGGTCCGCCCCACTGCAGGTCCGGACTCGCTTGCATCGGTTCACCGTCGCGGGTACCGTTTCGACTCATGAAACACTTCGCTCTGCTCACGCTCGCGACGGTCGGTGCGCTGGCCGTTCTTGGAAGCGCCGCGATCGCCGAGGCACCGAACACATTGACGGCGGCCGAGCGCGCCAGCGGATGGCGTCTGCTGTTCGACGGCACCACGCTCCACGGCTGGCGCGGCTACAAGAAGCCGGACGCCGCCGGCACCCGCTGGACGGTTCGCGACGGCGCGCTCTGCATCCCGCACGCCGACGGATCGGACACGCTCGGCCAGCGGGATATCGTGTCGAGCGACGAGTTCGACACGTTCGATCTCAATTTCGAGTGGAAGGTCGGCCCCGGCAGCAACAGCGGATTGAAGTACTTCGTCACTGAAACGCGTGATGCCGCCATCGGCCACGAGTACCAGATCATCGACGACGAGCGGCACGAGGACGCCAAGGTGGCAGGGGGAGAGCGGCAGACCGCGTCGTTCTACGACGTCAAGGCGGCGTCGTCGCATCCGACACGGCCGATCGGCGAGTGGAACCAGTCGCGCGTCGTGGTCATCGGCAACCACGTCGAGCACTGGCTGAACGGGGTGAAGGTGCTGGAGTACGAGCTTGGAAGCGCCACCCTCGCCGCGGCCGTCGAGGACAGCAAGTTCAAAGGCATGGCCGGCTTCGGCACGCGCCTGAAGGGCCACATCCTCCTGCAGGATCACGGCGACGCCGTCTGCTTTCGGAGCCTGAAGATCAAACCGAACCAGTGATCGCCAGGCGCGGGGTCAATTGCGGATTGCGGATTGTGGATTGCGGATTGCGGATTGATTGTGGATTTGGCGCGCGCATATTCTGCATCGGCATGCGGCCACGGGCAGTGAACTATTTGATACGCGACGATTATTTTCGTGGGCGTCTGCTCGATTTTAGGCGTGAATTGCGGCGGGTACGACACGTGCTTACCAATCGCTCGTGACGCCCACGGAGTTCAAAGCTCGCACGCGCGCACTTGCGCTCGATGTCATCCGCTTCGTCCGGTTGCTTCCCCGCACATTTGTATCAGCGCACATCGCCCGCCAGCTGCTGCGGTCTGGCACTTCTTCGGCGAGTAACTATCGCGCGGCGTGCCGCGCCAGGTCCAAGGCGGATTTCATCGCCAAGATGGGCGTTGTCGAAGAGGAACTCGATGAGTCCCTTCTCTGGCTCGATCTGCTTCTCACGTCAAACGAACGCGTACCGGCTGATCAGATCAAGCGTCTCGCTGCCGAAGCCGAAGAACTGCTGGCGATGACCGTTCAATCCATCCGGACCGCGCGTGGTGGGTCCCGTTGATGAATCCGCAATCCGCAATCCACAATCCGCAATCCACAATCAATCGCAATCCGCAATAGCATGGCCCACCCTACACCTGCCTCCACTGGAAATTCTCGAGGATCGATCCGCCGATGAACTCGCGCAGGATCGAGTTGTCCGGCACGACGTCGGGCGCGGCCGGCCGGAACCATTGCAGGAACGACAGCAGGCGGCTGGCCTCGCGGTACTGCGGCGTGTCGTGGCGGACCTGCAGGAGCAGCGGCTCTGCGAGCGGCCGCAGCACCGAGAGCTCGTGCGCCAGCGAGGAATTGAAGATCGCGTCGCTGTTCTCGGTGAACGGGAAGATGTGGAGCCGCTCGCCGCGCTGCACCGAGTCCCAGCGGTGCAGCGTCTCGGCCGCCGAGTAGCCGCGCGCCGAGGCATCGCGCACGATGCGGCGCGTCAGACGTGTGTCGGAGATGCTGACACGATTGTGCCGATCCAGATTGAGCTGTGTGATCGCCGACACGTAGACGCGATAGACGGCGTCAGGCGGCAGGTTCGGCACGAGGCGCGGGTTCAGCCCGTGGATGCCTTCGATGATGATGACGTCGTGCGATCCGAGCGCGATCGTCGGCCCGCTGCCGCGCGTGCCGGTGCGGAACGAGTAGCGCGGCAGCGCCACGGCCGCCCCCGACATCAGCCCGAGCAGGTGCTCGTTGATCAGCGGCACGTCGAGCGCCGCGAGCGATTCGAAGTCGAGCTCCCCGGTCTCGTCCCGCGGCGTCGACTCCCGGTCGAGGAAGTAGTCGTCCAGTGTCACCGCAAATGGCCGGCGGCCGTTCACCAGCAGCTGGACCGCCAGGCGCTTCGCGAACGTCGTCTTGCCGGACGATGACGGCCCCGCGATCAGGACGACACGTACCGCGTCGCGGCGGGCGATATCGGCGGCAATGCGGGCGATGCGCGCTTCGTGCAGCGCTTCGGCCACGAGCGAGACCTCGGGCAGCCGTTCCTCGGCGATCGCGTCGTTCAACGCCCCCGTGCTGCGGATCCCCAGTCGCTCGAGCCAATCGCTGGCCTCGGAGAACGCGGCAAAGAGGCGCGGATACGGCTCGAACGGCGTGAGCTCGGTGGGGCTCGCCTGATGTGGATACTGCAGCAGGAAGCCCGGCGCGAGCGGATGCAGGGCGAACCGCCGGAGGCGTCCGGTCGCCGGCAGCATGAATCCCTGGAAGTAATCCATGCGCGACCGCAGCTCGTAGAGCGTGACCGTCTCGCGATCGCGATGTGCGAGGAGCCGCGCCTTGTCCGTCTCGCGGCGCTGCTCGAAGATCGCAATCGCCTCGGCGCGGGTGACGGTCGTCTTCCGGATCGGCTCGTCCGCCGCCACGATGTCGCGCATCCGCCGCTCGATCGCGGCAAGCTCCTCTGATGTGAAGGCGTCGCGTCCACGCACGCGGCAGTAGTACGCCCCCAGAGTCGGCGCCGAGTGCTCGATGAACAGGCTGGCGTCCGGGAACAGCTCCGACGCGGCGGTGATCAGCAGCAGCGACAACGAGCGTCGGTAGATGCGGGTGCCGTCATTGTCGGCGAGGGTGACCGGCGCCACGTCGCAATCCGCACCGAGCGGCGTCTGCAGCTCGCGGAGGCGCCCGCCAATGAATGCCGCGACCGCCCAGCCTCGATGCCCGTCCTGCGCCGCCGCCTCGAGCACGTCTCCGACCGGCGTGCCGGGCGACGCCTCGAAGATGCGGCCGTCGGGCAATCGCGCATGGACGGTCGGCCGCGGGGCCGCAGGGCGAATCGACGACATCGGGGACATGTTACTCGGGGGTCGGATCGGGTCCGATCCGACTTGACTTGTGTCCCGCTCCGATTTATCCTTATATCCGGATTCACGGATTAATGTCTGCGCCCGCGATTCTCGACGATCTTTCGGCCCTGGCCGACATGACCCGGGACCGGCTGCTGTTGCTGGCGGAGTCGCACGAGCTGACGGTCTCGGAGCTCTGCAGTGTGCTGCAGCTGCCCCAGTCCACGGTGAGCCGGCATCTCAAGGCCCTCGTCGACAGCGGCTGGCTGACCTCCCGCGCTGAAGGCACCAGCCGGTGGTACGCGATGTCGCAGGACACCCGGCAGGGCACCGCGCGCCGGCTGTGGCTGCTGGTGCGCGAACAGCTCGCGCAGAGCCGCGCGGCCGAACAGGACCACCGCCGGCTGCAAGGCGTGCTGGCGGCGCGGCGTTCGCACTCGCAGGAATTCTTCTCGTCGGCCGCCGGGCAGTGGGACCACATGCGCGAGGAGCTCTTCGGGCGCGATGTCCACTTGCGGGCGGCGCTTGGTCTGCTGGATCCTTCCTGGGTGGTCGGCGATCTCGGCTGCGGCACGGGGTCGATGGCCGCCGCCGTCGCACCGTTCGTGGCGCGCGTCGTCGCGGTCGACAACTCGGCCGCGATGCTGTCGGCGGCCAAGCGCCGGCTGACGGCGTTCGGGAACGTCGAGCTGCGGCGCGGCGACCTCGAGCGGCTGCCGGTGACCGATCAGGCGCTCGACGCGGCGATGCTGACGCTGGTCATGCCCTACCTGCCGGCCCCACTGGAGGTGCTGCGCGAGGTCGCGCGCGTCCTGAAGCCAGGCGGACGACTCCTGCTGACCGATCTGCTGCCGCACGATCGCGAGCAGTTCCGTCAGCAGCTTGGGCATGTGTGGCTGGGGTTCAGCGAAGGGCAGGTCAGCGGCTGGCTCCAGGAAGCCGGATTCGCGGGCGTTCGTGTTCACGCCCTGCCGTCGCCGCCGGAGGCCAAGGGGCCGGGTTTATTCGTCGCAAGCGCAGTTCGTTCGTAGGGGCGCATGGCAATGCGCCCAGGTGGATTGATTGAAGGTTCTGGATTTCAGGAGAAACACTCGATGAGCCCAACCGCAGAAAAAGTGCAGCACTCGTTCGACGCCGCCCGCGCGGCCGGCCGTGAACCGTTCAAGGTGCAGGACCTGTCCCTCGCCGAATTCGGGCGCAAGGAAATCAGACTTGCCGAGCAGGAAATGCCAGGCCTCATGGCGCTGCGACGCGAGCACGCCGGCAAGGCGCCCCTCCGGGGCGCGCGCATCATGGGCAGCCTTCACATGACGATTCAGACGGCCGTGCTCATCGAGACCCTGAACGAGCTCGGCGCCGACGTCCGCTGGGTCTCCTGCAACATCTTCTCGACCCAGGATCACGCCGCCGCGGCCGTTGTCGTCGGCCGCCCGGAGACGAAGGGCACGGTCGCCAACCCGCAGGGAACGCCCGTCTTCGCATGGAAGGGCGAGACGCTCGACGAGTACTGGTGGTGCACGAAGGAAGCGCTGGTGTGGCCCGATGGCACCGGCCCGACGCTGATCGTGGACGACGGGGGCGACGCGACGCTCTTTGTGCACAAGGCGCTCGAGTACGAGCAGGCCGGCGCCGTCCCGGCCTTCGATGCCGAGCGTGATCCCGAAGAGTGGGGCGTGATTCTCGAGGCGCTGCGCCAGGAGCTGAAGGCGCGTCCCGGCCTGTGGTCGTCGATCGCGCGCGGCATCCGCGGCGTCAGCGAGGAGACGACGACGGGCGTGCACCGGCTTTACGAGATGGCCAAGGACGGCACCCTGCTGTTCCCGGCGATCAACGTCAACGACTCGGTGACGAAGAGCAAGTTCGACAACATCTACGGCTGCCGGCATTCGCTGCCCGACGGGCTCGCGCGGGCGACGGACGTGATGCTCGGCGGCAAGGTCGCCGTGGTCATGGGCTACGGTGAAGTCGGCAAGGGCTGCGCGCAGGCGCTCCGTGGCCAGGGCTGCCGCGTCGTCGTGACCGAAGTCGATCCGATCTGCGCGCTGCAGGCGGCGATGGAAGGGTACGAGGTCAATACGCTCGACAACGTCGTCTCGAAAGCCGACATCTTCATCTCGGCGACCGGCAACAAGAACATCATCACCGTCGACCACATGGCGAAGATGAAGGACAAGGCCATCGTCGGCAACATCGGCCATTTCGACAACGAGATCGACATGGCCGGCCTCAAGAAACTGAAGGGGATCGAGCGGATCAACATCAAGCCGCAGTACGATGAATGGCGCTTCCCCGACGGCCACTCGGTGATGGTGCTCGCGGAAGGCCGCCTGCTGAACCTCGGGTGCGCGACCGGGCATCCCAGCTTCGTGATGTCGGCGTCCTTCACGAATCAGGTGATCGCGCAGCTCGAACTGCACCAGCACACGAGCCAGTACCAGAAGCGCGTCTACATGCTGCCGAAGCACCTCGACGAGAAGGTCGCGCGCCTGCACCTCGATCATCTCGGCGTTCAGCTCACGCAGCTGACGAAGGATCAGGCCGACTATCTCGGCGTGCCGGTCGAGGGGCCGTACAAGCCGGAACATTATCGGTATTAGACTGCACCAATCAGTTGTGGAGGCGGGGCTTCAGCCCCGCCGAGTTTGCGTAGAATTGTCGCGATCGGCGGCCCTGAAGGGCCGCCTCCACAGCTCGTCTCGTTCAAACTTTTCTCCCCAGCATCCGTCTGTTACTTGCATGTTGGGAGGCGTGTGTCCTGATGCATCTGATGTGGAGAAAAGCGAGCGTCCTGGTGGCGCTCTCGGCATTCATGCTGATTGTGTCGAGCCGGGCGGCGATGGCGCAGGGCCCCGGTGTTCGTGCGGGCGTCAGCGTGGACCCCGACCAGTTCTACTTCGGCGGGCACTACGAAACCGGTGAGCTGATCGATCGGCTCTACCTCAGACCCAACCTCGAAGTCGGCGTCGGCGACGACGTCACGCTGATTGCGGCCAACATCGAGGCGATCTACAAGATCCCCCTGAAGAACCGCCGCGGCACCGCCTTCTATCTCGGGGGCGGTCCCGCGATCAACTGGTACGACAGCGACTCCAGGTCGGACACGAAGGCCGGACTGAACCTGCTCGCCGGCCTCGAGTTCAACGAGCGATTCTTCTTTGAAGTGAAGGGCGGGGTCGCCGACTCGCCGGATCTGAAGGTGGGCATCGGCTACACCTTCAGGAAGTAATACAGGCTCAAATCGGGGACAGGCCCCAAAGGGGCCTGTCCCCTGTTCCACACAGGGCGTCCACTGTCAGTGAGGCTGCGGTTCCCGTCGGGGCGGGCGCGGCCCGCGCGGGCGCGGCGGACCGCCGCTCCGTGGACCGCGAGGGTCAGGGTGACCCTGCCCGGGGCCGGAGGGGCGTCGCTGCCCGTAGAACCGCTGGCATGCGCGCTGGAAGCGTGCGGTGAGCGGTGCGGCCTCCGCTTCCGGGACGAAGCCGACCTGTCGCCACGCATCCTGCGCAGCGCGCACCTCGTACTCGCTGGTCTTCCACCGCGTCTCGTCGTCCACACGACCGCCAATGGTGTTGGCGGCCAGCGCCTCGCGGAGCTGGTGTGCGAGCAGTTCCGCCGGCGACTCCGCGTTCGCGGTCGGTGTGTCCTTCCCTGCGAGCCGCTCGACCCGCTCGCACAACGCTTCGAGCTGCTTTCGGTTCGCCGTGATGTCGAGCTCGGTGTGCCGGAACGTGTCGGGCGCGTTCGCCGCGATGGCGCCCAGCGCGCGCTCGTAGCGATCGGTCAACGCACGTGCGGCTTCGCGCGGCACCGCGCCGGCCTGCTGCCAGCCAGTGCGAAGGCTCCTGACTTTTTCGAGGAGGCCATCACGTCCTTTCAGGGCGTCGCCGTCGGCAGAAAGGCCTTCGAGCTCGCCCACGATCGATTCGCGACGGCCGACGCGATCGGCCAGGGCCTGGGCATCGCGGTTGCGATAGCGGTCGAACACCGCGTCCGCCGCGGCGCGGAAGCGCTGCCAGACCTGCTCTGACTTCGACTTCTTCACCGGCCCGATCGTCCGCCAGTCGGCCTGCAGCGTCTTCAGCTCGGCGAAGGCGGCGTCGGCGTCCTGCATCGCGACGAGCGCCTCGGCGCGCGCAATCAGCGCTTCCTTCTTCGTCAGGTTCTCCGACCACTGGTCCTTGCGCTGCTTCAGATCGTCCTGACGCCTGGTGAAGAAGCTGTTGCACGCGGTCCGGAACCGTTCCCACACGGCCTGTTCTTCGCGACGGGGCGCCGGGCCGATGGTCTTCCATTCGGCCTGAAGCGCCTTCAGCGCGTCGGCGGTATGGATCCAGTCGGTGGACGTCGCCAGCGCTTCGGCCCTTTCGCAGAGCGCGATCTTGCGCGCGAGATGGTCCGCCTGCTCGGCCGATTGCTGCGCGCGGATCGGCTCGAAGCGGGCGCGGATGACGTCGGCGGCGGCCCGAAACCGGTTCCACAACGCCTCGGCTCGATCGCGCGGCGCCGCCGCGACGGTCTTCCACTCGGCTGTCAGATCGCGCATGCGCTTGAAGGCCGCGGCCGCGTCCGCCTCGGTGACAAGCGCTTCCATCTCGCCGATGAGCCGCTCTTGCACCGTGGCGTTCGCCCAGCGCTGCCAGTCGTCGGCGTCGCGAAGGGCTTGTGCCCTCGGCTGCAGCTCGGTCCGCGCCGCTTGCAAGCGCCCCAACAGCTCGTCGCGCGCCGCATCGGCCGGAAGCGGCTCGAGCACGGTCTCGGCCGAAATGGCTTCGGTGATCGCGCGTTCGAGCGACTTCAGCGTGGGCGATTCCGCTTTCTGGAGGTCGGCCATCCGCTGGATGGCCTGCTGGGCACGACGACGATGCTCGTCCGATTCGGCCGCGCGCTGATCGCGCCAGCGCTGCTCGCGCTCGGCCAGTTGCGCCTCGACGGCGCGGCCACGGGCGAGCGCATCGCTTGCCGCGGGCTCATGCTCGAGGCCAGCGGCCCCTGCGCTCCAGTCCTGTTGCAGCCGCCGCGATCGCTGGCGAAGCTCGCGCGCGCCGGGATACCGTTCGTCGGCGACCACCGCTTCGAGGGCGGTCGCGAGATCCGTCAAGCGCTTCAGGCGCTCGCCGAGCGCGGCCTGGTCGCGGCCCTGTCGCTCGATCCGGCGCACGGCGGCGTCGAATCGGGCCGCCAATTCCCGCGCCCCGGGATGATCGACGGCCGGCAAGGCCTGCCACGCCGACGTGATCGTCGCCTGCTCGCCGGCCGAATCGCTTCCCAGCGATTCCAGTCGCTCGACCAGTGCTTTGCGGTCGGCGATCGCCTGCTCCACAGCTTCCTGCCTTCGCGCTTCGGCGGCGCGTTCGGCTTCAGCCCGCTCCAGCGCTTCTTGTGTGCTTGCCACGGCTGCCTCGAAACGCTGCCCGACGGCGGCGTCGACCTCTGCTGCCTCCGCGCCCCATCGCGTGATCAACCGTGACAGTCGATCGGCGGCGTCGGGTGCCGCCGCGTGGGAAGCGAGCTGTTCCACTTCACGAATCAGATCGAGCCAGCCGCGGCGGCGGGCCTCGATGGCGGCCACGCGCGCCTTGTCGCGCGCCGCTTCGGCCGCGTCGGCGTCGTCCAGCGCGCGCAACAGCGACCGGGCCCGGCGGGCCGCGGCCGGGTTCGCGGCGCGGGTCGCCACGTTCTTGAGCGTCGCACGATCGTTCCCGATGCGCTCGAGCGCCCCCACCGACGCGTCGCGGAAGCTGCTGCGCAAGGCCGTCGCCTGCAGCTCCGCGGGATCGGTGATCGCCGCGAGCGCCTCCAGTCGAATCGCGGGCACTTCGGCCCGGCGGGCGACCGACCCGAGCGCCTTCTGATCGGCCACCAACCCGCCGAGCGCGGCGCGGCTCACGCTTTCGCGCTTCGCCGTCTTCGCGACGAGCAGCAGGTGCTTCTGCGCCGACGCCCCCGGCAGGTGCGCGAGCGCCTCCACGGCGGCACGGCTGGACGGCTCGTCGGCCTCATACGCGCCGAGGGCAATGTCGAGCAGCACACCGGCGGCTTCGTCGCGCACGCCCTCATCGGCGTCCGAGCGCACCGCGTCGGCCAGTACGGCGACGGTGCCCAGCTTGCTCACCGCGGCGCGACGCACGCGAGGATCGTCATCGGTGCGCGCGATCGACGCGAGCAGCTCCTGTTCGTCCTCGGTAATGTCCTGGACGCCCGCCGCCCGCACCGTCGGGTCGGTTGACTTCCATTTTGGCTGTGTCTTGAAACGATCGAGAATGCCCATCGCCTCTGCCGTTTCGGGGGGTGGCTTGGGAGGGTGTCGGGATCGACAAGTCTACAAGACACGTAACCCTTGCGGCTACCCTCGAATCGTCCGAGAAGATCCAGGGGCGCCGCGCCACACATTTTCGTCCGCGGGCGCGCTGTTTGCAAAGGTCCGCCAAGGTGGTCAATCCCCGACTGCTCCATTTTGCCACTTCGCTGGGACTCTTAATCAGCCTTGCCGGCTGTTCGAAGCATGACGACGACGGCGGCTCCACGCCGGGGACCCCGCCAAGCCCACCGCCCCCCAACGCCGCCGTCGTCTACACGGCGATCGGCGCCAGCGACGCGATGGGCGTGGGCGGATCGGTGCCCTGTCTCCCATTCACCGACTGCCCGAGCGGCACCGGCTATGTGCCCCGGGTGGCGAGGCAGCTCGAATCCGACGGCCACCCCGTGACGTTGAGGAACTTCGGGATCCCGGGCGCCGTCCTGAGCCCGTCGATTCAGGACGTGGGCAATCAGGTGGGTCTCGGGATCGCGGCCAATCTCCTGGTGCAGGAGGCGCCGTTTGTCCCGACCGACGCGACCCTGGTGACTGTCTTCACCGGCGCCAACGATGCCAATGCGGTGGCCACGGCCATCGATCGAGGGGCGGCGGGTTCCACCGATCCCAACGCGTTCATCGACCGCTATATTCAGAGCTTCGCCGCCGACTATTCGAGCCTGCTGCGTACGATTCGCCAGCGCGCGCCGAACGCCCGCATCATCGTTCTGAACGTCCCGAACCTCTCCGGGCTTCCCTACATGGCAGGGCGTCCGCTGCGCGACCGTCGCTGGATCCAGCGGCTTGCGGTCGGCTTCGCCACGGCGGGGGCGAACGCGCAGACGCAGAACGGCGCGATCGTGTTGGATTTTCTCTGCGATGCCCGCTCGTACCAGGCCGGCAACTATTCCTCGGATGGCTTCCATCCCGACGATTCCGGATATGCGTTCATCGCTGGCGTGATCCTGCAGGCCACCAACGCTGGATCCTGGCCCACGCCCGCATCGTCGTGCGCGCAAATGGCACTCGTCAACTAACGGGCGGGGCTAAAGCCCCGCCACCACACTGTCCCTCGCGGGGCTAAAGCCCCGCCGCCACATGCCAATCGCAGGACGGAAGCCCCGCCGCCACAATTTGCAGTCGCGACGTGTGTGGAGGCGGGGCTTCAGCCCCGCGGATCAGTTCGAGCTCTTCTTCGCGACATTCAACTGAGCGAGCTTCGCCGCGATGTCGGCCGCCGCCGTGTCCGGCTTGACCTGCTTGTCGATCGCCGTGATCCTGCCGTCGGGCGCGATGTAGAACGTCCACCGGCTGGCCATCTGGTTCTCGTTCAACACGCCGTAGGCGGTCGCCGTCTGCTTGGTCGGATCGCTCAGCACCGGGAAATCGAGCTCCAGCGACTCGGCGAACTTCTTGTTCGTCGCCTCGTCGTCGACGCTGGCGGCGAAGTACGTCACGTCGAAGGCGCGAATGGCTTCGCCGCTTTCCTTCAGCGACTTGCACTCCTTCGTGCAGCCCCCTGTGAACGCTTTGGGGAACCACGCCACGACGACGGTCTTGCCGGCCAGATCCGAGAGCTTGTAGGTTTTCCCGTCGGTGCCCTGCAGGCTGAAGTCGGGCGCCTTGTCGCCAGGCTTGAGATCGACCGCGGGACGCGAGGACGCCGGCACGGCAAGCACGAGCCCGAGCGCGCTGAACAGGACGAGTCGCTTCAAATAGGACACGCTGACCTCCTTCACTGACACCGCGGGGCGGACCTAAAGGTCCACCCTACATGCGGACAAGATAGTCTAGCGCGTATCCTTGAAGGCATGAGCGCCTCGACCGGGCCCGCTGTCTTGAGACTGGCCACCGCGGCGGATGTGCCGCTGATCCTCCACTTCATTCGGCTCCTGGCGAAATACGAGAAGCTCGAGCATCATGTCGTCGCCACCGATGATGCGATTCGCGAGTACCTGTTCGGCCCGCGCGCCTATGCCGAGGTGGTGTTCGCCGAGCTGGACGGCAAACCCGTTGGCTTCGCGCTCTTCTTCCCGACGTTCTCGACCTTCGTGGGCCGCCCGGGCATCTATCTCGAGGATCTCTACGTGCTCGAGGAGATGCGCGGCACGGGCATCGGCCGACAGTTGCTGAGCCATCTCGCACGACTCACGATAGAACGTGGCTGGGGACGCCTGGACTGGGCCGTGCTCGACTGGAACGCGCCCGCAATCGGTTTCTACAACAAGCTTGGCGCGCAGATGCTGACCGACTGGCGGATCTGCCGGCTGACCGGCGCGGCGCTCGAGGCGCTCGCCGCGAGCCGTCACGGATCCGACTAGTCGCGGACCACGCTGGCCACTCGAACACGGACGGGACACGGATTCTTCTCGTCACGGATCGACACGGAATTACACGGATCTTTTTTCTTCTCTTCTTTCTCTTGGTCTCTTCTTGGTCCACTTATCCGTGTTGCTCCGCGTTCATCCGCGACCGGCCTGTGATCCGTGTTTGCTCCGCGTTCATCCGTGACCGGCCAGTGATCCGTGTTGGTCCGCGTCCATCCGTGACCGCCGCAATCGGCGTCGATCCGTGACCAGCCTCCGATCCGCGACGGCGCTCGCCACTCGAACACGGACGGGACACAGATTCTTCTCGTCACGGATCGACACGGAATTACACGGATCTTTTTTCTTCTCTTTCTTCTCTTGGTCTCTTCTTTGGTCCACTTATCCGTGTTGCTCCGCGTTCATCCGCGACCGGCCTGCGATCCGTGTTTGCTCCGCGTTCATCCGTGACCGGCCAGTGATCCGTGTTGGTCCGCGTCCATCCGTGACCGCCGCAATCGGCGTCGATCCGTGACCAGCCTCCGATCCGCGACGGCGCTCGCCACTCGAACACGGACGGGACACAGATTCTTCTCGTCACGGATCGACACGGAATTACACGGATCTTTTTTCTTCTCTTTCTTCTCTTGGTCTCTTCTTTGGTCCACTTATCCGTGTTGCTCCGCGTTCATCCGCGACCGGCCTGCGATCCGTGTTTGCTCCGCGTTCATCCGTGACCGGCCTGTGATCCGTGTTGGTCCGCGTCCATCCGTGACCGCCCGCAATCGGCGTCGATCCGTGACCAGCCTCCGATCCGCGACGGCGCTCGCCACTCGAACACGGACGGGACACGGATTCTTCTCGTCACGGATCGACACGGAATTACACGGATCTTTTTTCTTCTCTTCTTTCTCTTGGTCTCTTCTTTGGTCCACTTATCCGTGTTGCTCCGCGTTCATCCGCGACCGGCCTGTGATCCGTGTTTGCTCCGCGTTCATCCGTGACCGGCCTGTGATCCGTGTTGGTCCGCGTCCATCCGTGACCGCCCGCAATCGGCGTCGATCCGTGACCAGCCTCCGATCCGCGACGGCGCTCGCCACTCGAACACGGACGGGACACGGATTCTTCTCGTCACGGATCGACACGGAATTACACGGATCTTTTTTCTTCTCTTCTTTCTCTTGGTCTCTTCTTTGGTCTTCTTATCCGTGTTGCTCCGCGTTCATCCGCGACCGGCCTGTGATCCGTGTTTGCTCCGCGTTCATCCGTGACCGGCCTGTGATCCGTGTTGGTCCGCGTCCATCCGTGACCGCCCGCAATCGGCGTCCATCCGTGACCGGCCTCCGATCCGCGACGGCGCTCGTCACTCGGTCCGCAACGCCGTGAGCGGCTCGATCCGCGCGGCTCGGCGTGCGGGTATATAGCACGCCAGAAGCGCCACCAGCGCGAGAACGATCGGACACGCGATGAACGTGACCGGATCGAATCGGTCCGTGCGGTAGAGCAATGTGCTCATCACGCGGGCCAGCGCCAGCGCCCCGACAAGCCCGAGGACCAATCCGACCGCCACCAGGCGCATACCTTGACGGACGACCAGGGCGAGTACATCGACAACTCGCGCGCCGAGCGCGATGCGGACGCCGATCTCGCGGGTCCGTTGCGAGACCGCAAAAGCGAGAATCCCGTAAAGTCCGATCGCGGCGAGCAGCAAAGCCCCGGCCGCGAACGCCGACAGGACGAGCGTGCTGAACCGCTGCGGGGCGAGCGCATCGTCGAGGCTTCGTCGCATCGTCGCGATGCGCGTCACGGGAAGGGCGGGATCGACGGCCGCCACGGCCCTCCGACCGGCCGAGATCAGCATCGAGGCATCGGATCCCGACAGCAGGGCGAGGCGCAGCTGGCGGCCGAACGGCGATCCTGCCGGCAGTCCATCGATCTCCGGCAGCAGCAAAGCGAACGGCACATAGACGTGCATCCGCGGGTCGTCGCGAATCGCACCATCCTTGACGTCGCCGGCCACGCCGATGATGGTCATCCAGGGGGCGCGCGACGCGGGGATCCCCATTTGATCCGCTTGCCGATTGGGTCCTGTCCCGGCCAGTGATGACGCGCCAGCGATTCGCTGATGACGGCGACCTGGCGCAGCTGCGCGTCCTCGTCGGACGTGAACGACCTGCCCGCCTTCAGCGGAACGCCCAGTGCGCGGAAGTAGTCGGCGAACGTCCATGTCACGATGATTGCCGGGGAGGGGCCGGTTTGCGTTGACGCCTCCGCGGTCATCGCTCGCGACTCGTTCGACTCGAGCGGTACATCCGTCGAGATCGACGCGGCGCGGACACCGGGCACCGCCTCAGCGCGCCCCACGATAGTTTGCGCGAAGGTGAGGACCGAACCGCCGCGGGGATACGCCTCGCGCGGCAGGTCGAACGCGATCGTCAGAACCTGATTCGGCTGGAAGCCGGTCTCCGTCGCCACCAGCGCGGTGAAGCTGCGCAGCAGCAGGCCCGCGCCGACCAGCAGGACAACCGCCATCGTCACGGTGGCCGTGACCAGCACCTGCTGAATGCGCTGACCGCGTCCGCCGCCGGCCGTGCGCGGTCCGCCTTCATGAAGCGCGGACGACACGCGATGGTCCGAGTTGAATAGCGGCACCAGGCCGAAGGCGAGGGCGGTCACGACTGACACGGACACTGTGAATATCAGCACGCGGTAGTCCATCGCCACAGTGTCCAGACCTGGCAGGCTCGTGGCGATGACCGCCGGCAAGGCGCGCAGGACCACACCGGCGATTGCGACCCCGAGCAGGCCACCAGCCGCCGACAGCAGCACGCTTTCGCACAGCAACAACTGCAACAGCCTCGCGAGTGGCGCCCCGAGGGCCAGACGAACGCCGAGCTCCCGCTGACGGCCCGCCGCCCGGCTCAGAATCAGGTTCGCAACATTGGCGCACACGACCAGCAGGACCAGCGCAACAGCGGCAAAGAGCAGCAGCAGAGGTGTGCGGACCTGGCCGGCGATCTCGTCGCGCATCGGCGCCGTCGACATCTCGAGCTGCATACCCTTGAGCTCCCGCGGATAGTTGTCGCGGATGCGCCGCGCCATGACGCCCAGCTCGCTTTGTGCCTGCTCCAGCGAGATGCCCGGCCTCAGACGCGCCACCACGCTGTTGTTGAACATCATCCCGCGCGTTTGCTCGCCCTTCTCGACATCACTGAAGGCAATCGGAATCCAGGCCTGGGCGGGCGTCCCGTTGAAGACCGGTCCACGCTTGGGGAACTCGAACGACTCGGGCATCACGCCAATAACTTCGAACGGACGCCGATCCAGCCGCACCGTCTCGCCGACGATGTCGGGCCGGCCGTTGAACAGGCGCTGCCAGAGGCGATAGCTGAGGACCACGACCTCGTGGCCCGGCGCATCTTCTGAGGGAGTGAACGTCCGGCCGATCGCCGGACTCACGCCAAGCACTGGAAAGAGCTCGGCGCTCACGCGCGCAATGTCGATTCGCTGTGGCTCGCGCCCGGTGGACAGCTCGCTGCTGGCCGAGCGAAACGCCGCCACCCCGCTGAACGATGCCTGAAAGCGCTCGAAGTCGACGAAGTCGGGCGGCGACATCGGCAACTTCGGCAGGCTTGCCTGGGGGATGCCCTCGTAGACCAGCGCCAATCGATCCGAATCGTGATAGCCGAGCGGCTTGAGGAGCGCCGCGTTGACGAGGCTGAACGTCGAGGTGTTGGCGCCGATGCCCAGGCCCAGCGTCAGAATGGTCACGACAGTAAAGGCCGGCGCTTTGGCGAGCATCCGGACGGCGTGGCGCAGGTCGAACGCAAGGGAGCTCATCGGCCCTTCTTTCTTGTGGGTGAACAGGGATTGGCGGGCACGCCGGCGGGCATCGAGATGCGACCGGACGACCGATCGCATCAGGTCGCAGACGGCGAGGCGCCAGGCGTATCGCGCGCCCCGGTCCTCGAGAATGGCGGCAAAGTCCGTGGCCATGTCGGCGCCGAACCGGCGACGAAATGAGGGCGCATAGGCATGGAGCAGGGCCCGATAAATCCGGCACGACGCGCGATCGCGATGCGCGCCCGTCATGCTTCCCCGCTGACGAGCCGCTTGGCCCGAACGAGTTGCGCCAGCCGAAGAATCCGCCGCGATTCGATCTCGAGGGCGCGCCGGCCCTCAGGCAGCAACTCGAACTGCCGACGGCGATCGCCGCCCTTCGACGCGAGCTCGCGAATGAGCCCGTCCTCCTCCATCCGCTGAAGCGAACCGTAAATCGTGCCAGGTCCGGCGGAAAACGAGGAGCCTGCGGACTGCGCGACCGCCTGCATGATCGCGTAACCGTGCAGCGGACGATCTGCGAGCGAGAGCAGGATATGGAAGACGGCCGGCGTCAGCGGTCCATTCATCGCGCGATTATATTACCGTTACGGTAATAGGGCGCGCGACGTTCCGCATGGAGCAACGCGCTGCGGTATCGCCGCGGCGAACCGGTCGGCACGCCGGCCACCCGCGGCTTCGGCGATTCGTCCGGATAAAAGTGCGGGTTGGGGTGGTTCGCTTCGCGTGGCGCCCCCATCCCCAACCCGACGTTACCCGCCTGCGCTCGCGAGTGGACCGTCTGTCGCCTGCGCGGCATGCCTCCAACGGTTCGCCACGGCGACACCGCAGCGCGATGCGTGACGCGTCCGGCTCTGCCGGGGGTCATCGCGCTAGCGTTGCCGGCTCGGGGCCGAATGGGAGTGACGCGATACGCGTCAGTCTGAAACCGCGCCGGAGGAAGCGAATGTTTCGAGCGCGAGCTCCGTAGGCCTCCGTCAGAGTTCTTCTCCACCGCCAGGCCGGGTAGGAGGCGCGCTCTCGGCGTCAGTCTGAAACGTGAGCGGACGGAGGCGCGGTTTCGAGCGTCAGCTCCCTTGAGGCCACGAGCCGGCAACGCTAGCGCGATGGGCCGGCGCTGCTCCGCGTCCACATTTCAAGACTTCGCGGGCGCGCGATTTCTTGTTAACGTGTCCGGCGTTGATGGCCAAACGAGATTCACGCGAACCTTCACTCTGGGATCTGCCAGCGGATGACGGGAACGGAAATACGCCGGGGCCGCCGTCGGGCGGCGGGTCGGGATCCGGCGGCGATGGCACCAGCGTCGCGCTGCACGAGGCGGCGCAGGCGCGATACCTGAACTACGCGCTGTCGGTCATCACCTCGCGCGCGCTCCCCGATGTCCGCGACGGCCTGAAGCCGGTCCAGCGCCGCATCCTCTACACGATGTGGCAGCAGAACCTCACAGCCGACGTCAAACACCGGAAGTGCGCGAAGGTGGTCGGCGACGTGATGGGAAGCTTCCACCCGCACGGCGACGCGGCCATCTACGAGACGCTCGTGCGGATGGCGCAGCCGTTTTCGCTCCGCTCGCCGCTCATCGATGGCTCGGGGAACTTCGGCTCGCTCGACGGCGACAGCGCCGCAGCGATGCGCTACACCGAATGCCGCCTCGCGCGCCTGAGCGACGAGCTCCTGGGCGAAATCGATCGGGACACCGTTCCCTTCCGGCCGAACTACGACGGCACGCGGACCGAGCCGGTCGTTTTGCCGGCCCGGATTCCCAATCTCCTGGTCAACGGCGCCACCGGCATCGCCGTCGGGATGGCCACCAGCATCCCGCCCCATCATCTCGGCGAGATCTGCACGGCCCTGCTGAAGCTGCTCGACAATCCCGATCTCACCACGGCGCAGCTCTGTCGCTGGGTGAAAGGACCCGACTTCCCCACCGGCGGGCAGATTCTCAACTCGTCGGAGGAGATGAAGGAAATCTACAGGACAGGCTCGGGCGGCATACGTGTGCGCGGCACGTGGCGCATGGGCGAGACGACCCGCGGCAGCCAGACGATCTACATCACCAGCGTCCCGTACATGGTGAACAAGTCGACGCTGGTCGAGCGCATCGCCGAGGTGGTCCTGTCGCGCAAGCTGCCGCCGCTCGTCGACGTGAAGGACGTCTCGACCGATGACGTGCGCATCGAGCTGACGCTGAAGCGCGACGTCGATCCCAAGCTGGTGATGGCGTACCTCTGGAAGCACACGCCGCTCCAGACGACGGTGCCGGTCAACCTCACCTGCCTGGTGCCGACCGAGAACACCGAGGTCGGCCGCCCCGAGCGCCTCGATCTGCACCAGGTGCTCTGGTACTTCCTGAAGTTCCGCCTCGACGTCGTCACCGCGCGGCTGGAGCACGAGCTGCAGGCCCTGCAGCGGCGCATTCACATCCTCGAGGGGTTCGAGAAGGTCTTCGACGCGCTCGACGAGATTCTCCGCATCATCCGCAAGTCGGAAGGCAAGGCCGACGCCGCGGAGCGAATCATGAAGCGGTTCGAGCTGGATGCCGACCAGACGGACGCAATCCTCGAGCTGAAGATCTACCGGCTGGCGCGGCTCGAGATTCTCGTCATCACCAACGAGCTCGCCGAGAAGCGCAAGCGCGCCCGGCAGATCTCGGGGCTTCTCAAAAGCGAGGACGATCGCTGGAAGGTCGTGCGGCAGGAGATTGAGGAGGTGCAGAAAGCGTACGCCGATCCCAAGAAAGATCCGCGGCGCACCGAGCTCGCATCCGACGAAGGCGAGGTCGAATACTCCGCCGACGACTTCATCGTCGAGGAGGACAACGTCGTCATCGTGTCGCGCGATGGGTGGGTCAAGCGGCAGAAGGAGGTCAAGGACCTCGCGACGACACGATTGCGCGAAGGCGATTCCGTGGTGGCGGTGCTGCCCGGCAGCACCCGCGCATCGGCCGTGTTCTTCACGAACGCCGGCATTGCCTATTCCTGCCGCATCGTCGATGTGCCTGCGTCCACCGGATACGGCGAGCCGATTCAGAAGCTGTTCAAGCTGCGGGATGGCGAGCGCGTGGTTGGTGCGATGAGCCTCGATCCGCGCCGCATCGGCACCATCGCGCCGGCGAAGGAGGGTGCCGTCCCGCCGGTCCACGCGGTGGCGGTCACGCAGCGACGGCTACAGCCTGCGCTTCGGGCTGGATGGCCTGGTCGAACCGAGCACGCGGGCGGGCCGCCGCTATGCGCGCCCGGCCGAGGGCGCCGAGGTCGTCGGCGTGTCCGCCATCACCGGCCGCGAGGTGATGATTGCGGCGACGCGCGCCGCCCGGGCGATGCTGTGTCCGGTCGAGGAGATCAACTTCCTGTCGGGTCCCGGGCGCGGCGTCATCCTGATCAAGCTGCAGCCGGAAGACGACGCGGTCCTGGGGTTCGTGGCGTCGACCGGGGACCGCGATCTGCTGACCGTGGAGACGAGCCGGGGCGCGGAGCAGACGATCAGCACCGCCAAATACGAAGTGACCGGCCGCGGCGGCAAGGGACGGGAGCTCCTCCAGCGCGGCCGCTTCGAGCGGGTCGTTCCCACCGTCCCCGACTTGCCGGAACAATGATAGTTCGGCCCTACTGCAACTCACGTGCTATTGTTGTAGGGTTGCCCTTGGGGCCCGGCCAACGCCCGGCACCTGTGGCGGCGGGGCTTTAGCCCCGCGTGTTTGCAACTCTAGCGCGTCCGGGCGATCGACGTCCGCGGCGCTGCGGTACGACGGACGCTTCCTGCACGCTTTCGTTCCGCAGCCTCCCCGAGCGTTCTTCCGCCGGACCGACAGCGGCGTGCCATCACCAAACCGTAGGACAACCCATTGACAGAATCCCGATTGAAGATTGCGGTCTTCATCGATTTCGACAACATCGAGATCGGCGTGAAGTCCACCCTGAGTGCGCCGTTCGATATCGGCGTCGTGCTCGAAGCCGTCAAGGAACGCGGCGAGGTCGTGACCAAGGTCGCCTACAGCGACTGGAAGCGCGCCGGCGACTACAGCCGGCAGCTGTCGCAGCATGCGATTCGTATGGTGCAGCGCAACCTGACGCCCGGTGGAGACAAGAACGGCGCGGACATCAACCTCGCCCTCGACGCGCTCGAGATGGCGTTCACCCACGACCACATCAACGCCTTCGTCATCGTCGGCGGCGACTCGGACTTCATCACCCTCGTCGAAAAGCTGAAGCAGTACGACAAGAAGGTGTTCGTCGTCGGCGGACGGCAGTTCACCAGCCTCGTGATGCAGAAGAACTGCCACGAGTTCATCGCCTACGAAAACCTGACTGTCACGCGTCGCGGCGTCGGCAGCGGCCGCGCGCGGCCCGGCACCGTGGGCGGCACCGCGGATGTCGACAAGGCGCTCCCGATCGTGAAACGCGCCCTCAAGGTCCTGGCGGATCGCGAGGTGACGCCGCAGCTCGGGCTGCTGAAGAGCACGCTGCTGCAGCTCGACTCCACGTTCTCGGAGCGCGACTACGGCGCGAGCACGTTCCGCGATTTCATCGAGAAGGTCGCCGAGCGGGGGGTCGTCACGCTGCGGCAGGCCGGACGGAGCGTGCTGGTCGAGCTCGCCGAGAACAATCTGTCGGCGCTCGTCTCCGATCAGTCACCGCCCTCGGAGCCGCCGCCACCGGTCGCGGAAGCGCAGGCGGCCGACACGCCGGCCGACGCGTCAGAGGTCGTTGAAGGGACGAAAGACGACGTCGCGCCAACCGAAGGGGCCCAGCCGCGCGTGGCGGCGCCTTCACAGCAACAAATTGAAGACGCCGCGCGGCTCGCATCCAGCCTGTTCGCGAAGGCGAAGCAGACGCCGCGCTGGCCGATGTACATCCGTCAGATGCGTCAGTTCTTCCGCAACGCCGACGACACGTTCGACGAGCGGAAGCTCGGATTTCCCGGCATCGTGGACTTTCTGCGGGCCTGTCAGCGCGAGGGGCTGCTGCGGCTGGACCGCGACCGGCAAGGCGTGCTCCGCGTGTTCCCGGGGGCGAACTTCACCAAGCCCGAGATCCGATCGGCCGAAGTCGAGCGCGAGCCTGCCGGGGACAGCGCTGTGGGAGATGCGGGAGACACGGCGGTTGCAGCCGGCGACACCGTGGTGTCCGAAACGCGCTTCACTCGCATCACCGACGCCGATACCACGTCGATCATCGACGCCACGCCCATCGAGACCCGCCGCCGGTCCGAGGACGAGGATCTCAGTATCGGCCCCGGGAACGTCGCGCAGCCTTACGAGATCCCGCGCAAGCGCACGCGGAAGGCTGCGGCGCCGCGCGCGGCGACGACGACGCCCACACGAAAGGGGGCCAAGACCGTGCGGGCTCCTCTCGCACGGAAGAGGGCGAAGGCCAAGAGCGAGTCGTGAGATTGCGGATTGCGGGTTGGGGGTTGCGGCTGGTGGCCGGCCTGATGCTAGCCCTTGCCGGGCTCGCCGCCCAGCAGCGCGATCCGGAAGGGTACGCACGCTTCCTCGAGACCCGCGAACGTGTCGAGCGGATGGAAGTGGCGCGGGTGGTTGGCGCCCTCGGCCTGACATCCGGTCAAGTGGTGGTCGATCTCGGATCGGGGTCGGGCCTGTTCACCCGCGCCCTTGCCCGGGCGGTCGCGCCAGACGGCACGGCCTACGCCGTCGACATCGATCCTGCTCTCCTGAAGATCGTCGAGAGCTCGGCCAAGCGGTCCGGGCTGAAAAATCTCACCACCGTGCTCGCCGCGGCGGACGATCCGAAGCTCCCGCAGGCCGTTGACGTCATCTTCATCTGCGACACGTTCCATCACCTGCCGGACAAACCGACCTACGCCCGCACCCTGTACCGATATCTCAAGCCAGGCGGCCGCGTCGCCGTGATCGATTTCACGAACGATTGGCCCGGTGGCCACGAGGCGATGCGCTACACGCCCGACGATCTGGAACGCTGGATGACCGACGCCGGCTTCACACGCGATCAGTCGTTCGATTTCCCGAAGAACAGTTTTTACATCACCTACAAGAAGCCGCAGTAATCGGCCCGACTGCAGTAGGGCCGAACTTCAGTTCGGCCAACCCGATCGACCCGATCCACGCGACCAACCCGATCAACCCGTAGTACCATCTCGTCTCGGAATGTCGTCCTATTCGGCGAAAGACATCACGGTTCTCGAAGGTCTGGAGCCCGTTCGCAAGCGGCCCGGCATGTACATCGGCGGCGTGGGCAGCGCGGGCCTGCACCATCTGGTGTGGGAGATTCTCGACAACGCGGTCGATGAAGCCATGAACGGCTTCGCGTCCACCATCGCCGTGACCCTGCACGAGGACGGATCGTCGGTCACGATCGTGGACGACGGCCGCGGGATTCCGGTCGACAAGCATCCGAAGACGCATCAGAGCGCGCTCGAAGTGATCTTCACCGTCCTCCACGCCGGCGGCAAGTTCGAGGGCACCAATTACAAGACGGCGGGCGGGCTCCACGGCGTCGGCGCGTCGGTCGTCAACGCGCTCTCGAAAGAGCTGATCGCGACGGTCAAGCGCGACGGATCGCAGTGGGAGATGCGATTCCGGCAGGGCAAGCCGGTGGCGCCGGTCAAGAAGATCGGCCCCGCCCGCGGCAGCGGGACGACGGTGTATTTCCATCCCGACCCGACCATCTTTCCGAAAATCGAGTTCGACGCGGCGACCATCCGCGAGCGGCTCGAGGTCGTCAGCTATCTGCACAAGGGCGTGAAGGTCTCCTTCGATGACCAGGTCACGAAGGACAAGGTCGCCTACGAGCACGACGAAGGCATCGTCGATTACCTCCGCAAGATCATCACTGAGCGCGTCGCGAAGCCGGTCCACGAGCAGCCGTTCGCGGTCAACCGCGAGAACGGCCTGCGCCTCGACTGCGTGCTGCAGTGGACCGAAGCGACCGATGAGCACCTGCGCAGCTACGTGAACGGCATCCCCACCGGCTCGGGCGGCACCCACGAGAACGGCCTGCGCGCGGGCATCGGCAAGGCGGTCCGAAATTTCATCGAGACGCACAACCTGACGCCAAAGGGAGTGACGCTCACGGCCGACGACATCCGCGAAGGGATGACCGGCGTCCTCAGCCTTTTCATCGCCGAGCCGCAGTTCCAGGGACAGACCAAGGATCGGTTGAACAATCCCGAGCTGGTCTCGGCCGTCGATGGGGCGATCCGGCCGGCGCTGGAGCACTGGCTGAATCACAACAGCAGCGTCGCCGAGTCGATCGTCGCGCGCATCATCCTCGCGGCACGGGCGCGCGAAGCGAGCCGTGCGGCGCAGCAGGAAGTGACGCGCAAGAGCGCGACGACGGCGCGCATGGCGCTGCCGGGTAAGTTGAGCGACTGTTCGAGCTCGGACCGCGACGATTCCGAGATCTTCATCGTCGAAGGGGATTCGGCCGGCGGATCCGCGAAGCAGGGGCGCGATCGCAACCGGCAGGCGATCCTGCCGCTGCGCGGCAAGGTGCTGAACACCGAGAGCGCGTCGCTGGCAAAAGTGCTGGAGAACAAGGAGCTCTCCGACCTGGTCACCGCGCTGGGCTGCGGCCTTGGCAAGAACTTCGACCTGTCGCGTCTCCGCTACGGCCGGGTCATCATCCTGGCCGACGCCGATTCCGACGGCAACCACATCGCGACGCTGCTCCTCACGTTCATCTACCGTCACATGCCGGAGCTGATCAAGACGGGGCGCGTCTACCTCGCGCAGCCGCCGCTCTATCGCATCGACATCGGCAAAGAGACGCACTGGGCCCTGGATGAAGCGCAGAAAGCGCAGGTGCTGAAGACCGCCAGCCGCGGCCCGAACGGCCGCGCCACGCCCGAGATCACGCGATTCAAGGGCCTGGGCGAGATGATGCCGAAGGTGCTGTGGGAGACGACGCTGAACCCGAAAACGCGGCGCTTGCTGCGGGTGGAGATCGGCGATCAGATCGTGACCGACCGCGTGATCAACGAGCTGATGGGCAAGGACGCGTCCGCGCGCTTCCGGTTCATCATGGATCGCGCCGAGGAGGCCGACGAACTCGACGTCTGACCTCCAACCCACACTGTTGTGCCCACACTGTTGTGGAGGCGGGGCTTCAGCCCCGCGACCCAATGTGGCGGCGGGTTTGGCCCCGCAGGTTTGTGGCGGCGCGGCTTCCTGATCGCCCCGCGGGTTTGTGGCGACGGGGCCCGGGGCCGCGTTGATGGCGGCGCGCTTCAGGCAAACGGATACTCGCCTACCGTACTGCAATGCGGGCTCGAACAGGGCTCCCGAGGATATACGCGGCGACTACCGCGCTCGACTCGTCCTCCCGCATTCTGCGATCGAAGAAGCTGGTTTGCCAGAGTCGAACTGCCACGCTTCTGTTTGAACTGGAACCCTGTCGTTTGCTTCCAACGACTGATCACACGACGAGGGACGCGTCGTCGCGAATGGCCTCGAGTCAGCAGGTGGACGTGATCCGGCATGAAACAGTTCGCATCTAGCGCGAATCCAAACGCACAGAGCCGTCGCAGTAATTGATCCAATCACCCACGCAGCTGTTTCCGCAGCTGCCAGGTGTGGCTCACGATTCCACGTGGAAACTCGAACGTGGTATCGACGTCTCCCGCGTAGGCGGACGCCGGCAGTCGATGTGGGCGGTCGTGAATCACAACGACCACGACAACCGACCGGCGATCCGGGGCTAAAGCCCCGCCTCCACAACTGAGTATCGCGGGCTGAAGCCCCGCCTCCACAACCGGGATCGCGGGGCTGAAGCCCCGCCTCCACAACAGTCGCTAAACGACAGACGTTACAATGCGGGCGTGTTCCCGCAGACGCGGCATTCGGCAATCCAGCGGCTACGGGCCGACACCGAGAGCGAACGCCGCCTGGCGTGGGACTCGCTCATCTCCGCCTATTGGCGGCCCATCTACAAATACCTGCGCGCCCGGTGGCGACTGTCGGCGGCACACGCGGAGGACCTGACGCAGGAGTTCTTCGCCCGCGCGTTCGAGCGGGACTTTCTCACTGGCTACGACCCGTCGAAGGCACGCTTTCGCACCTGGCTCCGTGTGGGCGTCGATCGCCTCGCGGCAAACGACGCCAAGGCGGCGCGGCGGCTGAAGCGCGGCGGCGACACGACGGTCGGGCCACTCGATTTCGTCTCGGCGGAGGGCGAAGTGCGGCCAATCGAGATCGCCGGCGACACCGATCTCGACGCGTGGTTCCAGCAGGAGTTCGTGCGCGCGCTCTTCAGCCGCGCGGTCGACGCGGTCGAGCGCGAGTACCGGGCCGATGGGCGCGAGGCGCACTTCGCGCTCTTTGCGGCGTGCGATCTCGCCGATCTCGACGCCGCCGATCGCCCCTGGTACAAGGCGCTCGCCGACGCCCGCGGATGGACAGTGAACGACGTGACCAACCGGCTCGCGGCGGTCCGCCGTGCGTTCCGTGCTCACGTGCTCCGGCTGCTGCGCGACGCCTGTGCGAGCGACGAGGAATTCGAGTCCGAGGCGAGAGCGATTCTCGGCGACTGCGGAGTCAACGCCGGCGAGGCGCGGGGCTGAAGCCCCGCCTCCACAACTGCAGCACAATGTGGCGGCGGGGCTTTAGCCCCGCGTGCTGCACGCGAACATGATCTCCGATTCGACCCTTCGTCACCTGCAGGACGTCGCGGACCTGCCGGACTTGAGTGGCACGCGATACGAGCTCATCGCGCCGCTCGGTCGCGGCGGCATGGGACGGGTGTATTGCGTGCGCGATCGCGAGCTCGATCGCCAGGTCGCCTTGAAGGTCCTGAGCGGTCTCGCTGACGGCGCGAGCGTCGCACGGCTCCGGATGGAAGCGGGCGTGTTGGCACGGCTGGAGCATCCGGGCATCGTGCCGGTGCACGACGCAGGCGTCCTGCCCGACGGCCGCGCCTTCTACGTGATGACGCTCGTGCGCGGCAGCCGGCTCGACGAACTGGCACCCACAATCCCGTCGCTGCCGGAGCGGCTCCGGCTGCTCGCGCGCGTGACCGATGCCGTCGCGTTCGCTCATGCGCACGGAGTCGTGCACCGCGACCTCACGCCGTCGAACATCATGATCGGCCCGTTCGGGCAGGTGCTCGTCATGGACTGGGGCACTGCCAAGGTGGATAGCGACGCCGTGGAACCGGACGTTCGCGGGGCTGAAGCCGGCGGGGCGGGAGCCGGCGGGGCTAAAGCGCCCGCCTCCACAGGAGATGCTGAACGCACCGCCATCCCGCTCGACGAAAGCAGGCACGGTGATTGGTACGCCCGGGTTCATGGCGCCGGAGCAGGAGCGGGGCGATGCCGCGAGTGCGGATGCGCGTGCGGACGTCTACGCGCTCGGAGCGCTGCTCGGCTGGTTGCTCGATCCGGCACACGGCGGGGCGGGTGACTCACCCAGAGCCGTCGTGGCGATTCGCGATCGCGCGATGCGGCGCGATCCCGGGACGCGCTACCCGACCGCCGAAGCCTTCGGCGTGGAGCTGTCGCGCTACCTCGATGGCCTGCGCGTCGAAGCGCACCAGGAGACGGCCATCGAGCGAATCGCGCGCTTCGGCAGGACGTATCGAGTCGCGATCCTGCTCGTGGTCGCATACCTGCTCATGCGAATAGTCTTGCTGCTAGTGGCCGGACTGTAACGGATCGGCAGCTTGTGGAGGCGGGGCTTTAGCCCCGCCGATCGGCGGCCCTGAAGGGCCGCCTCCACAGGCAACGAGATCACGCCCTGCGCTCCACGGGGCGCCCGTACCGCTGCGTGGCGTATCCGACGATCAATCCGACGAGGCTGCCGGGCAACATGATTTCCCACCAGTAGTGGCTGCCATCGGCCTCTGGGATCGCCGCGATGAGAAACGCCAGCAGCAGCCCGATGCCGAATCCCACCAGGAGGCCCGCAGGCATTGAGGCCTTCCTGCGAGCAAACAGCCCGATCAGGACGCCAGCAATCAGCCCTTTGATCGTGGAGCCGACGACGATCCCGGCGATCATCGGCTTCACCTCCGGCGCCGACAGGAGCGCGCTCAGGCCGTCCAAGGCGCCGAGGATCCCACCGAGAATCAGGCCGACGATCGGTTTGCTCATGCAGCTTCCTCCTGATGACGTATTCAACGTGGCGAGCGGCGCCTGTACGGGATGGCGCCGACAAGTGGAGGCAGCCCTTCAGGGTAACCGCGGGCATCGGCGGGGCTGAAGCCCCGCCTCACACGGGTTAAGCCCCGCCTCGCTCAGGTTGCCCGGGTCAGAGCTCCACCTGCATCCCGAGCTCGACGACCCGCTCGGGTGGGATCCGGAAGAAGGCCGTGGCCCGCATCGCGTTGCGCGACATGATCGCGAACAGCCGTTCGCGCCATCGCGCCATGCCAGGATGGTCGGTCGACAGCAGCGTTTCGCGGCCCAGGAAATACGTGATGTCGTCCTTGTCGATCGGCAGCCGCTTCGCGCGTGCTTCGATCATCGCGTTCGGCACGTCCGGCTCCTCGACGAAGCCGTAACGCAGGGTCACCTTGAAGAAGCCGGATCCGAGCGGTTCCACGCCGACTCGCTCGTCGGCCGGCACGACGGGCACATCCTGCGTCACCACCGTGAGGAGCACGACGCTGGCGTGCAGCACCTTGTTGTGCCGCAGGTTGTGAATGAGCGTCGGCGGTACACCGGCACCGCTGCCGGTCATGAATATCGCCGTGCCAGGCACGCGGTACGGCCGGATGCGCAGCAGGTCCTTCTGGAAAAGATCGAACGGATAGGCGCGCTCGCGCAGGCGCGCGCCCAGAATCTGGCGGCCCTTCTTCCAGGTCGAGAACAGCAGATAGACCGCCGATGCCAGGACGATCGGGACCCAGCCGCCGTGGAGGACTTTCAGGGCGTTGGCCCCGAAGAACGCCAGGTCGACGATCACGAAGATCGCGGTGACGCTGCCGGCGGCCCACCGATTCCAGTGCCAGACCTGCCGTGCCACCACGTAGGCCAGCACGGTCGTGATCGCCATCGTCGCCGTCACCGCGATACCGTAGGCCGCAGCCAGCGCGCTCGAGGACTGGAACGTCAGCACGAGCGTGATGGTGGCGATCGCCAGCAGCCAGTTCACCGTCGGCACGTAAATCTGACCGATTGTCGTCGCCGAGGTGTGGCGAATCTCGACGCGCGGGCTGTATCCGAGCTGCACGGCCTGCCGCGTCAGCGAGAACACCGCCGAGATCAGGGCCTGGGACGCGATCGTGGCCGACGCCGTCGCGAGGATCACGAGCGGCAGTACGAGCGGCGCGGGCGCGAGATGGTAAAACGGCGATTCGGCGGTCTCGGGGTTCGCGATGAGAATCGCGCCCTGCCCGAAATAGTTCAGGAGCAGCGCCGGCATCACCAGGCCGAACCACGCCAGGCGGATCGGCCCGGCCCCGAAGTGCCCCATGTCCGCGTACAGCGCTTCGCCGCCGGTGACCACCAGAAAGACCGCGCCGAGCACGACGAACCCGTGGTACCCGTTCGCGGCAAAGAACTCGATCGCGTGCACCGGGTTGATCGCGGCGAGGACACCGGGAAACTCGACAATCCAGCGCAGGCCAAGAATCCCGATGGTGACAAACCACACGATCATCACGGGCCCGAACATCGCGCCCACGCGTGCCGTGCCGCTGTACTGCACGAGAAACAGGCCCGCCAGGATCACGACCGACAGCGGAACCACGTACGCGTCGAGCGCGGGCGTGACCGTGTGCAGACCTTCCACGGCGCCCAGCACTGAGACGGCAGGCGTGATCACGCCATCACCGTATAAGAGCGCCGCGCCGACCAGCCCCAGCGCGAGCAGCACGCCGCGGCTGTGCGGCCCGCGGTACGTGGGCGGGATGAGGGCCATCAACGCGAGGATCCCACCCTCCCCATGGTTGTCGGCCCGCATCACATAGCTGACGTATTTCACCGAGATGACCAGCACCAGGGCCCAGACGATGAGCGACAGTACGCCCATGACGTTGGCCGGCGTCGGAGCGATGCCGTGCTGGCCGTAGAAGCACTCGCGCAGCGCGTAGAGGGGACTGGTGCCGATGTCGCCAAAGACCACGCCCAGCGCCGCCAGAGTCAGGGCGGCGCGTGAGGACGTGGGATGAGACATGGGGACCCGGCATTCTACAACCACGCCATTTCTGCCGCCTCGGGCGGCCCGGTGACATCGAATTTCTGCACGACATGCATGAATTGAGCGTCACTTGGCAATATTCAAGCGCCAAAATCAGCAGATCTGCGCAATCTTCTTGCACACTGCCTGCTCAAGGCGTGCATAATTCGCTTTCCGAGCCACCTCGACGGATTTCTCATTCATTCTGGAAAGGACCACCGATGGGATCTGCACCGCTGCGCGACGCCATCCAAGGGATCATCGACTGGGGCGAGACAATGGGCCGTGTTAGCGGCCAGCTGCCGAAGATGACCGACGCATTCGGTTCGCTGACGTTCAACGACGATGTTCAGAAGGCGCGGCTGTCGAAGCCGGCGTACGCGGCGTTGCAGCGGACAGCTGTCAACGGCGAGCCCCTCGACGGCTCCGTCGCCGACCAGGTCGCCACGGCGCTGAAGGATTGGGCGCTCGAGCACGGTGCGACGCACTACACGCACTGGTTCCAGCCGCTCACCGGCATCACGGCGGAAAAACACGACAGCTTCTTCAACCCGAACGGTGGCGGCAAGGCGGTCGCGGAGTTCCGCGGCAAGGAGCTGATCAAGGGCGAGCCCGACGCCTCGAGCTTCCCATCGGGCGGGATGCGCAGCACGTTCGAGGCGCGCGGGTACACCGCCTGGGATCCGACGAGCCCGCCATGGCTGCTCGTGAATCCGAACGGCTCGACGCTGGTGATTCCGACGGCGTTCGTGAGCTGGACCGGCGAAGCGCTCGACAAGAAAACGCCGCTGCTGCGCTCGCAGGAAGCGCTGTCGGTGCAGGCGCTCCGGATCCTGAAGCTGTTCGGCTCGAATGCCAAGCGCGTCATCACGACGTGCGGTCCAGAGCAGGAGTACTTCCTGATCGACCGGCACTTCTATTTCAACCGGCCCGATCTGATCAACGCCGGCCGCACGCTGTTCGGCGCGAAGCCGCCGAAGGGCCAGGAGATGGAAGACCAGTACCTCGGCGCCATCCCCGAGCGCGTGCTGGCGTGCATGATGGACGTCGAGCTCGAGCTCTACAAGTGCGGCGTCCCGGTGAAAACGCGGCACAACGAAGTGGCGCCGAGCCAGTACGAGATCGCGCCGGTGTTCGAGAACGCCAACGTCGCCACCGATCACCAGATGATGATCATGGAGACGCTGAAGCGCGTCGCGCCGAAGTACGGGCTCGCGTGCCTGCTCCATGAGAAGCCGTTTGCCGGCGTCAACGGATCGGGCAAGCACCTGAACTGGAGCATGAGCGACAACCTCGGGAACAACCTCCTGAACCCCGGGGACACGCCGCACGAGAACCTGCAGTTCCTCGTCTTCTGCGCAGCGGTACTTCGCGCCGTCGACACCTGGCAGGGGCTGCTGCGGGCGTCGATCGCCAGCGCCGGGAACGATCACCGGCTCGGGGCGAATGAAGCGCCGCCGGCGATCATCTCAATCTTCCTCGGCCAGGTCCTCACCGATCTCTTCGATCAGATCGAGCGGGGGAAGATTGCCGCCGCGAAGAAGGGTGGAGAGCTCGACACCGGCGTCAGCGTGCTGCCGAAGCTGCCCCGCGATCCGGGCGACCGCAACCGCACCAGCCCGTTCGCGTTCACCGGCAACAAATTCGAGTTCCGCGCGGTGTCGTCGGGCCAGAGCATCGCGATGCCGAACATCTGCCTGAACGTGGCGGTGACCGACGCGCTGGACACCATCGCCACCGAGCTCGAAAAGGCCGTCGCCGGCGGCAAGAAGGCCGAAGCCGCCGCCTGGGCGCTCCTGCCGAAGATCATCAAGCAGCACAAGCGGATCATCTTCAACGGCAACAACTACGCCGACGAGTGGCAGAAGGACGCGAAGAAGCGCGGCCTGCTCAACCTGCGCAACACGGTCGACTCGCTGCCCGAGCTCGTCACGCCGGCGGTCATCAAGGCGTTCGAGAAGCAGAAGGTCCTGAACGCGCGCGAGCTTCACGCGCGCGAGGAGATCAACTACGAGGCCTACAACAAGACGATCAACATCGAAGCGCAGCTGATGGTGCTCATCGCTAACCGCTATATCCTTCCGGCGGCGCTGCAATACCAGAAGCAGGTGGGCGAATCGGTTGCGGCCTCGAAGTCGGCCGGCGCGGTATCGAAGCAGGGCAAAGCGCTCGCGCTGACGCTGGCCAGGCTGATCGACAAACTGAAGATACAGGCCGACACGCTGGCAAAGGCGCTCGAGCACTCGGGCGACAGCGCCGAGAAGCACGCGAAGTACTTCCGCGACAAGGTCATCCCGATCATGGACGGCCTGCGGGACGCGGGCGACGCCCTGGAGCTCACGATCCCGCATGAGATCTGGCCGCTCCCGACGTACCGGGAGATGCTGTTCATCAAGTAAACAGAACACCCACAGTTCGTGCCCGGCGGGGCTGAAGCCCCGCCTCCACAACTGTAGCGATCTCGAGCTGACTTCGTTCTCCACTTCACAACAAAGAACTTCGCTGGCTTGTCGGACGTGTTCCTGAACCCGTGGAGCACGTTCGGCTCGGCATAGAGCGTATCGCCGGCCTTCGCGGGAATCTGCGCGTCGCCGAGCGTCCAGGTGCCGGTGCCCTCGGCGAGATACAGGAACTCCTCGTCGGCGTGCGTGTGCGCTGGATGATTCTCGGCACCGGCCTTGATGTCGCCGATCCCCGCCAGGACGTCAGCGCTGGCCAGCGATGGGCCGCCGAAGCTCTTTCTGAATGCTCCCCACGCGCCGGAATCCTCAACTGCGGCCTGCGCGCTCGTCATCACGCCTGACTTCAACGGCGCCGTCTGCGCCCGCCCGAGTCCGTAGCCAACGACGACAAGGCCAACAGCCACCACCGCCTGCATCGCCTTCTTCATCGTCACTCCTCAATCAACCTGACCAACTCGTGTAACCTGCTCAACCCGTGTCCGCGACCGGGTCGTCTGCCCACCCGGTCGTAACCCGGCAACCGGCCTGCGCCGTTGGCGTCGCGAACCGGTCGGCACGCCGGCCACTCGCGGCTCCGGCGATCCGTCAGATAAAAGTGCGGGTTGGGGTGGTTCGCTTCGCGTGTCGCCCCATCCCCAACCCGACATCACGGCCTGCACTCGCGAGTGGCCGTCTGACGCCTGCGCGGCATGCCTCCAACGGTTCGCGACGCAACGCCGCAGACCGCCACGCGCAACCCGTGTAACCCGGGCAACCCGTGTAACCCGATCAACCCACGATGTTCTTGAGCCCCTCGACAAGCCGCCCGACGCCCTCATCGACCGTCTCTGCTTCGAGCGCGCCATACGAGACCCGCAAATAGCAGCCATCGTTCAGCCCGAAGGTCGTGCCGGGCACCGTCGCCACGCGGTGTTCGCGGGTCAGACGTTCTGCCAGCGTCATCGAGTCGATCGCCGTGTGGACCCGCAAGAGGCAATAGAACGCCCCTGCCGCGGTTGGCACGTCGCAGAAATCGCCGACGGCCGACAGCCGATCCAGCACACGTGTCCGGACGCGCGCGAGCGTGCCGACGTGACGATCGCAGTAGGCCCGGCCCGCACGGAGTGCGCCGATGGCGGCGGCCTGCGAGATATGCGGGGCGCAGATGAGCATCGTGTCCTGGATCTTGCTGACGGCCGTGGCCAGCGTCTCCGGGACGACCATGTAGCCGATGCGCCAGCTGGCGAACCCATACGCCTTCGAAAGCGAGTAGATCGAGATCGTATGCGCCGCCGCGCCGGGCGCCGACCCGGCAGAGGTGTGCGGCGCGGACTCGTAGGTGAAGTATTCGTAGACCTCGTCGGTGATGTGGTACAGCCCGCGCTCGGCGCAGAGCGCGTTCACGGCACGGAGGTCGCCTTCGGCGTAGACCGCACCGCTCGGATTGTTCGGCGAGATCGTCACGATGGCGCGGGTGCGAGGCGTGATCGCGGCCCGGATCGCGTCGAGACGGGGCTGATACTGGTGGTCGGTTGCGACCGCCACCGGCCGGCAGCTGGCCATGACGATGGCCATCTCGTGATTGAAGTAGAACGGCGTCTGCAGCACGATCTCGTCGCCCGGGTCGGCGATGGCCAGGACGGCGTTCATGAACGCGAGATTGCCGCCGGCGGTCACGAAGATTCGAGTCCGATCCAGATCGAGACGGTTCTCGGTGGTCAGCTTCTGACCGAGCCTCTCGACGAGATCCGGGAGACCCTCGACCGGCCCGTAGCAATGCGCCTGGGGATCGGTGAGAAAGGGCGCGATTGCCGCGAGCGCCTCGGGCGGCGGTCCGTATGCGACCATGCCCTGCCCCAGCGAGATCGTGCCCGGCGTCTGACGGATCCACTCGCCGACGATCGGGATAATCGGCGACTGCACCGCCTCCATTCGCTCAGACATCAAAGGATTCTACAGTTGCCCGGGTTAATCAGGTTGCCCAGGTTGCCCCGGTTGGCGAGGCTGCGAACCGGGTGAACCCGAGGAACCTCCATCAACCCGGGCAACCTGAGTAACCCGGGCAACCCGGGTAACTGCGCTGGGTCTTGTAGAATCCGTTAGCGATGATCCGTCTCCTCGTGACCGGCGGCACCTTCGACAAGACCTACGACGAGATCACCGGGACGCTCTCGTTCAAGGTGACACACGTCGAGGAGATGCTGCGCCTCGGACGATCCAGCGTGCCAGTGACCGTCGAAACGGTGATGCTGATGGACAGCCTTCAGATGAGCGACGACGATCGCCTCACGGTCGCGCGGAGATGTGGCGACTGTTCCGAGGCTGCAATCGTCATCACGCATGGCACCGACACGATGGTCGAGACCGCCGCCGTGCTCGCGCGGAACGTCCCGGGGAAGACGATCGTCCTTACAGGGGCGATGGTGCCCTACGCCTTCGGGAGCTCTGATGGGCTGTTCAACCTCGGAAGCGCGCTGTCGTTCGTACAGGTGCTGCCACCCGGCGTGTATGTGGCGATGAACGGCACGCATTTCCCGTGGAATGGCGTGCGGAAGAACCGCGAGCGCGGGACGTTCGAGCGCATTGAATGAATCGAGTGACCGGCGCGCGGGGCTGAAGCCCCGTGTCCACACTGACTCACGGCGGGGCTAAAGCCCCGCCTCCACAACTGGCCTGTTGAGCATATGAAAACCGTCCTGAAATGGCTGCTCCGCTTGATCCTGCTGCTCGTGCTGATCGTTGTGGTCTTCGTCGGCTACGTTTACTGGCGCTCGTCGGCGCTCCTCGCGAAGACCTACGGCGTGAAGCCTCCCGAGGTGACCATCCCGTCAGACGCAACCTCAGTTGCGCGCGGAAAACACCTGGTCGAAAAGGTCTCGCTCTGCATCGAGTGCCATGACAAGGACCTGGGCGGCAAGGTCCTCGACGACAACTTCATGTTCGGACGGCTGGCAGGCTCGAACCTGACCCGCGGCCGCGGCGGCATCGGGACCAGGTATTCCGACGACGACTATGTGCGCGCGATGGTGCACGGTGTGCGGAAAGACCGCCATTCCGTGCTCTTCATGCCGTCGGCGGATTACAAGTTCACTGAAGCGGACCTTGCCGCGCTCATTGCCTACATTCGGTCCGTGCCACCCGTCGATCGCGAGCTCCCTGCCGCCCGAATCGGTCCCATGGCGCGCACGCTGAGCGTGTTCGGCAGCTTTCCGATGTTCGTCGCCGAGCTGATCGACCACTCGAGCGTCAAGTTCGCCGCGCCGGGCGACATGACAAATCCGATCGCCGCCGGCGACTATCTGATCTCCACGGCTGGCTGTCGCGGCTGCCACGGGCCCGAGCTGACGGGCGGCGGCGGTCCACCGCCGGGAGCCTCCAACCTCACGCCGGTCGGCCTTGACGGATGGACGGACAGCGACTTCATCACTTCGATTCGCGATCACAAGCGCCCGAACGGAACGGCCATCGACGAGGCGATGCCGCGCGTCTACGGGCAGATGTCAGACGATGACCTGCGGAAGATCTTCCAGTATCTGAAGACGATTCCGGCGAAGGGAGCGAAGACGAAGAATCAGATGAAGAGCTGACCCTTCGCTAAACTTCCCGCCCCGAACCGACGAGATCTTGAAGGCGGCTAGAATAGGAAGGTTATGTCCGAGTGGCTGGGGCTGGGAGGGGTCAACGAAGCGTATGCACTCGAGCTCTACGAGCGCTACCTCGCCGATCCCGCCTCTGTAGACGCCGCCACTCGGGAAGCCTTCGCACGATCGGGGCCCCCGGTGCTGGGGCCTGTCCCCGGCGCTCCTGCATGGGGACAGGCCCCAGCCGATGCCGCCGATCTCCGCGCCATCGTCGGCGCCGTCAACCTCGCCGAATCGATTCGACGTTATGGCCATCTCGCCGCGCGGATCGACCCCCTGGGGTCGGACCCGGTTGGCGACCCCTCGCTTCATCCCGAAACGCACGGGCTGACGGAGGCCGATCTGCGCCTGCTGCCCGCGAGCCTGGCCGGCGGGCCGCTGGCGGAAGGCGCAGCGAACGCCGGCGAGGCCATCGACCGGCTCCGCAAGGTCTACTGCTCCAGCATCGGATACGACATCTCGCACATCTTCGTGCCCGAGGAGCGCGAGTGGCTCCGCCACGCCGTCGAGGCCGGGACCTTCCGCGCCCCGCATCAGCCCTTCGAGGCGGTCGAACTCCTCGACCGCATCACCGAAGTCGAGACCTTCGAGCGATTCCTGCAGCGGACGTTCGTCGGCAAGACGCGCTTCTCGATTGAAGGTCTCGACGTGATGGTCCCGATCGTCGATGAGCTGATTGCGGACTCGGCGATGGCCGGCGTGCGTCACGTGCTGATCGGGATGGCCCACCGCGGCCGCCTCAACGTGCTGGCGCACGTCATGCACAAGAGCTACGCGCAGATGCTCGCCGAGTTCAAGGAATCCCTCGGTGAACAGCCCTTCCGCGAGGATCTCGGCTGGACCGGCGACGTGAAGTACCACGCTGGCGCCCGCGCGCGCGTACGCGAGGAATCGGCGCCCGAGGTCGCGATCTCGATGCCGCCGAACCCGAGCCACCTCGAGTTCGTGAACCCGGTCGTCGTGGGCATGGCACGCGCTGCCTGCACCGACACGTCGGCGCCCGGCCCCCCGGTCGTCGACAAAGCCTCCACGCTTCCGATCCTGATTCACGGCGACGCGGCCTTCCCGGGCCAGGGCATCGTCGCGGAAACGCTGAACCTGTCGCGGCTGCGGACCTACGATGTCGGCGGCACGGTGCACATCATCGCGAACAATCAGATCGGGTTCACGGCCACGCCACGGCAGTCGGTACTCGACGTCGTACGCGAGCGGGCTCGCCCGCGGCTTCAAGATTCCCATCTTCCACGTCAACGCCGACGACCCGGAAGCGGCGATCGAAGTGGCGCGGATGACGGCGGCGTACCGCGCCCGGTTCAAGCGCGACACGCTGATCGACCTCGTCGGATACCGGCGACACGGGCACAACGAAGGCGACGAACCGTCGTTCACGCAGCCCGCCATGTACAAGATCATCGCCTCGCATCCGACCGTGCGCGACATCTGGGCGCGAACGCTGGAGGCGCGCGGCGAGATCGACGCCGAACGCGCGGCGGCGCTGGTGAAGAAATACATGACGGCCCTGGAGCAGGCGTACGAGACCGTCCAGAAGAACCCGCAGCCGCAGGAGCACTATCCGGAACCGCCGCCCCGCGGCGTCGCGCGCCAGGCCAAGACAGCGGTGTCGATCGATCGGCTCAAGGCCCTGAACGCCGATCTCACCCGCATCCCCCAGGGCTTCACGATTCACAAGAAGCTCGAGCGCGCCCGGGACAAGCGGCGCACGGTGCTGGACGATGCCGAGCAGCGGACGATCGACTGGGCGGCCGCCGAGGACCTCGCGTTCGCGTCGATCCTCGAGGACGGCATCTCGATCCGCTTCACGGGCGAGGATGTGGAGCGCGGCACCTTCAGCCATCGCCACGCCGTCTTTCACGACGCGGTCACCGGCGACCGCGACGTGCCGCTGCAGCGGCTCGCGCAGGCGAAGGCGGCCGTCGAGATCTACAACAGCCCGCTGACCGAGTGCGCGACAATCGGGTTCGAGTTCGGCTACAACATGCAGGCGCCGGCGCGGCTCGTCGTGTGGGAAGCGCAGTACGGCGACTTCATCAACGGCGCGCAGGTGATCATCGACGAGTTCATCACCTCGGGGCGCGCCAAGTGGGGCCTGATGCCCTCGCTGGTGCTGCTGCTGCCGCACGGGTATGAAGGCCAGGGACCCGATCATTCGAGCGCCCGGGTCGAGCGGTTTCTGGAAGCGGCGGCGGACATCAACCTGCGCGTCGCCTATTGCACCACCGCGGCGCAATACTTCCATCTGCTGCGTCGGCAGGCGGTCCTGCTTCTGACCGATCCGCTGCCGCTCATCGTGCTGACGCCGAAGAGCCTGCTGCGGCACCCCATCGTGGCGAGTCGTCCGCGGGATCTGGCCGAGGGCCGGTGGCAACCGGTGATCCCTGATGCGGACGCGGCCGGCCGCGGCCGCGAGATCCGCCGCGTCCTCCTCTGCAGCGGGAAAGTGTACGTCGATCTCGTGACAAGCGAGCTGCGAGCCAAACACCCGGAGATCGCGATCTGTCGCGTAGAGCAGCTCTACCCGTTCCCCTGGTCCGATCTCAAGCCAGTGCTCGAGGGCTTCCCTGTCCTCGAAGAGATTGTCTGGGTCCAGGAAGAGCCGGAGAACATGGGCGCCTGGGGCTTCGTGCGGCCGCTCATCGAGGAACTGGCCGAGGGCCGGTGGCCCCTCTGCTATGTGGGCCGCGCGCGCAGCGCCAGCCCGTCGGAAGGGACGGCAGGCTGGCACAGCGTCAACCAGAAGACCCTCGTCGCCCAGGCGTTCGAGCCGACGCCGACCCGTAAACAAACCCACATGGTCCTGTCAAAGAAAGTTTAAGGTGCTGCAACAGCAGTAGGGCCGAACTTCAGTTCGGCCATCAATCATTTAACTCATGGATATTGTCGTTCCGCAGCTGGGGGAATCGGTCATCGAGGCGCGCGTGGCGCGCTGGCTGAAGCGAGAGGGCGAGCCGGTCACCACCGGCGAGCCGCTGGTCGAGCTCGAGACCGACAAGATCGATCTCGAGGTCAACGCGGACGCCGCCGGCGTCCTGTCGCGCATCGTCCACAAGGACGGCGACGACGTGAAAGTCGGCGAGGTGCTCGGGGTGATCGACCAGGCAGCTGGCGGCGCGCAGGCGGTGACGTCAGCTCCGCCAGATGTAGGGCGGACCTTAAGGTCCGCCGACACTTCGGCTGGTCCATCGACGCCTCCACCTCCCCCACCCGCCGACGTCCGCGCCACGGCGACCGCTCGAAAGGTCGCCGCCGAGCACGGCGTGAACCTCGCGTCGGTGCCAGGCTCGGGCGATGGCGGCCGGGTCACCAAGGAAGACGTGCAGAAGCACGTCGCTGGCGGGCAGCGGCAGGCAGCCAGCAAGAGCTCCGCGCACCGAAAGTGCACACTCTCGTCCCGCCCGCACCTGCCGCACCCGCCGCACCCGCCGCACCCGTCGCACCCGTCGCACCTGTCGCACCCGCCGCACCCACGCCCGAAGGGCGTGTAGAAGAGCGCGTGCGGATGTCGAAGCGCCGCGCGACCATCGCCAAGCGACTGGTCGAAGCGCAGCACACGGCCGCGATGCTCACGACCTTCAACGAGGTCGACATGTCGGCGGTGCAGGCGCTGCGCGCGCGCCGGAAGGAAGCGTTCCAGAAGGCGCACGGTGTCAACCTCGGTCTGTCTTCGTTCTTCGTGAAGGCGGCGGTTACGGCGCTGCGCGCGTTCCCCCGGGTCAACGCCGAGATCCAGGGCGACGAGATGGTGCTGAAGCATTACTACGACATCGGCATTGCCGTCGGCGCGAGCTCGGGCCTGGTCGTGCCGGTGCTTCGTGATGCCGACCGATTGTCGTTCTGGCAGGTCGAGTCGTCGATCAAGGACTTCGCCAGGCGCGCCGAGGACGGCACGCTCTCGCTCGAAGAAATCAGGGGCGGGTCATTCACGATCACGAACGGCGGCGTGTTCGGCTCGCTCCTGAGCACGCCCATCCTCAACCCGCCGCAGGTCGGCATCCTCGGGCTCCACAAGATCGAGGAGCGCCCGATTGCCCAGAACGGTCAGGTCGTGATCCGGCCGATGATGTACGTGGCGCTCAGCTACGACCACCGCATCGTCGACGGCCTCGAGGCGGTGCAATTCCTGGTGAAGGTGAAGGAGTTCATCGAGGATCCGGGGCACCTGCTGGTCGAAGGCTGAGCGCGCGCCCGAGCTCTCCTACTGGACGTGGACTTCGCTGAAGTCGAACGGCTTCCCCCAACTGGACACGAAACTCCGGTCCGGTAGCGGAGATAGATCGACGCCAAACACCGACCGAAAAATCTGCCGGTAGATATTCACCGGCGAACCGATCGGGCCTATCGGCACCGGCGACTGGATCCCTAGAAAGATCCGCATTCGTCCTTGGACGTTGCTTCGCTCGGGCGTCCTGATGTCGTAGCCGAGCCCCGACCCATGATCCCCGTGAACGATGACGATCGGCCGCGGCCGCAGATGCTGCGATCGCGCCAGGAGGCGTTGCAGTTCGTCGAATACGTACTCCGCCTGCGCGGCATACCCCTTCCGATACTCCTCGCCAGTTCCCAAAAACATGTTGGCGTCTTTGATCGTGAAGATGCCGGGCGGCGGAACGTGTCGGCCGTCGCGCGTGTATCGGAACGGTGGGTGGGGAAGGAGAAGGTGCGCGAGTACGAATCGCGGGCGGCCGGCAGGCTGAAACGACTCCAGCGCGCGGAGGATCGATTCGGTGCGGCGGCGCTGCGGCTCGTAGGTCAGCCGCGCAATCGGCAACGCGCGTACCATCGTCCGCGGCACCAGATAAGCCTCGAACTCGTCGAAGAGCGTCGGACCGCGAATGCCATCGTCTGCCTCCGGGTGATCCATGAGGGCCTCGTAGCCGCTCGACAGCAGGGTGAACGCGTAGCCGCGCGCTTTAAGGGCGCGAATGACCGTACTCTGGCGGATGATCGCCTCCGCGATGGTGCGGTCGTTCCCTCCTCCCGCCGCGATCGCGGCCTCATCGAGGTATTCCATCGACAATGCTGCCGCGACGGCGGGGAACGTTTGCGAGTAGTTGGCGACGGCGCCGTCGGTGACGGTCATCCCGTGGGCGGCGAGGTCCGCCTGGACTCGCCTCGAATCGAGCCCGTACACATCCTGCAGGACGTCGAGCCGGCCGAGGCCGTCGAGCACGATGTGGATGATGTCCGGAGGCCGCGGACCTGCCGGCAGGGTCAGTGGTTGCCCGCCCGGGTGCGCCAGGGTACTGGCGGCGCTTGGTCGGAAAAGGCGGCTGACCGCTGAATAGCCGCTGTACGCCACCACCACCACGACGAGCACGGCGAGCAGGCCGTGTAACGATGCGAGCACGTGGCGTCCCGGGCGGGCGAGAGCGAAGAGTGCAGCGGCAACGATGAACAGAAAGGCCGCTCCGAGAGCCGAATCCTGCCACGAGCAAGGGGTGACGTCGACGGCGCCGGCTACGCTCGGGTACACGCCGGCCAGCAGCACCCCGATAGACAGCGCTGCACCCTTGGTGCGATCGTCGCCTGGCAGGAGCATCAGGGCGATCGCCAGCAGCAGGGCGATGCCGCAGAGGATCCCGGAGTCCCGCAACAGCTGTAAGGCGGTGATTGGCACGGCGGTGCTATAGAGCTTCGCCGCATGGACGACGGGCAGCGCGGCAAATATCAGCGCGGGAGCGTAGAACCGGAATCGCCGGAGCATGGTGAGGGCAGAGTGCTGCGGACCTTCACGCTGTCGAGGAATGGCGCCGCAGCGTTCCGAGCATAGCACCACGCTACGCTTACCACCGAAGACGCCGCCGCGCAGCGGACCACGAAGAGATGATAGACGTGACTGGATGAGTCAGGCGGCGGGGCCAACAACGCACGCGCGGGTTCGCTCTCTCACTCATGTAGCGGGCCGCAATCGTTTGCGGCTTCTCGTTGAATTGGTCGACCCAGGTCAGCCGGACGCCGAAAAGCCTGCTCCGACACCCGCTTCGCGCCCGTCATCGGAGATCGCGATCTGCCGCACCAGAAGCTCCGCTCACCGAAAGTGCACACGATCGCGCCTGCGCACCCGTCCCGCGCCGGAAGGAAGCGTTCCATAAGGCGCACGGCGTCAACCTCGGTCTGTCCTCGCTCTTCGTCAAGGCGGCGCTCGCGGCGCTGCGCGCGTTCCCGCGGATCAATGCCGAGATCCAGGGCGACGAGATAGTGTTGAAGCACTACTAGTTCTGGCAGTCGAGTCGTCGATCAAGGACTTCGCCAAGCGTGCCGAGGACGGCACGCTCTCGCTCGAAGAAATCAGGGGCGAGTCGTTCACGATAACGAACGGCGGCGTGTTCGGCTCGCGCCTCAGCACGCCCATCCTGAACCCCCCGCAGGTCGGTATCCTCGGCCTCCACAAGATCGAGGAGCGCCCGATTGCCCAGAACGGTCAGGTCGTAATCCGGCGAATGATGTACGTGGCCCTCAGCCACGACCCCGCATCGTCGACGGCTCGAGGCGGTGCAATTCCTGGTGAAGGTGAAGAATTCATCGAGGATCCCGGCCAGCTGCTGGTCGAAGCATGAACGAGCTACAGCTTTGTGAACTTCAGTCGACCAGGCCGGCATTCTCTCGCATACTCGCCGCAATGAGGGTGTCGTCAGATACCCGCCCCAATGGTTTTCGGGGCGTCGCGGGTGACGAACACGACTACACAGAAATGCGTGCCGATCCAGCGTGTATTTTGTTCCGAACGAGGGGTCCATCTGGGTTGTGAATCTTTCTCGCATGGTCGCTGCGATCGCCGAGAATGGGCTGAAGCGCGATAACGAGTGTCGGTGAGAGGCCCGAGGGCGTAGGCCCAGTGGACCGAGGACGCTCATCGCGCCGATGCCTTAGTCGGCGAAAGGGCCTAGTATGGGCTTAGATGCAATTCTCGCGCGCCGTGGGTTCGGACCTATGACGCCGCCACTGACGCACTGAGTCGGCGCGTCTGTCACGGCCTGTACGATGGCGCGCGCCTTGAGTCCTACAGGCAGTCGTCTGGTCAGTACCCGTCGTCTTCGCCATTCCCTCAATGAGCGATGTCAACGGTGCGCTCGTCCATCCCGGGGTCCACATCCTCCAACGGGTTTTGCGTCATGAAGGGATCCGCTGCGGGGTACTCAATTCAATCTGCCGACGCTGAACCCACGCGACCCGTTCGAACATCTCATCCGAACGATTCGCACACTAGGCGTGCGCATTCTCGGCGTCTCGACATACAGCCAGGCCATCCGGAACACCCTCGATGGCCTTCATCGGGTCCGCGAAGCATGTCCAGACCTTCACATCGTCCTCGGCGGACCGCATCCGACCGAGTCCTACCTCAGCGTGATGGGTGTGGGCTTTGTAGACTATGTCTGTCGTGGCGAGGCTGAAGAAAGCTTTCCGGCCTTGGTCCGAACGCTTTTGAAGGGCTGCTCGCCTCGGCCGGACGAAATCCCCGGCGTCTACTTCCTGCATGAAGAACGAGTTCGAGGTGTTCCGGCTTCATTTATCGATCTGGATAAGTTCGATCGCAACCAGCTCTTACGATACGACCTTTCGCCCGACGAGCTTCGTCAGCTGCGGCTCTATCGGGGGGCACATGGTATGGCCGGCGCCGAGTACTGGCCAGTGGCTCTCGTTCGGGGTTGTCCCTACGACTGCACGTTCTGCGGCGCATTTCAGATGTCAGGCAAGAAACTGCGTTACAGGCGAGTCGATCGCGTGGTGGACGATCTCGAGTTCTACGCCAAGGCGTACCGCCAGCGCCACTTCAGTTTTATCGATGATGCCTTCACACAGCATTACGAGTATGTTATCGAGCTCTGCGACGAAATCCTCAAGCGAAAGCTTCGAGTGGGATGGACCACAGATAACGGCATTCGCTATGAAACGCTTGGCGGCGGGAAACTCCTGGAGCGCTGCCTGAACCAGCGCAACTTGTCCAATGTTGATGAGCTCATCGCGTTGATGATTCGGGCAGGGTGGCGCGGCACGGCAATTGGGATTGAGTCCGGTTCCGCCCGTGTCCGAAACGAGCTCGTGCGCAAGGGCGGATTGCATCTATCGAACAACGATATTCTCGATAACCTTGCGCGTCTCAAGCGCGTCGCAAAACACGAGGGTGTGTATTTCTACATTAACGGATTCATGATGGCGGATTTTCGGAACTCCCCTTGCCGAATGGGAAGGTCATCGCGGCGGAGACCAAAGAGGAAATGGAGTCCACGCGCGCGTTTGCGCTCGAACTTCGCGACGGTCAGGCCATCGACATGATGAGTCTCGCCATGGTCATCCCACTGCCGGCCACAGACATGTGGGAGTGCCTGAACATTCAAGAGAAGATGACGATCCTGTTGAGTGCGGTGCCGGATGACAAACCCGAAGCGGAAGCGATTCTTGAAATCCAGCGGCGAATCCTCGACATGTACCCCAGACCTTGAGAAAACCCGGTATCAAGAAGAACCCGAGCAGCGCTTCTGGGCGGCGGCTTATCGGCTATCTGATCGAGCTCAAGTCTTGATAATGCAATCGTATGAACGCATTCAACGCGGACCTTGCGCAAAACATCCAGCTAAAGCGTCCAGATCCGCAGTGGCTCTGGGGTTACCGAGAGCGCGTTGTCGGCGAGTTCTATGCGGGCTTGCCCATGAAGCTAAAGATGCTCAATCATGTGGTTCGTCGCAGTAGCACACTTCATGACGTGGCTGCCTATCTCACGTTGATGGGTCGCAAGTTCGATACTTCGTCAAAGGAGCGGACGGTCGCAACTGCCTGATGACTGGCGTCACGGTGGACGAGGCTCGTTTCTGATCCGTGCAGTCGCGCATCGCGCACACACCCCACGGAGAATCCTCAGCCGCCGACTTGTGCACCGAGTCTCGCCTAGTCGAATGCGTTTACGTAAACGATGACCGAGGCCACTTCTTCGTCGCGAAGCTGAGGATGACCGGGAATCGACAGGCATCCTTCACGAAGAGATGATAAACGTGGGTGGATGAGTCAGGCGGGGCCAGCAAGCTGTCAGCGGACCAACTGAATTACTGGTTCAGGCCGCTGTCGCTCTGAGTCGAGGCATTCAGTCGCGCCAGCGCACCTCGAACAGACCGACCCGTTCCGCGTGATCGAAGGTGCCTCTTGCGGCATCGAGCAGGCTCGAAGCAGGGGGTCCCAATAATCGCGGCCGGTGATTGATGACAACCAACCGGACATTGCGCTCCGCCCAAATACGCCTGATTGTCGTTAGCGGATAGAACAGGTCGAAGTTTGCAGGCGTCGGGTTCCGCTTTGACGCCAGGTAGTAGATTTCCGGACAATCAGGAAACGCGTAGATCGTATCGCCTTGAGAGTGCTGCGCGACCAGTATCGCAACCCGGCGATACATCTCGGCGTCCTCTTGCGACACGCGCAGGCTCGCCCGCGCCAATGCCAGTTTCGTGTCGAACCGCACGACCCTGTTCTGCACACCCCATGTTGTCGAGATAGCCGCGGTTCAGCGACAAGACTGCAAAAATACCGAGCGCAATCAACAACGGCATCCGGAATGCCTTCGCCGGATCGCCTGCGGCACCAAATACTAGCGCACAGTGTCAGCACGGCAAAAGGTGTGACGTACAGTTAGGTACATGGGCGCCGAAAAAGGAAATTGATTGAGTCCGAATAGTGCCGTCATAGTGGCAATTACGTAGAGCGGCACCTTGTGTGGCGGGACGGTCCGCTCGCGCCAGATCCAGTAGGCGCTCCAGATCACCGTGAGGGCAGATCCGAATCGAAACGCATTCCAAATGATCAGGTGGCCCAGCTCAAGCGGGTAGGCGACTGCCACGAAAATCGGCACCGCCCACGCAAGGGTCACGCGGGACCGACCGTCGGCTCGGACGTGGCAGCGAACCGAAGGAGCAAGAGGAGCGGCACTAATCCAAAGGCGAGCCGGAGAGGAGGCGAGTCATACGCGACGACGCGCGGAGAAGTTCTGCGAAAATATCAACGTTCCTCTCATGAGCGGCCGCCACGCTCCTCGCATGGCGTAGGGAATCAACCAGATATGGCGATCGGGGCTAGCGCGCCGATGCCGAATACCTGTCAGACGGGTGAAGGTGATTTTGAGACGCCGTTTCCCCTCCGTCTCGTCGATATAACTCGTCAAAGAAACAAGACCACGGATACTGCGATCGGCGGCACTGCGAGCAATACGAATGTCGAGGGAGAGCAACCGACTGACGAGGAGCACAAATACGCTTGACACCGAGCCGATAGAGCACCACATCGCGCGAAACCAGGCAGAGCGATGAGACATATTTGCTTTCTGCCTTGCGTTGCTGCGTCTGCTTGCTCTGTCGTAGAGAATGGCCAGCATCGCGGCCGCGACAAGGTAGACCGCGGTCCTGCTTGAACGTGCATGCGACGCCGCAGAGCACCCCCGCGACTAGAAGCGACGCGATCGCTGGTGCTCGGCAAACCGGATTAGGAACAGCGCACTGCAGTAACCGAATATGACGTTCCACCAGGAAGGCAGGCCAGCGAAGTAGTTGGGAAAGGACCAAGAGAAGCGCAACGAACGCCGCAGATGCGGCTTCAAGAGGATTGCCAAAGTGATGGGCGATGAAATACCCAGGCGAGGACTGCGACGTCCAGGGACCCGACGAGGAGCGCGTCTCTGAATAGATTACGTCGATTCCGAAGATTCGACAAGAGCGCGGCGTAGAACCACGTCATCCGCTCCGGGATAATCCTGGAGTCTAGATGCGGTATCTCACCGGCCAATACTCGGACAACACCTCCTCCCAGTACCCCTCGTCATGCTGTCTTCATCCCCATTCACAAATGGGATTAAATAGACAAGTGACAGCGCCCGGGAGCGCTCCCGGCGCAAAGGCGTTCATTCGCGATGCACGCGGTCTTGTGAGGGGGACTGGAGGCACGTCTTGAAGGGTCTCACAGCTTGACACTCTCGTTGGCCATGGCCCAAGATTTGTGGCACGCTGGCATCGCCTTTCCGGCGGCGTCCGGTGCGCGCCAGATGCGCACCCGTTGTGTCGGCCGGAATCACGGCAACCTGCAGTGTCCAGCCATCACTCCCCTTCAATCACTGCCGGAGTCTCGGTCGTCATGCCAGTCTTCAACAGCGAGGCGAGCCTGCCGCTGCTGGTCGAACGGCTCGCAGCGGCTCTGACTGCTGTGCAACTACCCTTCCAAGCCGTCTTCGTCAACGACGGCAGCCGCGACAACAGTTGGGCGACGATCCAGACACTCGCTGCGAGAATCCCTGGATGCAAGGCATCGATCTGATGCGGAATTACGGGCAGCACAATGCTCTGCTCTGCGGTATCCGCGCCGCCTGATACTCGACCACAGTTACCGTTGACGACGACCTTCAGAATCCACCCGAGGAAATTCCCGCCTTCTGGCGGAAGTGAAACGTGGCGCCGATGTCGCCTATGGCTGCCCGAAGCGCGGTCATCAGGGACTCGTGACAACCCGTCCTGGACTTACTAAGCCTGCCCTGAGCACCCTCCTCGGCGCATCCACTTCGCCCTCCTGAGCGCGTTTCGAGCTTTTCGAACGACGCTGCGTGACGCGCTTGAGGATTATCGAAGCCAATCAGTTTCGATCTCTGTGTTGCTCACGTGGGGTGCCCGCGCGATTCGTGTCGGTTCCGGTCAGACAGGACGAGCGCGCCTTCGGGACGTCGAACTACACGCTCAAGAAACTGATCCCTCCACTCCCTCAACATGCTCACCGGCTTCAGCACCTTACCGCTCCAAGTGGCGAACCTGGCCTGGCTTTGTAGCCGCTCGTCTTCGGCGTGGCCGTTCTGGCGTTCGTCCTCGGCGCGATATTTCAGTCAACGGCGGCAGCGTGCCAGGCTTCACGTTCCTGGCCTCGATCATCACGATCTTCTCCGGCGTACAGCTCTTTTCACTCGGGATAATCGGGGAATGAACTGGCCCGCATGCATTTCCGGATGATGGGAGGACCGCCATACGCCATTCGCACCAAGACCGAAGGGGGCCGAGGTATCGTGAGCACGAATTACCCCATCCCCTTCAATTGTCCCAGCCTGGCGGGCGCGGAGTTCGACGACATGCGGCGAGCCCTCGAGTCGGGCCATGCCTCCGGCGACGGCCCATACAGCAACGCGTGTCACCGCTTTCTTGATGACCGTCTCGCAGGCTCGAAAGTACTTCTTACGACGTCGTGCACTCATGCGCTTGAAATGGCGGCGCTGCTTCTGCGAGTCGCTCCCGGCGACGAAATCATCGTTCCGTCATTCACCTTTGTCTCGACAGTCAATGCGTTCGTTCTCCGCGGGGCTCGCCCGGTTTTTGTCGATATCAGGGCCGATACTCTCAACCTCGACGAGCGGCTGGTGGCCACGCACATCGGTCCACGTACCAAGGCCATCGTCGTGGTGCACTACGGTGGTGTTGCATGCGACATCTCTCTCCTCGTCGGCCCTTTCCCTCGAGCACGGCATTCCCATCGTCGAGGACAATGCCCAACGGGCTCTTCGGCAAGTACCATGGCCGACTCCTCGGCACCTTTGGAGCGCTGGCGGCGCTCAGCTTTCACGAAACGAAGAACATCTCCTGCGGCGAAGGCGGAGCACTCATTTGCATGATCCGGCGCTTGTCACCCGAGCCGAGATTCTGAGAGAGAAAGGCACGGACCGCTCGCGGTTCTTTCGCGGTGAAGTGGACAGGTACACCTGGGTCGACATCGGCTCGAGTTTTCTCCGTCTGACCTCTTGGCGGCGTTTCTGCTCGCACAGCTCGAAGCCGGCGAGACGATCCAGGTGAAGGCGAGCGGTCTGGGAACGTTACGCTCGAAGCCTTTCGGAGTGGGCGATGCGGATCGGGGCGCGCCTGCCGGGGGTGGCGAACGATGTCGAACAGTCCTATCACCTCTTTTACGAGCTAATGCCAGACCCGGAAGTGCGCGACGGTCTGGATCGCGCATCTCAAGGCGAAAGCCATCCTGGCAGTGTTCCACTACCTGCCGCTGCATTGGTCGCCGATGGGGCAGGCTCTGGGAACGGAGCATGCGGACTGCCCGGTGACGACGTCGGTCAGCGAGCCACTCGTGCGACTGCCGTTTTACACCGATTTGAGCGCCGACGATGACAATCCGCGGTGATCGAAGCGATCCTCGGGTTCAACCCAACATGGCTCTGACTGGCGGGCGCGCCGACAAATGCCAATCTTTTCTGCACGCATTATGCAGTGCGTGTAGGGAATCCTCAGCAAATCGTTCCGAATGTCCGATTCGACTTGGCGACCGGGCATGCGCCAGGCGTTGATACTCCTGCCGTGGTCGGACGAACTGCCCGCGATCGTTGTTGAGCAACCACTCGACCACTCGTCCCTGTTGGGGACCCGACAGCCATCAAGCGTTACGAATCGCCCTCCTTTTGAGAGGGCCAATACGCGACGTCCATCAGCTGCTTGGCCTTACTGTCTTCGAGATGGTGAAGCACGCCGGTAGCGATCACGAGATCGAACGAGCTTCTGGACGGTCCGAGGTCCACACTGCACGCATCAGCGCAAACGAAACGCGCTTGCTCACGAAACCTGCGGCTCGCCGATTGTATGTACCCAGGGCTCGAATCGACACCCGCGTAATCCACGTGGGACAGAAGCGGCATGTTCGGCCGGGCCGCATCCGAGGTCGAGCAACCGGTCGCCCACCCTCGGCTCAACGCAGGCTTTGAAGTACATCGCTAAACGTTGCCTCGAACGATTCCCTGGAACAATCTGTACGGGCCGGTAATAACCGAAACCCTATTGGTCTCATCGCTCAACGGCGTGCCAGTGGAGAAGTGCCGATGGCGAGTGGAACTGCGCGGCAAAGCGGGCATGAGCGTTGAGCGCTGCTGTATTCGCCGCGGAGATATTGAACGCACTAACTGTCGCTCCGCGAGACTGAAACAGGCGAAGCGTCGCAAGCGTTATCTGCAATCCCCGCCACCCTGGCGAGACGCCCAGGAGATGAAGGTGGCCTGTGTTCCTTTTTCCATCTCAATTATTGAAAACGCGCGGACGTCATCCTCGAAGAGCAACGCAAAAAGTTGGTGGCCCACCGGAAAGAACACGATACGATTCACCCAGTCCCGATAACGTTGATTGGCGCGATGAGGATCCACATTCGGGATCGGCATGATAGCGGCCGTGCGCGAATGCGGATCCCGCTATTGACAGCACAGCGGGCACATCGCTCGCGCATCCGGGCCTCAGCTCCACCATCGATGATGCCAGCGTGGTGCCTGGAACTGCGGATACGTAAGGCGTAGCGTAGTGTCGAGGTAGCGAAACCCTGCCCCCGAGAGCATCGATGCCCGCGAGAGCGGATGTCAGCACCGACGTGCCGCTCATGCTGCACGTCACGGCTGCGAGTCCACGCGTCAAGCGCGCGGCAAAACTCGACTCTTGAAGGACAATCTCCATTGATGTCGATTTCGAGGTCCGCGATTCCCATGCCGAAGGTCTCGCTATCCCACGGAACTAACGCTACCCGACTGAACTCAGGACGAGCGGCGTCCAATCGTTCGAACTCCTGGTGGAATGCACCCGACCTCATTGGCTGTGTTCCCCGCCGCGCCAGATCTCTGAACGCATCTTTTGACCCGCGTGCTATGCATGCCGATTCTGCTCACGCATCTCGTCTGCTACTACTCGAAGGCGTTCACACTGGCAATGATCTCGGCCACTTCGTCGTCGCGAAGCTGCGGGTGGCACGTCCTCCACAGACCTCCTTCGCGTGACGTTCCGCGTTGAGCAGACCGTGGTGGGCTTTGGCTGATTGCAGCCAGGCTGCCTTGCTGGTGCGCCGGAATCGGGTAGTGCACCAGCGTTTCGACGCCGCAATCGCTGAGGAAGTTCGCGAGGCGATCGCGCTCGGGACAGCGGACCGCGAACAGATGATAGACGTGGCTCGATGGAACCACCGGCGGCGCCAAAAGGCGAACGCGAGGGTTCTTGATCTCCGCCAGGTAACGCCCAGCCACCGTCATGCGCAGAGCGTTGAACCGGTCGAGCCAGGCGAGCCGAACTTTCAGGATCGCGGCCTGCAGTTCGTCGAGGCGGCTGTTCAGACCGACGTCGGGGTGCTCGTAGCGTGTACGTGTACCGTAATTCCGGAGTATCTCTCGCCCGGTCGGCGATTGCTGGCGATTGCGTGACCAGCGCGCCGGCGTCACCCTTGGCGCCGAGATCTTTCGTTGGGTAGAAACTCAAGCCCCAAACGAGCCGAACGTGCCCGCCAGCTTGCCGTTCCACGCCGCGCCGTGAGATTGGGCGCAGTCTTCCAGCAAGCGAAACCCCTCTCCCGCGGCACAGCTCGCTCCAGCTATTCATGTCGGCGACCCGCCCATAGAGGTGCACCAGCAGCACAACCTCGGTGCGCGGCGTCACGACGCGTTCGACGCTCGCCGGATCGAGCAGCGCAGTCGCCGCGTCGATGTCGGCCAGCGCAGGCGTCGCGCCGGCACGGATCCACTGCCAGGATCGTGGCGATCGCGGTCATCGGCGTCGTGATGACCTCGTCGCCAGGGCCGATGTCCATGGCGCGCAGTCCCGATCTCGATCGCGTCCATGCCATTGCCGACTCCCACGCAGAACGGAATGCCGCAATAGTGCGCCCAGGCGTCCTGAACGCCTTCACCTCGCGGCCGAGGATGAACCATCCCGAACGAGCCACGCGCGCCATCGACTCGATTTCCTCGCGGAGCAGATCGGCGGGCTCCGCGGTGAACGCGTTCATCTGGATCATGCGCTTTTCCAGAGTGCGCTCGATGCCGGTCGAGGACCTGACCGTCCTCCGTCACGCCCTCGAGGAGGCAAACGTTCGGAGCCCATCCGAGCGCGCTCGCTGATCTTGCTGAAATCGCTGTAGTAATCGCCGATGTCGATCGCCTCACGATCTGCCGGAAACGGCACGATCTCGTAGCGCCCTCCCGGATGCAACCCGACCAGCATCGCCGCCAGCTCGAGCAGCGTCACGTGCTCGCTGTGACCCAGGTTGAAGATTTGCCCTTC
>CAVXSR010000023.1:0-291906 GCA_963764495.1 Vicinamibacteria bacterium | reverse complement strand
GCAGGATGCTGAAATTCGAGCGTTCATGACGACTTCGATAGTCGATTCAGTAACCGGCCTTCGAGGCGTGGCTCGAGCACAGTCGCTCGGTCGGGCGGGGCACCTCACGCCGTCGCCTCCAGCGTGCGCATCCGCACCAGGTTGTAGGCCGCCGCGGCGAGGAGAAACTGCCAGTTCACCCGGCCTCCGCCGCGGTGACGGAGCTTGCGCAGCCCGCCGACCGTCTTCATCCAGCCGAAGACTTCTTCGATCCGTTTGCGGGCGCGTTGGCTGATCGCGTAGCCCGGATGCCGTGTCGTCCGCCCATCGAGCGTGCGACTCTTCTGTCTTCTGCGCGATATGCGGCGTGGCCTCCAGGGCGCGCAGCGTGTCGACGAAGCCGCGCGTGTCGTAGCCTTTGTCGCCGCCGATGGTGACGCGCCGGCGCGGCAGACTCGCGACCAGGCTCGTCGCGGCGTCGCGTTCGCCGGTGCCGGTCGCCGGCACGACGCAGGCGTCGACCACCAGTCCGTGGCGGTTCTCCATCAGGACTTCGCCGAGATAGGCCAGCTTGGCTTCGTGTCCCTTCGCCTTCTTGAACAATCGGCTGTCGGGATCGGTCGTCGACTGATGCGTCTGATTCGAGCGCCGTTCCCCATGGAAATTGACCGTCGGATTGCCGGGATCGTCCGGCGGGTCACGGGGCTGGTCCTTCCGCTTGAAACTCTTCTGACCCGCCCACGCTTCCAGCAACGTGCCGTCGACGGTGAAATGCTCGGCGGACAGCAGGCGACGACCGCGGGCTTGCGCGACGACATCTTCAAAGAAGGCCCGGGCGATGTCGCCCTCCAGCAGCCGATCGCGATTCTTGGTGAAGGTGGTCGGCGCCCACACCGCGTCGTCCATCGCCAGGCCCACAAACCACCGAAACAGCAGGTTGTATTCCAGCTGCTCCATCAGCATCCGCTCGCTGCGCACCGAATACAGCACCTGGAGCAGCAGCGCCCGCAACAGATGCTCGGGCGGAATCGAGGGGCGGCCGGTCGTCGCATAGATCGCCGTCGAACCGCGGCGACAGGCGGCGCAGGGCGTCATCGGTCATCACGCGAATCGTCCGCAGCGGATGATCGGCCGGCACGCGTTGCTCCGGCGACAGGTAACTAAACAGGTGGCCGCTCTGCTCGTCGTCTCCGCGCACGCGCACGCTCCTTTGAAGAGTGTCGCGCGGATCGTAGTACGGGCGAATCGACTTGTCGATCCCGTCATGACCGGTTTTTCAGCATCCTGCTAGGCATCGCATCGATTCAGAAAAGCAATTCGGAACTTATCGAGGGAGAGAACCCGGCCGCCTCAGCGCACCGACGCTGAAGCGGCCTGGTTTTAGGTGGGGAGCGGTTGAAGGGACCGGCGATGGATGAACCGGTTGGGCGCCCGCTGTGCCCCGGCTGCGCCCGTGCTTTGCTAGGAGGCTTTAACGCCCGCGATTAGCTGGATGGCTTCTTCATGAGCAGCGCAATGCCCCAGCGCGTCGTGCTACGGATCACGACTTGATCCGTGCTCGACAGGCTGAATGGGTCATACAACACGTTCACGAAATCGCGCTGGCCGACAACGACGCGCGACAGGTCGGCCAGGATGATGTACGAGCAGACCGCACCCGACGATCCGGCTGTTTCTGTGTCGCTGATCTGACTCGACGTGTAGACCGGAATGCCGAACAGTTGCCGCATTGCGTCATGCGTCGGATCCGGGGCGAGCTGATAGCGATCCTGAAGGTCCTGAATCTTTCGCAGAACGTTCCAGGTGCGTGGCGAGCAGAAGATCGCCGACGCTTTCGCGTTCGCGGCCTCGAGTCGATACAGCGCGTCCGCGATGTCATCGAGCGTTGGTACCGCACCATTGCCCGATCCGAGCGTGGTTGTCGTGATGCCGGTCTGGTTGCGCAGCCCCTGCAGTTGACCGCTGACGCCGCTGCCTGCCAGCAGCTGCCGATCGATCTCAGCGGCGAGGCTGAGTTCGTGATCGCGCTGAATGATGGCGCGCAGATCCGGATTGGCATCGGCGAGCACTTCGGAGGATGCAATCGTGCGCGTGGCGAACTTGGTCATCGTCAGCCCAACGGTCTCGATGGCCACGTCGGACGCGCCGATGCTCGCTGCCTCACCGTAATTTGCGACGGTGACGCTGGAGCCCAACTTCGGCAGGTTCACGCGCTCGGTCGGCACCTTGACGACACGAGGATTTGCCGAAAGCACCACGGAGGCGGGCCGCAACCGGTCCTGGAAAAACCCGGACAGATTGATCGGGGGAACCAAGTAGCCGCCGGCCGGATCGGTGCCGATGCTCTGCGCTTTGTATTCGGTGTGCGACGGAAGCCACAGCTTCTCGTCGTGTCCATGCGCTGGCCGGTCAGCGTCGCCGAAGATGCGCCGCAGTTTCCGCTCTGACGCTGCCTGCGAGTCCTCTGCGTCGGCGATGATCGAGGCGATCTCGCCCGCGGACACGAGCTGCCGGTTGTACGCGCGCTGCTCGTCTGCTGTGGCGTTGCGGCCCGCATTCGTCGCTGGGCTCAGGGCCTCAGAGCCACGCTCCAGGTACCGGACCTGATACTTGCGCAGCACGCCCAGGTTGTACTCGCCGCGTTTGCCCTGTAAAGGATCGCCGCTACGCGATTGAAACCATGCACGGAGCTCCGCGGGCGAGACATCTTCGTCCGCTTCGATCTTGGCGGACACTTCTAACAGATCGACATTTGAAGACACGAGTCTACTCCTAACGGCAAACCGATCTCGGCTTGCTGGAAGAATGCAGTACCCGGCCCTCGAAGAGTGTCACCGGCATCCGGTGCTGGCTGGCTCGAAGAACCTTCGGCCTGCACGCGGACGGCATTGATTTGGGTTGTGAAGTCAGAGTAGCACATACCACTCCAATTGGCCTCACTGCAAAGTCGGCGACTTCGCCGATGGCAACGGAACGGCCTCGATCGCCGCGCGCATGATGGCGTCCAGCGGTCGGCCGAAGATCTCCGGACTGTGACGATCCGCGCTCACCGCGTGGAGCACATGCAGCGAACCATCGGCCGCTCGCACGCCGATCGCCAGCAGTGCTTCGTGCTCGTCGTACCGCAGAATTAACTCGGCGCCGGACTGCCACGCCTGAACGCCGACGTTTTCAGGAAACGCCTTCGCCGCGGCATAGGCCCACGCGAACACCGCGCCGACAGCGTCCGCGGCGGCGATGCGTGCCGCACGCTCGTTTTCGATCTGCTGGTCAATTACCTGCTGCTGATCCATCGTTTCTCCCTCCCAGGAAATAAAGCCGCGCCCTGATGCGCGCGGCGATCTCAAGTTGGCCGCGGGCAATTGCGCGCGCGTGCTGCTGCTCGAGCACGACGGCCATGCATCGAAGTCGATCACTCACTGGCGCCGCCTGTTTCGGCTGTGATTTCCGCTTTCGACCAGCGCCAGGACGCCGGCCGCCATGTCCATTCGCCATCGCTACCTCATTGGCAGGCCAAACGGCCAGCCGTTACAGTGTTGATAGGGGGGAATCCGTCATGCCAGCTGAACCGACTCCGCCCGAATGTCCGGCCTGCGGCTCGACGAAAGTCATTTCCACGGGGATTGTCAAAGGCGAACCCCCAATCAACGTCTACCGGTGCGAAATCTGCTTTGCGCAATTCACGGTCCCCAGCGACTCGACCGCCCGCGTCCGTCAGGACCCCGCTGGCGTTTGAAAGCCCCCAACTTGTAGACGGAAGAATCACAGCGAAAATCGGTGACGCCATCTTGAATTCCAAGGTTTCGATCGGGGCTTCACCGCGGCGATTCGCCTTACGGCGCGCGCCCGCTTCAAATTCTTTTGAAACTGCGACCGCTTCGCGAGTTGCCGACACGGGTGACGCGCACTTGAATTCCGGACTTTCCCCCGGGCATTCGCGTGAATCTCATTGGGCCGTAGCCGATAGGTGGCCGAGCGTCTCGCGGAAGATACGGTAGTCGCCGCGTCCCCAGCGTTGTTCAAAAAATAGGCGGTTACCATTGTTTACGCCGCCTGGCTCGTGACTGAGCGTTTGGGGAGCGCTCGGCGCCGAGCTGAATTGGGGGGGGAGGGTGGCCGCAGGCGAGCGGCGGTCCCTCTCCCTCCCGATCGCCGCGGTGCTGCCGCCCTGAATCTCATTTGCTGCACGCGAACAGCGAGAGGCGCCCAGCGGTGACGCGCGAAACGGCGTGAACCTTTTCAAGCGGCATTCCCCCGTGATCTCGCCCGCCTCGTGTTGCACGCGACACAGGCGCTGACATGATTTTCTGCGTCCCAGAACCTCTCGGGTGCTTCGTGCGCCGGTATGACGTGATCCGTCAGCGTGGCCCGGCCGCCGCAGTAAGCGCAGAAAGGATGGCCGCGTAGTCGCCAAGCGGTGTATTTCCTCCAGCGAGGCGACCAATACAGCTTTCGGATCGGATCGTCGGCTCTCTGGCGGTCATAGCTGCGTGACAGGTCCGCATGGTCCGGGCAGTAGCCGCGCGGAACGAGCTTCGGGCAGCGCGGTGCAAGACACGGCCGAAGCGCAGCTACAGGCATCCCGTCAACCTTGCCAAAGTGAAAGGGTCATTCCGGCCGTACCCCCCAATATCCATTTCGCGGCGGAATACGCGTTGGCGGAAATCGGTGACGAAACTTGAATTCGCCAGCCTTTTGCCAGGCCATTCATGCGGCTTCCGTGGGTCGCCGCTTGGCGGCGCCATTCTTGAAATCGGCGAGCCACGCCCGGCGTTGTTCAAGCTGCGCTTCTTCGCGCTTAGCCCGCAACGCTTCGACCGTCAGGCCCTGCGCCTCGGCGGCGGCCTTCTCCCGCTCGTCGGCCGCCAGTTGAGCGGCCTCTGCGGCTTCCCGGTCCAGCCTGAGACGGCGCGCGACGCACACCTGGTCCGCATCGTGCTGGCGGTGGCAGTCCTCGCATTTGGGCGGGCAAGAATCGACGATCGGATGCGAGAGGGCACAGAGCGCGCACGTCCACTGCCGGCCCACTTCCTCGTGCTTGCCCTCGCGCAGATCTTGCCGCAGTGAGGCTTTGACGATGAGGTCGTGCAGCGTCGGGCGAGCACGGGCACGGTCGCCAGCGAGAAACGACGTGCGAAGTCCCTGCAAGGCGGGACCAAGATCGCCTTGAAGGTCAATCTGTAGCAGTCTGGATTTCTGAATTTCGGAAAGACGAGCCGCAGCCGCCGCGTAGTCGAACGGCGTCCGAGCCGTTCGAAGGCGGCGCAGATACGGAGCCAGGTCACTGGCGGTCGGCTGCGGCTGCGGAGTTGGTACCTGGAGATGGATACGGAGGAGGAGAAGGTAGAGAGCTTCTCTCGGCACTACTCTGGAGGGCAGACTGAACCTCTGACTCTGAGTTAGAGTCAACGCCATCTCCAGGCTCTTTCCGGCCTGATTCTGCGAACCACGTCTTTCGGAGCGAGGGCCGGTCGCTATCGGCCAATGCCGATTCGACTTCGCGCGCGATTGCTTCCTTCACCTCACAATCGGGGAGCACTCGCCATTCGAAAGCGAACGCCTTCGTCGCCTGCTCGGTTCGCGGCCCGTCCACAGCGATGGCGCCTCGCACGAAAAGCAATCGCGCAGCTCGATCGAAGATGATCAAGTCGGCCGCCTCGAGTTCCCTGAGACGTCTGCGCAGCGTTCCTAACTGCCAGCCAATCGCCTCGGCGATGCCAGCTTCGCCCGCCCGGATGGATCGGAGATCGTGCGCACAAGCGACGAGAGCAGGAGGCTAACGAGTAGTTCTGCGGCGGACGTGCCGCGGATAATCTTCGGCGGCAGCGTCTCGATTAGTGAAGCGGCGATGCGGCGGAATTTCTGCTTTGCGACCGCCACTACCCGACCATCCCGATGCGTGTTACATTACTCATGTCGATTGCGCTCCTCATCGCAATTGACCATCGAGCCGGCCGCGATTTGCCCCGCGGGTCCGGCTCGCGCCGTTTTTATCTGCGCTTTCCCCTCGCGTTAGTCCCACTTGCGATCCATTGCAGAACCGCCTCGCGTGACCATCGAGGCCGTCCAGGGATCGGTAACTTGTCTGGTAGTTGGCCGGCGCGAACCAGACGCTCGACCGTTCGGTCATGGCACCGCAGTACCGCCGCGATGTCAGGCTTGAACAGCACGAGCGGCAGATCGTCAGCCACGCTGCTGGCCGCCCGACGCCGATTCTTCGCTCAGGGCACGAGCGAGCAGACGACGACGACCGCGCTGAGGCCGTTGCGCTCGCGCGCTGCGCGTTCTCGCAAGAGCTGGTGCAGCTCAGACGGAACGCGTACGTTTAGGTTGTAGGGCCGAAGGCTGCGGAGAGGGCGTGCGCATCTGTCCTCCAACAACTTGCAGTCACAAGTCTCCAAAGCCAGTTCGATCCGCAGAAAGAACCTGGCTTGGCGCTCTGTGCCTGTCGAGCTGTCCGGCAGTCCATGTCAGTGGTGCCGGCAGGAGGACAAAGGCTATTTAGTTCTTCGCTCGGAGAGTTACTTGCAACAACCTCTCGTCGCTTTTCAGGTGCGTGTGCCTGGAAACGGGAAGACCGAAGAGCCGTCCAGCGCCGGTCAGGGCGCTCTGCACGGTTCCAGTCTACGGCCAGACACACGTAACTTCGTTAATTATTGCATGAGCCGGAAATGAGTGTCAAGCGCCGCCGTTCTTGGCGACCAAGTTCTCAAGCGATCGGCTATTCAGAGTAAATCGCGACAACACAGAACGTCTGACGCGCGTTGTGCCAGCCTGAGTGCCAGCCTTTCGTGTCGGACCACGTCTGACTTTGTCGTTTTTTGGCGTGTTTTGTCGGATCGAGTTTGTACAAACAAAAGGGCCGAAACCTTGCGATCTCGGCCCGTAATCTTGGTTGCGGGGGCGGGATTTGAACCCGCGACCTTTGGGTTATGAGCCCAACGAGCTACCGGACTGCTCCACCCCGCGTCAAGGAACCCTCATCATACCATGCCGGCCGCCGCCGGCTCAATCAAGCGCCGCCAGAAACTCGCGCGTGCCCGGCGGACCCGTCACGGTCAGCCAGATCGGGCCAAGGTCCGGCTCGAGCGTGACCGCGAACCGCAGGAATCGACAGCACTTCCGCTCCGCCTCGATCACCTGCATCAGGCGCGGCAAGACCTCGGCTCCCGCGAAGCGGAGCTGATAGCCATCCGTCAGGTCTTCCCTCGCCTCCGCGTCCGCCAGGAGTCCGGGCAGCAGCTGCTCGCGACGGGTCTTGATAGTCTGGGCGTCCAGCGTGCAGACAATCGGCAGGTCGGCCATGCCTCCAGTGTATCGCTGGCCTGAAGTCGATGTACAACGTCTGCATGACCCGCGCATCCCGCGCCGCGCTCGGCGCACTCGCCGCCCTGGCCCTGGTCGCCGTCAGCGGCCTGCACGCGCAGGGCCGGCGCGCCATCAACGTGCACGACCTGCTGTCGCTCCATCGCGTGTCCGACCCGAGGATCTCGCCGGATGGCACGACGGTCGCCTACACCGTCAGTACCCCGACCGCGCGGCCAATCGCCTGGCGCGCAACATCTGGATCGTCTCGACCACCGGCGGCGAGCCACGCCAGCTCACGACCAGCGGGAAGGACGGCGGCGCCCGATGGTCGCCGGACGGCAAACGCCTCGCCTTCGTCTCCACGCGCGGCGGGACGCAGCAGGTGTTCCTCATCTCGCTCGTCGGCGGCGAGGCCACAAAGCTCACCTCCCTCTCCGGCGGCGCCGACAACATCGTCTGGTCCCCGGACGGCGCCGCGCTCGCGTTCACGTCGCGGGTGTTCCCCGAGTGCAAGGAAGAGGGGTGCAACGCGACGCGCGTGAAGGCACAGGACGACAGTCACGTGAAGGCGCGCGCCTACGACCGGCTGCTCTACCGGCACTGGACGGAGTGGAGCGACGGCCGCCGCGGACACCTCTTCGTCGTCCCGGTGGCCGGCGGCGTCCCGAAGGACCTCACGCCCGGCGCCGACTACGACGTGCCGCCGGTGCAGCGCGAGGGTCCGCACCCGATCGCGTTCTCGCCAGACGGCACGGAAATCGCCTTCGTGGCGGTCACCGACACGGTTGAAGCCACCAGCACCAACGGCGACATCTTCACCGTGTCGACGAACGGCAGCACGACCAGCCCAAAGCGACTGACCAGTGGACCGGGCTTCGATGGCGGCCCCGCGTATTCGCCGGACGGCCGCACGCTCGCGTTTCGTTCCCAGGCGACGGCCGGACTCGAATCGGACCGCTGGCGCCTGATGCGCTACGACCGCGCGGCGGGGACGGCCACCGAGGTTTCACCCGGCTTCGACCGCAGCGTCGAGGCGCTGGCCTGGTCGCCGGACGGCTCGACGCTGTACTTCAACGCCGAAGATCGCGCCTACGAACCCCTCTTCTCCGTTCCTGCCGCAGGCGGAACACCCCGCGCGCTCACGCCCGAGAGCACCAACAGCGAGTGGGCGGTGAGCGCCGACGGCAAGACGTTCGTGATGGCTCGCAGCAGCCAGTCGGCCCCGGCGGAGCTCGTCGCCTCGGCCGTCGACGCATCCACGACGACGATCCTGACGCATCACAACCAGGCGCTGCTCGATAAACTCGATCTGGGACGTGCCGAGCATTTCACGTTCGCCGGCGCCGACGGCACCGAGATCCACGCGATGCTGCTCCGTCCGCCGGCATTCGACGCCTCGAAGAAATACCCGGTCGTCATGATCCTGCACGGCGGGCCCGAGACGATGTTCGGCGATGCCTGGAGCTATCGCTGGAACACGCAGCTGTTCGCGGCGCCCGGCTACGCCGCGCTGATGATCAACCGACGGGGTCCACCGGGTTTGGCCAGGCGTTCACCGACGCCATCCAGGACGACTGGGGTGGCAAGCCGTACGAGGACCTGATGAAGGGACTCGATGCCGCGCTCGTGAAGTATCCATTCCTGGACGGGACGCGCGTGGCCGCTGCCGGCGCGTCGTACGGCGGCTACGCGATCGACTGGATGGCCTCGCAATCGAAGGGGCGCTTCAAGGTCCTCGTGAGCCACGCGGGCGTTTACGACCTCACGTCGATGTACGGCGCCACCGAGGAACTGTGGTTTCCCGAAGCGGAGTTCAAGGGCACGCCCTGGAGCAGCCGCGATGTCTACGACCGCTGGTCCCCGCATCTGCGTGCCGCGGAGCTCGGACGAGACAAGACGCCGACGCTGGTGATTGCGGGAGAGCTCGATTTCCGCGTCCCCTACACGCAGAGCCTCGAGTTCTTCACTGCGCTCCAACGGCAAGGCGTTCCCTCACGTCTCATCGTCTTTCCCGACGAGGGCCACTGGATACTCAAGCCAGAAAACAGTGCCTACTGGTACCAGGAAGTGCTCGCGTGGATTAGGAAGTATCTGTAACGGATGCGACAGGTGCGGCGGGTGCTGAGGTGCAAAGAATGATTGCCACGGTGACTTCGTTGATCGTTGCTTTCCTGGTGCCCAGGATAGTGGCCGCGTCAGACGCGCCGCTTCCTTGCCGACAGCCGCAGCTGGCGGCCGATGGACAGGCCGTGTATCTCACCTGCGCGGCGACCAACACGATCTATTTCACGCACTCAACGGATAGCGGACGGTCGTTTCCGGCGCTGACGACGGTCGCGTCGGTGCCGTCACTTGCGCTCGGCATGCATCGCGGTCCCCGTATCGCCGTGTCGGGCGGGGCGCTGGTCGTCACGGCGATTGCAGGCACGGCAGGCAAGCGACAGGACGGGGATTTGCTTGCCTGGCGTTCGGACGATGGCGGCCGCACCTGGACGGGGCCCGTCGTGATCAACGACGTGCCGGCAGCCGCGCGCGAAGGGCTGCACGCGATGGCTGCGCGGGGCCCGACGATCGTGACCGCGTGGCTCGACCTGCGCGACAAGGGCACGCGGCTGTATTCGGCGACGTCAACCGACGGCGGCCGCACCTGGGCGCCGGACGCGCTCGTCTACGAATCGCCCTCTGGCACCATCTGCCAGTGCTGCCATCCCTCGCTGGCCATCGCGGCCGATGGCACGGTGCTGGCGATGTTCCGCAACGTCGTGGACGGCCACCGCGACTTCTATCTGGCGCGTGCGACGAACGGTCGGTTTGCGACAGCAGAAAGGATTGGCGCGGGGACGTGGGTGTTCGGCAGCTGCCCGATGGATGGCGGTGGTCTGGCGACGACCGCCGACGGAGCCATCGACACCGTGTGGCGGCGCGACAAGACCGTGTTCCTGGCGCATCCCGGTCAGGAGGAAGTCAAAGTGGCCGATGGTCTCAACCCCACCATCGCGTCGACCGCAGCCGGACCGGTAATCGCGTGGAATGCGGCGGCGGGCCTGTCCATTGCCGCGCCCGATCGCGAGACGTTTGTGCTCGATCCCGACGGGAAGTTCGTGGCGCTGGTGGCGACCCGGTCGGGCGTTATTGCTGCATGGGAGCGAGGCGAGCAGACGCTGACGCGCGCGCTGCCGTCATCCGGCCACGCCACGCGATGATCATTCGTGCCACGAGCAGCCCTCCGATGATCAGGCCGTAGCGAACCGGCCGGAGGGTGTCGGCCTTCACCAGCCACAGGTAGTGAATGACGCCGAGCACCGCCGAGACGTAGATGAGGCGGTGCAGAAGGTTCCACCGCTTCCCCCCCAGCCGCCGAATCCACCCCGCGGTGGACGTCCACGCCAGCGGAATCATCAGCACGAACGCGGTGAACCCGACCGTGATGTACGGGCGCTTGACCACATCCTTCACGATCTCGTCGAGCGCGAAGAACTGGTCGAGCCAGACGTAGGTCGTGAAGTGCAGACATCCATAGAAGAAGGCGAACAGCCCGAGCATCCGTCGATACCGGATGAGGATGTTCCACTTCGTCAGCTTGCGAAGCGGCGTGATGAGCAGCGTGATCGCGAGAAACCGCAGGGTCCAGACCCCGGTCTCATTGGTGATCTCTGAAATCGGGTTGGCGCCCAGCGCGTCCATGAACGCGCCGTACGTCAGCCATGCCAGCGGCCCGAGGCACGCCGCGAAGATCAGCGGCTTGATCAGCGGCTTCATTCAGTAGTTCTTCTTCAGATCCATTCCGGCGTACAGCGACGCGACCTGATCGTAGCCGTTGAACATCAGCGTCTTGCGCTTGAAGAACTCGCCGATGCGCCGCTCGCGCGCCTGCGACCACCGCGGGTGATCGACCTCGGGGTTCACGTTCGAGTAGAAACCATACTCCTGCGGCGCCGAGATGTTCCACGCCGTCCTGGGCTCCTTCTCGACGAGCCGGATCCGCACGATCGACTTGATGCTCTTGAAGCCGTACTTCCACGGGACTACGAGCCGCAGCGGCGCCCCGTTCTGATTCGGCAGCACCTGGCCATAAAGCCCGACCCCGAGGATCGCGAGCGGGTGCATCGCCTCGTCGAGCCGCAACCCCTCGACATACGGCCAATCGAGCACCGCGCGGCGCTGGCCTGGCATCTGTCCCGGATCCTTCAGGGTCGTGAACTCGACGTATTTCGCCTGGGCGGTGGGCTCCACCTTCTTCAGCACGTCGCCCAACGGGAAGCCAATCCAGGGAATGACCATCGACCACGCTTCGACACAGCGCAGGCGGTAGATCCGCTCCTCGAGCTCATAGGGCTTGACCAGATCGTCAATCGCGAACTTGCCGCCCTTGGCGACGGCGCCGTCGATGGTAACCGTCCAGGGGCGCGTCTTGAAGTTCTTCGCGTTCCGCGATGGGTCGCTCTTGTCGGTCCCGAACTCGTAGAAGTTGTTGTAGGTGGTGATGTCGTCGAACGGCGTCTGCGCCTCAGTGGTGCTGAGTGGGCTCTTTTTCGCCGTCAGCTTCTGACCGCCGCCCTGGGCCTCGAGCGTCTCGCCGGCGAGAAGACCGGCCGCGCCGGCCAGCACCGGCACCGCCGCCGAGGCGAGGAACTCGCGTCGCCGCACGTACAACGACTCGGGCGTGACGTCGCTCCACTTCAGGTCATCTGGCTTCCGGATCAGCATGCGGCCCCCTACCGTTCCTACGCGCCCGCCACCCGGTTAGATGCCGAACGACCGGGGCGGGGTCGCGCGCGCGCCGGCGGACCGGCGTCCGTAGGACCTGTACGCCAATGGCGGAAGGGGCGCGGCACCTGGGCCACATCGAGCTGATCCTGCACGAGCTGCGGACTCCGGTGAACGTGGCCGCCGGTTCGATCGCCCAGCTGCTCGAACCGGATATGGATCCGGTGACAGCCGCCCAGCACCCGGTGATCCTGCGGGCCGCCCGCGCCTGCAGCCAGCTCGAACAGCTGTGCGAGGACTTGCGCGACTGGGCGCAGCTTTCGGGGGGCATGCCAATGGTGACGCCGACGCCGCTCGCGCCTGCGCTGAAGGAGGCGGCGAAGTCGGCGGAAACCACGCGCCGCGACACCGTGCACCTGGTGTTGCCCGACGACCAGCGGGAGGACTGGCGTGTCCTGTCGCCACCCGGCCTCCTCGTCCGTGCCCTCACCGGCATCTTGACGGCCTGCCTGCGAACGGCTCCGGAGCGGGCGTCCATCCCGGTGGTGGTGGACGACGATTCGGCCAGGCACGAGATTCGCGTCCTCGTGGGGGCGATTGGTCCCGTGCCGACGGACGGTTTCGAGGCCGAACACATGGGTGGGGTTGGTTTCGTCCTGCCCCTTGCCCGCGCCGTGATCGAATCGGCGGGCGGCCGCATCTGGTCCTCGGCCGGAAGGGGACGCGTGGTGGGCATCGGCCTGACGCTCCCGACTCGCGCCGAGTAGCGCGGGGGTGCGTCAGTTCTTCGGGGCCGTGGCCTCTTCCTCGCGCATCACCTCGGCGCCTGTCGACGCGTCGAGGGCATAGACCGTCGCCCCGGTGGTCGTGAAGATGCGTGCACGATACGCAAGCACATAGGTTCCGTCCGGCCTGGGCAACACGATCAGTTCCGGCGGAAGACTGGGCCCCGCGCCGTCTGGCGTCAGGGCCAGAAATGCGGTCAGCGCTTCGTCCCGGGTCAGCTTCGGCACCGGGTTCACCGTGATGCCGGTGAGGATGGCCCCTTCGAGCGCCGTCGTCTTCCCGCCTTCCGTCTGGCGCCAGACCTCGCCGCCCTCGACGCGCACACCCTTGTGCAGCTGCTGGTACCACGCGTCGTGATGGACGCCGTCCTCCGACGTCTGCTCCTCCCGCAGCCGCAATTCACCACGGCGAATCATCTCCGCGATGCGTCGATCCCATTCCAAAAGCGCACGACCTTCATTCGCCTCGATGGTCTCGCGCGTCCCCGCCTCGCCGGGCGTTTGCGCACAAACCGCCCCCGCGGCGACCAGCACCACAGAAAGTGTGCAAGCGCGCGCAATTTTCCGCAGAGTGCACATGTGACGAACTGTGGCACGCGTGTGGCGGGAGGCGCAAGCTGCCGATTGGTGTAGTGCTAGTATGAAATCAGTGTCTTCAACGGTTTCGACACTGGTAGTCTGCTGGAACAACAGGGACTTCCTGGGTCGCTGCCTCGAGTCCGTACCGGCGGGGTCCGAACTGATCGTTGTCGACAACGGTTCAATCGACGCGAGCGGCGACCTGGTCGCAGAGCGGTTTCCCAACGCCGGGCTCGTTCGCCTGCAAGAGAACGTCGGGTTCGCCGCGGGCGTGAATCGCGCCGCCGCGGACGCCACCGGCACATATCTGCTCCTCCTCAATCCCGACGCCGAAGCGACGCCGCGGGCCATCGAACGCCTTGCCACGTTTCTCGACGAACACGACGACTGCGGCGCCGTCGCCGGCCGCCTCCTCTCCCTAACCGAGGAACCGCAGAGCGACTTCCACGCCGGGCGACTGCCGACGATGCCGAGTCTGGCGGTGGAACTGTTGCTGGTGAAGCGGCTGTGGCCGCGCAATCCGATCACCCGCCGCGCCGATGCCACCGACCTCGACGAATCCGTCACCGGCCGAATCGAGCGCAGCGCGGCGTGCTGCCTGATGCTGCGCCGCGCAGCCTTCGACCAGATCAAGGGCTTCGACGAGCAGTTCACGCCCGCCTGGTTCGAAGACGCCGATCTGTGCAAGCGCCTGATCGATGCCGGATGGTCGATCTACTTCGTGCCGTCGGCGGTCTTCCGCCACGTCGGCGGCGTCTCGGTCAAGACGCTGGGGCGCGCCCGACGGAAGCGGATTTTTTATCGCAACATGGAGCGCTACGTGCGCAAGCACTACGGGCGAGTGGGTGCGGCAACGGTGCGGACCCTCCTCGTCACCGGGATGGGAATGCGGGTCGCCGCCAGCGCGCTCCGGGCCGACCGCGAGGGGGTGAACGCGTTTGCCGGCGTCCTCGGCGGCGCACTGAGAGGGTGGAAGCACGAGTAGAATCTGACCGACGTGGTCTTCCGGTACGGCCAAGCTTCCATCGCCTGTCTTGCGGCGCTCATCGCGACATCACTTGTTGCTCCTTCCCTGATCGCGCAAGTCCGCCTGGCCGATGAAGCCGATCGCGCGGCCTTCCGCGCATGGTTCGTCCTGCTCGCGGACGCGGCGTACGACAAGCCGGTGGCCGAGGTCACCGATTGCGCCGGCCTGGTCCGCTATGCCACACGGGAGGCGCTACGGCCGCACACCGCCGAGTGGCTGCGGCGCGCCGGCCTGCCGTTGACGCCCGCAATCGCCGAGATCCGTGAGCGTCCAGTCGCGGGGCTAAAGCCCCACCTCCACGTCGCAGGGCTAAAGCCCCACCTCCACGTCGCGGGGCTAGAGCCGCGCCTCCAGGAACCTGCGGCCGGCCATGTGCCGCTCTTCAGAATCACCGACGATCCCGACGCGCCATACGCGGAGTTCGCGGACGCGAAGACGATCGTCCGCTTCAACGCCCGCTTCGTCGCGCGCGAGGCAGGCGCGCTGCGCCCCGGCGACCTGCTCTACTATCTGCAGCCGTCGCAGCACACGCCCGATCATCTGATGGTGTACGTCGGCAAGTCGCCCTTCGATCCCTCCGCGACTGATTTCGTCGTCTATCACACCGGACCCGGCGACGACGGCGGCCCGGGAGAGATGCGCAAGGCGCGGCTCGCCGATCTCATGAGACATCCGGCGGCGCGATGGCGACCGCAGGCAACGAACCCTCACTTCGTGGGCATCTTCCGGTTGACGCTCTCATGAGGATTCGGCTCGCGCATGTCATCCTCGCGGCGTCCGCGATCGCCGCCTCGTCGCCGGCAACGCCGGCGGCGGCGCAGCCCGACGAGTCGTCGCCATCGACTCGGGCAGCCTTCTCCCTCTCGAGCAGCCGCATCGCCACCAGCCGAGAGACGCCGGCGATCTACCTGACCTACCGCCGCCTGGATCACCTCGATTTCCGCGTCTACCGCGTCAACGATCCCGTCACCTTCCTCGCGGGCCTCAAGGACCCTCACCAGCTCGGAAGCGAGGAACCCCTGGTCGATCAGGAGCCGACCACGCTCGAACGGATCGCGGACTGGAAGGCGGACTGGCGATACCGCATTCGATCCTTCTTCCGCGCGCAGTTCACTCACGACTATCGGCAAGCGCGCCGTCAACAGCTCGATCGGAAGGTCGTCGTGCTGCGGCGCACCATCAACGTCAACTCGTTCGCCCAGGTGCCGCTGCTCAACCGGTCGCTGCTGGTGACCTCGTGGCGCGAGCTGCTGCCGCCGATGCGCGACGCCGACGTTCGCCGCATCCCGATCGACGTCAAGCAGCCGGGCATGTATGTGGTCGAGGCGGTGCTGCCGCCGCATCGCGCGTACACGATTGTGATCGTGTCGGACGTTGGCTTGATCGCGAAGGCCGCACCAGGCCAGGTGCTGGCCTACACAGCCGATCGGACGACCGGGAAGCCACTGAACGGCTGCGCCATCCGCATTCTGACCGAGCAGAGAACCGTGGCCTCGGGCGTCACCGGCGCCGACGGCGTCTTCAACGCGCGCTTCAACGATCCCGTCAGCGACGACGTGATCTCGGTCGCGGCCTGCGGTGAACAGACCACGGCGACGGATCCAGGCAGCTGGTACCTGCACGATCCGACGCGCGAGCTCGTCGGCTACGTATACACCGACAAGCCCATCTACCGTCCCGGACACACCGTTCACGTGAAAGCGTTCCTTCGCTGGCGATCGCACGGTGCGCTGCTGCCATTCGACGGAAAGGACGTCGAGCTCCGCGTTTCGGACATCACCGACAAGGTGATCGTCCGCCAGCGTCTGCCTGTCGATGGCTTCGGCGCGATCGCTGGAGATATCCCGCTGTCGACCGGCGCCGCGCTTGGCTACTACAGCATCGCTGTCGTCAGCGGCGACGAGACGGCCAGCGGCAGCTTCGAGGTGCAGGAATACCGCAAGCCGGAGTTCGAGGTCCGCGTCACGCCCGCCGAACGGTTTGTCGTGCAGGAGGGCCAGGCCCGAGTGGCTATCGATGCCCGGTACTACTTCGGGCAGCCGGTGGCCAACGCCCGCGTCGCCTGGGTTGCGCATCGTCAACCCTACTACTCGCCGTTGCGATGGAGCGACGAGGAGCCGGATGAGGGCGGCGGGTACTGGTGGGGTGAGGATCAGGCCCTGCAGGGCACCGTGCGGCTCGACGCGAACGGGAAGGCCGAGTTGCTGGTGCCGCTTGCGCTCGACGAGCACGCCAGCGACTACACGCTGCGCATCGAAGCGCGCGTCACCGATGCCAGCGGTCGAGAAGTGAGCGGCAAGGCGGTGGTCCATGCGACCTATGGTGACTTCCTGGTCGCCTCGAGCGTGAACGACTATGTGCTCCGACCTGGCGCCACGACGACGGTGACGATCCGTGCCGTGGACTATGCGGGCAATCCGCAGGCGAGCCGGCACGTCGCGATCGAAGCTGGACGCCGCCAGCCCAACGCAAACTGGGATAGCGCCGACGGCGTGCTGGTGGTCCAGCGAGGCGAGGTCACGACCGATGCAGACGGCCGCGCCACGTGGACTTTCACTGCGCCTGGCGCGCCCGGCGACTACCGGATTCGCGCCAGCGCCGACGCCAACGGACGGATGGTCCGGGACGACAGCTTCGTCTGGGTGTCGGGTGCGTTTCAATCGACGACCGAGGACTATGGCGGCGATCGATACCTGGAGCTGATCGCCGACAAGAAGACGGTGAACGCCGGCGAGACCGCGCGCTTCCTGGTCCGCGGCGCCGAGTTCGACGCCGACGTCCTGGTCACGAAGGAAGCCCAGGACGTCTCCTGGTATCGCGTCGTCCGGGTGCGAAGCAACGAGACGTTCGAGGTGCCGATCGCCGACGAGGATGTTGGCGACACCTGGGTGAACATCGCGTTCCTGTCGAAGGACCGCTTGTATCGAGCCGAACGCCGGGTCAGAGTCCCGGCAACGTCGCGGCAGTTGCAGGTATCGCTGACCGCGGACCAGGCCGTGGCCAGGCCGCGTCAACCCGGGCGCTTTCTGCTGAGGGCCGTGGACCGGAATGGCGCGCCCGTCCGCGCCCAGTTCAGCGTAGCCGTGATCGACGAAGCGGTGTACGGCGTGAAGGCTGACGATACCCCGGATCCACTTCGCTTCTTCTATCAGCGGACCTACAGCCGTGTCGGCACGCAGTTCTCGCGCGACTACTCGTTCGTCGGCTACTCGGGCACGGCGCAGATCATGCTCGCGGCGAGACGCCGCGCCTACTCGCTGGCCGACTTCAAGAACGACAAGCCGGCGCAGCCGCAGGTGCGGAAGGAATTTCCCGACGCCGTCTATTGGATCGGCGACCTGGTCACCGACCAGAACGGCGAAGCGCGCGTCCAGGTGACGTATCCGGACGCGCTGACGACATGGCGGGTGACGGCGCGCGGCGCCACGGCCGACACGCGCGTCGGATACGCCATTGGCCGCACTACCGTAACGAAGGATCTGATCGCCCGGGTAATTACTCCGCGGTTCCTGTCACAGGGCGACGAGGTCGGCGTTCCCCTGATCGTGCACAACTACCTGGCGACGCCGAAATCGCTCGATCTGCGGCTGGAGGCGACGGGCCTGACACCGAAGACCGCGCCAGCGGCGACGCCGGGCCGGCCGATCACGCTGGCGGCCAACGGCGAGGTGCGACTCGACTGGCGCTTCAACGCCGACAAGGTCGGCACCGCGACGGTGACAGGCAAGGCGATCGCGGACACCGACAGCGACGCGGTGGAATTGTCGCTGCCGGTGCTGCCGTTCGGCCTGCGGCGTGACGCAAGCCAGTCAGGATCGCTGGCGAGCGGCGGCAGCGCCACCGCCAACCTGACGATCCCCTCCGAGTCGAATCCGGCGGCGCGCACCATCCAGGTCTCGCTGGCGCCTTCGCTCGCCGGATCGCTCCTTGGTGCGCTCGATTTTCTAACCGGGTACCCGTACGGCTGCACCGAGCAGACGTTGTCGGCGTACCTGCCGACGCTGGTGGTGGCGCGAACGATGGCGCAGCTCAAGCTCGAGCCGACCGAGCGGCTGACGCAGGTCGACCGCTATGCGACGGCGGGCCTGAACCGGCTGCTCGAGTATCAGCACGAGGACGGCGGATGGGGGTGGTGGAAGACGGACGAAAACGAGCCGTTCATGACCGCCTACGCGACGTTTGGCCTGCTCGAGACGAGAGCCGCAGGCTACAAAGTGCCGCAGGATCGAATCTCGAACGGGCTCGCCGCCCTCGCGCGGCTGTATCGCAAATATCCTCGCGCGGTGCCGGCCCTCAAGGCGTACATGCTCTACGTGCTGGCGCGGGCGCACGCCGAGCACATCGAGCCGGCCTTCCTCGAAGACGGCCCGTTCGACCGGGCGGCCGCCTTGTCGGACGTGTGGGGCGCACGCGACCGGCTCACGCCGTACGGCCGCGCCATCCTCCTCCTGACGCTGAACGTGTTGAACGATCGACGGGCTGCCGAGCTCGCGCGCGATCTACTGGCCGAGGTGAAGCAAGCGGGCGACCTCGCGTGGTGGCCGACGGAGCACGATCCGCTGCTCGACGACTGGGCCGATACCAGTGTCGAGGCGACGGCGACCGCGATCCAGGCGCTCGTCGTCCATCAACCGCGCAGTCCGATCCTCGAGGCTGCAGTCCGATACATCCTGAGCAATCGCCAGTCGGGCATGTACTGGTTCAGCACCAAGCAAACCGCGATGGTGCTCTACGGGCTCACCGCCTACATGCGCGCCCGCGGGGAGACCGGTGCGCCGTCGACCGTTCAGGTCACCGTCAACGGCACGCTGCTCCCGGCTGTCGCCTTCGATAGCCGATCGCTGACGGCACCGGACCCGACTGTCCTCACCGCAGCCGGTCGTGAGGGGACCAACACGGTGACCGTGACCGCCGGCGGCGGCACCGTTTACTGGTCGGCCAGCGCGCAGTACTTCGACACACGCACGCCCATCGAGCGGACCGGTGGGCGCAAGCTCGCCATCGCGCGCGACTACTTCACGCTCTCGGCGACGGACGTTGGCAAGAAGATCGTGTATCGCGAGACACCGTTTTCCGGCACGGCCGCCCCCGGCGACGTGCTGCTGGTGCATCTCGCGGTCGCCGGCGCTCCCGATTGGAACTACCTGCTGATCGAGGATCCGCTCCCCGCCGGCGCCGAGCCGATCGCGGACGACAGCCTGTATCCCCTCGAGAGACAGCGGCCACGCCGCTGGAGCGACCGCCGCGAGCTCAGGGACAATCGCGCGGTCTTCTTTCTGAACGGGTTGTCACAGGGGCGCATCGACCTCTGGTACCTGCTGAAAGTCGTGACGCCAGGAGTCTTTCGCGCCATGCCTGCGCAGGTGACGCCGATGTATGTGCCCGGCGTGTCGGCGTCGACAACTGTGCAGACGGTGACGATTGCGGCCCGGACCGAAGGCGCGCAATGAATTGGCGCCTGCCGCTCGTCGCGCTGTGGATCGCCGCCGGGTATGGCGTAGCGGCCGGAATCTTCTGGGGCCTGCTGCAGGTGCCCGAGTCGTCGGTCTGGGCACTGGGGCTGTCGGCCAGTCTGGTCCTCGCCATGGTCATCGCGCTTCTCTGGGTCACCGGCGGAGTCCTGCTGGCGTGGCACCCGCAGATTACGCCGGTCCGCGCGTTCGTCTCGGGCTTGTCGGCAAGCGTGGCCGTGGCCGCTGGCGCGCTCCTTTTCGGCGCAGTCTGGTGGGCGACGCTCGCCGCGCTGACGTGGCACGGGGCGCATGCCGGCGAGATCGACGCGGTCATCATCGCCAGGACCGGCGCGTCGAATACCGCGTGGCTCCACCGTACGATCGTCTGGGCGATCTGGGTCCTCCGATGGGGGCCCGGCTTCACGCTGGCGCTGTCGCTGGCGGCATGGATTGCCGCTCGCGGCACCGCGGCCATCGCCGCGGCGGGATGGATTCGGGCCGGATGCCATCCGAAGCGCTGGACCGTCGTCCTCGCGCTCTCAGCGCTCTGTTTCATGCTGCCGTGGCGATTCGTCTACTGGCGTCCCGAGCACCTCACGCTCTCGACCGAGCCGTGGTTCGTCGGTGCGAAGCTGGCAGCGATGGCGCTGGTCGCCGCCATCGCGTGGGCACTGATGATCCGCGTCGTGACGCCTGTCAGCGATCGCATGTAGGGCGGACCTTTAGGTCCGCCTAATCCTCCCATGTAGGGCGGACCTTTAGGTCCGCCCTAGACAAGTAGGGCGCCTGTGGCGTCGCGATTGCATCGACACTTGCAATGCGCCGTGTACGTCCTCGGCTTGCGCGACGATGCTACGTCGGCACGCACCGGACTTTCTTGACCTTTTGTACGCACGGCCGCTCCCGCGCCTTTACATCCGCTGAAACTGTCGACCAGGCACTGACCGAATTCCTGCGCGCGTGTGCGCGTGATGGATTTGAAATAGTTGCGTACTGTTTCATGCCCGATCACGTCCACTTCCTGGTCTGTGGTACGCGGCCTGATAGCGATCTGGTTCGTTGGATCACGATTGGCAAGCAGCTCTCCGCGGCGGCGTATCGGCGTACGACCGGAAACCCGTTGTGGCAAGAAGGTTGGTTCGACCGAGTCGTTCGAGATTCAGACGATGTGACGGCAATCATCCGTTACGTCATCGAGAATCCGATCAGAGCCGGGCTCGCTGAAGACGTTCGGGATTATCCCTTCTGGGGATCCTGCGCGCATTCGCGCGAAGATCTCCTCGCGAGCCTGGCGTAGGCGGACCTAAAGGTCCGCCCTGCACGGGAGCTTTACCGCACTTCTTCCCAACGGCCGCCATTTTCGGCGAGCGCTCTTTCGAAACACGCCGCGGCGCGACCGTAGGCCTGGCGGGCCAGGGCCGCTGATGCGGGCTTCTGGAGATCCGCATCCGACGGGCACTGCACGCGGCGCGGAATGCCATCCGGACCGACCAACGACTGGGGTGGCGGCTCACCCGCGAAATGCATCGCCACGCCTTCCTTGATCCACTCGGGTCGACCCGCAACAACTGGCGCCGTGATCAGGTGCGCCAGCTCGTGCCGAAGCGTCGTTTCGAGCGTGCCGCGGTCGCGCAACACGGTGGGCGGCTGCAGGTCGATGCGTGCGTCGCGCGTGCGCGCCGCCGACCACCAGCTCTCGCCGGTCTCCCGCTGGAAGCTGGCCGCAGACGGGTGAAACACGATCCGCAGCCCCGGTGGCACCGGCCGTTTCGTCGCGGTCCGCATCGCCTCGAGCTCACGGGCAACCGTCGCCTCGATCGCCGTCCGGTTCGGCTCGGCGCTCGGCGGCAGGATCAGGGCGAACAGCGAGGGTCGCTCGGGTCCCTGTGGAGGCGGGGCTTCAGCCCCGCCGGGACGCTCGGGTCCCTCGAGTCCCGCCGCTTCGCCGGCCGCGATGGGAGCGGCCGGCGTTGCGGTGACTGGCGCACGTCGGAGCGAGGCTGGCGTCGCGATCTTCAGACCCGGAAAGTACGCCTTCAGGATGTCGCTCGCCGAGTCGCCGCGCGCCGCACGGCGGACGGATCCCAGCACGCACAGGCCCACGCCGTGGCCGAAGCCGTGCCCTTCGAAAAAGAAGCCGCCCGATCGTCGATGCACCTTGAAGTCGGTGCTCTTGATCAGGTGCCAGCCGAGCGCCCGGCCCACGAGTGTCCGGAAATCGGTGGCCGCAATGGTGTCGGGCGACAGGCCCTCCAGCTTCAGCTCCTCGACGCGCCCGGACCGGGTCCGGCCCCGCCCTCGCACGTCGCGCAACGTGCCGTGAAAACCTGCAGAGGCCAGCGCGCGCTGAAGATCACGAGCCGGGATCTCCGCGGCCCAGCGAGGCTCACCGTCGCACGCGCCATCGTGGTGCGCCGGCAGAAAGGGCGGGTCTTCGGCGCCGCGCCACACCGCTGACGGACGCTCGGTGTATCCACCGCACGACGCCGTGTAGAACACGCTCGCCGGCGCGCCGTTCCACTCGAGGACGCGGGCAGCCGTCGCCGTGACGGCCGCACGCATCGCCGGCGTCGGATCGCGCAGCACCTGGCAATGCGTGAGCGTGCACAGGTCGAAGCCGTCACGGCGATGGCGGCCGCGATTCGCCAGAGCGAACGTCCGCGCCGTGATCGCGAGCGCCTGGAGCGCACTGGCGCCGCTCGCCGGTGCCGCTTCGCCGCCGAGGACTCTCGCCACGTATTCCTCAAGCGGGATCTGTGTGACGGTGTACCCGCCCTCGCGCTTCGGGGATCCGACTCGGATGAGCAAGTGATCGGTCGGGCTAATCGGGTTGGTCGAGTTGACCGGGTCGGTCGGGTTGATCGGGTTGCGGCTGGTGCCCGCCGCCAATTGCGCGGCCAGATCAGCGGCGTCCATGCCCGCCGCACCCGGCGCGATGAGGACGATCCCGCGGGCCGGGCGATCGGCCGGCCAGACGGCGGTGACGAGCCCCTGGACGCCGCCGCCCGCGGCGTCCGATGTGCCGGTCTTCGCCAGGGCCGCGACGCCCTTCAGGGCAAATGCGCTCGACGTTCCGTAAACGGCCGATCCGCGCAGCCCGTCGAGCACCACGCGCCGGGATGCGGCGTCCAGATGTACCGCCGCCGGGTCGATCACCACTCGCGACAGCGCGGTGAGCAATGCGATCGGGCTCGTCGGCGTGCCATCGAGGCCTGTCGCGGCCAGCGGCATCGGCACGCGCGCTGGCGTCGCCGGCAGACCAAGCGCGGTGAGAACGCCATCGAGCCGCGCTCGTGGCAACCGCCGCGCCAGTGTCGCGAAGTAGACATTGCACGAAAGGGCCAGCGCCTCGGATGGACGCAGCGCATGGCGCACGCGAGGATGGCTGCACCGGATCACGCGCCCATCAATCGTCGTCTGGCCTTCACACGCGATGCGTGTGTCTGGGGAGATCGTCCCGCTGGTCAGCGCCGCGATGAGCGCAGGGATCTTCATGAACGAGCCGGGCTGCACCGGCGACTCGAGACGATCGGCTCGAGCCGCTTCGAGGACCCGGCCGTCGCCAAGATCGATGATCCGCCAGGCTGCGCGGTCCGCATTGGCACTCTGGCGGGCCTGGGACGAGAGCCCGAGGCCGGTGGTCATGAAAAGGACGAGGAGCCAGCGTCGCGTCACTCATCACCCTGGACGACGCGGCTGGCCTCGGTCCACATCTCGTCGACGTGATCGAGCAGTTGGTGGCCGTCGTCAACCAGCCGCAGCGTGACCCAGGGCCTCGCAGCCGCCCACCGTTCGACGCCCGCGGGCGCGACAACCTCGTCCCGTCGTCCCTGGTAAATCAGCGTCGGAATCTTCAGAGAGACAGAGAAGGCGTCGTATCCTCTCGCGTCCAGCATGAACCCCCAGCCGAGGTCGCGCGGCCGGTTGTCCGCATAGTGAAAGACCGTGTAGGCGTCAGACGCCTCCCAGTCGCGAATGCGCTGCGGTCCTACTTCGCGCTCGAAGCCCTGGACCAGGTCGAACGCGGGTGCCAGGAAGATCAAGCGATCGATGCGCCGATCGACGGTGTCCTTGAGCGCCCGCCGTGCGGCGGCATGGAGGGCGACGAAGGCACCCAGACTCGAGCCCACCAGCGCAACGGGCCCGTCGGGCAAGCTGTCGATCGCCCGATCGACCTGATCGATCATCCGCGTGACCGTCAGCGTGCGAAATTCAGGTTCGTTGAGATCGGGGCACGCGAACGGAATGCCGGCCGCGGCGGCGCGCTCGCCAAACAGCCGGGCTTTGGACGATCGGGGCGACGACGCGAAGCCGTGGAGGTAGATGAGCGACCGCCGGCTCACAGCTTGTGGGTGCAGTCAGGCCGGCATTTGCACGGGATCTCGGCGTCGCCGGTGGTGTTGTAATCGTAGCTCAGCTCTTCACCTTTCCGAATGTTGCGGGCTGCCCGAATCCAGATCGTGCCGTTCACGATGTGCGAGTAGCAGTTTGGCTTGCAGGCATGGTTGATGAACCGGGCGACGTTGCCGCCGACGCCGGCGTCGATCACCCAGCGGTTGTTCAGGGTGAAGCACCAGATCTGACCCTTCCCGAGGTACTTGTCCTCGCGCTTCAGGCTTTCCTTATGCGTGATCTTCTCGCCCGCGTAATCGATGATCCGCTTGTTCTTCGGAATGTCCTGCGTCGCATACACGCCCCAGCCCGCAATCTTCGACCGTCGCCGCTCGATCATGCCCCATAAGATAGCATCCGATCCTCGCCTCTTGCGGCGTCGCGACACGGATAGGTCCGACCAGCGCGTCCGGGTTTGACCGTCCCGCCTGCTATAGTGATCGGAATCCGGCGCGCACGACCCACCGGGATTGGAGGACGGCGGGATGGACGGCATCATCAGCGCCTGGGGGCGCATTCTTGGCGGCTACAAGCCGACGCTCTCGATCGAGATCACTCGCGAGTGCCCATTGCGCTGTCCAGGTTGCTATGCGTACGGGGAGGACCATCTGGGCGGTCCCACGACGCTCCGCCAGCTTCGCGACTTCAAGGGACAGGCACTGATCGACGGCGTGCACGCGCTCATCGATCGGCACAGGCCGCTGCACCTCTCGATCGTCGGCGGCGAGCCTCTTGTTCGCTATCGCGAGCTCGAGACGCTGCTGCCTCAGTTGTCGGCGCGGGGCCTCCACGTGCAGGTGGTGACGAGCGCCGTCCGGCCAATCCCGATCGAGTGGGCGTCGATCCCCCGGCTAACCGTCGTGGTCTCGATCGATGGCCTGCCCGCAGAGCACGATGTGCGCCGGGCTCCCGCGACCTACGACCGCATCCTGAAGCACATTGTGGGCCAGCACGTCGTCGTTCACTGCACCGTGACGCGACAACTCGTGCAGCGTGACGGGTATCTCGAGGAGTTCGCGAAGTTCTGGCAGGAACAGCCACACTGCCGCAAGATCTGGTACAGCCTGTACACGCCGCAGATCGGCGAGGAGTCGGCCGAGAAGCTGACGCCCGAGAACCGTCGTGACGTGGTCGCGGCGTTCCTGACGCTGCGACAGCGCTATCCGAAGATCGAGATGCCGAAGGGCATGATCGAGGTCTACGCGAACCCGCCGAGTTCGCCTGACGAGTGCATCTTCGCGCGTGTCACCCACACGATCTCCGCCGACCTGACCACGCGGATCACCCCCTGCCAGTTCGGCGGGCGGCCCGATTGTGAAAACTGCGGGTGTATTGCCTCGGCGGGCCTCGCCGCGGTGGGGCGCTACAGACTGGCCGGACCGCTCCGCGTCGAGCAGATCTTCAACAGCTCGTTCCGTGTCGGACATGCCGTGAAAGCGCTGCGCGACCGGGTGCTGCCGCGCGAGCCCTTCACCCCCACGCCGGCTGCGGCTCCTGACAGCGCTCCAGACTTGACGTGATCAGCCGACGGCAGATCCTCGTTCTCCCGGCGCTGCTGGTCTTCCCCAGGCTGTCGCGCAGCGAGATCGTCCTTCCGCGCAAGGACGGCTCGCTCAAGTTCGCCGTGATCGGCGACAGCGGCAGCGGCAGCCGCAGGCAGTACGAAACCGGTAAACAGCTTGCCGACGCTCGCAAAGGTTTCCCGTTCGAATTCGTCCTGATGCTCGGGGACAACCTCTACGGCGGGCAGAAGGCGCGCGACTTCTTTCTCAAGTTCGAGCAGCCGTACAGACCGCTCGTCGATGCGGACGTGCCGTTCTTCGCCGCCCTCGGCAATCACGACAACCCGGCGGTCCAGATGAAGTACAAGCCGTTCAACATGGATGGCCGTCGCTTCTACACCTTCACCAAGGGACCCGCCCAGTTTTATGCGCTCGACAGCAGCTACATGAGCCCGCAGCAGCTGGCGTGGTTCGAGAAGGAGCTGTCGGACTCGAAGGCGAAGTGGAAGATTGCCTACATGCACCACCCGATCTACTCATCGGGCAAGAGGCACGGATCGGATGTGGCGCTTCGAACGTTCATCGAACCGCTGCTCCTGAAATACGGCGTCGATCTCGCACTCGCCGGCCACGAGCACTTCTACGAGCGAATCCGTCCGCAGAAAGGCATTCAGTACCTCACCGCGGGATCGGCGGGTAAGCTGCGCGCGGGCAACATCCGCCACGGCCCGCTGCACGAAGCGGGGTTCGACACGGATCTCAGCTTCATGCTGATGGAGATCGACGATGACGATCTCCACTTCCAGGTGATCTCACGGCTCGGAAAGACCGTGGACCACGGAAGCTTCGTTCGGCGCGCCGCCGGGCAGTAGCCCGCCACAGAGAAAATGAATAATCTCTGAGATCCGCTCTGATCGCTGTGGCAGCCAAACGAACGAACAATATGGACTACACCGGTAAGGTCGTCATCGTCACCGGCGGCACGAAGGGGATCGGACGGGCCGTGGTCGAGCGCTTCGTCGAGGCAGGCGCCGACGTCGTGTTCTGCTCGCACGAGGAGGCTGGCGGCGCCGATCTGGCTCGCACGGCGACGGCGTCAGGGCCCGGCCGCGCCGAGTTCGTGCTCTGCAACGTGGCAAAGGAAGCGGAACTCGAGGCGTTCATCCGCCGTGTCGGCGAGTCGCGCGGCCGGATCGATTGCCTGGTTAACAACGCCGGCTGGCACCCGCCGCACTACGCGATCGATCAGTTCTCGACCGCCGACTTCCGCGCGCTGCTGGAGCTGAATGTGGTCGCGGTCTTCGTGGCGTCCCGCACGGCGCTTCCCTGGCTGCGCAAGACGCGCGGATCGATCATCAACCTGGCCAGCCTGGTGGCAACAATCGGCCAGCACTACGCGACGACGTATGTGGCCACGAAGGGCGCCGTGCTCGCGTTCACGAAGGCGCTGGCGATCGACGAGGCGCGGCACGGCGTACGCGTGAACGCCGTGTCGCCCGGGAACATCTACACGCCGCTCTGGCAGGAGGCGATCGACCAGTCGTCCGACCCCGCGGGCACGCGCGCCGACGGCGAAGCGGCGCAGCCGTTCGGACGGATGGGCGAACCCAAGGAAGCCGCGCGCCTGTGCCTGTATCTGGCGTCCGAAGCGACCTTCACGACCGGCGCCGATCACATCATCTCCGGCGGGGCCGAGCTGGGATACGGCCGGAAAGTGCGTCCATAGACGCAAGAGCCGGTTTAGTGGCCTCCGCGGGCGCCCAGTCGCCAGGCCAGCGACGTGATGAAGATCAGCGACGCGATCATGGCGATCGCCATCAAGAGCAGCGAGAAGACACCTCTGGAAGTTGACGCCGATCGAACCATCGGGCGCGGTTCGCGTACCGGCGAATGCCGGCATCATCAGCGCGGGATACGGCTCGCCGAAGCCGGCGTGCATGAACACGGCCTGCGCGAGAACGACGAGAAAGGGAATCGTGAAGGCGACGCGGCGAGCCACGCGCTGGCAACCTTGTCGCCGCCGCGATGGGTGTCAAGAGCGCCGGGAATTGCCCAAGCTAAAGCTTGGGCCTATAACCGAAGCGTCAGTGGAAATCGTGCGACTCGATCGTCGCCGGCACGCCCTGCAGCGCGGACAGCCGTTCCGCCTTGACGGCGGTCACGCCGTCCTGATGCTGCAGGATCCCTTCGACGATCACGAACGCCGCCTCGATGACGACCAGACGCTGCTCGTCGAAGACATCGGGCGTGATGATCACGTTGCCGATGCCGGTTTCGTCCTCGAGCGTCAGGAACACGAACCCCTTGGCGGTGCCCGGCCGCTGGCGCGTGATGATGCAGCCCGCCAGGCGCACCCGGCCACCCGGCCGCTGACGCGGCAGATCGATGGCGCGGAGCACGCCCTTCAACGCCAGCTGCGGTCGATGAAACGTCATCGGATGCGGGCCGATGGTCATGCCGGTACCGGCGAAATCGGCGGCCATGCGCTCGATCGACGTCATCGGCGCGAGCGGTGACACCTGCGCGGCATCGGTCGCATCATCGAACAGCTCGCCTGACGGCCGCACGGCATGCTCGATCTGCCAGAGCGCGCCGCGGCGATCGTGGCCGAACGAGGCCAGCGCGCCAATCTCGGCCAGGACGCCAAGCTCGTCGCGTCGCACGCCGGTGCGGCGAATCATCTGTTCGATCGACGCAAACTTCCGTGGCTGCGTTCGCGGCGCGGTCCAGTCGTGGGCGCAGAGGTTACAGAAACAGGACCACGATGCAGTCCTGCAGTCCTGCGATCCTGCAGTGCTGCAGTGCTGTGCTGCAGTGTCACGTGCAGCAGTGCGATCGTCAGCGACACATTCCAGCAGCGACGGGTCGTCGCATCCGCATTTCGGACAGAGCGACGGCGGCGGCGGTGGAATCACGGTGGCGGCGGCCATCGCGCGGCCGACCGGCTCGCGGAGGCCTGAAACATAGCGCAGCCCGAGGCGCACGCGTCCGCCCAATTCGATCGTGCAGTCCCAGTCCGAGATCTCCACGTCGATCGGCGTGAAATGGACGCCATGCCGCTGCGCATCTTTCACCAGCGTGGCTGGATGGTAGAACCCCATCGGCTGGTTGTTCAGCAGCGAGGCGTAAAACGCCGCCGGATAGTGGACCTTCAGATAGGCGCTCGCATACGCGAGCAGCGCGAAGCTGGCGGCATGCGATTCCGGGAACCCGTAAAGGGCGAACGACGCAATCGACGTGATGATTTGCTCGGCCCCATCGCCCGTAATGCCCCGCCGCGCCATGCCCTCGCGAAGCTGCTGTTCGATGACGCGCATCCGCTTCTCCGATCGCTTGAACCCCATCGCCCGGCGGAGCTCTTCGGCCTGGCCGCCGCTGAAACCGGCGGCCACCATCGCCATCCGCAACAACTGCTCCTGGAACAGCGGCACGCCGAGCGTGCGCGACAGGATCGACTCCAGCGAGGGATGCGGGTACACGACCGGCTCACGGCCGGCCCGCCGATTGAGATAGGGGTGCACCATCTGCCCGACGATGGGTCCCGGGCGGATGATCGCGACCTGGACGACCAGGTCGTAGAAGACCTTTGGCTTGAGCCGCGGCAGTGTCGCCATCTGCGCGCGCGATTCGACCTGGAAGAGGCCGATCGTGTCGGCCTCCTGCAGCATCTGGTAGACGCGATCGTCGTCGGGCAGATGGGCGAGATCGACGGCGGCTGGGGCCTGTCCCCGGTCGGGGCCTGTCCCCTGATCGGGGCCTGTCCCCCGTGATCCATAAGGGGGACAGGCCCCTTGTTCACCATCGTCAGCGCATCCTGCAGCACGGCCATCATGCCGAGGCCGAGCAGATCGACCTTGATCAACCCGAGATCGGCGCAGTCGTCCTTGTCCCACTGCACCACGACGCGGCCCGGCATCGTCGCGTTCTCGAGCGGGACCACGCTGTCGAGGCGTCCCTGACAGATCACCATGCCGCCGCTGTGCTGACCGAGATGTCGGGGCAGGTCCTGCATCCGATGCCACAGATCGCCGAACTGCCGGATCCGCACATCGGCGGGATCGACACCGGCTTCCTTCAAATGGCGCCCGAATGTTTCGCGGCTGTCGGTGTACTCGAAGCGATTCATCAGGCGCGCCAGGCGATCGACGAACGCCTCGTCGAAACCCAGGACCTTGCCGATCTCTCGAGTGGCGCTTCGGCTGCGATACGTGATGACGTTGGCGGTCATCGCCGCGCCCAGCTTGCCGTAGCGCTCGTAGACGTACTGGATCACCTGCTCGCGGCGATCGCCGCTCGGGAGATCGAGATCGATGTCGGGCCACTCGCCGCGCTCTTCCGAGAGGAAGCGCTCGAACAGCAGATCCATCTTCACCGGATCGACGGCGGTGATCCCAAGGCTGTAGCAGACGGCGCTGTTGGCCGCCGAGCCCCGGCCCTGGACGAGAATCCCGTGCTGACGGCAGTAGTTCACGAGGTCCCAGACGATCAGGAAATAGCCCGCGAGATCGAGCTTCTCGATTAGATCCAGCTCGCGGGCGAGTTGGGTGCGGGCGCGGTCGTGAAACGGCCGATAGCGATCGCGGGCGCCGACCTGCGTAATCCGCCGCAGAAACGAGCTCATCGTTTCGCCGGGCGGCACGGGATACTCGGGAAAGCGATAGCCGAGATCCGCCATCGTGTATTCGAGCCGATCGGCCAGCGCGCGCGTGGCGGCGACGGCGGCGGGCTGATCGGGGAAGAGGCCGGCCATCGCCTCCGGCGATTTCAGATAGCGTTCGGCATTCGACACGAGGCGTCGTCCGGCCACGGCGAGCGTGGTCTTCTGATGCAGGCACGTGAACACGTCGAACAGCGGCCGCTCGTCCGGCTGCGAAAAGCGCACGCCGTTGGTGACCAGGAGCGGCACGCGATACGCCTGTGCCAGGTCGATCAGCGATTCGTTGTCGATCTCCTCCACGCGATCGAAATGCCGCTGCAGCTCGACGTACACATTGTCACGGCCAAAAATGCCGTTGAGGCGATCCAGCAGGCCGCCGACACCGTGACCGCCGGTGCGCAGCAGTTGACAGCCCACGATCGCGATGAGCCCGCCGACCGACGCATCGAGATCGTCCAGCGACAGCGCCCCCTCCCCCTTCGGCGCGCGCAGCTTCATGCGGGTGATGAGGCGGCAGAGGTTCTGGTAGCCGGCGCGCGACGCGACGAGGACGGGAAGCGGCCATGACGATTGCGGATTGCGGATTGTGGATTGCGGATTGTCCGCCAGCGTCAGCTCGGCGCCGACGATGGCCTTGATCCCCGCCGCGCGCGCGGCTTTGTAGAACCGCGGGGCGCCGTAGACACCGTCACGATCGACGAGCGCGACAGCGTCGTACCCGAGATTGGCGGCCCGGTCCACGATCGCTTCCGGCAGCGAGGCGCCCTGGAGAAACGAGAAGGCGGAGGCTGCGTGGAGCTCGATGTACATGGCGGGCTGCGGGCTCCAGGCTACGGGCGGGCCCTACTGCGGTAATTTCGGGTAGTTTCGCTTTATTTTCGCTACCGATCAAGCCGGCAAATATGGGGCACGAGGGGCGGGACCCTACTGCCGGTAGACGTATGCTGGTCGCCGAATGCCGACCTGGTCGCTTCTGCTCGCCGCGGTGCTCCAGACAAACGCCAATCCCGCACCGGGACAGATTGGCGCGTTCTACTTCGACGCGTTGAACGAGTCGCAGGTGTGGGTGGATCTCGCGCCCGAGGCCGTCGAACCCGGGCCGCGGCCGGTTCTCGTCAACGTCACGATCCGATTCGCGGGACGTCGATCGCCTGGCGCGCCGACAATCGCCGACATTCGCGCCACGTCGGTCCACATCGCCTTTCCGCTGCGGGTTCGCCAACCCGTCCTGCGGCTGGCCACGAGCGATGGACGCGAACACGACCTCACCGGGCCCGGACGCGTGTTCCGGTTCACGGCAAGCTGCGAAGACTGCCAGCTCGACACGCTGACCACCCGACTCGCCTTCGACGAGCTGCGTGAGATCGCGCGATCGCCGCAGGTCACGTTGAACGCGCTTGGTTTCGACATGCGATTGACGCCGGCCGATCTGAAGGCGCTCGGCGCATTGATCGATGCCGTGCACGACGGCGTGGCGATCAAGTAACGGTCAGCGCCCGGCGAGGATTCTCGACCAGCAGCTGCTGGATCTCTGGCTGCGTGAACCCGCGCGTGCGCAGTCGGGGAACGAGGGTCGTGAAGAGCGTGTCATGCGGCCGATAGGTGCCGCCGCCGGGCTCACCGACGTGGTACCAGCCTGCATCATGCGAGAGCAGCACGCGATCGAGGCGTCCCGCCGCCCGCATCGCCGTGACGAGATCCGCGTACTGCTCGACGTTGTCGCCGCTGAGGCCGTCGAAGGAGATCCACGCGCCTTCCTCCGCCACCCGCAGGTGAACCGCCGGATCGCGTTCGTTCTGCGCGTGGACCCAGACGAAGGCTCGAAGCGGCACGCCTTCGCGCTTCAGCAGCGTGACCTGCGCCAGCGCCGCGGGACCGTCGCCCGTGTGCGACCAGACGGGCAAGCCGATGACGAGATGCGTACGAGCGGCGGCCGCCACCAGCTTCGCGTCGATGTCCGAGAGCGGGCCTGGGTCCACGCCGATCTTCATGAACGCCGGCTTGATGCCCGTGCCGTCGATGCCGGTGCGCGCTTCAGCAATCCACCGCGCGGCCAGCTGCTCCGCGCTCTCTGTCCAGGCATGCGCCGGCACGAACTTGTCGTTCGCCGCGCCGTAGTAGCCGGTGTTCGTCAGGATGTTGAGGCCGGTCGCGTCCGACAGCCGCTTCAGGAGCAGCGGATCGCGTCCCAGGTAGGCCGGGGTGCACTCGACCAGCGTGCGGCAGCCCAGCGCGTGAGCCTGCTTCAGGTACGGCAGCGCCTTGCGGAACGCCGCGTCGCGATCGTAGCGCGCTGGACTGACTTCGGACGCGCCGACGAAATCCACCAGCACGTGCTCATGGACGAGCGTGACGCCGAGTCGATCCGAGGGGACCGGGCCGGTCACGGTTTCGACGGCGCGAATCCGCGCGGCGACCGCGCGGTCGTGCCGCAGAGCCACAACCGCGGCTCCAACCGTGCCGAGAAATTGACGTCTGCTGTGCAAACCGTTAGACATGCGCATTTCGATTGTAGGGCGGACCTTCAGGTCCGCCTGGCGGAGTTGAGGCACCGCCTACAGATATCGCCGGGCCTGCTGCTTCACCTTCCAGCCGGCGAGACGAAGCGTATCGATGGCGCGGGCAAGGTCGGTTTCACGCACCAGCACGTAGTCGGTGTCGTAGGTCGAGAACGGAAAGATGGCAATGCCGGCCGACGCCAGCGGCGTCGCAAGCGACGCAATCACGCCCGTGATCTGAAAGGGGATCGGCCCCTCCACCTTGATCACGCGAAACCCGCGCTCGCCGGCTACATCGTCAGGCGCATCCTGTTCGGGAGCGACAATCGACAGCTCGTCGGCGGTTCGCGCGATGACGGTGAGCTCCGACGGTCGCGTGGCCCACTCGGGGACGGCGGCGTCGGGCGGCAGGCGGCTGACGGACCAGCGTCCGGCCCAGACGACGAGCGGCAGGTCCGTGGTCACAGGACGCGATTGACGAGCGTGCCGATCGGCTCGATCGTGATCGAGACCTCGTCGCCGCTCGCCAAGGTGAAGTCGTCCGGCGGCACAATCCCGGTGCCGGTCAGAAGCAGGCTGCCGGCGGGAAAGCGGTTGTCGCGATAGAGGTAGCGCACGAGCTCTTCCGGCGCGCGCTTCATGGCGGCCAGCGTCGTCTTTCCCTCGAAGGCCGTGGCGCCGGCGCGGACAATGCGAAGCGCAATCTCCGTGTCCTGGCCGAGCGGTTCGGGCGTGACGAGAATGCCAGGCCCGAGACCGCATGATGCGTCGTAGACCTTCGCCTGCGGCAGGTAGAGCGGGTTCTCGCCCTCGATATCACGCGAGCTCATGTCGTTGCCGATGGTGTAGCCGACGATGTGCCCGGAGGACGTGACGGCGAGGGTGAGCTCGGGCTCGGGCACGTTCCAGGAGGCGTCACTCCTGATGCGGACGGCCTGACCGTGACCGCGGACGCGATGCGGCGTGGCCTTGAAGAACAGCTCGGGCCGATCGGCGACGTAGACGCGATCGTAGAAATCACCGCCGCCCGCGGTCCTGGCCTCTTCCATGCGCGCGGTGCGGCTGCGGTAGTAAGTGACACCCGCCGCCCAGACCTCCTGCGACTCGATCGGCGGAAGGAGATCGGCGTCAGGTGGTGCCGGCCGGGTCTCGGTGTATCCGTCGCGCTCAGGAGATAGTCGTGCAGATCGTCGCGATTGACGACAGCGTCCCAGCTCGTGTCGGGAAGCGCGAACCAACGCGCGTCGTGCTCGAGGGCGATGCCAGTTGTAGTCCGGAAGATGCGCATTTTGAATTGGGGACAGGCCCCAAAAACCGGCAACAGCCGGGGGCCTGTCCCCTTAGTACCTGATGTACGCCGTCTGCAGCTCGCTGTAGAAGTCGATGGCCACCGGGCCCTGCTCGCGCATGCCGAGCGAGCTCGACTTCGAGCCGCCAAATGGCACGTGGTACTCGACGCCGGCGGACGGCAGGTTCACCATGACGAGCCCGGCTTCGATGCGGTTGATGAACTCGTAGGCCGAGGTCAGCGACTTCGTGCAGATTGCCGCCGACAAGCCAAACCGGATGCCATTGGCAATCTCAATCGCGTGATCGAGATTGCGCGCCGGCAGCACACCGAGCACCGGACCGAAAATCTCCTCCTGCGCCACCCGCATCGCGGGCGTCACGTCGGTCAGGACCGCAGGCGACGAGAAATAGCCACGGCCGAGCGCGCCGTCTCTCAGGCGCTCGCCGCCCACCAGCACACGCGCGCCTTCGCTGGCGCCGACCCCCACGTAGTCGAGCACGGTCGACAACTGCTTGTCGTCGATCGACGGCCCGATGTCGATGCCCGGCTCGAGCCCGTTGCCCACCTTCAGCGTCCGCGTGCGCTCGACGAGCGCCGCGGTGAAGCGTTCGACGATCGGCTCTTCGACGATCACGCGCGAAGTCGCCGTGCAGCGCTGTCCGGTCGAGAAGAAGGCGGCGTTGACCACGACGTTGACGGCATCGGGGAGGTCGGCGTCGGCCAGCACGATCGTCGGGTTCTTGCCGCCCATCTCGAGCTGCACGCGCGCCCGCCGCTTGGCGGCCTCGATGGCGATGCCGCTTCCGGTCTGCTCCGACCCGGTGAACGAGATCGCCCTGACGTCGGGGTTCGAAACGATTTCGCCGCCGACCTTCGAGCCCGGTCCGGTCACGAGGTTCAGCGCGCCGCGCGTGACACCCGCTTCGGCAAGCGCCTCGACCAGGCGCAGCGAGCAAAGCGGCGCCAGGTCGGACGGCTTCAGCACGACGGCGTTCCCGGCAATCAACGCCGGTGCCGTCTTCCACGTCGGAATCGCGATCGGAAAGTTCCACGGTGTGATCAGCCCGACCACGCCAAGCGGCCGCCGCCGGGTCTGGATGAACACGCGGTCCCGTTCCGACGGGGCATGCTGCCCTCCCAGCCGGGCTCCTTCCCCGCCGACATAGCGCAGGATGTTGATGGCGCGGCCGACCTCGCCGCGCGCCTCGGGCAGCGTCTTCCCTTCCTCGCGCGTCATCTCGCGCGCCACCTGATCGGCGCGCGATTCGAGGAGGTTCGCGGCGCGATACAGCACCTCGCCGCGCTTCGGCGCCGGCATCGCCGCCCACGCCGGCTGCGCGGCCTTTGCCGCTGCTATCGCCTCGCGCGTGTCGTCGGCATCCGACTTCTGAAACGTGGCGACGATCTCGTCGGTGTCGGCGGGATTGCGCTTGTCGAATGTCGCGCCGGATCGCGCTGACACCCAATCGCCGCCGATGAAGTTGCGGAACGTCTCGGGCATGGTAACTGACGATTCTATCGCTTGCAGTGCCAAGTGCTCAGTGCGAAGTGCCAAGTGAAGTGGGTAGTCAAACGTGGGAAGTGGTAGCTCAATCGGTCAGATCGTCGCAGGTACGACAGGCGTGAGTATGGCCCGCCACGCTAACTGGCCACTTCCCACTCCACTTCGCACTTGGCACTGCAGCACTTGGCACTTAGCGGAGCGCAAACGCCACGATCGCATCCGACACTTCCGACGAGAAGCGCCCGCCACCGCCGGCGGCAATCACCACGAACTGCCGCCCTGACGTCGGACCACGGTAGCTGATCGGCGTCGCGTGACCACTGGCTGGCAGCGCGGTCTGCCACAGCAGGCGACCGTTCCGGGCCTCGAACGCATGGAAGCGGCGATCGTTCGTGCCACCGATGAACACCAGGCCGGTGCTGGTCGCGATGCTGCCGCCCAGGCTCGGCGTGCCGGTCCCGGTGACACCGCGAGCCGCGAGCTGCGGCGCGTCGCCAAACGGGATCTGCCAGACGATCTCCCCCGTGGCGAGATCGACCGCGTGGAGCTTGCCCCAGGGCGGCGCCTGACAAGGCAAGCGCTGATCGTCCCAGAACCGCGCGTACGCGCCCCATCGGCTGGCGCGTCGGTACGTCTGATCGCGCGCGACCATCTGTCCCACCGCGCCGACCTCGTTGGTGTTCACGAACAGATAGCCCAGAAGCGGATTGACCGACCCCCCCGACCACGTCGCACCGCCGAGCGTGCCGGGGAACCACAACGTGAGGTCACGGCCCGGCGGCGTGAACAGACCGCCGCTCTTGACGGTGACGAACATCTCCTCGCATTGGCGCCGTGACGCGTCGGACACCCTGGTGAGGTCCTCATGTGTCAGCGGCGCGATGCGGGCCAGGGGCGGCGGCTTCACCGGGAACGGCTGCGTCGGCGAGGTCGCCTCGCCGGGGACGTCGCTTTGCGGTACCGGCCGTTCCTCGACGCCGAAGATCGGTGCGCCGGTCAGACGATTGAACACGAAGACGAGGCCCATCTTCGTCAGCTGCACGACGACAGGCACGGTCGTGCCATTGCGCTGGACGTCGGCGAGGATCGGCTGCGCTGGCAGGTCGTAATCCCAGACGTCGTGGTGCACGATCTGGAAGTGCCAGCGACGCTGCCCGGTCGCGGCGTCGAGAGCGACCAGCGAATTCGCATAGAGCGTGGGCCCGGGACGATCGGCGCCGAAGAAGTCGTACGAGGCCGATCCCACCGGCAGGAAGACGAGTCCGTTGGCCTCGTCCACGCTCATCGACGACCACACGTTCGCGCCGGTCCGCCGCTGCCACGCATCCTTGCCCCACGTCTCGTGTCCGAACTCGCCGGGCTGCGGAATCGTGTGAAAGCGCCACACCTGGCGGCCGGTCTCGGCGTCGAACGCGCGGACGTCCCCGCTCGGACCTTGCGACGTCTCTTCCGGCACCAGCGCCCCGACGATCACGAGATTCCGGAAGATCGCGGGCGGTGACGTGATCGCGTAGGCTTCGCCGGGCCTGGCGTCGGCGCCCGGCTTCAAGTCGAGGACGCCGCCATCCGCAAATCCTGGCCGCAGCTTCCCTGTTGCCGCATCGAGCGCGACCAGCACGCCGTCGCAGGTGCCGGAGAAAATCGTGCGTTCGGTCGCACCGGGGCCGGTCGAACGTTCCCACAGGGCGACGCCGCGATGCGGAAGCTCGCATCTGCGCGTGCGACCCGCAAAGGGATCGAACCGCCACCGCTCGACGCCGGTTTCCGCGTCGAGCGCAATCACGCGGCTGACCGTCGTCGTCACGATCAGGAGATCGCCGGTCAGCACGGGGCGCGTCTGAAACCCTTCGACGGCGCCCTTGGGATTCGGCTGACCGCCAGGGAAATCGCCCGTGTGCGCCGTCCATGCGACGGCGAGGCGCGCCACGTTGTCGGGCGTGATCTCGTGGAGGTCGGCGAAACGCGCGGACGCATTGGGCGCGGATTCAGACGCGTCCGTGACGCGTGCGTGGCGCGACCCGCCGGCGAATACCCCCACCAGCGCAAACGCGATGACCAGGGCCGTGGAGGGTGTGGTGGTCACGATTACCGGGAATCGTAGTTGCGGACGGTGTGGCGTGCCGGCACTTCGACCGTGTAGTGCTCGCCATCGGGGTCCACGCGCAGGTGCAGCCGCTCGCCGGAGCACTGTTCCAGCTCGTTGGCGATGCGCGCGGGCTCGGTGTTGACGGCACCCTCGCGAACGTTCTTGTGCAACTGGAAGACGCCCACATCGCCCACCTGCTTCAGGAGGAGCGCCATGGTCCGCGGCTCGGCGCCCTTGCGCGCGCCGCTGTTCACGATCGCCACTTCCGGCGCGAGCGCCGAGACGAGCGTCGGGTTGTTGCTGACGTCAATTCCATGGTGGTTCGCGAGGAAGACGTCGACGCGCGGCACCAGCTTCTTCGGACAGGTGAGCTTGTGCTCGATGTTCCACGACAGATCGCCGCCGGCAAAGAAGTCGAAGCGGCCAAACGTGAGGAGCATCACGACGCTGCGCGCATTGTCCGATGTGTCTGCCGGCTTCGCCTCATTCCCGTCGTCGCACTTCGTAATCGGACCCGCGTCTTCCTTCTCACCTTCCACTCTGCCGTCGGCCGCGAGGATGCGGAGCCGAGGGTCAGGCGTGCCGCGGCCGCCCTTCAACTTCACTGAGTCGCCGGCCGACAGGAAGATGGGCGTTGCCGCCACGCCACGCCAGGCGGTGATGAGATCGGCGCTGATGTCCTCGGGCAGCGGCTCGGGGACGCGATGGCCGTAGGCCTGACGGATCGGGATGAGCTTCGACAGGGGCCATGCGCCGCCGACGTGATCGCTGTGCCAGTGCGTCGTGATGTAGTGATCGATCTGACTGAGGCCGGCTTCCCGCGCCGCGGCGTTGATGCGCCCCGAGTCGCGGTCGCCGGGATTCCCCGAATCGATCAGGATCGACTCGCCGGCAGGCGTGACAATCAGCGTGGCCGCGCCGCCTTCGGTGTCGATGAAGTAGAAATCGAGGCCACGGGGTTCGGCGGTTGCGGCCGCGGGACCGTGCGCGAGGGAGAGGACGACCGCGCACGGGACAACGGCGATGGCGAGCCGCAGAAGATTGCGGATTGTGGATTGAGGATTGGGGATTGAAGTACCGCGTCGCGTCAGCATGACGGGTAATCGTGCCTCCTCAATCGGCACTCGTCAATCAGCAATGCACAATCAATCCACAATCCACAATCCACAATCCGCAATCCGCAATTCACGAGTGGCCTAATCGTACGCTCCGGCCACGTACCACCGGTCTTTTCGTCGATCGCGGAAGAGACGGCAGACGACCCCGGTGTCGAGGCTGACGTCCCATTCGTCGTGATCCCAGACGGTCTCGGCCCACCAGTCGCCTGACGTCCGCCAGGGTCCGGCACATCTCACGACGGCGCCACCGCCGATGGTGTCGGCACGCGCAGAGACACGGATCCGGGCGGGACGTCCCTCCTCGATCACCACCGTGGCGACGAGCGGCTGACGAAAGCGACGTAGCGCGGGAACGCGGGCAGGTGGTGTGTCGGGATTGCGGTCGGCCGAGCTAAACCGCCTACGAGGCGCTCGCCTACGTACGAGGCGCTCGGGCCTACGTACGAGGCGCTCGGCCGTACGCACGACGGTGTGGAGGCGTCGTCGCCGGTAAAAGGCGCCATCTCGAAGGCACCGGGGCGGTGCGAGTCGATGAGCACGGGGCGGCCCACCTGACGTTCGCCCATCAACGCCGTCAGACGGGCCATCAGCGTCGACACCTGATCGGGACACGGCCGGGCCCGCTCGAGCAGCGAATGCTGCAGCGTGCGGGCAGCGGTCGGCTCCACGCGCACCGTAACCGCATCGATGCCGGCCGGCGGCGGATGCGATTCGAGATCGAGAAGCGCCAGGGTCCGCAGCACCCGCGGATCCTTGATCGGTGAGGGCAGCTCGAGCCGTCTCGCCCACGTGATGCGGGTCACGAGGCGCAATTCGACGTGCAGAATTGCCGCGGCGCGGCCGCGCCGATCCAGGTGCGCACATACCGGATCGGCCAGCCGGCTCAGGACAAACGACAGCGGCTCGAGGCCCTCAATCGGCCACTCGAGCGCGAGTGTCGCTTCGAACCGTTCGTCCGCCACGACCGGCACCAGGGGGCCGGCATCTTCCCCGCGCGCCAATGCCTGCACGCGCGGACCATCCGTCCCGAGCCGTGCGGCCAGCTCCGATCCTGGCAGCGCCGCCACCTGCCCCAACGTGCGGATGCCCCATCGGCGCAGCGTCGTCAACAGATCGTCGCCCAGCACCGACCCGGTCGTTGCGCCGGCAGCCGCCGGCGTGCCGTCGCCTTTCACTATTCGACGCCGCGGCCGCATCAGCTCCTGCACGGGCGAACTGCGATAGAACCGCGTGGGTCCGTGAATCGAGAGGCGTGACTCTGGCGGCGCGGCGCGGATCTCGGTCAACACGTCGATCGCGAGCGGCGCCAGCGCCGCCGCTTCGCCGCCTGACTCCACAACCGTGAGGCCGGCGCGTGCGACGGCCATGAGATGCGCAGCCGTGCGCGTGCCGGCGATGGCGACATGCGCCTGCAATCCGCGATCGGCGAGCTGCCCGCGCAGCGCGTCGCCGATCGCGCGCGCGTCGCCAAACAACCGTTCGAGCCCCGACAGATCCAGCACGATCGTGTGCGCCGCTACCCATGCCGCCCGCGGCGAATATTGCTGCGCCACGTCGAGCAGCACGAGATCGGGCGACTCGATCTCCGCTGCCCAATGGGTCATCAACAGACAGGCATACATGGACGGGTGTAGGGGCGCACCCGGTTATCGTTCGAAATCCAACGCACGGGTGGCGCTGCGCAGACCCGTTTGCATGTGCGCCTGCACGGCCAGACCGCGCAGGCGGCGCGCAGCGGCTGCATCGCCCGCCCATACCGCGGCGGACACGGACCGCGGCGTTCGAACGACCGCGCCAACCCCCTGCGAGGACGCATCGAGAAACGGATGCCGACTGGCCACGACGCGCTGTTGAAACGCCGTGGATGCCGGCAGGCGCGGCTCGAGGCGCACGGACGATCCGCCCGGGCTTCGCGCCAGCGGCGCACGCGCGACCAGCACGCAAGCGGTGTCGCTTCCGGCAATCACCCGCTGCAGGCGCAGCCACGTGGTGAACGGCAGCGTGCGGAGCGCGTGCAGCGACACGTCGCCCACGTCGAGCGCCACCACGCCAAAGCCTCCCGCGGACAACACGAGGTTCAACGCCTTGATCGCGCGGCTGATGACGCGCGTGCGATCGCCCTCGTCGCCGCGAATCCACAACAGCCGATCGAGGTCCACGCCGGCGGCGGTCGCCGAGGACGGATCGAAGCGGTCGAGCGCATCGATGAGCGCCACCAGTTCTCCCCGCCGGGTGGCGTCCGCGAGGCATGCGGTGAGAAGCGCCGTGCGACCAGACGACACCGCGCCCACGATTTCGGAGATTTGCCCGCGCGGGAGTCCCCCGCTCACGTCATCGAATGCCGGGATCCCTGTCGGCGCAATCCGCTCGGCGTCCGAAATTGGTCGCTGTAAAGCCGCTGTGATCGTCGAGTCGAGCTTGCGATCCCGCAACAGGGCTTCGAGAGTCGCGCGAGCAGCCGCGGGCGCCATGGCAAACCTCCAGTAGTTTCGCCTTATTTTCGCCTCAACGCGTCTCCTTGTCAAGCGGCCCTACACGGACTTATTTCTGGCCGGTGCAAGACGGCGGGCCGTTCGCCGACGCGTGCGGATTCGGAACATCCGCCGGCAAGGCACAGTCGGCACAGCGCTTAGCACCGGTCCGGTGCAGCGCACGAACCGGGGCACCACGTTTGCTGACTGAAACCGGACAAGTCGTTCCGGATCGTTCATCATTCACCGAAGGTTCACCGAGGGCCCGGTCAGTGTTGGGGGAAAGCGGTCCGGAACGCTTCCCTCTCTTTGCGGTTGCCGCCGTGCTCCCTGGCGAAAAGGGTGAGGCTTCGAGGCCTCACCCTTTTTCTTGTACGGATCGATGGCCCGACTGAAGTCGGGCCCTACTGCTGATTGCGTTACGATGCGCGCATGCTGCAGCGCCCGTTCATCGCTATCCTTCTGCTGAGTGCGCTCGCGATCGGCGCTTCGCCTGCCGCGGGCCAGCAGCGGATGAAGATCCTGCTCGACACCGACATCGGATCTGATATCGATGACGCCTGGGCGCTGGGGCTGCTGATCGCGTCGCCCGACGTGGAGCTCGTCGGCGTCACCATCACCGACGGTGATACGGCGGCGCGCGCGACGCTGGCCTGCAAGCTGTTGCACGTCAGCGGTCGCGACGACGTGCCGGTGGCCGTCGGGCGCCCGACGCCGCCCCCCGATCAGGTCGATCTCCAGTTCACGTGGGCCGAGGATTTCACCGCCAAGCGGCCCGTCGCCCAGTCGGCCGCCGACTTCATTGCCCAAACGCTGCGTGCCAGTCCCGGCGAGGTCACGCTGGTCGCAGTCGGGCCGCTCCAGAACGTGGCCGACGCGCTGCGGAAGGAACCCAAGCTCGGACAGCTCGCGAAGCGCGTGGTGCTGATGAGCGGATCGATTGCGGGCAACGCCTGGTCGCCGAGCGCGGTCGCCGAGTGGAACGTGAAGCGGGCGATTGCCGACGCGCAGCTGGTGTACGGCGCGGGGCTGCCGCTGACCACGGTCCCGCTCGACTCGACCACGTATGTGACCTTGAAAGAGGAGGAACGCGAGCGGCTGATGCACCATCCGGCCGCACTCACGCGCGCGCTGGAATCGCTGTATCGGCTGTGGATCGAGAGGCCGTCGCAACGAATGACGCTGCACGATCAGATGGCCGTCGCCGAAACCCTGCGTCCGGGCGCGTTCTTCGGACGCTGCGAGTCGATGCCGATTCGCGTGGACGATCGCGGCTACACGCTGGTGGACACCAGCGCCGGAAAGCCCGTCTCGGTGTGTCTCGAGCCAAAGCGCGACGAGTTCATGAAGTTCTATCTGGATGGACTGATGATGGCGAAATAGAACGGCTCCGGGCTACGGGCTCCGGACTACGGGCGCCCGCGGCGCGCGAGCCACAGCATCAGGCCACCAAACACCAGCATTCCCAGCCCCGACCAGAGGTTCACGTTGATGCCCAGCGAGTGCTGACGATAGATCGTGCTCGACGCGGTCGCGACACCGAAGCCGGCGAGCAGCGCGCCCTGAATCGCGAACATCAGCCCCAGCGGTAATCGAATATCCATTTCTGTGAGCCTCGAACAATGCCCAAGCTAAAGCTTGGGCCTACGCGTGTCAGGCGTGTGGTCGTACGTAGGCCCGAGCCTTAGTAGGTGTGGTGTACGTAGGCCCGAGCTTTAGCTCGGGCAACCTCCTACCAGAAAATCACGTTCAGAATCACCGTCAGCGTCAGCACCACCGCCGCCAGCGGCGCCGGCTGCTTGTACCACGGCAGATTGCGATCCTTCGGGATCGGCGTGAGCGAGTACACGAGCCCTTTCAGCTCCTCGTCGCGCCGCGGCTCGGAAAAGATCGACACCAGAATCGTCACCAGGAAGCACGTCGTCCACGCGAAGATGGCCGTCCAGAAGTTCTGCGCCATCTCGCTCGGGTACGTGTGCAGCACCTGTCCCAGGAAGCCGCCCTTGACGCCAACGACCGCACCGGCTGGAAGCGTCAGGCCATGATGCAGGGCCGCTGACAGCGTGCCGGTGAGAAGGCCGGTGAAGGCCCCGTGTCCGGTCGCGCGCTTCCAGAACATGCCGAGCATGAACGTCGCGAACAGCGGCGCGTTCACGAACGCGAACACGAGCTGCAGCAGGTCCATGATGTTGTTGAACTGCCGGGCCACGAACGCCGCCGCCACCGAGACCAGGATGCCGAAGACCGTCGCCGCGCGCCCCATCGCCAGGTAGTGCGCATCGCTGGCGCCTGGCTTGATGTAGCTCTGATAGATGTCGTACGTCCACACGGTGTTGAACGCGGTGGTGTTGCCCGCCATCCCCGACATGAACGACGCCATCAGCGCGCACAGCCCGAGGCCGAGCATGCCCGCCGGAAAGTAGTGCATCAGCATCATCGGGATCGCCAGGTCGTAGTCGAGCGCGACCCGGCCCTGGGTGTCGACTTCAGGTTGTCCACGCGAATCGAGCTTCGGCGGAATCAGGCTGTGCTGCACCGTCGGGATGGCGGGCGATCCGATCTGCGCCGTCGCATCGCTCAGATACGTTACGTGCTGCTGTTGCGCGAACCCGACGCTCGACGGCGCCGGCACCGCGATCGCGATCATCCCAGGCAGGATCACCAGGAAGGGAAACACCATCTTGGGCATCGCCGCGATGAGCGGCGTGCGTCGGGCCGCGTTCATCGAGTCGGCGGCCATGGCGCGCTGGACGACCAGGAAGTCGGTACACCAGTAGCCGAAGGACAACACGAACCCGAGGCCCATCACCAGGCCGAACCACTCCACGCCCATCGGGTTCTGCGCCGGGCTGCCCATGTGCTGCCACGACTGGGTCAGGGCACCCGGATCGAACCCGCGTGAAACGGCTTCGCTCGCCAGCCTCGCCGACAGCCCCGGCCACCAGCCGACATCGTTCAGGCCGATCAGGACGAGCGGCACGAAGCCCGCGACGATCAGGAAGAACTGCAGGACCTCGTTGTAGATCGCCGAGGTCAGCCCTCCCAGGTAGGTATAGACGAGCACGATGCCGGCCGAGAGCAGCACAGACAGGGTGAAATCCCAGCCCAGGAGGAGCTGCAGGAGCTTCCCCATCGCGTACATCGACACGCCAGACGAGAACACGGTCATCGCCGCGAACGAGATCGCGTTCAGGCCGCGCGTCTTCTCATCGAATCGCAGCTTCAGGTACTCGGGGACCGAGCGCGCGCGCGACCCGTAATAGAACGGCATCATGAAGATGCCGACGAAGACCATCGCCGGGATCGCGCCGATCCAATAGAAGTGCGAGGTTGCGACGCCGTATTTCGCGCCGCTGGCGCCCATGCCGATCACTTCCTGGGCGCCGAGGTTGGCCGAGATGAACGCCAGCCCGGTGATCCACGCCGGAATCGATCGTCCCGACAGGAAGAAGTCGGTGCTCGTCGTGGCAAACCGCTTCAGGACAACACCGATACCCAAGACGAACGCGAAGTAGACGACGATGATGACGTAGTCGATCCACTGCAGCTGCATCCGGGCCTCCGCCGGCGTGAATACTACCTCAACGCGCTGATGGCCCGACTAAAGTCGGGCCCTACTGCGCGTTCGCTGGACAGTAGGGCCGCGCTTCAGTGCGGCCGGGCGCACCCCATCCGCGCCTGCACGGCCAGGAGTGCCACCAGCCAGAGGGCCGTAGCGGCTTCCGTGAAGATGCGCGTCTCGTGCAGCACGCCGAAGGTGAGGGCCACGACAACCGCCGGGACGACGTACAGGAGTGCGACAGCGCGTCCGGCCTCGGGCGCATCACGCCAGTAGATCAGCGCCGGCAGCCACGCCCCCGCCGCCATCGGCACGACGGTTGTGAGCACGTAGAGCGGGTAGGTCAGCGTCCGCAGGTTGGTCCAGAGATACCACTCGTACGCGCCGCCGGGAAGGGTCGCTTTCGCATTCGCCGGCGCCTGCATCGACCACGCGATTGCGGCCATCAGCCCCGCCCAGGCGAGCACCTGCATCGCCGCAAACACCGCCACCCGCGCGACGGGCCAGTGGCGCCGCACCGCCCAGACACTCAACGGGACCAGAAGGACGGCCGTCTCGCGATTCAGCGACGCGATGAACGCGACGCCGAGGTACGCGAGGATACGGGCTGTCGACGGTGCCACCCGAAGGCGCAGCACGCAGGCGATCAGGAGCAGGACGAACCCCGCCGACGGCACGTCCCACGGGTAGTAGAGATTCGGCAACGCCACGATGCGGCTGAGCGGCCGAGTGACGGCGTTGATATCGCCGATGGGAACGAGCCCCGCGAACACGCGAAATCTCGACGGCCAGATCAGTTCGGCCGATACAGGCAGCACGACGGTAAGCGCGGCCGCCCTCGCCGTCCACCACCTGAGCGGGCGGTGGAGTGTGCCGACAACGGCGGTCGCGACGAGAATGAGCGCGGCCCACGCGCAGGCTTCCAGGACCCAATAGATGGTCGGCGTGGACCAGCCGGTCAGGACCTGGCCAATGGCGGCGAGCGACGGCACCAGCAGCCGATGCTGAAATGGCGCCCGCTCCTCGAACCGCGCCAGCGTGTCGAGCGACACGTAGGGCTGACTGACCGCGGCGTGCACCAGCGTCAGGAGGACGCTAATCGCCGCGACGAGCATCGCCCAAAAGACGATGGCGACCGGGCGCGCGCGTGAACCGTCCTTCATGGAGAGGAGCGTCATGCTTGACAACCGGATCGGGCGGGCGCTAGATTCGAGAGGTTCGGCCGAAACTCATTGGATACGCTGACCTTATCACTTCATTCCAGGATCAGGTGACGTGCGATCGAGCCTCATTCTCCCTGCCGCGCTGCTCGTCCTGACCGCTGTCGCCTTCGCCCAGGCGGCGCGGCCGACGACGAACCGGCCTGCCGCCGAACTGTACAAGGCGAACTGCGTCATGTGCCACATGCCGGATGGCAATGCCGCCATTCCGCAGATGAATTTCGCGGATGGCAAATGGGCACACGGCACGACGCCGGTGCAGCTCGCAAAGGTCATCACCAATGGCGTGCCCGGCACCGCCATGATGGGCTTCAAGGATCGCTTCTCGGACAAGGAGATCCTGGCGCTCGCCAAGTACGTCAAGGCATTCGACAAGGCAGCGAAGCCCGCGGGCAAGAAGCCCAGTACCAGTTAGCCTCTCGATCAGTCCCGTGCCCGCGCCGACCGCCGTGGGTCGCTCCCTGGTTCCCCTTCTACTCGCGAGGACGAGCATCGTACGCCTATGGCACACCTGAATGTCGCGCTGATTGGCTATGCCTTCATGGGACGGGCGCACAGCAACGCGTACCGCCAGGTCGGGCGGTTCTTCTCGCCCAAGCATCCGCCACGGATGAAGGTGCTCTGCGGCCGGACGCCCGAGGCCGTCAAGACGGCGGCCGATCAACTCGGCTGGGAAGAAACCTCCACCGACTGGCACGAGGTCGTCACCCGCAAAGACATCGACATCGTCGATGTCAGCACACCGGGCGACAGTCATGCCGAGATCGCGATTGCGGCGGCGAAGGCCGGCAAGGTGGTGTTCTGCGAGAAACCGCTGGCCAACACCGTGGCCGAGGCCCAGAAGATGCTCGCCGCGGTGAAGAAGGCGGGCGTCATCCACATGCTGTGCCACAACTATCGCCGGGCGCCGGCGGTCATGCTGGCGAAGGACCTGATCGAGAAGGGCAAGCTCGGGACGATCTATCACTTCCGAGGTACCTACCTGCAGGACTGGATCGTCGATCCCAACTTCCCGCTCGTCTGGCGCCTCCGGAAAGAGGCCGCCGGATCCGGCGCGCTCGGCGACATCGCGTCGCATTCCCTGGACCTCGCACGATTCCTGGTCGGCGAGATCTCGGAGGTGACCGGCGCGCTCGAGACGTTCATCAAGGAACGGCCGTTACCGGACAATCCGAAGAAGAAGGGCAAGGTGACTGTCGACGATGCGGCGGCGGCGGTCGTGCGCTTTGCCAACGGCGCGCTGGGGACAATCGAGGCGAGCCGCTTCGCGACGGGGCGGAAGAACTACAATCACTTCGAGATCAACGGCAGCAAGGGCTCGATCGCGTTCAATCTCGAGCGCCTGAACGAGCTCGACGTGTACCTGGCCGGTGATGATCCCGCAGTGCAGGGTTTCCACAACGTCATGGTCACCGACGGCCAGCATCATCCCTACGTCGGACATTGGTGGCCACCGGGGCACATCATCGGCTACGAGCACACGTTCGTGCACACCGTGTACGACCTGCTCGAGGCTGTCGCCAAAAGCAAGGTGCCAACGCCGAACTTCGAGGACGGCGTGACGAATCAGAGAGTGCTTGCCGCGATGGAAAAGGCCGCCGCAAGCAGGAAGTGGGTCACGGTTTGACCTCTAAACTGAAGCCTGAAGTCTGGAGCCTGTCCATGAAGTCTGGAGCCTGCCCATGAAGATTGGCGTATTCACCGTGCTCTTCGGCGACAAGCCGTTCGAAGAGACGCTCGACTACGTGAAGGAGCTCGGGCTCGAGGCGGTCGAGATCGGCACCGGCGCCTATCCGGGCGATGCGCACTGCAAGCCGGCCGAGCTGCTGAAAAGCGACAAGAAGCTGAAGGCGTTCAAGGATGCCATCGCGTCGCGCGATCTGGTGATCAGCGCGCTCAGCTGCCACGGCAACCCGATCCACCCCGACGCGAAGCTCGCGAAGGCGCACGACGCGATCTTCAAGCAGACGGTGGAGCTCGCGGTCAAGCTGGGCGTGAAGCAGGTCATCACGTTTTCGGGCTGCCCCGGGGGCGATCCGAAGGCGACGCAGCCAAACTGGATCACGTCCTCGTGGCCGCCCGAGTATCCGCAGATGCTCGAATGGCAGTGGACGGAGCGGGTCGTCCCGTACTGGAAAGAGACGGCAAAGCTCCTGAAGCAGCGCGGTATCCGAGTGGCGATCGAGATGCACCCCAATTTCGTCGCCTACAACCCCGAGACAATGCTCAGGCTATCGGATGTCGCGCCGGGGACCATCGGCTGCAACTTCGATCCCAGCCACATGTTCTGGCAGCAGGTGGACGTGCCGACCGCGATTCGCGCGCTCGGCGACCGCATCTACCACGTGCACGCCAAGGACTGCAAAATCGACGCGGGGAATACGGCGCTGAACGGCGTTCTCGACGTGAAGAAATACACCGACGAGATTCACCGCTCGTGGATCTTCCGGGCAGTCGGGTACGGCAATGGCCAGTCGGTGTGGCGCGACATCATCAGCAACCTGCGCATGGTCGGGTACGACCACGTCATCAGCATCGAGCACGAAGACAGCCTGATGTCGGGCGACGAGGGGCTCAAGAAGGCGATCGAGACGCTGCGAGCCGTCGTGATCAGCGCGCCGGCAGGAAAGGCGTATTGGGCATGAGGGCCGCACGGCTCTGGCTCGGACGGCGATCGAGCTGAGGATGCGCTGCGGAAACTCGCCGTCGGCAGTGCCGCCGCAGCCACGGCGCCGTTCTGGGTCGAAGCGCTGGCGACGGCGGCCGAGGAGCATGCGGCCCACTATCATCAGGCCGCGGCCTCGGCGACGGTGTTCAAGCCGAAGGTGTTCAACGCGGCACAGAACAAGACCGTCACCGCGCTGGCGGAGATCATCATTCCGCAGACCGACACTGCCGGCGCTACGAAAGCCAAGGTCAACGAGTTCATCGACGCCGTCCTGGCGGACGCCAAGCCGGACGATCGTCAGAAGTTCCTGGACGGCCTCGCCTGGATGGATACCCGCAGCCAGGCCGATCATGGCGCGCCGTTCGTGGAGGCGCCTCCAGAAAAGCAGACCGCCCTGCTGACCGCCCTCAGCACGAACGCCTCGCCCTCGCCCGCCGATCAACCGGGCGTCGATTTCTTCAAGGCCATCAAGTGGATGACGGTGACGGGCTACTACACCTCGGAAGTGGCCGCACGCGAGGAGCTCGGCGACGACGGCCAGATGTTCTTCACGGAGTTCAAAGGCTGCACCCATCCTGAACACCAGTAGGGGCGCATGGCGATGCGCCCCGCTCGGATGACGCCGGTGTCGCGCGCCGATTACGCGACCGGGCAACGCTTTCGGGGCGCACTGCCGTGCGCCCCTACTCGTGCGACTTGCTTTATGATTCCGGCATGCCAACTCCCCCGCTGCCTGCACTTTCGCGTCGTCACTTCCTGAAGACTGCGGCGACCGCCGCTGGCATCGCTGCTGCGCCGATCGCGACGTCCCGAACGGCCGCGCAAGTGCGGGTGCCCGAACCGCCGGGCAAGAAGCTGGGCTGGGCGGTGGTGGGCCTCGGCTCGCTGGCGATCAACCAGATCCTGCCGGTGTACGCGAAGTGCGAGAAGTCGCGGCTCGTGGCGTTCGTCAGCGGCCATCGCGACAAGGCTGACAAGCTGGCCGCCCGCTACGGCGTCGAGGCGGCGAACATCTACAACTACGAGACCTTCGACTCGATCAAGAGCAACCCGGCCATCGACATCGTCTATATCGTGCTGCCGAACGGCATGCACGCGGAGTACACCGTGCGAGCACTGCAGGCGGGCAAGCACGTGCTCTGCGAGAAGCCGATGGCGAACACACCGGCTGAATGCGAGCAGATGATTGCGGCCGCGACGTCGGCCGCGCGCAAGTTGATGATCGCCTACCGCCTGCGCTACGAGCCGTTCAACAACGCGCTGATCAAGGTCGCGCGCGATCAGGAGTTCGGGCGGACCCGGGTGATTCTGGCCGACGCCGGGTTTCCGATCGGCGATCCGACGCAGTGGCGGCTGAACAAGAAGATGGCGGGGGGCGGCTCGATGATGGACATCGGGATCTATGCCCTGAACGCGTCACGCTATCTGACCGGCGAAGAGCCCGTCGAGCTGAACGCGATGATGGACACGACGCCGAACGATCCGCGCTTCCGGGAAGTGGAGGAGAACGTCCTGTTCCAGCTGCGGTTCCCGAGCGGCGTGATCGCCAACTGCACCTCGAGCTACGGCGCGCCGTTCAATCGCTTCCGCGTGACCGGCACCAGTGGCTGGGCTGAACTGGAGCCGGCCCTGAGCTATAACGGCCTTCGCATGCGCGCCGGCGCCGGCGGCAAGGTGGAAGAGCGGATGCCCCCGGTGATCGACCATTTCGCTGCGGAGATGGATCATCTCTCGGACTGCGTGATGACCGACAAGCCGCCGCTGACCCCTGGCGAAGAGGGGCTGAAGGACATGCGGATCATCAGCGCGGTCTATCAGGCGGCGGCGGGCGGCGGCACCGTCAAGCTATAGTATTCAATACCATAGTGGCCGAGCGCATCGCGATCGATCCCTACATCATCGACCGCCTGATGGCCGACCTCGTCGGCCGCGACAGGCATCCGTCCGCCTTTCTCGTGTATCTGTACCTGTGGCGCCGCGTTGCGGGGAGCCGCGCCCGGCGGGTAGTGGCCAGCTACCACGAGATCGCCAGCGGCACGGGACTCTCGAAGAGCGCCGTGCAGGCAGCCATCCGTACGCTCGGACAGCGGCGGCTGGTCAGCGTCGAGCGGCAGTCGATCACGGCAATCCCCGCCTACACTCTCGCGACGCCCTGGCGGCACTGACACTTTGGATGAGGTCGCAGGGTCTAAGGGTCGAGGGTCTCTAAGTCGCGGGGTCTATCTAAAGGTCCCAGGTCGCGGGACCCGCGTCCGACAATTGGTGGCAGATTTACCTTTGAGCGACTCAACCGCTTCTACGGATCGGACCTGCCCGCGGACTTTCTCGGTCGGGCGGCCGCAAGCATAGCTGCCGGCAGACAGCGGCCTGGAGAGTCGTGCACGGGGAGGGTGAGCGACGCCAACTCTCGGGGCCAGCGGGCGCCCTCTATCGCCCGTCGGTGACCTTCAGTCGCACTTTGTAGAGGCTGGTTTCAGCCGCGATATACAGCGTGTGCCCGTCGGCGTCGCCGAAGGCGCACGCGGACGGCGTTTCCGGGGTCGCAATGACGCCGAGCCGTCCACCGTTTGCGTCGAGCACCCAGATCCCGCCGGGGCCGGCCAGATAGAGCCGGCCGATCGTGTCCACGGTGAGCCCGTTGGGCCGTCCCTGGACGCCGCGCTTCCACGGCAGCACGACAGCGAGGCGGCGGGGAGGACCCAGCGCGCCGTCCGGCTGGCGCGGATAGGCGCGCACCTCGGCGCGGGCGCCGTCGCTCACGTAAAGGGTCTTTTCGTCGGGGGCCAGCGCCAGGCCGCTGGGGCGCAGCAGATCGGCGGCGGCAATCGTGACGGGCCCCTTCGGATCGATCCGTAACGATGCGGCCCACTTCCCCTTCGTACGAGGTCACGTAACACGATCCATCGCGGGCCACCGCGAGATCGGTCGGCGTGCCGATCGGTTTGCCGTTGACGGTATCGGCAATCACGGTGGCACGCCCGTCGTCGTCGATCCGCGTCACGTGGCCGCTGCCGCGCTCGGCAACGAGGAGCCGCCCGCTGTCATCGAAGGCGACGCCGGCCGCGCCGTCGCTCGATTCGCGGCGGACCTTGAGACCGTCCTTCAAGGTCCATTGCAGAATCTGTTGCCGCAGGGGATCGGTGAAGACCAGCATGTCGCGCGCGCTCCACGCGATGCCGTCCGCATTGAGGAAGCCGGTTTCGACGCGCTCCACGTCGCCGCGGCCATCGAACAGCCGGCGCAAGGCCGGCGTCGAGGGTGCGCCTTCCGGCGGCGGCGCGACCTGTCCCAACGCCGATCCCGCGAGGGCAGCCGTGACGATCGTTGCCAGGCCGATCCGCCAGCCGTTCGCTCCGTTCGTCACCGCCGGCACCTCAACGACCCGAGTGACTTGCGCGTCTGGCAGGCGGGGCTGAAGCCCCGCCTCCACAGCGACGTGAGCGACCTGTCATCCCTTGTACGTGACCCGCCAGATGACGTTGTGCGCGTCATCGGTGACAAGCATCGAGCCATCCTTGCGAATGACAATCGCCACGGGACGCCCCCAGACCTTCGACTGGTTCTCGCCGAGCGACCAGCCGACGATGAAATCTTCGTACTCGCCCGTGGGCTTGCCGTCGCGCACCTTGATGCGCACGACCTTGTACCCGGTGCGCTGCTTGCGATTCCACGACCCGTGCAGCGCCAGGAACGCGTCGGTCCGATAGTCGGCGGGGAACTGCGTCCCGGTATAGAACGTAAGGCCCAACGGCGCCGAGTGCGACTGCAGCAACACGTCGGGGACGATCGCCTTCTTCACGAGGTCCGGCTGTTCGCCCTTGCGTCGCGGATCCTCGTTCGGTCCGATGTAGGCGTAGGGCCAGCCATAGAAGCCGCCGTCCTGCACGCGGGTCACGTAATCGGGCACCAGGTCGTCGCCGAGCATGTCGCGCTCGTGCACGGCGGCCCAGACCTCGTTGGTGCCCGGGCGAATCGCGAGGCCGACCGGATTGCGGAGTCCCGAGGCGAACACGCGCGACGCGGTTCCGTCGGGGTTCATCTCGCGAATCAACGCCCGTCCCTGTTCGACGTCGACGTTCGAGGCGGAGCCAATCGTGACATAGAGCTTGCTGCCATCCTCGCTGAACGCCAGCGTGCGCGTCCAGTGACCGCCACCACTCGGGATAGCGGCGATCTTCTCGGGCGTGCCGGCGAGCGTCGCCTCACCGGGCGCCCACTTCCAGCGCACGATGCTGTCGGTGTTGCCGACATAGAAGTAGCCGTTGTTGATCGCCATTCCGGTACGGGCGGTTCAGCCCCGAGGCCACGACTTTTCGCTCGTCCACCTTGCCGTCGTTGTCGGCGTCGCGCAGGAGGGTGATGGTGTTGGCGCTCGCATCGGCCGCGTAGAGGTCGCCGTTCGGGGCCTCGATCAGGTTGCGCAGCGTCTGGAAGCCGGTGCCGTCCGCGAAGAGGTCGATGGCGAAGCCCGGTGGCAACCGCAGCGTGGCGTCAGGCGGCTTGTCCACGACCTCCGGCGGATTCGCCACGCCGCTTGTCGGGGCCGGCAGATCGCCCAGCGTAATGTGGTACTTCTGGAGCGGCGGCGTGCCTTCGGGCGTGCCCTGATCGCGGCTGGAGCCGAGCGCTACAGCGCCCACGGCTAGTGCGGCCACGACGGCCATGACTTCCAACGTTCGTCTCATTCGGCGGCTCCATCCAAAGCGTTGAGCGCGATGCCCCGCGGGGTCCACGACACGAGAGGGGAACACAAATTATACGTTGCGGTCGCGCAGAACCGCTTACGGCGTCCTGGGCGGACCTAAAGGTCTTCGCCACTGCAGATGCCTCTCACATAGGATCACCGTGCGACGGCAAGATGCGGCGCGAGGGACCTGCTCGAGGTCTGCATCCGCGGCCGCGTCCTTCACGTCCTTGAACAGGAACCAGCGCTCCTCGTGCGTCGCGGAGGCGCCGGGCAGCAGGTTGGCCAGCGCGCCGAGCGTTTCGAGCTCGACGAACGATCCGGCGGTGTAGGTTTCGGTGTTCACGCCGCCGTCGGGATACGGCTTGCCGTCCTGCCAGTCGTACCGCTTGATGAACAACGTGCCGCGACGGAGATATCCCGCCCAGTTCTGATGATTGGCGATCCCGATCTTCTGTGACGTCGTCCGTGACGGGTCCGGCTTGAGGCGCAGGAACTTCGGTCCGATCTGCCAGCGCGGATCGGACAGATCGGTATAGGCCCAGAGCGTCGCCTGGCGAACCGGCTGCAGCGCTTCGTCGTGCGATCGATACGGCTCCTGCGGGAGGATGACGGCGCCACCCGGGTTCAGGATCGTCAACGCCCATGGCGCCAGCTCTATCGCCCATTGGCCCCTGTTCGTCAGACGATGGCCGATCGTGACGGCCGTGCCGGTCGAGGCCAGCGTCACGGTCATCTCTTTGAGGATGCCCGTCTGGGCTTCGACCGGCTGCGCGAGGCGCACGGTCCCGCCGTCCACGACGGCTTCGATCGGACTGTTGTCAGGCACGTAGCTGCGCGGCATCTCTTCCGGCGCCGTCCACAACCGATGACCGCCCCACGGCTTCCATTCCCCGAAGGCGGTCTTCGTGACGAGGTCCGGCACTTCGCCGAGCAGATTGTCGCCGCCGAGAAACGCGTAGCGAATGACTCGCGGCCCGATAGCGGTGGTGATCACCACTTCGACCGTGTCGTTGGCCAGGCGGATACAGCCCGGCGTGCCGAGGCAGGTCACCCGCGTAACCTTGACCTCGGCGGCCACGGGCGTGGCAACCATGACGAATCCTGTGAAGACGAGGAGGAGTCTGCGCACCATGGCGCGCATCATACTCGCCAGAGCGGAAGAACGCCCGCTGAGGCGGGGTATCATCGCGCCGTGACTCATCGCTTCGTCCTTGCGTGCTGCATCGCGTGCGGTCTCGCCGTTCTCCTCGAAGCGTCGCAGGCGCCACCGCCTCGAACGCCGTCAGACGCTCAGTCGTCCGGCAAGGACGACAAGTCCGACGACAAGAAGCCGCCACCGGGGCGTGGCGGCATTTCGTCTCCGAACGACGATCCGTTTCCGTCGACGTATCAGGTCCCGCCCTCGAAACCGTACGTCATTCGCAACGTGACGGTGATGACCGCCGCCGGACCATCGATCCGCGGCGGATCGGTTCTGGTCCAGGACGGCAAGATCGCGGCCGTTGGCACCGAGGTCAATGCGCCGGCTGATGCGGTTGTCGTCGATGGCGCGGGCAAGTTCCTGACGCCGGGCGTCATCGACGTGCACTCGCACCTTGGCGTGTATCCGGCGCCAGGCGTCTCGGCGCTCTCCGACGGCAACGAAGCGACGAACCCCGCAACGCCGCAGGTGTGGGCCGAGCATTCGGTGTGGCCGCAGGACGCCGCGTTCCCGCGGAATCTCGCCGGCGGTGTCACCACCCTGCAGGCGCTGCCAGGGTCCGCCAACCTCATCGGAGGACGGAGCGCCGTCCTCAAGGTCGTGCCTGCGCGCACGGTGCAAGGCATGAAGTTCCCCGGCGCGAAGTACGGCCTGAAGATGGCCTGCGGCGAGAATCCGAAGCGCGTCTACCGCCAGCGCGGTCCATCGACGCGCATGGGCAACGTCGCCGGCTATCGCGAACAGTGGATCAAGGCCGAGCGGTATCGACGTCAGTGGGACGCGTGGCTGGCGAATCGAAAGAAGGACCCGCCGGAACGCGACCTCGCGATGGAGACGCTGGCGGAGGTGCTGCGCGGCAACATCCTCGTGCAGAACCATTGCTACCGCGCCGATGAGATGGCGCAGATGATCGATATCTCGAAGGAATTCGGCTACAAGGTGCGCTCGTTCCATCATGCCGTCGAGGCCTACAAGATCGCCGACGTGCTCGCGCGCGAGGGCATCTCGGCGTCGGTCTGGGCCGACTGGGGCGTCTTCAAGATGGAATCGATCGATGCGGTGCGCGCCAACGCGGCGCTGGTACACGCGGCCGGCGGACGCGCCGTCATTCACTCCGACAGCGCCGACGACTCGCAGCGCCTCAACCAGGAAGCGGCCAAGGCGATGGCGGCCGGACGGGCGATCGGCCTCACGATTTCAGACGACGACGCGATCAAGTGGATTACGGCGAATGCGGCGTGGACGCTGGGGCTGGAGGATCGGATCGGCACGATCGAGAAAGGCCGGAACGCCGACCTGGTGCTCTGGAGCGCGAATCCGTTCAGCGTGTACGCGCACGCCGAGAAGGTCTGGATTGACGGCGCCCTTCGCCTCGATCGCCGCGACCAGGCGTCGCGATGGCGTACCGATTTCGAGCTGGGGTTCGTCCCCGCGGGGAGCGAGCGGTGATGCGGCGACCTGGTGTTTGGCTGACGCTCCTTCTCGCCGCCGCATTCGTGGCATCTGCCGGCCCGGTCTCGGGCCAGACGATTGCCGTTGTCGGCGGCAAGGTCTTCCCGGTGTCGGGCGCGCCGATCGAGAACGCCACCATCCTCATCGTCGACGGCATGATCACCGCCGTCGGCGCGAACGTGGCGATTCCGGCCGGCGCCACGCAGATCGACGCCGGGGGCAAATGGGTCACGCCGGGGTTCATCCACTCCGCGACAGCGCTGGGTGTGGTCGAAGTCGACGCCGTGGACGAGTCGGACGACACGCGCGCCAAGGGTGATCGCGGTGTCGCCGCCGCCGTCCGCGTCTGGGATTCCCTGAACCCGGATTCGACGTTGTGGGCGCCGGCCCGCGAGGACGGAGTCACGCACGCGGTGGTCCTTCCGGGAGGCGGTTTCGTCGGTGGCCAGGCGGCGCTCGTGGAAACCTTCGAGGGGCCGCGGTCTGAGATGGTGCGGAAGGCGCCCGCCGGCATGTTCGTGGATCTCACGGACCGCGGATCGGCGGAGGTGCAGTCGCGCAGCGAACTGCTGCTGCGCTTTCGCGAGCTCCTCGAGGACGCGCGCGCCTACGGGCTCCGTCGTCCGGCGTTCGAATCGAATCAGGTCCGGCCGCTCGCGGCGAATCGCCTGCATCTGGCGGCGCTGCAGCCGGTACTGAAGGGGACGCTGCCGCTCATCGTCCACGTCGATCGCGCCGCGGACATTCAGGCGCTGCTGGCGCTGGCCCGCGAGTACCGCCTGCGCGTGATCGTGCTGGGCGGCGTCGAAGCGTGGAAGGTGGCGAGCGACCTCGCGGCTGCGCACGTGCCGGTCCTCACCGGCGGGCTCACCGACCTGCCGAACGGTTTCGATCAGCTGGGCGCGACGCTCGAGAACGCGGCGCTTCTCCGCAAGGCCGGGGTCACGGTTGCCCTGACCACGGGCGGCGAGAACAACTTCCGCGTTCGCAGCATCCGGCAGCACGCCGGGAACGCCGTGGCCAACGGCATGTCCTGGGATGAGGCGCTGCGGGCCGTCACGTTGTCGCCGGCGGAAATCTTCGGCGTGGCGGACAAGATCGGATCGCTCCAGGCCGGACGCGAAGCGAACGTCGTCGTCTGGGACGGCGACCCGTTCGAGCTCTCGACGCGGGCGACCCACGTTTTCATTCGGGGACGGCAGTCGACGAGCCCCTCACGAGAGCAGTTGCTCGTCGACCGGTATAAGCGGCTGCAGTAGGCCCCGACTTCAGTCGGGCCATCGTCCGGCCGAACTGAAGTTCGGCCCTACTGCAGTCAGAACCCGGGTAACCCGAGCAACCCGGATAACCCGATGAACTGCAAACGTCAGAAGATCAAATCCCAGAACTGATACCCGCCCAGGAGGATCATGGCGGTTGCAGAGACAAGGAGGCCTGCCCGCTCGAATCGCGAGACCTCGACGCCTCGCACCTGACCGCGCGAACGCTGAAATCGGACAGCAGCAAATGCCAGGAACGGCAGCATCAGCGCTTGGGCGGTTGCGCCGATCAACACCAGCGTGACCGGCTGCGACCACACCAGGAACATCACCGTCGACGCCAGCGACAATCCAATCGATGCGTCACGAACGACGCGACGACGCGCCTGTTCGTCGGGATAGCGGACCAGCCGAAAGACGGACAAGGCGTCGGCCAGCAGGAGCGCGTTGGCCGCGGTGGCCCCGAAGAGCGTCGAGTACAGCACGAAGAACGCCCCCGCCAGGAAGACGACGGTGGCCCACTCGCCGAAGGTCTGACGGAACATCTGCGACAGCACGTGGACGAGATCCACGTTGGTGACGTCCAGGCTGCGCGCGTGGAGAATTGCCGCACCCAGCAGGTAGAACGCGACGGTGACCGACGTGTAGAGCATCAGCGACACCGCGGCATCGGTGCGCATGACGCGCATCCAGCCGCGCGCGCGATCCACCCACGCCGCCGAGCCGTCAGCCGGGCCGACGTACTGCGCGTAGCCTTTCTCGAGGCACCAGTACGGGTAGTAGATCAGCTCCGAAGCGCCGACGCCGATGACGCCGAAGGCCGCGAAGGCAACGCCGAATCCGGGTGGCATCGTGAACTGCCAGCCCGACGCGATCTGCGACAGCGTCACGTGGTACTCGGTCCACTGCAGGGCGACGACCGAGATCACGGCCGAGAGCACGAAGCCGGCGACCATGATCGTGCAGCCTTTTTCCACGGGGCCGTAGCGCCCGCTGGCGAGGAGCGCCGCGCACGAAAGCCCCACCGGCAGCGCCCAGGCCCGGGCGCTCCATCCGAATCCAAGCTCGGCAAACACCGCCGCGATCCCGCCGATGATGCCGCCGACCTGAAAGATGAGCGCGACGTACATCAGCAGCCAGAGCCACAGCACCCACGACACGCGCCAGCGCGGACCCGGGAGCGTATCGAGCGCGGCCAGCGTCGACTGGCTGGTGGCAATGGCGGTGCGCGCCAGCTCGATCTGCACGAAGACCTTCAGCGCGCAGCCGAGCACGACGAACCAGAGCAGGGTGAAGCCGACCGAAGCACCCAGCTTGGGCGTGACGATCAGCTCACCCGATCCGACGATGGTGGCGGTGATGATGAAGCCGGGCCCAAGATGACCAAGGCGCCCGGCGAACGACGAGGGGGGAGGGAGCACGCGAGCGGGAACAGTTGTGGAGGCGGGGCGTCAGCCCCGCTCACACGTCACAGAGCGTGACCGCTTCCCGCAACGACGTCAGCGGATCGCGGGTGGGAATGAACTCGTGCGCGAAGTAGCCGGTATATCCGAGATCGAGGATCGCCTTGGCGATGGTCGCCCACTGCAGCTCCTGCGTCGCATCCAGCTCGTGGCGTCCGGGGTTGCCGCCGGTGTGATAGTGCGCAATGAACTGCTGGTTGTCGCGGATCGTGCGGATGACATCGCCCTCCATGATCTGCATGTGGTAGATGTCGTACAGCAGCTTGACGCGCGGCGAGTTGACGCGCTTCATCACCTCGACGCCGAAGGGCGTGCGGTCGCCCTGGTAGTCCTTGTGATCGACCTTGCTGTTGAGGAGCTCGACGACCACGGTCACGCCGTGATCCTCGGCCATCCCCTTCAACCGGTTAAGCCCCGCGACGCAGTTGTCGATCGCCTGCTCGTCGGGCATCCCCTTGCGATTGCCGAAGAAGGTAATGAGATTCGGGATCTTCAACGCCTTGGCCTTCGGAAAGGCGCCTTTGAACGCCGCCTCGATCGCATCGTGCAGCGCCGGGTTGTTCAAGGCGTCGGGGATCGAGCCGCCGCCCTGGCCGGGATACCCGGTCGAGGTCTGCAGGCCGTACTTCGCCGCGACATCCCATTCGTCGGGCTGCAGGAGATCGACCGCGGTCAGGCCGATCGCCTTGACGCCCTTGAAGAAATCCTCCAGCGGGATGCGCTGATAACACCAGCGACACACCGATTGCTTCAGCCTCGCGTTCTTCACGGCTGACTCCTGCGCGGACTCTGCGGTAGAGGCGACGGCCGCACCCATCGCCAGGGCGCCGGCCGACTTCAACGCGTCACGACGAGAAACGGTGGTCATTTGCTCTCCTGCCGCGCCTTGAGCATGCCAGGCGAGTTCCACTTGATCACGAAGTAGGTGGCCGGTGTCGTGCCGGTGTTCCTGACCGTGTGCAGCTGGTTGGACGCGTGGAAGATGATGCCGCCGGGTCCCAGCGGCGTGGTCTTCCCCTCGAGCACCGACTCGATGTTGCCCTCTTTCACGATCAACAACTCTTCGTCTGGATGCGTGTGCGGCGGATGCGGCGACTGGCCGGCGTTGAGCGTCGTGATATGCATCTCGAGCTCGTCGAGCGTGGCCGTCCGATCCTCGAAGACCTGACGCCTCTCGCCGACCTTCGTCGGTTCGACCTTGAGGCTGTCCCACGTAATCGCCCGCGAGCTGATCACCGGTTTCTGCGCGCCGCGCGCCGTCAGCAATGCGCCCATACAGGCCGCCGCCACAACGGCGACCACGACGTCACGTTTTGTCATCATGCCTTGAGCCCCAGATGATCCAGGCACTCCTGAGGGCAGCCGTTCCAGACGTTCGGCACGTTCCCCATGTAGCCCAGATCGGCGATGCCAATCTTGCTGGTGAAGAACCCCGTCGCGACGAGGTTCCGGAATGCCGTGAAGAACGCCGCGCCCTGACTGACGTCGGGGGCCGCCTTCTTCGGATACGCGATCGCGTCGAGGATCGCCGTCCGGTCGCTCGCGGCGAGATCGACGAAGTCCTTGTCGAACCGCTTGCGGCAGGCCGTGTCGAGCCACCGCAGGCCGCCGCGCATCTGCGTCTGCATGTTCGGCCGATCGGTCATGGTGAAGTCCATGAACTCGGGCACGCCCGCGTCGGTAGCGCTCCCGGACCGGTCGTCTTTCGGAATGATGAGATCGGCGAGCAGCGAGACCGTGGCCCACTCGTGCGCGGTGAAGAACTTCGGCTTGTACGCGCCTTTCCGCGTCGCCGCCGGCTTCTGCGGCGCGGGGTGCTCGTGCGCCGGCGCCTGCTCGGCGCTGGCGCTGCCGATGCCCAGGCCTGCGACCGGAGTCGCGCCGATGATCTTCAGTGCGTTCCGTCGGGTGATCTCCATCAGACGTTCCCCTTCTTGATCTCGTCGGCCAGGTGTTCGGCCGTGCGCCACGCGAGCGCCATGATCGTCCAGGTGCAGTTCTTGTCGGCGTTGGTCACGAACGGACCGGCATCGCACACGGCGACGTTCTTCGCCTCGTGCGCCTGACACCATTCGTTGAGCACCGAGAGCTTCGGATCCTTCCCCATCCGCGTGCAGCCGGCCTCGTGGATGATCCGGCCACCCGGTTCCAGCCCGAAGTCTTCCGACTTGTCCGGCATCGTGCCGAACGGCTCGCCGCCCATCGTCTGGATGATCTCGCGGAAGGTTTCCTGCATGTGCTTCGCCTGCAGGATCTCGGACTCGCCCCACTTCCAGTGAAAACGCAGCACCGGAATGCCCCACTTGTCCACCGTGTTCGGATCGATTTCGCAGTAGCAGTTCTCGTTGGGCACCATCTCGCCGCGGCCCGCAAAGCCGACGGTGGCGCCGTAGTAGCGTCGGTACTCGTTCTTCAGCCCGGCACCATAGCCGCCACCCATGCTGCCGGGCATATCGTGGATGCCGCCGCCAAAGCCGTATCCGGGCATGTCCTTCCCGCCTCCGATTTCGATGTGATAGCCGCGCGGGAAACCGAGCGTCTTGTTGTCGAGCCACCACGGCATGAACAGGTGCATGCCGCCGACGCCATCCTCGTTGTGCGCCGGCGTGTCGAGCATCTTCGGGATGAACCCGCCGACCGACAAGCCGGTGGAATCCGTCAGGTACTTGCCGAGCACGCCGCTCGAATTCGACAAGCCGGCCGGATGACGTGGCGACTTCGAGTTGAACATCAGCCGCGCCGACTCGCCGGCGCTCGCGGCCAGCACCACGGCCTTCGAGCGCACCGAGTACTCGCGCCCGTCCTTGGTGTTGACGTAGGAGACGCCGGTGGCGAGGCCCTCGGCGTTCGTCAGCACTTCGCGGGCCATGGCGCCGGTGATGATCTTCAGCTTGCCGGTGGCCATCGCGGGAGGAAGGAAGACGGAGGTCGACGAGAAATTGGAATGCGTCGCACAGCCGCGCCCGCACTGGCCGCAGTAATGGCACTGCGCGCGGCCGTTGTGCGCTTGTGTCAGGATCGACAGTCGCGACGGAATACACGTGATCTTGAGCTGGTCGGCCGCCTGCTTGATGAGCAGTTCGTAACAGCGCGGCTTCGGTGGCGGGAGAAAGACGCCGTCGGGCTCGTTGTGGAGGCCTTCGACCGTTCCGAAGATGCCGACGAGCCGATCGAGGTTGTCGTAGTAGGGCTTGATCTCGTCGTAGGCGAAGGGCCAGTCGTCCCCGAGTCCGTCGATGCTTTTGTGCTGGAAGTCGTCGGGGCCGAAGCGCAGCGAAATCCGGCCCCAGTGATTGGTGCGGCCGCCAAGCATCCTCGCGCGATACCAGTCGAAGCGCTGCCCTGTTTCCGCCGTGTACGGTTCGCCGTCGATCGTCCACGCGCCGATGCAGCCGTCGAACTCGCCAAACGCGCGTTCCTTGGTGCCCCCGCCGCGGCGTGGCGACTCGTAGGGCCAGGCGAACATTTTGGAATCCTTGGCCGAGTCCCACGACGGCCCGGCCTCGAGCATCACGACGTTGGCGCCAGCGTTGGTCAACACGTAGGCGGCCATCCCGCCCCCCGCTCCAGACCCGACGATGCACACATCGTATGTCGTCGGTGTTTCCTTGATCTGCATCGCGGTGCGCCTCTTTCCCACACGATCCGCCCGGAGGTCGGACCAGGCGCGAATGATAGCGCATCGGCCTCCTGACCGCAGTAGGGCCGCACTTCAGTGCGGCCGATTGGCGCCGACTGAAGTCGGGCCCTGACTGCCGTCGGGGTCTCCTGCTGCTGGACTTACGACGCGACGAGATCGTCGGGGAGGCGCCGATCGTCTTGGCGACGGCCGGCGAGCAGACAGGTGCGGAGCGAGAGCGCGGCGGCGTGGAACCCCTCGAACAGCGTCACCACCTGATCGCCTTCCATCGACGAGCCGAGCACGAAGAACAGCGGATCGAGAAACTCGGCGGTGGGCGCCGAGAGGTGGGCATGAGGCGCGCGGCGACGATACTCGGCGAGCGCCGCGATGTCCATCGACTGGAGGCGCTCGCCGACCCAGTCGTCGAACGCCCGCGCCCAGCTCTCCGCCGGCGCCTCGAGATTGTCGTGGCGCGCGCGGTGCGGATTGTGAACGATGGCCCCGGTTCCGATCAGCATCACGCCCGCCTGACGCAGTGGCGCCAACGCCTTGCCGACCGCCATCATGTCCTCGGGACTTCCGCCGGCCGGCAGCGAGATTTGCACGATGGGCACTTTGCCGCTCGAGTACATCAGCGACAACGGCATCCACGTACTGAAGTCCAGCCCCTGCGCGAGATCGACGACGGCGCCCTGGCCTGCCGCCTTCATCGCCGCGACCACGTCGGCGGCCAGCGTCGGCGAGCCGGAGCAGGCATAGCTGACGCGCCCGAGCCACGCCGGGTATTCACCGTAGTCGTGCAGGAGGGCAGGTTTCCGGCTCGCCGTCACCCGCAGCGGGCGCATCGCGTGCCAGCGTGCCGACGCCACGACGATTCCCCTGGGCGGCCGGAGGCTGATCCCAAACCGCCGGAGAACGGTCGAGTCCTCCTGATCCTTGAGGAGCAGCGGCGACGGGAAGCCAATGAACGCAGCGGGCGCGCGGCCTCCGGTGAGACGGTTATCCTCGATCTGTGCCGGGTCGATGGGCGTCGCGGGTGTCATGGCGCGCAGCCGGGCGGACGCACCCGGCAATCGCAATATCGACCCGAAACGCGTGGACTTCAGCGGAAAGCGGTCTTACCAGCTCCGTCCTATACGATATACAATCCGCGCCGTGTCTTATCCCCGGATCGCGAGCCTCAAGACCGCCACTGCCTTTGCGGCGAGGCTCGACGCGCTCGGCCTGACGCTGGGTTTCGACCCGATTGTCGACGCGGAAACCGCGGCGATTCTCGCCAAGCCCATCAACCGCGGGGTTTTATCCGCTGGGAACCGCTGGGCCGTTCTGCCGATGGAGGGGTGGGACGGCACGACCGACGGCCATCCGTCTGACCTGACCCGCCGGCGCTGGACCCGTTTCGGGGAGAGCGGCGCCAAGGTAATTTGGGGCGGCGAGGCGGTCGCCGTCCGCCACGACGGCCGGGCCAACCCCAACCAATTGGTCATCAATGCCGCGACCGTCAAGGGACTCCTCGACCTCCGGACGCGACTGCTGGATGCGCATCGCGCGCGATACGGCGGCTCCGACGACGTCCTCGTCGGCCTCCAGTTAACGCACTCCGGCCGGTACTCCCGGCCGACGAAAGCCGGACCCGCGCCCCGGATTGCCTACCGTCATCCGGTGCTCGATCGACGCCTCGGGATTGCGTCAGACGATGCGATCTTCAGCGACGACGAGTTGGCGAGGCTGGTCGACGATTTCGTGGCCGCGGCCGTCCTGGCACGGCGAGGCTGGTTTCGGGTTCGTGGACATCAAACACTGCCACGGCTATCTCGGACACGAGTTGCTGAGCGCACGAGACCGCGCGGGCCGCTACGGTGGGTGCCTCGATCATCGCATGCGTTTTCTCTCCGAGATTGCGGCGGGCATCCAGGCAAGAGCCCCGGGACTCGGGGTTGGCGTCCGGCTGTCAGCCTTCGACATGGTGCCCTTCAAGAGGGGCGTTCACGAGACCGGTGTGCCGGAGACGGACGACCGCACCTACTCGTCCGCGTTCGGCTTCACGCGTGTGGGGGCCGCCGGGTCGGTCGACGACGCTGACGAATTTCTCGCGCGACTGCCGGCGCTCGGCATCCACTGGGTTTGCCTGTCGGCGGGTAGCCCCTACTACAACCCCCACATCCAGCGTCCGGCGATCTTTCCACCGTCTGACGGATATCTGCCGCCGGAGGATCCGCTGGTCGGTGTCGCCCGCCAGATCGCGGCGACGGCGGCGCTGAAGGCCCGGCACCCGGAGCTGGCAATCATCGGATCCGGCTACAGCTACCTGCAGGAATGGCTGCCCCATGTAGCGCAGCACAGCGTCCGGCACGGGCTCGCCGACGTCATCGGCGTGGGTCGCCTCGTCCTCAGCTATCCGGAGTTGCCAGCCGACGTGATGGCGGGCCGCCCGCTGAAGACGAAGCTGCTGTGCCGTACGTTCAGCGACTGCACCACCGCGCCACGCAACGGCCTGGTCTCGGGCTGTTACCCGCTCGATCCCTTCTTCGTGAAGCATCCACAGGCGATCGAGCTCAAAGCGATCAAGAAAGCCCTCGCGCAGCCGGCAACCGCGTCGGCCAGAGCGAGCGAGATGCGTGAGTAAGCGCCCTCAATCGAGCGACGTGCCGCCGAGCGGGTGATGAGCGAACCCCTGCACTTCCGTCGCGTGCACGTCGCGGTCACCGCCTTCCTTGCGCTGTTCTCGCTTGTCGGCTTCGCCACGTACGGGCTGCCGTTCTTCTACGACTTCTTCGTCAAGGATCTCGGCTGGACGCGCGCGGAGGTGACGTCGGGCAACGCGTTCAGCCGGCTGGTGGTGGGACCGGTGTTCGGGTACCTCGCCGGATGGATTGTCGACCGGTTCGGACCGCGGCGATTGATGCTGTTCGGCATCCTGATCGCCGGCGCCGCGCTGGTCGGGCTCGGCGCGGTCTCGACGATGGGCTTCTTCTATTTCTGTTATCTGCTCAATGCGCTCGGATACGTCTGCGGTGGCCCGCTGCCCAATCAGGTCCTCTTGTCACGATGGTTCGATCGCAACCGCGGCAAGGCGATGGGCTTCGCGTATCTGGGTATCGGCGTCGGCGGCACGATCGTGCCGCTGCTGGCGTACTGGCTGACGACGGAATTCGGCTGGCGCGCGGCGCTGCAGATTCTCGGCGCGTTGATGATAGTCATCGCGTTCCCGATGGCATGGTTCGTCAGGGATGCGCCGGACGCTGCCGACGCGACAGCCGCGACGCGGCCTGCTGCCCGGGACCAGGTCCAGCGAAGTGAGATGGGATCGATCCTCCGCTCGCCGGCCTTCTATCTGCTCGCGGTCGGCTCGATGTGCTCGATCGGAGCGGTCGGCGGCACGATGCAGAACCTGAAGCTGTTCTTCAGCCTCGACGTGAAGCTGGCGCAGGCGGAAGTGGCCCAGATCATGTCGCTGGTTCTCGCCGGCAGCCTGATTGGCCGCATCGTCATGGGCTTTCTCGCCGATCGCTGGGCCCGCAAGCGCGTGATGCTCCTCATTTACCTGCTGGTCGCGCTGGCCATTCCGCTGCTGTTCCTCGGGCATCATGTCGAGGCACGGTGGGCGTTCGCGCTGCTGTTCGGGATTGGCCTCGGCGGCGACTACATGATCATCCCGCTGATGGCGGCGGATCTGTTCGGCGTGAAGGCGCTTGGGCGGCTGATGGGGATCGTGCTCACGGCTGACAGCGTCGCCGAGTCGACGTCGCCGATGCTGGTCGCCGCGATCAGGGACCACACCGGGAGCTATCACGGGGGATTCCTGGTGCTGGTCAGTCTGGCCGCGGTCGGCGCGCTTGCGGTCGCGTTCCTCCCATCGCCGCGAAAGGTCACGGACACAAGGCCACGGGTCGACACCGACGCAGATCAGTCACGGATGGGCGCGGACTAGCACGGATTCTTTCTGGTCAATTCGCGGTCAAAAGCTTGCAGGGCCGAACCAGTTCGGCCATCGTCCGGCCCGACTGAAGTCGGGCCCTACTGCAGATCCGAGACCCTTCGACCTGTGACCCTCTGACCCTGAGACCTGAGACCTTACAGCCCCTTCGTCCTCGTCCCTCGTGAGCTATCATCCCCCGCATGCCCCGGTCCGCGCCGAGGAAGATTGGACCCGACGAACTCAGCGCGCTGTCTGACGAGCAGCTGCTCGATCTCGAGTTCCGCGAGCTCGACATCCGGATCGACGGCACGGAGCTGGCGACGCGGATCGATCAGCTCTATTCGGAACTGGCCACGCGCAACCTCGCATTCCGCCCTCACTTCTGGCTGTCCGACGAGTGGTTCACGCCCGACGGCATCCCCGGCGTCGCGATCCCGTTCTACCTCGCCCACCCGCGCCTGGCGAAACTGGAGATGGCGCAGATGCTCGAGATCGAGGGCGGCGATCACGACTGGTGCATGCGCATCCTGCGCCACGAGGCGGGTCACGCGATCGACAACGCCTTCTTCCTGCGCCGCCGGCAGAAACGGCGGGAACTGTTCGGCAGCTCGCGCGAGCCGTACCCGGAGTACTACACGCCGAAGCCCTACTCCAAGAACTTCGTCCTTCACCTCGACCCCTGGTACGCGCAGAGCCATCCCGACGAGGACTTCGCCGAGACCTTCGCGGTATGGCTCACGCCCGACGCCGAATGGCGTCAGCGCTACCAGGGGTGGCCGGCAATCAAGAAGTTGCAGTACCTCGATCACTTGATGCAGTCGCTGAATGGCCGCCAGCCGACGGTCATCACCGGCGAGCTCGTCGATCCTCTGCACGCCATGCGCAAGACGCTTCGCCAGCACTATCGAGGCAAGCGACGGCACTACGGCATCGACTATCCGAGTTTCTACGATCGCGACCTGCGCCGGCTGTTCTCGGACGCGCCGGAATACGAGAAGCACATGACCGCCGCGCAATTCCTGACGCGCATCCGCAAGCCATTGCGTAAACTGGTCGGGAGTTGGACCGGCATCTACCAGTACACGATCGACCAGGTCTTCGAGGACATGATCGAACGCTGCCGTCAGCTCAATCTGCGGCTGGCCGTGCCCGAGGAACAGGCGCGCGTCGAGTTCACGGTGCTCCTCACCGTCCAGACGATGAACTACCTGCACAGCGGCGGCCACCGCGTCGCGCTATGAGGTCGACCCAGTGAAGCCGCAGCGTGTGCTCGCCCTCGTGCACAAGCACCTGGTTCCGCCGGACGACACGACGGGGATCGATCTCGTCAGCGCCGAGTGGAAGACCGAGTACGACGTCATCACCACGCTGCGGGAACAGGGGCACGAGGTCAAGCCGCTCGGGATCCAGGACGAGCTGAATCCGATCCGGCAGCACGTCGAGGACTGGAAGCCGACCATCGTCTTCAACCTCCTCGAGGCCTTCGACAACGTCAACCTGTTCGATCAGAACGTGGTCAGTTACCTCGAGCTGCTGCGGATCTGGTACACCGGCTGCAGCCCGCGCGGCCTGCTCCTTTCGCGCGACAAGTCGCTGTCGAAGAAACTGATGGCCTATCACCGCATCCCGGTGCCGGAATGGACCGTCTTTCCTCGCGGCCGCAAGGTGCGCGTGCCCCGTCGCCTGCAGTTCCCGCTGATCGTCAAGTCGCTGACGCACGAATCGTCGATTGGCATCGCGCAGGCCTCGGTGGTCGGCGACGAAGAGAAGCTGCGCAAGCGCGTCGAGTTCATCCATGAGAGCGTCGGCACCCATGCGATCGTCGAGCGCTACATCGACGGCCGCGAGCTGTACGTCGGCGTGATGGGCAACGATCGGCTGCAGGTCTTTCCGGTCTGGGAAATGCATTTCTCGAAGATGGTCGAGGGAGACAACTGGCCGATCGCGACCGAGCGCGTGAAGTGGAGCACGAAATACCAGAAGAAACACGGCATCGCGACGAACAAGGCCGCCGACCTCGTCGACCGTGAGGCGGCGATCGGCAACATGGCGAAGCGCGTCTACCGGGCGCTCGAGCTCACCGGCTACGCCCGGATCGATCTCCGCATGGACAACGAAGGCCGCATGTACGTGCTCGAGGCGAATCCCAATCCGCAGATTGCCTACGGGGAGGATTTCGCGGAGTCGGCGCACCATGCCGGCATCAAGTACGGCGACTTGCTCGACCGCATCCTGGCCCTCGGCCTCAGGTGGCGGCCGGAGGCGATCGCATAACGGTGGCGGATCCGCTCGTCGTCCTCCAGCGCATCTGGGGGTACTCCTCGTTTCGGCCGCTCCAGCGCGACGCCATCGACGCGGTGCTCGCGGCGCGCGATTCCGTGGTGGTCCTGCCGACCGGCGGCGGCAAGTCGCTCTGCTTCCAGTTGCCGGCGCTCGTCGACGAGGACGCGCAGCACGATGGCCGCCTGGCTCTGGTCATCTCGCCGCTGATCGCCCTGATGAAGGACCAGGTGGACGGACTCGTTGCGCAGGGCGTCGCGGCGGCGTGCCTGCACAGCGGGCAGACGGCGTCCGAGCGCCAAGCCGCCACCGACCTCGTGCGCAGCGGCCGGTGCCGCCTGCTCTATGTGGCGCCGGAACGCGCCGTCGGCGAGGGGGCCGAAGGCTTCAAGCGGCTGGTGGGCGCGCATGGCGCGCGCTACGTCGCGATCGACGAGGCGCATTGCATCAGCCAGTGGGGTCACGACTTCAGGCCCGAGTACCGTCAGCTGGCGGCACTGCGCCAGTCGTTGCCGGGCGTGTCGGTCCATGCGTTCACGGCTACGGCGACGACACGCGTGCGCCAGGACATCATCGGCGAGCTGGGCCTGCACGACCCGGCCGTCCTCGTCGGACCGTTCGACCGGCCGAACCTCACCTACCGTGTCCTGCCGCGGACGACGCTGAAATCGCAGATCCGCACGCTGCTGGCGAGGCATCCGCGCGAGGCCGGCATCATCTATTGCCTGGCGCGGAAGGAAGTGGACGCGCTTGCCCACTGGCTGGAGCAGGAAGGCGTTCGCGCGCTTCCCTATCACGCTGGCCTCGACGATCGCACGCGGCACCGGCACCAGGATGCGTTCCTCAACGAGGAGGCCGACGTCATGGTGGCGACGGTCGCCTTCGGCATGGGCATCGATCGATCGGACGTCCGCTTCGTGCTGCACGCGGGCGCGCCCCGCTCGCTCGAGCACTACCAGCAGGAAGCCGGGCGGGCCGGCCGCGATGGGCTGCCCGCGGAGTGCGTGCTCATCACCTCCGCGGGGGACTTCGCGCGCTGGCGCAGCCTGCTCGAGTCCCGTCGCGAGTGGAACGACCAGATCCGGCTGCTGATGCGCGAGATGGAGCGGTACGCGACGGCCACCAGCTGCCGCCATCGCGCGCTGGTCGAGTACTTCGGCCAGCATCTCGACACGGCGCCCTGCGGCGCCTGCGACTGGTGTCTCGGGGAGCTCGAACGCCTGGACGGCTCGCTCGTCCTCGGTCAGAAGATCCTCTCGGCTGTCGCGCGAACCGGCCAACGCTGGGGCGTCGGCCACCTCACGTCCGTCCTGCGCGGTGAGTCCAGCGAGACGGTGACGACGCGCGGGCACCACACGCTGTCGGTGTTCGGGCTGCTCAAGGAGTGCGCCGCCACCGAAGTGCGGGGATACATCGACCAGCTCACGCAGGCTGGCTTTCTCGCGCGGACCGGCGATCAATATCCGACGCTGCACATCACCGCCGCCGGCGCCGAGCTGCTGCGTGGCCAGGCCAGCTGCGTGCTCTTCCGTCAGCCGCGCCTCGCGCCGGCGGAACGGCGGCGCGCCCTTCGACGCGCGTCACGAGCCGCCGATTACTCGTCGGCCGACGACGCGCTGTTCGAGCAGCTGAGGGCGCTGCGGCTGCAACTGGCGCGCGCCCGCGGCGTCCCGCCGTACGTGATCTTCCACGACGCCACGTTGCGCGAACTGGCGCAGGCCAAACCCACCACGGCGAGCCAGCTGCTCGAGATCCCGGGGATCGGCGAACGCAAAGCCGCGGTGTATGGCGAAGCCGTGCTGGAAGTGATTGCCGCTTCGAGGCAGCAGTAGGTCTCAAGGCAGCCGTAGGGCCGAACTTTAGTTCGGCCAAGCATGGCCCGACTGACCAGCCCCCGCTAAAGCTACGGCGGTCCGCCGAAGCCTTGGCGAAGGCGGAAGTCGGGCCTGCTGCAGGCGCCTTGACCGACCAGTCTGGTCGGAGTTACGATCCGTTTTGAGATTCGATCTCAATTTCACAATTTCCTCGGATCCGACCGTGCCCCTCATCCCGCGCTCTCTTGCCGCCCTGCCGCTCGGCCGCGAGGCCATCGTCCGCAGCGTACGAACCGCTCGACCATTGGCTCGCCGGCTGATGGAGCTCGGCCTGGTGCCAGGCACGCGTGTCAGCGTGACCCGCGTCGCGCCACTCGGCGACCCGCTCGAGCTACGCCTGCGCAACTACGCCCTGTCGATTCGCCGCGCCGAGGCGCTCTCCATCGAAGTCGACGAGCCTGAGGCGTGACAATGCGGCCAGGCGGGACGGCCTCCGCCACTGTCGCGGCGGCGCCCGCCCGACGCCCCCGGCCGGTCATTCTGGTTGCCGGCAACCCGAATTCGGGCAAGTCGACGCTCTTCAACGCGCTCACCGGCTCCCACGTCAAAGTCAGCAACTATCCCGGTGTCACCGTCACCCGCACCACTGGCGCGCTCGACCTTCCGGGTCTCGGCCCGGCTGAGCTCGTCGATCTTCCCGGCACCTACAGCCTCAGCGCACGATCGCGCGACGAACAGGTCGCCGTCGACGCGGTGCTCGGGCGCGGCGGCGCTCGGCCCGACGCCGTCCTGATCGTCGTCGATGCCACCGCGCTCGGGCGGAACCTGTACTTCGTCCACGAGGTGCTCGAGACTGGTGCCCGAGTCGTCGTCGCGCTGAACATGATCGACGAGGCGCAGGAGCAAGGCGTCGAGATCGACGTGGCGCGGCTGTCGGCACGGCTTGGCGCGCCGGTGGTGCCGACGGTTGCACGCTCGCGACGAGGACTCGACGCGCTCAGGACGGCTCTGACGTCCGCCCTCGACGCACCGCGGCGGATGTCGCTGACGATTCCGATGGCCGCCGAGGCGCGCGCGGCTATCGATACGGTGGCCGAGGCGGCGGCACGCGAGATGCCGTTCAGCCACGAGTCGGCGCGCGCGTGGGCGACATGGATCCTGCTGTCGCTGGACGAGCCATCGGACGATCTGGTCGGCATACCCGCAGCCGTGCGGGCAGTGGCAGACGACGTTCGCCGGGAAGCCGCTGCCAGCGGCCGCAACCTCGATCTCGAGATCATCGGCGCCCGCTACGGCCACGTGGACGACATCGTCGGCGAGGTTGTGCGGCATCCGGCGGTGACGCGGCCCTCGTGGACCGCACGGCTCGACAGCGTGCTGACGCATCGTCTGTGGGGCACGCTGATTTTCGCGGCCGTCATGCTGGCGCTGTTCCAGGCGCTCTTCAGCTGGTCCGAACCGGCCATCGACTTCATCCAGCGCAGCATCGCCGGCCTCCAGAACGCGGTTGATCAGGCGATGCCGGCCGGGCCGTTCACCGATCTCGTCGCCAACGGCATCGTCGCAGGCGTCGGCAACGTCGTGGCCTTCGTCCCGCAAATCGCCCTGTTGTTCCTCTTCATCGGGGTGATGGAGGATGTGGGCTATCTCGCACGGGTAGCGTTCGTCATCGATCGCGTGATGGGTCGAGTGGGTCTGCACGGCAAATCGTTCGTGCCGATGCTCTCCGGGTTCTCGTGCGCGGTTCCGGCCGTGATGGCCACGCGCACGCTCGAGCACCGCACCGATCGGATGCTGACAATGGCGGTGCTGCCCCTGATGTCGTGCAGCGCGCGGCTTCCCGTTTACGTGTTGGTAATTGCCACGGTGTTTCGACCCGGTGCGCGCGTCTTCGGATTCGCCAGCGCAGGCGCGGTCGCGCTGTTTTCGATGTATCTGCTGTCGGTCACCGCGGCGCTGACCGCGGCGGCCGTCCTGCGACGCACGGTCCTCAAGGGACCCCGACCGACGCTGGTGCTCGAGCTGCCGCCGTATCGTCGTCCCGTTGCACGGGTCCTGCTGCGCAACACGTGGCGTCAGGTTCGCGCGTTTCTCGTCGATGCCGGCACCACGATCCTGGCGCTCACGATCATCGTCTGGGCCCTTCTCTCGTATCCACGCCATCCGGCGGCCGAAGGGCGATTCGACGCCAGGCGCGCGGCGATCGAGCAGACAACGCCGGCGGGCCCGGTTCGCGACGCCCGGCTGGAAGCGCTGGCGGGCCAGAAGCACGGTGAAGCGCTGCGGTCGAGCGTGGGCGGGCAGCTCGGCCGGGTGCTCGAGCCGGTACTCGAGCCGCTGGGATTCGACTGGCGGATTGGCGTCGGGATCCTCGGCGCCTTCATGGCGCGCGAGGTGTTCGTCTCGACGATGGGCATCGTGTTCGACATCAACGACGCCGACGAGCAGAACCAGCCGCTCCGCGACGCGCTACGGGGCGCGACGCGTGCCGACGGCACACCCTTGATGACGCCGCTGACCGGCATCGCGCTGATGGTGTTCTTCGTCCTGGCGTGTCAGTGCGCGAGCACGCTGGCGGTCGTGCGACGCGAATCGGGATCGTGGCGCTGGCCCGCGTTCATGTTCGCGTACCAGACCTCGCTGGCGTACGTCGCGGCGCTCGTCGTCTATCAGGGCGGACGGCTGCTGGGATACTGACCCGCATGACCTGGCAGGACGTCGCGGTCTTCGTCGTCGTCGCGGGCGCTGTCCTGTTCCTGATCGGCCGGAACGTCAATTTGCGCCGCCGGCGAGGACGCCCCGCCGAAACATTCGTTCCGCTGACGGCGTTGAAGAAGTCGGCAGCGTCGGCCAAGCCTGACGAACACTGCCACTGAGATGGCTTCGTACGTAGGCCCAGGCTTTCGCTTGGGCATTGCGTCGCGCCGTAAAGCCCGAGCTGAAGCTCGCGCCTACGTACGATCCTGTGGCAGGGGCACCAGGTCAGGTTCCACGAACCGCTGCTTCGCCTCGGCCGACGCCAGGCGCTCCGCGCTGTAGTGCGCGCGCAGCGGCTGCGCCGCCTGCGCCCAGGTGACGACCTCGCGAATGCGTTCCTCTCCTGACATCGTCGCGTCACACAATGACAGGCGATGCCTGAGCGCAATCATCCAGAAGACGGTGACGGTCTCGTGGTACGCGTTCCTGCCAAGCTTCGCGAGCAGCGCGTGTAGCCCCTTCCGCATCCGCATCACCGCCACGTCGTAAGGCGACGTCTCGAGTAGCCAGGCGGCCACCATCAGATGCTGCCGGTGGTGAAAGCCGGCGACGTCGAGTGACGCATCCTCGAACCCTCGCACCAGCGCGACCACGTCCTGAACGTCGTTATCGTCCGGGAAAACGGCCATCGCTCAATCGTCCCTGACTTTCGCGGGATGAGCAACCCCGCGGCAAACCGGCCGCGCGCCGGAAGACTGTTAAGATACGCAGAGCCGGCGAGGGCAGTCGGCGTTCATTTCGTGACTCTTTCCTCGGCTTCATCGACGGTTCCGGCGGCGGCCGATCCCGCAGGTCCTCCTCCTGATCCCCCGGCGGTCGCACACGTTCCGGCCCGCGGCTTCGAACGACTGGCGGCAGCGCTGTCGTATCGGGACTTTCGCATCCTCTGGATGGGGGCGTGCACGTCGAGCATCGGCACCTGGATGCAGAAGGTGGCTCAGAGCTGGCTGGTGCTCGAGCTCACCGACTCGGCGAAGTACCTTGCGCTCGACGCGTTCCTGGGCGAGCTGCCGATCCTCCTCTTCACGTTGATTGGCGGTGTGGTCGCCGATCGCCGCGACCGGCGCAAGCTGCTGCTCGCCTCGCAGGTCGTCCAGATGTCGTCGGCCTTTGCGCTGGCGTTCCTGGTCTTCGCCGGTCGCGTGCACATCTGGCACGTGCTGATGCTGTCTTTCGCGTCAGGTTGCGCGCAGGCCTTTGGCGGGCCGGCCTATCAATCGCTGATTCCATCCCTTGTCCGCAAGGAACACCTGCCCAACGCGGTCGCGCTCAATTCAATCCAGTTCAACATCGCCCGCGTGATCGGGCCGCTCCTTGCCGGCGCCGCCCTGCATTCGTTCGGCACCGTCGCCTGCTTCGGGTTGAACGGCGTATCGTTCCTGGTCGTGATCGCCGCGCTGCTGTCGCTGCACGCGCCGCATGCGCCGCGCGCCGGCGTGCGACGGATGTGGGACGAGCTCGGCACCGGATTGAAATACGTGCGCGAGGAGAAGAACATCCTCACGCTGACCGCGCTGGCGCTCGCGAGCACGTTCCTCGGCGTGCCGCTGCTGACCTTCCTGCCCGTGTTCGCACGCAACGTGTTCCATGGCGACGTCGGGCAGTACAGCCAGATGATGGCGTGGTCAGGCGTTGGCGCGATCGCGGGAGCCCTGGTGGTCGCCTGGCTCGGTCGCTTCCGCCACATGGGCCGCACCGCGCTGATCATTCAGCTGGCGTCTGGCATCCTGACCGTCGCCTTTGCCATCACCCGCAATCTCTGGGTCAGTCACGTGCTGCTGCTCTTGACGGGCGCCAGCATGATGATCGTGTTCTCGCTGCTGACGTCGCTCGTCCAGTTGATTGCCCCGAATGAGATGCGTGGCCGCGTCATGAGCGCCTACATGGTCGCGTTTCGCGGCGGCATGCCGCTCGGAAGCCTCGTGACGGGCGTCGTGGTCGACCAGGCCGGCGCCCCGGTGGCCATCGCGATCAACGGCGTCCTCCTGTCGGTGCTGGCCGGGTTGTCCTTGCTGCGCTTCCGCAGCCTCGGAGAGGTATAGCAGACCATTGTCCGTTGACATCCCAGCACATGGGCAGTACCTTGCCGCCTCTGCCATGGCGCCAACGTTCAGTTCATCCACCACATTGCGGCTTGCCGTGATCTCGGCCGTGTGCGTCACGGCGCTCGTCTACGCGAGCGCGGCGCAGGCGCAATCGACCCGGCGCGAAGCCGTCGACGCCGAGCGCGCCAAAAAGGCACAGGCGCTGACGGCGCCGGAACCCTCGGGACTCGAAAAGAAGCTGCTTCGCATCGAGAACGACCAGCTCGTGACGCGCATCCTCGCGCCCTACGAGGGCCTGTACCCTGAAGCTTGGCGGCCTGACAAAGGGCGGCGGGTTCGGCGTCGGGCCCGGCTATCGCAACTGGTTCCTCGACGACCGCGCGGTCTTCAATACTTCCATCGTGGCGTCGTTCCGGAACTATTGGGCCGGCACGGCCGAAGTGATCTTTCCGAAGCTTGCCGGCGAGCGTCTGGTCGTCGGCGGCCACGGCTATTACCGCTACTGGCCCCGTGAGCGCTTCTACGGGCTCGGCCGGGACTCGTCATCCGATGAGAGGACCAGTTTCCTGCGAAAAGGCTACGAGTTCCGTGGCGATGCCACGTACGCGATCGTGCCGGTGGTGAAGGTTGGCGGGATCACGGCGTTCCGCCACGAGACGATTGGCGAAGGGCATACGCCGGGCTTTCCGTCCATCGAAGAGGTATTTACGCCAGTCGAGGCACCAGGCCTCGATCAGCAGCCCGACTACCTGTGGTCGGGCACGTTCGTGGACGTCGATTATCGGGACCAGCCAAAGAACACGCGGTCCGGCGGACACTTCCGTCTGAGCTACGATCTCTGGCACGACCTCGACGATTTCGGCCTCTCCTACCGCGACCTGCGATTCGAAGCGCTGCACGCCTTCCCGATCTTCGACAAGAAACGCGTGTTCATCACCAGGCTGATCGCGCAATCGACCGACAGCCCGGGAGGCAACGAGGTCCCGTTCTACGCGCAACCGACGCTCGGCGGCTCGACGACGCTGCGCGGGTTCGACGAGTTCCGGTTTCGCGATCGCAATGCGCTCCTGTTCAACGCTGAATATCGTTGGGAGGCCTTCTCAGGACTCGACATGGCGATCTTCGCTGATTGGGGCGATGTCGGACACACGTGGGATGACATCGACGTCGACAAGCTGAAGTCGGATTACGGCCTCGGCTTTCGCTTCAACACGTTTCGCAGCGTGTTCCTGCGCATCGACCTGGCCAGGAGCGTGCAGGAAGGGTTCCGGGTCAACACGTCGTTCAGCGGCGCGTTCTGAGGATCATCGTGCGACACAACGGCTCCAGTCTTCGGTGCGCTGCGGTCCTCGCGTTCGCGATTGCCGCGCTCGCGGTTTCGGTTCACGGCGTCACACCGCGGTTCTACGCGGACGATCCCATCGGTGACGATCCCGAACTGCAGGATGCGTCCAAGGCGGTGCCGGTCGATCTCAGCGAGACCTACGACTTCGTCCAGAACACCTTCCTCAAGGACGCCGACAAGACCGAAAAGCGCGCCGTCAACGTCAACACGATCGACGAGGTACCCGACTCGAGCTGGTTCACCCATCGCCTCGGCACCGCCGAAGTGATGTCGATCGAGGACATCGTCCGGGGACCCTTCAAGGGGCAGCCACCGCAGCCGGGCAGGTGGACGGTCGCAGGCGGCAAGAGCGAAGGGATCTCGCCGGGCCTGACGATGAAGGACTCGACCGGGACGCTGTACTTCGTCAAGTTCGACCCGAAGTCGAACCCCGAAATGGCGAGCGGCGCGGAGGTGATCTCGACGCGGTTCTTCTATGCGCTCGGCTTCCACGTCCCCGAGAACTACATCGCCCTGGTGCGGCGCGAGGATCTCGAGCTGTCGCCCGACGCGACGATTCGCGACGAGCACGGCCGGCGGCGGCCGATGACCGCGGCCGACGTCGATGCGGTGCTGGCACGGGTAGCCAGGCGTCCTGACGGGGCCTATCGGATCCTGGCGAGCAAGGGCATCAGCGGCAAGGACCTCGGACCGTTTCGCTACTACGGGACGCGCTCCGACGACCCGAACGACATTCATCCGCACGAACACCGTCGCGAGCTGCGCGCGCTGCGCGTCTCGGCGGCCTGGCTCAATCATGACGATTCGCGCTCGATCAACACGCGCGACTTCCTTCAGGACGCCGACGGACAGAAGCGGCTTCGTCACTACCTGATCGACTTCGGCTCGACGCTGGGCAGCGGCAGCACGCAGGCGCAGGGCATTCGAGCGGGGAACGAGTACATCTGGGAGGCGCGGCCGACGCTGATCACGATGCTGACGCTCGGCTTCTACGTGCGGCCGTGGATCAAGGTGAGCTTTCCCGACCTGCCGGCCATCGGCCGCTTCGAGGCGAACTACTTCCGGCCGGAACGATGGAAGCCCGAGTACCCCAACCCGGCGTTCGACAACGCCCGGCCCGACGACCTCTACTGGGGCGCCCGGCACGTCGTCGCGATCAGCGACGAGGCGATCCTCGCGGTGGTCCGCACGGCGGAGTACACGGATCCGGAAGCGACCGCGTACCTGACGCAGGCCTTGATTACGCGCCGCGACAAGATCGCTCAGCTCTGGCTGAACACCGTGTTGCCGATCGAGGACTTCACGCTGTCGCCAGACGGGACGTTCACCTTCTCGAACATCGCGGTCGACGCCAAGGTGGCGACGCGCGGCGAGGGCTACACCATCGGGTGGGCGACGTTCGACAACGCGACCGATACGGCCTCGACCATCGGCGAGGCGCAGACCACGACAGAGCTCTCAGCAGCGGCGCCGCCCGGCGCGCTCGCCGGCGAGTTCGTGCAGGTGACGGTCACCGGGAAACATCGCGATCATCCGGGATGGAGCCTGCCGTGTCGCGTCGTCTTCCGGAAACAGTCGGCAGGCTGGAAACTGGTGGGCGTCGAACGAATGTAGACGGATTGACGCGGATCGGATCCGTCACGGATCAACGCGGAGGTACACGGATATTTGATATCAGGTTAGCTTCCGCGCCGCAGCGATCATTTGCAGCGCACGTTCAATTCGGCGTGTGCGCGTTTCGGGTCGCTTCGCGCCCTCGATGGCTTCGACATGTTCGCGCTGGTGCGTGTAGCTCAGCGCGCACCATCCTTCCCACGCAGATGCCACGGACCTGAGCGCCTTGATGAAGTCGGGCGGGGGCGTGACTTCGCGCTTGTCCGTGTCCAGCTCCAGTCGCACCGGAAGCGTCTCGCCGCCTTCCAGTCCAGCGGCCTCGCGGTGGCTCTTCCGCAAGCGGAATGCACGGCGGCCCGCCGATGGTCGTGATGGTGCTCCTGTAGTGTATCCGTTCACCGTCACCTTTACAGGCACGCGCGTCTTCCCGAAGATCGCCTTTGGATCGAACGCCAGCGGGATATAGCACATCGACTCCGTCGCGCACGATGGTCGTCGTATATGTCTTCGAGCGCCATTCCGGCGGATTCTAGCGCTGAGTGCGATTAGCCGGCAACTCGGCCTACGACTGCCCGTGTGACCTTGGGACCCTGAGACCCTGAGACCGAGCATCTTCTCTGTTACGATGGGTCGTGCTCACCCTGACGGCGCTCGCGCTGGGGTTTCTCCATGGCCTCGGCGCCGATCATCTGATGGCCATTGCCGCGTTGTCGGTCCACCGCGGCCACGGCACCCGCACGATCGCGCTTCGTCAGCCGTTTGAAGTCGCCGTGCGCTTTGCAGTCGGGCATGCCCTCCTGCTGTTCGTCGGCGCCGCGTCCGTACTGGTGCTGGGGTGGCAGATCCCGGAAGTCGTCGAGCACAGCGGCGAGCGCGTTGGCGGGGTCCTGCTGATCGCGATGGGCCTGTTCACGCTGTGGGTGGTCGCCTCCGAGCGCCTCTACGGTCACAGCCACGAGCACGGACACCATTCGGCCCATGCCAGCGCCGATCATGTGCACTGGCACTTCCATTTCGGGCGTCGAGACGCGCACCCGTCGCCACAGGCACACTCGCATGGCGCGGGCGTGCTTGGGGCCGTGTTCGCGGTGAGCGGTCTTCGCGCGCTGACCCTGCTCGCGCCCGCCCTGCACGGGCAGGCGTCGCCATCGCTCGCCACGCTGCTTTACCTGGTCCTGGTCTTCGCGGTGGGGATCCTCCTGTCGATGTCGCTCTTCGGCATCGTCCTGTCGCGCGTGCTGGGGATCCCATGGATCGTCCGCACAGTGGGGCGAGGTGCCGCGGCCCTGACCGCCGTCGCCTCGATTGCGCTCGGCGTTTACTGGATGGTGGGGTGACGAAGGTCTAAGGGTTACAGGGTTACAGGGTCCAAGGGTCTAAGAGTCGGAGGAGCGAATTCGGACCACGACCCCTTAGACACTTCGACCCTTCGACCCTGTGACCCTTCGACCCTATTTCTTGAGCGCCTCAAACAGGCTGGCCGCCCCGCCGCCGATCGCGGCGCCGATCAGCGCGCCCTTCTTGCCACCGGCAATCGCCCCGACGCCGGCCCCGGCGCCAGCCGATCCGCCGATGACGAGCGCGGTCTTGCCCCAATTGCGCCGGCGGCTTTCGCGAACGACAGCGCGTCGCGGCGCGCGTTCACGGACGGTATAGCCGGCCGGCACGACACGCGCCGGCTGCCACTGCACGATGTCCGACGCAACGGGCTGGACGAGCGACGCGCCGTATGCTGACGGCAGCGCCGCGTCGGTGCATTCAGCGCCCGCGGTGAGCTGACCGTCGACAACGAACTGGCGCATTACGGCCTGCTGGCCGGGCGCACAACGGACCGCGAGGGGCAAGCCCTGCGCGGCGGGACGGACGGGCACGCTTGCGATCCCGTCCACGAAGCCCGGGCCATTCAATCCCGGGTACACGGGTGCTGCCGTGCGCGCTTGCCAGGCAGCCACACCAAGCGTCGTAACCAGCACGCCGACGACGCCAGCGATGACAGACTTCACGGTACACCTCCGGGAATCAGGGAGCTGGGGAACGGAGGATCAAGGACGATGCCAGGCAAACACGTGGTGACATTCCTCGCAAATTCCCGATTATACGGAGAGCCTCAAGCATGGCTGTCCTCGAGCGAGGGCAGAGCACGTCTATACTGACGCCTCTGATGTCTCCCTCTTCCACCGCGGCCGGGCGTGTCCTGATCGTCGAGGACGATCCGGATATCGCGCACCTGCTGTCGCACAGTCTCAAGCGCGCCGGATTTGGCATAGAAACGCTCAGCAGCGGTCAAGAGGTGATCGCCGCGGTGCGGCGGCAACGCCCCGATCTCGTGCTGCTCGACCTGATGCTGCCCGGACTTGACGGGCTCGAGGTCTGCCGCTCATTACGCGGCGACCCGCTCACCGCCGCGCTTCCCGTCATCATGCTCACCGCCCGCGCCGAGGAATCCGACCGCATCGTCGGGCTCGAGCTCGGCGCTGACGACTACATCACCAAGCCGTTCAGCCCGAACGAAGTGGTCGCTCGAGTGCGCGCGTTGCTGCGCCGTGCCCATCGCACCGAGTCCCATCCGCTCCTGCGCTACGGACCAATCATCGTAGACATCGAGCGGCATGTGGTCACCGTCGGCGGCGAGGCGTTGCACTTGACCGCCAAGGAATTTCTTCTGCTCCAATACCTGCTCGAGCATCAAGGGCGCGTGCTGTCGAGGGATCTGCTGCTGTCGGACGTCTGGGGCTACCAATACACGGGCGGGACCCGCACCGTGGACGTGCATGTCCGGCGGTTGCGTGAAAAGCTCCCACTGCTCGCGGATTCGCTGGTCACCGTGAAGCAGTTCGGCTACAAGCTGGCGGAGCGGGTCGAGTGAGCCTGAAGGTTCGATCGAAGCTCTTTCTGGCGGCGTTCGCCGTCGGCGCCATCTCCGCGTTGACGGCGGGGTCCTCCTGAACTCGCGCTTGCAGCAGCTGACCGTGCAACGCATCGAGCAGACGCTCGCCGCCGAGACGCGGCTGGCGGCGGAGTTGCTCCGCCAGAACACGACCGCATCGCCGAGCGAGCTCGACGACGAAGCGGATCGGCTCGGGGCGCTGGTGGGGGTGCGCGTGACGTTCATTGCCGCGGACGGAAAAGTCATCGGCGACTCCAGCCGTGACGGACCGGCGCTCGCGGCGATGGAGAATCACGCGCAGCGGCCCGAGATTGCCGAAGCCTCGCGCCGCCACAGTGAGGTCCTCATCCGACGCTACAGCACGACGACCGAGTACGACACGCTCTATGCGGCCCTGCCCATCACTCATCCTGCCGTCGCCTTCGTCCGGCTGTCGCTCCCGCTGACCGAGATCGCCCAGCAGCAGCACGCGATTCTGCTGCTGGCCCTCGGAGGCGTCGGCACCGCGCTGCCGGTCGCGGCGGCCCTGGCCTGGCTTCTCTCTGCCCCGCTGGCACGGCGTGTCACGGCCATCGCCGAGGTGGCGCGGCGCTATGCCACCGGCGACATGACGCGGCCGACGCGCGGCTATGGCGATGACGAGCTGGGCGAGGTCGCGCGCGCGCTGGACGGCACCATCCAGGAGCTCGGCCGCCGCGTCAACGAGCTGGCGCACGACCGACGGCATCTGCGCGCGATCCTCGCGGGGATGGTGGAGGGCGTCATCGTCATCGACGCGCAGGGCCGGCTCGTGATGGCGAACGGCGCCGCGCGGGCGATGTTGAAGTTGGATGACTCGGCGACGGGGCGACGCTACCAGGAATGGATGCGCCAGTCGGAGCTGTTCGCGGAACTGACGATGGCCCTGAAGGGTGAAGCGCCGGCGGGCGTCGAGTTCGTGCTCGCGCGTGATCCGTCACGAACGTGCGTCGCGCGCGCCGCTCCAGCCGGAGCTCCCGAAGGGGGCGCCGTGCTGGTCCTGCACGACATCAGCGACCTGCGGCGCGCCGATCGCGTGCGACGGGACTTCGTCGCCAATGTCTCGCACGAGCTCCGGACGCCGCTGACGGCGATCCGCGGGTATGTCGAGGCCTTGATCGACGACCCGCCGCCGCCCGACGATCGTCGCCGTTTCCTCGAGATCATCGCCCGCCACACCGATCGCATGGAGCGGCTGGTCAAGGACCTCCTTCGGCTGGCGCGTCTCGACGCCGGACAGGAAACGACGGAGATGGAGGACTGCGATGTCAACGCGATCATCCAGGCCGTGGCGCACGAACTTGCCAGCGTGATTGCGACCAAGGAGACGACCGTCGAGATCGCCATTCCCCCTGACGTGCGCACCATCACGTCCGATCCCGCGAAGCTGCACGACGTGTTGCGGAACCTGCTCGAGAACGCCGTCAACTACTCGCCCGAGAAGGGGACCGTTCGCGTCGAGGCCGAGCGGTCGGATGCCGCCGTCGCGCTCCGCGTGCTCGACACCGGGCCCGGCATCCCGGCAGCCGACCTCACGCGTGTCTTCGAACGGTTCTATCGGGTCGACAAGTCCCGCTCGCGCGCGCCCGGCGGGACCGGAATCGGCCTGGCGATCGTCAAGCATCTGGTGGAGCTCCTCGGCGGCACGGTCACCGCGGGGAACCGGCCCGAGGGCGGAGCGGCCTTTACGGTCAGGCTGCCGCAGGGCGCGCGCTAGCGAACAGGCCACGTATAGCGCGGGGCTTCAGCCCCGCATCAAGCATCAAGGCGGACCTAAAGGTCCGCCCTACATATGGAGGGTTCGGAGGGAACAATGAACCGTGTGCGAGTGGTCGGTTTTCTCGGTTGCGCGGCGTGGCCGACGATGAACGCCCCGTCGCACTCTCAGGATCGCGCAGCCGTGGTGCCGGAGATGCAGGTGCTGCTGCAGAACGAGCACGTCCGCGTGCAGTTCCACGATGTCTTCTACAGCGGCCCGGTGACGCACCGGATCGCGAACACGGGGACCACGGCAATTCACAACCTGATCGTGGAATCGACACACGTCGCGGTGTAAAGACTGCAGTAGGGCCGAACTTTAGTTCGGCCTGAGGCCGGCCCGACTGAAGTCGGGCCCTACTGCAGATCGAGAGCCCGCTAGTGCGGCGCCAATGGCCCGCCTACAGTCGGGCCCTACTGCAGCGCGAGCAGGTGCGACAGCACCCAGTAGGTCGTTGACGAGATCAGGGCCGAGATCGGGATCGTCAGGATCCACGCCCAGACGATCCGGCCGGCTATGCCCCAGCGCACGGCCGATAACCGCCGTGTCGCGCCGACGCCGACGATCGCGCCCGTGATCGTGTGCGTGGTACTGACCGGAACACCGAGTGCCGTGGCGGTGAAGAGCGACACCGCACCGGCCGTTTCGGCCGCGAATCCTCCGACCGGCTGCAGACGCGTGATCTTCGATCCCATCGTGTGGATGATCCGCCAGCCGCCCGACAACGTGCCCAACGCGATGGCCGCGTGCGCCGAGAGGACGACCCACATGGGAATGTAGAAATGCTGGATGTAGCCGGCGGCGAACAGCACGCCGGCGATGATCCCCATCGTCTTCTGCGCGTCGTTGGCGCCATGCCCCAGGCTGTAGAGCGACGCGGACACCAATTGCAGACGACGGAACCACCGATCGACGCGCGACGGGGCAAAGCCGCGGAAGATCCAGTAGATCGCGGTCATCAACGCGAAGCCGAGCACCAGACCGATCGTCGGCGCCAGGACGATGAAGATCAGCGTCTTCGTCCAGCCGCTCGGGATGATCACGCCGAAGCCCGGCGTGCGCGACGGCCCCGCCCGCGTAGCCGCCGATCAGGGCATGCGACGAACTGGTCGGCAGCCCGAAGTACCACGTGATCAGGTCCCAGACGATCGCGCCGAACAGGCCGGCAAAGATGACGAGGAACGTGACGGCGTGCGACGTCGATCATGCCCGACCCGACGGTCTTGGCCACCGCAGTGCCGAAGCCGAACGCCGCCGCGAAGTTGAAGAAGGCCGCCCAGATGACCGCCTTGCCGGGCGAGAGCACGCGCGTCGACACAACGGTGGCGATCGAATTGGCCGCGTCGTGAAAACCGTTGATGTAGTCGAAGATGAGGGCAACGCAAATCAGCGAGCAGACGATGGCAAACTCCATTCGTCTACCCGTGCTTGACGACGACGCCTTCGAGGACGTTGGCGACGTCCTCGCACCGGTCGGTCGCCTCCTCGAGGAAATCCAGGACCTCCTTCCATTTGATGACCGCGATCGGATCCTTCTCCTCCTCGAACAGCCGGCTCAGCGCCTCGTCGTGCAGCCGGTCGGCCTCGTTCTCGAGGCGGTTCACTTCGACGGCCAGGCCGTGCACGCCGGTCTTCCGCTCCAGCGCGGCGACGGCCATCCGCACCTGATCGCTCGACCTGACGATCACGCTCGCCAGCTCTCGGGCGCCATAGCGGACTGGCGCCACGCGGTACCGTCGAATCACCGATGACGCCGCGTCGATCGCATCCATCACGTCATCCAGCGACTTGGCCAGCGAGTGGATGTCCTCGCGGTCAATGGGCGTCACGAACGTGCGGTTCAGGCGCTGGATGATCTCGTGCGTGATCGTGTCGCAGTCGTGCTCGACATCCTGAATCTGATGGGCCAGCGACCAGTCCGGCGGGTCGGAGGCGAGCATCCGCTCGAGCAGACCGGCGCCCGTGACCAACTGGTCGGCCAGGGCGGTGAAATCGGCATAGAACTTCTCTTCGCGGGGAATGAGGCGAAAGCGGACCACACGGCTCCTTGGGTGAGAACGGCGGGATCTTATCAGAACTTCCGCATCCATTCAGGCTGGGCGTTACCTCCGCGTTACGCGGACGTTACCGGTTTCGCCTCAATTGCTGGCGAATCGTGCCGAGGACGCGTGGACCGTCAGACCTGCGGCTACAATGACGGCCAGGCCGCATCGCGGCCGGGTTCAGGCGTCACAGGCATGAACGACCGCGAGCGTATTGCCCAGATCATCTACTACGGCGCGGTCCTCCTCGTCGGCTACCTTTCGTTCCTGATTTTTCAGCCGTTTCTGGTGCCGCTCGGGTGGGGGGCCGTGCTCGCGGTCTGCGCCTCTCCGTTGCACGCGCGGCTGACGCCTCGCGTCGGACGTTCGCAGGCCGCCCTTCTCTCCACGCTGCTCGTGCTCGTGCTGATCGTCGTGCCCATCTGGCTGCTCGTGCAGGTACTGGTCAGCGAGGTGGCCCAGGCGGTCACGGCCCTGCAGTCGGCGGCGGCGGCGCCCCCGACACCGCCTGAATGGCTGGTGCGGACGTGGCATTGGGTGCAGGCCCATGTGCCCGTCCTCGCGCCCGAGCGGCTATCAGCATCGATTTCCGCGGCGGCCCAGCAGATCGGGTCCGCCGTGGCGCAGGGATCCGGTAAGGTCATTGGCGGCGTCGCCCTGCTGATCGTCGACCTGTTCATCGCGCTGTTCGCCCTGTTCTTCTTCCTGCGCGATGCGCCGGGCATCGTGCGGATGATGCGCGTGTTCCTTCCGTTCGACGACAGCCAGCGCGATCACATTCTCCAGCAGATCGGCGACCTGATTTACGCCAGCGTCATCGCCGGTCTGGCGGTGGCAGCCGTGCAGGGGTGCCTCGGCGGCCTCGCGTTCTGGCTGCTCGGTCTCGAGGCGCCGGCCGTGTGGGGCACCGTGATGGCGTTCTTCGCCCTGGTCCCCGTCCTCGGCACATGGGTCGTCTGGCTCCCGGTCGCGCTGTACCTCGCGATGACCGGCGCCATCACGAAAGCGCTCATCCTCACCGCCATCGGCGCGGGTCTAGTCGGGATGGCTGACAACGTCCTGCGTCCCGTACTGCTCAGCGGCCGCTCGTCGATGAACGGGCTCGTCACATTCGTCGCGCTCCTTGGCGGCGTCGCGGCGTTTGGCTTCATCGGTCTTGTCTTCGGTCCTGTTGTGGTAGCCGTGGGCACGGCCCTCCTCGATGCGTACCTGGCCCCGATTGGGGTCAAGCCGGTCCGCCACAAGCGACAGTCTTAACGTTCTTCCGCTCGGCCCGCCAGTTTTACTGATCGGCAACTTCGTCGTCACGTTGCCGTTACGCCCGATCCCCTAGCCTCAAGGGTCAGGGAAGGGCCCCCGGCCATGGTCCCCGGCGCCGAACCGACCAACCAAGGGAGAGACCGCACGTGAGAAATCGATTCCTCGCTTTTGCGTGGACCTTGCTCGCCATCGCGTTCCTGGGAGTCGCGCCTGCGATGGCGCAGACCGACGCCCGCATCGTGGGCACCGTGCGTGACCAGAGTGGCGCGCTGGTGCGCGGAGCCACCGTCACCGTCGTGAATCAGGGCACCGGCCAGAGCCGCGCGGTCCAGAGTAACGACGATGGGTATTTCGTCGTGACGGGCCTGAAGCCGGCCGTCTACACCGTCAACGTCGTGAGCACGGACTTCGCGCCGACGGAGTACACGGACATGAAGCTCCAGGCGGCGCAGGAGCTGACGCTCGATTTCGAGATCCGGCCGCGGGGCGTGACCGAGTCGGTGACCGTGTCGGCCAGCACCTCGGCCCTGGACACGAGCTCCGCGCGCATCGGCACCAATGTCATCGATCGTGAGGTGAAGGACCTGCCGCTCAACGGGCGCCAGCTCTCGCAGCTCTATCTGCAGGCGCCTGGATCCGTGAACAGCGGAACCGGGACCTTCGGGGATATCCGGTTCAGCGGCCGCGCCGTCGAGCAGAACATCGTGCGCTACGACGGCGTGGAGGGGACGGCGATCATCGACGCGTCGCCGGGCAACCTGAACGGCGAGCTGCCATCGCCGTTCCGGCTGCAGTCCAGCCTCGAGAACGTGCAGGAGTTCCGCGTCGAGTCCAGCAACTACCCGGCCGAATACGGCACCGGCACCGGCGGCCAGATCAGCGTGGTCAGCAAGAGCGGCAGCAACCAGGTCCACGGGTCGTTGTTCGAATATCACCGCGGCGACGACTTCGACTCGCGGAACTACTTCGACCTCGCGAAGTCGCCGCTGAAGCTGAATCAGTTTGGCGCCTCGGTGGGCGCGCCGATCGTGAAGGATCGCACCTTCATCTTCGGCAGCTACGAAGGGTATCGCCTGGATGCGGGCATCAACTTCGTCGAGGCGGCGCCGAGCGCCGCGGCCTTCACGCGCGCGGTCGATGCCGTGAAGCCGCTGTACGACGCGTTTCGCGGGCCGGGTTCCGTCGTCCTCGCCGGCAAGTCGACGAACCCCGACTACGACATCCTGCAGCTGCAGAGCCTCTCGACGGTCAAGGAAGACTCGTTCAACGTCCGACTCGATCAGAAGTTGAATACGAACTGGTCGGTCTATGGGCGCTACTTCCGCGACCAGGGCACGAACGAGCAGCCCGAGGGCGTGACCGGCCGCCGCTCCCACATCGAGGCGAACCCGTCGAATGCGATCGTGGCGCTGCAAGGCATCCTCTCCTCGTCGATGCTCAACGAGCTGAAGTTCGGCTACAACGCTGCGCCGACCAGCATCGAGGGCATCGCGCCGACGGTGAATGGCATCGACATCTCGCGGCTCTCGCTGAGCCTGACCGGCAGCGTCGCCAACACCGGCATCGCCGGCCAGGGCGCCAGTTCCGGGATCGCGTCGCCAGGCGGCCTGCTCCGCCAGAACAGCGCCGCGAACGGCCGCGGCACGCCGTACAACCCGTACTCGCTCTCGATCATCGATTCGCTCACCTGGACGCGCGGCCGGCACAGCCTGAAGTTCGGCGGTGAGGCGCGCTTCATCCGGTTCACGACAGATCGTCTCGGCGGCACCACCTACACGTTCGCGAACCTGAACGACTTCCTCGCGAACCGTGGCCAGCAGGTGCAGTACCTCGGCGATCTGAGCGAGCCAAGCGTCTTCAACAACGGCGTGACCGGCGAGCGCAGGGCCGTGCAGAACTACGCGATTGGCTTCGCGCAGGATGAATGGAAGCTGGCAAACGGCGTGACGTTGAACTACGGGCTTCGCTACGAGTACTACACGCCGCTGAAGGAGGCCGACGACAACGCGGTGCTGTTCGACATCGATACGGGCGCGCTGAAGCCGAAGGGCACGGCGTTCTACGGCAGCAAGACGAACAACTTCCAGCCACGGGTGGGGATGACCTGGGCACCGGGCGACGGGCGCACGGTCCTTCGCGGCGGCTTCGGCATCTTCGTCGGCCCGGGGCAGACCGAAGACCAGATTCAGCCGATTGAGAGCGACCGCATCAGCACGACAATCACGGGCGGACAGTACCCTGTCGATCCGACGCTGCTGCGCGCGAACTTCATCAACAACCCGAACAACCGCACCTACCAGCCGCGCGCCTACGCGAACGAGTACGAGATCCCCGAGCGCGTCTACCAGTATTCGGCCTCGGTGCAGCGCGAGCTGCCATGGAAGATGGTGGCCACGGCCGCCTACGTCGGCAGCCAGGGTCGGAATCTCTTCCTGCGCAACTTCACGAACCGGATCGTGGCCGTGCAGACCAACGCCGATCCCACCAAGAACGCCGTCATCATCCGCGAGTTCGACATCGTCAACGGCAGCTCGATTCAGCGGCCGTTCGCCGAAGTCGACTTCAAGACCAGCGGCGGACACGACAGCTACAACTCGCTGCAGCTCTCACTGGCGCGACGCATCGCCAGCGGCCTGACCTTGAACTCGCAGTACACGCTGGGGAAGAGCTACGGCAACACGGCGGGATCGAACGAAGCGCTGACCGTTGGCAACCCGTTCGACTACAACTACGACATCGGCTACAACGCCTTCGACGTGCGCCACACGTTCAACGTCAGCGCGCTCTACTCGCTGCCGATTGGCGCCGGCCATCGCTTCATGGGCAATGCCTCCGGTTTCACACAGGCGATTCTCGGCGGCTGGGACGTCGGCGCCATCGTGAACGCGCGGAGCGGCCTGCCCATCGATGTGCGCGTGACGCGGCCGGACGTGGTCTACATGGACGCGGCGGGGAACGTGTTCGGCAGCGCGGCGGCCGGGCGCACCGCGATCATCAACACGCCAGGCGGCGGGGCGTCACGCAACGTGCGGCGGCCGAACCTCATTCCGGGTGTGGATCCGTATCTGAAGAACGGCGTGCAGTGGTTGAATCCGGCCGCCTTCAGCATCCCGGCGCCGGGAGAATTCGGCAACCTGCAGCGCGGCGCCCTGCGCGGTCCGTCCTTCAAGCAGGTGGACTTCCTGGCAACGAAGCGCTTCGAGATCGCGGGCACGTCCAACATCGAGGTGCGCTGGGAGGTATTCAACCTCTTCAACACCGACAACTTCAGCAACCCGGTCGCGACGCTGCCGAGCGCGCTCGGCACGGGCACCAACCAGATTCAGCCGGAGCAGCCCTTCACATCCGGAGCCGCGGGCACGTTCGGCAGCCTGACGAGCACCGTCGGACGGACCGTCGGGCTCGGCACCAATCGGCAGATGCAATTCGCGCTCCGGCTCAATTTCTAAGGTCTGAGAGCCGCAAGGTCCAAGGGTCGCAGGGTCACGGAGACTCTGCGACCCGACTCTGAGACTCTTCGACCCTGAGATTCTTCGACCCTGACACCCTTTCGACCCCCTTCGACCCGTCAGCGAAGTTTGCGTCCCCGTCGCGGAGTTGTCGGCCAAACGTCAAGACGCGCCGCTACACTCCGCGTACGGAGTCGCGAAACGATGTCATACAACCTGACTCTCGAATGCGGATGCGTGGTGTACGTGTCATGTCATCCGCGGACCGGCGTCGCGCATACGCGCGTCATCGAGCGCCGCGGCGCCACCTGCCGGCAGCGGATGCACGACCGGGGTGTCCGACTGTGGCTGTGGGATCTCTTACCGCCCGACGATCACGCGCACCCCTACGTGCAGCGTGAACGGCTGGCCCACCGTGCGCACGGGCGTGCGGCCGACGTCGTAATCGACGTCGAATAGGTTCTCCAGGCTGACGTAGCCGGTGGCCTTGCGTCCGAACGGGCGCTGAAACGTCACGTCGACGACCGAGCCCGAACCGAGGACGAGCGTGTTGCGATCGTCCTCAAACTGATCGTCGAACGCGCGCACGTTGGCCGCGAAGACGATGGCTCCAGGCGCCGTGCCACGCACGCCGACCGAGAACTGCCAGCCGGGTACCTGCGGGACCGTCAACCCGTCGAGCGGCGCATAGTCGGCGAATCGCGAGCGGGTGAAGGCAGACGCGCCGAGGAGCGTGAGCCCCGTTCGAACGCGCCACTCCCCCTCCAACTCGGTTCCCCAGGCGTCGATGCTCGAGACATTCTCGCGTCGGCGGGTCACCAGCTGCGGCGTGGACGTCACGGTGACATTCGTCACCGCATCGGCCAGGTCGTTGCGGAAGACCGTGACGCGCAGCGCGCCGCGCGACGGCGTCACGAGGACGCTGCCCTCGACCGTGCGCAACGACTCGGGGCGCAGATCGGCATTCGGCAGCGTCAGGACATTCCCGGCGCGAAAGCCGCGGTACCGCTCGTTCAGCGTCGGCGCGCGGAACGACCAGCCAAGGCTGCCGCGGACCGTCATGAAAGACGACGCACTCCAGGCCGCCGAGATGCGCGGCGAGAACGCCGAGTCGCCGTCGAGCCAGCCCTCATCGCGGGTACGCTGCCGGACGTCGCCCCGTGCGCCCGCAATCACCGTAACGGCGGAGGCCGGCCGCCCGGTCGCCTGCAAGTAGATCCCGCTCGTGCGCTGAAACGCGGCAGTCGACGTGAACGCGCGCACGCTGCCGTCGGGGGCAAAGCTGCGCTCGTTGTTCGTGGCTTCCACGCCGCGCGTGTCGAGGCCGGCCAGGAGATCGAGATGTGTCCATGGCCGCTGCCACATCGCGGCCGCCGAATGCTGCGACGCGGGCACGTATTGGCGCGACGTCAGCGTCTCGGATTCACGGTCCGCGGCAATCGCCGAAAACGCCTGGTCGTAGCTCTGGTCTCCGGCCTGACCGCTGATTCGCCACGTGCTGCCCTTCGCGGTCCCGCCAATCGAGGCGCTGATCTGACGGATGTCGGTGCTGTTGGTCTGGACCGGGGTGCCGTTCTCGCGATGCTCGCCGAACACGTCGCCGACCACATCGGCGGTGAAGGCCGGCGACGTGGAATAGCCGGCTTCGACGCGGCCGCTCGTATACCGGCTGTTGGCTCGAGCATCGACGCTGCCGCGATCGGGCTCCGGCACGAGCACGTAGCCGTCGGTCGAGAACTTCTCGCCTGCCACGGCCCCGCGCCAGCCGCCGTGTGACGCGCCGGCAAAGAGCGACAGGCGCCCGGTCGAGTGACTCGCGCCGTCGACTTCGACGCGCGCTTCCGGCCGCTCGGGCCGTCGCGTCAATACCTGCACGACCCCGGCCAGCGCATCGGCGCCGTACAAGTCGCTCGCGCCACCTCTCACGACCTCGACGCGATCGACCGCGGCCGCGGGAATGCGGCTCCAGTACACCCAGCCGCCGAACGGATCGTTGAGCGGTGTGCCATCGGCGAGCACCAGCGCCCGACTCGCGCCTGACGCTGACAGCCCGCGCAGCCCGGCGCCCTGCGTCGTCGGGTTGGAGGACCTCGACGTCGTGCGCCGAAACAGGCTGAAGCCCGGCGTCGTCTTCAACGCATCGTCCAACGGCGCCGGTGGCAGCGAGGCCAGATCGGCCGCGGTGAGAATCGCGATCGGCGCCGCCGGCGACGTGCGCCCGCTTTCGGTGCGCGAGGCCGTGACGACGACCGATTCGGTGTAGGACGAGGGGGCGAGCACGACGCGAAGGGGATCGGCCGTCGAGCGCACGCCGGCCGTGCGAAACCCGCGTGCCTCGACCTCGATCTGATCACCCGGCCGTGCGCATGCCAGCTCGAAACTGCCGCTGTCGTTGCTGACAGTCCGACAGTCGACGCCATTGGCGCGGGCGGTGACGGTGGCGCCGGCAAGCACGGCCCCCGAGTCGTCGACAACGACGCCCCGCACGGCGGTCGGAGCGGTCCCCTGAAGGGAGACCAACGCAATCAGCAGCACCCACGCCTGCGGCATCGTGTGGATCCTAGTTCAGAGTGGCGGCTCCGTAGTACATTCGCGGACGATTGAAGGCCACCAGGGGGCCGACAGGACGTGCAGCTCATCATGATTTCGTGGGTTTCGGCAATGCTCGCGGCTGCCGCGCTGACGGCCCTGATGCCCCAACCGCCAGTGTCGCAGACGGCTGACGCAGGCGAGCGCGATCGGCGCGTCCGCGCGTTCCTCGATCGCCACCGGAACGACTGGCATGACCTGAACGTGCCCGAGATCGACGGCCGGACGCTCCACGAATTGATCCTGAAACACCGCTATCAGCGCGCGGTGGAGATCGGGACGTCGACAGGGCACTCTGGCGTCTGGATCGCGTGGGCCCTGAGCAAGACCGGCGGGAAGCTGGTGACGATCGACATCGACGCGCGCCGCCACGCCATTGCAGTGGCGAACTTTCGCGAGGCCGGACTCGCCGATTACATCGATGCCCGGTTGGGTAACGCGCACGAGATCGTCCCCCGCCTCGAAGGGCCGATCGACTTCGTGTTCTCGGATGCGGACAAGGAGTGGTACGCGCGGTATCTGGAGGCGCTATGGCCGAAGCTCCGGCCGGGCGGCTGCTTCACCGCGCACAATGTCTCGAGCCCCGGGATGAGCGGGATCGGCGAGTTCCTGGTCCGGGTTCGCGCGCTTCCCGACGGCGAGACGACGATCGACACAAAGAGTTCGGCGGGGATTTCAATTACGTACAAGGGGACATAGGGACATAGGGACATGGGGACATAGGCGCATAGGGGCATGGGGACATGGGCGCATAGGGACATAGGGATCGTCCGCGCCCAGTGGACGGCGACTGATGGCTCGTGCCGCAAGACATCTGCTTGCTGAGGACGAACCGGTCGACCGGCCACCGGCCGCGGGCGAGCCTATGTCCCTATGTGCCTATGTCCCCATGCGCCTATGCGCCCTGCCCCTGTCCCCATGTCCCCCTGGGCCTTCTACCGCGCCGGCCTCAAGCGCAATCGCCCAAGGGCCGCCGGTCGCAGCGCCCCGGTCCACGCCGTGCCGCCAGGATGCCAGGAGTCCTTCCTGAAAAGCGTCAACGCGACGTCCACGTTCGCGCAGAGCGCCTTTCGGATCGCCGGCCACTCCTTTTCGGCGCGCAGGAGTGTCTTCCACGAGTAGAGGTGTTTCGGCTTGTGGAAGTCGCTGCTGGCCACGTACGGAAAGTGCTTGAGGCTCGTCACCGAGAACAGGTCATCTCGATTCGCCGCCTCCCAGACGTCCACCAGGCCCGAGAGCGCCGAGCGGTGGTCCCACAGATAGCACGTGCTGATTTCCAGACGGCGCACCGCGCGATGATGCGGATGGCAGGCCACGCTCAGCGCGCCTTGGCGGCGAATCTCTTTCAGGATGTCGTCCGGCGACTGATCCGCCGAGATGTAACGCTTGATGTCGAGGGCGATGATGTGCGCGTTCTTCTTCCCCCGAAGCTTGTTCTGGGTGATCTCGGCGCCCGGTACGACCAGCAGGCCGTATTCGCGGCGCGCCCGCTCCGATTCGCGTGCGATGTCTTCCAGGTAGGCCTGGAACTGATCCTCGGCGATGCCGAAGCTGCGGCGTCCGAGGGTGGCCACGCGCCCGGCGCGCGCCAGGAGATCGCGCTTCATCAGGATGTGATCGGTAATCGCGATCACGTCGAACTTCCCTGTTCGCCCGTAGAGATCGATCGTGTCGCGCAGGCTGAGGCGCCCGTCGCTCCAACGGGTATGAACGTGAAAGTCGCAGAGCAGGAACGGCTCGTATCCGGGCACGATCAGATCCTCACATCCACGTGCTGCCGGTCTCGCGGCCGGTGATGCACGAGCTCGGACCAGAAGTTGCGGACGTAGAGACGGAACACATGGCGCTTGCCCATCGCCCGGTAGCGCCGGGCCGATGTATACAGCCAGCAGTCGGAGGCCATGCTCACCTTGCCGACCCGGACCAGGCGGCGCCCGACGTTCGTGTCCTCACCGTGAAACTCGATCGCTGTATCGAAGCCGCCGATCGCCTCGAGCGCGCCGCGCCGCACCGCGAAGTTGCCGCCGTAGAACAGCGACCCGATCCCGAGCGTGCGGTAGACCAGGAGTTGCGTGAGGGGCGCCAGCGTCAGGTCGTAGCTGCGGATCATGGTGCGACCCACCCAGTCCCAGTCGTAAAAGCGGTAGGGGCCCGACGTCGCGACGAGCGCGGGATCGCGAACGAATCGCCGCTCAACCCGCGCAAGCCACGTGAGCGGGGCCCGGCAGTCGGCGTCGAGATACACCAACAGGTCGCCGGTGGCGGCGCGGCGACCTGTTTCACGTGCGCGCACCAGGCCTTTGCGCGGCTCATCGAGGACCTGCACGCCGTTCACGCCGCGCGCGACGCGCATCGTGTCGTCAGTGCTCGCGTTGTTGACGACCAGCAGCTCGTCGGGACGACGGGTTTGTGCGAGGAGTGAATGGAGGCACGGGGCGAGGTAACCAGCCTCGTTGTAGGCGCAGACGATCGTGCTGATCGTCATCCGCCTCCGCGCTCCGCGCTCCGGCGAGACCCGCCGCTCCGCCACCGCATCGACCTTCAGCCTACTGGAGCGGTGTAACAGGGGGATCAAGGCCGCGTGACGCCCCGGGAAAATCTGAGGGCGATAGCCCCAATCCGCAATCCCCAATCCAGCGACAATCGCCAATTTGTTATGCTCCCGCCATGCGAGACGTCCTGGCGATCATCCTCGGCGGTGGACGCGGCACCCGACTATTTCCGTTGACGCACTCACGGTCGAAGCCGGCGGTCCCGATTGGCGGCAAGTACCGCCTCATCGATATCCCGATCAGCAGCTGCCTGCACTCCGAGCTGCGGCGAATTCTCGTCTTGACGCAATTCAACTCGGCCTCACTCAATCGCCACATCGGCCTCACCTACCGGCTCGACCAGTTCACGGAAGGGTTCGTCGAGATTCTTGCCGCCGAGCAGACCCCCGACAGCAGTCACTGGTTCCAGGGCACGGCCGACGCCGTCCGTCAGGCGCGCCGCCATTTCGAGCAGCACGACGCCGACTATTACCTGATCCTCGCCGGCGATCACTTGTACCGGATGGACTATGCCGAGCTGGTCGAATCGCACACCGAGCGCGGCGCTGACATCACCATCGCGGCCCAGCCTGTGACAATGGCCGATGCGACCGAGATGGGCATCTTCCGGTTCGACCGGACGGGTCAAATCGTCGCGTTCGAAGAGAAGCCGACGCGCGCTCGCCTGGGAGAAATTGGCAGCTCGCTTCCGCCCGGCGGCGCCTTCCTCAACACTCCGCCCGACAAACCCTTCGTGGCCTCGATGGGCGTCTATGTCTTTTCGCGTCAGGTGCTGCTCGACGTGCTCGAGCAGGATGGCATCGACTTCGGCAAGGAGATCATCCCTGCCGCCCTCGGGCGCTATCACGTCAACGCGTTCCTGCATCGCGGCTACTGGGCCGATGTCGGCACGATCGGCGCGTACTACGACGCGAACCTGATGCTGACCAAGGCGGATGCGCCCTTCCGATTTCACGATCCGAAGCGTCCGATCTTCACCCGCGCGCGAACGCTGCCGCCGGCGCACGTGCGGGAGTGCACGCTGCGCGATTCCGTGCTCACCGAAGGCTGCACTCTCGAGAAAGGCACGTTCATCGAATCGGTGATTGGCGTTCGCGCGGTGGTGCGCCACGGTGCGGCGATTTCCCGCAGCGTCCTGTCGGGCGCCGATTTCTTCGAGACCGACGAGGATGCGCTCGGGCTGAAGGACACGCCGCGTCTGGGAATCGGCCGCGACGTCACCATCGACCGCGCGATCGTCGACAAGAACGCGCGCATTGGCGACGGCTGTCGCCTCGTGAACGAGCAAGGCCTCCAGGAAGCCGACGGCGACGGCTGGCACATCCGCTCGGGAATCATCGTCGTCCCGAAGAACGGCATCGTGAAGCCCGGAACCGTCGTGTAACTCAGATTTAACCTCTGCGACACGTCCGTGAAACCTGCTGCCGGTAGGGTCGAAGCTATCGTGCAGAAGACACGGGTGCTGATTGTCGAAGACGAGCAGGATATCGCCGGGCTCATCAAGCACACGCTCGAGCGTGGCGGCGAAGTCGAAGCCGAGACCGTCGGCTCCGGCGACGTGGCGCTCAAGCATGTGCTCGATCGGCCGCCGGATCTCATCATCCTCGACCTGAACCTGCCGGTGGTGGGCGGGCTCGAGGTCTGCCGGATCCTTCGCGCCCGCCCGAACACCGCCCGCGTGCCGATCATCATGTTGACGGCGAAAACAAGCGAATCGGACCGCGTGACCGGACTCGACGTCGGCGCCGACGACTACGTCACGAAGCCGTTCAGCCTGCGCGAGCTGGCCGCACGCGTGCGCGCGGTGCTGCGGCGGGGACGGACCGAGGGCGCGGCCACCGAAGCCGCGGTCTACCGCGGGAAGTACCTGACGGCCGATTTCGATGCGGTGGCCGTCAGCGTCGAAGGCCGAGCGATTCGCCTGACCCGACGCGAGTTCGAACTGCTGCGATACCTCGTCGAGAATCGCAACCGTGTGCTCTCCCGCGACCGTCTGCTCGAACGCGTCTGGGGCTACGACCGCCTGATCGAGACCCGTTCGGTCGACGTCCACGTCGGCCGGCTGCGCGGGAAGCTCGGTCCGGTCGGCCGTCAAATCGAAACGGTCGTCGGCCTCGGATATCGCTTTGTAGAGTAGGGGCGCACTTCGCGCCACGAGGGGCGGGCGCACCGCGTGCGCCCCGGCCGGGTCAGTTCACGTCGACCCAGCCTGCCTTTTCGAGAGTGGTCACTTCCGCCTGAAAGATCGTACGGGCTCGCTCGACGCGATGCCAGTCGTCATAGACCTTCGCTCGGACGAGGTGGCTGTCCTGTTCCTCCCGCACCTCCCAACCTGACGCCCCGGCAGCGGCGATGATCTGGAATCGACGAGTATGGCCGTCGTAACTGAGGCTGCGTTCGTACATCTGATGGCTCCGCATTCTTGTCCTTTTGTTGTGATAACCCGATCTTGGATCACCTGACGCGGGGCGGCTGTAAATATTGTGTAAACGCGCCTCAACGCCGGTTTTCGCCCTGAACCACTGCGGATTTGGTTGTTTTCCAGACACTTTCGCTTTTGCTACTGGCGCAGCTGGAGCGCCAGCGGATGAATTTGGACGGTCAGCACCTCGCCGCACTCCACGGCCTCGCCATCGACATGCATCGCCAGGGGACGGTCTGACGTGACGCGCGCGTGACGCACGCGACGAATCTTCACGCCCGGGACGCGCTCGACGGTGCCGGCAAAGAGGCTCGGCACGGCCCTCAGGACACCCGCGCGGCTCTGTGTCCGAACGACAACCGCATCCAGAAGCCCGTCATCGAGCCGTGCCTGCGGCGCGATGACGGCGCCGTTCCCCCACTGGCGGCCGTTGGCGAACGACAGCAAGAAGGCCGAGTCGCAGCCGGTGGCGTCGGCATCCAGTTCCAGCGTGTAAGCCTGGGGACGATACCGTACCAGCTCGGTGACCACGATCGCCGCGTATCTGAGGAAGCCACGGCGCGACCGGCCGAGCCGTGCAAAACACCCGGCGACATGCGCGTCAAATCCGACACCGGCCACGTTGACGAACAACCGCCCGTTCGCGTCGCCGACATCGATCGCCTGATTGCGGCCCCGGACCAGTCGCGGCAGCGCCACCCGCGGATCCGCAGGCATCGCGAGCATTCGGGCAAGGCCGTTGCCTGAGCCCGCCGGGATGATCCCAAGCGCGGCGCCGGTGAACGCCAGTCCCGAGGCGACCTCGTTGACCGTGCCGTCGCCGCCCCACGCAATCACCAGGCGCGAGCCACGCTCGACTGCACCATGTGCGAGCTCGCGTGCGTGCCCGTGCCGCTCGGTAATCAGGATTTCCGGCTCGGCGCCTTCGGCGGTGAGCAGGTCGAACGCCTGCTCGGCTCGCCGCCGCGTACGGTTCAGCGAGCCGCCGCGCACACCCGCCACGGGGTTGATGACGACGGAGATGCGCACGAGGAGGGCGCCGGGGCTAGGGCGCCATGCGACGGAGCATGCGCGGTGTGGCAAACCACGAAAGCCGGCCAGGACCGCCGGGAGGCAGCCCGTCCACGTCGATCCGGCAGACGGCGCCCTTGCGGAACTCGATCGCGCGGCGCATGCCGAGGAGCTTGGCGGCGAGGTGACCGATGTCCGGCTCGTGTCCGACGAGCGCGACGCGGGGTCGCTTGGCGACGCGCGCCGCTTCGGCGATGACCGCCGAGTGCCCGCCGCCGGGTGCGAGCGCGTCGAGCGGCTGCACGCGAGGCCGGCCGGGAAGTCCTTCGGCGAGGATGTCGGCGGTCTGCCGGCAGCGAACGAGCGGGCTCGTCAGCACCAGGTCGATGTGGACCCCGAGCGCGGCCAGGCCGGCCACGGCCTTTTGGAACTTCGCGACGCCGTCCGGCGTCAGCGGCCGCGCGTCGTCGTCGGGCCAGTCCGGGCCGCGTTCGGCGGCCGGGGCGTGGCGTACCGAGGTACAGCTCGAGATCGCGGGCAACGCTCATGAGACGCGGGCAACAGAGAGCCGAGAGAGCACGCCGGTGACGTCGTCGCAGAGCGTCACGAGGGCGCCGCGCTGCGCGACGAACGCCGCGTGCAGCTCACGGCAACGATCTTCGAGGTGCATCAGGAGGTCCGACAGCGACGCGAGGTCGGGATCGTCGGCGGCCAGACGCGCCTGTGCACGCGTCACATGCGACGAAAAGATCTGTAGGTCGTGCAGGAGGCCGAGCAGATCCTGGTATTGACGCAGCCGGCGTGCGGCGCTGGCGGCGCCGGCCACACGGACCGCGCGCGCGACCTCGAGGGCGTAGCGCAGTTTCTTGGTGGCAAGGCGCACGGCGTGGAGCGCCTCGGGCGCGTACAGTGCGCCCGCGGACTCGGCCGCCTCGCGGGTGGCCGCGGCGCGGCTGACGATCCGTTCCGCCAGACGCGGTCGATCGATGGGCGGGGGCGCGTCCCGGCGGCGCGCAGAGGCCAGCAGCGCGTCGACGCGCTCGACGAGATCCTCGACGTCCGCGCGACTCACCTTCTTCACCAGCCGGGCACGGCGTTGCGCGCGCAGCTCGAGGAGCCGCGCCGACACCTGGTCGAGCGCGGACGCCAGATCCGGCCAGTCGGTGGCCAACGTGCCTGCGAGTGCGAGCGCGACATCCAGCTCGCGCACGGGGCCGAGAGCCCGGGTGACACGACGCAGTTCGCGGCGCAGGCGCCGACGCTCGCGCCCGCGGCCTTTCACGAGCGGCAGGGCTTCACGAAGCCGCCGCGTCGCGACGCGCGAGCGGCGCAGCGCGTCGCCATCGCCCGACTCGACGCGAGACCAGGCGCGAGACAGCACGCCCAACGCGAATCCCGGACTGTCAGCGGTCTTTGGCATCGGAGTCTTCGTGGTAGGATGCCGATCCTAGCACACGTCATTTCCGCTCCATGCGCCTCGCCGCAATCGACATCGGAACCAATTCGGTTCACATGATCGTCGTCCGGGTCCGACCGGATTCGTCGTTCGAGATCATCGACCGCGAGAAGGAGATGGTGCGCCTCGGCGCCGGTGGTCTCGATGGGCGCAAGCTCACCGACACGGCAATGGATGCGGCGCTGCAGGCGCTCTCGAAGTTCCGGCGCCTCGCCGAATCGCATCGCGTCGACGAGATTCTCGCGGCCGCGACGAGCGCGACGCGCGAAGCCGAGAACGGCGTGCAGTTTCTCGCCACGATCCAGCAGCGGACCGGCGTCCGTCCTCGCGTCATTTCCGGGACCGAGGAAGCAAGGCTCATTCACCTCGCCGCGGTCTACGGCGTCGACATCAAGCGCGGCAAGGCCGCGGTCATCGACATCGGCGGCGGCAGCGTTGAAATCACGCTGGGCGGCGAGCGGCCGCAGCACGCCAGGAGCTTCAAGATCGGCGTCATTCGCCTCACCGAGCGGTTCGTCAAGAGCGATCCGCTGACCGAGCGAGACGAGCGGAAGCTGGTGCGCCACATCACCAGCGAGATTGGCGACTACGCGAAGCAGATTGCCGAGGCCGGCTACGACCGGGTGATCGGCACGTCGGGCACCATCCTCAGCCTGGGCGAAGTTGCCGCGCACGAGATCTCGGGCGAAGCACCGGAGGAAGTGCGGAATCTACGGATTCCCGCCAAGGCCATCCATCGGCTGCGCGAGAAGGTGACGTCGCTGTCGCTGGCGGAGCGGCTGCGCATCCCCGGCCTCGAGCCGCGGCGCGCCGACCTCGTGGTCGCCGGCGCGGTGCTCCTCGACACCGTCCTGCGGAGTCTCGGCGCGGACGACATCACGCTCTGCGACCTGGCGCTGCGCGAGGGCCTGATCCTCGACTACATTCACCAGCACCGCAAGGACATCACGCGCGCCGACCGCTACCCGGACGTGCGCCGGCGCAGCGTGGTGGAGCTGGGCGAGCGCTGCAGCTACTGGCCCGAGCATGCCAGCCAGGTGGCGCGCATCTCGCTCGCGCTGTTCGATCAGACGCGGGGCATCCACGGCCTGACCGATCGCGAGCGCGAGTGGCTCGAGTACGCCGCGATCCTGCACGACATCGGCGTGCATGTCAGCTACGAGAAGCACCACCGCCACTCGTATTACCTGATCAAGAACGGCGATCTTCGGGGCTTCGATCCCGTGGAGATCGAGGTGATGGGTCTCATCGCGCGTTACCATCGGCGCGCCACGCCGAAGAAGGGTCACCCCGGCTACGGCGAGCTGCCCTCGGCCCTGCGCAAAGCCGTCAAGGTCCTCTCGGCCTGCCTGCGGCTGGCCGAAGGGCTCGATCGCAGCCACGAACAGGTGCTCGGGTCGCTGCGGCTCGTAGACCGTGGCGAGGATTACCTGGTCCAGCTGCGCACCAGCGGCGATACCGAGCTGGAGCTCTGGGCCGCCGACCGCCATGCCGGCGCCTTCGCCGAAATGGTTGGCAAGCCCGTTCACTTCGAAGCGGCGGCCGCGCCACCCAAGCGCAAGGCCGCCACGGCGCGCTGAGCCGTCCACGTTCACATCCGGTTTACATCGAATTTACACCACGGAAACGGGCGCGAAATCGGTCGCGCCTTACGATGACGAGACGCGCTGCTTCCGAGTGACGGCTGTCGCCGTCTCGCTGCGCGACCGCCCGCGAGGCGGGAGGACTTCATGAGCGCTGGCGCGACGCCGACCATTCCGTCGCTTGCAGACATCACGCGACCGCAGAGCTCGACCGTTGGAGACCAGCCGGTCAAGATCGACGTCGACCGCCTGAACTTCTTCTACGGCGGGAAGCGGGCGCTGCACGAGGTCTCAGTCCAGCTGCGCGCCAACCTGGTTTCGGCCTTCATCGGCCCGTCGGGTGCGGCAAGAGCACATTCCTGCGGACGTTGAACCGGATGAACGACATCATTCCGGGCACGCGGGTCGAAGGCAAGGTGATGATCGACGGCGTCGACATCTACGACACGGGCATCGACGTCGTCGGGCTCCGGCGGCGCGTCGGCATGGTGTTCCAGAAGTCGAACCCCTTCCCGAAGTCCGATTTTCGAGAACGTCGCCTACGGGGTGCGCATCAACGGGCTCGCCACCAGCAAAGCCGACTTGCACGATCGCGTGGAGTCGAGCCTGCGCTCGGCAGCGATCTGGGAGGAAGTCAAGGACCGGCTGCACGACTCGGCCCTCGCGCTGTCGGGCGGTCAGCAGCAGCGGCTCTGCATCGCGCGCGCGCTCGCGGTACGGCCGAAAGTGCTGCTCATGGACGAGCCTGCGTCGGCCCTCGATCCAATCGCCACGCAGCACATCGAAGAGTTGATCTACGATCTGAAGAAGGAATACACGATCGTCATCGTCACCCACAACATGCAGCAGGCCGCGCGCGTGTCCGACTACACGGCCTTCTTCTGGCTCGGGAAGCTCGTCGAGTTCGATCGGACTGAAAAGATCTTCACGGCTCCGGCCGAGAAACTTACCGAAGACTACGTCACGGGTCGCTTCGGATAGGAGCACGGAGATCGTCATGGAACGCCTCGTTCGACATTTTCAGGAGGAGCTCGACATCCTCAAGACGCGGCTGCTCGAGATGGGCGGCCTCGCCGAGGAGCGGGTGCGCAGCGCGGTGCAGGGGCTGGCCGAGCGCGATTTCGCGCAAATCGAGCGCGTGCTGCACGGCGACGAGCCGGTCAACGTCCTCCACATCGAGATTGACGATCGGTGCCTGAAGCTGCTGGCGCTGCATCAGCCGGTGGCCGCGGATCTGCGGGCCGTGATGGCGGCCGTCAAGATCAACACCGATCTGGAACGGGTCGGCGACCTCGCGGTCAACATTGCCGAGGCGTCCAAGCGGTACGCCACGCATCCTCCAGTCAAAAAGCTGATCGACATTCCGCGGATGACCGACATCGCCCAGGCCATGCTGCGTGATGCCCTCGACTCCTACGTCAATCAGGACATCGTCCTGGCCCAGCACGTCCTCAATGAAGACGACAAGCTCGACGCGCTCAAGACCCAGATCTTCCGCGAGCTCCTGACGTTCATGCTCCACGATCCGGGCACCATCGAGCCGTCGCTCGATCTCATTCTCGTGTCCCGGCACCTCGAACGCATCGGAGATCACGCCACCAACATCGCGGAAGACGTCATCTTCCTGGTCTCGGCCCGCGACGTCCGGCACCACGCGCCTGAGGCGGACCTCCAGGCGAACTGACGCGGACAGCACTCGAGAACTCGAGAAATCGAGAACTCGAACTCGACGAAGAGCCGGATGCAGCCGCGCGTCCGTCGGCCCGAACTTCTCGAGTTCTCGATTTCTCGAGTTCTCGATTTCTCCACAAAGAGGCCGCGCTTGCTCGTCCACCGCGGCCACCCATAGAATGTCCAGATGCCGCCCGTCGCCGGAGCGGTGTGCGCGTACTGCCGAAGGCAGCCCGTCGACGCCGCGTGGCGCCCGTTTTGCAGCGAACGGTGCAAGCTGCTGGACCTTGCGCGATGGGTGGACGGCGAGTACCGCGTTCCCGGCGACCCGGTTGCCTCCGATTCCGACGACCGGGACGAACCACCAACCAAGCCCTGAGACGCCGCGCGCCTGCCACCCGATGCCTGACTCGCTGACGCTGACCGACAACCGTACCGGCCGCACCGCCGAGCTCCCGATCGAGGACGGGACGGTCCGCGCCGCGGACCTGCGCAACGTGCGCACCGGCCCTGAGGACTTCGGGCTGGTCTGCTATGACCCAGCGCTCGTCAACACGGCGGCCTGTCGCAGCCGCATCACCTATATCGACGGCGACAAGGGCATCCTCCGATACCGCGGGTATCCGATCGAGCAGCTCGCCGAAAAGAGCTCGTATCTCGAGACCGCCTACCTGTTGCTGCAGGGCGAGCTGCCGACCGCGTCCCAGCTGAGCGACTGGACCGGGGTGGTTCACGAGAATCGGGTGCCGCCGGCGCGGATCGCCGGCCTGTTCGACGCGATGGCCGAGAATCCGCACCCGATGGGCGCGTTGATCTCGTCGTTCGGCGCGCTGGGCACCTTTTACCCGGAAGCCCAGAACGTCCACGACAAGACCGTCCGCGCGCGCCAGATCGCGCGGATCGTCTCGCAGACGCCGGCCCTCGCCGCCTATGCGGCCCGGCGGCGCAAGGGCGAGCCGATCGTCCCTCCGGCCGAGGGACTCAGCTTCGCCGGCAACTTCGTCCACATGCTGAAGGCGACGCCGGGCCGGCCGTTTTCGCCCGACCCCGTGCTCGAGCGCGCACTCGACGTGCTCTTCATCCTGCACGCCGACCACGAGCAGAACTGCTCGACGTTTGCGATGCGCAGCGTCGGCAGTTCCTTCGCGGATCCCTTCTCCTCGGTGGCGGCGGCGGCCGCGGCGCTCTACGGTCCGCTGCACGGCGGCGCCAACGAAGCCGTGCTGCGGATGCTGCACGCAATCGGGTCGCTGGCCAACGTGCCGTCGTTCATCAAGTCGGTGAAGGGCGGCGAAGGGCGGCTCATGGGCTTCGGCCACCGCGTCTACAAGTCGTACGACCCGCGCGCGCGAATCGTCAAGCAAGTCGCCGACGAAGTCTTCGAGGTGACCGGCCGGAACCCGCTCCTCGAAATCGCGCAGGAGCTGGAACGCATTGCCCTTCAGGACGACTACTTCGTCAAGCGGAAGCTCTATCCCAACGTGGACTTCTACTCGGGGCTGATCTACGAGGCGATGGAGATCCCGGTCGACATGTTCACGGTGCTCTTCGCGATCCCGCGCACGTCAGGGTGGCTGGCGCAGTGGGAAGAGATGCTCGAGGATCCCGAGACGAAGATTACGCGGCCGCGACAGGTCTACGACGGACCGGACGTGCGCGACTACGTGGCGTCAGCCGCGCGCGGCTGACGGCCCGGGGACGGTGATGCGCGTCTCCTCCTGTCTCTCTGTTCTCGCGGTTCTCCTGGTGCTGTTCGCCTGTGCGCCTGACGTGGCCTCGGTCGAACCGCGGCGCGCCGGCGGATTCGTCGGCGACCTCCTTCGATTCGGCGCGAGCCTTCGAACACATTCGTGCGCTCGTCGCCATCGGGCCGCGCCCGCCGGGGTCCGCCGGCATCAAGCAAGCCCGCGCATATATCACGACGCAGCTGAAGGCTCTTGGCCTGTCGCCCACCGAGCAGCCGTTCGACGCGCAGACGCCGCTCGGCCCGATGACGATGACCAATATCAGCGTGCGTCTTCCCGGGAAGCGACCGGAACGCCTGGTTATCGGCGGCCACTACGACACGAAGCGCTTTCGCGAGTTTCGATTCGTCGGCGCGAGCGACGGCGGCTCGAGCGCGGCCATGCTGCTCGAGTTGGCGCGAGTGCTGAAGGACCGAGAGCGGCCGTTGACGATCGATCTGGTGTTCTTCGACGGGGAAGAAGCCACCTTGCCCGACTGGACCGGCACCGATCACACCTACGGCAGCCGGCACTATGTGGAGGCGGCGAGACACGACGGATCGCTCGCCGGCATCAAGGGCATGATTCTGGTCGACATGGTCGGCGACCGGGCGCTGACGATCCGCAAGGAGACGCGGTCGACGCCGTGGCTGACGTCGATCATCTGGGACACCGCCCGTCGGCTCGGGCACGGCGGCGCCTTCCTCGACGAGTCGTCCCCGGTTGAAGACGATCACGTCGCCTTCCTCGACGCCGGCATCCCGGCGGTTGACGTGATCGATCTCGATTACGCGCAGTGGCACACCGCCGACGACAATCTCGACGCCGTCAGCGCGAGGAGCCTGCAGATCGTGGGCGATGTGCTCGTGGAGTCGCTGCCGAAGATCGTCGCTAGGCTGCGACAATGAATGCCCAAGCTAAAGCTTGGGCCTACGCATTGCCCAGTCCACTGCAGTAGGGCCGCATTCAGTGCGGCCTGCCATCGGCGCGACTAAAGTCGCGCCCTACTGCGAGTCAGGGCAGCCACCGCCAATCCGAATGCGATGCCGACTGCTGGCGCAGCCAGGAGGGTGGCGCTGCGCATCGAATCCGCAATGCCCTTAGTCCATCGACTGCGCAAGCTCGACGCGGGGACCGCGCCCGTGCTGGAAGGCCGAACGTGCGTCCAGGGTACTGCGAAGCGCACACGCGCACGCCCCAGTCGAACCTGACGTTCCAGATGCAGAAGGCGAGGACCAGCCACAACACGGCAGCGACGAGGGCCCGTCGCCGCGGCGGGCTGTCATCCGTCATAGCGCAGCACCAGCGCCGTCACGTCGTCGCTCTGCACGGCGCCGGCCGTGAACACGCGGACGCTGGCGAAGATGCTGTCGAGGACCTCGGTCACGGACTTGTCGCGGCAGGCCTGGACACAGTCCAGGAGGCGCTGCTCGCCGTACTCTTCGCCTTCAGTGCTGAGCGCCTCGGTGACGCCGTCGCTGAAGGCCACGAGGAGGTCGCCCGCTTCGAGCGTGATCGTACCTTCCTCGAACGTGGCGTGCTCGAAGAGACCGAGGATGAGGCCGCCCTTGTCGAGCCGTTCGACGCCGTGCTTGCCGAACACCATCGGCGGGTTGTGGCCGGCATTGCAGTAGGTCAGCTCGCCCTTCGGGCCGATGACGGCGTAGAGCGCCGTGGCGAAGCGCGACTCGATGGCACGGCGGATCAGCGCGATGTTGACCCGCGACAGCGTTTCGGATGGCGAGCTGCCCGACGAGGCCTGCGACGCGAATACGCCTTGCAGCACCGCGGTGAGGAGCGCCGCCGGCGCGCCCTTGCCGGCGACGTCGCCGACGGCAAAGCCAAACGCGCCGTTCGGCAGATCGACATAGTCGAAGAAGTCGCCGCCGATCGAGCGGCACGGCACCGACTGGCCGACCGCTTCGAAGAACTCTCCCTTGCGCCGGGGCTCGGGCAGGAGCGCCTGCTGGATCTCGGCGGCAATCCGGAGCTCCTGCTCCATGCGCGCCTTCTCGAGCGTCTCGCGGTAGAGGCGGGCGTTCTCGATCGCGACCGCCGCCTCGGTCGCCAACGTCTCCAGCGCCGCTCGCGCGGCGCGGGACAGCAGTGCCCCACGCTCGCGGCTGTCGAGATACAGCACGCCGATCCGCTTCTCGACGTTCGGCATGTCGGCCTTGTCGAGATAGCGCACCAGCTTCAGCGGCGTGCAGAGCACGTGGCGGATGCCGAGCGCCACGGTCCCCATGTGGACGTTGGCGAGGTCGCCGTCGAGGAGGTCGGCCACGATCTTCTCCTGGCCGGTCTTGAAGACCTCTTCGGGAATCTTGCGGCTCGTCTCGAAGCCCTTGCCCGACAGCGTCACGCGGCCGCGGCCCCTGGCGATCTTGAACTCGAGCTCGTTCTCGTTCTCGGCGCTCGCCAGCATGATGAAGCCGCGCTCCGCACCGGTGACCTCGAGGGCCGAGTCCATGACGAGCGCCAGGACCTCGTCGAGCACGCGGCCGGAGCCGAGCGCGCGCAGCCCTTCGAGAAGGGCGGCGACCTGCCGCAGGTCGCCCACCGCCGACGTCGTGTGCTTGTCGGACGAGGCCGGCGACTGCGTCGCATCGTCCAGGAGGAACACGAGCTCGGCGCCGCCGCTGCGTCCAAGGCGGACCAGATCGCCGTGCTTCAGCTCGTGCTCGGAGATGCCTTCCCCGTTGACGTACGTGCCGTACCGCGAGCCGCGATCGCGCAGCAGGAAGCGGCCGTTGTCGAGCGCAATCTCGGCGTGGTCGCGCGACACATCGCTGCCAACCAGCTGGAGATCGTTCCCGCTGCGGCGCCCGATCGAGAACACGGGCTTGTCGATGTGGATTACGCGCCGGCCGAGGGCGTCAGTTACCTCGAGGCGACCTTCGGACATAGGTTCGGGAGCGGGCCGGGCAAGTATTCGAGCGTGCGGCCGACCTCGGATGATAGCTGATTGTCTTCCGCACCCGCAACCGCCACGTCCGTCACAACCGCCGACGGGCCCAGAGATGCCAGACGATCGCCAGGGTGCCAACGGCGGCGAGGGCGTAGCCCAATTCCGAAGGCAATTCGCCGGTCGCCACCCGTCCCATGACCAGCGCGGCGACAACGAGCACGATGAGCGCAAGAAAGGCCGGACCGCGCGAGCGCGGCGGCCGCCCCGAGCGCCGCGACGACGCCGGAGGTTGAATGCGCGGCTCGGTGGTCGCGGTGCCGCATCGATAGCAGATGAGCGCCTTGTCGGCGATCTCGGTGCCGCAGTTCCGGCAGATCATCGCGCGGGGATTATACTGCCGCCATGTTTCCGGTCCGCGATGTGATCCCATCGCAGACAGTCCCGGTGGCCACGGTCAGCCTGATCGCGATCAACGCGTTGGTGTTCCTTCACGAGTTCTCGCTCGTCGCCCACTCGCCGGCCGCGCTCGACGTCGTTCATCGAAATCTACGGCTTCATTCCGGCGGCGTTCACGATTCCGACCATCTTCTCCTCGATGTTCCTGCACGGAGGCTGGATGCATCTGTTCGGCAACATGCTGTCGCTCTGGATCTTCGGGGACAACGTCGAGGATCGGCTCGGGCACGGACGCTATGTCTTCTTCTACCTGCTGTGCGGCGTCATCGCCACGCTCGCACACTTCTTCAGCGATCCGGCGTCGCACATTCCGACGGTGGGCGCGAGCGGCGCCATTGCGGGCATCATGGGCGCCTACTTTGTGTTGTACCCGCACTCGCGCGTGCTGATGTGGGTGCCGATCTTCTTCCTGTTCGAGGTGCCGGCTGTCTTCTTCCTCGGCTTCTGGTTCCTGATGCAGCTGCTGAGCGGCGTCAGCTCTGGTCTGGCGTCGTCCGGCCAGGTGGGCGGCGTCGCGTTCTGGGCGCACGTGGCCGGGTTCGCGGCCGGGGCCATCCTGGTCAAGGTGTTCGCCCGGCCCGAGCGGTCGCGGCTCGATTGGTGGGACGCTACGACCCGGCCCTGATCCGTCGCGAGACGCGCGCCAGTTGATCATCAACGCCTCGAACTCGCGATCCCATACCTCGGGCGCCATGGTCGGCTTGCGCTGCTTCAGGGCTTCGGCGCGCTCTTCGAGCGTGCGACGTTCGGTCAGGAGCGCCGCCAGCCCTGCGTCCGCCGTCGCCTCGATCGGATCCCGTTCCAGATAGGTCGCGCGCGCGAGCGCACCGTCCTCGATCGGCGGCGTGTTGGGCTCTGGCGCGGGGCTCGCACCGGGCGCCTCGCTGCCGTTGCCGTCGCCGGTATCGTCGAGCAGCGGATGCTCGGTCGCGAGCAGCCCCTGCTGCTCGTAGTGGCGGGCTACCGTGCGGCTTGTATACGCGAACAGCTCCCACACGGATACGCGCCCGTTCTTGTCCAGATCGGCGGCGGCGTCGGTCATCGCCGCGAGGAACCGATCGGGGAAGACCGTGTCGTAGCGCTGCGCGGTCGAGTTCGTGGCCGTGATGACGATGCGGCCGTGTGCCGAGAGCTCGCCAAGGAATGGAAAGCTGGCGCCCGTGGTGTTGATGACGACCAGTCGCCCCGGCATCTCGCGAAGCAGCTCGGCCCATTCCGCGGAGGACAGATCCGGGCCCACCAGGTTGAACTTCGCGCTGGTCGCGTCGACCGTGCCGTGTCCCAGCAGGAGGACGAGGACGACATCGGCGCGCGTGACGCGCGCCTTGATGCCCTGGATCGCCTCGGTGACGTGCGCCCGGGTGCTGGCGCGCGCAGGATCGCCGCCGACGCCGGACAACAGAGTGACGTGGTCATCGGAGAAGCCCAGCTGCCTCAACGCGCCGGTGGCCTGCTGTTCCCAGGTGCGGAATGCCGCGGTGAATTGATCGCCGCCTGCAGCGCCGGTGACGACCAGGGCAAATCGATCCTCGGCAGCCGCCGGCGTCGCGCAGAGCAGCACCACGAGCGCGAGGGCGCAGCGGCCGATCACTTCAACCCCCACTGACGCCGCAGCGTCCATTCCACCGAGACAAGCGCCACGATCATCAGGAACACCCATCCGCGGTGCCACGCGTCGCGCCATTCCGTCGGCGCGCGACCGGCGTTGCGCGCGAGAAAGAACTTGCCCGCCTCGGCCACGCGCTCGGGCGTCAGGTATGCCCCGCCCGAGCTTTCGGCGAGCCGGCGCAGGCCGATCGGATCGAGCCGCGGGTCTGCGAGTTCCGCGTCAGTTCCGCCGACGAGCCACGGCACATCAGCCGCGCCCAGGCGAGCTTGATCGCGCGTGGCTTCGATATGCGCGCGATAGATGCCCCTGGCGCGTGCGTTCACGCGCGCCACGAATCGGGCGCGTGCGGGATCGACGAGGGTCGCGGTCTGTGTGGCGCTGGTGCCGTCGGGGTTCTCGACGCGGACAGTGACCGCGGCATCCGGCGCCGCAACGAACGAGGCATCGCGCACATCCACGCCCAGCGTCACATCATCATCGTCGGGCGTTACGCCCGACGCGTCAACCGCGACCGCGTCCGGCGCCTCGGCGCTCAGCCAGCGTGCGGCTTGCCGCCAGAAGCGATCGTAGCTGCCGTCGGTGGCCGGCATCAGCATCTTCCAGCGCCAGCTCGCCTCGCCGGCGAAGATCATCGCGCGGCCGGCACCGAACCGCTGCACGGCGACCACCGGATCCAGCGCTGCGCCCTGCCCGTCAGCCGTCGCCAGGATGCTCGCGCCCGGCCGGGCCGCACCGAGGCGGACGTGTGCCGCCAGCGTCGGCAGCGCCGCCCACCGCTTCCCCGAGTCGTCGTCGTTGGCGGCAATGCGCATCAACGGATGCCGGCGGCCGTCGGCGGTCAGACGCACGCGCTCGCCGGCACCGCGAGTCGCTGCGGCGCGGACAACGCTGCCACCATCGCCGGGCCTCAGCGGCAGGACCTCCTCGATCGGCGAGTCGGCAATCGCCTGCGCATCGAGACTGCGCGCGCCAAGGGTCAGGAGGCCGCCACCACGCTCGGCAACGAAGTCGCGAAGCCATTCCAGCTGCTCGCGACCGAGCGCCCGCGTGTCCAGGTTCGCGAGCGCGACAACGTCGTATGTGTAGAGTGCCTGCCTGGTCGCCGGGAACCCGCCCGCCAGCGTCTCGGACCGGCTGCCCGCGGCCTGCACGAAAAAGGTATCTGCGCCGCGCTCGTCGCGGCCCTTGCGCACGACGGAATCGACATCGAGCGAGGGGTCCTCACCCCAGGCCCGTGTCAGGAACGTGTGCTCGAAACCGGGAGCGCCCTGCAGAACCAGCACGCGACGGCGGCGTCCGGGCGGCGCCACCAGCACCGAGACCTGGTTGTTCGCCTCGGTCAGTTCGCCATCCTTTGGCGACACGTCCACCGTGAAGCGCGTCGGGGCCTGCCGTCCCGGCGCGACGGTGAAGAGCGCGCGGATCGCGCCGCCCGGGCCGGGATCGACGCTGCGGTGTGCCACGACGCGCCCATCCTGCAACAGGCGCATCTCCACCGGACCTGCGAGCTGCCGCGACTCGGCCGCCACCGTCAGATCGACCAGCGTGGCGTCGAGGCGCGACTCGCTGCCGGTGACGTTACGGACCGCAATGTCACGACCGTCGGTACGTCCGATCCCGATGGTCACGATCGGCACGCCGGCCTGCGATCCGACGTCGGCAAGGTTCGCGCGATCGGTTCGCGCGCCATCGGTCAACACGACGAGGCCGGCGAGACCGCGGCCCCGCAGGCGCTCCACGGCGCTGGTCACCGCCCCGGCCAGGTCACTGCGATCGGCGGTCGGCGCCATCGCCACGTCGCGCGCATCCCGCACGCCGTCGCCAAAGAGCCACGTCTCGACGCGCCACCGACTGCCGAGCGACGGCAGCAGGCTTTGCCGCAGCAACACCGCCGCGCGTTCGAGTCGCGACAGGCCATCCGCGTCCCTGAGTCCCATGCTGCGCGACTGGTCCACCAGCACGCCGATTACGCCTGAGCCGCGCTCGGCCGGCGTCACCGGCAGCATCGGCCGCAGCAGGCACAGCACGATCAGGCTCAGAGCGGCAGCGCGAAGAACGATGAGCAGCGAACGTTGTGGCGTCGAGAGGCCACGCGCCCGGCGGTAGGCGAAGACCGCGAGCGCGACGATCGCCGCCGCAATGACGACGAGCGTCCAGCCGGGGAGCGGGGTGGCCAGATGCACGTCAACGCGGCTCCTGCGCCAGCGTCCGGAAATAGGTGTCGACGCTGGAGCGATATTCCACGGGCGTGCGATCGGCGCTGCCCGACCGCAGCCGATCCCTCGCGGCCTTCTCGATCACCCGCTGAGAGAGATCCGACTCGAGCCGCTCGAGACCGAGGGTCAGCTCGCGATGGAGCGTGGCCCACTTGGTGAAGTCCTGCTTGAACGCCTCGGTCCCGGGCGCGGAACTGACCATCCCCTGGCCTTCGGGTGTCGCGCCGTAGCCGCTCGTCGACGGCGCGAGTTGCCGGATGCGATCGTCGGCGTCGCCGGCGCGCCGCAGCTCCTCGAGGTACCGCTGCTTCAGGGCCCCCAGCTGACGTGCACGCTCGCGTCCCGCCTGATCGCCGCCTTCTCCAGACTCGCCATTCGCGGCTTGCCCGGCCTGGCCGCGCGCGTCTCCGCGCTGCGCGTCATCGCCTTGCTGCGACCCCTGGCCCGGACTTCCCTGGCGACCGAGCTCCGCCATCTGGCGCTGCAAATCGGCGAGGCGTTCGCGGAGCTCCCGTGTGCGCGACAGATCGTCGCCAAGCCGGCGTCCCTCGGGATCGGCCTTGCCGGTGGATCCGCCGAGGCGATCGGCGAGCCTGTCGAGCGACCGCGCCAGCTCGCGTCCCGCATCCGTCTGCTTCGGGTCGGCCCCCTTTTGCAGGCCACGGGCAAGCTCACGCATCCGCTCGGCCGCATGCGCGTCGTCCAGCTCCCGCGCCGCGCCGTCCAGCCGTTCGCGCTCCGATCGGTCGCCGCCGCTCGCGCCCAGCTCTCGCAGCCGTTTCTGCAGGGCCTCGACACCGTCCGCCAGCCGCTGCTGCTCGCCGGCCGTTCGCCGGCGCGCATCGGCATCGTTGCGCTTCGAGGCGTCGGCAGCGCTCTCGGTCAGCTGGCGCTGGCGATCGGCGAGCTGCCGCGACTCGAGCTGCGCGTCCCCGAGCGCCCGGCGGCGCTCATCGGGTCCGGTGTTCCGCAGCGCCTGCTCTACGCCCTGCAGCCGTTCCAGTGCGCGCGCGCTCTGCTCGCGGGCGCGCTCGGTGTCTTCGCGGCGCAGGTTGCCGGCAGCATTCCGCATGTCCTCGGATGCCTGCCGCAAGGCGGATGACTGCGAACGGTCGCCAGATGGAGTGCCGGAAGACTCGCGACCCGACTGACCATCTGCCGCGCGCGGTTGCCCTGATTGAGACTGATTCCCCCGCTGCCCCGCCTGTTCCTCCCGCGCGCGGCGCTCCGCGTTCTGTAGCTGCTGCGCCAGCATCTCCGCCTCGCGACGAAGCTCGGACTGCTCCCGCGTCAGGCGTTCGAGACGACGCTTCACTTCTTCGGTATCCATGCGCGCGCGCTCACGCGCGAGGTCTTCCTGCTGTCGGGCAAGCGCCTCCTGACGTCGAGCCAGCTCGCGGACGCGCTCCAGCGTGTCGTCGCTCTGATCGTCGCGTCGTTCCTCGGCGGTCTTCGGCGTTTCGTAGTTGGTCTGCTGCTGCCTGGCCAGCTCTCGATCGAACAGCGTCGAGAGATCCTGCTGCGCGCGATTGAACCCGCCACCGCCATTGGCTTGCTGCCGCGTGACCTGTTTGCGCTGGGCTTCGGCCTGCGCCCGAAGCAGATGATTGAGCGCCTCCATCTCCGCCGGCAGTGCCTGAGGCACCTTCTGCGCATGGAGTGCCTGCTCGGCGCGGCCCATCGCACCGGCGGCCTCTGCCAGCGGCGACTGGCTGGCGTCCTGATCGGGGGCCAGGCCCGGTCGCCTCAACACCAGGCCGCCCGATCGCATCTGCGCCGCGGCCTCGGTACGACGGCGCACATTGCCCTGGGCGCGGCCCAGGGTCGCCAGGTCCTCGGCCGCGGCCGCGGCGCCGCTGCGCGAGGTCCGCGAATCGAGCTTCCACGTGCCGACGATGATGTCCTTCTGCTGGCGGACGAGATCGTCCATCTCCTGGCCGCCGCCACCCGCCATGGCCTGGCTCTGCGCCAGCGCAAATTCATCGACGAACGGGGTGACTTCGAGGAAATAGATGTCGCTCCTCGTCTGCGTCGGACGCTTCCCGCGGCCGACGTCGCGGGCGCGCGCGTAGAAGGCGACGAAGTCGCCCGGCTTCACGCCCAGATCCTCGAGATACACCGTGTGCCTGCCCGTGACCGACAGCATCGTCCCGTCGCCGCCGAGCGGGACGGCGCGCTCGCGTCCACCTCGTACGCCGTAGACGAGCTCGAGGCCGGCGACGCCATGATCATCGTCTGCGCGGGCCTCGATCTCGATCTCCTCGAGCGGGGTCACCTGCCGATCGCCCGCGGGCCGGACGATCCGCACGTCGGGCGGACGGTCGTCCAGCATGCGCACGAAGTATTCGGGATCGTCGGTGTTCTGCAGGCCATCGGCGTCGGTCAGCTTGACGCGATAGGCGTCGTCGGTGGCGATCACCAGATCGCCGGCGAAGGACCCGTCGGGCTGACGCGTCAGCGGAATGACGCGTCCGGTTCGGAGCGCCACGGTGCCGGTCAGGATTGGCGCGGTGGTCGCGTGCGGCCAGACAGCCAGGTGTACGCGGGTGCCGGCGGGCGCATAGATGTCGCCGCCGTCCTTCTCGCTGCGGTTCGCGAGCTTGGTGAAGCCTGGGAACTCGTAGGTCAAATCAATCCGTGCCACGCGAGGGAACGCCAGCAGCGTCACGGTGTAATCGGGAGAACGTCGCCCTGCGAGCTCGACGCGATAGATGAACGATGCCGGGACGCTCGCAAAGCTCGTGGTAAAGCGCTCGTCCCCCTCGGCGGCCATCCGGGTGCGGCGCACGGCCTCCTTCATGCGGACTTCGAGTTGCGGCGCGAGACCCTGCCCGGCGGCAGACGCGCGCACGCGAATCGTGAGCGGCGTGGCTGGACGCAGCCGAATGTTGCCGGGCTGGACGTCGAACACCAGTGAAACCGGCGACACATACAGCCAGGCCATCCGGGCGACACGTGTGGTCGGCGACGCCAGGAGCGCGATGCAGCCGAGGGCAAGCGCCAGCGCGCCACCGGCGCGCCACGACGCCGCGCTCAGCATGTCGGACGTGACGACGGCGCTCGCACCATCGAGCGGCATCCGCGAGGACGTGTCGGCCACGAGCGCCACCGCCATCGGCCCTTCGCGATCGACCTTGCCGTTGGCGACGACATCCACCACCGTCACGAGCCGGTCGTCGAGGCCCTCTACCCGGGCCTCGGCGAGCCGGGCCAGATCGAGCCGGCTGGGCACCGCGGGCCATCCGCGCCACGCCACGGCCCCGAGCACGGCGGTTGCGGCGAGGGCAAGGCCGACAAGGGCCGCTTCGGCGAACGCCGACGACCGCCCGACCGCCAGCCAGCTGAGTGCGGCGGCGGTCCACACGACCGCAAGGGCCAGCGCCAGGCGCGTCACGAGGCGAAGGGCGGCGAGGCGACGCCACCGGTGCCCGAGCGCGTCGAGGAAGGCCTCTATCTGGGTGTGGTGCTCGTGCATAATCCCGACTCTAACAGTAGCCTGCGCTTCGATGCGGCCTCCATATGTAGGGTGGACCTTCAGGTCCGCCATGGCGGGGCCAAAGCCCCAACCTACATGTGGCTCAGGGCGAACGCGCTATCACGCACGCCGGCCGATCAGCGACTCGACGACGAGGCTGACCAGCATCAGGCCGAGCCCGTAACGCCACAGTCCTTGAGCCGCTTCCTGCCGTCGCGCCATCACATCCGCCGCCGTGGTCAGTGCGACGCCTTCGCGAGGCACCCGCTCCACAAACGCCGTGCGGTCCTGCCGCGCGGGGTCGAACTCGCGCGGATCGACGTTCACGGGAACGTTGGTCGCCTCGGCCGTCCCCGCAGGCTTCCACGCGATGACGCCCGGCTTGTCGGCGCCTTCCACGGGGGTGGTGCCTGCGACCAGTCCGGCCGGTGGCATGCGCGCCCCGCCCAACCAGCGAACCATCTCGCCAAGAAACGGCACGAACGCCGGCTGCAGCGCGAAATCATTCCAGCGGTTCGAGAGATCGGAGGCGAATACCGCCAACCGCCCTCGTCCATATGTCGTCGCGACCAGTGCCGTGGCGCCCGAATCGAACCGTGCGAGCACGTCGCTGCCATCTTCGCCGAGGACGTCGGCGACGCGCGTGAACCGCACGTCGTTGAAGGCGCCAGGGTCCGCCGCGAACACATCGAGCGCAGGGTGACGCGTCTCGGCAACCGCCAGCGCGAGCGTGCTGGCGGTCGACGGTGCCAGGCGAATGCGCGGAAACCCTTGACCGAAGCCGGTCGTCAGCAGCTCGGGGTTGGTTCCAGGGCCCACCGCGACCAGCAGGCCGCCGCCCTCGCGGACGAACGTCGCGAGCGCATCGACACCACGGCGATCCAGACCCGCGGTGCCCACGATGACGCTCGCAGCCACACCTCGAAGACCGGCTCCCGACATCAACCCATCGGCAGACACGACCGAAACGTCCACGGCGTGGCCGCCCTCGAGCGCCTGCAGCGCGCGCTGCGCGTAGATGCCGTCCTGCAGGCCCGCTCCCGGCGACGTGACGATGACGACGCGCTCGCGTCGCGGCTCGGACCGCACCAGCCACATCACATCGTCGGCCGGCAGGCCGTCGGGATCGGTAACGCGTGCAGCGACCGTGTCGCCGCGAGCGACCGGCACACGCACGGTCACGTCGACCGTGCCGTTCTCGGTCAGCCGCACGGTTCGTCCATCGCGTCTCACGCCGTTGACCTCGAAGCTGACCGAGGCGTCACGCTGACCGCCGCTATTGCGGACCCGCGCAACGAGCCCATCGGGCGTCGTCGTCAGCAACGCGACGCCCGTGTTTCGAGGCAGTGGACCGACATCGCTGACGTCGACCTCCGTGCCCGATGGCAACCCGCCGCCGGCGCCCGCCGTCCACCCGCCGCTCTGCAGGTCGGTCACGACGGCGACCCGCCCCCTCTTCGTGCCCAGTACCTCTGCAGCACGCGCCAGGCCGACCCTGTACATTGTCGGACCAAATCCCGGCATCAGCTGCGACGCCGCGGCCTTGACGGCGCCGCGATCGAGAGTTGGAGACACCAGCACGTCTGCCGTTCCGGCGAAACGAACGAGCCCCACCGCGTGACCGGCAGGGGCCGCGTCGATGGCGGCCCGCGCCAGCTCGCGCAGTCGCGCGGTACGTGTCTGACCGCCCATGCTCGCCGAGACGTCGGCAAGCACGACCGTCACCGGTGGCTCCGGCACAGCGGCGCCGTTCTGCAGGTAGGGCCGGGCAAAGCCGAACGCCAGGAGCAACAGCGCTGAGGTCCGGAGAAGGAACAGCAGGACGTCGCGCAGGCGGCGGCGCCGGGCCCGCTCGACCGGCGCCCGCCGGAGGAATCTCACCGCGCTGAACTCGAACACTGGATCCACGCGTTGCCGGAGCAAGTGCAGGACGAGCGGCACCGCCACGGCAAGGGCGCCGAGCAGGAACAGCGGTGAGAGGAATCCGATCGTCGACATCGTGGCAGCGCTAGTGGCGGCGGCTCCGGGTGGCCAGATACTCGAGCAACGATTCGTCGAGCGGCTGGCTCGTATCGACGAGGCGATAGTCGATGCCGGCGGCGCCGAGCTCGCGACGGTAGGTTGCGACCAGATCGTTGATCGACGCTAAATATCCCTGTCTGATTTCGGCCGGGCTGATCAGGACCTCGACGCCATCCTCCATGTCACGAAACCTGGCGGGGCTCTCGAACGGAAACGTCAGCTCCGCGTGGTCGAGCAGGTGGAACACGAGCACGTCGGAGCCGCGAAATCGCAGGTGCTTCAGCCCGCGGACGATGCGATCCGGATCGTCGAACAGGTCGGAGATGAGCACGACGAGGCCCCGTTTGCGAACGGCCTCTGCCAGCTGGTTCAACGCCAGGCCGGCGTTGGTGGCCGCGCCGGCCGTGACCGAGTTCAGTGCGTGCATGATGGCGTTCAGGTGTCCCGGTCTGGTGCCCGGCGCTACGACCGTGCGGATGCGATCGTCGAACGTCGCCAGGCCCGCGGCGTCGCGCTGCTTCTGCATCAGATACGCCAGGCATGCCGCCAGCGTTGACCCGTACTCGAGTTTGGTCAGCGGCCCCGAGCCGTAGGACATCGAGCGGCTCACGTCGAGGAGCAGGTAGCCCTTCAGGTTGGTCTCTTCCTCGAACTTCTTGATGACGTGGCGATCGGTGCGCGCGAACACCTTCCAGTCGATTGTGGACAGATCGTCACCGGGGAAGTACTGGCGATACTCGGCGAATTCGACGGAGAAGCCCTTCAGCGGGCTGCGGTGGAGGCCCGAGATGAAGCCTTCGACGATGGTGCGGGCACGCAGCTCCAGCGACGCCAGCCGCGCGATGACGGCCGGTTCGAGAAAGCGCAGCTCTCCGGGTCGGCTGACGCGCATGGCGTCACGGCGTCAGCGTGCTCTTCGGCGCGGGCACGGCGTCGATGAGGCGGCTGATGATGCCGTCCGAGTCGATGCGCTCTGACTCGGCGTAGAAGTTGGTGATGACGCGGTGCCGCAGGATAGGCGACGCCAGCGCGCGGATGTCGGCGACGGAGACGTGATAGCGCCCGTGCATGAGGGCCCGCGCCTTGCCTCCGAGAATGAGCGCTTGTGAGGCGCGGAGGCCGGCGCCCCAACGCACCCACGAATCGACGAACTCGACCTGGCCGACGCGGCCGTCGCGCCCTGGTCGTGAGGCGTTCACCAGCCGCACGGCGTATCGCGCGATATCCTCCGCGACCAGCACCTGGCGGACGAGATCCTGGATGCCGAGAATCTCGGCGCCATCCAGCACGCGCGAGGGCGTCGGCCGCGCCAACGACGTCGTCTCGGTGACGACGCGTACTTCCTCGTCCTCGCTGAGATACTTCATCACGATGTTGAACATGAACCGATCGAGCTGCGCCTCGGGCAGCGGATACGTGCCCTCCAGCTCGATCGGGTTCTGCGTCGCGAGCACGAAGAACGGCCGCTCGAGCTGATACGTGCGACCGGCCGCGGTGACGTGGTACTCCTGCATCGCCTCGAGCAGGGCGGCCTGCGTCTTCGGCGGCGTGCGGTTGATCTCGTCGGCGAGGATGATCTGCGCGAAGACCGGCCCCTGGACGAAGCGCAGTCCCCGGACCCCCGCCGATTCGTCGAGGATCTCGGTGCCCGTGATGTCGGCCGGCATCAGGTCGGGCGTGAACTGAATCCGCTTGAAGCTGAGATCGAGAATCTCCGCAAGCGTCTTGATCAGGAGCGTCTTGGCCAGGCCCGGCACACCCGTGATCAGGCAGTGCCCGCCGGTGAAGAGCGCGACGAGCACCTGCTCGACGACCTCGTCCTGCCCGACGATTACTTTGCGCAGCTCGGTGAGGATGCGCTGCCGCGCGTCAGCCACCCTCTCCGCGATGCCGTTGGCCACTACCTCGCCGCCGAGCGCCATTCAATCTCCCTTGGCATTGCCCGAGCTGAAGCTCGGGCCTACGTACTGCCTGAAGCTCGGGCCTACGTACGATTCATTGTCGTACGTAGGGCGGACCTTCAGGTCCGCCGTCATTCAATGCGTCAACGAGTACACGATCTCGTTGATGCCGATCCGATAGGCTTCGCGGGTGTGGCGGAAATAGCCGGGCAGATCCTCGGCATTCGACCATTCCCACCCATCGCCGATGTCGGTGTTCCAGTTGATCAGCACCATCGGCCGATCGCGCTCATCCATGATCGCGCGCAAATGCGCGACGAACCCACCTTTTTCCCACATCCGCCCTTGCATGAACGAGCCGATGCCCGGGACCTGCGGATAGCCATCGAGCTTGTAGAAGCACGAGTAAATCGGGTGCCCTCGCTCGATCTCCACGATTGGCCTGTCGGGAAACACGCGCTTCAATTGCGCGACCAGGCTTTCCCATTCGAATGGGCCATGGAAGTCGTCGAACATCGCCGTGCCGCCGCGGAGCAGGAACTCCCGCAGAATGGGCACCTCCTGCGGCGTCAACTCGAGATTGCCCGGCTCGACGAAATAGATCCACGGATACTGCCAGAGCGTCGGATCCTCGAGGCTGAGGACGATGGGCTCGCCCACCTGGATTGCGGTCGTGCTTCGAACCCGTCGTGACAGGTTCTGCTCGGCCGCGGGGCCATCGGTCGCCCACGGCTCGCCCCAGTACTGCATCCGGAACCGGCGTCCGGCAATCGAATTCGACGAATACCTCACGCGCACGAACGTCCATTCCAGGCCGGCCAGGCGTGGATCGGCGGTCGCCTGCGTGCCGCCCTGCTGAAATCCTGCCTCGCTCTGGCCGAGCACCCGCTGTGCTTCGACACCGGCGGCCAGGACCAGGACGGCCACGATGGGCATCCAGAGACGGACGCGCATCACCGGGTCCCATCGACGATGGCGAGCAGCAGATCCTGCGCGCGCGCATACATCGGCGCGCTTTCGAGCGCCGCGAGCACCTGGCGCTTGGCCAGCGCAGACTGCCCCGTTCCGAGATAGCTCTCCGCCAGATCGCAATGGGCCGCCGCGCGATCGGCCGGACCGGCGGCCAAAGCCGCGCGGAACCAGCGCGCGGCCTGTTCGGCGTCGCGATGACTCAGCGCTTGACGGCCGAGCACCGCCGACGCATTGGCGTCGAACGGATCGAGTTCGGCGACACGGGTCCACGCCTTCACCGCGCGAGCTGGCTGCTCGGCACGATCGAGCAGCATCGCCAGCTGGCGGGCCGCTTCGACGTTGGCGCCTTCGCGTTCGAGGATGCCCTCGAACGCCTCGATCGCACGCGGCGCGTCGCCCTGCTCGACCGCCAGCTTCGCGATCCGTGCCCGAGGTCCGTCTTCGCCGGCGGCGGCGGGCACGAGCTCGATGGCACGTGCCCACGCGCGGTACGCCCCGGCGGCGTCGCCCGCCTGAGCGCGCAGTTCACCGAGCCGCAGATGCAGGTCGAAATAGCCGGGGTGTGCCGCGGCCAGGTCTTCGAGCGTCTGCCGCGGCGTGCGCGACGTGATGACCACGTCAGGCGGCGCGCGGCGCGCCTTGAGGATTGAATCGAAGCGCGTGTTCAGCCACGCGGTGAAGCGCGGCTGCAGCTCCGCCAGTGACGTGTTGAGCGTCTTCTTCAACGTGACGTCGGTATCCCCGCCCTCGGCGAAGGCGCGCACCAGCGTCTCGAGCCCTTCGTGACCGTGGATCTCGACCAGGTATTCGACGAGCAGCGACGCCTCGTAATACGCCATCGAGATCGTCGTCGGATCCATGAAGCCGGCATTGAGCTCGGGCAGACCGATCACCGTGCCGCGCTCGAGCGCCTCGGCGAACTCGAGATCCATGTCGCGACCCCATTCGGGCCGCGCCTGCTGCTCTTCGTAGACCGAAATGCCTTCGGTGAGCCACCGCGGTATGCGGTTCGCCGACATCTGCAGCGTCACCACGTGCGCGAGCTCGTGGTACATGGTCGCCTGCCAGTTGAACGTGCCCGGCGGTCGCGCCCGCGGCGAGTCGAGCGTCACCACCTTGCCGAAGCACGCGCCGAGCGCGCCGATCATGCCGGGCAGGCCGACGTTGCGCACGGCAAAGTCGTCGTGGCGGGGAAACATCTCGATCAGGATTGGGCCGGTCGGCGTGAACCGGTATCGCTCCGACAACCGGCGAAGGGCGTCGCGCGCCAGCGGCAGCGCGTGCTCCCGCAGGACCGGCGCTTCGTCGGGGTGCAGGCGGAACGTCAGGATGCCGTCCTGCACGGTCGTGAACGACTCGAGACTGTCGAGCAGGCCGAGCAGGTTGTAGGCGACCACATCGTAGGGATCGGCCTTGAAGGCCTTGTCGAGCGCGGTACGCGCGCCGGTTTCGTCGCCCGTGCGCAGTAAGTGCGTGCCGAGGTCGGCCGATGCGCGCGAGTTCTGCGGATCGAGTGCCAGGGCCTTCCGCGTGAGCTCGACCGCGCGATCGAAGCGGTAGTGACGGGCCGCCTGGGCGCCGGCGACGCGATAGACCTCGCCGTACTTCGGGTTGATCGCCAGCACCTTGGCGACGAGCGCGTCGAAGTCGGCCGTACGATCGTCGAGCATCGCGATCGCCGCCTGGAGCGATAGCGCGTCGAGGCTCTGCGGGTTCACGGTCAGCGCCTGCGTGATCGCCTCGATCGCGTCGGCGCGGCGATCCTCGTCGAGCGCGAGATCCGCGACGACCAGATGCGCAGGAACGAACGACGGGTTCACCCCGAGCGCCCGGCCCGCCAGCTCCTTGGCCACCGCAGCATTCTCATCGGCGAAGGCGCGCGCGAGACCCGCGTAGGCGGCGGCGTTGCGGCGATCGCTCTGCAGCGCCGCCCTGAACGATCGCACCGCTTCCGGACGGTTCTGCTTCTCGAGAAAGAGCTCGCCCCACGCGACCTGCAGCTGCGGATCGTCGCCGATCAGCGCGGCGGCGTCGCGGAAGAGCGTGTTGGCCTGCTCGTAGCGCGCGAGGAGCTGCGCCGCGCGCGCCGCGCGTCCGATCGTTTCGCCGACCTCGCTTCGGCTCGCCGCCGCGATGACCCGTTCCAGCAGGCGCGTCGCCGCGGCCGTCTGCCCGCGAATCAGGTGCAGCCGTCCAAGCTCGAACGCCGCCTCGCCCGATGGATCGCGTTGCGCGATCGGCTGGAACGCGGCCATCGCCTCGTCGTACCGCCCGGTCGCGGCAAGCGCCCGGCCACGGACGATGAGCACGTCCACGTCAGGCGGGAGATTGGCGGAAAGCGTCAGCGCGTCGGCATATCGGCCGTCCCGCAACGCGCGGATGGCATCGTACTTGAGCTGCGCCGGTGTCGGCGGTTGATCGTCGTCGGATGGGCGGACCTGCCCGAACGTGGGGGACGCCAGCGCCAACCCCAGCGCAAGCACGGTCGCGACGACCGCCGCCGGTGGAAAGGCCTGCTGCCGCCCGCTTGCGAGCAACAGCCGGCAAAGCGCAGGCATTGATTGACCGACCCCGCCAGTATAACAGCCGGGTAGTGTTAGGACGCTGCGCGCGTGTTCACAGTCTTCAAAGCCACCCTCGCGAGACAATTCGGTGGGGCGGGTGGCGTGACGAAGCTAGAACTCGAGAAATCGAGAACTCGAGAACTCGAACTCGAGAATGTCGGGATGCACCCAACGCCTTTCTCGAGTTTTCGCTTTCTCGAGTTTTCGCTTTCTCGAGTTTCTCGGTTTCTGTCAGTGCCGCAGCCCGAGCGCCCGTTCTTCAACAGCGATGCGTTTGCGAAGCAGCCACGCGAATCCGAGCACCGCGATGACGCCCGCGATCGGCGCCGACAGCGCCACCGCAATCGCGCCGATCTCGGCGAGCACCGCAACGTAGTTCGGATGGCGGATCCATCGGTACGGCCCCGAGGCGACAAGCGGCAGGCCGGGCACCACCATCACACGATACGACCACCGGCTGCCCAGCGTCCGAATCACCCAGAACTTCAGCACCTTGGCCCAACCAAACAGCAGGAGGCCGAGCAGGACGACGTCGCGGGACAGCGAGGCGTGTCGGAGCGCGTCGAGTCCGATCAGCAGGAACGCCGCCGGATATGCGAACCGCATGATCGGATAGACGTCATCTGGCGGTTCCACGGCGCCGCGGGCGCGCAGCGCGCGATCGTTGAAGACCGCCACCTGCAGCTCGACGAGCATCAGCAGGTAGACGGCCCCGAGCACCAGCGCGACGACCGGCCAAGCCTGGAGCCGCAAGTTAGTTAGGAAGTGGGGCGCTCCGGGGCTGGAGCGAAGGCATAGAAGTCCTGGAGGAACCGCCCGGTATAGCTGTCGAGGAGCTGATCGATGCGCTTCGGGTCCTGGGACCGCACGATCAGCCCGGCATGATGCTTCTTGTTCACGCGCAGCACGATCTCTGGATCCGTGTAGGCGGAGGTGTCGGGTCGCTCCTGTCGCGCCAGGGTCAGTGCGAGGCCGGCGTACTGGTCGCGGGCGTTCGGCACGTGGTACGGATGATCCTCGCCGGCGATTTCAATCTTCGCCCACTCACGCCACAGGTTGATGCCCGTCGAGGCCTCGATGACGTCGACGATGTACGCCCCGCCGACGCGCGCCGATGTCTCCAGAAAGTGCCAGCGGCCATCGGCCGCGCTCCTGATGAACTCGGTGTGCGCCACGCCGCGCACCAGGTTCAGCGTCGTCAGGACCTCGCGATTGATCGCGGCCAGCGGCTTCCAGGCCGACGTCGCCTTCGGTACCGTCCGGGTCGTGAAGATGCCGCCCTGGTGGGCGACGCTGAACGGCGGCAGGCCATATTGATGGGCCGTGTGGAAGATGGGCTCGCGCTCCCAGACGAGCGAGTCCACGTGATAGACGTCGCCGGCGACGAACTGCTCGAGCAGATAGAACGACCGCTGATCGCCCAGCGCGTCGATCGTTGGCCAGAGCTCGTCCCGTTTTTCGATCCGGTGAATGCCAATCGCCGCGGCATTCGACCGCGGCTTCAACATCCACGGCGGCGCCACGTTCTCGGCAAATCGGTTGATCGCGTCGTCGTTCACGACGTGCACGAAATCGGGAACGAGGATGCCCTGGTTGCGGGCGCGGACACGCATCGCGAGCTTGTCGCGGAAGTACCGGGCCGTCGTCTCGCCCATGCCCGGCACCCGCAAATGCTCGCGCAGCAGCGCCGCCATCTCGACGTCGAAGTCGTCCAGCGCGACGATGCGATCCAGGACGCGGGTGCGAGCGACGTGGCTGACGCCCTTGAGCAGGCTGTCGCGGGCGATGTCGCGGGGAATATAGAAGATCTCGTCGATCGCCTCGCGCGGCCAATCCGCATCCCTCAGGGTGTCAACCGTCAGCAGCAGCACGGCGCAGCCCTGACGCCGGCACTCGCGGATGAATTCCTGCCCTTTTTCGTACGTCGCGACGCAGAGAATCGTCATCGACCCGTGCTCTGGCACCAGTCCTCCGTGAGAGGGGGAAGCATATAACAACACGTGGTGAATCGCGCCAGCCCGGCCGCGATAAGATCAGCGTCGATGCAACGCGACTATCAGCGGTGGTACACCGGTCGGCTGGGCCGTGACATGGGCGTGGCCGTCTACGGTCATTGGGGCACGCCGCTGCTGGCCTTCCCGACGAGCGGCGGCGACGAATGGGAGATGGAAGGCCAGGGCATGGTCGGGGCGCTGGCCGAGTTCATCGACGGCGGGCGGATCAAGCTGTTCACCGTCGGCTCGAACGGCGATCAGAGCTTCTACAACAAGGGCGCCCATCCCTTCCATCGGAGCTGGATGCAGCGGCAATGGGATGAATACATCCGCTGGGAAGTGATGCCGTTCATCCACCACCATTGCGGCGGCCTGGTGCCAATCGCCACGATGGGCGCGTCGCTGGGCGCGTATCACGCCGCCAACACGCTGTTCAAACATCCTGACGCGGTGCGCGCATGCTTCGCCCTGTCTGGCCTGTACGATCTGCGCCGGTTCATGGATGGCCAGTACGACGACAATTTTTATTTCAACAACCCCATCGACTACATCGGCGGGATGACCGACCCGGGCGTGATGTCGCAGATCAGCGGCGCGAACCTCCACATCGCGACCGGGACCGGACCGTGGGAACACCCGTCGCAGTCCTATGACCTCTCGCGCGCGCTCAGCTACAAAGGCATCCGCCACTACCTCGACGACTGGGGCGGGCTCGGCGGGCATGATTGGCCGTATTGGAAACACATGATGCGGGAATATTTGCGGGGCGTCTGAGCGGAAGTCGAGAACTCGAAAAATCGAGAACTCGCAAAAGGGCACCGGGGGTGGATCCCGACATTCTCGAGTTCTCGGTTTCTCGGTTTCTCGAATTCTCGATTTTCTATCTCCCGTCGAGATCCACCACCATCACATGATCGGTTTGCCGATCCGATCCCACCCAGAAGTCCTTCGATCCGGCAATGCGGAATCCGTTCTTGCAGTAGAACGCAATAGCGCGCGGGTTGTGTTCCCAGACGCTCAGCCACATCTGTCGTCCGCCGAGCGTCTCGGCCGCCTCCCTTGCGGCCGCCATCAGGCTCGCCGCAACCCCTCGGCCGTGCCACGGGCGATCGACGTAGAACCGCCAGAGTTCCACCGCGGCCTCGGGTGGCGGCTCGATCGGCGCGGGACTCCGCCGCACCTGCGCATAGCCCGCCAGCTGCGACGCATCGTCGACGAGCAGCGTGATGATGTCAGGGTCCGCGATCTCGCGGCGCTGTTGGGTCGTGCCGTACGAGGCCACCAGGTGCTCGGCCATGTCGTCGGCCGTGTTCTGGGCACCGAACGTGTCCATGAACGTACGCGCCGCAAATTCGGCGAGGCGTGCGGCGTCGTCAATCCCGGCCCTATATATAACCATTCGGTTATGTAACCACGCCGTCAGCTTGAGCGAAGCTTGGCGCCGCGCTCCGCGAGCAGCTCGATCAGAATCGATCGATGACAGAACTGCGGGGCCTCGCAGTAGCAACCGATCGAGAGGTTCGTCACATGCGACAACGCGACGATGAGGTCCAGCACGCGCGCCGCATCGGGGCGGTTCATCTCGGCGCGATACCTTGCGGCAAACCGTTTCCAGGCCCGCTCGTCACCGGCAGCGGATCTCGCGGCCTTGACGAGCGCGGCGCTTGGGGCCAGGGTGGGCAGCCATACGTCGAACCAGTTGTCGAGCGAATAGCGATCCTTCCTGACACCTCTCGGCAGGTGGCGAACGGTCCCAAGCCGCAGGCCTTCTTTCGAAAGACGTCTAGTGCCGAGCTGTACGGCAATCACGGACATGACGGTGACTGATTCGGCCGCTCAATGGCCGCACTAAAGTGCGGCCCTACTGTCCGCCTCCGCGCGAAGCGCTGCGGCGAGACCTCGTCGAAGCATAGCGAAGGCGGGCAGTAGGGCCCGACCCACCCCAGTAGGGCCCGACTTGAGTCGGGCCAAGTCTCGATCTTAACCGCGCGCGTAGCTCACGAGAATCGGCGTGCGGTGCTCGTCGATGTCGGTATCGACGCCGAGGTGTTCGGCGCGCAGGCGGATCTGCTTGTAGAGATGGAATCGCAGCGGCCCCAGGAACATGTAGCTCGATGTGAGGTACAGCAGCTGGTCGCCCCGCTCGTCGCCGATGATGTCGGTCAGCGCCTCGACGCGCTCCGCGTACCAGTCCGGCGTCACCGCGCCGCGCTCCATCCGCTTGCGCAGGATCGTCAACTGGCGCAGGCGATTGACGATCTCCGGATGATGATTGACGCCGAGGATGCGCGGCATGACGCCGTCGGGATCGCGAGCCACTTCGATGGCCGTCAGCGCCTCTCCGGCAACGCCGCCGGGGCCGGCTGTGTCACATGACAACCCGACAACCGGCGACGGCAGCGGTCCGGTCGGGATGAGATCGTACAGCCGGTTGTCCAGGATCTTCAGCCGGCGGCGGTCCGGCAGCTCGCGTGCCAGGCCGCAGAACCACGGATGCTCGATGGCCGCATCGGTGAGCAGGTTGTCAGCGATGCCGCTGCTCTTCCCGCCCTTCTCCTCGCCCCGCAGCACGACGTCAGCGATGCCGAGCCATCGGCACATGACGCCAAACGTATGACAGACGGCCAGCAGCGCCGCCTGCCGATCGGCGCGAATCGCGTCGAACAGGGCGAACGCCTTCGGCTCCCAGGCCGGATCCTCCTTGATCCCCTGCGACCCCGCGGACACGCCATCGTTCAGCCGCGGATCGAGATGCCCCGGCCCACCGGTGCCGACGTAGATGCCGTGCCGGTCGCCGGGCGCTTCGGGAATCTGGTGCCCTCGCCGGACATCGTAGGAGAGCACGCGGACGCGCAGCCCCGCCGCTCGAAGCGAGGGCGTCACGTCGCAGACGATGTTCTGGATGCCGTATCCGATCGCGTCGTGCCCGAGATTGGGCCAGCCGTGATGCATGTCGAGCACGGCCACGTCGATGGTGTGGGGCTCGGCCGGCGGCAGGTCGGCCGGGCGCTCGACGCGGGCGAACACGAACGTCGGCGCGGTGCCCGTCGTCGGGCAACTGTCGACGCAGACCTCCTGGCCGTGCGTCGATCGAAACTGGCAATCAAAGGGCATCGGGGCCGATTTCCTCAGACACGCGCGCGCACGACGAAGGACGGCACCTGGCCGCCGCCGGACGTGACGTTGGCGAGTCCAGATGCGCTGAGGCGCGTCAGGAACCCCGCAAGCTTTCCCCGGAACAGGTACGGCGCGCAATCCACCAGCATGTCGGTGATGCGGGCGCCCTCGCCGGCGTTGAACCGCGGAAACAGCTCGCGACGGATGTGGATCTTCTCCTGCACGACCCAGTCGCCGTGGCCGCTCAGCGCGTTCGACAGCGTGTCGTCCCACGCCTTGGCGTCGGCTTCCCATCCCAGCGTCACGCCGTGACCGCCGTAGTCGTCGTTCGGCTTCAGCACGAGGTCCTGGCGTTCGCTCCTGATATGTGGGATGAGATCGAGACGCTTCCCGTTTCGCGTCGTCGTGCCTTCCCTGACCAGACGCGTCCATGGCACGTGCCGCGCGGCGATCGCGCGCTCGTCGGCGGTGAACAGATCGGCGAACTCTTCATCGGTGAGCAGCGCGAAGAAGGCCTTCTTGTGGGGAATCTTGCAGCGGAAGGTATTGGCCACGCAGACCGCGCGCGACGCATACGCGTCGGTCAGCGCCCGGCACTCGGCCGGCTTTTCCAGGATGTCGTTGATCAGCACTCTGCGGTAGACGAGGTCGATGGCACGGCCGTCCGCTCGAAGCGTCCTGCCGTCGAATTCGAGCTGCTCGGGCGTGCAGACGATAGTCGGGACATCCAGCGACTCGAACTTCGCTTGCAGGATCAGGAATTCGGCCCAGGTCGGCACGTCACGCCAATCGACAATCGCGATGGTCGGCGGACTGGCGGTCCCGCCCCAATCTCGATAACTGGCCAGCAACGCCTCCAGCATGGGCCGCATCAGCGGGAACGCCGAGGCCTCGAAGCGTAGACGGAATCGCCCGAGAAGCTCTAGGTGCTCGAAGCATCCGGACAGCTTCTCGCTGTAGCCGAGGCCGGCCGGCGACTCGGCGTTGTACTCGGCGAACTGCAGCGAGTCGGGAAGGATGAACGAATCCAGGCGTGAGGCGGTGCTCGCCGTCGCGTAGCCAGGATCGATGGCCACGAGCGCGCGCTCCGCTTCCGTGAGCGCGACCGCGTCGAGCAGCCGCGGCCGGTCGAGCGCCGCATGCGCCACGGTCTCGCCCATGCGCGCAATCGTTTCGCTGACCCGGCGGACCAGCGCCACCTGGTCCTCGTCGAGGAAGAACGGCCGCAGGAACGGACAGTGGATGCGCTCGCCGAAGAACAGCCGCTCCGCGCGCAGATCATCGGTAAACCGAGCCGCGAAGTCGGGCGTCAGCTCGACATCCGGCCGCAACAGCGCGTGCCAGTGTTCAATCGCGTCAGTAACCGTCGACATCAATCCTTTCGTCCTTCGTCCTTCGTCTTCTTCGTCCTTCGTCCTTGTCAGGAAGGCTGCCCCACCACCCCAGCAGCCTTCCCCAAACCCACCATCTGTTCCCAGCGCGGCCATGGCTTCGTCATGTCGCCGGACACCGCGCGATCGATGACCAGCTTCGCCATGCGCTCGACCGCCATCCCGAAATAGTGCGAGGTGATTCGATCGCGCTCGAAATCCGGCGCAGGGTTCAGGAAGTCGATCGCGTACGGCACGCCGTCCTGGACGGCGAACTCGATCGTGTTCATCTCGTACCCGAGTGCCTCGTTGATCGTCTGGGCGTCCTTGACGATGCGAGAGCCGAGCTCGGACGACAGATACGCGTGATCGACGATGTACCGGCGTTCGCGCGGATCGTAGTGAACCGGGACAATGTCGGTCTTGCCGAAGGTGAAGCAGCGCACGTACTGGTCGAAATCGATGAACTCCTGCAGCGTCATGCAGTACGGTGCGGTGCGGTCGTACGCCGCCAGGAGCTCGTGGCGATCGTTCACCTTGTAGACGTGCTTCCAGCCGCCGCCGGAGAACGGCTTCAGAATCGCGGGCCGGCCGACGTAGTCGAGCAGACCGTCCCAGTCGATCGGGTACTCCATGTTGTGGAGCGACTCCGCCGTCAGGTCGATATCGGCGGGATAGTCCTTCTGCGGGAGCACGACGGTCTTGGGAATCGCGACGCCCAGCCGGCTGGCGACCGCGTAGTTGAAGAACTTGTCGTCCGCCGTCCACCAGAACGGGTTGTTGATGACATAGGTGCCCTGCAGGACCGCGTGTTTCAGATACGCCCGGTAATACTCGACCTCGTGCGAAATGCGATCGACGATGACGCGATAGCGCGCGGGCTCGCCCATCTTCGTGCCACCGAGCTTCACCATCTCGGCGGTCACACCGTGCGATCGTCCCAGCTCGTTGACCGCCGCGATGAACGCCGGCGGGAAGGAATACTCGCGGCCACAGAGCAGGCCGACGATCATCGGAACATCCGCTTTTCTCTTCGCCATAAACACTCACGCCTTGCGGGGCTGACCAGCCTCCGCCAAGGCTACGGCGGTCCGCCGAAGCTTTACGCGAAGGCGGAAGCGCCGTCGCCACATCCCGGAGCCCGGAGCCCGGCAGCCCGTAGCCCGTAGCCCGTAGCCGTCAGACGCTCATCGTCGCCGGGCGCGTCTCGTGGACGACGTGCTGCACCACCTGTTTGAGATCACCAGTCTCGCGGTAGACCTTCAGCTGGCGATCGGCGCTTGTTCCGTTCTGCAGAATCGTGTGCACGTAGTTCACGTGCTCGCGGCTCCCCAGCTCGTCGACGACGTCGTCCACGAACGCCAGGAGCTCGAGCGCCAGATCGCGCATCGGCACCTCCGCTTTCTTGCCGAAGTCGATCAGACGCCCGTCGAGGCCCCAGCGCGCGGCACGCCACTTGTTTTCTTCGATGAGGGCCCGGCGATACAGCCGGAACCCCATGTTCTGGCGATAGAGCGTGTACAGCTTCACGACGATCGCCTGAACGAGGGCGGCGAGCGCAACGGTCTCTTCGACACGGGTCGGCACGTCGCAGACGCGGAACTCCAGCGTCCCGAATGTCGGGTGCGGCCGAATGTCCCACCAGATCTTCTTCCCGTCGTCGATGCAGTGCAGGTCGATCAGCAGGTTGACGTAGTTTTCGTATTCGCTCCAGGAGCCGAAGTAATCGGGAACGCCGGTGCGGGGAAACCGGCGGAAGATAGTCGTGCGGTACGACTTCAGGCCGGTATCGCGACCCATCCAGAACGGCGAGCTGGTCGACAGCGCCAGCAGGTGCGGCAGGAAATAGCGCGCCGCGTTCATGATGTCGATGGCCGTGGTGCGATCCGGGACGGCGACGTGCACGTGCAGCCCGAAAATCAGCAGCGAGCGCGCCAGCTGCTGCAGCTCCTCGACGATGTTCTCATAGCGCTCGCCCGGCGAGATGACCTGGTCAATCCAGTTGGAGAAGGGGTGCGTGCCCGACGCCGCCACCGCGAGACCCGCGCGATCGGCTGCCGCGCACAGCTCGGACCGGATCTTCCACATCTCGTGCTGCAGGCTCGGGACGTCTTGGCAGATCGTCGTGCCGACCTCGACGATCGACTGGTGCATCTCGCGCTTCATCTGCTCGCCGAGGGAACGCGAGCCGGCGGCCAGCAGCTCCGACACGTGCGAGCGCAGCTCCCAGGTGTGCGGATCGACGATCTGAAATTCCTCTTCGACGCCGACAGTAAACCGATGCGCCATGGATGATCCCGTACGCCGCGGCGCGCCACCCGGGCCTCGACGTGGGTCAATGATACTGTGGAAAACGGCATGTACAACGAGGGCGCCGGGACCGAGCTACAGGGGAACATCGTCGGGAACATCCGGCGGCTCGAAGGGATCGAGAGCCCGCAACTGGGCAACCGCCGCGACGTGCTTGTCTACCTGCCGCCATCCTACGGCTCGAGCGGCCGCCACTATCCGGTCCTCTACATGCAGGACGGGCAGAACCTCTTTGATGCGACCACGTCGTTCGCCGGTGAATGGCTGGTGGACGAGACCATGGAGCGCGTGGCACGCGAAGGCATCGAAGCCATCGTGGTCGCGATTCCCAACACCGGACGGACCCGCGCCGACGAGTACAGTCCGTTCCGGGACGAGCGCGTTGGCGGCGGACGAGGCGACGACTACCTGTCGTTCCTGATCGACACGCTGAAGCCGCGCATCGACGGCGAGTTCCGGACGAGGCGCGAACGCGTGGCGACGGGGATCATGGGATCGTCAATGGGCGGGCTGATCAGCCTGTATGCGCTGCTGCGCCGTCCCGAGACATTCGGGTTCGCCGGCGCCATGAGTCCGTCGCTGTGGTTCGGCCGTGGGGCCATGTTCGGTATCGCGAGCGAGATTGTGCGCTGGGACGGCCGGCTCTACCTGGATACCGGCACGCTGGAAGGACGCGGCCACGTCCGGCAGACCCGCGAGATGGTGCGGCTGCTGCGCCGGCGCGCGGTGCATCCGCGACGACAGATCCGCTACGTCGAGGAACGCGGCGCGCACCACCACGAAGCGGCATGGGCGCGACGCTTCGAACCGGCGGTACGGTGGTTGTTGCCGAAGAGAACGGACACGAATTGGTGAGACGCCGCAGTACGGGCCCTACTGCAGTCCTTCATCAACATCCCCCGCGTACGCGATGATGCGTTCGATGATCGACGGAACGATCCGTGCGCCGACCGCCGCGACGCCGAGCGCGAGCGGTCGGGCGACCAGCGCGCGAAGCAGGCGATTCGATCGCAGCTTGTTCGCCAGCTCCATCTGACGTCGGCCGCCCAGCCAGACGTGCGGCTGCCGAATCCGTCCGTCGAGGTGCCCCATCGCCGCCTCGGCGGCGAGCTCGGCGCCCCTCAGCGCAATCCGCAGTCCGTCGCCGGTCATCGGATCGATGAAACCGGCGGCGTCTCCGGCCAGCAACACGCCCCCGAGTCCGGCGCTCGGCGCGTCGACGGCGAGCGGACCGAGCACCTGGACGGCGGTGACACGACGCGCCCGATCGAACCGGCCGCGCAAACGCCGGTCGGCCACGATCGCCGCCTCGAGCGCCACCTCGGGCGCGTGCATGAAGCTCCTGGCCGCCAGCTCGGGGACGACGACGCAGACGTTGGCGAGGCCATCGGGCACCGGCGCGACGCCGATATAGCATCCCCTGCGGATGTGCATCTCACCCCGATCCTCGAGGCCGCTCACCCCCTCGAAGTAGGCGCCGAGCGCCCAGCGCCTCGGACGTGCCGGATGGCGTGCCAGACCGAGGCTGAACGCGATGCTCGAACGGCGTCCGTCGGCCGCGATCACCATCGGCGCACGCCGCTCGACAACGGATCCGGCGTCGGTCCGAACGACGACGCCGTTCACCGTCTGCAGTCCGTTGGCCTCGTCCGCCGACGCTCCCGTGACCCGCACGTTCGCCTCGAACCTCGCGCCGGCTCGAGTCGCGGCCTCGAGCAGCGTCGCGTCGAGCTCGCGACGGCGCAGGCTTCGGCCGGCGACGCCCTCCGCATAGCGGCCGTTGACACCCGCGTTCCCAGGGCCGGTGACGAGCATGCCGCGGATCGGTACGCCCCTGCGTCTCGACGTCCGCCGCCAGCCCGTGCCGCCGCAGCAAAGCCAGCGCGCCTGGATTGATCGAGTCGCCGCAGAGTTTGTCGCGGGGAAACTCGGCGCGATCGAGAAGCGTGACATTCACGCCCGCGCGCGCCAGGACGAGGGCAGCCATCGATCCGGCCGGGCCTGCGCCGACGACCAGCACATCGTCAGGCATCGTGCGCGCCAAGCACGATGGCGCTGTTCTTCGATCCGAACCCCAGGCAGTTGCAGAGCGCCGCGCCGACCTGCTGTGTCCGCCCGATGCGCGGGATGAAGTCCATGTCGCACGCCGGATCCGGATCGGTCAGGTTGGCGGTGGGAGGCAGGAAGCCGCGAGCCAGGGCCAGCGCCGTCGCGACAATGCCGGCCGATCCGCTGGCGCCCTGCGGATGGCCGATCATCGACTTTGTCGAGGAGCCGGCGACGCGGTCGGCATGCGCGCCGAAGACCGCACGGGTACATCGCGACTCGATGGCGTCGTTCAGCTGCGTCGACGTGCCGTGGTAGTTCACGTAGCCGATCTCGTCGATGGCGCGTCCGGAGCGATCGATCGCACCCCGCATCGCCGCGACGATTTCCTCGCCGTTAGGATCCATCTGCACGCGGTGATAGGCGTCACACGTCGACTGATACCCTTCGACCGTGGCGTAGATAGGGGCGCCACGCGCCACCGCCCGGTCCTCGCGCTCGACGACGTACATCCAGGCACCTTCGCCGAGCACGAATCCATCGCGGCCTCGATCGAACGGGCGGGAGGCCTCGGACGGCCGGTCGTTGTAACGGGTGGACACGGCACGCATCCGAGAGAAGCCGAAGATCATGCCCGGGGTCACGCAGCCGTCCGCCCCGCCCGACAAGAGCACGTCGGCCTCACCGGCGCGGATCAGCCGCGCCGCATAGCCGAGCGCGTCCGTGGAGCTGGTGCATCCCGTGGACAGGACGTGACTGATGCCGCGCAACCCCAGCGAGATCGAGACCTCGCTCGAGATCATCCCGACAATGCCGACGGCGATGGCGTACGGCGTGACGTGTTTGCCGCCGGCCGTGAAGAAGTCGCGATACTGCGCTTCGCCGACATCGATGCCGCCGCCGCCGCTGCCGATGATGACGCCGGCGTTGGGCTCGTCGATCCGCAGATGCGGCATCGTGCCAGGCTTCGCGCGCCGCCAGGACGGCGAGGAGGGCCGCGCGCGAGTAGCGCTTCGGATCGGCGCGCGACTCCCGATCCTCGTCATCCTCGCCGTCGAGAACGAGCGCTTCCGCCGCGGTGACCGCCGGCACCGGCGCGGCGACTTGGCAGGGAAACGTCGAGACGTCGAATTCGGTGACGGCTCGGGTGGCAGTGATGCCGCGGCTGACGTGGTCCCAGAACCGCTCCCGCCCAACACCGAACGCCGAGACGACGCCGATGCCCGAGATCACGACCCGCGGGACGGCCATGGCCTCACTATAATACCGGCGGATGCCTGACCTTTCGGCGCCCGGGCCGGCTACGCGCGTCATCGTGTGGCTCGGCGGCGCCGCGTTCGTGGTCAGCCTCGCCGTGACGCTCGGCGGGTTCTACCTCGGTATGGGTCCCGCTCCGGCGGGGTCCGCTGCCGGCTGGGCCGCGCTCGTCGACGTCCTTCTCTTCAGCGGATTCGCGCTCCATCACAGCCTGTTTGCGCGTTCGGCGATCAAGCGACGGCTCGCCGCGCGGGTGCCCACGCACGTGGAGCGCAGTCTGTACGTCTGGGTTGCGAGTGTGCTGCTGGTGCTGGTTATTGCCGGTTGGCAGCCTCTCCCGGGCCGCATCTATCGACACGACGGCTGGGCGGCCGTTCTCCACTGGGCCATCGTGCTTGCCGGGGTCTGGCTGACCGCGCGCGCGACGCGAGTCATCGACCCGCTGCAGCTCGCCGGCATCAGGCAGGGGCTCGGCACGGGCGCGAATGACCGCTTTCAGGTCGTCGGGCCCTATCATGTCGTGCGCCACCCGATCTATCTGGGCTGGATGCTGATGGTGTTCGCCGTGCCGGACATGACCTGGACGCGATTCCTGTTCGCGGTCGTGAGCTCGGCGTATCTCGTGATCGCGATCCCGTTCGAGGAGCGGTCGCTGGTCGAGACGTTCGGCGACACGTACGTCGAGTATCAGCGGCGTGTACGATGGCGGGTTGTTCCGGGCGTGTGGTGAAGGGTCGCGACAGCCCACCAAAGCGCGGGGACAGGCCCCGTCGAAACTATTCCCGAGGCCTGTCCCGCGGTCCGTCAGGATTCGACGATCCCGAGTGGCTCGGTCGTCTTCCACTTCCCGCGCGTGAAGTCGGGCACGTCCTGTGGACGACCGCGGTCGGCGACGGATCGTTCGGTCAGATCGCAGATGACGCTGAGCGAGGCCGCGTCGTACACGTTCATGTCGGCCGGCTGTCCCGTGCGCAGGCATTCGATGAACCGAAAATCCTCGAGGAAATCCATCCCGCCGTGTCCGCGCGTGGCCTTCTTGACGCGCTCCGACTTCCACAGCGGGTGCTCGAACTCTTCGTAGTGACTTGTCCAGCGTTTCCCACTCGTCGTTGGGACTGCGCCCTTCGATGTGGATGCGATCGGGCCAGCCTTCGATCATGCCGCGCGTGCCCTGGACCTTGTGCAGCCGGCTGTAGGGACGCGGATCGTCGCAGTTGTGCGCCAGGTAGATAGTCTGGCCCTTGACCGTGCGAATCAGCGTCACGTTGACGTCGCCCAGCTTGTAGACCTCCTTGCGCCGCGGATCGTCGGCCGGCAGGTGCTCTTCCGCATACAGCTTCAGGCCGCGCGGCGCACTGCTCATCGAGACCAGGTAGTCGAACTGGTTGCCGCGATTGATGTCGAGGCATTGCGCGACCGGCCCGAGACCGTGCGTCGGGTAGAGGTTGCCGTTCCGCTTGATCGCGTGGGCCCGCCGCCACAACCCTTCGCCCTCCTTCGAGAACTTGATCGACCGCAAATCGTGGAGATAGCCGCACTCGGCGTGCAACAGCTCGCCGAAGAGCCCTTTGCGGACCAGCATCAGCGTCAACATCTCGCGCCGGTCGTAGCAGCAGTTCTCCATCATCACGGCGTGCTTGTCGTACTTCTCCGCGGCTTCCACCAGCGCCCAGCAGTCGTCGACGCGATAGGCGGCCGGCACCTCGGTCGCCGCGTGCTTGCCTGACTTCAGCGCCGCCAGCATCACCGGCACGTGCCATTCCCACGGCGTCGCGGTGAAGACGAGATCGAGCTCCTGTTCGCCGCACATCCGCTCGAAGTCGCGCTCGCCGCGCGTGTAGAGCTTCGGCTCCGGCTGCCCGGCCTCGACGATCTTCTTGCGCGCCCGCTCCGCGTGCGACGAGTCGATGTCGCAAACCGCGTCGACGGTGACACCCTCGAGCAGCAGGTAATTCTCGAGGTGATTCGTGCCCATGCCGCCCACCCCGACAAAGCCGACACGGACGTGCTCGATGGCCGGCGCCTTGAACAACGTGGTCGGCGGCGACGTCTTCGGCTCGGCACCGGCGGTGCCCGCCACCGACGACACCACGGCCCCGCCGATGCCCGCGGCCGTCGTTTTCAGAAAATCGCGTCGCGATGTGCTGTCCATGCCCTCTCCCTCACGAATCTGGCGTCCGCCTGGACGAGTCTCGCGCTTTTCGTCGCAGAAGTCACGCTCGTCGGGCGCCGTCGCGCAAGGATACCGCATGATGAAATACTCTCGTAGCAATGGCTGACACACCCACCACCGGCATCCCCTCGTCGCTGCCCGTGCTTCCGCTGCGCGAAACGGTCGCGTTTCCGCTCAGCGTTCTGCCGCTTGGCGTGAACCGCGCCGTCTCGATTGATGCGGTCAACCGGGCCCTGCAGGGCGAGCGCCTGCTGTTTCTCTCGCTGCAGGCGACGACGGCCGAGGACCCGGGGCCCGACGACATGCACAAGATGGGGACGGTCGGGATCATCCGCCAGATGGCGCGGACCAATACCGGCCTCCAGATCATCGTTGAGGGGCTGCAGCGCGCGCACGCCGACATCGTGAATCGCACCGGCGAGACGATGACGGCCACGATCTCCCCTCGGCCCGAGGCGGTCGCGAAATCGCTCGAGGTCGACGCCTATGTCAGGCGGATCCAGGAGCAGGTGGACCGCGCGCTCTCGCTCACCAGCACCCTCTCGCAGGAACTGCGTGGTGTCGTGGCGAATCTCGACGACCCGCTGCGCCTGGCATACCTGCTGGCGAGCCTGCTCGACCTGCCGCCGGCCGAAAAGCAGTCGATTCTCGAGGCCGAGCCGCTGCTGGCCAAACTGGAGGCGGTGTCGGGCGCGCTGGCGCGCGAGATCGCGCTGCTCGAGATGAAGGGCAAGATCGAGTCGCAGGCGCAGCAGGAGATGTCGGACGCGCAGCGCCAGTATTACCTGCGCCAACAGCTGAAGGCGATTCAGGAGGAGCTGGGCGAGGGCGAGGCCGACGAGATCAAGTTGCTGCGCGAAAAGGTCGAGGCGGCGAAACTGCCCGAGCAGCCACTGAAGCAGGCGACCCGCGAGCTGGATCGGCTGGCACGCATGAACAACGCGTCGCCCGACTACCAGATGACGCGGACCTATCTCGAATGGCTGCTCGACATCCCCTGGAGCCTCGCGTCCGACGACCGTCTCGATCCCGCTGAAGCCCGCCGCGTCCTCGACGAGGACCACTACGATCTCGACAAGATCAAGGAGCGCATCGTCGAGTACCTCGCGGTCCGAAAGCTCAAGGGCGACATGAAGGGCCCGATTCTGTGCTTCGTCGGTCCGCCGGGCGTCGGCAAGACCTCGCTCGGACAGTCGATTGCGCGGGCGATGAACCGGAAGTTCGTGCGCCTGTCGCTCGGCGGCGTGCGCGACGAGGCCGAGGTCCGCGGCCACCGGCGCACTTACATCGGCGCGCTGCCCGGGCGGATCGTGCAGTCGATGCGTCAGGCAGGAACCATCAACCCGGTCTTCATGCTGGACGAGATGGACAAGATCAGCGTCGGGTTCCAGGGCGATCCTGCGGCAGCCCTCCTGGAGGTGCTCGACCCGGCGCAGAACCACAGCTTCCGCGATCACTACCTGGAGGTGCCGCTCGATCTGTCGCGCGTCCTCTTCATCGCGACCGCCAACCAGCTCGGCACGCTGCATCCGGCGCTGCTCGACCGCCTGGAGATCCTGCAGCTGCCGGGATACACCGAGGACGAGAAGCGGCACATCGCCCGCCGCTATCTGATCCCGCGGCAGCTCGACGAGCATGGCCTCGCGACGAGCGCGATGGATCTCACCGACGACGCCCTGGCCGGGATCATCTCGCAGTACACACGCGAGGCCGGCGTGCGGAGCCTGGAGCGCCAGATTGGCGCGATCGCGCGCAAGATTGCAGCGCGTGTGGCGAGCCGTCCCGACACCGACAACGGTGCCCCGCCGCCGACGACGCGCGTCGACGCCGCCGATCTGAAGGAATACCTGGGGCCGGCGCGGTTTCAACAGGATTCGGCATTCCGGACGTCGCGCCCCGGCGTGGCCACGGGTGTCGCATGGACCGAGGCGGGCGGCGACGTGTTGTTCATCGAAGCGTCGCTCCTTCCGGGAGGCAGTCAGAACATCATCCTGACCGGCCAGCTGGGTGCGGTGATGCAGGAATCGGCCCGTGCCGCTGTCAGTCATATCCGCGCCAACGCGACGGAGCTCGGCGTCCCCGACAATTTCTTCGAGAAGAAGGACCTGCACGTGCATGTCCCGGCGGGCGCGATCCCGAAGGACGGACCGTCCGCCGGCGTGACCATCGCGACGGCAATCCTCTCGGCGATCCGCAACCAACCGACGCGCGAAGACGTGGCGATGACCGGCGAGATCACCCTATCGGGGCTGGTGCTGCCGGTGGGCGGCATTCGCGAAAAGGCCCTGGCGGCCCGCCGGCACGGCATTCACACGTTCGTCCTGCCGGCACGCAACGCGGTCGATCTCGAAGAGCTCCCCGGGGACCTCAGAGAGAGCATGACGTTCGTACCGGTCGAAACGCTCGACCAGGTCCTGAAGGTCGCGTTCTAAAAGGGTCCAAGGGTTTCAGGGTTTCAGAGTTTCAGGGTTTCAGGGTCCAAGGGTCAGGGTCGCACGGCCGCGCATGATCGTCTGGTACATCTCCGGCCATGGCTTCGGCCATGCGGCGCGCGACGTCGAGGTGCTCAACGTCCTGGGCGAGCGCCAGCCTGGGATCGCGGTGACGGTTCGCACTTCGGCTCCGCGCTGGATTTTCGACCTGACCCTCACACGACCGATCGACTGGCAACCGCTCGAGTGCGATACGGGCGTCGTCCAAATCGACAGCCTCCGCGTGGACGAACGCGAGACAGTTCGCCGTGCGTCCGCCTTCTATCAGCGGTTTGACGAGCTCGCCGAGCACGAAGCGCGGTGGCTGCAGGCGCGAAAGGCGCGTCTCGTCGTCGGCGATATTCCCCCGCTTGCGTGTGCGGCCGCGCGTCTCGCCGGGATTCCGGCGATCGCCCTCGGCAATTTCACCTGGGACTGGATCTACGAGGGCTATCGGGACTGGATGCCGGCGGGCAGCCGATTCGTGGATCGGATTCGCGAGGCGTATTCGAGCGCGGATTTGGCGCTGCGGTTGCCGATGCACGGCGGCTTCGCGATGTTCGACCAGATCATCGATCTACCGTTCATCGCTCGACGAACGCAGCGCGATCCGCGGGATGTGAGATGCGCGCTCGATCTGCCGCTCGACCGAGCGCTCGTGCTGCTGTCGTTCGGCGGCTACGGCCTTTCAAGCATCGAGCTCAGCCGGATGGCCTCGCTGCGCGACTATCTGATCGTGACCACGGCCGATGTTGGCGCCAACAGGCGGGCCGACCAGCCGCAGGCGCAGGATCTGGCCGCGTTGCCTGCGAACGTCCGGATGGTGGACGAGCAGCGCCTCTACGCCCACGGGTTGCGTTACGAAGATGTTGTCGGCGCGGTCGATGTCGTGATCACCAAGCCAGGCTATGGGATCATCTCGGAGTGCGTCGCGAACGACACGGCGCTGCTCTATACGTCGCGCGGACACTTCGTCGAGTACGACGTGCTGGTCCGCGAGATGCCGCGATGGCTGCGCTGCGGGTTCATCTCGAACGAGGATCTGCTTGCCGGCAACTGGCAGGACGCGCTCGATCGCGTGCTCGCGCTGCCCGGTCCGCCGGAAACCGCAAATGTGGGCGGCGCGGCGCGCGCGGCGACCGTTATCGCCAGTCACATCTAGGACGCGCCGTTCGAACTCACTTCGTCATCTGAATGAATCGAACGTCCGAATACCGCCAGCGTCCGCCGTTTGCGTCTGAAGACGGGGCCACTCTCCCACCAGACTCCTCACGCGTCATCGTGAGCCGCGTCCACGATCGCTTGCCGCGCTCGTAATCGAAGGTCTCGCCATCATCGTCGTAGAGCAGCATGCTGCCCGGCTTGTGGCCGTAATACCGCACGTCGAGCGGCAACACCTCGTCCCGGCCGGGGGCGAACTGACGTGCCGCAATCATCGGCACGAGCCCGCCGTCCTTCACGAAGAGCGGTATCTGCGCGAGCGGCGGCGTCACAGTGATGGTCTCGTGCTCGCCGGCAAGATTACCGGTGTAGAAGTCGTACCACTTGCCGGGAGGCAGGACGACGCTGCGCGTTCTGGCGCCGGGCGCAATGGGCGCCACGAGCAGGGCATCGCCGACCATGTACTGATCCTTGATCTCTACCACTCGGCGAATGGCGAAGGGATCCGTCGCGTTCCGGGCGGTTTCTATCGTAAAGCCTTCGACGAGAGGCATCGGTCGCACGACCGGGGTGCCCTCGAACCGGTACTGCGCGAAGGCGGTGTACCAGTAAGGTAAAAGCCTCATGCGGAGCTGAATCACGTCGCGGATAGCGTCCGCGACGTCGGCATGCGTCCAGAGCTTGACGTCAGTCGCCCATCCGTTGAAGAGCGCCAGCGGTGAAAAGCACACCGCCTGAATCCGGCGCAGCATGTCCTCGCCTTCACCGCCGCGGACTTCCGGAGACCACAGGACCCCCGCGAAGCCGGTGTTCCCGACGGCGGTGATGTACTCGTTGAAGTCGTAGTTGTCGTTGTAGATGACGAACGGGAAAGAAGAGGCGCCGCCGTTCGTGCCGCGAACCTGGCCCAGCGTGCGCTGATTGAGGCTGCGATAGATCTCCATCAGCGTGCGCTGCAAAAGCAGCCCGTAGGTTTGCCGCATCTGCTCGCCGTCATGGCCCGAGGGAAACTCCGCAAGGTCGGGCCAGAGCCAGAAGTCGAAGCCATCGACCTCGTCCACCTTGAAGCCACCGATCGCGCCGGGGGCCGATCGCAGCACGTTCGCGCGCAGGTGGTCCGCGAAGATCTGTCGTGCGGCGGACATCGAGAAGTCGGGAACGATGCCGTTCCAGACGAGGTGCGATCCGGCGAACGGAAGAAGGTGAGGATAGAGAGACGATGTCGGCGAGACGTACGGGTTGAACCAGAGATTCGCGCGGACGTGCCCGGCGGCCAGGCGGGTGAGGAAGCCATCAGGGTCGGGAAATCGGCCGGGATCCCATTGGAACGACGTCGGGTAGGCGTGGTCGTGCCAGCCGGGCTCGAGCCCAATCATGTCGAGCGGGATCCCGCGCGCGCGGAAGGCGGCGACCTCATCCAGCACCTGCGCGGCGGAGTAGCCCGTCGGCGTGCGCGTCATGAATCCCAGGCCCCATTTCGGTGGCAGGGCGCCTCCGCCGCAGAACAGGTTGTACCGCCGCACGGCGTCCAACATGGTCGGGCCCGCGAAGACGTAGACGTCGACGCCCGGCGCGGGCACGAGGAGCTCGATTCGAATCCGAGCGAGGGAATTCGACCCAGTCCTTGGAGCGCGACGTGCGATCGATTGGCGGTGGCTTGACGGTGGCGGCGGTGCGCACGCCCAGGCCGACGGTCACCGTCAGGTATCGCGACGAGTCGATGAAGACGCCATACCCCTTCGTCGAGACGTAGAACGGCACCGGCGCGTGCGTCCGGCCGGTCCTGCCGTTCCAGTGATCGACGTGCAGTTGGAAGGCGAGCCCGGTGCGGCGCATGGCGGCGAAGTCCACGCCGAGACCGTAGACGTCTTCGTCGGGCGCCAGGGGAAATCGGAGCGCCAGCCGGCTGGCGACAAGCCGCCCGATGCCGGCGTCCTCCGCCAGCGGAAACGGGGCGGCGGTCATCGCGCGGAGAGCCGGTAGATCCGGCGTCGTGCCGGCCGCGGTCAGGAGCGTGAGATCTTCGGGCGTGCCCAGCGTCGCCTTCCAGACGCCAGGCGCCACCAGACGAAAGGCCAGCGGCCTTCCAGGCTCCGCTGACGCCGCTGGCGCGGCCGTCAGGAGCGCGACCGCGACTGCTACTCCGATACGTCTCATGCGCGGGATGCTAACCCGGGCGGTCACATGTAGGGCGGAGCTTTAGCTCCGCCTTTGTTCCGTTTGTGGAGGCGGCCCTTCAGGGCCGCGAATGCGCGGGGCTAAGCCCCGCCTCCACACGTCAAAACTTCGCTCTCAGCACCGTAACCGACTGCGGCTCCAGCGTCAGATCGAAGCCACCTGACGCCGCGGCGACAGGCTTCTCCATCGGCGACACTCGTTTCGGCTGTTCCAGGCTGTTCTCGGCCTTCAGATCGGCGCTCGCGAGCACGGTGAGGCGGCCCTCGCCCCGAATGCCCGCGACTCCTTTCAGATCGACACGCAGCGTCCGCGCCGCGGGGGTCGTGTTCACAGCCTTGAGGATGACCTCTCCGTTCTTCTGATCGAGTGAAGCGCTGGTGTAGAGCCCGTTCTCGGCGTTCTTCTCCGAACCATTGGCGTCCACTCGCAGGACGTGCGTGCCCAGGTTCGTGGCGTACAGCTTCTGCACGTAGTAGTTGGGGGTACCAAAGGATCGCAGGTTGTCGAACCAGATCAGATTCGGCGTCCACTGCCAGGCGTCGACGTGCGCAAAGAGCGGCGCATACGAAGCCATCGTGACCACGTCCGCATTGCGTTCCAGCCCGGTCATGAACGCGGCCTCCGCGATGGCGGCTTCCCAGTTGTTGCGATTGTCCGGTTTCGCAACGCCTGACGTCTGCGCCGCGTACTCGCCCGCGAAGACCTTGGGACCACTGCGATCGTAGCCATCATAGCGATGGGTGTTCGAGAGGAACCAGCTCGGCGCCATATAGTAGTGCTCGTCCACGATATCCGCCTTCAATTGCCGCAGGTTCGTCCAGAGGTAGTCGAACTCCTTGCCGGACGAGCCCGGCCCGGCACTGGATACCAGCGAGATCTCCGGGTGCGCCTTCTTCAGTACTTCCGCAAACCGCTTGTAGCGCTCGACGTAGCGCGGACCCCACTGCTCGTTCCCAATGCCGACCACCTTCAGGTTGAACGGCGCCGGATGCCCCATCTGCGCCCGCAGCTTGCCCCATCGGCTCTCCACGGGGCCATTGGCGAAGGCGATCAAGTCGAGCGCGTCCTGAACGAATGGATCCAACTCGTCGAGCCCCGCGGTCTCGGCCGAATTGAACTGGCACGCCATGCCGCAGTTGACGATCGGCAGCGGCGTCGCACCGACGTCCTCGGCAAGCTGGAAGTACTCGAAGAATCCCAACCCGAACGACTGGAAGTAGTCGGGCGCGGGCCGATGGCTGAACTCGTCGTTCCAGCGATTGACCAGCGCCTTCCGTTCGGTGATCTCGCCTACCGTTTTCTTCCAGTCGTAGCGGAGTTCCAGGCGGCGGCCTTCGACGATGCAGCCGCCGGGAAAGCGGATGAAGCCGGGCTTCATGTCGGCGAGCAGCTGCACGAGGTCCTTTCGCAATCCATTCGGCCGCTCGCGCCACGTCTCCTTCGGATACAGGGAGACCATGTCGATATCGATCTCGCCCTCACCTTTGGCCGTCAACTCGAGCTGCGCGCGCGCGTTCGTTGCAGCGGGCCGCAGCGTCACCTCGTACCGCTTCCACTGATCCGTAAACCCGCTAAGCGTGGCCTCCGCGACCAGCTGGTCGCGCTCGTCGGTCAGGCGCGCCGACAGCGCCTGAGGTCCGGGCTGATGGGTCCGCACATATGCGGAGAGCACGTATTCGGCTCCCGAGTGGACGCCCATCCCACGGAATCCGGAGTTGACGAGGCCGTACACGCCTGCCGGCGTGTACACTCGCAGCCGGAGATAGTGCGGATTCTGCGCGTTCAAGGGATCTTCGCTGCGGATGGTCAGCTCGCCGTCGGCGCCGTCGCGCCACACCCTTCGCCAGGCGTAAAGCGGCTCCGTGAACTCGAAGGATCGATTCTTCACCAGCTCGGGGTACAAGCCGCCGTCGGCGGCAAAGTTGATGTCCTCGAAGAAGGCCCCGAACATCGTCGGCGAGATCGGCGGACCGGGGCGGCTCACGTCGAGCGTGATGACCTCCTGCGCCGGCGGTGCCGAGGCACGCGGGGCTAAGGCCCCGCCTCCACAGGCGAGCACGGCAATCACACCGACAGCGGCGCGGTTGCGAGGGAATACCTTTGAAGGCATATTCGTGGTGATCCGCAGTAGGGCCCGACTTCAGTCGGGCCGTTCGCCGGCCGCACTCAAGTGCGGCCCTACTGCTTAGTCTTTGATACAGGTGACGAGCGACCAGATCGGCGGGATGTTGACCTTTTCGATCGAGACCGGGTGCAGCTCCGCCTGCGCCAGGAACGCGGGCAGATCCAGATCGGACTTGAACCCGATGTGGACGGTCAGCGGTGAGATCGAGCGCTCGGCCCAGGACACGAGCGGGTTCGAGCTGCGGAAGTGGTTCAGGATGATGACGCGGCCGCCGGGCCGGCAGACCCGGCGCATCTCGAGCGCGACCTGGACGGGATCGGGCACGACACTGACGAGGTAGGGCGCGTAGACGATATCGAAGGACTCGTCGGGGAAGGTCAGCGCCGACGCATCCATCTGCAGCAGCCGGACGTCACGGAGGCCGTTCTTCGCGACGCGCTCGTGCGCCCGCTCGAGCATCGAGTCCGACAGATCGACACCCGTCACGCTGCAGTCACGCGGGTACAGCGTCAGGTTGATCCCGGTCCCGACGCCGACTTCGAGGACGCGATCCCCTGGCGCGATCGCCATCCGCTTGAGCGCCTGCAACCGACCCGCGTGAAGGGTCGGTCCGAAGACGATGTCGTATACGGATGCCAGCTTCTCGTAGACGCCGGCGACAAAATCGGTCTCGACGGCCGTGACCGACAACGCGCGGGTCGCAACGTCGGACGAGGCCACGAATTCTTCATCTGCGCTTCCGCGTCGGTCGAACAGAGCCATGGGCGCCCTTTCCTCCACCTATGCGGGGCGTGGGCCAACGTGCTGCCACCCGCGGATTTAACGGACTATACCTTCGCGCGCAACGGTTAAACAAGCTATACCGCACCGAACGGCGGGGCTAAAGCCCGCCACCACATCACGAACTTGCGGATGTAGCTCCGCCGCCACCACTTCCGTTCACGCGCGCGTACCAAGATTGCTCAGCACCGCCAGCACTGCCGACGGCACACCACCGAGCTGCACGCCCTGCGTGCGCGTGCGCACTTTCTCCGCCAGTTCCGAGGCGATCGTGACGCCCTCGTCCACGGCGCCGCCCAGCGCCTCGGCGCGGCGCATCCGATCGATCAGAGCCTCGGGCACGTGCACGTTCGGCACCTCGTTGGCGAGGTACTCGGCGTGCAGGAGGCTGTCGAACGGCCGAATCGCCGCGATGAGCGGCACGCGAACGCGTTCCGTCAGCGCGAGGAAGCGGTCGAGCGCGTCAATGTCGTAAATCGGTTGCGTCACGGCGAACTCCGCCCCCGCCTCGACCTTGTACGCGAACCGCCGCACCTCTTCGTCAATCCGCGGTGCCGTCGGGTTCGCGACCACACCGACGTGAAACGCCGTCGGCCGTCCGATCGGCTGGCCGCCGACGTCGCGCCCCTGATTCAATCGCGCAACCGCATTCGTGAGGCCGATCGAGTCCACGTCGAACACCAGCGTCGCGTCGGAATAATCACCGCTCTTCCGCGGATCGCCGGTGAACACCACCAGGTTCCGCACGCCCACCGCGTGCGCGCCCAGGAGGTCCGACTGCATGCCGATCAGGTACCGGTCGCGGCAGGCGTACTGGAGCACGGGCTCGAGGCCTGCGTGCTGCCGGACGAGAATGGCCAGCGACAGCGCGCTCATCCGCGCCCCGCCTTTCAGGCCGTCCGTGATCGCAATCGCGCTGACGCCATGCCCGCCGAACTTCGCCACCTCCGCCAGGGCCTCGGCGGGATCGTGGCCCTTGGGCGGTTGAAGCTCCACGGTGACGACATAGTGGCCGTCGGCTAGCGAACGCGCGAGCAGCGACTTGTCGGCCCGGGGGACCGGCGGCTCGAGCGAGACATCGGCGGCGGCACCAGTGCCGCCGCTGACGGCGACGCGTTCTCCGGCCGGCGCCAGCGCCCGCACCGCATGCTGGATCTGCCGGATGTGCTCGGGGGTCGTCCCACAGCAGCCGCCGACCAGGCGGACGCCCCGCTGCACGAAGCGGCGGGCGTACGACGCCATGTATTCGGGCGACGAGAGATAGATGTTGCGCCCCTCGATGTCGCGCGGACGTCCGGCGTTGGGCTGCGCCGACAGCCGCTTGGTCGTGGCGCGGGCCATCCGCTCGATCGTTTCGAGCATCGGCGCCGGACCTACGCTGCAGTTCAGGCCGATGACGTCGGCAGAGAGCCGATCGATCTGCGGGACGAATTCCTCGGGCGGCACGCCGTCCAGGCTGTCACCGTCTTCCTCGGTGGTCATCTGCGCCACGATCGGCAGGTCGCAGACACCTCGCACGGCCGCGATCGCCGCGCCGAGCTCGTTCACGTCGCGGAACGTCTCGAGGATGAAGAGATCGACGCCGCCCTCGGCGAGCGCCGCCGCCTGCGCGCGGAACAGCGCCGTCGCCTCGTCCACGCTCATCTTGCCCCACGGCTCGATGCGAATCCCCAGCGGCCCAATCGCCCCGGCCACGAACGCCTGGGTCCTCGCCGCCTGCCGGGCCAGACGCGCGCCGGCGACGTTGACGTCCTCCAGCTTGTCGGCCATGCCGAACGCTGCGAGCTTCACGGCGTTAGCGCCGAACGTATTCGTCTCGATGACATCGGCCCCGGCGCGGAGGTACTCGCGATGAACTTCGCAGACGAGGTCCGGCTGGGCCAGGTTCAGCGCGTCGAACGAGCGGTTGATGAAGACGCCCTTGGCGTACAGCATCGTCCCCATGGCTCCGTCGCACACGAGGACACGCCGTTCGATCGCTTCGAGAAAGCTTGGGGTCATTGCGCCGCGGCCGGCGCCTTCGCGTCAGCCGGCGCGGGCACGAGCAGGTCGGCCTTGTCCCAGATGAAGTCCTTCGAGCTGTAGACGGCCGTCTCGTAATCCTTGCCCATGAAGATGGCCGAGACCGGGCACGCCTCTTCGCAGTAGCCGCAGAAGATGCAGCGCGTCTTGTGAATCTGGTAGACCTTCGCGTAGCGCGGGCCGGCCATGACGCTGCCGTCGTTTTCCGCCGCCTCGAGGTAGATCGCGTCGGCGGGACACGCGACCGCGCACAGGCCGCAGGCCACGCATTTCTCGAGGCCGTTCTCATCGCGCATCAAGACCTGCTTGCCGCGGAACTTCGGGAACATCGGGACCTTCTGGTCCGGATAGTCCACCGTGATCGGCTTGCGAAAGATGTGCTTGAACGTGGTGGCAAAGCCCGTGATGATCTCGGAAATCATGCCGCTCCCTGGTAAACCTTTCGATCATAACATCTTGGCCGTATTCGGGCGATAATTCAGCCGTGGAGCCGCGCTTCCTGCCGCCGGAGCAGTTCCTGCTCACGACGCTGGTCTTCAAGCTGGCGGTCACCGCGCTTCTGGCCACGATGCTGGTGCGGTTCCGCCGGTTCCGCCACATCCTGATCTTCGAGCGGCGCGCTTTCCCCGACAGGCTGATTCTCTCGCTCGCGCTGGGCGCCCCGCTGACGCTCGGTGTCGCCTCCCGCATCCTGCTGCGCTACGACGCCGCCGATCTGACCCTCGAGGGCGCGTTTCTCGTTGGCCTGATCGCCGGCCCCTACTCGGGCGCCATCGTGGGGGCGCTGGCGGCGGTGCCGGCCATCATCGCGGGGGAATGGGGCGCTCTGCCGTTCGCCGTGGGGTGCGGGTTTGCCGGCGGCGGCCTGCGCGAGCTCTGCCCCAAAGAGGCGATCTGGCACTTCTCGCCTTTCGTCTTCTCGGCGCTGCCGCGCCGCATCTGGCACATGGCGCGCCGGCTGCAGGTGGACTGGCAGATCATCCTGGTCCTCGCGCCGATCGCGCTCGAGCTGCTGCGCCAGGCGATTGGCCTGCGCTTCGGACCGAACCGGCTGTTCTACCTGAGCGCACCGTCCGCCGCGTCCTTCGCGCTGGTGCTCGTCGGCACGGTGGTGTGCGTCTCCACGCCGATCAAAATCTGGAACAACGCACGCATCGAACATCGACTGCAGGAGCAGGAGAAGCTGCTGCTGGCGGCGAAGATTTCGGCGCTGGCGTCGCAGATCAACCCGCACTTCCTGTTCAACACGCTGACCTCGATCTCGTCGCTGATCCGCTCGCAGCCCGAAACCGCGCGCATGGTCGTGCACCGGCTGTCGGCGCTGCTGCGGCGCCGGCTCCGCGATCCCAATCATTTCGTCACGATCCGCGAAGAGCTCGAGGCGGTGCACGAGTACCTCGACATCGAAGTCATTCGCTTCGGCCCGCAGCTTCGCGTGCGGACGAATGTCGAGGCGAATACGCTCGACGTCCTCGTTCCCAGCATGATCCTTCAACCGCTGGTCGAGAACTGCGTGAAGCACGGGTTGTCGCGCAAGGTCGGCGGCGGCACGATCACGATTCGCGCCGAGCGCAACGGCGGCGGCGCGGTCATCGAGGTCTCGGACGACGGGCTGGGGATGACGGATGAGCGGCGCGAGACCGCGTTCTCGGACGGCATCGGCCTCAGCAACGTGAACGAACGCCTGCGCGTCATCTACGGCGCGCGAAGCGCCGTGAGCCTGTCGACCGAGCTCGGACGCGGCACGTCGGTCCGCCTCGAGATCCCGGATATCGTCGCCGAGGAACGCGCCAGTGCCTGATCGACTGCTGCGCGCGGTGGTCGTGGACGACGAGCAGCTGGCGCGCGAAGAGCTTTGTTACGTCCTCGACGAGGTGGGCGGGATCGAAGTCGTCGCCCAGGCCGGAAACGGCTTCGAAGCAATCGACGCGATCGGGCGCCACACGCCCGACCTCGTGTTCCTCGACGTCCAGATGCCCGGTCTGACCGGGTTCGAGCTGGCCCGCAAGCTGGTGGAGCGCGAGCCGCCCGTGACGATCATTTTCGTCACCGCGTACGACCAGCACGCGATCGAGGCGTTCGACGTCAACGCCGTGGACTACCTGCTGAAGCCGATCGAGGCGGCGCGGGTCGAAACCGCCATCCAGCGGGCCCGGCGGCGGATGGCCCCTGACGTGCCCCTGAACGATCAGCTGGAGCGGATCGTCCAACTCGTGGAGGCACGCAAGGCCGCACGTCCCGAGCAGGTCGCGGTGAAAGTGGGCGAACGGTTCCTGCTCGTCCAGGCCGAGGACATCATTTTTGCCTCGATGGCCGACGAGTCGATTAATATTGTGACTGGGCACGTCTCCGGCACGTGCAATTTCAGAACGCTTGATGAACTGCAGGCACGATTGGACCCCGCAGTGTTCTGGCGGGTACACCGGTCTCACCTGGTCAACATCAACAAAATCAAGGAGATAGTCCCCTGGTTCAGCAGGAATTACATCCTTCGGATGAAGGACGCGAAGGCGACGGAAATTCCGGTCAGCCGATCCCAGACCCGCCGCCTGCGGGAGTATCTGAAACTTTAGCCGGAGACCCGCTCTCGCCGCTGCCCGGCGGACACCACGTCCACCCGGTACAGGGCTTTCACCTCGGTCAAGTTCGCGACGAGCTGGTTGCGTGGCTCAAGACGCTGTTCTCGGCCGCCGTCTACGCGACGCTGATTGTCACCTTCGGCTTTCAGGTGGCGCGCGTGGAAGGGCAGAGCATGGCGCCGACCCTCGCGGACCAGGACCGCCTGATCGTGAACAAACTCGCGTATCGCCTTGCCGATCCACGGCGCGGCGACATCGTGATGCTGTACTACCCGCTCGACCCGAACAAATCCTTCGTCAAGCGCGTGATCGCCGAAGAGAACGACGTCGTTCGCATCGTCGACGGCAAGGTGTACGTGAACGATACGCCGATGCGCGACGACTTCGTGCCGCCCGAGTATCGGAGTCACGATGATTACGGCCCGAGCGTCGTGCCCGAAGGGTACTATTTCGTGATGGGCGACCATCGCAACAACAGCTCCGACAGCCGTCATTGGGGCATGGTCCCGAAGAAGTACATCATCGGCAAGGTCCAGGTTCGCTGGTGGCCCGTGCCATCCGCTCGCATCTTCTGACGCTCGATACGCCGCGACGGTGACGGATCGTTACAAGGCCGTCGCGGCCGTTCTTCTCAAGGTCCTCTTCCTCAATCTCGCCGTCGCCGTCAGCAAGCTCGTGCTGGGGTTCACCACCGGTGCCGTCAGCGTGGTATCGGACGGGCTGCATTCGCTGACCGACTCCTTCTCCAACGTCGCCGCCCTGCTCGGTGTGCGGATCGCGCGCAAGCCGCCGGACGTCGATCATCCCTACGGCCACCGCAAGTTCGAGACGATGTCGGCCGCGGCCATCGCGGCGTTCCTGCTGGTCGTGATGATCGAAGTGGGACGGGAGGCGTGGCAGCGGTTCGTGCACGGCGGCGGTCCCGTCGTCAGCGGCGTGTCGTTTGCCGTGATGCTGGCGACGATGGCCGTCAATCTCGGCGTGACGATCTACGAGCGCCGCGCCGGGGCGCGCCTCGCGAGCGAAGTGCTCCTCGCCGACGCGCTGCACACGCGGAGCGATGTCCTGACATCGCTGACCGTCATCATCGCGCTCGCCGGCTCGGCGCTGGGCTACCCGGTGCTCGATTCGATTGCGGCGTTCGTCGTGGTCGGCTTCATCGGCATTGCCGCCTGGCAGATCGTGCGGTCGACGACCAACATCCTCGCCGACCGCGTCATGATTCCCGAGAGCGAGGTCCGCTCGATCGTCATGCAGGTGCCCGCCGTCCTCGGCTGTCACGCCATCCGCACACGCGGTTCGGCCGACTTCGTGTTCCTCGATCTGCACATCTGGATGGCGCCCGAGACCCCGCTCGACGTGGCCCACGCAATCTCGCACGAGGTCAAGGACCGGCTGATGGCCCGCCTGCCCGAGATTGGCGACGCCATCATTCATATCGAGCCGCCGCCAAAGCAGAATCACGATAGCAATCGAAAACTCGAGCAATCGAGAACTCGAGAAATCTGAAGCGCCGGGAATCATCCCGACGCTCTGTGTCGGTCTCGCGTCCCATCCCCAACGCGGCATCTTGGGCCCCGCTCCGTTCGCGAGTTCTCGAGTTCTCGACGTTCTCGATTTCTTCTTCTGCTATGCTGCGATGATGGCCCGCGGCCGGCATCCCTCGCTCAGTCATCTGGATTCAGCAGGGCGTATCCGCATGGTCGATGTCGGCGACAAGCCGGTGACCGATCGCACCGCGACCGCGGAAGCCTTCATCCGCGTCTCGGCATCGGCCCGGCGGCTGGCCACGAGCGGCGCGGCCAGGAAAGGGAACCCGCTCGAGATCGCTCGGATCGCGGGCATCCAGGCGGCCAAGCGCACCGCAGATCTCATCCCGCTCTGCCATCCCCTCCTGCTGACCCATGTCGCGCTCGACATCTCTGCTGCGCGCGGCGGCTATCGCATCGTCGCGTCCGTCCACGTTTCGGGCCAGACCGGCGTTGAGATGGAAGCGCTGACCGCGGCCAGCGTCGCCGCGCTCACGATCTACGACATGCTGAAGGCGGCCGATCGCGGCATGGTCATCGAGCGCGTCCGGCTCCTGACGAAAAGCGGCGGCCGGGGCGGCACGTATCGCGCGCCCGCGCACCCGGTGCCCAGCGCGTTATGACGATCGCGCCAGTTGACGTGCTCGTGTTCGGGCCGCATCCTGACGACATCGAGATCGGCATGGGCGCGACCGTCGCGCATCACGCAGCGAGCGGGTTATCGGTGGGCCTTTGCGATCTCACGCGCGGCGAGATGGGCACCAATGGCACTCCGGAAGAGCGTGTGCGCGAAGCCGAGGAAGCCTGCGCGGTGCTCGGCGCGGCGTGGCGCCTGAATCTCGGGCTTCCCGATCGTCACCTGCGCGAGACGCCCGAACAGGTGCGCCCGATTGTCGAGCTGATCCGCCGCTGTCGACCACCAGCGATTGCGCTGCCGCACGAATCGGATCGGCATCCGGATCATGTGGCCGCCCACGCCCTGGTGCGCGCCGCCGCGTTCAGCAGCGGCCTGCGGCGTTTCGACGCCGAAGGCGCGCCGTGGAAGCCTGACTGGCTGGTCTGTTACTTCATCAACAATTCCGTAGAGCCGTCGTTCGTCATCGACGTCTCGGAACACTACGAGACGAAACGGCGCGCGCTGGCGTGTCATCGCTCGCAATTCGCACCCGCCGCCCCCGATGCCGAACCGACCCGCCTGATGTCTCCCCTGTTTCAACAGCTCGTCGAAAGCCGGGATGCGCAGTTCGGCGCACGCGTCGGCGTCCGCTGGGCGGAAGGCTTCGTCGTGCGCGAACCGCTGGTGCGGCGCCACCTGCTTCGGCAGCGCGCCGCGCGGCCGACGACATCATGAACATCGGGATCGTCTGTTATGCATCGACGGGCGGCAGCGGCATCGTCGCGACCGAGCTGGCGATCGAGCTGGCCGACCGCGGCCACGACGTCCACGTCCTCAGCACCGAACCGCCGTTCCGGTTTCCCACCGGCAAGCGGGGGCTGGCGTTCCACGAGGTCTCCACACCCGCCTATCCGCTCTTCCGCGAGCCGCAGTACGCGCTGTCGCTGGCGACGAAAATCGTGCAGGTCTCGCGGCGCTACCATCTCGACGTCGTGCACGCGCACTACGCCGTGCCGCACGCGGCCGCGGCCTATCTCGCCCGCCAGATCATGGCGGCGCACGCCACCGATCGCGTGCCGAAGATCATGACGACGCTGCACGGCACCGACATCACGCTCGTCGGCAGCGATCCGTCGGTACTCGGAAACGGTGGCGTTCTGCATCGATCAGTCCGACGGCGTCACGGCGGTGTCCGAGAGCCTGCGGGAGGACACGTGCGACTCGCTCGGCATCGCGCGCGAGATCCGGGTGATCCCCAATTTCCTCGACGTTACCCGCTTCCGGCCGATCGCCGTTCCCCGTACCGACCGGTCGCGGAAGCGGCTGGTGCACGTCTCGAATTTCCGGCCGGTGAAGCGGATCGGTGCGCTGGTCGAGGTGTTTCGCCGGATCCGGCAGCAGCTGCCGGCGACGCTGGTGCTGGTCGGCGATGGTCCAGAAATGCCCGGCGCGCGCGCCCAGATCGCCGCCGCGGGCCTCGAGCCCGATATCGAATATGCGGGCGAAGTGCACGACGTCGTCGGGCTGTTCGCGACCTCGGACCTCTTCCTGCTGCCGTCAGCGACCGAAAGCTTCGGTCTTGCGGCGCTCGAGGCGATGGCTTGCGAGGTGCCGGTGATTGCCTCGCGCGTCGGCGGGCTGCCTGAGGTCATCGACGACGGGATCAGCGGCTTCCTGCACGAGCCGGACGATCTCGACGGAATGGTCGCCAGTGCTGTTCGGCTGCTGACCGACGAGGTCTTGCACCGGCGGATGGCGCGCGCCGGGCGCGCGGTTGCCGTCGAGCGCTATGCCGCGGATCGGGTAGTGCCGCAGTACGAAGCGGCATACGAGGAGTTGCTGCAAGCTGAAACCGTATAGAACATCGAGACAATCGAAAACTCGAGAACTGCGAGAATGTCGGGGCTCATCCGGCATTTCTCGTAGTTCTCGAGTTCTCGATTTCTCGAGTTCCCGATTTCTATCTCATTCCACATTCTCGCCTCTCGCGAGGAAAAACGAGAGGCTCTCCAGTGACTGGGTCAGATCGACGCTCTTCAACTTCACGTCCGCCGGGACGGTCAGCGGACCGGGGGAGAAGTTGAGGACGGCCCTGATGCCCGCCCCCACCACCTGATTCACGACGGGCTGCGCGGCCGAGACCGGCACGGCGATGACGGCGATGCTGATCCGCTCGTGCTTGACGACGCGTTTCAGTTGCCGCACGTCGAAGATCGCGACGCCACCGCGCGAGACGTGGCCGACCTTTTCGTTCAGCACGTCGAACAGCGCGACGATCTCGAAGCCCTCCTGACGAAACCCAGGGTAGTCGGCAAGCGCCAGGCCCAGGTTGCCGGCGCCCATGATTGCGACGCGCAGCTTGCGATCCAGGCCGAGGATCTGGCGGACGTGACGCCTCAGATCCTTGACGTAGTAGCCGACGCCGCGCACGCCGAACTCGCCGAAGTTGGCGAGGTCCTTCCGAATCTGCGCGGCATTCAGGTGGAACTGCTCGGCAAGCCCCTGAGACGAGATCGTCAGCACGCCGGCCGCGTCCAGCTCGGTGAGGCAGCGCAGGTAAATCGACAACCGGTTGGTGGTGAGCTCGGAGACCTGTTCCGGCAGCGGACGTGGTTTGTTCGAGGCTTTCACAAGATTCCGGCGATTGTACCGCGTCCGGCCGCCCCGCGGGCAAGAGACGCAATGCTAGAATCCGCGCCTATGGCTCACGCGCCGACTGCCGCCCCGCCAGACGCACCAGCGCCCGCGGCGTTTCAACCGTACGTGCCCGCCTCGACGGTGCTGCCCGAGTTCACCCCGCGCGCGATCGTGCTCGGGGCGCTCTTCGGGCTGCTGTTCGGCGCCTCGACTGTCTATCTCGGCCTGCGCGCCGGCCTGACGGTGAGCGCGTCGATCCCGATCGCGGTGCTCGCGATCTCGGTGCTCAAACGGCTCGGCGGCTCGACGATCCTCGAGAACAACATCGTCCAGACCATCGGCTCGGCCGGCGAATCGCTCGCCTCGGGCGTGGTCTTCACGATTCCGGCGCTCCTCTTCCTGCTGCCCTACGGGCCCGGCTATTTCAACTACCTCCAGATTCTCCTGCTGGCGTTCGCGGGCGGCATCCTCGGAGTCCTGATGATGGTGCCGCTGCGCAGGGCGCTCATCGTCAAGGAACACGGCGTTCTGCCCTATCCGGAAGGCACCGCCTGCGCGGACGTCCTGATCGCGGGTGAGCGCGGCGGCGCATTGGCGGGAACGGTGTTTCTCGGTCTGGCCGTCGGGATGGCCTGGAAGGCGCTGTCCTGGATCGTCCAGATATTCCGACTGCGGTCGGCTACTCGATGCCGGTGCGCAGCTTCTTTCCCAACGCGACGGTCAACATCGACATTTCGCCGGAGTACATGGGTGTCGGCTACGTAATTGGCCCGCGCATCGCCGGTGTCATGTTCGCCGGCGGTGTCCTGTCGTGGCTCGTGCTGGTGCCGCTCCTGACGATCCTGGGCCAGTACATTCCGGTGCCGTTCCCGCCCGTCCCCGCAAGCGGCCTGAAGCTGTCCGAGATGGCACCGGGACAGATCTGGAGCGCCTACATCCGCTACATCGGCGCAGGCGCCGTGCTGGCCTCGGGCCTGATCACGCTGGGCCGCACGCTGCCGACGATCATCGCGTCGTTCCGCGAAAGCATGAAGGGGCTGGGACAGACGGCGGGGGGCACCGAACACGTCCGCACGGAGCGCGATCTTCCACTGACGGTCGTCATATTCGGCTCGTTGGCGCTGGCGCTGTTCCTGGTGGTCGTTCCAAAGCTGCCGACCTGGGGCAACCCGCTGGCCGCCGTGCTCACCATCGTGTTCGGGTTCTTCTTCGTCAGCGTGTCGTCACGAATCACCGGGCTCATCGGCAACTCGTCGAATCCCATCTCAGGGATGACGATCGCCACGCTGATCCTGACCTGCACGATTTTCGTCGCGATTGGCTGGACCGGCGACGCCTACGCGCCGATGGCCATCTGTGTCGGATCGGTCGTGTGCATCGCCGCCGCCATCGCCGGCGCGACCTCGCAGGACCTCAAGACCGGCTTCCTAGTCGGCGCAACGCCCAGCTCGCAGCAGATCGGTCTCATCATCGGCGTCGTCGTCTCGGCGCTCGTGATTGGCTTCACCACGTTGTATCTGAACGACGTGATGGGCATCGGATCGCAGTCGCTGCCGGCGCCGCAGGCGACGCTGATGTCGACGATCATCAAGGGACTGCTGAGTCAGAATCTCCCGTGGGGCCTGGTGCTGTGCGGCGTCTCGGTTTCGATCGTGCTCGAGCTCTGTGGCGTGCGGTCGCTGTCGTTCGCGGTCGGGTCGTACCTGCCAATCGCGACCACCGCGCCCATCTTCGTTGGCGGCCTCGTGCGCTGGTTCGTCGAGCGTGAGACCGGTCCGGCGCAGCGAATCCGAGATCAGCTCCGGCACGCTGTTCAGTTCCGGCCTGATCGCCGGCGGCTCGATTGCGGGGATCGTCTATGCGGTCCTGTATGGCAGCCGCATCGTCGAGGCGGCCGACGATGCGGCGACGACGGGGTTGATTCCGTTCCTGCATGATGGAGGCGTCGGCCAGATTGCCGGCGCCGTCGTCTTTCTGGTACTGGCTGTCGTGTTGGCGCGCGTCGCGCGCCGACGCCTGGAATGATGAAGCCCTCTCCAACACGTATTTCCGCAGGCGTCCTGGCCGCCACGCTCGTGGCGGCCAGCGCCGTCTCTGGGCAGACGCTATCGCGGCGCGCCGCGACGCTCGAGGCGATCCGGAGCTATCCCGCGTTCTACAACGGCCAGCCGGTGCTGCTCCGCGCCGAGCTGCAGCAGGACGGCGAGCGTGCGTCGCTGGTCGCCGGCGAATCGCGGATTCCGGCCCTGCTGAAGAGCGGTGTCTCGGGCAGCGGTCTTCTCGAAATCCGCGGCGAGGTGTGGGATCTCGGCCGGATGCAGCCCGACGACCCGCGGCTGTCGGGCCGCGACCTCAGGCAGTTTGTCGCGCTGGACGCCGGAGCGCGCTGGCCGAAGCCCGGCGAGATCGTGATCGTGAACGTCACGGCCGCCATGCCGGCCGAGTCGCTCGTCGCGCCATCGGTGCGCAATCTGGCGCTCGCGCCCGAGCGCTACGCCGACCAACACGTCACCGTAAAGGGACAGTTCAGGGGCAGGAATCTGTACGGCGATCTGCCGCAGGCCCCGGTCACCGGCAATGGCTCGCGCGACTTCGTCATTCGATCCGCTGATTCGGCGATCTGGGTGACCGGCAAACAGCCGAAAGGCCGGGGCTTCAGCTTCGATGTCACCTCGCGGCTCGACACCCAGCGCTGGATCGAGGTCAGCGGCACGGTGAAGTGGGAGCGCGGGCTGGTCTCGATCGTCGCGCAACAGATTGCAGAAACCTCACCCCAGGCGGATGCACGCGCCGAGCAGGTGACCGTCGCGCCGACCGTGATGCCTCCGGAAGTGCTGTTCAGTGCGCCAACTGCTGAGGAAACGGACGTCGCGCAAGACACCAAGGTCAGAATTCAGTTCTCACGGGATATCGATCCGGCGACGCTGAAGGGACGCATCGAAGTGAGCTATTCGATGACGCAGTCGCGCGAGCGCGGCGAGCCCGAGCCGCCGCCGGTGGTGGCGCGAGTGGGGTACAACCCCGGCGCGCGAGTGATGGAGATCACATTCGACCCGGGGCTCGAGCGGTTCCGGATCGTCGAGGTGCACCTGAAGGACGGGATCCTCGGCACCGACGGCTCGCCCATGAAACCCTGGGCGCTGACCTTCACAACGGGGGGCTCGTAGGCGGACCTGAAGGTCCGCCCTACATGTGGCAAAGAACACCGGGCAAACCCTACCGGGGCGCATCGCCATGCGCCCCTACTGGTGTCCGCCTTGTCTATGGCACCAACCGAAAGCCCGTCACCACTTCCTCGGTTTTCCCGGCAGATTCGGCCTTCAGCTTCAGCACGTAATCGCCAGCCGCCAGCGGCGCCAGATTGAGCTCGGCCGAGGCCCACGTGATTCCCGCCTCCGTGCGCGTGGTGGCGATCACGGTCAGCGGAATGGGCTTCCCCGCGCGGTCGAGGACTTCCCCGCTCGTCGCGGTCACCACGGCCATGGTCGGCAACTCGAGCCGCACGCGCTCGGTGCGACGGAACTGCAGGTCCGCCGTCGGGACGAACTTGATGCCCGTCGTCGGTCCTCGCCGGAGAACGATCGGGCGCCCCGGCGCCGAGATTTCCGATAGCCGGATCGTGTCGCTGTACGGCAGGCCTTCCTGCGTCGGCGTGACCCGCGTCCGCACCATGACATCGCGTTCAGGGACCACCACCTCGCCAAGATCGACAGCCAGCGCGCGCTGGCCGGCGGGCAGCGGCGTGGTGGACTCGGTCAGTACCTCGTTATCCGCCGAGAGCACGGCGACGCTGACGGAGCCGCCGCCCAGCCACTCGCCGGCGCGAACCACGGACGGGTCGAGCTCGGTGAGCGCCCACAGGTGCACGCGGCGCTCGGTCCCTTCGTCTGGGCCAATCGGCGCATAGCTCACAGACGTCCTGAGCGGCACCCCCTGGCGTGCGCTCCCGAGCGAGTTCAGCGCGACCTGGACCAGTGCCGGAGGCGCGGACGCTTCGACCGTAGCAGCCGCCGTCTTCCCCGCCTCTATCTCCTCCCGTGTCGCGGCGCGATAGCCGTGCCGCGCGCGGACGTCGACATTCGGACGCTTCACGCGAACCGTGAGCTTGCGGAACTTGCCATCGAGCTTGGTGTTGGTCGAGTAATAGCCCAGTAAGTAGTACGACGTGAGATCGTCGACCACCCGCCGGATGCCTTTATCGAGGTCGTTCGTGTCGACCACGGCAAGGCCGTCCGTGTTCTCGGCCAGCGTGCGAAGATTCTCCGAGCGGCTGGCAACCAGGGATTGGGAGGCGTGAATGGGCGACGCCGCGATGTTCTGCACCGGGTGTCCGGTCGCAACGAGCGCCTGCGCCTCGCCTTCGAGGATGTCGTCCTTGTTGATCGGTTTGTCGAGCGCGACCAGGCCGAGCGCATTGACCGGGTAGAAGCTGACGTTGGCGCGATTTGCGTCTTCCATCAAGTCGCGGAACGTCTGCCAGTTGTTGAGCATCGCCAGATTCATGCGATCGCGCTCGCAGTTGCGACGAGAGAACCCGATCTCGGTCGCTTCACGGTCCGACGACAATTTGCCCTGCGGCGTGATACCGGCCTGCATCGGCGGGGTGCGGCCGTTTCGCGTCAGATTTGGGTTCTCGCGAAACAGGACCCATCCTCCGGTAATGGTGATGACGGCCTTACGCTCGTCTCGAAGGCCGCGCAGATACTTCGACAGGTCGTCGAGCGCATCCAGCACCTGCTTCTCGCGACGCCGCGCGATCATCTCCTCGGCGACGCCGTCAAACCTCTCCTGCCCCGAGATGCCGCCATCCACCGTCTTGTCCGGATAGCATATGAGGTATTCCTGCTCAACCGGATCGTCGGGAAACAGCTTGTCGCGCTGTCCCCAGAACCAATACCGAGACAGGTAGCCTTCAACCGTGTCGGTGCGCCGGGCGAAGGCAATGTCCTTCGCCGACATGTCGGGCGTCATCACGGCAAACAAATCGTCGGGACCCACCACGCGATTCAGCAGGTTCACGAGCGTGCGCTGCATGCGATGCGATCCCGCGTAGTCCACGTGATAGGTGTCGAGGAAGATCACGATGAGGCGCGCGCGACCGCTTTCGACCATCTCGCGGCTCTCGCGCGCGCTGGTCGGCTCGCGGCGGACCGTATCGGGGCCTGGGCCGCGGACTGTCACCTGCTCGAACGTGCGGATGGTTTGAGGCACGCCGTCTTCGAGGAGCTCGAAGTCGGCCTGCGTCAGGTCTCGCACAGGCTTGCCGTCGACGGTCGGGAACACGTCGACGCGGACGAAGTTGGCCTCGGCGCGAAAGCGCGCCTGGGCGTCAGGCGTCGTCGTCTGTGGAGGCGGGGCTTTAGCCCCGCCTCCATCCGAGGTTTGCGTTGATGGCGCCGCCGGCGCCTGGCCGCCACCCGCACGGATAGCGATGCCATTCGCGGACGACAGGAGGGCAATCGCTCCCGAAACCCGAAGAACGCGCCGGAAACGGGCGCCAGAGAGACTGCGAAGAAGGTAGGTCACGAGCCCGCCCGGCAGGAGGCGGCGCAATGGCACGGCACCCGGCAGTGTAGACCTCGCCCGGGGCGATGGCAAGGACCGGGCGCGAGCGGAGAAGTCGAAAACTCGAGAAATTCGAAAACTCGAGAAGGGCGTCCCGGATCATCCGGCATTTCTCGAGTTCTCGAATTCTCGAATTCTCGAATTCTTTCAGGACGGCGCCGCCGGCGCGGTCGCGCGTCCAAACCGTCGCCTGAAGGCCCGTATCAAGACAGCGGCAATCATCAGGATTCCCACGATGACCACCGACGATACGGCGAGCGCCGCAAGCGGATACTTCAGCGCCAGCAGTCCGAGCGCGACGACAAATCCGTCTTCGGCGAGGCTCAGGATCCAGTTGGAGATCGGCTCAGGGCTGGTGTTCACGACGACCCTGGTGCCAGCCTTCGTCGCATGGGCGCCCGCGGCGACAGTGCCGCCCATGAGCGCAACCATCGCCGTCATCCCCGGCGATGCATCGCCCAACGCGGCCACCGCTACTGCGGCTCCTCCGAGCGGCCGGATGAACGTATGGACGGTGTCCCATAACGTGTCCACCCACGGGACTTTGTCGGCGACGAACTCGACGGCGTAAAGGACGAGGGCGATGCCGATCACCCAGTTATTGTCGAAAATCGCGTACTCGGATGGGAGCGTCACCACGCCGAACCGCGACGCCAGGCCAATCAGGGCGACCGTCGCATAGAGGTTCACCCCTGCGGCCACCGAGAAGCCGAGCGTGCGACCGAGGAAGACCAGGGTGTCCATGACGAACCTCTGTTGGGGCCTGTCCCCAGTTAGCCGGGCAGCATCGCTGCAATCCGGTCGCGCGTTTCCGCAATCAGCTGATCCCGCTCTTGCAGCGTCCGGCCGCGCGTCTCGATCGGCTCGCCCACGGCGATTCGAACCCTCGCCGGCCAGACGAGGTGGCTGCCCTTCCGCATCGCCGCCCGGCCACCGTGGATCGCCACCGGGACGACCGGGACCTGCGCGGTGAGCGCCATGATGAACCCGCCCTTCTTGAACGGCAACATCTCGCTCGCGCGCGAACGCGTACCTTCCGGAAAGATGAGGAAGCTGTTGCCGGCCCGCAGCGACTCCGCGCCCGCGGCAATCGAGGCCAGCGCCTGCTCGCGATTCGCACGGACGACCGGGACGAAGCCGCCCGCCAGGAAGACGCGGCCGAGCAGCGGCAGCTTCAGGAGCTCGGCCTTGAACAGGATGTGAAGACGCGGGTGGAGAAATGTGAACAGGATCGGCGGGTCGACGTTGCTCTGATGATTCGCGCAGAAGACGACCGCACGATCGCGGGGGACGCGCTCGAGCCCGGTGACCGAGCACTGGATGCCCGACAGCAGAAGACCGAGCCGGACACCCCCATGCCCCAGCATGTAGAGGACGTCGCTCCAGCCGAACAGAAAAGCCAGCAGCAGCCCGGGCGGGGCCGCCACCAGGATGTATAGGGCAATGCCGACGTAGGTGGCGAGCGATCTGATGGCGGCGACGAGCGTCATCATTGCGGCGCCCATCTTACCGCCCGCCTTCGCTGACGCTACGGCGCGGTCTCGCCGTAGCGCTTCGCGCGGAGGCGGAGCAGAAAAACCAAAGGGCCCTCGGCGGGCCCTCTGGAATTGCGGATTGCGGATTGCGGATTGGATTGCGGATTACGACGCGCGCGACGGCGTGGTGCGACGCGGCGTCGAGGCGTTCGCCCGCGCGACGAGCGGCTGGGCGGCGACCTTCGGCTTGGGGCGCACCGTGGCGGCGCGCTGCGCGGCCCGAGCCTTTGCCGTGAAGCAACGCTCGAGCGCCTGATCCACGCGTCCTTCGACGGCGACCGGCTTTTCGCGAATGACATCCGACACTTCGGTGACGATGAGGGCGCGCGCGCGATCGAGCATGCGCTTCTCGCGGAACGACAGGCTCTTGGACCGCGCCAGGAACGTCAGGCTCTTGAGCACGTCAGCCATGTCGAAGATCGAACCGCTTCGCATCTTGTCCGAATTGTCTTTGAAGCGCCCCTTCCAGTTCTGATGGTCGTCGATCTTGCCGTCCCCCAGACGGCCGAACAGCTCCTCCACGTCGGAATCCGAAATCGCACGCCGCAGCCCGACTTCGCCGGCATTGGCGATTGGCACGAGAACCGTGGTTTCGTTGGAGACGATCCTGAGATGATAGAACCCGCACGTGGTGCCGAGGATGGTCTTGTCTTCGATACGCTCGACAACGCCAAGACCATGGTTCGGGTAAATGACCTTGTCACCGACCTGGAAAGTCACGAGTCCCCCGTTTGCGAAGAAGGTGGTAGGTCCCAAGGAATGGAACGTGTGGAACCCTCCTAGTATACCGGTCAACTAGGCCAAGATCAACGAAATTCGGCCCAATTTTGCGAATTGTTGCGGACGGCCCGTCCTGAGGCGCTCGCGGACGGGGGCTCGGCGAGGCCACTAAACCATTGCCCCCGTGCAGGTTGTCTGTCTCGCGCCAGAGAAAGTTGTCAGTCCAGCGCCGGACCGACTTCGCCTTCCGTTCGGGGCCGGGAACCGTCCGGTTTCGGACGATCGAGTCCCGCGACCGGCACAGGCCAGCAAACCTCCAGGGGTCCACCTCCGTCTAATGAGCCAAATCCATCGCGGGCGAGCGTGGAATCCCCTGGCACGCTTCTCGCCAAAACTGCAGGCAACACCATGGTCCGCCCTACGGTCGGTCTCGCCCCAGTCTTGGTGCTGTTGGTCGTCGCCCACACATCCGCCGCCGTAATCCCCCTCGTCGACGACGGCCTGTCGTCCCTCAACGAGGGCGGGCCGCGCGCCGCCCTCTTTGCCGACGCGATGCTTGGCACGATTGCCGGGCATTGGTCGGGCAAGACCGACACCGGTCGCGCCGTGACGCTGGAGTTGCTCGTCACGCACGGCGCGGTGACCGGCAACATGCTCGTCGCCAACGCCGCGCCGGGGGCGTTACGGCCGCCACTGCCGCTCAAGCGGGCGATGTTCTCCGGCCGAACGGTCATCTTCAGCGTGCAACCGACCGGCTGCGAGAAGTCCACCGCGCACGGCAGCGTCACGTTCGTCGCGCAGGGGACTGCGCAGCTCGATATCCAGATGGACGGAGCGCCCATCCGGGTGATGCTGTCGAAGGTCGGCTGACTCAGCCGCTCTGCTATCATGCGCGACGCTGCAGCCGCGCATGCAGAACTTCTACGAGCTGTTCGCTGACGCCGCGCGGCACCATGCCGCGCGGATAGCCATCGAGCTTCAGCACCGCGATTCCCTCGATTCGATCACCTACGACCGCCTTCGCGAGATGGCGGAGCGCACCGCCGCCTGGCTGGCGGCGATTGGCATCGCAGCGGGAGATCGCTGTGCGATCCTCGCCGACAACGACGGGCATTGGTGTGCCGCGTACCTCGGCGTCCTGCGACGCGGCGCCGTCGCCGTGCCGCTCGACACGGCGTACAAGGCGGCACAGGTCGAGACGCTCATCCGCGATTCCGGCGCGCGGGTCGTGTTCACATCGCCGAAATATGTCGAGACCGTGACGACCGCGCGTGCGGCCGCGAATGCCGATTGCCGCATCGTCCTGCTGCACGGCGAGAGCGCCGGGGCCGTGAGCTTCGACGCGATGGTCACCGGGCGCATGCCCGCGCCGCCTCTGCCCGCCTGCCCGGCGCGTCCCGACGATGCTGCGGTAATCCTGTACACATCGGGCACGACGAGCGATCCGAAGGGCGTCGTGCTGACGCACGCCAACCTGCTGGCGGAACGGCACGGTGCGTTCTCGATCGTGCGCGTGACCGAGACGGACTGCATTCTCGGCGTGCTCCCGCTGTTTCACGCGCTGGCGCAAATGGCCAACCTGCTGTTGCCGCTCTCGATTGGCGCGCGCGTCGTGTTTCTCGAGACGGTCAATACGACGGAGCTGCTCCGGGCGCTCAACGAGCGCGGCGTCACAATCTTCGCGTGCGTGCCGCAGTTCTTCTACCTGATTCACCAGCGTGTGATGTCCGAGGTGGCCAGGCGGGGCGCCCTGTCCCGGCGCCTCTTCCGCGTGCTGGTCGATCTCAACGGCCGGCTCCGGCGGGTGGGCCTGAATGTGGGCCGCCTGTGCTTCGGCCGCGTGCACGCGGTCGTCGGCCGCCGAATGCGGGTGTTGGTAACCGGAGGATCGCGGTTCGATCCCGAGATCGGGCGGGACCTGTACGGCCTCGGCTTCAACATCCTCCAGGCGTACGGCCTGACGGAAACGTCGGGGGCGGCAACGCTGATGCACCAGGGCGACCACCACCTCGGAACCGTCGGCCCGCCGCTGCCTGGCGTCGAGATCCGCATCGCACCCGGGACAACGACCGACGATCAAGCAGCTGACGGCGAGATTCTGATCCGGGGGCCGGTCGTGATGCGTGAGTACTTTCGCCGGCCCGACGCCACAGCCGCGGCCCTCGTGGATGGCTGGCTGAAGACCGGCGACCTCGGACGCCTCGACGACGGCGGCCGTCTGGTCGTGACCGGCCGCAGCAAAGAGATCATCGTCCTCAGCTCGGGCAAGAACATCTACCCGGAAGAGATCGAGGCGGTCTATCGCAAGTCGGCCGTCATCAAGGAAATCTGCGTGCTCGGCCTCGCGAGGCCGGGCGAGCCATCGGCCGAGCGGCTGTATGCGGTGGTCGTGCCGAATGAGGACGTCGTCCGCGAGCGCAAGGTGACGAACATCGGCGACCTCCTGCGCTTCGAGATGGAAGGCGCATCGGTTCATCTGCCGCATCACAAACGCGTCCTCGGATACGAGATCTGGCGCGAGCCGCTGCCGCGAACGAGCACGGGCAAGATCAAGCGCTTCGAAATCGAGCGGCGGGTGCGTGCGACGGCGCAGGCGAAAGAGGCGCCCGGCGGACCCGCGCTGTCAGATGCCGATCGGGCCTGGCTGGCGCGCCCCGAGCTCGCGCCCATCCTCGAGGTCATGGGCGCGGCCTTGCGGGCGGGCGTGGTGCTGACCCCGGACGCCAACCTCGAGCTCGATCTCGGGTTCGACTCGATGGAGCGCGTCGAGCTGATGACGGCGCTGGAGCAGCGCTTCGGCGCCGACGTGCCCGAAGAAGAGATGCAGCGGCTCTACACCGTCCGCGAGCTCGCCGAATCGATCCGGCAGCACGGGCGATCGGAAGGCGCCGCGACCGACGGCGCCGCGTGGGAGACGCTGCTCGCCGGTGAGTCGATCGACGGAGACGCGATGGACGGGTGGCTGAAGCGCCACGACGTCATCCCGCTGATCCTCTTCACCATCGTCAAGGCAATCGTGCTCGTCGTGCGGATCACCACGCGGATCGAGGTGAGCGGACGCGACAAGCTGCCCGCGCACGGGCCGTATCTCCTGAGTCCGAATCACCAGAGTTACCTCGACCCGTTCCTGATCGTGGGCTGCCTGCCCTACCGAATCGTGCGGCAGTTCTTCTTCGTCGGCGCCAGCGAGTATTTCGAGACGCCGGTCCTGCGGTGGCTCGCGCGGCAGGTCAACCTGATTCCCGTCGATCCGGATGCGAGCCTCGTGTCGGCGATGCAGGCCGGCGCCGCGGGCCTGCGACGTGGCCGCATTCTGGTGCTGTTTCCTGAAGGCGAGCGCTCGATCGACGGCACCGTGCGGACGTTCAAGAAAGGCGCGGCGATCCTGGCGCATCACCTCGGCGTGCCCATCGTTCCCGTGGGTCTGGACGGGCTGTTCGAGCTGTGGGGCAGGAATCGTGCGTTTCGCTGGGCCAGGCTGGCGCCCGGCGCAGGCGCCGCGGTCCGTCTTCGGGTCGGCGATCCCATCGGGCGGGAAGACGGGACGCGCATCGCAGCGGGAAGCGACGCAACGTACTCGGCGCTGACCGCACGGCTTCGAAACGCCGTGACCGTGTTGGCGGCGGCTCCGGCGCCGCCGGAATCGGCGGTGCGCCGCTCCGTCAGCTGAGGCCGCTGTCGGCGAGCGCGCCCTCGGTGGTTTCGGTGGTGTCGGCAAGCACCACGCGATCGCGTCCCTCGTGCTTGGCCCGGTACAGCGCCTTGTCCGCCACTCGCAGCAACGCTTCGGCCGTCGTCGCATGGTGCGGCAACATCGCGACGCCGACCGAGATGGTGACCGGCCCCAGGGACTGGCGCCTGAAACTGAGCGACAACTGGTGCACCTGCTCGCGAAGCTGCATGGCGCGCCCCAGCGACCCCTCGGCTGTGGTGTCCGTGAGCACCAGCGCGAACTCTTCGCCGCCGTACCGGCACGCCACGTCTTCACCTCGGAAGAAGGACCGCAGCACGGCGCCGACCTCGCGGAGCACGGCGTCGCCGGCGTCATGACCAAACGTGTCGTTGAACCTCTTGAAGTGATCGATGTCGAGCATCATCACCGAGAGCGGGCGGTTCGAGCGGATTGACCGCCGGCATTCGCGCTCCAGCGATTCCTCGAGGAACCGGCGATTGAACAGACCGGTCAGCGGATCGCGAATCGACTGGCTTTTCAGCGTGTCGCGCAGCCGCAGATTGGCCAGCGCGAGCGCGATCTGCTCGGCCGTCGCCGTCAAGGTGCGCCGGCGGTCGGACTGCTCGTCGCCGCTCTGCTCCCTGATCGCGCCCTCGGCCGCGGCCAGCGGCTCGACCAGGACCAGCACGCCGATCGACTCGCCCTGGGCCGTCAGTGGCACGCAGGTCGTGTGCATGTCCTGCATGCCGAGCAGGTGGCCGCAGCGCGGAGACGTGGGATCGAGCCCGGCTTCGTGTACGCGGTTGCGACGGAGCGCCCAGCAGTCGACCGGGCCGAACATCGGATCCAGGTGCGCGACGTCGCCCCACGTCGCCTGGTTCTCGAGGACGCCGGCGCCGTTGACCAGAAACAGACCGCCGGACTTGCGGACCAGCGGCGGCGCCGCGCGTTCGATCACGCGGTACGCCTCCTCGGGCAACTGGCACGTCTGTAGCAGCTGACTGAGCTCGGCGAGCCGGGCGATCTCGTCGCCGCGCTCCTGCGAACGCGCCAGAATACCGGCGAGGCGATTATTGACCTCGGTGAGCTCGTTCGCGACGCGGACCCGCTCGCGGATGTCGTGCTTGACCAGAAACGCCGCGGCGAGCAGCAAGCCGACGACAGCGGCGCCGGCGATGGCGAAGTTCCGCATCGTATCGTGCGCGCTTTGCTCGGAACGCGCCGCGCGTTCGGCCAGCACCACGCGTTCGTCACGCTCGGCCTGCACCAGCGCGTCACGGATGGCGTTCATCTCGCGGTAGCCTTCGCCGGTCGCGACGAGCTCGGTGGCCTGTGACGCGCCGGCATACTGCCTGGTCTCGATGACGCGGCGATGGAAATCGAGCAGGCGGACGGCTGCGCCTTCGAGCTGATCCAGCCGGCGCACCAGCGGCTCGCCTGCGACGAGGCGACGCAATTCGGCGATGTCACTCGGGATGCGCGCGGCGGCGGCGTCGTAGGCGGCGCGAAATTCATCACGCCCACTGATGAGGAAGCCGTGCTGCCCGGCCTCCGCGTCGCGGAGGTCGATGCTGAGTGACTGGAGGTGCTCGATGATGCGGTTCGCGCGCCCGAGAAGGGCATTCGTGGTCACGAGCGCATCGACGCTGCGCCACGACAGGCCGCCGACGAGCAGGATGACCGCGAGCGCGAAAACGAATGCCGGCATCACCCGGCGGGGATGCATGCGCTCGAGCGCTGTCGCAAAGGGCGTTGGCGAGCCCGCCACCGCCCGATTATATCGCCCGGGCCCCAGCGCGTCGTCTTACGCGATGGTCGAGCGGCTGCCCAATTCGCGATCGAAATCGAGCAGTGCCGCCGGATCGCTGCCTATCAGCGAGAGCTTCGCGAGAATCTCGCGGGCCGCCTTCTCTTCTTCAACCTGCTCGGTGAGGAACCACTGGAGCTCGACCGTGGCGGAAAACGCCTTTTCTTTGAAGGCCAGTTCGTAGAGGGAGTCGATCTGCTGGCTGACCGCCTGTTCCTGCTTCAGGACGCGGTCGTAGATGTCGTGCAGCGTCGAGAATTTCTGTGTCGGCGCCGGCATGTCCTTCAACGCGACCTCACCACCGCGCGCGAGCACGAAGTCGAAGAGCTTCATGGCGTGCCCGTATTCCTCCTGACTCTGGAGCCGCAGCCATTTGGCGCTGCCGAGGAGGTTCTTCGCCGAGCACCACGCCGACATGGCGAGGTATTCATACGACGCCCCGAGCTCGGCGTTGATCTGCTGATTGAGGGCGTCCTGGACGGTTCGGGTCATGCTCATTGAAGGGTTCGCTCCTGATCAGCCTTGTAGGCTATCAGACTTCAGGCTTCAGGCTTCAGGCCACAGACTACAGGCTCCGGGCTGCGGGCTGCGGGCTGCGGTGTGGAGGCGGGGCTTCCGCCTTCGCGAAAAGCTTCGGCGGAACCGCCGCAGCCTTGGCGGAGGCTGGTCAGCCCCGCGGGCTGCCAATCTGCTCCGTGAGACGATCGCCGCGTCCTCGGCCCGCGACAGTCGGGCGGACGGAACAATCGGGACCCATCGAAAAGAGCGCGAAATTCGGCAATTCCGTTGGCAATTTGCTTGCACTAACAGTCATTGTGCGGCCCGCGAGTTCCGCAGTAATTCAGCGGACCGCGTCAATGGAGAAGGTGCTATGCAACTTCACTCTCGCATCGCACTCGCGAGCGTTCTGCTGGCGTTCGCGATGGCAATTCCGGCCAGCGCGCAGCACGCGCGCGAGCGCGGTCGGGGCCATGGGCCATCGGCGGGAGGCGCGGTGCGCGCCGTGCCGCGATCGGCCCCTGCCGTTGGATCGACGTGGCTGGCGCGTCCGCGCGTCGTACGGCCGTATGCGGTCCGCCCGCCGGTCTACCGTTCGTACGGCTATCGTCCGTACGGTTATCGTCCGTTCGTGCGGCCATACTTCCGCCCGTTCTATCGCCCGTATTACGCGTTCAGACCGCACCTGAGCATCGGCTTCGGACTGTTCGCCGGTTATCCGGTCCCGTACCCGTATGCCTATGCGTACCCGGTGCCGGCGCCCTATCCGGTCGATCCGGGATACAGCAATCCGTATCCGCCCCCGTACGGCTCCAGCGGCTATGCGACGGATCCTGTACTCGGGACAATCGACAAGCGTCGCAGTGGATCCGAACGATGGCGGAGTGAGCTTTGAGATCTCTCCCGCGAACGCCGCGGTGCTCGTCGACGGCAACTACGTCGGCACGGCGGGCGAGTTCACGCCGACGTCGGGGCCGCTGACGCTGTCTGCCGGACAGCACCGCGTGGAAATCCAGCTACAGGGCTATCAACCGATGGTGTTCGACGCGGACGTACAGCCTGGGCAGGTGAGTCCGTACCGCGGGACCATGATTCCTTACTGACGCCGGTTGCTCCCAGACCCGCGCGCGTGACTCCGGCGAGGTTGTTATACTCGGAGTTCGACCGCGATACCGCGGTCGACTCCGGGCCGGAGTGGCGGAACTGGCAGACGCGCCGGACTCAAAATCCGGTTCACCGCAAGGTGAGTGTGGGTTCGATTCCCTCCTCCGGCACCAGAAATCAAGGGTTTACAGGCCCCCCGACGTGCAAGACCGTCGTGTTTCGCGCCGAGTGTGCCCGAATTTGTGCCCGCGATGTGATCTGAGATGATCGGCGCTTACCGACGCGAGGTCGTCCGGTTACCTGCAGTGGCACACTCACCCGACGCCATCAAGAGCGAACCGTACCAGAACTTCGAGGCGACGCTCGAGGACGTGCTTCTGTTGCTGAAGTTGGCGAGCCCGCGCGCGTTTGAGCGAACGATAAGAAGGAGTGCCGACCGCGTACACCGAATGATCGACAAAGGCGCCTCTGGCGAGGATCAGCGCCTTAGTGCGGCGGTGAGGGGCATCACTAACACCGTTGATCAGTACCTGAATCACAGGGACCTGCTGTCAGGCTTGATGACGATCGTCCTTGTCACAGGCGTTGAAGCGTATTTGGTCGAGAGCTTGGTCCTAATCGCGCGCGAGGATCCGTCGTTGCCGACCAAGGACACTCAGCAGGTCGCTCACAACAGAATTCTGCGTGCGAACACCATCGAGGAGCTTCGGGACGAGCTGAGACGAGACTGGGCCAAGTCGGTATTGTCTGGTCCGCCGGCCGGATGGATCAAGAGGCTCAAGGCGCTCGGTGCGCCTATTCCGTCCCAAACTCGCGAAAAATTCGGCCACCTTTGGGCGACACGGAATCTGATTTGCTGCACGAATCGAGGCAGGGCCGATCCTGACTCGTATCTCAAGGATTACTTGGACCAAGTTCAAGGACTTCAGAGACGGAGCCAGGGTGCGAATCCCGCCGCAATTCATCAGTGAGTGGGCAGAAGCGGCTCACCGCTTCGGTGGACGCGATGGACGCATTCGTCTCAGCATACGGAACAGGCTCAAAATAGGGGTTGGCGATGTCGGTCGTGTTCTGCATGAGCTGGTCGCCGCCGGTCGACGTGAACCATTGGGATGCCGGCTCTCCGGTGATTCGCTGCAACAACTGAGGTCAACGAGGCGACGGTCGGGGGATTCGTGTTCGGCCGGACCAGCTCTGCGTCCCGCCGCGCGCAGCGCGAAACGGAGGACGCCGCCGCTCTCGACGCATCCGAGACATTCCTGCCGGGCGAGGTACGGGGGTCTTTCGTTTCTCGAGATGTACCGTTCTTCCACCGCCGGCCAGAGCTCCAGGGCGACGACGACTGAGCTCGGGTCGGTGACGGTCGAAAAGGCTTACCACCATTCGAAGGCGTCGTAGTCGCGGCCTTTCTTGTTTTCTGAACCTTTCGTGTCGCTGGGCCCGGCGCCGGGCGGGCGCTTCGCTGACTCAGGCTGGAACTCCACCCACTCCACCAATGATCGTGAGACGAAGTTTGCCGCTCGGTCTTGCTCAGATTTTAGAAGGTAATAACCGCGGTCGTTCTCGTCGACCAGAAAGCCACTGACGCTGTTGTTCGGCGCGAACGTCGTGGCGCGTTCCAGGTGGAGTCTGACGGGGGTAGGCGAGCCGCCGCCGCCGCCGCCGAACATCGGACGCATCCGGCCGTAAACGCTCGTGGAGTAAAACACGAGCGCCATCAAGACGAGGGGAAAGGAATTCTCCCATTCGATGCCCTGCAGTTTCGCAAGGGGGTCCGGCCGAAACCCTTCCAGGTATCCGAAGGTGCAAAGGCCCACCGCACAGAACCACGCTGTCAGGATCGCTCGCGCCGGCTCACCGAGCCAGAACGTTCCGACAAGGTGACCGGCCATGCGAAACGCGGAGCTGCGCCATCTGCAGGTCGGGGACATCGATAGCTATCGCTCATTCGTATCCAGCGGGGGGAGGGTGGACGGGATCGGTACGTGCCGCTCAGCCCGACGCTGCTCACGACCCTGCGCGTGACTGACCGCCGTGACGAATGCCGGCCGTTTCCTATGCGACGGCCGGCTCCGCCCTGAATTGCTGCCGGACATCAGCGATCATCCGCATCATCCTGATCGTCGTCGTTGCCGTGGAGCGGTCGGAGGAAGTGCTTGTACGTCCATTTTGCGACCTGCTGGCCCTGGCGGCGGGCAGCCTCGTCGGCGAAACGGAAATGGATACCCTCGTAGATGCGGGCATCGACGACATCTTGGGCAGCGTCCGAAAAGTGGGTGTACGTGCGGACCTTTTGGACGACGAGCGGGTAGTTACTAGTGACCGTGAACGTCATCTTGTCGCCTTTGAAGAAGAGCGACAGCATCTTGGTGACGGAGCCGGCCACATTGTTTGCGCCGGACGTGTAATCAGGATAGTTCGGCGTATTGATCAGCGGTTTCCAGTCTGGATCGCCGATCGTCCACGAATTCGTGTCGTTGTCGCCTTCCCGAATGGCCGTGATGGGCCGCCAAAAGTTGTAAAACTTCTTGCTGTCCCACGCCGTAATGCCGGCGTCGGCCTCGGCCAGGTACACCAAGGCAAATAATCTGGCGGCATCGCCGAGACTTTGGACGTGCTGTGCGGCCATCGCGCTGACGGCCCTGTTCCAGAGCAGGATGGTGTTATCCGCGTAGAAATAGCCAAGATCCGTCTGTCCGGGACGCGCCGAGCCGGTCAGCGTTCCCAACGCCTTGACCTCGTCGTACGCCCGCGCATATTCAGGACTGGTCAATGCCGGCGGCGGGTCCGCGCGGAACTGTGACGGGCTCGTCAACGTAAACGGCACCACACTGCCGAGCCACACGACGGCCATCGGCGCGAAGCTCGGTGGCGGCCCGGGGTTGAACGACTCCGTCGGACGCCACTCGCCAGGGCCGGTGCCGCCGGTGAATGGCGGCAAGACCGCGAAGCGCCCGTCGTTGGTCCGAAGATTGATGATGTTCGTCGCGGCATCCTGCCCTGCGAGGATTCCGGCATCGGCCGTCAAGTCATTGTCCGCAAGGTACTGCGTGTATTTCGCGTCGACGTCCGCAACCACCCATGGGTAGGCGTTGTAGAGATTCACCAGGACGTCGTGCGCGGCCGCGGCCACAGCGGCGGACGGAGATCCCGAGGCTGCCGGAACCTCTCCCGCGTATTGTTCGAACCGTTGCTCGAATGCCTGAACCGCGTCGTGCACAGCGACGTGCACCATGGCAAAGTCGAGCCCACCAACCTGGCCGGGACGCGTTGGCGGTACCGGCAGCGGCGTTCCGGGCGGTGCCGGTGATATGGCCGCCGCCAGTGCCGCCGCTGCTACGCCGTTCCAATGGATCACTGGATCGACACTCGCGGAATGTACCGACGTCAAGTACCCACAAGCGATGACGAATGGAAGCGCACGTACCATTAACTTCTTCATGTAAGCCTCCTGATGAACCTCGGTAAAGTCAATGAACCGGCTGCAGGTAGTGGTTTGAAGGCTGCGCCGTATCACACTCATCGAATCATCGGAATCGACAGAGGTCATAACATCGGCGGCCCAATGGTCGAACAGCCAGCCTTACTTATCCGGCCTCAGCACGTGGGTGAAGACGAAGCGACCCACGCGCTCGCCCAGTCGAAGTCCGTCCGTGGTCGCGGTGCGAAAGTGAATCCCGGCGTAGACGCGGGAGTTGGCGTTTTCTACCGCAGCATCCCAGAAGGTCTCGAACGTTCGCTCGATGTCTGGATACAGTCCGCCGCTCGTGGTAGTGACTGGAAGCACGTCGTGCTTGAAGAAACGCATCAGCACCGTTGCCGCCGCCGCGCCCGCCGTGCTGTGTCCGGAGGGGTAATCCGGAATGGCCGGAGTCTCCAGATACGGGAGCCAGTCGGGATCGAGCATCGTGGCGTCATTCCCGTCCGTATCACCGGCGCGAATCGCGGTGACCGGCCGCCAGAAGTTATAGAAGTACTTGGTATCGAAATGGGCGATGTAGGCATCAGCCACGGCGAAGTTCAATAGGGCAAAGAGCCGCGCGGTTTCCCAGAGATCGAGATCGAGATCGTGTAGGGCTAAAAACCTCCGTGCGAGGCGATTCCAGCCCTGTTGGGAGCCTTCGTACCAGAATTTGGCGATCTCGCTCTGGTCTGTCGTCCGTGTATGACTGTTCACCTCCCCGATGCTCTTCACTTCCTCGTAGTCCGCGGTGTAGGCCTCGCTGGTGAGATCGAAATATTCGGGCGGCTTGAGCCGAAACTGCGCCCCGCTGCGCAGCGCGAACGGCGTCACCTTCCCCCACCCCGGAACGCCCGCGGGGAGAAAGGCGGGCGGCGTCGGGATCCACACGCCGGGTCCGCTTCCCGGCGTGTAGGGCATTGGAGCCTGCGAGCCGTCCGAACTTCGCAAGGCGATGATCGCCGCGGCCGCAGCCTGCCCGATGGCAATCCCCGCATCCTTGGCGGCTCCGTCCGGAATTCCCGAGAGCGAGTCTGCGTAGGCCGTTTCGAGGATCGGTTGCTGGACCGCCGGGACTTCGTGAACGAGGACGTCGTGCGCGGCTGCCGCCACTGCGGCCTCGGGCGAAGCGTTCGGGTCCGCGTGCACGTCGAACGCATAGGGTTGATAGCGTCGATCGATCGCGTTCAGCGCGTCGTGAATCGCCGCATGCGTCATCGCGAAGATGCGCCCTTGGGGGATACCGCCTACGAATGGGGCCGCGGCAGCGGTCGTTGCGGCGATATTCCAATCTGTGACCGCGTCGGCACGCGCCCAGTCCACGACGGTGAAGGAGAGCGCGGTCGATAGGACGCAGACGCAAAGGCGTGTTGACTTCATGACGGGTTCCTTTCACTGAGCAATGCCACGCAGACGGAACGCTCCGAAGCTCGACCGTTCGATGCCGACTTCGGAGCGGAGGGTCGCCCGTCCTGGTAGGTGAGGTGAGTGCCATCGGACCTGTGCCGCCACAATGGCGGCGCTCGGTCTCTACCTCAATGCACAGTGGATGAATTCCGGGTGATCACCGGATGATCACCGGATGATCGCTTGGTGTGTTGAACTGCTGAGTTGGACTGTTAGGTCGGCAGAAACGCCGAAAATGGGCGGTGCTAAGATCAACCGCTGCCTACGGGTTCTTTCTGCCAGGGCCAAGTCTCATGCCCCGTGTTCGCTTTGGTGAGTTCGAGCTAGATGAGAACTCGGGGGAGCTGTGGAAAGATGGCGCCCGCCAGGTCGTCGCCGAGCAGCCATTCGCGTTCTTGAGGGCGCTCCTCGCCCGACCTGGTGACCTGGTCGGGCGGGATGAACTACGCCAACGGTTATGGCCAGCCGAGACATTTGTAGACTTTGAGCACGGGCTGAACGCGGCCGTGAAGAAGTTGCGAGACGTGCTCGGAGACTCGGCCGACAGTCCGAGGTTTATCGAGACAATCCCGCGGAGGGGTTATCGATTCATTGCTCGAGTAAAGCCCTTGAGCCCGGACGCTGCCCAGCCCGCGCGATCGTCGGGCGATTCGGCACCGAACCTCACCGTCGCGCCCGGAGTACTACCGTCAGGTACCGGGCCCCAAGCCTTAGCCCTAGGCTCAAACGCCGATCCGTTCTGGCGAAGAAAAGCGAGCAATTTGATCGGCATATTGGTCGCGCTGGCAGCTTGCCTCGGCGCGGTCGCGATTGCGTGGAATGCTCTGCGATCGAGCATCGCACCTTCGTTCGACGTCACCCGCTTCGAGATTGAATTACCACCCGGCGACGCCCTTGTTCGACGCGACCATCAATCATCAGTCGCCTTGGCACCGGACGGCTCGCGCTTCGTGTACGCAGCATGGCGGCACGAAGAACGTCAGCTATTTCTGCGATCGATGGATCAGCCGGCCGTAATCCCCATCCCCGGAACACAGGGCGTGCAGGGTGCGCCGTTTTTTTCGCCGGACGGCAAATGGATTGGCTTCTTCGCGGGAGGGAAGCTGTTGAAAGCATCAGTGGCGGGTGGTCCGCCGGTCGAGATTTGCAGGGGCCTCAATGGCAAGGGCGCATCATGGGGACCCGATAACACCATTGTGTTTGCCCCTAACGCGTTCGGCGGCTTATGGCGTGTATCGGCCTTCGGAGGCACGCCGACTCGACTCACCACACTAGACACGAAACGCCTCGAGAGGACGCACCGCCTGCCCGAAATACTCCCCAACGGGAAGGCCGTTCTCTTCACGATCGGTACAATGGCGATGAACTCTTATGACGATGCCATCATTGAAGCCGTTTCTCTCGAAACGGGTCGACGGCAACTCGTCCTTGAAGGCGGTACGAACGCCCACTACATTTCGACTGGCCATCTGGTCTTTGCGCGAAAGGGCGCCTTGTTTGCGGTGCCATTCGATCCGCTGCGTTTGGTCGTGACCGGGCCGTCGGTTCAGGTCCTTGACGGCATTGACCAGCACACTGGCGGCGCGGCGGCGTTCGGTCTCTCCACCAAGGGCTCACTCATCTATGCTCCGAGATACCCGCACCGGTACGAGCAACATGTGTTGTGGGTGGATCGGCGCGGCAACGCCCAATCTCTGATGAATGCCACCGGTGATTATGAGTGGCCACGGCTGTCACCTGATTCCCGTCGGCTGGCCCTGCAGACGCAGGGCGCCACCGATCGGGTAGGCGTTTACGACTTGTCGCGCAACACGCTCACGCGACTGACGTTCAAGTGGTCGGCCGGCTGGCCTCTCTGGACGCCTGATGGACAACAAGTCACGTACGCGTGCCTCGGGGCGAGCCGTCAGGGATTATGCCTGGTTTCGGCGGACGCACGGACCGACGAGGAGATGTTGCTCGACAGCCAGCACGATCAAGAACCGACGTCATGGTCACCCGACGGCCGGCAATTGGTTTACACAGATTATGACTTGAGCACCGGTGCCGACATTTGGGTGCTCACTGTCAGCGGCCGTAAGCCCAGGACATTGTTGCGCACAGCGTTCAACGAGAGCGACGGGAAAGTGTCTCCCAATGGCAACTGGCTGGCGTACATGTCCGACGAGACCGGTCGCTATGAGGTCTATGTCAGACCATTCCCAGATGGCCACAGAAAGATCCAAATATCGAACGCAGGTGGCAAAGCGCCAGTCTGGGCAAGGAGCGGACATGAACTCTTCTATCGTGACGAGGATAAGATGATGGCTGTGCGCTTTCCAGACGCGCAAGCGCTCTCTCCACGAGTCCCTCGAATGCTTTTTGAGAAGAGGTGTAAGGATTGGTACGATGTAACAGCAGATGGTCAGCGATTCGTCATGATCGCTCCAGTAGAGCAGGCTCCAGTGGCTCAACCAATCAATGTGGTCCTGAACTGGTACCGAGAACTCGAACGCGACGCCGTCCACTAAGCGCGGCCATTCTGCCCTACCAGCATGGCCTGGGTATTCCCCGAGAGGCGTCAGTTACTGTGGATTTCATATCAATTTGCTCGAGGGCGCGTCTTGAAGACGTCAGCCAGCGTCGTCATCTGCTGGTGCAGCCGCCTGACAGCGCCCCCGCCTGCGTTTCAGGTGCCTCGCCGGTCTCGACGACCTCGTGAATTCGACGCCAGCCGCCTCGTAGCTAGAATCAGCGCCAGATAGCGGAGCTGACTTCCCGCGTTCATTCGTCAGCCCTGGGACGCGCGTGATCTCAAGGCCGGTCTCAATAGCCCGCAGCGGCAGACTCTGCGAACCGGCAGTGCCACACGGTTACAGTCAGCCTGACTTGCCGGCGTCCGCGTGCTTCCAGCCCTCACGGACCCTCGCTGGTCCCCGATGAATTAAGCGCATCAAAAATCCCACCTCGCGGCCAAGACGGCGAGGAGGCTTGCCTCGTTGGTCTTGCCCGCCATTTTTTGGGGAGGACGCCGCCGCTCGACTGTGCCCAATAATGTGCCCGAAACTAGTCAAATCCCGACAAAGCGCGTCCTACGCCATCCAAGATGGCGTGCGGTATGCCGGAATAAAACACGCGAATTTGGCCTATCTTCGCTTGGCTAAGAGCACTCAAAATCCGGTTCACCGCAAGGTGAGTGTGGGTTCGATTCCCTCCTCCGGCACCAAAAAGTGGCCTTTTTGGGATCGCAAGGACGCGTGATCAGTCCGCAAAACGGCGAGTTGTCCCTCAAATGTCCCACTTGCTCGCGCGTGAGCCGCGGTTCGACGCGCTGCGCGCGTCCTACCGTGCAACAGATGGCTGACCTCGGTCCTGCGTCGTGCGGACTTTGTGGATCGAGCGTCGTTCCACCATCGCGATGGCGGCTGCGGCGAACCACGAGCGGCACGCTCGGCGGATCAATTCGCTGTGCCACGGTGGGGAGGAGCGCCGAGTGAACAGCGTGCAACCCGGCGTCGCTCCTGCTAAACGCGTCCCAATGCCGATACCGACGATCGCAGAAGACCACGCGAATTTCTTTAGTTTTTCTAGGCCTTCGCTTCGAAGTGTCGAAACAATGCAGGTGCGGCCCACTATTGCGATCAGGTCGTTCGGTTCGTGGTCCGCACGCTCAAGTCTGGCTCCTTTTGGGGTGCCAAAGCACGCGCTAAACAGTCTGCGGTTGCGCGCTGATTTGCTGGCAGTCGCTGCGACACGCGGAAAACCGCCTGAGGGATGCCTTTCGCAGACGCCCATCGCCATGTCGCCGTTTTCCTTCGGTAATCGCGTCCGCGCGCCTACTTCCGCGGTCCGGAGCCCGGATTACCAACCCCACCGCGTTGCTCGTTAGCAATCGCACTCAAGTGGGAATCGTGGCGTGGCGACGTCTTGAGATACAGCATCTCTGCAGCCGCTTCATCGCGGACGCATTCCGTCACGGCGACCCCAACCACCGGGCAACAAAGTACGTGCTTACGCCGGGATCGTCGTGAATGTCGACGAGCACGAACCCGTGCTCCGCAACCAGCTCTCGATAGCTGGGTACGGCGTAATAGTGAAACGTCACGCCGTTCATTGTGCCTGTAGTTCCGGCATCGTCGGTGCCATCGATTTCGGCCGCTGTGAAGAAAAACGACGCGCCAGATTTGAGCACGCGCGACACGCTTTCGAACGCTGCGGACTGATCGCGGCGCGGCAGGTGAAACATCGTCCCCCATGAAACTGCCGCGTCGAAACTGCCGTGTGAGAACGGACAGTTGCGGACGTCGCCGCGCACGGCGGGCGTGCCCGGAAGGTTCACGCGAAAGCGTGCCAGCATCCCGGTCGACGTGTCGAGACCAATGACGCGATGGCCGGCCCGCACGAGCGCTTCCGTAATCGGCACGCCATTGCCGCAACCGATGTCGAGAATGCACGAGCCAGCGGGGAGCGTGGCAGCGACCGCGAGCGCCTCCGCGACGCCGACGGTCCGGGCGCGATCGGTGCCGTACCAGTCGGCAATCAGATCGTACGCTCGCATGCTCAGCGCGCCTGACTGTACAACAGCCGCCCCGTTGGGGGAGTACTGAACGGGTGAGTCGCGAGTGGGCGTCCAGTAATTGCCTATGCGTCAGGAACATACTCGGATCGCGAGTACCGTCAGAGTTTTGTTACAGGCTTTAAGGAATTTGGTGAGCCCGGAAGGAATCGAACCTTCAACCTACAGATTAAGAGTCCCAACTTGCCCCATCCGCCAGTTCCACCCTACGCCGCCCCTTCGCGCGGCGTGGTTACCGTCATCGGTCAGCAGGCACGCGGCGCCACGCTCCGCGCGGCGCCCCACGGGCACGATTCCCTCCTCCGGCACCAGCCTTCGCTCACGCGCGGTCGTGAGCTTCGGCTCGGCAAGCCAAGCGAAGGCTGTAGGTTGGCGCACAAGAAAACTTGGTGCCGGATCGCTTGAGGCGTCCGCCGGTATCCTCAGCGTGCCTTGCGTGTGGGCGTCACGGAGGGCGTCAACACGTCGGATGCTGACCGTCTCGCTGGACAGACCGGGGTGCGCTCCCAGCGAAGCAGGATTTCCACTGCGATGGAGACGCGTGGGACCTACGAACTGCGATCCGCTTACATTAACTAGAGATCGTCGCCGATGATGATTTCGACGTCTGTTTTGAGAGAGGACTCTACACTCGGAGTGGAGCCTGCTGGAAAAAGCAACCTCAAATCCTTTAGCGTTGTCGCCACGATTTCTGCAGGCTTCGATCCGCTGCTCTTCACCGAGAAGAGTGCTTCGGGATGCCCACAGCTTCTTGGTCACTGACCGTCCACCCGATGTTCCTGAAAAATTCAGCGAAGACAGATGCGAACTGCTTAGCGTTGGTGTCATGCATTATCGCGACGCTGCCCACCGTAATCCCTGCCTCGTCGAGCTTGGCCTTCAAATACTCCCTTTGAAGATTTGCGAACTGCCGGAGATCGCCCTCTGGCGCAATCCTGGCGTGTCCACGGTCCGCTTCTGCGATTGCCGCGAGCAGCAGAACCTTTTGTTCCGCCGTTGCGGTGCGCTCTTGTTGTTCACTCAGCTGCGTCTTCGCTTTGGCAAGGTCCGCCTCCAGAACCAGCAATCGCGCGGTTTGCCGCTCGTTTATGCGGTTGCCGGTCCAGAGTGCTCCGGCACCCAAAACGAACGTCACCGCCACCAGCGCAACGGAACCCCACTGGAAAAACGAGTTCCAGAACTCCACGCTCATCTCGACTATCCTCCCGCGCCGTATGGAAATCCTGCGTCATCCTGAAGGCAAATAGGAAACCAGGAAACGACCGCAATCTGAACTGTAGAGCCTGGGAGCCGACCGTCAAGGCCGTTTCGCAAAGACTTGGGGATAAGCGTCGTAGTTGCGCGAGAGCAACGTTGCAGCTCATCAATATGCTGTATCCTCCGGCAGAAGGACGACCATGAGAACCGTCGCCATCCGCCGTCTATTAGCTCTGCCTGTCGCTCTCGTTGTTAGCACAAGACCACGCCACGGTCCGCGACAACAACCCGGGACCGTCTCTGGCGCCCTGATGGTCGCCGCTGTCGGCACGGTCCTCAGAGTCATCGGGCAACGTCACTTCGACGCCGAGCGCGCTCCGTCTGAACTGCGCCCGGTAGCCTCGATTCCGTTCGAATTCACTATTGCGTGACGAGGATGGCCATGCGTACCAAGCACATTGGCTGGAGAGTCCTGCGCTGCGGTTTCAAACGGCCCGACGTGGGGAGCGGCGGCGGAGCCCTGTGGTGGCGGCGGTTGTTTTCGATGGTGCTGATCGCGTGGGTGGTCGCCTTCGGACCCTCACTCAGCCATGTTCTCGCTCAGTCTGTTCCGGGTGCTGCGCCCCCTGCCTCACCTCGCGATGCAAACGCCGAAGCCGGTAAGCAGCTGAAACTTGGACATGGCCAGGCTCCGCTGCAGATTGCCGCGGACCCGCTGTCTGCAACCGAACGCGCATCGTTCGGAGCGCAACCTAAGGACGCTCCGGCACGGATCGGCATCGGCCGCGACTTGCCAACCCAGTTTCGCGGAAACCTGTTTCCGCAGCTTTTATGGGCGCCCGTGCCGGGTGGTGGCCAGGCGGCGAGCCTCTCGATTACCACTCCCGGAGCGCTCGGGATTCGCCTGGCGATTGAAGCGGCGCAGCTCCCGCCAGGGACCGAGGTGCGCTTCGCCAGCCCGGAGAACGGCGAGAAGTTCGGTCCGTACAGGCCCGAAAGAGCTCCAGCCGACGGCGCCGTCCGCAGGGGCTGTGGCAAGTCAGCCGGAACCGTTCTGGTCAGCCGTGCTGGAAGGTGACACAGGGGTGGTCGAGATCTTCGTACCTTCGTCGACGTTCCAGCCGTTCACGTTCCGGATCTCACGAATCCAGCACCTCGCCTATTCGCTGCAGAACCCCGACAAACGACTCATCGACATCGGGTTCTCCGGTTGGTGCGAAATCGACGTGAAGTGCGCCACCACCTATCCGAGTCAACTCGGCGCCTCCGTTGCCAAGATCGTCTTCAGCGACGCCGGCTCCACGTATTGTGTACCGGCACCCTGCTGAACGACAGCGTCGCCGGCACCTATATCCCGTACCTCATGACCGCCAATCACTGCGTCAGCGCGCAAGCGGTTGCCGGCACGATTGACAGCTACTGGTTCTTCGAGCGGGCGTATTGCGGCGGCCCGAACCCCAACTCGGTCAAACATTTCACAGGTGGCGCCGACCTGCTCTTCACGACCACCACGACAGACCAGACACTACTGCGTATGCGCGACAGCGCCATCAGCACGCTGAACGGGATTTACTTTGCCGGCTGGTCCGTTGCGAATCCGACCAATCAGACGATAGTCGGCCTGCATCACCCGGAAGGCGACCTGAAGAAATGGAGTCAGGGCGTCGCCGATGGGTTTGCCGCCTACGGGTCGAACACCCTCGGGAGCGGCACGCACATCAAGGTCAGATGGTCTGAGGGCGTCACGGAGCCCGGGAGCAGTGGCTCCGGGCTTTTCGTGTACGACACCGGTGCCGCGCAGCAGCTGTTTGTCGGAACGCTGCACGGAGGCTTGTCCTATTGCAGCGCACCGTCGGACCCAGATTGGTACGGCCGGTTCGACCTCACTTATGCGTCCGTCAAGGGATGGCTCAACCCGCAACAGACGCCTCTCTCCGTGACATCGCTGACGCCGAGCGTTTCGACGACCATCGCAACCACTCCGGTTACGTGGACCGCCACCGCCTCGGGCGGCGCGACGCCGTACACCTACAAGTTCTGGGTGTTCAACGGGTCCACGTGGAGCGTCGGGCGCGACTGGAACGCCTCGAAGACCTGGAACTGGACACCAGCCGTGGCGGGCACCTACACCGTGCAGGTCTGGGTGCGCAACTCAGGGTCCACGGCAAACTACGACGCGCGGCGGACATCCGCATCATTCGTGGTCACGCCTCGACCGTTGAGCATTTTGGCGATCACGCCGAGTCCTGCGCTCGTGACAGCGGGGTCGCCGGTCACCTGGACCGCCGTGGCCGCAGGGGGCACGGCTCCGTACACGTACCAGTTCTTCTTCTATGACGGCACGCGATGGACCTCCAGTGGGTGGACGTCATCAGCCAGCTGGTCATGGACGCCGGAAGCCCCCGGGGGCTACACCATGCAGGTGTGGGTTCGCAACGCGGGCTCGACGGCGAACCGGGATACTTACAGATCCAGCTGGTACTTCGCGGCGCGGCCTGCGGGCTTGGTGGCCACGGGGCTCACGGCCGATCGGACAAGCCCGACTCCGTACCTCACGCCGGTGACGTGGACCGCCAGCGCCACCGGAGGAACCGGCCCGTATACCTACAGGTTCTTCGTGTGGAATGGAGCATCCTGGACGGTCGGTCAGGACTGGAGTTCGTCGCGCACGTTCGTGTGGATTCCGCCTGCGGCCGGGTCGTACCAATTCCAGGTGTGGATCCGCAATGCGGGCTCCGGCGCGACCTACGATGCGTGGCGCGGCGCAGGTCCCTACACCGCCAGCAGCTGGGTTCCGCTGAGCGTGTCCAATCTTTCCGCGGACCGGGCGTTCCCGGTCCCGGCCGGCACGCCGGTGACGTGGACGGCCACCGCGATTGGAGGTGTCGGACCCTACACCTACCGGTTCTACGTCAACAACGGCTCGTCGTGGAGCATCGGGCGCGACTGGAATTCGTCGAACACCTGGACGTGGGTCCCGCCGTCTCCGGGTAGTACTCGTTCCAGGTCTGGGCACGGAATGCCGGATCTTCGAGCAACTACGATGCGTGGAGGTCAGCGGGACCGGCTTCCGCCGGCAGTCCGGTGCCGCTGTCGGTCACGAGCTTCACCACATCGCCCCTGTTGCCACTCGTCACGAGAGCCACGACCCGATTCACGGCGGTCGCGCGTGGCGGCTCGGGACCGTACACCTACCAGTTCTGGGCCTGGAACGGTTCTGCGTGGACGATCATTCAGGCGTGGAGCCAGTCCAACACGGTCGATTGGACGCCGACCTCGCCGGGCACGTACTCGATTCAGGTCTGGGTGCGGAACGCCGGTTCGGTAGCGGCGGACGATGCATGGCAGGGACTCGCGGGCGTGACGGTGCTTCCGGAATCGGGGGTGCCAGGTGTCGGCGGCACGTGAGACATCAGTTGCAGCCGATCCGCCTTCACCCTGGCCAACTTCCCCTCGTTCCCCGCGACGTTCGTGGCGGTGCTGTCTCAGAGTGGCAGCACGCTGACCGGTTCCTTGTCGGGCGGCGGATATACGTCCTTCACCGTGCTTCGGCTCGGCGTCGAGTTTCTTCAACCTACGCTTTGGCGTCGAGACCTTCAGCAATGTGTAGGCGGCCGGGGATGGGGACTTCTACTTCTCGATGGCACTGGACACTGCGAACCCGAACCGGATGGTGGGCACCGGTGGCGTGGTACTGCTCGTCCGCGACGGCGGTGAAACGGTAGCGCCTACCGCCCGACCATGCCTCGACCGGGCTGCTGGCGAATCGTCTCGCGTCGAGGCGGTTGCTTCGCGCGGCCCCACGAATCGCTGTTCGTCACCCCCTGACCTCAGTGCTTGGTAGTGCGCCTAGCCCACAACGCGGGCGACATGCGCTCTAAGCGCGGAGCTGATGGCTTGGGTATCAACGGGGGAATCAAGTTTTTCACTGGGTCCAGGCGACTTCTCGCTATTCCTATTCTTCATCTGCATCGGGCGGCATCGTCAGTGGGCGGAAACGAATACTGCCAACGCACTTCGTTCTCGAAAGCGTTTTGCAGATGCACCTGCACCATCCCTGCCGCTTGGATCGCTTGCAGTATTACGCGCGCTCCGTCGACGGTTTCTAAGCGGTAATTGTCGGGTTCGCGACTCGTTTGTACAATCAGGCCGGGGGTCTCCATCTCCGCGAAGTGCGACCCGTTCGGCCAGCCGCCAGCATGGACGATAACGTTGCGGACACGAACCAGATCGCGAATGAGTCGGCCCGAATCAGCGTCGGGCCATGGGCTGAGGGCGATGAAACAAAAATCCAAAAATGTTTTCAAGTCTTCTGGCGCGCTGCTTGAACGAGACTCGGCGTTGCATGATTCGGATCGACGTTCCGACGTTGCACGTCTGCGATTGCCCGCGTTCCTCAGAGCTTCCGTTCGCAGCCAAATAAGCTCGGGAGGCTGCCTCACGGTAGAGAGTGGCAACCGACACGAGGCTGTTCAGGGTACTCCTCTAAAAAGGTGACCATCATGACGGTGGCGCTCTCCATCAAGAATCCGAACGCTTCTTGGCGCTTTCAGCAACACCGCCCTGCACCGCGTCGATGAAGTTGCCGAGACGCTCGACTTGGTGCGCGTATCGTCGAGAACAGCCGTCGAATTTCGTGGGCATGGTCGAATGAACCCGACTTACCTAGACTTGCGCCGCTGCTTCCCTCTGGAACGAACTTCACGATCGGGGCGAGCAGCGAGCGCCCAATTGCTCGTGCGATGTCTGGCAGGACCGTCTGCAGCACGTAGTTGTGCTTGCCTCCAGCGACATACGGCCCGTTCTGTTTCACTCCGCCCGTGCCGATGATGATGGTCGTGATGCCAGCCCGGAGCGCATCGCGAATCTCCATTGACGTGAGTTCCGGAGGGGGTCGCAGCCACATTTTTGTGGGCACCCTCCTGATCTCCGACAAGAATGTGGCTTCACGTCGCCGCCCGCCGTCGAGCCGACCGGAGGGGCGCGGAGCCGCCTTCGCAAATGCCTACAACAATGTCTGACCCCTCGGGTGGCGATACACGAATGTCGCCTCGCCTGTGGTGGGGCAGAGCCCCAAATCAGCGGGATCGCTCAGCGAAAATCGCGAGACGCGGGCGACATGCCGTCACGGCCGACTGGCACTTGCGTTGCACAGCTTCGCAATCAAACTAACAACGCGCTGGCGAAGGCGCAGCTTGAGGCGATGCACCTCAGGCGCGCGCGCGTTCGTGAACGCCCGTTGCCTTTCGTTTCGGGATCGGCCCATCACAGGACGAGGAGACGCATGGAACGTGATCCGCTCCGCACTCGCAAGTTCACCCCGATCCGCATCGCTGGCCTGGCCGCGCTCGTCACCGCGCTCTCGCCGGCGCTTGCCCATGCGCAGGACGCTGCCGCGCCAACCGTGAACCAGGCGGACACGGCGTGGATGCTCGTCTCGACGGCGCTTGTGCTGTTGATGACGCCGGCACTCGGGTTCTTCTACGGCGGCCTCGTCCGGTCGAAGAATTCGCTCAACACCATGATGATGAGCTACATCGCGCTGGGCTTCGTCGGCGTGGCCTGGGCCCTCATCGTGTTCTCGCTCGCCTTCGCGCCCGGCAACGATTACGTCGGCGACCTGTCGCAGGCGCTGCTGCGCAACGTCGGTCTCGGAGCCCAGAGCGCCGCCGCGTTGATCCCGCAGGTGCTCTTCATGTCCTACCAGGGGACGTTCGCGATCATCACGGCCGCGCTCATCTCGGGCGCCATCGTCGAGCGGATGCGCTTCCCCGCCTATACGCTGTTCATCACCTTGTGGGCGATCGCCGTCTACGGTCCGATCGCCCACTGGGTCTGGGGCGGCGGCTGGCTGGCGAAGATGGGCGCGCTCGATTTCGCAGGCGGCACGGTCGTCCACGTGAACGCCGGCGTTGCCGCCCTTGTCGGGGCGATCGTGATCGGACCGCGGAAGGATTTCGCGCGGCAGGCGATCCTCCCGCACAACGTGCCGTTCACGCTGCTCGGTGCGGGCCTGCTCTGGTTCGGCTGGTTCGGATTCAACGCGGGGAGCGCCGTCGCGGCCAGCCCGATTGCCGGCCTCGCCTTCACCACGACCTTCCTCGCGCCGATGGGCACGCTGGTCGTCTGGACGCTGCTGGATCTGCTCCGGAACCAGAAGGCCACGGCGATCGGCGCGGCCACGGCCATCGTCGTCGGCCTGGTCGCGATCACGCCAGCCGCCGGCTTCGTCAGCCCGATCAGCGCGCTGGCGCTGGGGGCGCTGGCGGCGTTCCCGAGCTACTACGCGCTCCTCTGGCGCGCCCGCACGCGCCTGGACGATTCGCTCGACGTCGTTGCCGCGCACGGCGTTGGCGGGACGGTCGGCGCGCTCCTCACCGGTGTCTTCGCCGAGAAGTCGTGGAACGGCGTCGCCGACGGGCTGCTCTTCGGCAACCCGGCGCAGCTCGGGATTCAGGCGGTTGCGGTCGGCGCGGCGATACTTTACAGCGGCATCGTGAGCTTCGCCCTGTTCAAGCTCGTTAGCGTGATCGTGCCCCTCCGTGCCGACACCGGCGACGAGGGACTCGGCATGGATGTCAGCCAGCACGGTGAAGAGGCGTACGTGGACGGCGAGGGTGCGATCCTCGTGCTGCCCGATCACGCGCCACCGGCCGTGCGGCCGGCGATGGCGCCGGCGGGAGGCCGCTCATGAAACTGATTGTCGCCATCGTTCGCACCGAGCGGCTGAGCGCGGTCCTGGAGGGACTGTTCAAAGCGCAGGTGTCAGGGCTGACGATCAGCCACGTCCAGGGACACGGCGGCGAGCGCGAGCAGGTCGAAACCTATCGCGGGACGACCGTGAAGATGGAGCTCTCCGACAAGGTCCGGCTCGAGATCGGCGTCTCGAACCACTTCGTCGACACGACGGTGAAGACGATCCTCGCCGCCGCCCGCACAGGTGCCGTCGGCGACGGCAAGATCTTCGTGCTGCCGGTGGAGAAGGTCGTCCGGATCCGGACCGGCGAGGAAGATGAGGCAGCCGTCACCCCGGTTGCCCCTATCGGCGTCTGACCGCTCTTCTCAGGAGGCGCCGCAGATGGTGCGCGATGCCATCTGCGGCGTGCTTCCCGCGCCTCACTTGAACAGGTGCTCGTAGGTCCGCGGCTGCCCGGTCTCCCAGGGACGGTAGCTGTTGGCGAACTCGATCCGCTCCGCCAGGGTCGGATGCGATTGCCTGAACAACCGCACGAGCCAGTGGGGGCGCGGATTCGCCAGATTGTCCTCCTGCAATCGAACGAAGCTCAGGGCCGCCGCACGATTCGTGCGCGTGATTTCGAGACCAAATCGATCCGCCTCGTGCTCGAAGTGGCGATTGATGCTCAGTGCCATGGGGCTGGCGACGAGGAATGCCAGGCTGAAGAGCAGCATGATGAGGGGGAGCGAGGCGACGTCGGAGAGCTCAGTGAACCCGAACCGCGCATGGTGTCGCGCGATGACCGCGCCCGCCGTCCGGTGGACGGCATACAGCAGCACGGCGATCAGCACCGAGATGACCGCCAGCAGCTTCCAGATGTGATTCAGCACGTAGTGCCCCATCTCGTGTCCCATCACGAACAGCAGCTGCGGTTCGTCGAGGCGCGTGATGATCGTGTCCCACAAGACGATGCGTTTTGTCCCACCGACGCCGGCCACATACGCGTTGAGCGTCTTGGTATCGGTGCTCTTGTCCACCTCGTAGACGCGACCGCCTTCGATGCCCGCACGGTCGGCAAGCTGCAGGATCCTCGTCTCGAGCGCCTTGTTTTTCATCGGCCCGAATGTGTTGAACAGGGGATCGATCCACACTGGCGCGATCAGCATCGTCAGGCACAGGAACGGCACCGCCGCTATCGCCGTGTAGAGCCACCAGCGCTGCGGGCTCTTTCTGATCAGCAGGTACGGCACCCACAGGAACAACGCCCCCATCACCGTGCCGACAGCCAGGCTCTTCAGGGAATCGCCGAGCCACTTGGCAAACGTCTGGTTCGACAGCCCGTAGGCGTGCTCGCGGACGAACTCCTCGTAGTAAGCGCGCGGCAGGTCGATCACGTATGTCACGATCGAGAAGATGGCGAAGTAGATGGCGATGGTCAGGACACGCTTTCGGCTGGCCCGCGTGGCCCAGGTGCGCATCCGCGCAGAGAACCCGGTCAGGAGGATGGCCGCGGGCAGAATGACTCCCCACGCCATGTCGAGCAGCCACAGTGCGACCCCGCTTCGATAGCGCGCCATCGCCTTCTCGCTGGGCTCAGGCACGGGGACCGGCGCGTCATCGACCGTCGAGGCCTGCTGTCCGGTGGCCGGCGGTTGCCCGGCCGGAGGCGGCGACTGACGCGCCGACGCGACGGTCGAGCAGAGGATCAGCACGACGACGGTCCCAAGCCATGCGCGCATCGGTTGAGGCTCCCTTGACAGTAGGGCGCAACTTTGGTTGCGCCATTCGATTATTGGCCCGACTCAAGTCGGGCCCTACTGCTATCTTCGATCGCCGGATACGATTGTTGGGATGACGATCACCGAACGGGTGAACGGCGAACGGCTGATCGTGCTGGCGTGGGGGCGCGCCATCCTGATGCAGCTGGCGCACCCGCTGGTGGCGCAAGGCGTCGCCGATCACAGCAGTTTCCGCGATGCCCCGCTCGAGCGAGTTCGGCGGCTGCACGGGACCATCAAGGCGATGCTCGACCTGACCTTCGGCGACGCTCGCGCCAGCGGCACCGCTGCGGACCGCATCAACGCGATCCATGACCGTGTGCATGGCCGGCTTGCGGAAGGCGCCGGGCGGTGGGCCGCCGGCACGCCGTACTCGGCGACCGATCCGCAGCTCCTCACCTGGGTCGAAGCGACGCTGCTCGATTCGATGCCGCTGGCGTATCAACACCTCGTGGCACCGCTCGCGCCAGCGGACGTGAATGGCTATTGCGGAGAGGCGAGCGCGGCGAGCGAACGCCTGAGGATTCCGGCCGGCCTCGTGCCGGCCTCGCGCGCCGCGCTGGACACGTATCTTCAGGGCATGCTGGCCAGCGATGTCCTGGCGGTCACGACAGTCGCGCGCGAACTGGCGCGCGAGGTCATCGATCCTCCCGGCGCGAGGGCTCTATGGCCGGTTGCAACCGTCGCACGCCTCGCGGCGATCGGCTGGTTGCCGCCACGCCTTCGCGCGGCGTATGGCTTTTCGTGGGACCTCGATGACGAGGCGCGACTGATGGCGTGGTGCCGGCGCCTTTGCACGGCACGGCGGTTCGTCCCTGACAGCTGGGCCCGATGGTCCGTCGCGAGATCCTGAGCAAAACCGACGCATTCACTGTGCAAGCCCGGCGTTGGCGACGGTGTACGATCTCGCGAGTCGGCACTGAGGACACATGGGAGACATCACAGTTAGCGACGGCATTCCCTATCGCACGCTCGGACGCACGGGAGAGCGCGTGTCGGCGATTGGACTCGGCGGATGGCATCTCGGCCTGAAGCACGTTGACGAGCCGCTCAGCTTCCGCATCATCCGCCACGCCATCGACCGCGGCATCAACTTTCTCGACAACTGCTGGGACTACAACGAGGGCGCCAGCGAGATCCGCATGGGGAACGCGCTGCGCGACGGGTATCGCGATCGCGTCTTCCTGATGACGAAGATCGACGGCCGCACGCGGACAGAGGCGACGCGGCAGCTCGATGCGTCGCTGCGGCGACTGCAGACCGATCGCATCGATCTGGTGCAGCATCACGAGATCCTCCGCTACGAGGATCCGCACCGCGTCTTCGACGAGGATGGCGCGCACGGCGCGCTCCTCGCCGCGCGGCAGGCCGGAAAGATCCGCTACATCGGGTTCACGGGGCACAAGGACCCGCGCATTCACCTCTACATGCTCGACGTCGCGCAGGAGAACGGATTCCGGTTCGACACGGTCCAGATGCCGCTGAACGTGATGGACGCGCACTACCGCAGCTTCGAGAAGCTAGTGCTGCCCGAGCTCCTGCAGCAGGAGATCGGCGTGCTCGGGATGAAATGCATGGCTAACGGTCTCATTCTCCGATCGAGGACCGTGACGCCCGCCGAGTGTCTGCGCTACGCCCTGCACCTCCCCACTTCGGTCGTGATTACCGGGATCGACAGCATGCAGATCCTCGAGCAGGCGCTGGAGGCAGCGCGCACCTTCGCGCCGATGACCCAGTCCGAGGTGACGGCCTTGCTGTCGCGTACGGCCAAGGCCGCCGCGAAGGGTCACTTCGAGCTGTTCAAGACGACGTCGGCATTCGATGGGACGGCGCAGAACCCGGCGTGGCTCGGCGAGGAGCCCGAGCACGTGCAGCAGGTGATGCCAACGTAGTGGCGCACTGCGTTGCGCCCCTTTGCAAGGACGAAGGACGAGGAAGGAAGGCTCCTTCTGCAGTAGGGCCGCACTTCAGTGCGGCCGATCACGCGACCGCTGAGGCCGGCGCCTTCGGTTCCGGCACGTACTCGCGCTCCTGTCGCCGCAACGCTTTGTAGCGCTTGAACGCCTCCCGCTCGTCTTCCAGACCCGTCCAGGTCCGCCAGGTCGATCCGCGGAACGTGTGCGCGAACATCCGCCGCGCGTGGCGCGCCATGAACCATGGATCGTGCCGGAACGCCGCGGGCATGTGGCGCACCTTCATCCAGCGCTCGGCGCGCCAGCGCATGAACTCCACTTCCTCGGCCTCCAGGTGCGCGGTCCGCACGACGGCGGTGGTGCCGTCGTACTCTTCCAGGTGGTCGCTGACCACGAGGCCGCGCTCGACGAAATCGCGCGTCATCGGCGTTCGCGGATAGGGCGTCGGATGCTGGATGTATGGCCAGTCCACGTGCTCGCGGGCGAACGCGAGGTTCGCGTCGATCGCGGCGCGCGTGTCGTCCGGGTTGCCGACAATCAAGCCGCCCACGACGAACATCCCGTGCCGATGCACGTGCTCGACGGCTTCCAGGGCCGCGTTGCCGATCGGTCGACCGCCTTCACGCCGCAGGTTCTTGGCGCGCGCCCGCAGGAAGAGCAGATCGTCGGCGAGCACGTTCTCGATGCCGAGAAACACATAGCGGAACCCGGCGCGCCGCATCAGCGGCGCCAGCGTCTCGCCGTGCTGCGCGATGGCTGACGTCATGCCCTGGACGAGATAATCCAGATCGTTCAGACCTGCATCCACGATTGCCTGGCACAGCGCCTGGAACCTCGCGACGTCGAGCGTGATGTTGTCGTCGACGAGGAAGATCGCGCGCGCGCCGTGCGCTTTCGCATCGGCGATATCCGCGAGGATCCGCGCGAAGTCGAAGGTGTGGAAGTTGCGGCCGCGCATCTCGATGATCGAGCAGAAGCTGCAGTCGAACGTGCAGCCGCGTGACGTCTCGATGACATCCACCTGCCGGCCGAGGAGGGTGTATCCGTCCAGCACGCGGGCACTGCGCTTCGGCAGCGCAAGCTCGCCCTGCCGGAGACGACTGACCGGCCGGTCCGCGTTGTGGATGACACGGCCGCCCGCCGCGCGCCACGACACACCGGGAATCGCGGCCAGGCTCGCGCCGTGCTCCATCGCTCGCAGCACGTCTCTGAACGTCAGCTCGCCTTCGCCGCGCACGATGACATCGACACCGCAGTCGGGCGCACCGTACGCTTCCGGGGCGAGGCTCGGGTCGTAGCCGCCAACGACAACGCGAACGCCCGGCATCCGCTGCCTGATGTGACCGATGAGACGGAGCGCCGTCCGGCGCTGGAACGTCATCACCGACAGGCCGACGACATCCGGCGCGTGGTCGTGCAGAAGCCGCTCGACGGTGGCCAGGACGCGGTCCTGCGCGAGGATGAGGTCGGCGACGGCGACGTGATGGTGAGGATCGAGGTTGCCCGCGAGCGAGGTGAGCGCGCCGTTCGGCATGCGGATGGCGACCGGCGCCATGTGCTCGAACGAGTCCGGCATCGAGAGCAGCAGGACGTTCATGGCAGGGAGAACAGTGTAGCAAAACGACGAACGACGAGTGACGACCGGGAGCGCCGAGCGGGGACCGACGAGCTGGGGCAGCGTAGGGGCGCACTGCGTGCGCCCTGGACGAGGGCTTTCGTAGGGGCGCATGGCAATGCGCCCATACAACACAGCATGGGGCCCGACTTTCGTCGAGCCCCATGCTGTGCTTCGCCCTATTTCGCCGACGTATACCGCCGGCGACGCCGGGCCAGTCCAGTGGCCACCAAACCGCTTCCAAGCAGGAGCATGCTCGCAGGTTCAGGCACGAGGCTCGGTGGAAGCGGTTCGTCGAAGTGGATGTTATCGATGAAGAAGTCGTACTCGCCGTTGGCGCCAAGCGTCAGCGCCTCGATCTGCACGACGGTCCCCGTCGCCGCAAAGCCGATCAGCCTGTGGCCGCCGCTGAGACTGTTCGGCAGCAGGAACTCCGCGGCGTTGCCCGCATTGTCCGAGACGCGGTACGTCACCGGGACAATCCAGCCGTTGTAGACGTCCAGGAAGAAATTGTTAATCGGCTGGCTGAAGCTGACGATGATCGGGTTCAGCAGGTTCGGCGTGTCGCACTCGCCGAAGCACTGCGTCCCGTAGATCGACGACTGGTTGGCCGGTACGTCGAACGCCTGCGTCAGAATCTGCCCGTTCATGACGGTGACGTCGACACCGGAGCCGTCGACGTTCGGGAAATTCCGCGTCTCCGGCGGTGTGGGCTGAAAGAGCGTCGGTCCGGTGAACGCCTCGAAGTCGATCGTCGTCGCATACGCGGGCGATGCCACGAGGGCAGCCACTACAACAACCGTCGCGCGCGTCAGCAAAGCCAGGGACTTCGCTCTCACAGATGCCTCCAGTCCCCCAACGCAGGGGAAGGTTTGCCCAGTGAACTTCAATAGCGATGCCACGAAGACCGAGGGCGAAGGTCACGATATATATCGCTTTTCGACGATGAGTAGCAAGATGTCGCCCCGAGCGGAGACTTAACTCAGCCAGGAGCCCGCGTCTTCGATCTTTTTCAGGCAGACAATCGAAAGGCACGCCGGTCGGAGGCGTCGTCCCATGCGTGGCAAGACAGTGTTCAGTGGCGAACACGCCAATCGGGCGTTTGCCCTTGACCTGCGCGCCATTTCGCGCGAATTTGATGCCGACGTTACGGCACGGTTTTCGGAAGGGCTGATTGGGAGCCCACCGGCGAGGAGCAGGCATGGAAACCACGCAGCGCGACGACGAGCGGGAACTGGCGCAGGCGATCCTCACGGGCGCGCACCGCCGCCCGTCGCAGTCGTTCGGGTCGTACTTCGGCCCCGAAGGCGGATCGTGCGCGCTCGGAGCAGCCTATGAGGGCGTCTACCTCCTGCCTCACGACGCCCACGACGCGATGCCACGCCGGCTTGATCGGTTCTTCCACTGCCTCGAGAACGTCTCGCGACGATGCCCGGCCGGGTGCAAGAAGCAGATTCCCATCGGCGCGATGATCGTCCACCTCAATGACGATCACCGGTGGTCGCGCGAGCAGATCGCCGACTGGCTGGAACATCCGCCAACCGCGGTCCAGCGGAATCGGTCCCAGCAACAGGGTTGATCGATCAGGCGGACCTAAAGGTCCGCCCTACGTACTACAATCCGCCCTACGTACTACAAAAGGTCCGGCCTACCTACGCTCTGCAGTGTTGAGGTGCTCGAGGGCGAGCATCAGCGCGTGCGTTCCCTTGCGGCCGTGCCCCTGCGCTTCCACGGCGACATACAACTGGTGCACGAGCGCCAGCCCCGGCATCGACAGCTTCATGCGGCCCGCCTCGGCCAGCGCGATGCCCATGTCCTTGATGAAGTGCTCGACGACGAATCCCGGATCGAAATTCCGCTTCAGCACGCGCGGCGCCAGGTTTTCCAGCGTCCAGCAGCCGGCAGCGCCGCTGCGAATCGATCCCAGCATCGCCTCGAGATTGAGGCCGGCGCGCGTGCCATAGAGCAGGCTTTCGCAGACGCCAATCATGGTGCCGGCGATCACGATCTGATTGCACATCTTGGTGTGCTGGCCGGCGCCGGGCCCACCCTGGTGCACGATGTTCTTGCCCATGATCTCGAACAGCGGCGTCACGCGCGCGACCGCGTCGGCGTCGCCGCCCACCATGATCGAGAGCGCCGCGTTGCGTGCGCCGACATCGCCGCCGGACACCGGCGCGTCAACCGCCGCGGCACGCTTGGCGCTCGCAGCCGCCGCAATCTCGATCGCCAGGCTGGGCTCGGTCGTGGTCATGTCGACGGCAACGGCGCCGGCCCGCAGCGACCGCAGCACGCCCGCGTCGCCGAAATAGACATCGCGGACATCGGCCGGGAACCCCACCATCGTGAACACGATGTCGGCGGCGGCCGCGACCTGCTCGGGCGAATCCGCCCAGAGTGCGCCCTGGTCCACGAGTCCGGCGGCACGCGCCTTCGTTCGTGAGTAGACCGTGACCGGATAGCCCTTCGCCAGGAGATGCCCGCACATCGACCGGCCCATGATGCCGGTGCCAATCCAGCCCAACGCAGTGTGTGCCATGGTCAGAACGTCTTTCGATCGGTGGTCGCAATGTAGCCCCGCCGCGCCCGCACGCGATGCTGGGGACGGCGAACGCGAACCCGCAAGCCGTGAAACTTGTCGTCCGGCGGGTGCGTCATCGAGAACGCGAGCGTGTATTGATGGTTCAGCTCGTTGGCGATGCGCGCGGTTGCCGGTCCGAGCTCCGAGGTGTTCTTCACCACCTCGGTGTAGCCACCGGTGTCGTCGGTGACTTCGCGCAGGGCATACGGGTTGACCCGCCGGCTGAGCGCGCGTGGATCGTCGCGATCGATGGCCACGGCGTAAAAGAACGCATCGGTCCGCAGCAGCTTGGATCGCAGCACGCGCAGATCGATGTCGCTGGCGGTGTCGGCGCCATCGGAAATCATCACGCCCGCGGCGCGCTGGCGATGCCGCGTCTCGAAAAGCGGCAGCGAGGCGTCGAAGGCGTCATAGATCGCGGTGCCGCCCCACCCGCGCATCGCGTCGAGCGCGGGCCGGAGCACTTCCGGCGACGAGGTCCAGCGCGTCGCCACCGTGGGCTGGTGATTGAACAGCACGAGCGCGAACTCGTCGTCGCGCGTCATCAGTTCGAAGAAGAAGCTGTCGAGCGCGCGTCTCGCGTCCTTCAGCCGCTCGCCCACCATGCTGTCGCTGATGTCGAGCAGCACGGCGAGGCTGACCGGCACGCGCTCGCCGGTGAATTGCGTGATGGTCTGGGGCAGGCCATCTTCGAACACCTCGAAGTCGTCCTTCGTCAGGTCGGTCACGAGCCGGCCGCTGGCGTCGGTGACCGTGGCGGTGATCGTCACGATCTCGACGCTGGTCTTGAACTTCGGCGTCTGGGGCTCAGATGCCGTCCGGGCCGGGGCGCCAATCAGGAGGAGAACGATGGCGGGCGCGAGCGCGACGATAGGCAGACGACCGCGGCCGCGCACGGTGGGGCGCGCTAGCGGGGCCACGTATCGGTCTCCGAGGATCGGTCGATTCGCTCGAGCGAGTCGCGCGCCTTGTCGAGCGCCTTCACCGCGGTGGCGGCGGCGGCGGCCGCGGCACGCGCTTCTGCCTGACGGGTCTTGAGCGCCGTCGCCGCAGCTTCGGCCTCGGCCTGTGCCGATTTGAGCGCGCGTTCGGCCTCAGCCAGCCGCGTGCGTGCCTGATCGGCCGCGGTCCGCGCCCGCCGTTCGGCGTCGGTCGCGGCCGTCGCTGCGTCCTGCGCCCGGGCGGCCTCGGCCTCGGCATCGCTGACGCGGCCTCGCGCCTCTGCCAGCTTCGGATGCGGCGTGGAGCGCACCAGGTGAAGTCGGGGCGGCGCGGCCGGAGCGGCCCGCTTCCCGCCCGACGAGGCCGCTCCAGCGCCAAGGCTGGCGAGCGCCGCGAAGCCCGGCGGATCGAGATCCTCCTGCAGACGGCCGCGGGCGTGCCGAGCCGCGCCGCCTCCGTACGCGCCAATGGCGTCCAGCGTCGTGCGCAGCCGCTCGGTCAGGGCCGGGCTCAGCGGTGTGCCCTCCTCCGCCGCACGGGCCGCGGCCTTCGCGACGAGCGGATCGAGCGTCCGCCGGCGCTCGGACACGGCGTCAGCCTGGCCGGCGGCCTTTCGTCCTTCCAGCATGGCCTTTTCCCCCACCCGCACCCGATCGGCGGCCTTCAGAAAGGCGTCGAGATCGCGCCGCGCGCTCCAATACAGCTGGTTCACCAGCCATGCCGTGAAACTCGGCTTGGCCAACCCGCGCACGCGGGCCGACTCGTCGTCTCGCCCCTCCTTCTTCAGGCGAGCCGCAAGACCGTTGCGCGCGCCGACAAATTCGGCAAACGGCGCCTGGAACAGCGTGTCGAGCTCTCGTTCGAGGTCGGTCACAGAGGACTGGCAGGAGGAACGGCCCCGATCATACCCTTACGAATCATGAATTGTGTGTCCCTCCTCCGCCGCTCCGTCCGCCCCGGGCCGTCGCTCATGGCCGTCTTCGCCCTTTTCCTCGCCGCGTGGCCGGCCCCGGCGACGGGGCAGGGCACAGCGGAGCCCCAGGAGGCGCTGCCGCCGCTCGACAGCATCCTGCCCGTGGACAAGGCGATCACGATCGGCCGGCTGCCGAACGGCCTCACCTATTACATCCGCAGGAACGCCCGACCGGAGCGGCGCGTCCTGCTGCGCCTGGCGGTCAAGACCGGCTCGGTGTTCGAAGACGATGACCAGCGCGGGCTGGCCCACATGCTCGAGCACATGGCGTTCAACGGCACCGCGCATTTCAAGCCGGGCGAGCTCGTGTCGTACTTCGAGTTGGCAGGGTCCCGCTTCGGTCCGCACGTCAACGCGTATACGAGCTTCGACGAGACGGTCTACATGCTCCAGGTCGCGACCGACAAGCCAGGGCTGGTCGACAAGGGACTGCTGGCGCTGGCCGACTTCGCCGGTGCGATGACGCTCGACCCGAAGGAGATCGACAGGGAGCGCGGCGTGGTCATCGAGGAATGGCGACTGCGGCAGGGCGCCGGATCGCGCATCCTCGAGAAGCAGGCGCCGGTGCTCTACTACAAGTCGCGCTACGCGCAGAGGATCCCGATCGGGACGCCCGAAATCCTTCGCACGTTCTCCCCTGCCCGGCTGCGCGATTTCTACGAGACGTGGTACCGGCCCGAGCGGATGGCGGTCGTCGTAATCGGCGACATCGATCCGGCGGTTCTCGAGAAGAGCATCGCCTCTACGTTCAGCTCGCTGGCCGACAAGCGGCCGCCGGCGCCCGATCCCGATCGCTCGGTCCCCGAGCACGCCGAGACGCTCGTCAACGTCACCGCCGATCCCGAAGGCCAGGCGACCGCCGTCACGCTGCTGCGCAAGACGCCGGTGCTGCCGCAGAACCGTGTCGCCGATTACCGCCGCGATCTGGTGGAGCGGCTGATGTTCCAGCTGCTGAACATCCGGTTCGGCGACCTGGCGCGGAAGCCGGACGCGCCGTTGCTCGCGGCCGGCGCTGGCAAGAGCGACATCGCCGAATCCACCATGGCTGTCTCGCTTGGCGCACGCGTCGAGGACGGGAAGATCGAAGAGGGCCTGAACGCGATCATCCTCGAGGCCAGGCGGGCGCGCGAATTCGGGTTCAGCGCAGACGAATTGGATCGGGCGCGCCGCGTGCTCCTCAGCTTTTATGAGCAGGCCGTGGCTGAGCGCGACAAGACCGAGAGCGGCAGCTACGCCGCCGAGTACATCCGGAATTTCCTGAACGGCGAGCCGATCCCCGGCATTCAGCTCGAGTACGCGATGACGAAAGGGCTGCTCCCGGGCATCACCGTCGAAGAGGTGAGCGCGGCGGCGCGGGCGCTGCTCCAGGAGGACAGTCGCGTCGTGCTGGCGACGGCACCCGAAAAGGCCGACGTGAAGCTGCCCTCCGAAGACGCGATTCGCACCGTGCTGGTCGCCGCCGGCAAGGCGCCGCTCGAAGGCTGGCAGGAGACGGCGATTCGCAAGGACCTGCTCGCGACGCCACCGGCCGCCGGCAAGGTCGTGTCGTCGCGCCGCATCGACGAGCTGCAGACGACCGTGCTCACGCTGTCGAACGGCGTCGAGGTCTGGCTGAAACCCACGGACTTCAAGAACGATCAGGTCCTGCTGAGCGCCTATGCGCGCGGTGGCGCATCGACCGCGCCCGAGAGCGCGTTCGTCGACACCATCCTGGCGCCCTCGCTGGTCAGCCTGTCCGGTGTGGGTGGCCTCACCCCGCCGGAGCTGAATCGGCTGCTCGCCGGCAAGATCGCATCGGTGTCGCCGTTCATCGACTTGCAGACGCACGGCGTGCGCGGCTCGATGCGGCCTCAGGATATCGAGACGGCATTGCAGCTCACCTATCTGACCTTCACCGATCCCGGCGGCAACCAGAACACGTTCGATCTGATGAAGCGTCAGCTGTCCGCCCTGGTCGCGAATCGCGAACAGAACCCGGGCTCGGTGTTTTCCGACCGGGTCCGCGCCCTGAACACCGGCAATCACTACTCGTCGAAGCCGCTGACGCCCGGGACCGTCGCCGCGCTCACGCTCGACACCATGCTGCGGGCGTACAAGGAGCGCTTCAGCAATGCGGCCGATTTCACGTTCTTCGTGGTCGGCACCTTCGATATCACGCAGCTCACGCCGTTGCTCGAACGGTACATCGCGTCGCTGCCGTCAACCGGCAGGCGCACGAGCCAGGACAGGCCGATTGGCTACCACTTCCCCGACACGGTGCAGAAGGTGGAGGTGGATCGGGGACGCGAGCCGAAAAGCGAGAGCGTGATCACCTACTTCGTCGATGCCGGGAGCGACGAGGACGAGCTCGCCCTGGCCGACGCGGCGGCCGACGTCCTGCAGATGCGGCTGCGCGAGGAGCTGCGGGAAGCGCTTGGCAGCACCTACAGCGTCTCGGCCTCATACGGCAACATTCTGCCGCAGCGCGGGTACGGCACGCTCGCCATCGACTATGGCAGCTCTCCCGAAAATGCGGTCAAGCTCGCCGACGTCGTCATCTCGCAGGTCAAGGAGCTTCGCGCGAAAGGGCCAACCGCGGACGAGATCGCGAAGGTGCGCGAGCAGAACCGGCAGGATCTCGAGACCGCGTCGAAGCAGAATCCCTACTGGCTGTCGTCGTTGCAATCCTCCCACCTGCTGGGCCGGGATCCCAAGTCGATCCTCGAACGTCCCGCGCGGCTGGCGCGCCTGACGCCCGAGAGCGTCCACGCGGCGGCGAAGCGATACATTTCCGAAAGCCGCTATACAGTTGCGACGCTCATGCCCGAAAAGACGGCGAGTAGCGGCAGCGCGGCGGCGCCATCCACCAGCACGCCGAAGCCCTGATCGATGCCGCTCAGGAGAAAAGGATGCCCCGCGATGTTCGCGCTCCCCGGCTCGTCGTTTTGTGCCTCGCCGTCCTCGTCGGCACGACGCTGAAGTCGGGGCCCGCCGGCGCAAGTGGCGGCGGGGCTTCAGCCCCGCAGCAGGCCAAAACGGTGCTGGGGTACTTCCGCCAACCCGCAATCTGGAACGAGACGCTGGTCTTCACCGCCGAAGGCGATCTGTGGCGCGTTCCCCTCGCAGGCGGCGTACCGGAACGTCTGACGTCGCATCCCGGTCAGGAAACGAACGCCGTCATTTCGGCCGACGGCAGCACCGTCGTCTTCAGCGGAACCTACGAAGGCCCGCGCGAGCTGTATCAGTTGCCGTTGACCGGCGGCGCGCCACGCCGCCTGACGTGGATTGGCGGGTCGGCCGCGGCTGTGGGCTGGACGCGCGAGGGCCGACTGCTCTACACGACCGATCGAAGCTCGACGCTGCCGAACGATCAGCTCTTCACGCTCGACACGACGACGCTCGCGCGCACCGCGGTGCCGCTGTGGCAGGCGAGCGACGGGACCTACGCGGACGACGGCACGCTGTTCTTCACGCGGCTGCCGTTTCAGGGAAGCCACACGCGCCGCTATCAGGGCGGCACAGCGCAGAAGATCTGGAAGTTTGCGCCAGGCGCGAGCGAGGCCGCGCTCGTGACGGGCGATTACGATGGCACCAGCAAGGCGCCGATGGTCTGGCAGAACCGCGTTTACTTTCTCAGCGACCGCGATGGCACGATGAACCTGTGGTCGATGGCCCTCGATGGGACCGACGCCAGACAGCTCACGCATCACGACGATTACGACGCCCAGGCGCCGTCGCTATCCGCAGGACGGATCGCCTATCAGCATGGCGCGGACATCCGGCTCTACGAGATCGCCACCGGCACCGACAGGGCCGTACCGATCACGTTGGTTTCGGACTTCGACCAGATGCGCGAACGATGGATCACGGCGCCGCTCGACTGGATCACGTCGGCTCATCTCTCGCCGAACGGCGATCGCATGGTCCTGACGGCGCGAGGCCAGGTCTTCGTCACACCGGCTCGCCAGGGCCGCCTCGTCGAGGTGACGCGGAACAAGCAGGTCCGCTTTCGCAACGGCCGATTCATGCCCGACGGCAAGTCGTTGTTGGCCTTGTCCGATCAATCCGGCGAGGTCGAATTCTGGTCCCTGCCGGCCAACGGCATCGGCGACGGGTCGCCGCTCACGACCGGCGCGACGGTGCTGCGCTGGGATGGCCTGCCGTCGCCGGACGGCGCGCGTCTTGCGCATCACGACAAGAACCAGCAGCTCTGGGTTTTCGATCTCAAGGCGAAGACCGAAACGAAGATTGCCGACAACATGGAGGGCGGCTTCGACGACCTCGCCTGGTCGCCTGACAGCCGCTTTCTCGCTTACACCACACCCGACGCCAACACGCTATCGCGAATCCACCTCTGGGACTCGACCACCGGCACCTCGATCGTCGTCACCAGCGACCGGTACGACAGCTACAGCCCGACGTGGTCGATCGACGGTCAATGGCTGTGACTTCCTGTCCGATCGTCATTTCGACTCTCTCGTGCGAAGTCCGTGGGGATCGCGTGAGCCCGAGCCGTTTTTCGACAAACAGACGAGGGCCTACCACGTCGGCCTGAAACCGGGCCTGCGATCGCCGTTCGATCCGGACGATGAATTGAACCCGCCGAAGGACGACAAGAAGGAAGACCCAAAGAAGGAAGCCCAGAAGAACGAAGAACCAAAGAAGGACGAACCGAAGAAGGACGACCAGAAGAAAGACGAGCAGAAGGCCACGACGCCCTCGGCAAAGCCATTCAAGGCCGATCTCACCGGCATCGAGACGCGCCTCCGCGAGGTGCCGCTGCCGCCCGGGAACTACAGTGCGCTCTCGATGGACGACAAGCGGTTGTATTTCCTGACGCGCGACGCCGATCCGAACTCGAAGCAGACGCTGAAGACATTCCCGCTCGACAACAAGCAGCCTGAGGCGGCGACGTTCCAGGACGACGTCAAGGGCTACGAGATGTCCGCGGATCGCAAGAAGCTGCTGATTCGCCGCGAGAAGGACTTCTACATCGTGGACGCGGGCGAAAAGGCGCCCGCCGAGCTGACGAAGTCACAGGTGCCGCTGAAGGACTGGAAGTTTCGCCTCGACGTGCGTGACGAATGGCGGCAAATGTTCACCGAGGCGTGGCGCCTCGAGCGCGACTACTTCTACGATCGCGCCATGCACGGCGTGGACTGGACGGCGGTCAAGAACAAGGTACTCGCCGCTGGTGGATCGTGTCACCGATCGCAGCGAGCTCGCGGACGTCCTCGCGCAGATGGTCAGTGAGCTGTCGGCGCTGCACATCTTCGTCTTCGGCGGCGACGTGCGGAAGGGATCGGACGATGTCTGGCCCGCCACGCTGGGGGCGCAGCTCGAACGCGATCAGAGTGCCGGCGGTTATCGCGTGGCGCGCATCTACAAGTCGGACCCCGATCGGCCCAGCCGCCTGTCGCCGCTGGCGCGACCCGGGGCCGAGCTCAAGGAAGGCGACGTGATCACGCAGATCAACGGCGCGTCGACGCTCAGCGCGCCCGATATCGGGCAGCTCCTGCGCGCGCAGGCCGGCCAGCAAGTGCTGCTGCAGGTGAAGCCGGGCAGCGGCCCGGCGCGGACGGTCGTCGTGACGCCAATCGACCGTGACGCCGATTTCGAGCTGCGCTACGACGACTGGGAATACACGCGTCGTCTCGACGTGGATCGGGCGAGCCAGAACAAGATCGGCTATCTGCACCTGCGCGAGATGGGCAGCGCCGACATCGCGCAGTGGACACGCGACTATTATCCCGTGTTCAATCGCGACGGGTTGATCATCGACGTGCGGCACAACGGCGGCGGCAACATCGACAGCTGGCTGCTGGGGCGTCTGCTGCGCAAGGCCTGGTTCTACTGGCAGCCGCGCGTGGGCCATCCGTCATGGAACATGCAGTACGCCTTCCGCGGCCATGTCGTGGTGCTGGTCGACGAGTTCACGGCCTCGGACGGTGAAGCGTTCGCCGAGGGCTTCCGTCGCCTTGGCCTGGGCAAGGTGATTGGCACCAGGACCTGGGGCGGCGAGATCTGGCTGACCGCCAGCAACGTGCTGGTCGATCGCGGCATCGCGACGGCGGCGGAATTCGGCGTCTACGGCCCCGAGGGCGCGTGGCTGATCGAAGGCCACGGCGTCGACCCCGACATCGTGGTTGACAACCCACCCCACGCGACGTTCGGCGGAAAGGACACCCAGCTCGAGGCGGCGATCGCGCACCTGCAGGAGCTGATTCGCACCAAGCCGGTGCCCGTGCCGCCGGCGCCGCCATATCCAATCAAGCGCTACGTCCCGCCGGCGCGGCCGGCAGGTCAGTAGCCGCAGGACTCAACAGGAGTTGGACCGCAATGAAGACGTGCCCGTTCTGCGCCGAGGAGATTCAGGACGCTGCGATCAAGTGCCGGTATTGCGGCTCGATGCTGGTCGCAGACGATGCGCCCGCAGTCCCGATTCCGCCGCCGCCGGATCGGTTTGCGCCGCCACCGGATCAATTTGCGCCGCCGCCACCACTCGGCGCGCCCCCACCGAATCTGCAGGAGCCCGTGGTGTCACGGCCGAGTCTCGGCTTCTCGAGGCGCACCTCGGGCATCGCCACCGGCGTCATCATCCTGATGCTCGCGCTGATCGCGCTGTTGCTGGTGGTCCGCCGCCCCCCGTCGCAGGCTGAGATCGCGCCTGAAGCCGTCTCGGCGACCGAAGCCGCCGGTCTGGCTCCTCGCACGGGCACGACCGAGGTATACGAGTTCAGCTCGCTGAAGTGGCAGACGCCGAGAAACGAGGTCCGCGACTCGCTCAAAGCCAGGGGCTTCTCGTTCGTCGAGCAGGATCAGGACAACGACGACCAGTTCCGCGGGCGCGTCGACGGCCGGGACGCCGCCGTGGTCGCAAGCTACGCTGGCGACAAGGTCGCACGCCTGATGGTGATCCTGCTCGCGCCGGACGAAGACGGGCGGCTGTACCGAGGGCGTTCGTCAAACGCTCGCCAGGGCGTACGGCACGCCGGCGAGCCAGAAAGGCGTGGCCACGCTCTGGCCCGAGCGCGCGGGGACGCTGGTCTGGACGACCGTCACCGGCGACCGTCTGGTGAAGATCAATTACGAGGCAGCAGACTGGCCTGCAGAAGCGCGGCGGCGGAAGGGGGAGGAAAGTAGTAGCAGGCTTCAGACGGCAGGCTTCGGGCTCCGGGGTTCCCCAGCAGTAGGGCCCGACTTTAGTCGGGCCGAACTCGGTTTGGCACGCCGCATGCCCCAACGCCACGCATGCGCCCCCTTCGGATCCCCGGCTTCGACTATCGTGGTTGCTACCCTTACTCCCTTACCTTCTGCACCTTCCATCGACGCCGCTACTTCGAGGACGCCGCGGTGGTATCGACGGTCCTCCGCGAGATTCTGCGTACGACCACCGAATGCGCGTTTACGTTCTTGCGTACTGCTTCATGCCCGACCACTTGCATCTGTTGGTGCAGGCGCACACGACAGATGCCTGCCTGACTACGTTTGTGAAACTGTGCCGCCAGCGAACAACCGTCGTAGTCAGCCGACCCCAGGGAGCGTTGCTCTGGCAGCGCGGATATCACGAGCGAACGTTACGCGCTGATGAACGTGTGGAAATCGTGGCGAAGTACATCGAAGCTAATCCGGTCAGAGCGGGATTGGCGCGGACAGTAGACGAATGGCCGCACACGGGAGGGCCTGCTAAAGTCGGGCTACTGCAGTGCTCGCACTGCAGTTGCTCGCATAGCGCGGCACGTTAATCCAGGCGCAGTCGGGCCGCACTTCGTGCGGCCGGGTCGTGGCCCTGAATCGGCCTATTGCCTACTCCGAAAACGGCAGGCGGCGATCGCCGCGACGGGGTGTGCCGAGGTGACGGCGGCGGCGATGCTGGAGGTCGGCCATCACGGCGGCCGACACGGTCTCTGACAGCTCGCGCAGCAGCGCGGCAATCATGCGATCGCGGCGGTGACCAAGATCGAGCGGCGGCGTGAACAGCTCGCCGACGTCGACGCCGAGCGCACGGGCGATGCGCTCGAGCGTCTCGGTGCTGCAGTGCCCGCCCTTCAAGACGTGCAGCACCGTGCTGCGCGCGAGCCCGGCGCGCTGCGCCAGCTCGTGCCGGGTCATGCCGCGCTCGGCAATGAGCGCCCGAATCGAATCCTTCCAGACAGCCATTCCCGGGGGAGTCTATACCAGACAATGAACGCCGAGCGACGAGCTCGGAGCAACGAGCTCGGAGCGGCGACCGACGAGCGGCGAGCGACCTCAGAACGCCCAGCGCGCCGCGAGCTGCGCCATGCGGCCGGGCGCCGCGGCGGCGCTGGTGCCGAACGTCGGGCGATCGACGAAGCTGCCGGGAAGGCCGGGGTTCGTCCGGTTCAGGAGGTTGTAGACCTCCACACGGATCTCGATCCGCTGCCGGGAGCCGAATCGCACCGAGCGGACGACGGCGGAGTCGAGGCTGACGAAGGCCGGACCGATCAGGATGTTCCGGCCGGCGTTCCCGAAGGTGAACGGCGGCGCGATCACGAAGGCGCGGCCGGCGTACTCGACCGCGCCCGCCGTCCCGACGGCGACTTCATCCGGCCGGTCGTACCCGAACTGCCCGCCAAGATTGCCCGTGTTGCTGTTGTCGAAACTGACGCGCGGGGTGAAGGGGCGGCCCGTCTGGGCCGTCACCAGCGCGCTGACCTGCCAGTCGCGGCCCCAGGCCGACTGCCCCACCGCGGGGATTTGCCAGATCGCCGCGGCCACGAAGCGATGACGGACATCGAAGTCGGACAACCCGCGCTCCGCCTCCGGATTGCGGCTGTCCTGCGGCGTGTTGTCGTTGCCTTCACTCGCGAGAAACGCCGATTGATCGTCGATCGACTTGCCCCAGGTCCACGCCGCACGCAGCCAGAGACCGTGCACGGCCGATCGTTCGGCGCGCACCTGGAGCGCATGGTAAACCGATGACGCTTCCGGCTCCACGAGCAGCACGTCGCCGTAGCCCGCGATCGGGCGGCGATCGTCTACCGGACCTGGCGCAGGAGACGGTTGATTCAGGTTGCGCTTTCGTACCAGGTTCGCGCCCCATGCGCCCACCCAGCGAACCGTGATGTGGGTTGCGCCGAGGCGCGCATCGACGCCCAGGCTGCCCTGCTGCGCGTACGCCGTGCGCCACGCCTGCGCGAGCGTGTTCACGGAGGCGGGAGGCACGAATCCGCTGGCCGAGGGAAAGGGATTCGCGGCCGTCGGCGGCTGCGCGCCCGGCACGAACACGGTCAGACCGAAGTAGGGAGGGTTGAAATACAGCGCCGAGTTTTCAATCAGGGTGCCGCTGTCATAGAAGACGCCATAGCCGCCGCGCAACACCACGCGGCGCCCGGAGTCGATCGTCCAGGCAGCCCCGACCCGGGGCGCGAAATTCACCGCGTCGGTCGTGACGCCGGCGCGGGGAACGCCGTTCTGCCCCACCGGCAGCAAGGCCGCCGTGGCCGGGTCGAATATAACCATTCGGTTATTAACGTCGACCGGCGCCGTGTTCAGCTCGTAGCGCAGCCCGGCGTTGACGGTGAGCCGGCTGGTCATCCGCCAGTCGTCCTGCGCGAACAGGTTGACCGCGGTGGTACGCAGCGCCTGCGGATTGTCGTTCTCCGCGAGAATCGTGACTGTCGGCAGGCCCAACAACAGGTCCGCAACGCCATCGCCCGTATAGGCGCCCTGGAAGTTGAGCTGACCGCGGGCAAACACGTGATTGAACCCGTCCGACCCGTAGTGCCTCAGCTCGCCGCCCCCCTTGATCAGATGCTTGCCGCGGTCGATGCTCACCATGTCCGAGACGTGCACGGTGTTCGTCCGCCGGACCACCGGCAGCGACACGTCGTCGCCAATCCCGTCGACGCCGAGAATGTCGAGAGCGGGAAATCCCAGGTCTTCGGCCGACAGGGTCGGGCCGTTCATGCCCAGCGCGGCGTACGCGTCAACGCCCGCGTTGTCCGGCGTGACATCGCGCGCCAGGCGGTTCCAGCCGACGCGCAGCTCGTTGAACACGCGGTGCGAAAACGACTGACTGAGACCGACCGCAAGATTCTGGGTGTCGTCGAGCGTCCGCGTGCCGAAGCCGGGGACGTTCGCCGCAGGCGTCGGGAATGGATCGTCCCGGTCGTCGTGGACGAAGCTGTAGCGCGCGAAGAGCGATCGACCACCGCCCAGTTGATGGTCGGTTTTCGTGGTCACCTGCCAGATCGTACGCGGGCTGATCGGCGACGAGCCGAAATTGGCCGCCTCGCCGGACCGATTCGGCAGCGGGTAGAGTGCGGCGAGCCGAGCGCCGGTGGGGTCGAATCGGGACGCGGGAATCCGGTTGCCGGGAAACGGCTCACCCGAGGCCGGGTCGACGATCGCGAACGGCACGCTGCTGAAATCGCCGGCGCGCTGCGCCTCGGTTGGCACGTGCGCGAGTCGCGTCGTGGCCGTCCGATCGCGCGTGCCCTCGATGCTGGCGAAGTAGAAGCTCTTGAGCCGAGCCAGCGGGCCGCCGACCGTCCCGCCAGCCTGATGGCGCCGCCGAAACGGCTCAGGCTCCGCGTCGAGATCGAACGGCCCACGCGCCTCCAGCGCGCGATCCCGGAAGTACTCGTAGACCGATCCGGACAGCCGCTCGCCGCCCGACTTCACCACGACATTGACCTGCGCGCCCGCGCTCCGCCCGTACTGCGCGTCATACGTGTTCGTCAGCAGCGTGAACTCCTGGACCGCATCGAGGCTGGGGGTCACGAGCACGCGGTTCAGGAACAGATCGTTGTTGTCGACGCCATCCAGGAGAAAGTTGTTCGACGTCTCGCGGGCGCCGGCGACGTTCGCGGGCGTGCCGCCCTCGCCGGAAAGCCTCGAGCCTGGCGCGGGGGGCGCCGCACCGGGCGCCTGCCACGCGTATTCGCCGACGTCGCGGCTCGCGACGGGCGTCATCGTCAACACCTGGCCGTCGAAGACCTCGGCCACTGCGCCGGCTGCCGTTCGTGACGAGACCACGTCGGCGGTGACGTGAACGACCTCGTGCAGACCACCCGGCTGGAGCGCCAAGGCAATCGTGCGAGTGACGCCGGCTTCGAGATGAAACTGATCGACGGACGTGGTCCGGAATCCGGAGAGGAATGCGGTCAGCACGTAATTCCCTGCCGGCAGCAGCGGCACCGCGGCCGACCCGCGATCAGACGAGGTCGCGGTACGCTGGACCGCGGTCGCCTGATTCACGACGGTGATGACCACGCCGCGGAGTGCCGCGCCGGTCGCATCGGTCACGTCGATGACCAGCGTCGAGCTGACGGGCTGTCCGGAGACCGTCGAGGCGACCAGAAGGGCGGCGACGACCGCGACGAGCGTGCGCATACGAGAAGTATCCGGAAATTATAGGCTCCAGTTCTCCGCGGGGCTGAAGCCCCGCCTCCACAAACCTCACATATAATCCGCGGCCGGAGGTCTCTGGAATGTCGTCATCATCGTTCGTACCGTGTGGCGGCGGGGCTTCAGCCCCGCGGACCAGCCTGGCCATCGTGGCGGGGGTTGTGCTGCTCGCAGCTGCCGCGGAAGCCCGGCAGGAGCGCGTGCCCGGACAGGTGCCCAACCCTTCGCACGAGCCGCCGGTCATCACGCCCGGCGCCTCGCCCGGCGCGCCGCCGTCGGATGCGATTGTGCTCTTCGACGGGACGGACCTGTCGCAGTGGGCGAGCGACAAGGGCAACGCGCCGGCGCCGTGGAAGGTGGCCGACGGCATCCTTACTGTCGCGCCGGGCAGCGGCGGGATCCACACGAAGGAGGGATTCGGCAGCGCTCAGCTGCACATCGAGTTTGCGACACCCGCGGAGGTGAAAGGCGACGGCCAGGGTCGCGGCAACAGCGGCGTCTTCTTCATGAGCACCTACGAAGTACAGGTGCTCGACTCGTACGAGAACAAGACCTACTTTCACGGCCAGGCGTCAGCCATCTACAAGCAGCATGCGCCGCTCGTGAACGCCAGCCGCAAGCCGGGCGAATGGCAGTCCTACGACATCGTCTTCGACGCCCCGGTGTTCGACGGCGACGGCAAGCTGCTCAAGCGGGCGTATTTCACGGTCTTCCACAACGGCGTGCTCACGCAGAATCACGTCGAGGTGATGGGCGTCACGGCGCACGACAAACCGCCGTACTACGAGTCGCACGCGGCCAAGCTGCCGATCGCGCTGCAGGATCATGGCAACCCGATGCGGTTCCGGAACATCTGGATTCGGAATCTGGAATAGGCGGAGCTAAGCTCCGCCCTACACATGCTTTCTTCCGCCCTACACATGATTTCTGATGTAGGGCGGACCTTCAGGTCCGCCAGACGCTGCGAACCATGCTGATCGTCGAACATCTCGCCAGGCACTTCTCGGGCGTGCGCGCGCTGACCGACGCGTCGCTGGAGGTGCGCGCGGGCGAGATCCATGCGCTCGTCGGCGAGAATGGCGCCGGCAAGTCGACACTCGTCCGGATCGTCACGGGCGCACTGACCCCTGATGCCGGATCCGTCACCTACGACGGCCGGACGATCGACGTGTTCAGTCCGACCGCGGCCCGGTCGCTCGGGATCGCCGCGATTCATCAGCATCCCACGCTCTTCCCGGATCTCAGCGTCGCCGAGAATCTGGCACTCGGGCTGGAGTCGGCCGGGGCGTGGACGCGGATCGACTGGCGGGCCCGACGCGATCGCGCGCGCACGCTCCTGGCGCGCGTCGGCGCACGGATTGACGTCGACCGCGAGGCCGCCTCGCTCAGCCTTCCGGAACAGCAGCTCGTCGAAATCGCACGCGCCCTGGGCGCGCAGGCCCGGCTCCTCATCCTCGACGAGCCGACCGCGTCGCTGACGCCCCAGGAAGTGGATCGCCTGTTCGCGCTCCTCGCCGAGCTGCGCGCCGCCGGCACCGCGATCATCTACATCTCGCATCGGCTGGAGGAGCTGCCGCGTCTGGCCGACCGCGTCACCGTGCTGCGCGACGGCCAGACCGTGGGCACGCGGGAGATGGCGGACGTCGCCGACGGCGAGCTGATTCGCCTGATGGTCGGCCGCGACGTCGAGGCGATCTTTCCGAAGCGCGAGATTGCGATCGGCGATCCGGTGCTCACGCTCGAGGGCGTCACGTCACACGCCGCCGGCGTTCACGACGTCTCGTTCACCATTCGGCGCGGCGAAATCGTCGGCCTCTCCGGTCTGGTCGGTGCGGGGCGAACCGAGCTCGCGCGCGTCCTCTTTGGCCTCGAGCCGCTCGACGCTGGCACGATCCGGCTCAACGGTCAGTCCATCCGCCCCCGATCTCCCGAGGACGCGATCGCCCGCGGCCTGGCGTACCTCCCCGAGGATCGCCGCCGGCACGGCGTCATCCTCGATCTCGGCGTCGATGCCAACCTGACGCTGGCGGCGCTGACCGCGATTTCACGTCGCGGCTTCCTCGACCACGCCGCCGAGGCGTCGATCGCCACCGGGCTCGTTCAGAAGCTCGGCATCAAGACGGCGGCGTTGACGACGCCCGTCCGGAATCTGTCGGGAGGGAACCAGCAGAAGGTGGCGCTGGGCCGCTGGCTGGTGCAACCGCCGGCTGTGCTCATCCTCGATGAGCCGACCCAGGGCGTCGACGTCGGCGCCAAGAGCGAGATCCACCGATTGATCGGCGAGCTGGCCGCGCAGGGAATGGCGGTCCTGATGATCTCGTCCGAGCTGATCGAGATCCTCGGGATGAGCGACCGCATCGTCGTCATGCGGAACGGGGGCGTCGCGGCCGCAATCGCCCGAACCGAAGCCACGCCGGAGTCCGTGATGGCCGCCGCCTTCGGCACGGCGTCGGCCGCGTGATGCGCGTGCCCGGCCTCGGCGCGCGCGAGCGTGCCGCGGCCCTTGTCCTCACCACTCTGCTGACGGTGCTGGCGATTGCCGCCCCTGCCTTCTTCTCACCCGACAATCTTCGCGACGTCGTCATGGCCAACGCCGCGGTGCAGATCATCGCCCTCGGCATGACCCTCGTCGTGCTGACCGGTGAAGTGGACGTGTCGGTCGGCGCCACGTTTGCCGTCTGTGCCGTCGTGACCGGGACGCTGGCACGCGACGGCGCCTCGATGCCGGTGGCGATCGTCGCGGCGGCCGCGACCGGCGCCGTGATCGGCCTCATCAACGGGACGCTCGTCGGCGCAATGGGACTGCCCTCGATCGTCGTCACGCTCGCGATGCTCGCCATCCTGCGCGACGGACTGCGCTGGATCACCGAGGGTGCGTGGGTTCGCGATCTGCCAGCGGCGTTTCAGTGGTTCGGCCTTGGCCAGGCGACCGGTCGTCTGGTGGTCATCGCGTCCACCGTGGTCCTCGTGGGCCTGGTCGGCTGGGTGCTGCAGCGCGTGGCCGCCGGTCGCGCCGTATACGCGACCGGCAGCGACCGCGAGGCGGCGCATCTGGCCGGCCTGTCACCGCGCGTGGTGATCGTCGCCGTCTTCGTCGCCTGCGGCGTGCTGACCGGCGTGGCGGCGGTGCTGAACGCGGTGCGCTTCGCCGAGGTCCAGGGCGCGGTGATTGGCGGCCTGGAGTTGAAGGTCATTGCCGCGGTGATCGTCGGCGGCGTCGCGATTCGCGGCGGCCGCGGTTCGGTCCTCGGCGCGGTCCTCGGCGTCGCGCTGCTCGGCACGATCGGAACGGGGCTCACGTTCCTGGGGATCAGCGCGTACTGGGAACGCGCCCTGCAGGGGGCGATCATCCTCGCGGCGATTGCCAGCGACCGCGTGACCGCGGCCCGGACAAGGGTCGGCGCATGACGATCGCGCGCCGGAGCGAGTGGACGCTGGCAGGCGTGCTGGCCCTCGAGTTCCTCGTCTTCAGCGCCGCGGCGCCAAACTTCGCGACCGCTGGCAACGCGGCCGAGATCGTCCGGCTGGCCGTGGAGATCGGCCTTCTTGCCCTGGCGCTGACGCCGATCGTGATTGCCGGCGGCATCGACCTCTCGTCGGGAGCGCTGCTGGCGCTCGCGGCGATCGTGCTCGGCGGGCTGTGGCGTGATGCTGGCTGGCCGGTCTGGCTCGCTGCGGCAGCGGCCCTTGCCGCCGGCGCGGCCGGCGGCGCGCTGAATGCCTGGTTCGTGGCACGCTGGCGTCTGCCGCCGCTGATGGTGACGCTGGGGTCGCTGTCGCTCTTTCGCGGTCTCGCCGAAGGGCTGACCGGCGGCGTGGACAACTACACCAGCCTTCCCCCGCACTTCCTCGCGCTGGGCCAGGGCTTCGCCGGCGCGATCCCCATTCAGGCGCCGGTGCTGCTCGCGGCCGCGCTCGGGACATGGCTGCTGGTGCACCGCACCACACGTGGCCGCGTCTACTTCGCCGTCGGCAATAACGAGCAGGCCGCGCGCTTCGCGGGGGTCGACGTGGCGCGGCACCTTGCGGAGCTCTACATCCTCTCGGGACTCGCAGCCGGGCTCGCGGCTATCATCTACGTCGCCCACCTCGGCCAGGCGAAGGCCGATGCGGGCACGGGATATGAGCTGACCGCGGTGACGGCGGTCGTGCTCGGCGGCACGGCGATCAATGGGGGATCGGGCAGCGTCCTGGGGACGCTGCTCGGGCTGGCGGCGATGGTGGTCCTCCAGAACGGGCTGCGACTCGCCGCGTTGCCCGCGGAGCTGGCGGGCATCCTGACTGGCGCGCTCCTGGTTGGCGCGATTGGGCTGCCCGCGCTCAGGCGGCTGCTCCGATCGGAGCACCGGCCAGCGGCGCACGAGGACGAGATGCGGAACTCTCAGCTGGCGGTGCTCTGCGGCGTCATCCTGGCCGGCGCGCTGATCGTGGCGGGCAGCAACTGGTGGCTGGTGCACTCCCTTCAAGGCGGCCTCGCGCGTCCGCACTCGACGCCTGCAGGGTCAACGGCTGATGGCGCGACGACGGCACAGGCCGTGGTCGTCGGGATGATGCCGAAGGCGAAGGGCGATCCGTACTTCGTCAGCTGCCGTCAGGGCGCGGACGAAGCCGCGGCGCAGTCGAACGTCGAACTGATCTGGGATGGGCCCACCGAGCTCGATCCCGCGAAGCAGAACGAGGTTGTCGAAGCCTGGATTACTCGCGGCGTCAACGTCGTCGCGGTCAGCGTCGAGAACCAGGCGGCGATTTCCACCGTGCTCAGAAAGGCGCGCACGCGCGGAATCAAGGTGCTCACGTGGGACGCCGACGCGGAGCCCGACGCGCGCGATTTCCTGGTGAACCAGGCGACGCCGCAGGGAATTGGCGAGACGCTCGCCGACGAGGCGGCGCGGCTCATCGGCGGCTCGGGCGAGTTTGCGATCGTCACGGCGTCGCTGAGCGCCGCCAATCAGAACCAGTGGATCGGCTTCATCAAGGCCCGGATTGCAGAGAAGCACCCGGGGCTGAAACTGGTCACCATCCGGCCGAGCGACGGCGACCGCGATCGCGCGTTCGCCGAGACACAGACGATCCTCAAGGTGCACCCCACGGTGCGCCTGATCATGGGCATTGCGGCGCCGGCCGTCCCGGGCGCTGCCGAGGCCGTTCGTCAGTCGGGTCGGTCCGACGTGGTCGTCACCGGCCTGTCGCTCCCGAACATGTGCAAGCCGTACGTGCATGCGGGGGTGATTCGAGAGCGTGGTGTTGTGGAACACGAAGGATCTCGGCTACCTGACCGTCCGCGCGGCCGCCGCCCTCTCCCGCGGTGAGTTGAAGCGGGGCGACACGACGTTTTCCGCTGGCCGCCTCGGGCAGCTCACGGTCGCCGGCGATCAGATCCTGCTCGGCCGTCCGTTCGTCTTCACCCGCGACAACATCGACCAATTCGACTTCTGATCGCCGCCTGCCGCTGGTAGCCGCAGTCAGGGCCGCACTTCAGTGCGGCCTGACAGTGGCCCGACTGAAGTCGGGCCCTACTGCAGTTGGCTATCGCCGCTCACTGAAGTGCGGCCCTACTGCTGTCCGATCACGCGCGCACTTCGGTGCGGACCTCTACGTCGTCCGGATCGTGGGGCGGGGTGCCCGGCGGCACGAGCAGGCCGACGCGATCGGCCCATATCCAGTAGACCGCCGTCAGCGAGCTGAGGATGCCGGCGATGGCTCCGATCGCCCTTGGATCAACGCTCTGCGAGGCGATCCCAGCCGCCATCATCGACACCATCATCGTCGCCCAGATCAGCGACTCGTTCGTCGCGAACACCCGGCCCCGGTAGGCATCGTCCACATGCCGCAGCAGGAGCGACCAGTTGAGCACCGAGCTCACCGCCACCGCCCCACGCGAAATACCAATCCAGAGGAGCGCGACATAGAAGTTCGCCGCCTGGCTGAAGAGCACGTACGAGCCGCCGTGAACGAGGTAGCAGATCGCGATCGTGCGCTTGTAGCCGCCGAACGTCAGGCGCGGCCCCAGCTTGTGGGCCAGCGCCCCGCCGACGATCAATCCGAAGCCGGCGGCGGCCCACAGGATGCCGATGCCGGCAGGACCGCGGTTGAAGACCAGCTCACCGAAGAGACTGAACAGGATCTGCGCCGCGCCACCGCCCGAGGCCCAGCCGACGCCGACGAGCGCAATCGCGAGCATCAAGGGCTGGCCGCGCAGGTAGCGCAGCCCCTCGGCATATTCGCGGAACGGGCGCATCACGTCCGCTTCAGTCATCGCGGCGGCCGGCCGCGGGGCGGCGTCGGGCAGCCGCAGGCGGCTGATCGCCCACGCCGAAAACACGAACGAGAGGCCGTTGATCACGAACGCCGCGGTATAGCCGAAGTGCGCCGCGCTGAACCCGCCGAGCAGCGTGCCAATCGTGGTCGTCGTCCACTGGGTCGTCTGCGTCAGCGAGTTGGCCGTGTGCAGTTCGTCCTTGCTCGCGATGCGCGGAAGAATCGCGGCGCGGCCGCTGCTGAAGAACGGCGAGGCGAACATCAGCAGGCCGCTCAGCGAGGTACAGCAGCCAGGGCTTCGGCTGGTGCACGGTCAGCACGAAAGCCAGCGCGACGACCGCGCGCACGAGGTCCGAGGCGATCATCACCGTGCGGCGATCGAGGCGGTCCAGCGTTACGCCGGCGAGCGGCCCCGCGAGCACGGCCGGCACGGCGCGCGACAGCATCACACCGCTGACGACGAGGCCTGAGTGCGTGGTCTCGAGCGCCAGGCTGAAAACTGCGATGTTGTTGAAATGATCGCCGATTTCGCTGACGACCTGGCCGACCCAGGCCGATCGATAGTTGCGATTCTGGCGCAGCAGCGCGACGAAACCGGCCATCAGACCCCGTGCTTCTCGAGTTCTCGATTTCTCGAGTTCTCGAATTCGGTTTGCGACAGCATAATAAGGGCATGCCTGTTGTGCCCTTCGATCAATTGCCCGGTGACGCGCGGCTATGGGTGTTCGCCGCCGAGCGCCCGTTGTCGTCCGCGGAGGCCGAGAGCCTGCTGGCGGTCGTCGATCAGTTTCTTGCCCACTGGAAGGCCCACGGCGCCCCGCTGACGGCCGGGCGCGATTGGCGGTACGACCGCTTTCTGCTCGTGGGCGTCGACGAGGCGTCGGCGGACGCCTCGGGCTGTTCGATCGATGCGATGGTGCGCCAGCTCCAACAGCTCGAGACCGCGCTTGGAGTGTCGATCCTCGATCATGCGCCGGTACTGTTCCGGCGCGGGAACGCGATCGAGCGCCTGCCGCGTCCCCAGTTCGCCGAGCTCGCGCGTCAAGGCGCCGTCTCGCCGGACACCGTCGTCTTCAACAACTCGCTGACCCGCGTCGGTGACGTCCGCGAGGGCAAATGGGAAACGCCAGCGCGTGCGTCGTGGCACGGGCGGGCGTTCAATCTGACGAGTCCAGTGGTTGGCGAGGCCACGCGGTGATCGCTCTGGTGTGGCAGTTCGAGGTGAAACCCGGCAAGCACGGCGAGTTCGAAGCCTTTTATGGCGCCGACGGCGCCTGGACCACGCTCAGTCGCAAGAGCCGGTCGTATCTGGGCAGCTCCTTTCTTCGCGACCTCGCCGAGACCCGGCGCTATCTCGTCGCCGAGTACCTGGAGCGAGATGGTCGTGTACGAGAAGCACCACTCCACGTTCGAGATCGAGTTGCAGATCCTGGAACGTCAGCGTGACGAGCTCGTGGCGTCGGGCCAGCCGCTCGGACTGTTCAACGCGCTGGACGTGCCCGACCGCGCCGGCCCGACCTGGTCCCAGCGCAGCGGCCGCGTGGATTGACTGGAGTTGCCCAAGCTAAAGCTTGGGCCTACGCCTGCCCGAGTCCGTCGTTAGGCAGGCCCGAGTCCCTCGTGCGTAGGCCCGAGCCACGTCCCTCGTACGTAGGCCCGAGCTTTAGCTCGGGCATCTTGCCGCCTCTTCCAGCTACTGGTAAAGTCCTCCGTTCCGGAGGTTCTTGTTGAAGCATGTGATCAAGCAGTACGCGCTGGAGCAGGGCGCACTCGAAATTCAGTACATCGAGGAGTTCTTCGGCGAGTTCAACCGCCGGAAGGCGGCGTCGGAGATCGTCGAGCGGCTGCAGGATCGCGAGCACCTGATTCACATGATCGAGGCGCCGCTGCCGGACGAGCCCAGCCAGATCGTCCCGGTGGCGTACAAGGTCGGTCATGAAATCCGGCCCGACGAGGACATCCCGAAGCTGGCGGATCTGGTCAGGCGCCTCGATGGCGCGGTCAGCTTCGACGATCGCAAGGTCCTCTACGCCTGGATTGGCGGAACGCGGCGCGACTGGCGCGGCAAGGGGTTCTTCCGCGCCTTGAGCGAGGAACAGGAAGCCTGGGCCTACGAGAACGGCTTCCACGAAATCGTCGTCAAGACCAAGAACAAGTTCTACGAGATGCGCGGCACCCTCGACAACCTGCGATTCGAGGTCGTGAAGTTCGAGGCGCATCCGACCGATCGAGCCGAGTCGAAGGTCTATCTGAGCAAGAAGCTCGACGCCTCGGTCCTCAAGAGCCACAAGCTGTCGCGCACCGTCGTCAAGGTCTGACGGTGTTCCTGGGACACTACGCGGCCGCACTCGCCGCCAAGAAGCTCACGCCTTACACATCGCTGGGCACGTTGATCGTCGCCGGCGAGTTCGCCGACCTGGTGTGGCCGACCCTGCTGCTGCGCGGCACCGAACAGGTCCGCATTGTCTCTGACGCCCCGCCCCTTCTCCGACTCGAGTTCATCAGCTACCCGTGGTCGCACAGCCTGCTGATGCTCGGCGTGTGGGCCGGGCTGGTAGCGGCGCTCTACGCCTTCTTTCGGCGCTACCGCCGCGGCACGATCGTCGTCGCCGCGCTGGTCGTCTCGCACTGGGTACTCGACGCCGCGAGCCACCGGCCCGACATGCCGGTGGTGCCCTGGGGCGGACCACTGGTGGGCCTCGGGCTCTGGTATTCGCAGACTGCCACGATCGTCGTCGAAGGATTGCTCCTCGCGCTCGGGACGTGGCTCTATGCGCAACAGACCGAGCCGGTGGACCGGATCGGACGCTACGCGTTCGGCGCGTTCATCGTCGTCATCGCCATCGTCTACGTCGGCAGTCTCCTGGGTCCGCCGCCGCCGAGCGTCAGCGCGCTGGCGTGGTCGGCCCAGGGCTTATGGCTGTTCGTGATCTGGGGCTACTGGCTCGATCGGCACCGGGTCGCCATTCGCCAATGGTAGGTCACATGCGCGCACTCCTCATCGTCGCGGTCGGCGTTGCCGGCCTGGCCGCGCCGCTTGCACAGACACCGGCGCCGTACGATGTGCTGATTACCGGCGGACGCCTGGTCGATGGCACGGGCGCACCATGGTTCCGGGCAGACGTGGCGATCGCGGGTGACCGCATCGCCGCCATCGGCGACCTGGCGGGTGCACCGGCAACGCTGCGCGTTGAGGCCGCAAATCTCGTCGTCGCGCCGGGATTCATCGACATGCTCGGCCAGTCCGAGTTCAACGTGCTCGTCGACGGCCGCGCGGCCTCGAAGATCATGATGGGCGTCACGACCGAAATCACTGGCGAAGGCGGGTCGATTGCGCCGGTGAACGCCCGGATGATTGCGCAGGACAAAGCGCAATGGGACCACTACGGCCTGACGCAGGACTTCCAGACGTTGGCGGGGTACTTCACGCGCCTCGAGACGCGCTCGAAGCCGGCGATCAATCTTGGCAGCTTCGTCGGCGCCGGAGGCGTGCGCGACTACGTGATCGGCCGGGAGAACGTGCCCGCCAGCGCGGCACAGCTGGACGCGATGAAGCGGCTGGTCGCGCAGGCGATGGAGGAAGGCGCGCTCGGCCTCAGTACCTCCCTTCAGTACGTGCCCGATCGCTTCGCGACCACCGAAGAAGTCATCGAGCTCGCCAAGGTGGCACGCCAGTCCGGCGGCATCTATCTCACCCACCAGCGATCCGAAAGCGGGCAGATCTTCGAGTCGATCGACGAGGTCATCCGCATCAGCCGCGACGCACGCATCCCCGCTGAAATCTGGCACCTGAAGACCGCCTACAAAGCGAACTGGGGCAAGATGCCGGACGTTCTCGCGCGCATCCGCGCCGCGCGGGCCAGCGGGATCGACGTTACGGCCAATCAGTATCCGTATACGCGCGCGTCGAACGGTCTCGACGCCTGCCTGCCGCTGTGGGCCCGCGAAGGCGGCACCGACGCGATGATCGCGCGGCTGCAGGATCCCGCAACACGCGAGCGGATCAGGCGCGAAATGGACGACCCGCACGCGAAGGACTGGGAGAACCAGTGGTACGGATCCGGCGGCGGCGACGGCGTCATGGTGTCTGCGGTCCTTAATTCCGACCTGCGCAAGTGGGAGGGCATGACGCTGACCGAGATCGGCAAGGCCATGGGCAAGGACCCGCGCGATGCCGTGATGGATCTGGTCATCGCCGACCATGGCGAGACCGAGTGCATCATCGCCATCATGGACGAGCAGGACGTGCGGACGGCGCTGACGGATCCGCTGGTCTCGATCGACACGGATTCGGGCGCACGCGCCGAGGACGGGCCGCTCGCCGAGTCGAAGTCGCACCCGCGCGGCTGGGGCACATTCGCGCGGATCCTCGGCCACTACGTCCGCGACGAGAAGCTGTTGACGCTCGAGGAAGCGGTCAGGAAGATGACGTCGCAGCCGGCGGGCCGCGTCGGCCTCCTCGATCGCGGCATCCTCCGCCCGGGCATGGCCGCCGACGTCACGGTGTTCGATCCGGCGACCATTCGTGACGTCGCCACGTTCGCGGATCCGAACCACTACGCCGTCGGCGTGAAACACGTCTTCGTCAACGGCCAGGCCGTCGTGAGGGATGGCGCGATCACCGACGCCCGCCCCGGTCGCCCCCTCCGCGGCCCTGGCTATCGACCCAAGTGAGCCGCGCGACCTGATGTAATCTTCGCCGATGTCGCCGCTCGATCGCGCCCGCCGCAAAGCGTACTGGCGACTGTTGCCGCTCTGTTTCATCTGCTACGTCATCGCCTACGTCGACCGCGCGAACGTCGCGATCGCGAAGTTGACCATGACGAAGGACCTGGCGGGATTCGACAACGCGGTGATCGGCTTCGGGGCGGGTATCTTCTTCATCGGCTATTTCCTTCTCGAGATTCCCGGCACCCTCATCATCGAGCGCTGGAGCGCGCGCAAGTGGCTGGCGCGGATCATGGTGACGTGGGGCGTGATGGCGGCGCTGACCGCGGCGGTCGAGGTGCCATGGCACTTCTACACGGTCCGGTTCCTCCTCGGCCTGGCGGAAGCGGGCTTCTTTCCAGGCGTGATCGTGTATCTGACACACTGGTTCCCCGCCAGGGATCGCGCCCGAGCCCTGGCGTATTTCCTGATCGCCACGCCGATCGCGCAAATCGTCAGCCCCAAGATCTCAAGTGCCCTGCTCGTGATCGGGACTGACGAGGTGCTGCCGTCGGGACAGATCCTCCATCGTCCCGAACTATGGGGCCTGGAAGGATGGCAGTTGGTGTACATCGCCTGGGGGATTCCCGCGGTCGTTTTAGGAGTGGTCGTCTTCTTCGCACTGACCGATTACCCTCGTCAGGCACAGTGGCTCAGCGAGGAAGAACGCGAGGCGCTGCAGGCGGAAATCGACCACGAGCAACATCGCGTCGCCGCGAAGCGCCTGACCCTCTTCGATGCGCTGCGCCAGCCGAAAGTGCTGCTCCTCGCGCTCGCGTATTTCCTCGTGGTGACCGGTAACTATGGAATCGAGTTCTTCCTTCCGAGCATTCTCGAGCGCTGGTACGGGTTGAAGCTCGGCACGCTGACGTGGCTGGTGATGCTGCCGCCCACGCTGGCGCTTCTGGGCCAGCTGGCGTGCGGCTGGAGCTCGGACCGCACGCGCGAACGCCTGTGGCACACGGTCGTGCCGATGGTATGCGGCGCGATTGGCCTCGGCGCGGCGGTATGGTCGCGCGGATCGCTACCCCTGACCGTCGCATGTTTCATGGTCGCGGCTGCGGGACTGAAATCGTACCTACCCGCGTTCTGGACGCTGCCCAGCATCTTCCTGACCGGCAGTGCCGCCGCCGGCAGCATCGGGTTGATCAACTCGATTGGCAATCTCGGCGGATTTCTCGGCCCGTTCATCGTCGGCAGCGTCGAGTCGATTACCGGATCGTTCGAAAGTGGCCTGCTCTTTCTCGGCGTCTCGGCGGCGGCCGGCGGCCTCACGATCTTCCTGCTGGGGATCGGTCGGCGCGACGCGCCGGAGCCTGCAGTGCTTGTTTCGGACGCCGTGGTTCGTGCCGGCGCCGGGCCGCACTGAAGTGCGGCCCTACTGCAGTAGGGCCCGACTTCAGTCGGGCCAGCGTCCGAACGATGAAATCCGGTAGCGACAGAGACTGCCGATGAGAAACGTGACGATCGTCACCTCCGCGTGCGCAGTGCTACTCGCCTCGATGGCAACCGTCTCCACGCAGCCTGCGCCCATTCGTCTCGTCGTCCAGGCCGACGATCTCGGCGCCGCGCACGGTATCAACGTCGCGAGCGTGCAGGCCTACACGCAGGGCATCGTGCGCTCGGTGAACGTGATCGTGCCGGCGCCGTGGACGCCGGAAGCGGTGGCCCTGCTGCAGCAGCATCCGAACCTGGACGCCGGCGTCCACCTCGCCATCACCAGCGAATGGTCCAGCATCAAGTGGCGGCCACTGACCAGCGCGCCGTCGCTCGTCGACGCGCGAGGCTTTTTCTTCCCGATGGTGTGGCCGAACGATAAGCTGCCGACGAAGAGCAGCCTGAAGGAAAATGCCCCGAGGCTCAGCGAGATCGAACGCGAGCTGCGCGCGCAGATCGAATTCGCCAAGCGCGAGATTCCGCAGCTCACCTATACCTGGAACCACATGGGCTTCGATTCGCTGGCGCCGGAGATTCGGGATCTGACCGTGAAGCTGACGAAGGAGTACGGGCTCGTCACGCCGTTCGATCTTGGCGTTCAGGACGTCGGACATGTCTACGAGGGAACGGACACGGGCGCCGTGAAGGCGGCGAAGCTCGCCGCAAAGCTCGAAACGCTCGGTCCGGGCACCTGGCTGATCGTCGATCATGTGGCCGTGAATACGCCCGAGACGCAGGCGCTTGGCCACCCCGGCTACGAGAACGTGGCCGCGGATCGCAGCGCCGTGCTCGAAGCCTGGACCAGCAGCGTCGTCAAGGATGTCATCCGCCGCCGAAACATCACGCTCACCAACTACCGGATTCTTCGCTACGATCACAAGCAGCCGTAACCCATATGCCTCTATCTACTGCCGCGGAGATTCCCCGCCGTCCGTTCGGAACCTCTGGAGACACCGTCTCGATCCTCGGTCTCGGCGGGTGGCATCTCGGCGTGCCGAAGACCGATCGCGACGCCGTTCGCCTGGTCCACGAGGCCATCGACTCGGGCATCAATTTTCTCGACAACGCCTGGGACTACAACGACGGCGTCAGCGAATCGCGCATGGGCAAGGCGATTGCCGATCGTCGCGATCGCGTCTTCCTCATGACCAAGCTGTGCACGCACGGCCGCGACGCCCGCACGGCCATGCGTCAGCTCGACGAATCGCTGCGGCGGCTGCGCACCGATCACCTCGATCTCTGGCAGATCCACGAGGTCGCGTTTGATGACGAGCCGAGGCGGCATTTTGCGAAAGGCGGCGCGGTCGAGGCGCTGGATCGGGCTCGACAGCAGGGCAAAGTGCGATTCGTGGGCTTTACCGGCCACAAGGATCCGGCCCTGCACCTTGAAATGCTCGCGCACGACTACGCGTGGGACAGCTGCCAGCTGCCGCTCAACTGCTTCGACGCGTCGTTTCGCAGCTTCGAGCAGCGCGTCCTGCCCGAGCTCGTGCGACGCGGCATCGCGCCGATCGGCATGAAGAGTTTCTGCGGCGACGCGCGGGCGATCACGGCAAAGGTCATCTCGCCCACCGATGCGCTCGGCTACGCCATGAGCCTGCCGGTGGCGACCGTCGTCAGCGGAATGGAGTCGCCGAAAGTGTTGCGGCAGAACCTGAAGGTGGCTCGCGGATTCCGGCCGCTCTCCGCGCGCGCCATGCAGGCGCTCCGTCGTCGCATCGCACCCGCTGCAGCCGATGGACGGTTCGAGCTGTACAAGATCTCTGCCGCGTTCGAAGGCGACGAAAGCCGTCGCGTCCACGGGCTCCCGCTACACGATGAATTGCCGGTCTAGCGCGAGAGTACGGACGCCCAAGCTTCACGAGTAGTACTCCAGCAGGCCCAAGCTTCAGCTTGGGCACCATCCGACCCATTGGCGAGACTGCCCGAGCTAAAGCTCGGTGCCTACGTACGACGGCGAACTAAAGCTCGGGCCTACGTACCAGAGGTCGTCGGGCCTACGTACGAGGGGTTGCGTGCCAATTCCACGCGTGCTCGACGATGACGGCGAGCTCGGGATAGCGGCAGGTCCAGCCGAGAACGTCGCGGGCGCGGGCGGGATCGGCGACGAGCGTCGCCGGATCGCCGGCACGCCGCGGCGATTCGACGGCGGGCACGTCCCTTCCAGCGGCGCGTGCCACTGTCGTCAGCACTTCCCTCACCGAATGCCCGCGACCGGTCCCGAGGTTGACCGCCTGGCTGGCGGTGCCTTCGTCCAGCCGCTGCAGGGCACGAAGGTGCGCGTCGGCAAGGTCCATGACGTGCACGTAGTCGCGGACCGCGGTGCCGTCAGGCGTGTCGTAATCGGTCCCGAAGATCCTCACCGGAGGCCGCGTGCCCAGCGCCGAGCCGATCACCAGCGGAATCAGGTGCGTTTCCGGATCGTGGTCTTCGCCGATCTCGCCTTCGGGATCGGCGCCCGCCGCGTTGAAGTAGCGCAGCGCCATCCAGCGCAGACCGTAGCACTCGCCATACCAGCGGAGGATCTTCTCGACCATCAGCTTCGACTCGCCGTACGGGTTGACCGGCGCCTGCGGGTGCGTCTCGTCGATCGGCACGCGTACGGGGTTGCCATACGTCGCGCAGGTGGACGAGAAGACGATGCGATCGATGGCAGCGTCGCGCATCGCGTCGAGAAGGTTCAGCGTACCGACGGTATTGTTCCGGAAATACCGGGCCGGATCGCTCATCGACTCGCCGACGAGCGCGCTGGCGGCAAAATGAATGACGGCATCCACGGCATGGCGCGCGAACACGTCGCGCAGACGATCCGGATCGGAGAGGCTGCCGTGCTCGATCGGTCCCCACTTCACTGCCCATCTGTGGCCCTGGCTCAGGTCGTCGAAGACGATCGGCGAATGGCCCGATTTGGCCAGGAGTTTTGCCGTGTGGCTGCCGATGTAGCCGGCACCGCCGGTCACGAGTACGCGCATGGTGTGATTATGGATTGAGCTCGCGGACGCCGACGGCGGCGGCGCCCGGAGACGACCCGTCGAACACGTGTACGGCGCGGCCGGTCTCTTCCGAGTACGCACGTGCAATCTCGTGCACGCGATCTCCCGCTCCCCTGTCGCCGAGAATCGCGACCGTGCCGCCGCTTCCGCCGCCGGTAATCTTCGCGCCGTAGATGCCGGCGCCAGGCCCCAACCGGCGGGCCATCGCAACCAGCCGATCGGTCCCATCCGATCCCAGTCCGCACGCCGAGTAGCTGGCGTGCGAGCGATACATCAGCTCGCCGAGCTGAAGGGCGATCTCCCTGATCGGCGGTGCCCCCATCGCTCCCGCCGATCTCAACAGCCGCGCCCATTCGCTCACGCGTTCGTGCTCGTAGATCGGGTGAGCCGTCGGCTTCCAGACCGCGTAGGTTCGCTCGCGATCGACATGCGTCACCGAATCGGTGGTGCCGCCGTAGCGCGACAGGAACGTCGCGCCGGACAAGGTTCCGGGCACCTGAGGCTCGAGGGCCAAGAACGCCTCCGTGCCGACGTTGGCGAGATATCCGCCCCAACGCGGATCGTGCACACGAACGTGGCCGTCCCGATCGCCCGGCTCGACCTCGAAGCCCGCCAGATCCGCGAGGATGCGATATCCCATGAAGGCGCCCACCCGGACCGCACCGTAGTCAGCGCCGGTCACGGCATGGCGGATGCCGGAATCGATCCCCCACACGGCAAGCTCGGTCGGCACAGCGATGCTGCCCTGGAACTCCGCAGGCTGACAGAGAAGCGCCATCAGGCTGTCGGCCTCTCCGCAGATGCTGGTCATCTGGTCCATCACGCCGCACGGCGCGCCGACGATCAGGTTCTCTACCTGCTGGCAGCGGATCGCCCGGAGCCGCGGCGGCACGTCCAGGTGCCACGCCGCCAGCACTGCCTCCATCGTCGCCGCTTCGAGCGCCGCCGACGAGCTGACGCCTTTCCCTTCAGGCACGTCCGACTCGATGAAGAGCGTGGCGCCTTCGTGGAAGGTCGCATGGTGCTCGCGCGCCAGCACGTGGAACACGCCGGCGATGTAGGCGGCCCAGTGTCGCGCCGGATCCGCGTCGAACCAGCTGCGGACCTGCTCGTACGACCGTGTCTCATCGGCGACGAGCGCGAGCGGCATCTCGAGCCGCCGACAGTGGCCGTCCCGACCACTCGACACGATGTCCAGGACCGGGTCGGGGCGCCGCTGCAGCGCCACGCGCGTTGCCTCCCGAATCGGCCACTGCAGCACCAGGGACCCCGAGTAGTCCGCGATCCCGCCCATCACGTCGAGGCGGCCCGGCGCTCGCGAGAGCAGGATCGGCCCCTCGCCGCCTCGGCCGAGAAGCCCGTGCCGCAGGCGGTCGGTGAGATCGTCGAGGTCGTGAAGCGCCAGCATCACGCGAGCAGGCCTCGTCGCGACAGCGCCTGCTGCAGCAACGGTTCGATCAATTGCCGGAGATGCATGTTCGCATAGCCGACCCACGTCACATCCGACGTGACGTCGAGCGGCGCGTCGAGGGCACCGCCGCGCTCATCGGTCACCACGATGCCGAGCTCGCGCGCGATCAGCTCGGTGCAGAGATCGTAGGGATGACAGCAGAGCGCCGGGCCCGCGGCTCCCTTGCGCCGCTCGAACAGTGGCCGCAGGTCGGCGACGAAGCGGTCGTGGCCCGCCATCAGCTCGTAGAGCTGACCGCCGCTCGAGATGTATTGATCTTCGAACAGCTGTGCCTTTCCGGGCTGCGGCGGCCCCAGGATAGCGCCGACGAGCTCGTCGTCAATCGCGGCGAGCTCGGCGCGGATACCCGGAAAGAACCGCGAGATCGTCGCGAATCCGTGCGCGATCGTGGCCGACGCCGACGGCCTGAGCGTCAACGGCACGCTGGCGCCGGAAAGGCGGTTGACGCGTGTCGCCGTCGCCCCGTGTCCTCGAACCGCCCACACCTCGTCGCACAGATGCTGCTTCACTAGTGGGATCTCGGTCTGCACTGCCAGTTCGATATCCGACAAGGCGGGTCGCTCAGGTCGCTGTGGAGGCTGGGCTTCCGCCTTCGCTGAAGCTTCGGCGGACCGTCGTAGCCTTGGCGGAGGCTCGTTAGCCCCGCCAATCGATGGCTCGGGTCGATGACGGGCGACGCCTGTCAGAATCCATCCTGGCCGCTTTTGATACATCAGCCCGCGGGTGCCGTCGATCGGATCCACGATGATCGTCCACGCCGCCCGCGACGCATCTGCCCCTTCGGGCACGATCGCACGGCCGCCAGGCAGCCCCTCGGCGACCAATACGACCGGCGCGAGGTCGGTGGCGATGGTACGGCCGATTTCCTCGATCAGGACATGCTCGGCGACGCGATCGATGGCGTAGATCGTGTCGCCTTCGTCGTCGCTCGCCACGTGCGACAGCGATTCGAGAGCCGCCTGTTCGCAGGCGGCGACCACATCGGCACGGATCCGCCGGTGCAGCGACAGGATGGGATCGACCAGCGGGTGCGTCACGCGACTTCCGTCGACTTGTAGTGCAGCCCGCCCGCGGCCACGAGCTCCGCGGCTTTCTCCTCAGGGCACGTGTCGCTGAGGAAGTTGCCGCCGCCAATCTCTGGGCCGGCGAGGTATTTCAACAGGTTTGGCCGGCGCAGAGGCGGGTGGAACTCGAGGTGGAAATGGTAGCCCCGGCTTTCCTGCGCGTTCACCGGAGACTGGTGCAGCGCCATCACGTACGGGAACGGCATCCGCCAGAGATTGTCGAACCGAATCACAACATCTCGCAGCACCGCCGCCAGGTCGCGACGCTCGGCAGCGTCAAGGTCGGCGATGGTGGCGACGCTCCGCACGGGCGCGACATAGACCTCGTACGCGTAGCGCGCAAAATACGGCACGAAGGCTATCGCGCTGTCCTGTTCGCTGACGATACGCCGCCCGTCCTGCCGCTCGGCGGCGAGGACGTCCTGAAAGAGCACGCGTCCGGTTTCCTCCAGGTGGCGGTCTCCGGCGCGCAGTTCGGTCTCGATGTATTTGAAGACGAAGTTCGTGGCGTAAATCTGGCAATGCGGGTGGGGGTTGCTGACCCCGACCGCCTCACCCTTGTTCTCGAAGATCAGGACGAAGCGGACATCGGGGTGCGCGGCAAGCTCGCGCATCTGTTCCTGCCAGGTCGCGAGCAGGGCATCGACACCGCTGACGTCCAACTCGGCGAGCGTCACATCGTGGCGCGGGCTGTAACAAACGACGCGCGCAACGCCGGTGGCGGGACCGTTGCGATAGATGCCGGGCGGCGGGGCCATCGTGCGCGGCGCATCGGATCCGACGCACGGGTGATCGTTGTCGAAGACGAACGTGCCCGGGTAGCTGGGGTTGACGCGGCCGCTGACGCGCGCGTTACCGGGGCACAAGTAGCAGCTCGGATCGTAGGCCGGCGGTGTCACGTCCCGGGCGCCCACCTCCGCGCCCGACCAGGGTCGTGACTGGCGATGCGCCGCCACGATCACCCACTCTTCGCGCAGTGGATGCCATCGCTGCTCCCACATTCCGAGGATGGTACATCAGTCGCTCGCGCAGTAGGGTCCGCACTTCCGCCTTCGCCAAAGGCTTTGGCGGACCGCCGTAGCTTCAGCGGAGGCTGGTCAGTGCAGCCGGCACAGGCCCGACTGAAGTCGGGCCCTTTTGCAGCCGGGAATGCGCTACTTCGGCGGCGCCGTCCAGATGCCGAGGCCGGAGGCCTGTGCCTCTTTCTCGAGGCGCTCGAACTCCTCCTGATGGGCGAACGGACGCGACGAATCGACGCGGGCCAGCCCCTTGCGCAGCATCTCCGCGTTGACGAGCGTGCCATCGGCCAGGAACACGTAGGCCCGCGCGCGATCGTTCTCATCGCCGTAGGAGTCGTACTGCAGTCGAACGGTCTTGCCGAGCACGAGCTGTTGAAGGAAGGTGCGGCCGGGCTTCCGCGGCTTGAAGTTAATGCCGGCGCTGCCGGCCTGCGGCGGCGGCGTCTCAGGGCCCGAGCGCGCCGTGGGCTGTGGCGGCACGGTGCTGCGGCCGACACGAAACGCGGATTCGTCGGTGTTGCGAATGCCGAGCAGGCGGACCTTGCCGACGCCTTCGACGATCACGGTATCTCCGCTCGCCACCTTGGTGACGACCTGCGCGCGGGATGCAGTCGCGAACGTCAACAGGAGCACGGTCGCGGTAGCAAGTTTATGGATGACCCTCACCCCACCATCGTACCTCGAATAGGGCCGGGGCGCATTGCCATGCGCCCCTACTCTTGTCTCAGTGCAGACATCGGATCGACCGAGGCGGCGCGGTGGGCGGGGATGAAGCACGCGAGCAGCGCCGACGCCAACAACGTGATCGCGACGACGCTGAAGGCGGCGGGATCCATCGCGCCGACGTCGTACCACATGCCCTGCATCGCGCGGCCAACACCGTAGGCGCCGGCGCTCCCGAGCACGATGCCGACGAGCGCGGTCAGCATCCCTTCACGAATCACTTCCCGCACGACGCGCGCCCGGCCGGCGCCAAGCGCCATGCGCAGGCCAATCTCGTGCGTGCGCTGCGCGACCACGAACGACATGACGCCGTAGATGCCAAATGCCGCCAGCAGCAGCGCGACGACGGCGAATGCGCCGAACAGCGCCGTGTTGAAGCGATCGCTGGCCATCGTCTGATCGACGATCTGATCCATCGTCCTGACGTTGGCCATCGGAAGGTCAGGGTCGATGGAGCGGATCACGGCCGCGATGCTTTGCTGCACCGCGGTGGGTTCGCCGGCGGTGCGCACTGCGATCGAGGTGCCCGGCCACGGGCTCTGGAGAAATGGGACGTCGATCTCGGGGAATCCGTCCACGTTCTTCGGCCCGGCATTCCTCACGTGGCGCGCCACGCCGACAATCTGCCACTCGACAGTCGGCCCCAACTGCGTCACGCCGGGAATCAGCTGCTCGATAGCGAGGCGGTGTTTCAAGGGGTCGCGCCCGGCGAGGTACCGGTGCACGAACCGCTCGTTCACGATGGCCACGCGGAGCGCGCCGGCGCGATCCTCGGCCGTGAACGCGCGGCCTTTGATGATCTCGATCCCGAAGGTCCGGAAGTACTCCGGCGAGACCATCGCGAAGCCGGCGCCGGGACGCGCGCCGGGATCGACGGGCTTGTCGCCGACGATGGTGAACGGCATCCCGAAGTTCGGTCCGGCGACGGGCATGCCGACCGAGTAGGACGCGGCGTCGATACCCGGCAGAACCCGGACGCGTTCGGCGACGCGGTCATAGAAGCTGATGATCTGCTCGGGCGTCGTCAACCGCCCCTGCGCCACGGGCAGATCGAACGTCAGCAGCCGTTCGGTCCGAAATCCGAGGTTGACGTCCGCCAGCTTCATCAGGCTGTGAATCGCAAGGCCACCGCCGGCGAGGAGACTCAACGCAAGGGCAAACTCGATGATGACCAGCGCGCGGCGGAGCCGGTGACGCCCGCCGCTCACGGAGCGTCCGGTCTCTTTCAGCATCTCGTTCACGTTGGCCCGCGCCGCCTGCCACGCCGGCGCGCATCCGAACAACACGCCGGCCAATCCACACGCCGCCAGCGAAAACAGCAGCACCGGAATGTTCAGGCGCACGTCGGCTTCGGATGGCAGCGTGAACGGCGGCATCAGGGCCATGATGCCGTCCAGCATCAGCGACGCGAGTCCGACACCGAGGACGCCGCCGATCGCGGCGAGCGTCACGCTCTCCGTGAGCATCTGACCGAACAGCCGGGAGCGGACTGCCCCCATCGAGGCGCGGACCGCCAGCTCCCGCTGCCTCGCCGTCCCGCGCGCCAGCAACAGGTTCGCGACGTTCGCGCAGGCGATGAGCAGGACGAACCCCACGGCGCCGAGCAGCAGCCACAACGCGGTCTGCGTCTCCTGGCTCAGGAAGTTGTTCTTCAGCGGCTCGACGCTCGACGACCAACCTTTGTTCGACGCCGGGAACGCTTCCGCCAGGCGACGCGACACCACTTCCATGTTGGCGTTGGCCTGCGCCAGCGTGACGCTCGGCTTGAGCCGCCCCATCACGAGCAGCCAGTGGAAATCGTGGTTGATTTGTTCCGGCTTGAACGCGAGCGGCACATAGAGGCGCGTCTCCATCCGATCGGCCTGCCCCGGCGCAAGGACGCCGATGACGGTGTACGGCTTGGAGTCGATGCGAATCTGACGGCCGATGATGCCGCGATCGGCGCCGAACCGCTCCTGCCAGATCTGGTTCGTGAGGACGACGACCTGATCGCGGCCGACCTGCCCCTCCTCGGGACGGAAGTCGCGCCCCAGCGCGAATGGCGTACCTGTCATCGACAAGTAGCCGGGGGTCGTCATCCTCGCAGAGATTTGCTCCGGCCGATCCGACGTGGCAAGGTTAACGCTGCCGCCGGTCCAGGCGATGAGGCTCTGGAACGCCGTGCTCTGCCGTTTCCACTCCAGGAAGGTGCCGGCCGCGCTGACGTTGCGATTGCCCTGGATCCGCGACCAGACCATGACGAGCTGATCGGGATTCGGATACGGCAGCGGTGCCAGCAGCGTCGCGTAAACGACGCTGAAGATCGCTGTGGTCGACCCGATCCCGAGGGCCAGCGCGAGGATCGCCACCGCGGCAAACCCGGGATTCCGGCGGAGGAGCCGCACGCCGAATCGAACGTCACGCAGAAAGTTGGTCATCGTCCCTCGTCCCTCGTCCTCGCATTTCGTCCGCGTGTGGCGCGCAATGGGGCCAGGACCGAATGAGCAACCAGCGTTCCGGCAGTCGAGGGCCGAATTCGGCAAAAAATGATTGATTTCCTGAGGATTTGCGCGCGCCCGCTGAATGAGGTGTCCGGATGCGATGCGGAGGTGTTCGGTCGTGGGATTCGATCGCGGGTTGAGGGCCCGCCTCCACAGAATAGAATCGATGGATATGCAGGCTCGGCTCCACAGGACCGTCGGCGTGAAGGTCGGCGAGGTGCGGGTTGGCGGGGGCGCCCCGGTTATCGTTCAGTCGATGACGATGACCGACACGGCCGATGCGGAGGCCACGGCCCGTCAGGTTGTCGAGCTGTGGGAAGCAGGCTCGGAACTGGTGCGGGTGACCGTCAATGTGCCCGAGGCCGCGGCGGCGGTGCCCGAGATCAAGCGGCGCATGCTCGACGCCGGGTGCACGGCGCCACTCATCGGCGACTTTCACTACAACGGCCACCTGCTGCTGACTCGGTATCCCGAGTGCGCCGCGGCTCTCGACAAGTACCGCATCAATCCCGGCAACGTCGGCACCGGCAGGCGGCGCGACGAACAGTTCGCCACGATCTGCAAGGTCGCGGTCGACCATGGCAAGCCGGTGCGCATCGGCGTCAACGGCGGCTCCCTCAACCAGGAGCTGGTGATGGCGAAGATGCAGGAGAACACCGACCGCGGATACGGCAAGACGTCAGAGGACGTCATCGACGAGTGCATGGTGCTCTCGGCGCTCCAGTCGACGGACCTCGCGCTCGAGAGCGGATTGCGAGAGGACCAGATCATCATCTCGTGCAAGGTGTCGCGCCCCCAGGCGCTCATTGCGGTGTATCGCGATCTCGCATCGAAGACGCGCCAGCCGCTGCATCTTGGCCTGACCGAGGCCGGGATGGGCACCAAAGGCCTGGTGTGGTCGTCGGTCGCGATCGGGATCCTGCTGAACGAAGGGATCGGCGACACGATCCGCGTCTCGCTGACGCCGCGGCCGGGCGGCGATCGACGCGACGAGGTCTCCGCCGCGTGCGAAATCCTCCAGTCGCTCGGTCTCCGTTCCTTTGCCCCGAGCGTCACCGCCTGCCCGGGATGCGGCCGGACGACGAGCAGCACCTTCCAGGAACTGGCCGAACGCACGCAGGCCTACATCCGCGAGCAGATGCCCGATTGGAAGCAGCGGTACGACGGCGTCGAAGAGCTGACACTGGCCGTGATGGGATGCGTGGTCAACGGCCCGGGCGAGTCGAAGGCGGCCAACATCGGCATCTCGCTGCCAGGTACGGGTGAAGCGCCGAACTGTCCCGTCTTCATCGACGGCGAGCACGTGACGACGCTGCGCGGCACCTACGACGAGCTCGCCGCAGCGTTTCAGAAGCTGGTCAACGACTACGTGGATCGCAAGTACGCGCGGCGGTCGGTTACAGCGTAATCCTTAGTCCGCACCGCATCGGCAATCCGCAATCCGCAATCCGCAATTGTCAGGTTCCCCCAAACACCTGATATCCCTTCGTCCGCAACTCCTCCGCGAGCTGCTTCTCCATCTTCGCCGCATCCTTGAACGGCATCGGGTTGAGATGCGCGTAAAGGCTCGGCACCAGACGCTCGCCGCAGCGTTTCACAATCGACGCCGATTTGTAGCCGCGCTTGTGGTTGTCGAAGCGCGCTTCGGGCGTGAGACCTGTCATGCCCACGTAATAGCCGGCCTTGCCGTCGCCGCGCGGGTTTCTCAGATAGACAACGTAGACGCTGTGATGGTGACGGCGAGCCCTCAACGCCTCGCCCGCCTCGTAATCACGACAACTTCGTTTCCACCCATCGCGGTCTTGGCCACGGTCATGCCGACGAATTCAAACCCGAATTCGCCCGCCTCCCGCAGCTCTTTCTCCATGGTGGCGGTCTTCGACGTGGCCAGCAGGCGGTACTCGAACGGCAGCGGTGTCGTCTTTCGGTCGCGCTCGAGAATCACGACCACCTCCGCGCCGCCGAGCGCCGAGCTGAAGACGGTCTGCCCCCGATACTCGAAGCCGGCGTCGCCTGCTGCCTGGATTTCTTTCTGCATGGTCGACGTTTTCGACGTGGCGAGCAGCCGGTATTCGTATTTCGGCGCGGCTTCCGGCATCCGCACCATGATCGTGACGACCTCGCTGCCGCCTAACGCGGTGTCGCCACCCATCACGCCCCCGAAGCGGAACCCTGCGTCGGCCGTCTCGTTCATCTCCTTCTGCATCGTCGAGGTCTTCGACGTCGCCAGCAGGCGATACGACACGGCCTGTGCCATCGACGAGGCCGTCACCGACACCAGCATGCCAATCGTCAGCGGAACGCATCGCGAAAGGCGGAGATTCACCATGCCTGCGGCTCCTTTTTGGGGTCCGTCACGCTGACGAAAGTGCCAGAACGCCCGGGACAGATCAAGAGACCAATTAGAATCGCGCCTATGCGGGACGCGTGCGCGTGGATGCTGGCCCTCGGGATCGCGGCGTCATGGACGGCAGTGGAAGCCCTGTCGCAGACCGGGCAGGCCACGTCATCTTTCGACATCGTCATCCGTGGCGGCGTGGTGCTCGATGGCACTGGCGCCGTTGGGACTCGTGCCGACGTCGGAATACGCGACGGCCGGATTGTCTCGATCGGAGTCTTAGCTCCCTCTGTCATCGCGCGCCGGACGATCGACGCGACTGGGTTAACGGTGGCGCCCGGGTTCATCGACGTGCATTCGCACGCTGCCGAGGGGCTGGCCGGGCGTCTTGGTGACGCGGTACCGCTGCTGGCACAAGGCGTCACCACGGTCTTCATCAATCCGGACGGCGGCGGTGCCACCGATCTGATCGCGCAGCGTGAGCGATTCGAGACACGCGGTGTTGGCGTGAACATCGGCCAGTTCGTACCCCACGGCTCGATACGCGAGAAAGTGATCGGCCTCGCCGATCGCCTGCCGACTGAAGAGGAACGCGCACGCATGGCGCGCCTGGTCGCCGACGGCATGAAAGCCGGCGGCCTTGGCCTTTCGACCGGGCTCTACTACGCGCCTGGCAGCTACGCCAGGACGGACGAGATCGTCGCGCTGGCGAAGGTCGCGGGCGAATTCGGCGGCGTCTACGCCAGTCATATCCGCGACGAGGCCGACTACTCCATCGGCGTCGTCGCGGCGGTTGACGAAGTCATCCGGATCTCGGAGCAAGCGCACATCCGCGCCGTCGTCAGCCACATGAAGGCCCTGGGTCCCACGAACTGGGGAAAGTCCGTGGCGCTCGTCGACGCCATCGAGCGCGCCCGCGCCCGAGGCCTCGAGGTCTTCGCGGATCAGTACGCGTATGAAGCCAGCGGCACGAGCCTCGTGGCGGCGCTGATCCCGCGGTGGGCCGAAGCAGGCGGCCGCAGCGCCATGCTGGGTCGCCTCGACGGCGGCGAAGCGGGACGGATCCGCGAGGCCATCGCCGACAACATCGTCCGGCGCGGCGGCGCAGGCACGCTGGTCATCTCGGACTACGCGCCCGACCACGCCCTCGAGGGGCGGTCGCTGGCGGAGATTGCCGGCGCACGATCGGTGTCGCCCGCGGATCTCGTCGTCACGCTGCTGCGACAGGGCGATGCGGCGCTCGTGTCGTTCAACATGTCCGATGACGACATCGTGCGGATCATGCGGCAGCCGTGGACGATGACGTGCTCGGACGGCGATCTGACCGCGCCTGGCCAGGGCAAGCCGCATCCGCGCGGCTACGGCGCCTTTGCCCGGAAGGTGGCCGTCTACGTTCGCGACCGCCATGTCATCGACCTGCCGCAGGCGATCCGGTCGATGACGAGCCTTCCGGCGGCCGTGTTCGGCCTCCGCGACCGCGGTGTCCTTCGCCACGGCGCGATCGCCGACATTGTCGTCTTCGATCCCGACCGGCTTCAGGATCGCGCGACGTATCAGGCGCCGCAGCAGCTCGCCGAAGGCGTCCGCGCGGTGCTCGTGAACGGCATCGTGGCGATGGCCGACGGCGCGCCGACGGGCACGCGCACCGGCCGGTTCGTGCGTCCGGAGCGTTGACGCGGGGCGAGAACGTCTACGGACGCCTCTTCTTGCCGTCCACTTCCAGCTCGGGATCCAGTTCGCCGCCGTTGGTCACGCGAACGGTGTACTTGTAGACGCCAATATTGCTGTCGTCGCCCTTCAGCATCGCGCGCAGCTGCTTCCGGTTCGCATCGGGTTTCTCGGGATTCTTCGGGTCGACGCTGTCTCGCTTGCCCCCGTCCGTGAATGGATCTTTCGCCGCGCCCGATGGCTTGTCCTTGAAGTCCACGAACTCGACGGTGTGGGTGCCGGCACAGTCGTTTTCGATGTCCCAGACCACGGTGTCACCCACATAGACGTGCACGGGCACCGGGCCCATGTGAGGCATGCAGCGTGAGCTCTCGTCCACCAGGTGAACGAAGATCGCCCGTTCCACAGCCGGCGGATAGTCGTCGCTCGACGCGGGCCTGCGGTTGCACGCCGATCCACCCACCAACCCCGCCACGACCAGCGCCTGCACGACTTGGATTCGTGTCACGGAAGACTCCTTGTTCCGCCGCTGCGAGCGGCCATCAACGCCATGAACTTCGGCTCGCGCCTGAGAGGCGTGAGATCGTCATCGGACCGAATCAGTTCGGAACTGTAACCGGCGGCGACTGCCCGTGCGAGATCGTCGATGGCCTGGGCCCGGCGTCCGTTCAAGCTGCGGACGACCGCGCTCCGATACCAGATTTCCGCGTCCGGCGCGCCGGCGGCCCGCGCGTCTCGCAGGTGGCGCTCGGCAGCGTCGAACCGTCCAAGCTTTCCGAGATAGACGGCCGCCGCGGCATGGGCGTGTGCGTCACCCGGGTTGACGCGCACCTCTTCTTCGGCCAGCGCGGCCGCCCGCTCGTACGCGGCGCGCGCGTCGTCGTCGCGGTGCAAACGTCGCAGCGCGTCGCCGATATTACGCTGCGTCGCCGCCGATCGGGGGCGCAGTTTCGCCGCCTCCTCGAACATCCGCAGCGCGTCCGCATAATCACCCTGCGCGTAGTACAGGTTGCCCAGGTTCGACAGCGTCGCGGGCGTGCCGCCGTGTTGCAGGCTGGCCTCGTATTGAAGACGCGCGTCGACAAGGCGTCCCTGCTGTTGATAGATCGTGCCCAGCAGCTGGTAGCCCCAAGCGTTGTCGGGCACGAGATCGACGATCCGCTGAAAGGCCGCGAGCGCGCTGTCGAACCGGCCGGCGTCGCGATACGCGAGCCCGAGGCTGCGGTAATTGCCCCAGTAGTTCGGGCGCACGTCGATGGCCTTCTGGAGGCTCGCGAACGCCTCGTCCCACCGGCCAAGCCTCGCCAGGATCTCGCCGCGCAGCCGATATGCGTCGTCGTAGTTCGGCTGCAAGTCGACGGCTGCGCGCAGCTCGTCGAGCGCCTGTGCCGTCTGCCCGATCCCTTGGAACACCAGCGCGAGGGTGTAGCGCACCTCTGGTGAGGATGGATCGAGGTCGCGCGCCGCCACGGTGGAGGCCGAGGCGCGGGCGGCCCACGACGGCTCCTTGCTGATCCGATACTGCGCCCACGCCGCTTCGCCGAGCGCCGCATGCGCCTGGGCAAAGCTTTGATCCAGAGTCGTTGCGCGCTCGAAGGATTCGATGGCGCGCAGGACGTTGCCGGCCACGTCCTGTCGCTCGAGCAAGGCACGACCGCTGCTATACGCGTCAAAGGCGTCGAGGTTGGTCGTCGGCCGGCGGGCCAGACGGGTTCGATCGGCGACGCTCAAGCCGGTCCCGCGGACGAATTCGGCAATCTGCTGCGCCAGGGTTCGCTGCAGGTCGAAAAGCCGATCGCGGGGACCCTCCGCCGGGAACCCCGCGACCACGGCGCCATCGGGACGCATGAGCCGCAGGCTGATGCGCATGCGCTCGCCGACCACTTGACAGGCGCCGCTGACAATGTAGGTCGCACCGAGATCGCGGGCGAGATGCTGGATGTCGGGGCTGCGGCCGATCTGATCGAGCGACGCCACGCGCGACACCACCGTCAGCCCGCGCGTGGACGCGAGATCGGTGATAAGCGCACTGGCCACGCCGACGCCTAGCGATGCCTCGCCAGCACCGAGGCCGCTGTCCAGCGGCAGCACGGCGACGACCGGCGGTCCGGACGCCGCTTCGGTCGTGCCTTTCCAGAGAGTGCCGGTCAGGGCCGCGAGCACGACCACGAGGACGGATGCACCTACCACAACGACGGTCCACCGCGGGGACCGAGCGCTGAGACGCGGCGCGATCGCGCTGCCGGCCGCTGCCGATCCGCTACCTGCCGGCGTCGCGTCACCTGAGGCCCGGACCCCCTCGGGCAGGTCCGACAACAGCGCCACTCCCGTCGGCATGTCGGTGCGCTTCGCCGACAGCGACGCCAGCTCGCGCCGCATCTGCGTGATCGTCTGATACCGGTCGGACGGTTCGCGCGCCATCGCGCGGGCGATGATCTCGCCCAAGCCACCCGGAATCAGCTCGGCCGCCGGAGGCGGCGGCTCGGTGAGCACGGCCACCGCGACGCTGACGAAGTTGTGCCCGCCAAACGGCGCGCGTCCGGTCGCGAGCTCGAACAGCGTCACGCCCAGCCCGTAGATGTCCGCGCGCACGTCGGCTGACTGGCCGAGCAGGACCTCCGGCGCCATGTAGATGGGCGTCCCGACAATCTGGTCGCGGGTCTGGCCATGCGCGTCGGCGAGCTCCTCGCCGGCGATCGACAGGCCTTCGACGAGCGCCGCCGGATCGCCTCCGGCCACGGTCACCTGCGGCCGGAGCGCCAAACCGAAGTCGAGCACCTTGACGCGGCCGCCCGGCGTGATGCGAACGTTGGCCGGCTTCAGATCGCGATGCACCACGCCGTGCGCGTGCGCCTCGCCGAGCGCATCGCACAACTGCAGCCCGATCTGGACGACGCGATCGATGGCCAGCGGTCCCGTGGACAGCTGCGACGACAACGTCTCGCCGGGCACGTACTCCATCACGATGTACGGCCGCCCCTCTTCTTCGAGCACGTCGTACACGGTGGCGATATTCGGGTGATTAAGCGTGGCGGCCATCGCCGCTTCGCGCAGCAGATGGGCGCGCGCATCGGGAGTGGTGAGCGCGGGATCGGAGACGCGCTTGAGCGCGACCCGCCGCCCGAGGCGCGGGTCCTCCGCCAGGTAGACGATGCCCATCCCGCCGGCGCCCAGGCGCTCGACGATCCGGTAGGGGCCTACCCTCGACTGCACGTCAGAGAGCATACGACCAGTCCAACCGAGTTGATCAGGTTGATCGGGTTAATCGGGTTGGTGCCGGGTCAGTTGCGAGGGGCGCCGATGAAGCTGGCGCCGGTCGCGATCGGATCGGCGACGCGGGCAGCGCCGGTGATCAGCCGCACGCTCCGCTGGTAGGTCAGATACGCGCCGGCCCATTGCACCAGCACCGTCAGCCGGTTGCGAAATCCGATCAGCCAGAAGATGTGGATCGTCAGCCACAGCACCCACGCCGCAAAGCCGGAGACACGCAGCCAGCTCAAGTCGGCGACGGCAGCATTTCGCCCGATCGTCGCCATATTGCCGAGGTTCCGGTACTTGAACGGCTTGCGCGGCTGACCTCTCAATGTACGGACGATCGCGGCGGCGGCGGCGTTCGCCTGCTGCATGGCGACCTGCGCGACGCCTGGGTATTGCTGTCCGGCTGCATCCTTCAATCCGGCAAGGTCACCGACGACGAACACTTCCGGATGACCGGGAATCGACAGATCGGCGTGGACGAGCACGCGCCCGGCCTTGTCAGTCGGCACGCCCAGCGACTTGCCCAGCGGTGACGCGGTGACGCCGGCGGCCCACATCACCGTGCCGGCATCGATCCGCTCAGACCCGAGCCAGACACGGTCTTCCTCCACTTTCGTGACCGTCGTGTTCTCGCGCACCTCGACGCCCAACTTCGTCAGCGACCGGCGCGCCGCCTCGCGCAGGGGCTCAGGGAACGCCGCCAGGACCGACGGGCCGGCCTCGACCAGGATCACCCGCGCCTGTTCGGGGCGGATCGATCGAAATTCGTCCGACAGCGTCTGGCGCGCGATCTCCGCGATCGCCCCGGCCATTTCGACGCCGGTCGGCCCGCCGCCGACGATCACGAACGTCAACAGCATTCTGCGGAGCTCGGGATTGTCCTCGCGCTCCGCGATCTCATAAGCAAGCAGCATCCGTCCCCGTATTTGCAGCGCGTCATCGAGCGTCTTGAGCGAGGGCGCGTTCGCCTTCCAGTCGTCGTGCCCGAAGTACGAGCTCGAGGATCCCGCGGCGACGATCAGGTAGTCGTAACTCAGCGACTCACCGTGATCGAGATCGACCCGCCTGGCGGCGGTGTCGATGCTGCGGGCCTCGGCCAGCAACACGCGTGTGTTCCGCTGTCGGCGCAGAATCCAGCGAATCGGCGACGCGATGTCGCCAGGCGATAGCGCCGCCGTCGCCACTTGGTACAGGAGCGGCTGGAATACGTGATGGTTGTGACGATCCACGAGCGTGACGCGCACCGGCGCATGTTGCAGCGCTTTCGCGGCCCAAAGGCCGCCGAAGCCACCACCGATGATCACGACATGCGGCACGCTCATACAGGGAATTATCATCCGCCTTGGCGCGGAGCGCTACGGTGAGACTTTGGTTTAGAATCTGACATGGCCGAGCGGTCGAATCTCACCACCGATATTCATGTGGCCACGGCCTGTCCGCTCGATTGTCCGGACGCCTGCAGCCTGTCGGTCAGCGTTCGCGACGGGCGCGTCGTCGAGGTGGATGGAGGGCACGCCAACGACGCGACACGTGGCTACATCTGTGCGAAGGTCCGCCGCTTCCACGAGCGCATGTACGGCGACGATCGGCTGAGATTCCCAATGGTCCGCAAAGGGCCGAAGGGCGGCGGCCAGTTTGCGCGCGTGTCGTGGGATGAAGCGCTCGAGGCCATCGCGTCGGCGATTCGGCGCGTCACCGCAACGTTCGGCGCCGAAGCCATCCTGCCATACTGCTACGGCGGCTCGAACGGGCTGCTGACCCAGGACGCCACTGACGCGGTTCTCTTCCGACGGCTCGGCGCCTCGCGGCTGCTGCGAACACTCTGCGCGGCGCCGACCGGCGCCGCCAACCAGGCGCTGTACGGCAAGATGCCGTCGGTCGCCTACCAGGATTACCCGTCAGCGCGGCTGATCATCCTGTGGGGCGTCAACCCCGGTGTCTCCGGTATCCACGCGATGCCCTTCCTGAAAGCCGCGCAGAAGGAGGGCGCCCGGATTGTCGTGATCGATCCGCGGGTGACGACCGTCGCGCGCAACGCGGATCTCTACCTGCCCGTCCGTCCGGGCACCGACGTCGTCGTCGCGCTCGCGGTGCACCGGGTGTTGTTCGAAGAGGGTCACGCCGACCAGGCGTTCCTTGCGGCGCACACCACCGGCGCCGACGCGCTGCGGGCCCGCGCCGCCGAATGGCCGATCGAACGGGCTGCCGACGTCGCCGGACTCGATCCCGCGGAGTTGCGGCGGCTGGCGGACTGGTACGTCGAGTCGAACCCGGCGCTGGTGCGATGCGGCTGGGGACTGGAGCGCAATCGGAACGGCGGCAACGCCGCGATGGCGGTGCTCGCGCTGCCAGCCGTCGCCGGGAAGTTCGGCGTTCGCGGCGGCGGCTACGCCATGAGCAATTCGGCCGCGTGGGTTTTCACGAGGCCATGGCTGGACGCGCCTGAACCCTCCACGCGCGCCATCAACATGAACGAGCTGGGACGGGTGCTGACCGAGCCGCTCGATCCGCCGGTGAAGCTCCTGTTCGTGTACAACGCAAATCCCGCGGCCACGGTGCCCGACCAGGTGCGCGTTCTCAAAGGCCTCGAACGCGACGACCTGTTTACCGTCGTGTTCGAACAGGTGCGAACCGACACGGTGCCCTACGCCGACGTCGTGCTGCCCGCGACGACGTTCCTCGAACAGTACGACTTCGCGCGATCCTATGGTCCGATCACGATTCAGCTGACCCAGCCCGTGGTCGATCCCGTCGGCGAGGCGCGTTCGAACAATGACGTTTTCGCGGATCTCGGTCAACGCCTTGGTGTGTTCGCCGACGATGAGACACGGGGCGAGCTCGACACGCTGGTTCACGTGCTGGACGGCCTGCCGCCCGAGATCGGCGCCCCGCTCAAGGCGTCGGGCGTGGCCACGCCGCCGTGGGACGGGCGACCGGTCCAGTTCGTCGACGTGTTCCCCCGGACCGCGGACCGGCGCGTCCATTTGTTCAGCGAGGCTCTCGACGCCGAAGCGCCGCTCGGCCTTTACGCCTTCCAGCCGGACCCGGCTTCGGAGGCATTCCCGCTCGCCCTGATTTCACCGGCCTCCGACCGCACGATCAGCTCGACGCTGGGCGAGCTGCCTCGCCCCGAGGTGAAGCTGCTGCTCAACATGATCGACGCGCTCGCGCGCGGAATCGAGGACGATGACGAGGTGCGAGTGTGGAATGCGCTGGGCGACGTGCGGTGCCGGGCGCAGGTGGGCGCGTGGGTGCGACCCGGAACGGTCGTCCTGCCGAAGGGTCTGTGGCGGCGCAGCACCGCGAACGGCTTTACCGCCACGGCGCTGGCACCGGCCACGCTCACCGATCTCGGCGGTGGCGCCTGCTTCAACGACGCCCGCGTCGAGGTACGGAAGGTCGACGCTTAACGGGCCCTCGAGCTGTTCCAGATCGTCATCGCGATCTTCCAGCTTCCCGATGCATCCTTCTTGAGCACGTTCACGTACTTCGTGACGTCGGTGACCGTTTGGGCCCCCGACGGCACCTCGAACGTCGCCGAGCCCCATTCGTAGCCGAGATCGCCGGACGTCGAGAGACCGTTCGAGCCGGCGTCCACGGCGTTGAACCCCGTGGCGAACTGCTGCTTCCAGAACGCCTCGATGGCCGCCTTGCCGCGAACGGTCTCCCCATTCGGCGGGAGCACGACCGCATCCTCCGAGTAGGCCGACGCGGTCAGCGCGGCATCGTGGCTTTGGACGCCGTTCGACAGGGCGCCAACGGGTTCGAAGGCCTTGGGATCCGGTACGGCCTGCGGGGACTGCGCGACGACGCGAGCGCCACCGACCAGTAGGACTGAGAGAAGAATCGCGGAACCGACTCGCATGAAAGTGCCTCCGCGCGCATGCTATTACAGCGCGCGCAGGCCTCACAACCGCGCGTCGATCGAATGGGGAGGCGGGGCTTGAGCCCCGCCCGCCAACTCGTCGCGGACGACCGTTAGGCCATCCCGATGTTTTCGTTGTTCGTGGCGGTGGGTTCCGCGGGCGTCGCTTCCGCGTCCGGCAACCGACCGCGTCCGCCGCGGCTCACCTGACCGCCCTTGCGGCCGGCCCGACGGGCTTCATCCGGGGTCCACTCGTGCGCGGTCCCCTTCTCGTGCGCAGCACGGCCACCCTTGCTGGCGATCTCGCGCTGCCGCTCAGGACTCATCGATGCGAATCCACGTCGTTCCTTACGTTCGCCTGTCACATGCGCCTCCTTGCGTCCTCATGCACACAGCCAAAGCCTGCATGCCGGGCGTGCCGTCCGATCGCGAGCAACGGGCTCTCGTAGCCGCACTCTCACACGACACCTTCGAGTGACTATTCGACTACCGGAACACGACCCGCAGCGTCTCGCTGAAGACCGGCGGGGTTACGGCGTCGTGCGGCGGAACTTCAAAGCACGTGCCAGAGGTGGCGAAGTCGGCCTGAATCGAAATCCCGTCGAAAAACCGCCTAAACCTGAGCCACACAAGAGAGTGCGTAAGTGATACCCACCTCAAGCGCTGATTCGCTTCCATACACGCCGAGTAGAAAACCAGACACAGTTCACACCGTGGATATCCGGCGAGCGGCGAGCTCCTAGGACCCGAGAAGGCGCGGAACGTTCGGGTGTGACGATGTTACGCGATGCCGCGGGGACGGCGAGGCTTGAACGAATCGCAGCCCTCGCAGTTGCGGACATCGAACTGGTACCCGACGACGGGGAACAGCATCGGGTGCGCGCAATACAGAAGCTGACCATCTTCGACCGTCTGGAAGTTCATGGTGGGAAGGATGTGCGCCGCGCGATGGCCATACCAGCAAAGCTTCTGGCGAACTTCAGGCTCGAGGCGCAGCGGGCCGGTCACTGCCGGCAGTATACGGCGTGTTGGATCGGCGGTAAAGACAAGAGCGCGTTAGAATTGACCGTATGAGCCCTTGTGCCCCACCCGTTCCGCCCGAACCGAGCCGCAACAAGAGCGGCCGGACGGTCCTCTGCGCGAAGTTTCAAAAGGAGCTGCCCGGGCTCGACGCCCCGCCCTGGCCTGGCGAGCTCGGTCAGCGGATCTTCGAGAACGTCTCGGTCGACGCCTGGAAGCTCTGGGAAGAACGGATGAAGATGATCCTCAATGAATACCGGCTCCTTCCCTTTCAGAAGGAGGCCCAGGAGCTGGTGGCCAAACACATGGAGGAGTTCTTCTTCGGTGAAGCGGCGGCGTTGCCCCCCGGTTACGTGCCGCAGCAGACCAAGTAGGGCGCTCGCTACGCTCGCGAGGGCCGTGCTTCGCTCGGGGGGCGCCTTGCTCCGCTCGGCGGGGGGGCGCGCTCACGTCGTTCGCGCGAGGGGCGGGCCTTCGGCCCGAGGGGCGCCTCGCTGCGTTCAGCGAAGGTCGGCCGCACTGAAGTGCGGCCCTACTGAAGTTCATGAGCTGACGTCGCGACCAAATCTGCAGTAGGGCCCGACTTCAGTCGGGTCTCCCATCGCGCGAGCAGAGTGAGCGCGCCCCTCGGCAAATGCCGCCCGTCGCGCGCGATCCGCGCGGCCCTCGCGCGGACGCAGTGAGCGCGCCTTTCAGGCCATCGGCAGAGCGCGGTCAATCTGGAAGCGCAGCCGGCCATGCGCCTCCCGCACCGCGCGCTCCGCGTCCTTGGCCGTTCGGGCCCTGGCGAAGATGAATCCAAGGTACGTCGCGGCCTCCGGCAGCGGCGTCAAGACCTGATCGATCTTTGCGGTGATCCGAACGTCTGTCACATTCGGGACCTCCGTCGCGTCGTCCATACCCGTAACGCCGCGATAGACGCCTCCCTCCGGTATCGGCACCATCATCACCGCCGATCCCTCCCCTGACGGGTGCCATCCGCTGATGTCCTCGCCAATCGCATGGCGCAGCAGAAGCTCCTCGAGCGTCAACGAGTCCCCGCTCTTGGTGACGACCTCCACGGCTCTCGCACACAGTCCGCCGATTGGCCTCGCCGCGACCTCGAGAATGGTGACGCTCGATTTTCCCACTCGACACTCAGCGTGAATCGGACCGTGGCTCAAGCCGAGTGACTGGATGGCGCGAGTGATCGCGGTGACGATGGCCTCCTGATCGCCGCGAGTGGCCCGCGACGGGGTCGTATAAATCGTCTCCTCGAAGAACGGCCCATCGAGCGGATCGGGCTTGTCGAAGAGGGCCGCCACCTGAAGCCGGCCATGATCGACCACCCCCTCGAGCGCGTACTCGCGGCCTTCGACAAACTGTTCGACGACGACCGTCGAGGCCTCGGGATCCCACAAGGCACGGACATCGTGTGAATCGAGGAGACGGCGGATTCTGATCAGGGCCGCCGCCAGCTCCTCGCGGGTGTCGGCTCGAATGACGCCGCGACTGCCAGAGAGCGACACCGGTTTGACGACCGCAGGCAACAGATGTCCGGCCCTGGCCAGCGCCGTCGCTACCGGCATCGTGTCATCGATGGCCTCGAAGGCCGGGGCGGCGAGGCCATCGTCGCGAAGACGCTGCCGCGTCCTCAGCTTGTGGCGGCTGCATTCGACGGCCGCCGGCGAATGCCATTCGAGTCCGAATCGGCGCGCCGCGTGTGCGGCCAGGACAGTCGGCCGGTCGCCTACGGCAATCACCCCATCCGGCGGCGACGGCAGCGCCCGCTCGACGGCCCGAAGCGACGGCTCGATCGCATGAAAGCGCACCGGGATCGCCCGATCTCGCCACGGATCGTCGAGACGATCGCAACTGTCGGATGCGATCTGCAAATCCACGCCGGACCGCCGCGCGGCGTCATCGAAGGCGTGAATCTGGTATCCCGTCGTGGCTGCAAACAGGAGGACGCGTGGCACGGTCAGATCAGGGCCGCCTGCCCTTCGGTGGGTTCCGCACAGCAATACCAGGGCTCGGTCAGGTACGGGACGCGGGGTCGTGCGCGCGCCGGGACTCGCACCGCGGGGGTCAACGTGAGGCTCGCGGCTTCGGCCACGGCGCCACGGATTGCCTCAAAGGTTTCGATGCGGCTCGCGGCGCTTGCCGCCGCGAGCTCGGCCACCGTCTGTTGCAGCGCATCCACGCGTGGATCGGAATGCCGCCACGGGTACGCCAGGGCCACAGGATCGAACGGTCCGACGAGATCGCGAATCTCTGACAGACCAAGGAGCCGCGAGCCGGCTGGAATCAGCAAGCGAATCGACCACTGCACGGGCGGCACGTGATCGACGAGGTCGAGCGAGTCGATGACCCCGAGCAGATCGACGTACGCGGACATCGTGGTCCACGGCGTGAACGCCACGAACGTCGGGACCAGCGGCACGGACGCCGCCTGCATCAAGCCCGCGGCTCGTCTGAAGTCGTCGCGCGTATGCCCCTTCTCCAGCTTCGCCAGCACGTCGTCATCCACCGACTCGACGGCCGAGGTCACGAACGCACACCCGGTGTCGCGAAGCAGCGGCAACATCGCCGCGTGGCGCAGCAGGTGTTCGATCTTGACCGTCACGTCGTACGTGATGCCCGGAGCCTCCGTCGCCAGCCGCTCCACGATGCGCCGGGCGTGGCCGATGCCGTTGAAGAAATCCGGATCGCCAAAGGTGATGTGGCGCGCGCCCTGTCCGATCTGCGCGTGCACGTCCGCGAGGACGACGTCCGCGTCAACGATGCGGAAGCGTCCGTCGTAGATCGGCACGACGGGGCAGTGACGGCACAGATGTTTGCAGCCGCGACTGGCTTCCGTATAGCCGACGATCCGATTCGGTGCCGTCTGGCCATTCCAGGGATGCATACTGATCGAGCGGCGGCAGGCCGGAACGATCGGGCGCGATGAAGGACAGACGGGGAAGGGGTGCGTCGGGTGCGTCGGGTGCGTCAGGTGCGACAGGTGCAGCTAAACGCTGTGCCAGTGCAACCAGATCGGCCTCGAACTCGCCGCCCAGAATCGTGCCGACGCCGCGCTCGCGCAGGAGGTCCGCATTCGGCGGCGCGTAGAGACCATACGCGCAGATGTGCGCCAGCGGGTTCAGCGCGCGAACCCGCGCGATGACCGGCAGCGCCAGGCGCGTGGCGGTGTGCATCGGCAGGAACAGCGCGACCAAATCGGCGGCGTGCACCGCGTCGGGATCGAGCCGCGTCCGTGACACGTCGGCAACCGACACGTCGACGCCGGCGCGCCTCAACCAGGCCGCCGGCGACGCGAGCCCGAATGGCTGACGGCCGAGCTCGTAGGTGGAAATCAACAGCGCGCGCAATGGAGCTATCCTACTCCGCATGTCCCTCAAGGAATATCGCGCGAAGCGGAACTTCTCGGTGTCGCCCGAGCCGCAGGGCACGGCGGCGCCCAGGGCGCGGCGGACGCGCGAGTTGTATTTCTGCGTCCAGAAACATCTGGCGAGCCATCTGCACTACGACTTCCGGCTCGAGCACGACGGCGTGTTGCTCTCCTGGGCCGTCCCGAAGGGGCCGTCGCTCGATCCGAAGGTCAAGCGCCTGGCGATGAAAGTGGAAGACCATCCAATCGAGTACGGCGACTTCGAGGGCGTCATTCCCGAAGGCTATGGGATGGGCATCGTGATGCTCTGGGATCAGGGCTCCTGGGAGCCGCTCGTGGACGATGTGGACGCCGCGCTGAAGAAGGGGGATCTGAAGCTGCGGCTGAACGGGGTCAAACTGAAAGGATCCTGGGCGCTGATTCGCACCGGCGGCGATGGCCGGAGCTGGCTGCTGCTGAAGCACCGCGACGAATGGGCCGGCCCGCTCGACATCGCCACCTTCGCCCCCTTCAGCGTCAAGAGCAGCGGCGACCTCACCGACATCGTCGCCGCCGAGGCGCCGGCGGTGTGGAAGAGCCACCGCGGCGCGACGAGCGGAACCGCCGGCCTGATGAAGATTGTGGAAAAGGCAGTGGCGCTGAAAGCAGAACGCGAAGCTGCGACAGCGGCAGGGGCGCAGGGCAATGCGCCCGTGTCGAAACAACCCAAAACCCGCGCGAAGAAACCGCCCTCTACAAAAGCCGCTTCGACAACACGCTCCACACCGCGTACGCGAGCCGCCAGCGGTCGTGCCGTGCGATCTCCTGCCGCCAGAAGTCGGCCTCGATGACCTCGCAGTTCGCAGGCACCTCGCCAAGCGGCAGCGGCGCCTTGTGCTCGGCCTCGTACCGCGCCAGGACCTGATCCGGCGGACGACGAGTGTTGACCAGCACGACGTCGACGTCGCGGCCGATGGCCGCCGAGATCCTGCGCACTTCCTCGCCGGCGGTGAATCCCGCCATCCCGCGCCCCTCGGTCAGGAGGTTGGCAATCAGCACGATTGGCCCCTTCACGCGCGCGAGCGCCTCGGGCGCGCCCGATACCAGGAGCGGCGGCATCAGACTGGTGTAGAAGCTGCCCGGACCGATGATGACCGCGTCGAATCCGGCGATCGCCTGCGCGACCGCCGGGTGGATCGTCGCGGCCGGTTCGAGCCACACGCGATTGATGCCATGGCCCTCGATCTGGGCCGCATCCACTTCGACTTCGCCGCGCGTGATCGACCCGTCTTCGTACGACGCACAGATGGTGGCGTTCGTCAGGCTGACCGGCCAGACGCGGCCTTCGCATCCGAGCAGTGTGCGCAGCGCATCGACCGCAACGAGAAAGTCGCCGCTGTACTGCTCCATCATCGACAGCAGCAGGTTGCCGCCGGTGTGACCCGACAGCTTCGCGTGCTCGCGCAACATCGGCAGCCGCGCCAGCAACACGCGGCGCGCTTCCCCTTCGTTCGGCGACAACGCGAGCGCGCATTTCAGGACGTCGCCCGGCGGCAGCACGCCCAGCTCGTCCCGAAGCTGGCCGGAGCTACCGCCGCTGTCGAACATCGTGACGATGGCATGTACCCGCAGCCAGGGGTTCCGCTTGAGGCCGCCGAGCAGGCTCGGCATGCCGGTGCCGCCGCCGACGCAACCGACGTTGATCTCACGAAATCGCATCGCGGAACGATTCTACTCGGGCGGTCAGGAGCCTGCCTGCTACTAGAATGTGGAGATGTCATCTGCGGTCGAGACCGTCGTCTCCGATCTGCGCGCGATCTTTGCCCTCCGGCTGAATGCCGTCGTCGTCTACGGCCGCCAGGCCGTGGCGCCGGCGCCGGGGGCGGCGCTTCACACGCTGGCGCGCGTCACCGAGCTGGCGATGGCCGACCTCGAGGCCTGCGCCCGGCGTGCGCGAAGCTGGCAGAAAAGCGGCATCGCCGTGCCGCTGATCGTTGCGAAAGACGAATTCGCGCGGGCGCTTGACGCGTTCCCGCTGGAATTCGGCGCGATTCTCGCGGCGTATCGCGTGGTTTACGGGCCCGATCCCTTCGACGGACTGGCGGTTCAGCCGGCCGATCTCCGTCGCGCCTGCGAAGTGGAAGCCCGCGGGTTTCTGCTGCATCTGCGCGAAGGGTTCATCGAGAGCGCAGCCGAGCCGTCGGCAGTAAGCCGGCTGGTGGCGGCGTCGGCGCCTGCGCTCCGTGCGCTCCTCCTCAATCTCGCGGCGCTTGACGGTATGGCCGGCGCCTCGCCCTCGGAGTATGTCCAGGCCAGACTCGGTGGTGCGCATGGGCGATCGATCGCCGCGGTCATCAGCCTCATTGAGAGCCCGATGGCGTCGCTCGACGCGGCGCGGTCGTTCAGCGAGTATCTCTCTGCCGCGGAAGCCCTCGTCGCGTACGTCGACCGCTGGACGCCACACCAGTGACCCGGCTCCTGCTTGTCATCTCGCTCGTGGTGAGCCTGCCGTCGGCGCTCGTAGCACAGCCGGCGCCGCCCGCCCTCACCGGCGCGGTGAACGATTTCGCCAATGTGATCGACGCCGCGTCGCGAGACCAGATCGCCGATCTGTCGGCCCGCCTCGAGCAGGCCACTGGCGATGTCCTGGTGGTCGCGACCATCGACACCGTGCAGCCGTGGGACATCCAATCGTTCGCGACGAAGATGTTCGAGAATGGCGGCCGTGGCATCGGCGCGCGCGGCAAGGACAACGGCATCCTGATTCTTCTTGCCGTGAAGGACCGACGCGTCCGCGTGGAAGTCGGCTACACGCTGGAGGAGTTCATCACGGACGGGTTCGCCGGCGACGTCAGTCGCCAGACGATGACCCCGTATTTCAAGGAAGGCGAGTACGGGCAGGGACTGAAGGCCGGCGCCGAAGCGATCGCCGAGCGGCTCGCCGCGGCGCGGAACACCAGCATTCCTGGCCTGGCCAGGCGTGAGGCGCCGCGCCGACGCCCTGGAGCCGGGGGCTTCCCGATCGGCCTCATCGTGTTTCTGCTGATCTGGATCCTGATCAGCCGTCCGTGGCGGCGACGACGGCGCACGTGGGGCGGCGGTTCGTGGAGCGGCTGGTCGAGCGGAGTCGGACCGTTTGGCGGAGGCTTCGGCGGCGGCATGGGTGGCGGCTGGGGCGGCGGCGGATCGTCAGGCGGATTTGGTGGAGGGTTCGGCGGCTTCGGCGGCGGCCGCAGCGGAGGCGGTGGCGGCGGTGCGTCATGGTGACGCTCGCGAGGGACTTCGAAGGAGGCGTGATGCGGACCAGGGGCACTCGACTGGCATCGGCGGCGCTCGTCGCCGCCATGGCGCTGACGCTAAGCGGCTGTTCGTACAACCGCTTCGTCACACAGGAAGAACAAATCAAGGCGCAGTGGGCCCAGGTCGAAAACCAGCTCCAGCGCCGCAACGATCTGATCCCCAATCTCGTGGAGACGGTGCGCGGCACGGCGAAGCAGGAGCAGGACGTCTACAAGGCGATTGCCGACTCGCGCGCGAAGCTCGCCGGCGCCACCACGCCCGCGGAAACGATTCAGGCGGCCAACGAACAGACGTCGGCGCTGGCACGACTGCTCGTTGTCGTCGAGAACTACCCCGAGCTGAAGTCGAACAACTCGTTCAACCGCTTGATGGATTCGCTCGAAGGCACCGAGAACCGCATCGCGACCGAGCGGATGCGCTACAACGAGGTGGTGCAGGCGTACAACACGTCGCGCCGGCAGTTTCCGGCGAACGTGACGGCGAAGATGTTCGGCTTCAAGGAGTATCCGTTCTTCGAGGCGCCACCAGAGGCGAAGAAGGTCCCGAAAGTGGAGTTCGCGCCGAAGTCGTAGTGGTGACGTACTCGACGGGCTCATCCTTGTGACTGTTCTGTCGCGCCAGGCGGTGGGCGCGTGCCTGGTGGCGGGGCCGGCGTTGTGGCTGTCGCGCGCGGTCTTCGATCGCGTTGGTCAGGGCGCCGGGACGCGAATCGCGTTTCTCCCCTCCTGGCCCGAGCTGGTCGGCCTGGTCGTGCTCGTCGCCCTCGGCCTGCTGGTCGTGCAGGCGATCACCGAGCGCGCCAGCGGCGCGCGACCGGCGCGATCGGCGTTGCCGCCCGGCATGTTCCTGCCCTCCTTCATCGTGGCGGCGCTCGTCCTCCCCTATCTCCCGTGGCTCGCCGACGTCGTACCCTCGGTCGATGCGCTCGCGGGTCCAGGACGCTGGTGGATTTGGGCCATCGCGCTTGGGCAGATGGCCTGGCTGACGCTGACATGGGTGATTGAGAAGCGCGGCATCGCGGCTGCGCACGGCTGGCGCGCGCCGCTGCTCGTGTTCGTGGCCAGCGCGACGATCTTCCTTGCCAGCGCCTGGCGCCTCGTGCCGGGACCCGTCTATCCCGGCGGCGACGAACCGCACTACCTCGTGATCACGCAGAGCCTCCTGACCGATCACGATCTCGCCATCGAAAACAACCATGCACGCGGCGACTATCGGGCCTATTACGCCAGCCCGCTGAAGCCTGACTACCGCGTGACTGGTCTCGACCGGACGATCTACTCGATCCATCCGATTGGCATCTCCGTGATCATCGCGCCAGCGTTTGCGGTCGCAGGCTATCGCGGGGCGCTCGTGCTCGTCGCCTTGCTCACCGCGATCGCGATGGCACTGCAGTGGCGATGGCTTCGCGATGTCACGGCGTCGAGTGGCGCGGCCACGGTAGGCTGGCTGGCCGTCGCGAGCAGCGCAGCGATCGTGACTGCACAGCTTTTCGATCTATCCCGAATGCGCCGCGGCGCTGGCCGTGATGGTGGCCGTGGGATGGGGCTGGTCGGCGAAGTCGCCCGTGTCGCTCGCCATTCAGGGCGCGGCGCTCGGCGCGCTCCCCTGGTTGAGCACAAAGTACGCGCCGATGTCGGGCGTGCTGCTGTTGCTGATCACGGCGCGGACGTGGCAAACCCGCAAGACCCAAGCGACTGACAGCGGGGCTGAAGCCCCGCCTCCACAATCGACCCGAGCGACGACGGATCTTCTCCTGCTGGTCGCGCCCTACGCCCTGTCCTGCGTCGTGTTGGCTGGCCTGGTTCTGGTGGCTGTGGGGCACGCCGTCGCCGACGGCTCCCTATGGCGCATCGCACCAGATGTCGCTCGACAGCCTGAAGGCCGGCTTCCCGGGACTGTTCGCCGATCAGGAATACGGCGTGTTCACGACGGCACCGGCGCTTGCGCTGTCCGCGATCGGCTGGTGGCGGCTCTGGCGGCGTGACAGCGAGGGGCGCTGGCTGGTCGCGTTCACCGCGCTGCCACTCCTGTCGCTGGCCGCCGTGACCGGCGCGTTCGCGCTCTGGTGGGGTGGGAGCGCGCCTCCGGGTCGCGAGCTGGTCGCGGCGCTGCCACTCCTGGGCATCCCGATCGCGTGGCTGTGGAAAGACACCGCCGCGCGTCCGGCGCAGCGGGCCGTCATCGAGACCCTGATCCTCGTCGGCATCGTGATCACCGCAACGTTCGTGCTCGCACGAAACGGATTGCTGATCGCCAACGGGCGCGACGGAACGGCCGAACTTCTCGAATATCTCGAGCCGCGTCGCCAGCTCGCGGCGGCGCTGCCGTCGTTCATCGCGTTCCGATCGCAGGTCGCCGCTGCCGCTCGCGGTTTGCGCGATCTGGATCGCCATCGCGGCCGGAGCCTGGGCACTCTGCCGCCGGATGATGCCGCGGACGGCCGGCGGCGCCAGGCTGCTCGTGTCAGCTATCGGCGGCGGCGCCTGCACCGTGGCGGCCTTGCTCGTGCCGGCAATCGTCGGCAGATGGATCGATGCCGCCTCTCCCGGTCGAAGCGCGGGTCGAGACGCCGTCGCTCAGCGGATACGACGCCACGTCGCGGCCAGTGGCGCTCGAATTCACGCCGTGGCGGATCACGACGCCGGCCGACGCCATCCGCACCGTGCGCTTCGACGCGACGCCCGGCCTGCGCCGCTCGGCGCAGCCCGTCCGCGTGCTCCTCAACGCGCGGCTGGCCCTGCCGGCCGGCACTTATCGGATCCGCATCGATCCCGCGCGAGACGAAACACTGGCCGGCGAGGTCGGGCTGCAAATTGGGCGGACCGGACCGCCGGCGTGGTCGTGGCCGGTCAGCGCCGCCACCGGCGCGTCGTGGTCCGAGACGTTCGTCCTCGACGTCGACGCCAGCTTCGTCGGCGTCCGCGCCACCGAAGACTTCGAGCGCCGGGTCGGGCGGCTCGAGATCGTGCCGATCTCGGTGATCGGCCGTGGCGAGCGGCTTCGCCGCCCGACGGTGCTCGCCGCCGCGCGCTATGGCGCGACGCCCGTGTATTTTCACGACGATCACGCCTACCCTGAGGCTGGCGGCTTCTGGGTGCGCGGCGCCATCACCACCGACCTGACGATTGGACTGCAACCAGGCGCCCGGCCCCCCGGCGTGCGGTTGCGAATGCATGGAGGCGCGACGGGCACGGCCGTCCATCTGGCGACGCCGGCCTGGTCGACGCGCATCGTGCTCGCCCCGGGAAAGACGGAAGAGGTCCTGATCCCGGCCCGCGAGGGCCAATCCCTGCTGCCGCTGGCCGTGACGCCCGAGAGCGGCTTCGTGCCCGCCGAGCATGGCGGCGCGATCAACGATCGGCGGCTGCTCGGCTGCTGGGTCGCGGTGGTGTCCTGACATGCACGCGATGCGATTCGTCGACATCCTGCTCGTGGAGTTCGACCGCGAGGCAGGGCTGACGCGACACGTGCTCGAGCGCCTGCCCGGCGATCGACTCGACTGGCAGCCGCATCCGCGATCGCGCACGCTGGGCCAGCTCGCGCTACACCTCGCCGAGCTGCCGAGGTGGGGCGCGTTGGTGGCCGCCGGCGCGGAATTCGATCTGGAACACATACCCGCCGCGCCCGCCGCGCCGCCGTCGAGCGTGGCAGCCCTGCTCACGCTCTTCACCACGAATGCGAGCGACGCGCGGCACGCCATGTCGAGCCGCACGGATGCGGAGCTACTCGCGCCATGGACGCTGCGTCGTAGTGGCGAAGAGGTGTTCACCGTGCCGCGGCTGATGGCGATTCGCACCGTGCTGCTCCAGCACGCGACGCATCACCGCGGTCAACTGACGGTCTATCTGCGATTGCTCGACGTCCCCCTCCCGCCGCTCTACGGACCGACGGCGGACGAGGGACGCTGGTAATGCGGTGCGGCAGTCCCGAAGTGGCATCGAACGGCGGAGGATGAATGACGCGGCCCCAAGCGTTGATCCTGGATTACGGAGAGGTCCTGAGCCTGCCGCAGCGGCCGGACGCCATTGGAAGGATGGCTGCGCGGCTCGGTGTGGGACCCGATGCGTTTGCCGCCGCATACTGGCGTCATCGCCGCGCCTACGACCTGGGACTGCCAGCCAGCGAGTACTGGCAGCACGTCGCGACCGACTTGTCGATCGACGGGCCCGCCGCCGGCCGCGGATCTGATCGCGGTCGACGTCGAGTCGTGGATGTCGTTTCGCGAGGAGATGTGGCAGCTCGCGGCCGAGGCCCGCGCCGCGGGCATCCGGACCGCGGTCCTCTCGAACGGCATTCGAGAAGTGCTCGCGCGACTCGACATCGAACGTCCGCTCTCCGCCCGCTTCGATGTCGTCGTCATCTCGTACGAAGTCGGTTGCGCAAAACCCGATCCGGAGATCTACCAGATCACGCTCGATCGCCTTGGTGTCGCACCCGGTGACGCGCTGTTCGTCGATGACCGCGTCGAGAACATCGACGGCGCCGCGCGACTCGGGATCGAGACGCTGCACTTTGCGGGGGCGGATCGAATGAACGAACTGAGAAGGCGCATGGGCGCATGGCATAGGCGCGTAGGCACATAGGCGCATGGGCACATAGGCGCATGGGCGCCTAGGCGCATGGCCTTGACGGCCGAGCTTGCATTGTGATATCACTTAGATATCTCAAGGAGCTCGTCAATGATTCGAGAGCGTGAGTACGGCGCGATGTCGGGTTGGGGCGCTTTGGCGGTGTTACTGACCGGCGCCGCATTCTTCGTCTGGCAACTGGTTGTCCGCGCTCAAGTCATCAAGGAGCCCAACCAGCCGATCCTCTTCGTTCTCTCCATCGTCGGGTTGCTGCTGTGCGGTTTCCTGCTGCTCGGCCTGTTCGTCGTCAACCCGAATGAAGCCAAGGTCCTGCAACTCTTCGGCAAGTACGTCGGCACGGCGAAGGTGCCGGGGCTCCGCTTCGCCAATCCCCTCTATGCGAAGCGGCGCATCTCGCAGCGCGTGCGCAACTTCGAGAGCGCGAAGTTGAAGGTCAACGATCTCGACGGCAATCCCATCGAAATCGCGGCCGTGGTCGTGTGGAAGGTCGTCGACACGGCCGAGGCCGTCTTCGAGGTGGACAACTACGAGAACTACGTCCACGTGCAGAGCGAAGCGGCGCTGCGCAACATGGTGACCAGCTACCCGTACGACACGCACGAGGACACCCAGATGTCGCTGCGCGGGAACACGGCGGCGATTGCCGATCACCTCCGCAAGGAAATCCAGGATCGGCTGTCGCGCGCGGGCGTCGACGTCGTCGAGGCCCGGATCAGCCATCTCGCCTACGCGCCGGAGATCGCGGCGTCCATGCTGCAGCGCCAGCAGGCCGGCGCCATCATCGCCGCACGGCAACGCATCGTCGAGGGCGCGGTCGGGATGGTCGAGATGGCGCTCGACATGCTGTCGGCCAAGAACGTCGTCACGCTCGACGAGGAGCGGAAGGCGGCGATGGTCAGCAACCTGCTCGTCGTCCTCTGCGGCGAGCGAAGCACCCAGCCGATCGTGAACGCCGGCACGCTACACCACTGAGGATCCGGTGGCGGAACGCAAGGCATTCCTTCTCCGGATCGATCCCGCAATCCTCGACGCGCTTCAACAGTGGGCCGACGATGAGCTGCGGAGCTTGAACGGGCAGATCGAGTTCGTGCTGAGGCGAGTGCTGCAGTCGGAAGGGCGGCTTCCGGACAGGAAGGCGGCCCCTCCGGCGAGTGGAGGCAACGGGGACACGCGTTGAACGCCGCCGCCTTCGGTGAGCGCGTCCCGAGGTCGGGAGACCGTCCGCGGTGCCGGCTCGTACGGCTTCGACGCGCCCTACCTGATCTTCGTGCCGGCCCTGGCGATCGCGGCAAACATCCTCCAGGCGGTGTGGGCGGGATCGCCGTGGCCGCTCCTCGGGGCCGGCGTGATTCTTCTCTGCATGGCGTCGGGTCTGTACACGTCACGGCGCGGCAAGTTCGTGGTGTGGTCAGCGCTCGTCGACGCGCTGGCGCTGCGCGGAAACGAGTGCGTGCTCGATCTGGGATGCGGCCGCGGGGCAGTACCGTTGATCGTGGCGCGGCGTCTGACCACCGGGCGCGCGGTCGGCGTGGACCTGTGGCGCACGCGGGATCAATCCGGCAATGCCGTCGAGGCGACCAGACGGAATGCCGACGCCGACGGCGTCGCCGATCGCGTCGAGCTCCACACCGCCGACATGTCCGACCTGCCGTTCGCGCGTGACAGCTTTGACGTCGTGGTCTCCAATCTCGCCATCCACAACATCAGCGATCCGGTGCGCCGCGAGCGCGTAATCGACGAGGCCGTGCGCGTGCTGCGGCCTGGCGGCCGTCTCCTGGTTGCCGACCTCCGCCACGCGCGCCGGTATGCCGATCGCCTCGCCGCGCTCGGCATGATCGACGTGCAGCGCCGCAGCCTCGGCTCGCGCATGTGGTGGGGCGGTCCGTGGGCACCCACACGGCTGGTGAGCGCCGCGAAGCCGGCAGGATAGGCTGTAAGGGATGATCGACGAGTTCGTCCCGCAAGAACGGCTCCGGAACGGCCATGCGATGACGCTGTGGGCGTGGGTCCGGCCGCGCGCGTTCCCGTTGCTGCCGCCGCCGGAGAGCCGCGTCTTCGATGTCGCGAGCGACGCGCGCGTGCTCGCAAAGTGTCACTGGCAGCGAGCGCGAACCGACGCGCCCACCATCATCGTGCTGCACGGGCTCGAGGGATCGAGCGAGGCGCACTACATGCGCGGGGTCGCCGACAAGGCGTGGCGGCGCGGCTTCAACGTCGTCCGCCTGAACCAGCGCAACTGCGGCGGCACCGAGCACCTCTGCGCAACGCTCTATCACTCGGGTCTGTCAGCCGACGTCGACGTCGTGATGAGGACGCTGGCAGCCGAGGGCCATCACGCGATCGTCGTCGCTGGTTATTCCCTGGGCGGGAACCTTGCGCTGAAGTTGGCCGGCGAGCACGGGGCGGCGCCGCCGCCCTGGCTGCGCGCCGTCGCCGCGGTCTCGCCAGTGATGGACCTGCCGCGATGCGTCGACGCGCTCGAGAAGCCGTCGAACGCGATCTACCAATGGAACTTCGTCCGCAACCTGAAGGCACGGATGCGGCGCAAGGTTGCGGCGTTTCCCGATCGGTTCTCGATCGAACCGCTCGCGCGCATCAGAACCGTCCGGGCTTTCGACGAGGCCTACACGGCACCGTTTTTCGGATTTCGCGATGCGACCGACTATTACCATCGCGCGGCGTCTCTCCGCGTCGTCGATCGCATCACCGTGCCAGCGCTGATCATTTCCGCCAAGGACGACCCGTTCGTGCCGTCGGATTCATTCGCAGACAATGCCCTGGCGCGGAATGCCGCGATCAGCGTGCGCGTGACGCCGCACGGCGGACATTGCGCGTTCGTCGCGGCGCGCAACGACACGCACGACGGCTACTGGGCGGAGTGGACGCTGATGGAGTTCCTGGCGGAGCACGCGCGCGCGGAACGCGGCGTCCGTAAGGCGGACCTTTAGGTCCGCCTGACATGCCCGAGCTAAAGCTCGGGCCTACGTACGAAACTGCAGCGATCAGCGCGAGTTCTACTCCACCATCGGGAGATCCAACCGCCGCATCAGGCGCTTGGCGAAGTCCGGCCCTTTTCCTTCCTCCTCGTGCTTGAAATACACGAACGTCTCTTCCCAGCGATCCTGGTGGGCGCGGATCGTCTCGGCCCACTGATCGATGTCCGCGTCCGTATACCCCTCGTCACGCAGCCGGAAATAGCCGTAGTTCGCCGTCGGCACGAGCGGCGTCGATCGCTCGGCGCTGTCGGCGAAGCAGAGTGCGAGGTTGCGCTGGCGCAGCCGCTCGAAGATGCCGTCGTCGAACCACGAGGCGTGCCGGAACTCGAAGGCGGCACGGGCGCCTTTGGGCAGCTCGTTCAGGAACGCGTCGAACAGCGCCAGGTCCACCTTGAAGGTCGGCCCGAGCTGGAAGAGCAGCACGCCAAGCTTGTCGCCCAGGGTACCCGCGGCGTGGCAGAAGGCGCGTACCAGATCGCCGCAATCACGCAGTCGCCGATCGTGCGTGATGCGCCTGGGCGCCTTCAGCGTCAGCTTGTAGGGCGTGGGGGTGCCGGTGGCCCAGCCCTGCACGAGCTTCTCCGTGGGCATCCGGTAGAACGTGTAGTTGATCTCGACGGTCGGAAATCGCGCCGAATAGAAGGCCAGCATCTTCGACGCGGCGAGGCCTGCGGGGTAGAAGGTCCCCTTCCATTCCGGATAGTTGTAGCCGGACGTGCCAACCCAAATCATGACACTGACGCTAGCAGTGCCAAGTGCGAAGTGCCAAGTGCGAAGTGGACTGGGAAGTGAAAAGTGACGAGTGGGATGTAACGCGCTACGTCGGGAATACGCGGCGACGGCCGGCCCGGTGGAGCGTCAGCTGCGTGGGAGTGGCAAGTGAGGGAGGTTCCCCCCCACTTGCCACTTCTCACTTGCCACTTCACTTGGCACTTAGCACTTCGCACTTGGCACTGCCGCGTACCACCGTGGTTCGCGTCGTCCCCCCATGTCCCCACCCCGGCCGCCGCCGGCGCCGCGCTGGAACGACGCGCCGCCTTCCGGCTTCGGACGAGCTTCGTTCACAACCAGCGGACGGCCTTCGAGCGCGTGCCCGTGGAGCTGACTGATGGCCTTCTGCGCGCCCTCGTCGTTCGCCATCTCGACGAACGCGAACCCGCGCGCACGCCCGGTGGCCATATCGCGCATCACCCTGACGTTATCCACCGCACCAGCCTGGCTGAACAGCGTATTCAAGTCCTCGTCGGTGGTCTTGTACGGCAGATTCCCGACATACAATCTCCGGCCCATCGTACCGCTCCTTCAAGTTACCTGAATGCGCGCTGGCCATTGCCGCAGGGAGCCCGCACGCGGAAGCTCCTTGCAGGACGTCCAAGCCTGACTGTGCGTGTGCGAGATGTCGTAGGCAGTTGGCAACAGGGCGGGGCTCTTTCGTCGAAGCGCCGCAAGTATACAGCAGCTACTCATTTGTCAAGCGTAATTATTACGGATCGTTTCACGCTGCGTTCACCCCTCTTTCCGGGCCGGAACTGACCCGGTAGAGTGAAGGCCTATGCACCGACGCGGCGCGATCGTGGCGCTTCTCGTCGCGCTGGCCAGCTGTCGCCAGGGCCCTCCCACGCGGGAATACCGTCTCGTGGGCCAGATTCTGAGCGTCGACCGGCGCGACGCGCGACTGACGCTGCACCACGAGGACATCGAAGGGTTCATGCCAGCGATGACGATGCCCTACCGGGTGAAGGACCCACGGCTGCTGGATGGACGGAAGGCGGGAGAACTGGTCGATGCGACGCTCGAAGTCCAGGGCACGGACGCCTGGATCGCGAGGCTGCGCGTGACTGGTGTCGCACCGGTCCCGCCGAGCGAGCCTATCCAGACGTCGCTCGAGTCAGGGGATCCGATGCCGGACGCCACCTTTGTCGATCAGGACGGACGTCCCGTCCGCCTGCGCGATCTGCGCGGACACCCGCTCGTCATCTCGTTTGTCTACACGCGGTGTCCGCTGCCGGATTTCTGTCCCGCAATCGAAAGCCGGCTGTCGGCCTTGCAGCAGCGGGTCAAAAGCCTTCCGCGACTCGCTGGCACAGGGATCCTGGCGGTGACCATCGACCCCGAGTACGACACCCCCTCGGTTCTCAAGAAACACGCGGGCGAGCGCGGCGCCGACCCGGCGATCTGGCGCTTCGTGACCGGATCGGTGGCCGAGGTCGACGCATTCGGGCGACACTTCGGCGTCTCCGTCACTCGGGGCCGCGGGTCGCCCGCCGACATCGAGCACAATCTGCGCACGATCGTCGTGGGCCGCAACGGTCGGATCGAGCGCGTCGAACCCGGCGCGGGCTGGCACGCCGACGATCTGCTGGACTCGCTTCTGCGCGCGGCGGGCCGCTCGTGAGACGGCCGGCGCCAGGCGCGCCCGATCGCGATCGCTTCACCGATGCGGAGTGGCGTGTGGTGTCACGGCTGCGGACGCCTGCGGCCGTCCAGCGATACCTCAACGTCCTGCCGTACAACACCGAGCCCGACGGCGCGACGCTTCGCAGCTTTCGGGGTGTCGTGGCCACGGGCACGGCCCATTGCTTCGAGGCCGCGATGTTCGCCGCCGTCGTGATGGAACAGCACGGCTATCCTCCACTCGTCCTGAGCGTCGAGTCGATCGACCTCCTGGACCACGTCCTCTTCGTCTACCGTCACGCCGGCGGATGGGGATCGGTCGCGCGCTCTCGCGATCCCGGCCTCCACGGCCGGCGTCCGGTGTTCCGGACGCCGCGCGCGCTGGCCTCGAGCTACGTCGACCCGTACGTCGACCATACCGGCCGCGTCAAAGGGTACGCGGTCGCGGATCTGCGCGAGCTGGGGAACTACGACTGGCGTTTCTCACGGCGCTCGGTCTGGAAGGCCGAGCGCTTTCTGCTCGAGTATCCGCATCAGCGGGTCACGCCGTCGCGCGAGCGGACGCAGGTGTTGCGCGCGCGCTACAAGGCGTTCCGCGCGGCGCACGGCAATCTGAAGCCGGTGGACTACGAGAGACGGGACCGCTGGACGCCAATTCCGCGCGAGTTCATGGCAGCCGCACGGTTCCCGTTTGCGGGACCGCTTTGGCGCTCACGACGTTAGAAATCGAGAACTCGAGAAATCGAGAACTGCGAGAACGTCGGGGTTCATCCTGCATTTCCCGAGTTCTCGATTTCTCGAGTTCTCGATTTCTCGGTTTCTCGATTTCTAGTCCAGATCCCAGTCCCGCGTCGGCCTGGTGATCGGTTCCTTGTTCGCCTGTTTCAGCGCCTCTTCGAACCGCTTCGACAGCGCGTCGCCGCGCGTGCGTTCCGATTGCACCGACTGCTCGAAGAGGCTGTCGCGGCGCGCCGCTTCCTCGGCGAGAATCCGCTGCGCGTCGCTCAGCTCCGGCTTGTCGCCGCGATCGGGGACGATGTGGTCGACGATGCGCCCGAGGTTGCGATCGTAGACGAGTGTCGCGCCGCAGCAGGGGCAGGTCAGCTCGAGTTCCGATCCGAGGCGTGGCATGCCGGTATGATACACCTCGGGTCCGATGACCGATCGTTCGCCTCTGGTGCTCCGCGTCGCCACGTACAACGTTCACCGGTGCCGCGGGCTCGACGGCCGCACGCGGCCCGAGCGCATCGCGGAGGTGCTGCAGGCGATCGGCGCTGACGTCATCGCGCTGCAGGAAGTGGTCGGTGCCGGCCCCGGCCATGCCGGCCACGCCCAGGAGCTTGGCGCGGCGCTGGGCATGGGCTGGGTAATGGCGCCGGCGCGCACGCTGCGGTACCACGAGTTCGGCAACGTCGTGCTCAGCCGCTTCCCGGTGACGCACCACACCCGCTACGACCTTTCCTGGAAAACCTGCGAGCCGCGGTGCTGTCATCGCGTCGATCTCGATCTCGGCGGCCACCCGCTTCATCTCTACAACGTGCACTTCGGCACCGCGATCCTCGAGCGGCGCGTGCAGGCGGAGCGGCTGGCGGGGATCGTCAGCGATCGACGCGTCACCGGACCGAAGGTCGTGCTCGGGGACTTCAACGAGTGGACGCGCGGGCCGGCCTCGGCGCTTCTGAGCGAACGGCTGCACGGCGTCGATCTGACGGCGCACCTTCGCCGGCGCCGCACTTATCCCGGGCTGCTGCCGCTGGTGCACCTCGATCACATCTATTACCAGGGCCGCGTCGAGGTGCAGAGCGTCGAGCTGGTGCGCACGCGGCGCGCGCTGATCGCGTCCGATCACCTGCCGCTCGTGGCGGAACTCCAGGTCGGATAGCCCGTATGAGCCTCGCCGGCGCGCGCGTCTGGATCACCGGAGCGAGCTCGGGCATCGGCGAGGCGATCATCGGGCCGCTCGTCGCGCGCGGCGCGCGCGTCGCCGTCTCGGCGCGACGCGCCGACCGGCTCGCCGAGATCGCGGCCACGTGGCAGGCGCGCGGCAAGGAGGTTCGCGCCTTCCCGCTCGACGTGCGCGATCTCGCGGCGGTGCGGCGCACCGTCGCGGACATCGAGCAGGCGTTCGGCGGCATCGATCTCGCGATCCTCAACGCCGGCGGCCACCTCCCGGGCGCGAACCGGATCGTCGACGGCCAGCAGTTCGCCGACAACATGGCGCTCAATTACCTCGGGGTGGTCTACGGCATCGACGCCGTGCTGCCCGGCATGCTGGCGCGCGGCCAGGGCCACATCGCGGGGGTGGCCAGCGCCGCAGGGTTCCGCGCCGTGCCGGCGGCGGCGGCCTACGGCGCGTCGAAAGCCGCGGTCATCCACATGCTCGATTCCATCCGCTTCGAGCTCGAGCCGAAGGGCATCGCGGTAACCGTGGTCAATCCCGGCTACGTGAAGACGCCGCTGACCGATCGAAACCGGTTTCCGATGCCGTTTCTGATGCCGGTGGACCGCGCCGCGGAGGCGCTGGTGCAGGGGCTGGAGGCGCGCCGCCGCGAAGTCCATTTCCCCGGGATCTTCACGTGGACGCTGAAGTTGCTGCGGATCCTCCCCTACCCCGTGTACCACTGGATCGTGTGGCGCGCGACCAGGGGCCGCCGGCTCGCGAAGGAGTCGACGCTCGGCTCCTGACCGGGAACCTGCCAGGAGGTTGGCACGTCAATCAAGTATCCAGGTGCTAAACTACGGGTTTCCCCGGAGCATCCCAACGTGAGTGATTTGAAGGCCGATCTCGCCTCGCTTCGTCTCGACGACCAGCCACGGAAGTCGCGCAGAGGATTGTGGATCGCGCTGGCAGTCGTCATCCTGACGGCGGGCGCGGGCCTGCTGGCGTGGCGCAGTTCCGCGGCCTTCGCGCGCGTGGAGGTGCAAACCGTGACGCCGACGATCGAGCGTACGGGGAGCGCGGCGGCGGGCACCCCGATGCTGACGGCGTCCGGGTATCTGGTGGCGCGCCGCGAGGCGGTGGTGTCGTCGAAGATTCAGGGCCGCCTCGCCGAGCTGAACGTGGAGGAAGGCAGCGAGGTGCAGGGCGGCGACATCCTGGCGAAGCTCGAAAGCGACGACTTCGTCGCGCAGGTGTCGCGCGCGCGAGCGCAGTTGAAGCAGGCCGAGGCCGCGGTCGGGTCCGCGGACGCCGCAATCCAGCGGGCCAAGGCGGATCTCGCCGAGTCGCACCGGCAGCTTGCCGTCAACGAGCGCCTGAGCAACGACAAGCTGGTGCCGAAAGATACGCTCGACGCCGCGCAGAGCCGCGTCAATCTCGCCGACGCGTCGCTCGCGCAATCGCGCGCCGACCGGTCGCGGGCGGTCGCGTCCTGGTCGCAGTCGAGGGCCGACCTCACCTACGCGGACGCGCAGCTGCAGAACACGGTGATTCGCGCGCCGTTTTCCGGCACCGTCGTCCGCAAGATGGCGGAGGTCGGCGAGAGCGTCGCGCCGATTCCGCCGGGCGTGAACATCTCGATTGCATCGGGGGCGATCGTCGCGCTCGCGGATCTGGCGACGCTTGAAATGGAAGCCGACGTATCCGAGGCCAATGTCGCCAAGCTGCTTGACGGACAGCCCGCGGAAGTCTCGGTCGAGGCGTTTCCCGATCGCCGCTACAAGGCCGTCCTCCGGCAGATCATCCCGACCGCCGATCGCACCAAGGCGACCGTGCTGACCAAAGTGACGCTAGTCGAGAAGGACAAGGACCTGAAGCCCGAGATGAGCGCGAAGGTGACGTTCCTCCAGCCGCCGACGGATCCGGCGGCGGCGGCGCTGCCGTCGAAGCCGACCATCCTCGTGCCGCAGAGCGCGATCGTCGCGCGCGACGGTGGGCCGAAGGTGTTCGAGATCGTCGAAGGCCGTGCCCGCATGCGCTCGATCACCACCGGTCCGTCGCGCAACGACGCGATCGTCGTCACCGACGGGCTCGCCGGCACCGAGTTGCTCGTCTCTCGTCCGGGCGACACGTTGAAGGATGGGGCCTCGGTCGGCGTCAAGCAATAGGTCGAAGGAGTTTTAGGGTCTCGGCGTTGCAGAGTCACAGGGTCGCAGCGTCGGAAAGGCCATAACGCCACGTAGGGGCGCACTGAGTGCGCTCTTCTCGAGTCCTCGAGTTCTCGAGTTCTCGAATTCTCCCAAGGAGCTCGCATGGCCGCGGTCGTAGTGCAAAACGTGCGGAAGGTCTATAAGCGCGACAGCCAGGACATCGTCGGTACTCGACGGGTTGAGTCTGGATGTGCCCGAGGGCGAGTTCGTCGCGCTGATGGGACCCTCGGGATCCGGCAAGACGACGCTCCTCAACCTGATTGCGGGGATCGACCGGCCGACGTCCGGCAAGGTGATCGTCGCGGGCACCGATGTCGCGCAGTTGTCCGAAGGCGCGCTGGCCAAGTGGCGCAGCCGCAGCATCGGCTTCATCTTTCAGTTCTACAACCTGATTCCGGTCCTGACCGCGCTCGAGAACGTCGAGCTCCCGCTGCTCTTGACCAAGCTGTCGAAGTCGCAGCGCCGCGATCGGGCGTTGACCGCCCTGAAGGTCGTCGGCCTGGCCGACCGCTCGAAGCACTATCCCCGTCAGCTCTCCGGCGGGCAGGAGCAGCGCGTCGCCATCGCCCGCGCCATCGTCGGCGATCCGTCGGTGCTGGTCGCCGACGAGCCGACCGGTGACCTCGACGCGAAAAGCGCTGAGGACATCCTGAACCTGCTGCAGACGCTGAACCGCGACTTCAAGAAGACGATCGTGATGGTGACGCACGATCCGCGCGCCGCGTCCCGCGCGCACGTCGAGCGCCACCTCGAGAAGGGCGTGCTGGCCGCGTCCCTCGAGCGGCACGAGGGCGAGACGGTGGGGAGTCACTCATGAAATACCTGCCCTATATCCTGAAGCACCTGCGCAAGACCTGGATCCGGACCGCCAGCACCATCATCGCGATGGCGCTCTGTATCTTCCTGATCTCGGTGCTGCAGACGGCCCTGAAGGCGTTCTACGGCGGGCTCGAGACCGCGAGTACCGAGCGCCTGATCACGCGGCATCGTGTCAGCCTCGCCGAGAACCTGCCGGTCGCCTATCAGCCGCGGATCGAGGCGATTCCCGGCATCAAGCGCGTCGCGAAGTTCAACTGGTTCGGCGGCACCATCGGCGCCGCCGGCGGCCAGCCCGACTGGAAGAACTTCTTCCCGAACTTTGCGGTCGACGCCGAGCCGTATCTCGACATGACTCCCGAGTACCAGGTGAAGCCGGATGAGAAGAAGGCGTTCATGGAGGACATGCGGGGCGCGATTATCGGCCCGAAGCTCGCGGCAAAGTACAACTGGAAGATCGGCAGCACGTTCCAGCTCGAAAGCTTCATCCCGCCCTACCGAGCCGGCAAGCCGTTCGAGTTCGTGGTCCGCGCCATCTACGACACCGACCTGAAGAAGTACCCGAACTGGCAGATGGACATCATGCTGTTCCACTGGAAGTACCTGTACGAGAAGACCGGGCAGCGGTCGGCCGTCGGTACCTACAACCTGCAATTGTCGAACCCGAGCCAGGCGGCAGCCGTCGCCAAGGCGGTCGACGCCGCGTTCGAGAACAGCGAGGATCAGACAAAGACCCAGACCGAGGCGCAATTTCAGTTGAGCTTCCTCGAGATGGCGGGCGATCTCGCGCTGATCCTGAATGCGATCGGCATGGGCGTCGCGTTCACCATTCTGCTGGTAACCGCCAACACGATGAGCATGGCCATCCGCGAGCGGCGTACGGAGATTGCGGTGCTGAAGACGCTGGGATACTCGAGCGCCCTGGTCTTGGCGATGGTGCTCGCCGAGGCGCTCGTCATCGGTATCGTGGGCAGCGGGCTCGGCACGCTGATGGCGCGCGCCCTGATGGGCAACGTCGACAAGATGGGGATCCAGCTGCCCCCGATGCGCCTCGATCCGACGCTGATGGCGGGCATGTTCGGCTTCGGCGCGTTGATCGGACTGCTCTCGGGCCTGGCCCCGGCGATTGGCGCCTACCGCGCGAACATCACGTCGATGCTGAGGCAGGTCTGATGGCGCTGCCGATTTCGTACAACGTCCGCAACGTCCTGGTCCGCTGGAAGGTCACGCTGTTCGCGCTGGCGGGGATCTCGCTCGTCGTCGCAGTGCTGATCGCGCTCACGGCGATGGCCAACGGCTTCCGCAAGGCGCTGAAGTCGACCGGGACCGTCGACAACGCGATCGTCACGCAGCGGGGATCGGGATCGGAGTTGAGCTCCGGCTTCTCGCGCGACAACGCCAGCATCATCATGGTCGATTCGCGCGTGAAGCGCGATGCCCAGGGGCGCCCGATGGCCTCGCCGGAAATGAACGTGGTCGTCGCCCTGCCGAAGCGAGGCGACGGCACGGAGGTCAACGTCACCGTCCGCGGCGTGTCGCCAATGGCATTTGCCGTGCGGCAGAACGTGAAGATCGTCCAGGGGCGCACCTTCACGCCCGGGCTCTACGAGCTGATCGCCGGGAAGAAGGCGGGCGATCGGTACGAGGGCCTCGAGGTGGGCGGCACGGTCAAGCTGCAGCGGCAAAGCTGGAAGGTGGTGGGAATCTTCACCAGCGACGGTAGCAGCTTCGAGAGCGAAGTCTGGGGCGACGTCGAGGTGCTGGCGCCGGCGTTCAATCGCGCCGGCGGCTTCCAGTCGTTGACCGTGCGGCTCACGGATCCGACCGTGCTCGAGAAATTCGACGCCGACCTCAAGGCGAACCCGAACATGCAGGTGCAGATGACCAGCGAACTGCAGTACTACGAGGGGCAGTCCGGGCAGACGGCGAATACGCTGACGGGCCTCGCGCTCTTCGTCGGGATCATCATGGGCATCGGCGCGGTCTTCGGCGCGATGAACACGATGTACGGCATCGTCGCGGCGCGGACCCGTGAAATCGGCACGCTGCGCGCGCTCGGCTTCTCGCGCCTCTCGATCCTGACGTCGTTCATGATCGAATCGGCCTTCCTGGCGCTCCTCGGCGGACTGCTGGGGAGCGTGCTCGCGCTTCCGATCAATGCGCTGTCGGGCGCAACCGGCGGCGCGAACTTCTCGCAGGTGGCGTTCGACTTCCGCATCGATCCCTTCTGGCTGGGTATCGCGGTGGCGGCGGCCATCTTCATGGGCCTGGCCGGCGGCTTCATGCCCGCGTGGAAGGCGGCGCGGATGCCGATCACGAACGCGCTGCGATCGGCGTAGTCAGCCACAGAGAAGACAGCCACAGCGGCACGGAGAAATTTGCCACAGAGACGCAGAGAAAGAAGAGATTCTCTTCTCTCTGTGACAGATCGCCGTGTCTCTGTGGCGAATTTTTCTCTACGGGCTCTGTGGCCGATTAGCCCTCTTCCTCGGTACTCGCCCTCTTCCGGAGGGCCGAGGCGAGTCGAGGGGCGGAGCGCTTCGCGGAAATCGTACACAGGCAGGTCCCGCACGTGCAGCTCGATGGCGCACGTGGGGGCTTTCTCTTCGACGATCACCGTCACCGGGCTTCCTTCGACGCCGCTGCGGAAGCCGAGGCGGCAGCCGCAGGCGAGGCGCGCGTGGGTGAACCCTTTGAGCATGACAACCTTTCCAGAGGACCGTCACGAGGCTTGAGCTCATGACGCTCCTCGATCTTACTACAGGCCGCAATCGTGTGCGGCCCTAAAGGGCCGCCACCACACGCGTGTGGCTGTGGGGCTTCAGCCCCGCGAGTCACGCGCCTGTGGCGATGGGGCTTCAGCCCCGCGACTTACGCCAATGCCGCCCTACAAGAGCCCCTTGATGTCCGATTCGTATTGGGCCTTGCCGACGATGCCCGAGTTCTTGCGGCAGATGCGGCCATCGCGCGCGATGAGATAGGTGGTGGGAATCCCCCACATCGGCCCATACGCGTCCTGCAGATCGTCACGCTCCAGGCCGACGAGGACCGGATAGTTCATCTTGTATTCCGACGCGAAGGGCTTCAGCTTGTCTGGCGTATCGTCCACGGACACGCCGACGACCTGAAGCCCCTTGTCGCGATACGCCTCCTGCAGCTCGACAAACCCCGGGATCTCCGCCTTGCACGGCGGGCACCAGGTGGCCCAGAAGTCCAGCAGGATCACCTTCCCCTTGAACGACGAAAGCTTCACCGACGCACCGTTCATGTCGGTGACTGTGAAGTCGAGATTGGCCTTCTTCGCGTTGGCCGGACAGGTTGCGGCGCCACCGTCGGCGACGACCGCGGCCGGCGACGGGAGCGATGGGATGAAGGCATAGACCAAGGCCGCCACCGCCGCCCCCGCCACAATCCAGCGAATCTTTGTCATAGCTGCCCGCGCGCGCTACCAGGTCGCGCGCTGTAAATAACTGACGACCGGCGTCAGATCGCGGGCCGTCTCCTGCGACACCAGAACGTACGTCCTATTATGCCGCGACCAGATGCGCTCGTCGTGCTCCATGACATGGACGTCTGCCGCCGGACGAGTATCGTCGGGAATTACGTACAGCGAAATCGACTCGCCGTTCCACGAATACAGGAGATGCGCCGTGCGGCCGCCGCTCGACAGACACCGGCGGGCACCGATGAGGCGCAGGCCGATCGCGGAGCTGCCGGCCGGCACTGGCACGTCGAACCCGTAGCGGCTCCTGAGGCGATCGCCCACCTGCACCGGATCGAGGGTCCCGCGGTCGGCGGCGGTGAAAAAACACTTCACGTGGTCCGCCGCGAGTTGCGCGGCCAGAACGGTCGCGGAGCCCTGCGTCAAGATCGCCGTGACGCAGACGGTGCAGGCGACGACCAGCACCGCGGCAACCGCGCCTTGCCGCCAGCGGCTGGCGCGCAGCGCGACGGTCTCCGCGGGCAGATTCGTCAATTTCGCACGCAGCGCTTCGGGCGCCGGCGGGCCTTCCACGAGCGCCGAGCGGCAGTGCTGTCTGAGGGTTTCGCGCGCCGCACGCTCCGCGGCGATGCGGCGCTGGCAGGCGGGGCACCGCCGCAAGTGCTGCTCGACCGCCGCGAGCTCGTTCGCCGACGCCTCGGCGTCGACGTAGGGTGTCGTCAGGCGATGGATCTCGCGGCAGCAGGTCATGCGAATCAGGATCCCCACGCGACTACCCTCATCCGCCGGCTCCGGCCGACGCGACCGCCGCCGCTCGAGCAGTCAGGTATTCGTACAGCTGGCGTCGGCCGCGGGAGATGCGTGACATCACGGTGCCCACCGGCACGTCGAGAATGCGCGCAATCTCGGCGTAGGTGAATTCCTCGACGTCGCGCAGCCAGACCGCTTCGCGAAAGGTCGGCGGCATGCGGTCCAGCGCCGCCTTCAGATCGACGTCCAGCGCCGAGCGCAACAGCAGTTCCTCCGGGCCCGCGGTCTCCGCCGCGCCGGCGGCGAGCTCGACGCGCTCGCTGTCGACGTCCACCGGGTCGCGGCCGGCGTCCCGTCGGCGGTTGCGCCAGGTATTCATCAGGATCGTGAACAGCCACGCCCGCAGGTTCGTGCCCGGCTCGAACCGGGTGCGGGCACGGAACGCCTTCACGAAGGTGTCCTGGACGAGGTCGTCGGCTTCCGACGCGCTGCGCGTCAGGCGCAAGGCGGCGCGGTACAGCGCGTCGAGCTCGGCCAGCGCAGCACTCTCGAAATCACGTGGGTCGCCGGATGCAGCGGCTTGACCGCCGTAGCCTTGGCTGAGGGGGTGGCGCGGAGGGAAGCGAAGCACGGGCATGGATGGCGCGAGCCTTCTCGGAAAGGAACCCCGGACGGGCCGCGCCTATTCCATGAAAGTATAGTCCCACGCCATTCGTGCGCTGTCTCCCGTCGAGGCCGGCGCTCCTCCGCCGGGGACAGCGGGACCAGAGAAGGCATCGTGGCGGCTTCCAAAAACCGAGACGCCGCCGAGGTACAGGTACTTGCGTTGGGCGGCGGGAGATTCACGTTGGACGCGAGAGGGTCACCTGCCGATGTCGAACCCGGTTTGTTTGCCGCCCTCGTCCGACTCACGTTAAGATGCCAGCACGTCCGGATGTAACTTGGCTCCGGTGATAGCCCGCGAGGAGACCCCTATGCGCACGCGCACGCGGCGCGACCTGGCGGGGCGTCTCGTTGGCGCAGTGGCGGCGCTCGTTGCGCTGGCTGCCGCGGCGACGGCGCACGCACAGACGCCCTTTTTTCCGTACCACGGCAAGAACCAGATCCGCTACGACAACTTCCGGTGGTACACCTACACCACCGATCATTTCGAGATTTATTACTACCCCGAGACCGAACAGCACCTGGAGCGCATCGCCGGCTACGCCGAGAGCGCGTATCAGCAGATCTCCGCCGATCTGAAGCACGATCTCGCCTTCAAGGTTCCGCTGATCATCTTCAAGACCAGCTCCGAGTTCCAGGAGCAGAACGTCATCCCCGGCGCGGCGCAGGAAGGGGTCGGCGCGTTCGCCGAACCGTACCGCGACCGCATGGTGCTCCCCATCGACGAGCCCCCGGATCTGCTCTACCGACTGATCGTTCACGAGCTCACGCACATCTTCGAGTTCGACGTCATCCCCCAGTCGCTGATCCGCCGCAGCGTGCCGCTGTGGGTCAACGAAGGGCTGTCCGACTACATGACCGGCTACTGGCGGCCGGCCGACCTGATGACGGTTCGCGACGCGGCGGTCGCCGACATCGTGCCGAAGATGTCCGATCTCGAGGGCTACGGCGGCTTCACCAATCCGCGCTTGATCTACAACCTCGGACACGCGGTGTTCGAGTTCGTCGAGTCGAAGTGGGGGAAGGAAGGCCTCCGGCAATTCCTGTTCGCGCTGCGGAAGAGCGTCATCGGCGGCGGCGAAGATGCCTACGAGGAAGCCTTCAAGCTGAAGCCGGAGGAGTTCGATCAGCAGTTCGAGAAGTATCTGAAGGATCGCTTCAAGCCGTTTCGTGACAAGGAACGGCCGGCCGATTACGGCCCCGACCTGGCGCCCAACCCGCAGAAGACCAAGTACACCACGGTCATCTCCATCGAGCCGTCGCCGTCCGGGGATCTCATCGCGGGCGTCGTCGGCAACCGCAAGGATAGCGAGCTCGATATCGCGCTGATCTCGACGAAGGACGGCACGGTCGTCCGCAACCTGACGAACGGGTTCGATCAAAGCAAGGGCTGGGTTTACATCACCTATCCGGGCAGCCGCTACTTCCAGGTGTCGTGGATGTCGTGGTCGCCCAAGGGCGATCGCATCGCCTATTTCGTCCGCACCGAGAAGGAGCGCGCGCTGATCCTGCAGAACGTGGTGACCGGCGACATCGAAAAGCGGTTCGCGCTGAAGTCGGTGGACGAACCCGAGTCGCCGACGATCGCACCCGACGGCCAGTCGATCATCTTCTCGGCGCTCTCCGGCGCAGTCGGCGATCTGTTCCGGATCGACGTCGAGTCGGGCAAGGTCGAAAACCTCACCAACGACGCGTTCGCCGATTACGGGCCGACCTATTCGCCCGACGGCAAGTACGTCGTCTACATGGCGCGGATCAGCGGCAACGAGAAGCTGTTCCGGCTCGATCTCGACACCAAGAAGAAGACGCAGCTCACGTTCGGGACGCATGACGATGCGCAGGCGAAGTTCGTGGACGATCACACGCTGGTCTTCGCGTCGACAGGCGTGAATCCGACGCAGCCGATCGAGCCGGAAGTCGCCAAGAACGGCAACATCTTCAACATCTGGACGCTGGACATGAAGACCGGCGAGATGCGCCAGTACACCGACGCGGTCGCGGGCAACGCCTGCCCGGTGGTGCTGCGCGAGGACAAGGGCTCGCGCATCGCCTTCGTCACCTATTTCAAGGGCGAGTACGGTGTGCATTCGCTTGAACGCAAGGAGCCGCTGCAGACGGCGCTCGTCAGCGACTTCGGCGAGGCCGGCGGCGGACTCACCGACTTCCAGGCGCCGCTCACGCACACGCTGGTACAGGAGAACAAGAAGAAGAAGGGCGCGTTCGAAAAGCTGTTCCTCGACGGCCGGCCCCCGGTGAACGTCGGCGTCACCAGCGGCGGCGACATCTTCGGCGGCACGCAGATCACGTTCAGCGACGTGCTCGGCGACAAGCAATTCAACTTCTACGCCGCGTCGATCTCGCAGTACCGGACGATCTCCGGGTCGTATGTGAACCTGTCGCGACGCTTCCAGTACGCACTGCAGGGCTTTTCGCAGACCGACTTCTTCTACGGTCAGCTCGGCGGCGTCTTCTACGATCCGACGCTGTCGCCGATCATCGACCGTGATCTGGCGCAGGCCACGCGGACGATGAACGGCGGGAGCGCCTTCGCGATCTGGCCGTTCAACCGCTATCGCCGGATCGAGGTATCGGCCGGGGTCGTCGACTTCGACGAGGAGTTCGAAGATCCCTCGCTGGAGCAGTACTCGAAGGACTATCAGGAGCAGGTCTACGGGCAGGTGCTGTTCCACAACGGCTTCGCAGTGCCGCTAAGCATCGCCTACGTGCAGGAGACGACGGTCTTCCGCGAGTTCGGGCCGCTTTTCGGCAACACGATGAAAGTCAGTTACGAGATCGCGCCGAAAATCGGCGACACGCTGTCGCGGCAGACGGTCGATGCCGATCTGCGCTACTACAAGCGGCTAGGGGGCTCCGGCCTGCTGGCGCTGCGCGGCCGCGGCTTCAAGAGCTGGGGCGACGAGCCGACGTTCAACTACTTCGGTGGCAACGCCGATCTGCGCGGCTATGAGTACCTGCAGTTCATCGGCAACAACATGTTCTACGCCAATGCCGAGCTGCGCTTCCCCTTGATCGAGGCGATGCTGACGCCCATTGGGATTCTCGGCGGCGTCCGCGGCGTGTTCTTCGCCGGTGCCGGCGGCGCCTACTTCAACAACTCCGGTTTCAAGTTCTGGGAGAACAGCTCCACCAGCTTCACCCCCATCATCGGATACACCCTCGACCCGGCGACGGGGCAATACACACCCATACAGGGGCCGCCCCTCGAGATTACGGGATTCCGGCTCGTGGACGGCCGCGCGTCATATGGGTTTGGCCTGGAAACGTTCGCGCTGGGCTTCCCCATCCACTTCGACTGGGCCTGGCGCACGCTCTTCAACAAGAGCTGGGAGGACGCGCTCTTCGCGGCCAGCGGCGGCAGCGAAGACTTCCGCCGGCCCCAATTCAAGGTGTGGGTCGGGTACGACTTCTAGGCACCCTCAGCTTCAACTGTGGAGGCGGGGCTAAAGCCCGGCCCAGACAGGACAACCGACTGCCGGCGGGGCTAAAGCCCCGCCTCCACAGCTGTCCCCGACTCCTTGTCTAAGTACTGCAAATACGCGTCGAGCGCGGCGCGGTAGTGACGCAGCATCGTGCTGGCGGCCGCAGCGCCGTCATGCGCTTCCAGGGCGGTCATGAGCTCGTGGTGCTCATGCTGGGCCTGGGCGACGCGGTGTGAGAGCACGCCGTTGTAGAAGAAGCGTCGCACGCGATCCCAGCGATCCAGCGCCTGCTCGCTGCTTTGGCGCAGGAGCGTCAGCCCCGGGATCGCGGCGATCCCGGCGTGGAATCGGGTATTCAAATCCGCCCACGTGTCGTACAGGCCGCCCTCGATGGCCTGATCCATCTCTCCCACCATCGCTGACAGCGCCTGCAGTTCCTCCGCGCTGGCGTCGGTGGCCGCGAGGCGGCCGGCGACGACCTGCAGCCCTTCCAGCACGCTGAACACGTCCACCACCGACTCGCGCGAGAGCGAGGCGACCGCCGCCCCGACGTGCGGCACCATCGTGACCAGCCCTTCGGACTGCAGCATCTGGAGTGCCTCGCGGACCGGAATCGTGCTCACGCTGAGCCGCCGGGCGATGTCGTCGATGACCAGGCGCTGGTCCGGCGCCAGCTCGCAGGTCAGGATGGCATCGCGGAGGGTGCGATAGACCAGTTCCTGCTTGGTCCGGTAGAAGATCGGCGGCGGCGTGGCGAGGGATCGGGAAGACGTCGGCATGGTCGTCGGCGCTCCCGGCGGGCCACCGGGTGGGCTGCCCAATTATGCCTCAGAAATTTGAAGTGGACAGGCCAAATATGATATACGCCCTGATGCACTTCGCAAAACCCCCAACCCAATACGGCGGTTCTTCCCAATTGGTAATGCAAGCTGCGACGGCGGTTTGACCACTAGGCAGGCATCAATGGAGACGAATATGACGAGTCGTGCGGGGACCTTTGGCACCCGGGCCGTGGGCGTTGTCCTGCTGGGCCTGGCGCTCCTGGCGCCCAGGATTGCGGCCGCCCAGGCCGTTACAGGCACCATTCTTGGGACGGTCACGGACTCGACCGGCGCCGTCATTGCCGGCGCGAAGGTCACGGTGACCAACGTCGACACTGGCAGGTCGCGGACGGTTGTGAGCGACGCCTCCGGCGAGTACACCGCGCCGCAGGTTCCGACCGGCAACTACACTGTGCTGGCCGAATTGACCGGCTTCAAAGCGACTGCTCTGTCGAATGTCGAGGTCGGCGTCGACCAGCGTGTCCGCATCGACGTCACGCTCGAAGTCGGCCAGATGACCGAGTCAGTGACCATCGAGGCCAGCACCCCGCTGGTCCAGACCAACTCGTCGGAGCTCGGCACGACGGTCACCGAGGAGCAGATCAAGACACTGCCCCTCAACGGCCGCAACTTCGTCTCGCTCACGCGAACCGTGCCCGGCGTGGTCCGCGGCATCCCGGGTTCGAACATCGACGGCGCCGGCAGCCTCGCCTGGCGCGCGTCGGCCTCGTTCTCGGCCAATGGCCAGCGCTCGCGCGACAACAACTACATGCTCGACGGCGTCGACAACAACGAGACCTGGCTGCAGACGGTCGTCCTCTTCCCCAGCGTGGATTCGCTCGACGAGTTCAAGCTGCAGACCAGCACCTACTCGGCCGAGTTCGGCCGCTCTCTCGGCGGCGTCGTCAACCTCCAGATCAAGTCGGGCACGAACACGCTGCGCGGCAGCGCCTACGAGTTCCTGCGCAACGACGCCCTCGACGCGAACAACTTCTTCAACAACCGCGCCGGTCGCGACAAGCCCGATTTCAGCCAGCACCAGTTCGGCGGGACACTTGGCGGCGCGATCTTCAAGGACCGGACGTTCTTCTTTGCCGACTATCAGGGCCATCGCGAGAAGCAGGGGCAGACGTTCCTGTCGAACGTGCCGTCGATGAAGATGCGCCAGGGCGATTTCTCCGAGCTCACCCGCGTCCTCTACGACCCGCAGACCGGCCTGCCCTTCGCGGGCAACGTCATTCCGCTTGACCGCTGGGACGACGCATCGAAGGCCATTCTCGACCAGCTCTACCCCGAGCCCAACGCCGCGGGATCCGTCGGCAGCTTCGGCCAGCCAATCAACAATTACCTGATCAACCCGACCAAGGAACGGCAGGACAACCAGTTCGACGTCAAGGTCGATCACAACCTGTCGAGCGCGAACCGCTTCTTCGGGCGGTACAGCTACGAAAAAACTCATCGCCTGCAGCCGGCAACGCTGCCGCACGGCGACAACGGCGCGACGTTCGGCGCGGGTGACGGCAACATCAAGGCCCAGGGCTTCGCGTTCAACGACACCCACAGCTTCGGGAGCAACTGGCTGAACGAGGCGCGCTTCGGCTGGACGTCGATCAAGTTCAACATGACCTCGATTGACTTCGGCGAGAACCTCGCGGCCGCAGATGGGCATTCCCGGCATCAATACGTCGCCGGCGACGTCGGCGATGACGCAGATGGATTTCCAGAACATCCGCGACCTCGGCGCGAACAGCAACCAGCCGCTGATCACGAACCAGAACGACTTCCAGATCTTCGACAACGTGACCTGGATCAAGGGCCGCCACACGCTCAAGACGGGCGGCAGCCTCACGTTGAGGTCGCGCGAGGTCCTGAACGCCGACAACATCGTCGGACAGTTCCAGTTCAACAACAACCAGACCTCGAACTGCGCCGGCCAGCCGTCGACGTGCGTCCTCGACGCGACAACCGGCTTCGACGTGGCGAGTTTTCTACTCGGCCACGCCTTCCAGAAGATCCGCAACCTCTCCGGAATCACGGCATCGGGAGAAATCCAGACCTACACCGAGAAGCGTCCCGAGTTCTCTGTGTACGTGCAGGACGACTGGCGCGCCTCGAGCAAGCTGACACTCAACCTGGGGCTCCGCTGGGACGTGTATCCGCCGTGGCTCGAGGTGGACAACCGCCAATCGAACTTCGACGAGACCACGGGCCAGTTCGTGATCGCGTCCGACGATGCGTCGATTGGCGGGGTCCAGGTCGGCCGTCGCCTGCAGACCTACTCGAAGGGCGACGTCGGACCGCGCCTTGGCTTCGCGTACGACTTCAAGGGCGACGGCCGCACCGTTGTTCGCGGTGGGTTCGGCGTCTTCTGGAACTTCACGCCGGGCGGCACCTCGTCGTCGAAGGCGCAGAACCAGCCGTTCCTGCAATCGCTGGCGATCCAGCCGACCCCGGTGTCGTCGACTGGCGTGAACGTGATTGTGAGCGACGGCCTGCCGACCCCGGCCGGCGTCGATCCGAGCAAGCCGCCGACGGGCAACACGCGATCGATCTTCGATCGCGATTTCCGTGACGGCTATGCGCGGAACTGGAACTTCAACGTCCAGCGTGCGATTGGCGCAAACTACATGGTCGAGGCAGCCTACGTCGGTTCACAGAGCCGGCACATGGTCATCAAAGTCGATATCAACCAGGCGCCTGCCGTCGTCGGCGTCAGCGATTCGAATGTCAACCGGCCGTTCATCGGAATCACGCCGGGCATGCGGCAGATGAGCCAGTCGCAGTCCATCGGAACCATCGATTACAGCGGCCTGCTGCTGAAGTTCCAGCGCCGCTTCGCCAACAACTTCTCGTTCCTCAACAGCTACACGTTCGGGAAGTCGATGGACATCGCGTCCGACAACGAGGCGGGCCTGACGGACAACTACAACGTGGTTGGCTATCATCACGCGCGGTCGGAGTACGACGTGCGACACACGTTCAGCTCGAGCGTGATCTACGAGGTGCCGTGGGCCCGCGAGCGCATTTACGGCGGCTGGCAGATCAACGGCATCGTGTTCCTCCGCTCGGGCCTGCCGTTCACGGTGGTTCAGGCGCAGAACGTGCGTTCGACCAACACGGGGAACCGTCCCGATCGCATCTGTGACGGCAAACTCGACAACCCGACCGTCGAGAAGTGGTTCGACACAGCGTGCTTCGTCGCGCCGACGGACACGACCGGCACCTTCGGCAACGCCGGACGTAACATCCTGGAGGGTCCGGGACAGTTCAACATCGATGCCTCGATTATCAAGAACACGCGGATCGGCCGGATCAACACCGAGATCCGCATCGAGGCCTTCAACCTGCTGAACCACCCGCAGTTCGCCAATCCGGTCAACAACACCGGCAATCAGCTGGGCAATGCGTCGTTCGGTCAACTCACCCAGATGCTGTCGAACCCGTCGTGCTCGCTCTGCGGCACGATCGAGCGGCAGGTGCAGATCGGACTGAAGATGCGGTTCTGAAAAAGGCGGGCTACGGGCTCCGGGCTTCGGACCACAGGGACGGCCGGATCCTTCGGGAGCCGGCCGTTGCTGTTTGCGGGCATACGCACTGTGTCCGGAGCTCGTAGCCCAGAGCCCGTAGCCCCTCTGTATACTCGCGCTCGTGGCTCACGCGCGAACACCATCGGCATCTCTCACCGAGATGGTGCAGTTCGTGCTGCCGAACGATGCCAACGTGCTCGGATTCATCCTCGGCGGCACGGTCATGCACCTGATCGACATTGCCGGTGCGATTGCGGCGACCAGGCACACGCGCGCGCAAGTAGTCACCGCGTCGGTCGACGACCTGCAGTTCCTCCACCCGATTCGCGTCGGCGACATGATCATCCTCCGGGCGTGGGTGAACGCGGCGTTCCGCACCTCGATGGAAGTCGAAGTGGAAGTCTGCTCGGAAGGGCTGAGCGGAGAGCGCCAGACGACGAGCAGAGCGTTTCTGACGTTCGTGGCGGTGGACAAGGACGGGCACCCGAAAACGGTGCCGCCGCTCGTGATCGAGACCGAGGAGGAACGAGCGCGGGCTCAGGCGGCGGAGGTCAGGCGGAAAGAACGGCTGCGGCGACGACTCCCGTCCGCGTAGTCGTCTGGGCGCACGCCGTGCGCCCCTACTTCTGATAGTACTCGGTGTTCTTCTGCGAGAAGTGCGTCCACTTGTCCGGCACTTCATCGAGCGCGAAGATCGCTTCCACGGGACAGGCCGGCACGCAGGCGCCGCAGTCGATGCACTCGTCGGGATGGATAAACAGCTGCTCGGCGGCCTCGAACGTCGCCTCGTCCTTCCGCGGGTGAATGCAGTCCACAGGGCAGACGTCCACGCACGCCGAGTCCTTTACACCGATGCAGGGTTCCGTGATCACGTAGGCCATTCAAAGAGAAGCGTATGGAACTGGGGGACTACTGTCAAGGTGCGACGCGTGCGTCAGGTGCGTCAGGTGCGAGGTGCGACGGGTGTGTGGCGGTTCAGCCCCACTAGAATGGCCTGATGCTGCGTGGCGCGGTTGGGCTGCTGCTTGCAGTGCTCTGTCAGGCGTCGGCGCCTGACAGAATCGGCGTTGCCGATCCGGCGTTGACGCGACGGTTCACCCCGGCATCGGTCGCGAAGGGCACTTACGTCGCCTATCGTTCCAATCGTCCGCTCCAGGACATCGCTGCCTGGTTGAGCGCCGAGGATCGCAATCCGACGCCTGGCGCGTGGAAGGCCGAACGCCAGGATGCGCTCGATGCGTTCGATGGAGCCAGCCGCGCCGACCGCTTCCGCATCGTCGAGCTCTATGTCGGCACCCGGCCGCTCGTCGCCCGGGGCTCGCTGCTGCGAAACGGCCGACGCGAAGCATATACGCTGATCTCGCCGTATCCAGACGCGTCGTTGACCCGCCTGGAGGCCGGAACACTGGTCATCCTCTTCCACGTCCCGTCTTAAGCACCCCAGCACCCCGCTCTCCACGCACCTGACGCACCCGACGCACCCGAAGAGAGTCTCCGACCTATAATCCGAGTTCCGTCCTAATCCCCCGGGGCCGGATCACCGTCGTGAGGACACCGTGAACCGCCTCCTGTCTGCTCTCCTGCTGGTTCTGTGGGCGCCGGCAACCGCCCTCGCCCAGAACTGGACCGACGAAACGCCCAGCCTTGCGGGTGGACGCGTCACGCTTGGCGGCGAGCTCACCGTCGCGGCGTCGCCGGAAGACGATGGGCGGTTCAACTACACGGACTACGAGCGCAATGCGCTGCAGCTGATTCGTGTGGCGCTCACGGCCGCGGTCCGGCCGGTTGAGCGCGTGACGCTCGTCACCGAGCTGCGAGCCGAAGGCGACACCTCCGGCGGACAGTGGACGGCGACGCCGTACGCGCTCTATGTCAGGGTCCGGCCCTGGCGTGACCGGCCGATCGACATCCAGGCCGGGCGCATCCCGCCGGTCTTTGGCGTCGCGGGGCGCCGCGCCTACGCGAACGACAACGTGTTGATCGGCTACCCGCTGATCTGGCAGTACCTGACCATCCTGAGACCCGACGCGGTGCCTGCGAACGCCGACGAGCTGATCTACGCGCGCAACGCCGGCTGGCGATCGAGCTACTCCGTGGGAGCAGGCAACTACGAGCGCGGCGTGCCGCTGGCGACGGCCTTTCGTTACGACACCGGCGTCGAGGCACGCTTTGGCGACGACCTCAACCGCGTGTCGGTGGCGACGGCGCTGACCGCCGGCACGCTTTCGAGTCCCGGGACCGGAGCCCGCAGCGGCGGCCCGCAGTTGTCGGCGCGGGTCGCCGTCCGCCCGGTGATGGGGCTGGTCGTGGGCGGCTCGTTCGCCGATGGCGATTTCCTCTCGAACGCCGCGGAACGCGAGCTGCCACCGGCCTCTCAACGCCAGCGCTACGCGCAACAGACCTGGGGATTCGATGCCGAATATTCACGGGGCTACTGGCTGGTCCGCGCCGAAGGCATCGCCGTCCGCTGGGCACTGCCCTACCTCTACGATCCGCCGATCGACGAGCCGATCAGGTCGGCCGGCATCGCGGTCGAGGGGCGGTACCGGGTCGCGCCGGGCGTCACGCTTGGCGCGCGCGTCGATCACATCGGCTTCAGCGAGCTGACCGGCCGCCACGAAACGCTGCCCTGGGACGCGCCCGTCTCTCGCGTCGAAGCCGGGCTCGCCTGGGCGATCGCGCGGCACGTGACGGCACGCGTCTCCGTTCAACACAATCGCCGCGATCGCGGGCAGGTCACGTCGTCCACCCTGCCCGCCGTTCAGGTGTCCCTGTGGTTCTGACGCTGCGCGCCTCGGTTCTGACCGTCGCCGTGACAACGGCCGTGGCGCTGCTGCTGAAACCGCACGCGACCGAGGGCCAGAGCCGCGGCGCGCTCGTCCGCGGCCGGGTCGAGCTGCCGCGGGTGCCTGTTGTCGTCGAGCGCCGGCCGGCCGCCGCGGATCTCGGCGATCTCCCGGGCCGAGCCGCGATCGAATCGCGGCGCGCGGTGGTGTACTTCGAGACGGCGCCCAAGGGCGCCTTCGAGGATCGCGAGGGCGGCCGCGTCTCGATGGATCAGCGCAACGAGACCTTCGTGCCGCACCTGCTGGCCATCACCGTCGGCACGACGGTCGACTTCCCCAACAACGATCGCACCTACCACAACGTCTTCTCACTGTCCAAGGCGCGGCGTTTCGATCTCGGCCGGTATGCCACGGGACGGTCGAAATCGATCCGCTTCGACCGCCCGGGCATCGTTCGCGTCTTCTGCGAGATTCACTCGCACATGAACGCGTTCATCCTCGTGTTCAACCACCGCTTCTTCACCGTCAGCGATACGGACGGCCGTTATCAGATCGACGGCGTGCCCCCGGGCACGTATACGCTGGTGGCGTGGATCGAAGGCGTCATTCGCGACGCCAGGACGCTCACGATTACCCCGGAGACGCGCTCGGTCGAGACCGACTTCCCCATTCGATGACGCTGCTCTCGTCGCTCACGAACCGCATCTTCCTGGCGAGCGCAATGCTCGCGATCGCCACGACCGGCGTCGCGGTCTATGTCGTCGGCACGCGCGTCACGCGCGAGGCCGGCGCCGAGCTTCAGCGCGGCCTCGCCGACGCCGGCTCGCTCGTCGCGCAGCAGCAGCGAACGCTGATCACCAACTACGCCCTGCTCGCGCGCCTGCTCGCTGACCTTCCGAAACTCAAGAGCGCGGTCTCGACCCAGGATCCGATCACGGTGAGGCCAATCGCGCTCGAATACCTGGAGCAGGTTGGCGCCGACTTGCTGGTCATCACCGGCCGCAACGGAATCGTCCTCGCGCGCGGCGGCGAACCGGGCCTCGATCCGTCCGCGACCACGCTGCGTCGAGCGCTCTCCGGTCAGGAGGCGCTCGAGTTCCGGCCGGATCCGCTCGGCATTCTGCAGGTCATCACGGTGCCCATCTCGATTGGGCTCGCCGAGCCCGACATGCTCGGCACGCTCAGTCTGGGCGTACGCCTCGACGAGCAGCTTGCCGGCCAGTTCAAGCGCGGCACGCACAGCGAGATCGCATTCGTGCTCGACGGGCGCGTCCGCGCGGCCACCCTGCCCGAGACGACATGGCCCGCGCTGACGACGCTGGGCGGGGCGACGGGGACCCTGAAGGCGGGCGAGGTGGAGTACGTCGGCCTCTCGCTGCCGCTCCGGCCGGCGAGCGATCCCGGGCCGGCGCTGACCGGCGGCGCCACCGCTGTTGCGCTGGTCCTGCAGTCGCCGACCGAGCGCCTCCGGTTCCTCAGGACCATCAACACGGCCCTCGTGGTCGCGGCCTTTGCCGCGGTCCTCCTCGCGACGGTCCTCAGCTACGGCGTCGCGAGAACCGTGACGCGACCGCTCGGCGCGATCACCAACACCATGCGCGAGGTCGCGACGACCGGCGACCTGACGCGGAAGATCACGCTGCGGGGCCCGGCGGCGTTCCAGGACGAGGACGCGCGCCTGCTGGCCCATACGTTCAACACGCTGACCGACTCGATTGCCCGGTTTCAGCGGGAAGCCACGCAGAAGGATCGGCTGCTCTCATTGGGCCGGCTTTCGACGGTCATCGCCCACGAAGTGCGGAATCCGCTGATGATCATCAAGGCCGCACTGCGCAGCCTTCGGCCCGAGGCGACCCCCGACGAGATTCGCGAAGCGGTTCGCGACATCGACGAAGAGGTCGTGCGCCTGAATCGCATCGTCAATGACGTGCTGGACTTCGCGCGTCCGCCGGTCTTCTCGTTCGAATCCACCGACTTGGGCCGGCTCTGTCAGGACGCGGCGGAAGCCGCCTCCCGCGTCGGCGATGGGCCGGCCGTCGAGACCGACATGCCGTCAGGCCTGCTGGTCGCCACCGACGTGGAGCGCCTCAGGACGGCCCTCGTGAACATCCTCGCCAACGCGCGTCAGGCCGTCGCGGCACGAGAGGCCAGCGCTGAGGGCCACGCCGAGGAGAGGCCGGGACCCGCCGTCCAGCTCTCACTGCGACAGAACGGCACGGGCCGCGTGTCGTTGCGCATTGCCGACCGCGGCGTCGGGATTCGTCCCGAGGATTTGCCGCAGATCTTCGATCCCTACTTCACGACCCGCCGAAGCGGCACCGGTCTCGGCTTGCCGATTGCAAGGAATATCATCGAAGGCCTCGGCGGCACGCTGACTGTCCACAGCAGCGCCGCAGGCACCCTGATCGATATCGAGCTGCCCAGCCGGCCGCCGAACGGAACGACTCTTTCATGAGCGCCACGGGTTCGATTCTTCTCGTCGACGACGAGGAAAAGATTCTGAAGACGCTGGGCCGCGCGCTGCGGACCGAGGGCCATCGGGTCGTCGAAAGCGGCAGCGCGCGCGAGGCCAAGCGACTGCTCGCCGACTCGTTCGACGTGCTGATCGTCGACAACTTGATGCCGGGCCCAACCGGCCTGGAACTGATCCGCGAGCTCGTGGCCAGCTCGCCCGAGCCCGAGCGGCCCCAGATCATCATGATGACCGCGCATGCGACCGTCGCCGACGCGATCGAGGCGATGAAGCTGGGGGCGCTCGACTTCCTCCAGAAGCCGTTCGAGGTCGAACACCTGCTGGTGACGGTGTCGCGAGCGGTCGAGCACCAGCGGCTGCGCACGCAGCACCGCTATCTCCTCAGCGAGCGCGATGAAGATTTCAACCACTACGGCATCGTCGGGCGCAGCCGTTCGATGCAGGAGATCATTCATCGCGCCGAGCGTGTCGCCGAGACCAAGAGCACCGTGCTCATCACGGGGGAGACGGGCACCGGCAAGGAGCTGGTGGCGCGCGCCATCCACGATCGCAGCGCGCAGCGGCACATGCCGCTGATCAAAGTGAACTGCGCCGCGATTCCGGAAACGCTGCTGGAATCAGAGCTGTTCGGCCACGTCCGGGGCGCCTTCACCGGCGCGACCTCCAACAAGAAGGGCCGGTTCACGCTGGCCAATGGCGGCAGCATCTTCCTGGACGAGATCGGCAACCTGCCGCCGTCCCTTCAGGCCAAGCTGCTGCGGGTGCTGCAGGAGCGCGAGTTCGAACCGCTCGGCGCCGAGCGCACCGAGCGGGTGGACGTCCGCGTCATCGCGGCGACCAATCGTGACCTGCGCCAGCTGGTGGTGGACGGGCACTTTCAAAGCGACCTGTTCTACCGCCTGAATGTCATTCCGATCCACATTCCGCCGCTGCGCGAGCGCCGCGAAGACATCCCGGTGCTGGTCGATCATTTCGTCCGCAAGCATGCGCAGCGCACCGGCAAGCCGGTCGAGGCGATCGAGGACGGCGTGCTGGCCGCACTCCAGCAATACGACTGGCCGGGCAACGCCCGCGAGCTCGAAAACACGATCGAACGGGCCGTCGTCCTCTCGACGGGGCACACGCTGGCGGTGCGGGACATCTCGGTGATTGCGCCACCGGTCACGCAGACACCGGCCTTACCATCGCTGCGCCTGCACCAGAATCTCGAATGGGCGGAACGCGAAACCGTCCGCCGCGCGCTCGATCAGTCGCGCGGCGTCAAGAAGGACGCCGCCGAGTTGATGGGGATCAGCCAGCGCGCGCTCAGTTATTACCTCGCCAAGTACCGGATCGAGTGAGACCCCGGAAATTGGGGTCGGGATGAATTTCCCGACGCTAAATTTCACGCACTTCGTAAGAACTTACGGTCTTCGTAAGGCCACGGCGGAATAACAAGACCCGCGAGCGCTGGAAGCACACGCTACTCAGACGTCTCACCAGGCTGGAGTTCCAGAACCTCGATCGTCGAGGGGAGATGTTTCCTCAGCATGTCGGGCGTGCCCGTAAGGGCGGGCATGGTGCCGTAGTGCATCGGCACGACCTGCTTGATGCCGAGCCATTCGCAGGCCTTCGCGGCGTCCTGCGGGCCCATCGTGAACAGATCGCCGATCGGCAGGCACGCGATGACCGGTTTGTAGAGCTCGGCAATCAGGCGCATGTCGCCGAAGAGCGCCGTGTCGCCGGCGAAGTACAGCGACAGGCTGTCTTCGAACTTGAGGACGAACCCCGCCGCATCGCCGAGCGGAATGATCACGCCGTTCTCCTCGATCGTGCTGCTGTGGCGCGCATCGACCATCGTCACGAGAACGCCGCCCAGCGACTGGGTACCGCCCTTGTTCATCGGGCGGAGGTTCTTCACACCCTTGCGCGCAAGCCAGGTGCAGATCTCGAAGGACGCGATGACAGGGGCGTTGGTCGCTTTCGCGACCGCGGCCGCATCGGTCGCGTGATCCGCGTGGCCGTGCGTGATCAGGATGCCGTCGAGCGCCGACGGTTTCTTCCACGCCGCCGGGCACTTCGGATTCGTGTCGAGCCACGGATCAATCAGCAGCCGCTGCCCGCCCGGCGTGCGGAAGTGGAACGTGCCGTGACCGAGCCACGTGATGGCGAGCGCCGAGTGCGTCACCGTTGTCTCCCTTCTCCCGCAAGTATAGTGCGGTCAAGGAGTTCAGCGGCCCAGCCGCAGCGAAGCGCCATGTTATGATCGACCTCAGCCGGCCATGTCGTCAGAGAGTCCCGTCCTTCCGCTTCGCGTCATCAGGCCGCGCGACATCAGCCCCGGGCCGTCGCGCGAGCCGAAGCCCGCGTGGCTGAAGGTCCGCGCGCCGGGATCGCCAAATTACCTGCGGCTCAAGGGGCTCATGAAAGAGCTGCGCCTGAACACCGTGTGCGAAGAGGCGCGCTGCCCGAATATCGGCGAGTGCTGGCACCACGGGACGGCGACGTTCATGATTCTCGGTGACGTCTGCACGCGCGCGTGCGGCTACTGCGCGGTGCCCCACGGCATGCCGGCCGCGCTCGATGTCGCCGAGCCGACGCGCGTCGCCGAGGCCGTCGAGGCGATGGGCCTGAAGTACGTCGTCATCACCTCCGTGGATCGCGATGACCTCGCTGACGGCGGCGCCGGCATCTTCGCTGAAACCATCGCACGCATTCGCGCATCGCGGCCGAGTTGCCAGATCGAAGTGCTCATTCCCGACTTCCAGGGTCATGCCGCGTCGCTGCGGACGGTACTCGATGCCGCGCCGGACGTCCTGAACCACAACACCGAGACGGTTCCACGGCTGTATCGCCTGGCGCGTCCCGGTGGCCGGTATCAGCGGACGCTGGACCTCCTCGATCGCGCGCGGACCGTCGCGCCGCAGATCCCGACGAAGACCGGTCTCATCCTCGGCCTCGGCGAGGAATGGGACGAGATTGTCGCGACGCTTGGCGACCTGCGTCGCGTCGGCGTCCAGATCCTGACCATCGGCCAGTATCTGCGGCCGACCCCCGCGCACCTGCGCATGGTCCGGTACTACCACCCGGATGAATTCGCCGCGCTCAAGCGGATCGCGCTCGAGCTCGGATTCGGGCACGTCGAATCGGGACCGTTGGTGCGCAGCTCGTATCATGCCCACGAGCAGGCCGACGCGCTCGCCGCGGCGCGCCGCTGAACTCATCGTCCTGCCGCGCCCGGCGCCGTCGCCGGCGCTGCTTTCCATCCATCAGGCGATCGTCACCTGCGAGCGCTGCCCGAGGCTGCGCGCCCACTGTCGCCGCATGGCGACGATCAAGAAGGCCGCCTTTCGCGATCAGACCTACTGGGGCCGGCCGGTGCCTGGTTTCGGCGATCCGGACGCACGCGTGTTGCTCATCGGCCTCGCGCCCGCCGCCCACGGCGCCAACCGCACGGGACGCGTGTTCACCGGTGACGGGGCCGGCGGGTCGGGAGACTTCCTGATGCGGGCCCTGCACGACAACCAACTCGCATCGCAGCCGACTTCGCGCGGCCCCGATGATGGCCTCCAGCTGACGGGCGCCGTACATCGCGGCCGCGGCGCGCTGCGCCCCGCCCGACAACAAGCCCACACCGCAGGAGCTCGAGCGCTGCCGGCCCTTCCTCGACGCCGAGTGGAACGCACTTCCGAACCTCCGCGTCGTCGTCTGTCTCGGCCGCATCGCTTTCGACATCTGCTGGCGCGTGCTGCGCGACCGCGGGTTCGACGTCCGCCCGCGTCCGACATTCGCCCATGGCGCGCACTACCCGGTCGCCGGCGGGCCGCACGTGCTCGCCGCCTTTCACCCCAGCCGCCAGAACACCAACACCGGCCGGCTCACACCACCGATGCTCGAGGCCGTGTTCGCGAAAGCGCGGCAGATTGCGTGGCGCCAAGGATGACGTGACAGGCCCCCGCGAGTGCGCCACCGCCCTTGTCCACTTCTCACTCCACTTGGCACTTGGCACTTCGGACGTGGCACTTCTATAGTGGAGCTGTGGCTGAACAGACGCCTCGCACGGCCGGCGACGTCATCGAGAAGACGACTCCGGTCCTGAAAGAGCCCGACCAGTGGCGTGTGCTCCTGCTGAACGATGACTACACCCCGATGGACTTCGTCGTCGAGGTGCTGGAGTCGGTGTTCCACAAGCCGACGTCGGAAGCGTATCGCCTGATGATGCAGGTCCACACCCAGGGCAGCGCCATCGCCGGCGTCTACACCCACGAAGTCGCAGAAACTCGTGTCGCCACGGTCATCGACCTGGCGCAGGAATCCGGCTATCCGCTTCAGGCGACGATGGAGCGCACGTAAGGCCGGCTGCCGTTTCCCCGGTTCACTTGCACATCATGTTCAGTCCCGCGCTCGAAATCGTCCTGACCATCGCGCATCGCGAGGCCACCTCCCGGCGTCACGCGCATCTGACACTGGAACACCTCCTCTATGCGCTCGCGCACGACCCCGATGGCGAGGCCATTCTTGGCGCGTGTGGCGTCGATCTGCCGAAGCTGCGCCAGGAGCTCGATCGGTATCTGCAGGACGAAGTCGAGCAGTTCGCGCGCGGCCGGGAGAAGGACCCCGCGCAGACCCTGGCCTTCCGCCGCGTCCTCCAGACGGCGGTGCTCCATGTGCAGAGCGCCGGCCGATCCGAGGTCCGCGCCGGCGACGTGCTGGCAGCGACGCTTCAGGAAACGCAATCCTTCGCTGCGAAGATTCTCCAGGCCCAGGGTGTCACGCGGCTCGACATCCTGAATTACATCTCGCACGGGATCCGCAAGGTGCCGCTCGACTCGGAGGTCAGCGCCGAGGCGCCGGGGCTCGACGGCCAGCGCGCGCCGATCGGCGACGAGGCCCCTGCCGTCGCCCGCGATCCGCTCGCGGCCTATGCGGTAAATCTGTCCGAGCGCGCGCGCCGGCGGCCTGCTGGACCCGCTGATCGGCCGCCAGCGGGAGCTGCAGCGGACGATGGAGATCCTCTGCCGTCGGCGCAAGAACGGCCCGGTGTTCGTCGGAGATGCCGGCGTCGGCAAGACCGCGATGGCCGAAGGCCTCGCGCAGCGCCTGCTCCAGCCCGAGGTGCCGGCCGCGCTCGACGGGGCGGAAGTGTTTTCACTCGATACCACGGCCCTGCTCGCCGGCACCCGTTTCCGGGGCGACTTCGAGGAGCGGTTCAAGGCGGTTCTCAACGCGCTCAAGAAGCGGCGCAATCCGATTCTGTTCATCGACGAGCTCCACAGCATCGTCGGCGCCGGGGCGACGACCGGCGGCACGATGGACCTCGCGACGCTCCTGAAGCCGATCCTCACAGCGGGCGGTCTCCGTGTCGTCGGCTCGACGACATTCGACGAGTACAAGCAGATCGAGAAGGATCGCGCGCTGTCGCGGCGGTTTCAGAAAGTGGCGCTGCAGGAGCCGTCGGTCGAGGAAGCCGTCCGCATCCTGCAAGGGCTGCAGAAGCGCTACGAAGAGCATCACGGCGTCGCCTACACGCCGGCGGCCGTTGAAGCCACTGTGAAGCTGGCCGCGAGGCACCTGCGCGACTACCGCCTCCCCGACAGCGCCATCGATCTGCTCGATGAAGCCGGGGCCATGGTACGGATGCAGCATGCCGCGTCCCCGAAGCCCTCCGACGGGCCGGCAGGCAGTGCAACGGCGACGGCGGACGCACCAGCGGCGACCGAACCGCCGCTGCCAGTCGACGTTGCGGAGATCGAGATCGTGGTCGCCCGCATCGCCAATATCCCCGCGCGCCAGGCGTCTTCGTCCGACAAGGATCGACTCCGTTCGCTGGGCGAGGCGCTGGGCCGCGTCGTGTTCGGCCAGGACGAAGCCGTGGCGTTGGTGACGAGCGCGATCAAGCGGTCGCGCGCGGGCCTCGGCATGCCCGATCGCCCGGCCGGCTGCTTCCTGTTCACCGGCCCCACCGGCGTGGGCAAGACCGAGCTCGCCCGCCAGCTCGCGATTCACCTGGGCAACGAGTTCACGCGGTTCGACATGAGCGAGTACATGGAGAAGCACGCGGTGGCGCGCCTGATCGGCGCTCCGCCGGGCTACGTGGGCTTCGAGCAGGGCGGCCTGCTGGTGGACGCGGTGCGCCAGCATCCATACAACGTGGTGCTGCTCGACGAGATCGAGAAGGCGCATGTCGACGTGATGAACATCCTGCTGCAGGTGATGGATCACGCGACGCTCACCGACAACACCGGCCGCAAGGCCGACTTCCGCCACGTCATCCTGATCATGACGTCCAACGCCGGATCGCGCGAGCTGAGCGCCGCGAGCATCGGCTTTGCCGAGGCCGGCCGCCATGACAGCGAGCTGGCCGACGAGGCCCGCTGGCGCGCCGCGCAGAGCCGCTCCAAGGCCGCAGTCGAGCGTCTCTTCAGCCCGGAGTTCCGCAACCGGCTCGACGCCATCGTCACCTTCCGTCCGCTGACGCAGCAGACGATGGAAACGATTGTCGAGAAGTTCATCCTGCAGCTCGAAGCGCAGCTGGCGGAGCGCAAGGTCGCGTTCTCGCTCGACCCGGAAGCCAGGACCTGGCTCGCGAAGAAGGGATTCGATCCGGTCTACGGCGCCCGCCCGCTGGCCCGGGTCATCCAGCAGGAAGTGCGCAACCCGCTGACCGACGAGATCCTGTTCGGACACCTCGAAAACGGCGGCCACGTCCGCATCGGCCTCGCCGACGATCGCCTCACGTTCGCTTTCGATTAAGATGTGCTGCCGTTGCCCGAGCTGAAGCTCGAGCCTACGTACGTCTCGCATCGATCCCGTTGCCCGAGCTGAAGCTCGGGCCTACGTACGCCTCGGATTCGATTCGTAGGCCCAAGCTTTAGCTTGGGCATCAATGGAGGTGCTTGTGAGTCGTCGCTCTACGCTCGTAGCCCTCGTCGTCGCGCTGGCCACAACTCCCCTTCTTTCTCAAACCGCTATGACTCCACAACCCACGATCGATCGGAAATCGCCGGCGCTCGACGCACTGCTCGCGCCGGATGCGACATTCGAGAAACTGTCCGAGGGGCACAAATGGGTCGAGGGGCCGGTGTGGAGCACGCGGGCGGGTACCTGCTCTGGTCCGACATTCCCAACAACGTCGTCCACAAGTGGACGCCGGGAGGCGCCGTCAGCGAATACCTCAAGCCGAGCGGCTATAGCGGTACGGAGCCGTTCACCGGCCCCGAACCTGGCAGCAACGGCCTGACATTCGATCGCGAAGGGCACCTGATCCTCTGTCAGCACGGCGACCGTCGAATCGCCCGGCTCGACGCGCCCGGCAAGCTCACGGCGCTCGCCGACAAGTACGAGGGCAAGCGCCTCAACAGCCCGAACGACGTCGTCGTGCACTCGTCCGGCGCGATCTACTTCACCGATCCGCCGTACGGCCTGCCCGGGCGCTGGGACGATCCGAAGAAGGAATTGCCGTTCCAGGGCGTCTACCGGCGCGCCACCGACGGGACGGTCACGCTGCTCACCAAGGAGCTGTACGCGCCGAACGGCCTCGCCTTCTCGCCGGACGAGAAGACGCTGTATGTCGCGCAGTCCGACCCCAAGAAAGCGATCTGGATGGCCTATCCGGTGAAGGCGCGACGGCACGATCGGCGAAGGCAAGGTGTTCGCCGACGCAACGTCACTCGTGGGCGACGCGCATCCGGGCCTGCCCGACGGAATGAAGGTGGATACGAAGGGCAACATCTGGACGACCGCGCCGGGTGGCGTGTGGATCTTGTCGCCGACTGGCGAGCACCTGGGCACGATCGTCACGGGTGTGCCCACCGCAAACCTCGCGTGGGGCGACGACGGCAGCACGCTCTACATCACGGCCAACCACGCCGTCTGGCGGGTCAAGACAAAGGCGACGGGGAAGATACCGGGCTAGATCACCGACCCGGGCAACGCGCCACCGCGCGGGTACGCCGGGTACGGGCCGCCGGGTAACTGCAGCGCGGGGCCCATTGCCAGGCTCCCGGCAGGTCGCTGTTACTTCCGTTTCGGCCGGTGGATATGCGTCGCGTGGCCGAAGAACGCCTCGGCGCTCTCCATCACGGTTTCTGAGAGCGTCGGGTGGGCGTGGATTGTCAGCTTGAGGTCGCTGACGACGGCGCCCATCTCGATGGCCAGCGTGCCTTCCGCGATCAGCTCGCCGGCGCCCGGGCCGACGATCCCGACGCCGAGCACGCGTTCCGAGCCGGGCTCGATCACCAGCTTCGTCAGACCGTCCGTGCGATCGATCGAAAGCGCGCGGCCCGACGCGACCCAGGGAAACTTCGAGATCTCGACCTTCCTGCCGAGCTTCAGGGCTTCGGTTTCGGTGAGACCCGTCCAGGCCAGCTCTGGATCGGTGAAGACGACCGCCGGAATGGCCGCCGGCTCGAACGCGACGTCCTCGCCGAGGATGGCCTCAACGGCGACGCGGCCCTCGTGCGACGCCTTGTGCGCGAGCATCGGGTCGCCGGCGACGTCGCCAATCGCATACAGCGTGGGTTCCGCAGTCCGACGGCGCGCATCGATCTTGATGAAACCGCGATGATCGGTTTCGACCTTCGTCTTGTCGAGACCGGCCATCGCGTTCGGCTTCCGGCCCACCGACACCAGCACTTTCTCGAAGACCTGTTCGCGCCTGGCGAGATTCGCGTCCTCGAACGTGACGCTGATGCCGTCCTTCTGCTCCTTGACGCCGACAACCTTGGTCTCGAGCAGCACCGCCGCGCACAACTTGTCGATGCGCTTCGCGAGGACGGCGACGAGATCGCGATCCGCGCCGGGCAGCAGCCCCGGCATCATTTCAACCACCGTGACCTTGGTGCCGAGCGTCGCGTAGACGCTCCCCAGCTCGAGCCCGATGTAGCCGCCGCCAATCACGAGCAGCGACTTCGGCACGTTCTCGAGATCGAGGGCGCCGGTCGAGTCCATGATGCGCGGACTGTCGATGCTCAGCCCCGGCACCTTCGCGGGCTGCGAGCCGACGGCGATGATGCCGTGGCCGAACGTCACCTGCTCGGTGCCGCCGTCCAGCAGTGCCACCTCGAGGCTGGTCGGCCCGACGAGCGTCGCGGTGCCGCGGAGGTACTTGATCTTGCGCGCCTTGACCAGTTGCCCCGTGCCGCTGGTGAGTTGCGCCACGACGTGGTCCTTGAAGCCGCGGAGCTTGTCGACGTCGATCTTCGGCGCGCCGAAGACACGCCCCAGGACGAGGCATGGGCCGCTTCGTCGATCACTTTGGCCACGTGCAGCAGGGCCTTCGACGGAATGCAGCCGCGGTAGACGCAGACGCCGCCTGGATTCGCCTCGCGGTCGATCAGCGTGACGCTAGACCGCGGTCGGCGGCGTAGAACGCGGCCGTGTAGCCGCCGGGGCCGGCGCCAATGACGACGAGATCGGTTTGCGCGGGCATGTCAGAGCGACATCAGGAATGGCTGTTCGAACGCCTCCGCCACCCAGCGCAGGAAGCGAATACCGGTTGCGCCGTCGATCACGCGATGATCGTAGGACAGCGACAGCGGCATCATCAGCCGCGGCTCGAACGTCTCGTCGATCCACACGGGCTCAGTCGACGAGCGTGAGATGCCAAGGATCGCCACTTCCGGCGGATTGATGATCGGGGTGAAGTACGTGCCACCGATCCCGCCAA
>CAVXSR010000022.1:370000-616860 GCA_963764495.1 Vicinamibacteria bacterium | reverse complement strand
TTCGCCCACTTGCCAGCGATTCTCCTGTCATCAAGGTTCTGAACGTCCATCCACCGTCCGCTCGCCCAGACTCGAAGGAACGCCATCCTCGGTATACTCGGTCCGAACTGGCCATTGCGTCCCCCCGGGACGCCTGAATTCGACATGCGAAACCGCGTCGTCATGACGGCAGTCGCCCTCATCGCGTTGCTGCTTCGACCGATCGGCGCCCAGGAGGCGAAAGATTCCGCCGTCGGCCTCTGGCTCGGCGCAGCCGAACCCAGGGTGGACTCCGCAACTGGTGGGAGTTTCACGCGGACGGTACCGTCGAGTTCGGTTTTGGCGCCTTGGTCGGCGCGCTGCTCGACGACTCGTATCGGCTGGAGGGCACGACGTTGACGCTGCATCTTTTCAGCGGAAAGACAACACCCGCCGGAGCGCCCGTCTTTGAGTCCGTTCAGAAAACAGTGCAGATTGAGGGCGAGCACGTGATCGTCGAATCACAGTGGCCAGACGATCAGCCTGTACCGAAGATAAGTTCGCCGGCCGAGCAGGCGATGTTCAATCGGATGCGTCAGCCGGTGACCATGACGAGAGTTGGGCCGGCTTCGCCAGCGGGCTCTGCTGCCATCGCCGGTACTTGGTTGTACCAGCACTACACCGGCCAGACGGCGTACGAGACGTTCACGCCTCGCGGCAAGTGGTAATTGCGAGTTCCAATGCGGGTGCTGCACGGCCGCTACACCGTCACGCCGGCCGCTGTGATGGTGCAATTGACGGAACGGTCGGCACGCTCGAGCGTAACGGCGACGTGTTGATGTCGGGCACTGCCGACGGCAAGCATTCGACCTATCGTCGTGCGCCCGAATAAACAGTCGGTGCTCCTCACACGCATCAGCTTTCGCTACGACGCAAACGGCTGCGCGGCAATGTCTTGACCATCTGGTTCCACTCAACGAGCGCCATCTGCGAAAGATGTGGTGCCCACACTCGGCGCGCCCGCTACCGCTCCGAGCCACTGCCATCGGCCGACTTCGCGTTCAGCCAATTGAGCAGGAACGTGAAGCTTGTGCCTCCCCCCACGACTTCGAGCCCGAGGAAGCGTTGCCCATCACTGGTCACGCCAAACTTCGGAACGTTGAAGTCCCACGCGATATTCGTGGCGAACAAGCGCGCGGGCGGGCTGGCCGTCAACCCTGCGCGCGTATCCACGCGCACGCTCATCATCGCGCTATCCTGAGCGAGGTAGAAGAGTTCGCGGCCGTCCGCGCGCCACTGCGGCTGCACGCCGCCACCGCTGGAAATCTGCCGCTTCGAGGTGAAGGCCGGAAAGGCCGCGACGTAGACCTCCCAGCGTCCCGACTCGTTGGCGTTGAACGCCACCCACCGCCCGTCTGGGGAAACGTGCACTTCGTCTTCGATGAACGGCGTGTCCACGAGCATGCGCGGCGTGCGCTCGCCGCTGAGCGGCGCGGCATACACCGCCTTGCCAAACGTTCGGAAGACGACGAATCGGCCATCGGGCGTCCACTGGTCCAGCGCCACCCGTTCATCGAACGCGACGAGGGGGTCTTCTTTGCCACTGACGAGATCCTTCACAAAGAGAGCAGAACGGCCTGTGCGCGTCGAGCTGAACGCCAGCGCGCGCTCGTCGGGTGACCATGACGGATTGGAGTCATCGGCGGGATCGGTCGTTAGCCGCGAAAAGATGCGGCTGGCCAGATCAACATCCCAGAGGTCGGCAAAGCCCTGGGCATCCGGGCGCACGACCGTGGCGCGACGACCCCGGGGCGACAGCACCAGCTGCTCATACGGCCCGGGCTCGCCCACCGTGCCGGTGCGTTGGCCGCTGCGATCAAACCATGTCAGCCTTGACATCACCAACCCGGCGGGACGGTAGACGATCGTGCCGTCGTCAGACACGGAGACGTCACCGGTGCCTTCCGTCACCTGCACTTCGGCGCCAGAGAACTCCAGCCGCTGGGCATCGAACGGACGCGCAAGGATACGCGTTCCCCGGGAGTAGAACAGGTGGCCCGCCGCGTACACCGCCGAGGAGCCGTCCTCCATAAGTTTCCGCGTACCTGGGGTATCGAGCGAGGCGAGATACAACGCAGGATCGTCAACAACGCTGACCAGAAAGTGTCGGCCGTCCGGAAGGAACCGCGGAGAGGCAAACGCCTTCTGTCCGGAAGTCCATGGAAGCGTCTCGAGAGCACTGGCTGTGCCTCCGGTCGGCGCCACGCGATAAATGCGCCCCTTGTGGGCTCCGAACAGAATCACGCCGCCCCGCCATGTGCCGCCATAATTGGGGCCGTCCGAGGTCGCGTCGGCTAGACGCCGGACGGGGCCTCCCGTCAGGAGAACCTGTCGGAGGTAGCCATCAAAGTGGAAGAACCCGATTGACTGGCTGTCGGGTGACCAGAACGGAGCGAAGCCGCCTTCCGTTCCCGTGAGAGGGACGAGGGCCGTAGATCCCATATGTCGCAGGACCAACTGTTGGCGGCCGTCCACAATCGCGCTGACAGCGAAGTGCTGTCCATCGGGCGAGATCGCGCCACCGTGATATTCCTCCACGCGTATCTCCGGCGGCACGATCAGGTCGAAACGGATCAGCGGCGCGCGCTTCGCCGCCGGGCTCAGCCACAGCAGCAGAAGCGCCGTCGTGGCGACCGCCGCCGCGACGACAATCAGAAGCGCCGACATCGCGCGAGAGGACCACCGTGCGTGCGCCGATGGCTCGCTGGCGTCAATTCCTATTTCTTCCAGCTCGACCCGTGCGTCGCCAATGTGCTGCAGGCGATGTCGGGCATCCTTGGCGAGACATCGTCGGAGCAGCCGGCGCGCGACGAGAGGCACGTCCTCGCTCAGCGCGTCCCAGTCGGGGTCCTTGTTCAGCACGGCTGCCAGGGTGTCTGTGACGGTGCCGCCCCGGAACGCGCGTTCGCCAGTCAGGCACTCGTACAGACAGCATCCGAACGCCCAGATGTCAGTGCGCCGGTCCACCGGTTGACCTCGCGCCTGCTCCGGACTCATGTACGCTGGCGTTCCGAGAACGGTACCCTCGCGGGTCGCCTCACTCGCCGTCAGTGTCGGGTCACACTCCGCCCGGCGTGGGGTCGACCGCCTTGGCCAGGCCAAAGTCCAGGAGCTTCACGCGGCCGTCGGGCGTGACCTTGACGTTCGACGGTTTGAGGTCGCGGTGGACGACGCCCGCGTCGTGCGCCGCTTCCAGCCCCTCAGCGATCTGTCGACAGATGTCGAGCGCGTCGCGAATGGGGAGAGAGCCGTGACGCACGCGCTCGGCGAGCGTCTGTCCCGGAACCAGCTCCATGACGAGGAACCGCTGGCCGTCGTGCTCCTCGAGGCCGAAGAGCGTTGCAATCCCTGCGTGATTGAGCGAGGCGAGAATGCGGGCTTCACGTTCGAGGCGCCTCAGTCGCTCGGGGTCTTTCGATACCTCTTGCGGCAGGAGTTTGAGAGCAACCTCCCGCCCCAGCGATCGGTCGCGTGCGCGATAGACCTCGCCCATCCCGCCGACGCCGATCAGCGCGAGCACATCGTAGTGTCGAATGGCCCGGCCCACCCAGGAAACCGTGATCTGCGGCGTCATCTCGCGAGCGGCCACGTCGAGGGCTGACTTGTCGAGAAGGGATGCTCCGTCGTTCGCGAGCAACGATTCGAGCTCGCGGCGTAGCGCGACATCGCCGGCGCAGGCCGACTCGAGGAACGCAGGGCGGTCGGCGACCGGCCGCTCAACCGCCTCGTGATAAATCCGCTCGACGACGGCCCAGCGATCAGCGTCCGACACGATCGCCCCGCTTCATTTCGCGTTGCAGCCAGGCCTTGGCCAATCTCCAGTCGCGGAGCACCGTCTGTGGCGAGACTTCGAGGATATCGGCCACTTCGTCGACGCTGAATCCTCCGAAGAAACGGAGCTCGATCACTCGGCTCTTTCGCTCGTCGGTCTCGGCGAGCGCCTGCAACGCGTCATCGAGGCGCACGAGATCGGGCGCTTCGTGAGGACCGATCACCGTTTCGTCAAAGGTGATCGGCAGCGCAGCGCCTCCGCGCTTCTGGCGCCCGCGCGCCCGTGCGTGGTCCACGAGGATCTGTCGCATGAGTCGCGCCGCGAGCGCGTAGAAGTGGCTGCGGTCGCAGCAGTCCATCGGACTGGGACCGACCAGGCGGAGATACGCCTCGTGAATCAGGGCGGTCGGCTGAAGACTGTGGCCGGCTCGCTCGCGGCCCATGAGGCGTCTCGCCCGCTGGTGCAGTTCCCCGTAGACCAGCGGCGTCAGCTTCTCGAGCGCGGTTGCATCGCCCTGGCTCCACGCCCGGAGCCATCCGGTGACGTCCTGTCGCGAGGCCGTGTTCATGGCATCCCGCCGGCTGTAGTTCCAGAGGTCGGCGGATCTTAGCACCCCCGTTGTAGTTCTGCCCCCCGCTTGGCGCATCCCCGTCTGAGGCCCGCACACCCGCGGCTGCCGTGGAACAGGAGGGGTTCAGTGAGATGCGCATGTTGTGTGGCGGTCGTTCTCCTGGGATGGGGTCCTCTGCTTCCGGCCGCCGGGCAGAACGAGAACGGACCCGCTCTGACGCCGACCCTCATGTTCGCCGATCAGCAGCAGGTTCAACGCGCCGTCTACCTGGCGCGTGCAAAACTGGCCCGGCCGAGTTGTGCCGCCATTTTCGAAGAATTCCGATTACCCGACGGCCGCACGGTACAAAGCGAATTGGATCGGCGTCGAATTGGACCTCAGGAATTAGTCCAGAGCCTCCTCTTTGTCGACGGACACCGGGCCACGGCTTGCCAGAATGGCGGCTCTGTTCTCATCACGACACCGGGCAGCCTGTTAATTCGAGTCTGCCCAGGCTTCGCGCAGCTCAGCTCGCGACTGTCGGCCTCCCTCATCATCCACGAGGCGCTGCACGCGCTCGGTTTGGGTGAAAATCCTCCCAGCAGCCGTGATATCACCAACCGCGTCAACCGCCGATGCTGGTAGAGACGATGTGAGTTTCAGGAGACTGACATCGCGCCGCGCAATTTTTCACGTCGCCGCCTGTAACATCTCGGACAGACAACCAGCGCTCCCCCTCTATCGCGACCGATTGCATAATCCCTCCCGACTGAACTCGTTCCATGTCGTATCGCGGAATCGAACGGCGACACTCGCCTTCCTACCTCACGCACCCAACGTGGGCGCGCCGGCTGATCATCGACTGCGTCTATCGGGGCTATCCGCAGGAGGACGTTGCCAACACCCAGCAATATTGAGAAGCCTGCCCGTCGCATGACTCTGAGACACGTCATCAGTCGAGTCGTGGCGTCCGTCCTGACGTGGGTGTCGGTCACTACCTTTGTCGCATGGGCGGCGATTTCGTCGCTCAACGCCACAGAGGAAGTGACTCGACCCTCTGACATCGAAAATCAGTCGACCTTAGGTTTGTTGATGGGCATTTCACTTATCAGCGGCCTCATGGCTGCGGTGCTGGTATGGCTCCCGACAGCGACGAAGCCCTCGGCACACTATCGGCGGTCTCACCGGCGGCGGTCTCGACACGATCCGGCGAGGCACTGACGAATGACAAGCGATGACCGAAACGAACAGAGTCGCAATGCACTCGGATCTTGCACAGTTCTCGACTGAGGATCAGAGAGGGCACGACTGGGCTCACCTTGCGTTCGTCAGCATCCCTACGCCGCGTTTGGATCGTCTTCTTCGCCATCGCCGCGCTGGTAGTGGGATCCAGCTCGTCCCCGTCGACCGCGGGAAACCGCCCGTGAAGGGCGTCGTCCCCGCCCCCCGAGCCGGCGATGGCTATGCTCCGGCGCGCCTGCTTCGACTGCCACTCCAAACAGACGCGCTGGAGGGTACGCAGACGGAGTAGTCGCTCGCGAACGTGTTACGATCCCCGGGCTTCCACCCCCCAACGTGAGGTACTGCCATGCGGCGGAGACTCCGCTACCTGCTCCTCTGCGTGACCAGCGTGAGCGCTGATGCATGGCTGTCAGCAAATACCCTTTCAGACCGCGGAGGACCTATGAAGATCATCCATAGATTGTCGGCATCCCTCGCTGTTGTGGCAGTGATCGCACTGAGCTCTCCCTCCGTTCTAGGACAGGCAAGTCCGGCCTCGGATAAGGGCCTCGGCGACAAGATCGCTGGCACGTACCTGGCCGTCCAGGAGGATGGGGCGCAGGTGCTACAGATCGGCCAAGATGGCAACCTGCGCGCCGTCCTCTCCATCCAGTTCACCGGCGGCGGCGTCCTCGGGGAATCGTTCAGCAATACCTTGGGCTCGTGGCACACGACGGGAAGACGAGAGATCACCGCCACGACCGTGGACCTGACCTTCCAGAGTGGAAATGTATTCTTTGGCGTCGCCGCTGCCACCTTGGTCATCACGTTCGACGAGACCTTTGAGACAGCGATCGCAACCAGCGAGGGGGCGATCTTTCCCCCTGGCGTGAACCCTTTTGACGCCGATGCCGAGCCGATCGCCGGAAGTGGGTTCCGCTCACGACTGGAGTTCCATCGGATCCCTGTCGTCGAAGGTACGAACGGGAATCACCGATAGGTACGTGAGCCCGGCGCTGTCGGCAGGCAGGAAAGCGTAGAGTGGGGTTCCGTGAGTTTGCGAACGGAATCCCCCTTCACATTGGTGTACTTCTCCGGTCTGTCCAGGATGGGCAAGTGGCGCTACGAAGGCATTTGCTCGCAAGCGATGCCGCCTCCCCTGACACTCGTCGGTGAAAGGAGAGCGTCAAGAAAGCATGAGAATCCCCTGAGGGCCGGCGAGCGTCGGCCCCTGGCGTTTCCGGCTGTCTGCGGGTGTAGAGAGTCTGGGACATGGTAGACCAGCGCGTCCTGCAGTGAAGCCCAAGATCCCACCGATCCCACCACTTTCCATCTTCAGTCAATGTTGGTGAGAGAAAACTATGGAGAGAGGTGCAGATACTTCATGGTGGTGCTTACCTCGGTGTGACCGAGGACTCGGGACAGCCGCACGACTTCCCCGCCACTCCGCAGATACTCCGTCGCAACGTATGTCTGAGGCGGTGGAAGCCTGATCGCGGCAGACCTGCCTTGTCGAGCGGCAGGTGATAGCTGCGGAGGGCATTGCGAGACTGCCAGCGCCCACCCCGGCGCTCGGGAAACATCCACTCGCCGGGCACACCAAACCGTGCTTTCGCATGTTGGAATCGCACGAGTCGCTTCCGCAGTTCGAGAGCGAATGGCACCCGGCGTTCCTTGTCGCCCTTCCCCACGACCGTGAGCAGGAGATCATCGAGATCGAAGGCCGTCGCTCGCGCCGAGAGGAGTTCATCAATCCGGCAACCTGTGTCGAGGATCGCGCACGCGACTGTGTGAACGCGAAGTTCGGCAAAGCCCGCGGTCGATACGCCAGCAGCAGCCGCAGCCCAGGCGCATCAATCGTCTGCACCAGCCGGCGTTCAAGGCGCAACGGTTTCAACCGCACGCCGTCCTTCGCCAGCCCCTCTTCATGCAACCAGCGGCAGAACGCATTGATGGCTCGCAGCCACGTATTGACGGAGACGGGCCGCACGTTGCGGTCGCGAAGCGCCACGACAAACGCGCTGAGATCGGCGCGAATGATCGGTGTCGCGTCGTCGCGTTCGACGGTCGTGAAGCCAGACGGCATCGCGGTCGTGAACGACGTCCACGCGGTCTGATACCAGACCCGCGTCTTCGGCGAGATGTTCTTCAGATACGTGCGTTCACGAAGGAAGCGGTCGAACAGCGCATCAAGGGTCGGCATGGAGACAGTGGTCCTTTCGGACCTTCTGCTTCGCCTTGTGCGCGTTAAGTGCAACTACCGAAGGTAGTTGGCGCGCCCTGCAGGACTCGAACCTGCGACCTCCTGGTTCGTAGCCAGACGCTCTATCCAACTGAGCTAAGGGCGCTTGAGGGCTCGCGTTACTGCCGCTCCTCTGCAAGGACAGACGGCCGGTTCGCGAAACTCCGATCTTATACAACCTCACGGATTCCGGCAAGAAAACGGCGATGGCAGCAATGACGTGCGGGCCGCGGTGCCCGAGCTAAAGCTCGGGCCTATGTACGAGGGAGCTCGGGCCTACGTACGAGGGAGTTCGGGCCTACGAACGAGGGCGTCAACGACCTGCGTACGAGGGCGTCGACGAAATGTGCTTGTCGCTGAGCAACCCCAGCGGTATGCTGCGCCCCGCGCGGCCGGGCGCCTTCCTCGCCCGCGTCGTCGCTCCGGTATTCGTTTCCCGCACTGAAAGGACGCTCCCCCATGACCTTCGGCTCTCATCGGGTTCGACTCGTTCTCGCTGCCGCCACCGCGGCGGTCATCGCCATGTTGCAGCCGATCGCGGCGCAGACGCCCGCGCCCGATCCCATGAAGCCGCGTCTGCTGCAGCTCTCCGTCGTCACGCTGCGGCCTGACATGGTCAACGCCTACATCGACTTCCAGAAGAGCGACGTCATCCCGGCGCTGCAGAAGGGCGGCGTCAAGTGGCGCGACTCGTTCCGCACCGCCGTCTTCGGCGACATCTTTCAGGTCGCGCATGTGACCGACGTCACCGGACTCGACCAGTACGATTCGCCTCCGCCGGTGCGGAAAGCGCTCGGCGATGCAGGCTACGCCGCGTACCAGGCCAAGGTGGGCAGCATGGTCAGCAGCGTGAAGACGTACTTGATTCGTACACGACCCGATCTGAGCTACGTGGCCGATCCGGCCGCGCCTCAGCCGAAGCTGCTGATCCTGACAACGGTCGACGTCGCGGCCGACAAGATCGCGGAGTTCGAGACGTTCCTCAAGAGCGACTGGCTCCCCGCCCTCAAGTCGGGTGGCGGCAAGTCTTACCGAGTCTCGCAGGTCATCTACGGCGGATCGACGACGCAGTACCACACCCTGGTCGGCGTGGACTCGTTCGCCGACATCGGCAAGGGCCATCCTGTGACACGCGCGCTGGGCGAGGACGGCATGATCAAGCTCCTGGCGAGAGTCGGCACCTACACGCGCCAGGTCGATCGCACCATCATCCGGCTCGATCCCGACCTGTCGTTCGCCGTCACGGCGACGTCGCTAGCCAAGTAGCGCCTGACTTTGATGGCCGGTGCATCGACTCGAGATGCACCGGCCCCGTCGCTACGGCACCGCCAGACCGGGAATGGCGACCGGCAATTTCCCCGGAACTGGAATTTCACCGGCCAGCGCCCTGCGCGGCTGACGCCTCCGCGAGATCGCCGAAATCGTAGGTCAGGAGCATCGCCGGCAGTTCCGGCACGCTCGCTGCTACGTAAGGATTCCCGAAGAATACGGCGACCACGGGCCGCTCCGGCGTCGAAAGGCGCGCCAGATCGTTGACCAGCCTCGCCACTGGCGCGGCGAGATCGAGCCGGCCGCTCCCCGACGCGGCGCGGACGTAAATCCCCATCACGATCGCGCCATAGCCCGGCGCCGACGCGCGGACGAGATCGAGCTCCGACGGCGTGCTGCGATCGGACAGCTCGATCGCCGTCGCGTCGGGCCACCGATCGCGGATCGCCGGGATGAACGTGCGGCCCGGCGCCGCAATCCGCCAGTTGCCCGGATAGTCGAGCACCGAGAGCAGCAGCACGCGAGTCGACCGCGGCGCATCGAGCGGAACGTGCCGCGGCTTGTTGCGCACGAGCGTGAGGCCGCGCTCGCTGACGGTTCGCGCCACTGCCGCATGCTGACGGCCGCCGACGTGTGATGCGACGTCGCCAAGATCGACGGCGCGCGACAGGTGCAGCCCGAGCCGGGCCTTGGCGGTCAGCAGCCGATGGACGGACGCATCGAGGCGCGCCACCGAGATCCGGCCGCTCCCGACAGCCGCCCTCAGTCCCTCGGCCGCGGCCGCGTCATCCGGCGAGTGCACGACGACGTCGGCACCTGCCTCGATGGCCCGGACCGCCGCCTCTCCGGGAGCCGACATCCGTGTGATCGCGGCCATCGACATCGAGTCGGTGAACACCAGCCCGTCGAAGCCGACGTGCTGACGCAGCAGGCCGGACACGATGGGCGCGCTCATCGTTGCCGGCGCGCCGGACGGGTCGAGGCCGGGCAGCGCCACGTGCGCCACCATGATCGCGTCCGCGCCTGCCGCAAGCGCCTGCCGGAACGGTGCGAGCTCGATGGCATCGAGCCGCGCGCGATCGTGCGGGATGGACGCCAGCCCCAGGTGCGTGTCGACCGCGGTGTCGCCGTGGCCCGGGAAATGCTTCAGCGTCGCGATCATGCCGCCCGAGCGCAGACCGTGGACGAAGGCCGCCGCCATCTCGCCGACACGCTGGGGATCCTCGCCGAACGATCGGGTGTTGATCACCGGGTTGCGAGGGTTGTTGTTCACGTCGGCAACGGGCGCGAAGTCCACATGAACGCCAATCGCCCGCGACTCCTCGGCGACGATCCGGCCCGCCTGCTCGGCCAGCATCGGGTCGCCCGCCGCGCCGAACGCCATGGCCCGCGGAAACTGCGTACCGCCGGCGATGCGCATGCCGACGCCAAACTCGAAATCCGCCGAGTTGAGGAGCGGCACCTTCGCCAGCGCCTGCAGCCGGTTCAGCGTCGCCGCCGCGGCGTGCGCCTGCCCCAGCGTGGTGCTGCCGTACGTCGCGTTCAGCAGCACCGGAGGCACTGGCTCGCTCGCGCCGAACACCAGGAAGCCGCCGACGTGCGTCGTCGTCACCAGCGACCGGAGGCGATCGAACGCATCCGAGTCGGTCGCCATGAACGACGACTCGAACGACGGCATCAGCAGCTGACCCACCTTCTCGTCAACGGTGAGCGTCGCCATCGTCTTGTCGACCCAGCGACGCGCGGCTTTGTCGAGGGGAGGATCGGATGAGGCGAGCGCAGTGCCGAGCGCGAGCGCAATGGTGCATGCGAGCGAGCGCATGCGCGAATGGTAACATCCGGGTTGTAAGGGGACAGGCCCTCAGGGGCCTGTCCCTATGTTCCGCAAATGTCTTCAGACGCACACCGGCGACAAGCCCCCACATCTGTTGCCGTGCACATCGTCACGGTGAGCGACACGCGTACGCTCGAGACCGATACCAGCGGTCAGCTGATTGCGTCGCTGCTCAACGAAGGCGGGCATCAGGTCGTCGGCCGAACGGTGCTCAAAGACGAACCGGCGGACGTGCGCAGTACCGTTACGGCGCTGGCAAGCGACGCGTCCGTTGACGTCGTGATCACGACGGGCGGCACCGGTATCACCGCGCGGGACAGCACGTTCGAGGCAATCGACGGGCTCCTTCAGAAGCGTCTGGTCGGATTCGGCGAGCTGTTCCGCATGCTGAGCTATCACGAAATTGGTGCCGCCGCGATGCTGTCGCGCGCGACGGCGGGACTCACCGGTCGCACCGTGATCCTTGCGCTTCCCGGATCGGAGCACGCCGTCAGGCTGGCGATGGAGAAGCTGGTGCTGCCGGAGCTCGGCCACCTTGTGCGAGAGGCGCGACGCTGATGGGGTACCGGCCGGATCGGAAGACGATCTCGATCGACGAGGCGCGCGCAATCCTCGCGGTTCACGGTGAAGCGGTCACGCGCACCGAGCGCGTCGCGGTGTCAGACGCCTCGGGCCGGGTCCTGTCGCGCGCGCTGGTCGCCGATCGCGATGTGCCGCCGTTTGCACGCGCAGCCATGGATGGCTACGCGGTCCGCGCTACCGACACGGCAGGCGCCGCGCGCGACCACGGCATCGAGCTCCGTGTCGTGGATACGGTCTTCTCGGGCATGACCCCGACCAGACCGATCGAGACCGGCACGTGCGCGGCGATCGCAACAGGCGCGCCGATTCCTGACGGTGCCGATGCGGTCGTCATCGTGGAACACACGATCCGCGATGGCGATCGCGTCAGGATCTTCGAGGCGGTTCAGCCACGGCAACACATCGGCCGTGCCGGCAGCGACATCGTCGCCGGCGAGATTGCGCTTGCCGAAGGAACGGTCCTCACGCCCGCCAGACTCGCCGTCGTGTCAGCGATCGGCCTGACCGCGATCGATGTCTTCGTCCGGCCGCACGTGGCGATTCTTTCGACCGGCGACGAGATTGTCGAGCCTGGCGGACGGCTGCAGGGCGGACAGATCTACGACGCGAACACGACGGCGCTCGAGGCATCAGTGAGGGGCCATGGCGGCCAACCGGTGGTCGCGCCCCGCACGCGCGACGATCGCGAAGCGCTGACCCGGGCGTTCGACGCCTGCCTGCAGCAGGACCTGGTGTTGTTCTCGGGCGGCAGCTCGGTTGGCGAACGCGACTTCGCCCTCGAAATCCTGGGCGCGCGCGGGCGGATTCATTTCGAAGGTCTGCAGCTGAAGCCGGGAAAGCCGACGATCTTCGCGGACGTGAACGGCGTGCCGGTGTTCGGCCTGCCCGGGAATCCGGTATCGTGCCTCACCAACATGTATCTCTTCGTCGCGCCGATGTTGTGCCGGATGGCCCACCTGCCCCAGCCCATCCAGCGCGAGGTCACTGCGCGTCTGAGCGACGACGTGGAATCACCGGCGGGCCGGCATCAGGTTTACCCGGTGCGGCTCGATGGGGACGATGCCGTGCCGGTGTTCAAGTCGTCGGGCGAGATCACGAGCCTGGCGCGGGCGGATGGGTTCTTCGAGATTCCCTCCGACGTCGAGCGCGTGGAAGCGGGCACGATCGTACAGGTAACGTTGTTCTAGGCCCGACTGAAAGTCGGGCCCTACTGCAGTAGGGCCGCACTCCAGTACGTAGGCCCGAGCTTTAGCTCGGGCAAGACTATGCGCAATCGCTCCGAAACACTGACCGTGGGTGCGCAGGCGCCCGACTTCACGCTGCCGACAAATCGAGGCGATCGACGGACGCTGGCCTCGTACCTGGCGCGCGGGCCGGCGCTCCTCGCGTTTCATCGAGGCACCTGGTGACCAAACTGTCGCCGCCGGTTCGGTGAACTGGCAGAACGGTCTCCCGAATACTCGCGCCGCGGCCTCTCGGTCATCGCGATCGTCGCGCAGCAATCGGCGGTCGTCCGCCGCTACGTGGAGGACAACGGTTTCCCGTTCTATATCCTCGTCGACGAGACGCGCGACGTGACCAAGCAGTACGGCGTGTGGCATCGCGTCGGGCTCGATGCCTGGAACATCGCCCGGCCGGCCTTGTTCGTCATCGAACGAACAGGCACGATCCGGGCGATCTTCGTCGGGGAGTCGCAGGAGGAATTCCCGACGAGCGAAGAGATCAATGCGTCTCTCGTCGGGATCGAGGCGACTTGAATCGGTGCGGCAGGTGGTCAGGTGCGGTGTGCGTCGGTGCAGGGGCTGGCGTCTGGTGCACAGCCAGCGTGCGGCCCGCACCCAGCACCTGACGCACCCTTGTCGCACCCGCGCACCTGTCGTCGTGCCGGAGAACCTATTTGCCGAAGGCTTTCGCCACCTCCGCCCAATTGACGACATTCCACCAGGCAGCAATGTAGTCGGGACGACGATTCTGGTACTTCAGGTAGTAGGCGTGCTCCCACACGTCGAGGCCAAGGATGGCCTTCTTGCCGTCCATCATCGGGTTGTCCTGGTTCGGCGTGCTCTCGATCGACAGCGTGCCGCCCGTGTCGATCAGCCATGCCCAGCCGCTGCCAAAGCGTCCCACGCCGGCCTTGGCGAACTGTTCCTTGAAGCCGGCGAATCCGCCAAACGCCGACGTGATCGCGCCGGCCAGCGCGCCGGTCGGCTCGCCGCCACCGTTGGCGGCCATCTGCTTCCAGAAGGCGCTGTGATTCACGTGGCCGCCGGCGTTGTTCCGCACGGCCGTGCGGATGGCTTCGGGTACGGCCGACAGGTTCTTGATCAGATCCTCGGCGCTCTTGCTCTGCAGATCGGGATGCTTCTCGAGCGCCGCGTTCAGGTTGTTCACGTATGCCTGGTGGTGCTTCCCGTGATGAATCTGCATCGTCTGCGCGTCGATATGCGGCTCGAGCGCAGCGAAGTCGTACGGGAGCGGCGGCAGTTGATGGGCCATCTGGCTGTCTCCTTCCGCCTACGCCCAAGGCTTCGGCGGACCGCCGTAGCTTTAGCGGAGGCTGGTCGTCGATTGGATAACCCTCCGATCGTAGTCCGACGGCGGGAAGGCGACAAGCTCAACGCGCCAAAGCGCTTGGACAGGAGAGGGTGCGACGAGTGCGTCTAGTGCAGGGTGCGTCTTAGTGCTGGGTCCGTCTGGTGCACAGCCCGGCGCAGGCGCACCGGACCTTCGCACCTGTCGCACCCGATGCACCTGACGCACCAACTAGACGGCCTGGAGCATCCGCTCGAGCGAAACCCGGACCCAGTGCTTCTGCGCGTCGGGGACGACGATGCGGTTCTGGACCCGGCCTTCCAGCAGCTCGTCGAGCACCCACAACAGATGATTGGGCGACACGCGGAACATCGTGGAGCAGAGGCACCCCAATTGATCCAGCGACAGCACGGTCTTGTCGGGCGCGACCTCGTTGGCGAGCCGGTTGACCAGGTGCACCTCGGTGCCCACGGCCCAGACGCTGCCGGCCGGGCTTTCGCGGACCGCCTTGAGAATGTGTTCGGTCGAGCCGCTGTCGTCGGCCGCCTGCACTACGTCCCACGGCACTTCCGGATGGACGATCACGCGCACGCCGGGATGCTGTTCGCGCACGAGAGCGATCTGCTGCGCCGTGAAACGCGTGTGGACCGAGCAGTGCCCTTTCCACAGCAGCAAGCGGGCGGCGCGACCCTCTTCCGGCGTGATGTCGCCACCGAGCTCGTGCGGATCCCAGACGACCATCCGGTCGAGCGGCACGCCCATCTTGTAGGCGGTGTTGCGTCCAAGGTGCTGGTCGGGCAGGAACAGGATCCGCTCGCCGCGCTCCCAGGCCCACTTCAGCACCGCCGACGCGTTGCCCGAGGTGCACACGATGCCGCCGTGCTCGCCGACGAATGCTTTGATGGCCGCCGACGAGTTGATGTACGTGACAGGAATCACCGACGCGATGCCCATCGCGTCCATCTCCTGCCAGCAGACTTCGAGATCGTCGGCGTCCGCCATGTCGGCCATCGAGCAGCCGGCGGCGAGGTCCGGCAGGATCACCTGCTGATGATCGGCGCTCAGGACGTCGGCGCTTTCCGCCATGAAGTGGACGCCGCAGAACACGATGTACTCGGCGTCCGAGCGGGCGGCGCACTGCCGCGAGAGGCGGAACGAATCGCCGATGACGTCGGCGAACTTGATGACCTCGTCGCGCTGGTAGTGATGACCGAGGATCAGCAGCCGCGATCCGAGCGCCGCCCTCGCCGCGGCGATCCGGCGGTCCATCTCCTCGTCGTCGAGGCCGCGATAGCGCGCCGGCAGGGGCTGTCGCTCGGAGAGCGAAGCCTTCTCGACTTCGGCCAGCACGGGCAGGAAAGTCTGAGCCATGAGCGTCGGTCCCGATGTTCCGCTACGGTCCGCTTGTGAAATTTTTCTCAAGCGGCACAGACAAAAAAGCCAGCGCCACTTTCGGCTATCGCCGCGGACGCTGACTAATCAGGAGTATAGCAGGAATCTGCCGGTGCGTCAGGTAAGGCGTCAGGCGCGGCAGGTGCAGTGGGGCGCGACTTCAGTCGCGCCATGGCACCAGGCACCCGCACGTCGCACCCGACGCACCTGTCACTGCCGTCACCTTGGGCGACTTTTACTGTCCGACGACGTTGTACAGCGTGTCGCGCTCGACGGGGCTGCGGCCGGCGGTGCAGATCAAGCGCTGGAGGTCGGCCGTGGTGAGCGACTCGGGCGTCCGGCTGCCGGCCATGTGGTAGATCTTCTCTTCCTGCACGGTGCCATCCAGGTCGTCTACGCCGAACCAGAGCGCCGTCTGCGCCACCTCGACGCCCGTCGCAATCCAGAACGCCTTCACGTGCGGCACGTTGTCGAGCACCAGCCTCGACACGGCATGCACGCGCAACGAGTCGGCCGCCGAGGGCGCGGGCAGCTTCCGCATCTGGTTGTTGTCGGGGTGGAACGCGAGCGGGATGAACGCCTGCACGCCGCCGGTCTCGTCCTGCAGCGCACGCGTCCGCAACATGTGGTCGACGCGCTCTTCGAACGTCTCGATGTGCCCATAGAGCATCGTCACGTTCGAGCGCATCCCAAGACGATGCGCCGTGCGATGGATGCTCAGATAGCGATCCGCGTCTGCCTTGTCATGGCAGATCTTCCGGCGGACCCGTTCCGCGAACACCTCGGCGCCGCCGCCCGGCAGCGAGTCGAGGCCGGCGTCCATCAGCTCCCGCAGGACCTGCACGTCGGTCATGCCGTAGAGTTCGGCGAAAAACGCGATCTCGACCGCCGTAAAACACTTGAGGTGAATCTCCGGCCTGATCCGCTTGAAGCCGCGCAGCAGGTCCTTGTAGTAGTCGAACGGCAGGTCGGGATGGAGACCGTTGACGACGTGGACTTCGGTCAGCGGCTGGTGCGCACGCCGGCGCAGCTTGTCCCAGGCGTCCTCGAGCGACAGCGTGTACGAGCCGGGATCGCCCGGGCGCAGCCGGGAAAACGAGCAGAAGAGACAAGTGGCGACGCAGACGTTCGTCGCTTCGATCCTGATGTTGTAGTTGTAGTAGGTGCGCGCGCCGTGCCGCTTCTCTCGCTCCCGGTTCGCCAGCCAGCCGACGGCCAGCAGATCCGGCGAGTCGAAGAGACGGACGCCGTCGGCGAGCGAGAGCCGCTCGCCGGATGCCAGCTTGTCGGAGATCTCGACGAGACCGGCGTCGCGCAGGCGTACCGAAGAAAGGGACATTCGGCGTGGGTGGTTTGCCCGAGCTAAAGCTCGGGCCTACGTACGAAGAAGCTCGGGCCTACGTACGCTTAGGAAATCCCGAACACCTGGATGCGCAGGCTCCTCGCGCGCGGCCCGTCGAGCTCCGCCATGAGGATGCGCTGCCATTGGCCCAGCACGACTTCCCCACCGCTGATCTGCAGCGTGAGACTGTGACCGAGGAGCAGCGCGCGCAGGTGCGCGTCGGCATTCATGCGATCGCAGTCGGAGTGATCGGGATTGTTGTGCAGCCACTCCTCGTCACGATCGACCATCTTCTCGAGGAAGGCCTTGATATCGGTCAGCAGCGCCGTCTGGAACTCGTTGATGAAGATCGCACAGGTCGTGTGCATCGACCAGAGGCTGACCAGACCCTCGCGAATCTTGAACCTGCGCGCGAAGTCCATGATCCGGTTCGTCAGGTCGACAAGATCGACCCGCTGGTCGGTTTCGATGACGAAGGTCTCGCCATGGATGGTCAGACTGCCTACCGTCGCGGACGCCACCGGCTGCACCGGCGTGTCGCGAACGGTGACCGTCGAACTCTTGCTCATGCTCTCCTCATAGCGTGCGTACGTGCGCCGTTCTTGTGCGCCCGCAGCACAAACAGTCATCTTACGCGAAGCCCAGCGGGCGTGGCAAATGGCCCACCCCGCGCCATCGGCGAGCCTGCGCCGGCCGCCTTGGGCCCTTATCCTGCCATGCTATACTCCGCCACACAACAACCGACGCTCGCCCCACCACCACGCGAAGTTGGGTGCAAATCCCACGCGGTGCCGCCACTGTAAGCGGGGAGCGAGCGCCCTTCGTGACCACGCCCGGTTTGCAGCACCTCTCCCGTCGAGCTGCAACACGGCATGCTGGTCCGCCACTGTGCGCGTCATGGCATGGGAAGGCGCGGGCGCTCTCGCAACGATCCGCAAGCCAGGAGACCTGGTCGTAGGGCCGTCACTTCCTCCGCGATCCGTCGCGGAGACCGGCGCCTTGCACGCCGGAAGGAGTGCACATGGTCTCGTGCGCGCTTGCGCTCGTACTGTCGCTCGCGACAGCTCCCCTTCAGCAGCAATCAGAACAAGGACAAGTCGTCGATCCTGACCGACGGCCGGTGCCTGACGTCGCGGTCGTGATCGATGGTCCGCTCGGCGCGCGGACCGTGCGGACCGATCGCGAAGGACGCTATGTCATGCCTGGCGATCTGCCGCCGGGCACATACCGGCTCCTGATCGACGCCGACGGCTTCAATGCCGACCCGGCGACCGTGCGAGTGCCCTCCGAAGAGCCACCGCCCACGATCGCCCTCCGCGTCGCACCCGTCAGCGACGCGGTGGTGGTGTCGGCCGCACAGGTCCCGCGTCCCTTGTCCGAGTCGCCGGCCACCGCCACGGTCATCGGGCGCGAGGACATACAGCTGCGACAGCTCGAGAACGTCGCCGATGCGGTGAGAACCGTTCCGGGCTTCACCGTCGGGCGCAACGGCGGTCGAGGCGCGTTGACCTCGGTTTTTCCTCGCGGCGGAGAGTCCGACTACACGCTCGTGCTCGTGGACGGCATGCGCGTCAACGCCTTCGGCGGCGGATTCGATTTCTCATTGCTGCCTTTCGGCGACGTCGAGCAGGTCGAAGTCGTACGCGGCCCTCAAAGCGCGGTCTTCGGAAGCGACGCCATCGGCGGGATCGTGTCGGTGACCACGCGGCACGGAGGAACGCCGACCGGTTCGGCTTCCATCGAAGGCGGCTCGCAGACGTTTGCCCGCGGAACGGCCGGTGGGACAGCGAGTGTCGGCCAATGGTCGTTTGGCGGCGGCGCGGAGCACAGCAGGACGGACGGCTTCACCGGCACGGCGCCAGCGACCGGCGAACAGGTGACCAACGACGACTGGCGCTCGTCAACCGCGGCGGTGAACGCGAGCTGGTCGAGGAGCCCGATGACGATGGTGCGCGGCGACTACCGGTGGCTCGACAGCGAGCGCGGCAATCCCGGACCCTACGGCTCGAACCCGATTGGCGTCTATACCGCGGTCGATCGTGTCTCGCGCGGCTTCGACACGCACCATCAGGGCTCGTTGCAAGCCCGCTTTCCATGGGGACGCCTGTTGAGCGGTCGCATCCAGCAGCGCCTGCAGGTGACGTACGCCGACCTCGACAACCGGTTCCACAGCAGCTTCGGCGACTCCTTCTTCGACACGCGTCGCACGACGGCACGCGCGCAGACCGACTTCGTGGCCACGGCCTCGACCGGCGTGTCATTCGGCGTGGAGGGACTGGCCGAGCGCGCGCGCGGCACTTACTTCACCGGCGACACGTCGCAGCCGGTACCGATCGAGCGCCGTACCATCGGCGCGTTCGGCGAGGTCCGGCAACAGGTGGGTGCACGCGTGTCGCTGACGGCGGGCGTCCGCGTCGACTCGATCCGACGCGACGCGCTCGAAGGCGACCCCTTCGCGTTCACGCCTCGGCCGCCGTTCGCGGAGGATACGGTGAACTCGGTCAATCCCCGCGCCTCTGGCACAGTCGTCGCTTGGCAGGACGCGAGCGGCACGGCGCGCACGAAGCTGCGGATCAGCGCCGGGACAGGCATCCGCCCGCCGGACGCGTTCGAAATCGCGTTCACCGACAACCCGTCGCTCGAGCCCGAACGCAGCCGCAGCGTCGACGTCAGCGTCAGTCACGTGGTCACGGCGGCGCTCACCGCTGACGCCTCTCTGTTCTTCAACCGCTACGACGACCTCATTGTCGCCGTCGGCGGCGCGCTCAGTGGAGCCAGCCGCTTCCGCACCGACAACGTCTCGAACGCGCGGGCACGCGGCCTCGAGCTTGGCCTCGCGTGGCGGGGGCCGCAAGGCGTGACCGCTCGCGGCAGCTACACGTTCCTCGATACGGAAGTGCTGGCCGTCGACAACACGGGCGCCGCGCCACCGCCGTTCACGGTGGGCGATCCGCTCCTCCGCCGTCCGCGTCATCAGGGCTCCCTGGATCTGCTGTGGACTCGGAAGGCGCTGTCGGCGTTCGCCGAGGTCCGCGCGAGGGGCGTGGTGCTGGACGTCGAGCCGTCCTTCGGCGCGTCTGGTGGCCTCTTCGAGTCGGCAGGGTATACCGTGGTCGATGTCGGGGCATCGTGGCGTTTCGCCCATGGCGTCGAGGTCTTCGCACGCGCGTTGAACCTTCTCGACCGGCCGTACGAAGAATTCCTCGGCTATCCCGCTCTGGGTCGCGTTGGCGTCGTCGGGGTCCGTGTTGCTGTCCGCCCGTAACGTCTCGTTCGCCTATGCCGCCCGGCGCGGCGGGACCGCATCGCGGGCGGCGGTGCGCAACGTGTCGATTGACGTCGGGTCCGGCACGTTCGTCGGCGTGCTGGGCCCGAACGGCTCCGGGAAGTCGACCCTGCTCAAGCTGCTGGGCCGACTGCTCGCGCCGGATGCCGGGACCGTGACGCTCGACGACAGGCCGATTGCCGACTGGCCGCGGCAGGCCATCGCGCGCCGCATCGCGATGGTGCCGCAAGAGACACACCCGGCGTTCGATTACACGGTGCTCGAGCTCGTGCTGATGGGCCGCTACCCGCACCTCGGCACCCTCGCGATCGAGGGTCCCTCCGACCTCGGCATCGCCCGCGACGCGCTGCGCGCGACGGCCATGTCCGCGTTCGAGACGCGCCCCTTCTCGACCCTCTCGGGCGGCGAGAAACAGCGAGTCGTCATCGCGAGCGCTCTCGCGCAGCAGGCCGACGTGCTGCTGCTCGACGAGCCGACGGCGTCGCTGGATCCTGGTCACCAGCTGGAGATCGTCGACCTGTTGAGCGAGCTCAATCGCACGCGCGGGCTCGGCCTCGTCCTGTCCACGCACGATCTGAACCTCGCGGCCTCGGTGTGCCGCGATCTCGTGATGTTGAGCGAAGGCTCGGTGATGGGCGCCGGTCCAACCGGGGAGGTGCTGACGGGTGCAAATGTCGAGCGCCTCTACGGCATCCGCGCCGACGTACGGTTCCATTCCGAAGCGGGACACCTGACAGTGGTCCCGATCAGGAATAAATCTTGATGAACCCCACCGACAGCGAGACCGCCGTCGCCGCATCCAATCGCGCGGCGCCGGCGCCAGTCCAGGGCATCCGCACACGACTGGTCACGGTGTGGCTCGGCTCGACCGCGTTGGCGCTCGGCGCGATGCTCCTGGCGCCGCTCGGTGGAAGCACGTCGATCTCGCTCGCCCACGCACTCGACTTCAGCCGTCCCTGGGCGTCGAACGTGGACGCGCAGATCTTCTTCGTCGCGCGCCTGCCGCGCGTGCTGGCGGCGACGCTGGTCGGCGCCGCGCTCGCCTCGTCCGGCGTCGTATTCCAGGCGCTTCTGAGGAACCCGCTGGCAACCCCTTTCACGCTGGGCATTTCGTCGGGCGCCGCGCTTGGCGCGATGCTCGTGCTGACGGTTGGCGGGGCGTTCGCCGCGATGACGTGGGCCGCCGTTCCGGCGGCGAGTTTTGCGGGCGCACTGGCCGCCGTCTCCATCGTTTACGCGCTGGCCGCCGCGAGACACCGTGGATTCTCCACGAGCGTGCTGCTGCTGGCCGGGGTCACGCTGAACTCGTTCTTCTCGGCGCTGATTCTCCTGCTCCAGTACTTCGCCGACATGACGTCGGTCGTGCAGACGCTGCGCTGGCTGCTGGGAGACCTCGACGTGGCCAGCTACACACCTCTTGTCGTGGCGCTGCCGATGCTGTCGGTCGCGATCATCACGTTCCTCGCGCTCGCGCCGCGGCTCAACCTGCTGAGCGTGGGCAGCGATGCCGCCGCGATGCGCGGGGTGGACGTCTTGAGGACGCAGCGTCTGTCGTTCCTGAGCGCATCGCTGGCGACGGGTGCCGCGGTCTCGATTGGCGGACCGATCGGCTTCATTGGCATCATCGTGCCGCATCTGGTACGGCTGGTCGTCGGCCCCGATCATCGGCTGGTCCTGCCGGCGTCACTGGGATTCGGCGCGGCCTTTCTTGTGGCGTGCGACCTGGTTGCGCGCACCGTGATTGCGCCATTGGAATTGCCGGTCGGGATCGTGACCGCGGTGATTGGTGGGCCGTTCTTTCTCTGGCTGTTGGTGAAAAATGCTTGAGAGGCGCATGAGCACATGGGCGCAGAGGCGCATGAGCACATGGGCGCAAAGGCGCATAGGGGGCGCATGGGGCGCCCTCGCGCTGGCGCTGATCTTTGTCGCAAGCATCTGCGCACAGGCCAAGCCGGCGCGCATTGTCTCGCTGGTGCCGGGCGCGACCGAGATGCTGTTTGCCATCGGCGCCGGACCTCGCGTCGTCGCGGTCAGCAGCTACGACAAGGAACCGCCGCAGGTCAGGTCGTTGCCGCGCGTGGGGGCGCTCGTCGATCCCGACGTGGAACGCATCCTTTCGCTGAAGCCGGATCTGATCGTCGTCTACGGCAGCCAGCACGACCTCGTGCGCCAACTCCAGCGCGCTGGTATTGCGCACTTCTCGTACGTTCACGGCGGGCTCGCCGACATCTTCACGACGATTCGCGAGCTGGCCGCCCGCACCGGTGACACCAGCCAGGCGGCGCAGGCAATCACGCAAATCGAGGATACGCTTGCGGACGTTCGCCGCCGTGTCGCAGGACAGCCTCGACCGAAGACGATGATCGTATTCGGCCGCGAGCCAGGCTCGCTGAGGAACGTCTACGCCAGCGGCGGATACGGCTTCCTCCACGACCTGCTCGCGGTCGCCGGCGGCGACGACGTGTTCGCCGACATCAAGCGGGAATCGGTGCAGGCGTCCAGCGAGCTCGTCCTGACACGTGCTCCCGAGGTGATCGTCGAGCTGCGCGCAGACGATGAATCCGCACCCGACCTCGCCGCATGGCAAGCCGTGCCGTCGGTTCCTGCCGTCAGGGACAACCGCATCGTGACGTTGACCGGCAGCGACATGGTCACGGCCGGACCACGCATCGGTCAGGCGGCAGTACGGCTCGCGAAAGCGCTGCATCCTGATGCGTTCAAGTGACCCACGGCAGTAGGGCCGAACTTCAGTTCGGCCAATCCGGTCTGGCCCGACTGAAGTCAGGCCCTACTGCGGTCGGGGACCTAGAGCTTGGGCCTACGAGCGACCATGTACCCGCGGCGAATCGTTTGCCTCACTGAAGAAACGACCGAGACCCTCTACCTGTTGGGTGAGGGCGATCGGGTCGTTGGTGTCTCGGGCTACACGGTGCGTCCGCCCGAAGCCAGGAAGAAGCCGCGCGTCTCAGCGTTCATCAACGCGCGCTTCGACAAGATCGAAGCGCTCTCGCCCGACCTGATCCTGGCGTTCTCCGATCTGCAGGCCGACATCGTCGCCGAGCTCGTCAGACGTGGCTATCCGGTCGTGTCCTTCAATCAACGATCGATCGCTGAAATCTTTCAAATGATGCTGATGGTCGGCGGCCTGGTCGGCAGGAACGAACAGGCCAGGACGCTGGTCGCCGACCTCCAGCGCGGGCTCGACGAGATACGGAGCCGTGCGTCCCGCCTGGCGCGGCGACCGCGGGTCTATTTCGAGGAATGGGACAGTCCCCTGATCTCGGGGATTCAGTGGGTCGAGGAGCTGGTGGACGTCGCCGGCGGCGAGCCGATCTTCCCCGAGCTGCGGCACAAGAAGCTGGCGAAGGACCGCATCGTCGATTCAGCGGAAGTCGCGCGCCGGGATCCGGAGATCATCGTCGCGTCGTGGTGCGGAAAGCCGGTCCGGCCGGAACGAATCGCGACGCGCGCCGGATGGCAGGGCGTGACCGCTGTTCGTGACGGTCAGATTCACGAGATCAAATCGGCGTACATCCTGCAGCCCGGTCCGGCGGCGCTGACGGAAGGCGTGCGCCAGTTGCACGCGATCGTGAGCAGTCATGTTGGACGAGATTGTTTGCAGTCGTAGGCCCAAGCTTCAGCTTGGGCAACGCTGCGACGCCCGAGCTGAAGCTCGGGCCTACGTACGATGGAGCGGCGGCAGGGTCAATCCGCGAACACGACACTCACCGGAGGAATCAGTCCCCGCTCCGCCGCCTCGCCCAGGAGCCGCAGCACGGCTGTCCGCCCGCGCTCGCCGTAGTCGAGGGTGAGATCGTTCACGTACATCCCGACGAACGTATCGGTGCTGGAGCGATCGAGGCCGCGCCCATATTGCATCGCATGCGTGACGGCGTCAGCCCGATGGCTGAGGCCGTAGGCGATGCTGTCGTGAAGCAATCGCGACAGGCGGCCGATCAGCTCTGGGCCGAGGTCGCGGCGGATCACATTGCCACCCAGCGGCAACGGCAGGCCTCCGGTGCGACCCGCCCACCACTCGCCAAAGTCCACCAGCTTGCGCAGCCCTTCCTCTTCGTAGGTGAGCTGCCCTTCGTGGATGAGCAGCCCTGCTTCTACCGTGCCGTCCCGAACAGCCTCGAGGATCTCGTCGAACGGCATGACGACGTACTCGACATCGGGCTTGTACAGCCGCAGCGCGAGAAAGGCAGTGGTCAAGGTGCCCGGAATCGCGACACGAACACCATCAAGGGACACCGGGCCGTCTTTGCGGACGACGACCATGGGACCGTAGTTGTCGCCCATGCTGGCGCCATGGGGAAGCAGGATGTATTTGTCGGTCAGATGCGCGTAGGCATGAAACGAGACTGCCGAAATCTGGTACTTGCCTTCGAACGCGGCGCGATTCAGGGTTTCGATGTCCGAGAGGACGTGGACGACTTCCAGATCGCCAGTCGGCACCTTGCCGCTGGCAAGGCCGTAGAACATGAACGCGTCGTCCGAGTCCGGGCTGTGGGCAATTGTGATTCGCATCAAACCCGGAATCGGTACTACATCGCGGCTTATTCTTCCGGCTGTCGGCCCCCTTCTTCGCCAGCTTGGTGCCCAGCCAGACCGCCGCGCCCAGGATGTCTGCGGACGGCGGGCGAAACTCGCGAGGCGTCACCTGATCGAACAATTCCTGATGCGACGGGGCGGTGAACGGCACGGCGCCGTGCGTGGTGTCGAAATCCTTGAACAGGTCGATCGGCTGACTCTCGCCGACGACGGCCACGTAGTAGGTGAGCCTGAGACGGTTGGACGGCGGCTGCGCCTGCGCCTGCTGCAAGGCGCGCTTGATACGCTTCAGCGACACCGGCGGGGAATCCTTGCCGGGGTCGGATCGATCCTGGCCAGCCTGCGCGAGGGTCGGAACAGGCAACAACAGGGCGACCGCAAGCGTAAGGACAGCGAGTCGCGTCATACGCCCCTATTAGACGCCTGTAACGTGCGGACGTCCAGCGGAGTCCGGCGGCAGTAGGGCCCGACTTCCGCCTTCGCCGAAGGCTTCGGCGGACCGCCGTAGCTTTAGCGGAGGCTGGTCAGTCGGGCCAATGCCTGACCGCACTAAAGTGCGGCCTTACTGCGGTGAGTTGTCGCGCGAAGCTGGTGCACGACATCGGCCACTTTGCCGATGGTGTAATCGATCTCTTCGACGGTCGTTTGACGGCCCAGGCCAAAGCGGATCGATGCGCGCGCGAGGTCGGGATCGAGGCCGAGCGCCGTCAACACGTACGGCGGTTCCTCGCTGCCAGACGAACACGCCGAGCCAGCCGACACACAGATGTCGCTGATGCCGAGGAGCAACGACTCGCCAACGACATCCGGGAAGCTGACGTTCAGGTTGTGGGCCAGCCGATGCCGCATCGAGCCGTTGACGTGGAGATCTGGCACGCGGTCGCGCAGGCCGTCGAGCAGCCGATTACGCAAGGTGCCGACGCGGCTCGACTCGCCCGTCACCTCCGCTGCCGCGATTTCGGCCGCCTTGCCGAAGCCGACAATACCCGGCACGTTCAGCGTGCCGGACCGCAGGCCGCGCTCGTGGCCGCCGCCGTCGATGAGCGGCTCGAGGTCGATCTTCGAATCCGACTTTCGCACGAACAACGCGCCCACGCCTTTCGGTCCGTAGATCTTGTGGGCCGTGAGCGAGGCCATGTCGACGCCGGTCTCCGCGACGCTGAAGGGGACCTTGCCGACTGCCTGCACCGCATCGGTGTGCAGCAGGACGCCGCGCTCGTGGACGAGGACCGCAATCTCCTTGATCGGCTGCAGCACGCCAATCTCGTTGTTCGCCGCCATCACGCTCACGAGAATCGTGCGATCGCTCATCGCGTCGTGAAGCGCCTGCAGGTCGACGAGTCCGTCGGCATCCACCCCGAGGCAGGTCAGGCGAAATCCTTCTCGAGTCAGCTGCCTGCAGCTGTCGAGGACGGCCCTGTGCTCGGTCGTCACCGTGATGATGTGGTCGCCCTTCTGCCTGAGCGCGTGTGCGGCACCCTTGAGCGCGAGGTTGTTCGATTCGGTGGCGCCGCTGGTGAAGACGATCTCTTTCGGGACGGCGCCGATGGCCAGAGCGACCTGACGACGCGCTGTTTCGACGGCGGCGTCGGCCTTCCAGCCGAATGCATGCGTCCGGCTCGCCGCGTTGCCATAGTGCTCGGAGAAGAACGGCAGCATCGCGTCGAGCACGCGTCGATCAACGGGTGTGCTGGCGTGGAAGTCGAGATAAATCGGGAAGCTTAGAGACATAGGATCGGCGGGGCTAAAGCCCCGCCTCCACAAGTATGCCGATTCAGCAGCGTTTTGTGGAGGCGGGGCTTCAGCCCCGCCGATCAGCCGATCAGTATTTAGGCTGGCTGGGGTCGACCTGGTCGACCCACGCGAGGATGCCGCCCTTCAGGTTCTTCACATTTTTGAACCCATGCTCGCGCAGGAAGGCGGCCGCGCGCGCGCTGCGCATCCCCGACTTGCACTGGCAGACGATCTCGCGGGTCGCGTCGAGCTCGGTGAAGCGCTCGGGCAGCTCGCCGAGCGGAATCAGCGTCGAGCCCGGAATTCGGTTGATCTCGTATTCGTGCGGCTCGCGCACGTCGAGCACGAACGGGTCCTCGCCTCGATCGCGGCGTGCCTTCAGTTCGAGCACCGTGATCTCCTGATTCGACGCGGGATCGGTGGCCACTGTCGTCTCCGTCGCGGTGGCCGCGGGGGCCACGCCGCAGAACTGCTCGTAGTCAATCAGTTTCGTGACAGTCGGGTGCGTTCCGCACACCGGGCAGTCGGGATCCTTGCGAAGCTTCAACTCGCGGAACTTCATCCGGAGCGAATCGAAGACGAGGAACCGGCCGATCAACGGCTCGCCGATGCCAAGGATCAGCTTCAGCGTTTCGTTCGCCTGAATGCAGCCGACGATGCCGGGCAGCACGCCCAGCACGCCACCCTCCGCGCAGCTGGGGACGAGGCCCGGAGGAGGCGGCTCGGGATACAGGCAGCGATAGCACGGGCCTTCCTTCGTGCCAAACACTGAGGCCTGTCCCTCGAAGCGGAAGATGCTGCCGTACGCGTTCGGCTTTCCCAGCAGCACGCAGGCATCGTTCACCAGGTACCGCGTCGGGAAGTTGTCGGTGCCGTCGACGATGACGTCGTAGCCCTCGAAGAGCTGGAACGCGTTGTCGGACGTGAGCGCCGTCTCGTAGGTCTTGATGTCGACGCCTGGATTCAGGGCCTTGAGATGATCCTTCGCCGACTGCAGCTTCGGGCGGCCCACATCCGGCGTGCCGTGAAGAATCTGGCGCTGCAGGTTGCTGTAGTCGACGACGTCGAAGTCGACGAGGCCGAGCGTGCCGATCCCCGCAGCGGCCAGGTACATCGCGACCGGCGATCCAAGGCCGCCAGCGCCGATGCACAACACGCTCGCCGCCTTCAGCTTCTTCTGCCCTTCCATGCCGACTTCCGGAAGAATCAGGTGCCGGCTGTAGCGCTGGATCTCCTCGGCGTTGAGCGTCGGCTTCGGCGGCGCGGCCGTGGCGCCGCTGCCGCCGGCCACTGAAGGGATGATGCTGAGGGAATCACCGGGCTTCACCGGTGTCTTTTCCTTCTCGAGATAGCGGATGTCTTCGTCGTTCAAGTAGATGTTGACGAAGCTGCGGAGACGCCCGTCCTCGTTGTACAAGTGCTTCTTCAGCGCTTCGTGTTCGCTCGTCAGCTTCGCCAGCAGCTCGCCGACAGTGGCACCTTCGAGCTCGACGACCTCACGCTTTCCGGTGAACGGCCGCAACGGTGTCGGAATGTGAATCTTTGTAGACATGTCAGGAATAAGGAATCAGGGTCAGGGTTCAGGGATCAGGACGGAGAGCGCTTCCTCGTCGAAGGCCGAGCGATCCTCGCGCAGCTTCCAGGATCGCACGTCTCCTGCGACGCCAGCGGCCACCGACACGATGATGTAGGAGAAATTCGGCAGCGCGTGGTCGAGATCGTATTGCGACGGCCGCGCCGGGTGATCGGGGTGCGAATGGTAGAAGCCGAGCAGTTCAGCACCAGCTGCACTCGCCGCGCGCTCGACCCGCATGTAGTCGACGTCGCTCACGCGGAAACGGCGGCGCGGACCTTCGTCGGTGATGTTCGGCAGTGGGACGGTCGATGTCACCTCGCCCTCACGACCAACCAGCGCGCCGCAGCACTCGTGCGGATAGGTTTCGACGCCGTGTGCGCGGATGGCGTCGGCGACACCCGCCGCGAGCTGAAGGCCCGTCTGCACGTCAGTTCACCCCGCCGACGAACGACCCTTCCGGAGGCTCCTCCCAGAAGCGTTCCGACAAGTACTTCTCGCCGCCATCCGAAAAGATCGTCACGATGACACCGTCGGTGATCGTGTTGGCGATGCGCAGCGAGGCCGCCAGCGCGGCGCCGCTCGAGATCCCGACGAGCAGGCCTTCTTCGAGCGCGAGGCGCTTCGTCAGCAGGTACGACTCTTCGGTGCCAACCCCGAGGTCGATGTCGGCCAGCGACGAGTCGTAGATCGCCGGCACGATTGCGGAATCCATGTGCTTCAGCCCCTCGAGGCCGTGCAGGGCCGCATCGGGCTGTACCGAGACCAGCGTCACGCCGGGCTTGTGGTCGCGCAGGAAACGGCCGGCTCCCACGAACGTACCGCTGGTGCCGAGCCCGGCGACGAAATGCGTGATGCTGCCGTCCGTCTGCGCCAGGATTTCCGGCCCGGTGCCGTCGTAGTGCGCCTTCCAGTTGGCGGGGTTGCTGTACTGGTCCGGATAGAAGTAGCGGTCCGGGTCCTCGGCGTACACGCGACGGACCTCGCGAATGGCGCCGTCGCTACCCTCGAGCGGATCCGTCAGCACGAGCTCCGCGCCGTAGGCCCGCAGGATGCGCTTTCGTTCGGGCGTGACGTTCTCGGGCATGCACAACCGCACCGAGTAGCCGCGCGCCGCGCCAATCATCGCGTAAGCGATGCCGGTGTTGCCCGATGTCGCGTCGAGGATCGTCTTGCCGGGGGTCAGCAGGCCGCTGGCTTCACCGTCGGCGACCATGCGAACCGCGGCGCGGTCCTTAACGGAGCCGCCAGGGTTCTTCCACTCGGCTTTTGCGTAGAGCTGTACTCCGCCGTCAGCGCGCTCGAACCGTCGCAGCCGGAGAAGAGGGGTATTCCCGACGAGATCGAGGATGGACCGCGGCCGTGAGAGATCCGCGGCCCCGGCGACAGGAGGTGTCATCGCGCATATCCGACCTAACCGGTCCACGATCCTATCAGAACTGGGGACAGGCCCCAAAACCCATGGCCCGTGGGGCCTGTCCCCAAAACCGAGATTCCGTGCCATTGGGGACAGGCCCTGGGGCCTGTCCCCAGGCAGTGTGTAACACTTCGCCTATGCTGGACCGCTCCCCAACGGCTCTGTATTCAGCGCGGCTGGCGGAGCGAGAGGCGCTGGTCGCCCGCCTCGGCGTCCAGCACGACCGCTTTGCCAACGCCCGGCTCATTACGGTCATTACTGTTGTCGTCGTCCTCTGGGCCGTCGTCGGCCCGCCAGCAATCCCGGCCTTGTGGCTGTTCGTGCCGGCCGCCGTTTTCGCGGGCCTCGCCGTGGCACACGCGCGCGTCCTCCGCCAACGGGACTGTAGCCGGCGAGCTGCCGCGTTCTACCGCCGAGGCATGGCCCGCATCAACGGCCAGTGGCACGGGACCGGTGCGGAGGGGCTGACCTACCTCCCCGACCAGCATGTCTACGCCGCTGACCTCGACATCTTCGGCCACGGCTCGCTGTTCCAACTCGTCTCGAGCGCGCGACTTGGCGGCGGCGAGCGAATGCTGGCGAGCTGGCTGCTGCACGCCGCCGCGCCGGGCGAGGTCCGACGCCGTCAAGCGTCGGTGAACGAGCTGCGGCCACAGGTCGATCTACGCGAGCGCCTTGCGCTCGCCGGCGACGAGATCGTCGGCTACCTGGACACAACGCAGCTCGCGGCCTGGGGCCAGGCCCCATCACAACTCACGCCGGGCTGGCCTCGCGTTGCCGCCGCCCTTCTTGCCATCGCAAACGCGGTCAGCCTTGCCGCCGCCTTCCTCTTTGATGCCGGAACCGGATGGTTCGCCGCCTCAGCGCTCGCCTCGGCCGGATTCGCCCTCGCCTGGCGACGTGCGGTGTCGCAGGTGCTGGAAGCGGCGAATGCGCCGGTGCACCAGCTGAACCTGCTCGCGGAGGTGCTGGAGGTGGTCGAGCGCGAAGAGGGATCCGCGCCCGAGCTCGAGGCCATCCGCCAGCGACTAATCCCCACCGGCGCTCGAGCCTCGGTTCGGATTCACGAGCTCCGGCGGCTCATGGATCTGCTGTCGTCACGCCGCAACCAGTTCTTCGCGCCGATCGCCGCGCTCCTGCTCTGGGGGACGCAATTCGCGTGGGCAATCGAGGCATGGCGGCGGCGAAACGGGCCGTTTCTCGCCGACTGGATCGACGCCATCAGCGAGTTCGAGGCGCTCTGTTCCCTTGCCGGTTACGCCTTCGAGCACCCGGACGACCCGTTTCCCGAACTCGTCGAGGGCGATGCCCTGTTCGACGGCGAGGCACTCTCGCATCCCCTGCTGGTGGGCGCGGTGCCGAACGACGTACGCCTCGATAGCGATACGCGCGTCCTCGTCGTGTCCGGTTCGAACATGTCGGGGAAGAGCACGCTTCTCCGCACGGTGGGCGTCGCAACGGTCCTCGCCCTGGCGGGCGCGCCGGTTCGCGCCCGACGGCTGCGCCTGTCGCCGCTTGCGGTCGGCGCCACCCTGCGCATCCAGGACTCGCTTCAGGCCGGCCGGTCGCGCTTCTTCGCCGAACTGACACGGCTTCGCGCGATCGTGGACGCAACGACCGGCCCGATGCCGGTCCTCTTCCTGCTCGACGAGCTGCTGGCGGGCACCAACTCGCACGACCGCCGCATCGGCGCGGCGTCAGTGGTCCGCGGCCTGGTGGAACGAGGCTCGATCGGCCTGGTGACCACGCACGATCTGGCGCTCGCCGAAGTGGTGGGCGATCTCGGCGTGCACGCCACCAACGTGCATTTCAGTGACTGGTTCGAAAACGGGGAGATCCGGTTCGACTACAAGATGCGCCCGGGCGTGGTCCGGACGAGCAACGCGCTCGAGCTGATGAGGGCGGTCGGGCTGCTGGAAACCGAAAAGCAGCAGGAGACCGAAAAAAGGCAGTAGGGCCGAACTTTAGTTCGGCCATGCGGATGGCCCGACTGAAGTCGGGCCCTACTGCGGAGGGTCGTTCGCTGCAGAATGCCGTCGCGTTACTGCGGTTTCGGCATGTGGAACGCCGCGTCGTCGATCGGCACGTCGAAGGTGACGGAATCCACCTTCAACAGCCCCTGCTGGTGACCGCCGACAAGTGTACGCATCGTACCGAGGGACGACGATGCCTGTGTCGGTCGGCTGGTAGTCGCTCATCACCGAATCGACGTCGACGCTCATTCCGCCCTGGTCAACGCGCCGTGACCACTGGAGCTCGAAGCCGCTCGCGGCATCGACGTCGATGAACATCGTCCGGCCGTTCGCACGTGACAGCTTCAGCTTCCATGTCTTGACGTCGCCGACGGTGCTCGGGCCCACGAGCTCGAGGGTCTCACCGCGCTCCTTGTAGCCCATGAGGGGACCGCCGAAGATCGATTGATCGCGCATCTCGTCGGCCATCGCGCCCGACATCTCCTGCGGCTCGTTGATGCCCAGCATCGGGTTCACCACCCAGACCTTTTCGCCATCGAACGCCGACACCACGCGGGCTCCGTCAATCGTCATCTCCTGAAGCATCAGGTTCGGACGTTTCGCCATGACGGTGATCGCGATGTCACGACCCTGCATCGAGACTTTCCCGACCATCTTCATCGTGTTCACGGCGCGCAACTTGTCGAGCCCGCCGCGCGCCGCCATCGTCTTGCTGACGATCTCGTCGACGCTCGGCGTCTGCGCCGACGCCGTCGCGCAGACAAGCGCCAGGAAGAGACCGCCGATACTCGCTCGAGACCATTCATGCATGCTGCACCTCGGGGCGCACGCAGTGCGCCCCTACTTGAGAACCGTGCCGCTGGCGTCGCGGAGCTCAGGCGCGCCGAGATTCAGATTGAGCTTGTCGATCTGCGGGACGACGGTGGCCTTGTCGCCGACGACCACCACGTGCAGCGTGTCGGGCTGCAGATACTTCTTCGCCGCCGCCTCGACCGCGGCAGGCTGCACCCCGTCGATCATGGCGGGATACTTCGCCCAGTAGTCGAGGCCGAGGTCATAAACATAGATGGCGCCGAACGTGCCGGCGGTACTCTGGTTCGTCTCGAAGTCGCCGGGCAGCGAGCGCACCAGCGAATCCTTCGACAGCGTCAGCTCCTCCGGCGACAGCGGCTTGCTGGCCATGCTGCCCACCTCTTTGATCATCTCGCCGACCGCGGGACCCGTCACATCGGTCCTGACACCGGAGAGCGCGAAAAACGGACCAGCGGCCTTTCGCGTCAGAAACGCCGAAAACGCGCCGTACGAGTAGCCCTTGTCCTCCCGCAGGTTCATGTTGAGACGACTCGAGAACTGTCCGCCCAGGCCGGTGTTCAGGACCTGCACGGCGGCGTAGTCGGGTGTCTTGCGCGAGACGCCTATCGTGCCGACCCAGACCTGCGACTGCGGCGCTCCCGGCTTGTCCACGACGACCAGCTTCGCGGACGTCGTCTCCGGTGATCCGAGCGCGGGCTGCGACGGCGTCCCCTTCGGCCAGCCACCGAACGTCTTCGTCACCAGCGACTTGACCTCGGCCTCCTCGATGTCGCCGACGACGACGAGCGCCGCGTTGTTGGCGACGAAGTTCTGCTTCCAGAATCCTTCGAGCGCGTCGCGCGCGATCGTCTTGTTCGAGGTCTCGGTGCCGATCTCGATGTAACCGTACGGGTGCTTCGGACCGTACAGTGCCGAGACCAGGACGCGCTGCGCGATCTGCTGCGGGTTGTCACGCTGCTGCATCAGCGACGCCAGACGGCTCGCGCGCTGCCGCTCGACTTCGGCCTGCGGGAAGCTGGGGTTGAGCGCGACGTCAGCGAGGAGGTCGAGCGCGGCGGGGAACGTCTTTCGCAGCGACGTCACCGCGACGGTCGACGAATCCATCGACGAGTTCGTCGTCAGCGTCGCGCCCAGCTGCGCGACGTCATCGGCAATCTGCAGCGCGCTTCGCGTCTTGGTGCCTTCGTCCAGCATCGCCGCGGTGAAATTGGCGAGGCCAGGCGTGTCCGGCGGATTGGCGTCGCTGCCAGTACGGACGACGAGATTGGCAGATACGACCGGGACGCCGGTCCGTCGCGCGTACAGCACCGTCAATCCGTTCGGCAGCGTGAAGCTGGTGGGCGATGGCAGCTTCAGCGTCGAGGCCGGACCGGCGGCAGGCTTGGTGTTGCGCCATGGCTCATCGGCGTTGACGCTTTCTCCGCTCTCGCTTCCGCCCGTCGGCGGCGCCGCCTTCGGCACTTCAGGCGCCAGCTTCTTTTCACCCGGGACGCCGAACACCACCACCCGCGCATTGGTGGTCAGATACTTTTCGGCGAACGCCTTCACCGTCGCCGGCGTGGTCGCACGATAGCGTGCGAGGTCCTTTGCCAGGTACCCCGGATCGCCGAGGTAATGCTCGTAGGTGTTGAGGCGATCGGCGACGCCGCCAAAGCCGCCGAGTCGCTGCAGACCGTTGACGATGCCGGTCTCGATCGTGTTTCGGGCGCGATCGACCTCGGCGGCCTCCGGGCCGGCAGTGCGGAACTTCTCGAGCTCGGTGTTGATCGCAGCCTCGATCTGTTCCGGCGTCTTGCCGGGACGCGCGATCACCTCGATCGTGAACATCGATCCCAGGGTCAGCGAATTCTGCTGCACTGTCACACTCTGGGCGATCTGCTGCTCGTAAACGAGCGACTTGAACAGGCGGCTCGAGCGGCCGCCGCCGAGAATGTTGGCCGCCACGGTGGCGTCGGCATCGCCGTCCGTGAAGATTGGCGGTGTCAGCCAGCCCATGCCGACCTTCGGAAGCTCGATCGTGTCGGTGACCGTCAGCCGGCGCTCGCTCGTGATCGGCGGCGTCTCGACGCCGGGCTTCGTGACGTCGGGGCCGCGCTTCAGCGAGCCGAAGTACTTTTCGACCAGCGGCTTGATCGTCGCCTTGTCGATGTCGCCCACGATCGCGAGGCTCGCGTTGTTGGGGGCGTAGTACTGCTTGAAGAAGTTGCGGACGTCCTCGAGCTTGGCGGCCTGGATGTCCTCGTGCGATCCGATCACGCTTGCGTAGTACGGATGGCTCTTGGGAAACAATGCATGAACGCCGGCTTCGTCGACGATGCCGTACGGCTGGTTTTCGACGCTCTGACGGCGCTCGTTGCGGACGACGTCCTGCTGGTTGGCAAGGGTTGCGGCGGTAACCTGCTCGAGCAGGTACCCCATGCGATCCGACTCGAGCCACAGCGCGAGTTCGACCTGGTTGGCCGGGACGGTCTCGAAGTAGTTGGTGCGATCGAAATCCGTCGTGCCGTTCAGATCGCTGGCGCCGGCGCCTTCCAGCAACTTGATGTGTTGATCCGCGGGAACGTGCTTCGAGCCTTGAAACATCATGTGCTCGAACAGATGCGCAAAGCCGGTGCGGCCGGGCTCCTCGTTGGCGGGGCCGACGTGATACCAGAGGTTGACGGCGACGAGCGGCAGCCGGTGGTCCTCCGACAAGATCACCCGCAGCCCATTCGGCAGCCTGTACGTTTCGAACTTGATGTCGGGGACGTCAGCCGCGGCGCCCGCCGCCGGCGCGGGGGGCTGGGCCAGGGCAGCCGGCGTCGAAAGCGACGCCGCGATCACGGCGCCGAGAAAGGGGCGAAAGGTTCGCATGGGATGCTGGTTCCTTGGGACTGGCCGGCAGATTCGCCGGATCGGACAATTCTCTAATAAGACGTAGCGCTCGGAGCGGCGGTTCGTGGTCGAGCCGACCGCGCCCACGGGAATGGCGGTCTCGTGTTCGGGTGGCTGCCAATCTCGTTCATGGTCGCCGCATCGTAGAGCCGGCCGTTCAACATGACGCTTCGGACCGAATCGCTGTTGCGGATGTTGTCGAGCGGATTGCGGTCCAGGACCACGAGATCGGCCAGCTTGCCGGCTTCGAGCGAGCCGAGATCCTTGTCGAGGCCGAGATATCGCGCCCCGCCCAGCGTTCCAGCCTTCAGGGCCTCGAGCGGCGCCATCCCGCCCTGCGCGAGCATCCACAGCTCCCAGTGCGCGCCGAGGCCCTGCAGCTGGCCGTGCGCGCCGAGCTGCACCGGGACACCGGCGTCGAGCAGCTGCTTTGTGCTGCGCGCGATGGACAGGTGATTGAAATCGTCGTCTGCCGCCATCGTGCGCCGCCGTGACCGGCTGTCGATGATGTCGTGCGGCGTGTAGGTCAGCAGCCGCTGGTTCTTCCACACCTCGTCGTGCTGATACCAATAGGTCTCGCCAAACAGCCCGCCGTAGCCCACGATGAGCGTCGGCGTGTAGCCAACGCCTGACTGGGCAAACAGCTGAATGACGTCCCGGTAGACGTGGGCCACGGGGAGCGCGTGCTCGACCCCGGTGTGCCCGTCCTGAATCAAGGTCTCGTCAAAGAACAGCAGCGACGCGCCTTCGGGTACCACCATCATCTGCAGCTCGCGCGCCGCCTTCACGATCATCTGCCTGACGTCGCGCCGCTGCTGGTTGTAACTCTTGACGCTGAAGGCGCCAACGGCCTTCATCCGCCGCAGGTGCGCCAGCGCGTCATCGTAGTTCTCGACGACCGCCTTCAGGGGCAGCTCGGCTCCATAGAGGATGGTTCCCGTCGAGAACAGGCGCGGTGACAGCTTCCGGCCGGCGCGTACCAACTCGCTGTTGGCGAACACGGTTTCCGTATCGTTCGATGGGTCGTGCGCCGTGGTCACGCCGTACGCAAGATTGGCGACGAGCGGCCAGCTCTGCTCCGCGAGAAGCCCGTCGTCCTCGCCATTGACGTGGGCGTGCACGTCGATCAGCCCTGGAATAATCGTGCGGCCGCGTACATCCACCCGGGTGGCACCGGCCGGCACGCGAATTCGACCCGAGGGGCCAACCGCCTCGATGCGGTTGCCGCGGACCACGATCGTACCGTTCTCGATGACGCCGCCGCGCGGTGCCTGCGCATCCATGGTGATGACACGCGCGCCTTCGAGCACGACCGTACCCTCCGGCTCGTCGCTCGGAGCCATGAAGCCGATCGGCACCCCCTTGGCCTCGGCCGGCGCCGGTTTCTCGAGCGCCTGATCGACGAACGTGAACGTCCTCGACAGGTCGCGCGTGTAGAGATCCGGGCCGAGCGTCCAGTGGAGGGCCCGGCTGTCACCCGACCAGTGCAGGTACATCCCAGCATCGCGTGATACCTGGATGCTGGGAAACGCGGAGATCTTGGGGCCGAGATCCACGGTGCGACCCGAGCGGGGAAACGCCGCGATGAAGGCGTGATACCGCTCGGAAAACGCGACCCATTTCCCGTCCGGCGACGGCACGATCTGGATGGCATTGTCGGACTGGAAGTGCACCTGCTCGTCGCCGCCGGTCAGGTTGACGCTCGCGAGGACGAACTTCTCGCCACGACGCTCGCGGAAGAAGATCCGCGTGCCGGTCGTGTCGAACTGCGGCTCGACGCCGTTCTCGCGCACGAGCCGCGGCGCGGAACTGCCGTCGGACGGAACGACGTAGAGACCAGGATCCTCGCCGAAGGTCCGCCCGCGAATGAGGTCGCCGCTCGTCGCACGATAGACCACGAGCTTCCCGTCGGGCGAGAAGGCGGGCTCGACATAGTGACCGGGCCGGGTGACGATGTCCGTGCCAGGTCCGCCGCCGACCGGGCCAACGTGAACGCGGCCGGCATCGGCGTCGGTCCACGTGACGAAGACGATCCGCTTCGTGTCGGGCGACCAGGCCGGGTCGAGCTCGAAGGCGCGTCCGGCCGTCAGCCGTTTCGGGTCACCGGTCGGAAGCGGCCGGACGTAGACGTGCCCGAGGGCGTCATAGGCCACGGCCAATCCGTCCGGGGCGACCCTGACATGGCGCAGCATCCGTACGGGGAACTGCTTGGGTTGGACATCCTGGGGAAACACCAGGCGCTCGTACGTCGTTTGCTGCACCCGTGCGCGGAACGGGATCTCTCTGCCGGTCCCCGACGCGACGTCCACGTTCCAGATCTTGCCTTCGCCCCAGATGACGATGTGCGTGGAGTCGGGCGTCCAGGCGTACTGCGCGTACACGCCGTAGACGGACCAGGTCTCCTGCATGTCGCGGTCGAGCCGATCGAAGACGGGCCGCTCCTCGCCGGTCTCGAGGCTTCGCACGACAAGCACGGACTTGCCGCCGACGCGTCGTACCAGAGACAGCCACTTCCCGTCTGGCGACACTCGGGGCGCCGCCGAGCCCCCGGCCTCCGAGACTGCGGTCCGCTCTTTCCCGTTCGTCAGATCGCGGCGGATGATCGCGTAAACGATGCCGTACGGATCCTTGTTGTATTCGAAGGTCGATCCCGGCGTGACGTCCTTGCTGTAATAGAGATATCGGCCATCCGGTGAGGCGGCGGGCTCGCCGGCATCCTTCTGCCAGCCGTTCTTGTCGGTCACCTGCAGACCATCGGCGCCGCTCACGTGGAACATCCAGATCTCCCCGGCGCCGAGCGAACGCTCTTTCACGAAGTGCTTGCGGCCGTAGATGTACTGGCTGTCGGGCGCCCAGGCGGGGCTGTTCACGTACCACTGCTTTTCTTTCGACACCTGCCGGGCGCCGCTGCCATCGGGCTTCATTACCCACAGATTCAGCAGACCATCGCGATCGGAGGCAAACGCGATCCACTTGCCGTCGGGACTGAACCGCGGCTGCATGTCGAATGCCGCGCCGCTCGTGAGCCGCTCGGCCAACCCGGCGCCCGTGCCCTCCAGCGGCATCGCATAAAGGTCGCCGAGCAGATCGAAGACGATGCGCTTGCCGTCGGGGCTGACATCGACGTCGAGCCACGTGCCCTCGGTCGTCTCGAACTCGATCTTCCTCGCGGGACCAAGCGGCTGGTTGATGTCCCAGTCCTTCTTTTCCTTATCGCCTTTGGCGTCCGGCGGACTCTGGGCGGAAATGGGAACGAACGCGGCAAGAGTCGAGACCAACAGCGCGATGATGCGGGGCGAACGATTCGTCATAAGCGTGTTGCCCGAGCTAAAGCTCGGGCCTACGTGAGCTCGCGATTACATTCGTAGGGCCGAGCTTTAGCTCGGCCGGTCGGCGGCAACAGGCGTCGCGTCCAGACTCGCCCACAAGTACCAGCACGCGACCGAGCGATACGGACGCCACGGCGCGGCAATCCGTATCATGCGGTCCGATGTGGGCACCTTGCGCAGCCGGTACTGCCGGCGGATTGCGTTGACAATCCCGAGGTCGCCGACCGGCATCACGTCGGGCCGCAACAGCCGGAACATGAGGAACATCTCCGCCGACCAGCGCCCAATGCCTTTGACCTGCGTCATCACCTCCACCGCTTCGTCGTCCGGCAGCGTGTGAATCGACTCCAGAACGACCGTGCCGTCGGCAACCTTGGCGGCGAGATCGCGGAGATAGATGGCCTTGGCGCGACTGAGGCCCGCGGCACGCATGGATTCGTCGGTGCACGCGATGATCGCGGCGGGCGTCGGATAGCGGCCGTTCGGGAACACGGCGAGCAGGCGTTTGTAGATCGTTGCCGCCGCCTTGGTTGACAACTGTTGCCAGACAATCGCTTCGACCAGGGCCGTGAACGGATCCTCGCGGCGGGATCGATGCAGGCCGCAGCGTCCCACCTGCTCGATCAGCCGCGCCATGACCGGATCCGCCGCGGCGAGGTGGGCCTCGGCCAGGCGAAGCGCACGGGGAGTCAGAACCGCGGGCTTCACCGGTCCTCGATGGCCGCCGTCAGCGTCACCATGGCGCGAATTTCGATCTCGCCAGCGACCACCGGAGTTTCAGGCGCGGCGGCGATCCGTGCCTCGGCCATCCGCATCATCGGCATCGGGGGCGGGACGTTGCGATCGCTCGTCTCTTCGATGCGTACGACCTTGGCGACCTTGGTGCCGGCGCCGTCCGCGGCGGCATCCGCGCGGGCGCGGGCATCGGCCACGGCCAGTCGGACCGCCTCACGCTCCGCGCCCGAACGGTCCTTGAGGTCGAATCGAATGCCGCTGACGTTCGTCGCGCCCGCCGTGACGGCAGCATCGAGCAGGCCACCGAGATCCTCGAGCTTGTCCACCCGCACGTCGATCGCGTTCGAGACAACGTATCCACGCGACGTGCGCTTGCCGTTCACCCAATCCACGTCCTCGCGCAGGTTGAAGCTGAGGGTGCGCACGGCGTCGGCGGCAATCCCCGCCTTCTTGACCGCGTCCTGCACCTGAGTCATCGCCTGCGCATTCAGCTTCTGCGCCTCGGCGGGCCTGGACGCCCGGCTCTCGGTCGTGAACGTGACAAACGCCTGATCGGGGGCGCGCTTCACTGTCGCGACGCCGGACGCGACGACCACCGGCGGCCCTGGTGGCCCGGGCGGTTGCGGTGCCTGGGCATTCGCGCTGGCGGGCGCCAGGAGGAGGATCAGCAGGATGAAGCGTCGTACCATGTCAAACTCCGATCGGGGACTGGACTGGACAGTATATTTCAGGCTCCGGGCCTCGGGCTCCGGGCTCCAGGCTCCGGGCTACGCTCCGGGCGGAGAGGCCGCAGTAGGGCCGAACTTCAGTTCGGCCATCAGGCGCGAGTCCGCGGCCGACAATTGACGGACTTATGAGCGAACCGTCTGGGCCCTTAGGTGGCATCACGGTGCTGGACCTGACACGTGTGCTGTCGGGCCCCTACTGCACGATGCTGCTGGGCGACATGGGCGCGCGCGTGATCAAGATCGAACATCCCGACCGCGGCGACGACACGCGCGCGTGGGGCCCGCCGTTCCTCGCCGGGGAAAGCACCTACTTCCTCAGCGTGAACCGCAACAAGGAAAGCGTCACCCTCGATTTCAAGCACGCCGCCGGGCGGCGCGTCCTCGAGGCGCTCATCGCCCGCGCCGACGTCATCGTCGAGAACTTTCGGCCCGGAACGCTGGCTCGCCTCGGGCTCGACTACGCCACGCTCGCAGCGCGGTTCCCTCGGCTGATCTACGCGTCGCTCTCAGGGTACGGTCAGACGGGACCGCGCGCGGCGGAACCGGGGTACGACGCCGTGCTGCAAGGCGAAGGCGGCCTCATGAGCTTCACGGGGGCCGCGGATGGTCCGCCCTATCGGCTCGGCGTCGCGGTGGCAGATATCATCACGGGGCTCTTCGCCGCCAACGGGATTCTGCTGGCGCTCTACGCGCGGCAGACGACCGACCGCGGCCAGCTGATCGACGTCGCGATGCTCGACTCGGTGGCTGCCCTGCTGACCTATCAGGCGGGCATCGTGTTCGCCACCGGTCAGGCGCCAGGACGCCTCGGCAACCGGCATCCGTCGATTGCGCCGTACGACGCCTACGAGGCGCAAGACGGCGCTCTGGTCCTTGCCGTCGGGAACGACGAGCAGTGGCAGCGATTCTGTCGCGTCGCCGGCCTCGAGTCGGCGGCCCGCGACCCGCGGTTCACTACGAACGAGGGCCGCGTGCGACACTGTGACGTGCTGACGCCAATCGTGTCGGCTGCCGTGCGCTCGCGCACGCGCGCCGAGTGGACGACGGCGCTCGTCGGTGCCGGTGTGCCGTGCGGACCTGTTCGCGCCGTAGACGAGGTGCTGGCCGATCCCCAGCTGGCGGCGCGCGACATGGTGCAGCAAACAGCCCATGCGACGGCGGGGCCGATCTCGGTCCTCGGCATTCCGATCAAGCTGTCGGCGACGCCGGGAGACATTCGACGGGCGCCGCCCACCCTGGGACAAGATACAGTCGCAGTCTTGGAAGAATTTGGACTCAGCGCCGGCGAGATTGCGGAGCTCCGGAAAGCAAAGGCCGTCTGAGCATGGAAATCGCTGACGTCCGAAAACGCATCAAGGACAGCATCGATCGGTCGCGACGGCAGGCGGCCGATCGGCGTGTGCGGAATTCGGAAGCACACGTCGCCTACGAGCGATTTCTCTCAGTGGTCGCCGTACCTCTCTGCCAGCAGGTCGCCGGGATCCTCAAGGCTGAAGGCTATCCCTTCATCGTCAACACGCCTGGCGGCGCCGTGCGGCTGGCCAGCGAGCGATGGCCGGACGACTTCATCGAGATTCAGCTCGACACGACCGGCGCCCGTCCTCAGGTCGTCGCCCGCGTCGAGCGGGTGAAGGGACGGGAAACGATCGCGGAAGACCGTCCGCTCAAGCCGGGCACGTCGATCGAGCACCTGTCAGACCAGGACGTGCTCGATGTGCTCGCTGAGGCGCTGTTGGTGTTCGTGGAGAAGTAACGAACGACGAGCTCGGAGTCACGAGCAACGAGCTCGGAACAACGAGCGACGAACTCGGAACCACGAGCGACGAGCGCCGAATGCGCGAGTGACCCGTGCGTTGAGTTCGTTGCTCGTAGTTCGGCGTTCAAGCTCGTCGTTCGTCGCTCCGAGCTCGTCGTTCGACCGTTCTAGGCGAGTCTCTCGATAACCGAGGTATCGATACCCTCGCGCTTGAGCTGCTTCAGGAGACCGTCGCGATTGCTGGACTTGCGCCAGGCCTCGCGGACATCGATCACGCCGCTCTGGATGAACGCGACAAGCGCGTCGGTGAGCGGCACCATGCCGTGCTTGCGGCCGCTGTCGAGGGCGAGCGGCAACTGCGCGAGCTTGCCCGTCGGCAATCAGCGAGGCGACCGACGGCGTGCCCAGCAGCAGCTCGCGCGCGGCGACGCGTCCGCCCGAGGACTTGCGCAGCAGCACCTGCGCGACCACGCCTCGCAGCGTTTCCGCCAGCGCCGCCTGAATCGAGCTGCGGCGCTCGGGCAACGCCTGCTCGATCAACCGCGTGACCGCTTCGGGGGCACTGTGCGCGGGGATGCCGGCGATCACCAGATACCCGGAGGCCGCGGCTTCGATCGCTTCGGCCGCAACTTCGGGCGCGCGCAAATCCTCGACGACGAGGACGTCGGGGTTTTCACGGAGCGCGCCGCGAATCGTCGCCAGCCATTCGTGCGCGCCGCCGCGCACCTCACGCTGGCTGACAATCCCCATCCGGTTCTCGTGGACCACCTTGACGCGCGATTCCACGGTGATCACGTGATCGCTGCGCGTCCGGCTGATCAGATCGACAAATGCCGCCAGAAGCGTCGACTTGCCGCTGGCCCGCGGACCGGTGACCAGCACCAATCCTTCGGGCTCGGCGCCCAGTCCCTGAATCTCGCGCGACAGCCCAAGCTGCTCGACCGAGATCGCGCGCGCCGGAATCATCCGGAAGATCCCGCCGGGCCCGCGATGGTCGCTGAAGGCCAGGCATCGCACCCGTCCCACGTCCTTGATGTCGCAGATCCACTCGCGCTCGGTGATCAGCGCGCCGGCCTCGAGGCGATCGGGCAGGACCTCCAGCACCAGCGCCTCGACATCCTCCGATCCCAGCGGGCCTTCGCTGTCGAGCGTGATGATCTCGCCGTCCACGCGCATCGACGGACGCGCATTCGAGAAGAGGTACAGCGCTTCGGCACCGCGGGCCGAGACCGTGCGCAGCAGGCGTTCGAGGCCTCCGGTGCGGTGCGGCATCGGCCGTGTCGGCGGCTCGGGCCGGACGCCTGTTCTGGAGAGCGACAGGATGACGGCCGGTTCAGGAGTCGGCGGCTCGTCCGGAACCGGGACATCCGCGGTCTTCCGCGTCGATCGTGCCGCCGGCGGTGTGGGGTTGGCCGTTGGCTTTGCTTCAGACTTGCCGGCAGCCGATCCGCGCTTCCGGCGCAGCTCGATCCATACGTCGTCGCCGCCGCGTGCCGCCACCACGGTGAACCGCTCGCCGGGCGCGGCCGTCGAGGGCTGCAGCTCGCTTTCGACCGCGCCGTATTCCGCGAGGGCGCGCTCGGCGTCGGCGGGGAGCAGTTCGGACAGGAGTCCCACCATCCCCTCGAGCGTCATCGGCGCCGACGCGACCTCGCGAGGGCCGCGCACCGACACGACCACCGGCCGCTCGCCGACGTGCAGCACCAGAGACTCGCCGTCTTCACGGATGATGGCGGCGAGGAGGGACTCTACGAGGTGCACACACGACTCCGCGAAATATTTCGGTTGAATGGACGGCGACCGATAGCCGTGAGAGCACGATTCTTCACGCGGCTGCATCTCGTTTCGCGACATGAATCGCGATCAGGCCGCCGAGGATGCGCTCCCACCTCGCCTCGCCGAACCCATGCGACCTCAGCAGTTCGACGACGCGGCCAGCACCAGGGTATTTGCGGATCGACTCGGGGATGTAGCGATAGGTGTCGGGATTCCCGTGAAGCAGCAGGCCCAGCACGCTGCCGACGACGGTCAGGTAGGCGTGATAGGCCATGCGGACGAGGCCGTTCCCGGGCCGGTTGAAGTCGAGCGACAGAAACACTCCGTCACCCCTGAGCACGCGCCGAATCTCCAGCACCGACTGCTCGAGGATCGGAACGTTGCGCAGCCCGTAGCCGGTCGTGACGACGTCGACCGAGCGGTCGGGGAACGGCAACGCCATCATGTCGCCGACGACAAATCGCGTCCGAGCCGACACGAGGCGCGTGGCGTTCTTGGCGTTCGCCAATTCGACCATGCGACACGTGACGTCCAATCCCGTGACCTGCGCGCCACGGTCGGCCGCCAAAAAAGCGAGATCGCCGGTGCCGCATGCGAGATCGAGGACGACCCGTCCCTCGAGCGGCCCGGCGAGATCGATCAGCCGTCGCTTCCAGCGCTGGTCCTGCCCGTAGGACAGGAGCACGGTGATCAGGTCGTAGCGGTCCGCAATCGTGTCGAACAATCGCCGGACGTAAGGGGCCTTCCCCGCAGGCGTGCTGATCGCGTCGCGCAAGGACACGGACGAAGGGTAGATCAGGTCATTGGCCTGACTAAAGTCGGGCCCTACTGCTGACTAAAGTCGGGGCCCTACTGCTGTCGTGCAGTCGCTCGGGTCACGGATCGGCGGACCTGAAGGTCCGCCCTGCATGTGGAAGGCAGCGTGCGCGTGTGGGGCGGAGCTTTAGCTCCGCCGATCAATCCGAAACTGTCAACACGCCCTTCATCATGAGGGCGTGCGGACGGCAGCGGTACTGGTAGTCGCCCGGCTCTGCTGGCGCGGTGAATTCGATGGAGGCGACCTGGCCGGCGGTCAGGAGGGGCGTCGCGGTTTGGACGGCGTCGATGATCAGATCGTGGACCATGCCAGGCGCGTTGTTGATCACGGTAATCCGCAGGCGTTCGCCCGGGCGGGCGTGGAGGACAGGGTTCGCCGTTGATCCGCCTTCGGCATAGAAAGCCATTTCGCGAGCGACGAGCGACACCTCGCGCACGCGCCCCTTCGCCATCGAGCCAATCGCCGCCATCGTCATCGCGACGACCACGACGGCGGCGATACCTACCGTCCACAGGATTCTCGATCGCACAGTCCTCATCCCAGCAAGGTCCCCGTTACGTACATCAGCGCGAAGCCGGCCGCCAAGCCCGCCATCACCGGTCCCGATCCCAGATATCGGAGGATCGGCCGCTGGCCTGCGACCTGCGACAGAATCTGCGCGGTCACCTGGGCGATCGCCCCGACCCCGAGTGCCAGGAAAATCACCGACCAGATCGGCGAGTAGGCGAAGCCGCCAAGCCAGGCGCCGGCGATGGTCGGCGCGCCGCCGACGAGGCCCAGGAGCACGAGCGTCCGCAGCTGATGGCCGCGCGCCAGCCGCCTGATCCCGGGCGAGCGGCGCCACGATGGCTAGCCCTTCGGTCGTGTTATGGAGCGTGAAACCGACGATGAGGAGCGAGCCGAGCGCGGCCTCGCCAAGGACAAACGCCGCGCCGATGGCGAGACCCTCGCCGAAATTGTGCAACCCGATGCCGACCGCGACGAGCAGCGCCAGCGTCACGCCCGCGGCGCCGGCCGACTTCGCGTCCTGGCGCGACCGCCGCAGCCACTGGCCGAACGCCTCGATACAGAGGTAGGCGGCGCCGGCGGCGAACACTGCGACGACAACTCCCTGATAGGAGCCCGGAACGAGTGCGGCCGATTCGAGCGCCTCGTGCGCGGAGTCAATCAGCAGGAACCCGAGCAGACCGATGGTGAGCGCGAGCACGAAATCGAGGCCTCGCGCGCCGAGCCGCCCGACCAGCGGGAACCACAGCAACCCGATCGCGACGGGCAAGACGCCGACGTAGAGGCCAATCAGCGCGAACGTGCCGAGGTTCGCGATTGACGGCCGCGGTGTCTCCACCGCCACCGGAATCGTGTGATCGAACGTCACGCCGCTCGACGTGACGATCCGCAGCACGTGTGTCTCGCCGTGTACCCATGGATATGGAACCCGGAGGCTGGTCTTCCCCAGATGCCGGAGCGTCGTCCCGCCCTCTGCCGTAAACGCCCAGAACGCATCGTCCACGACCACCTGCGCAATCGTGACGTCGTCCGGTCCATCGTTCAGAACCGAGATGTCGATGCCCTGAGAGCCGAGCGTGACGCGATCGAAGACCAGGCGCTCGACGGGCGGCAGGTTGGTGCCGCGCAGCGAATCAGCCGGGCCACTCGACAGAATCCAGGCGAGGAGCGCGGCAAGCAGGGCGATGGGAAGGGCTGCCAGCAGCCACGTGCCGGCGGGGCTAAAGCCCCGCCTCCACAAGGACGTCGGGCGCGGCTGGTCGGCGCGTTCGAGCTGAGCCACCGTCTCAGGTGTCACGGCCGGCCTCCGTCGCTCTGAAGAAGCCCATCCAGCCGAGCTCGGCGAACTCGCTCTGGTGCGCGTGGAACATGAAGTCTCCGGGATACCGGAAGGTCGTCTCGAGGATGGCGCGCTCGCCCTGGCACAACATCAACGTGTCGGTGCGCTCGGATGGCGTGCGCGACGTGCCGGTCCGGAAGACGTCGAAGAACATGCCGTGCAGGTGGAAGCTGTTGAGCAGATCGAACTCGGTGATGTTGATCAGAAAGATACGCACCGGCTTCCCGACCGTGACCGGAATCGGGTTGTGCATGTAGTAGTGCGCCAGCGTGTTGACCGCGTAGATCTCGTTCTCGTTGTCGAAGTTGGTGTCGAACCCGTTCATCACCATGACGAACTCGTCGCGCGGCGTGTCATCGGCCTCTTTGGGATCGATGATGAACGGCCCGTAGAGACCCTTGTGGATATGCCGCTTCAGCGGCACCGCGTGACAGTGATAGAGGTGCAGACCGTACGGGTCGGCCTCGAACTCGTAGACGAACGTGCCGCCCGGGACCACCTGGTGCTCGGCGAGCGACCCATCCATGGCAGGCGGATGCCAGCCATGAAAATGAATGGTGTGCGGATGCGAACCCTGATTGACGAATCGGACGCGCACGAGGTCGCCTTCGGTCGCGCGAATCGTCGGGCCCGGCACCTGGCCGTTGTAGGTCCACGCGGCGAACTTCACGCCCGGCGCGACCTCGATCTCGCGATCGACGGCGAAGATCTCGTATTCACGCAGCCGCGAGCCATCAGGCCTGACGGTCTCGCGGTAGTAGCGCGCGCGTTCGGCCTCGGGGAGATGAGAAAAGTTGAACGACGTCAGGTACGCGCGCGGGTCGAAGATCCGGAGATCGGCCTCGCCGACGACACCGAGCGCGTGGCCGTCGTGGTCAAGGACATGTCCCTCGTGCGGAGTCGCGGACTGGCCCGACGCTTTTCGGAAGCCGAGCGCGCCGACACCAAACGACACACCGGCCGCCTGTAACCACGAGCGTCTCGAAAGTCCCCAATTCATTTTTGAATAGTCAAAATTATTAAGTAGACGACCTCCAAAAGTCAAGCTAGGATGAATCAAACCTGAGGCGCGCCCGCAGATGTTCCCATCCAGCACGGTCGAGAACTACATCAAAGTCATTCATGCTCAACAAGTTAGGCTGACCGACCCAGACGGCTTGGTGCCGATGGGCCACCTGGCTATGGGTATGGGCGTGACGCCGGGTACAGCCACGACAATGGTGAAGGCACTCGCGGATTCGGGTCTGGTGCACTACGCGCCGTACGCCGGCGTCCGGCTGACCCGCGCCGGCGAGCGGCTCGCCGGCATGGTCATCCGCCGCCATCGCTTGATCGAGCTTTTTCTCGTCCAGGTCATCGGCCTCAGGTGGGACGAGGTACACGACGAGGCCGAGAAGCTCGAACACGTCGTGTCGGAACGCTTGATCGAGCGGATGGACGAGATGCTCGGCCACCCGGAGGTGGACCCGCACGGCGATCCGATCCCGGACGCCGACGGCAGGTTTCCTGAGCGCGAGTTGCACTCTCTCCTCACCTGCCCCTTGCACGTGCCGGTCACGGTCATGCGCGTGGCGGATCAGGACGCGTCATTTCTTCGCTTCGTCGAGAGTCATGACCTCAAACCGGGCCAGCAGCTCGCCGTGGACGCGCGCGACGAAGTGGCTGACAGCGTCTCGGTGCATGCCACGGGAGGGAAGCCTTTGACCATCGGTGCGCGCGCGGCGTCGAAGTTGCTGGTCGAGGTCATCGCCATCCTCGTTTTCGTGATGGGCGTGGCGGGAGCGTCCAGCGCGCAGACGTCGACCTCGCCTTCGACGGCGGCGGAACGGACCGACTCGAGCCGTCCGTTCGAGATCGAAGACAACTCGTTCTTCGTCGAGGAAGCGTTCAACCAGGAAGCCGGCGTCGTGCAGACCATCTACGGCGGCGTGTTCTTGCAGGACAGCGGGTGGGGCCTCACACTCACGCAGGAATGGCCGGCGCCGAACCTGCACCACCAGCTCTCGTTCACGATTCCGTTCTCGGGCGTGGACGGGGCGGACGGCATCGGCGATATCGCGCTGAATTATCGCTACCAGCTCCTCGAGGAAGGGGCGGGACGCCCCGCCATCGCGCCTCGCCTCTCGCTGCTGCTGCCGAGCGGCGATCAATCGCGCGGCCTGGGGGTGAGCGGTCTGGGCCTGCAGGTGAACCTGCCTGTCAGCAAGCAGGTCCGCGACTTCTACTTCCACGGAAACGCGGGACTCTCGTGGAGGCCCAACGCGGATTCCGATATCTTCCCGTCCGCGTCACTCGTGCCGGCACCCGACGTGACGCTCGTCACGCCGTTTCTCGGCGGCAGCACGATCTATCGCCTGCGCCCGATGGTGAACCTGATGCTCGAATCGGTCTTCACATGGCAGGACGACGTGGTCGCGCCCGGACAAAGCGAGCGATCGTTCGGGAGCCTGCTGTCGCCAGGCGTGCGCGGAGGCTGGAATCTCGGGGAGCGACAGATCATCGTCGGCGCCGCGCTGCCGATCGTGTGGGCGAACGACGACACCGACGTCGGCATCTTCACGTACTTCTCGTTCGAAGGTCCGTTCTGGAAGCCTAAGTAGCGGCCAGCATTCGTATGTAGGCCCGAGCTTCAGCTCGGGCATCCAACCGCTCTGAATGCCCAAGCTAAAGCTTGGGCCTACGACTCGCACGCTAAAGCTTGGGCCTACGACTGAGGTTGTCAGAGAGTCGCTCGACGAGCGTGGTGATTTCTCCTGGTCGCTCCACCTCGTATGCGGCGGCACTTCGCTCTTCCGCGGGCACCTGTGCAAAGCCGAACCCGTAGCGCGCCAGACATGCCGGTACGGCCGCCGCAGCTGCCGTCCGCAGATCAGCGACCGAATCGCCGACCATCAGCGCGCGCGCCGGCGTCAGCCGGGCGCGGCCAACGAGCGACAGCAGTCCCACCGGATCCGGTTTGCGCGCCACGGCGGTATCCCCGCCGATCACGTCAGGGAAGAAGCGCTCCAGGTCCAGCGCATTAAGCAACCGCCTGGTTGCATATTCGGGCTTGTTCGTCAGTACCGCAAGGCGGGCGATTCGGGAGACATGCTCCAGCATGTCGATCACGCCATCATACGGTCGCGTGGTCGCGATCAGACGGTCGTTGTACGCTTCGAGAAACCTCGCGAGCGCATCGTCCAGCGGCACGTCGAGCGCGCACGCCTCGAGGAGCCGGCGCACCAGCTCTCGCGCGCCGTCGCCGACCATGCCCACGATCTGCGCCTGCGGCAGCGGCGGGGCCCCGTAGCCGGCAATCAGCGCATTGCCGGCATCGGCGAGGTCGCGCGCCGAGTCGATCAACGTGCCGTCGAGATCGAAGACGACCAGAAATCGGGCCGCGTCACTCACCCGTGAAGCTGGCGAACGAAGAGGGCGTTTCCCAGACGGTCACGCGAACGACGTGAAATCCCTGCGACCGGGTGTAGTCGAAGATGATCTTCGCGATGTGCTCGACAGTCGGGTTCGAGTCGACGAGATAGACGGGCTCGCCGAGCTCCTTGAGTGGCGCGACCAGTGGATCGTCGCGGCGCAGGATCATCTGGTGATCGAGGCTCTTGTCGATCCAGCCCTTGACAACGCGCTTGATGTCGCTGAAGTCGCACACCATGTTCCGCGGATCGAGCGAGTCGGTGCGCACCTCGATCTCGGCGATGGCGTTGTGTCCGTGCGGATGCTTGCAGATCCCGTCGTAGTCGAGCAGCCGGTGGCCGTAGCAGAACTCGATCTTCTTGGTGACAGAGTACATTACTGACATTGTATCGAAGGACGAGGGAGACATAGGGGCGCCCTGCGAGCGCCCTGACGAAGGACGCTGGATGTGTGACGGAACGGCTGTTCTTTTTTCGGCGGGGCTCGACAGCGCCGTGCTCGTGGCGGACGAAGCGACGCGAGGCACTGTCCACCCTCTCTACGTCAGCGTCGGCCTCGCCTGGGAAGCGGCGGAGCTTGCGGTGGCGGCGCGGTTCCTGCAGTTGAACCCGTCTGGCGATCGGGTGCAGCCGCTGACGGTCCTTCGCTTCCCGATGACCGACGTGTATCCGCCCACGCACTGGGCGATTGTCGGCACACCACCCGCGTACGACACGCCGGACGAAGACGTCTATCTGACGGGGCGCAACGTCGTGCTGCTCGCCAAGGCGGGAACCTGGTGCGCGCAGCGCGGCATCCGGCGCATCGCCCTGGGGCCGCTTGCCGGAAATCCCTTCCCGGATGCGACGCCAACGTTCTTCGCGAAAATGGCCGACGCCCTCAGCGCCGGACTCGCGCACCCGCTCGATATCGCCACGCCGTTTCGCGAGCTGCACAAGGAGGATGTGATCGCGCGCGGCGCGGTCCTGGGCGTGCGGTTCGAGCTGACGCTGTCGTGCATGAACCCGGTGCCGGCGCGAGATGGGGAATCAGGCGTGCCGTATCTGCACTGTGGGGCGTGCAGCAAGTGTCGCGAGCGGCGTGATGCGTTCCGCGGGGCCGGGCTCACGGATCCGGCCTCATATGCGAGCGACGACTTCGGAGCAACGAACGACGAGCTCTGAGCTACGGAACGTCGAGCGATGAACGCTGAACTTGTTAACGTTTAGACAGCGTAATCCCACCGTCGCCGGTGCGGAGACGGATCGTCGGGCCGCCGCTGCCGATGGACCCGCGGAGATCGTTGCGGTCCTCGCCTGTGGGGCGGAGGCCGAAGTCGTTGGCGTCGATCCCACCGTCGCCGGTGTGCGCGTCCACCTGCGCGTTGAAGTTGGCCGGCAGCGTCACATGAATGCCGCCATCGCCGGTCGTCAGCTCCCAGTCGGCGACTGGCGCGGCGCTCGATGACGTCACGTCGACGCTCACCGAGCCGTCGCCGGTGTGCGCGACGAGCCCGCGCGGCTGCCCCTTGACGGAGACCGATCCGTCGCCGGTGTTGATCTTCAGGTTGCCGCTGATGTTGTCGGCCGAAATCGAGCCGTCGCCGGTGTCGAGCCCCACATCGCCCTTGATGTCGGTGGTCGCGATGCTGCCGTCACCCGACCGCGCCTCGACGCGGCCGTCGATCCCCGAGACCGAGATCGATCCGTCGCCGCTCGTCGCATTGAGATCGGTAGTGCGAGGCACGTTGACGACGAAGCGGACCGATCGGCCATGGTGAAAGCCGACCTGCACCTGTGAATCGCGGCCTTCGGGCTTCACCGCCTCGACGACAATCCGGCTGCCGGTCTGCTCGGCCGTCACCTTGAGCGCTTCGGCTTCCGCCTGGGTGTCGGCGCGACGCTCGATCGTGATGGACACCTCCGGCTTGTCCCAGGAGGTGACCTCGATGGAACCGTCGAAGGTCTTCAGCTCGACATCGGCCTTGCCGGTGACAGCAAATGTCTTGTGCTCCTTGTTGACGTATTGCTCGGCGTTCAGGTTGATCGAGCAGGCGGTGCTGCCGGCAACCGCGAGCGCCAGGAGGGCAGCGCCGGAGCGGATGGTGCGCATGACGGGTCCTTTCGTTGCCTTCACAATCTGTTTACTACGGATTCAGCCGGCACGGGGTTCAGCCGGGCTTGCGGATCAGGGAACGATGTCGACAGGCCCGAAAGGCGCCCAGGCATCATACGCCGCAGGGCTGCCCGTGGCACGCACCCAGACTTGGAAGCTGTGGGTCCCGACATCGGCGTTCGTCGGCGTCCACATCAGGCGGTTCGACGAGCTCCACGCCTGCGCAAGATGCCACTGGCCGGCGGTAAATCGCCAGAACTGGTACTGCAATAGGGCCATGCCGCCGGTCGCGGTAACGGTCCAGACGATAGGGGTCGACGTGGGCAGCGGGAACGTCTGGTTCACCGCGACCTGACGCACAGCGGCCTGACGGCTGGCCACGTCGAAGGTCGCGGTGGTCGCGAATGCCTCTCGCGCCGCGGTGGACCCCGTGCTCCGCACCCACGCCTCCACGGCATGCGTCCCCTCGCTGAGAGCCCAGGTGAACGTTCGATCCGGGTCGTAGTCCCTCAGCATCGTCCAACTGCCGCCGCTGAGGCCCCAGAACTGGTACTGGAGCGGTGGCGTGCCGCCGCTCGCGACTGCCGTGAACTGGGCGAGCGTGCCGGGTGCCGCCGGAAACGCCGGGAACACGGATACGCTGTGGGCCGCGACCGGCGCCGAGAGAATGGTGAACGTGCCGCGCGACGACCATGCTTCGTAGGCGGCCGTTGATCCTGCCGATCGCACCCAGACCTGCAGCTGGTAACTCCCCGGCTCGATCGGCCGCCACGTCCAGGTGTTGCCTGCGCTCCACGCCTGCTCGTTACTCCAGGTGCCGGTGCGCTGACTGAACAGCCAGAATTGGTACTGAAGCGGCTGTCTGCCGCCCGTCGTCTTCGCGGTCCATTGCAGAACATGGCCTGCTGGCACCGGGAGGGCGGGCGATACCGTGAGCATTGGTTTGGCCGGCATCGCGGGCACGACGGTGAAGTGGCTGGTGCCGCGAAACGCGTTGTAGTCGGCCGTCGACCCGTTCGATCGCCCCCAGACCTGCACCGCATACTGTCCCGCCGCCGCAGGCATCCACGTCCAAGACGGGCTCGCCGCGTAGTCGCGCACCATCGTCCACATGCCCGACGCAACGGAGTACAGCCAGTAGCGGAACTCCGGGGCACCAGTGCCGCCCACCGCTGCGGCGGTCCACGTGCTCGGCGCGCCGGCGGCGAACGGCTGTTGCTGATTGGCCGACAGCGACGTGATCGTCATCGGCGCCGGGAGCACGGCGAAGGTACCGCTGGATCGATACGAGTCGAATGCGTTGGTCGAGCCGACATTCCGCACCCAGACCTGCAGGATGTAGCTGCCCGTCTGGAGCGGCGTGAACGTGAACGTGTTCGACGATGAGTAGCTCGTCGACGTCCATTGGCCCGACGGCGACGAGTACAGCCAGAACTGGTATTCCACGGGCGCGACCGCACCCTGCACAGTGGCTTTCCAGCTCACGGGCGCGCCAACGCGATGCGGCATCGGCGTCGTTGACGTGAAGCTCGCGATCGGCGGAACGTAGCTGATCCGGGCAACGTGCCCCGACCCGCGCGACAGGTAATACAGCGATCCGTCGGCGGCGAGATCGAGATCGACGGGAGCGAGTACGCCGCTGGCAAAGGTCGAGACAGCGCCCGTCAACGCATCGCGCACAGTGATCCAGTTGCCACAGTAGTCACCGAAGAAGTAATCGCCGACGTACCCCGCCGGAAACTGCTGGACCTGCGGGTTGTAGAAGGCGCCGCCCGTAATCGCGCAGCCAAGCTGAGGGCCCGAACCGTGCCCGTACCAATAGAGCGGTCCCGTCTGGCCGGACGTGGACGTCGGCCCTTCTGAAAGAGGCCAGCCATAGTTGGCGCCGGCGGCGCCCTCGTTGATCTCCTCGAACGTGTTCTGACCGACGTCGTTGATGTACATCAGCCCGGTACCGGGCTGGAACGTGAACGTGAACGGGTTGCGGAGGCCCAGCGCCCAGATCGCTCGGTTCACGCCGGACGCGATCGAAAAGAACGGATTGTCCGCAGGGATCGAGCCGTCGTCGGCTATGCGCAGGATCTTGCCGAGGAGGTTCGACAGCGATTGCGCGTTCGATCCGCTCGCGTTGTCGCCGACCGCGACATACAGGTAGCCGTCGGGCCCGAAATTCAGCGCGCCGCCGTTGTGATTGGTCGCCCCCGACAGCGCGTTCAGCTCGAGCAGCACGACTTCGGACCCTGCCAGGGCGACGTCGCCGTTTGCCGTGAAGCGGCTCACGCGATTCCGCCGCGGCGTCGTGGTCGTCGTGTAGTAGATGTAGACGTAATGATTGACCGCGAACATCGGATCGAGCGCGACACCAAGGAGCCCGCGCTCGCCCGATGGATCGACAGCCACGGTGACGAACGGCGCGGCGAGCAGCTGGCCGTTCTTCACGACGCGGAGCGCGCCAGTCTGCTGGCAGATGAACAGCCGCCCATCCGGGGCGATGGCCATGGCCGTTGGCTGGATCAGATTTCCCGCGATGACGGCGCTCTTGAATCCGGCGCGTACTGACACTGCCGCTTCGACGCCTGTCGTCATGAGGGCCAGCGCCAGCGCCAGCGCCGGCGAGCGCAGGGTCAGCCTCACGCTCATGCAGGATGGGCGTGAACGGGTTGCCAGCGGATGCCGGCGACGAGCGTGTCGGCGACCTCGAGGCGGCCGTCGAGCACCGCGATGTCGGCTCGCTGCCCCACGGCCAGCCGGCCGCGGTCGGTCAGACCGAGCTGTCGCGCGGGGGTCGTCGCGCAGATGTACGCGGCGTCCACTTCGGACAGGCCGAAGAGCGTCATCGCCCGCGTGAAGGCCTGGTTCATCGTCAGCGTGCTTCCGGCGAGGGTCCCGTCGTCGAGGAATGCTGCCTTCTCGCCGGCGCGAATCGTATGGCTGCCGAGCGGTACGATGCTGCCCACGGGAAGACCAGCGGCGGCCACGCCATCGGTAATGGCCAAGGTGCGGTCGCGCCCGAGCATGCGGATCGCCGTCCGGGCAACCACCGGGTGCACGTGATAGCCGTCGCAGACAATCTCGGCGCGCACTTCATGGCGTTCGAAGATCGCGCCGATCAGGCCAGGGGCGCGATGCGAGAACGGCGGCATCCGGTTGAAGAGATGCGTCGCATGCCGACCGCCGGCATCGACGCCGGCGAGCCCCTGTTCGAACGTCGCGCCGGAATGCCCGAGCGACACGATGTGCCCGGCCGCGGTCAGCTCGCGGATCAAATCGAGCGCGCCGTCCAGCTCCGGAGCGATCGTCAGGATCCCCACCTCGTTTCGCCCTCGGGCGATCTCGTCGAGGATCTCCTGACCCGAGAACGACACGTCGCCAGGTACGCCAGGGAGCACATCGCGGTTAGGCAGCCGAATGCAGTCAAGCGGCTGCGCGCCGCGAAAGTCGGGATTGATGAAGTTGCTTTCGAGATGCGCGGGGTGCACGGCCGCGTGGCCCGGCACGTTGTCGATGCGCGCCTGGCGAATGCCGTCGAGTAGCCGCCTGAGCGCGAGCGGCGGACATCCAACACTCGTCGGGCAAAAACCGGTGACGCCGTAGCGCGGGAATCGCCCGGCGAGCTTCGCCACCGCGTCGGCGGTCGCGAGCGTGTCGATGCCCTCGACGCCGTGGACGTGCACGTCGATGAATCCCGGGACGAGAAGATGGCCGCGTACGTCGTGCCACTCGTCGCCGGAGCGATCGATGGCTCCGGCCCGCACGTCCGCGATCACGCCGTCGTCCAGGACGAGCGAGCCTGGATCAAGGATCGAATCCTCGAGGACAATTCGCCCACCCGAGAGAATCGTGCTCATCGTTCAGACGCTTCCTCCATCCACGCGGGATCGGCGACGAGCTTGCGACCCCGCAGGGGCAGGGGCTCGTGGCCGGCGCCAAAGAGCTGATGATCGAGCTCCGCGAGCGTGCGTGCGAGCCGCGATTCGTTCGGGGCCCAGATCACGACGACGCCGCCGGTTTCTGCGGGAGGATAGCGGCGATCGTCGAGGTAGTCGCGATCGAGCGTCACCAGGGTGCGCGACAGCTGGCGGGCCAGCTCGAAATGCCGCCGATCGTGCGCGCGACGCAGGTCATCGTGCTCGACGACGAACAGCACGTCCCAGCCGAGATCGTGACGCATGAAATGGACGATGCCCGCCGGGACGTTGGCGTCGGCGTAGACGCGTGGCGCCTCAGGAAGATTCGCGTGGCCGGCAAGCTCGGCGGAGAGCGTTCCCACTTCGGATCCTCAGCGATCGCGATCGACGTCGGAAATCGTGTGGACGGCGTCCGGCGCGGGCCGCGACTTGATGGCCTCGATCGCCTCGCGCTTCAACGTCTCGACGAGCTCGCGGCGCCGGTGGACGAGGGCCTTGCGAGGGCGGCGGTTGTTGGCCGAACCCACGGCGTATTCGCAGAAGAGCGGAAACGCGATCGTCGAGTCGGCGTAGGCGACGACCGTGTCCGGCAGCACCCCCGGATTCACCTTCCCCCAGCTCACGGCTTCGGCGGGCGTCGCGCCCGAGAGGCCGCCCCAGACGACCTGGTCGGTCGTGATCTGGATGAAGTAGTCGTTGCCGCCCTTCGGGATGCTGTAGACCTCCCAGAGCGTCGGCTGCGCCTGGAGGTAGAAGTTCTTCGGCGAGCCGCCGCCGAGGATCACGCAACCGTTCCTGGTGCCCGCGAGGACGATCGCGCAGATCTCGTTGACGTCGCGATTCGGATCGATCATCAAGTCGCTGCCGTTAATCAGCTCGTGATACGCGACGTTCATGCCGATCGAGCTGTCGCCGGGCGACGAGGTGTAGATCGGCACGCCGTAGCGCGCGGCCGCGGCGACGATCGAGTGGTCCTCGCACCCGGGCTGTCGCGCGAGCAGATCTTCGCCGAGCTTCAGGTGCAGCTCGGACGTGGCGATGGGTCCATTGAGGCCGGAGCGCGTGAGGAAGTCGCGCACGTAGGCGTCGGTCTCGAGCAGAACTGTCGCCGGGAAGAGCACGTCGTAGATGCGGATGACGCCTTCGTTGTAGAGATCGCGATCGTCGAGGAACGGCGATCCGCGACGCAGCGTGAAATTCAGCGCGTAGTGCAGGTCGTGATAGAGGTTCGCGCCGGTGCTGATCACGAAATCGACCAGTCCGCGCTCCATCAGCTCGATGATGCAGCCGCCGAGCCCCGCCGGCGTCAGGGCGCCGGCGATGGTCAGGCCGATCGTCGTGTCGCTGTCGGGCGCCAGCATCTTGTCGGCGTAGATATGGCACGCCTCCGACAACCGCGCCGCGTTGAACGCCTGGAACCCGTCGTCGATGAGTGCGCGAATGTCGGCGCTGCCGCGCGGCCGGTAATACTTGATGGGCTTGCCGGAGAGGATGCGCTGCTTGGCTCCGTCCGGCGCGCCCGGCGAGCGATGAGGCACAGGGCGAGGATATCAGAAGTGCCATCGTCAGTTCCCTTGACAGTGGACAGTTCGTGGCGACAGTGTAACGGCCCATGGAGCCGATCTCGCTCGCCCTCTTCGGTCTTGCGGTCGTCATCGTGCTCCTTGCGGTCCATCTGTATCGCAAGTCACGTCCGTTGCCGGGGGCGCATGTGTTCGTCGCGAGCCGCTGGAGTCCGGGGAATCGTCTCTTCCCGACGCAGGTGGCGCTCACGCCGACGTCGGTCGTCCACTACACGCCACACTGGATCGGCCGGCATGAGCATTCGATCAACATCGCGCACGTCGCGTCGGTGCGCATCGACACGAAGCTCCTCTTCGCGGATGTGTTCATCGAGACGACCGGCGGCCAGAGCGCGATTCAGTGTCGCGGGCATCACAAAGGCGACGCCCTCGAAATCAAGCGCCTGATCGAGGAGTTCCAGACCGCCTACTACCGCACCTCCCAGTCGCCCGCTCAATCGGGGACAGGCCCCAAAGCCGAGTAAGCGCTGGGGACAGGCCCAATCCCCAATGGCAAAGTGGGGCCTGTCCCCAGGGTCGCCGGCGGGCTGTCGCAAAATGGCACAGTAACCGATAGCAATGCCGTGAACGACGCGATCACGGCCACGGCGGCGGACGTCGACAGCCGGTTCCGAGTGCTCGTCCAGTCGCCCCTGCGTGCGGGCCTGCTGCGCTTCCTGGCGGCGCGTCCGGCCGACGCCTTCGACGTCGAGGCCTTGATGGCGGCCTTCGGCCGCATGCGCCTCGACGTCCAGAACTGCGTGCTCGAACTCGTGGAGTTCGGCGTCGCGCGGAAGATTGGCGGCGATCCGGCGCGCTTCACCTTCGCCCGGCCGGGTCATCCCGACGCGCTCCGCCTCGTCGACACCTTCCTCGAGCGGCGCGCCGCGATCTCCACCGAGGACCAGTCTCCATCCGTCCAGCGCTTTCGCGAGATGATCGGCCGCGACGAGAAGATGCTGGTGGTCTTCGAGTGGATCCGCACGGCCGCGAAGTCCAACATCTCGGTGCTGATCCTTGGCCCGACGGGATCGGGCAAGGAACTCGTGGCGCGAATGATCCACGACCTGTCCCGTCGCAGCGCCGCCCGATTCCAGGCCGTCAACTGCGCGGCGCTGCCCGATACGCTGTTCGAATCCGAGATCTTCGGCTACGAAAAGGGCGCCTTCACCGGGGCCCACGACCGCAAGCCCGGCCGCCTCGAAATGGCCAACGACGGCACCCTGTTCCTCGACGAGATCGGCGACCTCTCGATCGTCGCGCAGGCGAAGCTGCTGCGCGTGCTCGAGGAACGCCGATTCGAACGGCTCGGCGGCAACCAATCGATCGCCGTCGACTTCCGGCTGATCTCGGCGACCAACCGGCCGCTCGATCTCTTCGTGCGCGACGGACGCTTCCGCGAGGACCTGTTCTACCGCGTCAATGCCTTCGCGATTCGCCTGCCCTCGCTGCGCGAGCGGCCGGTCGACATTCCGGTTCTCGCGCAACGCTTCCTCGCGCGGTACTGCGCGTCGAGCGGCCTGACGCTCGACGCCAAGGCCTTCGCCCGCGACGCCGTCGATCGCCTGCTGGCCTATCCCTGGCCCGGCAACATCCGCGAGCTCGAAAGCACGGTGTCGCGCGCCGCGCTGTCCGCACCCGGGCGGATGATCCGCGCCGACGACATCGAATTCCTGAACGCCGGCGCCGCGCTCGCGCCGGCCGAACCGACGCGCCTGCCCACCCTGCGCGACGCCGAACGCATCCACATTCAGCGTGCGCTCGAGGCTGCGCGGTGGAACAAAAAGGAGGCCGCCCAGATTCTCGACATCAGCCGCGGCACGCTCTACCGGAAGATTGAGGAATACGGTCTCGTCCCTGCCACCGCCTCGAAATAGGACACGCCACCTCGGCAAGATTGCCCTGGATCTATAACGAACGGGTTAGGGCCCCCTGTTCGTGTGCTTTTTCGATTCACACAGGATCGCGCACAAAGTCCAATGAATTGCGCTTCTCGCGCCCAGATCACCATTTCGTGTGCCACATTTAGACAGGCCGGCGTGCCTCCGGTGCCAATTCCCGTCAAACTGCGCCTTCGCCGCAGCGTACCAACCCTCATCTCCGCAATCAGTTAGGCACCCTTCGATGCGACCCGGGTGGGGTGGCAGTCGCCTTGCTAACAATGCGAGTCACGCGCAGCGTCTCTCGATCCGAATTGCTCTCGATCCGAATTGGTAGGAGCGGGTTCGATTTCGGTGGGCGAGACAGCGACCGCGCGCACGCAACGTATGAGCCTTGCTCTCTCGGGAAACGTCGTCGATTCGTCGGCAGGGACGCTGCGCCGCGGGCCGGCGTCCTTTGCCGAACAATCCGTGGCCGCCCGCGTCTTCATCGCGGCCACGATCGTCGCGGGCATCGCCGCGATGATGCTGCAGCCGCCGGGGCCCGGCTATTCGCATCCGTTCATCTTTCTCAGCCTGCTGACCGCTTCCGCGATCGCGTCGGTCTTCAAGGTGGGTCTGCCCCTCACCCACCACGGCGCCTCCCTGTCGTCGTCGTTTGCCTTCGAGTTCGCCGCGCTGCTCCTGATCGGGCCGCACGCCACGATGGTCATCGCCGCCGTCAGTGCCTGGGTGCAATGCACCATCGGGAATCGCGGGAAGAACCCGCTCCATCGCACCGCCTTCAGCATGGCCGCCCTGACGGTCACGTCCCTCGTTGCCGGACTGGTCTATCGCGAGATGGGCGGCACGCTGGCGTCGATGGCGCCGGGGCTGGTCGGCCTCGAGAAGCCGATTGCCGCGGCCGCGACCACCTACTTCCTGATCAACACCCTGCTCGTCACCACTGCGGTCGGCCTGGAGACGCGGCAACCGCTCAGGAAGATCTGGAACGAGCACATCGTCTGGAGCGCACTGGGCTATTTCGTCGGCGGCGGCGTCGCCGCCCTGGGCGTGTTGCTGGTCCCTGGCGCCGGCATCTGGTTGGCGCCGCTGCTGCTGTTGCCGCTGTATCTCACCCTCAGCACCTACCGTCTCTACTTCCAGCGGATGGACAACGATCAGCGGCGGCTGCGGGAGCTCTCCAACCTGCACCTGGCCACCATCGAAGCCCTGGCGCTCGCCATCGACGCCAAGGATCAGACCGCGACGTCGCATATCCGCCGCGTGCAGATCTATGCCTCGGGCATCGCGGAAGCGATGGGGATGGCGGCGAGCGAGATCGAGGGCCTCAAGACGGCCGCGCTGCTCCACGACATCGGGAAACTGGCGGTCCCCGAACACATCCTGTCGAAGCCCGGTCCGCTCACCCAGGAGGAGTTCCTCCGGATGAAGGTTCATCCGCAGGTGGGCGCCGAGATCATCGCCAACGTGCCCTTCCCCTACCCGGTCGCCCCGCTCGTGCGCTGTCACCACGAGCGGTGGGACGGCAAGGGCTATCCCGACGGCTTGAGCGGCGAACAGATTCCTGTGGGTGCGCGGATCCTTGCCGCGGTCACTTTCTTCGACGCGCTCACGTCTGACCGGCCGCTGCACCAGGGGCACACCTCCGAGGCGGCGCTCGAAGCCCTTCGACAGGAAGCCGGCACGGCGCTCGATCCGGCGGTGGTCGACATCCTGGTGCGCCTGCAGCCCGAGCTCGAATCAGCGGCAGCGGCGCAGTCCGAGCCGGCGCACCGCTTCTCGTTCGCCACACCCGACCGCCGCCTGCTGGATCCGACGGGCCAGCGATCGGATCCGCCGCGCAAGAGCGTGTTCGAGGACATCGCGTTGGCGCACCGCGAGATCTACGCGCTGTACGAGATCGCGCAGTCGATGGGCACCAGCCTGGGCGTTGCGGACACGATGGCGCTCATCGCCTCGAAGTTGAGCAACCTGATTCCGTTCAGCACCTGCGCCCTCTATCTGCAGGAGGAATCGGGCGATCTGCTGCGCTGCCGGTTCGCCACCGGCATCGACGCCGACCTGCTGCAGCCGCTGGCGATCATGAGCGGCGAAGGACTGGTCGGGTGGGTGGGCCGCAATCAACGGGCGCTCGTCAACGCCCGGCCGAGCGCCGACCTCGAGGCCGGAGGCCAGCCAGGCGACACCACGCTGCAGTCCGCGCTGGTGTGCCCGTTGATTCTCAGTAATCGGCTGATCGGGACGATCGCGCTGTATCACACCGAGCCCGGGTGCTACACCGACGACCATCGGCGGTTGATCGAACGCGTCGCCGAGCAGGCGGCGGCGGTAGTCAACAACTCGATCCTGTTCGAGCAGACCAAGCGCGACTCGCTGACTGACCCGCTGACCGGCCTCCCGAACACGCGGTTCATGTTCGTGCACCTCACCCGCGAGCTCGCGCGCGCCGAGCGCCTCGACACCGAGGTGTCGCTCCTGGTGATGGACCTCGACGGCTTCAAGGAAATCAACGACAGCCACGGCCACCATACCGGGGACAAGGCCCTGCGTGAAGTGGCGCGCGTGCTGCGAAACGGCATCCGGCCCTACGACATCTGCGTTCGCTACGCGGGCGACGAATTCGTCGTGGTGCTCTCGGGGTGCGGTGCTATCGAGGCCGAGCAGAAGCAGCGCGAACTGCAGAGGGCGATCGAGGAGATCCCCTTCGAGGTCCGGCCGGGCCAAGTGGTGCCCCTTGGGAGCTCCTTCGGCTACGCGGTCTTCCCACGCGACGGTCAGGCCTACGAGACGCTGCTCTCCACCGCGGATCGCCGGATGTATGAGGACAAGGCGCTGCGCAAGAGCCGCGCGGCGAGGCCGGCCGAAACCGCACCCACGCCCGAAGCGGTGCCGGCGACCCCGCGTCCTTCGGTGTTTGCTAAGATGCCGAAACAGCCCGCCGCCGATCGCACGCACTGAGACGGGTCGCGCGGGTCACTCAGGTCGCGCGGGTCGCTCGGGTCCGCCAGCGCCCACCTCATGCTGCAGACCGCTCTCGTCGACCGCGCGGTTCCGGCAACGCCGCGCTCCGTTCTCGTGCGGCTGACGCTGGACGGGCCCTTCTGGTTTCTCGCGGGACAAGCGGTGCTGATCGGCGCACATGCGCAACCGCTGCGGCGTCCCTATTCGATCGCCGTGGGCCCCGCCGAGGCGGCGCGGGACCACGCGCTGGAATTCCTGATTGGCCTCGGACCCGACGGCGCCCCCGGCCCGCATTTGCCGGATCTCTCGCCGGGCACGCGCGTCGATCTTGAAGGGCCGTTCGGATCGTTCGTGTTTCCCGAAACGCCCGACGAATCGAACTTCCTGTTCGTCGCCGGCGGCACCGGCATCGCGCCGCTGCGGGCCATGTGGCATCAGGCGCTGGGCGGCGATCCGGCGTGGCGAATTGGCGTCGTCTACAGCGCCCGCACGCCCGACGAGTTTGCGTTCGACGACGAGCTCACCGCGCTGTCGTCGTCGGGCCGCCTGACATACGTCCGCACCGTGACGAGACACGCCGGCGGCCCCTGGGACGGGGGCTCGGGCCGCATCGATCGGACACTGCTCAAGGCCGCAGTCGTCAGCCGGGAGACGTTGTGCTTCGTGTGTGGCCCGGAAGCGCTGGTGGACGACGTCCCGAGGATGCTGCGCGAGATGGGCATCGCGACGGAACGGATTCGCGTGGAAGAGTGGGGGTTCAGAGTCCCATGATGTGATAGCCGGCGTCGACCATCAGCACTTCCCCGCTGATGCCGCGCCCGCCTGGTCCCAGCAGGAACCGCGCCGCATCCGCCACCTCGCTCGTCTCGGTGTTTCGTTTCATGGGCGAGCGCTCGCGGTAGACCTGCAGGATCCCCGAGAAGCCGCCGATGCCCGACGCGGCGAGCGTCTTGATCGGTCCGGCCGAGATCGCGTTCACGCGGATGTTCCTGGCGCCCAGATCGGCGGCGAGGTACCGCATCGACGCTTCGAGCGCGGCCTTGGCCACGCCCATCACGTTGTAGTTCGGAAACACGCGCTCGCTGCCCAGATACGTCAGCGTCAGGATGCTGCCACCGCCCCGTTTCTCGAGGAGCGGCGCGGTGGCGCGTGCCACGGCGATCAGCGAATACGCGCTGACGTCGAGCGCGAGGCGGAAGCCCTCGCGCGAGGTGTGGAGGAACGGACGGGCGAGCTCGTCACGCGGCGCGAACGCGGCGCCATGGACAACGAAATCGAGGCCGCCGAAGGCTTCGCCGCACCGATTGGCGACATCCTGGATCTGCTCGTCGCTGCTGACGTCCAGGGGAAGCACGAGCGGATTGGCGAGATCGACCGCCAGCTCACGGACGTTCTCCTCGAGACGTTCGCCCTGATATGTGACCGCGAGCCGGGCGCCCGCGTCCGACACCGCCTTGGCGATGGCCCATGCGATCGACCGCTTGTTGGCGACGCCGATGATCAGGCCATGCGTGCCGGCGAGCTCCGACATTTACCGGGGCGACTTCTTGCCGCCGCGGCCCGGGCCGCCGGGCCGGGGGCCCCGTCCGCTGCCGTGAGGCGACGGACCCGGCCGACTGCCGCCGGGACGATGGGGCCCGTGGCCGTGGCGCTTGCCGCCAGGCGCGCGGTTGCCGGACGCCTCGCGGTTGCCATCGACAGGGCGGTTGCCGTTCGGCTGGTGCCCGCCATGGCCCCCGGGGTGTCCCCCCGGGCCCCCCGGGCGATGCCCGCGAAAGCCGTTCTTCCCGAACTTGCCGGGACGCGGACCGACGGGACCGCGCATCGTGAATTCGGGCTCGCGCCGCTGCGGCGGATCGTCGGTGAGCCGGGGTAGCGTCGCACGGATCAGCGGGCGATGCACGGGCCCGTCGGCCTCGTCAACGCTCACGGCCCCGGCGGGCTCGACCTCGGCGGGATCTTCGGGTATCACTTCGGATTCTGTGTCGGCCATGAGTACGGTGTCATCTGAGCTGTCGGGTGGAGCGTCAAGACCTGCCGGCGGGACCTTGCGGGGCATGCCAGCCAGCACCTGCTGGTAGAGCGCCCCGGGGACATCCTTCTTGCGGCGCTGTGGCGGCACCCTAGCCTGCTTGAACTCGTGCTCGCTGTCACAGGTGGTGCATCGGGTCTGACGCACTTCGTCGCCGACCATGGCGACGACGGCGTGATTCGTGATTCGGCGCTCGCGCGGACAATAGTCATCGACTATGTCGCCGAGACGAGGCTGGCGCTGCTGCATCAAGCCCCCTGAAGGACTCGTTGTCTCACTTGGAAAGATTCGCGTGGGTGCGGCCGAAGCAGTTTAGCAAAGGGTTTCCCGCCGAGGCAAGGTCGCCCCCCAGAAAATGTGTCGTTTTGATCACGCACCCCGCGAATCAGCGGGGCTCTGCGGACTCGCTGTCCAGCCAGCCCCGAAGCTCCCGGAGGGCCGCCTGAACGGCTCCCGGATGGGTCGATTGAGGCGTCCGCCTGGCCTCGACCGACGCCCGCGTCGTCACGCGGTCGATGACGTCGGCGTCGAAGAGCTCCGAGTAGCCGCGCCATTCTGCCAGCGGCAGCGATTCAAAGTCCCGTCCCTCGGCCAGGAGGCGGCGGGTCATGGCGCCGACGAGCTCGTGCGCACGCCGGAAGGGCAGTTCCTTGCCCACCAGATAGTCGGCGACGTCGGTGGCCAGCAGCAGGCCGGCCGCTGCCCGCTCCGCGCGCTCGGTGTGCACGGTCAGCCCCTCGACGACAATCGCGACCGCCTCGAGCGAGCCGGCCAACGTCGCGTCGGCGTCGAACACGGCTTCCTTGTCTTCCTGCAGATCCTTGTTGTACCCGCTGGGCAGCCCTTTCATGGTCGCGAGCCATCCCGCGAGGTGACCGATCGCGCGCCCGGTTTTCCCGCGCACCAGTTCGAGCGGGTCGGGGTTCTTCTTCTGCGGCATCATGCTGCTGCCTGTCGAGGCCGCATCCGAGAGCTCGAAGAACCCGTACTCCTCGCCGCTGAAGATCACCATGTCTTCCGCGAATCGGCTCAGGTGCACCATCGTCAGCGCGCAGGCGTGGAGAAACGCCGAGACGAAATCGCGATCAGCGGACGCGTCGATGCTGTTGAAGACGACGCGTGAAAAGCCGAGCGCGCGGGCCAGCGACGCCGTATCGATCGCGTAGTTGGTGCCGGCCACGGCGCCGGATCCGAGCGGCAGCGCGTCGGCCTCCGCGGCGGCCGTGGCGAAGCGGGCATGGTCGCGTCGCATCGCCGCCGCGTGTGCGAGCAGGAAGTGCGCAATCAGCACCGGCTGCGCCCGGCGCAGGTGCGTGTAGGCGGGCATGCGCGCATCGCCGCACCGCTCGGCCAGCGACGCAAACGCCGTGATCACCCGCCGGATGGCGCGTTCGAGCAGCGCGATGCGGCGCCGGAGAAACAGGCGCAGATCGAGCGAGACCTGCTCGTTCCGCGAACGTCCCGTATGAAGCCGGCGGCCGGCATCCCCGATTCGCTCGACCAGCTGGCGCTCGACGAACGAGTGGACGTCTTCGTCCGTGCCGGACACCCACGCAGGATCGGCCTGCCCCGTCGTGAGTATGTCCTCCAGGGCCGCCGCAATCGCGGCGGCATCGTCGTCCGACAGCGCGCCGGCGGTCTTCAACGCCTCCGCCCACGCGAGGCTGCCGATCACATCGTCTTCGAACAGGCGGCGATCGAAGCGGAACGAGGCGCCGAAATCGAACACGGCGGCATTGGGCTCGCTGTCGAAGCGGCCGGACCAGAGAGTGGACATGTGGTGTGGATCCCGGGGTCACATCGCCGGCTGGGCGGCGCCAATTTCGTTTGCCGTGGTCTCGACGGCGGTGACCGGACCGATCTCGCAGCCGACCACGCGACAGCCGCCGCGGAACAGCATCAAGCGGACCGTTCCGGTGATCGCAGCCATCGCCGAGTCGTTGAACGCGTCGAGGGCGCGCCGCGCCGGCGACCACCAGCCGCCGTCGTTCGCCAGCGCCGCGTATTGCGGGACCAGCGAGGTCTTGAGCGTCAGCAACCCGGCATCCAGGGCCCCGCGCTCCAGTTCGTCGAGTGCCGCCGACAACGTGACGGCGGCCGGCGACTCACCAATCTCACGCTCCAGCCGCACGGCGCCGCGACGCGTGCGGTCGGCACGGCCAACGCCGTGATCGCCGGCAATCGTGTCCAGCACCTCGACCAGCTCGGGGAACCGCATCGGGATCCCGTTGATCGCCGCCGGCTGCCCGCGCTCGAAGGTCAGCTCGACAACGGCGGGGTGCGGGTGCCCGTCGAGGGGATCCGTGGTGCGCGAGTAGATCGAGCGGTCGAGCGCCTCCTCGGTCTCGGCGGCGGGCAATCGAACGAGACGGCCCCACAGGTTCGTGGTGACCTTTGGATCGCGCCCGCGGCGCAGGGTCGCGATGTCCTCGAGGGCGAAGACGGCGAGATCGGGCGCGGCATCCGCCAGCAGACGTTCGAAGGCCGCGCGCGCGTCACCGCTGGCGCCGTGTGCGACGCCGCTGGCGCGCTCCATTCGCGCGACCTCGACCAGTACGGCTGCCACGATCGGCCGGGCAAGGGACGCCGGCGTGGTCGCGGCAGGGTGTGCGGCGCCGGCGCGAAGCACGGGCAGAAGGATGTCGCCGGCAAAGCGCTCACGGGCATCGACGACATGGGCGCGGGCGGCGCCGGCCGTCGTCGCCTGTTCGCGCACGTGCTCCAGATCGCCGCCCTGGCCGAGATCGAGCGTGACCGTTGCGATCTCCGCCGACAGACGATCGGCGAGGCGGCTGATCGCCGTTGCCGCGGCGGGATCGCCGTCAAACGCGAGCACGATGGTTCGAGGATGAGACATGGCCTTCACAGCTGAATCAAGCCGGTCAACCGGTCCGCCAGCGCACGTGCGCCGCGAACATCCCGCGCGATCACGAGGATGGTGTCGTCCCCCGCGATTGTTCCCACGACGTCGGCCAGTTGCGCCCGATCGATGGCGATCGCCGCGGCATGCGCCTGCCCTGGTCCGGTGCGCAGCACGACCATGTGCTGCACGCGATCGACGCCGGTCACGAACTCGGTCACCGCCCGGCTGAGGGCCGACGCCGAGCCGCCGGCTGCCGTCAGCGACGGCATCGGGCGCTGATAGGCGCCGTCAGCAGCGCGCTTGACCAGCCCCAGCTCCTTGATATCGCGCGACAAGGTCGCCTGCGTCGCGACGACCCCGACTGCCCTCAACCCCCGACGCAGCTGTTCCTGATTGCGCACCGGCTCGCGTCCGAGCAAGTCGAGTATGAGCGCCTGCCGCCGTGCCTTCATATTTATGCAGTCGGACGAATGAGTATACACGTGCTGCCAACCCCGCACAAGAGTTCATGGGCGAATCCGTCAATAATTGTTGATCTGGTCTCTCCACTGTCGTATAGTTATCCGCTCGGCTGCATAAAGACTCAGAGGATGGGGAGCGACGCACGAATCTCGGTCGGGGTCGGTGGCGCCACGGGCTACGCGGGGCAGGAGTTGGTCCGCCTGCTGGCCCGGCACCCGCGGGTGGCCCTGACGGCCACGATGGCGTCGCAGAAGGCGACCGCGCGAGTCCTGCCTGGATTGTCGGGCATCTGGGACGGCCCGATCGAGCCGTTCGACAGCGACCGGCTGCAGGCGCTCGACGCCGTCTTTCTTGCGTTGCCCGACGAGGCGTCGGCCGATGTCGTGCCGGCGCTCCTCCAGAAGGACGTGCGCGTCTTCGACCTGTCCGGCGCATTCCGCCTGCGCGACGCCGATCGTCGCGCCCGCTGGTACCCCACGGTCCCTTCCCTGCCGATGGGGACGGCCTACGGGATGACGGAGCGAACCGCCGCGCTGCTGCCCGGTGCGCGCCTCATCGCCTGTGCCGGCTGCTACCCGACGGCCGCGGTCCTGGCGCTGGCGCCGCTCGTGAATGCAGGCCTCGTGACCAGCGACATCGTGATCGACGCCAAGTCAGGTGTTTCGGGGGCCGGAAAGGCGCCAAGCGAGCGCACGCATTTCTGCGAGGTGGACGAAAGCCTGTCGGCGTATGGGGTCTTCGCCCACCGTCACGCCGCCGAGATCGAGCAGGAGCTCGGGATGGACGTCACGTTCGTGCCGCACCTCGTGCCGCTCGACCGCGGCATCCTCGAGACGATCTACCTCCGCGTCCCGTCCGGTACGACGGATGCGCGGATCGCAGAGGTGTATCGCCAGTCCTACGCCGGCGCGCCGTTCGTCCGGCTGCGCGGCGATGCATTGCCGGTAATCAAGCACGTTGCGCACACCAACTTCTGCGATATCGGCTGGAAGCTGGACCTGGCCACTGGCCGGCTGATCGTCGTCTCGTGCCTCGATAACCTGCTGAAGGGCGCGGCCGGACAGGCGGTGCAGAACTTCAACGTCGCGTTCGGCTTCGACGAGCGCCTGGGCCTGCTCCAATGATGCCGCTCGTGCTCAAGCTGGGCGGCGAGCTCCTCGAGGCCGCAGGTACGGAAGAAGTCCTCCTGATCGACGGGCGTGAGCCGGCAACGATTGCCGCCGCGCTTCGTCACACCTCGAAGGCAGAGGACCGGATGACCCGGATTGTGACGGCGGGATCGCCACCCCGCCTCGGAGCGACATCGTGACGACCCTGACAGAGACGTTTACGGCCGATCAGGTCAGACAGACGGAAGCGAAACACGTGCTGCAGGTCTACCGCCGCGCGCCAATCGTGCTCGTACGCGGCGAAGGTGCGCGCGTGTGGGACACGGACGGCACGGGCTACCTGGACTTCACGTCGGGCGTGGGTGTCGCCGCGTTGGGCCATGCGAACCCGGGACTCGCCGCGGTGATCGCCGAGCAGGCGCGCGTGCTGGTGCACACGTCGAACCTGTTCTTCCATCCGTACCAGGGGCCGCTTGCCGAGAAGCTCTGCCGGTTGTCCGGCCTCGATCGCGTGTTCTTCTGCAACAGCGGCACCGAGGCGGTCGAAGCGTGCCTGAAGTTTGCGCGCCGTTATTGGTTCACGCGGGGCGAGACGGCGCGCACCCGGTTCGTGGCCTTGTCGCGGGCCTTTCACGGCCGCACGTTCGGCTCGCTCTCGATCACCGCGGACCCGCATTACCGCGAGCCCTTTGGGCCGCTGGTGGCGGGCGCGACGTTCGTCGACGCTGACAATCCGGACGCCCTCGCCTCGGCCGTCACGGGCGAGACCGCGGCGATCGTGCTCGAGCCGATTCAGGGCGAAGGTGGTATCCGTCCGCTGTCGCCGGCGTTTGCCGCGGCCGTGAACGACGCCGCGCGCCGCACGCGCGCCCTCGTGATCGCAGACGAGGTGCAGAGCGGACTGGGCCGGACGGGCCACGCGTTCTACTCGCCCGTTCTTGGCCTGACGCCGGATCTCATCGCGATCGGCAAGGCCCTCGGTGCGGGCCTTCCGATCGGCGCCGCGCTGATCAAGGAAGACGTGGCGCGGGCCGTCTCACCAGGCGATCACGGCAGCACATATGGTGGCAATCTACTCGCCTGCCGCGCCGGCCTGTACTTCGTCGATCAGCTGCTGGACGGCGGCCTGCTGGCGCACGTCACGCGCGTCGGCGCACATTTCGAGCGACGCCTTCGGGAGCTGGCGACGCGTCATCCGATGGTGCTCGACGTGCGCGGCGCGGGGGTCATGCGTGGCCTCGAGCTCGCCCTCCCCGCATCCGACGTCGTCGAGGCCGCCAGGCCGCTGGGACTGCTCGCGAACGCCACCGCCAAGACGGTGCTTCGCCTTCTGCCGCCGCTGACGATCACCGAGGCGGAGATCGATGAAGCCGTGACGGTGCTGGACGCCGCCATGGCGGGTGTTGGAGGCGCGTCATGATTGCTGCATCTGTCGCCGCACCGTCGAACGCCCGGCGCCGCCTGGAGAACGATGCGCCGGTCATCCGTCCGGCGACGCCTGACGACGTGGCGGGCATTCACGCGCTGATCGCACGCCACCAGGCGGCGGGCCGCCTGCTGCCACGCACGGAAGAGGAGATCGCGCGGCACGCCGATCGCTTCGTCGTCGTCGTGGACGATGGCGACGTCGCTGGATGCGCGGAGCTGGCGCCGCTCAGCGGCAGCGTCGCCGAAGTGCGTTCGCTGGTCGTGGACGACCACCTGCGGGGCCTCGGCTACGGCCGCACCCTCGTCGACTCGCTGACGCGCGAGGCGCGGGCGGACGGGTACGACGCGATCTGCGCGTTCACGCACGAGCCCGCGTATTTCGCGCGGCTCGGCTTCTCGCTGGTGCCGCACGCGTGGCTGCCGGAAAAGATCGCGGTCGATTGCGCTGGCTGCCCGTTGTTCCGCCAGTGCGGCCAGTCGGCGATGCGGCTGCGTCTGGACGAGATTCATCCGCCCGCACGGACACAGGCGTACGCGTGTCAGTAACGGCGTCCATCGGCGGAATTACCGCGCCGGCGGGATTCCGGGCTGCAGGTGTTGCGGCCGGGATCAAGGCGTCGGGCGCGCCTGACATCGCGCTGATCGTCGCCGACAAGCCGGCGGCGGGCGCCGCGCTGTTTACGACGAACCAGGTGCAGGCCGCGCCGGTCCTCGTGTCACGTGCCAATCTCGCACACGCCGGCGGCCTCGTTCGCGCCGTGATCGTCAACAGCGGGTGCGCCAACGCGTGCACGGGAAATCAGGGGCTCGAGACGGCGAAGGCGATGGCAGCCGAGATCGCCCGTGAGGTCGGCTGTCCCGTCGACCAGGTGCTGGTCGCGTCCACTGGCGTCATCGGCGTGCACCTGAACCGCCCGCGTGTGCTCGCGGGTTGTCGTGCGGCCGTTTCCGCCCTGTCTCGCGACGGGAAAGCCGCGGCGCTTGGCATCATGACCACGGATCTCGCGCCAAAGGAGCGCGCAGTACGCGTCGAAACGCCGGCCGGCGCCTTTCACGTTGGCGGCATCGCCAAAGGGGCCGGCATGATCGAGCCGATGCTGGCGACAATGCTGGCGTTCCTGACGACCGATGCGCAGGTGGCGCCGGCGCTCCTTCAGAAGGCGCTCGACGAGGTGGCCGATCGCACGTTCAACGCGATCACCGTCGACGGCGAGTGCTCGACGAACGATACGCTGGTCGCGCTTGCCAGCGGCGCGAGCGACGTCGCGATCGACGAGGGCTCGTACACCGCGCTCGTCTCGGGGCTCGAAGCGGTGGCGCTGGCGCTGGCGCTGGAGATCGTGCGGGGCGGCGAGGGCGCGACCAAGCTCGTGGCGATTACGGTGACCGGTGGCGAGTCGCGGGACGCAGCGGTTCGCGCGGCCAAGACCATCGCCAACTCCCCGCTCGTGAAGACCGCGGTGCACGGCGCCGATCCGAACTGGGGCCGCCTCGTCGCGGCGGCCGGCCGATCGGGAGCGCGGTTCGCCCTCGACCATGCGGCGGTCGAGGTCGGCGGCGTCACGCTGTTTCGCGACGGGCAGCCGCATGACGACCGGGCACCGCAAGCGGCAGAGCATCTGAAGCAGTCGGAAATCGACATCGTCGTGGACCTCGGGACCGGCGGTCCCGGCACCGCGACCGTGTGGACGTGCGATCTCAGCGCTGAATACGTTCGCATCAACGGGGAGTACCGGACATGAGCCGACCAAGTGCCGCGCGGGTCCCAGCCCGCATTCGAGCCGTGAAATCTCCCCGCGTCGACCGCACGTCGATGCTCCCGGCGAGGAGGCGATCGTTCGTCTCGTTGCTCGACGCGTTGCCCGAGGACGTCGAGCGGTGCCTGGATCGCGCCGCAGCCATGAAAGCCGCGCGCGGCGCCGAGAGCCCCGCCGTAGGGGTCCTGACCGGCCGACACGTGGCGCTCCTCTTCGACAAGCCCTCGCTCAGGACCCGGGTCACGTTCGAGGTCGCCATCCGGGAGCTCGGCGGCGCGCCGATGCTTATTCCGGCCGAGGTGGCGCTGGGCGAGCGCGAACCCATCGCGGACGTCGCGCGCAACCTCGAACGCTGGGTGGATGCCGTGGTCATCCGGACGTTCGCGCAGCAGATCATCGACGAGTTCGCCGCGGCGGCACCCGGCTTACGTGTGGTGAATGCGCTGACCGACGAAGAGCATCCCTGCCAGGCGCTCGCGGACCTGATGACCTTGCGCGAGCATCTGGGCACGCTCGAAGGCCGAACCATCGCCTACGTCGGCGACGGGAACAACGTCGCGACATCGCTGGCGCACGCGTGCGTGATGTTCGGCATGCGGGTACGGGTGGCCACGCCGCTCGGCTACGAGCTGCCCGGTCGCGTGCAGGACCAGACGCAGCGCATTGCCCGGGACGGCGGCCGCCTGCAGCTGTTCACCGATCCGCGCGAAGCGGTCCGCGGCGCCGACGCCGTCTACACCGACGTGTGGACGTCGATGGGGCAGGAAGACGAGCGGGTCGAACGGCGCGCCATCTTTGCCGGCTATCAGGTCAACGAGGCGCTGATGGCCCTGGCCGCGCCGGGCGCACTCTTCATGCACTGCCTGCCGGCGCACCGCGGCGAGGAGGTGACCGCCGAGGTTCTCGAATCGCCGATATCCGTCGTGTTCGATCAGGCCGAAAACAGGCTGCACGCGCAGAAGGCGCTGCTGGCGCAATTGTTCGCTTAGCGAAGGTCGAAGGGTCTCAAGGTCTAAGGGGTCGAAGGGCGCGATCCGACGCGCTTGCTGATCGCCTCGTTCCACGCCTCACTCGCATGGTGCCACTTTCCATCCTGGCCTTCGCGCAGGATGGTCCTGACGTTCAGCCGGTAGTGTTCCTCCCCGCGACCGGGAAGATAGACAAGGCCGGCTCCATTCGTCGGATCTCTGACGTAGATAACGACATACATCTTTCTCACGGCTTCAGTGCGCGGCGGCTGCACGTAGAACGCCACCTCGTATCGGGACCACGGTGAGTCGGGTTCCACTGCCGGTGCTCCAATGAATTCCCCTCCCCACACGTTTGCCAGCGCCGCCTGATCCGTGATGTCGAGCGGCGCCGGCAATGTGGGCCCCGTTACGACGACTCGTCGGGTGACGCCCTTGGCGGTCACAAGGGCATTCGCGAGGCCGAGCACCAAAACGCCGAGGATGATGGGCCGCGGGTACGCCCTTTGGGTCACGACTGTTAAAGACGGCAGTCGAGCACACGACGTTAACAACGAGAGTGCAAACTCACCTTCGACCCTTCGACCCTCGGACCCTTAAACCCTTAGAGACGAGGCTTGAATCCACCGAGCCGCCCCGCGTAGATTGGTCAGACATGCAGGAGCGCCCGTGGCTCGCGCACTACGACGCCGACGTCCCGCCATCGCTCGAATACGACGAAGGCACGCTGGTGGACCATCTGCGGCGCCATGCGGCGGATCGGCCGGCGTCGACGGCCATCATCTTCAAAGATCGGCGCCTGACCTGGAAAGAGCTCGACGACCAGTCTGACGCGTGTTCGGTCGGACTGGCGTCGCTGAACGTGCGCCGCGGCGACCGCGTGGCGGTGATTCTCCCCTCCTGCCCCCAGTGGGTGATTGCGCAGTTCGCGCTGTGGAAGCTCGGAGCGGTGGTCGCCGCGCTGAACCCGATCTACACGGAGCACGAGCTGACCGGGCTGCTGCGCGACAGCGGCGCACGACTGGCCATCGCGATGACCCGCGTCTATCCCCGCGTCAAGGCCGTGCAGTCGCAGACGTCGCTGGAGCGCGTCATCGCGACGAATATCAAGGAATACTTCCCGGCGCGCCTCGCACTGCTCTTCACGCTGTTCAAGGAGCGCAAGGACGGACACCGGATCAGGCTCGCGGCGGGCGACGTGTGGTGGAAGGACTTGCTCCGGACCCATGCCGGCCAGCGCCCGCCACCGGTGCGCGTGAGCGCGGACGAGGACGCGATCGTGCTGGCGAGCGGCGGCACGACCGGCACGCCCAAGGGCGTGGTCGGCCTGCATCGCGCGTTCACGCACGCCGGCCAGCAGATCCACGCGTGGACGCGGTCGTCGTTTCGATCCGGTCTGGACGTGGTGCTCCTGCCGCTGCCGCTCTGCCACGTCTACGCGAATGTCGGCGGCCTCGGCCTCGGCGTCGTCAGCGGCAGCCCGATGGCGCTCATTCCGAACCCGCGCGACGTGTCCGATGTGCTGCAGACGATCCAGCGCACGCGCGCGGCGTTCATGATGAGCGTGCCGACGCTGTTCCAGGCGATGCTCAATTCGCCGCTCGTACGGCAGGGCAAGGTGGACTTCTCGTCGATCAAGGTGTCGTTTTCTGGCGCGGCGGCGCTGATGGCCGCGACCAAGTCGGAGTTCGAGTCGCTGACCGGCGGCCGCATCATCGAAGGCTATTCGCTCACCGAAGGGATGATGGCGTGCCTGGTCAACCCGCTGAAGGGTCGCGCGAAGCTCGGATCGATTGGCGTGCCGCTGCCCGACGTGGACGCGCGCATCGTCGATGCGGACACGGGTGAGCGCGAGATGCCGCGGGGCGAGGCCGGCGAGTTGCTGATCGCGGCGCCGCAGTTGATGAAGGCCTACTGGCGGAACCCCGACGAGACGGCGCAGGCGCTGCGGCGGCGAGCGGACGGGCGCCTGTGGCTGCACACCGGCGATATCGGATACATGGACGATGACGGGTATGTCTTCCTCACCGATCGCAAGAAGGACCTGATCAAGACGAGCGGCTACCAGGTGTGGCCGCGGGAAGTCGAAGAGGTCCTGAGCGGCCATCCGGCCGTCGCCGAAGTCGGCGTCGCCGGCGTCCCAGACAGCTTGAGAGGGGAAGCGGTCAAGGCGTGGGTGGTTCTGCGCGCCGGCGCGACGGCCACGGAAGACGAGTTGCGCGGCCACTGCCGCGCCGTGCTCGCACCCTTCAAGGTGCCAATCGCCTTCGAGTTCCGATCGGAACTGCCGAAAAGTCTGATCGGGAAGATTCTGCGCCGCGAGCTGGTCCGGCAACACGTCTCGGCCGCATAGCGAGATCGGTGCGTCGCACCCGACGCACCGTTAAGGCTGCCGCTCTTCCTGCCGTTTCAATATCGCCGGGGTCGAAAACAGGCCAGCGTCCCCGGCGTGCTCGTGCAACCAGTGACGAAGGTCCGCCGTCTGCAGCGTGATGACGACGTTCTTGCGCTCGTCGAGGGCAAAGCCGGTCTCGCCCCGGGACGCGACGGCGAGAAAGTGGTCGTAATCGAGATTCGACACGCTGAGGGTGTCGGTCTCCAGGGTGACGCGAAAGATGCCGTGCACGGGGATCTGCAGCGGCTCAATGTCGGTTCCGTCGAGCGGGGTGACGTCGAGCAGCAGCAGGTCGCCGACGCGCGTCAGGCGAGCGGACAATCGCGTGGTCTTGTCCCGGTCCGTGATCGTCAGGTGATACGAGTGCCACTCGCCGCGCTCGATCGCGACGGTGACGCGGTCCTCATCGCTCATCCAGGTGCCCAGGAGGCTGGGATCGAACGCGATGGTGTCTGGTTCGTAGACGGGTTGCAGGCCGACCACCAGGCACGCGGCTGACGATAGCGCAAGCGCCAGAAGCACGGCGAGGCGCACGACCCGCACGGCGGGAGTATACGTCGAAGGCCCGCTCGCCGATGGTACACTCGGCTCGCCGCGCGCGCGGCGATGACTCATGCTGGCAATCCTCCTCGGCGTCCTCGCTCTCGTCCTCGCCGGCGGCCTCGCGATGGTGCTGCCGATCCTCGCGTGGGCGAAGATGGCCCGCCTCGAGCGCGAGCTGCGCGAGCTGAGAGCGCAGCTGCATGCGCTCGAGCATCGGAGCCCGGCCGGCGCGACGGTCCCGACGCCCGAGCCACCCGCTGCGAGCCCTACACCGATCGAGGCGGCAACGGCCGCGGCGCCTGTGATCCAGACACCGAAGCCGGCACCGTCACCAACGCCCACCGAGACGGCACCGGCGATCCCCGCGATCGAGGCCGTGCCGCCTGCTGACGTGCCGCCGGTCAGTCCCCTTCCTTCGCTCACCGCTGCCGACCTCGAGTCTTCCGGTGGGCTGGAAGAAGCCATCGGCGGACGCTTGATGCTGTGGGTCGGCACGATCGTCTTGATCCTCGGGGTGGCGTTCTTTCTGAAATACGCGTTCGACAACGATTGGATCACGGAGTCGATGCGCGTCGGGCTCGGGGTCGTCGCGGGTCTCGGCCTGGCGGTCGCGGGCGATCGGTTCGCGCGGCGAGGCTACCGCGCCTACGGGCAGGTCGTCGCCGGTGGCGGTCTCGCGGCGTTGTTCCTCTCGGTCTACGCCGCGTTCAGCTATTACGGGCTGATCGGGCAGACGCCGGCGTTCGTGTGGCTGGTCGCCGTGACCGCCGGCGCGGCGTGGCTCGCCGATCGGCAGAAGGCGCTGGGCCTTGCGCTGATGGCGGTCGGCGGCGGATTCGCGACGCCGTTCCTCGTCGGGAGCGGCCACGACGCGCAGATCACACTCTTCACCTATGACGCCGTCCTCGTCTGCGGCACGTTATTCCTGGCGCAGCGGCACGACTGGCCGGTCCTGAACGCGCTGAGCTTCCTGTTCACGTGGTTCACCATCGCGGCGTGGGCATCGGATTACTACTCCGGCGCGAAGTGGCTGCGGACCGAGCTCTTCCTCACGCTCTTCTGCGTGCTGTTCCTGGCGATCCTGCGCGCCCACGTGCGGCACCGCGGGCGTGACGTGGTTGCGATCGTGCTCGGCCTGGGTCCTCTCCTTTACCACGCCTGCTCGATCGCCATCCTTCAGGGCCACGGCGTCGCCCTCTGGGTGTACTTCATCGCCGCGACCGTCGTCACCGTTGCTATAGCAGTGCGGATCGGCTCGACCGCGCTGCGGCTGGCCGCGTGGGTTCTCGTGGTGCTGCCGTTCGTGGCCTGGCTCGACACCCACCAGAGCAGCCAGTGGATCGTCCCGAACCTGGTGTCGGCGATCGCGGTGTTCGCGCTTCACGCGGTTGCGCAGCTCGACATCGTGTTTCGTTTCGATCGGCCGCTGGGCCGCGCCGACAACCAGTTGCAGCATCTGAACGGCTACGCGTTGATCGCGATGGTCTACGTGGCCATCGAACACGTGGCGCTGGCCCTCGCTCCGCTCGCCGTCCTTGCCATCGGCGTCCTTCACCTCGCCATCGCGTGGCTGCTGCGGAGCCGTGACCGCGCCGCCGCTCTGCATGCGCTGGCCGTAGCCGTCGGCGCCGTGACCATTGCGCTGGCGCTGCGTCTCGACGGCCCGTGGCTGACGGTCGCGCTGGGCATCGAAGGGCTCGCCGTGATCCTCGTCGGCCTGCAACTCTCGCAGCCGTGGTTTCGGCTCGGCGGCTTCGCCCTGATCATTGCCGCCATCCTCCGATACATCGCCTTGTCGCTCAGCTCCACGCCGACAGTGTTCAGCCTGTTTCGCGATCAGCCGTTTGCCGTGGGCGCTTTCCTCGCCGGCGTCCTCTACCTCGCGGCCTGGCGGTATCGTGCGTTCGCCACACGCGGGCAGCGAGAGAGCGAACAAGGCATGCTGCTGGCGGTGCTGCTGGCGAGCGTGATGCTGGTGGTCGCGCTCTCGGCCGAGAACCGTGTCTACTGGGATCTGCACGGCGAGACGTCAGCGGACGCCGGCTTCGCCAGCAGCCTGGCCCTGTCCTTCATCTGGACGCTCTGCGCCAGCGCGTTCATCGCCGTCGGGATGTGGCGCAACTTCGCACCGATACGTTACCTGGCGATGGCACTCTTCGGGATCACCGTCCTGAAGGTCTTCCTCGTCGATCTGTCGGCGCTCGGCGGGATCTATCGCATCCTCGGGTTCATCGGCGTCGGCGTTGTGCTCCTTGCCGTGTCGTTCGTCTATCAACGCGCGCGGCGGAAGAAGCCTCCGGAGGCACAGGCGGACCCAGCGTAGGGCGCACGCAGTGCGCCCCTACATCAGCGTTCTTCCTTTCGTTTCCGGAATCCAGATCCAGAGCACCGCGGCGAGCGCGAACGCCACGCTGGTGACGAGGAAGGCCCACCCCAGGCCCCGGCCCACGGCCAGCGCACCGACGACGACGGGGGCGAGCGCGCTGAGCGCGCGGCCGGCGTTGTACGTGAGGCCCTGCGCCGTCGCGCGGAGGTGTGTCGGAAACAACTCGGCGCTCACCGCGCCAAAGCCGCTGAAGTAGCCGGTGCCGAAGAACGCCAGGAACGGACCGAGGACGAGGAGCCAGCGGACGTCTCGCGTCATGGCGTAGACCGGCACGAGCGCCGCGGCGATGACGAGATAGATCACGTAGCTCTTCTTCCGGCCGATCGCATCGGCGATGAACCCGAACGACACGTAGCCGCACCACATGCCGACCTGCATCACGATGATCCAGGTGGAGGATCGAACGATCGACAGACCGGCGCCACCCAGATCCACCGGACGCGCGAGGTAGGACGGGATCCACGTGAACAGGCCCCACCATCCGAACATCGTGGCGGCGTTCATCGCCATCAGCACCCAGGTCGTGCTCGCGCCCGGTCCGCGCAGCACGGCGCCCAATCCGCTCGCGGGCCGCGGCGTGGCGCGGCCCGCGAGCCAGAGCGGCGACTCTTCCACGTGGCGACGGATCCACAGCGTGATGAGGGCCGGCACGAGGCCGACCAGGAACACGGCGCGCCACCCGAAGCGTGGAAGCACGAGCGCGTTGACTGCCGCGGCCAGCGCGTAGCCCACCGCCCACGCGCTCTGCATCAGGCCCATCGCCTTGCCGCGATGTGCGGCAGGCCATGTTTCGGCCACGAGCGCCGCCCCCGTGGCCCACTCGCCGCCCATCCCGAGTCCCAGCACCACGCGCGCGATGGCGAGTTGCCAGACGTCCGTCGCCATCCCGCACGCCGCGGTGGCGACCGCGTACACGAGAATCGATCCGCTGAGCGCCCGGGTGCGTCCGATGCGATCCGCGAGCCGGCCGAACGCGATTCCACCAATCGCCGAGGCCGCAAGCGGCAAGGCCAGCAGCACGCCGCTCATCCGATCGTCGATGCCGAACTCGCGCCGCACGTCGTCGAGGACGAACGAGTAGAGCAGGACGTCCATCGCATCGAGCATCCAGCCGAGCGCCGCTGCGAGAAGGGCGCGTTTGGCGGCTGGCGTGCCAGGCATCGAGGGAAGGGGTGACTGGAGAATGAGGAGCTATCGCGGGCGGGTGTGAAAGGCGGCAACGCGGACGTCGGCTCCCTCGAGCGTCCGGCGGACCGCTTCGGCCATCGCGAGCGCGCCTGGCGTATCGCCGTGCAGGCACAAGGTATCCGCGTCAATCGCGATGCGGGTCCCGTCGATCGCGATCACGTGACGGTCCCGGACGATCGCGAGCGCCTGCCGGGCGGCGGCGTCTGGGCCATCGAGCACGGCGCCGGGCTGCGCGCGGGGAACGAGCGACCCATCCGACGCGTAGCCGCGATCGGCGAACGCCTCAGCCGCCACCCGCAGGCCCGCCTGACGACCGGCCTCGAGGAGCGCCGATCCCGCAAGCCCCACGAAGCACAGCGTCATTGAGTTCTCTCCGACGGCCTCCGCGACGGCGCTGGCGAGATCGAGATCGCGCGCCGCTTGATTGTAAAGCGCGCCGTGGGGTTTGACGTGGGTGACCTGGACGCGCTGCGCCCTGGCCGCGGCTATGAGCGTCGAGACCTGATCCGCGACCATTGCGCGAACGACGTCGTGCGGCAGAGAATGCGCGCGGCGGCCCAGGCCCTCTCGATCGATATAGCCGGGATGCGCGCCAACGGAGACGCCGGATGCACTGGCCGCGTGAATCATCCGCGCCATCGTTTCCCGGTCGCCGGCGTGCCCGCCACAGGCGATGTTCACCGAGGTGAGGTACGGGAGGAGAGACAGCTCGGCCTGCATCGCCGCCTCGGTTGTCGCCTCGCCGACGTCGGCATTCAGGTCGATCCGCATGGCTACACCGTGTGCGGGACTGCCGGGTCAATTTCCGGGTGGGTGGCGGGATTACTCTTACCGCGGCGGCAAGATGTCTGGCGGAAAAAAGAAAAGGGCACCACGTAGTCGCGATGCCCTTTTGCCAGCGGCCCGGCTCCCCAGCACAATCACGGCGCCCTTGCCGTAATATCGGACCGCTAACGCGGTCGTAAAGTAGCAAGCGGCATGCCGCGCGCCTGGCAACGAAAATCCGCGATTTCGGTCCGGACCGTCCGACAAGACCGTGCCGGCGCTTACAGCTTCGTGTCGAACTTACATCCGAAAACTACACGCTTTCACGGTTTAGAGGGTCGGAAACTGAAATCTATCTCGACTCCCTTTAGAGGCCTGCTCCCTCGGGGTACTGCAGCGCGAGCTTCAGCTCTTTCGTGAGCTGCTCGACCGACGAACCGTTGCGTTTCCAGGCGCCTTCCGTCTCGAACCGCAGGTCGCCGATCCGGCGACCCCACGGCGCAATGACGCGGCCGATCGCGCGGAAGTCGGTGCGATCGGCGCGCTCCTGATCGAGCCGGCGAATCACATCCGGCGCCACGCGCACGAACGCGCGCAGCGCGGGCGCCGTGCGGATGCTGTACTTCCGGCCGTTCCAGGCGGCGCCGAACACCTGGGCCACCTGCTTCAGGTAGTTCACGAAGAAGCGCTTCGACTCGTCGCGAAAATCTTCCGCGCGCCGCCCCGTCCCAAACGCGTCGCTCGAGAACAGCTTCTTCAGTTCCTGGGCAAGCGGCGCCTGCGCCACCTTGCCGCGACCCACACCCAGCAGCTTGATCTGCTGGAAGAGCGGCGAATCCTCGCGATCGTTCAGCGCGCGGACAACGTCGTGCGCGGCGGCGAGATTGTCGTCCCGATACAACTGGCGGCCAGACAGCGAAACCAGGTGCGAGGCGTTCAGCCGCGTGTGCTTCGCGTTGATCGTCACGAACATCTGGACGATGTGATCCTCGGGGAGCTGGTCGAAGATGATCGCGGGAACCGTGAACGACTCGTTGCCAATCTGATCGAGCGCGGCGTGCAGGGCGAGCAGCCGGTGCTGGCCGTCGATCGCGCGCAAGATGCCTTCACGTTCCGGAACGCGGAGAGTGCCGACGGACGCGGTCTCGGTGACGGGCTCGAATTTCAGCTTCTCGTCGCACGAGATGATGACGGCGCCGGGGATCGACGGCAGGTCGCGCGCCTGGCGACACTGCTCGTAGGTACTGGACGAGCTCGTCGATCTTGCGGCGAATGATCTGGCGCTGATAAGCACGATCGCTCGACGCGATGCGGCGCTCGAGGAGGTCCCAGTTGATCTTGGGCCCTGTGCCGCGACGGCCTCCCCGCACCGGCGCGTGCGCCTGGTCGGCGTAACTCAGGACCTCGAACCGCACGAGCTTGTCGATGTCCTTGGCGGTCAGCGACGCCTGGTAGAACTGCACTCCAAACTGCTGCATCCGGATGGCCGCGACGTTGATCATGGCGATGTAATGGCCCTGAAAGAGCGGCGAGTGCGGGAGTCGCGCACGCCGTCGAGCTCCAAAGGTGCGGCATTGTATCGGCCTGCCGAAGGGATCTCAACGGCCATCGAAGCGGATGCAAAAGTCCGCTTCACACGACCTCACTGACCCGCCGCAGGTTTTTGCGCCCAAGTCATTGATTTTAAATACTTTGCCATCGTATCTCGGAAATCGAGCCGCGAGAGGCTCAGCCGGTTCCAGCCCAGCAATAGGGCGTACATGGCCGCCGACATCAGCAGCCAGGCAACAACTCCCTGCTCCAGCGTGAGTTGGCGGCGAAGCGCCCGGGTCGTAAAGCCGTACACCAGCTCAACATGGACCCAGTACACGAACAGAGAGCCCGCCCCGAACCGTTCGAGCGGCGTCTGCCTGCCAGCGACGCGCCATGGCCTCGAAGTCCACAACCAGGCCATGGCCACCATTACCAGCATAAGCCCCACTCGTACCACAACATAGGCCGGCGACGTTGTCCAGAAATAGGCTCCCGGGAAGAACATCGGCTGGAGCGCCGCCCAGACTCCGCCCGCGAAGAGGAGGACGCCAGCCGTGGCGACGCCCGCCTGAAACCACGTTGCGCGCATGCGTCCCGCGCCTCCGTCGATCGCGACGCCCAGAGCCGCTCCGGCGAAGAGGAATGCGGACCAGGGAAGGAAGGTGAAGGTGCCCCTCCCCTTCGCCGGCTGGAAATACCACTCGATGGGATCCGGCAGGGCGTCGAGCCAGAAGGACCCACGGAGTATGGGCGTGACGACGGTGACGGCGACGGCCACCACCGACAGCCCAATCGCCTTGGCGACCCGGGTTCGGGCAGAACCCCAAACCATGCCCGCCACCGCAATCGCCGGGCCCATCACGTTCAGAATGTCCACTTTCAGGAGGTTCGCCGGGACGGCGAATCCGCCGAGCACGAACGACTGCAGGCGAAACAGGAACGCATAGCCGAAGAGCTGCCAGCCACGTCCCTGCACGAGTCGCGAGGCGTCGTGGATCGTCCGTCCGCGCCGGACGTGCGCCGCAGCGGCAAGCGCCGCACCCACGCCGGCAAGAAACAGGAAGAGCGGCGCCGCCATGCCCGCGATCATGACGATGCGGCCGTACCAGGGACGAAGACGTTCGGCCGGCAACGTCCAGGCGTCGAAGGTGTGGGCGCCGATCATGATCAGGATCGCGAAGCCGCGGAGCCAGTCGATGTAGGCGAGCCGGGCAGACGTGCGGGTCACGGTCACTCGGCGATGGATGTCGTGATCTCGAGGGCGATGTCCTGGCGGAGGCTGTGCCAGACCGAGCAGTACTTGTCGCGCGAGAGGGCGATGGCCCGATCGAGCTGCGCCGGATCGACCGCCCCTTGCACCGCAAAATGAAGGCGAACCCCGACGAAGCGCCGGGGGTCCGTTTCGGCGCGAGTGGCGTGCAGCTCCACATCGAGCGCTTTCAACGGCTGACGACCGCGCGTGAGGATGAGCGCCACGTCCGTGCCCATGCAGCCGCCGAGCGCCGCGCCGAGGAGCTGCACGGGTGAGATCCCAGCCTCGCCATCGCCGTCAGTGACGATGGCATGCGCGCCCGCGTGCACCTCGAACGCGAGGTTGCCAGTCCAGCGGAAGGTGACGTGCGTCGATGCGGATGCCACGGTCGTTCGGCGCGGAGCAGTCGGTCGGAATCAGTAGGGCCCGACTTTAGTCGGGCCGCTCATCGGCCACACTAAAGTGTGGCCCTACTGCACTAACGCGCGCGGTCCGCCGTAGTATAGCGGCCATGCGGAAATGGCTCACGGCCGTCGCCATCTTGTGCCTCGCTCCTGGCGTCGCGGCACAGACAGACACTGCCGTACGCGAGCAGCGTGAGCGCGAGCTGGCGCTGGTGCAGCATCTGCGCCGGCACCTCGTCGATCCGGGCGATGGCCTCGCGCTCGCCGCGGATCGACGTGACCTCCAGCGCATGCGAGCCAGCACCCTGGCCGCGCCGGCGCCGGACGCCAATGGCCGGAGCGGTGATGACGGAGGAGGCCCTCCTCGATTCGCTCGCCGTTGTCGCGGACCTGTGGCATGCACGCCTCGACGATCGGATACCGTTCGGCCTGATGCCGAGAGATCGGTTGTCCACTCTCTCGCGCGCCCAGGAGGCGCTCGGCCAGTTACAGTCGCGCGCGCGCCGCGGCGATCGCGATCGCTTCGTGCCCGAGATGATGGTCGAGGTACAGGCGTTGAGCCGATTTGCGGCTGGCCAGGGCGACATGAGCGATCAGGCCATCGACGTGGCGCTGCGCATCGCCGACCAGGCCGTCACGGGCCGCCCGATGCTGGGGCCCGGTCCATATCAGACGTTGCCTCCTGGCGCCGCATATCCACCCGCGGGCTATCCACCGAGCGGCAGCTATCCGGAATCGCCGGGAGGGTCTCCATACGGGCCGGAGGGCCCCGCGCCACCGCCTGGTGCGATGCCACCGCCGCCACCGAGCCCTCCGGCGGGAGGGCCATCGCCGTACGATCTGCCACCCGGCTATGCGGGATACGCGCCGGCGGCGCAGGGCGTCGCCGGTTCTGCGGGATGCCAGACGCTACGGCAGTCGGCGAGCGCTTCCGAATCGGTTACCGACATGCTGCGAGCCGCCGAATGCTGGAGCCGGCAATCGACGTGGCCTGGCTGGGCCGGCCAGGTTCACGAGGCGCTCGACTGGGCGGCGATCTACGCGCGCCTCGATCGGGACTGCGACGGCCTCGACGCCGTGACCGACAAGATCCGCGAACTCGGCAGTCGAACGGCTATCGCCGGTCTGCCGTCCGAGATGACCGGCCTCGCCGAACGCACCGAACGCGATCGCCGCTGGATGCGCGGGCAGAATATCTGTCGCTAGTGCCAACCGCAGTAGGGCCGCACTTTAGTGCCGGCCGACGTCTGGCCCGACTGAAGTCGGGCCCTACTGCAGATGCGGCAATACAATGACCAGATGATCCGATCGTTCGTCTTCCTCCTGGCGCTGGCCGGCGCGGTGGCTGTCGGTGCCACGCAGTCCCCCGCCTCGATTGATCCGCCACTGCTCGAACGCGCCCGCGCGCTCCATCGTCAGGTGCCCCTCATCGACGGCCACAACGACTTTCCCTGGGCGCTGCGCGAGAAGAGCCCCGGCCGCGACCTGAACGTGCTCGATCTGCGCGTGAGCCAGCCGTCGATCATGACGGACATCCCGCGCCTCCGCGCCGGCGGCGTCGGCGGGCAGTTCTGGTCCGTCTACGTGCCGGCCTACGTATCAGGGCCAGAAAGCCGTCACCGCAACCCTCGAGCAGATCGATGTCGTCCATCGGATGGTCGAACGCTATCCCGATACCTTTGCGCTCGCGCTGACCGCGGCCGATGTCGAGCGGGCGTTCAAGAGCGGACGCATCGCGTCGCTGATCGGGATGGAGGGCGGCCACTCGATCGATTCGTCGGTGGCGACGCTACGCATGATGTACGCGCTCGGCGCCCGCTACATGACGCTGACCCACAGCCGCAACACCCCATGGGCCGACGCCGCGACGGATACGCCCGCGTATGGCGGCCTCACCGCCTTTCGGCGAAGCGATCGTCCACGAGATGAACCGGCTGGGAATGCTCGTCGATCTGAGCCATGTGTCGCGCTGAGACGATGGCCGACGCGATTCGTGTCTCGAAGGCACCCGTCATCTTCTCGCACTCGTCGGCCCGCGCCCTGTGCGATCACCCCCGCAACGTGCCCGACGACATCCTGCGCGAGCTGCCGAAGAACGGCGGCGTCGTCATGGTGAACTTCTATCCGGGGTTCATCGCGCCGGATGCGGCGCCCGGCGCGCTGGAGGCGTTCGCGCTGCAGCGCAAGCTCCAGGAGGCCCACCCGAACGACGACGCCGCGGTCGATGCCGGACTGAAGGCGTGGCAGAAGAACCATCCGCTGCCACCTGCCACCCTGTCGATGGTCGCCGATCACATCGACCACATCAGGAAAGTTGCCGGCATCGACCACGTCGGGCTCGGTGGCGATCTCGATGGTATTGATGTCACGCCGCAGGGGCTGGAGGACGTGTCGACGTATCCGGCGCTGACCGCGGAGCTGCTCCGTCGTCAGTGGTCCGACGACGACATCAGGAAGCTGCTCGGGCTGAACGTGCTGCGCGTGATGAAGCAGGCCGAAGCCGTCGCGGCGGCGATGAAGAACGAGCCGCCGTCGACGGCGATGTTGAACTAGTGTGCGGGTCCCAGCAGCACGCCATTGATGAAGAGGAGCTCGGTGGCCTCGGCGAACGCGCGGTAGTTCGGGTCTTCAGCGAAGGCGATGATGTGCCCGTCGCCGATGGGCTGCTCGACGAGAAACGCCTTCTGGGCCAGCTGGTCGCGGGCTTCGTCCCAGACCAGTCCGGACGCCACAAGACGGTCCTTCGTTGCGAACACGCCGACGTTCGTCCCCTGATCGAGCTTCACCGGGGTGAAGACGCGCTGCCCCTCGACGATCGCCTGGATTGCGCCGTCCGTTCCCGAGGCAAGCCAGTGCTCGGTGTCGAGATTCACCCGGAGCACCGCACCGGGCGTGTTCTCGGGTCGCTCACGCTCCGGCAGGATAGCCTTCTCGTAATTGAACGGCACTGACGAATCGCCGCTCTTCTTGTCTTTCTCCTTGTCTTTCTCCTTGTCCTTCTCGTCACCACCTTCGGGCTTGCCGTCACGCATCTCGGAACGCGCCTCGAGCAACCCGACCTTCTCGCTGGCGGCCCATCGCGAGGCTTCGCCAATCGTGACCAGCGTGCCGCCGGCGCGAATCCATTCCCGCAACCGTCGCACGCCATCGTCGTTGATCGCACCGGCGTAGTTGCCCTGGGGCAGGATCAACACATCGGTCTCGCGGAGATCGATCCGGCCCAGCGTTGGCACGCGCACAGCCGACACCGTCAGGCGATAGCGGCGCTCGAGCACGTAGCGGGCCCACCCGGCGGAGAGCGACTGCGTCGGCGCGTCCCACGCCAGCATGATGCGGGGCGCCTTGAGCGGCACGACATCGCTGGATCCCAGCGAGATGCCAGAGTCCACCCAGCCGCTGTCGAACGGCACGACTTCGGCGCCGGACCTCGCGGCCATCGCACCCAGCGTCTTCGCGAGCTCGGCGGAATTCTCCGCCACGCGAACGATCGCGGTGCCAGCCGCAAACGTCCGGCCTGCGGCCGTGAAGGGCCTAGAGGCCTGTCGCACCCGAATCCCCGCGCGCAGCGCCTCGCCAACCGTGGCCGCCGCCCCGATCCCCCATGGCAGCACGTAGGCCACCTTCGCGGCTGGGAGCGCTGTTCCGGCTTGGCTGGCGCCGAGAGTCATCGGGTGTGCCTTGGCGGAAACGGCCGTGGCGCTCTTCACCACGTCCACGTCGAACACGAGCGGCAGGCTCCACGCGGTGAGGTCGTAGATCTGATCGCCGAGGCGCTTCTTCCGCCGGCGGTCCTGCTCGCGGACGAAGGCCTCGGGTTGCGGCACCTCGATCTCCAGCAGGTTGCGAATCAGCCGGCTCGAGGGCTGATTCGTCGACACCAGGTAACTGCCGGCGGGAACGCGACGCGATCCGACCTCGAACGGCTCGTCGGCCTTCCGGACTTCGATGCCTTGCGTCATCAGGTTCTCGGCGAGCCGCGCCGCCAGCGTGGCATCGCTGCCCGGCACCAGGACGTACTCGCGGATCCCGGCCTTTTCGCCCTCGGTCAGCGCGCTCCGGCGATACTCGGCGAAATCGCGCAGCAGCTGCGCGCGATTGGTCGCCGCCGTGTACGCCGTCGTGATCGCCGCGTTGAAGTGATGGACGATGCCATCGCGATACGTCAGCGTCGTCCCGTCCTCTCGCTTGTAGGCGAGCCCACGCGCCGACGCCTGCTCGTAGGTCATGCCGACCGCGCCCTGGTAGATCGGCCACGATTCGCCGTATCCGGGGTAGAAGGAGTCGTAGACCTCGCGGACGAAGTAGGCGAACCCGCGCGCGTCGAAGCGGGCCGCATTGGCGCGCCCGAATGTCTCGAGCCACTTTGCCTGGGTCGGGGTGATGTAGGGATTCAGCGGGTCGGCGGGCGGTGCGAAGTAGTAGGTGTTCTGCCCGCCCATCTCGTGCAGATCCACGACGACTTGCGGGAAGTACTCGAGGCCAATCCGGATCCGCCCTCGCGTTTCCGGCTGCGAAAGCGAAATGTAGTCGCGGTTCATGTCGAACAGGTAGTGGTTCGATCGCCCGCCGGGCCAGGGCTCGTCGTGCTCCGCCGACAACGGATCGGCGTCCGGCGACGCCGCCCGCCCGAACTTCGTGTACGTGACGAAACGCGCGCGCCCGTCCGGGTTCTCGAGGGGATCGATCAGGACGAGCGCTTCACGAAGAATGGTCTGCACCATCGCGTCGTTCTGCGCCGCCAGCAGGTGATAGGCCTCGGCGAGCGCGGCATCCGACGACGAGATTTCGTTGCCATGGACGGCGTGCTCGAGATGGACGATGACGGGAAGCTGCTCAACGAGACGCGCCGTCTCGTCGGACGACAGGCGGCGGGGATCGGCCAGTCGCGCGACGTCGGCCTTGATCGCGTCGAGCCGGGCCATCCGTTCGGGCGCGCCGATGACGATCACATGAAGCGGCCGGCCCTCCCAGGTCCGTGCGTATTCCACGAGGCGCGTGCGTTCCGGCGCCGCCGCAGCCAGGGCCTTCAGGTAGATCGTGATCTCTTCCGGCGAGCTGATTTCCTCGCCGACGTCGTGCCCGATGACCGCCTTCAAGGTCGGGATCCGGGGATCGTAGGTCGCCCCCGGCCAGAGCTCCTGTGCCACCGCCTGGCGCCCGCACATGACGAGCGCAACAAACAGCAACACTCCCTTCGTCAACCGCATGCATCCTCCGCCGAAACAGGACCGGGAGTATATCCGACGCCGCGCGGGGCCCCGGATTGCCATTCGTCGGATGGCATTGCTACTCTCAGGGTATGACCTCTGCACTGACCCGCCTGACTCTGGGGCTCGCGCTGGCTGCGGCACCGTGCGTCCTCCTCGCGCAGCAACCGACGTTCAAGGCCGGCGCGCAGATCGTGCCGCTGTACATCACGGTCCTCGATGCGACCAAGCGGCTCGTCCCCGAGCTGCAGCAGAGCGACTTCGAGGTGTTCGACAACAACCAGCCCGCGAACATCGTCGTCTTCCAGAACGAGCCCGAGCCCTTTTCGGTGGTCGTGATGCTCGATACCAGCGGCAGCATGACCGGCTCGATCGATCTGCTTCGCGAGGCGGCCGAGCAGTTCCTGATTCGACTGCTGCCGGAAGACAAGGGCATGGTTGGCGCATTCAACGACAAGATTCAGTTTCCCGTACGCGACTTCACGTCGGACCGAGACGAGCTGATCTCGGCGCTGAAAGACGTGGACTACGGGAATCCGACGCGCCTGTTCGATGCGATCCAGGCAAGCAACGAGGAGCTCGTGCGAGTGAAAGGACGGCGGGTCGTGCTGGTCTTCACCGACGGCGAGGACACAGCCAGCAAGATCGGGATGGGCGACGCGCTCGACGGCGCGCGCACGGCCGAGGCGATGATCTACTCGATCGGCCTCGAGAGCGTGTACTTCAACGGGCAGCGCCAGGTGCGCTCGCGCCCGGATCGAGGGCTGCGCAAGCTGTCAGACGAAACCGGCGGCGGCTACTTCGAGCTGAAGAAGACCGACGAGCTCGGCCCCACGTTCACACGCGTGGCGCAGGAGCTGCACAGCCAGTATCTAATCGGGTTTGCGCCGGCCACCGATGGCAAGCAGCACAAAGTCGAAGTGCGGGTCAAGAAACCCGGCCTGATTGCGCGGGCGCGCAAGACCTACCAAGCGCCCACGGGCGAAACGCAGTAGCGATTACGCGAAGGCTGCAGCGATGATTGCCGCGGCAAGCAGCAACCCGGTGATCAGTTCCGCGCTTCCTGAGAACGTCCAATCAAAGCGATTCATGACAGATCCTCTTTCTCTATCTGAGTAGACGGAGGGTTCGGGAGCCCGGTTCACCCGGCGCCCGGATCCTGTGGTGACCAAACTGGGTACCAACGCCAACGTGCCTGTAAGTGCGCGCTTCTGCACGAGATGGCGCCCGCTCACCCGTCGTCCGTAGCCGGTGGCCCGACCCCATGTCGACGAGCCGACCCAAATCCCACGTGCTCACGATGCTGCGCCAGGGCGGGATCGTGCCCGTCATCCGCGCCGAATCGTCTGCCATCGCCCTGAAAGTCGCCGAGGCGCTGGTCGCCGGCGGCATTACCACGCTCGAAATCACGATGACCGTACCGGACGCGCTGACGGCGATCCGCGACGTCAGTTCGCGCTTCGGTGGCGACGTGCTCGTCGGAGCGGGAACGGTCACGAGTCGGGCGCTCGCTGAAGGGTCGCTCGACGCCGGTGCGGAGTTCCTGGTCACGCCGTGCGTCGTGTCCGATGTGTTGAACGTGGCGCGGGAGCGTCAGGTCGCGGTGCTGCCAGGTGCGATGACGCCGACCGAGGTCTTCACCGCGTGGTCCGCGGGCGGCGACATCATCAAGATCTTTCCCGCCAGCAACGTCGGCGGCGCGTCGTACCTGAAGGCGCTGAAGGGTCCCTTCCCGCAGATCCCGTTGTGCCCGACCGGCGGCGTGAACCTTCAGACGATCGGCGAGTTCATCACGGCAGGCGCCGAGGCCGTCGGCGTCGGGGGCGAGCTCGTTTCGAAAGCCGCGATCGACCGCGGTGACTTCGCCCAGATCACCGAGCTCGCACGGCAGTACGTTGCAGCGCTCCGCGCCGCGCGAGGATAGGGCGCATCGGCCGCACTAAAGTGCGGCCCTACTGCAGTAGGGCCCGACTTCAGTCGGGCCATTGTTGCGAGAGTCTTCCGCCTATTCCTTGATCAATCGAATCGCGCGGAGCGCGTGGTCGCGGACGTCTTCGTCCGGATCCCGGATCAGGTGCCAGAGGGGATCGAGTGCGGATCTCGCCGGCCGGCCTATCGTCGCGAGTGCGTCGACGGCCGCCAGCCGCACCTGACGGTCGGGATCGCGCAGTGTGCTGATCAGCGCCGGGACCGCCGCGAGGTCGGAAGGCGCGGCCTCGGCGAGGAGCCCGGCCGACTCCGCACGGACCGCCGCGTCGCCGTTCGACAGTCCGCCCAGAAGCACCGGCATAGCGCTGTCGCGATCGCCGACACGGGCGACGATGGCCGCGGAGAACACCCGCACCATCGGATCGCGATCGTCGAGGGCGTCCTGGGCGGCCAACAACCCAGGCGAGGCGGCCGCACCAGCTTCGACGAGCGCGGCGGCGGCGACCTCGCGGACAGCGGCCTCCTGGTCACTGGCCAACACCCGCGCCGAACCGCTGATGAGATCCGAGGAGCCAGGACGGACGCGAGCGAGCGCCACGCCCGCGGCCCGGCGCACGGACGGATCCGGATCCGCTTCGAAGAGCGTCAGTAATCGGGGGCCGGCGCCATCGGCGGCCGTGCCAATCGGACCGAGCGCGTCGGCGGCGGCAGCCCGGAGCGGCGCCTCTGGCGAATCGAGGCAGGGCACGAGGAGCGGAATGGCCGCTGCCACGACTTTCCCGCCATGGGCCGCGGCGATTTCACCGACGCCCCGGGCAGCCTGCGTCCGCGCCGCCGCATCACCGACGCGCAACTGGTTCAACCAGTAGCCAAGCGGCCGCGAGTTCCAGAACGGCTCGTCAGCCGCGCCGATCGCCGGTACAGACAGGATGCCAACGACCAGACACCTTGCCAGAACCGTAACGACGCGCATGGTGCTCCTGCAGCGGCTTGACCCGGGGGATTCGCGGAATATAGGCGCGGACCTGACACGTGTCAAGGAGGGACCGAACGCGATCACGCCTCCCAGTCGTTGACGAGAAGCGGATCGGCCTCGTCAAACCGGAAGACATGATCGCCCGTCGGCCACGATTCGCCGCCGATTTCGACGTCAACCGTCGGCCGGCCCTCCACGTCCACGATCGACAGGATCGTCGCCCACAGCGTGGTCCCGATCAGGCCCTGGTGCACCAGTCGCCGCCCCGCCGCGAGCAGCCCCATCGCCGAGAGTACGGCGGCAATGGCAGCCGTTGCGCTGCCACCTGGCGTGGCCTCGACGATACCGTCGGTGAGCACGCAGCCGCTGCGCATGTCCACGCCGCTCTCGGGCGCAGGCCCGATGAAGACTGCGGAGGCGATTGGCACGCGGCTGCCGGTCTCGGGATGCATCACCCGGATGGATTCGTCGAGATGGCGAATGATGGCGACGCCTGAACGCTGCAGCTCGAGCGTTCTCGACGAGACCAGCGGCACGCCGGCGGTCTCGGCATCGACGATGGCGACGAGCTCGGTTCCGCTCCAGACGAGATCTCCGCGAAGATCGCGCCGGCCCAGGTTGATCGGCACATTGGACCGCAGCACCGTCGTTGGCGGACCCGTGTAGCGCACCGGGACCACACCATGGCCGGGCAGCGCCGCCGTCGTCGCGGTCATCCTGCCGACCGTCGTGTCGTACCGCACGGTACCGTGCGCGCGAGGTGTGAGCACGCCGCGAGTGATCGCCAGGCCGGTTGCGCCGATGAGCGCGTGACCGCACGGCTGGACGGGTCCCGACGATCGATAAAACAGCAACGCCGCATCGGCGTCCGCAGTTTCCGGTTCGGCGGGCACGACGACGACCACGCCGCTGTGACCCCGCGGCTCGCGCGTCAGCGCTGCCAGGGTCGCGCCGGCGCGCCCGGTGAGCAGCTGCTGACGTTCTCCGAGGGAAGACGCGTCGACGTGCGGAAGCCCGGCGGTAATCAAGCGCACGGCACCGCCCGCGACGTGCGCGTCGACAGTGGTGACCTCGAACATCGTCTCATCTTAGTCTCGCGACGTCAGTGCCGATCGACCTGTTAGGCTAATCAAGCCGTGCCCGCGCAATGCCATGCAGCCAGTCGCGCCGTTCTTCCGTCGTTGATCGCGCTCGCTCTCGCGATGTGGGCGCCGGGCGTCATGGCCTCGACTGTCGATGGCGATGAGACGCTTGCGACGCTTCGCCGCAGCGCCTTCGATGCGGCTTACAACCTGGACTATCCCGAAGCCGTTCGTCTTTTCGATCTTGCCCTGGCGCGCGACCCGAACGACTCGGCGACCCATCGGGCGAGAGCCGTGGCGACGTGGCTCCATATCGTGTTCATGCGGGGCTCGATCACGGTGGACCAGTACATGGGCGGGATGGCGTCGAAGGACGTGGAGCTCGAGAAACCCGCGGCCAGCGACGCCGCGACTTTTCAACAGCATGCGGGCAAGGCGCTCGCGCTGGCGGAGGCGCGGCTGCGGTCGCAGCCGCAGGACGTCCAGGCGCTCTACGATGATGGCGCCGCGCTGGCTATCCTCGCATCGTACATGGCGACCGTCGAGGGCCGCGTCGGCGGCGCCTTCTCCCAGGCGAGACGCGCGTTCAACGCTCATGAGCGGGTCATGAAGCTTGATCCGCGCAGGAAAGACGCCGGGCTGGTCGTCGGCACCTACCGCTACATCGTGTCCACGCTGCCGTTGCCTCTTCGCTGGATGGCGTACGTTGCCGGCTTTGGCGGCGATCGCGAGTACGGGCTGCGGCTGGTCGAAGACGCGGCGCGATATCCGGGTGACGCGCAGTTTGATGCCAAGGTGGCGCTGCTGCTGCTCTATAACCGCGAGGGCCGCTTCAAGGACGCACTCGCGGTCACCGATGATCTGATCGCGCGCTATCCGAGGAACCGGGTCGTCGTCCTCGAGGCCGGAGCAACGGCGATTCGCGCGCGGCTGTTCGCGCAGGCCGACCGCGTCTTGAGTGCAGGCCTGACGCGGCTTGCCACCGATCCGCGACCCAAAGCGTTCGGCGAAGAAGCGACGTGGTACTACAAGCGCGCCCTCGCACGCATCCCGCTCGGCAACGTTGCGGGCGCTCAAGCGGATCTGCAGCGCGCGCAATCGCTGCCCGCGCGTACCTGGGTGAAGGCGCGGATTCGACTGGAGCAGGGGAAGATCGAAGATTTGGCGGGACGGCGTCAGCCGGCGCAGGCGGCGTACCGCGAGGCGCTGCGCGCCGCCGAGGCGAGCAACGATCCGTCGACCAGCCGCGAAGCCCGGCGCCTGCTGAAAACACCGTACCGTTGAGCGGGGGGACAGCGCCGTCCTCTCGCGAGTCCTCTGGCGACGATCGGTCGAGGCGCTTCCCGCCAATCGCGGCAATTCCTCAAGAATTCCGTCAATTCAGAGTTGGCATCGCCCTTGATGTTCGTTCGAGTGCCTGTCTGGTTTGGAGGATGGAGACAATGATCGCAAAGCGCAGCTGGATCGCGGCCTTCGTGCTTCTGGCCGGCCTGGCGTGCTCGGCGACGGTTCAGGCGCAGCCCAACGGCAACGCCTGGGGATACCGGCGGAATCAGGGAGCCTTTCAGGCCGCCTACGACACGGGCTATCGCCAGGGATTCGACCGCGGCCGATCGGACGCGCGATCGCGCCGGTACGACTACCGCCGTCACAGCGAGTATCGCCGCTATGGCAATCAGCACGACAACAACGGACGCGCCTTCCAGGAAGGCTTCATCGCTGGCTACGACGCCGCTTTCTACGGCCGCGACCGCGGAGTGAGCCAGTATCCATCGTATCCGTCATATCCAAGCTCACCGTCATATCCGAGATATCCGTCGTACCCGACGCGGCCCTCGTATCCAAACTACCCGGCGTATCCGGGCAACGGCGGCTACCGTGACTACGGATACAACGACGGCTACGATCGCGGCTATCGCGAGGGGCTCGACAAGGGCCGTGACGACGGGCACGACAATGATCGCTACGATCCGCGCGGCGAGAAGTGGTACCGGGAGGGCGACCGTGGGTACAAGCGGGAGTACGGCCCCCGCGAACAGTACAAGGCCGCGTATCGCGAGGGCTTCACGCGCGGGTACGACGAAGGCTATCGCGGCGCAGGCTACAACCGCGGCGGATGGCGGTGGTGACAGAAATTGCGGATTGCGGATTGTGGATTGTGGATTGAGATTGATTGCTCAATTGCGGCCCATCCGCAATCCGCAATCAATCCACAATCCACAATCCGCAATCCGCAATTGTCAGACCCTGAGAAATCGCCTGACGCGCTGGATGAAGCTTTGCGTTGTTTCGTCGGCCGGTGCGTGCGCGGCCGACGTCCGCGCCCGGGCAATCCCGGCGCGGCGCTCGGCGACGACGGTGCCGATGCGATCGACCATCGAGGGACGCTGCGTCACGAACCGGCGGAACTGATCGTCGGTCACTTCCAGCACTTCGCAGTCGCCGACTGCCCGGACCGTGGCGGTGCGCGGCTCGCCCGTGAGCAGCGACATCTCACCAAAGTAGGCGCCCGGTTCGAGAATGGCGAGTTCGGCATCGCCAGGATCGAGGCTCACGCGGACGCGACCGCGGCACACGACATACGCCGACCGCCCCTCATCCCCCTGCCGCACGATCGCTTCCCCGCCGCCGAAGTTCAGAATCGACGAGCCCGTCACCAGCAATTCCCGCTCGGCCTCGGCGAGCAAGCCAAACAGGTCGGTTCCCGCGAGGAGCGCCGCCGCTCGCCGCTGCGCCGCCGCATCCGGGCCGGGCGGTGGCAGTTCGGCCGAGTACTCCACCTGGATCGGGTAGGGGATCGAGATGCCCCGCCGCTTCAGCATGTAGTAGAGGGCCGACCGAACGCGGTCCCGGACGATCTCCTCGGTCGGATAGCGTTCGATCCAGAAGTGCGCGCGGTAGTTGACCGACGAGCCGGCGAACTCCATCAGATGCACCATCGGCGCGGGCGCCTTCAGCACGAGCGTCTCGTGGTCCAGCACTTCGAGGATCGCCGCCTTCACGCGGTTCGGCGGATCGTCGTAGCTGGTGCCGATGTCGATGTGCACGCGCGTCGGCGCCGCCGGCTCAGAGTAATTGACCAGCGCCGACTTCGACAGCTCGCTGTTCGGGATGATCACCTGATTGCCTTGCCGGGTGCGTATCTTCACGGCGCGCCAGGTAATCTCGACGACCTCGCCTTCCCACTCGCCCATGCCGATCCAGTGGCCAAGCTGGAACGGCTTTTCGACCTGAATCGCAAGACCCGACACGACGTTGCCGAGCGTGTCCTGCAGCGCCAGGCCTGCGACCACGGCGCCGACGGCTGACGTCGTGACGAACTTTTCGTCCATCACGAGCGTGGCGACCAGCATGAACAGCGCAAAGACGATGACGTCCTGAACGATCGTCGGAAACCGCTCGGGGATGCGATCGTCCCGCAGCGGATTGACGAGGATCAGGACGAGGAAGTGGATCAGGCCGAGCGCAAAGACCAGCTGTGCGATCGAGGTGGCGATGGGCCGCGTGTCGGCGCGGACCAGCGACGACGCCGCCAGCGTGATGTCGATGGCGATGACGACCGCCATCAGCACCATCGTCATCCGCACGCGGCTGCGAATGACGCGATTCCGCGTGAGCGTGCGGACGACGAACGCGAGCGCCAGGACGACGAGCGCCGCGACCACCTGCGCCGGAATCAGTTGAGATTCCCCTCTTTCTTGAACGCGGTGATGTCGGCCGCGGTGACGCTCACGGCCACCGGCGCCGGGTTCGCACCGCCCTTGGCGTTGCGCTCCTTGTCGAGTCCTCGACCCGCGGCTGACCCAGTGACCTCGGCGGACTTCTGCTCGTCGCCGCCTGATCCCATCAGCCGTGAGAGGCCGAAGCCCTTCTTCTTTTTCTTGCCGTCGTCGGTCGCCGCCTGGTCGTCCTTCTTGGCGTCATCCTTCTTGGCGTCATCTTTCTTCGCGTCGTCGCTCGTGGCGCCGCTTCCGCCGCCCGTGAGACCTGATGCACCTTTTTCGACGGTCGTGACAGCGCCAAGCGGCACAGGCTTGTAGGTGATGTTCTTCTGGAATCGCGCGTCGACGGTGGCCGTGGAGGTCAGCTTGGCGTCGACGATCTTCTGGTCCAGCTTCTTCAGCCGTTCGTCCATCTCGGGGTGCGAGGCGAACAGCCCCTGCTTTTCGCTCGACCCGCTGTTGCGCTCCTTGATGGTCGTGAGGAAATCAGACAGGCCTTTCGGCGTATAGCCAACCTTGTTCGCGACGACCAGGCCTTTCTCGTCGGCCTCGAGCTCTTCGCCGCGGCCGAAGCCGGCCATGACGCCTTCTGTGGCCTTGTCCACGAACTTGGTGAAGAGCGCAGGGCTGTTCGAAAGCGTCTCGCTGGTGCCCATCTGAATCATCTTGCCCTTCTGAATCGCTTTCATCGTGTGCTTCTCGGTGATGTGGATCACCTCATGACCGAGCACGCCGGCAAGCTCCGCCTCGTTCTTCATCAGCGACAGCGCGCCGCGGGTGATGTGGACGTATCCGCCAGGCGCGGCGAGGGCGTTGACGCCGTCGGTATCGAGCACGATGAACTTCCACGGCAGGTTCGGCCGACTGCTGGCCTGCGCCAGCACCGCGCCGACGAGCGTGACGTATTTGTGGACCGCGGGATCCTGGACAACGCCGTAGCGCTGGCGAATACGGTCGGAGACCGCGGCGCCGAGCATCTGCTCCTCTTCGTCCGTGATCTGCAGGTCGTGCACCTGCTGCGCACGTTTGAGGACCGAGCCGAGCTGGCCGGCGGCCCCGCCCGCGTGAGCGGAGAGCACGGAGGCCGGCAGCATCGAGGCTGTCAACGCTGCGATACCGAGGCTTCGTGAAATGTTGCGCATGTGTTCAGGACTCCTGAGCCTTCCGCGGCCCGTCAGCCGCCTTTTCCTTATCGGCCAGTGGGCTGTAGGCATTCAGCACGGCGCTGACCGACTCGGGAGGCACCACTTCGAAGATCTCGACGGGGACGCTCTTGCCCTTCACCACGACTCGTCCGAGCGCGCGGATATCATAGCGTCCCTTCAGCGCCGTTCGGGTCGCGTCGCTGATGATCACGCGTGTCCGGTAATCCTTGTTGAGCGACTCGAGCCTGGCGCCCAGGTTTACGTTGTCGCCGATCACCGTGTAGCTCATGATCGATTCCGACCCGAGATTGCCCGCCACCATGTCGCCAGTGTTGACGCCGACGCCGATGTCGAGCGTTGGAAGGCCGTCGGCCGCCCACTGGCTGTTCAGGCGCGCGAGTTCGTCGAGCATGGCCAGCGCCGCCTGCACCGCGTGATCGGCGTGATCGGGATCGTCGAGCGGCGCCGAGAAGAGCGCCATGATCATATCGCCGACAAACTTGTCCACGGTGCCCTTGTTGGTGAACACGATCGGCACCATCGTGGAGAAGTACTCATTGAGCTGGCCGACGATCGCTTCGGGCTCGCCGCGTTCGGAGACCGAGGTGAACCCGCGGATGTCGGAAAAGAGAACGGTCATGTGTCGGCGCGCGCCGCCCAGACGAGCGTCGACCGGGCTCGCCATCAGCTGATCGTACACATCTCTCGAGACGTAGCGCGAGAAGAGCCGCGCGACGCGCCGCTTTTCCCGGCCCTCGACAAAGTACTGGTATGCGACGCCGCCGAACGTGGCCAGCGCGGTCGCTGTCACGGGCTCGACGAGCGGCACCCACTGGCCCCGACCGAACGCCGCCGTCAGTCCGAAGACGAGGAGCGATCCCAGGCCGAGCCCGCACAAGACGCCGGCCCACGGTCCGACCGCAACGGTAATCAAGGCCGTGATCAGCGCCGAGACGAGTCACCACGCCGATGGCGGCCGGACGCGGTGCCCGCTCGAGAAACCGATTCGAGAGGATGCTGTCGAGCATCTGCGCGTGCATCTCCGGCCCCGACATCTTCTGAGCGAACGGCACGCTCTTCTGGTCGTACAGCGCGGCTGCCGTCCCACCGACGATCACGACCTTGTCGCGGAACCTCGACGGCTCGACGACTGGCTTCTCATCGGCAAGCAGTTGCTCTTCTGATTGGAACAATTGCGCAAAGGTGTAGGTCGGGTAGGTACGACGCAGATCGGGCCACACGCCGCAGTAGTTGATCTGGGCCCGGCGACCGGAACGGACGCTGCCGTCGAGCATCGGGATCGGCGCCGCGATCAAAGGCATGCGACGATCGCCGAGCCGCAATTCGGTCGGGCCCAGCCGCACCTCCGAGGCGGTCAGGCCCAGCGCCGCCACCGCGCCCGCGACGGCGACAGACGGTATGTAGTCGGCGCCGGCACGAACGAACGGCACGTACCGTCGCATCACGCCGTCCTCGTCGAGGACGGCAAAATTGTGCGCCACACCGGCGGCCGCCGTCAGCAACTGCGGCATCGGTGGGTGAAACGCCGGGCGACTCTCGATCGAGGCATCGAGGTTGAATCGCGGACCCGGCAGTCCGACCGTGTGGGCGGTGACCGCGTCGGGCCCACTCTGCAGTTTCTCCGTCGTCGTGTCGCCGACGAAGACGACACGCCCGAGGTCACGAGCCGCAGTCGCGAGCGCCTCGTCCGATCGCGATCCGCTCCATTGTTCGTCGCCGAGCGTGAACGTCTGGCGATCCGGTTCCGTGAACAGGATGTCGTAGAGGACGACTTTCGGCCTGGCCCGCGCGAGATAGTTCAGCAGGTGCGCGTGTACCATGCGCGGCCACGGCCATCGCCCGAAGAACGGCGCAAGGACGCGAATGCTCTGCTCGTCGATGTCGACGAGGACGATGTCGGCGCGCGCCTTCGAGGGATCCGCGGTGGCGCGCATGCGCCAGTCGTACGACTTCAATTCGACGGTCCGCACGAAGGGCAGGTAGCCGAGGCCCAGCGCCAGGAGCGCCGCGGCCAGGCCAATGCCGATGCCGGCGAGGAGTCTGCGCAAGCTGAGGCGAGAGTAGCAGAAATGGGCTCAGCGACCAGGTTCAGGAAGCGATTCGCACCCGGGCACGTCGCTCAATCGCCGGTAGACGTGCAGGCCTCGCGCTTCGGCGACGCGCACCATCAGGTCCGCCCCTTGCGACGCACCGCCGACGCGCAACACCGCGTCGCAGCGTTCGAGGAGCCGCTCGGCAATCGGGTGGAAGATCTCGTTGAAGGCCTCGTCGCCAACCTGCCGGGAGCCGGCGAGCGCGACGAGCGGCAGCGCGAACCACTCGCCGACGACGGGCACGTGTCCGGCGCGGTAGATCGGCAGCGCGTACGCTTCCATGATGCGAACGTTCTCCGCCATCCGCGCCGGATCGTCGTTGGTGCCCGAGCGATACGGTCCGGCGACGAGAATCATCTGGCCGTGAATTGGCACGTTACCCTCGACGCTTGAAGAACTGCACGGCGCGCTCGTGCTTCTCGGCGGCCGCCCGCGTCTTGAAGGTCCCGAGATTCTTGCGCTTGCCGGTCTTCGAATCGATTTTCTTCGAGTAGAGGCGAAATCCACCGGCGGCGAGTTTTCGAATCATCGTGCACCAGCGCCCAAATCTACCCGAAACCGGCCCGATCCAGCGTTCCCGCAGATCGCCTATACTCCGAAGCTCATCGGGAAACATTCTGAATCGATCGATCACGGAGGAGCGTTCCATGAAACACCTCGCCTCGCTTTGTTGCGCACTCGCGCTCGGCATTTCGCTGGTCGCGGTGACCCATGCGCAGCAGGGTCCCGGTCCACGCAAGGTCATGCAGATCATCCGCGAGGAGATCAAGGCGGCCCGCGCCACGCCACACGCAAAGGCCGAAGAAGCGTACGTCCGCGCCTTCCGCTCGGCAAAGGCGCCCGTGTACTACGTCGGACTCCGATCGGTGACAGGTCCGACGGAAGCCTGGTTCGTCTCGAGCTACGACAGCTATGCCGCGCTGGAAGAGGAGAACGACCTCGTGGCCAGGAATGCCTCGCTCGGCAAGGCGCTCGAACTGGCCGACGAACAGGACGCACCCTTCCGGACAGGATCGCGCACCATCGTCGCCGAGCTGCAGGAAGACCTGAGCTACCGCATGCGCCCCACCGTGCAGGACATGCGCTACATGCACGTGACGACGATTCGCGTCCGTCCAGGATGGGGCAGCGCCTTCGAAGAGGTTCGGAAGCTCGCCAAGGCCGCGCACGAGAAGGCCAACGTCGACGAGCACTGGGCGATCTATCAAGTCGTTTCCGGGATGCCCGCAGGAACATTCCTGATGCTGCAGGGTTCGATGTCGCTCAAAGAGGAAGATACCGACCCGCATACGCAGTCGTATCGTGATGCCGTCGGCGACGAGGGCCGGGCAAAGACCCAGCAGTTCCAGCGCGACGCCGTGCTCGGCACCGACACGGCGCTCTTCGAGATCAGTCCGCAGATGAGCAACGTGCCAGACGAGTGGCTGAAGGCACGGCCGGACTTCTGGAAGTTGCCGACGATGAAGACGAGCTCCACGAGCAAGCCGGCAGAGGCAGCGGCGAAGCCGGCGGGCGGTCAGTAACGCGAATTTCGAGGGGCAGCCTTCATGGTGGGGCTGCCCCCGACCGAGAAATCCCCATTTCGAGTAGAATAGACAGGTCTGTGGGCGGCGCCTCGGATTTCCCGCGGAAAGCCTGAAGTGACGGCGGCGTGATACACACGCCGGTCGTCGGCTAGAGTTCCTACCGCTCGGTCCCCTTCACATTCATAACGCCGTTTGGCGTCCCGTTCGTTTATTCGTCAGCCTGCTGCGCGGTCAGGGAAACGCTCCAGGCAATTCAGGAGCATTCCAGAATGCCGTTCTCCTCGCTCGGGCTGTCGCCCTCGTTGTGTACTCCGCTCGCGCGGCTGGGCTATAGCCGCCCCACGCCCGTCCAGAGCAAATCGATTCCCGTGGTCCTCGATGGCCGCGACATGCTGGCGCGCGCGCAGACGGGCACCGGCAAGACCGCTGCGTTCGGTCTGCCGATGATCGACCGCCTCCTCCTGCGCGACCGCCGTCCCGCACAGACGCGCCACCCGCGCGGCCTCATCCTCGTCCCGACTCGCGAGCTGGCGCTTCAGGTGCACAAGGCGATCTCGACGTACGGATCGCCGGCCCGGCTGCGGACAACCGCGATCTTCGGCGGGGTGCCGATGCGTCCCCAGACACAGGCCCTGCAGCGCGGCACCGACATCGTGGTGGCCACGCCAGGCCGGCTGATCGATCACATGGAACACCGCACCGTCGATCTGTCGGCTGTCGAGATCCTCACGCTCGACGAGGCCGATCGGATGCTCGACATGGGCTTTATGCCGGCGCTTCGCCGCGTGCTGGCGGCGCTGCCCGTGTCGCGCCAAACGCTTCTCTTCTCGGCCACCATCACGGAGGAGGTCTGTACGGCTCTCGGGCTCCTTCACGCGCGAGCCCGTGCGCATCGACGTCAGCGATGGTCATGTCGTGGCGCCGACGGTGACGCACCGCATCCATCCGGTCGCTGACGGCCGCAAGGCCGACCTGCTGACGCACGTCCTGACCCAGCCTCCCATCGGTCAGGCGCTGGTCTTCTGCAAGACGAAACGCGGGTCGAACCGCGTCGGCGAGCGCCTTGAACGGGCTGGCGTGAAGGCGGCGGTCATTCACGGCAACAAGAGCCAGAGCGCGCGCAATCGTGCGCTCGGCGACTTCAAGGCGGGACGCGTGACCGTGCTGGTCGCGACCGACATTGCCGCGCGCGGGCTCGACATCGTGCATCTGCCGCTCGTCGTCAACTTCGACCTGCCGCTCGTCGCGGCCGACTACATCCACCGCATCGGACGCACCGGACGCGCCGGCATGGCCGGACGCGCCCTTTCCCTGGTCACCGCCGCCGAGCGCGGCTTGCTGCACGACATCCAGCGGCTCTTGCCGGAGCCGCTCGAGCAGGTGGTGGTCGAAGGGTTCGAGGAGACGTCCGCGTCGCGCGCCGCGAGCTCCGAAGGCCTTTCGCCGTCGTCCGCCATCCCGGCGTCGCGATGGCGATCGACGGAGCGGTCACCAGGGGGCCCGTCAGCCTCGATATTGACCTCGCCGTACCTTCATGACAGACTCCCTCGCCCTGAGGGTTTCCTTGAGAACACCGGCCAGTCTGCTCGTCCTGACGCTGATCGGCGGCGCGCAGGGTCTCGCGCAGGATCATCGGCACAGCGGCGCGACACACGGCGGAGAGCAACTCGGGACCGTGTCGTTCCCGACATCGTGCTCGCCCACCGTGCAGAAAGGCATCGAGCGCGGCGTCGCGCTGCTCCACTCCTTCTGGTACGAGGAGTCGGAAAAGCAGTTTGTCGAGATCGCACAACAGGATGCATCGTGCGCGATGGCCCACTGGGGTATCGCCATGAGCCTGTATCACCAACTGTGGGATCGCGCGACCGGCGAGCGTCTCAAGCGCGGGATGGCCGAGGCGCAGACTGCGGTCACGCTGCAAGCGAAGACGGAACGTGAACGAGGGTATATCGACGCGATAGCGGCTTTCTACGAGGACGCCGCGACGAAGGACCACGCGGTGCGCGCCGATGCGTACGCCGCCGCCATGGCGAAGCTGTACGCGGCGTTCCCGGACGATCTCGAGGCCGGCGCTTTCTATGGCCTGGCGCTTCTCGCATCGACGCCACCCAACGACGCGACGTTCGCCCATGCGAACAAGGCAGTGCAGGTGCTGATGCCATTGATGCGGCAGCAGCCGGGTCATCCAGGACTTGCGCACTACATCATCCACGCGTGCGACAACCCGTCGATGGCGTCGGAAGCGCTCGAGGCCGCGCGCCGATACGCGGCGATTGCGCCGTCGTCACCGCACGCCGTGCACATGCCCTCCCACATCTTTTCCCGCCTCGGTCTCTGGCAAGAGAGCATTCAATCGAATCTCGCGTCGCTCGACGCCACGAAGAAGGCCGATCAACAGAAGAAAGGCGGCTCGGATCACGCGCTGCACTCGATGGACTTTCTCAACTACGCGTATTTACAGGTCGGCCGTGACAAAGACGCCAAGGCGATCGTCGCCGATGCGCTCCGCCTGATCGACGTGCTGGGCAAGGAGCATATGGCCGACCACGAGATGGCCGACTTTCTCGACTTTGCGCGGGCACAGTTCCCGGCAATGTATGCCCTCGAGATGCGCGATTGGGCAGGGGCTGCTGCGCTCGAGCCGCCGGCAGGCTCGAAGCCGTTCGTCCAGACGATCACCTACTGGGCGCGAGCAACCGCCGCCGCCCGCGCGCGAAACCCGCAGGATGCGGAGCAGAACGCCAAGCGCTTCGAAGCGTTGCTCGAGGAGGTTGGCAAATCAAGCGACGCGTATCTGCTGGCCGAGATGGAAGTGGCCCGCGGCGAATTGCACGCCTGGGTCGCCTTCGCCGAAGGAAGGGGCGACGATGCGGTGCGAGCGATGAGGGATGCGGCTGACCGCCAGGATGCGACAGGCAAGGGAGAGGTGGAGATTCCTGCGCGCGAGATGCTGGCGGATATCCTGCTCGAGCTCGGCCGGCCGGCGGATGCGCTCGCCGAATACGAGCGTTCAATGACGATCGATCCGAACCGGTTCAACGCGCTCTTCGGCGCGGCGACGGCCGCTGAGAAGACCGAGAGAATCGATCTCGCGCGCAAGTACTTCACGCGTCTCGTCGAGAACTGCAAGGGGTCGGACTCTTCACGTCCCGAACTGGCAAAGGCGAGGCGGTTCGTTCAGGAGCGAGGTTCGTCGCAGTAGGCCGCGAGGCCTCTCAGTACGTCGCGCGCCCGCCGCTCAAGTCGAACACGGCACCAGTGGTGAACGAGTTCTCCTGCGAGACAAGCCACGCGACCATGGCGGCAATCTCGTCGACGAGCACGAACCGCCCGCGCGGAATCTTCGACAGCATGTAGTCGATGTGCGCCTGCGTGCACTGTTCGAGGATCCGCGTCTGCGCGGCGGCAGGCGTGATGCAATTCACGGCGATATCGTGGCCGGCCAGTTCCTTGCCGAGCGACTTGGTCAGCGCGATGACGCCGGCCTTCGAGGCGCTGTAGGCCGAGGCCGTCGGGTTCCCTTCCTTGCCCGCAATTGACGCGACGTTGACGATGCGCCCGTACTGCTGACGGAGCATGTGCGGCACGACCGCGCGACAGCACAGAAAGACCCCAGTCAGGTTGACGTCCAGCACTTGCTGCCAGGCGTCGACCGGATACTCCCAGGCCAGGCTGTTGGGCCCGGCGATACCGGCGTTCGCGACGAGGATGTCAATGCGGCCGAACGCCTCGAGCGTGGCATTCGTCGCGGCGTCAACGCTTGGCTGACTCGACACGTCCACGACCGCGTGCCGCACGAGCTGCCCATCCTTCGAGAGCTCGGCGGCCACCGCCTGGACAAGGGATTCATCGCGATCCCAGAGGGAAACGGACGCGCCCGAGGCCAGCAGTCGCTCGGCAATCGCACGGCCGATGCCCTGCCCGCCGCCGGTAACAACGGCATGCCGGCCCGATAGATCAATTCGATTCATCTCAGCCGAATTATGGCTCGGCGCCGGCACGAAACCTGAATTGAATACAGCTGCCCTCTCCTCGGATGCCTGCCACAAGACTCAAGGGAGGATTTTGATGGGCCGCATTCACATCTCAGCGATATCAACGTCGGACGCGTCATTTCGTCGGTGTGCCTGGGGAATCGTCCTAGCTGCAGGGCTTTCGCTGTTCACGGCGGCCTGTAGCGACTACTCGAATCCGGTTGGTCCGTCGACCATCTTTACCGGGCCGCAGCCTGCAGAAGAACCACCCGCATCCGGACAGCCACCGATAACTCTTCCGGCGCCATCACCGCTGCCGATGCCCAACGTCACGCCCCCGCAAGAGGGCTCGACAGAGGGGAGCGAGTTCTCAGTTCCCAAGTAGTGCTCAACTCAGGAACGACGGGCGTTTTGTCGAGCGCGTCTGAAGCGCGCGAACGTACTACACCCTTGTATTGCGGATCGACAGTCGAATGAAGGGCGGCGGGCGGCGGATTCCGCTGGCAGCTTCACCAGGAACCGAGGACCGTCCCGGCTGGGCGCGTAGTCGTCGAAGCCGGGCCAGCTGCAGATGAGCTTCTCGCGGTAGAATCGCCCTACTCGATGGGTGCACTCACGTCCGGCGACAGCATCTCCCACTACCGCATCGTCCGGCCGCTGGGCGCAGGGGGGATGGGCGAAGTGTACCTCGCCGAAGACATCAGGCTCGGACGCCAGGTCGCGTTGAAGGGTACTCGCCAGCGAGACTGCGGGCGATCCGGACCGCCGTGCCCGTTTCGAGCGCGAGGCGCGTGCGGTCGCTGCGCTCAATCATCCGGGCATCGTCACGATCCATTCGGTTGAAGAGGATCAGGGGCTGCTGTTCCTGACGATGGAGGTGGTCGAGGGTGCCACGCTCTCCGAGCGCATCCCGCGCGAGGGGCTGCCGCTCGACGAACTGCTCAAGATAAGTATTCCGCTCACCGACGCGGTCGGCACGGCGCACCAGCGTGGCATCACGCACCGCGATCTGAAACCGGCCAACGTGATGATCGGCCATGACGGCCGCGTGAAAGTGCTCGATTTCGGTCTGGCAAAACAGCAGTTGCAGGATGCGCTCGGACACGAGACGGCTCTCGCGACGGCGAACCTGACGGGGAGGGCCGGATCCTCGGTACCGTCGCCTACATGGCGCCCGAGCAGGCGCTGGGCAAGCCGGTCGATCAGCGCTCGGACATCTTCTCCAGGCATCGTCCTCTTCGAAATGGCGACCGGCCAGAAGCCGTTCGCGGGCGACTCGAACGTCTCGGTGCTGTCGGCCGTGCTGAAAGACACGCCGCCTCTCGTGACCGACCTCAGGCCGCATCTGCCGCGCGATCTCGGCCGGATGGTCAAGCGATGTCTTGCCAAGGATCCCGAGGAGCGCTATCAGACCGCAAAGGACCTGCGGAACGATCTCAAAGCGCTCAAGGAAGACAGCGACAGCGGCGATCTGGCAAAAGGGAGCGTCTCGGTTTCGGTGCCAGCGATCTCTACTCACACGGGTGTCGTCGCGCCGCTCGCGACGCGTGCGAGGCGCATCTGGCTATGGGCCGCCGCGGCCGCAGCACTGCTGACCGGTGGGGCGTTCGTGGCGTGGGCGGCGTCGGCGCCCGCTCCCCCGCGTGTGACCGCGACGCGACAGATCACGACTGATGGCATCCGGAAAGGCCCGCCCGTCACGGACGGTACGCGTCTGTATTTCGACGTGGGCCGGCTTCAGGGCACAAACGACAGAGGGTCAGCACTCGCGCAGGTCGCAGCCTCCGGGGGCGAGACGGTCGAGCTCGCGCCGTCATCGGCAACGGTCATTCTCGACATCGACCAGAACGGCACGGAGCTGCTGGTAACTGAAGTCGCTGGTACGGGCGACAACGACTTGTACGTTCGGCCAGTTCTTGGCGGGACCGCGCGCCGCGTGGGCGACATCAAGACCAACAGCATCCGGGTCTACGGCAATTGCGCGGCCTGGAGCCCAGACAAGTCGCAAATCGTCTACACCTACGGATTGGAAGTGCGCGTTGCAAGGAGCGATGGAAGCGGTTCCCGCATGCTGCTGAAAGCGCCCGGCGTTCCGTTCGCCCCTCGATGGTCTCCTGATGGCGCACGACTCCGCTATTCGGTTCGGGACGAGAAGACCGAGAGCCTCTCGCTATGGGAGGCTAACGCCGACGGTACCGCCGCACACGCGCTTCTCCCCGGCTGGACGGGCGCTCCGAATCCGTGCTGCGGTGTCTGGACCGGTGACGGCCGCTACTACCTCTTCGAAGACGGTAACAACATCTGGGCGCGTGCGGAATATGGTGGCCTGCTGCGGCGGCGCACGCCCGATCCTGTGCAGCTGACGTTCGGACCGCTGCAGTTTTCTGGCGTGACGCCGAGCCGCGACGGCAAGCGGCTCTTCGCGGTTGGCGATCTCGCGAGGGGACGGCTGATCCGCTACGACGCCGCGCAGAAACAATTCGTTCCCTATCTGCCGGACGTGTCGGCCGAGGGTGTCGTCGTCTCAGGCGACGGTCAGTGGATTGCGTACACTGCGTATCCGGGCAGCACGCTCTGGCGGAGCCGGAGCGACGGCAGCGAACGCGTGCAGCTCACGTTCCCCCCGATGCGGGCGGCCTTGCCGCGATGGTCACCTGACGGCAGGCAGATCGCCTTCTTTACCGTGACGCCGTCGGAAGCCCCCAAGCTTTATCTGGTGGCGGCATCCGGCGGCGCGCCGAGACGGGCGACGTCTGGCACCCAACCGGAGGCGGACCCGTCCTGGTCACCAGATGGACAGCAGCTCGTGTTCGGCGGAAGGGCCGGCGGCATCGGTGACCCGTCGTCGAGATCGAACATTCAGGTGCTCGATCTTCGGACGGGGAAGAACACTCCGCTACCAGGCTCGAACGGTCTCTTCTCGCCTCGCTGGTCCCCCAACGGGCGCTACATCGTCGCGTTGACGCAGGACTCTCTGCACCTGCGGCTCTTCGATATGGCTGCCCAGTCGCAGTTGTGGTCGGATCTCATTCAGACGACGACCTTCGTGGGGTGGCCAAGCTGGTCGCCGGACAGCCGCTCCATCACGTACGAGCAGACCCCCGAGATCCGGCGCATCACTATCGCCGATCGGCATGTCGAGACCCTTGCCAGCCTGAGGGGCCAATCTCGCGCCATTGGCCCGGTAGGTCCCTGGCTTGGTGCGGCTCCGGACGGGTCGCCGGTGGTGCTGCTGGATGCCGGGACGCACGACATCTATGCGCTCGACTGGGAGGCGCCGTAGTTGTTCTTGCCGCTGATGGTGTTCCCCAGAGAACGTCGACTTTGTCGGCATCGCCGCGTGATCTATTCGCCGCGCGGGCGGACTGGCTTAAGGCGCACAATCCCCGGGCTCATTGACGCACACCAATAGCGGGATCCGCCACTGTTGCCGGCCAGACCGCCTGCAGCGTGTAGCCGATGCCGGAGACGGCCACCAGCAACGCTGCACAATTTCGAGTGTGAGGCGAAGAAGGGAGAGTGAAGAGGAGTCTTACAACAAGCGCCTCGGCTGGAACATTGGCGCTGAATTGTGATCACGGCCGCGCTGAGGGTTGACATGAACAACGTAAGTCGGCAGGAACGGTCTCGTGAATCCGAGACGAGGTCGAAAGTTGCCGTCGTGCAAGCGGCTTCGGTGGCGTTCGATCTTGAGCGGACGCTCCAAAAGGCTGAGGCGCTTGCCTCGGACGCGGCATCACAGGGCGCGCGCCTGCTGGTATTCCCAGAGGCGTTTCTCTCTGCGTATCCGCGAGGACTCGCGTTCGGCGCCGTGGTGGGTTCACGCTCGGAGGCGGGCCGCGAGGAGTACCTCCGGTACTGGGAGAGCAGCGTGGAGGTTCCCGGTCCCGCGGTCACGCGCCTTTCGGGCATCGCGCGTCATAACGGGATTTATCTGGTCATGGGCGTTGTGGAACGCGATGGTGGCACGCTGTATTGTTCGGTGCTGTTCTTCGCGCCAGATGGCACGCACTTAGGCAAACATCGCAAAGTCATGCCGACAGCCTCGGAGCGGCTGATCTGGGGCTTTGGGGATGGGTCCACGATGCCAGTGTTCGATACACCCGTTGGCAAAATCGGCGCGCTCATCTGCTGGGAGAATTACCTGCCGCTCATGCGCGCTGCCATGTACGCCAAGGGCATTCAAATTTATTGCGCTCCAACGGCAGACGCGCGCGACTCGTGGCTGGCTACCGTCCGCCATATTGCCGTCGAGGGACGCTGTTTCGTGCTGTCCTGCAACCAGTTCAATCGACGTCGCGATTTTCCGGACGAGTACGCGTCCAGCTTCAGCAATGAGGCAGAGACCGTGGTGACTCGAGGCGGAAGCTGCATTGTCGATCCCTTCGGAAATTTTATCGCCGGCCCGAATACGGACGACGAAGCGATCCTAATCGCGGAGATCGATCTCGGCCAAATCGTACGGGGTAAGTTCGACCTGGACGTTGTCGGACACTATTCCCGGCCGGACATCTTTCAGCTCCACGTTGATGAACGGCCCAAAAAGAGCGTCACCGTGCACGGTCCTGATGTAACCGACGCGCCGGATTTCCACTAACCGACAGCTATCTCGGATGGATTGCGTGTTTCCTCACTGACCTCGAAATCGAGATTAGGAATTATCGACCGGCGATTGGCGGTGGAAATACCGCGCGATCCGCTGCCCGTGCTGACCACACCGCCTGTAGCGAATACCCGATGCCGGATACCGCCACGAGCAACGCTGCAGCCCCAAGCTCCGACATCGAGAGCGTCGAGAGCATCCACACGATGATCGCCGACGCGCCGAGCGGGACCAGTGCGCCGCCCGGAGCGACGAAAGGCGCGCCGGCCATAGCCACGTGCCGGCTCGGCAATCGAAGCACACCGAGGCAGCAGATCAAGTAGACCCGCCTGTAATGCGCGGTCGACTGCCTGGCAGCCGGTTCGACGCTACCATACGCTGTGAGAATTGAGGATGACGCCATACTCTCCTGATCGCAGAAGTTTTCTTGCTGTGAGTGCTGGCCTGGCCGTCGGATTGGCCCTGAAGCCCTCGCTCGCAGAAGCGCAAGATGTCACGGACTTGACGCTGAAAAAGGCGTCGGCGTTGCTGCGGAGTAAATCCGTATCGCCACCGGAGCTGACAGAGGCATGCCTGAAGAGAATCGAGAAGTACAACCCGTCGTTGAACGCGTTCATCACTATCACGGCGGATGAGGCGAGGGCAGCCGCCAAGCGGATGCAGGAGGAGCAGCGGCGCGGCATTTGGCGAGGGCCTCTCCACGGCATTCCGGTCGCGGTGAAGGACAACATCGACACGGCAGGTATCCGTACCACAGCCGCAAGTGAGTTATTCAAGGATCGGGTGCCCACGGACGACGCGTATGTCGTCCGCCGGCTGAAGGACGCTGGTGCAATTCTTCTCGGCAAGACCAACCTCCAGGAGTTCGCCTATGGCGGCAGCGCGACGGTCAGCTACTTCAAGCCCATGCACAATCCCTGGGCACTCGAGCGTATCAGCGGCGGATCGTCGGGTGGGTCCGCTGTGGCGACGGCCGCAGGACTGTGTTTTGGAGCCTTGGGCACCGACACCGCCGGCTCGATCCGAATCCCGGCCGGCTACTGCGGTGTCGTCGGATTCAAGCCAACCTACGGCCGAGTGAGCAATCGGGGCGTCATTCCGCTCTCGTGGACGCTCGATCATGTTGGCCCTCTGTGCAGGACCGTCGAAGATGCGGCGCTGATGCTCGGCGTCATTGCTGGGTACGACGAACAGGATCCAACGACGACAGACGCTGAAGTCCCCGATTACTCACGCGCACTCAGAATGAATGCGTCCAGGCTGCGAGTGGGCGTTCCGCGAGCACCCTTCTTCGATGGTGTGGATGGAGAAGTCGCGAAATCTGTCGATGCAGCCATAGGAATACTCAGCAAGCGTGTGGCGAGCATTGAGGACATCGTTCTGCCGGCGACTCCGCTTTCATTCGACGAGATCTATGCAAGGATCCGGAGTATCGAAGCCTATGCCTATCATTCGAAGTGGATTGCGGAGTCCCCGGACAAGTATCAGGCGGTGACCCGTCAGAGGATTCTTCAGAACTCTGCCAAAGTGACGCCGGCGGGATATGTGGAAGCAAGGCTCCAGGTGGATCGGCTGCGAAGAGAGATCAAGAAGACCTTTACAAAGGTCGATCTACTCGTCACGCCGACGTTGACAGCTCCTCCAGTTCTCATAACACAGGGTGACGAACCCACAGCCGCGAGCCCCCGCAATACGTTGCCCTTTGACATCCTTGGCCTTCCGACGATTTCAGTCCCCTGCGGGTTTACGAATGCCGGTCTGCCGATTGGCCTTCAAGTCAGCGGCGCCCCATTCGCAGAGTCAAAGGTTCTGTTGCTTGCGCATGTGTACGAGCAGGCCACTGATTGGCACCACAGACATCCGAAGGATCCAGCATAGGGTGGAGAGCAACGTCACGTCAGTGATACGGGCCGCCCGGCGCGCGTGATCACCGAAATCTCACGTAATGCTCACCGGCTGATTAAGACTGAGCGGCATCCGGCAAGCGATCCTTCCGCACCGCACCGGCAGGCGCCGGTCGTACCGGCGAGGAGGAAGCGCTCGAACCGATGTTGCATAACTTCACCAAGCGTCGTCGGCTGGTGGTCCTGCTGGCAGTCCTGAGCGTTGTTGCGCTGGTGCTCGTCGGCAGGTGGCTGAACGCGACAAAAATCGGCGGACAGCAGCCCGCCGAACCCTTCCGCATCGCCGGGAACTTCTATTACGTCGGCGCGAATGACGTCGCGGCCTTCCTCATCACCGGGCCCGAGGGCCACGTCGTGCTCGACGCCGGCTATCCGACAACCGCCCGCCTGATCATGGCGAGCATCGCCAAGCTCGGCTTCGACATCAAGGACGTCAAAGTGCTCCTGAACTCGGAGCCGCACCCTGATCACGGGGGCGGGCTGACGGTGCTCCAGCAGGCGTCGGGTGCTCAGTTGTGGGCCAGCGACGCGAGCGCCGACTCCCTCGCCTCCGGCGGCGACGACCCCGACCTCGTCCTGCCATTGAGGGCCCTCATCTGGATCGGCGTCCTCGGCTACCCGCCCCCGCGCGTTGACCACCGGTTCAAGGACGGCGACACGATTCGTGTCGGACCGATCGCGCTCACCGCGCACGTCACCGCCGGCCACACGCGTGGCTGCACGTCGTGGTCGTTCCCCGTCCGCGACGGTGACCGCGTGCTGAACGTTGTGAGTGTGTGCGACCCGGGGGTGCTGGGAACGCTGCGGTATCCAGAACAAGAGGCCGACCGGGAGCGCAGCTTGCGCGTCCTGCGGGGTCTCCCGGCCGACATCTGGGTAACCAACCATGCACGAGCGTGGGGGAGGTACCGCAAGTTCGTCGCGAGCACCACTGCAAAGAACCCGGTGGACCCGTTCATCGACCCCGAGGGCTACCGTGCTTTCATCGATGCCGCCGAATCGGAATTACGCCAGGGGCGGGTGCACTAGCAGCACGGCGCTGCGCTGTGGTGGGAGTATTATTGGTACCGGTGTGGGTTATGAGAAACAGTGTTCCGCCGAGAAACGTCGAATTATCGGCATCGTCACGTCATGCGCAGCCCCTTCGGAGAGTACGGCTCTATGGACGTACACCAATTGCGGGTTGCCCTATCTCTTCGGCTTGACGAGTATTACTCGATGAATCATTGAGGACGTGATGGGGAATTCGAAGCGCGTAGTCGTTGCCGGCCTCGCATTCTTTCTTGTGGTTGCGTTTGCGGTAAGCGCTTCACTCGGCCAAGGCGACCGAAAGGATGCGAAGACGAAGAGAATTCGGATCGTCACGGTCGTCAAGCGAACCGGGATCGCGTGGTTTGAGCGCATGGAGGAGGGAATCAAAGAGTCTGCCGCGCAAAATGGCGTTGACGCCACCATGACTGGCGCGGACGATGCCGATCCCCAGAAGCAGGCCGACATTATTCGCAAACTGATTGGGGAAAAGCCCGACGCGATCACAGTTGTTCCGAATTCCCCGGAGGCGCTCGAAGAGGTGTTGAAGCGGGCCCGGGCGGCGGGAATAAAAGTGGTGACACACGAGGCGGGCAACCAGGTGAACACCGACGTGGACATCGAGGCCTTCGATAACCTCGCCTTCGGTTCGCACCTGATGGATGAACTGGCGTCGTGCATGGGTGGCAGCGGCACGTATGTCGCGTTCGTCGGCCACACCACCGCTCGCAGCCATATGCGATGGGCCACGGCCGCGTACGAGCGCGCACAGCAGAAGTATCCGAAGATCGCGCGGATTTCTGCGCCGGTTGAAACCGCCGAGCGCCTCGACACCGCTTATCAGGAAGCCAAGCAGCTGCTGGCAAAACATCCTGACCTCAAGGGCTTCGAAGGCAGCTCAGTTGTGGATGTGGCGGGAATCGGAAAGGCCGTCCGGGAGGCAGGGCTTCAGGCCAGGACGTGCGTCATGGGAACGAGCCTGCCTTCGGTCGCGGGCGAATTCCTGGACGACGGCGCGGTGGACAAGATTTTTCTGTGGGACCCGATGGTCGCAGGGCAGGCGCAAGTCAAGCTGGCGCTGATGCTCGTCAAGGGAGAGAAGATTGGTCCCGGTCTCGATCTTGGGCTGCCAGGCTACCGCGACTTGAAAGGCATTCCCGGAACGCCGCATGGCCTCGCCGGCTCCGGCTGGATCACGATCGACAAGTCAAACGCCGGACAGTATCCGTTCTAAGGTAGGTTGCGTTCGGTTTTGTTGGGGGTTTCGCACTGATCTTCGGGGCGTCTTGGTCGTCAACAGCCCGTTTCGTGCGCAAAGTTCAAGAATCTTTCAAGTGGTCAGCTTGCCCTTCGGCGGCGCGGCTTGGCTCGCCGTTCGTCTTCCACGGCGGTTCAGACACTCATGTTGATGGAACGCACGAACCAGTCTGCTGGCGAAGCGATCACGGTCACCAAGCTCTACCACTTCGACACCGACCACGATCGCCTGTTCCGGCAAGGCGAGCCCACACTTGCACACGCGGAGACATGAACCATAGCCAAGCAGAGGTTCACGGACGTCACTGAGCAGAAGCGGCTGAACGAGGCGCGCGAAGCGGGCATCCCGTGGAAGAAATGGAGACCCTACCTCAGGGAGCGTCAATTGGGCACCGTGCGCGAGCACCACGGCGAGGACCGCGTGGAACTCTAGTGAGAGTGCAGGTCGCGGGAGTAGAACCTGCCTGCGTCCAGCACGCGCGCTCTACTTTTCCGATCTCGGCGCAACTTCCTCTGTTGCGACCCTAAAAAGGTGCCGTGACAAGTCGCGAAGTTGTACTAGAATATCTGCCGAACTGACGAGCAGGCCCAACATCTTGCGGCGGCGTCGCCAGCCTGCTTCGCGGCGTAACCGCGATGGTTCAAGGAGGGCAACTTGGCGAAGAAAGCAGTGAAGAGAGCGGTGGCAAGACGCGCCGTGAAGAAGCGCGCCGTCAAGCGTGCCTTGAAGAGGCGCGTCGTCAAGAAAGCCGTGAAGAAGCGCGCAGTCAAGCGTGCTGTCGTGAAGCGTCGCATGGTCAAGAAGGCCGTGAAGCGTCGTGCCGTCAAACGTGCTGTCGTGAAGCGTGCCGTCGTGAAGCGCGCAATCCGGCGCGCCGTCCTCGCCCAACTGCTAAGCGAGTCGGGCGGTTTGAAGGAGTAAGCAACGGTGACTATCACGCCCCGCGAGAACTTGCGGGGCGTGATACAGCGACTGGGAAGGCCCGCCGTCGGACTCCACCCTCCCCCTGCATCGAGGATAGGCGGCGACCCCTCCCTACCGGCGGCCGAGCCATTGCCGATGCCAGCGGACAGCGGTGCCCGGCCGTACGACGATCAGCGCCGTGCGCCAATCCCGCCAGGCCTGGGCGAGCAGCATCCAAAACAATCGATCTCGATGGCGGAGTGGGGACCGAGGGTGCGTAGAACACCGCCGACTGCTGGCGGAGCGCCAGGTTCTCAAGCGCGACCGCGCGGTGTCCCCAGCAGATCAGTGCGAGTGATCGGAGCATGACGACGAGCGCCGCCAGCACGAGCTGTCCGGGGGCGCAACGACCGCCGAATCAACGGGCCTGGTTGGCGATCTGATTCTGGCGAACCACAGGCTCGGGATTCGTCGCGACCCATCCCATGAATATCTGGTAACCGAGCGCGAGAAGCGTGGCGCCGACGAACATACCCAGGATGCCCGCCGCGGCCATACCGCCGAGCGCGCCGAGAAGGATGACCGGCATCGGCGCATCCACGCCGCGGCCGAGCATCAATGGTTTCAGCACGTTGTCGGCCGTGCCGGAGACGACAAGGAGGACCGTGTAGAGGATGGCAGCGCCGGTGCCGTAGTTGCCGCTCGACCAGAGGTAGGCGATGGCCGGCAGCGTGGCGATCAGCGCCGGCACCTGCGCGATGCCGAGCACGAGGACGATCACTGTCAGCACGCCTGCCCACGGTATGCCGGCGATGAGCAGGCAGATGCCGACGATGATGGCCTGCAGGAACGCGACGCCGAGCACTCCCTTGGCGACCGCGCGGATGGTCGCGGTGGACAGGTCGACGAATTCTGCTCCGCGCTTCCCGTCGGCGAATCTCTCGAAGATCGAGCGGATCGCGCGCGCTCCCTCTTCGCCGAAGGCCATCATGATGCCGGCGACGACGAGAGATGCGAGGAGCTGCAACAGCCCGCCACCGATGCCGGCGACGAAACCGAGCGCCGCCGTGGCCAGGTTGCCGATCTTCGGCTGCATCCTCTGCACCAGTGCGGGCAGATCAGTGTGCGCCTTCGTCCAGAATGCGTGCACCCGCTCGCCGACCAGCGGCCACTCGGCGACGCCTTCTCTTGGCGGCGGCACCTGAAGCGTGTTGTTCCGCACGTCGTTGATGAGTCGGTGCACCGAGTCGCCGAGCGAGTTCATCAGCGCCGCTGTCGGCACGACGACCACTACGATTCCGAGTAGCACGAGCAGCGTCGCGGCCAATCCCTGGCGGCCGCCGATTTTCGCGGCAACCGCCTGGTGCAGGGGGTAGAGAGCAACGGCCAGAATCAGAGCCCAGGTCATCAGGCTCAAGAAGGGGGAGAACACCTGAAAGCAGATCATGGCCAAGGCCAGGACGAGGCCGGCGCGAATGAAGACGTCGAGAAGGAGGGCGGAGACTCGCCCTTCGAACTCAGGATCGGGATCGTGCAGGGTGCTCATAGGTGTTCCCCTCATAGATACTCTTGCGATATGAACGCGGCCAAAGTCGTCGATCAGATCGCCCGGGGTGACCGAAGCTAGATGACCTCGAGATCTTCTCTCGGAGCAGCGGCGTCTCGTACCGCGAGGTCAGCGCTCCTCGTCGCGGATCCACTGGAGCCGGGACCGATGAAACGTGACGCAGCGGCGAGTTTGGAGGACGCATAGGCGCTCCCTGCTGAGGCCCGCAGCTGCACCTCGACCGAAATGGGAAAGTCCTGGTCCCTCAGCATCGTGTCTGGGGCCGGCGAATGCAACATGAGCCCGTTGGGACAAGGTTTCAAGAATCCTTCAAGATCCCACTGAACAGAGCTTCGCTGGAAGCGAAGACCCCGCCAAAGAATCCGCTACAAGTCGCTGACAGCTGGTGCGATGGAGGGTTGGTACCGGTACGGGTTATGACAAAGGGTGTTCCGCCGAGAACGTCGAATTTGTCGGCATCGCCGCCTAGCCGTAGGCACTCAGCGCACTGCGTCGGCAAACGCGCGCCAACGCAGTTCGAGCTGTGAGCGTTAGGCCGATGTGCCAGCGTTGCCGCCACCGCCAGTAGTCAATTCCACGCCAAAGCCGCAATCGTGCGGATGAACCTGACGCGCTCTTTCAGCGGGATATAGCTCGCGCTACTGGCGACGGCATCGCGCAGCTGGTTGAAGCGCGTGACCTTTTGAATCGCAGACACGAGATTTTCGGGATCGATGCCCACACGACGCAAGGTCAGCACGGCAATCCCGTCGCACCGTAGCTCGAGTTCCTGCATCTTCTTGTAGTCCTTGCGATTCATCGCGCTTCGGTATTCCTGCCACATGTAGTCGTGCCCGATTTCGTGCGCGACCAAAGCGGCGAATTCGTCGCTTGACACCAACGACAGTGCGTCGCGCGACGCGAGCAATACTGATCGGGCATGAAGACCGATGAATGCATGCCCTACATCGATGACCTTGAACGTCACGACGTCCGTACGCCGGTGATACTGGAGCACTGGGCGGGCCGCGTCGATCTTCGCCAGCTCATCCGGCCTTGGCCGGAGCTCTCCTTCCTTGGGCAGCGAGGCGATGACCTCGTCGCAGTCAGCGCGAGTGAGCGGCGCCGGACGGGTCTGTGTCAGAAATTCGTCGATGCTGCTGTTCGCGTCGCTTTCGAAATACCCCATCGCCAGGATCTGAACCGCCGATGTGCCCAGATCCCCGGCCCATGCGGGGAACGCCATCGCCGTCAAGAGCGCCACCCGCGCGTAAAGCCGCTGCCCCATGCCTCCACCTCCGGGTTCGAGGCGGCGTGAGCCGCGGCTGGATCAATTGACTCTGCGCGCGTGAAAAGTCTTTTGAGCAGTCGTAGAACGAGCTGGTTTTTTTGCTTGAACGGTCTTCGAGGCCGTTGACAATGGAGGGCGCGAAGGCCGGACGCGGCGGTGCGGGCGGGAGGTTGCCCGATGTCGACCGAGGGTAAAACGAATCTCGCCTACGAGTTCGGACCGTTCCGGCTGGATCCCGCCGAGCGATTACTGCTGCGTGACGGCCAGGCCGTCGCCCTCACACCGAAGGCGTTCGATCTGCTCGTCTATCTCGTCGAACACCACGGCCATCTCGTCGAGAAGCAATCGCTGATGACGGCCTTGTGGCCGGACACGGTCGTCGAAGAAGCGAACCTCGCCTACAACGTCTCGGCGCTGCGCAAGGCGCTGGGTGATGGCCGCGAGGACGGGAGGTTCATCGAAACCGTGCCGACGCGGGGCTACCGCTTCGTTGCGCGGGTTACCGTTTCGTCGACCAGGCTGAGTGATCGTGCGGACGAGGGCGTGGCGTCAGAAGGGAGCGCACTTACTCGTCGCAATCGACGAACGGCAATGGCAATCGCGGTCGTGATTGCGCTTATCGGTGCGACGGGAGTCGGACTCTATCGCTTTCTCAGCCGGCCTCGTTCAAGGAGCGGCTCGAGTGCCGACTCCAGGTTCGTGCCTGTGACCAGTCTTACTGGCCGCGAAAGCCAGCCCGCTTTCTCGCCTGACGGCAACCAAATCGCTTTCGTCTGGGAGGGGCCTGAAGGGAACAATCCTGACATATACGTGAAGCTCATCGACACCGGGGAGCCCCTGCGGTTGACAACAGCCCCTGCGCCTGACTTCAGCCCCGTCTGGTCGCCCGACGGCCGCTATATCGCTTTCGCACGTGAGGGTGAAGCCGCTGGAATCTATTTGGTTCCGTCGCTGGGCGGAGCTGAACGCAAGATTGGCGACGTCTTTCCGAGGGGCATCTATTACAGGGGCGCTTACCATCAATTGGGCAGGGGGACTCTGAGCTACTCACCAGACGGGAAATACCTTGCTCTCGCAGACAAGACCTCGGCCACGGAGCCCTTCAGCATCTTCCTGCTCGTCACTCGAGACGGGCGAAAGGCGACGACTGACGTCGCCGCCGGCTGCATCGGTGGGCGACGAATCCCCTGCCTTCTCTCCCGATGGGACGACGCTCGCGTTGGCCCGCCTGGTGGGCGGCGCGAAAGATATTTACCTTGTGCCGGTGGCGGGCGGCGAATTGAAACGACTGACCTTCGAAGACACCGCAAGGCCGGGCTCTTTCACCGACGGTCTGGCCTGGACATCTGATGGCCGTGAAATCGTGTTCGCATCCAATCGAAGTGGCAGTTTCCAGTTGTGGCGAGTGCCAGTCACCGGCGGCGATCCGAAACGGATGAACGTGTATGCGCAGAATCTTTCTCAGCCGACGATCTCTCGTCACGGAAACCGGCTGGCCTGGATCCAAACGTCATACGACACCAACATCTGGCGCATGCAGGTGCCGGGCCCAGCAGGTCAACTCGCTGCGCCAAATTTGTTGATCGCGTCGACAGCGTACGACAGCAACCCTCAGTACTCGCCAGACGGACAGCGGATCGTGTTTGGCTCTGATCGCTCAGGAACCGACGAAATTTGGGTTTCGGACAGTGAGGGGAAAAACCCGATGCCATTGACGAACATGGTTGGCCCGGTCACCGGCACGCCGCGCTGGTCGCCAGACGGACGTGAGATCGCTTTCGATTCGATGGTGGCCGCGAATCGAGATATCTACGTCGTAAGCTCGAATGGGGGAAAGCCACGCCGGCTGACGACAGAGCCAGGAGAAGATACGTGTCCGAGCTGGTCACGTGACGGGCGGTGGATCTATTTCGGCTCCAGCCGCAGCGGCAGCTTGCAAATCTGGAAAACGCCAGCGACGGGCGGGCCGGCGGTTCAGGTTACCAGGCGCGGAGGTTTCGAGGGATTCGAATCGACGGACGGCAAGTATTTCTACTACGCCAAGGGCCGTGACGCTCCCGGGATCTGGCGAATCGCGGTGCAAGGCGGCGCCGAGACTCCCGTAGTCGATCGTCACGGGGCCGGGTTCTGGCGCTCGTGGGCAGTGACTGACGCAGGCATCTATTTCGCCAGCGCCGAAATGCCGGCGCGTCCGACGCTCGAGTTCTTCGACTTCGCGGCCGGCGACACAACGCGGGTTGCGGTCCTCGAACGGCCGATTTCTGCCAGGGTATGGGGGTTGGCCGTTTCGCCTGATCGCCGCTGGATTCTCTACACGCAGATAGATCAGAGCAGCAGCGACATCATGCTCATGGAAGACTTCCGCTGAAGGGCGCGGCCGCGCGCGTTCGCAGTTGAAAGCATGACCTCGCTCGGCCTCGCCATCTCGCCCGATGGTCTGTCGATCCTCTATCCACGAGTCGTGAACGACAGCGCGGACCTGATGCTGATCGAAAACGTCCGCTGAAGCGGCCCCACGCCCGACGGTGAAGGACGACTAGGCTGGGCGGCAGCTCGCCGGGTCGAGAATTGGCGGTCTCTGCTTACCAACCGACCCAAACACGGCGGAAACTCTTGCGGGAAATGGTCGCTGGACCGATCCGTTTCACGCCGGTCGGTAGAACTTATCGCTTTGAAGGGAAGCTTCGTTCGGTGCGCTGACGAGACGGGTGTTTCAACTTTAATGGTACCGGTACGGGGATTCGAACCCCGGTCCCGTGGCTGAGAACCACGTGTCCTGACCCCTAGACGATACCGGCGCCGGTCGGAACCTTTAATGGTACTACAGGCTAGGGGCTCCGGGCTACGGGCTTCGGCCTGGGGGTGACGCTGGAGCCGGCAACCTGCCGCGACCTACAATCACTACCGCATGAAACGAGTTCTTGTCGTCCTTCTCCTTCTGCTCGTCGTCGGCGGTGCGGGTGCCTGGTGGTGGGAGGGTCGCAGCGGACCGCCGGCGGTGCAGGTCAACCAGCCGGCGGCCGTAATCGGTCGGACCGGGGCGGTGGATCTCTTCATCGACGCGCCTGGAGGACGGCTCTCGAAGCTCGACGTCATCGTCGAGCAGGGGGGGAAGCAGACGCCGCTCTACACGCTGCAGCAGCCGGGCACCGCAACGCTGAAGCAGGCGGGACCCGATCGCGTGCAGTTGACGACGCCGCTCACGCCGAAGGAAGTGCCGGATCTGAAGTCCGGTGAGGCCCGGGTGATCGTGCGAACCGAGCGCACCGCCCTTCGCGGGTTTCGCGTCCTCGGCGGCGAGACCGCGAAGACGTTCCGCGTGCAGCTCGAGCCGCCGCGGCTCGGTATCCTGTCGACGCATCACTACATCAACCTTGGCGGCAGCGAGTTCGTCGTGTTCCGCGCCACGCCCGTGGATGCCGCGGCCGGCGTGCGCGTCGGCGATCGCACCTATCCGGCGTTTCCGGGCAGCGGCGTCGGTATCACGACGGATCCGGCCGTGCGTGTCGCGGTGTTCGCGCTGCTCTACGATCAGGATCTGAACACGCCGATCAGCGTCTTCGCGACCGACGCGGCCGGCAACACGGCATCCGTTCCGCTCGACTTCCGCGCGTTTCCGAAGGTCTTCCGGCGCAGCCGCATCGAGGTGGCTGATGCATTCCTGAAACGCGTCGTACCGGCGATCCTCGAAAACACGCCCGACTTCGCGAAAGACGTTGCCGACCCCAACGATCTGGTCGCGGCGTTCCTGAAGATCAACGGCGATCTGCGGCGGAAGAACGCCGAGACGATTGCGGCGTACGCCAGGCAGACAGCACCGCAGCGGCTCTGGGACGGCATCTTCCAGCAGTTGGGCAACTCGAAGGTCGAAGCGGCCTTCGCCGACCACCGCACCTACTTTCACGACGGCAAGGAGATCGATCAACAGGTGCACCTCGGCTTCGACCTGGCCGTGACCAGCGGGGTGCCGGTGGTCGCGGCGAACAATGGCAAGGTCCTCCATGCCGGTTACCTCGGGATCTACGGCAACTGCGTGATCATCGACCACGGGCTCGGCGTCCAGTCGCTCTACGCACACCTGTCCTCGATGGACGTGCAGCCCGGCACGACGGTGAGCAAGGGCCAGGAGATTGGCAGAAGCGGGATGACCGGGCTCGCCGGCGGCGACCACCTGCATTTCACGATGCTGGTCAACGGTCAGGCGGTGAATGCGGTTGAGTGGTGGGACACGAAGTGGATGGAGGATCGCGTCCTCCGGAAGATTCGCGAGGCTGGCGGGAAGATATAATCCCGTGTTGGCCTTCCGGCAGGACGAGACGATGGATTCCGAGCCAGTTCCTACCGCTGCAGTCGCCCCCGCCGAGCGCTCACGGCTGGTCGCCGACTTTGTCACGTTGACGAAGCCGCGGGTCAACCTGCTCGTGCTGGTGACGACGGTGATCGGGTTTCATCTGGGGAATCGCGGCGGTTCGACCGATCTGGCGCTCCTGGTGAACACTGTCGTTGGGACGTTCCTGGTGGCGAGCGGCGCGGCTGCGTTCAACCAGGTCCTGGAACGCGACGTCGACGCGCGCATGCACCGCACGATGATGCGGCCGCTGCCGGATCGCCGCATCAGCCTGTTCGACGCCACGCTGTTTGCCGCGGCGCTCTCGGGCATCGGCGTCCTGCAACTGGCGTTCGGCGCCAACGGCCTTGCCGCCACCCTTGCCGCGATCACGCTGGCAAGCTACGTGCTGGTCTACACGCCGCTCAAGCGGGTCACCTCGCTGGCGACGGTCATCGGTGCAGTCCCAGGCGCATTGCCGCCGCTCATCGGCTGGTCCGCGGCGCACGGGGCGCTCACGCTCGAAGCGTGGGTGCTCTTCGCGATCGTCTTCTTCTGGCAGATGCCGCACGTGCTGGCGGTGTCGTGGGTCTATCGCGACGATTACGAACGCGGTGGCATCCGCGTCCTGCCGGTCGAAGACCCCGGCGGCCGCAGCACCGCGTTTCAGATGGTGAACTACTCGGCGGCGCTGATACCGGTCAGCCTGATGCCGACGATATTCGGACTGGCCGGCCGCGTCTACTTCGCGGGCGCCATCATTCTGGGCCTCGCCCTCCTGATGCTGGCCATCCGCTTCGCGCAGGACCACACCGCGATCCACGCCAAGCGGCTGTTCCTGGCTTCTCTTGTCTACCTGCCCGTCCTCTGGGTGTTGATGCTCGCGAATCACAGCTGATGGCCATCAGCGATCTGCCGGCGCTGAACGCCTCGCTCAATGGCCTCGCCGGTTGTCTGCTCGCCGCGGGTTACGTCTTCATCCGTCGAAAGCGCATTGCCGCCCATCGCGCCTGCATGGTGTCGGCCTTCATCGCGTCAACGCTCTTCCTCGTGTCCTACGTCGTCTACCACGCACACGTCGGATCGCGACCGTTCCCCGGCCAGGGCGCCGTCCGCCTGCTCTACTTCTCGATTCTGATCACGCACGTCACGCTTGCCGCCGCGATCGTGCCGATGGCCCTCATCACCTTGAAGCGCGGCCTCAAGCTGGATGTCATTCGCCACCGCCGCATCGCCAGGTGGACCTGGCCGCTCTGGATGTACGTCTCGGTGACCGGGGTCGTGATCTATTTGATGCTCTATAGGATCTACTGATCGCTTCGCGAACCAGGTGCGTCGGGTGCGACAGGTGCGGGTGCAACCGGCCGCATCAATAGAGAAGGAATTTCGCCCGCAACCGCCGCCATTGCGATTCGGCGACTGCCCAGGACCCCGCGATCGCGGCGGGTTCCTCGCCGGCGCGAATCCGGGTGAGGGTCTCCGCCGATCCCAGAAGCAGCGATGTTTTCCCGAAGTCGATCTGCGCGGGGAACAGCTTCACCAGGGCGGACGCCACCTCAACGCCCAGCCTGACGGGCCTCAAGGCATCACGGTCGGTCACGACAAGGAACACACCCGAGCACGTCTCGCCAGCGAACTTGCTGGCGGCGGGCGTGAAGCGTACCGGGTACACGCGGACGCCAGGGATCGCGCGGGCGTTGAGCGCGTCGGCCAGACGACGCCCGTCGATCCAGGGAGCGCCCAGCTGCTCGAACGGCGTGTCGGTGCCGCGGCCCACCGAGATGTTCGCGAACTCGAAGGCACCGATGCCCGGATAGAGCGTCGCTTCAGTCAGGTTCCGCATGTTCGGCGACGGATTCACCCACTCGAGCGCGGTCTCGTCGAACCAGTCGGCGCGCGCCCAGTGCTGGAGCGCGACCACCTCCAAGTCGCAGCCGATGCGGCGATGATCGTTGAAGAGCCGCGCCAGCTCGCCAAGCGTCATGCCGTGCCGAATCGGCATCGCCGGCAGATAACCTGTGAATCCTCGCGACGCCTCGTCGAGCGCGGGGCCTTCGATCTGCCACCCGTTCACCGGGTTCGGCCGATCGAGGACTACGACCTTCAGCTTTCGCTTCGCCGCTTCCTCCATCACATACGCCATCGTCGTCGCATACGTGTAGAACCGCGCGCCGACGTCCTGCAGATCGATGACGATCGTGTCGATGCCGCCCAACATGGCATCGGTCGGCCGTTGCGTCGCACCGTAGAGCGAGTGGATCGGCAGGCCTGTCTTCTCATCCCGCGTCGAAGGCACAGTTTCGTCGACCACGCCACGAATGCCGTGCTCGGGGCTGAACAACGCCACGACGGTGAGATCCTTTTGCGCGGCGAGAAGATCGATCGTCGGCGTGCCATCGGCGGCGCGACCGGTGTGGTTGGTGACGAGGCCGATGCGCCGGCCGCGAAGACGCGCGAACGACTCGGCGCGAAGGACGTCGACGCCCGTCAGCACGGGCATGACGGCAGGCCTCGTCCTGACGGCTGGCGGCGCCGGACCGAAATCAGCGCCGGTCATCGCCGTCTCGGCAGGAATGACGGCATTCGGGATCGCCGACGCCACGACTGTGGCGACCCGGGCCCGGAGTGGCGTTACGTCGCCGTGGCCGTCAGGGTGAACGCGGTTCGACAGGAAGATCGCGAAGGTTCTGGTGATCGGATCGATCCACATGGATGTGCCGGTGAAACCCGTGTGCCCGAACGATCCGATTGGAAACAGCTCGCCGCGGTTGGCGGACAACGGCGAGTCGATGTCCCAGCCAAGACCGCGTGCGGGAACGATGGTCTCGGGCGTCGCCCGGCGCGTCATCTTCGCGACCGTTAGAGGCGAGAGGATTCTCCGCCCGTTCCATCGCCCTCCACCAAGAAGCATCCTGGCGAAGATCGACAAATCGTCCACGGTGCCGAACAGCCCCGCGTGACCCGCGTAGCCACCCATGCGACGCGCCGTCGGATCGTGCACGACGCCGCGGAGCATCGTCGCGGCAGCCGTCTCGCAGGGCCACGCCAGCGGCTCGCACGATTCGGTAGGCGCGATGCGGTTGCTGATCGATGCGGGCGGCAGGAACGTCGTGTCGCGCATGCCCAGCGGACCAAAGACGCGCGCTTTCAGAAAGGCGTCCAGCGCTTCGTGGGTGGTGCGCTCGACGATGTGGCCGAGCAGGAAGAAGTTGATGTCGGAATAGATGACCCGCTCGTTGGGAAGGGCGACCGGCACTTCCTCGACGGCGCGCCGGATAGCTTCGGCCGTGCCTTCGAAGGATTCTTCGAGATCGAGATCAGGCCTCAAACCTGACGTGTGGGTGAGCAGATGACGAATCGTGATCCGATCCTTGCCATAGCGCTCGAACCCGGGCACGTGGTCCGACACGCGGTCCGAGAGACGCAGGCGCCCGTCCTCGACGAGCAGCATCACCGCCGTCGTCGTCGCCACGACTTTGGTCAGCGACGCGAGGTCAAAGATGGTGTCGACGGTCATCGGCTCGACGCCTGGCGCAATCGCGCGGTTGCCGAATGCCCGCTTGTAGAGGATCTGATTCCCGCGTCCGGCGAGGACAACTGCTCCCGGCAACTCGTGTCGGGCAATGGCCTCGGCGACGAGCGGCTCGATCAGCGCGAGGCGCTTCGCGTCGAGACCGGCAGGCGGCGACTGGGCCGGAGAGCGGGCCGTTTGCGCATGTGGCGTGACGGACATCGCCACCATGAGCGTGCCCACGAGAGCGCGTGCCGGCCTGAACACGAGCGAGAGCTTATCAGAGCGATCAGTTCAGGGTCGTCTGCGCCCGCATTCGCTTGCTGGTCGCCTGGTTGAAGAAGTCGACCCAGGCCTTGCGGATTCCGTCGAGCTTCGACACCTGCGCGGTGTCGGGAGTGGTACCGTTGGCGACCAGATAAATGAAGGCCTGCCGATGCACTCGAGGGCTGCTCCCGGAAGACGGATTGCGACGGCCCATGACGGCGATGACGTCCTCGATGCGGACGACGCGCTTCGTGCCATTGAAGGTCACGCCGATGTCGGGATCATCATCCGCCTGGCGGGACGGCTGCACGTTGACCGGCGACTCGACGTAGAAGAAGTCGGGGACCTGCGAGTCGCTCACCAGACCCATCGCGTACTGATCGAGCAGGCTGTAGCGCTTGACCGCATCCTTGGTCCTGAACGAGCCGCCGCCCAGGTCCTCGATGTCGTTGCCCTCCATGACCGAGGCGTCGGAATCCATGAAGAAGCTCCAATGTGCCTGATCGCGTCCGAGGAGCGCGCCCGACGTGCGGTTGCTGGCGTCCCGGAAGCGCAGGAACGCCAGCCAGCGATGCCCGGCTTCCTGACCCATCACGCTGAGCGTGTTGTTCTCGCCGAGGAACTTGGTCGTCGGACTCGCCGGATACTTGGTCAACGTGTCCATCAGGACGACGCTGCGCAGGCGCCCGCCACTGCCGAAGTCTGCCGAGGTGTCGAACTGATCGATGCCGATGCCCCGGATTTCGTTGGCAATGGTCGATTCGTAAGCGAAGGTGTTGCCGCCGACCACGGTCTTGTTCGTGAAGATGACCAGTTGATCGAAGCTGTCGGCGTGCGTCTGATAGAAGCGCTTTGACAGGGCCACGAGGTCGATGTCGGATTCTGGGGAGAATCGTTCGCCGACCGCGTTCGCACCGCCCGGGATGGTGCCCGAGGCGCTGAGATCGACCGGCTGGAACTGGCCGGTGCGACCGGGCGAGACGCCGACGACCGCGCTGCGCAGCCCGATGTCGGTACCGAAATGGACTTCGATGGCGCCGTCCGGAAGCAGAACGGCTTGAACGGTCACGCTCTGTGCCACCTCGAACCCGCGAACGCCGCACCACGTGACAGTCGTCGCATCCGAAGACGCGTTGAGAAAGACGCGACCGCTGCCGGCAGAGGGGTCGAGATCGGCAAAAAATGGCGCGACGCGCGGGGGGCCCGTGAGAAAGCGCGACACGCTGCGATCCGAGCTCGCGACGTCGTTCTCGCCAAAGGTGATGTTGCCGTCGGAGTTCACGAAGGCGCGCGTCTGCGTTGTGCCGAAAAACGGGAACCCGAACGGCACCGTAAATTCCGAGGCGTCATCGTCCTGAAGCGTCAGGCGAGTGCCGAGAGGCGACCGGAACCCGGTCGCGATCGATGCCACGTCGTAGCCGGACCCGTTGCTGGTGAACTTCAGATGCTTTTGCGACAGGTCGAAGATGTTGGCGGCAACGATGACGTCGCCGACGTCCTGGATAACGGCGATCTGACCGACATCGGCCGAATCTCGCTCGGTGGCGGCGGCCGCCTGAACGCCGCGGTCACGGGCCGCCGCGTGCACCCAGAGGCTGTTCAGCACGCCCCACTGCGGGTTCGGATCGAGCTGCGGCCGCGATTTGCGCGACGATGCGACTGCCAGCGGCTCGATGCCTCCGGCGTCCGCGTCCGCTTCCGCAGGCGCGGCGGAACACGGGTCAACCGGGGTGCTGGGAGGAGACGGCGTGGATGGCGGTGGTGTGAAGGAGGAATCGCCGCCACCGCACGCGAAGAGCGACAGCAGCAGACCGAGGGAACAGCTCAATCGCAATCGACGCATGTGCGCGCTAATGCAGCGAATGTACCAGAAGCTCACCCTTCGTGCACCGGGCAACTCGGGTCGAACGGCGCTTTCGTCCCCCGACCACCGACATCCAGGCGCGTCAGCGCCACACCACCAAGGACAGCGGCGGCGCCACCAATCTTCAAGGCGGTCAACGGCTCGTGGACGACAAAGGCGGCAACGGCCATCGCGACCAGGGGGACGATGTTGGAGTACATCGCGGTATGGCCGCCGCCGACTTCCCGCACGGCCGTGTACCAAATGATGTAGGCCGCTACCAGGGAGAAGAGCGCCGAGTAGACGATTCCCGCCCATGCGCCGACCGACACCGCCGACAGGTCCACGCCGCGCAGCCAGAGCAGCGCAAACGGCGCGTACATCACGCTGCCAACGGCCATGGTCAGCCCGGTGATGAAGACGGCCGAATAGCGCTCCAGCAGCGGACGCATGCCGACGGTATAGATCGCCCAACTGAGCATGGCCCCGACGATCAGCAGATCGCCGGTCAGCGAAGACGTGCCTTGCTCCGCGTGCGCGACGACAAGATAAATGCCGAGGAGTGAGAGCGCCGTGCCGGTCCACCGCGTCCACCCTGGCCGCTCGTGTCCAAGCCACGCCCCGAGCAGGCTGACGGTCACGGGCGTCAGCCCGAAGATGAGCGAGCTGTTGGCGACCGACGTGCGCGCGACGCCGCCGAGAAACAGCACCTGATAGAAGCCGTGTCCGACCAGCGACAACACCAGGATCGCGGGCCAGTCCTTACGCTCGACCGTCGCCATCGGCGCTCGAAGGCCGTCCCGCCAGCCGATGATCGCGAGAAATACGATCGACGCCAGCACCATGCGCAGACCGTTGAACGCCGGGCCGGGCATCTCGCGGATTGCGGTCTTGATGATGCTGAAGTTGCTGCCCCAGAAGAAGGTCATCAGGAGCAGCCATCCGTCGATGCGGGAAAAGGACAGGCGCACCGGAAGATCTTACAGGCTTCAGTTGTGGAGGCGGGGCTTCAGCCCCGCCGTTTCGAGCGTCCGTACAATCGAACACCGCGCCCGAGCGAACGAGCGCGGTGTCAGCAAAAGGAGCTGCCGAACCGTCAGGCGACTTTCGGCGCGCCGAACGGGGCCAGGAACAACAGGATCAGCGAGATGAGCAGCACGTAGATGACGAGCGACTCAATCAGCACGAGACCCAGCAGGAGGTTGGCGCGAATGTCGGTGCTGGCGCTCGGATTGCGAGCGATGGCTTCCACAGCGGCTGCGACGGCCTTGCCCTGGCCGAGCGCGCCGAGACCGGCCGCGATCGCAAGCGCGAAACCGGACGTGACGATCGACCACTGGATGAGAGTGCCCGCGTTGCTGGCGGCGGCCGCGGTTTCCTGCGCGTAAACCGGCGAGACGAAACCCAGCGTCGTCAGGACGAGGGCGGTGGTGACAACAGACCGTGTGCTCACGTGGAAAGCCTCCTCAGTACAGTTGAACAAAGCGCGAGAGCGCCTCAGTGATGAGCCTCGTCGTGATGTTCGACGGTAACCGCGGCTCCCAGATACACCATCGTCAGGACCACGAAGATCAACGCCTGCAGCGTGCCGGTCAGCAGGCCGAGGAACATCATCGGCAACGGCACGACGAACGGAATCAGGCCGGCAAGAATGATGATCACGAGCTCTTCGCCGAAGATGTTGCCAAAAAGCCGCAGCGTCAACGACATCACGCGCGCCAGGTGGCTGATGATCTCGATGATGAGCATCAGCGGCGCCATCGCCACGGGAGAGCCGGGTGGAACGGCGAAATGTTTCAGGTAGGCGACCAGGCCCTGCTCGCGCACGCCCTGCACATGGTAGAAGACCCACACCGTCAGCGCGCAGCCAAGCGTCACGTTCATGTTGCTCGTCGGGGCCATCAACCCCGGAACCAGGCCTGCGAGGTTCGCCAACCAGATCAAGAGGAACAGCGAACCGATCAGCGGCAGATATCGACGGCCCTTTGGACCAACGAAGTCATCGAGGAGAGTGTGAAAGAGGTTCACGAAGTCCTCGACGACGATCTGCAAACGGCCCGGATTTTCGACGCTGAGGCGGCTGCGGACGAAAAGCGAAAAGATCGTCAGCGCCAGGGTCAGCACCACCAGCATCGCGAGATAATCGGGGATGACGGCCCCCGCCGGCACGTCTCGCCCGAACGCGCGCAGCATCGCTGCGGCGATGGGCCCGAAGACGGCGTTGACGGCTTCGGTCACCCAGAGTTGGTGGTGCAGTTTTTCCATCGACGGCTAACGGGAGTTTCCTGACCGAGAGGACGACGCGATCGTTCGAAACGCCGCGGCACCCGCCGCCACGACGATTGAGGTCGCTCCTACAATCACTCCGACCGGACTCAGGCGCAAGCGCGCCAGCATAACGTACGCGACAAAAGCGAGTATAGCATACCTTGTGAAAAACTTCACCAGCGGCCAGACACGCGGTTTTGCTCCGGAGATCGACATATTGACGACCCCCTTGAGCGCCAGATAGCTGAGGGCGGCGAGGGCGCCTCCGCCCAGTACCGCGCCCGCCGCGCGGATGCCCCCCTGAGGCCAGGCCAGCGCCGCCGCCGCGAAGATCAGGCAGGCAATGACCGCCTCTCGCTCGAAGCGCCTGATCGTCGAATCCATGTTTCGGAAGAGCGCGTGCGGGCCCGCTCAGACGTCGGAACGCGGCGGATGTTGATCGATGGCCGAAGCCTTGAAGACGTTTCTGATGCCGGCGACGACGCCGAGGGCGAATCCCAGCAGAAACCCCCACGGGGACGTGCCGAGCCAGCCGTCGAGCAGATAACCGGCACCCACCCCGAGCACGATCGCCAGGACGAACGACAGTCCGACAGCGCTCAACGCGCCGAGACTGCGAACCGTCTCTCCCAGGCGCGCGCCTCGATCGGCGTTCATCGTGGCCTCGTCAGCGCGGTGTGGACGGGGTGGCCTGTCCGCCTGGCGGCTTCTCGCCGCCCTCGCACTCTGCCGCCATTGCGAAATCGTCTTTCGGCTTCGGTTTGTCGGCGCAATCGGCGGAAGCGGCCGCCGCGGGCCGTGCGACCGTCCAATAGTAGACGGCGCCACCCCCGAGGAGCAGCAGCAGCAGTGCGATGAGCAGAAGGCTCCGCTTGGTCATACCAATGTCGATCCTACGCTCACAAGTCCAGTCTCTGCAACAGTTTCTGGGGGACAAGCCGTCTTGACCCCCTCGGGCACGGGACCTATACTGCCTCTGAGGCATAGCTCACGTCCCTCCCCCGGGTGCGTCTGCCCTTTTTCGAAGGAGTCTCTCGGATGCGCGCCGTCGTTGTGCTGCTGGCGCTCGTCGCCGCCGTTGCCGTGCCCGAGTCGCTCGCGGCGCAGCCGCACGAGCAGACGGTCTACGCGAGTGTCATCGATAAGGACGGGCACCCCGTCGCCGGACTCGGCGTGGAGGACTTCGTCGTCAAGGAGGACGGCGCGAGCCGGGAAGTGCTGCGCGCAGGCCGCACCGCCGACCCGATCGACCTCGCGATCATCGTCGACACCTCGACGGCGATCCAACCGTATCAGAACGACTTTCGCAAGGCGCTGACCGCCTTCGTGACACGGATGGCGGGGCAACATTCGGCCAACGTGGCGTTGCTCGCCATGGCTGACCGACCCACGATTCTCGCCGACTACACGACCAGCGTGGCAGAGCTCACGAAAGCAGTGCAGCGCATCTTCGCCCAACCCGGCGCGGGGATGGTCTTCCAGGACGCGGTCTCGGATTCGGTGAAAGGCCTCCGCCAACACGACAACCCCCGTCGGGCCATCGTCGTCATCACTACCGAGGGCACCGACTTCAGCAATGTGCCGTACGAGCGCACGCTGGAGATGCTGCAGGAGAGCGGGGCCGGATTCCACGCCCTCGTGATCACCGATCGGACCGGCGCCGCCACCCGCGATCAGCTGGCGCGCGAGCGTGCGATCGTCATCGATCGAGGCACACGCGCGACTGGCGGGAGGCGCGACGACCTGTTGTCGAGCATGGAGTTGTCGAGTGCGCTCGATCGCCTCGCCGACGACCTGACACAGCAATACAAGGTGGTGTACGGGCGTCCGGGCTCGCTTGTGCCACCAAAGAAGATCGACATCACGGTCAAGCGCCCGGACGTGGAGACGCGTGCGACACTGGTTCGACCGAAGTCTGGAGCGTGACATGCGACGGGTTTTACCTCGGGTTCTGACGCTGGCGGTGATCGTTGCCGCGACGGTGTTCGATGCGTCGCAACCGGTGCGAGCGCAGCAGCAGCCGTCGTTTCGCAGCGGCATCGATGTGGTCTCGCTGAACGTCACGGTCGCAGACGGCTCCGGCAGGTTCGTCACCAATCTCGAACGGGATACGTTCTCGGTCTTCGAGGACGGCATCAAGCAGGAGCTCACGTTCTTCAATCGATCGAACCTGCCGATTGCCCTATCGGTGCTGCTCGACACCAGCGCCAGCATGGAAGACAAGCTTCAGACCGCGCAGGATGCCGCCATCGGCTTCGTCAAGAAGCTACGGCCGCAGGACTTCGGTCAGATCATCGACTTCGACAGCCGCGTCACCATCGCACAGCCGTTCACGAGCAGCGTGCCGGACCTCGAGCTGGCCATCCGCAAGACCACGGCGGGGGGTTCCACGTCGCTGCACAACGCAATTTACATCTCGCTGAAGGAGCTGAAGAAGATCCAGGCGCAGAAGTGCGGACGATGTCCGGCGGCAGGCGATCGTCGTGCTGTCGGACGGCGAAGATACGTCGAGCCTGGTGGGGTTCGACGAGGTGCTGGAGCTGGCGAAGCGGTCCGAGACGGCCATCTACGCGATCGGCCTGCGCGGCCGCAGCCCCGATCATGTGCGCGGCGCGTTCAACGAAGCGGACTTCGGTACTTCGGCAGCTCTCGCAGGAAACCGGTGGCCGCGTGTTTTTCGCGCGCACCGCGACCGAGCTCACCGGGATCTACGAACAGATCAGCGAAGAGCTCTCGAGCCAGTACATGCTCGGTTACCAGTCGCGCAATCCCAAGCGCGACGGCGGCTGGCGCCGGATCGTGGTCCGCGTCACCGAGCCGGGCGCGACGGCACGAACGAAGCAGGGATATTACGCGCCGGCATCGTAGAGTGCTAAGTGCCGAGTGCCAAGTGCTAAGTGGCGTGGGAAGTGCGCAGTGGCAAGTTGTTGCTGAATCGGTCAGATCGTCGCTCTTGCCATCGTCCGGGCCTATAGCAGCTACTTAGCCTCTGGCAGCTACCTAACTGTCAGCCACCACTTCCCACTTCCCACTTTTCACTTCTCACTTCACTTAGCACTTGGCACTTAGCACTTGGCACTGCTATGTTTCGCCCCTGTGCCGCGGCCGATGGTCTATCTGATTGGCGCCGGGCCGGGCGATCCCGGTCTCATCACCGTGCGCGGGCTCGCCTGCCTCGAAATGGCCGACGTCGTCCTGTACGACCGTCTGGTCCACCCCGCTCTCCTCCGCAACGCGCGGCCGACTGCCGAACGGATTGAGGTCGGCACGGCGGCACCCGACGCCACTGCTCAGGAAGCCATCTGTTATCTGCTCGTCGAGAAAGCCCGCGAAGGGCGCACGGTCGCACGTCTCAAATGGGGCGACCCGTTCGTCTTCGATCGTGGCGGCGAAGAGGCGCTCTTCCTGCACGAGCAGGGCGTGCCATTCGAGGTGGTCCCGGGGATCCCGGCAGCGATTGGCATCCCCTGCTATTCGGGCGTCCCGCTGACCTACCCCGGCGGCGGCGATACGGTGACGCTCGTGCGCGGCCACGAGGACGAGAGCCAGACCGCGCCGGCGATCGACTGGACCAGCCTCGCGAAGCTGAAAGGTACGATCGTCTGTTACACGGGCACGAAGCAGCTTCCGGCCATGCTCGACGCCCTGATCTCGCACGGCATGAGCAAGACGGAATCGGCCGCGGTCATCTATGAAGGCACGCTGCCCGGGCAGCAGACCGTCGAAGGGACGCTGGGCGAGTTGGCCGAGCTCACCGCGCTGTCACGCCCACGCCGTCCGGCGATTCTCGTCGTCGGCCGCGTCGTCGCGCTTCGCCAGCACCTTCGCTGGTTCGACGAGCGTCCGCTCTTCGGCCGGCGAGTCGTGGTCACGCGACCGCGCGAGGACGCAGCCGACCTCGTGGATCGACTGACATCGCTGGGCGCAGAAACCGTCGAAGCGCCGATGATTCGCATCACCGCCCCGGAGGACTGGTCGCCGCTCGATCGCGCGGTGGACGAGGTGAGCAGCTACGCCTGGGTCGTGTTCACGAGCGTGAATGCGGTCGATCACTTCATGGAACGGCTGTATCGGGGAAACCGGGACGTCCGCGACCTCAAGGGCGTTCGGCTGTGCGCCGTCGGGCCATCGACGCGCGATCGGCTCGCGCGCTATGGCGTTCGCATCGATCTCGTGCCGACTGACTTCCGCGCCGAAGGCGTGGTGGAAGCGCTATCGCGTCTGACGCCGCTGGTGGGAACCCGCTTCCTGCTGCCGCGCGCCGACGTCGGCCGCGAACGCCTCGCCGAGGCGCTGCGCGGCGCCGGAGCCGTGGTCACCGACGTCACGGCGTATCGCACGCTGCCGGCCGACCCGGATCCCGATCGCGATCCCGACATCTACCGGATGCTGCTCGATCGCGAAATCGACGTCGTGACCTTCACGAGCGCGGCGAGCGTCCGCAACTTCGCGCATACCTACGGTTCGGAGCAGGCCGCCGACCTGCTCCGACAGACCGAAGTGGCGGTATGCGGCCCCGTCACCGCTGAGGCCGCCGCCCGCCTGGATATACCGGTATCGATCATGCCGGCGGAGTACACCGTCGGCGCGCTGGTGCAGGCCATCGCCGATCATTACCGACGGTAGCCGTTCAAAAAACGAGAAATCGAAGAATTCGAGAACTACGAGAAGAGGTCGGGGTTCATCCGGCACTTCTCGAGTTCTCGATTTCTCGATTTCTCGATTTCTCGTCCGCTACCGAATCGCTGGCGGCTGATCCAGCCGGACGCGCAGGATCGTCCCCGGCGTCAACTCCACGTCCTTCCCGGGCGTCGCGGCAGCAATACCACCGCCGCCGATCAGGATGCCGGCGACCGCGCCCTTCGCGCCGCCGAGGATGCCGCCGATGATCGCCCCCACGCCGGCGCCGGCGCCGATCTTGGCTACATCGCCCTTGATGCCCTCGCCCTCGATGGCATCGACCACCAGGCCCTGGATCGGATAGTCGCGACCGTTGATCGTGATCTGATCGAACGACAGCGTCATCTGCGCCTTGCGATCGAGGCGGCCGGCCTTGTCCACCGAGCTGACGACGCCGCGGATCTCGGAGCCGGCCGGAATCAGCATGCGATCGCCCAGCGTGAGATCGACCGCGGTCGTGGCACGAAAGCGATCCTCTACCACGTTGGTCTTGGAGCTGAGACTATCCTGCAGCCGGACGTCGAGCTCGGTGCCGATCGGAATCGGACCCTCGCTCGATCGCGAACGCCCGACGCCGTCGGACGACCGAACCGGGCGCTCGCCGCTGGCGCGCACGCGGACGTCGTCGATGCGATCGCGGAGATCGAGGTAGTCCGCGCGAGGCACGTTGTGCTCCTTGCGCAGCTTCACTTTGAGGTACGTCACCTCGTCGCTGAGATTGTCCAGCTCCGTCTGAAGATCCGTCGAGAGCTGGCTGTTCGACGACCCGAGCCGCTCGACATCGGCTCGCGCGTCCGAAATGGCGAGCTGCAGTCGCTGGATGTCGTTGTCCGCGAGCGACGCCTGCGCGGCAATCGGCAGCGACGAACCGAGAACGATGGCCATGGCCACAGCCAGGCCGGAAAAGATCCGATGCATCAAGGCCCTCCCCTGCGGCCCTTCACCCGATCGACGGGAAGGGCCGGTCCACGAGCTGTCAGTGCGAAACGGGAGCCAACCCTGGTGGTGGAGAAGGCATGTGCTCACACGCCCGAAAGGTCAGCAGTTTCAGATATTTGACGCCGATTGGTTTGGATCGGTCGCAGGCGGGTCGAAGCTCGACTAAGGAGAATTGACATCCCCGTCGGCCGGTGAGACATCGCGAGAGGACGCCTTTCAGCGCCAGAACATCAGGTTTTCGACCCACCGGATCCGTGTGAGGTCGTTATAGATGACGGTCACCATCAGCAGCATCAGCAGGACGAAGCCGGCAAGAAGCATCCGCTCCTTCACGCGCACGCTGAAATCGCGCCGCGTCAGGCCTTCGAGGAGCAGGATGAGGATGTGACCGCCGTCGAGCACGGGGATCGGCAGCAGGTTGAGCAGGCCAAGGTTCAGGCTGATCGAGGCCATCAGGCCGAGCAACGGAACGAATCCGGTCTGGGCCGACTCGCCCGACAGCTGCGCGATGCCCACCGGACCCATCAACTGCTTGGGCGACGTTTCGCCCGTGAAGAGACCTGTCAGCGTCCGGAAGATGAGCCCGCTTCCCTCCCAGTTCTGCTGCACGCTCATCTTGATGGCTTCGAGCGGGCCGGGCTCGATTCGTTTGACCTGATCGCTGATCGCGATGCCAATGACGCCAACCGCGCCGCGTTTGATTGGTGTGACCGTGAATTCGAGGGGCTGACTGTTGCGGGCGACGCGCACGACGATCGGCTGGCCCTCGCGCTTGCCGATTTCCTCGGACAGCTGCCGCGCCGAGCTGATGTCCTGCGCGTTGATCCGCAAGACGACGTCGCCGGTCTTGAGGCCGGCCTTCTCGGCCGGGTCGCCGACGTTGACCGACCGGATGTACGGATGGGTGTTCGGCAGCACGCCGATGTCGCCAATCTCGTACTTGCCTTCGGCCGTCGGCACCACGGGAACGGCCAGCCGCTCCCCATGCCGATCGACCAGCAGCGAGACCTCGCGGCGGGCCTTGCCGCCGATGGTCATGAAGAGCTCGTCCCAGGTGGTCGTCGCACGACCGTCCACCGACACGATCAGGTCGCCGGGCTTCAGCCCGGCACGCTCGGCTGGCGCACCCGCGACGAGCGAGCCGACAACCGGCGGCATGTCACGGTACGCGGGGATGTCGGCGCCCTGGTACAGCACGAAGGCAAGGAGGACGACCGCGAGCCCGATGTTCATCGCCGGGCCCATGATGAGCACCTGGAAGCGCTCCCACTTCGATTTCGACAGGTACTCGTCGGGCTGCCCGGTCCGCTTGTCCTCGACCGACTCGCCTGCCATTTTCACGAACCCGCCGAGCGGGACGGCGCTAAGGCAGTAGTCGGTGCCGCCGCGGGTGAAGCCGAACAACCTTGGACCGAAACCAATCGAAAACGTCAACACTCTGACACCGACGCGTCGGGCGGCGAGGTAATGCCCCAGCTCGTGAACAAAAACGAGCACACCGATCACAAAAGCGAAAGCAAGAAGCGTCGTCACGACCGGGGATCCCTCACACTTTCAATTCTAAGCTCGAAGCCAGGTTAGCCGCGTGGGCGCGCGCCCGGCGGTCCGACTCCCGCACGACATCCACCGTCTCGGCTGTTTGCACATCGTGTGCCGAAAGTGTCTCGTCGATGATGCGTGCAATGGCGGGAAAGGCGAGCCGTCCTCCGAGGAAAGCCTCCACGGCGACCTCGTTGGCGGCATTGAGCGCGACCATCGCCGTTCCCCCTTGGCGAAGGGCACGGTAGGCCAGCTCCAGGCAGGGAAAGCGTTCGAAATCGGGGGGCATGAACTCGAGTGTGCCCGCTCGAGTGAGATCGAGCGACGGCAACGTGGCCGCCCAGCGCTCGGGGTACGACAACGCGTACTGGATGGGCAGGCGCATGTCGGTGACGCCGAGCTGGGCGATAGTGGATCCGTCGGTGAGCTCGACCATCGAGTGGACGATGGACTGCGGGTGCACGACAACGGAGATGCGGTCCGCCGGGATGTCGAACAGCCAGCGGGCCTCGATGACCTCGAGGCCTTTGTTCATGAGGGTCGCCGAATCGATCGTGATCTTGCGTCCCATCTGCCACGTCGGATGCCGCAGCGCGTCTTGCGGGCCCGCAGCGTCGAGCGCCGCCGTGGACCACGTCCGGAACGGACCGCCGGACGCGGTGAGGATGATGCGCTTGATCTCGTCCGCCGGACGGCCATGCACGCACTGGTGGACGGCGTTGTGCTCGCTGTCGACCGGCAGCACGGCGACGCCGCGTTTCCGCGCCGCCTGCATCACCATCTCGCCCGCCATGACCAGCACTTCCTTGTTGGCGAGCGCAATGGCCTTGCCTGCCTCGATCGCGGCCAGCACCGCCTCGAGGGCCGCGGTGCCGGACGATGCGCACAGCACCATGTCGACGTCCGGGTGTGTGGCCACGTCGGTGAGGCCGTGCGGCCCGGACACGATTCTGGTCTTCGCTCCCCCCGCAGCCGCGCGCACGCAGGCCACGTCCTCGTCGCGGGCGATGGCAGCGATCGACGGCCGATAGCGCGCGAGCTGCGCGCCAAGCATCGCGGCGCTTTTGCCGGCCGCGAGCCCGACAATCGACAACCGATCGGCATGCGCGTCGACAACGGCGAGGGCGCTCGTACCGATGGAGCCGGTCGACCCGAGAATGGCGAGCCGCTTCACTGCACCCACCGTGGACCGAATCTCAACACCACCAGATAGACCGGTGCGGCCAGAAGGAGCGCGTCGATCCGATCCAGGATGCCGCCATGTCCGGGAATGAGAGCCGAGCTGTCCTTCACCTGCGCCGCGCGCTTGATCACCGATTCGAACAGGTCGCCGGCGATGCCGACCGCGACGACCGCGAGGCCGAGGAGGAGGCGCACAGGAGCAGGCACATCGGGCAGCCACACCGCCCCCAGGAGCGTCATCGCCAGGCTTCCGCCCACGAACCCTCCGACCGCGCCGGCCACGGTCTTCTTCGGGCTGATCGCGGGCGCGAGCAGCCGCCGGCCGAACACCCGGCCCGCATAGTACCTGAGATGTGTCGCTGGCGACGATGGTGACAACGAGCAGGATCGCTGCTTCGCGCCCATCGAGCCAGCGAACGTTGACGAGACCACCAAGCGGCAGGCCCAGATAGATAGGCGCGAACACCGTGGCCGCGACGGCGGCGAGCCCGGCGCGATCGGGTTGGCCGTGGATCAGCGCGCCTGCCACCGCGATCAGCAGCGTCGCGACGAGCACAGGCAGCATCGACACGCCGGGCCATGCGGCGGTGACGGTCAGCGCCGCCGTGGCGATTGCCGTTGGCGCCGTCGGCAGCGGCGCGCCGAGGCCGCGGCAGAGCGCGGCGAGCTCGAGGAACGCCAGCGTCGCCACGACAATCGCCAGAACGAGGAGTCCTTCGGGGGGCGCCAGCCACGCAATTGCGAAGACCGCGGCCGCCAGGACGAGACCGCTCAGAACGCGTGTCACGTCATTGTCGCGACGCGCGACGGGGTCAGCCCGCCGTAGCGGCGATCGCGTTTCTGATATTCCAGGACGGCCTGCAGCAGGTGTTGGGCGCGGAAGTCGGGCCAGAGCGTGTCGGTGACCCAGATCTCGGAGTAGGCAATCTGCCAGAGCAGGAAATTGCTGATCCGCATCTCGCCGCTGGTGCGAATGAGCAGGTCGGGATCCGGCTGACCGGCGGTATAGAGGAATTCCCCGAAGCGGCGCTCGTCGATCTCGGCGGCTGGCACGCCGGCCTCGACTACCTTCCGGACGGCGTCGACGATTTCGGCGCGGCCGCCGTAGTTGAGCGCGATGTTGAACAGCAGACCGGTGTTCTTGGCCGTGCGATCGACGGCGGCGGCGAGCTCGTGCTGGATGTCGGGCGCAAGCTCCTGTTGCCGGCCGATGACGCGGAACCGGATGTTGTTCTTGAGGAGCGTGTTCAGCTCGAGACGCAGATACCGCTTGAGCAGCGCCATCAGCGTCGTGACTTCCGCCTCTGGCCGCTTCCAGTTCTCGAGCGAGAACGCATACAACGTCAGGACGTCGATGCCGAGTCGAGCCGAAGCTTCAACCGTTTCGCGGACAGCGGTGATGCCGGAGCGATGCCCTTCGACGCGCGGCAGGTGGCGGCGCGAGGCCCAGCGGCCGTTGCCGTCCATGATGATCGCGACGTGGGACGGCAGGTGCTCGAAGTTGATCTGGCGGGCCAGCGCCTCGTCGGGCGAGCCGGGGGGAAACCACGCCAGCAACTGGTCAAGCGGCATCGAGACCTCGTGCAAACAGCAAATGGCAATTCTAGCAGTAGTGCACCGAGACGAGCCAGAGGCCGGAGGGCGGCGCAGTAATGCCTGCGGCGGCCCGCAAACGCCCCTGGAGCACACCCGGAATGCTCTCGGGAGGCCGACGTTTGTCGCCCACTTCGACGAGTGTCCCGGCCATCGCCCGGACCATGTGACGAAGGAATCCGTTGGCCGATACCTCGAAGACGACGAGCGTCGCGCCGTCGGGCACCGCAATAGGCAGCTGCCGCTCCAACGGCGATTCAGCCGTCCATGACGCGACGCTGGACGCGCTGACCGTGCGAATCGCGTGCGTCACGTTGCCGCCTGTGGACTGAAGCGCGCTGAAGTCGTGCGTGCCGCGGAAGGCGGCGGCGGCGGTCGCCATCGCCGCCACGTCCAGCTCGCGCGGCACGTGCCAGACGTACTGGCGCAGGAAGGGACTGGCGGTTTCGGATTGCAGGATGACGTACCGATACGTCTTACCGGTCGCCGAGAACCGGGCGTGAAAATCGAGCGTGACGTCTTCCACCCGGGTGATTCGCACCGTTGACGGTAACTGCGCGTTGATCGCCCGTTGCAACGTCTCCGCGTCGTGCGTGTTCCGGACGCGCGCGCTGGCCGCTTGCGCCAGCGCGTGAACGCCGGCGTCTGTGCGGCCGGCGCCGTGCACCTGCACCTCGGCGCCGTCGATCTGCGACAGCGCCGACTCCAGCAGGCCTTGCACCGACACCCCGCTCGCCTGTCGCTGCCACCCCACGAGATCGGTTCCATCGTAGGCAACGGTCAGTTTCAATTGGCGCATGTGCGTTCGTGATGAGAGTGCATTCGCAGGCCCAAGCTTTAGCTTGGGCAACGCGTGATCTTCATCTCTCTTGCCTCGATCCGGGCTTGATCACCGGAAGCCCCTGTGCGCAGAGCGGGCACGCGTCTGGCTGATACGTCGGGAGGGCGATGCGAAGGAGTGCGGTGAACGGCACACCCAGATCGGTTTCGGTACCGCTGCGATCCACGATGGCCCCGGCGCCGACCGTCGTTGCGCCGGACGTGCGCGCGACCTCGAGGGTTTCACGCGTCGAACCGCCCGTGGTGACGACATCCTCGACGACCAGAACGCGATCGGACACGTCCAAGGTGAAGCCCCGGCGCAGCTGGAGGCGGCCGTCCTGCCGCTCGGCAAAAATGGCGCGCACGCCCAAAGCCCGCCCCACCTCATGCCCGATGACGATGCCCCCGAGCGCGGGCGAGAGCACGACCGTAACGCCGAGCGGCCGAACGAGGTCAGCGATAGCCGTGCCGAGGAGGCCCGCACGTTGCGGGTCTTGCAGGACGAGCGCGCACTGGAGATACCCCGAACTGTGCAGCCCGGACGTGAGCCGGAAATGGCCGTCGAGAAGCGCGCCCGACTGGCGGAAGAGCTGAATCAGCTCGTCATGCGTCACTGGGGAGTCCCGGATGCGGCACGGACAGTGCCCGCCTGCGGGACGTGCCGGTCCGGACCGAATGCGTAGTATACAATCCCCTTCCGGCTGGGAAACTCGCGTCCCGGGTCATCCGTCTATTCCACATGACCTCCGGCATCAGGGAGGTCGTCTGTCGAGACCCCGGTTCAGACCGTAATCCAAATCGTGGAGCACCGCCTCATGCCTTTTCAGTCACGCCCCCACACGCGCGCCCTGCTCGTTCTGGCGCTCGTAGTAGGCGCGGCGACAGCGGGCCTTGCCCAGTCGCCATCAACCACTCCGACCTCGCCGCTTCAGACGCCGCCTGCGACGCCGGCGGCACAGACTCCGACGCAGAATCCGCCGGCCACGGGGCCTACACGGTCCCTGTCAATCGACGAGGCCGTGCAACTGGCGCTGCAGCAGAACCTGGGCATCCAGATTGAACGGCTGAATCCGCAGCTGCAGGACTATACGATCGCGCAGGCGCTGGCGAACTACACGCCCATCGCCGGCGTGGGCGCGAACTGGCGGAATCAGGATTCACCGCCCAGCAGCTTCCTGTCGGGCGGCTCGACGACGATCACCGACGAGAACTACGGCTTCCAGACGCAGTACGCGCAGCTCTTCCCCTGGGGCACGAACGCCACGGTGTCGTTCGACAGCTCGCGGGCGACGACGAACAACATCTTCAATTCGTTCAATCCCACCCTGACAGGTAACCTGGATTTGACGATCACGCAGCCACTGCTGCGCAACTTCCGCTATGACACGGTCAAGCAGCAGATTGCCACCGGCCGCAAGAACCGTGAGATCGCCGACGTCGACCTGCAGCAGTCCATCGCGCTCACAACGCGCACGGTGAAGAACGCCTATTGGGAATACGTCTTCTCGATCAGCTCGCTGCAGGTGGCGCGGCAGTCGCTCGACCTCGCGCAGGAGTCGCTGCGCAACACGCGCTCGCGCGTGGAGATCGGCACGCTGGCGCCGATCGACGTCGTGCAGGCCGAATCCGAGGTCGCGGGGCGCGAAGAAGCCGTGATTCTGGCGGAGGCGGCAATCGGGCAGACCGAAGATCAGCTGCGATCGATCATCTTCGATCCCAGCACACCGGACTTCTGGACGATGTCGCTGCAGCCGACCGACACGGCGCCGTTCCAGCTGCAGGCGGTGGACGTCCCCGCCGCGGTGTCACGAGCGCTGGCCGAGCGCACCGATCTCATTTCCGCGCGCAAGCGGCTCGAAATCACCGACTACAACCTGAAGTACTTCAAGAACCAGACACTCCCCAACCTCGATGTGCGGTTCGATTACAACTCCACCGGTCTCGGCGGCACGCAGTTGATCCGCGACCCCGACTCACCGGTGTTCCCGCCGCCGGTCATCGGCGAGGCGCAGCGTTCATACGGCGACCTGGTCGGTGACGTGTTCAGCAACGCATTCCCGACGTATGCAGTGTCGCTGAACGTCAGCTACCCGATTGGCAGGAGCAACGCCGAGGCCTCGCTGGCGCGCACGAAGATCGAAAAATCCCAGAGCGATATCTCGCTCAGGCAGCTCGAGCTGCAGGTGACCGCCCAGGTGCGTGACGCCGCGCGGCAGCTGGTCGCCAACTCGAAGCGCGTGAACGCCACGGGCGCGGCGCGCGTGCTGGCAGAGCGGCGCCTGGAGGCCGAGGAGAAGAAGTTCGAGGCCGGTATGTCCACGAGCTTCGAGGTCTTCCAGGCCCAGCGCGACTTGTCGCAGGCGCGCAGCAACGAGCTGCGCGCGGTGCTCGACTACAACAACTCCCAGGTGGACTTCGAGACGGTGCAGATTGCGCCGACCGGCGGCAGCACCTCGTTCGCACCCTCGGGCACCACGCTCGGCGGCGCGGTAGGGAGCGCCATCTCGGGCGGTGCCAGCGGCGCAACGACCACGCCGACGCCGCAGCCGTAACACGTCGCCAGCAGAGCGCGGGGACAGGCCTAGTCGAATTGCTCCCAAGGGCCTGTCCCCTTAGCCTCCGGGTGCTCGAAGGATCCGGCGGCCACGGTTCTGCTAGAGTTCCCCAATGCCACCGGTGTCGGTGACGATCATCACCCGCAACGAGGCCGCTCACATTGCTGCAGCGCTCGAGTCCGTCGCCTGGGCCGACGAGCGCATCGTCGTGGATTCCGGCAGCACCGACGACACCGTGAGCATCGCGCGCGCGCACGGGGCGCGCGTCGAGACCCGGCCCTGGGAAGGCTATTCGTCGCAAAAGAACTACGCCGCGTCTCTTGCGACCCACGACTGGATCCTGTCCGTCGATGCGGACGAGCGCGTCAGCGATCCGCTCCGTTCCGAGATTCGGCAGGCGCTGGACGCCTCATCACCTCGACGCGGCTACCGTATTCCGCGCGTCGCCTTCTACCTCGGGAAGTGGATCCGCGGCACCGACTGGTGGCCCGACTGGCAGCTTCGCCTCTACGACAGGCGCGCGGGGCACTGGACGCGCGTCCACGTTCATGAATCGGTTCGCGTGAATGGACCGGTCGGTCATCTGCGCGGCGAGCTGCAGCATTACCCCTACGCCACCGTGGCTGATCATCTCGACACGATCGATCGCTACACGACAATCGCCGCCCACGAGCTGTACGAGAACGGCCGCCGGGCGGGCTTCCTGCGGATCGCCGTGCACCCGACGCTCGCTTTCACCCGCAACTACGTCCTCAGGGGAGGGTTCCGACAGGGCACGGCCGGCCTGATCGTCTCGCTGCTCAATTCGTACTACGTGCTGCTGAAGTTCGTGAAGCTGTGGGAGCTGGAGCACGCCCAGCCGGAGCCCGCCTCGACGCGCGAGCCTTCGAAGATCGGGGCGCGCGCGTCCTGAGCACGCGCCATTGGCCGTGTTTTCCCTTCACATCGACACGGCAGCCACCTGGCGCGGCGGGCAGAACCAGGTCCTCCTGACTGTCCTCGGCCTGCGCGAGCGCGGCGAACGCGCGATGCTGGTGGCACACCCGAACGGCGAGCTGCGAAAGAGGGCGGAGGAAGGCCTCGAACTCGTGCCGCTCGCTCCCGGCCATGAGCTGGACCTCAAGGCCGCCTGGAAGCTGGCGCGCGTGATTCGGCGCGTCGGGCCCGACATCGTGCACGCGCACGACCCGCATGGCGTGGCGATGGCGTCCATGGCCCTGTCGATGCTGACGACCACGCCATCACCGCGCCTGGTCGCCGCCCGCCGAGTGGACTTTCACCTCAAGCGCAATTCCTTCTCGAAATGGAAGTATCGACAGGTCGATCTCTTCATCGCGTCGTCCGAGGCCATCCGCCATATCCTGATGCGGGACGGCATCCCTGGCGAGCAGGTCCTTACCGTGCACGAGGGCATCGACGTGGAGCGCATCGGCAAGCTGCCGACCGTCAACCTTCGCCAAACGTTCTTTCTGCCACACAACGCGCCCATCGTCGGAAACGTTGCGGCCCTGGTACCGCACAAGGGGCAGCGTCATCTGATCAACTCGGTTCCGCTCGTGCTGCGCGACGAACCCGACGCCAGGTTCGTGATCCTCGGTGAGGGTCCGCTACGGGCACAGCTCGAGCACCAGATCAAAACATTGCATCTGGAAAAGCACGTCGTACTGCCAGGCTTCAGGGACGACGTCCTGAGCTGCATCAAGGGATTCGATCTGTTCGTGATGAGCTCCGAGACCGAGGGTCTGGGCACGTCCCTCCTCGACGCGATGGCCGCGGGGAAGGCGACCATCGGCACGGATGTTGGCGGTATCCCTGAAGCGATCGAGGACCGCGAATCCGGGCTGATCGTGCCCCCGAATGACCCGGCCTCGCTTGCCCGCGCGATCGTCAAGCTGCTGAAAGACGACGCCCTCGCGAAGCGAATGGGGCAGGCCGGCCTGGCCCGGGTGCGCAGATTGTTCAGTGTCGAGCAGATGGTGAACGGAACAATTGAGGCGTATCGAACGATCTGCAGTAGGGCCCGCCTTTAATCGGGCCATTCGATGCTCGAGCTAAAGCTCGGGCCTACGTACAGGACGATGGCCCGACTAAAGTCGGGCCCTACTGCTGGCCTTCGTCCTTCGAGGTCGGCAGACGCCTCGCAGCGGGCACTGCGAATCGGCCTGCTTCATCTCGAACCCGCAGTTCCCCATCATGCCGACGTGACAAATCGAGAAGTCAAATCGCACGGGATCGGACGGATCGAGCGCCCGCAGCGCAGCGGTGATGTCGGTCGCCATCCGCCAGCCGGAACTTCGATAGCGCGTCAACTGCAGGCACTGGCCCAGCCGGATGATGTGGGTATCGAGCGGCACGACCAGCCGGTCAGGTGTGACGCGCGTCCAGACGCCGAGATCGACTTCATCGCGACGGACCATCCAGCGCAGATACAAGTTCAAGCGCTTGCACGCGCCGCCGCTCGACGGACGCGTGAAGAAGTAGGCGACGCCGGGGCGCGGTCGACTCGAGCCGTACACGGCTGCCAGATCGAGCGCCAGCGCGCGCCTCGAGAACGACTCGAGGGCGGCACTGACGTCCGGCGCGCTCCGATCGTCACCGTCCGCGAAGAACCCCTCGATCGATCCGGAGGTGTCGAGCATCTGCCGCAGCACATGGAGCAGCGCGACGATGTCCCGATCACGCGTCCAGCGATGGACAAAGCCGTCGAAGAGCGCGGCATGGCGACGCGGATCGAACTGGCGGACGAACGCCGCTGGCGACCGCCCCATCCGTCCGAGGACCGCACGAACCGAGGCCATCACGGCGACGACGTTGCCGAAAGCCAGTCCTGCAGCAATGAAGCCGGCCACTTCGCGATCCGGTCCGCTCTTGTACGGACGGACGAGCTCAATCGGGTCCGTCATCGACGCCGCGGCGTTGAACCCGTGATAGAGGGAGTCGAGCCGATCGCGCAGGCCGACGTGCGCTACCCGGCGCAGCGGGACAGGGACAGCCGCGCGATTTCTCGGTGTCTCGGACACGTTTTGTGACGTCTCTGAGCGATCGCAAGCCGTGTAGGGCTTCACCACGATGGCCTGCTAGAACCTCGTGATCGGCGTGCCAGCCTGGCACAACGGGCACGCGGCGGCCGGATAGTTCGGCGGCGCCGGGTACTGAATCAGCGGGTAGACGGGGACGCCAGGATCGGCGATGGATTCCAGACGATCGCAGATGCACACGACCGCGAGCACGGTTCCGCCTGCCTCACGTACGAGGTTGGCGCACTGCGCGACCATCTGCCCCGTGTTCCGCACATCGTCTGCAATCAGCACGCGACGGTCCTTGACCAGGCGCTGATAGAAGGGCCGGAGGTGCGGTGTTTTACCGTTCTTCTCGAATGGGGCAAACGACGATGGCGGGTGCGAGAGGGTGCGGCGGCTGTCGAGCAGGCCGGCGATGGTGTGAGCGAGAAGCGCGCCCCCTGTCGCGGGACCGGCCACGACGTCGGCGGCTGACGTCACGTCCTCCGGGACGACATCGAGCAGGTCCTGGGCAAGGCGCCAGATCGTGGACGGATATCGCAGCAGCTGGTGCGGGTTCAGGTAGGCGGGCCCGTGATAGCCGTTGCCGTAGTCGAAGTGGCCATCGTGCATCAGCACTTCGAACCGTCGCAGCTCGTTGAGGGCGCGCGCCCTGATGTCGTCGGTTTTCGTCACGCGGATCCTCAGGCGAAGACGGCCGCGCCGGCGACGTCTGGATTGGTGTAGAGAACGCGGCCCGCAACGATAGTCGCGGCGTTCGCGCCGCGAAGGGTCCAGCCGTGGAACGGGGTGTTCTTTGATCGCGACACGAGCCGCGACGCGACGACCGTCACGGGCGTGTCCGGCGCGAGCACGGTGATGTCGGCCACCGATCCCGCGGCCAGGGTGCCGCCCGGACGACGCAGGATCCGCGCGGGATTCGTCGAGAGGAGCTCGATCGCGCGGCTGAGCGTGATTCGGCCTGGGTGGACCAACCGGTCGAAGACGAGCGACACGCACGTTTCGAGCCCGACGATCCCGAAGGGCGCCTGGTCGAACTCGATGCCCTTTTCGTCGGCGTGATGCGGCGCGTGGTCGGTCGCGATCGCGTCGACAGATCCGTCGGCAATGCCTTCGATCATCGCGTCGACGTCGGCGGATTCCCGCAGCGGCGGATTCATCTTGCAATTGGTGTCGTACTGCATGGGCGATTCCAGTGCGGCATCCGTCAACGTGAAGTGGTGAGGTGCCACCTCGCAGGTCACCGGAAAACCCTGAGCCTTTCCTTCGCGGACCGCTCGCAGCGAGCCGCGTGTGCTCATGTGCGCGATGTGGACGCGGCCGCGGGTCAGGCCGGCCAGCGTCACGTCGCGCTGGACCATGATCGTTTCAGCCGCCCCGGGAAGGCCCTTGAGGCCGAGGGTCGAGGCGTAGAAGCCCTCGTGCGCCACGCCGTCGCCCTTGAGCGAGGGGTCCTCGCAGTGATCGATGACCGGCAGGTCGAACATCGACGCGTACTCCAGCGCGCGACGCATCAGCAGGGCCGTTGCGACCGGCTTGCCGTCGTCTGAAATCGCCGCGCACCCGGCCTTGTGCAGCTCGGCGATGTCGGCGAGGTACTCGCCCATCGAGCCGCGGGAGACGGCGCCAATCGGGTAGACGCGCGCCTGACCAGCTTCCTGCGCCTTCTTCAGGATGAAATCGGTGATGCCGGCGCTGTCGTTCACGGGCGACGTGTTCGGCATGCACGCGACCGCGGTGAACCCGCCCACGACGGCGGAGCGCGTGCCGGTCGCAATCGTCTCCTTGTGCTCCTGCCCGGGCTCGCGCAGGTGGACGTGCATGTCAATCAGACCGGGGCAGATGACGAGCCCGGGCGCCACGTCGATGACGACCGTGTCTTCGTCGGGCGTCGACAGATTCTTCTCGACGCGTGCGATGCGGTCACCGTCGATCAGCACGTCGAACGAGCCGTCCATGCCCTGAGCCGGGTCGACGACCCGGCCTCCCTTAAGCAGCCGCCTCATGCTCGACTCCACCCGCCAGGAGATACAGCACCGCCATCCGAACCGCGACGCCATTGGCCACCTGCTCGAGGATGACCGAGAAGGGACCGTCGGCCACTTCCGAGGCGATCTCGACGCCGCGATTCATCGGGCCGGGATGCATGATGATCGCGTCCGGCCTGGCAAGACGCACGCGCTCTTCCGTCATGCCGAAGACGCTGAAGTATTCCCGCAGTGACGGGAAGAAGGCGCCCTGCATCCGCTCCAGCTGAATGCGCAGCATCATGATGACGTCGGCGTCCGCCACGGCGTCTTCGACCACTGAAGTGACGGTGACGCCAAGCCGATCGATGCCCGGCGGGATCAGCGTCGGTGGTCCGCAGAGCCAGACGTCGGCGCCCAGCTTCGTCAGGAGCAGCACGTTCGACCGGAGCACGCGGCTGTGGAGGAGATCGCCGAGGATGGCGACCTTCAATCCGTGAAGCTGTCCTTTGTGCTTGCGGATGGTGAAGGCATCGAGCAGCGCCTGCGTCGGATGCTCGTGCATGCCGTCGCCGGCGTTGATGATGCGCGACTGGCACACGCGCGCGAGCAGGTGACACGCGCCCGAGGATGCGTGGCGGAGCACGATCATGTCGGGCGACATCGCTTCCAGGTTCAGCGCGGTGTCGACCAGCGTCTCGCCTTTCACGACGCTCGACGTGGCGATCGCGACGTTGAGCGTGTCCGCGCTCAACCGCTTCTCGGCGACCTCGAACGACGTCCGTGTCCGCGTGCTCGGCTCGAAGAAGAGGTTGACGACCGTCCGGCCGCGGAGCGTCGGCACTTTCTTGATCGGACGACGGGCGATTTCCTGCATCGCTTCCGCGGTGTCGAGCACGAGGATGATCTCTTCGGGAGAGAGGTCCGCGATGCCGAGCAGGTGCTTGTGCCGCAGGCGCGTTGCCGGGGTTATCGGGGGCCTGTCCCCTGCGTGTTGTACGGGGGACAGGCCCCAAGCGTCATTCGGCCTGGATGACAACTTCGTCATGACCGTCCACCTCCTCGAGCCGCACCTGTACGCTTTCGCGTCGTGACGTGGGCACGTTCTTGCCGACGTAGTCCGCCTTGATCGGCAGCTCGCGATGCCCGCGATCGACGAGCACGACCAGCTGAATCGCTTTGGGACGTCCGAAGTCGATCAGCGCGTCGAGCGCGGCGCGAATCGTCCGGCCGGTGTACAGCACGTCGTCGACGAGCAGAATCACGCGATCGTCGAGATCGAAGGGGATGTCCGTGCTCCGCACGAGGGGCTGCGGCCCAACCGCCTGACGCATCAAATCGTCGCGGTACAGCGTGATGTCGAGCGCGCCGGTCGGCACCTGGCGACCCGTGATCTCGAGCAGCTGTGTGGCGATCCTGCGGGCAATGGGCACACCGCGCTCGCGGATGCCCACCAGCGCGAGCTCCTCGATCCCGCGATTGCGTTCGACGATCTCGTGCGCAATGCGCGTGAGCGAGCGCGCGAGCCGATCGCCGTCCATTACGACGGGCATCGAACCCTCGCAATTGCGGATCGCGGATTGTGGATTGTGGATTGAGATTGAGATTGAGCGGATTGTGCGCCGAATGCGCGGGCGAGACAGGCGTCGTTCACGTTTCACCTCTTCGCGACCTCGCAGGGCCGCGTTAAAGAGCTGGGTCAGTGTAGCACATGGGCGCAGGAGGCGACATGGGAGCATGGGCGCATGGGCGCATGGGGCACATGGGCGCATGGGCGCATGGGCGCAGAGAGCTGGGCAACGCCCCGATGTCCCCCATGCGCTATTGCGCCTACGCCTATGCGCCCCCTGCGCCCATGCGCCCCCTGCGCCCTGCGCCCCTGCGCCCATGCGCCCCATGCGCCGCCCATGCGCCCTTGTTCACCTCTCGTACGATGGAATGAACGCAATCGGCCGTTCCGCGGCGAAGTCGCGGGAAAAAATGTCGGCGCGTGCGAAACCGTCCATGTCGCGGCCCACGGGCAGATCGAGGAAGTAGAGGATCGTTGGCGCAACGTCGACGACGGAGCCACGGGGAAGCCGTCCCCGCTTCACGTGGGCGCCGTAGGCCAGCAGAAAGCCATCCGGAGCACGCTCGTGGCTCCCGCTGAGACTGGCATTGCCCAACGAGTGTTCGAGCAGCCTCTTGGCCGGCGACAGCGGCTGCATGCCGAAGGGCGAGACGACCAGCAGCAGATCGGCCGGCCGCATCCGGTCGATGACGCGGCCGATTTCGCCGTCGACGTAGCGGTAGGTACTGGTCGAGGACCTGACCGTACTGGCGCCGCTCTTCTTCCGAGACGTCGCCAAAGGCCCGCGGCAGGGCGTGCCGCAGGAAGTAATGGCTGACCATGTCGAGGCCCTGCAGTCTCAGCGCGACGAACGCGGCAGGCCGCTCGGTCTCCAGCCAGTCGGCAATCGACACGTACGCCCGATCCAGTGCGAGCGGGGCGCCACCAGGGTAGTCGTCGCCCGGCACGGTCGGCGCCGCAGGGATCGCCGCCAGCACCGGTCGTTGAGGCCGCGCGCGGAGCGCCCCCACCAGCTCGGTCGGGAAGGTGAGACCGGGCTCGTCGAGCGCCAGGGACAGATCCGACGCGCGATGGTACTGATCGCTGACGAGCGTGCCGAGAAGCGGCTGCGCCGGCCATGTCAGGGGCCAGCGGACGATCGTTGACGGAACGCCCGCACGGCTCAGGATTGACCAGAGCGGCACCGCCCGAACCGCCGCCGACGTCTGTGTCGTTTCCGCGAAAAGCCCCGCGGACACAAGCGCGCGCGCCAGACAGAAGTCCGGAAGGAGATCGATCGATCCGCCGCCCGCCGCGGCCCTGTACGTCGCGGCGGACCGGACGCCGTTTTTCGCCGGGAGCTTTCCGGTGGCAACCGCTGTCCACACGGGCGCCGGTTGCGTCGGCCGCAAGGTTGCAAGGTGTAGCGACGCGCCGCCGTCGAGCAGGCGGCCGAAACTTGGCAGGCGGCCGTCGGCGGCGGCAGGCGAAATGATGTCGAGCGAGGCGCCGTCGATTCCGATCAGCCAGACCCGCGAGCCTTCACCCGGTTCCACCACCGGTATCACCGTCGTGCTCCGCCTGGCCGGCGGCGCGGGCGGCTCCCCCGCGCCCCTGGCGGCCAGAGGCAGCGCGAGCGAGAGCGTGAGCAGCGTCGCGGCCACCAGTCCGCCGGCCGGCGCACCGCGGCGGCCCACCGAATAGCGCACGATCGCCAGTAGCACGAATGCCGCCGCGCAGGCTGTCATCGCCAGCGCCCCGAACGTCATGCGTTGGGCCGCCTCGTCGTCGAGCGCCACGCGAAAGCCGCGGAGATTCAGCCACATCAGAACCGCCGCCGCCGTCGACGCGCCCGCGCAGAGCGACGCCAGCAGCTGCACGCTGAACCATCCGGGCGACAGCGACTCGGTCGTCAGGAGCTGACGAACGACGATGATGGCGTAGAACAGCGCCGCGAGGTGAACGCCATAGCCGGCGAGTATCGTCGCTACCAGCCACCACGTGGAGGGCGCGCGCAGCGGCAACAGCGGATTGAGCTGCAACACCAGCAGCGCGAGATACCCCGCTGCCACCGCGCCGGCGATGACCGAGTTCGAGAGCATGCGCAGGTAGCGCATCTCGGGATCATACAGACATATAATTTCTCGATGCCCTTCGACGTCGACGCGCGGGTGTTGTGGAACCGCCGGCTCTCGGCCGACTACAACGTCCTCGCACTCGAGGCGCCGGAGATTGCCGCGGCCACGGAGCCGGGCCAGTTCGTCATGGTCAAGCCGGGCCACGACGCCGATCCGCTGCTGCGGCGGCCGTTCTCGGTCTTCGAGATCCTTCGCGACGACCATGGCGCGACCACGGGCCTGACGATTCTCAGCAAGCGCATCGGGACGACGACCCGCACGTTGTACTCCGCGGAACCTGGGGAGCGCGTGCACACCCTCGGGCCACTTGGGCGACCCTTCACCCTGCCCGAGGACAGCACGGACGTCTGGATGGTGGCGGGCGGCGTCGGCCTCGCGCCATTCGCGACGGTCGCAGAAACGCTGGCGCCACGGGGTGTCGCACTCACGCTCTTTTACGGAGCCCGCCGCGCCGAAGAGCTGTTTCACCTCGAGTACTTCGAACAGCTCGGCGTCCGACTGGCGCTTGCCACCGAGAACGGCTCCCGCGGCGACCACGGACGCGTCACCGTCCCGCTCCGCCGAGCGCTCGGCCAGTCGGCCGGCGATCGACCGATCCTGATTCATGCCTGCGGCCCCGAACCGATGCTGGCGGCGGTGGCGCACCTCGCCGCGGAGTTCGGCCGGCCGTGCGAAGTCTCGGTGGAACGCGTCATGGGCTGCGGCCTCGGCGGATGCTACTCGTGCGTCGTCCCGGTCAAGACCCCGGCCGGCGCCCACCATGTGCGATCGTGCCTCAGCGGCCCGGTCTTCGACGCGGCCACGCTCGTCTGGGATTGACGGCATGGATCTGACGACCCGCATCGGCCCGCTCACCCTCAGGAACCCGATCATCGCCGCCAGCGGCTGCTTCGGCTACGGCGTCGAGTACGCGTCTGTCGTCGATTTGTCGTCGCTCGGTGGCGTGTGCGTCAAAGGCCTCTTCCTCGCCGAGCGCGAGGGGCATCCGCCGCAGCGAATCGTCGAGACGCCGGCGGGGATGCTGAACGCCATCGGCCTGCAGGGAATCGGCGTGCATCGCTTCGTGCGCGAGCGGCTGCCGGAGCTGCGCGCGCTTGGCGCGACGGTGTTCGTGAACATCTGCGGCAGCACCCTCGACGAGTACGTCGAAGTCGCGAAGGTCCTGTCGGACGCGGAAGGCGTCGCCGCGATCGAACTGAACATCTCGTGCCCGAACATCAAAGAGGGCGGCATTCAGTTCGGTTGCAGCCTGCACGGCACCCACGACGTCGTGAGCGCTGTTCGCAAAGCCACGTCGCTGCCGGTCATCCCGAAGCTGACCCCGAACGTCACGTCCCCGGCATCGTTCGCGCGCGCGGCGGCGGAGGCCGGGGCCGACGCCATCTCGCTGGTCAACACGTTTCTCGCGATGGCGATCGACGTCGAGACCCGCCTGCCGAAGCTCTCGAACGGCATGGGCGGGCTGAGCGGTCCGGCGATTCGTCCCATTGCCGTGCGGATGGTCTACGAATGCCGACAGGCGGTGTCGATTCCCATTATCGGCATGGGCGGGATCATGGATGCGACCGACGCGCTCGAGTTCATCCTGGCCGGAGCCGACGCCGTCCAGGTTGGCACCGCCAACTTCGTCGATCCGTTCGTCTGGAAGAAGATTCTCGACGGCCTCGCCGACTACCTGACGCGCCACAAGGTCGCGCGCATCAGCGATCTGATCGGCGCGGTTCACCGCACGGCCATCCACGAACCGGTATGAATCGCATCCTCGCAGCCCTGGACGTGCCCACGACGCGCGAAGCCGTGAGCATGGCCGATCGGATCCGTACGCACGTCGCGGGTTTGAAGATTGGCAGCCAGCTGTTCACGGCGGAGGGCCCGTCGCTCGTCCGCGAGCTGGTCGAGCGCGGCGATCGCATCTTTCTCGATCTGAAGTATCACGACATCCCCAACACCGTCGCGGAAGCGGTCCGGAGCGCGGCGCTGCTCGGCGTGTGGATGGTGAACGTCCACGCCAGCGGCGGGACGGCGATGATGAAGGCGGCGCGAGAGGCGGCCGATCAGGCGACCGATACGCGAGGCAGCCGCCCGATCGTTATCGCGGTAACCGTGCTCACCAGCTTCGACGAGGACGGGTTTCGCGCCATCGGCATGAATCGCCCGATTGCCGCGCAGGTGGAAGCGCTGGCCGTCATGGCGCAGGATGCCGGACTCGACGGCGTTGTCGCGTCCCCACACGAGATCGTGGTCATCCGGGCGCGCTGCGGGTCGGCGTTCCAGATCGTGACGCCCGGCATTCGCACGGGCGCCGTCGGCCCGGGTGACGACCAGGCGCGAACGATGACCGCGCCTGATGCGGTTCGAGCGGGAGCGACGTACGTCGTCGTGGGAAGGCCGATTCTACGCGCTGCGGACCCCGCCGCCGCGGCCGCCGAGATCGCGGCGGCGATAGACGCTTAGGCGCAGCAGCGCATGGGCGCATGGGCGCATGGGCGCATAGGCGCATGGGCGCATAGGGAAGTGCCGGGCAGCGCCCCGATGTCCCCATGCGCCTCATGCGCCTGTGCGCCTGTGCGCCTCTGCTTCTGCGCCCTACTTCGCAGTAATGATGAAGTGGCCCCGGCGATTCTGCGACCAGCACGATTCGTTGTCTTCCGTGCAGAAAGGCTGCTCCTTGCCCTTGCTGACGGTCAGAATCCGGTCCGCGCCGACGCCCAGGCTCACGAGATAGGCCTTCACCGCTGTCGCCCGGCGCTCGCCGAGCGCGAGGTTGTACTCGGTGGTGCCGCGGCTGTCGCAGTGTCCTTCGACCGTGACCTTCGTTGACGGCCAGCGGCGCATCCATTCCGAGTCTTTCTGCAGCGCCGAGCGACCTTCGTCCTTCACGTCCGACTGATCGAGATCGAAGAACACATCGCCGAGCGGCTTCTCGGCGTTCAGCTCCTCCAGCGACTTCCTCGCGAAGACCTCGTCCTCGCTGAGCGGCGCCGGTGCCGGCGGCGCAGGGGGCGGCGGAGGGGGTGGCGGTGGCGGCGGGGCAGGTGCCTCGGCGACCGGCGGCGCGGGCTGGGGTGCGGGCGGCGGCACCTTCTTCGCGCAGCCGACGAAGCCAATTCCCAGAGCGGTAACGAGAACGCCCGCGAGAGCGGTACGCGTATTCAGCATCAGCAGCAGCTCCACAATTCGCTCGTTTCTAATTGACACGAGAACCTCGTCGCCGCGCGAGCGTCGCAGCAACGTGCCGGGGACTCGAGGAAGACCAGCGCATTCGGCAGCGGAATGCCCTTGCGCGTGAGACCGGCACCGGGTCGTACAAGCCGCTTATCGGGCGCGGCAGGATTCCCTGCATCCCGGAACCGGAACTGGAGTGAAAATATAGGGAAAACGGACCGAGATCTCGCGTGCGCGAGGATCGGACCGCGGGCACCCGGCGGACCACCGGGCGAACGCCAGACGGGGGGAGCGTCCGTTGACAGGCGCACGTAATCGTCGATGCGTTAGACCGGGCGAAGCTTCAAAACCTCGTTCAGGCTGCCGGTCCGGTACCCCTGCAGGTCGAGACAGACGTACTGGTATCCAATCGCCTTCAGGTCGCTGACGAGCGCCGCCGACACCGCTGGATCGAGCGCACGGGCCATCTCGTCGCGGCCAATTTCGAGTCGCGCCACCGCGTCGTGGTGTCGCACGCGGCACACGCGGAAGCCGTGACGACGCACCGCCTCCTCCGCCTGCTCGATCATCGACAGCTTACCCACCGTCACTTCGCTCTGATACGGAATGCGGGACGAGAGGCACGCGGATGCGGGCTCATCCCAGGTGGGCAGGCCGGCGCGACGCGACAGCTCACGAATCTCGGCCTTGGTCAGGTCGGCGTCGTCGAGCGGACTCTTCACGCCGAATTCGCGAGCGGCCTGCCGGCCCGGACGGTAATCGCCGCGGTCGTCGGCATTGCTGCCATCGGCCATGGCGGAGAAGCCGCGCGCCGCCGCCAGCTCCGAGAGTTGCTCGTACAGCTCGGTCTTGCAGTAGTAACAGCGATTCGACGGATTGGCGCGGTACTCGGGCCGGTCCATCTCGCGCGTCTCGATGAACTCGTGAGGCAGCTGGAACTCGCGGGCGATGCGTTCGGCCAGCTCACGATGGTGGCGCGGGTAACTCGGGCTGTCAGCGGTGACGCAGAGCAGGCGATCGCCGAGCGCGCGTGACGCGGCAACGGCGAGGAACGCGCTGTCCACACCGCCGCTGTAGGCGATGAGCAGCGACTCGAACTCTCCGAGGCGCGCCTGCAGACGAGCCTCTTTCACAGCCAGCGAGGCCTCGTCGGCCGCTGACAGCGAAACGGCCTCCTCAGGCACCTGGAGCGAGCTCATTCGTCCCAGCCTCCCTCGCCGCCGCCTTCGTCCTCTTCCTCGTCGCTCTCCTCATCGTCGTCCTCGAACTCGTCGTCTTCCTCGTCCTCGAGGTCGTCGTCTTCATCCTCGTCGGGTGCGGACTCGAACTCGAGCGGGGAGACGCTGGTCACCTCGAGGTTCGTGCCGCATTCGGGACAACTGATCAAGTCGCCCTTGTCGACATCGTACTCGTCGACGTCAATGTCGGAATCACACTCGGGGCAGCTGGCCATATAGGCGTCCTCAGGCGTCTAAGTATCTGAAAATGAACCGGTAACGTGGGCGACGACGATCAACCCAGGATTATAGCGACTCTCGTCGCGCTCGTGCAACGAGAGGGCTACTGGTCGGACATCGCACATCCGATACAGCTGGCGATGCCAGCGGCACCGGTGATCGTCAAGACGGTCGTTGTCGCCGACGACACCAGCTTCGTGCGCGACCGGTTCCGCACCGCGCTCGAGGAGGCCGGCCATCGCGCGGTGGTCGTGCGCAGCGCGGTCGAGCTTCTCGCCCGCGTGAGGGCCGACCTCGACCGCATCGACCTCATCGTGCTCGACCTCAGGCTGCCCAACGCGCCGGGCGTCGATCTCGTACGCAGCATCCGGCGCATCGACGGCGGGCGTCTTCCCATTCTCGTCTTCAGCGGCACGATTGCAAGTGCTGAAGAAGTCCGGGAGCTCGCTTCCATTGGCGTCGTCGGCTACATCAACGAGTACAGCACGGTGCAGCACATCCTGCCGTCCCTGGCGCCGTACCTCTTTCCCGACAGCTTCAATCGTCGCGTGAGCCCGCGGGTGGTGCTCGGGATCCCCATTGCCTACCGCTTTGGCAACACGATTGCCACCGCGCTTACGCTGAACATCAGCCGCGGCGGTATCGCGATCCGGACGACCAGCCCGCTCGCGCCGGAAGCCAAGGCCAAGATCCGCTTTCGCCTGCCCACTGGCAAGCGGGAAGTGGACGTCGAGGCCCGGGTCGCCTGGTGCGACCGCCGCGTCGGGATGGGCCTCCAGTTCGAGGGCGTGAACGCCGCCGATCAGGCGGCCATCGACGAGTTCGTCGAGGCCCATTTCTTCAACAACCGCCGCGCGTAACCGGTCCAACCCGCACTTGCCGGGCGCTGACCGCTCCGCTAGAGTCGCCCCAGGGAGCGTCAGATGCTCGATACGTCTCACTTCGTCCTCGGCCTGCTGGCGATTTTCGCGTTGGTGTTTGCCAACGGGTTTTTCGTCGCGGCCGAGTTTTCGCTCGTCACGGTCCGCAAGACACGGATCGACCAGCTCGCCGCGGAGGGCCATCGCGGGGCGAGGACGGTGCGGCGGGCGCTCAGCGACCCCGACAGCTACATCGCCGCGACGCAACTCGGCATCACCATGGCGAGTCTCGGGCTTGGCTGGGTCGGCGAGCCCGCGCTGGCGGGATCCATCGAGCCGCTGTTTCATTTCCTCGGGCCGAACATGGCGCTGGCGACCGCGCATTCGGTGGCCTCGATCCTCTCGTTCATCGTGATTACCGCCCTGCACATCGTGCTGGGCGAACTCGCGCCGAAGACCGTCGCGCTCCAGTACTCGGAACGAGTCGCGCTGCTGGTGGCCAAGCCGACCGAGCTCTTCATGCGCGTCTGCTGGCCGTTCATCCGCGTCCTGAACGGCCTTGGCGCGCTCGTGGTCCGCTCGTTCGGGTTGAAGCCGCCGAGCGGCCACGCGCTCGTGCACTCGGAAGAGGAATTGAAGATGCTCGTGACCGCGAGCCAGGAGGCGGGCGTCCTCGAAGAGGAGGAGGAGCAGATGCTCCATCGCGTCTTCGCGTTCGCGGACCTCACGGCGGGACAGCTCATGGTGCCGCGCACCGAGATGGAGGCGCTGCCGGTGGATGCGCCGCTTCCGGTCGTCGCCGAGACCGTGGGTCGCGGCGGCCACGCGCGCCTGCCGGTCTACGCGAAGGGTCTCGATGACATCGTCGGCGTCCTTCATATCACCGACCTCTTCCGTCTGGTCGCGCAGGGACGGGCGCCGGCGGATCTCTCGACCGTGGTGCGCGAGGCGTTCACTGTGCCAGAGACCATGTCGGCCGACGATCTGCTATCGGAGATGCGACAGCGTCATACCGCGGTGGCGATTGTGATCGACGAGTTCGGCGGCACCGCCGGCATGGTGACGTTTGCCGGCCTGATGGAGCGTATCGTCGGCGAGGTCGGCACCGGCGATGGTGACACGCGCATCAGCGTGCTCGCCGACGGCTCGGCGCTCGTTGACGGCCTTGCCCTAGTCGCCGACATCAACGCGCAGTTCGGCCTCCACATCGACGAGGAGTCGTACAACACGATTGGCGGCTATGTCCTGGGCCGCCTCGGCCGCCGCGCGCGAGTTGGGGATCGTTTCGAGGTGGAAGGGCGAACCGTTCGCGTCGAGGCCATCGATGGACTCCGCGTGGCTCGCGTCTTCCTCTCGAAGAAGAAGGAAAACGCATAGCAGACTCGGTGCGTCAGGTGCGGTCGGGTGCGACAGGTGCGACAGGTGCGGTCGGGTGCGCAGGTGCGGGGTGCTAGGTGCTATCCGAGCGCGAGCCTGGCTTTTTGGGTCGCGATGGCGCCGCCGTCGTGCGCAGATAGCTGACGAAGCTTCCCGTCGCGGCGCGCGTTCGGATCGCGAGCTGTCTCAATTGGTCGTATTCGTTCTGCGCCAGCAGACCCTGCGCTCTTGCCGACCCCAGTCGCGTCTCTGCCTCGCCCAGCGAGCCGAGCGCAATTCCAAAGAACCGTGCAATGTCTGGATGTGAGTATCGATAGAAGCCTTCGGCTATGTTCGCAGGAATCGACTCAGCGGCATCCTGCAGCTGTTCGCAATATTTGAAGCGCCGCCTGAATGGTGTCGTGGCAAGAATTGCGTTCACTCGATCACGGAATTCGACGGAGAGCCGCCAGCAAATCAGTTCTTCGTGATTTCGCGCACCCATGCAGAGGCGCGTGGCAAGTCACATGCCCGGCACCGTCGCACCCGTCGCACCCGTCGCACCTGACGCACCTGACGCACCTGACGCACCGACAAGGTGCCCTATTGAATCCGCAGCAACCTGAGCCCGTTCGCGATCACGAGCAGCGACATCCCGGTATCGGCGACGATGGCCATCCACAGGGATGACTCGCCGGCAATGGCCATGGCGAGAAACGCCGCCTTCACGCCGAGCGCGAGCGCGATGTTCACGCGCACGGTTCGGACCGCCGCGCGGCTGAGGCGAATCGCGAAGGGCAGGCGCGCCAGCTCGTCGCCCATCAGCGCAACGTCGGCGGTCTCGAGTGCCGCGTCGCTGCCGACCGCGCCCATGGCGATGCCGACATCCGACGCTGCCAGCGCGGGGGCGTCGTTCACGCCGTCGCCGACCATGCCGACGTGACCCCACCGCTCGCGTAACCCGCGAACGGCGGCAACTTTCTCAACTGGTAGGAGACCGGCACGGACGTCCTCGACGCCGACCGACTCGGCGAGAGCCTGCGCGGCGCCAGTGTGATCGCCAGTCAGCATGGCCGTGTGCAGGACGCCCGCCGAGCGCAGAAGGTCGATCACGTCGCGAGCCGATTCGCGTGGCGTGTCCGCCAGCACGATCAGCCCAATCACCCGCGATGCCCGTGCGACCAGGGCTGCCGTCTGCCCCCGTGCCGCACGCTCGTCGATCAGGTGCTCGGCCGACGCGGTATCGACTCCGCGCTGCTGAAGCCATCGGGCGTTCCCGACAAGCACGTGTGCGCCGGCGATCGTCGCTTCCGCTCCGAGCCCATGCGACGCCTTGAACTCGCTCGCCAGGAGCGGCGCCAGCGCATCGCGTTCGGCCCGCGCGACAATCGCCGCGGCAATCGGATGCTGCGATCGGGCTTCGACGGCAGCGGCAATCCGCAACACGTCGATGGTGGTCTCGCCGGCAAGAGGCACGATCTCGACGACGGCCGGTCGTCCGCGCGTCAGCGTCCCCGTCTTGTCGAAAGCGATCGCTCGCAGCTGCGCCAGGCGTTCCAGGTGGACGCCGCCCTTGATCAGCACGCCGCGCCTGGCACCGGCGGCCAGCGCTGACACATACGCAACGGGCGTCGCGATCACGAGGGCGCACGGGCACGCGATCACCAGCAGCACCAGCGCCCGGTACAGCCATTCGCCCGCGCCGCCCCACCCGGCCAGCGGCGGCACGATCGCCACGAGAATCGCGAGGCCGATGACCGCCGGCGTATAGACCCGGGCGAACCGATCGACGAAGGTCTGTGCCGGAGCGCGCTCGGCCTGCGCCGCCTCGACCAGATGAATTACGCGCCCCAGCGTCGTGTCACGCCCGACCCGCACGGCACGGATGTCGAGCGACCCGTGGCCGTTGATCGTGCCCGCGAACACCTCGTCACCGAGCCCTTTGTCCACCGGCAGTGATTCACCGGTAATCGGCGCCTGATTGACGTCGCTTCCTCCCGCAACGACCTCGCCGTCGAGCGGGATCTTTTCGCCAGGGCGGACGCGGACGATCTCGCCGATCTCGACAGCCTCCAGCGCGACCCGCGACTCGAGGCCGCCGCGAATCACGACGGCTTCGGCTGGCGCCAGGTCCATTAGCGAGCGTATTGCCTGCCGCGCGCGGTCCATGCTGTGCGATTCGAGGTGTTGCGCCAGGTTGAACAGGAAGACGACCGTGGCCGCCTCCGACCACTCGCCGATGACGAGTGCCCCCAGCACCGCGATCGACATCAGCACGTTCATGTCGAGCGCGTTCAGACGCATTGCGCTCAAGGCCCGTCGCGCCGGGTGGATGCCGCCTGTCGCGATCGCGATTGCCGCGGCGATCTGCGCGGCAATCACCCAGTCGAACGCGCCGGCCGATAGAGTGATGGCGAGCGCTACGCCTGACACGATGAGCAGCAGGAACCGGGATCCGCCGGCGCTGGCGCGGTGTGCCTCCTCGTGCTCGAGCCACGCGCGCATCCCGGTGTCGGCAACGGCTGCCGAGATCGTCCCGGTGGACAGGCGCGCGGCGTCGTACTGCACGTGGAGGCGCCCGCCGACGACATCCGCGGAGAGCGATTCGAGGCCGACCAGGTGTTTCAGTCGACGCTCGATGAGCGCGACTTCCTCATGACAGTCCATGCCTTCGACGCGAAACGTCGACTCGGCATGCACTTCACACGTGGAACACGCGACGCGGGCCTGCGGGCTCGCCATCATTCAACGTCCGGGGCGCGACGCGCCCTCTTCCACGTGCTCGCGCCCCTGCGCCAGCAGCCGCACGATGTGATCGTCGTCGAGGCGGTAGAAGACCATGCGGCCGTCACGGCGAGCGCGAACGAGCCGGAGGCTGCGGAGGAGGCGGAGTTGATGCGAGATGGCCGATTCCGAAAGGCCGAGAAGCGTCGCGAGATCGCAAACGCAAAGCTCAGCGGCAGCGAGCGCAGTGAGGAGGCGGACACGCGTCGGATCGCCAAGCGCCTTGAAGATTTCAGCGAGGCGCTCGACGGTCACCGCATCCGGTTGTGCGGCACGGACTTCGGTGACACGCGCGGGGTCCGCATGGAAGACGTCGCACGACAGGTCTGGCGTGGCCGCGATGGTCTGGGTAATCATGAATATATGAGCAACTGCTCATATATCGTCCCACATCCTGAGCGTCCAGGCAACTCCGGGGGCGCCCCCCAAGGCGCTAGTTCAGCGTGCTCAGAGTGTCGTGGACCTTCTGGTAGTTCGGCTCGTCACCCGGGCTTGCCGTCACCTCGCGGTGCCTGATGACACCGCTCTTGTCGATGACGAACACCGCGCGCTTCGAGATGTTCTTCAGCCCGAGCATGTCCGGATTGGCGACGTCGTACTTGTGCACGGCGTCCTTGTTGTAATCGCTCAGCAGATCGAAGGTGAGGCCGTTCTGCTTCGAGAACTCCTTCAGCGTGAACGGCGTGTCGGTGCTGATGCCGTAAACGACCGCGTTCGCGCCATTGAGCGACGTCAGGTGATCGCGAAAATAGCAGAGCTCCTTCTGGCAGACCGACGTGAACGCTGCCGGGAAGAAGGCGAGCACCACGTTCTTGCCCGTCGCCCCGCTCAGCGTCACGGGCTGGCGGTCCTGATTGGTCAGGGTGAAATCCGGAGCCTTCGATCCAACGTCAGCCGACATCTCAAACCTCCAAAACGCCGATCTTATCGCATTGTATTTGGCCCGCCTAAAGTCGGGCCCTACTGCCGTCGCATCGCGACCCGTTCGACCCTGGGACTCTGAGACCCTTAGACCCTTAGACCTTTTGACCTACGGCGTCAGCAGCAGCCGCGACACCTTCGCCTGCTCGACCGCCGTCCGCGAGAACGGGAACAACCGATACTCTCCCGCCTGCCAGAGCGGCCCCTGGTCGAAGTAGTGCGGACTCATCGGGTTGCCCGACTGTCCGGTCGTGTTGATCGCGAGCGTCCGATCCCACTGCCCGACGTCGAGGATCTGTCGATACGAGGACAACTCGGTGACGTCGAACGGCGCGCGCACGTCGATCGTCGCCTTCCGCACCGTGGTCGAATCCCCCACCATCGGCAACGGTCCGCGACTGAAGAACCAGTCAAGGATCCGTCCGCCTGCTCCCAGCGGATGGCGGAACCGCAGCGTGTGCAGGCGATCCCATGACCATCCCGACTCGTCGCCAAACTTCAGCCGCATCGCCCGCATCGCGTCGCCGGCGGCCAGCAGCACGATGTCGTCGCGGTTCTCCCGCTTGTCTAGCGTGGCGATGTCGTTCCACCAGCGGGACGTCGGGTCGTCGAGGATCGCGTGCAATCCCACGTAGCGCTCTGACAGCCCATACTCGAAGAAGTCCTTGAACACGTCCGGAGGGAGCTCGTCGGCAAACGTCCGGCGCCACATCGCCCGGAGGAACGCCTGATACAACGCAACGACCGGACGCGCGTCCACCTGTCGATCCCACAGGCGCAGCCGCTCGATCACGTTGCGGGTATCAGAGTCGGATTTGCGAACTTCGGCGACTTCGACGCGGTCTCGACCGCGGACAGCAGGCGATCCGCTGACACCGCTCGCACATCGGCCTGGATGTTCCGCATGTCGTCCATCGTCAGCACGCTCATCGTGCCGAGGCGTTCGACGATGCGCATCGTGCGGAATGGCGCCGTCCAGTCGCGCGTCAAGGGCCGAGGCCAGTTGCGGTCGATTTCCGAGTTGGCCGTGACAATCTGCCCTGACGGCGGATCGAGCACAGTGGGCAGCTGGTCGGGCGGAACCACCCCGGTCCATTCGTACTCTCCCGTCCACCCGGGAACAGGTGTCCCGCCATCGCTGCCGCTGCGAATCGGAATCCGCCCGGACATCGCGTAGCCGATGTGACCGTCAACGTCGGCATAGACGATGTTCTGGGAGGGTGCGCCGAATCGGCGGACGGCCTCGAGAAACTCTGTCCAGCGCCCGGCGCGATTCAACGCGTCGAAGGCCGCGGCGGTCTCGCCCTGCCGCACCGCTTCCCAGCGCAGCGCCAGCGGCTTGGGGTTCAGGCGGCCGGCGCCGTTCGCGAAGTCGGGCGGATCCTCCCACGCGGTCTCGGTCGCCACGAGCGGCCCATGAATCGTGGAGAAGACCTCGTAGGGTTCGGGCCGCTCGCCACGTACCTCGATCGCGAACCTGCTGACGGTCAACGGCTGCCAGGCACCGCGATAGAGATACCGGCGCGTGCTCATGTCGACGTCCTCGACATAGAAGTCGACGACATCGGCGCCGGTGTTCGTCAGGCCCCAGGCGATTCGCTTGTTGTGGCCGATGATGACGAACGGCGTGCTCGGCAAGGTGACGCCGGCGACGTCGAGACCCGCCGCGACGACATGCGCCTCGTACCAGATCGACGGCATCTCCACGTTCAGGTGCGGGTCGTTGGCCAGCAGCGGTCGTCCGGTTGCGGTCCGAGATCCGGCGATGACCCAGCTGTTGCTGCCGCCGGCGCGAGCGGTGACGTCGAGCCATTCAAGACCGGGCGGCATTGGCGGCGACTCGAGCCGCGCGACTGGCCCCCCCGGCACCACGTCAGGCGACTGTGGCGGCGGTCGGCTCGACACGCGCAGTGCCTTGAATGATCGCCGGGGTTCCCGGCGGCAGCGGGCCCATCAGCGTGTTGGCCATGGAGGCGCCCACCGCGCGACCGAGCAGACCGCGGACCAGCTCGCCGCGCCGATTTTCGGCCAGCCTCCACGCCAGCAGGCGCGCCACGGCCAGCGAGTCGACCGGCGTCCACGGCTCTGGTGTCAGGCGCAGGAGCTGAAGCTCCGGTGGCCGGCGCCAGCGCCCCATCGACGCAAACGCCGCGTTCACGCCGTCGGCATAGCGCTGGAGCGCCGTCCGGACGGCGGGTGTGGCAGTCTGCCACTCCGCCGAGGCAGCGCGCCGCAGTCCAAGCGCAAGGAAGCGCTTATCAGCCCTGACGGTGGCGGCTCCAAAGATTTCGGATAGCCGGCCGCCCGTCGCGCGGCGATAGACTTCCATCTGCCACGCTCGCTCTCTGCCGTGCAGGTAGCCCATTGCCATCCACGCATCGTCTGGATCTCGGGCGTAAATGTGAGGGATCGCATACCGATCGAAGAGAATCTCGACAGGCGACTTGAGGCCGGCGAGCGTCAGCTGTCCGTCCAGGGCCGGAACCGTGCTGCGGAACAGCAGCCACAGCGCCGTGACGGCCAACGTCAGGGTGCCAATCGTCAGTATTACGAACCGGACGAGCCAGCGGCGCGCAGGTTTAGGGCGAACGGTCCTGGGCACAGGAGTTGCGAAAAACGCCTCGGCCCTCGGCAGCGGAGGGCACCCGCCCACTTGTCGGGCTGGAAACCGTTCGTTTAGGATCGGGAGTTGGCGTGAGCATGCCGCGCCCGCTCTACAGCTTACACAAACCGCGAAGCACTAGAACAACGGAGTCATCCCTGTGATCGAGGTCGAACACCTCACCAAGCGATACGGCCACATTGTCGCCGTCGACGACATAAGCTTTCAGGTCAAGAAAGGCGAAATTCTGGGGTTTCTCGGCCCGAATGGCGCCGGCAAGACAACGACGATGCGCGTCCTGACCGGCTACATCCCGGCCACCGAGGGACGCGCCGTGGTCGCCGGCTACGACGTGTTCGAGAAACCCATCGAAGCCAAGCGCCGGACCGGGTATCTGCCCGAGACGCCGCCGCTCTACCCGGACATGACCGTTCGCGAATACTTGCACTTTGTCGCCAAGATCAAGGGGGTCGCGCCTCGGGAGCGCACGGCCCGGGTCGAACAGGTGATGTCGCGGGCCTGGGTCAGCGACATGGCGGGCCGCGCCTGCGGCAAGCTGTCGAAGGGGTACAAACAGCGGGTCGGGCTCGCCCAAGCGCTGATTCACAACCCCGACGTGCTGATTCTCGACGAGCCGACCGCCGGGCTCGACCCCAAGCAGATCATCGAGACCCGTCGCCTGATCAAGGAGCTGGCGGGCGATCACACGATCATCCTGAGCACGCACATCCTTCCCGAGGTCTCGCAGACATGCGAGCGCGTCGTGATCATCAACAAGGGCAAGGTGGTGGCGGTGGACACACCCGCGAACCTGACGCGCCGGCTGCGCGGATCGGAAACCATGTTCGTTCACGTGGACGGCGAGCGCGCCGCCGAGGCGGCAAGCGCGCTGGAACGCGTGCCTGGCGTGGTACGGGTTGCCGCCAGCGACGGCCAGCCTGGGGCGGCGTTCGAGATCGACAGTGAATCCGGCCGCGACGTCCGGCCTGATTTGGCGCGCACCATCGTCCAGGGTGGCTGGGGACTCCTGGAGCTTCGTCCGATGCGCATGAGCCTCGAGGAGATCTTCCTGTCGCTTACGACCGAGGACCAGCCGGTGGAGGCCGCCAATGAATAATGTGCTCGCCATCGCGCACAAGGAACTGCGCGCCTACTTCGCGTCGCCGATCGCCTACATCGTCATCGGCTTCTTCACGCTGCTGTTTGGCTGGTTCTACATCGGCATCCTCGAGTGGTTCGTGCGGCAGGGGCTGCAGGGCCAGATGGGCATGGGCGCCAGCTCGATGAATGTCAACCAGCAGATGATTCGGCCGTTGATCCTGAACATCACCGTCGTGTTCCTCTTCCTGCTGCCGCTCATCACGATGCGGACTTATGCGGAGGAGAAGCGCTCGGGCACGATCGAGCTGCTTCTGACGTCGCCCCTGACCGATCTCGAGATCGTGCTCGGCAAGTTCCTCGGCGCGCTGGGACTCTACGCCGTCATGGTGGCGGTGACACTCATCCACTTCGGGCTGCTGTTTGCGTTTGGCACGCCGGAATGGAAGCCGCTGGCCACCGCCTATCTTGGCCTGCTGCTCTTCGGCGGCTGCTTCATCGCGCTGGGCCTGTTCATCTCGAGCCTCACGAAGAACCAGATCGTCGCCGGCGCGGCGACGTTCGGCGTGTTCCTGCTGCTGTGGGTGGTGGACTGGATTGGCGAGGGTCTCGGGCCGACCGGACAGGCGATCGTCAAATACCTGTCGATGACGGATCACCTCGACGACTTCGTCAAAGGCGTGATCGACACGAAACACCTTGTGTACTACCTGAGCTTCATTGCTTTTGGATTATTCCTGACGGTGCGATCAGTCGACACCGAGCGGTGGCGAGGATAGGTCATGTTGAATCGCATTGCCGGAATCGTCGGATGGATTGGTACGGGCCTCGTGGCGGGAGCTGTCGCGATTCGGCTGTTCAAGCCCGAGTTCGCGTCGTACGGCTACTGGCTGGCGTGGGCCGGCCTGGCCTGCGTGGTCTTCTACATGCTCGGGCAATGGCGCGACGTCGCCAAGGCAATGGGCAGGAAGCAGACGCGGCTCAGCACGATCGCGCTCGCAGGCGTGCTTATCGTGTTGGGCCTGCTCATCGCCGTCAACTACCTGGCATCTCGGAGAAACCACCGCTGGGATCTCACCGCGAACCAGCAGTTCAGTCTCTCACCGCAGACGCGGCAGATCCTCGAGAAGCTGGATGCGCCGGTCAGCGTGCTGGTCTTCGATCGCCCCACCGAGTTCGATCGGTTTCGCGATCGGCTTGGTGAGTACCAGTACGTCTCCAACAAGGTCGCCGTCGAATACCTCGATCCGGACAAGCAGCCGGTTCGCGCGACCCAGAACCAGGTGCAGGCGTACGGCACCGTTGTCTTCAGCTACAAAGGCCGCACCGAGCGCGTCATCTCGTCCGACGAGCAGGCACTGACCAACGGGCTGATCAAAGTGATCACCGGATCGGAGCGAAAGGTCTATTTCCTGCAGGGGCATGGCGAGAAGGAAACGGCGGACAGCGAGCGCGAGGGCTACAGCGCCGTCGCGACGGCGCTGGGATCCGAGAATTTCAAGGTCGAGACGCTGTCGCTGGCGCAGCAGCAGACGGTGCCGGCCGACGCCACGGTGGTTGTCGTCGCCGGACCGAAGACGGACCTTTTTCCGCCTGAGGTGTCCGCACTCCGCACTTACCTATCGAAGGGCGGGAAGCTGCTGGTCCTGATCGATCCCCCGGACAAGGCCAATTCGCAGCCCTTCACCAACCTGATCGCATTGATCACGCAATGGGGCATCGACGTCGGAAACAACGTGGTGGTCGATGTCAGCGGCATCGGACGGCTCATCGGGACCGACGAGTTCATGCCGGTCGCGGCACCTCCCTACCCGACGCACCCGATCACCGATCGTTTCCGGCTGATCACCGCATATCGGCTCGCCCGATCGGTAGCGCCCGCCAGCGCGCCGCCGGCCGGAAAGACCGCGCAGTCGTTCATTCAGACGTCGCCGAACAGTTGGGCAGAAACGGACCTGACGGGATTGTTCACGGGTAAGGCAGCGGAAAACAACAAGGACAAGGACACGCAGGGCCCGGTCTCGCTCGGCGCCACGGTCACCGAAGAGATCAAGGACGCCAAGGCGCCCGAGCCGAAGAAGGACGGGGAGAGCAAGAAGGTCGAGGCGCGGCTCGCCGTCATCGGCGATTCCGACTTCGTCACCAACAGTCTTCTCGGCGTGCAGGGCAACCGCGACCTCTTTCTGAACACGTTGAACTGGCTGTCGCAGCAGGAAAACCTGATCTCCATCCGGCCAAAAGATCCCGACGATCGGCGGATCACGCTCACCGCCGACCAGCAGCGGTGGGTGAAGTTCCTTGCGCTGCTGATCCTGCCGGCGGCAATTTTCGGGGCAGGCATCTTCAACTGGAGCCGGAGGCGCGGATGAGGAGCTTCCGCTCGATCGCGGTCCTCGGAATCCTCCTCGCCGGTCTGGTCGCTTATCTCTACTTCGTCGATTCGAAGAAGCCCGTCGATCAGGCGGAAGAGAAGGCCAAGGTCTTCGCGGGCCTGGAGGCTGACAAGATCGAGGAGGTCAAAATCGACACGGTCGCCGGCGACACGACCGTCGTGCACAAGGCTGCCGACGGCTGGAGGCTCGTCAGCCCGACCCCGGCGCGCGCCGACGATTCGGAGCTGTCATCGATCACGAGCAACCTCGCATCGGTCACGATCGAGCGGGTGGTCGACGAGGCGGGGAAGAATCTCGGCGATTACGGCCTCAAGGAGCCGGTCGTCCAGGTGAGCTTCAAGACGAAGGGCGCAAAGAGCTTCCGCACCCTCGACCTGGGCACGAAGACGCCAACCGGCAGCGACATGTACGCGCGCGTCGACGGCGAGAAGAAGGTCTTCCTTGTTCAGAGCTACCTGGATTCGACGTTCAACCGCAAGCCGTTCGACCTGCGTGACAAGAAGGTCCTGAATTTCGATCGCGAGAAGGTCGATCGCGTCGAGATTGCCGACGGCGACAAGCTGGTGGCGCTCGCGAAGACCGGAGCCGACTGGCGGGTCACGGCGCCGGTGGAGGCACGCGGCGACTTCGGCGCTATCGAGCAGCTGATCTCGCGCGTCCAGTCGGCGTCGATGAAATCGGTCGCCAGCGAAGCGGCCACCGATCTCAAAGAGTACGGGCTCGACAAGCCGGCTACGACCGTCACCGTCGGCCTGGGCAGCGCGCGGGCTGGTCTCGCGATTGGCAAGAAGGCGGAAGGCGGCGACGTCTACGCGCGAGACGTGTCGAAAAACCAGGTGGTGACAGTGGGTGGCGACTTGTTGACGGACCTGCAGAAAGGCGTCACCGAGTATCGTCGCAAGGACGTATACGAGTTCCGGCCCTACAATCTCACCCGGCTGGAGGTGACGCGCGGCAGCGACGTCGTCGCGTTCGAGCGTTTGAAGGGCAAGGGCAAGGACGGCGCGGATGTCTGGCAGAACGTGAACGCGAAGAAGGCCGTCGATGGGACGAAATTCGAGAGCGTCCTCGCCAAACTGTCGGGGCTTCGCTCGCAGACGTTCGTGGACGCCAAGACAAAGACCGGTCTCGACGCGCCCGTCCTCGTGACCAAGGCCACATACGACGACGGCAAGAAGACCGAGACCGTGCGCTTCGGGCGAGAGGGGACGGCGGCGTACGCTGGCCGCGCCGACGAGCCTGGAGCCTCGACGCTCGATACTCCGGAATTCGAGGAATTGATCAAGTCGCTCGATGGCCTCAAGTAGGCGCCGATCGCGTCTTCGACTTCGGGCGCTGGTTTGCTCGCTGGTACTTCCCGTCACGGCGTGTGCGACGCACGCTCCCCGGCCATCGGCCGGCGCCAGTCTGCCGGCTCCGAACGAGCGGGCATCGGCGTCGGAGGCCATCGCCGCGCTCTTCGCGGCACCGGCGATCTCGCGTGTGATGTGGGGCGTCGTGATCCAGTCGCTCGACAGGCCTGGTGACGTCATCTTCACGCGCAATCCTGACCAGCTCTTTGTCCCGGCGTCGAACACGAAGCTTCTGACGGTGGCGGCCGCAGCGGTGCGGCTGGGATGGGACTTCACGTTCGAGACCACGGTCCGTTCGACGACGGCCCTGGGCTCTGACGGCACCGTCAGGGGCGACCTGGTGGTCCGTGGCTCCGGCGATCCGACACCCGGCGATCGGCCGAAGCTGGCGTCAGCGGTGACCGCCATTGCCGATGCCCTGTGGCAGCACGGCGTGCGGCGCGTGGAGGGGCGGATCATCGGCGATGACGACGGGTTCGTCGACGAGCCGTACGGCGCCGGGTGGGCCTGGGACGATCTGCCCTTCAGCTATTCGGCCCCGATCGGCGCGCTGAACTACAACGAGAACGTTCGGCGGGCAACGGAGGCGGCCACATCCGATGGACCGCAGGACACGGCGGTGGACAATCCGACGCTCGCCTTCGCCAGCGCTCTTCGTACGGCACTCCTCGCACGCGGGATTGCCGTCATCGGCGGTGCGGCAGACATCGACGTCGCGCCGCCCGGGCCGTTCCCTGCCGACGCGCCAGTCCTGGCCTCGTACCGCTCGTCGCCGCTCAGCGATATTGCGATTCGCCTGCTGAAGTCGAGTCAGAATCTCTACGCCGAGGTCTTCCTTCGAGCGATCGGGCACACCGCCGACCACGCCGGGTCGTCGGCGGCGGGGCTCGAAGCGATCGGGGAGACGTTCGCCACGTGGGGCATCGATCCCGGATCGGTGGCACAGGCAGACGGCTCCGGTCTGTCGCGCTACAACCTGGTAACGCCCACGGCGCTCACGAGAGTGCTGGAGCAGATGTATCGGGATGCACGACTCCGCGACGGCTGGATGGCGGCGTTGCCGATCGCCGGTATCGACGGCACGCTCGAGAAACGGATGAAGGGAACGCCGGCCGAGGGCCGGGTGTTCGCGAAGACGGGGTCGCTGTCTTCAGTCCGAGCGCTCTCCGGATACGTTCACGCCCGGAGCGGCGAGTGGTTCGTCTTCTCGATCCTGGCCAACCATTTCGCGGCTCCGACGACGTCGGCGGACGTAGACAAGGTGATCGATCAAGCCGTCGAGCGCATCGCCGAGATCAGCTCGACGCCGAATTGACGCACCGCTTCGGCGTCGGCGTCGATGCCGCCCCCCTGGGCGAGCTCGGGTCGTCCTCCACCCTTGCCGCCGAATCGCGCGACGATGGCCTTCAGCACCGCGCCGGCATCAATACCCGGGTCATCCCCACGAGCGACCACAACCGCCGCTGGGCGCGCCGACGATACGAGCAGCACGGCGGGACCGCCGTCGGCAGCGATGCCTTGCGCCAGCAGCTTGAGACCCGCCTGATCCTTGTCCAGCACGCGAGCGACGAGCGTTCGCCCCTTCAGATCCATCGCACTCGTTCGGAGCGCGGCCGACTCGAAGAGCGCCAGCTGCTCGACAAGGGCGCGCGCCTGCAGCCGCTGGTCGCGGGCCTCGGCCTGGAGCCGGGCAACTGCCTCGGGAAGCTCGCTCGCCTGCACTGACAGCAGTCGCGCGGTTGCCGCGGAGGCGTCCCGAAGCTCCCTGAAAGTGCGGACCGTCCGCCCGCCGCACACGAAGCTGATCCGAGTGCCGCCCTTGTAACGCTCCGAAGCGGATACCACGATGCTGCCGATGGCTCCGGTACGCGGCACGTGCGTGCCGCCGCACGCCGACAGGTCGAACTCCGGCACTTCGACGACCCGCAAGGTCCCGGTTCGCGCGGGCTCCTTCCGGAGCGGGAGCGTCAGGGCCTCCTCCGGTGTCACGAATCGTACCGACGACGTCACGATCGGCGAAGACCACGCGGTTGGCTTCGTCCTCGGCCCTTGCGATGGCGGCCGCGTTGACGTCGCCGACGAGATCGATCGTCGACACTTCGGCGCCGAGATGAAAACTGACCGTCGGCACGTTGACCGCGTGAACGAACGCCGCCGATAACACGTGCTGGCCGGTGTGCTGCTGCATGTGATCCAGCCGGCGCGCCGCATCGATCTCGCCCTCCACCGCCGTTCCCACCGGGATGGTTTCGCTGACGAAGTGCAGAACCGCGCCGTCGTCATCCCGATCCAGCACGTCGACGACGTCGCGAGTACCCAAGCGGCCGCGATCGAAGGGCTGGCCACCGGATGTGGGATAGAAGGCGGTGCGATCGAGGACCACGAAGGCGCGGCCCTGGAGAGTGCCGGACTCGACCACTGTTCCGGAGAATCGAAGGAGCGCGCTGTCGTGGTAGTAAAGCCGTTCGGTCATGGTCTCGATGATGCCCAAGCTAAAGCTTGGGCCTACGTACCCTTGTGTCGTACGTAGGGTACTTGTGCGTCGTACGTAGGCCCGAGCTTTAGCTCGGGCAATCGCTAATCGGTACCGGAGGCCCGAGCTTTAGCTCGGGCGATCGCTAATCGACGATTGGATCGCTCACCCCCGCTTCCGCAAACCCTTTTGCCCGCAGCACGCAACTGTCGCACCGGCCGCACGGCTTCCCATCCTCGAGCGGATCATAGCAACTGTGCGTGAGGGCATAATCGAGGCCGAGGCTCAGGCCACGCTGGACGATCTGCGCCTTCCCCATCTGCATCAACGGCGCGTGAATCCGGAAGCGTGCGCCATGAACGCCTGCTTTGGTGGCCAGGTTCGCCATCGCCTCGAACGCGCGCATGTATTCGGGCCGGCAGTCCGGATACCCCGAATAGTCGAGGGCGTTGGCGCCGATCCCGATATCGGTGACGTCGAGCGCTTCGGCCCACGCGAGGGCCAGCGACAGCAGTACCGTATTGCGCGCCGGCACGTATGTGACCGGAATCTGATCGTCGATGGCGCGGTCCTTCGGCACGTCGATGTCGCTCGTCAGCGCCGATCCACCAATACGCGACAGGTCGACGGACAGCTCCAGATGCCGCTCGACGCCAAGAGCCGTTGCGACGCGCCGCGCCGACTCGAGCTCGCGGACGTGGCGTTGCCCGTAGCGTACGCTGAGCGCGAACAGCCGGTAGCCGTCGTGTTTGAGAATCGCGGCGGCAGTATAGGAATCGAGGCCGCCACTGAGGAGGATGACTACACCTGACATAACAGTGCTAAGTGCCAAGTGCCAAGTGCCAAGTGGAGTGGAAAGTGGGAAGTGTCCAGTGGTGGGCATCAGTTCCAACGCGGCTCATAGCAACCACTGCCACTTCTTCACTATTCCCTCCACTTGGCACTTCGCACTTAGCACTTGGCACTGTCCTACACTCCCCTCGTTTGCGCGTCCCAGATGTACTTGTGCACCTGGAGCTGGACGCGCACGGGAAGCCGATCGGCGAGCACCCACTCGCTGAGTCTGCGTGGATCGAGCACGCCATGCACGGGCGAGAACAGCACGGCACCCACCTTCTGAGCGAGCTCGTGCCGTGACAGGACGTCTCGCGCGTATTCGTAGTCGGCGCGATCACGGAGCACGAGCTTCACCTCGTCGGTCGGTGAGAGACGCTCGAGGTTCGACCAGTCGACCCGATGCGACTCGCCGCTGCCAGGACACTTGACGTCCATGATCTTGTGGACGGCAGGAGGCACGCCGGCCAGGCTCAGATGTCCGCCGGTTTCGACCAGAACGGTCTTACCCGAAGCGAGCAGCCGCTCCATCAGGGGGTAGACGTCTTTCTGCAGGAGCGGCTCTCCGCCCGTCAGCTCGACAAGAGAGCAGCCATAGCCCTCCACGGCCGTCATCACGTCGTCCAGCGACATCTTCCGCCCTTCGTAAAACGCATACGGTGTGTCGCACCACGAGCAGCGCAAGTCGCAGGCGGTCAGGCGCACGAAGACACAGGGCCGGCCGGCATGCGTGGATTCACCCTGGATCGAATGGAAGATTTCGTTGACCGTCAGCACGCCTTCCAACCTCAATGGGATAATTGTACCGCTATGCTGCGCATCGGGACGTCCGGCTGGAATTACCCGTCTGGCAAGGGCACCTGGAACGGGCTGTTCTACCCGGCTCGCCGCGGCCGCGGCGCCGGCCTCACGGGCTTCGACGAGCTGTCGTGGTATGCCGAGCACTTCGATACCGTCGAGGTGAATTCAAGCTTCTACGGGCCTCCGACCCCTGAGACGACGCGCCGATGGGTCGAGAAGACGCCGCCGGCTTTCGAGTTCTCGCTGAAGCTGCATCAACGGTTCACTCATCCTGACATGTTCAAGCGCACGGCGCTGGCGCACCTGCCCGAGGCGTCCCCTGGCGCGCTCGCGGAGCTGGCACGCGTCAACGATGCCGACGTGGGACAGTTCAAGAGCGGACTGGATCCGATCGCGAATGCGGGGAAGCTTGGCGCGCTGCTGGCGCAGTTTCCCGCCAGCTTCAAGGACACGCCGCAGAATCGTGAGTATCTCCAGTGGCTGTTGAAGACGTTCCGCGAGTACCCGGTGGCCGTGGAGCTGCGACACAAGACGTGGAGCGATCAGATCGGCTCGACGCTGGAGCTGCTTGGCGCGTATAAGGCCGCCTGGGTGCAGATCGACGAGCCCAAGTTCCAGCTGTCGATTCGCCAGAACTTCCTGCCGAACATAAAAGGGTTTTACTACATGCGGCTGCACGGCAGGAACGCGGCGCAGTGGTGGAAGCACGACGCGTCGGAGGATCGCTACAACTATCTCTACTCGATCGACGAGCTGCGCCCGTTTGCCGAAACCGCGACGGCGGCTGACGCCATCGTTCGCAAGGCGTACATGTACTTGAACAATCACTTCTCGGCGAAGTCGGTCGTGAATGCAGCGGTGCTCAAGTCGCTGGTCGACCAGACGGTGCCGGGTGTCTATTCACCGGAGCTTGTCGGGCGCTACCCGGAGCTCGGACCGATCGTCGAGGTCGGGCCGTTTACGGCTTCACGGACATTTTTCGAATGACGTCGCCGACGCGGATCTTGTCCGGCACGTCGAACCCGCTGATCAGTTTCCCGAACACGACATACTTTCCGTCGAGGCTCGGCTTCGCGCCGAGCATGACGTAGAACTGCGCATCGGCTTTCGCCGCGCTGCCTGGATGCGCCATGGCAACGGCACCTTTGACGTGCAGGTGCTTCCGGGAGAGCTCCGCGACGCCGACCGGCGTCCCGCTGCCACCCGTGCCCCACAGGTCCTTTTTGGTGTAATCGCGTGTATTCGGATCGCCGACCTGGATCACGAAGCCGGGTTCGACGCGGTGAAAGCGCAGGCCGTTGTAGAAATTCTTCTTCACCAGGTTCAACACGTGCTCGACGGTTCGTGGCGCCTCGTTGGGGTATGTCTCGAACTCGAACGTGCCTTTCGATGTGTCGACGACAACGACGGGACCGGCGCCAGGAGTCGGCTTGCCCGACGGCGCTGCCTGTTTGGCGCCCGTTGCCGCCGTGGCTGCGGCCGGCTTGGGCGCGGGCTTCGCTGGCGGCTTGGTCTGCGCGAGCAGGAGCACCGAACCTGCGATTAGGCAGGCCGCGATTGCCGCGGCGCGAGTGTTGGTGTGCGTCATTGTCGGCTCTTTCCAATCCTGGAGACCCCGATTCTCGGACAAAGGCTGGCAATCCCGCAATCGTTGCAGCGAGGAAACACGGGCCGGCAGACATTCTGCCCCCAGGTGACCAGATAGAGGTTGATCAACGGCCACCAGCGGCTGTCGGTCGCTCGATACAGCTGCTGCTCGGTCTCCTCCGGGAGGCGGGTCTTCACCCAGCCAAGCCGGTTGGCGATCCGATGCACGTGCGTATCCACGCAGATGTTCTCCTGGCTCTTGTGCGCCAGGATCATCACGAGGTTCGCGGTCTTGCGTCCCACACCCGGCAGCGTGAGCATCTCGTCGAGCGTGGCCGGCACCTGGCCGCCGAAGTCCTTCACGAGGGTCTCGCACGCAGCTTTCACGAAGCGGGCCTTGTTGCGATAGAAGCTCACCGGGTAGATCAGCCGCTCGATCTGCGACACGCTCAGCGTGGCCATCGCTGCCGCGGTCCGCGCGCGCGCGAACAATCGTGTGGACGCGGCGAGGGTGGTGGCGTCCTGCGTCCGAGCCGAGAGCAGCGTGGCGATCAGCACCTGAAACGCGTCGTCCGATTGCGATTCGGAGACCTTCTCGACCGCCGGCAGCTCCATGCCGTCGATGGCTCGCGCCAGCGCGCGCATGACGGGTGCGACCGGTGCGCGGGAATTGCGGACTGCAGATTTCAAATTGCGGATGGTCAGCTCCTCGATTCGATAGGCGTCAGGGGCGGCTGTCCAGACAGGACGGCGAGCACGTTTGACACCGCGAGATCGGCCATCGCCGTCCGCGTTTCCCGGGTTGCGCTGCCGAGGTGCGGCGAGAGCACGACGTTTTCGAGGCGGCACAGATCCGGATGGATGTCCGGTTCATTTTCGAACACATCGAGGGCGGCGCCCGCGATGATGTGTTCCTTCAACGCCCACGCCAGTGCACGCTCGTCGACCACCGCCCCACGGGTTGTGTTGATCAGGAACGCCGTCCGCTTCATGCGCGCGAGCGCCGGCTGATCGATGAGGCCGCGGGTCTCCGGCGACAGCGGCACGTGCAGCGACACGATGTCCGACGTCGCGAGCAGGCGGTCGAGCGGCATGTACTCCGCATCCGGCCAGCCAGGATCCCGGCGGCTGGCGACGGCAACCTTCGTCCCGAACGCGCGACCGCGCTCGGCGACAGCGCGTCCGATCCGGCCGCCACCGACGAGGCCGAGCTGTTTGCCCTGCAGGCCGGACCCGAGCATGAACTCGAACGTCCAGCCTTTCCAGTGGCCTCCCCGCGCCAGGCGGTCGCCCTCGCTCACGCGACGCGTGATGTCGAGGATGAGGGCCCACGTGAGGTCCGCCGTGGCATCGGTCAGCACGTCTGGCGTATTCGTGCAGACGACGCCTTTCTGCCTGGCATGGCGCACGTCGAGGTTGTCGTGGCCAACCGCGACGTTGGCGACGATCTTCAGCCGTGGAGCGGCGTCGAGCAGCGCGCGATCGATTCGATCCGGCAACAGCACGATCACCGCGTCCTTGTCCACCACTCGCGCACGCAGTTCCTCGGGCGTCAAAGGCGTCTCGCCGCGGTGCATGTCCACGGTGCAGTGTTCCTCGAGGCGTCTGACGACAGCGGCAGGAAGGCGGCGGGTGATGAGGACGGAAAACATGTCAATTGCGAGTTGTGGATTGTGGACTGCGGATTTATTGCGGATTCACATCCGAGTTCCCAATCCGCAATCCGAAATCCACGATCCGCAATTCTTCCGTCAGTGGCCCATCGACACGCAATAGCCGCACTGATTGCAGCCCACGTGCGGTTCGATCACGCAGGGCGTGCCTGCGGCGGTCGGGGCCACCATCGCGAGCCTCACGTGGCTCGCAGAAGAACGAACGGGCTCACTCGGTTGCGGCGTCGCACGAGACGCGATCACGTCGCGCACCAGCGCGCGAAGCTCGTCATCAGTCATACGCCCTCGACGTGATCAATGATACCGACGATCGCGGCGTCCACGGGCGCCCCCTTCTTCTGCATGGCGTCGCCGGCCGCCCTGCCGTCCAGCACGAGCAGGACCTTTTCGTCCACGCCAGCACCGACCGTATCGACCGCCAGCAGCACCGGGCCTCGCGGCTGGTCACGCTCGTCGATCGGCTGCACCAGCAGCAGCTTCGCCGCCTCGAACTTCTTGTGCTTCTGAGTGGCCACGAGCGGGCCGACGACGCGGGCAATCAACATCGATTGAAGCGGCTCAGGAACGACAGGCTCACTCGGCGGGCCTTAAAGGCCCGCTTCCACAGGAGCAGGGTCAACAATCCCGACGATCGCGGCGTCAACCGGTGGCTCTGCCGGATAGAACGGGAACGCGGCCTCGCGGCCTCGAACGAAGAAGACCAGCTCTCCAGTCCCCGCGCCGGCTGCGTCGGCCGCCACCAGCGGACGTCCGACCGCCTGCTTTGCCATGTCGAGGGGTTGCAGCACCAGCAGCTTCAGGCCGTGAAGCGCTGGATCCTTCCTCGTCGCCACGACATCGCCGATCACGCGAGCGACCTGCATGGATTAACCCGCGACCTCGATCTGGTCGACGATGCCGACGATCGCGGCGTCGACCGGGCAATCTTTCATGCCGGCGGCCATCCGTGCGGAGCTCCCGCTGACGATGAGAACGGTTTCGCCGACGCCGGCGTCGACGGTGTCGACGGCCACGAGATAGTGCGCCGTCAACCTTGCCCGAGGGGTCCATCGCCGCGGACCAGCAGCAGCTTGTTGCTGTCGAGCCGTGGATCCTTGCGCGTGGCGACGACGGTGCCGATGATCTTTGCGAGGAGCAAGGATTACTTCTGCGCCTTGCCGATCGGAAGCGCGTCTTCGAGGTTCGCGTGCGGCCGCGGAATGACGTGCACCGACACCAGTTCGCCGACGCGGCGAGCGGCGGCGGCGCCGGCATCCGTCGCCGCTTTCACGGCGGCCACGTCCCCACGCACGATTGCGGTGACGTATCCAGCCCCGATCTTCTCCCACCCGACGAGCGTCACCTTCGCGGCTTTCACCATGGCGTCCGCCGCTTCGATCATCGCGACGAGCCCCTTGGTTTCCACCATTCCCAGCGCCTCACCCATTGATGGCCTCCAGCCTTACCGAAGACGCTCGACGGCTTCCTCGATGAGGGCCGCCAGCTCGCGGTATGTTAACCGAATTTCCGCATCGTCACGGGGCACGCTGCCGCTCTCGGTGCGCAGCACGAATCCGAGCCCGCTCGACGGATCCGGCGACGAGACGCTGCCCGGGCGCGTCGGGCGACCGAACCACCTGGCAGGTCGCGTCCGTCACCGGCGCTCCCGACCCGTCCACGTCGTCCAGGCAAATCGGCGCGGGCGACGCGATGCCGTAGCTGCCGCGCAGATTCTGCAGCCGGATGACCTCCTCCTGCGAGATCAGCCGCTCGCCGCCGAGCAGCCGTGCGACGAGGCTGATCTTGGCGAAGTGCTCGACGGTCTCCATCTTGTAGTACGCGCCATAGACGTCGGGACCAACCGTCAGCGCACCATGATTGGCGAGCAGCAGGCCGTCGTGCGCCTTGATGTACTGCCGCACGGCCGCGGGCAGCTCCGGCGTCGACGGCGTGGCGTAATCGACGATCGGGATGCTGCCGAGCGTGCAAATCACTTCGGCGAGCACGGCCCGGTCCAGCGCCACGCCGGCCACGGCAAAGCCGGTCGCGAGCGGCGGATGCGCGTGGACAACCGCCTTGCGCGTCGGGCCGCTGGCGATACACCTCGAGGTGCATCAGCAGCTCGGACGAGGCCTCGCGATCGCCGGAAATCTTCTTTCCGTCGAGATCCACGACGACCATCATGTCGGGGGTCATGTAGCCCTTCGACACGCTCTTCGGCGTCGTCAGCACGCGGCTGCTCGGCGAAGCGAATGCTGATGTTGCCGTCGTTGCTGGCGCAGAATCCGCGGGTGTAGAGGCGCCGCCCGACTTCGACGATGTCGGCGCGGAGACGATCGAGGACGACGTCAGCCATGGATCAGGCCTTTCCGCTCAGCCAGGCGCGCTGACACTCGCTGGAGCAGAACCAGGCGGTCTCCCCGCCGCGAACCGCCGTCAGCGCGCGGCCCTGCACCACGTAGGTCCCGCACACGGGATCCTTCACCATATGGCCGGTGACCTGCGTGCGCCGACCGGTTCGAGACCCGGTGGACTGTCCATGCCCGCCCCCTCGATCACGCCGTGCAGGAAACGGTACGCCGATCGCAGGACGACCGTGATGAGCAGCATGAACAGGAGGATGCGAAGAATCCAGCCCATGGCGAGCTCAGTCGGAACCCGGACCCGACGCCGGCGCCGTGCCGCCGCTCCGGGAACGATCGGGATGGGCGCCACGCATCGCTTCGAGCGCGCGGCGCGCCGCCTGACCCTCCGGGCTCGATGGCGCCACGGCGATCACTTCCTGCCACGCTTTTGCCGCGCCCTGGAGATCCTGCTTGCCGAACGCCCGCACGATGCCGAGATTCAGCAGCGTCTTCGAGTGCTTCGGATTGATCTTCAGCGACTTGTCGAACTGCGCGAGCGCGCGGTCAGGCTGATTCAGATAGTAGAAGCTGACGCCAAGGTCGGTGCTGACGTCGGCGTTGGATGGATCGATCGCCAGTGCCGCCTCGTACCAACGGGCTGCCTCCTGATACTGCTCGGCGTCGAAATACAGGTTGCCCAGCTCGATTCGCGGCGCCGGATTGGACGGCTCGGACGAGGCACGGCTGGTGGCCGCCTGCACCTTGGCGTTGTCGAGCGGCGGCGGCGGGGGTGCGTTCCGGCCGGCGCGGCGGCCGCTGGCGCCGGCGCCGCGATCGGCGGCGGCCGGAGCCCGCTGCGATCGTGTGTTGCGATCCGATGATCCAGCCGCCGAGAAATCCGACGAGCGTGCCGGCCGCGGCGTAGACGAGCGATTCCGACTTCATGACGGGCGGCAACCTCGGATCATAGCAGCGTCTTTCGGAACCAGTCCACCAGGGCGGCGATGAGATCGGGGACGGCAGAGAGCAGCGCTCGACCATTGGCGGCGGTCTCGTCGATGATGCGCACCTCGCGTAGCGCCGGGGGTGATCTCCGCCGAGCTGCTTCGCGCGATCGCGCCGCGTAGGGATCGAGCCTGCCGGCGACGAGAAACGCGGCGCCGGATCGCGCGGCGAACGACCGCATCGCCGGCTCGCACCGCAGGCCGCGAAACTCGCTCGCGGGCGACAGGAGCGCAATCGAGCGCACCGAGGGGTCGCTGCCCGCGGCCAGCACGGCGAGCGTGGCGCCGAAGTGCATCCCGCGCGATGCCGATGCGGGACGGCGTTCACCTCGTGGCGCGTCTTCAGCCATGCCAGCGCCGCCTGCACGTCGAGCAGCATCGATTGCAGCGAGCCGTAGCCGCCTCCCGACGCGCCATGCCCTCGAAGGTCGAGGGCGAGGACGCCAAAGCCCGCACTCGTCAGCGCCTCGGCGGTCGCGTCCCAGTCCTGCGTGCGTGCGCGACAGCGAATGCACCAGCAGCACCGCCGGCGCCGGTCGCCGGCGGCGGCGTCCACGCCGCGCTGAGGCTGACGCCATCGGAGCGCGGAACGTAACCGCGCGTCGCCGCGCGGAGCGGTCGCGCCGCCAGCGCGCACGGCGAGCGCGAGATTGTGAGACCAGACGCCGCACGGCGATTCATGCGGAGGATCGACCAGCCGATACCTCGAGTACTCGCGCACCGTGGGCGCTCGAGCCCGACAAAGATCGCGCGGCTGATCAGCGCGTGGCCGATCGACACCTCCTCCACGATGAGGCACTCGTCCGGAACGTCGGCAGATTGTGCGAGGTCGAGATCGTGGCCGGCATTCACGCCGAGCCTTGCTCGTGCGCTCGTCGCGCGGCATGCGACTGTACTTCGCGATGCTCGCGCGGCGCACGGCCCCGCCGCGCCTCGAACGCCCGTGCATACGGCTCGGTGTATAGCTCCACGCGGTCGGCGCCGATGATCGGCCGCCCAGTCAATCGGCGCGCAGTTCCGGGTCCACGAACATGCTGACGCGCACGCCGACGCGACTGCAGGTCGCGCGACCACGCTGCCGCATTTCGTCCGATCGGGCGTATCCGGCGGCCAGCCCGCCTGGCTGGTGACCTCGCCGGGCAGCGACGGGCACCAGCGTGCACTGGTCGGGCCGGACCTCGCGCACGAGGTCCAGCAGGTCGGGCCGGGGATCGCCCTCGATGTTGAATTCGACGCGCCGCTTGATAGCGGCGCGAGCAGCCGAGCGAGCTCGCGGACATCGTCGAACGTGATGTGACGCTGCGTCGGCGCGTGGGTGAACGGTAATGCCCTGGACGCCGGCGTCGATGCAGACCTCGGCTGCCTCGATGACGGACGGAACCGTCCCGCCGCGCGAGTTGCGGACCGTGGCGACCTTGTTGATGTTGACGGAGAGATTGATCATCTCAGTGCAATGCTGCGGTGCCACAGGCTGCGCAGTGCTGCGTGCCTCAGTGCGACCGTGCCGAGCACACCGGGCAGTCACGCGAGTTCCTGTCTCACGATTCCGGCGATCTCGTTCGCCCAGGCGCGTGATCTCGTCGCGATCGCGGCCTTCGAGCATGATGCGCAGCAGCGGCTCGGTCCCCGAGTAGCGCACGAGCAAGCCGGCCCTGGCCCGCGAGCCGCGACTCCACGCCCGCGATGGCGTCGGCCACCGCGGGCACCGTGGCCAGATCGCGTCGCTCGCGCACACGGACGTTCACGAGCACCTGCGGATAGGTCACGAGCTGGCGGCCAGCGACGACAGCGTCCGGCCGGTCGCGGCCATCACGCGCAGCACGCCGAGCGCCGTCGCGAGACCATCGCCGGTGAAGAGATAGTCCGTGAAGATGATGTGACCAGACTGCTCCCCGCCGAGCGAGAAGCCGTCGCGCAACAGCTCCTCCATCACGTACTTGTCGCCGACCTGCGTCCGCCGCAGCGCAATGCCCGATTCCGCCAGCGCGAGCTCGAGGCCGATGTTGCTCATCACCGTGGCGACGACGGTATCGCCGCGCAGCCGCCCTTCGGCTCTTGAGCTGCCGCGCGCACATCAACATCACGGCATCGCCATCGACGATGCGGCCGCGCTCGTCGGCGAAGATCGCGCGATCGCCGTCGCCGTCGAAGGCGACGCCGGCAATCGCCCCAGCTTCGGGCACGCGTCGCCGCCATCGACTCCGGATGCGTCGAGCCGCATCCGAGATTGATGTTGCGCCCGTCGGGCGAGGCGCCGAGCAGGACGACGTCGAAGCCGAGCGACCGAAATAGTCGTGACGCCACCGGCGTCGTCGCGCCATTCGCGCAATCGACCACGAGGCGACGGCCGCGCAGCCCGTCCGGATCGGCGAGCATGTCGTGCAGGTGATCCAGGTAGGCGTCCGATTCGTCAACGGCAGCCACGGCCGGCGCTTCGTCTCGCATCGAGCTGCCAGGTCTGGATCGGCGACGATCGTTTCGACCAGCCGCTCGCGGTCCTCGTTGAACTTGTGGCCGGCACCCGAGAAGACCTTGATGCCGTTGTCCTCGTACGGATTGTGCGAGGCCGAGATCACGGCGCCGAGCGTGACGTCCGTGGTTCGCGTGAGGTAGGCGACCGCCGGCGTCGGCAGCACGCCGACGGTCTTGACGTCCGCGCCGGCACGTCGGGCACCGGCCGCGAGCTCGCGCTCGATCCACTCGCCAGACTCGCGCGTATCGCGGCCGATCAGGAGGTGCGGGTGCCCTTCCGACGGATCGAGTGCCTTCACCAGCGCCGCGCCGATGCGGCGCACGGTCGGCGGGTCGAGCGGCGCCTGGCCCGCCGTGCCGCGAATGCCATCGGTCCCGAAGAGACGAGGCGCCATGTCAGCGGATCCGAACGTCGACCTGCGACGGCGCGACGCTGGTAATGGTCATCTCCTGAGGAGGATCGAACCGCACAGGAAGATTGTAGCGTCCGCGTCCCAGCCCAGAGAGATCGGCATACGCCTTTAGATCGGTCGCGCGCAGCGCGGACACGGCCTTGGCCGGCCCGCGCAGCCGTACGGTCACCTCTCGCGGCGACGCGGTCGAGGTCAACCGGTTACCGGGATTTCTCAACTCCACCGGCACATGATCGACGACACGCTCGACCGGAACCGGCCGGATCTCGATCGTGACGACTGCTGTACGCTGGCTGCGCAGCCGAACGCTGCTGTCGTCCACGCCCGACGGTCACCGTGTCAATCACGGACTGGGTGGCCCCGCGAATGCTGATCGGCTCGGTCGTGGCCTCGGTGACATCAGCTACCGCCGAGCCGGACCCGCCACTTCCACCAGCGGCGGATCGGAGGTCGACGCGTGCCCACCTCGAACCCTGCGGCAGGCTCATCGTCGATGTCCGGCACGACTGGAACCGTTCGCGCGGCAGACGCCTCGAACGTCAACGACAGCGTCGCCGGCGTCACCTGAAGCACCTTGATTCCAGTCGGGACCGAGACGTCGTCGGGCAGGATGTGAAACAAGCCGCCGTCCCGGACGTGCGCCCTTCAGATCGAGCACGGCGACCACCTCGCTGGTCTGCAGCTGCGCCAAGGCGCCGGTCGTGCCGCGGAGCCGTACGTCGACGAGACCCGCGGGCTCGCCGACCAGCTCCAGCTGATCGGGGATGCTGCGGAACTCGAGCGGCGCCCGCAGCGATCGCTCCGCTTCGCGCTGCCCTGCCACCATCCACCACACGAGCGTGGCCAGCGCAATCGACAGTACCTTCAGACCGAGATGTCCGAAGATCCGTCGGCGCATCTACGAGGCCGCCGGCTGGGCGGATAAGGGGCTTTCCACGAAGCGCCGCGGACGAAGGAGCTGGCGCAGGCGAACCCGCAGCTCTTCGGGCGTGAGGTTTCGTTCCAGATGTCCTTCGAGCACGAGCGAGATCCATCCAGTCTCTTCCGAGACGACGATGGCGAGCGCGTCGTTCTCTTCGGTCAGGCCGATCGCGGCGCGGTGACGCGTGCCGAGATCCTTGCTCAGTCGCGGATTGATCGTCAGTGGAAGGAAGCAGGCGGCCGCCGAGATGCGATTTTCCTGGATGATGATGGCGCCGTCGTGCAGAGGCGATCCGTTCTGGAAGATCGTCACGAGCAGGTCGTAGCTGATTTGCGCATCGAGCGGGATGCCGCCCTCCACGTAGTTTCTCAAGCCGATCTGGCGCTCCATGCAGATGATGGCACCAGTCCGCTGCGCCGACAGCATCTGCGCGGCGACCGCGATCTCCTCGACGGTCTCGTCAACGGTCTCGCCCTTCGCCAGGTAACGGAAGAAGGGGGCGCGGCCCAGGTGGGCGAGCGCGCGGCGGATGTCTGACTGGAAAATGACGATCGCAGCGAACACCAGGTAGCCGATCATGTTGCGAATCAGCCAGTTCAGCGTCTCGAGCCCGGTGACCTGTGAGACGTAGAACAGCGCCACGGTGAGACCGGCCCCCACCGCCATCTGCACGGCACGCGTGCCGCGAATCAGCGTGAGGACCTCGTAGATCAGCAGCGAGACGAGCGCGATGTCGACGACATCGCGCCACCCAACTGGCTGCCGCCCGAGCGCGTCGGTAATCCAGACGGTATCCACGTGCTCCCCCGGAAAGGCAGATTAGAGACGGGCGGCCTGTCGGATTGCGTCGGCCGCACGGACAACGTCGACCATTTCGGGCACGCCGTGCACGCGGACGATGTGCGCACCGAGAAGCACCGACGCGGTGACGGCCGCCGCCGTGGCCCACTCGCGCTCGTCCGCGGGACGATCGCCGACCACCGCCTTCAGAAACGACTTGCGCGATGGGCCGACCAGCACCGGCCGCGCCAGCCGCGCCAGAGCAGGAAGCCCGGCGAGCATCGTCAGGCTGTGATCGGCACGCTTGGCAAAGCCAATTCCTGGATCCACGATCACGCGCTCGCGGGAAATCCCTGCCGCGGCTGCCGCCCTCAGTCTCTCGTCGAGCTCCTCGGTGACTTCTTCGACGACATCGTGGTAATCGGCCGCACGATACATGTCTCGGGATCGGCCGCGGTTGTGCATCAGGATGAGCGCCGCCCGTGTGCGTGCGACCAGCGGCGCCAGTTCGGGATCATACCTTAGCGCGCTGATGTCGTTGACGATGGTGGCGCCGCGGTCGATCGCGGCCTGCGCCACGACAGCCTTGTAGGTGTCGATTGAGAGGGGGACCTTGAGGTGACCGGCTAAGCGCTCGAAGACCGGCTCGATCCGGGCGCGTTCCTCGTCGGCGCTCACCGGCTCGGCGCCCGGGCGCGTCGACTCCCCGCCGACGTCGATCAGGTCGGCGCCGGCGGCTTCCATCGCCAGCGCCGCGTCGGCCGCCCATGACGGCTCGATGAACCGGCCGCCGTCGGCGAAGGAGTCGGGGGTGACGTTGAGGACGCCCATCACGAGCGTCCGCGCCCCGAGCTCGAGGGACGCGCCGTCTGGCAGCGGCACCGTGAAGGACTGCCGCGGCACCAGGACGCGCTCTCCGCTATTCCTGCGGGAGGGGGCTCCCGAGGTTCGGGACGAAACCAGGCCGCGATTCCTTGCGTGTGCGGTCGTCGGTCACGGCGCGCGGCGGCTCGGGGCTGCTCGGCGGCGTCGTATCGTCGGCCGCCTGACCCGCGACAATGCGCTTCACCTGATCGCCATCGAGCACCTCACGCGCGAGGAGCTCGTCGGCCAGCTTCTGCAGGCGCTCGCGGTACTCCTGCAGAATGGCGAGCGCGCGCTCGTAGTTCTCGGTGACGATGCGCTTCACTTCCTGGTCGATGCGGAGCGCCGTGTCTTCACTGTAGTCGGAGCGCTGCGCGATCTCGCGGCCGAGAAAAATCTGCTCTTCCTTCTTCCCGAAGGTGAGCGGCCCCATGGCGTCGCTCATGCCCCACTCGCAGACCATGCTGCGGGCCATCTCGGTCGCGCGCTCGAGATCGTTGCCGGCGCCGGTGGTGATCTGGCCGAGCATGATTTCTTCGGCGATGCGGCCGCCGAGCAGGATGGCGATGCGATCGTTCAGGTAATCGCGCGAGTAGTTGTGCTTCTCGTCGACCGGCACCTGCTGGGTCACGCCCAGCGCCATCCCGCGCGGAATGATCGTGACCTTGTGGATCGGATCGGCGTGCGGCAGCCTTACGGTGAGCACCGCGTGCCCGGCCTCGTGGATCGCCGTAACCTTCTTCTCTTCGTCGCTGATGATCATCGAGCGGCGCTCGGCGCCCATCAGCACCTTGTCCTTCGCGAACTCGAAGTCGTGCATGCGGACGACCTTCTGGTTGTAACGCGCGGCGTTGAGCGCCGCCTCGTTCACCAGGTTGGCCAGGTCCGCGCCGCTGAAGCCCGCCGTCGCCCGCGCCAGCACGACGATGTCCACATCGTCGCTGAGCGGGATCTTCTTGGTGTGCACGGCGAGGATGCCTTCGCGGCCCTTCACGTCGGGGCGATTCACGACGATCCGCCGATCGAAACGGCCGGGACGGAGGAGCGCGGGGTCGAGCACGTCGGGCCGGTTTGTGGCGGCCACCAGAATGACGCCTTCGTTGCTCTCGAACCCGTCCATCTCAACGAGGAGCTGGTTCAGGGTCTGCTCGCGCTCGTCGTGCCCACCACCCAGTCCGGCGCCGCGATGGCGCCCGACCGCGTCAATCTCGTCGATGAAGACGATGCAGGGCGCATTCTTCTTGCCCTGCTCGAAGAGATCGCGCACGCGGCTGGCGCCGACGCCGACGAACATTTCGACGAAATCCGAGCCGCTGATCGAGAAGAAGGGCACGTTGGCCTCTCCGGCCACCGCACGCGCGAGAAGGGTCTTGCCCGTTCCCGGAGGGCCCATCAGGAGGACGCCCTTGGGGATCCGGCCGCCAAGCTTCTGGAATTTCTGGGGCTCGCGGAGGAACTCGATGATTTCCTGGAGCTCGTCTTTCGCTTCATCGACGCCGGCGACGTCCTTGAACGTCACCTTCTTCTGCGAGCTGGACGAGAGCTTCGCCTTGCTCTTCCCGAACGACAATGCCTTGTTGCCACCGCTCTGCATCTGGCGCATGAAGAAGATCCAGAACCCGATGAGCAGCAGGATCGGGGCCCACGAGTACAGCAGAGTCGCCCACGGGCTCGTGGTGGGGTCCTTGGCCTGGACGATGACCCCCTTGTCCAGGAGGCGGTTTGCGAGGCCTTCGTACTGGGTGGGGGCGTGGGTCCGGAAGGTGTCGTTCGTCTTCGTCGTGCCGGCGATTTCGTTGCCGGTGATCGTGACGTTCGTGACCTGCCCGTTCTCGACCTGCGTCATGAACTGGCTGAAGCTGATTGCCTCGTCGCGCGTCTGGAACCGCGTGGAGAAGGTCCAGACGAGGACCCCGATCACGACGAGGACCATCCAGAACAGCATGTTCTTGAGGGTAGAGTTCACCTTGAAGAGCCTCCCAACGACTCGAAACTCAAGACTACCACGGACTTCGTGGCCTGGGTGACGCGAAAGGCTTCGCCGAGCGCGACCCCCGCCACCCACACAATCCGGCCGTCCGCGGCGGTCACAATGGGCACCAGATGCCGCTCGCCGCGCGGCACCTTCCGATCGACGAACAAATCCTGTACCTTCTTTCGGCCGGAGAGCCCCAAAGGATGCAGCACGTCGCCCGGACGCCAGGACCGGACGAACAGGCCCGGCTCAGCGGTTTTGGCCGGAATCACCGCCCGCGACAGGCCGCCCGCAGAGAGAGCGGGCACGCCTCCAACTTCCTCCAGGTCCCTGCGTTCTGCACGCAACCGCACTCCCGACTCCGGCAGATCGACGACGCCGGGCACGGGAAGCCGGCGGGCTGGAACCGGCGGGGTTGAAGCCGGCGGGGCTAAAGCCCCGCCTCCACGTAGTGCCAGTTCGACCGCCCTGAAATATAAGACCCGATTGGCTGAGGAAAGTTTCACAGCGCAGCCGGCGATCTGGATGGCGCCCGGCTCGCCGGCTGCCAGATCCATCACCGCAGCCACATGCGGCCAGGTCGCTGGCCGCTGCCCCACCGACTCGAGGATCCGCCGCACGACGCGCCGTGCGATCGCCGGTGGCTCGAGGAGCAGTCGAGGGGCATCAATGCCGACCGGAGTGCCCGCCTCGGGACGCAGCCGTGCCTCCGCTTCGAATGCCAGCGCGTCGAGCAGCGCCTCGTCCTCGCGCGCCGAGTCGGCGGTACGGGCGAGCACGTCGATCACGCCGTCGCCGGCGCGCGCCGCAATCGTCGGCAGGAGATCGTGACGCACCCAGTTCCGCAGAATCCGCCGGTCCTGGTTGGTCGAGTCCTCGACCCACGGGTGCTCGTGTCCCTCGAGATAATGGACGATCTCGGCGTGCCGGATATCGATCAGCGGGCGAATCACGGTGTCACGAGACGGCAGGATCGCCGCAAGGCCGCGCGTGCCTGCGCCGCGGAGGAGCCTGAGCAGCACTGTCTCCGCCTGATCGTCGCGCGTGTGGCCGACCGCGACCCGGTCGGCGCCCCGCCGTACCCGCGCGCGTTCAAGAAACTCGTAGCGCACGGCACGGGCCGTCTGCTCGATCGATTCGCCGCGCCGCTCGGCCTCCCGCAACACGTCGATCTGTTCGACCTCGAAGGGCAGGCGCAGGTTGGCGGCGAGCGCCGCGCAGAATTCCCGGTCGCGGTCCGATTCGGCGCCGCGCAAGCGGTGATCGAGATGCGCCACGCCGGCGAGCATCAGCGCCCCGGCCGTCGACAGCTCCGCGAGGAGGTGGGCGAGCGCCACCGAGTCGGCGCCGCCGGACGCGGCCACGACGAGCCGCGCCTGCGGATCGCACAAGCGCCTGCGGCGAAGAGACGCCAGCACGCGCGCAGCCAGCGACGTCATGATCAGGTGAGACCCGCCAGGGCGCCCCGCGAGAGACGATCCCCAAGGGCCAAAAATTGGTGCCGGTGCAGGGACTTGAACCCCGGACTCCGCGGATATGAGCCGCGTGCTCTAACCAACTGAGCTACACCGGCGGAACTACTGAGTATAACGCACTTACAGTGCTAAGTGCCGAGTGCAAAGTGCCATGTGGAGTGGCTGGTTGATAGTGGCGAGTGGGGACTACTCCTCTATAGGATTACACCCCGCCGGTCGGATCCGCCCCCAACTCTTCACCGCACATTTCTCGCCTCCACTTAGCACTTAGCACTTGGCACTTGGCACTGCTTTTCGTCAGTGATCCTCCCCCTCAATGAGCGCCGCGGCCAACAACGGGATCATCAGTTCGTGGTGTCCCGTCAGCGAGTAGCCCACGCCAATCCCCTTGGTTGGCCGCGCCACGACATTCGTCTGCGGCCGGTACAGGCGGGCGAAATCGAGATTGACCGTGGTGAGGTCGGTGAGCGGGCGGCCACGGTTGCGAGCCAGCGCGACCGCCTTCAGGAACACTTCGGGCAGGACCACGGCCGATCCGCAGTTCAGGAAGACGCCGCGCTCGAGGCGCGCCACGTTCGCCACGAAGTAGCGGAAGTCGCGAAGGCTCCCCTCGCCGAGCGCCGATCCCGACGCTGCCGGATGCATGTGGATGATGTCGGTGCCGATCGCGATGTGCACCGTCAGCGGGATGTCGAGCTCGCTGGCGGCGGCAGCAAGGCTCAGAGACACGTGCGCCGGCGACGCGCCGCGAAGATACGCCCCGACCGCCTGTCCCACGCCGAGGCCGCCCTTGACGCCCTGCGCGATCGCGTCGTTCAGGACACGGCCCGTCTCCTCAGCCATGCCGAAGCGGCCGGGGCCCAGTGTCTCGTCCACGTCCTCTGACGTGGCGCCGCCGATTGCGATCTCGAAGTCGTGGATGATGCCGGCGCCATTGGTGGCGAGGGCGGAAACGAACCCGCGCCGCATCAGGTCGATGAGGATCGGCGACAGCCCGGTCTTGATGACGTGCGCGCCGAACCCCCAGATGATGCCGCCGCCCTCGTGCTTCGCCCGGAGCATCCGCGACACCAGAGCCTTGAGATCCTGGGCCGCCAGCACATTCGGCAGGCGATCGAGCCACTCCGAGAATCCCGCGCCCTTCTCGAAGGGCCGGGCGAAATCCTCCGCGCGCGCCTTGTTCGGTCGCGAGGCCAGCGGATACGTCGTGACGCCGGAGAGATCGAACTCCTCGTAGGGGAAGGGCATGGGGGGATTCTATAGGCGCATGGGCGCCTGGGGCATAGGCGCATGGGCGCTGGGGCATGGCGCGGGGCTGGGGCATAGGCGCATGGGCGCATGGGGCATGGGCGCATGGGCGTAGGCGCCTGGGGCATGGGCGCATGGGGACCCAGGGACGCACCCGAGCGCTCGGACATGCCCGCAAGTCCCCCATGCGCCCATGCTCCCATGTGCCCATGTGCCCATGTGCCCATGTGCCCATGTGCCTACAGAATGAGCATCGCGTCCCCGTAGCTGTAGAAGCGATAGCCCTCGGCAATCGCGGCACGATACGCGTCGAGAACCAGCTCGCGGCCGGCGAACGCACACACCAGCACCAGGAGCGACGACCGCGGCAGGTGGAAATTCGTCAGCAGGGCGCCGACGACCTGAAAGCGGTGGCCCGGCGCGATGAAGAGATCCGCCTCACCCGACCCGGCCACGATCCGCCCACCCGATCGCGCAGCCACCGCTTCCAGCGTTCTGGTCGTCGTCGTTCCCACCGCGATGACACGCCGACTCGCGACACGCGCTTGCTCAATCGTCCGCGCAGCGTCCTCGACGATCTCGTAGCGCTCCGCGTCGATCGTGTGCGCATGTGATGTCTTCGGTTCGGATCGGCTTGAACGTGCCGTAGCCCACGTGCAGCGTTATCGCTGTTTGCTCGACACCGCGCGCGGAGAGCGCAGCGAGAATCTGCGGGGTCAGGTGCAGCCCCGCCGTGGGCGCAGCGACCGATCCGCGACGCCGCGCATACGTGGTCTGGTATCGATCGCGATCGACTGCCGCGTCGGGCCGCTTGATGTATGGCGGCAGCGGGATGTGGCCAATGGCGTCGATTGCCTCGTCCACCGACCCGCCTCCTTCGCGAACCAGGCGGATTGTGCGGCGGCCGAACGTGTGCTGGCTGAGGACCTCGCCGACGAGGACGTGGGGCGGCTCACCGAATCGCGCCAGCGTACCCGGCTTCATCTTCTGGCCAGGGTGCATCAACGCGTCCCAGATGTCGGAGTCGATCTGACGAAGCAGCAGGCACTCGACCGTACCGCCGCTGGGATCGCGGCGACCGATCAGGCGTGCGGCGATGACACGCGTGTCGTTGACGACGAACAGATCGCCCGGCGCGAGCAGCGCTGGCAGATCGCCGATGCGATGGTGCTGCCACTCACGCGCCGCGCGGTTGACGACGAGCAGTCGCGACGCTCCGCGCTCGTCCGGCGGTGCTTGCGCGATGAGATCTCCAGGGAGATCGAACGAGAAATCCGAAAGGCGCACGATCCCGGATCGTAGCAGCCCCGCGACGCCACGAAATGAACTAATGAATCTTGCGAATCACGTCACGGCGGGCGCGCCAGTCGTCCGCGAACAACGCGACAAGCCGCTGATCGTGACAGCTGCCGCTCTCGAATCGCATCGACTGTCGCAGCACGGCTTCCTCGCGGAAGCCGAGCTTGCGGAGGACCGCCAGGGCGCGGACATTTGGAACCGCCACGCGCGCTTCCAGCCGACTTGCCTTCAGCACGTCGAAGACGAAATCGATCGCCATTGACGCGGCACGCAGGAACAGGCCGCTGCCCCAGTGCTGATACGCAAGGGCAAACTCCCAGTCGGCCGACCTGAATCCCGGCTCGATCTCCCGCACCCGCACCATCCCGGCAACGCCTGCGCCATGGGGAACGACTGCCAGCCACAGTCCGCGACTGTTGCAGCGGTCGAGCGCCGCGGCTTCGATTTGGTTGGCGAGATCAGCGGGTGAATGCGGGACGGACGCGAACGCCGACGCGACTTGCGGATGACCGAGCACCGAGAAGAGGGCGAACGCGTCGCCACGCTCGACTTCACGAAGCGAAAGGTCGGTGCCGCGGAGGACTGGCGGCAGAGAGCTCCATGGACGCGAATCGCCAGGAGCCGTGATGAGCTGATCGTCCGGCACACGGCTCCCCGATGCGCGATGGTCACTCACGACGACTAGAGGCCGATCGACTGCGCGGCGCCGCTGCCCGGAAGGTTCGCGTCGCCTTCATCCTCGAGCCCGCTGCCCGAGACGACGGTTGATCCCCAGACGATAATCGAACCCCAGACGATATTGTCCTTGCCCGAGCCCCAGACGATGTTTTTGCCGCCGGATCCCCAGACGATGTTGGAGCCCCACACGATGTTGTCTTTGCCAGAGCCCCAGACGATGTTGTCGCAGTTGCGATTGTTGCAGGCGCTGCCCCAGACGATGTTCGAACCCCAGACGATGTTGTCCTTCGCCGAACCCCAGACGATATTGGAACCCCACACGATGTTGGAGCCCCAGACAATGTTGGAACCCCACACGATGTTGTCTTTGCCGGAGCCCCAGACGATGTTGTTCTTGCCAGAGCCCCAGACGATGTTGTCCTTGCCGGAACCCCAGACGATATTGTCCTTGCCCGAGCCCCAGACGATGTTTTTGCCGCCGGATCCCCAGACGATGTTGTCTTTCGTCGATCCCCAGACGATGTTCTTCGCGAGAGAACCCCAGACGATGTTCGAGCTCCACGCGGTACCCCACGGCATGATCACGCCGCCGCCGAGATGGTAGTTCCCCCAGGTGATGGCTTCTGACCAGGCGGGATCGCTCGGATAGCTGTCGCCGGGCTTCGCGGTGACGAAGAAGCGGGCCAGCGACACGGCACCATCCGCATTGACGAACCCGGCGCCCTGCGACAGGAAGTCGGTGTCTGCCCGAACGGCCGCCGTGTACTGCAGGAGGGCCTTCACCGCGTTCGGCGTGAGGCCGGGATTGGCTTGCAACATGCGCGCGACCAGACCGCTGACGGCAGGCGCCGCCATGCTGGTCCCGCTCAGCGTGAAGTACGGGAAGGCATCGCCGTGTGTGCCGTCGACGAGATCGGCCGGATACGCGGTCGACAAATAGCTGTCGCGGTCGTTCAGCGAGACGATGCGCGTGCCCGGCGCGAGGACGTCCGGCTTGGCGTTGAAGTCGACCGCCGTCGGACCACGCGAGCTGTAGCCGGCCACGCGATCGTCTGACGGGTCCGGCGTGCCGAACGTGCTGTAGGCGCCGACCGTCAGGACCCAGGGCGAGTTGCCTGGCGCCGTGATGCCGCCGTACTGAATCTGCCCGTCCGCGTTCTTGCCGAAGTTCCCGGCCGCCGCCACCACCACGAGGCCGGACTCGACCGCCCGTCGCGCAGCCAGCGCCAGCGGATCGGTCTCGTACAGACTCGAGCACCGCGGCGCCAATCGACAGGTTGATGATGCGCAGGCGGAACCGCGCGCGATTCGCGACCGCGAAGTCGATGGCGCGAATGACGTCGCTCACCGTGCCGCGCCCCTGGTCGTCGAGCACCTTCAGAATCAGGAGCTGCGCGCCCGGGGCGACGCCGGCATACGCGCCGTCGGCGTCGAAGCCGTCGCCGGCGATGATTCCCGCAACGTGAGTGCCATGGCCGTAACCGTCGCGCGGGCGAGGCGCGCCGCCGACGAAGTCGACGAAGCCGCTCACGCGCTGGCCGTTGAGCCCATTGCGCCCGGCCGTCCGCGCCAGGTCGTCGTGCCAATCGGTGATGCCCGAATCGATGATCGCGACGCCAACCCCGGTGCCGTCGTAGTCGCCGGTACGGCTGTCGGCACGACCGCGACCGCCAGACGCGCCGCCGCTCGAGAGCATCGGCACGATCGGACGATCGAAGTGCAGGCCCACGACGGCGCTGTCTGCCGCCAGCGCGTCGAGCGCGGCGTTCGGGACGTCGGCCACGACCGCATCCACGGTCTGGAGCCGAGACCCAATCCGCGCCCCGAGCGCGCGCAGCCGCGCGTCGAGAGCAGGACCGGCCTGGCCGCGCACGATGACGCGCGACGTGCCGCCGCGCCCGGCGCGCTCCGAGAGCACGCGGTCGAGACGGGACGCGCGGCCTTCGGCAAAGGCCGGCCACGAGATGAGGGCGAGCAGCGTGAACGCCGCCGCGATGCCCACCAGGCGGCGCATGGTCAGTGGACCCATGGCAGCCCCTCCGCAGCGGTGGAGCGATGACGCCATTCTTCGGCGAGCCAGGACCAGAGCACCTGATCGAGCCGCGTGCCGTCTGCGACCTGCAGCGAGCTGCGCAGAAGGCCTTCGGCGACCCCGCCGAGCTTTTCCACGGCGCCGTTGCCGCGCGCGTTGCGCGCCGCAACCCGCGCCTCGAGGCGTTGGACGCCCAGCGTCTCGAACGCAAACGCCAGCAGCAGCTCGCCGACGTCCTGGAAGATCCCGCGGCCCCACCACTCCGAGCCGAGGGCGATGCCCCACTCCGCGGTGCGGAAGCCGGGCTCTATCTGGCGAATCTGGACCAGGCCGACCGGTGTGGTCGCGCCGTGCGGCACGATGGCGAAGGCCGCATAGCGACCGGCCCGACGCTCGCGCAGCGTCGAGTCGATGAACCCGGCGAAGCGCTCGAGAGACTGCGGCGGCGGTGACAGGAACCGCGCCACCTCCGGAGCGGTGACGAGCGGGAGCAGCGCCGATCCGTCGGCGGCGCTCAGCTCGCGAAGCGTGACCAGCTTTCCGCTGAGGGTAGGGAGACCGTCATTCCAGCTGACATTCGGGGACTGACGGTCGGTGTCACGACGCACCACTGGCGAATCGACGACACGGTGGAGGACGGAGGCTGTGTTCTGCATGCGCAATCCTATGCAGCCGTGAGTAGTTCGGATCGACGCCGTTCGAGGCGCCGGCCGAGACACGACTGGCGGACTCCGAGCAGAGCAAGCGGCCGGCCAGACTCAGCCGTAGCCGCCGAGGGAGCGCTAAATCGCTGTCGGGAAGTTAGTTAACGAACGAGCTCGGCTATTCGGCCGATGGGCGGGTGTCAGAGAGTGGCAGATTTTGAGAACCGACTCAGCAATATAAAGTGTGCAACGAGACCTAAGCTCAACGTTAACAGCGGGTTAATTGCTGTGGTCAATTTCGTCACATCGTGTCCCGAGTCGGCACAGCGCGACAAAGGGGCGGAAATTGGCATGCGGTTGCTCAGCGATGCCATTGAAGGAGTTGGCAGATTCTGCCAGCCAAGTACCGGTTTTGAACCCTCGAGCCGCTGGACCGTGAGCCCCCGAAACCTCGAGCCCCTTGGACCCTTAGATCCTCAGATCCTTAGACCCTTTCAAAGACTCCACCGGAGGAGCAGGGCCCCGACCGTGAAGCCCGCCCCGACCGACGTCACCAGCACCAGGCTGCCCTTCTTCAGGCGGCCGTCGGCCATGGCGTCCGCCAGCGCCAGGGGGATCGTCGCGCCGGTCGTGTTGCCATAGCGATCGATGTTGATCACGACCTTCTCGGGGGGGAAGCCAAGCCGCTCCGCGGCCGACAGGATGATGCGACGGTTGGCCTGGTGCGACACCATCAGATCGATGTTGCCCGGCTGCAGCCGATTGCGTTCGAGGAGGCGGCGGCACATCTCCTCCGTCTTGCGCACGGCGAACCGGAAGACCGTCTGCCCATCCTGCTTCACGAAGTGCAGGCGCTCGGCGACAGTCTCCTGCGATGCCGGCCTGAGGCTGCCGCCGGCGGGCATGCAGAGCGCCAGACCACCGCTGCCGTCGATTTCCGCCTGGTAATCGAGGATGCCGAAGTCGCGCTCTTTCGACGGCGAGACGACCACCGCACCGGCGCCGTCACCAAATAGCACGCAGGTCGTGCGATCCGTGTAATCGAGGATGCTGGACATCACGTCCGCGCCGACGACCAGCGCGTGCTCGATCGTCCCCGACGCAACGAGGTGCGCCGCGGTCGTCAGCGCGTAGGTGAACCCCGAGCAGGCCGCGCCGAGATCGAAGCCCCACGCTTTTGTCGCGCCGATCTTGTGCTGGAGCAGGCACGCCGTGCTCGGGAACATCATGTCCGGCGTGGTCGTGCCGACGACGATGAAGTCGATGTCCGTCGGGGTCAGACCGGCCTGCGCGATCGCGGCGAGCGAGGCCTCTTTCGCGAGATCGGAGGTCGCGACACCGGGATCGACGATGTGCCGCTCGCGGATGCCCGTGCGCTGCTGGATCCACTCGTCGGTCGTGTCGACAATCTTCTCGAGATCGGCGTTGGTGAGCACGCGCGGCGGTACGTAAGTCGCCAGGCCGGCGATGCCGACACGACGGAGGCCCGGCTTCGAAAACCGCCCCGTCTCGGCCGCCAGCGGCTTCACGTCCTGTCCCGTTGCATTCACCACAATCGTCCGTCCCTTCCTGGCGCGGTCAACCCGAAGAACTCATAAGCGCGCGCCGTCGCCACCCGCCCGCGGGGCGTGCGATCGAGAAAGCCGATCTGAATCAGATACGGCTCGAGGATGTCTTCGATGGCGTCGGACTCTTCGCTGAGTGCCGCCGCGAGGCTGTTGACCCCCACCGGACCGCCGCCGAACTTGTCGATGATCGTGCGCAGCAGGCGGCGATCGATGTCGTCGAACCCGTGCGCGTCCACTTCGAGCAGCTGCAGGGCTGCGGTCGCGACGTCGAGGGTGACGCGGCCGTCGGCGCGGACCTCGGCGAAGTCGCGCACCCGCCGCAACAGGCGATTCGCAATCCTTGGCGTGCCGCGCGAGCGCCGCGCGACCTCCCGACCCGCGTCCTCATCCAGGCGCACGTCGAGGATCCGCGCTGACCGGCGCACGATTTCTTCGAGGTCGGCGTCGGTATAGAAGTCCAGCCGGTGCACGATGCCGAACCGGGCGCGCAGCGGCGAGGTGAGGAGCCCGGCCCGCGTGGTGGCGCCGACGAGCGTGAACGGCTTGAGCGGCACCTTCACCGACCGCGCGCTGGGGCCCTGCCCGATCATGATGTCGAGCTCGAAGTCTTCCATCGCCGGATAGAGAATCTCCTCGATCGCGGGCGCCAGGCGGTGGATTTCGTCGATGAACAGCACCTCGCGCTCGCCTAGCGTCGTCAGCATGGCGGCCAGGTCGCCGGGGCGCTCGATGACCGGTCCTGCCGTCGATCGCACGGCGACGCCGAGCTCATTGCCGATCACGTAGGCCAGCGTCGTCTTGCCGAGACCGGGAGGGCCGTACAGCAGCACGTGATCGAGCGCCTCGCCGCGGTTGCGAGCCGCCTGAATCGAGACTTGCAGGTTCTCGCGGACGCGATCCTGTCCGATGTAGTCGTCGAGCGCACGCGGGCGGAGACCGACTTCGTATTGAACGTCCTCTTCCACGCGCGAGGCGGCAACGAGTCGCGGATCAGTCATCGCGTCAGGGTGCGGAGGGCACTTCGCAATGCTTGCTCGAAGGCGCCCGCGGGGGCCGATTTCATGGCCTGATCCACGGCCTTTTCGGCCGCTGGCCGATGGTAGCCCAGATTCACGAGCGCCGATACCAGATCCGCGCGCGTGCCGTCGGCCGCGCTCGCGCCCGACGGCGTCATTCCGCCGAGCTTGTCCTTCAACTCGAGCACGATGCGCTCTGCGGTCTTCTTGCCGATGCCCGGGATCGAGACGAGCCGCGCGACGTCGCTCGTCGCCACGGCCTGCACCAGCTCCTCCGGCGCAATGCCGGACAGCAGCGACAACGCCAGTCGTGGCCCGATGCCGCTCACCGCGACGAGTCGATCGAACAGCGAGAGCTCGAGCGGCGTCGCGAACCCGAAAAGCTGAATCGCGTCCTCGCGTACGTGCGTGTGGACGCGCAGCGCGACCTCCGACCCCGGTTCGCCAATCGCGGAAAACGACGACAGCGGCACGTGCAGCTCGTAGCCGACGCCGGCGGTTTCGACAATCACGCGTGTTGGGTGCTTCTCGAGCACCCGGCCCCGGAGGTGGGCGATCATGAAGGCCGTGAGCCGGCCGGGGGACGCCATTGCCGCCAGCTTCGGGGCAGGCGTTGCGCGTCGGCGGGAAGCGCCACCGCGCCTCCCGTGGCATGCACGTGACAGATCGCCACGGCCAGCGCGTCGGAGGCGTCAAACGGCGCGGGCGCCACGTCGAGATCGAGCAGCACGCGCACCATGTCGGCGACCTGGTGCTTCTCGGCGCGACCGTAGCCGACAACCGCGCGCTTGACCTCTGCGGGGGTGTACTCGACCACCGCGAGACCGGCCTCGACCGCGGCCAGCATCGCGACACCTCGCGCGTGTCCGAGCTTCAGCGCGCTGCGGGCGTTCACCGCATGGAACAGATTCTCGATCGCAACCAGATCGGGACGGTATTCACGGAGGAGGGACGAGAGACCCTCGTGAATGTGCTGCAGGCGCTCGGGAAACGTCACTCGCGCCGACAGCGCAATCGCGCCGCTCGCGACCAGCCGATGCCGCTGGCCGTCGGTGTCGATGCAGCCGTATCCAGTGCGTTCCGATCCGGGATCGATGCCGAACACCCTCACCAGTTTGATCGCCTCTAGGCGAGCGACGCCTCGATTTCCTTCTCTTCGATGTCGAAGTTGGACCAGACCTGCCGCACGTCTTCGTGATCGTCGAGGGCGTCCATCAGCCTGACCATCTGAGTGGCGTCCTTGCCTTCCAGCTTCACGTAATTCTGCGGCAGCATCGCGACCTGCGCCGATGCCGGTTCGATGCCGAGCGCCTTCACCGCTTCACGCACGTCCTCGAAGGCCGACGGCTCGCAAATGATCTCCCACGTGTCGCCATCGTCGCGCAGATCGTCGCCGCCATTGTCGAGAACGGCGTTCAGCAGCTTCTCTTCATCGGCTGCGGACTTGTCGACGACGATGTAGCCCTTCTTCGAGAACATCCAGGCAACGGAGTTGCTCTCGCCGAGGTTTCCGTTGTGCTTCGTCAGCATGTGCCGGAGCTCGCCGACGGTGCGGTTGCGATTGTCGGTGAGCACTTCGATGATGACCGCGGCGCCGCCGGGACCGTAGCCTTCGTAAGTGACTTCTTCGTAGTTGACGCCGGGCAGCTCGCCCGTGCCGCGCTGGACCGCCCGCTTGATGTTCTCCGCCGGCATGTTCACCGACTTCGCTTCCGCGACGATGGTGCGGAGCCGAGGGTTGGTGTCGGGATCACCGCCGCCGGCCCGTGCGGCGACCGTCAGTTCCTTGATGATGCGCGTGAACACCTTGCCGCGCTTGGCGTCGAGGGCACCCTTCTTGTGCTTGATGGTGTGCCACTTGGAATGGCCAGACATGCGTCAAAACTCCGCGAGAAGCATCAGAAACGGGGACTGGGTAGTTTACTGCACGGCGGGCGGGCGGCGCCAGAGCGGGGTCAATGACGCTCGGCAATCAGAAGCCATGTCTCCGAGTCGGGGGACCAGGGATCGCCCTCGTAGCTGCCAAGGCGCGCCGCGACGCGCAACCCTGCGCGTTCCAGCCGGCGCGCCATCTGCGGCACGGACAGGGTGCGAAAAGCGAGCGCGAAGCGGCGGCGTGTCACGTCGCGTCCGCGCCGTTCGGTGAACTCCTGGTCGAAAATCGTGAGCCCCCGCCGGCGATCCTGGCGCACGGATTCGACCAGCGTGACATGCGCCTGCCGGCCGGGGCGCCATCCGCGGAGCTTGGTTTCTTCGCGGTATTCGCGCCAGGCCGGCAGGTCGGCGACGAGCTCCATCACCAGCCGGCCGCCGGGACGCAGCGCATCGGACACGGCGCGCAGCGTTGCGGCGAGGTCGCGGTCGCGTACCAGGGACTGAAGGATGCCGTAGGGCGCCGCGACGAGGGCGAACGTCGCCGGCTCGAAGGGCAGGTGCCGGATGTCACCGCGGACGAGACGGGCGCGGGCCGCGAGCCGCGCGCGTCGCAGGCGCGTGCGCGCGCGCTGCAGCATCGGGCTCGAGAGATCGATGCCGACCAGCGCAATCCCGGCGCGCGCCAACGGTACGGTGACGCGACCCGTGCCGCATCCGAGCTCCAGCACGGGCCCATCCGCCGCCGCAGCCACGCGCCGCCAGAACGGGATATCACGCCGCGCCATCGTCCGCGCGTTTTCCCAATCGTAGAAGGCGGCGTAGTCGTCCCAGCCCGTCGTACCCGACAGTGACTTCTCGGTTTGCGATGGAGACTTGCGCGGCATCGCGCGAGTCTACAGCAGCGTTCTGCAGCAGGGCCGAACTTCAGTTCGGCCAATGCTGGCGCGACTGAAGTCGCGCCCTACTGCTCTGACCGCGATCAGGCCTTTGCCGCAGACGCCACCTCTCGGGGCGGCGCGAGATCGACCTCGGTGCGCTGGCCGAGCGTGGCGAAGAGCATCGTGTTCTGGATCTCCACGAAGCTGCGGCCGGCATGGGCGGCGTCCTGTTCGTACTGGCTGAGCACGTCCAGATAGTCGTGACCGAAGCGGGACGCCGTCTTGTCGTTCACGCTCTGGAGAGCGCGTTCGACGGAATCGCGCCGCGCCTGCCAGACCGTCTTCGGCGGGGGGCCGATGTGCGTGACGGTCACGGGGAACAATTGCAGGGAGATCGGCTCGATGCCGCACGCCGAGAAGATTGTCGTGAGCTTGGGCCCGACGGCGAGATCGGTGGTCTCACCGCGCGCCGCGGCAACCGCGGTGAAGAAACGCGTCGCCAGATCGAAGGCCGTCTGACCCGTGGACACCGACGAGTACCAATACCGCGCCCGATTGTCGGGTTCGACCGCGAGCACCCGTCCGCCGGCGCGTGTCACGCGCGCGAATTCGCGTACCGTGTCCTCGACGTCGACGACATGCTGGAGGACGGCGACGCAGAAGGTGGCATCGAAGGCGGCGCTCGAAAACGGCAGGCGAGACGCGTCGGCGGCGGCCAGTGCCAATCGGTGATTGTGCGAACGGCCCATCGCCGCGGTCTGCGCCACGCGCGCGAAGTTCTTGTCGATGGCTACGAGCTTGAGTTGAGACACCTGCAACCGGCCCAGGCTCAACTCGGCCGTGCCTTCCCCCGATCCGACATCGAGAATCCGAGTCCCGGGCCGAGGCCGCAGCGTCTCCTGGAGAAACTCGGAGAAGGCGGCGTCCCACCATTGCTCGCGGACATTCTTCAGCGTGGCAGCAATCAGCGCATCGACTTGACGGGCCATGGACGTTCCTCGCGCGTTGGCGTTCGTTTCAGGCGACCGTGACGGTCCCGAGGGATTGTCGGCCGCTCGATTGGATTTGTGCACGGACCGGCGAGCCAACCTGCCGGCATGAGCTATCGTCGACTCACTTGGGGCTCGCTGGCGATGCCCGTCTTGGTATGACCACGAAGTAACAATCAGCGAAAACGGTTACACGCTCGGCGAACGACAATTCCTCGGGACGCTCCGGCTGGCGGATGGCGTTTCCTTCCAGTTGCGCTAGCGCGGACCAGCTGTTACATGCACGCTGCGCTTGGAACAGCTCGGCAATTGGGCCTGGAATAAGAGAAATCCAAAACTATCTCTCATTGAGATTGATCTCATCTGAAACGTGGATGTAAGTGTTTCTGATAGCTTGACTTCGATTGTTTCAAGGGGCTAGGCTTCGGACGCTGTGAGTCAATTGGTTAACCACTGCGCCAACTTCGTTCGAGGAGGTAAGAGCATGGGCCTGCCCTTTACCCGCCACGGTCGGCGGCACGGACTCTGCGCGGCGGTTGTGCTGTCGGCGCTGCTGATGGCATCGACGGCGTTCGCGCAGCTAGAGCGAGGATCGATATCCGGCACCATCACCGACCAATCGGGCGGAGTGGTTCCAGGAGCTACGGTCACGGTCATCAACGCCCAGCAGCAGCAGCGTGTGACGGTCACCGACGCGAGCGGATTCTACACGTTCCCGAACTTGCTGGCCGGCGTGTACAACATCAGCGCCGAGCTGCAAGGCTTCAAAAAAGTCGTGCGGGAAAATGTCACGCTTGACGCGACCGCCGCGATCACGATCGACTTCGCGTTCGAAACAGGGGCCCTCACAGAGCAGGTCACGGTCACCGCGCAGCAGACACCGCTCCAGAGCGATGCGGCGATTCGAAAGACCATCGAGTCCAAAGACATCGCAGCAGCTCTCGTTCCAGGGGCGCAATCCGCTCGGCGTGGCTGGCTTGAAAGCGGGCGTCGTCGGTGGGAACTTCAACAACCTCGGGTTCGACGCCTTCAGCAACGGCGGCTTCAGCATCAACGGCAGCCGGAACGACGAGAACACCATCTACAACGACGGTGCGATCGCCATCCGGACGCGGTCGGCCGGCACGATCATCGGCATCCCCGACGTCGAGACCGTGCAGGAAGTCCAAGTCCTCACCGCCAACTACATGCCCGAATACGGCCGGGCGAGCGGCGGACAGATTCGGTTCGTGACCAAGAGTGGCAGCAATCGCTACACCGGCAGCACGTCGATCTTCTATCGCGATGAATCGCTGCAGGCCAACAGTTGGGCCCGCAACCGGAGCACCAACTCGATCGAGAACAGCGGCCCCGCGCCGTTCGATTACAAGCAGTACGGCTACTCGTTCGGCGGACCTGTGCCGGGCACCATGTTCAAGGACCGCCTGTTCTTCTTCGGCGCTCAGGAGTGGGTCGACTTCTTCCAGGACCAGACGAACACGGCGACGGTGCCGACCGAAGCGATGCGACGGGGCGATTTCAGTGAGCTGTTGAATCCAGCAACGGATTCTTCCCGGGCGCGCGCGTCATCACGAATCCGCTGACGGGACAGCCGTTCCCGAACAACGTGATCCCGGCCGGCCAGCTTTCTGAGAACGGTGCTCGCCATGCTGAACGCGTATCCGCTGCCAACACCCGGGTTCCGAGAGGGCACCGCCAACCTGAGTCAGACGAGCGAAAATCCGCGCGACCAACGCAAGGACACGATCCGTCTCGATTACCGGCTGAACGACAAGCACCAGTTCGCGTATCGCTATTCCAGCCAGAACTGGGTGGCCGTCGACGCGTTTCGCGGCCAGTTTCCGTTCGCACGCACCGACTGGGACCGACCCAACTCGACGCAGATTGCGAGCTGGACGAGCACGTGGGGAAGCAACCTGATCAACGAGGTGAGCTACACGCACTCGATCGATGAGGTGTTCATCAACGTCTTCACCGAGACGGGCCTCTATCAGCGCAGCCGCACGGGCATCAACTATCCGTACATTTTCCCGGGTAAGGAGATCGAGGACAAGCTCCCGACCATTACCGTCGGCAGTGGTGGGTTCAACGAGATCGACGGCGGCCCGTATCCTGCGTTTTCGAGGGGGCCGATCGACACCGTGTCGAATACGACCACCTGGGTGAAAGGGCGCCACACGTTCAAGGGGGGCGTCATCGTCGAGTACTCGGGCGAAGACGATTTCGATCAGATCAACGTCAACGCGATTCCGGGCGGCACGAACAACCAGAACGGCCGCTTCGAGTTCCAGGACACCCGGGCCGGCGGCAGTTCGGGCCTGGCGATCGCCAACGTGGCGCTCGGCCTCTTCAACAACTACGCAGAGATCGGAGAGCGTGCGCTGACGAAGTGGCGGTCGCTTGCGACCGACATCTTCGTGCAGGATTCCTGGAAGCCGACGAGCAAGCTGACGATCGAAGGCGGCATCAGGTGGGGCTTCTGGCCGCCGTGGTACTCGACCACCAACAACATCGTCAATTTCGACCCGCGTTTCTACGATCCCGCGAGGGAGGCCATCATCGATCCGACCACCGGTCGCCGGATTGGCGGTGACCGGTTCAACGGCCTGGTGCTCCCAGGGGATGGCTTCGAGGGCGAAGGCAACGATCTCGTCGTCGCCCAGGATCCGGCCGTGCAGGCGCTCTTCCGCGGAGAGCCCCGCGGGTTCGCGGAGACTCACTACAACGCGATTCAACCGCGTCTCGGAGTCTCGTACGCGCTGAACGAGAAGACCGTCGTGCGCGCCAGCGCCGGCGTCTTCCACAATCGCGTCACGTTGAACGACTCGACGACCCTTGGAGGAAACGCGCCGTTCCAGCCGATGGTGACCGTGGCGAACGGCGACGTGGATCTGCCGGCCGGCACCGCCGGCGCGAACGCGGGAGCAGACCTGCCGCTCGGCAACACCGCGCAAGACGTGGATTTCAAGCACCCGACCTCGTACATGTGGTCGGTCGGCGTGCAGCGGGAGATCCCGTTCGGCTTCGTCCTCGACGTCACCTACGTCGGGCGGGCGGGTGCGTACCTGCAGCGGGAGCGCAACATCAATCAGATGCAACCAGGTACCATTCAAGCGAATCCTGACGTCCAAATCGCGGCCCTGCGACCGTTCAAGGGCTATGGCTCAATCCGGCTGGCGGAAAACTCCGGCCACTCGAAATACAACAGCTTGCAGATCAGCGCGGATCGCCGATACCAGAATGGCCTGAAGGTCGGATTCGCCTACACGCTTGGGAAGTCCGAGGACAACGCGCAGCGACAAGCGCCACGTCGTCTGGAACACGTACGACGACACCGGCTTCTGGGGGCCGTCGAACTTCGACCGGCGGCACGTGCTGAACTTCTATTACATCTACGACCTGCCGTTCTGGCGGGAGCAGACCTCGCTTCTTCACAACCTTCTCGGTGGCTGGCAGGTCGCCGGCTCGACGTTCTTCCGGACCGGCAATCCGTTCTCGGTGCTTCGCACGACCGACACCGCCGGCGTGGGCGATGGCGGGTTCGGCCAGCCCTACGACCTGGTCGGCGACCCGGACGCGAATAGCCAACAAGCAGCTCTCCAACGGCTCGGACCAGAACTTCTGGTTCAATCCGGCGGCGTTTGCGGCGCCCACGCCCGGCACGTTCGGGAATGCGGGGCGCAATATTCTTCGCAATCCGGGCGACCAGCAGTGGGACATCGCGCTCTTCAAGAATTTCAGCGTCGGAGGCACGCGCCGCGTGCAGTTCCGTGCCGAGTTCTTCAACTTCCCGAATCATCCGAACCTGGGCGGCGCACCCGGCAACACGGCCGGCGCGCAGACCAATGCGCTGGCCGGCGGCTTGGGCTACTCCGATCCCTCGAGCGCCAACTTCGGGCGCGTCACACAGAAAAACGGCCAGCGTGACATCCAGTTAAGCCTGCGGTTCCAGTTCTAGGCGCATAGGCGCATGGCAAGCGCATGGGCGCATGGGAGCATCGGGATGCACCCCGCCCATGCGCCAATGCGCCCATATCCCCATGTCCCCATGCGCCCATGTCCCCATGCGCCCCATATAGACTGGGCGCATGACATGCCCCCGACGCACACTCGCCGCACTACTCGTCCTTCTCTCCTTCAGCTCTAGCAATTCCGCACAATCGCCCGGCACGTGGAGTCCGCAGAAACCTGACGAGCGGATGAAGGCCGACGTTCTGCTGCTCGTCGCGCATCCGGACGACGACACGCTGGCCGGACCGTATCTGGCCAGAGCGGTCGGTGAAGAGAAGCGACGGGTGGCGGTCGTCTTCATGACGAGCGGCGACTCCGGCGGCAACCAGGCCGGCGCGGAGCGCGGTCCGTCGCTCGGCGTGATTCGGCGCACCGAGGGTCTCCGCGGTCTGGCCACGCTCGGGATTACGAACGTCTGGTTCCTGGGCAGCCACGACACCGCGGGGCAAGATCCGCAGCGCTCGCTCGCGAACTGGGATCACGCGCGTGCGCTCGCGGATGCCGTCCGCATCGTCCGGATCTCGCGGCCCGAGGTGATCCTGACCTGGCTGCCGATGCAGGTGGCGGGCGAGAACCATGGCGATCATCAGGCGGCAGCGATCATCGCGAACGAGGCGTTCGATCTCGCCGGCGATCCAACGGCCTTTCCTGAACAGGTGGCCTCGCCGACGCAGACGTTCGAGCCGCTGCTCGAAGGTCTGCGCCCGTGGCAGCCGAAGAAGATCTACTTCATGTCCGACGCCATCGACACGGCCTTCATGGAGGGACGCGGACCAGGGTATTCCGTGAGAGCACGCTCGAAGGCCGACGGCCGCCCGTACTGGGAAACGGCGTACAACCAGCTCCGCGCGCACGTGACGCAGTATCGGACCGAGCTCGAACAGCTGGCGGCGACCGACGAGGCCGGGCGCGAGCAGATGCTGACGAAAGCACCGCCCGGAGATGCGCTGATCGAGCCGCTGCGATTCATCCGCGGCAAGTCTCACGTCGGCGGCTCACCAACCGGTGATGTCTTCGACTCGATCACGGCCGGAGACCTGGCGTTCATGCCGCCGCCGGGGTATCGGCCGGCGAAATCCGCCGGCGTGACGATCGCGCTCGGCGGCCCGTGGAGCTTCTACCGGCGGTTTTGGCAGGCGCACGGCCTCGACGTGCTGACGGCGATCGATCTCCACGACGTGGGGCCCGTTTCCGCAGGGAGCGATGTCCGCATCCCGCTGCTCATCACCAACGCCACCGACACCGAGCAACGACTATCAGTAAAGGCGACGCTGCCAGCGGGCTGGCGGGAGAAGGGGCGGTTCTTCGAGACCGTGGTGGTGCCGGCGATGGGGGACGCCGAATTCGCATCCGTGCTCGTCGCCGGCCCTTCCGCTACTGGCGGCGCCGTCAGCCTCTCGTACGCGCTCCAGGGCGCGGCTGCGCAGCCGACGCCGCTGACGGTTCGTGCGGTGGTCAGGCCTGGGGGCAATCCCCTGCCGCAATGATCGGGCCGCATCCGTACCACCGTTCGTCCCCGCCCGATTCCTGCTCTTGTTGACATCCGACAAGACTCGGCGCATCGTAATGTCGACATTCGACATTACTCATGCCTCACGCCCAACTGGATCTGCTGCAAGGGACGCTCGACCTGCTGATCCTGCGCACGCTCACCACCGGCCCGATGCACGGGTGGGCCATTTCCCAGCGTATCCAGCAGGTCTCGCAGGAAGTCCTGCGCGTCAACCAGGGATCGCTCTACCCCGCCCTGCATCGGCTCGAGGAAGCCGGCGCGATCGCCGCGGAATGGGGACGCAGCCCGGAGCACAATCGCCAGGCTCGCTTCTACCGCCTGACGCCCGCCGGCGCGCGCCAGCTGAAGGCCGAGACCCGCCAGTGGGAACGCATGGCAGCCGCGGTGGGCCGCATTCTTGCCGGTGAGGCGTGAGTCCGTTTGCCGTGGTGGTTGAGGGAGGTGCTTCGTGATCGCGCGTCTCGTCCGGCGCTTGAAGGCGGTCGTCCGCGGCAGCCAGCTCGATGGTCAGCTCGATCACGAGCTGCAGTTCCATCTCGATCTCGAGGCCGCCAAGAACGCGCGTCAAGGCATGGCCCCTGAGACGGCGCGCACCGCGGCGCTGCGCGCCTTCGGCGGTGTCGAGCGCGTGCGCGAGGAGTGCCGGGACGCGCGCAAGACCTCATGGGCGGAGACCGTGGCGCGCAACGCACGCTACGCCCTTCGACTCCTCCGCCGCCAGCCCGGATACACCATCGCCGTGATCGCCACGCTTGGCCTCGGGATCGGCGCCAACAGCGCGATCTTCAGCGTCATCAACGGCGTGCTGCTGAAGCCGCTGCCGTATGTGGAGAGCGAGCGCCTGTTGCTCGTGCGCCAGGTCGCACCGCTTGCCGGGCAGGATCAAGTGCCGGTCTCGATTCGCGAGCTCTACGACTATCGCGAACAGACGTCGGACTTCTCGGGCCTCGTCGAGTTCCACCAGATGTCGTTCGACCTGATTCGACGCGGCGAGCCGGACCGGGTGACCACCGGCGTGGTGTCATCGAACTTCTTCGATGTCCTCGGCGTGAAGCCGATCGCCGGCCGGGACTTCGTGGCCGCTGACGAGCGGCACGGCGCGGAAGCCGTGCTGCTCCTGAGCAACTCCTACTGGCAGACGCGCTTTGGCGGCGACCCGAGGATTGTCGGGCAGGTCTTTCAGATGAACGACCGACCGCACATGGTGATCGGCGTGCTGCCGGCGGTGCCACTCTATCCCCAGGAATGCGACGTCTACATGCCGACGGTCGCCTGCCCGTTCCGGGCGCGCGGCGAGGAGCGGATGGCGGCGAATCGACGGGCGTTCGCGGCGCTGCAGGTGTTCGGACGGCTGAAGTCTGGCGTGACGGCGGAGCATGCAGGGTTGCAGGTGGCGACCGTCGCCGACCGCTTCCGCCGCGAGCATCCGGACAGCTACAAGGATCAGCGAGGGTTCAGCGCCGCGACGGTGGGCGTGCTGGGTGAGCTGACGCGCAATGCGCGACCCATGCTGCTGGTGCTCCTGGCCGCGACCGGACTGATCCTGCTGCTCGCCTGCGCCAACGTCGCAAGCCTGACCGTCGCGCGCACGCTGAATCGCGACCGCGAGCTGTCGCTGCGGACCGCGCTCGGCGCCACCCGACGGCAACTGATCGGCCAGCTCCTCACGGAAAGCGTGCTGCTCGGCGTCGCCGGCGGCCTCGTCGGACTCGTCGTCTCGAGCGCGTCGCTCGGGGCGCTCACGACGTTCGTGGGTCGCTTCACCTCGCACACACGCGACATCGCCATCGATGGTCGCGTCCTGATCTTCACGGCCGTCATCTCGATTCTGACCGGCATCGCGTTCGGCGCGTTGCCGGCGCTCATCACGCGCCCCGCAGCCGCAGCGGCACTGAAGCAGGGCGGCGCGGGTGGCGGCGCGAGCCCTCGGCGACGCCGGCTGCAGCACGCGCTCGTCATCTCGCAGGTGGCCGTGTCGGTGGTACTGCTGACAGCCGCGGGCCTTCTGTTCACGAGCTTCTATCGACTGCAGAAGGTCAACCCGGGCTACAACCCCGAGCGCGTCCTGTCGGCCGAGATCTACGGCAACTTCACCCGTTATGCGACGGCGGACGACTCACTGCGGCTCTACCAGCCGCTGATCGAGCAGCTGAGACGATTGCCGGGTGTGCAGACGGCAGCCATTGGCAGCCTGGTGCCGCTCGGGACGGCGTTCGGACCGTTCCTCGGTCCCTTCGAGATTGAAGGCCGAGCGACTGCCGGACGCGAGCGGCCGTCCGCGGATGCCGCAATCGCCAGCGACGATTACTTCCGCACGCTGGGAATCCCGATCATCGGCGGACGCGCGTTCCGTCCGACCGATACCCGCGATTCGACGCCCGTCGCCATCATCAGCCAGAACATGGCGCGGTACTGGGACGGCGACGACCCGGTTGGCAGCCGGATCAAGTTCGACGGCGAGACCTGGTACACCGTCGTCGGCGTGGCCGGCAACGTGCGGCAGTACGGGCTCGATCGCGAGGGCATCGCACAGGCCTATCGGCCGCTTGCCCAGACGTCCTCGTCGTTCGGCGGCTCGTTGGTGGTACGCACGACTGGGGATCCGACGGCACTCGCGGCGGCGGTGCGTGATGCCGTGCACTCGCTCGATCCCGATCTGCCGGTCGAGAACATGAAGACCCTCGAGGACCTTCGCAGCGGCTTCCTGGCCACGCCGCGCCTCACCGCCGTGCTGCTGATGCTCTTCGCCGCGCTCGCCCTGATCGTCACGCTGGCCGGTCTGACCGGTGTCATCGCGACGTCGGTGTCGCAACGCACGCAGGAATTCGGGATCAGGCTCGCGCTCGGCGAGACGCCGGGCGGCGTCCTCACGGGAGTCCTCCGCCAGGGCGTGCTGCTCGTGGTGACGGGGCTCGTCGCCGGTATCGCGGCGTCCGCGTTTGCCGCTCGCATCCTGACCAGTTACTTGTTCGATACCGAGCCGAGCGATCCCGCCACGCTCGCGGCCGTGGCCTTCGCGTTCCTGCTCGCGGGCGCGATGGCCTGTCTGGGGCCGGCGCGGCGCGCGACGCACGTCGACCCGATGCGGGCGCTGAGGAGCGAATGATGCGTGTCGCACTGATCGGTTTCGTCGCCCTGGCGATGCTCCCGTCGATCGCCGCTGACCGCACGACCGACGGTGATGCCCCACAATTTCGCGGACAGGAGCTGGTCAGGCCGGACGGCTACGATCGTTGGCCGATTGTCGGCGCGTCGATTGGGCTGTCGTACGCGGAGAGCATGGAAGGCAGCGGCCCGGGCGCCTTTCATCGCGTGTACATGAATCCGTCCGCCTACGACACGTTCAGGCGGACCCGAACGTTTCCCGAGGGGACCACGTTCGTCCTCGAGATTCACGAGGCGGCCCAGAAGGTGTCCATTGCGCGCGGCGGCTATTTCGAGGGCAAGCGGATTGCCCTCGAGGCGTCGGTGAAGGACAGCAAGCGCTTTCCGTCAGGGTGGGCGTATTTCGGCTTCGAGAATGGAACGCTCGCCAGCGCATCGGCGAATGCGGAAGGGCGCTGCCACTCCTGCCACGTGAAGCACGGGCAGATTGACAGCGTGTTCGTGCAGTTCTACCCGAACCTGAGATCAGTAGTGGCCGCAGCTTGCCCAAGCTAAAGCTTGGGCCTGCGACAGATGCCGCGTCCGTACGTAGGCCCGAGCTTTAGCTCGGGCATCGTCAATCAGAAATCGCCAGCTCTCCAGGCACGATCGGCCGGGTCCGAGGCAGCAATCCGCGCCGCGCCAGATTGCCCATCCAGACCAGCACGGCGACGAAGATCGCGAGCTTGAGGCCGTCCGAGTGTGCGCGAACGCGGCAGCACCGACCAGAGGACCCAGAGCAGGGGCTGCGCAACGCAGACCGCCCACACCGATCCATAGAAGTAGCGGCGCTCGTGGCCCTCGTTTTTGGTCGATCGCCGGACGCGAGGGAGACAGCCGAGCGCGCCCAACAGCCACAGGCTGCCGGCGATGGAAAGTACGCCGCGTCGTAGATCTGCCGCAGCCGCCACTCGCCGGTGATGACCGCCCAGGTCAGGCCGGCGATGTTGAGCACGGCGAACGTCACGACGGCGCTCCACGCGAACGTGTAGCACACGCGCCGATACAGCGGGTTCGGTCTGTCCTCCGTGAAGCGGATGATGTAGGGCGCCGGCTCGACGCCCGGCAGCTTCCCGAACAGACCGGCGAGCCCGGTGCCGACCAGGACGACAAACAGCCAGGCGGCCATGCGCCAGTCGAAGCCGCGTGCAAACAAGTCGAAGGTCAGAGGACCCGGCGCGATGAAGAACGTCCAGATCCAGATCGGCCAGTGATTCAGGCGATAGCTGATCTTGTTGCGCGCGCGAAAGGTGCGTTCCGTGTCCAGCTCGATCCGCTCGGCGTGCCCCACGCGCCGCGCGTGCGACGGCGGCATGATCGGCCCGAGCACCTGGCGCAGCGCATCGTCGTCGTTCAGCCCGTTGTCCGTCATCACCGGCGCGGTCACTTCGTCTGCGCTGCGAGAGCCGCGATCGCGTCGGGAAGCGCAAACGCCTTGGCGTCCACGGGCTCGAAGGTCATCGCATCGATGGTGGTGACCGATTCGAGCCCCATCATCTTCTGGCGCGTGACCGTCGGCGTCATCACGCCGCCAAACGTCTTGTAGTCGCTGTGCACCGTGGTGACCGGAACGGTACCCATCTGCGAGGTCACGTTCATCTTTACGCCAGTCAGCAGCCCGGTCTTGACGCTGAAGAACTCGTGGTAGGCAAAGCCCGACTTGCGGACCAGTTTTACCTCGTAGCAGTCCTCACCCTCGAACGGCCCCTGTGACACAACCACAGCCGACGCATACTTCGTCGGGTCGCGCAGGTCGTCGTAGAAGTCCGCCGAATATTTCAGCTCCTCGAGTTCGGGTCCGTCGAGGATGCGTGGGCCGACGGCCGGATCCAGCGAATACCCGACCGTCCCGTCGTAGCCTCGTTCGAGATTGCCCATGCCAGGGAGCGTAATCGTCAGCTTCATGCGGTCCGGCGCCGCCGCGACGATCTTAAGCTCGCCTTTCATGCCCTGCGCCGGCAGCTCGAAATGACCGATGACGATGCGAGCGGTGTGCTTCTTGATTGCGGCTTCTCCGCCGATCGCGGTGCGATAATTCTTCAGGACAACCGCGGCATCGGGCAACGCGGCAGCCGTCACCACGGGCGCCGAAGCGGGCGCCGCAGCCTGCGCCGCGGGCCGCGACCCGCACAGGGCGACAAACGGCACCACCAGCAATAGCACCCGAACGGGCGGCGCACGACGAGTCTCATCACTTCGATCCTTCCTTGATCCAGTCGAGGGCCGCCTCGAGGACCGGGTCGCGCCCTGCCAGCAGGTCCGCGCGTGTTGGTGCAACCGTGACGTCGGGGATGACGCCGTGGCCCTCGACGCGGTCGCCCTGCGCCGTGGTGAAGTCGCCGATGGCGTACTGGAGGACGTCGCCCACCGGGCAGCCGTTCGAGCACCGCCGGCAGCGCGCCTCCGGCGGTGCGAGTGCCGAACACGCGGGCCCGCTTCACCGACTGCATGCCGGCTGAGAAGATCTCGGAGGCGCTGTAGGAGCCGCCATCGACGAGGACGGCGAGCCGTCCGCCAAACGGCGTGACGGGCGACTTCCCGTCGGCACTGACCCGACGGGGATTGGAGACGAGATTCAGCTCGGAATCGCGGGTCTTGATCACGCCGAGCGTGACCGGCGCGTCGAGAAAATGGCCGGCCAGGCCCATGATCATCGTCAGCACGCCGCCGGGGTTGCCGCGAAGATCGATGACGATGCCCGACGCCGCCCCGGAAACGATCGACCGCGCGATCCAGGTCGTGAGCGATCGGCGTCATCCAGACGTTGAACCCGATGACGCCGATCGTCCGGCCCCCGTGCTCGACCGCCGCGAGCTTCGACCCGCGCGAAGAGCGGCGGCAGGTGTCCGAACTTCGACCACCGCGCCGCGCTCCGGCTGCCGCACGATCGTGCGGACGGCAGCGGCGTTCTCGCCGTCGTTGAATTCGACCTCCTCGGGGATGCCGACGCGACCGCGCACGAGACCCGCGCCCATTGTCCACACGCCGAACGCGGCGCGCGCCGACGACGTCTTCGCGAGCCGCCGCCAGCATCTTGCCGACGTCGCGTGGGCCGACACGCGTCAGAATCCATCCGGCCTTGACGCCAGCCTGTGCGGCAGGACCATCAGGCTCCACTCGCGACACGACGAGGCGATCGTCGACTGGCACGACGTCGAATCCCAGTGACCCGGCATCCGCGGCCGGAAGCGCCGCATCGCTGAAGTCGGGCGCCGCCGCCGCAGGCAGCAGCGCGAAATGGGACTGGCCGACCCGATCGAGCATCTCGCGGATCAGCGACGCGCACGTCGTCGTTCGATTGCGCCGCCTGCGCGCGGGGTCGAAGCTCGGCGCGCAGAGCGTCCCAGTCGATCCGCGCGGCACGCTCGGCGACGAAATTGGCGCGCAGGATCTGCAGCGCAGCGTCGAACTCTTCGAGAGGCGTCGAAACGGCTGCCGACGATGCACCGCTGGCCGTGACGGCGGCGCCGGCCTGGGCGCGGACGATAGCGGCGCGCCCGCAAGGACGACCCCTGTCAGGGCACACGCCAGGGCACGGCTCGAGGGCGTGTAGACGCACACTTCTATCGTAAGAGATCGAGGACGGCGTCGTGAAGCAGGCCGTTGGTGCTGACGGCATCGCCGCCGTCGATGCGTGCCTGCCCGCGCCAATCCGTGAACCGGCCGCCGCTTTCGTCCAGGATTGGCAGGAGCGCGGCGCAGTCCCACGGATTCATCACGGCGTCCAGCATTACATCGGCTCGGCCCGTGGCAACCAGGCAATGGCCGTAGCAATCGCCCCAGCCGCGCACGTCGTGCACGGTGTCTTCGAGCTCGGCCCAGCGAGTTCCGAGCCGGCGCCGCATCGAGCGGGCGTCGGAATAGACGACCGTGGCGTCCTCGAGCACGAGCGTTTGCGACGCCCGGGCGGGCCGTCCGTTCCACGTGCATCCCAGACCGCGAGCGGCGGCAAGCGTTTCGTCGAGCGCCGGCAGATGGCACACACCGGCCACGACCACGCCGTCGATCTCGAGCGCGATCAGGACGCCGAAGAGCGGCACTCCGTGGACGAAGCTGCGGGTCCCATCGATCGGATCGACGATCCAGCGATGCGAGCGCGCGCGAATCGTCGGCGCCGAACTCCTCGCCGAGCACGGAATGCCCGGGGTACGTGGTCGCCAGTCGCTGTCGGATCAATTGCTCGGCAGAACGGTCGGCGATCGTCACGGGGGATCGGTCGGCCTTGCGTTCAACCGCCACACCGCACTGATAGTGCATCAGCGCCACGAGGCCCGCCTCATGCGCGAACGAGATCGCCGTCCGCAGGTAGTCGGCAAGATGGTGATGCGTCATGGTCGAGCCTGGTCGCGACTCTAGCACGCGCGCACAAGGAACGCTCGGCCGCAGCGCCGCCCATTAGAATGCGCGGATGCGCACGACACGTATTCTCTCCAGGACCGGCGGCACAGTTGCCATTGTCGCAATCGTCGCCGCGCTTGTCGCGCCGATCCCCGCCCATGCTGGCGATCGGCAACCAACGGCTCGGGACATCGCCGAGTTGCGGGCGCAGATCGATGCGCTGCGCGCCGAGGTTCAGTCGTTGAAGGCACTCGTACAGCAACAGCCGCCGGCGTCAGGCGCACCGACGGCGGACCAGACACCTCCTGCAAGTGCGGACCCTGTTGTCGCAATGCTTCAAGAGCAGGTCGCGGAACAGGCGCAGGTCAAAGTGGAATCGGCGTCTCGCCTCCCAGTGAAGTTGACGGGATCGGTCGTCGCCAATACGTTCTTCAACAGCGGCGAAGCAAACTGGCTCGAGAACCCGAACTTCGTGAACGCTCCGGGCGCGGCCACCGGGTCCTTCAGTTCGACGCTGCGGCAGTCGCGCATCGGCCTGAGCGTTGACGGTCCCGCCATTGGCATGTGGCATACGAGCGGCCAGCTCGCGTTCGACTTTCTCGGTGGCACGTCAGCGTTCCAGACCGGCCCAACGATCGGGCTTCCCCGTTTGTTGTATGCCTTCACGCGCTTCGAGACGGAGCGCACGGCAATCGAAGTGGGTCAGGACAACGCAATCGTCGCGCCACGGGATCCGACATCGATCGCTGCGCAGGCCTTCCCGGTGCTCTATCGATCCGGCAACCTCTACCTCCGCGCACCTCAGGCCCGCGTCGAGCGCGATCTCGGCCGCGGCGTCAACGTTCGCGCGGGTATCGTCGCGCCAGTGGCCGGCGATGCGGCGGCGGAATTCGTGTTCTCGCCGCCAGCCGGCAGTGGCGAACGGTCGCGGTCGCCGGCATTCGAAGGCCGAGTGGGCGTCGTAAAGGGGCCTGCTGACGCGCCCGTGCTGGATCTGGGCGTGTCGGGGCACTACGGGCGTCAGCGTCTCGCGGGCGACACGCACGATAGCTGGGCTGCCGTTCTCGACTGGAACCTGCAGGGCGCGCGCCTTGGCGCTGGCGGCGAAGTGTTCACCGGGCGGCGGCTTGCCGCCTTTGGCGGGGCGGCGGGGCAGAACGTCGAGTCGAGTGGCGGCTTCGCCGAGCTCAGGTTCAAGGCGTCGTCGCGCGTGTCGGTGAACGGTGGCGTCGGCATCGACCGTGTGCCGGATGGTGAGCGGTCGAGCGTACTGGTGGGCGAGAATCGGAGCGCCTTCGCCAACGTCATCCTCCGAATCACGCCGGAAGTGTCCACGTCGCTCGAATATCGATACCTGGAGACCGAGCCGGCACAGGTGAACGAGAGAACCAATCATCATGTCGACTGGGCGCTCGTCTACACGTTCTAAGACAGAAATCGAGAACTCGAGAAATCGAGAACTCGAGGAGAAGAGCACGCGACACGTGTGCTTAGCGGCGGCGCTGGTGCTCGCGGCCTTGCCCGTGGCCGCGGCGCCGGTGTCGGGCGTGGTGCGAACCACGGTGCGCCCAGGGACGACCGCGGCGCAGGCGGTGGTATACGCCGAACCCATCGATCGGCCCGCCGCGCCGAAGGCCGTGAAGGTCTCGCTGACTCAGAAGAACAAGTCGTTCTCGCCGGATGTGCTCGGCGTCCCGGTCGGATCGTCGATCGATTTTCCCAATGCCGATCCGATCTTTCACAATGTCTTTTCGTTGTCGCCCCCGGCGCCGTTCGATCTCGGGCTGTACCGCGCGGGGGCGTCGAAAGCGCGGGTCTTCAGCTCACCTGCGACGTACCGTGTGTTTTGTAACATTCACCCTCAGATGATGGCGGTCGTCGTCGTCGTGGCCACGCCATTCGTCACCGTGACGGGCAAGGACGGCGCGTTTGCGCTGGATCTGCCGCCAGGGACCTATCGTCTCACCGCGGTCTCCGGACGGGCCGCGGCCACCATGAAGGAGATTGCCGTGCCAGCCGCGGGGCTGCGAGTGGACGAACTCGCCCTGGACGAACGCCCGTTCGCCGACGAGCCCCACAAGAACAAGTTCGGAAAGGACTACCCGCGGGACGCCTATCGACAGTAGAAATCGAGAACTCGAGAACTCGAGAACTCGAGAAGTGGCTACGCGCGGGTGTGGACGATCATCCGGTAGGCTCGGACCGGCGATGTGAATCCCTTCGCCATCAGCGGTTCCACGGGCTCTGCCGCAATCAGATCGGCCACGCGCAGATACGTGGCTTCGCTCATCAGGATTTCGCGTGGGTTGGCTTCGCTGCACAGGCGCGAGCAGAGATTGACGTTCGATCCAAGCGCAGTATAGTCGAGGCGATCTGCGCTGCCCACGCTGCCCAGCACCACCTCGCCCGACACGATGCCGATACCGAGCGTCAACGGAGCTCCCACCGCGCCGACCTCTACCTGCTCCATCGCATGATGGATCTCGACGGCGCAGCGAATCGCGTTCAGGGTCATGTCGTCGCCGGCGAACAGGGCGAAGACGGCGTCGCCCACGAACTTGTCGACATCGCCGTGAAACTTCTTCACGAGATCGGCCTGCGTGCTCAGGCATCGATTCAGCAGGGCGACGGCCTCCTCGGGCGGAAGTCGCTCGGCGAGATCGGTGAAGCCGCGAATGTCCGAGAAGAACACGGTGACTTCGCGGCGTTCTCCAGTCGATGCCGCGCGCGTGTGCGTGTGGATCATGTCCACGGTCGACTGCGAGACGAACTTCGACATCTCGGCCCGCTCGCGGAGGCCATCGGTCATCTGGTTGAACGAGCTGGCCAGTTCGCCCAGCTCGTCGCTTCGATCCACATCGATCCGGAACTCGTAGTTTCCCGCCGCCACCTGGCGCGTCCCTTCACGCAGCCGGCCCACGGGGTCGGTAATCGACCGCGCCATCAGCGCGCTGCCCAGGATGCCCACACCCACCGCGATCAGTCCCAGAACGAGAAGACCGGTCTGAATTCGGCGGTACGGCGCCATCGCCTGATCCCTGGACAGCAGGCTGACGACGAGAGGACCGTCAGCATCGGACGAGGCAAGCGACAGGCCGCGGTAGTGCTCGCCCGCGATCACCAGCTCACGCCAATCGCCGGTGCCGATCGCGGCCGCGAACTGCGCGCGATTCCGCCACGGCAGCGTGTCGGCACGCAGCGTGCTGCCGAGAATTCGGGTCCGCCCAAGGAGGACGAGCTCGACCCGGCCTTCTTCCCGAAGCTGCCGCGCCCACTGATCGTCGATCCGCGAGCCGGTGACCAGAAAGCCGAAGACGGTACCACCCGCCTCGATCGGCAGCACGGCGGCGTGATAGACGCTCTCGCCGGGCGCGAGCACGCCAATTGCGGCACCGCGCGACGAGAGCGCCGGCTGAAGCCAGCGCGCATTGACGTCTGGAATCTGGCCGGGATCGATCGCGTCGGTGCGGGCAATCACCTTGCCCGATGGGGCCAGCACCATCAGGAGATCAACGGTGACGTACCGCTCTCGATAGTCGAGGAGGAAGTCCCGCACGGTGCCGGCATCCGTGTCGCTGACGAGCGCTTTCAGGTCGGGAAACGACGTGATGGCCCGCCCCGCGAGCTGGAGGTTCTCGAATCGGTTCACCTGTGCCGTGCGCACCAGATCGCGTCCATGTTCGAGCTGTGAGCTCAGACCGCGATCGGCGAAGCGACTGGCCTGGATGTTGACGTAGGCGAGGGTCGCGAACGTGAGGCCCGCTGCGAGCGCACTGGACACCAGCAGGATGCGCGATCGAAGGTTCAGTCGCACCTTCCGCTAGTCTAACGCCGGCGGCCGGAATGGCGGTTCAGCCTGCTAGACTTACAGCCCGTATGGGCAGTCCGCTTCGTCCCGTGACCCTGTTCGGGTCACTGGCCCTGTCGATTCTATCGATGGCTTGTGCGTTGCCGGACCACGACTGGCCGGCGCACGGCGGCGATTCCGGTCATACCCAATACTCGACGGTCGATCAGATCACGCCTGAAAACGTGCGGCAGCTTCGCGTCGCGTGGACCTATCGAACGGGCGACGCGCGTGCGGAGCGATCCGAGATCCAGTGCAATCCGATCATCGTCCACGGCGTGCTCTATGCGACGACGCCGCAGCTCAAGGCGTTTGCGCTCGACGGCGCGACCGGCCAGCGCCGCTGGGTGTTCGACCCCTTCAAGGGGCGCGGCGCAGCGAGCTCGCTCGGCGTCAATCGCGGCCTGGTGTTCTGGGAGAGCGGTGCCGATCAACGCATCTTCTTCGCTGCCGGAGAGCGTCTCTACGCCATCGACGCGAAAACCGGGACCACAGTGCCCGGTTTCGGTGAGGGGGGCAGCGTCAGCCTGCACGAGGGGCTGGGCCGAAGCGGCGCCAGTCTCTACGTCCTGTCGAATACACCCGGCGCGATCTACCAGGACCTCCTGATCCTCGGCACACGCGTGTCGGAAGGGCCCGGCGTCTCATCGCCGGGACACATCCGCGCCTTCGATGTGCGGACCGGCAAGCTGCGCTGGATCTTCCACACCATCCCGTGGCCGGGCGAGTTCGGCTACGACACGTGGCCGCCAGATGCGTGGCAGCGCGTCGGCGGCGCCAACGCCTGGAGCGGCATCACGGTGGACCAGGCGCGTGGCCTGGTGTTCCTGCCGACGGGCAGCGCCGCCTTCGACTTCTGGGGCGGAAATCGTCACGGCGCAAACCTGTTCGCCAACTGCCTGCTGGTGCTCGACGCCGCCACTGGCAAACGGCGCTGGCACTACCAGTTCGTGCACCACGACGTCTGGGATCGCGACTTGCCCGCGGCGCCTGTGCTGGCGACCGTGACGCATGACGGCAGGCAGGTGGACGCCGTGGCACAGACGACCAAATCGGGGTTCGTGTACGTGTTCAACCGTGAAACCGGTGAACCCCTGTTCCCGATCGAAGAACGTCCGGTACCGCAGTCCGACCTCCATGGAGAGAAGCTGTGGCCGACTCAGTCACTTCCGCTGAAGCCGCCACCGTTCTCACGGCAGACATTCAATGAGGGCGATGTCACCGACATCTCGCCGGAATCACGCGCCGCGGTGCTGGAGCGACTGCGCACGACGCGCCATGGCGGCCAGTTCATTCCGCCGAGCACACAGGGAACCGTCCTGCTTCCCGGATTCGACGGCGGCGCCGAATGGGGCGGTGCGGCATTCGATGCGTCGTCCGGCTTGCTCTATGTGAACGGCAACGAGATGCCATGGATCCTGACGATGGTCGAGATCGATCAGAGCAGGCAGACGTCGGCCACTGCGCGAGGCAAGCGCACCTACCAGAGCAACTGCATGGTGTGCCACGGCGCGGAACTGAAAGGCGATCGCACGAGAAACGTCCCGTCGCTTGCCGATGTCCGCAAGCGGCTGACGCGCGACGCAGTGGACAAGACGGTTGCGAGCGGACGGGGTGTGATGCCGGCGTTCCCGGCGCTTTCATCCGACGAACGCGGCGAGCTGATCTCGTATCTCTTCGGTGATAAGCCCACAGTCGCGTCCCGCAGGGATCCTGACGAGCCCGAGGCGACCGTGCCGTACACGACGACCGGCTATAACCGGTTCTTCGATCCCGACGGCTACCCGGCGGTGAAGCCGCCGTGGGGCACGCTCAACGCAATCGACCTCAACAAGGGCGAAATCGCATGGAAGGTGCCGCTCGGAGAGCTGCCCGAGCTGGTGAAACGCGGCCGCCCGAAGACGGGGACCGAGAACTACGGCGGACCGATCGTGACGGCCGGCGGCCTCGTGTTCATCGGCGCCACGAAGGACGAGAAGTTCCGCGCGTTCGACAAGAAGACCGGGGAGGTCCTCTGGGAGACGACGCTGCCCGCAGGCGGCTACGCGACGCCCAGCACGTATGCCCTGGGAGGCAAGCAGTACGTCGTCATTGCGGCCGGCGGCGGGAAGATGGGCACGAAGTCGGGCGATTCGTACGTCGCATTTGCGCTGCCGGACTGACTCATGAGCCTTCGCGAGGCGCTGACCGGCGCCGTTGTCATGGGGCCTATGACAAAGGGGTCCAATCTGCCCTATCGCCGACTGGCGGTCGAGCTCGGCGCACGCGTGCTGGTCAGCGAGATGGCGGTCGCCCGCCGTTTGAAGCAGAAGCGGAAATCGGAGTTCGCGCTGATACGCCGCTTTGCTGGCGAACCCTGTTTCGGAGTCCAGCTTGCGGGCACAAACCCGGAGGAAATGGCGTGGGCGGCCGCGCTGGTGGAAGCGCGCGGCGCTGACTTTGTTGACATCAACCTTGGATGCCCGATCGATCACTTCACGCGCAAAGGCATGGGAGCGGCGCTTGCGCGGCAACCCTCCCGCGTCCGCCGTATTGTCGAGACCATGGCGAGGGCCGTGACCCAGGCACCAGTCACGGTCAAGATTCGGCTCGGATGGAACGACAGCATGCGGAACCACGTGGATCTCGCCCGCGCGGCGGTGGATGGCGGCGCGCAGGCGGTGTTCGTCCACGGCCGCACACGTGACGCTCGCTACCGCCGTGCCGCGGACTGGGACGCCATTGGCGAAGTGGCCGCAGCCGTCTCGGTTCCGGTTGTCGGCAACGGCGATCTGCTCTACCCGCACGAGATCGAGGCGGCACGCTCTCGAGCGGGCTGTGCGGGTGTGATGGTGTCGCGCGGCGCGCTGATCAAGCCGTGGTTCTTCCGTGAGGTCACGGATGGCTATCGGGATCTCGCCGCGGAGGAGCGACTGACGATCTACCGTCGCTATGCCGCTCTGGCGCTCGAACACTGGCGGGAGGACGAGCGGGGTCGCGCGACGGTGAACGAATTTCTGAAGTGGCACCTCAACTTCTGGTGCCGATACGCCCCACGCCATACCGATGGCTCGTGGCCGACCATGCAGGAGCGGCAGTCCGACGACTGGGTGGTAACGGCGCTGGATCGCCTGTTGGCGCGCACCGATATCGCCGCTCACGAGTGGCTGGCGCGACGGCTGCTCGACAACGCGCCCATCGATCCCGCGGATGCGCCGCCCGTCTCGACGCCGGCTGACGTCACGACGCCGGCGCTGGGCTGAGGGGAATCTCGACGCGAAAGGTGCCCTCCTCGAGCGTCCATGAGATTTCGAGGCCGGTCGCCAGCCGATGACGCTCGGCGAGGTTCCTCAATCCGACACCGGCGGACGGACGTTCGCCGGCGATGGGCCGAAGCTGATTTTCCACGACCAGGCGGTCGTCCTCGAGCGTGACGCACAGCACCAGAGGCCGGTCGCGGCTGACCGCGTTGTGCTTGAACGCATTGGTCAGGAGCTCGCCGAGGCTGACCGGCGGCAACATCCACGCTGCGGCGCGCTCAGTGGCGATGGCGCTGACGATTCGAACCGCGTCCCCGTATCTGAGGCTCGTGAGCAGACGGTGCCGCTCGAGCGCATCGAGCTCGTCGGACAGGGGCACCAGCCGTCGCGTGCCGGCAGAGAGCACGTACCGATAGGCGTCGCCGAGCGCCTCGATGTACGACACGGCTTTCGGGTCCCGGCGTTCAACCAGGTGCGCGAGCGCATGAAGACTGTTGAAGAGAAAGTGTGGATCGACCTCGCGCGTCAACGCATCCAGTTTCGCTTGTAACCGGGCCTGCTCGAGACGGGCCGCCTTCAAACGAGCGCTCTCCCAATCGCGCAGCAGGAACACCGTTTCGTAGGCGTGCGTGATGATCACGACCACGATGACGATTGCGAGAACCGCAGTGAGCACCGAGAAAGGCCGAAGGCCAGGGTCACCTGTGACGCGCTGCCAAATGGCGAGCGTCAACCACGAAAACGGGACCGTGAACAGGCCAATGGCCACGAGGAGGACCGTGATGCGCCGCCAGGGCCTCTCCAGCCAGTCGTCCCGATGAGGAAGCCGCAGGTAAAGGGCGCGATTGCCGCTCCAGATGGCGAATGCGCACGCCGAGAAATAAACGTAGCTCGCCGCGAGGCCGGTCGGCGAGTGCCGTGTGAAATCCACCAGCCCGCTCATCGCCGGAATCGCCACGCCAAACACCGGGCTGAGCAGAAGGCGAGCCTTCAGGTCGTGAACCGGAGCCGGGGAGACGTCGCGCACGCCCCAGTGTGGCGTGCAGGGACGAACGACTCAAGAGAGTCGCCCACGCGGCCGTATAGAATGATGCGCGAATCGCGGCCATCGAGCCTATGAAGCTGAGCGTCGTCATCCCCGTCTACAACGAAGTCAACACGCTGCTCCCCTTGATCGAGCGCGTGCAGCGATCGCCGGTCGACAAGGAGATCATTGTCGTTGACGACTGCTCCACGGACGGGACCGCCGACCTCCTGAAGCGGACGTCGCTTGCCGCGAACGTCAAGACGATGTTCCACCAGGTGAATCAGGGCAAGGGCGCCGCCCTGCGCACCGGCTTCGCGGAAGCGACCGGCGACATGGTCATCGTCCAAGACGCGGATCTCGAGTATGACCCTGAGGAATACCCGAAGCTGATTAAGCCGATCGTCGACGGCCTGGCCGACGTGGTCTACGGGTCGCGCTTCGCCGGCGGTGAGACACACCGCGTGCTGTACTTCTGGCACTCCATTGGCAATCACCTCCTGACCCTGTGCTCGAACGCGTTCACCAATCTGAATCTCACCGACATGGAGACCTGCTACAAGGTCTTCAGGCGAGAGGTCCTGCAGCGGATCGTCATCGAGGAAAACCGGTTCGGTTTCGAGCCGGAGATCACCGCGAAGATGGCGAAGCTGCGCGTGCGGGTGTTCGAAGTCGGCATTTCCTATGCCGGCAGGACGTACGAGGAAGGCAAGAAGATCGGCTGGAAGGATGGCGTCCGCGCGCTCTGGTGCATTGCGAAGTACAACGTGTTTCGTTAATCCAGATCGCCCCTTCACGTTCATCCGGTTTTCGCCATCAGCGACGGCCGCTTTGCCAGTTGCACACTAGCGCTTGATGATGTGCAGTCGAGCTCGTTTCCGAAACGTAAACGCGTCCTTTGTCGTGAAGTACTCGTCAACAGCGCGCCGGCAACCAGACCACGCATCATAGTCATCGATGACGAGGACGCCTTGCGTGATGCAGCAGCTCGAGCCGCTCGAGACAGTGTGCACCGACTCGTACCAGTCGCCATCGATGTGAGCCAGGGCGACGGCTCGGTGAGCCGAAGTGTCCTGAAACAGACCCTTCACGAGGTGTACGTTATGACGATCGACCGGATAGCCCAATCGGGCAAAATTGCTCTTGACGATGGTGTACAGGTCTTCTTCGTAGCCGTAGTACCGATGACCGCGAATGCCCTCCGACTGACCGCTGCGAATACGTTCGTACCTCGTGGACATCGTCGCCATCAGCCGAAGTGGGCGGAGGAATCATGCTGAAGACGTTGTAGACATAAAGTGGCCAGGCGCGTCTTTTCGCGCCGCGATCACGATTGCGGATCCCCCGAGCGCGCAACCTGCCTCGACGAAGACGCCAGGAACCTTGCGCGCCTCGAGTTCCGAGGCGACTTCGTTTAGTTGGCCGAGGGCGCTCGGCCGAGATAGCTGAGCGCCTCTCTCGACAGTGTCTACAATGAAACGACCAGCGTGGTCCATCTTTAACCACGATACGAGGGCTGGAACACAGGATTTCACCCTTTCGAAATGGCGATCGTACCAGCAACCGCGATGTTGCCACGCGATGGATGCAGCCGGATAGGAGGTCGAAGTGGGATCAATCGCCCTGCCGGACCCGCGCCCGCTCTCGAGCATCTGCGACCCAGACGGTGTGACGCAATCGGCTACCAAGGAACCAGCGGTCGATGCGCCGAGGACCTTCTTCGGACCCCCACCTACCCGCTTGGCGACGGCAAGCATCACCTTCACCGTCCATGGTTCGCTGACAGGTTCTGCCGCCGGCGGCCCGGCGGCAGGCTCGATGAGCGGCCGGGCAAGGACTCGGCGACGATCGCCTGAAGCTCCGGATCGAAGCGTTCTCCGGTCCTCCACCTCTGAATATCTTCCCAGAACAGTCGCGTGGCAGGTGTCAGACGCAGCGCAGCAAGAGCTGCATCGTCCATGGGTGGAAAGTGCGGCGCTTGCGATGCCAGGCCGTGCAGCGCCAGCGTGACCATGTACGGAGGCATTTCTCACAGCGACCGCAGTTGTAGGCCTCGCCGACATTCTTCCAGCACACGCGCAGGCCCGCGAGCAAGGCAGGCTGGGAAGCCAACCTCATGGTCTTCGAGTGCGGCCGATGCCGCTCCGTCGTGAACGAACTCGATGGATTCGGTGGACCAATGCGGGTCGAGTGCCGGATGCGTTCCACACGGAACCAACTGCATGTAGGAATTCGTGGACGGGACGTATATCGTATGGAATCGGCCACTCAATGCGAGCGCTACGAGTGCGAGGCAGGGGCCATGCCCGAAGGTGAACCAGTCGAAGCCTGGAACGAGCTCCCGCACGTTGGTGGCTGGCGCGATGAGCGAAAGGCCGATAGCACGCGCCGTCTCTCCGAGGACCGCCGCCGTGTGCCCGAACCGGTCGCTACTCGCGAGCGGAATATCGAGACCGTGGACCAGCACCAATCCCTTGATCGCGCGCGAGTCGGTGCGCGGATAACGACGCAGGTTGTGGGCCACCGTGAACATCGAGTCCACGCCGCCAGAAAAGAATGCGGCGGCGCCGTCGCCGCCGCGCTCTCGACCGACCGCAGGCCCGTGGAGGACAGGCACGCGGAATCGCGCGCCGCCGGCGCTGTGACTCCAATCCACGTAGAGTGCGCCCGCGACCGGGAGACCCTCAGCCATGCGGGCCGAGACGCCGCCCGGCACTCGCACATCGAGCCCGCGCCTAGCGGCCAGCAGCCAGGTGGCGGGAACGAATGGATCTGCCGTATCAACGAGAGCATCCAGTTCGGATGCGGGCACCCGAATCCAGACGCGCTCGGGCAGTGGCGGCAGCTGGAGATCGCTTTCTATGGCGATCCTCGCTGAGAGTTCCGCAAAGCCGTTCGCAAGCTCCTTGCGAACGTCCTCGATGACGATTGTGCCGTTCGACGCGTCGCTCATCGTCTAAATTTCACCAATTGCCGCGCGCGGCACGCGCGGTGCGCCGACCGGTTCTTCCAAAAACGCCCGACGCAACGGCCGTTAGGCTTGGATATATGATACTCCCCGCAGCGACCCACTCGGATACTCGTTCACCCTTTCCCGGCCTTCGACTTCAATTCCTCCAGCTCCTCCAGCGTTTTTGGCCAGTCCTCGCGCAGCAAGCGCGACATCGACCGATCGGAAAGCAACTTGCCGGCGGTTTGACACGTCGCGCAATAGTTGCTCTCGTTATTGGCATAGGCGATCCGCTGGACCGGTGAACCGCATCGAGGACACGGCTGACCGAACCGCCCGTGCACGGCCATAGCGGGACGGAATGCGCTGACGTGCTCGGGAAAATCGCCTGCGGCGTCGCGCTTGAGTTCTTTCCGTCCACTCGGAAAGGACCTTGCGGACCGACGAGTAGAGGTTTGCGATCTCGCGCTCGTCCAGATTGGTCGACAGTTGCAGCGGTGACAAACGCGCGGCGTGGAGGATCTCGTCGGAGTAGGCATTGCCGATCCCACTGAAGAGGCGCGGGTCGGTCAGGGCACGCTTCAATGTGCGTCGCTCGGATCGCAGCCGTCAGAAAAGGCTTCCAGGGCGACTCGAGGACCTCCAGTCCACCGGGATTGTGAGCGGCCAGAGCGCGCTTGCCCTCGACCGCGTAGAGCGATGCTCGCCGTTTCGATCCGGCTTCGGTCAGGATGAGCGTGCCGCTTTCGAAATCGAAGGCGGCCAGCCCGATGCGCGCGGGGATCTGCGGCCCCTTGAGTCCGCCATCGCAGTCGGCCTGCAATCATCAAGTGCATAACCAGGAACCGGTCGTCATCGAAGACGAAGACGTTCCGCTTGCCCATCCTGCGAAGGGCGCGGACCGTCGCCCCTTCGAACGTGGAGAGCGCGGGTGTCACGGAGCGCAGCAGAAACGGACTCAGCCAGCGGATTCGGTTCAGGACTCGTCCGACGACTCGAGGCGTCAGGGCGTGCAGATAGAGCGAGATGTCCGGGAGCTCGGGCATCGTGAAACAACTCTCTGATGCGCCGGATCGAGCCCGCAACTATCGCTCAGCTTAGAAGGCGAACAACAGCGTAGATCAGCGCGGCGAGCGTTGCCAGGACGGCAATGCCGCCAATCAAGACCGCCCGGCGCATCGCTATCGTCTTCTGTGGCATGAACGTCTCAGGCACGCCAAAGTCGGAAGGCATCGCGCACGCGGGTGGCCCCGTTCGGAAATCGCTGGAACCAGGCCTGCTGCCAGCCCGTTCCCATCAGAACGGCCACCGGCCGGACACAGCGAACGCGTGCGCCTTGCCTCCAGGCCTTCGATACACGCGCGAAAGAAGACCTCGACGCGTTCGAGGAACGCGTTGCGCTCCGTCGCTCGGTGGCGTGCAGCGCGGCAAACTCGAACACGTCGCTCTTGCGGATGTCCTGCGCCGCCCAGGTCTCGGTCGGGAACTCCAGCTTCTCCGGCTGGTCGAGATACGGCCGCTCGTGCTCGCGCCATCCAGCGCGCGTAGTGCAGCAGGCTCGCGCGGGCGTAGGCGTACATCGCGTCGAGCTCGCCGAGCTCGCCTTGTCGTCGAGGTACTTGCCGAGCGACTGCAGGAACATCGTGTAGAACCACCGCCGCTCGACGTCGAGCAGGTCGCTGGCGGCGATGTCGTCGGCCGGGTGGATGCAGCGGCGGATCAGCTGCTCGGCCTTTCGAGAAACCGCCGCTCGCCGGTCAGCCGGTGGCCGTCGAGCAGCGCGTTGAGCGAGTTGCCGGACCCGCGACCCGGGCCGTGGTAGTCCGGTCGCCGACGCGCTCGCCAGCCCGGTGTCGCCGCCAGCGAGCCACCGGAACATCGTCTTGCGTGCCGTCGTCCATGTCGATGACCCACTGCGCGAGCCCGATCGACCGCGTCGCGCGACGCGCGGATCGCCGGTCAGGAAGTAGTGCAGCATCAGGCCGGTCGTGTAGTTGTGCTCGGCCGACGGGCCGCCGCCGCTGACGCTGCCGCGCGGCTTGCGGATACGAGCGGTGCGTGGCGGTGTCGGCGTCGCACGTAGTGGTACGTGTGCCAGAACAGCCCGTCGTTGTACGCCGACTTGTCGCTGTCGGTGTGGTAGATGTCGATGTCGATGACGTGCGCGGCGAGCTCGTCCATCTGCGCCACCAGCGGGCGTCGCCGGTGCGCAGGAACTGCACGCGCGAAGCCGGCGACCGCGTCGTACTGGTTGTTGTAGTGCGACACCAGCGGCGTCGGGCCCGTTGTGGCAGACCGCCTCGTGGTCGCCGTAGATGTCGCCGAAATGCCGCCAGCCGTACTCGTCGATCGACCTCGCGCTTGCGCTCGAACGTGTCCGGCGCCCTCGATCGCCGCCTGCGACGAGCACCGATGTAGTCGCGTCGGGTCGTCGGCCGCCGGCGCCAGGTACGGGATCGCGCCGCAGTCGCGGCAGTACCACTCGGGCGTCGACGCACGCGGTGGAGCGGCGACTGCGCACCAGTCGAGCGGCACGTCGCGTGACACGTCTCGGCGCCGAACGCGACGCGCGAACATGTGCGTCTTCTGCTCGCCGCCCTGGATCTCGTGAGGTCGGCGAACTGCCGCGGAAACAGCCGCAGGGCGAGCTCGCTCGGCCGTCGGCCTCGATCGCCTTCGGGAAGTTCTGCCAGAAGTGCGGCACCGCGACGCGCGCAATCGCGCCGCCGCTGCGTCCGCAGCGCGACGATCGGCGTCGCGCGCAGGCCGGTGCGTCTCGCGTCGCCGACCGCGCATCCGGTAGCCGCGGAACGTGATCGGCACGCGCCGTTCGCGGTTGACGTGGTTCGTGCTCCTGCCAGTTCTCGCCGCCGCTCGAATCCTGATACAGCTCGAAGGGCGGTGTGAACACGGCCGCAGGCGCGGACGAATCCACCGAGCAGCGGGCCAGCAAGGGTGCGCGTTCGTGACGCAGTCCGAAGACGATCGACAAGTCTTCGAACAGGACCGACCCAGGATCCCCGAGATCCCAACGCCCACCTGCATGGCGAGCGCGATGAGGATTGCGAACCGTGACCTCGAACCGCACCGTGGCCGAGCCTGCGAAGAAGTGCAGCCGGATGAGACCGACCAGGCCGGTTGCGCCGAACGCGCCGTCGAGCCGCACGGTCCCTCGCACCGGACCCATCGCCTCGACGACCAACGCCCGACACGAGAACTGGTGAGAATGACCTCTGGCGTCCGTCAGCTGAACTGAAGTGTCGCTGACATCGATCGCGGTGGCGCCCGCGGTCTTCGCGGACTGCAACCGGAACGAGCCCGCACCTGCCACCGTGAACGTGGCTACACCGGTCGCGACCTGTGCGCGTTGCGATTCCTCGGCGATCGTTAGTTGCGTCTGCGGCGGCGCCGATTCCTTGGACGGACCCGACTCGAGCTGCAGCGTGTAAAACGTCTGCGGCGCAACGCTAGTGGTTGCCAGGAAATCAACGAGGAGCCAGCGGACGGAGCCGTCAGGCCATCGGTCAGCGATCTGTGCCTGGGCCGGAATACTGCGGTGCTCTGTGTCGAGAATCCGGCAACGGTCGGCGTTCCGGCAAACACTTTGCGCGATTGGGACGCCGATCCGAACGGGTTCGGCGGTTCGGGGGCCCGGACTCAGTGCCGTGCTGGATAGGACAATCGGAATCTCATCAGGATTCTCCCCGGGACTTCCTTGCCACGCTGCCAATCGACTGAGCGCCCTTTCCCCGCAGACCGGTCAGCTCTGGGCATCGCTGGAACGAATCCTGCATCTCCAGCCCTCGTCGTCCCTGCCTCTTTTGAACCGGAGTAAGATACGTGAATCATAACGCGAGTCCTCGCATGTTGCGGCTATTGCTAGTGATCTGTGCGTCATTGGAGGCCCAGGAGCCCTAGCCGCACAGGAACATCTCTTTCACGGTGCCAGTGGACTTCCCCACGGGATACCCGACTTTTGTGCGAGAGCGTCGAATGTCGCACGAGCCAGCGGGAACTGGTCAGACGGTGCGATCTGGTCTGCTGGTCACGTCCCATCGAGCGGCGAACGGTTGGCCGTCTCCGCCGTGCGACCGTCACTTATGACACGGTCAGCGCGGCCGCTCTGAACTGTGTCGACGTTCTGGGGACGTCCCGTTTCCAGCGGACGTGTCGAAGGAATTGCGGGTCGGCACGCTGATCGTCAAGGCTGGCGGCACCCTTGAAATCGGGACCACTGCGACACCAGTGGCACCCGATGTGACCGCACAGATCGTCTTTCTGGATCAGCCGCTCGATACGCAATTCGATCCGGAGCAATATGGCGTCGGACTTTCGGCTTCGGGACGGTGACGCATCCACGGCGCGCCAAAAGCGCCGACGTTCGTGAGGCTCGCGAAAGAGCCGCTGTTGGGGAACACCCAGTTTCTGCTCAGCACGGTCCCCCGAGGCTGGCGCGTCGGAGATCGCGTGGTCATTCCCGACACGCGACAACTCCGCTGGAACGAGACGGGCCTCCAGGGATCGAAGCTCGTTCCGCAATGGGAGACGCTGGAAATCAGTGCCATCGCGGAGAAGACCGTCACCGTCTCGACGGCCCTGCGCTACGACCATCGTGGGGCACGCAACAGCCTCACCGGCGCACTCTACTCTTGCCGCACGTCATGAACATCAGCCGGAACGTCGTCCTGCGATCGGAGAACCCGGCCGGCGTACACGGCCATGGACTGTTCAGTCAACGCGCCTTGGTCGACATTGCTACGCGCAGTTCAGCGACATGGGACGAACCACGTTCAAGCTGTTGAACAACACGACGTTTGCCGGTGACAAGGTGACACACGTCGGAAAGAACCCGATCGGCCGCTATCCGATCCACATGCATCACGTGATGGGTCCGGAGGGATTGAGAGGCACCCCATCGTTCACGCTTCTCGGCAACGCCATCGATAACGCGACGAAGTGGGCAATTACGCTGCACAATTCCCACTACGGACTCGTCGAGGGCAATGTCGTATTCAGGTCGGAACGGCGCGGGTGTCATGACCGAAGATGGAGTCCGAGAGTTACAACACGATCACGCGCAACATCATGGTCGGCAGCTACGGCAGCGGCGGGCGGCTGGGGAAGGCCGTGAGGGAAATCGTTACTGGTTCAAGGGCGTCAACAACTACGTCACCGACAACGTTGCCGCGGACATCATGAGCGATGCGAACGATGCCGCGTACAGATTCGAGTTACACGTCCCCTATCACCTCGGGAACGTCCGCATTCCAAAGTTCCAGGGCGCGGACACCACCGTCGACGCCAACGTGACGGTGCGAAACGCGAATGCGATGCCCATTCTCGAGTTTGCCCGGAACGAGGTCTATGGAGCTACCGAGTCGGGCTTGACCTACTGGTGGGTCGGAGCGGCCGATACCAAGCCGCTCGCCACGCAGTGGAGCGTTATCAAAGACCTTCGCGTGTGGAACGTGCACAATCGGGCCATCTTTCACTACCCGTCGAGCAAGATGCGAATTCAAGGGCTGATCGTTCGCAGCACGGATCCCGGCCCCTCGAGCGCCTGTGTCAGCTCGGTATCGATTTCGGGGACTACTACACCAACGACTTCGTTCTGGTGAACTCCGATATTCAGGGCCGCGACAAGGGCCTCAGCGGATCGCCGAAGGCGGCAACGCGGCGACGACCATCACCATTCAGGACTCGACGATCGCGACGCGCACGGGACTGGCATTCGTGCTCCACTGGAACATCGGCGCGCGCGGCGACCAGTCTGAATCGTCGAACCGTGATCCGCGATCTGAACTTCCCCACGACCCGGCGCTCAGCCCGAACCGCGCGATCGCATACACCTACGGCGTCGGCGCCGGGGGTTCGCTCGTAACGCCCGATCAATGCTCTCTATAACTACAACGGCATCGCCGGCGATAACTTTAGGTGGACCACGCACAGCAGAGCCACCTTTGTCGTGCCGATGACCAAGCTGAACCCGGATGGGACCGTCAACATGCTGGGTCTCGGGAGACCGGCCTGACGAACTCTCAGAACTGGACGAATACCATCTCGCCGTTGCAGGCGCCATTGCCCCTTGCGACAACACCCGGGCGGGCATCAGCGGATTCGTCTGTCCCACCACGGTCAGCGTCCGCCCCTTCGTCCGCTCCGCCGCGCGCACCAACGAACGCGAGAGTGGTCAGCGTCAGCAACTGACGCCAATCAGCCGGAGCCGTGTAATGCTCCAGCGCCTCGAGCGTGTGCGTGACCGATCGTTCCTTCTCCTGAGTGCGAACTACCTGGCCGGGCAGGTGCGCAACCGTCTCGGCCGCGGTCATCGTTCAGGCGCGACTCACTCGCGCATGACGCTGGAGCAGGGCGTCGACTACGTGACGCGGGTTGTGCGCGACTATCTGGTCGTCGCTGGGTGGTCGGCCGACCACCTGCGCGGGAAGCGCATCCTCGAAGTCGGTCCCGGCGACAACCTTGGCGTCGCGCTTCTCCTGGCGTCGGCTGTGCCGCCATGTCGTCTGCCTCGATCGATTCCGCAGCGTTCGCGACGAAGCGCGGAACCGCGCCGTCTATACGCGCCTTGCGGCAATCGCTCAGCCAGAATTTGGTGACCTCGAGCGTCTGCTCAATAGCGAGGGCTGATCGGGGCGTCGTGTATCGAGCACCGAACCGACCTGCCGATCGAGCGGGCCGCTCAGGTGCTGCCCGGAGGCAGCTTCGATGTGATCCTTTCGCGGGCCGTGCTCGAACACGTCTACGATCTCGGCTCCGCCTGGCGCAGCATGGATACGCTTCTCGCGGCGGACGGCATCATGCTGCACAAGGTCGACTTTCAGAATCACGGCATGTACGGCAGCCTCCATCCGTTACGGTTCCTGGGCGTGCCCGATCGCTCTGGCGCTGGGTCTCTCGCCCCGATCCGACCCTGAACCGCCAGCGCCTCTCCGTGTACGAACGCCTCGCCGCCCAGAGCGGATACGAGCTGGATTACGCAGTGACGCACCTCTCGTCGCGGGACACAGAGTTCATTCCGCCGCGAATAAGCTGGCAAGAGGGCGAGGACTACACGAGCGAGGACATTCGCTTCATCGAGGACAGCCGGCGATGGCTCGTTGAACCGTTCCGGTCGATGTCAACGAAAAATTCTACTGGTCAACGGCATCTTCTTTCGTGCCAGAAAACGTCGCTCCGAGCGCCTGTGCTAGCCTACGAGCTGCGTGAACGCCAACTTCCGTCTCGCGTCCTTTGGCGGAGAGCCGCCGGAGCTCAGCGTGGTTGTTCCCTTCTACAACGAGGAGGAGAACATCCGCGAGGTGTATCGCCGCCTGACGTTGATTCTTGGGCACCTGGTCAGACGTTACGAGCTGGTCTTCGTCGATGACGGAAGCCGAGACTCAACGCCTCAACTGCTGAATGAGGTCCAGCAAGCCGATCCAGCCGTCGTTGTCATTCACCTGAGCCGGAACTTCGGCCACCAGGCTGCCATCTCGGCGGGCATTGACTTCGCCCGCGGTGACGCGCTGGTCATCATGGACGGTGACCTCCAAGACGCGCCAGAGGCTATCAGCGACTTCGTGGCGGCGTGGCGCGACGGCGCAGAGGTCGCCTACGCGGTCCGGACAAAACGCAAGGAGTCGCTGTTCAAGCGCGCTGGATACTTTGCCTTCTATCGTTTGCTTCACATGGTGAGCGATATCGACATCCCGCTCGACAGTGGCGACTTCTGTCTGATGACGCGAAAGGTCGCTGACGCGCTCCGCTCGCTTCCGGAGCGCAACCGCTTCGTTCACGGACTGCGGACGTTCGTCGGCTTTCGACAGGTGGGGCTTCCTTACGAGCGGCACGAGCGGGCGGCGGGAAACCCGAGTACACATTCGGCGCCCTGGTCGCGTTGGCAGTGGACGGGCTTGTCAGCTTCAGCAGCCACCCGCTGCGCCTGGCGAGCTACTGCGGGTTTGGGGCCGCGGTGATGGCGGTCATGCTCATTGGATGGGTCGTGTTCGACTTCCTCGTTACGCGAACGGCGCCGCCGGGCTGGGCGAGCACGGTCATCGTGGTGTTGACGATGTCCTCGGTTGAGCTGATTAGCCTGGGCATCATCGGCGAGTACCTGCGACGAGTGTTCATCGAGGCGAAAGAACGACCCCCTTATATCGTTGCCGATGTGAAAGCCACCGGAGCCGCAGCGTCGGCGATTGGGACCACGCACGAGGTCGTGCGACCGGACCATTCTTGATACGACGATGATTGAAGAATGGTCCGCCGGCGTGGCCGACGCGAACATGGACGAGGCCCTGCTGACCGAGCTACGCAGCCTCATTCGCCCGCACCCGTGGTGGCAAGCGCGTGCCAGACTCACCGTTGAGTTACTCCCCGCAACCGCGTTATACCGCCTGCACACATTCTCGACGCCGGTTGCGGATGGGGAGTGACGCTCGAGTACCTCAGGCAGCCGGGTATCGCGTCACGGGTCTTGACATCTCTCGCCAGGCGCTCGAGTTGTTGGACAACGGGCGGCGCCGACTTGTGCTCGCTGACTTATCTCAGCCCATTCCGAGCCATGCAGGTACCTTCGACGCCGTGCTGGCGCTCGATGTCATCGAGCACATTGACGACGATCAGGGAGCCGTTGAGCGTCTCATGAGTCTCGCGGCACCCGGCGGAGTATTGATGGTCACGGTTCCAGCACTCATGGACCTCTTCTCGGAGTTCGACGCAATTCAAGGGCATCGACGGGTACGATCTCGTGACGCTCGCGCGCGCCTTTCACACGAGCGGTACGGAACCGCAGCAAGTGCTCTGGTGGGGCGCAAGCACGGTGCATCTCCTCGAGCGACAGCGGCGGCGCCCACTCGGAAAGAAGGAAGAGTCGCCGTCCGCGATCTACAAGCGCTACCTGAAGTTGCCGCCCTGGCCGGCCGTCTCGCGCTCGATTGGCTGCTGCGACACGAAGTGGGCCGCACACTCGCGGGCAATCGAAGATTGGGTCGTCGCTGGTTGCGATCGTCACGAGGCCGGCGGCGCCTGCCCCCCACGTGGCCACGACCGGCCGATGATCGAGACCTCGGCGACCCTCGCACCACTGGCGCATTGCACTGGCGTTGGCGCTCGTCAGCTTCGCTATGGCGGCTATCAGGCGTGGTCCATTCAACTGGCCCGCATACTCCCCCTCGATCTCGACGGGTGGGGTGAGCTTGCAAGGCGCGTTGGGCTCTTCCGGGAACGTCTGGGGAACGCTCTTCGGCCCGCCGTCGCTTTGGAAAGGTCCCGTCGTCCCGTTCATCTTCGGTGTCGTTACGCGATCTGGCCGCGACCCGAATCGGTCCTCGTGTTCAATGTGCTGTGCGTCGGGCTTGCGACGTTTCTGTGGCGTACGCCTCGCTGCGGCTCGGCGCACCACCCGTTGCCGTCGTTCCTGCGCTGCTCACCTGGATTATGTACCGCCGCACTCGGTCATCTACGGTTACTACCTGGCCGAACCCATCATCGCGCTCGCCAGCACCACGACGTTTTCGTTCTGTTCCTCCGCGCGAACCGTCGCGGACATCTCGCGCGATTTCTTCGTGACCGGACTCGCGGCTGGGATCTTGATCCTGATCCTCGGCGCGCCATTCGTGCTCGTGATCATCGGCATGATCGTCATGGCGTGGGTTCGATTCCGGCGGTCCCAGCCGCTGGCCGCGGTGTGTCTCATCGCGGGACTCTTCCTGGCCTACGGTCCGTGGCCCGTGCGAAACTACTTCCATCTCGGTCGACCGCTGCCGTTTACGATGGAAGGGGGGGAGATCCTGTTTCAGGGCGTTTACCTCGCGGCCGATGATGCGCAGAGCTTTGTGGAGCTCAGAAGGCGCCCCGAGTTCGCCGGCATTGAGCCGATATGCAGGACGTTGCCGCCGCTCGAGGAATACGCCTACTGGCAGCAATGGCCTTTGCGGAGATCCGGCGCGATCCGTTTGGCCAGCCATTTCCCCATCGTGCGGAAGACGATTCGCTTCTGGGTCGATCTGCCGAACTTCACCTGGATTCCCAGATGGAAGACAGCGCTGGCAGCGGCGATCACGTTGCCCCTGGCGGTCATCGGCGCCTGGGTCACGCGAGGACAGATCTTCACGCAGGTTGCCGTGCTCTGGGTGACCGGACTCTGGATGTTTTACGGGATCGTGCGATAGCCAGCAGCGCTACTAATTTTCCCGTTCTGCCGCTGCTGTTTCTGCTCGCGATGCTTGGAGGCGTGCACCTCTGGCGCCAGTGGTCCACACGACGGCCAGCCGAGACGGTCATGACGACATGAACGAGCATGGTGAGCCGATGAAGCAGACGTTGTTCATCATCCCTCTCACTGGCTTCGGAACGTTGGGCGTCTTGTTCCATCCGTTCTACGGCGTGGCTGTCTATACGCTCTATGCGGTATTGCGTCCGCAGTTCATGTGGGACTGGGCGCCTGCCGCTTGGCGTCGCCTGGTCCCGGTACGTGGCAATCGCCACCATCCTCGGTGGGATCGGCATGGCACCTGTCGTTATTGCCAACCACACGCAGACGAGGAGGAGTCGAAGCACTCCGGGCCTCTCGGCGTCGCATTACTTGATTTGCTTGATCTCTTTCGCGGTCTGGATCGCCATCTCTTACGTGACAGCCTAACGACCGCGACCGTCGCCGAGTTCTATTTCGACGAGTATTATGAAGATCTTCGACGATGCTTGATCGTCTCGACGATCATCGTCCGCAAGATCGATTCAGCTCTGGACCCTTTACCTCGATCGCCACGTGTGCCCTCGCCTATATCGCCTACGAAGTCAATATCAAATATCTGACCGAGGGCCGTCTCGACATCTGGCTGAACGGATACGGCGGCGTCGATAATAATCTCGCAGGGTTGATGTTGGCGGTTGGGGTCCCGCTATCATTGTTCGTCCTGGGAAGGCACGAAGCGGTGGTATCGATGGATCTACCTGGCCTTCGTTCCGCCCAATCCTTCACGCGGTGATGATGACGTATTCCCGCGGAGCAAATGCTGGCCGTCCTTGGCAGTGGACTCCCGCTGATGGCACATTCGCGGCCCAACGCTGGCGACAATTCCTGCTGGCGTTCATCGTGCTCCGCGGCGATGGTCCCCTATATGGCGGGTCCAGGAAATCCGGAACCGGTTCTTCAGCATCGATTCCCTGGACCAGCGGATTCCAGCGCGAACTCTCGCCTCCGGCAGCTGGCAGGCGGCGATTAGCATCGCCAACAATTATCCGATTTTTTGGCGTCCGGGTTGCGGAACTCACCGCTATTCTCGTACCGATATGGGGCGGACAATGCGTGGACGCGTGATTCACAGTCAGTATCTCCAGGCGCTCGCCGACACCGGCTATCCGGGATTGCTCATCTATTTGAGTGTGCTCTTCACGACGTGGCGCAGCTTGCGGCGCAGTCTGCCGGATGGCTGCGCGCGGGCGCACCCGACGTCGAGGCTCAGCGGATTCGGAGCATGGCGAACGGGCTGGAATGCGGGCTCTCTGGTGTTCTGCGTCGCGGCGAGCTTTCTGTCGGTCGAGCTGTTCGAGCTGCCGTATCTGATGCTCTTTCTGGGCGCCCCAGCTGTACGTGGTTCAGCGGGCTGCCAGCACGTGGGAGTCAGCCCAGCAGGAGGCAACTGTCCTCCGCGTGATGCCCGGACAGTTGCGGCCAGTGAGCATGCCGCAGCCAGCGAAACTGCGCACTTTGCCGCGGTAACGACCTCGAGGCGAGGCGCGACCTGAGGCGCGTTGAAATGGCTGGTGTCCATTCCTCTGCCCGCTATCTCGGCGCGGATTTCCTGCGCCTGCTCAGCTATCGATATCAGCTCGTCTACGCCACCCGAGCCGCGCACGCCTCCGTACTGGTGATCGGAAAGGGTGACGGCCTGGTCCCTGGGTTCCTGCGCTCGCTCGGTGCGAACGTGCTCACCGCGGACATCAATCGTACCTTACGTCCGGACATCATCAGCGACGTGCGCCAGCTGTCGCTGGTCGACGCCGCAGTAGACATGAGCATGTGCTGCCAGGTGCTCGAGCATTTGCCGTTCGACCAGTTCAGAGCCGCTCTCACCGAACTGCGTCGCGTGACACGGCTGCACCTGATTCTCAGCCTTCCCGACGTGCGGCGACACTGGCGGGTGAGGCTGGAGGCCGGCTCCTTCGTGATCGACTGCCAGGGCAGCTTGCCCCGATTTCCAGGCGCAACCGTTTCCGACTGCCAGCCGATCGAAGATCGGGCACCGCTGGGAGATCGGGTTTCGCGGCTTTCCGTTCCGCGCGGTCGGACGCGACATCGAGTCAGCAGGCTGGGAGATCGTGGAGAGTGCGCGTGTGCACGAATTTCCCTGGCACATGTTCTTCTACTGCAGAGCCGCGTGAAGGTCGGCCCTTCAGTTCGGCGGTTCCAGGGGCTCTCGATCGTGCGGAATACGGCGCGCACCGCTCGGCGTCCGCGGCCGACGCGGAGGAGCCTGGCCCTGATGCTGTTGTACCGATCCACACCGAGGACGCAACGGCCAGAAGGTAGTTGCCCTGGGCCGGGTCAGCGCTCGAACTCTGCCCGACGAGAGCCGTGCGGCCCATCGCCCGTCGCCACGCGTCAGCGTTCTGGGCCGACGAAGTCCGTCATCCGTGCGAACGCGAAATACACTCGCCATCTGTCGGACGGATCTACCCTCGGGGCATAGCGGCGAAGCCGGTATTCGAATGAGGCCAGCCGCGCTGCAGGGTTGCTCTTTCGAAGTCCTTGGGAGCGATGTCGATAGCGCACGAGGAACCGCGGCAGGCAATAAAAATACGACCTCGACGACTCGGCCGCGATCCTGAGCCACATCTCCGCATCCTGCCCGACCTCCAGCGTCTGGAATTCTCCCACCTCGTCGAGACATGCCCGGCGAATCATGAGTGCGCTGCCATTCCCGGGCGGGCAGAGCCCCTCCATCATCCGGAGGAGATTGTACCGTCCTGGCGGCGGAGTGGTCTGAGCCCCGTTGAACGATCCGTCGGGTGAGATGTGACGGGAGTAGCAGAACACGCCGGCGCACGCATCTCCCTGCGTAGCGAAGCGCTCGTGACATCTCTTCGAGGAACGGTCCTCCCAGATGTCATCGGTGTCCAGGAACTGACGAGGGCTCCGCGGCCCGTTTCAGGGCCGTGTTCCGTGCGCTGCCGGCGCCCAGGTTGGTTTCGTGGCGGATACCTGGATTCGCGCGTCACGACGGGCGATCGACTGCGCGACGTCGAACGTGTCGTCCGTGGAAGCGTCATCGACCAGGACGACCTCGAAGTCACTCAAGGACTGCCGAAAGACCGACTCGAGCGCGGCCGCCAGGAACTCGCCGGTATTGTAGGCCGTGGCGACGACGGAAATCGCGGGACTCGAAGGCGTTTCAAGGCCGGCCATGGCTAAGTCCCTGAACTGTCGCATGAATATGCCGCCCCCCACCTGGTGCCGCAAACCGGAGACACCAGGCGAGTTACGACCGCGCCGGCCACTGCACGCGGCTTACCGCATTAGACAAACAAAGGTCCGACGTAACGCGTCGGACCCCATGAGAATACTCCCGGTAGTGACCTCGGATGCCTGGTACACCGCGCCTGCGAGACCCTGAAGGGCTTGCCAACCAAGATACCGCGTCGAAGTTACCTGCCGAAAAGCTGAGGTAGGGGCGTCTTCTGTCACGCGGCTACGGCACTGCCCGCGACTCGGCTAGAGTAACTATCCTGGCGTGGGCCTAGATTCGCCCTATGGTCAGGCGCGTCTCACTCTTGCCAAGAACTAGCAGAAGCGTCGCCACGGAAGGTCAGGGAACTGTGACAGCGCTGTGGAATGACGTTCGGGAGATGTTCGCCGAGCAGGGGCAATTTCGAAATCTGCTCATCCAGATGGTGCGTCGCGACTCCACGCTACGATATAAGCAGACATTCATGGGCAGCCGGGCCATCTTCATTTCGCTCGTCAACACGGTGATGTTTTCCATCGTGTTCACCCGGGTCGCGCGCATCGACGTCCGCATGCCGTTTCCGGTGTTCGGATCCTGCGGCCTTGTCGCCTGGAAACTGTCCGCCTCTTCACTGCGCGCGCCAACGTCGTTCCGATCGCGCTCAAGTACTACCAGATTCTCCCTCACCAATCGTTATTGTTCTGCCGGTCGTGCTTCTGGTCCACCTGACGTTTAAGACTAGTGTCGCGCTGCTCATCGCGATGGCGGACCTGTTCTATCGCGACGTCAAGTGCCTGTTCGAAGTCGTCTTGACGATCTGGATGTTTGTGACGTCGGTGCTCTACCCCATCAGCTTTATCGGCGGACGGACTGGGCAGGTCATGCGGGCTCAGCCCGATGAGTCCGTCATCGACGTCTAACGGGCCATGATGATCACCGGAGACAACCCGTTCATCCCGGCATTGCCATGGCGGCGATCGTCTCGGCGCTCACGCTCGGCATCGCCTGGCTGGTCTTTCATCACGCGGAGTACACATTTCGCGGAGAACATCTGACCGCAGCGCGCCCTGCTGATGCCTGAACGCTTGATTCTCGTCGACTTGGTCTGGAAGAAATTCCAGGCGCTGCAGGACGTGTCCTTCACCGCGCGGCCCCGTGAAACGCTTGGAATCATTGGTGGCAACGGAGCCGGCAAGTCGACGACACCGAAGCTCCCGACGCGCCCAGCCGCGGCGCGATCCGCGTCGAGGGTCGCATCGGCACCCTCATCGAGGTCTCGACGGGATTCCACGCCGATCTCACCGGCCGCGAGAACATCTACCTGCAGGGTGCGCTGATGGGCATACGCGGATAGAGCTCGGCGGATCAGGACCGGCATTCGCGCATGTCGTGGGCCACGAGTATTCTGCCGCCGGCACCGCCCACCTTGGGGGGCGGCTGGTCGTCACGCCGATCAATGCGCGCATGGTCGTGGAGGGGCGGTCGTGATGCACCGGTTCGTCGGCGAGCTCAGGGAGACCCTGTTCGCGTGTCTGAACCCACTGCTGCCGATCGAGCCACCCTACGCGCTCGTCGACGTGCCGAATCATTCCAACGTGGGTGACAGCGCGATCCTTTGTGAGCTGGCGTGGCTCAAGGCTATCGGCGCGCCTCGTCCCGATTACATCTGCGACATCTACAGCTACCGCGAATCCGATCTGCGTCAACGCGTGCCGCACGGCACGATTCTGATTCACGGCGGCGGCTACCTGGGCGACCTGTGGAAGGCTCAACAGACGCTTCGTGAGCAGATCGTGAGCGCGTTCCCCGATCACCGCATCGTGCAGCTCCCGCAGACGATTCACTTCCAGTCGCCGGCCGCGCTCGAACGGGCGGCGGCGCTGTTTTCGAACCACAAGCAGCTGACGATCGTCGCGCGCGACCGCGTCAGTTTCGATCTCGCATCAGCACGCTTGAAATGTCGGGCGCTGCTGGCCCCGGACTGTGCATTGGCGCTCGGCGCCATTCCTCGTCCCTCGCTGCCTCGCAGGATGTCGTCTGGCTCGCGCGGAGGGACAAAGAGTCTTCGTCCCTGCCCCTTCCCGTCGGGGTGCGCCCGGTGGACTGGGTGGGCGCAACAATGTCACGATTCTGATTCGTCTCGAACGCTGGCTTTGGGCGCGCAAAACAGGCCTGTGGCTCCGAAACCGACTTCGACGGCGCCTTGCCAAGGAGCGGATGTTACGCGGCTGCATGGTCCTGGGCCGGGCGGGCACGGTCGTCACCGATCGGCTCCATGCGCACATCCTCTGCCTAATGATGGGCATTCCGCACGTGGTCATCGACAACAACTACGGGAAGATCCGCTTGTTCCACGATGCATGGACGCGAGACGCGCCAGGAGTGCGGTTCTGCGCGGACTGGTCCGAGGCTAATCGCGCGAGGCAGTCCCTTGCGACAGAGGGCCATTCCGATCCGGCGTGTGAGGTAGTGCGCCATGCGGATTGATGTCGTCATCTGCACGTGGAATCGCTGCCACCTGCTCGGCCCGACGCTGGAACGCTTGCGCGAGATCGATGTCCCGCCTCACGTCGACTGGCAGGTCATCGTCGTCGACAACAACTGCACGGACAATACGGCGGCGCTTCTGCAGATTTTGCCGGACGTCTGCCATTGGCACCATCTTCGAGTCACGTGCTGGTCTCTCAACGCGCGGAATCGGGCGGTTGCCGAGGTCACGGGCGATTACCTCGTCTGGACCGACGATGACGTGCTCGTGGAGCGACGGTGGCTGGAGGCATATGCGGACGCATTCGAGCGCTGGCCCGCCGCCGCGTTCTTCGGCGGGCCGGTCGAGCCGTGGTTCGAGGGCACACCACCACGGTGGCTCGCGGAGCACTGGCGATGTGTCAGCCATGCATTCGCGGTGCGCGAGCTCGGCGACGCGCCGTTTCCGTTCGACGGCTCACAGTTCCCGTACGGTGCGAACTGTGCGTTCAGACTAGATGTGCAGCGCCGATATCCGTACGACCCGTCGCTCGGCCGCCGCCCCGATGCGAGCGTGAGCGGGGAAGAGACGCAGGTCATGCGACAGATGCTTGCCGACGGCCTCACCGGGTGGTGGGTTCCCGATGCCGAGGGTTCGACACTTCATTCCACGGCATCGGCAAACGTTGCGTTATCTCCGGCAGATCTTTGGTGGACAGGGCGAGCGTCGTGCCCGTGCCCTGCCAACATTGAATGCACCGCGGTTGTTTGGCCGACCACGGTGGCTCTGGCGAAGAGCACTGGCAGCCGAAACTCGGTTCTGGTGCGTTCGCGCAACGTCCGGCCCCGAGGTCTGGCTGCCCGCGCTGATCGAGACCGCGAGGGCGTGGCGCGATCTCAAGAGCACACTCTGATCACGGCATGCGGGCCTCGACAACAGCTACGGCGAAGTGCGGCGGTTCATGTCAGCTTTTCGGACGGAACTGATTGTCCTGCAACGCGACGTCACTCGCCGATGGATCACCTGGGCGCGCAGTCGGCCCGGAAGAGGAAATGGCGAATGATGCGGTTCGTAACTTCTCATAGAGGCGTCTGCGGAGGTCTGATTCAATGAGCCTCGTCGCCTTCATCATTCCCGTCCGTCACCAGGCCAACGCGCGCAACTGGAGCCTGATCAAGGCCAATCTCGCTCAAACCCTCGCCTCGATCTCGAACCAGACCCAGGATGATTGGCGGGGAATCATCGTGGCAAACGAGGGCGCCGATCTGCCCGACCTGCCGCCGCGCTTCAGCGTCGAACGGGTCAACTTTCCTCCGAACGAGCTGCACGAACGCAACCAGGCCGGAAACGTCCAGGATTTCTGGGATGCCATTCGTGCCGACAAGGGATGTCGTGTTCTGAGCGGCATGCTGCGCGCGCGCGACAGCCACTTCTTCATGGTCGTGGACGACGACGATTTCGTCAGCGCCCGGATCGTCCAATACGTAGCAGAACATCGCGACGCGAACGGGTGGATCATCACTCGCGGCTATCTGTGGGATCACGGCGGCAAGGTCCTGTTGCAACATGACGATTTCAATCACGTCTGCGGAACGTCATTGATCGTTTGATCGACGCTCTATGGACTGCCCGAGAGGTTCGACCAGGCCTCGCTCGATTGGATCAAGTCGATGGCGGGGAGCCATCACTTCGTCGACGGCATCCTTGCTGACCGTGGCACGCCGCTGGCTCCGCTGCCATTCCGCGGCGCCGTTTACCGCGTCGGGCACGCCGGGCGTACACCAGACCCGCAGTCTTCTGCGCAAAAATTTCCTGCACTGGAGGGTGCTGAGGGAGCCCAGACAATTGTTCCGCAATCTGGGCAAGCTCCGGCTGGTAGGCGACGCGACACGGCGCGAATTTTCGGCGGATCCCGATGTCTGATCGCATGAGCTGTGACCAGCTTGCGCGGTGCCCGAGTCGTCTGGTGTGCTGTCACGCGGCTGCGGAATGTCCGGTTTTATTGGCACCTGCGCCGTTCGCTGCGGTGGCCCTTCCTGACCGGCTGGCGCTCGATTTTGGAGCAGCGCGTCCTCGCCCGACGCGCGCACGCTCGCGCAATACACCGGCGGCGCTCGACGCGATGCTGACCGCGGGCTCGGTGCCTGCATCCGCCTCGGAGGGCGACGTAGTCTGGTGCACGGGCGTCAACGCGACGGCCAGGCGGCGCCGCTCAAAGCGTGACGGCTCGATGTGCGCGCCGTGCTCGGGCCGTTGACGGCATCGCGGCTGGAGGAGCTTGGCATCGACGTGCCGGCAGTCTACGGCGACCCCGGGATTGGAGGCGTTCGCCTGGGACCTGTGGTCGTAGGGTTTTCGCTGCGCGAGCGACAGTTTGAATAATTCGCCACACCGGCCGTGCGGCTCCACCGTACCAAGAAAGTGCCCGATTACGCTTCACGGGTAATCGGGCCTTGAGAATACTCCCGGCAGTGACCTACTCTCCCACACCCCTGCGGATGCAGTACCATCGGCGGTGGCAGGCTTAACTTCCGTGTTCGGAATGGGAACGGGTGTGACCCTGCCCCTGTGACCACCGGGAAACCTTGCCGGCTCCGGACTTCGGCGCCGCCGCTGAATATCCTGCAACGATAGTTATCCGACCACACACCCGCAGCGTATATTGGGAATTATGGTCAAGCCTCACGGCTGATTAGTACCAGTTAGCTCAAGCTATCGCTAGCCTTACACACCTGGCCTATCACCTGGTCGTCTACCAGGAGCCTTCAGAGGCCTTGCGGCCTAGGGAGATCTCATCTCGTGGAGGGTTTCACGCTTAGATGCTTTCAGCGTTTCTCCCGTCCGCACTTAGCTACCGAGCGGTGCCGCTGGCGCGACAACTCGTACACTAGAGGTGCGTTCAACCCGGTCCTCTCGTACTAAGGTCAACCCCACTCAAATCTCCTGCGCCCATCACAGATAGAGACCGAACTGTCTCGCGACGTTCTAAACCCAGCTCACGTACCGCTTTAACCGGCGAACAGCCGGACCCTTGGGAGCTGCTACACCCCCAGGATGCGATGAGCCGACATCGAGGTGCCAAACCTGAGCGTCGATGTGGACTCTTGGCTCAGATCAGCCTGTTATCCCCGGCGTACCTTTTATCCGTTGAGCGATGGCCCTTCCATGCGGAACCACCGGATCACTAAAACCTGGTTTCCCACCTGCTCGACTTGTAAGTCTCGCAGTCAAGCTCGCTTATGCTTTTGCACTCTAGGGCTGATTTCCAAACAGCCTGAGCGAACCTTCGTGCGCCTCCGTTACAATTTAGGAGGCGACCGCCCCAGTCAAACTACCCGCCTAGCAGTGTCCCGGATCTGGATAACAGATCGCGGTTAGAACGCCGAAGCGCTAAGGGTGGTATCTCACCGTTGACTCCCCCAAGCCCGAGAGCCTGGGTTCAAAGTCTCCCACCTATCCTGCGCATAACGCGTCAGCATTCACTACTAGGGTGTAGTAAAGGTGCACGGGGTCTTTTCGTCTTGTGACGGGCAACCGGCGTCTTCACCGGTACCACAAATTCGCAGTGTCCCTCGTTGAGACAGCGCCCAAATCGTTACGCCATTCGTGCAGGTCGGAACTTACCCGACAAGGAATTTCGCTACCTTAGGACCGTTATAGTTACGGCCGCCGTTTACCGGGGCTTCAGCTCAAAGCGTCGCCTTGCGGCTAACCTCTCCCTTTAACCTTCCGGCACCGGGCAGGCGTCAGACCCTATACGTCGTGTTCGACTTCGCAGAGCCCTGTGTTTTTAGTAAACAGTCGCTTGGGCCTCTTTATTGCAACTCCGTCCCGCTTCGTGGCGCGAAGCCACTGACGGTAATGGAGCACCCCTTCTCCCGAAGTTACGGGGTCATTTTGCCGAGTTCCTAAACGAGGGTTCTCACTTGCGCCTGAGGATTTTCTCCTCGCCTACCTGTGTCGGTTTGCGGTACGGGTACCTGGAATACTCCTTAGAGGCTTTTCTCGGCAGCGTGGTGTCACCGGCTTTACGGCCTTGCGGCCTCGCCATAGTGCCTCAGGGCATGCGACCCACCGGATTTGCCTGGCGGATCCCCCTACACACCTGAACCTACACGTCCAATCGTAGGCCCGGCTAACCTCCTGCGTCCCCCCATCGTGATAACGTCTTCCAGGTAGTTCCGGAATATTAACCGGATGTCCATCGGCTACGCCTTTCGGCCTCACCTTAGGTCCCGACTAACCCTGCGCGGACGAACCTTCCGCAGGAATCCTTAGGCTTACGGCGGGGAAGATTCTCACTTCCCTTCTCGCTACTTATGCCGGCAGGGTCACTTCTCACCACTCCACCAGTTCTTTCGATCTGGCTTCACGGCTGTGAGAACGCTCCTCTACCATTGTTGGCACCCGCAGGCGCCATTCCAATCTACGGCTTCGGGTACCTGTGCTTGAGCCCCGTTGGATTGTCGGCCCGGAGCCGCTTGACCAGTGAGCTATTACGCTTTCTTTAAAGGATGGCTGCTTCTAAGCCAACCTCCTGGTTGTCTGGGCGTCTCCAGATCCTTTCCCACTTAGCACAGATTTAGGGACCTTAGCCGGTAGTCTGGGCTGTTTCCCTTTCGACGATGAAGCTTAGCCCCCACCGTCTCACTCCCGGGATACGTGTCGTTGGCATTCGCAGTTTGGTTGGATTCAGTAAGCTGGTAAGCCCCCTAGTCCATCCAGTTCTCTACCACCAACGCCGACCTCCCGAGGCTGCTCCTAAAAGCATTTCGAGGAGAACGGGCAATCACGAAGTTTGATTAGCCTTTCACCCCTACCCTCAGCTCATCCAAGCTGTTTTCAACCAACACTGGTTCGGGCCTCCATAGAGTGTTACCTCTACTTCACCCTGGCCAAGGGTAGATCACCTCGCTTCGCGTCTATTCCCAGCGACTATACGCCCCATTCGGACTCGCTTTCGCTGCGGCTCGCTTACGCTTAACCTTGCCACTGAGAATAACTAGCCGGCTCATTATGCAAAAGGCACGCGGTCAGGCATTCCCAGGCCGAAGCCCGGGCATAGCCCTCCCACTGCTTGTAAGCACACGGTTTCAGGTACTATTTCACTCCCCTCACAGGGGTTCTTTTCACCTTTCCCTCACGGTACTGGTTCACTATCGGTCGCCAGGGAGTACTTAGCCTTACGAGATGGTCCTCGTGGATTCCCGCGGGATTTCACGTGTCCCGCGGTACTCAGGAACCTGTCCAGCGAGCCCGCACATCTTTCACCTACGGGGCTGTCACCCTCTATGGCCGCCCGTTCCAGAGCGTTTGATTAGATGGCAGGTTGGTAACTCGCCGGCCTTACGGCCGAACAGGCCCTACAACCCCACCCAGCATGCTGGATGGTTTGGGCTGGTCCGCGTTCGCTCGCCGCTACTAGCGGAGTCACTGACTTGTTTTCTTTTCCTGCAGGTACTGAGATGGTTCACTTCCCTGCGTTGGCGTCCGTGACCTATGGATTCAGTCACGGAAATCCCGGGATGAGCCGGGATGGGTTGCCCCATTCGGAAATCTACGGGTCAAAGCTTGTTTGCAGCTCACCGTAGCTTATCGCAGCTTACCACGTCCTTCATCGCCTCCTGGCGCCAAGGCATTCACCGTGTGCCCTTAGTAGCTTGACCATAAGAACCCGAGCTGTTCGCTTGTTGGCTCCAGGCTTCGAACTCCGGCCTCCAGGAATGTTCTTCCCGTAGTCCGTCGTCCGGAGCCCGTAGCCCACACGCGCCAGCTCAGTAAATACACAC
>CAVXSR010000022.1:0-367500 GCA_963764495.1 Vicinamibacteria bacterium | reverse complement strand
AGCGTCGGCGCGGCATCCAAGCGAACGCTTACCCCGCTTGGTCGGGGTCCTAAACCGGCATTTCGACCGTGTTCAGGGGAACCTTTCTACACTACTACAGCCACTACTGGCTGTCAACACCTGCTCCGCAGCGACACGCTTTCGCCTCTCGAAGCAAAAGCAGCCGCCACGCCAGCTGTTGGAAGACCTTCCGTCGTGGTGTCCGACTTGGGAGCCCGGAGAGCCGGGAACTTGGGGACATCCGCTGCTCCCGAACGGGAACAGCGTTTTGAACGAACGCCGAAGGCGAAACTCGATACTACGCGCCGGAGGTGGGCTTGTCAACCCGTGAACGCCACTGCTCGAGAGCCATTTTCACTCTCTCCGGTAGCCGTCAACCCCGGCGCGCGTCACGCAACCACTGCCTCACATACGGCAGGTCAGAAGCCGCGCGCTTCTTCAGAGTATGCGGTCCGCCGCCGACCTGTCAACTTGACGGACCGCGCCCGGTTCGCGACGCTCAGCGCTGCAGGTCACGGCGCGACGAATACAACATGCCGTATCCGGACGACGTCGGCTCCACGCGCACCTCGTGCGTCGCCCGCAGACGACTGCGGAGGAGTTCCAGCGTGCCAGGCCTAATGTTGTCGTGATACTCGATAGCAAAACGACGAACCCGCAAGAGCGTCGGGGCGTCCGCCGCTTCGAAAACATCCCGTTCGCTGCCTTCGATGTCCAACTTGCACAAATCGACTTCCCCGCCCGCAAAGTCGATGGCCTGTGCGAGCGAGTAGGTTGGAACAGCCTCGGCCACCGATCCCGAACGGACCGGCACGAGTCGGTGATCGAGCGATCGAGGACTGCTCGTCATGGTCGCGTGCCCAGGCGTACCGCTGAGGCCGGCGTGCTTGGGATCCACCGTCGTCACGCCCGCTGCGGCGAGGTTCCCCAGCAGCATGTCAAAGTTCTGCGCGACCGGCTCGAAGGCGACGATGTGACATCGGGCCTGTTGCGCGAGCCACAGGCTGAAGAGACCGATGTTCGCGCCTCCGTCGATGACGCGATCGCCGGCGCGAGGCGAGTAAAAGGCGCGCGTGTAGATCTGCTCGTACCAGACTTCGAGCAACGTCTCCGGGAGCCCGATGAGGTCCGGCGGATGAACGATCACCGTGCCGTCCCAGCAGACCGCACGACCGCGCGGCATGTGCCGATCGTAACGCCCGCACGAGCGACACGCCGTTGCGGAACGACGTCGCCAGGAACCATCGCTTCCGGAACAGCCGCCATCGCCACGCGACGCCATCGACGAGTCCCATCAACGCCACCACCGGTGGACGGCCGCCAGCGTCGCCACCAGGAACAACGCGTCAAACGGCACGTGCATCCGCGGGTCCGCCAGAAACACCAGAAACGTCAGCGTCAAGGTCAGCAGCGTCCCGGCGACAACCAGCCAGCCCGCGTTGACGCGCCGCCACAACTCCCCGCTGCGCGTCATCGCGACGAGCGTCAACGTGGGCAGTGCCACGAACAGCACAAAAAAACTCTTCGAGCAGGGTTGCAGAATTCGCCAGTCGAGGCGCGGCAAACCGCCCGAACCGCGCGGGCGGGAGGGCCAGTACGCCTGCTGCCCCAACCCCCAACCCTCCCATAAATGATCAGGCAAGCGCCGCAGCGCTTTCATCGGATCGGCTCGGACCGCGCGCATGCCTTCGCGGTAGTAGTAGTCCTCCTCGTAAAACGGCGCGTCAGCCTTGAATATCTCGCGATAGAGATTGTTGTTCCGGATCGGGAAGAAGGACCAGTCGAACGCGCGGACGCCCTGATAGTCGGTCTGCATCAGAAAAAAGTTCAGACCGCCGTTGGTGCTCAGACCGACGAGTCGCCCGGCCAGCTGCGAGTTCAGCGAGACAACAAACGCCAGCAGAGGAATTGCCGCGACCAGCACCCGGGCCGACCAGATGCCAGCCACACGCCAGCGGTAGTCAGCGGCAACCCATGCCGCAGCACACAAGAAGGGGAATAGCGGCACGGTGTTAGGCCGCACGATCGATCCGATGGCGAACAGCACACCAACGACCGCCGTTGCGGTCCAGGACCATTGTTCGAACGACCAGAGCGTCGCCACGACCAGCGCGGTCAAGAACAGCGGTGAGATAGCCTCCGTCAGAAGGTACGTGCCGTAGAAGATGAACGGCGGGTACAACGCGATTACGGCGCACGCGAGAAGCGCCCATCCGTGCGGCAGCTGAAATCGTCGTGCAAGAGGATAGGTGAGCGCGCAGGTAAGAGATCCAAGGATGGCCTGGACGATGGCAACCGCACGCAGACTACGGTGGGAGAAAGCGTAGATGACAGCGAGAAACGCCGGGTAACCAATCGGTCGAATCGTGTCATGCGGCGAGAGTTCGTCAGCGAGAATTCGTTGCGCGTGCCCATGGTAAGACGCCATGTCCGAGTAGACCGTATCAGACGGGGCGTGGAACCAGAGCATGGCGAACCGCAGCCCCGTGGCCACGACCACGATCGCAACCAACGCCGCGTTCGGTCGAACCAGCTCGGCGACCCAGCGACCTCCGATCACTGGTTCACCAAACGGCTCGCATTCCGTCCCACTTGCAACAACGCAGGCAGGTCGCCGGGACGCAACCGGTGCCGCGGTTCCGTGACCCGCTGGCCGTTCAGCCTGACACCCCGCTGCTGAATCTTTCGGGCGGCATCGCTTGCCGACGCGGCGAAGCCGACATCAACCAACACCCGCGTCAAGGCGCGGTCGGCCTCGGCGCCAAAGGCGACGGCGTGCTCAGGAACGTCGGACGGCATCTCTCGACGTGCATGCACGCGATCGAATTCCTCGACCGCGTTCGCGGCGGCCGTCTCTGTGTGGAACGCTGAGACAATCCGCCGCGCCAGGTCCACCTTCGCCTGTTTTGGGTGCAGCGTATTCGACTCGACCTGGGCCTTCAGCGATGCGATGTCGGCCATCGTCAGATCCGTCAGGAGCCCGTAGTAGCGCCACATCAGCGCATCGCTGATCGACATCAGTTTACCGAACATCTCGTCCGGCGCATCGGTCACGCCCACGTAGTTGCCGAGGCTCTTCGACATCTTCTCGACGCCATCGAGTCCCTCCAGCAGGGGCGTCGTCATCACGATCTGTGGAGAAAGACCGTATGACGGCATCACGTCGCGACCGACGTTGAGATTGAACAGCTGATCGGTCCCGCCGAGCTCGACATCCGCCTGTAACGCAACGGAATCGTACGCCTGCACCAATGAATAGAGGAATTCGTGAATGGCAATCGGTTGGCCGGATTCGTACCGCTGCCGGAAGTCGCGGCGCTCCAGCATCTGGGCAACGTTGTATTTCGCCGCGAGCTTGACCAGGCCATCGCTGCCGAGCTGAACCAGCCACCGGCTGTTGAACTCCACGATGGTCCGGTCCGGCGAGAGCAGCTTAAAAACCTGCGTCTTGTACGTGTCGGCGTTCCGTTCGATTTCCGCTGTCGTCAACGGCGGTCTCGTCTTGGACCGCCCGCTCGGATCGCCGATCATCGCGGTGAAGTCGCCGACGACGAACACCACTCTGTGACCGAGATCCTGAAAGTGCTTCATCTTCCGGATCAGCACGGTATGGCCGAGATGCAGATCCGGGGCGGTGGGATCGAACCCCACTTTGACGGTCAACGGGCGTCCCGCTTTCAGCCGCTCGCGCAGGTCATCGAGCCGGACGACATCGACGCACCCCTGCGTCAACCGGCCAATCTGTTCATCAACGGTCATCGGCGTTCAGCACTCCCGGGCTACATCATCCTCTATACTGCTCGGAACCACCGCCGCGCCGGCCGCTTTTCCGAGAACCGCCGGCTTCCGTTCCTCGCTGATGCCCGTGGACGTTGTCACCCTCTTCGCGTCGGGATCCGCCGACGCGGTTCCGCTGAATCGCTGCCCTGTCGTCGTGGGCGTGCCGTTTGCTCGCGGGGCGTGCCGCGACGTTCGCGCGCTGGGCGCCCGCCGGCCCGATGGCTCGGCGATCCCGATCCAGGCACGCGCGCTCGATCAGTGGGCCGACGGATCGGTCCGCTGGGCACTGGTCAGCCTGCAGGTCGACATTCGCGCCGGCGGACCGGTCGCCGAGATCGGCGCCGATTTGCCGCCCCAGGACGCAGACCCCGCGCTGCAAGTAATCGGATCGGCGACGGAGGCGACGGTGCACGCCGGCCGATTGCGCGTGACGCTGACGACGAACGACGACGGGTCACGCTCGATCGGGACGTTGTCAACAGCTGGTGGGGATACAGACCTGGCGCTCATCGTGACCGCCCACGATGGATCACAGGCGCGCGTGACGATTGGGCACGTCTCCATCGAGGACCAAGGGCCGCTGCGGACAGTGGTCAGACTCGACGGAGCGGTGCAGGGCGACAACACACTGCTGAATCTCGTCGTCCGGCTGCACTTCTTTGCCGGCCACTCCAGCGTTCGCGTCGACGTGCTGGTGCGCAACCCGCGCGCGGCCGTTCACCGTGGCGGCTGCTGGGATTTGGGCGATCCGGGCTCTGTGCTGGTCAAGGGCGTGTCGGTGGTCGTGACGCCTCGAGCGCTCCCACACGCCGCGATTCGCTGCTCGCCCGAACGCGACGCGCCACTCGACGCATGCGCCGCGCCCTTCCTGCTGCATCAGGATTCCAGCGGGGGCGACAACTGGCGCAGCACGAATCACATCAATCGCGAGCGCCAGATTGCCGCGAACCTTCCGCGGTTATCGCCTTATGAGCGGCGACGACATGTTCGAGGGGCTCCGCGCAACGCCGGTTGTCGTCGCGGGCGAGGGCGACGCCGCGGTGTCCGTCGCAATGGAGCACTTCTGGGAGAATTTCCCGAAGGCGATTGCCTCGGATGGGCGCGGCATCGAGCTTCACCTCTTTCCGCCGCAGGATCGCGACCTTCATGAAATCCAGGGAGGCGAGCAGAAAACCCACACATTCTATCTTGCGTTCGGCCAGGACACGATTTCAGAGTCGCCGCTTGACTGGGTACGGCGCGCGCCAATCGTCCATGTCGATCCGGCATACGCCGCGTCCACGCGCGCCGTCAGCTATCTCACCCCCGATAGCGAGGTCGCCCACCCGAACCGCCTCGCCCTGATCCGCTCCGCCATCGAAGGCGCCGACCGGTTCGAAGCCAAGCGCGAGGTCATCGACGAATACGGCTGGCGTCACTTTGGCGACGTGTATGGCGATCACGAGGCTGTCCGCCAGACGGGCCCCTCACCGCTCGTCTCGCACTACAACAATCAGTACGACCCGATCGAGGGGTTCGCGATTCAGTTCCTTCAGAGCGCCGATCGCCGCTGGTGGCAGGCCATGCGCGAACTGGCCTGGCACGTGGCCGATATCGACATCTACCATACCGATCGCGACAAGGCGGCCTATAACCGCGGCCTGTTCTGGCATACCGTTCACTACGTCGACGCCGATACGGCGACTCACCGCACCTACCCGTCGTCGTTCGGGCACGGCGGCGGGCCGGCAAACGAGCAGAACTACGTAAGCGGGCTCCGACTCGCATGGCTGCTCACCGGCGAGGCGGTCTTCCGCGAGGCCGCCGTCGATCTCGCGGGATTCCCCATCCGCATCGATGACGGTTCGCGGACGGTCTTCCGGTGGCTGGCCCGGGGCGATACGGGCCTGGCGACGGCCTCGGGAAACCCGCTGTATCACGGCCCGGGCCGCGGTTCGGGCAACTCGTTGAGCGCGCTCATCGACGGGTTCCAGCTCACCGGCGAGCGGCAGTACGTCGAGAAGGCCGAGCAGATTATCAGGCGCGTCGTCCACCCCGCGGACGACATCGGCGCGCACAACCTGCTCGACGCCGAGCGCAAGTGGTTCTATACGATGTTCCTGCAGGCGCTGGGTCGATATCTGGACCTCAAGAGCGAACGGACCGAACACGACGAGATGTACGCATGGGCGCCGGGCCAGCCTGTTGCACTACGCACGCTGGATGGCGGACCACGAGTATCCGTACCTCGACAAACCCGAAATCCTCGAGTTTCCGACCGAGACGTGGGCGGCGCAGGACATCCGGAAGAGCGATGTCTTCCACTACGCGGAACGCCATGCGGTGACGGCGGCCGAGCGCGCGCGTTTTCGCGAGCGTGCCGCGTTCTTCTTCCGTTCTTCAGTCGACACGCTGCGTGCGACGCCAACACGGGCCCTGGCCCGCCCGGTCATCGTGATCCTGACGTCGGGCCGCCTGCACGACTGGTTCGAACGGCACCGCGGTCAACTCGAGCCACCGGCGCCACTGCCCACCCGCGAGTTCGGCAGACCCGCCCGCTTCGAGCCTCAGAAGACGAGGGCTCTGCGGCGCGCGAAGCGCCTGATCGCCCTGGCTGTCATCGGCGGCGTGGTAGCCTTGATTGTCGCCATGCGGTGGATGCTGTGACAGTCGCCGGCGTCGCCTGACGGCGTGCCTGACGCGAGCGGTCGTGCCCGAGATTTCCCGCCGTTCTGTCCTGAAGGCGCTGACCGCCGTTGCCGCCGGCACGGCGGGTGGCGCCGTATTCCATGGCTATGCGTTCGAGCGGCATGCGCTTGGTCTAACCGCCGCCGACCTGCCGATCTCGGGGCTGCCATCGGCCTTCGACGGGCTGCGCGTCGGGTTCATCACCGATCCCCACCACAGCGCGATCGTCGACCTCGATGACATTCACCGAGCCGTGTCGCTCGTCGCAGCCGCGCGACCCGATCTCGTCCTCCTCGGCGGCGACTATGTGTCCTACGGCGATCGTCGATACGCCGCGCCATGCGCCGAGGCGCTGGGCGCGCTGACGGCGCCGCTCGGCGTCTTCGCCGTGCTCGGCAACCACGACGACGATCGCGTTGTCCCGGCGGCGCTCAAGGCACAGAGGATTGCGGTGCTGAGAGATGAATGGACGAGCGTGACGCGCCGCGGCGCCTCGTTTGTCCTGGCAGGCGTGCGGTTCTGGACGCGGACCGCGCCCGAGATCGCCGGCGTGCTCGCCGGCGCTACCGGGTCTATCCTCCTGGCGGCTCACGATCCGCGGCGCCTGCTGGAAGCCGCGGCGCTCGACGTCGGCGGCGTGCTCGCGGGACACACGCATGGGGGCCAGGTCGTCCTGCCGCTGGTCGGCGCACTGGCTGCGAGAAAGTTTCCAGTCGCGACGGGCCGCGCCACGCGCGGGAACACGGAAATGTTCGTCAGCCGGGGCGTTGGCACGGTCATTCTGCCCCTGCGGATCAACTGCCCTCCGGAAGTGGCGCTGGTGACGCTTCGATCGCGAGGCGAGCTCGGATGATCCGCACGCGGCGCGTCAGTCCGGAGCACGCCGCGCCCCATTCCGACATCACCGGATTCCAGCTCGCACTCGCCGCCATCGCCTTTGCGGCGCTCGTCGTGTACGCGAGCCTCGTACCGCTGGATGCGCGTCCAGTGACTGCGCGCGAGGCGTGGTCGCTCATCGCGGCGAGCTGGCCGCCGGCGATCACGTCGAAGACGGACTTCGCGGCCAACCTGATCCTGCAGTTCCCATTCGGCTTCCTGCTGACCGGAGCGCTCGCGCGCGATCGCGGCGGGCGAGCGCTGGCGGCGGCGCTATCGGCCACGGCAATCGGGGCGATGCTGGCGTTCGCGATCGAGTTGGCCCAGGGCATGTTTTCTGCGCGCACACCGTCGACGACCGACGTGCTGGCAGAGACGATTGGAGCCCTGGTGGGCGCGCTGGCCTGGACCCGGTCAGGCGAGCACCCTGACTGACATTCGTCGACGATCGCTGGCGCGAGCTGGGAAGCCCCGCGCTGCTGCTGCTCGGTGCGTATCTGACGACGTGGGCGCTGTGGCATTGGATGCCGTTCGACTTCACGCTCCGGCTGCCGGAGCTGGCGCAGAAGTACCGCGCGGGACTGGTCGTGATCTGGCCGGGAACCGGAGAAGCCAAAGGTTTCGCCCTGACGCTAGGCTCGAGTGCCCGCAACTGGCTGCTCGCGCTGCCGGTCGGCGCGGCGGCCTGGCTGCTGACGCGGCGCCTTCGAGTCCGTCGAGTCGATGCGGCGGTCCTCGTCGGATGCGGGCTGGCGCTCGCCGTGTCCCTCGCCGGTCTCATGACCGCCCTCGGTGCGATCGATCTCGCTGATATTGCGGCGGCCGGGCTCGGCGCTGCCGCCGGCGTCTGGTGGGCGGAGTGGCCGGTGCGCCCGAGCGGGCGTGCCATCGGGCTCGCGGCCGTGATTGCCCTGGTGCTCAATCAATGGGCGCCGTTTCGATTTTCAACCGGCGCCCAGGGGTTCAGTCTCGTTCCTTTCCAGTCGTACGTGATGGCGCAACCGTCACAAGCGGTCCACGAGGGGCTGCTGAAGCTGCAGCTGGGGTTCGCCCTGGCGTTCGTCGGCGGGTTCGGGCCGACGCGTACTCGACTGGCAGGTCTGGTCTGGTGGGTCGGTGTCTGCGCGGGGGTCGAGGTCGGACAGATGTTCGTGGCGGGGCGCTATGCCGACGTGACCGACGTCCTGTTCCTGTCGAGCGGTGCGCTGGCGGGCCTGGCGACGCGCGGCGTCTTCCAGGAGGAACGTGAGACGTACGAGCAGGCGCCTGCCGACGCGCGAAGGCGGCGCGCGACCAGGGGCGGTCGTCAGTAGCGAAGAAAGCGCTTCAGCGTTGCGGTGCTCTTGCTGTCCAGCGACACGAACTCGCCTGCGACGTGATAGCGGTGTTCGCGGCTGGATTGTGTGCCGGTGTCGACACGCTTGACGTCCAGCCAGGCCGTGAATGGCTCGCGGTCGAGGACAATCTGGAGGAGCGCGCGCTGTCCGGGCCGGAGCGGAGCCGTGGTGGAGATGAGGGCGCCGCCACTGCTGAGGTCGAGGAGGTCAGCATCGACGGCAATTGGGACCTCGAGCCGTACCTCTTCGCTGACCAAGGCCCGGCGCGGGTGTTTGCGCCGATCTACCGGGGGGCCGCTCATGACAGATGCGCGGGGGCAGACGGAGCGTCGCTGCGGGCGATCTTCTCGAGCAGCGCGGCCGCGCGCGGTTCCGCGTCGGTGAACTCGAGACCGATCAGGAAGCCATCGCGGCCGGGCATCCGTCGGACGTGGCGAACGCGCGCCTGGAGAGTACTGAAATCCTCAAAGGTTCCGAGGCGGACGGTGAGTTGCCCGTCGACATTGAGCGGCCAAGGAGATACCACCAATGCGCCGCCCCGGCTGAGATTTTCAACCTCGACCGAGGCATCCGTCGTGACGGATCCAGGAAGCCGCCCGACGATCTCGAATCTCACGCGTTGACGACGGTCTGCCACGTTTGTTCTCGAAGGATCCCCTCTTCAAGTAAGACGCTATCGGTGCAAGTTTGTGTCCATTCTACGGGAGGGCGCGGGCGTGTGCGGCGTTGCCGACGTTACGTCCCGTTTTAGGGTGGTTTTACCGTGCAACATTTGCTGGGCATGATAGCAGCGACCCTGCGGTATTACCTGGTCTCGACGACAAAATTCTCCAAGATGGCCTCCTTCGGCATTTCTGCTGGGCTTGAAATTCATCAACTTGGCGACGGAGAAGTCGTCCTAGAGGATCCCTTGTCGGACTTCCCGAGCTGCGTCCGGCGCCTTAAGTCTCCCTATTGGATGACAGTACACTTCGGTGATCGCGGTAAGTGCTTCTTGCACAGTGGTTTTTGTCCATCGATTGCGTGGCACCTCAGTTGCTATCCAGTGGGGCGAGAACGAAAACGAATTACGATTGTCATGATTCAGCCTCGCAGCGAGGGGAAAAGGCAGGATGGGCGAATGAAGCGGATATTGACGGGACTCGCAGTTTTCGGGTTGCTCGCTGGCGCCCACACAGCCCACGCGGCGACGCTTGGCACCATCAGTACCTCTGATGGTCTACTGTTTACGCTGAGCAATAGCGCATCGGCAACGGACCTCGATAGCGACGGCCTCAACGACGACCTGATCTACACGTTGCTGCTGGATACGTCGAATTACAGTGGCGATCCAACCAGCGATTACATCGCGTTGGTGTCACCGAACGGTGTTTTCCACGATGGCATTCAGCAGGACAGCGCACCAAACGCCGGGTGGGTGTTTCATGATGGTGGGGCGCAGAACGGACAAGGCTTTGGTTGCACAGGCAATCTGTCCTCCGGCAAGTGGTGCAGCGTGACCGCAGGTACCGATACGTTGCTGACCGGCACTCTCACGTGGCAGTGGACCGTCGATCCAAACGGCGGCTTCATCGACCCACCGCACCTGCAGGCTGACTGGTTCAATGAGAACGGTAAAGTTTCTATTTCGGAGGACTTCGTCGAGACTAGTGGCTCCGAGACGACCGGTTCCGACACGACCGGCTCCGACACCACGGGTTCCGACACCACCGGTGGAGAGGTTCCTGAGCCCGCCAGCCTCCTGCTCCTCGGATCGGGCCTGGCAGGCGCGGCCTTGAGATTCCGTCGTAATCGGAAGTAGGATCGGTCCCTGACCGGCAACCCAACAAGGGCGGGCCACTCGGCCCGCCCTTGTCATTTATGCCCCCCTCGCGCTGGCTGATCTCCGGCTTCATCGTCCTTCAGCTCGTCTCCTTCATCGTCGGCTCCACGCCAGCCCCCTCAGCGCTGGGGAAACCTCTTACGCCACGGCGGGAGAACATGACAGCACTCGGTGCCGCGGTGGCACCCGTGCTCGACAGAGTGGAAGGTCCTGTCCGATGGCTCGACCGCGCGGTCTGGCGCGCGACGCGGTGGATCGATCGTCCGGTGCGGACATACCTCAGAGGTACCAGGCAGTTTCAGCGCTGGACCATGTTCACGCACCCGCTTCGCACTCATGAGTACCTTCACGTTCGGTATTACGTGGCATCCCCCAGCAGCCAGCAGCTGCGCGTCCACAGGGAACTGATCTATCCGTCGCACACGGTGGGGATCCGGCTGTTCAGGTCGTTCGCCGACTCGTTCCGCGACAAGGCATTGATGCTGACACTCGACGGGTACTCGAGGCGATTGAAGCGCGAGCAAGCGAAGTACGGCGCCGACCGGGGAGCGGAGGAAGCGCAGGCGGAGCTCTTTCCGATCATCAAGCCGTTTGCGCGCCGGCAGTCGGATCGCATCCTCGGGCCGGGAGAACGCCTGGTGCGCGCCGAGCTCTGGAAGGGCGTCGCGCCCATGCCGGGACCACAACAGGTGCTCCCGGCGGATGTGTACGATGCCCGCCAGGAGGCGATCAAGGAATACGATGCGGTCACCGATCTCAGCTACGTGGGGACGAACGAGCTCGCCCCGCTGAGAGCAGGCATGATTGATCGCGACATCTACTGGACTTTGCTGGCCCAGGTGACGTGGAAATGATCGAGTGGTGGAAGCGGCACTGGTTCGCCGGCGTGCCGCCTCAAGTCTTCGCTGCCTTCCGGATCGGAGTTGGGTTTGCCGGCTGCCTGACCATGTTCGGCTTGCTCGACGTGCCGCTCCTCCTGAGCACCACTGGAATCAACTTGCCGCCCTCGCCTGGGAGTATTCGCGGGGTCATCGATCAGGCGGGGCTCGGTACGGCCACCGGATGGGCCATCTGGATCGTCAATACGGTCGCGTTCGCGGCCCTCGGCCTCGGCTGGCGCACCGGAATCGCGTCAGTTCTCGCCTTCATCGCAAGCGGAGTGCTGATCTGGTGGAACACGCTGCCGCTCTCGGCCGGACAGCATCTGCTCCACAACCTGACGCTGTATGCGGCGCTGTCGGATTGCGGTCACGTCTGGTCGCTTGACGCCCGGCGCGCCGCGGCCTCAGGCCAGCCGCTTTCTCCAACGCCCCAACCCGTATGGCCGCTTCGCCTGCTCCAGTACCAAATCTGCGTGATGTACGCCTCGGCGGCGATGTACAAGCTGCTCGACCCTTCGTGGCGGGACGGCACGGTGCTGCACTACGTCCTCAATTACAACGCCTTCCAGCGCGTGCCCGGTCAGGTGCCGCCGGCGCTCGATCCGCTGCTGGCTGTCATGGCGTTCGTGACGCTCGCCTGGGAGGCGCTCTTCGCGCCGGCGATGCTGCTGCGCTTCACCCGTCGCCTCTTCCTCATTTCCGGGACCTTCATCCACATCGGCATGTGGCTGTTCCTCGATCTGGGTCCATTCACGCCAACGGTCCTCGCCGCGTATCCCGCATTCGTTGACGCAGCGGATGTTCGCTGGCTCTCGAACCTCTGGATGAAGGTGAGAGGCCGTCTTGGCTTTCACGCTGTGGCCCCGGCCGCAGTCGTCTCCATCGATAGCCCAAAAGGTATAGACCTGTCGGACTAGTTGGGATGCGAGGCCTAAAGTCGCCTGCTGGGATGACACTGGCTCGAGTATAAACTTGTAACTACTTGAAATAACCATACTTACTCCACAGCCCAACAACGGTACCGCCATTTCGTAAGGGTCGGTGAACCCGAGGCTCATAGGAGCCCGAGTTCACCTCGGACGAGGAGAAAAGGCGGGAGTTGACGATGAAGCGGATTCTGACCGCGCTGGCGGTTCTGACACTTATGTGCGGCGCCCGGACGGCGCAGGCGACGAGCCTGGGGATGATCGGCGGCGCTTCCTGCCCGGATTGTGACGGTCTTGTCTTTTCGCTCAGTGTTGACCCGTACGGCGTTGACTTGAAGGGCGACGGCGCCGCCGACAATTTCCTGTTCACCCTCACGCTGGACACCAGCGGCTACACCGGGTTGGGCGGCAACGCGGCCTGGATTTCCTGGGTCATCCCGAACGTGTACAAGCACGACGCGGCCAGCCAGGTCAGCTCGGCGAAGGCAGGTTGGGCGTTTCAGGATGGCGCCGGAAACAATGCGAGTGGGTGCAACGGTAACCTGGCGTCGGGCAAGATCTGCAGCCAGACCACGCTGAAGGACACGCTACTCGACGGCACGACCTACACCTGGACCTTCAACGTCGATGCGACCGGCGCCATGCCTCAGCTTCCTGATGATGGTTTCCATCTTCAGGCCGCGTGGTTCTACCCAGAGATTAAGAAGGGCGAGACCATCAGCAAGAAGGCCGGCGCAATCTCGCAGGGATTTGAGACGAGCACTGGTAGTGACACGACCGGAGAGCGACACGACCGGAAGCGACACGACCAGCGGCGAGGTTCCCGAACCCGCCAGCCTCCTTCTGCTTGGTTCCGGTCTCGCCGGTGCAGCCATGAGACTGCGGCGGAATCGCAAGTAGACGTCGATCGTTGCCCCCTCAGAGCGTCGTGAACTTCCAGGTCGCGCTCGAGGTCGACCCGGTCGAATTCTTCGCGACAACCCGCCAGTAGTACGTTTTCTTCGACGCCAACGTGACCGCTTTATACATCGTGCCGGGGAACGACACCGATACTCCCGCGGGAGGAACCACGGTCGCAATCTTTGGCGGGCTCGACGACGTGCCAAAGTAGACGTCGTAGCTGGTGGCGCGGGCAGCGGCGTACCATCGTACGTACGAGCCGGTCAGTAACTTCGTCGTAACGGCGGTCGCGAGGTTGAGCGGAAGGTACACGACCGGAACGGCCGGAGGGCTGGTGGCCGCAGCCGTGCCGGGATACGCCTTCTGCACGGCGGTGATGTCGTCGCTCGAAAGCGAGCGCCAAGCCTGCGAGCACGCACCGAGCGATGGGTACATCGTCGCGCTCGAAAGGAGGCTGTGTCCGAGCCCCAGGCCATGGCCGAATTCATGCGTGGCGATGTCCTCCAGATAGAGGCCTGAAGAACAGCCGGACGATCCCGGGAAGAACTTCATCCCATCGTAGAACAGCGTGTCGAAGTCGCGCAGCTTCCCGTCCATGCCATACCAGTAGTAGGTCGCACCGGCCACGCTTCCGTTCGAGGCGTTCCTGAAGAACACTTCGTTCTTGCCGTTGTTGACCAGCGAGCTGCCACTCGTTGTCCCGGCATAGACGAACCTGATATTGGCCGTCGACTGTTCCGACCAGTTCGCAGCCGCCGCTTGCAGCGTGGCGATTGCGGCTTGCTGCGACATGTCGTGGTTTGCGGGATTGACGTAAAAGGTGACGCTGGCCGTTGGCCAGTAGTGCCCGGACAACAAATACGCCGTCGAGACGTCGTTGAGGAGGAGAATCGACGCCAGTCCAATCGCAACGGGAACCAGTCGGCGCATTACTGCGCCTCCCGCGCGAGCTGGCGAACCTCGTTCAGACTCAGCGCCGAGTCCTCGAGCCGATCATCCGCGCGCAGCTTCAAAATGCCGGCGCCGCGATGGTGCGCGATGTAGCGACCGTCGGCTAGCCGATCGACGAGGAAAACGGCGCGATCGCCTTTACGCATGAGCGGCGTGTGAGAGGCCTCCATGGTGACGCCGTCGAGGGTCCCCCCTTCCAGCTCGATCGGTACCCACGTGGGGGGCGCACCTTTCAGCGTCTCCTCGGTCCGCAGAACAGCCGTCGTCACGATGATTTCGTCGCCCCAGGCCGAACGCCGTCGCGACGGCTTCGTATCGGTCACAGTGGCCACCAGCGTAAAGTTGGCTTCCTGCAGCGCTGATTTCAGAGCGGCAGGGGTGGGCTCAGCTGCCAGCGTATGTGCAGCCATGAGGATCGCGAACGCTCCTCCAATCGTGAGGGCAGTCTGGACACACCTCGGGTGCATCAACGTCGACTCCTTTCAACGAATCTTGCTTACACGGCGATCACGAATCGCCGCGCGGGACTGTCTGGGGATTTGGCTGCTGGGGAGCGTTCGCAGCGACGCAAAAGACCGCGCGTCGTCACGGGCCCTTTACTAATAGGAGATTCGCGGCCGTTTGTAAACCACGATTTTTCCGAAGCGGGCCCGTACAAGCAACTGGGGCGGAGCTCGCGCAGTCGCGAGATCCGCCCCGGGGCGAGGAACGTTCGGACGCTACTTCGTGGTGAACTTCCAGATCGGGCCGGAGGTCGTGCCACCGGCGTTCTTCGCCACGATCTTCCAGTAGTAGGTCTTCTTCGTGCTCCAGGTGACTGCCTGATACATCGTTCCGATCGTCCACGTCGAGACGCCGGCCGGTGGCGTGACCGTGGCTTTCTTGGGCGGGTTCGATGAGGTACCGAAGTAGACGTCGTAGCTGGTCGCGCCGGCGGCGGCATACCAGCGTAGATAGTAGCCGTTGCTCGTCTTCGACGTCACACCCGTTGCTCCGGCCGCTGGAAGGAACGCGGTGGGCGCCGCCGGCTTGGTCAACGCGACAGGCGTCTGAATGAACGCAACATTCGACGGCGTCGATGTCCCCGTGGCATTGAAGGCACGGACTCGATACTGGTAGGACGCGCCTGCCGCTGTCGTCGCATCGAGGAAGGTTGCCACGTTGCTGCCAGGCTGCCCGATAGTCCCGAAGTTGACGCCATCCGTCGAACGCTCGACCCTGAACCCGGTCTCGTTACTCGCCGTGTCCTGCCAGGTCACCTTGACCGTCGGTACCGTCGCACCCAGCGCTGCGAGCGCGGCGGTCGGCGCCGACGGCGCCTCGGGCGCCGACGTACCTGGATAGAGAAAGAGGACTGCGTTGATGTCGTCCTGCGCCAGGTATCGCCAGTTCTGACCGCAGGCGCCGTAGAAGTGCGGATACATCGTCGCGGTCGAATCGGCCGAGTGGCCGAAGCCGATGAAGTGCCCGAACTCGTGGGCCGCGATGTCCTCGATGTACTGACCGTTCACGCAGCCGCTCTGACCGGTGAAGAACCGGAAGCCGCCGTCGTAGAACATCATGTCGGCGTCCATTAGCTTGCCGTCGGAACCCCACCAGTAGTAGGTCACCGCCGCGGTGCTGCCGCTGGCCTCGTTGCGGAAGAAGATTTCGTTCTTGCGGTTGTTGACGATGGAGGTTCCCGTCGTCGCACCCACGTAATGGATGTTGACATTGGCGGTGGTCTGCGCGCTCCAGCCGTTCGCGGCCGTCTGCAGCGCGGTGATGGCAGCGCTTTGCGACACGTCCTGGTTGACCGGGTTCACGTAGAACGGCACATCAGCAGTCGGCCAACGGTGGCCCGACGTGAGATACGCGCTCGTATGCGAACCCAGGACGATGAGGGCTGCCGCCGTGACCGCAGCGACGAGAATACGCTTCAACATTGATCCGACTCCTTAACCTCGCGAATCTCCAGCTACCGCGATTCAGCCGCCGCGAGGCGGACGTCGTCGAGCCACAGGTCGGTGTTCTTGACATGTTCCTGTTCGAGCTCCAGCACGCCGGCAGCGCGCTGGTGCGGCACCATTTCGCCGCGTGCGTTGCGCTTCAACATGACGAACGCGCGCAGGCCCGGTCTGATTTGCGGCATGTCGGAGACTTCCATCGTCACGCCGTTGAGCGTGCCGCCTTCGATCTCCATCGGCACCGTGCTGCCGCCCTGCCCCTTGAGCGCTTCTTCAACCGCCATCTCGACGTGACTGACGATCAGCACATCGCCGCGATCGGTCTGCTTCATGTAGGGCGACACACGCGTGACGTGGCCGACGAACGCGCGTTCGGCGCCCTTCAGGCGTGATTTCAATTCGACTTGCTGGCTCGCCTTCGGACTGCCCGCGTGGACGAGTGCGGCTCCCGCGACGACCACCGAAATGAGCGCTATTGCACGGCTCTTCACTGGCATGCTCCTGACCCCTTCGTTCACGCTCGCCTGGCGAGCAGATTCCGGATGGGGTCGGGGCAAGAGCGCTGCCAGCTCAGCCTGCGCGCCAGTGCGATCAGGTTAAGTAACTGAGAAGCGGATGCTTAGTGGCTGGGGTGTGGAAGGCGGATGCCGCAAACGGGGGATCGGAGAACCGCTACCGATTACGAAGCTGTCAGAGGGGCCACAACAATGCGACGCTGCGTGCAATCGGAATTCACGGGATCAACGGCGACTGCGCGAAATGGCGGAGTGCCGACACTTCTGTGCCGACACCACCGCCTCTCGCCTTTGTCGATCGCGTCAGAGCGTGTCGAGTTCCTTCTTCGCCTCTTCGTAGTCCGCTTTGATCGCGAGCGCGCGCTGCAGTGCCTCTCTTGCCTTCCGACGGTCGCCGGTCTTTTTGTAGGCGAGGCCGAGGTGGTACTGATAAGTCGGGTTGGCCGGATCCTTCTCCGTAGCTTCGCGCAGCGGGGGAACGGCGAGCGTCGCGAGATCCTTCTTGTAGTAGATCCAACCCAGCGTATCGCTCACTTCCGGGCGATTCGGCATCCGGCTCTTGGCCGTCTGCGCGAGCTGCAACGCGAGATCCAGGTTGCCGCCCTCTTCCGCGTACATCCAGGCGAGATTGTTCGACGCCACTCCAGCGGTCGAGTCCTGCTGGACGACCTTTTCGGTACTGACGCCGCGCCTCGCTCTTCTGGCCCTGCATCTCGTAGATCATGCCGATCATCGTCGCGGCGCCGATCGCCTTGGGCTGCTTGTCGACGACGTCCTGGAACTGCCGGCGCGCCTCGTCGAGCCGCTTCTGCGCGATATACAAGCGGCCGAGCATGGCGTAGGCCGTCAGCTCGGTCGGGCTCTGCTGAATGATGCGCTTGAGGGTCGCTTCAACCTTGGCGCCGTCCCCCTGAGCGGCGTAGACCTGCGCCAGCGCGAGAAGGCCGTTGGAACTGGTTGGATTCTTCTCAACCCAGGCCTCCGCCCGTTTACGGGCGTCATCCGGCTTCTTCGCCGTCAGATCGAGCGCGATCTGCCCTCGCAACACGTCGACGTTCGCCGGATCGAGCGTGGCAGCGCGATCGTACGCCGCGCGCGCTGATGGCAGGCGATTCAGGAACAGGTCAATGGCGCCACGCGATGTCAGCACGGGCACCACGTTCGGAAACGATTTTTCCAGCGGCTTCAGCATCGCGTCAGCTTGGGCGAATTCACGCTTCGCCAGCATCGTGCGGATGAGCGCCAAGCGCGCCTCGGGGCTGTTCGGCGCGTTTCGGACGGCGGACTTGGCGAGATCCATCGCGGCATTCGGATCACCCTTCTGCAGATTCAACCGCGCGAGCTGTGTCTGCGCCGCCGCGGCCCGGGGATTCAATCGGATCACTTCGTTGAAGGCCGTGATCGCCTCGTCGCGATGACCGAGCGCGGCGTGGATGCTGCCGACGAGGTAATGGGCGCTTGCGGATCCCGGGTCCGCGACGGCGGCCTGCTTCGCATAGGTCAACGCGTCTGCGGGCTTCTTGTCCGACAAGAGGAAGCGGCTCTTGGTGCTGAGCGCCATCGCGTTTCTCGGCTCTCGTTTCAGCACCGCATCGACGTCGCGATACGCGTCGGCCTTCTTGTTCAGCGCGAACTCGGCGAAGGCGATCCTGGTCTGCGCACCGACGACGGTCGCCGGGCGATCGAGCAGCGGCTTCAGGAGGGCGATCGCCTCATCAAAGCGTCGCGTCGCGATATAGAACTCCGCCAGCATCAGTGCTGACGTGCGTGCTGTCGACGTGTCGTTCGCGACGAGCAGCTTCAGGTATTTCTCGGAATCCGCCGGGCGCCCCGAGGCGGTGTAGAAGGCAGCCAGCGCCCGAATCGCGAGCGCGTTTTTCTGATCGACCTCATGGGCCTTCAGAAGCTCGGCCTCCGCCTCCTTCAAGGCGCCGGTGCCGAGGAGGTACTGCGCCAGCGCCAGATGCGGCCCGGGCGTATTCGGCGCGATCTCGACTGCCCGCCGGAACGCGGCTTCCGCCTCGGGCTTGCTCCCCTGCTGAAGATGAACCATGCCGAGGCTGGTGTACGCGTCCGAGCCACCGGGATCGAGCTGCGCCGCCTCCTCGAGCTCCTTCACGGCGCCCTCGAAATCCTTCAGGCCGGCCATGGAGTTGCCGAGCAGCAGCGCCGCCTGCACATTCTTGGGATCCTTGTCGAGCGCCATTCGTGCGCGCGTCTTGGCATCCTCGAAACGGCCCCTGATGAGGAGCAGCGTGCCGGCCTGCACCTGGACTTTCGGATCGTTCGGCATCAGGTCGGCGGCGCGCACGTATTCGGCATAACTGCGTGGCAAGTCGCCCCTCTTGAGGTACGCCTCCGCCAACTTGAGTCGGGCTTCGCCGAAGCGGGGGTCCTGCTGCACGGCGTTCCGGTACTGGACGATCGCTTCGGCGACCTTTCCACTCTCCATGTACCGGTCGCCGCTCTTCAGGTATTCCTGCTTGGCAAACTCGGGATCCTTTCGACAGCCGGCGGCGGCGAGCGAAATCACCAGGACACCCGCGACCGCTTTCGAGACATTCCACGCGCTCATGACGTGCACCTCAATAGCCGCTCAAGACGGGAGATGGCGGCCAAGATACGGGAACAGAGCCTGAACGAAGCGGACGCCGCGCGTGTGCGCGGCGCTGACGGCATCCGGCGTGTCGCCAAGAATCGGAACGATGACGCGCACCAGCGCCGCATCCGTACGGTTGTAGCGGATCGCGTCCGTCACCGTGTAGATGCGACCCCAGTACTCACTGGCGATGACCCTGCCGTGGCTCTGGTACCAATAGAGAACCAACTGACGGTCCAGTCCCTTCTGAATCACGAAGCGGTTGATCGTGATCTCGCGATCAGCGGCGGCGGCAGCCGAGCCCTTGACCGCGACGGTTGCACGATCCTGGCTGACCGGCGTCCACCCCGCGCCGGGCAGACAGTTGAGCGGCGAGTGCACGGTATCGCCTTGGCGCTGGCTGTCGTAGTACCCGATGTACAGTCCCACCCAGCCAGGTTCCGCTCTGGCGGCGTAGATGCGGCGGGCGTAGTCGTCCACACCGAGCACTCTCAGCGTCTTCTCATCGAGATCCGCCGATTTCCTCCCGGACCAGGGCCCAAGCTGCAGCGGCAGCTGTGACAGTGGCTCGCGCATCAGCACCGGCTCCGCCGTCGATTTGCGCGAGAGATATCCGAAAGTCACGACCAGCAGCAGGGCGACAACGAGAATGCGACGGTTCATCGCGCGACCTCTGACGACAACGGCGAGCTGCCAGTCGGTGACGACGGGACGCGAGATGGCGCGACCCGGATGATCAGCGTTGCCGCCAGATAGAGCAGGGCGAATGCGGCGATGAAGACGATCCAACCGGAGAACGTGTGGAAGAACCCCTCCGCCGCCTCAGACCCATAGTAGTGGGCGGCGATGCCGGTCCCGGCGACACGGATGCCGTTGGCCACAATCGCGATGGGAATCGTGCTCAACGCAATGATCGTCCTGACGCCAGGACGGGGGTCGACGAAGTAGCCGTAGACGATGCCTAGTGTCAGCAGCGAAATGAGCGACCGAATGCCACTGCAGGCTTCAGCGACCTCGAGCGTTGTATTCGCCAGCGTGATCACGTTACCCTCGCGCAGCACGGGAATCGAGAATGCCTGAAGCGTCGCTTCGCCGAATCGAGACGCCAGCAGCTGCAAGGGAAAGGCGATCTGATTGAAGATGATGGCCGGCGGCGGCACCATCAGGAAAAGAAACGCGATCGGGAACGCGAGGATTCGAAGCGCGTCGAACCCGACGACGAACAGTACCGCGCCGGCAATGAGGAAAATGATAGAGACACGGCTGACGAACAGCTCCGCGCCGAGCGTCCCCGCGACGAGCATGGCCAGGCTGCCGACGATGACGACCAACCCGAAGCCATGCGGCCGATAGGGCGCCGCCGCCAGGCGCCCGCGTCGCTCCCACACGAAGTACAGCGCGAGCGGAATGATCAGGAAACCGTGCGAGTAGTTATCGTCGTGCGCCCAGTCGTAGAGCAGTTTGGTAAGAACGTTCCAGTAACATAGAACAAACGCGGCCACTACAGCCGCGATCGTTCCCAGCAAAGCGCCGCGCGTCGTCGACGAGGCTTCTGTTTCAATCATGCTGCACGACGAGCCAAACTGCCATTCTATCTCAGCAGACGCGGTCACTCCGCAGACACACAACAGCCCGGCTCCGTGTTATCGGAAGCCGGGCTGTTCAATCCTGAGAACTGGCGTGCAGCCAGTGGACCTCGTGCTTCGGAACTATCGCTTCAAACGCCGCCGGACGGCAGCCGCCAGTCCGAGCATGCCCGTGCCGAGGAGAAACATCGAGCCGGGTTCCGGGACGGCCGATGCGCCTCCAGTGCCTCCGCTGTTGTCAGCACCATCGGTGGTCGCGCCGCTACTGCCATCAGTGCCCGCTGGCTCGTTCGTTGGAGCGTCGCAGCCGTTGACCGTATCTATGCAGATGGTTGGCGCCACAAACGACTGCTGCTGGGGTGTATCGTCAGTTGTCAAGCTCGACGGTGCAACAGCCGAGTCCGCGGACGGCTCCGACGCTGATGGCGTCGACCCTTTCCGTGTTCGGGCCACCGGGCGTCTTCGGGCCAGGATGCGTCGAGGTTTCGCCGACATCCGTGGCTTTCGGTCCGCCGGGCGCCATTCGGAGCGGCGCCATGCGGCTACCGACTCCGCCACCGGCCGCGCCGCTCCCACCTCCCATGCGGGCTGGCGAGAACGACTCGTGCATGCCTGAAAATGTCAGCTCGCATCCATCGCAGTCGAACTCGGAACCACTGGCGGCAAAGCCGGTGACATCGAGGATGTCGTAGACCAACCCGAGACCCTCGAGCGAGCGCTCGCCAAAAGCACTTTCATCCCAGACAACGCTCGGGGCGTACGACGGACCGCCAGGTGCCTTGACGACCGCAGCCGTCGAGGCAGGAGCAATGCTCAGAAGAAGCGCCGTTGAGGCCGCAGTAATAGCCGGTATCTGTCGAAGAAAACGCATCGACCCTCCAATGGTCCACACCGGACTAGCCGGGGTCGACACAGAGAGCAGCAACGATCCTGCCAGCTTATAGATGTGCTTACAAATTAAATGTATTCAGTCACTTACAGAATGATCCCGTGTTGAGGCGGAAATGATGGGCGCAATCGAGGCGACTAAAGTCTCCTTTTACGTCCCCTTGGCGTAAGATCCAGAGCGCCAGCGGATTAGGTCTATTTCCCTACATGCTTGCGAAGTTTTTCTCGAAGCGGGGCGACCTCTTCGTCGTTCTCCAGGCTCGGATCAAGGCGGATCGCCATCTCCACAGCCTCGAGCGCGAAATCCGCTTGCCCGAGGGCCGCAAGCACGGCGCCCAGATGCCACCGCAATGTTGCGTGCTGTGGGACCCGCCGCACCGCGTCCTTGAGGAGCGGCAAGGCGGTCTTGTCATCGCCGAGCAGGTGATACACCCAGGCCAGCGTGTCGCCCGTCAACGCCTGTTCGCGCGTCAATAGATAGGCGCGCTGGGCGAGGGGCAGCGCTTCCTTCGGCTGCTGTTTCCGCACCGCCAAGACATAGGCGAGGTTGTTCAACGCCGGGACGTTCCGGTCGTCGTTCTCGAGGATCGCCCGATACCGCTCGATGGCCTTGTCGAAATCCTTCTCCCGCTCATGCATCTGCGCCAGCGCCATCTGCGACGTGCTGAGGCGGGGTTCGAGTCGAACGGCGGTGGAGAGCGCTTCGACCTGCCCCGCCTGATCCTCGCGCGCCGATCGCATCTCGGCGCGAAGCGCCCACTTGACGCCTTCTTCGTTGTAGCCCGGACGCATGACCAGGGCGAACCGGCGCGCGGAGAAGAACGCCGGCATTTCGGTGGCGGGATCGATCGCGGGATCGAGCACGTCCGTCGTCAAGGGCGTCTGACGAAATGGCGCACACAGCGGGTCGCCGATCACGATGGTCTGCCAGCCGGTTGCCGGCATCGCGAGATAGAACGCCTCGGCAAGATTGAAGCCGGCAACGTACGCCGGGAACAGAATCTCGGGCCGGATCGTGGTGTCGAGATAGGGTTCGCTGACGTGGCCCGCGACGCCTGTCACGCCGTCACGAATCAGGTCGCCGGCGAGCGACTGCGGAGATCCCGCATAGTACGTTTTCTGATTGCCCCAAGGGCCAATCTTCCAGTCGGCTGGCGGCTCCTTCATCGTCCGCGCATCGCTGCTGACGAACATCGCCGCGAGGGCACCGGGGACGAACTTATGCTGAAAATGGCGGACCTGAATCGCCGGGTCATTGGATCCCCAGGAATAGTACCCGAGGACATCGGGCTGTCCTGTGAGCACCTGGCTGGTTTGATCGAGCACGACCCTATCCTTAAAGCCCGCCGCGTTGAGCCGATCAGATGCCGCCTGCAACCACGAGTTCCCGGCAGGGCTGAGTGATGCCCGCATGTCCAGGACGAACCGCCCATCCTGCACGGGCGACCGACCGCGCTCGATGAGGCCCATCACATCGTCAACCGTGTAGCCGTCGAGCCGCGTCACCAGGTAGATGTCGAGATCCTTGTGACTGAATGGCGTCGCCTCGCCGATCGGACGAGTGCCGAGGAAATAGGGGTTGGTCTGGGGGCCCGGGGCACTCACCCCCCTACCGCCAAACATCGTTCGATACAGGAGCACGAGCTCCGAGTCGACCGAGGCCGTCGATCCGTTGCGGCCGCCTGTCCCCATGACACGCAGGGGCATTCCCTTGGTGAGCACGATGTAGAGGATGCGGTCGAACGCGGCGTTGCGCGCCAGCCATCGGGCGATCGGGGCCTGAATTCCCTGCGTGAAGGCCTGCGCGGTAATCGTCTCGGGGACGTCGGCAGGCATTCCTTCCAGCTTGAGGACCTGATCGGCGGGTACGCCACGGCCCCGCGCATACTCCTCCGCGATACGCACGGAATCGGGGTTCGCGGCATTGGCGACTACGAGGACATTCGCGCCGGTCTGCGCGTCGGCGACGCCGGCGAGCACGGCGACGACCGCCACTGCGAGCGCGATTCGTGCGGAACACGACCTGGGCACGTAAGTGGTCATCGTGTCGTCATGGCTCATCGTCGCCGACAATGAAGCTCCACAATTTGCCCATCGCGCCTTTCTTCTTGGGCGGCGGGGCCGGCTTCTGTGCCGGGGGAGGCGTTTTCGGGACCGGCTTCGCAGCTGCTGGTGGTCTCACGTTGGAAGGTGGCGTCTTTGCAGCCGGATCGATGCGAATTTCGGCCGGATCCGCTTTGGCGCGCGGACTCTCGCCGGCGCTGTTGTAGGCGGCCAGCTCGAGTCGCCAGGTTCCCGGTTCCAGCGTGGGAAGCGCGATCTGCAGTCGACCGGACTTCGCCTTTGACGCCATCCCCACGTCGATCCGACGCTGGACGCCATCTTCGCGGCGCGTCGCATACAGCACGAACCCCTCGACGCCGCGTCCATCGTGATCGAACTCGACGACCGCCGGCAATGGAAGACTTCGGATCTGGGCCGATGCCGCAAGCGGCACGATTAGAGCGAACAGCATCATAGCCCGGCCATAGGCGGCGGTGCAGAGGATTCCCGATCGGCGGCGGCCAGTCTGACCGCCATCAGACGATAGTCCGGTGTGTGGCAGCATGTAACCGCTCCTCCGCCCCGCGGGCCCGCGGCGAAATCCGACCCTTTCTGCGATTCGACTACAGTTAGAGGGCTGGCGCAAGTTCTGCTGGGGTAGCGGAAAACGGCTGTTCGGGAGTGGGTGGGGGAGGATCCAAGAGGCATGGCATCTACAAGAGGCACGGCATCGTGGTAGCGCTCTGGCAAGACGTGCGCGAAATCGTGCACGAGCAACGACAGTACCGGGATCTGCTCGTTCAGATGGTGAAGCGCGACCTCGTATTGCGCTACAAGCAGACGTTCATGGGCGCGGCGTGGGCAGTATTCATGCCGCTCGTCAATACGGTGATCTTCACGTTCATTTTCACTCGCATTGCTCGGGTGGATGTCGGCATGCCCTACCCGGTCTTCGCCTACTCGGGCCTCGTCGCCTGGAATCTTTTCGCGTCCTCGTTGCGCTTCTCCATCGTCTCGCTGACCAGCAATATCCCGCTCGTGACGAAGGTGTACTTTCCGCGTGAGATCTTTCCGATCTCGACCGTGCTCGTGTGCTTAATCGATTTCGCGATCGCCAACGGCGTCCTGCTGTTGGTGATGCTCTACTACGGGATCGCGCCGTCCGCGGCCATCGTCTATCTTCCGGCTGTGCTGCTGGTGCACCTGACGTTCACCGTCGGCATCAGCCTTTACGTCGCCATGGCAAATCTCTTTTACCGCGACGTGAAATACCTCTTCGAGGTGATACTGGCGGCGTGGATGTTCGCGACGTCCGTGCTCTACCCCGTCAGCATGATGGGCGGGCGTACCGCAAAGGTGTTGCACCTGAATCCGATGACGCCGATCATCGAGGGCTATCGCGGTGTCATGATCACGGGAGAGCACCCGTTCACGGTGTGGTTCGCCCTTGCCGCGATCGTGTCGCTGGTGCTCCTGGGATCGGGCTGGATCGTGTTCCACCGCGCTGAATATTCGTTCGCCGAACGGGTCTGACTCGATGCCTGAACCATACGTGCATTTCGAGTCGGTGTGGAAGAAGTTCCACCGCGGCGAGCATCACGACACGCTGCGCGACGCGATCATGGGCGTGGGTCGCGCGACTGGCCGGGCGTCGCCCGTCCGAGCGCGAGGCCGACGAATTCTGGGCGGTGCGCGATGTCTCGTTCGACGTGCGTCCGGGCGAGACGCTGGGCATCATCGGCGGCAACGGCGCCGGCAAGTCCACGATTCTGAAGCTGCTGACCCGCATCATGCGCCCGAATCGCGGCAACGCTGCATGTCGAGGGGCGCATCGGCGCACTGATCGAGGTCTCGGCGGGCTTTCATCCGGATCTCACCGGCCGGGAGAACATCTTTCTGCAGGGCTCGCTGATGGGCATGCGCACCGCGATGATCGAACAGAAGTTCGACGAGATCGTCGAGTTCTCGGGCATCTCGGAATTCCTCGACACGCCCGTCAAACGCTACTCGTCCGGCATGAACGCGCGCCTCGGCTTCTCGATCGCGGCACATCTCGATCCGGACGTGCTGATCATCGACGAAGTGCTCGCGGTGGGCGACTTACCGCTTCCAGCAAAAGGCCTTCGGCCGACTCCAGGAGCTCGCGCAGAGCGGACGGCCGGTCATCGTCGTGTCGCATCAACTGGACCGGATTGCCGATCTCTGCTCGAAGTCGATTCTGCTCGCCTCGGGGCAGGTCCGCGCCACCGGTTCCCCCGCCGAGTGCATCGCCGCGTATTTCGCACAAGCCAGCACCGATATCCACACGGACCAGGCACCAGTCGCGTTTCTCGCTCCGAGCGTCAGCCCGGTCGGACCACTGTCCGTCGGCAATCCATTCACATTTACGGTTCGCGTTGTCAGGCGTCGGAGCCTCCCGGACGACCTGATTATCGGTGTCCGCGTGCGCTTGCTGGGCGAGACGACTTCAGTCTTTGGAACGACTCTGCCGCGCCAGAACATCCCGATACCGTCGGCGAGACGAGTTCTCGCTTCGCGCAGAGCTCTGGGCACATCTCATGCCGGGCCGCTACGTCGTGGACGCCTTCGCCGTAGATCCCAGGCGCGTCAAGAGAGTGGGCCTCGCCAGGAGTGCCGCTTTACATCGCCGGCGATCAATCACGATACGGGCGTGCGCATCTTGGTGGCACGCTGGACGTCATTGCGGCGGAGGATCCGGTTGGTGCTGCGGAGTCGTCGCCGGACTAGAGGCGACGCGGGCGGAGTGCGATCATGCCGTCGGTGAGCGCGCTCATTCCTGCGCACAACCGCGAGCGGTACGTCGGGGATGCTGTCGAATCCGTGTTGCGGCAGGACCGGCCCGTTGACGAGATTATCGTCGTCGATGATGGCTCAACCGATGGGACGGCAGCGGCCGCGGCCGCTTTCCCTCAGGTCCGACTGGTCAAGCTGTCCGAGCCGCGTGGCACGTCGGGTGCGCGGAACGCCGCCATCGCAGCGGCGCGCGGCGATGCCCTCGCATGGCTCGATTCAGACGACCTGTGGCTGCCGAATCACACGGCGGTCGCCGTCGCACTGCTCGAGCGGCATCCGACCGCGCTCGTTGCGTTCACCAACGCCGAGTACTTCGGCGAGCGTGACGGACTGTGGCCACGGGCCGACGTTCCAGAAGACGAACCGTTTGACGCCCTGCCGGTTGCGTTCAGGCGAACGATCTCGACGATGTCGCCTGCGGTCACGAGGCGGACGGCGGTTCTCGCGATTGGCGGGTTCGATGAGTCGCTGCGATCGGCGGTGGATTTCGACCTGTTCCTGCGGCTCTCTGTGAACGGGCCGTTTGTGTCGAGCAGTCAAGTGACGACGCGATACCGGTGGCACGGCGATCAGATCAGCGCGCGACCGTACAAGCAGCTCGAGTCCATGTACACGTCGCGGATCAAGCTGCTGCAATCGCTCGAGCAGTCGGGCCGTCAGACAGCGGCGACCGAGCTGCGGCAGCGCCTCCTGGACTGCATCCATACCGATCTGTGGGCTGCCTGGGATCAGAAGGACCCATCGAGCCTGAAGGGAATCATGGCGCTGGCAAAGAAGCTGTCTAACGACGCCGAAGTTGCGTCACCGTTCGGCCCGGACGCCCTGCGAAATCTTCGCCGGTACTCGGAACGTCGCGGAGAGCTCCAGGGGCAGCAGCTCCGCTCACCGGCGGTGCCCCGACTGTTTGGTCGGCCGCGATGGCTCTATCGGCGCGCAGTGGCCGCGGAAGTCCGGTATCGCTGGGCGCGCCTCACGAGACCGCAAGAGGTGTGGCTGGAGCACCTGATCGAAGCGGCGAATTCCTGGGGTCGTACCAGGGGCGCCCGCTGATCCGACCCGGCAATCGGGCCGCTGATTCACCTTCCACAATCTCGCTGACGATGACGATCGACGTGGCCATCTGCACCTGGAACCGCAGCGCCCTTCTCGCGCAGACGTTGGAACGTTTGCGGGAGCTGGACGTCCCTGGGGACGTCGACTGGCGGCTCATCGTCGTCAACAACAACTCGACCGACGCGACATCGGATGTCGTCGCGAGCTTTGCGGACCGTCTTCCGCTGCGCGCGGTGTTCGAACCGGAGGCAGGCCAGGCGAACGCGCGCAATCGCGCGTTGCACGAGACCTGCGCCGAGTACCTGGTTTGGACGGATGACGACGTCCTGGTCGACCGGGGTTGGCTGGCCGCATATGCAGCGGCGTTCACGCGGCATCCAGAGGCCGCGTTCTTCGGCGGTCCGGTGGAACCATGGTTCGAGGGTGAGCCGCCGCGATGGCTCAATGATCATTGGCAGGAGGTCGCGAACGTCTTTGCCGTGCGACAGCTCGGAGACACGGCCTTTGCCTTCGATGCGCAGCGGGTACCGTACGGTGCGAACTTCGCGGTGAAGGTCGCGGTCCAGCGAGGATACCCGTACCGATCCCTCGCTGGGCCTCAGACCAGGTAGCGAAGTCCGCGGCGAAGAGACGCAGAATCTCCGGCGGCTGCTCGAGGCCGGGCACACTGGCTGGTGGGTGCCCGATGCCAAAGTGAAGCATTTCGTGCCGCGTCAGCGCCAATCCCTTTCCTATTTGCGCAAATTCTTCGTTGGACAAGGCGAGGTGCAGAGCCGCGAGTTCGGCCGCGCCGACGTGCCGCGGTTCCTCGGCCGGCCACGCTGGCTGTTGAAGCGGGCGCTGGCGGCCGAAACCCGCTACCGCTGGAGCCGCGTCACGGCGTCGCCCGATGTCTGGCTGCGACACCTGATCGAAGCCGCGACGGCCTGGGGCCACCTGAAGGCGGCGCCATGAGCGCGACGGCGCTTCCACAGCACGCACTGCGGGCGATTCGCGTCGCAGTGCGACCGGACCCCGCGGATTGCCCGAACCCCTACCTCCGTCTCTTCTACCAGGCGCTCGAGCCCTGCGGAGTCGAGGTCGTCGAGCCATTGAAGGTCAATGACGGCTGGCTGCGCGAGCGGGCAACGATGCTCGAGGCCATCCACATTCACTGGCCGGAAACGATCTGGCGGCCGTCGCCTGGCGCAGGTGGTGCCGTCAAACGGATCGTCGGCCTGCTCTCGTTCCTGCGACTCGCCGGACGTCTTGGCATCAAGCGTGTCTGGACGGTCCACAACGTCGTGCCGCACGAAGCGCGAGCCGGCGTGGATTTCCTGGGGTGCCTGGCACTTGCGCGATCGGCCGATCTGCTGATCTGTCATTCGGAAGACGCCGCGGACGCCGTACGGCGCCGCTACCGTCCGCGCGGACGGCTCGTGGTGATGCAGCACGGCAACTTCGCCGACGTCTATCCCGAACCGCGGGCGCGGGAGATCGTCCTTCGCGAGCTTGGCTTCGATCCGAATCGACCAGTGGTGGCCTGTCTGGGCGAACAGCGGCCGTACAAAGGGCTGGATGTCGCGCGTGCGGCATTCGAACGGCTGGACGGCGTGGTCCAGTGGGTCGTCGCCGGTCAACCGCACACCGAGATGCCCGCTCTGCTGGCTGACCTCAGGTCGCCGCACGCGGTTGTGCTCAACCGTCGAGTGTCCGATCAGGAGTTTGCCGATCTCACGTCGGCCGCCGATCTCGTCTGGCTTCCGTATCACCGGGTCACGGGCAGCAGCGTGATTCTGGCCTCGTTGACGCTGGGCACCGCCGTCGTCGCGTCCGATCTGCCGTTCTTCCGGGACGTACTCGAGCACGATGGCCCGGCCGGGCATCTCGTGGCGCCCGGCGACGCGCGCGCCCTGTCGGATGCCTCGTTGACGCTCCTGCAGACGCCTCGCAGCGTCAGGCGTGCCGGCGCGCTCGCGATCGCCGCGCGCTTCGACTGGCGGCAGACCGTGGTGCCGGTTGCCAACGTGTTTTCCGGCTGGCGGGAGGCGTCGCAGTGACTGCGCCGGCGGTCGAAATCGTTTTTGTCTGGCGCCAGAACGAACGTCTGCCCTCGGGGCGCCGCGCCGAAAGTCTTGCCGCCTGGTTCAGCAAACGGCCAGAGGTCGGCCGCGTCATTTATCTCGAGCCGCCACTCAGCCGGAAACGCTTCGACGCCCCTCAACGCTGGCGGAAGCTCCTGCCGCTTCACGTGCGGCGGGTGGACGATTCATTCTGGCGACTCACGGTGTTGAAGCCGAACACGCTCGTCAGCCTCGACGGCGAGGCCGCGGAGCGGCACACCGCCTGGCTGTCGGTGCGACTCGTCCAGCGGTTCCTCGAGCGCCACACGTCCGCGCGGCGATGGCTCTGGATCTATCCACCCAATCCGTTCTCCACGGCGCTCGTCAATCTCGTTCCGCACGACCGCTTGATCTGTGACATCGTCGACGACGTGGTCTCGGTTCGCGAAGCGGACCGCGAGCACTGCGAGGCGCTGGTCCAGAAAAGCGCGGCGACCTTCACGACGTCGGCAGAACTGGCCGATCGCCTGCGGCCGTGGCATCGCGACGTGTTGTACGTCCCGAACGGTCTCGAGCCGTCCTTCATCGCTGATGTCGATCGGCCTGAACCACGCCCGCGCCCTCGGCGCGTGGTCGGATATCTTGGGGTCATTTCGGATCGGACCGATCCCGCATTGCTGGCGGCGGTCGCGGACCGGTTTCCTGAATGCGACATCAGCCTGGTCGGGTGGGTCGACGGAATGACGGACGAGATCGAGGCGCTCTTCGCGAGGCCAAATGTGCGGTTCACCGATCGGATCCCTTTCGATGCCGTTGCGGAAACGATTGACGGCTTCGACGTGTGTCTCATGCCGCACCGCGACAATGCACTGAGCCGGAGCATGAGCCCGTTGAAGCTCTTTCAGTACATCGCGCGCGGCAAGCCCGTCGTATCGACGCCGGTTGCCGGGCTCGAGGCGGTCGCTGACCTGATCCAGATAGCACCCGCAACCGAGCCCTTCCTGGATGCGATTGGCGGCTGCCTCGAGAGCGAAGCCGGCGATCCGGTGCTCCGCCGACGCCGCATCGAGCGGGCGGCGGCCCACACCTGGCCCGAACGGGTTCGCACGATGTGGCACGCCATTTCACACTCTGGGGCGCAGGCTAAAATAGGCGGGTCCGGTAGACCTGCCGATAGCTCTGCTGACACGACGAGACCCTCTGTATGAAGGTTGTCATTCTGGCTGGCGGGCTTGGCTCGCGGCTCTCGGAAGAGACTGTGCTCAGGCCCAAGCCGATGGTGGAAGTTGGCGGCAAGCCGATGCTGTGGCACATCATGAACATCTACGCGGCCCACGGCGTGCAGGAGTTCATCATTGCCCTGGGGTATCGCGCCGAGGTCGTCAAGGAGTACTTCCTGAACTTCTACGCGATCAACAACGACCTCACTGTCGATCTGGCGAACGGCCGGACCACGATTCATCAGGGCCGGCAGCCGTCCTGGACCGTGCACCTCGTCGATACCGGCCTTCACACCGAAACCGGCGGCCGCGTTCGGCGGATCGAACCGTGGTTGAAGGACGACGAGACGTTCCTTCTGACCTATGGCGACGGCCTGGCCGACGTCGATGTGCGGCAACTGATCGCGTTTCACACCGCGCACGGCAAACTGGCAACGGTGACGACGGTGCGACCGCCGGCGCGGTTCGGCGGCATCGAGTTCGACGGCGAGCGCGTGAGCCGGTTCATGGAAAAGCCGCAGGCCGGCGAGGGCTGGATCAACGGCGGCTTCTTCGTGCTCGATCGGAAAGTGATGCGCTACATCGACAGCGACGAGACGCTGTGGGAGCGCCAGCCGATGGAACACCTCGCCGCCGACGGGCAGCTGATGGCATTCCGGCATGAGGGGTTCTGGCAACCGATGGACACACTGCGGGAGAAGCGCCATCTCGAAGAGCTGTGGAGCTCGGGCCGGGCGCCCTGGAAGGTGTGGACGTCGTGACGCGGTGGGCCGCGCGGCGGGTTCTGGTCACTGGCGCCACGGGCATCGTCGGGTCGTGGCTCGTCCGGCAGCTCGTCGAAGACGGGGCGTTCGTCGTCGGTCTCGTGCGCGACATGAATCCGCAGTCGGAGCTGATACGGAGCGGACTGTGGACGCGCATCACGATCGTGAACGGCGCACTCGAGGACTACCAGGCGGTCGAGCGGGCGATCGTCGAGCACGAAGTGGACTCTGTGTTCCACCTCGCGGCTCAGGCCATCGTGACGACAGCCCTGCGCAGTCCGCTCGCGACGTTCGAGGCAAACATCCGCGGCTCCTACAACCTTCTGGACGCGTGCCGCGTGCACGCGGGCCTCGTCCAGCGCGTGATCGTCGCGAGCAGCGACAAGGCGTATGGGGAGTCGCCGACGCTGCCCTACACGGAGGACATGCCGCTGGCCGGGCGGCACCCGTACGACGTCAGCAAGAGCTGTACGGACCTGCTTGCGCTGACCTATGCGCACACCTACCGGCTGCCCGTCATCGTCGCGCGTTGCGGAAACATCTATGGTGGCGGCGATCTGAACTGGAGCCGGATCGTGCCCGGGACGATTCGCAGCGTGCTGCGCAACGAGCGGCCGGTGATCCGCAGCGACGGCCGGTTCATTCGCGACTACATCTACGTGCGCGACGTCGTCGACGCCTATCTGGCGCTCGGCAACCATGTCACGAAGGAACGCGGCATCGGAGAGGCGTTCAATTTCAGCCCTGAGAGCCGCGTGACCGTGCTCGAGATCACGCGAGAGATTCAGCGGCTCATGAAGCGGCCAGACCTCGAGCCGATGATTCTGAATCAGGCGAAGGCGGAGATTCCGAATCAGTACCTCGACTCCAGCAAGGCAGAGCGCGAGCTGGGGTGGGCGCCACGCTATTCGCTCGAAGCGGGCCTGCTCGAGACCATCGACTGGTATCGGGCGTTCCTCGGGACCGGCTCCTGAGATTCGTCTCGCACACCTATGCAGGTCATCGAGACTTCGATCGCGGGCGTCTACCTGGTCACGCCCGCCGCCCTGGTTGACGCGCGCGGACATTTCGCGCGTCAGTGGGACGAGGACACGTTTCGCCGCCATGGCCTGACCACGCGGTTTCCACAGTGCAACAGCTCGTTCTCGGCGGCAGCCGGCACGCTGCGTGGGCTGCACTACCAGGCGCCACCGCATGGCGAAGCCAAATACCTCCGCTGCATAGCCGGCCGCCTCTTCGATGTTGTGGCCGACGTGCGACGCGACTCCCCGACCTTCGGTCACTGGCTTGGCACGGAAATGTCGGCGGCAAACCGGCAGTGGATTTACGTCCCGGACGGCGTGGCGCACGGGTTCCTGACGCTCGAGGACAATACCGAGGTGCTGTACCCCGTCTCTGCGGCGTACGAGCCGAAGGCCGAGCGCGGGATCCGCTGGAACGATCCCGCCTTCGACATCGTATGGCCATTCCCGCCGATGCGCATGTCGGACAAGGATGCGCAGTGGGACGACTTCTCCCTCGCCGCCCATGACTAGCCCGCCCGGCCGTGTGCTCGTCACGGGCGCAAGCGGCTGCGTGGGCCGGGCGACCGTCGCCGCCCTCGTGGCCGCGGGATGGGATGTCCACGCCGCAAGCCGATCGACGATGCCGGCGGCGCACGGCACGAGTTGGCACCAGTGCGATCTGCTCGATCCAGCGGCGCCTCGTGCGCTTGTGTCCGCGGTCGCGCCGACGCACCTGTTGCACCTGGCGTGGTACATCGGTCCCGGTCGCTGGGCCAGCGCGCCAGAGAACCTTGCCTGGGTCCGCTCGAGCCTGGCGCTATTCGAGGCGGCGGCTGACGCAGGCTGCCGGCGAATCGTGGGCTCGGGTTCGTGCCTCGAGTACGACTGGTCCTTCGGCTATTGCTCCGAGTCGCGAACACCGCTCCTGCCGCACACACTCTATGGATCGTGCAAACTGGCGGTTGGCAATCTGCTCGCCTCGTACGCACAGGTCCGCAACTTCAGCGCCGCGTGGGGGCGCATCTTCTTTCTGTATGGGCCGCACGAGCACCCCGATCGACTCGTACCAAGCGTGATTCGCTCGCTGCTCGCCGGCGCGGAAGCGCGAGTGTCACATGGGAGGCAGATCCGAGACTACCTCTATGCCGCCGACGTCGCTGATGCGCTCGTCGCGGTTCTGACGAGCGACGTGCAGGGCGCCGTGAACATCGGCGCGGGCCAGCCCATCGCCCTGAAAGAGATCGTCCAGACTGCGGCGAAGCTGATCGGCCGCGAGGAGCTCGTGCGGTTTGGCGCGATTCCAGCTGCGGCCACCGATGCGCCGGTGGTGGTCGCCGACACGAAGAGGCTTGCCGACCTCGAGTGGTCGCCGCGCACGGGGCTCGAAGACGGATTGCGCGAGACCATCGAGTGGTGGCGCCGGAATCTCGGGTGATCGCCGCGGATGCAATGACGACGACTGCGAGCGGCCAGCCGGCCTATTCGATCGTGATTCCGACGTTCCGGCGCCCCGACCAGCTCGCCGAGTGCCTCGAAAGCGTCGCGGCCCTCGACTACCCGCTTCACTCGCTCGACGTCGTCATCATCGACAACGGCGGCCCCGCGGAAAATGCTCAGGCCGCGGCAGAGCCTTTTCGTCGAGAGTTGGCGATCAACTACATCGTCAACCCGCAGAACGGCGGTTACGGGTATTCGGTCAATCGCGGAATCGCAGCCAGCAGGGGGAATCGTCTGGTGCTGCTGAACGACGACGCGCGCGTGCGCCCGGCGTTTCTGCGTCAATGCGACGCCGTGCTCGATGCCGATCCCTCGATCGGGTGCCTCGGGTGCCGTGCGGACGAGGACGGGTACTCGCAATTCAGGCGAGGGCATCGGCCGACTCGACCGGTCGGGCGAAGTGATCGGCAACTTCAACGTCGATTGCGGCGGGCCGATCGAAGTCGAACACGTGTACGGGTTCTGCTACGTCTTCACGCGAGAGGCCGTGCGACGTGCCGGACCGTGCGATGAAACGCTGCTGGCGCGTCGCTACAGCAGTGGCAATCGCATCGAGACCGACCACTGCCTGTCGATCAAGCGTCACGGCCTGAAGGTGGTGTACGACCCGCGGATCCTCGTGCGCCATCTGGCCAAGCCGCGGCCTGACATGAGCGAGATCTCGTTGCGCTGGAAAATCAACGCGATTCGTAACACGATCTACCTGTACTTGAAGCACTTCGGACCGTTCGGCAAGGGCGGAGCGGCGCTGCGGCTGACCTTCATCTCCGACGTCGGCCTCCTGTCGATGCTGAAGCGGCCGACACGGAGTAATGTGGCGTACTTCGCGACGGGGCTGCGGGCCCGCGCCAGCGCGTACGGCCACTATCTGCTCTATCTGATGTCGGGACCGGGCAACGCCGCATGGCAGGACTGACGATCGATGAAACAGCTGATCCTGATGATCGTGTTGACGGCCTTCGGAGCGCTCGGCGCGCTCTTCAACGGGCCATTCTGGGGGTTGGCCGTCTACTATCTGTTCGCGGTTCTCAGACCGCAGTTCCTGTGGAAATGGACCCTGCCCACAGATATCCAGTGGTCGTTTTACGTGGCTGTCCCGACGATCGCCGCGACGGCTTTACACGGCCTCGGTTTCTACCAGGATCCTGACGAACCCGCGTCAAACAAACGGTTCGTCGCCGGTCACCTGGCTCTCCTCGGGTTTGCAATCTGGCTGCTCCTCTCGTACCTGCTGGCGTCCTATCCCACGCGCTCCACGCCGGTGGTCATCGAGTACTCCAAGATCTTCACGATGATGGCAATCTCGGCGTTCATCGTGCGTCAGATCTGGCAAATCCGGATGCTGTTGTTCATCGCGACCTTATCGTTGATCTACATCGCGTATGAGGTGAACTTCCTTTACCTCGTCAACAGCTATCTCGGCATTTACCTGAATGGCTATGGCGGCCTCGACAACAATGGCGCAGGACTGATGCTCGCGATGGCAGTGCCAGTCTGCGTCTTCATCTGGGAGAGCCATCGCCGGATATGGCGGTGGTTCTTCGCCGCCATGGTGCCAGTCCTGCTTCACGCCGTGCTGATGACATACTCGCGTGGGGCCATGGTGGCCCTCCTGGTGACCTCTCCCCTCATCTTTCTGAGAAGCCGACGGAAGAAACTGATGACGCTCGGCTTCGCGGCGCTTGCGTTCATCATTCCCCTGCTCGCCGGGCCCGAGATCCGCAAACGATTTTTCTCCGTCGAGCAGTACGAAGAGGACAAGAGCGCGCAGAGTCGCTTCTCCAGCTGGAGCGCCGGATTCGCCATCGCGCAGGACTATCCCGTATTCGGTATTGGCCCGCGAAATTCGCCAATGGTCATCAAACGGTACGGCGCGGACCAGTCCGGCCGCGTGATTCACAGTCAGTACCTGCAACTGGCGGCCGATATGGGCTTTGTCGGGCTCGCCTGGTATCTCACGATTCTCGCCTGTACGTGGTTCAGCCTTCGCTCGGTGCGACGGACGACGCGGAGTGACCTGAGCGAGGAGGGGCGACGAGTCTTCGGCGCGGCATGCGCGCTCGAATGCTCGCTGGCCGTGTTTTGCGTCGGCGCAATCTTTCTGTCGCTCGAAGTGTTCGAATTGCCGTACCTGCTGATGATGCTCTCGATGCAACTCCCGCTTGCGCTCCGTGCTTCGCAAACGGTTGAGGTCGCCCAACGGGAGATGACGTCGTCCGATTCCATACGCCAAGCTCATGCAATGGGTTTCCCTCTTGTGAGGCCGGATAATGTTAGGCTTCCGTAAAATCTAGGGCGGCGATTCGGAAGGACTGTGCTCGAGGCGGGGATCTTCCGATAGAAGGCATGAGCCGAAAACCCGCGGCTCGAATCGGATCCCTCTGCAACCGTGGACAGTCATGGACAAAAGTGTTCGCATAGATCGCCGTACGTTCCTCAGTAATGCCTTAGTTGGCGCTGCCTCGGTGGCCGGTGCCAACGCGCTCGCCGCCGGATCCCTGCAGGAGGCGCCGGCCGCGCCCACAGGGGTGCGCATCCTGGGCGGGTTCTACGGTGGCAAGAGACTCCTGCAGCCGTCGGACTTCGAATATCTCGGCGGATTCATCCTGCCACAACGAAGCAATGGCCAGGACACTCGCTTTTCGCGTGGGTTGGCCCATCGCTATGTGGGAACGGACCTGCGTTTCTTCTCGGCGGGGCACAAAGATACGTCATCGCCCCCCACGTCGCGCGACGGTGAACTGTTCGAATTCGGGTTTCCGGGCCTGAGCCTCAAGGATCCGCTTCCCACCGCACCGATTCTTCGGCATTGGGGCGACGTCTACCACGGAAAGATGGCTGTTGGGGCGTCATTCGAGACGCGGCGGGGGCTCGTCGAAAAGCCACGCGGCCTCTGGTGGGACGAGGAGGGGGGCCGCTTGTACTGGTCGTACAGCTGCGGCGGCGGCGATGACGGGTACTGCGGTGTCGCCCAGAGCGCGACTCTTGGCGCCAGCGAACTCAACACGACAAACGGCACGTCGACCGCGATTGGCGCCTGGCGCATCGGGCCGGCAACCTACAAATGCGTCATGCGTGGCTGCGTTCCGATTCCCTCGTGGTTTGCACAGATGCACACCGGAGGACGCCGTATCGCGACTGGGTTCGGCGGGTATTTTTCGATGATGGCCACGGGTGGCGTCAGCATGGGCCCGTCGCTCTGGGCGATCGATCCGCCGACGGCGCCACACATGTCTGCGATCGATGCGACGGCCTTGGTGTCTTACCATCCGCCGGGCCTGCGGGCGTACTCGCGGCCCATGCGCTGCCAGCGCCCGCCCGACTACAACACCAAGTTCGATGATTGGCAGCCGAAGGACGGTATCGGCTACTGGGCGTGGACCGACGAAATCCACCAGGGATGCGTGTGGATTGATCTGCCCGACAGCCACGGCGTGCTGTTTTTCCCGGTTCTGGGCAGTGGCCAAGTCTATTACGCAAACGCGGACCGGAAGGCTCAAGCGGCTCACCACTGGTGGATGGCCCTCGATCCTTATGACCTGGCGAAGGTCGCGCGCGGACAGCTGGGCAAGGACCTTGTCGTGCCGGCATGGTGGAACGAGGTCCGATATCCGCGCGTCGGATACCCGAGCGGAAGCGGCTGGGAAAGCGACTGGCCCAAGTTCTTCGGCTTCATTCCGCGCGTCGTTGGGTCGACGTTCGATGCGACCACCCGTACGATGTTTCTGATGCTGCTGACAAAGCCGTGGCCAATTTCAGAACAAACGGTCTTTGCATATCGCGTCAAGTAGCAACATCTTCCCTGGTCGGGGGCCGAGAGCCGTGCACGCCGGGAGGTGCACGGCCGTTCGGGAGACACACGCCTAGCCCGCGAGTGAGCATCCCGCGGACGGTCTACCGCAGCGGCGCCGGCGCGCAGATACGCACATCACACCGAAACCGTTGATGCCACCTGCAGGCGCACTGAGGCTCAACCTGGGCTGCGGCCATGTCACGCCCGCCGGCTGGGTCAACGTCGATGGATCGAACCGCGCGTGGCTGGCGTCCACGTTGCCGGGCGTGGACCGACTACTCACGGCGGCCGGCCTAATCCCGCCGAGCGAGTTCACCGGGGCGGCGGTGTACGCAAATCTCACGAAAGACTTTCCCTGGCCCGTCGGCAGCGCGTCGGCCGTGTACATGGGCGAGGTGCTCGAGCACTTCACGCCGTCCGCAGGTGAGGCGTTGCTCAGGCGGTGCCACAAGGTGCTCGCTGCGGGCGGCGTCCTGCGGCTCAGGGTGCCGGACAACGCACGTTTCTGGCGCAACTATCTCGATGAGTACACGACCACGCGCGCCCGCCCGCGGCACGAATGGACCACGAACCATTCGCGATGGATCGAATGGTTCTTCCGCGACATCTGCGTCGAGCCGCCAGGGCGACTTTCGGCCGAGTCGTTCGGCCACTATCACAAGTGGATGTACGACGACGTGTCCCTGATCGCGCTCTTCGAGAAAGTCGGCTTCCGGGAGGTCGATCGGATGCCGTTCCGCCAGAGCCGGATCCCGGATATCGAGCCCGTGGAAGCTCGCGACGATTTGATCGTCGAGGGCATCAAGTAGCGAGTCGTGACCGACGCGATTGCGACCGGCCTGGTCGTCCACGTCATGCAGATGGCCGGCGCCGAGCGGCTGGTGGTCGAAACCATCAGGCGGCTGGGCCCGCGGATCCGTCCGACGGTGTTCTGTCTCGACGCACAAGGGTCGCTGGGCGCCGAGCTCGAGCGCGACGGCATCGAGGTCGTGGTGTTCGGGCGGCGGCCGGGGCTCGATCTCAACGTCGCCAGCCGGCTGGCTCAGGAAATTCGCAGACGGCACATCCACGTCGTCCACGCTCACCAGTACACGCCATTCTTCTACGCGGCCCTGGCGAAGCTTCGAACCGGCGCACGATTCCGTCTCATTCTCACGGAGCACGGCCGTCACTATCCGGATCTCGTCTCCGCCCGACGACGCCTGGGGAATCGTCTGCTGCTGGCGCGGCTGGCGGACCGGATCAACGCCGTCTGCGCGTTCAGCGCCAACGCGCTCGCCGCACACGATGGCTTCCCACGCGAGCGCATCGACATTATCCCGAATGGCATCGACCTCGCCGAATACGATCGCGCGATGGCGCCGGCCAGCGGCCTTCCAGACGGCCGCAGATTCATCACGACGATTGCGAGGTTCCATCCGGTCAAGGATCACGCGACGCTGATTCGAGCCTTCGCGAAGATCGCGGCGCGATTTCCCGAGGTCGACCTGCTCCTGGCGGGCGAGGGCCCGCTGAAGCACGACCTCGAGAGTCTCGCAGCGACGCTGAAAGTGACCGACCGCGTTCGTTTTCTCGGGGTCCGCCGCGATGTGCCGGCGCTGCTCGAGGCCTCGACCATCTTCGCGCTGACCTCGGTGAGCGAGGGGGCGTCGCTGACGGTCCTCGAAGCCATGGCCGCGGGAAGGCCAATCGTCCTCACCGACGTCGGCGGCAACCCCGAACTGGTGCGTCGCAATGTGGACGGCCTGCTGGCACCGCGCGGCGACGTGGAGGGCATCGCCGAGGCGTTCGCGAGGCTGCTTGCCGATCCAGGGCTCGCAGCGACGCTTGGTGACAGCGCCGCGCAGCGCGTACGGCGCGAGTTTCTTCTCGATCGCACAATCGAGCAATACTACGAGCTCTACCGCACACTGGCACCTTCGCATCAATGAATGCCTCGCTGAAAAGCGTCGTGCGCGCGCTGACCCTCGTCGCCATCTCGCCGATGCTCCTCTGGTTCGTCGTCAAGCGCGCCGTACTCGGCGCCGATCGCGCGCTGCAGGGCTCGGCTCAGGCGCTGGCGCTGGTGCCTGGCTTGCCCGGGCAGTATGTGCGGCGAGCGTTTCTCTCAGTGGCCCTCGCCCATTGCGCGCCGACGAGCGTCGTGGAATTCGGCGTCACGTTCTCGCAAGCCGCCGCCAGGCTCGACGACAACGTCTACGTCGGCCCGTTCTGCAGTCTCGGCCGCGTGCACCTCGAGCGCGACGTGCTGGTCGCGGGAGGTGTGCACATCCCGAGCGGCGCCGATACGCACGCGACGACGCTCGTCGACACGGCGATTCGCGAACAGGGCGGCACGCGCGAGCTGATACGCGTGGGTCAAGGCACGTGGATCGGAAATGGCGCAATCGTGATGGCCGACATCGGCCGGGACTGCGTGATCGGCGCAGGCGCCGTGGTGACGACGGCGATTCCCGACCGCAGCGTCGCCGTCGGCGTCCCGGCACGGGTCATCCGCGTCCGCGGCGAGTCGTGAAGATCCTGGCGCTGACACACCGCCTGCCATGGGCTCCTAACCGCGGCGATCGGATCCGCGCGTACCATGTGCTTCAATCGCTGGCAGCGCGGCACGAGATCCACTTGCTGTCGCTTGTGCACGATGACGAGGAGGAGAGCCATCTCTCCGACGTGCGCACATGGCTGCCGGAGGTTCGAGGGGTCCGCGTCCCGCGCCGAGCGAACCTCGTGCGCGCGGGACTGACCCTCCCGACCTCCATCCCCCTGACGTTTTCGCTGCTCGACGCGCCCAGCCTCAGACGGGAGCTCGCCTCCACCGCCGGTCGTGTTCAGCCCGATGCGGTGTTCGCCTATTGCTCGGGCATGGCGCGGCTGCTCACCGAGCCCGCCGTCTCGTCGCGGCCGTCGATCATCGACATGGTCGACGTCGACTCGGCGAAATGGCGTGCGCTCGGGTCGACGACAGCACCACCGATGGCATGGGTGTACCGACGCGAGGCTCGACTGCTGGCAACCGCTGAAGCGGTCCAGATGCGTCACGCGCGGGCGACCACGGTCGTCAACCATCGTGAGGCCCAGACCGCTCGCGCCATCGCGCCGGACGCCGACGTCCGGGTGATCGAGAACGGCATCGACGTGGCCCGATTTGCGCCGCCAGGGCCTCCGGCCGATTCGTCTCAGGTGGTGTTCTGCGGCGTGATGAGCTACCCCCCGAATGCCGAGACCGCGCGGTGGCTCGCCGAGCGCGTCTGGCCACTGGTTCGGCAGACGCATCCTGGTGCGAGGCTTGCGCTGGTGGGCTCGGATCCGCCCGCCGCGCTGAAACGGCTCGAGACAGTCGATTCGTCGATTGTCGTCAGCGGGCACGTTGCCGACGTTCGACCGTGGCTCTGGGAATCGGCGGTCGCCGCCGCGCCGATTCGTACGGCACGCGGCATCCAGAACAAGGTGCTCGAAGCCGTCGCTGCGGGATTGCCTTGCGTCATCTCGAGCGCAGTCGCCGCCGGTCTGCCATCCGCCGTGCGGCCCGCCTGCGACGTCGCCGACGACGTCGACGGTTGCGCAGGGCGAATCTCCGCTCTGCTGGGGCTGAGGCCGGAGCAGCGGCGCGCACGGGCGGGAACCGCCATCCTCGAAGGCCTGTCCTGGGGCGCGCGCTTGAAGCCGATGTTGGACCTGTTCGACGAAGTTGACGCGTCGGGCTCGCGCCGCTAAGAGCGTTCGGCGACGAGCGCTTCGTAAATCGCCTCGACGCGCCGCATCCGGGTCGCGAACGACAAATCGGTTTCCACTCGCGAGCGCGCGCTCTCGGCGCGGTATCTCGCGGCGGCCCGATCGGTGATCACCGAGTCGATCGCCGCATTCAACGCATGCTCGTCGCCTCGCGGCACAATCAGTCCGTCCTCGGCGTGGCGGATCAGCTCGCGGGTACCGCCGGCATCGGTCGCCACGATTGGCACCTCGAATGCCATCGCCTCCAGCACTGCGTTCGGCGTCCCCTCGTAGTCAGCGCTCTGCACGAAGAGATCGGCCGCCTGGTAGACGTCCGACGGATCAGCCACGTGACCGACCAGCCGTGACGCTCCGGTCAGCCCGAGGCGCTCGCGCTCGGCCTCGAGCCACTGGCGCGAGCCGCCGTCGCCGGCAATGAACAACTTGAGCTCCGGCCGGCGACCCGCCAATGGTGCGAAGGCTCGCAGCAGCAGGTCGAACCGTTTCTGCGGCTCGAGTCGGCCGACGGCAACGAGCGCGATCTCATCGGCGCTGAGCCCGAGGGCCTGACGTGCCACCCCGCGTCGGCCGGGATCCCGTCGAAAGCGATCGGCGTCGATGCCATTGAGAACGACCGTCACGCGATCGTCAGAGGCACCGCAACGTAAGAGCTCGCTGCGCACGTCGCTCGACACGGCGATCACGCGCGGATAGCGGGCGAGCAGCCGCTTGTCCAGCGGGTAATAGATCCACCGCTCCCGTGTCGAATGTCCGGTCCAGCCATGCGCGGTCGACAGGGACACCGTGCCGGTCCGCCGCGCCAGGAACCACGTCAGGACATCGGTCTTGTAGTCGTGCGCGTGAATGATATCGATGCCGCGGGACGAGATCAGCGTGGTGAGCTCGGCGAGGATGCGCGGATCGAACGATCCCCGTTCGACCGGCTCGACATAGTCGACGCCGAGGGCCCGCGCCCGGTCGCCGATCGCAAACACCTGGTCGCGAGCGTCCCTGATGTAACAGACGGTCACCACCACACGTGCGGGATCTGAACGGGCCGCCCCCAGCAGAATCGTCTTCTCCGGACCGCCTCCCGTGCCACGCACGCTGCGGAGCTCGAGCACGCGAATCGGCCGCTTCACGATGGGCGGGTCTCCGCGATCGTGGCACGCGTGGCGTGCGTGGCACGCAGGACGATGGCCGCGGCACGGCCAAGGTCGAAGGCGATGGCGACGATCCCGCACTGCAGCAGAGCCCTCGGCGAGCGGTCGCTGGCGCGCACGAACATTTGCAGGGTCCTGGGCAGGGAAGCCAGAACGATGAACGCACCGGCCGCAATCACGTACTGCGGCGCGTGGCGCCAGTCCACGAGCGTCAGGAGCGCGGCGGCGACAAGCAGCGTGACCGTGACGAGCGGCTGGAGCGCGCTCAGCGTCGATCTGAGGTTGATCGGCGGTCGAAGCGTGACACGAAGGTTGTCACGGCCACGCCACATTTCGGCGGTGCACAGGGCGCGCAGCGTGCGCGGATCGCCGTAGTGCACGCTGCCGAGCGCGTCGTCGGCGACCAGCCGCCGGTCAGACGCGGCCAGTCGCCGGCACAGGTCGACGTCCTCGCACGTCTCGAGCGTTTCGTCGAATCCACCGATCATGTGAAACACGTCGGCACGGATCGCCAGGTTGCCGCTCGGCAGCCAGGTGACGTCGCTGGTGCCCGGTCGGTGCTGGCGCAGGCGGTCGTAGGCGCGCTGCACCCACGTGGCATTGTCGGGCGTCCGGGTACTCGGCTCCGGCGGCGGCGATCCCGGCCTCGGCGAACAGGCGTCGCGCACGGCTGAACCATTCGCGAGCGAGTACATGGTCGGCGTCGACGAAGGCGAGAACCGGCGCCCCCGCCTGGCGCGCGGCGCGGTTGCGCACCGCGGACACGGGCAGCCCTGGCAACGAGAGCACGATCGCGCCGGCGGCGGCGGCGATCGCGGGCGTCGGGTCGGTCGAGCCGTTATCGGCCACGATCAGCTCGATCGGACCGGTTCCGGCACTCGCGTCCCTGATCGACGTCAGGCACGCGCCAAGCGTCGAGGCGGCATTGCGCGCGGGCACGATCACCGAAATCCATGGAGCGGTCATTGGCCGTTGGCAACGGTTTCCATCGACCCGATGCCGCGCAGCGCGAGGTCTGCCGCCGCCGACCACGAATGGCGGCTGGTCACCCAGGCACGGGCGTCGGCGCCGAGCTGACGCCGCTTCTGTGGATCGTCCCACAGCGCCACCAGCGTCCTCGCCCAGTCTGCAGGACGATCCGCAATCACAAAGGGCGGAGAGGCGGGCAGGTCGAGGCCAAGCGTCGCCTTCGTCGTGCAGAGAATCGCACGACCCATTGCCGCGGCTTCGAGCAGTTTGTTCTTGATCCCCAGGCCAGAAACCATTGGGGCGATGGCCACGGCGTGCCGGCACACTTCGTCGCGGAGATCGGGTAGGTCCTGTTGGAGCGACACGCCGGGCTCGACCGCAAGACGTCTCACCTCGTCGCCCGGCTTGAAGCCGATGATGCGCAGCACCGCTTCCGGCCGCTGCTCGCGGACACGAGGCCACACCTGCCGCACCACCCATTCGAGCGCCTGAACGTTCGGTCCGAAATCGAGTCGGCCCCAGAAAACGGCCGTGTCCGGCAGTTCCTCGACCGATCTCGGGCTGAAGTACGCGACATCCACCCCGTTCGGAATGACATCCACGTGACGCGCGCCTGCAATCCAGCGCGCCGCCCAGCGATCCTGCTCCGTCACCACCCACATCCGATCGACGTCCGGCGTGAACGCCCGCTGGTAGACGCCTTTCACCGCGGCCTGCCGCAGGTTGATCCAGGTCGGGCGATCCAGCGCCCGGAACTGACTCAGATGATGCAGGACCCACTCGTCGGCGGCGTACCAGACGCTCACCGCACGGTGATCGCCTACCAGGTATGGCAGCGCATCGAGGCCGACGGAGACGAGCACGTCCGCGCCAAATTGGCGGCACACACGTGCAACGCCCGCGGCATACCGGGGCTCGACGCCCCAATACGAAAAAAACCGCGCCTGAAGGCCTGCCGGACGAAATCTCTCGTCCTCGGGTTCGGGCGTCACGAGCGCCGACCCTTCGAGACCCAGGCCGTCCGTCGCGCCAGCCTCCGGCGGCGTCCGGCTCAGAAAGAGCACCGCATGCCCTTTTGCCGCCAGCGCGCGCATCATCTCGGCGGAATGGACGTCATGCCCGCTTTGCCGCGGCCATGTCAGCTGATGTTTATAGAAGACGAACCGCATCGGCTCTGAACGCGTGGCCCCTCACGCGCCGGACGCGCATCAGCCAGTAGTCCTTCATGAGAAGAAATCGTCCGATGACGAGCGCATCGATGGCGCTGGAGAAAAATGCGCGCACGGCGGCACGCGGATCGGCAACGCGACAGTCGCCGTCGACAGTGAAATCGATCGCGACCAGCGCCGGTCTGCCCGTCCTCGCCTGCCACGCCTCACACAGGTCGCCAATCGCCGCCGCTGACGCCGGATCGATCACGCATACGGCGCACCGTCCCTCGGCATCCAGCGCGGCGCCGAAGTGCGGCCGCGACTCTTCGGACGGCGTGCTCGGCCGGCATTCGAATGCGGCCGGCGGGTCCGTCAACGCGGATGTCGCGTGCGACATCGACACGACAACAGGCAGCGGGGAATCGAGCGGCCGGCCCAGCAGGAACCCGTTGACGTTGTCGCGGACGAATCTGGCGGTCGGATCGCTCAGCACCACTCGTTCCGCGATGGGCCGCCGGCAGGCCGCCGGCGCGGGCGTTCTGAAACCACGCGACGGTCTTCGCATTCGCCAGCAATCCACATGTCCGCGACACAAGCCTGGTCCAGTCCGGCTCATACACGTAGTCGAGCCGGCAATTGTCGAGCACCGCCTTGATCTCGACGTCCGAGAATGCTTCCGCCCGCGGCTCCACGTCAGTGCCGCATCGACGGGTGTGCCACCAGGCAACCGCCGATGGCCAGGTAATCCAGGTTCCCCTGCAGAAACGCCCGAATCGCATCGTCCGGCGTGCAGACGATCGGCTCCTCGTGCATGTTGAAGCTGGTATTGATGACCGACGGTACGCCAGTCAGCTTGTGGTACTCGATGAGAATCGCGTGGAAGCCGGGGTTCGAGGTCGCTGTGACCAGCTGCGGCCGCGCGGTCCCGTCCACGTGCACGGCGGCCGGGCAGGTGCGCTTCATCTCGTCCGTGCAGTCGAATGTGAGCGTCATGAACTCGGCGGCATAGGCCGCGCCGTCCACGTTGCGATAGCACGCGTGCCGGTGCTCGGCGAGGGTCGCCGGGGCAAAGGGCATGAACTCGGTGCGCCCCAGTCGCTGATTGAGCCACTGGTTCACGCTCGGCTCCTTGGCGTGATAGAGAATCGACCGGTTGCCCAGCGCGCGTGGTCCGTATTCCATGCGTCCATTGAACCGTGCCACCACCTTGCCGGCGGCAATCAGCGTGGCCATCTTCGCCTCGATCGCCGGATAGCGATCGAATGGCAGCTGCGCCCGCGTCAACGCATCGACAATCTGATCGTCCGTGAAGTCGGGGCCCAGAAACACGTCTGGCAGGCGTTCCATCAACCCCGAGTTGCCGACGAACTCGAGCATCGCCGCGCCCGTGCCGCACCCGCCGTCGCCCATGTTGGGGTGGACGAAGATGCCGTTCACACCGGGCAACTCGCGCAGCCGCTGATTCAACTTGACGTTCGCCACGACACCGCCCGACAGCACCAGGTTGCCGATGCCGGTCTGCTGCAGGTAATGGGCGACGTACTCGCGTGGCCACCACCTCGAGGACGTGTTGATACGCCGCCGCGACGTCGATCTTCGGAAACTCCGACGCCAGCATGCGCGCAAAGTACATGTTGTTGCTCTCGACGATCCGGAACGAGCCGGGTTCACGGTGAAAACGGGACAGCAGCACCTCCCGCAACACCGCCGGCTCGCCGTAGGCGGCCAGGCCGACGATCTTTCCCTCGTGCCGGCTCGGTTTGAAGCCGAGACCTGACGTCACCGATTCGTAGAACGTGCCGAGCGAGTGAGGAAACTCGACGCCGTGCACGCGCTCGATTCGGCCGCCGCGGCCGACCGCGACCGACCCGGCGAGGCCGCTTCCGTAACCGTCGAGCGTCACGATCAGCGCTTCGTCGAACCCGCTTCCGTAGTAAGCATTGGCGGCGTGGCTGTCGTGATGTTCGATGCGCTTCAGCTTCTTCAGCAGCCCCAATTCATCGAGGGCGCCTTCCAGCTCGACATGCCACTTGCGATGGAAGGCAGACGCTTCACGGCCCCACTGGTCCGAGAGGCGCTTCGCCACGTTCCTCGAGACCACGCCCTCGCTCGCCAGCAGCTTGTAGGCGAGCGTCTTCGCGAACCCTTTTTCCATCTTCTCGTTGGGTTCGCGCAGGCCTGGAATCGTGCCCGTGCGGGCCGGCACGCGCGACGCGGCCTGGCGGATCTGCGCGCTGGTCGCCGCGTTCTCGGCGTCGTCAAGGAACTCGCGCTCGCGCTCGAGGTTGCGCCCGAACAGTCGCGTTTCCTCCTCCCATCCGAGAAACGGGTAGGTCACGACCGCGAGATCGTCCGGCTGCGTACTAGTGCGATCGAGGCCGTCCTGAAGCGCCTGCCACGGGAAGCCGGTCTGCAGTTTGACGCGGGTGAATCGCTCTTCTCCGGCCGCATACAGGATGCGGCCGTCCTCGACTATGGTCACCGTCGAATCCTTGTCGAGCGGTGAGATCCCGAGCACCTTCATTCAGTGACGCTCCGTTGCGGCAGACAATCCCGCCCTGAATGCGAGCGGCGTGGTCGTGTGCCCACCCAGCTCGCCGAAGAAGAACTCGAAGTATTGCTCGATCGATTGAAGAAACCGGCCGAGATCGGCCTGCGAGCGCACGTACGGCGTGTGGCCCGCTTCGACCGAGGGGCTGTGGAACGAGAAGGTCAGGGTTCGAAGGCCCTGAGCGAGAAGCGCGCGGGTCACCGCTTTCATCTCGTCGAGCGTGCTCCCCTCCGGCGACAGCATGATGCGATTGGTCACTCCCAGGCGCGCCAGGATGCCGACTGCACGGAGTTGAGGCGGAGTGGCAAGCGCGGCGCCGTGCAACCGCGACCCCAGGGCCGTCCCTGCGAGTCCGGCGAACCCTGTCGTGCAAGGAATCTCGAGCAGAGCATGGCTCAACCAGCAGGGCCGCGCATCGAACCGCCGGAAGTCTGGTCCCGCCTCTGATGTGTAGTTCATGTGCGGGTTGACGCTCGTGTCCACCGTGAACCCGAGCGAGTGGAGCGTCGCGAGCGTCCGCGCCGCGATCCCGTAACGGCCGGCCTTGTAGATCTGCGGGCGAGCTCCGAAGGCCCGGTCGATGATCTCGACCATCGTCGCCAGCTTGGCGGCTTCGAGGGCGGCCGGGAGGTTCATCGCGAAGCTGTGGGCGCGCGAAACCTCCTCGTCATGGGGCGGTGTCACCCATGGATGGAGGTGCGCGCCAATCGTCGCCCGTCCCGTCGACGCGAACTCGGCCAGCGGTGCCGACCCTTCGACCTTTGATGCGACCGGATAGTCGATGACATAGGTCGGGACGATGTTGAAGCGATCGAAGAGCTGCTGGGCGCGACCGATGTGACGCATCGCCGTGACGCTGGTGCTTTGGCGCGAGACAGGGGCCGACCAGTCGAACTCCTCCTCGGTGTCGACAACGACGAAGAGGGTCGGAGGCGCGGATGCCGGCAGGTCGATTGGCGTCGCGGAGACCGCGGGATCGTCTGGGCGCATGGTGACGAATCAGGGAATGTTGCGAACGACGACCGGACCAATGCGGTTCGCAACGGCCATCGGCAGCCGCCGCCACAGCGAAATGGCCAGCTGGAATTTGGGGTTCTTCGGGCTCTGATCGGGCAGTGTGCCGGCGAGACCCGCGTACTCCCACACGAGCGGATGCGGCGCAGCTCCCCATTGCCGCTTGAAATGAAACGTGCCTTCATCCGGCGTCGAGCGGCCGAAGTCGAAGCGGCTTGCGCCCTCCGCAATCGCGGTCTTCAACATCGTCCAGTACAGGAGCATGTTCGGCGACTTGTCGCTGTGCTCGCGCAGCGACGACGCCCACGGCACTTCCACGGTGTTTCGCCAGCGAATCGTGATCGACGCCGCAACCGGGACTTGGCCGAGTCGTCACGACGAACACGCGCGCCGCGCCAGGAAAGGCGCGGAAAATCGAGGCGAAGAAGCGACGATGGTAGACGGGCGTACCGAGATCCCGCATGTTGCGCGCGAAGACGTCGTAGAACTCATCGAGCCGGTCGGCGCCCCCAGTGTCGGCGGAGAGCCCGGCCTTTTCAGCCTTGCGCACCTGATTCCGGACTTTCCGATCGAGGGCCGTCCACTGCGCCGCGTCGTCCCGCTCGAGCGGCAGCCACATGGCCACCTTGTGTCGCTTGGCGGGCCACGGCGCCGCCTTCTCTGACAGATGCCGCAGCTCGACGTGCGAAAGCCCCCGCGTGCGAGCCCAGCTCACGGCCTCGGCCACGAGTGCGGCGGCGGTTTCTTCGTCGTCGGCCACCACACCGCCGTAGTTGACGAACGGGAGAGAGACAGCAAACGCGCCAAAGATGCGCGAGCGGAACTCGACCAGCGGGAGCCCGCCGGTGACCCGGCCGTTTCGCCGCGCGATGAGGTAGTGCGAGGGATGGCCGAACGCGTCGTGAAAGACGAGGCGCCAGCCCCACTGATGATAGGCCGTCGCGTGGCGGTGCGTGGCGACGTGCGCGTCCCATTCGACCGCGTTGTCGGTCGACGAGACTGCAAGACGCGTCTGGTCGAGGACCGCCGCGGCGGGCTGCACCCGCCCGATCATGCGGCGCTCCGCGACGCGGGCAGAAGCTGGAGACCCTCGAGGATGTGGCCGAGCGGGGCGAACCTGAAATCTCTCAGCAACTGTTCGAGTCGCCGCTCGGTGCGATGGAGGTTGGTGTAATGGCGGAACAGGCTGAGGCGGCCGGCGTGGATGCGCGGCTGCGCCGGATCCACCTCCCACGGGTGCAGATACACAATCGCCGGCATCCGCTCCTGCCCGTTCACGCGCCGGATGGCCCACCGCGTGAACGCATACGGGAAGATCCGGAAGTAGCCGCCACCCGCCGCCGGCATCGTCATCGGACCCAGGGTCACCGTCGTGGCCGGCGCCTCCGCGATGGAGCCGGTGCCCGCGCGCTCGGCGTAAGGATGCCGGGGAGCGCCCGGCATGCCATACCGATCGTGGCGGATCGGAAAGATGCTGGCGTCGTACGTGTATCCTTCCTCCACCAGGACGTCCAACGCCCAACGCGAACGTGGCGTCACCGAGAAGCTCGGGGCGCGATAGCCGCGGACGCGCACGCCGCCGATCTGCTCGAGCAACGCCTTCGCGGTGCGGACGTCGTCGCGAAACGCGACCGGCTCCTGGTCGTAGATCAGCCGGTGGGCGAAACCGTGTGATGCCAGCTCGTGGCCGCCGGCAACGATCGCACGAACGAGCGCGGGCTCGCGCTCGGCGACCCAGCCAAGGACGAAGAACGTGGCGTGAACCTCGGCGCGCGCGAAGATCTCGAGCAACCGCCGGGTATTGGCGGTGACGCGCCGCTCGTACGAATCCCAGGCGTCGCGCCGGACGACGCCCTCGAAGGCCGAGACGTGAAAGTAGTCTTCGACGTCGATCGTCATCGCGTTGACGATCACGTTCAGGCTCCCTGCCGCTGCAGAACGGTCTTCACCGTCGAGAACAGGACGAACAGATCGAGCGCCAGCGACATGTTCTTGATGTAGTACAGGTTGTACTGGAGCTTCTCCATCGCGTCTTCGACGCTCGCGCCGTAGGTGTAGCGCACCTGGGCCCAGCCGGTGATTCCGGGCCGAACGACGTGGCGCTGACCGTAGAACGGAATCTGGTCGGTCAACGAGCGGACGAATTCCGGCCGCTCGGGACGCGGGCCGACGAGGCTCATGTCGCCGCGCAGCACGTTCCAGAGCTGCGGCAGTTCGTCGAGCCGCGTCCGTCGGAGAAATCGCCCGACCGGCGTGATGCGGGTGTCGTTGAGCTGCGCCCAGACCGCTCCGGTGCCGGCCTCGGCATCGTTCACCATCGAGCGGAACTTGTGCACCGTGAAGATGCGCCCATGCTGACCGACACGAGCCTGGTGGTAGAGGACCGGTCCCGCGCGACGTCAGCTTCACCAGGAAGGCAACGATCAGCATGATTGGCAGAGCGAGCACGAACCCAATCGCTCCAACCATCAGATCGATCACGCGCTTGACCGTGATGAGCGCCGGCGACTTGCGGAAGCCGTCCGAGAAGATGAACCAGCTCGGACGCAGATTCTCGACCGCGATCTTCCCGGTGTATTCCTCGTACACCGACGCAAGGTGATCGAAAGCCACGCCATCGTTCAGCTTCATCTCGAGCAGCTGATCGACCGGCAGTTTGCCCCGGGCGTCCGCGAGACTGACGACGACGCGATCGACTCGCTGTGCGCGAACGATCGCGGGCACGTCGGCAATCGTGCCGACGACGCCCGGATTGAGCACTGGCTTGCCAACCTGTGCGGGGTCCGGATCGACGAATCCGACGATCTGCACACCGAGCGTGTGGCGAAGCTCGTGAAGCTCTCGCGCCAGTTCGACGGCGCCGGGGCCAGTGCCGATCAACAGCAGCCGCTCCCGTGGACCAAGGGCGCGGGTAATCCACTCGAAGGCCACGCGCCAGCCGGTAATCACCAACAAGACGACGCCGGCAGACATGATGAACACGCCGCGGCCGAGCATGAGCTGCGGGAACCAGAAGTAGGCGACCGCGAGGATGACGCTGGTCGCGCCGAGTGCCTGCGTCAGACGGACGAACAGCTCGCGGCGATCCGAAACGGTACGAAAGTCGTACAGGTCGGAATAATACAGGCACAGCTGGCAGACGACCGCGACAAACAGCGTCTTCTGCCAGCCGAACTCGACCAGGAAGAGAATGCGCGCATCGCCCCCGAGCCGCAGCCACGCGCCGGCTGCCACGGCCAGCGCGATGAGCGCTGCCTCGAAGCAGACCAGCGCCAGCGTGCGCGCGGTCAGGCTGCTTCTCGGGATGAACATCAGCGTTTCAGACTCGTGCCGGTCCCGTAATAGGAGTAGTAGTAACCGTCGTGCGACATGTCGTTGTCCTGGACGCGGTTCAGGACAACGCCCAGAATCCGCTCGCGGCCGATTACCTCGGCCGCCTTGGCGACCGTCCGGTGCGGACTCATGCCGGCGCCGACGATCAGGATGGCGCCGTCGACCATGGCGGCGAGTAGATGGGCGTCGGGCATCAGGCCCACCGGAGGCGTGTCGACGATCACCCAATCAAACTTCTCGCGCGCTTCGTCGAGCACGAACTGCATGCGACTCGACGTCAGGACGCTCATCGGATCGGGATCGGGCCGTCCCGCCGGCAGGACCGTGAGGCGCGACGACACTTCCACGAGCGTCAGCTTGCGGTCTTCCACCGAGCGGAGGCCGTCGCTGAGACCTGAGAGGCTGGGCAGCGCGAACAGCTGATGGATCGAGGGCCGCCGCAGGTCCGCATCGACGAGCAGGACGCGGCGCTGGTACGATTCCGACAGCGTCAAGGCGAGGTTCGAGGCGGTGAGCGTCTTTCCCTCACCCGGCAGAGCGCTCGTCACCATGATCACGCGCAGGCCGCGCTCGTTCTGCGCGTGATGGAGGACCGCCGCGAGGCGGCGGTACTGCTCGACGGATGCGGGATTCGTCTCAGCATCGACGACCACCTTCTCGGCAACACCGGCCGCTGTCGCGACGGGGCCCGGCTCGGTTGTAATGTCGGCCGGATCGAAGAGCGCCGGCGTGCGTTCTGGTGGCGCGCCCGAACTCGCCGCGTCGGGTCGCCGCGCCAGCACCTGCGGCGAGACGTCGGAGCTGGATGCCTCTGACGGCGCGTCAGGCGATGGCGCGTCGACGGGCGCCGGCGCTGCCGCCGGCTCCTCGTGCTGGCCACCGAACAGCCCGCCGGTTCCCGACCGTTTCAAAGCTTCCTCAAGGCGGCTCATTGCTGATGCTCTCTCCCCTCACGAGCTCGTTCGTAGTTGACGCCTCGGCCGCTCAGAAGAACGAGAAGCGGCGACGCCTCGTAAACGAGCTGAACATGGCGCCTTCTCCAGGGTGACTGTCCGATCGCACCGCCACCGGTGCGGCCGCGCCGTCGTCGGCGGCGCGCGGCTCCGTTGCCGGCCCGGTCCCGATCGGACTCGGACTCGACGGCCGCGGTCCAACCAACGCGGACGCCGGAACGCTCGGCACGTAGCGGCTCTCGGGCGCGGCACGAAAATCGAAGTCGCGACAGACTTCCTGCACGATCGTCGCACCGACGGGCTTCTGCTGAAGCGCGAAGCCGCTGACCAGCGCGTTGTCGCAAATCACGCTGATCGTGCGTGGCACGCCCCGCGAGTGCTGGTACACCAGATCCACGGCGTCCGGCGTGAACAGAAGACCGCGCTCGCCACCGGCATGCCGGATACGACCGGTGATATAGGCCGATGTTTCCTCGCGCGTCAGCGATCCCAGAGTGCAGCGGAGCGCTACGCGCTGCTTGAGCTGACGCAGCGACGGCTCATTGAGCCGATCGGCGAGCTCCGGCTGTCCGGCGAGGACCAGCGGCAATAGTTTCTCGGTGTTCGTCTCGATGTTGGCGAGCAGACGGATCTCTTCGAGCAGCTCGTACGGCAGGCTCTGTGCCTCGTCGATGACGAGCGCCGTGATGACGCCTCGCTGCCGCCGGCTGATCAGCTCACGCTCGAGGTGCTTGAGGAGCATGGCCTTCGAGCTGGCCACGTCGCTGCCCAGGCCGAAGCCGTCGGCGAGAAACTCGAGGAACTCGCCACGCGTCAGCGTCGGGTTGTTCAAGTACAGCGCCCGCGCCGATCGGCACGCCTTCGACTCGAGCGCGGCGCGGACCAGCGTTGTCTTCCCGGTGCCCGCCTCGCCGACCAGCAGGGTCAGGCCCTTGCGCGCCGAGATGCCGTACTGCAGGTTCGCGAGCGCCTCGCTGTGCCGCGCGGTCAGGTACAGATACCGCGGATCCGGGCTCAGGTCGAAGGGCAGCTCACGAAGGCCGAAAAATTCCTGATACATGTGACATCGATCCTAGGCGTGCCACACGAACCAGACCGCAGTGGCCGCCACGGCCAGTGCCACGAGCACGGCCGTCACGGACATCATCACCCTTCGTCTGCGGCGGTGCCGTCGCTCGGTGCGCGTGACCATGTTGGGAATCATCGCCAGCACTGGCAGCGCCAGCGAAATCATGATGTCGTCATCGCTCTTGAACGTGGTGTCCCGGTACTCGGCCAAGGCGACGAACCCGAGGCCGAGCGCGATGCCGCCAAACAGGCCGAGGAGGTTGAGTTGCGGACGATTCGGGCTCACCGGCCGCTCCGGCGCGCGGGCCGCTTCGAGCAGTCGGAACTGCTCTCCAATCTGACGTGATTCGAGCGCGGCGGCCATCTCCGATTGCTGGCTCTTCTTCAAGAGATCGCCATACAGCTGCCGCAGAGCGTCGTAGTCGCGATTGAGGCCGATCAGCTCGGTCTCGCGTGTCGGGGCCGCTTCGGCACGAGATTGATACGTGCCGAGACGGTCGCGAATCCCCTCGGCATCGCGCTCGCGTCTGGCGATCTGGGAGCGTAGCGCCTCGATGCCCTCTTTAATGTCAGACAACCGCTGCTGGCGGGCTCTTTCGGTCGAGGTCACTCGGCCGCCCGCTGTCGATACCGGTGTCTGTAGCGCCTCGGCCTCAGCCTTCTGCTCGAGGTCGGCGATGATGCGCTTCGCGCGCACGATGTCCGGGTGCTCGGGTTTGAGCCGGAGCTCCATCTGGCGAAGCTGTCGACGCGCGGCCTCGAGTTGCTGAGCCGCGGTGCCGGTCCCTGCATCGACGTCGACGGCGAGAGGCGCCGCGGCCGGTTCTTGGCTCATCAGCTCGTTCTGCTCGCGCTCGAGCGCCTGCAGCCGGTCGCGATCGCGACCCAGCGTGTCGTTGACCGACTGCAGCTGCATCTGCGCGTTTGTGGCCGCGGTCAGGTTCGACGTCTGCTGCGACGGCAGCTCGCCGGCGTGCAGACGTCGGTATTCCTCGAGCTTCTTCTCGTGGTCGACAAGACGCTGGCGCGTTTCCTCCAGCTGCGAGTCGATGAACTGGCTGGTACCCTGCATGTAGATTTCACGATCCCGAAAGCTTTCATCGATGAACACCTGCGCCAGCCGCGCCGTCACTCGCAGCGCCGTGACGCGGTCCTCCGCCTCATAGGAGACCTGGAAAGCGTTCCCACGCACCACGTTGACGTTGATGTCGCGGTTCATCCGCTCGATCACGTCTTCCATCAGCTCGGTGCGCCGCTGTTCGGGATAGAGATTGAACTCGGAAATCAAGCTCTCCAGCCGCGTGCGGGTCAGAATTTTTGGCACCATGTTTCCCAGCCGGACGTCCAGGCTGGCGCGCGGATTCGACTTGATCAGATCCGAGGGGATCCGCGGAGGTACGACCTGCACCACCGCCCTGGAACGGTAGCGATCGGGCAGAAAATAGACGATGAGCGCGGTGGTCAGCGCGACGGTCACGAACGGCACGATGAACAGCCACTTCCTCGCGAGGAACACGCGGAGGAAATCTTCCGGGCGATATTTCTTTCCAGGAATCACGTCTCACCTCATCTCAACGGATCGGGAACCACACGTTGATGCCGAACTGCACTCCATTTCGCTCGAGCGCTTGCGGAAACCCGATCGGCAGCCTGATCTGATTAGCGAAATCGTGTTGGTAATACAGGTATGCGACACGCGCCGCCAGGTAACGCGTGATGGCGCGCCGCAACTGCGCGGTGGCTCTGTAGCTCGTGTAATCGTCGTTCGTCCGACGGTCTCCAACGTGCCCCGAGGACGCGGAGGCTTGAGCGGAGAACTCGATGCGGCGCCCGAGCAGGCCGGAGAGGGATGCCGTCACCGAGTCGGACGTGACCGGCTCGAAGGCCAGCTCCGAGAATCCGGCACTGCGTTGGTAGACGAGGCCCGTCCGCCAAGTCCGACCCATCTCGTGAGTAAGCGTCGCGTTACCGGTGATGTAAAAGCGCGATCGCCTTTGCGCATCCAAGTCACTGCCAGAGAGATCGCTCCGACCGAGATACGACGTGCCGGTGCTGAAACTGATGCGCGTCCGGCGGGACATCGACAGCGTCAGCGATCGGTTGTAGTCGATCCCTACCTGGATGTCCTGCATCTCGTTTGTGAGACGCGGTTCTCCGGGCAGCCCGACCTCGCTGGTGGCGGAGCGATAGCCGTAGCCGAGACGCAGGCTGGCATGACGCGTCAGCTGGCGGTTGAACATCACACTGCCATGCTGCTGCTCGTACGAGCGATCGAAGGACTGGTAATTGCTGCGTGAATACGCGTACCCGGCCGTGAAGGTGGCGCTTCGGCTGAGTTGCCGCGTAAACGCCACCGATGTCGAGTAGCGAGCGATGGTATTGCCGCTCACGTCCCCGGCGGGATCCAGCGCGACCGGCGGGAGCGGCAGGTCGTCAAACTGCGGGGCGTCCGCGAAGAACCCGCTCAGAGAATACGGCGAGTACCTGAAATGTTTGGCCGAGCTGAAATGAATTGCGTTGTCCCAACGGCCGGCTGAACCCGAGGCCGGCGCTGTAGCTGGGCACGAATGGATTGCCGAATTCGGGGTAGTAGTTCGTGCCTGCCGCCGCCCACCCGTTCAATGCAGCCCGCTCTCCACGCCAGTTCCCCTGCAGCTGCGAATTGGCACCCGCGTACCAACCGCTTCGCTGATAGCGCGGATCGAACGCCCTGCCTGGCAGCGTCGCTGCAACGTTGGCGTCGTAGGCACCGAAGAGATCGCCGCTGAGCGCAAGGCCGGTTCTTCCCGAGTCGCCGAGCCCGAACAGCCCCCGGAACGGCCGTGTGAGCACCGAGCCGTCACCTTCGCTCTCGCCGCCGCCCTGAGGCGCACTCCCCCCTGACCGCCGCCCTCAGTGGTCTGTGCAGCGACCGGCAGCGGCCACGCACAGACGATGAGCGCCGACACGATAAGCGCCCGAATGCGGGAGATAGTGGTCACGGCTCGACTTCGCTCAGGTCAGGGGACGATGACCGTGTCGCCGGGCTGAAGCAGGATGTTCTGCGTCAGCTTCTTGCGATTCATCACGTCCTTGTAGTTGAACTGAATCGCCGTCTGCTTGCCGGCTTCGGTGCGAATGATGACGATGTCTTTGGTCTTGGCGTACTCGCGCAAACCACCCGCCAGCGAGATGAGCTGCATCACGCTCGTCGGCACCATGAGGGCATAGGCGCCCGGCCTGTTCACTTCCCCCGTGATGAACACCTGCCGACTGTTGATCTCGCGGACGACGATCGACACGGTCGGATCGGCGACGTAACGGGCGGCCCGCTGTGCGACCTGATCACGCAGCTGGTCGGGCGTCAGACCTTCCGCGCGCACTTCGTTGATCAGCGGCAGCGAGATCATGCCGTCGGGACGCACGCTCACGTCCGCCGACATGTCCTTGTCGCGCCAGAAGATCACGCTCAACACGTCGCGTGCACCGATGACATAGCCAGGCGGCGGCTGAACGCCTGTCGTCGGCACGGTCTGCGTCTGGGCCCCGGGAGGCGCCGGCGCCTGCACGGCCGGCGGCTTCGTCGCGCCCTGCGCAGGGGCGGGCGATGTCGCGGGCGGCGCCTGCGGCGGCGGTGTAGCCGTAGGCGCCGGGGCGGGCGGCGTCTGCTGGGCCGGCTGCTGCGGAGCGGGGGTTTGCGCCGCGCCCCACGCAGGCGCGACGAGCGCGATCGCGACGATCGCGGACGCGAGTCGGATGCCTCGATCAGACCTCACTGGCGATACTCCTTAAAGGGGAGCTGGCAGTCGTGTTTGCGCAGGAAGTTGAGAAACCGCTTGTAGTCGTTCGGCGCCATGTTGAACAGCTTCGCGACGATGCGATAGTTGCCGCGCGCCTCCTCGAGCCCCTTGCGGACGACTTCGCGCACATTGTCCTTGGTGATTTCGCGCTGCATGTACAGCGGGTACACCACGGTCCAGAACGATTCCTGATCCTCACGCAGTCGCCGGTAGAGATCGTCGACGATCGTCTTGCGCCGCTCCCGTTTCGGTCGCAGCGAGACGTTGCGCTGGATCCGCACTTCGAGCGGCAGATCCTCGAGGCTGGCCGTCTCGGAGCGCGTTTTCACGACGAGGCGCTCGATCGCGTTCTCGAGCTCGCGGACGTTGCCCGGCCACGGATACTCGCACAGCGCGTTCAACGCCTCGGGCGCGATGCTCTTGACGTGCGCCGACCCGTTCTTGCTGAAGCGGCCCAGGAAGTGAGTCACCAGGCCCGGGATGTCTTCGCGGCGCTCGCGCAGCGGCGGCACGACCAAGTGAATGACGTTCAGCCGGTAGAACAGGTCTTCGCGGAAGCGGCCGTCGGCGATCATCGCGCGAAGATCGCGGTTCGTCGCGGCGATCGTGCGAACATCGACGCGTCCGCTCGTCCGGTCGGAGCCGACTTTCTGCAGCTCGCCCGTTTCGAGGAAGCGCAGCAGGAGTCCCTGCATCCGCAAGGTCATCTCGCCAACTTCATCCAGGAAGACCGTGCCGCGATCGGCGAACTCGAGCTTGCCCGGCTTGTCGCGATAGGCGCCGGTAAAACTTCCCTTCACGTGACCGAAGAGCTCCGACTCGAGAAGGGTCTCGGGCAATCCGGCACAGTTGATGGGCACAAAGGGCTCGCGTGACCGGTGGCTCCCTTCATGAATGGCACGCGCTACAAGTTCCTTGCCGACTCCGCTTTCGCCGGTGACGAGGACCTTGGCGTCCGACGCCGAGACGCGTTCGATCTCTTCCTGCAGCTCGCGAAGTTGTGAACTGGATCCGATCAGTTCTGCGTTGAGATGTCTCATGTCCGCCAAACCCATGCAGACAGGGAAACGGGCGCCGCCTGCCAGACGCGCCGTATCCTGCATCAAGGCGCCTGCGAGCGATGCGCCTACAACAGGCCCATCGCACGAATCAGGCGCACCACTCAAAGCGACGCCGAGTGCTCGCTCGGCCAGATGTGATTCCCGGCCTTCCTCGATCTGCCGCTGGCAGACCTACGCCGCGCAGGGGAATTGCCGGTGTTCGACGAGTGACCGCTCGGCGAACGCAGGAAGAGCTATCGGGGCCAGCTCAACCTGAAAACCTCCCCCCCGGCGTAAAAAGTGATTCTAGCAGGAGACAAAAGTCTTTCAACCGTCAATTCGGGGTTTCGGTATCGAGCCAGACACACTCGGGCACAGATTGATGCGCCGAACCCGGCTGTTCAGGGCCTGCCCCCACAATGTTTAGAGCAAATCCGCGCGATCTGGGGCAAATGGGGGATGCTGGCTGTCCCGGTGCGACAGGATTGGGTCGGATATCGGCCACTCAATGGCGACTGCTGGGTCGTCCCATCGCATGCCCGCCTCACCAGCCGGGTCGTAATAGCCGCTGCACTTGTATTCGACATCGGCCGTGTCCGTGAGGACGCAGAAGCCGTGGGCGAAGCCAGCGGGCACATAAAGCTGGCGGAAATCGTCGGCGGACAAGTTCACCGCGACCCAGCGACCGAAGGTGGGCGATTGCCGGCGAATGTCAACCACGACGTCGAAGATCGCGCCGGATACCACGCGAATGAGCTTGGATTGCGGCCGACGCCATTGCCAGTGAAGGCCGCGCAGGGTGCGCGCGATCGATCGCGAATGGTTGTCCTGGACGAAGGTGTCCGAGATGCCGAGTGCGGCCAGCCGATCGGCCCGGAACGATTCCAGGAAGAACCCGCGACCGTCACGATGCACGGCTGGCTCGAGCACACGGATCTCCGGTAAAGCGGTTTCGATCACGCGCATCGGCTACTCCAACCCCTCAGACTAGTATTTGAGCAATCGCACGATGTCATGCCGTCGACCCTGAACGGAGCCTACCGCCGCTGGGCGGACCGCGCGTACTGGCGCCTCGCGACCCGGCTGGCGCCCGGTCTCGTGAATTCGCAACACGCGTACGCGCGGGCGCTCCTGACCGAGGTTTCGCGCGCGTCGCACTGGCTTGATCTGGGTTGCGGTCACGACTTCCTGCCGCCATTTGTCGACCAGACCCGGCTGCGCGAGGCGATTGCGAATCGCGCCATCGTCGGCATCGATGCCGACGACAGAGCGCTCGCGAGGCATCACGGGCTCACCCATCGGATCCGCGGCGATATTCAACGATTGCCGTTTCGCAGCCAATCCTTCGACCTCGCCACCGCAAACATGGTGGTCGAGCACGTCGAGCATCCGGCGCTGCTCTTCGAGGAGATCGCACGGGTCCTGCGGCCGGGGGGCCGGCTGCTAATCCATACACCCAACGCGAGCGGTTACACGACACGCCTCACGCGACTCCTGCCCAATCACCTGCTGGCGCCGCTCGCGGGTGCGCTGCTTGGGCGAGCCGAGGACGACATCTATCCGACCCACTATCGCGCGAACACCGAAGCGGTGCTCACGGAGCTGTTGAACGGCCCCCAATGGCGACTCGATCGTCTCGAGTACGTCGAGTCGTCTGCGCAGCTGGCGCATGTCCCGCCCGCCGCAGCCCTGGAGCTCGCGGCTATCCGTCTCTTTCGCTCACCCCGCTGGCGGCATCTGTGTGCCTGCCTCCTGGTCGTCGCCGAGCGTCGAGCCCCCGAGATCACTCAGTCTCCGTGAGCGGCGAGACGGAGCAGGTACTGGCCATACTGATTGCCCGCCATGCCCTTGCCGAGGCGCTCGACAGTGTCGACCCCAATCCACCCGCGACGGAACGCGATCTCTTCGAGGCAGGAGAGCATCAGCCCCTGCCGTTCCTCGATGCTCTGCACGAACGTCGAGGCCTGGAGCAGCGCCTCGAACGTGCCGGTATCGAGCCACGCCACGCCGCGGCCGAGCACCTCGACCCGCAGCGTTCCTCGTTCGAGGTACGTCCGATTCACATCCGTGATCTCGAGTTCGCCTCGTGCGGAGGGCCTCAGCCCTGACGCGATCTCCACGACATCGTTGTCATAGAAATACAGGCCCGTCACCGCGTACGGCGATCGCGGACGCGTGGGCTTTTCCTCGAGGCTGATCGGACGACCATTCCGGTCGAGCTCGATCACCCCGTAACGTTCCGGATCCTTCACCGTATAGGCGAACACCGTGGCGCCGCGGTCGGCCTGAGCGGCGGTGCGAAGAATGTCCTGCAGCCCCGAGCCGTAAAAGATGTTATCGCCGAGCGCGAGCGCAACCTTGTCGCGGCCGATGAACGTCTTGCCAATGAGAAAGGCTTCCGCCAGTCCCCCGGGCGATGGTTGCGCGGCATAGGAAAAGCGGACGCCGAAGTCCTCGCCGCTGCCGAGCAGGTGCCGGAATCGGGGCTCGTCCTGCGGCGTGGTGATGATCAGGATGTCGCGAATATCCGCGAGCATCAGCGTGGACAACGGATAGTAGATGAGGGGCTTGCTGTAGACGGGGAGGAGCTGCTTGGAGGCAGCCCTCGTCAATGGCGAGAGCCGCGTGCCGCTCCCGCCAGCGAGGACAATCCCCTTGAACACAGGGGAAGCGTATCAGAGATGCTGAGGCGCCGAGCCGCCGGTCAACTGCGACGGCTGCAGCTCGGACTGCAGCAGCTCGAGACGACCCGTCACGCCCAGCTTTTCATAGATGGTCGTCAGGTAATTCTTCACGGTTTGACGGCAGAGGCCGTGCGCGTCTGCGATCTGACGCGTCGTGTCGCCGCGCCGCAGCGCAGTGACGATCTGTTGTTCTCTTGGCGTCAGCGTAAATACGTGTCGAGTGGCCACCGGCAGCTACCTCGTGCTCGATGATCTAGGTAACGCTGGGCTGGAGAAAAACGAACAGTGCAACGCTGTGCACGGACGCAATTTCGTGTGCAACTCATCCATTAAGCTCAGCGTAAGTACTTCATCAGCCTCGGTTTACACTGTGAAAGCAGCCTCAATGACTGTGGTAGGCTTCGTCCCGCCCCCCAAACGAACGTCTGGTTTTCGGCAGGTGGAATGCGCCGGCGGCCCGCGCACCTGCCGCTCGGTGCCGCGTGTCGATTGCGATGGCCGGCACTGTTGAAACGGTCCTGATCGTTGAAGACGACGCCGGCGTCGTGGCGCTGGAGCGCAGACGTCTGGAACGCGCGGGCTATCGGGTCGTCACCGCTGACAACGCCGCGGCGGCGCGAACGCGCCTGGCTTCCGAACCGGTCTCTCTCATCCTGCTCGACCATGGCCTCCCCGGTGAGCTCGACGGTCTGACCTTCTACGGCCACCTCCGCGAAGAAGGCTGGAACATTCCGGTCATCCTCGTGACCGGCTTCAGCGACGCCGGCACGGCGATCCGCGCGCTGCGATCCGGCGTCCGCGATTTCGTTACGAAGTCGCGCGAGTATCTGGATTACGTGCCCGAAGCGGTCAGGCGCGTTCTCGAGCAGGTGCAGATGGAGCGCCGCCTTGCGGAATCGGAAGCGAGGTTGGGCGCGATCATCGCCTCGGCTCAGGACGCCATCCTCGCGGTGAACGGCGCGGGCGCCATTACCCTCTTCAATCCCGCCGCCGAACGCATGTTCGGGTGCGCCGCAGACGACGCGCTTGGCCGGGCGGCCACGGTCTTCCTGCCGGAGATGCCGTCGACCGATCAGGAGCCAGTCAGCGCGAGCCCGACCACCGTTGAATGGGGGCTGCGCTCGGACGGCGAGCGGTTCCCGGTCGAAGTCTCGCAGTCGGGCGCCGACGGGTACGGCGCCGGCTCTCGCACGCTCATCGTTCGCGATGTCACCGATCGCCAGCGCCTCGAGGCGCAGCTGCGGCAGGCGCAGCGGATGGAGGCCGTGGGACGGCTCGCCGGCGGCGTCGCCCATGACTTCAACAACCTGCTGACCGTGATCAGCGGCTATACGGAAATGATCCTGGACGATCTGCCGTCTGGTGACCGGCTGCGCGATCCCGTACTGATGATGCGACAAGCGGGCGAGCAGGCAGCCGCGCTCACGTCTCAACTCCTCGCCTTCAGCCGCCGCCAGGTCATCGAGCCGCAGGTGCTGCAGCTGAACAGCGTCGTGTCGAACCTGACCAAGATGCTGCGCAGGTTGATCGGCGAGGACATCGAGCTGTCGGTCTCGCTCGCCGCCGATCTCGAGCGCGTGCGCATCGATCCACGACAGGTCGAACAGATCCTCATGAACCTTTCGGTCAATGCGCGCGACGCCATGCCCCACGGCGGCCACGTCACCGTCGAGACCGCGAACGCCACCATCGACGAGCACTTCGCACGGTTCACGCCTGGCCTGGCCCCCGGCCGCTACGTGCTGCTGGCCGTGACGGATTCAGGGCTCGGCATGGACGAGAACACGCGATCGCGAATCTTCGAGCCATTCTTCACCACGAAGGACCCGGGCAAGGGTACGGGGTTGGGCCTGGCAATGGTCTACGGCATCGTGCAGCAGGCAAAAGGCCACATCGAGGTGTACAGCGAGATCGGACATGGCACCGTGTTCAAGCTGTATCTGCCGAGTGTCGATGGGGTCGAGTTGCAGAAAGAAGCCGCCGACGTTCAGTCGACGTCGCTCCAGGGAACCGAGACGATCCTGCTGGTCGAGGACGCTGAGGGCGTGCGGGCACTGCTCCAGGACGTGTTGACGATGTATGGTCATCAGGTCCTGGTCGCACGGGACGGCGAAGAAGGCATTCGCCTCGCCGACGATCATCAGGGCGCGCTCGATTTGATCATCACCGACATCGTGATGCCGCGCATGGGCGGGAGACAGCTGGTCGAGCGGGTCGTCGCAGCGCGATCGAGCGTCCGCGCGCTCTATCTTTCCGGCTACACCGACGAGGCGGTGATGCGGCACGGCGTGCTGGAGGCAGGATCCGCCTTCCTCCAGAAGCCGTTCACCGCGCGGCAACTGATGACGAAGGTCCGTCAGATCCTGGACGCCTGAGTGGCGGGGCGTCGCACGACTCGTCGCCCCTCGACGCGCCAGGTGTCGGCAAGCGCCAGCGCGATCGCGGCAGGATAGATTCGATGCTCCTGCTCGAGAATGCGGGCCGACAAGGTTTCCACGGTATCGGTGTCCTTCACGTCGACCGCGGCCTGCAACAGGATCGGACCGGCATCGAGATCCGGCGTGACGAGATGGACGGTCGCGCCTGTAACGGTCACGCCATGGTCGAGCGCTTGGCGCTGCGCGTCGAGGCCGGGGAATGCCGGCAGCAGCGAGGGATGGATGTTCAAGACGGCGTCGGGAAATTCGTCGATGAACGCGGGCCCGAGCAGACGCATGAAACCGGCAAGACAGACCAAGCGGACCCCGCGCTTCTTGAGCTCGGACGCCAGAGCGCTATCGTACGATGTGCGATCCGCATAAGCCCTGTGCGACAGGACACATGTCTCAATGCCTGCCGCCCGCGCGCGCTCGAGTCCCGCGGCGTCGGGGCGGTTGGCAATCACGACCGCAATTTCGGCGTCGAGCCGACCGGCGGCCACCGCGTCGATGATCGCCTGAAGATTCGAGCCTCTGCCCGAGATCAGCACGCCCAGCCGCGGCCGCTCCGGCCTCGCACCTCCGCCGCTCATATATAGACCACGCCGCGCTCGCCTTCGGCGATGTGGCCGATGACGACGCTGCCCTCGCCGCCGTGCTCGCCAAGGAGATCGAACACTGTCGAGACATCGCGCTCGTCGGTCGCCAGGATCATTCCTATCCCCATGTTGAACGCGCGCAGCATCTCTTCGTCGGGCACGTCCCCCGCCTCGGCCAGGAACTGGAAGAGCGGTGGGGTCCGCCACGCCCGGCGCTCGATCAAGGCCAGCCGGCCTTCCGGCAGGATACGCGGCAGGTTATCGGTGATGCCCCCGCCAGTCACATGCGCCAGGCCCTTCACGAGCTGACGGCCGACCACCGGCAGCAGGGTTGACAAGTAGCTGCGATGGACCGCGAGCAGCGCCTCGCCGACCGTGACGCCGAGCCCGGGAACCAGGCTGTCGAGCGACAAGCCCAGTGTGTCGAAGACAATGCGCCGTGCCAGCGAGTAGCCGTTGGTATGAAGGCCAGTCGAGGGAATGCCGATCAACACATCACCGGGCACGAGCCCGGACCCGTCGATCACGCGTGCGCGATCGACAATGCCGACGATGAAGCCGGCAAGATCGTATTCGCCGTCGGCATAGAAGCCGGGCATCTCCGCCGTCTCGCCGCCGAGAAGCGCGCAGCCGTTCTCGCGACACGCCCTGGCCATGCCCGACACGATGTCCGCCGCGACCTCGGGAGCGAGTCGTCCGGTTGCGAGGTAATCGAGGAAGAACAGCGGCGTGGCGCCCTGGACCAGGATGTCGTTGACGCAGTGGTTCACGAGATCCTGGCCGACCGTATCGTGCCGCCCGGACATGAAGGCGAGCTTCAGCTTCGTGCCAACGCCGTCGGCGGACGACACCAGCACCGGCTCGCTGTAGCCGCTCAGCGGCAGGCGGAACAGGCCGCCGAACGATCCAATCTCGGACAGCACGTCCGGCGTGAACGTCGTCCGAGCCAATGACTTGATGCGTCGAACGGCTTCGTTGCCGGCGTCGATGTCGACGCCGGATTGGCGGTAGTCCATCAGGTCACTCGGGTCGCGATCAGAACTCCAGTTTCTGAATAATCTCCTGAGCGGTGGCCCGCGTCGCGGAACCTTCCGAGGCTGCCCAATAGGCGCGCCTGATCGTGACGTAAAACCCTTCCTCCGCAAAGTCCTCTTCGAGCATGTCGAAGCCGTCGCGGAGCAGTTCCACCGCGGCGGATCGATCGGGCCGTCCCTCGAACGCCGCGAGCAGCGCGGCCGGAGACTTCACCGCAACGCCGGCGAGTGCCAGGGCGACGGGAGCGCGGGCGGTTTCCTGTGCCGGAATGCCAGCATCGATCAGCGCCGACAGCGCGTCACGATCGCCCCGCTCGGCGAGCGCGGCCAGACCGGCAGCTGCCGCCGCGTAACAGCGCCTGGTACCCGGGAATCCTGTCCGCAAAGGCCACGATCTTTACCAGGTAGCCCCGGTGCATGTCGCAGTTCGATCCGAGCAGGCAGATGGCGGCAGCCACCGCGGGCTGAACCTCGCGCGGAGCCGACTGCTGCAATCCGGCCAGCACGGCTATCTGCGACTTGTCGCCCATCTTCCCCAACGCCAGCACCGCATCGTCCTGCAACGGGCCCTCGAGAGTTGCGACACCGGCAATCGCCTTCGTCGCATAGGTGGCCTTGTAGTCGCCAAGCGCCTCGATGACCGTGCTGCGGAAGAAATCCTGTCCACGCGTGACGTCGCGGGTCAGCGCCGCCCGTACCTTGGGATCGGTGCCGTGTGCCGCCAGCGCGCGGGCGAGCGCCGGCCGCACGAACTCGGCGACCTCTTTCTCAAAGGCCTGGAGCAGTTGCGGCACCAACGACGCGCTCGGGTGCTTTTCGAAGTACGCGTAGGCGACCGCGCGGAGCCGATCGTTCGGATCGGCGCTGAGGCGTTCCATCTCGTCGGGAACACGCGGGTCCGCGTATGTCGACAGCAGGACAAGCGCGCGGTATCGCACGTATCCGTCTGCGTGTTCGCCCGTTGCCTGCAGAAGGGCCGGCACCACCATCTGCCCGGGCGCGCGCCGGACGACCTGCGCGGCTTGCGCGCGATCGGCGTACTCGAACGCACCGAGTTTGCCGATGGCAGCCTCCAGCTCGCTCGCCGAGACGGGCGCGTTCGCCGGTTTCGTCGTCGCGGCCGGCAGGGCCGCCTGCGTGAGGCCGAGGCCTTCCGCGCACAGCAACGGCGACAGACAGATCCGGGAGGAGACACCACTCACGCCGCCGGCCGCGATGAGGCCGGCGACGGCGTAGACGCCGGCGCGCGGGATCATGGGGTAACGGGATCGTGCTCCGGCTCGACCGGCTTCAGCGTGAGCTGCAGGTATGCCGCCTCGTTCTTCGGGAACGCCACGGGGTATTGGCCGGTGTAGCACGATGTGCAGTACGACTGGCGCCCGTGCCCCACCGACTCGAGCATGCCCTCGAGACTCAGATAGCTCAGGGTCTCGGCGTCGAGATACCGCCGGATCTCATCGAGCGTGTGGGTTGCGGCGATAAGCTCCGAGCGGCGCGGCGTGTCCACGCCGTAGAAGCAGGGTGAGATCGTCGGCGGGCAACTGATCCGCATGTGCACTTCGCGGGCGCCAGCCGCCTTGACCATCCGGACGATCTTTCGGCTCGTCGTGCCGCGGACGATCGAGTCGTCTACGAGCACGACGCGCTTTCCCTCGAGGATGCTTTTCACCGGGTTCAGCTTCACGCGCACGCCGAAGTGGCGGATCGACTGCTGCGGCTGGATGAAGGTGCGGCCGACGTAGTGATTGCGGATCAGGCCCATCCGCATCGGAATGCCGCTCTCCTCGGCGAAGCCGACCGCCGCGCACACGCCCGAATCGGGAATCGGGACGATGACGTCGGCGTCAATGGGCGCCTCGCGCGCCAGCACACGACCGAGGTTCGTGCGCACCTCGTTCACGCTCTTCCCGAAGACGTAGCTGTCGGGACGTGCGAAGTAGACGTGCTCGAACACGCAGTGCGCCAGCCGCTCGGTCAGGAACGGCTTGATCGACCGCAGGCCCTGCGGGCCGACGACGACGACTTCGCCCGGCTCGATGTCGCGAACGTACGTGGCGCCGATGAGATCGAGTGCGCAGGTTTCCGAGCAGGCGACCCAGGCGTCGCCGAGCTTCCCGAGTGCCAGCGGCCGGAAGCCGTGCGGGTCGCGGGCCGCAATCATCCGGTCCGGGGTGAGGATGACCAGCGAGAACGCGCCGCGGACTTGCGAGATCGACTCGATGATGGCATCTTCGATCGTGGCCGCGCGGGATCGCGCGTACAGGTGCAGGATGACCTCGGTGTCGCTCGATGTCTGGAAGATCGACCCGAGGCGCACGAGATGATCGCGCAGTTCCTGCGCGTTGATCAGGTTGCCGTTATGGCCGATCGCGATCTGCCCGTGCACGCAGTCGATCAGGATCGGCTGGGCATTGGTCAACATGCTGTCGCCGGCCGTGGAGTAGCGGGTATGGCCGATCGCTGAGGTGCCCGTCAGCGCGGTCAGCCGATCCGAATTGAAGATGTCGGCGACGTAGCCCATGTCCTTCGAGACGATGACACGGTGCCCGTCCGCGGCGGCAATGCCGGCGCTTTCCTGGCCGCGGTGCTGCATCGCATAAAGGCCGAGATAGGCGAGATTCGACGCCTCGGAGTGGCCGGCAATGCCGAACACCGCGCACTCGTCCTTGAACTTGTCGAGCATCGGGTCATCGCAAGGCATGGGCCGTTGATCCTAGTCTCTCACGCCGCCTGGCGTGCAAAGTAGCGCTCGAGGGCCGTCGCCCAGACTCGTTCCGCGTCGGACACGGCGACATCAACCGCCGGGCGACCGTTGACGCGCACGGCCACGCGGGCCCCACCAGTCGTCCCAATGACCGTCGCCGGCACGCCGGCGGTCTTCGCGGCTGCCAGCAGGTCGTCCAGCTGCGCGAGGCCGGTGGAGACCAGAACGCGCGACGGCGATTCGCCGAACAGCGTGGCGTCGATCGCCCACTCCTCCGCCAGGCCATCGCCGGCGGAGGGCACATCCACCTCGACGCCCACGCCGTTCGTGTCGAACGTACACTCGGCGAGCGCAACCGCCAGACCGCCCTCGGCGCAGTCGTGCGCCGAAAGGACGAGGCCGCGCGCCGCAAGATCGACCAGCAGGGCCTGCAGTCGCCGCTCGGCCACTAGATCCAGAGCCGGCGCCGAGCCCCGGATCAGACCGTGCAGCCCTTTCAGGTACTCGGAGCCGCCGAGTTGGCCACGCGACTCGCCGAGCAGCACCACCGACGTGCCCGCTCGCTTGAACGTGCGTGTGACAACCTTCGACGCGTCGGCGATCACGCCGACAACACCGAGCACCGGCGTCGGCAGAATGGCCTTGCCGTCGGTTTCGTTGTAGAGGCTCACGTTGCCGCCGGTGATCGGAATATCGAGCGCGCGACAGGCCTCGCCGATGCCAGCGACCGCCTCGGCGAACTGCCACATGATCTCGGGCCTCTCGGGGTTGCCGAAGTTGAGATTGTTCGTCGCGCCGATGGGAAGCGCTCCGGCGCAGGCCACGTTCCGCGACGCTTCTGCGACCGCGAGCTTCGCGCCCTCGCGGGGGTTCAGGTAGCCAAACCGGCCGTTGCCATCCACCGACATCGCCAGCGCGCCCGTCGTCCCCTTTATGCGTACGACGCCGCAGCCGAGACCGGGGAGCACGATGGTATTCGTGCGCACCATGTGGTCGTACTGACGGTAAATCCAATGCTTGCTCGCAATCGTCGGCGATGCGAGCAGCGTCGTCAGCGTCGTGGTCGGATCTTTCGATGGGCGCAGCGACGAGAAATCGAGCCGAGCGACTTCGTCCAGCCACTCGGGCCGCGCCATCGGCCGGTGGTAGACCGGCGCCTCATCCGTCAGCGCGCGGTTCGGAATCTGCGCGGCGAGCTGTCCCCGCTCTTTCACCACGAGTGTGCTTTCCGACTTGACCTCGCCGATGCGCACGGCGTGGAGGTCCCATTTGTCGAAGATCGCCTCGACCTCGCGCTCACGACCGCGCTTGACCACCATGAGCATGCGCTCCTGCGATTCGGAGAGCATGATTTCGTAGGGAGTCATGCCGGTCTCGCGCTGCGGCACATGCTGAACGTCGATCTCGATGCCGACGCCACCGCGGCTGCCCATCTCGGACGTGGAACAGGTGAGACCCGCGGCCCCCATATCTTGGATGCCGACGAGGGCTCCGGTCGTCATCACCTCGAGGCAGGCTTCGAGCAGAAGCTTTTCGGTGAACGGGTCGCCCACCTGCACGGCCGGCCGCTTTTCGTGCGACGTCTCGTCGAACTCAGCCGAGGCCATCGTCGCGCCGTGGATGCCGTCGCGGCCGGTCTTGGCGCCGACGTAATAGACGGCGTTGCCTGCGCCGCTGGCCGTGCCCTTGATGATGTCGTCGTGCCGGGCGATGCCGAGGCAGAAGACGTTCACCAGCGGGTTGCCGCTGTACGACTCGTCGAATCCCACTTCACCACCGACGGTCGGGATGCCGATGCTGTTGCCGTAGCCGCCGATCCCGGCGACGACGCCCTCGAGGATGCGGCGGTTCTGCACGTGATCGAGGGGACCGAACCGGAGCGAATTGAGCAGCGCGATCGGCCGCGCCCCCATCGTGAAGATGTCGCGGATGATGCCGCCGACGCCGGTCGCCGCGCCCTGATACGGCTCGATGAACGACGGATGGTTGTGCGATTCGATCTTGAAGACGGCTGCCAGGCCGTTGCCGATGTCTACCGCGCCTGCGTTCTCGCCCGGTCCCTGCAGCACGCGCGGTCCGGTGGTCGGCAACGTCTTCAGGTGCACGCGGGAGCTCTTGTAGCTACAGTGCTCGGACCACATCACCGAGAAGATGCCGAGCTCGGTGAGGTTCGGCTCACGGCCGAGCAGCTGGACGATGCGTGCGTATTCGTCGGCGGTGACGCCATGACGGTCGAGCGTGGCTTGATCGAATGCGCTCATGAAGGATCCGACACGATGAAGTACGTGGCAAGCAGGAGATCGAACACGGCGACGATCGACAGCACCGTCGCCAGCAACGGTCGCGAATAGTCCGACATCGGCAGAACGCCGCCATACACGAGGCCGGCGATCACGAACATGAATGCGGCCGATCCGATGAGGGTGAAGCCCACGATCCGTCGTTTACCTCTGCGGTCGTCGTCAGTCATGCATCGATCCGGTGGTGCGCCGTTCGTCTCTGCACTACGTCCGCGCGATCAGCGCGGACACCACCGATTCCAGCACGATCTTGCCGTCGTCGCTGCCGAGCGCGGATTCACACGCGCGCTCGGGGTGCGGCATCAAACCGACCACGTTGCGTGCGTCGTTGCAGATGCCAGCGATGTTCGCCAGCGATCCGTTCGGATTGGCCTCCGTCGTCACCTCACCTTGCCGGGTGACGTAGCGGAAGATCACCTGCCGGTTGCGTTCGATCCGGGCGAGCGTCTCCGGATCCGCGTAGTAGTTGCCTTCGCCATGCGCGATCGGAACCTTCAGGACCTGCCCCACGCTGCACAGGCTCGTGAATGGCGTGTCCGTCTGCTCGACGCGGGCGTGCACGTACTCGCAGCGATACTTGCGATCGTTGCGGAGCATGGCGCCCGGCAGCAGCCCGGCCTCGAGCAGCACCTGGAATCCGTTGCAAATGCCGATCACCGGGTTGCCCGCCGTCGCGAACGACCGAACCGCGGTCATGACCGGCGAGAACCGCGCGATGGCGCCGGTCCTCAGATAGTCGCCGTGTGCGAAGCCCCCGGGGAGAATCACGACGTCGGCGCCTTTGAGGTCGGTCTCCTTGTGCCACACGAAGTCGGCCTGCTGGCCGAGCACGTCCTGCACCGCGTGATACGCGTCGTGATCGCAGTTCGAGCCGGGAAAAACGACGATGGCGAATGTCATTCGGCGACCTCGATGCGGTAGCTCTCAATGACGGGATTGGCCAGCAGCTTGTGCGCGACTTCCGCGGCGAGATCCTTCACCTCGGACGCCGTTCGCCCGGGCAGGGTCAGCTCGAAGTACTTGCCCTGTCGAACGTCCTCGATGTCGGTATAGCCCATCTGGTGAAGAGCTTCGGTGATGGTGTGGCCCTGCGGATCGAACACCGAGGGCTTCAGCGTCACGAACACTCGCGCCGTCATCAAGCGGCAACCTCCTGGAACACCCGTTCAAAGACGGCGTCCACGTGTCTCAACTGTTCCTCGAGATTGAAGGCTTTCTCGATCCCATCGCGGCCAAGGACGCCCAGAATGTCGGCGTCCTGCAGCAGCAGCGCCTTGAAGTCCGCGTTCTCCTCGAACGAGCGCATGGCATTCCGCTGCACCCAGAGATACGCCTGTTCCCGCGAGACGCCGTGCGCGGCGAGCTCGAGCAGGACCTGGCCCGAGAAGACGACCCCGCGGCTGCGTCCGAGGTTCTCGCGCATCCGATCGGCATGGACGACCATGCCGTTCACGATGCGCGTGAAGCGGCGCAGCATGTGGTCGAGTGCGATGAACGTGTCGGGCAGAATGATGCGCTCGACCGACGAGTGCGAGATGTCGCGCTCGTGCCAGAGCGCCACGTTCTCGAGCGCCGCGGTTGCGTTGCCACGCAGCAGCCGGGCCAGACCGCAAATCTGCTCGCAGCCAATCGGGTTACGCTTGTGGGGCATCGCCGACGAGCCCTTCTGCCCTTTCGCAAACGGCTCCTCGACCTCGCCAATCTCTGTTTTCTGAAGTCCGCGAATCTCGAGCGCGAACTTCTCGAGCGACGCCCCTGCTATTGCCAGCGCCGATACCAGCTCCGCATGGCGATCGCGCTGGATGACCTGCGACGACACGAGCGCCGGTTCGAGGCCGAGGCGCGCGCACACGTCGGCCTCAATCGACGGCGGCAGATGGGCAAATGTGCCCACCGCGCCAGAAATCTTGCCGATCCGCACGCCGTCGCGTGCCCGCTGCACGCGGACGATGTCGCGCTGGATCTCCGCGTACCACAGCGCCAGCTTCAGTCCGAAGGTCATCGGCTCGGCATGAACGCCGTGCGTGCGGCCGATCATCGGCGTGCGGCGATGCTCCTCGGCCCGCGCTCGCACGGCATCGGCGAGCGCGTCGAGATCCTTCAGGATCAGATCGCACGCCTCGACCATCTGCAGCGCCAGCGCGGTATCGACGACATCGGATGACGTCAGGCCGAAGTGGAGATAACGCGCAGACGGTCCGACATGTTCGGCCACTGCGGTGGTGAAAGCGATGACGTCGTGCTGAGTGGTGGTTTCGATTTCTTCGATGCGCGCGATGTCGAAACGCGCCCGGGTCCGCAGTTCCCGCGCGGCGTCCATCGGAATGATGCCGGCCGCCGCCATCGCGTCAGCCGCGGCAAGCTCCACCGACAGCCACGCCTGATAACGGCGCTCGTCGGTCCAGATGCGCCCCATTTCGGGGCTGGTATAGCGCGGAATCATCTACCCCAGGTCGAGTTCTTCCTTCGAAAATTCCAGTCCGTCGGTCTGGCCCAGCACCGTCGCGCCGAGCGATCCATTCGCGAACAGATCCCGTGCGACGCGGACGACATCGTCGGCGCTGACCTGTTCGATGCTGTCGATGGTCTCGTCGAGGCTGAACTGCCGATCGAAATACATTTCCTGCCGCGCCAGGTTCGACATGCGGCTGGACGTGCTTTCGAGACTCAACATCAGGCTGCCCTTCAGGTGATCCTTGGCTCGCCGCAGCTCGGTCTCGGGCGGCTCGATCTTCATCCCCCGTAGCTCCTGCACGACCAGCGTGACGACTTCGCGGACGGCCTCGTTCGCACACCCGGCATACACTGTCAACGATCCGGCATCGCGGTACGCAGACAGGTTGCTGAAGACGGCGTAAGCGAGACCGCGCTTCTCGCGGACGTTCTGAAACAGGCGAGAGCTCATCGACCCGCCTAGCATCGTATTCAGCACATACGCCGCGTACCGATCGTCGTGGTCCTGCGGGTAGCTGCTCGTGCCGAGGCACACGTGGCTCTGTTCGAGGTCCTTGGTACGGACCTGGGCTTGCGGCAACACGGCCGGCGGCCGCTCGTGCGATGCGTCGGCCCGGGCGCGCAGGCGGCCGAAGGCCGGCTCCACTAGCTCGCGCATGCGCTCGTGCGTAATGTTGCCGACGGCGACGATGACGAGGTTGCTCGCGGTGTACAGTCCCGTCGAAATATGCTCGCAGCACATCGGCCGTGAGCGCTTCGACGCTCTCGGGGCTGCCGAGGATCGGGCGTCCGAGCGGATGCCCGCCCCAGAAGCTCTGCGTGAACAGCTCGTGGACCAGATCGTCGGGCGTGTCCTCGACCATCTTGATCTCTTCGAGGATCACCTTCTTCTCGCGCTCGACATCGGCAGGCGCAAACGCGGGGTTGAGCACCAGATCGGACAGCACGTCGATCGCCTTGGGCAGGTGCTCGTCGAGGACCTTGATGTAGTAGCCCGCGTACTCCTTGGAGGTGAAGGCGTCCAGGTGGCCGCCCAGGCAGTCCACTTCCTGCGCAATGTCCTGAGCCGACCGGCTGCTGGTGCCCTTGAAGAGCATGTGCTCGACAAAGTGGGCGATGCCGCCGTGCTCAAGAGGCTCGTGTCGCGAGCCTCTGGTCAGCCAGACACCGACACTAACCGACCGCACGTGATCCATCGTCTCGGTGATGAGACGGACACCGTTGTCGAAGACCTCGCGGACGATCATCTCGTTCCGGGCCGAGAGTGAGCTAAGTTATTGAGGAGCAAAGCTTTGGAGAAGCCGTGAGTATACCACGGATGTCCGCGGAGCCGCAACTCATCCTGGGGCGTCCAGCAGCCGGCGCACCGCATGTTACGATCGTACAACTTCCGCGCGCTTCGACAAGCTCAGGGCAGGCGCGCCCAGTCGAGGCGCGATCTTCCACAAAGGCAGCAGGATAGTGGTTCCCGCGTCGACCTCGACCCGTACTGATCTGGCCGATCTCGATCGCGAGACCCTCGAGCGGACGTTCCAGGACGGCGGCTTCCCGCGATATCGGGCACGACAGGTATTCCGCTGGCTGTACGGCCGAGGCGAGACCGACTTCGCCCGGATGTCGGACCTCGGCCGCGATCTGCGCGCCTCGCTCGCCGAGCGCTTCCGTGTGTCGACCCCAGAACTGGTCCGCGAAGATCGCTCCGCCGACGGCACGCGGAAATTCCTGCTGCAGCTCGCCGACGGGCGGCGCATCGAATCCGTCTACATTCCCGACACGCCGAAGCAGACCTTCTGCATCTCGAGCCAGGTTGGCTGCGCGATGGATTGCGACTTCTGTCTGACCGGCAAGATGGGATTCGTCCGCAACCTCACGCCCGCTGAAATCACGGGCCAGGTCCGTGTCCTCGCTGCCGCGACGGCGCTCCGTGGGCAGCCGTTCAACATCGTGCTCATGGGGATGGGCGAGCCGCTGCACAACTACGACCACGTGATGACGTCGGTGCGCATCCTCACGGACGAGCACGGCTTCAACCTGCCGGCCCGCCGCATCACGTTATCGACCGTGGGCGTTGTCCCGGCGATGCATCGGCTCTCTGCCGAGGCGATCATGCCGAACCTCGCGGTCTCGTTGCACGCGACGACGAACCCGCAGCGGGATCGGATCGTGCCGATCAATCGGAAGTATCGGCTGGAGGAGCTGATCGACGCCTGCCGGCGGTTCCCGCTCCGGCGCCGCAACCGGATCACGTTCGAATACGTCCTCCTGGAGGGCGTGAACGACACGCCGGAGGACGCGCGACGGTTGGTGACGCTCCTTGCCGACGTGAAGGGCAAGGTCAACTTGTTGCCGCTCAACGCGGCCCCGGCCATCCCCTACGACCGGCCATCGGAGGACCGCGTCAACCGCTTCGCGCGGATCCTGGCGGATCACGGCGTGAACGTGTCGGTGCGCAAGAGCCGCGGCCGCGACATCCGTGCTGCCTGTGGTCAGCTGATTGTCGAGGGGCAGAAAAAGGCGGCAGGGCAACGTCTGGCCGCCCGGATGGTCTAATCGGCGGTATCGTTCTCGCCGATTCGCACGCTCACGCGTTCATTCCGGGCACGCGGCGTCCGCACCCGCAGCTTCAGTCCGTTGTCGGTGACGACCCACGTGCCGTCTTCAATTGTCAGCGCCGGCCTGACGTTCCCGACCTGCGATCGCTTGAAACGCGCCGTCAACGCCTGCCCGATGTCGCGGATCACCCGTCCGCGCTCGCGAACGACCGGCCCGGCGATCTTTGTCGCCAGCTGCGACGCGGCCGTTCCCGGCCGATCCGAATACGGAAACACGTGGAGAGCCGTCAACGGGCTCGATTCGAGATACCTGCAGAGCGCGTCGAATTCGGCGTCGGATTCGCCGGGGAAGCCGACGATGATGTCGGAGCCCAGCGCCGCATGGGGAAGCGCTTCGCGAAGGCGATCGACGGATCGGCGATAGTCGCTGAGCGTGTACGGACGTCTCATGCGACCGAGCACTGCATCGCTCGCATGTTGAAGCGGCAAATGGAAGGACGGGGCCACGGGACCCGTGGACGCCAACTCGACGAGCGACTCGGGCACATCCATCGGCTCCAGCGATCCGAGTCGGATGAGGAGCTGGCTGGTGCGCCGGACCGCGGCATCCAGAAGATCGGACAGAGTCGCTGGCTGATCGAGATCGCGCCCATAAGCGCCGAGGTGGACGCCGGTCAGGGTGACTTCCAGGAAGCCGCTCGCTTCTGCCCGAGTCAGCTCCTCGACGACTCGTGCAACCGGCTTGCTGCGCGACACGCCTCGAGTGGCTGGGATGATGCAGTAGCTGCAGCGCTCTTCACATCCGGTCTGCACCCGGATGGTGAGCGCCGTGCGCTCAAGTAGAAACGGCCCGCCACAAGGGCCGTCCGCGCCGCCGTACCGGTCCGCGGTCGTCATCCCCTCGGACACCAACTGATCCTTGCGATCGTTGTGCACGACAGCGACGACACCGGGCAGGGCGGCGACCTCCTCCGGACAACGCGTGGCATAGCAGCCCGTGACGATGATTCTGGCGGCGGGATTCTCACGCGCCGCGCGGCGAATCGCCTGCCGGGTCCCCTGATCGGCGGTCGCCGTCACCGAACAACTGTTGACGACGATCAGATCAGCGAGCGCGGTGGTGACCGCGCGGCCGCCGCGGTGGCGCAGCTCGCGCTCGATGTCCATCGAATCGGCCTGATTCACGCGACAGCCGAAGGTGAGGATCGAATACTTCATTGGTGCGTCAGTACGTAGGCCCGAGCTTTAGCTCGGGCATCGCCCGCGAATTGCCCAAGCTAAAGGTTGGGCCTACGAACGCACGGCCTTGCGGCCGATGTCCCGGCGCGCGAAGGCGCCCTCGAAATGAATCGTATCCACGCCAGCGTAAGCGCGGGCGATGGCGCGTGGGAAATCGGCACCGGAGCCGACCACGGTGAGCACGCGACCGCCCGACGTGACGATGCCTTCATCGCTGCGCCGCGTGCCCGCGTGGTACAGGCGCACATCCGCCAGCGCGGCGGCTTCGTCAAGACCGCCAATCGGATGTCCCGTTTCGAACGTCTCGGGATAGCCACCAGAGGCCACGACGACGCCGACCCGGCGCTCGGTCGGCAGGCGAGGGTGCCGTGCCTCGAGCCGGCCGGAGGCCGCCGCCTGCAGCAACGGCAGCAGCGGCTCGCCGAGCGGCAGGAGCACCTGCGCCTCGGGATCTCCGAGACGCGCGTTGAACTCGATCACCATCGGCCCATCCGCCGTCAGCATCAAACCGCAGTAGAGAAAGCCGGCATACGGGTGGCCTTCCTTCCTCATGCCCGCGAGCACGGGCTCGACAATCCCAGCCAATACGCGCGCGTTCAATCGGTCGTCCACCAGCGGGCTCGGCGTAAAAGCGCCCATACCGCCGGTGTTCGGTCCCTGGTCATCGTCGAACGCGCGCTTATGATCCTGGGCCGTACCAAGCGTGACGGCAGTCTCGCCGTCGGTGAGCACGAAGTACGACAGTTCCGGCCCGCGCAAACACGCTTCGAGCACAATCCGCGCGCCGGCGTCACCGAAGCGCCGGCCGCTCATCATGTCGCGGACTGTGGTGATCGCCTCGGCCTCAGCCTCCGCGAGGACGACGCCCTTGCCTGCCGCCAACCCGTCTGCCTTGATCACGATCGGCCACCCAAGACGACCGGAGCGCACCATGTCGATCGCGGTCTCCTCGTCGTCGGGGAGCTCGAACGGCGCCGTCGGTACGCTGTGCCGGGACATGAAGCTCTTTGCCCACGCCTTGCTGGTTTCGAGACGAGCGGCGGCCAAGCTGGGGCCGACGATGGGCTCCCCGGCATCGCGAAAAAGATCGACGACGCCCACAGAGAGCGGCAGTTCGGGACCGACGACCGTCAGGGCCACACCTTCAGATCGCGCCAACGCGAGGACCGCGCCGGGCTGCGAGAGATCGATTGCCGCGGTACGGCCGATGGCCGCCATGCCGGCATTCCCCGGAGCGCACAGGACGTGACGGACGCCGGCTTCGGCGCCGAGGGTGGCGGCAAGGGCGTGCTCGCGCGCGCCGGCGCCCAGCACGAGGATCGTCACGAGGGGCCTCTGAAGTCCAAGTCTCGGGAAACGGTGTCTAAGGAGTTTGAAATGATAGGGTTACAGCCTGGATCGCGAGGTTGGAGCCGCGGCGACACAGGAGCCTGGGTCAAGTGCCCAAAGCGCTGGATTGGCCGGAACTTCGCCAACGCCTGTGATAGGCTAGCACATTCGGCCCTGTTGAAATCGGGGTCTGAGATTGCTGGTCCACAGCCGAAGGGGGTGTATCGAGCGTGGCCGAAGTGAAGGTGCAGGAGGGCGAGTCGATCGAGAGCGCTCTCCGGCGCTTCAAGCGGAAAGTGCAGCAGGAAGACATCATCAAGGACATCAAGAAGCACTCCTTCTACTTGAAGCCGGGAGACAAGCGTCGGGCCAAACAGGCCTTGGCGCGAAAGCGGAACCGCAAGAAGATGCGGCGGGAGCTCGAGTAGGCCGCAGGCTCGAACCGGCACGGGGACGCCGCCGGGCGGCGTCCTCACTTTTGATGAACGTACGGACATTCACGCGCCGTTGACCGGCGATATCGCGTACGGTAGATTCATGGCCTTTCCGAACGCGGCGGAGGACTGCTTCCATGGTGATCGAGGAACGAGTCGTCGGCGACGTGACGATTCTCGACCTGAAGGGCAAGATGACGCTCGGCGAGGGTGACGAGCTGTTGAAGGACAAGATCAACAGCCTGATCCACCAGGGGCAGAAGAAGCTCCTGTTGAATCTGGAGAGCGTGCCCTACATCGACAGCGCCGGGCTGGGCGAGATCGTTCGAACCTACACGACTGTCAGCCGCCAGGGCGGAAACCTGAAGCTCGTCAACCTGACGAAGCGCATTACGGATTTGCTGTCGATCACGAAGCTGCTGACGGTGTTCGAGACGTTCGACTCCGAACCAGAGGCGCTCAAAAGCTTCCAGGCGTCGGCCCAGGTCTAGGCGCCGCCGCGCGAACCCGCGCTGCCGTGGCGCGCACGCCTCAGCCAGAACTCGCGGTGTCCAACTCGCCCGCCGGCCGGTCCGTCACCGGCCGCTCAACGGCGGCGAATCTCTTCGTGTCGATGCGACCGGGTGAGTGGACCAAAAATCTCTTCGTCTTCGCCGGTCTCCTCTTCGGGCAACGCCTCACCGACACCGCCGCGGTCGTTCGATCGATTGGCGCCTTCACGATTTTCTGTGCGCTCGCGAGCGTGGTGTATCTCGTCAACGACGTGATGGACCGCGAGCAGGATCGCGAGCACCCTCGCAAGCGCCTGCGTCCAATCGCGTCCGGCGCGCTCCAGCCGTCAACCGCGCTGCTGATGGCATGCGTCCTCGCGATTGGCGCGCTCGGCGCGGCGTGGTGGATGGGAGTGGCCTTCGGCGGGGTCGCGACCGCCTACGTGCTGTTGCTCGTACTCTATTCGGGGCCGCTCAAGCACATCGTGATCATCGACGTCCTCACGATTGCGATTGGCTTCGTGCTCCGTGTCGTCGCCGGGGCGGTGGCGGTCACAGTGCCGATGAGCCCCTGGCTGCTCATCTGCACGATTCAGCTCGCGCTGTTCCTCGGGTTGAGCAAGCGGCGGCACGAGCTGACGTTACTGGCCGACGGCGCCATCGGGCACCGCCGGATTCTGCAGGAATACAGTCCGTATCTGCTCGATCAGATGATTGGCGTGGTGACGGCCTCGACGCTGATGGCTTACACCCTCTACGCGACGAGCCACGATACGGCCGAGAAGTTTGGAACGTCCCTGCTGGGGCTGACGATTCCGTTTCCGCTGTATGGCATTTTCCGGTACCTCTATCTCGTGCACCAACGGGAAGGGGGCGGAAGTCCCGCGGAATTGCTGCTGAACGATCGACCACTGCTCGCCTGCGTGGCCCTCTGGGCCGTGGCAGTCGCCGTGATCATCTACCGGCCACTCGGAATCTGACGCTACCGGCACATCGACGGGCGCGAGAGCGCCCGGTACCGTGGCGCGCGGCGCGCGCCCGAAGCGGGGTATCCGTCCGCGACCGCGGCGGATGCCTGAAGGTGTGTCATGTCCGAGTTCAACATCCGCGCGGACGCCGTCGACGTCGAGCAGATCATGCGTCAGATCCGCGCGCGCATCCGCGACAAACGCGGCGTCGACTACACGGAAGAACAAATCCAGGAGCTGGCACGGGTGCGGCTCGAGAAGTTTCTCGATCCCAAGGGCGTGCGCTCGGACCTGCTCGAACAGTTCCGGCGGCGCGCGGAAATTGACGTGCCGCCGAACTACGAGTTCGCCGACACCGCGCTGTTCGCCTCGAACAACCCGGTCGTCGCGTTCGTTCGACGTCTGCTGCGGCCGTTGCTGAAGCTGTTCTTCAGCCCCACTCAACTGGTCACCGTGCTCCATCTGCAGTCACGCATCAACCGTCATCTTCTCGACCACGACGCCCTCTTCTACGAACTCGTCCACAACATGGTCGTCGAGATGACGCGCACCAGCATCGACGTCAAGAACATCCAGATGCGCGTCGAGTCGGTGTCCGGGAGGCTCGACTTCAACGAGCGTCGCGCCCGCGCGCTCGAGGCCGTCGTCCAATATCGGCCAGATGCCCTGGCCGAACGCGCGCATGGCCCCGCTCCAGGCGGCGGTCCCGTCGGCGACACGTCGCCGTCTGGCGTCGACCCGATGACCGGCGGCGACAGCCTGCGGACGCGGCGGCGCCGCAGGCGTCGCGGCCGGCGCAGCGGACCCGGTTTTGGGGAGAACGCCGACGAAGGACGAGGACCGAAGGACGAGGGACGCCCGGTCAGCGACGAGGTGCGCCCGGTCAGCGGCGAGCCACGAGCGACAAACGGCGTCGCGACCGAGCCAGTGAGCGTCGAGCCGCCGTCCGATTCCGGTTCCGACGAATCGTGAAGATTGCGATCGCCGCGCAGCGGTACGGCGCCGACATCAACGGCGGCGCCGAGCTGCATGCGCGCTACGTCGCGGAGCATCTGGCGCGTCATGCCGAGGTCGAGGTGCTCACAACCTGCGCGCAGGACTATGTCACGTGGGCCAACGTGTTTCCGCCAGGCGTTGAAGTCATCAACGGCGTGACCGTCCGCCGCTTTCCCGTCTCGCATGCCCGCGATACTGGAAAATTCGCCAGGCACTCGGCTGTTGTCTTCGAACGGCCCCATTCCGTCCGCGACGAGCTCGCGTGGCTTGATAGCGAGGGCCCGACGAGCCCGGCGCTGGTAAGGCATGTAGCAGCTTCGGCCGGCACCTTCGACTGGTTCGTGTTCTTCAGTTATCGCTACTATCACGCGTTCCACGGCTCTCGGGCCGTCGCCGCCAAAGCCGTCCTCGTCCCGACGGCTGAACGCGATGCGGCGATCGGCCTCGGCATTTTCCCGCCGGTGTTTCGTGGCGTGCGCGCGCTGATGTTCAACTCGTTCGAAGAGCGCGCGATGATCCAGCACGTGGCCGGGCAGAGCGAGCTCCCGGGCGTCGTCGTAGGCATTGGATCGGACGTGCCCGATGATCCGCAGCCCGATCGCTTTCGCCAGCGGTTCGGCATCGACGGGCCGTTCGCGATCTACGTCGGGCGGATCGACGAGAACAAGGGCTGCAAGGAGCTGTTCGCCTACTTTCAGCGCTTCACGCATCACAAGCCGGGAACGCTGCAGCTGGTGCTGATTGGAAAATCGGTGCTGCCGGTGCCATCTGACCGCCGGGTGCGGTATCTCGGATTCCTGGGCGACGAAGACAAGTTCGATGCAATGGCGGCGGCAGACGTGCTCGTCATGCCCTGGTACTACGAGAGCCTGTCGATGGTGGCGCTCGAGGCGTGGGCCCTCGGCAAGCCGGTGCTGGCCAACGCGAAATGCGACGTCCTGAAAGGGCAGGCGCTCAGAAGCAATGCGGCGCTCTTCTACGAGAGCTACGGGGAGTTTGCCGAGGCGTTGTCCTCAATCACGTCGAGCCCCTCGCTGAGCGACGCACTGGGCCGGAACGGCCGCACGTTCTTCCGGACCCACTACGCGTGGCCGGTGATCGAGCGGAAATACCTGGAGACGTTCGATCACCTGGCGCGGCAGCCGAGGGCGGAGCATCCGGTGATGGCGCCACTGCCCGGCTTCTTCGCCAGTCGAGCACGCAATCTGCCCACGGCCGCCGAGGTGGTCGCCGGCGTGCCGTCAGGAGCCGTGCGCGGATGAGCCTTCGTGCCGTCCACCAGGTGCTGGCGACGCTCGGCTACGGCGACGCCATCGGGCACGAGGTGCTCGGTATCCAGCGCGTCCTGCGCGCGGCCGGTTACGACTCGGAGATCTTCGTCGAGACGGCTGACCCGCGCCTCGAGGATCTGACCTACGACTATCGCGATTTGCTGGACGCGAGCCGACCTGACAACCTCCTGCTGCATCACTTCTCGATTGGATCGCGCGCCTCGCGGGTCGCGTATGCGCTTCCCGATCGGATGGCCCTCATCTACCACAACATCACGCCGCCCGAGTATTTCGTCGGCGTCCACGACCAGCTCGTCGAGCTGTGCTGGAAGGGCCGACGCGAGCTGGGCGCCTACATCCGTCGCTGCGATCTCGCGCTCGGCGATTCCGAGTTCAACCGGGAGGAGCTCGCCGCGCGTGGTTTTCCCAGGACAGGCGTCCTGCCCGTTGTGCCCGACTTCTCGCATCTGGCGGCCGCTTCGGACTGGACAGTCGCGTCGCGCTTCGATGACGAGTGGACCAACTTGCTGTTCGTCGGGCGGATCATCCCCAACAAGCGCATCGAGGACCTCGTCCGCATCTTCCATGCCTATCGCACGACCATCAACCCCCGCTCCCGGCTGCTCATCGTCGGCGCGTACAGCGGGTTCGAGAAGTATCTGGCGATGGTGCAGTCGGTCGCGGCGCGGCTGGGCACCCCCGATGTGCATTTCCCGGGGCACGTCAGCAACGAAGAACTGGTCGCCTACTACGACGTCGCCGATCTATTTCTGTGCGCGAGCGAGCACGAAGGATTCTGCGTCCCCTTGATCGAGGCCTTTCACATGGGCGTGCCGGTCGTCGCGCGCGCGGCGACAGCGGTTCCGGCGACCCTCGACGGCGGCGGCGTGCTCTATGAGGAGGCCGACCCGTATCATGTCGCGTCGATCGTCGACGCGGTGCTGTCAGATACCGGGCTTCGCGGGCAGGTGATCGCGGCGCAGGACGCCGCGCTGGCGCGGCTCGGAGCGAAGGATTTCGGCGGAACGCTGCTGCGGTTCGTCGAGGAGATCGATCGCGCACCGCGGGCGGGAGGACCAGATGTCACGTTCGACTTCTGGGATCAGCTCGCCGCGTATGAGCGGCTCGAAGAGTTGAGGCGCTTCAGGCCGTCGATTTACAAGGGCCTGCCGCGATGATCGTCAACCAGTGGGTGCCCGCCGCTCATCGCGGCGATGCGATTGGCGATTCCGCTCGCCGCGTCCGTGACGTGTTGCGGTCGCTCGGCCACACCGCCGACATCTACGCGCTGACGATCGACGACGACATGCGGGACGAGGTTCGTGAGTTCGGCTCGTCCGCGTCGTCGACTGGCGACGTGACGATCTTCCACTACGCCCTGCCGTCGCCGATGACGCCGGCGTTTGCGGCCCTGCCCCGCGGCCGCGTGCTGCAGTACCACAACATCACGCCATCACGCTTCTTCGCGGACTACGAGCCCGGGGTGTTCCGGATCACCGCGCTGGGACGTCGCGATCTGCAGTCGCTGGCGGGCCACACCGACCTGGCACTCGGAGATTCCGACTACAACCGCCGCGATCTCGAGGCCCTGGGGTTCCGTCGCACCGGCGTCTGTCCGATCGCGTTGAACCTCGAACGCATTGCAGCAGCGCCGCGGCACCCGGTTCTCGATCGGATGTTGAACGACGGGCTGACCAACTTTCTCTTCGTCGGCCGCATCGTCCCGAACAAGCGCATCGAAGACATCGTCCGCCTGGCCGAAGTCTACAAACGGTACATCGACAGCCACTATCGCTTCATCTTCGTTGGCCGGCCCGACGGCATCCCGCGCTACCACGCGGCGGTGCGCGCGTTAATCACGCAGTTCGAGATGCTGCCGGATCGTTTCCTGTTTCCGGGCGCGGTGACCGACTGGGAGCTGGCGGCGTACTATCGCTCGGCGAGCGTCTACCTTTCGTTGAGCGAGCACGAGGGATTCTGCGTGCCCGTGCTCGAAGCGATGGCGGCCGGCGTGCCGGTCTTCGCCTACGAGAGCAGCGCGGTTGGTGAGACGCTGGGTGGCGCCGGCGTGTGCTGGTCGCCGAAGGATCTGGAGCTCGCGGCAGAGCTGCTCGGCCAGCTTGCCTTCGACCCCGTGATGCGCGCGAAGGTGATCGCCGGACAGTACGCAAGACTCGAACACTTCAGCGAGTCCCGGCTGGTGGGGCGGCTGAAGGACGCAATTTCTGCAGTGTCTGGGGACAGGCCCAACCTGCGTAGAACTTGGGGCTGAGCTTGGGGACAGGCCCCAAGCATGACGGGAACCGGGGCCTGTCCCCAAAGGGCAGATTGTGAAACTTGCATTCGTCGTACAGCGTTACGGAACCGAGATCCTTGGCGGGTCGGAATACCACTGCCGTCTGGTCGCGGAGCGACTCGCGTCGAAGCACGAGGTCGAGGTGCTGACGACCTGCGCGCGCGACTACATCACCTGGAAGAACGAGTACCCGGAAGGCTCGGACCGCATCCGCGGCGTGACGGTCAGGCGCTTTGCGGTCAGCGAGACGCGCGACATCAACAGCTTCAATCAGTACCTCCGACTGGATCTTCAACCATCCGCACACGCGCGACGACGAGATGGAGTGGCTGCGCCGGCAGGGACCGTGGTCTCCGGCCCTGCTCGACCACATCTCGCGCCACCACCAGTCATACGACGCGCTGGTCTTCTTTACCTACCTGTATGCGCCGACGGTGCTCGGACTGCAGATCGCGCCCGGCCGCAGCATTCTCGTGCCGACTGCACACGACGAGCCGGCGATCCATCTGGGCCTCTACAAGGACGTCTTCACGCTGCCGGCCGCGATCGCCTACAACACCGAGGTCGAACGCCGCTTTCTGACCACCCACTTCTCGGTCCGGGCCCTGGCCGAAGAGACGATCGGCTGCGGCGTCGATCTGCTGCACGGCCGCCAGGAGGCCGCGCGCGAAGAGGGCGGCGATGGCGGGCCGCTCGACGAGCTCGATCTTGCCGACGCGAAGGACGACGACCAGCCGTTGCCGCCGCACATTTCAGGCCGTGGCGCCATGTTTCGCCGTCGCCATCGCCTGTACGGGTCGTTCGCGCTCTATGGCGGCCGCATCGACCCGGGCAAGGGGTGCGAGGAGCTGATCGAGTACTTCAGCAGCTACACGCACGCCGGCGGCGACGCGTCGCTGATCCTGATGGGCGTCAAGTTGATGCAGCTGCCGGAGGAACGGTGGATCCGGTTCGCAGGGCTGCTCTCGGAACGCGAGCGCCTCCAGGCGCTCGAGGCGGCCACGATCGTCGTGGTCCCGTCACCGTACGAAAGTCTGTCACTCCTGGCGCTGGAAGCGTTCGCCGTCGGTACGCCGGTGCTCGCAAACGCGCGGAGCGACGTGCTCGTCGATCACTGCCTGCGGAGCAACGCCGGACTGTTCTACGCCGACCGCGATGAGTTCGTCGAGGGCTTGAAACTGCTCCTCGCCGATCACCGGTTGCGCAGCGCAATGGGGAGGAACGGAAAGGAATACGTCCGCAGGAACTATCGGTGGGACGTGATTCTCAGCAAGTACGACCGGCTGCTCTCGAAAATCCGCAAGTAGCGACCGAGGAACGCGGGGCTAAAGCCCCGCCTCCACGGGTCGTCAGGCGCCGTGGCGCGTTGCATGTGGCGGCGGGCTTTAGCCTCGGGTTACTCCTCCCCAAAGCCCGCCGACAACCGTCGCGCCCCCGCGGGCTGCGGAGCGGCCGGCTGCGCGCCGTGGCCGTTATGGTCGTCGGGGTCCGGCCCGCCCGGCTCCGCATCGGCCGGCGCCCGCCGCCGGCGCGGACGGATGTCGTACCGCTTGATCATTTCGTTCAGCGTCGTCGGCTTGATGTGCAGGAGCTCGGCGGCGCGTTTCTGCACGCCGCCAGCCGCTTCCAGCGTCGACTCGATCAGCCGCTTCTCGAAGTCCGTGATCACTTCCTTGAACGAAATGCCTTCCGGCGGAACGGTCACTTCGGGAATCTGGAACTGCGGCGTCTTGCGCACGTGGTCGGGCACGAGGTCGATCCCGATGCGCGGGCCGGTGGTCAGCACGACCGCACGCTCGATGACGTTTTCGAGCTCGCGGACGTTGCCCGGCCAGTCATATTCCATCATCAGGTCGAGCGCCTCGGCGGCCAGCTCGAGATCGGGCTTGGCGTTCTCCAGCCCGTACTTGTGCAGGAAGTGCTGGGCGAGCAGCGGGATGTCAGACTTCCGCTCGCGGAGCGACGGCAGCTCGATGCTGATGACATTGAGGCGGTAGTACAGGTCCTCGCGGAAGCGGCCTTCCTCCGTCATCCGCCGCAGATCGAAGTTGGTCGCCGCGATGATGCGAACGTCCACCTTGATCGTCTCCATCCCGCCCAGGCGCATGAACTCGCGCTCCTGCATCGCGCGCAGCAGCTTGGCCTGTGTTTCGAGCGGGATGTTCCCCATCTCGTCGAAGAAGATGCTGCCCTTGTCGGCCATGTCGAACAGGCCCTTCTTCGGGTAGACAGCACCGGTGAACGCGCCCTTCACGTGGCCGAAGAGCGTCGACTCGAGGAGATCGGGCGGCAGGTTGCCGGAGTTGACGGTGACGAAGGCGCGGTCGGCGCGCGGCGAGTGGGCATGGATGGCTCGCGCGACGAGCTCCTTGCCGGTGCCGGTCTCGCCCTGGATCAGGATGGTCGAGCGGCTCGGCGCGGCCTGGAGGATCAGGTCGAACACCTGTCGCATGCGCGGCGAGCGACCGATGATGTTGGCGAACTTCGCGTACTGCTCCTGCACCGTCCGCCGGAGCAGACGGTTCTCGCGGACGAGCCGGTTCCGCTCGACCGCGTTGCGTACAATGATCAGGACCTCGTCGTTCTTGAACGGCTTGGTGATGTAGTCGAACGCCCCGCGCTTCATCGCGGCAATCGCCGTTTCAACCGACGCGAACGCCGTGATCATCAGCACCGGCAGTTCTTCGTTGACCTTCTTGAGCTCTTCGAGCGCCGCGATCCCGTCCATGCCGGGAAGCATGAGGTCCACGATCGCCGCATCGAACGGCAACGATCGGGCGAGATCCAGCCCGGCTTCCGCGCTCGATGCCAGGCGCACGGAATAGCCTTCGCGCGTCAAGAGCGTCTCGAGGATGTCGCGCATGATCTCCTCGTCGTCAATGACGAGGATGGACGCGTTAGTGGACACTAGGCTCTCTTCTCTCGGTGCTGCCCGAACGATTGTGAACTCGGCAGCCGCAAGGTGAACCGCGTTCCCTGGCCGACGCTGCTCTCGACGTGAATCGATCCATCGTGCTCGCGGACGATGCCGTAGGCAATCGACAATCCCAGACCGGTGCCCTGCCCGATCGATTTCGTGGTGAAGAACGGGTCGTAAATCCGGGCCAGATGCTCGCTGGGAATGCCCGACCCCGTGTCCCCCACCTCGACCACGGCACGACCTCCCTCGACGCGCGTGGTGATCGACAGCCAGCCGCCTCGGGGCATTGCGTCGCGCGCGTTGAGGAACAGGTTGAGGAACACCTGCTGCAGCTTGTGTTCGACGCCCTCGACGACCAGTGCCTGTGCCGACTGATCGCGCCGGATCTTGACCTTGCCGGTTTCGAGCTGATGTTCCAGCAAGGTGAGCACGTCGTTTACGACAGCGTTGAGGTCGACGGGACCGCGATCCGCCGCGGCGGCCGAACCTTGTCGCGAGAGATTGAGCAGTCCGTTGACGATTTTCGCGGCCCTGAAGGTTTGACGCTCGATCTTCTCTAATAGACGCGTCCGCGGGTCCTCGGGATCCGCGCCCTCCATCAGCATCTGCGTGAAACTGGCGATGCCGGTGAGCGGCGTGTTCACCTCGTGCGCCACACCGGCGGCCAGCAGGCCGATCGAGGCCATCTTTTCCGACACCTGGAGCTGCTCTTCCAGTTGGACGCGTATGCTGATGTCTTCGAGAATCAGCACCGAACCGGCCGTCTCGAGCGCGCCATCGCGATGCTGCCTGAGGGGCACGACCGACACGTTCAGCAGCAGGCGGTCATCCGGAGCCCGATGCGACACGAGCGGCACGCGGTACAGGGTCGCGCCGTCGGGCGAATCCCGCAGCGCCGCCGCCACTGCCTCGACAAAGCGCGTGTCGAAGATGTCACTCAGTTTGCGCCCCACCGCCGCTCCCGCGGCGACGCCATACAGATGCTCGATGGCGCGGTTCCACCAGCGAATCTGGCCCTCTGAATCGACCACGACCAGGCCATCGTCGAGCGACTGCAGGATGTTCTCGCTGAACTCGCGCAGCCGGTCGAGCTCGCCGGCCTTGGTATGGAGCTGTCGATAGAGACGGCCGTTCTCGAGTGCCGTCGCCGCCTGGCCCGCCACCGCGGCGAGAAGCGTCATATCCTCGCTCGTCAGCGGCTCGGCGCTTTCGTGGCGGCCGAGGGCGAGCACGGCGATCGTCCCCTCCTTCGACACGCAGGGCACGAAGTAGAACAGCCCCCAGTCGCGCCAGAACTCGATCTCGTCTTCAGCGAAACGGCGCGCGGCGAGCGGATCGTCGAGTGCGACAACGTGCCCGGCCTCGAGGCGGCCGCCCACTCCGGATCGCCGCGCCATCTCCGGCGGCGACATCGCGAACCCGGAGAGGCGGAGCGGCGCAAAGTCGCCGGTCGCCTCGTCGGCGAGGAAGAGCACCATGCGATCGACCAGCAGCGTCTCCATCACTCGCGACACGAGCCGCTCGCCGAGTCGGTCGAGATCGAGATCGGCGTTGAGATCGCGCGCGACGCCGACCAACGCCTTCCGGTAGTCGTAGCGATCGCGATAGAAGGCGCGGTCCAGCGTCGCTTGAATCGCGTTCTTGACCGGGCTGGCCAGCAGGATCACAACCAGGGTCGCCAGGACCGCGATCACCCAGCGCTGTCCGTCGCCGTTGTCCGAAAACCCACCCGTCGCCACCTTCAGCAGCACGGTGTAGAGGCCGACGATCGCCGCGATGGCGATCGCCCAGACGACGACACGCTTGAAGATGATTTCGACGTCCATCAAACGGTAGCGCACGATCGCCGACGCGAAGGCGAGCGGCACCACCGACAGCGGGATCGCCGACAGCTCCATCGGCAGCGACGGCGTGAACCCGAACGCCCACGGCACGGCATAGCCGATCGCGAACGGCATCGCGCCGAGCGCCGTGCCCCACACGATCCAGCGTAATTGTCGCCGCGCGGTGACCGAGCGCACGCGACCGAACGCGCGGACCAGCACCAGCAGGCCCGCCGCGAGGCACGCCGACAGATAGAGCAGGTCGAAGCGGTCGAGGAGCCCGACGAGATTCGTGAAGAACAACGGGTTCATCGGCGCCCGCGCCACGGCGACGATCCGCGCGAGACCGGCGAGAGCAGCAGGGGCATACAGCAGCGGCAGCGTCGAGCGGCCGATCGAGCTGCGCGCCCAGCTCCGTGGCCGCTCGGGGAAGACGAGAGTGAAGTGCAGGAAGAGCGGCGGCAGCAGCAGAATCGACACCGCGTCGGCCCAGTAAAACACCCAGTCGAGCCGATCCAACCGCCCGTTGAACGAGAACGTGAACGCCCCGAAGAACGCCAGACACAGCCAGAAGAAATGGAGCGTGGCTTCGTCGCCGGGCCGGCGATACCGCACCGCCCCCGCCACCAGCAGCGTGAAGATCCCGACGGCCGCGAGCACGTAGTAGAGGGCGGTGTTGCCGCGCGACAGCGGAACCAGCGTGATTTCACGTGCTTCGCGCGCGTTCAGCCGGAGGACGGTGTAGCGGAGGCGACCGCCCGCGTCGCTGCGATGGAGCGCGCGTACGACATCGTTCGGTCGTTCGACCGGCTCGAGGCCGATCGCCAGGAGCACGTCACCGGTCCGGATCCCAGCCGCGGCGCCCGGCCCATGCGGCGCGACGTCGGCGGCCGTGACACCTGAAGGTCCGACCACCCAGAACACGCCGTCATCAACCTCGTCCCAGGTGGCACGAAGCGCGATGTTGGCCAGGCCAAGGCCGAGCAGCGTCGCGATCAGCGTCACCGACGCCAGCGACCTCACCCAGCCCAGCAGCTGCCTCGCGGCTCCCGCTGCTAATCCGCTTGACTGCATCTCGTTGACGGCCAATCGATTACCGACTGCGCAAACGTACAGTTCAAAGCAAACCGCATTCCCGGAACCGTCCGGGAGTTTGGTGAAATAAATCTTTCAATATCAACAACTTAAATACAAGACGATTGCGTCCGTCGACGACGCGATTCAAACCGTCGGAGTCGAGGTTCAACGTTCTGGATACCCGTCTGAGGACAGACTCGCCACCCGGCGTCATTTTCAGAACGCGGGCGGCGAGGAATTCGATCAGAACCGGAGGGTCAGACCGCCCACGATGCGCTTGGGCGGCCGGACGACGAGAAGCTCGTCGTAGATGGAGGCTTCGTCGGCCATCTCGCGGAACAGATTCCGCACGCCGACCAGCATCTCCCAGTGCGCGCTCGCAAAATCCATGAATGGCAGTGACTGCGTCACCTGGACGTCGAAGCGGGCCCCAAATGACGGACCGAGGCTGTCGATCGTGTTGCCCGCATATCCATCGCTCAGACGGTAGAGAGCAAAGACGTGTGTCTCCGTCACGGGGATCTCGGTGTCAATCGACGCGGTCACGTCCTGCACGCGCTCGCGGCCTTCGCGCACCGCACCTGGCAGTCGCGCCGCGGCGACTTCGCTCTGCGGTGACGACTGCCACTCGGCCGTCGTCACGGTGTAGTCCACGGATCCTCGAACGCGGCGCGCGATCACTTGACGGATGCTGACCGACCAGCCGCGCGCGACGACGTCACCGCCGGTGCCGACGAAATAGTGACCGAGATCGGCGGCCGGCCGCTCGACGTCGCCGAGGCCGAATAGCGTGACCAGCTGATCGTCGGTGCGCTGGTGGAAAGCGCGTACGCCGACCAGCGTCGTCGGCGTGAAGTCGTGCTCGGCGCTCGCGTCGAAGTGCGTCGTCCGCTGCGGCGTGAACGTCGCGCCCGAAATCGGCGCGAACGTTCGTTCGGGCGGCAGCCAGGTGCCGGCGATCATCGACGGCACGAACTCCTCGGCGCCAGGCGCGCTCGCGCGCTGCGACGCGCCAACGCTGAGACGCAACGACCCCGTCGGCGTGACAGTGAATCGCGCGCGCGGGCTGAACAGCGACTGCTCGATGTATCCGTACTTCGCGTAGCGTCCGCCGTAGACCAGCGACACCTTCTGCGTGATCGTCCACGAATCGAATGCGTAGACCAGGCCGGCGAAACGATTCCCGTCGGCGACCGCGGCGAGCGCCGCCGGGTTCGAGCCATCGTAGCGCTGGAACGTGTACGCCATCCCCAGGTCGTAGACATGCCGCGCCGGCGCGCGCGTCAGGTACGAGCCCGACACCATCCACGACGCCACATCACCCTGCGTCATTGCGCCCTGCACCGACCAGTCGCCATGCTGGCCGGCGGCCGCGCCGAGCGAGACGAGCGCCGCGCCCCGTGCGAGGTTGCCCGCGGAGATCAACTGCTGCGGGTTGTCGAACGAGCTCGTGGTGAGCAGGTTGACCTGTCCGGCGAGGGGAAATGCACTGACCAGGCTGGCCGCAAGGCTCGCCGTGCGGTCGTCGCGACGGGCAAACGTCGCCGCCACTTCGTCGTCGAACGTCGAGTCGTCATCATCGACGAAGACGTCGGTCGAGTCCTTCAAGACGCTGCGCTTCAGATGACGAAGACGCCATGCGGTCTCACCGTGGTCGTGATCGTCGTCCGGGGTGCCGGTCGCGGGCGTCGGTGGCTGCAGCGCCGCGCCATCGCCCACGATCACTCCGGCGGCGAGCACTCCGTTGGGCGAGCGCGGGGAATCCTCTTCGATGAAGACTGCCGGCTGCGGCTTGAGGACGAACGACCAGGTGGTGCTGACGCCGGGACCGCCGAGCACGAGCAGGCTGCTCGCCGAGATGAAGCCGGGCCGATGGACCCGCACCAGATAGTCGCCGGGAGGCAGTGCGGTGAAGGTGCAGCGTCCGTCGCTGTCGGTGACGCCGGTGATGATGCGTCTGCCGATCGCGCTGACGATGGCGGCCGGGATGGGCCGCCCCGACTTGTCACGGACGACGCTGACGATCGACCCGCCGGGCGCCTGCCGGCTGGAGGCGGGCTTCGCGCGCTCGTCTTCTCCGCTGACCGCAAGGGCCGGCGTGCTGCCGCCCAGGACGACCACGACCGCCGCCGTTCGGACGAGTCTGGAGAAGGTTTTCATGGCGCACCTGGGATCCGTTCCGCCCGGCATTGAGCGGGATCGCGCGCACTCGAGCTACTGCGCCGCTACCGTGAAGTTCACGTCGCGGCTAACTGACGTTCCGGCCACGTTGTCCGCCACCTTCACCTCAAGATGGTACTCCCCCGCGGGGAACGTTGCCAACTCTATCTCCTGCCCCGTCCGAAGGGGGTCTCCCGCATTCATGCTGAACTCGGCTGGGAGGGTGGAGGGGTTCAATTCCTGGGGATCCGTGCTCCTGAAGGGCTTTTCCCCGTCCGGCAGCTTCTGGCTGAAACTGAAGTCCACCTTGAGGTTAGGCTTTTTTGTAGCCGGATCCACGCCGGCGCCGTAAATCCAGAAGATGATCCCGATGCTGCCCGCCGACGTGAACTTGTAGTCGGTCGAGGGCGTGATCTTCAGTTCCTGGAACGTGTACGGGCTGTCGGACTGACGATCCGGTGGCTGCGGCGCCGCCAGTTGATCGACCTTCGAGGCAATGATGACGCTGCTCACTTTCAGGTCGGTGCCCTGGAAATCCGGGACGGTCAGCTCGTGCTTGATAGCGCCCTGCACTACGCTGGCCGCGTCGGCCGCGGCTGCCGCTGCTGGCGCGGCGGCGGGCGTCGTCGCCGCCGGTGCGGACGTCGCGGGCCGAGCTGCCGCCGGGCCGCGGACGGCGACGAAGATCTCGTAATCGCCCGGCTCCACGGCAACAGCGCGTCGAATGCGCTGAGGCTGCCCGGTGACCAGGGGCTCGGCGTTCACGAAGACAATCTGATCGAACGGGTAGAGCGATGGCGGCGGCGCGTTCTTGTCCTTCTTGGTCGTGGGCGCCGGGGCCGCCGAGGGGGTGGCTCCCTTTCTTGTGGCGCGCACGTAGACCCCGATCGGGCCGGACGTGGCAAGCGCGGGCGGATCGATGGCCAGCGTGAAGGGCACGTAGGTCTTACCGGCCTCTGCCTTGATGAAGTGCTCCTGTTCCCATTTCAAGGACATCGAGGATTCGACCGGATTGCCGCCCATGAGACTGTCAACGGCGGTGACGAGCGCGGCGATATCAGCCTGTTGCGCGGGATCGGCCTTGGGTTTCTTGTCCTGGGCCGTCGGCGTCGCAACGGCGGCAACCGTCAGGAGCAACAGGACCGTGAGTCCTCGAAGAAGGGGATTCATACTGGCGCTGGGCCCAAAACCTGGCGGGTCCGGATGCTGGATCATAGGTCCCTCGCGGGCGGCAAGTCAAACTGTAGCAACAGCTAAGCGTCAGGGACCGTGGTATGATGCGCAGCCGGGTTCACGGGCAATTCGAGTGGGCGTCCGGCGTGGCCCGAAGCGACTCCGGCGATGCTGGAAGATACCCTCGTCATCGTGCTGGCCGGCGGCGTCGGTGAACGGCTCTATCCCCTGACGAAGGAGCGCGCCAAGCCGGCGGTGTACTTTGGCGGGCCTTATCGCATCATCGATTTTCCGCTCAGCAACTGCATCAACGCCGGGCTGCGTCGAATCTTCATCGCGACCCAGTACAAATCCCTCTCGCTCAACCGGCACATCCGGCAGGCCTGGAACGTGGTGTCTGAAGAGTTGGGCGAGTTCATCGAGATCCTGCCGCCGCAGAAACGCGTGAGCGACAACTGGTACCTCGGCACGGCCGATGCCGTGTACCAGAACCTCTATTCGATCCAGCGCGAGAACTCGCGGCACGTGATCATCCTGTCAGGCGATCACGTCTACAAGATGGACTACGCCAAGATGCTGCAGTTCCACAAGGACCGTGGCGCGGCGGCCACGCTGGCGACGCTGGAAGTCCCGATCGCCGACGCGAACCGCTTCGGCATCCTGACCGTGGACGAACGCGATCGTGTGATCGCGTTCAACGAGAAGCCGAGTCAGGCGACGCCGATGCCAGGCACGACCGACGTCGCGCTGGCCTCGATGGGCGTCTACATCTTCGAGACGGGCCCGCTCGTCGAGGCGCTCGAAGAGGACGCGCGCACCGACAGTCACCACGACTTCGGCAAGAACGTCATCCCGGGGATGTTCCCGAAGCTTCCGGTCCTTTCGTATCGCTTCTACGACGAGAACAAAAAGGCTGCGAAGTACTGGCGGGACATCGGGACCATCGACGCCTACTACGAAGCGAGCATGGACCTGTGCCAGGTGAACCCCGAGTTCAACCTGTACGACCCCGAGTGGCCGCTTCGTACCTACATGCCGCAGGCGCCGCCAGCGAAGTTCGTCTTCAATGACGAGGGGCGCCGCGGCATGGCGCTCGACTCGATCATCTCGGCCGGCTGCATCATCTCGGGCAGCAAGATCGCCGGCAGCGTGCTGTGCCCGAATGTTCGCGTGCACAGCTACTGCTCGATCGAGAAGTCGATCCTGATGCCGGGCGTGCGCGTCGGCCGCCACTCGCGGATTCGCAACGCGATCATCGACCGGGATGTGCTGATTCCGCGCGGCGCGATCATCGGCTACAACGGGGAGGAAGATCGCCGGCGGCACACCGTCAGCGAAGGCGGCGTCGTCGTCGTCACGCTCGACGAAGAGCCGCTGGTCGGACCGGTCAACGATCCGGCGCTTCACGTGGAAGCGCAGGCTGACGGCACTGGGATCCAGGTCTAATCAGGTCGAATCAGATCGCTCAGGTCCAATCCCGCAATACAATCTTCTAAGCCGCAAGCCATAATTCGCAATCCGCAATCCGCAATCCGCAATCGTATGGGGGTGTCAGTGAAGATCGTGAAAGTGCACGGCCGCGAGATCCTGGATTCTCGTGGCAATCCGACGGTAGAGGTCGAGGTCACGCTCGACAGCGGCGCGGCGGGACGCGCGATGGTGCCGTCTGGCGCCTCGACCGGTGAGCGCGAAGCGCTCGAGCTCCGCGACGGCGACAAGGGACGGTATCTCGGCAAGGGCGTGCGGAAAGCCGTGGCGCATGTGAACGGCGAGCTGGCGTCCGCCGTGACCGGGAAGAGCCTCGATCAGCGCGGTATCGACCGCCTGATGATCGACCTCGACGGCACGCCGACGAAGAGCCGCCTTGGCGCCAACGCCATCCTTGGCGTGTCGATGGCCACCGCGCGCGCGTTCGCGGCTGCCGAGAGAAAGCCGCTCTATGCCTACCTCGCCGGGCAGAACGCGCGCTGGAGCTCCTCGCCGCGCACGCTCCCCGTCCCGATGATGAACATCCTGAATGGCGGTGCGCACGCCGACAGCAACGTCGACGTCCAGGAGTTCATGGTGATGCCGGCGGCTGCGCCGTCGTTCGCCGAGGCGCTTCGCACCGGCGCCGAGATCTTTCACGCGCTGCGCGGCATCCTGAAAGGGCGGGGCCTGTCCACCGGTGTCGGCGACGAGGGCGGATTTGCGCCGAGCCTGAAGGCGAATCGCGAGGCGCTGGACGTCGTGATCGAAGCGATCGGCAAGGCCGGGTACAAAGCCGGAACCGACGTGTTCATCGCGCTCGACGTCGCTTCGAGCGAGCTCTGGAAAGATGGCCAGTATGTCTTCCGGAAGTCGGGTGAGGCGACACGAACGCCTGCTCAGATGGTGGAGCTCTATCGGGACTGGTCGTCCACATATCCAATCGTGTCGATCGAGGACGGCACGGCCGAGAACGACTGGGCCGGCTGGAAGGCGCTGACGGATGCGATTGGCGACAGGGTACAGCTCGTCGGCGACGACCTCTTCGTCACGAACCCTGCGATTCTGAAGAAGGGCATCGATGAAGGCGTCGCCAACGCGATTCTGATCAAGCTGAATCAGATCGGCACAGTCACCGAGACGCTGGATGCCGTGCTGATGGCGCAGGAGGCCGGCTACGGCGTCATCATCTCGCATCGATCCGGCGAGACCGAAGACACCACGATTGCCGATCTGGCGGTGGCCACGAGCGCGGGCCAGATCAAGACCGGGTCGGCCAGCCGCACCGATCGCGTGGCGAAGTACAACCAGCTGCTGCGAATCGAGGAGGAGCTCGGCGGCGCGGCGACGTACGCCGGCAAGTCGGCAATCAGGGGACGGGTGTAATGCACACCCTGGTGTTGTTGCGACACGGCGAGAGCACGTGGAACAAGGAGAATCGCTTCACCGGCTGGACGGACGTCGATCTGACCGAGACCGGTCGTGAAGAAGCGGCGCGCGCCGGCGACCTGTTGAAAGACGGCGGCTACGTCTTCGACATCGTGTACACGTCGGTGCTGACCCGCGCGATCAAGACCATGTTCATCGCGCTCGATCGGATGAAGCAGTTGTGGATTCCGGTCGTGAAGTCGTGGCGGCTGAACGAACGGCACTATGGCGCGTTGCAGGGGCTGAACAAGGCCGAGACCGCCGCGAAGCACGGCGAGGCGCAGATCAAGATCTGGCGCCGGAGCTATGACATCCCACCGCCACCGCTCGCCCCGGACGACGAGCGCCATCCGTCACACGATTCCCGATATGCCTCGCTGAAGCCGTCGGACCTGCCGGCGACCGAATGCCTGAAAGACACGGTCGCGCGGTTCCTCCCACTCTGGCACGAGGAGATCGCGCCCGCGATCAGGCACGGCCGGCGCGTGCTGATCGCCGCGCACGGCAACAGCCTCCGGGCGCTGGTGAAGTATCTCGACAACATTCCGGACGATGACATCGTCGAGCTGAACATTCCGACCGGCATTCCGCTCGTCTACGAGCTGGACGACGACCTGAAGCCGCTGCGCAGCTATTACCTCGGAGATCCGGAGGAAGCGAAGAAAGCCGCGGCGCGCGTTGCAGCGCAGGCGAAGGGACGGCCGTGATCTGTGGCGGCGGGGCTTCAGCCCCGCATGTCGGGCGGGGCTAGAGCCCGCCTCCACGGGAGAAATGTCCGGCGATCCCGTCGAGCGCTGGTTGCAAGCGGCCGAACAGCGCTACCTGGCCGACCTCACATCCGCCGAGCTGACGCGCTCGCTGAAGGCGCTGTCCTCGTGCTACGTCGAGCGGCGGGCCGGCCTGCCCACCGGTCAGGCGCTATCCGGTGCCGGGAAACGCGCCGCGTTCGCGCTGTTCTATGCGCCGCTGCATTTCCTCACCGTCCGCGAGATTGCCACCGCGATGCTTGGCGGCGGCGGAGCGCCTCCATCGCCGCGACCAGTCGTCGATCTGGGCTGCGGCACCGGCGCGGCGGGCGCGGCATGGGCGATCGCGACGTCGGGACGCGTCGCCGGGTACGACGTCAACCCATGGGCAGTGCGGGAAGCAGCCTGGACGTATCGGGCATTGGGGATTGATGGCCACGCGCGCCGGTCCACTATCGACCAGGTGCGATGGCCCTCCCAGCCCTCGGATCTCATCGTCGCGTTTCTCGTGAACGAGCTACCAGCCGAAACGCGTGAGGGCGTCCTGCCCCGACTGCTCGAGGCCACTCGGCAAGGCCATCGCGTGCTGGTCGTCGAACCGATCGCGCGACGCGTGTCTCCGTGGTTCCCCACCTGGCAGGCGGCATTCGAGGCGCGGGGCGGCAAGGCTGCGGACTGGCGCTTTCGCGTGGACTTGCCGCCGCTCGTGCGCCGGTTGGATCGCGCGGCCAGCCTCGACCATCGTGAGCTGACCGCGAGAACGCTCACGGCCGGCTTCTGAACGGCCGTACATGCAACGGGCCGGAAGGTGAATCACGCTTCCGGCCCGATATATCGGTCGTCGTTTGGTCGTTCGTGGTTGTCAGTTGACTTCTTCCGTCGTTTCGTCCGCGGCGATACGGAGCGAGCGAAGGAATCGCCGATCGTTGGTCGTGATCTCGAATCCCTGTGCGGGCGTAAGCCGAGCCGCAACCTTGCCTGGAGCGAGGGCCAGCTTTTCCTTGTCTTTCTCCTTATCCTTGTCTTTGTCCTTGTCTCGGCTGACGAACCCGACCACCGCTTCGAGAGTGACCCGCATCTCGTAGCCGGCCGCGCGCGCGCGCTCGCGGCACGCGTCCACTTTGGGATGGTCTGAAACCGCTGCGGCAATGGCGTCGGCCAGCTCTCGCGCGAACCGGTTGACGTCGTCCATCCTGTTCCCCTCCTCACCGCCGCCGGGCCGGGTGCCGGGGCTGTCCTCAGTCGAATCGCGGCGACCCGGGCGGGTCACGACTCGATACGAGCCATGTGGGTGACACAAGGCTGGATATTCATTGAAGGATGCGGCCATCTTACGTGGCGTATACCGCATTGTCAACGAACCACCCCATTCTGTTGGGGACACGATCACGATGCCCGCAATCACTCGCGTTTTCCCATTGATGAACGCGGGCGCCCGACGCTCGCCGTGCTGATCTTTCGACTCGCGCGATGGCGGTTCGGCCGGGACCCCGTTGACTCCGTTCGTCCTGAATGCATCGAGGACGACCGTCGCGCAGGGCAGGGCTACAATGCGCCCATGCCCCCGTCTCCACTCGGATCGGATGATCGCGGGCGGCCCTTCCACACGCCGTCCGACCTGCACGACCCCGAGATCGGCGATCCGGGCGAGTTTCCCTTCACCCGCGGCATCCAGCCGACCATGTACCGCGGCCGGCTCTGGACGATGCGGCAGTATGCCGGATTCGGCACGGCCACCGAGTCGAATGCGCGGTATCGTTACCTGCTGCAGCAGGGCGTGAGCGGGCTGAGCGTGGCATTCGACCTGCCCACGCAAATGGGGTACGACTCGGACCATCGCCTCGCCAGAGGCGAAGTGGGTCGAGTCGGTGTCGCCATCGACTCGATCGAGGACATGGCCGATCTCGTGGACGGCCTTCCCCTTGGACAGGTCACGACGTCGATGACGATCAACGCGACGGCGGCGATTCTGCTCGCGCTCTACGCGGCCGAGGCGCGCCGGCAGGGCGTGGCGCTGGTGGATGTGGCCGGCACCGTGCAGAACGACATCCTGAAGGAGTACATCGCCAGGGGGACCTATATCTATCCACCGCGCGCCTCGCTGCGGATCGTGACAGACATCTTCGCCTTCTGCGCGCGCGAGATGCCGCAGTGGAACACGATTTCGATCAGCGGCTATCACATTCGCGAGGCCGGATCGACCGCGGTCCAGGAAATCGCCTTCACGCTGGCGAACGGCATCGCCTACGTGGACGCCGCGATGAAGGCGGGGCTGGATGTCAATGCTGTGGGACAGCGTCTGTCGTTCTTCTTCAACTGCCACAACGACTTTCTCGAGGAGATCGCAAAGTTTCGCGCCGCGCGTCGACTCTGGGCGCACATCATGCGCGACCGCTTCGGGGCGACGAATCCTCGCGCCCAGCAGCTCCGCTTTCACACGCAGACCGCCGGCAGCACGTTGACCGCCCAGCAACCCGAGAACAACATCGTCCGCGTGGCGCTGCAGGCGCTGGCGGCGGTGCTCGGCGGCACGCAGTCGCTGCACTGCAATGCGCTCGACGAGGCGCTGTCGCTGCCCAGCGAAGACGCGGCGCGCGTCGCACTCAGGACGCAGCAGATCATCGCGGCCGAGACCGGCGTCGCGAACGCCGTCGATCCGGTCGGCGGCGCGTTCATGATCGAAGCCGCAACGGATCGACTGGAGGCCGAGGCGCGCGCCCTGCTCGACCGCGTCGATCGCCTCGGCGGCACCCTGCCGGCGATCGAGAGCGGAATGATTCAGCGCGAGATTCAGGATGCCGCCTATCGCGCGCAGCAGGCGGTGGATGCGGGCCGGTCGATCGTCGTCGGCGTCAATCGCTACGTGGACACCGGTTTCACCAGTGGAGAGAGGGGTTCAGCCCCGCCGGAAAGGGGGGGCGGGGCTTCAGCTCCGCTTGGACAAGAGACGTCGACCTCGCCCACCCGCAGCCTCTTCCGGGTTGACCCTGACGTCGAGCGCCAGCAGATCGCGCGCGTCCGCGCAGTTCGCGCGAGCCGGAGCGACGCCGAGTGGCGTCAGGCGATAGCAGGCGTCGAGGCCGCCGCGCGCGGCACCGACAATCTGCTGCCGCCGATCCTGGCCGCCGTCGAGGCGCGCGCCACGCTCGGCGAGATTTCGGACGCCATGCGCCGCGTCTTCGGCGAGTACACGGCCACGGAAGCGTTGGGTTGACCTGCGACTCTTCACCCTGCGACCCTTCGACCTCTTGACCCTGTGACCCTCTTAGAAGTCGCGAATCTCACGACGGGCTTTTCAATCGACGGTCGCACCGTCCTTGCCGTACACGATGTCGGCTTCAGCGTGCGGCAGGGCGAGACGCTGGCGCTCGTCGGCGAGTCAGGAAGCGGCAAGTCGGTGACCGCCCTCTCGATCATGCGGCTGGTGCCGCCGCCGGGACGCATTCTCGGGGGATCGATTCGCTTTCAAGGACACGACTTGATGGCGCTGAACGAAAGCGACATGCGCGCGCTGCGCGGCGCCCGCATTGCGCTCATCTATCAGGAACCGATGACGGCACTGAATCCGGTCTTTACCGTGGGCGATCAGATCGCGGAAACCCTGGTCGTGCATGGGCGAGCGGACTGGACGGCCGCGCGCACGCAGGCCATTGCCCTGATGGACGCGGTCAGGATCGCCGACGCGGCCCGGCGTTCCCGCGACTACCCCCACCAGCTCTCGGGCGGCCAGCGCCAGCGCGTGGTGATTGCGATGGCGCTCGCGTGCCGTCCCGCGCTCGTGATCGCGGACGAGCCGACCACGGCGCTGGACGTGACCATTCAGGCCGAGATCCTCGATTTGCTGCGAGAGATGAAGGTCGCATTCGGCCTGTCGCTGCTGCTCATCGCCCACGATCTCGGCATCGTCGCCGAGATGGCCGATCGCGTGGCTGTGATGTACGCGAGCCGGATCGTCGAGGAGGCGCCGGTGGCCGCGTTTCTCCAATCGCCGCAGCACCCCTACTCGCGGGGGCTGCTCGCGTCGCTCCCGCGTGGCGCGCGTGCGCGTCGTCTGCAGGCCATCGAGGGAACGGTGCCGTCTCCTGCACAGCTGCCACCGGGATGCGCGTTCGAGCCGCGCTGTCCAGATCGGATCGACGCGTGTCGCGCGGCAGTCCCGCCCCTCCTTGCGACTGGCCCGGACCGGCACGCCCGCTGCATCCGGATCGATGGAGTGGCGCGCTGATGCCGCTGGTGGAGGTCGATGGCCTCACCAAGCACTTCACCCGATCGCGCGGATGGATGCAGGCGCCGATGGTGACAACGGCGGTGGACAACGTGTCGTTCGCGATCGACGAAGGCGAGACATTCGGGCTGGTCGGCGAGTCGGGCAGCGGCAAGACGACCACCGGCCGCTGCATGCTGCGCCTGACCGAGCCGACGTCGGGAGCCGTCCGGTTCCGGGGCGAAGACGTGCTGTCGTTCTCTCGTGCGCGCCTGCGTGCCGCGCGGCGCGACATGCAGATCGTGTTTCAGGATCCGTACTCGTCGCTCAATCCGCGCCTGCGCGTCGGTGCGATCGTCGAGGAGCCGCTGATCATTCACCAGGCGGGAACGGCGGCCGATCGTGCGGCGAGAGTCGAGGAGCTGTTCGGGCTGGTCGGCCTCGACCCGGCGTGGCGCGCGCGTTTTCCGCACGAGTTCAGCGGTGGACAGCGGCAGCGGATCGGCCTGGCGCGCACCCTGGCACTCAAGCCGTCGTTCGTCATCGCGGACGAGCCCGTGTCGGCACTGGACGTGTCGGTGCAGGCGCAGATCGTGAACCTGCTGATGGATCTGCAGGATCGCCTGAAGCTGACCTACCTCCTCATCGCGCACGACCTTCGGCTGGTCGAGCACATCTGCAGTCGCGTGGCGGTGATGTACCGCGGGCGAATCGTGGAGCTCGCGGCCGCGAATGCCCTGTTCGCCTCGCCGCAGCACGCTTATACGCAGGCGCTGCTCTCCGCCGTCCCGACCGCCGATCCGTCATCGCGTCGCGTGCGTGTGCCGCTCGACGAGTCGAGAGTCAATCGCGCCGCTCCGCTCCGAGAGATCGCGTCTGGACACTGGGCGGCGGTCTGACGAGGACGCGGCGCTTCGCGCCACGAGGGGCGGGGCGCCTGGGGCGCCCGAAGGACGCCCTCACTTCGTTCGCGCGAAGGGCGGCCTCGCTTTGCTCGGCCGAGGGTTGGCCGAGCTGAAGCTCGGCCCTACGTACGCCGGGATGCATCCGAGCCCACCCCCCGGGCCGGGCCGAGCGAAGCGAGGCGCCCTCGGGCGAGCAAAGCGAGCCCGCCCTCCGCAGCGAAGCGAGCGCGGCCCTCGCGGCGCCGAAGGCGACGCGCCCTTTTATTGGTCTCGCAACACGCGGACCGGATCGATCCGCGACGCGCGCCACGCCGGCACGGCCGCCGCGGCCAGCGTCACGACCAGTACCGCGATCAACACGCCAACGTAGGTTGCCGGATCGAGCGCCTCGATCCCGAACATCATCGAGCGCATCGCCCGGCCCGAGGCGAGCGAGAGGATCACACCGACGCCCAAACCGGCGCCTGCAATCATCGCGGCCCGCGACAGGACCAACCCGATGACACGGCCTCGGCCGGCGCCGAGGGCCATGCGAACGCCGAGTTCCGGCGTGCGCTGTGCGGTGAGATAAGTGAGCAGACCGTAGACACCGGCTACGGCCAGAAGCAGTGCGAGGCCCGCGAAGGTCCCGACCAGCCAGGTGCGGAAGCGCGACGCGGCTACAGAGTCTGACGCCAGCGCTGCCAGCCCGGTGAACTTCGTCGCGATCTCAGGATCGGACTTGCGAATCCGATCCCGCAAGGTTTCGACCAGCGCCGACGGCGGTATCGCGCTCCTGATCACGAGAGCCACCTGCGTGGCGGGCAAAGGGTGCTGCGTGACGGGCATGAAGAGCTCGCCAGTGGGAGCGGTGCCGGGGTTTTCCCTGATGTCGCCGACAACTCCGACGACGGTCATGTAGTTCATCGAATCGTAGCCGCACTGGATCCGATGACCGAGAGGGTCCTGACTGGGAAACACTTCGCGTACCAGGGCCTCGCTGACGATGACCACGAACGGATCGTCGTAGCCGTCCCGATCCGTGAAGTCACGGCCCCGCTTCAGCGGGATGCCCATCGTCTTGAAGTACCCGGGGCTGGCAAGCCTGAAATTGGCGTACGGCAGGTCCTGGCCCGGCGCGAACGTGTGCCGGCCCTCGACGGCAAACGATCCGTTCGCCAAGTACATGCCCATAGGCCACCCGACCGTGGCCGAGACGGACTCCACGCCGGGAATCGAGGCGAGCGCAGGGAACAACCGCTCATAGCGAGCCACGGTCTTGCGCGCCGCCGGGATGCCGTCGGCGGTCGGCGCATTGGCCTTCACGAGCATGACATTCGTGGTCCGGTATCCGAGATCGGTCGTCGACAGGGCGATGAAGCTGCGGAACAGCAGGCCGCCGCCCACCGCCAGCACCACTGCTAGCGCGATTTCGGCAACGGCGAGGCCGTTTCGTAACCGGTTGGAAGTGGCTCCGATGCTGCCATGGGTGCCTCCCCCCACGAGCCGCTCGCGGAGATCGACCTTCGAGGCCTGCCACGCCGGCACCAGCCCGAACACGAGGCTCGAGACCATCGAGATCAGCGCCGAGAAGGCGAGCACCGTGCGATCGACGCCGATCTCATCGAGCCGCGGAAGGTCGATCGGCGCCAGCCGTACGAGCGATGAGGTGCCAAGATAGGCGAGGGCGAGGCCGGCAGTACCGCCGATCGCCGCAAGCAGCAGGCTCTCGACGACGAGTTGGCGGACGATGCGCCACCGATCGGCGCCAAGCGCCGCGCGCAGCGCCATCTCGCGCGATCGCACCGTCGCCCGCGCCAGCAGCAAGTTCGCCACATTGGCGCAGGCAATCAGGAACAGCAGGGCGACCGCTCCGAGCAGCAGGTAAAGCGTTTGGCGCGTGGGTCCGACCAGGTACTCCTGCAGCGGCATCGCGATCAGCGTCTTATCCTTGTTGCTGTCGTGAAACGACTGCGCGAGGCGGCGGCTCACTGTCGCCATCGCCGCATCAGCAGTCTCGGGTGTGACTCCAGGACGCAGGCGGGCGACGACCGGATAGTTGTGTCCGCTGTGGTTCATGTTGCCGGGCTGATCGCCGGCGGCCAGCCAGATTTCAGCGAGCTGGGGAAAGTGGAACCCGGCAGGCATCACCCCGACGATTTGGTACACCGTCGTGTCGACGACGAGCGTCCGCCCGAGCGCCGCGCTCGCCGACCCGAATCGTTGGGTGGCAAATCCCAGCGACGTCACGGCAGCCTTGCCGTCATCGTCTTTTCGGAACCACCGTCCGGTCGCCGGCTGCACGCCTAACACGTGAAAGAACTGCGTGTTGACGGACCAGGTGCCGACGAGCTCGGAGCGATTGCCGACGCGGACTGCGGTCTCGTCGCCGTTGAATCGGCTGAATGCCTGAAACACGCCGGCGTGGTCGCGCACTTCGACGAGATCGCCGCCGGCGAGGTTTCCACCGTTGCTCCCTGTCTTCGTCCAGTGCGTCAGCAAACGGACGACGCGTTCCGCATTCGGGAAAGTTGAGCGGCTTGAGGAGGACGCCGTCGACGACGCTGAAAATCGCGGTGGTGGCGCCGACGCCGAGGGCAATCGTCACCGCGGCGACAACCGTAAATGTCGGCGCCTGTCGGAGCGTGCGCGCCGCGTAGCGGAAATCCTGCGCGAGATCGCGAACGAGCCTGATGTGCCACGTGTCACGCACCGACTCCTTGACTTGCTCGACGCCGCCGAACGCGCGGAGGGCGGCGGTGCGCGCGTCGGCGGGCGACACGCCGCGGCCGATCAACTCGCGCACGTGCTCCTCGAGATGGAACCGCAGCTCGGCGTCCAGCTCGCGCTCGACTCGCGTTCCGCGGAAGAGGGATCGGACTCGAAGCATCAACGCGTCAAGCAGCCGCATGGCCAAGCCCCCTTTGCGAGAAATTCACACCGCGTCGACCACGAGATTGATCGCCGAGGACAGACGGGCCCAGCTCGCGAGCTCTTCGTTCAGACGCCCTCTGCCGGCGCGCGTCAGCGAGTAGACCTTCGCGTTGCGCCCGGTCTCGGTCTCCCGCCAGTCGGCGGTAATCCAGCCTTGCTGCTCGAGGCGGTGGAGCGCTGGATAGAGCGAGCCCTGCTGCACCTGGAGCACGTCGCTGGAGATCTGCTGGATGCGCTTCGCGATGGCCCAGCCGTGTGCGGGCTCGAGGGACAGGACTTTCAGGATGAGGAGATCGAGCGTGCCCTGAACGAGATCGGTGGGTCTGCCCATATGCCTAGATTATCTACAACCCGTCACGGACACAAGACGTGCTCGGGATGGGGAATGTTCCCTCGCGGACGCGAAGGGCGTGGCCTTCGGCCACGAAGGGCGGCTCGCCTGGCTCGCCGAAGGCGGGCGCCTTTCGGCGCCCGAGGGGCGCGCGCTTCGCGCGCGAGGGCCGGTCGAACTGACCAGCCTCCGCCAAGCTACGGCGGTCCGCCGAAGCTTCCGAGCGAAGGCGGAAGTTCGGCCCTCTGCAGATCAACGTGCGACATGGGCCAGGCAGGCGTAGGCCCGAGCTTCAGCTGGGAACCCATGCCGAGCGAAGCGAGGCGGCCCCCGCGTGAACGGAGTGAGCGCGCCCCTCGGCCAAACGGAGTGTGGCCGCCCCTCGCGCGAGCCGAAGGCGAGCGCGCCCGTCGACGCGAGCGCAGCGAGCGTCGCCTACTGAGCGGCTGCAAGCCGCTCTGACGTGACGTCCCGCTCGACTTGTCCGTCTCTGATGTGAACAACCCGATGTGCGTGGGCGGCGATGTCGGCTTCGTGCGTGACGAGCACGATGGTGTTCCCGCCGGCATGGAGCTTGTCGAATAGCGCCATGATTTCCACGCCCGTCTTCGAGTCGAGGTTTCCGGTCGGCTCGTCGGCCAGCAGAATGGAGGGATTGTTGACGAGGGCGCGCGCGATCGCGACACGCTGACGCTGGCCGCCAGAGAGCTCGTTCGGCTTGTGCATCATCCGCTCTTCGAGCTCCACTTTCTTGAGCGCGTCCTTCGCCCGCTCCTGCCGGTCCTTGGACGGCACGCCGGCGTAGATGAGCGGCAGCTCCACGTTGTGCAGCGCCGAGGCGCGGGGCAGCAGGTTGAACGTCTGGAACACGAACCCGATCTCTTCATTGCGGATGCGGGCGAGCTCGTTGTCATTCATCTCGCTGACCTGCTTGCCGTTCAGCAGGTAGCTGCCCTTGCTCGGCGTGTCGAGGCAGCCGATCAGGTTCATCAGGGTCGACTTGCCGGACCCCGATGGCCCCATGATCGCGACATACTCGCCGCTCTCGATGTTGATGCTGACGCCGCGGAGGGCATGGATTTCCTCGCTGCCCATCACGTACGTCTTCCAGAGGTCGCGCGTTTCGATGATGCCCATGCGGTATTTGGCCTAACCCCAGTATAGACGCGAACTCCGGGGAAGCTGTTCCACAGGGGCGCCGGCTACGATTCGTCCTCGTACTTGGCCTTCAACATCTGCACGACCGCGGGATCGGCCAGGGTCGTGGTGTCGCCAAGCGCCTTGCCTTCCGCAATGTCGCGCAGCAGGCGCCGCATGATCTTGCCCGACCGTGTCTTCGGCAGGTCGGCCGTGAAGATCACATCGTCCGGCTTCGCGATCGCGCCGATCTTGCGCGCGACGTGCTGGCGGAGCTCATCGGCCAGCTCGGTCGATCCGGCGACGCCTTCCTTCAGCGTGACGAACGCGGCGACGGCTTGTCCCTTGATGTCGTGACTGCGCCCGACGACGGCGGCTTCAGCCACCTTCGGGTGATCGACGAGCGCGCTCTCCACCTCCATGGTCCCGATGCGGTGCCCGGCGACGTTCAGCACATCGTCAACGCGGCCAAGCAACCAGAGGTAACCGTCCTCATCGCGCTTGGCGCCATCACCCGTGAAGTAGACGTCGGGGCCCCAGCGGTTCCGGTACTGCTTCACGTAGCGGTCCGGGTCGCCATAGATGCCGCGCAGCATCCCCGGCCATGGCCTGGTCAGGACGAGAAGCCCGCCGCCGACATCCACTGTGGTGCCATCGTCGCGGCGAATTTCCGCCGTGATCCCCGGGAAGGGCCGCGTGGCGGAACCCGGCTTCGTGCGCGTCACGCCGGGGAGCGGCGTGATCAGGATATGGCCGGTCTCGGTCTGCCACCACGTATCGACGATAGGGCAGCGCTCGGCGCCGATGTAGAGGTGGTACCACATCCAGGCTTCAGGGTTGATCGGCTCGCCGACCGAGCCGATCAGTCGCAGCGTCGAGAGATCGTGACGCGCCGGCCACTCGGGACCCCAGCGCATGAACGCGCGGATCGCGGTCGGCGCCGTGTAGAAGATGCTGACGCCGTGGCGCTCGATGATCTCCCAGAACCGATCCTTGTGCGGATAGTCGGGGGCGCCTTCATACATCACGACCGTCGCGCCGTTGGCGAGCGGACCGTAGACGACATAGCTGTGTCCGGTAACCCACCCGATGTCCGCGGTGCACCAGAAGACGTCATCTTCCTTGAGGTCGAACACCCATTTGGTCGTCGCGTAGCACCCGGTGAGATAGCCGCCGGTGGTGTGGACGATGCCCTTCGGCTTCCCCGTCGTGCCGGATGTGTAGAGGATGTAGAGCATGTCCTCGGCGTCCATGGGCTCGGCCTCGGAGTCGAGCGGCGCCTGGCGCATCGCGTCGTGGTACCAGACGTCTCGACCCTCCCTCAGCTCGACCGAGAACGCGCTGACGCGGCGCTGGACGACGACGACCTTCTCGATTGACGGCGCATGCTCGAGCGCCTCGTCGGCGACGCGCTTCAACTGGACGACGTTGCCCCGGCGATACCCGCCGTCGGCCGTGATCAAGAGTCGCGCGTGCTGGTCGTTGATGCGGTCGCGCAGCGACTCGGCGCTGAAGCCGCCGAACACGACGCTGTGCACGGCCCCGATCCGGGCGCAGGCGAGCATCGCAATCGCGAGCTCGGGAATGAGGGGCAGATAGATGGCAACGCGATCGCCCTTGCGGATGCCGAGCGAGCGCAGCACGTTCGCGAACTGACACACCTCGCGATACAGCTCCCAGTACGTCAGCGTGCGGCGATCGCCGGGCTCGCCTTCCCAGATGATTGCCGCCTTGTTGCGACGCCATCCGCGGGTGTGACGATCGAGGCAGTTGACGCTCGCGTTCAGCTTGCCGCCGACGAACCACTTGGCGTGCGGCGGCTTCCACTCGAGGACTTTGGTCCAGGGCTTCGACCATTCGAGCTCGCCCGCAAACTTGGCCCAGAACGATTCCGGATCCTTGTCGGCCACCTCGTAGATGGAGGCGTCGTTTACGTGCGCTGCGGCGGCGAATGCGGCGGGCGGATCGAAGTGTCGATCTTCCTGGAGCAGCGCATCGATCTGCGCGAGGGCCTTATCTTCAGCCATAAGGGCCCCACTCTATCGGGACGGCGCGTCGCTTCGCAAGAGCGCCGAGGGGCGTGCTCGCGTCGCTTGCACGAAGGCCGCGCTTCGCGCGGAGGGCTCGGCTTTCGCGCCGCGACGGAAGCCCGAGCTAAAGCTCGGGCCTACGTACGCGGGGATGCATCCGAACTCTCGGCGAGCGAAGCGAGCCGTCTCCCGTGCGAGCGACAGCGAGCATGCCCCTCGCGCGAGCGTGAGCGAGCGCGCCCCTCGCGATGCCCGGAAGGGCGTCGCGTCCTTTACGGTGCCGGCGGCGGATTGAATGGCGGCGGGTAACCCGATGGCGGCATCGGGGGCGGCCCTGTCGGCGGCAGGTTCTTCTTGAAATACAGTGCGCCGAGCATCCCGCCAAGAGCGCCGAAGATTGCGTCGATCACCAGCGAGAAGAACAGCGAGAAGATGAGCCAGATGGCCGAGAACCCGCCAGCGCCCCCGACGTTCTCGAGCATCTGCCGAATCTCCGGTGGCACGTCCGGGTTGTCGAGAATGCGCTCCGTGAACTGCGCCTGCATCGGACCGAAGGCGAACATGATCGGAATCGACAGCAGCGTGCCGACGACGGCGCCTACCAGGCCGGCGAGCAGCCCCACGATCGCCCCATCCCCCGTGGTCAGGGGCACCGGCTGATTCTGTTGCAGCAGATACGCAGCGAGCGCGCCTCCCGACAAGACCCAGAGGCAGCAACACAAATTGCCAGCGCTGACGATCGGCAGAGCCGACAACACGCCGATGAGGACGCCGCCAAGGAGCGCCGGCTGAAGTTTGGATGCCTGCATGGCGTGAGAGTCTACAGGATCAGTTGGCGTGGGAATAGATCGCTGCGGCGGCAGCATTCCCCACCAGCAGCTCCTCGGTTCCCCCGGTCATGAACCGTCCGTCGAGAAGCCGCGACAGCCGCGGGTTCCGACGGCGCCGCGACGCCAGCTCCGGGCCATCGGCGCGCCGTCCTTCACGGTTTCGAACTCGCGTCGCGACAGCACCAGGAGGCGCGGCTCGCTCGGGCTGAGAAAACGCGCCGCGTCGGACGGCGTCGCTAGAAATGTCACCGGGCGATCGGCGTAATAGACGAGCGCGGTGTGTGCGCCGATGGAACCGAGCGCCACCGCCGGCGTGACCCTTTCCGCGACGAGCCGTCCGAGCGCCGGGTACGGATACATGTCGGCGGCGAGTCTCGGCAGCAAGAGCATGGCTGCCGCGCCATACGCAACGGCGGTGGCCGTGGCGAGCGTCACAGCGGCAAGGACGGCGCGCCGACCCTGGAGCACGATTGCGGCCACGCCGCCGATCAGGGACGCCATGCCGATCGCCACCGCTCCGGAGCGCAGGGTATCCGGGACCCGGACGGCCGCCAGCAGTACTGCGCCGCCCACTGCGATGAACACGGACGCCGTGACCACCATGCCAACGACCGCCACTCGACGCCAGGATTCAGCGCGCGACGCGCGATCGATCGCGGCCCCCGCAAGAAGCATCAACGGTGGGTACAGGGGCAATGCGTAGTGCGGCAGCTTATAGTGCGAGAACGAGCAAATCAGCAGCACGCCGACCGACCATGCCGCGGCAACGACGACGCCATCCTGACTCCGGCGATCGAGCGCCTTCCAGTTGCGCAACAGAAAGACAATCGCAGCCGCGACGACGAGCGGCCACGGCGCGATTTCGCCCGGCAGGATGGTCAGGTAGAAGAACGGCCCCCGCGAAGGCCCCGGAAACGACCGGTCGAAGTAGCGCTGCAGGAATTCGTAGTTGTTGACGGCGACGAATGCGCTGCCGCGATACGCGGCCATGTAGACGAACCATGAGCCGCCCACGACGATAGCCAACGCCGCGCCGGCGGCGATCGCCCTCCACCGGATCGCGTCGCGTCGCCTGATCCACGTCGCCACGATCCAGATCGTCGGCGCAATCACCGCGAGCGGACCTTTCGTCAGCGCGGTGAGACCGACGACGATCCAACCCGCCCACCAGGCCAGACGTTGACGCCTTGACCGCTCCGGCCCGGAGCCGATCTCGAACACCAGAAACGTTGCCACGATCCCGGCAAGCGCCGGAATGTCGGTCAGCCCTTGCCGGCCGTAGGTGACGAACCGGAACGTCGTCGCGAGAAGCGCCGCGGCAACGAGACCGGCGTTGCGAGACCACCAGAAGACGCCAAGGGCGTATACGCCGACGACGGCCAGCGCTCCGAGCGCGGCGGACGGCAGGCGCATCGCCAGTTCGTCGTCCACGCCGAGTCGAAGCGGGGCCGCCTGCAGCCAGTAGAGAAGAATCGGTTTCTCCCAGCGCGGATGCGCGTTGAAGACCGGATCGAAGTAGTCGCCAGAACGCAGCATGCCGCGCGTGGCCCCCGCAAAGCGGGGCTCATCGGGTTCCCAGAGCGGAGTCGATCCCAGCGCGGCGAACAGGGAAAGGGCGCAGAGGCCCAAGAGCAAAGTGAGGTGAACGACCGACACCCGATCGCGCAGCACGACCGCGAGGGGCGCGGTAACCGTTGACGGACGCTCCAGCAGTGCGGGCAAGAGTTCTTGCTCTTAGTGACGCATGAATCCTTGCCCACGTTGTCAGGATTTTCCGGATCAGCTTCGATTTGTGTCTCGAAGGGTTCACGGTCGTCGGACCGTTTCCGACGCGTCAGTCGTAGTATTCGCGGCCGAGGTGCGTGATCAGGTCTTCGCCCAGGAACCATCGCAGCGTGTTCTTCAGCTTCATCAGCTGTATGAACAGATCGTGCTCGGGGTATAACCCGGGCGCATGCTGCGGGCTCTTGAAGTAGAACGACAGCCATTCCTGAATGCCCGCGAGGCCCGCGCGTTTCGCGAGATCGAGGAAGAGCGCGACGTCGAGAACGATTGGCGCCGCGAGGATGCTGTCGCGGCAGAGGAAGTTGATCTTGAGCTGCATCGGATAGCCGAGCCAACCCACGAGATCGACGTTGTCCCATCCTTCCTTGTTGTCGCCGCGCGGCGGATAGTAGTTGATGCGGACGACGTGGTGGATCTCCTGATACAGATCGGGATAGAGATGCGCCTGGAAGATGTAATCGAGGACCGATTTCTTGCTCTCTTCCTTCGTCTTGAAGGATTCGGGATCGTCGAGGACCTCACCGTCGCGGTTGCCGAGAATGTTGGTGGAGTACCACCCCTCGACGCCCAGCAGGCGCGCCTTCAGGCCGGGGGCGATGATGGTCTTGATCAGCGTCTGCCCGGTCTTGAGGTCTTTGCCCGCGATCGGCGACTGCGTCAGCTGCGCCAGTTCCACCAGCGCAGGAACGTCGCAGGTCAGGTTCGGGGCGCCGTTCGCGAACGGGATGCCCTCCTTGAGCGCCGCGTAGGCGTAGACCATGCTCGACGGAATCGATTCGTCATTGGCGGCGAGCGCCGACTCGAATGTCTCGATCGATCGATGCGCCGGCGATTCGCTCATGAAGATTTCAGTGCTGCCGCACCAGACCATCACGAGCCGATCGAGCGCGTGATCGATCTTGAACTTGCGGATGTCGGCGATGACCTGCTCGGCGAGATCGCGCTTGTTCTTCCCCTTCTTGACGTTCGGGCCGTCGAGTCGCTTCACGTACTTGCGATCGAAGACCGCGGGCCACGGCTTCAGCGCCTCGAGATCGGGCCGGATCTGCTCGAGAAGCGAGGCCTCGAGGACGCCGGCGGTCTTCGCGGCGTCATAGCAGTTGTCGTCGAACAGATCCCAGCCGCCGAACACGACGTCATCCAGACCAGCAAGCGGGAGGACGTCGGCGATTTTCGGAGACCGACCGTCGGTGCGTTTTCCGAGACGAAGCGTGCCGATCTGGGTCAGCGACCCGATGGGCTTGGCGAGATTCTTTCGAACGGCGAGGACGCCGGCGATGACGGTGGTGCTGACGGCGCCGAGGCCGACGAGCAGGATGCCAAGTTTGCCCTTGGCTGGCTGGATATCAATAGGTTTCATGGCCGGTCGACCACTATATCAACCGCTGAAATCGTTTACTACCGGCTGTGGGCGAACTGGTGTCTACTGCGGTGAGGGGGCAAATTTACGGGGTCACGATCATGAAGTTGCCGTTTCTGCGAAAGGCCGAACGGGAGGACCCGCTGGTCGTCTCGATGACCGGCATCCGCCTGGGCGATCGCCTGCTCTACGTCGGCGCGACCCCGGAGCTGGTCGAGCCGCTCGCCGCGCGCGTCGGCCTTTCCGGCCAGACCACGGTCGTCGCCACCGAGGCAGACGCAGTGACGGCCGCCGCGGAGCGGAACGGCCTGCTGATTGACGGCGCCCCCACGGTTCCCAACGCGGGCGATTACGACCTGGCCATCGTCGAGGCCCGCGGTGCATGGCAGGACAGCGTGCGCCAGGTTCTTGCGCCGGTGCGCGTTGGCGGCCGGCTCATCGTCGTCGCCGGAGAACCTCGCCAATGGTTGGGGCGGCTTCGCGGTCTGGCCGAGCCCGCGCCAACCGACGGCGAGATCGTTCGCGTCATCGAGGCCGCCGGATGGACCGCCGCGCGAGGCATCGGCGGGCGCGGCGACCTGCGCTTCGTTGAAGGCTTCAGGCGCTGACGCTCGACCAGGCCAGGGGTGACTGCCCCATCGCGGGGACACCATCAGAGTACCGACCGTCGCCTGAGCGCATCGAAAATCCGCAGAAATTCCTCCACATCAGGGCGTTCTGCTCCAACCCGTAACGGCAGCTGTTTTGCCTAGAAGGTTCAGACGGCAGCACGATGCGACCTCCAGCTTTACAGGCGTTCCCCGAAGCATTCTCGACACGCGAACTGGCGCAGGCGACGGGGCGATCGCGCGAGGAAATCGAGGCATGGGTCGAGGCGGGCGCGATTCGCACGCTTGCCGTCGGCGACGGACGCACGTGGATCTCCCGGAGCGAGGCCCTTCGTGCCGGCCGCGCGCTCGTCGACGGCACGCTCACGCCGTCGGCGGGATTCGTGCGTGCTCATCGGACCGGGCTCTTTGAATCACAGACGAACACGCGCGCCGGCTGGCGCGGAATCCGCGGGCCGCTTGCGGTCTCCAGCTCGCTTCATGCGGGGCTGATCGTGGCGCTGGTCGCGATGACGATGCTGGGTTTCGGAAACGTCGAAGCGACGACCGAGCCCGTCGAGCCGCAGCCGGTGCGCCTCGTCTTTCTTGCCATACCCGGGCCTGGCGGAGGCGGGGGCGGCGGCGGTCTCAAGCAGCTGACGAAACCACCAAAGGCGGAACGGAAGGGATCGGCGCATCTCGACAGTCCGATTCCGCGACGCACGCCGCCGCCTGATCCTGCTCCACCGCCGCCCGAGCCGCTTCCCGAGCTGGAGCCATTGCCGCCAGTGCATGCACCAGTCGTCGAAGCGCCAGCCAACGAGCGCGATCGAGCCGGCCTGCCCGAGCCAACGACAGAGGTCGCGGACAGCCGTGGACCGGGAACCAAGGGTGGCGTCGGGACTGGTGACGGGAGCGGGCTTGGCAGTGGCAACGGGTCGGGCATCGGCGAAGGAGAAGGCGGCGGCACCGGTGGCGGCCCTTACCGGCCCGGCAGCGGCATCACGCCGCCCGGGCTGCTGCACGAAGTGAAGCCCGACTACACCGAGGATGCCCGCCGCCTCGGGGTCAGAGGCGACGTGGTGATGGAGATCGTGGTGAGACGCGATGGCCGCGTCGGCGACGTCCGTGTGCTGCAAGGCCTGGGTCACGGCCTCGACGAACGCGCCGTGGCGGCCGTGCGGGGGTGGACGTTCTCGCCGGCCACTCGACACGGCACGCCTGTCGATGTGATCGTGGAAGTCGCGATGGAGTTCAAGCTGCGATGAGGGTCGGACGATGACCGCTTTGCTCGTGCTCGTGACGCTCGTGTCGCTGGCGATAGCGGGCGTGCTGGCGATCTACGTGCGGCAATTGACGCGCGCCGAACGCGAACGCTCGGACGCCAACGCCGCCGCCCTGGCCGACATGATCGGTCCCGCTCATCTCGAGGCGCCTGCGTCATTCGACGCGTCGATCGATCTGGGCGTCGGCGGGGCTGACCAGCCACAACCGGCGTCGCCTGTCGATGTTCGGCGCGGCGGAACCGGCAGCGGCGTCGCCACGAATGTTCCTGATCCCGGTGATCGGCCTCTTCGTCGTCATCGCGGCGCTCTCGGCCATTTATGCCTGGAACCGATCGTCGACGCGCGCAGCGGCCGCCGCGGCCGAATCCGCGGACGCGCCGCTGGAGCTCGTCGCGCTGCGACACCAGCGCCGCGGCGACGTGATGGCGATTTCAGGCCTGGTGCGCAACCCGCATGGCGGACGGACCATCCGCGCGCTATCGGCGGTCGCCTTCACGTTCGACCGGCAGGGGTCATTCCTGGCGAGCGGCCGCGCGCCACTCGATTTCCCCCTGCTCCAGCCAGGTGACGAGTCGCCATTCACGGTGACCGTGCCGAATTCGCCGGGGATCGGGCGCTATCGGGTGACGTTCCGGACCGAGTCGGGAGTCGTGCCGCACGTCGATCGCCGCAGCGATTCGCAAGTCGCGCTGCAGCCGTCGCGTGAACCAGAGAATGCGAACAGACGTCGGGACGCACGGCCTGCGCCCGGCAAGACGGAAGCGAGCACGTGATGAAGCCATCCCCTTTTCGCCGCATGGCCGTCCTGGCCGCCATCGCGATTGCGGCAGGCGCGGTGCTGACCGCGCAGCAGCCGTCGCAGCCGCAGAGCGGCGACGGCTTTCGCTTTCGCACGGGCGTCGAGCTGATCAACGTGGCGGTCACGGTCACCGACAGCGCAGGCCGCTTCGTGCCCGGCTTGCGGCGCGAAGACTTCATCGTCTATGAGGACGAGGCGCGGCAGGACGTGACGCATTTCAGTGCCGAGCGCGTGCCCGTGAGCCTTGGCCTCGTGGTGGATACGAGCGGCAGCATGGAAGGCGAGAAATGGGAGCACGCCGTCAGCGCGCTGGATCGCTTCCTGCTCGACCTGCTCGGTGAGGACGACGAGGTCTTCATGTACCGGTTCAGTTTCAATGCCTCGCTCGTGCAGGGATGGACGTCCGACCGCGCGCGCCTGAGCCACGCGCTCGGCCGCATCTTTCCCCGTGGCGGAACCGCGATGTACGACGGCGTGGCCGCTGCGGTGCCGCTGGCCGCGTCGGGACACAACCGGAAGAAGGCGATCGTCATCATCTCCGACGGCAACGACACCAACAGCGTCACGAGCGTGCAGGAGCTGAAGCAGGCGATTCGCGAAAGCGAGGTCCTGGTCTACGCCGTGGGCATCGACGGCGACGACCGCTTCACGTCGGGCGGACCGTCCAGGCGCCCGCCCACGAGGATCCCGCTGCCGTTTCCATTCCCCGGGAGCGGCCGCGGCCAGTGGCCGCGTCAACCGATTGGCGGACAGCCACAATTTCCGCGGGGTCCCGGTCCCGGCACCGCCGGTCAGCCACCGATTGGTCCGCGCGGATCGATCCTGCGCGACGATCGCGTGAACGCCGCAGCGCTCATGGAGCTGACGGACGACAGCGGCGGCCGGACCGAAATCGTCCAGTCGTCGCGCGATCTCGAGCCGGCGACCACCAGCATCGCCGACGAATTGAGCCAGCAGTACTTCCTCGCCTACCCTGCGGCCGCGAAGAAGGATGGACGCTGGCACACCATCCGGGTCGAGGTCCGCGACGGCCGCTACACGGTCCGCGCCCGCCGCGGATATGTGGCGAGCTAGCTGACGGCGGGTTGCCGGCAGCAGTAGGGCCAAACTTCAGTCTGGCCAATCGCGTCGTGGCCCCGACTGAGTCGGGCCCTACTGCAGTCTCCGGGTATGATCTCCCCGCGTGTCCCCCTTGTCCTCGGCGGTCGGACTGTCGATCCTCGGCAGTGTCGGCGGACTTCTCTGCGCATCGCTGCTGCTCCTGCTGCCGGCCTCGTCGCGGGCGAAGCTCGTGCCCGGTCTCGTAAGCTACGCCGTCGGCGCTCTCCTGGGCGTCTCGCTGATGGCGATGTTGCCCGAAGCACTGACCAGCGCGCCGGCGCCGCGGGTCTTCGGAACGCTGCTGGCTGGCATCCTTGGCTTCTTCGTGCTCGAGAAACTCGTGCTCTGGCGTCACTGCCACAGCGACGAGTGCGAAGTCCACGGTGCCTCGGCCTCACTCGTGCTGATCGGCGGAGCCGTTCACAACTTCGTTGACGGCGCGGTCATCGGCGCCGCACTCCTGACATCGGTCCCCCTTGGCATCAGCACCGCGGCCGCCGTCGCGGCGCACGAAGTGCCGTCGGAAATTGGCGACTTCGCCGTCCTGCTCCATGCCGGCTACAGTCGGGCGCGCGCCCTGGCCTTGAACATCCTCTGCGCGCTCGCCAGCGTCGCTGGCGCAATCGGGGCCGTCCTCCTGGTCGATGTCGTTCCCAATCTGCTGCCGTACCTGCTGGCCCTCGCCTCGTCCAGTTTTCTGTACGTCGCGATGTCGGATCTGATCCCGGACCTTCACGACCGCGGCGGCAGTGGCTTTGGCGCGCTTCGCCAGATCGCGTTGGTTGCGTTGGGGATGGGGACCGTATTGTTGTTGTAGGCCCTGAGCATTCGCTCGAGCATATGCAGCGTCATCCGGAGAGGCCACCCGGTCGCCTCAGTCTCCAGAATTCTTAACAAAACAGCGGATTTCTCACGCCAGAGCCTGGCACGAGCCTTGATGCTTCTCTAAGACGTCAGCGTCCCCCGGCCGAGGCCGGGGAGAAGGAGCATCCATCATGTTGAGGAAGACGATCCTGATGGCGCTGGCTTTCGCGCTCTCATCCTCTGCGGCGTTTGCCGCCGACGTTCCTGAACGCAAGAGCCTGCAGGTCATCAACGACATCACGAAACAGGTTCGTCAGTACACGCGGTACACGATCTTCGACGACGTGTCGGTACGCCTGGCCGACAACGGTGTGGCCGTCCTTACGGGCAAGGTGACGATGCCGTTCAAGAAGGACGACATCGGGCGTCTCGTCGGCCGCGTCCAGGGTGTGAGCACCGTGCAGAACGACATCTCGGTGTTGCCGGTCTCGCCGTTCGACGACGAGCTGCGTCACCGGATCTCGCGAGCGATCTACGGCAACTCCGCGTTCTGGCACTACGCCGCAATGGCGAACCCGCCGATTCACATCGTGGTCGAGAACGGCCGCGTCACGCTGGCGGGCGTGGTGCAGAACAACGTCGAGCGCATGCTCGCGCGGTCGCTGGCCACCACCTTCGGCGCGTTCTCGGTGAAGAACGAGCTGAAGACCGACGCGGAGATGAAGGAGTTGCTTGAAAAGCTCTAGCAGTCCACAGAGTAGGGGCGCATGGCATGCGCCCCTAGTCTGAAAACTGTTGACCCCTTCGACCTTTTCTTACGACCATCCAGACGATCACGGCAAAACAAATCGCGACCAACCCGCCCATCGCGGCAAAGAGCGTCACGGTCGTATAGAGAATCGACTCCTGATCCATCCGCGCTTCCATGCGGATGGGCACACCTTTCAGACGATCCGCCAGCGACTGCTCCCACTCGAGGATGTTGCCGCGCTCGACGCGATGCGATGGTGCGGTGTGAAACCGGATGCGGGCCGGCAGGTGGAGGCGGAATGCCACGGTCTCGGTGCCATCCCACCCCACGTTGCCGACGTCTCGGCCGGCCGGCGGCCCGATCCGCTGCGTGTAGACAAACTGACCGCCCTGGCGCACCAGGCTGACCGCCGCCCACGAAAACGCCCGTGACTCGTTGAGCTTCCGCACGTCGTCCACATCCAGTCGCAGGTGGACGAATCGCCGGCCAAGCCGCCGCGAGGTGCTGATGCGGGTGACACGCACACCGTTACCCGAGAAGAACTGCCGCAGCGCCGGGCGATTGAGCCGCGCCGTCGGACTGGTGTCGAGGTCGATGCCGCGCAGCGCGACGAGAGCCGGAATCGAACCGTTCACGTAGACGGTCGCAGTGCCGTCGAGCGAGATGTCGAACTGTTCGTCGTACTGGTACTGCTGCGGAAGGACAGTACGACAGCCGGACGCGACGAGGAACGATGCGACCATGATCGCGGCCCACACGCGTCGGCACGCGTCGCTCCGGCGTCCGGATGTCACGAATCGGAATGTTATACTGAAGGGCTGTCTCCGCAATGACTCCTCGCCCCATCCTGTTCCTGATCGACGGCAGCAACCAGATGTACCGCGCGTATCACGCGATCCGCGGTCTCAGTGGTCCCGACGGCAAGTCCACGAATGCTGTCTACGGTTTCGTGACGATGCTGCGAAAGCTGATCACCGATCACTCGCCGGCCTACATCGCGGCATCGTTCGATCTGGCCGGACCGACATTTCGCGACGCGCTGGTTTCCGACTACAAGGCCAACCGCACGCCGATGCCGGTTGACCTGGCCGAGCAGATTACCTGGGTACACGACGCGTGCAGGGCGATGGGCGTGCCGATCGTGAACGCGGAGGGGTTCGAGGCCGACGATGTGATCGGGACGCTGGCGACGAAGGCCGCGGAAACCGGATTCGATGTGGCGATCGTGACGGGCGACAAGGATTTCTTCCAGCTCGTGGGCGGCCCGATTCGCGTCTTCAATCCGCGCGATGAGGGCGCGTGGTTCGACACGGACGGCGTGCTGCAGAAGTTCGGCGTGCGGCCCGATCAGGTGGTCGACGTGCTCGCGTTGATGGGCGATTCCATCGACAACATCAAGGGCGTTCCCGGCATCGGCGAGAAGGGCGCGCGCGATCTGATCGCGACGCATGCGTCGCTCGACGCGCTCCTCGACAAGGCGGGCGAGATTCCGCAGAAGCGCTACCGCGAAGCGCTCCAGACCCACGCCGACTCGGCGAGACAGAGCCGCCAGCTGCTGCGGATCCGGACCGACGTCCCGATTCCGTTCGACGCGAGCGCGTTCACGTTCGCGGGTGCCGACCGCGAGCGCTGCTACGAGCTGTTCTCACAGCTCGGTTTCCGCTCGCTGCTGATGGAGTACGCGCCGACCGCGGCGACGATCACGAAGCACTACGACCTGGTGCTGGACGACGCCGCGTTGACCGGAGCGGCGGACGCGGTGCGGGCATCGGGACGGTTCGGCCTTCATGTGCTGTCGGACGGGACCAACCCGATGAACGCGCCGATCCTCGGTTTCGCGATCGCGACGGCGCCGCGAACCGCCTGGTACGTCCCGGTTGGTCAACCCGGCGTCGGCCTGCTCGATGCCGGCGATTCAGGTCTGCCGCTCTCCACGATCCTCGCGGCGCTCGGCCCGCTCGTGAGCGACGCGTCGATCCGGAAGGTCGGGCACGACCTGAAGACGGCGACGGTGCTTCTCAGCCGACACGGGGTGGAGCTGGCGGGTTTCGACTTCGACTCGATGATCGGCAGTTACCTGATCGACCCGACGCGATCGGCGCACACCCTCGAAGACACCGCGCTCGAGCACCTCGGCTACAAGGCGATTCTCGAGGACGACCTGACCGGGAAGGGTTCGAAGGCCGTTCCGCTCTCCCGCCAGGCGCCGACAGCGGTCAAGGACTTCGCGGCCGAGCGCGCGGATCTGCCGTTGCAGCTCGCGCCCGCGCTGATCGAACGGCTCGCCTCGGAGCAGCTGACCGAGGTCTGGGAACGATTCGAACGGCCGCTGGTGCCGGTGCTCGTCGCGATCGAGCGCGCCGGCGTCTCAATCGACGGCCCCTCGCTGGCCACCCAGTCCGAGCGCTTCGTGCGCGAGCTCGACGCGCTCAGCAAGCGCATCTTCGAGCTCGCGGGCACCGAGTTCAACATCGGCTCGCCCAAGCAGCTTGGCGACGTGCTGTTCGAGAAGATGCAGCTGCCGGTGCTCAAGCGGACGGGCCGCGCGCGCACGATCTCGACGGCCGTGGACGTGCTCGAGGAACTGGCGCTGACGCACGAGATGCCAAAGCTCGTGCTCGAGTGGCGCGCGCTGTCGAAGTTGAAGGGCACGTACATCGACGCCCTGCCGCAGCTCGTGAACCGCACCACCGGACGCGTGCACACGTCGTTCAACCAGGCGGTCGCGGCGACCGGACGGTTGAGCAGCAGCGATCCCAACCTGCAGAACATCCCGATTCGCACCGAGCTCGGACGCGAGATCCGGCGCGCCTTCACCGCCGAGCCCGGCTACGTGCTGATTTCCGCGGATTACTCCCAGATCGAGCTGCGCGTCCTCGCGCATCTCTCGGGCGACGAGACGCTGCTCGCGGCATTCACCCGCGGCGACGACATCCACGATCAGACGGCGCTGAAAGTGTTCGGCCCGCAGAGCGGCCTCGACCCGCACGAGCTCCGGCGTCGCGCGAAGATCATCAATTACGCGCTGCTCTACGGCAAAACGGCGTTCACCCTGGCCAAGGACATTGGCGTCACGCAGCAGGCGGCACAGGCGTTCATCGACGCCTATTTCGCCGGGTTCCCGCGCGTGCGCGGCTTCATCGAGACCACGCTGGCCCGTGCGCGCGAGACGGGCGTCGTGAAGACGATGTTCGGGCGCCGCCGACTGGTGCCCGAGATCGTCAGTCGGAACGGTGCGATTCGCGCCGCGGCAGAACGCATTACCGTCAACATGCCGATTCAGGGCACGGCCGCCGACATCCTCAAGCTGGCGATGATCGACCTCCACGCCGAGCTGACGACGCGAGGGGCGAATACCGGATCGACGCCCGTGGCGCGGATGATTCTCACCGTGCACGACGAGCTGCTCTTCGAGGTGCGCAAGGACGCCGTCGAGGAGTACGCGGCCCTCGTCCGTGAGCGCATGGCCAGCGCGGCGCGTCTCAACGTGCCGCTCGACGTCGACGTCGGCATCGGCGAAAACTGGAAAGAAGCCAAAGGCTGACGTGCGCGCGAGGGTGATGGTGCTCCTGGCGGCGCTCCTCTTCTCCACGGGAGGCGCCGCCATCAAGGCCACGTCGCTCACCGGCTGGCAGGTGGCGAGCCTCCGATCGGGGTTCGCGGCGCTGGCCCTGCTGGTCTTCCTCCCCCGGTCGCGGCGGCTGCCGACGACGCCGATGTGGCTGGTCGGGATCGTGTACGCCGCCACGCTGGTGCTGTTCGTGACCGCCACGAAGCTCACCACGTCGGCAAACGCGATCTTCCTGCAGGACACCTCGCCGCTCTATGTGCTGCTGCTGTCGCCGCTCGTCCTCGGCGAGCGCGTGCGGCGCGCCGATGTGCTCTTCATGCTCGCGCTCGCGGCCGGCCTGCTGGCGTTCTTTCTCGGCCACGACACGCCCCGTGAAACCGCGTCCAATCCCTTCATGGGCGATGTAATCGCCGCCGCCAGCGGCGTAACCTGGGCAGCCACGATTGTCGGCTTGCGCTGGCTTGGGACGCGCGATGCCGACGCCAATGCCAATGCCACGCAGCCCGCGCTGGTGGCGGGGAACGTCATCGCCTGTCTGGCCGCGCTGCCGTTCGCGGTGCCAATCACCGGCACGACGGCCACCGACTGGGCGATCATCAGCTATCTCGGCGTGATCCAGATCGGGCTGGCCTATGTCTGCTTCTCGATTGGCATGGCCGGCGTTCCGGCCATCGAGGCGTCGTTGCTGCTGCTGCTGGAGCCGGTGCTGAACCCGGTCTGGAGCTGGCTGCTGCACGGCGAGGTGCCGAGTCGGTGGTCGCTGACCGGCGGGGCGATCATTCTCGGTGCGACGGCGGCGCGGACGGTATGGGACGCGCGTCACGGATGAACGCCGGTCCGACGAGTCACGGATGAACGTCGATCGGACTAGTCACGGGTGACGCGGATCAGGGCAGTCACGGATCAACGCGAAATTACACGGATCTTTTCTTCCTCTGTGATCCGTCTTCCACTGTCTTGTGATCCGTGAACGCCGGTCCGACGAGTCACGGATGAACGTCGATCGGACTAGTCACGGGTGACGCGGATCGGGGCAGTCACGGATCAACGCGAAATTACACGGATCTTTTTCTTCCTCTGTGATCCGTCTTCCACTGTCTTGTGATCCGTGAACGCCGGTCCGACGAGTCACGGATGAACGTCGATCGGACTAGTCACGGGTGACGCGGATCAGGGCAGTCACGGATCAACGCGAAATTACACGGATCTTTTCTCTTCCTCTGTGATCCGTCTTCCACTTTCTTGTGATCCGTGTTGTCCGTGTAAGTCCGTGACCGCTTTTGATCGCGAAGTCCGCGACTGATCCAATCGGTCCAAGTTGGTGACGTCGACTCAGTTCCACTCGGTCTTCAGCTGCGCCCACTCCTCGAGCATCACGTCCGCGGCGTCCTTGGGGTCGTGCTCCGGTCCGGCGATCTCACGCGCCCGCTCGGGGATGATCGCCGTTTCGACGAGGCGATCCAGATCGGGATGCAGCGCCGCGCCCTGATCCGCCGCGACGCGGACGCGGAGCCAGGCGGCTATCGCCGATTGCCACGCGCGGTCGAGATCGCCCATCGATCGCGCCGCCGCCGGCAGCCAATAGCCGCCCGCGTTCGACTCGGGGCGCTCACGCAGTTCCTCCTGCATGCGATCGACAATCCGTTGATAGATCTCGGTACGCCGCTGGGGCGTGACCTGCGCGTAGCGGTCCATCGCCGTCGCCCACCAATCGAGCACGCGATCGCGCCCGGCGTCCGGGCTGTGCCCGAGCGCGGCGTCGAAGAGCTCCGCGGCGGCGCCGTAGCGATCGTCGAGAAACAGCCACTCACCCAGGCCCACGAGGTACTCGGCCCGGCTGCGCGGCGCGAGCCGTGCGGTGTGGATGGCTTTCAGCGATTCGCGCGCCGACGTGAGATGCGTGGCGTCGTACGACTGCCGGTACCGCTCGAGGTTCGCGCGCGCGATGATGAGCGAGGCCTCGTCGGACGCGGCGGGATCCGACTGGGCCGCAACCGCGGCTTTGATCGCGTCTTCGTACCGGGTCTGGTTGTAGAGGCGCCGGGCGTCGGCAAGCTGGGCAGTAGCGACGGAGGGCTGTCCCACCGCGATGGCCCCGACGAAGAGGCCCGCGAGCAGTCGCGACATGGCCGACATCGGTACTACACCGTCGCCCTCGCCAGCCGCACCTCTAACTACTTGAGATTTAAGGAACTTGTCAGTCGCCGCGCCACCCGTTTGGTAGAATGCGTTGCGAACGCATGGTCACACCGATCGTCCTTCCGCGCGCCGAGCACACGATTTCACGAGCGCTCATCGATCCTGACGCCCTCAAGGTGCTGACGCGCCTGCGTCAGTTCAACCACGTCGCGTATCTGGTCGGCGGCAGCGTCCGCGACCTCCTGCTCGGGCGGCGGCCCAAGGATTTCGACATCGGCACGTCAGCGCATCCGCAGGACGTGAAGCGGATGTTCCGCAACTGCTGGATCATCGGCCGACGGTTCCGGCTGGCGCACGTGAAATTCGGCACCAAGACCATCGAGGTCGCGACATTCAGGCGCCTCCTGAGCGAAGCGGAAATCGCCGAGCACGAGGCCGCGGCGGCCGAAGCCGCCCAGGAGGCGGAGGCAGCCGAGCCCGGCCGCCGCGACCGCGACCGCGCGCTGCCGCGCGACAACACGTTCGGCACACCCGAACAGGACGCGTTTCGGCGCGACTTCACCGTCAACGCGCTGTTCTACGACATTGCGACGTTCTCGATCATCGACTACACGGGCGGCATCGAGGATCTGAAGGCACGGGTCATCCGGTCGATTGGCGATCCCAACGTGCGCTTCGGTGAGGATCCGGTGCGGATGCTGCGCGCAATCGTGCTGGCCGCGCGCCTCGACTTCAGCGTCGATCCGCTGGTGGTCGAGGCGATCCGCCGGCACGCGCACCTGATTGGAAAAAGCGCGCCCGCGCGTCTGCTCGAGGAGTTCTACAAGATTCTCCGCTCGGGGGCGTCGGAGCGCGCATTTCGCGAGTTGGCCGAGGTGGGGCTGCTCGAACACCTGGCGCCCGAGCTGGTGAGGGATCGGGGACAGGCGTTGTGGCCGTATGCGCGCGCCCTCGACGCCTATCGCCACGGCTTCGAGAACATTCCCGACACGCTGACGAACCCCGTACTGCTTGGCACGCTGCTGGCGCCGCAAGGGTTCACCGCTGGGCGTCCGCCGCGGCGCTACGAAGACGGGACGGAGCCCGAGCGCGAGCCGCCGGCGACGCTGGGACGAATGCAGCTGCCGCGCCGGGACGTGGAGCGACTCCGCCAGATTCTCGGTCTGCAGCGGCGGCTGACCGACCTCGACGCCTCGCCGCGCGCGCGTCGCGCGCTGGTGCATCGAGGTCCGTTTCAGGAATCGCTGACGTGGTTCGAGATCCACGGCCGCAACGCCGAGATCCTCGAACACTGGAAAGGCTTTCTCGAGGGCACGGTGCTGCCGCCCGCCGCCGACGAGCACCGCCCCCGCCGCCGGCGCCGCCGCGGCCGGAGGCGTGGTCCGCCTCCGCGTGCGGAATCGTGACGGGTCAGGCGTCGTGCGCCTGGAATTTCATCCGTTCTTCCGTTCGAACTCGCGCATGAACTCCACGAGCGAGTCGATGCCCTCCTCGGGGAAGGCGTTGTAGATCGACGCACGCATGCCGCCGACGGAGCGATGGCCCTTGAGGCCGTCGAAGCCGGCCGTCGTCGATTCCTTGACGAACTGCTTTTCGAGCGCCTCGCTGGGCAGGCGGAAGGTGACGTTCATCAGCGAGCGATCGGCCGTCTTCGCGGTCGGACGATAGAAGCCGGTCCGATCGATCTCTGCGTAGAGTTTTGCCGCCTTTCGCTGATTGGTCCTCGCGACCGCCTCGAGGCCGCCCGCCGCGCGCAGCCACTGCAGCACCAGCCCGACGCCGTAGATGGCGAACACCGGCGGCGTGTTGTAGAGCGAGCCGTTCTCGGCGTGCGTCGCGTAGTTGAGCATCGTGTGCAGCGATTTCGACGAGCGCTGCAGCAGGTCCTCGCGGATGATCACGATCGTCGCGCCCGCCGGTCCGAGGTTCTTCTGCGCACCGGCGTAGATCACGCCGTACTTCGCCACGTCGATGGGCCGGCTCAGGATGTCGGACGAAGCGTCGCTGACGAGCGGCACGCTGCCGACGCTCGGCTCGACGTGCCACTGCGTGCCCTCGATGGTGTTGTTCGAGGTGATGTGGACGTACGCTGCATCCGGTGTCAGCTTCCACTCCGACGCGTCCGGGATGCGGCTGAAATTGTCGGCCGCGCTGGTCGCCGCGATGTTCACGTTGCCGACTTTCTTGGCCTCCTTGGCGGCCTTGTCGGTCCACGTGCCGGTGACGATGTAGTCGGCGGTCCGCCCGTCCGTGAGCAGGTTCAGCGGCACCATCGAGAACTGCAGGCTGGCGCCGCCCTGCAGGAAGAGCACCTTGTAGTTGGCGGGGATGCCGGCGAGCTCGCGCAGATCGGCCTCGGCCTTCGCGATCACCTGCTCGAAGATCGGCGAGCGGTGGCTCACCTCGAGTATCGACATGCCGACGCCCGGGAGCGCCACCAGGTCGCGCTGGATCTGCTCGAGCACGCTCACCGGCATCACAGCGGGGCCGGATGAAAAGTTGAAGACGCGGGCGGTCGTCGTGGACATTCAAGACTCCAGGAAAAAGATAATTGTAGCCGAACGTTTCAGGGTTGCAGCGCTGCAGGTGAGGGGCATGGCATACGTCCCGCGAGGGTGCGTCCGGATATCAACCCTGAGACCCTGTAACCCTGTAACCCTGAACCCGACCTACGTGATCGCTATTACCTGAGCGCTGAGGATGTGTTCGTTCCCTGAAGTGATGAGCGCCAGGACGGCGTCCGTCGGCCGCTTGTCGAGATTGATCCGCGCGACGGCGGCTTCCGCCCCCGCGAAGATGATGTTCTGGGTCTCCTGCACGTTGATCGACGCCGATCGCAGTTGATCGAACACATGCGCAAGGACGCCAGGCCGGTCGCGGTGGCGGACGACGAGCATGTGCGTCGCCGGCGTGCGAGTCGCGAGGTTGACCACGTTCGGGACGCGGCCGGTCTCACGGAAGGTCCGGACGATGTGGACGGTTTCGGCGGCAATGGCTTCCTGCGCTTGCTCGGTGGAGGCGCCGATGTGGTGCGTGCCGTAGACGTTCGGGCGCGCGACGAGGGGATCGGTGTAGGTCGCAGTGCCGGCTGACGGCTCGTTCGGGAACACGTCGAGCGCGACGCGAAGACCCTTCGGGGCGACTGCCGCATCGAGGGCCGCGTAATCGACGACCTCGGCGCGTGCAGTGTTGATGAGGAACGCGCCGGGTTTCAATCGATCCAGAACGGCGCCGCTGATCAATCCCTTTGTATCAGCCGCCAACGCGACGTGCACGCTCAGTACGTCGCTGGCGCCCGCAACGTCAGCCGGAGATGCCGCAAGGGTGACCCGGAGATCGTGCCGTCCGTCATCGAGGCCCAGCGCAGCGAGTTCGGGCTGACCGCTGCCGAGGCTGCGGCTCCAGATCGCGAGATGCATGCCGAAGGATCGCGCTCGGATCGCCATCTCGCGGCCGATCGAACCGTAGCCGACCAGCCCCAGCGTCCTGCCCTTGACGCCGGCAGCCTTCGAGAACTCCTTCTTGTTCCACTGCCCGGCCCGAAGCGCCGCGACGTTGTCGGGAATGCGGCGGTCGAGCGCGAGCAGCAGCCCGAATGCGAGTTCGGCGACAGCCGCGGCGTTCTTCCCGGGACAATTCGAAACGTAGATGCCGCGCGCGGAGGCCGCGGCGACGTCAATCGTGTTGTAGCCGGCGCCGGCGCGGACGATGAGCGCCAGCGGTCCGGCGTCCATCATGGGGGCGGTGACTTTCGTCGAGCGCACGACGAGCACGTCCGCGCGCGTGTGCCGCAAGGCCTCGACGAGTGTCTCGTCGGCGAGCGTGCCGTCGTAGAAGACCTCGCAGCCGGCGGCCTTCAGGCCGTCGATGCCGGATTGCTCGAATTGATCGGCGACAAGGACAATCATGGACTCAAGCTCTAGAATCTCGTGAATCAGCAGGCCGTCCCGTAACTTCGGCTCGAACCATGTGGACTTCGGCGGCATGATGTCCCCCGCATCCGAGATCGCCATCAGATCCGAGACGCTCACGGGGTACAGCGAGAACGCGGCCCCCGCAGCACCGCTGCCGACCGCGCGCTCCAGCCCCTCGGTGCCCCGCGCACCGCCAAGGAAATCGATCCGCTTGTCCACGCGAGGATCACCGATGGCGAGGAGCGGTCCGAGCACCTGGTCCTGCAGGGCCGAGACATCGAGACGATCGATCGGCGAGTGTGGACTCGGATGGGCGTTGAGCGTCACCGTGTACCAGTGACCGGCGAGGAACATCGCGACCTCGCCATTCCTGACCGGCACCGCCGGTCCCGACTCGACGCGGTGCGTCGCTCGCAGCCTCTCCAGAATCTCGCCGGGACGATGGCCGTTCAGATCCTTCACGAGTCGGTTGTACGGAAGGATCGACACTTGATCGTGAGGAAACGCGACCGCGAGGAATGCGTCGCACGCCTGAGGCGTGCCGTCCCCGGCCGACGTGAGGGCCTGACGCGCGCGTGCGGCGCTCGCGGCACGGTGATGCCCATCCGCGATGTACAGCTGAGGAATCGCGGCAAACGCCACTCACAAGGGATGCCCGTTCCGCATCCGGGACGCGCCACAACGTGTGCCGCACGCCGTCGCTCGCCTGGAAGTCGTACAGGGGCGACCGCGTCGCGGCGCGCTCGACGGACGCGTCAACGGCGGCGGACGCGACGTAGGTCAGAAAGACCGGCCCTGTCTGCGCCTTGATCTCGATCATGTGGCGCGTGCGATCGTCTTCCTTGTCGCGCCGCGTCTTCTCGTGCTTCTTGATCACGTCGCGGTCGTACTCGTCGACGGAGAAGCAGGCCGCGACCCCGGTCTGCACGTGATTGCCCATCTGCAGGCGATAGAGATACGCGCTCGGCTCGTCGTCCACGACGAGCGGCGCCTGCTGACGCAGCCGCGAGAAGTTGTGGCGAGCCGTTTCGTAGACCAGCTCCGCGTACGGATCGGTGCCCTCGGGCAAGTCGATCTCGGCGCGCGACGTGTGAAGAAAGCTGAGCGGATGCCCGGCGGCGAGCTGTCGTGCTTCGTCGGTGGTGACGACGTCGTAGGGAACAGCAGCGACGTCCGCCGCCGCGTCGGGCGCCGGGCGGAGCGCGCGGAACGGAATCAATGAGGCCATCCCGCTGATTCTATCCGTGACTGCAGTAGGCCCGAACTTCAGTTCGGCCAGACGATTGGCCCGACTGACCAGCCTCCGCTAAAGCTACGGCGGTCCGCCGAAGCCTTGGCGAAGGCGGAAGTCGGGCCCTACTGCGAGGGCGGTCGGACAGATCACTGCCGTAGGGTCGGACAGATCACGTCTGGCCGTTGAGCTCCAACCGTGCCATCGCCCTGTCCCGCTCGGCCTTGAAGGCGTCCATCTGATTGACGGGTACCGGATCGCCGGGCGGCAGCTTGCGATGTTCGGCCAGCGGATTGACGTTGGCGCCGGCTTTCCTGAGCTCGTAGTGCAGGTGCGGCCCAGTGGCGAGGCCGGTCGATCCCACGCGGCCGATAATCTGTCCCTGCGACACATGGGCACCGGCGCGAACGCCGCTGCCCAACGCGGACAGGTGCAGGTAGCCGCTCTCGTAGCCGCTGGCGTGGCGGATGCGCACGGTCCGTCCGCCCCCGGAGGTCCATCCCGCGAACGACACGGTGCCGTTCGACACCGCCACCACAGGCGCGCCGGCAGGCGCGCGATAGTCGACCCCGAGGTGTGCGCGCCGGATGTTGAGGACGGGGTGCAGCCGCGATCGTGAGAAGCCCGAGGACACCTGCGGATCGAATTTCAGGGGTGATCGCAGGAAGAACCGCTTGAGCGATCGCCCGTCCGCATCGTAGTAGCCGGGCTGCGCGCCGGGCGGCTGGAAGCGGAACGCGCGAAGCCGCCGGCCGTCGTTCAGAAGCTCCGCCGCGACAATCGGCCCGTAGCCGACGAATCGTGCGTCTCGCACGGCCTTTTCGGTCAGGAGATGAAACTCGTCGCCGGGCTGGAGCTCCGTGTTGAAGTCCACTTCACCAGAAAAGATGTCGGCCAGCGCGATGCTGAGGTCCGGCAGCTCGCCGGCTCCGGCCATCGCGGCGAAGAGCGAAGGCGTGCTCGCATCCAGACGTCCCGACACCTGCGTCATGGTCGTCTTGATGTCGTAAGTGATCACTTCGGCGGCGAACTCCGTCGAATCGCGTCCCGCCGGCGCGATCCGCAGCAGGCTCCGGCCATCGATCTCGTATTCGAACGCGCGGGTATGGCCGGTGTCGGTCCGTTCCAGCCGCCACGACTGCCCATTGCGCATGCGCCGGGCATCGAACACGCCTTCGAGCGACGCCAGCATGGCCTCGACCTCGTCCCCGGCAATGCCCTGCGACCGCAGCAGCGACCCGAGCGTCTCGCCGCCGTGGATCAGCCCGGGGACCATCTCGGTGTCGGAAGGAAGTTCGACGCTGGGGCGCGCTGCCGGTGGTGGATCGCTCTCCGTCTGCCGGCACGCAGCGCAGAGCATCAGGAGGGCAAGAGTCCAGGCGATCGGTCTCGACGGCACCGCGGCACAGTCTACAACCCTCTCGCGGGGACTGGCTCCCGTCCGGCATTTGACGCGGGGGCCTGTCCCCTATTGAAACGTGATGCGAATCTGTTTCCTGAACCGAACCGGCTGCCCATCGAGCTGCGCCGGTTGATATCGCCAGTTCTTCGTGGCATCGAGGATCTGCCGATCGTAGAAATTCACCATGCTCTGGACGATCGTGGCGCGCTCGATGACGCCGGTCTTCGAGATGATGATTTCCACCGTGCCGGGACCTGGCAGCGGGATTGGGCCGCGGATCCAATGCGGCATCTCCTGCCGGATCGTGACGGGCGGCGTCACGGTGGTATCAGTCGAGTCGAAGACGCGATCGTAGTCCACCGCAGGCGGGGCGGGAACCGCCGGCGGCGCGGGCGCGGCGCGGTGGCGGTGGCGGTGGCGCGGCGGCGGCTTCCGCGAGCTTCAGGAACCCGTCGGCCAGCACTTTGTATTCCGCCGCCTCCTTCCGCTGCTCGTCGGTCAGATCCGGATCCGCCGCCAGCGACAGCACGTCCTGGAGCGCGGCGATCGCCTCGGGCCACCGCTGCTCGTCATAAAGCCCGCGCGCCGTGGTGTAGCGGCTCTTGATGAGGCCGGGCAGCAGCCGCATGCGCACGTCGCGGAACGCCGTGCGCACGCGCGGCGAGGCCGTCGAGTCATCAGGCCGATAGAGCGGGTCGGTGTTGACGACCGCGGCGATCGCCACCTCGGCGTCCTGCGACCGGCCCAGGGCCAGCAGACACAGCGCGCGGCTTTGCTGCACGGATCGGATGTCGCCCGGCGGCAACTGCTGTTCCTGCAGCCGATCGAGCAAGGCGAGCGCCTCGTCGTACGACGCCGACGCGTACAGCGTCTGCGCCGCCTGAATCGATTCCTGCGCCCAGATCACCCCCGGGAGCACGAAGATCACGAAGACGGCGGCGACTGTGCGCGGCAAGAGGCGCTGCGGCGTCATCACTCGCCCCCTATTGCGGTTTCTTCAGGTCGACGCTGAGGCGCAGCGGCTTGCCGGCCGTGACGGTCGCGGCGTGATGCTGCTCGCCCAGCTCGGGATGCTTGAAGACGATCTCGTGCGGTCCGATCGTGATCGGCAGGTTGCCGATCGGCGTCTCGCCGACCTTCTCTCCGTCGATCCACACTTCTGCCCACGGTGCCGCGTTCAGGTGGATGACGCCCTTCGGCAGGGCGACGGTCAGTCGTGTCGATTTGCCTGCGACGATTTCCGCATGCAGCGGGGCCCTGAACGCCAGCGTCTCGCTGACCACCTGCAGCTCGTGCGGCCCGGGCTGAAGCGTCAGCCGGTTCCCGGTCGCGCCGAGCAGCTGGTCGCCCTCGAAGACCTGCATCTCGAACGGCACGTTGACATGGAGCGTGCCAGTCGTGGGCGGCGGTGGCGGAATCGCGGTGGCGCCGGGGCCCGTCATCGGCACCGCCACGGTGGTCGTCGTTCCGGCGGTGACGGAAACAGGGTGCCGGACGCGCATGCCGTTCAGCTCGAGCGCCAGTTCGTGCTCGCCGGCCGCCACATCGGGAATTTCCGTCGGCGCCGTGCCACGTGGCTGGCCGTCGAGAAGAATGGCGGCGCCACTTGGCGTCGACGCCACGGCCAGCCGGCCAAGCGATGCGCTGCTGGCGAGCTCCACGTATTGGGCGAAGGTCTGCCCCGCCTCGAGGCTCATCGGGATCACGCGCGGCTCGCCGCCCGAGGCAAGTTCGATCACATGCGCCCCTGCAGGTACCTTCAGCGAAAGTGGCGTCGTCCCCTTCACCTGCCCGTCGATCTTCACCTCCGCGCCCGACGGCTTCGATTCGACCACCACCGTGCCGGGCAGCGAAGAGAGCGCGGCGCCACCGAACGACCAGACGATGATCGCGGTCTCAATGAGCGTGGCGAGGGCGAGGCCGATCGCGGCCAGCCGCCAGATCGGCGCGACGCCAGCCGGCGCCTCGGGCATGGCTGTCTGCGGCTTGAAGGCCTCTCGCAGCGCCTCCTCTCGCGCCGCCTCGGCTTCCAAAGACTCTGCCTCGGCTAGGTCAGCGGCATCCGGTGTCACCCGCGCGACCTGCTCGACCTGTGTGACCTGAGCGACCTGTTCAGCCTGCGCGACCTGTGTGACCAGTGCGACCTGCGCGTCCGGGACCTGTGCGGCGCATTCCTCGTAACGCGCCAGGAAGGACTCGAGGGCAATCGGTGCGGCGATGTAGCCGCCCTCGCCCGACAACACATCGTCCAGCGCGAGCTGCGCTTCGAGGGCAGACTCGAATGAGTTGCGCGAGTCGAGCTGCAGGGCGCGCGACAACCAGCGGCGCAGAGGTTCCGAGATCGGCTCCCGCCCGCCAAGCGCCGAACTTTCCGTGGCGGATCCCAGCAGGGACGACAGCGATTTCAGATCGTCGTCGCCAAGCGGCCGGCCGAGGACCAGGGCGAGGGCGACCATGCCGACCTGCATCACGTCGGCGCGGTGATTCAGACGCGCAACCCCAGCTCCCGACGGCACCGCCACACGCAGGTCTCGCCAGAGCCGTTCGCGGCTGTAGGCGAGCTGCTCGATCGCCGCGCCCAGAACGTACTCGACGATGACGACGCGGGCGTTGCTGGTGACGATGATGCGTTCGGGCGCCAGGGCGCCATGAGAGACATCGCGGGCATTCTGGTGCAGCATCGCGATCGCGGGCACGAGCTGCCGGACCAGGCACAGCGCCGCGTTCACGTCGAGGTCGATCCGGCAGGCGCTAGCGACCTCGAGAATTCTGGAGAGCCGCGCGCCGTGGGGCGTTTCCGAGACGATGCCTAGCGTGCCGCCGTTGTCCAGGCGATCGACGCGCCGGACACGCGAGTAGTACGCGTGCCGGAAATTCGCGAGGCGGCTGACCCGCTCCCGAAGCATGAATTCGAAGGAAGGCGATGAGAGGAACTCGTTGCGGAGGCGCAGGACCTCCAGCGGCTCGGGGCCGGTGGTGTCCGCCATCTTGAGGCGAACGCCAAGACCGTCGGCGAAGTCCGCAGCCGAGCTGCTTGTCGAGGCGTGTGCGGCAGAGTGCATCGTCTGGTCGGGAGCGGCCGACAAGGCCGCGAAGACGCGCTGTGCAACCTGCGGACCATTTGCGAAATCCGACGAAAACCGTGCCGGGCGCGCAGAAACCGAGATGGAGACCCGCAGTCGCGGCGACGAACTTGGCGCCGGAATTACAAGACTGTTGGCGGTCCGCAGTAGGGCCGCACTTCAGTGCGGCCGGACATTGGCCCGACCAAAGTCGGGCCCAACTGCAACAGGCGTGACCAGCTGCCTTTCGTCAGGGACGAGCGTGATATGTTGTGTTTTTCCCTTCCGAGCGGAGGAGCCCGCCGTGCTGCATCGTGTTCGTGCGACCCAGGTCTTGCTCGTCGTCTGCCTCCTCGGCGTGTCCGCCGGCGCCCAGGTCGCGCCGCCGTCCACCGCCGCCAGCGCCATCGATTACGACGCGCTGTATCGGATCAAGGAAGAGGGCTTCGAGCGGTCCCAGGTGATGGAGACGGCGAGCTGGCTTACGGATGTGTACGGTGCGCGCCTGACAGGATCGCCGAACATCAAGGCCGCCGGCGACTGGACGGTGAAGAAACTGACCGAATGGGGCGCACAGAACGTGCACCTGGAGCCCTGGGGCCCGTTCGGACATGGCTGGCAGAACGAGCGTTTCTCGGCATCGGTTGTCGCACCCACGCCCTGGCCGATCATCGGCGGCCCGAAAGCCTGGACGCCCGGCACTGACGGTGCGATCACGGCGGAGGCCGTCTTCGCGCCGCTCGAGGACGAGAAGGATCTCGAGAAGTGGAAGGGCAAGCTCAAAGGCAAGATCGTCCTCGCGTATCCGACACGTGAGGTCAAGGCCTCGTTCGATCCACTGGCGACGCGGTACACCGAAACCGATCTCAAGAAGCTCGAGGAGGTCGATCCGACCGCGAGCCCGCGGCGGAACTACAACCGCGCGCTCCTCGCCTTTACGCCGAAGCGCCTGCAGTTCCTGGTGGACGAAGGCGTCGCGGCGGTGCTCGAGCCGAGCCGCAGCGGCGACGGGGGCACGATCTTCGTGCAGCAGGGCGGTCTCTACAACGCCAAGGCACCGCAAACCTACGTGCGCTATCCCGAGAAGGTCCCGACCCAGGTCGTGGTCGCCGTCGAGCACTACAACCGGATCGCGCGCGTGCTGCAAAAGAACGTGCCGGTTTCGATCGAGCTGAACGCGAAGAACGCGATCACCGAGTCAGCGGACACGTTCAATGTGATCGCGGAAATCCCCGGCACCGACAAGGCCGACGAGCTCGTCATGCTCGGCGCCCATTTCGATTCCTGGCACACCGGCACCGGCGCCACCGACAACGGCGCCGGATCGGCCGTGATGCTGGAGGCGATGCGCATCCTCAAGGCGTCGGGCGTCAAGATGCGCCGCACCGTCCGGCTCGCGCTGTGGACCGGCGAGGAGCAGGGATTGCTCGGCTCGAAGGCGTACGTGAAAGCGAACTTCGCCGACAAGGAAACGATGGCGCTGAAGCCTGCGCACGCGAAGATCAGCGGCTATTTCAACGTCGATAACGGCACCGGCGCGATTCGCGGCATTTACCTGCAGGGGAACGACGCCGTCGGCCAGGTCTTCGCCGACTGGATGAAGCCGTTTGCCAGCCTGGGCATGACGATGATGACGCCGCAGAACACCAGCGGCACCGATCATCTGTCATTCGACGCGGTGGGAATCCCGGCGTTCCAGTTCGTCCAGGACGAAGTGGAGTACGAGACCCGGACGCATCACTCGAACATGGACGTCTGGGATCGGCTGCAGGCCAGCGACATGATGAAGAACGCCGTCATCGTCGCGTCGTTCGTCTACGACGCCGCCAATCGGGAGCTGCTGCTGCCGCGGAAGCCGCTTCCCAAGCCGCAGCCGGCCCAGCCGACGACCCCTACGCCGGCGGCGAAGCCAACGCAGAATTGAGCGGACGTGTCGTCGTCGCACCCGTCTTCGCGTCGACGACTCGAATACAGTGATTGTTGGTGTCAGCGACGAAGATCTCTTCGCCGCTGACGCTCAATCCGCCGGGCTCGTAGAACTGCGCCTGGCGCCCGGGGCCATCGAGGTGCCCTGGCTTGCCGCTGCCGGCCAGGGTCGTCACCCGACCGGACTGCGGATCGAGCACTTTGATCTTGTGATTGTAGGTGTCGGCGATCGCCACGCGACCGTCCGCGAGCAAGGCAACCCCCAGCGGATGCTGTAAACGGACAGCGTCGCCCTTCCCGTCCATATCGCCGAACTCGAACAGATCGCCGCCGGCCAGCGTTCGCACCGTGTTCACCGGCGGCAACTCGATCGCGCGGATGATGTTCGACTCAGCATCCGCCACGAACATCCGCTCGGCGGCGACGGCGACCCCGGAGGGCTGCGCAAACGCGGCTTCCTCGATCGAGCCGTCGATTCGTGCCTCGTGACCCGACCCGGCGTAGGGCCAGAGAATGCCGCGCGAGACGTCCATCATCCAGATCTGGTGGGCTCCGGCCATTGCGATGAACAGGAGCGGGCCGTGCACGGCGATGTCCCACGGCGAGTTGAGCGCGACCGTTGCGGCCTTCCCGCCATCCTCCTTCCACGTGCACTGCTTGCCGGTCCCTGCTTCGGTGGACACCGTGCGCGCGTCGAAGTCGATCGCACGCAGGAGGTGGTTGTCGGTGTCCGCGACCCATAAGCGGCCGTCAATCACCGCCAGCCCCTGCGGTCTGTGGAACTCGGCTGCGGCGAAGCTGCCGTCGGCCTGGCCGGGCCGTCCGCTGCCGATGCGATCGACCTCGCGGCCGTCGTGCGCCGCGACGACGATCTGGTGATGATTCGAATCGCTGACGAACAGGCGCTCCAGCGTGGCGAGCACCTTGCCCGGAAACTGCAAGGCGGTGTCGGCGACGCCTTCCGCCTCCAGCTTCGCCTGAAGCGGTGTCCGGTCGATCCCGCCGCGCTCATCGAAGACCCGAATCACGGCCTCGATCGTCTGTTCGAACCCCTCGTAGTTCCCCTCGCCCGACGCGGCGCCAACGATGTACCCGGCCGGATCGATGATCACGCGCGACGGCCAGGCGCGGACCGTGTAGGCGCGCCAGATCCGGAACTCGGCGTCGTTGGCGACGGGATGCGTGATCCCGTAACGCTGCACGATTCGCCGGATGTTCTCGGTCGCCTTCTCGTTGTCGAACTTCGCGGCGTGGATGCCGATGACGACGAGCTCATTCGGGAAACGCGCCTCGAGCTTCTTCAGGTCGGGCAGGATGTGGATGCAGTTGATGCACCCGTAGGTCCAGAAATCGAGGAGGACGACCTTGCCGCGAAGCGCTTTCAAGGAGAGGGGCGCCGGCACGTTGAGCCACGCGATGGCGCCGGAGAGTTCAGGAGCGCGGATTGGTGACGGATTTTGCGCGGTGGTCATATCAATGTAATGCCCAAGCTAAAGCTTGGGCCTACGTACGCGGGAAGTCGCGTGCATTGTACGTAGGCCCGAGCTTTAGCTCGGGCTATCACAAACGTCCTGATTCGTCGGCGAGCCGGCGCAACCTGTCTGCACACTCCACCGCATCTGCGTGCACCGCGAGGTCGTCGACACCAATCGGCATACGCCACGTCCAGTTGTCGTCGCCGATAGTGGCCGGCGTGTTGATCCGATCTCGCCAGCCGAACGCATCCTGTACGGGCAGCAGCAGCAGATCGGATCCGGCGTGATACGCAAGACCCAGGATTTCGTCTCGGAGCGTTGAGGTGAACGGCGACGCGGCCAGCGCGCGTTCGGCGGCGTCGCTGGGATTCAGCAGCGCGGCGAACTGGTGGCGTTCGTCCTCGTCGGCCACCTCCCACCAGAGCACGATCGGCTCGATATCGTGCACGCTGGTCGTCACGACCGACGTCGACGGGTAGGCCGTGGGATCGATGTACGGCTTGCCTTCTTCCTTCCAGGCGCGTTCCCAGCGCAGCACCTTGTAGCCGGGGACTCCCATCGTGAGCAGCGTCTGGCGAACGAAATCGGGGATCGAGCCGAGGTCCTCGGCGGTGATCTGCGCGCCGTCCTCCTGAAACAGCCTGAGCAGCGATTCCCCCAGCGCGATCTGTGACGCTTCGTCGCAAGGATCGAATGCGCCGGTCGCGTCGCCGATGGGGCGCGAGTAGGTCCGGAAGAACCCGATCAGATGGTCGACGCGATAGCCGTCGTAGAGCCGCGCCATGCGGCGCGCGCGCTGGCGCAGCCAGCGAAAGTCCTCACCTTCCATCACGTCCCAGCGGTAGACCGGAAGCCCCCAGTCCTGTCCGGTTTCGCTGAACGCGTCCGGCGCGGTGCCGACCGTCGCGTCGAAGCGAAACAGGTGCTGGCGCGCCCACACGTCGGCGCTGTCGGCCGCGACCATGAAGGGGAAATCGCCGAATAGCCGCACCTCGCCCATCGCCTCCCGCGCGGCTTGCCACTGCTCGTCCGCCAGCCACTGCACGTACTGGTGAAACAGGATTTCCTGCTCCAGCTCGCGTCTGACCTCGTCCAGCGCTGCCTCGTCGCGAATGCGAAGGGCCTCCGGCCACTCGACCCACGACCGGCGCCCGTGACGCTCGCGCAGGGCGCTGTAGAGCGCGTAGTCGGCGAGCCACCATTCTTCCCAGGAGACGTAGGCGGCGAATGCCCCTGCGCGCGCCGTGGTGCGGCGCCACTCGACGTCGTAGAACTGGCTGAACGCCAGGCGCAGCGCCGCCTCCTTCGCCTGCCGGACATCGTCGTAGCGCAGGCGCGGCGATGATCGCGCCCGGCGGAGCGCAGCCTGATCGGCGAGCGGCAGCCGCGCCTCCGAGCCCAGATTCTGGAAGTCGCTGACGTCCGGCATCGCCACGTAGATCGGATCGATCGCCATGGCGCTGAGCGCGGAGTACGGCGAGGTCTGTCCCGCCGGCAGCGTGCTGACCGGCAGGAGCTGCAGCGCGCGAAGACCCGCGCGCTCGAGCCATCGCGCGCAAGGGGCGAGATCGCCGGTGTCGCCTATCCCCCAGCTTCGGGCCGAGTGCAGCGAGAAGAGCGGCACGACGAGGCCGGCGGAGCGGCCGGGCAAGGGTCGAGGACGCATCAGCGGGGGTTGGTCCGTCAGCCGCGCGTGAGCGTGTCCAGCACGCGCTCGACCGCCGACCGGAAGGCGTCTGGCCGCGGCAAGAGGCTCACGATAAGGTAACCCTCTCGCGGAAAGTCGAAGAAATAGCCGGGATGCACCAGGACACGATCCTCTTCGAGCAGCTGGATGACCCGCTGATCCTCGGGCATCGTGTGCGGCACGCGCACCACCGCCGACCAGCCGCCCTCGGCGCGGAGCAACTGACAGGACGGCAGGTGCGAGACCAGTTGCTGCAGCACGTGATAATTGTGCAGTACCCGGTTACGAATTTGGCGACGGACGCCCTGCGCCGCGTCGAACAGCCCAGGCAATGCGTGCTGGGCCGGCGTGTTGACCGACAGATACGTGTCGGCAATCAGCTCCAGCCGCATGAGCGCGCTCTGCACCAGTGCGCCCGACCCCTTGAGCGCAATCCATCCCAGCTTCACCTGCGGCAGGCCCAGGGACTTGGACGCGCCGCCGAGCCCGATCGTCAAGACCGTCTCCTCGCGCTCCAGGACCGAGCGGGCCGCGCCCGGCGCCGGATCGATCGGGTAATCGCAGAACACTTCGTCGCCAATCAGCGCCAGCCGGTGTTCGGCGCAGAAGCCGAGGAGCGCCGTCAGCTCATCGCGCTTCAGCCATCCGCCGGTGGGATTGTTGGGGCTGACCACCAGGATGGCCCGCGTCCGCTTCCCGATCGCCTGGCGGAGATCGTCGAGATCGATGCTCCACGTGCCGTGGTACTGCGTGCTGTACGGGAGAGCATGCACCTGCTCGAGCCGGGTGAGATGCTCGAAGAGCGGATAGCTCGGCGTCGGCACCAGCACCGAATCGCCGGGATCGCAGAGCAGCTTGAAGAGGAAGGCGTAGCTTTCGCTGCTGCTCGCGGTGAGCGCCACGTGCGAGGCTGGAACATGGACGCCCCGCCGGTGATAGTCGGCCGCGACCGCGGTGCGCGCCGCGGCCAGGCCGAACGGCTGCGGGTCGTACACGAGCGAGCTCGACGCACCGAGCGGCGCCAGCAGATCCGGCGGATAGTCGATGGCCGCCTGCGTGGGGTTCGAGACCGTCAGATCGTCGAAACCTCGGCCGGACAACCGCATCCGTTCGACGGCAGACGCGACCGCGTTAGGGCCGAGGTCGCTCGGAACACGCGACGAAAACATCGAATCAGGTTACCCGAGTTCAGCGGGTCGGTCGGGTTGATCAGGTTGAGCGGGTTAGCGCGTTCCTGAAAACTCCAGCATCTGGGTCATCAGATCCTGCGGATACGTGATCTTCACGTCGGTGATGGTGCCGTCGGCATCGGTGACGGGCTCCAGCTTCGGCATCACGAACGCGCTGTAGGAGGGCAGATCCAGCCGCTCGACCCGGCGGACGACCTCGTCGCGGAGCTCTGGATCGAAGTGTACGCCGTATGTCTCGACCAGCTCTTTCGCCGCGGCATAGTCGCCCTCCGCCTTGATGCGCTGCACCTCGGCAAGGAGGCGTCCGACGCCACCGCGGAAGGCATTGGCATCCACCATGCGGTAGAACGTCTTGCCGTCGCGCGACGCGATCTGGATTGCTTCCGTATTGGCGAGCAGCCAGTGGACGATGAGCTGGCGATTCCGCATGTGGTCTTCTTCAATCTGCGACCCTTCGCGAATCCGCCGCAGCTGCACCAGCGCGTTACGGGCATAGGCCTCGTATTCCGCGAGGACGATTTCCTGCAGCGCGTCGTCGCGGACGACCCCGATCTCGACAAGGTAGGGATCGGCGACGAAATACAACGCGACGAGATCGGCGCGCGCCTCTTCGATGGCCGAGAACTGCTCCTTCAGCGCCTTCTCGGGCGAGCCGTTGAGGAGCGGCGACACCAGGCCCGATCCGTGGCCGATGATCTCGTGCAGGTTCGTCGTCAGTTCAGACGCGAACGCGCCCCAGCGCTCGGCGCGGAGGACTTCGTCCGCGTTCCACGAGAACTCGCTGCGGAACTCGCGCGGCATCGACTTCTCGTAGGCCTCGGCCACGTTCGAGAGCGAGACCGACTTGCTGCCGGAGGTCTCGCGAATCTCCTGATCGTTCGGCAGGTTGATGCCGATCGGCGTCATCGGTCCGGCATCGCCCGCCTCGACGATCACCTCGATGGCGCGCGCCGAGACGCCGGTGACCTGCGGCTTGCGCCACTGCGGGTGCCACGGCATCCGATCCTCGAACCATTGCGCATGATCGGCAATTGCGCGAACGGCCGCGGTCTTTTCGGGATGGACGTAGTAGACGAGCGATTCCCAGGCGCCCTTCACGCCACGCGCATCCATGTAGACCTCGATGAAGCCGTTGATCGTGTCCACCGTGGATTCGGTGTCCGCCACCCACGCGACGTCGTAGCGTCGGCGCTCCTCGATTTCACCGGTTCGATAGAACCGGACCAGCGCCTCCAGCGCAGCGGCGGTTGGCGCCGGCGCAAAGGCGATCGCCGCTTCGAGATGCGCGACGATGCGCGCGAGCTGATCGGAGTAGCGGCCGCCGACGCGATACACCTCTTCCACCAGTCCGCTGTCCTTCCTGACCAACCGTGAGTTGAGGGCGTGCTGCTCGGCGAAGCCGTCGAGCATGTGCATCGAGACGCCGACGTACAGATTGTTGGCGCTGGCCTCGAGGATGTCGCGGCCTTCGCCAGGCGTCTTGCACGTCACGATGCCCTCGAAGTCGCGATCGAAGAACGGCCGATGCAGGCGCATCAGCACGTCGTCGATGCGCTCGCCGGAAACGGTGGGAATCGCCGCACCGTTGGCGATGGCGACGCGGACCGCGGCGGCAAAGGCCTCCGGCGTGCAGTCCGGCACGAACTTCCGGGCGGTGATGTTGTTGAACGGGCCGGTGTTGATCCAGAAAAGCTTGGTGTAGCGCGAGATCGCGTCGAGCGTTGCCGGGTCGACCCCGTCGCCGTGCGTGACGATCGCCTCGAGCAGCGCACGCATCTCGAGATTGTGCGCGTAGCGCTGGTCGTAATAGATGTCGCGTCCCGCCAGGGCAGCCTGATAGAGATGCCAGCAGAGGATCTTGTCTTTCAGCGGCAGGTGCTCGAATCCGTCGGCGTACAGCTGCACGACCGCCGCCTCGCCAACGCGTTCGAGAAGATACTTCCGATCCGTGGTGACCGCTGCTTCCTGATTCTCGGCGTTCATCATCAACCCTCCCGGCGACCCGCTCAGATCGTTGCTGTCTGAGCGTACTCCGGCGCCAGGGTTTTCCAGCCCGGCATTGCCCGGATCTTTTCCTGCAGCACGTCCTGGGGCCCGGGTTCGCCGTGTACCACGTAAGTCATCGCGGGTGGGCGCTGAAACCCCTGCAGCCACCGCAAGATCTCCCCCTGGTCGGCGTGGGCCGACATCGAGTCGATCCGCTCGATCCGGGCCGCCACGTCGACGATCCGCCCGTGCATCTTCACCTGTTTCACGCCGTCGACGAGCGAACGCCCGCGGGTCCCCGCCGCCTGGTAGCCGACGAACAGCACCGTGTGACGGGGGTCTGGCAGCAGCCGCTCCAGATGATTGAGGACGCGCCCGCCTGTAGCCATGCCGCTCGACGAAACGATGATCGCCGGCTTATTCGAACGAACGAGATCGAAAGACTGTGCAGCCGAGGGCACCAGCTCGAATCGGCGGGTCATGAACGCCGCCAGCGCCCGTCCCTGTCCGTGCAGCTCCTCGTCGAGTTCGTCGACACGTTGTGCATAGAATTGCAATGCCTGCACGGCCATCGGGCTGTCCACATAAACCGGCATCACCGGAATACGCTTCTCGTCCTCCAACCGCTTCAGCCAGTAGAGCACTTCCTCGACGCGCCCGATCGCAAACGAGGGGATAACGATCTTCCCGCCGCGGTCGGACGTCTCGGACACGACCGACGCGAGGCGTTCGCCCCGATCGTCCGGCGCGTGCAGCCGATCGCCGTAAGTCGACTCGACCAGGAGGACATCCGCTTCCCTCACCGTCTCGGGGTCACGCAGCACCGGTCGGTCATAGCGCCCGAGGTCGCCGCCGAACACGATGGTCCTGCCCGCCTCCCGGAGCGTCATCACGACCGACGCCGCACCGAGGAGATGTCCTACCGGCGTGAACGAGATCTCGACGCCGGGCACGACCGGCATGGCGCGATGAAACCCAGCCGGCTGCAGCAGCGCCAGCGCCTTCCAGGCGTCGGCGATCGTGTACAGCGGCAGCGCCGGATCGTGCTTCGAGTAGTGATCGCGGGTGGCCTGCCGCGCGTCTTCCTCCTGCAGGTGCGCCGAGTCGATCAGCACGACATGCGCGAGATCGTACGTGCCGGGCGTACAGAACACACGGCCCTTGAACCCCTGCGCCGCGAGCCGCGGAAGGTAGCCGACGTGATCGAGGTGGGCGTGCGTGAGGACGACGGCGTCGATCGAGCTCGCCGGAACCGGCAGATCCTGCCAGTTCCGGCGACGCAGCTCGTAGCTGCCCTGAAACAGGCCACAGTCGACAAGGATGCGATGCGCGCCGGTATCGACGAGATGCTTCGAGCCGGTCACCGTGCGCGCCGCGCCGAGGAACGTCAGCGTAGGCATGTCTCGCAACTATAGAGCGTTGACACGCTCGGGTGCGGGCTCACCCTGGTCGTACGTAGGCCCGAGCTTCAGCTCGGGCAAATCCTCGCGCCGATTGCGACGACGTCGCCCAAGCTAAAGCTTGACCGCGAGGGTCGGCTGGCATGACGCTGGGTCATCCGAGAAGCTTCGTCAGTACGATTTTCGCAATGCGAATGTTCATGGGCCGATGGGGTTATGCTTGTGCCCCCACTTTCAGGAGGACCGAAGATGTCTCGCGCCCTGACCGCAATCGTCGGCCTGGTAATCCTTGGATTCGTCGCCGTCCCGGCCCATGCCCAGGGCGTCAACACCGTCGATGACGCGTGGGCGAAAGCGGCCAACGCCGGCGACGTGGAGGGGCTGGTCGCGCTCTATGCGCCCGACGCCGTGCTCTACGCGCCAGACTCCATGGAGGCGCGCGGCACTGCCGCGATTCGCGCCCTCTACACGGCGATGTTCGCGGCCAACACCGTTTCGAACGCCTCCATCACTTCAACGTATCAAACCTCAGGGGATCTCTCTACGGGCTGGGGAACCGCGACCCTGACAATGACGCCGAAGGCCGGTGGTGCGCCGATGACCGCGACCGTCCGAGTGACTGCGGTCGCGAAAAAGATTGACGGCAAGTGGCTATACGTCGCGGACCACGCGTCGGTGCCCGTCGGCCCGCCGCCTGCGAAATAGTGCGATGGAACTGCAGCGGCTCGACCTCAGTGCATACCGCAGTAGGGCCGAACTTTAGTTCGGCCGAACAACGGCCCGACTAAAGTCGGGCCTTACTGCAGCTCACTGAAGTCGTGCCTACTGCGGACCCAGAATCCCGCTGTCCTTCAGCCAATCCGCCAGGCGCTGCGGCCAGGTGTGCACGGACGTCAGGGTCGACCGTTGTCCCATGTTGAAGCCATGTCCGCCCTTCGCGAAGATGTGCGCCTCCGCTGTCACGCCGGCCTCGCGATACATCTGCAGCAGCTTCACGGTCGGCGCGGCGCAGCACGGATCGTCCGTCGCTGCCAGGAGAAAGGCCGGCGGCGCGGTGGCTGGAATCGACGGCGGCACGGCCAGTGGGCCCGGGTAGATGAAAATGGTGAAGTCGGGCCGGCCGTTGACACGATCGATGGCGTCTCGGGCTGCGGCGCTGTTGCCGTCACCGTATGCGACAAGCCCCACCACTTCGCCACCAGCGGAGAACCCCATGATGCCGATGCGCTTCGGATCGAGATGCCATTCCTGGGCGCGGCTGCGGACCAGGCGTAGCGCACGGTAGGCATCGGCCTTCGCGTCGCGCTCGATCGAGTACGTGGACCCCTCCTCACGCGCGAGCCGGTGCTTCAGCGCGAAGGCGGCGACGCCAAACCCACGCAGGAACTCGGCCGGCTCCTGTCCTTCGGCCTTGAACACCAGGAGGCGATGGCCACCGCCAGGGACGACGACGACGCCGGCGCCAGTCGCCTTGTCAGGCGGGGGGAGGTACACCTCGATGGACGGGTCGTGAATGTTCTTGACCCAATAGTCCTTCGATTCCTCAGGCTCCGTCCGCCTGGCCTCGGAGCCCGGGGCGCCATTCGGCCAGAGCGAAATGCGCTGGTGCGTCTCGACCGCCGCAGAACCGTCGCCGCCGACGGCAACAAGTGCGAAAACTGCTGGCAACACGCTGCACTTTCGAATCACGCCCGCCTCCCGGCGTATTATTGTCGACTGCACGTCAGTCCTGGAGGCACTCATGGCAGGTCCTCTCTTCAGTCGCACTCATCTTCGTAGTCCGTGTCTGACAGTCGCTGCTGTCGTTCTCGTGTCGATCGCCCTGGCGGGCGAGGCGCCGCCGAATCCGCCGATCGCGAAGAAAGTCCCGAAGACCACGACAATCCAGGGCGCTACCTTGACCGACAACTACGCCTGGCTGCGCAAGAAGGACTCGCCCGCCGTCAAGGCGTACCTCGACGCCGAGAACGCCTACACGACCGCCGGCACAAGGCACCTCGCGGCGCTGCAGGACACGCTGTACAAAGAGATGCTCGGACGGGTCAAGGAGTCCGACGAGCAGGTGCCGGTCTGGGAAGACGGCTACTGGTATTACACGCGCACGGAAAAGGGGAAAGCTTATCCAATCTTCTGCCGCCGGAAGGGCTCGCCTGACGCGCCCGAAGAGGTGTATCTCGATCAGAACGTGCTGGCGCAGGGCCAGAAGTTCCATGCACTTGGCGGCCTCGAGGTCAGCCCCGACGGCACGAAGGTCCTCTACCTCGAGGACCTCACCGCGTTCCGCGAGTACACGCTCTACATCAAGGACCTGACCTCCGGGAAGATCCTCGAATCGATCAAGGGCGTCTGGAACGGCGCAGCCTGGGCCGACGACAACAAGACGTTCTTCTACATGACGCCCGACAAGGCCAAACGCGGCGATACCGTCTGGCGTCACGTGCTCGGCACACCGAGCGCGCAGGACGTCCAGGTGTTCAAGGAAGACAACGTCCTCTACAACGTCGACGTCGTCCGCTCGCGCAGCGACAAGTACATCTTCATCGCGGACGACGGGTTCACGTCGTCAGAATGGCGGGCGATCCCGACCGCGAATCCGACGGCCGCCCCACGGGTCATCGCGCCGCGCCGTCCGAACGTCGAATATTCGGTGGAGCACGGAGGCGATTACTTCTACCTGGTGACCAACGACAACGCCCGCAACTTCAAGATCGTCCGGGCGGCGGACCGCGACGGCGAGCTTGAATGGGGAGACTGGTCTCCGCACAGCGAACAGGCCTTCGTCGAGGGGCTGGACGTCTTCGAAAAATTCGCGGTCGTCGTCGAGCGGCGCGACGGGCTGCCAAGACTCCGCGTCGTGGACCTGGCCAGCCAGCAGTCGCGGGATATCTCGTTCCCGGAGGAGTCGTACGGTGTCCGGCCGACCGGGAACCCGGAGTTCAAGACCGACATCTATCGCTTCACCTACTCGTCGTTCATCACGCCGTCGTCCACCTTCGATTTCAACGTGACCACAGGCGAGCGATCGCTGAGGAAGCAGCAGGAGATTCCCAGCGGCTTCGATCCGTCACGCTACCAGGTGCAGCGGCGGATGGCGCCGGCGCGCGACGGCATCCAGGTGCCGGTTTCGGTCCTGATGAGGAAGGACACCCCGCTCGACGGATCCAGCCCCCTCCTTCTCTACGGTTATGGCTCGTACGGCATCACGATGGAAGCGACCTTCAACTCGAACGTGTTGAGCCTGGTCGATCGCGGCATGACGTTCGCCATCGCCCACGTTCGCGGCGGCCAGGAGATGGGCCGCCAGTGGTACGACGACGGGAAGATGATGAAGAAGAAGAACACGTTCAACGACTTCATCGACGTCGCCGAGTACCTGGTCAAGAACGGTTACACGAAGAGCGATCGGCTCGCCGCCAACGGCGGCAGCGCCGGCGGCCTGCTGATGGGCGCGATCTCGAACATGCGGCCCGATCTCTTCAAGGTGATCGTCGCCGACGTCCCGTTCGTCGACGTCATCAACACGATGCTCGACGGGTCATTGCCGCTCACGGCGCAGGAATGGGAGCAGTGGGGCAACCCGAATGCGAGCGCCGAGGCCTTCGAGTACATGCGCAGCTACTCGCCGTACGACAACGTCGAGAAAAAGGCCTATCCCACGATGCTCGTGACGACGTCGCTCAACGACTCGCAGGTGATGTACCTGGGAGCCGGCGAAATGGGTGGCGAAGCTGCGGGCGTTGAAGACCGACCGGAACCCGCTGTATCTCAAGGTCAACATGGCCGGCGGCCATGGCGGCAGCTCGGGACGCTACGATCGGCTGCACGAGGCGGCATTCAGGTACGCGTTCATCCTCGACGCCGTCGGGCTGGGCACCGCTTCTCCCGTCACGTCGTCGCCGACCGCGGCGAAGTAGACCCAAGCTAAAGCTTGGGCCTGCGTACGGAACGATGCGGAACACGCTCGTACGCAGGCCCGAGCTTAGCCGCCGGTCAGCTCCTGCTGCTCGCACGCGCCGAAGCGCTGTTCGGCAATGCCACCGCAGCGCGTCCGCTGGCCGATGAAGCGCTCGACATCTCGGAAGAACGCTTCGTGCTCGGGTCCGCGGCGGACGCCTTCGCAAGTGCCGGTGACTTCGCCAAAGCCAACGCCTTGATCGACCGGGCCGGCCGGGAGTTTCCACCGACCGACACGATCGGCCAGCAGATCTTCCTGCCGGCGCGTCGCGCCTACGTTGCGCTCGTGCGCGGTCGCGCCGAGGAGGCGCTCGCCGCGCTGGCGCCCGCAGAGCCGTACGAGTGCCCGTGCCGGCCTTTCATCCAGTACGTGCGGGGCATGGCCCGCGCCGCCACCGGGGAAACCGCGGCGGCAATTGCGGACTTCCGACGGATCATCGCCGTGCCGCGCGCCGACAGCGGCATCTTCCTGCCGTTCGCGCAGCTCGGGCTGGCCCGCGCCGCGGCGAAGGGCGGCGACCTCGCGACGGCGCGAAAGGCGTATCAGGATCTGCTGGCCCTGTGGAAGGACGCGGACGCGGATTTACCTTCAGTCAAGGCCGCGCGCGCGGAATACGCGGCAATCAAATAGGTCGCTGGCCCGTTGTCGGAGTGCCTCGAAACTTCGCCCGTGGGAGCCTCGCTCGTCATACCCAAGCTGAAGCTTGGGCCTACGTATGCGAAGGACGAAGTACCGCTCGGCTCGACGCCGACGTACTTCGCAACCGTGCCGGCGCCGAACTCTTCCACCGCCATCCCGAAGGTGAAGGGCTTCGAGACGGTTTGGATCGTGAACGGCCGCTCGGGGTCGCCGGTCTCGAAGACGGCGCCGTCGGCGGTGGCGACCTGCCCGGCAGACATGGGCTGATGGCGGGCGTGGAGCTCCTCAATCGTCGGCTGCAGTTCGTGCTCGGTCGCGCGCCCGGGCGTCATGGCGCACCGTGGACCAGGCTCGGCCTCGAGTCAAACGGAGGTCAGTCCATCGTCCATTCGTCAGCGGAGCCCCTTGACGATGTTGAGGTCCGAGAGGAGTCGCGAATAGCTGTGGGCCCAGTGGCTGCCATCCGTTGACGGCGCCAGGATGCTGAGGCGCAATCCCGCCGCATCGCGGGCGCGAACCTCGTAGGCCGGTGTCCGGCGTCCAGTAGCGAGATCCAGGCGCTCGACAATCCACGGCAGGCCACCGCCGCGGGCGACAAGAATCGCGTTTCCGTCGGCAAGCCACTGCACCGGCAGATCGTCCGGGCGCAGGCCGGCGATCGGCTCGGTATCGCCGTTCCTGATGTGGAAGATCGTGGGGATCCCCTTATCGTTTCGCGCGATCACACGCGTGCTGTCTGGCGAGACCGGGAGTCGCCACCAGCTAACCGGGCTGACGCGCGATCCCTCCTTCGTGAACGGGCGGGGTGGTCCGCCATCGATGTCCTGGACGTAGCCGCGAGACGGCTGTCCAGGCACCTGGCCGAACATGACGACGCGGCGGCTGTCCGGTAGCCACACGGCGATATCGAAAAGGAGCTTCTGCGGGTTCGGCAGCTGTCGGCTCGAGCCGGCGCCCGTCGGGTGCAGCAGCACGGGCGCGCCGCTCACCGGAAGCGCCAACGCCCAGCGCCCGTCGCGCGAGATGCCGTACGGTTGGCCGTCGCCAAGCCTGACCGGCGGCGTACCGGCCTTCATCAGGTATGCGGAGTAGTTTTCCGTGGCCTGATCGGCCAACGCCACGGTAGATCCGTCGTCTGACATCCACTGGCTGACCGATGCGACGCGAAACGACGCGTCCACTGGGCTACTGGCGCCGCGGAACAGCGCGTCGACACGGCGCTCGGCGATCTCGGTGCCGACGAGCGCACGGCCATCAGGCGCGACGTCGTAAAGCTTCAGAGAGATCGGGCCCGACCAGAGGACGCGGCGGCGGCCATCGAACGTCACCGCAAAGATCGCGTCGCGCACGTCCCCCTGCCCCGCACGGGTGCCGGTGAACCACACTTCCTCGCCGTTCGGCGACCACGCCACGCCGCGGAGCTGGATGAATCCCTCTGCCAGGACGGTGCGCGTGCCCGCGCGATCCACCATCGACACACCGCCGGCATCATCGGCAAACAAGGGGTGGTCGGCGAAGACGATGCGATCGCCGGATGGTGAGACGCGGATATCGCCGATGAACCCGGAGGTCCGGTAGACGACGTGGCCCATCGGAAACTCGAGCTGCTCGAGGCCGTTCGCACGGCGGACCACGGCCAGCTCGCCGTCGCGGCCCCATTCCGCCTCACGGATGTCCTCTGCCAGGACACGCGGCGCGCTGCCAAGGACCGACGATCGGGCCAACGTGCCAAACCCCATCCAGCCTTCGAACGTGTGATGGAGGGAGACCGCCATCTCGCCCGTGCGCGAGATCGAGAGCAGCCGCGCGTCTGGCAGCGACAGGCGCACCGATTCCGGCGAATCCGTTCTCGTCATGAAGATGCGGATTGGATCCCCCTCCCACGCGGCGCTGTAGATCACGGACTGCCCGTCAGGAGTGAAGCGCGCATCGCGGATCGTTCCGCGATCGAAGGTCAGACGTTGGAAGATGGGGAACCCGAGCGGTTGGGCGGATGGGCGTTGACGCAGGCCGAGGGCGACGAGCCCGCCGCCCACGAGCAGTCCAACGACGAAGAGTGGCAGGACCGTTCGCCAACGCGGGGGTCGGACGGCGGCGATGGCGTCGTGTCCTGAGGCACTGCTCGAATCGAGCGCCGACTCGAGTGCGAACGCGAGATCGCGTGTGGACTGAAAACGCTCTTCCGGCCTTTTCTCGAGGCACCGCCGGATGATGCGCTGCACCGCCGGCGGCACGGCAACGCCGGAAGATGAGGGATCCGGAGGGTCCTCCTTCAGGATCGCGGTCATCGTCTCGGGCGGCGTGTCGCGCTGGTAGGCGCGACGGCCGGTGAGCATCTCGTAGAGCACGCTACCGAGCGCGAAGGTGTCGGCGTGGTGATCGCTCGGCTCACCGCGTACCTGCTCGGGCGCCATGTAGCCCACCGTGCCCAGGACGACGCCCGGCTCGGTGCCGGGCACGATGGTCGGCGAGTCCGGCGGCGTGACAGCGGCCGACGCCGGACCGGTGTGCCGCGCCAGGCCGAAGTCGAGGATCTTCACGGCGCCGTTCGTCGTGATGAAGATGTTCTCGGGCTTGAGATCGCGATGTGCGATCTGCTTGTCGTGCGCGGCAGCCAGGCCGCGCGCGATCTGGGCGGCGATGTCGAGCGCCTTGCGCACGGGCAGTGCGCCCGACGAGAGCCGCTCGCGCAGCGTCTGCCCTTCGAGCAGCTCCATCACCGCATATGTCACGCCCTGCCCTGAGCTTGTCGAAGGAGCTTGCCCTGAGCCTGTCGAAGGGCCGCTGTGGCCGAAGTCGTAGATCGCGAGGATGTTGGGATGCGACAATGCGGCGACGGCCCGTGCCTCCCGCTCGAAACGCCCGAGCGCGACGGCGTTGTCGGCGACAGACGGTGGGACGATCTTGATCGCGACGTCGCGACCGAGCCGCGAGTCCCGCGCGCGGTAGACCTCGCCCATGCCCCCGGCGCCAAGCGGCGAGAGAATCTCGTAGGGACCGAGCCGGGTGCCGGTCACGAGCGGCATTCGGGGTTGATTATACGGGCGACCTACTGAAATCCCGCCGTCGGGTGCGGGACGTAGGGCGCTTCGAGCTCGCCGATTTCGTCCGTGGAGAGGCGCACCGCCAAGGCGGCGAGCGCGTCCTCCAGGTGTTGCGGTCTGGTGGCTCCTACAATCGGCGAGGTCACATAGGGCTTGGTCAGCATCCACGCCAGCGCCACCTGCGCTGCGGCGACGCCGCGCGCTCCGGCGATCGCGACGACCTTCTCGACGACGGCGCGATCGGCGTCCTCGGCGCGGCGATACAGATTTCCGCCGACCTCGTCGGTCTTCGCGCGCGACGTCGCGTCTCGGTCGCTCCATGGCCGCGTTAATCGGCCGCGCGCCAGCGGGCTCCAGGGAATCACGCCGATCCGCTCGGCCTCGCAAAGCGGCATCATCTCCCGCTCTTCCTCGCGATACAGCAGGTTGTAGTGGTTCTGCATCGACACGAACCGCGTCCAGCCGTGCCGATCGGCGAGATGCAGCGCCTTCGCGAACTGCCACGCGAACATCGACGACGCGCCGATGTAGCGGGCTTTGCCGGCCTTCACGACGTCGTGCAGCGCGTCGAGCGTTTCCTCGATTGGTGTGTCGTAGTCCCAGCGGTGGATCTGATAGAGGTCGATATAGTCGGTGCCCAGCCGCCGAAGGCTGTGATCGATCTCCGTCAGGATGGCCCTCCGAGACAGCCCGGCGCCGTTCGGATCCTGGCGCATCCGACCGTGAACCTTCGTCGCGATCACGACCTCATCGCGCGTCGAGAAGTCCTTCAGCGCGCGCCCGACGATCTCCTCGCTGGTGCCGTCGGAGTAGACGTTGGCCGTGTCGAAGAAGTTGATCCCGGCCTCGAGCGCGCGCTTGATGAACGGACGGCTCTGGTCCTCCGGCAGCGTCCAGGGGTGCGTGCCGCGGTCGGGCACACCGTAGCTCATACAGCCGAGACAGAGCCGTGAGACCTTCAGGCCGGTCTTGCCGAGTCGAACGTAGTCCATCCGCCATGCTAGCGCACGGTGGGCCGCAGGAGCGCGCAGGCGCATGGGCACAGGGGCGCGTGGGCGCATGGGGGAGATGCGGTATTGTGGCGCCATGAAACTGGACAAGCGGCGATTCATCCAGCGCTGCGCGGCATTCCTTGGCGCCTCGGCGGCATCACGCCTGGTTCCCGGCGGGGCCGCGGCAGCGCCTCCGGATGATGCGCTGACGAATTGGGCAGGCAACTATCGCTACAGTACCGAGTCGATTGGCGCGAGCACGGTCGGTCGAGGACGTACAGGCCTTCGTCAGACAGCATGCACGGTTCAAAGTCCTCGGGACGCGCCACTGCTTCAACAGCATCGCCGACAGCACGACGCAGTTGCTCTCACTCACAGAGATGAACCAGCTGACGTCGCTCGATGCCGGAGCGCGCTCCGTGACCGTCGAGGCCGGCTCGAGCTACGGGCAGTTGTGCCCCGTCCTCGATGCCAAAGGCTTCGCGCTGCACAACCTCGCGTCGCTGCCGCACATCTCGATCGCTGGAGCCTGCGCGACAGGCACGCACGGGTCTGGCGTGAAGAATGGGAACCTGTCGACGGCGGTGTCCGCGTTGGAGCTCGTCACGGCCGACGGTGCCGTGATGACGTTGTCGCGGGCGACCGCGGAGTTCTCCGGCGCCGTCGTCAACCTCGGTGCGCTCGGCGTCGTCACGAAGGTCACGCTCGACATCCAGCCGGCCTATGCCATGCGCCAGGACGTCTACCTCGATCTCCCGATGTCGCAGGTCCGGGACCACTTCGACGACATCGTCTCCGCGGGCTACAGCGTCAGTCTTTTCACCGACTGGCAGAAGGGCCGCGTCAACGAGGTCTGGATCAAGCGCCGTACCGACACGCAACCGGCCCTCGCTGCCGAATCCGCGTTCTACGGCGCGGCGCGGGCGGCGGGGAACGTCCATCCCATCGTCGAGCTGTCACCCGAGAACTGCACGGAGCAGATGGGTGTCGAGGGCCGGTGGTACGAACGCCTGCCGCACTTCAAAATGGGCTTTACGCCGAGCAGCGGCAAGGAGCTGCAATCCGAGTACTTCGTCCCGCGCCGTCACGCGGTCGAGGCGATTCTCGCCGTCGAGCGCCTGCGCGATCAGGTGAGCCCGCACCTGATGATCTCGGAGCTGCGCACCATCGACGCCGACACGCTCTGGATGAGCCCCTGCTACGGCCGCGCCAGCGTCGCAATCCATTTCACGTGGAAGCAGGAGTGGGAGGCTGTGAGCCGGCTCCTGCCGATCATCGAGCGTGAGCTCGCGCCGTTCGACGTGCGGCCGCATTGGGGGAAGCTCTTCTCCGTTCCATCTGCGCAACTCAGGACGCGGTACGAGAAGTGGGACGACTTCAAGCAGCTCGTCGCCCGGCTCGATCCGAAGGCCAAGTTCCGCAACGACTTTCTGACGGCGAATTTATACGGCTGAAGTCGCACGCTTCAGCAGCACGATCGTGACGTCGTCTGTGCTGAGTCGATCGTCGATGAGCGCCGTGAATCGCGCCACGGTGCTTGCCTTCCCGCCCGCGAGTGCTTCGGCGATGGGCTTTTCCGGCGTGTCGGCCCGAATCGAATCGGGCAAGCCGTCCGTAAAGATCAGGAGCGCACCGCCTGGACCGATCTGAGCCGTGCGAACCTCATAGTCCGCCTCGGCGAAAAGGCCAAGCGGCATTCCGGTGGCGTCGAGTGGCACGATCGCGCCCGTGCCCGACACCATCGGCGCGTTGTGACCGGCGTTGACGTACGTCAACGCTCCGGACTCGTGACTCAGGACGATGAACACCGCCGTCACGAAGCGATCGTCTGGCGTGTAGCGACTCAAGTGCCGGTTGATGTGTCTCGCCAGGGCGGCCGGATCTGCACCGACATTCGCGGTGCTCCTGACCAGCGCCTGCACGTTGGCCGCGAGCAGCGCCGCCGGCATCCCTTTGCCCGACACGTCGGCCACCGCAAACAGCGTTCGACCGTCCGACAGCTCGATCACGTCGAAGTAATCGCCGCCGACGTCGCGGAACGGTCGATAGAATGTCTCGATCTCGTACCCGCGGGGCGGGTCCACCGTATGCGGCTGAAGCGTCTGCTGAATCCTCCGTGCCGCCGACAGGTCGGACTCCAGTTGCGTCTTGCGCATGAACTCCGACGTCAACATGCCGTTGATGACCAGGTAGCCCCCCAGATACAACAGCCACACGGCATCGATGAGCGCGCCTCGAGGCCACGTGGCGGGCAAGAGCAGCGAGCCGGTGATGGCGACGTAGAGCGCGTAGCCCTGCAGCAGCAGACCCATCCACGTGAGCACACGCTTGGACGACGGCATCTCGCGCGTCCAGTCGTAGAGGGCATACTGCAGCGCGCGGCGAACCGGGCCGGCCGACGAGTCCGGTCTTCCTGCCTGGTTACGCACGGGCACGGCACGAGTCTAGCAAGAGGAACCCACCATGTTCCATGCGCGACGCGAGTGACCCGCGGGACGACGCCTAATTCGTGATGATCGGCAGCGTGAGCGCTGACGGATGCTCCGCGTCGTGAAGGATCGTGTTCGTGGCCACGACGAATCGCTTCCCGCGCGCGATGTCTTCGCCGGTATTCAGGTTCCGATTGAACCGCGGGAAATTGCTGCTCGACACCTCCAACCGCAGCACGTGCCCCTTCTTGAACAGATTGCTCGTGGACCACACGTCGACCGTCAGCTTGTAGACCTGGCCCGGATTGAGGAGCTCCGGCTTCTCCATCGACTCGCGGTACCGTGCCCGCAGGATGCCGTCGTTCAGGTTTTGCGCGAAGCCGCTCGGCCACACGTCCACGAGCTTGGCGGTGAAGTCGGTGTCGACCGCTGACGACTTCGCGTACAGCTCCAGCGTCACGGGTCCGGTCACTTCCAGGTCCGCTGCCAGCGGCGGCGTCGAGTAGATCAGCACATCGTCTCTCGCCTCGACCGGCCGCTGATCGCGCGGACCGGGCGGCATGTGCGTGCCATCGCAGCACAGGAGCCCGCCGATCGTCGGCGCCGGGTTGGCCGGATCGTAGGTATAGGTGTCCGAGGCCTCGCTCTTTGGCGCCGTCGTCGAAAGCGATCCGTCGCCACGGACCGAATTCGCCTTCCCCGCGGAGTGCAGGAAGTACTTCGTCGCCTGCGCGCGTGCCAGCGGCCAGTCGTCCTCGTCGCGCCACTGGTTCGCGCCCATCACGAAGATCTTCACGGGCTTTCCCGCAAACTCGTTCTGCACGCCCTTGAACAGGTAGTCGTACCAGGCGAGCGTCACCGCGTCTTCGTCGTAGAACGCCGCCTGTCCGAAATCGACGTCGCCGACCTTCGGCCCGTTCCCGGCATGGCCGCCCACAATGACGCGAAGATGCTGGCCGCGGCGAGCGGCGTCGGTGCTGCCCTTCGCCTTGACGCCGGTGTAATTGCGCAGCGATCCGTCCTGGAAGAGGTCGTACCAGGCCGCGATCGTCAGCATCGGTACCCGGATGTCGCCGAAGTGCTCCTCGATCGACAGCGTCTTCCAGTAGTCGTCGTAGTTCGGATGCGCGAGCCAGTCCAGGTAATACGGCGCGAGGTTCTGCAGTGAATCCGGCGTCTTACCGTCTGCGGGCGGGTTGAACAGCGGGAAGGTATCGAGCGGCAGCTCCCACATACCCTTCGTCGCGTCCGAGCGAGGATCCATGCTGCGCGCAAAGGTGTCCTGGGCCAGGCCCGACGTCCACGACTGATTGAACCACTGCTCGAACGCACCGCCCTGATACGTCCAGTTCGAGTGGTAGTTGCTGGCCGTGACAACGGGACAGATGCCGGCAAGATGCGGTGGGCTGGCGATCGCGGCAAGCATCTGCGTCGCACCCACATAGGACCCGCCGAACATGCCGACCTTGCCGTCCGAGTACGGCAGCGCCGCCGCCCACTCGACCGTGTCATAGCCGTCGTTGGGCTCGTTCCTGAACGTGTACCACTCCCCATCCGACGTGTAGCGCCCGCGCACGTCCTGGATGATGACGACGTAGCCGCGTGTGGCGGCCGCGAGGCCGAACCGTTTTTCGCCGTTCTTGTCGTACGGCGTGCGCTGGAGCAGCACAGGGAACCGCCCGTCCGCCTTCGGCCGGTAGATGTCGGCGCGCAGCGTGACGCCGTCCCGCATCTTGACCCCGACGCCAAACTCGGCGGTAACGGCGGTCGTGTCCTCGGCTGCGTTACCGACAAGGCCGACGCTGATCATGCCCAGCGCGAGGACGATCGATGCGGTTCGCAGGCGGGTCATAAGGGCCCTCGTGAGGTGATCGTCATATCGAAATCATCCGGCCGTCACTTGCGGTCCGCTGATTCTAGGCGCAGCCAGGCGAGCAGCTCAGCTTATGATCTCGTCACTCCATCTCGTCCCGCATGCTCAATCCTGGTACACGCGTAGGAATTTACGAGGTCGTGTCGCGCTCGGAGCCGGCGGCATGGGCGAAGTCTACCGTGCCCGCGACGGGAGGTCAGACGTGATGTCGCGTTGAAAGTCCTTCCGGCCGCCTTCGCGACCGACCCCGAGCGCCGGCATCGGTTCGAGCAGGAAGCGCGGGCGGTCGTGTGCGCGCGCCAGGCCGTCGGCGATCTGGATCGCGACGTCTAGAAACTTCTTCAGTGGCAGCCGCCCGGCCGACGCGACCTCGCGCAGCGTGCGGCCTTCGACGAGTTCCATCGCGATGAAGACGTCCCATCCTCGACGCCGACGTCATAGACATGAACGTCGCGATCAGGTCAGTCCTGATCGCCCCAGACGGCAAGTCGTACGTTACTCCTATCCCCGCCAAACGGAAGACCTGTATCTCGCGGATGGCCTGAAGTAGACCCTGGTCACCGCTCCACTGCAAATCCCTTCTCGACCCAATCCTTCTCGAAGCTCGTTGCCAGACACGAGCACGCGCAACCCGGTGAATCCCATCTCTCGCAGCGCTCTGAACGCCGGCCTGACGTTCGGGCACTTCTCCATCGGACAGCATCCGCAGTAGATCACGAGCGTCTCCGCGCGCGGCAACGGCGTGGCCCATCGTTTCAGATCGTCGAGACCCTCGGCCTCCGACGTCGGGCCATGCAGCGTGGCCCCCGGAATGCGGCCGGCGCGAAAGAGAACGCGCGGTCCGATGTACGCAATGGCCGGCTTCTCCCCGCCATCGAGCATCTTCGCCAGCTCTGACGGCGCGAGTGCCTCCGCCTCCTTCCAGGGATCCTCCGCCGCCTTCGTCTGCTGATCGTGCGCGACCGCAAGTGGACGACAGATAGACACTGCAGCAGCGATGAGCAGAGCCGTAAGCACCGCCCATCTCTGCTGTGAGATCAGACGCATCGTAATGGATCTTCCCGCACGCGCGGGCATGGCGCAAGCCGACTGATGCGCCTGAGCTCAGTCCGGCGCGTTCGCATCGAACTTCGTCTTCGTGACGAAGCTCACGCGCTGACCGTTCGTGGAGATCGATCGTCCACGACCTCCAAGATCCGTCACGGCACCGCCCTAGCTGCTGGTGAGTGTCAAGAACGATGTAGCTCGCGAAATTCGAATAACGTCATTCGTAGGCCCGGGCTTCAGCTCTGGCATCGCCGCCTCGAGCGACCTCGGGAGAACCCGCGCGACTGCATGCGGCCCGGCCCTGCCGCTCGCTACTCCAATCGCTTACTCACCCAGAGGAGAGCGTTGCGCACGAGCGCGCGATAGCCGGCATCCCGGTGCGCCTCGGTTCCATGGCCGAGCTGGATGTAGACGACACGAGCGGGCTTGTAGGCGCTGACCCAGGCGAGCGGTCCGTCGCTTGTGTCGTTGTCGGTCGCGAGGAGCACGGTACTGGTCGGCGCGATCCACATGCCCTTGTAGGTTTCGTCGTGGATGCGCGTCAGCGTCACGCCACGCGTGATCGGATGCGGTGTGACGACGCGGACGTTCATGTCGACGTCATGCAGATAGGTGGACGGCTGATGGTCGCCCTGCGGCGCCAGGAAGTACCGTCCGCCGACGAGGTCGCGAAACCAGTCGGAGTCCTGATAGCTGATGATGGCGTGGTGGACGACGACGAGCCCGCCGCCGCTTTCCACAAATTCGCGGAAGTGGGTCTGCGCCTCCGGCGAGATGGTCGACGAGCCGTCGTACAGCACGAGCGCGTCGTAGCGCTCGCGGAAGATCCTTCTTGAAGGCGTCCTCGTTCGACGTCGCGTGGTCCCAGGCGAGGCCGTCGTGCTCGAAGACGGTATAGAAGGAGGTGGGATAGTCGTGGCCGCCGGTGACGACGAGCAGCCGCAGCGGCGCACTCGCGCCGAGCACGTTCGACAGCATCGCGAGAAAAACCGCGCTCAGTGTGATACGCATAGTCTCCAATCGCACGTAGGCCCGAGCTTCAGTTCGGGCATCCTACCTGTAGCCGGCCGCCTGCAACTCGAACAGCTCGGCGTATCGCCCTCGCTGCGCCATCAGCTCCTCGTGTGTCCCGGCTGCTTCGATCTGTCCGTCCGCGAGCACCAGGATCCGATCCGCCATTCGCACGGTCGAGAACCGGTGCGAGATGAGCACCGCGGTCTTCCCCTGGCTCAGCTCCTTGAAGCGCTGGAACACCTCGAACTCCGACCGCGCGTCGAGCGCCGCGGTCGGCTCGTCGAGGATCAGCAGCTGCGCGTCGCGCATGTAGGCGCGGGCGATGGCGACCTTCTGCCACTCTCCGCCGGACAGCTCCACGCCGGTGCGAAAGCGCTTCCCGATCACCTGATCGTACTTCTGTGGCAGCCGCTCGATCACACGATCCGCCAGGCTTCGTTCTGCCGCCGCGACGATGCGCGGGCGATCGGCGCGGGCCTCGATGCGTCCGACCGCGATGTTGTCGCCAGCCGTCAGGTGGTAGCGGACGAAGTCCTGAAAGATCACACCGATGTTGCGGCGAAGGCCATCGAGGTCGTAGTCGCGCAGCTCGTGGCCATCCAGCAGAATCCGGCCTTCGTCCGGGTCGTACAGCCGCGCCAACAGCTTGACCAGCGTCGTCTTGCCGGCGCCATTCTCGCCGACGAGCGCGATGACTTCGCCGCCGCGAAGGGTGAAGGACAAATGCCGCACCGCCCAACGTTCCGCACCAGGGTAAATGAAGCCAACGTCTTCGAACACGAACCCCTCGCGCACGACCGTTGGAAACGGCCGCGCGTGCGGTGCGGACACGATCTCCGGTCTGACGTCGAAGAACGAGAACAGGTCGTCGAGGTAAAGGGCCTGTCCGGCGACCTGCGAGAAGCCGGAGAGGAGCCCATCGAGCAGCGTGCGCAGCCGTCGGAACGAGCCCGCGAGAAACGTCAAATCGCCGATCGTGAAGTCGCCGCGCACCGTGCGCCACGCGATGAACCCGTAGGCGGCGTAGTAGCCCAGCGTCCCGATCGTCGTCAGGATTGCGCCCCAGAGCGCGCGTCGCTGCGCCAGGGCGCGGCTGGCGCGGTAAAAGCTGTCGGCCAGCGTTCGGTAGCGTTCGATCAGAAACGCATTGAGGCCGAAGATCTTCACTTCCTTCGCCGTCTCGACGCTGGCGCCCGTTTGCCGCACGTAGTCGAGCTCGCGGCGTTCCGGGGTGCGGCCAAAATCGAGCGAGTAGCTGCGGGCGTTGAAGTGCATCTCGCCGACGAACGCCGGCACCAGCGCGATGAGGAGGAGCGCAATCAGGCCCGGCGCGTAGGCGACGAGGCCGGCGGAAAACGTGAGGATGGTGACGATGTCCTGCGCCTGGCCGAACAGTTGTGAAAGAAGCGGCAGGCGCCCGCTGGCCTGACGACGGGCACGCTCGAGACTGTCCTGGAGCTCGCTGTCTTCGAAATCCTCCAGGTCCAGCGTCGCCGCGTGCTCCATCAGGCGGATGCTGATGGCGTTGGTGAAGCGATCCGAGAGCAGCGCATCGACCAGCGAGACGATGCGGCCGAGCACGTCTGCGACGACCGCTGCTCCGAGCTCGAGGCCGAGCAGCCAGAGGAATCGATCGAGCAGGCCGGCGTGGAACCAGGCTGCGAGACCAGGTGGTGCACCGGTGACACCCGCCAGGCGGATGACCTCGTCGATGATCAGCTTGCCGAGGTAGAGCGTTGCGACCGGGAGCAGCGCGCGGATCAGGCGCAATCCGACGTTGGCCATCGTCAGGCCGGGCGCCGTGTGCCAGACCAGGCTCAGGAACGGCCGGAGGTTGCGGAGAGCGCCGACGCGTTCGCGGAGAGAGCGAGAGGGCTCAACCATCGTTGACAGGCGAGATTCTTTCACGCGGGCCGTATTGGCGGACAAGGACCTTGTCGTTCCCTGGACTGAGCTATAGGCTGGCCTCAGCGATCAACCAATTCCCGTGAAATTCGCCGACGGCGCTCTTCGTCTCTCCCCTTCCGACCTCTCCAACCACCTGGTCTGCCCGCACCTGACGACGCTCGATCTCGCGGTGGCGCAAGGACAGCTGCGGCCGCCGGCCGCGCAGTCGCAGCTCCTCGACGCGCTGAGGGCGCGCGGCCTCGAGCACGAGCGCGTGTTCGTCGAGTCTCTGCGCCAAAGTGGGCTCGTCGTCGCGGACGTGCCGGGCGAGGGACTGACGCAGGAGCGCTTCGAGGCGACCCGCGCGGCAATGAGCTCGGGCGCCGGCGCCATCGTCCAGGCGCCGCTCGGCCATGCCGGCTGGGCGGGCTATGCGGACGTCCTGCTCCGCACCGAGATACCCAGCAATCTGGGGCCGTGGTCGTACGAGGCGCTGGACACGAAGCTCGCGCGCGAGACGCGCGGCGCGACGATCCTGCAGCTGTGCGTCTACTCGGACATGGTCGGCGAGCTGCAGGGAGTACGACCCGAGCATTTTCACGTCGTTACACCCGGCGATCCGGTCGTCCACCAGACGTATCGTCTCGACGACTTCGCCGCCTATTGCCGCATGGTCCGAGCCGGACTCCGCGTGGCCGTCGGCCATGGTGGGACGAAAGGGACCTACCCCGATCCGACACCGCATTGCGATATCTGTCGCTGGTCCGGCGCGTGCAGCGCACGTCGTCGCGCCGACGACCACTTGAGCCTCGTCGCCGGCATCAGGCGCCTGCAGATCCACGAGCTTCTCCAGCACGAGGTCCGGACGCTCACCGCGCTGGCGGGTCTGGAGTTGCCGCTTTCGTTCAGGCCCGAGCGCGGCTCGCGCGAGGCGTTGACCCGCGTTCGCGAACAAGCGCGTATACAGCTTGCCGGCCGCACGACAGGAACGCCACGTCACGAGCTGCTGCCGCTCGAGGCAGAACGCGGACTCCAGCGGCTGCCGGCGCCATCGCGCGGCGACATCTTTCTCGACTTCGAGGGCGACCCGTTCGCCGGATCGTCGGGGCTGGAATATCTCTTCGGCTGGGTCGCGCCGGGCGACGACGGCACTCTGACCTATCAGGCCCGGTGGGCGCTGAATGCGGAAGCGGAGAAGGCAGCCTTCGAAGCATTCATCGCGTTCGTGATGGACCGCCTCGAGCACTTCCCCGATCTTCACATCTACCATTACGCCCCGTACGAGCCATCGGCGCTGAAGCGCATGATGGGCAAGTACGGTGTGTGCGGCGACGAGATCGATCGGCTGCTCAGGGGTGGGGTTCTCGTCGATCTGTACGCCATCGTCCGGCAGTCGCTCCGCGCAAGCGTGGAGCGCTACTCGATCAAGTCGCTCGAGCGGTTCTACGGTTTCGCCAGGGAAACGCCGCTCGCTGATGCCTCGCAGGCCCTGCACGAAATGGAGTACCTGCTCGAGACGAACCAGCCTGTGCAGGATCGCGAGCGTCTGCGAACGGCGATCGAGTCGTACAACCGTGACGATTGCCTCTCGGCGGCTCGGCTCCGCGACTGGTTGGAGCAGCTTCGAGCCGAGCTAGTCGCCACTGGGACGCCGGTTCCACGGCCGACAGCGCTGGAAGGTGAGCCAGAAGAAAGAATCAAGGAGCGGGACGCCAGGACGCGTGCGTTGAAGGACCGGCTGCTGACAGGCTTGCCGGTCGATCGGGCTCAACGCTCACGGGACCAGCAGGGGCGATGGCTCCTGGCGCAGCTGCTGGAGTTCCACCGTCGCGAGGACAAGGCCGTCTGGTGGGAGTTCTACCGGTTGACCGATCTGGAGGAGGAAGCGCTGATCGATGAAAAAGAGGCGCTCGTCGGTCTCGAGTTCGTTGCGGAAGTGTCGGCGACGAAGAAGACCGTCGTGAATCGGTACCGCTTTCCGCCTCAGGAAGCGGACATTCGCGACGGCGCGGAGCTCCTGACATCTGCGACGCACAAGGTCGGCACGCTGGTCGCGCTCGATCGAGAGTCTCGAACCGTCGACATCAAGCACATGGTCGCGACGGCAGCCGAGCGACCGCGCACCGTGATTTCCCGCTTCATCATCGGCACGGACGTCCTGGCCGACTCGCTGTTTCGTCTCGGTGAGTGGGTGGCCGAGCATGGGCTCGACGGATCGGGCGAGTATCGGGTCGCGCGGCGGCTGTTGCTCGGTGAGGTGCCGGTCTTGAAGCCCGGCAGCGCGTGGTCCATTGCGGGTGAAGACGACATGGCGCAAGCGCGGCGACTGGCGGTGTCGCTCGACGAGAGCACGCTCGCCGTACAGGGCCCACCAGGCGCCGGCAAGACGTTCACCGGCGCGCGAATGGTCTGCGAGATGGCGATCAACCATCGAACGGTGGGCGTCTGCGCGACCGGCCACAAGGTGATTCGTCATCAGATGAACGCGGCGCTCGACGCCGCGGCGCAGGAAGACATCACGCCGCGCTGCGTCCAGAAACCCGGCGAGTTGTCGGACGACCGTGGTCCGATTCGAGAGGTGGACTCGAACGAGGACGTGCTCGACGCTTTGGAGACCCGCCAGGCCGACGTGGTCGGCGGGACGTGCTGGCTATGGGCGCGACCGGAAATGCAGGGCACGCTCGACACGCTGCTGATTGACGAAGCCGGGCAGATGTCGCTGGCGAATGTGCTCGCGGCGTCGCGGTCCGCCAGGAACCTGATCCTGCTCGGCGATCCGCGGCAACTCGACCAACCGCTCAAAGCGACACACCCGGATGGCGCCGACGCCTCAGTCCTGCAGCACGTGCTCGGCGATCACCAGACCATGCCAGCGGATCGTGGGCTGTTCATCGCGGAGACCCGGCGGCTGGCGCCGTCGATCTGCGCGTTCACATCGGAGCTGTTCTACGAGGGGCGACTCAGGCCATATCCCGGCCTCGAGCGCCAGGCGCTCAACGGGCCGAATGGCCTTTCAGGCGCCGGGCTCTGGTTCCATCCGGTGGTTCACGAGGGCAACCAGAACCTCTCGATCGAGGAGGCCGACGCGGTCGCTGACCTGGTCGCGCGGCTAACGACTGATGGCTGCACATGGACTGACGCCCACGGCGATGCCCATATGCTCACGCGGGACGACGTCCTCATCGTCGCGCCCTATAACACCCAGGTGCACGCCCTTCATGAACGGTTGCCCGGCGTGCGAGTCGGTACCGTCGATCGCTTCCAGGGTCAGGAGGCGCCTGTCGTCATCTGCTCGATGGCGACGTCGTCCGCCGACGAGGCGCCGCGCGGCATGAGCTTCCTGTACAGCCTCAATCGGCTGAACGTTGCGACGTCACGGGCGCGATGCGCGGTGATTCTCGTCGCCAGCCCTGCCCTCCTCCAGCCAGAGTGTCAAACGCCTGGCCAAATGAAGCTGGCGAATGCGTGGTGCCGGTACGGCGAAATGGCCAATGTGTGGGTACCGGAGGTCTGAGATGCGGGTACGTCAACCGCCATACGTCATCGCCTGGTCGGCGCCGGCCACCCACGGACGAATGCTCGCCGGCGAGTACCCCGGCTCGAGCAGACCGGATTCGACCCAGTAGCAATCGGGATCGGTTGGAAGCGACATATGAGGAATATAGTTTGCCCGAGCTAAAGCTCGGGCCTACGTACAAACTGTGCCGATGCGCCGTCGCGAATTTCTTCGTTCCGCTGCAATCCTCGCGACACCGCGGCCACGTGTACGCCCGGTGACGCCGGATCGTAGGACGCGTCTGATCCTTCTCGGCACGGCCGGCGGTCCGCGGCCGCGGGCGTCCCGCTTTCCGCCCGCGCAGGTCATTCTCGTGGACGAGACGCCCTACATCATCGATTGCGGCAATGGCGTCGCCCGGCAACTGGTCGCAGCGAACGTCCCGCTCCGGGCGATCCGCCACGTCTTCATCACGCATCACCACTCGGATCACAACGCCGACTACGGCAACCTGCTGCTCCTCGCGTGGACGGCGGGCCTCCAGACGCCGGTCGATTGCTGGGGACCTGCGCCATTGACTCGTATGACGACGCAGTTTCTCGCGCTCAATTCGACGGACATCGACGCGCGAATCGCCGACGAAGGCCGGGTCGCGCTGGCACCGCTCCTCCGGGCATACGATCTCGATCGTGGAGGCGTCGGTACTGGACGATGGGAGAGTCCGGGTGACCGCCGCGTTGGTCGATCATCCGCCGCTCCAATCGGCCTTCGCCTACCGATTCGACACACCCGATCGATCGATCGTCATCTCGGGCGACACCAGGAAGTCGGACGCGCTGGTGCGCCTGGCACACGGCGCAGATGTCCTGGTCCACGAAGCCATGTTTCCCGCGGCAGTCGATCGGCTGATCGCTAACGTCTCGAACGCGCCATCGTTGAAAGCCAGCATCATCGGGCATCACACAGCGGTCGAGGACGTCGGCAAAGTCGCCGCGGCCGCCGGTGTCAAGACGCTGGTACTTTCGCATCTCGTGCCGGCGGAGGATTCCACAATCACTGACGCGATGTGGATCGACGCCGCGCGCGCCAACTTTCGCGGACCCATCATCGTCGGGCGAGACCTGCTGGAAATCTGACAGGAAGGCGCAACGAAGGTCCGCCCTACATGAGCGGGCCTTCCTCTCGCACAGAAGCACCGCTCACTGGAAAGGCGCTGACCCGAATGGCGCGGCCGTGTGCCACCAACGCCGCTGCGGCAATGGTGGGACTTGTCAGACGGACGTCTTCGCCCTCGCCCGCCGCCGCAAACGTCGATGCGGCCGTCGACGTCACCTGGTCGCTGAAGACCGTCGCGTCGCCGACGCGTGGCTTGCGCGCTTTGGCGTGACGACGGTCGATGGCGTCGAGCGCGTAACTGCGAAGCACCTTCGCCGACAGCTTCCGCCACGTGCCGGGCGCGTCAAAGAGTTCGAGGCCCGCCAGCCGGCCACTGACATACACAATCGCACCCACCTGACGCTCGACCGGTGGAAAGGCCGCGATGTACCGATCAATCGAGCCCTGCAGCGTCTCGAACATCGCGGCCATGGCGTTGGTGTCCGAACGCGTGTCGAGCCTGGCGGCCTTCTGATCGATGAGTGACCAGACGGACCCCTGGTCGGACACACGACGGCCGTCGCGCTCGAGGGATCGCGTGACATCGCGCATCTTCGCGGCGGGCCCTCTGCGAACTGCACCCGAGGCGACGCGGCGAATCCGCTCGTCACCGGGTGCCAGCGGCCTGCCTCTACGCAGGAGACGGGAATGACGACGGTGCGCTGCGACGGCACCAGGATCGTCAGGTTGAGAGTTAGAATTCACGCTTTTCGGGCACACCACGGAGCCGTCGATGCGTCGTAACGAAGAAGTCATCCGCCAATGGAAGATGCTGCGCCAGATTGCGTCCACGCGCGGGAACACCATCCCGAAGCTGGCGCAGGAGTTCACGGTCAATGCGCGCACAATCCGCCGCGATCTGGCGGCGCTGCAGGCCGCCGGCTTCCCGCTCTACGACGACACGGTCAACGGAACAAAGTTCTGGCGGATGGATCCGAAGGGCTTCGGCGGTCTGGCGCGGAGCGGCATGACGTTCTCGGAGCTGAGCGCCCTGTATTTCAGCCGGGCGCTGCTGGAGTGCTTCGCCGGCACCCACGTCCTCGCCGACCTCGAGAGCGCGCTCGAAAAGGTGGAGGCCGCACTCACACCGCAGATGAAGAAGTTCCTCGACAGCCTGCCACGGATCATCAAGGCCAAGCCCGGTCAGACCAAGAAGGCCGACGCCCAGATCTACAAGACCACATCCCGGCTTCTCGAAGCCTGCCTGTCACGCCGCATCATCCACATGCGGTATCACTCGCAGGCCAGTGGTCGCGAGAAGGACTATGTCGCCCACCCGCATCGCGTGATCCAGGCGCAGGGTGGCCTCTACCTGATCGCCTTCGTCCCGGCCTACGCAGAGTTGCGGACCTTCGCTGTCGAGCGCATCCGGCGACTGAGCCCGCAGGAGAAGACGTTCACACCAGTCGCGGAGCTCGAATCCGATCCGTTCGGCGGCTCGCTCGGCGTCCATCGCGGCCCGACGATCAAGGTGCAGCTGCGATTTCATCGCGCGATCGCGCCGACGATCAAGGAGCGCTCGTGGCATCCGTCGCAACAGTTCAAGGACCGCACCGACGGATCCGTCGTGATGACGCTGGACGTCTGCGACGACTATGCGCTCAGGAGCTGGGTGCTCGGCTTCGGCCACCTGGTCCGCGTCCTTGCGCCCGCGTCCCTGGTCGACTGGATGCTCGAGGAGCTGGACGATACGCGCGAGCAGTACGTGTCGGGAAGCGCGGCGCGCCTGACCGACAGTGAAGGGCAGCCGGCGCTGCCCTTCATGTTCAATCGATTGGCCAGCGCGTAGGGGCGGGTCGCAACCGGCGCTGGAGCGAGATGCAGGACAATGGCGAACAAAATCGAGGTGGCGAAACGCGTCTGCACTGGGGAGCCCTCCTGATGAGGGGCCAGTGAACCGCAGCGCAGTGACAGGCCGGGTCATATGCCGCTAACGACGCGGTCTCTTTCGTGACCCTCCTTCGCCAATCCTGGCAATCCGTTCGACCAGGTCCTCGTGCAACACGCGCATTTCGGTGCGCACGTCGCCGAGTCCCTGCGTCATCTCGACACGGACGGTGGCGAATCCTTGCGCCATCTCGCCCCGTACGTCCGCAAACCCCTGCGCCATCTCGCCCCGTACCTCCGCGAACCCCTGCACCATCTCGGCCCGTACATCCGCGAACCCTTGCTTCGTCTCGGCCCTGGCCTCGTCGATCAGGCGCTGGGTCGCAACTGAGCTGGCGTCGATCACCTGCAGCACAGCAGAAAATCCATCGCGCATCTCGCCGCGGAGTTGCACAACCTGCTCTTCGACAGCCGTGACACGTACCTCGACACGTATCACTCTGGCGGGCAATTCCCGCAGCGAATCGACGGTTTTCTCGAGGTGTTCCACGCGTTTGGTCAGCGTCTTCGGCACGAATGCGGCCTCCCGTCATCGATGGACGGCGATCGATGCGAGATGGAACGGTGCCAACGGCGTGCCGGCTGAAAGACGCGACGACGGTAGCATCGTCGCCAGCGCGAGTCCACTCGGTTTGCCCCTCAAGCTATGGGGCGAATAACGCGTAACTTCGGGAAGTACGAGCGATACCGACAAGGGTCGCGCGTGAGCAGCGTGAGACCCGCGATCGCGGCGTGGGCGCCGATGTAAAAAGCCGGAAGCGGGGATCGGCGGGCCCCGCCGGCCGATCGGTATTTCTGGAACACCTTACCGGCGAGAAAGGCCGCTTCCCACGGGAGCGACCGACGATCGAACGTCGCGCTGTCGAGCACCACGTCCAGGTCCTCGATTCGATCGAACCCGATCGATACTTCGGCGTAAACCAGCGGGTTGATCACCAGCCTCGCGTGTGCTTCAGGATCTCGTCCGTGGTCAGTCGGGTCGTCGCCGCGCCACGGAGCCGACGGTCACGGCCGTCGCCGCCCATGCCGCTATAATCCGCGGGTCGGACACCACGTGACCAATACACTCCAGGGGAGGACGGCCCTCATCACAGGCGCGTCACGCGGGATCGGCGCGGCCACGGCGGTCGCGCTCGCGCGGGCCGGCGTCGGCCGGCTGTTCCTGCACTACAACAGCTTTCACGAGGGCGCCGACGAGACGCTGAAAGGTGTGGTCGCGGCGGGCGCCAAAGGGTCGCTGCTCAAGGCGAACCTGGGCGCGATCGACGGCATCCACGCCTTCCTGCACGACATGCCGCGCGAGATCGACATCCTGGTGAACAACGCCGGATCTCTGGTGAAGCGCGTGGCCACCACCGAGTGCAGCGAGGCTCTCTACGACGAGGTGATGAACCTGAACGTCAAGAGCGCCTACTTCATCACGCAAGCGGTCCTCCCGCACATGCTGAAGCAGGGCGCCGGCGTCATCGTGAATCTGAGCTCGATTGCCGCCCGTACGGGCGGCGGCACGGGCGCGGCCGTCTACGCCGCGGCGAAGGGCTCGATCCTGACGCTGACCAAGGGGTGGGCCCGCGAGCTCGCGCCGCACGGGATTCGCGTCAATGCGGTCAGCCCCGGTACGGTGGACAACGCGTTCCACGAGCGTTTCTCCAGCAAGCAGATTCTGGACAGCGTCGTGGCGATGACCCCGGCCGGACGACTCGGCACCAACGAGGACGTCGCAGACACGATCCTCTTTCTCTGCTCGGAGGCGGCGCGATACATTCACGGGCAGACGATCGAAATCAACGGCGGAATGATGGCACCCTAAGGCGGTGCTGCAGTCCAGCAGTCAGCAGTCCAGCAGTGCTGATGAGGAATGATATGTCACGGCGGTTGCGAGTCATCGTTGTCATCGGAGTCGTCGCGCTCGCTGTCCCCTCGACGGTGCTCGCGCAGGCAGGTGGGCCCGACGTCGCGCTCAAGAAGCGGGTGGTCCAGGAAGTGGACGCGCAGCGCGCGACGCTGATCGATCTGTCCGATCAGATCTGGCGGTTCGCCGAGACGGCGTTAAAAGAGACGAAGTCGTCGAAGGTCCTCGCCGACTACGCCGAACGGGAAGGGTTTCGCGTCACCCGCGGCGTGGCGGGACTGCCGACGGCGTTCGTCGCCGAGTTCGGCCAGGGTTCTCCAGTCATCGGCATCATGGGCGAATACGACGCGCTCCCGGGCATCTCGCAGAAGGCCCAGCCGACGCGGGAAGCCCTGGTCGACGGCGCGCCCGGCCACGGCTGCGGCCACAACATGTTCGGGACGGCCAGCCTCGGGGCGGCGATCGCGATCAAGCGGCTCGTCGCCGACGGCTCGCTCAAGGGAACGATCAAGTTCTTCGGAACCCCGGCCGAGGAAGACGTGGGCGGCAAGATCTACATGGCGCGCGAGGGCGTGTTCAAGGGCGTAGACATCATGCTCGCCTGGCACCCCGAAACGCGAACCCGCGCCGACGTCGCCAGCTCACAGGCGATCGTCGATCTGGCGGTCGAGTTCAAAGGCAAGAGCGCCCACGCGGCCGCCGATCCGTGGAACGGCCGCAGCGCGCTCGACGGCGCCGAAGCGTTCACCCACGGCATCAACATGCTGCGCGAGCACGTCAGGCCAACGGTCCGCATGCACTACGTCATGAACGGCGGCGACGTGCCCAACGTCGTGCCGGAACACGCGCGCGTGTGGCTGTGGGTGCGCGATCAGTCGCGCGACGGCGTCGAGGCGGTGATCGCGCGCGTGCGTCAGATCGCAGCAGGCGCGGCGCAGATTGCCGGCGTCGAGAGCACCGTCGCCGTGCAGGGCGGCGACTACGAGCTCCTGATCAACCAGAGCGGCGCCCGGCTGCTCGATCAGAACCTGCGGTGGCTGGGGCCGATTGCCTACACCGACGCCGAGCAGACCTTCGCGCGCGCACTGCAGCGATCGGCGGGCGTCCCCGAGAAGGGGGTCGATGCGTCCGTACAGCCGCTTGAAGGGCAGTTGCCGGAAGGCGGCTCCACCGACGTCGGTGACGTCAGCTGGCTCGTCCCGACGCTGCACGTGTCGGTGACCACCGCGCCGCTCGGCGTGCCGTGGCATGCCTGGACCGTCGTCGCCGCCGGCGGCATGTCGATCGGGCACAAGGGCATGCTGCATGCCGCGAAGACGCTCTCGACGACCATGGTCGACCTGATGAACGACTCGGCGGCGCGTGAGGCCGTGCGTGCGGAGTTCGCGAAGCAGACGGATGGGTTCACCTACAAGGCGTACATCCCGGAGGGGCCGCCGCCTTCGAGATAGTCGCAATTGCGAATTGCGGATCTGGGATTGCGGATGACCGGAGGGCGGCCCGGTGCAGTCTGAGCGCAAGCCGCTACAATCCTCGCCATGCGAAAACTGCTGGGTGCGCTCGTCCTGGTCGTCCTGCCGCTTGCCGTGCACGCAGACCCGCTGGTCCACACCTTCTCAATCGTCGCGCGCGATCCGGCGACCGGCGAGATGGGCGTGGCCGTGCAGTCCCACTGGTTTTCGGTGGGCTCGATTGTGACGTGGGCCGAAGCCGGTGTCGGCGCAATCGCGACACAGTCATTTGTCGATCCCGGCTACGGCATGCGCGGTCTCGAGCTGATGCGGCGCGGCGTCGCGGCGCCGGACGCGCTCGACCAGCTCGTGAAGGCCGACGCGCAACGGGATGGACGGCAGGTGGCGATGATCGACGCAAGCGGTCGTGTCTCGGCCTTCACCGGCAAGTCCGCTATCGCGGCCGCAGGCCACATCGTCGGCAACAACTTTTCAGCGCAGGCCAACCTCATGGCCAACGATCGCGTGTGGCCAGCGATGGCGAAGGGGTTCGAATCGACGAAGGGCGACCTTGCCGATCGCATGCTGGCCGCACTCGAAGCGGCACAAGCCGCTGGCGGTGACATTCGCGGACGCCAATCGGCCGCCATCCTCATCGTCAAGGGCAAGAGCAGCGGCCGGCCCTGGGCCGGCGCGGACCGCGTGTTCGATCTGCGCGTGGACGATGCGCCGGAGCCAATCGTGGAGTTGAAGCGGCTGCTTCGACTGCAGCGAGCGTATGGACACGCCAACCACGGCGACGAGCTGATGACGGAGAAGAAGGTCGAGGAGGCGCTCGAGGAATACAAGGCGGCGGCACAACTCGCGCCGGAGATCCTCGAGCTGCCGTTCTGGCACGCCGTGACGCTGGCGTCGATCGGCCGCGAGGCGGAGGCCGCACTGATCTTCAGAGCGGTATTCGCGAAGGAGCCGGTATGGGCCGAGCTGGTGCCGCGGCTTCCGGCCGCGGGACTCTTTCCGAACGACCCGGCGCTGATCGAGCGAATTCGGAAGCTGCGGTAGGCGCCTCTCTCACCGCAGGCGAATGTTTGCCCGAGCTAAAGCTCGGGCCTACGTACACCTCTCGGAAGGGGCGCCAGCTTCGGAGGACGCGGACCGCGACGTGTCGTTGCCGACGCAAACGAGATGTACTCGAGCTCCTGACCCGAATCGGCGCTCCGCAACATCAATCCGCCGCGGCTCATGTCGCCACGACCGATGAACGCGGATGGAAAGTACAACCTGGATTGGAACGTATCAGCCAGGACATCCAGGTACTTCGCGGTCGCGACACTCCCGAGCAGCACCACGCGCGCGTCTTCGGCGAGCGCGGCTGCCAGCTTCCGCGCGTCGGCAACCAGTGGATCGCGATAGCGCGGCTCGTCGTGCGCGACGTCGAGCATCGCAAACTCCTCGATCACGCCACGATTGACGGGAACACCGGGCGGCTGGAGGCCGCGCGTGGGCGTAATGACGAACGCGGAGGGTCCCGGATCGACACGGCGGCCGAACGCCGTGGCGTAGGCGACCTTCCCGCGAAAGTAGAGGCCGCTCATGAAGCTGAACGCCTCGCCGAGCGGCAGCGTGCCTTCCGACAGTCTCACAGCCAGGGCCAGTGACGATCCCTCGCGCAACAGCATCTTCGCCCGCCGGCCCCCGCAATAGGCAGGCGACATCAGGAATACCGTACTGGACACGAGACGATCATACAGGTCGATCGGGTCACTCGGATCGATCGGGTAGCGCGGGTCACGTGTCTGTGCACGCAAAGAAAAGGGGTGCGTGACGATTGGCGCGGCGCTGCTGGCGTCGGTCCCTACTGCCCGGGCACGATGACGAAGTCGCGGTTCGGGTCGAGGTCCGAGGCGTTGATCTTCGTCTCGCCAGGCTCCTTCGAAAGCTTCTCGCCCGGCCGCAACTCCACTTCCAGCCGATAGTGGCCGGGCGGCACCTTCAGCGTGTAGGTGCCGGCGCTGTTGGTGGTCACCTCGTACTTCTGTCCACCCTCGACGGCAATCGCACGGACCACGCGGCCGGCGATTGGCGTCGCACCGTCGCCGCTCACGTGCCCGGCGATCGTGCCATCGCGCGTGGGCGGCTTCGGGCCGGTGTCGACGACCGGCACGCCGGTGCGACAGCCGGTGACGATGGCCGCGATGAGTATCAGCCCGAGGGCACGCAATCGCGTCAGGCGCATCCCGGTATGTTAGCGCCGCTGCCGATCTACCAGCTCAGCCAGGATTGGGATAACCGGCCCGATCGAACGGGACGTGTTGATTCAGCAGATCATGCGAATGGGTTTGATGCAGCCGCTCCCACTCTGGCGATCTCGCCGATGGCGCTGGCGGCGGTCAGCGGCACGCCGACGCCCCCTCGCCGATCTTGCAGCGAGGGGCGTGTTCACGCCGCCAGTCGTGATGGGCCGGCATGTGCTGAGCGGCGGGTTCGCCTCGACGGTGCTCCGCGACGGCGGCCGGACGCAGCCGGTCGACCAGAAGACGGAGTTCTCGACGCAGGAGCCATTGATGACGGTCTTCGTCACATGGGATCCGAAAGAGCGGCTGAAGACACTCATCACGCTTCGCATCTTCGACCAGGACAACCGGATACTGGCCGAGACCAAGCCAGTGAAAACGACACTGCGCGCGTCGGGAGCGTGCCGTTCTCCACATGGGAGCTCAAGGTGCTCACCAGCCGCTGGCATCTATCGCGTCGACGTCCTGATCGGATCCGACGCCGCGTGGAGAGGATTCTTCAGGGTCGTCAATTGACGCGACCCACCGAGCCTCGACCCGCAAACAGCTGCCGGCTGGCGCTTCTCTGCCAGCTCAGCTACACTGATCTCGCTGCTTCCCCCCGGCATACGCGCGGTTCGTCACCGTTTCACAGTTCTTCATCCCTACCGGAGACCGCTATGTCCCTGAAGGTTCGTGTCTGCGCGCTTTCAATCGCCGGTGTCCTTTCGCTGACGTCCGCAGCTCTTGCGCAGGGCGCAGCGCCTTTCAGCCCTCCGGACGTGCGCATCGCGCGAGGCAGTGCGGATAAGGCGCTGACTGGAACATCCCGCGCCACCGCCATCGACATCGTTCGCAGCTACCTGCGCGCCCAAGGTCACAGTCAGGCGACGGTTGAGTCGCTCGCGCTCGTCTCGGAGGGTCGGTCGCCGAGGACCGGCGTCACCCACGCACGGTTCGTTCAGCGCGTTGAGGGGCTGGACGTGTACGGCGTCTACGTCAAGGCGTCGGTTGACGCGAGCGGACAACTCACCAGCATCATCGAAAACCTCGTGCCGGTGCGATCGTTCAACAAGCTGGCCGGTGGTGACGAGCCCGCGCTCGCCGCGGCCCTTCGCCACTTGTACCGCGGCGCGGTCGCGGCGCCTGGCTTGAGCCAGCGCGAAGGCAACCGCGCGGTGTTCAACCGCACGCCGTTCTTCTATCGCGGACCGCGAGTGACCCGAGTCGCGGTGCCGTACGGCGCCGCGCAGCTCCGCGCCGGCTTCGTCGTCGAGACGTGGAGCGCAGCCGACAACCTGCTGCACGAAACGCTGGTCGGCGCGGACAACAGCGTCATCGCCGTCGAGCAGCGCACGAGCACGGACACATACAACGTGTTCAGGAAGAATCCGTCCGCCACGCCTCAGGCCGTGGTCAGCGGCCCCGGCGCGGGAAACGCGGAGTCGCCCACTGGCTGGCTCGGAGCGGGAACGCAGACGACGTTCAACATCAGCGGCAACAATGTGCACGCCTACCTCGACACGGATGCCAACAACGCACCGGACTCAGGCGGCGCGACGGTCAGCGGCGGGAACTTCACGACGACAGCCAATCTTTCGGCCCAGCCATCCACTACAGGAAACAAGGCGGTCGCCGTCCAAAACCTGTTTTACCTGAACAACGCGATTCACGACGACCTCTATGGCCACGGCTTCGATGAGGCTGCCGGCAACTTCCAGATCAACAACTTCGGCAACGGCGGGTCGGGCAACGATCCCGTCAACGCGGAGGCGCAGGACGGCAGTGGGACGGACAACGCCAACTTCGCCACGCCCGCCGACGGCAGCTCGCCGCGGATGCAGATGTATCTCTGGAATCCGCCGGACACGCACCAGGTCGAGGTCAACACGACGCATACGATCTATGCGGCGGCCGGATCGGCGCTGGGACCGGCTCTCACCGCTACGGGCATCATGGCGAACATCGCGCTCGTCAATGATGGCAGCGCCCCGACCGCCGACGCCTGTCAGCGCCTGGCGCGCAATTCGCTGACGAACCGAATCGCGCTGATTGATCGTGGCGCCTGCACCTTCGCCGACAAGATCCTCAACGCGCAGCGCGCGGGCGCTGTCGGCGTCATCATTGCGAACAACGAGCCAGGCAGCGTCTTCACCATTGGCGGCACCGGCAGCGGCATCACGATCCCGTCGGTGTTCGTGGAGATGGCCGCGGGAACGGCGCTCAAGGCCGTGGGCCAGTGAGCGTCACTATTCGGCACACCAATCCCGCACCGCTCTCACGCGACGGCGACCTCGATTCCGACATCGTCTACCACGAGTACGGCCACGGGCTGACGTGGCGGATGATCGGCAGCATGGGCGGCGTCATGTCTGGCGCAATTGGGGAAGGCATGAGCGACGTGCTCGCCGTGCTGCTGAACGAGGACGACAAGGTCGGCGAGTATTCCGGCTTCGAGCCGATGGGATCCGGACAGCACCTTATCGCGAATACCCGCGCACGTACAAGAGCTTCTCCGGTACCGAGGTCCATCTCGATGGTGAGATCTACGGCGCCATCGGCTGGAGGCTCGGCGAGGTCTTTGCCACAGCCGGGCACACCACCGACGAGTTGCTCGACTACCTCGTGGACGGCATGAACTACACCCCGGCCAACCCCAAGTTCGAGCAGATGCGCGACGGGATTCTCCAGGCCGCTCCGCCAGCGTCGATTGCCTGATCTGGCGAGGGTTCGCCAAATACGGAGTTGGCGTGGGCGCGTCCGCCACGTTCAAGGGCACGAAGGTCACGATCAAGGAGTCGTTCACTGTCCCCGTAGGATGTCCGGCACCCTGAATACAGTAGGCCGACAACTGCAGTAGGGCCCGATTAAAGTCGGGCCCTACTGCAGGCCGTCTCGACTTACGATCGGGCGAGTGCCGCTCTCGCCCGCTGTCACGATCCGCCTTCTCACAGCCGCTCATGTCCAGGCGGCGCTGCGTCTCAGCAACGAGGCCGGCTGGAATCAGCGTGAGGAAGACTGGCGCGTCGCCATCGGGATGACACCGGGCGCCAGCTTCTGCGCCATGGCCGAGGGCGGCCTCGTCGGCACCTGCATCGGCATCGGGTACGGCGAGTTCGGCTGGATTGCGATGATGCTGGTCGATCCGGCGTTCCAGCGTCAGGGACTCGGCGCGGGGCTGCTGCTGGGTGCCATCAATGCCCTTCCGCCCGATCGGCCGATCGGCCTCGACGCAACGGCGGTCGGCCGCCTTCTGTACGATCAACACGGATTCCGCGACACCTGCAAACTGACACGGTGGATCGCGGACGATGTGAAATTCGTCGAACACGCGCGGGCACGGGCAATCGCTGGAGCTGTCGCCACGATCCGCCCGATCGAGCCGGACGACCTGACCTTGATCGCGTCAGCCGACTCGAGGTGTTCGGCGGCGACCGGCGACGGGTGCTCGAGTGGGCGTGGTCTGCCGGGCCGGATTGCTGCGCGATTGCGACCGTCGACACCGAACTGGCAGGATACGTGTTCGGGCGAAGTGGCCGCGTGTTCCACCACCTGGGCACCGTGGTCGCCCGATCGGAGCCGATTGCGCGAGCGCTCGTTCGACACGTCGCGAGGTCGGCGCCTCGTCCCGATCGGGATCGATGCGTTCGACGCGGACCCGAGCTGGAACGAGTGGCTCGCCGCGTCCGGTTTCGTGCGACAACGGCCGCTCGCGCGGATGATGCGTCCTCCGGCCGCGGAAGACTCGAAGGGTCGAAGGGTCGCAGAGACGCAGCGTCGGAGGGTCGAAGAGTCCGCGCTGCGGGCGTTTTCGATCTTTGGTCCGGAGTTCGCATAGAGATTGGCGGACCTGACGGTCCGCCCTCCACATGGCAGCATGATTCCTGATCGCATCAATAGCGAGGCCGAGCTCGACGAGGCGCTGGTCAGGCCGAACGCGGCCGACATCGACACGCTCGCGCAGCTGCCCGGCGACGTGCTGATCGTCGGGGCAGGCGGCAAGATGGGACCGACGCTGGCCACCCGCGTCCGCCGCGCGGCCGATGCGGCGGGAACGGGCCGTCGAGTGATTGCGGCATCGCGGTTCTCGGATCGAGCCAGCCGTGAGGCCCTGGAACAGGGCGGCGTCGAGACGATCGCCTGCGATCTCACCCACGGCGCACAGCTCGCGTCGCTCCCGCGCTGCGAGCACGTGCTGTATCTGGCCGGGCGCAAGTTCGGGACCACGGATCGATCCGACCTGACGTGGTTCACCAACACGGTCGTGCCGGCGCTCGTCGCTGAACGCTTCTCGTCTTCACGACTTGTCGTGTTCTCGACCGGCAATGTCTATCCGCTGGTGCCGCCGACGAGCACGGGGTCCGTCGAAACCGATCCACCGCAGCCGATCGGCGAATATGCGCAGTCGTGTCTGGGCCGCGAGCGGGTCGTGGAGTTCGCCTCGTACGAGCGCGGCACACGCGTGCTGATCTTCAGGCTCAACTACGCCGTTGACCTTCGCTATGGGACGCTCGTGGACATCGCCCGCCACGTCCAGAACGATGAGGAGGTCGATCTCACCGTCGGGTGGCTGAACGCGATTTGGCAAGGCGACGCCAATTCCTACGCGATTCGCAGCCTCGCGCTCTGCGCATCGCCGGCCGTCCCGCTCAACGTCACCGGGCCCGAACGGATCTCGGTTCGCGAGGTCGCGACGCGTTTCGGTCGCGAGCTCGGCAAGGCAGTGCGCTTCCGCGGGACCGAGGGGCCGGTCGCGCTGCTCAGTGACCCCTCACGTTGCCTGAAGCTGCTTGGCCCGCCCGACGTGCCGCTCGAAAGGCTGCTCGCGTGGGTCGTGCACTGGGTCCGGATCGGCGGCGCGTCGCTGAACAAGCCGACGCACTTCGAGGTGGCAGATGGCCGCTACTGACGCAGCGTCGCTGGCACGGCTGCGTGCACGGCTGCTGTCGGGCCTGGTCATCCCGGCGCATCCCCTCGCCTTGACCGACGCGCGCGGCCTGAACGAGCGCCGTCAGCGGGCGCTCACCCGGTACTATCGTGACGCCGGCGCGGGTGGGATTGCCGTCGCCGTCCACACCACGCAGTTTGCAATCCGCGACGTCGGTCTGCTGGAACCGGTCCTGTCGCTGGCCGCCGACGCGAGCAAGGAGGGTGCGCCGGGCGACAACCGCTTCCTCGGCATCGCGGGCATCTGTGGCGCCACGGCCCAGGCCGTCCGCGAAGCCGAACTTGCGGCCGCCTTGGGCTATGACGCCGGCCTCGTCAGCCTGGCGGCGCTGAAGGAGGTCTCGACGAGCGCGCTCGTCCAACACTGTCGGACGATTGCGTCGGTGATTCCGGTGTTCGGGTTCTACCTGCAGCCGAGCGTGGGTGGTCGCCCCCTCGATTACGAGTTCTGGCGCGCCTTTCTCGAGATCGAGGCGGTGGTTGCGATCAAGGTGGCGCCGTTCAATCGCTATCAGACCCTCGACGTGACGCGGGCGCTGGCCGCGAGCGGACGCCGCGACGTTGCGCTTTACACGGGGAATGACGATGCGATTGTCGCGGATCTTCTGACGCCATTCCCGGGCAACGAGACGGCGATGCCGATCCGGTTCTCGGGCGGCTTGCTCGGTCAGTGGGCGGTCTGGACGAAAAGCGCAGTCGAGATGCTCGAGCGAATTAAGGCGCACGGGTCCGATTCCACGGCACTGCTGTCGCTGGGGGCCCAGCTCACCGATGCCAACGGCGCCCTCTTCGACGCGCGCAACGCGTTCGCCGGCTGCATTGCGGGCATCCACGAAGTGCTGCGGCGCCAGGGCCTGCTCGAAGGCATCTGGTGCCTTGACCCGCACGAAGGATTGTCACCCGGCCAAGTCGAAGAGATCGATCGCGTGCTTGCGGCTTATCCGGATCTTCAGGACGATGCGTTCGTCGCGGAGAATCTCGACCGGTGGCTCGCGTAGGCGGAGCCCGAGCCGAAGCTGGTCAGGGCGTCGCTGTCCTGACTGCAGTTGGGCCGAACTTCAGTTCGGCCTATCGTTGGCCCGACTAAAGTCGGGCCCTACTGTCGAGTCGCTCGCTCCATGATCGCCGCCAGCGTGCTGTGCGCGCGCGCCAGCGGCAGGTTGCTGACGTAGAAGTGCCGGACGCCGATGTCGAGCATCGCGCGAATCGTGCGAGCGCAGACATCGACCGGCGTCGCGCCCGCCGCGAACTCCCGGCTGATGCCTTCGATCGGAACCGGCAGAAACTGGCTCAGCGCCTGCAACGTGCGCGGGCTCGCGCTCCGGTAGAAGAACACGCCGAACATGCCCGGCAGCGTGACGCCGCCCCGGCGTGACGCCTCGACGAACCGCGCGACGGGATCAATCGCGTGGTGCGACACGATCTGCGTCAGAAAGAACTCCGCGGTGAAATCGGCCGAGCGCAGGTACTCGACCTGGGCGTCGGCGTCGCCGTTCGGATTGGCCCATCCGCCCAGCGCCAGGTGAGGCTCGCGCTCACGGATCCGCGCCCGCAATTGCCAGGCGTGCTCGAAGCACCGTGGCGGTCCCACGTGCTTGTCGCCGCCGAGCACCACGAGCGAGCTGAATGCCTGCTGCCAGGCGCGCTCGGCGTACGACAGGCAGTAGGCGAGCGTGTGCTTCGAGGTCAGAAAGGGCACGACGCGCTCGCGCGGGACGTCGGTCCCCAGGTTCGCGACGAGGTGCCGCAGGTTGTCCTCTTCCTGGAGCCCGACGGCAGAATCGGTGAGGAACACGTAGGTGCCGCTGCGCGTCAGGCCGCGCACCGCGTGATACGTGTCGATCCACGCGTCTATGCCCTCGGCCGAAGCCAGCTCCGCACGCGGCGGGCGGAGCTCGGCGGCGATGACCGTGGCGTCGCCGCGCAGGGCGTCTGTCAGGGACATGCGCGACGTTATCGCGTACCGGCCGCCACGGGCTCAGGCTTCAGCGTTCTGAGGGTGAAATCCAGCATCCGTTCGTGCAGGTGCTTCACGAGCAGTGGATCGGTGACGCCGTGGCGCGACTTCGGATACAGCATCAGCTCGAACGGCTTCCCCGCCTTCTGCAGCTCGTAGGCGAACTGCATCGTGTTGGCCATGTGCACGTTGTCATCCATCGTGCCATGGATCAGCAACAGCTGCCCGTGCAGGTTCGCCGCCGCGTTTTGCGGCGCCGTCCGCGCGTAGCCATCCGGGTTGTTCTTCGGCAGCATCATGTAGCGTTCGGTGTAGATCGAATCGTAGTTGCGCCAGTCGACGACGCTGCCGCCGGCAATCCCCATCGCGTAGCTGGCGCTGTGGGTCAAGGCGTAGGCGGTCATGAACCCGCCGTAACTCCACCCGTTCAATCCGATGCGCGTGCCGTCCACCCACGGCTGCGCCTTCAGCCAGCCAAGGCATTCTTCCATGTCGGCGAGCTCGGTTTCGCCGAGCCGCTTGTAGGCGACCCACGCGGACTCGATGCCCTTGCCGCTCGCCGATCGATTGTCGCAAATCCACACCACGATGCCGCGTTGGGCGAGGAGCTGGTGGTAGAGACCGGTGGTGCCCGCCCAGGCGTTCTTGACCGTTGGCGCGTACGGACCGGCGTAAGTGTGCTGATAGACGGGATATTTCCGCGATGGATCGAAATCCCGCGGCTTGATCATCATCGCTTCGAGCACGAACCCGTCCTTCGTTGTCACGTGGACGAACTCGGGCGTCGAGAGCCGGTAGTGCGTCAGCGCGGGCAGGTCGCCGCCATCGACGACGCGGACGAGCGTGCCGTCGGCTTGGTGTAGCCGCACCTGTGGCGGCGTGGACACGTCGCTCCAGGTATCGACATAGAGCGTGTGCGATGGGTTGAAGTCGGCCGCGTGGGTACCGTCCGACGTGGACAGCCGTGTGAGGCCCGTTCCATCGAGCGACACCCGGTAGATGTCACCGCCGATCGGACTGTGCTCGGTCCCGGCGAAATAGAAGCTGCTGTTTCTCTCGTCCACACCGTACGACGTCCGTACGTCCCAGCGGCCCGTCGTCATGGCACCGGACAGCGTGCCGTCGACGGTGTATCGATAGGCGTGCTCGAAGCCAGTGCGTTCACTCAGCCACACGAAGCCGCCGTCCTTCAGCCAGATCGGCGCGCCGTTGTCGGCGACCCAGGCTCTGCTCGTTTCGCGAAACAGAGTGCTGCTGCGGCCCGTCGTCGCGTCGGCGAGGTTCAGATCGAGCCAGGTCTGCTCGCGATTCTGGACCTGATACGAGACGCGCGCGCTGTCGGGTGCCCACGACACATTGACGATCAGGTGGTCGGCATCGCTGTATTTCGCGGTGTCTATCCACCGCACGCCGCCGGATGCGCGCGCCACGGCGAGCCTGACTGTAGGATTCGGATCGCCCGGCCGCGGATATCGCGTCTGCTCGACCTCCTGCTGCAGCGGGATCTGATCGACGACAGGGAAGATCGGGACGTTCTCGTCGGATAGCTGGATGAACGCGAGACGCGAGGAATCGGGGCTCCACCAGAATGCCCGATAGGTGCCGCGCCCGTAGATCTCCTCCTGATAAACCCAGTCGAACTTGCCGTTCATGACGACCGCCGTGCCGTCGCTGGTCAGGGCGCGCTCTTTGCCGTCGACATCGACCACGAACAGGTTGTTGTCGCGGACGAACGCGACGAGCCGTCCGTCCGGGCTGAACTGGGCGGCTTCCTCCTTCGATGGCGTCGCGGTCAATCGCCGAACCGAGGTCTCACCGATCTTCCAGTAAAAGAGGTCCTCCTCGTGGAGGCAGACGAGCGCGCGGTAGTCCGGCGAAAACGTGACGGCGCGCGGCTTTCCGCGCTCCTTCAGCGTGACGCCTGGCGCGAGCGACAGCGCCTGGTCGAGCCGGGCGGGGTCAAAGACCGGCGTTTCCGTTCCGGACATCGCCTCGACGCGGTAGTAGCGGCCGTCGTCTCCCTTGCGCACGTACTCGCCGTCGTTCAGCCACACGAAGGGCGACTCGCGCGGCGACCGCGTCTTGCCGAAATCGACCTTCTTCACGGGGTCGTACAGGTCATCGATCGTGAGCAGCTTGGTCTGCGCAAGGACACGATCCGGCAGTATGACGATGACGGCAACAAGAGCTGCCAGAGGAAAGGCGGCGCGAATAGAACCCATAGATGTCAGAAAGGATAACGAAAACTGCCGTCACCGCACGTGCCGCCCACCGTCGACGCGGATCACCTCGCCGGTGACGAAGTCTGTCTCGATCAGGAAGCGCACGGCCTTCGTGACTTCCGCTCCGCCGCCCCAACGTCCGAGCGGCGTGGCCTTGATGACCGCGTCGCTTTCGGCGTCGGAGATCCCTGGAGGCGGCAGAATCGGGCCGGGCGCAACGGCGTTCACGAGGATGCCGTCTTTCGCGAGCTCGAGAGCCAGGATCTCGGTCAGACCAATCACGCCGGCTTTCGCGACGTAGTACGGAAGGTACTCCGTATAGCGGGGCCGGCCGCTCGCCGAAATCCAGTCCGAAAAATTGACCACGCGGCCACCGCCCTGTCGGCGCATGTGCGGCACCGCCGCCTGCGTGCAGAGGTGCGACGCCCGAAGATCGACATTGACCGCCGCGTCCCAGTTCGCATCCGTCAGCGCATCGTAGGGCGTCGCCACGTAGACGGACGCCATGTTGATCAGCACGTCCAGTCGCCCCAGCGCCTGCACCGCATCTTCCACCAGGCGACGGCATGCGTCCGGCTTCGAGAGGTCGGCGTGAATGGCGAAGGCTCGCCGTCCGAGGGCAGTGATGGCGTCCGCCGTCGCGTCCGCCTCGGTTCGCGAGCGGTTATACGAGAGGACGACGTCGGCGCCCGCATGAGCCAGATCGACAGCCACGATGGCGCCGATGCGCTTGACGCCGGTGATGAGGACACCGCGAGCGGTGAGGTTCATTGTGGGCGCGTCTGCGACACTACTGCTGAATAGTACCCCGCAGAATCAGCCCGAACGCGATCTCGCCGACTGGCTTGCCCTGGAAGGAGGTCGGCACGGCAAAGGCGACGCCGTCGAGCCCGATATCGTTCGAGACGGGTGACAGCGCGGGGCGCGTGGCCACCGGCGGATCGAGGCTGAGCGCCGAGGGGTGCGCGCGATTGACGGCCTTCTTCGAGAGATCGACGGCGGCCTTGGCGCCGACCACGCCGGGCGCCGTGTCGGCAGCCGCGGGCGCCAGCAGCAGGAACTCACGATTCGGCGACACGCCGAGGTGATCGCCGTTCTGCGGCTGCATCGCAAACCGCAGGGTGTAGGCGCCGGGTTTCAGCACATACCCCCTGATGTCGTGCCACGTGCCACCGACGGTGAGCACGCCGACGAGCGTCCCCTCGGACACATCGGACCATTTCGGCGAGCCCGAAGGCGCCGTCTCGAGCGGCAGCGCCTTGACCCACCACAGCGTCACGGGCACATCCCCGACGGTGACCGAGATGCCGTCCGGCGAAAGGAGCGTCGCGATGGCCGGCGCGATGTCGGAGGGCGGCGGCGCTGCCGCTTTGGTCGCGGTCAGCGCCTGTCCCGAAAGAGTCGTGCCCGCAGCGAGAATGGCAACGAGCAGCGCGGCTCGGCTCAATTCGTGCCCGTGGCCGGGGTCAGCGTGAACGTGCCCGAGAACGCCGACTTGCGGTTCGGGTCGCTCCAGCGGATGCCGAGCGCACGGCCGTCGTACTCGTTGGCATCCGTCACGCCGATCATCGCGCCGTCGACCGAGCTGAACGGCGTGAACCATTTCATGGCGCCGCAGCCCGCCGTATGATGATTGTGCCGCTGCACGGCCAGCTTCGCATCGCCAGCCGTCACGGCGATCGTCGTGGCCGTCGCGTTGTACGCGACCGGAACGGCCCTCACGTCGACGAGATCGGTGATAAGCCCACGCGACAGCGTCTGCGCCAATCGGACCAGCGCCCGCTGCTGTGATGGGGTCGCGTTCTGGTCGACGAACACGATGCCGCGCACCGCCGACGGCGCTTCACCGCCGATCTCGCGGATGCCGAGGTTCCGGTCGCCGGCGACCGCCGCGACCACCGACAAGCCCGCGAGCTGCTCGCCGTCGTAGTCGCCCGAGCGGACGTGCCACGCCAGGACGGCCTCGCGGCCCATCGTTTCCGCCTGGCTGCTCATGATGCAGCCGCCGGCGAACACTTCAGCCGTGCGGGCTTCGACATACTCGCCAACGACGGCGCCGCCCGCGAAGGCCGGCACGGCGGCCAGCATGAACGCCACCGCAAGAACTGCGCGTTTCATGGAGAACTCCTTGCCTGAATGCGTGAAATGCCCAAGCTAAAGCTTGGGCCTACGTACCTACGTAATTGGGCCTACGTACGTATTGTACGCGAGGCAGTCGTAGGGCCGAGCTTTAGCTCGGCCATCGACGTCAATGGGAGCAGCACTCCCGGGTGCCCTGGCACGCGTCGGCGTGCGCCGCGCCGCCGTCCGGGCCAATCGGCTTCTGCGTCTTCGTGCACCAGTACGCAGTCGCATCGTAGGAATCGTGGAACTCGGACGGCTCCGGCACCGACAGCACGTACATCCCCTTGTGCCGCAGATGCTCGCAGTGCGTGGCGTTCACGAGACGGGACGACGGAGTTGGGTGATCCATGGTTATGCCACCGCCTTCATGATCGCCCGGCGCAAGGCCACCTTGGTGACTTGCACTTTGTAGGCGTTGCCGCTCATGGGCTTTGCGTCCGCGAGCGCCGCATCCGCGGCCTTCGCAGCCGTCGCTTCGTCAATCGTCTTGCCTTTCAGCACGGCCTCGGCGGCCTGCGACCGCCACGGAATCGGCGCCACCGCGCCGAGGACGACACGCGCGCTGTCGACGGTCGTGCCGTTCATCCGCAGCGCGACGGCCGCCATCGCGATCGGCCAGTCGTGCGACTGCTTGAACTTCACCTCGTAGAGCGCGCTCTTCGTGTTCGGCGTCATCGGCAGGATCACCTCGGTGACCAGCTCGTTCGGCTCGAGCACGGTCTCACCGAACATGTTCCGGTCCGGCATGACGAAGAACTTGTCGGCCTCGACCTCGCGCTCGCCCGACGGGCCCACCACCTTGATCCGACCGCCGTAGGCGATGAGCGGCAGCGCCAGCGTCGACGGATGAACGATGTGGCACGGGCCGTCGCCGAAGATCGCGTGAAACTGGTTCTCGCCGTCGACGGCGAAGCAGCGCGCGCCGCCCTTCTTCAGGCAGTTGAACTCCTCGTTCCGGAAATACCAGCAGCGCGGGCGCTGCATCAGGTTTCCGCCGACGGTGCCGGCGTTGCGGATCTGAGGCGTCCCCACCGACAGCGCGGCGTCAGCGAATGCGGGGTACGCCTTCTGAAGCGCCGCGTGCTCCGCGACGTCGGCAAGCTTGGCCGCCGCACCGACGACGGTCAACCCCTGCGCCGGCGCGGTGATCGTCGCCGGTAGCTTCTTTACGTTGACGAGGACGTCGGGCTGCGCCACGTAGTCCTTCATCAGCGAGATCAGGTCCATGCCGCCGGCGAGCGCCATGGTCTTGCCCCGGGCGGCGGTCGCCATTGCGGCAACCGCCTCGGCCTGGCTGGCCGCATTGACGTAGGCAAAGGCCTTCACAGCGTCCCTCCAGTTCCCCGCGTCGCGATCGCCGTGAGCACCTTTTCCGGCGTCAGCGGGATGCTCCGCACGCGCACGCCGATCGCATTCGCGACGGCATTGGAAATTGCGGCAGCCGTGGAGATCGTCGGCGGCTCGCCGATACCGATGACCCCGCGCTCCGGCTGATTCATCAGCTTGACCTCGATCTTCGGGATATCCGCCGGACCGGCCAGCAGATACCACTCCATGTTCGGGTTCACCATGTGGCCGGTGACGCGATCCAGCAGCCGGTTCTCGAAGAGCGCGTAGTTCACGCCCATCACCATGCCGCCGATGCACTGGCTCTCGGCGGTCAGCTCGTCCAGGACCAGCCCGCAGTCCTGGACGCACGTGATCCGCGTGACCTTGGTGACTCCCGTCTCGGTGTCCACTTCGACTTCCGCGAACTGCACGCCGCTCGTGCCGCTCGCGGAGAGGCCCGCTTCCCATTCGCCGTCCACCGACACCGGCTCGGTCCCGAGCTTGCGGCAGGCCTCCTTCCACGTCAGGCCCTTCGACGGGTCGTCTTTCGACTGGATCCGTCCGTTCACCGCGACCAGGGCGGCGGGATCCACGCCGAGGCCCGGCGCGATGCGCGCCTTCAACGCGTCGAGCGCTTTCCCGGTCGTGACGCGAATCGCCGGCGACACTGACGGCGCTGTCGTGCTGCCGCCCGATCCGCCGCTGAACGGATAGTTCGTGTCGCCGATCTCGGCTTTCACCATGTTCATCGGCACGCCCAGCGTTTCGGCCGTGATCATCGTCACCGTCGTCTTCGTGCCCACGCCGATATCCTGCGTCCCGCAGCGGACGACGACGCTGCCGTCCGATGTGATTTCGCAGTGCGCCTTGGTGCCGCGCCCACCGCCACCCCACTGGTTCGCGGCGCAGCCCATGCCGCGCTTGATCGGCCCGGGCGTGGGATCGCCGGTCGGATGGCGCTTGCTCCAGCCGAACATCTCGGCGGCGATCGGGTAGTACTTCCGCCACATCGCGTTCGGCGCCTCGGGCGGCAGGTTCTTGATCCGGAACTCGAGCGGATCCATCTTCAGCGCGTCCGCGAGTTCGTCCATCAGCATCTCGGTGTGGAAGCACCCCTGCGGATGACCAGGCGCGCGCATCGCCCTCGCGGGACCCGCGTTCGTGAACACGTCCTTGTGGCGGCGGCGACGATTCGCGACGCGGTAGATGTAAGGCAGCGGGAACCCCGCACCGACGCCGGCGCCACCGGTGCCCCACGACTCGGCATCGAACGCGGTGATGATGCCGTCGGCATTGACCCCCGCCTTGATGCGGGAGAACGACGAGGGGCGATTGCCGACCGCCAGATGCTCTTCCTTGCGATCGAGCATCATCTTCACCGCCGCGCCGGCCTGCTTGGCCAGCTTCGCACACGCCACGCCCTGGATGTCGGGCCCGAACTTGCTGCCAAACCCTCCGCCCATGAACTCGGTAATCACCCGGATGTTCGACTGAGGAATGCCGAGCGCCTCCGCGAATCCTTCGCGCGTACCGTGAACGGCCTGCGTCGACGCCCAGGACGTCAGGTTTTCGCCCTGCCACTCGCACACGCAGCCGTGCGTTTCGAGCGAGACATGCGTCTGCACCTGCGTCTCGTAGCTGGCCTCGATCGTCTGCACCGCCTGCGCGAACCCCGCGTCCAGATCGCCGGCCTGCTGCGCCTCGCCCTCCTTGATGTTGCCGTCCTTGAAGACAGGCGGCGCACCCTGGCGCATCGCGAGCGTGACGGTCGCGATATGGGGCAGCACTTCGTACTCGATCTTGATCAGGCGCAGCGCATCCTTTGCCTGCTCCTCGGTCGCGGCGGCGACGGCTGCAATCTCATCGCCCTGGAACATCAGCTCTTTGCCGGGCTCGGCCATCGCCAGCACGGCCTTGACTCCCGGCGCCTTTTCCGCGGCGCCGAGGTCGAGCGAGACGATCCGCGCATGCGGGTGCGGCGATCGGAGGATACGGCCATGGAGCATGCCGGGCCGGTTGATGTCGAACGAGTACTTCGCGCGCCCGGTGGCCTTGACGCTGCCGTCCAGCCGCGGCACGCGCGTGCCGATGAGAACAGGCTTGTCCGGCCACGGGTACTTCTCGTGCTTGGCCGGCTGCGCCGCGGTTCTGACTTCGGGGACCTGCGGAGATTCAGCCACGGGCCACCCCCTTCGTCGCAAGCACGGCTTCGAGGACGCGGGTGTAGGTGCCGCATCGACAGATATTGCCGCTGAGGGCGGCCTTCGCCTGGTCCGCCGTCGGCGCCGGCGTCTTTTCGAGCAGCGCCACCGCCGACACGACGAACCCGGGGGTGCAGAAGCCGCACATCAGGCCGTCCGTCTTGCAGAACGCCTCCTGCACGGGATGAAGGACCGTGCCCGTAGTCAGTCCTTCCACGGTCCGGATCGGCACGCCCTGCATGTCGATCGCCAACAGCGAACACGAATAGTGCGTGCGCCCGTCGACGATCACCGTGCAGGCGCCGCACGTGCCGCGATCGCAGACACGCTTCAGCCCGGTGATGTCGAGCCGGTTGCGCATCGCATCGAGCAGCGTGACGCGCGGCTCGACCGACAGCGCATGCGTCTTGCCGTCGATCGTGAGCTTGATTGGCACGTCGCCCGGCCCAACCGGCGCCGGGCCCGCCTGCGCGTCGGTTTCGGCCGGACTCAGCACACCGGCGGCGAGCGACGACGCGCTCACGGTCTTGAGGAATGCCCGTCGACTGACGTTCAGCGCCGCGTCGCCGTCGTCACGGCGATCACGATCGTCATCCTCGAATGCCATGGAGAACCCCTGCGTCCCTCGACACGCTCGGGGACGCCCTGCGCCCTTTCGAAGGGCGGGAGTGACGCGTTTCGGAGTGGATGTATGTCGGAACCTATACCATATACCGCGCCAACCGCGACGCGGCAAGCGCGGCCGAGTGGAGATCGGCGAGCCTCCTATAATCGGGCCGATGACCTGCCCCTCGGGCAAGGCCGCCGTTCCTGATGAGGCGCAGTTCTGTCCGCACTGCGGCGTTCCGATCCGTAACGCTGCCGATCAGCCGACCATTTACACGCCGTCACCCGAACGATGTGACGTTTGCGCCGCCGGAATCGCCCGTCTTGCGAGGGGTCACGCCGCCTTCCGGGAGCGACCCGCGCATCGGCGGACGCTTTCCTCCCGGGACGCTGCTCGCCGGCCGCTACCGCATCGTCGGGATCGTCGGCAAAGGCGGGATGGGCGAAGTGTACCGCGCCGAGGATCTGACGCTTGGCCAGGTCGTCCCGCTGAAGTTCCTGCCGCCGTCGCTGGTGCGCGATCCGAGTGGCTGACACGCTTTCGGGGCGAGGTCCGCGCTGCGCGCCAGGTCTCGCATCCGAACGTATGCCGGGTCTACGACATCGGCGAGGCCGATGGACAGACCTTCCTGTCGATGGAGTTCGTCGGCGGTGAGGATCTCGTGACACTGCTCAGACGGATCGGGCGAATCGGATCGGACAAGGCCGCAGAAATCGGCCGCGGCCTCTGCGCCGGCCTGGCCGCCGCGCACCACAAGGGCGTTCTATCTTCGTGCTCGTGCTGGCCGCGTACAGGCCTGCGGACGAGCCTGGCCGGGCAGCGGGTGTTTGCGGGACGGTTCGATTGATTCCGTAGTAGGCCCGACTGCAGTCGGGCCGCACTTTAGTGCGGCCGATGCGCAACCACATTTCAGGACCTACAATCGAGGCATGTCTGCACGTCACGATCTTTCTGCTTCAATCACGCTTCTCGAGAACACACCCGAATCGATCGTGCGCCTCGTCGAGCCGTTGCCCGAGTGGCTCCTGCATCAGAACGAAGGACCCGGAACCTGGAGCCCGTTCGAGGTGATGCAGCATCTGACCTGGGGCGAAGTCGACGACTGGATCCCGCGCGTCCGCCTCATTCTCGAACACCAGGATCGCGTTGCCTTCACGCCGTTCGATCGCGACGGTGGCAAGAAGCGGTACGCGGGCTGGTCCATCGAGAACGTGATCAGCGAGTTCAAGCGCCTGCGCGCCGACAATCTCGCGACGCTCCGCGGCTTCAACCTGACGGACGAGCAATTGTCGTGGCCCGGCCGTCATCCTGCGCTGGGCCCGGTCACGTTGTCACAGCTGATCGCCAGCTGGGTATCACACGACCTGACGCATCTTTATCAGATCACACGCACGATTGCCGGGGATTACAAGGAGGCCATCGGCCCGTGGACGCAGTTCATGGGCATCTACCACATGGAACGACGGACAGTGCAGTAGGGCCTGACTCCGACAGTAGGGCCCGACTTTAGTCGGGCCGTGTGTACGGCCGCACTAAAGTGCGGCCCTACTGGCGAGGCTCGAGCACCGCGAGCAACGGATAATGATCCGATCCGTATTTCTCGTCCAGACGGCGGCAGGTCATCGTCCAGCCAACCGGCAACCGCGCAAAGAACCAGTCGAGGTGTAAGCCGCCGCCATAGGTCGGCCGCCGATCAGTGCACGGCGCGAACTCGCGACCAAGCTGCTCGAGCAGCGGCTCGCGGTTCGCCCACGTGTTCAGATCGCCCTGGAGCACCGTCGGCATGTCGCCGCCGAGACTGGCCAGCAGCGCGTCGGCCTGACGATGCCGGGCGTGCGGGGAGGCCATCCACAATCGCCGTGCACCGCTGCGACTTTCGAGATGCGCGTTGGCCAGACGGAGATACACGCTGTCGCCTGACAGGGTGGCGAACCGGACGGTTGCCGCGGCAGCCGGACGCCGCTGCCGCTCGAGCGGCAGCTCGATCGCCTGCAGATCCGACAGCGGCAGACTCGACAGGATGGCGAGGCCGCGATCCTCACGGGCGGCAGGCGCGGCGCCGCGGCCGTTGCGCATGGTCGGCAGGTAGTAGGCATGCAGCCCCAGGGCCGCCGCCAGATCGAGCGCACTTCGGCGCGGCGCCGTCCCGCGCGGCGCGAGACGGCGCGGAATCGGAGCGCCCGCGATCGGCGCGGGCACCGCCTCTCCTGAGCGGAAAGTCTCCTGCAGCAGCAGGACGACCGGCGCATCGCTGGCATCCGCGCCGAGGCGTCCAGCACGCAGGTCGCCGACGAGGCGGACGACATCGCCGGCGCCGAGGTGCACGTTCCATCCCACGACAATCAGGCGGTCCGTACGCACCGGGCCTTCAGGTGGCAGCCCTTGCACAACCACCGGACCGACGGTGTCGCACCACGCATCCAGCCTGACCCGTTCATCGGCACTGTCCGGCGACGTCCACACGACCTGCGATCGGACGAGCGATCCCCCTACGGAATCGACGACAGCCCCGCACGGCCGAATCCTGGGATCCGGCGCGACCTGGACGCGATGGCTGCAGCTGGCAACACACGCGAACGCCGCCCCCAGCAGGAGGTGTGACCATGTCGAAAGTCCCGCTCCGCCGGCCGCTCGCTGCACTACAATCCGCGTCATGCCACTCGCCTCTCGCCGCTCGTTCCTCCAGTCTGCGACAGGTGCGGCAGTTGTCGCGATGGGTCGTCCGGATGCGCTGGCCCGCGTCGCGCGGGCCGATGCCGCCGCCGCCGGCCGTACCCCGGAGGATGTGGCACAGGACGAGGACTTCTGGCGGCAAATCCAGGAGGCGTTCACGCTCGACCGCACGCTGACCAACTTGAACAACGGCGGCGTGTGCCCGAGCCCTCGTGCGGTCCACGAGGCCATGAAGCGATACCTCGACATCTCGAACCAGCTGCCTGCGTACTACATGTGGCAGGTGCTCGAGCCCAATCTCGAAGCGGTCCGGCGTCAGCTCGCCGCCGAGTTCGGGTGCGATGCGGAGGAGCTCGCCATTACGCGCAACGCGAGCGAGGCGCTGCAGATCGCCCAGCTCGGGATCGACCTCAGTCCCGGCGACGAAGTGGTCACGACCAACCAGGACTACCCGCGCATGCTCGATACCTGGCAGCAGCGCGTGCGCCGCGACAGGATCGTGCTCCGCCAGGTGTCCTTCCCGGTCCCGCCGCGATCGCAGGCGGAGCTGGCGTCGATCTTCGACAGCGCGATCTCGCCCCGCACGAAAGTGCTGCACCTCTGCCACATTACGAACCTGACGGGGCAGATCTTTCCGGTTCGCGAGGTCTGCCGCATGGCGCGGGCGCGCGGCATCGTCACGATCGTGGACGGCGCCCACGCGTTCGCGCACTTTCCGTTCACGCTCGCCGATCTCGAGTGCGACTACTACGGCACCAGTTTGCACAAATGGCTGTTGGCGCCAGTGGGCACGGGGTTTCTCTACGTCCGGCGTGAGCGGATCAAAGGGCACTGGCCGCTCACGCCTGCCAACGAATCGAAGGACAGCGACATCCGGAAGTTTGAGGAGATCGGCACGCATCCGGCGGCGATGCACAACGCGATCGCGGAGGCGCTGGAATTTCACCACGGCATCGGCGGCGCGCGGAAAGCGGCTCGCCTCCGCTACCTGCGTGAGCGGTGGGCGAGGAAGCTCGAGGGACGCGGCCGCGCGAAAGTGCTCACCAGCTTCGACCCGGCACAGGCCTGCGCGATCGGACTGCTTTCACTCGAGGGCTGCGATCCCGCCGCGCTGGCGGCGTACCTGTTCAAGAAGCGCGGCATCGTCGCGACGCCGATCAAACACCCGGAGTTCGAAGGTCTCCGGGTCACGCCGAACGTCTACACGACGCTCCAGGAAATCGACGGCTTCGTGGACGCCATCGAGGACGTGCTCGCACGCGGTCTTCCCACGGCGTGATCCAAATAATCGAGTTTCGGTATCTTCCAATTTCCGGTTTTTCGTTTTCGTCCCAGGTGGTTTTACGCCAGTCGTGCTGACTTTCGGCCGTCGTAAACAAAATCTCAGGAAAATCGTGGCGTGTAACAGCGCGCGCGGGTGAGCCAAAGCGGCCCCGATTGTGCAATGCCGTCATTCGTCCCGTAACGAGCGGGCAACGAGAGTCGGGTACTGGCGGCGGCTTCACGGCAAACCGGGGGAAGAGGGTGCCAGGTTCCGGTGCCGGCCCCGGCTCTCGTTTCTAACCTTTGTTCCATGTAGGGCGGACCTTTAGGTCCGCCTCTCTGTTGTACGGCAGCACTAGGGCCCGACTTCAGTCGGGCCGATCGATTGGCCGCACTGAAGTGCGGCCCTACTGCCGCGTTCTACCCGGTGAACTTGTAGCCCAGACCGTGGATGGTGTGGATGTAGCGGGGCCGGCGGGGATGCTCTTCCAGCTTCTGCCTGAGCCACGCGATGTGAACATCAACGGTTCGCGTTGAGGGCATCGCGTTGTACCCCCACACCTCGTTCAGCAACTCGTCGCGCGACAGCGTGGCGCCGCGGTGCTCGATGAAGTAACAGAGCAGCTTGAACTCCCGCGCCGACAGCTCCACGAGCTCGCCGCCGCGGGCCACTTCGGCCTTCCTGAAATCGACGTGAATGTCGCCGAACTGATAGGTTTCGTTGGCGCCCGCCTGACGCGGCGCGCGGCGGAGCAGCGCCTCGAGCCGCGCCAGGAGCTCCGCCATCTCGAACGGTTTGACCAGATAGTCGTCGGCGCCAAGCTTGAGGCCGACCACGCGGTCGACGACCTGGCCGCGCGCGGTCAGCATCAGAATCGGCGTCTGGACTCCGCGCTGCCGCACGCTGCGGCACACATCGAAGCCGTCGCGTCCGGGCAACATGCCGTCGAGGATGATCAGATCGAAGGAGCCGGCGGTGGCGCGCGTGAGACCGCTCTCGCCGTCGGTGACCGATTCCACGTCGTACCCTTCGGCGACCAGCCGATCGGTCAGCGTCATCACCAGGCCCGGCTCGTCCTCGACGAGGAGCACGCGCGATGCCACGCGATCAGGCGCCACGCGCGGGCGCGCCGACCTGCCCAACCATGGCGTCCGCTCGCGACGCTTCGCCACGGTGCGCCGGCAGGTGGATGACGAACGTGCTGCCGCTGCCGGCCGTGCTGTCGACGGTCACCCGTCCGCCGTGGGCCTCGACAATGCCCTTGACGATGCTGAGACCGAGACCGTTGCCGCGGATTTGCCGGGACTGGGCTTCGGCGCCGCGATAGAACGGCTCGAAGATGTGAGGCAGATCGGCAGCCGTGATGCCAAGGCCGCGATCGGCGACAGCAATACGCACCTCATCGCCGCGGCGGCCGCGAGCGGAGGTGGCGGACACGCGTAGCCAGGGCGACCCGCCGCCGTACTTCAGCGCGTTCGCGATCAGGTTCTGGATGCTGGCCCCGAGACGCCGATCGATTGGCCAGGACGAGTGGCAACACGCCGCCGATGTCGGTCTCGACTGTGGCGCCGGCTTCGGCGATCGCGCACGAGCACGATGCCAGCGCGTCGGCCACGATGCCGGCCGGTTCGACCGGCGCACGCTGGTCGACCGCACGTCCGGCCTTGATGCCGGCGAACAGCAGCACGCGCTCGACCATGTCGGCGAGGCGGCGCGACTCGGTCTGAATCCGCGCGCCGTACTGCTTGACGCGTGTTGGATCCGCGACCAGGCCATCGGCGAGATTCTCCGCGGCCGCGCCGATGACCGAAACGGGTGTGCGCAGCTCGTGCGACACGGCCGCCACGAACTCGATCTGCTGCCGCGCCAGACGCTCGGCGCGGTCGGCGGTGACCGCGAGCACCGCGACGCTGCCGAACATCAGCAGGAGCACGCCGAAGCTGAGGGCAAGGTTGCGCGTGCGCGCGGCGCCGACGGCGGCTTCGAGCGAGCCGGCGCGATGACGCGCCACCAGCCGCCACCTGGTGAACGATTCCGGGGGGCGGGGTGGTGCGCCCACTTTCGAATCGCCCCTGGGATCGGGACGCCGCGTCTGCATGCTGAAGAACAGGCTCCGCCGGCGGTCGCCGCTCGGCGACATCGTCGCCCGCATCGATTCAGCGGCGGTACGAACGAGCTGGAACTGTTCGGGCCGGAACCCGAAGAAGTCGGCTTCCGCGTCGTGGGTCGCGACGAGCGCTCCGAGATTGTCGACGTTGAGGCCGAAGATCATGTGCGAGGGGTTCTGTCGTGAGACGACGGCAATCCGGTACTCGTCGCCGGCCTCGTGACGAAAATGCTTGTCCATCAGCCGCGGCAGGAACTCGTCGGCGATGAATCGCACGTCGAGCCGGATGATCGTGTAGCCGAACACCGGTTCGAACTGGGTCATCCGCCCACCGTTCTGCACCGGCACCGGCGCGATCGGCACCACCAACGCCGACCCATCGTCGCTCAACAGATCCATCGGTCGCGGCGGCTCGTCGGGCGACCGCTCGTCCCAGCGGGCGAGCTCGTTGGTGGCGCGCCTGCGATAGGGCGCGATGTCGTCGGTCCACGCGGCGGCGACGAACTGCCGGCGATCGCCGGACCACCGGCGCAGGCGCACGCCCGACGGGCCACCATCGATCAGGAGGATGTCGCGGACGATGGCCGGCGCCGCGGTGGCGGCACGCCATCCGGCGACGCGCTCGGCGTATTCGGTCCAGTTGTCGCTCTGGACCGCCAATCCCTCGACCCGCAGGCCGATGAACGCGCGGATGAGCTCGATGTCGAGGTCGTCGGTCAGCGCCGAAGTGGAATGCCGCAGCGTCCGCTCGTGACGCTCGCGTTCCGCGTCGCTCACCTGCCCAATCCACCGATACTGGAACACGGCGAGGACCGGGACGAGAATCAGGGCCGCGGCCACGAGCCAGGTGATGCCGGTCGGACGCCGAAACGGCAGACGCACGGATTTGAGTTTACCACCGCGGAATTCCACGAAAATTCGGGATTGTCGGCGTTTTACAAAGTTAACAATCTCTTTGCCCGTGTTTAACGATTGACGGCGGCTTCGGGCCGTCTAATGGATTGTCATGACCAGCACGCGACTCCTTCCCCTGCTCGTACTCGTGCCGCTTCTCGCGACCATTCCGTTGCGCGCCGTCACGCCGCCGCAAGCCGACGCCAAGGCCGAGGAAGTCCTCGCCGCGGCCCGCAGCGCACTGGGCGGCGGCGACGCGCTCGCCAAAGTGCAATCGGCGACGGTCACGGGATCCTCGCGCCGCGTCATGGGCGAGCGCGAGTTCTCGAGCGACGTGACCCTCGATCTCCTCTTCCCCGACAAATTCAAGCGCACCGAGGAGATGAGTTTCGGCCAGGGCGGACCGAGCGTGACTCGCGTCTCGGCGGTCAACGGCGCCGAGGTGTGGGACGACGGCACGAACCGCGGCGGCGGCGGGTTCATGATGCGGATGGGCGGCCCGGGCGGCGGGCCCGGTGGGCCGGGCGCACCGGGCGGCGCAGGGCGTGAGCCCACCGAGGAAGAGCGGTCGCGCTTCAAGCAGTTTCAGGAGCGCCGCATCAAGGGCGAGCGCGCGCGCTACGCGCTGATCTGGTTCCTCAAGAGCGAGGCGCCGGTCACCTACGGCGGCGTGGCGGAAGCGCCCGACGGCAAGGCCGACGTCCTCGAGATCAAGCCAGAGGGCGCGGCGCCGATGAAGCTGTTCGTCGATCAGGAGTCGCACAAGCCGCTGATGCTCACTTACGAGGGCGTCCTGCCGCGGATGATGATGCGCGGCCAGGGTCAACGGCCGACGCCGGAGGAAATCGAGAAGATGCGGAACGAGCCCCCGCAGCAGGTGACTTACGAGGTCCACTTCAGCGAGTACAAGAAAGTCGACGGTGTCTTGCTGCCGCACCTGATCTCGCAAAGTGTGAACGGCAACGTCAGCGAAGAGTTCACGATCGAGAAGTACAAGCTGAACGCGCCGCTGAAGCCGGCCGATTTCGCGAAGAAGGGATCGTAACCGGGTGCGACGACCGTTGTGGAGGCGGGGCTTTAGCCCCGCTGCAGCGTTGCTGATGCTCCTGTGCCCTGCAGCTATGGTATCCGCTGATACAGCTCCGGCCGATCAGGCCCAGGTCACCGTCACCGTTCTCGATCAGACCGGCGCGGCGCTGATCATCGCGTCGGTCACGCTCGTCGATCCGGCCGGCACGCCGGTCACGCGGCAGGTCGACGCGCGCGGCGAGGTGACGTTCGAGCACCTTGCCCCCGGGTCATACCAGCTCAAGGCCGACGCCGTCGCCTTTCAGTCCTTCGACGGGCCGCTCAAGGTCAAGAAGGGCGCCAATCAGCTGACGTTGAAACTGCCGCTTGCCGGCCTCAACGAGCAGGTGATCGTCACCACGCAGGACAGCGACGTCCGCGGCAACGGCTTCGTCACGCAATTGAGCGAGCAGGAGATCGCGGAGCTGCCGGACGACCCCGACGAACTGCAACAGGTCCTGGAACAGATGGCCGGTCCCGGCGCGACATTCCGCGTCAACGGGTTCACCGGCGGGCGCCTGCCGCCGAAGTCGCAGATTCGACAGATCCGGTTCCGCATGAACTCGTTCGACGCCGAGTATCACGAGGGGGGCGGATTCGGGATCGACGTCATCACGAAGCCCGGCATGGACGGGTGGAAGGGGATGACCAATTTCGGCTTCCGCGACGAATCGCTGAACGCGCGCAACGCCTTCGCACCGACGCTGGGGGCCGAGCAGCATCGCCGCTTCGGCTTCAACGCGGACGGCCCGATCGTCAAGGGCAAGACCTCGATGGCGATCAGCCTCGAAGGCAACGACTCGTACGACTCGGAGACGATCAACGCGCTGACGCCTGACGGGCGCGTCGAGGGCAGCATTCGCAACCCCGACAAGCGGATGTTCGGATCGGTGCGGCTCGATCATTCGATCACCAAGAACCAGCAGATGCTGGTCGAGTTTCAGCGGAACAACGACGAGCGCGACAATCTCGGCGTCGGCGATTTCGACCTGCCCGATCGCGCGTATTCGCGCGAGATCACCAACAACGCGCTGCGCGTCGGGCTGAACGGGCTGATCGCACCGAAGGTGGCGCACGAGCTCAGGGTCCGCTTCGAATCCGGCACGACGTCGACGTCGTCGCTCTCGTCCGATCCGGCCATCATCGTGCTCGACAACTTCTCCACCGGCGGCGCCGGCCAGAACGGCAATCGCCGCAACAAGACGTTCGAGGTCGCCGACAACATCGACTGGACCGTCGGCAAGAAACACGCGTTTCGCGCCGGCGTCCTCGCCCAGCAGTATTGGTACAACAGCAGCGATCTCACGAACTTCAACGGCACGTTCACGTTCGGCGGGCTGCAGCAATACGAGCTCGGGTTACCGACGACGTTCACGCAACGCACCGGCAGCGCCGCCGTCGACTACACGTTCTTCGAGTTCGGCTGGTTCGTGCAGGACACGTGGACGCTGTCGAAGAAATTGTCGGTGAGCCTTGGGCTGCGACAGGAGATGCAGGCGCACCTCGATGACAAGAACAACCTGATGCCGCGGCTGGGCGCGACGTGGGCGCCCGGGAAGTTCACCGTGCGCGGCGGCTACGGCATCTTCTACGACTGGTACGAGTCGAACTACTACGAGCAGGTGCTGCGCGTGAACGGGGTGACGCAGCAGGAAACTGTGATTCGCTTCCCTGGCTACCCGGATCCCGACCGGCGGCCAGATTGCCGATCCGCTGCCGCCCAGCCGCATCGTCGAGGCCGCGGGCCTGAACATGCCGTACGTGCACCAGGCCTCGATTGGCATCGAGCGGACGTTCATCGAGACGCTGCGCATCCAGGCGACATACCTGATGCAGCGCGGGCGCGACCAGTTCCGCTCGGTGAACGTCAACGCGCCGCTCGACGGGGTCCGGCCCGACGACTCGCTGGGCAATGTCACGGAGTTGCGATCCAACGGGACGGCCGCGGTCGATCGCCTGATGATGAACGTGAACTACGCAATCCCGCAGAAGCGGTTCTTCATGGGCGGCAACTACCAGTTCGGGCGGGTGAAGAACTTCACCGACAACCCGTTCTCGCTGCCGGCCGACAACTACGATCTCGATGCCGAGTGGGGGCCGTCGATGCGGGACATCCGGCACCGGTTCTTCGCGATGGTGAACTTCGGCCTGCCGAAGAACACGCGGATGGCGCTGTTCACGCAGGGCAGTTCCGCGGCGCCCTACAACATCATCACGGGCTTCGACGTGAACGGCGACACGCTGATCAGCGATCGCCCCGCCGGCGTGACGAGAAACACGGCGCGCGCCGCGGCGCAGTGGAATGTGAATCTGCGGCTGAGCAAGACGTTCAATTTCGGGCCGCAGGCGACATCGGACGGCCCTCGCGTGATTCGCGGCGGCGGCGGTGGTGGCGGCGGGCGCGGCGGGCCGGGCGGCCCCGGTGGCGGCGGCGGTCCGATGATGATGGCGATGGACGGGAACACGCAGCGCTATCGCATGGAGTTCTACGCGCAGGCGTTCAACCTGCTGAACCGCACGAATTTTCTGAACTTCGTCGGCAACGAGCGGTCGCCCTTCTTCGAGACGGCGACCTCCGCCAGCGCCGCCCGCCGGATCGAGGTCGGGATCAATTTCGGATTTTGACGTTCGACTGCAGTTGTGGAGGCGGGGCCTCAGCCCCGCCGTTCACGTCGCGCTCCTCTTTGCTGCACTGTGATTCTGCGCGCTCGGATCGGCGGGGCTGAAGCCCCGCCTCCACAACAGAAAGACCGCGTACAAAGAAAGAGCCGAGTCCCGCGAGGGAGCTCGGCTCTTTCGATGTACCGATCGGCGCGTGTTACGCGAGCACCTTGATGACGACGCGGCGGTTCTGGGCGCGGCCGTCGCGCTTGTTGTTCGGCGCGACCGGCTTGTCCTCGCCGTAGCTGATCACGTTGATCTTGTGCAGCGGCACCTGATGCGCCTCGTAGAGGTAGCGCTTCACGGCTTCCGCACGCTCGAGACCGAGGTGCTCGTTGTAGGTCTTCGACCCGACGTTGTCCGTGTGGCCTTCGATCTCGATGAACACGTTCTTCGGGTCGGCCTTCAGGCCAGCCACCATCTCGTCGATCTTGGCCTTGGCCTCATCCGGCAGCATCGTCTTGCCGAACTTGAAGTTGCCCTCGTCCTCGTTCAGAACGACCTCGTAGATCAACTTCTTGGTGGAGGTCTCGACCGCGGCCGCGCGAGCGTCGGCCTTGGCGGCATCGCTCTTCGCGGAATCGGCGGCCGACTGCGCCGCCTGGGCTGACTGACCGGCGGCGGTCGCCTTCTGGTCGACCTCGCCGATCATGCCTTCGTTCTTCTTGGTCCGCTCCTGCGTCTCTTCGAGCTGCGTGGAGAGGCCCTCTACCTTGGTATTCACCTGGCCAACCTCACCGCGCACGAACTTCTTCGTCGCACACGCGGTAGACCCGGCGGCAAGCATGACGAGCGGAACGACGAGCAACACCTTACGCATGGCTGACATCCTCCTCATGAGACCGATGACCGATGACCCCTAGCTCGCCGGGTTTCCGGCGACGTACCCGCCGCGGGCTTGCACGGTATAGCCCTTGCGGCGCACCCGCACGTCAATCGAGTGCCATCCGGGCTTCTGTCCCGGAGGGAACGCGATCAGGTACTGTTGACGCAGTTCGCTGACGACCCGCCGCGCGATGATGCTCGCCTCCGGCGTCGAGGTGGCGACGAACAGTTCGCCGCCCGTCCATCGGGCCAGATCCGCGAGATCCCCGACAAGCGCCTGGTTCCCGTCCTCGTTCGCCCGCGGGTCGTCAATCGACGGCACCACGGCGACCAGGTACACGGGGAGGTCGATGCTCGACGCGATGCGCGACACCTCGGCAGCTCCCAGCTTGCTCGCGGTATCGAAGCCGTCGGTCAGCACCACCAGCGCTCGCCGCTTCGTCGCCCGGGCGTCCATCGACCGCGACGCGGACGCGATCGCATCGTGAATCGAGGTCATGCCCCAGGGGCTGAAGCTCGAAAGGGAACCTCGCAGCCGGTCGAGCTCGGTCGTGAACGGCTGCACCACGTGCAGGCCGGAGTCGAAGGCGAAGATAGCGGCTTCGTCCTCGCCGTTGCGGAGACCAGAGAGGAGGAAATAACTGGTCTCGCGCGCGCGGGAGAAGCGCTCGTCGATGTCCATGCTGCCGCTGATGTCGAACAGGAGCGCGAGGCCCACGGGCCCGCTGTCCTGTTCGGCGGCCTGAATCGGCACCGACTTCCCGTCGTCGATCAATTCGAAATCTTTGGCGGTGAGCGTCGTGACCGGCCGTCCCTTGCCGTCACGCACGATGGCGCGGATCGTGACGAGATCCACGCCGGCCCGGAACGTGGGCTGGCCGGCAATCGGCGTCTGCATCGCTGCTGGCGCCGGTGTCTCGGGTTGCTGCTGCTGCGGGGCTGGCGTCGCCATCAGGACCGTCGCCCCAAGAAACATCGCGCACAGCGCGCCCGAACCCACGTTCCACGTTCTCCCGCTCATTTCGCACCCCAATTGATCAAGGTTCCTGCCACACGGTTACAAGATCGTATTCTCGGTTTTTCCGTGCATTTCCTTTGTACTTGGCCGGACGGTATGCGCTGGCTCAGTAAGATCTACATGAGCGGGCCAGAGAGGTGTAGGTTTTACGCGATTGCGGCGGCGCGACAGGGCTTTAGACGCTGGGAAGTGTCAGTTACTCAAGGGATTGCGGTAGGAGAACCGAGGCCGCTACATCTTGTTAGACTCCGCCGGTCCGTCTTAAGTCTGTCTGGGGACAGGCCCCAGCAGGCCATCGCGAGTGGGGACAGGCCCGAACCACCCTTCGCCCCGGTGCCTGTCCCCATCCATCGCGGTAAGATTGGCGGCATGGCGAGCCCCCTGACCGCCTCGATCCCGGTTGCGCAGCGCGTCAACAACTTCACCTACGCGATCCGGAACATCGTCGCGGAAGCCCGGGCCGTGGAAGCCACGGGGCAGAAGGTTCGCTACCTCAACATTGGCGATCCTATCCCCTTCGGGTTCCAGACGCCCGCGCATCTGGTGGATGCCGTCGTCAAGGCCACACGCGATGGCGCGAACGGCTACGTGCCGTCACCGGGGATCCCGGCGGCGCGCGACGCGGTCGCGACTGAATGGAGCGCGCGAGGGTTCCCTGTCACCCCCGACCGCGTCCTCGTCACCGCGGGCACATCCGAAGGCATCGAGCTTGCGCTGACGGCGCTGGCAAACGCCGGCGACCGCGTGCTCGTGCCGGTGCCGACCTATCCGCTCTACACGGCGGTGCTGGCGAAGATCGGGGCCGACGCCGCGTATTACCGCACCGACCCGTCCCGAGGGTGGATGCCGGATCTCGACCACCTCGAGAGCTTGATCACGCCATCCACCCGCGCGATCGTCCTGATCGATCCGAACAACCCGACCGGTGCCGTCTACCCGACGCCGGTCCGCCGCGCCGTTCTCGACCTGGCGGAGCGGCACGGCCTGGTGGTCCTCGCCGACGAGGTCTACGGCGATGTCGCCTACGATGGCCCCGTACCGCCGCTCGGCAGCCTCGACCCCGACGGCCCAATCGTCGCGTTCTCGAGCCTGTCGAAGGCGTACCTGGCCCCGGGCTGGCGAACCGGCTGGCTCGCCGTTGGTCGCAGCCCGCGCCTCGATGACCTCCTCGCGGCGATGAAGAAACTGGCAGACGGACGTCTGTGCAGCAACGGACCGACTCAGTACGCGATCGCGCCGGCGCTGCTCGGCGATCGCACGCACCAGGATGGGTTCCGCGCCGCGCTCCGCGCCCGCGCCGAGGTGACGACCCGCGCCCTCAGCGCGATCCCGGGCTTCTCGTGCGTCCACCCGACCGCCGCCTTCTACGCGATGCCCAAGGTCACGCTGCCGCCCGGCGTCACCGACGAGCAGTTCATCGTCGGACTCCTCCGCGCCACGGGCATCCTGTGCGTCTACGGGTCGGGCTTCGGCACGCGGCCGGAGGACGGGTTCTTCCGTGTCGTTTTCCTGGCCTCGCCCGATCAGCTCGCCACGGTGTTCAGCGACATCGCGGGCTTCGCGGCCGAATTCCTGCGCAGGTAGCCGCCGCGGAACTTCCGGGCGCCTCGCGTTCGTAACCTCGCGGTAGAGTGATAGCCATGGTGACCACCAAGCGCGTCGATCCCCTGGCGTATCTCTCGCTCGACATCGACGCCCTTAAGGCGCAGGGCGTCTTCCGCCACCTGCGCGTGCTCGGCGACGAGCAGCGCGCGCACACGGTCGTCGACGACCGACCGACGATCAATCTGTCCTCGAACAACTACCTCGGTCTGACGACGCATCCACGCCTTCGCGAGAAAGCGATCGAAGCCATCGAGCGGTTCGGCGTCGGTACCGGCTCGGTGCGAACGATCGCGGGCACGATGGCGATGCACATCGAGCTCGAGCGCCGGCTCGCCGAGTTCAAGCAGACCGAAGCGGTCGTCGTCTTTCAAAGCGGCTTCACGGCAAATGCGGGCACGGTGTCCGCGGTCCTCTCGAAAGAGGACGTCATCATCTCGGACGCCTTGAACCACGCCAGCATCATCGACGGCTGCCGCCTGAGCCGCGCCGCGATCAAAGTGTTTCCACACAAGGACGTCGACGCCGCCAGAGACATCCTCCGCGATCTGATGCCGGGTCAGCGCAAGCTGCTCATCACGGACGGCGTCTTCAGCATGGACGGCGACCTCGGCCCCCTGCCCGCGCTGTGCGAGCTGGCGGAGGAATACGGCGCGATCATGATGGTGGACGACGCCCATGCCAGCGGCGTCTTCGGCCGGAACGGCCGCGGCACGGTCGATCATTTCGGCATGCACGGGCGCGTCGATATCCAGGTCGGCACGCTGTCGAAAGCGATCGGGGCGCTTGGCGGCTATGTCGCCGGGAGCCGCTCGCTGATCGAGTTCCTGCAGCACCGCGCGCGTCCCTTCCTGTTCTCCACCTCGCATCCGCCGTCGGTGGTCGCCACGTGCATGGCCGCCATCGATCTGCTGCTCGACGAGCCGCAGATCATCGACCGTCTCTGGGACAACACGCGTTTCTTCAAGGCGGGGCTCGGCGCGCTCGGGTTCGACACCGGGATCAGCGAAAGCCCGATTACGCCGGTGATCGTCGGCGACGGGGCGCTGGCGATGAAGCTCTCGGATCGTCTGTTCGACGAAGGCGTCTTCGCACAGGGGATCGCCTTTCCCACCGTCGCGCGCGACGCGGCGCGCGTGCGGACCATCGTCACGGCAACGCATACGAAAGACGAGCTGCAGTTCGCGCTCGACGTGTTCGGGAAGGTCGGCCGGGAGCTGGAAATCATCTGACGTCATCACATGTAGGGCGGGGCTAAAGCCCCGCCCTACAATTTGGCAGTCGGCATACACCCGAGATCAATCTTGCCCAAGTCGAAGGCGGAGGTGCCGCCACCCGTCGCCCGCGTGTGGGACTTCTTCGAAACCTACACGCGCGATCTGCGTGCCGACGACTTCCAACGGCTCTTCACACGAGACACGCCCGAAGCCTGGCAGTTCTTCGCCAAGGCGATCAAGGCGGACGAGCTCTCGAACCTGCCGTGGCACGTCCGCGCGGCGGAGTACACGCGCCGGGCTTTCCTTGCCTTTACGATGCGCCTGTCGCCGGCGCGACGCGCCATCTACGGCATCGCGCTCTTCATGGCCTTCATCGGCCTGTTCAAGCTGTTCGCCGGCTTCGTCGTCGTGCGCATCCCGATCATCCCGTTGGTACTGTCGATGCCGGTTCCTGCCTTCGGGTGGCACGACGGCACGATGTGGCTGGCCGGCGGCTTCCTCGTCCTCAACCTGCTGATCCTGCTGGAAGTCGCCGATCGGCTGACGCTGAAGAAAGACCTGGAAGTGGCGCGGGAGATTCAGCAGGCCATGCTGCCGCGCGAGATCTACGCCGCCACGGGAATCGAAGCCTTCGGCGTCACACGGCCGGCGAACACCGTTGGTGGCGATCTCTACGACGTGCTGCTGCGTCCCGACGGTCGCATCGTCTTCGCGCTGGGCGACGTGGCCGGGAAAGGCAGTCCGGCCGCGCTGCTCATGGCGCTGGTCGTGGCGATGCTGCGCGTGCTCGTCGACGAGCAGCTGCTGCCGACCGAGCTGGCAGAGCGGCTGAACATCCAGGTGAGCCGCCACGCGCCCTCATCCCGCTTCGTGACGATGGTGGTGGGCCTCTACGAGCCGGACACCGGCCGGCTCGTCTACGTCAACGCAGGACAGAATCCGCCGATACTCCGCCGCGCCTCGGGGCGGATCGAGCGGCTGACCGAGGGTGGGATCGCGCTCGGCATGTTCGATCAGGCCCGCTACCAGGAAGGAACCATCACGCTCGAAGCCGGCGACGTGCTCGTCCTGTTCAGCGACGGCATCACCGAGGCCGAGAACGCGTCCGGTGTGGCCTTCGACGATGCCGGGCTCGAGCTGGTGATCAACCAGCATTGGTGGCAGGACTTGAACACGCTGGGCACGTCGGTGCTGCGCGCGGTCGAAGCGCACGCCGCGGGGACGAAGATCGCCGACGATCTCACCGTGCTGGCCGTGCGGCGCCCGGTTCCCCTGCCGTCCATCGGCGCATGACCTCCGCCCAGCGCACGATCTGTCTGCTCGCGATCGTCACGTTTGGCTTCATCGCGCGAGCCGCCACGACTGGCGCTCCGATCTTCGATCATCACAGCTGGCGGCAGGCGGACACCGCGATGATCGCCAGAAACTTCGCGGTGGCGCGGCTGAACCCATTCTATCCACAGGTTGATCATCGCGGCGCGCTGCCGGTCGGCTACGTCGCGACCGGCTTCGAGCTGCAGGCGTTTCTGGCAGCCCTGATCGCACAGGCGACGGGCTTCTCGCCTCACATCGGACGCCTGTTGAGCGTGCTGTGGTACCTGGGATCCGTGCTGCTCGTCTTCTCCCTGACGCGAAGCCGGCACGGCGACGTCGCGGCACTCGCCGCCGCGTTCATCTATTCGTTTGGATTCCCCCTGGTGGTGTTCGTCGAGCGCGCGTTCCTGAACGAGGCGCTGCTCATGTGCCTCTCCTTCGCGGTGCTCGTCGCCGTGGACCGGCGAACGCGCGGCGCCGGCCTTGGGTGGCTGCTGGTCGCAGCGGCTGGAATGGCCTGCATCGGGGCCGTCAAGCCGACCTTCCTGATCGTGTCGGCGGGCGTGTTCGCGCTGTATCTCGAACGGGACCGGTTACGCGGGCTGCTTCGTCTGGAGCCGTACGCGATCGTGGCGTGCGGGATCGTCAGCGCGGCACTGTGGCTTTCGTGGGCTGCGGCGCTTGGACAGACAACCGGACTGACGTTCGGGCTCACCGACAAGCTGTTCGACGCGGGAATCCTTTTCGATCACGGGTACTGGGTGAAGATCACCAGGCGGCTCGTCAAGGATCTGTTCGGGCCGATTGGCATCGTCGCCGCGGCAATCGGGCTCGTCGCCGTGTGGCGAGCGCGCCGGATGATGGAGATCGCGCTCCTCCTCGGCGGCGCCGCCTATCTGATCGTCGTGACGCCGGGGAATTACCATCACGATTACTACCAGATACCGCTGGTCAGCGGTGTGGCGGTGCTTGCGGGTGTGGGCCTCACGCGGGGACTCGACGGCCTGGATTGGTTTCGGACGCGAAGTCCCCGATCGCAACTGGCGATCCGTCTAATGGCGTTCTGGCTCCTGCCGATGACGACCCTGATCCGAAGCGCCTCTCCTCACAACTGGTACCAAATCGACGTCGATCGAGCGGCGCTCTGCGACGAGCTGCGGCCGGCACTGCACAGCGACGATCTCGTCGCGTTTCTCAAACAGCAAAGCCCCGACGTCATGTTCTGTACTGGCAGCCGCGGCTGGCTCATTCAAGACGGTCCGGGCCTATCGGATCGTCTCGCGATGGCGCTCCGCGACGGCGCCACCGTCGTCGTGTCGCCACGCCAGGCCGTGCACACGCTGCCCCCGGCGATTCTGGCCACGCTTCCGGTGGCGGATTCCGCCGACCTCGTCGCGTTTCGAGTGCCACGCGCGACCGCCTCGACGAGCCCCTAGACGATACGCCCCTCCCGATTCCCCGGCGCGCGGCGCAGCATGCCACTTCCGGCATCCGGCATGTAGCCACATTTCCCCTCGTCACCGCTTCCCGTAGGGTCCGGACGCGTCTCGTGTGCTGCGGTCTTATTGAGTTGTACACTCGCGGGCGGCGTTTCCGATACTCGTGCGTACTGCTCCTCGTTTTTCCCGTTGCATCTGGCTGACCGTCCTCGTCGTGGTCGTCATGGCCGCGACGCCGGCGCGCGTGTCGGGCCGCGGGCGCAGCCAGCAGCCGGCGGACACGGGCGTGTTGCTCGCGCGCATTCAGGCGGCGCTCGTCGCGGGTTCGGCAAGCGATTTCCTGGCCCTGGGCACGCTGAAGCCGGACGTTCCCGAGGTTCGGGCCTTCCTCGATCGCTGGTTCGTGGCGGGCACCACCGCCGCCGAGTTGCGCGAGCGCGATCGGCTGCCGCTTCGCAGTGGCTCGGGGGTCACGCTCGTCGTCGAGGCTCTCGTGGAGGCCGGACCCCAGGGACGCCTCTCCACCTGGCGGATCGACCTCACGCAGGCCAACGGCGGCTGGCAAATCGCGGGCGCGGCCACGCTGAGTGTTGTCGAGGGCCTGTTTCGCCTCTCACTGAGCCAGGGACGACAGTTCAAGGCTCACGACCTCGTCGTGAGGGCCGAGGATCTCGAGCTGCGCCTGCCGGACGGCCACGTGTTCGTCGCCGAGGCGGCCGGCCGAATCACCGTGGCGCTGCTGGTCGGGCGCGGCGAAATGATCTTCAAGCCGACGCCCGAGACCGAGCAGCGGCAGATCATGTTGTATGCCGGACACGACGAGCTGAAGACGCCTTTTTCAAGCGCGTTCATCCGGTTGAGCCCTGGCGATAGCATGTCTACGTTGCCCGACGCGGCCTTGTCGCCGGCCACCGCCGATGCGAAGACGTTCGCGAAGGCGAGCGCGTTCTTTGCCGAGCAGCTACCGAAATCGTTCGGACTCGATCTCGCGGACCTCAGTCGGGAATCGTGGTCGCTGGTGCCCGCGATCGGCGACTTCCTCGCCGAGGTCGATACGCGCAGATTTGGCGTCCTGACCTACACACACTCGAGCAACGATCCCGAAGACATCACCGTCTTCGACCGTTCCAAGCGGCGTAACATCTCCGTCTACGCCTCGAAATCGCGCCGGGCGGTGCAGGGAACCACGTTCGACGAGGACGCAACGACCGAGTACGACGTTCAGGACATACAGGTCGACACCTCGTTCTCACCCGAACGACTCTGGCTCGACGGACAGACGAAGCTTCGGCTCAAGATTCGCTCGTACGCGCTCACCGCCTTGACCCTGCGACTCGCGGAAGCCCTCGTGGTGCGCTCGGTCGTCAGCGAGCAATACGGGCGGCTGCTCGCGCTCCGCGTCCGCGGGCAGAACAGCATCGTCGTCAACCTGCCAGAGCCGGCGGTTCGCGATGCGATGCTGACGCTGACGGTGACGTATGCGGGCAGATTGCCGCCGCAGGGCACAGACCGCGAGAACATCACGGTGCTTGGCCAGGAGTACACCGGAACGCTGTCCGTCACGGAGCCCGAGCCGAGCCACATCTACAGCAACCGAAGCTATTGGTACGCACAGGCGACGGTCACCGACTACTCGACCGCGACCATTCGCTTCACAGTCCCTCCGGCGTTCACCACTGCGTGCAGCGGCGAGCCGGCGCAGGGCTCGCCGGTCATGCTCAGGCCGACGACCCCGGACGGCGATTCGCGCAAGCTGCATGTCTTCGCGACGACGCAGCCGGTGCGATACCTGGCGTGTGTGACCTCGCGCTTCACCACGATGGACTCACGGCCGGCATCATCGAGCGCGCAACCCGATTCGAGCGACGGGGTGACACTGCACCTGCTCAGCACGGCGCGCCAGCGCAGGCGCGCACGCGACTCGCTGACGAAGACCGCCGAGATTGTCGGCTTCTACACCTCGGTGATGCGCGACGTGCCCTATCGAAGCCTGACGCTTGCGGTGGTCGAAGCCAATGTTCCAGGCGGGCACTCGCCCGGCTACCTGGTGATCCTCAATCAGCCGCTGCCGACAACCCCGTTCGTCTGGCGCGACGACCCCGCGGCATTCGACGATTTTCCGGATTTCTTCATCGCGCACGAGCTTGCTCACCAATGGTGGGGGCAGGCCGTCGGCTGGAAGAGCTATCACGAGCAGTGGCTCAGCGAGGGCATCGCGCAGTATTTTGCCGCGCTCTACGCGGAGCACCAGCGCGGGCCGCAGGTGTTCGGGGGATTGCTGCGCGAGTTCGCGCAGTGGACCCTGGAGATGTCCGATCAGGGGCCGATCTCGCTGGGATACCGGCTCGGGCACGTCAAGGGCGACGGGCGGATCTTTCGTGCGCTGGTCTACAACAAGGGCGCGTCCGCCTTGCACATGCTGCGTCGCATGCTTGGCGACGACGTCTTCTTCCGATCCCTCCGGCGCTTCTACACCGACCACCGGTTCGCCAAGGCCGACACCACGGATCTGCGGACTGCCTTCGAACAGGAATCGGGGCGTTCACTGGAGGGCTTCTTCGATCGCTGGATCCTGGGCCAGGACCTGCCGACGATGTCGGTGTCGCACACCGTGTCTCAGGACGCGACCTCGGTGATCGTACGGCTCAAACAGCCCGCCACACACGTCTTCGAATTTCCTGTGACCGTGTCGCTGCTCTACGCTGATGGGTCGACCGAGGACGTGACCGTGACGATGAACGAGGCGGAAGTGACGAAGACGCTGCCGTTGAAGGCGAAACTGCGAACCGTCCTGGTGAATCGCGACCGCATAACGCCGGTCCGGATCCAGAAGCAGTAGGACCGGACTTTAGTCCCGACAATCTGAAGGGCGGACCTTCAGGTCCGCCCTTCGATGCGGAGCAAAAGCTCCGCGCTACATGCGCCCTACTGCAGGTAGATCCCCGCGACTCTCATGGTGCCGTTGCGTTCGAACGGCTCGAACACCAGGACGAACCGCGTGCCGCGGTGCTCGTAGAACCGCGTCAGCCGATCGCCGAGCGCGCCGCGATCGACGAGCTGACGTCCGACCTCTGCGCCCCTGCCCAGGTTCCGCGCCACGGTATCGACGGGATCGCCAACGCGCACTTCCTTGCCGTCGAGCAGCAGCAACACGGGGACCGAGATCGCGCGCGCGGGAACGGCCGCGGGCAATACCGCATCGGTCTCGGGCGCGGCCTGCGCGACGGGGGTGGAGACGCGAAGCTCGCGGGCGATGAGCAGGGCCACGGCAATCGTGGCGACGAGAAACAGGGCCGCCACGAACCATTCGAGCGCCGAGCCGAGGCGGGCGCGTACGGGAGTAGCCTGCATGGCGGCCTCCGTCTCACCCGGCGTCCTCAATCGGGCTGCGAGGCGAGCCACCGGCAGAAGCTGGGAACCCCTGCGATGGGAGAGACGTTCGCCTCGGAACCCGACCCCGCGACACCGGCGAAAACAAGGTGGGGTGGAAGCAATTTAAGACTCGTCCACAAACATGTCAAGGTCAGCCGGAGGGCATATTGCCGTCGGCGACCTTCGGCAGTTTGGTGCGCATAGGAGGACACTGTGGCGGATCGAGCTGATCCGGGTATGATTTTGAGAATATGGACACTGTCACGCTGACCATCGACGGCCAGTCGGTCACCGTCGAGAAGGGCAAGACCGTCCTCCAGGCCGCCATTGAGCGGGGCGTTTCCGTGCCCTATTACTGCTACCACCCGGGCATCAGCATCGACGGGTCCTGCCGCGTCTGCCTGGTCAAGATCGAGAAGATGGCCAAGCTCCAGACCGCCTGCTCGACCGTCGCCACCGACGGCATGGTCATCGTGACGGGCTCGCCCGATGTGGTCGCGGCGCGTGCCGGCGTCTTCGAGTTCCTGCTGATCAACCACCCCCTCGATTGCCCGGTTTGCGACAAGGGCGGCGAGTGCCCGCTGCAGGACTTCTCGTATTCCTTCGGGCCCAACGATAGCCGCATGGAGTTCGCGCGCCGCACCTTCGACGGAGAGGGCGTGAAGGCCGACGTCGACTTCGGCCCGACGCTGATGCTGAATCGCAATCGCTGCATCCTCTGCACGCGCTGCGTCCGCTTCATGCGCGAGGTCGACGACGACGCGCAGATCAGCATCGTCGCGCGCGGGAACGACAGCCAGATCGCGACGTTCAACGAGCAGGGCGTGCACTCGCTGATCTCCGGCAACCTGATGGACGTGTGCCCGGTCGGCGCGATCACGACGCGTGACTATCGCTTCAAGTCGCGGCCGTGGGACAACCCTGACGCAGTCGACTCGATCTGCACGCTGTGCTCAAAGGGCTGCAGCACGACGGCCTGGATCAAGGCCAAGCCGGAATGGGCGAAGGGCGCGCGCCTGGTCCGTTTCACGCCGCGCTACGAGCCGGCGGTCAACGGCTACTGGATGTGCGACATCGGCCGCTTCGGCTACCACTGGATCGAAGGCGATTCCCGATTGACCGCGCCGCTCGTCCGGGAGGGCGACGGGCACCACCAGTCGACGACGTGGGATGCGGCGCTCAAGGCGCTGGCGGAACGCGCCACCGCCGGCCCCTCGGGACTGACGTTCCTGCTGTCGGCTCACGCGTCGAACGAGGAGATCTTCCTCGTCGAACGGCTCGCGGGCGCGATAGCGGTGAGCTGGAACGTGAGCGACAGGAAGCAGCCGGCCGGCACGAAGTTCAAGGTGCCGGCGGTCGACGCGCCGAATGTGCACGGCGCTCGCGATCTGGGGCTCCCGGTCGGCGACTCGTCGTCGCCGGATCTCTCGGCGCTCCGGCAGGCTGTCGAAGCCGGTCAGGTCGGCGCGCTCTACGTATTCGACCCGGGACCGGAGGGTTCAATCGGCGATGTGTCCTGGGTGGCGGCGGCGCGGCGGTCGGGCAAGGTGCCGCTTCTTGTCTACCAGGGCGTCCTGATGACCGACCTGGCGCGGGCCGCCGACATCGTGCTGCCGGGCTCGGCGTGGGTCGAGAAAGACGGCACCTACACCAACGATCAGGGGCGTGTGCAGGCATCGGCGCGGGTGTTTGCTCCGCCGGGCGATGCGCTCGACGACCGCGACATCTTTTTGCGGGTCGCGACGGCGCTCGGGTCGCCGCTGCCGCTCACCTCGCCGGCCGACGTGCGCGTGGCGATCGCCGAACAGCTGTCGTCGAACGCAGCCTACGCGGGCCTTGGATCGATCAGCTTCTCGCGGCCCGTCCCCGCGAAGCATTGGCTGGACGCGTCGAACCCGTCCGAACGCTGGAAATGGGACTTCATGTTCCAAGAGGTCAACGAGCAGAAGTGGGACGGGCTGTCGGCAGCGCTGCCTCAGCTCAACATCATCCCGCTCACGCCCGTCCAGGACAAGATGAAGAACGACGGGTAGGCGACGTTCATGTTCGAGAACGCGACCCCCACCTTTCTTACGGCGTTCTTCGCCGGGCTGCTGTCGTTCGTCTCACCCTGCGTCCTGCCGCTCATCCCCGGATATCTTTCGTACATTTCGGGGGTCACCCTGGACGAAATGCAGGGCACCGGCGGCGCGGCCGCAGCGGCCGTCGCGAGCTCGAGGCGCCGCGTGGTCATCGCGTCGCTGTTCTTCGTGCTCGGCTTCTCGGTCGTGTTCGTGTCGCTGGGCGCCGCGGCGAGCGCGATTGGCCAGTTCCTGCAGGACACGAGCCGCCTGCGGCTGCTCGGAAAGATCGCCGGGGTGGTCGTCTTCGTCTTCGGCTTGCACACGATGGGGCTGCTGCGCATCGACCGGCTGTACAGCGAAAAGCGGGTGCAGGTCGATCGCAAGCCACGCGGCGTCCTCGGGGCCTTCCTCGTCGGGCTAGCCTTCGCCTTCGGCTGGACGCCGTGCATCGGCCCCATTCTGGCGGGAATCCTGACCATCGCCGGGGCGCAGGAAACCGTTGGGCAGGGCATCCGGCTGCTCGCCGTCTATTCGCTCGGCCTGGGCGTGCCCTTTCTGCTGACGTCGATTGCGATCAACCAGTTCTTTTCGGCCTTCGCGCGCATCCGCAAGCACTATCACGCGATCGAAGTGACGTCCGGGGTGCTCCTGTGCGCCATCGGCGTGCTCATCTTCACCAACCGCTTCACGATCATCGCCCAGTACCTGTCGCCGTACCTGCCGACCTACTAGCGGGTCGGATCAGGTCTGATCAGGTCGTCCGAGCTAAAGCTCGGGCCTACGTGCCGACTTGGGCGCACGCAGTGCGCCCCTACAGAACCTGCTCCGACCTGATCCGACCTGCTATAGTCGCCCTATGTCCTCACCGGACGAGACGCCCCCGGCGGCGGAGGTGGGGTCGCTCATCCGCCGGTCCGGCCGATCGGGTCTGGGCCGCTGGCTCAAGCCCACCGTCACGATTGCGCTCTACGTGCTGGTGTTCTTCTGGACCGACGCACGAGAGATTCCCTCGACTCTCAGGAACGCGCAGTTCGGGCTGGTGGCCGTGTGCGTCGCCCTCTACATCGTGGGCCAGGCGACCTCCGCGCTGAAGTGGCGGATTCTCCTGGCGCCCGTGCGCCTCTCGACGCCGTACCCGCGGCTCCTCGGCTTCTATTTCACCGGCATGTTCTTCAACCTGTTCCTGCCGACGATCGTCGGCGGTGACGCGGTGAAAGCCGTGCTGCTCGCCCGCGACACCGGCGCGCCGGCGCGCGCGACGATGTCGGTCTTCATGGAGCGCAATACGGGCCTGTGCGCGCTGCTCCTGATCGCGCTGGTCGCGACGTATTTCGCGCCGCCGGTCGCCCTCTACGGGATCTCGCTCAAGACGCTGACGTGGCTGCTCGCGGCAGGCTACGTCATGGCGAATCTGCTGCTGTTCAGCCCGCATGCCTATCGCATCGCCGATCGCCTGATCGCGCGCTCGCCGCTCAAGCGCATGCGCGCGCGTGCCGCGTCGCTCTACGAGGCGGCGACGCCGTACACCCGCGCGATCGGCGTGCTGGTACCGGCGATGCTGCTGTCGATCGTCTTCCAGTTCATTGTCATCGGCGTGGTATTCTTGGGCGCGCACGCTTTGTCCTTGTCAATACCGCTCACCGCCGTCGCTGTCTTCGTGCCGCTCGTCTCACTTGCCGGCATGGTGCCGGTGAGCGTGAACGGTCTTGGCGTGCGAGAAGCCCTCTACATCCTGCTCTTCGGCCGGATCGGCGTCCCCGCGGAGCTCGCGGTCTCGCTGGCTCTGCTGTATCTCGTGATCACTGTCGTCGCCAGCCTCCCCGGCGGGCTCGCCTATGCGCTCCAGTCGCCTGGGCGCCTCACCGCCGAAGCCGCCACCGATCTTCACTAGGGTCCCACCCATGACGAGCCGAGTTGTTCGCATCGCCCTGCTGCTTGCCGCCCTTGGCGCGCTGGTGGCAGGCGGCTTCGTGGTCTTCAACGCCCAGCGGGCTCTCGGTGGCGAAGAGGGGGCCAGGACGATGTTCGACGCGCAGGCGCGGGCCGTCGCCACCGATCTGATGCAGTTGCGCACAGCGCAGCAAGGCTATGTCGCCCAGGGGCAGGGGACCGACTTCTGGATGCAGCGGGCCGCCGAGCATCTCGCACGGGTGGATAAGGGCATGGCGTCGATGGCGGCGGATGCGAAGGCCGAAGGCACGCGGACGGCGGTGCAGGCGGCGAGGACCGCGCTCGAGGACTTTCGGAAGCTGGACCAGCGCGCGCGTCAATATGTCGGCGACGGTCAGGCGCTGATGGCGTCGGACGTCATCTTCAATGAGAGCTTCGGCGCGGGCACCGCCGTCGGCGAACGGGTGGAAGCCGCACGTGTCAGCGAGCAGGCCGCGCACGACAGCGCCATCACGGCGCTGCGCTGGCGTCAGCTTTACGCAACGGCCGGCGCTGCCGCCGTCCTCATGATTGCGGTACTGCTCCTGGCGCCAATCCCCGAGCGCGAAGTGGACGTCATCTCGGCGCTGAAGGCGCTGACCGAAACCGGGCCGAAGCTGAAAATGGAGCCGGTGGCGACGTCGTCATCGCAGCCCGCGGCAAGCGCGCCGGCCGCTCCTCCGCTGCCCTCGGCGCGGGTTGTCGAGCGGGCGCCCGAGCTGTTTACACCGCCCCAGGTGCCGATCAGCGTCGCCGCTCCGCTTCCGTCGTCATCGCCACCGCCGATCGACTTGACCAAGGCCGCAAAGATTTGCGCCGACCTCGCCCGTGTGCTCGACGCCGGCGACCTCCCCGCGCTGCTCACACGCGCCGCCGACGTCCTGAAAGCGCCCGGGCTGATCGTCTGGGTGGCAGACCAGAGCGGGCGGGTGCTGTATCCGCTCCTGACGCACGGGTATCCGGCCGCCACGTTGTCGAAGATGGGAAGCCTCTCGACTGACGCCGACAATGCGACGGCCGCAGCGTGGCGCACCGGCGAGCTTCGTGCCGTCCCCGCGACGAGCGAGGCGCCCGGTGCGCTGGTTGCGCCGATTGTGACCTCTGATGGATGCGTTGGAGTCCTGGCGGCCGAGGTGAAGGATGGTCGAGAGCTTCGCGGCGAAGTCCGCGCCCTGGCCACGATCTTCGCCGCCCAGCTCGCCACGCTCGTGACGACGCTTCCGGCGGCCGGCGCGCAGACGATGGTCGCGGAAGCCTAGCGAGATGTAGGCGGACCTCAAGGTCCGCCCTACATGTCGCTCAATCCACAACCCGCAATCCACAATCCGCAATTCAGATCGGCCGCTCAGATGGCCGCACCACTGGCTTCTCGGATTTTTCCAGCGTCGCCATCACCGTCCCCGTTTTCTTGTCGCGCACATAACCAAGATTGAGCGCCGCGCCGTCGGCGGCGCTGCGCACAGCTTCGGTGAGGCCGCGGGGATCCTTGATCTCGGTGCCGTTCACGCTGGTGATGACGTCGCCGGCCTTCAAGCCGGCCTTGGCTGCCGGTGAGTCCGCCTGAACGCTCGTCACGAGCGCGCCGCCCTTCGCACCGAAGTAATCGGCGAGCTGCGGTGTCAGCGACTCGATGCCGACCCCCAGCCGACCGCGGCCCGGCATGGAGAAGCCGTCGCCCCGGTTGAACCGCTGAACATTGGGTTCGTCGGAGAAGAATCGAGCACCCTCGCGCGGCATTCCCGGCATGTGATCGGGTCCAGGAACGAAGAACTCGAAATCCGATCCGGCCGCGCGCTCGGCAGTCGCCGGGGTGACAGAGAGGTCGACCCGTGTGCCGTCGCGCATCACGGCAGTCTTCACCGTGCGGCCTTCGGGCGTCTCGCTGACCAGCCGCGACAGGTGACGCTGACCACGTACGCGCTCGCCGTCGAACTCGACGATCACATCCCCCTTGCGGATGCCGGCCTTCTCGGCGGCGCTGCCCGCGCGCACGTCCTCGACCACGGCGCCGCTACCCGACTTGACCTGATCGCTGTCCAGGTCGCGGATGGTGACGCCGAGCTCGACGCCGCGGCCGGGCATGATTGCGAGCCGGCGAATCTGGGGCGCCTGGTCGTCGACGAGTTCGAGCGCACCGGCGACAACCTCGTCAATCTCACCTGGTAACCACTCGGCCTGCTGATCTCCGCGCGGGGGGGCGGATTGTAGCGTCGCCGCCGTCATCCCCGCGCTTGCTACGACCAACGCCGACGCAATGACGAAGAACTTCCGCATGGCACTGCCTCCCTGACTGATATGTCTCTTCACGTGCGTCCAAGCGATCAGACGAGCTGTTCGTAAAATTGGCCTGTTCCGCGCCCTCTGCACGACTTGAAGTACACTCTGCACGTTTCACGCAGCCCAACGGCCATCGTCGCGGTTGTTTCGTGTTGGCCGGTCAGGTTTTCATGCGACCGGAGCAGGAGCCGAGCGGCTGATCGCTGCTGGCTTGGCAGAGGGCCGTCCAAACATGCCGCCGAAAACCCCATCACAGGACGCCGTGAAGGCCGCGATTCTCGAGCGGGCCGAACAGGAGAAGGTGAAGTTTCTTCGCCTGCAGTTCACAGACATCCTCGGCACCATCAAGAACGTCGAGATCCCGGATCGCCAGTTCCGCGACGCGCTGAACGGCGAAATCATGTTCGACGGTTCCTCGATCGAGGGCTTCGTCCGCATCGAAGAGTCGGACATGTACCTGCGGCCCGACCTCGACACATTTGCCGTCTTCCCGTGGGGCAATGCCGGCGGCGAGAAAGTGGCGCGGATGATCTGCGACATCTACCGGCCCGACGGCGAGCCGTTCGAGGGCTGTCCGCGATCGACGCTGAAGCGCGTCATCGCGCTGGCCGCCGGGCAGGGTTACGTCATGAATGCCGGACCGGAAGCGGAGTTCTTCCTCTTCCAGCGGCGGAACGGCGTGCCGACCACCGAGACCCACGACACCGGCAGCTACTTCGACCTGACCCCGGTGGATCAGGGCGAGGAGGTGCGCCGGGAGATCGTCCTCGCCCTCGAGGCGATGGGCTTCCACGTCGAGGCCGCACATCATGAAGTCGCCGCCGGGCAGCATGAAATCGACTTCAGGTACGACGACGTGCTGGCGACCGCCGACAATATCAGCACGTTCCGGTTCGTGGTGAAGAACGTAGCGATGCGCCACGATCTGCATGCGACGTTCATGCCCAAGCCGCTCTTCGGAATCAATGGCTCGGGGATGCATACGCATCAATCGCTCTTTTCCGGCGGACGGAACATCTTCTTCGAGCCGGAGGGGCCGTGGCAGCTCAGCCCGACCTGCCTGTATTACATCGGCGGGCTCCTCAGGCACGCGAAGGGCTTTTGCGCGATCACCAACCCGCTCGTGAATTCCTACAAGCGTCTCGTGCCGGGCTACGAGGCGCCCACCAACATCGCGTGGTCCGAACGGAATCGAAGCCCGCTGGTGCGCGTGCCGGCCGCGCGTGGCGACGCGACCCGCATCGAGTTGCGTATGCCGGATCCGTCGTGCAACCCGTATCTGGCGCTCGCCGTCATCCTCCGCTCGGGTCTCGACGGGATCGAGAAGCAGCTCGATCCGGGACCGCCGGTGAACAAGAACATCTACAAGATGAGCCACCGCGAGCGGCGGCACCTGCGGATCGACGAGCTCCCGATGAACCTGAGCGAGGCGCTGGACGAACTGGAGAAAGACGACCTCGTGCGGGAAACGCTCGGCGATCACATCTTCAATCACTTCGTCGAGGCGAAGCGCGAGGAGTGGTTCGATTACATTCGCCAGGTGTCGCCGTGGGAAGTTGAACGCTATCTCGCTGCTTACTAGGGTCGCAGAGTAGGGGCCCGTGGCCATGCGCCCCGGCGACGTTGCCCGATGGCGACGCGGCCCTTGTCCGCTGGCCACCGTCCTCCGTCCTGTCCCGATGACGGCGCCCCGCGCACTATCGGTCGAATTCTTTCGCAATTTCGCAAATTCCGACTCGGCACGCTCCTTGTAGTTCCTGACTGCGGTCGCGTCGGGTCAACGGGATGCGTAACTCAGGCAGGCGCTGGCACCGCCGTATCCCGTCTCTTCAACTGCAGGCGTTCAACGATTCGGCGCGACCACTGAGGCATGACAATGACCATCATGAAGCGGGCGGCGTTGATGGCGATTCTCACGGCGACATTGGGCGCCTCAGCGTGCGCGACCCGTTCGCCGAACATTGCCGACATCCAGTACAACCCGGGCCGGTACTACAACCGGAACGTCGCGATCGAGGGCGTCGTGAGCAGTTCGTGGGGCGTGCCGCTCGTGCCGTTCAAGGTCTACAAAGTTCAGGACTCGACCGGCGAAGTGACCGTGGTGTCGCAGTCGGGACGCGTGCCGCCGCGCGGCGCACGCGTCGAAGTGACCGGACGCGTGGAGGAGTTCGGCACGTTCGGTGGTCGTTCGATCGGCCTCCACATTCGCGAGAATCATTTGCGAGTGCGCGGCAGGGGCTGATTCACCCGTCGGCGCGCTCGCTTTTCATAAACGGGGCGGCGGTCGCATAAGGCCGCCGCTTTTTTTTGTGGTCTACCGCAGAGCGCGGCCGTAGGCTGACAGAGTCGCCCGGCGACTGAAGTACTCGTAGCTGGTGCGTGCAAGATCCTGGAGCGGCCGTTCGATGTCGCTCGTCTCACGCAGGAACGTCCCCATGACCACGAACACATACGGCCGGCCGGGCACGTAGACGATGCCGGCGTCGGCGCGAACGCCTTCGAGATCGCCCGGCTTGCTCGCAACGGGCACGTCGGAAGGAACGCCGGTCGAGATCGGCGTGGTCTTCTGCTTCTGCAGGATGTCGAGCGCCGTCTTCTTCGACAGCGCCGACAAGCCGATACCATTGTGAAACGCCAGCATCATCGTCGCAAGATCGGAGGGCGTGGAGATGTTCTCGTCGCCGCGGCGCGCCGCCTCGAGATCGATCATCCGCCGTCGCAGACGTGTACCGGCCAGGCCAAGAGCTGCGATGCGCGTATTGACCGCGTCCATGCCCAGCCGATCGATCAGGACGTTCGCCGCGGTGTTGTCGCTCTGGAGAATCATGGCCACCGCCAGGTCGCGCAGCGAGAGCGACGGCGTTGTCAGCTCGTAGAGCAGCCCGCCCGGGACGGCATGGGTTCGGTCGAGCGGCCGCGATTCGTCGAGGTCGACGCGCCCGTCTTCGGCCTGCTTGAACAGCTCGTAGAGGACGGTCAGCTTGATCGTCGATGCGGCCGGAAAGGCGGTCGTCTCCAATCGATCGAAGCGCTCGCCGCTGGTAATGTCGATGATCGAGTAGCCGATGACGCCGTCCGCGCTCGACGCGATCGCGCCTATCCTGCTCGCGAATGCCTTGCTGAACGTCGTTCCCAGCGCATCTTGCGCACCTGAGGGAGTCGCGGCGTACAGCGCAAGGCACGCCAGCGCCGCACCAGCAAGCACCCTCGCACCCCGCACCCGACGCACCTGACGCACCTACGCCGTGATTTTGACGACGACGACCGTCATGTCGTCGCCCTGTGGAGCTTCGCCGCGGAAGCCGTCCACCGCGTCGAAGATGGACGCCGCAATCAACTGCGCCGATTCGCCGCGATGGGTCTGCACCGTCTCCGCAACACGTTCGGTCCCGAACTCCTCTTCGGCGGCGTTGAACGTCTCGTAGATGCCATCGGTGCAGAACACGAAGACATCACCGATGGCAATTTCGAGCGAGAGCTGGTCGTACTCCACTCCCGGGAACGTGCCCAGCGGGATGCCGGGGAGCTCTATCGGAAGGCAAGCCTCCGCGGTGCTCTTGAGCGGATACGGAAGCCCCGAGTTCGCCAGCGTCAGCACGCGGCGCTTGAAGTCGAAGAAGGCATAGCACAGGGTGCAGTAGTACGACTCGAGCTGCCGCTCGTACAAGATCGTGTTCATCGCCCCGAGCACGCCCGACGGGCTGAACCGCTCTGGCTGGTAACGACGGCGGAACGTGCGCGACCGGACCAGCTCGCCGGCGAACACGCTGTAGAGCGCCGCGGGCACGCCCTTCCCCGACACGTCGCCGACGGCGACGACCAGGCTGCTGGCTTCGGGCGAGAGGAAGTCGTGGAGGTCGCCTCCAAGCTCGCGGGCGGGCACGAAGCGGGCCGCGACGTCGACCCCCTTCAGCCGCTTCGGAAGCCCGGTCGGCAGCAGCGCAATCTGCACGCGCTGGGCGAAGCTCAACTCGCGCTCGAGCCGATCCTCGTTCGAACGCAGCGTTTCATAGAGCCGCGCGTTCTCGACGGCGACCGCCACCTGGCTGGCGAGCAGCGTCAGCAGCTCGACATCATGCTTGCTGAACGCGTCGTAGTTGGGGCTCTCGAGATCGAGCACACCAATGCAGCGATCCTTGACGAGCAGCGGGATCGCCAGCTCGGACCGGCAATCCTCGACCCACGGGATGTAGCGGGTGTCCTTGGTCACGTCGGGGACGTTGACGACGGCCTTGTGCTCGGCGGCGTAGCCGACGATCCCTTCGCCTACCTTGAGCTGCGGCGAGCCGGCGCGATTGCCGAAACGGATGGCGAGCTTGAGGTCGAGGATCTGCGCGCGCTCGTTCAGCAGGAAGATGCCGAACGTGCGATAGGCAATCACCTTGTGGACCAGCGTCGCGACGCGTTCGAGGAGCTGATCGAGATCGAGAATCGACGCCACCTCACGGCCGATCTCGGCGAGGGTCTCGAGCGTGGCCGAGTACCTCGCGCTCGCGCTCGAACAGCCGCGCGTTCTCGATCGCAACCGCGACGTGCGCCGCGAACTGCCGCAGCATCGCCTCGTCGCGCGCCGTAAATTGCCCGGCAGACTCGCCGTACAGGTTCAGCGCGCCGATGACGCGCTTCTTGCGCCGCAGCGGCACCGCCAGCTGCGAGGTCACACCCGTGAGCTGTCCGACATAGCGGGCGTCAGCGTGCACATCGTCGATCAGCAGCGACCGGCCCTCGGCGACGGCGGTGCCGATGATGCCCTGGCCCAGACGCAGCCGGAAGTGCCGCTTGACGTCCTCCGGGTAGCCGACGGCGTAGGCGATGCGGAGCTCCTCGCTCTTCTCGTCGAGCAGCCATACGGCGAACGCCTTGAACGGCGTCAACCGCGAGATGAGCTGCGGGATCTTCTCGAGCAGCTCGTCGAGATCGAGGACCGACGTGACTTCGCGGCCGAGCTCGAAAAGGGTGACGAGCAGTTCTGCCGCCTCACCGACCGACGGGGCGGCGGGCGGCGGCGTATTCGGAGGGGCCTGGGACATTCGGACCGCGGGCCGCCGGGAGACGGCCCAAGCGGATTATACTGGTAAACTTTCGTTGCGACGTGAACGCCCCTCAGGGCACCCCTGTGTCACTCTTCCGCTTTTACGCCACCGCCCTCGTGTTCGCGCTCGTGGTCAGCGCCCCCGTCGTGCGCAGAGGCGCGTCGCGCGAGCCCGTTCACGCGCGGCATGGGCTGGTCGGATCCACGGAAGCGCACGCGTCGGGCGTCGGGATCCAGGTGCTGCGCGCGGGCGGAAACGCGATCGACGGCGCGGTTGCCGTTGGCTTCGCACTGGCGGTGACGCATCCCGAGGCCGGCAATCTCGGCGGCGGCGGGTTCATGGTGATCCGGCTCGCCGATGGGCGGGCCACCACGATCGACTTCCGCGAAGTGGCGCCGGCCCGGGCGACGCGCGACATGTTCCTCGATGAGCAGGGCAACGCCGTTGCTGAGCGCGGCCGGATGGGCCCGCTCGCGTCCGGCGTGCCGGGCGCGGTCGCGGGACTTCTGCATGCGCACAAGCAACATGGACGGCTGCCGCTCGCCAAGGTGATCGCGCCGGCGATCGCGCTCGCGCATGACGGGTTCGACGTGAGCCTGGAGATGGCGAAGTCGTTTCAGAGCGGGTCGGGCAAGCTGTCGAAGTTCCCCTCCTCGGTGGCGGCGTTCTTCGGCAGCGGCGGCACGCCCCCGGCAGAAGGGGAACACCTGGTCCAGCCCGACCTCGCAAAGACGCTCACGCTCATCGCGCGGGGCGGCGCCGACGCGTTCTATCGTGGCCCGATCGCGGATCTCATCGTGCGCGAAATGGAGAGGAGCGGCGGCCTGATTGCCCGAAGCGACCTCGCGGCCTATTCGCCGAAAGAGAGGGCGCCGGTCACTGGCACGTTCCGCGGCTATGAGATCGTCTCGATGCCGCCACCGAGCTCGGGCGGCGCCGCCCTCGTCGAGTTGCTGAACATCCTCGAAGGATTCCCGCTCGCGACTTACGGCCAGAACGCTTCCCGAACTATTCATCTGATGGTGGAGGCCGAGCGGCGCGTCTACGCTGACCGCGCCCAGTGGCTCGGCGACCCGGAATTCTTTCCAGTACCGCTGCCCGGCCTTCTGTCGAAGGCCTACGCAGCATCGCTTCGTGACGGCATCTCGGTGACGAGGGCGACGCCGAGCTCGTCGATCCAGGCGGGCCAGCCGCATCAGTACCGAACATTCGGAGACGACGCACTACTCCGTCGTCGATGCCGACGGCAACGCCGTGTCGACCACTACAACCCTAAACGGCGCCTACGGCAACGGGCAGGTCGTCGCTGGCGCCGGCTTCCTGTTGAACAACGAGATGGACGATTTCAGCGCCAAGCCGGGCTCGCCGAACATGTTCGGGCTGCTCGGCGGCGAGGCGAACGCCATCGCGCCGGGAAAGCGCATGCTCAGCTCGATGACGCCGACCATCGTCACGAAAGATGGGCGCACCGTCCTGGTGCTGGGCAGCACCGGCGGCGGCCGCATCATCACGACGGTCCTGCAGGTAGTGCTGAACGTGCTCGAGTTCGGGATGGACGTACAGGAAGCCGTGGACGCGCCACGATTCCATCACCAGTGGTATCCCGACAGCGTGATGGTCGAGAAGCAGGGCTTCCCCACCGACGTGGTCACCGCGCTGACGGCGCTGGGGCATCGGGTCGACATGGTGTCCGACATGGGGGACGTGCACGCGATCCAGATCGATCCCGCCACGGGGCTGCGCCTCGGCGCGTCCGATCCGCGATCCGATGGCGTGACACTCGGTTACTGAAGCCTGCAGCCTGGAGTCCGTAGCCCGGAGACTAGAACAGCTTGTGACTGATACTGACGTGACGATGGACCCGGTGGCGCTGCCCCTTGACTACACCGCGATCGAGCGGATTCTCCCGCACCGCTACCCGTTTCTCCTGGTGGATCGCATTACCGAGTTCGAGCCCGACCAGCGCATTGTCGGCGTCAAGAACGTGTCGCTGAACGAGCGGTATCTGGCGCACCCGCCGGACGGCGGGCTGCCCGTTCTGCCGCCGACGATCCTCACCGAGGCGGTGGCGCAGGTGGGGGCCATCCTGATTCTCTCGAAGCCGCAGAACCGCGAGAAGCTCATTTACTTCATGGGCATCGCGAAAGTGCGCTATCGCCGTCCGGTGCATCCCGGCGACGTCGTGATTATCGAAGCCGTCGTGAGGCGCTTGCGCAGCCGTATGGGCCAGCTGCGCGGCGTCGCCACCGTCGATGGCAAGGTGGTCGTGGAGGGCACGATGACGTTCGCGCTCGGGCAGCGCGGCACGCCGCCGGAAATGTGATGCGATGTGCAGGGCGGACGTTTAGCTCCGCCTGATCGGGCGCACGCAGTGCGCCCCTACTGAGCTGCCCTGGCGACGGCGACGACCAGTCCGATTTTCGCCGCACGCGACGCCCACCGAGCCCATTTCGCCTCGGGATTCCGATACCGCCACACGTCGAACGCCGCGGGCGCGATCACCATGGCGCCCACCCATCCTTCCTTGCATCTGAGCGTGCCGGCCATCGAGAGCGTGTCGCGTTCGTCGGGTCCCACCCCTGCAATCGCGGCGAAGGCATACGCCGCCGACGCCACGGCATGAAACGCAAGCATGCCTTTCGCGAGCGGCGCGTGCTCGTCTCGGAGCCGTGGCCGCCGCGTCAGGATCCATTCGCTCGACGCGGCCTGCATCCAGAATCCCGCGGCCGAGATCGCATACTCGCGCGCCGGCGAGACTGTGTCGTGCGTGATGGCGAAGAAGGGGATCGGACCGAACGACACGCCCTTGACACCGGGGTTCGCATCGAAAATGAGAGCCATGCCCACATGGCCGCTCTCGTGGAGTCCCAGGCCGAGCGCCGCACCGCCAAGGAATGTCGCGACAGCGGCTGCGGATGTTCCGGAGGGCGACGCGGCCGGTGCCGGGTTGTCCTGCGCGACCGCCCTGCTCGATGCAAGGAGCAGCAGCGCCAGCGCGATTGCCGCCGGCGATCGCCGGCAGACGATCACGTCGCCGGTCCCTTCCACAACGATCGCCCCAGTCGCGGCTGATAGCTCGTGAACTCGTCGGTGCCATCTTTCTGCCGCATGGCGTGGCGCACCTGGTAGATCGTCGCATCCAGATTATCGGCTGCGGCGAGGATGTAGGCCTCGATGGTCATCGGTTCGACCGGCGATCCGTGATCGCGTTCGCCGTGATGCGACGCGATGAGATGGATCAGGGCGCTCCGGAGAGCCTCCGGGAAATCCGGAATCTTACGGATGGCGTCGGCGACCTGCACCGCTCCGAGCGTGATGTGCCCGATCAGGTTGCCGTCGCGGGTGTAGGACGTCGTGACGTCGTAGTCGAGCTCCTGGAGCTTGCCGATGTCGTGCAGCAGCGCGCCGGCGATCACCAGATCCGCATCGGCGTCGTACTGAGTCGCAAGCGATCGACCGACCTCGGCCACCTTCAGCACGTGCTCGAGGAACCCCCCTCGATAGGCGTGATGGACCGCGCGGGCGGCCGGCCAGATCTTCAGCTTCGCTTCGTTGGTGGCGACGATCGCCGTCAAGAGCGTTCGCAGGTGCGGGTTTCCAAGGCCTGCCACTACCTGCTCCAGCTCCGCCCACATCTCGGCCATCGGCCGCGGCGCCGTGGGCACGAGCAGTTCCTCGCGAAAGCCCTCACGTCGATCCTGCGAATCGGGCGCGAGCATCACGCGGCGGATCGAGTCGATCTGGAACTGCGATCGGCCGTTGAACGCGACCAACCGTCCCTGCGCCTTGACGAACTCGCCGGCCTCGAATTCGTCTTTCAGCCGATCGACGTTGTCGAGCACCCGCGCGACGAGCTCGCCGGTGGCGTCCTGAAGAATGGCCGCGACGTACTCGCCGCCACGGCCTGTTCGCATCGACTTGTCCGTGCAGAGAAAGAATCCCCAGCCCGCGGCGTTGGCCGTCAGGCTGCCGATCGGCGGCAGGCGCATGAGAGAAGGATAAGCGGAATCGTCGATCGCGGATCGACGACTAGGCCGGTTCGGCGAGTCGGCTCGCGCGAACGGGCGACGCCTTCGTGGCCGGCTGCTTGACCAGCGCCACGCCGACGAAGACGATGGCCATCGAGACCACGGTGCGGGCGCTGAACGGCTCGCCGAGGAGCAGCGCGCCGAGGATCACGGCGATCAGCGGATTGATATACGCGTAGATCGAGACCGTCGAGACCGGCAGGTACTGCAGCGCGTAGATATACGAGACGAAACCTGCGATCGATCCGGCCACGGTCAGATACGCGAGCGCGGCGAGGCCACGGCCGTGGAGCGACACGCGTCCCCACTCGCCGCCGAGCGTCCCGACGACCAGCATGATCAGGCCGCCGAAAATCATCTGCACGGCCGTGGCGCCGATCACGGATTCGCCGTGCGGATGCCGCTTCGAATACGACGATCCAATCGCCCACCCGAGACACGCGACCTGAAGCGCCAGCAATCCGAGCACGAACTGTGCCCCCTGCGTGTTGTCGAACTGCAGGTCGGGCCACACGAGCACCAGAATGCCGATGAACCCGAAGACGAGACCGAGAAGCGCCCGGCGCGACAGGCGTTCGCCGTCGGAGTGGAACGCTTCGACGCCGGCCATGAAGAACGGCGCTGTCGCGATCACCACGGCGGCGAGGCCGCTCGGTACCGACTGTTCGGCCCAGTTCACGAAGCCGTTGCCGAAGCCGATCATCAGCAGCCCCTGGAGCGCCAGGCTGCGCCAGCTCGCGACGTGCGGGAGCGCCTGGCCGCGCAGCCGCACGTAGATCACGAGCAGCGTGCCGGCGATGATCCAGCGGAACGCTCCCATCAGCGCCGGCGGCACGGCCTCGAGCGCGACGCGGATGCCGAGATAGGTGGTGCCCCAGATCACGCAGACCGCGACGAGCGCCGCGTAGGCGAGTCGGGTCGGCGAGCTCATGACGCGACCTCCTCCGACACGGCGGCCGCGGGGATCAACAACCGCACCGATTCCTTGATCGTCTCGAGCACGATCGTCGTCCGCGTCGACTGCACGCCGGCAATGGCGCCGAGACGCTCGCGCAGGATCTGCGCCAGGTGCTGGGGATCGCGCGCGCGCACCTTCAGCATCAGGCAGTCGTCGCCCGCCACGTGGTGGACTTCGAGCGCTTCCGGAATCGCCGCGAGCTCGTTGGCGACGCGGCCCTCGCCGGGGCGATCGGTCGTGCGCACGGCGATGAAGGCGAGGAGGCGCTGGTCGACGGCTCGCGGGTCGATCTGGGCGACGTAGCCGGTGATGATCCCCTTCGCTTCCAGCTTGCGCAGTCGCTCGAGGACAGCGGACGGGGCGAGACCTACCGTACGGGCGATTTCAACCTGTGGAAGGCGGGCGTTGTCCTGCAGCAGGCGAACGATTTCGAGGTCGGTGGGATCGAGCAGGGCGACTTCCATTCGCCATGATAGCACGCAGAGTGATGATTATTCTGAATATGCGGCATTACTATGAATTATATGAGGAGTATGTCTTGGCAGACCAAGTTCTGTTCTGTCACACGGCCGTTACGCCGAAGCGGTGCCGCTCCGACCTTGCCCAGCGACAGGATCGCAGGGCAACTCCGCGAGCCACGCCATAGCCGAGGATTCCCCCAACCGTAGCATCGCACCAAGCTGCCCTCGGTGCGGCGCGCCGCTACGGTTTCTCGCCACGAAGCCTGGGGCCGTAGTGCATCTCTACGCGTGCCACCGAGACGGCCTGTTCGTCGTGACCGCGAACGACCCCACGCCCATTCCGGTTCCAGGGACGTAAAGTCTCCCTGCCCTGGTAGTTCCGAGCGAAGATAGAGCCCATGCCAGAAGTCGCCGTGCCGGCACCGAGCAGCTGTCATGAAATTGACGCCATGCGGAGGGCGGCATAGCCCAAGTCAGATGCACGTGTTCGACGGGAATGAGGGCCCGGCGGGTGCCGGGCCCCAGGGAGTCCGAAACCGGCCCTACTCTTCGAGACGGCCCTTGGCCGCAACCAGCTTCGCCGCCACGTCCTTGACGGCCAGCTCGGTGGCTTCGCCGAGGATCGTTTCGCGGTAGTCGGACGAGCTCATGTCAATCTCGCCCATCCCCGCGCCGTGCCAGTTGCCGCCGCCGCCCGCCAGGAGCAGCCCGCTGCGTGACGACATGCCCTCGCCCTTGGCGCTCGCCATGATCTCCGCAGTCGAGACGTCGATCATCCGCGCGGTGATTGCGACGTTGGCCTTGCCTTTCTCGCGGCCCACCTTGCCGATGCCGAACCCGCCATAGCCAAGTCCGCCGCCCCCGACACCCTGCTTCTTCTGCTCGGTGCCGAACTTCGTGATCGACCCGACGATCAAGTACTTCACACCCAGCACCTTGCCGACCTTCGCCATCGTGGACGCGGTCGGATCCGCGCGCTCGCTGTTCGAGAAGTTCTGCTCGGCGAGAATCGCGTCGAGGCGCTTCCGTTCGATGATTCGGTAGGAGCCGTCGTTGACGAGCTCGTCCACGAGCATGTCGGAGATACCCTTGCCGATGTCCCAGTTGCCGCTCCACCACTGCTGAACGGTCCCGTAGTCGAAATCCAGGAGCGCCACCGTGGGACGCGTGCTCTGGGCATTGACGTCGGTCGCTCCGGCCAGCGACACGAGGGCGAGGGCGAGCGCGCCCAGGGCCGTGAACCACACCTTGCGCATGTACTCCTCCGGGGAACTGTAGGACGAAACCTAGCGACGGTTGGTCCGGGAATCAAGACGTACCGCCAGCCGTCAGGGGATATCGGACCGAGGATACGGCCGCAGTAGGGCCCGACTTCAGTCGGGCCATCGCCTGGCCGCACTAAAAGTGCCGCCCTACTGCGGATCAACCCGTATAATCCGCTGCGGTGGCGTCAGATGTTCCCCGTGTGGGGTTGACCGCCGGCGTCGATCCACGGGCTGATGCGCTCGCGCGGCTCTTCGATTCGGTTCACGAAGGCGTCTACGTCGGCCTGGTCGGCCCTGCCTCCAGCGAAACACTCGCCGCCAACCCGCACCTGAAGCTCATTCTCGGCTACGGACCCGAAACGCCCGAGGCCGACGTCCGTCCATTCGATCCCGGCCGCTTCGACGATGCGCAGAACCGCGAGGCGTTTTGCGAGCGCCTGGCGTCGGACGGCGCCGTGACCGAATACCTCCTTCGGTTGCGACGTGCAGACGGCACGCTCTGCTGGCTGGAACTGACCGCACACGCCGAAACGCTCGACGGCAAGACGCTGCGCCTCGAGGCGCTGGTGCGCGACGTCAGCGAACGAAAGAAACTGGACGACCAATCGCGCGACCTCTACCAACAATTGGTGCAGGCGGAGAAGATGGCCGCGCTCGGCCAGACGATCTCGGGCGTGGCGCACGAGCTCAATAACCCGCTCGCGACGATCCTCACCTGGTCGGAACGCCTTGCGCAGAAGCCGCTCGAGGACGGCGCCCGGCGCGGCATCGACATCATTCTTCGCGAAGCCGAACGCGCGGCGAAGATCGTGCGCCAGCTCCTGACGTTTGCGCGCAAACGACAGAGCACGCGCACCATGGTGGACCTGAATCAAGTGGTGCGCGAAACGCTGTCACTGCGCGCCTACGAGCAGCGCGTGACGAACATCACCATCATCGACGCGCTCGCATCAGGGCTGCCGCAGGTCTTCGCCGATCCGCATCAGCTGCAGCAGGTGCTGCTCAACCTGATGATCAATGCCGAGCAGGCGATGCTCTCCGCCAACGGTCGCGGCACGATCGTCGTCCGCACCTGGCACGATCCGGCTCGAGAGACACTCGCCCTCGAGCTGAATGACGACGGCCCGGGTGTGCCGCCGGACGTCCAGGCCAAGATCTTCGATCCGTTCTTCACGACCAAGGATGTCGGGAAGGGCACGGGGCTTGGATTGACGGTGGCCTACGCCATCATGCAGGAGCATGGCGGACGGATTCGCGTCGCGTCGGCTGGCGGACACGGCGCCTCCTTCGTCGTGGAGCTGCCGGTGACGCCAGGCACCCGGCGCGAGCAGGCTGCCGCCCCCACGGCGGAAGAGCTCAAGCGGCTCGCGGGACGCCGCGTGCTCGTCGTCGAAGACGAGCCCGGCCTTGCCGGCGCCGTGTGCGACGCGTTGACCGATGCCGGATTTGTGGTGGATCGTGCGGGCGACGGAGAAGAGGCGCTCGGCTATGTGCGCGAGCGCCCCTACGACCTGGTGATCTGCGACCTGAAGATGCCTCGGCTCGACGGACGCGCGTTCTATCGCGCCATCGCAGCGACGGCACCGGAGCTGGCGGCGCGGCTGATCTTCGTGACCGGCGACGTCGTCGGCACCGACGCCGAACGCTTCCTGGAAGAGAGCGGCTGCCCCTGGCTGGCCAAGCCCTTCCGGCTCGGCGACTTGCTGCGCGCGGCGCGCGACGTGCTGGCGTAGGGGATCACGACGCCGGTCGCGGCGGGCTGCGCGGCGCGCGTCGGCTGATCGGCCTTCAGCATCGCCGGCTTCTGCAGGAACTGCAGGACGGTGGACTTCAACACGGACGCGGCCTGCGCCGGAGCCATCGACGTGCCGAGCGCGTCGCGAAGACGGCGAATGGCGCGCGCATGGAGCTGGCTGACCCGCGATTCGTTCACGCCAATCTCCTGGCCAATCTGCTTCATCGTCACCTCGCCGTAGTAGTAGAGGCCGATGACTTTCTGTTCGCGCCACGGCAGAGACTGAATCGCCTGCCGCACCTTGTCACGCACCTCCAACCGCTCGTAAGCCGCATCCGGACGCTCGGGTTCGGACGGCAGCAGCGCCGCGGGCAGCGTGGAGTCGTCGGTGTGATCAGCAGCAGCGAGAGGCGAGGTGGATTCGATGGTGTTGATGCGGACGATGGTGCGGCTCAGGCGCTTTTCGTCGGAGCCGACCTTGGCGGCGAGATCCGCCAGCGACGGCTCGTAGCCCAGCTCGCGGCGAAGCTGCTCGCGGGCAGCTTCGAGCTCCCGACGCTGCCGGCGCACGCCGCGCGGCCAGGCGTCCTTGCGAAGCGCGTCGATCATCGCGCCTCGCACCCGCCGCTCGGCAAAGGTTTCGAACTTGATGCCCCGATCCTCGTCGAAGCGGTTTGCTGCGTCGATAAGCCCAATCACGCCGTCCTGCACGAGGTCTCCGATGTCGATCGAGTGCGGCATCGAGGCCGCCATGCGGCGAGCCAGGGCCTCGACAAACGGAAGGCTGGTGACGATTCGTTGACTGGAGGCTGGAACGGGGAGCGACATTTGGTCTCCTTGATGGCTGGCAAGAGCCAGACGGGGACCGCCTATCGCAACTGGGGTACCAGCCGAGCCGCCAACAAAAATTGCGCCTCGCTCCAGACGGGGTGAACGACCGTAAAGTCTTGATTGGATGAGTCTTCAGATGTGCAACGCCGCGCAAACCGCGGCGATTGTGCGCTGCCCAGAACTGCAAGAATCGTCAAAAATGCGACGCTTTACCGGCATGGGATGCCAACTTATTGACACCTCCGATTACGGAGCTGGCAAAAAATAACGATTCTGTAATCGACTTGTCGAGCTTGTGAGGAGTGGGGTGGGGTCGAGCCGATCGACGCCTCAGGCGCCGACCTTCTCGCTGTGGCCGGACGTGACGTGCTGACGAATTTCGCGTGTCGTCGTCATCGCGTCGACGGCGGCGCTCACGATCTGGGCGGCGCGTGCGCGGCGCGGTTCGTCCGGCGCCTTGGCCTCGAGCAGCTCCGCGTGCGCGAGGATGACGGCGAGCTGGTTGCTCAAGCGATGCAACAGCTCGCGCAGTTCGAGCGGATCGGACATCAGGCGGCTCTCGAAATCGACATCGGACTCGGCGTGAGTCCCGCGGTCGATTCTACGCCGACTGCTCGTCCTGGTGAGACTCGCTCTCGATCGGCAACGTTCCAGGCTCACGCCAGAGCGTGTCCTCGAAGATCCGAACCGCGCCGCCGGCGGTGCGCACGTACTGAATCTTGCCGGCCGCCATCCAGTTGTAGATCGTGCGGCGGCTGACGCCGACCGACTCGCACGCCTGGGTGATTGAAATTGCTCGACGCTCCAACTGTTATGCCCTCCAGACGTTAGGGGTATCGGAGAATGCGCGACACAGCTATAGGTGTCTCGCGACGCGCGGGTCGATTTGCGGCTTCCGCTTGACTGACTCAGCCGTTACCGTCAAAATACCGACGCCGCTAAATGGCTGACGCAACGAAACATCTGCTGCTGGTGGAAGATGAAGCGCCGCTTCGCGAGGCGGTCGCCGAGCAGCTGACGGATCGCGGCTTCGAGGTCGTCCAGGCTGATTCGGCCGAGCGCGCGATCGAGCGTCTGGCAGACTTTGCGTTCGACGTGGTCATCACGGATCTGCGTCTGCCAGGGCAGGACGGCACGCACGTCATCGAAGCGGCGGTCAAGCTGTATCCCGACATCATCGGCGTCGTCATGACCGGCTTCGGCACGGTGAAGGACGCGGTCGAAGTCATCAAGCGGGGCGCCGCCGACTTCGTGACCAAGCCATTCCAGTTCGACGAGCTGTGGCACGCGCTGCAGGGCGCCATGGAACAGCGGCGCCTTCGCACCGAGAACGCGTGGCTCCGAGAGCAGCTCGATCAACGTCACAGCTTCGATGGCATCGTCGGTCGCAGCCGTGCGATGCAGGATCTGTTTCAGCTGCTGCAGACGGTCGCGGCGACGTCGAGCACGATTCTCATCACCGGCGAGACGGGCAGCGGTAAAGAGATCGTGGCGCGCGCCATCCATCACGCCAGCCCGCGCCGCGCGCATCGCTTTGTCGCAATCAACTGCAGCGCGATCCCGGAGAATCTGCTCGAAGCGGAGCTCTTCGGGCACACGCGCGGCGCTTTCACCGGTGCGATCGGCACGCGGCAGGGCAAGCTGGAGCAGGCGCACAGGGGCACCCTCTTCCTCGACGAGGTCGGGACGATGAGCATGGCGCTGCAGATGAAGCTGCTGCGCGTGCTGCAGGAGCGCGAGTTCGAGCGCGTCGGCGATTCGCAGACGATCAAGGTGGATGTGCGCGTGATTGCCGCGACCAACGCGGACCTCTCGAAGATGGTGGCGGACGGATCGTTCCGCGAAGATCTCTTCTATCGCCTGAACGTCATTCCTGTCCGGCTGCCGGCGCTACGCGAACGGAAGGAAGACATCCCGCTGCTCGTGCAGCACTTCCTGCAGAAGTTCGGCGCCGAACTCAACCGCCCGACGCTGACCGTCTCCCAATCGGCGTTACGATGTCTGATGACGTATCAGTGGCCGGGCAACGTGCGCCAGCTCGAAAACGCGATGGAGCGCGCCGTCGCCCTGTCCGGCGGCAGGCCGCAGGTGGAACTCTCCGATCTGCCGCCCGACATTCAACGGGCTTCAGAAGGCGAGCCGTTCCTGTATGGTCTCGCCCTGCCTGATGACGGCATCGACTTCGAGATCTTCATCGCGCGCATAGAGCGCGAAGTGATCCGCAAGGCGCTCGAGCGGACCGGCGGCAACAAGGCCGCCGCGGCGCAGGTCCTCAACTTGAAGCGCACGACCCTGGTTGAAAAACTGAAGCGACTGGATGGTAGTGCCTGATGCCGCCGCGCCACGCGTACTGGACGATTCTGATTGGTGGCGCGCCGACCGCGTTCCGCGCGCACGACCGCGCCGACCTCGAGCCCACGTTCGAGCGGCTGCGGCAGAAACAGCCCGACGTCGCGATGAAGTACTTTGCGCGCGGCCGGCTGTGGGAATCGCCGGACGAAGCGCGCCGCGACACGGTGCCGCCCGAGCGGCCGGATACGCGCGGGCGCGAGTGGCGACCGGGTGGCTCGCATCGCGATCCGCGCGACCGATTCAAGCCGAAGAAGGGCAAGCCGCGGTTCGAAGGACAGCGACGCGAACGGCCGCAAGACGAGCGCCGTGGCCAGGAGCACAGAAGCCCCGACAAGAGCACCGAGCAGAGACGCCCTGACGAGCGGAGTCCCGAGCAGCGCCGCCCCTGGACGCCGAAGCCGAAACCGTTTGCGAAGCCGGCCGCTTTCGGGAAGCGGCAGCCGTTCGCGAAGTCCGGGTCACCGCGCGATCGGAAGCCTGTCGGCGATCGCAAACCGTGGTCGGGCGATCGGAAGCCCCACGGTGATCGGAGACCGTGGTCGAGCGATCGGAAACCTTCCGGCGACCGCGTAAACCGTGGTCGAGCGTCGCAAACCCTCGGGCATCGGAAACCGCGTCGGCGATCGAAAGCCCTCCGGCGACCGCAAACCGTGGTCGGGCGACCGAAAGCCGTCCGGTGATCGCAAACCGTGGTCGAGCGATCGCAAACCCTCGGGCGATCGGAAACCGTGGTCGGGCGATCGGCAACCCTCCGGCGACCGCAAACCGTGGTCGAGCGATCGCAAACCCTCGGGCGATCGGAAACCGTGGTCGGGCGATCGGCAACCCTCCGGCGACCGCAAACCGTGGTCGGGCGATCGGAAGCCGCCCGGCGACCGCAAGCCCTTTGGCGCGCGCAAGCCATTCGGCGACAGGAAGCCGTTCGGAGCGCCGCGGCCGTTCGGCGATCGCAAGCCCGCGCCGCCACGGCCGGGGGAGCCGAAACCGACTGCCGAACCGCCGAGAGAGGAGCGTAGTGAATCGCGTCGCAAGGACGGCACACGGCTCGTCAAGAAAGTGCGGCGTTGATCGTTCACCTCGTGCTCTTCACACCCCGCCCTGATCTCGGCGAGGTCGAGCGCACGGCCATCCGTCAGGCACTGCAGCACGCACTGAGCGAGATTCCATCGATTCGCCGTTCCCAGGTCGGACGCCGTGTCAGGCTCGGCGCGACGTACGATCGCGTGGCGCCGCTCGACTTCGAGTTTCTCGTGGCGATCGAACTGGACGACGAGAAGGCGCTGACCGATTACCTTGCGCATCCAGCTCATCAGAGGTTGGGTGAGTTGTTCTACGAGACGAGCGCGCACGCGCTGGCGTGCGACTTCAGGCTCGGCGAGATTTCCAATTTGCAGTAGCGCCTATCGCCATCGTCACGATCCGATGCACGAACACCCTTTCTACACGACGTAAAACCAGTCACATCGAAAGCAGCCGCGCGATTCGTTCGGGAATTCGCGCGATCGTGTGGCACATCGCTTGATCTGCAGTGCGAACCGCGTTCGCAGGAGGACTCTCGCGATGCCCGGCTGCTCCCCCCGTTCGATCATCGCGCTCACGCTCGTTCTCGTCACGCTACGAGGAGTGTCAGCAGGCGCGGCCACGAACGCGCAGCTCCTTGCCACGCCGCTCGTGGCGTCCAGCGTCGGGCGATGGCAACTCGCTGAGGCGCCGGCACCCTTCACTGGTGTCATCGCGGATCGCCCGCAGGCCAGTCTTATCCAGCCACGGCCGCTCGAGCGTCCGCGACTGCTGGTGCCGCTGTACGTCACCTTCGCCGGCCTGCAGGCGATGGACGCGCATTCGACGATGAAGGCGCTGGATCGAGGTTACGTCGAGGCGAATCCGCTGGTCGCGCCGTCGACGCGCCATGCCGCCGCGCTGGTCGCCATGAAGATCGCTGTCACCGCGTCGGTCATTGGCGGCACGGAGCGGCTGTGGCGACACAATCGCGTCGCTGCGGTTGTCGCCATCCTTGTCGTGAACGGCGCCTACACTGCCATCGTCGCCCACAACTATCGGAATGCGACGCGATAGCGCCGCTGAATGTGGGGACAGGCCTCGATAAATAAACGACGAGGCCTGTCCCCGCATTCGGTGGGCGATGTGACCTCAGACCTTCAGCGACGACGATTGATCCGCTTCGACGCGATTGCGTCCGGCGGCTTTGGCGCGATACAGATTCGCGTCGGCGCGCGCGAGGGCGACGGCGGGATCCTCCTCCGTGCCGAGCTCCGCAACGCCCGCGGAGACCGTGATGCGTCCGGCTTCCGGAATGGCGAGGTTCTGCACGTTCTCGCGGACGCGCTCGGCGAAGATACGTGCGCCGGAGAGACCGACTTCGGGCAGCAGCACCAGAAACTCTTCGCCGCCCCAGCGCATCGCCAGGTCCGAGCCGCGCTGAGAGACCGACAGGATCTCCGAGATCCCCTTCAGCACGAGGTCGCCGACGGCGTGCCCGCTTTCGTCGTTGATGCGCTTGAAGCGATCGATGTCGAACAGCACGAGGCTCAGCGTACCGCCACCGCGCCGGGCGCGCGACACTTCGCGGGCGAGCGCTTCTTCGCCACCGCGCCGGTTCGCCAGGCCGGTGACCTGATCGGTGAGCGCCAGGCGCGACAGCGCGGAAAACCGCTCCTGGCTGTTGGCTCGCTCCAGGCTCGTGTCGAGTTCGAGGGCGAGCCGCCGCCCGGTCTCCATCAGCGCATCGATCGCGCGGGCGTCGAGGCCGAGCGCCTCGAAATCGAAGACGCACAGCGCGCCGTGGACCCGCTTCGGTGACGTCGTCACCGGCACGCCCGCGTAACCGCGCAAGGTGCCAGCCGGCGGAAACTCCGCGTTCGCGAATACCGGATGCTGCTGCACGTCGGGGACGACGATCGGTTCGCGCCCCTCCAGCACCTGCCGGATGAACGACCAGTCGCGAGGCGATCGCGCCTGCGACAGCGCGCGGCGAGCCATGCTGACGTGCACCCGCAGCCATTCCTGCTCGCCGACCAGCACGGAAACGAGCACCAGGCTGACACCGAAACGACGCGCGACATCGGCGGCATAACGATCGATGGTCTCGCCGACCCACCGTTCGTGCGCGACCACCGATGCGGCAACGGCTTCGGGGCCGCTCTCGCGGCGCAGCGCCGGAAGCGCGCGGCTCAACGTGTCGAACGCGTCGTCCTCACTGGCGTCGGCGGCAAGGAGTTCGGTGACGCCAAGCCGCTCTTTCAGGTTCCAGGCAGCGCCGCTCAACTCCTTCGAGCTCGAGACGACGACGACCGGCGGTCCGGACGCTCCAGCCAGGCGTCGGAGATCGGCGAGCAGCGCAAAGCCGTCAAGTCTGGGGAGTGACAGATTTGCGACAACGAGGACCGGCAGGTGTCGGCGGCGCAACATCGCCTTCGCCTCGTCGCCGTTCCGGGTCACGACGACGTCGTAGCCACCCAGCTCGACCATGTCGCGCAGCATGGCCGCTCGCTGCGGATCGGGGTCAGCGATCAGAACGTACGCAACCCCTTGTGTTGGACGGGGGTTATCGGCGGGCGGCGGCGGCGGGGCGGATGGCGCCACAATGGCTGGGGAAACCGGCAACGAGTATTCATAAAGGGTAGCATCGCGTTTTCCAAGCCAATCCGTTAGCTCATCGGTTTGAGTGTCGAGCTCGATACGGGTCTGACCCTCAAGAAACATCGGATGGCCTGTTATGTGGGCCGCAAGGCGCCGTTTTTGGCACAATTCGGCCCAGAAATGCGCCCGGAAAAGTGCTCCCCGCACCTGACTGAAGTCTTGCCGAGCGCGGACTAGTATCTTTTTTGTTCCTGCTGAGTATTAAGATTGACACAAAACAGCCGATATATAACCATGGCGCGACCCTTGCCTCAGCAGCAGGTGCCTTGCCGTCTTGCTGACCTGGATAGCTCGTCTGTCCGGGCCTGTAAGTGACAGGGCGGAGCACCATCGGGCGCCGCCGAAAATCTCCAAAATATGGCCGATTTTTCGCGATCGCTGGATTCGGAGCTTCGAGTATCCGTTGCTGCGTTGGTTCTCGGGCTGGCCGCCGTCGTCGGCTGCCAGCGATCGCAGCCGACCGGGACGTCCGAGGTGCAGCCCACCTACAACCGGGACTCCGGCCGGCTCGAGCGTATCAGCTACGACCGTAACCGCGATACACGAATGGACGCGTGGCTCGTTATGGACGGGACACGCGTGATTCGAGCGGAGCTGGACGAGAACTTCGATGGCGTCGTGGACCGCTGGGAGCACTACGGCGACCCGGCGGTTCCGACGGCGGCCGCGCCCGCTGACGGGCTCGTGCCGCGCGGCACGCTGGAGCGTGCCGAGCAGGCCACGCGCGGCGACGGCCACGTCAATCGCCGGGAATCCTATGAGAACGGCCAGCTGTCGTCGGTCGAAGAAGACACGAACGGCGACGGCAGGACGGACAAGTGGGAGACCTGGTCCGGCGGCGTGCTGAGGGTCATGGCGCTCGACACGAAAGGCACCGGCAAGCCCGATCGGCGGCTGGTGTATCCGTCCAACGGATCCGCTCCGCAGTTGGAAGTGGATCGCGATGGCAGCGGAACATTCGTGGCCGCGTCAGGCTCCTAGTCGCCCGGCCGCCGCATCCTGAACCGTAAGGGGTACACGCGCCGTGACCGTTTCGAACCAGATCTCGGCCTTTCGTCCAGTGCGCTCTTCTGTATTCGGCCCAACCGTCCTGTGGATCTCCGGCGCGCAGAGCGATCAGTCCGCGATGGACGCGCTGCTGGCGGGACTCGGCCTCACCGCTCGGCGTGCCAGCGGGGCGCAGCAGGCGTTGGCCGAGCTGCGCGACAAGCCGTCGATGCTGTGTCTCCTCGACTGCACGCGCACGACGGGCGACGCGCTCCGCATTGCCCGCAGCATCCGCACCGAACGCCCGCAGGCGGTCATTGTGGGCATTATCGACCCGAACCGACAGGAGAGTTCGCTCGACGCGTTTCGCGCCGGCGTGTTCGACGTGCTGCCCTGGCCGATCGTGCCGTGGGACTTGAGCGCGGTCATCTCCAATGCGCAGGATCTCGTCCGGCTGGCCAACGAATCGGACGATCAGGAAACGGCGCCCGCGTCGCCGGCCGGCGTCTTCGGCAGCTCGCCGGCGATGCGCAAGATCATCGAGGTGCTGCCGCGGGTCGCGCCCAGCCGCTGCCCGATTCTTCTCTATGGCGAACGAGGGACCGGACGGGAGATGCTGGCGCGCACTATTCACAGCCTCGGCCGCCGTCCGGACGCCCCGTTCGTTGTCGTCGACTGCGCCAACTCGACGCCGCAGGATCTCGAGAACGAGCTGTTCGGCATCGTGTCGCAGCGCCGGCAGGACGGCAACGAAGAACGGCGATCGATGGAGCGCGTCAGCCGCGGCTCACGACTCTTCGAGGCGTCGGGCGGCACGCTGTTCCTTCAGAACCTGCCCGAGATGCCGAATCGCGTGCAGGCCAAGCTCCATCGCGTGCTCCGCGACCGTGAAGCCGTGCTCTCGAGCGATCGCAGCCGGCTCGAGCTCGACATCCGCCCCATCGCGGCCGTCGATCCGGGCTTCGAGAGCGCCGTCGAAGAAGGACGTCTGCGTCGCGACCTCTACGATCGGCTGTCGCTGATTCGCATTGAGCTGCCGCCGCTCCGCCAGCGCCGCGAGGACGTCCCGTTCCTGGCGAACTACTTCCTCAAGGACATCTGCCGCGCGAACGGCGCGCCGATCAAGACGTTGACGCGGTCGGCGGTGACGCTCCTCGCCGCACTGCCGTGGCGCGGCAACGCGCCGGAGCTGCGGGCGCTGCTCGAGCGGCTCGTGCTCCTGACGCCGCACGGGTCGATCCGTCTCGAGGACCTGCTCGCGCAGGTGCGGCTCGACAGCAGCGAGATCACGTCGGTCGGCGGGACGAGCCTCCGCGAAGCGCGGCTCCGTTTCGAGCGCGACTACATCGCGTCGGTGGTTCGCCAGCACCACGGCCGGATGGGCGACGCCGCGCAGGCTCTAGGCATCCAGCGCACGAATCTCTATCGAAAACTTCGGCAATTGAGCGTCATGCGGGGCGCTCGCGAGGCCAGGTAGCCGCATCTGTATCAGTTCGGCAACACTCGAGGATCGATTGGACCCGCGCGTAAGCTCAGCCGCTTGACGCGGCCGAGTTTGCGGGCGACGATGGTAAACCCCAACGCTGCCGGCGACCCCCGGCAAAGGAACTGAAAGTCATGCGCACATTGAAGGCAGGATTCGCGCTGGCGCTCGTGGGCAGCTTCCTGCTGACCCCGCTGTCGGCGGCCACTCGCCAGGACGGCGTCATCAGCGGCTCCGCGGGAGCCGAAGCGAAGAAGCCGTACCGACTCGTACATCGTCCGCGCGCGCGACGTGAGCACGAATACCATCGCGGAGAAGACCACGCTCGACGCGAACGCGGAGTTCGCGGTCAATGGCCTGATCCCGGGCACGTTCCTGATCGAGCTGGTGAAGAATGCGCAGCCGAACGGCGAGGGCGGCAAGATCATCTGCACGGCCGGCCCGTTCACGCTGCAGGAGAACGCGTCACAGCTTGATCTCATGATCAAGAAGGGCGCGAACATCCGCTGCAACCGTCCGGTGGCGGCCTGGTGGCTGCTCGGCGCGGCGGCGGCGGCGGGCGTCACGGCCGGCGTCGCGGCTGGCGGCGAGGCCGCGGCGGCGGGCGTCGTTGGCGGCGTCACGCCCTCCCAGTTCGGCGCTTCGGGCACCGCCTCGGCCTCAAAATAAGCGACTCACACCGTGCCAAGTGCTGAGTGCCAAGTAAAAGTGGAGTCAGGAGTGGGACTGGTGAGTGGCGGTTCTAGCCACTGCTTACCACTGTTCGCTGCCCACTCCACTTGGCACTTAGCACTCGGCGCTTAGCACTGCCTCGTTCTCCCAGGCGTTCGCTTCCACTCGCACAACTGAAAGGTGTTTTCCTTGGCTCGCTGCGTTGCTGCGTGTATCTGTGCGCTTGGCCTTTTGCTGCCGCGTGGAGCGGCCGCTCAGACGACGGCGTCGGACCCCGCCGAGAACGCGAAGTTCCAGTACGGTGCCTTGCGCTTCACGCCCTTTCTCGCGATCACAGAGATCGGCGTCGACACGAACGTGTTCAACCAAGCGCTCGAGCCGCAGCGGGACACGACCGCCACATTCGGCCCCGGCGCCCAGTACCTGGGTACGCGCCGGTCGCGCGCGCGTCAGCGCGAAAAGCGACGTCCAGTACACCTGGTTCCGCGAGTTCAGCAACCAGCGGTCCCTCAGCACGAACAACGACCTGAAGATCGAGCTCCCGATGGCGCGGATGACGCCGTTCGTTGACGGGGTTTTTGACCACGGCCGCGTGCGCCCCGGCTACGAGATCGACACGCGCGCCTTCCGGACCGACAGTGGGTTCGGCGGCGGCATGGACATCGGCCTGACCGCGAAGACCGGCCTGCGCCTGGAAGCCCACCGCCGCCGTCTCGACTATCGAGAGGACGAGTTCTACTTCGGCAACAGCCTGCAGGAAACATTGAACCACCGCACCGACTCGCTCGGATTGTCGTGGCGCCAGAAGTTGACGCCGCTCACGACGTTCGTGGTCCTGTCGGAGTACCAGAAGGAGCGGTTCGACTTCGAGGCGTCGCGCGACGCCAAGGGCCTGCGCGTGATGCCCGGCTTCGAGTTCGATCCGTTCGCGCTCATCGGCGGCAAGGTCTTCGTCGGCTTCCGCTCGTTCGACACCAACGATCCGCTGCTGCCGAACTACAGCGGTCTGGTCGCCGACGTCGAGGCAAACTATCGCGCCCGCACCACCCGTTTCGACGTCCGTGTGCAGCGCGACGTCGACTACTCCGCTGAGGAGATCGAGCCCTATTACCTCCTGACCGATGCCGGCCTCAAGGTGACGCAGAAGATCACCCACCGCTGGGATGTGGTCGGTATGGCCTCCAAGCAGTGGCTGGACTACCGGCGCATCGAAGGCCTCGCGCTCTCGGACGCGCCGTCGCATGCGGACCACAGCTACCGGCTGGGCGGCGGCGTGGGTTACACCCTCGGCAACAGCGTGCGCGTGGGCGTCGACCTCGCGTACTACAAACGGAGCTCGCCGCTTGTCCTGCGCGAGTACGACGGGCTTCGGGTTGGCGGATCGTTCACATACGGGTTGACACAGCAATGACACGTCTCGTTTGCACAGTTCTCCTCATCCTGACGCTCGCGTCTGGAGCGTTGGCGGGCCAGGCCGATTACACGGTCGGCAAGCAGGACGTCCTGACGATCAGCGTCTACGACCAGCCGGACATGTCCGGCAAGTTCAAGGTCGAGGCGGACGGCACCTTTACGTTCCCGCTCATTGGCCGTGTCACCGCCAGCGGGCAGACCCTCAGGGCCGTCGAAACCGAGCTCAAGAAGCGACTGTCGGACGGCTACCTGCGCAATCCCCAGGTGACGGTCGGCGTCGAATCGTTCCAGAGCCAGCGCATCTTCGTGATGGGCGAAGTTCGGTCGCCAGGCAGCTATTCGCTGACCGGCGACATGACGCTGATCGAAGCGCTGTCACGGGCCGGATCGATGACGGCGCAGGCCAACGACGAAGTGCTGATTGTGCGGCCGAAGGCCGGCGCCGCCGCGGGCGGTCCGGTGATGCCGAACCAGAGCGACGCCGAGATCATTCGCGTGAACGTCCGCGAGCTTCAGGCGGGGTCGCTGTCGCAGAACGTGACGTTGAAGGATGGCGACACGCTGGTCGTGCCCAAGGCGCAGGCGGTCTACGTCTTCGGCCAGGTCCGGGCGCCGGGCGCCTACGCCGCCGAGAAGGGAACCACGGTCCTCCAGGCGCTGTCGCTCGCTGGCGGCGTGACCGACCGCGGATCCACGAGCCGCCTCGTCATCGTGCGCGCGGTGGACGGCAAGAAGAAAGAGATCAAGGCCAAGCTCACCGACACGGTCGAGCCCGGCGACACGCTGATCGTGAAGGAACGCTTCTTCTAGGTCTCAGGTGAATCACATGAACGCTGACCAGCGCCCGCGTCCCCAGGTCTCCATGCCCGTGAATTCCCATGAGGACGAGAAGCATCTGATCGACTACCTGCGCGTGCTCTACAAGCGCCGGTGGGTCGCCATTCCGACATTCCTCGTGATCCTCGTCGTGGGTGTCATCAACACCTATCGGACCACGCCGATTTACGAGGCGCACGCCCAGATCCTGATCGAGAAGGATTCGCCGCGGGTTGCCGGTCTGAACGACATCTTCACGCAGCAGGACGGCTGGTACAACGACGAGTTCTACCAGACCCAGTACCGGATCCTGCAAAGCCGCAGCCTCGCGCGCAAGGCGGTGAAGACGATGCAGCTTGGCGCCCATCCCGCCTACAAGCGGATGATCTCGACGCCGCCGCCGATGACGCTGACGGGCGCGGCCACCGCCGGGTACTCGACCGTGAAGACGGCGATCGTCGGCGCGGCCCCGAGCGCCGCGCCGCGCGAGACGATCCCGCAGCCGACGGCGTCGGGCGAGACCACGCAGGAAGCGGCGCTGGTCGATTCGTTCCTCGGCGCGCTCACCGTGGTGCCGGTCCGCAACAGCCGCCTGGTGGAGCTCCGCTTCACGTCGAGCGAGCCCCAGCTGGCCGCCGACATGGCCAACGCGCTGTCGAAGACCTACATCGAGCAGAACCTCGAATTCAAGTTCCACTCCTCGAAGGATGCGACCGACTGGCTGTCGGGGCAGATGGCCGAGCAGCGGAAGAAGGTCGAGGAGAGCGAGGCCCAGCTCCAGCGCTACAAGGAGCAGCACGACGCCGTCGCCGTCGAGGATCGCCAGAACATCGTCGTGCAGCGTCTCGGCGAGATGAACGCCGCGGTGACCAAAGCGAAGACGACCCGCATCGAGAAGGAATCGCTCTACAACCAGTTGAAGGCGATGCAGACGTCGGGCTCGATCGACAGCTTCCCGGCCGTGCTCGCGAACGACTACGTGCAGAAGATCAAGGGCGACCTCGGCGACCTCCAGCGCCAGCAGGCGCAGCTGGCGGAGAAGTACGGCGACCGCCATCCGGAGATGATCAAGATCCGCACGGCGATCCAGTCGACCGAGGCCAAGCTGAAGAACGAGATCGACAAGGTGGTGGACTCGGTGCGGAGCGAGTTCGAATCGGCGCGTTCGCAGGAGGTCAGCCTGGCCGGCGCGCTCGACAGCCAGAAAGGCGAGGCCCTGAGCTTGAACCGCAAGGGCATCGAGTACAGCGTGCTCAACCGCGAGGCCGAGAGCAACCGGCAGATTTACGAATCGCTGCTGCAGCGCACGAAGGAGACGGGCATCTCCGGCGAGTTCAAGGCGAGCACCATCCGTGTCGTCGATGCCGCGGAAGTCCCGAAGTCACCGTTCCTGCCGCGCCGCGAGCGAGACATCTCGCTGGCGGGGCTTTCGGGCCTCCTCGTCGCTGTCGGCCTCGTGTTCTTCTTCGAGTATCTCGACAACCGCATCAAGTCGCCGCAGGAGCTGCGCGCGACGTTGAACGTGCCGTTCCTCGGGATGGTGCCAGCGGTTCCCGACCAGCACCAGGCGCTCATCACCGAAGGCGTCCCGGCGAACTTCGCCGAGTCGATCCGCTCGATTCGGACGAACGTGCTCTTCTCGTCCGCCGAAGAGGGCGCCCATATCGTCGTCGTCACCAGCGCCGGCCCTGGCGAGGGCAAGAGCGTCGTGTCGAGCAACCTCGCGGTGTCGCTGGCACAGGCCGGCCAGCGTGTGCTGCTGATCGACGCGGACATGCGCCGGCCGCGTGTCCACGAGATCTTCGACCTGCCGCAGGAGCCTGGGCTGTCGAACCTGCTGGTCGGCGACTGCAAGCCGAGCGAAGCGGTGCGGAAGTGGAAGACCGTGCCCGGACTGTGCGTGCTCTCCGCCGGCATGATCCCGCCGAACCCGGCCGAGCTCCTGGGCTCCAAGCGCTTCGAGGAGTACATTTCGACGCTGGGTGAGCACTTCGACTGGGTGCTGGTCGATTCGCCGCCGGTGCTGGCCGTCGCGGACGCGGCCGTCGTCGCTAACGGTGCGTCGGGCGTGGTGTTCGTCGTCGGCGCGGACCAGACCAGCCGCCAGGCGGCGCGCGAAGCGATTCACCAGTTGCAGTCGGCGCACGCGCGCGTGATTGGTGCCGTCCTGAATCGCGTCGACCTCGAACGCAATCCGTATTACTACGCGCACTACTACCGCAAGGAGTACGCGAAGTACTACGCGAAGGCGCCCACACGTACCTAGCGGCCGCATATGTAGGGCGGACCTTTAGGTCCGCCAAGGCGGAGCTGAAGCTCCGCTCTACCTGCGCATACAATCCGCATCCATCGTTCTACTGAGGCAGCCGGTGCCGACGCGCCTGGCTGCCTCGTTCCATCTAGATGACCTCTCCATCTGTATCCGCAGCGACGACAGCCGGTGATACGACGCTGCCGCTGGTGCACATCGGGCCGGCGCGAAGCTGGGCGTCGTTGAATCTCGCCGAGCTCGTGGAGTACCGCGAGTTGCTGTACTTCCTGGTCTGGCGGGACATCAAGGTCCGCTACAAGCAGACCGCCCTGGGTGTCCTCTGGGCGCTGCTGCAGCCGCTGTTCATGATGCTGGTGTTCACGCTGTTCTTCGGCCGGCTGGGAAAGCTGCCGTCGGACGGGCTGCCGTATTCGGTTTTCACGCTCTGCGCGCTCCTGCCCTGGCAGCTGTTCTCGCACGCGCTGACCGAGTCGAGCAACAGCCTGGTCGCGAACGAGCGCCTGATCTCGAAGGTCTACTTCCCGCGGCTGCTCGTGCCGCTGGCCGCGGTCGTCGGCGGACTCGCCGACTTCGGCGTGGCGTTCCTGCTGCTGCTCGCGGTCATGGCGTTCTACGGCGTCACGCCGGGCATTGCGGTGATCGCCCTGCCGCTGCTCGTCGTGTTTGCGATCGCGACGGCATTCGCCGTCGGCCTCTGGCTGTCGGCGTTGAACGTGCAGTATCGCGACGTCCGCTACACGCTGATTTTCGCGACGCAGCTCTGGATGTTTGCGACGCCGGTCGCCTACTCGACGTCGCTCGTGCCGGAAGGATGGCGAGCGATCTACGGCCTCAACCCGATGGTTGGCGTCGTCGAGGGCTTTCGCTGGGCGCTGCTGAATCGCTCGACCGCGCCCGGGCCCGAGATTCTGGTGTCGATCGCGGCGGTCGCCGCGCTTCTCGTCAGTGGCCTCTACTACTTCCGTCGCGTCGAGCGCACCTTCGCCGACGTCATCTGACGGGCCGCGGCACGCGGTTCTCCGGCGAGTGGCTCGAGGTGCGTACGCGCTCGGCCTTCGCCGCGCCGTTCGCGCGCTGGTCCGGCCGGCGATTCACGGCGAGCGGCTCTCGCTCAAAAACCGCCAGCGCCTCTACAACTTCTTCGCTGACGACACGGTCAGCGAGGACACCGTCGTCGCGGCCATGCGGACGCCGCGAGGGAGGCCGATCGTCGCCCGGTTGGACCTGGCCGACGAGTTCTGCCGCAACTGGTACTACTGGGGCTACGAGCGCTACGAGCCCGGCGTCGCACGACTGTTGGCCACCCTCGCCCGCGAGCGGCGCGTCATCGTCGAGGCCGGCGCGAACATCGGCTACTACACGCTGCTGATGGCGACGGCGCAGCCCGAAGGCGGCGTGGTGCATGCCTTCGAGCCGAGGCCGGAAGTATTCGCCCGGCTGTCAGAGAACGTCGCGCTCAACGCGCTGTCGTCCGTGCGCCTGAACAATGCCGCCGTTTCGGACACTGCCGGCGGCGCGACCCTCTACCTGCCCGACTCGGGCAACCGCGAGATGGCCTCGCTCGATCGCACGTTTGCGCCGGCGACGCGGTCGGTCGAGGTTCGCACTGTACGGCTCGACGAGTATTGCAGGTCGAATCGCCTGAACGTCGATCTCCTCAAACTCGACGTCGAAGGCTCGGAAGTCCGCGCCCTCGAAGGCCTGGGCGCCGCCCTTCGTGAGCAGTGGCCGGACATCGTGTGCGAGGTGCTGCCGCAGTACGAGGCGGCGTTGAACGCGATGCTGGCCGCGACGCCTTACAAGCGCTTTTTGATCACCGACGGCGGACTTGTAGAAAGAGCCGAGATGGTGGGCTCTCTCGACGCTCGCGACTATTACCTTACGACGGAGATGCCCAAGCTAAAGCTTGGGCCTACGCATGTCACGTCTGCGCCCCGCACTGGCGCACATAGGCCCGAGCGTTAGCTCGGGCAATCGCCAATGAATTCCGCCATCGTCATCGATCGCGTCTCCAAGCAGTATCGCCTGGGCCAGCGCGAACGCTACCGCGCGCTGCGGGATACGCTTGCCGACATGCTGCGCGCGCCGGCGCGCGGTGTCGGGCGATTGCTGAATGGTGGCGGGACCGAGACCGAACCCGAAGACAATCGCATCTGGGCGCTCCGCGACATCTCGTTCGAGGTCGCCCAGGGCGAGGTGATCGGCATCGTCGGGCGGAATGGCGCCGGCAAGAGCACGTTGCTGAAAGTGCTGTCGCGCATCACCGCGCCCACAGACGGCCACGTCACGATCAGGGGCCTGGTTGGATCGCTGCTCGAGGTCGGCACCGGATTCCATCCCGAGCTGAGCGGCCGCGAGAACGTATTTCTGAACGGCGCCATTCTCGGAATGAAGCGCCGCGACATCGCGCGGAAGTTCGACGAGATTGTGGCCTTCGCCGAGGTCGAGCGCTTCATCGACACGCCCGTCAAGCATTACTCGAGCGGCATGCAGATGCGGCTCGCCTTTGCCGTCGCGGCGCATCTCGATCCCGAAGTGCTGATCGTCGACGAGGTGCTCGCGGTCGGAGACGCCGCGTTCCAGCAGAAGTGCCTCGGCAAGGTCGGCGAGGTCACGAAGAGCGGCCGGACGGTGCTTCTGGTCAGTCACCAGCTCAATCAGGTGCGCCGGTTGTGCAATCGCGTGGTGTGGCTCGACGGCGGGCAGGTTCGCCAGATTGGACCAACCGCCGACGTCGTCACGGCGTACGAAGGCGCACTGTCGACGCTGCGCACCGCAAGCGACAGTCGGACCGACGGCGCCGCGGCGCGCTTCGTGAGCTGGGAAGTGGTCGAGCCGCGAGGCGATTCGCCGCACACCATCGGGCGTGAGGGACCGGTCACCGTGCGGATTCGCGTGCGGGTCAATCGTCCGGTTCGCGGCGGCTTCCACGGGATCCTGCTCTACAACCAGGCCTACCAGATCATGTGGTCGATGGACCTGTACAACCTGCGCCTCGATCCCGGTGAGGTCGACTTCCTGCACACGCTGCCATCGCTGCCGCTTCAGCCGGGGCGCTATTCGTGGCGCCTCAGCATCTTCGACGACCACGGCATCGTCGACGAGTGGATGGCGCAGCCGGACCTGCAGCTGGCGACGACACCTGTGAGCCATCCCGACGATGCCTGGCAGGGCGTGTTGAACCTGCCGACGGAATTTCGCGTGCAGGCGGTTGACGAGAATCCGCACGAACACATGGCCGCACTAAAGTGCGGCCCTACTGCAGTCCTGGAGCAGCAGTAGGGCCCGGCTTTAGTCGGGCCAACCAAATCAATCATGGTCAGCGTAGTCATTCCCTGTCGCAACGCCGAGCCGTGGATTGCGGAGACGGTCGCGAGTGCCTTGCAGGAGGGCTGCACCGAAATTCTGCTCGTCGACGATGGCTCGACCGACAACAGCAACGCGGTGGCGCTGGAAGCGGGTCGCGGCAGGCTTCGTGTTCTGGCGGGCGAGCGGCGAGGCGTCAGCGCGGCGCGGAACGTCGGCATGGCCGCCGCGACGCAACCGTGGATTCAGTTCCTTGATGCGGACGATGTGCTGGGAGACGGGAAGGTCGCGCGCCAGTTGGCATTTGGCGAGCGCACCGGCGCCGACGTCGTGTACGGCGACTTCCGCGAGTTGTGCGAGGTGGGTGTCGGGAAGTATCAGCCGGGAGAGTGGAAGCGCGTCGATTTGATCGGCGACGTCTCGTGCCGCGTCTTCGGCTGGCCGCAATGGATCCAGATTGGCGCGATGCTCTTCAGGCGCGGCGCCCTGGATCGGGTCGGTGGCCACGACGCGGCGATGACCCACATCGAGGAAGTCAATCTGTACCTGCGGCTCGCGCTCGACGGCGCTCGGTTCCTGCACGACGGCGCGCCAGACGTGGCCGTCTGGCACCGCAAGCACCGCTCGGTCGTCTCACTCGGCGCGAGCAATCGGGCGGGGTTCCACGCGGGCTGCCTTCACAACGTCGAGCTCGCGATGCGCGCCTGGCAATCGTCGCCGGACGGACTGACGCCGGCGCGGCGCCAGGCGCTGCTGGATGACTTCGAGTTTCTGGCGCGCTTCTACTACGTGCACGATCGCCCGATGTTCCGACGCGTGATGGCCAGCCTCAAGGCGTTGACGCCGAACTTCGTGCCTTCTGGGCCGCCGCTCCTCCGGCGCCTGTCCCGGCTGATCGGATACGAGCAGGCCGAAGCGGTGGCGCTGCGGTATCGGGACGTGAAGCAGCGCTATCGGTCGATCCGCGGCCAGCAGGCCGACGAAGGATTCTGGGACAAGCCGTCGATGCCCACCTACGCGAAGGCTACGGCGGGCAAGCGCGACGAGGTTCGGAGTGACGCCTGACGATGAAGATCGTCCAGGCGCTCGGGTGGTACTTCCCCGAATCGTCCGGCGGCACTGAGGTGTACGTCTCCGGTCTGGCGCGCGGCCTCGCTGCCGCGGGCCGCGACGTGGCAATTGCCGCGCCGCGCGACGGCGACGGCGATGCCACATATTGGCACGACGGCATCGAAGTCTTCCGCTACGCGGTCTCGGCCACGCCGTCCCGCGACGAGGCCGCCGGGATTCAGCCGCCGGCGATGCTCGATCGCTTCAAGAGCTGGCTCGCCCGACAGGCGCCGGACGTCTATCACCAGCACGGGTGGACCCGCGGGTGCAGTGTGCACCATCTGCAGGCCGCCCGCGACCTTGGCGTCGCGACCGTGACGACGCTGCACGTGCCGGCTGCCGTCTGTCTGCGCGACACCATGCTGCTCGACGGCGAGTCCGTGTGCGACGGCCGAATCGAGGTTGCGCGCTGCACGCGCTGCTGGGGCCGGTCGCGAGGCATACCGATGGGTGTCAGCGCCCTGCTTGGCGAGTTGCCTGCCGGTGCGCGCCTGTTGTCCGGCGTCTTGCCCGACGGCGTTCGCCTGCAGACGGTGGCCATGACACCGGCACTCGTCGAGGCGCATCGGGCGCGGTTCGAGCGTCTGGTGTCCGCATCGGATCGGGTCGTGGTGGTGTGCGACTGGTTGAAAGCCGCGTGCCTCGCCAATGGCGCGCCGCCGGACAAGCTGATGATGAGCCGACAGGGCGTGGACGATCGGTTCGTGGACGACATGTCCGATCGGGCGCCGTCACCCCGCGCCGGCGGCCCCCTGCGAATTGGATTTCTCGGACGCCTCGACCCGGTGAAGGGCGTGGACATTCTCGTCGATGCGGTCGCGGCGCTTCCTGCCACGACGGACGTCGAGCTCGTCATCCGCGGGCTGCCGCAGGATGACGCGTATGCACAGCGCATCAGCGAGCGCGCTGCACGCGACCCGCGAATCACGGTGGCGGCTCCGGTGACTCGCGGAGCACTGGCGACCGAACTCGAGCGCTTCGACGTGCTCGCCATTCCATCGCGCTGGCTGGAGACCGGGCCATTGGTGGCGCTGGAGGCCCGCGCCGCCGGCCGGCCGGTCGCAGCGTCCCGGCGTGGCGGTCTTGCCGAGATCGTGCGCGAACCCGAAGACGGCTGGTTGCTTCCCCCGGACGACCGGAGCGCGTGGACAGCGCTCTTCGAGAGGCTCGCCGACGATCCGTCCCTCGCGCGCCGTCTGCATGGCCGCCGACCCGTCCGGCAGATGCGTCACGTGTGCGACGAGATGGTCGCGTTGTACGACCAGGTCGTGCACTGATGGCGCGCATCTGCCTCGTCACGACCAGTCAGCCGTCCGCAAACCCGCGGCTCGTCAAGGAGGCCGACGCGCTCGTCGCCGCCGGCCACGACGTGCATGTGGTCGGCGCGCACTGGGTGGATTGGGCGACCGAAGCCGACGCCGCGCTGATTGCCGCGCGCGGCTGGTCTTTCAGCTTCGTCGATTGGCGCAGACAGGTCCGCCCGGCGGTCTGGTGGTGGTCGCGATTACGGCAGCATACGGCGCGGCGAATTTCTGATGCGATCGGCCCGATGCCGCGGGTTGCGGAGCTGGCATTGACTCGCGTCGCGCCCGAGCTCGCGCAGGAAGTTCACCGTCATCCAGCCAACTTGTACATCGCCCACAACCTCGGCGCATTGCCCATCGCCATCGGCGCCGCACGGCGCCTTGGCGCCCGGGTCGGATTCGACGCAGAAGACTTTCACAGTGGACAACTGTCGCCGGATCGCGACCGGCCGCTGCACTCGCTGACCGAGGCGATCGAACGCCGCGCCGTGCCCGAGTGCGACTACGTGACCGCCGCGGCGCCGCTCATCGCGGACGCCTATGCGGCGTTGTGCAACATCGAGGCACCGGCGGTGGTACTGAACGTGTTTTCCAGGCGCCTGCGACCTCAGGCACGGTCGACATCGCGCGAGGGCCGTATCGGTCTCTACTGGTTCTCCCAGACGATTGGACCCGATCGTGGACTCGAGGATGCGGTGGCTGCGCTCGGCCTGCTCCGCGATTCGCGCATCGAGCTGCATCTTCGGGGGCGCTGGCAGGACGGATACGAACCGCGGCTCCGACGCCTCGCAGTGGCTGCGGGAGCGGCGAACGACCGGATCGTGTCGCATCCGCCGGCGAGCCCGGATGCGATGGTCTCGCTCGCGGCCGACATGGACATCGGTCTCGCCCTCGAGCCGCCGGCCTCGCTCAACAACGACATCCTCTGGTCTAACAAAGCCTTCACCTATCTGCTAGGCGGAACTCCGGTCGTCCTGAGCCGCACGACCGGCCAGCGCGCGCTGGCGCAGCTCTTCGGCGATGCTGCAGCGACGTATGCGCCCGGAGACGTCCGAGAACTGGCCGGCGCGCTCGAGCGGTGGACGAAGAATCCGTCGGCACTCGCTCACGCCCGCAGCCTTGCCTGGCGGCTCGGCGACGAGCGCTACAACTGGGAAGTCGAGGCGCCGCGCTTTCTGTCGATTGTGAGCGAGGTGCTCGATCGCGGTCCGCGGACGGTGCCATCCCGAGCAACCGTGGCAGAACCCAACCGACGTCGCCACCTCGAGGCATCCTGACCCATGATCAGCCGAGCTCCCTGGTTGCGCGCCCCGACGGAAGCCCACCCGTCGATTCTGGACGCGCCGATTCCGCGTCCTCGCGCGCTTCGACGGTTGCTGATCGTGGCGCCTCACTTCCCACCCGTCAATGCGCCCGACATGCAGCGAGTGCGGATGAGCCTTCCGTACTACCGCAGCTTCGGCTGGGATCCGATCGTCCTGACCGTGGACGCCGCGCGGCAGCCCGAGGCGACCGACGCATTGCTTATGAGAACCATCCCTTCCGACGTGGCGATCCTCCGGACGGGCGCGTTTCCGCTGGCCCTGACCCGCCTGTTCGGCATCGGCAACGTGGCAATCCGTGCCTACGGTCACCTGCGCGCGGCGGGCCTCCGCATCATCCGCGACGCGCAGATCGACCTTGTGTTCTTCTCGACGACGATGTTCCTCTGCATGCCGCTTGGTCGCGTGTGGCGGCGCAAGACGAAAACCCCGTTCATCGTGGACCTCCAGGATCCCTGGGCCAGCGACTACCTCCCGCACGACGGCGCGGGGCCGCGGAAGTACGGCCTCGCGCGCCGGGTGCACGCGCGGCTCGAGCCGTGGACGATGAAACGCGCCAGCGGCGTGATCGCCGTGTCGCCGGCCTATATCGAGACGATTCGACGGCGATACCCGTGGATCGCCGGGGAGACGTGCGCAACCATCCCGTTCGGGGTCGCCCTCGAGGACTTCGCCGCCGCTGCGCGGGTGCAGCCGGCGATTCGTCGTGAGCCGCTGCGGCTGACGGGCGTGTATGTCGGCGCGGGCGGGCCGGCGATGGCGACGGCGCTGCGGATTCTGTTCGCAGCCGTGAGCCGGCTCCATGCGATGGATTCCGCGCTCGCGGAGAAGCTTCGGCTGGCGTTCATCGGCACCGACTATGCGCCGGCGGGATCCGGCCGCAAGACCGTCGAGCCGCTTGCCGCCGAAGCCGGCGTCGGGGCTCAGGTCACGGAGCAGACCGATCGCGTTGGCTACTTCGTGGCCCTCCAGACGCTGCGCGCGGCCGACTTCATCCTCCTGATTGGATCCGACGACGCGCAGTACACGGCCTCGAAGGCGGCGCCGTGCCTGGCGTCGAGGCGGCCGATCGTCGCGATTCTGCACGCCGACAGCCCCGCTGTTCCCCTGCTGGAACAATCGAAGTACACAACGCTCGTGACCTTCCGGAGCGCCGACGACATCGAGCGCGCGTCTGAAACGCTCGCGAACGCCTTTGGGCACGTGGCCACGCTGGCGGCACGCGAGCTCGACGATGACCTCGCCCTGCTCGAGCCTTACACCGCGAGCGCCCTCACCGCACGGCAGTGTGCGCTTTTCGATCGCGTGATTGCGCGGGAAGCCAAAGCGGCATGAGCCGCAGCATTGCCATCGTCGCTAGCCATCCGGTGCAGTACCAGGCGCCGTTCTTCAAGCGCTTGGCGCAGCGCGCCGAGCTGACCGTGTTTTTCTGCCAGCGCCATGAACCGGCGCTCGAACGGGCCGCCGGATACGGCGACGCGTTTTCGTGGGACGTACCGCTGACCGACGGCTACCGGCACGAGTGGCTCACGAATGTCGCGCCGCGGCCGGCAGTCGACCGGTTCAGCGGCTGCGACACGCCCGACGTGGCCGATCGGATCGCGGAGCGCAGGTTCGACGCGTGCATCGTGCAAGGCTGGTATCTGAAGAGCTACGCGCAAGCCATTCTGGCGTGCAAACGCCACGGCGTCCCGGTGCTGCTGCGTGGTGATTCGCAGCTGGCGACAACCCGTTCGCTGGTGAAGCGCGCCATCAAATACTGGCCCTATCGCGTGCTGCTGAACGCGGTCGCCGGGCACCTGGTCGTCGGGGCGGCCAATCGCGAGTACCTGGCCAACTTCGCGGTGCCGGAGACCAAGCTGTTCGATGTGCCGCACGCCGTCGACGACGCGTGGTTCGCGGCGGAAGCCCGGACGGCGCGGGAGAGCGGCAATCGAGAACGTGAGCGCGCGGCGCTGGGGATTCCCGCCGACGCGACGGTTGCGGTGTTCGTCGGACGCCTGGTCGACATGAAGCGGCCGCTCGATTTCATCCGCGCGCTGACGGACTCCGTGGTTCCGCCGAATCTCTGGGGGCTCGTCGTCGGGTCCGGACCGCTCGAGCGCGATGCCCGCGCGCTGACAGACACCCTCGGCGCTCGGGTCCGGTTTGCCGGATTTCGAAATCAGCGGTCCCTCCCGGGCGTCTATGCCTGCGCCGACATGCTCGTGCTGCCGTCTGATGCGCGCGAGACGTGGGGGCTCGTGGCCAATGAAGCGCTGGCTGCCGGCGTACCGATCGTGGTGAGCGATGCGGCCGGCTGCGCCCGCGATCTCGCCATCGGCGGGGCAGGACGCCAGTATCGCGTGGGACAAGTCAGCGAGCTCGCCGCCGCGATGAGGTCGATGGCCACGGCGCTCGATGGGCATCCGCGCGAGGTGGCCGATGCGGTCGCCGCGCGGTCGGCGGCCTTCGGGTGCGATGCGGCGGTAGCGGGAACGCTGCGCGCCGTCGAGATCGTCGCCGCCGCTGGCGCCGCCGACGTCCGCGGCCATCTCGCGGCGCCCAAGCTTTAGCCTGGGCATCCGTTGGCCGCACTGAAGTGCGGCCCTACTGCAGTGGGGCCCGACTTTAGTCGGGCCGAACAGCCCGAGCAACGTTGAGAACTCCGTAGATCTTCGAGCAATGACACACCGCCTGATCGCGAAGTATCCGCTGACGCTCTGGGCGCTCCAGGCGGGGATCCTGGTCGGGCTCTTCGTCGGCCTGCTGATGGACTCGGCGTTGCTCGGCGGCGCGATGTTCGTGCTGCTGGCGGTCGTCGGGTGCACGTGGCGCCGCGACGAAGCACCAGTGGTGCCGTTCCTGCTCGGCTACCAGTGGTGCGCGATTACCGTTGGCTACTGGTACTACGTCTTCACGGGCATCTTCCCCACCGCGTATGCGCTGGGCGACCTGGAACTGTACTGTTCGCCTCAGCCTGGCCGGCCTGCTCGTGCTCGGCGCCGGCATCCGCATCGTCCGGGACTCGGTGTCGGTCAAGGACGTGGGAGACGATGCGCCGCTCGAGGTCGGACGCCTCAACCGGCTGTTCTGGTTCGTCATTGTCATTTACGGCATCGACTACATCCGCGCCTTCAACACCAAGTCGTTCGGCGGCCTCGATATCCCGCTCACCATCCTGCTCGAGTTCCGCCATGTACTGCTGATGGTGTTGTGGTACGAGACGATTCGTCAGCACGCCAACCGGCGCTACCTCTGGCTGTCGCTGGCCTGGGTCTTCGTCCCGTCGCTGGGCTCGTACTTCTCCGACTTCAAGACCCCACTGATCCTGCTGTTCCTGGTCTCGCTGCAGTTCTGGCAGCCATGGGACCCGAAGTCGTGGAAGTGGTCCATCGCCGCGTGGACGCGGACAGTTGGCCTGATCGTCGCGGCGCTCTTCCTGATGCTGGTCTGGCAGGCGAGCGTCAAGAAGGAAACGCGGCGAATCTACGACGAGGGCGTGATCACCGGCCGGCTGGACCGCGCCGAGCTGTTCGTGAAGGAGGTGGCGACGGCGATTCCGGAAGTCGTCGACGATCCGCGACCCAGCATCGAGATTCTGATCTCGCGGCTCTCCTACATCGGCTTCTTCTCGCGCGTGCTCGAATACGTTCCCGCGGTGGAACCTCACGCTAACGGCGAGCTCCTGCAGATGGCCGTGACCAACGCCTTCATGCCCCGCCTGGTGTTTCCCAGCAAGCCCGTGCTGCCGTCGGATTCGTACTACACGCGGCGTTTCACCGGCATCATGGTCGCCGAGGAAGGCACGTCGATCAGCATCGGCTACATGGCCGAGTTCTATGCCGACTGGGGATTGCTCGGCATGTTCGCGTCGATCCTCGCCTACGGCTGCCTGATCGGCGCCTGTATCGAGGTGGTGCGTCGCTTCGTGCAACCGGCGATCCTGGTGAACCCGTTTCTCATCGTGTTGATGATGACGGTGTACCAGTTCGAGCATCAGTTCATCAAGACGTTCGCCGCGCTGATCTCGACGACGGTTGCGGCGTTGTTGATTCAGCGGGCGGGTCGCAAGACGTTCGTGAAGTCGTTCCGCGTGACGCCGGTGACGACCGAAGAGCCTGCACCGGAACCCGTCGCCCAGGACGCGCGGCCCTACCGCACGCTGCCCCGACCCGGCACCACGCTCCCGCACGCGTGAGCCTCGGGTTACGATCGGCGATCGGCGTGCCTCGAGGGCTCGTCAAGTTCGGGGCGCCGCTCCTGCTGGTCATCCTCGCGATTCCGCTCGTCCGGGCGCAGGTGTTTTCGACGAACGACGCCTTCGACGAGGTCAACTACCATCGTCCAATCATCGCGACGATGGCCGCCGAGTTTCCAGCGGTGGACATCGTGAACTACAACGCCGCGATGGCCCCCGGCTATCACGTCGTGATGGCCGCGGTCCTCCGCGCGACGGGGTCGTGGGCGGCCGTTCGCGCCGCAAATCTGGCAATCGGCGTCCTCCTCATCGGGCTCGCCGGCCACGTGGCGTGGCAGCTCTCTGGCGAATGGAGCGCCGCGGTGACCACGCTGACGCTGGCGGCCTCGTCCTATGTCGTCAGCGGATCGGTGTGGCTCACGACCGATAACCTGGGCCTGTTGCTCGCGATGAGTTCGCTGAGCATGCTGATCCTCGGCACGTCCACGCCGGCGAGGTCCCTGGCGAGCGGAGTGTCTGGTGCGCTGTCGGCGTTGGTCCGGCAGATTCACATCTGGACGGCGGCGCCGATCGTTGTGAGCGCTTTGTGGCCACGACCTGTGGAGGCGGGGCTTCCGCCTTCGCTGAAGCTTCGGCGGACCGCCGTGGCCTTGGCGGAGGCTGGTAAGCCCCGCGATCCTCTGTCAGCTGACCGGCGAGCCGTAGACCGCCTTGGATCCTTGGCGCCTGCCGCGCTTCCGATCGCGGCCATCGGTTCGTTATTCCTCCTCTGGGGCGGTCTGCTTCCACCCCGGTTCGCCGGGCACCATGGCGGGTGGAACGCCACCGCCTTCGTCTTTGGGCTTGCTCTGATCGGCGTCTACGGATCGCCGTGGCTTCTCCTGACTCGCTCGGACATCCGTCTCGCGATGGTGAGCGGCGCCGGAGTGACGGTGTCGGGGATTGCCGCTCTGGCGGTCATCGCCCCTTCGAGCTATGACGTTCAGAGCGGGCGGTGGGGCGGTTGGCTGTGGGAAGTCGTGCGACGCACCCCAACCGTGTTCGATCGCAGCGTGGTCTTGATCCCGCTCGCCATCGTCGGCGCAGCGACGCTGGCGACCTTGTGGCATCGCGCGGAGACTCGCGTGCGCGCGCGGGAGTCCGGCCTGATCGTCATCGCGCTTTTCTCCTGGATGGCCGCACAGTCGGCGAACTTCCAGATCTGGCAGCGCTACTTCGAGCCCGCGATCCTGATCCTGTTGTCCTGGCTGATCGCTCTCGCGCCTCCTGCACTCGACAATGGCCGCTGGGTGCTGCCGCTCGCACTGGCGGGCGCGGTGCTGGCGGCAACGGTCTTCCTGGTCCATGGCGACGTCTACGGCTTCCTCCGTGCTCGATGAACCGTCGCGGCCCTCGGGCCGCGCGCCACTGCTGGCGGCCATCACGCTGGCTCACGGCGGCGACGGGGTCGCCGTCGTCGCGAACCTGATTTGGCGGGCCCTCGAGCGTCGATGGCCGGACACACGCCTCGTCACGATGTTCGAAGGACGCGCTCGGACCCCTGGCCTTGCGGACAAAGCCGGCTTTGCGGCCGTTCTGATGACGGAACTGGCCGCCCATCGGCCCGGGGCAATCGTGTATTCGCACCTGGGCCTCGCGCGAGCCCACGCCTACGTCCCGTCGATCCTCCAGCGGCCTTACGCGGTGTTCCTGCATGGCGTCGAAGCGTGGGGATCGCTGGAGGAGAGCGATGTGCGCCTGCTGCAGGGCGCCCGCCTGCGACTCGCGAACTCGGGGTTCACGGCCGCGCGCGTCCGAGCCCTGCATCCATCGATTGGAGACGTCGTGTCGTGCCCGCTTGCGCTCGTCCACGACGGGCATCCGGCGAACGACCCCGAGGATGCCGACGCTGCGGCCCTGCCGACCGACGGTCCCATCGTGCTCGTCGTCGGACGCATGCACGCGGCGGAGGCGTACAAGGGTCACGACCAGCTGATCGAAGCCTGGCCTGCTGTCGTGGCTCGGATCCCCGCCGCAAATCTGGTCGTTGTCGGAGACGGCAGCGACCGGCCCCGGCTGGAACACAAGGCCCGGCTGGTCACGGGCGGCGGTCGTATCCGGTTCCTGGGATTTGCGCCGGCGTCGCTGCTCGACGCCTGCTATCAGAAGGCGTCGGTGTTTGCGCTGCCCAGCCGAGGGGAAGGCTTCGGTCTCGTCTATCTGGAAGCGATGGCACGCGGACTCCCGTGCATCGGCTCGCGTCAGGATGCGGCCGGCGATGTGATTGTCGATGGCACGACAGGCCATCTCGTCGATCACACCGATATCGGCGCCCTCGCGGCACGTATCGTCCAGCTGCTGACAGATGACGTCGAGCGGCGGGCCATGGGCGAGGCCGGTCGGCGGCGGCTGGCGACCGACTTCAGCGAAGCGGCGTTCGGCGCGCGTCTGATGGCGGCGCTCGACACGGCATTCGACGAGGCTCGGCGGTGAAGATCCTCCACGTCATCCCGGCAATCGCTCCACGATACGGTGGACCGAGCACGGCAGTGATCCAGATGTGCCGCGCCCTCGCGGCGGCCGGCGCGGAGGTCCACTTGGCCGCGACCGATGCCGATGGTCCGGGGCGGCTGCCCTACCCGCCGGGCGAGTGGTCCACGATCGAAGAGATCCCGACGATGCTGTTCCGTCGCCAGTTCAGCGAGGCGCTGAAGTATTCTGCGCCGCTTGCGGTGTGGCTGCGGGACTCGGTGTCTCACTATGACGTCGTGCACGTGCATGCGCTGCTGTCGCACGCCTGCCTGGCGGCCGCGGCCGCGTGCCGGGCCAGTGACGTGCCGTATGTGGTTCGTCCGCTGGGCACGCTCGATCGCTGGTCCCTGGCACAGAAGCCGTGGCGGAAGCGGGTTCTGCTCGCGCTGAATGGCCGCAAGGCGCTCGCCGACGCCGCGGCCGTCCACTACACCGCCATCGGCGAGCAGCGGCTCGTCGAAGGCGGCTTCGAGACGAAGGGAGGCTTCGTCGTCCCGCTCGGAATTGACGACCCGATCCTCGACGAGGAGCCGGTCTCGGAGGCGGATCGCCATCGCGACCCCTACGTGCTCGCCTTGTCGCGGCTTCACCCGGTGAAGGCGCTCGACGCGCTGATCGACGCGTTTGGTGACGTCTACCCCATTGCCCGCAAATGGCGCCTGGTGATTGCGGGAGATGGCGATGAGGCGTACGTCCGCAAGCTGAGAATGCGCGCCGCCGAATCGGCAGCGGCGACCGCGATCGAGTTCCCGGGATGGGTCGGTGGCGACGCCAAACGAGATCTGTTGCGCCGGGCGTCTCTTTATGTGCTGCCATCCCATCACGAAAACTTCGGCGTGTCGCTGGCGGAAGCCCTGGCGCGCGGAGTGCCGGCGGTGGTCAGCTCGCACGTGCTGATCGGCGACGATCTGGAGACGGCGAACGCCGCGTGGGTCACCGCGAACGATCGGGCGTCGCTCGCCACGACGCTGCTCCACGCCATGACGGACGAGGGCGCACGCGAGGAGAAATCGATCGCGGCCCGGAAGTTCGCGCGCAATCTCGCGTGGCCACAGGTGGCGTCGCGGCTGATGGAGGTCTACGCGTCGCTTCTCACCGAGGCGCCGGCACCGCGGCATGTCGCGTTCCCCGCCCCATCGGCAACGCCGGGGCTCTGACATGTGCGGGATCGCAGGCGGTCTCTTCTTCCATCCCCGGTTCACGGCGGATGTGCGCCACGATATCGGGCAGCGTCTGCTTGCGGCGATCCGGCATCGCGGCCCTGACGGCGAGGGCGTCTGGGGCGATACCGTCGTGTCGCCGTCACCGGACAACCCGGCCCCGCTCCTCGTTCACAGCCGGCTCGCGATCATCGACACGTCGCGCGCCGGCGCGCAGCCGATGAGCGGACGCGGGCTCGGAAGCTGGATTACCTTCAACGGCGAGATCTACAATTTCGCCCGCATTCGCCCGCGGCTCGAAGCGGCGGGCCACGTCTTCGACAGCCGGACCGACACCGAGGTCATCCTGCGGGGCCATGCCACCTGGGGACCGGCGATTCTCCAGGAGCTGCGCGGCATGTTCGCGCTCGGCATCTGGAGCCCCGAGACGCGCGAGCTCTTTCTGGCGCGCGACCGTTTCGGCATCAAGCCGCTCTACGTCGCGCGCGGCGACGGCTGGTTCCTGTTCGCGTCGGAGGTGCGGGCGCTGCTGGCAACGGGCCTGGTCGAGCCGATGCTCGATCTCGACGGCCTATGGCAGTACCTCGCCTACCAGACCACGCCGGCGCCGCGCACGCTGATCGCGTCGGTCGAGATGCTGGCTCCCGGGTCGTCGTTGACGGTCGACGCCAGCGGGCGGGAGCAACGGAACACGTATTGGGATCTCGCGACGAGCGCGGCGCCGCTCGCGGACGCGACACCGCAACAGGCTCACCAGGACGTTCACCGCCTGCTGCTCGACGCAGTGACGTCGCACCTGGTCAGCGACGTCCCGATCGGCGCCTTCCTCTCGGGCGGCATCGACTCGAGCGCCGTCGTCGCGCTGATGCGGGAGGCGGGCGTCACACCGCGCACGTTCTCGGTCGGCTTCGCGGAGGCGGAGTTCGACGAGTCGGCGCACGCGGAACACGTGGCGTCGCTCGTTGGCAGCGAGCACACGGCGATCAGGCTCAGCGAGCAGGATCTCCTCGACACGCTGCCCGAGGCGCTCGCCGCGATGGATCAGCCGACGGGCGACGGCGTGAACACGTATATCGTGTCCCGCGCCGTGCGCCGAACCGGGTTGACCGTCGCGCTGTCGGGTCTCGGCGGCGACGAGCTCTTCGGCGGCTATCCGTCTTTTTCGCGGCTGCCGCGCGCGGCGGAGCTCGCGAGGTTCTGGGGCCGCTCGTCCGACCAGGTCCGCGGCTTCGCCGGACGGGCCATGCGGCTCATCGGCGGCACGTCGGTTCTCGCAACCAAGGCCGCCGCGGCGATGGAATCCGACGGTTCGCTTGCATCGCTGTATCCGCTGACGCGGCAGTTGTTCGCGGAGGAACAGCGACTGTCGTTGTTCACCCCGGCCTGGCGTCCTCGATTCGCGCATGCGACGGATCCGTACGTGCCGCTCCTGAGAAGCGCCTTCGCGCGGATGCCCGGAAGCGGCCTGGTCACCCAGGTGTCGTATGCCGAGTCCCGCACGTACATGCACGATGTGCTCCTGCGCGACACCGATCAGATGAGCATGGCTCACGCCCTCGAAGTCCGCGTCCCCCTGATCGATCACGTGCTCGCTGATTACGTCATGGCGGTGCCGGATCCGCTCAAGGCGCCAGGCGCGACGCCAAAACGGCTTCTCGTCGACTCGCTCGGGGCCGCGCTGCCGCGTGAAATCGTGCATCGCCCCAAGAAAGGCTTCACGCTGCCGTTCGAGCCCTGGATGCGCAACCAGCTGCGCGGGTTCTGCGAGAACCGCCTGGGCGCGGGCGGACTTGCCGGGCGCGGGCTGTTCGATCTCGATCGCCTCGCCGGCATGTGGACATCGTTTCAGCGCGGCGGAAGCGACATGACGTGGTCGCGCCTGTGGATTCTGGTGACGCTCGAGACCTGGCTGGCGCGCCACAAGGTGAAGATTCCGCCTCTGTAGCGTTTGCCCGAGCTAAAGCTCGGGCCTCCGTACGCCAGGAACACAGCCGTTCGTAGGCCCAAGCTTTCGCTTGGGCATGGATCAGCCGATAACAACGAAAGAGCCGTGGAAGCTGTGACGTCCGGACCGCGCGTGCCACTGGCGGCCGTCGTCCTGACCTTCAACGAAGAACGGAATCTGGACGCGTGCCTCGGGAGCCTGGGCGGCTGGGTCTCCGAGCTCCACGTCGTCGATTCGGGCAGCACCGACCAGACGCTTGCCATTGCTGCACGCCATGGCGCACGGGTGACCAGTCACCCGTTCGAGACGCATGCGCGGCAGTGGCAGTGGGCGCTGCAGTCGCTGCCGATTCAGGCCGATTGGGTGCTGGCGCTGGACGCCGACCAGCGAGTGACGCCCGAGCTGGCGGCCGAGATCGCCGGGCTCGTCGCGATTGACGATCCTGCGGTGGCGGGTGGCTATGTCAAGCGTCGCCAGGTATTCCGGGGCCGATGGATTCGCCACGGCGGCTACTACCCGAAGCACCTGCTGAAGCTGTTCCGCCGGTCGGCGGTCTGGATGGACGAGGGCGACCTCGTCGATCACCACTTCCGCGTGCGCGGCGCGACGGTGCTCCTCGGGCACGACATCATCGAGGACAACCAGAACGAAGCGTCAATTGCGGCGTGGACCGCCAAGCACAATCGCTACGCCGTGCTCCAGGCGCAGGAACAACTGGCACGGGCGGCCGCCGCGACGAACGGGACCCGGCCCGCGCTCTTCGGCTCGCCCGATGAGCGCGTGTTGTGGCTGAAGCGCGTGTGGAACGGCCTGCCGCTCTACTGGCGGCCGGCGTTGTATTTCGGCTATCGCTACGTCCTCCGCCTCGGGTTTCTGGACGGGCGGGAAGGCTTCGTGTTCCACGTCCTCCAGGCATTCTGGTACCGGCTCCTGGTGGACATCAACATCGACGAGATCCGGCGCACAGGAAGATCATGAACGTTCTCGGGCTGAACGCCTACCACGGGGATGCCAGCGCGACGCTGCTGAGCGCGCGCGGCATCGAATGCGCGGTCGAGGAAGAGCGCTTCAGCCGGCTGAAACATCAGGCCGGCTTTCCCGCGCTGGCCGCGCGTGAAACGCTGAAGTACGCCGGCCTCGAACCGCGCGAGCTGACGCACCTCGCGATCTCCCGCGATCCCAGCGCGCACATCCATCGCAAGCTGATGTTCGCGTTGTCGCAGGGCCCGCGCTTCTCGCTCATCCGCGATCGGCTCGCCAACGTCTCGCGCGTGCGCGATCCCAAGCCGGCGCTGGCCGACGCGCTCGGCGTCTGCGAATCCGCCCTGCCCGCGACGATGCACCGGGTGGAACACCATCAGGCGCACATGGCGAGCAGCTTTTTCGTCTCGCCGTTCGACCAGGCGGCGCTGCTCTCGATCGACGGCTTCGGCGACTTCGTCAGCACGATGTGGGGCGTCGGACGCGGCAACAAGATCCAGATCGAGGACTGGGTCGAGTTCCCGCACTCGATGGGCATCCTCTACACGGCGATCACGCAGTATCTCGGGTTCCCGAAGTACGGTGACGAGTTCAAGGTCATGGGCCTGGCGCCGCTCGGTGAACCGGAATACCTCGATCGACTTCGGCCGCTGGTCAAGCGGAAGGGCCTGGGCTTCGCGCTCGATCTCGCGTACTTCATCCACCACTCCGAAGGCGTCAACATGACCTGGGAGGCCGGGTCGCCGACGCTGGGCCCGGTGTTCTCGCCGGAGCTCGAGACGCTGCTCGGTCCGAAGCGCGACAGCGGCGCGCCGCTCGACGCGCGGCACCGCAACCTCGCGGCGTCGCTTCAGGCGCTGCTCGAAGAAGTCGTGCTGGATCTGCTGCGTGGCCTCGCCGAGAAGACGAAGATGAAGACGCTGTGCATGGCGGGAGGCGTCGCGCTGAACTGCACGCTGAACGGCAAGATCACGCACGAGACGCCGTTCGAGCGGATCTACATCCAGCCCGCGGCCTACGACGCCGGGACGTCGCTGGGCGCCGCGCTGTACGTGCGTCACCACCTCCTCGATCAGCCGCGTGACGTCGTCATGAATCACGTGTACTGGGGCCTCGAATATTCGCCTGCGGAGTGCCGCGCCGCGCTCGAGCAGAGCGGCCTCGAGTTCCGCGAGCTGAACGATCCGGAGGAGCTCGCGCTCGAGACCGCGAAGCTCCTGGCGCAGGGGCACATCCTCGGCTGGTTCCAGGGCCGGTTCGAGTGGGGTCCTCGCGCGCTTGGCAACCGCAGCATCAACGGCGATCCGCGCAACCCGCGCATGAAAGACATCCTGAACCACCGGATCAAGCATCGGGAATCATTCCGGCCGTTTGCGCCATCGGTCACGGCCGAGTCCGCATCGGAGTATTTCGAGCTCGATCACCCGTCGCCGTTCATGTTGATCACCTGCCAGGTGCGTCAGGACAAGCGCGAGGTGATCCCGGCGGTGACGCATTCGGACGGCTCGGCGCGCGTGCAGACCGTGACGCGAGAGGCCAACCCGCGATATTGGGCGCTGCTGAAGGCATTCGAGCGCGTCACCGGGGTGCCGGTGCTGCTCAACACGTCGTTCAACGAGAACGAACCAATCGTCAACACGCCCGAGGAAGCCGTGAGCTGCTTCCTCCGCAATGACATGGATATGCTGGTGCTCGGACCCTATCTGGTCGTGCGCCGGCCGGGAGACGTGGCTCATGCGTGACCTCTCCACGAAGCGGATGATCGTGACCGGCGGCCGCGGCTTCCTCGGCCGGCACGTCGTCTCCGAGCTCGAACGCCGCGGCTGTCGCGACGTCATCGCGCCACGGAAGGCGCAGTACGACCTGACCGATGAATCCGCGGTGAAGCGGCTGTACGCCGACATCCGACCGCACGTCGTCATTCACCTCGCGGCGGTCGTGGGCGGGATTGGCGCGAATCGCGAAAATCCCGGCCGTTTCTTCTACGACAACCTGCAGATGGGTGCCCTCACGCTCGAGCACGCCCGCCGGAACGGCGTGGAGAAGTACGTGGCGATTGGCACCATCTGCTGTTATCCGAAGTTCACGCCGGTTCCATTCCGCGAAGACGAATTGTGGAACGGCTATCCCGAAGAGACCAACGCGCCGTACGGGCTCGCCAAGAAGATGCTGCTGGTGCAGGCGCAGGCGTATCGGCAGCAGTACGACTTCAACGCGATTTATCTCCTGCCGGTGAATCTCTATGGCGTCGGCGACAACTTCGATCCGGGCAGCTCGCACGTGATCCCGGCGCTGATCAAAAAGTTCGTCGAGGCCAAGGAGCAGCGGGCGCCGGTTGTCGAGGTCTGGGGCGACGGCAACGCCACGCGGGAATTCCTGTTCGCCGCCGATGCGGCGCGCGGCATCGTGCTCGCCACCGAGCAGTACGACGAGCCGGAGCCGGTGAACCTCGGTGCCGGGTTCGAGATCTCCATCCGCGATCTGGCCGAGAAGATTCGCTCCCTCGTCGGCTACACCGGGCAGATCCGCTGGGACGTGACCAAGCCGAACGGCCAGCCGCGCCGGTCGCTCGACGTGTCACGCGCGGAGAAGGCCTTCGGGTTCACGGCGACGACGAGCTTCGACGAAGGCCTGGCGAGGACCATCGCGTGGTATCTCGACGCCGGCCGCGCGTCGCGCGCTGCCTCCTGATCCGGTTGTGGCAAGACCGAACGACGAATCGCGCGTGCTGCTGGTCGCCCTGTGCGTCGTCCTCGGTGTTTTCGCCACCGCCGCCTCGACGCTGACGTTCGATCGCGGAGCCCGGCGCTTCGACGTCGTTGACACGCAGCTCAGCCTGCTGAAGGGCGGACCTGCGGTGTTCGACCGCACGGTGGTCTACCTGCCGACGAATCAGAACCGGATCCTGGTCCCCCTCGCGCTCACCTCGCTCGTCGGGATCGGGATGAAGCCGCTGGTGGCCTACACCACGGTCCGTCTGCTGACAGCGATCGCGATGTTTGGCGGCGTGGCGTGGATTCTTGGACGGACGACGCGTGCGGATCCCCGCGTCATTGCCGCGGCGCTTCTGGTGCTGGCGCTGGCCGTCCTCCCCTCGTTCAACTACGGATGGGAACAGCCGTCCGATTTCCCTGACGTCCTGTTCATGACGGCGAGCGCGGCGCTCGCCACCATGGGACGGCGCTGGCTGACGCTCGCGGTCGCGGCGGTCGCCGCGGCGAACCGGGAGTCGGCCGCCTTTGCCGGAGTGATCTGGGCGGCGGTCACCTGGCGGAACGGCGACGGCCGCGTCGACGTTCGCGAGCTGGGCTTTGCGGCGTTGATCTCCGCGACTGCCATGAGCGTCGTTCTCGCCTTGCGATACGCGCTCGGCGGCGCCGCGGCGGTCGGCTCTGACACGCAGACGGTCGTCTCGCTGTGGGAGACCATCGTGTCGCTCGCCGAGGCCGTCACCCAGCCGTCGTTGACGCGGTGGCCGGTGCTCGCGGCGGTGATGTTCGGGCCCGTCATCTTCTGGCTGCTGTTGAACCGCGCGCGTTTCGATCGGCGGCAGGCCGGGCTCATCGCGGCTGCCGCGATGATCTCGATCTTCACGCTCTGCACCGGCCTCGCGTCGGAACTGCGCCGTCACCTGCCGGCATTTGCGGTGCTGCTGTACGCCGCCGTCGCAGCCGATAGCGGCTGGCGGCCGGTGTCGGCGCGTGCGGTGCCGGCATGAGCCGCCGGCTGCGCCTCGCCTTCTTCAACCGGTCGTACTATCCGGACTTCGGCGCGACCGGCCAGCTCCTCACCGAGCTCTGTGAAGACCTCGTCGCGCGGCATGGGCATCAGGTGACGGTCGTGGCCGGCGTACCCCTCTCGAGTTCGATGCCGGTGTCGTCGCCGCGTTGGTACCGGCCGATTCGCGAGGAATGGCACAACGGCGTGCGCATCCTGCGAGCTTACGGCACGACGCTCGACAAGCGCCGCTTCACCGGGCGCGCCGCCAATTACTTGAGCTATTTCGCCAGCGCGTTGCTCGGGGCGGTGCGGCTCGGCCGCGTTGACGTCGTGATCGCGCTGACCGATCCGCCGATCATCGGACTGCCGGCGAACGCCGCCGCCAGGATGCACGGCGCGCGATTCGTGTTCTTGTGCCAGGACATCTTCCCGGAGGTGGCACGCCTGCTGGAGGATTTCCAGAGCGACCGGGTCGAGGCTCTGCTGACACGCGTCGGCAAGTTCACGGTAGGACACGCGGACGCGATCGTCGCCCTGGGCGACACGATGAAGCGCCGGCTCGTCGAAACGAAGGACGCCGATCCATCGCGCATCCGTGTCATTCACAACTGGGCAGACTGCGATGCGATCGTGCCGGCGTCGAAGGACAACCCCTTTGCGCGCGCGCATGGCCTCGTCGATCGGTTCGTCGTCATGCATTCGGGCAACGTGGGCCTGTCGCAGGGCGTCGACCGTCTGCTCGACGTCGCCGAGCGCCTGCGTGATCTCCCGGATGTCGTGATCGCGATCGTTGGCGACGGGGCGCAGAAGCCGGTGCTCATCAATGCGGCCGAGGCCCGCAACCTCAGGAACGTGCGCTTCTTTCCGTATCAGCCCAAGTCGGGGCTGATCGACTCGTTCGCGACGGCCGACGCCTTTCTCGTCTCGCTGAAGCGTGGCTTGTCCGGCTTCATCGTGCCGAGCAAGCTCTATGGCATCCTCGCCGCCGGGCGTCCCTTCATCGCCGCCGTCGAAGAGGATTCAGAGGCGGCCGATATCGCGCGGGAGTACGACTGCGGCGTCGTCGTGCCCCCTGGAAGCGTCGAGGAGATCGAACGCGCGATACGCGCGCTGCACGGCGATCCGGCACGCGCCCGCGCGATGGGCGATCGCGCCCGCAAGGCCGGCCTGCTCTTCGATCGTCGCCGCGCGGTGGCGTCGTACGAACACGTGTTCCTGGAGCTGACGAATGGACACCGTCGCACGGCGTGATCTGCCGATGCCCGTGGAACGGCCGGCCGCCGTCGTGACCGTGCGCCGCATCCCGGTCGCGAAGCGCGCGCTCGACGTCGCGCTTTCGGGCTTCGGGCTGCTGGCGTCGGCGCCGGTCTGGGCGCTCGTCGCGGCCGCAGTCAAGCTCGAGGATGGCGGCCCGATCTTCTATTCGCAGCCGCGTGTCGGCGAGGGCGGACAAACGTTCGAGGCGTTCAAGTTCCGGTCGATGATTCCGAACGCGGAAGCCGGTATCGGCGCGGTGCAGGCGACGACGCGCGACCCGCGGGTGACGCGGGTTGGACGGATGATGCGCGCGACGGCGATGGACGAGCTGCCGCAGCTGTGGAACATCTTCCGCGGCGATATGAGCTTTGTCGGCCCGCGCGCCTTGCGACCCGGGGAAATCGAAGTGGACGGCGGCGGCGCACTGGTGCCGATGGAATCCATCCCGGGTTACGCCGAGCGGCACAGCGTGCGCCCGGGACTCACGGGCATCGCGCAGATCTTCGCGGCGCGCGACATCCCCCGCCGCCACAAGTTCCGCTACGACCGGCTGTACCTCAATCGTCAGAGCTTCTGGCTCGACGCGCGCCTCATTGCGCTGTCGTTCTGGATTAGCTTCCGCGGCAAGTGGGAGGCCAGAGTCGACGAGAAGATCTGATCTGCGGCTTGATCTGCAGTAGGGCCCGACTTCAGTCGGGCCACTGAACGGCCGCACTAAAGTGCGGCCCTACTACACTCTATCCCGCTGAAGTGCGGCCCTACTGCAGACTTAGCCGGCCCAGTCCGCAGGCACCAGGCGCGGAAGCCGCCGCTGCACGCGACGCTTCAACATGTGCGAGGCATGGTGACACCAGAGGTGGGCGCCAGCGAGCGGACGATCGCACAGCAGCGAGGTGAACGCCACCCCGCCGGCGCGATCGAGGGCGAGGAATCCCTCATCGCGTGCCACGCGTTGCTGGACGCGCCGGGCAATCCGATGGCGCAGCCCTCGCGGTCGCAGCTCCGGGAGATCTGGAATGGCGACGTTCAGCCGCTCGCGGAGCATCTCGCACGTGAAGGCGACGGCGGTGAGCACCCGCACGGCGCGTGCGCGCTCGACCACCGCGGCCCAGTCGATGTTCGAGTCGGACCCGCAGAGCAGCTTCAGATCGTACAGCCACATCAACCGCATGAACCCGTGCCCGGCCGCATGGACCGCGAGATAGACGAACTCGTCCTCCGGTGCGAGGAGGCGCAGTCCGCGACCGTGCGTGGACGTGACCACGCTCGACCGAGCGATCAGAGCGGCGGCCGGCATTACGGTTCCGAACGCCACGCGGGCGCGAAAATGCAGTTCGAGCGGCGGCTGGCCCTCACGCCGAAGCTGCAGGTGATGGTGATGCTGGCGCGCGTAGATCGCGGCGGGCCCCGAGTCGCTGTGCCATGCGGCCCGTTCGAGCGCGGCGACGGCCCGATCGAGATCCTCTTCCGCGACGAGCAGGTCGAGATCGACGCTCGGCCGCAGCGCTCCCTCCGGATAAAGACGCTCGGCCAGGAGCGGACCCTTCAGCGCCGCGACGTGCAGCTTCGCCGTGGACAAGACGTCTCCCAACGCGTCGAGCGACGCCAGCAGGTGTGCGTGCCAGATGCCGGCGATGGCGCGATGCCGGGCGCAGTCGTCTCGGATGTGCGTGGGCACGCGACCACCGGCGCGCTCGCACGCACCGACGAGCAATGTGAACAACCCGTGGTCGCGGGCCTCGCGAGCCAGGGCCTCCCAATCGGCAATGCCATCGAGTGCGCGCGCCAGCCCGGACGGATCGTCGGGCACACATGCGAGGAGATGCTCGAGTCGCGACCGCTGGTCGACGGTCCCAATGGCCATCGAGCTCTAGGATAGCGCCTTGAAGCACTCGATCCGGACCGTCGCCGTTCGTCACCTGGCGCTGCTCGTGGCGGCCATGGGCGGCCGGCTGGCCGCCAGCGCCGCGATCATGGCGATCGCCGGCATCCTGGAAGGTGCCAGCGTTGTCGCGCTCGTGCTCCTCGTCGGAACACTCGGCATCGACGTGTCAGCCGGGGGCACGGCATCGTTCGCCGATGCGAGCCACCGAATCTTGGCAGGGATCGGTCTCACGCCTTCGTTCTTCCCGGTGCTGGCCGCCTACGTCGGGGTGGTCATCTTTCAGGCGATCGTCCTGCGTGCCCAGACAGTGCTCAACCTCGGCATCGAGTACCGCTTCATCGCGCTCCTCCGGTCGCGCCTCTACGAAGCGGTGGCACACGCGCGATGGCTGTTCGTCGCGCAGAGCCGCGGCACTGATTTCAGCCATGCCTTGACCACAGAGCTCGACCGCACGGGGCTGGCGACCTATCAGCTCCTGTGGTCGGCCTCCACCATCTTTGTCATGGCGGCCCAGGTCGTGCTGGCGCTTCGGATCTCCGCTCCGCTGACACTCCTCGTATTCGCGGCCGGTGGGCTTCTAATCCTCATGCTGGCACCTCGACTTCGCCAGGCGCGGGAAGCCGGCGAAGCCATCACGACCGCCACGGGCGACGCCCATGCGCTGGCCATCGAGCACCTCGCAGGCATGAAAACGGTGAAAAGCCAGGCCGCCGAGCGCGCGAGCGCTGCGGAGTTTTCGCGGCTGGCGACTGCCGTCGCGCAGCGGGCGCTCGACGCGGCCCGGCTGCAGGCCGACCTCCGCGCCACCTTCGAGATCGGCGCCGTCGTGATTCTCGCCGTGCTGCTCGTCGTGGCGGTGCGGGTCGTCGCCGTCCCGGCAGCGTCGCTCTTCGGTACTGCTGTTCCTGTTCGGACGTCTGATGCCGCGCGTCTCGTCGGTGCAACAGGGGCTGCATCAATACGCGACGGCCTTGCCGGCCCTTGCGCACATCGAGGCGCTGCAGGCACGTGCGGAAGCCGCCCGTGAGACAGTCGCGAACGCGGGGGCATCGTCCGCGACCGCGCCAACGCTGGCGCGGGCCGTCCACCTCGAACGAACGACGTTCTCCTATGACGATTCCGTGGAGCCGGCGGTCAACGGCATCACGCTCTCGATTCCTGTCAGACAGACGACGGCGCTCGTCGGACCGTCCGGCTGCGGCAAGACGACGGTGGCCGATCTCGTCACCGGCCTGCTTGCGCCGACGTCCGGACGCGTCCTGATCGACGACATGGAGCTGAACGCCGAGCGGGCCGGGCGGTGGCGCAGCCGGATCGGCTACGTGTCCCAGGACACGTTCTTCTTCCACGACACGGTTCGCGCGAATCTGAAATGGGCCGCCCCCGACGCCTCGAATGCCGAGGTCGAGGCGGCGATTCGCGCCGCCGCCGCGGATTTCCTGTTCCGGTTTCCCGACGGGCTCGAGACGGTCATCGGCGATCGGGGCACGCGGTTGTCCGGCGGTGAGCGTCAACGCTTCGCGCTCGCCCGCGCGCTGGCGCGGCGGCCGGAGCTGCTCGTGCTCGACGAGGCAACGAGCGCGCTCGATCCCGATAACGAGCGGAAGGTCTTCGACGCGATCGACGCGCTGCGTGGCTCGATGACGATTCTCCTCATCACCCACCGCCTGTGGACGCTGGGACGCGTCGATACCATCCACGTGATGGAGGATGGACGCTTGGTCGAATCTGGGCCTTGGGATACTCTTAGGGCCGCCGCGGGCAGCCGATTCTCGTTGTTGTGCAGAGCAGGGGAGGTGGCCGGCGCGCGCGGGCCCGGCGCCGCGTGACGGGCTCGGGGCAGCTCCCGGGCTCCCGGGACCAATCGAGGGAGGCCGCGTTCGGTTGCACACGCACGATGTCGTGATTGTGGGGGCAGGTCCCGCGGGTCTTTACGCCGCGGCTCGGCTCGCCAGCACCGGGCTCGATGTCGCGGTCCTCGAAGAGCACGTGGAGGCAGGCGTCCCGGTCCACTGCACCGGTGTTCTCGCCGACGACGCCTTCGATGAATTCGGGCTGACGCGCCAGTCGCTCCTCAATCCCCTCAAACGCGCACGCTTCTACGCGCCGTCGGGCGATTCGATCTCGCACGAAACGGACGATGTGGAGGCGGTCGTCATCGATCGCCGCGCATTCGATCAGGAGCTCCAGCAGAACGCACGGGCCGCCGGCGCGCGCATCTTCACCGACCATCGCGCCACGGCCCTCGCCATCGAGAACGACGGCGTCCGCGTGGGACTGCGCGAACGCGAGCCGGTCGCAGCCCGCACGGCGGTTCTCGCGTGCGGCGCGAGCTACGGCCTCGCCCGGGGGCTTGGCCTTGGCCTGCCATCCGCCTGGCTGCAATCGGCGCAACTGGAGGTCCCTGCGGCGCACGCCGGCGACGTCGAAGTGCACTTCGGTTCCCACGTCGCACCGCGTGGGTTCGCGTGGGCCGTGCCCGTCGTCCGCACCAGCGGCCGGTTCGTGCGCATCGGCCTGATGTGCGACGGCGCACCCGGCGATCATTTCAGTCGGTTCGTCCGACGCCTGGCCCCGCGGTGGGGGATCGTCGGGGCCGCCGGCTCCGGCAGTCTGGCGCCGCGGTTGAAGATGCTGCCGCTGGCGCCAATCCCGCGAACGTTCACGAACCGTGTCCTCGCGGTCGGGGACGCGGCCGGGCTCGTGAAGGCGACAACCGGCGGCGGCATCTACTACAGCCTGGTCAGCGCCGCGATGGCCGCAGAAGTCCTCACGCCGGCCATCCGTGCTGGACGGGTCGGCACCGAGCACCTGGCGATCTACGAGCGACGATGGCGGACGCGCCTCGGGCCGGAGCTCGACGCGCAACTCTCGCTGCGGCGCCTCGCCCATCGGCTGGACGACACCGACATCGACGGGTTCTTCGAACTGGCACGCACGGACGGGATCATGCCGCTCGTGCGCCGGACGGCGCGGTTCAACCAGCATCGACACCTGATCCGGGCCTTGTTCAAGCATCAACCTGCGCGCGACATCCTCTTCAAGCGCCTCGCAGACTCGTGGCGCGGCGCGCTGACGCGGCCGATTCTTCCGGAGCCCGCGGGCAGCGGTTCGCAGCCGTCCTAGCGTGGTGTCGTCCCAGGTCCGCCGTAGGCGGGGCTGAAGCCCCGCCCTACATTCGAGCGACACTGAACCGATGTAGGGCGGACCTTAAGGTCCGCCTCAGGCGGGGCTAAAGCCCGCCCCACATGCCAGCGACACATCTCGTGACCAGCGCGCATTCCGCTACGGGAACCGCTTCCCGCGCCACTGGCAGGCTGTACGCGGCCGCGCTCATTCTCACGCTATCGTGGGGACTGCTGGCGTTCGGTGCCGTGTATCCCTGGGCCTACACGCCGCTGGCGCTGGCGGCTGCCGCGGTTGGCGCGTTGGGCTTCGCGATCGGACGCGGGCGTCCCTGGGGCGAGAAGAACCTCGCGCTGCCGCTGGTGCTGGTTGCGGCGGTTGCCGCAGCGCAGCTCGTTCCGCTGCCGGTCGCACTCCTCTCACAGGTGAGCCCGAACACACTGCGCTTTCTCGAAAGCTTCGATCTCTCGTGGGCGGTCGGCGCGCGGCCAACGCATCCAATCTCGATCGCGCCCGAGAGGACGTGGCTTGGTCTCTCACTGTTCGTGGCGTTTGCGCTGCTGCTGCTGGGATCGGCGCGCGCCTTCGCACGCATCGGCGTCCTGACCTTTGCTCGCGCGCTCATCGTCATTGGCGTTGGCGTCGCGCTCTTTGCCATCGTCCAGGCTGCACTCAACGTCGGCAAGCTCGCCTACGAGGTGAAGATCTACGGCTTCTGGCAGCCGATCAACCGCGCGACGCCATTCGGGCCGTTCGTGAATCGCAACCATTTCGCCGGCTGGATGCTGCTGGTCCTGCCCCTCGCGCTCGCGTATTTCTGCGGGCTGATCGAGCGAGGGACGAAGGGTGATCCCGGCCACGTGGCGCCACCGACTCCTGTGGATGGGGTCTCCCGAAGGTGGCCGCGTGGTGTTACTGGCGCTGGCGATCGCGGTGATGGGCTTATCGCTGCTCGCGTCGCAGTCGCGGTCCGGGCTCGGCAGCCTGACCCTTGCCGTCGTGATCGCGGCGGGTTGGCTCACGATCAGGCGCGGAGGCACCAAGCGCCTTGCCCTGCCGTTCATCGGGCTGGCCCTCGGAGGCCTGCTGCTTCTGGCGTGGGCAGGTGCAGGCGTTGCGCTCAGCCGTTTCTCGACCGCCGGCTCCGAGCTGGGGACGCGCGTGTCCGCGTGGCACGACGCCCTTCGCGTCATTGGCGCGTTCCCTTTGATGGGCACCGGACTCAATACATACGGATCCGCGACGCTTCTCTATCAGACGACCAGCCTGTCGTCCCACTTTCAGGAAGCGCACAATGAATATCTGCAGATCGCGGCCGAAGGCGGGACGCTGCTGGTCGCCGCGGTCGCGCTGTGTGTCTGGCGCCTGATCGCCATGACACGCCGGCGCTTTGCGGCAGCAGACGAGCCGTCGCTGTCGCGATGGGTCCGCGTTGGCGCCGCGACGGGCCTCATGGCGATTGGCCTGCAGTCGCTGATGGAATTCAGCCTGCAGATGCCTGGCAATGCTGCCCTGTTCGCCGTCGTCGCGGGCCTCGCGGTGCACGCGGGCGCGGCGGAGCCCGACCGGCGGCCTCATCGCGGGGCTAAAGCCCCGCCTCCACATCGACCCACGAGCACACGACGATGACGCACGAGGCAAAGCGACCGCTGATTCCAGATGATGTGGTGTCGCGCGAACTGGACGGCGAGCTGGTCGTCACCAGTCTCAGCATGGGCGGGTTCCTGCGGCTCGACGATGTGGGACGCAAGATCTGGACGCTGCTGGAAGAGGGCAAGGATCTGGAGAGCGTGATCGACACGCTGACGAGGGATTTCGACGTCGATGCGGCAGCGTGCCGTGCCGACGTCGAGGCGTTCTTCGACAGCCTCGCCGAACGCGGCCTTCTGAACTGGCGGCGTCAGGAGGGCGTGTGACGGTGCGCTTGACCAGGCGCGGCGTCGAGCGCACGGCGTCGGCCGCAGATCTCGACGCGGCGAAAGCCGCGTTCGCCCTGCACCACTCGATGGTGCTGCACGGCTTCATCGAGCCGGGACTGCTGGCCGCGATACAACGACAGCTCTCGAACGAACCCTTCCTGCACAAGACGAACGACGGCATCGGCACCGAGCTGCGGCTGCCGCCGGGGCCGCTCTCGAGCGCCCTGGAGTTCATCACCAACGATCGAGCCCTGTTCGAGGCGATCCAGGACGTGACGGGATGCTCGCCAATTGGCTGCTTTCGCGGCCGCGTCTATCGCATGCTCCCCGGCGCCGGACACGCCAGCGACTGGCACAGCGACCTGTCGGGCGGGCGGATGATCACGATGAGCGTGAACCTGAGCACGTCGCATTTCGAGGGCGGTGAGTTGCAGATTCGTGAGGCTGCCTCGGAGCGGATGGTTCGCAGGCTCAGGAACACCGGGGCAGGCGACGCGGTGATCTTCCGGATCGATCCGTCGCTGCAGCATCAGGTGTTGCCCCTGACCGGCGCGGCGCCGCGGGACGCGTTGGCAGGATGGTTCCTCGCGTCGCCCGACTACCGCGAGATGTTCCGCGAGCAGACCAGGATGTCGGGATGATTCACATGACCCGGCGAGGCGTCGCGATTCGCGGGTTGGACGAGCACTTCCGGGCTGCGCAGCACGCGTTCGCCGCCCAGCACTGCTTTCGGCTGGAGCGCTTCGTCGATGCGGATCTTCTGACCGTGGTGCGTCGGGCGCTTGCGGTCGCGCCGTTTCACGATCGCACGCACGACGGGATCGGCACCGAGTTGTGCCTGTCGGAGGGGCCGTTGTCCGCGGCGCTGGAGTTCCTGTGGAACGCGCCCGCGCTGTCGGCGGCGATTGACCGCATTGCCGGATGCGGCCCGATCGGCTGCTTCGAAGGCCGCGTCTACCGGATGCTCCCCTCGCACGGGCACTACGACTCCTGGCACAGCGACGTCGGCGAGGACCGGGTGGTGGCGATGAGCGTGAACCTGAGCGCGGATTGCTATGAAGGCGGGGTCACCGAATTCCGGCTCGCCGACGAAAGTCAGCCGTTTCATCGCCTCGCGAACACCGGCTTCGGCGACGCGATCATCTTCCGCATCGATCCGTCACTGCGCCATCAGGTGACGGAGGTGACGGGTCAGGCCGCAAAGACCGCGTATGCGGGCTGGTTCCGGACGTCGCCAGATTACCCGACGCTGTTTCGACGAAGACATGCAGTAGGGCGCGACTTCAGTTGCGCCGGACAATGGCCCGACTAAAGTCGGGCCCTACTGACGCGAGTGACCCGGGCGACCCGACACGACCGCATGCGGCCAGTTATCAATGGCCGGCGAGGTGTCGAGGAGCAGGATCTCCAAGCCCGCACGCGCGATCAGATCCCGCAGCGCCGCCTCGTTGAACGTCTGCACCCGCCCCATCCCCGGCAGAAACATCGCGCCGTCCCCGTACAGCCACCGCGAGAGCCCGCCTCTTACACCTCGCCGTGCTGACGGCTGCCAGGACGGCGCGTACACGCTCAACAGAATCGGTCCATCCACCAGCGCGGCCATCGCGCGCAGCGCCGTGACGCGCGCGGCATCGGTGCGCACATGGGCGAGGCTCGCCCAGCCGCAGATGCCCGCGCCGAACGGCTGCCAATCCTCGAGTGACACCGCCCGGCCGTCCAGCGTGTGCAGGAGCGGCAGCGCCTCGTACGACCCCACGCAGGCGGTGACGTGGCCGGCACCCGCATCGGCCCGCGGCATTCCGTCAACCAACGCTCGCACGGGATCGAACGCGATCACCTCGTAGCCGCGCTCCGCGAGCTTGAGTGCCTCGCGCCCGCCGCCGGATCCACCGATCAGCACGCGCGTCGGAGGCGGTGGAAAACAGCTGTCCACGGCACGTCGCTCCCACGGAAACCATTCCGTCCGGAAGGCGCCGTGACCGGGCTGATAGGACGGCGAGGAACCGTAGGCGAGCGCGTTGTAGGCGTGGAGGACGTCGTCAGGCACCAGCGAGCACACCAGACGCGAGCGGAGGCGATCGAACAATACGGCTGCGCGATCGACGATCAGCGAGCTCGCGATCAGGCGGGCCAGCGCGCGATCGACCGCGCGCGGCGCACGCGCCTGAGGATCGTCGCTCATCTCGGCCTGTCAGGATGCCGGATCGGTCAGCGCACGACCGGCGGCATCGAAGCACATCGCGACCTGATACTCGGCGACCGTTGCCGGCGAGTCGCTGAGCGGCTGGCCATCCACCAGCACCCAGGCGTGTCCGAGAACGCCGCTGTCGCCACGCCGGAACCCGATCACGAGGCGAGGGTCCGCATGGGCTTGAACGAAGTACCTGTAGGCCACCAGGCTGCGCTCGAGACAATTGCCGCGCGTCGCGGGACGCACCACCCGGCTGGCCCAGTCGGCGAAGAGCGCGATTCGCCGTTCGCGACGCGGGTCGCGCACACCCGGCTGCGACGTGGGCGAGACGATCTGCACGAGCGTGCGGAGCGGCATCGCATACTTGGCGAGCCGCACGAAAACTGCCCACCCGAGTATGCGGGCTGCGAGCCAACTGTCCGCGGGTCGCGCCAGTTCGGTTGCCACCCGGCCCGCCCGCGCGGGCCATCGGCGCGTCACTGTCATCGCGCCGCCTCTTGCGACTTCGCGTCGGGCACACCCCCTGCGACGTCGCTCAGTGCCTCGACGATGCCGTCGAGGACGACTGGCAGAACGTCGAGCGACGGCAGAAAGCTGATCTCGTACACGGGCACGAGCGCAGTCAGATCGAGGTAATGCGCCAGCATCGTCGCGCGGCGCCCGTCGTCGTGCGGGTTGAAGCAGTGCGCGTGCGCGATCAGGCACGAGAAGGCCCGGACGGGATCCAGTCGGCGCACCTCGACCGGCGCCACCGCGGGGTGATCGGTACGCGTCAGCAGGCACAGCGCGAAAACGGGTGCGCTCTCGGGCAGCACGATCGCCTCTTCGTCATCACGGGGACTGTTCGCGTCGAAGAAGACACTGCTCCGTGGCCGCAGCCGGATGTCGAACGGCAAACGCCGCGAGAGAAACGGGTGAGCGTCTGGTTCGAAGAGCAGCGAGTCGTCGCCCCACTGCGGGAAGCCGCGCTGACTCAGTCCGTACGCGATCGTCGATTTGCCGGTCTCGGAGGCGGCGAAGAACCCGACCACGCCGGACGGAATCAGGGAGGCGCTGGCGTGGAGCGCCTCGTATCCAAGCGCCTGGAGCGCCATCGGGACGACGCTGCGGCGGTAAGTGTCTTCGAGGACGTCGAGGGGCGCGTTCGCGGCCGGGTACGCGGTAATCGATGGCTCGCCCGGCGCGAAGCGGTAGGCCGCGAGGTAGGGCCAGTGCATCCAGTGCACACCGTCTTCGGTGAAGCCGGTGGCGACGACGCCGCCGCGCTTGTTCCGCCAGACGTTGACGCCAGGCCGCTCCGGCGAGGGGGCCGCGGGTGCCACGGTACCCGCTGCGGCGATGACTAGCGGCGGTACGTACGACATCGACACGTCGCTTGCCGGCGGGCGGTTCCGGGCAACCGCGAAACGTGCGTGGAGCTAACCGCCGGCGCCCTTCGGCTTGCGGACTTCACCGGGATCGGCGGGAGACGGCGTGAGCTTTCCGCCGCCAGCCTGCAGAACGTCGCCGACATGGCCGACGTACTTGAGGCTCGGGCGCTGCCAGGGCTGCTTCGCGCCCTTTTCCTCCTGTGCTGCCATCGTTGTCCACTCCTTCTGTGAAACGAATTCGCTTCCCGCTTTCGTCGCGCTCAATCCGTCTGCGCCCGCAACCACGCTTCGAGCCCGAGCACGTCCCACAGGCGGTATAACTGCTGCGGCTGTGCGCCCGCAAACAGCGCGTGGACGGTAGACTCTAGCATTCTCGCGTCGACGATTTCCAATCGCGCGAGCTCGCGGGCGCCTCCCATCGCACGCCAGAGACGCGGTCCCTCCTCGAGGAGGATGCGATGGTAGAAGCTCGTGGCCGCCACCTTCTTGTGGCGCTCGAACCCCAGCCCCGGGAAACGGCGTGCAAGCGTGTTCCGCACCATCCCCTTCGCGCGTCCACCGCGATTCAGCAAGGGCGGTGGAATACGCGCGAGCAGATCCACGAGATCGGCATCCCAGTAGGGATGCAACAGCCGGAGGCCGAGTCGGCGGCTGAACTCGAAGTGTTCCTCGAGCTCTATTGCCATCAGCGGGTGATCGAACGCCGTACGCGCATCCCGCCGATAGAAGCCCGCCGGCGGGTTCGGATCCGCAAGATTGCGGCCGGCCCTCGCGTCCATCCGTGCGCGCAGCGCTCGATCCGGCGCGATCCAGGCCGGCGTCGAGGCGATCAGCCGTTGTTCGCGACTGCGCCGCCACCAGGCAGGTGCCGCCCACCCGAGTGCCGAGCTCATGAGCGGCCGAAGGCCGAAGGTCCAGATCGATCCACGCCACAGCGACAGCCGGGACGCGCTGTACGACCGCTTCAGTGTCGCGGCGAATCGTATGAACCCGACGACGTCGAGCGACTTGATCAGGTCGGCGGCGAGGAATGGGCTGACCGCCAGCCACTCGTCGCCGCCATTGCCGGTCAGAATCACGCGGCACCCGCGTGCCCGCCCGCGGGCTGCCAGCGCCGCGTATGCCGGGTTCCACAAGTTCAGCATCGGGACCGGCCATTTGGCGATGAGGTCCGTCGCCGCTTCGATGAGGCCGCGTCCGCCGAGCGCATCCGCAAACGACAGGAGGACCTGCTCGATCCCCAGTCCCTTCGCCACGCCGCGCTGCACGATCTCTTCGTTGCACGACGGATCCGGGAACGCGAGCGACAGCGCTATCGGGTCGCGCTGCCCGCTGCGGCGCGCGATGTCGGTGGCAAAGGCAGCCACGCTGATCGAATCGAATCCACCGCTCAGGAAGATGCCCGTCTGGCCGAAGGCCATCGCGCGCGAGACCGCGCGGTCGAGCACGGATTCGAACTGATCGAGCTCTTCCTCGGTCGCCCATTGCGTCGGTTGGTCGATGGGATCCGGATCCCAGTACTGCCGTCGCGAGAGGCCGGCAGCCGTGACCATGACGACGTTCGCAGGAGGAAGACGGCGGACCTGCTCGAAGTACGTCTCTTCGGGATCGGGCCACCGGTGGCACAAGTGATCGGCAAGCGCGAGCCGGTTCACCGAGCGGGACACGCCCCTCACGCCCAGCAACGGCGCGACGGAGGTGGATACGTGGAGGGCATCGGACCCGAGCACGTAGAAGCCGGGGTAAACCCCGAGCGGATCGCGTGCGATCGCGATCGATTCACGGGCGCGGTCGGCGACCGCGAGAAGGAAGATGCCCTTCAGACGATCGAGCGCGGCGGCGCCCCAGACCTGCCAGGCGTGTGCCACGAGCGAGGCTGGACTGGCGCCTGCTGGGAGCCCGAGCTCGCGGGCGATCTCCGGGCCGTTGTAGAGCGCGCCGTCGAACATAACCGAAAGGCTATGAACGGAGACGACCTCGGGAGCCCGATCGCCGTCAATGTGAATCGACGGCTCGGCGGTCGAACGAGTGACTCGCGGAAGCGTTGCGACCCATCCGGTGCCCTCGGCGGTCGCCGATCGGTCGGCGGTGACAGCGGCCTCAAGCATCCGATCGATCCTCGAACAGCCCCTCGCGCAGGAGCTCGCCGACGATCAGCGCGACTTCCGAACCGAGCTGGCTGCGGTCGACGTCGAACTCGCGCCCGAGCCGATCGATCAGTTCCTCGACGGTGGTCCCGTCGCCAGCCAGCTCCCAGATCCGCGCGCCGGTGTCGTTCAATTCGTAGATGCGGTTGGATCCGAGGTGAACGAGGACCGCGGTCTCGCCAACGCGGCGCGCGACGACATCGGGCCGTCGCCGGATGCACAACGCCGCGCGGGAGGTGGAATGAGGCATTCGTGAATCCAGCGAGCTCGATGGGCGCGGGCATCGCCCGAGGCTGTTACGACCGATAATCGAATCCGAGCTTACGAGTGCGTGGCAGGACCGGTCAAGGCACGCGACGGGGTCCAGGTACCGGCCAGAACACCCTGTATGACGAGCGTGATACACAGATGGGCTTACGCCCGGAGACGGGGCGTTCGGCCGCGCCGAATCGACTGGCTTAAGATAAGTCCTCGGATAATCATTCTTTCCTGATGTCTCTCCGACTCGGGTTCGACATGGATGGCGTCGTCGCGGACCTGAACGCCGCGCTCGTTCGGGAGGCGATGCGCCTTTTTCCGGGGGTCGAGCTGCGACCCGGCGTGGAAACACTCGTCGCGCCGCCGGCGCCAGACCTCGACGCACAGGACATCGACCCCTCGGAACAGACACCGGCGTCGCTGCCGCTGACCCGCCGCCAGGAACGGCAGCTGTGGGACGAAGTGCGGCAGATCGAGAACTTCTGGGAAACGCTCGACGAGACCGAGCCGGGCATCGTTCGCCGCCTGGCGGAGCTTGCGCGCGTCCGCCGGTGGGAAACGATCTTCATGACCAGCCGCCCCCGCACCGCCGGCGACCCGGTGCAGGTCCAGAGTCAGCGCTGGCTGAAAGCGAAGGGGTTCGAGCTGCCGTCGCTGTTCGTGGTCTCGACCTCGCGCGGCAAGATTGCGTCGGCCCTGGAGCTCGACGTCGTCGTGGACGATCGGCCCGAGAACTGCCTCGACATCACCATCGACTCGAAGGCCCGCGCCGTCCTGATCTGGCGCGGGGACCAGGGCGCCGTACCCGGCAGTGCCCGGCGGCTGGGCATCGGCGGCGTCGCCACCGTCGGCGCCTGCCTGGATCTGCTGGTCGAAGCCGATAACCCCGGTGCAGACCAGACCTCGCTCGTGGACCGCTTGAAGCGCCTGCTCCGGCTGAAGACCAGCGAGCCCGAGCGCGCCCGCGCCTGACCGGGTTCCCACAGAACTGAGATCCGGGGCGCCAGTTCTGTGATCGCGCCCGGTGTGCGGCAGCGCACGCATTCCGCCAATCCTCACCGCCATCAGGACTTGAATTTCGTGACGTGACGGGCATCCGGCTTGCCCTGTCCCTCTGCGACCGTCACGCTCCCACCGGTCGGGCCAATCAAGGTCCATGGGACGCGTGACCTCAGAGGGCCGCCCAGCCCGGAAAGGTTCGCCATGTCACGCGTGCTCCCCGGCATGTTCGTCGCGTCACTGTTTGTCTTCGGAATGCACACTCCCGCTGCGGCCCAGGACCTTGCGGCGGCCAACACCATTTCCGCGACCAATCTATTTCCCGCGACCCCGCTCGTTCCGGCTACCGTGGCGCCCATCAAGGCGGAAGCGGCTGAAGCCTCAGCCCCGACCTTCGTCCGGAGCAGCCTGTCGCAGCCGCAGCGTCGTCCGGGGCTGCTGCCCGCCCTCTACGTGGCACAGGGCGCGCTGCAGGCGATGGACGCCCACTCGACCTACTCGGCGATCAGCGGCGGCGCGCACGAGGCGAACCCGCTCATGAAGAACGTGGTCGGTAACAAAGGCGCGATGCTGGCGGTCAAGGCTGGCGTGGCGGCGAGCACCATCTGGATGGCAGAGTCGATGTGGCGGCGCGGCAACCGTGTCGGCGCCATCGTCACGATGATTGCCGCCAACAGCGTGACGGGCTTCGTCGTGGCGCACAACTACAAGCTGGCGCGTCAGCTCCAGTAGCCGGATGCTGGCAGGGAAGGCCCTCCCTGCTCGAACGGCCGGCCCGGTTTGGCAGCGTCCTTGACCGGGGAACGCTTCCAGCCTCAGCCGGGTCGGCCGTTCAACCCCTTCCGCATGTTACCTTTCCATGGCTGTTCAGGATTCCGCAGGGAATCGTTGAGGCTATTGTCGAGCCGTCGGAATGCCGACATTTCAAACTGAGCCGTGAGCACCCCTTCTCAGCTCGTTGACGCCCTGCTCGAGCCCGTATTCGGGCTGGTCCTGGCGACGTGGGCGGGAGCCAGCCTGTTCCTGTTGTTGAACGGGCTGCGGAATGGCCGCCGGGCGCTGGCGCTCGAAGAGGGCCGCCGCGCCCTGGCGCGCATCGACGTACCCGAATCCGACGAAGAGGGCCTTCGGACGGCAGTCGTTTCGGTGTTCGCGATCCTCGCACGCGACACCGTCCTGCCCCTTGCCGTCCGTGGCACCGGCCGGCCCATTCTCGATCGCGTCGTTGCCGACGCCGGGATCGCCCGAATCGGGCGTGACACGCTCGAAATGATCGCGGTCACGACCGCCGCACCGAAACACAACTGGCGCCGGATCGCGGCGATGCGGCTGCTTGCCGCCGCCGAGCACCCGGAGCTCGTGTCGCTGCTGCGCCGCACGCTCGATGACCTGGATCCCGAAATCGTGGGTGCGAGCCTGGCGATTCTTGGTCGCGTTCCGGATCCGGCCGCAGCCGCTGGCCTCGTCGAGGCGCTCAAGGAGTCGAAATACACGCCGTCGCGCGTCGCCACGTATCTCGGATCAATTCCCGCTCGAGATCCCCGAACTGTTTGTCCCGCTGCTCCATCACCCCGATGCCAACGTGCGCTACTGGGGCGCGACGTTGCTGTCACGAGACGGCGGGCCCGAGGTGGCGCCAAGCCTGCGCGCGCTCACCGAGGACACATCACCGCTGGTACGCAAGGCGGCGGTGGCCAGTCTCTCGCGCATCGACAAGACTGTGGCCCTCCCGGCGGCACGCGCGCTCCTGGCAGACGACGTGTGGTACGTCCGGGCGCATGCGGCGCGAGCGTTGGGTGATGCCGGCGGTCCGGACGTCGCTGAAGAAATCGCGCCGCTCCTCGCCGATCGCGAATGGTGGGTTCGACTCGCCGCCAAGGAGTCGCTGCAGAGCATGGGCGAGGAGGTCTGGGCCATCCTCGTGCCCTACCTGGATCACGGCGATCCGTTCGCGCGCAACGGTGCCGCCGAAGTGCTGCAGAACATCGGCATCCTCGACAGCCTGATCGTGCTCGAAGCCGCGACCGCACGGCCCAGCGCGACCAAGGTCGACATGCTGCGAAAGATCGCCTCGGCGGGCGGCACGCGGATGACGGAAGCACTGCTCGAACGAGTGGACGTCGACACCCGGCCGCGCGTCCGCACGCTGTTACAGGCGCTTGGACTTGCCCCTACGGAGGCGCCTCTCTGATGTCGTTCGAGTGGCTCGCCGCTGCGGCAGTTCTCATCCTGATCACGGGCTACGGCATCGGCGCGCCCTTCCTGCTGATCCGCACCGCGCTCACCGTCGCGCGACGGCGGCGGATGCGCTATCGCTCGAGCCACGATGAGGTGCTGGCGAGCTCGCGGTTCACGATTCCCGTGAGCTTGATCCTGCCGGTGGAGCGGGCGACGAGCGATCTGCCCTCGGCCATCCTGCGCCTCCTCGAGCTTCGCTATCCCGAGCTCGAGCTGATCGTCGTCATCGAGAACCAGCCGGATGCGCTCGAGACGCTGAAGATGGCGTGCGACCTGAGCCCGTGCGAGCTGTTCTTCCGCCGGACGCTGAAGACGACGCAGCTGCGGGGCATCTATCGCAGCGCCCGCGAGCCGCGGCTGCTGGTGGCGGACAAGGCGGCAGGGGGAACGGGCGATGCGCTCAACTGCGGCGTGAACCTCGCCCGCTTCCGGTACATCTGCGCGGTGGATGCGGAAGCGGCCTACGCGGTCGACGGTCTCCTCGAAGCGATGCTGGCCGCGCTCGAAGATCCGGCCGTGGTCGTGGGCGTGACGACCTCGCTCGCGGTGTCGCCGGTGCAGTCGGCGACGACAGCGCTGATGGGAAGAGCGCCGACGGGTTTGATTGGCGCCGTGCGCTACCTCACCGCTGCGCGGACGCGGCTGCTGACGGTCGGTCGGCGCCGGCTCGATCTGCCGCCGGGCGGCTGCCCTGGCTTCACGCTCTGGCGGCGCGACGCGGTGGTCGAGACAGGCGGCTTCGCCCCAGACGGGTCGGCCCCACACGCGGAGCTGACGTTCCGCATGCACTGGCACTACCGCGGCGATCGCCGGCGATACCGCATCATCCACGTGAGCGAGCCCGTCGGCACGCTGGATCCCTTCTCGGCGCGCGACCGGATCGTCATGGTGGGACAGGTGCCGCTCGGGGTGATCTGGCGTCACCGGCACATGCTGTTCAATCCGAGCCTGGGCCGGCTCGGGCTGTGGGATTTCCCGCGCTACGTCTTCAACGCGGCGGTCGCGCCGTGGCTCGAGATCGCGGCGCTCGGATTGCTGGTGCTCGCGGTCCCGCTCGGAGTCGTCTCGGCAGGCGAGCTGCTGCTCGTCGCCTTCATCATCGCGTTGGGAAGCGGCGTGGTTGCGGACGCGGCGCTGATGGCCTCGGCGCGTCCCGGGCATGACGTGCGTCCCGCCTCGCTTTTCAATCTGATTCTGGCGGGACCGCTCGAGTATTTCCTTACTCGCCCGACGTTGTTGCTGGCGCGCCTGCGCACGTCGAACACGCGGCCCAGCGAATAGCGGTCGCTCTGTCCGGCCGCACTAAAGAGCGGCCCTACTGCTGTCACTGCAGTAGGGCCCGACTTCAGTCGGGCCATCGAAAAAGAACTCGCGAATCAGATCGCGCAGCGCTCCGATGGAATCGCACTGGTTGATCGCGGTCCGCAGCCGCGATCCGTTGTCCACGCCTTTCGTGTACCACGATCCCAACGCGCGCAGCTTGTTGATCACCCAGCGTTCGCGGCCTCGCGCCGAGCGTTCTTTGCGCGACGGGTTGCTGTCGGCGTCGCTGGCCGCCATGTGGCGAAAGCCTTCGGCCTCGCCTTCGCCCTCCGCCAACAGCAGATCGATGTAATCGAGGAGGAACTGGCCGCGCTCGGCCATCGTGACCTGCCGCACAGGCCGACCTTCGACAAGATCCTGCGCCTGGGCCAGAATCCACGGATTCCGCAACACGCCCCGACCCACCAGCACACCGCTCACCGCGGTGGTCCGCAGCCGCTCGATGGCCTGTTCGGGCTCGACCACGTCGCCGCTGCCGAAGACCGGGATCGACAGAGAGGCCGCGACCTCTGAGATGAACGCCCAATCGGAGTGGCCCGAGTAGGACTGTGCGGCCGTGCGGCCATGGACGGCAAGCGCCGCCGCGCCGGCATCCTCCACCATCCGTGCGAGGGTCCCGGCGTTGCGTTCGTGCTCATTCCACCCGGCGCGCATCTTGACCGTCACCGGAATGCGCACGGCCTTCGTCATCGCACCAATGACGGTGGCGGCATGCTCGGGCTCGCGCATCAGGCTGCAGCCGGCGTTGTGCTTCGCGATCTTGGGGACGGGGCATCCCATGTTGACGTCGACGACGTCGGCGCCGAGCTGTTCGACGATGGCAGCCGCATTGGCCATCTTCTCGGGGTCGCCCCCGAAGATCTGAATGGAGATGGGCCTCTCTTCTTCGGTGTACTCCGCGTATTCCAGCGTGCGATCGATGCCGCGGACCAGGCCCTCCGAGCTGACCATCTCGGTGACGACGAGCCCGCAGCCGCCGTGGCGCTTCACCAGACGGCGGAACGCCGTGTCGGTCATGCCCGCCATGGGCGCGACCGCAAACGGTGACGGCAGCTGAAGTTCTCGAATTTTCATCTGGTGCCTGAGACGTTAAGCCGGCTTGACGTCGGCGGCGTCCACCTGGACGCTGACGGCCTGCCCGATCAAGTCGACCGACAGGACGAGGCGGTCCTGCGTGCCCTTCCGCGTCAGTCGCCCGATGACGCCTTTGAGCGGCCCATGCGACACTTCTACCATCGCCCCCGTCTTAATCATCGGACACGGATCATAGGGCAGAGTGCTCTCAAGGAGCGTCCGAATGCTGGCGATCTCGTGGTCCGGAACCGGGGCGAGCTCGCCGTTGAACGAGACGATCGACACGACACCGGTGCACTTCAGCACTGCCAGCCGCTCGGCGGGATCGACGCGGACAAAGACGTATCCCGGGAACAGCGGGAAATCGACCTTCTTCTTCCGGTCCTTCCACCGGCTCCAGCGAACGATGGTCGGCAGAAAGGCGGTAATCCCCTTCTCGTCGAGCTGTGTCCGCACGACCTGCTCGTGGCGACTCCGCGTCCACACGGCAAACCAGCGGGCGGGGTCGGCCTGCAGCGTCAATGTTTTAGTTCGTGGGCTTATCCGACGAGGCGGGCTTCTGAGCCGGTTTCTCCGCCGGTGTCGCCGGCAGGGGATCGGACGGCGGTGGCGTCAGCGTCGCCACTTTGGCCTCCCAGATCTTCTTCAGCTCCTCGTTGCGCCACTGAATGATCGCCTGCGACCGCAGCTTGGCAAGGTACTTCTTCGTCTCGACCGAGCGCTTCTGCTCGTACAGGGCGTCCGCGATCTTGTCGTGCACCTTTTCCGCCGGCAGCAGCTCCTCGCTGGTCCTCGACTCGAGCTTCACCAATTGATAGCCATTCTGACTGCGCACGACCTCCGTGAGGTCGCCGGTCTTCAACGGCTCGACCAGTTTCAGGAACGCCGGGTTCAGCTCCTGCACGTTCAGCGGTCCAACCAGGCCGCCATTGGCCTTCGACGGCGACTCTGAGACCTCGGCCGCCACCTGCTCGAAGGCCTCGCCGGCGAGCACGCGCTTGCGGGCATTTTCGGCCTTTTCCTTGGCCGCTTCGTCCGCAGCCACGTTGACCCCCTGATCGGTCACCGGCACTTTCACGAGGATTTCGCGAATCGTGATCGTGCCAGGGGTCGTGAACTGCTTGGCGTGCTCGGAGTGGTAGGCGCGCGCTTCTTCCTCCGTGATGCTGACCTTGTCCATCACCTCGCGCTGCGTCACGCGCGAGATCAGCATCTGCCGCTCGAGCGACTTCCGGAGGTCGGCCGTCGTCATGCCTTCCTGCTTGAGCGCCGCCTGAAAGGCTTCGTCTGTCTCGAGCTTGTTTTCCTTGCGGATGTTCGCGACGACCTTGTCGAATTCCTCGTCGGTCAGCTTCTGCCCGAGCTCGCGTCCTCGCTGCGTCATCAGCAGCTCGTCGATCGTGTCGACGATCAGGTCTGGCGTGATCTCGTCGATCGCCTTCTTCAGCGCGGCGTCGTCGGTGGCCTGGATGCCTTTCGCCCGCAGCACCTGGACCTGACGATGCTCGAACTCGGTTTTCGTAATGATGTCGCCGTTCACCTTCACGAGGACCTGCTCGATGATCTCGGCAGAGGGGTGCGAGACACCGAGGGTCAGCGTCAGCGCGGCGACGAAAGCGGCCGGACGGAAAAGAGCATGCATAGGAGGGTCTTCGCCTGCCAGGCTTCGGCGCGGGGCGTTCAGCCCTGCGGCTCGGCCCGCATTGTCTTGCAAACAAATATCTTAGCACTATCGGAGCAGATCCCGCAGCAGATCGCCCACACGTGTAAAGACGCCGCCCGGCGCCCGAGGGTCTTCCTTCTCACGGCGCAGAATCTCGGCCTTCGTGAAACCGGTGGTGACCTCGCCCGCCGTCGCCCGGGCCGTCCACCACGACCCACTACCTGCCGGCGCCGCGCGGCCACCGCGCGGAACCTGGTCCGAAGTCAGAGACTTCCGCCCCAGATTCGGCCACGGGGCCGGCGCACCCTTCGCACCTCCCGCACCTGACGCACCCATCCCCCCCTTGAGGTCGAGTCGCAGGCCGGCCGGCGGGACGAGCGTGAGGTCGTTTCGGCGCTGGATGAAGCCGACGAGCTGTACCGGGTCGAGCCTGGTCTGCGGCCGGAAGCGGAACACCACCTTCTCGCCTTCGCGATCGATCGTTTCGATTCCGAGCCGGTCCGCCATGATGCGGATGCGGCCGTAATCGGTGAGGTTCAGGATCGAGGTCGGCAGCGGGCCGTAGCGATCGCGCACTTCGCCGACCACCCGGTCGAGCTCTCCTTCCGACCGCGCGGACGCAATCCGCCGATACACGGTCAGCCGCTGGTTCATGTCGGCGATATACTCCTCGTCAATCTTCAGATCGACGCGCAGGTTGACCGTGGCGCGGACGTCGTCCTCGATCTCCTCGCCCTTCAGTTCTCGCACGGTCTCTTCGAGCAGCTTCGTATACATCTCGAACCCGACCGTCTCCATGTGACCGCTCTGTTCGCCGCCCAGGAGATTGCCGGCGCCTCGAATCTCGAGATCGAGCGCGGCCACGCGGAAACCGCTGCCGAGATCGCTGAACTCCTTGATCGCGGCGAGGCGCTTCTTCGCCACGGGCGACAGCGAATCCTCGGGCGGAATAAGCAAGTAGGCGTAGGCAGGCCGATCCGATCGACCGACCCGGCCGCGCAGCTGATAGAGTTGCGAAAGGCCGTACCGATCGGCGCGGTTGATGACGATCGTGTTGGCGTTGGGAATGTCGAGTCCGTTTTCGACAATGGTCGTGGCCACGAGCACGTCGTGCTTGTGCGCCATGAAATCGAGCATCGTCTTCTCGAGATCGTCCTCGCCCATCTGGCCGTGGCCGACGGCCACTCTCGCCTCGGGAACGAGGCGGGTCACCAGGTTGCCAATCGAGTAGATCGACTCCACGCGGTTGTGGACCATATAAACCTGGCCTCCGCGCTCCAGCTCGTGAGAGATGGCGCGGCGGACCACCTCCGCATCGAACTTCACGACGTGGGTCTGGATCGACAGCCGATCCTTCGGCGGGGTTTCGATGATCGACATGTCGCGGATGCCGACGAGCGACATGTTCAGCGTCCGCGGGATTGGCGTCGCTGTCATCGTGAGCACGTCCACGCGCTTGCGGAGCTGCTTGATCTTCTCCTTGTGCGAGACGCCGAACCGCTGCTCCTCGTCAACCACCAGCAGCCCGAGATCGCGAAACTGCACGTCCTTCGACAGCAGCCGATGGGTGCCGACGATCACGTCGAGCTTCCCGGCGTTCAGGTCGTCGAGAATGGCCTTCTGCTCGCCCTTGCTGCGGAAACGGCTGATCGTGTCGACGCGGATCGGAAAGCCGGCGAACCGCTCCCGCAGCGTCTTCTGATGCTGGAACGCGAGAATCGTGGTGGGGGCCAGGACCGCCACCTGTTTCCCGTCCATGACCGCTTTGAACGCCGCACGCATCGCCACTTCCGTCTTGCCGTACCCGACATCGCCGCACAGGAGGCGATCCATCGGGACTGGCGTCTCCATGTCGCGCTTGATGTCGGCGATCGCGGTCACCTGATCGGGCGTCAATTCGTACGGAAACGCGTCCTCGAATTCCTGCTGCCAGTGCGAGTCGGCGGCAAAGGCGTGCCCCGCCACCGATTTCCGCGCGGCGTAGAGCTTCAGCAGTTCCTCGGCCATGTCGCGCATGGCCTTTTTCACCCGGGTCTTCGCCTTCTCCCAGGTGGTGCCGCCAAGGCGATCCACCGGCGGCCGCGCCGCGCCGGTGTACTTCTGCACGAGATCGAGGCGCTCGACCGGCACGAACAGCTTGTCTTCGCCGGCGTAGCGCAGCTCCATGAATTCCTGCGGCGCTTCCCCGACGGCAACGCTCAGCTGCTTGAGCCCGACAAACACGCCGATGCCGTGATCGACGTGGACCACGTGGTCGCCGACCTTCAGATCCCGCAGATCGGAGATGAAGACCTGGGTAGCCGATCGCCGCCGCTGGGACTCGGTGGGCCGGCGCTCCTCCTCGAAGACATCGGCTTCGGCAAAGACGGCGAGGCCGCCTTCAGGCAGCCGGAACCCGCGATCGAGATGGCCGATCGTGACGAGCAGCGTGGCCGTGTGTGCGTCCTCGGCGCCGAACGCGGGCGCGGCGATGACCTGATATTCCTTGGCGAGCTCGAGCAGCCGCTCGGCACGGCCTGGCGTCGTGGCCACGAAGATGGTGACGTCTCCGGCGCTTCGCCCGTCGCGAATCGCGGCAAAGAAGTCCTGCAGGCGACCCTTGAACTCCGGGACCGGCTGGCAGCGCACTTCGTGCGTGTCAACCTCATCGATCGCCAACTGCTCCAGTCGGACGGCACCGGCCAGCCGGGCGTTGACCGTGACGATGTCGACGAACAGCCGATCTGGCAGCGCGAACTCCGGCGGCGTGACGCCGCGTGCCGGTCGGACGCCGGAGGCCAGCGCCTCATAGCTCGCCGTAATCTGGTCCGAGAATTTCGTGGCCGCGGCACGAGTCTCATCGCCTTCGACGACGATGTAGGTCACGGGACGACGGTGTCCGAAGTAGTCGAAGATGTTGCCTTCGAGGAGCACATTCGGATCCGCCGGCCCCTCCGACTCGCCGACGCGCTCGCGGATCGGCACGATGTGCGACTGGTCGATGGTGCGGCTCGAGCGCTGCGTGGACGGGTCGAATCGGCGGAGCGACTCGACCGTGTCGCCGATGAACTCGATGCGGATTGGCTCTTCGTCGCCTGGCGGGAAGACATCGACGATGCCGCCGCGGACACAGAACTCGCCGTGCTCGTCCACGGGGTCCTGTCGCGCATAGCCGGCGGCGACCAGCTTCGCGGCGAGGCGCTGCGGCTCGATATCGACGCCGGGCCGCAAATCGATCGTCGCCTGCGCCAGCTGTTCGGGGCGGACCAGTTTCGGCAGGAGCGCCGCCGCTGATGCCACGACCACTCGCGTCTCGCCGGCGGCCAGCGCCGCCAATGTGGTGGCGCGGGCCGACGCCACCTGGAGGTGTGGCGCCAGGCCGCGATACGGATCGACCTCGTGGGATGGCAGCGGCAGCACCGCCGACAGCAGCGCCGCATCGTCCAGTCCCTCGAGGACGCCGAGGAAGAACCGGGTATCGGCCAGGAGCGTATCGACATCCGTGTCGGTCGGGACGACGACGGCGAGGACGCGCTCGGGCGCACTGCTGGCATGCGCCGCGATGTACAGGGCCCGTGCGCTGCCCGACAGGCCCGACACCGTGCCGCGCACGTGATCGAGCCCGGCGCGCGTGGCGGCCGAGCGAACGAGCGCGCGAAGCGAAAGGGACGTTGAGGACGCCATCTGCAGCGAAAACGACGTGCTGGAGGTTCCGACGAACCCGGCAGGCGATCTGGCCTTTTCAGTGTAGCAGCAGAGTCGTACGTAGGCCCAAGCTTTAGCGTGGGCAAGGACTTAGAGCAGTAGGGCCGACGTCAGTCGGCCATGTTGCCCGAGCTAAAGCTCGGGCCTACGCACCATCCCGTTCTCGCAAGCGCTTCACCCGCTCGATCAGCGCGCTTGTCGAGTACCCCTCTTCGATCTGCGCCCGGACGACCCGCCCACCGCGTGCTTCGACGACATCGCGGCCGACGATTTGATCGGCGGGCCAGTCCGCGCCCTTGACCAGGACATCGGGCTGCAGCCGGCTGATGATCGCGTGCGGCGTGTCTTCATCGAAAATCACCGCGGCATCGACGGATGCCAGCGCGGCGATCACCTCCGCGCGCTCCTGTTCCGGGTTTACCGGCCGGCCCGGTCCCTTGTTCGCCCTCACGGAACGGTCCGAGTTGATGCCGACGACGAGCGCATCGCCAAAGCCGCGGGCCGTGTCGAGATAGCGGACGTGCCCGGGGTGCAGCAGGTCGTAGACACCGTTGGTGAAGACGATCGATTTGCCCTGGCGGCGAAGGTCGCCCACGAACACCTCGGCGTCGGCGAGCGTGAGGACGGGCATGCGCTCAGACGTGCGGGACGAGCCGCACGCTCGGCGAGAACTCCCACCGATGGCGGGGCCGATAGATGCCGACGTCCTTGCTCCGCGACTTGACGCGGAAGGTGTAGAGCAGCCGGTGGTAGTCGTAGGGGTAGCCGTCGCGCCGGTGGACGGCGACATCGAGCTTGTAGGTGCCCTCGACGAGATCCAGGTTCTCGATGATGAATTCGGCCTGCCCGTCGCCCGAGAGCTCCACCGGCTTGAGCTCGGCGATGTCGGTGTTGGTGCCGTAACAGCACACGCCGTCGGCGTTGAAAATGCCGATGCCGAAGACGAAGTCGGTCAGCCGCTGGCGCGCCCGGATGCCGAACTGAATCGTCATGCGCTCGCCGGCCTGGAACACGTGGCCCGCGGCGCCGTCTTCGCCGATGAAGGTCACGGTGGTAATCTCCGCCTCGCGCGATCCCCAGCGCCCTTCCGTGGCCCGGAACATGTCGTCCGGCGTGGACGCGGCGGTCACGGGATCGCCGGCGCTCGTGGCGGCGGGCGGCGCGGCCGTGTCGGCCGCTTGCTCCTGAGCGCGCGCGTCGGACGCCGCCAGCGTCTTTTCCTCGGCCTTTTCGACGTCCGTGATGTAGGCGCCGATCACCCGACGCGGATCGCCCTCGGCGCGTGCGAGACCGCCGTCGATCCACAACGCTTCATCGCAGAAGCGCTCGACCAGCCCCAGCGAGTGGGTCACGAGCAGAATCGTGCGGCCGCGCCGGCGGAGCTCGCCGAACTTGTCGAGACACTTGTGGGTGAACCCCTCGTCACCCACGGCGAGCACCTCGTCGACCAGCAGCACGTCGGGATCGACGTGGATGGCGACGGCAAAACCGAGCCGCATGTACATGCCCGACGAGTAGGTCTTCACTGGCGCGTCGATGAACTCCTCGAGCTCGGCGAACTCGACGATCTCGTCGAACCGCCGCGAGATCTCGCGCTTCGAGAGGCCGAGCATGATGCCGTTGATGAAGACGTTCTCACGGCCGGAGATCTCGGGATGGAACCCGGCGCCGAGCTCGATGAGCGCGGAGACGCGGCCCTGGACGGCAATCGTGCCGGTCGTCGGCTTGCTGATGCCGGCGACGCACTTGAGCATCGTGCTCTTGCCGGATCCGTTCCGGCCGATGATCGCGAACGTGGACCCGGCCGGCACCTTGAACGAGACGCCCTTCAACGCCGCGAACGTCTCGTCCGGCCGCAGATCGCTGATCAGGCTGCCCGACACCAGCGCGCTCTTCAGCGTCGCGAACTGCTTCTTGTGCGTGTAGCGCCGGTAGACCTTCGTGACGTCGGTGGCGTCGATGGCGTACGTCACACTTCCTCCGCGAACGAATCGCGCAGCCGATCGAACAGGAAGTAGCCGAACAGGAACAAGGCGCACGACATCGCGAGCAGCGCGAGCAGCCACTTCCAGTGACCGAACGGACCGGGGTAGAACAGGATTTCCTGGTACGACACTGCCAGGTGCGTGAACGGATTCAGGTCCAGCAGCCGCTTCGCCGTCCCCGGGGCCAGCGACATCGGATAGATGATCGGCGTCGCGAAGAACCAGAACAGCAGCAGGTTTGCCAGAATGTCCTTGATATCGCGGAAGTGCACCGTCAGCGCCGACACGATCAGCGCCAGCCCGAGCGTCAACACCAGCTGCGTCAGGACGACGATGGGAAACCAGAGCAGCCCGACGATCTCGACCGGGACCTTGTAGTAGATGAGGAAGATCACCAGAATCGGCAGGCCCAGGAAGAAGTGGACCATGTTCGCGAGCACGGTGACGATCGGCAACACTTCGGCCGGGAACATCACTTTCTTGATCAGGTTGCCGCCCGCGATCAGCACATTGCTCGATTCGAGCAGCGACGACGAGAACCAGGTCCACGGCAGGATGCCGCAGAACATGAAGAGCGCGTACGGCTCGATGTCCTTCGGGTGCGTGGCCGGCAGGACGACCGTGAACACGAACGTGTAGATGAGAAGGAAGAGGAGCGGGTTGACGAACGACCAGAAGAACCCCAGCACCGATCCGCGATAGCGCGCCTTGAGATCGCGCGCGACCAGGCTCTGGATGAGCCCGCGGTATTTCAGCAGGTGCTGGAGATTGTGGAACACGCCGTCAGATGCCGCGCTTCGTCCGCGCGCGTTCCGCGGCTCGCAGCTTCATCAGCGACGTCAGCATCGCGACGCGGGCGCGTTCGGCGTCCTCGAGGTTCACGGCCTGTCGCAGCTCCCCTTCCGCCGCTTCCTTCGCCGCCTGCTCGCGCGCGATGTCGATGTCTTCGGGTTTGTCGGCCAGGCGCACGAGAATCGCGACGCGGTCGGGCAACACCTCGGCCAGCCCGAAGTCGAGCACGAAGTAGGTCTTCTCGTGGCCCTTCCGGTACCAGAGCTCACCGGCCCCGAGCATCGCCAGAAGCGGCGTGTGCCCCGGCAGGATGCCGAGCGCGCCGTCCCATCCCGGCAGCTGCACTTCGTCCACCGTGTCGTGGACGATCGGTTTCTCGGGCGTGACGATCTCGAGTTCGAGCGACTTGGGAATGCTCATGCGCTCTTCTTGGCCTTCTCGACCGCTTCCTCGATCGTGCCAACCATGTAGAACGCCTGCTCGGGCAGGGCGTCGTGCTGGCCGTCGACGATCTCCTTGAAGCCGCGGATCGTGTCGGCGATCTGGACGTACTTGCCGGCGAACCCGGTGAATTGCTCGGCGACGAAGAACGGCTGCGACAGGAAGCGCTGGATCTTCCGGGCGCGCGTCACCGAGAGCTTGTCGTCTTCCGACAGCTCGTCGATGCCGAGGATGGCGATGATGTCCTGCAGGTCCTTGTAGCGCTGGAGCACCTGCTTCACCTGACGCGCGACGGCATAGTGCTCCTCGCCGATGACGCGCGGATCCAGGATGCGCGACGACGACGCCAGCGGATCGACTGCCGGGTAGATGCCGAGCTCGGCGATCGCACGCGACAGGTTGGTGGTCGCGTCGAGATGAGCGAACGTCGTCGCCGGAGCCGGATCCGTGTAGTCGTCGGCGGGCACGTAGATCGCCTGCACCGAGGTGATCGAGCCCGACCGCGTCGACGTGATGCGTTCCTGGAGCTGGCCCATCTCGGTGAGCAGGGTCGGCTGATAGCCGACGGCCGACGGCATGCGGCCGAGCAGCGCCGACACTTCCGACCCCGCCTGCGTGAAGCGGAAGATGTTGTCGATGAAGAGCAGGACGTCCTTGTTCTCGGCGTCGCGGAAGTATTCGGCCACCGTGAGCCCGGTGAGACCGACGCGCATCCGCGCGCCCGGCGGCTCCGTCATCTGACCGTAGACCAGGGCCGCGCGCGACTTCGAGGGATCGTCGATGTTGATGACGCCGCTCTCCTGGAACTCGAGCCAGAGGTCGTTGCCCTCGCGCGTGCGCTCGCCGACGCCGGCGAACACCGACACGCCGCCGTGCTTCAGCGCGATGTTGTGAATCAGCTCCTGGATGATGACCGTCTTGCCGACGCCGGCGCCGCCGAACAGACCAATCTTGCCGCCCTTGAGATACGGCTCGAGCAGGTCGACGACCTTGATGCCCGTCTCGAACATCTCGAGCTGGGTGGACTGGCTCTCCAGGTTGGGCGCCTGGCGATGAATCGGCCAGCGCTCCTGGCTCTGCACCGGACGGTCGGGAAAGTCGACCGGCTCGCCGAGCACGTTGAGCACGCGTCCGAGCGTCGTCGGCCCGACCGGCACCGAGATGGGACCGCCGGTGTCGAGAACCGCCATGCCGCGCTGCATGCCGTCGGTCGGCTTCATCGCGATGGTGCGGACGCGGCCCTCACCGAGATGCTGCTCGACTTCGACGACGACATCGAGCGGCGCGCTGGCGCCTGCCGAGCCCGAGGCGGGCGCGGCGTCCGAGACGATCCGCAGCGCATTGTAGATGTCGGGCAGGTGGCCGTCCTCGAACTGAATGTCGACGACAGGGCCGATCACCTGAATGACGCGGCCGGTGTGTTGTGCCTGATCTCCCATACAGCTTTCCTCTTCAATGGCCGCACTGAAGTGCGGCCCTACTGCAGTAGGGCGCAACTTTAGTTGCGCCGATCTCTACAATGCTTGCGCACCAGAGACGACTTCGATGATCTCTCTGGTGATTGCGGCCTGACGAACCTTGTTCATGTAGAGCGTCAACGACTCGAGCATCTCGGTCGAGTTCTTCGTTGCCGCTTCCATCGCTGTCATCTGCGCCGCGTAGAACGCCGCGTTCGATTCGAGCAGCGCGTGAAAGATCTGCGTCTGTACGTACCGCGGCAGCAGCTCCGCGAAGATCGTGGCCGGGTCGGGCTCGTACAGGTAATCCACCGCCGAACCAGGATCGATCCGGCCATCGCGGTCGTAGTCCAGATTCGCGCCGGCGCTGGCGGCCATCGGGCCGGCCGACGCCAGATCGCGGTCGAGGCCTTCGCGCGGAATCGGCAGCAGCTGCTCGACCACGACCTTCTGCTGCATGATCGACTTGAACTCGTTGTAGACGATGAACAGCCCGTCGAGCTTGTCGGTCGTGAAATCGTCAATCGCCTGCTTCGCGATCGCGAACGCACTCGACGAGTCGAGCCGCGTGAAGATGCCGACGTGCTCGCTGCGAACGCCGAACCCGCGCCGGCGGAAGAAGTCGCGCCCCTTGCGCCCGACCAGCACCAGCTCGATCTGCGCGCCCTGGTGCTCGACGATGAACGTGGCCGCCGCTTTGATGGCGTTCGAGTTGAAGCTCCCCGCGAGCCCCTTGTCGCCCGAGACGACGACCACTTGAATCCTGGCCCCCGGCCTGCTCAGGTCGCGGACGCCGAGCAGCGGGTGCGCCGACGAATCGACGCGCGCGGCGAGGCTCTGGAGGACGCGCAGGATCTGCTTCCAGAACGGACGGGCGCTGACGATGCGATCGTGGGCGCGGCGCATCCTCGACGCGGCGACCATCTTCATCGCCTTCGTGATCTGCTGCGTCGACTTGACCGCGCGGATCCGGCGTCTGATGTCAATCAGTGACGGCATGGTTCATCGCAATCCACAATCCACAATCCACAATCCGCAATCAGGCGACCGCCTTCTTCAACTCAATCACGTCCTTGGTGAACTCTTTCATCAAGTCGTGCAGCTTCGCCTTGATGTCGTCGTCGATCTGCTTTTTCTCGACCAGCTCCCGCAACAGCGAGGGATGGCGATTGTCGACGAATTGATAGAGCTCGATTTCCAGCTCGCGGATCGCGCTGATCTCCACCGGATCGAAGTAGCCGTTGATCGCCGCGAAGATGATCAGGATCTGCTTTTCGACCGGCAGCGGCTGATACTGCGGCTGCTTCAGGATTTCGACCAGGCGCTGGCCGCGATTGAGCTGCGACTGTGTCGCCTTGTCCAGATCGCTGCCGAACTGCGCGAACGCGGCGAGCTCGCGGTACTGCGCCAGGTCGAGGCGGAGCGACCCGGCGACCTGTCGCATCGCCTTGATCTGCGCCGAGCCGCCGACGCGCGACACCGAGTTGCCGACGTTGATCGCCGGACGGACGCCCTGGTTGAACAGGTCCGACTCGAGGAACAGCTGGCCGTCGGTGATCGAGATGACGTTGGTCGGGATGTACGCCGACAAGTCGCCCGCCTGCGTTTCGATGATCGGGAGCGCCGTTAGCGACCCGCCGCCGAGCTCCTTCTTCAGTTTCGCGGCGCGCTCGAGCAGACGGGAGTGCAGATAGAAGACGTCGCCCGGATACGCCTCGCGTCCTGGCGGCCTGCGCAGCAGGAGCGAAATCTCGCGATACGCCTGCGCGTGCTTCGAGAGATCGTCGTAGATGCAGAGCGCATGACGGCCGGTGTCGCGGAAATACTCGCCGATCGCACACGCCGAGTACGGGCTGATGTAGAGGAGCGGCGCCGGCTCGGAGGCGGACGCGGCGACGACGATGCTGTACTCCATCGCGCCGTATTCCTCGAGCGTCTTCACCACCTGCGCGATCGTCGATTGCTTCTGCCCGATCGCGTTGTAGATGCAGATGACGTCCTTGCCCTTCTGGTTGATGATCGCGTCCACCGCGACGGCGGTCTTGCCCGTCTGGCGGTCGCCGATGATCAGCTCGCGCTGACCGCGGCCGATCGGGATCATCGCGTCGATCGCCTTGAGCCCGGTCTGGAGCGGCTCCTTCACCGGCTGCCGATCGGTGACGCCCGGCGCGAGCTTCTCGATCGGTGCGAAGCGTGACGTCGCAATCGGGCCTTTGCCGTCGACCGGCTGGCCGAGCGCGTTCACGACGCGGCCGAGGATCTCGTCGCCCACCGGCACCGAGATGATGCGGCCGGTGCGCCGGACCTGATCGCCTTCCTTCAGCTCGTCGGACTGGCCGAGCAGCACCGCGCCGACGCTTTCCTCTTCGAGGTTGAGCGCGATGCCGAACAGGCCGTTCGGGAACTCGAGCATCTCGCCGGCCATGGCACGGTCGACGCCCTGCACGCGCGCGATGCCGTCGCCCACGGAGACGACGGCGCCGACTTCCGCGACGTCGACGTCGAGCGAAAAGCTACCAAGCTGCTCCCGGATGATTCGAGTGATGTCGTCTGCCTTGATGCTCATCGCTACACGTTCTCCACGAGCTTCTGGCGCATCCGCGCCAACTGTCGCGTCACGCTGCCGTCGTAGACGGTGCTGTCGACTTCAGTCACGACGCCGCCGATGATCGAAGGATCGACCGTCGTCCGGAGCGTCACCTGCCGCCCCGTTACTTCCGTGAGCCGCCGCGCGAGGGCCTCGGCCTGGTCCGGGACGAGCGGCACCGCGGTGGTGACCCGCGCGCGCACGACGCCCTTTTTGGTGTTCAACCGCTCGCGGAAATGCCGCGAGACCTCGCCGAGCAGCTCGAGCCGGTAATGCTGCGCCAGCGCCTCGAGCAGCACAGCGGTCGGCTTGCTCACGCCCAGGGTCTGCGAGAAACGCCGGATGGTTTCGAGCTTCCTCGCCTTGGGCACCAGCGGATGGAACAGCGGCCGGACCTGCGCCGCGAACTCGCGTGACGCCTCGACGATCGTCTCGAGCTCGGTGGCAACGGTGTCGGCCTGGCCGTGCCGCCAGGAGATGTCGAACAGCTCGCGAGCGTAGCGGGCCGCGTCGCCGCGTTCATTCATGGTCGGTCACCTGGTCCAGATAGACCTTCACGAGACGCACTTGATCGTCGCTCGTGATGTCGCGCTTGATCTTCTGTTCGGCGACGCTTACCGAAAGGTTGGCCGCGTGTTCGATGAGCGCCCGCTGCGCCATCCGCACCTGCTGATCGATCTCGCGAGAGGCCTGCTCGACGAGCCGCACGCGCTCGGCCTCGGCCAGCTCGCGAATCCGTGCCTCTTCCGCGGCGATCTCAGCCTGGCCGCGCGCCTTCAGCTCGTCGAGCTCACGCGGCAGCGCTTTCAGCTTGGCTTCCATCTGCTCGATCTGATCGGCGGCGCTGCGCTTCATCGCCTCCGCAGCGTCGAGATCGGCGCGCACCTGGGTGCCGCGCGTCGTCAAGTAGGTGCTGAGCGGCGCGCGAAGAAAATAGACGAGGGTGCCGACAAGGAGGGTGAAGTTGACGATTTTGCCGACGAACCCCCAGATGCTGCCCTCTTCGTGGCCGCCCTCGGCCGCCGCGCCGTGCTCGGCCTGCGCCGGCTGATGCGCCTGGTCGGCGCCGCGTGACGAAGACGCGTAAGCAGCGGGCGTTCCGGCAACGGCGATGGCGGCGGCAAGCGTGAGGGCGCGCACGCACTTGCGCCACGGTTCACAAGCAGGCGACTGCGTACCGGCGTCTGGAGCGTAGGACATGGGCGGTTCGGCGATCAGGTGGTCTGGCGACCGAGAATGCGCTGCGCGATCGAACCCGCAATCGCGTCGGCGTCGTGCTCGATCCGCGCCCGGGCGGCGGCGGTGTCCTGGTCGAGGCGCGCGTGCGCATCCGCGAGCGTTGCCTCGGACTGCTGGCGGGCAGCCGCGACGATCGCCGTGCGCCGCTCTTCGGCAGCGCGGCGCGTCGCCTCCATCTGGTGGTGTACCTCGGCGCGGGCGGCGCGGGTACGGCCCTCGAACTCACGAAGCGCCTCGCCGGCTTGCCGGCTCGCCGAGTCGGCCAGCGCTCTGGCGTCGCGTACGGCGCCTTCGCGCGCACTGATCACGCGAACGATCGGCTTGAACAGCAACTGGTTGAGGATCAGGGTCAACAGCAGAACGAAGAAGATGACCCAGAGGACCGACAGATCCGGAATCACGCGTACCCTCCGGCGCGCGGCGGTCCGCGCGCGGGCAAACGACTGTTTATAGCACGCGATCCGCGAGGGCGGCGAATGGAGCGCTGAAAAATACGTATCCAGTACCGATACGATGGGCTGCCCGATGAAACGCTCCTTGGTCCAGACGGGAAGCTCGCTGGCCGTCACGCTCCCGATCGAGGTCGTGCAGCTGTTTGGCCTCAAAAAAGGCCAGGAAATCGAGCTGTCCATTCACCCAATGACCGGCGCGATCACGATTCGGCCTGGCGTGGCGTACTTGGACAACGGGCAGATCGGCGAACGTTTCGGCGCGCTGGCCGAGGAGGTCATCCAGCGACGCGCCGGCCTCCTCGCAAAGAAGCGGCGATGATTCGCTATCTGTCGGTCGAACAAGTCGTCAGCCTGCATCAGCGGTTGGTTGGTCATTTGACCGATGTTGGCGTCCGCGACTTCCAGGCACTCGAGAATGCGGTGAGCCGGCCGGCGGTAACGTTCGAGACCGAGGATCTCTACCCGACGCTCGATGGGAAGGCGGCCGCGCTGCTCCACGCGCTGACCACGACCGCTCCTTTTCGAGACGCCGCTCCCGAAACGGCGCTCCTTGCCGCGGAGTGTTTCCTCGTCGCCAACGGCGCCACGCTGCATGCGACCGACCGCGACCTCGTGCACCTGGGCGCCGCCGTCGCGTCGGGCGAGATGAGCGTCGATGCGCTCGCGATCTGGATCCGCCAGCGAACGGGACGATTGCGGATTGCGGATGATTGAGGATTGCGAATCATGACCAAGATCTCCATCGCCGACAAGCTCTCGCAGTTCTCCGACTACTACAATCCGCGCATCGTCGGCGAGCTGAATGGCCAGCAGGTGAAGCTGGTGAAGTTCCTGGGGGAGTTCGTGTGGCATCACCACGAGCACGAGGACGAGCTGTTCCTCGTCGTGCGGGGGCGATTCCGGATGGACTTTCGCGATCGGCAGGAGTGGATCGAGGAGGGTGAGTTTGTGATCGTCCCGCGCGGCGTCGAGCATCGACCCGTGGCGGAGGTAGAAGTGGCGGTGCTGTTGTTCGAACCCGCCACGACGCTGAACACCGGGAATGTTCAGGACCACGCGCTGACGCGCGCAGAGTTGCAGCGGTTGTAGTTTGCGCGTACGACAGTAGGGCCGCACTTTAGTGCGGCCGATGTTCGGCCCGACTAAAGTCGGGCCCTACTGCAGAACTACTGGAGCAGGACTGCCGCGTCGCCCGGGAGCACGACGCTGCCAACGATCGATGCATCGCTCCCGGCTTCACGAAGCGCCGCCACGATGGCATCGGCGCGATTGGAGTCCACCGATGCGAGCAAGCCGCCGGACGTCTGGGGATCGAAACATACGGCGAGGAGCTCCGGCGACACGCCGTTGGCATGAAGGCGCGGCGAGAAGTGCGCGCGGTTGGTGTTCATGCCGCCCGATCGATTCTGCTCGGCGATCTCCAGCACACCGTCGAAGAGCGGCAAGCGTGATGCGTCCAGCACGACCGTGACGCCGCTGGCCGCCGCCATCTCGCTGGAGTGACCGATCATGCTGAACCCGGTCACGTCAGTGCACGCGTGCACCGCGTCGCCGAACTCGCGCAACACGCGCGCGCTGACCTTGTTCAGCGTCGTCATCGACGTCACCGCCTGGTCGACGAGCGCCTGAGGCGCACGCTTGTTCTTGATGGCGGTGCCGACGATGCCGGTGCCGAGACGTTTGGTGAAGATGAGCCGATCGCCGACGCGCGCGCCGGCGTTGGCCCAGATGCGATCCGGATCGATCGCGCCGGTCACGGCATAGCCGAACTTCACTTCCGGATCCCGAACGGTGTGGCCGCCGAGCAGTGCCGCGCCGGCTTCCTTCAGCTTGTCGAGGCCGCCGAGAAAGATCGCGCGAATCGTCTCGCGATCCAGGGCGTCCTGCGGGAATGCCGCGATCGCGAGCGCCGTCATCGGCTCTCCGCCCATCGCGTAGACGTCGCTGAGCGCGTTGGCAGCGGCGATCTGACCATAGGTGAACGGGTCGTCGACAATCGGCGTGAAGAAATCGACGGTTTGCACCAGCGCCGGGCCGCCCGTCCACCTGTACACCCCCGCGTCGTCGGAGGTCCGGAAGTCGATCAGCACGCGGGGATCGGTCTCCATTGGCAGGTCGTTCAGGGCGTTGGCCAGCTCGCCGGCAGCGAGCTTGCTCGCGCATCCCGCGCAGGACACGAGCTCCGTCAAGTTCGGCATGGTCATTTGCCCATCAACGCATCGTAGATGCGGATCAACTCGTCCTCGCTGGTGAAATCGATCTCGATGCGGCCGCCGCGCGCCTTGCGGACGATCCGTACGCGAGTGCCCAGGTGCATCTTCAGTTTGTCTTCCGCGGCGCGGGCATGCACGTCCGGCGCGGGTCCCGCCTTCGCCCGGCGCGGCGTCGGCGCCCCGACTTCATGGCCTTCCAGCGCCGACTTCACGAGCGCTTCCGTTTCGCGCACCGAGAGGCCGCGGGTCTTCACCTCGCGCGCGGCCTGGAGCTGCACCGCGTCGGTCGGCAGGGCGAGCAGCGCGCGCGCGTGCCCCATCGAAAGCGCGGACGAGGCCACGTCGTTCTGCACCTCGGGGGGTAGCTTCAACAGCCGAAGCGTGTTGGCCACGGTCGCGCGATCCTTGCCGACCGCCGACGCCACCGCGTCCTGCGTCAGATGGAATTCGTCCACGAGACGACGGTAGGCGGTGGCCTCGTCGATTGGATTGAGATCTTCGCGCTGGATGTTTTCGATCAACGCGAGCTCGAGCAGGTCTCGGGACGCGTGCTCTGCGCCCACGTCCTTGAAGACCACCGGGACGCGCGCGAGACCTGCGCGCTTCGCCGCGCGCCATCGACGTTCACCGGCAATGATCCGGAATCCTGCATCGGTCTTTCGCACGACGATTGGCTGGATGACGCCGTGCGATCGGATCGAGGCGGTCAGTTCCTCGAGGCGCGCGTCGTCCATCTGCAGCCGCGGCTGCAGATCGTTGGGTGCGAGCGCGTCGATGTCGAGCTCGGTGACGGGCGCGTCGCTCGGCGGTGGCGGTGGCGGCGCGTCGGGAATCAGCGCGCTCAGGCCCTTGCCGAGCGCGGTGCGCTTCTCCATGGCGGTTCCTCGATCGAAAGCAGCGGTATGGTTGTTCCGCGTGGACGACACTAGATGGCCGCGACGGCGGCGGGCGATCCGCTCGATCGCGCGAGCATCTCTCGCGCCAGCGCCAGATACGCCTCCGCGCCGCGCGACTTCACGTTGTACAGGATGACCGGCTTGCCGTGGCTCGGGGCCTCCCCGAGGCGCACGTTGCGCGGGATCACCGTGTTGAACACTTTCTCCTTGAAGAACTCGCGCACGTCGCGCGCTACCTGCTGGCCGAGATTCGTCCGCTCGTCGTGCATCGTCAGCAGCACGCCTTCGATGTCGAGCGATGCGTTCAGCGACGCGCGCACGCGCCGCAGCGTCGAGACGAGGGCCGCCAGCCCTTCGAGCGCGAAGTACTCGCAGTGGAGCGGAATCAGGACGGCATCGGCGGCCACAAGCGCATTCAATGTCAGCAGGCCAAGCGACGGCGGGCAGTCGATGAGGATGCGGTCGTAGTCGCTCCGGATCGGGTCGAGCAGGCGACGCAATCGACGCTCGCGTTCGGACAGCGACACGAGCTCGATCTCGGCTCCCGTGAGACTGCCGTCGGAGGGGATCGCGAAGAGTTTCTCGACAGCCGTGGGCAGGATGAAGTCAGCCGCCGGCGGCGGTGGGTCGGCAGTCAGGGCGTCGTAGATCGTGCCGCCCGCCGCGCGCTGCCCGCGCAAGCCGAGCCCGCTCGTCAGATTGCCCTGCGGGTCGAGATCAATCACCAGGATCCGCTGGTCAGCGAGCGCGAGCGAGGCGGCAAGGTTGATGGCGGTCGTGGTCTTGCCCACGCCGCCTTTCTGGTTCGTAACGGCAATTACCCGGGACATGTCTGTAAACTGCTGAGGGCTAGTCTGTTACTGGATCAACTAGTTAATTGGTCTAATGACCAACCGTGGTGAAGTGATCTCAAAACGGGCGCACCATGGCGATAGTAGTACGCGTCGAGGCTGGGGTCAATCGATTCTCGTGGATGGGTAGGCGCGAAGCCCGGCTTGACGTGGGTGTTCCACGTGGAACATCACCTCGTCCTTACTTCGCGCCTATGCTTCCCGAGCACAACCAGGGCGCTCCGCAGGCTCTCGAGCAGCGGATACGTGGCGTCGTGCGACAGCGGTACGATGGCTGGCAAGGCAGTTGCCGCATTCGCGTCTGTAAACCAGAATATCTGGCCGCCAGGTTTCAGGAAAGCCTGGAGCGTGAGAAGCGTTTTCGCCTCGATCCGGACTGCGCGAACTGACAGGACGTCAAACGCTTCGTGCAGCTCCGGTCTGGTCAAAAGCTGCTCGAATCGCGCGGTTTCGACGCTGGCGCTCATCGCGAGATGACGCAGAGCCTCTGACAGGAAGACGGCCTTCCTCGTCTTCGATTCGACCAGCGTCAGGGGTCCCCCTGGAGCCGCCAATCGCAGCGGTATCCCTGGGGAGCCGCTCCCTGATCCCACATCTATCAGCGCAACCTTGCGCGGCGGGAGATGGCGAGCTGCGGCGATTGGCTCGATCAGGAGGCGATCGATCGCCTCGTCGCTCGGTTCCTCCAGGCGGAATGCCGTGAGGTTGATCTTCGCGTTCCAGCGAGCGAGGAGTTGAAGGTAGCTATCGAGCTTCTGCAGAACGTCGAGTGGCGTCGAGATGCTTGCGCGGCGGGCGCGCTTCTGGAGTCGATCGATCACGGACTTGCCGGCAGGGGCCGGCGGCGGCGGCGATCGACGGAGCGGAGGCGGCATTTACAGCGCACTACGACAGGAAGGCACCCGATGTTACGGATCGGGTCCCTGATCCGACTGGTTCCGACGGATCAGACCCAACCGACCTGATCAGACCCGATCCGACTGGCTCGCATCTATAATTCTGTCGTTCGACCTATTTCCTAGAAATCGTCACCATCTTCACCGCAGCATCACCCACGCTCTCCGACGCCACTCCTTCGAGCTCCGCAACGGCCATGTGCACGATCCGGCGCTCGTACGAGTTCAGTGGACCCATCTCCTGCGAGGCCCCGCCCGCCTTCACCTTCTCGGCCAGGAAGCGCGCCATCTGGCGAAGCTCCGCGTCCTTGTCCCGCCGGAACCCCTGACAGTCGACCAGCACCTTGCGCTCTTCACCGAGCTGCCGGCGGAACGCCGTGTTCACAATAGTCTGCAGCGCGCGAAGCGCCTCGCCGCGATGGAAGAGCAGCGCTTCCGCGCCGTCGCCATCCACGTCCACGCGCAGGCCATCAGTCGTTTCCCTCGCCGAAACCTGAGGCGTCACGCCCATCGCCGTCGTCACGGCCGTCACGAAGTCCACGATCTGCTCAGAAAGTGTGAGTGCAGTCACTTCGCCCCCTCTGTCCGCCCCGATCCCGCCTGCTTCAGGCGTCGCTCTGCCGGCGGCCGCACCTGCTTCACGACCGGCGCGCCGATGATCCGGTTCGTGCCGTACTGCTGCGCGATGCCGAGCAGGTTGCTCACGAGCCAGTAGATCACCAGACCGCTCGGCGCCCACAGGAAGAAGAACAGAAACATCACCGGCGTGATCATCATGATCTTCGCCTGCTGCGGGTCAGCCATCGGCGTCATCTTCTGCTGCCACATCATGCTGAGGCCCATCAGCACAGGCGTGATGTAGTACGGATCGTGCTGCGACAGATCGTGGATCCATAGGGCGAAGGACTGGCCGCGAATCTCGATCGACACCGACAGCATTGCGTAGAACGCGAACAGGATCGGCATCGTCAACAGCATCGGCACGCAGCCGCTCGCGGGATTGACGCCCTTCTCCTTATAGAGCTGCATCGTCTCCTGCTGCATCTTCTGACGCCCAGGATCCGTGAGCTTCATCTTGGCGTAGCGATCCTGGATCGCCTTCAGCTGCGGCTGTAGTGCCTGCATCTTCCGCATCGAGACGACGCTGCGATGCTTCAGCGGGAACATCAGCACGTTGATCAGGAACGTCAGGATGATGATCGACCAGCCGTAGTTGCCGACGTAGCCGTTGATCCACTTCAGCGCGTGCAGCAGCGGCACCGCCAGGAACGAGAAGATGCCGTAGTAGATCGTGCGGACGAGATCGCGGTCCACCGACGCGAGCACGTCGAAGTCCTTCGGACCGAAGAACACGCGGACGTTCGTCGGCGGCTTGGCGAGGAGCGCCTCGAACGCCATCATCTCGCGCTCCAGCGTCGGCTGTCCCGGCATCGGCGCGGTCACCGGCTGATACGTGATGCGCGCGACGCCGGGGCGCACCAGGCTCGCCAGGAAATAGTGATCGTCGATCCCGGCAAACGGGTAGTCGCCCTGCCACGTCGGCTGCGACAGCACGCCGGCCTTCAGCAGGCGCTCGACTTTCCCGTTGGCGTAGACGATGCCCTGCGAGAACTGCAGGTAGGTCCCGAAGCTCCGGTTCTGGCCGGCGACGTGAATCGTGTCGCCGAGCCCCGGTCCCCACTGCAGCACGGGGTTGATCGCCTCGCCGCCCTCGGTGACCTGCGCCGTGAACGTGATTACGTACGACTGCGGCTCGATGACGAAGGTCTTGCGCACCGAGAATCCGGACTGGTCGGCGTAGTCGAACGACATCGTCACGCGCTGCCGGCGGGCGTCGATCGCATCGGCGGCCGTCGTGCGATAGAACGCCGTGTTCACCACGGCGGTCCGCTGGGGGTCCGCCAGCCGCAGCGAGAACGGTCGTGCCATTGTCGGGGGCAGCCCTGCGGGAATGAGATCGGCGGGCTTCCCCTCGTGGTCCGCATAGTGGAGCAGCGTCCAGTTCTTCAGCACACCGCCGCGGTTGCTGAAGACGGCGCGAACGAGATTCGTGGTGACGACGATGTTCCGCTCGGAGGACTCGGAGTTCGTCGCGAGAGCAGCGGGAACCGGCGCCACCGGCGCCGGCGCCGCATCAGGGGGCCCGGCAGCGGCCGGCTGCGCCGCCGGCGCGGCGGCCGCGGTCGACGCCGTGGACGCGGCCACCGGCGCGCCGGCGACCCGTTTCGGGGGCTCCGGCAGAAACGCGCGGTAGGCGGTCAGAACGAGAAAGGACAGGACGACAGCAACGAGAACGCGCTTTTCCATGAACGGTCAATTCCGCCGTGGCGGTACGGGATCAAAGCCGGAGGAGCCCAGCGGATGGCAGCGTGCGAGCCGCCGGATGCCGAGCCAGACGCCTTCAACGACGCCGTGGGTGCGAATGGCTTCGGCCATGTACGTCGAGCAGGATGGATGAAACCGGCACGCGCCGGTGAAGAGCGGCGAGATCAGCAGCTTGTAGGCGCGCAATGCGCCCAGCGCGAGCCGCTGCGACAGGCGGAGATCACCGCGATCGCGCTGGCGCACCGAGCCGTCCCACGGTCCCGACATACTCCGACTCGAGGCTGCTGAACGACGCATCGAACACGGCCCGGCGCGGCACCACGACGATGTCGTAGCCGGGCGGCGCCGGGTTGCGGCGAAAGAGCTCGCGAACGAGGCGTTTGGCGCGGTTGCGCTCCACCGCCCCGCCAATCTTTTTCGTGGCGGCAATCCCCAGCCGCGTCGGGGCGTCAGGCCGGTGCAGCAGAAAAATGGTCATCGTCCGGCCGTGAAGCTTGCGCCCACGATCATAGACGTGCTGAAAATCGGTCCGGTGCCGGATGTGCTGGCCGCGCCGAAATCGCTGATCCGTCATGCGTGCTGCCGTGCGGACGGACCGCCGGATCGGCGGAACCTCAGGGAAGTGAAGGGTCAGTTCGACGAGACCGTCAGCCGCTTGCGGCCCTTGGCCCGGCGACGCTTCAACACGATGCGGCCATTCTTGGTGCGCATGCGCACGAGAAAGCCATGCGTGCGGCGGCGGCGGCGGTTGTTGGGCTGAAAGGTGCGCTTCATCGCTTCGACATTCCCTCTCGGACAGGCCAGAAACCGGTGTCAGGACCCGCGCAGACCCACGTCCTGACGGTCTCCCCGCTCGCCGGTCGGGCGAACCACCAATGGTAGCGAACCGATCTTCACACTGTCAATTCCGATGGCCTGAAAACGGGGTCCGTATTCCTGTTCGGCGCGGGCGCGCGTGTGCTACATTCAGCGGTCTGCCGCACGCGAATCCGCGCACGAAGTGACCGCGACCAGTTGGGGGTTCCTCCCAAAGTTTTCCACACCTGTGGAAAAAATTGTGGAAATCCGGGAATTTCCAGGTCAGCCATTCGAGCCGGGATGCCTTTTGGCTGGTATTTCGCCATGGCGAAAGGGGTTATGGCCTTGTCCCGTGCGCGTTGGCGGTGACGTCAGCGTAAGAATCATGTAAATTCCGGCCGTCTGCGGGGGCGAAAGTCCAATGACAGTGGCCTCTCCGGTGTCCAGCCGATCGATGACGAATATCTGGGACGAGGTCCTGGCGCGGATCGAGACCAAGATCAACCGGCACAGCTTCTACACCTGGTTCAAACCGACCTCCTTCGTGGCGGACCAGGGCGGCACGATTCTGGTCCGTGTCCCCAACGGCCTCTTCCGCGACTGGCTCACCAAGCACTACTCCGCCGTCCTGAACGAAGCGCTCACCGAGCTCAGCCGTTCGGCAGCCGTGGTGTCGTTCGTCACTGAGGGCCAGGAAGTGTCGATCGTCGCCGACCCGCCCGACGACCCCATCGCAGACCTCCCGGTCGTTGACGATGTCGTGGCCGAGGACGAGTCGGCGGTGCCGGCGCCCATCACGGTGCAGTCCGGCCTGAACCCTCGCTACACGTTCGACACCTTCATCGTCGGACCCTCGAACCAATTTGCCCATGCCGCCTCGCGGGCGGTCGCCGAGGCGCCGTCGCGGTCGTACAACCCGCTGTTCATCTATGGTGGCGTGGGACTCGGGAAGACGCACCTGATGCACGCGGTCGGGCGTTACGTGCTCGAGCACAACGCCGGGTTCACGCTGACTTACATCTCATCGGAACGCTTCATGAACGAGATGATCAACGCGGTCCGCTACGATCGGATCCTCGACTTCCGCGAACGCTACCGGTCGGTCGACGTGCTGCTCGTCGACGACATCCAGTTCCTGGCGGGCAAGGAAGGCACGCAGAACGAGTTCTTCCACACGTTCAACGCGCTCTACGACGCGCAGAAGCAGATCGTCATCAGCAGCGACTGCCCGCCCCACGAGATTCCCCAGCTCGAGGAACGCCTGCGTTCGCGATTCGAATGGGGGCTGATCGCCGACATCCAGGCGCCCGATCTCGAGACCAAGGTCGCGATTCTCAAGAAGAAAGCCGAAGCCGAGGCCGTCCCGCTGCCGGACAACGTGGCGATCTACATCGCGGGCAAGATCAAGTCGAACATCCGCGAGCTCGAAGGATCGCTGATTCGACTGGTGGCCTACGCGTCGTTAACGGGCCGGGAGATCTCGTTGAGTCTCGCGCAGGACGTGCTCAAGAACATCCTCGATCACGAGGAGAAGGCCGTCACGATCGAGATCATCCAGAAGTTCGTCGCCGACTACCATCACTTGAAGCTTGCGGAGTTGAAGTCGCGAAACAATTCCAAGTCGGTGGCGATTCCGCGCCAGGTCGCCATGTATCTGTGCAAGCACCTGACGCATGCCTCGCTGCCGGAAATCGGCAGGAGCTTCGGCGGCAAGCATCATTCGACCGTGATTCACTCGATCAGGAAGATCGAGGACCTGCGGAAGCGCGACGGCAATTTCAACACCCTGATCAACAGCTTTCTCGAGTCGTTCCGGTGAGATTTTTCGATTTCCACAGGTTACCTGCCACCCCATCTGTTGATGTTCTGTTGGCGCCGGGACCGCAGCGGTTTTTCCACAGCTCGGGCCCGTATCGTCCACCCCTTCTGTTCCACAATCGCGTCCACAGTCTAAGTGGCTCAAAATAAAAGGGTAACGAGCTACTTTTCAGCTTTTCGACACGCCTCTTTTTCTGTATAATTTCTTGATCCTCTGATTCCTAGAGATCCTGAAGAGGGCAACCCGCCCCCGGATCCGATCGCCAACCGAGGTCATCCGCACATGGAACTCGTCGTCCGCAAGAACGACCTCCTTCGAGAGCTGCAGTTCTTCCAGGGCATCGTCGAGCGTAAGAACACGATTCCGATCCTGGCGAACGTGCTGATGGAGGCCGATGGCAGCGAAGTGCGGCTGCTGGCCACGGACCTCGAGGTGAGCCTGCGCAGCAAATGCGAGGCCTCAGTGGCGCATGAGGGATCGCTGACGCTGCCCGCGAAGAAGCTGTTCGAGATCGTGAAGGCGCTGCCCGACACCGAGATTCGGATCGAGCAGGACGGCGCCAGCGTCAAGATTGCCGCCGATCGATTCGACTCGAAGATGTCGACGCTGCCGCGCGAGGATTTTCCGACGCTGCCCGAAGCGCAGGGTACGGGCGTGCCGATTCCGCGCAGCGCGCTGCGCGAGATGATCGCAAAGACGCAGTTTGCCATCACCGGCGAGGACACGCGGTACTACCTGAATGGCGCGCTCATTGTCCTCAAGGGCAAGCAGATGACGATGGTGGCGACCGATGGGCACCGGCTCGCCCTGGTGAACGTCGATCGCGACGCGCCGTCGCCGGCAGAACGGCGGGCGATCATTCCGAAGAAGACGCTTGGCGAGCTCTCCCGTCTCCTGGCCGAGGGCGACGGCGATGTTTACTACGAGCTCGGCGAGAACCACCAGTTCTTCCAGGTAGGTGAACGGCTCCTGATTTCGCGCATCAACGAGGGTCAGTTCCCGGCCTACGAGCGGGTGATTCCGAAGGGCAACGACAAGAAGATCGAATTTGAGCGCGATCGATTGACGAGTGCCGTCAAGCGCGTGGCGCTGCTGTCGAACGAGCGATCGCGAGCAGTCAAGTTCGAGGTGTCGGCGGGCAAAGTGGAGATCTCGTCGAACAGCCCCGAGTTCGGGGAGGCCCGCGAGCAGCTGACCGTGGACTACAGCGGGCCGGACGCTGCAGATCTGCTTCAACGAGAAATACGTGACCGAGTTCCTGAACGTCGTGGAGACCGATGTCGTCGAGCTCGAGTTGAAAGACGAAGTCAGCCAGGCCGTGATGCGCCCGGTCAGCGCAAACGGCTACGACTATACGTACGTGATCATGCCGATGCGTTTGTAGCGCGCTCACAGCCTTTGTAGAGCCGGGGCTTCAGCCCCGCCGATCGCGATCGGCGGCCCTGAAGGGCCGCCTCCAGCCCCGCAACAACGACGGGACGTTTAGTGGATCAGGTAGAACCCCAGAACAACGAGCCGCTTCAGAATCCGGACGCGATGGCGACGCCGCCGAACGGCGCCGCAGCGGATGAATACGGCGCCGACAAGATCAAGGTCCTCGAAGGCCTCGAGGCGGTTCGGAAGCGCCCGGCGATGTACATCGGATCGACCGGGCCCACCGGATTGCATCACCTGGTGTACGAGGTCGTCGACAACTCGATAGACGAGGCGCTGGCTGGCTTCTGCGATCAGGTCAACGTCACCATTCACATCGACAACTCGGTGACGGTCGTCGACAACGGCCGCGGCATTCCCGTCGACATGCACGAGACCGGCAAGTCGGCGGCCGAGGTCGTGCTCACCGTGCTCCACGCGGGCGGCAAGTTCGAGAACGACGCCTACAAGGTGTCGGGCGGTCTGCACGGCGTCGGCGTCTCGGTCGTGAACGCGCTCTCCGAGGCGCTCGATCTCGGAAATCTGGCGCGACGGCCACGTCTATCAGCAAAGCTACGAGCGCGGCAAGCCGACCGCGGACCTCCTGGTTGCGGGGACGACCAAGCGTCGGGGCACCAAGATCCGCTTCAAGCCGGACGCGCAGGTCTTCGAGACGATCGCGTTCAGCTTCGACACGCTGGCCAACCGCCTGCGCGAGCTGGCCTTCCTCAACGGCGGCGTGGTCATCACCCTGGACGATGAGCGTGAGGAGGAAGCGCGAGGGCAAGGGGAAGAGCCACCGGTTCCACTACGAGGGCGGCATCCGCGAGTTCGTCGCGCACCTGAACAAGAACAAGGCGGTCGTCAACGACGCGCCGATCTTCATGCAGGGCACGAAGGATCGCATCGACGTCGAGATCGCGCTGCAGTGGAACGACGGCTACACGGAAGCGGTCTACACCTTCGCGAACAACATCAACACGCACGAGGGCGGCACGCACCTGTCCGGCTTCCGCGCGGCGCTGACGCGGACGATCAACGCTTACGCGGCCGAGCACAGCCTGGCCAAGGACCTGAAAGAGAGCATCAGCGGCGACGACATCCGCGAAGGGCTGGTCGCGATCATCAGCGTGAAGATCCCGCAGCCGCAGTTCGAAGGCCAGACGAAGACCAAGCTGGGCAACACCGAGGTCAAGGGCATCGTCGAGCAGATCGTGAACGACCGGCTCGGCGCGTTCCTCGAGGAGAATCCGGCTGTCTCGCGTCGGGTGATCTCGAAGGCCGTCGATGCGGCGCGGGCGCGCGAAGCGGCGCGCAAGGCGCGCGATCTCGTCCGCCGCAAGGGCGCGCTCGACAGCTCGACGCTGCCGGGCAAGCTCGCCGACTGCCAGGAGCGCGATCCGGCGCAGAGCGAGATCTACATCGTCGAGGGCGAATCGGCCGGTGGCAGCGCGAAGCAGGGCCGCGACCGGCGCTTCCAGGCGATTCTGCCGATCAAGGGCAAGATCCTGAACGTCGAGAAGGCGCGCTTCGACAAGATGCTCGGCAGCGAGGAGATCCGCACGATGATCGCCGCGCTCGGCTGCGGCATCGGCAAGGACGACTTCGACATCGCCAAGCTGCGCTATCACCGCGTCATCATCATGACCGACGCGGACGTGGACGGATCGCACATCCGCACGCTGCTGCTGACGTTCTTCTACCGGCAGATGCCGCAGCTGATCGACAACGGCTACGTCTACATCGCGCAGCCGCCGCTCTATCGCGCCAAGCGCGGCAAGGGCGAGACCTACATCAAGGACGACCGCGAACTCGAGACGTTCCTGATTCGGCGCGCCGCCGAGGCGCGGCAGGTGGCGGTTGATGGCCGCACCGTGAGCGGCGACGAGCTGGTGCGCCGGCTACACCGGCTGATCGCGTATCGCAAGCACATGCAGATCGTCGAGCGCCGCGGCCATCCGCGAGACATCGTCGAGCAGCTGCTGGCGCGCGACGTCAGGGACAAGTCGCTGTTCGCCGATCGCGCCATGCTCCAGACATTCGCCGACGCGATTACGACGAAGGACCGCGCCGTGACGATCCTCGCCGACGAAGAGCACAACCTGTTTCAGCTGCACATCGAGGATCGATCGACCGGGTATCCGCGACGCCATGCGATCACCGCGGATTTCCTGGCCACCGGTGAGTACCGCGCGCTGCTTGGCTACAGCGACGTGCGCGAGTACCTGCAGGGTCCCTTCCACGTGTCGATCGTCCAGGGCACGCCAGCAGAAGGAGACGCCGAAGGCGGTGAGGAGCCGCCGGGGGCTGAAGAGGCCGCGGCAGTCGAGCCACGGGCTCGGGCCCGCGCTCGCGAAGAAACCGTGACGCTCGACTCGATCGATGCGCTGGTCGAGTACTTCATCGCCGCCGGCAAGAAGGGCGTGGCGATCAACCGCTACAAGGGCCTCGGCGAGATGAACCCGGAGCAGCTCTGGGCGACGACGATGAAGCCGGAGGAGCGCACGCTGCTCCAGGTGAAGGCCGAGGACCACGCCGAAGCGGACCTGATGTTCACCACGCTCATGGGCGACCAGGTCGAGCCGCGCCGCCGCTTCATCGAAGACAACGCTCTGGACGTCAAGAATCTCGATGTCTGATTTCGCCGCATCAAAGCTTCCCGTCAACATCGAAGACGAGATGAAGCGCTCGTACATGGATTACGCGATGAGCGTCATCATCGGGCGCGCGCTGCCGGACGTCCGCGACGGGCTGAAGCCGGCGCATCGTCGCGTGCTCTACGGCATGCGCCTGATGGGCCTCGCGAGCAACCGCGCCTATCGCAAGTGCGCGAAGGTCGTCGGCGAGGTGATGGGCAACTTCCATCCCCACGGCGACCAGTCGATTTACGACACGCTGGTCCGCCTCTCGCAGGTGTTCAACATGCGGTATCCCCTGGTGGACGGCCAGGGGAACTTCGGATCGGTCGACGGCGACCCGCCGGCCGCGATGCGGTACACGGAAGCGCGTCTCCAGGGTCTTGCCGAAGACCTGATGGCCGACCTCGAGAAAGACACCGTCGACTTCGTCCCGAATTACGACGAGACGACCGAAGAGCCGACCGTGCTGCCGGCGCCGATCCCCAACCTGCTCATCAACGGGTCGTCCGGGATCGCCGTCGGGATGGCCACGAACGTGCCGCCGCACAACCTCGGCGAGGTGATCGACGGCGTCATCTACGTGATCGAGGAGCAGCAGAAGGCGAGGAGGCTGGCGACCGGCGAGGGCACGCTGGCGGAAGGTGATCGCATCACCACCCGCGAGGACCGGCTGCGTCACCTGTTTCGGATCATCACCGGTCCGGACTTCCCCACCGGCGCGATCATCGTTGGGCGCTCCGGCATCGTGCAGGCGTACCGCGAGGGCCGCGGCTCGATTACGGTGCGCTCGCGTACCGACGTCGAGACCTCGAAGAAGGGCGACAAGCAGTCGATTGTCGTCACCGAGATTCCGTATCAGGTCAACAAGAAGCGGCTGATCGAGAATATCGCGGAGCTGGTGCGCGAGAAGACGATCGAGGGCATCTCGGATCTGCGCGACGAATCCGACCGCGACGGGATGCGCATCGTCATCGAGCTGAAGCGCGGTGAAGTGCCGGAGGTCGTGCTCAACAACCTCTACAAACACACGCAGCTGCAGACCTCGTTTGGCATCATCATGCTCGCCATCGCCCGCGGGCGGCCGAAGGTGCTCAACATCCTCGAGTTCATCGAGGAGTTCATCGAATTCCGCCGCGATGTCGTCCGGCGGCGGATCGAGTTCGAGCTGCGCAAGGCAGAGGCCCGGGCGCACATTCTCGAAGGGCTGCGCATCGCGCTCGATCATCTCGATCAGGTGATCGCGCTGATCCGGTCGTCGAAGACGACGCCGGAGGCACGCGAGGGTCTGACGTCGAGGTTCGGGCTGTCTGCCCTGCAGGCGCAAGCCATCCTCGAGATGCAGCTGCAGCGCCTGACCGGCCTCGAGCGCCAGAAAGTGCTCGACGAGCTCGCGGAGCTGATGGCGCTCATCGCACGCCTTCGCACCATCCTCGGCAACGAGACGCAGCTGATGCAGGTCGTGGTCGACGAGCTGAAGGCGATCCGCGCCAAGTTCGCCGACACGCGGCGAACCGAGATCGTCGAGGCCGAAGGCGAGTTCCGCGTCGAGGACCTGATTGCCGACGAGGACGTGGCGATCACCGTCACCGACACGGGATACATCAAGCGCACGCCGATTACCGAGTACCGCAGCCAACGACGCGGCGGCCGCGGCCGGATTGGGATGCGGACGCGCGAGGAAGACTTCGTCAATCACCTCTTCGTCGCGTCCACGCACAGCTACATCCTGATCTTCTCGGACAAGGGCCGGTGCTACTGGCTCAAGGTCCACGAGGTGCCGGACATCGTCGCGGCCGGGAAGGGCAAGGCCATCGCCAACCTCGTGTCGATGCAGCCCGACGAGAAGATCGCGGCGCTGCTCTCGGTGCGCGAGCTGGAGACGGCGGATCGCTACATCGTGCTCTGCACGCGGAAGGGCACGGTCAAGAAGACCGAGCTGACCGCGTTCAGCAACCCGCGCGCCGGCGGCATCATCGCCATGGGCATCGACGATGACGACGCGGTGATCGCGGTGCAGCTGTCCGACGGCAAGAGCGAGATCTTCATCGGCACGCGCGACGGCATGTCGATCCGGTTCCCCGAAGACGACATCCGCTCGATGGGCCGCACCGCCTACGGCGTTCGCGGCATCTCGCTGCGCGAGGGCGACGAGGTCGTCGGCATGGAAGTGCTGCGGCCCGGCGGCACGATTCTCACCGTGACCGAGAACGGCTACGGCAAGCGAACCGAGGTCGAAGAGTACCGCCTCCAGGGCCGCGGCGGCTCCGGCATCATCAACATCCAGACCGCAGGCCGCAACGGGCGGGTCATGGGGGTCTCGTGCGTGCTCGAACATGAGGAGTTGATGTTCATCACGCAGCAGGGCATGATCCTGCGGACACAGGCCAACGGCATCTCGCTCATCGGGCGCGCCACGCAGGGCGTCCGCCTGATCGACATGGACGAAGGCGACCGCGCCGTTTCCGTGGCGCGGCTCGAGGATCAGGGGTCGCTGCTTGAACCGGTCGGGCCGGACGAGCCTCCTGTCGGACCATCGGAGGAGTCAGCTCCAAGCGAATCAGAACCGAATTAGCGGGCTCAGGACGAACGGACCGCCCGCGAGGGAGGCAGAAATGCGTCGAGGTCGGTTGGCGGTGTTCGCGCTCGTGGCGCCCACCCTGGCGCTCGTGACGAGCTGCTCCGGAGGTTCGGAGAAGAAGCTGCTGGAGGACTTCTTCCGCGCGTCGCGCCTTCGCGACAACGTGACGCTCGGAAACTTCGCCACCGCCTCGTTCGATCCGCGCACTGAAGGGATCGTCCAGAGCTTCGATGTCGTCACTGTCAGCGACGAGAAGATTGCCCCGCTCCCACTGAAGCAGTATGCAAAGGCCGTCGAGGACGCCAAAGAGGCCGACTCGGCGTTCTCTACCGAGAAGCGCACCTACCAGAACGCCAACATCGTCGCGATCGATCGCGTGTTGAAGATCGTGGCGGCCGGAAAGCCGGTCAGCGCCAAGGATGTCGCGGTGAAGGACGCCTGGGAGAAATGGTCGACCGACGCGCTCAACCACAAGAAGGCCGTGTCCGAGGCACAGCGCCGCCTCAACAACGCGCGCGGCCTCGCCGAACTGAGCCTGAGCCGCCCCAACGGCGCGACCGTGGATGCGAGTCAGTACGACGGTCAGCTGGTCACCAAGGAAATCACAATCAATGCAACGGTTCGGAGTCCTCAGGGTCAGACGTCGACGAAGCCGATCAAGGCGCTGCTGCAGCGGGCCGTGGTGAAGAACGAAAAGGGCGAGGACCTCAGGGGACGGTGGATCGTCACCTCCGTCGCGCCCGCGTGAAGCTGGTTGCGATTGTCGGACTGTTGATGTTGGCGGGATGCTCGGCAAACACCCCGGCGGCGCGTCCCGCCGACAGCGGCATGCGGCAGCTTCGCGCGACGAGTCCGTCCGGGCCGGTCAGCTGGCCGCTGGTTTTCAAGTGGGAAGGCGCCGCTCCGAGCGACGTCGTGCGGGTCCACGTCCTCGACGACGCGGAGCGTCCGATCTTCGGGATGGACGTGCGCGGGACCTCGGCCGAGGCGCCGAAATCGTTGAAGTCGCAGCTCTCACCCGGGGCGCGCTATCAATGGCGCGTGGCGCGGGTCGACGAGAACGGCGACGAATCAGACGCGTCGGAATTGACGGTGTTTCAATTGCGATAGGCGCCTATGCTGGCTGCAGCCTCGCGTATTTCGCGCGGAGTGTCTTCTTCCCAATCGCAAACCTGACGACGATCTTCGCGTCGCCGTCGAGCGGCTCGACGCTGATCACCGTCCCGACCCCGAACTGCGCGTGACGCACGCGTGCGCCTGGAGCGACCTCGCCCGTTGCTGACTGATCTTCGTCCTCGTACGCCGGGGCATGCGCTTCCTCGCGCACGCGAGACGGCCCGCGCCGGTACGGATTCGCGCGAAATTCGTAGCTGGCAAACGGCCGCTGATAGGACGACTGAAACCCCGTCGCCAGCTCGATCAGCTCGCTCGGCACCTCGTCGAGGAACCGTGACGGGGACGTCGCCTGGTACTCGCCGAAGACGCGTCGCCTGGACGCACTGGTGAGCAGGAGTCTCGACTGGGCTCTCGTCATGCCGACGTAGCAGAGCCGGCGCTCTTCCTCGAGCTCCTTCTCATCGTCCCGCGCCCGCGAGTGCGGGAACAGACCGTCTTCCATGCCCGCGATGAACACGACTGGGAACTCGAGACCCTTCGCCGCGTGCATCGTCATCAGCCACACGCGCGCGTTCCGGTTGCCCGATTCCTCGTCGGCTTCCGACAGGAGCGACAGCTGATCGACGAACCCGCCGAGCGAGGGCTCGGGATCCCTGGCTTCGTACCTCGCGCGCCGCCGAGACCAGTTCCATCAGGTTCTCGATGCGCGCCTCGGCCTCCTCGCTTCGCTCTTCGCGCAGATCGTGCAAGTATCCGGATTGGTCCAGCGTCTTGCCGACCGTGATCGACACGGGTTCGCGCCGCGCCACGTCGGTGAGGTTGAGGATGAGATCCCGGAAGGCGGTCAGCGATGTGATGGCTCGGTTGGGTATCGACCGCTCCTGGATCGCGCGCTCGATCCGTACCCAGAGCGCGTTGGACGAGGCGACCGGATCGAGCCCGACGGCGAGCAGCGGTGGCAGATCGGCCGGCGGCCCCAGCGACTCGAGCGCGTCCATGACGCCTTTCCCGATGCCCCTGGCCGGTACGTTGATCACTCTGCGCATGCTGACGTCGTCGTAGGGGTTGACGATCAGCTTCAGGTAAGCGAGCGTGTCCTTGATTTCCTTGCGCTCGTAGAAGCGGACGCCGCCGACGATGCGGTAGGTCACGCCCTCGCGCATCAGCGCGTCCTCGATGGCACGTGACTGCGAGTTGGTCCGATACAGCACCGCGGCCAGGCCGTCGTCGTCCTCGTTCAACGCGCCGCGGATCGTGCGGGTGATGAAATCGGCTTCCTCGAGCTCGTCGTTGCCGCGGAAGTAGACCACCTTCGCGCCGCCTTCCCGATCGGTCCAGAGGCGCTTTTCCTTGCGATTGCGGTTCTGGCTGATCACCGCGCTGGCAGCGTCGAGGATGATCTGCGTGGAGCGATAGTTGCGCTCCAGCATCACCGTGCGGACCTCGGGGAAGTCCTGCTCGAAGTCGAGAATGTTGCGCAGATCGGCGCCCCGCCACTTGTAGATCGACTGATCGGGGTCGCCGACGACGCAGATGTTGCGGTGGTGTTCGGCGAGCCGCTTCACGAGCAGGTATTGCGGCCGGTTCGTATCCTGGTACTCGTCCACCATCACGTAGCGGAACTGCCGGGAGTACCGGCCCCTCGCGCTTTCGGACTTCTCCACCAGCTCCAGCGTCTTCAGCAGCAGGTCGTCGAAATCGAGGGCGTGGCTCTCGGCAAGGGCATCGAGGTAGTACTGGTAGATCTGGCCGATCTGCTTGTCGCGCGGGTTCCAGCCGCTGTTGAACGACTCCGGGCCCTGCATCGTGTTCTTGGCCTGGCTGATCCGGGACAGCGCCGCCCGCGGTTGCACCATCGTGTCATCGATCTTCAGCTCGCGCAGCGCCTGCTTCACCACCGCCAACTGGTCGGAGGAATCGTAGATGACGAAGTCGCGCGTCAAGCCGATGGCGGGGGCTTCGCGCCTGAGAAGCCGCGCGCACAGCGAGTGGAACGTCGAGATCCACATGCGCGTGACGTCGGTCTTGAGGAGCGCCTGGACGCGCGACCGCATCTCGCCGGCGGCCTTGTTCGTGAAGGTCACGGCAAGGACGCCGTCGACCGGCGCGAGGCCCGACGCGACGATGTGCGCAATGCGGTGCGCGATGACTCGCGTCTTGCCCGATCCCGCGCCCGCGAGGATCAGCACGGCGCCATCGGTGTGCAGCACCGCTTCGCGCTGCTCAGGGTTCAGACCGGTTGTGAAATCCATTTCCGCGAGACACGCCGACGCACAATCCGCGGAGGTGCCAGGTGGGTAAGGAGTGTCCGCGAACGACCTCTCTATTCTACCGTAACGCTCTTCGCGAGGTTGCGCGGTTGATCGACGTCGCAGCCGCGTCGCACGGCCACGTAATACGCGAGCAGCTGCAGGGGGACGACGGCCACAATCGGCATGGTGAGCGCCGGCGCCTCGGGCAGCCGCACGATCGCGTCCTGTCGCAGATCCAGGAGCCGTCCCAGATCGTCATCGCCTTCGCTGCCGATGACGATGACCGAACCGCCTCGTGCCTTCGCTTCCTGGATGTTGCCGAGCATTTTCGCGAACACCGCGTCGTGCGGTGCGATCGCGACCACCGGCATCCGCTCGTCAATCAGTGCAATCGGCCCGTGCTTCATCTCGCCCGCGGGATAGCCTTCGGCGTGAATGTAGGAGATCTCCTTCAGCTTCAGCGCGCCCTCGAGCGCGATCGGGTAGTGCATGCCGCGTCCGAGGTAGAGGAAGTCGCTCCTGGTGTAGAAGCGCGCGGCAAGCTCCTCGATCTGCGGCCCCGTGCGCAGCGCCTGTTCGAGGAACAGCGGCAGGCGCAGCAGCGCGTCGAAGTGCGCGGATGCGGCATCCGGCGTCAGCGCACCTCGGACCTGCGCAAGATGCAGGGCGAGAAGGTAGAGGGCAACGAGCTGTCCCGTAAACGCTTTGGTCGAGGCGACGCCGATTTCAGGCCCGACGTGCGTGTAGATGATGCCGTCCGCCTCGCGCGTCGCCATGCTGCCGACGACGTTGCAGACGGCCACGCTCCGCGCCCCTTTGCGTTTCGATTCGCGCAGGGCGGCGAGCGTATCGGCGGTCTCGCCAGACTGCGTGATGACCACGGCCAGCGTGCGCCGGTCGACGATGGGATTCCGGTAGCGGTACTCGGAGCCGTAGTCCACTTCCACGGGGATTCGCGCCAACTCCTCGACCAGGAACTTCGCGACGAGACCAGCGTGCCAGCTCGTGCCGCAGGCGAGGACGACCAGGCGGTCGACCTCGCGAAGCGACTCGGGTGAGAGGTTCAGCTCGTCGAGCGTCACGACGCCGCGACCCGCAGAGATGCGGCCGACCAGCGTCTCGCCCACCGCGCTCGGCTGCTCGAAGATCTCCTTGAGCATGAAGTGTTTGTAGCCGGCGCGCTCGGCCATCACCGAGTCCCACTGCACCCGGGTCGGCCGGTGTTCGCGAGGTGTGCCGTCGAAGGCGGCGAACGTGACGCCCGTCGGACGTACGACAGCCATCTCTCCGTCGTCCAGGAACACGACGTCGCGGGTGTGCGCGAGGATCGCGGGGATGTCGGACGCCACGAAATACTCGCGATCGCCGAGGCCCACGACGACCGGCGGGCCGTTCCGTGCCGCTACCAGGGTCTGGGGGTCGTCCGCCGAGAGCAGGACGATTGCGAACAGCCCGCGGAGCTGTCCGAGCGCGCGCCTCACCGCGGCGGCGAGCCCGTCGCCGGCCATCTCGCGCTCGACGAGATGCGCCACGATTTCGGTATCGGTTTCGGTGACGAAGCGGTGGCCCAGCCCTTCAAGCTCCGCCTTCAGCTGCAGGTAGTTCTCGATGATGCCGTTGTGGACGACGACGATGCGCCCGGTGCAGTCACGGTGCGGGTGGGCGTTCTCTTCGGTTGGTCGTCCGTGCGTGGCCCAGCGGGTGTGGCCCAGCCCGTACGCTCCATCGACCGGATCCGCGACGAGCACCTGCTCGAGGTTGGCCAGCTTGCCCGCGCTCCGCCGCACGTCGACATGGCCGCCATTGACGACGGCGATGCCGGCCGAGTCGTAGCCGCGATATTCGAGTCGGCGCAGCCCCTCGACAATGATCGGAACAACCGGGCGCTCGCCGACGTAGCCAATGATTCCACACATAACTGAACACTGGCAGTGCCAAGTGCTAAGTGGCAAGTGCCACGTGGAGTGACGAGTGAGCAGTGATAAGTGAGGGACAACGCCTCAATTGAGGATGAACCCCCCACTTGTCACTTTTCACTTCCCACTCCACTTCGCACTTAGCACTTGGCACTTAGCACTGCTCATTTCCTCCGCTTGGCCCAGCCTTCCTTGTTTTCCTGGCGGCCGCGCGCAATGCCGAGCGCATCTGCCGGAACGTCCTTCACGATCGTCGACCCGGCGGCGACGTAGGCGCCCTTTCCGATCGTCACCGGCGCGACCAAGGCTGAATCGCTGCCGATGAACGCGCCGTCTTCGATGACCGTCGGGTTCTTCGTCTTGCCGTCATAGTTGCAGGTGATGGTCCCGGCGCCGATGTTCACGTCTTCGCCGATCGTCGCATCGCCGAGATACGTCAGATGGCTCGCTTTCGAGCGCGCGCCCAGCGTCGTCTTCTTCAGCTCGACGAAGTTGCCGATGTGCGCGGCAGCCTTCACATCGCTGCCCGGCCGCAGATGTGCGAAAGGACCGACGACCGTATCGTCGGCCAGCGAAGACTCGGAGACAATACAGTAGTTGCGGATCGTCACCCGATTGCCGATCGTCGAGTCGACGATGCGTGCGCCGGCGTACACCTCGCACGCCTCGCCGATGACGGTGCGGCCTTCCAGGTAGACGTTCGGATGGATGACCGTGTCGCGCCCGACGACAACATCCTGCTGGATGTACGTCGTCGCGGGATCGATCAACGTCACGCCCGCCGCCATCAATTCCTCGTTCTTCATCTGTCGCACGATGGCTCCCACTTCCGCCAGCTCGCTGCGGCTGTTGATGCCGCGGATCTCGCGGGCGTTCTCGACCGTCAGCGTCGAGACCTCCAGCTTCCGGCGGCGATAGATCGCAATCAGGTCGGGCAGGTAATACTCGCCTTGGACGTTCTGCGACGCGATGCTCCTGATGGCGTCGAAGAGCGGCTCGAGATCGAACGCGTAGATGCCCGCGTTCACTTCCTTGATCGCGCGCTCGGCCGGCGACGCGTCGCGTTCCTCGACGATCCGCGCAATGCGGCCGTTGGTGCGGACGATGCGGCCGTAGCCGTAGGGCCGCTCGACGTTGGCCGTGACAACAGTGGCCGCGGCACCGTCGGCCCGGTGCTGCGCCACCAGCCGTCGAAGGGTGGCCTCGGACAGCAGCGGGACGTCGCCGTAGAGGAGGAGCGCCGTGCCGGTTTCGTCTCGAAGGAGCGGTTCGGTTTGCAGCAGGGCGTGGCCGGTGCCGAGTTGTGGCTCCTGGACAACAAATCGGAGGCCGTTCGCGGTCTCGTAGGCGTGCTGAATCCGCTCAGCCTCGTGGCCGACGACGACGGTCATGGACCGAGGCGCCAGGGCCTGTGCCGAGTCCAGGACGTAGTCCAGCAGTCGGCGCCCCGCGATGCGGTGCAGGACCTTGGGGTGAACGGAGTTCATTCGCGTCCCCTTCCCTGCGGCGAGCACGATGACGTGGAGCGACTCGGTCATTTAGCCAATTTCTTGCCGCGCTCAATAAGCGAATAAATCGCCCGTTTCGGCAGCTTGTGTCGGCGCGCCAGCTCGGTGAGGGCTTCGCGTCGGTCCAAGACCTTGTTTTTGGTCAATTCACCAAATTCTGCGCAGATAGCCTCAGGCACTGGAGGATCCACCGTCACTGACGCCCCGCTTCCCTGCAATTCTTCACCGACCACGATCGTGAACTCTCCTTTCTCCGGAAGCTCTTGGTCGACAAGGAGTTCACTGACAAATCCGCGATGCCAGGACTCGTGGACCTTCGTGAGCTCGTGTGCGACGGCAATTCGGCGATCACCCAATGCATTTCGCAACGCTTCGAGGCTGTGTCGCAGCCGGTGCGGCGCCTCAAAAAAGACGAGAGTCCCCCGATTGTTAGCAAATGCGCTGAAAAACCGCGATCGCTCGCCCTCGCGCGCCGGCGCGAAGCCCACGAAGGACACAACGTCGGCCGGCAGACCTGACCCGGCTATTGCGGATGTTAGGGCAGATGCCCCAGGAATGACCTCGACTCGGACGCCGGCGTCGATTGCCGCCTTCACGACCAGATAGCCGGGATCGGCAATCGACGGCATGCCCGCGTCCGTCACGACCGCCACGTCGTCGCCCGCGATCAGCCGCTTCAGCACAGCCGGGACGCGACTTCGCTCGTTATGGTCGTGCAGGCTCGTCGTTGGTGTGCCGATCTGGTAATGCGCGAGCAGCGTTGCGGTGCGGCGGGTGTCCTCGGCCGCAATGATCGCGACTTCACGCAGCACGCGAACCGCCCGGAAGGTCATGTCCTCCAGGTTGCCGATGGGTGTGGCGACCAGGAAGAGCGTTCCGGGCATGGTGGCGGGGTGGAGAGTATTGTACCATTTGGGTTTCGCCGCCATGTATTCGTCCGAGCCTCTGCCGCATTTCGTCGACGACTACCTGCGTTATCTGCAGGAAAGCCGTCCCACTGTCGCCGCGCTGGACGGGGTCCACGCGCACGACGACCTGCTCGAAGATCTGGCTCGACCCGCCATCGACGTGGACCTGCGCTCCCTGGCCGGCTTTGCGCGCCGGTTGAGCGAGATCGACCCGGCCGGCCTGACCGAGGTCGAAAAGGCCGAGCAGCCCGTGCTCGCCGACCACATCAAGGCGCGGATGTTCGACCTCGAAGAGGTCAGGACCTGGGAAAAAAACCCGCAGCTGTACGCGGATACCCTGGCGTCCAGCCTGGCGACGCAGACGCTTTTCAGCTTCGCCCCGCCGACCGAGCGCGCGCGGCGTGTGCTGTCGAAGCTTCGGCAGGCACCGCGGCTGATTCAGGCGGCCCGCGACAACGTCAAGGACCCGCCCGGCATCTTCGTCAAGGTCGGCATCGAGACCTTCAACGGCGCGCTCCGGTTCATCGAGCACGACCTGCCCCGGGCCTTTCGTGATGTCGACGATCTGCACCTGCTCGGCGATCTGGCGGACGCCTCGATCGAGGCCGGCAACGCCATTCGTGCGTATGTCAACACCCTCGAGACCGACCTGGCGCCGAAAGCGCGTGCGTCGTTCAGGCTGGGCCGCGAGCGCTTCGAGCAGAAGCTGAGACTGGAAGAAGGTCTGAATCTCAGTTCCGAGCGCCTGCTGGCGATCGCCGAGCGCGAGCTGGCGGCGACGGAGGACGCATTCAGGAGCGCCGCGTCGAAGTTGAACGGCGGCGATCCGGCGGACGCGTGGGCCAAGGCCAAGAGCCAGCACCCCGCCCCTGGAGAACTGATCAAGGCGGCCGAGCAGCAGCTTGGCGAGCTGCAGTCGTTCGTCGAGAAGCAGAAGCTCCTGACCTTGCCCGATAGCGAGCGCGTGGTGGTGGCGCCCACGCCCGACTTCTTCCGCTGGTCGAGCGCCAGCATGTGGACGCCCGGCCCGTTCGAGTCGAAGCCGAGTCGCGCCTACTACTACCTGACCGACGTCGATCGGAGCTGGCCCACGGAACGGCAGGTGGAACACCTGCGCGACTTCAATTACGGCACGCTGTGGTGCATCTCGATTCACGAGGTCTATCCCGGACACTTCGTGCAGTACCAGCACCTTCGCAAGGTGGAATCGAAGGTGCGCAAGTCGATCTTTTTCGCGCCGGCGACGTGCGTCGAAGGATGGGCGCACTACTGCGAGGAAATGATGCTCGAGGCCGGGTTCGGGCGGAAGGATCCGCTCGTGCGTCTTGGACAGCTGCAGGAAGCGCTGATCCGGCTGGTACGCTTCGTCGTCTCGATCAGGCTGCACACGGAGGATCTGTCGGTCGAACAAGGTGTTCGCCTGTTCAAGGAGCACGCGTTCCTCGAGGAGGCTAACGCCCGCCGGGAGGCCGAGCGCGGCACGTTCGATCCGACGTACCTGGTCTACTCGGTCGGCAAGCTGATGTTGCAGAAGCTTCGCCGCGACGTCGAAGCCAAGGAAGGCGATGCGTTCTCGCTTCGCACGTTCCACGACGCGCTGCTGAAGCAGGGGAACGCGCCCTACTCCCTTCACCGGCGGCTCATGCTCGGCGATACGTCGGGCGCGGTGCTCGAGTAGCCGGACCGACGCGATGCCGCTCTACGAATACCGCTGCGACGCCTGCGGCCACCAGTTCGAGGTGATCCAGAAGTTTTCCGACGAACCGATTGGCGTGTGCCCGAAGTGCGGCAGCGGTCCCGTGGTCAAGCTGCTGTCCTCGCCGGCCTTTCAGTTCAAGGGCACCGGCTGGTACATCACCGATTACGCAAGAAAGGGCACGTCGGAAGGCAAGGACGGGAAGGACAAGCCGGCGAAGGAATCGAAGGAGTCGAAGGACGGCGACGCCAAGAGCACGCCGGCGTCGACGACGGATTCTTCGGCGAGCACGACATCGAGCACGCCAAAACCCACGAGTTCGTAGGCCCAAGCTTTAGCTTGGGCACCTGACCGCTCAATGTTGCCCGAGCTGAAGCTCGGGCCTACGTACGCACCGCGTCTCGGATCAGAGCGCCCCCTTCAAATAGTCCATGAACGGCTTGGCGAGATCCGGCCGTCGCAGCGCGAAGTAGACCACGGCCTTCAGGAAGCCCAGCTTGTTGCCTGTATCGTGGCGGGTACCGATCACCTCGCATGCGTAAATCGGCCGCGAGCGCAGCAGGTGCTTCAAGCCGTTTGTCAGCTGGATCTCGCCGGTGCGATCCTTCGCCGTCTCCGCGAGCGACTGGAAGATGTCGGGCGTGAGAATGTAGCGGCCGATGATCGCCAGGTCTGACGGCGCGTCCTCCTGCTTCGGCTTCTCGACGAGATCGGTCACGCGATACGTGCCGCGCGGCAGGGACGAATCGGGTTCGTAGGCAATGACACCGTAGCTTGAGATCTCCTCCCGCGGGACGCGCTCGACGCACAGGACCGGGCCTTTCACCTGTTCGAACACGTCGATCATCTGGCGCAGCGCCGGCGGCGTCGCATCGATCACGTCGTCGCCCAGGATGACGGCGAAGGCTTCGTTCCCGACCAGCTCGCGCGTGACGAGCACCGCGTGGCCGAGACCGAGCGGCTCGCCCTGACGCACGTACGCGAAGTTGATCAGGTTCGAGATCTTCCGGACCTCGTTGAGCAGCTCGTGCTTGCCACGAGACTCGAGGAAGGTCTCGAGCTCGACCGAGCGATCGAAGTGGTCTTCAATCGCGTTCTTGCCACGGCCGGTGACGAGGATGATGTTGTCCACACCGGACGCGACGGCCTCTTCGACGCCGTACTGGATGATCGGCTTGTCGACGAGCGGCAGCATCTCTTTCGGCTGCGCTTTCGTGGCCGGCAGGAAGCGGGTGCCAAGACCCGCCGCTGGAAAGACGGCTTTACGCAGTGTGCTCACGCGAACTCCAGGCTTAGTAATGCCCAAGCTAAAGCTTGGGCCTACCTACGAAGCGTCCTTCGTCTCTCGTCCCTTTGGTACGTAGGCCCGAGCTTTAGCTCGGGCGTCCACCTAGTATAGTTTTACCCTGATGCTGGATCCCGCCCTCGTCCGCGATCACGCCGATCTGGTCCGCGCGGCGCTGACCCATCGCGGCGCCGATGCCGACGCGCTGCTCTCGCAGCTTGGTCCCCTCGACGAGAAACGCCGCGCGCTGATCCTTCAGGTGGAGTCGCTCAAGCGCGACCAGAACGTCGCGGCCGAGGAGGTCGCGAAACGGAAGAAAGCCGGCGAGGACGTCTCGGCGATCGTGGACGCCAATCGCGCGCGCGGCGAGCAGGTGAAGGAGCTCGATGTGGTCTTGCAGGCGCTGGAGGACGAGCGGCGCGCATTGCTCCTGACGATTCCCAATGTCCCGCACGCCTCGGTGCCCGTCGGGCGGACCGCAGACGACAATGCGGAAGTCCGTCGTGTCGGCGAGCCCAGGGCGTTCGACTTCGAACCAAAGGCGCATTGGGATCTCGGTCCGGCGCTGGGGGTGCTGGATTTCGAGCGCGGTACGAAGATCGCGGGCGCCCGGTTCACGGTGCTGATGCGCGACGGCGCAAAGCTCGCGCGCGCGCTGATCAACTTCATGCTGGATCTGCACACCGGCACGCATGGCTATATCGAGGTCGAGCCGCCATTCCTCGCCAACAGCGCGTCGCTCACGGGAACCGGCAACCTGCCGAAGTTCGAGCAGGACCTCTTCAAGATTGCCGGCGACTGGGATCTGTATCTGGTGCCCACGGCCGAAGTGCCGCTGACAAATCTTTACCGCGGTGAGATCCTCGACGGCCGCGCGCTGCCGCTGCGCTACACCGCGTACACGCCGTGCTTCCGCAGCGAGGCCGGGTCGTACGGCGCCGACGTGCGCGGCCTCATACGCCAGCACCAGTTCGACAAAGTGGAGCTGATGATCTTCGCCGCGCCCGACCAGAGCTACGCTGAGCTCGAGCGGCTGACGTCGAACGCCGAGCGCGTCCTCCAGCTCCTGGAGCTGCCCCATCGGACGATGCTGCTGTCGACCGGGGATATGGGGTTCGCGTCGGCGAAGACGTACAACATCGAGGTGTGGCTGCCGAGCCAGAAGATGTATCGCGAGATTTCGTCGTGCAGCAACACCGAGGCGTTCCAGGCCCGCCGCGCGAACATCAAGTTCAGGCCCGGCGGCTCCGGCAAGGCCGACTTCGTGCACACGTTGAACGGGTCCGGGCTCGCGGTCGGCCGTACGCTCATCGCCATCCTCGAGAACTGCCAGCAACACGACGGCACCGTCGTGATCCCGACTGCGCTCAGGCCGTTCATGGGTGGCCAGGAGCTGATCGAACCCGCGAAGAGCTGACGCATGCCGGCGCTGATCCTTATCGTCTTCCTCGCCGTCGCCACTCCTGTCACCGATCCAATGCTCGCCTCGAGGATCCATCACCTCATCGACGCCGCATTTTCCGAGAACGCGAAGATCGACGCGGCGGAGATCCGGAAGATCTTCACCGAGCGGGGTCTTCCGACCATCGCCATGGTCGGTCCCGAAGGCGCTGAAGAGTTCATCGTGCTCAGCGCGCACGAGCAGGCACTGGAGTTCACGAAGCAGGTGCTCGCCGCAGTGGAGCGGGCGCCCGGCGCTGTGCCGCCGCATGTCCTGCCGTTCCTGCGCGCCCGGGTGAAGCAGAAGGAGATCGAGGACCGCGTTCGCGAGCCGTATCCGAACCGTGCGCTGACGGCCCGCCTGGGCGCACTCTACTCGGCCGACCAGGCCGTGCGCACAGGGGAACACTTCGATGCCGCCAAGATGAGCGACACCGATGCGCGCACGGGCCAGGAGGTTCGTGCGATCTTCAAGGAGGCCGGCGTCCCGACCCGTTCGTCCGTGGGTCCGGCCGCGGCGCGCCAGTTCGTCGTCATGGTGCAGCACCAGTCGCCCGATCTGAGACGCCAGGTGTTGCCGGGGCTGCGCGAGAACGTGGACCGCGGCGAGGCCGATCCGGCCGACTACGCCATGATGTTCGACCGCGCGCAGGTGGACGACGGCGAACGGCAACGCTACGGTGCCAACTTCTCGTGCCAGTCTGATGGCACGCTGGCGCCTTCTCCGATCGAAGACCTCGAGCACCTCGAGGCGCGCCGCGCCGAAATCGGTCTCCTGCCGATGCGCCTCTATGAGAGGCTGCTGCGGCAATCGATGCCGGCGGATTTCTGCAAGAAAGTGGCCGTGCCGCTCACGAAGCCGCAGTAAGAGGCGCGACTTCCCCAGCTTTTTCGCCTCCAATCAAGGTAAGCTCAGCCGGGCCGTATGCGCCCGCGCGTCAACCACCTCATTGGAGAACAAGAAATGACATTCTGGGTCAAAAAGGCATTGCTGGTCTTCGCCGGCGCCATCGCCCTGGCTTCGCCCGGCAGCGCGCAGGCGCCGGAGGGGACGACGGTGTTCACGCGGATCGCCAACTGGCAGCTCGCGCGTCCCAACTGGGAGGCCTATACCGACGATCTGAAGAAGAACACGCTTCCGGTCCTCGAGAAGCTCCTGGCCGACGGGGTCATCACCGAGTACGGGCTCGTCTCGGCCGCCGTCCACACGCCGGATGGCTATACGCATTCCACGTGGTATAGCAGCACGACGATCGCCGGCCTCGAGAAAGCGCTGGCCGCAATCCTCGCGGCCGACAAGAAGCTCCCGGCGGCGGAGCGCCGTCGCGGGGACACGGATTTCGCCGGCACCAAGCATTCCGACCTGCTGGTACGCTCGCGCATCCTGCGCCCCCAGACCACCAAGCTCACGAGCGGGTACATGACCGTCGGCATGGACCAGATCCAGCCCGGAAAAACGCAGGCCTACAACGAGCGATTCGAAAAGGTGCTGAGGCCCATCATCGAGCCGCTCGCGGCCAGCGGCGCGGTGACGTCCTTCGGCATCGACACCGAGTTCATCCACACCGGCGACCAGATGATGCGGAGCCGTTGGTATCTCGTCCCGAATGCCGAGGGGCTCGACAAGGTCGCCGCCGCCATCACGGCCTTCGTCGACGGGCAGTCGCCGGCTGACCGGGAGGCGTTCGACAAGGCCAGCCAGGAGATCCTGGTCGGCTCGGCCCATCGGGACGAGCTCTGGGAAATCGTCGCCTACGCGTCGAAGTACTGAAATCCACACGCGTACGTAGGCCCGAGCTTCAGCTCGGGCAACCATTGGCCGCACTGAAGTGCGACCCTACTGCAGCGGGACCCGACTTCCGCATTCGCTCAAAGTTCGGCGGACCGCCGCAGCCTTGGCGGAGGCTGGTCAGTCGGGCCGATGGTGCCCGGAAGCCCAAGCTAAAGCTTGGGCCTGCGTACGACGTCGATAGTCGAAACCGAGGCCCGCGAACAGGTCGCGCTCTCGCGGGTGGTGACGCGGGACTACTTCACCACGGTTGGCGCAACGCGAGTCGTGCAGCGCCTGAAGGCCTCTCGCTCCGCCCAGGACCGAGCGAAGCGAGGGATTGGCGGAGGGAGAGGGATTCGAACCCCCGATACCCTTTCGGGTACAACGGTTTTCAAGACCGCCGCCATCAACCGCTCGGCCATCCCTCCGCGACGTTGGATTTCCAGATTACACGAATACCCGGGCTCCCCGGTACGCTCGCTATGCCATGATCCCGGCATGGTCCTGAAACGTGCCGAGCCCTACGACGCTATTGTCGTCGGCAGCGGTCCGGCCGGAGCCACGACTGCCCGCGAGCTGACGAGGGCTGGCGCGCGCGTGCTGCTGCTCGAAGCCGGCCGCGAGGTGTCGCCCAGTGAGTTCGCCGGGCACAAGTGGCCCTACGAGTTCAGGGACCGCGGCACGTGGCCCGAGAAGCAGGCGGTGTTCTACCCTGATCGGATCGAGTCCGACATCCGCTACGAAGGCGATCGGGTCGGCGCTGATCGCATTCGCGTGCTGGGCGGCCGAAGCCTGCACTGGAACGGCGTCGCACTGCGGTTTGCCGAAGACGACTTCCGCGAAGGATCGCTCCACGGCGTCGAGCCGGACTGGCCGTTGACCTACCAGGAGCTGGCGCCCTTCTACAGCGAAGCCGAACGCCTGATTGGCGTCGTCGGCACCCGCGAAGGGCTGGCGGTGCTGCCAGACGGTGACTTCTACGCGCCACCGCCGGCGCTCCGCTGTGCCGAGCAGCTGGGCCGCCGCGCCTGCCGCCGCCTCGGGATCGATCTGATCCCGGTGCGCAAGGCGCTGCTCGTCGGTCAGCCGCGCGGACAGCGCATGCCTTGTCACTACTGCCGGCACTGCATGGACGGGTGCGAAGTCGGCGCGATCGCCACGTCCGTCAACGCCATCCTTCCGGAGGCCCTCGCCACGGGACGCCTCACGCTTCGCACCAACGCGCTCGTCCGCCGCATCGAGATCGACACCGAAGGCCGCGCGTCCGGTGTTGCGTTCATCGATCGCGTCACCAAACGCGACGCGATCGCGAAGGCACGACTCGTCGTTCTGGCGTGTGGCGCCATCGAATCGCCGCGAATTCTGCTGAACTCAACCAGCCCACGTTCGGCCAACGGTCTCGCCAACTCGAGCGATCTCGTCGGCCGCTACCTGACCGGGCACACGCAGTTGAACATGCACGGCTACCTCGCGGCGCTCGAGGGGCGCGACCCGGTCAATCAGGACGGCGCGACGGATCACTCGATCATTCCGCGGTTCAATCACCGCCGGCCGGCGCGCGGCTACGTCGGCGGCTTCTTCGCTCAGGTGATGTACGAAACGCACGACTATCCGCATCACGCCACGCGCGTCGCCGGGTTCGGTCCTTCATTCAAATCCCGTGTACGTGCCCTGCAGCCCGCGATGTTTCAGATGGGCGGCATGGCGAAGGTGCTTGCCCGCCGCGAGAACCGCGTGACTGTCGATCGGTCGCGTCCCGACGCGCACGGCATTCCAATCCCGGTGCTGCAATTCACCTACGGCGACAACGACCGCGCGATCTGGCAGGACATGTCGGCGTCGCTCGAAGAGATCTTTCACGCGGCCGGCTCCACGCTGTTCTTCAAGGAATCGACGATGAACGGCTTCGCCAGCCACGAGACGGGCACGTGCCGGATGGGCCACGATCCGAGGACCAGCGTGCTCAACGCGTTCTGCCAGTCGCACGACGTGCCCAACCTCTTCGTCGTGGACGGCAGCGCGTTCACGAGTTTCCCCGAGAAGAACCCCACGCTCACGATCATGGCGCTGTCGATGCGCGCAGGCCGGCACATCGCCGAGCTTCGCCGCCGCGGCGACCTCTAGAATCTCTTGTAGGGCGGACCTCCAGTTCGCCTTCGCCTGGCGGCCAATCCCGCTCCACATCAACCGTAAGTGGCAGACAGGGCGACGCTTGCGCGCGGCTCCCGCCTCGGCGACAAGAGTTTTACGCAGAAAGCTATTGACCGACCGCTTTGGTCGGATTTAGCCTGTAAGCGGTTTTGAGACTGAATCTCACTTTCGTTCCTACGAGCGTCTTCATGTCGAATGTTGCCCGCTGTCTCGTTCGTGCCGGTCTTCTTGTCGCCGGCCTCTCCGTCGTTTCTCCCGTTGTCATCGCCTCCGAGCCAGCCCGGGACCACCTTGGGTCCGTCGAAGTTCGCGTGCTCGATCCATCCGGCGCCGCCGTCAACGATGCCGAGGTGCTGATTCAGCACGATCAGAAGCCGCCTGTCACGATGCCAGGCGCCAATCTTGGCGTGTATCGCATGGAGGCGCTGTCGACCGGCCTGTATCTCGTGACGGTGGTGAAGCCAGGCTTCGCGCCGCTGACGCGTGAAGTGCGTGTGACGCCCGGCCGCCTGTCGCTGCTCTCGTTGACGCTGTCTCCGCAGGGACTCTCGGAATACGTCAGCGTCGAGGGCGCGAGCCCCTATGCGCCGCCGCCGGTCGTCTCCGGAACCCGCACGCCCACGAAAGCGCTCGACGTACCGCAGACGATCGACGTCGTCCCGCAGGCCCTGATTCGGTCGCAGACGGCGCTCTCGATGCAGGATGCCCTCGCGAACGTGCCCGGCGTGATGCCGCAGCTCGGCGAAGGCCGGCGCGATCAGTCGGCGATTCGCGGGTTCAGCGCTGTGAACGACGCCTACATCGACGGCGTGCGCGACGATGCGAAATATTACCGGGACCTGTCGTCGCTTGAACAGGTGGAGGTGGTGAAGGGGCCGGCCGGCGCGCTCTTCGGCCGCGGCTCGAGCGGCGGCGTCCTTAATCGTGTCACCAAGAAGCCGACGTTCGGATCACGCTTCGGCGATCTCAGCGTTGTCGGCGGTTCGTACGATCGCGCGCGCATCCAGGGCGATTACGCCGATGGCCGCGCGTCCGACACGCTGGCGTACCGGATCGCCGGCGCCTACGAGAACAGCGACAGCCACCGGCCGTATTTTTCGCTCGAGCGGACGTCGATCTCGCCCTCGCTGGCCTATCGGCCACGGCCGGGATCGGAGCTGCTGATTCAGGGTGAGTTCCTCGCCGACGATCGCGTGCCGGATCGTGGCATCCCCTCGTGGCAAGGCAAGCCTCTGGCCGACGCGCGGCCGTTCTATTACGGCTATCCGACCGACGATTTTCTCGAAAATCGCGTCGGCTCTCAGGCGGTGACCTGGCAACAGTCGCTGCGCGGCAACTGGGCGCTGCGGAACGTCTTCCGCCACACCACGTACGGGAACCAATTCAGCAACACGCTGCCGGGCGCCGTGCGCGAGGTCGATGGCCAGCTGTTCGTGGCGCGCTCGCAGTACAGCGTCGACGGCGATCAGCGCAATCTGTTCAACCAGCTCGATCTCACGACCGGCGGTCGGACCGGCGCGCTCGATCACGCGCTGCTCGTCGGTCTGGAGGCGGGCCGCGAGACGAATTCAAGCGTGCGCCTCACCGGGACGGCGCCCGAAGTGGCGGTCATCGATCCGGTGCTGACCAGGCCGAACTACGCGACCACGCCCGCGAGCGACAACGCATTCACGGGACAGTACGTGGGCGTGTACCTGCAGGACCAGATCTCGATTGGCAACCGGTGGCGAGCGTTGGTCGGCGGCCGCTTCGACTACAACGACCAGCGGCTCGACGATCGCTTGCCGGCGAACACCGATCTGGGCCGCGTGGATCAGGCGTTCAGCCCGCGGGCTGGCATCGTGTATCGCGCGCGACGGAACACGTCGCTGTACGCAAGCGTCAGCCGCTCGTTCCAGCCGTCAGGCGACGGGCTGTCGCTGGCCGTGAACAACGAGGAGCTCGAGCCCGAGCGGACGACCAGCTACGAAACGGGCGTGAAGACCGAGCTCTTCCGCCATCGCCTCACGCTGACGACCTCGGTCTTCCGGCTGGATCGAACGAACGTGAAGACACGCGACCCGCTGGATCCGAACACGCTCGTGCTGGTCGGACGGCAGCGCAGTCAAGGCGTTGAGATCGCGGCAGCCGGATCGATTGTTCCCGGCTGGAATGTGAGCGGCGGCCTGACGTTCCTGGATCCCACCATCCTGCGGTCGAACGACGTGTCGAGCGGCGTGCCCGTGCAGGGCAATCGCATCGGCAACGTGGCCGCACGGAGCGGATCGATCTGGACGACTTACACGATGGAACGCGGCTTCACATTCGGCGGCGGCGTCTTCGTTCTCGGCGATTGGTTCGCGTCGAACGACAACCTGGTCCGCATCGATGGCTACGCCAGGCTCGACGCGATGGCCGGTTATCGCTTCGGCCATTACGAGGTGCAGCTGAACGTGCGCAACCTGCTCGACGAGGACTACTATGAGAGCGCACACGCCAACAACAACATCATGCCGGCGGCGGGCCGGAACGGGTTGGTGACGGTGCGATATCGCTTCTAACCGGCTTTCGTCTTCTTGCAGAGGGGCATGAGATGGCCAAGTTCCTGATCACCGCGTCGTACACCGCAGAAGGTGCCAAGGGGTTGATGAAGGAAGGAGGATCCGGCCGGCGCGCGGCGGTCCAGAAAATGCTCGACGCCGTGGGCGGGAAGCTCGAGGCCTTCTACTTCGCCTTCGGAACGGAAGACGCCTACGTCATCGTCGATGTACCCGACAACGCATCGATCGTTGCCATCAGTCTTGCCGTGAACGCGTCCGGCGTGGCCCGGATCAAGACCACGCCGCTGATCTCGCCGGACGATCTGGACGCCGCCGCCCGGAAGTCGATTGCCTACCGGGCACCTGGCGCGTGAGGGTCTGATTCTTCGCTCGATCAAATTCGTCGCGCTGTGCGTCGTGACGGCAGCCGCATGGGCGCCGGTGGCTGCACCGTTGCCGGCATTGCGCCGGTGCCCTGTTTCGTTCTGAACTACGTCTTCAGCACGATCCCGGGCGGGTGGGCCGTGGACTGTCGGCACCAGCATGTCTGCGGCGCACGCCTCAGGGATCGCAGCGCAATACATCGGCGCGGCCGGTGGATCGCTGCCGCCGGTCGCGGTCGAGGCGCTGCTCCGGGCGGTTGCGAATCGCCCGAAGGGCATCAAGAAGCAGGATGCGGTTTTACGGGTACGGCGTGGTGGACGCGACGTCGTCTGACAAGAAATAGCGACGGGAGGCTGGAAGCGGAGTGATTCTGACGAACCCGGCGCTCGGCGCCGGGTCCGTCAGAAGCGGGCTGGGGTCTAGGCGCGCGTCACGTTCTCGGCGCGAGGACCCTTCGGGCCCTGTCCCGTCTGAAACGTCACGGCCTCGCCCTCGCGCAATTCGGAGAACGAAACCCCGTTGAGCGCCGACTGGTGGAAGAAATACTCGTTGCCGTCGGGCGCGGCCACGAATCCGAATCCCTTGTCGCTGACCAACCGCTTGATAGTGCCGTTCAAAGATCTCATAGTGCAAGACTCCTGCGTCGACTGACGAACTTGTCCACGCGAAATGCGTGAACGATGGCTTTGATGAGAGGCTGGAGCGAGACAGGCGACTTGCGCCGGCGGTGCGACAGGGCCCAGGAAAGCGTAGCCACTAATCTATCACGTTTTGGGAGACCCCGTCAGGGCGGGGTCTCCCTGCCCCGATCAGCCCTCCATCCGCCGCCCAGTCTCGATCAGCGACTTCAGATCGCTGAGCACCCAGCTCCACCCGCCACGGGCGCCCGTGCTTTCCATCCCGCCGCCAACGAGCGCCGCCAGCTTGGGCGCGCCCTCGAGATCGTGCGTGACCGTCAATTTACTGACGCCGCCGTCGGCTTCCTCGATCTCGTAGGTCAGGCGCGTGAAGCCCTCGGCGGCCATGGCCGCGTCCATGACCATGCGCCAGGTCTGCACCAGCCGCCGCGGGGGATCGGCTTCGATGACCTCGCCGTCCACGGCGATCTCGGGAGCGCCCATCGCGCACATTTCGGGGCTCGCGTGCCCACGATAGACGCCTCCGGGACGCAGGTCGTATTCGGCGCGCCCGCCATAGCCAAATCGCTCCGTCCACTCCGGCCTGGTGATCGCATCCCAGATCGCCTGGGGAGTCGCCTTGATGTAAACGCGGTAAACCTGGGTCGTCACTTTGACTGCCGTCGCCGTTGCCATGACTTTGCCTCCAGCTCGTTTTTGAGCTCTGCGAGCGCTGACGCCTGGCGCTCCCTGAACTTGTGAATCCATCGGTCGTGAATCAGCCGGATCGGCACCGGGTTGAGGTAGTGCAGCTTTTCCCGTCCCGATCGCCGGGTCACGACGAGGCCCGCGTCCTCGAGGACGCGCAGATGCTTCATGACGCCGAACCGCGTCATGTCCAACTCCGACTCGAGCTCTGTGAGCGTGCGGCCGTCACGCGCGAAGAGCCGGTCGAGCAGGAACCGACGCGTCGGATCCGCGAGCGCCTTGAACACGCGGTCGTCATCGGTCACGAAGGGAGAATACGTGACTATTTAGTCACATGTCAAGTTCATCAACCGGGACAGGCTCCATCGGTCCGGGACAGGCCCCGTGTCAAGAACCGTCAGAGGGCCTGTCCCCCTTGTACAATCCGCCTATGCGACTCAAACTAATCTTCCTGTCGTGCCTCGCCCTCCTGGCGTCGGCGCAGATCGCGCACGCGCAACAGCCGCCGCCGACCGCCAAGCCGGAAGACACCGAAGTGTGGAAACCCGAGCCGAAGGTGGTCACGCCCGGCGCCGATTGCCGCGGCGCCCCGTCGGACGCGGTCGTGCTGTTCGGTGGCACGGACCTCTCGGAATGGGTCAACGTGAAGGATCAGTCGCCGGCATCCTGGGCCGTCGCCGACGGCGTGATCACGGTGAACAAGAAGTCCGGGAACATCGAGACGAAGCGGCGCTTCCACAACTACCAGCTGCATATCGAGTGGCTCGAACCCCCCGACATCGCCGGCACGGGACAGGCGCGCGGCAACAGCGGGCTGTTCCTGGCGTCGACGGGTCCCGGTGATGCCGGGTACGAGCTGCAGATCCTCGACTCGTACAACAACAAGACGTATGTGAACGGCCAGGCCGCGAGCATCTACAAGCAGGCGATTCCGCTGGCCAACGCGATGCGCAAGCCAGGCGAATGGCAGGTCTACGACGTCATCTGGACCGCGCCGACGTTCGACGGCACCAGCGTGAAGACGCCGGCGTACGTCACCGTGCTCCACAACGGCGTGCTGGTGCAGAACCACTTCGCGTTGAAGGGCGAAACGCTCTACATCGGCGCGCCGTCATACAAGCCGTTCGACGGAGCACCGATCAAGCTGCAGTCGCACGGCGACCCCAGCAAGCCAATCAGTTTCCGCAACATCTGGATCCGGGAGCTCTGATCGGTCACAGAGCCATCTGGCCCGCCGATCCTCACGGAAAGAAGCCGTCGCGGACGGACACGGAATCACGCGGATCTCTACTATGAGAAACATCAAAGAGAACCAGGCATTCGACATCGTGATCGTCGGGTCAGGCGCGTCTGGCGGCTGGGCGGCAAAGCGATTGACTGAGGCGGGTCTTCGCGTCGCGGTGCTCGAAGCCGGGCGTCAGCTGACTGACTCGGATTACCGCGAGCACGTGCCCGCGTTCAAGCTTCCGTATCACGCGATGAGCAAGCAGCCGCTCGCGCGCCAACGCCCGGTGCAATCGCGCTCGTATGCGGTGCGCGAGTGGCAAGCCGACTGGTTCGTGAACGACATCGACGAGCCGTATGTCGACAAGTCCGATCCGGCGTTTCTGTGGGTGCGGCCGCGGATCGTCGGCGGCCGCACGAATGTCTGGGGACGCGAGTGTCTGCGGATGAGCGACATCGAGCTGAAGGCCGCGTCGCTCGACGGATCCGGCGTCGACTGGCCGATCAGCTATGCCGATCTTGTGCCCTACTACGAGCTCGTCGAAGACTACGTCGGCATTCAGGGCATGCCCGAAGGGCTTCCGGGACTACCCGATAGCCACTTTCAGCCCGCGATGCCGCTCACCTGCCCGGAGACCGCGCTGCGCACGCGCTGGAAGGCGAAGTTCGCGCGGACGATGACGCAGGGCCGCACGGCGAACCTGTCGCGAGCCCACAACAAACGGCAGGCGTGCCACTACTGCGGGCCCTGCGAGCACGGGTGCATCACGCACTCGTACTTCAATTCGTCGTTCACCACGATGGCGGATGCGGTCGCGACCGGACGCTGCACGCTGGTCACCGGCGCGATGGTCTACAAGGTGCTGGTCGATCCGTCGTCGCGGCGGGCGCGCGGCGTGCTCTATATCGATCGCGCGACGCGTCAACCGCGCGAGATCTTCGGGCGGGTCGTCGCGCTCTGCGCGCAGACGCAGGAGTCGGTCCGCATTCTCTTCAACTCTGCGAGCCGTCAAGATGCAAACGGCCTCGCGAACTCCAGCGGTCTTCTCGGCAAAGGGTTGATGACGCACTTTTCCGACGCCGGCGCCGTCGGCGATCTGCCCGAGTTTAGCGCGCGGCCCTCACTGGGTGGACCGAACCGTCCGTGCTGGCCGCTGGTGACGCGCTTCCGAAACATGCCGGGCGAGCCGGCCAGCAAGGACTTCCTGCGCGGGTACGCCTACGGCGTCTACATCGACAACGGCGTCGGCCTCGATGCGCCGGGGTATGGCGAGGCGTTCAAACGGGCGGCAATGGGCCCGCAGCCCGCGCGCGTCACGATGCAAGGCTTTGGCGAGTGCCTGCGCTACGAGGACAACTCCATCGACGTCGATCCGAACACGGTCGACACCTTTGGCATCCCGGTGGCGCGCATTCATCTGACGCCGCGAGCCAATGAGCTGGCGATGCAGGCCGACATGGCCGTCGCCGCCGCGGAGATGCTCGAAGCGACTGGCGCGAAGAACGTCCGCCCGTTGAACACGATTCGCGGCAACGCGCACGAGACCGGGGCGGCGCGGATGGGCGTCGATCCGAAGACGTCGGTCCTCACGCCGTTCCAGCAGACGCACGACATCGCCAACCTGTTCGTCCTGGATGGCTCGGCGTTTCCCTCGAGCGCCTGGCAGAACCCGACGCTGACGATCATGGCGCTGGCCGTGCGCGCGACCGATCACATGAAAGAACGGCTACGACGCGGCGAGCTCTGACGTGACGCGGAGCCACCTCGACATTGACACCGTTCCACCTCGAGCGTAGAGTTGCGCCTCCTCTTTCTCCAGGAGAACGCATGACGCATTTTCGCCGCACCTTCGTCGGGGTCTTGTTCTCGCTCTCCGTCTGTACGATGGCCGCTGCCCAAACGGCTTCTGCACCGACCGACGTCTATCATGTCCACTTCACCAAGGCGGTGCCCGGGCAGGCAACCGCTCTCGGCGACGTCCTGAAAGTCGCGGATTCCAGCGCGCCAATGCCGGGCCACTTCATCCTCCTGCGGCATCAGCAGGGCGATGATTGGGATTACTGCGTGATCGAACATCTCGGCGCCAAGGCCACGGTTACCGCGGCGCCCACCGCCGCCAACCCCGGCCGCGACATGCGCGCGTGGCACAACGACACGTTCGTCTCCGGTCCGTCATGGGCTGAGTTCACGAAGGCGCTGGGAATGGGCGATGCATCCGCGACTACCGGCGGGTCGGTTTACAGCGTCGCGGTCTGGCGCGCGGCGCCCGGCCATCGGGAGCAGCTCGAGAAAGCGCTGCGCACCGCGAGTCCCGATGCGAAGGTCTCCACTGGCAACGTTCTGCTGACCCATGTCGAGGGCGGCCCGTGGCAGTACCTCGCCGTCACCAGATACAACTCCTGGCAGGACTTCGCGACCAGTCAAGCCGCGACGGTCAACGATTCCGGGTGGGCGGAGGTTCGCGAGCACGGCAGCTATCACCACGACACGCTGGCCGATCGGCTGGCGCCGCGCTGAGCACGGCGAAGCGGCCCGCAATGACGCGTTGAGACTGAGGAGATGTCCTCCTCAGTCCACGACGCCCAATCACCGTTCGCCGCGCGCGTTCTCGTTCGAGCGCGCGTCCGATCAGCTGCTCGATTTCGACCGGGTTTCGGGGCGCGCATCCCTGACGGAGGATGTCGGCGACGTGGCGACCGCAAGAACCAGTTGCCGCGGGCGTCGTCGCGTCGAACGGGCGTACGGCCTGCCAGCATCTCGTAGAGCACGATCCCGAAGGCCCGAGAGATCGGCGCGCTGATCCACATCCGCGCTGCTGAGCTGTTCGGGGACGCATGTACGCGAGCGTTCCGACGGTCGTCTGCTCGGTCGTGAGTCTCGTCATCGTGTCGAAATCCGGCGACACGTTGCGGGCCAGGCCGAAGTCCAGGATCTTGACCTGCCCCGTCGGTGTCAGCATGACGTTGGTGGGTTTCAAGTCGCGGTGGACGATGCCGACCTCGTGTGCCGCAGCCAGCCCCGACGCAATCTGCGCGCCGACGCCGGCAATCTCGTCGATGGTCATCGGGCCGCGGCGCAGCCGCTGCAGGAGCGTTTCGCCCGGCACAAAGGCCATGGCGATGAACGGCTGGCCGTTCCATTCGCCGATCTCGTAGATCGTTGCGATGTTGGGATGGTCCAACGCGCTTGCGGTCTCGGCCTCGCGAAGCAGGCGGCTCACGCCATGGGCATCGCCGGTTTTCTTCAGGAACTTCAGCGCGACTTTAGCGCTTGAGCTTGAGTCCTCGGCAAGGTAGACCGCCCCCATGCCGCCGACACCGAGCGCGGACAGGACGCGATAATGTGAAACCGTCGCGCCGGCCGTTGGCAGACCACTCTCTCCGACGCTCATCGAGGCCCACATTATGGCCAAACCGTCTCGAAAGCAGAGCCCCAATCGCGATGCGAGGAAACCCCGGTCGTTGCGGGTCAGCGACGGGTTCCGGTCCTTCGTTCTCGATCAGCTCGAGCCGCTCGGTCCGGTTGTCGCGAAATCGATGTTCGGTGGCGTGGGCCTCTACTGCGACGGCGTATTCTTCGGGCTGATTGCGCTCGATGTCCTGTACCTGAAGGTGGATGCGACGAACCGCGGCGACTACGAAGCCGCCGGTTCGCGGCCGTTCCGCCCCTTTCCCGATCGCGCCGGGACGATGAAGTACTACGCCGTCCCGGTGGACGTGCTCGAGAGCCAGCTCGATTTGGTCGAGTGGGCGCGGAAGGCGGTCAGTGTCGCGCGAGGCCTTGTCCGGGTGTAGGATCAGGCGCCATGGATGCCACGGACATCAAGACCGCACCTGCCGCCGCTGGCCGAGCAGCCGTCGGAGCACACGCCGCTGCCATCCCTGATGTTGCGCGTTGCCGGTCGTTCTGAAAGCGGTCAGCGCCCGAACAACGAGGACCGATTCCTCGCGGTCCGGGTCGAGCGCGTCACCACGCCGGTCGCCACGAACATTCCCGCAGACGATCTGAAGTTCGTGGCCGCACAGGCCTTCTGGGCGCTCGCGGTCGCCGACGGCATGGGCGGCCACGCCGCCGGCGAAGTGGCGAGCACGCTGGCACTCAGCCGCGCGCTCGAATTCTCGCAGCAGGGCGCGCGATGGTTCGTGTCGATCGGCGAGGCGGAAGTCAGAGAGATCATGGCGCGGCTCGATACGATCTTCGCGTCCGTCGATCGCGCCGTCTCCGAGCACGGTGCAGTACCGGAAAGACTGCTCGGGCATGGGCACCACGCTCACGGCGGCGGCTGCCGCCGGCGACTGCCTCTTCGTCTGTCATGCCGGAGATTCGCGCCTCTACCTGCTGCGCGAGGGCAGCCTGACGCGGCTCACCCGCGATCACACGATGGCGCAGGAGCTCGTCGACGCGGGAATGTTGGATGCCGACGAGATCAAGGCCCATCCCGCCCATCACGTGCTGACGCAGGTGATCGGCCGCGGCGACGCCGACTTCGACCTGCGGCTCGTACGGCTTCAACAGGCCGATCGGCTGCTGCTGACGACCGATGGCGTGACCGACGCGCTGAACGATGCGGACATCCAGCGGCTCGCCTCGGGCGGCGACTGCACGGCGGCCTGCAACGTCCTCGTCGACGGCGCATTGCAGGCCGGCGCTTCCGACAACGTGACCGCGCTCGTCGCCGACGTCGAGTTGCAGCCGCGCTAGGCGTGGGCCGGCGAATCGGGCCGGCGTCCACGCTATGTGCTGTGGCGCCGCAGGCGCTGGCCGATCAACCCAGCCAGGGCAACGAGCAGCACGAGTGCCGTGATCCACTCGCGCCCCGAGATTCCCCCCAGGAGCCGTTCGGCGACAGGCACGCCGATGACCATGGCGACCGCGAACCACGCATACTTCCGATCGTCCACGCCAACGGCGTACGCGAAAGGCACGGCGAGGATGGCGCCCGCGGCCGTGCTCGCGGCCAGCTAGCCCCAGGCCGGCCACGACGAGGGCAACAGGTGCGACGCCGCCGACCACGCCAGAACCGTGGCAGCGGCGAGAATCGAGAGCCGGATCGTTTCCATGCCCGTCTCCTCTACACGCACTCGTAGACGCCGGCGCTCACGGACGTCCAGATGCAGCGCCGGTTGCACTCGTGCGCCCACGCGCTCATCTCGTCGATGAGGCCGTTCGCAAGTGCTCCGATGCACGCAGACGCCGGGCAAATTGAAGTAGCCCGGGCCGAAGGCGGCGCACACGGCCCCCGCGGTTGCGCACGTGCTGGCGGCGCCCTGCATGGCGTGCCAGAGCGTGTGTGGCGCCCAGGTCCTGGACGCAACGTCGAACTGCATGTTGGCGGAGTTGTAGGCGCTGTAGGTGTAACTCTGGCCGGTGATATTGCCCTCCCACGTGCGGTTGTCGCCGTCATTCCACGCCGACCACACGACGCGCCCGCGATTGCCGCCGCTGACGTTCACGGTCTGTGCGTGGACTGCCGGGAGGATCCAGTCGAGGACGCCGAACTGCGGCGCATCCTGCTCGAACTCGACGACGATCACACCGTCGGGCTCCTCGACGAACCCGCGCGACCGGAGGTCGTCTTCCGCCTTCTCCATCAGCTGTCGGAATCGCCGATCCTCCTTCCGCAGCTCCTTGACGTAGGCCCTCGCCCGCGCCTCGCAAAAGAAATGCCCGACCTCCAGATCACGGGAAGCCGCGAGAATCGCGCAGCGAGAGCGGGGCCAAGCCCAAGCGTAGGGTAGTTACTACCGCTTCAAGTGGAGGGAGGTGCGATCGGCCAGGAACAAACTACCCCTGTCGCGGGCGCTCGCCCTCTACGACGTCAATCTGCAGCTCGGGATTCGTCGCCGGCACGTAGGTGACCGGCAGCCCCAGCTCGCCGCGAACGATGTTGCAGCCCTGCGCGATCGCGCTGGCCTTGTAGAACGCGATCTCGCGGTTGCACCCCTGGCGGCCGAATCCGCAGTCGCTCGAGATGATCAATTGCTCGACGGGAATGTATTTCAGCGCGCTGCGGATCTCGCCGGCGACATCCTCGGCACGATCCGCTTGAAGCGTCCGGTGGCTCACGGCGCCAATGCAGATCTTCTTCTTCAAATCATTGCGGAACGGCGCAAACAGCTCCAGGTCCTGCTGGTTGCGGTCCTTCATTTCCAGCGTCCACACGTCGCCGCGGCAGCGTTCGAGATAGATCTCGATCGAGTTGGCGTAGCTCGTATCCTCCATCACACGCTGCATGTTCGGGTTGCCCCAGCAGGTGTGAATCCACAGCTCCACATCGTCCAGCCCTTCCACCTCGCGGTTGAACGCGTCGATCATGAAGCGCACATCCTCGTGATCCTTGCCGAACGTGTTGGCCATGAAATGGAACGTCGGCTCTTCGATTTGGATCAGACGGCAGCCGGCGTCGCGCAGCGCCAGCAGCTCCGCATTCATGGCCACGGCCATATCCCAGATCACCTCGCGCTTGTCCTTGTACTTCTTGGTGTGAATGTCGAGGAAGAGCGCCATCACCTGCGAGCAGCAGGTGCCGAAGCGAACCGGCTTGCTGGACTTGCCCTGCGCGATCCGCCAGATCTTGGGATAGCCGAGCGGGCGATGCTCGATTGTGTCGACCACGTGGGGCCAGCGCCAGCCGGTGTAGATCTCGTTCAGCAGCGTGCCCGGCGGGTAGAGGAGCCAGGGCGCACGCGTCGCGTCCGGTTGCAGGTAGTCGCCTTCGAATCCCGCCCACCGCTGCAGCGGATAATGATGCCACGCGCGGCCGGCCATGTCTTCGTCACAGTGATAGTCGCCGTGCGTCAGCAGATCGAGGCCCGCGCGCTCCTGGTCGCTGATCACTACCGCCAGCGCGTCCTGGAATTTCTCGCGGAAGCGCACGTCCATCATGCAGGTGTCGAGCGGCGCGCCCCACATGCTCACGTCGAACCAGCGGGGACGCGGCCACGAGCCGGTCACGGTGCTGGGCAGTGTCAGATTCGCTGTCGCGGTAAACATTCGACGACTCCTCGCCGATCCCGTGAAATGTTCGTCTCGGGACGCAACGCCATCCTACGTCATCTCCATTCCGCCGCGCTCGAGGACACCCAGGCCACGGCGCTCGTCAGCGCCGCGGCAAAGCTCGACTCGCCGCCGCTGAACCGGTGATTGCGCGCGTCGATCACGACGAGTCGGCTCATCGTCGAGTCCGGCCCGAACAACGCCCGGGCACGGGCCCCAGGCAGATACCCATCCCCGGACGCCTGGATGACCACTGACCGTCGAGGTCCGAGTTGCGAGAGAAGAGGGTACATCGCAATCGATCGCTTGCGCGCGTCGCTGTCGGTAACGGCCGGCGCCGCATCGCTCTCGCTGACCGGGTCGTCGTCGTCGCCTTCGATGTCGAGGTCCTCGTCGGCGACGAGGCCGACCGCGACCACGCCAACGACACGCGCGTCGGTCTTGCCATCGCTGGCGACGAGCACGCCGAGCGAGGCGCCGCGGGACCAGCCGGTCAGCACCACGGGAGCGTCCGGCGGCAACCGCAGCTGCGCACGGGCCGCGTCGATGATTTGCTGGTAGCCCTCTGTCACATGCGCTACGGTCAATGGCTTGGACCAGCGGTGCTCGATGCGCATGAACGCCTTGGTGCTGATGCCGACGGTTGGCAGGCCACTCCCGGCGATCGTCCGAAACATCCCCACCGCGGCGCCGAACCATCCGCCGTCACCGCTCGCGTACAGGATGAGCGGCGTCGACGGAGCCAACGGCGTGGATGGCGACGCGAGATGGAGTGTCAACTCCTCATCGTGCAAGCGCAGCGGGCTCGAGAATTCGTGAATCGCCGGCGGTCGCGCGACCTTCGTCGACAGCAGAACGCCGCAGGCGCCGCTCAACGTGGCCAACAGCACCACGACGGGTGCGACGCCACGCACCACGCGTGAACGACGGCTACATCGAGAAGGCGCGAGCACTGACGGATTTCGTGGCGTTCAGGACCAGAACTCGTCCTCGGTCTGTTGGTCGCCCTGGTATTGCCAGAATATCAACGCCTTCCCGTCCTGCACTGTCCACGCGTGGACCTGGGGCGAGGACCATCGGCGTCCATTACGCTCGGCGCTTTCGGTGACGAGGGCGATCACGCGCCGATCGTTGGCAAGCACGTCATCAACGCGTATGCGGAACGTGCCCTGCGACAGCTCCATGAAGCGCTGGAAGAAACCGAGGACCTCCTCGTGTCCATGGTAATCGCGAGAGAGCGGGCCGCGGCCGGGAACGTGCCAGGAGATCCTGGCGTCGAAAATCCGCATCACCGTCGGAATGTCCCCCTGAGCGAACGCCGCGTAAGCGTTTTCGATCAGTTCCTTGTTGGCCTGAGCTGTCGTGGTGAGGGCCATGCGTCATGCCTCGTTCCTGCCGGATTGCTGAGCTCCTTGGGTCGAGGGCGGACACATTCCGTACCGGCTCCAAGTTGGAGTTATGACGACGCGGGATGGTCGCCGGACTGAGACTCGGCCGACAGTCGTGGTGCCACGGCGACCGGACGTGGGTGTACCGCCCGTTACGATCTCGGGCTCACGCGCCCACGCCGGCCGCCGACGGCGGCGCGATGTTCTGGTTCATCCGGAACAGGTTGGTGGGGTCGTATTTGGTCTTCAACGCCATCAGGCGCCCGAGCTTCTGGCCGTAGGCCGCGCGCAGCCCGTCCAGCCCCTCGTCACCGCCGAGATAGTTCACGTAGGCACCTTCTGCCGAGAAGGGACGCATCGCCGTGAAAAACTCCCGCGTCCACGCGACATTGCGGTCCGTCTCCTTCGGATCGGTCCAGGCCGAGGTCACGACGAAGTTGTACGGCCAGGCCCGGTTGCCGAATGCGGTATCCGTCTCGGCCACCCGATCCCACGCGCTGTCGCCGTTGTGCTCGAGCACGATCACCGTCCGCGGCGAGGGAACGGTTTCGAAGTAGGACGCGACGACGTCGATGGCTGCGTCACTAAGGGCGGTGAGATACGACGACTTCCAGTAACCATGGAGCCCGCTGGGCCATAGGAAATCGGCCATCCGTTGCGCTTTGTTGTAGGGCATCGCCTCGAATGCATCGACCAGCGGCGGCCCGTATTCGCGCAGCGGGCGCAGGATCCTCTCGCCCTCCTGCGGCGACCCCGCGTAGACGCCGCCAAGGCCGACGACCGCGGCGCCGCGCATGGCTTCCGGCGCTGACGGATCGTCGGGAAAATGGAACAGGAGAGCGCCCTGCGTCAGCTCATCGGGCGCGGCGGCTTCGAGGTCGCGCCATCTCGCAATTGCGGCGCGTGCGTTCCCGGCCGGATGGAGGACGATGCCGGCGAGCACGGTGCCGACCGGGTGCACCTTGAACTCGAAAGAGGTGACGACACCGAAGTTGCCGCCGCCGCCACGTATTGCCCAAAACAGATCGTCGTTCTCGCGCGCGCTGGCCGTCACGAAGCGACCGTCGGCGAGCACCACGTTCGCCGACAGTAGGTTATCCAGCGCGAGACCGTGCTTGCGCACGAGCCAGCCCAGTCCCCCGCCAAGCGTCAGACCGGATACGCCCGTAACCGAGACAAAGCCGCCGGTAGCGGCAAGCCCGTGCGGCTGCAGCGCGTCATTGACCTCGCCCCAGTTGCAGCCGCCCTCGACGCGGACAGTTCGGCCTGGCACGTCAACGTCGATTCCCTTTCATCAGCGAGAGATCGATGACCAGGCCGTCATCGCACACCGCGTAGCCGGCCACGTTGTGGCCCGTGCCGCGAACCGACACCAGCAGGTTCTGCTCCCGTGCGCGACGTCCACCGCCAGGACCACATCGTCGGGAGTTCGGCAGCGGGCGATGAGCGCGGGCCGACGGTCGATCGCGCCGTTGAACACGCGGCGCGCGGCGTCGTAACCAGGGTCACCTGGGGGTGAGCAACTCGCCCCGCAAACGAGATCCGCAGGCGTTCGGCAGTGGAGGAAGCAATCATCACAGTCCCTCCCGGTTGGCGTGGGAAGCGCCGAGTATACGCCCGAGCACGCGATTATGCTTACCGATCCGCTGCATCACTCGTGTCAGGCGTATACAAGTGTCGCCTTACTGGTCTTGCTGCATCAGCACGATATCGCTCGTCCGGTCGTACGCGACCCATTTTTCGTCGGGCGAGATCGCGAGATCGCCCTCTCTGTCGGGGCCGCTGGTCAGTCGGATGATGCGTGAAAACTCAGGCACCGCGGAAATCGCCGAACGAGGGCGAAGAGCGGCGAAGCCGAGCGCCGCAAGCGTTGCCAGAAACAACCTGATGCCCAGCGCTTTTTGCCGCCACGTCAGGACGTTTACAGCGACTCGAGGCTCGTCGCCCGCGAGCGCGTCCACCAGCTCCAATCGCGTCGGCCGCGTCCCGCAGTCGTCGTCGGGGATCCTTTTCCAGACAGCGGCGCAGCAGGCGGCGGACGGCAGCCGGCGTTTCCGCCGGGAGTTTCGACCAGTCCGCGTCGCGCTCGAGAACCGCCGCAATCGTCTCCGTTGCCGAGTCGCGGCCGAAAGTGATGCGAGCAGTGAGCATCTCGTACACGACGCAGCCGAATGCCCATAGATCAGCTCGTTTGTCGACGGCCTTGCCCGTGCCTGTTCCGGGCTCATGTACCGGCGGTGCCGAGGAGCATGCCCGCCTGTGTCGCTGCCGTAACGGTTGGACTATGGGCAGGATCTGAACTAGCGGTGAGCCGATCGAGCTTCCCCAGCCCGAAGTCGACCACTTTCACACTGCCGTCAGGCCGCAGCTTGATGTTGGCCGCTTCAGATCGCGATGCACGATGCCTTCGGAATGGGCCGCGTCGAGAGCATCGGCGATTGATGGCCACCCCCAGCACGTCGCTCAACGGCAGCGCGCCGCTTCGCAGGCGTTCGGCCAGCGTCGGCCCCTCGCAGAGCTCATGACGAGGCCACGGATGCCGTCCGATTCCTCGACGCTATGAATCGCGGCGATGTTGGGATGGTTCAGCGCGACGAGCGCCTTGGCCTCGCGCGTAAAGCGTGCGAGCCGTTCGCCGTCCTTGGCAAACTGCTCCGGCAAGATCTTGATCGCCACATCGCGATCGAGCGTCGTGTCGCGAGCGCGATAAACCTCCCCCATGCCGCCGGCGCCGAGCGTGCCAAGAATCCGGTACGCTCCGATAGAGCGGCCGGCGCTGAGGCCCATGCGACGCTGCCGTCGCATCCTAGCTGACTGCCCCAGGCTGAGCAACTCGGGGGGATGCCTATTCCTGTCGCAGTGCGACCATCGGATCGACGCGGGCCGCACGCCAGGCGGGGACCGCACGCGCCGCAAAGGCGACAACGAGGAAGAGCTCGGTGACCTGAAGGAGCGTCGGCAGATCGATCGGGCTGGTGCCAAACAGCATCCACTGAATGAACCTCGCCAGCCCCAGACGCCGGCTATCCCGAGCCGCGGCCGCTGCCCCTCGCGACGAACCGGAAGCCGATCGACGTGCTACTTGACTTGCGACGCGTTGACTTTCCCGTCGCCCGTTTCCTTGCCCTTTACCTCAACCGTCTGGCCATTGGTGAGCGAGCCGCAGGGCGTCAGGAACGTTGTTGCGCCATTCGTCTTGATCTCGCGCCCTGCGAGCTGGAACCTTCGCGCCGGGCACGACCCGCTCAGGCCGGAGACGACTCCCGAGAGCTCGACCGTCTTTTCCGGATTGCCATTGCCGCCCGACTTGAACTTCACCATGGTGCCCAGGACGCTGCCATCCGTTCGGCGTATGCCCTTCACCTCGACGGTGACGCCGCCCTCCAGGTCGCCGCACGTGCCTTGGACGAAGATGGTCGATCCGTTCACGGCAAGAACGAGGCTCCCGAATTTGAACGTCACGTCGGGACACGCGCCGGCCATGTCCGACACCTCTCCGGATACGGTCACGCGCTCCAACCCGGTCTGCTGCACGATGATGCTGGTCGCAGTAATGGTGGTCCCCGTAGCGGCGGAGCCCTTCACGTGGATCCGCGCGCCAACGATCACATCTTCGAGCTCCAGTTCGCGGAATCCGTTCGTGATCGGAGCGTCAGCAGGGACGACCACGGTGGTCGCCCCAACGACCAACGTGCGAGCCGTATAGTTGGCACCGACGACCTTTCCTTCGAGCTGCGCCTGGCTGCCGTTGACTCGCGCTTCGGCCGCCAGCTCAATCGTCGATGCGCTGACGACCACCGACAGCGAGATCTCCTCGGTCTGCGAGACGTCGGCCAAATCGAGCGATCCTGACGCTCCCGGCGTCTCGAACAGCAATCGCACCAGACCCGGTGGCACGGCCCGGAGCTGAAAACCCCCGCCCGCGCCGGTCGTCGTCGACAGGTCAGTCCCGCTGACCGAAATCTTGACGCCGGCGAGACCCGTGTCGAGTGATCGTACTTCGGCGACAACCCCAGCGGTGACGGTGCCAGTGATCGTGGCTCCCGTGACGGGCGCGGGTGCGGCCGGATTGCCGGACTCGGTGGGTGTGGGACCGGCCGGCGAGCGGCCATCCGAGCCGCCGCAGGCAACCGTTCCTATTAAAGCGCTGACGATTAGTGCAATCGCACGAAGTCGTGGGCTGTGCATCGCCGATTCCTGCTCCTGAAATGACGCCCAAAGCGTTCATCCGATAGCAAAGGGAGTGCCGGGCCGCAGAGAGCGCGCATGAAGATTTCAGCCCACAAAGCGGCCCTTGGCGAGCCGCGCGTGATCGGGTGCCGACCATTTTAGTGCGCAAGAGTACCATTGCCGACATCGACGCGAAGACGCTACCTTTGGTGCCGTGCGCCGCGCCATTGCGCTCACCGTCATCCTCCTCGCCGGAGCTGCCTGCCATTGGAATACCGCGTTCGAGCGGGTGATGGAGGCGCGTCGGCTGGCCGGCGATCTGCTCGTCCAGTTCCTCAAAGCCGCGGACGCCGGCAACCGGGCGGTGATGGCCGACACCGACGAAACGTCGGTCGCCTTTGCCCGGGAGGCTCAGCAGGCGACCGAGGCCGCTCAGAAAGACGCCGACACGCTCGCCCTGCTCCTTCCAGGCCTCGGTTTCGCCAAGGAGGCGAGTCTCCTCGACAGCTTCAGAACGAAGTTCGCGGAGTATCGTGCGCTCGACCGCAGCATCCTCGATCTGGCGGTCGAGAACACGAACCTCAAGGCACAGCGGCTGTCCTTCACGTCCGCGCAGCAGGCCGCCGACGCGCTGCGCGATGCGCTCGACACGATTGGCCGGTGGGAGTCGGCGAGGCCCACGATCTGGAAAATCAAAGCGTTCACAGGAACGGCGCTGGCAAGCGCCCGCGAGATCCAGGTGCTGGAAGGGCCGCACATTGCCGAAGCGAACGATGCGGCGATGACCCGCCTCGAGAGGCGCATGCAATCGGCTGAAGCGGCCGCACGAGAGGCGCTCGAAGAGTTGGCGGGCCTGATTCAGCCGGCATCGCGGCCGCAGCTTGCGGCTGCCGAGACGGCCCTCGGCCGGCTGATCGATGTCAATACGGAGATCGTCCGATTGTCGCGTCGCAACAGTAACGTTCGCTCACTGGCCCTGTCGCTGAACCAGAAGCGTACGCTCGCGGCCGTGTGTGAGGCGAGTCTTCGCGCGCTTCACGACGCGCTTGCGCAACGCGGCTTCGCGGGGACGCGCTAGGTTCCTCGTCGTTCCGAGATCGTCAGAACCCCAGTCGCACGACCGTCCAGTAGACGGCCGTGCAGGCGATCATCGCAGACGCCGGTACGACGATCCGCCGCCGGTACCATTCGCGCGGGCCCCATCGCCATCCCACCAGCAGAACGGCCGCGGCGATCACGGCCAGTTGGCCCCCTTCGACGCCCAGGTTGAACGTCACGAGCGCAGTCAGGAATTCGGAGCGCGGCAGTCCCAGATCGCGCAGCGCTCCCGCGAACCCCATCCCGTGCAGAAGGCCGAACGCGAACACCAGCGCCAGCCGCCACGTCCGCAGCTCCGACAGGAACAGATTTTCGATCGCCACGTACGCGATCGACAGCGCGATCATCGGCTCGACAAGCGACGCCGGAGCGGTGATCACGCCGTACAGGCTCAACCCGAGGGTAATCGAGTGAGCCGCGGTGAACGCGCTGACCTGCCAGAGAATCGAGCGAGCGCGTCCGGTCAGCAGGAAGAGGCCGAGGACGAACAGCACGTGATCGAGCCCGTCGGGCACGATGTGCGTGAAGCCAAGCACGACGTAACGCCAGGCGATCTCGGCGCGCCCTGGCGGCAACGCGGGTTTTGCCAGCGCGAACGGCGTGCTGGTCCCGCCGCCATCGAGCCACTCGGTCGCCACGCCGTCTGAGGTGATGTCCTTGACGACCAGCGCGTACGACGCAAATGTCCACCCGTACTGCCATGTGAAACGGCGGGAGCCCTCAGGTACCTTGCCGGTCAGGCGAATGGTTGCCAGCGCCAGCGACGAGCCATCCGTGGCCGGCGCGACCGCATAGCTGGCCACCGGGCTGACGGGCGATCCATCAAACGCCACGCACAGCCGGCGACGGAAGGTCTCATCCAGGGCCTCGAGCTGCTGCGGGAGCGATGCCGCGTCGCGCGCGCGGTCCGGCGGCGCGCCGCTGGACGCCTCGAGCTTCGCAACCAGCGACGCCGCGTCCGTCACGATCTCGATCGTGTAGGTCCGCTGAGTGTCGAACTGAACGTGGACGCGGCTCGTGCCGATCTCGTGCGCCCTGACCACGACGTCGAGCAGGAAGACGACGCCGACCAGACAGACCGCCGCTGCGAGCCGCGCGCGTCGCCGCATATCAGCGCGCCGCGGTCAACGACGCGTCGGCCGGAAGCTCGAATGTGAGCGACGCCCAGTAACTCGCCCATTCCGCGTTCGTACCGGCGGGCGCGGGGATCATGTGCACGGCCTTCACCAGCCACAGACCTGAGGCGGGCAGGCGGAGCCGGACGCGTCCGTCCTGGTCGGTGCGGATCCTGATCTTGTCGGAGGGGCGTGTCCGGTTGAACGCGATGACCAGCGCACCGGCGAGCGGCCGGTTCTCATAGGTCAGGATGACCGGCAGTTCGTCACCAGCGTGGAGGCTGTACGGATTTCGTTCGGCAACCAGTTCCAGCGTGAAACCAAGTCGGCGGTCGCCCTTCCCCGCCTGCGATCCCGACGCCACGAGACTCTTCGCGCAACGAGAGAAAATCTCGCCGGCTCCACGGTCCGTCTCGTTCCGGCGGGCCCTCAGGGCAGCCACCGCGTCGAGCCCTTCTTCTTTCAGGTATTGGTTGAACGTGTCAGCGGGCAGCGCCACGGTGCTCGGCCTGCTGCGGTAACCGATGATGACCATGCCCGGTGAGGTCACGCGCAGGAAGCCGGCAGGATCGGCGCCATCCCTGCCGACAACGGGCTTGCGACCGGCCGCATCCTCGACGATGAATTGATCGATGAGCGCGGGATCGCGCGGGATCGGATCGCCCAGCAGATCCTGTCCGACCCGCAGCCGCACGGCGACGATCTCACCGGCCTGTGGAGTAAACGCGGCCGGCTCGATCCACATGTCGTGGGCGGCAAGCGACGCGCCACTTATCGCGACGCCGATTGCCACCAGTGTCATTCGACGACGCATCGGCGAAGGCCGTGTCTTCATGAGGTGATCTCGCGATCCCGTGGAACGGCCCTGGACGGGGCCGTTCCACGTGAATCAGCAGCATCTACGGATTGTCCGGGTCGGGGATGTCCGGGACGGTGGGGACGTTCACCCCGCCATGACCCTGGAGCAGACCCTGATGCGCGAGCGCGAGGAACGGGAACCGATCGAGATAGTTCTTGTCGTTGACCTCGACGCCTTTCGCAAGGCCGGCCGCCGGATTGCCGGCGACGATCAGACTGAGCAGCACGCTGTTGACGTTCACCTGATTGCGATTGGGCGCCGTTCCGCCGCCAAGACGGCGTCCGTTGGGGAAGCTCGAGTCGATCGCTGCATCGAGCGTAATGACGTCGCCGGTGTAGCCGTCGGCGATGGGAATGGGCCTGCCGAGATTGATGGCGTTGATGATGTCGGCGCGGGGCCCTTTCAGCGAGGCGACGGTATTGGCCGGCACGCCCAACGCCGCGTAGATCCCGAGCGCTTCCGCATCGCGCACCAGCACCGGAAACAGCACGTCGGCGCCGAAGTTGGTGACGTCGTGGTACGGATTGGTGCGCAGGTAGAGTGTGTGACGTTGCGTGCCCACGAGGCCGGCGTTGAAGAGCGGCAGCGCGTTGCGGCCGACCTGCACGTATGGGCCGGCGCCCTTGAGACCCGTCACGATGTTCTTCGCGTCGACCATCTGAAGCTGGCGGCGGCTGATTCTCGACCAGATCCGCAGCAGGCTGTCGGTCGAGTTCCCCAGCAGCTGCCCGTTGTGCGGGATGCCTCGCGGAAAGACCTCGGCGATGGGGATCTCGAGCGCGATCGAGAACACGTTGAATCCCGTGAACACGTCCTTGCCCGGCGGGCGGCGCGCGCCGGGGATTCCACCGAGATCGTCGCGGTTCAAGTTGACGAGATCGAAGATGCCCTTCTCATCGAGCTGATACGGGTCGTCGAACTGGCCGGCGATGATGCGGCCGCCGTTGGCCAGCGTGTGGATGTAGCCGTCGACGAAATCCTGATCGTAAAGACCGAGCTCGCGGCTCGTCGGATCGGTCGAGTCGTAGCCCTGGAAGGCACCGAGCCCGTAGACGAGCCGATCGGTCTGCGGACCGTGGTTGTTGGGAAGGACCGGCAATTCCTGGCCGAGCAGCTGCACGCGGCTGTTGCCGGGGCCCGACACGCGCGAGACCCGCATGGTCTCGGTGCCGCCGGTGAGCTGCCAGAGCAGCTCGTTGCCGCCGCCCAGCGGATCACCGGGGCTTGGGGGCGCTTCAGGCCTGAGCCGTTTGGTGAATTCGACGCGGTAGACGACCTGATCCCTGAGGCTCGCGCCCTTGCCGATATGGAATTCGTACCGGTAGCCGTCACATGCGCGGAAACCCTGGTTGCCCTGCCCCGGCTCGTGGAGCGGGTTGAAGTCCATGATCAGATACAGCTTGTCGTGCGAACCGGGTGACACCCAGGCGTAGGTGTCGGTGTTGTCGGCGCACGGCTCGTTGAGGATCGCCAGCGCCTCTCGATGGCTCGACCCCTGCGCCGTGAGTCCGGCCGCAGCGACGAGGGCCGCCGCGATCAACCCTTGAGAAGTTCGTTTCATGTCACACATCTCCCTGCAGCGGCGATCGCGGGGTCCCGCGAAGCCGCCCGCATCCAATTCCGAGTGCGTGTATGTCTACGGCGGCGACCCGGCATTGGATGGGGAGGATTCGAGCGCCGCTCACGACACCCGGTACAGCTCCTCGGAGATGCGCGCGAGGGTGGAGTCGTGCAGTCGTTCAGGGGCGAGACCGTAGAACTGCTGGAAACTCATGATCAGCGGGCGCCATCGGTCAGGATCGATGCGATCGCGCTCGCCCGGGACGAGCAGCTGCTCGTGGACGTGCACCCGTGTGATTCGCACCTCGATCGATACCAGCCGGCCGCGCCACTTCTCGTCATCGGTCGCTAGGCCGTGAACGGCGTCGACCAGCGCTTCGAGTTGCACCGGACATTCGCGGACGCGAGGGGCGGCCACGGTCTGCGAGGCGATGCCTGTGAGCCCGGCGGCGCCGAACTTGTCGGCTTCGTGCCGGTAGCCCTTGCGCAGCTTGCCCTCCGGGACAGGGTTCGATCCCGTGAGACGCGCCAGCCGGTTGACGGCCGCCACCATATCCGCCGACGGCAGGTTGAGCACACATTGCCGCGTGCGCGCCATGTTCTGCGGTGTCTTGCTGCTTGCGCCGAAGCCCAGCACCGCGCGCCATCCGAGCCACCAGGCGGACGACATCGGGGCTAGATTCGGCGAGCCGTCCTCGTTCAGGGTGCTGACCAGTACAACCGGCGTACCAAAGTAGAGAATCGCTGGCTCAATCGTCTGATGCTGCATACGCCCACCGTACGCAGGTTCTCGCGCGCGGGCGATCCGAATCGTGCGCTCGAAGCGTCAGACCCCGCGGGCCGGTGACGACATCGCCGCAGGCAGCGGCGCAGGACGGACGACGTCGCGCTCCAGCCACCACTCGGCGATGAGGAGCGTGACGACCCAACCCAGCCAGCCCGCCAATCGTTTGCGTCATCACGGTTTCGTTACCGCCGAACGTGGTCCCGAGCTGCGGCATCAGAACGATCGTCGCAATCACGGCCCACACCCGATTCGTAATGATCGACATCGTCAGGGCGAAGCTCCGGATCATCCATCGGCGATGCTCGACCAGCCGGCGCTGGCGCGCCATGCGGAGCCCGGTGATCGTGAACGTCAGCCAGAGGGTTGCGAGGAGGACATTGCTGACCCGAATCACCGGCCCAAAGGGGCTCATGGCGCCGACCGTGAAGCCGAGAATGCCCGCCGGCACGACGCGCCAAGGTTCCCCGCCATCGCCGCCGTCCTGGCGGCCGGTGTATTCGAGGCGCCGGACGATCAGGATCCGGATGCCGAGTTCAACTTCGGTCTCGAGCGGATATTGGACGGAGTGGCCGCGCTACTGCGTAAACGGTGAGTGCGAGCGCACGCGTCAACGGGCCTTAGCCACGGATTCTCCTTCCGTGCAGACAGTGGGCGCGCGATCATACAGGAACGCTGGTCTGCTCTCCTTACCGCTCGACGGAGGTCACGATGCTTCCAATCCTCCAATGCGGGCTCTGCTTGTGGCTGATGGCGGCCCCCAGCGCCTGCCTCGGGTCCGAGCGCCATGATGCGCCCGGAGCTGCGCGCGCCAGGATGGTCGACGAACAGATTGTGGCGCGTGGAATTGTCGATCGTCACGTACTCGCCGCCATGCGGACCGTGCCGCGGGATCGCTTCGTACCGCCGCAACTGGCCGCTGCCGCATACGACGATCGGCCGCTGCCTATCGGCTTCGGACAGACGATCTCCCAACCGTTCATCGTCGCCTACATGACGCAGGCGCTCCGGCTCGGGCCCGGCCATCGCGTGCTGGAGATTGGCACCGGGTCGGGTTATCAGGCGGCCGTGCTCGCGCACATCGTGAAGGAAGTCCATACGATCGAGATCGTGCCGGAGCTGGCCGATCGGTCGCGCGCGCTCTTCCGCGAGCTGGGTTACACGAACATCCACGTGCTGACCGGTGACGGGTACGCCGGCCTGCCGGCGCGAGCGCCGTTCGACCGGATCATTGTCACGGCTGCGCCCGACCACGTGCCAAAGCCGCTGACCGATCAGTTGGCAGTCGGTGGCCGGATGATCATTCCGGTCGGCAAGCGGTGGCAACAGCTGATGGTCCTGACCAAATCCGCTGATGGCATCGCGTCGGAGTCCACGCTCGACGTCGCCTTCGTACCGTTGACCAGAGGCAATCGCCAACCAGAGCGTTAGCTGATGCCCTGGATTGCAGTAGGCGTGCTCGTCGGCGTTGGTGTGCTGGCGCACACCGCGCCCTTCTCATTCATTCTCGACTGGCTGCACCCGTCGCGATCGGTGTGGCGCATGCCACCTCGCGACCCGCCGACGGTCTTTCTCACGTTCGACGATGGCCCGAATCCCGCGGCCACGCCGGCGCTGCTCGATCTGCTCGCGCGGGAGGGCGTTCGGGCCACCTTCTTCGTCATTGACAAGCACGTCACCGACACGACAGCGCCGATTGTCCGCCGAATGGCCGCTGAGGGACATGCGCTGGCGCTCCACTCGCACACTCGCCGGCTGACGGTCATGTCGCCGTCGGCACTCGCAGACACCTTGTCGCGCGCGTCAGCGCGTCTTGAAACAATCACCGGCCAGCCGCCGTGCGCGGCGTTCCGGCCTCACGCCGGATGGCGCAGCTGGACGATGTTCCAGGGCGTCGGCCGACGCGGCCTCCGGCTGGTGGGATGGGGCTGGCGCTTGTGGGATTTCGACTGGTATCGAACGCCGAATCCCGAGCGCGTGGCTGCGAGGCTGGCCGGTCGGGCGTCGAATGGATCGATCATGGTGCTGCACGACGGACACCACAAGAACCCCGCCGCGGACCGCCGTCACACCGTGGAAACGGTCGCGCTCCTGATTCCACGCCTCCGCGCCCGCGGATTCGCGTTCGGCACGATCTGCGAGGGCAACCTATAATTAGCGGCGAATCCTCTTCATGACGTTGCAGCCCGGCGACCAGCTCGGTCCCTACGAGATCCTCTCCCTGGTCGGCTCGGGCGGCATGGGCGAAGTATACAAAGCCGTCGACTCACGCCTCGAGCGGACGGTCGCCATCAAGGTGCTGCCGCACACCCATACGCGCGACACAAACGCACAGCAACGCCTGACCCGCGAAGCGCGGCTCGTCGCCGGTCTCAGTCATCCGCACATCTGCCGGCTCTTCGACATCGGGCAGCACGACGGCGCCGATTTCCTGGTGATGGAGTATCTGGAGGGCCAAACCCTGGCGAGCCGGCTGACGCGCGGAAAACTGCCCCTGGAGCAGGCCCTTCGCTACGGGATCGAGATGGCTGGCGCGCTGGCCGCCGCGCATGCCGCCGGCATTGTCCACCGAGATATCAAGCCGTCGAATGTGATCCTCACCGGAAGCGGTGCCAAGCTGCTGGATTTCGGCGTCGCCAAGCCGCGATCCGCGCTGTCGATTGTGGAGGGCGACGGCACGACCGAGCAGCCGCTCACGCAGGAAGGGACAATCGCCGGGACGGTGCAGTACATGGCGCCTGAACAGCTCGAGGGCCGCGAGGCCGATGCGCGCAGCGACATCTTTGCGTTCGGCGCCGTCCTGTTCGAGGCCGTGACCGGCAAGAAGGCGTTCGAAGGACGCAGCAAGGCCACGCTGATCGCGAAGATCATCGCAGTCCGACCCGACCGCCTGGGCGACGGCGGGCGTGACGGTGCCTCCGGGGCTCGAGTACCTCATTCGCACCTGCCTCGCGAAGGCCCCCGAACAGCGGTGGCAATCGGCGCAGGACATCGCGCTCGGCCTGCAGCGTATCGTGGACGAGCGATCGAAAAACGTCACCGGCCGAGATGCCGCCGTCATCGCGTCCCGCGTCTGGCCGTACGCGCTCGCCGCAGCGCTGATCGCCGCGGTTGCCACCGTTATCGCGCTGCTGCCCTTCCTGTCGAGGACCGAGCGTTCGCAGCCGCGGGCGCGATTCGATATCGCGCTGCCCGACGCGTTGGGGTTCGACTGGCCCGACTGGCCCGTGGTGTCGCCGGACGGGCAGCGGCTCGCATTTTCGGCACGGTCCGAAGGCCGGCGCGCGCTGTGGGTGCGCACGCTCGACGGCGCGGTCGCGCCGCTCGCCGACACCGAGGGCGCGGCCTTTGCGTTCTGGTCGCCGGACAGTCGCGCGATCGCGTTCTTCGCCGGCGGCAAACTGAAGAAGGTCGATGCCACCGGTGGTCCGATCAGCGTGCTGGCCGATTCGTTCAGCGTCAGCCGCGGGGCGTGGAGTCCGGCGGGCACCATCCTCTTCGTCCCGCGCTCGAACGGGCCCATCCATGCCGTCGCCAGCACCGGCGGCGCGTCGCGCGCAGTCACGTCGCTCGATGCCTCGAGGGGCGAGACGAGCCATCGTGTCTTTCACTTTCTGCCCGACGGTCGCCATTTCCTGTACGGCACCTCCGGACAGCGATCCGGTATCTACGCGGCGTCGATTGACGGCGGGTCCGTGCGCGACGTGCTGGCCGGCGTGACCGCCGCGACGTTTGCGCCCCCCGACTATCTGTTGTTCAACCGGCAACAGACGCTGATGGCGCAGCGATTCGACGTCAGCACGCTCGAGCGGCGCGGCACGGCGGAGCCGATTGCCGATCAGATCGCCGGCGGCGCCTTCTCGGCGTCGGACGAGGGAACGCTGGTCTATCGGGCGGGCAGCAGCCGCGGGAGTCAGCTGGCCTGGATCGAACGCGACGGCCGGCACTCGGGGTTGGTCGGCGCGCCGGCCTACTATCAGCAGGTCGTCCTGTCTCCCAGCGGATCGCGCGCGGCGGTGCAGCGCATCGACACGGATACCGGCAACGCCGACATCTGGGTGGTCGATGTGCACACCGGCATGTCATCGCGCGTGACGCTCGACCCCGCGCTCGACGCCGACCCCGCGTGGTCGCCGGACGAAAAGACGATCGCGTTCACGACCTTGCGCCTGGGCTTGGGGACGGTGTTCTTGCGCGATCTCGTGTCCGGCAAGGAAGATCCGTTCTTCGCGATCCCGAAAGGGTCCGCCGCGGCGGGGAACGATTCCGGTCTACCAACGTCGCTGACGCCCGCGCGAATTCCGGAGGGCGTGGCCGTCGATGGCTGGACCGACGACGGCCGGACGCTGGTCGTGCGCACATTCGGACGAGCGGTCTACGGCGTGCCGGTCCTCGGCGATCGCGTGGCGCGGCTGTTGGTGGACACGCCGTATGTCGAAGACCAGACGACAGTGCGCGCGGACGGCCGAATGATTGCCTACAACTCGGACGAGTCCGGGCGATGGGAGGTGTACATCGCCACCTTCCCCGGGTTTACCCAGAAGCGCCTGGTGTCGCTAGCCGGCGGGATGCAGCCGCGGTGGCGGCGCGACGGCAACGAGCTGTATTACCTCGCGGCGGACGGCACGCTGATGGCCGCGGAGGTCGCCCGCGAGGGGCCGCCGATGTCCGGCATGCCGCGGCCGCTCTTCCGGACGCGACTGAGCCCGTCACCGAACGTGCCCCAGTACCGACGTCACGGCCGACGGCTCACGGTTTCTCGTGATCGAGCCGGCCGGTGAGGGCGGCGAACCGATCACCTTCCTGCTCAATTGGGCGGCGCCGCTCAGCAAGTAGACGCGGGTCGCGCGCGTCGATCAACGTCTGAACGGCACCAGCTCGCGCAACCGGGTCTCGCGGAGATACAGCCCTCCCCACACCAGGCAGGCGACATAGATGGGGAAGAGCGTGTGGCTGAGCAGCGGACTGCCGACGCGCACATGGGTTGCGATCGCGCCGCCCAGGTAGCCGGTCACCAGCAGCGCCCCCAGGACAGAGGTGCGCGGCACCAGATACAGCGCCAGGCACACGAGCTCGATGACGCCGATCGGCAGCACCCTGTCGGCCGGGTAACCGAGCGCCGTCGTCCCTTCGACGGCCGGCGCGAGCTGGAGCACCTTGATCGCGGCATCAAAGGCCAGGAACAGCGCGACGAGCGCTGTGAGCACGTAGCTGGCGACGAGCCTCTTCTTCGAGATCGCTGACGGTGATGTATTCATGCGTGGGCACAACCCACTCGCATCATAGAGTCAGGGCAGGGGCGCTGTTTTGTATAGAAACGACAGCTGCTCGTGCCCTCGGACGATCTCGGCGGGTGTCTGGCCGATCCGGTACTTGAGCGATCGTGTGAGATGCGCCTGATCGAAATAGCCGGCGTCGTGGACCGCGTCGAGAATCGGAACGCCCTGCCTCAAGAGGTTCGTCGCATGGCGCGCGCGGTCGATTTGACGGACCGTGGACTGCGTCAGGCCTGTCGCGCGAAGGAAGTGGCGCTGAGCGGATCTGAGGGACAGTGCCGGTCGTTCACCACGTAACGCGGCATCGATAGCGGGGTCACGTGTGAGGAGGCCCTTCTGCGCGAGCCGCGTCACGAAGGTGTCGGCATTCTCGAAGTCGGGATAGTCCCACGCCGAGCCGTTCAGCCAGAACGAGTGGCGTGTCGCTTCCGGCAACGTGACATCCTGCCGATCGCGGAGTTGGGCGGGTATGAGCTGCGGCATGAACGCACCCAGCTTGAAGCGAATGCCCAGCCATTCGCCTTCTGCCGGGCAGTCAACCGTCGTGGCTCGCGTTTCCGGACCGCGCAGCGTGATGAAGGTCTTCCCACGATGCCGTGTCACGGCCATCTCGAAGTGGTTCGCCGCGATCGAGAAAAAGGTGCCGGCCCGCTCGCTATGGCAGCGCCAGACCCGTTCCACGAAGGGCGAGTCCGAAAGCCTGTCCTCAAAGATGATGAACATGCTCGAGAGACCTTGTCAGGATGCCAAAGCCCAATATCAGTATAGAGAATCCAGTTGCCTTCCCCTATTGGCTGAGCCAGACTGCAGCGTTCATCGGCCATTGAAACCGGACAGGAGAAGGGTGCACATCGTGACTACGAAACGATTGTTCTCGGCGGCGATTCTTCTCGGCGTCGTGTGCGCGACGGCTCTCGCCCAATCGAGCGATCCATTGGTGGGCACCTGGAAATTGAACGCGGAGAAGTCCAAGGGCTCGAAGGGCGGTGCCACGAAAATCGAGGCCGTCGGCAGTGGCGTCAAGTTCGACGTGGAGGTCATCGCGGCGGACGGGACGGCGAGCCACTGGGGCTTCACCGCCAACTATGACGGGAAAGACAATCCCGTGACCGGCAACAGCCCGTACGGAAACGTCGTGGCGCTCACGCGCGTCGACGCACAAACCATCCAAATCACGAGCAAGCAGGACGGGAAGCCCATGGTGACCTCAACCATCGTCTTGTCCGCCGATGGGAAGACACGGACGACGACGACGAAGGGTACCGACGCGAAGGGTCAGCCCATCGATACGGTGTCGTTCTACGAGAAGCAATAGACCAACGACGCACGCGTTGAATTCGACCCCGGTCGCGCGATGAGCCGCGCACCGCCTCCAGCTACGGCAGCTGCGCTATCCGCACGTAACGAAGATTCGGCGTGTGATAGCCGGTGACCTGTCCATCGGCCCCGACATCAACGGTCAGGCGTTCCCCGAACGCATCGAACGCGAATGCGCCCGTTGAACGCATGACGAACGTTCGCGGATCCGACGTCGGTTCGAGAATGATCCGCGTCGTATACGGGTTGGCCGCATCGGGAGCCACCAGCGAGAGTTGACCGTCGACCACCGCCATGAGCATGGTCGTCGTTCCATTCTGCGATCGGTACCGACCGACGTAACTCGCCGCAGTCTCCGACAATGGCGCGACCGGACGCGTGAGGGCCTTGGCGACGACTGGACTGAGCAGCAGCAGGGCGTAGTCGATGTAGCTGGCAGGGTTCCCATCGTCGGCATTGGTGAGAACGATCACGCCGAGACGAAGAGCCGGGACGAACTCGATCTGCGTGCGATACCCGGGGACGCTGCCCGGGTGGCCCACCTGAACGCGTCCGTCCACACGACGAACGCGCATCCCGAAGCCCCACGCATTCTGCCAATCGTCAAGGAGCCACTGCGGCCTGTGCATGTCACGCAGCGTCGTGCCCTTGAGCACCGGAGATGACGCTGAAGGCGTGTCCGACAGGTGGAAGGTCACATACCGGGCCAGGTCCTCGACGTTCGATGCCATGTTCGCTGCGGCGCTCACCCCCTCGAGGCTGCCGACCGTAGGGGCGTTGACGGGGCGTTCGCCTGGCACCGGCCGAGCGTATCCGACCGCGAGACCGGGTTCATCCGCACGTGGCGTGGTCCGCGTGCTTGTCATGCCAAGGGCATCCAGGATGTGACGCTGGACATAGCGGTCCCACGGCTCTCCGCTGACGGCGCTCACTACTTCGCCGAGAAGTGCAAATCCGACGTTCGAGTACTTCCAGGTGACACCCGGCGGATTCGTCTCGTCGATCTCCTCCTTGAGGGCTGTGGCGGGCGGGAACGTCGGGCTGGTCCACAAGGTGCCGGGGACCTCGCGCTGAAGCCCCGAGCTGTGCGTGAGCAGTTCACGAATCGTGATCTCCGATGCGGCCGGATCGTGTGCACGAATCCGGGCCCAACCCAGGTGTCGGCGAAGGGGATCATCAAGTTGTAATTTTCCCGCATCGCGGAGTTGGAGAATGGCGACGGCGGTGAACGTCTTCGTGATTGACGCGATCCGGTACAACGTTTGAGGGCTGGCGGGCACCTTCTTCTCGACGTCGGCATAGCCGTAGCCTCGAGACCATACGAGGCGATCGCCGAGGACGACGCCAATCGAGACACCGGGCTGGTCTCGTTGAGCGACGGCGGTCGTCACCCACGCATCGAGCAGGCGGAGGGCGTCACCAAATCCGCCCGGGTCCTGGGCGTTGACGGTGGGAGCATCCGGGGACGGAGACGTGCCCCGTTGGGCTCGCGCGCCGCTGACGATGGTGAGAACGACCGCGGCAACGCTCAGCACGATTCGCATGGGGCTCCTGGTGTCGCAGTCTAGCGTGCCGCCCAGCTTCATGGCTGGATTGTGCTCTGGAGCGCGCGTCGCGAATGAATGGCGCAGAGGAAATGCGGTGAGGCAGGGTTCGTGCCCGATTTCGACGAAACCGAAGGGTGTCGCGTCGCGCCTGAAGGCCTGACGCACCGGTCAGTCTGAGCGACGGTGCGAAGACTGGCGGTGAGGCAGGGATTCGAACCCTGGGTACAGGTATAAGCCCGTACAACGGTTTAGCAAACCGCCGCTTTCGGCCGCTCAGCCACCTCACCGCGCGAGAAACCTAAGTATACGATGACCAGCGACTTACGCGGAACCGATTGTCCCCGTTTCTGTCCCCGAAATTGTCCCTGCCGGCTCCGAGAACCAGGCTCAGAACCGCAGCGATAGGGCGTCCGGAGCGCTCACCAGAAGGCAACGGTTCTTTTCGCCGACAAGCATGCCGGCAAGTGACTGCATGCGCCGGGTTGCCCGCATGTGCTGGTGTTCTCTTCTCTGGTCAAGAGCGCGTCGACGACTTGAGGCGCACGCGGATCCGGCGCGCGAACGGGCCGCTGGCAGGCACCGGTCTATGAAACCGTAGCCTTCGCAAAGGCCGAGACGTGCAGCGAGTTCCACCATCCGACAGGATGGAATCGCCCTGGCGTGATCGGGACATTCTTGGGAACAGCGAGGAGTGGTCTCGTGAAGCAGCCATTCATCGGTCGATTCTTTCAGGGACCGGCCGGGCACAGAAGGACTATCCCCGGCGACGAGAGCCATTTCACGCTCGCCTTCCATCAATCTCTCAAAGGCGATTCTCGAAGAACTTCAGCGTCGAGGACTTCGAGTCCGCGGCGGCTTTCACGTCTGCGGCAGACGGGCTGGCGAAGCCGTGGGTGGCGTCCTTGTATTCGCAGATCGTGACGTCGGAACCTTCGTGCCTGAGGATCGCCGCAATCGCGGCCGCATTCGCGAACCCGGTCGGCGGCTTGTCGCCGGTTCCATGGTGGATCTGGGCCACCGGCACGCTGCCGGCCGCGCCGATACCGTCGAACAACGGCGCGAAGTACTCGACCAGCGCCTTCGGCTTTGCCGCGGCACGCGCGCGCAGACAGAGGTAACCGCCGAGCGAGAACCCCAGCATGCCGATGCGTGACGCATCAACGTTCGGCAGCGTCCGGGCAAACGCGACCGTGTCCAGGAGCGCGGCTGCCCAGTCGTCCTGCTTTTCGCCAATCTCTAGAGCGGCCGCGCCGCCGTGCGCCGTCCCGTTCTGACGAAGTAGTCGGGCATGAGCGCGAAGAGTCCGCGTCCGGCCAGGTCTTCGGCATAGCCGCGCATCATCGCGGTCCAGGGATCCTTCCGGCCATGGGTCCGTAGGCAATGACCACGAGACCGGTTGCCGCCGTCCCGGCCGGCTTGTACAGCTCTCCGGGAACAGCGGCCGGTGCCGGCGGGTCCGGGGATCGATACAGGATCGGGTGCCATGTCGCGGCCAGACTACCAACGCCTGCGCGCAATGTCATGAAGTACGTCATAATCTGGGCCTAGAGCGTTTTTCATAAACCCTGGGCGGTCGTGGAAGAAGACGTTCCGGACGATCATGCCCTTCCGATGCTGAATCCGATCAGCGGCCTTCCGTTGCGCCTTGAGCAGCTCCTTCAGTTCGGATGTCAGGTAGAAGACTCGACCCTCGAGGAGCTCCTCCAGCATCACCTGCCGACAATGGGTCACAAGACACCTCCTGTGACCCCCACCCTACCCGGCCGAGCGAGCGAGGCTTATGCGTAGCGTCCGCCGCGCCAGCGGCTTGGTCCTCACGCCGTAATGTAGACCGATCCTCGGGGCCGGCCCCGAGAGCAGCGGCGCGGACGCGATTACACCAAACCGCGACCTGGCGATGGACGCCAGAGAAGTGGGCATGTCCGCTCAGGCGGGTCCTCCATGTCCTGCGCAGCGACTGCCAGCAAATCAGCGCGCATCCGAGCGAGAGGAACGCCTCGTGGATATCGGCTCGCTTCTCATACCGGACGCGCAGGCGGCGAAACCGACAGTACGACGACAGCGTAGACGTATTCAGTGCGGCGCGGTAACGTCAGCGGTGAATGGGGGACGGGGGCTCCCGACGCGGCAAGGTGGAAGATGAGGGGGGATTGTAGGGAGACAATGCGGCGGGCACATAAGCCCTGTGGATCTTTCCGAATGGGCGTGAGCCGTCTACTTCAATACTACTAGTTACTTTCCGCTGAAGAAATGACCTCGTGACACGCTGTTCATCCGCGTTCGACTGCTGCTGCCAGCGGCCGATCGCGTCGTTTTAGATCGTTTGCCAGTACGGATCATCGTTCCTATCTTGTGTGCAACCGATGCAAAGGAGCGTACATGGTCCGACGCCGACAGCGCGAGCGGAGCTTGTTCGAAGTGTTGTTGCCCGATGGGCACAAGCTGTGGCCCGACTGGTTGCGACGCATCGATACCGCGTTGGAGGACGAGGCCGTGATTGAGGTCGTCGCGCAGGCGACGGCATTTCGCTCCCCCTGCCCTATGAGCGTACCGCCAGCTGAGGCGCAGGCATGCACCCTTTACGCCGACCTTCCGCATTACCATTTCACGTACGCCTCACGCACTTGAAGTCGGTCCGACAGAGGGGCGACGCATGCACAATGCCGTCACACTCGTGCCGGGAACCGTCATCGCCGCCCCAGCTCCGTCGTGCGTCGCCGGCAAGATCCTGGTGCACCGTGTGCACGCATTCGTACCATGGGCCCTCTTCGCAAGCCTGAGAACGCGCACCGGCTGGATCGACCGCCTGCGACGACGGTATCCGCGTTCGCTTCTCAAGGTGGGCGCCTACCTGCGGACCGAAGGCGCGCGACAGACGTGGGCGAAGATTCGCTCGCGTGTTGATCTGGAGCGGATCGACGCATCCCGCGGGGCGTTCGCGGCCGTCGGGGTCGTGGTCCAGGACGCGCGCGGCTGCTGGGCGCCGGGGACGCCGGTAATGTGCTGGAGCTGGTCCGGGCCGATTGACGCGGACGTTCACCTCGTCGCGCCGGAACAGTGCCTGGCGGTTCCAGATCTTCGAGCGTCGTACGCGCAGGCTCCTTTCCTCGGGTGGATCGCGAGCGTCCTCAGGACCCTGCCCGGCGGCGTCGCCTCGTGTACCCTGGTCGGACTCGACCCGACGCTCCTGACGCCGCTCACGGCGCTCGTGGGACTCCACCCCTCGACAGGACACCGCGTGGTGGTACTGTGCGGCCAGGAGCCTGCCGCAACATCGGGCGCAGGCGTACGGGTGGTCAGGCTCTGCTCCAATCGGGCCGTCGCTCCGCTCGTGCAGGCTGAATCGAGCGCGCTGACGGCACGGCTGCCGGACCCTTCCCACTACCTTCTCGATCCGTACCATCCGGGCCCGCCGGAACTGCCGGCGCCTTTCGCGCGGGAGGCCGTCGAAGAGGCCCTGGCCGTGCTCGTGAGGCAGTCGGGCGCGGTGTCTCCGACGAGCGACGCGCCCCCCGTACGACCCCACGCGTTCATGGTGCGCCGGCGCGAACGTGCCGACGCCACTAGCGGTGTGACAGTGTCGTGTCTTGGCGCCGGCAACTACGTACGCGCCGTGCTTCTGCACCAGCTTCGCCGCCACACCGCGGTACACGTGCGCGGGGTGATGGACATCAGGCCCGAGGTCGCGGCCCGGCAGGCCGAGGCGCTCGACGCGGACTTCTGCACGACGGACGCGGCGGCGGTGCTCGAGGACGCGCGGACCGCTCTCGTCATGATCGCCTCCGACCATGCCAGTCACGCCGGGTACGCTGCTGCGGCCCTGGCGGCCGGCAAGGCCGTACACCTCGAGAAACCGCCAGCCGTCACGCGCGATCAACTCGACGCCTTGATCCAGGCGCTCCGCTCCTGCGCGGCGCCGCGTTTTCATCTCGGATACAACCGCCCGCACGCACCGGCCGTGGTCGACCTGCAGCGGCAGCTCGACACCCTCCAGGGGCCCACTGTGACGACCTGCACCGTGCACGGTTATCGTCTGAGCCGCGCGCACTGGTATCGCTGGCCTAACCAGGGCACACGAATCGCGGGCAACCTGGTGCACTGGATCGATCTCGGTTACAGGCTTGGGGGACGCCGCCGGCCCGTCTGGATCGATCTGGCGTTCGAGGAACCGGCATTGGCCGAGCGTGAGTCGCTCGTCCTCGCCATCGGGTTCGAGGATGGCGGTACGACTACGGTACGGTTTTCGGCTGGCGGTGACGAAACCCACGGCATCCGCGAGACCATCCAGGTGCGGAAGGCGGATCTCATCGCCACCATCGACGACTTCCACAGCATGACGGTCGAGCACGGCAAAGTTCGGCGGCGACTCCGCTACGGCCGCGACAAAGGGTACGCCGCAAACCTTGCTGCACTAGCTGCGCTGATGGCGCAGCCGTCATGGAACCGCGACGTGATCGTCGACCTCGAGGCCGTCGGGGCGGTGCAATTCGCCGCGCAGGCAGCGTTCCTTGCGGGCGGCGGCCGCAGCGTCTTGATCTGAGCCTGTCTGATAAGCGGAAGGCCGTGCGGTCACCAGACAGCGCGGACTTCGCCGCACGGACCAGCACGCGCGGCTGCATCCGCGGACAGGCGATCGTCGAGCGCGATCATCACCAGCACCGCCGTGCTGACGCGGCGCGGATCGCGCGTGCCGAATCGCGCGGCGGGATTGCGATAGACGATGCGTCCGCCGCAGCGCGCAAGCCACCCGACCACCGTCTTCGGCGCAT
>CAVXSR010000021.1:0-466890 GCA_963764495.1 Vicinamibacteria bacterium | reverse complement strand
TCGACGCCGCTGGACCGGACGCGGCGTATTCGGTGGCCGTTGACAGCGCAGGGAATGCATTCGCCACAGGAGTCCTGTACAATCCGGTCCACCGGGTACGGTCACGTGCTGACTGCAAAGTTCCGAGGGTCCGATGGGGTCGAGCTTTGGCGGCAGAGCATCCGCGGTTCCTCGACCAATCCTGTCCACAAGTCTCGGCTCGGCCGTTGCCCTCGACGCCGTGGGCGACGCGGTGACGGTGGGGGTCATACTGAATGACGTCGCAACCAGTCACGCACAAGGGGACTTCTTTGTGCTGAAATCTCGCGGCTCGGACGGACTCCAGTTATGGCGCAGGGAATTGGACGGCGGATCGGCAGGCGACTCCGCGTCGGGCGTCGCAGTGGATGCAATTGGAAGCGTCTTCGCGGGCGGTTCTTTGACCGGCAAGTACACAGTTCTTCAGTTGAACGGCACCGACGGGATAAGCACGCCCCAGCCGACATCAGTCACGTTGCACACTTCACCAAATCCGTCCTCCCTTGGCGAACTCGTCACATTTGACGTGAGCGCCACGGCGGCCAGCGGCCCGCCCGACGGCATGATTGAAGTGTTCGAGGGTGTCGCATCCGTCGCAACAGCCACCTTGTCGTCAGGCACGGCCTCGTTCAGCCGCACGGATCTGCTGCCTGGGACGCATTCGTTTGCTGCCCGTTATCTCGGGAACGAGTTCTTTGCGGACAAACATCGGCAGGGATCGCGCACGTAGTCACCTCTCCGAATGTGGTAGTGACTAGCACGGGCACGGGAGTGGTTAGTGAACCCATTGCAACGTTGCCAGACGGCACGCAAGCGCCAGTTGCCATCGAGTTCGGGACTGTCACCGAAGCGGGCTCTACAACGGTAACAGCGAGTACGGCCGGGCCGCCGCCGCCAGACGGGTTCAAGTTACTCGGCGGGCAGCAACCGATTTACTACGATGTGGAGACAACTGCGACGTTCACTGGGACGGCGAGAATTTGCTTTACGTGGCTTGAGGGCCAACTTGCCAACGAGAACAACGCCAGACTGTTTCACCATGTCAACGGTGCATGGGTAGAGATCACCACGAGTCGCGACACTCAGAACAACATTATTTGTGGTCAAACGACGAGCTTTTCCCCCTTTGTTGTCGCAGAGCAACGGATCTTCGGCTTTTACCAGCCCGTTGACAACGTGCCGGTGCTCAACAGAACAAAAGCTGGTAGCGCTATACCCATCAAGTTCAGCTTAGGCGGCGACGAAGGTCTGGGGATTTTTGCGAGTAATTCTCCGGCCTCGTTGAAGATCTCTTGCACGGCAGGGACGCCGCTTGACGACATCGAGCAAACCGTTTCGGCAGGCGCAAGCAGCTTGTCGTACGACGCATCGACAGCCATATACATGTACGTCTGGAAGACTGATAAAGCGTGGGGCGGAACGTGTCGCCAGCTGCAGTTGAAACTCAGTGACGGTTCGATGAAGTACGCTACTTTTCAGTTAGCCAAGTGATCAGGTTGACATTGCATCGGCTACTCGAAGGAGACGAATTCCGGCGCACCGAGTTGAGCGCGATGCGCATCGCGCAGAGATCGGGGTTTTGGGATGAAGCAGGCGCTGAAGGAGCGGAGGTGGAAGTGGATACGGCGGCGTTCAAGGGCGCCACAGGATCGAAGATGTAGTCGGTAAGGAACGAGTCTCACACTCGCGATTCACCTCAAGTATGATCCGGCGCCCGAACTCGAAGACGAGGTAAACGTGTTCAAGATTCTGGAGGGAAGCATGTTTTTCAACGACAGTGTTCATAACGTTCGCGCCATAGTTGTGATCCTGTTGATCTCCGGTGTGACTGCGACGGCGGAACGCACGTTGTCCCACCCGGCGAAAGCAGCGCCTGAAGGCGCCATCGTTCACGTGGTCATCAATACAATCAAGGCAGACAAGAAGCAGCAGTTTGAGGATGCGGTGCAGAAGGTCTTCGCTGCGCTGAGGTCCGCCGCCACGAAAGACCCAATTACCAAGAGAGTAAACGATCAGACACGAGTGCTCTCCCCGACAAAAGCGAATGACGATGGGACGTATACGTACGTTTTCATTCTCGACCCCGTCGTTGAGGGCGGCGAGTATATGGCGTTGAATATATTGCTCAAGGCACTCCCGCAGGCCGAGGCTGAGCGTGTGAACGACCAGATGAGCGAGTGCCATGCGATGCCGCAGAAGGTTATCGAGTTGAGAGAAACGAAGCCATAGCACATCGTCCGGCGCGGTTACGCGCACACACTTGCGGTAGATGTCGAGCTCGCATGCGCTCACAGCTTCTCGAGATTCATCTTTTTGAAGAGCGCAGCGAACCGCGGATCGCTGCGCAGCGGATCGTACCACAGGCGACGTCAGGACACCGACCGCAAGAAAGGCCGATCGCGCCTCGTACGCACGCTCCAGCCAAGCGAACGCCTCGTCCTCCTCGCCGAGATTGGCGTAGATCATGGCCACCCGGCAGCCTTCGCCTTCGGCTCGGCCTCCCGCGGCGGCATATACGCGTCGGCCAGGCCAACTCCACGCGAACGCGATCCCCGCGTACAGGCGCCGCGTCAGTTCGATTTGGAGATGCGACAGCCGTTCTCGAGGAGCTGCTGGCGCACGCGACGGCCACGACGGATCGGCCGCGAAATCGACCGATCTCTACGCTGCTGGCCGTGATCTCGCCGGGTGCAAGAGGCATCGACGAAAAGGCGCTGTCAGTCCGACATGGCCGCGCAGTCAGACGCGGAAACCCCTTCGCGAGATTGCGGAAGGTACTCGACAGAAGACGTGAGGGCGTGAGTCTCGTCCCCTCTCCTCGCACACGATGGAAGGATCTCACTGATCACGGTCACGCTTGAGAGTCGCAGTACCCAGACTAACCGTCAGCACCGTCAGTGTGTGGCCGATGATGCTGACGCGGCTGACGATGTATCCGAGACTCGCACGGTGACCGATTACGGCCGTGTCCAGACCGGCGTGCGCAGACTCTAGGGCGCGATGCTGTTGGAAAGAGCGTCGAGCGAGTCGGGCCGCGGGAGAGCAATCCATCCCTCACGTAGAGCTGACGCGCGATGTTCGGGCGGAAGTTCTTCGCACAATCCGCATGCCGCTGCCCTCGCGACAAATGCTGCGACAAGCGCATCGAGAGCGTCATCGCTCTCTTCGCACAGCGCCCGTACACCGTCAGACAACTCAAGCCAGGTAGCAGTCTCCGCCAGAATGGCCCTGAGCAAGTCGGTCCTAGCGGCGCGGTTCTCCGCGCGCTTATAGCGCTCCGCATTGAAGCCCCAGGTTCGAAGCGCAGCGGCGGGGTAGACCTCCACAATCTTGCCCGATCCATCGCGCGCCACCGAGGTGCCCGCCGTTGCCAACCCGGAGAACAGCTTCGCCGCGCTAGCCGGGTCGCACCAATCCGGCTAAATCGATGCCTCATCTGCAGGTGCGGCGACGAGCTGCTATGGTCGCGCGCATAATGGCGAACAGCGCCGACGCACAGACCCTGGCAGTCAGACAGCGCGAAGATGTGTTCATTTTATTCTGTATGGCGATCCGGCAGCTGCGGCTCCGCGCTACTTCCGGTAAAATGCCCCGACTAGGAGGGCCGCGCCATGCGCACACACCGCCCGTCGTCAGGGTCGATCGTGGCATCGGCCGTCCTGCTCGCCTGCACCGCGCTCGCCGCACAGCAGGCGGCCCGCGCGAAGCCCGTCTCGCCAGCGGCCGTGCAGAAAGCCGAACAGGAGATCGACAAGGCCGCTGCGGCCCGCGGCATCAAGCTCACCGACGCCGCCAAACGGGTGCTCGCCAGGCAAGCCGTACACCAGGAGGCGACGACGGCTCCCGACATTGGACCAGTGACAGGTGCGCTATCGGACGACAAGCTTTCGAAACTACTCACGCCGCTCGCCGACGCGCCGCAGGACAAGAAGCTGGATGCGCGCGAGGTCGAGATGCGCGTCACCGATCACAAGACCAAACAGGTCCTCGCGACGCTGCCGGCCGATATCACCGCGCACGTGCGAACGAGCGGGAAGACATTACCGGATGACGTGCGTGTGAAGATGCTGGACGACCTGACGAAACAGTCGGCGGCGCTCTCGACGTCAGGTCTGGCCGTGGAGGAGATCCGATTCCGGAACGAAGCCACGCTGCATGCGATCGATCAAGCGGTCGGCTCGGGTCCGATCACGACACAGAGCTATCAGGTCGCGATGGCGGACATCTTCACGCGCCACGTGCAGTTGTCGATCCTGAGCACGCCTGACGGCGCCGACGTCAGCACGGCTGGATTCTCGATCGGCAAGACCAACATCGCTGACAAGCAATTCAAGCCCGGTTCTTACACCTTTACCTTTCGGCTGCCTGGATATGAAGTGGCGGAGCGCCAGTTCTATGTCACGCCTGGCGAAGACGCCGACTCGTTCACGCAGGCCCTCACACCGGTGTCGAGCCCCGGTCCGCCGCCCGGGCCCGGGCCGTCACCCGGGCCGGGACCGGATTCCCGCCGAGCACTCCCGTGGGGCTACGCGATCCTCGGCGGGATCATCGTCGTGTTTCTCGCAGCGCTGGTGGCGCGGCGACGATAGCGTCATGGCCGGCGCTCAGCCTGCGTCCACACCGTCGCGACTCGTGCCGCTCGGTATCGCCATCGCCTTGATGGCGGCCTATGCGCTGCTCGCGCACTTCGTGCGGCATCCATCCTTCGTCGACCTCGTCACGCTGAAGGACGGCGAGGTGTCGGCCTCGCAGTCGCAGGCGGTGGACATGGTGAAGGAGCTAAACACGTATCTCGTGTCCACGGTGACCCTGATTCTCGGCGGATGGGATGGTATCTCTCTCAATACCGGCCGCCGAAGTCTGCGATCGTCCACACCGCGTTCTTCGCGGCGGTCGCGTTCGTCACGCTCGCCTACGTCTACGCGGGCCTGACGAACGTGGAGCTGACCGACGAGCTGGCGCAGAACTCACTCGCATTGAAACCGAAGACCAGCCTGGTCCTCTACTACCTCGAGATGGAGATCTGGACGTGCGGCATCGCGTCGGTCCTGATGCTGGGCGTTTTCGCCGATGCCGTCACCAGGGGAAAACTCTGACGCAAGACGGCCAAACTTCGCCGCCGGGATCGACTTAATTCTGACAATCGATTTCGGAGCCGTGATGGCGAGGAACATCACCCCACCGATGGGCATCGGTGGTAACGCAACGCCCACGCCCACGCTCACGCCGACCAGACCTGCTCCTGCGGGGAAAAGGCGGTTCCAGGTATGCGCAACGGTATCTTGATGACCCGGGTGGGTAGGGCTCCACGGAAGGAAGAGCGGCGAATAATTCCTCGATCGCGTGCAGGGAATGCCTTCTGATGAAGCCGGCGCGCCACTGGATGTTCGCGTGTCATAGTCCTTGTCCCCGCCGACCGTGCACCGCGCCACCGGCAGGGCCGCCACCAGGCTCAGCGCTGCGTCGCGTTCGCCGGTGCCGGTCACTGGCACCACGCACGCATCGACGACGAAGCCGTGTCGATCTCCATCAGCACGTAATCCTTGCAGTATTTGGTGGTATGGAGACACCTTGGCCAACAAATGCCAGCCCCGGTCAACATCGGCACCAGAAAACCCAGGCTTCGTCACGCGAAGCCACTTCAGACCACGGCTTCCCGGCTCCTCCGCTGCTTACTTCTTTATCTGACCCTGCAGGTTCTTCTGGACGATGGTAACCTGGGAAGCGTGCATCTTCCCCTCCATCTCGTGGTACGTCACCTTGACCATGTCGTCGGTGGCGACACCATCCGTGATGGTCAACGGCTCGTTTTTCGCCTTCTTCTCACTTGCCATCGTCCCGATGCCTTTGCCCGTCAGCTTGGTGGCCGAGTCCACGGCAAAGGTCATGGTGTCTGCACCGTGCGTGATCGTGAGGGAATCGTTTGTGACTGCTGTGACCTTCCCCTGCACCGTCGTGGTCTTCGGGTTCTGCGCCGCTAGCGCGACGCCAACCACCCCGCTCAGGAGCAACGTGACGCCAAGTCGGACCATCCTCTTCATGGCAGCCTCCTATTGATGACACTGCACCGTTGGCCGGAAAGCGCTCCGAGAGTAGGCCTGGGCGGGGGCGCGGTCAAGCCCGCCTTCCCCGACTCGACTGTGGTGCCCTGACGCTCTGGCCGAAAACGACGGCATCCAAACTAGAGACGTGTGGTGGTGCCGGCGGCTCGCTTGAGGTTCTACTGACTGGGCCGTTAGGACTGGCTACCTATTCGCTGCGCGTGGTGTCCGGACACGGCCGCGGAAGGGTTCCGGCCGTGGTGTGTGCGAGATTGTGCGAGTCGATATGTCCGATGCTGCCAACTCGGTTCACCTCTGACCATTGAGGGAGCCGGCAACAGCGGGTCTGAGTAGTTCAGTCCACTGGATTCACACGACTCAGGAGCTAGTCCGGGCAACCGGGTGGAGGTTCGAGTCCTCTCTTCCGCACCATCGCTCGCCGCTGGCTCGCTCGGAACGGAAGCGGGCCTCAGTCATGCCGCGTCGCCTCTGACGCCGCGAGCAGGTTCGAGTCCTCTCTTCCGCACCAACCCCAATTTCACCGTAGCGGATGCACCCATATCCGCGTCCCCTGCCGGATGCGGTGCTGCAGCAACTTGAGGCCCTCATCACGCGTTGCCGTCAACTCCTCGACATGCTCACCGCCGAGGGGAATCGCGTGGAGCATGCCGCGGCGCCGCCTCCGTCGAGAAATCACCCGACATATCCGCTGGCTGGAGCGCCGCATCGCGGCAGTCGATCGCGATCTTGACGAGACCATCCAGAAGAGTCCGGCCTGGCGTGCGAAAGAAAACCTGCTCCGCACCGTGCCGGGCATCGGTCCCGTCGTGAGACGCACACTCCTCGCGGGCCTCCCCGAACTGGGGCGGCTCAATCGCAAACAGATCGCCGCGCTTGTCGGGGTGGCATCGCTCGCCGCGACAGCGGCACACTCCGAGGTAAGCGAGTGGTCTGGGGCGGCCGCGCGCCCGTCCGCGCGGTGCTCTACATGGGGCTCTCGTCCGACCCGTCGTAACCCGGCCCTGCGTGCCTTTTACTGCCGCCTGCTCGACGGCGGGAAACCCAAGAAGGTCGCACTCATCGCTTGCATGCGCAAGTTGCGCACGATCCTCAATGCGATGATGCGGACGAGTACGATGTGGCGGGAGATCGCTCAACCGTTCGCCGAGTCCACGCCCGTGTTGTCAGGGCTGGCCGCGGCGTCGGGGCAGGGCCAAGATCGTGAGCGTCTTCTCGACGGTGAACAGCGCGCTGGCAGATCGGTTCTAGAGCGAGGGCGAGGCCACGATGGAGTTGTTCGAGGACCTCGAGGTGTTCTATAACCAATGGCGTCGACACTCGACGGTCTGGCCGATCAGCCCGGTGGCGTTTGAACGGCGGCTTTTGCTGAACAGCGAGGGACACATGCTGCGGCTCCGAATTCCGTTCATTCTCGTCCTGGCGGCGCTCTGCGCGGGAACAGCCCAAGCCCAGGTTGACACGGGATCGATTCTCGGCACCATCCGCGACAATAGCGGCGCGGTCGTCCCCGCAGCGACCGTGAGCCTGCGCGAAGCCGCGACGAACACCGTGACCACTTTCATCGCGGACGCTGAGGGGAACTATGTCGCGACGCCCCTTCGGATCGGCACGTACTCCGTCACGGTCGAGCTGGCGGGCTTCAAGACGCAGACCCGCGAGGGTATCGTGGTGCGCGTCCAGGACCGTTTGCGCGTGGACTTCGAATTGGAGCCGGGGGACATCAAGGAGTCAGTGGTCGTGACCGGCGAGGCGCCACTCGTCCAGTCACAGACGTCCTCACTCGGGGAGGTCGTGGACAGGCGGCAGATCGTCGACTTGCCACTGAACGGCCGCAACTACATCGACCTCGCGACCCTGACGAGCGGCGTCATCCGCACCGCCGAGGGGAGCAACGGCAACGTCAACGCGACATTCGTGGTGAACGGCACGCGCGGCGGGCAGAACAACTACCTTCTCGACGGCATCGACAACAACAGTAACGACGGCGGCGAAGCGGTCCTGTACACCAATGTGGACGCGATCGAGGAGTTCAAGGTCCAGACGAGCAACTACTCAGCGGAGTTCGGCCGGTCTGGGGGCGCGGTGATCAACGCCTCACTGAAGTCCGGGGCCAATACCGTCAGCGGAAGCGCCTTCTATTTCCTGCGCGATGAGTCGTTCGACGCTCGTGGCTACTTCGAGGACCCGAACTCCCCGAAGGCGCCGTTCCACTTCCAGCAGTTCGGTGGCACGGTGGGCGGTCCGATCCGGAAGGACAAGACATTCTTCTTCGTGGACTACCAGGGCACCCGCCGTCGGAGCGCCGACACGGGGATCTACTCAGTGCCGACCGCCGCCCAACGCCACGGCGACTTCTCCGGCGACGGGAACGGCGTCATCTACGACCCGCTGAACGGGGAGCCGTTTCCCAGCAATGTGATCCCGCCAGACCGTTTCGATCCCCTCGCCGAGAACTTCATCAACCTCTATCCGAATCCAAACCAGGATGGGCTCAAGAACAACTACCTCGTGAACCCCAAGTCGACGAACAACATCAACGAGGGCGACGTCCGAGTCGACCACCAATTCTCCGCCAACAACCGGCTCTTTCTGCGCCTGTCGCTGACGAAGGGGAACCGTTTCCTCGAGCCGCCTCTTCCTGGGCTCGCCAACGGCGGTGACTACGGAACGGGGACGTCGGATTCAAAGACCTGGGGTGCGGCGGTAGGCTTTAGTCACGTCTTCTCCCCCAACATGGTCAACGAGCTGCGCGTGGGCTTTAATCGCGTCAAGGGCTCTGACGGAATCACCGTCGGCGGTCAGCAGGCTCCCCCGCCCGAACTGACCGTGCCCGGTGTGGTAAACGATCCGGCGGTGGCGGGCATCACGGTCTTCGATCCTGCCGGCTACAGCCACGTCGGCGACCCCGAGTTCATCCCGACCTACACCCTCAGCCAGGAGCTTCAGCTCTCCGACACGCTGTCGCTGGTCCGCGGCCGCCATAGCATGAAGACCGGCTTCCAGCTTCGGCGGAGCTACTTCGATCTGTTCCAGATCCCGCAGCCGCGCGGCAAGTTCAGCTTCAGCGGCGAGTTCACCCAGGACCCCGATCACAACGACGGAACAGGTGACGCACTCGCCGACGCGCTTCTTGGCTACTCCTCTCAGATTGACATCTCGAATATCACCCAGACGAGGAACCGCACGCCTGTCGTCGGAGCGTTCTTCCAGGACGACTTCAAGGTGACGCCGGCTTTGACGCTGAATCTCGGGTTGCGCTGGGATTACACGGGCCCCACCGTGGAGGCCGACGATCGCCAGAGCAACTTCGACTACGCGACCGGCCAGGTTCTCGTCGCCAACCAGGACGGCAATTCCCGAGGCTTGATCGAAGTCGACAAGTTCAACTTCGCACCTCGCCTTGGGTTCGCCTGGTCACCCTTCAAGGACGGCAAGACGGCGTTCCGTGGCGGCTACGGAATCTTCTACGGGGCGCAGGAAGTGCGCACTGGCTTCCAGCTTGGCTACAGCATGCCCTTTTTTTTCGCGCTGTCGAAGTCGAGTGAGTTTGGTGTCACGCCCGCGGCGTCCGTGAGCCAGGGTTTCCCGGCGCTGGACCCGGCCGCGGCCTCGTTCCCGGGGATCCTCTCCGCCGATCTGCGCTTCAAGAGTCCCTACTACCAGCAGTGGAACGTCAGCGTCCAGCGCGACGTCGGCTGGAACACGCTCCTCGAGGTCGCGTACGTCGGGTCCAAGGGAACCCACCTGCAGGTCTTGCGCGATTACAACCAGCCGCAGCCCGGGCCGGGCGACCCGCAGGAGCGGCGGCCCTATCCGCAGTATGGCAACTTCGGGTCGATCACCAACGCGGGCACCTCGACCTACAACTCGCTCCAGCTCAAACTCAACAGGCGGTGGACCAACGGCATCTGGTTGCTCACCGCATTCACCTATAGCAAGGCGTTCAACGACCAGCCGGAGATCTGCTGCGCTTCGCCGTGGCCTCCAGACAGCTACAACATCCGCGCCGAGCACGGTCCGGCCGATTACGACCAGCGCTATCGCTCCGTCACGAGCTTCGCGTGGGAGCTGCCGTTCGGCACGGGGCGTCGTTTCCTGGACAAGTCGGGCGTGGTCGACTGGATCTTCGGCGGCTGGCAGGTGGGTGGGATCGTGACGATCGCCGCGGGGTTCCCGTTTTCGCCCGCAACCAGCCTCGACACGTCGAACACCGGCACCTTCGGCCAGCTTCGGCCCGACCTAACCGGCGATCCGACTGTTACTGACCCCAGCCCCGCCCGCTGGTTCAACCCCGAGGCTTACAGCACCCCGGCCGAGTTCACCTTCGGCAACGCGGGGCGCAACAGCCTCGTGGGGCCTGGGACGCGAACGGCGGATCTCTACATGCGGAAGGGCTTCAGAATCGGGGATCGCGCCCGCGTAGAGTTCCGGATCGAGGCCTTCAACGCCTTCAACCATCCCAACTTCGGTTTACCCGACAACTACGTCGACGATGGCGAGTCGGCCGGGACCATCACCTACACGGCGCTCTCGCAACGGCAGATACAGATCGGCGCGCGGCTCGGGTTCTAACAACTGGGCCACGGCGCCCAGAAGCCATCGGCTCGAACCACACGACCGCGCCCCTGTGACATTGGCCAGGACGAAGGCGAGTGGCGTCATGACGCTGGCCTTCGTGAGTGTCGCGATCCACTCGAATGAGATCGCGGCCGTTCATGTAGGGTCGCCACCGATCCGGCCCGACCAACTAGTCGATCGACGTGTCGCCGTCGAACCACGCGACCGCGCCCTTCTGAACGTCCGGCAGCACGAACACGAGCGTGCCGTTCTGGCGCTCGCCGTGGAGTTCCACCGCCTCGCCCAGGAAAGGCAGGAACCAGCCCCTGCCGGTGCCGCCGGCTGGGAGGCTGACGCGGATTCCCTTCTGCGGGGTCTGCACGGCATTCTGCCCGGCCACCAGACCGTCGAAGTTGGCGAAGAAGATGTGCAGCTTCCCGTCCACTCTCGCGATCTCGGTCGCCACCGACGAGGACGCGTCGATGCGGACTCTCTGATCGCGAGGCAGCGCGTTGATGAAGTCGGCCGACGCCGCAGGCGTGGTCTTCAGAAAGTCCTTCTCGAGGTTGGCGAGGTAGGCGCTCCCGGGGCACTCCGGAAACCGCCGCACCGCGTCAGAAGCCGGAAGATCGGTCGCGTCCGTGCCGGTGACGATCAGCCGCGCGCCTCTGGACACCAGGGCGCTGAGGGCGCTGCGCTCGGCCTCTCCGAGCAGGCGCACATCAGGAAGGATCAGCGTGGATCCACTAAAGGCCGTCAGCGTGCGCGGAGTCACGATCTGGAACTCGCGATGCGTCTGCAGCAACAGGATGACAATGCCCTGGTAGGCGCGCAGGAACACGTCCGGAAAGTAGTTCCGGGTCGATGGCGAGAAGTACACGCCGATCGGACGGATAGGCGTGCGCGGCGCGTAGAGCGTGTTCTCGTTCTTTTCGATCCAGCTGAAGATGCGCTTGCGAGTAGGCAGATCGTTGGACCCCGACATCACATGGGTGGCAGCGTCCCAGAAGTTCGCCCCCGCCATGACGACGGACATGGCGAGGTTCATCATCGGCTCCGGCGGAGCGATGCGCGCGTCCCCGTCCCACGAATAGTTGAGAATCCAGGTGGCCTTGCCCTGCGCGAAGGCACGAAAAGAGCGCATGCCCACCTGGTAGCGAAACCAGTCGAGCGACGTGCGCGAGGTCGCCATGTGGTTCCCGCCGCCGAACTCGTACTCGTGGGCGATGGCATCCGTGACGCCGTATAGCTGGTAGACGTCCGCGCCGACCACGACTGCCGCGCGCTCGATCCCCGGATAGATCTCGGGGATCGTCATGATCTTCGGGTTGACGTCCTTGGCGTTCCGATCGATCTCCCGCATGAACTCCGTGATGGTCTCGATGCGGAAGTCGATCCACTGGCGGAAATGTGGATCCGCAAAATCGCCAAGCTTCATGTCCCGACGGGCGTCGAGGGCGGTCTTGCGACGGAAGGCCTCCACCGTGTAGTCGTCGAAGCTCGCCCAGGAGTCCTCCCAGCCGTCGAAGTGCGTCATCCAGTACGGAATGTCCACGTAGATGCCGTCGATGCCCGTCGCCGCGATCTGACGCACCCGCCGCATGTACTGCTCACGCCAGGCCGTGGCGTATGGGGAGATCCAGACGTCCTCATCGCCTTTCCTGATCCAGAAGGCGGCGCCGCTGGTGAATGAGGCGGGTTCGCCAGTGAGCTTGCGCTGCAGCCAATCGGGATGATCCTTGGCCAGCGTGTGCGGGCTGGTGTCGGCATCCTTCGTGATGCACTCGGTCCCGGCGATGTACACGAACGCGCGGTTCCCAGCCCCGTGAGCCTCGGTGGCCAGTTCCCGGATGGCCGCGAGCTTCGCCTCAGGATTCAGGAAGCTCTCGTAGCGGCCGGTGATGTCGTTGTCCACCTCGATGCCGAAGACATGGCTGTCCGCGGCATCGCGCACGATGTCGGCTGATGACCTGCGGCCCAGACCGTAGCCGGCGATGCGGACCCGATGTGTCCAGTTCTGTTCCTCGCTCCGGGAGGGTGCCGCGGCTTCCTTCGTGGCGTCGAGAGGAAGCAGCGCCAAGGCCGCCCAGAGCACGCACGCTGACCTAGATACCACGGCAACCACCGACGGCTAGACCCATGAGATGGGCTGATTATAAGAGCTTCAGCGCTGCGGCTCGACGTCTGAGGGCGACACCGGCATCAGGCTCAGCTCGCGCACCATGAACGCAAGCGGACGCCGGTCCGTGCTGCCTGTGAGCCGCACGGCCGGCTGGGCCGGGCGCGTGAAAAAGTGCAAATTGCCTCACGCTCGGTTCGAAGCACTCCAAACAATCCTCAGCGATTTCTAAGAGACGGCGAGCCCACTCGCAGCGGCTACGGCGGCTGTTGGGCCCGGAATCGTCGCCAAGACGCGGCATCCGTTGCCGAAGAATCGTCCTCACATGTGCGAGATTGTGCGAAGCAATCTGGCCGGTAGTGCCTCATTGGTCCACTTCTGATTACAAGGCGAGACGGTGAGGGCGGCTCCGACTGAATATGTGCATCAGATTCACACGACTCAGGAGCTAGTCCGGGCAACCGGGTGGAGGTTCGAGTCCTCTCTTCCGCACCAACGACATTCGATACGTCGGGACGGCTCCTCCCATAGTTCCGTTGCCTGGTGCACCGATGGCGGCCGGGTAACCGAAATGGCGGCCTTGTGCGACGGGTGTGCGACGCTCGCGGTATCGGATACCCGGGCAGGGCCGCGACTGAAAGCGGGGAGGAAAAAGACCGGTTATCGGATTACTGGGAAGCGGCTTGGACGATGTCGGGGGGGAACGTAATCCCGAGCGCTTTCGCGACGTCCTGATTGAGCACCAGCTTCTTGACCGCGACTTCCTCGAACGGGATGCTACGCGGCTGCTCGCCGCGCAGAACGCGCGCGAGAACCTTCGACGCGGCTTTCCCGGTTTCATACCAGCCGATGCCGACGGCGACCAGCGCTCCTCGATGCACGAACTCCGGGTCGTTGATGATGAGGGGAAGCTTCGCGTCGCGCGCCGCTTTCACGATCGCGTCGAAGCCCTGGAGCGCCGTATTGTCTCCGGTCACCCACAGGGCCTGCACGCCGCGATGGGTCAGCACTTGGGCTCCCTGAAAGATCTCGCTCGTCCCGGTGATGGCAATCTCCTGCAGCTGGATGCGGCGCTGCTCGAAGATGCCGCGCGCCACGCCCACCACCTTGACCGAGTTGGCTTCGGAGCTGTTGTAGAGCGTTCCGACCGAGCGGACGCCTGGCACCAGCCGCTGAATCATGTCTACCGTATCCTGGACCGGCGGGAACGAACTGACACCGGTGACGTGCGGCAGATGATCCGTCCGGCTCTTGCCGACGCCTGCCGCGATTGGGTCGTAGACGTAGGTGAACACGACCGGCTTGGACCGGGCCATGGACGCCGCGGCAGTGAGCACCGGCGTGGTCATGGCGACGATGACGTCGACGTCAGAACCGTCGTAGTTCTGAATCAGCAGCGGGATGTTGGCGATCTCCGCCTGGGCATGCGCCCGGCGGACCTCCAGGTTGACCCGCTCCTCGATGCCCTGCTCCTTCAGGCCGTCGAACAGGCCCTTCATGCACATGTCGGCGCCGTCTTCCGGCGCGAAATACACAAGGCCTATCTTGTGTTCCATCGCCGGGCCGCTCGACGTGCCTCCACACGCGGCGAGCGAGGCGGCCATCAGAAACGCGAGTGCAGCATTTGGCGTCGCAGGCATGTAACCAGATACTACCGAACGGGCTCCGTTACACGTGTCATTCCAAATCATTGCCCCCTCTTCCCACTGATCAGCTAACAAAATGGCTAACGGCTGGCTACGGCGCGCTGAACGCTCGCAATGCCATCGCTCAAAAACCGAGACCCTCACACTTATCCGCGGAGCGGATTTTGGCGGCAGGTCAAGGCGGTCATCCTCCTGGCCAACATGGATAACCGACCTTTGTCGGTTAAACCGGGTAATACCCGGATGTGGCTTTAAGGAAAGGGCCGGAGCGCCTGCAGGGCCTGTTAACCGCTGACGCGCCTCCCGCGTTGTATCGGTAAATCTCGTACATGCGAGGAGAAGCGCAGATGGGCACAGAAATCATCATCGTGCCGGCGGCGTTCCTGCTGACGGGCTACGTCGTCTTCACAATCGTCGACGGCATCCTGCGGTGGCGCAGGCTCAGGGTATCGACCGAGTTTCAGGGGAAGCTCCTGGAACGGATCGGCTCCACCCGGGAATTCGGCGAGTTTCTCAACACCGAGGGGGGCGGCCGGTTCATCGACGTCATCGGGACGGAGAGAGGTGGCAGCGCGCACACACGTATTCTCCACGCCGTGCAGACGGGAATCGTGCTCGTCGTTCTCGGTGCGGCGCTGTTCCTGTTCGTCAGGTGGGTCACGCTGCCGTACCCCGTTCCGGAGAACCTGGGGTTTCTCGCGACTGTTTCGACCGCCATCGGCGTCGGACTGCTGCTGTCCTCCTTCGTCTCGTACCGTCTCTCGAGAAAGATGGGACTGATCGAAGATCAGGCGCGCCGTGCGCCTCACGTGACAACAGTGTCGTGACATGCCTGAGCTCACGGAGCTTGCCTTTGGCGAGTTCTACCGCCGTCATGCGCGGGCACTGTGGTCGTACGTGTATCGGGTGACCGGCAACGCCGCCGATGCGGACGATCTCGTTCAGGATGCGTTCTGCCGGGTCTTCTGCGCGGAAGTGTCCGATCTCAGCGATGAGGACGGCCGGCGATATCTCTTCCGCGTCGCCGGCAACCTGATGACGGATCGATGGCGGCACGCGCAGCGCGAGCTGTCCTGGCTCGCTCGCCTGCGCCCGCCTCCACCCGAGCCGCCGCCGGCCGGGCACGACGAGGAGGTGGCCCGGACGTTTGCGGCCTTGAAGCCACGCGAGCGCGCGTTGCTGTGGCTCGCGTACGTCGAACAGCAGGACCATCAGCAGATCGCCGACTCCCTCGGCCTGGCCCGCGGCAGCGTCAAGGTGCTGCTGTCGCGCGCACGAAACAGGCTCCGGGAACTTCTGAGTTCCGCGCGAATCGTCGCGAGGGCATGATGTTCGAGCCTTTCAGTCGGAACCTGACGCCTGAGGAAGAGGACGCGGTCGCTGCCTTCATGAAGCGCGTGGCCGTCCTGCCCGATGCACAGCGGGCGCCGCTTCCGGACCCGACCGTGCTCTGGTGGAGGGCGCAGTTCGTGCGGCGATGGAACAACGAGCGGAAGGCGCAGGCGCCGCTCGATGTGATCGATCCGATTCAGATTGTCGCGGGCCTCATCGCCGCCGGACTGCTGCTGGTGTGGGCACTGCCGTCGGTCGTGCGCGCATTTTCCTTCATCAGGCTGTGACCTCAGGGGACTCCGCATTAACGCGCTGTCGCCGTCAGAGCTTTAGAGCGTGTAACAACCCCCCAATCCGCACCGTCGGGGGTGCCTTCGTGGTAACACTACGACTAGTCGTTACCCACGCCCGAGGAGCGACGGCCCGGGCACGCTTCACCGAGTGTGGGACTCGCGGAAAAACGAATTTGGAAAGCACCCGGAGAGGAAGAATCAGCGCGGGGCCAGCTTGACTGAATGCCCGTTATGCGACCTTGACCGGGTGCCGCGCAGCTTCCCTCCCCCTTCGGACAGCAAGCGCGGTCCCCACCGCAAGCATAGCGGCGGGCGCAATCATCGGCCTGGAGCCATCTCAGATCGAAAGGCCGGGATCGCCCTCAATGACTTGCTGGCGCAGCAAAGGCCGCTCGCCCGGTTTCCAGAGCGATGCCGTGTGGACGACCCGGTAGCGAAGAGGACCGCCATCGGGACGATCGCTGCGCGTGATCGGGCGTGGAATGCAGACGAACTCGGTCCGCATTTCATCGCTGGTGAGCCGCACCGTCGCATAGCCGTGACCGCCCATATCCACGAATTCAAGGTGCGGGGAAAGTTTCGGATTGGAAACGGCGTGAGCGCGCTTCAGGTCGAAACTCTTGGCGTATTCGAGGCACGAGCGGACGCCGTGCTTGAGGAGCATGTTGTAGGTCCATTCGGGCTTACCCGCTGGCCGATCGGCCAGGAACAGCGAACGGAGCGGATGATCCTTGGGAAGACGGTGCTCATAAGCCTCCATCGTCCCAGGGCTGGCCAGCGAGGCGCCGACGAAACTGATCCCGACCGGCTCGAACTTGGCGGGTGGCAATAAGGAGGCGGCATAGCCGGCCCAAAAGCTGTGACGGTCGCCCGACACGATCGCGAATCCGGTGATCTTCGAATCGCGGACGAGGTCATAGATTTCGCCACGCTCGTGGTAGGCGCTGCCATAATCGCCGCTGCCGATCTGCGCGAAGGTGTCGGCCGGCCACTTCTGCTTGGTCAGTCCATCGGGAAGGTTCTGCGGGTCGGCCCGCAAATCGAGGGCACCCAGCGAACTGCCCCAGATCTTCCAGGTTGCCGCGGACCGACGGAGCTGGTCCATGAACCATTGCTTCTGACGGGCCCCGAGGATCGTGCGCGGCGGTGAATCCTTTCGCGGATTCGGGATGCTGACGTCGCCAAAACTGAGTTCGGCGGGCGGGTTGCCGCCGTTGAAAGTGCGGCCGGCATCGAGCGCGATCATCGCCGGTTCAGAGAACATCCCGTTGAAAGTCGGATCGTAAATCTTGCCAACGCCCTCCGCATCGGTCGGGTCGTCGCCGCAGAAGCTGTGCTGGTCGGTGAGAATGAGATCGAGGTGCCGGCCGTAGCGCAAACACCGATAGGCGATCAGGCTGTTGATGGCCCGCAGATTGTTGGGTTCCATCCCGAGGCCACTGTCGTCCCACTCTTCTATCGGCACATTTTTCACCGCCAGCGCGCCGAACGTGTGGAGCGATCCGCTCGGCGCCTTCACGCGCGCGGGAATATATTCGAACCATGCCTGGTTGGCGGCGACCTTGACAGTCTGGCCCGCTTGCGGAGCGCCCCCTGCCTGGACGATGCTCTGCCGGCCCTGCCAGGAGAATTCGTGATTGTCCCAGATGGCGACGAACGGCCAACGCGCTCGCGCCTCTTGCAGGTCGGGATCGGCAAGGTAGCCCTTGTAGACGACGCGATAGCCGTCGACCGTTAGCGGGTAATGGAATTTGCCGGTTTGACCGCCATCGGGAATCCGGCCGACTTCGTAGATCGTGCGGTCGGTACCGCGTCGGCAGCTCGTCGGGATATTCGACGACCTCATAAATGAAATCACCGAGGTGGAGAACGAAACCGAGTTGATCGGCGGGCGCCGCGCGCTCATCCTCGAAGATCATCCGGCGATAGCCGTTGAGCTTGCCCTCATTGAGGCTCTGGCAGCTGACGAAGGCGAAATTGACCGGCCGTGGATCGTTCGCCAGCGGCGCGGTGATCGTCCGGCCGACGCGGCTACCGTTCCCCTCTCCATCGGTAAAGCGGTACCAGTAGACGCGCGCAGGCTTGAGATGACCGACCAGCACGCGCGTCGTCCAATCCGATTCCGCTGAGACCGGCGCGGACGCCTTTGCGACGACCCGCCGGAACGCATCATCCTCGGCAACCTCCACCGTGAGCACACGTCGGCCGCCCGACTCGAACGGCCGCCGAGTCCAGAGGATAACGCTGCTCGGATCGGGATCGCCGGACGCGACGCCCTCCGGATAAAGTTCGCGCCGCTCATGCCAGCCGGTGGTTGACGCTCGAGCCGAGCCGCCCCATGCCAGCGAGGCCCCCATTGCCGCGGCCAATTGAACGAACTCGCGTCGATTGAGCGTCATCGTCTATCCCCTTCGCAATCTCTCCGCATGCCAAGCAACGTGATCGACCAGGAACGTCGAGATGAAATGATAGCTATGGTCGTACGCCGGCTGGCGGCGCAGTGACAGCGCGATGCCCTGCCGGGACGAACGGTGCTTCCAGCAATTCGGGCCGCAACTCCTTTTCGACGAACCGATCGGAGTCGCCGATATCCACAGAGGAAAGCGGTATTAGCGCTGGCGAAGGTTGACTGAATGCCCGTTGTGCGACCTTGGCCGAGATCATGGCCATCGCCGATCGCCAGGGCTTTCCCAGCGCCGTTCACATTGACAGCGCCACGCCGCATGAAGTGACGCTGGTGCGCGCGACGCTCGCCGAGCGATTCGTCAGACCGCTTCCCACGCGTCTCATCGGCGACAACGCCTACGAGTCAGACAGACTGGATGCAGCACTGGCTCAGCGAGGCGTGGAGCTGATTGCGCCACACCGGAGGACCCGAAGACATCGAACGCAAGACGGTCGCTCGCTGCGACGCTACCAACGGCGGTGGAAGATTGAGCGACTCTTCGCCTGGTTCCAGAACTTTCGACGACTCGTCGTGCGTTATGAGCGATTGGCCGAGAACTTTCTCGGGTTCGAGTCCTCTCTTCCGCACCAACCTTAGCTGAGGCCGTCGGACGGGCCTGCCCGTAACGTCCAGCCACACAAATCCAGGACTCCGACCCGGGCGTGATCCGATCTGGTCGACGCGTTGACTATGCCGCGTGAGTGGCCCGTCGTTCGAACTCGGCCGGACTGATCTGGCCGAGCGTCGAGTGGCGCCGCCGCTGGCTATAGAACACCTCGATGGGTACGCTAAGGTTTTTGGTCTTCTTGATTAGTGGTCGTAACGTCTCATCGTCGAAGTACCCGAGATCGTAGTGCATGAAGGTGACGAGCCAAGATAGTCGTCCACCTGGTTGACGCCCACGCGCTGGCCGGCAAGCACCTGGCTCACAATCTTGCGCCGCCGGTAGCAGATGCGGCCGCGGGCGTGTGGTGCTGTGGTGACGGGTCATCAAGCCGCATTTTTCAGCACTTCGTCACAAAGTTCCCATCGACGCAGCGGGCTATGCTAAGTTCCTAGCACCGACCGGTCCGTCTTTCGTTCGGGCGGGCGCGGGCCCATCTGACCAGCGACAGGGAGAGTCCAGCCATGGCTCATTGGCGTGACGCGTGCCGCATCGCCTCGCGGCAGCCCTTCTTCACCCTGCTGATCGTCACCATGCTCACGCTCGGCATCGGCGGCGCAACCGCGATGTTCTCGGCCGTGCGCGGCGTGCTGCTCAAGCCGCTGCCGTACGAGCAACCCGAGGAGCTGGTCTGGATGTATGGCGCGTTCAGGCTAAACGACTCGGCCGCGATTTCGCCACCGGATTTCCTCGATTACCGTGCACGCAACCAGGTGTTCGAGTCGCTCGGCGCGATGGTGATCGCTCCCAACATGGTGACGGTCGCGAAAGGCAGCGGTCCGGAACGGCTCAACATGGCGTCGGTCAGCGCAGGGCTCATCACCACGCTGGGCGTCGCTCCGATCGTCGGACGCGACTTCTTCAAAGAAGAGGAATCAAGCACCGCGGCGCAGCCCGTCATCATCAGCGAGCGGCTCTGGCGCGAACAGTTCGGCGCCTCGCCGGATGCGCTCGGCAGGACCGTCCGCGTTGACGACAAGGTCCGCACGGTAGTCGGCATCATGCCCGCGGGATTCGCCTTGCCGTTCGACGCGTTCATTCGACTGACGGATCCGGTCGATCTGTATGCGCCGCTGACCTTCAACGACTCCGAGTTCCAGGTGCGACGCTTCCACTTCCTCCGACTGATCGGCCGACTCAAGCCAGGCGCGTCGATTCGGCAGGCGCAGGCCAACATGGACACGATTGCGCGCCAGCTCGAGGCGACGTACCCCGAGAACGAAACCTGGAAGCTCCGCCTTCTGTCGCTGCACGAGCGTGTCGTCGGTGATCTCAGGCAGGTGCTGTTCGTGCTTTTCGGCGCTGTGCTCCTGCTGCTGATCGTCGCCTGCGCGAACGTCGCAGGGTTGCTCCTCGCGCGCGGCGTCGTCCGTCAGAACGAGCTCGCGCTTCGGGCAGCGCTCGGCGCCACGCGCCGTGGCGTGTTCGCGCAGCTGCTCATCGAATCGCTCGTGCTCGCCTCCGTGGGATCCTCTGCCGGACTCGTGCTGGGGTGGTGGCTCGTGCAATTGCTGAAGCGGCTCGGACCAGTGGATCTCCCTCGGCTGACGGACATTGACATCGATCTCACCGTTGTCGCGTTTGCGGTGCTTCTCGCCGCCGTTACGACGCTGCTCTTCGGAGCGGTCCCGGCGTTGCACGCCAGCCGCCAGGACCCGGCCGATTCGCTGCGCCAGGGAGGACGAGTGGGAGGAGGGCGGTCCCGAACGCGCATGCGCAATACCTTCGTGGTGGCACAGATTGCAGTGTCGTTCACGATGCTCGCAGCGGCAGGCCTGTTCGTGCAGAGCCTCTGGCGGCTTCAATCCGTCGACCCGGGATTCAGCGCACGCAACGTAGTGCTGAGCCAGCTGTCGCTGCCTCCGGAGACGTTCGATTCGGACGCTAGGGTCGCCAGCTGGTATGAGTCGCTGCTCGCGCGCCTCTCGTCAGCAGCCGGCGTCGAGGCGGCTGCACTCGCCTCGGCGCCGCCTCTCGTCGGCGCCGGCGATACGGCCGTCCATCGAGAGGGCAACGCGCCGGTGTCGGACGCGGCCAGGCGCTTTGCGCAATTGCGCTATGTGGACGGGCACTACTTCGCAGCGCTCGCGATGCGAGTGACCAGCGGACGTCCGTTCACGACGGCCGATCGATCCGGAGCACCGCCCGTCGTCGTCATCACCGAGGGCATGGCACGGGAGTTCTTCCCGCAGACGAATCCTGTTGGCCAGCGGCTGGTCATCGATCGCGGCGATCCGACGGTTGCGGAAGTCATCGGCGTCGTGAGCGACGCGCGGCTCTTCGGGCAGGCGTCGGATGCGCCCACCACGATGTACCTGACGTCGCGACAATGGCCGAGCCTTTCGACGCACGTCGTTCTTCGGATGGCGACGCCTTCACTGGCGGGCCCGTTGCTGCGAGACACCGTGCGCTCGCTCGACCGACACGTTGCCGTCGGCCGCATTCAGTCCCTGGAACAAATGCTCTACGAGTCGTTGGGCCAGCCGCGGTTCCGGACGATTCTGGCGATGCTCTTCGCCTCGATAGCGCTGGTGCTGACGCTGGGCGGCCTGTACGGGTCGGTCTCGTGGGCGGTCGCGCAGCGCACGCGCGAGTTCGGAATCCGATCCGCGCTGGGCGCAAGGCCGCGGCAACTCCTCACGCTCGTGTTGCGACAGGGCATGTGGATCATTGCACTCGGGGCCTTGCTCGGGCTCGCGGGGGCCTACACCTGCGGGCGGTTCGTTCAGGAACTGCTGTACGAGACGCGGCCGTTCGAAGCGAGCGTGATCACCACCATCACCATCCTCCTGGTGGCATTGGGCACAGTGGCGATGATCGTCCCGGCGTGGCGCGCCGGCCGCATCGACCCGGCAGTCACGCTCCGGACCGACTAACCGCCGCGCCGTCTATCTTCCCCTCGAACGGGTGTTTGTGAATTGCTGACGCACGCATAAGTGGTTGCGCCTTCTAAAGCGAGGGCGGCTGCGACGTCGACACGCCTTAAGCGGCGTCGCCCACCCCACTCAGAAGGGTCCCTGTCCTCCGAGGTGTCGGAGCCGAGCCTTCGCGCGCCATGCCCTTTGGCCGCATCGCTGTCGCCATTGGATTCCCCACCACTGAGATTCCAAAGGGTTCACGCCCTTTGTGGAAGAGTTCACTGCACCAACCTGGGTGCCCGTCAGCTTGTCTGGTGAAAGTGTTGGCCGAAATTCGGCCACGGTAACACGCTGGTGGCAGTTCTAGGCAGCGCCGATCCACAGTTGCAAGTACCGGCGGTTGAACGCCACCGCGACCAACTCTCTTGTCGCGACTAACGCCGGCTACCTATTCGCTACGCGTGGTGCGCGGACACGGCCGCGGAAGGGTTCCGGCCGTAGTGTGTGCGAGTTGTGCGAATGGGTACGGCCGATGCTGCCAACTCATTCACTTCTGACCACTGAGGGAGCCGGCAAGACGCCGCAGCAGGTTCGAGTCCGTCCGCACCAATCGACATTCAGCACGGAAGGACTGGGTTCTTCCTAGTTCTCAACTCGCCCAGCTCCACGGTCAAATCGGGATCTGAACCGCCGGCTGTGCGACGGGTGTGCGGACGCTGGCGAGCGACGTCCTCCAGTCGATCATCAGCGGCGATGATGTTGGTGGAGACCGTCCGTCACTGCCTGGATGAGCGGCAATTTTGTAGTCAGCGTGTGGAGTGACCAAAACAGTAGCTACGCCCGGGCCAGGGCGAAGTAGGCGTCCCGACGACTCACGGGACTCGCTCCGCCCAGACTCTGATGAGGCCACGTCGAAGCGTTCGTCGAGTCCGCCCGTGCCACTACCGCTTTCGTCTTGCCGCGGCTCCTGCTACCGTCTGACGCCATTAGCGCCCTCGCCCCCGTGCCGACGACGACGCAGCCGGCCTCCAATCAGTATGATTGGCGAGACAATGATCGGCAGCACGGTCGGCCATTACGACATCGTCAGGAAGATTGGCGGCGGTGGAATGGGGGTCGTCTATCTCGCCCGCGACACGCGCCTCGATCGACCCGTGGCACTCAAGTTCGTCCGCACGCCCAGCGATCCGGGCGGCGCGAGCCAGCTGCTCCGCGAGGCGCGCGCCGCCTCCGCGCTGAACCATCCAGGCATCTGTACCGTCCACGAGGTTGGAGAGTCGGGGTCGGACGCGTACATTGTGATGGAGTACGTCGAGGGTGAGACGCTGTCGGATCGGATGGCCGCGCGGCCTTTCTCGCCCGACGACGTGATCGCAATCGGCGCGCAGGTCGCGGCGGCGCTCGTTCACGCCCACGGTCGTGGTGTCGTCCACCGCGACCTCAAGAGCGCGAATATCGTATTCGGGGCCGAGAATCGGATCAAAGTGCTCGACTTCGGCCTGTCGCGGCGAACCAACGTTGCCGCGGACGACGTCACGCGACCAGCCGAGACGCTGACGGAAGCCGGGGTCATCGCCGGCACGCTGGCCTACATGTCGCCCGAGGTCCTGCGGGGCGGGAAAGCAGACGAACGAGCAGACCTCTGGGCGCTGGCGGTGACGCTGTTCGAAATGTGCGCGTCACGCCGTCCCTTCGAAGGAGCCACGCCCTTTGAGATGAGCGCGGCGATTCTCGGGTCGGAACCGCCGCCGCTTCCGCCACATGTCCCAGCGTCGCTGGGCGCGTTCGTAACGAGGGCGCTGTCGAAGGACCCCGGCGCGCGCTTCCCGACTGCGGCCGCCTTCCGCGGGGCACTCGACGCCGCGGCACGCGGGGACGAACCCCGCGCGGGAAGAGGGCCTGCGCACAGTCGTCGTCCTGCCCTTCGAGAACCTCTCCGGAGACGACTCGCAGGAATTCTTCGCGGACGGCATGACGGAGGCGATCACTGCGGCCATCGCCCGGCTGGGGTCGATTCGGGTAATCTCCCGGACGTCGGCGATGCAGTTCAAGCGGCCACGGCCGCCGCTTCCCGAGATCGCGCGCATATTGAACGCCGATGCCGTGGTGGAAGGTTCCGTCATGCGAGCCGGAAATCGCGTCCGAGTCGCGGCACAGCTCGTCGATGCGCGCGCGGACGAGCACCTCTGGGCCGAGACCTACGACCGCGACCTGACGGATGTCCTCGACCTGCAGGACGACGTCGCCAGGGCCATCGTGAACGGCATCCGGTCACGGCTCGCCACACCTGGTCCCGAGGGGCAGGGCCCGACGATGCCTCAGGGGGCCGCGCATCGCGCCGTCCACGCCGACGCTTACGTTGAATATCTGCGCGGACGGCATGCCTGGGCCAAGCGTTCGACCGGCGCGCTGCGCCAAGCCATCGCGTGCTACGAACGAGCCATCGATTTGGATCCCACCTACGCACGCGCGTATTCAGGAATCGCCGAGTGCTATGGCGTACTCGGTTTCTTCGGCGCGATCGCGCCCCGTAACGCGTTTGGCCCAGCGAAGGCCGCTGCGCGACGGGCCTTACAGCTGGATCCGTCGGCGGCGTCGGCACACATCGTCCTCGGCTATGTTGCCACCCACTACCGCTGGGAGCTCGGTGCAGCCGCGAAAGCGTTCGAGGAGGGCCTGCGTCTCGAACCGGACGACATGAACGGGCGGCACTGGTACGCCCTCCTGCTGACGAGCCGTGGCGAGCGCGACGCGGCGGTGGAACAGATGCGCCTCGCCATCGACCTGGATCCACTCGCCACGATTGCGCGCACGGCCCACGGCCTGGTCCTGTACTTCTTTGGGGAGTTCGACGCCGCGGCCGCCGAGTGTCGTGACGCGCTGGATCTGAGCCCCGGCTACGCCCCGGCCCAGTGGATTCTGGCAAAGTCGCTGCTTGGTCGGGGCGACGCGGCCGGCGCCCTCGAGTTCCTCCAGCCCCTCTCGGAGGGCTCCCCGTGGACGGCGGTGCTCGGAGACTACGGTCGGGCCCTGGGCGTATGCGGCCGCCGGGAGGACGCGCGCGCCGTGCTCGAGAGGTTGAGGGCGACCGCCACCCGGTCGTACGTGCGCCCGTACGACGTGGCGCTCGTGCACATGGGCCTGCACGAACATGACGCCGCGCTCGAACAGCTCGAGAAGGCGTTTGAAGACGGCGGGAACTGGCTGAACTACGTGCGCCTGGACCCCGCGTTTGCCGGCCTGAGGGACCATCCGCGTTTCGCTGCCCTGCTGCAGCGATTGGCCGAGACGGGTAACACGCCGGCTTGAGTCGCCGACGTGTCGGCGGCCGGCCGTGGTGTGTGCGAGATTGTGCGAATCGGTATGGCCGATGCTGCCAACTCGGTTCACTTCTGACCACTGAGGGCGCTGGCAAGAGCGGTTCTGAGTAGTTCGGTCCACTGGATTCACACGACTCAGGAGCTAGTGCTGGACGAGGATGGTCCTGCCATCCGGCGACACTGCCAGGCCACGCAATCTCGCCCTGTCTTGTCGAACAGGTGAATCGATCGCTGTGGACTCGGACCGGGACCTCCAGTCAGCCTACCGCAGCACTTCGACGCCACGCGACCTTCACGGCGCCAGATAGGTCTTTCCAGGCGGTCGATCCGGCCATTGGACGTGCCCGCCCGCCGGGCGGTTCCCGATACCAGCCGCGTAGATCACCACCTCGTTCACGCCGTCAATCTTCAGGTGCTGTTCGATCCTCGTGTCTGCAAGGGCCATGGTACAGAAGGGTGCGAGCTCGAGCCACGTTGCGGTGAGGCAGAACGTCTGACAGATGTGGCCAGCGTCGAGAAGGACCGAGCGATACGCCCGCGCGTAGGGGTATCGTGCCCACACACGGGGAAGCACCGCCGTCATCAGTACCGACTGCTGCCGCATTTCGGTACCACCACTGCCCCGACAGGAACCGCTCGACCTGGAGCGCGGTGGCGCCCTTTCGGATTAGGGCGAGCTCGTGACGGTCAGCCTCATAGTGGTATAGGCCGGCCGGAAGGCCTTTGACGCTCCGGGCAATCACGTACGCTTCGATCGGGTGGCAGGCGCCGGCTGACGGTGAGGTGCGAAGGATCACTCGCTCTCCACCTTCTGACGTCGCCCAGTGTCGCACTCCAAAGGTGAGATCCAGGAGTTGGCTCAGCGCCTCGAGCCGCACGGGAGACTTCGCAAAGGCTCGCCAGGTTCGGCGCGCGAGCAACACCTCGACGAATTCCCCGTCCGTCCGCGACCGTGCGAGCGCGACCCGGTTGCGCGAGCGGACGCGTTTGACCGGAGCCGGTGCACCAGCCTCGAGGGACCGTCGAGCATAGGTGTCCTCGAGGTCCTGGAGCGCCTGACCCGATGCCCAGGGAATGTCCTTCGTCGCGAAATGGAAGAAACTCGCCGCCGGTGCCCACGGCTGCCAGGGCTGGAGTGACGACTCGCTGGGCCGGGCGCCAACGCGCTTCATCAGCCCATGACCGACAAGCTCTTTCAGCGCATCGCGCGCCGCCCTGACCGAGAGGGCGGGAAAATGCGTTGAGACGTCGGGAACGGTTCGGGGAACGCGACAGAATGCGAGCAGCCCCAGAGCCAGCGTCGTGACAGCCAGCCGCCGACCTCTTTGGACATCGTGCAACACCAGCAACGAGTCACGCCAGTAGCAGATGAGGTCAGGACTCGTCTGGTATTTGAGCGCGCGTCGAGTGCGCCGCGACGCCGGCATCTGGACCGTCCTACACCAGTCCTATACCTGCGCTTCGCCCTCTTCGTCGTCGCCGGCTATGTACCGGATTTCCAGTTTCCGCCCCTGCTTCCCACAGCCACGGGGCTCACCAATGAGGCCAAGAATCAAGAGAAACTTCGTCTGATCGGCCGCTTCGTAATCACGATAGCCGAGGGTCAACTGGCGAAGTACAGGCGGTTCTGGCATCGTCGCCTCCGTGACGTGACTGGGTGAATGTGTGCGTTCTAGATGAGCTCGTGCAGTCTAGAAGTGGCGACAAGGCGCGTCAACAGAAAACACTCATTGCGCCAGCTCAGTGCGAGGGCTGGCGGCGGGGAACTTCATCTGAGAGACGATCTGCTGAAAGTCTGGGTGCGATCGGATCCCATCGAATCTGGGGTCGGTGTTGACATTCACCATCGTCGAGTCACGAGTCTCGAGTCCACGCTGCAGCCATGCGACCGCCTCCTGCTGCCGGCCAAGCCTCGCGTACACCAACGCGACGTAGTACGGCGGCAGATACTCGCCGGCGGCGGGCACTTGCGCTTCCCGGAGGTGCTGTTCTGCGGCGGCGACGTCGCCCGTCGCCGCCTCGGCGTACGCGATGAACGCCAGAGCGGTGCTGCGGGGCAGACGTGGAGCGACGCTTCTGAGCTGCGTCAGCCCGGCCTCGGCATTCCCATTCTCGACGAGGGCGCGCCCCAACAGGGTTTTCGCTGGTACGTAATCGGGGCTTGCCTTCAGGGTGTCGTCGAGCTGCTCGACCGCATCCGCGTAACGTCGCTGGAAAAAATATTGCCACGCCACGTCGCGTCGGTACAGGACGGAAGACGGGTCGAGCGTCCGCGCCCATCCGATTTCCGACAGCGCCTCGCTCTGACGGCCCATTGCAGTGAGATAGTCGGCGTACCACCAGTGGGCCATGTCGTACTGCGGATCCAATTCGATGGCTCGCCGGAAGCGTTCGTCGGCCTCTTTCCAGCGCCATTCGTGAAAGTACGCGATGAACGCCACTGATGTCGTCGCCTCCGCATGTTGCGGATCCAGGTGGAGCGCCTCGAGCGCGGCCCTTTTCGCCAACCGGCGCGCTTCCTCTGGGGCCATGCTGCTGAATGCGGGCACACTGAGTGCAATGTAGCTGTCTGCGAGGCCGGCCCAGGCATCAGCGTAGCGTGGCGACAGGCGAATCGCGTCCTGGTAGGCCTCGATGCTGCGGGTGAGTGCCTCAGGTGTACGAAGCGTTGCTTCGGCGCGGCCGCGACTGTACGCCTCAAATGCCGGGAACCCCGGACCCTCGACAGCGTTCGGCTGGGCGCCTGGTGGGTGGCCGAGAGCCGAAGCGACGTCCTGAGCGACGTGTCGCCCGATTCCTGGAACCTCGCTCTTGCCCAGATCGTACTTGCGGTCCCAAATCGCGGCGGCGCCCTTGCCGTCGAGCAGCCGCACGGAAAGCACGAAGCGCTCGCCTGGAATCGTTTCGAGCGTCGCATCGAGGATGGCGTCCGCCTTCACTTCCGCCGCAAAGACCGACGCCTGGCTGACCCCCGCCGCTCCCCCTGGCTCGGTCCCTCCGCGCACTGCAACACCGTTATGTTTGAGCTGCCGTTGCACCGAGCGCGCAATGCCGACGGCGATAGTCCGCATCCCCGGGTCCGCTGTCAAATTCCGGAATGGAAGCACCGCCACCGCCTGTGACCCCGCCGCGGCAAATGGCTCTCGCCCTCCCCAAAACCACAACGTCAGGCCCAGCACCCCCGCAGCGATGGCGGCAAACAACCAGCCCCTTCCAAGGCCGTGCACTGTGCGGCCGAGCGAATCGTCCACGTCCAGGTGCAGAGCGGCGGCCATCTCCCCGGCTGTGCGGTACCGTTCGGCCGCTGGCGCCAGCGCACGCTCGACGACATCGACGAAGGACGAGGGCAAGTCGGGGCGAAGGTCGTGCAGCGGAATATGGCGGTTGGTCGTTTGTGCATGCCGCAATTCGTCGATGTCTTTGGCCTGGTACGGATAGCGCCCTGTCACGAGGTGATAGAGCAGCACACCAAGGGCATAGAGGTCGCTCTGCGCAGTCGCTGATGCCCCTGCAAGCGTCTCCGGGGCGAGATAGATCGGCGTGCCAACACGGGCCTGGAACGGATCCATCGCCCGAATCGCAGAAATGCCGCCGCCGAAGTCCATGAGGACGAGCCGGCCGCCTCGCTCCCGTACGACGTTGCGCGCCTTGATGTCGCGATGGATGAGTCCCGACTTGTGCACGGCGGCCAACGCGCGACACAGTTCACGGCCGACCGCCCCGGCTTCGTCCGCGCCGAATGGCCCCTGCGCCTCGAGTCGATCTTCGAGTGTTTCGCCTTCGATGTCCTCCATCCAGAAGCCCGGCCGCCCGGCGTTCGTCGCAGCGCCGTGGATGGTGACGACGTTGGGATGGTGAAGCTTGGCCAGCGTCCGGGCCTCAGTCAGAAGTTGTTCAGCGACGCCCGGGCGCGATGCGATCTCGGGCCTGAGCAATTTGAGCGCGACGAGCCGATCGAGGCTGGTGTCCCGTGCCAGGAACACTTCACCGAACGCGCCTTCGCCAAGCCTGTCGACAATCTCCAGGTCGCCCCAGGTGCGTTCGGCCTCGTCAAGGCCGTCGAGCCCCTGAGTCTCTCGCGACAGCAGTCGATGAGCTCGGGCAATATCGGCGACGAGATGCAGATCCGCCACGGTCTGGCGCTCGTCCTCGACGTGAGTGCTCTCCTCGATCGCGCGCCAGTCGACGCCGTCGCCGTCAGCCACAGAACTAATGACCCGATTGAAAACAGGCTCAGCCCGCATGTTTCATCTCTTCGATCAACCGGGCGATGGCCCTGGTGACGGCTACTCTCGCAGCATCCGGTGTGGGCTTGCCAAGGGCGAGGGCGAGCTCGGCGTATCCATACTGCAGTTCGATGCGGTCTACGATGGCCTCGCGATCCGTGGGTCGCAGGCGTGCAAGTGCCGCCTCGTAGCGATGGAGTCGGTCTTTCCCTATCGCCAACTCCAACGGCGAGGCGCCGTTGTCCCTCAGTGACAAATCAAGCTCGACACGGCGCGGCTGCCTATTGTGTCGTCGAATCTCGTCCCGGATCCGGTTCAAGATCGCCTCGCGGAGATAGGACTGAAGCGCCCCCTCATGTCGGGATTCGAAATGCTCCAGGTTCCGCAGGCTCCGAATCACGGTTTCCTGGACGAGGTCTTGGGTGTCCAGCAGATCGCGGGCGTAGACGGGCAGGCGTCCCCGCGCCCAGCGCTGCAAGGGCCGCAAACAGCGTGTGTACAATGCATTGCAAGCGATCTCGTCGCCCGTCCTGGCCCGCGCGACCAGTTCGGCCGTCATCTCGAGGTTCAGGTTCGAGGGAGGTCCCGTCATGCCCGCCACTCCGCCTCCGCCGGCGGCCGGCCACCGTGAAGTGCCGCGCACTGCTTGCGTTTCGCTCAATCGCCGCGGTGAGGCGATTCGGGCTCCCATCGACTATACCAACGTTGGCCGCAGAGTTTACGAACAGTCGCGCGATCCTGGATCGAAGGCCCACGACTGGCGAACTGTTGAGCTTGAACCATCTCTAAAGTCGAGCAGGGTTGCCTGGCGCCGTTTGTGCCGCACCGGGGGAAGGCGGTCCCGCGGCCGCATCCGGCCGGCTCAGCCGGGCGATTGAGCGCCGCCAGGTCACGTTGGGCCCCCTTCGACTTCGAACGCGAGGTCAGCGCTGGAGCAAGTAAGTCGTTGACGCCAGAGTGCTGGTGCTACCATTGCCCTGCCTTCTCATCAAAGCAGGGCCTTGCAGCACGGCTTTACGATCGGCGAGGCCTATCACGTCGAGCCATCGCTCAACCGCGTGACCGGCCCAGGCGGCATTCATCGCCTCGAACCCAAGGTGATGATGGTCCTTGTGTGTCTGGCCGAGCGCGCCGGCCAGATGGTGCCGAAAGACCGGCTGCTCCACTCGGCCTGGGCCGACACCGCTGTCGGCGACGACGTCCTCACCCGTGCTGTCTCCGAGTTGCGACGCCTGTTCAAGGACAATCCGAAGCAGCCGCGCGTCATCGAAACCATCCCCAAGAGCGGCTACCGGCTGATTGCACCAGTGAGAGCCTTCCGGGCGAACGGAGGTGGTGCCGACAACGCTGCCGACGAGTGAAACGCACGGGGCGGACCTACTGCCTGCACAAGAGAGCCATGCGCCGAGGCTTGAGCCGTGGCCTCGGCGCCTGATCGTCGTCGGAGTTGCGGGCATTGTCGTTGTGGCGCTCGCCAGCGCCTGGCTGCGTCAGCCCCTCGAACGCCCCCCGCGCCAGCGATGCGCGTTGTCCCCCTCACCGCGATGAATGGCTCGGAGTATGGGGGCGCGTTTTCGCCTGACGGTCGTCAGGTCACGTTCGCGTGGGACGGCGAGCAACAAAACAACTTCGACATCTACGTGAAGCTTGTGGGGTCCCCGGAGCTGCGCCGGCTCACGACGGATCCCGGCATCGACCTTGCCGGCGTATGGTCGCCGGACGGTCGCCAGATCGCGTACGCCCGTGCTGGACCGCCCTTTACCGGCACCTGGCAGGTCCGTGTCATGTCGTCGCTTGGGGGCGCCGATCGCAAGATCAGTGATTTCCCAACCTGGCTGGGGGCCGTCTGGTCACCGGACGGTCGCTACCTGGCGGCAGGGCGCGCGGGGCCGCCCGACGCGGCGCACCCGACCAACGGCATTTATCTGATTCCCGTGGAAGGCGGCGAGCCGCGTGCCATCACGCGACCACGGGCCCCGGGAGTGGACCAGTCACCCGCGTTTTCACCGGATGGGCATCGCCTCGCGTACGCCTCGTGTCAAGACGAGTGGCGCGGCTACTGTCATGTCCAGGTGGTGGACCTGGATGCAGCATTCGCCGCGGTCGGTACTCCGCGTCAACTCTCCGGCCTGCTCCCGATGGGCAGGAGCAACATTGCCTGGAGCCGGGACGCCACCTTCGTCATCTTCAATGCGGAGGAAGTTCAACTCAACTACCTGTGGCGGGTTGGAGTGGACGGCGAGCACCCCCCCGAACGCATCGAGACGGCGGGCGTCAATGCGTTATTCCCGACGATCAGCCTCACCGGTGAGCGCCTGGCGTTTTCCCGAGTCACCCATGACCGCGACATCTACCGCTTCCAGCCGGGCCAAGCCGTCCAGCCGGTCGCGCGGTCGTCGGTGGCTGACAGCAACCCGCAGTTCTCGCCGGACGGCCGGCGAATCGCATTCTGCTCGCTGCGATCGGGCGACGCAATGCACGTGTGGGTTGCCAACGCGGATGGATCATCACCGGAGCAGCTGACCCACGGCCCGGGTTCATATCAGTGTCTGCCGTCCTGGTCACCCGACGGCCGGCGAATCGCGTTCGAGTCGGGAGGCGAGCACGCTCATATCTGGACCGTCGACAGCGAGGGCGGCACACCGCAGCAGATCACCAACGACCCTGGCGACCAGATGGACCCGACCTGGTCGCGCGACGGCGAATGGATCTACTTTTCGTGGTCGCGGACGGATGACCGCGATATCTGGCGCACGCGGGTGCGCACTGGGTCGAAGGAGCGGGTCACGCGTGGCGGCGGATTCGTGGCGCGCGAGTCGGCCGATGGCGGGATGCTGTTGTACATATCCAAAGCCGTGGATTCGCCGCTCGTGGCGCAGCCGCTTGCCGGCGGTGCTCCCCACCGGGTGATCGCGTGCGTGGGCGGCACGGCGTTTTCGGTCACTCCGGCGGGTGTCTTCTACATACCGTGTTCGCGCAACCCGCAAACGCCAGACCCTGATCCGCTCGTGCACGTGTTGGATCCAGCGACGGGCAAGGATCGTGAAGTGGGGAGGCTGGAGAAGTTGGAGTGGGACAATCTGCCGACAGGCTTCGCGGTGTCGGCGGACGGAGGAACCATTCTGTACGAAAGGCTCATCAGACATGAATCCGACCTGATGATGATCGAGCACTTCAAGTGATCGAGATCGCCCGTCCCAAGCACCGATCCGGTGGAGACGCTCGAGGAAATCGGACGGCGGGGCGTGAGTCGTTTCTGAACGCGGGCAAGTGGAGTGACGCCGCGAGGAGAGATGTGCCGTCGTCGGAATCAGGTACGGGCGGTATGCTGCCGTCATGATCCTTCAGGCGTCTCCCGACCGACTCGCTCAAGACCTCACCGTGCTGGCGCGTGACATTGGCGTGCGGCTGGCCGGCACGCCCAGTGAGCGCGCGGCTGCGGATTACATCATCGACCGCGCACGCCTTACCAGTGCGCACGTGTGGGAAGAGCCCTTCGCGATGCGAGCCCGCGTCGTCTCGGAGGAGCAACTGGAAGTGCTGAGCGGTGGCTCCTGGCACCCGTATTCGTGCTCGCTCTTCAGCAGCACGCCAGGGACCAACGGCGACTGGCGGACCGCCCAGATCGCGACGCTGACCCCGACCGACTACCAGCGTGACGATCTGGGACATCTGCGCGGGAAGGCGGTCATCCACCTGGGTTGCCATATCGCGTCGCGAGACGCCTATCGGCGCCTGATGGAGGCAGGGCCGGCGTTCCTCCTCATGGTCGACACGCGCTACCCTGGCGCCACTCCGCTTGCCGACGGCATGTTTCCCGAATACACCGACGCCATCGGCGCGGTCCCCACGTTGAACGTCGCGCATCAGGACGCGTGGTCATGGGTGGCGCACGGCGCCGCCGAGGCACGCTGCCGGGTCGTCGGGGGGATGGTGCCCGCGATCTCGCAGAACGTCGTCATCGACTTGCCAGGCACGGACCTCGCACACGAGATCTTGTACGCGAGCGCTCACCACGACACGCAGGCCGAGTCGCCGGGAGCTGATGACAATGGGTCGGGTGTCGTGGGCATTCTCGAGCTCGCGCGCCTGCTGCAGGACCGGACGCGTCGGCGCACCGTTCGCCTGGTATCGTTCGGGGCGGAAGAGCAACTGTCGGTGGGGTCGGCGGCCTACGTGCGCGTCCACCGTGACGAGGTGTCGCGCCAGGGGCGGCTCATGTACAACTTGGACAGCTACGGATCACATCTCGGCTGGCTGCAGTTATACCTCAACGCCCACCCGGACTTCGAAGGCACGTTCGGCCCGCATTTTCGAGCGGCGGGCCTGTATTACCAGGTGATTACTAGGGTGGTCCCCTACGCCGACCATTTTCCGTTCGTCGCCGCGGGTCTGCCCGGCGTATTTCATCACCGCGCAAACTGCGACTCCGGCCGCTTCTTCCATCACCGTCCGGACGACGACCTCAGCCGCGTCTCGACACGCGTCATCGCGCGCGACGTGTCGGCGGTGGCGATGTGGCTCGCCGAGATGTCATGTATCGACGCGCTGCCCTTCACGCCAGGCGTTCCCGAAGCGCAGCGTCCAGAGATCGCGTCGTGTTGGGAGGACCTGTTCGGGGGATGGCAAGGGCACTCATGAACGCGAGTGCCATTCTCTGGACTTTCTTGAAGCAGTAATCAAGAGCGACCGTCGGCGCTAGTCTGTGTTGAGATGATCGGCACCGACCTCTCCCACTATCGGCTGGACCTGCTCGATGTCGCCAGGAATCTCGCCGGGTTGATTGACGGGCATATGGATCAGCGCTCGAGCAGCACCACCAGCCACCCGACAAGACAACTTCATTACTCGGAGCGGCCGAGCTCTCTGTACTCCATCTACAAGAGCACGTTCGAGCACGGGTCCTCCCTCGTGAAGAGCTGAAGGAGCACGTACTCGGCTGCGGCGTGCCCTCGCGAGAGTGGATCACGAACTCTGCCGGAAGCTCCACGTGAGTGAGGCTGCGCGTTGATGAGGCATCGCTCCTTCAACGATAGGCGACTCGTCCGTAAGATTTTTTGACAACCAGTACATCGCGGTGTAGGGTGCGCTCCTAAGAAGGAGGGCCTATGAGAAAGGCCAAAGCCCTCGCGCTCGCGCCGTCCGTCCTCGCGGCGGTTCTCTCTTTCGGCGTTCCCGGCTCGGTGTCCGGGGCAAGCATCACGCTGGCGGCCGTCGACGCAGACCGCGGTAGTGGGCCGTTCCCCGGCCCGATCATGGGCCTGTTCAACAACGACAATTCGATCGCGATATTGGCACCCCCGTCGGATGTCAACCCGATGTTGCTGCCTAGCCATGAGCGAGGCGGCGTGGAATTCGCGTTCGCCGGAATTCCTGCCGGCGCGTCCATCACGTCGGCCACGCTGTTTCTCACCTTGTTACCGTCTGGCATTTCTGCCGGCGACGCTGCGGAGGTACACGGCTACAGTGGCAATGGAGTCGTCGAGCCTGCGGACCTCAACGTCGACGAACTGGTCGGCAGCTTTTCAGGACCACTGCCGGGCGATATGACGTTTGGAGTTGCGATCGATCCGGGCTTCGTTCAATCGCTGCTCGACACAAACAGCGGATTCGCCGGATTCATGGTCAAGGGCATCGGGACGCCGGGCAACTCGGTCGTCTTTGCTTTCTGGGGCACGTCGTTCGGGGTTCCGCTCGAGGACCGGCCGCCCGCGCCGGAGCTACAGATCGAGTTCCAGCCGGCTGTGCCGGAACCTGGAACCCTGCTGCTCCTGGGAACTGGTTTCGGATTGCTGCTCTCGCGTCGCAAACTGTCGCGCTGAAGTGCGTCGCCGGAGATTCGAGGCCGTTTCACGGCCTCCCCTCAGTCAAGAAACTCACACAAGCGCCCTGATGTCCCTGTAATCTCGCGGCATGCAACGTCGAACCTGGCTGAAATGGGCTGCGGCCGCCCCGGTGTACGCAGTGATGGCAGCGCGTGGAGTGACCGCTGCAGTGGCCGCGGCAACCGGAGAGAATAGCTCGAGTAACGTCTATCGCCGCCTCGGCGTGCGCCCCTTCATCAACGCGCGTGGTACGTGGACCTACTTGAGCGGCTCGTTGGAGCTGCCCGAGGTGCGCCGTGCCATGGATGATGCGGCGCGGCATTTCGTCGACATCTTCGAACTGCAACAGGCCGCCGGGCGAAAGTTGGCGCAGCTGTCAGGCGCCGAATCCGGCATGGTCACGTCCGGCGCCGCCGGCGCGATGGCCGCGGCGACAGCGGGCTGCATGGCCGGCACCGATCCGAACAAGGTGTGGCAACTACCCGACACCACCGGCATGAAGAACGAAGTCGTCATGCTGGGCGGACGCAGCGCCTTCGACAGTGCGATCCGGTTGGCCGGCGCGAAGCTCGTGGTCGTCGGCAGTGTCGACGATCTCCCTGGTGCTCTCAACGATCGCACCGCGATGGTCTACACCACGTGGCTCGGCGAACGGCTTCAACAGGCACTGGCCGTGACGAAGAAGGCCGGCGTTCCGTTGATGCTCGACGACGCCGCGGGCATCCCACCGATCGAGAACCTGAGGTCCTACGCCAGCATGGGCATCGACCTGTTCTGCTTTTCCGGTGGCAAGGGGTTGTGCGGGCCCCAGTGTTCGGGAATTCTGCTTGGAAGGAAGGACCTGATCGAGGCGGCGCTCGCGCAATGCAGTCCATGGGAAGGCGCCGTCTGCCGCGCGATGAAAGTTGGCAAGGAAGAGATCGTCGGCGTGCTGGCCGCCGTCGAAGCCTGGACGAGGCTCGACCTCGGCGCGCTCAACAAGCAGTGGTCGCGGCGCGTCGAGCGCATCGCCAGACTCGTGGAGACCGTGTCCGGCGTCACCACGAGCATCACCATACCCGAGGGAGGCAACAGCTACCCGACGCTGACCGTGTCCTGGGATCAGGAGGCCTTCGGGTTCACGGTTGCCGACTGCGACCGCGAGTTGCGCGCCGGCGAGCCGCGCATCGAGGTGCTGACATCCAGCAACCCGAGCTTCGTGCCTGCAGCGTACGAGGGCATGCAGCCGGGACGCAAGCCGACCGAGCGGCGACCCGATCGCCTGCAGATCATTTCCATGACGATGAAGGACGGAGAGGAGCTGATCGTGGGCCGGCGGCTGCGTGAAATCCTGAACGGCGCGAGCAGGAAGACGAAGGCATGAAACCGCTGACACTCCTGGTGGCGTTCGTCGTCCTCGGTGCGCAGCCGAGAGTGGTTGTTCCGGCGAGCGGGCCCGCACCCGTTGGGCCGTACAGCCCCGGCGTCATCGCAGATGGGTACCTGTACGTCTCAGGACAGGGTGCCATGACTGCGGATGGCCGGATGCCCGCAACGTTCGAGGCACAGGCGCAGCAAGCGCTGGACAACGTCAAAGCGATTGTCGAGGCCGCGGGTGTGACATTCGACCATGTGGTCTACACGCACGCCTACCTCGAGGACATCAGCAACAGCGCGGCGCTCGATCGGGCCTACGCGCGCACCTTTCCAAAGGATCCACCCGCGCGAGCGTTGATTGGCGTGGCACACCTGCCCGGCACGCCGGTTGAGATCAACGCGGTTGCTGTTCTCGACCTGGATGGCCGAACTCCGGTCCGAGTACCGGGCTGGGATCCACGCCAGCCGTTTTCGCCGGGGATGCTCACCCACGACCGTCTGTTCATCTCGTCACTGGCCGGCCGGGCGGCGAGCGGAAGCATCGCGGCGGACCCGGCCTCCGAAGTGGACGCGGCGCTCGACAGCTTCAGGGCGGTGGCTGAAGCCGCCGGCCTGAACCTCGCGCACGTCGTCTTCGTGAATCCGTATCTGACCTCGTCGATCCCGTCGGGCATCATGAACGAGCGCTACGCCCGGCGGTTCGAGTTCGGCAACACCCCCGCGCGCGCCACCATTTCCGTGTCCGCGCTTCCGGAGGGACACATTGTGTACACCGGTGTCGCTGTGCGCGATCTCTCGAAGCGGAAAGCGATCCGGCCGAAGAACATGGTCCCCAGTCCGACCGCGAGCCCGTGTGTGTTCGCCGGAGACACCTTGTATTGCTCGGCCAAGAGCGGCTTCATTCCCGGTCCGCTCTCGGGAATCTATGCGGCCTACCGTGGAGCACCAGTTGCGGCAGACCATGCGCAATCAGCTGGACAACTTCGAGGAAGCGGGTCTGACGTTCACTGACGTCGTCGCCGCCAACGTGTATCTGGACAATGTCGACGATTTCGCGAAGATGAATGCCGTCTACGGACAATATTTTCCAGGGCCCGTGAAGCCGGCCAGGACGACGGTGCAACAGATCGCTTCAGGCAAGCGGGATCCCGACGCCAACGGAGCCTATCCCACGCTGGAACAGGTGTCGTTCGTAGCCGTACGCCCGTCAGATCGATAGAGTTCCCGATCCCTTCATGGACCGTCAACCGGGACCTCTACATCAACGTCTCCTCGGTCGACGGGCGGAAATGGAGCGGGTCTCGCAGGTTTTGCAGTTCGCGATAGTAGTACAGCGCCGTCGGCCGCCTTCGCGAGAATCGCAGCGTCTTCAGAAACTCGATCTCCTCCGCGGTCGCGTCTCCCCTGAGAGAGGGATCCTGCAGAAACGCCTGCAGGCCCGGTTCGACATCGACGTGCGGTGTGATCTCGCGTTCCACGAACTCGAACCGCTTGGGGGTTCCCGGGTTCAGGTGGCGGTCGAGGACGATCTCCATGCCAAAGGTGACGAGATCGATGTCCCACGATTCGATCAGCGGATCCAGGAAGGTGATGCAGTTCTCGGCGGACACGTTGAAGAGATCCGTCTCGAGGAACTCGATCACGTTGACCCGCATCTCCTCATAACTGCGATCAGTGAGACGCGCCACCGACCGGAGCCACTTCTCATCGTCCAACTCGTCCCTCGTCACGCGCTTGACCACGTCGAGCAGCTTCTGCGTGATGAGGCGTTCGAGCGCCCCGAAAGGCTCTTTCTCGAACATCGAACGAAGGGTCTCCTCCTTGGCGCGGTCACACTTGCGGAGAATCAGGTCGCGCACTTCCTTGAAGAGCGGCGTCGGCGGATCCGCCAGCTTTCTCTTCAACGCGTCCATGCGCTGGAGATCCGCGAGGGCGGCCAACTTCCCGGTCGGCAGCTTGAGGAACGTTTCCATCCGGCCGTAGATGTCGGTGCGCTCGGGGGCGGGTGGCGGCTTCTTCCCCGTCATCAGTTGGGAGATGTACGACTCGGTCACCTGAGCGGCCGCCGCCAGGTCCCGTTGCTCGGTGCCCAGCTCTTTGAGCCGATGGCGAATGACGACTGGAAAGTCCATGTGCCTGCGTCCTTCGGGCCCTGTGTTTCAGATCGATTAACCTGATACGGTTACATCTGGCCTGATTTGGGGATTCTCTCAAAAATGACTTGACAAGTAAAGTGAATCCACCGACACTGGTTAACAGCAAGAACGTGAAGAAGCCGGACTCGCCGCGGTTAGTTTCACTTTTTTAGTAAATCCGGCCAGCGTCCCTGCCTCAAACATTCCTGAAAAGAGAAAGAGAAGAAGAGAACCCATGACCCTCAAGTCCAACCTGTTCAGCCTCAAGACCCTCATTCCCTTGTGGCTCGTGGCCTTCGCGCTGATCGCGACTTTTGCACCCCCCATGTCGCCTGCCACCCGTGGCCTTCTGGTGATGGTCGCGGTCGTCGTGTCGGCGGTCGTGTTCCTGTTGCGGAAGGACCGCCCCTCTACAGTCGCCGAAGTGCTGAATCGAGTGGAACGGTCATCCGACGGTGACGGTGCATTCGAGGGTGTCACCCTCGAGCGATTGAAGAGGACTCCATGAAGAACATCCGCCTGCTCGCGCTCTCGATCGCGGGGCTCGTCGTCTCCGCCAGCCCGATCGCCGCGCACGATCTGTCCAGATACCGCGCGTTTCAAGTGGGCATGAGCCTCACGACGGTCGCGGCGCAGGCGGAGATCTCTCCGGAGCCGCGGGTGCTCCAGGCGCGACCGGCGCTGATTCAGGAACTGATGTGGCAGCCGCCACGCGTGCTGCGGTTGTCACCGGATGGCGACTCGGTCAGGAAAGTCCTGTTCAGTTTCTACAACGGGCAGCTCTTTCGAATGGTGGTGACGTACGACCGGGATAGAACCGAAGGTCTGACCTCGGCAGATTTGATCGACGCCATTTCGGTCACCTACGGGCTCCCGACAGTGCCGGCCACGCCATCGACGGCATCGGCATCGCCGGTTCCGGCTGTTGGCGCCACGCCACAGCGGCCGGAGACAGCCTACGCACGAAGTCTCGACTACGACGACAAGATCCTTGCGCGTTGGGACGACCCGGACCACTCGATTCAACTCTTTCAGTCGGCCTACCAGAGCGGGTTTGGCCTCGTCGTGTCGTCGAAGCCGCTCGAAGCCCTGGCGCGCGTGGCCATCACCGAAGCCGCGCGGCTGGACGTACAAGAGGCTCCGCAGCGAGAGCTCGAGCGCCAACAGAAACAGACCGACGATAACCGCCTCAAGAGCGACACTGCCCGGCGAGCGAACAAACAGACCTTCAAGCCGTGAGGTGAGATGAGGATTGGTCGCGGTCATCAAAGGACACCACGATGAAAAGGCTGTCGTCCAGCCAGGCCGTCCCCGTCGACTGGGAAGGATCGCCCTGCCGGCATCTCGCGGCGCGCATCATCCAGCAGGCGTTCCACGACATCGCGAGTCCGTCCGGATCGGCATGTGATCAAGAAAGCGCACGCGCCTTTCTGTCGGGATCATCGATGTTGAACCACTGGTGTGCGGTGGCCGATCTCGACCCCGCCTGGATGGTCGCTCGCGCGGCGAAGCTGACCACCGGTCAGTGGAGTGGGTTGCGTCACGACCAGCGGACGCCAGCGAAACAATGAGCGAGCGTGCCTGCTGAGGCATGACAGGAGAGCAACGTTATGGCAAAGCAGATTGTCTACGGCGAGGACGCGCGTCAGGCCGTCCTGCGCGGCATCAGCAAGCTGGCGGACGCGGTCAAAGTGACGCTCGGCCCCAAGGGACGCAACGTCATTCTCGAGAGGAAGTTTGGCGGGCCGACCATCACCAAGGATGGCGTGACGGTCGCCAAGGAGATCGATCTGCGTAACCCGCTTGAAAACATGGGAGCCCAGATGGCGCGGGAGGTCGCAAGCAAGACGTCCGACATCGCCGGAGACGGCACCACGACCGCGACCGTCCTCGCACAGGCCATCTACCGCGAGGGCGCCAAGAACGTTGCGGCCGGCGCGAACCCGATGGAGATCAAGCGCGGAATCGACCGCGCCGTCGAGCTGATTACCACTGAGCTCAAGAAAATGTCGGTGCCAGTGAGCAGCAGCATGGTGGCCCAGGTCGGCACGATCTCAGCCAACAACGACGTCGCGATTGGCACGATCATCGCGGAAGCCATGGAACGTGTCGGCAAGGACGGTGTCATCACGGTCGAAGAGGCGAAGACGATCGACACCTCACTCGAGGTCGTCGAAGGGATGCAGTTCGATCGTGGGTACTTATCGCCCTACTTTGTGACCGATCCGGAGCGGATGGAAGTGGTGCTCGAGAATCCGTACATTCTCGTGCACGAAAAGAAGATCTCCAGCCTGAAGCCGTTGCTGCCGCTGCTCGAGCTGGTTGCGCAGAGCGGCCAGCCGTTGCTCGTGATCGCCGAGGACGTCGATGGCGAGGCGCTCGCGACGTTGGTCGTGAACAAGCTGCGCGGCTCGCTGAAGGTCGCCGCGGTCAAGGCACCTGGCTACGGCGACCGGAGGAAGTCGATGCTCGAGGACGTCGCCATCCTCACCAACGGACAAGTGATCAGCGAAGACCTCGGCATCAAGATCGAGAACCTGAAGCTCGAGGAGCTGGCCACCGCAAAGAAGGTCACGATCGACAAGGACACGACCACGATTATCGAGGGCGCCGGCACGAAAGCGTCAATCGACGGCCGCATCAAGCAGATCCGGGCACAGATTGAGGACGCCGGATCCGATTACGATCGTGAGAAGTTGCAGGAGCGCCTTGCCAAACTGGTCGGCGGTATCGCCGTGATCAAGGTGGGCGCCGCGACCGAGACGGAGATGAAGGAGAAGAAGGCGAGGATCGAAGACGCCATGCACGCCACGAAGGCTGCCGTGGAAGAAGGGATCGTCCCCGGCGGTGGCGTGGCGCTGCTGCGGGCCGCCAAAGCGCTGGCCGGCCTGACACTGGGCGGCGATCAGCAGGTGGGCGTCCGCATCATCGCCCGCGCGATCGAGGAGCCGCTTCGCTGGATCGCCACTAACGCCGGGACCGACGGCTCGATCGTGGTCGCAAAGGTCAAGGCGATGGAGGGCGACGACGGCTTCAACGCGCTGAACGATACCTACGAGAACCTCGTGCACGCCGGCGTCATCGACCCTGCGAAGGTCGTGCGCTCCGCGCTCGAGAACTCGGCGTCCATCGCGTCATTGCTCCTCACGACTGAGGCGCTCGTCTCGGAGATTCCGCAAAGAACTGACCGGGCGACGTCAAGTGGCGACGATTCCGGGGGGATGTACTAACGTCATGCTGTCATGGTTGAAGCGCCGGGTCCCCGCACACGCACAAGACGCACCGACGCCGGTCAGTGAGCCGGTCGCGCCGCAGGCCCACGGCATGTCGCAGGCGTTTCTGGCCCTGCACAAGTACCTGGCCAATCGCTATTCGGACGTGGTCGTCCTGACGTTTGGCGAGGTGGAAGATCTGCTCGACTCGCCGTTGCCCGCTCCAGCCAGGCAGGATCCGGCGTGGTGGCACAGCAACGACCATCAGAACGTGGCCCATTCGAATTCGTGGCGGCTGGCGAACCGAACCGCGGTCGCGAATCTCGTGGCGCAAACCGTCACGTTCGCACGGGTCTGACTCGGAGGTTCCAGATGTCACTCGTTGCGGTTGCCGCACACGACGCGCGTTCCCTTGTCCTCCCGCGGCCACCGGTTGACGTGCCGGCGCACCCGCGAGCCGAATCCGGCCAACCCGGCGTTTGGCGCCGCCTTTCATTCTGGCCGCTGGAATTCCTGCGGCTCGTGGGGGTGGTCTACCTGCTGCCGCTCGCGATTCTGGCAATCGGCCTTCCCCTGGGACTCGCCCTCACCGGGGTGCTCCTCGGTGCAGGCTGGGCATGGAGAGCTCTATGGTAACGACGGCCACGGGCGTCGCTGCTCTGCCAGCGACGTGTCCGCTCTGCCACACCCCGCACGCATCGGCTTCGGCGGCGCTGCAGACCGGCGAGAGCTGGACGTGCCTGCGGTGCGGCCAGACCTGGACGGGAGCGCGATTGAAGACAGTGGCGGCCTACGAGCGGTATGTCGCGGCGCGCGGCGCGCGCTGACTCCGCCAGAGAACCCGCCACCAATTCGACCCGGCACGTCACTGCTTCGTGATCGGATCGGCACCGCGATTCTGGTCCGTTTCGCATTCCGACGTCAGCAACGTCCGCAACTTCTCGATATCCACCGGTTTGACGAGATGGTGGTCGAATCCCGCCGCGCGTGACCGCTTCTGATCCTGCTCCTGCCCCCACCCGGTCAGCGCGATGAGCTGGACCGTTGCGTGATTGGTGCTCGTTCGGATCCGTCGCGACACCTCGTATCCGTCGATCTCGGGCATGCCAATGTCGAGAAGGACCGTATCGGGTGCAAAGGCGTCGAGCATTCCGAGCGCGGCTTCGCCGCTGTGTACGACCGAAACGGTGGCACCAAGGGCCTCCAGGAGTGCGCCGAGGGTCTCTGCGGCATCGCGGTTGTCATCCACCACCAGAATGCGCCGCGGAGGAAATGGCTGCAACGGCGCCGTGCTCTCCATCGCGACCCGTGGTTTCGCGAGCATTGGCAACTGCACCACGAACTCACTTCCTAAACCCGGGCCATCGCTTCGGGCCTCGACGCGGCCACCGTGCATCCCGACAATGCTCCGCACCAGCGTCAGACCGATCCCCAGCCCGCCTTGCGTGCGGCGATTCGAGCGATCGACCTGCGTAAACATGTCGAATACCGATCGGAGGTGCACTGGTGCGATTCCGATACCGTTGTCGCGTATGGAGACCACGGCGACGGCGCCCTCCGTGTGCACGGTGAGCCAGATCTGACCACCCGCGTCGGTATACTTTGCGGCGTTCGTGAGGAGGTTGGCGAACACTTGCGTCAGGCGGACGGCATCCCCGGAAACGGTGATGGCCTCGTCTACCGGCATGTCGACGGTCAGCTCGTGTCCCGCGGCTGCAAACGCTGGACGGGTCGTGTCGATCGCCGAACGCACGACCAGCGCGAGATCGAGCGGGGCTCGTTGCACATCGATCACGCCGCGCGTGATGCGTGAGAGCTCGAGCAGATCGTCCACCAGACGAATGAGGTGGCTGATCTGCCGCTCCATGATGCCGGCCACTTGAGTCGCGGCGGAATCGTGCAGACCCGTCGTTTTCAGGAGCTGAAGCCCAGTCACGAGCGGGGCGAGCGGATTGCGCAGCTCGTGCCCCAGCGTTGCCAGGAATTCGTCCTTACGCTGGTCGGCGACACGGAGCGATTCCTCATGGCGGGCGCGCTCTTCGAGATGCCCGCGGATCTGGTACTGGCGCTCGCGTGCGCGAACCGCGGTCCGGACGGCGCTGAGAAGCGTCGCGATACGAAGCGGCCGCTCCAGAAGCGTGACGTTGCCGAGCGTACGCACCGCTTCGCTCAGTTCGGCCGAGTCGGCACCGGGACGGGTGAGGACGAGGACTGGAAGGTCGGACCAGGCGGGTTGGTTGGCGAGCACCTCGTGCAGTGTCGTGGTGTGGGCGAACGAGATCGCCTCTTCGGGCACGATCATCGCGGCCGAACCCCGCGTCAGCTCGCTCACCAGACCGTCGAATGTCGAGCAGATCTCGAGCCGAATGCCCGCCTTCGAGAGGAGCGCCTGCGTGCTCGCGCCATCCGTAGCCGTAGGCGCCAGGAAGAGCACACGAGTATCAAGCGACGTCGCCTCACTGTTGCTCACGTGGCGTCTTGTCCATGGAGGCGGCACCGGCCCCCTCGTACACCGGCACCCCGGTCAGAATCCCACGAAAGTCGCGCAAGGCCTCCCCGACCGCTATACGCCCTCCGTCCAGTCGGAACTCTCGAATCGTGCGTTCATGCTTGCTGCCACGCTTCTTCATCACGGAAATGGCCTGCCGCACTTCGCCCTTGGCCTCGAAGTAGCGCAGGAGAATCACCGCATCCGCCAGATAACTGGCATCAACCGGCGTATTCATCTGTGCTCCGATCAACCCCTGGTGGGCCCCGATCAAGATCGTCGCCACACTCTTCTGGCTGAGATACATCAGCAGCTCGTGAAGCTGGATCGTCAGGAAGCGCTCTTCGGGCATGGCATTCAGATACCCGTTCAGACTGTCGATGACGATGATCTTCGCGTGGCGTGACTCGACCGCGTGCCGTATCGCATGCGTGAACTCTCCTGGCGTCAGCTCGGCGGGATCGACCTGTTGCAGGGCGATCGTGCCGGCATCCACATGCGCCCCGAGATTCACGTTCAGCTCGGCGCAGCGCGAGAGCAGGGTGTGTGCACTTTCGTCGAACAGGAACAGCGCCGCGTGCTGGCCGCGGCTGGCGGCAGCGGCCGCGAATTGCGCAGCGAGCGTCGACTTGCCCGTCCCCGCAGCGCCGACGATCAAGGTGCTCGTCCCCTCCTCGATGCCGCCACCGAGCAGCGAATCCAGCTCGGGAATGTCACTCGGGAGCTTCACGCGCGTGGCCTGCTGCCTGTGTTCGGCGGCGACGAGGCGTGGGAAGACCTCGATACCGCCCTTCTTGATCACGTAGTCGTGATACCCGCCGCGAAACTGCACACCGCGGTATTTGACGACGCGCAGACGTCGACGCTCGCCGCCATACTCCGGGTTCAGTTGCTCGAGCAGGACGACCCCATGTGCGATGCTCTGGACCTGCAGGTCATGATCCGCGGCGGTCAGATCGTCGAGCAGCAGAACGGTGCACTGACGGGTCGCGAAGAACTGCTTGAGCGCCAGAATCTGGCGGCGATAGCGAAGCGCGTTGCTTGCGAGCAGCCGAAGTTCCGAGAGCGAGTCGAGGACCACGCTGGTGGGCTTCAGGCGCTCGACATCGGCCAGGATCGATTTGGTGGTCGCCGCCAATTCGAGCTCTGACGGGTGGAACATCGTGTTCTGCTGGTCGGGATCCAGTGCGGCTTCCGGAGGCGTGAGCTCGCGAATCTCGATGCCATCCAGCACCCAGCCGTGGGAATCGGCGACCGCGCGCAGCTCCTCATCCGTTTCAGAGAGCGTGACGTAGAGGACCGGCTCTCCGCGGCGCGCCGCAGCCATCAGGTATTGCATCGCCAGCGAGGTCTTGCCCGATCCCGGGACGCCTTCGATCAGGAATAAACGGCTCCGCGTGAAACCCCCGCCCGTGATGTCGTCGAGGCCTGCGATCCCCGTCGAGGCAACCGAACGTATCGTGCCTGTCACGGATGACGACATGGGCTACCCCTCCCGGGCGGCTCGCATTATCGAGCGGTGTAAGAACTGAGCATTCAGCCGCAGCCAAGGCTGATTGAGGGCGGGCCGGGCCCGCCGGATGAGGCCGGGGGCAGGGCGACGGCGGCCCTTCGCTTGGGGGGTCCGAGCGACAGCAATGATGGCACAGATCCGGCGGCAGCAACCGGATGACAATTCCGTCAACGCGATCCGAAATCAGTCACGGCGGGACGCGATCGATCGACGACGTTCCCCCCGGGCAGACGCAGATTCTCGTTGGGAAGGCGATGGCACAAAACATGCGCACAGGAGCGGGAACGCACAGCAATCGATTGGCGGCCCCCGTGACCAGGACAACAACCGGAGTTCGAGATCGCCTGCAGCCAGCCACCGTCAGGGTGGAGGATGAGGTGTCTCCCTTCCCGAGCCTCGAAAGCGCGCAGGAGTACATCTCCCTGCTGGCGACCGCAGTCGATGATGCCCGGGGCGATATCGAGCACGATATCGAAGCCGCTGGAACAGGGCATGCCGACCGACGCCTGGAAGCGCTGCATCTCGTGAACTACAAACTGAGTCGGCTTCAGAACCACGTCAGCGCCACGGGCCGCCTGCTCAACGACCTTCGGACCCTCCGGCGATTGCTGCTCAGCGAGCGCAGTCTCAAAGCTGTCACCCACGAGACCATTCGGCGCCAGTCCCTCGTAACAAAGCGTCTAGAAAAGTAGTCTCACAGCGAGCTGCACGATTCTCCGGCCGGATTTGTTATCCGTCGGCAACCGGCCGAAATCGCTGAACCGCTGACGCAGTTCCTCACGCGTAACGAGATCGCCGGGGCGCTCCAGCAACGTCGTCAGCACCTGGAGCGCCTGTTCCTGGAGACCGACCCGGCCGCCCGCCTTCCGCAGCTCTCCTGACCGGAGATCCAGTTCGAAAACGCCAAACCGGACCCTGTCACCAGACGGCGAGACCTCTGGCATGCGTCATCTTCCCACCAGAAGGGGTGTCAGGAACCCGTAATCCTGGCACGGGCGATCGGATCCAGATCGAAATCGGCCCCGGTTCGACCGAATGAGGCGTCCCCCGAACCCGTTGTTTCAGAGCGAGTTGTGATGCGACCTGCGTATGAGACAGGCATGACCCGCAGGTCATTGAGGTAGCCGTCCCGAAGCCCCAGCTTGCCGCACATCCGCCAACACGGAGGTGCGTCCATGTCGTCGAGAAGCTGGGTTCGTCGAGGGCTTGTCGGAATTCTCGCGGTCAGCGGTTGGCTTGTCGCATTCGGGGCGAACGCGCAGCAGACCCATTCGTATGACGAGACGATTGCGCGCGCGTTGCGACTCCTGCCGCAACAGCCCGAAAGGGTCGTGGTCGTGGACGCCGATGCGGCGCCGCGTGCGCTGCACGACAAGCTTCGGCATGTCGAGGCCTTCATCACCCGTGGCCAACAAGTGGTGTACGTGGTCAAGCAGGGGGCGACGCTGAAACGTGCGGGCGGCGGAGAGCGCGTGTTCGATTACGTGCTGGCCGCAATCATCTGGCACGAAATGGCCCATCTCGCCGGTGCCGATGAAGTGAAGGCGCAGCAGGCTGAGGAGGAACTGTGGCGGCAGTTCGTGCTGACGCGTCGCGTGGACAGCGTGCGCGGCATGAGCTATTTGGCGCTTCTGCAGAAGCGCCGCTGAGGACTCCGACGCTCGATCGAATGTTCGCGTGTGGCGGCGCATTCGGCGCTATCCTGCGCCATGCCTCAGCACGTCCGGCCCTCCGTTGTCCTCACCGCGGCTTTGGCGCTGGTCTTCTCAATCGGCGCGTCGCCAGCGCGGGCCGCTTCCCCACCCGCTCCATCGATTGACGTCACCGCCGTCGGCGACCAGCGCCTGTCCAACAAGGCGACGGTCGCGACGGCCGCGTTTTCGACGACCGCCGGCAACGTTCTTCTGCTGGCGTTCGTGGCCGCCGGCGACAGCTCTCCCGGCAACACCGTCCTGCGCATCAGCGGCGGCGGGCTCACCTGGCAGCTCGTCGCCCGTACGAACGCGCAGCGCGGTACCGCCGAAATCTGGCGAGCGTGGGCACCCGCGGCGCTGAAACGGGTCACGGTCACGGCCACACTCGCGCAGAAGGCGTCGTCATCGATGACGGTGGTGGGCCTGAGAAATGCCGACGCCACGGGCGTCAACGGCGCCGGCGCGATCGGCGCCATCAGCTCGGCCGCCGCAACCTCTGGAGCGCCCACGGCGACGCTGACGACCACGCGCAACAACTCGTGGGTGTTCGGTGTCGGGAACGACTGGGATACGGCGACCGCCCGGACGATCGGCGCCAATCAGACGCTCGTGCACCAATTCCTGCCCCCCGGCGATACCTACTGGGTGCAGCGCGCGAGCCTACCGGCGCCGCTCGGCGGCACGGCGGTCGTCATCAACGATGTCGCGCCAGTCGGACATCGCTACAACCTGACGGTTTGCGAGATTCTCGCGCCGCTTCCACCCGCGGACACGACGCGACCGTCGGTAACGATGACCGCGCCGGCGACGACCAGTCCGGTGTCGGGCGCAGTCACCGTCGCTGCGACGGCCACCGATGACACCGCGATTGTTGGCGTCCAGTTCCTGCTGGATGGATCGCCGTTCGGAGCGGAACTGCCCGGCGGCGGGCCGTCGACCTCGTATTCGACATCATGGGACACGACGACGACTCAGAACGGCACGCATTCGTTGAGTGCCGTCGCACGGGACGCTGCCGGCAACTCGGCGACTGCGACGCCGTTGACCATCGACGTGAGCAATCCCGCCCCAACCGCCGGACCAACCAAGGAGCGCGCCAACTCGTACGACAACGCGTGGGAATCGGCCTGGATCGCTCATGCGCGCGCGCTCGTCGCCACGACTGGGAAGACGGCCGGATTCGTCCTGGAAATCGGCGATTCGATCACACACTCGCTCGCTTATGCCGGGTGGCCGCGGTCAGGGGCCGGCAAAACGGCCGAGGACACCCAGATCATCGGGTGGGTTCGCGCGACGACCTGGGGCGCGACCCAGGTCGATGTGAACAACAAGAACGGATGGTATCTGGCGGGCGCTGACACCACGTCGCGACGCGGCATGACGTCGTCAGGCGGCCTGACCACGACCGAGCTTGTTCTTGGCTGTTGCAATGACGGCCCGACCATGCCGATCGCGACCGACGCGGCTACGGCCCGACAGCTCGTCTCGAGCGCCACCTACACGGGCAACCTGCAGATTGACACGGTGCTGGCGGCCTTCAGCGACGCGCAGTTCGCGCTGCTCATGCTGGGCACCAACGATCCGGGCAATCCAAACAACGTCGAGGATCTGATCGCCATCGTCGATCGCCTCGAAGCGCAGCACATTGTCCCGATCCTGTCGACGATCCCGCCCCGGAACGACGCGTTCTCCGACGAGTTGAACGTGGAATTCAATACTGCGGTCGCGGCCCTCGCGCAATCCAGGAGCCTGCCATTGATCGACTTCTACCGCGAGATCCTCCTGCGACGGCCGGGCACAACCTGGATGGGCACGCTGGTTTCCGCCGATGGCATCCATCCGACCGCGAGCGCCGCCGGGTACACGACGACCAGCAATCCCTACACGGCAGGAGGCGACCCGGCGACGCACACGACCGGGGCGGCGCTGGACAACGTCGGCTACCTGCTGCGGAGCTGGTTGACGGTGCAGAAGCTCAAAGAAGTCAAACGGTATGTGATCGACGGAATCGATCCGCCGCTTTGACCGTCAGGCCTGATATTGTTCACGGTCGGAGGTGGCCATGAAGCTCGGTCTCTACAGCATCACCTACCTCGGCGTCTGGTATCGCGGGCCGGCGCTGACGCTCGAGGAGCTGATCGATCGCGCACACCGGTTCGGCTATGCAGGCGTGGAGATCGACGGCAAGCGGCCGCACGGCAATCCCATGGATCTGCCGGCGTCGCGCTGTCACGAGGTGCGCCAGCGCGCGGCCGACGCGGGCGTGCCAATTTACGCGGTCGCGGCCAATAACGACTTCAGCAGCCCGATTCCCGAGCACCGCGAGTCGCAACTGGCGTACGTCCGCGCGCTCATCCGCATGACCGCCGATCTTGGCGCGCCGGTGCTGCGCCTGTTTGCGGCGTGGCCGGGCGTCACGCTCGGGCCAAACGGCGGCCGCTATGACATCGCGCAGCGCGTCTGGCGCATCGCGCAGCACGAAGCCGGCGACGACCAGGCCTGGGATCGATGCCGCGACGGTCTGGCCGAGTGCGCGCGGTGGGCGACGGAGCATGGCGTCACGCTGGCGCTACAGAACCATCCGCCGGTCATCACCGATCATCGCGACATGCTGCGGATGATCGCAGAGGTGAACTCGCCGGCGGTGAAGGCCTGCTTCGACGCACCGCTGGCCCACACGGCGGGCGTAACGGATATGCGCGCGGCGGCCGCTGACGTCGGCCCGCTCCAGGCGCTGTCCCACTTCGGCGGCGAATACGATCGTGACGAGCACGGCCGAGTCCGCGGCGTCGTGTGGAACTGGGACGGCAGCCGCACGCCCGAGCACTTCTATGCGGACTTCGTTCGAGGCATGGCCGACATCCGCTATGACGGGTACGTCGGCTTCGAGCTCTGCCATCCGCTGCCGCAAACCAACGGCATCACGCCCGGCATCGAGTTCGCCGATCTGAATGCGCAGCTCGCCGCCGAATACATGGGCGCGCTGATCGCGGAGGTCGAGGCGCGGGCAGTGGCGAGCACCTAGAATGACGACAGGGCGGACTTCGGTCCGCCCTGTCGTTCGTGCAGGCAGTTATTCCGAGCGTGGCGACCGGCGACGCCTGATGGCCCGGCCGCAGACTCCCACCAATCCCAACCCGCTGAGGAGAAGCGTCGCCGGCTCGGGGACCGTCGCGGGCTCGGCGTAGATGAAGTCGTCCATGAAACCACGTCGCTGGACGTACCTCGTCCGGCGACCCGGGCACGGCGTTCCCCGTGACGAGACGCACGCGGGCGATGCTCTCCGCGTCGAACACCACGCCTGCGAACGACAGCCCGCCGGGGCTCACCGGCGCGAAAATCGTGCCAGCAGCATTCGTTGATGTCGAAGAACTGGATCGACGTCGCGTTCGGGACATCGACGTCCGCGAAGACCGCACCGAAGGCGCTGGTGGTGGCATTCTGCAGCCGCCGGTGCTGCCGGGCTGCGAGAAGTCGGCGTCGGTGATGTTGCTGCCGAACGGCGTGAACAAGCTCTTCAGGGCTGAACACGGTATCGAACTCCGCAGAGTGAGCTGGGTTGAGTCAGCCGAGGCCACCGCGAGATCGTCGGCGTCGCCTGGGGAATTGGTGCCCGGCGTCGTGAAGTCGCGCCGCGCGTATTCTGAAAGGCTGTCAAGAGCGGCCCCGCGGTCACACTCGGCGGTGACGGCGCCACCCCCATCCCAGTTGATCTCACGCCGGCCGCCGGCAAGCGGGCCGGTGCATTGCCATTGTTTGGATCGCCGATCGCCGCGCGAAACGCATCGACCGTGCCTTGGATGTCGGCCGCGGTAGCGCCCGATGCCAAAAATTGAATCGGGGCCGCAGCAACCGCTGCAGGAATGAGGAGCGATAGTCCTAAGACAATTGCGGACCATCGCGTGGGGGATTGGTGAAACATTGACCGCCTCCGTGTTCGTAAGTGCTCTGACGCGCTCCTTTCTACGCTTTACAATTCATCACAGTCAATTCAAACCTTTGTAACTCTGCTATTTACAAGCGTCAAATCATGCACCCGTGACGATGAGCTTTCACGGATCTCATAGCTGCGCTTGCCGGCGACCTTACTTGCCAGACCATCCATTTCCTTCCGATTCTATTTGATTAGATCACTCTTGGCAGAGCTTGAGGCTCGACCATCTGCACAGCGTTCTGTACACCAAGTTCCGGCACGCCGACGTCATTTGCCGATGCGCCGACATGGACGTTCGTGGCCGCCGCGCCCACTACGCTGACGGTGACGGACGCCTTCGAGGCCAGCGATCGTTTCGAGATCCTCGACTTTGGCGCTCCGATCGGCATGACCTCGCCACTTGTGGCCGGCGTACCGGTGGACTGCGGCGACGATCCTGAAGTCTGCCTCGCTACGCCCGGAATGAGCACGGGCCTCTTTGCCCTCGCCGCCGGCGCGCATTCCTTCACGATCGTGCCGCTGGAGAGCGGCGTCGCCGCCACCGCAGTTCGTCGCCGGCACGGCTCCCGCCAGAAAGTTCCTGCGATCGATTGATGCGGCAACGACCGCGTTTCCGTGAGGGCTGCAGTTTCAATGAGGGCCGCAGTAGGGCCCGACTTTAGTCGGGCCACACACTGGCCGCACTGAAGTGCGGCCCTACTGCCGACCTACTCGTACCTCAGCGCTTCGATGGGATCGACGCGGGCGGCGCGGCGAGCGGGGATGACCGCGGCCGCCAGCGTCGCGGCGAGAAGCACGACGACAGGCAGCGACACGCTGGCGAGGTCGTAGGGTGTCACTTCGTACAGGAGCGAGCGCACGAAGCGCGCCAGGAGCATGCCGCCGGCCAGGCCGGCCACGAGCCCCACGCCGGTGACGACAAACACGTCGGTCAGCACCGATCGCAGGACGGTGAAGACGCGCGCGCCAAGCGCAACACGGATGCCGATCTCGCGCGTGCGTTGCACAACCGAGTAGCTCATCACGCCATACAGCCCGATGACCGCGAGCGCCAGGCTGACGAGCGCGAAGAAGCCGGCCAGCAGCGCGAGCAGACGCTCTCTGAGCATCGTGTTGTCCACGAGGACCTTCTGGTCGGCGACATCTCCGATCTCGAGGGCCGGGTATACACGCGACAATTCGGATCGCAGCTGCGGGAGCAGACGCGCGACCGGCACCGCCGATCGAACCTGCAGGGTCAGTCCGAGGAATGGACCGAATCCGCCCAGGGGCACATACACCGTTGGGGGTGCCGGCTCCCGCAGCTCACGGTACTTGGCGTCGCCGACCACGCCCACGACATGTTGGGTCTGAAGCCGATCCCGCTCCTCGGTGCGGCCGAAGTCGCGCCCGACGGCGCGCTCGCCGGGAAAGAAGCGCCGCACGAACGTCTGGTTGACGAGGACGGCGGTGGTCGGATCGACGGCCCCGTCCCTCGACTCGAGATCGCGTCCCTCCAGGAGCGGGATGCCCATCGCCGCCATGAAGCCCGGCGACACCGGCAGGTAATACACCTCGGTTCTGTCGATCGGTCGACCACCGATGCGAACGCCCGACGACCACCCCGAGCCTTCGAACAGCGCCCACGCCGACGCTGACGCCGCGTCCACGCCGCGGATCCGCTTCACCGAACTGAGGATCTCGTCGACCAGAGTCCGTTGCTGGGGCCCGTCGAGCGGTTGCCGATCGCCGCGGAGGCCGACCAATGAAAGGCCGGAGGCGCGGAATCCGGTCTCGATGCGGGTGAGACGCACGAAGGAGAGCGTCAACAAACCCGCCAGGAACAGCACCGTGAGGCTGAACGCGACTTGTGCGGCCAGGATCGGACGTAGCACGCGCGCCCGACCGCCGACCCGCCCGCCGACCATCTTGAGCGCGACGAGCGGAGAGACACCGGAAGCCCGCAGTGCCGGCATCAGGCCGAACAGCATGGTGGTGATCACGGTAATCACGCTGACAAAGGCCAGCAAGCGCCAGTCGGGTCGCAGATCGAGGTAGGCCGGAGACGACGTTGTGCCGAGCATGTCGACGATGATCGGTGCGGCGGCGAGCGCGAAACAGACCGCGAGGGCGCACGCCGACAACGCCAGCAGGCCGCTCTCGATCAGCAGCTGCTGAACGAGACGGCCGCGGCCGGCGCCGATCGAAAGCCGCAGGGCCATCTCCCGCTCTCGCGCGGCCGCTCGCGCAGTGAGGAGATTGGCCACGTTCGAACACGCGATGAGCAGCACCAGGCCGACAACGGTGGCGAGGATCCACAACGGCCGTTCGAAGTTGGTCCTGAGGGCCGAGGGACCGTTCGCGGCGGATCGCACGAATAGCGGCGTCCGCAGGTACTGTTCTCGCAGGCGGGCGGGCTCGTCCCCGCGGAAGTCGCGGAGCCGTTCGCGGCGAACAGCGGCAAACACCGGCTGCAGAATTGCGCGCGCATCGTCCGGGCCGATGCCTGGCCGCAATCGGCCGACGATGCGGAACCATTGCCACCCGAGCTGACTGAGCGACTCGGCGTTCCCCATCATCATCGGGATCCAGATGTCGGTTCGGACGCCCGGCTCGACGCCCGTGAACCCGGCCGAGACGACACCGACGATCTGGAAGGCCTTCCTGTCCAGCGTGAACCATCGGCCGATGACGTGACGATCGCCGCCGAAGCGGCGCATCCATAGACTGTGGCTGAGGACCGCCACCGGGTGGGCCCCCGGTCGCAGGTCGTCGGAGGCCGCAAGGAGACGGCCGAGTGCGGGCATGAGGCCCAACCGGGCGAACGTATCGCCCGAGACGTACTGCGGAATTACCCGTTCGTCGACGCCGCCGGCATCGTCGAAACGGACCGGCTGCGGCCCTTGATAGCTGATAGCGAACAGATCGAGACGCGAACGGCCCGCCGAACGCAACCGCTCGAAGAGCGGGTAACTGAACGACTGGTGCTCGTCCTGCTCTCGACCGGCCCCGGTCTCGTCTTCCCGCGGATACGTCAGGAAGACGAGGCGATGCGGATCGTGGACCGGCAGCGGCCGCAGAATCAGCGCGTCGATCAGCGCGAACGCCGCAATCGACGCGCCCATCGCCAGCGACAGCGAGAGCACCGCGGCCGACGCGACGACGAAGTCCTTGCGAAGCATGCGCAGCCCGAACCGCACGTCCTTGAACAGGGCGTCGAGCCGTCCGAGCAGCTTGATGTCACGACTGCGCTCGCGGACCGCCAGCCGGTTACCCAGCCTTCGGCGCGCTTCCAGCGCCGCGGCCTCTGGCGTCAGACCTGCGGCGACGAGCGCCTTCTTCCGCTCTTCGAGATGAAATCGCAGCTCGTCATCGAGGTCGTCGTCCACGCGATCGGTGCGAAAGACGTTGAGGATACGTGAGATCAGGGACATGTGAACACCCACCCGACTGCAGTAGGGCCCGACTTCCGCCTTCGCCCAGGCTTCGGCGGACCGCCGTAGCTTCAGCGGAGGCTGGTCAGTCGGGCATCCCTGGCCGCACTGAAGTGCGGCCCTACTGCGGATCCCTACTCGTAACGAAGCGCCTCAATCGGACGCCACGACAGTCGATTACTCGTATCGCAACGCTTCGATCGGATCGACGCGCGCCGCCCGGCGCGCCGGTGGAATCGCCGCCAACACCGCGGCGACCAGCAGGACACCGAGCGGCAGCGCGATGCTCATCGCGTCGAACGGCGAGACCTCGTAGAGCAGTGTCCGCACGAAGCGCGCCAGCGCCAGGCCGCCGGCGAGCCCGATGGCCAACCCGACGCCGGTGACCGACAGGATGTCCATCAGGACGGATCGGATCACGACCCCCTGCCTGGCACCGAGCGCCATACGGATGCCGATCTCGCGCGTGCGCTGCACGACCGAGTAGCTCAGGACGCCGTAGAGCCCGATTACCGCCAGCACGAGGCTCACCAGGCCAAAGAAACCGGAGAGGAGCGCGAGCAGGCGTTCCTTGAGCAGGGTGTTGTCGATCAGCGTCGACTGCTGCATGACGTTGGAAATCTTCACTGCTGGATCGATACGCAACAGCTCCGCGCGGATCTGGCGCGCGAGCGCGTCCGGATCCCGGGACGAACGCACTTCCAGCGTCTTGCCATTCAGGCCGCTGGCCGGCAGATACACCGTCGGCAGCGCCGACTCCCGCAAGTCGCGGTATTTGGCGTTCGCCACGACGCCGATGATGTCCTGCGCTTGCGCCGGACCACGGCTGGCGATGCGCTCGAAGTGCCGGCCGATCGGGCCCGCGCCGGGAAGTACCGACGCGCGAACGCCTCGTTCACGATCACCGGTGCCGGGCCCTCCGGCGACGAGGCCCTCTGCGCGATATCAGCCGGAAGAAATTCGCGGCCGGCGAGCACTCGAATGCCCATCGTGTGCATGAACCCGGGCGAGACCTCGAGGTAGTACACCTCCACGCTGTCTGTCTGGCGGCCGGGGACCTTTACCAGGCTCGACCACGCGGAGCCTTCGAACAGGGCCCAGAAGGACAGCGACGCGGCATCAATCGACGGCAACTGACGCACCCGCTCGAGCACCTGCGCCGCCAGCGCGTTGACGGCGACCACACTCTTCGTCTCGCGCTCGCCGAGCTCGTCGGACCAAATCTTGAACAGCGTGATGCCCGATTTCGTGAATCCCGTATCGAGGGTCGTCAAGCGCACGAACGAGGCGACCAGCAGGCTCGCGAGAAACACGACTGCCAGGCTGAAGGCGACCTGCGCGGCGACGAGTGGGCGCAGGAGCCCGACGCGACCAATCACTCGTCCGCCGACGGTCTTCAAGGCGTTGATGGGCGCGGCGCCCGACGCCCGCAGCGCGGGTGCTAGGCCGAACAGCACCGAGGTCAGCGCGACGATGAGTCCGACGAAGGCGAGCACGCGCCAATTGGCCTGCAACTCGAGGTAGACGGGCGCTTCCGAGGGCGCCAGCATGGCGACGATCGCCGGCGCCACGGTCGCAGCGAACATCACGCCAAGGACACAGGCCGCCACCGACATCAGGAGGCTTTCGATCAGCAGTTGCTGGATCAGCCGCGCCCGGCCCGCACCGATCGACAGCCGGAGCGCCATTTCGCGGTCTCGCGCCGCGGCACGGGCCGTCAACAGGTTCGCGATGTTCGAGCAGGCGATGAGCAGCACGAGCCCGACCACCGCCGCCAGAATCCATAGTGGCCGTGCGAAATCGACTCGCAGGTCCGACAGCCCGTTGGGAGCTGAATGGATCAGGAGCGGCGTCCGAACGAACCGTGCGAGCAAGTCCTTCGGTGCGTCCGGCGGCGCGTCTTTCAGCCGGTCGCGCAGGAAATTGGTGTAGGCACTCTGCAGCGCGGCCCGGATGCCGCCCACGTCAGACCCGGGCGCCAGCCGCCCCATGATGCGGAGCCATTGGTGCCCGCTGGCCGTCAGCGCCTCAGGCGCACCGACGTACGTCGTCAGGGGCATCCAGAAGTCGGTGCGAATGCCCGGCTCGACGCCCGTGAACCCAGCTGGGGCGATCCCGACGATCTGGAACTGCTTCTGGTCGAAGGCGAGCCATTTGCCGACGACGCCCGGGTCACCGCCGAAGCGGCGCATCCAGAAGCTGTGGCTCAGCACCGCGACACGGTGCGCACCCGGCTTGTCCTCGTCGCTGGGTACGAGAAGACGACCGGCGGCCGGTGCTAGACCCAGCTCGGTGAACAGGGTGGCCGATGCGTACTGTCCATGCGCCTTTTCGACGACCGCGCCAGGCGTGCCGACGGTAAGGTCGCGCGGCTCGCCCTGATAGCTCATGCCGAACAGTGTGACGCGGCCGCGCGACGCCTCTAGCAGCCGCTGCAAAGCCGGATAGCTGAAGCTGGTGCGCTCCCGCTCGCTCGGGTCTCCCGGATTTTCGAAGGGCGGGTAGGCAAGGGAGATGAGCCGCTGGGGCTCGCGCACAGGAAGCGGCCGAAGCAGCAGCGCATCGATCAGCGCGAATGCGGCGATGGACGCGCCCATCGCGAGCGCGAGCGACATGATCGCCGCGCTCGTGACCACCGCATCCTTGCGAAGAACGCGAACGCCAAAACGTATGTCGCGCACCACCCCGTCGAGCCACGGCAGCAGCTTCACGTCGCGGCTGCGTTCCCGCACTGCGAGCGTATTGCCCAGCCGCCGGCGCGCCTCGCGCGCAGCGACGTCAGGTGGCAACCCTTCCGCCATCAGTCGCGCGGCTGCCTCGTCGAGATGAAACCGCAGCTCGTCGTCGAGATCGTCGTCGACGCGGCCGCTGCGAAAGACATTGACGATGCGTGAGATCAACGACATGGCACATCTGCGGGCCTAAAGCCCGCCTCCACAATGCGCATCGTCATGCGCCCTCTCTAACCGCAGCACTGCGGCACTGCAGCACTGCGGGACTTCGGGACTGCAGCACTGCTTCACGCATGCTTCAGCACGCGGCCCACCGCAGCGGTCACCGTGCGCCAGCGGCTCTCCTCGATGTCGAGCTGGCGGCGGCCCGTCGCCGTGATTTCGTATTGGCGGGCGCGACGGTTGCGATCCGTCACCACCCACCGCGCCTTGATCCAGCCGGCTTCTTCCATGCGGTGAAGGGCTGGGTACAGCGAGCCTTCCTCGACGCGCAGCACGTCGGACAGGTTTTCGATGTGCTCCGTGATGCCGTATCCGTGGAGCGGTCCACGGCGCTCGAGGATGGTGAGAACGAGCAGCGGCAGCGTGCCTTGCAGCGAGTCCGTCCGTGACATACATAGACATCTTAGTAAGATTCCTTGGTATGTCAAGCAGTCCAGGGCACACGCCCGACTTCGCTCTTTGAGCTTCGTCGAGGTCTCGCCGTAGCGCTTCGCGCGGAGGCGGACAGTGCGCCCCTACGTTCTACCTTCGTCCTTCCTTCTTCGTCCTTCGTCCTTCGTCCGTCCTTGTGCTACCGTCGGCTCCTGAAAGGTGATGTTGTGAGTCCAGAGTCGTTCGGCGATACCCCCGCCATCCCCAAGCCGCTCGCCTCCACCGCGGCCGCCGGTGTCGCGTCCCACGCCATTCCGACCACCGCGAGCCGGACGCTGATGCGCTTCGCGGTGGTGCTCGCGGCCCTGCTCTATCTCGATCGCGTGTGCATCTCGCAATCGCAATCGCTCATCAGCGCCGAGCTCGGCCTGTCGAAGACCGACATGGGCTTCATCATGATGATGTTCAGCCTGGCCTATGCGATCTTCGAGGTGCCGGGCGGCTGGCTGGGCGACCGCATCGGCCCGCGGAAGGTGATCACGCGCATCGTGATCTGGTGGTCGGCCTTCACGATGGCGACGGGTCTGGCGACCGGCTTCTGGTCGCTGACGATCATGCGGTTCCTGTTCGGCGTCGGCGAAGCCGGCGCGTTTCCGAACCTCACGAAAGCGTTCAGCAACTGGTTCGTCGGCGAGGACCGCACGCGCGCCCAGGCGATCATGTGGCTCGCTGCGCGCTGGGGCGGCGCGCTGACGCCCCTGCTGGTCGTGTTCGTTCTCGACTTCGTGAACTGGCGCCAGTCCTTCTACATGTTCGGCGCGGTGGGATTCATCTGGGCGTTCTTCTTTTTCCGGTGGTTCCGCGACACGCCCGACCGGCACCCAGGCGTGAACGCCGCGGAACTGTCGCGGCTGGCGCGGCCCGCGGAGCGGCAGAGCGGCGGCGACGCGCATGGCGGGGCGCCATGGGCGAAGTTCTTCACCAACCGGTCGGTGTGGCTGCTCTGCCTGCAGTATGCCTGTCTGAGCTACGGGTTCTGGTTCTACATCACCTGGCTGCCGACCTACATCCGCGAAGTGTTTGGCCTCAAGGATGCCGATCGGTATCTCGCCGGCGCGCTGGCCGGACTGCCGCTGTTCCTCGCCGGCGTGAGCGTGTACCTCACTGGAAAAGTGACGCCGTGGCTGATCGAGCGTGTCGGTAGCGTGGCGCGCGTGCGGCGCGGTCTTGGCGCCGTGGGATGCGGGATCGCCTCGTTGATGCTGGTGGTGTCGGTGACGCAGCAGAATCCAGTGCTCGCGATGCTCGCCATGGGCGTGTCGTGCTTCGGCAACGACATGGCGATGCCGGGATCCTGGACAGCGGTGATGGATCTCGGCGGGCGCTACTCAGGGACGCTCGCCGGCATTATGAACATGATGGGGATGGTTGGCGGGCTGCTCGCGCCGTGGACGATCCCGATGATCCTGCAGGCCGCGGGCAACTGGCAGGTGCCGATCCTCGTCCTTGCCGCCGCCTATTTCGTCGGATCGCTGGCCTGGCTGGGGATCGATCCGGTCACTCCCATAGCTGAATAGGCGCAGGGGCGCAACGGCGCATGGGCGCATGGGCGCATGGGCGCATAGGCGGACATGCGGGGACGCATCCGGTCTTCGTCCATGCGCCTATGCGTCCTATGTCCCTATGCGCCTATGTCCCTATGCGCCAATGTCCCTATGCGCCTAATGCGTCCCCCGGCCGAACGTGTCGCAGCTGTTGACGTCGCCGCTCTCCAGCCCGCGACGGAACCACTGGACACGCTGCGCCGACGATCCGTGCGTGAAGGAATCGGGTTGCACCCCGCGGCCCACGGAGCTCTGAATCCGATCGTCGCCAATGGCCGCCGCCGCGTTGAGCGCCTCTTCGACATCCCCTTGCTCGAGGATGTCGCGCTGCGCCGTCGAATGGCCCCACACGCCCGCCAGGCAATCGGCTTGGAGCTCCAGGCGGACCGAGAGCTGGTTCGCGGCGTCCGGCCGCGATTCCTGAAGCTGGCGCACCTGCGCGTCGATGCCGCGCAGATGCTGCACGTGGTGCCCGAGCTCGTGGGTGATCACGTAGGCCTGCGCGAAGTCGCCCGGCGCGCCGAATCGGCGGCGCAGTTCGTCGTAGAACCCCAGGTCGATGTAGACCTTCTCGTCGGCCGGACAATAGAACGGGCCCATCGCCGACTGCCCGACGCCGCACGCCGTCGGCGTCGCCCCGCGAAACACCACGACTGTCGCCTTCCGATATCCGTCCCCCAGCAGCTGCTGCCACGTCTTCTGTGCATCGTCCACGACGAAGTTGACGAATTGAAAGAGGCGCTTCTCCTCTGGCGACTCGGTGGCGGGCGGTCCGCTGCTCTCGGTCGGGGTGTCAGTCGTTTCGACGCCGCCGGGACCAAGTAGCGCCAGAAAGTTGCGGCCGGTCAGGAGACTCAAGACCAGCAACACGAGGATGATGCCGATGCTGGCCGGGCCGCCGCGAAATCCCCCCCGTACGACTGCCCGCGGCGATCTTCGACGTCGGCGCTCGGGCCGCCCGGTGTCCATCGCATTTGTGCGTGCTCCTCGGCCTCCATTATTGCCGTACGTCTCAGTTGTACAAGCGGGGCTTTCGCCGTGGAGGCGGGGCTTTCGCCGTGGAGGCGGGGCTTCAGCCCCGCCGGACACGAGGCTTGCGAAAGGTCGTGCCTCCCGCTAATCTGGGCCGATGCGATCTCAGGCGCTGCGCAAGGCGGGCCCCGCGGGAACCGGCCTCCGTGCCGCGCTGCGTTCGCGGAGCCGCGTGGCGCGTAGCGCCTGGGCAATCGCCCGCGGGTTGGCGCTGTCAGCCGTCCTGGCGCTGGTCATCTTCCACGCCCTGCTCTTCCGTGACCGGCTCTTGGGCGGCGACCTCCTTGATCCGGCCGTTGCCTTCCGGTGGCTGGCCGCGGCTGGCCTGGTCTCCGCGCTGGCATTGCTGCGACACATGGGCGTCCCGCTGGTACGCGGACGCAAAGCGTTCGTGGTCTGGCTGCTCGTCGTGATCCTGCACGCCGCCGGCCGTGGCGTGCCCGTGGCGCCACCCGAGGCCGGGGCGGGCGTCGACGCCACTTTGATCCTCGTCCTCCCGTCTGCGCTCACGGTGGTCAGCCTCGGCCTCCTCTGTGCGATCACGGCTAAGCGCCGGCTGAGGGCCTTCGCGACGGCCGGTCGCGTCGTGCAGTCGAGCGCGTCCGATCGCCGGTGCGATGGCTGGCGGCGCGCCGGCACGACCCGCGGTCCTCCCCTCGCCGCCTTCTGAGTGTCGTCGCGCCGCGACGTGTCGCGGTGCGTCTTTCAGACAATCGGAACCATCGCCTGGCGCTTCAGGCGGGCCTGAAGGCCCGCCGCCACAAATCCCCGTGCGCGGATCCAGGCGTTTCGATAGGCGGAGTTCGGTTATGCACCTCCTCGTCGTCGGTATGAATCACCGGACGGCGTCGCTCGCCGAGCGCGAAGCCCTCGCGTTCGGCCCGGACGCGGCGCGCGGCGTGCTGGCGGACGCGTTGCGCCGCGACCCCATTCGCGAAGCCGTGGTCCTCTCGACGTGCAACCGGACCGAGTTCTACCTCGCGGCCGACGATCCGGACGGCGCGACGGTGGCGCTGCGGACTGCGGTCGAGCACAGCACAGGCGTCGATCTCCTGCCCCCGGGACCGTCGATCTACAGGCTCGACGATGCCGCCGCGATCCGGCACGCGTTCCGCGTCGCATGCGGCCTCGACTCGATGGTGCTTGGAGAGGCCCAGATTCTGAGTCAGCTGAAAGACGCCTACACGCTGGCCCGCGAAGTCGGCGCCGCGGGCGCGACGCTCGACCGGTTGTTCGAATCGGCGTTTCGCGCCGGCAAGCGCGCACGCACCGAAACCAGCATCGGCGCCGGCGTGGTCTCGATCGCGTCGGCGGCGTGCGAGCTGGCCCGGCAGGGTCTGCGCCCGCTCGACGCGCTTCGCGTCGTGGTCGTCGGCGCGGGCGAGACCAGCCGACTCGCCGCGAAGCACCTGGCGCGGCATTGTCCCGGCGGCGTGACGATCGTGAATCGAACATTCGCGCGCGCCGAGGCGCTCGCGAAAGAGCTGGGCATCACGGCGCAGCCATTCGATCGTCTCGCCGAGGCGATCGCGAGCGCCGACCTCGTGGTGACCGCCACCACGGCACCGACCGCGATCATCGGCCTCCGTGCCGTGCGCGACGCGATGGCGACACGGACCGATCGGCCTCTTTTGATCATCGATCTCGCGGTGCCGCGCGACGTGGACCCAGACGTCGCTTCGGTTGGCGGCGTCACGCTGCATTCGATCGATGCCATCCAGACCGTGGTGGATCGAACGCTGGCCACGCGCGCCAGCGAGGTCCCGCGCGTCGAGGCGATTGTGGACGAAGAAGCGTCGAAATACGAGGCGTGGCGGCGCGGCTTCGAGGCCTCGCCGATTGTGCGGGACCTGCGCGACCACTTCGAGCGCGTACGCAGCGAGGAGATCGATCGCCAGCTCGCCAACGTCAGCGCCGAAGAGCGCGCCCGTGCCGAACGGCTGACGAAGGCGCTCGTCAATCGCCTGCTGCATTTGCCGACCGTTCGCCTGAAGGATGCCGATCCCGCGTCGGACGAAGGCGGCTGGCGCCTGCGTGCCGCACGCGAGCTGTTCGCGCTCGACGGCGCGCGGGTCGACCATGGCGTCTGAAGACGCGCTTCTGCGCGTCGGTACGCGCGCGAGCCGGCTGGCGCTCTGGCAGGCCGACCATGTCGTCACCGAGCTCCAGCGCCGCTCGCCCGAGCTCCGCATCGAGCGCGTGCCGATGACCACGCTCGGCGACCGCGTGACCGGCGTCGCCCTGTCGAAGATCGGCGACAAGGGCATCTTCACGCGCGAGCTGGAGGATGGGCTCCGCACCGGGGCGATCGATCTCGCCGTGCACAGCCTGAAGGACCTGCCGACCGAGCTGCCCGGCGATCTCGAGATTGGCGCCGTCCTGCAGCGTGATGATCCGCGGGACGTGCTCGTCGGTGCGCCCGGCGTCACGATCGCCCTGTTACCCGCAGGCGCCCGCGTCGGCACGTCGTCGCTGCGCCGGCGTGCCCAGGTTGCGGCGATCCGATCGGATCTGCGGATCGTGGACATTCGAGGCAACGTGCCGACGCGTCTGGAAAAAGTCCTGCAGGGCGAGGTGGACGCGCGTCCTCCTCGCCTTCGCCGGCTTGAAGCGTCTGGGCCTCGAATCGGAGATCAGCGAGGTGCTCGATCCCGAGGACGTCGTGCCGGCTCCCGGTCAGGGCGCGCTGGCGGTGCAGATTCGGCGCGGCGACGTTCGGCTGGCGCAGCTGCTGACGGCACTCGATCACGGGCCAACGCGGCTTGCGACGACCACGGAACGCGCGCTCCTGGGATATCTCGAAGGCGGCTGTCAGGTGCCGGTTGGCGCATTGGGACAATTCGACGGCTCGACGCTGACGCTTCGCGCGGTGGTGGCGAGTCCGGACGGACGGGCAGTCGTCAAGCGCCGCGCCTCGGCGCCGGTGACCTCGCTCCAGCAGGCGCTGGTCCTCGGCGAGTCGCTCGGCCGCGATCTGCTGGACGCCGGCGCGCGCGCCATCCTGAACGCGATTCGCGTGGAACCGCTTTCGCGAGCCGCGCTCGAGGACACCGCGCCGTGATCAGCCTTCCACCGATTGTCGTCAACACGCGCAACGAAGGCCCTGACGGTCCGCTGGCGCATGCGCTGCGGCGCTGCGGCCTGGAATCCATGTGGTGTCCGACGACGACGATCGGGCCGCCTGACGACCCGCGGCCACTGCTCGACGCCGTCAGCTGGTTGGCGGCGTTCGACTGGGTGGCGTTCACCAGTGCGCGCGCCGTGGACGCGGTATCACGCCGTCCGGAGTGGCGGCGGGCGGTCGAGGCCAAGACGGTCCCTCGCGTAGCCGCGGTTGGCGACGCGTCGGCGGTGCGTCTCGCGGCTGACTACGTGGTAGTAGAGGTCGTGCCCGATGGCGGCGGCGCCTCGGCGCTCGCGGACGCCATCATTCGCGCCGCGGCGGACGGGATCGCGGGTGCGCGGGTGTTGTGGCCGCGCGGCGACCTCGCCGCCGCGACATTCAGCGAGACGCTGGAGCGCGCCGGCGCGATCGTGACGTCGCCGATCGCGTATCGCACGCTGCCGGCAAACGACGGAACGCTGGCCGCGCTCGCCGAGGGACTCGCCTCGCCTCGCCTCGCGGCCATCGCGTTCTGTTCGCCATCGAGCGCGCGACACCTCGCCGGTGGACTGGGGCTTGCAGATCTCTCCGGGTTCAGGGGCCGCCTGCAGGTCGCGTCGATTGGCCCGACCACGAGCGCGGAGCTTCGGGCGCTTGGCCTGGAGGCCGACGTCGAGGCCGAGAAACCGTCGCTGATTGCTCTCGCCGAGGCGATTGCGGCGCGGCTGCGGGTTGGCGTTGGAGACCGTACGTGAGCTTTCCGCTGCATCGCCCGCGGCGCCTGCGGCGCAGCGAGACCATTCGACGGCTCGTCCGTGAGACGCGGCTCAGCCCCGACCACCTGATCGCACCGCTGTTCGTGTGCACGGGCGACGGCGTGCGGCGCGAGATCGCGTCGATGCCGGGCTGCTTCCAGCTGAGTCCCGATCTGATCGTCGACGAGGCGCGCGAGCTCGCCGCCCTCGGGGTGCCGGGTGTGATTCTGTTCGGCATACCCGATCGTAAGGATCCGGACGGGTACGGCGCCGCCGATCCTGAAGGGCCGGTGCCGGTCGCGCTCAAGGCGTTGAAGCGCGAGCTGCCGGATCTCTCGCTCTGGGCCGACGTGTGTCTCTGCGAGTACACCGATCATGGCCACTGCGGGCCAATTGTGATGGGACCCGATGGACGCGCGGACGTCGGCAACGACGCGGCGCTGCCCCGCCTTGCGGACGCGGCATTGGCCTATACACGGGCCGGCGCGGATGTGGTCGCGCCGTCGGACATGATGGACGGCCGGGTGGGTGCCATTCGATCCGCGCTCGATGCCGCGGGTCGCGAGGACGTCGTGATCGTCTCGTACGCGGCGAAGTACGCGTCGGCCTTCTATGGACCGTTCCGGGAGGCCGCGGGATCGGCGCCGGCCTTTGGCGATCGGCGCAGCTACCAGATGGATCCGGCCAATGCGCGCGAGGCGCTGTCCGAGGTGGCCGCGGACCTGGACGAAGGCGCCGATATCGTGATGGTCAAGCCGGCGCTGTCGTACCTCGACGTCATCTGGCGCGTGAAGGAGCGCTTCAACGTGCCCGTCGCGGCCTACAACGTGTCGGGCGAATTCGCGATGGTGAAGGCGGCCGGCCAACTGGGATGGCTGGACGAAGGGCGCGCCGCGATGGAGATCCTGCTCAGCATCCGTCGCGCCGGCGCCGACATCATCCTGACCTACTTTGCGAAGGACATCGCGCGCGTATTGAATGGAGACCGGCGGACCTGAAGGTCCGCCTTTGGAGATACGGTGAAGACGACCACACCTGCTTCACGAACCACCACCAGCGAGGCACTGTTCTCGAAAGCGCAAGCGCTTCTGCCCGGCGGCGTCAACTCGCCGGTGCGCGCCTACAAGGCGGTGGGCGGCACGCCGCGCTTCATCGCGCGCGCCGATGGCGCACGAGTCTGGGACGAAGACGGCAACGAGCTCGTCGACTACGTCGGCGCCTGGGGTCCGATGATTCTCGGCCATCGCCATCCGGCCGTCGTCGCCGCGGTCGAGCGGCAGCTCGCATCGGGATTCGCCTTCGGCGCGCCGACGGCGCTCGAGGTCGAGATGGCCGCCGCGGTCACGCGGGCAATGCCGTCGATTGAGATGGTCCGTTTCGTCAGCTCGGGCACCGAGGCCACGATGGCGGCGCTGCGGCTCGCGCGCGCGGCCACGAATCGGCCGCGCGTCCTGAAGTTCGAGGGCTGCTACCACGGCCACGGCGACAGCTTTCTGGTGAAGGCGGGCTCGGGCGCCGCGACGTTCGGCACGCCGGACAGTCCCGGGGTTACGGCCGCCACCGCGCGCGACACCCTGACCGCGCGTTTCAACGACGCCGACAGCGTCCGCTCGCTGCTCTCCGACTACCCCGCCGAAGTCGCCGCCATCATCGTCGAGCCTGTCGTCGGCAACATGGGCGTCGTCGAGCCGTCGCCGACGTTTCTGGGCGATCTGCGGGAGCTGGCCAGCGCGCACGGCGCGCTGCTGATCTTCGACGAGGTGATGACCGGCTTCCGCGTCGCGCGTGGCGGGGCGCAGGAGCGTTACGGCGTCACGCCCGATCTGACAACGCTCGGCAAGATCGTCGGCGGCGGTCTGCCCGTTGGCGCGTATGGCGGGCGGCGCGATCTGATGACGCACATCTCTCCCGCCGGGCCGGTCTATCAGGCGGGCACGATGTCGGGCCATCCGCTCGCGATGGCAGCCGGCCTGGCAACGCTCGGCGTGATTGGCAGCGACGCGGCGTTCTACGACCGGCTCGAAACGCTCGGCCGGCAGCTGGAGGACGGCGTCGAGCGTACGGTGGCGGCGCGCCCAGACGCGTGCCGGTTCGCCCGGGTCGGGTCGATGTGGACGCTGTTCTTCACGTCGGATCGCGTCACGGACTGGACGGTGGCCGCCACAGCCGATCGCGCGCGATTCGGACGGTTCTTCCACGCGATGCTGGCACAGGGGATCTCGCTCGCGCCGTCGCAGTTCGAGGCGAACTTCATTTCGGCGGCTCACACTCCCGGGGACGTCGCGCGAACGGTTGAGGCGATCAACCGGGCGCTCGAGGAGAGTCGTGGCTGATCCGACAACGGGCATCGTGACCGCAACGCGGCCGCACGCGTCCACGTCGCGCGGCGACGAGGCGCTGTTTCTCCGCGCGTGCCGCCGTGAACGGGTCGAACGCACGCCGATCTGGATCATGCGGCAGGCCGGGCGCTACCTGCCGGAGTACCGTGCGCTTCGAGAGAAGCACGACTTCCTCACGTCCTGCCGCACTCCAGAGATCGCCTGCGAGATCACGCTCCAGCCGGTACGCCGCCTCGGCGTGGACGCCGCCATCCTGTTCTCGGACATCCTCGTGCCACTGCCGGGAATGGGCATCAACGTCGAGTTCGCGCCCGGTCCACAGCTCGAACGGACGATTCGCTCGGCAGATGACGTGGCCGCGCTTCGCGTGCCCGATCCACACGAATCGACGCCGTATGTGCTCGAGGCGATTCGCCTGCTCCGTCGTGAGCTGCCGGCCGCCGTCCCGTTGATTGGATTCGCCGGTGCGCCGTTCACGATGGCGACGTACCTCGTCGAGGGCCGCGGCACGAAGCAGTTCGCCGAGATCAAACGGCTGTTGTTCAGCGATCCCGGCACCGCGCACGCGCTCCTGGCGACGTGCGCCGAGACCGTGGGCCGATATCTCGCGGCACAGGTGGAAGCCGGCGCCCAGGCGGCGATGCTGTTCGACACCTGGGCATCGCTGCTGGCACCATCGGACTACCGCGCGTTTGCGTTGCCCTACGTCAGGCGCGTATTCGCCGACGTCACACGTGCGGCCTCGAGCGTGGGGCTCGACGTTCCACGCATCTACTACGCCGGCAATGCCGCGGGCTGGCTCGATGCCTGTCTGGCCGCGGACGCGACCGTTATCGGGCTGGACTGGCGCATGGACCTGGATCGTGCCCGCACTGTGCTGGGGGAGCGGCTCGCCGTGCAGGGGAATCTCGATCCCTCGGTCCTCCTCGGATCCACCGACAGCATCCAATCGCACGCCGCCGACGTCATTCGCCGTGCGGGTTCGACCGGTCACATTTTCAACCTCGGTCACGGCATCCTGCCCGAGACGCCGCCCGATCACGCCCGCTATCTCGTCGACAGTGTCGCCGAGCAGTCGGCGAAGAGGACGGCATGAAGCCGCCTGACTTCGACACCCTCGTCGCGCTGATCGGCCGCTACGATCGGCCTGGACCCCGGTACACCTCGTATCCGACCGCGGTCGAATTCACCGCGGCGTTCGACGAGGCCGCGTATCGAGCGCAGCTGGCCAGGACCGCGCGTACCTCGACACCGATTTCCCTCTATCTGCACCTGCCGTTCTGCGAGGAGCGCTGCTCGTTCTGCGGCTGCTCGGTGATCATCACGAAGAAGCGCGAGGTCGCCGCCCGGTACCTGACGTATCTGCATCGCGAGCTGGCGATGCTGGCGGACGAACTCGGAGAACGCCGTCAGGTCGTGCAGTACCACTGGGGCGGCGGCACGCCAACCTACCTGTCGCCCTCGCAGATCGCCGCGCTGCAGGCGGTGGTGGCGAGTCACTTCGACATCCGGGACGGTGCCGAAGTGGCGATCGAAGTCGATCCGCGGGTCACCTCCGTCGAGCAACTGGCGCTGCTCCGCGATCTCGGCTTCAACCGGCTGTCGCTCGGCGTCCAGGACTTCACGCCCGAGGTGCAGGCAGCCGTCAACCGTATTCAGTCGGAGCCCCTCACGCGAACGCTGTTCGACGCCGCCCGCGATCTCGGGTTCGAATCGATCAACGTGGACCTGATCTACGGGCTGCCGCTGCAGACGCGCGCAACGTTCGGCGCCACCGTCGATGCTGTCGTGGCGATGCGGCCCGACCGGGTCGCCGTCTACTCCTACGCGCACGTGCCGTGGATTCGGGGGCATCAGAAGTACCTGAACCCCGACGACCTCCCGGCGGCCGAGCGCAAGATCGAGCTGTTCGTCGAAGCCATGGAGCGCTTCCGGGCAGCCGGGTACGCGCAGATTGGGATGGATCACTTCGCGCTGCCGACCGACGAACTGGCCGTCGCCTCCGCGGCCGGCCGCCTGCATCGCAACTTCATGGGCTATACGACCCGCCCCGCGCCCGACATGCTGGCCGCCGGCGTGTCCGGCATCGGCGACGTGGGTGGCGCGTTTGCGCAGAACACGAAGAAGCTGTCCGAGTACTACGCCGCGATCGACGCGGGGCGCTTCCCGATCGAGCGCGGATACCGGCTCGACCGAGACGATCACGTCCGCCGACTGGTCATCACCAGCCTCATGTGTAACTTCCGCATCGATCGGCGCGACGTCGAAGCGCGGTTCGGAATCGAGTTCGCGACCTACTTCGGGCAGGAGCTCGGCGAGCTCAGTGAGAGCGCGGTGCCCGACGGCTTCGTCACGATCGACGAGGCCGCGATTGAGGTGACGACGCTCGGCCGGCTGTTCGTCCGGAATGTCGCCATGGTGTTCGACCGGCACCTGCGGACGCGTACCGGCAGAGCCACGCCTGTTTTTTCGAGGACCGTGTAAAGAACCGTGTCAATTCCCAACTCCCAACTTCCAATTCCCAAAGAACGCGCGGCTTTGGGAGTTGGGAGTTGGAGGTTGGGCGTTGACGCGCTCACCAATCTGCTAGGGATCGCGTGCTCCACGTAGTCGTCATCGGCGGCGGAATCGCCGGATTGACGGTAGGACATCGCTTGGTGCGTGACGCGCGCGACCGGACGATCGAGGTCACGGTCCTCGAGGCCAGCGACCGGCCAGGCGGGACGATTCGAAGCACGCGGCTCGGCGGGTATCTCTGCGAGCACGGACCGCAGGGGCTTCTGGACAACGCGCCCGACACGCTCGACATCATTCGTGAGCTTGGCCTGGAGGCCGTCGCCAGCACGCCCGGTTCCCGACGACGGTACCTCTATCGCAGCGGCCGGCTGCGCGAAGTGCCCGGGTCGCCGCTCTCCGCGCTGACGTCGGATGTCATTTCGTGGCGAGGCAAGCTGCGGCTCGCGGCCGAGCCGTTGATTCGCGGGCGGGCGGGCGAGGACGAAACCATTCACGCGTTCGCGGCGCGCCGCCTGGGGCGCGAAGCTGCGCAAACGCTGGTGGACCCCATGGTATCCGGCATCTACGCGGGCGACGCCGGTCGACTCTCGATGCGCGCGGCGTTTCCGGCAATTTGGGAGCTCGAACGCGATCATGGGAGCCTCGTGCGTGGCATGCTGGCCCGGCGTCGTCGCCCGCAGACGAGCACGGCCCGTCCCACACCGCGGTTTGGTCGGCTGATGTCGTTCGCCGACGGGATCGAGGCCCTGCCCAGGGCGCTGGCTGGCTCGCTTGGCGGGCGGGTGCAGACCCGCAGCACCGCGACGGGGCTTCGGCGAGCCGCCGGCGGCGCCGGCAGTTCGGATGGCACGTGGCGCGTATCGCTCGAAAGTGGCGTCGAGATCGAGGCCGATCATGTCGTCATCGCTGTGCATCCGGCGATCGCCGCCGGGCTGACGACACCGTTCGACCCGGAGCTCGGCGCCCTGCTCGGCGGCATCCCGTCCGCGCCGGTGGCGGTCGTCGCAGTGGGCTACCCGCGAGCGGCAATCACCCATTCCCTCGAAGGCTTTGGGTTCCTGGTGCCTCGCAGCGAAGGACTTCGTACGCTGGGCGTGCTCTGGGAGTCGAGCATCTTCCCGGCCCGGGCTCCCGCCGACCACGTGTTGCTGCGAGTCATGATCGGCGGCGCTCACGATCCCGACGCCGTCAGGCTGGACAACGATGGTCTCCTTGCCCTCGCGAGAGGCGATCTCCACCGTACGCTGGCCGTCTCAGCGCCACCAGACTTCACCCACGTCGTTCGGCACGCCACGGGCATTCCGCAGTGCACGGTGGGGCATACCGCGCGGATGGTGCGCGTCGATGACAGGCTCGGGCGATGGTCCGGACTGCACGTGACCGGGTGGGGCTATCGGGGCGTGTCGATCAATCACTGCATCGCCGACGCAGTGCAAGTCGCGGCAGGGATCGTGGCCTCGCGACCCGAGCGACCCTTTGTGCATAATACCCGGCCGTGACACTCCCCCATTCCCGGAGCCCCCAATGACTGTTCGCGTTTCGCCTGCGGCAATCGCCGCCCTTGTCGTGGCCTCGGCCGGCGTGACCTTCACGCAGACGGCCAGCGTGCCCGCGCAGGCCCGGCTGAAGGCGTTCGATGCCCAGGTCGCGCCCATCGTCGCGAAGATGACGCTCGAAGAAAAGGTCGGGCAGATGACGCAGCCCGATCACGAGTACATCAAGGACCCCGCCGACGTCGCCGCGCTCTTCGTGGGATCGGTACTGAGCGGCGGCGGCTCGGATCCGCGAACCAACAGCGTCGAAGACTGGACGGCGATGTACGAGATGTACCAGTCGCAGGCGATCAAGACACGGTTGAAGATCCCGCTGCTCTATGGCGTTGACGCCGTGCACGGCCACAACAACGTCGTCGGCGCGGTGGTGTTCCCGCACAACGTCGGGCTCGGCGCGACACGCGATCCGAAGCTGGTCGAGGACGTCGCTCGCCTGACCGCCAAGGAGGTCCGGGCGACGGGCATCAACTGGGCGTTTGCGCCGTGCGTCGCCGTGCCGCGCGATGATCGGTGGGGTCGCGCGTATGAAGGCTTCGGTGAAGACCCGGCGCTGGCCGCGGAACTGGGCGAAGCGGCGGTGCGCGGCCTGCAGGGTCAGGACCTGAAATCGCCGTTGAGCGTCCTCGCGTGCGCGAAGCACTACGTCGCCGACGGCGGCACGATCTACGGCACCGGCATCCCGAACGCGGATCAGGAGGGCGGACGCTATCCCATCGATCAGGGCGACGTCCGCCTGTCGGACACCGAGCTGCGCAGGATCCACCTGCCCGGCTATCTCACCGCGATCAAGGCCGGCGTCGGCACGATCATGCCGTCCTACAGCAGCATCAACGGCGAGAAGATGTCGGGCAACAAGAAGTGGCTGACCGACATCCTGAAGATCGAGCTCGGGTTCGAAGGGTTCCTCATCTCCGACTACAACGCGCTCGATCAGCTGCCCGGGGACCGGGCCGCCCAGATCGAGCGCTCGATCAACGCCGGCATGGACATGGTGATGGTGCCGTCCGCCTATCGCGAGTTCATCGAGACGCTGAAGACGCTGGTCAAGGCGAACCGCGTCCCGATGTCGCGCATGGACGATGCGGTGACGCGGATCCTGCGGGTGAAAGCGGCGATGGGCCTGCTCGAGCCGACGTTCTCGCCGAAGGCCGACCCCGGCCTGCTCGAGAGCTTCGGCTCGGCCGCGCACCGCGCGGTCGGACGCGAGGCGGTACGGAAGTCCCTCGTCCTCCTGAAGAACGAACGCAACGCGCTGCCGATTGCCGCGACCGCCAAACGCATTCACGTCGCCGGCAAGAGCGCCGACGACATCGGCAACCAGTGCGGCGGCTGGACCATTCAGTGGCAGGGCGAGAGCGGTCCCGTCACGCAAGGCACCACCGTCCTCGGCGCAATCCGTCAGCACGTGAAGGTCGCGTCGAAGGTGACGTACTCGGCTGACGGCACCGGCGCCGAAGGCGCCGACGTGGCCGTCGTCGTGGTCGGCGAGACGCCCTATGCGGAGATGATGGGCGACCGGCGCGACCTGTCGCTCGCCAAGGAAGACGTTCAGGCGATCGCGAACGCCAAGAAGGCCGGCGTGCCGGTAGTGGTCGTCCTCTTCTCGGGCCGGCCGTTGCTGCTCGGCGATGCCCTGGCCGAATGCCGACGCGTTCATCGCCGCCTGGCTGCCAGGCACGGAAGGCGCGGGCATAGCCGACGTGCTCTTCGGCGACTACAAGCCGACGGGCAAGCTGCCAGTGAGCTGGCCGAAGTCGGCGGCACAGATTCCGATCAATGTGGGCGACGCGACTTACGATCCGCTGTTTCCCTATGGGTTCGGGCTGACGTACGCTCAGCGGGTGCCGAGTACTTGGTGCTAGGATGCAGGCGCTTCATACTCGTCTCGTTTTGTTTAGGGAGGGAGTTCGCATGACCCGTATTGTCGCGTCACTGCTCGTTCTGGGGCTCGTGCTCGTGTCACCGGCCTTTGCCGCCGATCGACGAAGACGGCCAAGGGGAAGGTGAAATCCGTCGCCGCCGACAGCCTGACCGTCACTGACAGTGCCGGCAAGGACTGGACTTTTGCCGTCGATGCCAAGACCACGGTCGACCGCCACCGGCGGCTCGCACAAGACCGCGGAGACGAAGGCGGCGGGCAAGACACCTGAGATCACCGACGTCGTGAAGGAAGGCGCTTCGGTGGTCGTCGAGTATCACGAGATGGAGGGCGGCAAAATGCACGCGGCCAAGGTGCGCGTGAAGTAACGAGCTCGCATTGTCTCGGACCACCGCGCCCACGCCAACGGCGGGCCGCGGTGGTCCGTCCCGGCGATCCTCCCGAAAATCCGATCGCCTTCCTCGCGCGCCACCAGGCGACGTTCTGGTGGCTCGCACAGCGTCTGGGCTCTCGGCTGCGGCGTGGCCGTCATGTGGATCGGCACGCGTCACTTCGCGTTCGTGCGCGTGGCCGTTGCCTACGTCGTTGTCATCTGGTTGGCGTCGCTCTTCTCGCCGTGGCTGCTGACGCGACCGGCGTTCAGCGCGCGCGCCCACTGGCTGCGGCTTGGCCGTGAACTACGTCAACCGCAACTTTTATCAGCAGGTCCTCTTCTTCGTGCTGCCGATCTACTACGCCAGCGCGACGCCAGGATCGGTAAACATGCTGTTCGTCGCGCTGATCGCGATGTCGGCGCTCGTCTCGACGCTGGACCTCGTCTACGATCGGCACCTGTCGACGAATCGCGACCTCGTTGCCGCGTTCTTCGCCGTCAACCTCTTCGCCTGCCTGACCGCCGCGGTGCCGATCGTCTGGCGGGTCGGCCCCACGCTGGCGCTGCGAATCAGCGCCGGCCTCGCATTCGTCGGCTTTGCATCCTTCTATCTCGGACGCCGCGTCGGCGCTGAGGCGAAGCCGTGGATCGGCATGCTCGCCGTGGCGTTGGTGCTTGCGCTGGCGATCACCCTACGGCCAGCGGCTGATTCCGCCGGTCCCGCTGCGAGTGTCGTCGGCCGCCTTCGGCGACGACGTGCAGCGGCAAACCCTGCAGATGAATCGACGATTCGATCGCGTGCCCGTCGGCTGGTCGGGGACGCTCGACGCCGTGACCGCAATCAACGCGCCGATGGGGCTGACGGAATCGGTCCGCCATCGGTGGCAGATCAACGGCGTCACCGTGCACACGACGAATGCGCACCGCGTGAACGGCGGACGCAAGGAAGGGTTCCGTCTCTGGACCGCGCTGCCGATCGACAACGCGCCGGCGGGGGCGCGATCTCCGTGGACGTCGAGACCGACGCTGGACAGCTGATCGGACGCGCCACGATACGCGTCACCAGATAAAACTCGAAAACCCGAGAAACCGAAAACTCGAGAAGGAATGCGCTCGGGTGCATCCGGACATTCTCGAGTTCTCGAGTTTTCGAGTTTTTGAGTTCTCTCAGTGAGGCTGATCAGTTGACCATCCGCGGGGCGGGAATGTACCTCGGCGGTCATGGAACGGTACGCGGGACTCCCTCCGCTTCCCGAGCGCATCGATCGCCTCCGCGAGCTGGCCCTCGATCTCTGGTGGAGCTGGAACGAAAGTGCACGACAGGTGTTTCGCAGGCTCGACTATCCGCTGTGGCGCGCCACCGCGCACAATCCGGTGCGGATGTTGCGCATGGTCCCGCAGGCGGCGCTCGAGGCGGCGGCGGGCGATCCCGAGTTCCTCGCTCTGTACCACAAGGCGCTGGGCGATCTCGACGCCGCACGAAGCGCGGCGGACACCTGGTGGGCGCGAACGTTTCCAGGTGAGGGCACCCAATCGATGGCGTACTTCTCCGCCGAGTTTGCGCTGCACCAGTCGCTGCCCATCTACGCCGGCGGCCTTGGCGTGCTGGCAGGCGACCATTGCAAGGAAGCCAGCGACCTCGGCGTGCCGCTCATCGGCGTCGGTTTCATGTACCCGCAGGGCTACTTCCACCAGCACGTGTCCGCCGAGGGGTGGCAGGAAGAGTCATACGAAAAGCTGAACTGGGCCGACGCGCCGATCGAGCCAGCGACCACGCCCGACGGCCAGCCATGCATCGTCGCGGTGCCGCTGGGCGATCGATCCGTCCTTGTCGCGGTGTGGCGCGTGCGGCTGGGCCGCGCGAAGCTGTATCTGCTCGACACCGACATGGAAGAGAACGCGCCGTGGGACCGCCAGCTCTCGGCGCGACTCTACGGCGGCGACCGCGAGATGCGGGTCCAGCAGGAAATCATTCTCGGCATCGGCGGCGTCCGGGTGCTGCGGGCGCTCGGTTCGACGCCGTCGGTCTTCCACTTGAACGAAGGGCACGCCGGATTCGTGGTCCTGCAGCGGATCCGCGAGTACATCGACGAAGGGAAGTCGTTCGACGAGGCCCTCGAAGAAGTGCGGCGCACGACGATTTTCACGACGCACACGCCGGTGCCGGCGGGCCACGATGCCTTCCCGTTCCACATGGTCGAGAAGCACCTGGCGGGGGGCTGGGGGCCGCTGGGCGACCTGCGGTCGCGATTCCTCGCCCTCGGCGAATACGACAACGGCGGCGGGTCGCAGTTCAACATGACCGCGCTCGCCCTGCGCTCGGCCGCATCGGTCAACGCCGTCAGCCAGCTCCACGGCGAGGTCACCCGCGCGATGTGGGCGCCGATCTGGCCGGGACAACCGCTCGACCAGCTGCCGGTGGGATCGATTACCAACGGCGTCCACGCGCCGACCTGGGTGTCGAGCGAGATGGCGACGCTCTTCGAGGAGCATCTCGGGAAGAACTGGGTGGAGCATCACGACGATCCGCAGTTCTGGGATCGCGTGCTCGACATCCCCGACGAAGCGGTCTGGAGCGTTCGCAGCTCGCTGCGGCACTATCTGTTCTCGTTCATCCGCGAGCGCGCGCGCCGGCTCTGGGCGGACGATCGCGTGAGCGCGGGTCGGGCGCTGGCGGCAGGACCGCTGCTCGACACCAACGCGCTGACGATTGGCTTCGCCCGGCGCTTCACCGGGTACAAGCGGCCGTCGCTCATCTTCCACGACGCCGGGCGCCTGGCCAATATCCTGAACGCCCCGGGACGCCCCGTGCAGATCGTCTTCGCGGGCAAGGCACACCCGGCCGACGACACCGGCAAGCATCATCTTCAGGGCGTCTATCGGCGCGCGCTGGACCCGGCGTTCGCGGGGCGCGTGGCGTTCGTCGAGGACTACGACCTGCACGTCGCCCACTTCCTCGTCCAGGGCTGCGACGTCTGGCTGAACAACCCGCGCAAGCCGCTCGAGGCGAGCGGCACGAGCGGGATGAAGGCGTGCATGAACGGCGTGCCGCAATTGAGCATCGGCGACGGATGGTGGGCCGAGGGCTACAACGGCCGGAACGGATGGCTGATCGAAGGTCAGGCGTCGGGAAGCGACGAGGCCGCCACCGATCAGGCCGATGCCGAGGCGCTCTACCGGCTGCTGGAAACCGAGATTGTCCCGGCCTTCTACGATCGTGACGAGCGCGACGTCCCCCATCGATGGGTCCGGATCGTCAAGGAAGCCATCCGGTCGGTCACGCCCACGTTCTCGACGCGGCGCATGGTGAAGGACTACGTCGTGCGAATGTACACGCCGGCGATGCGGCAGCCTGCGGAGCGCCTCTGACGGTCGCGTTTCGAGTAAGATCGATCGGATGTCACGCAAGGCTGTTGCCAAGTCCCGGTGTGCTCTCTGCGGCGCCAAGGAAGTCTCGGAGCCGCGGGGTGAAGAGAAGTACTGCCGCGACTGCTGGGACAAGAAGATTGCGGTCGAGGAAATCGTCGCTCGCGAGTTTGCCTTGAAGCGCTACATCCGCGCGCACAGCGCGGAGAAGTACCTCGTCTATCACTCCACCCAGAAGCGGCCGTGCGGGCAGTTGATCGTCATCGACGACGGCTACGATCTGTTCCTGTCGCTGGTGCTCTATCCCAGCTTCAGCTGGGACGAGGCAGCCTACCATCTCGAAGGCGACCCGGAAGGGCGGACCTTCGCGGAGATCCTCGTGGACGTCATCGCCACCGAGGTCATCGAGCCCTGGGGCGGCGGCAAGTGGCACCTCGAGACGTTTCGATCGGTCAGCCCTGAACCGGAGGATTGGAACGGAGAGATGTGACGCGCGAATTCACTCGCGCGGCCCACGCGCCGATCACCGGCAGCCGGAAATCGACGCCTCGGATCGCCTGCACCAGGCAGATCGCCCAGACCAGGAATCCCGCCAGCAGGATCACCTGCGAGATCCGCTGCAGCACGAAGAACCCGCTCGCCGACGACACCAGCATCAGGAAACTGCCGATCCAGCTCGTGATCCAGGCGGCAAAGACTATCCCGAAGGCAAGCATCGACTGCATGGCGTGGAATCGCACGGCGGGACGGTCGCGCTCGATCAGCCAGACGAGGACGCCGCTGGCCCACCAGCCGGCGTAGGCGATCGCCGAGGCGACGCGCGGGTTCGGGCCCAGCGGGCTGGCCGGAGCCTGATCCGCCATCAGTGGATACGGAATGGAATCGTGCGACCAACCGGCTCCGACTTTCCCTGACGGCTTCGCGCTTCGACGGTGAGCAGGTAGACGCCGGGCGCGAACTCCTTGGTCAGGATCCGGGTCGTATGGCCGTAGCCGCCCGGCTTGCCCTGCAGCTCCGACGATTGCCGCTCTTCGCTGGTCTTGAACACGTCGCGTCCGTCCTCGCTGACAACGCGCGTCGTGATCTCGACGATGTGAGGCGACTTGACCTCGTTGTCGTAGACCTCGGCGAACACGGCCAGCTCGTCACCGCGCGGAAAGTCCCGTGCCGCGACGGCTGGTCCCGGCAGCACTGCCTTCAACTCCTGGTCTGCCTTGGCCGTGGACGTGCTGAGCCCTGATGCCGACGCCACGGCGATGCCGCTGATTGTCAGCGGGCCATCGGTCAAATCGGGCACGTCGAGGTCGTACGTCAACGATCCGAGGTGGCCCGATCCACTCTCGCGGGCGGCGACACGAATCTGGTAGCGGCCTGGCGGCAGCTGCAGCCGCGTCCCGACCCGGACGCCGGTCTCCGCGAAACGAGTGCGGTTCTCCGGTTTGAGCGCGAAGTTGACGAGGCTTCGATCGCCGCCGCGAATCTTGCCCGTCGCATCGATCGCCAGCGTCGACACCTCGAAGTCGTTTGCGAGCTTTCCGTCCTTCTCGGCGAAGTTGAAGGATCGTCCGTCGGCTTCGATGACGATGGCCACCGACGTGTTCGGCGGGCTGCCCTTGAACGGCATCGCGACCGCACGCAGCTTGATGCCGTTGGTCGGCAGCGGGCTGTCGAGCAGCTCGCGGACCGGCGGTGACGTCTGGTCATTGGGCGCCGTTTTCGGCGACGGCGGCTTTCCGCGAGGCGCCGTATACCCCCGGCGCGAGCGGACTTCGAGGCCCGGCCGCTTCAGCTTCACCTCGATGCGCCTGAACCGGCCGTCACGGCGTTCGTTTTTCGGGTAGTAGCCGAGGACGTAGTACGAGCTGTTGTCCTGGACGACTCTCGCGAACGCATTGCTGAAGTCGTTCTGGTTGACCGCCGCGAAGCCGCCGGTTTCCTCCGACAGGCTCCGCAGGCTGTCCTGCGAGATGCGCAGCGAGTCCTGGAAGGATTGCAGGCTCAGGTTCAAGGACGGATCGTCGGGGAATCCGCCCGAGACGTTGATCGACTCGTCGGCCAGCGAGGTGAGGCCGCGCGGGTCGATCGAGTAGATGCTGACGTTGGAGCGGGTCGCGGCGGCAATGACGTCCCGCATCCGTTCCTGGATGGTCGTCGCCTCGCGCTTCTGGAAGTCGTAGATGTTGTAGTCGATGCCTTCGCTGAAGTACACGATCGCCTTGCGCCGGCCCCGGATGCTGCCCACCCAGTCGGAGATGCGGGTCAGTGTCTCGAGCGAGATGCGGGCATCGTAGCCGCGCTGCATGTCGACCGGATCTTCAATCCGCGTCGAGGTGTTGCCCGGAATGCCGCGCTGACGCTGGTATTCATCGAGGCGCTCCTCGGTCTCAGAGCGCAGCTTGATGCCCATGAATTTGTCGATCGCACGCAGCAGCAGGCGCTTGTTGCTCGTGAATTCCTGCGTCGAGCCGCTCTGGCCGCTGGTCGAAAGCACGGCGGCCAGGTCGTTGGCGGCCATGTAGCGCGAGACGAACTGCTCGGCGGCGCGCTTGACGAGCGGCGCGCGGAACGCCTGCGTCTGCTTGTCATCCAGGATGATCACGTAGAGCCGGCCGTCGAACGGCTTGGCGTTCGTCACGACGTCGGGTTCGATGACCGACTTGGCCTGGAGCGGCACCGGTTCCGGGCGATCGATCGGGATGTTCACCTGCGTGAACGCCGAGACGTCCTGGCGCACGCCGTCCTCATAGACCTCGAAGTCGTCGCGCTTGAGGCCGGACACCGGTTGCTTCTGCCGGTCGAACACCGCGGCATCCACTTCGACGTAGTTGACCTCGACCTTGAAGGTGACGGCCGGCTGATCCCCGGCAGGGCCTTGCGGCGTCGGCGCGTCCTGCGCCAGGAGGGCGGCGACGATCAGGGCGGCCAGAGACGCCCCCAGAACAACACGACGAACCATCGACATCATGCGCAATCCATCATTATTGACCAACCGTCGGGCTCCGTCCACGCTGGCGCCCCACCGGGCGGGCGAAGCTCATTCCTAGGACGCTCCGCTCATCCCAGCGGCCGTCACGGTCACAAAACTTCTATACTGGAACGCATGGCGTTCGATATCGGCGCAGTGCAGACGGCGTTGCGCGAAGACGGCCTGGATGGCTGGCTCCTCTACGACTTCCACGGTTCCAATCCCATCGCCCGGTCCCTGGCAGGTGTCAACGGCGGCAAGATGACGACCCGCCGCTGGTACTACTTCGTGCCCGCCACCGGCAGCCCGCGGGCGCTCGTGCACGCCATCGAGCGCCACACCCTCGACAACCTCCCCGGCGAGACGCACCTCTACGCCGGCCGCGAGGACCTCGGGCGCGGGTTGGACAATCTGATGCACGGGGTCAAGCGCGTCGCGATGGAGTACTCGCCCGAGAACGCGATTCCGTACGTCGGCCGCGTCGACGCCGGGACGATCGAGGCGATCCGGCGGCGGGGCGTCGAAGTGGTGTCGTCGGGGGACCTGGTGCAGCGGTTCGTCGCGCACTGGAGCGACCAGGCGCTGGCCACCCACCTCGAGGCCTCGGACGCGCTCTACCGCGTGAAGGATCGGGCGTTCGAGGCGATCGTCAGCCGGCTGCGCCGCAACCAACCCACGACCGAGCACGACGTCCAGCAGCTGATGATGGGCTGGTTCGCGGAAGAGGCCCTGATCACCGACGCGCCGCCCCTCGTCGCCAGCATGGAGAATGCCGGCAACCCGCATTACGTCCCGCCGACGACGGGCAGCCGTACGATTTCACCGAACGAGCTGGTGCTCCTCGATCTCTGGGGCAAACGCGAGGAGCCCGGCGCGGTCTACGCCGATATCACGTGGGTCGGCTTCACCGGCGCCCGCGTGCCGGCGGAGTTCGCGGCGGCGTTTTCGGCCATTGCGGAGGCCCGCGACGCGGCGGTCGCGCTCGTCCAGCGCGCGGCGCGTGAGCAGACGGATCTCCGGGGCTGGCAGGTCGACCGCGCGGCCCGTACGGTGCTGGAGAACCGGGGCTTTGGCGCCCACGTCCTGCACCGGACCGGGCACAACCTCGGCACGGAAGTCCACGGGAACGGCGTTCACATGGACGACTACGAGACGCACGACGACCGGCGCGTGCTGCCCGGGACCGGCTTCACGATCGAGCCCGGCGTGTATTTCGATCATTTTGGGGTGCGCACCGAAGTCAACGTCTACGTCGGCACGAACGAGGCGCGGGTGAGCGGCCCGGCCCAGCAGGCGATTACGACGCTCGAATAGTCCGCAGGGGCGCATCGACATGCGCCCTGGAGGTTTTCGGAGCAAGCGTTTTCGGAGGAAGCAATGTCAACGCGGAAGACGACAGTGTTCTATGCCGTGCTCATCGCCGTGGCCTCGCTCGCGGTGGGCATGGTCATCGCCTCGCGCCTCGACCTGTCGCCCGAGTCGTCCGCGCAGGTCGTGGCGGTGCCGGCGGCGAACAGTTCGCCGATCACCGGGCCGGTGGACGCCCTGACGTTCCGGACGATTGCCAAGGCGGTGTCCCCGGCCGTCGTCAACATCCGCACGGAATCGCATCAGCGCGAGCAGGATCTCACCGAGTTCTTCGGCGGCGGCGACGACCTGTTCCGGCGGTTCTTCGGGCAGCCGCGCGGCAACGGGAAAGGCAATCGCGACGTGCCGACGACCGTCGCGGCCGGCACCGGTTTCGTCATCGGGAAAGAAGGCCTGATCCTCACCAACAACCACGTGGTCGAAGGCGCCGACAAGGTCGAGGTGTCGCTGTACGGTGAAGACGACGACATTCGGTACAAGGCGAGGGTCGTCGGGCGCGACCCGTTGACAGACAGCGCGCTCATCGAGCTGACCGAAAAGCCCGACCATGCCTTGCCGGAGGTGAAGTTCGGCGATTCGAGCCAGATCGAGCCCGGCGACTGGGTGATGGCCATCGGCAATCCGTTCAACCTGTCGCACACCGTCAGCGTCGGCGTGATCAGCGCCATGAAGCGGCCCTTCCCGGTCTCGACCGGTCGCTCGCTCGACATGCTGCAGACCGACGCCGCGATCAATCCGGGCAACTCTGGTGGACCGCTGCTGAATATCCGCGGTGAGGTCGTCGGCATCAACACCGCGATCTACTCCGACACCCGGCAGACCGGCAACATCGGCATCGGCTTCGCCGTGCCGATCAACGTCGTGCGCAACCTGCTGCCGCAGCTGCGCGGCGGCAAGATCACGCGCGGGATGATCGGCGTCCAGGTCCAGCCGGTGCCGCGGGAGGCCTACGGCGCGCTGGGACTGAAGGAGCGGCGCGGCGCCCTTGTCGCTACGGTGTCGAAAGGCGGCCCGGCGCAGCTGGCGGGGATGGAGCCGGGCGACGTGATCGTGGACGTGAACGGGAAGCCCGTCGCGTCTCGCGACGAGCTGGTCCAGACGATCATGGCGCTGAAGCCCGGCATCACCGTGCCGCTGAAAGTGGTGCGCGACAAGGAAGAGCGCACGCTGAACGTCACAATCGGCGAGCTGAACCTGGATCGCGAGTCCGAGACCGCTTCGAATGAAACCGAGCCGGGTGACGACGACACCAGCGCCGGCTTCGGCATGACGCTGGGCAACCTCACCGCCGAGCGCGCCCGCCGTCTCGATCTGCCCGCGGGGACGGCTGGCGCCGTGATCATGGAAGTCGATCCCGCCGGGGCGGCCGGTCGCAGCGGCCTCGCCGAGGGCGACGTCATCCTTCGCGTGAATCGCCAGAAAGTCACGTCGGCCGCCGAGGCGAATCGCGAGCTGCAGCGCGTGGAATCGGGCGGCACGGCATTCATGCTGATTTGGCGGCGAAACCAGGAAGTGTTCGTCCCGCTGAAGAAGGATTGACGGCGCCTTGGACATACGCCGATCTATTCCCTTTTGCGGGCGTATGGGGTACATAGGGCGGTCATGACAACGCCGGCGACGCTCGAGCGAGAGGTCAAGCTTCGATTCGGGTCCGTGGACGAGGCGCGTGAGGCGGTCACGGCGGCCGGCGCAGCACCTCTCCGATGCCGGCGGCTTCAGGAGGACGCCCTGATCGACGACGCGGGTGAAACGCTGCGGAAGCGCCGCTGCGTGCTGCGAGTGCGCGTCGAATCGGGGCGGAGCCTGCTGACTTTCAAGGGGCCGGTGCAGGTCTCGCCGATGAAACTGCGTGAGGAAATCGAAACCGTCATCGGCGACGGCGAAACGATGCTCCGGTGCTTCGAGCAGCTTGGTTATGACGTCTGGTTCCGGTACCAGAAATATCGCGAAGAGTACGCGCTGAGCGACGTCATCGTCGCCATCGACGAGACGCCGGTCGGCGTGTTCGTCGAGATCGAGGGCGACGAGCACGGCATCCTCGAGGCGACCCGCGCCCTGGGTCGCGGCCCCGAGGACTTCGTCCTCGATTCCTATCGCTCGTTGTTCATGGAGCATCGCCGGGCGCAGGGTCTTCCTGCGACGGACATGCTGTTCGACGAAGTCTAGTCCGCCAAAGAGCTGCCGCACGATCAGCGTCCGTGTCTTCCCGTCCCGCGCCCACGAGCGCACTCGTGCTCACGGCAGGCCTCGGCACGCGCCTGCAACCGCTGACGGCATGGCGCGCCAAGCCCGCACTGCCCGTCGCCGGCCGGACGCTCGTCGAGCGTATCGTCGAGGGCCTGGCGTCGCAGGGCGTCCGCGATCTGATCCTCAACCTGCATCATCTGCCTGACACCATCACGGCGATTCTGGGAGACGGCGCCGCCCACGGCGTCCGCATCCGCTACTCGTTCGAGCAGCCGCTGCTCGGATCGGCCGGCGGTCCCCGCCGGGCGTTCAGCCTGACCGACGCTGAGCGCCTGTGGCTGGTGAATGGCGACACACTGGCCGTCGTCAATTTGGAGGCGATGGCCGCCACCCACGCGGCGTCGGACGCCCTCGTGACGATGGCCGTGATCCCCAACCACGATCCGGCCCACTACAGCGGCGTCCTCGTCGACCCCTCGGACGCCGTGACCGGGTTCAGCCGCCGCGGGTCGTCCGACGCCTCGTGGCACTTCGTCGGCACGCAGCTGGCCGAGCGCGACGCGTTCAGCGGCGTGCCGGACGGCGTGCGATCCGAAAGCGTCAACGGTCATCTATCGCGACCTGATCGCGGCGCAGCCCGGTGCCGTCCGGGTGTTCCGTGCCGACACCAGGTTCCTGGACATCGGCACGACCGCCGACTATCTCGATGCCTGCCTCGCGCTGGCCGGCTCCTCCGACGGCCCGGCGCTGCGGGGTGTCCGCACCTCCGTGGCGCGCGACGCGACGCTCCGGTCGTCGGTCCTGTGGGACGATGTGCGGGTGGGCGCGCGGGTGCACTTGACGCGGTGCGTGGTCACGAGCGGCGTCTCGATCCCCGACGACTTCACGGCGGAGTCGCAGGTGATCGAGCCTGCCGACGTGGACGGGCTGCGACTGACGCCGATTGCGCGGCGCACGTGAAAGCGGACCCATGAGCAGGAAGACGACGGCGCTGCCTGATCAGGTCGAGACATACCTCGCGCGAAGCGGCCTGGCGGGAAAATCGCGCGTCCTGTCGCTCACCGGCGACGCGTCCGATCGGAAGTACTTCCGCGTGCGGACGCGCGGCGGCAAGTCGATCGTGCTGGCGCTCCACGCCGAGGCGTTCGACGCGGACGCGTTGCCGTTCCTGCGCGTGGCGGAGCTCTTCCTGTCGATGCCGCTGCCGGTGCCGGCGATTCTCGATCGGGCGCCCGATCTCGGGATCCTGGCCCTCGAGGACCTCGGCGACGTCACGCTGCAGGCGCATCTCGGTGCGGCGCCGACGGCGGAGCATCGCCGCTTGTATCGCGAGGCGGTCGCGCTGATCGAGACGCTGCAGCGTCGCGGCGCGGAGCTGTCGTCGCCGGCGTTTCCGTCCTACCGGATTGCGTTCGACGTCGACAAGCTGATGTGGGAGCTCGACTTCTTCACCAAGCACTTTCTCGAGGCGTATCGCGGCGCCGCGATCCCGGACGAGACCCGCCGCGCCCTGGGAAACGAGTGGCGTTCACTGGCCGAGGAGCTGGCCGCGGAGCCCCGCGTGCTGTGCCATCGCGACTATCACAGTCGCAACCTGATGCTCCACGAGAGCCGCCTCTATATCATCGACTTCCAGGACGCGCGCCTCGGGCCCGACACCTACGATCTCGTCTCGCTGCTGCGCGACTCGTATGTCGATCTCACCGAGCCGGTGGTCGAGGAGCTGGTGGCGTATTTCATCGCGCTGAAGCGGCCGACCGGCACGCCAGCCGGGGCCTGGCAGCAGTGGGAGGAGGATTTCAGAGGGCGGTTCGACGTGATGTCGGTGCAGCGCAACCTCAAAGCGCTGGGGACGTTCGGGTATCAGACCAGCATCCGCCAGAACCCCGTGCTACATCCAGTACATCCCGCGCACGCTCCATCATGTGCAGCAGAACCTGGCGCGGCACGATCGCTTCTCGCGCCTGCGGGAGATTCTCTCGGAGTTCATCCCGGAGCTGCGATAGCCACAGAGGCGCAGGAGATTTGCAACAGAGCCACCGAGATTGTCACAGAGTCACAGAGAAGCCTTGGGTATTTCTTTCTCGGAGTCTCTGCGGCAAGCTTTCTCTGCATCTCTGTGGCAAGCTGCTAAACTCTCGGGTTGCGATGCAGTTCGGAATCTCCACTCATCTCTATCATGGTGTCCGGCTGGACCGCGACCACTTGATCGAGATTGCGGCGCACGGGTTCGAGGCGGTCGAGATCTTTGCGACGCGCACCCATTTCGACTATCACGACGAGCGCGCGCTCCTGGAACTCGAAGGGCATCTTGCTGACGCCGGGCTCCGCGCGCATTCGATTCACGCGCCGATCACCGACGGCCTGCGCAACGGCGAGTGGGGCGCGTCGTACTCAATCGCCACGTCCGACGACCGCGCGAGGCGCGTTGCCGTGCAGGAGACCGCCGAATCGATCAAGGCGGCCCACCGGCTCGCCGCGCGGTTCGTGGTGCTGCATCTCGGCGTGCCGTCGGCATTTCAGTCGGACTCGCGCGACAATCGACTCGATGCGGCGATCCGCAGCGTCGAGGAACTGCACGCCGTCGCCGAGCCCCTCGACGTGCGCCTGGCGCTCGAGGTGATCCCGAACCCGATTGCCGACGCCGCGGATCTGGTCGGCCTGCTCGAGGATCGGCTCGATCTGTCCGGCCTCGGCATCTGCCTCGATACCGGGCACGCGCTCCTCCTCGGCGACGTCACCGACGCCGTCGAGACCGCTTCCGGGTATCTGGTGACGACGCATCTCCACGACAATCATGGCAAGACCGACGATCACTTGCCGCCGTTTGCCGGGGCCATCGACTGGCCGGGCGTCCTGATGGCGTTCCGGAAGGTCGGGTACGATGGCGCCTGGATGTTCGAGCTCGCCGCGGTCGATTCACCGCGACGCGTGCTCGAGCGCGCGCAGCAGGCCCGCCGGAAGATGGAGGAGTTGCTGTCGTCGTAGGCCGACCGTGTAGCCCGGAGGCCGCAGCCCGATTCCCATGCCCTACATCCAGGACATCGCTTCGCACGAAGGCCAGACGGTGACCATCAACGGCTGGCTCCACAACCGCCGGTCGAGCGGGAAGATTCACTTCCTGCAGATTCGCGACGGCAGCGGCTTCATTCAGGCCGTGATGTCGAAGGCCGCGGTCGGCGACGAGGCATTCAAGCGGGCCGATCATCTCTCGCAGGAGACGTCGCTCTCGGTCACCGGCCAGGTCCGCGCGGACGCGCGTGCGCCGGGGGGCTTCGAGCTCGACGTCTCGGGGCTCGAGGTGCACCAGGAGGCGCACGACTTCCCGATCACGCCGAAAGAGCACGGCGTCGACTACCTGCTGGACCGCCGCCATCTGTGGATTCGATCGCCGCGACAGCAGGCGATCCTCCGGGTCCGCCACGAGGTGATCAACGCCGTTCGCGACTATTTCAACGAGCGCGGCTTCATCCTCGCCGACACGCCGATCTTCACGCCGGCCGCCTGCGAAGGCACGACCACGCTGTTCCCGGTCCAATACTTCGAAGACACGACGGCGTACCTCACGCAGAGCGGTCAGCTATACAACGAAGCCGATGCGATGGCCCTCGGCCGCGTCTATTGTTTCGGGCCGACGTTCCGGGCCGAGAAATCGAAGACGCGCCGCCATCTGACCGAATTCTGGATGGTCGAGCCCGAAGTCGCGTATGCAACGCTGGACGATGTGATCGATCTGGCCGAGGGTCTGGTGGTCTCGGTGGTCGGGCGCGTGCTGGAGCGGCGACGCAAGGAGCTGACGGTGCTCGAGCGCGATACGTCGAAGCTCGAGTCGGTGAAGGCGCCGTTCCCCAGGGTGTCGTACGACGAGGCGGCGAAGATTCTCACGGCGAAGGGGCAGCCGTTCGAGTACGGCGGCGACCTGGGCGGCACGGATGAGACCGTGCTCTCGGAGCAGTTCGATCGGCCTGTCGCGGTGCATCGCTATCCCGCCGCCGTCAAGGCGTTTTACATGAAGCCAGATCCGGAGCAGCCCGATAAAGCCTTGTGCGTGGACGTGCTCGCGCCGGAAGGGTACGGCGAAATCATCGGCGGCGGCCAGCGTCTCGATGACTACGACCTGCTCCTGCAGCGGATCGAGGAGCACAAGCTGCCGCGGGAAGCCTTCGAGTGGTATCTCGATCTCCGCCGCTACGGGTCGGTCCCGCACGGCGGCTTCGGCATGGGGATCGAGCGCGTCGTCGCGTGGATTTGCGGCCTCGAGCACGTCCGCGAGACCATTCCGTACCCGCGGATGCTGTACCGTTTGTATCCGTAGGGGCGCATGGCAATGCGCCCCGATGGCGTCGCCCCTCAGATTCGGGTTCATCAATCTGGGCGCATTCCATGCGCCCTATGACTGTTGATATGAAGATCGGAATGATTTCCCTCGGCTGCCCCAAGAACCTCGTGGATTCCGAGGTGATGCTGGGGCTCGGCGAGCAGGCCGGCCACACCGTGACCGCGGACGCCGCCGACGCGGACGTGCTCATCGTCAACACCTGCGCCTTCATCGATCGGGCCAAGCAGGAGTCGATCGACACGATCCTCGAGATGGCCGAGCTGAAGAAGGCGGCTCCGGGGAAACGGCTTGTCGTCACGGGATGCCTGGCAGAGCGCTACCGGGACGAGTTGCAGGCACAAATTCCGGAAATCGACGCGGTCCTCGGCACCGGCGAGATCCCACAGATTGTAGAAGCGGTCACGGGGGGACAGGCCCCGACGCATTCGAGCGGGGGCCTGTCCCCCTCGGCGGCGCCGGTGGCGTTCTATCGGAACAGGCATCGGCCGCTCGGTTCGCGCGCCGAGTTGCCGACCTATCTCTACGACGCGAGCACCCCGCGGCGCCTTGCGACGCCACGACACTATGCGTATGTGAAAGTGGCGGAGGGCTGCGACTACACGTGCGCCTTCTGCATCATCCCGCGGCTGCGCGGCCACTATCGCTCCCGCCCGGCTGACGAGATCGTGCGCGAAGCCCAATCGCTGGCCGATCGCGGGGTCAAGGAGCTCCTCCTCATCAGCCAGGACACGACGTTTTACGGCAACGATCTCGGAGAGCGCGGCGCCCTGGGCCGGCTGCTGCGGCAGCTCAATCGCGTGGATGGCCTGGAGTGGATTCGGCTTCTCTACCTCTATCCGACGACCATCGACGACTCGATGCTGGACGCGATGGCCGAGTCCGAGAAGGTCTGCAACTACATCGACCTGCCGCTGCAGCACGCGTCTGACGCGGTGCTGAAACGCATGCGGCGCCCCGGTATGCGCGCCAGCTACGAGCGCCTGCTCGAGCGCATCCGTACCCGGATTCCCGACGTCGCCCTGCGCACGACCTTCATCGTCGGCTTCCCCGGCGAGACCGAGGACGATTTTGCCGAGCTCTCGGCATTCGTTTCGGCCGTGTCATTCGATCATATCGGGGTATTTACCTACTCTCATGAGGAGGGGACGCGCGCTGGCGAATGGGACGACGACGTGCCCGCCGCGACGAAGCGCAGGCGACGCGACCGGCTGATGGCCCGGCAGCAGGCGATCGTCGCGGCGGCGCAGCAGCGGCGCGTCGGCACACGCGTCAGGCTGATCGTGGACGGCCCATCGCCGGAACACGAGCTCGTCCTCCGCGGCCGTCTGGCCTCCCAGGCGCCCGAAATCGACCCCGTCGTCTACCTGACCGACTGCGACCCGACCGAGGTCGCCACCGGTCAGTTTCTCGAGGGGGAGGTGGTCGGCGCGCGGGACTACGACCTCGTCGTCCGCCCCCTGATGGGCGCATCGGTTGTGCTATCATAGGTAGTTCGAAGAACGTCCCGAAGGGCAACCTGAGTGGGCTTAGAGCCCACTTTTTTGTTTTAGGGGGGCTCGCGCCGCATGGACGCGTTGGCTCGCATCCGTGAGGCTGCGAACCGGGTAGTGGCGGCTCACGGCTTGGACCTGTTCGACGTCGAGCTCACGCGCGAGTCGCAGGGGTGGGTGGTGCGCGTGACCATCGATCGTCCCGGCCCCGCGGCGACTCCGGAAGACAGCGTCAGCATCGAGGACTGCTCCACCGTCAGCCGGGAGCTCAGCGCGATCCTCGACGTCGAGGATCCGCTGGACCGGACGTACACTTTGGAAGTCAGCTCGCCGGGGCTCGATCGACCGCTCCGGCACGAAGCCGATTACCAGCGTTTCGCCGGGCGGATGGCCAGTGTTGTCCTCAACGAACCGGTGGACGGGCAGACGTTTTTCAACGGCCGGATCCAGGGCGTCGACAAGGGCGACGTGGTGATCCTGGTGGGAAAGAAGAATCGGCCGCACCGGATTCCCGTGGCTGGGATCAAACGGGCGCGGCTCGAGGTCGAGTTTTAGACAACTGAATAGCCGACATTACACGCAATGATGAGCCCTCTGCAGCAACTGATCGACACGATCGCCAAGGAGAAGAACATCGAGCCGACGGTGATCATCTCGGCGATCGAGGACGCGGTGCTTGCCGCGTCCCGAAAGGCCTACAAGTCGACCGAGAACCTGAAGGCGCGCTTCAATCCCGAGTCGGGTCAGGTCGATCTCTTCGCGGTGAAGCAAATCGTCGACACGGTGAACGACCCGGCGCTGGAGGTGTCGCTGAGCGAAGCGCAGCAGCTGTACGGCGAAGAAGCCGAAATCGACATGGAGATCGAGTTCCCCAAGCCGACCGACGTCCTCGGCCGCATCGCGGCGCAGACCGCCAAGCAGGTCATCTTCCAGAAGGTGCGCGAGGCGGAGCGCGAGAACATCTTCGCGGAGTACAACCAGCGAATCGGCGAGGTCCACAACGCCACCGCCAAGCGGTTCGAGAACGGCGACATGATTGCCGAGATCAGCGGGCGGGTCGAAGCGGCGCTGCCGCGCAAGGAACAGTCGCGCGCGGAAAGCTATAACCCGGGCGACCGGCTGCGCGCGGTGATCAAGGGCGTCAATCGCTCGACCAAGGGCCCTCAGATCGTGCTCTCGCGCACCGATCCGGCACTGCTCATCAAGCTGTTCGAGCAGGAAGTCCCGGAGATCTACGACGGGACGGTCATGATCCGCGGCGCCGTGCGCGAGGCGGGCGACCGCGCGAAAGTGGCCGTCTATTCGCGCGAGCGCGACGTCGATCCGGTCGGCGCGTGCGTCGGCATGAAGGGGACGCGCGTCCAGGCGATCATCCGCGAGCTGCGCGGCGAGAAGATCGACATCGTCGAGTTCTCGGAGGATCCGGTCGCCTTCGTCACCAACGCGCTGAGTCCGGCGAAGGTGCAGCGTGTCTCGATCGTCGACGACCGCGAAAAGGTGATGGAGGTCGTCGTCGAGGACAAGCAGTTGTCGCTGGCCATCGGGAAGAAAGGCCAGAACGTGCGCCTGGCGGCCAAGCTGACCGGCTGGCGCATCGACATCAAGAGCGAGGAAGAGAAGCGCCGCGAGATCGAGGCGCAGCTCGAGGGCCTGGCGATCGGTACGCCCGCGGCGGACGCGGGCGATGCCGCCGAGGCCGAAGCCGAAGCGCCAGACGCCGCCGAGGCAGCGACGGCCGAACAGGGCGAGGACGTGCAGCCGATCCCGGCCGAAGCCGAGGCGGCGGCTCCCGCGGAGACGCCGGCGGCGGATACGCACGCCGAGCCGGCAGAGGAGATACCCGAACCTGAACCCGAAGCCAGGTAAGGTCCGACGCACGCGCGGGAATGGTCCCGCACGCGGCGAGTGGACATGCAATCGAGGTAACCGTTGGCAACAGTCCGGATTTACAGAGTCGCCGAGCTGCTGGGGACGACCAGCCAGGAAGTGATGGCGCTTCTCAAGCGCGATCACGGCATCGAGGTGAAGAGCGCCTCGAGCACGATCGAAGAAGTCGTCGGGCGCCAGTTCGTCGACCGCCTCGCCCGCCAGCGTGGCGTGACATTGCCGAGCGGCGACATCTTCGCCGAAGGCGCGTCGGCCAAGGCCCCTGGTAAGAAGCCCGTGCAGGGCAAGAAGGCGACCACCGAACCGGCCAAACCCGCGGGTCCGACGCTGGGACCGCCGCGACTCGTGAAGGCCGCCAAGGCCATCCACGAAGCCGAGCGTGCTGCAGCCGCTGCGGCGGTCGAGTCGCCGGACGAAGTCGCCGTCGTCGAGACGGGCCCCGAATTCGAGGAGACGCCGGCATTCGAGGACTCGCCCGCGCCCGCTTTCGACGTCTCGGAGGTCGAGCCGCCGATTGCGGCCGCCGCCCCGTCGGTCGCCGAGCAGGTCGAGGCCGACGCCGAGAGTACGTCCGCGCGCTCCATCGGAGACCACAGTGGCCGCATCCACGGAGCCGGCGGTCACCGCGCCAGCCGTGCCACCCGCCGGACGCCTCGTGCCGCCGACCATCCGTCTCCGCATCGAAGAGGCGGGAGCGCCACGCCCGGCTCCTTCGCCCGCGAGACCGTCCGCGCCCCCGCAGCCGCGACCCCAGCAGCCCGCTGCCGCCGCGCGCCCGGCCATCGTGGGCCCCGCATCGCGCAGCGGCACCCCGAGTGGTGCCCGTCCGGGGGTCACGCCGCCGCGGCCAGCAGGACCGCCGGCGCCCCGGCCGTCCTATCCGGCGCCGCCGCTTGGCGGGCCACGCCCGCTGCCGTCGCAGCCGGTCCGTCCGCCGCAGCCTGGCTACGGCGCACGGCCCGGCATGCCGCCGCGTCCTGGGATGTCGACACCAGGCAGCCGGCCGGGCGGGCAGCCTGGTGGATACCGTCCCACCTATCGGCCGCAGGGCGGTCCGGGGGCCGGCCAGCGCCGATCCTCACAGCGTCCGACCGATCGGCCGCAAGCCGCCCTGGCCACGGCGCCGCCGCCACCTATCACCAAGTCGATCACGCTCGCTGAAGGCATGACGGTCAAAGACCTGGCAGACAAGCTGGACGCTCGCGTCAAAGACGTGCTGAAGAAGCTGCTCGAGCAGGGGAAGATGATGACCATCAACTCCACCATCGACAGCGATACCGCCTCGTCGCTCGCGCGCGAGTTCGGCGCCGACGTCCAGATGCGCACGTTCGAAGAGGAAATCGTGGACGTGGAATCGGCGGACAGCCGCCCCGAGGACATGGGGGCGCGCGCGCCGGTCGTCACGGTCATGGGTCACGTCGATCACGGCAAGACGACGCTGCTCGACGCGATTCGCGAAACGCGCGTCGCCGAACGCGAGGCTGGCGGGATCACGCAGCACATCGGCGCCTACAACGTGCAGGTGGGCGATCGCAGCGTGGTGTTCCTCGACACGCCTGGCCACGAGGCGTTCACGATGATGCGCTCGCGCGGCGCCAAGGTGACCGACGTGGTCGTCCTGGTCGTGGCCGCCGACGATGGCGTGATGCCCCAGACGAAGGAAGCGATCAACCACGCGAAGGCCGCAGGGGTGCCGATCGTCGTGGCCGTCAATAAGATCGACAAGCCGGGCGCCAATCCCGACAACGTGAAGCGCGAGCTGGCCGAGCTCGGCCTGGTGCCCGAATCCTGGGGTGGCACCACCGTCACCGTCGATGTCTCGGCGAAGAAGAAGCAGAACCTCGACCTGCTGCTCGAGATGATCCTGCTCTCGTCGGACATTCTCGAGTTGAAGGCAAACCCGAAGAAGGCGGCGATGGGCACCGTCCTCGAGGCGAAGCTCGATCGTGGCCGCGGTCCGGTCGCGACGATCCTCGTCCAGGACGGCACGCTGCGCGTGGGCGACAACTTCATCGCCGGATCGATGGTCGGCAAGGTCCGCGCGCTCATCGACGATCGCGGACGGCAGACCAAGCTGGCCGGCCCGTCGACGCCGGTGGAAGTTCTGGGGCTCACCGGGCTACCGCAGCCCGGCGACACGTTCCAGTCGATCGCCGACGCCGCGAAGGCGCGGCAGATTGCGCTCTTCCGCCAGGAGCAGGCGAAGGTCAAGGCACTTGGCGCCAAGGGTAGCCGCCTGACGCTGGAATCGCTGAAGGACGCGATCGCCGAGGGCGGCGTCAAGGAGCTTCCGCTGATCGTCAAGGCCGACGTGCAGGGTTCGGCGGAAGTGCTGGCCGACTCGCTGCAGAAGCTGAGCGACGACCGGGTCAAGATCCGCATCATCCATTCCGGCGTCGGCGCCATCAACGAGTTCGACGTGCTGCTCGCCTCGGCCGGCAACGCCATCGTCATCGGCTTCAACGTCCGCCCCGATCGGAACGCGGCCGACGTCGCCGAGCGCGAGAACGTCGACATCCGCCTGCACTCGGTCATTTACACCGTGACCGAGGAGATCCAGAAGGCCATGACCGGCCTGCTCGAGCCGACGCTGAAGGAAGCGCGACTGGGGTCGGCCACCGTGCGCGAGCTGTTCAAGGTGCCGAAGATCGGCGTGATCGCCGGCTGCATGGTCACCGACGGCCGCATCACGCGGTCAGGCGACGCGCAGGCGCGCCTCATCCGCGACAACGTCGTGGTCTACGAGGGCAAGATCTCGTCGCTGCGCCGGTTCAAGGACGACGTCTCGGAAGTCAGGGCCGGCTTCGAGTGCGGCATCGGGTTCGACCGCTTCAACGACCTGAAGATCGGCGACGTCATCGAGGTGTTCGTCATCGAGCGGGTGGCGGCGCCGGCATAGAGCGACGAGTTCAGAACTACGAGCGACGAACTGGAGCGACGAGCGTCGAACTCGGCGATTCGCTCCGAGCTCGTTGTTCAGCGCTCGTTGCTCGACGTTCCGAGCTCAGAGCTCGTCGTTCGTTGTTCAGAGCTCGTTGTTCGACATGGTCGTAGCTCTTCTCTCCCTCGAGTTGCACTTCGCCATGGCGCGGTCGTTGAAGGACAAGCGGATGGTCCTTCGCGGGATCAAGGATCGGATCCAGAAGCACAATGTCGCGATCGCCGAAGTCGAGCACCAGGAGCTCTGGCAGCGCGCCGGGCTCGCGATTGTGACCGTCGCCACGACCGAGGACCGCGCCGAGCAGGAGCTGGAAGCCGTCATCGCGGAGATCGAACGCGTCGAGCCTGGAACCGTGGCTCGGAGTGAGATCGAGTTCCTTGCGTAAGCAGATCGCGGGGCTGAAGCCCCGCCGCCACATCCAGTCGTGCACGTAGGCCCGAGCTTTAGCTCGGGCATCCTCCAGTCTGAACCTTGACCGTGAACCGCACCATCCGTCTCGCCGAGCAGATCCGCATCGAAATCGGAGACATCCTGTCGCGCCAGGTCCACGACCCGGGCATCGGCTTCCTCACCCTCACCCGCGTCAAGGTGACCGACGATCTGCTGCAGGCCCGCATCTTCTACACCGCGATGGGTGACCCGGCGGAACGGAAGAAGACGGCTCGCGCGCTCGACCGGGCGCTGCCGTTCATCCGCCGGGCGCTGGCACACCGGCTGCAGCTCAGACGCGTGCCGGAGCTCACGTTCCGCTACGATGAATCGGTCGCGCACCAGGCGCGCGTCGAGGAACTGCTCGAAGACATCCGGCGCGAAGACGCCCGGCGCGCCGCAACACCGACGCCATCAGACACGAACGAATCCGACGATGAGTGAGGAACGACACGACACGATCGCCCGGGTGGTCGCGGCCGTGCGGGCACAGCAGCGCTTCGTGCTGAGCTCGCACGCGAGACCGGACGGCGACGCCATCGGCTCGCAGCTCGCGATGGCGTATGCGCTGGATGCGCTCGGGAAGAGCGTGACCCTGGTGAACCGCGACCCGGTACCGTCGCCGCTCAAACCCTTTCCCGGCACCGATCGCATCATCGTGTCGGAGCGCGCCGACGGTGACTTCGACGCGTCGATCATCATGGAGTGCAGCTCGCTCGAGCGCACCGGCGTCGCCGGGCTCGACCGCCGGGTGGTGATCAACATCGATCACCATCAGGGCAACACCGGCTACGGCACGGTCAACTGGTTCGAACCGTCGGCCGCCGCCTGTGCCGAGATGGTCTACGACCTGATTGTCGCGCTCGGCGTGCCGTTGACAACGGCGATGGCGACCCACCTCTACGTCGGGATCCTGACCGATACCGGGTCGTTCCACTACTCGGGGATCACGTCGCGCACGTTCGATATCTGCCGCGTCCTCGTGGATGCGGGCGTCGATCCGCCGCGCGTGGCGCGCGCGGTCTTCGACAGCAACACGCTGGGCCGGCTGCGCCTGTTCGGCTCGGTGCTCAGCGGCATCGAGCTGGCGCACGACGGGCGCGTCGCCGTGATGCGCGTGGATCAGGCGATGGCTACCGGTGCGGGCGGCACGTACGACGACACCGAAGGCTTGATCAACCTGCCCCTCACGGTGAAGGAGATTCGCGCCTCGGTGTTCTTCAAGGAGATCGGTCCCGGCGACTATCGCGTCAGCCTGCGCTCCAAGGGCTCGATCGACGTGGCGGCCGTCGCCCGCGGATTCGGCGGCGGCGGGCACAAGAATGCCGCGGGCTGCAGCGTGCGCGGCGACTATGCCGCGGCGCGCACGGTGATCCTCGAGGCGCTGACGCCGGCCATCGCGGCCGGGCTCGTGCAGGATCCCGACGTGCCGGCGCTGGCATGAGCCGCCGCGCGGCGCGTCCAGGCGCGCCCGAAGGCGGGCTCGTTGTCGACAAGGCCCCCGGCCTCACCTCGCACGACGTCGTCGCGCTGGCGCGGCGCGCACTCGGGCAGCCGCGCATCGGGCACACCGGCACGCTGGACCCGATGGCGACCGGCGTGCTGCCGCTGCTTCTGGGCCGCGCCACACGGCTGGCCCGCTTCCTCGCCGCCGACCACAAGACCTACGAGGCCGCGGTGCGGTTCGGCCAGTCGACGAGCACCTACGACGCCGAAGGGGCGCCCGTCGGGCCTGCCGCAAGCGACCTGCCCGACCGCGCGGCCGTCGAGACGGCGCTCGATCGGTTCCGCGGCCGCTTCGATCAGATGCCGCCGGCGGTGTCAGCCAAGAAGGTCGGTGGACATCGCGCCTACGCGCTGACCCGTGCAGCGGTGCCCGTGACCCTTGCGCCGGTGGCCGTCGAGATCACGCGACTAGAGGTGGCCGGCTTCGATGGTGCGGTCGCGACGCTCCGCATCGACTGCTCGGCAGGCTTCTATGTGCGATCGCTCGCCCACGATCTCGGCGCCGCGCTGGGTGTCGGCGCGCACCTGGCGGCGCTGCGCCGGACGCGGAGCGGACGATTTACGCTGGACGACAGCGTGTCGATCCAGCAGATCGTCGAAGTCACCGACCACGCTCGGGGGCGGGTGATCGCGATGGCGGAGCTCCTGTCCGATCTGCCCGCCCAGGCGTTGTCGCCCGCGGAGGCGGAGGACGTCGCGAAAGGGCGTCCGGTAACCCGCGCGCAGGAGCGTGGACCGGCCTGTCGGCCGGCCGGTTTCGTGCGTCTGCTGGACGCCGGCGGCCAGCTCGCCGCGGTGGCAGAAACGCGAGGCGAGGCTTTGCATCCCCTTGTCGTCCTGTTGTAAACTGTGGTGTTTCTGGTTGGCAGAAAACAGCTTACGGCGGCCTGGTCTCGACTGGACCGTGCGTGGAGGACCGACACTTGGCCCTGACGAAGGATCGAAAGACAGAAGTGATTGGGTCGTATCGCACCCACGACTCGGACACCGGGTCGCCGGAGGTGCAGGTGGCGATTCTGAGCGAGCGCATCAGCTATTTGACCGAGCACTTCAAGAGCCACGCCAAGGATCATCACTCACGGCGTGGCCTGCTGAAGCTGGTCGGGCAACGGCGCCGTTTGCTCGATTATCTCAAGCAGAAGGATGCGGAGCGCTACGCCGATCTCATTCGCAAGCTCGGAATCCGCAAGTAAGGTGACCCGGCATCGATTGGGTTGCTCCACCCGCCTCGCGTCGACGTCCGACTGGTCCCATCATCGCGGTCACATTCAATGACACCTGGTTTTTCTATGCACACGCGCGAACTGCAGATTGGCTCGCAAACCCTTTCCATCGAGACCGGACGGCTGGCCAAGCAGGCGGATGGCGCCGTGCTGGTGCGCCTCGGTGATTCCGTCGTGCTCGTCACCGCCTGCTACGCCGCATCGGCGCGCGAAGGCATCGATTTTCTGCCATTGACCGTCGACTACCGTGAGTACACCTACGCGTCGGGCCGAATCCCTGGCGGCTTCTTCAAGCGCGAGGGGAAGCCGGCCGATAAGGAAGTGCTCACGAGCCGCGTCATCGATCGGCCGATCCGACCGCTGTTCCCGTCGGGATGGCGTCACGAGACCCAGGTCATCGCGCTGGTGTTGTCGGCGGACACCCAGAACGACACCGACGTCCTCGCGCTGACGGGCGCCTCGGCGGCGCTGGCGCTGTCGGAGATTCCGTTCCACACGACGATCGCGGGTGTGCGCGTCGGCCTGGTCGACGGCCAATATGTGATCAACCCGACCTACGAGCAGCGGAAGCGCAGCAAGCTCGATATCACCGTCGCCGGCAGCAAGGATGGCCTGGTGATGGTCGAGGCCGGCGCCAAGGAAGCGAGCGAGGAAGAGGTCGTCCAGGCGCTCGAGGCCGCGCACGACGCGATCAAGAAGATCGTCGACACGATCAACGACCTCGCGAAGGTCGCCGGCAAGCCGAAGCTGACGGTGGCGAAGAAGGAAATCGGGACCGAATTCTATCGCGAGGTCGAAGAGAAGATTTACGTGCCGCTCAGCGAAGCGATGCGGATTCGCGGAAAGCTCGAGAATTACGACCGCGTCGACCAGCTGCAGGACGAGCTGATCGCATCGCTGCCGGAGGGCGAGGTGCAGCGGAAGGTCGAGGCCAAGGCCATCTTCAAGGGGCTGAAGGAAAAAGTGCTCCGCGAGGAAGTCCTCGACCGCCGCGTTCGTCTCGATGGCCGCAAGTTCGACGAGGTCCGCGCGATCTGGAGCGAGGTCGGCGTCCTGCCGCGCACGCACGGGTCGGCCGTCTTCACCCGCGGCGAGACCCAGGCGCTGGTCACCTGCACGCTCGGCACGGCCGACGACCAGCAGAAGATCGAGCACGTCGAGGGCGAGACGTACAAGCGTTTCATGCTGCACTACAACTTCCCGCCGTTCTCGGTGGGCGAGGTCGCGTTCCTGCGCGGACCCGGACGGCGCGAAGTGGGCCACGGCGCCCTCGCCGAGCGCGCGCTCGCCCCGATCGTGCCGGCCGAGGAAAAGTTCCCCTACACGATTCGCATCGTGTCGGACATCCTCGAAAGCAACGGGAGCTCGTCGATGGCGTCGGTCTGCGGCGGATCGATGTCGATGATGGATGCGGGCGTGCCGTTGGCATCCCCGGTCGCCGGCATCGCGATGGGCCTGATCATGGACGAGGCGTCGGGCAAGTACGCCGTCCTGAGCGACATCGCGGGCGCCGAGGATCACTACGGCGACATGGACTTCAAGGTCGCCGGCACGTCGAGCGGCATCACCGCGCTGCAGATGGACATCAAGGTCACGGGCATCAACGCGCAGATCTTGCGCGAGGCGCTCGAGCAGGCGCGCGTCGGCCGGCTGCACATCCTCGCGAAGATGGCCGAGACGCTGTCCGCGTCGCGCACCAGCGTGTCCCAGAACGCGCCGCGCATCATCACCATCAAGATCCCGGTCGACAAGATCCGCGACGTCATCGGGCCGGGCGGCAAGATGATCCGGTCGATCATCGAGCGGACGGGCGTCAAGATCGACGTGGAAGACGACGGCCGCGTGAACGTCGCCTCCGTGGACGAGGCATCGGCGCAGAAGGCGATTGGCATCATCCAGGAGCTGACCGCCACTCCGGAATTGAACAAGACCTACATGGGCAAGGTGCAGCGGATCACCGATTTCGGCGCCTTCGTCGAAATCATGCCCGGCACCGACGGTCTGCTGCACGTCTCGGAGATTGCCAATCACCGCGTGAAGGACGTCCGCGACGAGCTGAAGGAAGGCGAGCAGGTGCTGGTGAAGGTGATCAACATCGATCCCACCGGCAAGATCCGGCTGAGCCGCAAGGCGCTGATCAGCGACGGAGCTCCGGGCGAGCCGACGCCGGCTGCCGCCGGGGCTGACAGCGGCGGCGGGGATCGCCCCGACCGCCCGCGCCGTGACGATCGCGGCCGCCGGCATTGATCGCATCGCGGCCCTGAAGGGCCGCCACCACCTGTGGAGTCAGTAGGGCCCGACTTCAGTCGGGCCATCCCCCTACAGACAACTTTCCCCCAACCGATAGCGTCTTAAGTGACGGTGCGACTCTCCAGAGGCGGGCGCTCTCGGACTGACGCCATTCTGCTCGTCCTGGTGCTGGTGACGCTGTGCGGCGCCACCGACCTCTCCGGCGGACCGCAGGAGGCTGCGCAGGGCCAGCGCACGTTCACCATCGTCGCGCGGAAATATACGTTCGCGCCGGTGCGAATCGAAGTCGCGCAGGACGATCTCGTGAAAGTGACGATGACGAGCGCCGACATCGCACACAGCTTCACCATCGACGCGTATCGCATCGACAAGCGCGTGGGCCCGAAGCAGACCGTGACGTTCGAGTTCCACGCCAACCAGCCAGGTACGTTCCGGATCTACTGCAAGCTCACTCAGGACGCGCGCTGCAAGGACATGCTCGGCGAGCTCGTCGTCCAGAAGCGCTAGCCCCTTCGTCTTTCGCCTTCGTCCCTCGCCTTCCGCCTTCGCCTTCGTCCTTCATTCTTCGTCCTTGCCCCCGGGGGGCAGTGGCTGCTCCCGCGCGTGCGTGCGAGAATGCTGCTCGCCAGCAGGAACGCGCAAAATGCCGGGGTGGCGTCGATTCGAAGACTGGCCGGTCCGTGCCGGCATCGCGGCGATTCTGGTCGTCGCCTCGTCGCTCCCCCTCATCATCGCCGCCGTTGTCGATATCCGCGGCGCGAAGTCGCAGCTGCTGGCGGCCACCGCCGACGTGCTGGCCGCCCGCGGCGATCAGCTGGTGCGGGAGCTGGACGCCTTCAATCGGAGCTACCAACGTGCCGCTGACGAGGTGGCTCACGCGCCGGATGTCATCGACTTCCTGGTGAAGGGCGGACGGCCGGTCCGAACCGATATGCCCGCGATTCGCGCCCGGCTGGCGGTGCTGCCGGCGCGGGATCCGACGATTCGCGCCGTGGCGATCCTCGACACCGCCGGCGTGGTGCGGATTGCCACCGACAGGCGGCTTCCCGGGCAGGACCTCTCGCGTCGTACCTTCGTCGCGCCGGCGCTCCACGGCGCCGCCGTCATCTCGGACATCTACGTCGCCGAACCAGAGTTCGGAACCGGGGCCACCATCGCCTACCTCTCGCCCATCCGCGACCTGGACGACGACCAGCAGGGTGTGGCGGTGCTGTGGATTCGCGCAGACGGCCTGTGGAACATCGCCCGGGACGCCAACAGCCTGGCCGGTGCTGGCAGCTACGCGGTGCTGTTCGATCGCTTCGGCATCCGCGTTGCCCACACCTACAGCGACGACATTGTGTTCCACCCGGGCGGCCGGCTCGATCCATCGACGCTGGACGCGTTCGTCAACGAAGGCCGGTTCGGCGAGAGCACGCGGCGTCTGCTCGAGGATGTCCTCCCGTTTCCGGAGCAGTTCGACCGCTCGCGCGCCGCGACTCCGGAGACGACGGTGTTCAAGGGCTTTGCCCCGGTCAATCAGGCCTGGAACTACGGCGTCGCGCGGCGCATGCAGTCGGTGCCGTGGACACTGTTTTACATGACGCCCACGAGCAACCTCGACGCACAGGTCGCGGAGATGCGGCGCCAGCGAGTGCTCTTCGCCGCCGCGATCGTGGCGCTGGCGCTTGCGGCCGGATTCTTCGTGGCGCTGGCGTTCCTGCGGCCGCTGCAGGCGCTGTCAAGGGCCAGCAACGCGATCGCCGGCGGAGACCTCGGCGCGCGCGTGCCCGCCGGCCGTGGCAACGAAATCGGGCATCTGGCGTCGAGCTTCAACGCCATGGCCGAACGGATCGAGGCACAGGCCGCGGCCTTGCGCCAGTCGCGCGATGCGCTCGAGGCGAGGGTCGACGAGCGCACCGCGGCGCTCGGGATGAGCGAGGAGCGCACCCGGCTGATCATCGATACGGCACTCGACGCCGTGGTGACGATCGATGCCGCTGGTCTGGTCACGGGATGGAACCCGCAAGCCGAAGCGATCTTTGGCTGGACCGCAGCCGACGTGATGGGACGGGCCCTGTCGGACCTGATCATCCCCGAACGATATCGCGACCCTCACAGCCAGGGGATGCGGCGATACCACGCCACCAGCGAGGGCGCCGTCCTCAACAGGCGGATCGAGCTCGAGGCGATCCATCAGCGGGGGCACGAGTTCCCCATCGAGCTCGCGATTACCGCCATCCGCAGCGACACGGACGTGTCCTTCAGCGCGTTCGTTCGCGACATCACCGATCGGAAGCGCGCGGAGGAAGCGCTTCGCGACAGCGAGGAGCGCTTCCGCACGCTCGCCGAATCGCTACCGCAGCTGGTGTGGACGTGCGGCCCGGATGGCTATTGCGATTACCTGAGCCGGCAGTGGGAGGCGTACACGGGCCAGCCAGCCGCCGAGCAACTTGGTTCGGGCTGGGCCGTTCATCTACATCCCGACGACCGAGGGCGGGCCCAGGTTGAATGGGCGGCCGCCGTCGCGCGCGGCGACCTGTTCGACGTGGAGTTTCGCATCCGGCGATTCGACGGCGTCTACCGGTGGTTCAAGACACGCGCCGTGCCTCTGCGCGATGGGCACGGCCGGATCGTCAAGTGGTTCGGATCCAACACCGATTTCGAAGCCCAGAAGCAGAGCGAGGCGAGGCTGCACTCGCATCTCGAGCGTCTGCACCTGCTCGATCAAACGACACGCGCCATTGGCGAGCGTCACGATCTGGGCAGCATCTTCCGGGTGATGCTGGCCCACCTCGAGGACAACCTCGGGATCGACTTCGGCTGCGTGTGTCTCCGCGATGACGCGACCGATGCGCTCATCGTGAAGACAGTGGGCTCCAGAAGCCGGGCACTGGCGGCGGGCTTCGGCCTCGAGGAGCAAGCCCGCCTCGCGATCGATCGCCATGGCCTGTCGCGAGCACTCGGTGGCGAGCTCGTCCACGAGGCCGATCTGTCCGGGCTCTCGTCGCCGTTCGCAACGATGCTGGCGGCGAGCGGGCTGGGTTCGGTGGTGCTGGCGCCCCTCGCGGTCGAAAGCCGGGTCGTCGGCGTGCTCGTGGCGGGCCGTCGCGCGGCCCATGGGTTCGCGAGCGGCGATTGCGAGTTCCTGCGGCAGCTGAGCCAGCACGTGGCCCTCGCCGCCAATCAGGCGCAGCTCTATGCTGCAGTGCAGCAGGCCTACGACGAGATCCGGCAGTCGCAGCAGGGGCTGCTGCAGCACGAGCGGCTGCGCGCGCTCGGCCAGATGGCCAGCGGCATCGCGCACGACATCAACAATGCGCTGTCACCGGTCGTCCTCTATACCGAAGCGCTGATCGAAGGCGAACACGGCATCAGCAAACAGGGCCGCGAGTTCCTGAAGACGATCCAGCACGCGGTCGAGGACATCGCGCAAACGATCGGGCGCATGCGCGAATTCTACCGGGGACGGGAAGCGCAGACCGCGCTGGAACCGGTCGACGTGAACAGCCTGGTGCGCCAGGCCGTGGAGCTGACGCGCGCGCGATGGAGCGACATGCCGCAACAGCGCGGCGTAGTCGTGAACCTGAAGACCGATCTGGCTGAGGCGCTGCCCGCGGTTCCAGGCCTCGCCAGCGAAATCCGCGAAGCCTTGATCAATTTGATCTTCAATGCGGTGGATGCAATGCCTGACGGCGGCACGGTGATGCTGCGCACCTACGTTGGGGCCGCGAGGCAGCCCGCCGGCACATCGGAGCAGTTCGTCTGCCTCGACGTCACCGATAGCGGCGTCGGCATGGACGAGGAAACGCAGCGCCGATGCCTCGAACCGTTCTTCACGACCAAAGGTGAGCGCGGCACCGGCCTCGGACTGGCGATGGTCTACGGCGCGATGCAACGCCAGGGCGCCAGCCTCGAGATCGAAACGGCGCGCGGGGTCGGGACCACCGTGCGACTGCGCTTCTCTCCTGCAGCCGCGGGGGCGACGGCGGCGGAAGCCGCGGTGGTGCGGGCGCGCGCGACGCCGCTCCGGATCCTGCTGGTCGATGACGACCCGCTGGTGATCAGGGCCATGCGCAGCATCCTCACCGCGGATGGCCACGACGTGACGACCGCCGACGGTGGGCAGCACGGGATCGACACGTTCAAGGCGTCCCGGCAATCGGATCAGGAGCCGTTTGCGGTCGTGATTACCGACCTGGGGATGCCCTACGTCGACGGTCGGAAGGTCGCCGCCGCGATCAAGCGGGAATCGGCTGAGACGCCGGTCATCCTGCTCACAGGGTGGGGACAGCGCCTCGAAGCCGAAGGCGACACGCCCGACAGCGTGGACTACGTGCTGGGCAAACCGCCCAAGATCGCGGAACTCCGCAGCCTGCTGACGAAGCTGGCCCACTGACGAGGACGAAGTGAGACAGCAGCAGGGCGCGACTTCAGTCGCGCCGAACGATGGCGCACTGAAGTGCGGCCCTACTGCGAGTTGGCCTCCGGCGTCCAGGCGCGCGCCGCCGCCAGACGGTCCTCGAGCGGCGGATGACTGTAGAACAGCCATTCGACCAGGCGCGACGGGCGATCCTCGGCGAGATTCTGGGCGCCAAGCCGGCGCATCGCCGTCACGAACGCGCCGGGATTGCTCGTGAGATCGAGCGCGAAGCGATCGGCTCGACGCTCGTGGCGTCGTGACAACGCCAGGCCGAAGGGCATCAGGACGAGCGATACGGTCCCGGCCGCCGCCATGAGAAGAGGAACGCCGGCGGGGTCGGACAGGCCCTCCAGCCCCAGCCGCGCGCCGGCCGTGCGTATCGTGAAGTCGGCGACGAAGAATCCGAGCAAGATCAGCGCGGTCTCGAGCGCCAGCGCCCGCCAGATGTCGTGATGCACGTGATGCCCGAGCTCGTGCGCCAGCACGACCTCGATTTCGTCGTCGGTGTACTGTTCCAGCAAGGTGTCGGAGACGAGGATCCGCCGCGTCGCGCCGAGGCCGGTCAGCGCCGCATTGGCCTTGCGGGTCTTGGCGCCGAGCGCCCATTCGTAGACGCCGACGATGCGCGTCCCGGCACGGTGCGCCAGCGTTTCGAGCCGGGCACGGAGCTCCTCGCGTCGCAGCGGCGTGAACGAGAAGAAGAGCGGCAGCAGCAGGACCGGCGCAAGGTTCGCCAGACCGACGATGAGCACGGCGAAGATCGCGCCGGCAATGGCCCACCACCAGTCGGGCGCGCGCGCCATGGTGTAGTAGACGAGCAGCAGCGCCGGAAAGCCGAGGGTCGCCGCAACGGCGACGCCTTTGAGGTAGTCGACCAGCCAGGCACCAAACGACTGGCGCGACAGCTCGTAACGGCGTTCGAGGACGAAACCGCTGAACACCGAGAGCGGGAACGAGACGAGGGCGTGCAACGCCACAACAGCTGACGCGACGAGGGCAATCGATAGATAGAAGTGATGGCCGGTGAGCCCGCGCGCGAGATCGCGAAGGAGCGTGGCACCGCCGCTCACGACGAGCGTGAGGAGCAGCGCGGCGCTCCAGCCGAGATCCAGCAGTTCTGCGCGGCGCTTCAGCCGATGGTATCGGGTGGACTTGTCTTCGGTCACTTACCCGTCAAATGAATACCGCCGTTGGTCGTGCCGAGCTCGATGGGCGGTCCGCCTCCGTTCAGTTTACCTTCGAGTCGCCGGCGGGTCCGCTCGCCGAGCGTCTCGAGCTGCAGGTTGTCCACCCCCAGCCCGCCGTTGACGACGTGCGCGGAGAGGTTGGCGCTGGCATCCTTCGGCAATTCGACGTTGACTCCGCCGTTGACCGTCTGGGCCCGCAAGCCGCCTTTGCCCAGACCACTCAGCGCCAGGCGCACCCCGCCATTCGTCGTCGACACGCGCAGCGTGCCCGACACCTGGTCTGCCTCGACTCCGCCGTTCGTCGTCGAGGCCTCGACGTCATTCGGGACGCTCATCAGCTTGATCCCGCCGTTCACGGTACGCGCCACCACGTTCACGCCGGCTGGGACCTTGACGAAGAACGTGATGTCGACGCCGCCGCGAATCGTCTTCGGCGGCTTGGCCTCGAGGCGCACCGCGTCGGGTTTGACGTCCTCGAGCATCTGGACCTTGCCGAGCAGGTCCTTGGCGGCCTCGTCGCTGGACGCTTTCGCCCGACGTTCCGCGCGAATCTCGATGGCGGGCCCGGTACCAGCCTCTACCTGCACCAACCCGTTCACGTTCACGACCTCGAACCGCCCGCCGGCGGCGACCGTGTAAGTCCGCGTCCAGGTATCAGTGGACTGGCCTGAGGCCAGGCCGAGGCTGAAGTCACCGTTCCCGAGATTGACGTCGCAGGCAATACCAGCGAGCGCGAGCGCCAGGCATCCGGCTGCTGCGGCCCCTCGTGATCGGAACAGGCGTGTCATGCGTCCCCCTGTGGGGATGATACGCCCGTCAAGGCGCACAGGTTCATGGGGCAAGAGCGCATGGGCAGATCGGGATGCGGGGATGCATCCAATCGCCCCCATGCGCCTATGCGCCTAATTCAGTCTCACCGAAATCAACTTCGACACGCCCGGCTCCTCCATCGTGACGCCGTAGAGACGATCGGCGATCTCCATCGTCTTCCGGTTGTGCGTGATCAGGATGAACTGCGTGTGGTGGAGCATCCCTTTCAGCATCTCGACGAACCGTCCGATGTTCGCATCGTCGAGCGGCGCATCGATTTCGTCGAGCAGGCAGAACGGGCTCGGCTTGTACTTGAAGATCGCGAACATGAGCGCGATGGCGGTCAGCGCCTTCTCGCCGCCGGACAGGAGCTGCACGTTCTGCAGCCGCTTGCCGGGAGGAGAGGCCACGATGTCGATACCGCTTTCGAGCGGATCGGCCTCGTCGATGAGGGTGATGCCTGCATGTCCGCCGCCGAACAGCGTCGAGAACGTCTGCAGGAAGTAGCGGTTGATGGCCTCGAACGCTTCGCGGAAACGGACCTTCGACGTCTCGTCGATATGCTTGATCGCCTCGTTGGTCGCGGCAATCGAGTCGACCAGATCCTTGCGCTGTGTGGTCAGGAAGTGGTGCCTGACTTCCAGCTCGTCGAACTGCTCGATCGCCATCATGTTCACCGGGCCGAGGCGGTCGATCTTGGCGCGCAGGCCGACAATGGCTTCTTCCGCCGTCAGCGTGCGCACCGCTTCGACGCGGACGCCGATCGTCTCGAGGCCCTCGGCGACCGAGGCCATCGAATCGATCTCGACCGGGCGGCCGAACGGATCGACATCCAGCGCCTCGCCGGTCGCCCGTTCCTCGTCCTCGATGCCCTCGTCCACGGAGAGGGCGCTCGTGTCCGGAATGGCGGCGCCGGCGCGCTCGAGCTCGTCCACTTCGGCGATGACCTCCTCGAGTGTCGCCTGCACGGCCTCCGCGCACGTCGACCCCAGGTGCGTGAGATCGGCTTCAGCCGTGGCGCGGACAATCTCGAGCTCGCTCGCGTCCGCGCGAATCGAATCGAGCGTCGCGCGAGCGTCACGGACCGACCGCTCCTCGGCCTCCACTTTCCCGCGCAGCACGCCGGCCGCGGTCTCGGCGGCGTGAACGTCCGCCTTGATGGAGTCGAGCTCGATCACGGCCGCATCGAAACGCCCCAGCGCCTCGGCGGTCTCGACCTCGAGCGCGGATCGCCGACCCGACTTCTGCGCCCGCTCGGCAGCCAGAGCCGCGAGGCGCATTTCCATCTCCCGTGACGCCTCTTCGAGCCGTACGACGTCGGCGGCGAGCGCCGTCCGGCGCTCGACGAGCGCGGCGTGCGCGGCCTTCGCTTCGGCAACGCGGGCCGCGAGCGACTCGACGCGGACGCGAGCGTCCGACAGCCGCTGCTGTGCGGCCGTGAAGACGGCCTCCAGATCACGCTGGCGGGCCTCGAGCTCCACGGTCGACTGCTGCGCCTCGGCCCGTCGGGCGTCGTGGCGCGCGGCTTCCTCGTTCGCGCGCCGGCGTTCGCTCGTCAGCAGCTCGCCCTTTCGCACCAGCCTGGTGGTTTCGTCCGCGAGCCGGGCGATCTGCGCCTCGAAGCCGACGATTCCCTTCTCCACTTCGTGGAGCTCGGCGCTGCGCGTCTCGATGGCGGCGGTGGTCCCCGTGACCCGATCGGACGCGGCGGCCAGACTTGCGGCAACCGCCGCGACGACGGCGCGGCCCTCGTCGATGCGCGCCCGCAGCTCGCGAATCTCGTTCTTCGTCGAGAGAATGCCGCGCGTATCGTGCCGGCTTCCGCCGACCACGACGTGGGCCCCGCGGACGATGTCACCGTCGGGCGTCGCCACGTCCGCGCCGGTCGTCTGCGCCGTGGTGATGGCCGCCTCCAGCGAGTCCGCAACATAGGCGCGCGGCAGCACGGCTCGAACCGCTGCCGCGTACGGGCCCGTCGCCTGGACGACGGCATCGAGCGCCATCACGCCGTCTATCGTCGGGAGCGTGCCGCGCTCGACGAGCGCCTCGCCGACGACCACGAACCCGCATCGGCCGGCATCCCGTGACCGCAGCAGCTCGAGGCCGTTGGCCGCATGCTGGTAGGTGGGCACGATGACGTGCTGCAGGAGATCGCCGAGGAGCGCCTCGACCGGGCGTTCGTAGCGGCGATCGACGTCGAGCCAGTCGGCGACGGCGCCGTGCTGGTCGACGGACCCGTTCGCCTCGGCGAGCACGGTCCGTGCACCTTCGGTGAACCCGGCGCGCGCGGCTTCGAGCTCCTCGAGCGAGGCCAGGCGCGCGACGAGGCCCGCGAGGTCGTGTTCGCGCGTGCGCAGTTCCTGCGCCAGTTGCGCGTGCTCGGCCCGGGCCGCGGCGAGCTCGACGTCGAGCTGCAGTCGCTCACCGCGGGCGCGCTCGAGCGCGGTCTGCGCATCGGTCAGCGCCCGTTCGGCGTTGACGCGGCTCTCGGCCAGCCGCTCGCTTTCGACCCGAAGATCGGTCTCCTCGACGTCGAGACGCGAGAGATCGTCCCGCACCCGCTCGCCGGCGGCAGCGGCGTTGTCGATGGCGTGGCGCAGCGTCGCGGCGTGGCTGATCGCGCCGAACACGTCGCGCCGGGCGGCCTCGACATCCCCCTCGAGGCCGTCGATTTCGCGGGCGGCCAGGGTGTAGGCGTCGTTTTCCGACACCAGGGTGGCCTCGGCGTCGATCTGTTCCTGTTCGGCGCGGCCGGCACGGTCGCGCCTCGCCTCGAGTTCGAGGCGCTGCGGATCACGCCGCGCGCCCAGCGTCTCGAGCTCCTGCGCCAGCTCGGTCATCCGCGTACCGAGCACGTCGATCTGTTGCCGGTTCAGCTCGACCTGCTGCTCGGTACGGCGAATCTCGAGCTCGTGCGAGTGCGCGCGTTCGCGTGACGCCGTCACGCGTCCGTCATGCTCGGCCACATCGATGCGCAACGCACTCAGCGTGTTTTCGTGTTCGGCAACGGCGGCGGCGGCGATCGATTCACGTTCGCGCACGTCGCTCAGCCGTCGCCGCGCCGCGTCAATCGACTGCGCGAGCTCTCGATACCTGCGCGCGAAGAGCACCTTCTCCCAGCGCCGCAGCTCGTCGTGCAGCCGTTGATGCCGTCGGGCCTTTGCGGCCTGGCGTTTCAGGCTGCCGCGCTGCTTCTCGACTTCGAAGACGATGTCGTCGATGCGCGTGAGGTTCTGCTGCGCGGCCTCGAGCTTGAGCTCGGCGGAGCGGCGGCGGGCCTTGTACTTGGTGATGCCGGCCGCCTCTTCGATCAGCTGCCGCCGATCGGTGGGCCGCGACGACAGGATCAGGCCAATCTTTCCCTGCTCGATGATTGCGTAGGCCTTGGCGCCCAGGCCCGTGTCCATCAGCAGCTCGTGGATGTCCTTCAGGCGACAGTGCTCGCCGTCGATCAGGTATTCACTCTCGCCCGATCGATAGAGCCGTCGAATCAGTTCGACATCACGTCCGGCGGGGCGGAACTCCTCGAGCACGTCCTCGGCCGGCGTCGGTTCCATCGCGAGCTCCCGACCGGCGCCCGTTCCGTTGCCATGGCCATTGCCGTTGGCCCTCGCAACCTCCACCGTCACCGTGCCGCTCGGCAGCGTGGTCACGCCGCTCAGTCGCAGCCGCACTTCGGCGGTGCCGGTCGGCTTGCGTGCGTCGCTACCGCTGAAGATGACGTCTTCCATCTTTTCGCCGCGGAGGCTGCGCGCGCTCTGCTCGCCCAGCACCCACGTAATCGCGTCGGCGACGTTGCTCTTGCCGCACCCGTTGGGACCGACGATGGCGGTGACCCCGCGATCGAAGGCGAGCTCCGAGCGGTCGGAAAAGGATTTGAAGCCGGCGATTTCAAGGCGTTCAAGCCGCATGCATGCCTCGGGACTTGTCGATCAGCGGGGCCGTGGAACAGAAGCGCGTCGACCGGACCATGGGCGCACCGGTCCGAGGAGCGCGCGCGAGACGGCTCTCGGACGAATCAGGCCTCTGTCGAGGTAAAAAATCCGACAACGTGGTTGGCGCCCGGGGCCGGCTTACGCCTTGGGAGAACGGCGGCGTGACCCCCGGCCGACGAGAGCGGCGCCAGTGTAGCAAGGCCTACCAGTAGTGGCAAGCCAGAACCGCAGACCCAATCCGTAGTAGATGGGCTCGATCGCCGTGGGGACAGGCCCCCAAGGGCCTGTCCCCAGAAGAGGTCGCGGGCTGGCCGCGATCTATCGCGGGTCGTTTCGAGCCGCTTTTGACCGCGCCAGCTGGGTCAGCTGCTCGGCCTCCCGGAACAGGCTGAGCGCGAACTGCGCTTGAGGATCGGCCTCGACCAGATGCCGGCGCGCCGCGGCGACACCGAACAGCGCGAGGTCGATGTCGTAACGAATCATCGCCTTGATGAAGGTCAGGTCGGCCTCGAAGGCGTCCGCATCCATCTTGACGCCCTGCGACGTGATGAACGTTTTGAAGTCGTTCACCATGGCCGGATCGACGGTGAAGTCGGGCGCCACGAACTTGCGATCCTTGCCCGTCGCGCCAGGCCGCGTGTCCCCCACGGCCGAGAACCGCTGGGCGAAGCCCGAGAACAGCTGACGCGCAAAAAGCGTCCGCGCGAAACGCGAGGGGTTGAAGCCTTCGACGGGACCATCGAGACGCCGATCGGGCTCGATGCCGCCGCCGCCGTAGACCCGCCGCCCGCTGTCGGTGTACTTCAGGTCCTTCGGATCGTGCGGCCGGTTCGCGTCCTGGTCGCGCAGCGTGTAGGAGAGGTACTCGTCGAAGGTGCCGTCCCACGGCCGCTGGATCAGACGGCCGCTGGGCGTGTAGTACCGCGCGGTCGTCAACGCGAGGCCGGCGCCCTGACTGACGCGATAGATCGACTGCACCAGCGCCTTGCCGAACGTCGTCTCGCCGACGATCAGCGCGCGGTCGTGATCCTGCAGCGCCCCCGAGACGATCTCCGACGCGCTCGCGCTGTTGCGATTGGCCAGGACGATCAGCGGGAGCGTAGTGAATTCGCTCTCCTCCGTCGCGTGGAAATCCTGGTCGGAATTCGGGACGCGGCCGCGCGTGTAGACGATCAGATCGCCCTTGCGCAGGAACCGATTCGACACGCGAATCGCCTGATCGAGCGGACCGCCCGGATTGGCGCGCAGATCGAGCAGCAGGCGCTTCATGCCTTTGTTGCCAAGGTCGTCGAGCGCGCGCCCGAGGTCGCGATCGGTGTTTTCGGCAAAGTCCTGCAGACGGATGTAGCCGGTCTGCTGGTCGACCATGAAGTAGGCCGGGATTGAGGGAATCGTGATCTCGTCGCGCTGCACGGAGATCGGGATCAATCCGTCAGCGCCCGGCCGCTTGATCGAGACCTCGACGTTCGTGCCCTTCGGACCGCGCAGCTTGCGGACCGCCTGATCGCTCGTCCAGCCCTTGGCGTCCTCGTTGTCGATCTTCGCGATGATGTCGCCGCGTCGAATGCCCTGCTTGTACGCCGGCGAGCCTTCGAAGATGGCTTGCACCGTGATGTCGCCGTCGACGACCTGGATGGTGATGCCCAGGCCGTAGTAGCGCCCTTCCTGCCGCTCGCGCAGCTGGGCGTACTGCCGCGGATCCATGAAGCTCGAATGCGGGTCGAGCGTCTGCAGCATCCCGGAAATCGCGCCGTAGACCAGCCGGTCCGACTCGACCTTGTCCACGTAGCGCGACTCGATCACCGAGAGCGCGGTCGTGAACGTCCGGTAGTTTTCGGTGAGCCGATCCTGCGACTGCGCGACGCCGCGGCCAAAGAGGCCTCCGGCCACGGCCGAAACCGCGATGGTGAGCGCGCCAACGGAGACGAACCGTGAACGGGGCATGATTTCGATGCTAGCAAATAACCCCTACACCAGCAACGATTTCCGCCCCGTTTTTGGCCACGCTCCCGTCTTGACCCTGCCCCCGCGACGGTTCCATAATGGCGGTAAAGCTTGCCTCGCCGAAGCTTTGCGAAGGCGGGCGTCTAGCGGCCCGGAGACGGCAGCCGTTCGTTCGTCCCTGTTTATTCAAGGGAGTCGTTTCTATGTTCGGTTCCATCGGCATGCCGGAGCTGATCGTCATTTTCGTGATCGCGCTCATCATCTTCGGCCCGCGCAAGCTGCCCGAGCTGGGGCGCTCCCTCGGTCGAAGCATCAACGAGTTCAAGCGGGCGTCGAATGAGCTGCGGAATACGCTCGAGGATGAGATCCGCGTCGACGAGCAGCGCGGTGTCGAGCAGACGCGCGCGGCGGCGGCCGCGTCGGCCGCGGCCCCTGCGCCGGCGCCATCGCCCGTGCAATCGCCGATCGACGCGCCCGGAGAGACCGACGCGGTTTCGCGCACCACCGGCACCGGCGCATAGCTCCTCATGGCGCTGATCCCGTTTCCCGGGTCCAACGCGGCCCGCGCCCAGGACGACGATCCCGAGGACGAACTCGAATCCGAGGACGGCGGCGGGAAGATGTCGTTCCTGGAGCATCTCGACGAGCTCCGGCAACGCCTCATCGTCTCGATCATCGCCGTCGTCGTCGGCTTCCTGATCGCGTTCCTGTTCATCGATCACATCTTCGCGTTCGTCATGCGGCCGCTGCAGGAGATCCTGCCGAGCGGAGGCCGGCTCATCTACACGGAGGCCACCGAGGCCTTCATGCTCCAACTGAAGATGGCGGCGCTGGCGGGCGTCGTGCTGGCGGCGCCGGTGATCATGTGGCAACTCTGGCTGTTCATCGCGCCAGGGCTGTACTCGCGCGAGAAGCGCTTCGCCCTGCCCTTCGTGCTCTTCTCCTCGGTGTTCTTCGTCGGCGGCGTCGCTTTTTCACACTATGTCGTGTTCCCGGCCGCGTGGAAGTTCTTTGCGAGCTTCAACAACGATTACCTCGAATTCATGCCGAAGGTGTCGGAGGCGTTCGGGCTCTACGCCTACATGCTGCTGGCGTTCGGGATCATCTTCCAGATGCCGACGCTCGTCCTGGCCCTGGCGCGGATGGGCGTGGTCACGGCCGGATTCCTCTGGCGCCACACGAAATACGCCATCCTCATCATCTTCATCATCTCGGCCGTCATCACCCCGAGCAGCGATGTCGTGAACCAGTCCCTGATGGCTGTCCCGATGTTGGCACTCTACCTGCTAAGCATTGGCATCGCCTGGGCCTTTGGTCGACGAAAGTCGCCGGCGGCAGAACGCTGACGCCGGATGGCCGGGTTTGACCGATTCCGTGTAAACACGTAGAGTAATTGCGCTTGTTCGACTTCTGGAGCGTGCCAGTCATGAGACAACTGCTGAGGTTTACTGCCGTGAGCGCGCTGCTGGGGGTCGCGGCCCCCGCGATGGCGCAGCAGGCGGCAACGCCCTCAACGGATACGTCGACGGCTTCTCCTTCGACCTCCGAGACCCGCCCCGCCACCAACACCTACCTCGGCGACACCGGCCTCTGGTTCGTGCCGACCGGCGAGGTGCTGCCCGCCAAGCGCATGTCGGGCGGTGGCTACTACGTGAACCAGGATTTCAGCGAAGCGTTCATGGACGTCGCCGATTTCTCGGGCGTCGCCGCGTACGGCATCGGCAACAAGGCCGAAGTGTTCGCCGCCTTTCAGTTCTATCGGCGCATTGACACCGACCGCCGACCGCTTCAGGCGATCGGCACGCCGCTCGGCTATCCCAATCCGGTCGAGGGGTGGCAGACGGGCGTCGGCGATATTTATGTCGGCGCCAAGTACAGCTTCATGTCGCAGGGCGATCAGAAGCCGGTCGCGGCCGCTGTTCGAGGCGTCGTGAAGCTGCCCACGGCGAGCTTTGACGATGGGCTCGGCACCGGGCAGCCGGATTACTTGGTGGACGTGATCGTCAGCAAAGAGGTGAACGAGAGGGTCGAGGTGTCGGGCTATGGCGGCTTCGCCGGGCGCTCGAGCCCCGACGACTCCGATAGCACCGGGGGATTCCGTTACGGCGTCGGCGTGGCCGTTCCGACACGGCAGTCGATTCGACTGACGGCGGAGCTCTTCGGCGAAAAGTATTTCGATGAGACCATCACCGCCGACCCGAGTTCGATCGGCCGGTTTGGCCGCCCGTCGTCGTGGGACGTCAAGTCGCCGGTCAAGGCGTTCTTCGGCCTCGACTTCGTGAGCCGCAGCGGGTTCTTCGCAGGTGCCGGGATCGGCTGGCAACTCAACTTCGACGACCGCGAGTCTCTCAGTGAGCAGGGGAACGTTGGCGGCGACAACGTCGAAGGTAGCGTGCGCATCGGCTATCACCCCGGCGTGCGCATCTACGTGCCGCCGCCGGCCCCGGCAGCGCCACAGGCGCCGCCGCAGAATCGGCCACCGACGGTCAAGGCGCGGTGTGAACCCTGCGTCGTGCAGGTGGGCAAGAGTGCAACGATCGCCGCTGACGGCCAGGACCCGGACGGCGATACGCTCGCCTACAAGTGGAGCGTCCCGACGGGCAAGGTGGCCAACGCCGCTGATCGACAGACCCTCTGGACAGCGCCCGAGCAGGAAGGGGCCGTGCCGGTGACGGTCACGGTCGACGACGGCAAGGGCGGGACGGCGACCGACACGATCACGATCCAGGTCGTCAAGCCGCCGGTGAAGGAATACAAGTTCGAAGACGTGCACTTCGACTTCGACCGCTACTCGCTGCGTCCCGAGGCGACGCGCGTGCTCGACGAAGCGGTGCGCGCCCTGACCGACAATCCCGAGCTGAAGATCGAGATTGAAGGCCACACCTGCAACATCGGCACGGCCGAGTACAACCTGGCGCTCGGCGAGCGGCGCGCGACCTCCGTGCGCGAATACCTGGCGTCGCGAGGTGTCGGCGCGGATCGCCTGCGGACGGTCAGCTACGGCGAGGAACGACCGAAGTACGACAACGCGCGGGAAGAGACGCGACGGATGAACCGCCGCGCGGCCCTGGTGGTTCGCCTCACCCAGTAGCGCGCACCGGACGGTCTGACAAGAACGAGGGCACGGCTCCTGAGACCCGGGGGCCGTGCCCTTTGTCTTTTGCAGCCGCCTTGTAAGTGCGGCCCTCTGCAGGAGGGCCCGACTTCAGTCGGGGCCAAAGGAGCCGTGCCTTTGTGTTTTTGCGGGTGCTTTGTAAGCTAGCCGGAACGACGTGGCCATCAAGACCTCCGCCAGCCAGGAAGTCCGCCGCCTGATTGCTGACCTCACGGCATCCGGTCCCACCCCGACGAAGCGCGAGGCCGCACTGGCGCGCTTGACAGTCATCGGGACGCGGGCCGTGCGTCAGCTCGTCGACGCGCTGGCCTCGGCGACGACCAGCGAGGCCCGGGCCGCCGTGCTTTCCGCCCTCGAAGCGATTCCCGATGCTCGCGCGACCGAGCCGATCCTCGCGAGTCTGGCGTCCACGGACCTGCCCGTCCGTCTGGCGGCGGCGCGCGCCGCACGCGGGCTGCTACCGCTCGCTCAGGGCACCACGGTCCTCGATCGACTGACGTCGCTGGCGGTCGATCGGACACAGCCGGGCGACCTTCGCGCGCTGGCGATCGAGGCGCTGGCGACGCTGCCGGCGCGCACTGTGCGGCCGGTCCTGGATGGGCTCAAAGACGACGCCTCGCCAGCCGTGCGCGCGGCTCTCGTTCGCCAGGGAGCGGTGACCGACGACCCCGTCGCCGATCTCGAAGAGGCGTCGGACGGATGGCTGCCTCGCGATCCCCACGCCCTGCTGCAACTGGTGGCGAGAGCCGCAGACGACGCGCCGCTGTCGACGCTGCATCGCCTGATCGAACGGGTGCGGTCGAAGGAAGAGGAAGGCAGGAAGGGCCGCCGGAAGGACTGGCGTGCGGTGCGCGGCGCCCTGCACCTGGCGCTGGCGCGCCGTGGCAGCCGCGTGGCGCTTTACGATCTGCGGGAATCGATCGAGCGCGCCGAGGAGCCACTTCCCGGCGACTTCCTCGAAGCGCTGTCGCGCATCGGCGACGCCTCATCCCTGGAACCGGTCGCCACCGCCTTCGTCCAATCGTCGGCGATGCCCGATGCGGAAGGGTGGCGGCGCGGCGTGGCCAACACGTTCCAGGCGATCATCGCGCGGGAAGGGATCACGGCACGACACGCCGCGATGCGGCGCGTCAAGTCGCGTTTCCGCGAGCACGTCGCGTCACTGGTCCGCCCGCGGACGTAGGCCCAAGCTTTAGCTTGGGCGGACGATGCCCGAGCTGAAGCTCGGGCCTACGAACGTTCGCGTCCTAATACGCCTTCGCGAACCGCGCGTCGGTGATGGCCGGCTTGTCGCACCGGACGCACATGCCGCCGGACACCTGCTCGAACGGCAGGTTGCGGATGGTGGCCTGGGTCTCGGCCTTGATTCGCGCCTCGCATTCGTCGTCGCCGCACCAGCGTGCGATGACGAAGCCGGGGCGCCCCTCCATCGCCGCCAGGAACTCTTCCCAGGTGGAAGCGGTGGTCGTGTGCTCCGTCCGAAAGTCGAGCGCGCGCCTGAAGAGGCCCTGCTGAATCTCGTCGAGCAGCGTCAGGATGCGGGCGGCGAGGCCGTCGAGAGGCGCCGCGAATTTTTCGCGGGTATCGCGCCGCGCCAGCATCACCTGGCCCTTCTCGATGTCTTTGGGACCGATCTCCAGGCGGAGCGGCACGCCGCGCATCTCCCATTCCGAGAACTTCCATCCAGGCGTGTAGGCGTCTCGTGCATCGAGGAAGACGCGGACGCCGGCGCGCCGCAAGTCGGCCTGGACCGCTTCGGCCTTCGGCAGGACGGTTTCCTGCCAGTTACCCCGCTGGATGGGCACGATGACGACCTGGTACGGTGCGACGCGAGGCGGCAGGATGAGCCCGCTGTCGTCGCCGTGCGTCATGATGACGCCGCCGATCAGCCGGGTCGAGACGCCCCACGAGGTCGTCCAGGCGTGCTGCAGCGTCTTGTCGCGGCCCTGGAACTGGATCTCGAACGCCTTCGAGAAGTTCTGCCCGAGATCGTGCGACGTTCCGGCCTGCAGCGCGCGCCCGTCGCCCATGAGCGCCTCGATCGAATAGGTACGCGACGCGCCCGCGAACTTCTCGCTCGAGCTCTTCTGGCCGTCGAGCACGGGGATCGCGAGCATCTCTTCCACAAACGCTTTGTAGACGCCGAGCATTCGCAGCGTCTCTTCGTGCGCCTCGGCTTCGGTTTCGTGCGCGGTGTGACCTTCCTGCCACAGGAACTCCGTGGTGCGCAGGAATGGCCGCGTGACCTTCTCCCAGCGGACGACGTTCGCCCACTGATTGATGAGGACGGGCAGATCGCGCCATGACTTGATCCACTTTGCGTACATCGTGCCGATGATGGCTTCCGACGTCGGACGGATGATCAGCTTCTCCTCGAGTTCTTCGTTGCCGCCTTTCGTCACCCACGCCACCTGCGGCGCGAAGCCTTCCACGTGCTCGGCCTCGCGCATGATCAGGCTTTCGGGAATGAAGAGCGGGAAGTAGGCGTTGACGTGCCCGGTCTCCTTGAAGCGCCGATCGAGGTCCTGCTGAATGAGCTCCCAGATGGCATAGCCGTACGGGCGGATGACCATGCAGCCCTTGACCGGCGAATAGTCGGCCAGCTCCGCGCGTCGGACGACGTCCAGATACCAGCGGGAGAAATCCCCTGACTGGGGCGTGATTTCGGTGACGAAACCTTCCGGCTGTTTGCTCATTCGCGATCCATCGTCAGGGCGCACGCAGTGCGCCCTGACACAGGGCGTATTGCCATGCGCCCCTACTAAAGTTGGCGTCTCTCGCCGACGTGAATCCTCCAGTGTACATCGTCGGTGTCGGGGAAGTCGGCACGGCGGTGTCCGCCGCGGCTTTCTTCTCGCCGCAGTGCGGCCCTGGCGATGAGGGCGCCAACGCGCGCCAGGTTGGCGGCCTGCCAGTCGCCGGCATCGCCGCCCCGCTCGTCGAGGGACGTTTCGAGCGCCGTCGCTTCGGCATCGAGGTCGCGGGCCAGGGGCGCGAGCGTCGCCGCGTCGCGGACGAGGCCGGCATCGCGCCACATGCGGTCCGGGACGGGCGCCGAGGTCACGGCGCTTCCCGGCACCGGGGGCGGGGCCGCCGGCGCTTCGACGAGCGGCGGCAGGCGGGCCTCGCGCTCCGGGAGCGGCATCGACGCGGCGGCGCGAGCGGCGAAGACGAGTCCTTCGAGCAAGGAGTTGCTCGCCAGGCGGTTCGCGCCGTGAACGCGCGTGCACGCCACCTCGCCCGCCGCGAACAGGCCAGGAATGGACGTGCGGCCGAACAGGTCGGTGTCCACTCCGCCGCACATGTAGTGCGCCGCCGGGCTGACTGGCAGCAGGTCGCGGGCGAAGTCGAGGCCGGCCTTGCGGCAGGCCTCGGCGATTCCCGGGAACCGCCCGCTCACCCACTGGGCGTCGAGATGGGCGAGCGACAGGAACACCGGCCGCCCGGTCTTGTGGGCTTCCTGCATCAAGGCCGTGGCGACGACGTCGCGCGGGGCGAGGTCGCCGCGCGTGTCGTAGCGCGGCATGAAGGCCTCGCCGTCGGCGTTGATCAGACGCGCCCCTTCGCCGCGAACCGCTTCCGACACGAGGAAGCGAGGCGCGCCGGGCATGTGCAGCACGGTCGGATGGAACTGGACGAACTCGAGGTCGCTCACGCGCGCGCCTGCGCGCCAGGCCATGGCAAGGCCATCGCCGGTTGCGATCGCCGGGTTCGTGGTCTCGCGATACACCCGCCCCGCGCCGCCGGTGGCGAGGAGGACCGCGCGGGCCTCGATCCGCGCCACGCCGCCGTCGTGGCGCAACAGCTCGACCCCGGCGCAGCGCCCGCCGTCGATGACGAGCCGCGTCGCCAACGCATGATCGAACACCTGCAGCGATCGCGATCGGGCGACGCGGGCCCATAACGTGCGGGCAATCTCGCGGCCCGTCGCGTCACGCGCGTGCAGGACGCGGCGAACCGAATGCGCACCCTCGCGTCCCAGGGCCGGCGCGCCGTCGGGACCGCGATCGAACGTAACGCCCCAATACAGCAGCTCGCTGACGTAGCGCGGCCCCTCCGAAACGAGGACCTCCACCGCGTCGGGATCGCAGAGACCCGCGCCCGCGTCGAGCGTATCGGACTTGTGCAGGGCCGGAGAATCGCCGCTGCCCATAGCTGCGGCAATGCCGCCCTGCGCGTAACCGGTATTGCTTTCGGTGCTGCCGGCCTTGGTCAGCAGCAGGACGTGTCCGCGCGTGACGAGATCGGTCGCCGCCCGCAGGCCGGCGATCCCGCCGCCGATGATGACGAAGTCGGTGCGTACGTCCACCCGGTGTTATCGTAACCGGAGCGTGCAACTGACCGTCAATACGCGGCCGCGGCCGTACCCGATCGACATCGGACCGGGACATCTCTCCTCGATTGGTCCGCTGCTCGACGCGTCGGCCTTTCCGCGCCGACGCATCATCGTGTCGAGCCCCGGCGTGTGGGCGCTCCACGGCGCGGCCGTGACCCGGACGCTCGGCGACGCTCCGGTCGTCCTGATTCCGGACGGCGAGCGACGCAAGGAGCTGAAGACCGTGGCTCGCGTCTACGATGCGCTCGTCGAGCACGGCGCGGATCGGGGCGCGGGCATCGTCGCGGTGGGCGGCGGCGTCCTCGGCGACACGGCCGGTTTTGCCGCGGCGACGTTCCTTCGCGGCATCGCGCTGGCCCACGTCCCGACGACGCTGCTGGCGCAGGTGGACAGCTCGATCGGCGGCAAGGTCGGCGTCAATCATCCGCTCGGGAAGAACCTGATCGGCGCGTTCCACCAGCCGCGGCACGTGATCGTCGATCCGCTCGTGCTCGCGACGCTGCCGCGGCGGGAGTTCCGGGCCGGGCTCTACGAAGTGGTGAAGTACGGCACGACATCGAACGCCGATCTCTTCGCGCGGCTCGAATCGGGCGTCCGCGAAGTCTTCACGCGCACGCCCGACGTGCTGGTACCGATCATCGCCGACAGCTGCCGCATCAAGGCGCAGGTCGTCGCCGAGGACGAATTCGAGTCCGGGCTGCGACGCGTGCTGAATTTCGGCCACACGGCCGCGCACGCGATCGAAGCGATCACCAGGTACCGCCGCTTCCGCCACGGGGAGGCCGTCGCGTACGGGATGCTCGTGGCCGCGGAAGTCGCCGTCGGCCGGGATGCGGCGGCCACCCGCATGCGCGATCGCCTTGCCGCGCTCGTGCGCACGCTGGGTCCGCTTCCGGCGATCGTCGATCTCGACGCGACGGAACTCGTGTCGATCACCCGACGCGACAAGAAAGTCGTCGACGGACGATTACACTTCGTGCTCGCCACGGACATCGGGGCCTGGCGCGTGGCGAACGACGTCACGGAGGACGAGCTTCGCGCGGCGATGGTGAACGTCGGGTTTAAAGCCTGAGTCGACGCACCGACTGTTATCCATCAATCCCGTAGTCCTTCATCTTCTGCAGAAACGTCTTGTAGCTCACCTGCAGCAGGTCTGCCGCCTTCGGTTTCTGACCGGCTGCCGCCTTCAACGCCGTCGCGATCTTCCGGCGCTCGACTTCGGTCAGCACGCGGCGAGAGGCATCCGCAAGCGTACCCCCGAGATCGATCTGCTCCCAGGGATCCGGCGGCGCTTCCGCGGCGATGCCGTCGCGAAACGACAGGTTCAAGTGGCGCGGCCGAATCGTGTCGCCCTCGGTCAGGATGCACGCGCGCTCGATGCAGTTCTGCAGCTCGCGGACATTGCCCGGCCACGCGTAGCGCTGCATCTCGTCAACCGCCTCCGGGTCGAATGCGAGGGGCCGCTTCTTGAGATCGCGGCAGAAGCGGTCCACGAAATGGCGCGCCAGGATTTCGATGTCGCCAACCCGCTCGCGCAGCGGGGGGATGTCGATCGGAAATACGGAGAGACGGAAGAACAGGTCTTCGCGGAACTGGCGGGCGGCTACGGCGGTCTTGAGATTGCGGTTGGTCGCAGACACCAGACGCACGTCCACCTGGAGCGACTGGGTGCCTCCGACGCGCTCGAAGCGCTTCTCTTCCAGTGCGCGCAAGATCTTGGCCTGCAGCCCGAGCGGCAGGTCGCCAATCTCATCGAGGAACAGGGTGCCGCGATGCGCCAGCTCGAAGCGGCCCGGCTTGCGCGCGGTCGCCCCGGTAAACGCTCCCTTCTCGTGGCCGAAGAGCTCGGTCTCGAGCAGCGTCTCCGGGATCGCGGCGCAATTGATCGCCACGAACGGGCCTTCCGCGCGCCGGCTGAGCACGTGGAGCGATCGGGCGAACAGCTCCTTCCCAGTCCCGCTCTCGCCTAACAGCAACACCGTCGTGTCCGTGGACGCGGCGCGGTGCAGCGTCGTGATGACCCGCTTCAACGACGGCGCGTCGCCGATGATTGCCGGCGCCCCGCGGCGAGCGGCGAGCTCCTCCTTCAGCAGCAGGTTTTCTGCCAGCAGCCGGCGCTGCGCGAGCGCGCGGTCCACCAGCAGCAGCAGATGATCGGGGTCGACGGGCTTCGCCAGAAAGTCCATCGCGCCCTCCTTGATCGCAACCACCGCGTCCTGAAAGCTTCCATAGGCCGTCATCACGATGACGGGAAGGTCGGGGTCGATGTCCTTCGCGCCCTTGAGCACGCCAACACCGTCGCCGCTCACCAGCCGCAGATCGGACAGCACGAGATCCGGCCGCGCCTCGCGCACCAGCCGCAGCGCCTCGGCTTCGTCTACGGCTTCGATGACCGAGTGGCCCTGCTGCTCGAGCGCGTGCCGCAGCATCGCGCGCAGGGAGTCCTTGTCTTCAACGAGCAGAATTGGAGCGAGGGAGCGGGCCACTGAAGAAGAGTACAGGAAGAAGGAAGAAGGACGAAGGAAGAAGGACGAAGGAACGAAGGAAGGGGGACGAAGGACGAAGACGAAGGACGCGTATGTGTAGGGGCGCACTGCGTGCGCCCTTCCCTACCGGAGCCAGCCCGCGGGAACACCCGCGCGGCGGGCTTCTTCCTCGAGATCGTCGATAGCTTTCTTGTTCGCCGCGATCTCGTGCTTTACGCGGTCGAATTCCGCCAGCGCCTTCTTGCGCTCGGTCTCGATCGCGCCGCGTTGTGCCGGATCGTCACGGGCCGTGAAGTCGGCCCAGAGCGAGTTGATCTTGCTCTGGAGGGCGTCGAGGTACATCTGGCTGCGCTCGAGCGCCTGGCGTGCATCGGCCATCCGCTGTCGCCAGTCCTGCTCGTCTTTCTCACGCTTCTCTTCGTCGCTGACCTCGGCCTCTGCCGCCGCGGCGGGCGCGGGAGCGGCGGGCACAGGCCCGGCGGCGGGCGCCTGCGCCGGAGGCGGTGCTGGCAAGTCCGACGGCCGGAGATCCTTGTTGGTGAGAACGCGGGAGGGCTTCGCGATCTGCTTTCGCCTTGCCTCCTCACGCCGCGCGACGTCGGCCAGCGACTGCGCGCCGACCGAAGCGACACACGTCATCAGCAGCGTCAGGGTGAGGGCATAGCGGAGCGTACGCATGGTGTGTCTTTCGATGTCTCGGTCCCGCGCGGGCGAGACGTTAGGGCTACCGTCCATGAACGGCCCGGCTGAAGTCGGGCCCTACTGCGTTCGACGATTCGAGGATGGCCAGCCGCCCGCGCGCGGCTTCGGCATCCGCCCCGGCTGCCGATTGGCTCAGGAATTTCCGGTAGCTCGCCGCAGCTTCGGCGTGCCGGTCGAGCTCGTCATAGGTGCGCGCCGCCGTCAGCATGAACGACGGATCGTCGGGCGCCAACGTGGTGACGCGCTCGAGAATCGGCAGCGCCTCCGTAATCCGGCCCGCCTTCCGCAGGGCCAGGGCAAGATTGAACAGCGTCGCGTGGTCGTCGGGAAACAGCCGATCGGCGGCGCGATAGTCCTCAACAGCACCAGCCCAGTCCCCGGTGAGACCGCGTGCCCGCGCGAGGTTGAAGCGGTAGGCCCATTTCTCCGGCGCCAGCTGCACCGCCGATGCAAACCTGACGATGGCCTCCGGCGCGCGATTCAGGCGAACGAGAGCCTGGCCGAGATTGTTGAGCGCGTCCGGATCGTCGGGTCGCGCAGCCACGGCGGCTTCAAACGCCATCACCGCAGACGCGAAGTCGTCCGTGCGAAAGGACTCGGCGCCGCGACGGGCGAAGTCGCCGGCCGTCACCGGCACAAAATTCGGCTCCCGATGCTCAACAACAGGCCGCTCCGTGGTCACGGATTCCGCGGCGGCGGCACGGGTTCGACCGCCGTCGCTGTGCGGCGTCGGCGATGGCACCCCTGGCCCGCGCGTCACCAGAACGCCGCCCACGGCGACGATGCCAACGATTGCCGCGACGGGAGCGGCCCAGGCAGTTCGTCGCGACGAGACCGCCGCCTTTGTCGCCGCGTCAGACGCCGCGACGACTAACGGCGACCGGCACCGTTGACACTTTCGCCAGTCGGGACGATTCTTCGCGCCGCAGACGCCGCAGGTGCGCGGCTCGCGCGTCAACGGATGTCGCGCCACGACAGAACCCGCACGCCGACATGACCCACGCCGTTGTTGAAGTCGTTGGGATCACCGAACATCTCGATCTTTCCGCCGGCGCCGAACGCCAGGTGCTGATCGACGATGAACGGCGCGGTGGCGCGGCCTGCGCCCGCAAGCGCGCGGACCTTGGGTGACTCGTTCTTGCTCACTTTGTTGTCGCCGTTGCCGTCGTATGCCGCCCCGCCCACGAACGTCAGCGCGTAGAGGTTTGCATCCGGCAACGCGCACGGCGTCGTCGGCTTGTACGACGTGGTGGTGAAGAAGACGATGTCGCCCGCCACCGCAGGAAACGCCGAGACCTTTTCGTCGTCTCCCGCGCCATCCGTCTTGCTCAGCCCGATCTCGAACGTCTTGGTGCCGCTCGTCCCCGTATCCAGGACGCCCAGCAGCTTGTATTGGGTACTGACGCCCGTCGAGGGCAGCAGATCGCTGCCCGTGCCGACGAACACGTATTCCTGCGTGCCGATCGCCACCGCGGCCATCGACGAGAAGATCGGCTGATCAGCCCCGGCGCCGTACAGCTTCGTCGGGGCCCCGCTGAACCTCGGCAGGTTGCTGCCGTCGAGGATGATGTCGTAGCGCCAGATGTTGCCGTCGAGATCGCCGATGTACGACTTGGTGACGAAGCGCTGGTCCATCGGGCCGGTGGCAACGGGATCTGCCTGCAGGGCATTCTTGATCTTCGTGCACCCGTACGATGGGGCGGTGCAATTGTCGTCAGTCTCGGCCAGCGAGTCGCTGGCGGGGGATGACTCCTTGCGATCGAACAGGGTTCCATCTTCGGCGTTCAGGAGATACAGCGAACGGCCGGCAGCCACGCCGCCGCGGGTGCTGCCGTTTTCAACTGATCGGGGCAGGAAGCCTGATCCGGTGATGATCGTGTATTTGCCCGAGGCGCTCGCGATCTGCCCGACGGCAGGATCCGACCAGGTCTGGCCGACGGTCTTCTCGTCGGTTGACGCCGAGGTGCCGAGATCACCGTACGGCGTGGCTGTCGTGCTGATCGACGTGTCGAACTTCGAGTAGCGCGGGAACGCCCAGAGGTACGGCATGCGTCCGGGGTCGGCGAAATAGTTCAGCAGTGTGGTCACCGAATCGGAGTCGGGCGCGATCGAGCCCTCGATCCCGTCGAGCGACACGTCGAACGCCTGATAGAACGTGCCGCCGGCGCCTTGGCCGAACACGGCGACGGTGCGCCACTGGTCGTTGATCCGCACGTCGGCGACCTTTGCCGACGAGTCGACGAAGTAATCGAACGAGTCGATCGGCTGCCCGTCGCGGAGCGTGCGCAGCTTGGGCAGGAGGTTGAACGGGATGAACGCCCAGACCTCGACGCCCGAGCGGCCGTCGATGGCGTGCATCATCCCGTCGTTGGCACCGACAAAGATCAGGGTGCGCCGCTCCTCGTGGTCGGCGAGAAAGCCCGGATACTCGGAGTCGGGCGGCGGGTCGAGCGATGGCGGATCCAGGAAGGCCGGCGTCGAGCTGACGATCGGCCCCAGCGGCTGCGTCCGGACGAACCGAATCAACCCCTCGACGTCCCACGTATTCATGTAGGGTGCGAGCGCCGAGGCGTTCGCCTCCGTAAACGCGAGCATCGAGCCGCTCGGCAGGACCGTGAAGACGTTGCGGCAGCTCGCCGTGGCGTCGTTGCAGTAGCCGTTCATCGGACTCTGCGCCACCCACAGCGGCGTGCCATCGGCGCTGAACTTGTAGCCGGTCGGCTTGGTCGCGTCGGTCACCGGCTTGTAGACGCGGAACGCGCGCAGGCGCATGTCGAATCCGGGCAGCGCGAAGCCCGATGTCACCAGGACGTTGGCCCGCTGCGGGATTTTCGCGCCGCTTTCCGAGCTGGAGATGTCCGTGCTGGGCAGGGTCGAGCCGTCCAGCGCCTGCGCGCCCTTCAGGTTCACGGTCCCGACAATCGGGCTGGTTACCTGGAATTCGCTCAGCGGACCGTAGGGCAGCAACGCCGTCGGCGCCGCGTTGACGTCGGACGGATTCGCGAAGCCGTGCTGGACGGCCGCGTTCATCGCCCGGACGACGGTCGGCGCCGGCTGACCGGCCGCCGTCGCGGCGTCGATCTCGGCCTTGTCCACCTGAAAGTACCCGCCGCCGCTATTGGTGGCGATGCTGGTGAGTGCCGCCACGTCGGCGGACGGCGGCGCGATCGCGATCACGTAGATCGGCACGCGGCGGCTGGAAATGCTCGTGAACGTGCTGGCCACCGCCGCCGCCGTCGCGGATGGCGCCGCCGTGTTGCCTTCCCCGCCACCGACGACGATCACCGCCACGGTATTGAGACACTGCGCGTCGCCGCTGATGAGCCGCGCCGCCTCGGTGCGCACATCGTCCAGCATGTGCGCGAGCGGCGCGTCGATCATCGAGGGCCCGTCGTTGCCAGCCGGCAGGATGGCGCCGGACGCAGTGAGCGCCCGGTTGAGAATGGTCGCGATGTCCGTGTTGGGCGCCGACGTATCGGCCTTGACGAGCGGCACACCGGCGGGCGCCGTGCCGTTGTTGGCGTCTACCACGGGCCGAGTCACCTTCCAGAGCCCCGGCCCGCTTCCGTCGGTCGGGAACGATTGACCGGCGTCGCTGTCCTGGACCGCCCCGTCGTTGAGCGGAGCGGAAACGCGGGCATTTACCTGGCGCATGGCAATCAGGCCGAATCTCGTCGACTTGGTGTTCTCGGCGATCGCCTGCAGCACACCGGCCTTGGCGACGCCGAGGCGCGTCTTCGCGTAGAAGGCGTTGTACGCCGCCAATTGCGAGGACTGGTTGCCGACGGCGGTGATCGTCGAGGTCTGGTACTTCGGCGAGCCGGCGGACGTGAACTGGAAGGCCTCGTACTTCCGGCGGTACTTCGACGCCGCGCCATTGATGCCGAGCGAGCTGTCCCAGAGGTTGCCGGCCGTGTAGTCGTACGGATCGTAGTAGTTGCCGTCCGCGTCGAACTGCATCCGCGCCGAGGTGTCGACGGCAACCAGCACGTGCGCACGGTAGGTATTCGAGGTCACGGAGGGCACGGTGCGTTTCAGGAACAGCAGCGGATCCAGCTGCGCCTCCGCCGCGCGAGGCGCGGCGATGAGGAAACCGATGATCGCCAGCGCGCGCATCACTCCTCGCGACCAGCCTCCGCCAAGGCTACGGCGGTCCGCGGGTGTCCAGGCAGCCGGTCCAATCTGAGGTGGCGTCGAGATGCTTCTGTTCATGACGTTGACCTAGAACGACTGCTGCGCCAGCCCGCCGCCCAACGACATCTCGGAGCGCGTCAGCCCCGCGCCCGGCGTCTGGACCGCCGCCTTCCGGGCGCGCCGGTTCTGCTCGTCCTGTCCGCGCTGCCCGGTGTAGCCGCGCTCCATCTCGACGTTCTGCGTTTTCGAAATCGTCGTCTCGATGACGTGGTGGGCGCCCATCGGGCCGAACGACTCGGCACGCAGCGTCAAGACGCCGGCGCCGCGATTGGGATTGCCCGACGGGCTGGGGTCGCCGTCCTTCGACGGGTTGTCGTCGTTGTCCGCGGCGTCGTCCGCGATCCATACCGCGACGTAGAACGGCGAGTTGAGCGTGCCGGTCGAGATGAGGTCGTTCACCGGGCCCCAGGCATACAAACGAAACCGCGGATTGTTCTTCCCCCAGGGCCGATCCATCGTCGACGTGTCCATATCGGTGGACGAGCAGGTCGTCGTCTTGCCGCAGTTGATCATGTTGGTCGCGTTGGCGAGATTGATGGTGCGACCGTCTGGCATCGTGACCGGGCTCGAGGGCGCCGTGTCGATGAAGCCCGAGGTGATGCTCGACGTGATCCCGTCGTTCGAGGCCAGCAGCGTGTTCCAGTCGGGAACGGTCAACACGTCGTCCATGACGCGTTCGATGCCCGCGTCGGCGGCGTATTCGCCTTCCATGTTGTCGCGGTAGTTGGAGCTGATCATCGTTTCGGTCTGCGACATCAGCATCAGCGCCATGCCGAGCGCCGACATCAGCGCCATGGCCATCAGGGCCACGATCAGCGCCATGCCGCGCTCGCTGTTTCTCCGCACGTTCGTCACAACGCCCTCACCGGCCAAGGTTCAGATTCCTCGGCGCGACATCGAATCGGATTTCCTGGTCCGGCACATACCGCTCGCCGCCGCGCGACGTGCCGGCATGGCGGAAGAGCACGCCGGCCGGACCACGCAGGAGCGCCTTGGACACCTGGACTCGCAACGTGATGCGCACCTGGCGCACGCGCAGCATGTCGGCGTCGTATTTGTTGGGTAAGTCATCGCCACTGGAGTTCTGGTCGGCAGGACACCACGGCCCGTCGGTGAGCATCGACTGCGGCATCAGCACCGGAGGCCCGTTAGGTGGACCGAGTGTTGCGATCTCCGGGCGCGGCACCTGCAGGCCGGTCGCGCCGTCCACCCTGAACAGGCAGTTCTCGCTCGTGGGCCAGGGATCGTCGTTGTTGTCTTGCCCCAGTCCGGGTGGCCTCGGCCCATAGGTCGTCCAAGGGCCTTGCGGATCGGTCGCCGGCTTGATGACGAGCGGCGGCGACGGATCACCGAAGAATTCAACACGGAAGTCGACGACGTTGTCGACGATCGGCAGGTCGGTCTGGTAGCCGTCGTAGTGCCGCAGTCGGAAGGTGTCGGTGCCGTTGTCCTCGAGATAGTAGGTGTGCGATTCAATCTGCGTGATCCACGAGCCGGCCGGGTATGCGGTCGTGAATTTGTCGTCGCGATGCTGCAGGTGGATCGCGTCGTCCTGCACGTTGGTGATGGTGAAAATGTCGTAAGCGCCACTGGGGTTCATGATGAGAACCTGCATCCCCTGCTTGAAGCCACAGAGCTGATCGTTTTCGGGGCAACCGGCCTGCGCATCGACCTTGAGCTCCGACGACGGCGTCGGCATGTCGACGCGAATCGTCGTCTGAGCCGTGGTTGTCGGCACGTACATGATCGTCACGGCGGACGCGCACGTCAGCGGGCACTGCGGGTTCGCGCGGAACGTTCCGGCCGGATCGGGCGCAATGGTGCCGACGCGGTGCGGCAGGAGCGGCGAAAAATAGGCGTCGAGCGTCCCGATCATGTTGCCGGAATACATCCCGGCGCCGGCCATCACCAGGTCCTTGTGGATGCTGTCGGCAGCCACGCGCAGCCGCTGCTGCATGTCCGAGACTTCGGGCTGCGCCTGGTAGGTGCCGTGGGACGGGTTCAGCAGCGAGAAGACGCCGGCCATGACGATCGTCATGATCGCCATCGAGACCATCATCTCAATGAGGGTGAAGCCGTCGTGCAGACGGGCGCGCCTCATTTGTATTTCCTCGTCTTGATGCTCATCACGCGCGCCTCTTCCGGCATGCGCATCACGTTGCCGTCGTCGGCCGCACCGCGGTCGACGCGGCGGGTGACGAGCACCTGGAACACGAGCGTGTTGTTCGGGTTGGTGGGCAGGGGCTCCACCGACCAGCGCCGGATATAGATAGTCCGGTTCGGCGGCGTGGACCCGCCACCGAGCAGGCAGCCGTTGATGTCGAGATAATCGACCCAGCCCGAGACGTTGTCAGACAGCGTGCCGCCGGGCGCCGGCGACAGACCGGTGCCCTCACCGCCCACAGTGGACGCCGGGCAGCCGGCGGCCTGCGGGACGACGCTGCTGTTGGTCGAGACATCGCTGATGGGCAGCCCGACGGTGTCGAATCCCCAGGTCAGACCGCGGAGCTGCTCCATCTTCTGCTGCGCCAGCATCACAGCGAACGTCGTCGTCTTCGACGCATGGTTCGCGCTCGTTGAGACCGCGAACAGCTGCGCGAGCGCGACGAGGCCCACCGTCATCACGCCCATCGCGATCAGCACTTCCATCAGCGAGAAGCCGGCCTCGTTACTGAAGCGTGATTTTGCCAAGGCCATTCACCGTGATGGACTTCACCATCGTGCTCTGATACTTCACGTCGTACATCGTGAGGCTGAGGCCGGCAGTGCCGATCACAGGCCACGGGTTGGTCGTGCCGCTCTGGACGTGTGCCGACCCGTCGGGCCAGAACTCGATCGTCTCCACGCTCCCGAAACTGACTTCGAGCGGCAGCGTCTGCAGCGGCCCGTCGTTGTTCGGGATCGCGAAGAACTCGGGGTCGTTGTCCGGGTACGGGTAGTTCGTGGTGTTGCAGCGCGCCGCCGCGCTCGAGTCCGCGTCGTTGGCGGCGGGCGTCTGAGGCGAGCCGAGCAACTCCACGCTGCGGAATTGCTTGGCGGACGGGCAATTGAATCGGACGCGCATCGGACGGTTCGACTTCACGGCTTTCATCCGAGCGGTTTGCAACTCGCGCTCCACCTGGCGGGCCGCGCCGGAAAGCTTCATTTGGCGCGACGAACTGAGGATCTGCGGGACGGCGATGGCAGAGACGACGGCAATGATCGCCACCACGAGGACCATTTCGATGAGTGAGAAACCGCGTACATCGCGTCGTTGGCGCATGGGGATCGTGTCGTGGGCGCAGGCCCGCCCGCTGTCCCAAAGGCAAGGCCACTGCCACGCGTCACCATAGTCACAGGGCCGGCAGTAAACGGCGTGTTCGCAGTGAGATATGAGGCGTAGCAGAGGCGAGGCCGGCAGTCGGGACACCCGAGGCTGTGTGCCAGACTGCTACTTTTCGTAACAAATCTGGAAGCTACGCGGCGGGGGGAAGCGGCAGCGTGACGTCCATCGTGGTCCCGCCCTGGGGCCGGTCGACGACCCGCACCCGGCCGTTGTGCGTGACGACGATCTTCAGCACCAGCGCCAGGCCAAGTCCGGTGCCGTCACGCTTCGTCGTGAAGAACGGACGGAACACGCGCTCGCGCAGCGCGGGGTCGATGCCGGGGCCGTTGTCGCTGACCCGCACGTGGACGACGCGGCCCCGATCGTCGCGCGACGCCTCGAGCCGGATGTCGGGCGCGACCGAAGCGCCGGCGCAGGCTTCGAGCGCGTTCCGCGCCAGGTTGCTGACGGCTTGCCGCAGTAGCACTTCATCGCCGTCCACGACCGCCCACGTGCCGGCGACGCTCAGCGTGCCGGCGCGGCGCTCGACCTCGCTGCGGATCTCGTCGGCGACGCGTTCGGCAATCTGCCGGAGGTCGACCGGCGCCAGCGTCAACTGCGTGGGCCGCGCGAAGTTGAGAAAGTTCGTGACGATCTGGCCGAGCGCGTCGGTTTCCTGGCGGAGCCCCTGCACATACGTGCGCTGGTTCGGCGGCAGCGACTCGAGATCGATGATGCGTGCGTAGCCGTGGATGGTGGCAAGGCCGTTCCGGAATTCATGCGCGAGGCCTGCGGTCAACTCGCCGAGCCGCGCCAGCGTGTCCTTGAGGCGAAGCTGCTCCTCGAGATCGACGACCTTCGACAAATCGGTGAACAGGCAGATCGCGCCGCCTGGAGACCCATCCTCGTCAACCAGGGGCGACACCGTGACACCCAGATGCGTGACCGGCGTTCGCGGATCCTTCAGCTCGAGCGCGCGCCTGACGATCGGGACGCCCTCTTTCGCGCATTCCTCGATCGCCATCGCCAGCGGGGAATCCGCGCCGAGCAGATCGCGCACGGTGCCGGAGGTCGGTCGATCGCCGAGCCCCAGCAGTCGGCGGCTGGACGGGTTCAGGATGCGGACCCCGCCGCCGAGATCAGTGACGATCAGGCCGGCGGTGAGGCTGGCGACAATCTGGCCGCTCAGACGCTCAGATGCCTCCGCACGGGCCGTCATTGCCCGCTCCTGCGCCTTCAGCCGGCCGATGGCCTCGTCCAGCGCGGCGGTCAGCACCGTGTTCTCCATCCCGCTCTCGCGCATGTGGCGGCGGCTGTCGCGCGCCGCCGCCAGGAAGCGAAGGGCCGCGAACACCAGCACGCCGACGAGCCCGGCCACTACCGCCGTCAGTCCGATGAACACGTAGGCCTGCTGGTTCACGACACCCACCGATCACGAAAGGAGGCGGGCCGCGTACCACGCCGCAACTACGTCGCCGACGGCGCTTGCCGCGATGGCGCCGATGGCCAAGAACGATCCGAGTGGGATCTGATAGTCGCGATCGCGCGTGAACACCACGATCGCGATCCCGATGACGCTGCCGAGCATCGAGGCCAGGAAGAGCGCGACCAGCGTCAGCTGCCAGCCGAGGAACGCGCCCATCATCGCCACCATCTTCACGTCGCCGAACCCCAGCGCGTCCTTGCCGAGCACGCGGCTGACGACCTCGCCCGTGCCCCAGAGCGCGAGGCTGCAGCCCACCGCGCCGATCAGGGCATCGCGCAGGCCCGGCGCCTCGAACAGGCTGAACCCGAGTCCGAGGACGATACCCGGCAGCGTGATCACGTTCGGAAGGATCCGGTGCTCCAGATCGATCATGAACAGCACGATCATGGCCGCCGAAAAAATCAGCCGGATCGCAAGGAGCGGCGTCGGGCCGAACAACCACGCGCTCAGCGCGAAGACCAGCGCCGTCGCCATCTCGACGAGCGGGTATTTGATCGGGATTGGTGCGCGGCAGCCGGCGCATCGCCCTCTCAGCCAGAGCCAGCTCAGGACGGGGACGTTTTCCCAGGCCCGGATCTGCCGCCCGCACGCGGGGCAGTGCGAGCGGCCCCACAGGACGCTCTCGCGGAGCGGCAGGCGGTGGATGCAGACGTTGAGGAACGAGCCGACCAGCAGCCCCACTCCCGCGACGACGGCAACAAAGGCCAGATCGCTCAATGCGACGGCGCTCCCGTCGGCGTGTCGTCGGAGAAGCGAGGCAGCGGGTGGAAGCGCGACCGGGCGTCGAGATCGACGCGGCCGGTCGCCGGATCGATCACGAAGGGCGCGCCGTCGGCATCGGTCGGCGCCCCCGGCAGCAGGCCTCGTGAGACGAGCGGGTCGAAGGTCGCAGGCCGCGAACCGGTCTCGGATTCATAGCGCCTGACGAGCGCCGTCAGCTGATCTGCGGCGTCCACCGCGTCGAGTTGCTCCAGATGGAACGTCGCGTTATCGCGGACGTACTGGTGCTCGGCGGAATCGTGGATCTGCCGCCATAGCATCCTGGAGGTGCGGCGGTCCCCGCCTTGCTCGAGCATGAAGGCCGCCATCCCCGGCATCCACTCGGGCGACCCCGGCACCTTGGCGGCCTCACCGAACCAGTGTGCGGCCCGCTTCGGATCGTGCAGCGCCCAGGAATAGACGAACGCCTTGTCGTAGACGTACTGCCACTTACGTGGGTTTGCCGCGAAGCCCTTGTCGAGGAGCTTGATGGCCAGCGCGGGTTGTCCCGGCCCCATCGGATACTCCTCGGCGAGGAAGATCGAGCCGAAGCGGTAGGCGATGTTGAATGACGGATCCAGCGACGTCGTCACGTCGAGCAGCGGGTACAGCAGGTCGTAGCCGGCGGTCTTCACCGGCCCGCCGCCGGCTCCCGCACTGCGCGCGTCGATCCGTGTGCTGCCGAAGTACTGCACGGCCCGAATCCAGTAGATGTCCGCCAGCAGCGACTTGTACGACAGCGCCAGCCGGCCGACCGCATCGCCGCTCGTGAAGTAGAGCTCATCGACCGGAGAGGCCACCGTCGGATACCAGCGGTCGCGCGCGGCTTGCAGGCCGATCGCGGAAGCGAGGCTGGCGGCAATCAGCGAGAGACAGATCGTCTTGATCATTTGAAGTCCCGCCGCGAGAAAATCCAGACCGATGCAGCCAGGAGCGCGAACACGAACGACGCGCCGTACAGCGTCGCCGTGACGACGTAGCCGAACGGCACGGGCTGCGCGTGCACGACCGCGTTCTTGACGTCGAACATGGCCATGTTCGGCAGCAGGTAGTAGAGCGCGCTCGTTACGTATCTCACCGGCGAGTCGCCGACCACCGCGTCGAAGTGCTTGAGATCGCCGCTGAAATGGCCGGCGACGTACAACGCGAAGGTGAACACCGCGGCCAGCATCGGACCCGCGAACGTGGAAAAGAACGTCGCCAGCGCGACGACGACCGCAAGCTGCACGAAGATCAGATAGACGGCGATCAGCATGCGCGGGTCGGTGGCCGGGGCTTCCCACGCCTTCCTGAACGACGCGGGCTCGACGACCGCCATCACCCCGAGGACGGCGTACCAGACGGCCGCCATGATGGCGAGGTTGATCGCGATGGTGAGCACCAGGCCAGCGAACTTGCCGACCACGAGCTCGGATCGCCGGACGGGTTTGGCGATCAGGCTGTAGATGCTGCGGCGCTCGACTTCCTTCGACACCAGGCCGATGCCGATGAAGATCGCGATGAAGACCCCGAAGATCGACATCGCCGCCAGGCCGAGGTCCTTGATGATCTTCACGTCCTCGCCGGCACTGATCTGGCCGATCAGGTACGACGTGCCGATCACGAGGAGGGCGAAGCCAACCAGGTTGTAGAGCACGCGATCGCGCACCGACTCCCTGAAGACCGCGAGCGCGACGCGCTGAATCGTGCGGAGGCTCACAGCGCCCCCCTGCGCGCAGACGCCGTCTTCGCCACCTGCTGGACGAAGATCTCTTCGAGCGTGGTGTGGAGCGGCGAGACCGACACGAGGGCCGCCCCCGACGCCGCCAGGTCGCTGACGACGGATTCGGGACGCGCGTCCCTGGGCAGCTCCAGCGCGTAGCGGCCGTCCGAGACGGCCGTCGCCTTGATGCCGCGTCCCGCCAGGCGCGTCACCGCCTCGGGGCCGAGGCCCGTCACGACCACCTCCCAGCCACGCAGCTCGTAGCCGGCCATGTCCGCCAGACGGCCCATGGTGGCGAGCCGCCCGCCTACCACGATGGCGACGCGGCTGCAGAGCGCCTCCGCGTCCGACAGGATGTGCGAGCTGAAGAAGACCGTGGTCCCGCGGTCGCGCAGCTCCAGGATCAGCGCGCGGATGTCGCGGCGCCCCAGCGGATCGAGCCCCGACATCGGCTCGTCGAGGAAGAGGACCTCGGGATCGTTGATGAGCGCCTGCGCAATGCCCACCCGCTGCACCATGCCCTTCGAGTACTTGCGCAGCTGCATCCGGCGCTCGGCGCCGAGGCCCACGCGGTCGAGCAGGCGGCTCGCGCGGGCGCGGCAGTCCGGCGCCGCATAGCCGAACAAGGACGCAAAATAGCGAAGCAGCTCCTCAGCCGTCAGGTTGTCGTAGAAGTACGGATTTTCCGGCAGGTAGCCGATGCGCCGGCGGACGGCCAGGTCGCCGATCGGCCGGCCGAGGATGTCGGCCCGCCCCGCGGTCGGGAACACGAGCTGAAGGAGGAGCTTGAGCGTAGTGGTCTTGCCCGGCGCCATTGGGCCCGAGGAACCCGAAGACCTCGCCGGGCGTGACCTGCAACGTCAGGCTGTCCAGCGCCCGGTACGGTCTCGGGCGCCAGAAGCCGACCTTGTAGTCCTTCGTGAGACCGTCGATGTCGATCGCGGGTGCCATGCCCTCAGCGCGGTGCGCCCGGGCTCAGTGTTTCAGCTCGTACGCGATCACCGCATCAAAGAAGTCGGGTTTTACGATCGGAATCCTTACACCATTCACGAAAAAAGTTGGCGTGCCCTTCACCTGGAGGAGCGCGCCGAGGGCAATGTCGCCCTTCACCAGTTCGAGCTGGCTGGCATACTGCGCGTCGAAATCCGTCACGCCTGCCACGCCTTTCACACCTTCGCGCACCAGGTCGGGGGTCAACTGCGGCTGGTTCTGGAACAGCCACTCCTCCATCGCCTCGCCGCGTTTCTTTGCGCGGGCCAGCCGGACGGCCACGGCCGCCTCGCACGCCGCCAGGTGCTGCCCGGCGGGCGTGTTCGCATTGCACTCGGGCTCGAGGGGGTAATCCTTCGTCACGAACTTCACCTTGCCCGGGTACTGGCCCTGGTACTCTGGCGATGATCGGCTTGTACAACTCGTAGGTCTGGCGGCACGGCGGGCACTGATAGTCATTGAACTTGACGATCAGCACCTTGGCGCCGTCGTTCGGGACGGCCACCGGGACGCGCGGCAGGGCCGTGTACCAGCGTTCGAACTCGGTTTGCTGCTGCGCCGTGAGCGGCACCGGCGCGGGCGCCGGCGCGGCCTCGCGCGTTGCGGCCTCGCGCGTCGCGGCGGTCACCGGACGCGGGAAGAGCGCCACCAGCGCACCCGCGCCAACCACGAAGAGCGCCGAGACGGCCAGCGCCATCGGCGAGGAAACCAGCAGTCGGAGGTCGCGCATCGCGCGACGAGGCAAGTCAGTCATGGATTCATCCGCGGCCGCGCCCGACACCAGGAAGATGCCAACGACGGCGACATAAGTGAGAAGACAGAAAAGGCAATAAGTCTTGAGGACGAAGATCGACGCGTACCCGAGATAGAGCACCACCGCCAGGGCGGGGACCGCCAGGACGAAAATATAGCCGGGAATCCGCACGGCCAGCTCGGCGCCGCGTCCCGCACGGCTCGTGGCGACGACGCCGGCGAGCGCGAGCAGCGTGACCGCCGCCGTCCAGATGACTCCCCCGACCGCCACCGGCACGCCCCAGAAGGTCCCGTACCTGGCTCTCGTAGACCTGCGAGCAGTTCCAGGTCTCGTTGATGTCGCACGGGCTGATGTAGCCCGCGTCCGACAGGAGCTTGTAGTGGACGAACGCCGCCGCGGTGGAGGCCCCGAGACCGAGCAAGGCGAGCAGGAGCAGCGCGACGCCGGTTCGGCGGGTGGTGGACACTCTGGAGAGGATCGTAATAGAAATCGAGAACTCGAGAAACCGAGAACTCGAGAAGGATCCGGGCAATGCCCCGACTTTCTCGGGTCGAGTTCTCGAGTTTCTCGAGTTCTCGCAGCGCCTGAAAACAAGACGGGGAGGCCCTTTCGGACCTCCCCGTCTGCAGGATTCGCCGTCGTGGCGTTACTGGAGGATGGTGCCGCCAGCCGGTGGGCCCACTTCAGTGGCCGTCATCGCCGCCGTCGCGGAGAAGTAGATCGTGCCCGAGCCGTTGACATGGAACCAGCGCGTGCCGGAGCTGCCCACGGTGATCGGGTTGGCCGTCGTCGCGTAGGTGGACGACAGCGTGCCGCCGTTGCAGGACACCGCGCCGGTCGTCGCCGCACCAGTCGCCGTCATCGCGACGTCGTAGCCGCTCTTCTGGACCGGCGCCGCCTTGCCGAGGTCCGGGCTGAGGAACGCGTCGCCGCCGGCGGTCGGAGGCGTGCCGAGGGTCAGCAGGGTCGACCCGAAGTTGCCCATGCCGCAGTTGGCGTGGAAGTTCACCTGGCCGCTGTGCACCGCGCGCAGCGAACCGATGGCCGACGTCTCGTTGCCCGACATGCGCGCGCGCAGAAGACCCGGGACCGCGATGGCCGCGATAATGCCGATGATCGCCACGACGATCAGCAGCTCGATGAGCGTGAAACCCTTTTCATTGCGAAGCTTCATAAACTTGTCTCTCCTCTTGTGACCGTCCGGTGCGACTGAAGTCCGTTAGGCGAGGCGCGTCTCTCGACCGACTGCCCTACCGGTCGCCAGGCTCCTGGCGGCCGCCGACGCCGTGGAAATAGCAACCCGGGTGCCAGCCCGTCCGCCCTACCAGGCTCATAGCAGCTATCACGTTGCGTCCGCGCGATTTATAAGACGGCCCAGCGTCGCCGCCGGCCGTGGATCCGGCGCCCATGGCCGGTTCTTCGACAATCCCTGTCAGCGACATTGGCAGAAAGTGTCGAACCCCAGGGCTACTTCAAATTGTATTTTTTGGCGTAGTAGCGGAAGGACCGGAAGCTCATGCCGAGCAGTTCCGCCGCCCGCACCTGGACGCCGCCGGCCCGTTCGAGCGCCTGCGCCAGATACCGGCGTTCGACACTCTGCACGTGCCGCTCGAGGTCGAACCCGCTGGCCGGAAGCTCCGGGACGTCGTCTGCCGCGGACGCCAGGGGCGTTCCTGCCATCGTAGCGCGGATCTGGGCGGGCAGGCTCTCGACGAGGATCGTCGGTGTCCGTTCGAGCGCCACCGCCCGCTCGATGACGTTTTCGAGCTCCCGGATGTTGCCCGGCCAGTCGTAGCGCTCCAGCAGCGCCATCGCGCCCCCGGAAATCGCCGCCACCGCCTTCCCCATCTGCTCGCGATACTTCGACAGGAAATACTCCGCGATGAGCGGGATGTCCTCGCGCCGCTCGCGCAACGACGGCAGCTGCACGGGAATGACGTTGATGCGGTAGTAGAGATCCTCGCGGAAGCGGCCGTCGGCCACGAGCTTCGGCAGGTCCTGGTTCGTCGCCGCGACGACGCGGATGCTCGCCTCGATCTCGTCGAGGCCACCGACGCGGCGGAAGCGACGTTCCTGCAGCACGCGCAGGAGCTTGACCTGCATCATCGGCGTCATCTCGCCGATCTCGTCGAGGAAGATCGTGCCGCCTTCCGCGATCTCGACCAGGCCCTTCTTCGTCATCTCGGCGCCGGTGAACGCGCCGCGCATGTGACCGAAGAGCTCGGATTCGAGCAGCGTCTCGGTCAGCGCGCCGCAGTTCAGGGCAACGAAGGGCCGGTCCCGCCGCAGCGAATGGAAATGCACCGCACGCGCGATCAGCTCCTTCCCCGTGCCCGACTCACCCGTCACCAGTACCGTGCTGGTCGTCTTCGCCACCGACTCGACCAGATCGAAGACCGCCAGCATGCTGGCGCTGCGGCCGATGATGCCCGCGAAGACGTGGGTCTGCTTCAGGACGCGCTTCAGCAGCACGTTCTCCTGGCGGAGGTGCCGCGCGTCGAGTTTCTCGCGCACCTTCAGCTTCAGCTCGTCGACGTCGAACGGCTTGATCAGGTAATCGCAGGCGCCCAGGCGCATCGCCTCCACGGCCGTCTCGGTGCTCGCGTAGGCGGTCATCATGATTGCCGGCAGGGACGCGTCCGACGCCTTCGCCGCGCGCAGCACCTCGACGCCGCTCATGTCCGGCATCTTGATGTCGGAGATCAGGAGGTCCAGCGGCCCGCGGTTCAGCGCCGCCAGGGCGGCTTCTCCGTTTTCGGCGAGCTGGACTTCGTATCCTTCGCGCCGCAGGACGATGGCCAGCAGTTCCCGCAGCGATCGCTCGTCGTCGACGACGAGAATGCGCTTGGGGGCGGTGGCGGAGGCAGTATCAGACCCGGCGGCCTCGTGAGAGGCCTGGGACCAGGGTTGGGGAGCGACCTTCGGCGAGCTCATCGTGCGATTCTATCGTATCGGCTGTACGGGTCGCCGGGCGTAATCCAGGTCGGCCAGGGCGCACGCAGTGCGCCCCTACGCCGTCTGGCCCCAGAGGGAGTCTGGCTGACGGCAGGGCAGCGTTACCACGACGGTCGTTCCCTGGCCTGGTTCCGACTCGACGTGGACCTCGCCGCCGTGGTCCGACACGATGCGGTGGACGATGGCCAGGCCGAGACCCGTGCCCCTGGCAAAGGACCCGTTGAACGGCTGGAACAGCGAATCGAGCTGCTCGGCGCAGATGCCGACCCCGTGGTCGACGACCTCGAGCGCCACTTCATCGCCGTCGCTCGCGGATGGGTGGACGCGAGCGCGCAGGACCAGCCCGCCGCCCTCCGGCATCGCCCGCAGGCCGTTCGTCGCCAGGTTCCAGATCACCTGCCGCACCTGCGCGTCGTCGGCCTCGACGACAAGGCCGTCCTTCGGAGCGTCCACGGAAATCCAATGCGACGGCAGCACGTCCGGGCTGTTTCGGAGCAGCGTGGCAGTGTCGCGGAGGAGGCGTGTCAGGTCGACCGCGCGCGCCTGAAGCGGCTGCGGGCGGGCGTACCAGAGGAACGAGCGAATCGTGTCGTTCAGACGATCCGACTCGCGCAAGACGATGTCCATCAGGTGCGACTGTTCCTCGGTCAGCGCGAGCTCGGCGCGGAGCACCTGGATCGATCCGCGCATCGACGCCAGCGGGTTCCGGATCTCATGGGCGATGCCGGCCGCCATTTCGCCGACCGCGGCCAGTTGCTGCCGCTGGCGGGCCTCGCGCTCCAGCCGCCGCATGGCCGTCACGTCCTGGAAGGTCAGGAGGAAGCCGGTCCGGCCGTCGGGCGTGATCAGGTGGGCGGCGCTGAGGCCGATGTCTCGCGCCTCCCGCTCGCGTGTGTGGAACGTGAAATCGACCCGGCGGGCCCGTTCGCCGGGAAGACCGGCATGAAGCAGCGCCATGAAGTCGGTGGGAAGCTGCAGCACGTCGCCGGCCGAGCGTCCCAGGACCGCCGCGCTCTCGTGCCCGGTGATGACTTCCGCGGCGCGATTGAACGCCACGATGCGGCCGGCCCGATCGGTGGTGATCAGTCCGCTCGTGAGGCTCTGAATCACGTGCTGGTTGAACGCCTGAAGGTCGGCCAGGGCGTGCGATGCGTGCGCGAGACGCACATCGGCGCGCCGCAGCCGATCGGCGAGCGACCCGCCGACCAGCGCCACCGCGATCAGCGCAATCGCGTTGGCGGCCACGGTGTATTCCGCGATGTGCGCCGGCGGCAGGAAGCTGCGCATGTCGGGCACCGACTCGCCCGCCACGTAGCCGGCGCTGCCCAGGTACTGCGCGACGACGAGCGCACCGTAGGCGGATGCACTGATGAGGGCGACGCGGATCCCACCGGTCCGGAACTGCAGCGACGCGGCGCCGATGACCGGCAGCACGTACAGCAACGAGAAGTACGATGTCACGCCGCCGGTGAAATGAATGAACGCCGTCACGAGGCACGCGTCGAAGACGAACTCGAGATCGACGAGCCACGATCGGCGCAGCATCGCCGGCAGCGCGATCGCATAGATCGCGCTCAGCGCGTAGGTGAGACCGATGAGGAAGAAGAACGGATCGACCGGAACCGATCCGGGCGCGTTGAGTTGAAAGGCGACGGCGAGGCCGAGCAGCAGCGTGCTGACGACGACCCTGGCGGCGTTCAGCCAGAGCAGCCGGCGCCGGCGTTCCCCTTCTCTCACGATCGGCGCCTCAGCCCGTGAGCTTGCTGATCAGATCGAAGATCGGCAGGTACATCGCGATGACGATGCCACCGACGATGAGGCCGAGAAACGCGATCATTATGGGTTCGAGCAGCGTGAGCAGCCCGGCGACTGCGGTATCGACTTCCTCTTCGTAGAAGTCGGCGATCTTGCTCAGCATCGTGTCGAGCGCGCCGGTGGCCTCGCCGACGCCGATCATCTGCACCACCATCGCCGGGAAGACCGCCGTCTCCTTCAGGGGCGCCGCGATCGTGTTGCCGCCCTCGATGCTCTTCCGGGTGGACAGAATCGCGTCCTCGACGATGGCGTTGCCAGAGGTGCGCGCCGTAATGTCGAGCCCGTCGAGGATCGGGACGCCCGAGCTGATCAGCGTCGACAGCGTGCGGCAGAAGCGCGCCACGGCGATCTTCCGCATGATCAAACCGAGGATTGGCATCTTCAGGACCATGCTATCCACGGCGCGGCGGCCATTTTCAGTGCCGTAGTACTGCTTGAACCCCCAGCCGAGCGCCACGATCGCGACGATGCCCATCCATCCGAACCGCACGAGGCCGTCGCTGAGCGCGATGACGACCCGTGTCGGCAGCGGCAGCTGAGCGCCCAGCGAGGCGAACATGGCCGCAAACGTGGGGATGACCTTCCAGAGAATCGCCGCCACGACCAGGGCGGCAATGACGATGACCGCGATGGGATAGACCATCGCGGACTTCACCTGCCCCTTCAACTTGACGTTCTTCTCGATGTAGGTCGCGAGGCGCTTGAGGATCGTGTCGAGGATGCCGCCGGCTTCGCCAGCAGCCACCATGTTGGTGAAGAGCGCGTCGAACGACTTCGGATGCCGGCGCATCGCGTCGGCGAGCGACTGTCCGTTTTCGACGTCGGCGCGGGTCTGCAGAATCGTCGCCGCGAAGTGCGCGTCTTCCTCCTGGTTGCCGAGAATCTCGAGACACTGCACGAGCGGCAGGCCGGCATCGATCATCACCGAGAACTGCCGGGTGAAGATCGCCAGGTTCTTTGACGGAACGCCCTTTCCGAGCTTGCCCTTCTTCTGAGTGGTGGCCTCGGCCTTCGCCTTGACCGGCGTCAGCTTCGTGACCAGCACCTGTTCGCGTCGGAGCAGCGCCACGACGGTATCCATCGTGTCGCCGATCCGCTCACCGGTGATCGTCTCACCGGAGCGATTGCGACCGGTAAATGCAAAGGTGGGCATTTTCTCGGGTTCTCGACTTCTCGACCTTCTCGATTCTTCTCATCGGCGCACGCAGCGCGCCCCTACTTACGTATCGGCGGAACGGCAGCCGGCCGCAGGGGCGCCCGATGCAGTCCGGCGCCCGGCACGACCCCGACGCCACGGTTGATCATCTCGCGCAGCTCGTCGCGGTTCGAGCTGGCCAGGAGCGCCGTCTCCAGCGCGATCTTTCCGCCCAGATGCAGGCTGGCGAGCGACTGGTTCGCCGTCTGCATGCCCACTTTTTCCTGTCCGGTCTGCATCGCGGAATAGATCTGATGGACCTTGTCTTCGCGAATGAGATTGCGGATCGCCGGTGTCGGCACCAGGATTTCGAGCGACACGACGCGACCGCCTCCGATTTTCGGCAGCAGCGCCTGGCAGACGATGCCCTCGAGCACCAGCGACAGCTGGGTTCGAATCTGCCCCTGCTGGTGCGCCGGAAAGACGTCGATGATGCGATTGATCGTCTGCGCGGCCGAATTCGTGTGCAGCGTGCCGAAGGTGAGGTGACCCGTTTCGGCGATGCGCAGGGCGGACTCGATGGTTTCGAGATCCCGCATCTCGCCGATGAGGACGACGTCCGGGTCCTCGCGCAGTGCCGCGCGCAGGGCCAGCGTGAAGCTTTGCGTGTCGCTGTGGACCTCGCGCTGGTTGACGAGGCACTGCTTGTGCGGGTGGATGTACTCGATCGGATCTTCGATCGTCAGGATGTGCTCGTGCCGCTCGGCGTTGATCTTGTCGATCATCGCGGCCAGCGTCGTGGACTTGCCGCTGCCCGTCGGGCCGGTCACCAGCACCAGGCCACGCGGCCGATCGGCCAGCGTCGTCAGCACCTGCGGCAGGTTCAGCTCGTCGAAGCTGCGGATGCGCTCGGGGATCAGCCGGTAGACGGCCGCGACGGCGCCGCGCTGATTGAACATGTTGCAGCGGAAGCGCGCGAGCCCCTTGATCCCGAATGAGAAATCGAGCTCGAGCGTCTCCTCGAAGCGCTTCTTCTGCGCATCGGTGAGGACGCTGTAGGCAAGCTGCTTCGTATCGGCCGGCGTCAGGTCGGGCAGCTGCAGCCGATCGAGCTTGCCGTTCACACGCACCTGCGGCGGCGTGCTGGTCGTCAGATGGAGGTCGGATCCCCCAAGTTCGACCGTCGATTTCAGCAATTCAGGTAGCGTCGCCATCAGTCCTCAATCCTCAATCCTCCGCAATCCGCAATCCACAGTTACTTCACCGTTTCCCGCGCGACTTCCTCCATCGTCGTGACCCCTTCCTTCACCTTGCGGAGTCCGCTCTGGCGCAGCGTGATCATCCCGTCGTCGACGGCCTTGCGTCGCAATTCCAGTGCCGAGGCGCCGACGAGCACGAGCTCGCGCAGTTCGTCGGTGATTTCCATCACTTCGTAGAGGCCGACGCGGCCCTTGTAGCCCGTGTTGTTGCACTTTTCGCAACCGTTGCCCTTGAGCGGCATGACGTTCTGCGCATCATCCGGGGAGAAGCCCGCCTGAATCAGCGCCGGGCCCGGCGTCGGATGCGGCGCCTTGCAGTGCGCGCAGATACGGCGCACCAGGCGCTGCGCGCAAATCAGGTTCACCGAGCTGGCGACGAGGAACGGCTCGATGCCCATGTTCATCAGCCGATTCACCGTGCTCGGCGCGTCGTTCGTGTGGAGCGTCGAGAGCACGAGGTGGCCGGTGAGCGCGGCCTTCACGGCGATTTCCGCCGTCTCGAAGTCGCGGATCTCGCCGACGAGGATGATGTTGGGGTCCTGGCGGAGGAAGGCGCGCAGGGCGGCCGCGAAGTTGAGGCCGATGTTCTCGCGCACCTGTACCTGGTTGATGCCGGGCAGGTTGAACTCGACCGGATCCTCCGCGGTCATGATGTTGGTTTCCTGCGTGTTGATCCGCGCGATCGACGAGTACAGCGTGTTGGTCTTGCCGCTGCCGGTCGGCCCGGTCACGAGCACCATGCCCCACGGCTTCTGGATCGCCACCTCGAACCTGGCGAGCGACTCCGACTCGAACCCGAGCCGGGTCATGTCGAGCATCAACTTGTCCTTGTCGAGCAGACGCATGACGATCTTTTCGCCGAAGAGCGTGGGCAGGCAGCTGACGCGGAAGTCGATGTCCTTCGTCACGCCGTTGTCGGCAAAGCGGATCTTGATGCGGCCGTCCTGCGGCAGCCGCTTCTCCGCGATGTCGAGCTTCGACATGATCTTGATGCGCGACGTCACCGCGTCGCGGAACTTCATCGGCGGCGCCATGATGTTGTAGAGGATGCCGTCGATGCGGTAGCGGACGCGGAATTCCTTCTCGTACGGCTCGATGTGAATATCGCTGGCGCCCTTCTGGATGGCCGACATCAGGATGACGTTCACCAGCTTGATGACCGGCGCGTCTTCGCCCTGCCGTTGCAGCGCCTCGGCGCTGATCTCTTCCAGCTCCTCGAGGACCTCGACATCCGACATCGCGCCGTCGAGCGGCATCTCTTCTAGGGCGCGGGCCGCCGCGTCGAGCGCGCTCGTCTGCGACGCCGCGCCTTCGACGCGCTTCAACTGCATCGGGTAGTAGCGCTCGAGCGCCTCGTTCACCGCAGTCTCGGAGGCCACGACCGGCTCGACGTTGTAGCCCGTCATGAACTTGATGTCGTCCATGGCGAACACGTTGGTCGGGTCGGTCATCGCGATGGTGAGCGTGGCCCCCGATCGCGACAGCGGGATGATTTGATACTTGTGCGCGGTCTCGGCGGGAATGACCTTGACGACCGCCGCGTCGATCTCGAACTGCGCCAGGCTGATCGACGGCACCCCGTACTGGCGGCTGAGAAGCGCGGTGATGTCCTCGTCGCGGACGAACCCGAGCTTCACGAGGTTCAGGCCGAGCTTTCCCCCATTCGCCTTCTGGTAGGCCAGCGCTTCCTGAAGCTGTTCAGGAGTGACGCGCTTTTCTTTCAGGAGCAGTTCGCCGATGCGGACGGGCATTTGGGGGAATACTCAGAACATCACGTGGGCTGCGAGGCCCCAGCCGCGCGCGGCGTCATCGCCGCCGCGCGTCGCGCGGGCTTCGAGCCAGAATCCATTTACGACGGCGACGCTTGCGCCGCCCGACAACGCCGGCCGGGCCTCGCCTGCCGTGCTCGCGCTGACACCCGCGCGAACGCCAATCCGGTGCGCCTTGAACCAGCGCTCTCCACCCAACGCGACGTCGCGCCGCTCGCCGACGGGGGTATCCTCGCGACGGAGGTCGGTGTCGATCGCGACCACCCAGTCCTGCCGTCCGGCCCCGCCGGCATCGGACACGATGGCCATGCCGAGCCGCGCCTGTCGCTCCAGCTCCCAACCAGCGTTGCCTTCCGACGCCGGGAACGACGGCGTCGTCAGGTTGCGGGTGGCGAGTCCCAGGCGCAGGCGCGACACACGCACGAGCACACCCACGTCCACGTCCGCTTGCGTTCGCGACGGACCGTCAATCTCGCCGAGCGCGTCGAACACGTCGTCCGGACGGCCGCCAGCAGGATTCAGCGTCGACAGCTCCCCCCGCATCACGCGCACGGTCGCTCCCAGGACAACGGCGTCGCCGAGCGAGTGCGCGAGGCTGAGGCCGAATTGGTGAAGCAGCAGCGAACGCCCAACCCGGGCTGTTCCTTCGTTTTCTCGGCCCGGCGGGCTTCCCGCTGTAGCGGGTTCCAGCCGCGACTCGCGAGTCCGGAAATAGCTGGCGCCCAGAACCGGGAAGGCAAACGCCACCCCGCCCGACGTCACCTCCGAACCCGTCAGCTCAGAAATCGGCCGGTCGTCGCTTTTCGTGAGCCGCCCCGCTCCCCCCTCCGCGATCCCGTCCACAATCAACGAGTTAGGCAGTCCCGCGGGGTTCCACCAGGCGGCGCTGGCGTCATCCGCGACGGCCACGAAGGCGCCGCCCATGCCAAGCGCACGGGTGCCGACGAGGTCGAAGGATTGGGAAAAGGCGGGACTCTGAGGTACAGGCGAAGACGAGCACGGCCAGCGCGGCCGTGCGAGGCGCCATTCCGTGGTCGAGGTTTGATATCATGTTGATAGCACAACTGTCCGGATTCGGGAAACTTCAGGCCGGAAACTGGCGTATATACAGTGAGCGTTCGTTCTCCAAGGTCGCCCCACTGAGCCACGCCGTTCCGCCACCTGAGACCACCCACACGGAAGGTCAGTTATGAGTGACGTGTCGTCATCGACGGCGCCGGCGCCGGGCGGGGACAATGTTGTTGCGCGACTGGTCGGCGTCATCTTCTCCCCTCGCGCCACCTTCGAGCGAATTGTCGCGCGCCCGCGCTGGTTCGGCGCGCTGGCCGTGATTATTGGCCTGATTGCCCTCGGCCAATTTGCCCTGTTGAGCACCGAGAGCGGTCAGCAGGCCGTCGTCGATCAACAGGTGGAGCGCGCCCAGCGTTGGGGCCGTACCGTCACGGACGAGGAATACGCGACGTACGAGCGGATGGCGCCCTACAACCGCTTCATCGTGCCGGTCGCCATCGCGATCTTTGTGCCGATCGTCTCGTTTGTCGTCTCGGGCATCCTGCTCGGCGTGTTCAACGCGCTGCTTGGGGGAAACGCGACCTACAAGCAGGTGCTCGCCGTTCATGTCCATACGGGCGCCACGTCGTTCGTCGGCACGCTGTTCACGCTGCCGCTGAACTATCTGCGCGGATCGATGTCGAGCCCGTCGAATCTGGGCGTCTTCGCGCAGGCGTTCGTCGAAGACACCAACTTCATAGCGCTTTTTCTGGGCATGATCGACGTTTTCATCATCTGGTGGCTGCTTGTCAATGCCATCGGCCTGGCCGTGTTGTACAAGCGCCGCACCGCGCCAATCTTCTGGTCGCTGTTCGGTGTCTATATCGCAATCGCGCTCATCGTCGCGGGCGTGACGCGGAGCCTGTCTGGAGGAGCGTAGCGTGTTTCGGAAGAAGTGGGTCATCGCCGTCATCGTCATCATCGTCCTCGCCGCCATGGGCGGCGCGTACTTCTTCTTCAAGAAGGAAGACGCCGTCAGCATCAACGTCGAGGCCGCCAAGAAGCGCGACCTCGAGGCGGTCGTGACCGCATCAGGCACGATCCAGGCCAAGCGCTTCGTCAACATGAGCGCCGTCCAGATGGGACGCGTCACGCGGCTCGGCGTCGAGGAGGGGGACCGCGTCAAGGCTGGTCAGTTCCTGCTCGAGATCGATCCCAACGCCCTGCGCGGCACCGTGCAGCGGGGTGAGGCCTCAGTGGCCGGCGCGCGCGCCGGGCTGGAGCAGTCCAAGGTCAACGTCGAAACCGCCCGCGCCAACCTGGCGCTGGCGCGCGACCAGGTGAAGCGCCAGCGCGACCTCTGGGCGCAGCAGCTGACGACGCGCGAGAATCTCGACAAGGCGGAATCGGAGTTGAAGGTCCGCGAGACCGAGCTCGCCGCGCGGCAGTCCGAAGTCGGGTCGCGCGAGCAGATGATCAAACAGGAAGCAGCTTCGCTCGACACCAGCCGCTACAACCTGCGACAGGTGACGCTGGTGGCGCCGTTCGACGGCATCGTCACGCGACGCAACATCGAGGAAGGCGAGAACGTGGTGGTCGGCACGATGAACAACGCCGGCACGCAGCTCCTGACGGTGGCCGACATGTCGATCATCGAGGCCGAGGTCGAAGTGGACGAGACCGACATCCCGTCGGTCCAGCTCGGTCAGATTGGCAAGATCACCATCGACGCGCTGCCCGATCAGACGTTCATGGGGAAGGTCACGGAGATCGGCAACAGCCCGATCCAGCAGACGACGACGGCGACGGCTGGTCAGCAGGCGACCAACTTCAAGGTGACCGTGCAGCTCGACAAGCAGATTCCGCAAGTGCGGCCAGGGTTCACGTGCTCGGCGTCGATCACGACGGCGACGCGGCAAAAGGTGCTGTCGGTGCCGATCCAGGCGATGGCCGCGCGCGAGGTCGTGCTCGACTCGAAGGGCCAGATCGTGCGCGAGCCTCGCGACCCCAAAGCCAAGCGCCGGAAGCGCCCGGCGCCGGATGCCGCGGCGGCGCAGGCCGCGGAGCTCAAGCCGGGCCAGACGCGCAAGGAGATCGAGGGCGTCTTCGTGTTCAAGAACAACGAGTCGACGTTCGTGCCCGTGAAGGTGGGCATCGCCGGCGACAAGTACTTCGAGGTGCTGTCGGGGCTGAAGGACGGCGATCAGGTGATCACGGGCCCGTTCAACTCGGTCCGGAATCTGAAGGACGGCGACGAAGTGAAGGTGGGTCCGCCGCCAGGCGCGCCGAAACCGTAAGCTCCAAGGGGACTGTCCCCATCGCGTGTGTCTATGATGGGGACTGTCCCCGACAAGCGCAAATGACGCAATTTCTCGACGCCATCGGGCTCGCGCTCGCATCCATCTGGGTGAACAAGATCCGGTCGATCATGATGGTGCTCGGCAACATCGTGGCCGTCACGTCGATCATCGCGGTCGTGTCGCTGCTCCAGGGCATGAACACCTACGTGTCCGACGCGATCATGAAGGATGTCGGCGTCGGCACGTTCAAGGTCGACAAGATTGGCGTCGTCACCGACGAGGAAGAGGAACGAATTGCGTGGCGCCGCAATCCCGACGTGACGATGCTGGACGCGCGGGCCATCGAGTCCTTCGACCCCCAGCTGATCGACTCGGTGATGGCCGAATCGTACGCGCGCGCCAACATCACGTTCGGCGACGAGACGCTCGAAGGCACACAGGTGCGCGGCGTGTCGGCCGACTACGAGGAGTTCAGCGGCTACGCCGCCGAGGCCGGGCGGCTGCCGACGCGTATGGAGATCGAGCGGGCGCGCAACGTGGCGCTCCTCGGGTGGGAAACGGCTGACAAGCTGTTCAAGGGCCGGAATCCCGTGGACGTACGATTCAGGTCAACGGCGTCCACTTCAACGTGCTCGGCGTCAGCGAGAAAAAGGGGTCGGTCTTCGGGCAGTCGCAGGACGAGTTCGTGATGGTGCCGCTCGGCGCGTTTCAGCGGCTGTTCGGCTCGCGCCGGTCGCTCGACCTCACGGTGAAGCCGATCAGACCCGAGCTGGTGCAGCCGGCAATGGACGCCGCGCGGGTCGCGTTGCGCGTGAAGCGCCACCTGCGGCCGCGCGAGACCGACAACTTCGGCATGTATACGTCCGACACGCTGATGGGCCTGTGGAAGACCTTTTCGCAGGGCGCCTTCACGATCCTCGTCGGCGTCGTGTCACTGTCGCTGGTCGTCGGCGGCGTCGTCATCATGAACATCATGCTGATGATCGTCTCGGAGCGGACGCGCGAGATTGGCCTGCGCAAAGCGCTGGGCGCCAAGAAGCGCGACATCGTGTGGCAGGTACTGACCGAGTCGACGACCCTGTCGATGGTGGGCGGGCTGATCGGCACGCTCCTCGGGTTCGGCGCCGCAATGCTCGTGGCGGCGCTCACACCGCTGCCGGCGCGCATCGAGCCATGGTCGGTGCCGCTCGGCCTCGGCATGACGGCCGTCGTCGGCATGTTCTTCGGGCTCTATCCGGCGGTGCGCGCCGCGTCGCTCGATCCGATTGAAGCGCTCCGGAAGGAATAGATGGCGATTCAACGCTTCCGCATCGGCCTCCTGGCCGAAGTGCTGTCGATGGCCGTCGACACGCTGCGAACGAACAAGCTTCGCTCCGCCCTCACCGTTCTGGGCGTCGTCATCGGGGTGACGTCGATCGTCGGCATGACGTCGCTCATCCGCGGGTTCGGCGACCAGTTCGAGGCGCTGATCAATCAGCTCGGCGCCAACAGCGTCTACGTGGCGAAGATGAGCATCAGCAGCTTCGCCAGCGGCAAGAGCTTCATCGAGGTGCTGAAACGGCCGAACATCACCGAGGAGGATGCGAAGGCGATCAAGGCCGGCGCGCCGTCGGTGATGATGGTCGGGTGGCAGATTGGCGGTGGCCCGGGATCGGATCCGGAGCGGCTCACCTATCGCGGGACATCGACGAAGCTGATTCAGATCGTGGGCGCATCGGCGAATTTCGCCGAGATCAATTACATCGGCCTCGAGGCTGGCCGCTTCTTCACGCCGTACGAAGTCGATCATCGCCGAAGCGTCATCGTGCTCGGCCATTCGCCCGGCCAGACGCTCTTTCCCGTCTCGGATCCAATCGGGAAGCGGATCCGGCTGAACGACCAGGAATTCACCGTCGTCGGCGTGATGGCCAAGCGGCCGAGCCCGCTTGGGGGTGATCCTGACGCGTTCGCGGTGATTCCGACGGGCACCTACGACAAGATGTTCGATCCGCCGCGGATCCGGGGCCTGCTGCAGCGCTTCCTGATGATCGGCGTCGTCGGCTACCCGGACATACCGCGGGCGCAGGTGATGAACGAGGTGCAGGAGGTGATGCGCGCCCGGCACCGGTTGAAGGTCGATCAGGAAAACGACTTCGACATGCTGACGTCGGACTCGATCATGAAGATCTTCGACCAGTTCACGCGCGCGATCTTCCTGGCGCTGGTCGTGATCTCGTCGATCGCGCTGATGGTCGGCGGCATCGGCGTCATGGCCATCATGACCATCTCGGTGACCGAGCGCACGCGGGAGATTGGGATCCGCAAGGCTCTCGGCGCGCGGCGCCGCGAGATCCTCTGGCAGTTCCTGCTGGAGGCGGTGTTCCTGACGTCGCTTGGCGGCCTGCTGGGGATTGTCTTCGGCAGCTCGATCGGCCTGGTCGTGCACCTGGCGACCGAGTTCCCGGTGTCGCTGCCGTGGTGGTCGTTCGCGATTGGGATTGGCTTCTCGGCGTCGGTCGGGATCTTTTTCGGGTTGTGGCCGGCCTTCAAGGCGTCCAGACTCGACCCGATCGAAGCGCTCCGCTGGGAGTAGTCGCGCAGTTGCCTGTGGAGGCGGGGCTTTAGCCCCGCGCGTTCGCGGCCCTGAAGGACCGCCGCCATACGGCGACGGGTTAAGGGGCTGAGCGTTCTACGACGACACCAAATCGTCTGACAAGTTTCTCCACCTCACGGCGGAGGAACTGAAATGACGGTATGACGAACAGCAGCTCCTGCATCCGCGACGCGTCGTAGTCGGTCTCGATTACCGCGTCCGTCACGAACGGTCGATGCTCGACGGACGCCGAGAGTGAGTACGGGATCTCGCCAATCGACGACAGGATGCCGGCGCCGAAGACCTTGGTCTCGCCGTCCTCGTCGATCAGCCCGAATTCGATCGAGAACCAACTGAGACGCTTCAACGCGAGGACGTGGTCGCCGCTCTTCACGCTGACCGCCGCCTTGCCGATCAGCGTCAGCAACTCGGCGTAGTCGTGGTTCACGAGCGGCGGCACGTGCCCGAGACAGTCGTGAATCATGTCGGGCTCGGGCGTGAACTCCGGCTTGCTGCCGTGACGGATGAACTGCGTCACCGGAAAGCCGCGTTCGGCGATGTACGAGTAGAACGTGCGATACGGGATCGGCCCTTCAGCGGGCACCAGGTGCATGCCGCTTCGCGCGTCCACGCGATCGCTGAGATCGCGGAGCTGCGGGATCTCGGTCGCGCTGATACCGAGATCACGTTTGGCCTGCAGGTAGATGCGACTGGCGTGCGAGACGTGGAGCGCCGCGAGCTGCGGCGAGACGTCGCGCCAGATCCGCTGCTCCTCGTCCGTGTACTCGATGCGCGGCGGTCCGAGGTTCTTCAGCCGATGCTCGCGACAGAGGGCGAACAGCGCCTGACGTCGCGCGATGTAGCCCGCATCCCCAAGCCCCGGATGGCCTGGCTCCAGCTCTAGCTCAGTAACATCCGGCGGATTCGCGTAGATGTCGTTCTCGGATGCGGTCGTGGCGCGCGCCTGATCCATTCGTGGTCCTCGCAGCTTCCCCTCGCCGTAATCAGAAGCAAAACTGATTACATCCATCAGTCTAGCATCCGAGCGCTGCTGGTTGGGGACAGGCCTGGGCCTGTCCCCAAAACCGGGTTTTCATGCCACTGGGGCCTGTCCCCAGTACCAAGGTGTATGATCCGCGGGAGCTAGTGGTCAGACCGCCCTTCTAGAACGACCCAAAACGCACGCGATAATGCGGCCCCCGGGCGCGCCCCGGGAGCGGAGGGATACCCGCTATGAAGGCCTACGACACTGGGAGCATCCGCAACGTCGCTGTCATCGGCCACAGCGGCGCGGGCAAGACCCAGTTGGTTGCCGCGCTCCTCTTCGCCGCCGGCGCCACGCCGCGGCTCGGCCGCGTCGATGACGGCACCACGGTGACCGACTACGACGACGAAGAGATCGCCAGAAAGCACACGCTCTCGGCATCGCTCGCCTTCGCCGAGTGGAACAAACTCAAAATCAACTTCATCGATACCCCCGGCATGGGCAACTTCCTCGCCGACGCCCGTGCTGCGCTCCGCGTCGCCGACGCGGCGATGCTCGTCGTCGATGCGGTCGCCGGCGTCGAAGTGCAGACCGAAAAGGTGTGGGCCGAGGCTGAGGCGCTGGCTCTGCCCCGCCTCATCGTCGTCAACCGGCTCGATCGCGAGCGCGCGAGCCTCGACCGCTCGCTGACCTCCCTCCGCGACTTCTGCAGCCGCACCATCGTCCCGATCCAGCTGCCGATCGGGGAGGAGAAGGATTTCTCCGGCGTGATCGATCTGGTTGCGATGAAGGCATGGACGTATCCCGCCGACGGCAGCGGCAAGGCCACCGAGACCACGATCCCGGCGCAGCTGTCGGACGCCGCGACCGCCGGGCGCGACGCCCTGATCGAGATGGTGGCAGAAGCCGACGATGCGCTGATGGAGAAGTTCTTCGAGGCGGGGACGCTGACGCAGGAAGAACTGGTGGGCGGCCTGCACACAGCGACCCTGAACGGCAAGGTGTACCCGCTGGTCTGCGCGTCAGCCCTCCTGAACATCGGCACGCAGCAGGTGCTCGACGCGATCGCCAACTACCTGCCCTCCCCCGCCGAGCGCCAGTTCGCGGCCACCGATACGAAGCAGAACGCGGATCTCGCGGCCTCGCCGAATGCGAGCGACCCGTACGCCGCGTTCGTCTGGAAGACGGTCGCCGATCCCTTCGCCGGCCGCATTACGCTGTTTCGCGTCATGACGGGCACGCTCAAGTCGGACGCAACCGTTCACAACCTGACCCGCGACACGAGCGAGCGCCTGGGCCACCTCACCGTCATGCAGGGCAAGTCGCCGACGACCGTGCCCGAGCTGAAAGCCGGCGATCTCGGCGCGGTGGCGAAGCTGAAAGATACGCTGACCAACGACGTGCTCGCCGACAAAGGCGGGCTGACCATCGCGCCCATCGCCTTCATCGAGCCGGTTCTCTCCTACGCGATCGAACCGAAGAGCCGCGGTGACGAGGACAAGATCAGCACCGCCATGCACCGGCTCGAGGAAGAGGATCCGACGATCCGGTACGCGCGCGACCCGCAGACCAAGGAGCTGCTGCTCTCGGGCCAGGGTCAGTTGCACATCGAAGTGACGGTCGCGAAGCTGAAACGGCGGTTCGGCGTCGAGGTCAACCTGAAGCCGCCGCGCATTCCGTACCGCGAGACCATCACGGCGTCAATCGAAGCGCACGGCCGCCACAAGAAGCAGACCGGCGGACACGGCCAGTTCGGCGATTGCAAGATCCGCATGGAGCCGCTGCCGCGCGGCAGCGACTTCACTTTCGAGGACGACATCTTCGGCGGGTCGATCCCGCGGCAGTTCGTGCCGGCGGTGGAAAAGGGAATCCAGGACGCCCGGATGCGCGGCTTCCTCGCCGGCTACCCCGTGGTGGACTTCAAGGTGACCGTCTATGACGGGTCCTATCACGCCGTCGACAGCAACGAGCTGTCGTTCAAGCTCGCCGGATCGCTGGCCTTCAAGGACGGCATGGCCAAGGCGCGGCCGACGATCCTCGAGCCGGTGATGTCGGTCGAGATTCACGCGCCAAGCGATTACGCCGGCGACCTCATGGGCGACCTGAACGGCCGCCGCGGGCGCATCAGCGGCATGGACACGCGCGGCACGATGACGTTGATTCGCGCGCAGGTGCCCATGGCCGAGATGCTCACCTACGAGCAGCACCTCACGTCCGCCACAGGCGGCCGCGGCTCGTATCACATGGAATACTCGCACTACGACGAGGTGCCATCGCATCTCCAGCAGAAGATCATCGCCGCCGCGAAGGCAGAGCGGGGAGCGGAAGTCGAAGAGGTCTAAGAGTCCTTCGACCCCGTCGTCGCCGCCGATGGTTCTCCACCTGCCGGCTGCAGCGCGAGAATGATCTCGCGCGCGGCGGTGCGGAACGCGGGCAAACGGACGCCGAAGAACGCCGCGCCCACCAGACACATGGCGCCGCCGAGCGCCACCGTCGGCGGCGCGTCGAGCCGATCCGCGAGGGCGCCCGCCATTAACGCCCCAAACGGCGCCATGCCCATGAACATCATCGAGTAGATCGCCATCACGCGCCCGCGGAGATGGTCGGGGACCATCGACTGGATCAGGGTGTTCGACGAGGCCATCTGCACCATCATCGCGCAGCCGACAGGCACCAACAGCACGGCCGACAACCAGAACGTCCTCGACAACGAGAACAGAATCAGGCTGGCGCCAAACGCCGCCGACGACCAGGCAACCCATCGGCCCAGTCCGCGCAGACTCCGCTTGGCTGCCAGCGCCAGCGCACCGATGAGCGCCCCCGCTCCGGACATCCCCATCAGGAGCCCCAGCCCTCCCGCTCCGGTGCGCAGAATGCGGCCGGCAAACACCGGCATCAACGTCGTGTACGGCATGCCCATCAGGCTGATGAGGCCGAGCAGCAGCAGTAACGACCTGACTGGCGGCGTGCCCGCCACGAAGGCGAAGCCTTCGCCGATGCTGTGCAGCGCGGAACCCCCAACCGGCTCAACGGGCCGCTGCGGCACGTCCATCAACAGCAGGCCTACGATGACGGCGATGTAGCTCAGCGCATTCGCGGCGAAGCACCACCCCTCTCCCACGAGCGACACGACGACGCCGGCGACCGCCGGCCCGACCAGACGCGCCCCATTGACCATCGACGAGTTGAGCGCAATCGCGTTGACCAGGTCCTCCCTGCCGACCATCTCGACGATGAACGACTGGCGCGCGGGGATGTCGAAGGCGTTGACGATGCCAAGGAGCGAGGCCAGGACGAAGACATGCCAGATCTGAATGTGACCAGAAATCGTGAGCACCGCCAGAATCGACGCCAGCGCCATCGCGCTCACTTGCGTGGCGACGATCACGCGGTGCCGGCTCACGGCATCCGCCACGACGCCGCCGATCGGTGCCAGCAGGAACACCGGGATCTGGCTGGCGAATCCCACGAGGCCGAGGAGGACGGTCGAGCCGGTGAGCGAGTAGACCAGCCACGACTGCGCCACTGACTGCATCCACGTACCGATCAGCGAGATGAGCTGGCCGCCGAAGAACAGCCGGAAGTTTCGATGTCTCAGCGCGCGGACGGACGGTAGGGGCGGCAACCGGGTCATCAAGCGATTGTACTAATCGCCTGCATGCCCAAGCTAACGCTTGGGCCTACGAACGCCTCGTCCCTCATGCTCGTACGTAGGCCCGAGCTTCAGCTCGGGCATCTCGATGCACTCAGCCAATCCCGAACCACAGGACCGCAACGATCGTCACGACGCCCACCAGCGTGGCGAGACCCCACCCGACGATCGCAAAGGGCAGCCAGTCTTCGTAGCGAACGTTGGCCGCCAGCAGCACGCTCATGAGCGCGCCATTGGTCGGAGTCAGGAGCTCCATCAGGCCGCAGCCGGTCTGATACGCGAGAACCGGGATCTGGCGCGACAGTCCCAGCAAGTCGGCCAGCGGCACCAAAATTGGCATCGTCAGCACGGCCTGTCCGCTCACGCTCGACACCGGCACGTGCACGAGCGCGTGAAACGGGATCATCAGCAGCGCCGACACACCCGGCGAGGCCGACGCGAGCGGCGTCGCCAGGGCGTGCAGGATCGTGTCGATGATCTGGCCGTCCGTCAGGACCAGCGAGATGCTGCGGGCCAGGCCAATCAGCATCGTCGCGGGCAGCAGGCTTTGCGCGCCCTCGAGGAACGCCGTGATGGTGCCAGTGAGCCGGAGGCCGCCGAGGAAGCCCGCCACCATGCCGCCGCAGAAGAACAGCCCGCCCAACTCGTTGAATCCCCAGTCGAGCCGAAGCGCGCCATACACGTAGGCCGCCGTGGGTGCAACCACCGCGACGAGGATCGCGATTTCGCGAGGCGTCAGGCGAACTGGCGCGTCCGGGTCGCCCGCCACCGCTGGCGTTCTGACGCGAGCCGCATAGGCGATAGTCCACGCGGTCCAGAGGCCTACGGCAACCGCGAGCATCGCGATCCGAATGCCGAAGCCCGATCCCAGCGGCAGTTGCGCCAACTTCATCGCGATCGCGGCCTGGAAGGGATTCACGGGACCGAATGCGCTGCCGACCATCGACGCCCCGAAACTCATCGCGACGACACAGACGGCATTCACGCCAAGACTGCGCCCGAGGAGAAGGAGGACCGGCACGAGCGGAATGATCTCTTCTTCGGTGTTCTCGAGCGCGCCGAGCGTGGCAAACACGAGCGAGACCGTTGCGACGGCCCACAAGCCGCGGCGGCGAAACGTCGAGGCAATGACCGCGACGAGGCGGGAGAGCGTCCCGATGCGGTCCACGATCACCCAGGCACCGCCGACGAACAGCGTCACGGCGATGACGTCAGCGGCTTCGACGAAGCCTCGCGGGATCGCGACCAGCGTGGCGAAGACACCGACTGGCGCCGCCGGCACGCGGTGGTACGTCCCCGCGATCACCACGCGCCGGCCAGTCGAGGGGTCGTCGCGGCGGTCGTACTGCCCGGCGGGCAGCACCCAGGTGAGCGCGGCGGCGACGACGACCACTGACAGGAGGAGCGCGAAGGGGTGCGGCAGCCGGAGCGTCACCGGGCGATCCGGCTCACTTCTCGAACACGATGTTGTCGACGATCACCATGCCCTGCATCGGCGTGCACTGATCGCAGAAGGCGGTGAGGCTGATCGCCGTCAGCTTCTTGAAGATGTCCTTGGGATCGACGCGTGTCTCGACCCATGACGGCTGCGCGAACCCCTTCAGCGGGACTTTGTAGGTGTTGAACCCGTCGCGTACCTTGAAGGTCATCAACGGGTAGCCGGAGGCCAGGTCCTGCCCCTGCCCGCGGCTGATCGCCTCGAGCCGCATGATCGGGACGCCCGTCGCGTACACCTGCAGCGACAGGCTCTTGTAGCCGCTCACGTCGTCGGCGACGGGCTTCCCGTCCTGGTCCGGCAGCCCATGGATTTCGACGCCGACGCCAGCCCACTGGTTCGGCGCTTGAAGGGCGAATCCGAATTTCATCGCCAGGTTGGGATCCTCTTTCTTGATCCGGACGAGCTCCGGCGCCGGAGGATTCGCATTCGCCAGTCCCGTGAACGTGCTCTTGCGGAGGTCGCTTTCCTGGAACGCAATCAGCTGCACGAAGCCGCCGCGAGCGCTGACCGGTCGATTGTCGGCCATGGTCTCGAAGTCGGCGTAGAGGAGCACGTTGCCCTGCCTGGCACCGGCGCGCACCTGGAGCGTGACGGCGGCGAGGGCCAGGAAGCACAACGTGGCAATGACGGTCCGCTTCACGAGAGCAGCTCCTTTCAACAGGACGACCCGACTTCAGCCCGGTCAGTGGGGCCTCGTGGGCTCACCCGACGACAGCAACGCAAGCGTCGCCGGCAAGGAGTACCACAACAGCCACGCTCGCCAGGCCAGGCCGACGAGGAGCACCTCCCAGCGCACGTGAGATCCCGCCACGAAAAAGACGACCAGCAACGCCAGGGGCACGGCGCCCGTGACTTTATACCAGGCAACAGCGCGACGGTCGTGCTCTGGACTCGCCGGCGCCTTCGCCGAGACGACATAGATGCCCGTGCCCAGCAACGCCAGAGCCACGGCGACATCGAGAAACCCCATCGCCCGCGAGACCGCGTCTGCGGGGATCAGGCTCGCCACGATCGGAAAAGCGAGAGAGACGACGAACAAGACCATGTAGGTATGAGCGACGGTCACGCCAGTCATTGCACGATGGCGTGGACGAGTCGCGCGGCGATCTTCCGGATCCGCCCGTCGGCGTCGAACGCCGGATCGTAGGCCGTGATCGCCGCGGCCAGCAGAGGAAGGGCCGCGGCCACATCGCCAATGGCCGCGACCAGCGAATCGGCGGTGAGGCCGTCTGGCGCGACATAGCGGTTCACGCGCCCTTCGGCGGGATCGAGCACGTCGAGGTCCACGTGGAGGTAGGCCGCCGCGGCCCGCGCGACGATCTCCTTTGCCACCACCGGAAGCCTGTACGGCGCTTCAGCGGCGGCGACCTGCCAGACCTGCGAGGCCTGCAGCGCCTCGGCCTCGAGCGCGTCGAGATCCCGGGCGCCGACGAGGCACGTGGCGTCGTCGCGCACCGGGCCGAAGCCGGGAATAGCGTGACACAGCGCGCGCCAGCCACGACCCGTCAGCATCGCCAGCGCCATGCCGTCGAGCACGCCGCTGACGGTGGTATCCGGCGTATTGAAATCGCCGTGCGCGTCGAACCAGAACACGCCGATCGAATCGGCGTAGTCGAGGCCGGCGACGGTGCCGACCGCCGTGTTGCAGTTACCGGCGAGGATCAGCGGAAACCGGCCGGCCTGGCGAGCGTGGCGCACAGTCGCGGCAATCGCCGCCATCAGGGCGAACGCGGTTCGGACCTCCGCGTTGTCATCGCCTGGCGTATCGACGATCGAGACGTCGACCGTATGGCCGGCGGCCTCGAGCGTCTCGACCAGCCCGTGATTGACGAGATGCGCGGGCCCCGAGCCCATCGCCCAATGCCGCCGAGCCGTGTCGTACGGCACGAGCACAAGCTGAATCGGGATCGGGTCCCGCCGGATCCGTGGCACGACAGAATTCACGAATTGGCCGGCCATTCTAGTCTGATTTCAACGCTCGAGCTGGCCGCGCCGCTTCAACTCGGCGACGACAGTGGCCGGCATCGGCCGACAGGCGCAGTTGGCCGCATGCGCGAGGTGCCATGTCACGCGCTGGCCGAGCGAGGCGTTGGCCGGCATCCGGTGCGCCGCATGCCACCGCGCGTTCGTCTTCGACGCGGCTTTGGGCGGGGCCTTCTTCATTGTCCACCTCCACGCCGGCTCGCCGGCGGAACGAGGCCGTTCATCCGCAGGTAGATGACCAGTTGCCCGTAGTGATCGGACGCGTGCCACACCGCCAGCGTCGAAAGGCCGAGGCGCGTGCTCTGACCGCCGTACGGACCGCCGGCGGCATCGAGCGCGTTAGCCGCTGTCATTGTCCCCAGTACACCCTTCGCGTACGTAAACGATTCGCGGAGATACGTGACGACTTCGGCCTTGGTCTTGGCCGGGCTGGGCCCGCCGGTCTCGCAGTGATCGGGCGGGGTCTTCTTCTCGATTTCGTTGAAGAAGGCGAAGTTGCCACACGCGACGTGTTTCAGCTGCTCGCCGAACGTACGCGCGTCCGAGAAGGCGCCATCCTTCGGCTTGAAGTCGTATTTCTCCGCTGGCATCGCCTCGGCGAGGCCGACCAGTGACTGCTCGATCATGGTGAACCAGGGCACGATCGTCCCGGCCATCGGATCGGGTGCCTGCTGCGCGGCGATTGGAGGGCCGATCGCACACGCGGCCAGAACAAGCGCACCAAGACTCTTCGACATGGGGCCTCCCGTCAGTCGGACCGTATCAGGTCACGCACCACCGGTTCGATCCGGTCCGCAATCATCTCGTAGCCCTGATCGTTCGGGTGAATTGAATCGGACATGCGGTCGGCGTGCCCGATGATGTCGTCGAGAATGTCGGGCACCAGGCCGGACGACGTCCGCCGCGCCAGCGCCTCGTACTCGCTGGCATACGGATCGGTGATCAGTCCGACGCTGACGCCGACGAGCACGACTGCGGCGCCGCGCTGCCGGATGCGCTCGACGATCGTCGCGAGGCTGCGGAATGTCTCGGGTTCGGGCACACGCCGCAGGAAGTCGTTGCCGCCGAGCAGCACGATCACGACACGAGGATTGCGCGACAGCACCGACGCATCGAGCCGCGACAGCGCGGCGGTCGCCGTGTCGCCGCTGCGGCCGGCATTGACGATGGGAACCGACAGCCGCTGAGCCAGAAGAGAGACGAAATCGTGACCGGGCGTCGCGCCGCGTCCTTCGACCAGACTGTCGCCGAAGGCCACGACCGTGGCGCCGGCCGTGGGCTTCGCGGCGCGCGGACTTCGATCAAGAAGGAACCAGAAAGCGACGAGGAGGGCGCCCACCACGCCAACAATCGCGCGCCTCGACACGCTCACGCGTGGCTCCTCCACCTGCCCCTATACGCCCATGCCCTCATGCGCCCTACTCGCCGAGCGGATGACCGATTTCCCAATGATGGCCGTAGGGATCTTCGATGCGACCGACGCGCCAGCCGTAAGCCTCCTCGACTGCCGTGACTTCGCGGGCGCCGGCCGCTACGGCGCGCGCAAACACGTCGTCGGGATTGGGAACAGTCAGAATCATCCTCACCGTCCCGCCGCCAAGCGACGCTGGGCTGTAGTTGGCATGCTCGGGAGATTCATCGCTCAACCAGAAGTCCGCGCCCTCGACGGACAACCGCGCAACCACCGCGCCGGCGGGATCCTCGACGCGAAAGATCTCCTCCGCGCCGAACGCAGCCTTGTAGAACTCGACCGCGCGCGCGCCATTGCGCACCGACAGCATGGGCGCGATCGAGTACGGCATGGATTCAGCCTTTCGCAGCGAAGTAATAGTGATTGTCGCCCTCGTCCGAGGTCTCTTCCAGGAGCTCGAGGCTTTCTGCGGCGAGGATCTGGCGGTATTTATCGCTGCCGAGCGAGACGGACCGCGTGCCCGTGAGAATATCGGTCCAGGTGCAGACCTGAAGGGGCGACGTGAAGAGAAATCGGCCGCCGGGCGCCAGCGCTCTGGACACCTTGCCGATGATCGACGCCTGGGCCGCAGGCGAGAGCAGAAACATCAGGCCCCAGGCGACGATGCCGTCGAACGTGCGGGCAAAGAACGTCGAGTCCTCGACCGTGGAACAGTCGGCATGCGCCTGTGGCAACCGGGCGGTGAACTCGGCGATCATCGTCGGCGAGGCGTCGACGCCATAGACATCGAAGCCGGCGTCCACGAGCACCTGCGAGATTGGGACGCCGTGTCCACAGCCAAGATCGAGGACGGCCCCACCGGGCCGGATCGTGTGCGTCCACTCTCGGACGCTAGCCGCGCCGACGTCCGCATCGCCTCTTCCCCGAACGAACTCGCGCGCCATGCGTTCGTAGCCGGCGGACCGATCGGTAATCGTCATTCCTCTTCGCCTCGCATCAGTGGTTTCCGTTCGTAGTGTTCCGGCAGAGACACGATCGGCTCCTCCAGCGTCACTCCCGGATTGCGACGGCCGACGACGCGAACGTAGCCGAGATAGCGTCCGCGGTCGGCCTCGAGCGCGCCGATTTCTGCAGTGTTGTCCGGGGCGACCAGCCGGTGCCAATCGACCCACAGGCGCCATCCGTCCGGCAGGTCGTCGGCCAGGTCCACGTCGATGATGCCGGTCCGATCCCAGTGGCGCCGCCACCAGGTGGCCGAGTGCAGGCACCAGAGATCCTCGGTCCACCAGGCGCGCAGGGGCTCGGGCACTGGCCCGTCGATTTCCTGCATCAGGCCGGCGCCGGCGATCCCCAGACGGCCGTTCGGCTTGATGAAGCGTGCCACGTAGTTCAAGTACAGGTCGTCAGTGCCGTAGTAGGGAAACGAATCGATCGAGATGAAGGCATCGAAGAAGTCCGGAGCGAATGGCAGCGCACGCGCATCGGCATGGATCGGGAATACGCCATCGCTCACGCCGGCATCGCGGATCCGCTGTGAGTTTTCGGACGCGCTGAACCAGAGATCCGTGGCCCACACTTCGACGCCGAACTCCCGGCGCAGGAATATCGACGAAGCCGCGCGGCCGCAGCCGAGATCGAGGACGCGCATGCCCGGCTGCAGATCCATCGCCGACGCGAGCCACTCCGTCAGCCATAACGGGTTCGCGCCTCCGCTCAAGCTCGCCAGCACCCATTCGGGGTGATAACGTGAGGCGCGCGGGAACCGATCTGAGGAGAATCGAGTGTCGGACGGCATGATAGCTGTTGCTGGCGATTCGTCTAAGCGCGGTCTTCCCAATGGAACCGGTGCAGGATGCGATGGATCACCGGCACCACCGCGACACCGGCGGCGGCAAGAAAAACGAGCCCGGCAAAGAGCGCATAGACGCCGGCAAAGAGCTTACCGCCTTCCGTGCGCGGCGCGTCGACCGGTCCCATGCCGCCCAGCAGCATTGCGGCATTCAGGAAGGCGTCGGTCAACGTCAGACGCTCGAAGTACACATAGCCGGCCATCCCGATGAGGAGCGACACCACGATGAGCGCCGCGGCGACGCCGGCGTGGGCGAGCATCCGTCCCGCAAAATAGCGTCGCTCGAGCGGTCGTTGTCCGCGGTGCTCGTAGTGAAACAGGCGATGGGGGCGAATCGGAGCCGCGGTCATGGGGTTCGCCGATCAGCGCCGCCGCACGGCTGTCATGCCACCGTCGCGCGGTCGTCCAGTCGCACGCCCTTTCGCACGACGACCTCGGAACCCTCAGCGAGAAAAGACGACGACGGCGTGCCCGACAGTGCTGTCGCGAACTCGGGACCATACAGTGCCGCGACATCGTCGCACTCGAACGCCGACGTGACAGCGCTCCACACCGCCCACCTGGGATGTTCGACCCGATACTCCAACGTCGTGCCATCCCTCTGTCCAGCGTATCCCCAGTAGTGCTCGGTGATGAACATTTCTTCGGAATCATCGGCTGGCTGAGCGGGCCTACCCTCAAACGATAACCGCAAACCGCAGATCCGCCCTCGATGCCGCCACGAGTAGGCCACGGTGCTGCCAGAGATCTCACTCGACATGGGCAGCGCGACATAGTTCTCGTTGTAGACGGCATTCGCCACCCACGCGATAGCCAGGCGCGGAACGATCTCCTTCACGAAGACGACACCCCGACGAGCTTCGTCGTTGACGACTCGCCGGACGTAGAAGCGCAGATTCACCTCGACGAAGTTGCGATGGAATGGCACCGCTACGCCGCGAACGCGAGTATCGAGGAACTGGAAGCCGACGACGCTGACAAAGTAGTGCCCGTTCCAGTCATCGAGTGTCGTCCCGGCCGGGACGCGACCGCGGAGGATGGATGGATCGACCTGATAGTTGATCATCGCGAGGCGCAGCCAGCGCGCGGTCAGAAAGGGCGATGCCAGTCGCATGCGTTCGGCGTCGCTGCTCAAGGCCCCAGCTTCCGTGCCAGCGTCAATCGCTGACTTTCTGTCCAATCATGACGCGGCTCTGCGGCAGCTCGCGCAAACAGCCACAGACGCAGGCGTTCCCGATCGATGTCGAGCAAGTCGGCGAATCGACCGATCGTCTGGTCGGGATCCGCGGAGAGTCTGGGCATGCAGTTGAACAGGTGCTGTGTGGCATCGTACGCCGGATCTCCGGCGAATGGCTTGGGGTCGATCGCCAGCCAGGGCTCACGCTCGGCCCGAAGCACGTTCCCCGCGTGCAGGTCGGTCGCGAGGAGGACGTGCGCTGTCGCAGTCCGCGGCAGCTGGTGAAACAGCTCGAGGCCCGCGCGGACGAGTCCGACGTCCTGCCAGCGACCGGCATCCACCATGGTCTCCTCTGCCCAGAACGCGGTCATCACCGAGAGCGGCCGGAACCCATCGCTAGCCGCAGGCGCGCGCCACATCCGGCGCAGGAGACCGGCGATCACGACGTCCTGGTCCGGCTCGGGCAACATCCGAAGGACCGTGCCGGGCATGCAGCGCTCAAGGAGCATGGCGCCGAGCGGCTCGTCCGCGTCGATCAGATGCACCGTCGGATTGCCATTCCAGAAGCGTAATCCCGCGATCTCGTGCTCGCCCTCCATGTGCGGGAGGGCGATCTTCAACACGACTCCGGTGCCGTCGGCGCGCGTGGCCGGAGCGACCCAGGCGCTGCTCGTCTCGTCGTTGTCGAATGGAGGCCCCACCGTAAGCATCCAGCGGGTGCTCACTTCGTCAATACGCTGTGGCAACTGCTCGAGCCACGTCCGGTGCGCGGTCGATGAGCGGCAATTCGCGGCGAGTCGCTCGGGAACGATTACCGCCATTCCGGTCGCCCTTTGCCGAGGCACATCGAGAGCCACGCGCCAGTCGCAATCAGGAGTGGCGCCGTGAGGACGCCGGGAAAGTAGCCGGCGCGCATGACGGCTAGCCCCAAATGAATCGTCCCGTTGGCGAGCTCCAGCACGGCCCAGAACCAGCCGACGGCGTGTGCCGAGGGCCACCCGCGGCGGATTGGCACGGCCCAACACCACAGACCACTTGAGATCAGCAGCAGATTCGCGAGCGCAAAGCCAATCGATAGGTCGTCGCTGAACAGACTGCTCACGAAACGCGCCGGCGGAAACACCTCATACAGCCGAGCGACGTATTCCTCGAGCGAGTGCGCGGTCTGCGCGAGGATCACAAGGACGAAGGCCAGTTGAGTGCGCCGCTCCACGAGTGGTTCTGCTCGCGATCGCCCGCCTGGTGCCCGCTAGTTTCCCTCGACCGCTCGCGAGAGAAGGTCTTTCAGCGCCGTGGCGTTCTCCACTGTCAGCGCGATTGGTCGTCGACGTCGAGACGCACCCCGCAGGCCGCGATACTTGATGACCGAACTCTGGCCTCATCAGACCCCACTAGGCGCTCTCGCGGCCGCCGCCCTGGGGTGGCGGGGCGGCTGGTCGCTCATTGAGCTGACGATTGAACGTGTCCGATTGACCGGGCGGAATGCTCAAGGACGTCCATTCCCCGTCCCGCAGAGCCCTCGCAAGATACACAATCTGGCCGACGTGATAGGCGGTGTGGGCGAGGGAGCGATGCAGCGCCTCGTGCACGCGGAGCGTCTGCCCGCGAATCGAAACGGTGCGATCCAGCGTGTCGTCGGTCAGCTCCGCCAGGGTGTCGAGAAGAATGGTCCACCCCTGATCCCACTTCGCCAGGAGCTCCGTGCGGGAGACCGTTCGCGCCTCGAATTCCTCGTCACGGCGCCGCCATGGCTTCTCGCCGTCGCTGGTGAGGAAGTCGGTGAACCGCGATCGCAGATTGCCCGAGAGATGCCAGCAGACAACCGCAAGCGAGTTGCCGTCGGCGGGACCCGGCGCCGAGAGCTGCGAATCCGGCACCTGCTCGAGCGCGCGCTCGGCCAGCGTCTTGTAGCGGCGGTATTCGCTCTCGATGGACTTGATGAACGTGTTCATGGTCTGACCTGATCGCAGATTAGCCGCGTGGCCCGAAGAACTGAATGAGGTTTCCGCTATTGTTTCTCACGATGACGTTGGCGGCTGCTGGGCACACGTCGCGGTAAAGGGTCGGGCGAGGTGCGCCGTGGTCGGGGATCACAGGCGTTTGCCGACATCGCCGTCAACCTCTCGCAATCCCACGCGCCATCGCGGCAGCCATCGATGTACTGCCCGACGATACGCCTCGTAGTCGGCCCCGAAAAGCCGGCCCAGCGTCGGCTCCTCGTACCACACCACAAGTGCCTGAACGACGACCGCGAGCAAGGCCAGGTAGCCAACCAGCGCTAATGAGTGAAAAACGATTGCCGCGCCGGCCAGGGCCAGGGCCGCGCCGAGATACATCGGATTCCGGACGAACTGATAGGGGCCGCGCACCACGAGCCGCCGTGGAGGATCGAATGGCGCCGGCGTCCCTCGGCCGACGAACACGAACGTCAGGATGCACCACAGCGCTACGAAGGCGCCGAGGAGCGCGGCGGCCATGCCGACGAGCTCTGTGGCGTCGATGCTGGGCGGGCGAGCGATGCCAGAGCGATCGAGAAGACGCCCTGGAATGAAGATCAGAAGGAATGCGATGAAGCACGTGGCGTAGACGATTGCGCGGATCAGGACGAACACTTTCATCGCGCTTCACTTGGAAATGGCCCGAGTCTCCGGCTAGTCCCGTCTATGTAACGGATCATCACTGCGCTCGCGGGAGCGATGTTCACTTGAACATGGCGACCACGCGCGGAACCAACATCAACAGGTGGCTCGCCGGTCAGTGCACTTTGTGCGAGCCGCTGTTGGGCTGCAGCAACAGCCTGTCGACCGGGTCCGTGGCCGGGGACCCTGCTTCCGATCGTTTTGGGCGCAGGCGCACGAACGGTTCCATCGGCCGAGGCTCGGTCGACGGCTCGACCGGCTCGGGGCCCCAGCTGTACGCGACCGCGCTGCGGCTCGCGGCGCCCAACAGGGTTGCCGAGATCCCGCCGATGTCTTCGCCATCGCGGATAGTGACGTAAGTCAGCAGACCGCTTTTGGGCAGCGATCGAAGCTCGATGCAGGAGTCCAGGTAGATCTCGCTGACGCCGTCGAACACATCGCCTCGTCTGGCCACATTGCGAATCAGGCGCTTGAACTTGGCGACCGCCGCATCGACGTCGGCCGCGTCGACGATGCACGTGAACAATGCATGCCACGATGCGCGATCGTCACCGGAGAACGAGAAGTGTCCTACGTACGTCATCGCGCCCTCGCTGAATCCGCCTCATCGCCCGGCTGCTGGCGTCCCACCGTGCGAGCGCGACCGGGACTTTCGAGATCGGGGAGATTGCCGTCCGCGTGCTCCGGGTCCCGCGCCTCGGCGCGCCCTTCGACGATGAGCTCGACGGCGTTGCGTTTGTCCTCATTGAGCATGTCGTACACCGAGCCGACCGAGGCGGATCCGAGACGTCGGGGACGTCCTCGTCCGCGCCACATCAGCGCCACGATTGCGGCCAGCGCCACGATCCAGACGAATGCCTCGAGCATGAATCGCCGGGGTCCGGCGTACTGGACAGTCTAACGGTTTCTTCCGCCAGGTTCAGGCTGCCCTTCGCTCCGGGTTGGGCCTCCGCCGACCTCGTCAGACTCCAAGTTCGCGGAACAGCTCGGCCTCGAGAGCGTCCAGGTCCTGTGTGCGTCCATGCTTTGCCTGCTGGAACGCATAGTAGAAGCGGTACACCGCTGGCCGCCTGAGCCCTCGAAACACGAGCACGGCTGGATTGTAGTTACGCCGGGAGCGGACGAACCGCTTGAAGAGACGCACTTCGAGTGAGCGCCGCCACGATGCCCTGGCACTCCAGTTCAGGGTGACGGCGCGTTTCCCGAGCCTCGGCAACCATACTTCCCGGACGTGACGTTCCCATGTTGGCGACTCGGAGTAGATCATCAGGCAACGAACGCCGCGTGCTTCGAAGGCTCTGCGACACTCAGCCAGCAACAGAAGGCCGCGAAGTTCGTTGATGACCGTCCACGCAAGCAGGAGAATCCCTGGACCGGCGAAGACGAGCCAACCCCACCACCCGGTCGCCCAATAGAGAACGAAAAAGAGCGTCAAGTAGCCGAGAAGGCCGCCCGTGCACCCAGCCGACGTTGCATCGAGACGAGGCGGCATCGCCGTCGTCGCTCTCCTGCGCTCCGTGGCGCTCACTCTCGGTGCCAATGTGGGTCAGGCTCGAGTTATCCGACCATCAACTCACGTTCGCGCACAGTTCCTTGTACATGATCGTCGCCGCTTCGAGCTCCGGCGTCAGCGACCCGCGGGCATAGCGCGGAATCACGCCAACAGTCACGTAGCCGAGAGACCTGTACAGCGGCTCTGCGGCGCTGCCGGTGACCGTATCAAGCGTGAGCAGGGTCCGCTGTTCCGATAGGGCGATCGGCTCGAGCGCCAGCATCAACGCGCGCGCGATGCCACGACGCCGCGCCGTCGGATGGACGAGCATCTTCGTGACCTCGGCGCGGTGCCGCTGGTTCGGTGGCACGGCGAGATCGAGCTGTACGGTACCGACGATCCGACCTCGAAGCCGCGCCACGACGACGCGCCGCGTCCCGGCACGCACACCCGGCAGTACCTTCTCGCGCCAGAACGCGTGCGCGTCGGCGCGCGAGAATGGGACGAAAAAGCTGACGCCGGCGCCGGCGTGGACTACGGCGTGCAACACATCGCCCAGCATGTCGATGTCGTCATCGACCGACGATTCGGCTCGGGCCGGCTGCCACTCCTCGATCCGAACGTCGTCCGGCAGCTTCATCGCGTCGATCACGGACGCACCATCGCGATGACGTAGCGCGCCACGCGCTTGCCAGTCGCCTGGAAGTTGGAGGGGCCGGACAGGACATAGCTGAGGCAGTCGCCGCTTGGTCCGTTGTCCCAGACCACGCTGATTTCGAGCTGGTACTGCGCCGATTCGCTGCCGGTTCGTTCGAGCAGATCGACCATTTCAGGAGGCTGTCGAGTGGCGATGCGATAGCCGGTTGGGCCAGAGGGCGTACAAGAATGGTATCGAAAACCACAGCATTTCGGCCGCCGCCACGTGCAGGCCCGACATCGTGAAGAACTGCAGCCCGATTGGTGCGACGGGCAACGGCCTCCATGGTGCAAAGAAGCGTTCGGTGCTGAACGGCCAGAGCAGGGCGCATCCGCGCCCCCCGTCAGTCAACGTATCGAGCAGGCTGTGGCTCGCGACGACGAGCGTGACCAGCAGGGCCGTTCGCATTCTTGGAAGTGCCTTCGCGACCGCAATCACATAGGCAGCCACACCCACTGCGACCGCGAATGCGATTGAATGCGTCGCCCCGCGGTGCCCGAACTGGCTGGAGTACGGAATGCCGAAACTGAAGCCAGCAACGTCCGCATCAGGAAGCAGCGACAGCCCGCTCCAGAGGAACATCCCGGCGAGCGGCGGCCACCGCGGGACGATATCGCCCTCGTAAAATTTCCGGGCGGCCAGACCGATTGCCACGTGACCGATGCTTGCCATGCCGCTGGAGCCTGCTATCCTCCGCCGTACAAGAACTCGAGCGCGTTCGGGAGCCGCGCCGCCCAGGCCGCCTCGTCGTGGACCGCGCACGGCGTGACCACGACTCGTATCCGGCTGGCATCGACGTGAGTGTCGCGCAGGAGCCGCTCAAAACGACGGACATCTCGTACCAGCTCCGGCTCGGCGGAGTCGTTTGGATCGCAGCTCGATCGCCCGCTTTCGTTCGTGCCTGCGCCCAGATAGATCCGCCCTGGCCATGCCGCGACGTGCGCGGCATCGCGCAGGATATGGGCGTCATCAACGTAGATCGAGGGGCTCTCGATCAGCAGTCGACCAAAAGTGCCGGGACGCGTGGCCGCAGCATAGATCGCCGCGAGCGCTCCCGCTGAAGACCCTCCAATACCGCGGTTCGTCGCGTCGCGCGAGACGCGATATCGACTCTCGACGAACGGGATCACCTCGTCCACGAGAAACACCGGGTACTGTTTCCCTTGCGGATCCGGCTCTGGCGGCCGCAGGAACTCGTCCACGTACGGGAAGTACTCCTTGAAGCGACTGCGCCGCCCGGCGTTGTCAATCCCGACCACGATCAAGGGTGGAATCTGGCCGGCCGCCAGCAACGACTGTACGGTCTCGTCAACGCGCCACTCTATCGGGTTGAGAACCGAGGTCGCCGGATCGAACAGGTTCTGGCCGTCGTTGAGATAGAGCACCGGATAGCGACGCTCACGGTTCTCGGGCGCATCGTAGCCGTCCGGGACGAGCACCCGCAGCATGCGGACGTTGTCGAACACGCGACTTCGGAGCTCGTGCAGCCTTAAGTCGCCTGTGACGTCGGCGCCGGTGCCGACGACGCTCGCCAGGACCAGAACCCCAATCGATCGCATCGGCGGACTGTCGAGCATCACTGGTTCGTGCCGGTCCTGCCGCCCGTCTCGCGCGTCCGCGTCGTCCATTGCCACAGGCCGTTCGTGACCTCCTGCGGCAGACGATGGCCCAACTGACGGGCGATCGCGACCATGTGACCACGGTGATGGGCCTCGTGGGCCACGAAGTAGGTGAGCACGTGTCCGACATCGAGGGGCAGATTTCGCCACACGTAGCCGCGGGATGGTGGCACTTCTCCACCAGCCGCGATGCCCAGCTCGAGGATCTGCTCGATTCCCCGGCCGCTACTCGGAAGGGCCCGCAGCAACTGCGCCCGCGTGACCCGGCGCAGGTCCACGAGCGCGGGCGCGACGATCCCGTGCTCGCTGCCCAGCGTCCGAATCCACCGCGCTCGACTGTTGTGGAGATGGGCCGCGATTGTCCGAACGGTACGCGCAGGAGCGCCGGGCACCGCTTCGTCCCACAGCGCGGCCGGCAAGTGCTCCACCAGGTAGGCCGTCACCCGGCAGTTGGTCCGCCAGGCCGCAAGCATGGTCCGACCGAGTTGGGGATGAGCTGCCATGCCGGAATTCTAGGGTCGTCGCACCAACTCGTCGCGATACGTCACGCCGCCCTTCATCACGAATCCCACGTGCTCCAAAGCGGAGACATCTCGCAGCGGATCGCCGGGCACCGCGATGATATCCGCCAGCTTGCCGGCAACCAGCGAGCCGACACGATCCTGCCACCCGATAATTTCCGCGTTGAGCGATGTCGCAGAAACCAGGGCGGCCATCGGTGATTCGCCCAGCTTCGCGCGCTCGGTGAACTCTTTCGCGTTCGCGCCGTGGGGGATGACCGCGGCGTCGGTGGCGAATCCGATGGGCAGACCGGCCGCAAGCGCGCGGCGGAACCCGGCGTAGCCGATCGACCGGACTTGTCGCGACCGCTCTCGCTCGCTTTCCGGGAACGGATTGTCCGGTCCGGCCCGATCAATTGCGACGTAGGTGTACAGCGTAGGCACGTAGAACACCTGCCGGTTGGACACCTTGAGCAGGGTCACGGCTTCGTCGTCGAGGTACGAGCCGTGATCCACGGTCCGCACCCCGGCGCGAATTGCCGCTTTGATGCCGGCAGCGCCATGGGCGTGCGCCGCCACCTGTCTGCCCCACCGCTGCGCCTCCACGACAGCGGCTTTGATTTCGTCGTCGGAATATTGCTGCGCGCCAGGCGCGATGCCGGTCGAAAGCATCGCGCCGGTCGCGAAGATCTTGATGAAGTCGGCGCCGTTCTTGAAGTCGGTGCGCACCGCCTTTGTGATCTCGCCCACCCCATCTGCGAGATTCCGCACCAGCGGCACGTCGACATACGTTGAGAACTGCCGCGCGTCCGCAGCGCCGCCGGTAGAGGACACGTAGCTGCCAGCCACTATCATCCGGGGGCCTGGCACCGCGCCGTCGTCGATGGCGCGGCGCAGCTCGATGTCGACGTACGGCCAGGCTGGCCCCATGTCGCGGACCATCGTGAATCCCGCTAGCAACGTGACCCGGGCATTGCGAGCACCCCAGAGCCCGTCCCGAACCGGCGTCGACCTGACGAGCGCGTCCTCCCAATGGACGCGTTCGTCGCCGGTCAGGTGCGTGTGGAGATCGATGAGCCCGGGCAGGATCGTGGCGTCACCGAGATCGACCACGCGTGCGCCAGCCGGAACGCGCACCGCCGTTCCCACCTCGGCGATGCGATCGCCCTCGATGCGGAGCATCGCCGGCGCAATCGGTACGGCGCCAGTGCCGTCGACCAGTCGGGCGGCGCGCAACACCGTAATCTGGGCCTGCGGCGACTGGGCGGCCATCGCCGCGATCGGCCCGCCAAGCGTTACCACCAAAGCCACACGGACTGACCGACTCATTTGCACCACTCGATCATGTTAGGCCGGCCAAGTGATCATCGACCTCGAAGATCCATGCCGCTGATTCGGCTCAAGGCCGTGTCGGTGCGACGTTCGACTTCGTCTGGATCGTCCGTCTCGCCGGGATCGAGGACTTCGCGGCTGGCGAGCTCGTAGTCGGCTTCCAGACGCTTCTGGGGTGCCGTGCGCGCAAGGTGAGGCGTCTCACGATCGGGAGAATCATCGCGCCAGGCAGGTACCACCGATTTCAGGGCGCCGATTCGCACGCCGATGTACAGGAGGATCGCTTCTACGATCGAACACCCGCCAGCGCGACACGCGTGAAAGAACATCCGATCCGCCGCACGACGTGCGGCGGCGTCGCCTTTGGCGTCATCGCACGCCTTATCGTGAACGACCGATGCACGGCGGTAATCCCCGGTGTAAGGGGAGCCGACCACGGTCCAAAGCGCCCGCGGAATAGAGGCCCCGTCGACCTCGTACTTGGCCGGAGTGCGCCATTCCTTGCCCTTGGGATCGATGAACCAGAAATCCTCAGCGACCTGCATCTTGCGATCGGGATTTGCCTTGTCGATCAGCCACACCGTTCGAGGCTCGCCTGAAAACTGTCCATGTGACATGGCTGATGGTCCTCTAACGCCCTAACGATCCGCAACCGGGCAGAAGACATGGTGACGATGCCGAGTAGGGACCGCTCCGCCCACCACACGTCAAGCCCTTCGGGCGTGCTCACCGCGTCGAACACGCGCTCGATCGGCACCTTGATCGGCAGGTCGTGAAGAATGTCGGCCATGGGTCGTCACTTCGCCGGCCTGCGGCGCGGCTGCTGCTTCGCGGAAATCGACCGGATGATCAGCTTTCCACGACCGGAGGTAGGCAGCGGTTTCCTGGCCCGCTCAATCGCCGCAGCCACGAGCGCCTCCACCTCCGGCTGCGCCAACCGGCTCGCCGACTCCATGCGAATGAGCCGCTGGTCTTTCGCGTCGAACTTCTCGATGAACGCGCCGAGTTGTGTTTCAGGGCTCGCGGGATCCGGTTGGCGCTTCCTGGCTGCACTCATGGCCACACGACGTCATTTCGCTGGCGTCAGGACAATATTGCGAAAGTCGACGGGGCCGTGGTCGCCTTGCAGCATCAAGGGGCCGGGAGCTCCCTCATCGCTGTCGAGCGCGCCGCCTGTGATGCCGGGGATCTCCTGTTCGCAGATCACGGTCCGGCCGTTCAGAACGACTGTCACCGTTCGGCCGACCAGCGTGACGTCGTAGGTCTGCCACTCTCCCGCCTTCCGGGCCGCATCCTGATTGGGCGGCAGGAATCCGTAGACAGCCGCCAGCACTCCGGCGGCTGGCTCGGTTCCCGTGCTGTCTTCGATCTGCACCTGGTACCGCCCGCGCAGATAGACGCCGCTGTTGGAGCCTTTCGGGTAGCGGAACTCGAGGTGCAGCTTGAAGTCGGTGAAGCGCTGGCGAGTGACGAGATTCGCGCCAGACTTCAGGTTGGAGAGCACGCCCTCGGCGAGGCGCCACTGGCTCTTCGCCGCCGGCTGCCATGCCGCCAGATCGGCGCTCTCCAGCAGCTGAATCGGCGCACCCCACTCCGGCGGCGACGGGCGCCGCAGGGACGGCGCGCGGTTCGCGTTCCACGTCAGGCGCTGCCCCGCTGGGTCCGTCATCGTGCCACTGAGACGATCCCCCTCCAGCTTGCCTTCCACCTGAAGGGTGTTATCACCCTTCTCCCATTGGGGTGGAATGGAAAAGCGCAACACGCTGTCGGCAAACTCGATCTTCGAAATGGGGCGAGCGCTTCCGCCGCTCCCGACGAAACGCCCGACGAGCGTGGCGGTGCCGGACCGCTGCACCTCGAGCCACGACGGGACCGTCGTTCCAGACCCCATGACGATCATGTCCCAGCGTCCGACGATCGGCGGCGGCGGGGTCTCCTGACGACCCGCGAGGATGTGCGTGGAGAGTCCCACCGAAACAACGAGTGCGGTCAGGACGGTTCGGCGCGAGATCGTCATGCGTGTCTCCCAATGGTCATAGATCGGATTCTTGCGTCCTATTGTGCCGGTCTGAACCCTTCCGAAAAAACACCCAGAGTGCGGCGGTGGCGGCGAGCGACCGACTCAGCTACCACGACATTCCTCCTGAATGACGATGCGAGTCATGCGTCTTTACACCGGATCGAGGATGCCCGTGAAACCTCCGCAGCTACGACTTGCCTATCTTTCGTTGAATCTGAGGTTCTCAGAGACCTCCTGGTCCTCCCGTGTCCTCATGGAAGTCCTCGAGGATAGACTTCGAGGGCCCGACTATTCCAGGCCTCCGCCCACGGCGCCGCGAAGGCCTCAGAGTCGTCCGACGTCATTCCAAGTCACCGCGTAGCAATCTGAACGTGCGCGCCTGCTCACGGGCGGGCAGGAAGATCGCGCGTCAGGGAGAACATCGATGCGTCTCTGAGCGCGCTGTGAAGCATCAGACGCCGGATCAATGTGCCCTCCCGCACAGCCCCGACTTTCTCCGCAACCCGATGGCTTGCGGCGTTCCCGACGGCAACGACAATCTCGAGCCGGACGAGATCGGTGACCTCGAACGCCCAGTCGCGCAGCGCGCGAACGGCGCCGGTTGCCACGCCCTGCCGTGTCGCCGTGGATCGAACCCAATAGCCAAGGTTGGCCCGACGGTTGATCCTGTCGATCTGATTCAGACCACAGCCGCCGAGATACGTGCCGTCCACAGACATGATCGCGAATTCGAAGGCCGTCCCTGCTTGAAATGCCGGGACCTGAGCTTCGAGCCATGACCGGGAGTCAATCACGGAATACTGGGGATGACACCACGGCATCCAGGGCTGCAGCTGCGCGAGCGATTCGAGCACCGCGTCGACAACCGCCTCGGCGTCATCCAGGCGATACGGTCGAATCTGGACGCTCAGGCGAATCCTCCCAACGGTCGCCCGACGCGATCGCGAGCCGGCACGCTAGTGGCGCGGCAGCCGCAGTTCGCGCCGGGGCAGGCTGGGGTGCCCCTGCCGAAGAACCACTCGCGCGTTTTGACAGATCGGAATACGGCGCAGCGTAGCCTCCGCTCGCTGGAGCATGTCCTCGGCATCGGAACCAAAAAAGTAAAGAGCGGTTTCCTCCGGGCCCATCCATGTGTCGTGCAGCGCGGGGCTGGCCTGTCGAACCGCCACCGTCCACCTCGCCCAGGCCGGCCGCTTGGAGGGCGGCCTGGAGCGGGTCCTCGTAACGCTCCCCACGAGCAATGGGTTGTATCGGTTCCCACAGTCGAGCCGTAACCGGATGCGGGAATGTCATCGATCACTCAGTAAACACATTGCGACCCAACGACTACGCGACGCTTCAGGACTCAAAGATGGAGCCATTGAACCATATTCGTTTCGATTCACGAATCCGGACGCGGCGAGCCGCCTTCGCGGGTCGGGTTACGCGCGGCCAGGACGAGCCACGCCGCTAGCGTCGCGGCTTTCTGTTCAGCACGCCAGGAGCCGACCGCCGCGCGGCCGAAGGCGCTCAGCTTGGCACGGAGCGCCGATTCCGGCTGCTCGAAGGCCGCCGCTGCGAGAGCGTAGAGGTCGCGTTCCCGCCAGATGTCGACGCGTAGTCGGCTGACGGCGGCAGCATCTTCGACGACGCTTCGAAACAGCCGGCCCTCGAGCGCGTGGATCCGGATGTGGTCGTTGGCAATGCGTTCCGGATCGATCAGGCTGCCGACGACGATGCCGACGCCGTGGAGTTGGTGGCCAGCGGCCTGGTACTGGCGAATCACGCCAGTCACGGACCGGCGCCCGTAACCTTTGACCGAAGCGATGAGCCGGGAGAGTTCGGGACCACTGCTTCGCGCGGTTCCGAACGTTGCATGATAGGGCTGCCGGCATTCGGGCCTCCCCGGGTCACTGAGCTCGACCCGACGGCTGTCGACGACGCGCAGCGTCTCCCCCGACCCAATCAGCAGCACAGCACTCGTCCAGCCGGACTTCACCGCAAAGCCAATTGCTCCTCGAGGCCGCCGATCGTGTTGACCCATCCTCTTGCTTGACGAGGTTAGTTGCCTTAAGCCTTGGAAAACGCGTCCTCAGCCCACCGAACGGTCTCGCCGGCGGCGTCGCCGGGCGCTGTGGGCACGACACCAAATCGCTCGCGGAACTGGCGATCGTCGACGACGAACGACTCGTCCCATTGATAGAGCATCTCGTCGACTTCTCGGATCAGTGGGTTGACGAGCGCCAACACCTTCACGAGGATTCTCGGCACGCGCGCCACGCGAATCGGACGCCCGAGTGCTTCGGCAAACCCGTGCACCAGCTGCCGCAAGGTGCCCGCCGGCGTGCACGGTAGCATCCACGCCCGCCCGGTCACATCGTCACTCGCCCGTGCAAGCGTGGCCAGGCCGGCCGCCACGTCTGGAATGTAGTGATAGGTGTGCACGGCGTCGGGATCGATCAGAACTCGGGTGGTCTTGCCCGCCAGCGCCGGACGCCAGAAGCGGTCCCCAAGGTGCGTATTGCCGGCATGAGGCCCGTAGAAGTCCGAGGCGCGACCGGAGACGGCGCGCAGGTCCCCCCGCCGGTGCGCTTCGAACAGCCGCTCGGCAACCTTGGCGCGGATCTCCCCTTTGCGGCTGATCGGAATCACGGGAGTGTCTTCGGAGATCGGACGGCCCCCGGGCGGTCCGTGCATGTACAAGTTGTCGAGGACGACAAGACGCGCGCCGGCGAGCGAGGCCGCCGCGATCAGGTTATCCATGTACCGGGGAAGAAGAGCCGCCCAGAGCTTCGTGTCGTAGGGCGGGTTCATGCAGTGATAGACGGCGAGCGCTCCGTCGGCCGCGCGGGCGCAGAAGGACGCGTCCGACGCGTCGCCCTGGATGAGCTCCGCGCCTGCCACCGTCCCGGCCCCGCGTCGCGCGATGCGAACCCGCGCTCCGGACGACAGCAGTTGCCGCGCCAGCGTCGCCCCGACCTGACCCGCTCCGAAGATGACGTGCAAGTCACCAGCCACTTCGGACCTCAGACGCATCGGCGGTCTCCTTCAAGTCCATCTTTCACCGACCAAGCTGCTTTCTCAGAAAAGACAGCACTCGATCAAATGTCGCCGCGATTGTCGGATCCGACATGTCCATGTCAAACACGTGTCCCTTGCCAGGCATCGCAATGAGCTCGTGCTGAACTCCATGCCGGTCCAACTCCCTGGCCATGAGCACGGATTGTTCAAACGGGACGTCTGTGTCGTTGTCGCCATGAAGCAGTAACGTCGGTGGGTAACCCTTCGTGATATTGCGAAGTGGGCACAGCGGATCAAACACCCTGGGCTCTGTGTCTGGATCGTGACCGACCACTTCTCGTGGCCAGAGGCCCTGTTGACGAGTGTAGACGTAGAATCCTTCCCGCTTCTCATCTGGATCTTCGCTAATCACACGAGTGCCAACGGCCTGGTAGGCTTCCTCCTTCGTCACGGCGGTCTGCCGGTTATAGAACGGAGCCGGCCGGCTATACCATTCCCCGGTGATGTCACCGTAGCCATAGAACGACACCACGGCTGAAGGCCGTGGATGGAGTCGGAAACCGGCCATCAGAGCCAGGTACCCTCCCGCTGAATGGCCGACCACGGCAATGCGATTCGGATCAATCCGAAACAGCGTCGGACCGTCCATCCGCACCCATCGATAGGCCTCGGTGAGATCCTCGATGATCTGATGCAGCTTGGCCTGGGGAGCCAGCCGATAATCGATGGAAACGATCGTGTAGCCGGCCTCGAGATACTTTTTTGCCTGGACGGGATTGAGCCAGCTACGGTCGCCCATGATTAACGCGCCACCGTGGATGTACAGGATGGCGGGCCCGATGATGTCGTCAGGCGCCCGATAGACGTCGGCAAGAATGCGAAGGCCTCCCGTCGTCTTATAAGCGTAGGTCTTTTTTGCAGGCTCCTGGCCCTCGGCGTCCTGAACGCTCGTGATTGTCAGGATCAACAGCAGGACCGTCCGCGGCAGTAGCACAGACCTCATGGTGCCTCCATGCGCACGAACTCTATGGCCGTGCCGTCGGAGTCGTGCCGCGTCGGTCGCCGGATCGAGGAGATCGGCCGGTCCGACGGGACGCTGATCTCCGCCATAGAGCGTGCGGCGTCGGCTCCAGCCGCCGCACGCGACGATCGCGTCGCCATCGTTCACGACGAAGTAGGTGCCGTCCGCGACGAGCGTTGAGTCGATGCCGAAGACGTAGCGAATTGCCGACTCGATTTGCGCGGGCGTGTAGTAGCCGGCGCTGAGAATCCGCGCCGATGCCTCGATCAGGCGCTGCAGCGAGGGGATATCGGAATCGGTCGCAACCCTCACCATGACATCTTCGACTCCTTCAGGATCGATTGGATGCGGATGGTAAGGGGACAGGCCTGGGCCGAATTCTGACGAGGCCTGTCCCCGCTTCTCGGTCTTCGTCCCTCGTCCTTCGTCCTTCTTACGCGACCACGATCTTCCCGCTGCGCAAGACCTCGGTGAGTTCGCCGGTCAACTGCTCGGCGAGCTCCGGCCGCCCATGAAACGCCGCGGGCGTGTTCTGCAGCAGGGCGATCCTCGGCTGGCCTGCGGATTCCAGCAGCACCACACTTTGGATCGCATTGACGGCGGGATTCAGCTCGGACATCCCTGGCGGCGCCATGCCGACGACAGCCCGGAGCAGCATGGCGTGGGAGTCGAGGGTGCGGACCTCGCGGACCTTGGCGACGTAAGTGGCGGTCTGATGGCTTGCGAAGATGGCGCGCAACTCGGCGGCGATCTGCGCCGCCCCGTTCATCTGCGAGCCGTCGAAGCCGACCACGCTGCCATCGGCCGTGAAGAGCGAGGCGAATGCGTCGGCATCGCGCTGGTTCCACGCCTCGAGCAGGCGTCGATAGAGTGCCACGACAGTCGGGGACATGACGGAATACCGCCGGGGATTCTCGATTCTAGCGGAATGAGGATCGGAAACACGAAGGGCGCGACCACGTGTCCGCGGTCGCGCCCCTCAGATGGCCGATGTTGCCCAAGCTAAAGCGTGGGCCTACGTACGAGGCGTCCTTCGTCTCTCGTCTTTCTTAAGAGCCTCCGGCCTTGCGTGGAGTCGTGACCTTGCGGGCGGCGCCCCGTGACGGCTTCGGCGACTTCGGCGCCTTCTCTCCGTCGTCCTTCTTGCCGCGCAAGCGCTCGGCCGTCGCCCTCAGCCGCTGACCGACGCTCTTCTTCGGCTTCTCGCCCGTGCTCTCGGTCTTCTCGGTCTCGGCGTTCGGGTCGTACTCGCTGCCGACCAGCTCGACCTGCGCGACGTCGGCGCCGTCGCCGCGGCGGAACCCGAGGCGGAGCAGGCGCGTGTAGCCGCCCGGCCGCGACTCGAACCGCGGCGCCACCTCGTCGAACAGCTTGCCGACGACGGCCCGGTCCTGGATGTCCTGGAGGACGAGCCGCCGCGCCGTGAGCAGGCGACCGTTGGTCTCGCCGCTCGCGAGCCCGCGCTTGGCGATCGTGATCAGCCGCTCGACAAACGGCCGGAGCTCCTTGGCCTTCGGCACGGTCGTCTCGATCCGCTCGTGGCGAATGAGCGCCGTCGCCTGATTCCGCAGAAGCGCGATCCGGTGTTCGGTCGTGCGGCCCAGCTTCCGATGTGCAACCTTGTGACGCATCTTGGTATCTCTTCAGTCGGCCACCGTCGGCTGATCGAGGCGCATGCCGAGACCGAGACCCATCGACTGCAGGATCTCCTTGATCTCGTTCAGCGACTTGCGGCCGAAGTTCTTCGTCTTCAGCATCTCGGCCTCGGTCTTCTGCACCAGCTCGCGAATGGTCCGGATGTTCGCGTTCTTCAGGCAGTTGTACGACCGCACCGACAGCTCCAGCTCCTCGACGCTCTTGTCGAGATGCTCGTTGAGCGCACCGACCCGCGTCGGTTCGGCCTGCGGGTCCTGTGGCTGCTCGAGCGTCTCCTCGAGGTTGATGAAGATGTTCAGATGATCGCGCACCAGCTTCGCGGCCAGCGACACGGCATCGCGCGGATGCACGGTTCCGTTCGTCCACACGTCGAGCGTCAGCTTGTCGTAGTCCGTCGTCTGACCGAGACGCGCCGCCTCCACCAGGTAGTTCACCTTCTTCACCGGCGAGTGCGATCGAGTCGACCGGGATCCAGCCGATGCCCAGGTCCTCGTCGAAGTTCTTGTCGGCCGAGACATAGCCGCGACCGCGCTTCAGCCGCAGTTCCATGTGCAGCTTGCCGTGTTCGGCGACGGTGGCGATGTGGGCATCCGGTTCCAGGATCTCGACGTCGGCATCGCCTTCGATGTCGCGCGCGCGCACTTCACCGGCCTTGTTCACCCGCAGGTACAGCGTCTTCGTATAGTCGACGTGCAGTTTCAGCGGAATCTGCTTGAGATTGAGGATGATGTCGGTCGCGTCCTCGACGACTCCGGGGATCGGCGAGAACTCGTGGAGCACCCCGTCGATCTTGACCGCGGTGATCGCGGCGCCCTCGATCGACGAGAGCAGCACGCGGCGGATGGCATTGCCGATCGTCGTGCCGAACCCGCGCTCGAACGGCTGCGCGTGGAAGCGGCCGAACCGTTCGGTCAGGGTTTCGCGCTCGATCTCGAGCCGCTTGGGTCGCTGAAAGCCTTTCCAGAGCATTGATGAGTTCCTTTCGCGTGTCGGGCCGACAGCCTCGGCCTCCAGACCTGCAGGGACAAAACCACCGACCGCCCGCCGCAGGTCTGCAAGGCTGCTGGGCCGGTGGGAGCGAGAGTGCTGCCCGAGCTAAAGCTCGGGCCTACTGCCGAATACAACTCGACTACTTCGAATACAACTCGACGATCAGCTGCTCCTGCACGGGCAGGTTGATCTGCTCGCGGGTCGGCAGGGACATCACCTTGCCGGCGTCGCCGTCGAACGTCAGCCAGGCCGGAACGCCCCGTCCCTTCACTTCCTCCATCGCGTGGAGGATGGTCGCGTTCTTCGCGCTCGCCGACTTCACGGTGACGATGTCACCGGCGCGCAGCGAGTAGGACGGGATGTCGACCTTCTTGCCGTTGACCAGGAAGTGGCCATGACGCACGAGCTGCCGCGCCTGGGCACGCGAGGTCGCGAGCCCCAGCCGGTAGATCACGTTGTCGAAGCGCCGCTCGAGCAGCTGCAGCAGCGTCTCGCCGGTGATCCCCCGCGTGCGGTCGGCCGATTCGAAGTAGCGGCGGAACTGATCCTCGAGCACGCCGTAGATGCGCTTGACCTTCTGCTTCTCGCGCAGCTGCACGCCGTAGCCGGCGAGCTTGGCCTTTCGCGTCTTGCCGTGCTGCCCGGGCGGGAAGTTGCGCTTCTCGATCGCGCACTTGTCCGTATAGCAGCGCTCCCCCTTGAGGAACAGCTTCATGCCCTCCCGGCGGCACAGCCGGCACACGGGTCCAGTGTATCTAGCCATTCAATGTCAGCCTCTCCCCAACAATCCAATCTACGACGGCGGACCTGAAGGTCCGCCCTACATCTCGCCGCGTTAGACTCGACGTCGCTTCGGCGGGCGGCAGCCGTTGTGTGGAATCGGTGTGACGTCGCGAATCGACCTCACCTCGATGCCAATCGTCTGCAGCGCGCGAATCGCCGACTCGCGGCCCGAGCCCGGACCGGTCACCCGCACCTCGACCGAGCGAAGGCCCAGCGTCTTGGCGGCGTTGCCGGCGTTGATCGCGGCCTGCGTCGCCGCAAACGGTGTCCCCTTGCGCGAGCCCTTGAAGCCAATCGCGCCGGCGCTCGACCACGCCACGACGTTGCCTTCGGTGTCGGTGATCGTGACGATCGTGTTGTTGAACGACGCCTGGATATGCGCGAGGCCGGAGTGGACCACCCGCTTTTCGCCGCGCTTCTTGAACGTCTTCTTCTTTTTGCCGGTCGCCTTCTCGGCGCCGCCTGCGCTCTCGGCTTTTGCCATGGTTTATACCGTCTTCTTCTTCGCGACCGCGCCCTTGCGCGGGCCCTTGCGTGTGCGGGCATTGGTCCGGGTGCGCTGGCCGCGCGCCGGCAGGCCGCGGCGGTGCCGCAGGCCGCGGTAGCAGCCGATCTCCATCAGGCGCTTGATGTTGAGCGAGATCTCCTTGCGAAGATCGCCCTCCACGCGTCCCTGCTCCTCGATGACGCGGCTGATCTTCCGCACGTCGTCTTCGGAGAGATCCTTCACGCGGAGGTCGGGGCTGACCCCGGCCGCGCTCAGGATGCCGTTCGACCGCACCCGGCCGATGCCGTAGATGTAGGTCAGTCCGATCTCGACGCGCTTGGTGCGCGGGAGGTCCACGCCTGCGATACGGGCCATTTAGTTGTTCCTCATTTGTGGCGGCGGGGCTTCAGCCCCGCGTTTCGTGTCGCGGCCCTAAAGGGCCGCCGCCACAGGTGTCTGCTACCCCTGCCGCTGCTTGTGCTTCTGGTTCGGGCAGATCACCCGGACCACGCCCGCGCGGCGCACGATCTTGCACTTGTCACACATCCGCTTCACCGATGCTCTGACCTTCATCGTTTCATCCCAGAGCGCACGCAGTGCGCCCCTACATCTCGCTGAGCCCACCGGGGCGCATTGTCATGCGCCCCTGCAAGCGCTCGACGATCCGACTTTACAGACGCTCCACGATCCGACCCCGCGTCAGATCGCCCGGCGCCAGCATCACCTTCACCCGATCTCCGACCAGCACGCGGATGAAATTGCGCCGCGCGTCGCCGGTCAGGTGCGCCGTAATCTCACGCCCGCTCACGTTCACGCGATAGAGCGCGCTCGGCAGCTGGGCGACCACCACGCCTTCGACGGTCCTCGGGTCCGACTGGGAACCCTCCATCTTCTCACAAACGGACAGCCTGCCGCGAGGGCCAATAGCCGTTCCCGCCTGCGACGACCGGCCCGCCGAGCGCCGTCAGCACCAGTGGTCCGGCCGCGGTGACCGCCACGGTGTGCTCGAAGTGCGCCGACAACTGGCCGTCCTTCGTCACCGCCGTCCAGCCGTCCGACAGCACCCGCACCGTCGGCTTCCCCACGTTCACCATCGGCTCGATCGCCAGCACCATGCCCTCGGTCAGCCGCGGACCACGCCCGGCAGGGCCGTAGTTCGGAATCTGCGGCTCCTCGTGAAGCCGCGTCCCGATGCCGTGGCCGACGAACTCCCGGACGACGCTGAATCCGTGGCGCTCGACATGCATCTGCACCGCCTGGCCGAGATCCGAGATCCGGCCGCCCACGCGCACGCGCGCAATCGCCAGGTGCAACGACTCCTCGGTGACGCGCAGGAGCGCCGCCGCCTGCTCGCTCACACGGCCCACCGGCACCGTCACCGCCGAATCGCCGTAGAAGCCGTCGACGACCGCGCCGAGATCGATCGAGATGATGTCCCCTTCGACCAGCTCACGCTGCGACGGGATGCCGTGAATCACCTCTTCGTTCACCGACGCGCAAATCGACGCGGGGAAGCCGTGGTACCCCTTGAAGGCCGGCTCGCCGCCCGCCGCGCGGATCCGGTCCTCGGCCAGCGCGTCGAGCTCGCCGGTCGTGACGCCCGGCTCCACGTTCTCGCGCAGCTCGGCCAGCACCTCGGCCACCAGTTGATTGGCGGCCTTCATCCGCTCGAGCTCCGCCGGCGACTTGCACACAATCATGCCCGTGCCCGATCGCGCGTCCCCGCGCCGCGGCCGACGGCCCTCGCCGCCCTGATCGCGCGCAGCAGATCCGCGGTGACCTTGTCCGGATTCTGCAGCCCGTTGATCAGGCTGAAGGTCGGACGGTCTCGATAGAAATCCACCAGCGGCGCCGTCTGGCTGGTGAAGACCTTCAGCCGGTCGCGAATCACCGACCCGCTGTCGTCCTCGCGCTGCACCAGCGGACCGCCGCACGTCCGGCATCGTCCCGCTTCGACTGGCCCTTCTCCTTCACCCTGCTCGCCGGTCAATTCCGGCACGTCAACACCGCCGTACAACGTACCGCAGGAGGCACACACCCGACGCCATGCCAGCCGTCGGACCAGCTCCTGCTCCGGCACTTCGAGCACCACCACCACGAGAGGCCCGCGCCCCTCGAGCATTCCGTCGAGCGCGTTGGCCTGCACGACGGTCCGCGGAAAGCCGTCGAGCACGAACCCGTTCAGCGCATCCGGCTTGTTCAGCCGATCGCGGGCGACGGTGATGATCAGATCGTCGCTCACCAGCCGGCCGGCGCCGATGGTGTTCTTCACCTCGGTGCCGAGCGGCGTCCCGCTGGACACGGCCTCGCGCAGAATCTCGCCGGTCGAGATCTTGGGGATCCCGAAATGGCTGCACAGCCGCGCGGCCTGGGTCCCCTTGCCCGCACCCGGCGGGCCGATCATCACGAGGTTCAACGCCATGCGACGGTTCGCGAAACCGGGGGATCCGCCTCGTCAGCCCCGCCGTCCGCGGATGCGCGTCTTCTTCATAAACCCATCGTAGTGCCGCATGATGAGCTGTGACTCGACCTGCTGCACGGTGTCCATCGCCACGCCCACGATGATCAGCAGCGACGTACCGCCAAAGTAGAACGTGACGTTCAGGCCCTGCGTCATCCACTCGGGCAGGAGCGCATCCAGCTGCTCGCCGATGAACGGAATCGGCGCCACCTTGAACCCGGTGATCAGGAACTCGGGCAGGATGGCGACGAGCGCCAGGTAGATCGCCCCGACCAGCGTGATGCGCGTCAGGATCGTGTCGATGTACTCGGCGGTCCGCTTGCCCGGTCGAATCCCGGGCACGAAGCCGCCGTACTTCCGCATGTTCTCGGCGACGTCATCCGGATTGAAGATGATCGCCGTGTAGAAGTAGGCGAAGAAGATGATGCCAGTGACGTACAGCAGGTTGTAGAGCGGCATGCCGTAGGCCAGCTGTGTGACCGCCGTCTGCACCCAGCCGCCGCTGGCAAACGCACCCGAAACGGTCGCCGGCAACGCCAGCAGCGAGCTGGCGAAGATCACCGGAATGACGCCGCCCGTGTTCACCTTCAGCGGGATGTGCGTGCTGGTGCCCCCGTACATGCGCCGCCCGACGAGGCGTTTGGCGTATTGGACGGTCACGCGCCTCTGCCCGCGCTCCATGAAGATGATCGCGGCGATGACCAACACCATCATCACCAGCAGCAGGACGAGCCGGATCAGGCTCATCTGCCCGGTCCGCAGCTGATCGAACGTCGTCAGCACCGCCCGCGGCAGCCCGACGACGATCCCGGCAAAAATGATCAGCGACATCCCGTTGCCGATGCCCCGCTCGGTGATCTGCTCGCCGATCCACATGACCAGCGCCGAGCCGGTCGTCAGCGTCAGGATCGTCATCAGGCGGAAGGCCCAGCCGCCGTCGTAGACGAGCGGCAGCCCGCCGGCGATGTTCGTCTGGCGCTCCAGGAAAATCGCAATCGCCGACGCCTGCACGATCGACAGGACGATGGTGCCGTAGCGCGTGTACTGCGTGATCTTCCGGCGGCCCAGCTCGCCCTCGCGCGACAGCCGCTCCAGGTACGGCCACACCACGGTGAGGAGCTGAAGGATGATCGACGCGCTGATATACGGCATGATGCCGAGCGCGAAGATCGTCATCTTCGACAGGTTCTGCCCCGAGAACATGTCGTACAGGCCGAACATCGTGTTCCGCGCCTGCTCGGCGAGGAGCGCCAGCGCTTCCGTGTTCACTCCGGGCACCACCACATGGTTGCCGATGCGATACACCGCGAGCATGCCGAGCGTGAACAACACCCGGTTCCTGAGCTCGCCGACCTGGAAGATATTCCGGAAGCTGTCGATCATCAGAGCACTTCCGCCGTGCCGCCAGCCGCGGCAATCTTCTCGGCGGCCTTCCCGCTGAACTTGTGTGCCTTGATCGTGAACGCCTTGGTTACGTCGCCGCGCGCCAGCACTTTCACGGGCGCGTCGCCGCCGGGCACGAGGCCCCTCTCGCGCAGGAGCTCCGGCGTGACGGCGGCGCCCGCGTCGAAGACCTCGGCGATGCGGTCCACGTTCACGACCACGTATTCCCTTCGGAATATGTTCGTGAACCCGCGCTTCGGCACGCGGCGGTGCAGCGGCATCTGTCCGCCCTCGAACCCGCGCTTCGATTTCCAGCCTGATCGCGACTGCGCGCCCTTGTGGCCGCGGCCGGCGGTCTTGCCGTTGCCCGAGCCCTGGCCGCGTCCAACGCGGAACGCCCGCTTCTTCGACCCGTCGGCCGGTTTCAGATTGCTCAGATCCATCGTCCTAGTTCCCTTCCACGTGTGGAGGCGGCCCTTGAGGGCCGCGTGCTCGCGGGGCTAAAGCCCCGCCTCCACAGATACCAGGTGGCGCACCTTCAGGATCATGCCGCGGACTGCTGGTGTATCGGGCAACGTCACCGAATGCCGGATCCGGCGCAGACCGAGGCTCTCGACCACCTTCCCCTGGTTCCGGTTGAAGCCGATGGTGCTCTTGAGGAGCGTGATCTTCAATTTCTTGTCAGACATTTCCGTATCCGCCTCGCAGCTGTTCCGCCGTTACGACGTGGCCGGTTCCAGATACGCCAGGTCCTTGCCGCGCAAGCGAGCGACGGTCACCGGATCCTTCAGCTCCGAAAGGCCGGTGAAGGTCGCACGCACGACGTTGTGCGGGTTCGCCGAGCCGAGCGACTTCGTCAGCACGTTGGTGATGCCGGCCGACTCGACCACCGCGCGCACAGCGCCGCCGGCAATGATGCCGGTGCCGTCCGGCGCCGGCTTCAGCAGCACGCTGCCCGACCCGAAGCGGCCCACGATAGGATGCGGCACCGTCGTGCCCTGGATCGGGACGCGGATCAGCGCCTTCTTGGCGGCCTCGATCCCCTTCTTGATCGCCGAGGGCACTTCCTTGGCCTTGCCGACACCGAAGCCCACGACGCCGTGACCGTCGCCGACGACCACCAGCGCACTGAAGCTCAGGTTCTTGCCGCCCTTGACGACCTTGGTGACGCGGTTGATCGCCACCACCGTGTCGCGCAAGTCCAGCTGCGACGCGTCAATCCGTTCGCGCGTTCTCATTAGAACTCCAGGCCAGCCTGGCGCGCCGCGTCGGCGACTGCCTTGATCCGGCCGTGATAAAGGAACCCGTTTCGATCGAACACCACCTTGGTGATGCCCTTCGTCTTCAGCTTCTCGGCAATCGCCTTGCCCACTGCTTCGGCGCCCTTGACGTTGCCGCCTTTCGCGCCCGTGGTCAGTCCGCCCTTGACCGTCGACTCCGCCGTCGACGCCGAGGCGACGGTCGTGCCAGTGCGGTCGTCGATCACCTGCACGTAGATGTGCGACAGGCTGCGGAACACCGACAGCCGCGGGCGGTCAGTGGTGCCGTTGATCCGCTTCCGCAGCCGCAGCTTGATCCGATCGCGGCGGTCTTCCTTGGTGTGAATTCTCATCGTCGTTCCCATGCGCCCACGCGCCTACTGCGCCCATGCGCCTACGGCCTATGCGCCTGTCTTGCCGACCTTCTTCTTGAGCACTTCGCCGGTGTAGCGTACGCCCTTCTGCTTGTACGGGTCGGGCTTGCGCAGCCGGCGGATGTTCGCCGCGACCTGGCCGACCAGCTGTCGATCGACACCCGAGACGGTGACATGCGTCTGGTTGGTGATCGCGATCTCGATGCCCTGCGGCACGTCGAACACCACCGGGTGCGAATAGCCCAGCGCAAACGTCACCTGGCGGCCTTTCGACTCGGCGCGATAGCCGACACCGACGATGTCGAGCTCCTTCTTGAAGCCATCGGTGACGCCGACGACCGCGTTGGCGACGAGGGTGCGGCCGAGGCCGTGGAACTTGCCCAGTTCCTTGTCGTCGCGAATCGTCTTCGCCACGATCTGCCCGTCCTCGATGGCGACGCTGATGCCGGGCGGCAACGCCTGGCGCAGCTGTCCCTTCGGGCCCTTGACGTCGACGGCGCCCTCGGCGACCTGCACGGTCACGCCCTTGGGGACGGCGATAGGTTTCTTTCCGATACGTGACATTTCCCTGTCCTTGTCGCTCTCAGTTCACTCACCACACGTTGCACAGCACCTCGCCGCCGACACCGGCGCGCGCGGCCTCGCGGCCGCTCATCACGCCGTGCGACGTCGTCAGGATGCTGGTGCCGAGGCCGCCGAGCACGTTCGGAACGCTGTCACGCCCGAAATAGACGCGGCGTCCGGGACGGCTGACCCGCTGAATGCCGGTGATCACCCGCTCACCGTGCGGCCCGTACTTCAGGAAGATCCGGATGACCTGGCGATCGGGATGCGCTTCGACCGTGGCCACCATCTTGAAGCCGTGGATATAGCCTTCGTCGGCCAGGATGCGCGCGATCTCGGTCTTCAACTTGGAAGCCGGCACATCGACGCGTGTGTGCTTGGCGGCCACCGCATTCCGAACGCGCGTGAGCATGTCTGAAATCGGGTCTGTCATCTCTTTGAACCTTGTCGTCTGTCTACCAGCTGCTCTTCGTCACGCCCGTGACATCGCCCTCGAGCGCCGCCTTGCGGAAGCACAGACGGCACAGCGCGAACTTGCGCATGTAGGCTCGCGGGCGCCCGCACAACTTGCAGCGATTGCGCAGGCGAATCTTGTACTTCGGAGTCTTCTGTTCCTTCGCAATCTTGGCCGTGGTCGCCATCGATCAATTGCTCCTAAATGGCAGCCCGATGAGCTGCAGCAGCTTGCGGGCTTCCTCGTCGGTCTTCGCGCTCGTCACGACCGAGACGTTCATGCCGCGCGCTTTGTCGACTTTCATGTAGTCGATCTCCGGGAAGATGATCTGGTCCCGGAGCCCCAGGGTGTAGTTGCCGCGGCCGTCAAACCCCTTCGGCGAGATGCCCTTGAAGTCGCGCACGCGGGGCAGCGCGATGCTCAGCAGCCGATCGAGGAACTCGTACATCCGCTCGCCGCGCAGCGTCACCATCGCGCCGACCGGCATGCCCTCGCGCACCTTGAAGGCGGCAATCGACTTCTTGGCCCGCCGCACGGTCGCCTTCTGGCCGCTGATCTTCGAGAGCTCGTCGGCGGCGGTATCGACGATCTTCGCGTTCGACGTCGCCTCGCCCAGGCCCATGTTGATGACGACCTTCCGGATCTTCGGAATCGCCATCGTGTTCGCGTAGCCGAACTCCTTCTTCAGGGCCGGCACGACTTCCTGCTGGTACTTGTCCTTCAGGCGGCTCATTTGTCCACCACTCCCTCGCACTTGCGGCAGACCCGGACCTTGCGGCCGTCGCTCAGCACCTTGTGACCGACCCGCGTCGACGCGCCGCACTCGGGGCATACCAGCTGCACGTTGCTCGCGTGCAGCGACGCCTCGCGCGACACCACGCCGCCCTTGATGTTCTTCGACGGGTTGGGGCGCGTGTGGCGCTTGATCAGGTTCACGCCTTCGACGATCAGTCGGTTCTTCTCGGGAAGCACCCGAATCACGCGGCCCTTCTTGCCGCGGTCCTTCCCCGTCGTCACCAGGACGTTGTCGTTCTTCCGAATCGGGGTCTGCAGACGAGACATTGCTAGAGCACCTCAGGGGCGAGCGAAATGATCTTCATGAACTTGCGCTCGCGCAGCTCGCGGGCCACCGGACCGAACACGCGGGTGCCGATCGGCTCGCCCTGGTCGTTCACCAGGACGGCGGCGTTGCGATCGAACCGGATATAGCTGCCGTCGCGGCGGCGCTGTTCCTTGCGCACGCGGACGATGACCGCCTTCACGACCTGGCCCTTCTTGACGTTCCCGTCCGGCGCCGCTTCTTTCACCGACGCCGTCACGATATCGCCCAGCCGCGCATAGCGGCCCGCGGATCCGCCGATGGGGTTGATGACGGCGATCTTGCGTGCGCCGGAATTGTCGGCGACGTCGAGGATCGATCGCATCTGAATCATGGCGTCCTCCTAGACTGCAGCGGCCTTGCGCACCACGCGCGTCACTACCCAGCGCTTGCGGCGGCTGAGCGGCCGGCTCTCGACGATGGCGACCTGGTCGCCGGACTTCGCGCCCTGCTCGTCGTGCGCGAGGAACTTGGTGGTGCGGCGCTGCGCCTTGCCGTACAGCTCGTGCCGGATCACGCGCTCGACCGCGACGACGACCGTCTTGGCCATCTTGTTGCTCACCACCGTCCCGAGCTTTTCTGCTTTGACACCCATCTGTTTGGATCCTTTACGCGCTCTTCTGCTGCAGCAGCGTCTTCACCCGCGCCAGGTCCCGGCGCACGGCGCGCACCTTCAACGGCACGTCGAGCTGTCCCATCGACTTCTGGATACGAAGCCGGAACAGCTGATCGTCCAGCTCGCGCTCCTTCGACCGCAGCTCGTCGAGCGACAACTCTTTCAATGCCGCGAGACTCTTGGCCATTACACCCGCTCCTCGGCGAACCGCATCGCGAACTTGGTCCGGATCGGCAGCTTGGCCGCGGCCAGACGCATCGCCTCGCGGGCGTCGGTCTCGCTCACGCCTTCCATCTCGAACATCACGCGGCCCGGCCGGATGACGCACACCCACTGTTCGGGCGCGCCCTTGCCCTTGCCCATTCGCGTTTCCTGCGGCTTCTTCGTGATCGGCTTGTCAGGAAACACGCGGACCCAGATCTTGCCGCCGCGCTTGATGAAGCGCGTCATCGCGACGCGAGCAGCCTCGATCTGGCGATCCGTCAGCCAGCAGGGCTCGAGCGCCTTCAAGCCGTAGTCCCCGAACGAGACGTCGGACCCGCGCCAGGCCTTGCCGGCCATGCGCCCGCGCTGCTGCTTTCTGAACTTGACCTTCTTCGGCATCAACATGGCGATGCAACTCCCACGATTGCGGATTGCGGATTGTGGATTGCGGATTCACAGAGAGCCTGGAATCGCAACGCCGTTATCCAATCCGCAATGTCAATCCTCAATCCTCAATCCACACTCCACAATCCGCAATCCGCAATTGCTAGCGCCGTCCCGCTGGCGCCGGCGCACCGCGGCGTGGACCGCGCTCCCGATACTCCTCTTCGCGCCCGATGCGCGGCCGCAGCCGCTCGCCCTTGTACAGCCACACCTTCACGCCAATCTGGCCGTAGGTCGTATTGGCTTCGGCAATCCCGTAGTCGATGTCGGCGCGCAGCGTCTGCAGCGGCAGCTGCCCGTGCAGATACCACTCGGACCGCGCGATCTCGGCGCCGTTCAACCGGCCCGACACCCGCACCTTGATGCCGCGCGCGCCGAAGCGCAGGGCCGATTCGACGGCCTTGCGCATCGCACGGCGGAAGGCGACGCGCTTTTCCAGCTGCATCGCCACCGACTCGGCGATCAGCTGGCTGTCGAGCTCGGGTTTCTGGATCTCCTGGATGTTGATGAAGACCTCGCGGCTCGTGCGCTTCTGCACTTCCTGCTTCAGCTTGTCGACCTCCGTGCCCTTGCGGCCGATGATGATGCCGGGCCGGCTGGTGTAGATGTCGATCTTCAGCTTGTTGGCCGCGCGCTCGGTTTCGATCTTCGAGACGCCGGCGTGCTGGAAGCGCGCCTTCAGATTCTGACGCAGCGTCAGGTCTTCGTGCAGGAGCTTCGCGTAGTCACGGTCGGAGTACCAGCGCGAACGCCACGTCTTGTTGAACCCGAGCCGAAACCCGTACGGGTGAACCTTCTGACCCACGGTCTACTCCTTGTCCGCTTTCTTGGCGCGCGGCTTCGCCGCCGCCGATTTCTCGGTCTTCGTGGCGCGAGGCTTGCGGCCCTTCGCGGCGCCGTCGGCCGAGACCGGCGCAACCTTCAACGGCTTCTCCGTCACGGCGACGGTGAGGTGCGTCGTCCGCTTGACGACGCGGAACGCACGGCCCATCGGCGCCGGACGCACCCGCTTCTGCGACGGCCCCTGATTGGCGTAGCACGCCGAGACGAACAACCGCTCGACGTCGCCGCCGTAGCCGTCTTTCAGCGCGGCATTGGCGATGGCCGAGTGGAGCACCTTCTCGATGTCGCGCGCCACGGTCTTGCGCGTGAACTTCAGCGTCGCGATGGCCTGATTCACGGCGCGCCCGCGGATCAGATCCAGCACCAGGCCCGCCTTCTGAGCCGATGTCCGAATGAACCGCGCCGTCGCTTCTGCTTGCACCATGTCGAATCCTCGGATGCCCGAGCTGAAGCTCGGGCCTACGTACGTCTACTTCTGTGCCGCGGCCGGCGCGGGCGCCGCCGCCTTCTCCGACTTCGCCGCGTGTCCCTTGAACGTCCGCGTCGGCGCGAACTCGCCCAGCTTGTGGCCGACCATGTTCTCGGTCACGTAGACGGGGATGAACTTGCGCCCGTTGTGCACGGCCATGGTGTGCCCCACCATTTCGGGGACCACCGTCGAGCGGCGCGACCACGTCTTGATCACCTTGCGATCGGCGCCGCGGTTCATGGCCTCGACCTTCTCGAGGAGCGGCGTATCGACGAACGGACCCTTCTTGAGTGATCTGCTCATTTACTTCTTGCGCCTCTGGAGAATGAACTTGTCGGTCGTCTTGTTGTTGCGCGTCTTGAAGCCCTTGGTCGGCTGGCCCCACGGCGACACCGGATGCCGGCCGCCCGACGTCTTGCCCTCGCCACCGCCCAGCGGGTGATCCACAGGGTTCATCGCGACGCCGCGCACATGGGGACGGCGACCGAGCCAGCGGCTCCGGCCGGCCTTGCCGATCGACACGTTCTCGTGATCGAGATTGCCGACCTGACCGATCGTCGCCACGCATTCGAGATTGATCCGCCGCACTTCGCCGGACGGCAGCTTGACCGAGGCGTACTCGCCTTCCTTGGCCACGAGCTGCACCGAGGATCCCGCCGAGCGCGCGATCTGCCCGCCCTTCCCCGGCTTCAGCTCCACGTTGTGGATCAGGGTGCCGAGCGGAATGTTCTTCAGCGGCAGCGTGTTGCCGGGCAGGATGTCGACGTTGACACCCGACACGATCGTGTCGCCCACCTTTATGCCGGCCGGCTGCAGGATGTACCGCTTCTCGCCATCCGCGTAGGTGACGAGCGCGATGCGCGCCGAGCGGTTCGGGTCGTACTCGATGGTCGACACCGTGCCCGGGATGTCCTTCTTGTCGCGCTTGAAGTCGATGATGCGGTAGACGCGCTTGTGACCGCCACCGCGCCACCAGGACGTCACCTCGCCGCGGTTGTTCCGGCCGCCCGACTTCTTCAACGGCTCGGTCAACGGCCGATGCGGACGCGTCTCGGTGATCTCGTCGAACACCTGGACGGTCTGGAATCGTCGTCCGGGCGACGTTGGCTTGTATGTGCGAATCGGCATCTCGCTACACCCTGTAATTGCGGATTGCGGATTGCGGATTTCGGATTGCGGATTTCAAATCCGCGATCCGCAATCCCCAATCCTCAATTTCCTAGGCTCCTTCGAGGAACTCCGGCAGCTTCTCGCCCTCGCGGAGCCGCACGTAGGCCTTCTTCCAGTCCGGCCGGCGGCCCGCGAAGCGGCCCTGCCGCTTCAACTTGCCGCGCATCGAGGTCGTGCGCACCGCGGCCACCTTCGAGCCGAACAGATGCTCGACAGCCTGCCGGATCTGCACCTTGTTCGCGTCGGCCGCCACCTGCAGCACGAGCGTCCGTCCGTCCTCGCGCAGGATCGTCGTCTTCTCGGTGACGAGGGGTCGGCGAATCACGCTGGTCAGCTTCACGCCAGCACCTCCTGCAGTTTCTCCACGGCCGCGCGCGTCGCGATCACGGTCTTGGTATCCATCACGTCGCGGGCCGTCACCCGGCCGCTCGGCACCACCCGCACGTTGGCGATGTTCCTGACCGACAGCGCGAACTTCGCGTCGGGCGTCACGTCGACGATGAGCGTCTTGCCGGTCGCGCCGAGCCCCTTGAGCAGCTCCGCCGCGGCCTTGGTCTTCACCTCGGACGCGGTCAGCGCGTCGACGACGGTCACGGCGCCGTCCTTCAGCTTCTGCGACAGCGCCGCACGCAGGGCGCCGAGCTCGACCTTCTTCGGCAGGTGATAGTCGTAGCTCCGGGGCTGGGGCCCGAAGACCGTGCCGCCCTTCCGCCACAGCGGATTCCGGATCTCGCCGACGCGCGCCCGGCCGGTGCCCTTCTGTCGCCACGGCTTCTTGCCGCTGCCGCTCACGAGCGCGCGGTTCTTGGTGGCGTGGGTGCCGCGCCGACGCGCCGCGTTCTCGTGCCGCACCGACTCCCAGATCAGGTTGACCTTCACCCGGCCGCCGAACACATCGTCGCGGACGTCGAGGGAACCGACCTTCTGGTTCTGCGAGTTGACTACATCTACAGTCATGACGCCCCTACTTCTTCGGCTTCGCCTTGCCCTTGGTCGCCACTTCGGCCTGCGGCTTCGGCTCGGGCTTCGCGGCAATCGCCTTGCGCACCAGGACGTATCCGCCGGCCGCACCCGGCACGGCGCCGCGCACGATCAGCAGGTTGTTGTCGCTGTCCACCTGCACCACGCGCAGATTCCGCGTCGTCACGCGCTTGCTGCCCATGTGGCCCGCGGCGCGCATGCCCTTGACGACGCGCGACGGGTACGACGAGGCGCCGATCGAGCCGGGCGCGCGGTGGAACATCGAGCCGTGCGTCGCCGCGCCGCCGGCGAAATGATGCCGCTTCATGACGCCCTGGAAGCCAAGGCCGCGGCTCGTCGCGATGACGTCCACGCGCTCGCCGGCCGCGAACACTGACGCCACCAGCACCTGCTCACCGGCCTTCGGCGTGTCGCTACCCTTGGCGACCTTCACCTCGCGGCGCACGCGGGTCGGCGGCACCGCCGCCTTCTTGTAGTGGCCGGCGATCGGCTTGGTGACCTTGGGGGTCCGCTCCTCGACCAGCCCGAGCTGCACCGCCTCGTAGCCGTCGGTCTGCGCCGTCTTCGCCTGCACGACGACGCACGGTCCCGCCTTGATCACGGTCGCGGGCTGCACCGTCCCGTCGGGGTCGAAGAGCTGCGTCATCCCGACTTTTCTGCCAATGATTGCCGTAACCATGATGCTTTTTGGCTCCGTCCGTAGCCTCGCTTTACTTCCCGTGTTCCTTGCCGAACGCCTTGATCTCGACGTCCACACCGGCCGGCAGATCGAGCTTCATCAGCGCGTCCACGGTCTGGGGCGTCGGCTCGAAGATGTCGATCAGCCGCTTGTGCGTGCGGATCTCGAACTGCTCGCGCGACTTCTTGTCGACGTGCGGCGAACGCAGCACGGTCCAGCGGTTTCGCTCGGTCGGCAGCGGGATCGGACCCGCCAGCCGCGCGCCGGTGCGCTTGGCCGTCTCGACAATCTCGCCCGTGGACTGGTCGAGCACCCGGTAGTCATACGCTTTGAGCCGGATGCGAATCTTGTCGTTGAACATCTCAATCCTCAGTTGTGGCGGCGGGGCTGCAGCCCCGCACTCGCCGCGGCCCTGAAGGGCCGCCTCCACAGGGTCCCGGAGCCCGGAGTCCGGAGCCCGCCGTTAGGCGATGATCTCGGTAATCGTTCCGGCGCCCACGGTCCGGCCGCCTTCGCGAATCGCGAACCGCGCGCCCTTCTCGATCGCCACCGGCGTGATCAGCTCCGCCGTGATCTGCGTGTTGTCCCCCGGCATCACCATCTCCACCCCGTCCGGCAGGTGCAGCGACCCGGTCACGTCCGTCGTCCGGATGTAGAACTGCGGCCGGTAGCCATTGAAGAACGGCGTGTGCCGCCCCCCTTCCTCCTTCGACAGGATGTAGACCTCCGCCTTGAACTTCGTGTGCGGCGTGATCGACCCCGGCTTGGCCAGCACCTGCCCCCGTTCGACGTCGTCTTTTTCCACGCCCCGCAGCAGCACCCCGATGTTGTCCCCCGCCACCCCTTCGTCCAGCAGCTTCCGGAACATCTCCACCCCGGTCACCACTTTCTTCGTCGTCGGCCGGAACCCCACAATCTCGATTTCCTCGCCCACCTTCACCTTGCCGCGATCCACCCGCCCCGTCACCACCGTCCCTCGCCCCGAGATCGAGAAGACGTCTTCAATCGGCATCAGGAACGGCTTGTCCACCTCGCGCTGCGGCAGCGGCACATACGTGTCCAGCGCATCCATCAGCTTCAGGATGCTCTCCACCCCGTCCGCTTCCCCGTTCAGCGCCTTCAGCGCCGACACCCGCACCACCGGCACGTCGTCCCCCGGGAACTTGTAGGTCGTCAGCAGGTCCCGCACCTCCAGCTCCACCAGGTCCAGCAGCTCCGGGTCGTCCACCGCGTCCACTTTGTTCAGCGCCACCACCAGGCACGGCACGTCCACCTGCCGCGCCAGCAGCACGTGCTCCCGCGTCTGCGGCATCGGCCCGTCCACCGCCGACACCACCAGGATCCCCCCGTCCATCTGCGCCGCGCCCGTGATCATGTTCTTGATGTAGTCCGCGTGCCCCGGGCAGTCCACGTGCGCGTAGTGCCGCTTCGGCGTCGAATACTCCACGTGCGACGTCGCGATCGTCAGGATCTTCGTCGCATCCCGCCGTCCCTGCGACTCCGACGCTTTCGCCACCTCGTCATACGGCACGAACTTCGCCCAGCCCTTGTCCGCCGCCACCTTCGTCAACGCCGCCGTCAGCGTCGTCTTCCCGTGGTCGATATGCCCAATCGTCCCCACGTTCACGTGCGGCTTGGACCGATCAAATTTTTCCTTCGCCATCGAGGTGCGCTCCGTATCTGTGTTCGGCGTACTCGCGGGGCTAGAGCCCCGCCTCCACAACAGCTCGTCGTTCGTCGCTCTGAGCTCGACGTTCGCGGTTCCGAGCTCGTCGCTCTCTCAAGCCTTCCCCTGAACTCGTGCCACCACCTGCTCGCTCTCGCTCGGCGGCGCCTGCTCGTAGCGATCGAAGTGCATGCTGTAGGTCGCGCGGCCCTGCGTCCGCGACCGCAGGTCGGTCGCATAGCCGAACATCTCGGAGAGCGGCACGCGGGCGTTGACGATCTGCGTTCCGCCGCGCTCGTCCTGCGACTGGATGCGGCCGCGACGGCTCGCCAGGTCGCCCATGACGTCGCCGATGTATTCCTTCGGCACGACCACCTCGACGCGCATCACCGGCTCGAGCAGCACGGGCCGCGCCTTCTTGGCCGCGTCCTGGAATGCCATCGACCCGGCGATCTTGAACGCCATTTCCGACGAGTCCACCTCGTGGTGCTTGCCGTCGTACAGCTCGATCCGCACGTCGTCGATCGGGTAGCCCGCGAGCACGCCGCGCGTGAGGGCTTCCTTGATCCCCTCGTCCACCGGCTTGATGTACTCGCGGGGGATCGAGCCGCCCGAGATCTCGTTTTCGAACACGTAGCCCGTGCCCGGCTCGCCGGGGAACAGCCGGATCTTCGACCTCGGCGAACTGGCCGCGGCCGCCGGTCTGCTTGGCGTAGCGCATCTCGCCTTCGGCCGGACGCGTGAGCGTCTCCTTGTAGGCGACCTGCGGCTTGCCGACGCTGGCCGCAACGTTGAATTCGCGGAACAGCCGGTCGACGATGATCTCGAGGTGCAGCTCGCCCATGCCAGCAATCACGACCTGGCCGGTCTGCTCGTCGGTCTTGACCCGGAAGGTCGGGTCCTCCTGCATCAGCTTCTGCAGGCCAACGCCAAGCTTCTCCTGATCGGCCTTGGTCTTCGGCTCGATTGCCAGCGAGATGACCGGCTCGGGGAAGTCCATCGACTCGAGGACGATCGGCTTCTTCTCGTCGCACAGGGTGTCGCCGGTGGTGACGCTCTTCAAGCCCACGGCTGCCGCGATGTCGCCCGCGTAGACTTCCTTGATCTCTTCTCGCTTGTTGGCGTGCATCTTCAGGAGCCGGCCAATCCGCTCGGTCTTGCCCTTGGTCGCATTCGCCACCGAGGAGCCCGCGTTCAGCACGCCTGAGTAGACACGGAAGAACGTCAGCTGACCGACGAACGGGTCGGTCATGATCTTGAACGCCAGCGCCGCGAACGGCTCCTTGTCATCGGCTTTGCGCTCGATGATCGTCGGCTCCTTCGCGTTCGGGTCGAGGCCCTGGACCGGCGGAACGTCGAGCGGCGACGGCAGGTAGTCGATCACCGCGTCGAGCAGCGGCTGCACGCCCTTGTTCTTGAAGGCCGAACCGCAGATGACGGGGACGAACGTCGGCTGCTTGTCGTCGCGCACCGACGCGATGCACCGCGCGCGCAACGCCCGCTTGATCTCGTCCTGCGTGATTTCCTCGCCGCCCAGGTACTTCTCGAGCAGCTGATCGTCCGACTCGCTGACCTTCTCGATCAGCTTTTCGTGATAGGCCTTGGCCTCGGCCTCCATGTCGGCCGGAATGTCCTCGAGCACGTACTCGGCGCCCATCGTCTCGTCCACGTAGACGATGGCCTTCATCCGGATCAGGTCGATGACGCCACGGAACCGATCCTCGCTGCCGATCGGCAGCTGAACCGCCACCGGGTTGCCTTCGAGCTTCGTCTCGATCTGCTCGAGCGTCCGCTTGAAGTCGGCGCCGATGCGGTCCATCTTGTTGACGAAGCAGATGCGCGGGACGCGGTACTTGTCCGCCTGCCGCCACACCGTTTCCGACTGCGGCTCGACGCCGGCGACCGAATCGAACACCGCGACCGCACCGTCGAGGACGCGCAGCGATCGCTCGACTTCGACCGTGAAGTCGACGTGTCCCGGCGTGTCGATGATGTTGACCCGATGGTCCTGCCAGAAACAGGTCGTCGCGGCCGAGGTGATCGTGATGCCGCGCTCCTGTTCCTGCTCCATCCAGTCCATCACCGCGGTGCCTTCGTGGACCTCGCCGATCTTGTAGGTAATCCCCGTGTAGAAGAGGATGCGCTCGGTCGTCGTGGTCTTGCCGGCATCGATGTGCGCCATGATGCCGATGTTCCGCGTGCGGTTGAGTGGTGACTGCCTGGCCATACGAACTTAGAAGTCGAGAAACCGAGAAATCGAAAAATCGAGAACTACCAGCGATAGTGCGCGAACGCCTTGTTCGCTTCCGCCATGCGGTGCGTGTCTTCGCGCTTCTTCACGGCGCCGCCGCGCAGGTTCGACGCGTCGAGCAGCTCGTTGGCGAGCTTCTCCTGCATCGTCTTGCCGTCGCCGCGCGAACGAGCGTGCCCGACCAGCCAGCGGATGCTGAGCGAGAGCCGGCGATTCGGGTTCACCTCGATTGGCACCTGATAGTTGCTGCCGCCGACGCGCCGCGACTTCACCTCGAGGCTCGGCTTGACGTTGTCGACCGCCTTCTTGAAGACCTTCATCGGATCGTCGCCCGTGCGGTCCTTGATGAGGTTAAGGCTGTCGTAGAGGATGCGCTCGGCGAGACTGCGCTTGCCATCGCGCATCACCGTGCTGATGAACTTGGTCACCAGCGGGCTGCTGTAGATCGGATCCGGCGATCGGATCGCGCTTCGGGATTTCGCGTCGACGTGGCATCTAACTGTTCCTCACAGTGCTAAGTGCTAAGTGCCAAGTGCTAAGTGGAGTGGCCAGTTGAGAGTGGCAAGTGGTGGCTGAGAGCCACAACTGAGCACTGACCACTCTTCACGTCACTTAGCACTTGGCACTTCCAACTTGGCACTGCAGTTACGCCTTCGGTCTCTTGGCTCCGTACTTCGACCGTCCCTGCTTGCGGCCCTGCACGCCGACGGCGTCGAGCGTGCCGCGGACAACGTGGTAGCGCACGCCCGGCAGGTCCTTCACGCGGCCGCCTCGAATGAGCACCAGCGAGTGCTCCTGCAGGTTGTGGCCTACGCCCGGGATATAGGTGGTGACCTCGATCTGGTTCGTCAGCCGCACGCGCGCGACCTTGCGGAGCGCGGAATTCGGTTTCTTCGGCGTCTGAGTGAAGACGCGGACGCAGACGCCGCGCTTCTGCGGACTCTCCTGCAGCGCGGGGCTCTTCGTCTTCGTTTCAATCTTCTGACGGCCCTTGCGTACGAGCTGACTGATCGTCGGCACAATTGCTCCTGACCGCCGGTGCATCCCCGACGGCGCTGACGGAACGGCATGGCACGCCGGCGGCGGCCGCGCTTCCGAAAACCCTTTGACCGCCCGCGTCTCAAACGGCGCGACGGGCTGATTCCAAGCCTAGGAGCCTCGGCGGCTCGGCACCTGGATCGTGGTCACCCTATGTGTTGAATCGCTCGGGCGCGGCCCGCAGCCATGTTGCAGCTCGGGGGCCGGGCTCTCGAAAGCGCTTCGCGGCACGAGAGCCACACGCGCTTTCCTCAGGATCGACGGTGTTCCTGTCTCTGCCTTCCGCGGTTCACCGCTAGATAGGGTTTCCTAGCGGCGACAGAACCTATCGAGGATACAGGACTGCCCGCCGCTGGTCAAGAGTGCGCGGGGACTCGGTAGTGGTCTAGTTTTTTCGATTTTCATCTAGACCACTCCACGAATAGACCACTCCACGAATCGGCCTGTGGGACAATCTGCCATACCCAAAAAACGCCCGCGCGACCCAAAATCAGCTTGCGTGGCAGGTTGTCCAAGAGGCTACCGAACAGGCTGCCAGGCCGGCCGAGATGCCCGACACCAGGAACCCCGCCGCCGTCGCCCTGTCGCGGCTGGAGGCCTCTAGGGGCGGCCATGCACGGGCTGCGGCGCTATCAACCATCAGGCGGTCGGCTATTGCCAAGAAAGCCGTTGCCGCCCGCTGGCGCAAGAAGCGGTGAAATCGACGGGGGGGCCCTTTACTCTTCCGAAAGCGGAACCGGCCAGGTCGCGTCAGGGCTCACAACAAATAGGCCGTGTCGCCGGCAGCGATAGAGAAATACCGCGTCTGCCGGTTTTGACGCCACAAATGCCAGCCTTGCTCCACATTCCGGACAGTCCATTGTCAGCCCAGGATCGCGATCGTCGTCGGCCATCGGGCCGTGAGTCTACACGAATCGAGTAGGTACGAAAGGTGTACACGCCCCGAGGGGCGCCTCGCTTCGCTCGGCGAAGGCCGCGGCCTGCGGCCGCTAGGGGCGGCGCCTTCGGCGCCGAGGGGCGCGCTCACGTCGTTCGCACCGGAAAGGCTTTCCGCTCCGCGCGAAGCGCGGCCCTCGGCCGAGCCTTAGGCGAGGCCGTCCCTCGCGAAGGCCGCGCCCCCGCCCGAGCGGAGCGAGGGCGCCTATTTAAGGCGGTCCAGCGCTCGCGAAGCGAGCGATTCGACCGCCGGTCCGTCGTCCGCGAGCCGTCCCCCCGCCTGGCGGGCGGATTCAAAGGCCTGGGCCGCGCCGGCCTTGTCGCCAAGGGCCAGTGCAGCCTCGCCGGTCAGATATTGCACGGTGCCCTTCGAAACTCCCGATCCCGCAGGGAGGCTGACCTGTTCCAGGAGGGTCCGCGCGTCGGCGGGGGCGCCCGCCTGGAGAAGAGCTGCGGCGAGATTCAAGCGCAAGACCGCCTGTTCGGCCGGATCCGTGGCGGCCGACAATCGGGATCGCAGCACCGCCACGACGCCGTTGGCGGGCAGGAAGCGATCCGACCCTGTCTGGAGCACGGGCACGCGCCGGATGGTCACCGCCACGGGACGCGCGGCGGTTGTCCCCGTCTTGACGCTCAAGTTGACCCGAGCAGCGGTCTGGCTGGTCAGCCGGGCCTCCAGATCCTGCACGGACTCGATGGCCTGGCCGTCAATGCTGTCGACGATGTCGCCGGGCTTGATGCCGGCGCCTGCCGCAGGGCCGTCGGCATCGACGTCGGCGACGACCACGCCCTTCACGTCGAGGACGTCGAGGGGCACCATCCCGAGGGAGCCCCGGAAGAGCACGAGCGGCGCATTCAGTCGATCGAGCGCCTGCTTCACGCTGTCGGGCTGATCGAGGACCACGGTCAGGACGTCCGGCTCCGCGCCCCCCGGCGCAGCCAGGGCGATCTGGACTTCGCTGGCGCCCGGCCGCGCCGGGTGAATCCAGGCCACGCCTTGGGCGTCGAACGCGTCCGCCAGCCGCACGAGTCGCTCGCGCCGATTGGCCGGTGTGGTGGGCGTCTGCACGTCCCCGACGCCGAACCACTCGTCCGAAACGGGCTCGCGCGTCAGCACTTCTTCGACCACGTCGGCCGGCGGCGCATAGAGCAGCAACTGATCCGCATCGGCCAGCGCCCGCTCGACCGCAAGCCGCGGATCCGCCGCGGTTCCGGAAGCGGCCGGCGCGGCAATCGATCGCGAAGGCCGGCCGGACCCGCCCGTGCGCCTCGACGCGCTGCCCGGTGGCCACGGTCACCCGCTGCACCGCGCGGCCGCCCGACCCCTTGAATTCCACGACGTGCGGGCCGGCGCAGATGCCGTCGAGCGTAAGCGGCGACGTGCCACGGGCCTCGCTGTCCACGCTGACGGTTACGCCCGGCGGGTCGCTTGCCGCGACGAGCGTCCCAATCGCCGGCTCCAGCTTGACCGGTTCGACGGCGATGTCGCGCAAGGCATCGATCTTGAGGGTCCGGTGCTGCGACACGTAGCATTCGCGGCGAAACTCGACGTCGAACGTGCCGGTCGTGAGATCGCTCAGCAGCAGTGGCTGAGAAATCTGGCTGGCGGCACGCCGATTCGTTGCGGCAGTTCCTCGAGGCCCGGCGGCAGCGGACCTGACAGCGTCTTGCCGCGCGGCGTCGCGTTGATGACGACCTCGGTGCCTGGCGGCGACGTGATGATGCTGACCACGCTCGACACGCGCTCGAGCGTGATCGTCAACGGCACGGTCTCGCCGACGGTCACCAGCACCGACTGCTCGACCGGTTTGTAGCCGGCCCGGATCACGCTGATCGCGTGGGACCCGCCGGTCAGCGCCAGCCGCGTGCCTTGGAGCTTCCGCCGGACACCATCGACGACAAGGTCGGCGCCAGGCGGTTCGAGCGTGAGCTCGACGGCCCCGAGCGTGGTGGTCTTCACCTCGTCGAGGAGCGCGACGATCCGCGGCGACACACCTTCGCCCAGCGTGAAGGCCGGATTCGATGGCGAGCACGGCCTTGAAGTCGGTGCTCGCGCCATCGCGGTTGCCGGTGCCGAACCTGGCGCGCGCGCGCATCTCATAAGCGGCCACCAGCGTCGTCGCGCTGGCCGGATCGCGCGCGGCCAACGGCTCCAGCGCACCGATCGCCCGATCCAGCAACGGCATCGCCTGTTCGTAATCGAGCGCATCGAAGTACTGACGCGCCTGCGTCAGCTCGGGGGTTCGGTCTGCTGGGCGTGGCCGAACGCCACAACGCGCACAGCAGAACACAGACGATGGAGGGGCGCATGGCAATGCGCCCCGAGGCATCGCCCGGATCGTCCGGGCGCCCGCGTCGATCGATTGGGGCAACCCCACCTCGGCGCATTGCCATGCGCCCCTACTGGTATACGACGACACGACTGGTGGCCTCGTCATAGATGTACAGCCGGCCCGCCGGATCGAGCGTAAGCGCCGCGCCCGCCCTGAACCCGCTCGCCTGGTCCGGCGTGAACGTCGCGAGCAGCTTGCCGCCGACGGCAAAGATCGCCACCTGCGTGCGCTCCAGCACATACAGGTGCTCGAACACGTCGAACGCGAGATCGACCGGCGCCGTCAGCTCGTAGCCGGTGCCGCGCGCCGGAATCCGCGCCAGCACCTTGCCCGTGCGATCCGGCATCGCGATCCCGCGCGTGTCGCCGTCGAGCGCTGCGAGGCGGTCGTTGACGCTCAACGCCAGCCGGTTGATCCGGCCCGGCCCGAATGCGGCCACGAACTGCCCCGACTGATTGAACCGATACGCCGAGCGCAGGTCGCGATCGGCGACGACCAGCTCGCCGTTCGAGAGGAGCGCACCGGCCGAATGTCCTGCAGCAGCCTGGGACCGCCACTGGTCGCCGCGGTGAGCGCGACCCGCTGCATGCCACGCTCGTTCTCGCGAAGGACAACCGCCCGCTGCACGATCGTCAGGCGGTTCTGCCGATCGAACTGCAGCTGCCGGGGCTCGCTCGACGGGGCCTGACGCGCAATCGCGCCCTTCTCGTCGATCACCAGAATGCCTGCCCGCGTGGCCACACCCAGCTTGCCGTCAGGGGCCAGGGACAACGCCGCCACGTCCCGCAGCCTGCCGCCGGGGCCGGTGATCGTGTGCGCTGACGCCGTGAACGCCGGTCCTGGAGACGCGCGCAGATAGACACGGTACAGGATCGTGTTCCAGGCGCGCGCGGTTCCGGCTTCATCGCTCGACGGAAAGCGGCGGATGACACGCTGCAGTGCGCGCATCGCCTCTTTCGGCTGACCGGCGCCGACGAGCAGCCGCGATTCGAGCAGCCCGGACCGCGCGGCCCAGACCGATCGCGGGGAATTCGAGCGCCAGACGCTGCAATCGATCGAGCGCGCTCGAGGCGCGGTCGGCCCGCCGATCGACCTCGGCCCCGTAATAGAGGGCGGGCGCCACCGCGTCGCTCTTCGGGAACAGCCGCGGCACGCGATCGAAGCTGGCCAGGGCCGAGTCCAGGCCGGCCGGAGTCTGATCGATCTCGAGGGTCGCGCGCCCGATGATGACGTACCCCATCGGCGCTGAATCCGCGGTCGCGTATTTCTTGATCAGCGTGTCCGCGGTCGCGCGCGCTGACATCGGATCCCGCGCGAGCTCCAGCTGATAGTCGGCGATCGCCAGCAGCGCATCATCGGCCACGCTGGACGTCGGGTAGCCCTCGGCGACGGTCTGAAAGTCCTTGACCGCCTCGACATACCGGCCGGCACGATAGAACTCGCGGCCGCTCTCGAGCTGACGGCGGGCCTGATCCTCGACGTTCGGTTGCGCGACGAGCACCGCCTTCGCCGCCAGGCAGACGAGCAACGCAAGGCCAGACGCCCGCACAGAGGCGCCACCCGTCATCGAATGACTTCCGTCCGCGTCTCGCCGGCGCTGACCGAGACGCGCGACGAGCGGGTCGTGCCATCGGGGCACCGCAGCTGCAGCTCGTAGCTGCCCGCGGCGACGGGCTGCGCCGTGAGCGGCGGGTAGCCGAAGTCGCGGCCGCCGATGACGACCTTGCAGGTCTCGAGCGTGGTCCGCAGCGTCAACCGGCCGAGGGCCGGCGCGGCGGCGGAGACGCGGCTCCCGATCGCGCCGTCGACGCGCAGCGGCGAGTCGAGCAGGACCCTCGGGCGCGCGAAGCCGCAGCGTGCGGGCGGACTCCACGGCGAGATCATGCCGCGTGGACGCCGAGGAAATCCTGCGGCCGCCGTCCCAGACCTCGAACGGGTAGCTGCCGGAGACGGCGACGCTGATGCCGGTCGGCTCGGGAGCCAGCCTCATGAGCACGACGCCCGATTCTACCTGTGACGCCGACGCGCGCACGTCGGCGGCGCGGTATCCGCGCTTGCTCAGGCGAACCTTGCCGCCGCGCAGGTCGGCAAGCGACACGTCGGCGGGCGTGACGCCGGCGTCCTGACCGTTCACGAGAATCCTGGCGCCCTCGGGATCCGACACCAGCTTGACCCGGTCGACGGCGCGGACCGGATCTGACTGCGCCGGCCGGAGCCTTGGACGAATCGGGAGTGGGCGCCGTGCCGGTCGTTGCCGTCGCGCGGGTGCCGCCGTCACGACCCGTGAGCGCCACCGCGACCGCGACCGCGGCGAGCGCCGCCGCCGCCACGGCTATCCAGGTGGACATGCGGCTGCCGCCCACGGCCGCCGTGCCGGAGAACGTGCCCGTGCCAGGCAGGGCGGCATGACCGGCCGGCTCGCCGAGGGCCGCCGCGTCGCTCGCCGCCCCTTCCGGCGTTCCTGCGCCGTACATCGTTTGCGCCAGATTCGGCAGTCTCTCCCGCCAGCGTTTCGGATCCCCGCTCGGCGGCGAGCCGCAGCAGGCGGAGCTCAGCGCCGAAATCTCCGGCATGCGGGAATCGTCGCGACGCTTCCTTGTTGAGCGCGCGCATGACGGCCGACACCAGGGCCGGCGGCAGATCCTGGACGAACCGCCCGATCGGCTGCGCGTTTTCGTTGACGATCTTCATCATCACAACCGTCGGCGAATCGCCTTCGAACGGCCGATGATTGCAGAGCAGCTCGTAGAGCACGACGCCGCTTGCGAAGATGTCGGCGCGGCCGTCCACTTCGCGACCCGAGATCTGCTCGGGCGCCATGTAGAACGCGCTGCCAAGAATGCTGCCCGCGTTGGTCATCGTCGACGCGGCAATCTTCGCGATGCCGAAGTCGAGCAGCTTCACCGTGCCGTCGTCGAGCAGCCAGATGTTCGGCGGCTTCACGTCGCGGTGGACGATGCCCTGCTCGTGCGCGTAGTGCAGACCGGTCAGCAGCTGGGTGACGATGTCGAGCTTCTGGACGAGCGTGAGCGGCGGCCCGGACTGCACGCGCTGCGCCAGACTCTGGCCGCGGAGGAACTCCATCGCGATATACGGCATTCCGCCGGCTTCGGCGAACTCGAAGATCGTGACGATGTTCCGGTGCTGCAGGCGCGCCGCGGCACGGGCCTCGCGGTAGAAGCGGGTGCGCGCCGACTCGTCGGACGAGAAGTCGCCGGCCATGACCTTGATCGCGACTTCGCGATCGAGGATGGGATCGCGGCCGCGGTAGAGCACACCCATCCCGCCGCGTCCCACGCGCTCGATGACTTCGTATCGGCCAATCGTCGCCGGCGTCTCCAACCTCGACTCCTCACCCGAGCGGCGTATCGTCGAAGACCAGACGATACGGACCGATCATCACTGGCGTGCCCCGTTTCAGCTCCACCCGGTCGATCCGCGTGTCATCGGACCAGGTGCCATTCTGACTGCCAAGATCGACGAGCACGTAGCGGCCGTCTTCGGGCCGCACTTCGGCGTGGAACCTCGAAATCGTGCGATCCGGATCGTCGAGGACGATGTCGTTCTGCGCGCCGCGCCCAATTGTCACCACGCGGCTGCCCAGCTCGATCGCGCGATGCACGGCATCGGCGCGAAACACCAGGATCCGCGCGGTGATGGCGCCTTCAGGCTCGAGGATGGTCATCCTGCCTGAGCGCTCGCGCGGTCGTACGGGCGATGAGCGATGCCACCATGAGCCCGGCAAAAAGCGACGCCAGCAACGGCGCCGACAACATGCGCAACAGGAGCCCCGCCGACATCGGCCCGGTCACGCTGCTGAACCAGTTCAACATGGGGATGACCGCCATCAAGAAGACAATGCCCGCCAGCAGGAGGCCCTGACCCAGCACGCGCCAGCCCCACGCCTTCGCCACCAGATCCTGCACCCCCAGCGCGGGCGGCACCGGCCGCGCCGGCGCCAGCATGCTCTCACGAATGGCGATCGCTCCCGGATCCGCACCGAGACAAGCTCCCGGTGGAAGCGAGATCGCCCCCGACACCAACGTCGACATCGGCGGCGCTGCGATGACGCGGGTCCGATCGTCTTCGAGCCCTTCCTTCACCTGCACCTGGTCGACCGGACGCGGCGAGACGGTCGGCAATGCCTGCCCGGCCGGGTCCACGGCCGCGTCGTCGACGAACCGAAGCCGGAGGTGGCCAATCTCGACGAGGTCGCCCGGCGACAGCAGCGCGTCCTTCACGAGACGGCCGTTCACCCGGACACCGTTCCGGCTCTCCAGATCCTTCACCTGGAGACCGAATGGCGTGAGGCTGAACTCGGCGTGGCGGCGCGACAGCCGCGGATCCGCATCGGAGACGTCGCAGTCCGGATCGCGGCCAACGGTCAGTCGTTCACGCAGCATCAGCTCACGCTGACTCCGGCCGTCGTCCAGCACCAGATGGCGGCTCACATCACGGCTCCCATGTGGCGCAGCCGCTGCAATTCCTCGAGCACCTCGGCGCGCCGTCCGCCGAGGCCTTCACGAATCTCCATCAGCGTCGCCCGGCGAAACGGGACGACACCCAGAGCGTCTGGACCGCGTTCTTCGAGGACCGGATACCGGTCCAGCAGCGCGTCGCTGAACGGTGATTCGCTGGCATCGGTGACGACGCCGAGCCGATCCGCCAGCGCGAGCCGCTCGGAGACGAGCCGCGCAAGCTCGACGGCCTCCTGGCGGGCGACGAGCGCCATCGTCCGCGACTCCCGATCGTAGTCGCGTTCGAACCGGACGAGATCGGCAAGAAGGGCGCCCATGTCCGGATAGCGATCCGCCGTCGACTTGGCAAGCGCCTTCGTCACGATGCGCGCGAGCCCGGGCGGCGCCTCGTCGGGCGTGAGCGGCGGAGGGTCCTCGCTATTCACCTTGTGGATCACCGCGGGAAGATCGTTGGCGGCGAACGGCTTGCGGCCGGACAGCATGTAGTAGAACACCGCACCCGCCGAGAACACGTCGGACCGCTGATCGATCTCCTTGCCGCGCGCCTGCTCGGGCGACATGAAATCCGGGGTGCCGACGATGAATCCACTGGCGGTCATGCTGGAGTTGGCGAGGCGTGCGACACCGAAATCGAGGATCTTCAAGCCGCCATCGCGCAGCACGAACAGGTTGCCGGGCTTGACGTCGCGGTGCACGATCGCATGGGCGTGCGCCACCGCGAGCCCCTCGCACACCTGCATCATCAGATCGAGCCCGCGCTCCAGGGGCAGTTTGCCGACGCGCTTCAGGTAATCGCCGAGCGTCTCGCCGTCGAGCAGCTCCATCACCATGTAGAGCCGGCCGTCCTCCTCGCCCATTTCATAGACGTTGATGACGTTGCGGTGGAGCATCTCGCCGGCGACGCGGGCTTCGCGCTCGAAGCGGACGCGGGTTTCGCGGTCGCCTTCGAGATCCGCCATCATCAGCTTGATCGCGACGGCGCGGCCTGATTCGACGTCGCGTGCGCTGTAGACCACGCCCATCGCGCCGCGGCCGATGCGCTCGACGACGCGGAACTGGCCGATGCGTTCCGGCATCGCGGCGCGCGACGACGGAACAGCAATGGCGTCGCCGGTCCTGACGGCGGGGGGGTCGTGCCGGCCACCGGTCACGCCCAGTCTCCTACGCACACGACGAGCGCGGTGACGTTGTCGCGCGACCCGAGCTCGAGCGCCCGCGTCACCAGCGCCCGCGCCTTCTCGTGCGGGCTGCCCGCGGCGGCGAGCAGACGACGCAGTTCCCCGTCGCCCATCGGATCGTAGAGACCGTCGGAGCAGAGCAGGAAGCAGTCGCCGGCCGACACCTCGAATTCGGCGAGATGGGCCTCGACCTGGTCGCGCGCGCCGATCACGTTGGTCAGCACATGGCGCATGGGATGCTGTGACAGCTCGTTGGCCGCAAGCCCCTGTGCCTTGAGGGCGGCCGCCCACGAGTCGTCCTGCGTGATCGGCCCGAACTCGCCCGCCGGCGTGAGCCGATACATGCGGCTGTCACCGACGTTGCCGATCACGGCGCGACCGTCGGCGACGAGCAGACCGACAAGGGTGGTGCCCATGCCGGTGTAGTCGTCGTGGCCTTCCGCCGCACGGAACACACGGCGGTTCGCAAGATGAATGCCCGTTCGCAGGCGGTTGGCCAGGAACGTCAGTTCCGGGTCGACGCCGTACGGCCACGAAAGATCGGAGTGACCGTCGGATCGTCGGATGAAGGCGCCCAGGGCTTCGAGCGCCAGCTGCGACGCCACCTCACCGGCGTTGTGACCGCCCATGCCGTCGGCCACGGCAAAGAGGCCGATCTCCGGCGCAACCAGCCAGGCGTCTTCGTTGACCGATCGTACTGGTCCGATTTCGGACTCGGCGTGAGCAGTCAGCATGACGCTAGCGGCGCCACACAAGGGCGCGCGCGTAGTATAGCAAGCCCAGTGGGATAGGGCCGGATGGCTGGGGTCGATCGGCGATCACGATTTTGTCAGCGAACGATTACTGGCTCAAAATTGAAATTGGGGTCGGATAAATTTCACTTTTTGCGGAGGACGTGAGCAGAAAGTGAAATTTATCCCGACCCCAAAATGAAAAGGGCGGCGCCTCCGTGAGGCGGCCGCCCTTCGTTGCGCCAATTGGGGCCTGGCCCCACCTTACTCCAGCACGTCTCTCGCCGGTCCGAGCGCTTCTTCCGGCTCCACCAGGTACTCCATCTCGCGATCGAGATCGAGCTCGTCGTCGCTCGGCTGCGCGATCGGCGGCGGCGGTGGCGGCTCGTCCGGCGGAATCCGGACGTTCCGATACCACTCGAAGCCGGTGCCGGCCGGAATCAGCCGGCCCATCGTGACGTTCTCCTTCAGGCCGCGCAGGTGATCGACCTTGCCGGAGATGGACGCTTCCGTGAGTACCCGCGTCGTTTCCTGGAACGACGCCGCCGAGATGAACGACTCGGTCGAGAGCGACGCCTTCGTGATGCCGAGCAGCAGCGGCCGGCCGGTCGCCGGACGCCCGCCATCGGCAATCACGCGCTCGTTCTCTTCGAGGAACCGGAACTTGTCCACCTGCTCCTCAATCAGGAACTCGGTGTCGCCGACGTCCTCGATCTTCACCCAGCGCAGCATCTGCCGCACGATCGTCTCGATGTGCTTGTCGTTGATGTTGACGCCCTGGAGCCGATAGACCTCCTGGATCTCGTTCACCAGGTAGCTCTGGAGCGCCTTCTCGCCCAGCACGTTCAGGATGTCGTGCGGATTGCTCGGGCCGTCCATCAACGGCTCGCCCGCGCGCACCCGTTCGCCTTCCTGCACGTTCACGTGCACACCGCGCGGCAGCGAGTATTCCCGCGGCTCGCCGGCATCGTCGGGCACCACGATGATCTTGCGGAGGCCCTTGACGATCCCGCCCTGCTTGACGATGCCATCGATCTCGCTGATGACGGCCGTCTCGCGCGGCTTGCGCGCCTCGAAGAGCTCGACCACGCGCGGCAGACCGCCCGTGATGTCCTTGGTCTTCGTGGTCTCACGCGGGATCTTCGCGAGCACCGCGCCCGGCGTCACGAGGTCACCCTCGTCCACCATCAAGTGGGCGCGTGACGGCATGTGGTAGCGGCGCGTCACCTTGTTGGCGGCGTCGCGGATCTCGACCGTCGGCTGCTTCTTCTCGTCCGGCGAATCGATGATGATGTGGCGCGAGAGGCCCGTGATCTCGTCGGTCTCCTCGTGCACGGTCAGGCCATCGATGATGTCCTTGAAGCGGATGCTGCCCGCCTCTTCCGTGAGGATCGAGAACGTGTACGGATCCCATTCGAGCAGCAGGTCGCCCGACTTGACCGCCTCGCCGTCTCGCACCCGCAGGCGCGCACCGTAGATCACCGGGTAGCGCTCGCGATCGCGGCCCTTCTCGTCCTGGACGATGAGGGTGCCGGTGCGGTTCATGGCGACCAGCTCCGTGCGGCCGCCTTCCTTGGCGGCGTCGACGTACTGGATGTTCTCGTAGCGCGCCGTGCCGTCGTGCCTCGACTCCTGCGTCGACTGCTCCGAGACGCGCGACGCCGTGCCGCCGATGTGGAACGTCCGCATCGTCAGCTGCGTGCCCGGCTCGCCAATCGACTGGGCGGCGATGACTCCCACCGCCTGTCCGAGCTCGACCATCTTGCCGGTGGCGAGATCGCGGCCATAGCACTTCGTGCAGACGCCCCTTCGGCTCGCGCACGTGAGCACCGACCGAATCTTCACCTTCTCGATGCCCGCCTCCTCGACGGCCTGGGCCTTCTCCTCGTCGATGTCTTCGTTGATGTCGACCAGGGTCTCACCGGTGAACGGATCGACGAGCTTCTCGAGCGTGACGCGGCCGATGATGCGGTCGCGCAGCGGCTCGATGATCTCGCCGCCTTCGAGAATCGCCCGCGCCTCGATGCCGTCGAGCGCGCCGCAGTCGTAATCGGAAATGATCACGTCCTGCGCCACGTCGACGAGACGACGCGTCAAGTAGCCCGAGTCCGCCGTCTTCAACGCCGTGTCGGCGAGACCCTTGCGCGCGCCGTGCGTCGAGATGAAGTACTGCAGCACCGTGAGGCCTTCACGGAAGTTCGACGTGATCGGCGTCTCGATGATCTCGCCCGACGGCTTGGCCATCAGGCCGCGCATGCCGGCCAGCTGGCGGATCTGCTGCTTGCTGCCGCGCGCGCCCGAGTCGGCCATGATGTAGACCGAGTTGAACCGCCCGGCCTTGTCCTGGTCCTTCATCTCCTCGAACATCTCGTCGGAAATCTTTTCCGTCGCCTCCGACCAGAATCGCGATGACCTTGTTGCGCCGCTCACCGTAGGTGATGGCACCCTCCAGGTACTGCTGCTCGACGCGGATCACTTCGTCGTTCGCCTTCTTGACGAGGTCGCGCTTCTCGCCCGGGATGACCAGGTCGTCGATGCCGATCGACAGCCCCGACTTCGTGGCGTAGGTGAACCCGAGGTTCTTCAGGCTGTCGAGCATGTCGACCGTGCGCTCGCGGCCGTCGCGCAGATAGCAGAACTGCACCAGCATCTGCAGGCCCTTCTTCTTCAGCAGGCCGTTGACGTAGGGCAGTCCCTTCGGCAGGGCATCATTGAAGATGACCCGGCCGACGGTGGTCGTGATGATCTTGCTCGTCACCTTCTGCACTTCGGTTCGCAGCACGTCCTGATCGTCGCGCGCCGCCGCAGATCCAGCAGCTCGCCGCTGAACCGAAGCCGGATCGGCGTCAGCGTTTCGACTTCGCCCGCTTCGAGTGCGAGCAGCACGTCGTCGGCGCACGCGAAGGCGCGGCCCTCGCCCTTGGCGCCGCTCTTGGCCTTGGTCAGGTAGTAGCAGCCGAGCACGATGTCCTGCGACGGCACCGCGATCGGCGCGCCGTTGGCCGGCGACATGATGTTGTTGCTCGACATCATGAGTACCGAGGCCTCGATCTGCGCCTCGGGCGAGAGCGGGATGTGCACCGCCATCTGGTCGCCGTCGAAGTCGGCGTTGAACGCCGTGCAGACGAGCGGGTGGATGCGGATTGCCTTGCCTTCGACCAGCGTCGGCTCGAACGCCTGGATCCCGAGCCGGTGCAGCGTCGGGGCGCGGTTCAGGAGCACCGGGTGCTCCTTGATCACCTCTTCGAGGATGTCCCACACCTCTGGCTTCTGCTGCTCGACCATCTCCTTGGCCTGCTTGATGGTCGCGACGAGGCCACGCTCTTCGAGCTTGTTGTAGATGAACGGCTTGAACAGCTCGAGCGCCATCTTTTTCGGCAGGCCGCACTGGTGCAGCTTCAGCTCGGGCCCGACGACGATGACCGAGCGGCCCGAGTAGTCGACGCGCTTGCCGAGCAGGTTCTGGCGGAAGCGGCCCTGCTTGCCCTTCAGGGTGTCCGACAGCGACTTCAGCGGCCGGTTGTTGGCGCCGCGGAGCACGCGGCCGCGCCGGCCGTTGTCGAACAACGCGTCGACGGCCTCCTGCAGCATGCGCTTCTCGTTGCGGATGATGACATCCGGCGCCTTCAGCTCAATCAGCTTCTTCAACCGGTTGTTCCGGTTGATGACGCGGCGATAGAGGTCGTTCAGGTCGGAGGTCGCGAAACGGCCGCCGTCGAGCGGGACCAGCGGACGCAGCTCCGGCGGGATCACCGGAATCACGTCGAGGATCATCCAGTTCGGCTGGTTGCTCGACTTCCGGAACGAATCGACCACCTTCAGCCGCTTGGCGTACTTCAGCTTCTTCTGCGCCGAGGTCTCGGCGCGCATCTTCGCGCGCATCTCTTCGGCGAGACGCTCGACGTTCACGCGCTTCAGCAGCTCCTTGATCGCCTCCGCGCCCATCTGCGCGCGGAACTTGTGCGCGTAGTCCTCGCGCGCCTTGCGATACTGCTCCTCGGTGAGCAGCTGGTTCTGCTTCAGCTCGGTCTCGCCCGGATCGATGACGACGTACGCCTCGAAGTAGAGGACGCGCTCGAGATCGCGGAGCGAGATGTCGAGGAGGTGGCCAATGCGGCTCGGCAGGCCCTTGAAGAACCAGACGTGGCTGACCGGGGTCGCCAGGGTGATATGGCCCATGCGCTCGCGGCGCACCTTGGCCTGCGTCACCTCGACACCGCACTTGTCGCAGATCACGCCACGGTGCTTCATGCGCTTGTACTTGCCGCAGAGGCACTCCCAGTCGGTGATCGGTCCGAAGATCTTCGCGCAGAACAAGCCGTCGCGTTCGGGCTTGAACGTCCGGTAGTTGATCGTCTCCGGCTTGGTCACCTCGCCGTGCGACCACGACATGATCTTGTCCGGCGACGCCAGGCTGATACGGATGGCGTCGAAATCCGTGCGCAACTGGGTCTTGCTATCGTGCAGGCTCGGTCTCATGTTTTGCCTTCGTCTTGCGGGGCTGAAGCCCCGCCTCCACAATTGCTGTGACTGCGTCCGGTCGATGCCGGCGGGCAGTGAGCCTGGCGGACCTGACCGCCTCCGCCCAGGCTACAGCGAGTCCGCCGGAGCTTTAGCGAAGGCGGAAGGTCCGCCCTACACTTTCCTTCTCTCTCGCGGGGGTGAAGCCCCGCCTCCACATTCCGTAGCCACCTTGTGGCGGCGGGGCTCTAGCCCCGCGCCACACAAAGCTTCCTTACACCGGCTCCAGTACCGGCTCGACCGGCGCTTCCGGTTCGACCGGCTTGCGCTTCGTCGTGACCAGCTCGACGTCCAGGCACAGCGACTGCAGCTCGCGGATCAGCACGTTGAACGACTCGGGCAGACCCGGCGTGTAACTCGCATCGCCCTTGACGATCGCTTCGTAGATCTTCGCGCGACCGGTCACGTCGTCCGACTTCGCCGTGAGCAGCTCCTGGAGGATGTGCGCCGACCCATAGGCCTCGAGCGCCCAGACCTCCATCTCGCCGAACCGCTGACCGCCGAACTGCGCCTTGCCGCCCAGCGGCTGCTGGGTGATCAGCGAGTACGGCCCGATCGACCGCGCGTGGATCTTGTCGTCGACCAGGTGCGACAGCTTGAGCATGTAGATGTAGCCCACCGTCACCTGCTGTTCGAACGACTCGCCCGTCATGCCGTCGAAGAGCGGCGTCTTGCCGCTCGACGGCAAGCCAGAATCCTCGAGCCGCTTCTTGATCTCGGCTTCCGTCGCGCCGTCGAAGACGGGCGTGGCGAAGTAGAGACCGAGCGCGTGCGCGGCCCACCCGAGGTGGGTCTCGAGAATCTGCCCGACGTTCATGCGCGACGGGACGCCCAACGGGTTGAGCACGATCTCCACCGGCGTACCGTCCGGCAGATACGGCATGTCCTCGTCCGGCAGGATGCGCGCGATTACGCCCTTGTTGCCGTGGCGGCCGGCCATCTTGTCGCCGACCGACAGCTTGCGCTTCATCGCGACGTACACCTTGACCAGCTTGATGACCCCCGGCGGCAGCTCGTCGCCGCGGCGGATCTTCTCCTTCTTCTCTTCGAACAGCTGGCGGATGACTTCGACCTGGCGCTCGGTGCGCTGCTCGAGCAGGCGCAGCTCGTCTTCGAGGCCCGGATCGTCGCTCTGCACCTTCAGGCGAATCAGCCGGTCGTACTGCAGGTCCTGCAGCACTTCAGGCGTCAGCACGGTGCCCTTCTTGAGCAGTCGGTCACGGCCGAACTCGTCGAACAGGTCGGTCCGCAGCGTCTGTCCCTGCAGCATCCGCGCGACCCGCTTCTTCACCTCGTCGTGAAGGATGCGGATTTCGTCCTGCAGGTTCTTCTCCATCATGTCGAGCTCGTCCTGCTCGATCGCCTTCGCGCGGTCATCCTTCTCGATGCCCTTGCGGGAGAAGATCTTGACGCCGACGATGATGCCCTCGATGCCCGGCGGGCAGATGAGCGACGCATCGCGCACGTCGCCAGCCTTCTCGCCGAAGATCGCGCGCAGCAGCTTTTCCTCCGGCGTCAGCTGCGTCTCACCCTTCGGCGTCACCTTGCCGACGAGGATGTCGCCAGGCTTGACGTAAGCGCCGATGCGGATGATGCCGCTGTCGTCGAGGTCGCGCAGGTACGTTTCCGACACGTTCGGGATGTCGCGAGTGATTTCCTCGGGCCCGAGCTTCGTGTCGCGCGCCTCGATCTCGAACTCCTCGATGTGAATGGACGTGTAGTAGTCGTCCTTCACCAGCTTCTCGGAGACGAGAATCGCGTCCTCGAAGTTGTAGCCGCGCCACGGCATGAACGCGACCAGCACGTTCCGGCCGAGCGCCAGCTCGCCAAGCTCGGTGCAGGGCCCGTCACCGAGCACCTGCCCCTTGTGCACCTTCTGTCCCTCGCCGACGATGGGCTTCTGGCTGATGCAGGTGTTCTGGTTGCTCCGCTTGAACTTGGTCAGGTTGTAGATGTCAGCGCCCATTTCCTTGCTGACGCCTTCCTCCTCACCCTCGACGCGGACGACGATGCGCTGGCTGTCGACGTAGTCGACCGTGCCGGACCGGCGCGCAAGGACCACCGCGCCGGAATCGCGCGCGGTGATGTACTCCATGCCGGTGCCGACATACGGCGCCCGTGCCCGCAGCAGCGGCACCGCCTGGCGCTGCATGTTCGATCCCATCAGCGCGCGGTTCGCGTCGTCGTTCTCGAGGAACGGGATCAGCGATGCCGCGACCGAGACCAGCTGCTTCGGCGAGACGTCGATGAACTGCACGTCCTTCGGCGTGGCGAGAATGAAGTTGCCCGCCTGGCGCGCGTTGACCCGCTCGCCGACGATCCCTCCCTTCTCGTTCAGCTTCACGTTCGCCTGCGCGATGATGTACTGGTCTTCCTCCCAGGCCGAGAGATAGAAGGAGTACGGCTCGAACTCGAGCCCCTTCTTCTTCGACCCGCCCGAGGCGCCGACGATCTCATCGGCCTCGACGATGTCGCCAGCCTTGTACTTCTGGTGGCCGCCGGCATTGGTGACGATGACGTAGTCGGTCACCTTGCCGTCCTTCACCTTCCGGTACGGCGACTCGATGAAGCCGAACTCGTTGATGCGCGAATAGCACGACAGCGACGAGATCAGGCCGATGTTCGGCCCTTCCGGCGTCTCAATCGGGCAGATGCGCCCGTAGTGCGTCGGGTGCACGTCGCGCACCTCGAAGCCGGCGCGCTCGCGCGACAGACCGCCTGGCCCGAGCGCCGAGAGCCGCCGCTTGTGCGTGATCTCGGAGAGCGGGTTGGTCTGGTCCATGAACTGCGACAGCTGCGACGACCCGAAGAACTCGCGAATCGCGGCCATCACCGGCTTCGCGTTGATCAGGTCGTGCGGCATGGCGGTCGCCATTTCCTGGTAGACCGACATCTTTTCCTTGATCGCCCGCTCCATGCGGACCAGGCCGATCCGGAACTGGTTCTCGAGCAGCTCGCCCACCGAGCGCACCCGGCGGTTGCCCAGGTGATCGATGTCGTCCACGTTCGCCGGATTCTTCCGCAGCTTCAAGAGGTACTTGAGGACCTCGTAGAAGTCGTGCGGGTGCAGGATCTTCTCGTCGAGCGGCGTCTTGGTGCCGAGCTTCGTGTTCAGCTTCAGCCGGCCGACCCGCGAGAAGTCGTACTTCTGCGGGTTGAAGAACATGTTCTCGAAGAGCGATCGGCTGCTGTCGAGCGTCGGCGGATCGCCGGGCCGCAGGCGCCGGTAGATCTCGATCAGCGCCTCTTCGTGCGTCTTGATGGCGTCCTTGCGCAAGGTCGTCGAGATGATCGGGCCAACGTCGTCTCTCTCGGGGAAGAAGACCTCGATGCGGTCGATGTTCTTCTCCTGCGCCATCGAGATCGCGCGCGGCGTCAGCTCCTCATTCGCCTCGAGGATGACCTCGCCGGTCGACGCATCGACGATGTCGGCGGCGGCGAAGGCGCCCTCGAGCGCCTCGTCGATGACCTCGATCGCCTCGACGTTCGCCTTCTTCAGCGCGGCAATGGCCGACGCGCTGATCTTCTTGCCTTCGCCAATCGTCAGGTCGGCGCCGGGGATCTTGATTTCCTTCTTGGCGCGCAGCCCGACCAGGCTGTCGCCCACCGCCCAGTAGATCGCGCCCGACTTCAGGTGCAGGCGATCGACGGTATAGAACGTCCGGATGATTTCATCGGCGCCGCGCAGCCCGAGCGCGCGGAGGAACACCGTCGCGAGGAACTTGCGCTTGCGGTCGATGCGCACGTAGAGCAGGTTCTTCGCGTCGTACTCGAACTCGACCCATGATCCGCGATACGGGATGATCTGCGCGATGAACAGCGTCTTGTCTTCCGAATGGAAGAAAGCGCCCGGCGAGCGGTGCAGCTGGCTGACGATGACGCGCTCGGTGCCGTTGATGATGAAGGTGCCGTGCTCCGTCATCAGCGGGATATCGCCGTAGTAGACCTCCTGCTCCTTGATGTCGCGGATGGTCTTCACCCCGGTCTCGGGGTCCTTGTTCCAGACCACGAGGCGGATCGTCACCTTGAGCGGCACGGCGTAAGTCATGCCGCGTTCCTGGCACTCGTCGACGTCGTACTTCAGCTTCATCCCGACCGTCTGGCCGCAGATGTCGCAGACGTCGCCGCGCGCCTGGTTCGGCGTGCCGCAGCGCGGGCAGAGCACGTCCTTGTCGCCGAACGGGTCGGCGACGAGCGTGGCGCCGCAGCTCACGCAGGGCTTGCGCAGGTGCTGCAGCCCCTGGAGCTTGCCGCACTTGCACTCCCAGTTGCCGATCGAGTACTCGATGAACTCGAGCGACGAGTTCTCTCTAAAGTCGCTGATCGGAAAGACCGATTTGAATACCGACTGCAGACCCGCGTCCTCGCGTTCCGAGGGCAGACGGTTCATCTGCAGGAACCGCTCGTAGGACTTCTTCTGAATTTCAATCAGGTTCGGAATCGGGACCGTGGTATTGATCTTCGAGAAGTCGATGCGCTCGCGGTAGACGTTCTTCGGCAGGCTGTACATGCGTTCCGGTCCCCGCTCCGGCCCCTAAATGAGCCGGAAAGGAAAAAACTGCTTACGCCGAGCGTCCGTGCTGCCCACAGCAGTGTGGAGGCGGCCCTTCAGGGCCGCACGGAAGCGGGGCTGAAGCCCCGCCGCCACAGGCGTCATGACGCTCGCACTCTTGACAAACCGCACCGGGGTCGACCTGGCCCCGGCTCCGTCCTTACTTGACTTCGACTTTGGCGCCGGCGTCTTCGAACTTCTTCTTGATGGCCGCGGCCTCGTCCTTCGTCACGGCTTCCTTGATCGGCTTCGGCGCGCTCTCGACGAGATCCTTGGCCTCCTTGAGTCCGAGGCTGGTCACTTCGCGGACGACCTTGATCACGTTGATCTTGTTGCTGCCGATTTCGGTCAGCGTCACCGTGAATTCGGTCTGCTCCTCGGCAGGCGCCGCAGCGGCCGCGCCACCGCCGCCACCGGCCACCATCACCGGCGCTGCGGCGGCCGCAGAGACACCGAGCTCGCTCTCCAGCGTCTTCACGAGCTGCGACAGCTCCAGCACGCTGATGTTCTTGATGTAATCGACCACCTGATCCTGCGTCAGAGACATTCCCGCTTCTCCTCTTCTCTACGTGTCTACGAGTCCAATGTCCGCGGCCCTGAAGGGCCGCCCCACAACTGTCACTGCCACATGTGAAGGCGGGCTTTAGCCCCGCGCCCGCTATGCGCTCTTCTTTTTCTCCACCTGCGTCAGCACCGTCAGCAGATCCCGTGGTGCGGCATTGAGCACGCTGACGAGCTGCACCATCGGCGCCTGCAGGAGGAACAGCAGCTTCGCGTACAGCTCCGGCTTGCCCGGCAGCGTCGCGAGCTCTGTGACCTCGTTCGGCTTGACGGCGCGACCCTGCACCACCGCGGCCTTGATTTGCACGGCCGGCGCGGTCTTCGCGAACGTGGTCAGCGCCTTGGCCAGCGCCACCGGGTCCGTGCCCGTGTAGGCGACCGCTGTCGTGCCGGCAAAGTGCACGTCGAGTGGCTCGAACGGCGTGCCCTTCAACGCACGCTTCGCCAGGGTGTTCTTGACGACCTTGTATTCGGCCTTCACCGCGCGCAGCTGGCGTCGCAGCTCGGTCACCTGGGGCACGTTGAGCCCTCGGTAGTCGACCAGGACCGCCGTTTCCGCGCCCTTGAAGGCCGTGGCCAGCTCCTCGAGCTGGGTTTCTTTGGTTGCTCTCGTGACAGCCATTTCGCGTGATCCTCTTCGCCTAGTGCTTCGCCGCTTCGACGCTGGCCGTATCGATTCGCACGCCGGGTCCCATCGTCGACGACACGGTGATGCTCTTCAGATACCGGCCTTTCGCCGCTGACGGCTTGGCCTTGACAATGCTGTCCACGAGCGCCTGCGCATTGGCGACGAGCGCTTCCGCGGCAAACGAGGTCTTGCCGACCGGGGCATGGACGATGCCCGTCTTGTCGACCCGAAACTCCACCTTGCCGGCCTTGATCTCGCGCACGGCCTTGGCGATGTCGGTCGTGACCGTGCCGGTCTTGGGGTTCGGCATCAGGCCGCGGGGGCCCAACACCTTTCCAAGACGGCCGACGCCGCGCATCATGTCGGGCGTCGCGACGACCGCGTCGAAGTCCAGCCAGCCGCCCAGGATCTTCTCGACCGCATCGTCGGCGCCGGTGAAGTCCGCGCCGGCGTCCTGCCCTTCTTTCTGCTTGTCGGGACCGGCAATCACCAGCACCCGCTTGCTCTTGCCGAGCCCGTGCGGGAGTACGACGGTGCCGCGGACCATCTGGTCGGCGTGCTTGGGATCGACGCCCAGGCGGATGGAGAGCTCAACCGTCTCGTCGAATTTGGCAAACTTGATCTTCTTGACCAGCGGAAGCGCCTCGGTGAGCGTGTAAGGCCGCTCCTCCACCTGCGCGCTCGCCGCTTCGAACTTCTTCCCCACTGCTGCTCGCTTTCCTCAGCCTCCCACTTCCCCGCGCCCGTAGGCCCGAGCTTTAGCTCGGGCTCCGTAAGACGCGGAGCGTGGTCGCTAGGGCCATCGATGGCGGGCTGAACGCCAACGACGCCTGTTGCCCGAGCTAAAGCTCGGGCCTACGAAATCACATCAAGTCCCATCGACCGCGCCGTACCCGCGACGGTCTTGATCGCCGACTCGATCGAATCGGTGTTCAGATCGGGCAGCTTCAGCTTCGCGATCTCCTCAACCTGCTTCTGGGTCACCGTGCCGACCTTGGTCTTGTTCGGTTCGGCCGATCCCTTGGCGATGTTTGCGGCGCGCTTGAGAAGGATTGGCGCCGGCGGCGTCTTGGTGATGAAGGTGTACGACCGGTCGGAATAGACGGTCACCACCACCGGAATGATCAACCCGTCCTGCGCCGCGGTCTTGGCGTTGAAGTTCTTGCAGAAATCCATGATGTTCACGCCCTGCGGACCGAGGGCCGTGCCCACCGGCGGCGCCGGCGTCGCCTTGCCGGCCGGAATCTGCAGCTTCACCATCGCCTGAACTTTTTTCGCCATGTATCTCTCTCGGGCGCACTCAGTGCGCCCCTACTCTGCAACCCTGCAACCCTGCAACCTGTGACCCTTCGACCGTCAGATCTTTTCGACCTGCAGGAAGTCCAATTCGACCGGCGTGGACCGCCCGAAGATCGTGACCATCACCTTCAGCGTGTTGCGATCGAGGTTCACCTCGTCGACCACGCCGTTGAAGCTGGTGAACGGCCCCTCGTTGATGCGGACCTGTTCGCCCTTCTCGAACATGTACTTCGGCTTCGGCTTCTCGGCCGCCGAGCGAACCTGCGTGAGGATCTGCTCCACTTCCTCTTTGGTCAGCGGGGTCGGACGCGTGCCGGCGCCGACAAAGCCAGTGACCTTCGGCGTGTTCTTCACCACGTGCCATGCGTGGTCGGTCATGTTCATCTCGACCAGGATGTAGCCCGGGAAGAACCGCTTCGGCGTCACCACTTTCCGCCCGCCGCGCATCTCCACGACGTCTTCAGTCGGGATCAGCACTTCGCCGATCTCCATCTGCAGCCCGTAGGCCTGCACCCGCTGCTGCAGCGATTCCGCCACCTTCTTCTCGAAGCCCGAGTAGGTGTGGACGATGTACCAATGCTTGCTGACGTCTTCGGTCATCGTGCTGCTCATCGCGCCGCACCGAACTGCGCTAGAAGCCAGTGAATGCCCGTGGACAGCGCGAGATCCACGCTCCAGAGATACGCCCCGAAGAATACCGAGACCAGAATGACCACCAGCGTCGTCGCGTACACCTCGCGCCGCGAGGGCCAGGTGACGCGCTTCATCTCGTTCCGGACCTCCGTCAGGAACGTCCGGGCACGGCCCCACCAGGCGGTAGGACGGCTGAGCACGCCCTCGCCGTCCTCGCCGCCGCTGCGACGGCTGACGGGACGCGGCGGCGTACTCTTCACGGGATCCAACGTGCCTGTCTTCACAACCTTGTTCCTCGTAGCGTGCTGTCACCAACTGGCAGGCCAAGAGGGAATCGAACCCCCAACCCCCGGTTTTGGAGACCGGTGCTCTACCAATTGAGCTATTGGCCTTCACCGGGCTGCGGACTTCGGGCTCCGGACTACGGGAAGGGCAGTGCCAACTCCCCGGAGCCCGGAGCCCGAAGCCCGGAGTCCGCGTTACTTCGTTTCCCGATGCGCGATGTGCTTCCGGCAGAACCGGCAGTACTTGCTCAATTCGAGCCGCTCGGTCGTCTTCTTCTTGTTCTTCGTCGTGCTGTAGTTCCGGCGCTTGCACTCGGTGCAGGCCAGAGCAATGATGTCGCGCATCTCTCAATCCTCAGTTGTGGCGGCGGGGCTGCAGCCCCGCACTCGCCGCGGCCCTGAAGGGCCGCCTCCACAGGGTCCCGGAGCCCGGAGTCCGGAGCCCGCCGTTAGGCGATGATCTCGGTAATCGTTCCGGCGCCCACGGTCCGGCCGCCTTCGCGAATCGCGAACCGCGCGCCCTTCTCGATCGCCACCGGCGTGATCAGCTCCGCCGTGATCTGCGTGTTGTCCCCCGGCATCACCATCTCCACCCCGTCCGGCAGGTGCAGCGACCCGGTCACGTCCGTCGTCCGGATGTAAAACTGCGGCCGGTAGCCATTGAAGAACGGCGTGTGCCGCCCCCCTTCCTCCTTCGACAGGATGTAGACCTCCGCCTTGAACTTCGTGTGCGGCGTGATCGACCCCGGCTTGGCCAGCACCTGCCCCCGTTCGACGTCGTCTTTTTCCACGCCCCGCAGCAGCACCCCGATGTTGTCCCCCGCCACCCCTTCGTCCAGCAGCTTCCGGAACATCTCCACCCCGGTCACCACTTTCTTCGTCGTCGGCCGGAACCCCACAATCTCGATTTCCTCGCCCACCTTCACCTTGCCGCGATCCACCCGCCCCGTCACCACCGTCCCTCGCCCCGAGATCGAGAAGACGTCTTCAATCGGCATCAGGAACGGCTTGTCCACCTCGCGCTGCGGCAGCGGCACATACGTGTCCAGCGCATCCATCAGCTTCAGGATGCTCTCCACCCCGTCCGCTTCCCCGTTCAGCGCCTTCAGCGCCGACACCCGCACCACCGGCACGTCGTCCCCCGGGAACTTGTAGGTCGTCAGCAGGTCCCGCACCTCCAGCTCCACCAGGTCCAGCAGCTCCGGGTCGTCCACCGCGTCCACTTTGTTCAGCGCCACCACCAGGCACGGCACGTCCACCTGCCGCGCCAGCAGCACGTGCTCCCGCGTCTGCGGCATCGGCCCGTCCACCGCCGACACCACCAGGATCCCCCCGTCCATCTGCGCCGCGCCCGTGATCATGTTCTTGATGTAGTCCGCGTGCCCCGGGCAGTCCACGTGCGCGTAGTGCCGCTTCGGCGTCGAATACTCCACGTGCGACGTCGCGATCGTCAGGATCTTCGTCGCATCCCGCCGTCCCTGCGACTCCGACGCTTTCGCCACCTCGTCATACGGCACGAACTTCGCCCAGCCCTTGTCCGCCGCCACCTTCGTCAACGCCGCCGTCAGCGTCGTCTTCCCGTGGTCGATATGCCCAATCGTCCCCACGTTCACGTGCGGCTTGGACCGATCAAATTTTTCTTTGGCCATGTGCGTTCTGTTGAGCTCGCTCGTTTAGATGAATCCGCGTTTCGCGACTACCAATCTGCTCGCCCGCCTTCGCTCGATCGCCCGTTCCGCGCTTCGGCGCGAGCCTCCAAGGAGCTGCTGGCTTGCCGAGCCGTAGCTCGGCCGCGTCCGCGAGCGAAGGCTGGAGCCGATGACCGGGATTGAACCGGTGACCTCGTCCTTACCAAGGACGCGCTCTGCCAACTGAGCTACATCGGCCTTCGCGCTTCGCGCTACGGCCGCGCTCCGCGGCTTCGGCGCGACATCCTTCGCCTGGCTTGCCGAGCCGTAGCTCGCGTAGCGAGCGAAGGCTGGAGCGGGAGACGGGGATCGAACCCGCGACCAACAGCTTGGAAGGCTGTGACTCTACCACTGAGTTACTCCCGCCTTCGTGCTCGCCTCTCACGCTGCCTCGCACTTTGGCGCGGCAGGCCCGCCTTCTCCGGCGCCACTACTTTCCACCCTTAAATCCGCGGACCGCCTTCGCCTGGCTTGCCGAGCCGTAGCTCGCGAAGCGAGCGAAGGCTGGTGGCGAGGGGAGGATTCGAACCTCCGAAGCCACTAGGGCGACAGATTTACAGTCTGCTGCATTTGACCGCTCTGCAACCTCGCCAACTCCCTGTTCTCACTCGTCTTTCAGCCAGCCTCCGGCGGCAGCTTCGCCACCTCTCCAGGCCGGCGCGTCTCTTGTAAGTTATTTGAATTACGATGTTTATCGACGCTATCTTTGGCAGACCTGGCGTCCGGTGAGGCTGGAGCTGGCGGAGGGATTCGAACCCCCGACCGGCTGATTACAAATCAGCTGCTCTACCGGGCTGAGCTACGCCAGCCGGACAAAGACACGAGTCTAGCACGTCCCGTGCCACGGTGACAAGCGATGCGCAACTGCCGATAGAAATGTCAGAAATGTCGCCGGGAGCCGACCACCCATCATTATCCGTTAAGATGCGACCAGTTCCAAGCTCGATGCCCCGGCGGCTCCGCCTCCTGCACGCGATCCACGATTTTCTTCCACGCCATCAGGCCGGGTCCGAGATTTACGCCGCCACGCTCTGCCAGGCTCTGATGCGCCGGGGCCACCACGTCACGGTGCTCGCGGCCGTCCTCGATCCGGCTCGCCGGCACGGCGACCTGATCTGGCGGGTGTTCGAAGGGGTGCCCGTCGTCGAGATCGTCAACAACTGGGAGTTCCGCTCGTTCGGCGAGACATACCGCGCCCCCAATCTGCTGCCGGTCCTCGATCACGTGCTGCGCGCCACGCAGCCAGACGTCCTCCACGTCCACAATCTGCTCAACCTCTCGTTCGATCTCCCGCGGCAGGCTCGCGCACGCGGCGCGCGCGTCGTCGGCACGCTTCACGACTACACACTGGTGTGCCCGTCCGGAGGACAACGCATCCACCGCGCCGAGCGCCACGTCTGCCACCGCATCGAGCCGGATCGGTGCGCCCGCTGCTTCGCCGAGTCGTCATACCCGCGGCAGATGGCGTTCGGTCGGGCGCTGGGACGGCCGGGCGGATCGCTCGCCCATCGACTCGCGCGAACGCTGCGGCGTCGGACGCCGCGACTGCTGGCACGGCTCGCGACGAGCCGCCGGCTGACGGCGACCGCGCACGATCCAACCGCCGCGGATATCGAGGCGCGCCTCGACGCCGCGCGCGCCGTCGCCACGGACGTCGACCTGCTCGTCGGTCCCTCGCAGTCGATCGCCAGGGAATTCAGTGCACTAGGCATCGCGCCCAAGAGGCTGGAAGTCGCCGACTACGGGTTCCAGCCAATTCGCCGATCCACGGCCCCGGCTTCGACGTCGACTGGCCGCGAGCCGTTGCGCGTGGGCTACGTCGGCACGCTCGTCTGGCACAAGGGCGTTCACGTGCTGATCGACGCAATGCGCCAGGTGCCACCCGGGCAGGTTGACGCGTTGATCTTCGGCGACGCCGATACGTTCCCCGAGTACACCGCGGAACTGCGCGCGTCGGCGCAGGGCCTTCCGGTGCGCTTCATGGGACGCTTCGCACGCGAACACGTGGCGGACGTCTATTCCCAGTTCGACGTCCTCGTCGTGCCGTCGTTGTGGCTCGAGAACTCGCCGCTCGTCATCCACGAGGCGTTCATGGCCGGCGTGCCGGTGATCGGAGCCAGCCTCGGGGGCATCAGCGATCTCGTTCGCGAGGGCGAGAACGGCCTCCTCTACCCGGCCGAATCCTCGACGGCGCTCGCCGCGACGCTGAGCGCCCTGGCGAACGATCGTTCGCGACTCATCGCGCTGCGCGCGCACCCCACGTCAGTCACGTCGATTGACGAAGACGCCGCGGAGTGGGAACGCCGATACCTGTCCCTGACGGTGCGTGACGGACCGGACAGGCGCGCATCGTGAGCGACCCGCTCGTCTCGATCGTCATTCCCACGCGGAACGGAGGACCACGTGTCGGCTCGGTCATCGACGCGATCCGCGGACAGCGTGGCGGCCCGGTACCGGAGCTCGTCATCGTCGATTCAAGGTCCACCGACAGCAGCCGCGTGAGGTTGTCGCGCGAGGCCGACGTCTTCGTCGAGATCGAACCAGGCGCGTTCAATCACGGCACAACACGCAATCTGGGGGTTGCACGTTCCAGCGGCCAGTTGATCGTGATGCTGGTCCAGGACGCGGTCCCGCAAGGCGATCGGTGGCTCGCGTCGCTGGTCGCGCCGCTCCTGCGCGACCCGTCCGTCGCCGGTGCGTTCGCGCGCCAAATCCCGTGCGCCGACGCCTCACCGCTGACGCGCCGGCAGCTCGCCGGATGGGTCGCTGGCCGGGGCGAGGCACGCGACGTTCGCATTCGTGACCGCGCCGACTACGACCGCCTGGCGCCGCTCGCGCGCCTGCAGGCCTGCGCGTTCGACAACGTCTGCTCCGCCTTCCGACGGTCGGTGTGGGTGGCGCATCCGTTCGCCGAGATGCCTATCGCCGAGGATCTCGCCTGGGGCCGCGAGGTGCTCCTCGCCGGCCACGCCATCGCGTATGTGCCGGACGCCGTCGTCGAACATTCCCACAATCGCAGCGCCTGGTACGAACTGAAACGTACCTGCGTGCTGCATCAGGAATTGCATCGCTTGTTCGGCGTCCGGACCATCCCGTCGCTGCGCCATCTCGCGCGGGCCATCGGCAGCGCGGCCCTCACCCATCACCGGTGGCAGCGCGACGACGACCCGCGCTGGGATCTTCGAGGCCGCCTCCAGGGACAGGCGCTGGCGTTCGCCTGGCCCCTCGGTCAGTATCTGGGCGGCCTGACCGCCGCTACTGGTCGGCCGCAGTGGCGGCCAGCCGGCGTGTGATGCGCGTTCTCGTCGTCGTGCACGGGTTCCCGCCGCTGGCACTCGGGGGCACGGAAACGTACAGTCACGCGCTCGCGACCCGGCTGCACGACCAGCATGGCGACGACGTCGCGGTCCTGACGCGCGAGCACAATCCCGACGCACCCGAGTATCGCGTTCGCGACGAGCGGCTCGACGGTCTGCGCGTCCGCTGGATCAACAACACCTTTCGCGAGACGCGGTCGTTCGCGGAGACCTACGACAACGCCGCCATCACCGCCCTGGCAGCCGACTTCGTCGACGAGTTCCGTCCCGACGTCGCCCACATTCACCATCTGACCTGTTTGTCCACCGGGATCGCCTTCGAGTTGAAGCGCCGCGGCGTGCCGACGATCCTCACGCTGCACGACTACTGGTTACTCTGCCACCGCGGCCAGTTGCTCGATCGGCATCTGCAGCGGTGCGGCGGGCCGCTGGAACACGGCTGCACTGCGTGCGCCGGTGTCGCCGGGCACGCGGGATCTGCGCTGTACGCCGGAGCCCGGGTCGTTCGGACACTTGAGGCGCAATTACCGGCATCGGTTTCAGAACCGCTGCGGCGCGGCGCAGAGAAGATCGCGGAACGACTCGCCGACACCACCGAGGATCCAACGGTTTCCCGCCTGGGCCACATGCGGCGCGTGCTCGACTGTGTCGATCACGTTCTGGCACCGTCCCGACACATGCGCGACCGGTTCCTGCCGCTCGTCCCGGCCGCACGCATCGCCGTCAGCGAATACGGAGTCGCGCACGAGAGATTCGCCGCGACACGTCCTCTCTCGGAAGCCGCGCGGCGCCCGCTGCGCCTGGGTTTCCTTGGCAGCCTGATGGTCTCCAAGGCGCCGCATCTGCTGATCGAGGCGTATCGAACTCTGCCTGCGGACCGGGCGACGGTCACGCTCGTGGGTAGGCACAGCGCCTACCACGGAGATGACAGTTATCGGGCCTTCCTTGAGCCGCTGCTTCAGACACCAGGCGTCAGCGCGGTCGGGCCGGTGGCCCTGAACGCGGTCCCTGACACGCTGGCGTCGTTCGACCTGCTCGTCGTCCCCTCGATCTGGGAAGAGAACAGCCCGCTCGTCATCCGCGAGGCGTTCGCGGCCGGCGTGCCGGTTGTCGCCTCACGCATCGGCGGGATTCCGGAAACCATCGCAGACGGCGAAGGCGGATTGCTGTTCGAGCCAGGCGACGCCGACGATCTCGCGCGGGTCCTGAATCGAGTCGTCCATGAGACCGACCTGCTCGCGGCGCTGCGATCGAGGATTCCCTCGGTCCGCGATCTCGATGAGGACACGCGTGCGACCCGAGGACTCTATGAGAAGCTCGCGAGCATTCGCTCACGCGGGGCCGGCCCCCGCTTTATGCCATCGCCCCCAGCGGAGCGCGTCGCGGCGGTGATTCTGAACTACCAGACACCGGACGAGACTCTGCTCGCGGTCCGTTCGCTCCTGGCGTCCGCGCGTTTCTTCGACGACGTGATCGTCGTGGACAACGCGTCTGATGAGGCACTGACCATCGCGCTTCGCGAGCTGCTCGATCGCATCACCGTCATCTCAACGGGATCGAATCTCGGATTCTCCGGCGGCGTGAACGTCGGCATTCGCGAAGCGCGGAGGCGAGGAGCGACACACGTCCTGCTCGTCAACAGCGACGTCCTATTCGCGCCGGCGGCGCTCGACACGTTGCTCGACGCCCTTCGTACCCGCCCGTCCGCCGGAATCGTCGCCCCCGTCGTCCTGACACGGTCGCGGCCCGGAACTGTCGCGACCGCCGGCATGACGTTCTCCGGTGCCACCGGTCGCATGCGCCACCCGGACACGGGCGACTCGTTCGATGCGGCGCTTGCCCCGGCCTGGAACGACGTCGCCGGCGTCAGCGGGTGCGCGATGCTCATCAAGGAAGAGGTCTTCGAACGGATTGGCCTGCTTCCGGAGCAGTACTTCTTCTCCTTCGAAGACCTGGCGTTCTGTCTTTCCGCTCGCGACGCAGGCTTCGCTGTGGGCGTCTGCGGCGGCGCCGTGGCCTATCACGAAGGCAGCCGCACGCTTGGCGCGGCGTCGATGCGCCGCCTGTACTTCGGCACCCGCAATCAATTGCTCTTGAGCGCGGAGCGGCCTGCGCGGGGCATCGTGCACCGGGCATTCCGCGCGGGAGCGGTCCTCGCGTTCAATGTGCTGTATGCGTTGAGGACGTCAGGGGGCAGCGTCGTCGGCAGGCTGACGGCCGTCGTGCGCGGCGCGCGCGACCACCTCCGGGGGCGGTACGGCCCCGATTGAAGGAACGTAGGGCAGGCGGCAGTAGGGCCCGACGTCAGTCGGGCCATTGTGCGGCCGCACTGAAGTGCGGCCCTACAGCGGGTGAGTGGGTATAGCGTGGACATTCATATCTGCCTTCGTTTGTTTTTGCAAATCACGCACCTCCGCCGATAGGAGCCCCACTTCCTCGATCAATCGTTCAATCTGCTGCCGCTGGCGCGAGACGACCACAGAGAAGTAGAGCAGGGCGGCGAAGACGCTGCCGATGAGGGCCAGCACCAAGATGGCCGGCGGATAGTAGATGCCGAGCCAGGCGGCCGTGCGATGGATGAGCGGGCGCGAGAACGACAGGCCGAACAAGCCCAGCGCCGCCAGGATCCACAGCAGCGAATACTCCTCGGTCAATTTCCGGCGCCGCACCAGCTCGATGACCACGATCATCAGAATCGCGCTGATCGCCGCACCGGCTATCTCGACGCGATCGGTCACGACTGCCCGCCTCGGACGACGGCTCGCAGCGGCACCACCACCATCGCCAGCGCGATGCGTGCTGACGCCGCCAGCCGACGCGACGGTGTCAACGTGGTCGATCCGGCGACGCGCTCGCGGACGCCAACCGGGACTTCCTGCGAACGCAGGCCGTTCCGGCTGGAAAACAGCAGGAGCTCGGCCTCGGCGTACCCGGTTGGATGATGCTCGCACAGCATCTCGATCGCCCGGGCGCCGAACGCGCAGAAGCCGGACGTCGGATCGGTCACCGACCTCCCGGTGAGAAGCGTCAGGCACCCCGCCAGCAGGCGCCGCACCAGCCCGGCACGATGGCCGGCCTGTTCCGTAAAACGCGATCCGAGGATGACGTCCGCGCGGTCGGCGAGGATCGGCGCGACCAGCGACTCGATCGCTTCCGGATGATGCTGCCCGTCACCGTCGACGCGGACGACGATCTCATAGCCAAGCTTCGCCGCGTAGCGAAGGCCCGCGCGAACTGCGCCGCCTACGCCGACGCGTTCGTGCAGTCGCAGCCAGCGAACGCCCAGCGATTCCGCCAGCCGCCATGTCCCGTCGACCGATCCGTCATCCACGATCAGCAATTCCGCGTCGGGGACGATCGCCCGCAGCTCGCGCACGACCAGCGGCAGGCTCGCCGCCTCGTTGTGTGCGGGAATCAGGACGAGAAAGCCGCGGGGTGCGGTGATCACTCCTCGGTCCTCATCCCTAAGTCTGAAGGTCTGGGATGCATGCTGAACGCCGGCCGCGTGGGCATGGAGACGATCCGGCGCACGCACCAGACCACGATTGCCACCGCCCAGGCCGCATCGCGGGCGGTATGGAGAATGGGGAACGCCAGCGCGGCCGGGTCGCGGTAGACCGATGCCGCACGGCATCCCGCGATCAGCCGTTCGAACACGAGGCCCGACACGATCAGCCCCGCGACGAGCAAGGCCACGAGCAGATGACCGCCGAGGACGCCGGCAACCACCGTGCACGCTGCCGCGAGCATCAGCACGGGGTGAAGCATCATCCCTGGCGGAGAGACGGCGTCGCCGAGGAAACGCGAGCGATGTCGCGCGACGAGATCGACGCGGCCGTAGCCGAAGCCGTATTGTTGAACGAGGTACGGCAGCAGCCCGCTGCGCCAGTGATGCCGGCTCCGGGCGTCGCGACAGAGCAGCAGGCGATAACCGCTGCGTGCGAGCCGATAGCTCATGTCGTTGTCGTAGCCGTAGCCCAGATCTTCGTCGAAGAGTCCGGCGGCGTGGAGCGCCGCGGCCCGATAGATCACATTTCCGGTGCAGACATGATCGGTGGCCGAGCCGGCGATGGCCGCGTAGCGCTGCTCGAGATCGAGCCCCATCACGCGAGCCGCCAACGGCGCGCGCCGATCGGTCTGGTAGTAGCCCTGCGCCGCCCCGACGTCGTCGGCGGCCATGGCGTCGAGCAGCGTGTCGAGCCAACCGGGTGCGACGACGACGTCCTGGTCGACCTGTGCGATGAACGGGAAGCGGGCGGCCTGAATCGCCACGTTGAGCGCCGCGGCGGCGCCACGGCACGGACCGTCAATCACGCGAACATCTGGCGCTGCGTACCGGGCGTCGAGGAGTGCGCGCGAGCCATCCTCGCTGCCGTCGTCGACGACGATCACTTCGAACGGGCGCCGACCGCGCTGCGCCAGGATGGCGTCGAGCACGTCGGCCAGCCATCGCTCGCCGTTCCTGACCGGGACGACGACCGTGACGCCGTCAGTGAAGTCGCGCGACGATGAGCTCGTGATAGAGGGCATCCAGCCTCTCGGCAATTACGTGACTGCCAAAGCGGGCGCGCACGCGGCCCGCTGCTTCCTCGGCCCGCAGGCGCCATTCGCGCGGCGACGCCAGGATCGACCGAATCGCGGCGCTCAGCGCCGCATCGTCGCCGACCGGCACGATGACACCGCCGCCGGTGTCGGCCACCATCTCGCCGCATCCTGAATCGCCGGCGACGACGACCGGGTACCGGCGAGCAGCGCCTCGAACGCCACGAGCCCGAAAACCTCGTCCGATGAGGCATAGACCACGACATCCGCGGCGGCCAACGCCTCGACGCGATCGGCGCCGCGCAGGAGACCCGTGAACGTCGTTCGCGCCTCGAGGCGGGCGCGACGGATCTCGGCACGAACCGACGGCATCGCGCCCATATCGTTTCCGGCGATGACGAGACGCGCGTCCGGCCGATCGAGCTGGTCGAATGCGCGGACCAGCGCCTCGACTCGCTTGCGGGGCGTCACCTTGCCTAGAAAGAGCACGAGCGGACCATCGCCAAGCGCATGCCTGACGCGAAAGCTTTGCGGTCGCGGGCCGTCCTGCGCGTCCAGGTCGACGGGGTTCGGGACGACGCGGATGCGGGCGGAGGGCACGCCGAAACCCTCGAGCTGTGCCCGCTCGGATTCGCTGACCGCGAGAACGGCCGCCGCATGCTGAAGGTCGCCACGTCCGACGGTCACGTCGTACATCCATTTGGCCGCGCGACGGCGTTCGAGGCGCGGCGCGGTGCCATTCGGGGCGAGCACGTAAGGCACGCCCGCCGCGGTCAGCCGGCGCGCCGCAATCGAAACGGGCAGGTTCCGGCAGGCGTGCAGGTGCGCGATGTCGAATTCTCGGGCATGCCTGGCCAGAAACGCGTCGAGCCCACGCGGCAGAAAGCACTGCAGATGATAGGCCAGCGTGTTGGAGGCGTTGGAAAACGTGTGCACATCCACGCAATTCCAGAGCCGATCCCGAGTGGGGCCCGTCACGCTGGGACGCGTGCGCGCCCCTGCATCTGCGGCATCAGTCGTGCACACAGTCACGGCGTGTCCCCGCGCGCCCAATTCCCGGGCGAGCGCGGTTGCCACGCGAGGGATACCACCGTAACCCCACGCGTCGGCGAAATACGGCGTGACGTGCAGTATACGCAGCGACATGTCTGTGACAGATTCGATACAAAGAGCCCGAGCCGTCAGAATTGTCAGTAACGTGCGATTCTTAGACTAGCCGCCATCCCCACTGAATGTCTTATCGGCTCTCCAAGCAATCCCTGAGCCCCCCCGGCCGACGCCGATACTGGTGGCTCGCGGGGATCGCGGCCATCTATTCGGGCCTGATCTATCTCAACGCGCTGAACAATCCGTACGTCTACGACGACAACCGCACGGTCCTGAACAACAGGTCGATCGAAGACATCACCAACGTCCGCCACATCGTCTTCCGCGAGATGACGCGGCCGGTGGTCAATTTCTCCTACGCGCTAGACCGCGCGATCTGGCCGGCACAGCCCTTCGGCCATCACGCCACCAGCGTGATCCTGCACGTGATCAACGTGCTCGTACTGTTCCGTCTTGCCTGGATCGCGACCCTGGATCGCCGGGCCCACGGACCGCCGGGTGCGTCGAGCGAGGTGACGCCGACGATCGCGGCTTTCGTGACCGCCTCGCTCTTCGGCCTGCATCCCCTGCAGACCGAGTCGGTCGGCTACATCAGCGGTCGGTCAGAGCTCGTCTACTCCCTGTTCTTCCTGCTGGCACTCCTGGCGGCACGGCGGTGGATCCTCGGCGACGGCCGTCGGTGGCTGGGGGTCGCGATTGGCCTCTGGATCGGCGGCTTGATGTCGAAGGAAGTTGCCGTCTTCTGGCCGGTCATCGTCGCGCTGTACGACCGCTACGTCCTCGGGAGTCCGTCGGCTGAGTGGCAGCGGCGGTTCCGGCGAGTCTATCTACCGATGCTCGTGGTGACCGCCGTCGCGGGAGCGATCCGCGTGGCCGTCCTCCTGCTCGTCGAGAATCCTGACAGCGGAGTCATCATCTGGCGCTTCGCGCCGGTGGAGATCGTGGTTGCGTTCCGCTACTTCCGGCTGCTGCTCGCGCCGGCGGGCCAATCGATCTTTCATCAGGTGGACGATGTCAGGCGCCTGACCGATCCGGCGTTCCTGATGGCGCTCGCGTGGCTCGTTGCGTGGCTCGCACTCGCGGTCCGCCTGCGCCGCGTCGATGGTGTGGCCGCGCTCGGGATGGTCTGGTTCGTCGTGCTGCTCGTGCCGTCTGCGATTTTGGTCATGCTGGATCTCGGCGAGCCGATGGCCGAGCACCGCGTCTACCTGTCGAGTGCGGGCATGTTTCTTGCGGTCGGGACCACGTTCGGGCGGGCTTGGCCGCTCTTTGGCACGCGCGTCTTTCGATACGGCGTGTTGTGCAAGTTCCTGCTGGCGGCCTGGCTGACCGTCCTTGGCGGGATGACCGTGCTGCGCAATGAAGTCTGGGCCAATCCGGTGCATCTGTGGCTGAGTGCGGTGCAGCAGGCGCCGGACGTCTGGGTCCCCCATGTCTCGCTTGGGGAGTCCCTGCAGAATGTGGGCTCGCACGACGGGGCAGCTGCCGAGTACCGGCTGGCAATCTCGCTGCGGCCGACCGAGCCCGTGCCCTACATGAAGCTGGGGCTGTGCCTGGCCGAGATGCGCCGCCTGGACGAAGCGGCGCAGGTCTTCCGGAAGCTCGAACGCCTGAGCCCCGGGTCGGCGGTCGCCCGGAACGGACTGGGTGCGGTCGCGATGCTGCAAGGCCGATACGACGAGGCGAGGCAGCATTACCGGTCGGCGCTCGAGGCGCACCCCGACGACGTCGCGGCGCGGCAATCGCTGGCGATGATTGCCGAAACGATCGATCATGATCCGGCCAAGGCGCTGCGGCTCTGTGAGCAGGTCGCGCGGCTGGCGCCAGGGACACAGGGAATCGATGAGTGCATCAGCCGGAACGGGGCTCGCGGACGCGAGTCCGCGCCCCCTCCCCGTTGACGACGGCGGCCGCGGCCGCACCAGCGTCGCCACGGCGAATGCCGCGATCGGCGGCCTGATCTGGACGCTGATCCGTACCGACTTCAAGGCCCGGTATCACGGCACGCTGAGCGGGTTTGTGTGGGCGCTGCTGAAGCCGACGGCCATGTTCGCCGTGCTCGTGGCGGTATTCTCGTTCGTGTTCCGTGGCGAGCCCAACTACAAGCTGAACCTGATCCTCGGCCTGTTTCTGTGGGATTTCTTTTCCGACGCGACGAGGACGGGGATGACGTCGCTGGCAGCGAAGGGATTTCTCGTGACGAAGGCACGATTCCCGCGGTGGATCGTTGTGGTCACGTCGATTGCCAACGCGTTCATCACGCTGATGGTGTTCGCGGCAATCGTGACGACGTACCTGGCTGTCACTGGGCACGCCCCGTCGCTCGTGGCATTGACGGCGTTCGCGCTCTACATCCTGGCGCTGGCGACCATCGCGGTCGGGATCTCGCTCGCATCGAGCGTGCTCTTTCTGCGTTTTCGTGACCTGAACCAAATCTGGGACATGGCGATTCAGACAGGGTTCTTCGTCGCGCCGATCGTCTACCCCGTTGGCGTCATCCCCGAACGCTTCCATTTTTATTTGTATCTGTGGCCGCCGACCTCGATCATCGAGTTCTCACGGTCGGTCCTGATTGCCGGGAGTTTGCCGACGGCGACCGGGCACCTGTGTCTGGCGGTCCTGACGGTTGGCATCCTGAGTCTCGGCGTGATGCTGTTCCGACGCTTCGCACCGCGCGCCGCGGAATACGTGTAGACCGCATGGCCAGGCCAGTCATCGAAGTGGACTCGCTCTCGAAGAGCTTCGAGATTCCCAGCGTGAGGCGCGAGACCGTACGCGAGCACCTCTTCGGCGTGATCGAGCCCCGTCGCTTCGAGCGCATGACCGTTCTCGACAACGTGAGCTTCGACGTCCGCGAAGGGGAAACGCTTGGCGTCATGGGCCGTAACGGCTGCGGCAAGAGCACGCTGCTGAAGATCCTCTGCGGGATCTACACGGCGGACAGCGGCGAGGTACGGGTGCACGCGGGGCTGACGCCGATCCTCGAGCTGGGCGTCGGCTGGAATCCCGAGTTAGACGCCATCGACAACATCTTTCTCATCGGCGCAGTGATGGGGCTGTCGTTGCGGGCGGTCGAGTCGAGCTTGGGCGATATCCTCGCCTTCGCGGAGGTCGAGCGATTCGCTCATTTGAAGCTGAAACACTACTCCAGCGGCATGGCAGCACGGCTTGCGTACGCCGTCGCGTTTCATGCGGTGCGCGACGTGCTCGTGCTCGACGAAATCTTTGCGGTGGGGGATGCGGGGTTCAAGGCGAAATGCGAGGAGCGGTACCGCAACGTTGCGCGCGGCAGGGCACGCCGTGCTGCTCGTGAGTCACGAACCGAGGGCGATCACGACCGACTGCGACCGCGCGATTCTCCTCGACCGCGGCCGCATCGCCTGCAGCGGGAAAGCATCAGACGTCGCAGCTGAGTATCTACGAACCGTGACCGACCCGGCGGCGTGAGAGGCGACGCCCGAGCACTACTTTGCGGCGCGCGATTCGTCCCTGCCGGTCATGCGTTTGGCAACGCGGAGCAATGCCCGCAAAGGTGCCGTGACACGCCAGCTGCCCGACGAGAGCAGCGCTTCGACGTGCCATCTGCTTGATGCCAGCTCGCTTTCTAATTGCTGCTGAGTTCGCTGCAGCGCCGTGTACGCGGTGTGAAGGAGAGCCGTCTCCTGCTGCAAGCGGGCAACTTCAGCTTCAAGTTTGGCCTCCCGGCGCTGCGCTTCTTCGACGAGGGCCGTTGTCCGAGTTCGCTCCGCGTCGAGCGCAGCCGCTCGCTCGCGCAACCCGGCGCGCTCCGCCTCCACTGCCGCCAGACGTTCTTGAAGCGAACGTCGATCGCCATCGACCTCTGCGAGTCGGGCGAACGTCTGCGATTGCACGGCTTCGTCCCCCCGGCCGAAGGCGACTCCAGCGGCATCCATTGCTCTTCGCACCTCATCGAGTGTTGCAAGGGCCTGCGCAGTCCGGGCCGAGTTGCCGGAACGGAGCTGGTCGAACGCCTTGAGCGTGTTCGTAGCCCACGAGCCGAGCGGCTGCACGGCCTCGATCTCGTTGACGTTGGATGAGTGATGGCACAGCTCAGGCTTCACGAACTCGGCGATGGCGCGACCGGCCTGATCGACGATGACTGGCCACTCGACGTCCAATTCCCCGGCGATTCGGTCGACTGCAGTGCGCCAGTTGCTCAGAAGCTCGCGATAGCTCACGACCGAACGGGGGATGGAACGCGTCGCATGTTCAGCATCGAGCATGTGGCGCAACCACATCAGAAGAGAGAACTCCGAGGTCAGCGCATCACGGGCGGCCAACGAGCGCGACACCTCGACTGGATCCCGCACGACGAGAATGGCGCCAGCCGCGATGGCGGATGCCTCGAGCGTTCTCAGCCAGAACGGCACGAGCCGGCACATACGCGGATCCTTGACGACGAACATTGGCGCTGACCCGAATTCCGCGGCAACGAGCCGTGTCAGTTCGTCCGCGAACGAGGTCGCCGCAGGCGACGTGTCCCAGGAGGCATCGAGTCTTGTCCAGGCATGCCATGCCGTGCCTGCCGCGCTCAACAGACGATCGTGGAACTCTACGATCGGCTCCGATTCCCAGTACCCGAGCGGGTTCGCCTCGTTGGGAGGCATGAGCGTTCGGGGGCCGCCCACGCCGAGGCGAACGAGCAGCCCGGCCATCGCCGATGTGCCGCTTCGGTGCATGCCCAGAACGAGCAGGGCCCGTTTCACGCGTCACCGCCTTCCATCATGCCGCCCAACCCACTCTGCACGCGCCCACTTCGGCACTATCTTATCGGCCCCGTACCCAGTAGAGACCAGCGCCCGCGAGGCGACTCGAATCGTGCGCCCTGGAGCGCGGTCGCCCGGAGCGGACGAGTGCGTCACGTAAAATGTCGAGCATGGCGCATCATCGGGACGCACACGAGATTCCGGTTCTGCGTCCGCTCCTGCCGACTGCAGAACGGCTGCTGCCGTACTTGTCGCGGATCGACGCCAACAGGTGCTACACGAACTGGGGCCCATTGGCCTCCGAGTTCGAGGAGCGCCTCGCCGACCGTTTCGGGGTGGGCGGCAACTCGGTGGTTTCCGCATGCTCGGGTACCACGGCGCTGGTGGCCGCGATACTCGCGACTGCGGGCCGGGCCACGCCCGAGCGGCCGTTTGCCATCCTTCCTGCGCTGACGTTCGTGGCGACCGCGATCGCCGCCGAGCAGTGCGGCTACCGCGTGCACCTCGTCGACGTCGCGCCTGACGATTGGATGCTCGATGCGCGCGCCTTGCACACGCATCCGCTGCTCCCTCGCGCCGGAGTCGTGGTGCCGGTGTCGGCATACGGCAGGCCGGTCACGCATCAGGCATGGCGTGGCTTTCGTGAGCAGACCGGCATCCCGGTGGTCATCGACGGTGCCGCCAGCTTCGAGGCGCTGAGCGACAAGACGACCGGGCTGCTTTCGGAGCTTCCCGTCGCCCTCAGTTTCCACGCGACGAAGGCCTTCGCCTCGGGAGAAGGCGGATGCGTCATCACCAGCGACGGCGGTCTGGCCAACTTGGTGATCCGCTCGTCTGAACTTCGGATTCTTCGAGGATCGCGAGTCCCGCTCCCCCAGCACGAACGGGAAGATGTCGGAGTATCACGCCGCCGTGGGGCTGGCCGAACTCGACGCGTGGCCGGCGAAGCATCACGCCTTCCTCGGAGTTGCCGATACGTACAAGACGCTGATGCACAATGCCGGTCTCGCGGATCTACTCGTCGCCGCGCCGGAGGTGGCCTCCTGCTACGTGCTATATCGAAGCGCAGACGCCCACGAGGCCACCTGGATCAAGGAGGCGCTGATCAGTAGCAAGGTGGGGTTTCGTTCATGGTACGGCGATGGAGTGCACGGCCAGCCCCACTTCCACAACGTGTCACGAGACGCCCTCGACGTGACGGATCGAATCGCACCCATGCTCATTGGACTTCCCGTGGCTCCCGACCTGCCGGCCGGCGATGTGGCTCGCGTCGTGAGTGCTCTCGAGCTCGGCGTGAGCCGGAGCAGGTGAGCGCTTGCGCAAAGTCGCGTTCCTGATTGCGGCGAGTCCGATCGACGCGTTCTACTCGCAGATCGCCGCCCTCGTTGCGCGCCTGCGCTCCCTCGCCTGGTCCGACTGGCAGCCTTCGGTGCACGTGTTCGTCGGCGCCGACAGGCGACGTGACCGAGTGGTCGAGTGGCTTCCATATCTGGAAGACGTTGATATCTGGTGGACGTCAAATGCCCGGTTCACGCGCGAGGGTGACTGGGCACAGTCCGACGACGCGATCAGATTCGCGCCGCGGGATGCCGATGTGTTAGTGGCCCTCGATGCGGACACGTTTCCGGTCACCGGCTTCGAATCGATGCTCAATCGAGTACACGACACGGGCGCGATTGCGGGCGTGATCGCGCACTATCCCCCCGTGCGCGACTTCGAATTCGACACGACGTCGAATACGTTTTCGGTCCGGTCCGGCACCGGAGCTCGTCGCGAATCCCTGCGTGATGCGTGGGCCCGCCTCGCGCAAGGCCTGACCGACGTGCCCCTCGATTTCGCCCACGCCCACACGCTGATCGAGCCGGATCGCCCATCCGAACACCGGATGACGCCGTTTTACCTCAATTTCGGAGTTGTCGCGTTCCCGCGCGCGGCATTCGATGCGGTGGCACCCCGCTATCTCGACATGCGCAAGCAGGTGATGGAGCGGATGGACGACGCCAACTTTTCAGGACAAGTCGCGTTGACGCTCGCCATTGCGGACGCGCGGGTCCGCACGTGGGCCCTTCCGATGCGATACAACTTCCCCAACGATCCCGTCGCAGAGGCAATGTATCCGGGAGAGCTCGACAACGTCGCGATCGTTCACTACCTGCGAACCACGGAGTTCGATCGCCATCGGCTCTTCGCCACGCCCGACGCGTACTCGGCGTTTCTCGAGCTGCCCCTTTCGGGCGTCAACCGCACGTTTCAAGAGGCGGTCGTCGGAACATTCGGGACGCGCTATCCGTTCCCCAGGGACGGCGATCCGTCTCGGATGCGGCAGACATAAAGCCCGTACCCGAACAAGTCGCCCGTGGCATCCACGACCTCGAGCCCAGCCCCGGCAAACGCATTTCGATACGCGTCGTCACCGAAGAGTCCGAGCTCCTGACACTCCCGGAACGACGTGATTCCGTCGGCTGTGCCGACGAGGTATGTCGAGTCGAAGACCGACACGGTGTTTCGGCGCTCGCTCACGTACATCCGCGCCACCTTCAGATCCGGATCGTTCACCATGTCGAACACCAGCCGGCCGCTGATGAATCGATCTGGCGTTACCCATGGCTCCACCACGAGTAGCCCGCCAGCCTGCAGATGATTGACCAGGCACCTGACCGCGCGGCGGAGGCTCGCCTCGTCGCCCGCGTACGCAAGTGATCCGAACAAACACGTGACAACGTCGAAGCGCCTGCCGAGGCTGAAGTCAACGAGCGACCCCTGGTGCAGCGGAATCCCTGGACAGCGAGCCCGTGCGACCTCGAGCATCTCCGGACTGACATCGAGGCCCTCGACGGCGAATCGCTCGCGCAGGTGCGACAGGTGGCGGCCGGTTCCACAGCCAGCGTCGAGCAGGGTCGATGCGCTGGGGGCCAGGCGATCGACAATGGCGCACAGCGTTGCGCTGGCGCCAGCGTAATCCTTATGGCGACACAGCGCGTCGTAGACGCGTGCAGATTGGCTGAACACGGGCAGTTACTTCTCCAGACCCGACACACGCCGGCCGCGCACCCGTTCGACGGCCGCGAACTCGCCGTGCCTGTACGCAGGAAAGTATCGGGTTTCAGCGTGAGCCTCGCCGGCGAGGCGATTGTACGCCTTCGGCTCCAGCACCTTTCCACAAAGGTACGCCTGGCGCGTCTCCGTCGCCCACCCTTGCTTGAAGCGCCCCAACCCGTCAGAAGTGTCGTCGTCGGAACTGCCGGAGGAACTCCCGAGGGCCAGCCACCGCACCTCGGACCGGAGCTGCTCGATCGCGAACGTGTACAACGCGTAAGACGCCATCAGGTCGTATCCAAGTCGGCTGGTAGCACCGAGGTGGCCGTACGCGACATCGCCGTGGACGTACCAAAGGTGCAATCCGACCACGCCCCCCTCGACGGTGGCGGAGAACATTCTCAAACCGGGCACGGAGAGCTGGCGCTCGAGGCACTGTCGCGAGAAGGCGTGCAGCCCGGTCAAGTGGTGGCGCTCGACGAGCTCCCCGTACAGCTCTACCCACCGTTCGGCGAGACTCGTTGGCTTGTCTACGCGATCCAGTCTGACGGCACGCACCGCACTGGCGGTATTTCTCTTGTGGCGTCGAGTGACCGGGACACTGGTGTCGTTGACTAAGTCCGTCACGTAGTGGCGCTTGTAGGGCCGGACAACGTCAAAAACGCGCTGCAGATCGTGAAGGCTGAACTCGCCGAAGGGATCGGTGACGAGCGTGAGCGACACCAGCTGCCCGGCCAGGACCGCGAGGTCGTGTGACAGCCGTGTCCAATCACGACAGCAGAAGAGCGGGTAACAGCCCATTCCGTCGCGCAGATCGGATCCGGGATGGCGCGCTCGAGGACCCACGCACCGCACGCAGGCAGTTCACGCGGCTTCGCGATCTCGTCGAATGACGCCGCGTATGCCGGGTGCAGATAGCCCGAAGTGTCCTCGATCACTCGGCGCTCGGCGAGCGATAGACGTAGGTCGTGTCCTCGTATGCCCCGTAGTCGTGCCGCACGACGAAATGACGGCTCAGCGCCCGTCCGACATGCTGAGCCATCGCATCGAATGACAGGTGGAACAGGTCATCGCGCTGCCAGTCAACCAGCCTTGACATCACGTTGAACGCCATGCCGCGCCGGCAGTGCTTGAACACGACGGAGGACAACCGCTGCCAGTATTGGAACATCGAGTGCTCCGGGACGCGCCCGCGGAAGTTGAACACGCCGTTCATGATGATGTAGTCGAAATCCGGCAGGCTCGTGTCCGACTCGAGGACGTCCAGCTGGAGAAAGGTGCCGTCTGCACGACGAGCCTTCGCGGCCTCGAGGTATTTCGGCGACAAGTCCAGACCCGTGTACTGCACGTGACGATACCTGGGCGCTCGCTCGAGATGGTCGAGCAGGTGCCCTAGGCCACACCCGAAGTCAAGCAGGGTCACAGGCTCGTCCACTTCTCGCACCACGGCAAGCATCAACGCGTAGCGCTGCTCGGCTTCGGCGGCCGATTTCGTGTAGCCGGCGCCGCGGAACGAATCCCCGTACTTCAGAAGGTCTTCTTCGCACGCCTCCGAGATGTAGCGCTGAGTTGTCATCGGGACGTCGGACATGGCGCGTTGGCGGGCATCATACATTGCGGTCCGCTAACACCTATTGAGGCCCCGATGCCTCGCCTTCAGCAGTAGTCCATAGACCAGACGCAGCGGCGTCGGTGACTCGCCAGCTCATCGACCCGCCCAATTCCGCGATCTCGCGCCGCGCAGCGTTCGTCCCGTAGCGGCACGCGTATCGGTGCTCGCAATCGAATGGTTCGCCGTCGATCATCGGTGGCCCGCGCCCGACGTGGTCAGCACGAGTGTCGCGAGCTTACCCTCGACGCCGGATCCTTCGTGCGCGCCAACGCCATCAATCGTCTGATAGCTGGGAGAACCGCCTGAGGGGAGTAGCGGTCCTGAATGAATGCGCGGCCCCGCGTCGCAAGGCGATGCCATCGCTCGTCGTCACGGTAGACTGAGACCACCGCCTGCGCCATCGCTGGCGCAGAGTCCGCGATGAGCACGTTCTCGCCGTCGGTGAGATCCATCCCCTCCGCGCCGATCGTAGTCGTCACAACGGGGACGCCGTGTGCCATTGCCTCGCAGATCTTGCCTTTCATACCAGCGCCAAATCGGAGCGGAGCGACAGCGACACGAGCCCGTCCATAGTACGGCGCCAAGTCGGGTACGTAGCCAGTTACTCGAATCGCGTCGCCAACCAGTGTCACGATCTCTGGCGGCGGGTGGCTCCCGATAATGTCGAATCTGGCCTCGGGTACTATGCCGTGGACCAGCGGTAGCACGTCACCGACGAAGAAGCGCGCTGCATCTACGTTGGGCTCATGTGCGAACCCGCCGACGAATATGATGCGAGTTCGCCCTGCAAGCTCCGTCTTCGTATCCGACGCTTCATGGATGGTTGGAATTACCGATACCCGCGCATCGGGTACCACTCTCAACAGATGGTCGCGATCGGTTTCGGTGACGACCAGCGTGTGATCACATTGGCGCGTAATCGCACACTCGATGACCCTTGTTCGCTCCGCGCTCTCTAGTCTGGTTGGGTCGTTCAGAATCTCCGCGGCGCGGCGTTCGCGAACATGGTGTAGGTCCACCGTATCGAATACAGTGACAACGTCAGGGGCGGCTGCGCGCACACGAGAAGCGTAGGCTTCCGCGATATCGACTCTGGCCATCACGACGATGTCAAATGCGCTCTCCTCGAGCAGCTCGAACGCTCGCCGTTCAGGGATGACCTGCACACCTGCGCCGCCGAGTTCCGCGGCGTAGCGGTCGAAAATTTGTCCCTCGCGCAGCAGAAATGAAACCCGGCATCCCTCCCGTGCAAGCAGTCCGACAATGGCAAACGCGCGAGCCGAGCCCGAATCCTCGTCAGGGTGAGGCAACTGATGCTCGATAAAGAGGAATCTCCGACCTTTCCGTCGGTCTGCGACGACCTCATTACTATCGGCTGGGCGCTGGTGATCGAGTTCCTTTCGCCACCTCGCCACGAACTTGTCCCGATTGATTTGCTGGAACCGCTTGATGCCCACCTGAACGTCATTGCCAGCAGTCGCGCCTTCGACGTGCACGACTCGGCAGAGCGGTTGGTACATGACGCGGTAGCCCATGCGACGCACTGCGAAGCAGAGATCGACGTCTTCATAATAGGCCGGCGCGTAACGCAGATCGAAGCCGCCAACCGCCATGAAAATGTCCCGTCGCACGAGGAGGCAGGCGGCCGAACAATAATCGACCTCCCGGGCAAACTGAAGTTCCGGCAACGATGCGGCTCGTCGATTTCCCCAATTGGCGGCGTCCCCATTGGCAAACACGATCCCACCGGCTTCCTGAACGAGCCCGTCGGGGTACACGAGCATTCCTCCGACAGCGCCGACACCTGGGATTTGTACGGTTGCGACCAATCGGTCGAGCCATCCATCCGTCACCTCAGTGTCATTGTTTAGAAATACCAGGTTGGCGGCACTCGCCTCTCTTGCACCCGCATTACACGCCTCAACGAAACCGTGGTTCTCGGGTAGTGGGAGAACTCTGACGCGCGGGCGGAAACACTCAAGCAGACGGCGCGTCTCGAAGCCCGATCCGTTGTCAACGACGATCACTTCGAAGCGCGTCTCGATCGACGCCGTGAGCAGCGCGCGCAGGCAGCGGTATGTGAGAAATGGGTTGTTGAAGACCGGCACAACGATCGAACAGGAGGGGGCCTCTGGTGGCATGCTGGCAACAGCGTTTGCCAGCAGCAAGTCCGTCATGCCGCGCTCGTCGGAGCTGTCGGCATTGACCCGCCGCTTTGCCGGCTCAGCCGTCGGCAGCAGAGGCACGGTGATCAGAGGCTTCAACGGAACGTGGATGTGACGTGCGAATCCCTGCACAACACTTCCGCTCTTCAAATCCGCCCAAATGACGAGCGCCACGGACCCGTGTACGGCGTCGGGCACGCGCAGTCGGCCCTCAAAGCCGCAATGCTGGGCCTCGTCACGTTTCGGGAAGAGGAGCCCTATGTCTGGGCGCGCGGCTTCAACGCGTAGCTCGCCACACGAGAAGCCGCCGAGAGTAACGCGGATGGCAGTCACTTTCCCCGCGTCGGGTAGGATCCATCCACTGACAACCAGCGCGTGATCATTCGTGGCCAGTGCGTCAGCGCGCTCGAGGAAACCCCAGAACCCGGCGTTCGCGATCCTCTCTTGATGGCCGAAGGGCAGTAGCCGACACGCATGTCGGGAGATCGTGAGCTTCGCCCGCGCGAGACCAACAGACAACGTCTGAGACGGAGGCAATAGCATTAGCCGGCTTGGCGCCTCCTCTGACGCGCCGCTTCGAACAACACCACGCCGGCGGCAACCGATACGTTCAGGCTCTCCAGGTGGCCAGTCATGGGAATCGATGCCGTGAAGTCGCACGATTCGCGCACGAGGCGCCTGAGACCCGATCCTTCGGCACCGAGCACGATTGCGGTCGGCTGCGTGAAATCGATGGCGTCATAGGGCTGCTCGGCATCGCCCGCCAGACCGACGGTCCAGACGTTCAGCGACTTCAATTCCTCGATCGCGCGCGCGATGTTCACGACGTCCACGACGGCCACATGCGCGATGGCGCCTGCGGACGCCTTCGCGGCCGCGGCGTCCAGCGCCGCCGCCCGCCGCGTCTGACGGACGACGCCGTGCGCGCCGGCGGCATCGACGGTGCGGATGATCGCGCCGACGTTGTGCGGGTCCTCGATGCCGTCGAGCACGACGAGCAGCGGTGGTCCGCACGATCCGCGACGAGTTCGTCCACGCTGAGATCGCGCGCCGGCATCAGCTCCGCGACGATCCCCTGGTGCACGCCGTTGCGGCTGGCACGATCGAGCGCGCGCGATCGACCCGATCGATCGGCACCTGCTGCGACGCCGCCAGCGTCAAGACCTGCTGCAGCCGACCGTCCTGCCTGGCACCGACTTCACGCGGACAACGCGGCCTGCCTTCAAGGCTTCGAGCACGGGGTTGATGCCGTAGATGATCATCGGAGTCGCCCGAGCTAAAGCTCGGCCTAGTCGCACGTCTCGCTGAACGCCCAGTGCGGCGACGAGCGCGGCGACGCGTTCGCGCGACGCCGATGATTGGCGCAATGCCGCTGGTGGGCGGCAGCTCGGCGCCGCGCTCGATCGCCGGAACCAGGAGGTCGAGCTCCGGGCCATCGGGCGCACCGGTCAGCGCCACGCGAATCGGGTGAAAGAGCGCGCGGCCCTTCTGCCCTGTCTTCTCGCGGACGCGCTGCGCCGCGGCACGAAAGAGATCCTTGTCGGTCAGCCGAGGAGACGAGGCGACCTCCTCGGCGAATGCGCGCGCGACCGCCTTGGCGGCCTCGTCGTCGAACTCGGCCCGCACCTCGCCCGCGCGGCCGCGGCAGCCGCGTCGAACTGAAAGATGAGCCGCAATCGATCGGGGACCTGATCGAGCCGATCGATCGATTCCGTCGCAATCGGCAGGATGCTTGCCACGTACTCGAGTCCGACATTCGACGGATCGGCCACGAACCCCGCGTGCCGCAGATACGGCAGCGCCAGGGTGACCAGCCGCGAGACCGGCGCCGCCTTCAGATAGTGGCGATTGGCCCAGGCGAGCTTCTCTTCGTCGAAGACGCCGGCGCTGTGGCTGACGCCGTCGAGCGAGAACCGCCGCGCGAGCTCGGCGAGCGGCAGGAGCTCGTCACCGCCGCCGGGCGACCAGCCGACCAGCGCGAGATAGTTGGCGAGCGATTCAGGCAGGTAGCCCTTCGCGCGGAACTCGGCCACCGAGGTCGCGCCGTGCCGCTTCGACAGCGGCGCGTGATCGGGTCCGAGGACCAGCGCGAGATGCGCGAACCGCGGCGGCGACCAGCCGAAGGCCTTGTACAGCAGGAGCTGCCGCGGCGTGTTCGAGATGTGGTCCTCGCCGCGGATCACGTCGGTCACGCCCATCAGGCCGTCGTCCACGACGACCGCGAAGTTGTAGGCGGGCGAGCCATCCGAGCGGAGCATGACGAAATCGCCGATCACGTCGATCTCGAAGTGCACGTGGCCGCGGACACCATCGTCGAATGCCACGGCCGCGTCGCCGGGCACGCGGAAGCGCAGGGCGGCCGCTTCGCCCGCGCTGCGCCGTCGGGATACCTCGGCGTCGGACAGGTTGCGGCAGCGGCCGACGTACTTCGGCGGTTGACCCGCCGCCAGCGCACGCTGCCGATCGGCCTCGAGCTGCTCCGGCGTGCAGAAGCAGTCGTAGGCGCGGCCCGCCGCACGCAGTCGTTGCGCGTGCTCCTGATAAAGGACGGCGCGCTCGGATTGACGGTACGGGCCGTGGGGTCCGCCGACGTCGGGGCCCTCGTCCCACGTCAGGCCGAGCCAGCGGAGGTCGTCGAGAATGGCGCGCTCCGACTCGGTGGTCGATCGCTCGCGATCCGTGTCCTCGATGCGGAGGATGAACGCGCCGCCCTGCCCGCGGGCGAGCAGCCAGTTATAGAGCGCCGTCCGGGCGTTGCCGACGTGCAAGTGACCGGTCGGACTGGGAGCGAAACGCAACCGCATCAGGCCCTGCGCAACAACGCGACGGCGTGGACGGCCATGCCTTCTCCGCGCCCGATCTCGCCCATGCCTTCGTTGGTCTTGCCCTTGACGCTCACGGCGTCCGAGGAAATCTGGAGGGCGCCGGCAAGCCGGGCGCGGATGCGATCGATGTGGGGCGCGAGCTTCGGCCGCTCCGCAATGACGACCGCATCGACGTTCTCAACGACAAAGCCGGCGTCGTGGACAATCGCGAAGGCGCGGCGGAGCAGCTCGAGGCTGTCTGCGTCGCGATACTGAGGATCGGTATCAGGAAAATGGCTTCCGATGTCTCCCTGCGCCGCCGCACCGAGAATCGCGTCAGCGATCGCGTGGCAGAGCGCGTCGCCGTCAGAATGCCCTTTCAGTCCCACGGTGGAGGGGATGTGCTCGCCACCGAGCATCAGCGTGCGCCCCTCGATCGTGCGATGCGAGTCGTAGCCGACTCCAATGCGAAACATGGTCAGCGTTCTCCGCGATCGAGCAACAGGCCCCGCGCAAACGCCAGGTCCGCAGCGGTCGTGATCTTGAGGTTCGTCGCCTCGCCGGGCACGAGGAGCACCGTGGCGCCCAGCTGCTCGGCGAGGAAGGCCTCGTCGGTGGCGTCGGTGCCGCGCTGTCCGAGCGCAATGGCGCGGGCGAGGACGTCGCGGCGGAAGGCCTGCGGCGTCTGCGCCAGATACACGGTGTCGCGCGGCAGTGTTCGCTTCACGGCCGGAATGCGCTTCGGCCGCACCGCGGGCAGCGGCTCGCCGAATTCGGATCCGACCCACTCGGTCTCTGTGGTGTCGGCGAGCTTCACGGTATCGCGCGCCGGCAGCGCCGCAATGGCGGCGCCGGCCTCGGCGGCGGCGTTGATCGTGCGCTCGATCGTGTCACGCTCGACGAACGGCCGGGCGGCGTCATGAATGACCACGATGTCCGTATCTTCCGGAACAACGGCGAACGCGTTCGCGACCGAGTCCTGCCGCCTGGCACCGCCAGCGACCACCCTCACGCGTCCATCGGGTCGAGTCAGATACGGCGGCGGCTGGGCGGCCTGCTCCGCCGGCAGCGCAACGATCACCATCCCGATCGACTCGCACGCGGCAAGCGCACCAACGCTGCGATCGAGGATCGTGCGTCCACCGAGCTCCACGAACTGTTTCGGAACCGGCAGGCCGAGCCGCGCACCCTGGCCGCCGGCAGCGACGATCGCCACGACGCGCATGTCTCGATTCTGAAGGAACGCTCGAGGGAATTATATGACGGCCCGCGAGCCTTCCCGCGCGCCAGTGACGTCGTGGAAGCGCCGCGCGGTCGCGGTCAGGATGCCGTCGATGCGGGCAGCCGACAGCTCGATCGGGGCAAAAACGGTGCACAGGGCGCGCACGGTCGAGGGCGTCACCATCGACCTCGCCGAATCGGACGTGGGGTTGCCAAAGGGGCCGCGCTGGTCCGCCAGCGTCATCCGTCCGGCGACATGGACGACGTCCTTGCCGATGCCCTCGTATTCCTCGCCGTCGGCGCCGAGCCGCAGATCGATTGGGGGCTCGATGGCCGCGAGATCGTAGAGCCCGTACGGAAGCTGGAACTCAAGCGAGCACCAGTTGCAGATGTCGACGAGACTGTTGATGCGTGGCAGGCCGTCGCCTTTGCGCACACGCCGCAGCAGCGCCTCGGACGACGGGCGCGTCTTGGTGGGATCGAGGCCGATGCGCCGATACATCGCGCGCACCGCCTGACTTTCCGCCGGCGGCGATCGTCTCACCGCCTCCTCCGCGGCGGCCAGCGGCGCGTCGAGACCGGCGTCGCGGGCAACGTTCAGGGCATCCTCGAGCGTCAGCACGCCGAGCCGGACGATGGCCGCCAGCTCCGGCGCGACGCGGATCAGCACGGTCAGGCGTTGTCGGACCTCTTGGGCATCTCGATCTTGCCGTTGAAGGTCGCCCCCTCGGCCATCGCGATTTTCGGCGCGATCAGCGTGCCGTCAATCGATCCGCCGGCGCGCACCTCGAACTTCTCCTTCGCGGTCACGTTCCCCTTCACCGCGCCCAGGATGATCACGACCTTGGCGAGGATCTCGGCGTCGATGTTGGCGTTCGTGCCGACCGTCAGGATGTGGTCGGGGAGCGAGATCTTGCCTTCCAGCTTGCCGTCGAGTGTCAAATCTTCACCACCGACGAGCTCACCCTGTATAACGAGCGACTGTCCCATGTTCATTGCACGGTTCCTCCGGTCGACGCGGTTCGCACTCGACTCGTCCGGAGATGTCGGTCTTTGAAGGCGTCGGCTTTAGAGCAGCGGCGGACAATCTCGCAGTCCTGGGGACAGGCCCCTGGGGCCTGTCCCCATACGCTACAGGTTGGGGCCTGTCCCCACGCATCCGGCGGCAACGATGGCGCGGAGACGGTCGGCGAGGGAACGGGCGTCGGCGGCGCCCATGCCGCGCGTGTCGATCGGCTCGTGAATCACCAGCGTGGCATGGCCGGGCCTCGTGGTCAGCTCGCCCTTGTGCATCACGTGCCGCGTCCCGTCGACGGTGACGGGCACAATCGGCAACTCCGCCTCGATCGCCAGAAGCACGCTGCCGGCCTTGAACGACCCGACCCGACCGTCCGTGCTACGGGTGCCCTCGGGGAACACGACCAGCGACAGGCCCAGCCCCACCAGCGCCTTCCATCGCCGCAGGATGCCGGCGCGATCCGGATTGCGCCGATCGACGAGCAAGTGGCCCGACCGGCGAAGATGCCAGCCGAGAAACGGAAACTGTCCGAGCGAGTCCTTGGCGATGATGCGAAGCTGGAACGGCAGCGACGAGAAGACGACCGGGATGTCGTAGATGCTCTGGTGATTCGAGACGAACACGTAGGTCCGGCCGCGCTCGAGCGCCGCCAGCCCCTGCACGTCGACGCTGACCCCGGTGGTCGCCAGAATCAGCCACGACCACACGCGCGCGCAACCGTGCGCGAAATAGCCGCGCCTATCGAAGACACTGGAGACGAGCGACGCCGTCCCGAGCACGATCGTGTAGATCGCAATCGCCGGGATCAGATAGAAGACGGTCCGCCACCAGTGCCATGACGGGATGCGCACGCGCCGGCTGCCCTACCCCTGTGGCGCGCGATCGCTCGAGTCCCTGACGACCGCCGCCCCCGACGCTGACGCCGCGGACGGCTCGCGCGCGGCGTCACGCGCCGGCGCATGGGCTCCCGAGTTGCGCAGCGATCCGCGCCGCGACGCACTCTCGTCGCGCTCGGCCGACGCGGGACCCTGCGAGGCCGCAACGCTCGGATCGACGAACCGGCCGAAGATCATTTTCCCCGCCGTCGTCTGCAGCACGCTCGTGACGACGACGTCGATCGTCTTGCCGATCAACTTCCGCGCGTTGTCGACAACCACCATGGTCCCGTCATCGAGATACGCGACCCCCTGGTTGTATTCCTTGCCTTCCTTGAGGATGAAGACCTTCATGATCTCGCCCGGCAGGACGACGGGCTTCAGCGAGTTGGCGAGCTCGTTGATGTTCAGGACCGAGACGCCGCGCAGCTGCGCGACCTTGTTGAGATTGAAGTCGTTGGTGACGATCTTGCCCTGCAGCGCACGCGCCAGCTCGATCAGCTTCAGGTCCACTTCGCGCACTTCGGGAAAGTCGAGGTCCGAGATCATCACTTCAAGGCCGGCCATCTTCTGAATCTTCTGGAGGATGTCGAGTCCGCGGCGGCCGCGATTGCGCTTCAGCGAGTCGGCCGAATCCGCGACGAGCTGCAGCTCCTTGAGCACGAATTGCGGGATGACCAGCGTGCCATCGAGGAATCCCGTCTCGCAGATGTCCGCCACGCGCCCGTCGATGATCACGCTGGTGTCGAGGATGCGATAGCGACGGGACAGACCCGTGCCGCGGAACAGCCCGACGATCCGCGCCGGCTCCAGCCACTCCCCCTTGCGGCCGCCGATGACGAGCCCGAGGTAGGGCAGCGCCAGCAGGACGAACGAGTGCAGGAAGGCGACCCGCGAATTGTCGGTGTTCGCCCAGAAGAGCGCCGCACCAAGCGTCTTCGCCACCGCGAGGCCAAGCGCACCGCCGATCATCGCGCCCAGCATGTGCGTGACGGGCGTGTGACGCAGCCGAACCTCGAAGACAACGAACAACCCGGCAAGCGCCAGCCCGAACACCAGGTTCGGAAGCCAGGCGGCATGAACGGGTCGCAGCAGTGCGGCGGAATACGCGACCGTGCCTACGAAGAGCACACGGGCAAGGATGAACCAGGCCATGCCGACGCTCCAGTATGAAGAACCCGAATATGAACCACGAAGAAATTATACGAGGAGCACATCCAGCGCCTCCGGGACGGAACTCACCGGGATTACTTCGCACAGGCCATCGGCCGGGGACCGATCGTCCGGGTCGAGGTTCGCGCGCGGCACGACGCAGCGGCGGAAGCCGAGCTGGCTCGCTTCCTTCACTCGCAGCCCCGCTTGCGGGATTCCGCGTATCTCGCCTGCCAGTCCGATCTCCCCGAACACCGCCGTCGCCTCGGCCACGGGCCGATTGCGCAAGCTCGACGCCACCGCCGCGGCCACACTCAGGTCGGCGGCCGGCTCGTCGAGCCGCATCCCGCCGGCCACATTGACGAACACGTCTTCACCGAGGAGATTGAGGCCTGCGCGCTTCTCGAGCACCGCAAGCAGCAGCGCCAGCCGCGCCTGATCGATTCCCGAGACCATGCGCCGCGCATTGCCGAACGTGCTCGCGCTCACGAGCGCCTGCACTTCCACGAGCAGCGGCCTCGACCCTTCGACCGAGCAGTGCACCGCCGACCCGGGCGTGTTGGTCGGCCGCTCCGAAAGGAACAGCGCCGAGGGATTCGGCACGGCCATCAGGCCCTCGCTGGTCATCTCGAACACGCCAAGCTCGCTGGCGGCGCCGAAGCGGTTCTTCACGGCGCGCACAACCCGATGCGAATGATGCCGCTCGCCTTCGAAGTAGAGGACGGTGTCGACGACGTGCTCGAGCACCTTGGGTCCGGCAAGGCTTCCGTCCTTGGTCACGTGGCCGACCACGAAGACGGGAACGTTCTGGCTCTTCGCGGCAAACAGGATTTGCGTCGCGGCTTCACGCACCTGACCGATGCTGCCGGGCGCCGACTGCATCTTCAGCGAGAAAATCGTCTGAATGGAATCAACGATGAGCAGCGCAGGCTTGAGGCGCACCAGCTCCTCGAGGATCCGTTCGAGACACGTCTCGGCGAGGAGGTACAGCGGCGCGCGGCCGATCCCGAGTCGCTCTCCGCGCAGCTTCACCTGATGCTCCGACTCCTCGCCCGAGCTGTAGAGGACCGGGCCGGTCGTACGCGCAAGATTCGCCGCCGCCTGCAGCAGAAGCGTCGACTTCCCTATCCCGGGCTCGCCGCCGAGCAACACCATCGATCCCGGAACGACGCCACCGCCGAGCACCCGGTCAAGTTCGCCAATCCCCGTGGGAAGCCGCGCCGCGGTACTGCATTCGACGTCGGCATACAGCTTGGCGCCACCGCTTGTGGGCACCAGCCCCTCGTAGCGGTGGCCTGCCGCGGCGGTCGCCGGCTCCGCGACGCGTTCCTCGACAAGCGAGTTCCACGCGCCGCATTCGGCGCAGCGTCCCAGCCACTTGGGCGACTGGGCGCCGCACTCCTGGCAGACGAACACATTCCGGGACTTCACAACCCCACGATTATGGCAGTTTCCCGCGCGGACGGTGCGTGAGGCCGTAGGCAATCCCTGCGCCGAGCATGAATCCTTCGAAACCGCTGACAATTGTGCGCGTCACCGGGCGCAGGCTGTCCTCTCCGAGCAGGAACGCAAACTGGTCGAGGCCCACCGAGGATCCGGCAAAGACCCCGGCTATCGAGTCGAGGCTCGTGGCGACCATCGACCACCCGGTCGCGCCGAGGACGGCGCCAGTGACACCCGCGACCATTCCCGTGACCGCGGCGACCCGCCAGCGCGCGCCGCCGCGCGGGGCCGCCATGCCGCCCTGCAGCAGCCGTCGCGTCGCCAGCGCATAGCCGCAACCCAGGACGCTGCCGAGGATCAACCCTTCGCCGACACCGCCAAGGTTGGGAACATCGCGACCAAATACATGATGCAGGACCGCGATCGTCGCGGCGTGCGCCAACGCGCCCGCGATGGCACCACCGGCGCCGCCCGCCGCGGTCAGGGCCACCGCGCGTGCCGACCGCGCGAGTGTTTCCGCGGTCGCCAGCCCGCCGCCGATTCCCGCCGCGCCAAGCGCGCCGGCGCCGCCGCCAATCACGCTCAGCGCGATCATCACGCCGGCGTCCAGTCGCGCGCCAGGCACGAGACCGAGCGCGATGGCGCCGATCAACCCCGCGACGATGCCGGCAACCGTGCCGCCAAGCGTGGCTTTCAGCCAGCGCGCCGACGCCAGGCGCGCCGCATGCCGCGCGCGCAGCCGCACCACGTCCGCAATCGCCCTCAAGCGGCCGTGCGCGCTGATCAACGGAACAGGACCGGCGCCCGGTGCGTCCCATCGCGCATCGCGCAGGATCGCCCGCGCTTCCTCATGGCCAGGACGGTCGCCTAGTCGATCGAGCGCCTCCGCGGTTCCAAGCTCGTGCAGCGAGACCGCCGCGTCGTAGCGCTCGTCCTCGGTCGCGCGCGCGTTCGCCCCCAATTGCAGGAGCACGCTGAGCAGCCTTTCGCGCTCGTCGCCGGGTGCGCCGCTCGCGTGCGCCGGAGGCAGGTCGACCGCCGCCTCTCTCGATGGCAAAGGCCCTTCGTCCGGCTCGAGCACCACGTCGACGCCGACGAACTGATAGCCGTGCCGTGAAACGGTCCGGATGAACTGCGAGGCCTGGCTGCCGTCGCCGAGCGTGCGACGGATCGTCCGAATCGCCTGCGTCAGCGCACCGTCGGACACCACCACGTCAGCCCAGACGCGGTCGAAGATCTCCTGCCGGCTCACAGCGCGATGCCGTTCTTCGATCAGCAGCAGCAGGAGGTCGAAGTATCGCGGAATGATTCGGATCACCTGGTCCTGCCGGCACAACACACGCCGGGCCGGCGAAAGCAGGAAGGGTCCGAAACGATAGCGCACTGGGGAATGCTACTCGGCAACGTCGCGGGGCTAAAGCCCCGCCGCCACATCGAGCGGCACGATCTTACGTACATCTCACAGGCTGCTCACGTTTCGCTCAGGACTTCGACCGGCGTCCTGAGCGACATCTATGAGCGGAGGATTCATGACCACACGACGCGTGCTGGCAATTGCGACTATCTACATCCTGGCGACCGCCGCCTGGGCCACGCTTGGCACATCCATCCTGGCGCGCACCGGCGAGTTCGATTCGCGGCTCGGCGAGCAGGTCGCACAGCTCTGGGGCGGACGCCATCGTCAGGTCGCTCCCTCGGTCTGGGTCGAACGGACGCGCGAAGTCACCGAACGGGAGCCAATCGGCGTCGATGCCGGGAAGCCAATCTACAAGGAGGTCAGGAAGACGGTCATCGACAGCGACCCCGTGCGGCTGACGCAAAGCCGCGTGAAGGCCGACCTGGCGCTCACCCACCGTCAGAAGGGCCTGCTCTGGTATGACACGTACGACATCGGGTTTTCGGGTCGCTTCGTGGCCCGCAATCCCGACCCGGTCCAGCGCACGATTGGTGTGGAACTCCGTTTTCCGTCGGCACAGGCCATCTACGACGGGTTTCTCTTCCGCGTGAACGGGGAAGCCGCTCCGCCGGCGAACGACCTCACGAAAGGACTGCGCACGCGGATCACGGTTCCGCCTGGCGGCGAAGTGACCATCGACGTCGCCTACAAGTCCCGCGGGCTGGACGACTGGGCCTACGCGTTCGTCGGCGACGGTGTCGGCGAGGTGTCCGACTTCGACCTGATCGTCAACACGAACTTCCTCAAGGTCGACTTTCCTCCCGGCAGCATGTCGCCGACCGCGAAACGTCCGATGCACGACGGCTGGGCCCTCGAATGGAAGTTCGGCAACCTGGTCACCGGCCAGCACGTCGGCGTCGACCTGCCGAACCGGATCAACCCCGGACCGCTCGCCGCGCGCCTGACCGCTTTCGCGCCCGTCTCGCTGCTGTTCTTTCTCACCGTCATGGTGATCCTCGGCGTCCTCAGCGGCCACAATCTCCACCCGGTGAACTACGGCTTCCTCTCGGCGGCGTTCTTCGCCTTCCATCTGCTGCTGGCCTATCTGGTCGACCACTTTTCAATCCACGCCGCGTTCATCGCCGCGTCGCTCGTCAGCGTGTTCCTCGTGGTGTCGTACCTGCGGGTTGTCGTCGGCACGCGCTTCGCCATCGCGCAGGCGGGCCTGGCACAGTTCATCTTTCTCGTGCTGTTCAGCTACGCGTTCTTCTTCGAGGGCTACACGGGGCTGACGGTCACGATCGGCGCGATTCTCACGTTGTTCGTGATGATGCAGGCGACGGCGCGCGTGGACTGGACCGCTGTCTTCGCGCAGCGGACTGAACGGGAGGCGTGATGCACGTCGCCATCATCATGGACGGCAACGGCCGGTGGGCAGAAGCCCTCGGCCATGCACGCCTCGTCGGGCACGAGCAGGGGGCCCGGCGCATCCGCGCCGTCGTCGAGGCGTCGCCCGCGCTCGGCATCGACGTGCTCACGCTGTATGCGTTCTCGGCGGACAACTGGAAGCGGCCGGCGCCGGAAGTGAACGGCCTGATGGCGCTGTTCGACCGGTACCTGGTCGTCGAAGGCCCGGGTCTTGAGCATGCCGGTGTCCGACTCTCGGTGATCGGCCGGCGCGATCGCCTGTCTCGCCGCCTCGCCGAGCAAATCGAGATCACCGAGCGGATGACAGCCTGCGGCCGGCGGCTCCACCTGCGGCTGGCCATCGACTACTCCGCGCGGGATGCGCTTCGCCGCGCCGCGATTGCCGCGTGCTCGGGCACGGGCTGGTCGGCGGTCGAATTCGAGCGGCGGCTGCGCAGCGGCAGGGGCGTCGCCGCCGACACACCTGACGTCGATCTGCTCGTCCGAACCGGCGGCGAGCAGCGCCTGAGCGACTTCATGCTGTGGGAATGCGCGTACGCGGAGCTCTGGTTCACGTCCACACCGTGGCCTGCGTTCACGGCGCGAGAGTTGGGCCGGGCGATTGACGATTTCCGATCGCGCGAGAGGAGGTTTGGAGGATTGGCGCAGTCGTACGTAGGCCCGAGCTTTAGCTCGGGCATCGCCAGCCCAAGCTAAAGCTTGGGCCTACTTACGTCGGGACGTGCGAACACGATTACGCACGATCGTAGCGCCGCTCGATGCGGCTGCCGAGGCGGCACAAGATCTCCCATGGGATCGTCCCGATCGCGCTCGCCATCTCGCGGACTTCGATCCGGTCGTCGCCCTGCGTGCCGAGGAACACGACCTCGTCGCCGGGATAGGCCTCGATGTCGGTGATGTCGAGCATCAGCATGTCCATGCTGACGGCGCCGACCACGCGCGCGCGGCGGCCACGGACCAGCGCCATCCCGCGACCCTCGAGCCGCGTGTCGAGCCCGTCGGCGTATCCGGCGGGCACGACCGCGATTCGCGTCGGCCGATCGGCGACGAAGCGTGCGCCATAGCTGACGATCTCACCCGCACGAATGTGCTTCACGGCAACGAGGCGGCTGCGCAGCGAAAGCGCCGGTCTCAGCGGTATCGTCGAGGCGAGCGGGGGCGGGACGACCCGTACAGCAGCAGGCCGGGCCGCACGAGATCGTACCAGACGCGTGAATCACGCAGCAGCGCGGCGCTGTTCGCCGCGTGCACCAGGCGCGGACGCACCCCTTCGCCGGCCAGCTGCGCGCGAACCCGCTCGAATCGCGTGCGCTGCTCCTCCATGAGCGGGCTGTCCGGATTGTCCGCGGTCGCGAAGTGCGTGTAGAGCCCTTCGATCTTCAGGTTCGCGCTCGCGATCAACTCCGGCAAGGTCATGTTCAGGTTGTCGTAGCGGAGCCCGAGACGATTCATGCCCGTGTCGATCTTCAGGTGATAGCGCAGGGTCACGCCGCGGGCAGCGGCGGCGGCCTGCAGGGCGCGGCCGGCCGACGGGGTCGAGATCGTCGGCGTCAGGCGGTAGTCGAAGACGCCAGAGACGTCGCTCACGCCCAGCGCGCCGAAGACGAGGATCTCGACACCGATTCCTGCGCGGCGAAGCGTGACCGCTTCCTCGATATCCGCGCAGGCCAGCATCGTTGCGCCGGCATTCTCGAGCGCCTGCGCAACCGGCACCGCGCCGTGGCCGTACGCGTTCGCCTTTACGACCGCGACGATGCCCGGCGCAGGGACGCTCGACGCGCGAGGCTCGGCCCGCAGGAACGCCGAAATTGTTTCCAGGTTGTGCGCGATGGCGTCGAGATCGACGTCCGCGACAGTCGAGCGGACCACGGCTACTCTGGGACGACGGGACAGATTCTCGAAGCGCGTGTGCTCGCGCAGGAACGCCAGGTTGACGACGCCGGTCGGCCCGTTGCGCTGCTTCGCGATGATGAGCTCCGCGGTCCCGCGCTCCTCTTCCTTGACGTCCGGGTACATCTCGGGCCGGAAAATCATCAGGACGACGTCCGCGTCCTGCTCGAGCGCGCCCGACTCTCGCAGGTCCGAGAGGAGCGGCCGGTGGTCCGAACGCGCTTCGGGCGCACGGCTCAACTGCGACAACGCCACCACTGGAACGCTGAGCTCCTTCGCCAGCCCTTTCAGGCCCCGTGAAATCGACGCCAGCTCCAGCGTGCGGTTGTCGAATCGCCCGCGTCCCGTCATCAACTGCAGGTAGTCGACGATGAGCAGGGACAGGCCGCGTTCGGAGGCGAGGCGCCGAGCCTTTGCACGCATCTCGAGCACGCCCATGCCTGGCGAGTCGTCGATATAGATGGGCGCTTCGCTCATCCGGCTGATGGCCTGGGACAGCCGGTCGTAGTCCCGCTGGCCAATCGTGCCGGTCTGCAGCCGATGCGCGTCAATCCGCGCCACCGACGTCAGCAGGCGGATGAACAGCTGCTCCTTGGACATTTCTAGGCTGAAAAACCCGACCGTCTGCCCGTGTTCGAGCGCCGCGTGCTCTGCCATGTTGAGCACGAGGCTCGTCTTCCCCATCGATGGACGCGCGGCGACGATGATGAGGTCCGACGGCTGCAGACCGCGGGTCATCGCGTTCAGATCCTCGAACGGCGTCGGCACGCCGGTAATCAGCTTCTTGTGCTCGAAGAGCTGTTCGATCTTTGGCAGGCTCTCTTCGACGATCTGCCGCATCGCCACGAAGCCGACGCGGGCGCGATCCTCGGCGATCGAGAAGATGGTTCGCTCGGCGTCGTCGAGGATGACGTTGGGGTCGTCTTCGGCTTCCCACGCGCGCTGCGCAATTTGCGTGCTCGCATGGATGAGGGCACGCAGCGTCGACTTCTCCTTGACGATGCGGGCGTAGGTACTCGATGTTGGTCGATCGTGGCACGCCGTCGACGAGCGAGGCGATGTAGGCCGGTCCGCCCACCTGATCGAGCTCGCCGGCCTGGGCCAGCGCCTCCTTCAGCGTGACGAGATCGATCGCCTCGTTCCGGTCGCCGAGCACGATCATCTTCTCGAAGATGCGGCGGTGCGCGTCACGGAAGAAATCGCCGGGCGCGATGATTTCGACGGCGAAGTTGAACGCTTCGTTGTGGATCAGCACCGCGCCGAGCACAGAACGCTCGGCCTCGAGATTGTGCGGCAGCGCACGCTCAGCGGGAGCAGCGGCAACTTCGGGCATCAGAGTAGGGGCGCACGGCAGTGCGCCCCGGTGGCATTGCCCCGTGGCGCACGCGTGCGCGATAGATTACCTCGGATCGATTGCGCGCGGGCAGCGATCACGAAGATCTTTTCGTGACGCCGTGATCGGGATGAACCCTCGCGGGGCGCATTGCCATGCGCCCCTACGAGTGTCTGTAACTATTCCTGCTTGGTAACGTGCACCTTCAACTGTGCCGTTACCTCGCGATGCAGCTTCACCGGCACGGTGAACTCGCCGAGCGCCTTCAACGGCTCGTCGAGGTGAATCCGCCGGCGGTCGATCTCGAGGCCCTTGGCGGCCAGCGCCTCTGCGAGATCGGCGGTGGTGACCGAGCCGTACAGCTGCTCGGTATCGCCCACGCGTCGCGACAGGGTGAGCTCGATTTGCGAAAGCCGGCTCGCCAGCGCTTCCGCTTGCTGGCGTTCCTCGAGCTCGTGCACTTCGGCGAGCTTCCGCTCGCGTTCGATCAGTCGCTTGTTGCCCTCATTGACCGGCAGCGCCAGCTTGCGCGGCATCAGGAAGTTGCGCGCGTAGCCGGGCGCGACCTTCACCACGTCGCCGCGCCGGCCGAGATTGTCAACGTGCTCACGAAGAATGACTTCCATGGTCAATCCGCCAGGTATGGCAGCAGCGCGAGGACGCGCGCGCGGGTGATGGCGAGCCGCAGCTTGCGCTGGTGCAGGGCACAAGTGCCGGAGATCCGACGTGGCAACACCTTCGCGCGCTCGGGCACGAACGACGCCAGCAGCTTGACGTCCTTGTAGTTGATGTCGTCGATCTTGTCCGCGCAGAACTTGCAGACCTTGCGACGACGGAAGAGCGACCGGCGCTGACCGCCCTGAGCCCCGCGCTCGCCGCCCCGGCTGGATCCCCCGCGGCCGCGGCCGCCATTGCCTGATTTCTTTGCTCCAAACGCCACGGCTACACCTCCATCCCGTCGAGGGCATCCGGCCCGTCGTCATCAATCATCTTCGGCCGCTCGGACGGATCCGGACGCGGCGGCAGGCCGCGCGCCACACGACGCCGTTCCTGCGTCGACTGCCGGCGCTGTTGCGTCCGCTGCACCACACGCTGCTCCTCGTCGACTCGGACGATGAGATGCCGGATGACCTGATCGACGACTTTCAGGCGCCGATCCAGCTCCTTCATCAGCTCGCCGCCGCCCTCGAGGACCTCGAGCACGTAGGTGCCTTCCTTGTGGTGCTGAATTTCGTAGGCCAGCTTTCGCCGGCCCCAGTTGTCGGTCTTGACCAGCGTCCCGCCCAGTTTCTGGGTGGTCTGCTCGACCTGCGCGTGAATCGCCGTGACCTGTTCTTCGGTCGAGTCAGGCGACACGATGTAGACGAGCTCGTACGTACGAGGTGCACTCATTGCGGCTCCTTCTGGACGTTGCTACCACGCGGACCCAGCGATCGCCCAAGCTAAAGCTTGGGCCTACGACGGTCCGCTGAACGGCCGCCGGCAAAGTGCCGGAGGCAAGGAGTCAAGTTCGGCGCCCGCCTTCGCGCCTTCGGCGCTACGGCGAGACACATCAGGATTGACCGTCCTTCTCGCTGCCGGCCTCCGCTGCCGGCACCTCTTCGTCGCCGGCCTTCGCGGAGTCCGCGTTGAACCGGCGCATGACCGCGTCGAGGCCGTCGCTGACGAACAATTCGACAGCATCCGTCGCCCGGCCGATCGCCTCATCAATCGTCGCGCGCTCGTCGGCGTCGAAGCGACTGAGCACGTGATCCGACAAATCACGCCGGCCGTCGCCGCGCCCCACTCCAACCCGGAGCCGCGGAAACTGGTCGGTGCCCAGATGCTGCGCGATGGACTTGAAACCGTTGTGCCCACCCGCCGAGCCGCCGCGCCGCGCGCGCAGGCGGCCCAGCGGCAAGTTCACGTCGTCGGCGACAACCAGCAGGTCGGGCAGCTCGATCTTGTGAAAATGCACCAGACTCTGGACCGCCTCGCCGCTCAGATTCATGAACGTGAGCGGTTTGGCCAGAATCACCGGCGTCGCCCCGAACATCTTCCCAACCAGTGCGCCGAATGCGTCGCGGTCGCACTGCATGCCTGCTCGCCGCGCCAGTTCGTCGACCACGAGGAAACCGACGTTATGCCGGGTCTCGCGATATTCCCTGCCCGGGTTGCCGAGACCAACGACCAGCTTCAGCTCTTCGCCTCTTCCTTGTCCGTCTTGCCCTTCTTGATGACCTCGGGCTCGGCCGGCGCGCCCGGCGCGGCTACGGCCGCCGTCTCCGTTGTCGCCGTCACTTCCTCGGCACGCGGCGCGACCACGTGCACCAGCATCGTGTCGGGCTCGCTCACCGTCGTCCACTTCGCACCCGTCGCGACATCGCGGATCCGGATGCCCTGCCCCATCAGGAGCTCGGTCACGTCCACTTCGATGTGCTCGGGAATGTCACGCGGCAAGACTTCGATCTCGAACTCGCGGGTGACGAAGTCGAGGACGCCGCCCTGCTGCTTCACGCCGCGCGGCTCGCCCTTCACGGTCACAGGCACGGTGACGGTCAACTTGCGATCCATCGCCACGCGATAGAAGTCTGCGTGCAGCAGCGCGTGGGTGACGGGATGCAGCAGGAAGTCCTTCACCAGCACCGCGGTCTTCGCGCCCTCGAGCTCGAGGCTGATGATCGTGTTGGCGCCGGACTCCGAGTGCAGGATCCGCGACAGGGCCTTCGGATCAACGGTGACGGGCACCGTCGCTTCCTTGCCGCCGCCGGTCACCGGACCGTAGACCACCGCCGGGAGCCGGCCGGCCGCGCGGTGACGGCGCGCCTCGTTCTTCCCCTTGTCGCTTCGCTTCTCTGCCTGCAGTGTCGCGTCCATTGTCGTTCCTTTATACGAACAGCGAGGAGACCGAGGTCTCCTCGTGGATGCTCCTGATCGCCTGGCCCAGGAGCCGTGCGACCGAGAGCACCCGAATCTTGCCGCAACTGGCGCGCTCGGGCGTCATCGGGATCGTGTTCGTCACGATCAGCTCCTCGAGCGCCGACCGCTCGATGCGGCCGATCGCGGGCCCCGACAGCACGCCGTGCACCGCACAGCCGAGCACGCGCGCGGCGCCTTCGTCCTTAAGCGCCTGCGCGGCCTTCTCGATCGTCCCGGCGGTATCGATGATGTCGTCCTGGATGATGCAGGTGCGCCCATTGACATCACCGATGACGTTCATCACTTCCGGCTTGTTGTCGTCACCGCGCCGCTTGTCGACAACCGCCAACTCGCCGCCGAGCCGCTTCGCATACGCCCGCGCCCGCTCCGCGCCGCCCGCGTCGGGCGCGACGATGGTCAGGTCCGGGTAGTTCAAGCGCGCCAGGTGCTCGATGATCACCGGCGCCGCGAACAAGTGATCGACCGGGATGTCGAAGAACCCCTGGATCTGCGCTTTGTGCAGATCCATCGTCAGCACCCGGTTCGTGCCGGCCGCGCCCAGCAGGTTCGCCACCAGCTTGGCCGAGATCGGCACGCGTGGCTTGTCCTTGCGATCCTGCCGCGCGTAGCCGTAATACGGAATCACCGCGGTGATGCGCGCCGCCGACGAGCGGCGAAACGCATCGATCATGATCATCAGCTCCATCAGAGCCTGATCGACCGACCCCTGTGGCGTCGCGCAGGTCGGCTGCACGATGAACACGTCGGTCCCGCGGATGTTCTCGTCGATCTGGAACGAGACTTCGGTGTCGGGGAAGCGCCGCAGCCGCGCCTGGCCGGTCGAGACGCCGAGGTAATCGGCAATCTCTCGCGCCAGCGCCGGGTGCGCGCTGCCCGCAAAAATCTTCAGTTCACCGAAGCCGGTCGGCATCCACCCGTCCCCATGCGTGGCGCAATACGTCTCCTCTGCGGTTGCGTCAGCGCCGGACCGATGACAGCCGGCTGCCGAGAGTGGTTGGGGCGGAAGGATTCGAACCTTCGAATACGGGATCCAAAGTCCCGCGCCTTACCGCTTGGCCACGCCCCATCAAGCCTCAGTCGTCACGTCCAAGCAACGCGCCCGCATCCTGGTCGAAGGGTGGATTGGCCTTGCAGGAGCCGCCCAATCACGGTCGTGCAAAACCCCTATCTTACGGGATCCGCCGCCGACCCGACAAGTGCCGCGACCGCTGTCCAATCCCCTCCGACGCCACGATCGCGGCAAATTCGCGCTGTTTCGGCGCCCGGCGGAGGGTCCGGGTCTGCACAACCGTCCAATCCGGGCGCTGCAGTTGCGCCGCCGCCCGGCACGCGTGAGGAGCCGTCTCGAAGAGGCCGAATACGGCCGACCCGCTTCCGCTCATGCGGGCGACGGTAGCGCCCAGACGCAGCAAGCGCTCGCGGATCCGCCGAATCTCGGGATGCCGCGCTTCGACCACGCGCTCGAAGTCGTTGCCAAACCCATCGCCGGATCGATGCGCCGCGTCCGCCTCGAGGTCGGCCTGACGCGCGCGCGCCTCCGACAACCATGCGTACGCATCCTTCGTCGCGACGCCGAACGCCGGCCGCACGATGACGACGTCGCGAGACGGCAGGTCGATCAGGGGATGGACCTCATCGCCGCGCCCCAGACCGAGCGCCATTCCCCCGACGAGAAAGAAGGGAACGTCGGCGCCGAGCGTGGCTGCCAGCGACATCAAGGCTCCCGGCGCAAGCGGCCGGCGCCACACGCGATTCAATCCGGCGAGCGTGGCCGCGGCATCGCTGCTGCCGCCGCCCAGTCCCGCCTGCGTCGGAATCCGCTTGCGAATCGCGACCCGCGCACCCGCCGGCTGACCGCTGCGGCCCATGGCGCGCCACAGTGCTGCTGCCGCCTTCCAGGCGAGGTTCTCCTCTCCCAGCGGCATCACGGACGAATCGCCCGCGAGGGTGAACGGTTGTCGTGGCGTCGTCTCGATCACGAGCGTGTCGTGAAGCGCGACGGCCTGGAAGACGGTCCGGAGCTCGTGATAGCCATCGCCGCGGCGATCGAGCACACGCAAATCCAGATTCAGCTTCGCGTGCGCTCGCAGAATCAGACGCATCTACGTAATTGTGGATTGCGGATTGTGGATTGTGGATTGTGGATTGCCAATTCATTGCGCGTCGCGGAGCGGCCCCGACGAGCGCAGCTCCTCGAGGGTGATCGGAACGGCGTGTGGCGGTACGTTCACCGTGAAGGCCGCCGCAGGCAGCTCCACGTTCGTCTCCACCTGACTCAGCGCCAGCCGCGCATCGACCGCCGGCGCTGAGGCGATCGCCTCGTGACGGATCCGGACGCGCTGCGGCTGGGTCCCCATGTGGCCTGCGAATTCTATCGAGAGCTGATCCGCCGTCACCGCAGCCAGCCGCCAGCGATCCGTCCGCTGCACCCACGCCACGCGGCCCCCGGCGGTGTCGATTGCGGCCCACTGCTGTCCGTAGTTCCTCGCGGCCTTCACGTCGATGGCTGGCCCCGGGCATCCGGCGAGCCACGCGCGCAGATCGGCGGGCGAGAGGTCGAGACCGGTCAGCGCGTCGATCACCGCGCCGGGGTCCGCATCGGCGAGCACGCGATCGTCGCGCGGCAGAAGCAGCGTCGCCTTGTCGTCCGACCCCGCGAGAATGAAAAACGGCGCGCCAAACGGGGCCACGGCTTCGAGACGGATCGCGTCCGGCGCCCGAAAGCCCGCCTGCAGTCGGCCGCGCAGCCGGGTCTTGCCGACCTTGCCCGACAAGCCGATCTCGATCGTCAGCGATTGCACGCCGCCGCAATGACCGAACGCCTCCTGGACAATCGCCGACGGGTCGGCAAGCGGCGTCGAGGGCCCGCCAGGCAGGGTCAGCGTCTTTGGCGCACAGGCGGCCGCGAGGAAGAAAAGGCAGAGGGTGGCGCCCGCATGCAACCGCCGCACCGCTTCTCTAGCGGGCGCGATCAAGCTTCTTCTCGATGCTCTTGACGTCGACCTGGTCGCGGTCGCCATCAAGGGCGCGGCGCCACGCGGCGGTCGCCTCCTGACGACGGCCGATCGCCCAGAGCAGGTCGCCGAAGTGATCCTGGACGACGGAATTGCCGGGCAATTGGTCGGCGGCCTGTCGCAGCAGCGGCTCGGCCTTCTCGAATCGCTTCTGCTGGAGATAGGCCCAGCCCAGACTATCGAGGTAAGAACCGTTGCCCGGATCGATCGTGAGCGCGCGCTCCACGAGGGAGACCGCCTCGTCGAGCCGATCGCCGCGTTCGGCCAGCATGTAGCCCAGATAGTTCAACGACGGCGCGTGCAGCGGATCGTGCGTCAGGGCCTGGCGGAAGGCGGTTTCAGCGCCGGTGTAGTCCTTGCGGCGCTCGAGCAGCGCACCCCGTTCGAACGGCACGCGCACGTCGGCCGGAAACTTCTTCGCTGCATCGTCGAGCACGCGGTCCGCGTCGTTCGTGCGCCCCGCGTCGTCCAGCATCTGCGCAAGCGTGAGCTGCGCGGCGACGTCCGTGGGATTGGCGCTGACAGCGTCCCGCATGATCACGACGGCGCGGTCCTTGCGACCCGACTGAACGAGCGCTCGCGCCTCGAGCTCGGCAAACCTTGGCTCGGTCGGCTGGCGCAGACGCGCCGCCCGCGCCAGGTCCGCCGCCCGGTCGTACTGACGCGCCATCAGATAGGCCTGGATCAGCGAGGCGTCGAAGCTGGTCGCGTTCCCCGTCAGGCCGCGCGCGCGCTCGAACGTCTTGACGGCCGCGGTGCCCAGCCCGGCCTGAAGCTGCGCGAACCCGAGGTGCGCCAGAAGCGCCAGCAGGTCGCGGCGGCCTTCCTCGTCTTTGTCGTCGAGTCGAGCGACGGCCGGCGCGAGCACGTCCGCCGCCTTGCCAAACTGCCGCTGATCCTCGTACACCTGCGCCAGCGCGAACGGACCGGTGGCACTCGAGGGGTCAAGCGTCATCAGACGGCGGGCCGCGGCTTCGGCCGCCGCGAAATCGCGGCGCTTTCGTTCCGCCATCGACAGCAGGTACAACGGACGCGGCTCGGTCGGCGCACCTGCCGTGACCTCCGTCAGCAGCTCCTTTGCCTTGGTGGCGGCGCCGTCGTCGCTGTCGTCTTGCAGCAGCGCGGCGGCCCACCGGGTCTTGACGTCCAGGCTGGTCGGGTTGACCTCGGAGAGCCGCTCGTAGGTCCTGGCGGCGTTCGACCACTGCTTCTGATCTTCGTAGAGCTGCGCGAGCGTTGGCAGCATCCGTGGGTTGCCGTCCGCGGCCTGTTCGACGGCCGCAATGGCCCTGTCGGGATGCCCCAGTGCCGACTCGGCCCGCGCGAGCAGGACGTACGCTTCGCCGGCGTCGGGCTCGTACTCGGTGACGCGATGCAACACCTCGACGGCCTTCTGGTTGTCGCCCAGGCGCAGATACAGCCGGGCGAGCGCGATGTCGAGCCCGGTGTCCTGATCGGTACCGTCCGGACGCCGGCCGCGCTCGAGATGATCGATCGCCAGGCGCGCGGTATCCGCTGCGGCACTCTTCGCTGCCTCGCCTTCCGATTCCACCATCGAGGCAAGGATCCCGCCGAGCACGCGATGCGCGTCGACGTTGTCGGGATCGATCTTCAGCGCGGCTTCGGCCGACTCGCGCGCCCCGGGGAGGTTGCCCTGCCGTGCGTAGAGCGCGGCGAGCTCCGCGGGAATGTCGGCGGCGTGCGGGTCGAGAGACGCCGCACGCTCGAACGCGCTGATCGCTTCGTTGACCTGCCCACGGCCTTCGAGATGGGTGCCGCGGAGGAATTCGTAGTACGCCTCCGGACGCATCGACGCCACGGAGCTCGGGGCCGACTGGTCTTGCGCCCGCAGCGTATCCGGCAGGCAGCGCAAGGGCGAACACGGCCACACAGCTCAGGCGGAAAGCACGCTGCACAATGGATCGATTGTTTCATGACTGCGGCGGCGCTGTCAGCACGCACGCGGTGCGCGCGTCGGGCGAGCGCCCGGCGAACGCTGCTGCGCTATAGTTACGAGTCGGGTCGCGACCTGGCGTCCCAACCCGCCTGAGGAGGATCCATGCCCGTCGATCCGGAGCTGCTGGCCATACTGGCCTGCCCGGAATGCAAGACCCCGGTGGTGCCCGTCAAGGATGGCGCCGGCCTCAAATGCGAGAAGTGCAAGCGCGTCTATCCGGTGAAGGACGACATCCCGGTGATGCTGCTGGACGAGGCGACCATCGAGCCGTAGTCCCATTGAGGATTCTGCTGATTCGCCTTCGGATGATTGGCGACGTCGTCTTCACGACGCCGGCAATCCGGGCCCTTCGCCGGCATTTCCCGCAGGCGCACCTCACGTATCTCGTCGAAGAACAGGCGGCACCCGTCGTGGCCGGGAATCCGCATCTCGACGACGTGATCGTCATTCCCCTCACGTCCGGCATTCGGCGGATCGTTGACGACATCGTGATCGCGCGTCAGCTGAGGCGGCGAGCCTTCGACGTCGTGATCGATTTTCACGGCGGACCGCGCGGGTCGTGGCTGACGTGGTTGACCGGCGCGCCCCAGCGCATCGGCTATACCGTCGCCGGCCGGAGCTGGATGTACACGCGGGCAATCGATCGGCCGCGCGCGCTCCGAGCGCGGCATTCGGTCGAGAACCAGTGGGATCTCCTCGAGCCGCTGGGAGTGCCGCCCCCGGATCGCGCCCGCGATCCTGTCAACATGGTCGAGACCGGGAGCGCGCGGCAGCGCGTGGATGCGGCGCTCGCGGCAGCCGACGTCCCGCACGGTGCACTCATCGTCGTCCTGCACGTCAGCGCCGGCAACCCGTTTCGCCGCTGGCCGCTCGAGCAGTTCGCGAACACCGCGGCCGCGCTCGTCGCGCACGATCCTCGCCTCTACGTCGTCCTGACTTCGGGTCCGTCCGAGGCGCACGCCGCGGATCGCGTGGGGCAGCTCGCGCGCGAGGCGCTGCGGCCGGACCTCATCGGACACATTGCGCGCTGCGGCGAATTCACGCTCGACGAGCTCGCGTCGCTCGTTGCCCGCGCCGCGCTCTACATTGGCGGCGACAGCGGGCCGCTGCACGTCGCGGCGACGACCGGCACCGCGATCGTGGGGATCTATGGTCCGACGCTGCCGGCACGCTCGGCGCCCTGGCGCGACCCGTCGATCCCGACCGAGTCGGTTGAGCTCCAGAACCTGTCCTGCCGCCCCTGCGATCAGCGGGTGTGCGTGCACGGCGACTTCCGGTGCCTGTCGCGCTTGACCTCGGCGACGGTCGTCGAGGCCGCCGAACGGGCACTGTCGAAGGCAGCAGCGAGGCCGGCAGCGAGCACGCCACCAGCGCCCGACGGTCCGTCGGGGACAGGTGACCGGAGAGCCCCTGACGTGGCACACTTCGGATCGCAGTCATGACGACCCTGACGCTGGTTGCCGGCGCCCCACCCCGGGACCGCCTCGAATGGGCGGCCGTTGCGGGACTTCTCGGCTTCGTCGCGGCGTTGCAGCTCTCGATCGCCGCCGCGGGCATCTGCCTTGCGCTGATGCTGGCGTGCTGGGCCGGGACGCTGCTGGTGGGTCAGGAGCGATGGGATGCCCCGCGGTTTTTCTGGCCGCTCCTGATCTATGCCGCCTGGACGCTGGTGTCGGCGGCGTTCTCGCCCGATCCCCGTACCAGCTTCATCGATTCGAAGCAGCTCGTCGTGTTCCTGATCGTTCCGGCGGTCTATCAGCTCTCTCGCGGAAACCGCGCGGTCACGGTCTTCAACGTCATCATCACCGTCGGCGCCGCCAGCGCCGTCCTCGGCATCGTCCAATACGGCGTCCTGAACTACGACCATCTGGGGCAGCGGCCGCAGGGTGCGCTCGGCCACTACATGACGTATTCGGGGCTACTGGTCCTGGTGATCTGCGCCGCCGTGGGCCGGCTGCTGTTCGATGTGCGCCACTGCGCGTGGGCGGCGATCATCATGCCGTCGCTGGCAGCGGCGATTGCGTTGACCTTCACGCGCAGCGCGTGGGTCGGCGTGGCGACCGGCGTGACCGTGCTCTTCATCCTGAAGGACCTGCGGCTGCTCGCCCTCCTGCCGATCATCGCGGCGCTGTTCATCGCACTGTCGCCGGCCCGGATCAACTCGCGGTTGTACTCGATGTTCGACCTCCACGATCCGACGAACCGCGATCGGGTCGCGATGCTCAGGGAAGGCCGGGCGATGATCGCCGATCATCCGCTGACGGGCGTCGGCCCGAACATGGTCGAGCGCGTGTATGCGCAGTATCGGGATCCGCTTGCCGTCGAGAAAGTCAACCCGCACCTGCACAACGTCGCGATGCAGATTGCGGCCGAGCGCGGCTTGCCGGCCCTGGCCATCTGGCTCTGGTTCGTCGGAACGGTCGTCTGGGATCTCTGGCACAAGCTTCGGACCAGTCGTCATACCTTCCTCGCCGCCACGGCGCTGGCCGCGACCGCGGGCATGCTGTCGGCGGGCCTGTTCGAGCACAACTTCGGCGACTCGGAATTCCTGATGCTCTTCCTCGTCCTCCTGACCCTGCCGTTCGCCGCGGACCGGACCGACGTGGCGTGAGGGCCGCGTCGGTTCCAGCCCTCGACCGCGGCCGGGCGCGCGAGTTGGCCGCGCGTTTTCCTGCCGCGTCCGTCCTTGTCGTCGGCGATGTGATGCTCGATCAGTTCCTGATCGGCCGCGTTACCCGCATCTCACCGGAAGCGCCGGTCCCCATCGTGCAGTTTGGCCGCGAGGAGAATCGCATCGGTGGCGCCGCCAACGTCGCACATAACGTCGTGGCCCTCGGCGGACGCGCGCACCTCGTGGGCCTCGTCGGTCGCGACAGCGCGGCGGCGACGCTGCGCGACGCGCTTGGTGAATGTGGACTCGCGGCGGACGGGCTCGTGGAAGACGCCGGCCGTCCGACGACGACCAAAGTGAGGCTCGTGACCGACCGGCACCAGCAGGTGGCGCGCGTGGATTACGAGCAGGACGGCGAAGCCGCGGGCGCGATCGAGGACGCCCTGGTCGCACGCGCAAGCGCGCTGGGCGCCGCGGCGGGCGCGATCGTCATTTCCGACTATCTGAAGGGCTGCGTGACGCGGCGCCTCGTCAGTGAACTCGTCCGAGTCGCGCGATCCCGCCGCATTCCGCTGCTGGTCGATCCCAAGATCCCGCACATCGATTACTACGCGGGCGCGTCATTGGTGACGCCGAACCATCACGAGGCCGAGATCGCGACGCACACGCGGATACGAACGGACGCCGAGGCCGCGGCGGCCGCGCGACGATTCCGGGACCGCGCGGGCTGCGACGGCATTCTGGTGACGCGGGGCGAGCACGGCATGTGGCTGCTCGATGGGGACGTCGAGGGCGCACTGCCGGCCACGGCGCGTGAAGTCGCCGACGTCACGGGAGCCGGCGACACCGTGATTGCCACGCTGGCGCTGGCGCTCGCCGCCGGCGCGACCTCAGCGGAAGCGGCGCGCCTGGCCAATCACGCCGCGGGGCTCGTCGTCGCCAAGTTCGGTCCGGCCACGGTCACCGTCGAGGAATTGCTGAAAGCTGTCTAGGCGGACCTTCAGGTCCGCCTGACATATTCATCTCAACATCAGCCGGCTGAGAAATAACGCGAACCACAACGCGGCTGGTCCCCACGGCCAGAGGCGATCGAGCGCCACCGTCCATGACTCGATACGCGGCCATGTGATGGTCGCCAGAACGGTTCCGCCCGCGGCCGCGAAGAAATAGGCCGGGAAGATGTAGCGATCGGCCTTCGTATCTCGGAGCGCGACGAGCCCAACCGTTGCCAGCGTCGCCAGGACGCAGTACAGAATCCACCGGCGACGCCCTTCCGGCTCCAATCCGCGGCGGATCCACCACGTCGCGGCCAGCACGAGACTCCACGGCGCGGCGTACCACGCCACACGTCCCAGATACCAACCGGCGTTCCAGATCTTGTCGAGCGGAAATGGCAGCGATCCGGCGGCGACTCCGCCTTCGAGCGCGATGCGTGGTCCCAGGTAGTAGTCGAGAAACGATTGGCCGGTCGCCGCTGCGTACAGACGCTCGTACTCCCATGCGACGAACGGTGTGACCACGATCATCAGCGCGATGCCTACCCATGCCGGGAGGAGGCGCTCACCTGGTTTCCGATCCGACAAGGCGATCCAGACCGCACCGCAGACGGGCGCCAGGAAGGCGAACACCCCCTTGACGAGCAGCGCGTACAGGTAACCGGAGAGCGCGACGAGCAGCCACGCCGGACGACGGCGCGCGCGATCGAGGCCGACGAGCGCGAGGAGCAGGCCGGCGAGCAGCAGATATTCCTGATTCGCGCGGATTCGGAAGACGAAGGCGATCGGAAGGAGCTGCAGCGTCCAGGCCAGCGAGCGCGCCGCAGGAGGCGGCACGAGCCGCGACGCCAGCACCACGAACATCAACAGGCTGGCGATCTGCGCAGCCAGCGTGATCACGAACGAGGCCTGAATCGCTGGATACCCGGCGCGACCGAGAAGCGCCGGCAGGACGAAGGTGCCGATCGGGTGCTCGCGGAAGAGCCCCTGCATGCCCCACGCGCCCCACCACTGCGGGGCGATCCATCGGTTCAGAGGCTCCGAGGACAGCCTTGATGCGATAGTGATGTACACACGCGAGTCGGCATCGCGCGTGGTGAACGATGTTGCGGCCAGGAGCACTGCCGTCCCGATGAGCGCGACGAGCCACCACGCGATGGCCGGAAGACGATGATTCGTGAGCGCGGATGCGGGCACGCGCCGCCCATGATACGCGCCTGCGCCGGCGCGTCGAGTCGATCAGTCACGGACTTCCACGGATCGGATCCGTCACGGACGAGCGCGGAAAGACACGGATCATCAATAGGTCTTCCGAGCCAAGTCACGGACGAGCGCGGAAGGACAGGCACCATTGGACGGGTCTTCCCGAGGCACAAAGGAGATCCGTGCTCGTCCGGGTCAGTCCGTGACACGTCACGGACGAGCGCGGGAAGACACGGATCATTCAACTAGGTCTTCCGGGCCAAGTCACGGACGAGCGCGGAAGGACAGGCACCATTGGACGGGTCTTCCCGAGGCACAAAGGAGATCCGTGCTCGTCCGGGTCAGTCCGTGACACGTCACGGACGAGCGCGGAAAGACACGGATCATTCAACTAGGTCTTCCGGGCCAAGTCACGGACGAGCGCGGAAGGACAGGCACCACTGGACGAGTCTTCCCGAGGCAAAGGAGATCCGTGCGTCCGGGTCAGTCCGTGACACGTCACGGACGAGCGCGGAAGGAGGCACCACTGACGAGTCTTCCCGAGCCATAAAGGAGATCCGTGCTCGTCCGGGTCAGTCCGTGACACGTCACGGACGAGCGCGGAAAGACACGGATCATTCAACTGGCTTTCCGGGCCAAGTCACGGACGAGCGCGGAAGGACAGGCACCATTGGACGAGTCTTCCCGAGCCATAAAGGAGATCCGTGCTCGTCCGGGTCAGTCCGTGACACGTCACGGACGAGCGCGGGAAGACACGGATCATTCAACAGGTCTTCCGGGCCAAGTCACGGACGAGCGCGGAAGGACAGGCACCATTGGACGGGTCTTCCCGAGGCATAAAGGAGATCCGTGCTCGTCCGGGTCAGTCCGTGACACGTCACGGACGAGCGCGGAAAGACACGGATCATTCAACTGGCTTTCCGGGCCAAGTCACGGACGAGCGCGGAAGGACAGGCACCATTGGACGAGTCTTCCCGAGCCATAGAGGAGATCCGTGCTCGTCCGTGTCAGTCCGTGACCGATCTAATTCCGTGGAGGTCCGTGACTGATTCCGTGGACTCCGTGCCCTGACGGCGACACGAATCACGCGGGGACGAGGCGCTCGAACGTGTCGGGCGGCAGATCGGCCATCGACGCCGTGACGACGTCCGCGTCGAGATGACCGTGCGGGCCGGCGATGCCAATCGTGCGCATGCCGCCGCGCCGGCCCGCCTCGACGCCAACCGGCGCATCCTCGACGACCACGCAGTGGGGCGGCAGGACGCCGAGTTTCTCGGCCGCTCGCAGGAAGACGTCCGGGTGGGGCTTGCCGTGGGCGACCTCTTCGGCCGACACCGTCGTATCGAATACGCGCTGCAGATGCAGGACCTCCAGCAGCACGTCGATGTTGGCCGGAGGGGCAGACGAGGCGACGGCCTGACGCCAGCCCGCCTGCCGCAGGCCATGGAGCCATCCTTCCACGCCGGGCAGAAGCACGATGCCTTCATCGCGAACGAGCATGCGATAGCGCGACTCCTTCAGCTCACCAATCCGCGCGATCTCGCCGATCGGAAAGTCGTCGCCGAAGTAGCGCCGGAGGATGCGATCGTTCCGCGAGCCGAACCAGCCGTTGAACGACTCGCGCGTCAGGGCGACGCCGAGCTCCGCCAGCGTGTCGTGCCACGTGATCCAGTGGTATTCCGCCGAGTCGATCAACGTGCCGTCCATGTCCCACAGGACAGCCCGCGGCGTCGGCGTCAATGGCGGAAGTGCCGCCGACCGGTGAAGACCATCGCGATGCCGTGCTCGTCGGCGGCGGCGATGACTTCCGCGTCGCGCATCGATCCGCCCGGCTGCACGACCGCGGTGGCGCCGGTCGCGACAACCGCGTCGAGCCCGTCCTTGAACGGAAAGAACGCGTCCGATGCCACCACCGAGCCACGAAGCGCGTCGTCTGTCGACGCGCCCGCCTTCAGGACCGCGGCCTTGACCGCATCGACTCGGCTCATCTGACCGGCGCCGATCGCCAGCGTGCGATCGTGCGCCGTGAAGATCACGGCGTTCGACTTGACGTGGGCGCACACGCGCCAGGCAAAGCGCATGGCCCGCCATTCCTGGTCGGTCGGCTGGCGGCGGGTCACCACCCGCAGATTCCCGGATCCGGGCCAGTCGCTATACGCCTCTGACACGATGTCGCGCTGCTGCACGAGAATCGCGCCGAGAATCGACCGCACTTCCGGTGTGGTCGCCGCGCGCAGGACGTCGAAATCGACGATGACGACCCGCATGTTGATCTTCTTCGCCAGGATGGGGCGGGCAGCGTCGTCGACTGCCGGGGCGATCACCGCTTCGATGAAGGTCGAGGTGATGGCCGCAGCCGTCTCGACATCGATCGGGCGATTCAGGCCGACGATGCCGCCGAAGGCCGCCAGCGAATCCGCCTCGCGGGCGCGAACGTAGGCGTCGAAAGCCGAGGTGCCAGTGGCCGCCCCGCAGGGATTCGTGTGCTTGATGACCGCCGAAGCCGGCTCGCTGAACTCGAGCACGATGCGCGCCGCCGAATCCAGATCCAGGAGGTTCGTGAACGACAGCTCTTTGCCCTGGAGAACCTCGACCGCGCCAAAGCCTTCGCGGGTGCGCGCGTACCACGCCGCCTTCTGATGGGGGTTTTCGCCGTAGCGAAGATCGCGCAGCTTTGGCAGGTCGAGCAGCAGCCGCGGCGGCAGCTCGGTGGCGTCGGGAGCCGGACGCACGAACTCGGCGCCACCCGTCTGAACAGTGCCCAGCGTCGACGCAATCGCGGCGTCGTACGCCGCCGTGTGCGCAAAGGCCTTCCTGGCCAGGTCGAAACGAAAGGCGGGCGTCGCGCCGCCGGGCTGAGCCAGCGCCTCGAGCACTGCCGGATAGTCCAGCGGATCGACCACGACGAGGACGTCTCGGAAGTTTTTTGCCGCGGCTCGGACGAGACTGGGACCGCCGATGTCGATCTGCTCGATCAGCTCATCGAAGCTCACATCGGCACGGGCCGCCGTCTTGACGAATGGATACAAGTTGACGACGACCAGGTCGACCAGGCCGATGCCGTGCGCGCGCGCCGCCTCAAGGTCGTCGGTGTGGCTGCGTCGAGCGAGGATCCCGCCGTGAACAAGCGGGTGGAGGGTTTTCACGCGGCCATCCATCATCTCGGGAAAGCCGGTCACGTCCGAGACGCTGGTGACGGCAAGGCCCGCCTCGGCCAAAGCCTTGGCCGTGCCACCGGTCGAGACGAGCTCGAATTGGCGCCGCGCCAGCTCGGCGCCGAGGGCGGCGAGGCCGGTTTTGTCAGATACGCTTAAAAGTGCTCGTGGCATGGATGGCTCAAAAGCTAGATTCTAGCCCAGCTATCGTGAGTTAACTTCCGCATATACATAAAGATAGATTGACAAGTTTACGCAGAGTTGACATCATTCTCCGCTAGGTGTCGGAGCGGGCTCAGACACCGAGAGGGCCGCACTGGCGGTCCTTTTTTATGCCTCCGCCGGACCATGGGTCGGGGGTCGGTAGGACTGAAGCGGCCGCGCCATGATGGCTTGGCCGCGGGAACTGCACGTAGGAAGAGAACGATGCGCATTACAGGCAAGGTCAAGTGGTTCAACAACGCCAAAGGGTACGGCTTCATCGAGCGTGAAGGCGGCAGCGACGTCTTCGTCCATTACTCGGCGATCTCGGGCGCGGGGTTCCGCTCGCTCGAGGAGGGCCAGGCGGTGGAATTCGAGATCGTTGACGGCCCCAAGGGCCCGCAGGCCGGCAACGTCATCAAGATCTAACGCTTACGAAGCTGGCGCCCGGACGCTCCGGGCGCCAGCGCTGTTCCCGCCTCATCCACTCCCCTTCACGCCTCTCAAGCCTCTCGCGGTAAAGTTCACCTTCCCGTCCTTGACGGCGACGCGAAAGGCCACTTCCGGGCTACCTTTCTGCTTCAGGCGGCGTACCTGATCTTTCACCAGCTCGCTGAATTTGTGAAAGGGGACCGCCTCTTCGCCAACCTCACGGCGGGCATCGGCGAGCCGATCGTAGAGCTCGATGAGCTTCTCCGACTCGCGGACCGGATCGTTGAACGCGGCCACGTGCAGGATGCGATCCTCGGCGGCCTTCTCCTTCGCGCCAGCTACCGTCGCGGCCGGCCGCTGACTGAACGGGCCGGGCCGTCCCTCCTCGCGCGCCCGCAGGCCGCGGTCCCACAGGTCGATGAAGGTCTGAAAGCGCGACTGCAGCGTCGCGAAGCGGAAGCGTTCAGCGTAGTTGGCGATGTGCTGCCGGTCGAGCCGGCGCACCAGGCCCGTCACGCGCGCCCTGGTATCGACCGGAGGGCGTGGCAGCCGTCCCGCGAAATACATGTTGTATTCGACTTCGAGTTGGCGGAGCTCCCCCTCCAGGATCTTGAGCTCGCGATCGAGATCGGCGTCGTCGTCCACAAGCGGCTAGCGCGGGAGGAGGAACCAGACGAGCGGCAGCCAGAGCTCTCGCGCGTACGGCAACGGCCGGCCATCGACGAGCACGTCGCATGTGTCGCGGTGGCCCACCAGTTGAAACAGGTCGCGCAGCGCCGCCGCGTCGGTCGAATAGAAGGTGGCGCGGTGACGGTGATTCGGGCCGTGGCCCGACTCCCGGTACTCGCGCGATTGCCGAGCGAGCTCGATGGCGCGCGGAAAGTCCGGGCCGTCGAAGGCCGCGAATGCAAGCGTGATGGAAAACGGCCCCGGCGGCCGGCCGAAGAGTGCCGCGTGCAAGTCCGGATCGATCGCGGCCAGCTCCTCGGGCGATGGCTCTTCGGACAGGCCGGCGTACGGCCAGAATCGTTCGAGCGGACGCGTGCGCAGCGTCTCGTTTTCCGACTGCGACGAATCCGGACCTGTGGCGGGAGGCGGTTGCGGCATCGCGAGACCGGCGGCACGCCGGCGCTTCGAGGTCAAAATGGTATCCTGCCGCCTTTCCGCCGGCAAGCATGTCGAGCTATCGCGTCATTCCGTCGGTCGACCAACTCCGGCGGCGGCCATCGGTTGCCGCGCTCGAAACGCAGTACGGACACGAGGCCGTCGTCGACGCGCTTCGAGCGGAAGCCGAGGAAATCCGCGCCGCGGTCGGCGCGGGCGCAGCCGTGCCGGGCACCAGCGACGTGGCGGCCGAGGTCATCGTGAGTCGCGCGCAGGCGCGGCTCACCAGCGCGATGGCCCCGTCGCTGAAGCGCGTGCTGAACGCGACCGGCGTCATCATTCACACCAATCTCGGTCGCGCGCCGCTTGCGACGCCGGCGATCGAGCGCATTCGCGCGCTGGCCGGTGGCTACACCAACCTCGAATACGACCTGGCGAAGGGCGATCGCGGCGCCCGCGACGGCCACGCCGAACGGCTGCTGTGCCGGCTGACCGGCGCCGAAGCTGCCGTCGTGGTCAACAACTGCGCCGCGGCGACGCTGTTGGTGCTGGCGGCGCTGGCGCGCGGTCGCGAGGTCCTGGTCTCGCGAAGCGAGCTGGTCGAAATTGGCGGTGGGTTCCGGGTGCCAGACGTCCTGGCGCAGTCGGGTGCGCAGTTGCGGGAGGTCGGGACGACGAACCGCACGCGAATCGGCGACTACGCCCTGGCCATTTCGGATCGCACTGGCGCCATTCTTCGCGTGCACCCGTCGAACTTCCGCATTGAAGGCTTCACCGCGCGCGCCACGCTCGCCGAGATTGTCGGCCTGGCGCGACGATTCGATCTGCCCGTCGTCGAGGACCTTGGCAGCGGTTTCGTCGCGCCGGGACTACCGCTGGCGGGCGGGTCGGCAGAAGCCACCGTCCCGACTGCCCTCTCAGGCGAGCCGACGGTTCAAGCCAGCATCGCCAGCGGCGTGGACGTCGTCTGCTGCAGCGGCGACAAGCTGCTCGGCGGCCCGCAGGCCGGACTGATTCTCGGGCGCGCGTCGGCGCTCGCGCGCATCCGGCGGCACCCGCTGATGCGCGCGCTGCGTGTGGACAAGCTGACCTACGCTGCGCTTGAAGCCACGCTGATCGAGTACGTCGCTGGACGCGCCTCGGAGTCGGTGCCGGTGCTCAGGATGGCGCTGATGTCAGCGGACGCGATCGGGGCGCGCGCGGAGCCCGTCGCGCGGCGGCTGCGTGACGCCGGCTATTCCGCCGATGTCATCGATGGCGTCTCGACCATCGGCGGCGGCAGCGCACCCGGAAGCGAGCTGCCGACGCGTTTGATCGCGATCGGACTGCCAGGGCTTTCACCCGATGCGCTCGAAGCGCAGCTGCGAACACTGGACCCTCCGGTGATCGCGCGGATCGAACACAATCAGGTGCTGCTCGATCTGCGCACGATTGTCGCGGAGGGGGATGACGAACTGACGGAACTGCTACGCCGAATGCGGACGGCGCTCAACTGACGTCAACGACGATCGCCTCGCCGCGTTCTGCGGCGGTCGCCACGAATTGCCGGAGCTCATCAAATCCGCCCTGCAGCAACTCGATCGGATTCGGGTCCTTGTCCTGTTTCCAAATCGCTGGGTGTATGTCGAGCTCCATCATCCGCTCGGGGTCGAACCGGCGCAGGAACTCCTCGTTCGAGAGCGCGGCGAGGAAAGCCGAGAACTCGCGCACCTGATTCGGTTCGAGCAGCCGTGGCCGGATGTCCTCGTCTTCGTCTCCGATTTCTTCACCACCGACAATCAGGAAACTGGCCGGTGGCTTCCCTTCCCATGCCGCGCCCGTAAGGATGTAGTGCAGGCCGTGCCAGACCCCCTCGAGATCGAGCTGGCGGCCGTCGTCCGCTTCCGCCTGCTCGGGTGGAACCCAGTTCGGATCAACCTGCGTGATCTTGACCCCGACGAGGTGCAGCAGCCATCCGGCTATTCCCTTTTCGCGCACTTCAACCACGGGTGGCGTGGAGCCCGGCGGAAACCGGAGCGTCTCGACGGCTGCAGGGTTCGCGCGCAATCGCTTGGTCTCGGATGCAGGCACCCTATAGAGGGTGCACGTCATGCCCACGAGCGAATTCTACGCCGAGTCCCCCGGCCGAGCGAGAGCGAGGCCGCCCCTCGCGCGAACGCAGCGAGCGCGACCCTCGCCGCAGGGCGGCGCCCTAGAAGATCGTGCTGACGGACGCTGCGGCGAGATTGATGACCCGAGTCGGCAGGATGCCGAGATAGAAGAGCGCGATCGTCGAAACGACCAGTGCGAAGAACGGCACAATCCCGATGGCGGGGCGCGGCTCGGCGTCGACGGGCTCGGCCATGTACATCATCACGACCACCCGCAGATAGAAGAAGACCGAGACGACGCTCGAGAGCATGCCGACGACAGCCAGGTCGTAATAGCCGGCGCGGACCGCGGCGCTGAAGATGTACCACTTGCCCACGAAGCCCGCCGTCGGCGGAATGCCGCCCAGCGACAGCAGGAACACCGTCATCAGCCCCGCCAGTGCCGGGCGCGAGTACCAGAGCCCGCTGAAGTCGCGCAGCTCCTCGTGCGGCCGGTCGGGAGTCCCGAGCAGCGCGATCACGCCGAACGCCCCGAGGTTGGTCACGGCGTAGACGAGCAGATAGAACAGGATGGCCGCCTTGCCGACCTCATTGGCCGCGACCAGGCCGACCAGCAGGTAGCCCCCGTGCGCGATGCTCGAGTAGGCGAGCATGCGCTTCAGATTGGTCTGCGCGACGCCGACGATCGTGCCGACGATCATCGTAAGCATCGACAGCGCCCACAGCACCGGTATCCAGTCCGCGCGCATCGGCTCGTAGGCCGAGAGAAACACCCGCACGAACGCGGCGAACGCCGCCGCCTTCACCCCGGTGGACATGAAGCCGGCGACCACGGTCGGCGCGCCTTCGTAGGCGTCCGGCGTCCACATGTGGAACGGCACCGCCGAGATCTTGAACGCGAAGCCCACCAGCAGCATGCCCACCGCGAACAGCATCATCGGCGTGACGTGCATGCCTTCCGCCGCCATCCAGGTGCCGATCCGATCCAGGCGCGTCGAGCCGGTCAGCGCGTAGGTCAGCGCGGTGCCGTAGAGGAAGAACGCGCTGGCGAAGGCGCCGAGCAGGAAATACTTGAACGCCGCCTCGGTGGACTGCGGCGAGTCGCGCCGCAGGCCGGTCAACACGTAGACGGCAATCGACAGGATCTCGAGGGCGATGAAGATCGTCAGGAGGTCCGTGGCCGTCGCCATCATCATCATCCCGGCGATCGCAAAGAGCGTCAGCGTGTAGTACTCGCCTACCGGCAGCCCCTCACGCCGAATCGCCTGGCCGGACAGCGCAATCGTCAGCAGGCCAACGATGCACAGGATGATGCTGATGAAGAGCCCGAAGTTGTCGGCGCGAATCAGGCCGAAGCTCGACGCGTTCCGGCCCCACAGCAGGATCGATCCGACCAGGCCAAACGACAGGCCGATCACCCCGAGCGTGCCAATCGGCATCTGCTCGCCCTTGCCGCGGAACGATTCGGCCACCATGGCGGCAAGCGCCGCCAGCGTGACGCACACCATCGGGACGATGGCGGCGAAGGAAGAGTCGAGCATCAGCGACCTGCCCCCAACGAAGAGATGACGTTCTCGACCGGCGCCAGCCGTTCGACGACCTTGTCGATCGCGGCGGCCGTCGGCGTCAGGAACACGTTTGGCGCAAGGCCCATGAAGATCGCCATGGCGACGACCGGCGCGATGACCAGCCACTCGCGGACCGACAGATCCGGCAGCGCCCGGTTCTTTTCGTTGGTCACATCACCGTAGTAGACCCGCTGCACCATCCAGAGCATGTAAACGGCTGACAGGATCACTCCGGTCGCGGCGAAGACCGCATAGCGCGGCTCCCAGCGGAACGCGCCCAGCAGCACGAGGAACTCGCCGATGAACCCGTTCAGGCTCGGCAGGCCGATCGACGAGAGCGTGAGGATCAGGAACACGGCGGTCAGACGCGGGACCACCCCCTTCAGCCCGCCGTATTCCTCAATCAGCCGGGTGTGCCGCCGATCGGACAGCATGCCGACAACGAGGAACAGGCCGCCGGTGCTGACGCCGTGCGCCACCATCTGGTAGACCGCGCCCTGCATGCCGTTCGCGTTCAACGCACAGATGCCGAGCACGACGAAGCCCAGGTGGCTGACCGAGCTGTACGCCACCAGCTTCTTCATGTCGGGCTGCACCATTGCCACGAGGGCGCCGTAGACGATGCCGATCACGGCGAGCACGGCGATGTAGGGCGCGAAGAAGAGGGCCGCCTCCGGGAACAGCGGGAACGCGAACCGGATCAGGCCGTACGTCCCCATCTTCAGCAGCACACCCGCCAGGATCACCGAGCCCGCGGTCGGCGCTTCGACGTGCGCGTCCGGCAGCCAGGTGTGGAACGGGAAGAGCGGCACCTTGATCGCGAAGGCCACCGCGAACGCGAGGAAGAACCAGTATTGCGTGGCCGGCGCGATCTGCAGCGAGAGCAGGCGTGCATAGTCGAACGAATAGCTGCCGGTCGCTTCGCTGTGCAGATACGCCAGGCCAAGGATGGCGACCAGCATCAGGACGCTGCCGGCCATCGTGTAGAGCATGAACTTGATCGCGGCGTAGATCCGGCGGTCGTAGCCCCACACCCCGATCAGGAAATACATCGGGATGAGCATGGCGTCCCAGAACACATAGAAGAGGAACAGATCGAGCGCCAGGAACACGCCGATCATGAACGCCTCGAGCGCGAGCACGAAGAAGGTGAACTCCTTCGTCTTCTTGTGGATCGACTCCCACGAGGACAGGAGAGAGATCGGCGTCAGGAAGCCGGTCAGGACGACCAGCCACAAACTGATGCCGTCCACGCCGAGGTGATAGTCGATGCCGAAGGCCGGGATCCACGGCACGTGCTCGACGAACTGGAATTCGGCCGACGCGCCGTTGAACCGGGCCCACAGCACGAGCGTCAGCGCGAAGGTGACGAGCGAGATGACGAAGCCGAGGCGCTGGATCGTCCGTGCGCCCTGCTCGTTGCGGTTCGGGACGAGCAGGAGAAGAAGGCCGCCGACGAGCGGGACGGCAATGATCAGCGTGAGCAGCTGCGTGGTCATGGGCTAGAAGGTCGAACCCTGCGCGAGACGCCAGAGATAGAAGCCGAGGACCACCACGACGCCCAGCGTCAGCGAGGCCGCATAGACACGCACGGAACCGGTCTGCAGGCGCCGCAACAGCCCGGCGCTGGTGTTGACGAACGCGCCGGCGCCGTTCACCGCACCGTCGATGACCTCCGCGTCGACGATCTTCCACAGCGCGCCGCGCGAGAACGACACGATCGGCTGCACGATGGCCGCGTCGTAGAGCTCGTCGACGTAGGTACTTGTGCAGCAGGAGATCGTGGACAGGGGCGGCCGATGCGGCGACCCCGTCCGCCGCAGACGGGTTGCTGATGAAGAAATACCACGCGATGCCGATGCCGATGAACGCGACGGCGATGGAGACAGCCATCAAGGCGAACTCGGTCGCCTCGCTATGCTCGGCTCCCGACGGCGCGCCGCCATGCGGCGCGAGCGGCGCCGCCTCGCTTGGCTCGGCTGCGAGGGGCTCGGGCTCGCTGCGCTCGCCCGAGGGGGGCGCGAGCTCGCTCCGCTCGCTCGCGAGGGCCGCCTCACTTCGTTCGGCGGCAGGTTCAAAGCTGGGCTCGAGGTAGTGCTCGATGCGGTTGCTGCCACCCAGCGCCGCGGGGACGCCGACGTAGCCGGCGACGACCGAACCAATCGCCAGCACGATCAGCGCCAGCGCCATGGCCGGTGGAGCGTCATGCAGGTGACCGCCGGCGGCGTGCTCACCAGCGTGTCCATGCGCCGTGTCAGGCCCGTGGCCATGACCCGCCGCCAGGGCGTAGCGAGGCGCGCCGTGGAAGGCCAGGAAGACCAGCCGGAACATGTAGGCCGCCGTCAGGAGCGCCGTCAGCACGCCCACGACCCAGAGGATCGTGTGGCCGCTGAAAAACGTCTGCGCGAGGATCTCGTCCTTGCTGAAGAACCCGGCCAGGCCCGGCACGCCGGCAATCGCAATCGCGCCAATCAGGAACGTCCAGTAGGTGATCGGCAGGTCCTTCTTGAGCCCGCCCATCTTCCGCAAGTCCTGCTCGCCGTGCAGGGCGTGAATCACGGCGCCCGAACCGAGGAACAGCAGCGCCTTGAAGAACGCGTGCGTGTACAGGTGGAAGATGCCGGCACCATAGGCGCCGACGCCCATGGCCAGGAACATGTAGCCCAACTGCGACACGGTCGAGTACCGCGAGCACGCGCTTGATGTCGTTCTGGACCAGCCCGATGGTCCCCGCGAAAAGCGCCGTGACCGCCCCAATCACCGCCACCACCTGCATCGCCTCGGGCGCATGGCTGAAGAGGACCGCGTTCCGGCCAATCATGTAGACGCCGGCGGTCACCATCGTCGCCGCGTGAATCAGCGCCGAGACCGGCGTCGGACCTTCCATCGCGTCCGGCAACCAGACGTACAGAGGAATCTGAGCCGACTTGCCTGTGGCACCGATGAACAGCAGCAGCGCGGCCACCGACAGCACGCCCCAGCCTGTCTCGACCGGAAGCGGCGCGATCGCGGTGGCGAGGCCCTGGAAGTCGAGCGTGTGGAACTGCGTGAACAGGAGCAGCGTGCCGAGGATGAACGCGAAGTCGCCGACGCGGTTGACGATGAAGGCCTTGTTGCCGGCGTCGGTGGCGGACTTCTTCTTGTACCAGAAGCCGATCAGGAGATACGAGCAGAGGCCGACGCCCTCCCAGCCGACGAACATCACCGGCAGGTTCGCGCCGAGGACCAGCACCAGCATGAAGGCGGCAAACAGATTCAGGTACGAGAAGTACCGCGCGTATTCGCTGTCGGTCTCCTCGTGCATGTAGGCCGTCGAATAGATGTGGATCAACGATCCAATCCCCGTGACGACGAGAATCATCACGGACGACAGGCGATCGAGATAGAACGAGGCGCCGACCCGCAGATCTCCCGACGTGATCCAGGTGTACCAGGTCTGCAGTTCGCCGGCTCCGGTGCGCAGCATCCCGTAGACGGCGGCGACCGAGACGCCGAAGGCGGCCAGCATCACCGCGCAGGCGACACCACCGGAAATCGACTTCGGCAGGCGACGGCCCAGAAAGGCGTTGACGACGAAGCCGGCGAGCGGCAGCAGGGGAATCAGAGCGAGCACGGTATCAACGGTCTCCGCCTACCACTTGAGACTGGTGAACGCCTCGGGATTGAGCGATTCCCGATGCCGGAAGAGCGCGATGATGAGGGCGAGGCCGACGGCCGCCTCGGCCGCGGCGACGGTCATCACGAAGAAGACGATCACCTGCCCGTCGACTGCCGCGAACTGGCGGCCCGCTGCGACGAACGTCAGGTTCACGGCGTTCAGCATGATCTCGATCGACAGGAGCAAGGTGATCACGTTGCGACGCAGGAACACGCCGGCCGTGCCGATCGCGAAGAGAATCGCCGAGAGCGCGAGGTAATGGTTCAGCGTAATCACGGCGCTACTCCAGGCCCTGGCCGCGGCGCGCGAGGATCACGGCGCCGACCATGGCCACCAGGATCAACACCGACGTCGCTTCGAACGGGAACGCATAGTCCGTGAAAATCGAGCGGCCAATCGCCGACACGGAGCTCACCGAACCAGGCGCGGTGTCGGACAACGCCATCGGCTGACGCGTGCTGATGTGCCACACCGCCCACAGGAGCTCCAGCACCAGCAGGCCCGACAGCGCGGCGCCGAGGCGCATCGCGCCGGGACGGTTCAGCGGATGGCTGCGATCCCATTCGGCGGCGTCCTCGCGCGGCACGTTCAGCAGCATGACGACGAAGAGGAAGAGGACCATGATCGCGCCCGCGTAGACGATCATCTGCGTCACCGCGGTGAACGGGGCATCGAGCAGCACGTACAGGCCGGAGAGGGCCGCAAACGACACGATCAGCAGCAGGACGCTGTAGATCGGATTGCGCTGGCCGATGACGAGCAGCGACGCGCCGACGGCAAGCACGGCGAACAGGTAGAAGAAGACGGCGTCAAAGGCCAAAGTACAGCACTCCGGCAGCGGTCACGAGCAGGTTGACGACGGACAGCGGCAGCAGGAACTTCCAGCCGAACTGCATCAGCTGATCGTAGCGGTAACGCGGTAGCGTCCATCGCAGCCACAGGTAGAAGAACAGCAGGAACGACAGCTTCAGGAACCACCAGACGATGCCGAGCCATTCGGGCAGCGGCGGCAGGTGCCAGCCTCCGAGATACAAGTTCGTCGCCACCGCCGACACGGTAACCATGTTCACGTATTCGGCGAGGAAGAACAGCGCGAAGCTCATGCTCGAGTACTCGGTGTGATACCCGGCCACGAGTTCCTGTTCCGCTTCCGGAAAATCGAACGGCGCGCGGTTCGTCTCGGCGATGCCGGCCGTCATGAAGATGAAGAAGCCAATCGGCTGGATGAACACGAACCAGCGCGGCGCCACCGCGACGCCGAACAGATGCCAGTAGCCGGCCTGGGCGTTGACGGTCTCCTGAAGCGACAGGGAGTTGCCCAGCAACAGGACGGCCGCGAGCGCCATGCCGTAGCTCAGCTCGTAGCTGATCATCTGCGCCGACGAGCGCAGGCCGCCGAGGAGCGAGTACTTGCTGTTCGAGCTCCAGCCTGCAAGGACGATCCCGTAGATGCCCATCGACGCGACGGCGAACACCACCAGCATCGCGACGGGCACGTCGGCGACGTACAACGGCACGGGCTTGTCGAGCAGGCCGAAGAACGTCGATGGTGGACCGAACGGCACGACGCAGAACGCCAGGAACGCGGTCATCGCCGAGATGATCGGCGCGAGGTGAAACAGGATCTTGTCGGCCGCCTTCGGCCGCAGCTCCTCCTTGAAAAAGAGCTTCAGGACGTCGGCGAACGGCTGCAGGAGGCCGGCGGGGCCGACGAGCGTCGGTCCGAAGCGCTGCTGCAGTCGCGCCGCGACCTTGCGCTCGGCCCACACCATGCCCGCCGCGGACAGGAGCAGCCCGTGGAAGACCGCGACCACGAGGCCGAGTTGAACTAGGAGAACCGGGTCGATTCCAAGCATGTGACAGAAGCCGCGCCAGTCTATCCGAACGCCCGAGTGTAGGGCGGAGCCTTAGCTCCGCCGCTTCCGCGGAGGCGGACCGGACCAGCCTCCGCTAAAGCTACGGCGGTCCGCCGAAGCCTTGGCGAAGGCGGAAGGTCCGCCCTACAGACGTCTTCTAATGCGCCCCAACCGGCTCGCGCGCGCGCCAGTCGGCCGGGCAGGTGCACCGGCCTTCGCGGACGTGCGCTTCGTATTCGTGCCGGAACTGCTTGATCGTCGTCAGCACGGGCGTCGCCGCGGCATCGCCGAACGCGCACAACGTCTTGCCAACGATGTTGTCCGAGACGCTGAGCAGCAGATCGATATCCGCCATCGTCCCGTCGCCGCGGTCGATCTTGTCGAGAATCTTCAGCAGCCAGTCGCCACCCTCGCGGCACGGCGTGCACTTGCCGCACGACTCGTGGCGATAGAAGTGCAGCAGGTTCTTCGCCGCCCACACCATGCAGGTGGTGTCGTCCATCACGATCATCCCGGCCGACCCGAGCAGCGTGCCGGCCTTCATCAGGCCGTCGAAGCTGGCTGGCACGTCGATCTGGTTCGGCAGCAGGATCGGCACCGACGAGCCGCCCGGGATCACGGCCTTCAGCTGCCGCCCATTGGGAATGCCGCCGGCGTAGTCGTAAATCAACTCGCGCACGGTCGTGTGCATCGTCGCCTCGAACACGCCGGGCTTGGCGACGTGGCCGCTGACGCAGAACAGCTTCGGTCCTCCGTTCTTCTCGGGGCCGAGCCCGGCAAACCACTCCGCGCCGTTCGCGATGATCGGGGGAACGTTGCACAGCGTCTCAACGTTGTTGACGGCCGTCGGACAGCCGTAGAGGCCCTCGGCCGCGGGGAACGGCGGCTTGATCCGCGGCTGCGCGCGCTTGCCTTCGAGCGACTCGATGAGCGCGGTCTCCTCGCCAGCCTCGTAGGCGCCGGCGCCGCGATGCATGAAGACGTCGCAGTCGAACCCCGACCCAAGGATGTTGCGGCCGAGATATCCCGCTTTGTAGGCATCCGCAATCGCGGCCTCGAGCACGTGCTGCACGTGCAGGAACTCGCCGCGGATGTAGATGTAGGCGACCTTGGATCCGATGGCGAAGCAGGAAATCACGCACCCCTCGATGAGGAGGTGCGGATTGCGCTCCATCAGCAGATGGTCCTTGAACGTGCCCGGCTCGCTCTCGTCGGCGTTGCAGCAGATGTAGCGCGGCTTCGGCGACTTCTTGTCGACGAACTGCCACTTCAGGCCGGTCGGGAATCCCGCCCCGCCGCGGCCGCGCAGTCCTGACTGCTTCACGGCCTCGATGATGTCGTTCGGCGCCATCGTGAGGGCCTTGCGCAGCGCCTCGTATCCCTGGTGCTTCAGGTAAAAATCGAGCGTGTAGCTCTGCGGCTCGCGAACGTGAGTGATGAGGACGGGTTCCATCGATCGTCTCGGCCCTATTGATGCTCGACGTTGTGCACGCAGCCCGACAGCCCGGCCTCGCCTCTGGTCCGGATCGTCTCGAGCAGTTTGGTGACGGCGTCAGGCGCGAGGCACTCGTGCCAGCCGTCGTTCACCATCACGACCGGTGCGCGGTCGCATGCGCCCAGGCACTCGACCTCGAGCAGCGTGAAGGTGCGCGACTGATCGGTCTGCCCCGGCTTGATGTGCAGCTGACTGGCGAATTCCTCGGTCACGCGCTCGGCGCCTTTCAGCGCACACGACAGCGTGCGGCACACCTGGATGACGTGCTTGCCGACCGGCTGCTTGTAGAACATCGCGTAGTAGGTGGCGACGTCTTCGACCTCGGCAGCCGTGCAGCCAATCACCTCAGCGACGTGGCGCATCGCGTTCGCCGACACATACCCAATCTGCTCCTGCACCATGAAGAGCGCGTAGAGGACGGCCGACTTGCGCTGCTCGGGCGGATAGTGGGTCGCCAGCTCCTCGAACCGCTGGCGCTGCTCGGGCGTGAAGGCGAACGGCTCGCCTTCCGGCGATAACTGGCGCTCGGACTGCTGAAAGCCGGCCGCGTAGGGCATCTTTGGATGGAAGCTCACCGGTCCACATCCCCCAGGACGATGTCGGTTGATCCGATGATGGCGACGACATCGGCGATGAGCGCGCCGACGCACATCGGCTCCATCGCCTGACAGGCCAGCAGCGATGGCGGCCTGAGGTGCACCCGCACGGGACGATTGGTCCCGTCCGAGGCGATATAGACGCCGTGCTCGCCGCGCGGGCCCTCGACCGGGACGAAGGCCTCGCCGGTCGGCACGGTAAAGCCCTGCGAGTGGATCAGGAAGTGCTGAATCAGCGCCTCCATCTCGGTGTAGACCTTGTCCTTCGGCGGCGGGACGATGCGGCGGTCGTCGATCTCGAAGTCGCCGGCGGGCGTAATGCGATCGAGCGCCTGCGTGCAGATCTTGATGCTCTCGTGCATCTCGCGGATGCGAGTCCGATAGCGGTCGAAGACGTCGGCGCCGGTGAAGGTCGGAATCTCGAAGTCGAACGTCTCGTAGCTCGAATAGGGATAGGCCTTGCGGACGTCGTAGGTCGAGCCGGCGGCTCTTGCCATCGGCCCGACGAGGCCGTACTGCAGGCACTGGTCCAGATTGAACGTCCCGACGCCCTGCGTGCGCTTGACGAAGATGGGATTCCCCGTCAGCAGGTCTTCGTACTCGGCAAGCTTCACCGGCATCCGCTGCAGGAACTCGCGGACCGTGTCGTGAAATCCGCGTGGCAAGTCTTCGCGCAGTCCGCCGATCCGAATGTAGCTCGGAAACATCCGGAACCCGGCGATGAGCTCGTTGATGTTGAGAATCAACTCGCGCTCGCGGAAGCAATAGAGCATCACCGAGACGGCGCCCAGGTCCATGGCGTGCGTCCCGAGCCACACCAGGTGGCTGTTGATCCGCTGCAGTTCCGCGAGGAGCACGCGGATCCACTTCACGCGGTCCGGCATCTCGACGCCGAGCAGCTTCTCGACCGACAGCGCGTAGGCGAGGGAGTTCGACTGTGCGCCCAGGTAGTCGGTGCGCTCAATCAGCGGCACCACCTGCTGCCACTTCTTGTTTTCCGAGGTCTTCTCGATGCCGGTGTGCAGGTAGCCGATCGTCGCTTTGGCCGAGACGATGACCTCGCCGTCGAGCTCGAGGACCAGCCGGAACACGCCGTGCGTGCTCGGGTGCTGGGGCCCCATGTTGACGGTCATCGTTTCGGAGCGCAGTTCAGGCATTTTGAGTGCTCGGTGCTTCGTGCGTCGCCCAAGCTAAAGCTTGGGCTACGTACGCCTCTCTCTCAGTCGTAGGCCCGAGCTTTAGCTCGGGCGATCTCCTACAACCCGTTCTCGACGATCTCGCAAATCACGTGCAACAGCGTCCGGTGCACTTCCTGCGCGCGCGCGGTCGACGGGTCGGGCACGTTCAGGTGAATGTCCGCCGCGCGGCCGGCTTCTCCTCCGTCCCGTCCCGTCAGCGCAATCGTCGACAGGCCGCGTAACTTCGCGACGCGGAAGGCGTCGATGACGTTCGCGGAGCCGCCGCTGGTCGTGATCCCGAACGCGACGTCCCCGGCTTCACCCAGCGCCTCGACCTGGCGTGCGAACACCCGGTCGTACGAGTAGTCGTTGCCAATCGCGGTCAGGATGCTCGTATCGGTCGTCAACGCGACGGCTGCGAGCGCGCGCCGTTCCCGCTGAAACCGCCCGACGAACTCCGCCGCGAAATGCTGCGCGTCGGCCGCGCTCCCTCCGTTGCCGAACACCAGCAGCCGGCGTCCCGCGCGAAAGGCCCGCGCGATCGTGTCGATCGCCTGCAACAGCGCCCCATGATCCGCGCCGCGTGCGACCTCGTGGGCGCGGATGGCGCCGGCAAACACGCGATCGATCGTCTCGAGACGCGGATCCGTCACTGCTCCGGCCTACGACGTCGGGCGGTGGCGTCGATCCGCCTCCACATTCGCCGCGAACTCCTCTTCGGTGAGCTGCAGCGGCTCGTAGGTGCGCACCGGCAGCTTGACCTGCGTCGGGTAGTCCTTCCGCAGCGGGTGCCCCTCCCAGTCGTCCGGCGTCAGCAGTCGCGTGAGATTCGGATGCCCGGTGAACACGATCCCGAAGAGGTCCCAGACCTCGCGCTCCTGCCAGTTCGTCGACGCCCACACGGTGGAGAGAGTCGGCACCTCGGTCTTGTCGTCGACGATCACCTTGACGCGCAACGTGAACGTCCGCGACAGCGACACCAGGTGATAGATCACGTGGAAGCGCGGCGCCCTCGGGAAATAGTCCGCCGCGGTCACGTCGAGGCAGACATTGAACTGCAGCGCAGGATGATCCCGCAGGACACGGGCGACCTCCGCGATCTGCGGCGCCGGCACGACGATCGTGGGAATCTCGTCGCGGCCCGGCACCACCGTGAACGCCTCGGTGGGCAGGGCGTCAGCGAGCGGCGGCATCGCGAACTTGGTGCTCATAGTGAACGTCAGGACGCCAGGCAGCGGCCGGGGAGGCGACTAGATCTTCGACTCCGAGATTTTTTTCTGAAGCTGGACGATGGCGTAGATGAGCGATTCGGGGCGCGGCGGGCAGCCGGGCACGAACACATCGACCGGCACCACCTGATCGACGCCCTGGACGATGGCGTAGTTGTCGAACACGCCGCCGACCGAGGCGCAGGCGCCCATCGAGATCACCCACTTCGGTTCCGGCATCTGATCGTAGATGCGGCGCAGCACGGGCGCCATCTTCCGCGAGAGGCGCCCGGCGATGATCATGAGGTCGGCCTGCCGGGGCGACGCGCGGAAGACCTCGGCGCCGAACCGGGCGATGTCGTAGCGCGAGCAGCTCATCGCCATCATCTCGATGGCGCAGCAGGCGAGCCCGAACGTCACCGGCCAGATCGCCGATTTACGGGCCCAGTGGACGACCTTTTCAACGGTCGTCGTCAGTATCGGAATGTCAAGCTGCTGTTCGAGCCCCATCGGTCACCCTGCCCTGACGGCGCGCCATGCGCTCGCGGGCCTCCGCCGGCCCCCAGTCGAGCACACCCTTTCGCCAGATATAAACGTAGCCGGCCAGCAGGATCGCCATGAACGTCACGATTTGCAGGAAGCCGGTCCATCCGAGGTCCCGGAGCGCCATCGCCCACGGATAGAGGAATGCGACTTCGATGTCGAACAGCAGAAACACCATGGCCACGAGGTAAAACTTGACGGACTGCCGTTCGCGCGCGTCACCGACCGGCGGCACCCCGCACTCGTACGGGGCCAGCTTCTCGGGCGTCACGACCTTCGGACCAAGCAGCTGCGAGATGAAAACCGTGAAGGCGCCGAACCCGACCGCAAGCCCGAGGAGGAGGAGGATGGACAGCCAGCTCTGCATGGGTTCCAAGCGATCAGAAGGCGGTCGACGGCCCTTGTGAAGGATTTCGCAAGCCCGCCAACCCTCATGCTATCGAACGGTTACACGCGAAGTCAAACGCTCGGGGACTGTCCCCCAATCGATGTGCAACCGGGACTGTCCTCAATTCGATCCCCCGCTGCCCACGGTTTGGGGACAGGCCCCAAGCCGCTATCATCCCAGCGTGCGCCTCGCGGTCTTTACGCCGCTGCCGCCAACCCGGAGCGGCATCGCCGATTACGCAGTCGAGCTGCTTCACGAACTCGGCAGCCGTCATCAGATCCAAGTCTACGTCGCTTCGACTCAGGAAGTCTCGGCCTGGACTGGTCGTGGCGCGCCCTTCACGGTCCACGGCGCGCATGATTTCGTCTGGACCCATCACCGCGAGCCCTACGAGCTCGTCATCTTCCAGATCGGCAACGCCTGGTGCCACGACTACATGTGGCCCTACGTCTTTCGGTACCCGGGTCTGGTCGTGCTCCACGACGCCCAGTTGCACCATGCGCGCGCATGGTCGCTTCTGCGCCGCGCGCGGACGGACGACTACCGCGCCGAGCTCGCGTTCAATCACCCCGGGCTGCCGCCCGAAGCGGCGGAACCGGCGATCAGCGGGTTCGGCGGGCCGCTGTACTACGCCTGGCCGATGCTTCGGGCAGTCGTCAGCTCGGCACGTCACGTGGCGGTGCACAACCCCGTTCTGGCCGACGACCTCCGCCGCGACTACTCCGAGACGCCGATCAACGCCATCCGCATGGGCGTTCGCCAGCCGGCGACAACCGGCGACGCGATCGCCACGATTCGCACCCGGCACGGCATCGCGTCCGACGCCATCGTCCTCGTCGCCTTCGGCGGCGTGGCGGACGAGAAGCGGATCGGGCCCCTTCTCAACGCCGTGTCGGTCGCCCGGGCCTACGAGCCGCGAATCCGCGTCCTATTGGTAGGCCAGGCACTGCCCCATTACGACGCGCTCTCGATCGCGCGCGATCTGGGACTCGACGAGATCGTCACAGGAACCGGCTATGTGCCGGATCACGAGGTGGGTGCCTACCTCGCGGCCGCCGACATCGTCTCGTGCCTGCGCTGGCCGACGGCCCGAGAGACATCGGCATCGTGGCTGCGTGCCATCGCGGCGGGACGGGCGACGATCGTGACGGACCTCGCCGATCAGGCCGGTACGCCGACGCTCGATCCGAGGAGCTGGACGGTGCTCGACGCCACACCCGGGCAAACTACGCGAGCGCCGATTGCCGTAAGTATCGACGTGCTGGATGAGGATCACTCGCTGACGCTCGCCGTGAAGCGCCTCACGGCGGATCGGACGCTTCGTGAACGACTCGGCGTCGATGCCCAGGCCTATTGGCGCGCGAACCACACGATTGCCCACATGGCCGCGGATTACGAGACGCTCCTCGCGGGGTTAAAGCCCCGCCGCCACGAGGTGCCGCTGCCGGCGCACCTCCGACCGGACGGACTGGAACACGCGCGAGCGCTGCTCGCTCCATTCGGCGACACGGTGACCTCGACCCTCGCCTGAACGTGGCTTCACCCAACCGTCATTCCCGGCCCGTCACCCGCGCACCCGGTTGGTGGGCGACAGCGCTGATCGTCGCGTTCGGGATCGTCCACACGTCACTGCAGATCGCGGCGACACGGCCTTACCTGCCGCCGGCCGGGGATGGCGCCTTCGTCATCGGCGACATCATCCAATCGGGCGTCGGCGCCGGGCGCCTGCTCGTCGCCCGACCACCGGCACTCGACGCAGGTGTGGGCTCGACGCCGCCAACGGTTGGCGAGGTGCTGCCAGGCAGTCCCGCCGCGCGCGCCGGAGTCCACGCCGGCGACACGATCCTTCAGATCACGAATACCGCGACCGGGCGCAGCGTCACGTTTTTGCCTCGCGCCGGCGTGCAGCGCGCGATCGCCGCCTGGCGCGACGCCTACTGGGTCGGCCTCTCCGGTCCGGTTGTCGTCAGCCTGCGCGACCGGGAGGGACGCGCGAAGCAGGCTCGCATCGCGCGCGAGCCGGTCTGGCGCCTGGGGCCGCCGATGTCCGGCGAATGGACCGCGACGCATCTGGGCCCCCTCATCCAGCTCGTGACTTTCGTGACCTGCGCCGCGGTGCTGCTGGCGCTGCGGCCGCGCGACCCTGCTGCCCAGTTCTCGATTGCCGCGCTCGTGTTCGCCGGTGTGGGTGCCACCGGTCCACTTGCCGGCGGCGAGCTTGCGCTTCCGAACGGGGCCCGCCAGATCATGACGGTGCTCGCCTGGCTGTCGACTGCGCTGGCGTTTCCGACGGTCGCCCTGGCCATTTCCTACTTTCCGCGCAAGGCCGCCATCCTGACGCACCATCGGTGGCTTCATGCCATCCCGTTTGTCGTGGCGGCGCCGATTGCCGTGACGTCAGGCATGACGGGCGCCTATCTGTCGGGCGTCAACGGCCTGGCTGACGCGGCGGCGTGGGACGCCAGCCATCCGATGCTGTTTCTCTGGATCTTCGGCGTCGGCCTCTCCGTCAACATCGCGGCGATGGTCGAGAGCGTGATTCGCTTCCGGAAGAATCCGGATGGGCAGGAGCGCCGGCGTGTCGCGTTGTCGGTCTGGACGCTGGTCATCGGCACGCTCGCGTTCACGCTGCGGGACGGCGTGCCGGTTCTGCTTGCCGCGCTCGGTGGCGCGCGGTTCACCTGGCCGGCCTGGATCGCGCTTCCGCTCTACGTGCTCGTCGCCCTTCCAGCGATCGGGGTGACCTATGCCGTCGCCGTGCACCGCGTGCTCTCGCCGCGCGTGGCGATGCGAAGCAGCCTCCAGTACGCGCTGGCGCGAAAGACGCTGACAGCAGCGGCGGTGCTGCCGGCGGTCCTGCTGGTCGTCTCGCTCGTCCGCAAACGCGATCAGAGCCTGTCCGCCATCGTCGCCGGCCAGCCGCTGTTGTACGCCGGGGCGCTGGCGATGTTTCTCGTCGCGCTGCGGTTCCGCGATCGCGCGCGGGCCTGGCTCGATCGCCGGTTCTTCCGCACCGATTACGACGCCCGCTCCGTGCTGGTGTCGCTCGCCGGCCGCGTGCCGTTCCAGACCGATCCCAATGAACTGACCGCGCTCGTGCTGGACGAGATCGATCGATCGCTCAAGCCGTCGATGGCGGCGGTGCTGGTGTCGGGCCTCGAGCCCGGGAGCCTGGTGCCGGTCGCCGTCCTGCGCGGCAGTGCCGACAGCCTGTCCGATTCCGGCGGCATCGCGTCGATGCTGCAGTGGTCGAACGAACCGCTGGAGCTCTATCTCGATGACACCCGGTCGCCGGCGCGGAGGCTGCCGCCGGACGAAATCGCGTGGCTCGAATGTACCGGCGCCATCCTGTTCGTGCCGCTCTACTCGAAAGACTCGACGACGCGCACCGTGCTGGGGGCGCTCGCGCTGGGCGGCAAGCGATCGGAGGAGCCGTATTCATCAGAAGACCGCGAGCTCCTCACTGCCATCGCGGCGCAGGTCAGCCTGGCGCTGGACGTCGCACGGCTGCGGCGCCGGGACACGATGGGAACCATCGACAGCGCGGTGACGATGGCGGGGGGCGACCTGACGGCCCTGGCCGAGTGCCCGTCGTGCCACGCCTGCTACGACACCGGGACGCAGACCTGCGCCAGCGACGGCGCGGCGCTCACGCCCGGCGCGCTGCCCCGCGTCGTCGACGGCAAGTATCGAGTCGACCGTGCGCTCGGACGCGGCGGCATGGGCGCCGTCTACCGCGCGCGTGACATGCGGCTCGATCGCGACGTCGCGATCAAGGTGGTGCGCAGCGAGCTGCTCGCCGACGCCGATGCCCGGGCACGCTTCCGTCGCGAGGCGCAGGTGGTCGCGAGACTGCAGCACCCCGGCGTCGTCTCGGTCTTCGACTACGGCACGCTCGGCAGCGGCGCCGCCTTCCTCGTGATGGAGTTCGTGCGAGGACGCGACTTGCGATCGCTCGTCCTCGAGGGACCGCAGAGCCCGGAGGTGGCGATTCGGCTGCTGCAGGCCATCGCGGCGCCGGTCGAAGCCGCGCACAAGCAGGGAATCCTGCACCGCGATCTCAAACCGGAAAACATCCTGCTGCCCGAGGACGGCGTGGACGCCAAGGTCCTCGACTTCGGCATCGCCAAAGTCCTGTCGGCGCCGGTTGAACCCGACAGCCAGACCGTCGCCACGCTCACCACATTCGGTCAGCCGCTGGGCACGCCGGCGTACATGGCGCCAGAGCAGCTGACTGGTGAAGAGATGACGGCGCGGACCGACGTCTATGCGCTTGGCGTGATCGGCTACGAGCTGGTGACGGGAATGCTGCCGTTCGGACGAGGATCGTTTCTCGAGATCGCGATGCGGCAGCAGAGAGGGGCGCCAACGCTCGCGGGACAGGATCTGCCGGATGGTCTCGCGACCGCGATCGCCGACGCGCTCTCTACCGATCCGGCGGCGCGGCCGGCCTCGGCCTCGGCGTTTGCGGCGCGCGTCGGAAGACTCTGACGCGCACCGCTCGAGAAGAGGGGCTCAGGCCAGGGTAGCCTGCACGGTGTTGATGCGCTTGTCGAGCTCGGCCAGCGCTTGCTGCAGCTGCGTCTTGCGCGCATCGTGTGTGGCCAACTCCAGCTGACGCACCGTCTCGGCACGCGCCAGCCTCAGTCCATCGAGCTGCCGCATCTGCTCGGGGTTCCGCACGGCCTGCGTGCGCGCCTTGGCGCGGCTCAGCGCCAGTTCCTCCATGCGCTCCTGTATCCGCGCATCGGCATCTATCAGTCCCTCACCCGCATCGCCCATTGCCACGTCCCTTCAGAGAATGAAAACGAAGACAACCATTATACCGCTTGGTAGGATCGCCTGATGCCCTTCCACCCGCCGGTCGAAGCGTGGTTTCGGGAGGCGTTTGGCGCGCCGACGGCGCCCCAGACGCGCGCCTGGCCGGCAATCGCGGCCGGCGATTCGACGCTGATCCTGGCTCCGACGGGCAGCGGGAAGACGCTGGCGGCGTTTCTCGCGTGCCTCGATCGCCTGATGTTCTCGCCGGTGCCCGAGCCCGCGGAACGCTGCCGCGTGCTGTACATCTCGCCGCTGAAGGCGCTGGCCGTCGACATCGAGCGCAACCTGCGCGCGCCGATTGCGGGCATCGGCCGGGTCGCCGCGGCGCGGGGCGATGCACTGCACGTGCCCTCGATCACGATTCGCACGGGCGACACGCCAGCTTCCGAGCGCGCCCGCTTCCAGCGACAGCCGTCCGACATCCTGATCACGACGCCCGAATCGCTATATCTCCTGCTGACGTCACGCGCACGCGAGGCATTGCGCGCGCTCGACACCGTCATCATCGACGAGATCCATGCGCTGCTGCCCACCAAGCGTGGCGCCCACCTTGCGCTGTCGCTCGAGCGGGTCGAGGCGCTCACGCGGCGACCGCTTCAGCGGATCGGCCTCTCCGCCACGGTTCGGCCGATTGACGAGGTCTCGAGATTCCTTGGCGGTGCGCATACGCCACTCGGCGTGACGCAGACCGACGCCGCGGCCACGTCGTGGCGCGCCGTCACCGTCGTCGACGCGAGACAGCCCAAATCGCTGGACCTGAAGATCGAAGTGCCGGTGGAAGACATGGCGCGCCTGGCGGAACCAGTCGCCGTTCCCGGCAGGCCCGCATCGCCTGGCGCCGTGCGATCGTCCATCTGGAGCAGCATCCATCCGCGCCTCCTCGAACTGATCCGCGCCCACCGCTCGACGCTCTTGTTCGTGAACAGTCGCCGGCTGGCGGAACGGCTGGCTGCCGCGCTCAACGAGCTCGCCGGCGAGACGCTGGTGCGATCGCACCACGGCTCGATCGCGCGCGAGCAGCGGCAGGAAGTGGAGGACGCGCTGAAGAGCGGCACGTTGCCGGCGCTAGTCGCGACCTCGTCGCTCGAGCTCGGGATCGACATGGGCGCGATCGATCTGGTGGTGCAGATCGAAGCGCCGCCGTCGGTCGCGAGCGGCCTGCAGCGGATCGGCCGCGCCCGGCACCAGGTGAACGCGTCGAGCAACGGCGTGATCTTTCCGAAGTTCCGCGGCGATCTCGTGGCGTGCGCCGCCGTCACCGAGGCGATGCACGCCGGGCGTGTCGAGTCGAGCCGATACCCGCGCAACCCCCTCGACGTGCTCGCGCAGCAGATCGTCGCGATGGTCGCGATGGACACGTGGAACGTCGATGACTTGCTGGCAACGATTCGTCGTTCGGCGCCCTTCGCCGGCCTCGCGCGACGCACGTTCGAAGGGGTGCTCGACATGCTGTCGGGCCGCTACCCGTCGGACGAATTCGCCGAGCTCCGTCCTCGCCTCACCTGGGACCGCGTCGGAAACATCCTGACGACGAGGCAGGGCGCCGTGCGGATTGCCGTCGCCAACGCCGGCACGATTCCCGATCGCGGCCTCTACGGGGTGTTCCTTGCGGGCGCAAAACCGGGAACGGCCCGCGTCGGTGAGCTCGACGAAGAGATGGTGTTCGAGTCGCGCGTCGGCGAGACGTTCCTGCTCGGCTCGTCAACCTGGCGGATCGAGGAGATCACGCACGATCGGGTGACGGTGTCCGCGGCGCCGGGCGAGCCCGGGAAGATGCCGTTCTGGAAGGGCGACACGGCCGGCCGGCCGCTGGAGCTGGGCATGGCGATCGGGAAGCTCGAACGCGAACTCTCGGCGCTTCCACCGGCGCAGGCCATCGACCGCCTCGAGCGCCAACACGATCTGGACCGCACGGCGGCGTCCAACCTTCTACAGTACCTCGCCGATCAGCGCCACGCCACGGGTGCCATTCCCGACGATCGCACCGTCGTCATCGAGCGGTGCCGCGACGAGCTCGGTGACTGGCGCGTGTGCGTGCTCTCGCCGCTCGGCGGTCGCGTCCTGATTCCGTGGTGCCTTGCCGTGGTCGCCCGTTTCCGCGGCGAGCGCGGCATCGACGTCGAGACGATGTGGAGCGACGACGGGTTCGTCGTGCGCATCCCTGATACGGACGAGCCTCCAGACCCGGCCCTGTTCCTGCCGTCGGCCGACGAGGTCGAGCCGCTCGTGGTGCGGCAGCTGGGATCGAGCGCACTCTTCGCCGCAAAGTTCCGGGAGGTCGCGGGACGGGCGCTGCTGCTTCCCCGGCGGCGGCCGGGCGCGCGCACCGCGCTCTGGCAGCAGCGCAAGCGGGCCGCCGATCTCCTCGCCGTGGCGGCGAGATACGGGTCGTTCCCCGCGGTGCTCGAGGCCTATCGGGAGTGCCTGCGCGACGTCTTCGACATGCCGGCGCTGCGCGATACGCTGGCGCGCGTGTCGCGTCGCGAGATCCGCGTCGTCACGGTCGACACGCCGCAGCCGTCGCCATTTGCGGCGTCGCTGCTGTTCAACTACGTCGCCACGTTCCTGTATGACGGCGATGCGCCGCTCGCGGAACGCCGCGCGCAGGCGCTGTCGGTCGATCACGCGCAGCTTCGTGAACTGCTCGGTGACGCCGAGCTCCGCGAGCTCCTCGACGCCAACGTCCTGGCGGGCCTCGAGCAGCAGCTTCAGGCGCTCGACGCGGATCATCGCGTGCGATCGACCGACGGACTGCACGACCTGTTGCTGCGGATCGGCGATCTGTCACGCGACGAGATCGCGGCGCGTATCGCCACGCCCGCCTTGAGCGGCGCGATTGACGAGCTCGTCGCGACGCGTCGCGCGATTCCCATCACCATCGCGGGCATGCCGCGCTTCATCGCCGTCGAGGATGTGGCGCGATACCGCGACGCGCTCGGCGCCAGCGTGCCGCAGGAGCTGCCGCACTCGCTGCTGGAGCGGGTCGCCGACCCGACAGGCGACGTAGTGCAGCGCTACGCCCGCACGCACGGCCCGTTCACGGGCCCGGAGTGCGCGACACGATTCGGTCTTGGCGTCGCGGTGGTCGAACAGACGCTGTCACGCCTTGCCGCCAGCGGGCGCGTCGTGCAGGGAGAGTTCAGGCCCGGTGGCCTCGAGCGCGAATGGTGTGGCGTCGACGTCCTTCGCACGTTGAGGCAGCGGTCGCTCGCGCGGCTGCGAAAACAGGTGGAGCCGGTCGAGCAAGGCGCGCTGGGCCGGTTCGCGCTGGCCTGGCAGGCCATCGCCCGGCCACGCCGTGGCGGCCTCGACGCCATCCTCGATGCCGTGGAAGCGATTCAGGGAGCGCCAATCCCCGCCTCCGAGCTCGAACGCGAAGTCCTGCCTGCGCGCGTCGAGGGCTACGCGCCGGCGGACCTCGATCGCCTGATCTCGGCCGGCGAGGTGGTGTGGGTCGGCGTCGAACCGCTGGGGGAACGCGACGGTCGGGTCACGCTGTTCCTGACCGACCATCTGCACCTTCTTCGTCCCCCTGGCGGTCCACCACCCACCGAGACCGATCTCGAGGCGCGCATCGTTGAGCACCTCCGCGCGGCGGGAGCGTCGTTCTTCCCCGCGCTCCATGCCGCCGTCGGTGGCGGGTTCCCGCAGGAGGTCATCGACGCGCTCTGGTCGCTGGTCTGGCGCGGCCAGGTGACCAACGACGCGCTCCACCCCCTGCGGGCGTACGTCGAGCTGCCCGAGCGCTCCAAGCGCCGTCCCGCAGGAGGATTCCGTACCAGGCGCGTGACCCCGCCCTCGGCGCACGGACGGTGGTCGCTCGTCGAGGAGCGCCTGCGGGGACGGCCGTCGGCCACCGAGTGGTCGACCGCAACGGCGAGGCAGCTGCTGGCACGCCACGGCGTGCTCACACGCGAGGCGATGACCATCGAATCGGTGCCAGGCGGCTACTCCGCCATCTACGACGTGCTGCGTGCGATGGAAGATGCCGGGCGGGTGCGGCGAGGGCTGTTCGTCGAGGGCCTCGGCGCCGCGCAGTTCGCCTTGCCCGCCGCGCTCGACATGCTGCGCTCGGTGCGCGATCCGGATGACGCGCCGCTGGTCGCGACGCTCGCGTCGACGGATCCGGCCAACCCGTATGGGGGGATTCTCAAGTGGCCGGCGTCACCGGATGGGGGACGCAGTGCGACACGGTCCGTCGGCACGCGTGTCGTGCTGGTGGATGGCGAGCTCACCGCCTGGCTCAGTCGCGGCGATCGCCAGTTGCTGGTGTGGCTGCCCGAGGACGAGCCGCGGCGTTCCCGTGCGGCGCGTGCGCTGGCGTCCGAGCTCGCCCGCCTCGCCGACGCCGCCTACGGCCGCCAGGGTCTGCTCGTCGCCGAGATCAACGGCGGCAGCATTGCCGGCCATCCTCTCGAGGGCTTTCTGGCGGACGCCGGCTTCGTCTCGGGCGCGATGGGGATGGCGAAGACGCGACGGAAGGGATAACTGCGGTCCTGCAGTCCCGCCTGCGGCCGGAAGCGTCGGTCGGGACCCAGTCTGCGTCTACGGATGTGCGCGGACCATGACCTTGCGCACGGCCGCAAGCATCTGTTCCGGAAGGCACGGCTTGCTGAGGAAGGCGTCGCAGCCGGCCTCACGCGCGGCAATCGAGGCGTCGGAGCGGGCGTTGCCGGTGAGGGCGATCACCGGAATGGCGCTGGTGCGCATGATTGGTCTTGAGCGTGCGGGTGGCGGTCCATCCGTCCATGCCGGGTAGCGACAAGTCCATCACGATCGCATCCGGGAGCAGCTCGAGCGCCTTGGCGACGGCCTCGTCGCCGCTCTCGGCCTCCGCGACGGCGAAGCCGAAGGCGCCGAGGTACTCGGCGTACATCTCGCGCGCGTCCTGATAGTCGTCGACCACGAGGACAAGGGGCCGTGGAGCTTCTGCTACCATGGCGAAACGACGCGCGCGGCCAGCAACGCGTCCTGAATCATGGCTCAGCTCAATTCCTTCGACATCACATCGACCATCGACCTGCAGGAGGTCGACAACGCCCTCAATCAGGCGCGCAAGGAAATCGGACAGCGGTACGATTTCAAGGGCGCCAGGGCCGACATCGATTTCGACCGTGGCGAGCATACCATCACGATCGTCGCGGATGACAACTTCAAGATGGACGCGATCTGGGAAGTTCTGCAGACCAGGCTCGTCCGCAGAAACGTGCCGGTGAAGAACTTCAAGCTCGGCGACATCGAGCAGGCGAGCGGCTCCGGTGTGCGCCGTGTGATCTCGCTCCAGCAGGGCATCCCGTCGGATGCCGCGAAGGAGATCGTCAAGTTCCTGAAGGAAAACAAGCTGAAGAAGGTGCAGGCGACAATCCAGGCAGACCAGGTGCGGGTGTCCTCGCCGGCGAAGGACGATCTGCAGGAAGCGATGCGTCTGCTGCGCGAGCACGACTTCGGCGTCGCGCTCCAGTTCGGTAACTACCGGTAACGGCCGCCAGCTCAGGCGGCTTCGGAGACGTTCGGCGCAGCCGCGAACTTCTCGAGGCGGCGATACAGCGCACGACGGCTGATTCCCAGGCGACGGGCCGCCTCCGTCTTGTTGCCGTGCGTCTCCGCCATCGCGCGCGCGACCTCCGCGCGCTCGAGCTCGGCAATCGGCGTCACCGATGCGGCCTTGCGCGCGAACGCCTGCGGCAGATCGATCTCGTGAATCGTGTCCGACGCCGCGACCAGCGCAGCGCCTGCCAGCACGTTGTGCAGCTCTCTGACATTGCCCGGCCAATCCCATTCCATCAGGTGCCGGCGTGCTTCATCGGTGACACCCCGCAGCGGGCGATCCAGCGCGCACGAGATGCGATCGAGCAGGTGAGCGATCAGCACGGGAATGTCGCCGCGCCGATCGCGCAACGGCGTCGTGCGGACCTGGAAGGCGTTCAGCCGGTAATACAGGTCGGCGCGGAAGCGTCCCTTGGCAACGTCGGCATCGATGGCGCGATACGTGGTCGCGATGACGCGGACATCGACGGCGATCGGTCGGTTCGAACCGACGCGTGCGACCGTTCCGGTCTCGAGCGCTCGCACCAGGCGACCCTGGACGGTCATCGGCATCTCGCCGACGTCGTCAAGCAGCAGCGTGCCGCCGTGTGCCCGCTCGAACACGCCCTCGCGATCCTCGGTCAGGCCGGTGAATGCACCGCGCACGTGGCCGAAGATCGCGGATTCGGAAAGGGCTTCGCCAAGGGTCGAGCAACTGACGGAAACGAACGGACCGTCGCGACGGGGTCCGAGGCGGTGAATGGCGCGGGCGATCAACTCCTTGCCCGTCCCCGTTTCACCCGTGACGAGCACCGCCATCGCATGCGGGGCGATCTTTCGCCAGCAGGGCAGAGAGCTCCCGCATCGGCCGCGAAGTGCCGATCAGGTCGTCGCCGGAAGACCGGAACGCGTCAATGGCCATGTCGGTGGCGCAGAGCGCCTCCTGACGGGCAATCGGCACCTCCGGGGGTTTCTTGAACTGGTTCAGAGTCCGTTCAGAGCGTGCGCGGGAGCTTGCCACCAAACCAAGAGGGAATCGGCAGGGTGCGCATGGTGTGCAGGCCGGGCGCCGCCTGCAGCACCTTGGGAATCGAATTCACCGTGATCGACGCGGTGGCCACGTCGCCGTGGACGCCACCCGCGATCTTCATCGCCAGGCGGGGATTGCCTTCGACGTCCACGGAGTCGTAGGACTCGGGCGCGCCCAGATACGCCTCCATGTGCAACTGCACGAGGGGCTTGCCTTTGACATAGCCGGTCCCGTCCTGAATCAGGCCGCACACCTGGCCCGCTTCGACGGTGAGGAACGGGCTCGCGATCCGGGCGTCCGCGATCTTCGGCGCGATGACGTCGGCCACTTTTTCCAGCTTCCACCCCATCGCGTCCGCGATCATCGCGATCGACTCGGTCAGCCCGACGTGACGGACGCTGCCATCGTCCACGCGCGACTGGAACTGCGCCGGCGTCAGGCCGCAGCCAATCTTCTGCTGGAACGGCAGCCGGCGCGACCGCGCGTCCTGGATTCGATTGACGGTGATCGACGTCACGGTTTCACAGACGCCCGTCAGCGTGATCGGCAAGGCATCCATGGTGAAGCCGGGGTTCACCCCGGTCCCCAGCACCGCGACCTTGGCCTTTCGCGCGGCGGCGTCGATGCGTGCGGCCAGCCGCCGCTGCGTGAACTGCGGATACGCGAGTTCCTCGGTCGTCGACACGATTGGGACCTTCAGTGCGAGAACGGCTTCGATTTGGGGCCACACCTTCTTCAGCGACGAGCTCGTGCACAGCACTACGACGTCCGGCTTCGTCGCCTTGATAGCCGCCCTCGCATCGCCCGAGACCTTGACGCGCAGCCGCCGTTCCAGACCCACCACCTCTCCAAGGTCGCGGCCCACCTTCCCGGGATCGATGTCGATGCCGGAGACGACGGTGAACCCTGGACGCGTCGCAACCTGTCGGACGACGGCCGCGCCGATCGGGCCCAGACCGAAATGCATGACGCGAATGGACATGAATGCGGATCTCCTAGAATGATGTGCAATCGAACGCGTAATTATAGATGACCGACCGTGGAGGCCCTTCCGTGACGTCGCTGCTGGCCGCGGCGCGAGCCGGCGAGAAGGGCGCGCTCGACGCGCTGCTGCCACTCGTCTATGACGAGCTGCGACGAATCGCGCGCGCGCAGATGCGGCGGGAGCGGCCGGGCCAGACACTCGACGCCACCGCGCTCGTGCACGAAGCCTGGCTCCGGCTGGGCGGCGGCGCTGTAGCCGCCGGCGACCGCGCCCACTTTCTCGGCATCGCGGCGCGGCTGATGCGACAGATCCTCGTCGAACGCGCCCGCGCCCGGCACGCCGCCAAGCGCGGTGGGCATCGCGAGCGCGTGACCCTGGACGAAGGACTGCTCCCATCGTCAGACGGGTGCGTCGACGTGCTGGCGCTCGATCAGGCGCTCGAACGGCTCGCGTCGCTCGACCCCATGAACGCTCGTCTCGTCGAGCTGCGTTTCTTTGGCGGGCTCACGGTAGAAGAAGCGGCGGAGGCGCTCGACATCTCGCCGGCCACGCTGAAGCGGCGATGGGCACTGGCACGCGCCTTTCTGCTGCGAGAGCTCGAGAGTGCTCAGTAGACCAATGGACCAGGCGCGATGGCAGCAGATCACGGCGCTCTTCGACACGGCGATGGAGCTTCCCGCCGCGGAGCGCGTCGCTTTTGTGCGCGCCCGAGCGGGTGACGATCCCGATCTCCTGCATCAGGTGCTCGAGCTGCTCTCCGCCCACGACCGCGCCGGAGACTTTCTCGAAACCGCCGGTCCGACCGTCGCGGCCGAGCTCGCCTGGGATCCGCCGCCGTTGGCGCCGGGCGCGCGCATCGGCACGTTGACCATCGAACGCGAGATCGGCCGTGGCGGAATGGGGATCGTCTACCGGGCCCGCGATGAGCGATTGAACCGGCTCGTCGCGGTCAAGGCGCTCTCGCCGTTTCTGGCACGAGGCGACACGCAGGGCCGCGAGCGGCTGCGCCGCGAGGCGCAGGCCGCGGCCGCACTGTCGCACGAATCCATCGCAACGATCTATGCGCTCGAGGTCCGCGACGACGACTTCTACATCGTGTCGGAGCTGGTCGAAGGGCGGACATTGCGTCAGCGCCTGGACAGCGGACCGCTGCCGGTACGCGAAGCGATCGACGTCATGCTGGCGACGGCGCGGGGCGTGGCCGCGGCGCACAACAAGGGGATCGTCCATCGCGACTTGAAACCCGAGAACGTCATCCAGACCGACGCGGGCGTGAAGATCCTGGATTTCGGGATCGCGCAGCTCGATCGCGATACGACCGCCCGGACTACGCTCACCGCCGCCGGAACGATGATGGGGACGCCAGGCTACATGGCGCCGGAGCAGCTCCGCGGTGAACAGGTTGACGCGCGCACCGACATTTTCGCGCTCGGCGTATTGCTCTACGAGTTGCTGGCCGGCGAGCCGCCGTTCGGCCGCGGCGCCACGCCGTCTGTCGTCCTGGCCGTGATCGAGCGCGAGCCGGCGCCGGTCGCCCAGCGTGTTCAGGGCGTGCCGCCCGCGGTCGCACAGATCGTGGCGACGTCGCTGGCGAAAACGCCGGGATCACGCTATCAATCGGCCGGTGCCCTGGTTGCCGCCCTCGAAACCGCGCGCCTGGCGCTGCTGGGTGTCTCTCCGCCGGCAAGCTCGTCACCGGTCGAGCCGACCGATGCGCATGGTCCGCTGTGGTGGTGGCGATTTCACCTCGCGACCGCGACCGTGGCACACGCCCTGATGGTGATCCCGGCGTGGCGGTTCCTTGGCCGCCTGCCCGGACCGGTCGGCCGCGCGCTGTTCCTCTCGTTGCTCGTCCTGGCGGCGACCACCGGCATCATGCGACTGCACCTTCGTTTCATGGCCTCGGAGGCGCCGGGCGATCGCGCCGCGGAGTGGGCCCGCCGCGGTCCGTGGGTGCGGTGGGGCACTCGCGCGTTCGCGGCACTGCTGACCCTTGGGGGCGTCGCCGTAGCCGATCAGGATGCCGCGCTCGCCGCCGTCTGCCTGGCCTGTGCCGCCGGCAGCGCAGTGGCGGTCGAAGTGATCGAACCTGCCACTGCGGCGCGCGCCATTCGCGCATGAGCGTGCGCCTCAGGTCGAAGAGTCTCAGGGTCGAAGGGGTCGGACGCGCTGTGTTTCGAATATCATTCGCGATGATGCGGTCGGTGCTCGGAGTGCTCACGGTCGCGGCGCTGGTCGCCGTCGCAACGTCCGGCGTCGAAGGCCAGCGATCGCGTGCCGCAAAGGTCAATCCGCCGCCGACGGCTCCGTTGACCACCACGCCCCTGCAATCTCCTGCCGCGGCCGAGCCGCGGTCGCCGCGCAACGCGAACTACTCGATTGACGTCGATCTCGATCCGGCATCGCGCACGATCACCGGGCGCGAAGTCGTGACGTGGCGCAACATCACGAGCCGTCCCGCTTCCGAGCTGCAATTTCATCTCTATTGGAACGCCTGGCGAAACACGCGATCGACCTGGCTCAGGGAGGCGAACCGAGCGCTCGCGGCTGGCTCGACCCGATACGACACCCTATCGTCCGACGACTGGGGCACGATCGATATCCAGACGATTCAACTCGTGGCCGGCGGCGCCGCGCCGATGACCGACCTGACCACCGCGGCGCATTACATTGCGCCCGACGATGGCAATCGGGACGATCGGACCGTGCTGTCGGTGGCGCTGCCGACGGCGGTCTCGCCGGGCGGCACCGTCGCCCTGGAACTTCGCTGGACCGCGCACGTGCCGCGCACCTTCGCGCGCACCGGCGCGATTGGCAACTTCTTCTTCATCGCGCAGTGGTTCCCGAAGCTCGGCGTGCTCGAGGAAGACGGCTGGAACACGCATCAGTTCCACGCCAGCACGGAGTTCTTTTCCGACTACGGTGTCTACGACGTCCGCATCACCGTCCCGCGCGGGTGGCCGGTCGGCGCCACCGGGCGCGAGCGATCGCGTACGGACACGCCGACGGGAAAAACCGTCCACCAGTTCGTCCAGGAAGACGTCCACGACTTCGCCTGGACGACGAGCCCGGACTACGTCGAGCACACGGCCAGGTTCGCGCACCCCCGGCTTCCCACGGTGTCGATGCGGCTCCTGCTGCAGCCCGAGCACGAGGGGCAGGCAGAACGCCATTTCGACGCGGCGCGTGCGACGCTGCGATCGTATGGCGAGTGGTACGGCCCTTATCCGTACGACCACATCACGATCGTCGATCCCGCCTGGCAGAGCGACGCCGGCGGGATGGAGTACCCGACCCTCTTCACGGCCGGCAGCCGCTGGCTGTCTCCGGCTTCGACCGGCGACCCCGAGGGCGTCACGGTCCACGAATGCGGCCACCAATTCTGGTACGGGTTGGTTGGCAACAACGAGTTCGAGCACGCGTGGCTGGACGAAGGGCTGAACACGTTCTCCTCGGCCAGAGTGATGGACGAGACGTTCTCGCCCACGTTCAATTCGATCCGGTTGTTCGGCGGCTTCGTCCCGTGGGTCTTCTACGACATGCCGCAGACGCGCGAGACGAGCGGCGATCGCATGAACGGCTATCGCACGGCGGCCTCCACCGATGTGCCATCGACGCCGTCGTGGCGCTACTTCCCTGCAACCGGGCGCTATCTCACGTACAACAAGACGGCCCTCTGGCTGCACACGCTCGAGCGCGACATCGGCTGGCGCCGGCTCCAGCGCGGCATGTCGCTGTTCTTCGCGCGATCGGCGTTCCACCATCCGAAGCCAGAGGCATTCTTTGCCGCCATTAACGAGGGGGCCGGGCGCGATCTCACCTGGTTCTTCGATCAGGTCTATCGCTCGTCGGCGGTGTTCGACTACGCCGTGTCCCAGCTCTCGACAACGGGTGATGCATCGGGCTTTCACACCGAAGTCATCGTGCGACGTCTCGGCGACGGCGTGTTCCCGGTAACCATCGTCGTGACGTTTGCCGATGGGTCCACGGCGAGCGAGCGCTGGGACGGCCGCGAGCGCTGGAAGCTCTACGCCTACGACCGGACCGCGGCGGCGGTGTCGGCTGAGGTCGATCCGGATCACGTGCTGCTGCTCGACATCAACCGCCTCAACAACAGCCGCGCCGTCGCCTCTGCAGCGCCCAAGGCGGCGCGTCAGTGGGCGGGACGCTGGTTGATCTGGCTGCAGGATCTCGCGCTGACGTATGGCTTCTTCATCTGATCTCGTCGGCCGGGCCTTTGGACTCGGGTGGCGCCGCGTCTTCACCGCGCCGACGGTGCTGGTGGGCGTCTGGCTGCTCATGCTGCTGGGAGCACTGCCCGCCGCATGGACGATGGGGACCGCGATCGCGCAGCACGTCGGATCGAGTCTCGAAGCGGGTCGAATCATCGCCGCGCCCAATGAAGCGTGGTGGGGCGAGTTCCTCGCGCGCGCCAGGGGTGCGGCGCTCACGCTGCAGCCCGACATCATCGGCGCCGCGGCGCCGCTCTCGAATCTGTCCAGGTTTCTCGACGCACCCGGTGTTCCGCGCTCGCTCGTCGCGACCGTCGCCCTGAGCCTGCTGGTGTGGCTGTTCCTCTCGGGCGGCATCATCGATCGCTACGCGCGCGGCCGGCGCCTGGGCAGCCGCGCCTTCTTCGGGGCGTGCGGCGTGTTCTTCTTCCGATTCCTGCGGCTGGGGGTCCTCGTCGGGATCGGCTACTGGCTGCTGGCCGGGCCGTATCACTCGCTGCTCTTCACTGTCGCGTATCCATGGCTGACGCGCGAGACCTCGGTTGAACGTGTGGCGTTTGCCTGGCGTATTGCCCTATATCTGGCCTGGCTCGCGCCGGTTGTCCTGCTCAACCTGACCGCGGACTACGCGAAGGTTCGCGCGGTCATCGAAGACCGGCACAGCATGCTTGCGGCGCTCGTCGCCGGATGGCGGTTCGTCCGGCGGCACTGGGGACATGTGGTGTCGCTGTATCTTGCCAACACGCTCGTCCTCTTCGCCGCGCTCGCGGTGTATGTCCTGGTCGCGCCCGGCGGGCGCGGCGGCGACTGGCGCCTGATCGCCGTGCTCGCGATCGGCCAGACGTGGATCCTCAGTCGCATCGCGACGAAGCTCGCCTTCATCGCGACCTCCACGGCGCTCGTCCAGCAGCATCTCGCTCACGCCGAGTACACGGCGCCGCCGCTGCCGATCTGGCCCGACTCGCCGGCAGCCGAGGCGATCGAGAACGCCGCGAAGTACGGAACCCGGCGGACGGTGTGACCGGGCTGCCGCGACTGTCGCGGCTGGCGGTCGCGATCGCCGCGGCCACGCTGCTGCTCCACCTCGCCACGATCACGGGCTACGGCTGGTTTCGGGACGAGTTCTACTATCTCGCCTGCGCGGCCCGGCTCGATTGGGGGTATGTCGATCATCCGCCTGGTGTCGCCATCATCACCGCGCTCACGCGGCTGATCGCCGGAGACTCGATCGTCGCGCTTCGCCTGCCGCCCGCGCTCGCGCATGCCGCCACCGTCGGCCTTGCCGCGCTCCTGGCGCGGGAAATGGGCGCGCGCGGATATGGACAGGTCGTCGCGGCACTGACCGTCGGCCTCGCGCCAATCCTGCTCGGGATTTCCTCGATCGTGTCGATGAACGCGTACGACGGGCTCGTCTGGGCCGCCGTGTTGCTCGTCTTCGCGCGAATGCTTCGGACGGACGGGACGACGCATCGCGGGGCTGAAGCCCCGCCGCCACATTACTGGATCGCGCTCGGCGTGTTGTTCGGCCTGGGCTTCGAGAACAAACACAGCGTGCTCTTTCTCGCCTTCGGCCTCGTGGCGGGGCTGGTGATCGCCGGACCGCGGCGGCAGCTGGCGACACGATGGCCGTGGATCGGCGCCGCGATCGCGGCCGCGCTCGCCACGCCCAACGTGCTGTGGGAGGTCGCCTACGGCTGGCCGACGGTCGAGTTCATGCGCAACGCGACCGCCACCAAGAACGTCGCGCTTCCACCCGCGCGTTTCCTGCTCGAGCAGGTCAACCAGCTGTCGCCGTTCGCCGCGCCGATCTGGATCGCGGGGCTGGCCTGGCTGCTCGCCGCCAGGGCGTCGGCACCGTTTCGCGCGATCGGTGTCGCATACATAGCGATACTCGGCATCTTCCTGACGACCGCGGCGAAGCCGTATTACTTGGCGGCGTTCTATCCGGCCTTGTTCGCCGCCGGGGGCAGCGCCCTGGAACGCTGGACCGATCGACCGGCAGGGTGGCTGACGGCGTTCCGGATCGCCGTGATCGCGGTGGTCATCATCGGCGCCGCAGTCGCCATGCCGATCGTGCTTCCTGTCCTCAGCGAGGAGCGCTTCATCGCGTACCAGGCAGCACTCGGTGTGAAGCCGGAACTCGGCGAGCGGCACCGCCAGGGGCGCCTGCCGCAGTTCTATGCCGACATGCACGGCTGGACCGAGCTTGTCGACGAGGTCAGCAAGGCCGCCGATCGCCTGACGCCCGCCGAGCGCCGGAACGCGTTCATCTTCGCGCAAAATTACGGGCAGGCGGGCGCGATCGAATGGCTGGGACGCGGCCGGAACCTTCCGCCCGTAAGATCGGGTCATAACAACTACTGGCTCTGGGGGCCCGGCGAGGGCGATCCACGGACGGCGATCATCGTCGGCGGCGATCGAGAAGACAACGAGGCGGTGTGTTCGACGCTTGTCGAACTGGGGCGCGTATACAGTCCCTATGCGATGCCTTATGAAGACAACAAGCCCGTCACTCTCTGCCGTGGACTGAAGATCAGCCTGCGAGATCTGTGGCCCCGAACGAAGCACTTCCAATAGGGCGGCCCGTTTCCGGGCTCCCTGCTAAGATCAGCTGATGGTCGGCAATACCGTCCAGCACTATCGGATTCGCGACCGGCTCGGCTCCGGGGGCATGGGCGACGTGTATCTCGCCGAGGACACGCGCCTCGGACGCGAGGTCGCCCTGAAGTTCCTCGCCGCCGAGGCACAGGGTGATCCCGAGCGCCGCTCGCGGTTCCTGACCGAGGCCCGCGCCGCCTCGGCGCTTCGCTCCTCGAACATTGCCGCGATCTACGACATCGGCCAGTACGAGGGCGCCGACTTCCTGGTGATGGAGTACGTGGAGGGCGAGGTGCTGACGGCGCGCATTCGCCGCGGCCCCTTGTCAATCCGCAACGCCGTCGAGATCACACTGCAGGTCGTGGATGCGCTCGTCGAGGCCCACGCCCGCAACATTGTCCATCGCGATATCAAGAGCGCCAACATCATCGTCAACGCGCGGGGCCAGGTGAAGGTGCTCGACTTCGGCCTTGCGAAGTTCTTGCAGCCGCCCAGGGGCCGCGCCTCGGTGGACGCGGCGCTGACCATCACGGAAGAGACGGTGGCGGGAGCGGTGCTCGGCACGGTGTCGTACATGGCGCCGGAACAGGCGCTCGGGCGTCCCGTCGACCAGCGTTCGGACCTCTTCTCGGTAGGCGTCGTGCTCTACGAGATGCTGGCCGCGCGTCTGCCGTTCGAGGGCCAGGCGTTCGGGGAGATCGTGGACGCAATTCTCCATCAGCCGCCGCCTGCCCTGGCGCGCCTGAACTATGCCGTGACCCCGGAGATCGAGGGCATCGTCAGAAAGGCGCTCGAGAAGAACCCGGATCTCCGCTACCAGACGGCGCGCGATCTCTACAACGACCTGCAGCGCGTGCGAACGTCGATCGAAGAGACGGAACGGCACGGCTCCGGCGCGCGCCCCGGTAGCGGCAGCGGCAGCGGGCAGATGGTGGCGGTCGTCACGCCGGAAAACTCGATCGCGGTGATCACCTTCGCCAACATCACGCGCGAGCCGGCCGACGAATGGATCGGATCGGGCATCGCCGAAACGGTGAGCAACGATCTGAAGAACGTCCAGGGCCTGACCGTCATCGGACGCGAGCGCGTGTTCGACGCCCTCCGCAACCTCGATCCCGGCGAGGAACAGTCGCAGGACGATCGGTTCGGCATCGAGATCGGCCGCGGCCTGGGTGCGCGCTGGATCGTCTCGGGCGCGTATCAGCGCCTTGGCCAGGTGATCCGCATCACCGCCCGGTTCGTCGACGTCGCCACCGGCGCGGTTCTCCGCAACGTGAAGATCGACGGCGCACTCGCCGAGATCTTTGCGCTCCAGGATCGAATCGTCTTCGAGCTGACTCAGGGCCTGCAGCTCAAGCTGGAGGCCTCAGCCATCAATCAGATCCAGCAGCCGGAAACGCGATCCGTCGAAGCCTACGAGCTGTTCTCTCGCGGCGTCCTGACGCTGCGGATGGCGACGCGTGACGCACCGGATCGTGCGATTCACTTCTTCGAGCGGGCACTGGCCATCGACAACGACTACGCCGAGGCGTGGGCGGGGCTCGGCGCGGCGTACCAGATCAAAGGCAACTTCCTGGGACTCCCGGAGATGCTGGACAAGGCGCTGCACGCGGCTGACGAAGCGCTGAAGCGCGATCCGAAGCTGGCCGAAGGCTACTTCGTCCGCGGCTCCGCATTCTTCACGCAGGGGCTGCTCGACGAGGCAATCCTCGCGCTGGGCGATGCGATTCATCTCGATCCCAAGCACGCGCGGGCGCACGCGTCACTGGCGCGCGTGCACTGGGTCGGCCGCGGCGATCTGCGGGCCGGCATCGCGGAGCTGGAACGCGCGGTTGCGATCAACCCGCAGTTCGGCTACGCCCACCATCAGCTCGCCTACCTCTACACCGAGACGGGCAACCTCGACAAAGCCGAAGCGGCAGCGCGAAAGGCGATCGTCCTTCAGGAGCAGTACATCTCCGGCGAGGAAGGGTTCCTGGTCATCGGCGCGCACACGCGTCTAGGCTATGTCTTCTACCGGCGTGGCAAGTACCCCGAGGCAGCGAAAGAATACCAGGCGGAGCTGATGTTCCTCTCGTCGAGCGATCACGTCCTGAAGGATCGCAGCATGGTGGAACTGCACCAGAAGCTGGGCGCCGCCCTCGTGCGTCTGGGCAACGCCACCGAAGGCAAGCGACACCTGAAGCTGGCGATCAAGAAGTATGAAGAGCGCGCGGCAATGGGCGAGCTCGAAGCGGCAACCGAGTATTACGTCGCCGCCGCGTACTCGCTGCTGGACGACGCGGAGCACGCCGTGAAGCATCTGGAGGCGGCGATCTCGAAGCAGGCGCGCAATCGGCGCCGCGCGAGCAACGACCCGGATTTCGAGGAGATTCGGCCCGCCCTGACCGCGTTAGGATTGATCGAGGAAGTACCGGCGTAACGCGGTGATTGGTACGTAGGCCGGAGCTTCAGCTCCGGCATGACGGCGACGCCGATGCCCGAGCTAAAGCTCGGGCCTACGTACCGCTCTTCGACGACTAATCCGCGATCGACCGGGCCGCCACTTCCAATCGATCCGCGCGACCCGCCAGGAGCGTGCGCACCGCCTCCGCATCCAGCGACTCGACCAGGAGCAATTCCTCGGCCAGCGCCTCGACGGCGCCCTTATGGCGGCCGATCAGCCGCCGGGCCGTTTCGTGGCCGCGCATCACGAGATCCCGAATTTCCTCGTCTACCCGCTGAGCGGTCGCTTCGCTGAATCCTGCGCCGCCCTCGTCTTCCCAGGGCGCGCCGGCGCGACGGAACGCGATCGGTCCGAACGACGACATGCCGAACTCGCACACCATGCGGCGCGCAATCTCGGTCGCCCGTTCGATGTCGTTGCCGGCGCCGCTGGTGATGCGGCCGGTGAACACTTCCTCGGCCACGCGTCCGCCCATCAGGATCGCGAGCTGCCCCTCGAGATAGTCCTTCGAGTGGGTGTGCCGATCGGCCTCGGGCAACTGCATCGTCACGCCCAGGGCGCGGCCGCGCGGAATGATCGTGACCTTGTGGATGGGATCGGCATACGGCAGCAGCGCGGCGATCACGGCATGCCCGGCCTCGTGGTACGCCGTCGTGCGGCGCTCGTCATCGGTCATGACCAGCGACTTCCGCTCCACGCCCATCAGCACCTTGTCGCGCGCCGCGTCGAGGTCTACCGTGCAGATTGCCGGGCGGCCGGTGCGCGCCGCAAGCAGCGCCGCTTCGTTCACGAGGTTGGCGAGATCGGCGCCCGAGAAGCCTGGTGTCCCGCGCGCGATCGCCGTGAGATTCACGTCGGGGTCCATCGGCACCTTCGCGGCGTGCACGCGGAGGATCGCCTCTCGGCCGCGCAGATCCGGATTGCTGACCGTCACCTGTCGATCGAAGCGGCCGGGCCGCAGAAGCGCGCGATCGAGGATGTCGGGACGATTCGTGGCGGCGATGACGACCGTGCCCTGGTTGGCGGCAAAGCCGTCCATCTCGACGAGGAGCTGATTGAGGGTCTGCTCGCGCTCTTCGTGGCTGAGCGACTGGCTGCCGCGGCTGCGGCCGACGGCATCGAGCTCGTCGATGAAGATGATGCAGGAATCGTGCTTCCGCGACTCGCGGAACAGCTTGCGAACCCGGGCCGCGCCAACGCCCGCATACATCTCGACGAAGTCGGACCCGCTGGCAAACAGGAACGGCACGCCCGCCTCGCCGGCAATCGATCGGGCGAGCAGCGTCTTGCCGGTACCGGGAGGGCCGACAAGCAGCACGCCCTTGGGGATTCGGCCGCCGAGAGTCGCGAACCGGCCCGGTTCGCGAAGGAACTCGACGATCTCGCGGACCTCGTCCTTCGCTTCGTCCACGCCGGCGACATCGTTGAAGGTGACGGTCGTCTGCTCGGCCGCGGCGCGCCGCGCGTCGCCTTCCATCGACGGCAACCGCCCGTTCCCAAGGCGATAGACCGTGACACCCAGCAGCGCCAGAAACGCCAGGGTCAGCAGGAGCGCGCCAAAGCTGTAGGCCGTCGGTGTCGTCGCACTCTGCACGTCTATTTGAACGCCGCGCGCGATCAGGTCGTTCAGGAACGTCGGGCTGGCAGCCACGTAGCCCTGTGGGGCCGTCGTCCGCACGCGCTGGCCGTTCTTGAGCGAGGCGTTGAGTGCATCTCCGGAGACCTGCACGTCACGGACCTCGTCGGCACCGACGGTGCGCAGGAATTCGGAGAACGGCATCTCCCGCGGCGCGGTCTTGGACCCACGCATCGCAACGAGCACAACGGCGGAGGCGAGGAACAGGCCGGCGCTGATGAGCACGGCGGCACGACGCTTAGCGGGTGAAAAGCGCAACGACTACTCCAAGTTGGGCCGGGCCGCCTGCTGGCGCCTTCGACAGATCGGTGCCGGGGTTCGCTCCGTTTCGAGCAAATGCAAGGCCATCAGTTCCTGGACGAACCGAGCGGGAGAAGCGGCGGGAGATCGCGGGAACAAAACCGGTTTTCAGTAGTTTACAGGATTTCTCATCGGCTTCCGGTGGAATTGGCCGGCGCCCGGTGTCGAAAAAGCGATAGCACTGTCGGCGGGCTGACGCCGACACGAGTGGAGGCGGGGCTTCAGCCCCGCGGAGTTCGCGGCCCTAAGGGGCCGCCTCCACAGGCGCGACGTTCAGTCGTTAGCGAGGCGGGCCTGCGCCTGACGCGCAGTCTCGCGCAGCAGCGGATCGGGGTCGGTGGAAAGACGTGCGAGTTGCCCGTCGAACCCTTCCAGATTCAACGCGCCGATCGCGTAGGCGGCGCACGACCGGAGCCAGGGATCCTCGCTGGAGAGGAGCGACTGCACGGCCTCGGCACTGTTGGCCACCTGGGTGCCGAGCATGCGATTCGCGAGCTCGATCCGCACCGTCGTCGGCACCTCGCTGTCCAGCAGCGGCAGCAGCAGCGACCGCAGCTGCGGACCGAGGATGTTCTCGAGGAACTCGAGCGCGTTGTCGTGCACGACCGGGTTGCGCGACTGCACGCCCACATAGGCGCTGTGCAGGTCCTGATGCGGGAAGAGCAGCTTCATCAGCCGGAAGATGCGCTCGAGCTCCCCTTCCATCGCTTCGCGGATCGCCTGGGTCACCGGCTCGGGGTCGGACATCTCCCGCCCCAGAGTCCCGAGGATCTGGTAGGAGCGGAGGTGGCCCATGATTTCGGCGCCGAGCACAGTCTCGACCAGCCGGCGATCGAGCGACCACGTGGGATGCAGATCGCCAAGCTTGTTGAGGCCGATGATCACGCTGTAACGCACCTGCGTGTCGGCGTCGAGCATGCTCTCGACGAGGACACCGTGCGCCTGTTGCGTGCCGATCCGCAGCAGGACGTTCGGGATCTGCCGTCTCACGGCGACCGGCGTCTCGAGATCGGTCAGATAGTCGCGCAACGTCCCCACCACGCGGTCCGCGAATCCGGCCAGCGCCTCCGCCGCCTCGTCGCCGATCGCCGGATCGCCCAGCCGATCGACGACCCGCGGAATGAGCTTGCGCTTCCGCAGCCGGCCAACGGCGCGCAGGGCGTGTCGGACCTGATCCGAGTCACCCGTCGTGAAGACGGCGCGCAGCTGGTCCTCGAAGTGATCGGGGAGGATTTCGAGCAGCCGCGCCGCCTCGAGGCGCGTGCGGGGCTGGTCGTCTTCCAGCATGCGATCGAGCAGGACGCGGGCGGCGTCGATGTTCTCGTGTGTGCCGGGCTGCGCGAGGAACGTGACCATCGCGGCGCGGATCGAGAAGTCCTCGAATTCGCCGAGCTTCTCGATCCGGTCGAGCGGATCGATCTGCGCATGATGCGCGACGTACAGGAGCGCTTGCGTCCGGACGGTCAGATCGGGATCGTGGAGGAGCTTCTCGACGGCTGACACGACGCCGGTGTCGCCCGACTCGTCGAGCACGCGCACCGCTTCGGCGCGGACCTCGGGGGCGGCGTGCGCGATCAGGCCGCGGACGGCGGGATGCGTTGCGCGGTGGGTGGTTCCGGCGTTCAGCAGGCGCAGCGCATACAGCACTTCCGACGGATCGCCGCCGCCAAGCTTCGAGGCAAGGAGGTCCGTCGCCTTGCGATCGAGACCGGTCGCCGAGGCGCGTTCGGCGTCGAGGCGATAGTGATGAATGCTGTCCTGGAGATTCTCGACGTAGAGGCGCTGCGCGATATAGGCCGCCGCGAGCCATCCGCCGATCAGCAGCAGGTTCACCCATGTGACCTGCACGATCGCCATCTGGCCAAAGCCCGCCGCAATGAGGATCGTGACCCCGGCCAGCCCGTCGCCCATCCGCCAGACAACGGTGTCGATGAACGATTTCACGGCGACGGTGCGATCGGAGGGCACCGGGAGATAGAGGAGCTCGACCGTCGGCTTGTCGATCGAATACCTGAGCACCTGGTCGATGCCGCGAAGTGCGATCACCGCCGTCAGCGACCCGAACACGAGGAGCCCAATCGATCCGAACAGCAGGCCGACGGGGACGATGAAGAGCGCGAAGCCAAGACCGAGCCGCCGCAACAGGCGACCGGTGAGCAGCCACTGCAGGACGAACGCCAGCAGGCCGGCGTAGAAGTTGAACCGCCCGAAGAACGCGGCCAGAGCATCCTTCCCGTCGATGGCCGCGCCCGTGAACGCCTTGAACTGCCATCCCGCCATCGTGGTGGTGAACGAGGACAGCAGGATCACGGCGGCGATGGCCATCAGGTACGGCGACTGTCGGATGAGCCGTACGCTTGCGCGGAGCCCGCCTCTCATCTCCTCACGGGCCCGTGCCGCCTCGACCTCGCTATCGACGACGGGCCGCCGGCTCCAGAGCCGACCGACGATGCCGGCGGCCGCGACGAGCGCGACGGCCATCCCCACGAGCGAGAACTCGGCGCCGTAGCTCGCGGCGATCACCTGGGTCAGGTAGCCGCCGACAATCCAGCCCGACGTCGCGCCGCTGCCGATGAACCCGTACATCCGCTTGGCTTCGCGCGTGGTGAGCACCGCCGTGGCCAGCGTCCAGACCTGGGCGGGGGCCACGACGCCAAACATCCCCACCCAGACGTAGATGACCGGCGTCAGCCAGGGCGGCCGGTAGTTGTGGGCGATCACCCAGAAGATGAGGCAGTTGAAGGCGAAAAACAGCAGGCTGTTTACCAGGAGCTGGCGGAGGGACAGCCGCCGCGCCAGCCGGAGGTAGACGGAAACCCAGAGGCCGACCAGCGTGGCCACGCCAATGTCGGCATACGGCAGCAGCAGGGCCCCGAACTCGTCGATGAACAGGGCGTCTCGGATGGACTTGCCGACGACGAAGCTGGCAATGACGAGGAAGAGATAGGCGAATAGCAGCAGCCCCCGTTCGAGCTCGCCGGCGCGGAGATCGAGGAAGCGTTCGAATCGCTGCAGCATTGGGTTCGACTCGGCTAGTGCGGGGATGAAGCCCCGCCGCCACACTTTACCCTGACTGCGCCTGTGGGCTCAGAAGGCCGGTCAAGAGTGTTAAGCTTCGGCCCGAGAGCCCTCCATGACTGCCTTTTTCCGCAAGCTGTTGTCGCCGGTCGTCGAACTCCGCGAGCGCGAGTTCGGCACGGCGATGATGATGTTCACCTACTCGTTCCTGGTGATGACGGCGTATACGGCCCTCAAGCCCGTGACGCGGTCGCAGTTCATCAAGGACCTGGGCGCCGACAACCTGCCATTCGTGCAGTTTGCCTTCGGCCTGCTCGTCGGCTTCATCATGCAAGGTTACGCGACCATCGTCGGACGAATGCCGAGGCGATGGGCGCTGCCCATGACGATGAGCGGACTGGTCGCGCTGCTGGTGGGCTTCTGGGTCTGGTTCGAGAGCGGATCGCAGTGGGCCTCGACGGGCTTCTACTTCTTCGGCCTGATCCTCGGGATCCTCGTCATCAGCCAGTTCTGGACCTTGGCCAACGAGGTCTACGACCCGCGCCAGGCCAAGCGAATCTTCGGCTTCATCGGCGGCGGCGCCAGCCTCGGCGGCATCGCCGGGTCGTCGCTCACGCTCCAGGCGCCGGTCATCGGCACGACCAACCTCCTGCTCGTGAGCGCGGCGCTCATCGCGTTGTGTCTCGTGCTCGTCGTCGCCATCATCAAGCGCGAGAAGCCGGACATCAAAGGATCGCTGACCGGCGGCGAGGACGAGAGCGTCAGCAGCACCGAGGCGCTGCGCCTGCTGAAGAACAGCAGACACCTGCAGACGATCGCGCTGATCATCGGTTTCGCGGCCATCGGCGCGGCGATTGTCGAGCAGCAGCTCAACATGGCGACGGAGTCGGCGAAGGGCGCCGGGAACACCGACTCGATCACGAGCTTTCTCGGCACAGTGCAGCTCTACACCTCGATGATCGGGTTTGTTATCCAGGTGTGGCTCACGAGCAAGATCCAGCGGTATCTCGGCATCGGCTTCGCGCTGCTGATCCTGCCGACGAGCCTCGGCATCACCGGCACGATCATGCTGCTGAATGGCGCGCTCTTCTTCCCGGCGCTGGCGCGTGTCATCGACACGTCGCTCCGCTACACGGTCGACAAGACGACGCGCGAGATTCTGTTCCTGCCGCTTCCCAACGACCTGAAACAGCAGGCCAAGCCGTTCATCGACGTCACGGTCGATCGGTTCTCGAAGGGCATTGGCGCGTTGCTGGTGCTTTTCCTCATCAAGGATCAGATCTTCGGCTTCCACATCGGGCTCGGCCTGAGCTGGCAGCAGCTCAGCTGGGCGAGCCTGGCGATGATCGGCCTGTGGGTAATGGCGACGATCCGCGCGCGGCGCGAGTACCGCCTCATCTTCCGGCGTTCGCTCGACCAGCAGACCGTGGCACCCGACGCCGTCCGGCTGAACGAAGCGGACCTGTCGACCATCGAGACGCTCGTCGAGGAGCAGGGACATCAGAGTCCGCGTCACGTGATCTACGCGATCGACATGCTCGAATCGCTGAACAAGCGGCAGCTGGTGAGCCCGCTGCTTCTCAATCACGACTCGCCCGAGGTGCGGGCGCGCGCCCTCGGCATCGTCGAGAATGCATCGGAAGAGTTGCGGCAGCGGTGGGCGCCCGGCGTCGAGCGCATGCTCAAGGATGAGGCAGCCGAGGTGCGCGCCGCGGCGGTACGCGCCCTCGCGATCGTCCGGGGCGAGCAGGCGGCCGGGCTGATGCGCCCGCACCTGACCGACCGCGATCCGCGGCTGATCGTCACCGCGGCGGTCGCACTGGCGTCGAGTTCGAACCCCGATGATGTGCAAGCCGCGTCTGCGGCACTGCAGCGGCTGGCCGAGGACGCGCGGTCATCGATGGCCGGCGCACGTCGCGATGTCGCGCAGGCGCTGGGCACGATTACCAACAAGGACTTCCATCCCCTGCTCGTGCCGATGATGTACGACGCGGATCGCGAGGTCGCCACGGAAGCGATCCGCAGCGCCGGCAAACTTGGCGCCGGCGACTTCCTCTTCGTGCCGCCACTCGTCGCCCTGATCCGGCACCGATTGCTGAAGTCTGCGGCGCGAGACGTGCTCGTCGGATATGGCGAGGCCGTGCTCGACACGCTGGCGTATTTCCTCCGCGATCAGGATGAGGACATCTGGACCCGGCGCCACATCCCGGGCACTCTGGCGCGCATTCCCAGCCAGAAGACGATGGACATCCTGGTGGACGCGCTGGCCGAGCGCGATGGATTCCTGCGTTACAAGGTGGTGAGCGCTATCGGTCGCCTGCGGAGGTCGAATCCCGATTTGAAGGTGCCGGCCGAAAAAGTGCAGCCGCTGATCGTGCAGGAGGCGAATCGGTACTTCGTCTATCTGAGCCTCCGCTACAACCTGGAACGGCTCGATCCGGCCGCGCCAAAGACGCTCATCGGACACGCGCTGACGGAAAAGCTGGCGCGGATGGAAGATCGCGTCTTCCGGCTGCTTGGTTTGATTTACCCGTGGAAGGACATTGCCGCGGCGCGCTGGTCGCTGGCGCAGGGCGACTCCCGGACCAAGGCGAGCGCCGCCGAATACCTCGACAACCTGCTCGACTCCACGATCCGGAAGCGGGTGATGCCGCTTGTCGAGGAGCTGCCGATCGAGGAAAAGGTCAAGCGAGGCAACGCCCTGCTGAAGACGCGCATCCGCGACGCGGAGGACAGCCTCGCGCAGCTGATCCACGACGAAGATCAGGTCGTGGCCGCAGCGGCCGTGCAGCTGGTCGAGCAGCGGGGGCTCTGGACGCTCGCCGATGACCTCGAGTACGCGCTCGAGCATCGCGACGTCAAGGACTGGTACGTCTTCGAGGCCGCGTCGTGGGCGCTGGCCGCGAAGAACATGACCCCCGAGCAGCGGGCGGCTCGCTGGCTGGAGCCGCTGCCGGCGGTCGAGATCGCGGATCGACTGCGAAAGCTGCCGGTGTTCCGGTTCACGTCGGTCGACGAGCTGTTCCGCATCGCTGGCACCGGCCGCCAAGTCAGGCGCGAGTCGGGCCGCGTGCTGTACGAGGCGGGCCAGCGCGCCCCGGATCTCGAATTCCTGCTCGACGGCGCCGTGACACGCGCGGAGACGGGCGCCGCCGCCGAGACCGTGAACGCCCCTGCCGCGCTCGGCTTCGAGGAGATGTTCGAGAACGTCCCACAGCGCGCGACGATGAAGGCCTCGGGCATCGCGATCTGCCTCTCGCTCCTGAACGAGCAGTTCCTCAGCCTGCTGTCGGAGAACACCGATCTCGCGCAGGGCATCTTCCGGCAGCTCCTCGAGGTGCACGGCGACGTCGGCTCGCGTCGTGTGCTGTCGGGCGTCGTCCGGCCACCGCACGCGGCGCGATTCAAGGACGGCCTGGAGACGATCGAGAAAGTCCTGCTGCTCGAAGAGATGCCGGTCTTTGCTCGCGCGACGTCCGAGCAGCTCGCGCTTCTGGCCGGCATCACACAGGAAGTGAAGCTGACGGAAAGCGAACTGCTCTTTCGCGAAGGCGACACGCCGGCCATCTACATCCTCCTCGACGGCGAGCTGTCGCTCGAGCCCGTCGCCGGCGGCGAGCCGGCCTTTGCGAAGCCCGGCGACTGCATCGGCGTGTATGAAACGCTCGGCGGCAGCGAGTCGACAGGATGGAAGGCGCATGTGACGCGCGGCGGCACGGCGCTTCGAGTCGAGCGAGAGGCCCTGTTCGATCTGCTTGCCGACCACATCGACTTGTTGCAGGGTCTGTTCAGCGCGCTGCAGCGGCGGCAGCAGGTGGCGGCTGCGGCGGAGGCATGACGTGTCGGGGTCACGGAGGGGACACGGAGGGACACGGAATCGGATCGGTCACGGAGGGACACGGAACCGGATCGGTCACGGAGGGACACGGAATCAGTTCGGTCACGGAGGGACGCGGAGCAACACGGAATTTAAGAAGTTTTCCGTGGTGTCCGTGTAATCCGTGACCCGTGTGATCCGTGACCCGTGCGATCCGTGACACAGACTCGAGGAGACTCGTCATGGTCGTTCGACGCTTTCGCACGCTCGCGCTCGCGAGCCTGCTGACCACGACGCTCGCGGCAGCGCAACAGGCGCCGGCGCCAACCAAGCAGGAATCCGTTCCCGCCGCGCCAATCGCGGTTGTCGGCGCCAAGCCCTGGGTGGGCCACGAGGCCGAGGTCGAGGCGTATCTGAAGACGGCGAAGGTCGTGAAGTTCACCGACCTACCGGTCGGCGTCACCAAACCGCGGCGCGGTTTCTTCGAGCCGGGCGGGCCGGCTGGCAGCATCGTCTTCAAGGCGCTGATGCCGAGCCGCAAGAGCGGGTTCTGGGAAAGCTACAAGGCCGAGATTGCCGCCTACGAGCTGGACAAGCTCCTCGGCCTGGGCATGGTGCCGCCGACGGTCGAGCGCAAGGTGAACGGCGAGTACGGGTCGGCGCAGTTCTGGGTCGAGCACTGCACGCTGCTGCGGGAGCGCGATACCAACACCGCGCCCGACCTCGCCGCGTGGAACCGCCAGGTCTATCGCCAGCGCGTGTGGGACAACCTCGTGGCGAACATCGATCGCAATCAGGGCAACCTGCTGGTCGACCAGGCGTGGAACCTGATCCTCATCGATCACTCACGCGCCTTCACGTCCACGATGCGGATGCCGTTTCCGATGCGCAAGATCGATCGGGAGTTCTACGACAAGCTGAAAGCCCTCGACGAGGCCTCGTTGAAGGAACGCATCGGCAAGCTGCTGATCGACGGCCCCAAGCCGATCCTGAAGCGGCGCGACAAGATCGTGGAGAACTTCGAGAAGCTGATCGCGCAGTATGGCGAGGCGGGGGTTCTGATTCCCTAGGCCCGGTCATGCCCGAGCTAAAGCTCGGGCCTACGTACATCGTGAGCGTAAGTAGGCCCAAGCTTTAGCTTGGGCATCATGCCTCATGACGGCTGATCATTTCTGGCGGCGCGTTCCGGCCTCCCTGTCTCTTTATACAACCGCACCAGCCTGCGTCGCGTCTTCGCGACTCGCGGGTGACTTTCACCGGACGAGGCGACGAGTATGCGCTCGGCAGTGAGCAGCAGGGTCTCGGCTTCGGCGTAGCGCTTCATGTCCATCAGGCATTCCGCCAGGTTGCTGCTGTCGACGCCGACCGCCGGATGGCTCTCGCCGACGACGCTGCGCTCGATGTCGATCGAGTGGCGGAACAGGCGCTCGGCTTCGGCGTAGCGCTTCTGCCCCTGCATCGCCTTGGCGAGGCCGGAATTCGAGATCGCGACGCCAAGGTAGTTTTCGCCGTAGCGCTTTCGCTGGATCTCGATGGCCTCGCGGAACAGGCGCTCGGCCTCGCGGTCGTTGTGCAGCTCGTGCTCGACGAGCGCCAGGTTCCCCAGCGTGGTCGCGACCAGCGGGTGCTCGTTGCCATAGACCTTGCGCTGGCGTTCGAGGCCTTCCTTGTAGAGCGGTTCTGCCTCGGCGTATCTGCCGGCGAGCTGCAACGTGCCCGCCATGTTCACGATCACCTGCACGGTCGTCGGATGGGCATCACCGAGACGCTGGCGCCGTACGCGCACTGATTCCCTGTACAGCTCCAGGGCCTTCGGATAGTCCGCCTTGTCCTGGTAGAGCGTGGCGAGATCGTTCTGGACACCCGCGAGCTCCACCTCGTTGTCGCCCGGCGCCTGGCGGAGCATCTCGGCCGCGCGCTTGTAGTAGCGCTCGGCGTCGTCGAGGCGCTGCGCCTCCTGCATCGCAACCGCCAGCAGGGTCACGGCGCGGGCGATATCGGGATGATTCGGAGGCAGGCCCTGCTCGCGGATCCGCAGCGCCTCACGGGTCAGCCGTTCCGCTTCCTGCGCGTCGCCGCGCTCGACGCGCACGGCGGCGAGATTGTACGTGGACGCCGCGACATCCAGGCTGTTCGGGCCAAGCTGCTGCCGCCGGATCTTCACGGCGTTCTCGAGAAGACTCGCCGCCTGATCGTAGAGGCCAAGCGTGTAGTAGACGTGGCCCATCGTGTCCATCAACGTCGCCTGCGCGACGGGCTGGTCCTTCAGCCCGTTGATCGTCGCCGCGCCCTTATCGAGCAGCTCGCGGGCGGTGACCTCGCGGCCCTGGGCTTCTGACGGATCCGACACCTCGAAGAGCCCGGTCAGGAACTCGCTGACGCGTTTCGCCACGCGCATCTGCGTGTCGGCGCGCTGCCGCTCGCGCTCGGCGCGGAAATAGAGCACGCTGCTCGCGGCCAGGCCGGCGATGAGCGCCACCAGCACGATTGCCGCGGCGGCGACCGGGCCGCGATTCCGCGCGACGAACTTTCGAATCCGATAGCGCGTCGAGGGCGGCCCGGCCATGACCGGCTGCGACGAAAGATAGCGTTCGATGTCATCGCCAAGCTGCGAGGCCGTGCTGTAGCGGCGCGTCCGGTCCTTTTCGAGCGCCTTCATCGTGATCCAGTCGAGATCGCCGCGAAGCTGCCGGCGCAAGGCGGCGCTGTCGGTCCGCCGATTCTTCGCGACCCCAGCCGCCTCGGCGCCCAGGCTGCTGAGGCGCGTGCTCGGCGTCATCGGATCTTCGTTGCTCAGGATGCGGGGCAAATCGCGAGCCGGCGTCCGCCGCAGCGCCTTGCGATCGAACGGCAGCGCGCCAACGAGCAGCTCGTAAAGCAGCACGCCGAGCGAGTAGATGTCGGTCCGCGTATCGATGTCGAGCCCGGTCATCTCGGCCTGCTCGGGGCTCATGTACTCGGGCGTCCCGACCAGTTGTCCGAACTCCGTGTAGAGCGTCTTGTCGGTCAGCCGCTGCTCAATGGCCTTGGCGACCCCGAAGTCGATGACTTTCGGCACCGCCGCATCGTCCTGGAGTGCGACGAGCACATTCGACGGCTTCAGGTCGCGATGGATGATGCCCTTCTGGTGCGCGTGCTGGAGGGCATCGCAGACCGGGAGAAACAGCTTGAGCCGTTCGCGCGTGTTCAGCGTGTGCCGGTCGCAGTAGTCCGTGATCGGCACGCCCGGCACGTGTTCCATCACGAAGTACGGGCGGCCGTCGCTGGTCGCGCCGGCGTCGAGAACGCGGGCGACGTTGGGGTGGTTCATCAGCGCCAGCGCCTGGCGCTCGGTCTCGAACCGGGCGATGACCTGGTCCGAGTCCATGCCCGGCCTGATGACTTTGACGGCGACGCGGCGGCGGAACGGCTGCGTCTGCTCGGCGAGATAGACGGCGCCCATGCCGCCTTGACCGAGGAGCTCGATCACACGATACGGACCAACCTGGCTCGGCAGCGGCCGTGTAAGCGGGCGATTGACGGACCCGGCCCTGGTCTCCTCGTCTGGAGTGCCAGGGCCGGTCGGTACTTCAGGATCCACGTTCAACGCGCGTTGTGGCGGCGGGGCTTCAGCCCCGCGACGCCGCGGTCGTTCGATCCCTCACGACCGACTTGACCGCGTCGGCGATGGCGGCGGCGGAAATGCCAAACCGATCGAGGAGCTCGTCGGGCTTCCCGCTGCGCGGAATCTCGCGGACTGCCAGGCGGTGGACCGTGAACCCGGCCGGCGCAATGGCCATGGCAACCGCGTCGCCGATCCCGCCGGCGGCGTAGTGATCCTCCACCGTGATGACCCGCCCGTCGGTCTCGCGTGCGGCCGCGACGAGCGTATCGGCGTCTACCGGCTGCACCGAATACAGATCGATGACGCGAATGGCGACGCCATCCTTCGCGAGCAGATCGAAGGCCTTCAATGCCTCGAACAGCGTAACGCCGGCGCCAACGACGGTCACCATGTCGCGCGCCGACTGGCGCAGCACCTTGGATCCGCCGACGACGAAGGCTTCGTTCGCGTCGTAGAGGATCGGCGTCTTCGGACGGCTGGTGCGAATGTAGACCGGTCCCGGCTGATAGGCGGCAAGCTCGACGCACCGTTCCGCGCACACGGCATCGCTCGGGTACAGCACCGTGAAGTTCGGCTCGGCGCGCGTCATCGCGAGGTCTTCGAGCGCCATCTGCGACGGGCCGTCCTCGCCAATCGAGACGCCGGCGTGCGAGCCCGCCAGCTTGATATTCAAATTGCTGATCGCGGCCATGCGCAGGAAATCGTAGGCCCGCGTCAGGAAGCACGCGAACGTGGACGGGAACGGGATCGCGCCGCGGGCTGCCAGCCCCATCGCGGCGCCCACCATCACCTGTTCTGCGATGTAACTTTCGTAGAACCGCTCGGGCGCAATCTTTTCGAACCGCTCGCTGAACGTCGAGTTGCCGACGTCGGCGTCGAGCGCGACGACGCGGCTGTCCGCTTTACCGAGACGCGCGAGTGCCGTGCCGTAGGCTTCGCGGCTCGCGACCAGATCGCCCGGTTTGTAGGACGGCGCGTCCAGCGTCGGCCGCGTCGGTGCCGGCGGCGCGGCGGGCGGCCGGGGAATCGCGGCGCGGAGCTTCTCGATCGCATCGGCAGGAACGTCGTTGAGCGTCTTGTCGAGCTCGGCGATGGCGCGGTTCATCTCGTCGCCGGCCTTCAAGGCCTTGCCGTGCCACCCTTCCTTGTCCTGCAGGAACGACACGCCGTAGCCCTTGAAGGTCCTGGCCAGGATCATCGTCGGGCGACCCTTGGTCGCGCGCGCCTGCGCCAGCGCGTCGAGGATCGCGTTCAGGTCGTGGCCGTCGATGACCAGCGCGTTCCAGCCGAACGCGCTCCACCGCCGGGCCAGGGCGTCGAGATCGTGCTGCCACATCGTCGGCCGGCTCTGGCCCAGCCGATTGACGTCGGTGATGCCGACAAGGTTGTCGACCTTCCGGAATGCAGCGAGTTCCGCCGCTTCCCAGACTGATCCTTCGGCCGTCTCGCCGTCGCCGAGCAGCGCATAGGTTCGATAGTCGGACCCAATCCGGTGCGCGTTGAGCGCCGACCCCAGGGCAGCGGCCAGGCCCTGGCCCAGCGATCCGGTGGCGACGTCGACGAATGGCAGCCGCGGCGTCGGATGTCCTTCGAGATCCGAATCGAGCTTCCGGAGATTCAGCAGGTCGGCGCGGTCGATGTAGCCGACGGCCGCCCAGGCCGCATACAGGATCGGCGCCGCGTGCCCCTTCGAGAGGACGAACCGATCGTTCAACGAATGCTGCGGATGCCTGGGATCGAAGCGCATCTCCGCAAAGAAGAGCGCCGCGATCAGGTCCGCGGCGGACGAACAGGTCGTCGGATGTCCGCTCTCCGCGGCCGTGGTCGATCGAATCGAATCGACGCGCAGCTGCGTGGCGATGTTGTGAAGAACGGGGATGAGCGCAGCGCGATCCTGCGGCACGGGGACCTCCGAAAACGAGAAGTGTATCAGGAGCCGACGACGTCGGTCACGGCGAGCGCATAAGGCGCACCGAACAGCCCCTGCTGACGGTAGACAGGGGTCTGCGACCGTAGCGTGTCGAGCGCTTTGTCCTGCAGATCGAGTTTACCGGTGAGGCGTGACAATCGCGCCAACACACGGCTGGCCAGGCAGTTCGTGGCGAGGGGCTTCACCGGATGGGCCATCAGCCCGATATCGGAGTCAGCATCCGCCGCGCGGTCGAAGAAGCCGAGCCCTGCCTCATCCCAGTGCGTTCGCAGCACGGTCCGCATCAGCTCCTCGGCGAGCATCGACCAGGTCGGGTTGGCGGTCGCCTCGTGCAGCGCCAGCAGCGCCCAGGCGGCGTGCACCTGGTCCGTCAGCAGGCCGCGGATGCCGACCTGCCCGTCGAACCAGTGCGCGACACCCTGCCCCGGCTGATAGGTAAGCGTGAGCAGGTGATCGAGCGCACGGGCGCCGAATTCCGCCGCAGCCTGGTCCTGTAGCGTCGCCGCGGCACGGAGCCATGCGACCGCCGCGCGCGCGGTCAGGTCGGTGAACGCCGTGCCATCGACGACCGGCGGCGGCACGGTCCGTCGAAGGTCTGCCGACGCCAGCTGATAGTAGGATTCGTCCGCCGCCTGGCTGGCGAAGAACGCGGGCGGCGTGCGGCTCGCCAGGGTGCGATGGACGTAGGCCATCGTCTCTCGCGCCAGGTCGCAATATCGATCGCTCGGCAGCACGCGACCGGCTTCCGCGTAGAGATCCACGACACCGGCCTGGTCTTCGAGCATCTTCTCGGTGTGCGGCCGCGTCCAGTCGCGGCCGCTGGCGTATCTGAAGAAGCCGCCCTCTACCGGATCGCGGATCGATCCGTCCGCCATCGCGTCGAGCGTCTGGGTCAGCGCGTCGCGCACCGCAGGATCGCCCGTCCGCACCCACTCGTCGAGCGCGACGCGCAGCGCGGCCACGTGCAGGAATTTCCCGCCCGTCCCGAAGCCGCCGTGGAGCACATCGCATTCGTCCACGACCCGACGCGCGATCCAGTGCGGCGCGTCCAGATCCGGTTCAATCCTTCCGAGCGCCGGGGTGGTCCGGCCCCGGCGTGAGGCCGTCATCGCGGCGGCGCGCAGGTCGAGCTCCTCTCGTCGGCTCCGATAGGCGTCGGACACCTCGACAAGCATCGCACGCAGGGCGTCGGCAGGCAGGTACGTCGTGCCCGTCAGCATTTCCCCTGACGGCGTCAGCAGCGCCGTCGTCGGCCAGCCCTCGAGGTTATAGCGCTCGTTCACATCGGGGCGGCGATCGGCGTCGACGCGCACAGGGATGAAGCGTGACGCGACGATCTCGACGATCCCGGCATCGGCGTACGCGACGCGATCCATCACCGCGCATCCATGACACCATGACGCGGTGATCGAGAGCAGGACGGGCTTGGCTTCGGTGTGCGCACGCGCGAACGCGTCTGCGGTCCACTCGAGCCACGCGACAGCGGGAACGGTCGGCGTCAATGGTGAGGGCAACGTGAACTCACTATAATACCCAGATGACCGCGCTGCGTTATGCGTACGTCATCGCCCTCGTCGTGTGGCTTGGCGGCATGATTACGATCGCGGGCGTGGTCGCCCCGGCAACGTTTTCCGCGCTCGAACGCGTCGAACCCGAGATCGGGCGGACACGGGCGGCGAACGTGGTCGGCGAAGTCCTGCGCCGCTTCCACGTGGTGAGCTATGTCGCGGCGGCAGTGCTGCTGGCGACGCTCCTCGGGATGAAAGTGGTTGGACCGCGTCCGATCGGGTTCGGCCGCCGTCTGTTGATCGTCGGCACGATGCTCGCCGCCGCCGTCGTGTCGGGCGTCATCGTCGATCCGGCAATCGCGCGACGGCGCGATGCCCTGGGCGTGCCGGTCGCTTCGCTCGCGTCGTCGGACCCGCGGCGCACCGACTTCGGCCGCCTCCACGCCATCTCGACCGCGCTTCTGGGCATCGGCGTGGTCGGCGGCTTGATCCTCTGCTACTGGGAGACTCGCGAGTAACATGATCAACGTCGACGACGTGGCCGCAGCCGCCCGATGACCCACACCATCACGCTGATTCCCGGTGACGGCATTGGCCCCGAAGTCACCGAAGCCGTGCTCCGCATCCTGCAGGTCGCCGGCGTGCAGGTCGAATGGGATCGCCAGGAAGCCGGCGTCGCCGCCTTCGAACGCTACAAAACGGCGCTGCCGGTCGAGCTCCTCGACTCGGTGAAACGCACGAAAATCGCCCTGAAGGGACCGGTCACGACGCCGATCGGCGAGGGCTTCACCAGCGTCAACGTCGGCCTGCGCAAGGCGCTCGACCTGTACGCGAACCTTCGCCCGGTGTGGACCATGCCCGGCGTGCCGAGCCGATTCACCGGCATCGACCTGATCATCGTGCGCGAGAACACGGAAGACCTCTATTCCGGGCTCGAGCACGAGGTCGTTCCCGGCGTGATCGAGAGCCTGAAGATCATCTCGGAGAAGGCATCCCGCCGGATCGCGGAGTTCGCGTTCCGCCATGCCCGTGCGCATGGCCGCCGGAAGGTCACCGCCATTCATAAAGCCAACATCATGAAGCTCGGGGACGGCCTGTTCCTGCGCACCGTGCGCGACGTCGCCCGCCAGCATACCGACATCGCCTACGACGAGCGGATCGTCGATGCGGCCTGCATGCAGCTCGTGATGAAGCCCGAGACGTTCGACGTGCTGGTCCTGCCGAACCTGTACGGCGACATCGTCTCGGACCTGTGTGCCGGGCTCGTCGGCGGGCTCGGCGTGGTGCCGGGCGCGAATCTCGGCCACGACACCGCGGTCTTCGAGGCGGTGCACGGCAGCGCGCCGGACATCGCCGGCAAGAACCTGGCAAACCCCACCGCGCTCCTGCTGTCGGCGCTGCTGATGCTCGACCATCTGGGCGAGACCGCCGCCGCGCAGTCGATTCGTCGCGCTCTCGAGGGCGTGCTGGCCAGCGGCGCGGTGCGCACGCACGACCTCGGCGGCACCGCGACGACCTCCGCGTTCACCGCCGCGGTGTGCGAAGCGATCGAAGCAGGAGCGTAGCGATTCGTGAGGCGCGACCCGACCTTCGACGACATTACCCGCGCCGTCCTCGCCCGCGAGGAGGTCGTCGCCTATGTGAACGGCAGTCACGGCGAGTCGGGGCCGCGCGCCGAGGAGCGCATCCACGAGTATCTCGAGGAGCTGCGCACCCGGCAGCGGTATCCGATCTACCGCGCCCTGAAGCATCCGCTCTACCCGATCCTCCGCAAGATCACGCGGATTACCGAAAACGAAGCCATCGTCAGGCAGTCGACCGCACAAGGCCGCGTCGTGTACGTCTCGAACCATCGCAGCCACATCGACTACCTGATCGAGCCCTTGGTACTCGAGGACAACGATATTCGGCCGCCGGTGATCGCCGCGGGCATCAACCTGTTCGGCGGCCCGCTCGGCCTGATTCACCGGCACGTGACCGGCGCGATTCCGATCCGGCGCAACGCAAAGGACCCGGCCTACCTGATCACGCTCAAGGCCTACGTTGCCGAGATCCTCGGCCGCCACGATCTGATGTTCTACATCGAGGGCGGGCGCAGCTACAGCGGCGAGATGAAGTCGCCGAAGACCGGCCTCGTCCACGCCGCGCTGCAGGCGGAGCGATCGGATCTCATTTTTCTGCCGTGCGCCGTGTCCTACGATCTCGTGCTCGAAGACTTCATCCTTGCGCGTCAGAAAGTGAAACGCGCCCAGCGCCCGTTCACGCGGGAGCTCGCCGAGATGGTGCGATACGCGGTCGGCTACCGCTCCCGGACCTTCGTCACGTTCGGCACGCCAATCGATCCCCGCGGCTACGACCCGCACGCGCGTCGCGACGTGCTGGAGCTGGCGCATCGCCTTCGCGACACCATCGGACGGCTGATGAAGGTGCTGCCGACGCACATCGTCGCGCGCGCGATGCGGGGATCGCTTCGACGCGCCGAGCTCGAAGCGCGCGCCGGCGCGATCATGGAGCTGCTGTCGGCTGCCGGCGCGAACCTGGCGCTGACCGACCCGAAGGCGGTCGTGGACGACGCGATCCGGCGATTCGATCGGCGCGGGATTGTCGTCATCGACGGCGATCGCTTCCGCGTCCGCGAGCGCGACGTCCTGCGCTATTACGCGCGAACGATCGAACATCTCCTGCCGGTGCCGCCGAGCAAGGCGCACTGATGATCGACGCGGCGTCGAAAGCGTTCTTTCATCTGCTCGCCCGCAGCCGGAGCCTCCAGAAGCTCGCGTCGCGGTATGGCATGGCGTCGCCCACGACTTTCGCGCGGCGGTTCATCGCCGGCGAAACGGTCGAAGAAGCCGTGGAGGCGGCCCGGCGGCTGGAATCGCGCGGGCTGACGCAGACGCTCGATTACCTGGGCGAAAGCGTCGGCAGCGCCGCCGAGGCCGATGCCGTCACCCGCGACTATCTGGTGATCCTCGACACGATCGTTGCCTCGGGCGTCGGCCGCAACATCTCGCTGAAGCTCACGCAACTCGGTCTCGATCTGGATCGGGTGACGGCGCTCGATAACCTCCGCCGGGTCCTGGAGCCGGCGACGACACACGGGTTCTTCGTTCGCATCGACATGGAAAACTCACCCTACACCGATGTCACGCTCGACATCGTCGAAACGTTGTGGGGACTGGGCTATCGCAACCTCGGCGTGGTCCTGCAATCTGCCCTGTATCGCAGCGAGGCTGACATGACGCGCGTCCTTGCCCTCGGCGCGCGTGTCCGCCTCGTCAAAGGCGCCTATCGCGAGCCGGCCGCCGTGGCGCATCAACTGAAGTCAGACGTCGACGCCGCGTATCTGCGCATGGCAACGACGCTTCTCGAGCGCGGCACGTTCCCGGCGCTGGCCACGCACGATCCCGACATCATCGACGCCGTGAAGCGGATCGCGCTCGAGCGTGGCGTGGCCAAGGATCGATTCGAGTTTCAGATGCTGTACGGCGTGCGACGCGATCTGCAGGCGTCGCTCGTCGGCGACGGATACGGCATGCGCGTGTACGTGCCGTTTGGGCGCCAGTGGTTCCCCTACTTCATGCGTCGTCTCGGCGAGCGTCCCGCCAACGTCGCGTTCGTCGTGCGCAGTCTGTTCCGCGAGGGCTGAGGCGGTCACGGATCGGGCCGGTTCACGGATTCGCGGTTCAAGAGCCGTCACGGATGGACGCGGATCAGATCCGTCACGGACAACACGGATCACGCGGAATTCAATTCAGTCCCTTTTGTTGATCCGTGTTCATCGGCGCGATCCGTGACTGGCCTCGATCTGTGTCTATCCGTGACTGATCGTGATCCGTACTGATCGATCCCGTGCGACGTCCGCGTGACGGATCCGCCAGAATCCCCGACGACGGCAGCCGGTCTGACCACCTCGACGGGTGCACTCTTTTCAGACAAACGAGTGGTTCGAATGTGTTCAGTTTTCTGCACACTCCGCGTCTGTTCGCTCTCCGACGTTTGGACGTTAACTCTTATGCCTGCTCGAGTTAGCCGCCAAGCTTCTGGCTGGCAGCAGATTTGATACAGCAAGCTGTCGTAAGCTTGGGCCTGAGGCCGGGCTTCTCAGGACTTGTGCAGACCACCGAAACCTGGTGCGCGCGCAAGCGTCTAATCGGGAAGGGCTCGAACAAGGAGCAGGGAACCATATGGCGACGAACCTTGAACAGGTAGCGACGCACGCCGTCACGGCAACGACGCCAGGGAACCTGCTACGGAGCTTCTGGGAACGGGCAACGCGGTCGATTCAGAGTGCTGTCTGCGGTCTGCATGGTCACGATCCCCTGCTTCAAGTACAGGGAGCGCGGATGTTCCTCCGCTGCACGACGTGCGGATACGAGACGCCCGGCTGGACGACCGCGAGCCGTGGTCCCCGCCTGCGATTCGAGGGCGATGTGAACCGCCACCGTCTGAATTAGTGCGTCATTGGAACACGCTGCGAGCGGCTGATGTTTGCTCGCGGCGCCGGGCCGGGTCCGGCGCGGTATACGCGCCCGCGCCCGGCCTTTGTGCGTACGGAGGCGCGCGAGGCCCGACTGAAGTCGGGCCCTACTACAGTAGGGCCGCACTTTAGTGCGGCCAGGGCCTGGTTCCTTTGTCAGCTTTCCAGCCAGAGGCGAAGCACATCGGCGCAGGCGGAAAGATCGTCGATGACGACGTGCTCTTCGATCGAATGGAGACCGGCACCGCGAGGGCCGAACAACACCGTCGGCGTCCCTGCTGCGCCGAGGATTGCCGCATCGGTCCAGAAGCTTAGGCCCTCGACGCGCGCTTCACCGAGGCGGGCGCGAACCGCGGACGCCAGGCGCTGGATGACGACTGCGTTTTCGGGCGTCGCGTAGGCCGGTCGCGCCAGCAGCAGGCGAACATCTGCCATGAAAGCCGGATCGCTCGTCGCAATCTCGCGCGCGATCGCCTGGAGCTCACTGACCGCGACATCAACCGGCTCGCCAGGAAGCGTGCGTCGTTCCATCTCGAGGACCGCTCGCGCAGGATAAACGCTCAGTTCCGTCCCGCCGTGAATCCGCCCGGCGTGCAGGGACGGCACGCCGAGGAGCGCGTGCGGCGAGCGTGCTTGCAGCAGGCCGTCGAGACGCTCGAGGCGATGGAGGACGCGTCCCATCGCCATGATCGCGTCTCTGCCGTCGCGCGGGCGACTGCCGTGCGCCGCCCGTCCGTGCACGACGATCTCGGCACACGAGAATCCCTTGTGCGCCACGCCAATCGCCAGATCCGTCGGCTCGGTGATCACGGCTTCGTCCGCGCGCCACCGCGCCGCGAGGCCGTCGGCGCCCAGGCTGGCGTACTCCTCGTCGGCAACCGCGGCGACGATGACACGGCCCGCGCCGCGCCGCCCCCCGATGAGCCAACCGACCGCGGCGTGAAGCATGGCGGCCAGGCCGCCCTTCATGTCCTGACTGCCGCGGCCGTACAGTCGTCCGTCGCGTACGACCGGATCGAACGGCGCCGCCATGCCCTCGACACCGACGGTGTCGGTGTGCCCGCAGAGAAGCCGGACCGGCCCGCGGCCATTGCCGTCCGCGACACCGACGACGTTCGGGCGTCCGGGCGCAACGTCTGTGCGCTCAACATCGAAGCCAGCGCGCTGCAGCCACGAGGCGAGGAATTCCCCGATCGCTCCCTCGCCCGCGCCACCTGACACGAGCGATGGGTTGACCGAATCGATCGCGACGAGGTCGCTGGCGAGCTTGACGATGGACACGGTCTCTCGAGTTCTCGCTTTCTCGAGTTCTCGATTTCTCGATTTCTCGGTTTCTCTAGTTCCAGTCCGCCATGAACACGTTCGTGCTGCCCTCGACTTTGGCGTACCGATTCGACGCGAACACCAGGTGCTTGCCGTCGGGCGAGAACATCGGGAACCCGTCGAATGTCGGATTCCATGTGACGCGCTCGAGTCCGGAGCCATCGGTGTTGATCAGGTACAACTCGAAGTCGCGCCCGCGCGGATTGTGGTGGTTGGAGGCAAAGATGATCCGTGCCCCGTCCGGCGTGAAATAGGGCGCGAAGTTGGCCCCGCCGAGCGCCGTCACCTGCCGCAGGCTGCTGCCGTCCGCGTTCATGACGAAGATTTCGAGCGAGGTCGGTCGCCACAGGCCGTCGCGCAGGAGCGTCATGTAGTCGTTCAGCTCGGGGCCCGGCGCGAGCGCTCGTCCGCGAAAGACGATCAGCCGACCATCGGTCGAGAAGAACGGGCCGCCGTCGGGACCCGGCCTGTGCGTCAGTCGTCGCACGTCTCCGCCGTCGCCGTTCATCGAGTAGATCTCCATGTCACCATCACGGACGCTGGTGAACACGACGCGACCGTCCCGGCTGATCGTCGCTTCCGCGTCGTAGCCTGGCGTCGTCGTCAATCGGGTCAGGCCGGAGCCACCAGGGTTCGCGCGGAAGATGTCGTAGGTGTCGTAGACCGGCCAGACGTAGCCACGGCTGAAGTCCGGCTTGGGCGGGCAGGGTTTTCCACCGAGGTGAGTGGATGCGTAGAGCACATGGCGTTTGTCGGGATAGAAGAACGAACAAGTCGTCCGGCCTTCACCGTTGCTGATCCGGCGCTGCCCGGACCCGTCCGTCTTCATTGCGTAGATCTGGTCGCACTGCCCGCCGTCGCGCGTCGACTGGAAGATGAGATCGTCGCCGTCAAACGAGAAATACGCCTCCGCATTCTCGCCGCCGTCGGTCAGCGCCCTGATATTCGACAGGTGCACTTCCCGCGCGGCGTCGGGGCCCTCCGCTGCGGCCTGCTGCCCGGCCCACGACGGGCCGAGATCCAGCGCTCCCGACACCGCGGCGCACACGATCACGGCGCGCCACATAATCGCAGGGCTGAAGCCCCGCCTCCACCTGGTCATCCGCACCTGCCAGGACCTCCTCGCGTGAGCGACGTTATCACACGGTCGATGTACGATCGGCGAGATGGATGACGCCGGCGCCCTTCCTCTTGCGCGCGACATCGCGGACGCCGTCAGGGCGGCCTCGGGGCGGGCGCTCGTCGTCGGCGGCTTCGTCCGCGATCGGCTCCTTGGCCTCGACGCCAAAGATCTCGATATCGAGGTCTTCGGGATTCCGGCCGACCGGCTGCCAGAGCTGATCGCCCGGTTCGGACGCGTGCAGGCGGTCGGTCAGAGCTTCCCGGTCTTCAAGGTCGCCACGATCGACGTCTCGCTGCCTCGCCGCGAATCGAAGACCGGCCGCGGCCACAAAGGCTTCACCGTGCACGGCGATCCCATGATGTCGTTCGAGGACGCCGCCCGGAGGCGCGACTTCACCATCAACTCGATGGGCTGGGATCCGCTCACCGACGAGTATCTCGATCCCTTCAGCGGCCGCCGCGATCTCGACTCCAGACGACTTCGAGTGGTCGATGCCCGGACGTTCGGCGACGACAGCCTTCGCGTGCTGCGTGCGGTGCAGCTGGCGGCGCGCTTTTCGTTGAACGTCGACACTGAGACACGCGCGATCCTTCGCGCCATTCCGCTCGACGATCTGCCTGGCGAGCGGATCTGGGGCGAGATCGAGAAGCTGCTGCTCCAGGCTTCGCGGCCTTCCGTTGGACTGGCGCTGGCGCTCGACATCGGGGTGGTCGATGCGCTCCTGCCGGAGCTGCGGCCGCTGGTCGGGTGCCTGCAGGAGCCCGAGTGGCACCCGGAGGGCGATGTCTGGGTTCACACGCTGCTGGTGATCGACGAGGCCAGAGCGGGCATCGACGATCTCACTCGCGCCGAGCAGGTGGCGATCATGCTGGGTGCTGCGTGCCACGATCTCGGCAAGCCACCGACCACGGCCGTGATCGACGGCCGCATCCGATCGCTGGGACACGAGGAAGCTGGCGTCCCGGTCGCAACGGCTTTGCTCGATCGCCTGAACGTTCACGCGATTGATGGCGTCGACGTCCGCCGCGAGATTCTCGGCATCGTCGCGCATCACCTGAAGCCGGGCGCGTGGTTCAAGGCCGGCGACGTCGGCGACGGCGCGTTCCGCCGCCTTGCGCAGAAAGTGAATCTCGAGCTCCTGGCACGCGTGGCGCGCGCCGACTGCATGGGCCGCGGCGGCGGCTTCGACTGCTCGGCGATGGAGTGGTTTCGGGATCGGGCACGCACTCTGGGCGTGGAGCATCAGCCGCCGGCGCCAATCGTGCTCGGCCGGCATCTGATCGAGTTGGGCGTGCAACCGGGCCCGGACATGGGGCAGTTGTTGAAGCAGATCTACGAGCGGCAGCTCGATGGTGCGGTCACCTCGATCGATGATGGCATTGCACTCGCGAAGGAACTGTTACGGTAGGAACTATTCGGCAGTAGGGCCCGACTTCCGCCTTCGCCAAGGCTTCGGCGGACCGCCGTAGCTTCAGCGGAGGCTGGTCAGTCGGGCCAATCGTCAGGCCGCACTGAAGTGCGGCCCTACTGCTGTTCTGCCAGCAATTCGACGATCCGGACGGTCTCCACATTTCCGCCACTGACGACGGCGACGTGGATCCCGGGCGATCCCGCAGGCGCGAGACGACGGGCGCCGGCGACGCTGACAGCACCACTCGGCTCTGCGAGGAGCTTGGTGTGCCGTGCGAGGAATCTCACCGCGTCGGCGATCTCCTGCTCGGAGACCTGCACCGTTTCATCGACCAACGATCGGACGTGCTCGAAATTGAGTTCGCCCGGCCGCACGGCCAGGAGCCCGTCGGCCATCGAGTCGACGTGATCGAGCGTCACGGGCTGACCCGCGGCGAGTGACGTGCTCATTTTCGGTGCCCCCGCCGGCTCGACGCCGATCACACGGACCGTCGGCCGCAGCGCTTTGATGGCGGCGACAACTCCCGAGATCAGACCGCCGCCGCCCATCGGCGCATAGACCGCCGTGACGGCAGGCTGCTGCTCGAGGATCTCCAGGCCCACTGTCCCCTGCCCGGCGATGATCTCGGGATCGTCGAACGGCGGCACCATGGTCAACCCACGTTCACGTTGAATCGCCTCGGCCGCGGCTTTCCGTTCGAGCGAGACGGAGCCGGCGAAGTGCACCTCGGCCCCGAGCGCCCGCGCGCCCTCCACCTTGACCGCCGCGGCAGTGGTCGGCATGACCACAACCGCCGTGGTCCCCAACTGACGCGCCGCATACGCGACCGCCTGTCCATGGTTCCCCGAGGAGTACGTGATCACGCCGCGCGCGCGAACGTCCGGATCGAGCGCGGCAAGGAAGTTGTAGGCGCCCCGCACCTTGAATGCCCCGAACACCTGCAGGTTCTCGCACTTGATCCACAAGTGGCTCCAGTCGGCGGTGCTGGAGATCGGGATGAGCGGCGTGATGCGGGCGACGCCGCGGACGCGATCGGCGGCCTGACGAATCTGAGCGAGAGAAACGAGCATGACGATCGCCCCTAGTTGCGACGGGGCTGCGCGAACTGCTCCTGCGGGTGATAGGCAGGCATCGCGGGCACCATGGCCGCATCCCATCCCAGCTGCGCGAGCGCTTCGAGATCGGCGATGGCGCCGCTGAGATCCCACGACGGATCGTATTCGTCAATCGGCTGGTGATACTTGCGGTTCCTGTAGTCCTCGTGCTGCTTCTTCGCGAACGCCGGGTCCTTGCCGATGAACTCGTTCGGCTCGGAAATCGAGACCGCCGGTATACCGGCCTTCGCGAACGGGAAATGATCCGAGCGGAAGAAATACCCGGCGCCAGGGCTGGTGTCGATGCCCAGCACGCGCCGCTGGCGACCGAGGATCGTCTTGGCCATCGGTCCGAGCGTCGAGCGCTCGGCACCGAGGAGCACGAGATCGCGCGTCATCCCCAGTACGTTCAGGCTGTCGACGTTGATGTTGGCGGCAATCCGATCGACCGGCAACGGCGGATGCCGGACGAAGTATTCCGAGCCCAGCAATCCCGACTCCTCGGCCGTCGTCGAGACGAAGTAGATCGACCGTGATGGCTTCGTCGCCGCGTGCGTGAACGCGCTGGCGATGGCAAGAATCCCGGCCACGCCGCTCGCGTTGTCGACCGCGCCGTTGTAGATGCGATCCGCGTCCGCGGCTTCGCCCGGCTTCGGGTCCCGGATGCCGAAGTGGTCGTAGTGCGCCGAGTAAACGACGCCTTGTGCGGGTCTCGTGCCGGGAAGTACGCCGACGACGTTTGGCGACTGTTTCCGCGCAACGGTCTGATGGAGGCTGGCCGAGAGGTGGATGCCGAGCTGAACCGCCGTGAAGCCACGTGTGGCCGCCGCCGTGCGCAGTTGCGCGAGGTCCTTCCCCGCTCGCGCCGCGAGCGTCTTGGCGACGTCGTCGGTGATCCACATCTTCAGAGGGAGTGTCGGTTGTCCCGGCTCGACGGGCAGGGAGTATTGGGTGCCGGTCCAGGCCGTCTGCACCACCTGCCACGGGTATGAGGCGGATTCGGTCGTGTGAATGAGGACGGCGCCCGCTGCACCCTGCCGCGCGGCCTCCTCGGTACTTGTAGGTCCAGCGGCCGTAGTAGGTCAGCGCCGGTCCGCCAAAGCGCGTCGGTTCATCGGCAGGCGCGGGCGGATCGTTCACCATCATCAGGACGATCTTGCCCTTCACATCGACGCCCGCGTAGTCGTTCCATTTCTGCTCCGGCGCGTTGATGCCGTATCCGACGAAGACGACGTCGGAGTCAGCGCGGACGTCCGCCTGCTCGAGTCCGCTGAACGCGACGAAGTCGGTCGAGTACTTCAACGACTCGGCCGCCCGGGCCCCGCCGCCGCTGACCGTGAGCGTGGCGGAAGGGTCCACCTTCGCCTCGACGATCGTGACCGGTTGGAAGTACGTGCCATTGTCGCCGGCGGGCTTCAGGCCGAGACCCGCGAATCGAGCGGCGATGAATTCCGCCGCGAGCTGCCCACCGCGAGTAGAAGGCGCACGCCCCTCGAGCAGATCGCTCGACAGAAACTTGATGTCCGCTAGCAGTGCGTCGGCGGGGACAGGCCCCACTGGCACAAGAGTTGTGCCAGTGGGGCCTGTCCCCAGCAAGGAGAGTGCAAGAATTAGAACGGGCGCGCGCACTATTGGGTGTGCTGCTTGAGGAACTCGATCGTTCGCGGCCACGCCTTCTCGGTTGCCGCGCGATTCGCGCCGTTGCGTTCGGACTGTGCCCGCAGGAACCCGTGACCGGCGCCGTCGAACAGCTGCGGCTCGAACGACTTGCCCAGCTTCTTCAACTCCGCGGACGCCGGCTCGATCGTCGCATTCACCCGCGCATCGTCACCGCCATAGAGGCCCAACACCGGCGCCTTGACGTTCGCCAGCGCCGCAGCGTCGGGAGACGTGCCGTAGTACACGACCGCTGCGTTCAGCTCCGGCTGAACCGACGCATAGTGAAAGCTGGTCGCGCCGCCCCAACAGAAGCCGATCGTCGCGGTCTTCCCGTTGGCCGCAGGTAGCGTGATGCCATATGCGCGCACAGCGTTCATCCGCGCGTCGACTTCTTCCGGCGTCAACGTCCGCACCAGCGCCACAACGTCGTCGCGGCTCGACACCGACTCGGTGCCACCGCCATTCGGCCCCTTGCCGGTGATCAGATCGGGCGCGATGGCGATGAACCCTTCGCGCGCAAGTTGATCGGCGACGTTCCGGATCCAATCAGACAGCCCGAAGATTTCGTGAATGACGATGACCACCGGCGCCTTGTCCTTGCGCTCGGGGTAGACGACCCACGCACGAATCGGCGTCCCTCCAGGCACCGGCACCTCAGCGTACTCGCCGTGGCGCGGCGACTTCTCGAGCCGCGCCTTCGCGCCGTCCTCACCGGCCGGCAGATTCGGATTCTCCGGCGCAGGCGGCGCCTGAGCCGTCGCACCGTCGGCTGCATGGGCCGCGTGCGCGTCCTGCGCAAATGCTCGGGCAGGAACAAGTGCCGCAACGATAACGAATGGAAGGACATACCTTCTGGTCATGTGAGCCATGCCTCTGCCCTACGGAACGGTCCGGAGAATCGTTTACACACCTTCAGCGGCGGGCTCGGCACGCCATTCCTCGAGCAGACGGGGAACATTGCCCGAAATCGACTTCAGGGAAGGCGTCCAGCGCAGTCCGTGCGCGCGCGGGCTGCGCACCAGCTGATCCAGCGCAAGCGCGTCCGCATACGGCCCCATCTTGGCGCGCGCTTCCTCGATCGGAACGAAGCGCACGTCCGGCTTGTGCGTGGTGTTGCGCGAAAGCGCTTCGACGATGTCGAGGACGGTCTCGTCGGCTTCGTCGGTCGCGTGATACACGCCCGACGCGCCGGGCGTCGTCGCGAGCCTGGCATAGAGGTCCGCGAGATCGCGATCGTAAATGGACGCCCAGTGGTTCCTGCCGTCGCCGATGATTCGAACGAGGCCGTTGACGCCGGAGCGGAGCAGGTTGCCCACAATCCCGCGGTTGCCGCCGTAGACGATGCCCGGCCTGACGACGATGCCGCGGACGCCCTGAAGATTCAGCACCAGCGTTTCGTGTGGGACGCGCCACGCTGTGAGAGGCGTCGGGTTGACCGAGGCCGACTCGTCGGCCGGGTGACGCGTCGCGCCGAGCACCCAGACGGCGGACGTGAACACGAGCGGCCGGTCTGGGCCGGATTCGCGGGCCGCCTCCGCAAGCGTCTCGATGGCGATGCGGTCGGCGTCAACCCCTCGCGCCGTTGCTTCGTACGCCGTGTGGATGAACGCGTCGTGACCAACCGCCGCGTTTTTCCACGCAGCGCCGTTGCACAGATCCCCGACGACGCCCTTGGCGCCGAGCTTCTGCATGCGTCGAGCCTTGCCGGCATGGCGCACGAGCGCCGTCACCTGGTGTCCGCCGCGCACCAGCGTCTCGAGAACGGCGCTGCCGATATATCCGGTCGCGCCTGTGAGAAAGATCCGCATGGTTCAGGAGTACCGCGTTGGTCGAGGGACCGTCATTGTAGCCGAACGTGTCTGGCCGCACCCAAGTGCGGCCTGCTGCCGACCCGAGCGACCGTTAGATGTCCCAGACTTTTGTGCCGTCGTAGAAGCTGATCAATCCGTCCTCGCTGACCTTCAGGACCGGACCGAAGCGGCTGGCCGCCATTGCCGCCGTCGTGCGTGCGCCCTCGATGATGACCGGTTCGTAATCGGCGGACGTGCTGTCGATCGAGTGACGGAGAATCGCCCCCGCGGCGAGCAGGTGGCCGTTGACGTCGGTCACCGTCGCCCCGTCCAGCGAGGCCAGGGCCGCCAGGACGCTGGCGTCGAGCTCGGTCACCGACCGCCCCGTGACCAGGTTCAGCAGATCGCGTCGGGTCGGCGGCGCACCGACCGGACGAGGCGCTTCGCTCACCGGCGCGTCGATGCGGTCCGCCATCGCGATCAACTCCCGCGCCGAGATGTCGGGATCGCGCAGCACGACGAACAGCGCGCCCTGACGGGCGTCAGCGAGCTCCAGCGCCGACTGGAACAATCGCTGCGCGAGCGGCAGGGATCCCACCGCGTCGACCCAGATGTCGAACTTCGCCTGCAGATCGAGCAGATGCCATTGCGCGTGTCGAAACGCCAGGACCTGCGAGCCCTCGGCGAACACCTTGATCTCATGCGACGGGCTCAGGACCACCGAGACGTGCCCGCCGAGCAGGGTTGCCCGCGCGTGCGCCTCGTAGGCCACCGGACACGGCGCCGGCAGCACGGCGTTCCCGATCGCCACAGATGCCCACTGCCTCACATCGACGATGTCGAGCAGTTGACCGTCGCGGCCGACGAGAAACAGCGTGCGCAGCCCGTCGACGAGGCGGAAAAAGCTCTTCACGCCTGTCAACGGCTGCGAGTACTGCACCGCCGGGTTCATCGCCGGGCGTTCGGGGGCCACCGGATCGCGCTCGGAACCGAGGATCAGGACGCCCGATGAAATCGGCCGGTTCTCATAGCTCGAGAGAGCGGCCACTCGAAGCACTTCGATGGCGGACGCGATCCGGTCGGCGCGCGTCTCGCCGGCGCCCATCGGGTACGGCTTCCCGTCGGCGAACGCGCCAACGTACCGGTCCTCGATGGCGCCGCGAAAGAGCTCGCTGCGTTCGATCAGCGCCTTCGGATTCAGGATCGCGTGATAGCGCGCCGCCAGCACCGACCCAATCGATCGGGCGAGCCGGATTTCGTGTGCCGTGAACGGACGCCGCGGCGGCACGCTGAGTCCATACCGCGTGCCGAACCAGCGGATGAACATCATCGACGGATCGTCGCTCGGCTCGATCGCCAGCCGGCCGTCGGAGCTGGCAGACAGGATCGGCTCGCTCCCGAACGTGGCTCGCTCGAAGAACTGTCGCAGCGCCGCCTGGAGGAAGCTGTCGTACAGCGCGCCGACGGCGAGAGCGGGAGGCAGGTTCGGAAGAGCCATGCGTGTGTGATCGGTATGATAAACGAGCGGATGCGACGCGAGACGCTGATCGACTTCTTTGACGACCTGGGGCGGGCGAGCGGCGAATTTCTCGCCTACGACAACGGTTTCCGCCGCTGGACCTATACCTACTCGGACGTCGCGCGTGCGGCCGGGGCCTTCGGCGCCCGTCTCGACGCGGCCGGGATCCGCAAGGGCGACGCGGCCATCCTCTGGTCAGAGAACCGCCCCGAATGGGTTGTCGCCTTCTGGGGGTGCCTGCTCCAGGGCGTGATTGCCGTCCCCATCGACTATCGCGCCTCGGCAGACTTTCTTCAACGGGTCGCGGGCATCGTCCACGCCAAAGTGGTGCTGGTCGGCGATGAAATCGATCACGCGGCCCTGGCGCGCACACCCGGGCCGCCGCGCTGGGCGCTCACCGAGATCGACTGGCACTCGAGCGCCACCGCGCCGCGCGCCACCATCCTCCGGGCCGACACTGCCGAGATTATCTTCACCTCAGGCGCCACCGCCGAGCCCAAGGGCGTCGTGATCACCCACGGCAACGTGCTCGCCAACATCGTCCCCGTCGAGCGCGAAATCCTGAAATATCGCAAGTACGCGAGGCCGTTCTCTCCGATCCGGTTCCTGAATCTGCTGCCGTTGTCGCACCTGTTCGGGCAGTCGATGGCCACCTTCGTGCCTCCTGTCCTCGGCGGCACGGTCATCTTCATGCGCAGCTACAACCCGCATGACATCGTCCGGCAGATCAAGGCGCGCCGGATCTCGGTGCTGGTCTCGGTACCGAAGATTCTCGATGTGCTGCGCGAGCACATCCTCCGCACGTCACCGGACGCGGCGACCGCGCCGCCGCCCGGCGAGCACTTCGCCTGGCGCTGGTGGCGTTATCGGCGCGTGCATCGCCAGCTTGGATTGAAGTTCTGGAGCTTCGTCGTCGGCGCCGCCCCGCTCGATCCGGCGCTCGAGGAATTCTGGAGCCGTCTGGGCTTCGCGGTGATTCAGGGCTACGGACTCACCGAAACCGCGCCGATCGTGAGCCTGAACCATCCGTTCAGCGCGCGGCGCGGATCGGTCGGCAAGGCGATCGCCGGCGTCGACGTACAGATCGCGCCGGACGGCGAGATTCTCGTCAAGGGCGAGAACGTGACGAAAGGCTATTTCGGCGCGGCGGACGCCACGGCCGAAGCGTTTGCCGGCGGCTGGTTCCACACCGGCGACATCGGCGAAATCGACGCGCAGGGCCGGCTGTACATCAAGGGCCGCAAGAAGGAGATGATCGTGACGCCGGAAGGGCTCAACGTCTTTCCCGAAGACGTGGAACGCGCGGTCACGGCGGTCCCGGGCGTCAAGGATGTCGCGGTCGTCGGCGTCCGGGTCGGAACAGAAGAACGGGTCCACGCCGTGGTCGTCACCGATCCGGGAATCGACCCCCAGGGGATCGTCCGCACAGCGAACCTCGCGCTTCTCGACCATCAGAAGATTCGCGGCATCTCCGTGTGGCCGTCGGGTGAGTTGCCGCGGACGGAGGGGACGCGCAAGCTGAAGCGGCGGGAGATCCGGGAGTGGGTGGCTACCGGAGACGTGCCGAAGGCGTCGACTGCGCACGACGCGACCGTAGCAGACCTTGTGGCGCGCTTTGCCGGCGGACGTCCGGTCTCGTCGGACACGACGATAGACGAGCTCGGTCTGAGTTCCCTCGAACGCGTCGAGCTGATGGTGGCCCTCGAGGAGCGCTTCGGGACGAAGATTGACGAGACCGCTTTCGCCGGAGCGGCCGACCTGACCGCGCTCGAGCAGGTCGTGCAGCAGGGCGGCGCGCCCTCCGAGGACGCCGCGGAGCTCGTGGATTTCCCGGCGTGGAACCGGGCCTGGCCGGCGCGCGCGCTGCGCCGTGTCAGCCTGCCGACCTGGATCCTGCCGCTCGCGCGCGCCTTCGCGTGGATCCAGGTCGACGGTCTCGAGCACCTGCGCGGACTCGAGGGCCCCGTCATCTTCGCCGCCAATCACCAGAGCCATATCGATACACCGGCGATCCTCTGGGCGCTGCCCTCGCGGTGGCGATACCGCCTGGCGGTGGCGATGGCCAAGGAATTCTTCAAAGCGCATTTTTTCCCGCGCGACTACCCGCTCAGCGCGCGGCTGACCAACGGCCTCAACTACTACCTGGCCTCGCTCTTCTTCAACGCCTTCCCGCTACCGCAGCGGGAGGCTGGCGCGCGCGAAACACTTCATTACATTGGCGATCTTGCGAGCGATGGGTGGTCGGTGCTGATTTTCCCTGAGGGAAAGCGGACAATGACCGGCGAGATCCACCGGTTTCGTCCGGGGATTGGGATGATTGGGGCACGGCTTGGGCTCCCGGTGGTGCCCGTGCGCCTCTCGGGCCTCGACCAGGTGCTGCATCAGAATGCAAAAATGGCCACTCCGGGTCCCGCCCGCGTGGTCTTTGGGGCACCGGTCTTCCTCCAGGGCGATGATTACGCGCTTCTTGCGCAGCAAGTGGAGGCAGCCGTGCGCAGATTGGACAGCCTCAACGGCAATGTGGCACACTAAATGCTTTGGAAAGGAAGTGAGAAGGTTTGAGTAAGGACGATCTGATCGATATCCAGGGCACGGTCGTCGCTGTCCACAGCGGCGGGCTGTACCGGGTGCAGTCGGATGCCGGCCATGAAGTGCTCGCGCAGTTGAGCGGGCGGATGCGCCGATTCCGTATCAAGGTCGTGCCGGGTGACAGGGTGACTGTCGGCGTCTCGCCGTACGATCCGGTCCGCGGCATCATCACCTTCCGCGCACGCTAAGCTTTGAGTTCCCATACAACCGAAAATCGTCCCCCCAGTCCTCGCCGCCGCCGTCCGCGCGCGGCTGGCGGGCGGACACCCCGGCACGTCACCGTGACGCCGGTTGCCACCTCGTACTCGGAACGAGAGCAGGCGCCCCACGATCCGGCGCCCCTACCCTTCTCGTCGCTGGGTCTCAATCCGCTCCTGGCCCGCGGCATCGGCGAGCTCGGATTCAAGGAGACGCGGCCGATTCAGAGCGCCGTGCTGCCCTACGCCCTCGCCGGCAACGACGTGATCGCCACGGCCGAGACCGGCACCGGCAAGACGGCGGCGTTCGTGGTACCGATCCTCCAACGGTTGCTGACCGCATCCGAGAACGGTGTGGTGCCGTCGGGTACGCGCGCGCTCGTCCTTGCGCCGACGCGGGAGTTGGCCGCGCAGATCGAAGACGCGATCCAGGGGATGACGTATCACACGTCGGTGACGAGCGCAGCGGTCTACGGCGGCGTCGCGATGGAGCCGCAGGACCGCGCCCTCCGGGCCGGCGTGCATGTGGTGGTCGCGACCCCCGGCCGGCTGATGGATCACATGCGGTCCGCGACGCCCGACTTCTCGACGCTCGAAGTGCTGGTCCTCGACGAAGCCGACCGGATGATGGACATGGGCTTCTGGCCCGACGTCCAGCGCATCGTGTCGGTCCTGCCGAGGGTCCGCCAGACGCTGCTCTTCTCGGCAACCCTGCCGGACGAAGTGGTGAAGCTGGCCTCCGAGATCATGGCAGCGCCGAAGTACATCTCGATTGGCCGGGCCGGGGGTCCGGCACGGACGATCACGCACACGGCGCAGAACGTCGAGTCGCGTGAAAAGCCGAAGTGGCTGGCGGAATTCCTGAAGAGGGCCGACGGCCCGACGTTGATTTTCGTCCGGACCAAGCACGGCGCCGATCGGCTCGCGCGCCAGCTGCACGCCTACGGCGTACGCGCGGCCGCGTTACACGGCGATCGATCGCAGGAGCAGCGGACGGCGGCGGTGGAGGGATTCAAAAGCGGCCGGCATCGCGTGCTCGTGGCGACCGACATCGCCGCACGCGGCCTCGACATCGACGGCATCACCCATGTCGTGAATTACGAGGTGCCGTCGTCGCCCGAGGCCTACGTTCATCGCGTCGGCCGTACCGGCCGAGACCTGACGGAAGGCATTGCGCTGACGCTGGTCTCGCCCGAAGAGCATCGTGCGCTTCGCGCACTGGAGAAGTCGGTTGGCGTCCAACTTCAGTAGCGACCCGACCGACCTGCCGCCGGTGCCCGGCGTCCCACCCAGCGCGCCGGAGGCCGCGACGTCCGAGACGTCGGCGGCGGTCATGAAGTTCCGCTCGTGCCGGTGGCGCCGGCCGCCTGAAGACGGGCCCGAGTGCTGCACGCACCGCGATGTGCTGCCGATGGCCGGCACCTCCGGCTTCAAGCCCGAGTCGTGGTGCCCAGACTGCTCGCTGTTCAAGCTGCGGCGCTCGCCGAAGAAGCGCGAGCGCGACGATCACTGGTAGACGGCAGGACTGCTATCAGTCCTTCTCCATGAACTCCCTGGCGAGCTCCGCCCACGTGCCCGCGGGCGCGAGCGTGCGATAGACCTGCCAGTGCGGACGCGCTTCTGCCGAGGCGCCGAGTTTTTCCAATGTCACGGCCAGATAGAAGTGTCCGTCCGCGTGTGACGGATCGATCGTGAGCGCCTCGCGGTACGCCTCGCAGGCCTCCTCGAACCGTCCGACGTCGTGGAGGACATTCGCGCGGTTGTAGTGCGCCTCGAAGAAGTCTGGCGCGAGGCCTGTCGCCTGGTCGTAGAGCGCCAGGGCCTCCGGCAGATGTCCCTGCGCGTAATGCACGTTGCCAAGGTTAATCAGCGCAGCGACCAGCAACGGGTCGATCACGAGCGCTCGTCGATAGAGTCCGGCCGCGCGCTCCGCCGCTTCGTCATCTTCGGTATCGAGTGCGGAGGCTTCCGCAAAGAGCGCCTCTGCCTGCGAGAGATCGCTCTCCGAGACGGCCCTGCCGTCGGCGGATTCGGACGGCCGCTCGCGCGCCGGCAGTGCGAGGACCCGCGCCGGCTGCGTGTCGAGCCGGAAGTCGAAGGCGAGCTGCCCATGACGCTCGGCTTCGAGCTGCCGCACGATGGCGCGGAACGACCGCCCCTCGCTGATCCCGGCCGCGGTCTGGCGAATCACCGCGAGATCGGCAAAGCGGTAGGCCCTGGGTGAGCCCTTGCGCCTGGCGGGCCGCACCAGCCCCCACTGTTCGAGATACCGCAGGTGGTCGTCGCGCAGCGCCGGATATCGCACGAGCACGTCGCGCGCGCTCAGATCGTTGGGCTCGGACACCTCCGGCATGATAGCGCGCTTCGGATTACAATCCTCGCCGCCATGTTGCTTGCTGGAGACGTCGGAGGCACGAAGACGCTGCTCGGTCTGTTCACCCGTGCGGCGCATCGGCCGCTGCCCGTCGCAGTGCAGTCATTCCCAACGTTGGAATATGACGGAATCGTCCCGATGATCCGGGCGTTTCTTCGCGCGCAGCCCAGCGGCGAACCGCCAATCGACGCGGCCTGCTTCGGCGTCGCCGGGCCCGTGCTTCACGACACCGCGTGGATGACGAACGTCCCGTGGAAAGTCGATGGCCGCGCCGTCGCCCTCGAGTTCGGCCTGAGCAGCGTGCGCCTGTTGAACGATCTCGTGTCGATCGCGCACTCCGTCGCCGTCCTCCAGCCTGAAGAGCTGCACGTGCTGCAGGCGGGGGAGCCGAATCTGGCCGGCAATGCGGCGCTGCTCGCAGCCGGAACAGGGATGGGCCAATCCTTCCTCTTCAACAATGGACATCGGCTGGTGCCCGCACCGTCGGAAGGCGGCCACGCGGACTTCGCCGCGCGAAATGCGCGCGAGTGGGAGTTCGTCGACTGGCTGACCCGGAAATACGGTCGCGCCGAAGTCGAGATGGTGGTCTCCGGGATCGGCCTGACCAACCTCTATCACTTCACGCATGGCAATCGCCCGTGCGTGCCGCTCGATTCCGATCCGCCGCCCGACCTGCCGAGGATCGCATCCGAGCACGCGCGGGCCGATTCGTGCCGCTATTGCATCGAGACAATGGATCTGTTCGTCAGCGCGTATGGCGCCGAAGCGGGCAACCTCGCGGTTCGCACGGTTGCCACGCGCGGCGTCTACATCGGCGGGGGGATTGCGCCGAAGAATATTCCGCTGCTGGAGCGGCCGGCCTTTCTCGCGTCATTCGTTCAGAAAGGGCCGATGAAGGACCTGCTCGAGCAAATCCCGATCAGGATCATCAAGAATTCCCAGGCAGGGCTCCTCGGCGCCGCGACCGTGGCGAACACGATTATGTAGCGCACTGCACGCCCTCCGACCGACCCAATCGCCCCGACCTACTCGACCGACCCAATCCACCCGCTTGTTCGTCGCGTCCAGCGCATTTCTTGACGAACCGCGCCTCCTCGACGCGCCGCCCGTCCACAGCATGGCTGGCCGCGGCCGTCGTCGCGGTCGGTGTCGCCGCGCCCACGATCTCGGGCGACACGTCCCTCGAGCCGGCAGTTGTCGGTGAACCGCCTCGCCAGCTGAGCCACCGCGACGGACGAATATCTCAGTGAGTGCCGCCATCTTCGAGGACCCGGATCGCGCGAAGCGCGTAATCCGCAAGGTCATCGATCGGCACCCGGACGCCCCGGTGCGGGAGGAGGCCGGCGATCTCGATCTGGAGCGGAATCGCTGACCTTTCGGTCCTCGAAACGGCCGATCTCAGCCATTAGCTTTTCGATCGCGTCCGGCTCCGCAGGTGCGAACGCGGACAGGTTCTCGTATCCGGTCTCGGTGATGAGGATCATGTCCTCGAGCCGTACGTAGGTGCGGTCTTCGTCGATCGTCAGGGCGGGTTCGATCGTGAAGACCATGCCGGGCTTCAGCACGTCGGTCGGCGGATAGACGTCGTGCACTTCCATGCCGACGGTGTGGCCGAGCATGTTGCCGGTGTTCTTCCGGAAATCGTCCACAAACGCCTGCGCCGCGAGGCGATGCTTGTCGATGGTGAAGGAGAATCCGGACACGATCGCGTCCATCTTCGCGACAGCGTCGCGGATGATGTCGCGCGGCGCCGCGTTGGGACGGATCGACGTCATCAGCGCCTGGTACAGCCGCAGATAGACAGTGTAGAGCTCGCGCTGTGCCGGTGTGAACGTGCCGCTAGCCGGGAACATGCGCGTGACGTCGGCCGAGTAGTACTGGTAGTCGGGCGCGTAGTCGAACAGCACCAGATCGCCGGCCTTCAATTCGCCATTACCTCCGTGGTAATGCGGCCAGAAGGCGTTGGCGCCCGACGCGACCAGCGGGAAATACGCGATCCCCTGCGATCCACCGCGTGCGAAGACGTAATCGGCCATCGCGGCGATCTCGTGCTCGCGCAGCCCGGGATGGGCGTTGCGGATGCCTTCCATCAATCCGAGACCGGAGAGCCGGGTGGCTTCGCGCAGCACCGCGATCTCGCGCGGGCTCTTGATCAACCGCAGGCCGTCGAGGATGGGGTCGAGATCCTTCACTTGGATCCCTGGCGCGTGCGCCGTGAGGCGCTCCACGAACTGGGTCTCGCGTGACGGCCGGCCATCCCAGGGATCGGCGGCGGTGGCTTCGGCATGGGCCGACGCCGCGCGCGGCGTGCCGGCGCCGAGGCTTTCCGCGCGGAGCGGCGTATAGATCGTGCGCCCGCCTTCGGCGGCAGCCGCAAAGGCCGAGGCAAACTCGTCGCGCGGCCGCACCGTGGCGATACCGGTGAGGCGCGCCGCTTCGTCGCCCGGTACGAGCACTGGACCTTCGAACTGCTCCAGGCGCTCGTTCCTGGGCGCTACGAAGAGGGTCGTGCGGCCCGTCCGGCCGTCGAGCAATACCAGGGCGCGCGGCACCTCGACGCCGGTCAGATAGAAGAACTGGTTGTTCTGCCGGAACGCCACGTACGCGGGGTACTCGGTCGCGCCTTGCAGCACGGCAACGCCATCGCCGATCGCGGCCAGCACCTTTGCGCGGCGGGCGGCGAATTCCTCCGGCGGAAAGACGGCGGTGAACAGCGGCGCCTGTCGTCCGTTCGCGGTTGTCGCCAGCGCCACCGCCAGCGCCGCCGTGCCTAGTAACCGTCCACGCAACGCCCCCATTTCGGTCCTCCACCCTAACTGGGGACAGGCCCCATTTTGGGGCCTGTCCCCATCCGCTTTGCGGGGCATCAAGCCCCAACAGGTTGTGGGGGGGACAGGCCCCCACTCGACGCCGCAATCCAGGACGCCAGGAGATCGGCCGCGCTGGCGAAGCGGTCGTCAGGCGACCGCTTCAGTGCGCGCATCAGCGTCTCGGCCCAGGCCACCGGCAGATCGGGACGCACGGTCCGCGGGTCGGGCGGCGGGCCGTCGAGCATCTGTCCCAGCAGCACTGGCAGCGTCGTCGCATCGTAGGGCCGGAGGCCGGTCGCCATCTCATAACCGACGACCCCAATCGTGTAAATGTCCGATCGCACTGTCGCGGTCTTCCCCGTGAGGAGCTCGGCGGCAACGTAACGCAGCTCGCTGTCGCTGGTCGACTGCGCGCGCAGTGTCTGTTCGTCGAGCGTGGACAGCACGTCCTGAATCTGCGCGACGCCGGCCGTCGAAATCGCCACGTGCTCGCTGTCACCGTCGCGGACCACACGAATGATGCTCGGATGCAGCCCCGACACGAGCGCACCGCGCTTGTTGAGCGCCGTGGTCGCGTCTGCAATCTGCCGCACGAACGCGTCGAGCAGCGGCAACGGCAGCGGACCCCCTTGCGCCAGCCGCTCCGCCAGGCTGCAGCCCTCGAGCAGATCGGTGACGACGTAGAGGAGCTCACCCTCCTCGCCGAAATCGCGCACCTGAATCAGGTTCGGATGCGGCACCTGGAGCGCCCGCGCCTCCTTCAGGAACCGGGATCGCACCGCGTCGCGATCGTCCTTGGTCACCGTGCGGAAGATGCGAATCGCGACCGGGATGCCGAGCGCACGGTGCGTGCCGGAGTGGATCTCGCTGCCGAACCTCCCGTGCGCGATGACCGGGCCGAGCTCGTAGATCCCAAGCAGGCTCGGCGTCAGCATCGACACCGTAACGGTCGGGCTCTCGTCGTCCTCGCCGAGCGCCTGAACGAACGCGGCGATGTTGGGCCAGCGATCTCGTGGATTCTTGGCGAGCGCGCGCATCACGGCAGTGACGGCGCTGGCCGGCAGGTCCGGGCGGCGTTCGTTCAGCGGAACCGGCGCCGCGTTCAGGTGCCGATCGACCAGCACCAGGAACCCGTCGCCCTGTATCGGCCTGACCCCTGCAAGGAGCTCGTAGGCGATCGTGCCGAGACTGTACCTGGTCGGAAAACGCGTTTGCTGCCTGGCCGGTGAACTGCTCGGGCGACGCGTAGGCGACGGTGCCGAGAAATTCGTGTGCCTCGGTGAGCGCCGCGTCGCCGGTGGCGACGTTGACGAGGCCGAAATCGATCACCTTGTGAACCACCTCGCCCGACTCGAATCGATGGCTGACGATGTTCTGCGGCTTGAGGTCGCGGTGCACCAGGCCGGTAGTGTGCGCCAGGTTCAGCGCGCTGCCGACGCTGCGCATGACATGCTGCACCGTCCCGAGCTCGAACTTTCCCCGTGCGCGCAGCTCCTCGGCCAGCGACGGGCCGTTCAGGTATTCCATCACCAGGTAGGGCTGATCGGGATCGTCCGCGTTGTAGTCGAGGATCGTGACGATGTTCGGATGGCGAAGCTGGGCGCACGCCCGGCTCTCGCGAAGAAAGCGCGCGCGCCAGACTGCGGGGTCCGGACCGGACGGTCGGATGAGTTTTACGGCGACATCGTCGCCGAGGAGCGTGCGATGCGCGAGGTAGACCTCGCCCATTCCGCCGCCCGCAAGTCGGCCGCGGATCTCGTACTTGCCATCCAGGAGCGTGCCAGTGGCCAGCACCGATGGGATTGTACTTGGTCGGCGATAAAATCCGGGCGAATGCTCCGCGTACGCCTCGTCACCAACCTCCTTTTCAATCTGGTGCTCGCCATCTGGGTCTTCCTCGATGCGAGGTCTCGGCACGCGCGAAAACCGCTGTTCGCATCGCTGCTCACGCTGCTGTGGGGGCCGCTTGGAGTGGCGTTCTGGGCGTCGGAGCGGCCGCTCGCGACGACCGACGCGCGTCGCGGCGGCGCGGCCTGGGTGATGGCGCAGACATTCGTGATGGCGATCTCGGCGCTGGTGCCCGCGGCGTTCCTGCTGATCGCCGGCGCGATTCGGGATCGATCGGCGGTGCCGGGCAGCCTGGGTGCTACCCTGGGCGTCCTACCCGCTGCACTGATGGTGACCGCAGCCGGTTGGGCGCTCGTCGCCGGCCTGGCAATCGTGATCGGCCGCCTCTCGCGCAATCCGGGCGTGGTCGAGCGTGGAACCTCCGCCGTCAAACCGGCCTCGCTCAGCCTCGGCGCGGCTCTGGCCGCGGCGGGTGCTGCCGCCTTCGCGTTCGCGCTGACCGCATCCCGCCTGTGATCTGCGCCTCGTCCCGTTGCTCCACTGACGCCGCCAGCGCCTCGCTCCCGGGGCGACTATGATCGGCCGACTCGCGTCAGCGCTCATCATCGCGTGCGCGGGCCTTCTGTGGATCGCGTGCAACACCTGCCCATTCGCCTACAGCTCGAACACGGCGGCACAACGTTACGATTTCGATGTCGGCGTGTGGGGACGGACCTGTCGCGTGAACCCGACGGGACCCTAGGACGAATTCTAGGCGAGCGCCTTGATTCGCTCGTGGACCAGCTGGCCGTCGCGCGAGACGAGCGTCTCACGCGTGATCTCGTCGTCCATGTCCATCGTCAGCGCCTTGTCCTTCATCAGGTGTGCGACGAACGTCGCCACGTTCCTCGCGTACATCTGGCTGGCGTGATACGGCACCGAGGATGGCAGATTCGTCGGGCCGAAGATGGTGACGCCGTGTTCGCTGACGACCTGATCGGCCTTCGTCAGCTCGCAGTTGCCGCCGCGCTCGGCGGCGAGATCGACGATCACCGAGCCCTGCGCCATCGTCGCCACCATGTCTGCGGTAACGAGCACGGGGGATCGCTTGCCGGGGATCGCGGCCGTGGTGATGACGACGTCGCTCGCGGCCACGACCTTGGCCATCATCTCGCGCTGGCGCCTGTAGAACGACTCGTCCTGCGCCTTCGCGTAGCCACCCTTGTCTTCGGCGTCGGCGGCTTCGAGCGGCAGCTCGACGAACCTCGCGCCGACGCTCTGCACTTGCTCCTTCGCGGCCGGCCGCACGTCGTAGGCTTCGACAGCGGCGCCGAGCCGGCGTGCGACCGTAATGGCCTGCAGGCCGGCAACACCGGCGCCGATGATGAAGACCCGCGCCGGTTTGACCGTGCCCGCCGCCGTCGTGAGCATCGGGAACATGCGCGGCAGCGTGTTGGCCGCGAGCAGCACCGCCTTGTAGCCGGCAATCGTCGCCATCGACGAGAGCGCGTCCATGCTCTGCGCACGGGTGATGCGCGGCATCAGCTCCATCGAGAAGGCGGCAACGCCCTTTTCGGCCAGCGCCTGCGAGATCGAAGGGTCGTTCAGCGGATCGAGAAAGGCGACCAGGGTCTGGCCCTGGCGAAGGAGAGCGAGATCGACGCGGCCGGCTTCGGTCGCCGGCGGCGACTGCCTTACCCGCAGCATCAGGTCGGCCCGCGCCGCGACGTCGACGGCGGTGGCGACAATCTCGGCCCCCTGCGCGGCATACGCCGCGTCGGTGAAACCGGCGGCCAGGCCGGCGCCGCTCTCGATCGCCACGGTGAGCCCGGCCTTCACGAGCGCGGGCATCACCGCGGGCACGACGGCGACTCGCCGTTCCCCCGGCAGCGTCTCGGCAATCACCCCTGCGATCATCGCTTTCTCGATCCTCGCCTGCGCCGGTCATCGCTGGCGCCGCGTTATTCTACATGCACGCAACGGGTGACTCGAGTCGCGCAGGGCGCACGGGCCCCTACACTTTACGTGCAGGAGCCAAGGCGGTACGCTAGTAGGCGTGGAGACGACCCAGACAACGCGGATCCTGCTTAACGGGGAATTGCGCGAGCTCTCGAGCCCGATGACCGTGCAGGCGCTGCTCGAGTCGCTCGGGATTGATTCCCGTCGGGTCGCCGTGGAGCGCAACCTCGTTGTCGTGCGTCGCGCCCACTACGCCACCGAGCTGGTCGGCGATGGCGACGAGGTCGAGATCGTCAATTTCGTCGGCGGCGGCTAGCCCATGGATCCTTTCGTCATCGCTGACCGTTCGTTCACGTCGCGGCTGATCGTCGGGACCGGCAAGTACCCGAGCAACGCGCTGATGGCACAGGCTCACCATGCCTCCGGCGCCGAGCTCGTCACGGTCGCCGTCAGGCGGGTCAATCTCGGCGATCGCTCTCGCGAGTCGATGCTCGATTACATCGACACCGAGCGCTATCAGCTGCTGCCCAACACCGCCGGCTGCTACACGGCCGATGAAGCAATACGGACCGCGCGGCTGGCACGAGAAGCGGGACTGTCCAACTGGGTGAAGCTCGAGGTGATCGGCGACGAGCGCACCCTCTTCCCCGACAACGAGGCGCTGCTCGTGGCCACTCGACAGCTCGTGAAGGAAGGCTTCGTGGTGCTGCCCTACACGACCGACGACCCGGTGGTCTGCAGGAAGCTCGAGGATGCCGGCGCGGCCGCCGTCATGCCGCTCGGCGCGCCGATCGGGTCGGGGCTCGGGATCCAGAACGCGAACAACATCCGGATCATCCGCGAGTTCACAAAGGTGCCGCTCATCGTCGACGCCGGCGTCGGCACGGCGTCGGACGCCTCGCTGGCGATGGAGCTGGGGGCGGACGCCGTGCTGATGAACACGGCGATCGCCGGCGCGAAGGACCCCGTGGCGATGGCGCGCGCGATGTGCCTGAGCGTCGAGGCCGGTCGGCTCGCGTACCTCGCCGGTCGAATTCCCCGGAAGATGTACGCGACGGCCAGCAGCCCGGTCGAAGGGCTCGTGGGCCGCTGACGCGATGCTGACGCGGCCGGTGACATCAGAGGCGCTGGCGCGCCTCCGCGATGAGCGCGATCTCGCGGATCGCCAGTACAACGACGCGCTGACGGCCCTGGACCAGTCGCTGGCGGCGTCAGCCCCACTGCCCGACGCGCCGCGTGTGTACGACGATCATCAGGTCGGCACGCTGAACGAGCGCTGGGCCATTCTGTCTGACGTGTCGCTGCCCGCCCCGCGCGGGATTCGATCGCGGCTCGCGCACTTCGTCTGGCGGCTGGTCGCCCCGATATTCGAGCGGCAGCAGGCGTTCAACTCGGTCCTGGTCGACCATCTCAACCGCAACGTCGCCGCCGGCCGGGATGCCCGCGTCGTCGAGAGCAGCCTGCTGAGCACTCAATCGGCCGCCATCACCGCGTTTCAGGCGCATCTCATTCAGTACTTGCAGCAGGTCACGCTGTACGTCGACTCGAAGGACCGTCTCGCGGCCGGCGGTCTCATGGCGGTATACGACGCCGCCATCAATACGCTCACCGACGACCTGATGCGGCGCGGCGAATCGATGGCGGCGCGCGAGGCGCGCATCGACGGTCGCGTCACTGCCGTCGACGCGGCGCATGACGACCTGCGCGCCCGACTGGCGACGATGCAGCAGGCGACGCTGACGCTGAAGCGTGAAGTCGAACGCCTCCTGGCCGGCGGAGCGTCCAGCCAGGCCGTGGCGACTGACGCGGGCAGCGCCGCCTCGACACCTGTCGTCGACAGTTACAAGTACGTCGGCTTCGAAGACCGGTTTCGCGGCTCGCAGGACGACATTCGTGAGAGGCTCGAGCCGTACGTCGCGATGTTCCGAGGCGCCAGCGACGTGCTCGACGTCGGCTGCGGCCGCGGCGAGTTCCTCGATCTGTTGCGCGCCGATGGCACGCCCGCACGCGGCCTCGATCTGAACCACGAGATGGTCGAGGTGTGCCGCGAGCGAGCCCTCGACGTCGTGGAGGGCGATCTGGTGGGGTATCTCCACGCCCTGCCGGACAGTGCGCTGGGCGGTCTGATCGCCATCCAGGTCGTCGAGCATCTCGAGCCCGCCTATCTGATGCGTGCGCTCGACCTCGCCTACCACAAGCTCCGCCCCGGCTCGCGCATCGTGCTCGAAACCATCAACCCGGCGTGCTGGTTCGCGTTCTTCGCCAGCTATATCCGCGATCTGACGCACGTACGGCCGATTCATCCCGAGACGCTGCAATACCTCCTGACCGCCAGTGGGTTCGAGCGCGCGACCATCGAGTGGCGGTCGCCGTATCCCGCGGCCGAGAAGCTGCAGCCGGTCGCGCCCGCGGCCCACGATGAGCCGCCGGCCGCGAAGGATCTCCGCGATACCATCAACGCCAACGTCGAGCGGCTGAACGGCCTGCTCTTCACGCACATGGACTACGCAGCCGTGGGCATCAGGCCCTGAGCAAGGGTGTGGCACCGTGCAGCTCACGTTCTCGACGTTCACGGCGCTGACAATCGCGGTCCTCCTCGGTCAGACACCGATCCGTCCTCCGCAGCCGACCGCGACCGCAAAGCCCTCACCGCCGCCGCGCGTCGAGCGGCAAGTGCCGTTCAAGACCGGCGAGGTCCTCGGGTTCGACATCTCCTGGTCGGACTACCTGACGGCGGCCAACGCCACCGTCACGGTGAAGGACAAACGCTCCTCGTTCGGCTCGATTGCCTACTACCTGGTCGCCGAGGGTCAACCGGTCGGCCTGCTGGCGGCGATCTACTCCGTGTATTACAAGGTCGACTCGCTGCTCGACGTGTATACGCTGCTTCCGCAGCGCGGCTCCGTCTTCAGCCAGGAGGGGCGTCATCGGCGGATGCAGGTGACGCGATTCGACCAGGCGCAGCGCCGAGCCACCTACGAGATGACCACGGCGACGGTGTACAAACGCGATCTGCACCTGACATCGCCGGCGCATGATCCGTTGTCGGCGCTCTACATTCTCCGAACGCTCTCGATGCGGCCCGGCGAGACGACGACGATTGCCGTGGTCAACGACGGCGCGCTCTTCAACGTCAAGATCGCGGTAGCGGGCCGCGAAACGGTGGACACGCCGCTCGGACGTCAGCCTGCCTGGAAGCTGATACCGCGCGTCCTCGACAGCCGCGGCAAGCCGGCCGGTGACGAGCTGACGATCTGGATTTCCGACGATGCCCGCCGCCTGCCGCTTCGCATCGACGCACGGCTCGATGTCGGCGTGTTCAGGCTCATGTTGCGGGAGGCGCGGAACTGATGGAACGTGTTGACGTGCTCGTCATCGGCGGGGGCGTGACCGGCCTGGCGTCGGCCCGCGCCATCGCCGAACGGCAGCCCGACTCCGCGGTGTGTCTCCTCGAGCGACACCGGCATCCGGGCATGGAGACGAGCACGCACAACAGCGGCGTCATCCATGCCGGTATCTATTACCCGCAGGGCACGCTGAAGGCGGCGCTTTGCGTCGATGGCGCGGCGCGACTCTACCGCTACTGCGCCGACCGCCATGTTCCCCACTCACGGTGCGGCAAGTTCATCGTCAGCGTGACGCCGGAAGACGAGAAGGAGTTGCTGGCGCTGTTCGAGTGTGGAAAAGCGAACGACGTGCGGGGGCTCGAGATCGTCGATGAGGCCTTCGTGCGATCGCGCGAGCCGCACGTTCGCGCGCGCGTGGCGATCTGGTCGCCGAACTCCGGAATCGTCGAGGCCGAGTCCCTCGTCCGTGCCCTGGCCGCCGACTGCGATGCGCTCGGCGTCGCCCGTCTGAACCACACCGCTGTCCTGAGCGGCGCCGTCGATGCCGCTGGGGTCGTCGTCGACACCGGCCGCGAGCAGATTGGCGCGCGCCTCGTCGTGAATGCCGCGGGCCTCTTTGCCGACGAGGTGTCGGCCGCGCTCGGCGGCGAAGCGTTCACGATTCATCCGGCACGCGGCGAATACTGCGAGCTGGCGCCGTCGCGCCGCGACCTGGTGCGATGGCTGGTCTATCCGTTGCCACACCCGAAGGGGCACAGCCTTGGCGTCCACTTGATGCGCACCACTCGGGGCGCGGTGCAGGTTGGTCCGACGGTCAGGTTCCAGGAACGGAAAGACGACTACGAGGACGACCGCGAGCCGGTCGAGGCGTTCTTCGAGCCAACGCGCGAGCTCCTGCCGGAACTGCAACCCGGCGACCTGCGTCTTGGTGGCAGCGGCATCCGCGCGAAGCTGCACGGTCCTGAAGGGTCGTTCGCGGATTTCATGATTCGCAGAGACACGGTGAACCCCGCTCTCGTGCACGCCGCCGGCATCGATTCGCCCGGGCTGACGTCCTGCCTCGCCGTCGGCGCGCGCGTGAGCGAGATAGTCGCGGACACGTTGCGGTAATGCCCGAGCTTTAGCTCGGGCGTCACGCGAGGGTCTTCAAGTATCTCCCCAGCGCATCCTGCCACGTCGGCATCTGGAACCCGGCGCTCGCGAGCTTCGCGTTCGACAGCGCGCAATACTGCGGGCGCGGGGCGCGCAGCGGCACGTCGGTCACCTTCACAGGCCTGAGGCGCGGCTGGCAGTCGAGCAGTCGCGCACTCTCGCGCCCGAGATCGTACCAGGTCGTGGCCCCGCTGTTGACGACGTGATAGACGCCTCCCGGCGCCCTCGACGTGACGAGCGCCCACGTTGCGGCCGCGACGTCCTCGACATAGCTCGGGGTCACGGTTCGATCGACGAAGACGGGCGCCTCCTGTCCCGATCTGAGAGCCGCGACGATCTTGTCCACGCTGCTTCGCGCGGCCGGCCCTCCGAACAGGCTTTCGACCCGCAGGACATACGCCGTTGCCGCCTCGCCGGCCAACCACTCGCCGACGAGTTTCGATTGGCCGTAGACGCTGCGCGGGTTCGTCGGATCCATCTCGACATACGGCTGCTCCGCGAGACCGTCGAACACGAAGTCGGTGCTGTAATGCACGAAGACGGCTTTCGAGGCAGCCGCCGCTCGCGCCAGGGACTGCACGGCGAACGCGTTCACCGCGAGCGCGGTCAGGGGGTCGTCCTCGGCCTGATCGACGGCGTTGTACGCCGAGCAATTGACGATCAGGTCAGGCCGTGCCGCGGTGACGACCGACATCACGCGATCGTGATCGGTCAGATCGACCTCGGCGCGCGTGAGGGCCACCACATCGGCTTGCGAGGCCAGCCGTCGCACGGTCGCACCGCCGAGTTGCCCGGCCGCACCCGTCACCACCACCTTCATCGTTCAAGCCGCCTGGAACCGCCGCATTTTTTCATCGTCGAACTCCCCTTCCCACCGGGCGACGACGACAGTCGCGAGGCAATTGCCCATGACGTTGACGGCGGTGCGCCCCATGTCGAGGAGTTGGTCGATGCCGAGGAGAATGGCCGCGCCCTCGAGCGGCAGATGGAAGGTTGTCAGCGTCGCGGCGAGGATGACGAGCGACGCCCGCGGCACGCCAGCGACGCCCTTGCTCGTGATCATCAGCGTCAGCATCATCACGAGCTGCTGCGAAAGCGACAATTGAATCCCGCCGAGCTGCGCGACGAAGATCGACGCCACCGACAGGTAAAGCGTTGACCCGTCGAGATTGAAGCTGTAGCCGGTCGGCAGCACGAAGCTCACGATGCGCTTTGGCACCCCGAACCGCTCCATGACCTCGAGTGACTTCGGCAGCGCGGCTTCGCTGCTGGCGGTGGTGAACGCGATCAGAAATGGCTCACGGATCGCCCGGACGAACGCGAGGAATGGCACTCGAGACACCAGCGCCGCTCCGCCGATGACCAGGACGATGAACACCGCCAGTCCGAGGTACATCGTGAGCACGAGCTTCCCGAGCGTCCACAGTATCCCGAGGCCCTTGCCGCCGACCGTCGCGGCGATGGCCGCCATCACGCCGAGCGGCGCGAACCGCATCACGTAGCCGGTGAAACGGAACATCACCTGCGCCACGGCATCGAGGAAAGTCACGATCGGCGCACCCTTGGGGCCGATCGCCGCGAGCGCGACGCCGAAGAAAGACGAGAACACGACGACCTGGAGAATGTCGCCTTTGGCCATGGCGTCGACAACCGACGTCGGCACCATGTGGAGCAGGATGTCCCAGCCGGTCTGTCGCTGCCCTGCCATCGCCGTGACATTGCTGGTGTCGGCGGCGGTGACCGCGACGCCCGCACCGGGCTGGAGAACGTTGACCAGTATCAGTCCAATCGCCAGCGCGACGGTCGTCGCCAGCTCGAACCAGACGATGGCCTTGACCCCAATCCGACCGACTGCGCGCAAATCGCCCGTGCCCGCAATGCCCACGACCAGCGTCGAGAAGATCAGCGGCGCGATGATCATCTTGATCATGCGCAGGAAGAGATCGGCGAGCGGACGAATCGCCACCGCGATGTCGGGCCAGAGCGCGCCGAGCAGGATGCCGGCGACGAGGCCGACGAAGATCTGCGCGGTGAGGCTTGGAAAACGACTGGCGCGGGCCGGCGACGACTCGGCGATCGGCCCGCTCATGAGCTGGAGCGCGGCGCTGAAGCCCCGCCTGCCCGCGGGCCTGAAGCCCCACCTCCACTGGTGAGCGGCTCGGACAGCACGCGCCGGATGGTGTCGACCACGTGCGCCTGTTGCGCGTCCGAAAGCTCGGGGAAGATTGGAAGCGCCAGACTCTCACGCGCTGCAGCTTCCGCGTGCGGGAAGGCACCCTCGCGATAGCCGAGTCCGGCGAAGCACTCCTGGAGATGGAACGGGACCGGGTAGTAAATCGCCGAACCGATGCCGGCATCCGCAAGGCGCGCCTTCACGCGATCGCGCGAGGGCACCCGGATCACGAACTGGTTGTAGATGTGCAGGCCATCCGGCGATTCGACCGGCAGCGTCACGCGATCGAGCAATCCGGCGGCGTCGAAGAGGCCGCGATAGCGGGCCGCGTTGCGGCGGCGTCCCGCCGTCCAGGACTCGAGGTGCGGCGCCTTCACGCGCAGCACCGCGGCCTGGAGCGCATCGAGGCGGAAATTGCCGCCGACCAGACGATGAAAGTACTGCCGCTCGGCGCCGTGATTCCGGAGGAGGCGCACCCGTTCGGCCACTCGATCGTCGGCGGCGGTAATGAGGCCGGCGTCACCGAACGCGCCGAGGTTCTTGCTGGGAAAGAACGAGAAGCACGCGAGCGGTCCCAGCGTCCCGGCCTGTCGGCCCTTGTAGGTGCTGCCGATCGCCTGCGCGGCGTCTTCGACGATCGGGACGCCGGCGCGCGTCGCCGTCTCGATCAGGGGGTCCATGTCCGCGCACTGGCCGAACAGGTGGACCGGCATGATGGCCTTCGTTCGCGGGGTGACCGCCGCACCGACCGCGTCGACGTCGATGTTGAAGGTGGCGGGATCGATATCGACCAGAACCGGCGTCGCGCCGAGCCGCACGATCGATCCCGCGGTTGCGAAAAACGAGTAGGTGCTCGTGATCACTTCGTCGCCGGGGCCGATGTCCAGCGCCATCAGCGCGCAGACGAGGGCGTCGGTTCCCGACGAGACGCCGACGGCGTGGGGCGCGCGCAGGAGCGCGGCCAGCTCGCGCTCGAGGCTGTCCACTTCAGCGCCGAGAATGAATCGCTGGGAATCGCAGACGCGGGTGATGGCGGCCAGGATCTCGTCCCTGAGCGGCCGCCACTGCGCCGTGAGGTCCAGCAGCGGGACCTCCGGCGCTCCAGTCGTATCCGACCGGCTGGGCACGAGATTACCGCTTGCTGTAGACGCGGGGCTCACCCCACACCGCGAAGTCGTTGGTCGAGTCGTGCCCGCGGTTGGGGCCCGGATCGGTGTTGAAGATCAGATTCACCTGATGTCCCTCGTAGGCTGACAAGTCGAGGCGCGCGGTGAACCAGCGCCGGTCGCCACGCTTCGGATTGACGTACTGCCGCAACAGCTCTTCGTAGGTCTTGCCTTCGGAGATGCCGACACGGAACTGGGCGCCGTCGCCCGGCACCTGCCACGAGTCGGGGCGCAGCCCGAAGTTCACCTCGAGCCACGCGTCGGGCGGCACGATCACCTTGTAGGTAATGCGGGCGAACGGCCTGGCGAGGATGCTGCGCTTCTCCTGCCCGTCGATCGCCGTGCGGCCGACTTCGAACGCGGCCTCCTTAGGAGTGCTGTTCGAGCGGTGTTCGGCCTCCGGGAACTGATCGACGAGATCGACCAGATTGGCGGGCCCGCTCTTTCGGTTGAACAGGTACCATCCGGCGGCAATGGCCACGAGCACCACGACGGCGATCAGGACCTTGACGTTCGACTTCATGCGTATGTTCGGCTCCCGACACAGAAGGCGATTTGTGGAGGCGGGGCTTCAGCCCCGCGGTTCAGGTCAGAGTCGGAAGATGCGATCGTCCGATCGCCCCTTCAAGGCGTTCCGCGTATCGACAACGAGCGGCGCGTGCCGCAGCAGCCGATCGTAATCGAAGGCGCGATGATCGGTCACGATCACGGCGCAATCGATGCCGCCCGCCAGCGCCACCTCTTCCGGCGTCGCACGCATCTCGAACCCGTGTTCGTCCACCTCCGGCACGTGCGGGTCGCTGTAGCTGACAATGGCGCCGCGCTGCAGCAGCAGGCGCGCCACGTCGATCGCCGGCGACTCGCGATAGTCGCCCACATTGCCCTTGTAGGCCATGCCATAGAGGTGCACGCGCGATCCCTTGATCGGCTTGCTCGCGCTGTTCAGCGCCTCGCCCACGCGATCGACCACGTACCGCGGCATCGACGCGTTGACGTGTCCGGCCAGCTCGATGAAGCGGCTTTCGAAGCCGCTCTGTCGCGCTTTCCAACTCAGATAGAACGGGTCGATCGGGATGCAGTGCCCGCCCAGCCCCGGCCCGGGGTAGAACGCCATGAAGCCGAATGGCTTGGTGCGGGCGGCATCGATGACTTCCCAGACGTCGATGTTCATCTGCCGGCACATCAGCGCCAGCTCGTTCACGAGCCCGATGTTGACGGCGCGGAACGTGTTCTCGAGAAGCTTCACCATCTCGGCGACGCTCGTCGAGGACACGCCGACGATGGTCGTCACGATCTGCTGATACAGCGCCGTCGCGACATCGGTCGAGTCCTGGTTGATGCCGCCGACGACCTTGGGCGTGTTGCCGGTGTGCCACTCGGGGTTGGCGGGATCCACGCGTTCGGGCGAGAACGCCAGGAAGAAATCGCGCCCCGCCACCAGGCCGCCGCGCTCCAGCATCGGCCGCACCACTTCTTCCGTCGTTCCAGGATAGGTGGTGGATTCGAGCACCACGAGCTGGCCGGCCCGCAGGTGGTTCGCGACCTGCTCGACGGCCGCGACGACGTACGAGAGGTCGGGGTCCTTCGTTTTCCTGAGCGGTGTGGGCACGCAGATGCTGATCGCGTCCGCCTGTGCGAGCACGGAGAAGTCGGTGGTCGCGTCGAGGCGTCCGGCCTCGACCAGCCGCGCCACGCGCTCGCCCGGCACGTCGGGGATGTACGAGATGCCGCGACGGATGGCGTCGACTTTCGTGACGTCGAGATCGACGGGCGTGACCGTCAATCCCGCGTCGGCGAACTCGACCGCGAGGGGGAGACCGACGTAACCGAGACCGATGACACCGACACGAGCCTGTTTGGCGTGGATGCGTTCGACCAGATGACGGGCACTGGAAGCCTGCGAGGTACGTCCCACAGGTGATCCTATGAGCTCTGGCATGTTTTGAAGAATCGTCGCGTCAGACGCTCTTACTATATCAGGGATACACGAGCGTCTCGAGAACCGCAGCCACGCCAACACAGCATGTCATCCCGCCTGTCCAGCCTTCTGCTGGCGCTCATGGCCGCGGCGACCATCGCCGGCGTCTTCCTGGGCACCACGCCGCTGGCGATGAAGGCCGCGATCGCGGCCGTGATCGCGCTCGCAATCTGGCGACCCGGTGACGGACTGGTCGTCGTCGCGGCCTTCGCGCCGCTTGGCGGCGCGCTCGCGGCGCTGAGTCACTCCTCGCGATCCTGGACCCTGCCGCTCGTCTGCGCCTTTCTCGCCGGGCGTCGCGATTCGCGAGGCGATCCAGCCGCGCGAGCCGCGGGATCGCGTGGTGACGCTCGCCGCCCTTGCATGGGTCGCGATCGTAGGCCTCTCGATCGCGGTGGAGATCGCCGAGCAGCGGCCGGCTGGCCAGTCGCTGCCGTTGTTCCTGGGCCATTTCCTGACCTGGCTGGTTCGGAAATTTCCAATGACCGCCTTGCGCGACTACCCTGGCGTCGCGGCGGCGGCGCTCGCGGGCGGGGGGGCGGCGCTGTTCGCCATGACGGCGACGCTCTGCCGTCGCGATCCGTCACTGGTCGCTCGAACGGTCTCCGCGCTCGTGCTGTCCGTCGCTGCGCTTGGCGCACTCAACGTCAACCGCTTGATCGAAGCCGCCCTCAGACGACCGCCCTTTCTCGAGGCGTTGGTGGACCTGCACCAGACCCGTCGCATCAACACGACGTTCACTGACGTCAACGCTGCCGGCGCCCTTTTCGTCTTGATGATCCCGGTCGCCCTCGGCCTGGTCGGCGTGCGAGGGCATCGCTGGCTGGCCTGGACCACCACCCCCTTCCTCCTGGCGGGCGCCTGGCTTTCCGGCTCGCGCACGGCGCTCGCCATGCTGCCCGTGAGCGTCGCGATTCTGGTGATCGCTCGAGCCACGCGCCGGGGAGGCCGGGGGTTCGTCGTCGCAGCGGCGCTTCTCATCGCGGTCATCGCGGTATCGGGGCTCGTCCTCCTCGGCTATCCACGAACGGCGGCGCATGGCTCGATCGTCGTCGCTTACAACGTTCGTCGCGATCTGGTCACGACGACGCTACGAATGGCGCGGGGCGCGCCGCTCTTTGGCGTCGGGATCGGCCGCTATTACGATCGATCCACGGAGTTCATGCCGCCGCGGCTCCGGCGGCAGTACCGCGCGCAGAACGCCCACAATCAGTACCTGCAGGTCCTCGGCGAGCTAGGCGTCATCGGCCTTGTGTCCTTTGCGGCGATTGTGGCCGTTGGCGTCGGTCCTGCCCTGCGGACCCTTGCGCGTCGCGCCGGCGATCCGATGCTCGCGGGCCTCGCGATCGGGTGCGTCACCTTCCTGTTAATCGGACTCGGCATGCATCCGCTGCTGACCGGCGAGGTAGCCGTCGTCTTTTATCTCGTGCTGGGCCTCTGTCGCGCGGCTGCAAGCACATCGACTCGAGCGAGCGTGTCGTCCTAAGGCGTGCGATCTGCAATTTCGCTGGAGAAAGTCGCGGGAATCTCAGATAATCGGCCGGCTCCCCTCGAAATGGCATCATCGATGGTTTTGAAATTGATGGCGGTCGTGTGCCCGCTGCTCGTCGGTACGGCCTCCGACGCGGCGACGCAGGCGGCGACGCCTCGCCCTCGCCAGCCACGGATTACGCGACAGGCGAGTGCGCTCGGCACTGGCTGGACTGCGCTCGAAGCAGGGCGATTCTCAGCCGCCATCTCCGCCGCGGATTCGGTCCTTCAGCAGCGCCCGCACGATCACGCGGCAATCGTTCTGAAGATTCAGGCGCTCGCAAGCGCTGCGGACATCAACGGCGCGATCGAGGCCTACACCGCCTGGACCGCGGCACATCGTGAACCAGACCTGCACCTGCTTGGGATAACGGCAGAAGCGGTACCTGAGACAGGTGGCCGCCAACGGCCCAGAGATGGCACAGCGGGTCGCCGCATTGGAGGCTCTCGCTGGCGCCGGCGACAAGCTTGCTGCGGAGACGCTCGCCGGCCTCGGGCCATCGGCGGGTGTAGAAGGGGAACTGGCCAAGGCCCGCCTGGGCGATCCGGCGGCGGCTGAAGCAATCGCAAAGCGGCTCGCCGCCAACCCCCAAAATACAGATCTGATTCATGAGCTTGGCAGCGTCAAAGCGCCGGCGATCGAGAGCGCCTTGATTCGACTGCTGGCCAACTCCGATCCGGGCACGCGAGCCACGGCCGCAGACGCCCTCGCGCGTTCCGGCAGCGAAACGGCCGCCGAGCCGCTACTGAAAGCCCTGAGCGATCCCGACGCCAGTGTTCAACAATCGGCAGCCGTCGCGCTGGCGGCGATCGGCCGTCCCGAAGGCGGTGAGTTGGTCGATCGGATGCTGCAGTCGGGCGTCCCCGATATCGTGCTCTCCGTCGCCGAAGCGCTCCCCTCGGAGCCCGGCCGCTGGCAGGCGGTTGTCCAGCCCCTCCTCGACACCGAGAACCCCGTTGACAGACTGCGGGCGGCGCGGCTGATTGGAAAACCCACGCCGGATGCAGGGCGGGTCCTCGCCGCGGCGCTCTCGGATGAGAACATCGCCGTCCGCGAAGAGGCGGCGCGCGCGCTGTCGGACCTCGGCACGTTAGAGCCGTCAGCCGATTGGCACCGGCTCCTGACCGACGCGAGTCCCTGGATCCGGCTTGAGACGGCGAAGGCACTCTGGCGGCAAGTGACCGAGTAGGCTACAGCGGGCAAATGCAAGAACCGATAGGACGACCATCGGAACCTATCCGTCCGGACGGCCGATTTTCGCAGGTGAGCAAGCTATGACGTTTGCGCGTGTTTTCAAGGGTTTACCGCCGATTGTCGCCGTTGGGCTCATCCTGACCTCGTCCATGGCCATGGGCGCCGTGCGCGGCACGGCGACAACCGTCCCAACCTCAACGGGCGGAGGGGTTCGCTACCCCGATGCGGCTTACGATGCGGTGAACAACGTCTTTCTCGCCGTCACGGGGAAAGAGAAGGTCCAAGGCCGCTTCCTCTCGGCGTCCGGCGCGCTCCTCGGGTCGACGTTCAATCTCACGACCTCCGCAGCCTTCCAGCAAGCACCGCGTGCGCACTGCGGCGAGGGCGTCTGCCTCGTCGTCTGGCACGAGGGCGACAGCGGGACGACGCCGATGGCGCGGCTCGTCAGTGTACTCCGGTGGGTTCATGTCGTCCCCCTTCGCGATCGGCCCCAAGGGATCGATGTGGGAGATGGGCGCTGGAATCGCGTATTCGCCGGCCGCGAACCAGTTCCTTGTGGCCTGGCATGGCAACTACGGCAGTGGTAACAACATCTGGATCGCACGGGTCACTACCGGCGGCCAGGTCGTGAGCAAACTGGCAGTGACCACCACGACCGCCTACGAGCGCGAGCCTTCTGTTGCCTATAACGCGGCGAGCGACGAGTTCGTGGTGGTGTATGCCGGCACCGTCAAAGTCAATGGCATCGAGACCGCGTACGTACGGGCGCAGCGCGTGAAGGATGGCGCCCCCCTGGGAGGACCAATCCAGCTCGACTCGGCGAAGGCCTCTTACATTTCCTGGGCCGAATACAACCCGGCAACTCAGTCGGTGCTCGCCGCGTGGAGCCGCGGAGGCACGAAAATCTACGGACGCGCGATCTCGGCGGCGGGCAGCATCGGCTCGCTCCTGACCCTTTCCACCTCCTACGGCGCCTACGACGCGCTCGACGTCTCGTTTAACCCGGTCGCGCAGCGCTTCCTGCTCGTCACGCACGGCTCGTCGCTCGAAGACGTGGCGATCGAGCTCTCGTCGTCGTACGCGCCGTCGCCAGCGTTCGTCCTGACCGCCAATGGCGGCACGGGCAACTTCAATCCTCGCGTGGCGTCGAGCACCGCCAGCGCTACCTGGATGGCCGTCACCGCCAAGAGCTTCGCCTCTCTCGTGGCCCAATACGCGACCGGCACGGCGGGATCGAGCGGGGGTGGCGGTGGTTCAGCAAATCCGGTGCAGATCACGAGCCTGACGTCGAACCCGTCGCCCCCGTTCGCCGCCGGCAACGCCGTCACGTTCACGGCAACGGCCACGGGTGGCACCGCGACGCGCGAATATGCATTCTGGATCTACAACCGAGGCACCGCCGCGTGGACGCTCGCGAGGCCCTACAGCGGGAGCAGCCAGTTCACATGGTCGGCCGCGCTCGGTACCTACAACGTGCAGGTGTGGGTGCGGAACGTCGGCTCTGCTTCCAGCTACCAGGACGCTCTGAGCACAGCCACGTTCACCGTGATGAATGCGTCGGGTGCGCCCACGCTGACGTCGCTCTCAAGCAACAGGGACTTCCCTGTCGCGCCGGGGACGTCGGTCACTTGGACCGCGAACGCGACCGGAAGCGCTGCGCTGCAGTACGCATTCTGGATCTACAACCATGGCAGCCACGCGTGGACGCTCGCGAGGCCCTACAGCGCGAGCAACCAGTTCGCATGGTCGGCCGCGCTCGGTACCTACAACGTGCAGGTGTGGGTGCGGAATGTCGGCTCTGCTTCCAGCTACCAGGACTGGCTGAGCACAGCGACGTTCACCGTGATGAACAATCCTCCGAAGTACTTGGGCATGACATCGAGCGTCCCGCTGCCTGCGAAGGCGAATACGGCAATCACCTTCCGCATTCAGGCGAGCGGCGCAATTCCCTTGCAATATCAGTTCTGGCTCTACAACGCCGGCACGAACACGTGGAAGTCGCTCTGCGGCTCATACATGAGCTCGAACGCATGCACCTGGATTGCGAAGGCAGGCACCTACCGACTGCAAGGCTGGGTACGTAACCAAGGATCGACGTCATCGTCGGACGACTCGGGCGTGACGGGAACGTTCCAGATCAAGAATTGAGAAGCGTGGCCGGGTCCTGAGAAGCAGCCGGCCACGCCAGCATTCGAGCGGATCGTCCCGCGCGCGCGGCGAGCCCTCCTCAAGCCGTCGAAACCATCCGGCTGGCGGTCACGTCGGCGATCCGGAATTCCATCTGCTTGAGATCGACGCCGGCGCGCGCGCAGGCGAACTGCACGGCGGCGAACTTCGACGGATGCAGCTTGCCGGTGCTGACAATCACCACGTCGGGCGAGTGCTTCGCGATGAAGTGCTCGACATCGGCGATGCCCCCCAGCACCGGGACCCCCATGATGCTGCGGTGCCGCTTCGCCGGATCGTCGTCGAGAAATCCCACTGGCACACACTCGTGCTCAGGATTGTTCCGGAGTTCACGCAGCAACATCGCCCCGCCGTCGCCGGCGCCGCAGATCAAGGCGCGGCGGCCAACGCTCCGCCGGCTGCCAGCCAGGTCGGCGACCCATCGGAATGACAGTCGCGAGCCGACCATGAACAGACCGACCAGCATGGCGTTGATCATGAACACGCTGCGCGAGTAGTGCTCGAAGCGGTACACGTAGACCACCATCAGCACGATGCCCGCGCCGCCAATCAGCACGCCGCGAAGATACACCAAGAGATCGGTGATCGTGATGTAGCGCCAGACGCCGCGGTATACCCCCGCGATGAAAAATCCGGCGAGCTGGCAGGCGATCACGATCGGCAGCGACACCGCGAACAGCCCGTAATACAGGGGCCGGAATTCCTCGGCAAAACGCAGCGCGTACGCAAGATAGTAGGCGATGCTGATCAGGCACGTGTCGAGCGCCACTTCGAAGATGCGACGCGTGTGCGTCATCCTCGTCAGGAGCGGTGTGAACGCACGACTGCGGAGCCAGGCGAAGTCGTCGCCGTCGTAGACGCGAACCCTCCCCAGCTGGATGGCCAGCAGCACGAGACCAACGAGCAAGAGGCAGGCGATGCCAAGCGATTCGACGTTTGTTTTCTTCAATCCAACGGCCACGGCGCCACCGGCTCCGGCGAGGCAATACAGGAGCAGCGATGCCTGGCGCTCGGAGAAGCCGAGCGCCACGAGGCGATGCGAGGTGTGATCCCGTCCGCCCTGCGATGCCGCCCGCGCCGACAGCTTCCGGGAGATCGTGACGAAGGTCGTGTCGAAGATCGGCAGGAGCAGAATCAGGACCGGAACGATGAGCGTCGATATCAAGCCGGTCTGGCCGGACGGCGCCTTGGAGACCGCCAGCAGCGCGAACGTCGACCCGAGCAGCAGACTGCCGCAGTCCCCGAGGAAGACAGAAGCCGGGTTGAAGTTGTAGCGGAGGAATCCGAGCGTCGCACCAGCCAGGGCCGCCGTGTAGACGAGCGAGCCACGATCGGCCGTGCCGATGCTGGCACAGAAGGCGACGGCCGCAATCACCGCGACGCCCGCGCACAGGCCGTCCATGTTGTCGAGCAGGTTGAAGGCGTTGGTGATGCCCGCGATCCACACGATGGTCACGAGCGCATCGAGCAGCGGCGAGCCCGTCCAATGCAGCTGATAGCCGAAGGCGATGACGACGCAGGCGATGACGATTTCGGCGCTCAGCTTGGTGCTTGGCTTGAGCGGCAGGATATCGTCCAGGAGACCGAGGAGGAACAGCGCCGAGCTGCCCAGCGCGACCATGGCAGTTTCCCGCGACAGCCCGCCCATCAACAAGACCGCCGCCAGGGTCGCCAGCCACACTGGCACACCGCCAAGCATTGCCACGGACCGGCGATGCCAGCGATCCGCGGCAGGCTGCGCAACGAACCCGAGGCGCCAGGCCACCCGGCGGGTGAGCGGGGTGAGGGCGAGACTGACCGTAAGGGCCAGACCGGCCGCCATGGCGAACGTTGTCAGGCCGCCCGGCTGGTCGATCATGCGGGATGCCCCACACCCGACCAGCCGCGTTTCTCCGCCAGACCACGGCGGTACAGGCGATCGAGATCGCCAGCGAGGCGGTCGGCGTCGTATCGAGCCATCACATGCGCCCTCCCCGCCCGGCCGAGGCGGTCACGCTCGTCGCGGTCGTCCATCAGTCGCGTCAACGCATGCGCCATGGCCCTCGAGTCACCAAACGGCACCAGAAGCCCATTCACCCCGTCGGAGACGAGGTCCGGCACGCCACCCACACTCGTGGCGACAACCGCCCTGCCGGCGGCCATCGCCTCGATCAGCGCCACGGGGGTACCTTCATTACGCGACGTCAACGCGACGACGTCGGTCGCGCTGTAAAGAGCGGGTAAATCGCTGCGCCAACCAAGCAGCGTCACCTGCCCGGCGAGCCCATGGCGCCGAATCGCGTCCTGAACTTGCTGGCGCAGCTCGCCATCGCCCGCGATCAGGAGTCTGGCCGCACGATTGCGAGCGCTGACCTTCGCAAATGCGTCGATCATCGCGAGTGGCTGTTTGATGGGAACGAGCCGTCCAACGAAGGCGACGACGAACGCGTCCACGGGGATGCCGAGGGTCGCTCGCGCATCGGCCCGCGCCGGCGCTTCGAGAAGTGTGCTCAGATCCAGACCGAGCGGTACGATCGCCACCGCATCGGCGCGGGCAATGCTGTATCGAGAGACAAAATCCTCGCGTTGTCGTTCGGAGATCGCGATGAGGCGATCGGAGAGATGTGCCAGGCCGCGCTCAATCATGCGCACGAGCTGGTTGGCGATCGGTCCAAAGTACCCATTCAGCACGTGTCCATGAAACGTGTGCACGACCAGACACCGGTGGCGCCGGGAGCGTGTGCCATTGTATATCGCGGATGCGACCCGCCCGAGCGCGCCAGCTTTCGCGGTGTGCGTGTGCACGACGTCAGGTTTCACGCACCAGAGCAAGCTCAGGAGTCGTGCGAAGGCGACGAGGTCGCTCCAGACGTGAATACGGCGGCCCAGCTCCGGAATCGGATGCAGGCGAACGCCGCTGCTGCGTGCGGATTCTTCGAAACTCGACTCGCCAATCGCAACGCGACCGTGCGCGACGAGACTGTCCCAGCCGCGTGCCCGCAGCCGATCGTCGAGGAGCAGAACCTGTCGGGCCGGACCGCCGACGTTCAGCCGGGCAATGATCCGCACGACACGCAGTGACTCTGTCATCAGCGGTGCGTGGCTCCCATGTCGATGATTCGCTGGTGGACAAGGGACCAGCCGCGATCATCGGCAATCTTGTCACAGTGATCCTCGGGATGTGTCATCGACGGACGAATGAGCGGCGCCCCGGATGTTGCGAACATGAAGAGCGCCGGTGGATTGTGCCCGTCGCGTCTGTGCTTGCTGTGGCATTCCTCGTCGCCCGCGTCTGTTCGCAAACGCTCAAGTCGTTCCAGTTCCCGGACAGTGCCAGCTTCCTCGAGAGGGCGACCGCAGACGCGCTCGACTCGGAATATTTCATTGGATCCGCTCGTTTCTTCGCGGTTCCCCTGGTCTACAAGGTGTCATTGCGCTCTCGGCGAATCCCCAGCTCGACTCACCGACTTGCGGTTCGGGCTGTCGGTCGTCGCGTGGGTTTCGTTGGCGACCGTCTGTGCGACACCCGTAAGAGGTTCGTGGCTTGGGCTGGGGGCGTTTACGGCCGTCCTGACGTGGGCCTGACTACCGATATCTCCAGTGGGACCTGGCGATTCTGAGCGAGTCGATCTCGACGTCCGGGTTTGTACTGTTGCCAGCGGGCTAGATCTCGCTCGGGCATCGCGTCAGCGGGCGTCGCATTGCAATGATGCTCGTCATGGCGGGGTTCTGGGCGTTCTGTCGTGAATCCAACAGCCTGCTCCTCCTGCCGCTCGCCTTCTGTTGGCGACATGGACAGTCCTGAACATGCCCCGTCGTCGCGAACAGATCATGTGCCTGTTCGCCGTGGCCGTCCTCCTGGCACTTGTGACGGCCACGACGCTGATTTCGAAACGTGGAGACCGTCTAGTGGTCGGTGTACCGACAAATCATACCTTTCCCGCTCAGGCCGTCCAAATCAGGCTCGAGCCCACCTGGCGGCTGCACGTCGCTCTGCCGAGGCCTGGGGGGAATCAGTTATGTGCCTCTCAGGTACAATCTCAGCACTGACATGGATGGCAGAAAAAGACGCGTCATGGTGGGCACTGTTCTCCTCATCGGTGTTGTGGTGCTGCTCGCCTGGCACGCCGTGGACAATTCAGTGTCTGCCGAGGACCGGAAGTACATTCCCAGATACTTGGTGGGCATTCGGGCGATGCCGCCTGAGGCGACGCGCTCCTACGAAGACGAGATTAATTTCGTCGTACGGGTCCAGCGTGCGGTGCTCGACGTCGCGCCGAGAAATGAGGGGCTCCCGTTCGGCGCCGAAAGGGAACCGAGGAATCTGTTCGAGGCAAGAACAGGCCTCTGCTTTGACAGGAGCAGGGTCATTGAGAAAATCCTGAGGTACGCCAGCCTTGAGGCGAGGCACGTCGCGCTTTATTCAACGCGAGAGACTGGTTCGGCGATGAAGTCGCTCTTGGCACCGGGTGTTTCTTCCCATGCCGTGACCGAAGTCCTGACGAAGAAGGGATGGCTCGTGGTCGATTCCAACGATCCCTGGGTGTCTCTTGATGCCACGACAAGTCCCGTGTCGATCTGGCGGATCAAGGCGAGCGCGGACCGACGGGTGCGTCTAGTGTGGAGCAAGCCCCCGAACGAGATCTATGAACAGCCTTTCACCTTCGTCTACGGTCTGTATTCCAGGCACGGGAAGTTGTACCCACCGTACGATTTCATTCCTGATATCAACTATACGGAACTCGCGCAAAACGTACGGTTGCCACTGCTGCGATAGCCTGCGGGCGTGCGATCGCGGGGCTACAATGGGAAGGCAAGCGCGCGCTTCGAATGATCGAGTAGTTCCATCCTGGAGCCCGTCTGCACAGCGCGTGCAGCATGCCGGTAACGGTGCACGCCGCTTGGCAGTAACGACCCCGAGGCGCGAGAACATCCGCATCGCGGCCCGCCATCGACTCGGAGGACCCTCATCCGCGCTGGATTTCAGCCCCAGAGCCGCGCCTACGTCGGGCGCTTGTACATAAAGATGGCGCCGCCCGACTGTGTAAGCGCGAGCGCACGCAGCCACGGGCGGTAGCGCACCCGATTGAGCACGAAGCGCCGTATCCGGCTATCACTGACAAACGGGCTCGACTCGTCGATGAGATCGAGTGGTGAGTAGAACTGCGCGAACCCCGCCTCACGCCCGAGCCTGCACAGATCCGGAAACGAGAACCAGTGCACCGCCGGCCGCGCGTTGTAGTTGGCCAGCTGCGGCTCGTAGTGCAGCATCTGGAACACGTAGGATTCCTGCACGATGCGCGGGAACCAGTTGATGAAGCGCACGCTGTACTCGCCGGTGAAGCCCCGGGGCGAGAACTTCCAGCGATTGGTCGTGTAGATGTAGATCACGCCGCCCGGCTGCAGCACGCGGCAGACTTCGGTCAGCGCCAGCGATGGCGAGTCCACGTGCTCGAGGACGCTCTCCATCAGCACGAAGCCAAACGTCGCATCGGGAAATGGGAGCCGCTCACACGTGCCCTGCCGGACGCGATGCGGGGCGGAGAGAAAGGCCTGCGCCCGGCCGACGGAGTCCTCGACAGGCTCGATCGCAAAGGCGTCAAATCCGCTGTCCAGGAGATCCTTAACCGCCATGGGCTGGGGGCCACAGCCGACGACGAGCGCGCGCCGGCGATCGCCGGCGAGCGCCACCAGCCGATCGACGCAGTCGATGACGGCCTTGGTAAAGGGGTGCGAGGTCTGGTGGTCGGCCTGATAGTCGGCGCCGCGGGACTCGAGGCTCGGGTACTCCCGCCGCCAGCGCGCGGCCGGTGTAGAGCTCGGGCTTCATGCGTCGGGCAGCCGTCGCGACCCGCCGCCGCCAGCGGCCATCGGCAGAATGAGCACGGCGAGGACGCCAAGCAGCAGACCCGTCAGGCCGCCCAGCGCCGCGTTGCGCGCGGTGTGCCGGGCCTCGGGCCGGGTTGGTACGAAAGCTGGATCGACGATCTGCAGCGTCGCCGTGCGACCCGCGACCTGCATGCGGACCTGCTCGTAGCGCGAAGCGATCTCGAGGTAGACTCGCTTGGCGAGCTCAATGTCCGTTTCCAGCCGCGTGACGCGGGTTTCGAGCGCATAGAGCTGCGAGAGCTTGGTGAGCTGGGGCGCGTCGAGACCGGACACGTGTATGAGCTGATCGCGCTGTTGCTCGAAGCCGCTCAACTCCGCCCGGCTGGCAGATACGCGGTCGTCGAGATCGTCGTAGCTCTGATTGACGAACTCGTTCTTGAGCTGTAAGCCGAGCACATTCGGCACGCCCGACTGCCGCGCGGCCTCGCGCAGCGTGGTATCACCGTCGATCGACCGCGTCAGCAGATCGATACGCTTGCGCCGTCCGAGCTCCGCCTCTGCGCGCGCGAGCGAGGCGCGCGCGCCAGCGATTTTGACCGTAAGATTGCGCAGCTCCTGCCGTTGTTCGAGCAGCGTATCGACGTCCCGTTGGAGCAGATCGAGCTGACCTTCCCTCTTGACGCGCTCGAGCTCGGCCTGCGCGGTGTCGAGCCGCTGCCGCGACTCGGCGAGCTGTACGGCGAGCTGGTCACGGGCCAGCACGGTTTCTTCCTGCGCGAGGCGCTGCACCAGGTCGCGGGCCCGGCCCGCCATGTCGTTGGCGACGTCTGCGGCGAGCTTGGGATCCGAAAGCCGTACGGTTAACCGCACCAGATTGGTCTGCCCGATTTGCTCAGCGCGAGTGTTACGCAGAAGGAACTCTTCGGGGCCTAGGTTGTGCGGCCCCTCGTCGAGTTTGAAACGGCGGATAATGTCCGATGCGGTCGTGTGGTTCTCGAGCAGCGTGACGAAGGCCTTAACCTGATCGGCGCGTTGCTCGGGAGCTGTGACGACTGCCAGCGTCACCCCAGACTCGTAGACGGGTCGGGCCAGACGGCTGATCGCTGCTCCGATGGCAACTCCAACGAGGGCCAACAAGAGGAGCAAACGCCAGCGATCCGCAAGATGCTCGACGTAAGCGTAAAACGTCGAGTCGAGAGCGCCCGAGGACTCGACCGCCTCGATGATCGGGCGGTGTGGGTTGAGTCGCGGATCCGCCTGGGCGGGCGAGGGACGGAGACTCATGCGTGAAAGGGTGCGACGCTGGTCAAGACCGTCACGCGCGTCGTAACAGCAACCGACTCATATTGTAGCAGACCACTCTTCGCGCCACGCCTGGAACATCAGTGCCACCCAGAGCCGGTGCTGGTGGTTGCGCCGGCCGCTCTGATGGTCGTGCCATAGGCGCTCAATGGACTCGGGCCGCAGCACGCCCTCGCGGCGCAGGCGGGACGGCTCGAGCAGCGACCACGCCCAGTCGCGTAGCGGCCCGCGCAGCCAGCGATCGATAGGGACGGCGAAGCCCATTTTCGGGCGCTCGACGAGACTTGGCGGCACATAGCGATACAGTAGTTGACGCAGCATCCATTTGCCGGTCCGGTTGCGGCGCTTGAATGCGAGCGGCAGCCGCCACGTCCACTCGATGAGCCGGTGATCGAGCAACGGGGCACGCGTTTCCAGGCTGACCGCCATGCTCGCGCGGTCCACTTTCACGAGGATGTCGCCGGGAAGGTACCCTGTGAGGTCGAGCAGCATCATACGCTCCGTGAACCCAGGGACGAGGGCGCGGGCTTGCGCGACGTCCTTCGTGCAGTCGTTCTCGCGCCCCTCGAGCACCACGCGCGACGGATCGGGCCACTGCGAGAGCAGGCGCCGATACAGATCGTCGGGCCCCGCTGCGTCGAGCAGGGCTGCGAGCTTGTACGCCTTGTCGCCCGGCAGCGATTGACGGAATCGCGACGGCACGAGGGGCCGCACGGCGCCATATGCCGCCTCGTACCATCCGGACGGCACGGCCTCCATCATGCGCGCCGCCGATCGCCTCACGGGCCGCGGCTTGCCAGCGAGCCGGTCCCAGATGCCCTCGGCCCATGCGTACCGCGTGTACCCTCCGAACACTTCGTCGCCACCATCGCCCGAGAGGCTCACGGTGACATCGCGACGCGCCATCTGCGACACGAGGAACGTCGGAATCTGCGACGAGTCGGCGAACGGCTCGTCGTAGATGCACGGCAGACGCGGGATGACGGCGCGAGCTTCATCCGGCGTCACGTAAAGCTCGGTATGATCGGTCCCAAGGTGCGACGCCACCGCTTTGGCGGACTCGGCCTCGTTGTAGCCCTCCACCTCGAAGCCGATCGTAAAGGTGCGCACAGGCCGCGTGCTCTGCGCCTGCATGAGCGCGACGACCATCGAGGAGTCGATGCCGCCGGAGAGGAAGGCGCCGATCGGCACGTCGGCTTCCATGCGGCGCACGACCGCGTCCCGCAGCAGCCAATCGAGGTCGTCGAGCGCCTCGTCGTCTGACAGCGCCAAGCGCGCGGCGAGGCCGGCGCGCGCGACCTCGCCGGCCGTCCAGTAGTGGACGATGCGGGGCGCCTGTCCGGCGCGGCAGACGAGAAATGCCCCCGGCGGCACCTTGCGAACCGTGCGATAGATGCTCGCCGGATCGGGCACGTACCCGTAGCGGAAGTAGCTCGCCAGGGCGTCGCGATCGAGCCGTTCGTCGAAGAGCGGGTGGGCGCGCAGCGCCTTCAGCTCCGATCCGAACAGCAGCCCGCTCGGAAGGTCGGCATAGTAGAGCGGCTTCTTCCCCAGGCGATCGCGACCGAGGTAGAGCGTCCGTTCGAGCGAGTCCCAGAGCGCGATCGCGAACATGCCCCAGGCTTCGGAGAACATCAGCTCGCCGCCCCACGCCGAGGCCGCCTCGAGCAGAACCTCGGTGTCGGACGTTCCGCGAAACGTCGCGTCCGTCAGCCGCCGACGGAGATCGCGATGGTTGTAGATTTCGCCGTTGAAGACGATGACGAAACGGCCGTCGGCCGAGACCATCGGCTGGTGGCCGTTCGGGGAGAGATCGAGAATGGCGAGACGCCGGAAGCCCAAGGCGAGACCGGCCTTCTCATCGACCCACGCGCCGCTGTCATCAGGACCGCGATGCCGCAGCGCCGTCGACATCCGCGTGACGCGCGCGACCAGCGCCTCGGCTCCCCTTCCCTCAGGAAGATCGCGAACCTCACGCTCCCAGAAACCCGTCAGTCCACACATCCCGTCGGCTATACTCTCACGTTTGCCGGCCGTCGCCTCCGCACGCAGTCACACTAGCGCCCGGGCCTGTCGCGCCCCGCTCCCCTTGGGTCATGAGCCCTGAGCCCTGCACATGACCAAGGACTATCTGATCGCCGCGCTGGCACAGGCGATCGGGCTCGCCTCGGCCGGCACCGTCACGATCGTCATCGCGCGGCTGCTCGGCCCCTCGGGAAGGGGCGAGTACGCGGTGCTGTCGGGGCTCGTCCAGTTGCTGGCGATGTTTGGCCAGGCGGGGTTTCTGGCCGGCGCCATCCAGATGGGCAGCCGCGGGACCGTTCCGCTCGGGCGCCTGTTCCGCTACGCGCAGGTCATCCCGATCGTCACCGGCACGCTGGGCTCGGTGGCGCTCGGCCTGCTGCTGCTGCTCCGGCCCGATGCGCTCGGTCATCCGCCCGTCTCGGCGTGCATCGTCGCCATGGTCTTGCTGCCGGTCCTCCTTGCGAGTCAGTTGCGCGCGGCGCTGCTGCTTGCGCTGCAGCGGCCCAGCACCTACAACAAGCTCTTTATCGTCCAGCAGCTCGTCTGGGTGCCCTGCTCGACCATCGCGTCGGTCATCAACCCTACCTCCGCCTCGGCCTTGGCTGGCCTGCTCGTCTCGGTGATCGTGTGGCTCTCGGCGAGCACGTGGCAGCTCAGGAGGCACGTTCAACCGTCCCCATGGTCGGAGCTGAACATGGGGGAACTGAAGCGCATCCTCACGTTTGGCGCGCAGAGCGCGGGCGGGATCATTCTGCAGCTGGCGACGAGCCGCGTGAGCCTGCTCATCGTGAGCGGGGCGAAGGGCACCGTGGAGGCCGGGATCTACTCGATCGCGACCGTCCTCGCGGAAATGTTGTGGCAGGCGGTAGTCGCCGCGGCGCAAGTTAACCTGCCTCGCGCATCGGCTGCTTACGGACGTGGCGAGCGGCCGCTGACAGTGCTGCTCGCGAGCCGCGTCGCGGGCGCCTTGACGCTGGCGGCCGCGCTGCTCCTCGCCGCCGTGGCGCCGGTGATCATCCCAATCGTGTTCAGCCCGGCATTCGGGCCCGCCGTGCTGCCGCTGCGGATCTTGCTCGTAGGGACGGGAGTGTTCGGGCTCTGTCTCCTGCTGACGGCCGACCTTCTGGCTCGCGGGCACCCACACATGAGCGCGATGGCTTCGGGCATCACGCTCGCTATCACCGTGCCACTCTGTCTGATGCTCGTTCCGCGCTACGGTGCGGCTGGCGCGGCGAGCGCCACGTGCGTGGCGTATCTGGTTTCGACTCTCACGCTGGTCATCGTCCACCGCCGGATGACTGGCGAGCACGTGTCGACCCTCTTGATGACCACGCCTGGGGATGTTCGCGTGGTCGTCCGATCTGCGCTGCGCCAGGTCTCGCACGCTCTGGGCCTAGGCTGACGGACCCGTGCTAAGCTGCGCCGCGACCAATGGTTCGTCTCTCTGGCTCGACCGCGATCATCACGATTGCGGTGATTTTCGGGCTGTTCTTCCCTTCTTCGCTTGGCGGGACCATCTCCCTTCAGCTGAGCCGAGCCGCGATGGTGCTGAACGCGCTGATCCTGGCATGGCTGCTCAGCCGCAGCGGCCCCATCGATCGGACTCAGATGGGCCTATCGCTGGGACAACTCCTCTGGATGTCGGCGATCACGCTGGTTTCGCCGCAGGCCGATTTCTCGGCAGGCGCGCTCTTCATCTTCATCGGGCTCGCGCTCCTCGTTGCCATCAAACTGGACCGCATTGCCGCGCCGGGACCGTGGCTCCTCTGGGGCATCAACGTGTTCGTACTGATCATCGGCGTCGGACTGTCGCTGAACATGCCGGCTGCCAACGAGTTCGTGAAGACGTACTACACCGCGTTCTACCAGGATCTGATGGTCTCGATGCTCGACTGGCATCATAAGCCGGTGCTCACCTTCGCGACGCACTCGACCGCGGGCTTCTTCTACTACCTGTTCTTCTGGCTGAACTTCAGGACCTTTCGCACGACCCGATCACTCCCATCGCTCGCCTGGACGATCGTGATGCTCGCGATCGGCTGCAATGTGAGGTCGACGACGAGCACTGTCCTGATGGCCGTGGCTGCCGTGCAATTGGTCATCGATCTCATCAGGCGCATGCCAATTCGTGTTCGTTGGCCGGCCCTCGTCCTCGCCATGCCTGTGGGCGCGATCCTGGCGATCACGATAGTCGTCCCCAGACTGGCCGCGCTGGTGCAGTTCGTCGGGGGCAATCAGACGACTGGTCTTCGATCCCGCTATTCGACCACAGGGATGCTCGGGGGCAATCTGCGGTACCTGAACGAGTCGCCTTTCAGCCCGATTGGCTTTACCTACGGCCCCGAGGATCTCTTCTACGGAGACTCCGGGTTCGTCCTGGTGATGGTGCGCGGATCGTTGCCGCTGCTCATCCTCGTGTATCTCGCGTATGGGCGTTTTCTGTATCGAAACCTCCGCACACGCGGCGACGCGCACTGCCTGTTCCTCGTGACGTGCGCGTTCGAGATCGGCTACGTGCCGTTGCAGCTTTTCCGGTTCACGTCGTTCCTGCCCTTCATGATCGTGTACCTCAACAACCTGTCGACCGCGGACAGGGATGGCGCCGAGCCCGACATACGTCGCGGCGTCGTGACGCCCGCGCCAGAAATCGACGATGTCGGCCTCGAGCCGCTGGAAGGAGCGGCGGCCCCCGGGGACGTCACAAGGTGACCCGGGTCACGGCCTTCACCGCAGGCTTCGACGCGCCGGGCTCGCGATTCCGCATTCGGCAGTTCATCGAGCCACTGGCACAACTCGACGTGGCAGTGGTCGAGCGGTGGGGTCTCGGTGCGTATCCGCCGGCGCGTGTCTGGGCGCGGCCGGTCTGGCTGCCCGGAACCCTCGCAGCCCGCGTCCCCGGCGTGATCGCCTCGTACGGCAGCGACGTCACGCTGTTCCAGCGTGAGCTGCTGTCGACCGTCGCAACGCTCGAATGCCTGACCCGACGGCCTCGCGTCCTCGACGTGGACGATGCGATCTGGCTGAACCGCGCGGGCCGATCGGCCCGACGACTGGCGAAGTGGTGCGATCTCGTCATCTGCGGCAACAGCTACATCGCCGAGCACTTTTCTCAGTGGAGCCCTTGCATCGCGCTGCAGCCGACTGCGGTCGATACGGATCGTTACACGCCGGGCGCGGGCGCAGGTGACACCGCCCCGGTCATCGGCTGGATTGGCACAAGCAGCAACTTCCCGTACCTCGAGGCCATCGAGCCCGCACTTGCCGCCGTGCTCGATGCTCGTCCCACCGCCACCGTGCTCGTCGTCTCCGATCGCGAGCCACGCCTGCAGACGTTGCGCCCGGGGCGCTGGCGGTTCACTCCATGGTCCTCAGAACGCGAGGTTGCTGACATCCAGTCGATGACCGTCGGGCTAATGCCGCTGGCCAACACGCCCTGGGCGCACGGCAAGTGCAGCTTTAAGATGCTGACCTACATGGCCTGCGCTGTGCCAGTCGTCGTCTCGCCGGTGGGCATGAACGTCGATGTGCTCGCGGAAGGGGGGGTGGGCGTCGCCGCAGTGACGACGGCCGAGTGGGTCGACGCGCTGTGCGACCTGCTCGACAGTGCGGAAGTGCGACGCGCGATGGGCCGCGAGGGACGGCGTGTGGCCGAGGAGCGCTTTAGCGTGCGTGTCCTGGCGCCACGTCTCGCGGCGCTCCTCAAAGGGGTGGCGCGGCCGTGAGCCGGCGCACGGTCGCGCATCTCATCACCGGCCTCGGCCTGGGCGGGGCCGAGCAGGTTCTCGTGCGCGTCGCCACGAGGCTCGATCGCGATCGGTTCGACAACTTCGTCGTCTCGCTGATGCCCGAAGGGCCGCTTGCGTCGCACCTGCGCGACGCCGGCATCGAGGTGATGTCGCTCGGGATGACGCCGGGCCGGCCGTCCCCGTGGGCCGTCTGGCGGCTCGTCCGCCTGCTCCGCGAGCGAAGGCCGGACGTGTTGCAGACCTGGCTTTACCATGCCGATGTCGTCGGCCTTGTGGCAGCGCGCCTGAGCGGGGTGGCGACGGTCGTCTGGAACGTCCGCACCTCCGACATGGACATGTCCCGTTATCGCGCGCAGGCGCGCTGGACGCTGGCGGCGTGCGCGCGGCTCTCGCGCCAGCCGCGCACGATCGTCGTGAACTCGGAGGCCGGGCGCGAACATCACCGGCGCCTCGGCTACCGGGCTCGCAGGTGGGTCGTCATCCCCAACGGCGTCGATGTGTCCGCATTTCGCCCGGATCCCGAGGCACGCCGCGCAGTGCGCCGCGAGCTCGACATCCCAGGCGACGCCCCGACCGTGTGCCTGATCGCCCGTCGCGATCCGATGAAGGATCACGGGACCTTCCTTCGTGCGGCTGCCCTCCTCGCCACGACGCGGCCGGATACGTGTTTCGTGCTAGCGGGCGAGGGGGTCAGCACCAGTGTTGCCGAATTCGACGCGCTGCGGCGGGAAATGGCGCCGCAGGCCCGTATAATCGCGCTCGGTCCCCGCAACGACGTGCCGCGCCTCGCTGCGGCGTGCGACGTGTCGACTTGCTCCTCGATCACCGAGGGCTTCCCCAACGTCGTGATCGAGAGCATGGCGTGCGGGCTGCCGTGCGTCGTCACCCACGTAGGCGACGCGGCGGAAATCGTCGGCGACACAGGGCTCGTCGTCGAGCCGCGCGATCCGCACGCGCTCGCCGGCGCATGGGATCGGCTGCTGGCACTCGACGAGGGCGAGCGGCAGGCGCTGGGCGCACGCGCGCGAGCCCGCGTGATCGAGCGCTTCACGGTCGAGCGCATGGTGTCAGCGTATGAGGAGCTCTACGACAAGCTGGCAGAGCCTGGCTAGATGCGGTCGTCCGTACGGCCTCTGCCAGAATTCCAGATTCTGGTCCCCGATGACTTCAGGCGACGGATTTCCTCAGGTAGACGGCCACTCGATCGCCGTCGCCCCGAGCGTTGAGCTCCCGGGCGCGGATCTCGAAATTGCGGATCTGCTCAGGGTTGAACGAAGACTTGTGCGGGGCGATCAAGTAAGACCGTGACGACATCAACGCGATATTCTGTGCACACTGTTCGCTCCCCCAAAACTGGCTTGCCGTAGAATCGTCGATCACGCGGTCTACTACTAGACCCACCCGTTCTGCCAAGAGCGCCAGGCCCGCACGCGAGAAGAGTGTCACATGACGTGGAGGGTCGAGTTCAAACCAGTTCGCCTGGTAGTGGCGCCAGGCATAGGAAGAGATAGTTGGAAGTCGCAGCACGCAGGTGCCACCGGGCGCCAGCCTTTCCGCGCAAGCTCTAAGAGTGTCGGCGGGATTCGTCACATGCTCGAACGAGTGATGAAACATGATGATGTCCCACTCGCCATCGACGGCCGTCAGCGGCGCCTTCAAAATGCGAGGGCCATTTGGGTACGTAATGGACTTCTCCAGAAACGGGTCGATGCCCATTACGTTCGTGATACCGGCATCAAATAGCTGGCAGAGGACATACCCCTTCCCGCAACCTACATCCAGAATTCGTGATCTCGCGGTGGGCCGAAGGCGCGCCAGCGACGCGAGCGCGTCATCCGGATATCGCCGCAGCAAGAGGCGACCGATCGCGTTCCCCTGACCGATGGCGGCACGGCATCGGAGGCGGCGTCCCACGTTCCGAATGGGATTCCGGAAAGCCCGCTCGACCGAAAATGAGAGAGCGTGATAGTCCGGCGAATAGTAACGGCCGAGATCGGCAGGAATTGTCTCGATCTGCAGACAGCCGCACGAGCCGCATTCGAAATATGTAAACGTCTCCGGCGCTCCAAACATCTGCTCCCGCAATTCGTAGCGGCGGTGGTGTTCCTCTGCCTCGCAGATCCTGCAAATCATGGGGCCTCGGACTATGGTAAAGCGAGTCGCCGCGCTGGATGGCCTGGCTGCACGAGTCAATTCGGCAAATGCAGATGTCCTGGACGCTCAATACTCTTTCCTACCGCACCACGAGCCAGAGCTGATGGGCCGAGGCCGGCCGGCAGCACGAGCTGAAAGCCGGCGCCCCCGATCGACGCTAGCAGCGGCGCGGTGGCCCTTCCTTGAACCGCAGCAGACCCGTCCGAAGGTGGCATGCAAGCCTGGTCCCAGGAAGGTGACAAAGGCCAATCGTCGTCGTGGCAGCAAGAAACGACCTGTAGTACAAAGCCCCGGCGTTGCGGGCTGAGTCCACTGGATACGACGGCGCTTTCTACAACACCAGGCCATGTGCTGGACCGTAAGATCCAGAACGGCGGTCGCGTCGCCGAGGACCTACGAACGCGGAGCACCCAACCTAATTCGGCCGTCTCCCACTCATCGAAACCGGCACCGAGAGGGGGACCAAATCGATCAAGCCCGCCTCGCGGAACCAGCCGGCCACTTCGTCGTTCGTGTGCTTGAACTGGTACCTCGGAGAGTACCAGTCGAAGGTATCCAGCCATCGCCACTCCGGTTCCGGGTTGAGGCTGGTCGGCAGGAGGGCACAGGTCGCGAGCCCGACGACTGGAAGCCGGTGAACGTAGTAGAGCGGCTTCGCGATCCGGCACAGCTCGAGCAACAGCGGCTTCGGCAGCCGGGATGTGAGCGGACGGATGATCTCACTGCCGATCATCAGGCGCAGCTTCGTCGAGTACACCCAGATGGCAATCCGCCCGCCCGGCCGCAGCAGGGGCGCGAGCCTCTCAAACGCCCGCCGCGTGTTCGGCGTATGGTGCAGGACTCCGATACTGTAGATGTAGTCGAACGTACCCTCCGCAAAGGGTAGGTTCAGGATGTCTGCCTGGTAGAAAGTGATGTTGCCGCGCCCGTCGAGATTGTCGTGCGCAGCGTCGGCGGCTGCGCTGAGATCGACGGCATGCACCTCCGCACCTGCGGCCGCGACGATCTCCGCGAACCGCCCCATTCCGCACCCCGCGTCGAGAATCCGCTTGCCGCGCAGCTCCGCCAACGCGAAGCCGGTCTTCTCCACGAACGTGTCCCGGCTGCGCGTGGTTCCGTTGGCGGAGTCAAGTTGCGATTTGGCGAAATGGTTCCACTGAAAGCCGAACGAGCCTGTGTATGCCTGCGAGTCGACGAACCGCGCTACTCCGCGAACGATTTCAAATCTCGCAGCGCAATTCGGGCACACCCACGCGTCGCCGTTCAGGGCGACACCACTTCCCGAACACTTCACGCACCGCAACTGCATGTGGCCGAGACTATCCGGCGGGAGTGTTGGCGGGCGAGCGGATGCCCTTCAACCGGTCGACATCCGCATCAACCATCATCGTCACGAGCTCTGTGAAGTCGACGGTCGGAGCCCAGCCTAGTTCGCGGTGCGCCTTGTTGGCCTTGCCGATGAGATGGTCCACTTCAGCCCGTCTGAGGAACTTCGGATCCAACTTGACGTGGGCACGCCAGTCGAGCCCAACGTGCCCGAACGCCGTTTCGACCAGGTCCTGCACCGAGTGGCTGACGCCCGTGGCGATGACGTAGTCGTCGGCCTCGGGCTGCTGGAGCATCAGCCACATCGCACGGACATAGTCACCGGCAAAGCCCCAGTCGCGCTTCGCGTCGAGATTGCCGAGGGCGAGCGTGTCGGTGAGACCCAGTTTGATCCGGGCCACGCCATCAGTGACCTTCCGGGTGACGAACTCGAGTCCGCGCCGCGGCGACTCGTGATTGAACAGAATGCCGGAACACGCGAAGAGGCCGTAGCTCTCGCGGTAGTTGACCGTGATGTAGTGGCCGAACACCTTCGACACACCGTACGGGCTGCGCGGATAGAACGGCGTCAGTTCGGTCTGCGGCACCTCGCGGACCTTCCCGTACATCTCGCTGGACGACGCCTGATAGAGCCGAATCGACGGATCGACGTGCCTGATGGCTTCGAGGACCCGCGTCACGCCCTGGGCGTTGAACTCGCCGGTGAGGAACGGCTGATCCCACGAGGCCGGCACGAACGACATCGCCGCCAGGTTGTAGAACTCGTCCGGCCGCACGTCGGCGATGACGCGAATCAGCGAGAGCTGATCGAGCAGGTCGGCGGGCCGGAGCTCGATGCGGTCGAGGAGATGTTCGATTCGCCAGTAGTTCGACGAGCTCAGCCGGCGGGTGACGCCGACCACCTGATACCCCTTCTCGAGGAGGAGTTCGGCGAGGTAGGACCCGTCCTGTCCGGTAATACCGGTGATAATGGCGCGCTTGGACATGTTCTGAAGATCAAAAGATCTTCAGCCGTCTCGCGACCGCGTGTCAAGCCGCGGCCGCGAGACGTCTGCCGCCGGTCAGGGCCGCGTCGAGTGTGCTGCCAGAAGCGTGCGTGACTTCTCGAAGGTGCCGCCCAGGTAGACGAACGCGCCGGGCTTGGCGGTCGCCGTCGCGCCGCCCCACGTGCCAGCCGCCGGATCGTAGACAATCAGGTCCGACAGGCCATCGCGGTTCAGGTCGCTGATGCCGACGGTCAGGTTCTTCGACCACCTGCCCTTCAGAATCGTGAAGGTCGTACCCTTGCGGACCACGACACGGAACTGGCCGTTCTTCGGGTTGTAGAGGAACAAGTCGGCGAGGCCGTCGCCGGTGAACTCGGCCCGAGACGCCCGCCAGCCCGCCGACCACTGGCTCCCCTTGAACGTCACGCCTTTCGATTTGAACGTCGCCACGGTCCACTTGCCGGCCGGCGTCATCATGAAGACTTCGCTCAGGTTGTCGCCGGTGAAGTCCGCTGGGATGATGGTGGCGCCCGCCGACCATGCCTTCTTGCCTGGCTTGACGACGAAAGCCAGACTAGGTTGCGTAAACGCCTGCGCCCACTTGCCGGCGTTCCGATCCGACTTCTTCGCGTTCGCGTTGTAGAGAAACAGGTCATCGCGGCCATCGGCATCAAACACCGCGCGATACACCGTCCATCCCGGCGCAAACCGGCCAGTGCGCTGCGTGAACTCCAGTGTCGTCGGCTGCGTAATCCACTCAACCCATGCTCCGGAGCGCGGATTGTAGAAGAACACGTCGGAGCGGCCATCGCCGTTGAAGTCGGCGATCGTCGGCGCCCAGCCGGCCTGCCATACGGATTCGGCGAAGCGGACGGTGCCGTCCGCATTCGAGATGCTCCGCGCCCACACGCCCGTGCGCGTATCGTAGGCAAACAGATCCGAGCGGTCGTCGCCGTTGAAGTCTGCGGCCAAGACTGTCATCCCTGCGGTCGAGACCCCGATCTGGTTCGCCGCAAAGTGACCGCGACTCCACGTGTATCGTGTCCAGTCCCCCGACTTGGCGCTGTAGAGGAAGGCGTCCGCGCCGCGCCCGTCGAAGTCGAGCGCCTCGATGCGCTTGCGCGCGCGCTGCGCGATCGTGAACACCGTGCCGGCAACGGTCAAATGTCCTTCGCGTGCCGCTCCGGTATTCGCCGCGACGCTGAACACCGCGCTTCCAGCCCCGAATCGCGAGCTGCCGCCGGAGAGAGTCAGCCAGGACCGAGTCGCTCACGGCCGTCCACCCGCACTGCGTGCCGGACGCGGAGACGGCGACGGCCCCCGAGCCGCCCTCTTTGAGAAATATGCCGAACTGCGCGGCGGTTGCGGAGACCGAGCACGAAGCCGTGCTGCCCTGCGTGATCAGCAGCGACCGGCCCCCGATGGCGACCGTGCCGACCCGCGACATGCCCGTGGCATTGGCCGCAATCTTCAGCGACACCGTACCCGAGCCCCGGGTGGCCGTCCGCCCGCTCACCGTGATCCAGTCCGAAAAAGACGACGCCGTCCACGGGCATTGCGCCTGTGCGGTCAGGCCGACGGTGAGGCTCGTCGCCGTGGCGCCGACGCTGGCGCTGGTCGAACTCAATCCGAAGTCACACGTCGAATAGTCGGCGCCCACTACGATTTCCGACGACACCGGACTGTGCGCGCCACTGACGTTATAGGCCTCGACGGCTACGTAGTAGGTCGTGAATTCGTCGAGTGTCAGTGCGAAATCGGTCCGATTCCCGACGTCGACCGCGACTGTGTAGTCTCCGGATGCCGTTCCGTAGCGAACCACGTAACCGGCGAGATCCGTTTCAGTGTTCGCGTTCCACCCGATCGTTACGCTGCGTGCGAACGCCGGTGCGGAGAAGCAAAGAGCAACGAACGCTGTAATACCAACACGACGGAGTAAATGTGACATTGCTTGCGGGGGGTGCCTCTGGAAAATCACTCGGCAAACCTACCGGCAAGTCCGGGACCATCTGGCGTGCTCGCGAGAGCGGCACGATCAAGAGCCACCGGCCTGTCGACGGGTTACAAAACCGTGCGTGACTGACGGTTTTGTCGAGCGTGGGAGGGGAATTCCACCAACGCAGACGCGAGCGTCCGACACCTGGACCTGTACTCGGCAGGCCCGCGCCGAAGTTGAACGAAATTTTCTGGAATCGTGATCGGTCGGAGTGACCGGCGATGTCAGCGTTGACGCGACTTGACGGCGGCGCGGGTTTCCCGATCCACCTCGCGCTTCCGAATCGCCTCACGCTTGTCGTGTGCTTGCTTGCCGCGTGCCAGGCTCACGGCGAGCTTCACCTTGCCGGACTTGAAGTACAGGCGCAGCGGCACGAGGGTCATCCCACGCTCGACGGTCTTGCCAATCAGCTTTCGAATCTCCTGGCGATGCAGCAGCAGCTTGCGTCGCCGGGTTGGCTCGTGATCGGCGTAGCCGCGATGGGTATACGGGCTGATGTGGATGTTGTAGACCCAGATCTCGTCGCCTTCGACGCGAGCGAAGCTGTCGCGCAGGTTCACGCGTCCTTCACGGATCGCTTTCACCTCGGTTCCCTGCAGCACGACGCCCGCCTCGAAGGTCTCGAGGATGTGGTAGTCGTGCAGCGCCTTCCGGTTTTCGGCCGCGATGCGCTGGGCCTTTTCGCGTTCTGACTGTTCTGCCATTGGAGCAAACGAGCTACGGGGCAACGCCTCGGGGGCGCATGCCATGCGCCCCTACTTATTGGACAGTCTGGCGGCCAGCTTCACCGCTTCGATCATCGAACCGGGGTCGGCCAGGCCGCGGCCGGCGATGTCGAAGGCGGTCCCATGATCGACCGAAGTTCTGACGATGGGAAGGCCCAGCGTGACGTTCACGGCCTGCCCGAAGGCGAGGAGCTTCACGGGAATCAGGCCCTGATCATGGTAGCAGGCGATCACCGCGTCGAACTCGCCGCGGCGCGCCCGGACGAAGACGGTGTCTGCCGGCAGGGGCCCGGCCACATTCACGCCATCTGCCCGGCACCGCGCCACGGCCGGCGCGAGGATCTCATCGTCTTCCAACCCCATCAGCCCGTGCTCGCCGGCGTGCGGGTTCAGCGCGGCGAGCGCAAGACGCGGCGCAGCGACCCCGAAGCGCGGCAGCTCGCGCGCGGCCAGGCGGACGGTGCGCTCGACGCGGTCGCCCGTCAGCGCGCGCGGCACGTCCGCCAGCGCGATGTGCACGGTCGCCAGCACGACGCGAATCGCCGGCGACTCGAACATCATCGCGACAAACGGTGTGCCGGTGAGATGCGCGAGCAGGTCCGTGTGTCCGCGCCACGGCAGCCCCGCCATCGCAAGGGCCTCTTTGCTGACGGGCGCCGTCGCGATGGCGTCGACGCGGTGGTGCCGAGCGTCCTCGACTGCGCGAACGATCACGTCATAGGCAGCACGGCCGCCTGCGGCGGTGGGATGACCAGGATCGGGCACCGGATCGGAGGGCGGCGCGTAGACAATCGGGACGCAGGCCGCGAGGACACCTGGATCGGCCGCCGCCTTGGCGGCGATCTCGGGGCCGATGCCCGCAGGGTCGCCGACCGTCAACGCCACTCGAGGCAGAGGCATGCGGCGACTATATCAACGACGAGCGCATCCACAGTCACGGATTTACACGGACTGGGATCGGTCACGGAAAACACGGAACGCACGGATCGATCGATCATGACCCACTCTTTCCAGGTGTCCGTGTGCGTTCGTGTCGATCCGTGACTGATCTGAATCGGCGGTTTTCCGTGATCCGGCGGCGGATTTACACGGACTGGGATCGGTCACGGAAAACACGGAAACGTCACGGATCTGATCGATCATGACCCATCTCTTTCCGAGTGTCCGTGTGCGTTGGTGTCGATCCGTGACTGATCTGAATCGGCGGTTTTCCGTGATCCGGCGGCGGATTTACACGGACTGGGATCGGTCACGGAAAACACGGAACGCACGGATCGATCGATCATGACCCACTCTTTCCAGTGTCCGTGTGCGTTCGTGTCGATCCGTGACTGATCTGAATCGGCGGTTTTCCGTGATCCGGCGGCGGATTTACACGGACTGGGATCGGTCACGGAAAACACGGAACGCACGGATCGATCGATCATGACCCACTCTTTCCAGTGTCCGTGTGCGTTCGTGTCGATCCGTGACTGATCTGAATCGGCGGTTTTCCGTGATCCGGCGGCGGATTTACTCGGACTGGGATCGGTCACGGAAAACACGGGAACGCACGGATCGATCGATCATGACCCACTCTTTCCAGTGTCCGTGTGCGTTCGTGCCGATCCGTGACTGATCTGAATCGGCGGTTTTCCGTGATCCGGCGGCGGATTTACACGGACTGGGATCGGTCACGGAAAACACGGGAACGCACGGATCGATCGATCATGACCCACTCTTTCCAGTGTCCGTGTGCGTTCGTGCCGATCCGTGACTGATCTGAATCGGCGGTTTTCCGTGATCCGGCGTCCGTGACGACGAACGCTACGCCCCACAGGTGCAGTTCGTGCAGCCGCCACCGGTGCCGCAGCCGGTCGGGTTGTTGCAGCCGCCCTCGTCGCCGCAGCCGCCCCGCAGCACGCCCTTGGCGTTGGGGAGCTCGTATCGCAGGCAGCATTTCAATCGGCCGCACAGTCCCGACAGCCTCGAAGGATTCAAGGCGAGATCCTGCTGCTTGGCCATCTTGATCGACACCGGCTCGAACGTGGTGAGCCAGGTCGTGCAACAGAGCGGCCGGCCGCACGATCCGTAGCCGCCGAGCAGCCGCGCCTCGTCACGCAGGCCGATCTGCCGCATCTCGATGCGGGTACGAAACCGGCCGGCCAGGTCGCGCACCAGGTCGCGGAAATCGACGCGGCCTTCGGCCGTGAAATAGAAAATGAGCTTCGCGCCGTCGAGCAGATGCTCGACCTTCGACAGCTTCATTTCGAGCCGGTGCGCGCGAATGCGCTCGAGCGCATAACGCCGGGCCTCCTGCTCACGCTGCTCCTGGCGCAGCCGTTCGGTGATGTCGGCCGGCGAGGCGCGGCGGACGGCCACTGGTGCCTCCGCCGCACGGGGGCGCCGATCGCGGACGGCGACCGGGAGCGGCTCGACGGTCCCGAGCGCAGGCCCCTGGTCGGTCGGCGCGACGACCGACTCGCCGAGCGCGAGCGGCGGCTCGAGCATCCCTTCGAGCAGGAACGTCTGCACGCGTCCGGTCGACCCGAACCGTACGGAGACGCAACGATCGGATTCAGCCATCGCCCCTACTCTTCGACCCTTCGACCCTTGGACCTCAGATTTGCAGGACGATCCAGTCCGCGACGGTCTTCGGGCTGGCGTTGTAGTCGAGCGCCTCGAGCGCGCGATTGATCGCCGCGAAGGCGTTGATCGACCGGTCGCGATCGAAGGCCGGCGCCAGCGACTCGAGCGCCGGCATGAGATCCACGTTCGCGACTGCGGCGCGATCGCCATTGGCGGCCACCAGGCTGACGTCGCGCAGCAGCGCGGCAATCGCGTGCAGATGACCACCGAGCGCGTCGCGTTCGCTGGCGCCCGTGCCGCGGCCCTTGCCGGTGATCTCCCGCGTCGCGTCGAGGCGATCGCGAGCGTCCGTCGCGTCCGCGACGCGCTCGAGCACCCGCTGCGCGGCGGCCCGATACGCCTCCGCACCCGAGGCCGTACCGGCCGACGCGCGCGCGGCCGCCAGGCTGCCGTTCGACGTCGCCGCGACGGATCGCGCCTGCGCCTCGGCCAACCCTTCGTGCGCCATCAGCCAGCGGGTCAGGTCGGCGACATCCAGCGGACCGAAGCGCACGGTGGGACACCGCGACCGCACCGTGTCGAGCAGGAGTCCCGGCTGCGCCGTCACCAGGATGATGATCGAGCCCGGCGGTGGCTCCTCCAGCGTCTTCAGCAAGGCGCTCTGCGCTTCCCGTCCCATCGCCTCGGCATCGTCCACGATCACGACCCGGCGGCGGGCCTCGAACGGCCTGAAGCCGACCTGGCGGAGCACCTCGCGAATCTCGTCGATCCTGATCGTGCCGCTGTCGCCCGGAGTGATCGTCTGCACATCCGGATGCATGCCACGCGCGATTCGACTGCAGGATGCGCAAGTACCACAGGCGTCATCGCCAGCCAGCGGGGCATCGAGGCAATTGATCCGCTGCGCGATCGCGAGTGCCACCGAACGCTTTCCGACGCCAGCCGGCCCCGCAAAGATCAGACAGGGGGGAAGCGTCCCACGCTCGATGGCGCGCCTGACCAGGGTCAGAGTCAAACGATGACCGAGAATGTCGGAAAACGGCATCAGGCCCGTGCTGGCCGCAATCCTAGCATGCGGTCATTTAGGCTTTGGCGGGTCGGTCTTGCGATCGTCGGGCTTCTCGCGCTTGCCGAAGAGGCGCGACCAGAATCCGCGCTTCTTCTTCGGCTGTTCCTCGGCCTGCGCGGCCGGCGCGGGCGCGGGTTCACCGGCCACCGCGGGGACGACCGGTGCTGACGCGGGGGCATTGGGCAGCCCCAGCGCCGCCGCGGATTCCGGCGTGCCCTTGTGATCGCTGCCGAAGAAGCCGCCGACGCGGGCCATCAGCGATTCACCGGTGTGCAGCGGACACATCTCGATCGGCGACTCGCCGCGCGCGAAGTAATCCGTGACGATCATCGAGCGCTCGGTGACCTCGCCGGCGTCGCTGATCACCTCGACGTGCGAGCAGCCGGCGTTGGGCAGCTTGCCCGAGATGCGGCACACCTGCACGCCGACGAGGCCCTTCGGCGGGGTGAACCACTCGGGCTTGGCGCCGCGGGTCGCCTCCTTCATGAAGCGGCCCCACAGAGGAACGGCGACGTCGGCCGCATAGCCGCGCGAGATGATTGTCTCGGGCTGATCGAATCCAATCCAGACGCCGGCCACGAGCTTCGGCGTATAGCCGACAAACCAGGCGTCCACGTAGTCGTTGGTCGTGCCGGTCTTGCCGGCCGCGGGCAGCATGAAGCCTTCGCGGCGGGCCTTCCACGCCGTGCCGTAGTTCACGACGTCGCTCAACATGCTGGTGAGCAGGAACGCCGTGCGCTCCGACACCACACGCGTCGCGGTGCGATCGGCGTCGAAGATCGCCGTGCCCTCGCGATCCTCGACGCGCCGAATCAGCGTTGGTGTGTGGTAGACGCCCTGATTCGCGAACGTCGCGTACGCCGCCGTCAACCCCTCCAGCGTCACCTCGCCGGATCCCAGGGCGAGCGACGGCACGCTGGGCACCGAGCCGACGCCGAGCTTCTTGGCGTAGTCGACGGTCTTGTCGATGCCGACCGTTTGCAGCAGCCGCACCGCCGCCCGGTTGCTGGACGTGCGCAACGCGGTCCGCAGCGTCATTTCCGGCGTATCGGAGTGCTCGTCCTCGGGAATCCAATCGCCTTGCAGCGTCGGAATCGGCTCGTCCAGACGATCGATGATTGAGGCTGGCCACCAGCCGTTCTCGAGCGCCGTAGCGAACACGAACGGCTTGAACGCCGAGCCTGGCTGCCGCTTGGCCTGCACGGCCCGGTTGAAGCGGCTTTCCTCGAAGTTCCGACCGCCAACGAGCGCGCGCACTTCGCCGGACGCGGCGTCGATGGCGATGAGCGCGCCCTGAAGCGGCGCATGCGGCGGAGCGGGCTCTTCTGTCTTCTTGCTTTTCGTCGAAGCGCGACGCTCTTCGATCTCGGTGAGGGCCTTATCGACCAGCCGCTCGGCCGCCTGCTGCATCGCGGGATCGATCGTCGTGTAGACCTTGAGGCCGCCCTCATACACCCGCTCGAGGCCGAAACGCCCGACCAGCTGGCGTCGGACTTCCTCCTTGAACCACGCGCCGTTGGGGTCGTCCCGCTGCAGCGAGTCTTTCAGCACCACTGGATCGCTCTTGGCCGCGGCAGCCTGGGCCGCGGTCACGACGCCAGAATCGACCATGGCTTGAAGGACCACGGCACGGCGCGCGATCGCCCGTTCGAGGTTGACGGTCGGCGCGTAACTCGACGGCGACTTCACGAGGCCCGCCAGCAGCGCCGCTTCGGCCAGGGTCAGGTCCGTCGCGTGCTTGCCGAAGTAGCCGCGCGCGGCGGCCTCGATGCCGTGCAGCCCGTCGCCGAAGTACACCTTGTTCAAGTACAGCTCGAGGATCTCGTCCTTCGAGTACTCGGACTCGAGCTCCGCGGCGACGATGATCTCCTGGAATTTCCGGTGGTAGGTCTTGTCGAGTGTCAGGAAGCTCTGTCGGGCGAGCTGCTGCGTCAGCGTGCTGGCGCCCTGAGCGCGGCGGCCCTGTCGCACGTTCGCGATCGCGGAGCCGACGATGCGGATGGTGTCGACGCCATTATGCTCGTAGAACCGCTGGTCTTCGATCGAGAGGATCGCCTGCCGGACGAGCGGCGACACTTTCGCCAGCGGCACCTCGATCCGCTGCTCCTTGAAGATCGTGAACGCGGCCCGCCCGTTGAGGTCCAGCAGCGTCGTCGCCTGCGCCATGTCGCCAACGCGGCGGAGCATGTCGCGCCTTGGTGTCGACGAGACCAGGTCCCACGTGAACCACACGGCCCCGGCCGCGGTGGTCCACGCGAGAATCAGCACGACGCTGACGATTGCGCGTGCGACTGACGGACGCCGAACTAGAGCGACGCTGCACGCGTCGATCACACGGCCGAGGTGGCTGAGCCACGCCATGTGTTCACTTTACCGCGTACATCGTCCCGCGTCGCCATCGCGGAAAGGCCGGTCACGGACTTCAGCACGGATTCAAACGGTCACGGACAACGCAGAACAACACGGATTCATTGGCTTTCGTACTACTCCGCGTCAATTGCGTGACTTTGTGACGGATCCACGCGGACTCCGATCGGTCACGGACGCACACCGAGCAACACGGAATCTTCAGTACGCACTTTCTCTTCCGTGCTAAGCCCGCGTTCATCCGTGACGGATCCACGCGGGATTCCGATCGGTCACGGACGCACGCCGCGCAACACGGAATCTTCAGTACGTTCCTTCCGTGCTAGCCCGCGTTCATCCGTGACGGATCCACGCGGATTCCGATCGGTCACGGATCACACCGCGCAACACGGAATCTTCGGTACGTTCTTTCCGTGCTGGCCCGCGTTCATCCGTGACAAATCCACGCGGATTCCGATCGGCCACGGATGCACACCGAGCAACACGGAACCTTCAGTACGTTCCTTCCGTGCTAGCCCGCGTTCATCCGTGACAGATCCACGCGGATTCCGATCGGTCACGGACGCGCACAGAGCAACACGGAATCTTCAGTACGTTCTCTCCGTGCGAAGCCCCCGTTCATCCCTGACGGATCCACGCGGATTCCGATCGGTCACGGACGCACACCGAGCAACACGGAATCTTCAGTACGTTCCTTCCGTGCTAAGGCCCGCGTTCATCCGTGACGGATCCACGCGGGATTCCGATTGGTCACGGACGCACGCCGAGCCAACACGGAGTCTTCGGTACGTTCTTTCCGTGCTGGTCCGCGTTCATCCGTGACAAATCCACGCGGGTTTCAGATCGGTCACGGGACGCACACTGAGCAAACACGGAATCTTCAGTACGTTCTGTCCGTGCTGGTCTGCGTTCATCCGTGACGGATCTGATCCGCGGTCGTCCATGACGAATCTGATCGGTGCCATTCCGTGGTCGTCCGTGACGGATCTGATCCGTGTCGACAGATAAGCGACTCTAGTCGGATCCGCGACGATCTGTGACGAGGACAGCGTCCAGGTCGGCCCGCCCCGTGGGCAGCGTCGAGGGATCCGCTGCCTCTCCTGCCGCGACGAGCAGCCGTGCCGTCGTCGCGAAATCGCCGGTGGTCCGCCGCCATCCGTGCAGCGCGCCGTAGATGCACCAGCCCAGCACGGTGCCGTTGTAGCGGCGATCGCGGACGCCAATCGGCGGGTCGTACGCGAGGAGCCGCTGCGTCATCTCCGCGTTGCCCTGGAATGCCGCCCACCGGATCGCCTCCGCGTCGTCCACGCCGGCCACATGGGGATCGAAGCCAAGATCCAGCATCAGCGCGACACTGGCCGTGTCGTTGGCATGCGCCCGGTCGGCGATAAGGCGCTGCTGATCGGGAGTCAGGCGGCTGACCAGATCAGGCTGCGTCGACAGGACGGCCTCGGCGGCGGCGCGATCGGCACGGACGCACGCCGCGAGCAGGCGTTGGACGGGCGTGGCATGAGCGAGCAACAGCGCCGTGATGTCGTCGTAACCGAGCTGCGCGGCGACGTCGAGCGGCGAGAGGTTGTGCCCAAACACCCAGCGGTAGATGTCGCCGCGGCGATCGCCAATCTCTTCCCGTGTCGCCGGACGCGATCCCATGTGCGCCACGGAATACTTGCCGTGCCAGGTGCGATAGTCGAGGGCTTCCGGATCGTCGCGCAGGCACCGTTCGACGAGCGCCGCATCGCGCAACCCTACCGCCATGAAGATGTCCACCGAGGCCCCGCGATCGATCAGCAGACGTGTCACATCCGGCGCGTCGCGGACGAGATACTGCGCCGCGGTGGACTCGTGATCGACGTCGCGGGCCTCGACATCGGCGCCGTGATCGAGGAGATAGGTGGCGATAGCGACTGACGCCGCCCAATGCAAGGCCGTCTTGCCATCGCCGCCACGCGCGTGCACGAGCGACGGGTCCTGTTCGACCAGCGCGCGGAGCCGATCGAACATGGCGAGATGCGCCGCGGCAAAGATGTCGACGATGGCGCCGCGCTCGATGAGCGCGGGCGCCTCGTACGGTGAGCTTTCTTCGAGCACGCCAAATCCACCAGCCCACCACGTGCTCTTCAGGTTGAGATCGGCGCCGTACTCGAGCAGCACGTCGAGGAGCGGCAGGTTCTGCCGCGCGATGGCAACCGGACGGCTGCCGAAGCCCGCGGCCGGATCGTTCACAGCGGCGCGCACCTCGGCGTGCGCGGCCAGCAACGCGCGCACGCGCTCGACGTCGCCGTCACCCAGGGCGGAGTGAAATTGCTCGACAGGTAATGTCGTCATCACAGTACTTGGCCCGACTAAAGTCGAGCCCTACTGACTAAGTCGCTCCCTACTGCCGTGTGCTCGACTCCAGTTTGTATATGACCGAATGGTTATTAATAACGCCAGCTCGTGAGATCCGCGCCGGGCGGCGCGCTCTTCAGGATCCTCTCCACGATCTTCGGCGCGAACATCTGGTGGTAGCGGAGCCGAGACTCGGCATTGGGCCGCGAGTGGTCGCCGTTCCAGCAGTGCTCGGCGCGATCGCCGTAGTCGATCTCGCCGCCATACGGCGGGTTGCTGGCCGCCTTCAGCACGTCCTCGATCAGATAGACGGCGTTGTTCAGATAATAGTTGTCCATGTCGCCGACATAGATGTGGATCTTGCCGGCGAGCTTCGCGCCCAGGCCCTTGTTCCAGTCGCGCTGCAGGATATGCGACAGATCGTAGCGCTCCTTCCAGGTACTCCGCCACGGAGCGATCGATCACTCCAGTCCGCTTGTCGAAGATGCGTTTCGGATAGCCGTCGGGCCCGACTGGGGAGTAGACGGCTTCCCAGATGTCCCACTGCTGCCCCGATCGCGTCTTCGTGCCGAGCACCAGCTCGCGCCGGTTCATCTCTTCAAGGGTGGTGCTGACATGGCCCAGCCAGTCTCTGAGCCCCGGGCGCGGCGTTCGCTTCCAGAATGAATCCAGGAAATACGCGTTCTTGTCGCGATAGATGTCGATGACGGTGTAGGCGCGAAAGTCGATCGGATCGGGACAGGCCGCCCAGCAGCCGTTGTATTCGTCCGGATAGAAGATCTGTGCGCCAAGCGCTTCCCATCCGCCGGTCGATCCCCCGTACATGAACCGCGCCCATCCCTGCCCGAGCGCGCGAAACCGCTGCTCGATTTCGGGAATGAGCTCGTAGGTGATCGCGTCGCCATAGGGTCCGACGTTCTCGGAGTTCACGGCATACGAATCGTCGTAGTACGGGTTGGCGTGCTGGATCTCGATGATGAGGAACCGCGGGAATGTCGCGCCGGTCCAGTCCTTGTAGAACTGATAGGCGAACTGTTGCTCGATCCGGTTGTAGCACTCCAGGTGGAATCGCTCGCTGTATTCACACTTCAACTCCGGGTCTGGAGGCTCCTCGCGGAAGCCGTCGAAGGTGGACGGGAAATGCCCGTGATTGATGACCAATGGATATCGGGCGTCGGGATGCGACGCGAAGCCTTCAGGCAGCAGCACGTGCGCGCCCAGAAACATCGGCCGTCCCCAGAACTTGGTCAGCCGCTGGCTCTGGATGCGGACGTGCTTGATGTATTTGGTCTCGGGCGGATCGGGAATCGGCGGGATCAACCTGTCGAGCGACAACCGGATCGGGTCGCCGGGGGCCTTCGCGATCGTGATTCGTTGTGGTGCGCTATACAGATTCCCCGGCGCGCGGTTCCACTGCTGGCCTTCTCCGCGGTCCATCGGCAGCTTCACGGTATGGCCGTCGGCGCGGGTGAACGTCTCATACCGGTGCAGCAGGACCTGCGCGGTGTAGGTACCGGGCGGCACATCGGTGAGGCTGTCGCGGGGATACCCCAGAACGCCGGCGTCGATGATCGCGTCGGTGCCGGGGCGCCACTGATCCACGTCGATCCCGAATGCCTGCTGGGTGGAGGGACCGTCGAGAATCTGAAACCGGGGCTCGGCGCTGTCGTCCGTCGACAACATCAGCACCAGGCGGCCGTCGAGCGGCTCGTTCACCAGCGTTGCCGGGAACGACACGGCGAATCTCGGCCCGTCGAGAGGTGTGCCGCGGTGCGCCCCCAGCGCCGCAAACGCGCAGAACGCCACAACACAGGGACCAAGTGCTGAACGGTCGTGATGCATCGACGATTCCCCGGCCGGGCGTAATGTAGCATTCAGGCACAGCAAATATGAACACCGCCGGAGTCCTCGTCGCGACCCTTGCGATCGCATCGCCTGCGCTCGCGCAGAACGCCACTCAGCGCGGCATCTGGGCCGCCGATCTCAACCGCAGCGTCGCGCCCTGCGACGACTTCTACGAGTTCGCCAATGGCGCCTGGCGCGCTGCCAACCCCATTCCTGCGGCGATGCCGCGCTGGAGCCGTCGCTGGGCGGCTGGCGAGTCGACGAAGGACCAGCTGCGCCAGATTCTCGACGCTACCGCGAAAGAGACAAATCAGCCGAAGGGCAGCGCGGACCAGCTGATCGGCGACTTTTACGGCGCGTGCATGAACGAAGCCGAGGCCAATCGGCTGGGAGCGAAGCCACTTGAATCGCTCCTCGCACAGATCGGCGCGATGACCTCGCGCGATGACGTGCAGCGAACGATTGCAACCTTCCACGACATCGCGATTCCCGTGCCCTTTGCCGTGTTCGGCGGCTCGGACAACAACAACCCGACGGACGTGATCGCGCAGATCCTCGCCAGCGGCCTCGGCATGCCGGACCGCGACTACTACGTGAAGTCTGAGCCCCGCTTCGTCGAGGCGCGCCAGAAGTATCTGGCGCACGTGGCGAAGATGTTCACGCTTGCCGGCTACGCGGTCCCGCGCGCGCAGGCCGCGGCCGACGCCGTCCTCAGGCTCGAGAAACAGCTCGCCGAGGCCTCGCTCGACAAGGTCGCGCGGCGCGATCCGAAGGCGACGGACCACAAGACCCGCTTTGCCGATCTCCAGACGCTGACGCCGGCGTTCGACTGGACCGCGTACTTCCGCCACTTCGATCTGCCGACCCACGACGTGAATGTTGAAGAGCCGAAGTTCCTTGAGACCGTCAACCGCCAGCTGACGGCCGCCTCGGTTGAGGATTGGAAGATCTATTTCACGTGGCATCTCCTCGATTCGGCCGCGCCGTCGCTGTCGAACGCCTTCGTCGAGGAGGACTTTGCGTTCAACGGCGCCTTCCTCGGCGGCGCCACGGAGCTGAAACCGCGCGCGATCCGGTGCGTCGAGGCGACCGACAACCTCCTCGGTGAAGCGCTCGGCCAGAAGTACGTCGAGCGCTACTTCCCGCCCGAGGCCAAAGCGCGCGTGCAGGACATGGTCAGGAATCTGCTGGCCGCGATGGGCGAGACGATCGCCGGCCTCGACTGGATGAGCGACGAGACGCGGCGGCGCGCGCTGGAGAAGCTGGCGACCTTCAACCCGAAGATCGGCTACCCCGACAGGTGGAAGGACTACCGCAGCGTGTCGATCACGCGCGCGTCGTACTGGGACGATGTCGTGGCGGCCAGGACGTTCGGCGTTCGCGACAACCTCACGACCATCGGCAAACCGGTGGATCGCGGCCGGTGGGGCATGACGCCGCCGACCTCCGACGCGTATTACAACCCGCTGCTCAACGAAATCGTGTTCCCGGCCGGGATCCTGCAGCCACCCGCGTTCTCGATGGACGCCAACGACGCCGTGAACTACGGCGCCATCGGTGTAGTCATCGGCCATGAGATCAGCCACGGCTTCGACGATCAGGGTGCGCAGTTCGACGCGCAGGGCCGCCTGCGCAACTGGTGGGCGCCACGACGACCTGACCCGCTTCCGCGATCGCGCGGCCTGCGTCGTCAAGCAGTTCGACGGGTATTTCGTCGAGCCGGGGATTCACCACAACGGCAAGCTCGTCCTGGGTGAAAGCATCGGGGATCTCGCGGGAGCGAGGATTGCGTATCGCGCGTTCCAGCTCTCGCAACGTGGCAAACCACCGCTGCCCACGATCGACGGGTTCACGCCGGATCAGCAGTTCTTCATCGCGTGGGGGCAGTTCCGCGGCGACGCCATCCGCCCCGCATTCGCGCGCACGATGGTGCAGAACGATCCGCATCCGATCGGGAAGTTCCGGGTCATCGGGCCGCTCTCGAACCTCCCGGAATTCCAGAAGGCGTTCTCGTGCCCGGCCGGCGCGCCGATGGTGCGGCGGCCGGAAGAGCGATGTAGCGTCTGGTAGACGGGTTACCCGGGTTACCCAGGTTGCCCGGGTTACGCTCGGGTTGCTCGGGTTGCTCGGAAGTGTAGGGGCGCACTGCGTGCGCCCTTGACGGGCGACCTGCAGTCGAGCCGGCGCCGTGGCGTGTTCTGCATGGAACTTGGCGTCTTCTGCTAGTGCGTCGGGGGCGGCTGGGGACTAGAGTAGGCTCATGACCCTCGACTCGTCTTCTGCAACGCCTCTCGAATCGCCAACGCTCCCATCGACCGCGACCGCGCGACCCACGCGCGCCTACGCCGCGATATCCGCGACCACCGACCTGCAGCCGTTCTCGATCGAACGCCGGCCCGTCGGTGCCCACGACGTGCACCTCCAGATCCTGTACTGCGGGGTCTGCCACTCCGATCTCCACCAGGCCCGCAACGAATGGAAGGGCACGATCTACCCCTGCGTGCCGGGCCACGAGATCGTCGGGCGGGTCGTCGAGGTCGGGACGGCGGTGACGCGATTCCGCGAAGGCGATCTCGCCGGCGTCGGCTGCATGGTCGACTCGTGCCGCGTGTGCGCCAGTTGCCGTGAAGGTCTCGAGCAGTTCTGCGAGCGCTCCCCGATTCTCACGTACAACAGCCCCGACCCCCACAGCAGCGGCATCACCTACGGCGGCTACTCCGAGCGCATCGTCGTCGACGAAGCGTTCACGCTGCGCATCTCCGACAAGCTGAATCTGGCCGCTGTCGCCCCGCTTCTTTGCGCCGGCATCACGACATATTCGCCGCTGCGTCACTGGAAGGTCGGGCCCGGCCAGACCGTCGGCATCGTCGGCGCTTGGCGGGCTAGGGCACATGGGCGTGAAGTTCGCGCACGCCTTCGGCGCACAGGTCGTGCTCTTCACGACGTCAACCTCCAAGGTAGCCGACGGCCTGCGTCTTGGCGCCGACGAGGTCGTCGTGACAACCCAGGCGGATGCCTTGAGCACGCGGGCGGGCACGTTCGACTTCATCCTCGACACCGTGTCGGCCCAACACGACATCAGCGCGTATCTGCGTCTGCTGAAACGAGACGGCACGCTGACGCTCGTCGGTGCGCCCGAGCACCCGCTGCTGGTGTCGGCGTTCGATCTGCTGGCCGGGCGCAAGACATTCGCCGGGTCGCCGATCGGCGGGATTCGCGAAACGCAGGAGATGCTGGATTTCTGCGCCGAGCACGGCATCACGTCCGATGTCGAGATGATCGACATCACCCGGATCAACGAGGCGTACGCGCGGCTGCTCAAGAGCGACGTCAAGTACCGGTTTGTCATCGACATGGCCACGCTGGCCTGACACGGTCCGGGTACGCTGATCGGGGATGGTCAACCGCTTTCGCCTCTCCAGCCTGATCGCCGGCCGGCTTCAGGAGCTCTCGGTGGCTCCTGAGGCTGTCCTGCGGCGCGCGGGCCTGCCGCCAGGGCTATTGCGGCAAGAGAAGATTCTCCTCACGACCGAGCATCTGTTCGCCTTCTGGAGGGCCGTTGCCGACGAGAGCGGCGACCCCGACATCGGCCTCCGGCTGGGAAGCGAAGACCGCACCGAACGCTACGATCCAATCCTGCTCGCAGCGATCTCGGCGTCGTGTTTTCGTGAGGCGATCGAGCGGGCCTCGCGATACAAACAGCTCACCTGTCCCGAGGAGATTCGGATCGTACCGCGCGGCCGCAACGCGCGGGCCGTGGAGTTCCAGTGGTTGCTCCAGCGCGGGACCGAGCCACCCGTGCTCGTCGACCTGTGCTTTGCGTGGATGCTCACGCTCGGCCGACGAGGCGCGGGAGCGCGCCTGACGCCGCTCAAAGTGGAGTTCGTGCGCAAACGGCAGCACGCCGATCTCTATCGAGCATACTTTGGGTGCCCGGTCGCCTTCGGCGCCGCCCGCAACGCACTGGTCTTCCGCAGCCGCGATCTCGATTTGCCGTTCGTCACGCACAACACCGAGTTGCTCGGCATGCTGACGCCGCAACTGGAGGCCGAGCTGACGAGCCGCCGCGGAAGGCGAGACCCGAGCGATGAGGTGAAAGGCGTCGTGAAGCGCCTGCTCACTGGCGGCCGGCCCGATCTGGACCAGGTCGCCCGCGCGCTGGGCGCCAGCGTCCGCACACTGCAGCGCCGCCTCGGCGAAGGTGGCGTCACCTTTCAACAGGTGGTCGAACAGGCGCGTCGCGAGATGGCGCGCCACTATCTCCTGCAGTCGTCCCTCGACTTGTCGGAGATCGCGTATCTCGTCGGCTACGAAGACGCGAACTCCTTCTTCCGCGCCTTCCATCAGTGGGAAGGCGCGCCGCCTGGACGCTGGCGCGAACGACATCAGAAGCATCGCAAACGGATGCCGGCGTCAGCCGTCACGCCGCGTATGGCCGCAGCCGCACCGAGAGCCACCTGAAAGGGTTATGGAAGGGCCACGGGTGGGCGGGCCGGTACACGATGCGCCGTATCGCGTCTGGGGCGAGGGTCTCGAACCCGACGCCGTCCGCCAGATGACGAACGCCTGCAAGCTCCCGGTCGCCGTGTCGGGCGCGCTCATGCCCGACGCGCACGTGGGCTACGGCCTGCCGATCGGCGGTGTGCTCGCCACCAGGGACGCGGTGATTCCCTATGCCGTCGGCGTCGACATCGCGTGCCGGATGAAGCTGACCGTGCTCGAGCTCCCGCTCACCGCGCTGACGCAGGAGACAGCGCGTCTGACGAACGCGCTCGAGCGCGAGACCCGATTCGGGATGGGCGCGACATTCCGGTCGAAGCGCGCGCATGAGGTGATGGACGCCGATTGGGCCGTCACGCCGGTGACATCCAGAATGAAGGACCGTGCCTGGGGACAGCTGGGCACGAGCGGCAGCGGCAATCACTTCGTCGAGTTCGGCGAGCTGACCGTCGACGACGAGGCGGCGGGCATTGCCCGCGGGACCTACCTCGCGCTCCTGAGTCATTCCGGCAGCCGCGGCACCGGCGCGCAGGTTGCGCAGCACTACAGCCGGCTGGCGCGGGATCTCCGCCCGGAATTGCCGAAGGAGTTGTCACATCTGGCGTGGCTCGATCTTTCGACGGAAGCGGGCCAGGAATACTGGGCGGCCATGGAGCTGATGGGCCGCTACGCGGCCGCCAATCACGCGCTGATTCACGCGCATATCGCCAGAGCGCTGGGCGTCCAGGTCCTGCTCGACATCGAAAACCATCACAACTTCGCCTGGCGCGAGCGGCATGCGTTGCCCGACGGATCCGAGGCCGACGTGATCGTGCACCGGAAGGGCGCCACACCCGCCGGCACCGGCGTCCTGGGCATCATTCCCGGTTCGATGGGCACACCCGGCTACATCGTCCGCGGGAAGGGCGTGGCTGGTTCGTTGAACTCTGCTGCGCACGGGGCCGGTCGTCGAATGAGCCGTACGAAGGCCAAGCAGATCTTCACATGGGACATCGCACAGCGATTCCTGCGCGAGCGCGGCGTCACGCTGCTCTCCGCCGGTCTCGACGAAGTGCCGATGGCATACAAGGACATCGACGAGGTGATGGCGGCGCAGCGCGATCTCGTCGAGCCGCTGGCGCGATTCGAGCCGCGGTTGGTGAAGATGGCGCCGGGCGGTGAGCGCCCCGAGGACTGATGCGAACACTCATCCTCGCCGCCGTGGTCGTCTCGGGGCTCGCCTCCGCTCCGCTCTCGCCGCAAGCGGCGCTCCACGAGTATGCGGCAGCGCTGAAGGACACTCCCAATCGGTTTCGCGGCCTGTATGGTGCCGCCGTCGCGGCGCAAGCCACCGACGATGGACAGGTCGCGACTGACTATTTCAACAAGCTGGTCACGCTCGCGCAACGCGCCGATACCGAGAGGCCAGAACTGGCCCGCGCTCGCGTATTTCTTGCCAGGCGTTGATCCAATTCAGCTGGCGGCGGCATCACCACGGGGGCCGCGCGCTGTTCCTTGTGGATTCCGCTTGGAGACGTGCCAGAAGAGGCCGCACCCGATGACGTCGTCGTCTGCCCGCCTGAACGTGCTATCGTTACCGGCCCGGACGAGCTTGCGACTCGCGCCCAACCAACATGTCTGCCTGAAATGCAGGACCGTGTTTCGCACTATCGCGTGCTGCATCCCCTGGGGGAAGGCGGCATGGGCGAGGTCTTCGCCGGGCTCGACGAAACCCTCAAGCGGCGCGTCGCCCTGAAGGCGATTCGAGCCGAGCATCGACTCAATCCCGAAGCCAAGGCACGCTTCCTCCGCGAGGCCCGGATCCTCTCGCAGCTCGATCACTCGCACATCTGCCGGGTGTTCGATTACATCGAAGACGCCGACAACGACTGGCTCGTCCTCGAGCTGATTGAAGGCATGAGCCTGAGGACGGCCCTCGCGCGTCAGCTGCCGCCGCGGATCAAGCTGAAGATCGCGGAGCAAATCGCGAGCGTCCTCGTGGTCACCCACGCGTCGGGCATCGTCCATCGCGACCTGAAGCCCGGAAACGTCATGCTGACCGCCGACAACGAGGTCAAGGTCCTCGACTTCGGCCTCGCCTCGTCCGGCACGGTGCAGGCACGCGACGATCAGCGGCAGCTGAGCCCCTCTCCTGCTCTCGCCGGATCCGCCGAAGCACCCGACGTCGCCGGGCGCGACGTGACCCGCACGTCGTCGTCCCCTGCCGCGGCCCGCGGATCGATCTCGCGCGAAGAGTTCTCGCGGTTCGCAACGTCCCACGGGAGCGTGATGGGAACGCTCGCCTACATGAGCCCGGAACAGTGCCGCGGTGAAGCGGCCACCCCGGCGAGCGACATGTTCTCGTTCGGGCTGGTACTGCAGGAACTGTTCACAGGACGCCACCCGTACCCGCTGGATCTCGATTCCGGCGCGCTGATCGAACGCGTCCGCCATGGACAGACCGATCCGCCGTTGGGTCTTCCCGCCGATCTTGCCGGCCTCGTCAAACGTCTGACGATCGCGGAACCTGGGCAGCGGCCGACCGCCACGCAGGCCGCGGAACGGCTGCAGTGGATTCGTGAGAAGCCACGCCGCCGGCTGAGAGCGGTGCTCGTGGCCGCCGTCCTGATCGTCGCGGCGCTGGGCGCCACGAAATACGTCGTCGACCTCGGGCGCGAGCGGACTCTGGCGCTCGCGGCCAGAGACGACGCCAACCGGCGCCGCGAGCAGGCCGAGGGGCTGATCGGCTTCATGCTCGGCGACCTCCGGAAGAAGCTCGAGCCGGTCGGACGACTCGAGATCCTGAACGACGTCGGCAGCCGGGCGATGGACTACTTCGCGGCGGTGCCCGAGTCCACGTTGAGCGAGACGGAACTGCTCAGACGATCGACGGCGCTCTATCAGATCGGCACGGTCCGAATCGCGCAGGGGCAGCTCGAAGAAGCGACGAAGCCTCTCGAGGCGTCGCGCTCGCTCGCGGCGGCACTGGTCGTGCGCAAGCCGAACGACCTCGAGCGGCTCTACGAGCTGGGACAGAGCGAGTTCTGGGTCGGGTACGTGCACTGGCGGCGACGGCGTCTCGACGAGGCGCTTGCGCGATTCAAGGCGTACGTCGACATCAGCGAAAAGCTGGTCACGGCGGATCCGAAGAACAGCGACTACCAGCTCGAATTGTCCTCGGCCAACAGCAACATCGCGTCGGTGCTCCAGGAGCGGGGGGACCTCGCGGGAGCGCTCGAACGGTTCGAGGCGTCGCTCCGCATCGACCGGTCGCTGCTCGAAAAGACGCCCGATGACAACACTCTGCGCCGGTCGCTCGCGGCCTCCAACAACAGCATCGGTGTCGTGCTGAAGGCGCAGGGCAAGCTCACCGACGCGCTCGCGCACCATCAGGCGGAGTTGTCGCTCTCAGAAGAGCTCGTGCGGCGCCAACCCGATAACGCCCGATGGCGGCAGCACCTCGGCGTGGCACACAACTACGTCGGCGGGATCCTCGAAGCGCGTGGACGGATGCCGGAAGCGAGCGCGCACTACGAGCAGGCGATCGCGATTTGCCAGGCGCTGGTGACGCGCGACGCCGCCAACATGGACTGGCAGCGCGAGCTGGGGCGCAACCATTTCCGGCTCGGGTCGAATCTCCTCGCCGACGGCGCGGTGTCGGCGGCGCTCCGCGAGCTCGGTCAGGCCGTCAGCGTGTTCGATCGGGTCGCGGGCACCGATCGGACCAACGCCGGCTGGCAGCGAGATGCGGGCGAAGCCCGCCATGCGCTCGGAGAGGCGAAGCTCCGGTCCGGAGACGTCGCCGGCGCCGCGCTCGAGTCCGAGCAGACGCAGCAGCTGGCAGCCGCCGCGCTGCAGCGGAGCCCGGACGATCGGATGGCGATGCGGCTTCGCGCGCTGGGTCTGGTGCTCGCCGGCGACGTGGCGCGCGCGCAAGGACATGATCGCTCGCGCGGCCGGCGGCGTACCGTCGAGGCGCTCTCCATCATCGAACCGCTGGCGCGCGACTCGAACGACGACCGGCTGCTCCAGCCGTGGGCCGCCGCGCTCGAACGCGTCGGACGCATCGATGACCAGCGCGCCGTCATTCGCAGGCTCGAGGCCATGGGCTACAGAACTCCGATCGCCGCCTCCCGCAGTGGCGGCTCCGGACTGCGACAGCCAGCCGCTGTCAGGTGAGCACGAAGGAGCGATCCATGCCGCAGGTTTCCGCCACGGTGTCCTGGGATTCCCAGAACAATGTCCCCGTCGTCAGTCCAAACCCCATCTTCGTGCCCGTGGCCAACGGCGCCACGGTGATTCAATGGACCTGCGACAGCACGGTCACCAATTTTCAGATTGCCGGACTCGATGCCGCCCAGTTCACTAGTCCCGCTACCTCAGGCCCGGTCACGGTGTTCACCAGCACCGATCGGAACACAGGTGTCGGCAACTACAACTACACCGTCACCGCGACACACGCCGTTTCGGGGAAGTCGGCGCAGCACGATCCGCGAATCGTGAACGGCGGCGGCCCGACGAGCTGAGGCGCTTCGTTACGCATGGCAGCAGGGGGCGAGTCCCGCGACTCCGCCCCCCGCGGATGCCAAGAGAGGTGCACTTCGTGCGCGCATCCCCGCTCGACGTCCTCGTGATTGCCGTCTACCTGGTGGGGATCACGCTCTTCGGCATCCGCGTCGGGTACCGCCGCGGGGCCTCGACCGACCAGTATTTCCTCGCCGGCAAGTCGCTCGGCTGGTTCACGGTCGGCGCCGCGGTCTTCACGTCGAACATTTCAACCATCCATCTCGTGGGGCTCGCGGCCGGCGGCGCGAAGGATGGCCTGGTGATTGGCAACTTCGAGTGGATGGCCTGCTTCACGCTCGCGTTGCTCGCCCTGGTCTTTGCGCCGTTCTACATCCGCTCCGGCGTCAGGACGCTCCCGGAGTTCATGGAGCGACGCTATTGCCCTGAGGCGCGCACGTTTCTCGCGTTCATCGGGCTCCTGGGCGCGCTGCTGATTCACATCGGCATCAGCCTGTTCGCGGCCGCCAAGATCTTTGAGAGCTTTCTCGGCGTCCCCATGCTCGCGACGATCGTCGTGCTGTCCGTGTTCACCGTCACGTACACGGCGCTTGGCGGCCTGAAGGCGGTGGTGATGACCGAGAACGTTCAGGTCGTGCTGCTGGTCGCTGGCGCGGCGCTCGTCACCGCGCTGGCGGTCCGTGCACTGCCGCATGTGGGCGTAACGGACCTCGCGTCGTTCCGGGCGGCGGTCGCTCCGGGACAGCTCAACATGCTCCAGCCCGTCGTGAATGCCGAGGGGCACCTGAACGAATTCTCCTGGCTCGGCCGTCCTGCTCGGCTATCCAATCCTTGGGGTCTGGTACTGGTGCGCGGACCAGACGCACGTGCAGCGGGTCCTCGGCGCGCGCACGCTGAGGGACGGGCAGAACGGCGCTCTCTTCGCCGGCTTCCTGAAAATCACACCGGTCTTTCTGATGGTCTTTCCGGGCGTCGTCGGCTACGTGCTGTGGCGGAAGGGCGCGTTCGCGCTGCCCGTCGTCGCAGGATCGACGCCCGACTACAACACCATGCTCCCGTCGCTCATCACGTTTCTCGTGCCGGAGGGATTACGTGGATTGCTCGCGGCGTGCATGGCCGCGGCGCTCATGAGCTGCATGGCGGCCGCGCTGAACAGTTGCGCGACGCTCGTGTCGATGGACATCGTCAAACGGCTGCGGCCCGAGACGCCGGATGCGCGTGTGGTCCGCATCGGCCGCGTGACGACCGGAATCATCATGGTCCTGGCCATGCTCTGGTCCACGCAAGGCGACCAGTTCGGGACGATCTTCCAGGCGATCAACAAGATCCCCATGACATTCGCGCCAGCCGTGACGACGGTGTTCGTGCTCGGAGTCCTGTGGAAGCGCGGCACGAAGGAGGGCGCGATGGCGACGCTCTACGTCGGCTCACTGCTGGGAGTCGTCTACTTCGTGGCGGATCTGCCGCGGATTGGGCGGCTGTTCGTCAGCGGCGCGCGCGAAGGCTTCGGCGGGCTCGTGACGGATTCCGCGCTGGGTCTGGGACTCCCGTTCATGCTGGTCGGGCCGCTGCTCGCACTCGTGTGCGTCGCGATCTACGTCGTGACCAGCCTGGCGACGCCGGCCATGGATCCGGAACAGGTCGCCGCGGTGTGCTGGGATCACCCTCTGGCATTCCTTCGCGGCCGCATCGAGGGCGCCAGCGACCCACGCATCGTGACGCTCGCACTGCTCGTACTGGTCGGCTCGCTGTATTGCTGGCTTCGGTGATCGATCAAAGGACGGTTATGGGAACGCGCGTGCGCTCGGTGGGACTCGGCGGACTGCTGGTGATCGGATCAGCCCTGGGCAGTCCGGAAGCGAGAATTCCGGCTGCCGACACAGCACCTGCCCTGCTGCTGCCGTTCGACACCGTCGACGACACGGTCAAGGGCAACGCCTGGCTGGTTGACGGCGTCTCACATCGTGCGCTTCAACTCGACGGCATTGCCGCGCATGTGCTCATTCCCGCGTCCCGGGTGCCGCGACTCATCGGGGCCTTCACGATGGAAGGCTGGGTCGCACTTGGAGCCTACCCGTTCAACGATGCACCGCTGCTGCAGCAGCAGGATGGGCAGTCGGCCGGCTTCTTTCTCGGCATCGGCGACGGCGGCCAGGTGCGCTTCGATGTCGCTGCCGGCGATCGGCGCTTGTCGGTAATCAGCGCCTCGCACGTTCCGCTTCGGCAATGGACCCACGTCGCGGGGGTATTCGAGGAAGGCAAAGGCATCACGCTTTACGTGAACGGCGAGGCCGTCGGCGCGGCGGCTGGCACCGGCGGGCTCAGTCAGGCATCGAGCGCCGACTTGTGGATCGGACGCAATGCCTACGAGATGGAACAGAGCCAGGGGGTCGGGTCGAACCGGCAACAGCGAACGCGAATTCTGCTCGACGGCATCCTCGACGAGCTGCAGATCACGACGCGCGCCGCGAGCGCTGCGGACATTGGCACGCGCTTCACGCGGCAGAAGCCCTCGGCGCCGGCCCCGATCGAGCCGCGCTCGCTGCCGACGTTGCCGGCGGGACCCGATTCGTTCGGCGCGATCTACACCCGCCTGCGTTACTACAAGGGGTGGGACGATGTGTGGCGCGTGGGCGATGAGCCCGACGTCGTCGTCCGCTTCGACCAGGCGCCGTACTGGTTCACCTTCTGGCGTGGTACCAGCTACATCCCGCACTGGGTCACCGAGAACGGCATCTGGTACGACAACGAGTTCACCGAGACATTTCCGCCCGGCATGGTCGGCAGCGCCGAGCCGATGTCGGACAAGCAGTGCCGTTTTTCGCAGGTGCGCATCCTCGAGTCGAGCGAGGCGCGGGCGGTCGTCCATTGGCGCTATGCGCCGATTGGCGTCGGCTACCTGCCGGTGTACCCCGATCCACTCACGGACTGGGCAGATTGGACCGACGAAATTCACACGATCTATCCGGACGGCGTGGGCGTGCGCAAGATCGTCGTGCATTCGTCCAAGCCCGATGCCGATCGCGAGTGGCACGAGGGCATCGTCGTGATGGGGCCCGGGATGACGCCGAACGACGCGATCGAACCGAGCGGCCTGGTGATCGCCAACAGCCACGGCGATGCCGTGAACATCTCCTGGGAGACGACGACGCCGCCGCACGATCCGCCGCAGCCGGCCCGGGGCGGCATTCAACGGATCAACACGCGATCGCGTTTCAAGCCGTTCGCCATCGCCCGGTCGCAGGACGAACCGAGGTTCGACGTCTACTCGGGCGAAGTCCGCCGCGACATCAGCATCTATCCCTGGTGGAACCACTGGCCGACAGCATTCGAGCCGTCGAACGGGCGGTACGCGCTGGCGGCGGACCGGGCCAGCCACTCGTCGCTTACGCACATGTATTGGAAGCCGCTTTCGAAGACGCGCGACAGCGTCACCAAGATTCACCTCGAGGGGTTGAGCGACCACGACATCGCCGATCTCGCGTCGCTTGCGCGCTCGTGGGAAAGCCCCGCACCCCTGACCATCGAGACCGACGGCTACGTCGGCGGAGAGTACGATCCTGGCGATCGCGCCTGGATCGTGGAACGAACGCCGGGAGCGAGCGCGGATCTCGCGCTCACACTGGGCGCGAGCGCCGACTCCCCGCTCGAGAACGCCGCGCTGGTCGTGAAGGGCTGGGGTGACGGTGGCGCCGGCCTGACAGTCAACGGCCGAGCGCTTGCCCGCCGGAAGGACTTCCGCATCGGACACCGGCGCCGGCTCGAAGGCGTCGACCTGGTGCTCTTCGTCACGATCCGTGCTACTTCACCAACCCGGCTGATCGTCTCGAGACAGTAACAGCGTACGAGTTACTCATTTCGCAAGACGGCTGCAGGTTGAATGCCGACTGCTCGTCGAGCCGGCATGAAGCACGCGGCGAGCGCCACAATCACCAGAGCGCCGCTCACAGTCACAAACGTGAGCGGGTCTGCGGAGCTGACACCGAACAACAGGCTCGATAGCAACCGTGTGGCGCCGAACGCGGCGACCATGCCGCAAACAACTCCGATGATCACGACGCGCATCCCTTGACCGACCACCAGCCGTAGGATGTCCGCGGAGCTGCCGCCGAGTGCCATGCGGATGCTGATTTCCTTGATGTGCTGCTGCACGTAGTAGCCCATTACGCCGTAGATGCCGACCACCGACAGCACGAGCGCGACGAGCGCGAACGTCGCCACCAACAGCGACATCGACTGCGGCCCCTCGACCGATTGCGTGATGAGATCGTCCATCGTCGCGACGGCTGAGAGCGGCGCGGATGGGTCGAGCTCGCGCACCGTCCGCTGCAGGGCCGGCAACAGGCTCGACGGATCGGCATGCGTGCGGACCACGAGGAACCGAGCGAGCTCTTCGGTTCCACGCATCGGCGAATACACGGTGCCGTCATCAGGCTTGTCGAGGCCGAGGTATTTCACCTCGCTCACCACGCCGACGACGCTGGTCCACGGACATGTCGTGCATCCACCCTCGCGGAACCGCTTGCCGACGGCACTCCCGCCAGGAAAGAAGCGCCGGGCCCACGCGCGATCGACGACGACCGATTCGAGATTCGGCGTGAGCGCATCCCGTTCCTCGAGCAGCCGCCCTTCGAACAATGTAAGACCCAGCACCCGGAAATACTCCGGCGTCGTCGCCAGCCACGCGCTTACCGGTTGCGATTGTCCAGCGGTGCTCGGGACATCCTCGAGATCGAAGTTGTTGATATTGCCGACGCCATCGGGCGGCAAGCCGTCCGTGAACGCGACTCCCACAACGCCCGGCAGGGCGGTCACGCGGCGCGCGAGCTCGTCCCAGAACAGTCCTACCCTTCCTGGATCCTCATACTGTGCGGCGGGCAGACGGACTGATCCGGTGATCACATTGCGATGATCGAAGCCGAGGTCGACGTTCTTCAGCTGATTCAGGCTCGCGAGCAGCAGGCCGGCGACGATGAGAAGCGGCGTCGCGATCGCGAACTGCGAGGCGACGAGGGCATGGCGAAGGCGCCGGGCCGCGAGGTTACCGGTCGTCGATCGCCCTAACGATCGCAGCGATGCGTCAACCGATCCGCCGGTGCCGTGCATGGCAGGCGCGAACCCGAAGAGCAATCCGCTGCAGGCGGCAAGGGCTGAGAGCACCCACAACACCGGCGCATCCAGCCCCATCTCCTGCGTGCGGGGAAAGTACGTCGACCCGAAGCCCTGCAGCAGTTGGACGCCGGCCCACGCGACGCCCACGCCGAGCGCAACGGCACCCGTTGCGAGCACAGCGCTCTCGGCAAGGAGATACCGCACGACGCGTCCGCGCGACGCGCCGAGCGCCGCGCGGACAGCCAGTTCCTGCCGGCGGCTCGCCACGCGCGCGATCAGCAGGTTCGAGGCATTCGCGCACGCGATCAGCCACACGAACGCCACCGATGCCAGCGCCAGACCCGCAATCGCGTGCACGTCACCGACGACGGCGGTCTTCAGATCCTCCATGCTCCACGTGGCCTTGTCGTCCTGATACGACGCCTTCCAAATCGGGAAGATGCCGCTTGTTGATGGCGCGCAGCTCGCTTGCGGCCAGGGATCGATCGGTCCCTTCGGGCAACCGCGCGACAACCGAATAGAAAAACGGGCCCTTGCGCCGAGGCGGACTGAATTGCTGGATGACGAACAGGTCCTGCCGGCGTTCGAGGGGTCCCGAGAGGGTCGGCAGCACACCGACGATCGTGTGATCGGCGCCATCCAGCTTGATCGGCCGGCCGATCGCATCGGCCCGGCCTCCGAGACGCTGCTGCCAGAAGGCATGACTGGCCACGACGGATGGTGGACTGCCGGGCCGTCCGTCAGACTCGGCAAAGTCGCGGCCGATCGCGGGCCGGATGCCGAGCACCGAGAAGAACGACCACGAGACCACGCGCGCGCGCAACATTTCGGACGAGACGCCGTCGCTGTAGATCACCGACCGGTCCGTGAAGGTGGCGCTCTCCTCGAATTGTGTCTGCTGCGTCGCGAAACGCGAGGTAGTCCGCGACGGAGAACCGCCATTTGAACGGCGGCGCATCGGTGTAGATGCGCACGAGGCGCTCGGGGTGGGCATACGGCAGCGGCCGAAGCAGTGCGGCGTCGATCGCGCTGAAGATCGCCGCGGTCGCGCCGATGCCGACACCTACGGTGACGATGATCGTCAGGGTGAGAATGGGGACCCGCATCAGGCTTCGGAAGCCGATCCGGACGTCCTGCGTGAAGTCCTGGAACATCAGGGATCGTTGCATTTGCGTTTCCTTTTCCTCGTCCTTCCGCCGGCAGTACTCGCGCGTTCCCTCGAGGTCGCCGAACTGCCTCAGCGCTTCCCGCCGCGCATCCTCGATCGGCATCCCGCGAGATCGGAGCTCTTCGACCCTCATCTCGAGATGCACGTTCAGCTCCTCGTCCACGTCGGATTGCACCGACCGACGCCGGAGGTACCAGAAGGGGCGTGGTTTCATGCCTCTTGCAGAACGGCTTCTACCGCGCGGGAGTAGCGGCGCCAGTTACTGGTTTCTTCACGCAGGCGCTTGCGCCCCGCTGCCGTCAGCGTGTAGTAGCGAGCGCGGCGGTTGTTCTCCGAGGGCCCCCACTCGGCGTCGACCAGGCCTTGCCGATCGAGGCGATGGAGTGACTGATAGAGCGCCGCATCCTCGATGCTCAACTCGCCGCCGGTACGCTCGCGCACCTTGGTGGCGACGCCGTATCCGTGCATCGGCCCGGAGGCGAGTGTCCGGAGCACAAGCAGATCCAGCGTTCCTTGAACGAGGGGCAGCGACGGTCCGGGCATAATTTCTCCCCTAAGACGGTGTGTGGAGTATACGGTTGGCTCCGCTGATTGTTCAAGTGCGGCAGCCAGCTGGCAGAAATTCAGAACGAATCTCTGCGGAAGGGAGGAGAAGTCAGGGCCGCAAGCTCCACGCTGAGCGCAGCAACGTTTGTGAGGCTCTCAGCGACGTCGCTGCATCGAGTTTTGATTGACGTAGTTGGCGATCGCCTCGCCCACGCCGTCGCTGATGGCGATGGTGCTCGGGTAGTGCATCCCGCCCCAGACTCGGGCGTTGTTACCATCACGACGCGCTTGCGTGACGCTGTGATACGTGCGGCTCGGTAGTCCTGTTGTCGTGAGCGTAAACGCCTGCGCGTCGTCGAAACGGGCGAGGAGAACCGTCGCGGCCGCGCCGTTCAAGGCGGGATGTCCGGCCGGGTATTCCGGGTGACAGGGTGTGTTCACGAGCGGCACCCAGTCCAGGTCAGGAGTGGTCTTCGGATTACCGTCGGTGGCCGCAGCCGGGATCGCGGTTGCAGGTCGCCAGGTCACGTCGGTCTCGAGGGAGCCGAGGAACCGCTTGGCAGTCCAGATGGTGAACGCAGTGTCCGCCATTGCGATGTTCAAGACCGCGAGCAGCCTGTTCGTGGCGGATATTGACAAGTGGTTCGCTCGCACGATTTGGTTGGCGGCCTGATTCCAATGCACGCTCGCGTTTCCCTCCCAGAAGGGCGCAAGCTCTGTCTGATCCATGGTCCGTGTCGAGCCTGTCCTGCGACCGAGCATCTTCACCGCGTTGAAATCGTCCACATACGTATCGCTCGCCAGATTTCGCGGTCGTTCAGGCTGAAACTGTGTGTTGCTGGCCAGTACGAACATCGAGGTGTATGCCAATCCCTGGGCGCTCATGGCGCCACATGTCCGCGGCGGTGTCGGCAGCGGCGTCACCGATGTTGGCCGCCATTGGCCGATCGTTTCTCCTCCAGTGAACGGATCGAGCGGCCCGGTGAAGCCATCGGCCGCCCGCCAGGAGAGCACGGCGTTGGCAACCTCGGTACCCAAGCGATTCCTCGCTCACGCGACTCGCCGCCCTCACTGGCATCGTCGCTGAGCGCCGCCAGTGAAGCCGCATAGCTGGAATCCAGGACCTGCTGTTGAGACGGAAACAGATGAGGCGGAAACAGACTCACCAATGTCGTGTACGCGGCAGCGATGACCGCAGCGCGGCGCGATGCTCCCTTTGGCGCCGGATTCTCAACAGCGATCGGCGTATAGCGTCGTTCGATGCCGTTGTAGGCATCGAAGATCGCAGTGTGAACGATGGCCCCAAGCCGCTGACTCGACGAATTCGGTGTTTTCGTCGCAATCAGAGTGTCGACGAAGATCTGATTCCACTCCAGAACCTGGTTCAGGTGCTCATCGGACCACTGCGAGGGCGTCTTCGTGGTCTCGACGGCACCGGGGTGGGGAACACCAAACGCGACGAAGAACACCATGCCAGCAGAGTTCAATTTCCAGCTGCGGAATGTCATTGACGGCTCCCTTCCTGGTCAGCCCGTATTGCCAGCTGCAGTCGGGAACGCGAGCCCGCTCCGACGCGCTGTCCGGTGTGCACGATCGCCCTGGCCCACCAGCCAATCAAGCTGTAAAGTGCTGGACGCGAGGACGATCCGCACATTGCGGCGGAATGCCGTTGGTTGCGGTGCCGGGTCAGCGGCGTTAGAATCCGGCCGCACCCGCCTCACTGCGCAACGAGCAACGTCATGTCGAAGGAATCTCCGCGGCCGTCATCCGGACGATCTCCTGACGAAGACCGTTCCGATCGGCTGGATTCGTGGAAGGACATCGCCGCCTATCTTCAGCGCGATGTGAGCACGGTCCAGCGATGGGAGAAGCGCGAAGGGATGCCCGTGCACCGGCATGTGCACGAGAAGCAAGGCACGGTTTATGGCTTCCGCTCGGAGCTCGATGCCTGGTGGCACAGCCGCGGCTTGCGTCTTGCTCAGCACGAAACTCACAAGCTGGGTATAACGGCGGCAACCGCGGCAATGGAGACGTGCGAGGAGCCGCATCGGCAGGTACTCGACGAGGTCGAACCGCGAGCAAGTCCCAGGCGCGTAATGTCGACCCCGCGACTCTTCCTGGCCGGAATGGTTGCGCTCGGTTTCGTCGTGGTAAGCGTCTTTGTATGGCCTGTCGGCCGGACCGCAAAAGGGACAAGCATCGACATCACGTCGCTTGTAGTGCTGCCACTAGACGGCCTCTCGGGTGATCCAGCGCAGGAGTATCTTGCCGATGGCATCACCGACGCTCTCATCGCTGAGCTCGGAAAGATTAGGAGCTTACGCGTCATCGCCCGCAGCTCCGTCATGAAATACAAGGGAGTGCAGGCTCCAGCAAGTAAGGTTGCCCGCGAGTTCGGCGTGCAGGCGGTGGTAGTCGGCTCCGTTTTGCGCTCGGGCGACCGCATTCGAATTGCGGCAAACCTGATCGATCCGGCTTCCGACCGAAAGATCTGGTCCGATACCTACGAGCGCGACGTGCGCGATGTCCTGACGCTCCAGCACGAAGTCACTGCCGCGATCGCGGACCAGGTCCGAGCGAGACTTCCGGCCTCGGAGCAGGCGCGTCTCGGGAAGCCGCGTCCGGTCAACCCTGTGGCGTACGACGCAGTACTCCGCGCGCGGTATCTGAGCGTCCGGACCACCGACGCTGATAGCCGGGCTGCCATCGCGCTGCTGGACCGCGCGATCGGCGTCGATCCTGGTTTCGCGCCCGCTTACGCGGAGCTCGCCGCGGCTCAGGTATCCCGACTGGCGTACGTCACTCCTGAGGAAACCAGAGACCTCGAGGAGAAGGCGTTCGCCGCTGCCGAGAAGGCCCTTTCCCTGAACCCGGATCTGCCGGAAGCCTACCTCGCGCGCGGCGATCTGCTCTGGAGCCACTCACAACATTTCGCTCACGAGCGAGCCGTCCAGGAATTCCGCCGGGCGCTCGCCCTCAATCCGAATTCAGATCAAGCTCACAGACGACTCGCGCGTGTTTACGTCCACGTCGGCTTTTTCGAAGAAGCCCTCCAACACGCCAACATCGCGCTCGCGATTAATCCGAGCAATGCGCAGGCGTTGAATTCGCGGGCCCAAGCCACGCTCTGGATGGGAAAGGATGAAGAAGCGCTCGCGACACTCCTGAGCATTCCCGGGCCCGTTCTGCCGGAATTGGTTGAAGCGAACACCGCCTTCGCGCTGTTTCGGTTGGACCGACGACAGGAAGCAGCGCTCCACTTGGGACGAGCGCTCCGTAAATACCCGGACGACGCGAGCGGCAATTTGCCGGCCATGCAGGCGCTGCTCTTGGCCGAGTCCGAACCCCTTAAAGCCGAAACGTTGATCGAGAACGTCGGTCGGAGGAAGGCGGTCAATCCCTCGCATCACGCGGCATATTTCGCCGCCTGCGCCTCGGCGCGCATGCGACGTGCCCAGGAGGCTGTCCAGTGGCTACGGGAAGCCGCCGCGACCGGGTTTCCGTGTTATCCGCTGTTTACGCGCGATCCCAACCTGGATCCGATCCGCCAGGACCCGCACTTCGTGGCATTCATGACAGAGATGCAGGAACGGTCAGCATCTTTGCGGAAGGCGCTGTTCCCCGACCGCAAGTGATCGACTCATCGCTCGACACACCGAGTGCAGCGAGGGACACCGTTCGGAAGAGTGCGAGGCTCGAACTGGCTAGCGCGCCGAAGGCGCGCTGCCTGACTGAACACGTCGAACCCGGTCAGCGTATCCCGGCGCTCACGCTGCGACGCAAACGCGGGCGCTTTCCCAGAGAACGGATTGCTGCTCGAAGGTCTTGCGATACGCCTCGATGACGGCCTGGACCGACTGCCGCGCCGCCGCCGTATCGGGGTGGACGAGGAGCAGGACCTTCGACTGTTCGTGATCGATCCTGCCGACGTCCGCCTGCCACTGGCCCTCCGCCCCCCACACCGTCAGACCCTCGGGAAACCGCCGCGTCACCTCGTCGCGCAGGAATATCTGCCACTCAAGCTCGCTCACGGACCCCTTGGGCCGCGCGAGCCCGAAATAGAGTGTCGTCCGGAGCTGCGAGGTGGAGGTGGCGCCACAGTCCATCGTGACTGTGAACCCCCGGGCTCCAACCGGCGCCTGCCACCGGCCGCCCGCGGCGAAGCCAGCGGCGAAAATCAACGTCCCCACGGTGGCCATCAGCGCTCGCATCGAGGATCCTCCTAGCTGAACCGTTCGGCGCGCATTCTAGCGGGGTTGGAGGTCCGATCCAAGGAAGAGGTTGCGCGGACACAGACTTATACATCGATCCGGCGAGCCGACGGGTCTAAGGGCGGGTTCTAAGGTGAAATCACCCAGTGACGTAAGTTATTGACCGGGAACGCGTTAGTGGGTTGGCTGCGTGTCTGGGACGATTTCCGCAGCTGGCTCGTCCATGCGGCATGACCGGGTGGGAGCTCCAGCCAATCGTGGGACGGGTTTCGATAGCGACTAGCCGCGACGGCATCACATTCCATTCCTGCGATCGGGCGTCTGTGCTCCTGGAGGCCGACCCTGCGACAAACACATCAGAAACGCGAGTCCGCCAAGGACAAGCGGTGGAATGACGCGCGGGAATTCGGCGTTAACGACATGCGTGCACAGCGCGCCGATCATGAGGGCGCCGAGCGTCAGGGAAGCGGTTCGTCTCCATCGTGGAATCAACACACCGAGACCACCGAGAATTTCGAACACGCCGACGACGTACTGAGCGTTCTCGGGGTAACCCCAATGCCGGAACCGCTCAGTCCAATGCATGGCCGAGGCGCCTTCGAGCTTCGAAATTCCAAACGCGACAAATGCCACTGCCAGGAAGATGGCCACAGCCCACACCGCTGCCCTGGGAAGCCTGATCATTGCGCGTCCTCCTAGCGAGATCGCGTTCAGCGCGAGCGATCCCGTGCCTGGCATCGGACCATCCGGCGCGCGCTGATTCAACTCACAAACGCTCAATTCTTCCTCGCAAACTGTCACGTATGTAGAATCTGAGCCGCGATCCGCTCGAAACGGGGCCCGCCGTGGTCAAGAGGTTCGGAAAATTTGAGTTCGACGATCGGCGGAGGGTCCTGAGGGCCGGAAGGCAGCCGGTCAGGCTCAGCGGACAGGCCATCGACCTGCTCTGTCTGCTCCTACAGCGGCCCGGCGAGTTGATCACTCGTGAGGAGATTGAGCGCGCGTTATGGCCCGACAGACACGTACACTTTGACCACAGTCTTGACGTTGTCGTCAGCCGCCTCCGAACGGTTCTTGGCGACAAGGGCTCGAGCGCTCGATTTATCGAGACCGTGCCGCGGAGGGGTTATCGGTTCGTCGAGCCCGTGAGTGCGAGACCCGAGGCGCGTCCGGCGAATGCGCCGCGCCGCTGGACGCGCCGACTCGTCAGGTACGCGGCCGTGGCAATTCTCGCGGCGATCGTGGCGATTCTCTTTGCGCGCACCCGGTACGACAAGTTCGTTCCTTCCCAACGTTCACAGACATCACCCGTGCCCACCCGATAACTGAGCAAGCCGCGTTCTTTATCCTGACCAACATGGTGCGCGCCCGCAGCTCTCTGGCCTGATCGGCGGATATCTTGGACGCCTCATCGCCGGCCTCCACACGCATTGCCAGTCGTTCCAACACGGCGTCGCGTCGAGCACGAGCCGCGGTTACTCCGGCGGCGTGTCTTTCGCCGCTGAGAAAGTGCGAAGTTCTCAGGTGAAATGACCCTGCTGTTGAAGTGATTGATTCAGCGGCATGTGGACGCTCGTGTTGCCGGCAAAGCCGGGGCAAATCGACAGCGGTTCTTCCTTGCGCCGGCGATCAATCGCTCGCTCGACATCGAGCCGTTGGATGAAGTGCTGTTCCCGTGGGGCGAGGTGGCGAATCTCGGTACGGGCCGTCGAAACCGTGATTCCGGGCCCGCTGGGTGGCGGACGCGATGCGCGCTTCGCAGCCAACTCTTGACCAAAACGATTCTCGAGGCCTTTCCCGTACCGCCGCCGGAGGAAGCCGCCGACGTGCCGATTCGCTATCAGCTCGGTTGATGCCGACATGCCGCCAACATCACAACGGCAAGATGCGCTTCGGTGATCAGCGGTCGTGCGCGATTGCCGACGGCCGTGAAGGTGGATCCGGGTGCTCCCTCAGAAATCGCCCGAGCTTCCTGTTCGCGGTGAAGCTGCGCAAGAAGCGCAGCCGTCCAGCCAGCCACCCTCCGAGCCCGCCGATGGCCTGCTCCGCCCACGTACGCGCGTCGCAGAAGTCGGTCTGCTCTTCGATGAGGCCATCATGGAAATAGAAGCGCGACGTAATCTCGTTGACGACCGGTCTCCCCCCTTTGCCTTTCTCAGTATCTTTACCGAATTTGTACCTATCGACGATTCGTGCCTCGCCTCGAAGGTCGTCGGCCTCAATGCTCTTGACCGAGACTCGGATGCCGCTCTCGCCTTCACAGATCATTCGCCACATCCCGTAGAGGCGTGGCTTTTCATGGATGTCGAAGGCGATGTCATGGAAGGTGACCTTGTCAGTCCGGTAACACGTCGCCATGGCTTCGGCATCGTGCTCGTCAAGCGCTGCAAACAATCGCGCGATCAGCATCGCATTGGGGTGCGTCGCCATTGCGCATCTCCGCTTGTGATTACAGTGTCCCGTTTCAACAAATCGACCGTGCCGGTGCGATGCACCAACAATCGGGCCCTGGTCGTGAAGTGCCGGACTCTATCACACGCGTCGGTCCCGCGGGCTCCGGACCGCAGTTCGAACGAGGATCATCGCCACCAACCGATTTCTGCAGCGCTGTGACGCTTTTGAGACGCGGGGCATATACTGCCGCCACTATGGCGATCTTCCGCGCGTACCACAGACTGTCTGGCGCCGAACATCAGCACTGGTTCGATCAGCTGTCGATTCAGGGATACCGCATGATCTCGTTGTGCGTGTATGGCTCCCCTTCCGCGGCGCGTTATGCGGCGGTGTGGGTTCAGCGTCCAGGGCCCGCCTACGTCGCCTTTCACAATCGCTCCGCGGCCGACTATCAATCGCTCGTCGACGAGCTGACACCGCAAGGTTATGTCCCGGTGCTCTTGTCGGCGACCGGCGATCGCAACGATGCGGCGTTTGCGGGTGTGTTCGAACAGCTCTGGCAGAGTTGGGCCGGCCGTCATGGCCTGACACAGCAAGAATTCGACAGCGAGGATACGCTCAACAACAACCGGGGTCTCGTGCTTCACGAGGTGTCGTGCTACGGCACCGTCGACTCGCCGATCATCGCGGCCGTCTGGCGGCCGCCTGCGACTGATGTGCACGCGTCGACCTGGCGATTCTTCACGCGCGAGACCTACCAGCAACTCTTCGATGCTCTGGTCCCACCGGGCAATCGCCCGCTCCTCGTGCTGCCGTCGGATGGTCCCCGCTATCACGCCATCTTCAAAGATGATTCAGTCGGGCCATTCGTCGCACGGCACCATATCGACGCGGACGAATACCAGCGCGAGTTCGATCGCAACCTGGCCGAAGGCCGGATGCCGATTGCAGTACGCGCCGCGGGGCGGTCAGCTGACAACATGCAGGATCTGTACGGCGCGATCTTCGCCAACGACGACATTGCGGAGCCGCGCTATTGGACCTTGACCGGAACGTATCAGCCGCGGTTTGCCTACGTCGAAATGCTGATGCGATCGTTCATGCAGCTACACGGCATTCGCGCCGGTAGCCTCGCGATCGCTCAGTCGGGCCGGCTACTGTGCTCGAGGGCCTTCACCTACGCGGAGACCGGTTACCCGGTGTGCCACCCCAACTCGTGGTTTCGACTGGCCAGCTTGAGCAAGCTTTTCACCGCGGCAGCAATTGCCGCGTACCAGCACTCGCTGCCGTTTCCCCAGAACCTCTTGTTCTTGAATCGGCATATCTTTCCGATGTTGGGCATCACCGCGGCACCGTTGCCCGGGCAGACAGCTGACGGCCGCATCAACACGATTACGTTGCGGGAACTGGTCGACCATACCGGTGGATGGACTCGGGACGTGGCGTCGCCGACGCTGCATCCCGGCACCTCACCATTTGATCCCTGTTCAGGTCCTGGACTGCGGACGATCGGGGGGGATTACTCGTTCAATCACGTACCATCGGCCGGCGACGTGGCGAGATACATGTTCGGCGAGCCGCTTCAATTCACGCCCGGCGACAGCTCCCTGCCATTGGATCGGCGTTATTCGAATCTCGGGTACCTGCTCCTCGGGCTCGCCATCGAACATCTATCCGGACGACCGTTCTACGACTATCTTCGCGATGCGGTGTTGACGCCTCTCGGCATCGCCGATGTGCGGACCGCGCACTCGATCAGCCCGATAGCCGGCGAGGTCCGGTATCACGCAACGAACGCCACGCAATCCGTCTTTCATCCGGATGTGACGCCATCCTGGGTTTCCGAGCCGTACGGCGGGCTCGCGACCGAGGTCACCGCGGCCAGCGGCGGGCTGGCGGCGACGGCCCCCGCGGTGGCGCTCACGATCGGACACGTCGCGGTTTGGGGCCTCGGCGGCCGCGCGCCGAACTTTTCGCGAATTGGCGACATGTCCGGGACCTTCACCTGCGCGAGCTCGCGTCCGAACGGCCTGGACTGGACCATATTGTTCAACGGCAATGATGGGCTGAACGATCCTGTTCGCAGCGCCTTCCTGACGAGCGTGAACAACGCTCTCGACGCGTAACGTATGAAGCCGTTTCGTCAGCACCGGCTTTGGCTGGTTCATCGTCGCTTTGGCGGGCGCGTGTCGTCGTCGCTGATCACCGATTCGTCAGATGCGCCCGAGCAACCGATCTACGGTGAGCGTTGAGCTGTTCAGCCGATGGTCGTAAGATCCTGCAGACTGAGCAATCTTTTTGTGTATTGTCGAGCTCCCTTTTACGCCCTCCTGTGCTTGAATGTCCGTCTCTCTTAAATCTGACAGGCACAAACATTACAACCGGTGGCGAAAACCAGACGGTCGCGGCTGACCACGGCGCCGCACGCGTAACCCGACCGACTCAGGCCCGTCACCAAGACACGTCGATGCGCCGCAGCCCGCAGCGGACCTTGCGATGGCCGAACCCGACCGAGTACTCAAGCAAGCGTTGGCCTGGTACAAGGCCTCCGTCAGCCGCGCGCTCACCGCCAGTGGACTCTCGCCCGGCGATCAGGCCGCCGCGACCACGCTGCTGTGGGAAGCGCTCGGCCTGAAGAACCCCGGCGCTCCACCTGCGAACCCGGACCTCCTCGATTTCAAGGAACACAACGGCGCCCAGGAATCGCTGGCCGTTGCCGTGACGATTGTCGGCGAGGCGCTCGTGGCGCTTGGCTACGTGCAGCAGGCAGTCGCGGCCGCCGGTGGTGGCGGACTTCCTGCCGCCCTCGCGGTCGTGGACCCGGTGCTGCAGCAGATCGAGCGTCTGCGGACACTCGAGGCGACGGCCCGGTATCCGAGCGCGCTGACGATCGGCAAGATTCTGCTGATGCTGAGCGGCGACGCTCAGGCCAATCCAGCCGCTTCGCACGAGGCCGACAAGCTGGCGTCGCTCCTCGGCGCGGCCTCCGCGGGCGACGTCGCCGATACCCAGGCGGCGCTCGGCATTGTCGCTCTCCTCATCGGCAGCCTCATCGATCGCTCCTTCACCGCTCCGATCTCTGGTGCCCCGACGCTCGTCAAGCAGACGCTGCCAAACTTTGCCGGCAAGCCCAAGCTGACGCTGAAGGTGCCGGCGGCCCTCAGCGCGAGCCTCGCAGGCGATATCGAGTTCAACGTCGTCCCGCCGTCCGCGATCAAGGCGGGCCTGAAGCTCGCCGTCAACAAGAGCAAGCCAATCGACGGCACCAACATCACGTTGGCTCTCACGGGGACGCCCAGCGTCGACCTCCTGGTGCCGGTGACGCCTCCTGGCGCGGTGCAGGTCAGCAACGACTACACCTTCGGCCTCGAGCTGACCCGAAAGAAAGCCGGCGGGGCGCTCGTCATCAGCAACAACACGGCTGGCGTCACGATTTCGATCGGCGAACTAGGCGTCGCACTGCAGCTGACAAACGGCGAGCCGCTGCTCCGCTTCTCGGCGCACGACGCCAAGGCGACCATTCAGCCGTCCGACGGATTCCTGAAGATGATTCTCGGCGACGGCATCACCGTCGCACTCGATGTCGTCGCGGAAGCCGACAAGGCGGGGACGCTGCGCTTCGTCAACGGCACGGGCCTCCGGGTCAGCCTGCCCGTGCCGACGCTGCCCACCGGACCGTTCGAGCTCCAACTCATCAATCTCGGGCTGAACCCGGCCGGCGGGAATTTCACGAATCTCGAGATCGAGGTCTCGGCGTCGTTCGGCGTCGCGCTCGGACCATTCGCCGCGTCGGTCGATCGTCTCGGGATTCTCGCAAGGCTGAAGGGTGGCGCGGCCGGACGCGACGTGCAGTTCGCGTTCAAACCGCCGAACGGCATCGGCCTGTCGCTCGACGCGGGGATCGTCAAGGGCGGTGGCTACCTCGCGGTGGACGAGCAAGGCTACGCGGGAATCCTCGAGCTGAAGATGATGGCGGTCGACGTCAAAGCGATCTGCCTGCTCAACACGCACTCGGAAGCCGGGTTCTCGCTGCTGCTGCTGATCTTCGGACAGTTTCCTCCGATTCAGCTGTCGTTCGGCTTCACGCTGACCGGCATCGGCGGTCTGATTGGCGTGCAGCACACCGCCAGTCCGCCGGCACTGTCGCAAGCGCTGGGCGCCGGCAACCTCGACGCGGTGCTCTTTCCTGAGAACCCTGTTGCGAACGCGCCGCAAATCATCAACACGCTGCGCGCGATGTTTCCGATCAAGCGCGGCGGCTTCATCATCGGCCCGATGCTGGAGCTCGGGTGGGGCACGCCGAGCCTCGTCACCGTCCGCATGGGGCTGCTCATCGAAGCCGACGGGTTCACGCTCCTCGGCCAGGCGATCATCCAGGTGCCGCCGCTCCTGTCAGCCGACCTCGCGCTCCTCTATCTCCGTCTCGACTTCGTCGGCTCGGTCAAGTTCGATCCGCTGCGCATCTCCTTCGACGCGAAGCTGATTCACTCGCGCGTCGCGCTGATCAGCATCACCGGCCAGTTCGCGTTCCGCGCGCAGTTCGGCGATCAGCCGACATTCCTCATCAGCGCCGGCGGCTTCCATCCACGCTTCAAGGAAGTACCGTCCGACATTCCGATGCCGTTCGATCGCGTCGGCGCCAGCCTCGACATCGGCATCGTCGGCATCGAGCTGAAGGGCTACTTCGCGATCACTTCGGCGACGATTCAAGCCGGCGCCTCGCTGCGCGCCTGGGCCGACATCGGCATCGCGAGCATCGAGGGCGGATTCGGCTTCGACGCGATCTGCTATCTCGTGCCGAAGTTCTACTTCGAGCTGGACATCTACGCGTATCTCGCCGTGCACGTGTTCGGCATCGACTTCGCGTCGGTCCACCTCGATGGACTGCTGGCGGGACCCGGACGCTGGCACATCGCCGGCAATGCCAAGGTCCATACGCCGTGGCCGCTGCCCGATTTTTCCGTCCACATCGACGAGAGCTTTGGCACCGATCGCGACACGCCGCAAATCACGGTCAAGGTCAGCGAGGAGCTCGCCAAGGAGATCGGCAAGCGCGCGAACTGGAGCGCACAGTTGCCGCAGGGAGGCACGGGCATGGTCACGCTCGCCGACATCGATGCGGGCACGGACGTCCTCGCGCACCCGCTCGGCACGCTCCTGTTCCAGCAGAAGCTCGTGCCGTTCGAGCTGCGGATGGCCAAGGCCAGCGGCAGCGCGATCGACGGCCCGAACGAATTTGGCGAAGGCGCGCTGCAGCTGTTGCAGAGCGGACAGGCGGTCGCGGGCCAGCTGCAGCGCCGGTCGCGCACCGACTTCTTCGCCGCGGCCCAGTTCCTCGAGATGTCGCAGGACGACAAGCTCGCGAAGCCGTCGTTCGAAGCATTCACAGCCGGGTACGAGCTCGGCGACGACAACTTCGAGCTCGGCGAGACCGTGCCGGTCGCGCTGAACTACGAGGAGGCGGATCTCGGCGCCGAGGAGTTGCTGCCCCCCGCTCTCCGCCTGCGTATCGCCGAGACGCTCTACAGCGCGGACAAGCACGGCGCGATGCTGGCGCACGGCGCCGCAGGACGATCGTCGCTGCGCAATCGGGCACTGACGCAGCCGCCGCAGCCGGCACCGATCCGCGTCAACCCGGCCCCGGTCACCGTCGCAGCAAAGGGCTCGATGACGCAAACGGCCGGCGCCAGCGTGCAATCGAGCGTGTGGCGCGCGCACCAGGAGCGCGCCGCGAACACGCAGGTCGCCGTGGCCAGCCTGGCGGTCGTCGAACTGGCGGAGATCGCATGAGCATCCCCTATCGCTTCGCCCCCTGGGCGCGCCGCGGCCTCGCCCGCGCGCATCACAATCCCGATACCGCCGGCGGCGCACTGGCGACTCGTCCGCGGATCTCCGTGGGGCTGACGCTGCAAGCCAAGCAGGACGGCGCGACCGCCACGGCGGTGTCTGGCAACGTCGACCTCACGCTCTACGGCCCCGCCGACATCATCGGCATCGACACGCGCCTGATCGTCCGCACCGAGCCGAAGCCCGGGACTCGCAACTTCGAACCGAACTACCTGGCGGCGATCGATTTCGATCCGCCGGACTTTCCGTGGCTGCTGACGCCCGCGCATGCCGACGCCAACAACCGCGTGCGGCCATGGCTCGTCCTCGTCGTCGTCGATCGCGCGTCCGTGCGTCCCCCCGTGTTGAAGCCCGGACAACCGCTGCCGTCGATCGAGATCTCGGCCGCCGCAGCGGGCACCGAGCTGCCGGATCTCGGCGAGTCGTGGTTGTGGGCGCATGCGCAAGCGGTTTCTGAGATCGGCGGAGCCGACCCCGAGGTGGCGGCGAGCGGCGTCATCTCGGACGCGTCGAAGAGCGGACTGGCGCAGGAGTTGAAGACGCTGCCCGCGCGCAACATCTCGCGGCTGGTGTGCCCACGCCGGCTCGAAGCGCGCCACGACTATCTGGCGTGTGTGGTCCCCGCAACCGAAGGCGGACGGCTGCGCAGGTCTCGGCCAGCCGTTCGCCGCAGCTGATCTCGGCCCCGCCTGGGGCAACGGCCGGGCCGATCGAACTGCCGGTGTACTTTCACTGGGAGTTCTCGACCGGTCCGGTGGGCGACATCGAAATGCTGGCGCGGCGCCTGAGGACGCCGAAGAAGTACGCCAACGACAAGGCGCTCATCGCCAGCCTGAACCGTATCGGCGAACAGGACGTCGCGGTCGACGCCGACCATCTCCTCTTCAACGGCGAACAGCCGGACCAGACGATCTTCGAAGGGGCGATGGTCTCGCTCAATTTCGAGCCCGCGGCTGCCAACGTCACCTTTGCCAGCCGGCTGAAGGCGATGCTCAACAGCGGTCAGGCGTCGAGCACCACCGGTGCCGAGTTGCCCGACGATGTGCCGACGCTGAGTCCGCCGATCTACGGCGAGCATCCGGCCAAGCGTCACACCGTTGACGACGACGAAGGTGTCGCAGCACTGGCTCGACGGTCTCAACTGTCAGCCGCGCTATCGGCTGGCGTCGGGTTGGGGCGCGGAAGTCGTCCGACAGAACCAGGACGAGTTCATGCAGGCCGCCTGGGAGCAGGTTGGCGACGTGCTCGCGGCCGAGCGTGCGTTCTCGCTCGCACGGTTGTCGCGCGACGTGTTGAAACTGTCGAGACGCGACACCTCGCCAAGCTTCCGCCCGAGCGCCTGCTGGCGATCCTCGCGCCCGCGCGCGTGCGCATTCGTGTCTCGCCGACGGAAAGCCTGTACGGCCAGATCGAGTCGGCGACGCTGCCGCACGAGCTCTTCGACGGATCGATGCGGCGCCTGACCAGCGCGCGGCGGCCGACCTTCCGCATGGCGCAGTGGCGCACCCGTGCCGCCGCACACGTACCGGTCGCCGCGCAGATGGTGACGCTCGTGCGGACCTTTGCCGATGCGTCCGACCATCTCGCCGCCGTCGATCCGAACCGCTTCGTGCCCGACGGCCTGATGGGCAGCAGCTCGTTCGACGGGATCGCCCTGCCCGCCGATCTGTCGACCGAGGTCAATCTGGCGCCGTATCTGGGGCTGAATGTCACGATGACCGGCGCGGAAATCAAGACGATTCAGGAGCAGAACGCCGCGGCGCGCACGCTCGCCTCCACGCTGCCTCGCACCGCGCCGGCGATGGACGACGTCTGGCGTCGAGGTCTCATCACCGAGACGCACGCCCGCCGCGTCGCGGAGCTCGAGCAGGCGGTGGGACACCCGTTGACAGGTAACGTGGCCCGCCTGATTCAGGACAGCAGCACTCGTGGCACGGAAGGCGTGCTGCTCGTCGGTCAGCGCTGGCCGCGTGACGAGCCAGCCGCTTCGTATCGACGCAAGAAACGGCGCCATCAAGACCGCCGGCGCGGCGCGTCGATTCGCGGAGGACAAGACCATTCCGCCGCAGCCGAGCGGCGGGCGCGGTGGCGACGCTTCCGGTGCAGGCGCTCCAGATGTACGGCAATCGGTCCGTCTTCGCGACCCTCCCGGTGTCGAGCGTCGTGCCGGGCGCGAAGGCCTCCATCGTCCTCAGCCGGCCTGGTCGATTCACGGCCCGGAGTCGTGACCGACATCGATGTGGCCACGGTCACTGTTCCTCCGGCGATCAAGGATCACGCGACGCTGACCCGCTACTCGGAAGCGTTCAAGAACTACCAGCAGATGGTGGTGCCGCCGGCCGACTCGGTGCCGTCGCTGCGCGCCGTGAATTTCCCGATTGCCGCCAGCGTCGCCGAGGTGCGGCGGCGGGCGAATCCGCAGGAGACGGTGCCTGCGCGACTGGCGTCGATGCTCTCGCTCGGCGGCGAAGCCGTCATGTGGAAAGACGGCTCGCTGTCACACCTTTTCCTCAGCAACCGTCTCGACCAGGCGTTCGACGCCCGTCTGCGTTATCTGATTCCGCGCACCTTCGATCGGGTGATGTATTTTCCGCATCTCCGCTTTCCGCTGTCACGAAAGCTCGAGCAGCTCGCGCCCGAGATCTTTCTCCCCGGCGTCGGCAAGCTTCCCGACCGACTTCATCATGCCGGTGCAGACGAATCCGCGCTTCGTCGAAGCGCTGATGCTCGGCGCCAATCACGAAATGGAGCGCGAGCTGTTGTGGCAGGGCTTTCCGACCGACAGCCGCGGCACACCGTTTCAGCGGTTCTGGCAGCGCTTCGACGAGGAGGACGACATCGCGCCGATTCACAAGTGGGCGAAGGTGCCGCTCGGGCAGCAGCCCGGCAACACGCCGAAGCTCGTGCTGCTGTTCCGCGGTCAACTGCTCGAGCGCTTCCCGACGTTGTCGATCTACGCGTACAAGATCGCCGCGCCGTCGCAGGTGCGCCCCGGCGGATCGGTGCCTCCGATTCCGAACGACCTGAAGGAAATGGATCCCGACGCCATCATTACGCCGTTCATGCGCGGTCATCTCTACGCGGACATCACCTACGTCGGCTTCGACATCGTTCCGAAGAAGATCGCCGACTACTTCTTCGTCATCGAAGAACACATGACGGAGCCGCGCTTCGGTTTCGACGAGCCCGATGGGACCACCGTCGCCGAACAAGAGCTGGCTCGACGTGGATTGGAGCGAAGTCGGCGTCGCTCCAGGCGAGCACTTCGGCGCCGCGAAGCTCGTCGCGGCGTCGCACGGTGTCACCGGTGCGAAAGCGGCCCGGTGGCTCGCGCCCAACGCCGCGACGGTCGCCGACGCCATCCTCCAGCGTCCGTTCCGCGGCTACTGGCGCGGCGACGCGCTCAAAATGCCATAAGGTGGCGAATGCCCCGAATTCATCTCAATCTTGATGCGTTGAAGGCGGCGCGTGCCGAGCTCGCCGCGCTCGAGTCCGAACGGCGCGCGATCGACGCCGACCTGGCAGAGGCGCAGACGGCGCTCGAGCGTGCGCAGAGCGCCGGAGCGTCGCCGAACGTCACGGTGCCGCTCGAGCGGCGCATCGAAGCCGCGCGCGCCCGCCGCAACGACGCCATCCGTCAACGCACGCAGCTGTCCGCGCGCATCGACGAGCTCGCCGGCGGACTGCTGCAGGGGCGCGATCCCGCAGTGATGATCGAGACGCTCGACGCGCGGCATCCCATCGCGCTGCTCCCGGTGCGGCTGGAAACGCGCTACGTTCCCCCCGAGACGCCGACGAGTCTCCGCATCCGCGTCTACCCGGACGACCTGAACACCATCGAGCATGTCCCGGCGCTGACGCCGGAAGAATCGGAGAAGGGCCGCGCCTACTGGACCGCGCGTTTCGCCCACGACGACGCGGAGGCGGCGCGTCTGCTTCGCGACTTGACGGTAGTCTTCGGCCGGGGCCGCGCCGCCATGATCGTCCGCGTCCTGACGCCCCTCAACGCGCTCCCGGCCGAAGGCGTCGAGGCGGATCCGACGTTCCCCGACACTGAGACGATCGATGCCCGCGCCAAGGCGACGCGGGCCGTCCTGCTGCCGGATCGCTGGTGCGCGATCGGGTACGCCGCGCCCCGCCGCGAGGTCTTTCGCATCTGGGGCAATCGCATTCCCGACGAACTGCTGCTCTCCCCCGATTGGCTGGCGACCGACAACCCCGAGACATTGCTCGGCGGAGATCGCGCCTGGATGATCGACTTCGATGCGGCGCTCGCCAACGGCATGGCGCTGCAGATCACGCAGCAGGAGTTGAACGCACAGGCGCTGCAACAGCACGGCGTCCCCTTCAATCTCGCCACCGGCACGCTCGAGCGCCTCATCGTCGTCGGGATCGAGTGGACGAAGACGGCCGAGGAGAGTGCCGCCGACCTGACCGACCTGCTGGCCGCGCATCGCGATTCAACGGGGTTGGGGTTCGCCGCACTGGGGACGCCGACCAACAACACCGAGAGTCAGGCCTCCGGCTACAGCCCCTCTGACGAGCGCACGGCCGGCAGCGCGCCGCCAGCGGCGTCGAGCACCGAGAAGGATGCGCTGCAGTTGCTCACGTGGGCGCTCGGCATCACGCCCGACGCGCTGCCGGCAGACAACATCACCGGCGCGCATCTCGCCGATCAGCGCACGGCGCTGCACATGATGAACGCGCTCTGGCGCGGTACGTTCGGTCACTATCTCTTCGAGCTGTGGAACGCCGATTTCAGCGACGACGACAGCAAGCGCTTCCTCAAGACGCGCGACTTGTACAACACGCGCTGGTACGCCGTCCGCTATTTGCGGCCGTCGGGCGCGCTGCCGCTGATCCGTGTCGGCAAGCAGCCGTACGGCATCCTGCCGATCGTCGGCAAGCGCTTCGTGACAAGTGGCTCCGCCGTCGAGTCGCGCATCGGCGCGTTGCTCGGCGTCCTGCGTCCGATGTGGGAGCTTGCCACGGGCCTCGTACCGACGATGACCGATGGTGATGTCAAGAAGGCCAAGGACATCATTCAAAGCAGCGCGTGGTCGCAGGTGGCGAAGTACCGCGACAAAGACGCGAGCAAGGCGATGTGCGTCATTCCGGGCCCGTTCAGCGAAGCGCAAGGGTCGGGACGCCGGGCCGTCATCCACGCGCTGCTCGCTGCGGTAGGCCTCGGCGCGGAGGGCAGGTACAACACCGTCCACATCTACAACTGCAACGACTTTCTGCCAGACCCGCCGTACGAAGCCGGCACGCTCGTGGGCGTGCCATGGGTCATGGCCGACGCCAAGGATCCGAAGAAGGAAGCCGACGATCGCCTGAAGCTCGGCGACAACAACTACCTGAAAGAGATCGCCAAGGTGTCGATTCAGATCCCTGATGCGGCGCGCCCGCGCCTGACCACGTACCAATCCGGTCCGGCGCTGCTGCAGGCGTTGGCCTCGTACTCGGTGCAAATGGAGCAGGGCGACGCCGTCGAGCGGTTCGTCGTGCCGTCGGCGACGGTGGATGGTGTTACGACGCTGAGGACGTCGTCGATGCCGTTCGTCGAAGCGCGCGACGACAACGAGGCCATGTTCACCGTCGAGACGCCGAAGCAGCTGGCGAACGTCGCCATTCCATCGGTGACCGGGAGCTCGACGCTCGGCCGAGTCACATGTCCGCGGCCGCCAGCGTGCCTATCGTGTCCTCGCCGGCGGCCCCGCACAAGGCGGCGGCCGAACTCGATCTCTCCGTGCATCATCTGCGCCAAGCAGACGCGGGATCTGGGCGCCGTCAAGGTGAGCCTCGACTACCTGTCGAGACCGCACCGTCGGCGAGCTCAACATCGCCTTCCGCACCACGCTCGACGCGTTCTCCTATCGTCTCGACGCCTGGATCAGCGCGCGGGCCAACCGCCGCCTGGAGCAGATGCGCGACACGGCCGCCGAAGGCGTCTATGTGGGCGGCGTCGCGTGGGTCGAGCATCTCAAGGCCGATCATCGTCCTGACAGCGATGGCCATCTGCTGGCCCCGTCACTCGGTCAGGCCGCGACCGCCGCCGTCCTCCGCAGCGGCTTCCTCGCGAATCACGAGACCGGCGCCTTTGACATCAAGCTCGATTCAGAACGCACGCAGCGCGCGACCGGTGTTCTGCAAGGCCTCACGCGGGATCAGCCGCTCGCCGCGTTCTACGGGTATCGCATCGAACGCGGTCTGCGCGACGCGCTGCTCGGCCGCTTCATCTGGCCGCTGCGCCTCGCGTTTCCCTGGCGACCTGCCGGACAGGACGCGAAAGACGAATCGCAAGAGGCGGTCGGCGCTCGGGATGTCGTCGACGGCGTGGCACTGCTCGACCTGTGGGAGGAGGATCCGACGAAGGTTCGCGACCGCCTGAAGGAGGCGCTCACGCATCTCGAACAGCCGCCGGCGGCGCTCGATCCCGACTGGGAGAAGGTGGCGGCCGTGATTCGCGCCGCTGCCGATCTGGCCGACGGCGTCGGCGACCTGCTGCTCGCCGAGGGCACGCATCAAATCGTGCAGGGCAATCTGGATCGCGCGGCGGCGGCGATGGCCATCATCGACAAGCAGTCGCTGCCGATCGAAACGGCGTTCAACACCACCGAGCGCGGCGGCGCCGGATATACCCAACGCCTCGTCGCCTTCTGTCCTGACGATGACGACATTTGGCCGGGCGACGATCGCTCTCAGGCCGAGCCGGCTGTCAACGCGTGGCTCGCATCAATGCTGGGCGATCCGGCACAGTACCGCTTCGTCACCGCTGTCCAACGAGGTGTCGACGGCGGCGGCCACCCCATCGTGGACGCAATCCATCCGACGGTGTCGCTGTCCGATCTCGGGCTCTCGCCGCTGTCAGCGGTGCTGCTCTCGGCGGTACCGTCGGCGCCACACGTCTCGACTCGAGGCGAGACGGGCTTTCGTCGTGCGCTCGTCGACGCCTTCATCGCGGCGCTCGTCAATCCCGGCACCGTGACCGGGCTCGATATCGCGCTTGAAAGCGACGATGCGACACATCTCGGGCTCGCACACTTCGAAGCGATTGCCGCGACGCTCAAGGCCGTGATCGACAAGGCGCGGCCCGCCGCGCGCTACGATCTCGTCAAGGTCGACGACACCCTCGAACCCAAAGTCCCCACGGGCGAAGGGCAATTCCCCGGCGTTGACGTCGCCGAGATTGTGACCCGCGCGGACGCGGCGGAAAACCGGTTCGCCACCCTGGCGGCGGCTGTGGCCGCGTCAGCCAATGCGGTGTCGTTTCTGTCCGCCCTGGCGGGGCTCGACACCTATCTGCCGTCACGAAGCTGGCCCGCCGAAGTGTTCGCGATCGATGCCGACGGCGCCATTCCCGCGGAGCGCGACGCGCGAGCGATGACGGCGCGAGACGCGGTGATTCGTCTGCTCGACGCCCGTCAGGACGCGCTCGACGCGCCGATCGCGCTTCTGGACGATCAGGTGTGCGCCAAGCGACGGTCAGCGTGTTCAGAACGCGATCGATCGCATCAAGCTGCTGCTCGGCAAAGATTTTCCGGTATTTCCCCGCTTCACCCTCGGACCGTATGCCGCGGACTTCGTCGCGTCGCTCGGCGATCAGGCCGCGCTCACCGTGAACGATCCGTGGCGAATCAATGGATGGCTGACGCAACTCGGGTGCGTCCGCGAGGGCGCGAATCGCTACGCCTCGGCACTCGCCGCGCACGAGGCGCTCGTCTCGCCAGGCCGAAGAAGGCGACTTCGCCGTCGTGCAGTTCCCGCACCGCGCGGGCCAGGTGTGGGCGGCACTGCCCGAGGCGTGGATCCAGCCGGATGGCGTGGCGCCGAATCCAAAGGACGCGCCGCCGGAGGAGTTGAAAGACTTTCTCGACGACCGTCCGGGCGTGAAGTACAAGAACATCCAACGCACCGCGCCGACCCTGACGATCGCGTGCCACTGTCCGGGTGGCTTCGACGCTCCGGCCGCCGACACGACGCTGGCGGCGATGGTGTGCGACGAGTGGCCGGAATTCATTCCCGATCCCTTCCAGACGGCCGGCATCGGCTTCCACTACGACGCACCAGGGGCGCGACCGCCGCAGAGCGTCCTCCTGGCGCTGCCGCCGCGACTCGATCAGGACGCGTGGACGTTCGACGACGTGCTCGACGTGATCCACGAAGCCTTTGATCTGGCGAAGCTGAGGGCCGTCCGTCCGCAGGAGCTCAAAGGCGGTCTCGGCGCGCTGCTGCCGGGCAACTATCTGCCTCAGAGCTACACCGACGATTTGCCGAGCGTGCAGCTGCTGAAGATGCAACGCGATGCCATGAAACTCCTGCTCAAGGAGACGGTCGATTTGAACACCAACGCGTTTACGCTCGGCAAGGTCTAGCGGATTCCAGAGAACCGAGATGCCACTTTTCCTCGACAAAGCCAAAGCCGTCGACACCAACATCTCCGTCACCAGGACGCCGTCGATCACGGGGGCGACGCGTCTCGAGACGCTGCCGTCATCGGTCGGCATGCTGACCGGTCTCAAGGCGCCGCTCGCGGATCCGTTGTGGCTGCTGTCGCGCCAGTGGCAGTTCAATGAATTCCAGGGCGAGGACGCCGGCACGCCGCTGAAGATCGCGTTCGAGGTTCGCGGCACGCAGGTCGACGCGTTTCGCTCCGGGTCTGACGATCAAGATCGTCCGTGGCAACCGCTCGATGCGGGCACGGCGCCGCTCGAGACTCGCGTGGAAGCGGAGCCGGTGTGGCGGACGCATCCTCGTCTCCGTGGCGAAGCGGGGCTCCACGCGCTGCGTATGGCCGCCGCGCCGCTCCGTGCGGCTTTGCTCGGCGCATATCGGCTGACGCTCGACCCGCCTGTCGCTCTCGAGGCCAACGCCGATCAAGCCGGCCTCCTCTGGTCCGCGCTCTTCAATCAGCGGACGATCGACGCGTCGGCACTCGCCGACGATCTGCTGCCGCTCCTCGACGCCGACGGAAAGCTGACGGCGCTTCCGGCCGCGATCGTGCTCGGTGGCGGCGACGTTGCTCCCGCGCGCGACGTGCTCGGGCGCTGGATGGCGTGGTTCCGGACGCTCGCCTACGAGGGCGACGACGCGGATCGTTCATGGCAACGAAACCGCATGGAGTACGCCTTTGCGTTGAAGGCCGGCGACCTCGTCCTCGAGGCCGACGAGTACACCGACGGTCACGTCGACTGGGACGATTTTCGCGTCAGCGCCCTTGGCAACCAGAACGCACCGGCCCAGCGCACCTTCGCTGTCGCCTCGCGCCATCCGTCGCCGGTGATGTATCCCGGCATGCCGTCGCAGCGCTACTGGGAATTCGAGGACAGGAACGTCAACTTCGCGGGCGCCGAAGCCGGCATCACCGACTTTCTCCGGATGTGCGTCACCGAGTTCGCGCTCACCTTCGGCAACGATTGGTTCGTCGTCCCGGTGCGGCTCCCGGTTGGCTGGCTCTATCAGGTCGCGTCCTTCACCATCACCGACAGCTTCGGCATCCCGGCAAGTCCGCTGGCCATCAAGAATCCGAACGGCACGCAGTGGACGCTCTACGAGCTCACGGCTGAAGGCGCGGCCCAAGGTCGTCTCGCCCACACCGTCCTCCTGCCCGATAGCGTCGTCAACGTCCAGGAAGGCGCGGTGCTCGAGGAGACGCTGCTCGCGCGCGACGAGATGGCCAACCTCGCGTGGGCGATCGAGCATCGTGTGCAAGGAGTGTCGGGCGAACCGCTCGACCGCGATCTCGAGGCCAAGAGCCTGTCGTTCCAGCAGAAGATCCATTTCGACAGCGCGCCGACCAGTCCGCAGGTGGTCTACCGGCTGGCGACACCCGTCCCTGCCAACTGGACACCGCTGCTCCCGGTGCGCGATCCCGAGCTGGACTTCGATGACCCGCTCACCATCCGCCTCGCGCGCGCCGGCATGAAGCGCTTCTATCCGGAAGACAGCGTCGAGGTCCTCGGACCCGCAGCCGACGATGCTGACTACAAGGACTTCCTGGACAATCTCGACGCACAGACCACGTATGTGACGCGCGTGACCGTCAGCACGGAGCTCCGCGCCTACGTCTTCTACCCGCGCGGATGGCTGCTGCGCGCCGATCCGACGAAGCCGATGGGCAACGACCCGTTGATTCTCGAAGAAGAGGAAGTGCCACGCATCGGCGCGCGCCTGAAACGCAAGTTCCAATACGCGCGATCGAGCGACGGCCGCAGCTGGCTCTGGATCGGGCGCAACAAGATTGCCGGGTCTGGCGAGGCGGCGAGCGAGTTGCGCTTCGACGTCGCCGTCAAGACCACCACGGTGCGGTAACGCGAGCTGGCCCGTAATGTCTTAACACTCGGCCCAAGGCTCCCGCCCGCGGTGCGCTACGCCACAGGCTAGTAGAAGCTCAGAATTCCGCCAGTCGCTGCCTGCGACGAACGAGACCGCAGGCACGCGATTGCTGTAACTCGTCGAAACCCGGATCCCCTCACGGCTCGATGCGGCACCGGTAGTAGGATCTGCGGGTGGCCCCCGCTGCGACGAAGTTGCCGCGACCCGAGAGCACGGTCCCGTCCTCTAAATACGACGCCTTCATCTCGTACAGTCATCAGGCGGACCGCCGGCTCGCGCCGGCCTTGCAGTCCGCGCTGAACCGGTTCGCCCGTCCCTGGTATCGCCTGCGCTGGATGGCCATTTTCCGGGACGATACCGATCTCGGCATCAGCCCGCACCTCTGGTCATCCATCGAGGACGCGCTCGCCCGGTCGGCCTATTTCGTCCTGCTCGCGTCGCCCGCCGCCGCCCGTTCGCCGTGGGTCGCCAAGGAAGTGGAGTACTGGCGCGCTTACCGGCCGATCGACCGGCTCCTGATCGCGCTCACGGATGGCGACATCGAATGGGACCCGGAGGCACGCGACTTCGACTGGCAGCTGACGACGTCCCTGCCTCGCAATTTGTCCGCAGCATTCGCCGAGCTGCCGTTTTACGCAGATCTGCGTGGACTGCGGAACGCCGCGGAGTTGTCCAGCTCCAATCCCGCGTTCGTCGGCGAGGTCGCCAAGCTGGCCGCGACCATCCACGGCAAGTCGCTCCGTGACATCTTCGGCGAGGAGTTAAGGCAGCGGCGCTTTCGCGCCGCGACGGTCACAGCGACCGTGCTCGGTACTCACGATCGCGACTGTCGTTGCGATCTGGAATGCGATCGCGGCCAACCGTTCGGCCCGGAGCGCCAGGTCCCGCGAGCTCGCCGTCGCCTCACGGATCGAGAGCGCCGGCAATGCCGATCTCGCCATCATGCTGGCCGATCGAGCGGTGCAGATCTCGCCGACCGCTGAAGCGGTCGCGTCGCTGCGCGATGCGCTCCACGGATCGCCGGTGCGAGGCATCCTCCGGGGCGACTCCAAAGCGTTGGTCGACGTCGCGTTAAGCCCGGACGGCCGGCAGGCGGTCACCGGTGGGCTCGACGGCGTCGCGCGCGTCTGGGACACGACCACGGGTCGTCTCGCGACGACGCTGGCCGGCCATTCGCAGGAGATCAACACCGTCCGCTTCAGCCGCGATGGAACGCGGATCCTCACGGGCAGCGAGGACGGCTCGGCGCGCGTCTGGGAGGTCTCGTCCGGGAAGGAGGTCTGCGCCATCCGGCATGAACGGGGTGTGCGGGACGCGGAGTTCAATCCGGATGGCGATCGGATCGTCACGGCAAGCCTCGACCACATCGCTCGCGTCGCCGACAGCCGGACGTGCGTGACGAGCGTCGAGCTGAAAGGCCACCGCGACGGCGTTGCCCGCGCGAGCTTTAGCGGCGACGGTCGCCGGATCCTGACGACAGGCTTCGACGACATCACATTCATCTGGGATGTCGCCACGGCGTCGGTTGTGGCGACCCTGCGGCACCCCGGTGCGAACTTCGGGCTCCTCTCGCCAGACGGATCCAGGGCGGTGACCGCCGGCCTCGACGGCGCTCCCCGTCTGTGGAACGTGGAGACCGGAGCTCCCGTCGCGCTCCTCGGCGGCGTCGAACTCGGTGGCGGCCGCGCATCGTTCAGCCCTGACGGCGCTCGCGTCCTGGTGGCCGGCGTCCAGCCCGCTGCGCGCGTCTTCGACGTCCAGACAGGCAGCCCGGTTGCGGAATGGCCACGCCCGGACGACCTCGATCCCCGCGATGCCGGGAATCCCGGTGATCCGAACGGCACGTTCAGCCGCGACGGGCGTCAGGCGATTACGTGGATTGGATCGACGGTTCGGCTGTGGAACGCCGCAACCGGCCGCGAGACGGCGCTGTTTGCAGGACACACCGAAAAGGTACAGGCCGCCGTCTTCAGTCCGGATGGCACGCAGGTCATCTCGGTCAGCTTCGACGGCACAGCCCGGATCTGGCAGGCGACCCCGGCGCGGTCCACCGGTCAGCTGAACGACGTGGGGCGCAGCGTCGAACACGCCGCGTTCAGCGCCGACGTGCGATCGATCGCGATTGCGACTCGCGAGGACGGCGTGCGCGTCTGGAACGTCAGCCAAGGCGCGCCTGCGCACATCCTCCGCTCGGGTACGCGCATGTTCCAGAGCGCCGCGTTCAGTCCTGACGGCGCGCGGGTCGTCGCGGAAACGACGCCGTATGCGGTGATCTGGGAGGTCAGCTCCTCGAAGCTGGTCGCGACGCTCCGATCTCCGTCGATGGTGGACGGGGTCACCGCTCCGCGGTTCAGCCCAGACGGCCGGCGCGTGGTCGCCGCCAGCGCCACCCGTGTGCGCGTTTGGAGTGCCGATACCGGACAGCTGCTTCAGGATCTCCAGGGTCACAAGGACGCCGTGACGTCCGCCGCGTTCAACGCGGACGGCACGCAGGTGGTCGCCGGCAGCCGCGACGGGACGGCACTCGTGTGGGAGGTCGCCTCGGGTCGCGTCCTGCACACGCTGGCCGGCCACACCGAGCCTGTGAGCTACGCCGCCTTCAACGGGGACGGCAGCCGCATCGTCACCGCCAGTTGGGACCACAGCGCGCGCGTGTGGGACACCGCTAGTGGCCAGGTTGTGGCGGTCCTCTCGGGTCACGCGCGCCCCCTCAACTACGCGGTCTTCAGTTCAGACGGTCGATTTATCGCGACGCTGAGCGATGATCACACTGTGCGGCTGTGGGACGCGGCTTCCGGCCAGGAAGTCGAGCGCTTCTCGAGTCCGTCCGATGATGTCAGGACGATGGCCTTCATTCCTGGAGGCAGCCGTGTCGTGGCGCTCACCACCAGAGGCCACGTAGCGACGATCGACTGCGAGCTGTGCGAAGGACCGGACGTCCTGCGTCGTCTCGCTGCTCAGCGGATGTTCAGGAAGCCGAGCGAGGAGGAAATGAACCGGTACCGTCTGAAAGAGGATGGGGTCAGGTGAGAGGCGTACCACGTGGAGCTGACCGGCAAGGGCCTGCCCGACGCCATCAAGATGGTGAGGCAGAGCTGAATCTGGAGTTCTGTTCGACCGCCGCATGAGTCGCGTCCGGCTGTCGGCATTCGCCAGCGTTCGCCAGTTTCCGGTGCGCGTGAAATGTGCGACGCTGGCGTGGCAGGTGCTTCGTGCTGCTGCGGCTGCGCGCGTCGAGGTCGTCTCGACGGAGTGACTGCCGGCGAGAGCGGAATCGTACCCGTACAAGAAGGTTGTTGGGCGTGGATCGACGCGAGACTGAACGGCTCCTCGAAGTCATCCGTCAGGCGTATGCGGCCGGCGAGCCGGCGGCGCTGGCGACGGTCGTGCGCGTCACAGGGAGCGCATATCGACGCGAAGGCACACGGATGTTCGTGCGTCAGAACGGGACGTACGAGTGTTCGTTATCCGGCGGTTGTCTGGAACCGACGGTTGCCGAGGCCGCGGCGCGCGTCATCGCCAGCGGCGAACCGGTCATCGTGAGCTACGACCTGGCGGACGATTCGATCTGGGGCCTGGGCATTGGCTGCAGCGGCGCCGTCGACATTCTTATCGAGCGGCTTGAAGACGATGCGATCACGCGCGGGTGGTTGACGGTGCTCGAGCGCGCGGAAGCCGCGGTGGTCGTCACGTCGCTCTCCGGCGTCTCGGGGCGGATGATCGTGGGCGTCGCCGGCCTCATCGCCGGAGGGTTATCCGATGCCGTCGTCGAACAGCTGGCAGTCGAGCGCGCCCGTGGCCGACTGCGCGCACCATACCCCGCGTCTGGTCCAGAGTTGATCGGTAGCGCCGAGGTATTCGTCGAAATCACGATGCCGCCGCCCGATCTGGTGATCTTCGGCGCCGGACCCGATGCGGCGCCCATCGCGCGGATGGCCTGGCCGCTCGGGTTCGCTGTGACCGTCGTCGACGTCCGCGAGGCGTTCCTGGCGCCGGACCGCTTTCCAGGCGCCACGCTGGCGTGCGCGCATTTCAGTCAGTTCGCCGACCGCGTGAAGCCGCGTGCCGGCGCCTTCATGCTGGTCATGAATCATCATGTCGAGCGCGATCAAGAGAGCCTCCGCTTCAGCCTGGAATCGGATGCCGCGTACATCGGCGTGCTCGGACCTCGTTCACGCTATGAGAAGCTGCTGGCCGGCCTTGCAGCGCAGGGCTATACACCAGATGCTTCGAAAACCTCACGCGTGCGCAGCCCGGTAGGGCTTTCGCTTGGCGCCGAAACGCCGTACGAGGTGGCGGTGTCGATCCTGGGGGAGATCCTGGCGATTCGTCGCGGGTTCGAAGGAGGGTTCCTCAGCGGTTCGGTTCGAAGCCTTCACAGCCCCGAGGAGAGGCGGCTCTTGGCCAACTCATAGTCGTCAGGCGTGTCGACATCCACCAGCAGATCTGGCGGAAACTGCAGGACCATGGTCCGCTCGCTGTGCCGGTGCAGGACCGAACGAGCACCGTGCTGGAGCTGGGCAAGCTCAGGGAAGAACTCCCGCTCGAATAGATGCGGCGGCGCCATCACCTCGCCGTACCGGACGCTGACGATGGGCGGCGCGTGCTGACGGTAGGTCTCGAGCACCGTCCGGTACTCGTTCGTTGTCACGAACGGCTGATCGGCGAGCGCAAACATGGCGGCGTCGCTGTCGGCGAGATGCTCGACCGCCGTGCGGAACGAACTGCCCATTCCGCTGGCGAACTGCATGTTGATCGCGTGTCGAAGGGGCAGACCTTCGAGCGCTGCGAGCGTGGCCTCGTGCTCGCTGCCCAGCACAACCAGGACATCGTCGAAGCCTGCGGCGCAGACCTGTCGGACCGCTCGTCGAATGAGCGGCTCGCCGCCAAATGGCAAGAGGAGCTTCTGGCCCCCCATTCTTGTCGAGGCGCCTGCGGCGAGTACCACTGCGCTCACCATAAAGAAGTGTAGTGTAGGATCCTTTGCGACGCCGCGTGGCCTCGCCACGTGCCGTATGCGAGCAGGAGGGTGGCAACGTGATTCCTGCAGCTTTCGATTACCTTCGGGCCCACACGACAGACGAAGCGTTCGGACATCTGCAGCAGCACGGGGCCGAGGCCCGTGTGCTGGCCGGTGGGCAGAGCCTCATTCCAGCGATGCGGTTTCGACTCGCGCGTCCCGCTGTCCTGATCGACATCAACTCGCTCACCGATCTCGCCCACCTGCGCATCAGCGATCAGATGCTGGAGATTGGCGCCATCGCGCGAGACAGCGACATCGAGCGCGCGCCGTGGATTGGCGAGCGCCGATGGAGCCTCCTGCACGACGTCTCGCGCCTGGTCGCGGATCCGGTCGTGCGCCAGATGGGCACCGTCGTCGGCAGCCTGTGCCACAACGATCCTGCCGGCGACTGGACGGCGGTCGCGCTCGCCTCTCGCGCCAGCGTCGTCGTTCGCGGCACGGCCGGAATCCGCCGCGTCCCGATCGACGATTTTCTCGTGGACAGCTTCGCGACAGCCGTCGGTGACGGTGAGATGGCGCTGGGCGCGGAATTTCCGGTGCCCGACGATCGCACCGCCGGCTCATACCAGAAGGTCGAGCGCAAAGTCGGTGACTTCGCCACCGCTGCAGCGGCCGTGCAGGTGTCGCTGAACGCCGACGGCACGATCCGGGCCGCCGGTGTGGCGCTGTCGGCGGCAGGAGCATGCGCCGTGCGCGTGAACGCTGCCGAGCAGTTGCTGGCCGGCCAGAAGCCATCCGCGGAACTGATTCGCGCCGCTTCCAACGCCGCGTGGCAGCGCAGCGCGCCGCAGGCGGACCTGCGCGGCACAGTCGAATTCAAGAAGCATCTGGCTGGCGTACTCGTCGCGCGCGGGTTGCGTCAGGCGCTCGCGCGGTTGGGGGTGCACGCATGAAGGTCCACGTCACGATCAACGGCGTCAACTACGAGAAGGATGTCGAGCCGCGAACGCTGCTCGCGTACTTCCTGCGGGAGGACTGCGGGTTGACTGGCACGCACGTCGGCTGCGACACGTCGAGCTGCGGCTGCTGCGTCGTCGTGATGGACGGCTCACGGGCGGTGAAATCCTGTTCGATGTTCGCCGTGCAGGCCGACGGCCACGAGATCCTCACCGTCGAAGGGCTCGCGGCAAACGGCAAACTGCACGCGTTGCAGCAGGGCTTCTGGGATCAGCACGGGCTGCAGTGTGGCTACTGCACTCCGGGCATGCTGCTGACGTCCTATGCGCTGCTGAAGCATCAGCCGAATCCGAGCGAGGCCGATATTCGTGAGGGGCTCGCCGGAAACCTGTGCCGGTGCACCGGCTATCAGAACATCGTGAAGGCCGTGCAGCAGGCGGCGGGCACGCTCGGCCAGCCGGCCGTAACCAGCACGTAGCGACGCGCACGAGGGAACGACGATGAGCATCCAGGCGAAGCCGCTCCATTCGGTGGGCGTACACATGAAGCGGAAGGAAGATCCGCGCTTCATCCAGGGCAAAGGCCACTACGTCGACGACCTCTCGTTTCCGGGCATGCTCTACCTCTCGCTGGTGCGGAGCACATACCCGCACGCCGAGATCACGAACATCGACATCAGCGAGGCGATGAAGGTGCCGGGCGTCAAGGCCGTGATCACCGGCAAAGACCTCGAGGCCGCCGGGCTCGGCTGGCTGCCGACCTTTCACGGGTTCGACAAGCAGATGGTGCTCGCGATTGGCAAGGTGCTTTTCCAGTATCAGGAAGTCGCCGCCGTGTTCGCCGAGACGCGCGCGGCGGCCGTCGACGGCGCCGAGGCGGTGCAGGTCGACTATGCGCCGCTGCCCGTCGTCGCCGATCCGTTCACCTCGAAGACCGACAAGACGCTGCTCAGGCCGGACCGCGACACCAAGACGAACCACATCTTTCACTGGGAAGTCGGCGACAAGGAAGGCACCGCTCGCGCGATGGCGTCCAGCCCGAAGCGGATCAAGCAACGCCTCTGGTTCCAGCGGTGTCACCCCGCGCCGCTCGAGCCGTGCGGCTGCGTCGCGTACTTCGACACGATGGGCCGGCTGCAGTTTCACGTGACGTCGCAGGCGCCGCACGTCTATCGCACGGCGCTGTCGCTCGTCACCGGCATTCCCGAGGACAAGATCCATGTGATTTCGCCGGATCTGGGCGGCGGCTTCGGCAACAAAGTGCCGGTCTATCCCGGATACGTGTGCGCGATCGTCGGCGCGCTCAAGATCGGACGGCCGGTCAAGTGGATCGAGACGCGCACGGAGAACCTGACGAGCACCGGCTTCGCCCGCGATTACCACATGGACGTGGAGATTGGCGCGACCGCCGACGGCAAAGTCACGGCGCTGCACGTCGCGACGACGGCCGATCACGGCGCGTTCGATGCGGCTGCCGATCCCACCAAGTACCCGGCCGGGATCTTCGGCATCGTCACGGGCAGCTACAGCTTTCCAGTCGCTCACGCGGAAGTCGACGCGTATTTCACGAACAAGGCGCCTGGCGGCATCGCGTACCGCTGTTCGTTCCGCGTCACCGAAGCGAGCTACGCGATTGAGCGCGGCATGGACATCCTGGCCGACGAGCTGGGCATGGATGCCGTGGAGCTGCGCAGGAAGAACTTCATCCGGAAGGATCAGTTCCCGTACCCGTCGGCGCTGGGCTTCACCTACGACAGCGGCGATTATCACAAGACGCTCGACGTCGCGCTCGAGAAGATCGGCTACACCGCGCTCCTGAAAGAGCAGGCGGAGAAGCGCGCGCGGGGCGAGTTGATGGGCATCGGCTTTTCGACCTTCACCGAAGTGGTGGGCGCCGGGCCGTCGAAGCACTTCGACATCCTCGGCATCAAGATGTTCGATAGCGCCGAGATCCGCATCCATCCCACCGGCGCCGGCATCGTGCGGACTGGCACCAAATCGCAGGGGCAGGGCCACGAAACCACGTGGGCGCAGATCGTGGCCGAAGAACTGGGTCTCGATCCGCAGACGATCATGGTGGAGGAGGGCGATACGGATACGGCGCCGTACGGCCTGGGCACGTACGCGAGCCGCAGCACGCCGGTGGCCGGCGCGGCCATCACGATGGCGGCGCGCCGCATTCGTGAGAAGGCGCGCAAGATTGCCGCGCATCTCCTCGAGGTGGGCGAGGGCGACGTCGAGTGGACCGACTACAAGTTCCAGGTGAAGGGCGTGCCCGCCAAGACAGTGACGATGAAGGAAGTGGCCTTTGCCGCCTACACGAACATGGCGCAGAACGAGCCGGGGCTCGAGGCGACGTACTACTACGACCCGCCGAACATGACCTACCCGAACGGCGCGTACGTCGCGGTCGTCGATGTCGATCGAGAGACGGGCGAGACGAAAGTGCGGCGCTTCGTCGCGGTCGACGATTGCGGCGTTGTCATCAACCCCATGATCGTCGAAGGACAGATCCACGGCGGGCTGACCGAAGGCTTCGCGATGGCGTTCATCCAGGAGATCCAGTACGACGCCGAGGGCAACAACCTGAACACCAACTTCACGGACTACCTGGTGCCGACCTCCCTCGAAACACCGCACTGGGAGACGGGAAATACCGTGACGCCGAGCCCGCACCATCCGATGGGCGCGAAGGGCGTGGGGGAAAGCCCGAACGTCGGCAGCCCCGCCGCCTTCGTCAACGCCGTCATCGATGCGCTGTCGCCGCTCGGCGTGCGGCACATCGACATGCCGCTGACCCGCGACAAGGTGTGGCGGGCGATCCGCGACGCGGACGCAAAGAAGGCGAAGTGAATCTGCAATACAGCGGCGAGGAAAAGATCCCCGCTGGTCTCGACACCGTCTGGGCGTTCGTGACCGATCCCGAGAAGGTCGGCCACTGCTTTCCTGACGTGGTCGACGTCACGGTGCAGGACCCCACACATTTCGAGGCCGTCGTGAAGGTCGGCGTCGGCCCGGTGCGCGGCAAGTTCAAGATGAAAGTCGAGCTCCTGCCGCGCCGCGTCGAAGCGTCGCATCGACATGAAGATGTCCGGCGGCGGGTTTGGGAGCGCGGTGGATCATGACGGCGGGCGCCGACCTCGTCGATGCCGGCGACGGCACGACGCTGTTGAAATGGAGCGGCCAGGCCGAAGCGCGCGGCCCGATCGCCGCCGTCGGCGGACGCGTCCTCGACGCGCAGGCGCAGAAAGCTGATCGCGGAGGCGTTCGGCAACGTCCGCCAGCAGTTGACGGTTTGACCCCGCCGGTGCCCGCCGATGTCCGGGGCGCTGAGGAGTGTATGACCGATCTCTTCGAGCAGATTGCGGCGTTGCGACGGGAAGGGCAGTCGTTCGCCCTTGCCACCGTCGTCGGCGCGGCGCGCGCCGGTGTCCGCGCACCTCGGCGATCGGGCGATCGTGTTCGCCGACGGCCGCATGGAGGGATTCGTCGGCGGAGCGTGCTCGCGCGAGATCGTCAGGCAGCAGGCGCTCGACGCCTTGACGACGCGGTGCAGTCGCCTGGTGTCGATCCGGCCGGACGCGAGCGACCCGGCCACGTCGACCGGCGAGCACGTGGTCGTCCCGATGACGTGTGTCGTCCGAGGGCGCGATTGACGTCTTCGTCGAGCCCTTCGTGCAGGCGCGCGCCCCGATCGTCGTCGGTCGCCACGCCTGTCGCCGAGTCGCTGGCGCGGCTGGCGCGCAGCATGGACTACGACGTCGTGCGCGTCGTCGAGGCGCGCGAGCGGCGCGATGTCGAGCAGAGGCCGTGACGCTCGGTGTGACCGTCGTGTCGCTCGATGTTCTCGAGGCGTCCTCGCGAGGCCGCCGGCAGTCCAGATCGTGCCGCCGTCGTCGCCTCGCAAGGACACTACGACGAGCAGGCGCTCGAGTCGATCCTGAAGTGCCGGCGTGCCCTACGTCGGGCTCGTCGCCTCGCGCACGCGCGGCGCCGCCGTCCGCGCGCTGCTCGAGGAAAGCGGTGTGCCTGGCGTCGGCGACGATCCGGAATCCGGCCGGGCTCGATCTCGGCGCTCGAACGCCGCCGGAAGTCGCGCTGTCGATCCTCGCCGAAATTGTCCAGGCGCATCCGAGCGGCGTGCGCGGACGCGGACGCAGGCGCCGGCCGCCGGTGCAGGCCGCGCGCCAGCGACCGCCGTCGATCCGGTGTGCGGGATGAGCGTGGACGATCGCCTCGGCGCGACATACGGCGGAGGTCGACGGCGTCGCGTACTACTTCTGCTGCGCGAATTGCCGCGCGAAGTTTCTGAAAGATCCCCAGGCGTACCTCGGCCCGTTCATGATCGACGCCGCCGCCATCCACGACCGCTTCCGCGAGCGCGGCTTCATCGTCGACGAGGCGTTCGCCACCGCGCTGCAGATCATGCTCGCGCTCGAGAAGCCGCTGCTCATCGAGGGGCCGGCGGGCGTGGGCAAGACCGAGAGCGCGAAAGTGCTCGCCGAGGTGCTCGGCACCGATCTGATTCGCCTGCAGTGCTACGAAGGGCTCGACGCGATGGCGGCGCTCTACGAGTGGAACTATCCGCGCCAGATGCTCCACGCGCGCCTGAGCGAGACGGAGGGATCCAGCCTCGAAGAGCGGGAAGCGTACATGTTCAGCGAGCAGTTCCTGCTCAAGCGGCCGCTGCTCGATGCGATTACGCGCGACCGGTCGCCGGTGCTGCTCATCGACGAAGTGGATCGTGCCGACGAGGCTTTCGAGGCGTTTCTCCTCGAGGTACTCGCGGAATGGCAGGTCACGATCCCGGAGCTCGGCACGATCCGGGCGCGGCACAAGCCGCACGTGATCCTCACGAGCAACCGCACGCGCGAGCTGTCCGACGCGCTGCGGCGGCGCTGTCTGTTCGTCTGGCTCCCGTATCCGTCGCTGCACGCAGGAAATCGAGATCCTGCACGCGCGCGTGCCCGGCCTGTCGGATCGGCTCGCGCAGCAAATCGCGCGGATCATGCAGGCGCTCCGCGGCTTGCCGCTGCAGAAGACGCCCGGCGTCGCGGAGAGCCTCGACTGGGCGATGGCGCTGATGAGCCTGCACCGCGAGCACCTCGACGCGGCCACGCTGGAGCAAACGCTGGGATGCGTGCTGAAGGTGCACGAGGATCGCGGCGTCATGCAGGCGCATCGCGCGGCGCTCGACCCCATCCTGGGCGAGGCGCCGGCACGCTCGATTCCGGCGGGCCACGGCCTCGACACCGACTTCGGGTTCGGTTCCGTGTCGGCGCCGCGCCGCTGATGTACCCCTTCGCCAGCCTGCCGGAGAATCTCGCCGCATTCTGCGAGGTGTTGCGCCGCGATCATGGCTTTCACATTGGCCCTGGCGAACTGCATGACGCCGCTCGGGCGCTCGACGTCGTCGATCTCGCCGACGAGCGTGCCGTTCGCGACGCGCTTCGGCCGATCCTCGCCGGCACGCTGGACGACGTCACGGTGTTCGACGCACGCGTTCACGCAGTTCTTCTTTCCAGGACCGGCGGGGTTCGCCAGGATCAGTTGCCGTCGACGCGTCGAGAGCCCGGGACCGCGCCGACGGCCGCGAAGCGGACGCGAGCGCGAACGCGTACGCGCCGCCATCGGCCGCCGGGCGCCGACGGATGCGTCGGCGCTGGGCGGCGGTCCGATGACCCCGCTCGAGTCGACCGGCGACGAGCTCGAAGAGCCGGCGTTCTTCGCGCCTTCGAGCTATAGCCCGCTCGACGCCGACGCTCCGACGCGCCCGAGTTGCCGCGCGTCGAGCACGCCTGGCGCGATGCCGCGCGATCGTTCGTTCGCCGGCTGCACCTCGGCCTGTCGCGCCGCTGGCGGCCGGCGGCCGGGGACGGCGCTTCGATCTTCGGCGTACGTTGCGGGCCAGCCTACAGACCGGCGGGGAGGCGCTGTCGCCGTGCTGGCTCCGCCGTCCTCGGCGGGCGCCGCGAATCGTGCTGCTGGTCGACGGCAGCCGCTCGATGAGCGCCTACGCACGAACGGCGCTGCAGATGGCGGTCGCGCTGGCGAGCGCCACGATGCGTGTCGAGGTGTTCACCTTCTCGACGCGGCTCCAGCGCGTGACAGTCGATGTGCGGCGGGCGGCGGCAGGCGAGCCGCGGCGTCTCGATCGCCTGCATCATGCATGGGCGGGCGGCACCACCATCGGCGCGTGCCTGCGCGACTTTCTGCGGCGGTTCGGTGATCGCATGGTGGGCCGCGATACGGTCGTGATGATCGCGAGCGACGGACTCGACGTCGGCGTGCCCGACATGCTGCGCGACGCGATGAGCGAGCTGCACCGGCGCTCGGCCGGCGTGGTGTGGCTGAATCCGCTCCTCGAGACGGAGGGCTACGAGCCGACCGCCGCCGGCATGCGCGCGGCCCGGCCCTATATCACTACGTTTGCCAGCATCAACGATCAGGCCGGCTTCGCCCGGTTGTCTCGCCTGGTGCGCTTGCGGGCGTGAACGAAGGGTCCGCTCGACCACCTGTCATCGTTCGCGTGCCACGCGCGTCAAGCCCTCCAGCGCGAGCCGGCGCAAGAGGCGGCCCGCCACGGCTGCCAGGTCGCCAGGCAGCTCGGCTGACACGGGCTCGCTTGCTCGCACCATGTGTGTATGGACGACGCGGTCGGTCCCTGTGAACTGGAACTCGACTGCGCCGACCAGTTGTGTGCCGCCTGCAGACTCGAGATGCCAGACGAGAAGCGTTGTGGCGAGTGTTGGAGCGCTGGCCGCATCGACCAGGCGTAGTCCGGGACTCGACGCCAGTTCGAGGCGGAGCGCCGTGTCCAGATACCGGTCGGGCGCAGACGACCATCGCCAGATGGGGTCTTCGACCAGCTCGCCAGACGGTTGCTGGTGAAGCACTCGGCGGCCGATGTGTCCGCGCGCTTGTGTATCGAGCAGTCGGATGGGGACGGCGTTGGGAGCGCTCGTCTCCTGTCCCGCTGTCTCGGGCAGCTGAGGCTCGAGCAGTTGTGGCTCGAGCATGCGGCTCGGTATCGTGTCGGGCCGCTTGAGTTGGCAGGCCAATGCCCGTCAGGCTGACAATCACGACGAGGAGGCATTGACCCGTACCCGGCAAGCGACTCATCGTTTCTCCGGCGGGCGGGGGCCGAAGACCACCGACTCGGGCTGCTCCTGGAGTTGCCGCGCGAGTTCGCGCAGCTGATCGAGCGAATCCCGAATGGCCGGCAGCGAGCGCCGCAGATCGTCGGCCGCGAGCGTCGTCTGGTCCGCAGCGGCGCGCGCGGACTCGTTCGTGGCCGGAAGATCGGCGGCTTTGATTGCGGCGCGCGCCTCGTCAACGAACGTCACCAGCGTTCCCTGGGTGCCGACCACCGCTTCCAGCTCGGACGTCATCTGCTCGACTCTGCGCGCTCGTCGCCGCGAAGAACTTCCGCGAATCGGCGCTCAGCGCCGGCAGGTTGCTCTGCTGAATGATGCGCTCGACGTTGGTGAAGAACCGGTCGCTCCGGTCGAGGCTGTCGGGAATCCTGGAGACGATCTCCCTGAGGACCTGCAGCGTTGCTTCCGCGCGTTCCAGGACCTCCGGCACCCGATCCCGCATCGCCGACAGCGGCGTGGGCATCGACGGGATGTACGCTCGATCCGGTGTGAAGCCGAGCGCGATCGGCGGCGGGGGATTCTCCGGCGCATCGAGCAGCAAGTACGCCTCTCCGGTCACCGGGTTGCCCACCACCTGGGCGCGAAGCTTGGGGAACATGCCCCCGAGATCGGCCGTCTGCCGGATCCGCTCGACGTTCGCGCCAATGGTGTTGAGGCGGTCGAGGAACACCTCGAAGTCGATCTCGATGGTGCTCGCCGCGCGGGTCCACGCGCAACTCGGTGACGCGGCCCACCGGCACACCCCTGTACCGCACCGGGCTCGAGACGTCCAGGCCGCTGACGTTCTCCGTGGTGTAGGTCACCATCTCGATCACGGCACGGCTCCTCAGTCGTTGAATGAAGAGCATTGCCGTGGCGAGGACGACAACGAGCACCACCACCAGGAACAGGCCGAGTCGCGCGTGGCTTCTCTCAACGGCCATGGGTCACACTCACTGACTCGCGGGCACGCTGGGCGATGACCGCGTGAAGAAGTTGTGCACGAACGGGATCTCAGATTCGTCGCGCAATCGGTGCGGGTCGCCCTGCGCGACGATTCCTTTCGCGGTCTTGTCCAGGACGATGCAGGTGTCGGCCACGAGAAAGATGCTCGGCAGCTCGTGGGTGACGATGACGACCGTGATGCCAAGGTCGCGGCTCAGCGTGATGATGAGCTGGTCGAGCTCCACGGCCGTGATCGGGATCGAGCCCGGCCGACGGCTCGTCGAAGAACAGGAGATCGGGCTCCAGCATCATGGCGCGGGCAATGCCGGCGCGTTTCTTCATACCACCCGAGATCTCGCCCGGCAGATGGTCGGCGAATGGACCGAGCCCGACGAGTTCGAGCTTGGCCTGGCAGAGATCCCGCACCGTCGCGCCGCGTACCGGCGTCCAGGTGGTCAGGGGGAGCGCGAGGTTCTCGGCAAGCGTCAGCGAACTGAAGAGCGCGCCGGACTGAAAGAGCACACCGAAGGGCGGCACCCCTTCGTACAGATGCGGCTCGCCCACGCCGTCGATGTCGATGCGGCCGGCCTGAGGCCGCTCGAGGCCGATCAGGTACCGCAGCAGCGTGCTCTTGCCGCTTCCCGATCCGCCCAGGATCGCGAGGGTCGTGCCGCGCTCGACCTGGAAGCTCACGTGCTCCATCAGGACCCGTGTCCCCCATCCGATTCGCAAATCGTCGACGATGATGTGCGGCCGTGATCGCGGCATGTCAGATGCCCATCAATGTGAAAAAGAGGGTGAACAGGGCGTTGGTCACAATCACGCCGAGGATCGCCAGCACCACGGCGCGCGTGGTCCGCGCGCCGACCGCAGCGGCGCCCCCCTGCGCGGCCAGCCCCTGCCCGCACGCGATGAGCCCGATCGCGAGCGCGAGAAACGGCGTCTTGACGAGCCCTGCCAGCAGGTGGCCGGCGATGATCGCGTCGGTGGTCGCCAGGATGTACGCGCGCGGCGGCATGTCGGTGACGGCGGTCGTTGCCGCGAAGCCGCCGAGGAGCGACAGCACGTTGCCGACCCAGGTCAGGAGCGGCACGACGGTCACGAGCGCCACGCAGCGCGGCACGACCAGCCATCGCACCGGGTCGAACCCCATCGCCCGCAAGGCGTCGATTTCTTCCGACACCTTCATCGTCGCGAGTTCCGACGCGAGACCAGCGCCCGATCGGCCGGCGACGACGATCGCCGTGACGAGCGGTCCAAGCTCCCGGAACTGCGCGACGACGACGAGCTCGGGGACGTAGGCGACCGCGCCGAAGCGCGCGAGCTGCGAGACGCCGAGCAGCCCGATGATGACACCCACCAGAAGGTTGGCGGCGCCCGTGACCACGAGGCCATCCGCGCCGATCTCCTGGAGCAGCCTGGGCAGCGAGCGCCAGTCGACCGAGCGCGGTGCCGCGGCCGCCTTCGGCACAGCGACGGCGCAGCGACCTGTGAAATCGAGGGCGTCGTGGAGCGTTCCAGGCAGTTGCGCGGCGACCGCGCCGATCCGCGCCAGCGCAGTCATCGCGGCGCGCGTGAGCCGCCGGACGGTGCTCCTGGCGGCCCCGATAAAGCGCGATCAAGCGCGCCGCTTCGGGGTTACTGCCCTCCATCGACGCGCGTGCGACGCCCGCTCGCGTCCAGCCGATCGAGAAGCCGCTGCCAGCAGGACGGCGCCGGCGCCGTCGATGCGATCGAGTCTGCGCCAGGTCGACATCGATCGAACGGCACCCCTCCAGCCCGGGCGGCATGTTCTCCATCGCCCGCGCCACCGCCGCCGCATGGGCCAGGTCGAAGGGCCCGGCCGGGACGAGTCGCGCGTGGTCGCCCTCGAGTCGGCCCGGATACCGACGTGTTCCTTCTCGTTCCGAAAGGGCATCGCATACACCGCGCAGCACCGTGGAGTTTACCCTCGCCGACTCTCCTTTGGGCATGAGGATGAAGGTATCGAACCTGAGCCGTGGCTCTACCCTCTACCGCTCCAAGGTTGAGGAACTCGCTGCTGCCCTCGGTCCTTCGCAATTGATTGACCAAGTTATTCCAAACTGATCAACCACGACCCCGAAGCGGCTCGCCCAGAACGTCTCCTGGAGCGGCATCGCGATCCTGCCTTTGTCAGCCAGCGCCTGAAACACGCGCTCGGCTGTGGCAGGGTCGTCCATTTGCAGTACAAGCTCGAAGCCCCTGGGTTGTTCGTAGCGATCGGGTGGCACGTCGGACCCCGTGATCACGGTATCGCCGATTTTGAGAGTGGCATGAGCGATCTTCGCGTCCCAACCGGGAGGGGCCTCTGCAGCCATCGGTGAATTGCCCCAGGTCAGCATGAATGCGATTGTGCCGTTCAGGCACTGTTCATAAAACCTGAATGCGGTTTCGCATTGACCGTTGAAAGCGAGCGAGACATGCAGGTCCAGCTTCATCGAGACGCTTCAGCGGAGATCTTCGGGCTTCATTCAACCACTGACGCCGGACACAGGGAAAGAAAAGTCGGAAGTCGTCTAGCCCGCTTCGCGGTGTGATGGCACCAGCTGCTGAGCTGGCCCGGCTATGACCTCATGAAGCTGACTCACGACATCTACGCGCTCGACTGGGACGCGCCTTGACGATGATGCGAGGTTAAAACGAGACGCTGACTCCCACCGCTGGGCGTACGATCACCGAACCCAATGCCACATGAACTCGAATTTCTGGCACGAGGCGAAGTCTGCGCCAGAGCGGCACGTCGACGCCCAGGCCGCCGACGACGTAGGTCGTACTGCCATTAAAGTGCTCGCGCCGCCGTTCTCGAACGTCGGGCTCCGAACAATCAACGATGGTGGGAACGGATAGGCCGGTTGATGGGGCAGGCGACCTGTCCGCGAGGCATGTCGTGAATTCGTTCTCCGTCCGGGCCACGCTGAGACCGGCCACCAGATAAGGACGCACAGCTTGTGCGCCGAGCAGACGGACGGCGCTGACGCTCACGAGAATATCGCGATGCGTCGGGTCGTCCGCCGAATCGCCGATGGACGAAGGTATCCAGAGCTCCGCTTCGAGCGCCCAGTCACGCCCGAATCTGATACCGCCGAACAAGCCGCCCGCCGCCACCGTACCTGCCAGGGCATCCTCGGCCTGCTCGTGGTTCATTCCCGCTTTGACGCCGACGAACCCCTGAGAGCCCGGGGCGGTTTGTGCTGCTACGCTGCTGCACAGGGCAAGCGCGAGCGGAGTCATCGCGAGTTGTTTTCGAAGGTGGAACGCCGTCATACGCCCTCCCATCCCGCTATGCGCAGATGACGCTGAAGCTGGCTCAGTCCGGCTGAGATGGCGGGTGGCAGGGGCGGGACCAGGTCGGGCGTGAAAACGGAACGAACCTTGCTATCGATCGTCGAGCCAGTCATCCTGACGCGTTCTAATTCCGGACCGTATCGGACGACGGCGACAGTGGAAGGGTGGTCGAGCATGTCAGCCAAGATCCTTTCGGCATCCGCGCGAGTAGCGGTCGCAGGGCTGGTCCTCGCCACCACTGTCGTCGCCCAGAGCGACAACCAGATCGCGTTCGTGCACGTCGCCGGCGCACAACAGCGGTTGCGGTATCTGGCGACCGCCAGGATCTGGTCCGACCCGGGAGACGTGACCCCCGAAATGGTGACGGCGGGCCGGCCGCTGAAGCAGCAGTCGGAGGGGCTCGAGGCTGCGCTTCGCGGCCAGCCGCTGCCGTGCGATTTCGCCAAACCAGGGAAAGACGCTCGGCGGCAACACGCCGAAATTCGCGTGCCTGACACCGGGCGGCACGACGATCCGTGTCAAGTACAGCGACGGATCGAAGGATGGCAACCGCGAGATCTTTTCAGCGGTCGCGGCGGCGAAACTCCTGTGGGCTCTCGGGTTCGTATCCGATCCGATCTATCCGATCACGATCGACTGCCGCGACTGCCCGGCCAACCCGATGTCGGGCGCGGGGCCACGCGCCAGACGCTCGTACCTCGCAACATTCCAACCAGAGGCGAGCCGTCTGGTCATGGTTGATGGGGACGACGCCGACCAGGGATGGCGCTGGGGCGAGGTCGATGAGGCCATCGCGAATCTGCCCGAGGGCGCGCTGCGCACTCGACAGCGCACGCATTTCGACGCGCTCACGCTCCTGGCCGTGTTCATCCAGCACGGTGATCGCAAGCCCGAGCAACAGCGACTGGAGTGCCGGAGCGCGCTCGATCCGCGCGCGGGCGACGCGCATCCACTCAAGGGAGACGACGAGCGGGGCACCTGTGTTCTTCGAGCGCCCTGATGGCTCGGCGTGCAGCGAGCCGGTGATCGCTGTACAAGATATCGGTGCCACGTTTGGCGGTGCAGGCCGTATGAGCAAATCGACGTCGAAGATGAACCTGAAGGCGTGGACGAATCGACCTGTCTTCAAGCCTGCGAAGCCTTCCTCCTCGGGCGACGTGCCGGAATGCCGCGGTAATCTCACGGTCTCGATGGCCGCCGGCGAGGGCGGCCGGGGGGACCCTCGCATTGGCGAGGCCGGGCGCGCGTTCCTGCAGGATCGCCTGCTCCTGTTGACCGACGCACACGTGCGCGCGCTCATGGCGACTGCCCGCGTCGAGAAGCTGTCCGAATCTCAGGCGTGGCGGGATCCGAAGACCGGCACTTCTTATACCGGGTTGGACGCGTGGGTCGCCGCCTTCAAGGACAAGGTGCGGCAGATCACCGAGGCGCTGCGCGCCGTAACGACGGCAGGTACTTGCCTTCCGCCCTGCAACTGGGCACACCTGTTTCGACCAGTCGCTCGTGGTCTCCGTCCCACGAAATACCGTGCTCGTCTACGGAATACCGTGCGCGAGTTGCCCCCACGCATACTGTCGCGACGTGATGATTGAACGATCTGGTCGCACGGCGACGCAAGTCACGCCGCGCCACTGGTTTGCGCAGACGACAGAAGGGATTTTGGCCGTGTGTCACGAGCGGATCGGTTGTTGCTCCCCACAGCGACAGGAGGTCTCGCATGACCCTTCAGTATCTCTATGGTGCAACGGTCGTTGTCTTCGCTTTCGGTGTGGTGACGGTCGGACCCGCATACGCGCAGCGACGGGATGGGAGCCTGCTGCCGCAGGAAAAAAGCGGGGACGTTACCGCGGTGGGATGTCTGGTTCGTGGCACTGCGGTGCGCGGCGGAAAGAAGGACAAGTACGCGTTGGCGCGCCCGAGAAGAGGGCCCGTTGCCAGCGTGCCGGAGGCATCGTGCACGGCCGACCCCGGTGCCGATGCCCTGACGCTCGATAACCCGGAAAAAGGCCAACATCACGGATGCGGCGCTCGGCCGCTGGGTGGAGATCAGCGGCAGGCTCGAGAGGGAAACCAGCAAGGACCCGGACGACCTTCGTGAACTCGACGTGGCGACGTTCAAGTTGGTGCCGGTCGTCATTCCACGAGCGGCGGCGGCACCGCCCCCGCCACCGTCCCGGCCGCGCCAGCGGCCGAACCGCGGCCGACCCCACCGGCCCACGGCACCGGAGCCGACGGCTGCACCAGCCACCCCAGCCAGAGAAGCTGCCGAAGACGGCGAGCCAGCTTCCGGCGATTGGATTGGCCGGGTTGCTCTCGCTTGCAGCAGGCCTCATGCTTCGTTCGTTCCGTCTCCGGCAACGAGGTTGATGCAGCGGACACGGACCGCGACCGAGGGCACGACAGCTCACGCTGTTGCGCCCTTCGTCGAAGTCCGCTGCGCTTCGTGGCCTCATCGACGCCCTCGTCCCGACGCCGAAGAACCAGGGCGACCTCTCGCTGCGCCGTCTCCGACCGCGACTGTCCACCCCGCACCCCTGAACATCGGCGATATGCTTGCTTACGCTATAGCCGAGCTGGCAGGGGGTATGTATTGCCGAACCTTAACCTTTCTCAATTTGTGACGCTTGACGCGATCTGGTGCTGTGAGACGTGCCTTAGCGATAGACCCCGGAAGGTGCCTCGTCCTTGGCTGCAGCCTGCTGCTGGCCGCCTCGCTCGCAGAAGTATCGATGGCAGGCCAGGCGCCGAAGCAGGCGTTCGTGCCCAGCCCTGTCCAGGATTCGAATCTGAGCGTACGACTCGACCTCGTTGGTCGAATGCCATCGAAGATCAACCCGATGTCGCCCACCGTGGCCGGGTCTCAGCTTCTACTCATCGATCAGATTGGCTTCGTATACCGATGGGACGGGACCAGCGCGGTGAAGCTCCTCACGCCGTCAACCGTGCCGCGGGTCTCAAGCTCATTGGTCCCGAGCGCGTGATGAACGTCGCCGCAACGCTGCCGGGTCGAAGCTGTATGTCATGTTCACGTCGGCGACCGTGCCTGGCGGCATCCCGCGACGCATGTCGCCGCGAGCCGGCACGAACGCGTGGTCCGTGCTATTCGAGTACGATTTCGATGGGCGGCGCTTTCGCATCCGAGGCCGATCACGGCCTTGCAGGTGCGAACCGACGGACATATCGGCGGGGGGCGACAGTGCTCGCTGATGGCTCGATTCTCTTCGCGCCGGGCGACAACGGCGATTCCTACGAAGACGGCCGTGACTACGCTCAGAACCCTGCGGTGCACCTCGCCAAGATCGTGCACATCGATCCCGGTGACGGATCTACGGCAGTCGTCGCCATCGGCGTTCGCAACTGCCAGCGGCTCGCGATCTACCGCTGGAGCGAGTCCCGGTTGGACTTCGTCGACCCGGGCGGGTGGGTCTCTGAGGAGCTCGACAGCATTCGGCTGAGCGATCTCATCGGCGCGAGCCCGATTCGGAATTTCGGCTGGGGCCGCAATCCTGCGGACCGCAAGGCCCGTGAGGGCACGTTCTACATCGGCCCGACGGGGAACGCGGTGGCGGTGGCTCCCGATGCCGAACCTGGTTTTCAGCATCCGGTTGCCGAGTTCGGGCGTGAAGGGGCGGTGGCCTTCGCCGTGTCTGGTCCGGTCAGCAGCACGCAGTCATTTACGCGGATTACGTCGCTCTTCGGCGACCTGGTGAGCGGCTCCGTCTACGCAGTCACCGGGGCGCTTCCCGCGATGAAGCAGGAGGTTCGTCTCGCGTCAGCCTGTTCGATAGCGGCCTTCAACCGGTTACGCTGGCAGGTCTGACGGGAAGGCTGCGGCCCGATCCGCGGTTCTTCAATTTCCCCGATGGATCGGCCGGCGTCCTGCTCGAGCGCACCGGTGCCTTCTACCGCCTCACCGAGCTGCCGGCGCAAAAGTAATTTCGAGTGGACCGCACGTCAGGCGAGCGGCATCACGGGCATCCTGGCTTGTTGCCGACGATCGTGATTGTCGCGGCGAACGGCATGGGGAAGTCGCCTCGCACCGTGGCTTTGCCCGACGTGGGCGTCCCTCCCTCGATCAGGCGCATGACACGCGTCGGCGATGTCTGCGTTCCGGGCCGTTCACCAGAAGCAAGCGACACCGCCGACGTGTCCTCGGTCGTGTACGACGTGATACGCCAGGCGCACTGGTCGAGAGGCTCGACAAACACAGAGGAGGTGCCGTCCGAGGGGTAGTAGCCACCCGTGAGGTTGCTGTCGCCGTCGAACTGGCCGACTCCTTTCCAGAGCTGGGGACTGCTGACCGATGCACGGAACGGCATCACGTCGGTGTACGCGACGCCGGTCCACGGAACGTTCGCCAGGCCCTTGACCTCGAAGGTGCCGGGTGCCCTGTTGACGATCGTGATATACGACGCTGCTCCGCGTGTCTGCCCCGGAAACAGCATGAACCGCGCGCTGTTGCTCCCAATCTGCAGGTACAGCCAGTTGTAGTGCGCGGCTCCCTCAGTCCGCACAATCTTGCACGTCACGCCGGCAGCGCCATGGACATACGCGCCGGCGCCGTCGCTCCTTGATAGTGTCGCTCGCCGCATCTCTCAGCTCGATACTGCACTTCCAGTCGGGATCGGGCGGTGTGGGCTTGGCGGCGCTGGCGGCGCCCATCGACAACAGAACTGCAACTGCCACCAACCCTGGAAATCTTCGCGGCATCGCGTCTCCTCCCCTGATCCACTACACGCTCACCGGCCGGAAACCGCACATACGGATTCGGTCCGCGACCAGGGGGTTCGTCGCCGCGTTTGCTCGGTGAACGGACTGCGTCAATGCGGCATCCCGGCTTTGAGAAACCACACTTCCGACCCCAATGTCTGGGTGGTGTAAGCGATGCGCCTGGCGTCGGGCGCGATCGATGCGTAGACGATGTTCGTGCCCGTGACGCCCAACCGCTCCGGCGTCGTGCCGTCCAGGGGTAAACGACAGAACTCGGCTGAAGAAGACGGCTCATCAGGACCCGGGGAGCGCGTTTCAAGCAGGCTCCGGCCATCCGGCCACCATCCGAGTAATACTTCCCCCTCTGCTTTGCTGGCTGGTTTAGTCAGTGAGATGCCGCTCGGATGCAGTGGCATGATGTGAATTGGCGCCGGATGCTCCGACCTACAAAACGCCAGCGAGTGTCCGTCGGGGGAGACGTAGTAAGACCCCCGATAATTTTCGGCGGCGCCGTGTCATGGATCTGGCGTCTTTCGCCGGTCACAATGTCCACAGCAGTGATGTGCCTCGGACTCAGCGCGTCAATGAGGAGTTCGCGTGAACCCCTCCCACGCCAGCTCCCACGCTCCATCGAATTGGGGATGAGACAGTCGGAGAATTTCGCGGGTCGTTCCGGCCTGGACGTCCGCGACTTTGAGAATCCCTCCAAGATCACTGACGTCCCAGAACGCCAATTGCCGGGACTCGGGTGACCACGTTGGATCATCTGGACGTTCAACTCGGGTCGAAATGCCCGGACGACCGCGTTATCACCCCTCGAGACGCGTATCTCGTTATCTTCGCTCCACGCGAGCCACCGGCCGTCCGGCGACCACGCAGGCATCATGGCGCCACTGCCATGACTGACGCGTCGTGGGCTTTGGCCCCGGAAGCTTCCATTCGCAGCCGCCTCGACGACCATCACGTCGCTCGTGCCGCTCCAGCCGGAGTAGGCGAACGTTTCGTCATCGAAGAACCCCATGCCCGAAGGCTCGACGAATTCGCGTTTCAGTACCGACGGGCGTGACGCTTGATGGCCGCTCGTACTTTGACCGCGCGAAGAGACGCGCCGTCCCCCGGAGGATTCGACGTAGAGGAGGTGATTCCCTGATGGCGTCCAGACGGGAAGCAGCCGATCTGCCGCGGAGTCCAGGAGCGGCCACTCTCGAGACATTGAGACCTCGTGAACAATGATGTCGCGTGCCGAGCCGTGTTCGGACCGACCGGGAACGGCGTAGGCCAGGGTACGCGCCATCGGGAGGACAGGCTGAAGCCCGTCGGATCGACCGGCAGGGTCTTCAGGCTCCGCTTTGCACCTGTCGTCGTGTTGACCAGTGCCAGCTCGTATTGCATCGTGGTGCGCCCGATGAGAACGGGCAACACGTTGGACAACGTGGCCCCCGTGTGGATAGCGACGATGTCGGGTGCGGAGATCAGCGTCCGCGTCCGGCCCGCACGGTCCACTGCACGGAGGCTCGAGCATTGGCATGCCGTGCCCGACCAGCTGTAGGTGACAAGGGACTGATCGCTGAAATGGCCGGCGATTCCGCGTGTCCCTCCTCGGCCGCATTCATCGCCCACACCCGGGTGTCGCCTGATGTGGGGTCGAGCGTGACGACCGATTCCTTCTGCCGTAGTCCCACCACCGAGGTACCCACAAGGAGCCCGCGGGAGACAAACGTGCCCTGGACGGCCGCAAAGAACATTTGACTCTGATCGGGGGTGAGCGGTGCGCGAGTCGGGGTGGCCAATTGCCACGATTGCTCGAGCGCTCGCTGACGTGCATCCTCTCCCACGTTTGATTGCCATGTGACCCAGAGAAGGGCGAGCAAGGCGACCGATAGTCCACAGGCCAACGCCACAGGAGCGCGCTGGATGCGGGGCGAGGACAACGATGCGAGGGCTCGAGCAAAGGCCTCTGCCGTCTCGAACCGAATGTATGAATGTGGATCCGTCGCTCGCGCAATGACCGCGAGAAGTCGGCGCTCGACGCGATTGTTTGGCCGGTAGTCGGGAAGTGCAATCGCGTTTCCGGATTTGCAGCAGGTAACGCAGCGTGGCGCCAAGGCTGTATACGTCGCTTTGGACTGTCGCCGGACCGCCAGCCGCCAATTCCGGTGCCAGATAGCGGGGCGTGCCGGCCTGCTGCAGGCCCGCATGACGAACCGCTCCACCGGCGCCGAAGTCCATCAGCACGATCCGGCCGTCGTCGGCCAACATCACGTTCTGCGGCTTGACGTCGCGATGAACAAAGCGAGGCGCCGTGCACCGCCGACAGAGCGTGGCACAACACGACGCCAATCGACGCGACCTGCGCGGGAGGGAGTGGGCCGTCCTGTGCAACCACGTCCGCCAGGGTGCGGCCGCGCACGAACTCCATCCACACGCCGGCGCGTCCATCGAAGCGGGCGGCGCCGTGGACGGTGACGACGTTCGGGTGCCGGACCTTCGCGAGGAGTCGTCCTTCTTCGAGCGCTTCGTCTGCGTGGGCATCGGTATCGAGCGACCGGCGGAGCAGCTTTAGCGCTACCTCCCGATCGAGAACCTGAGTCCCACGCGCGGTACACGTCGCCGAAGGCGCCGCTGGCGAGGTGATCGAGCAGCTCAAGGTGACCCCATCGCTCAGGGACGGCGCCACTGCCCGACGCGGTCTCATCCACGGCAAATGTGCCTTCGGGCGCAGCGGTCCGATGCACACGCGCGATGCTCTCGACGACGCGCAGCGCGGCGAGCTTGTTGTGAAGACCGGGAGACGCGTCGCGTTCGAGCACGTCCCCAGTGGAATCGGCTGGCCTGCGCAGATCGCCCGGACGAGATCCTCGAGAGAAGGCGGGCCGGCGTCATGAGCGGCTGAGCTTCTCGACGAGGCGGACGAGGGCACGCTCACAAGCCATGCGCGCGGCGTTGGCGCTGGGTTTGCCGAGAAGATTTGCGACTTCGTCATACGTGAAGCCGAGTTCCAACCGCGCAATGACCCCTTCGCGGTCGATTGGCCTGAGCGCGGCCAGGGCTCGCTCGTAACGGTCCAGACCCTCGCGTCCAATGGCGGCCTCGAGTGGCGATGGTCCCTCGTCCGGGTGCGTCACCTCGAGTTCCACCGTTTCCGGGCGCCTGCGTGAACGCCGGAATTCGTCGCGAATCCGGTTCAGCACGGCCTGACGGAGGTACGCCTGCAGGCCGCCCTCGCGGCCCACCTGTAGGCCCTCAACCTTCTGAAACGACTGGAGCAGCACATCCTGCACAAAGTCGGACATGTCGGCCAGTTCCGCGCAACGCGATCGGCATCCGACCTGACGCCCAGCGCTGGAGTCGCGGAAGAAAGCGCGCCATGAGGATGGCGAGCGCCTCCCGGTCGCCGCCGCGCACGCGGTCAACGAGTTCTACGGTCTCGTCGGGAGATGGAAGGGGGTTGCTCGCGTCAGCCGGATCGATGCGGTCGGCCATGGAGAGCGGCATCAGGATACCGCAACGTCGAACGCGTTGTGCGATTCATGGTTGAGCCGGCGTGTACCCAAAGAGAAGGCACACAGCGGCGATTGGACAGTATCAACCGCGCTCGATGTCATGCCGAACCGCATTCGTGTCTCGAGCCCGCAGTTAGCCGCGACAATTCGAGTCATCGCCGGCAGGCCACGCTGTCCGCTCTGACGCGCTGACACAGAGAGCAGACAACGAACCGCTGGAGCGGGCAGCCTTGCCCGCCGATTCGCTCGACGTGTGCTCGTTGACTGGAGGTTGCGTGAAGTCAGCCATTCAAACGCTCATACCGCTTCCGTTTCGTCCTCGTGTCCGTCGACGTGGAGGCTCGATCCGATCGCGCCGGGAAGATCAGCGCGACGACCAGCGTGCTCCGGGTGCTCCCGGATGACGGTCTGACGCGTCAGCACCTCACCCGCGCCATCGCGGCATCCTCCACCGCACGGGAGTTGATCGCGCGGGTCGAACAGTTACAGGACTGCGTGCTGATTCTCCGGGCGCACCCGCTGCTCACCCAGCAGGAACACCTGCTCGGACGCGGCCAGTTCTGGGTGGTCCGCGGCCACTTGTACGGGCTACTCGGCTACCAGGCGGAGCCATTGGGGAGCCACAGAGCGATGCGCATCATCAATCACGAACTGGCGCACGCGCTGGAGGTTGGCCGGCGCCCCGCGGCACGGACACCGCGAGTCTGCGCCGGCTGGTCCTTGCCAGTGAGGACGAAGAGGCGCGCGGCCCAGTGACGGGAGTGGAGACCGAGTTCGCTCGCGCCGTTGGCTACAGGGTGCGACTCGAGACTGTTTCGGCCGGCTCCAGGGACCCCGTGCCCTCTCCACCGTCGCCGACCAGACGCGTCTCGCGCTCGGAACTCTGTCACAGGTTCAACTGCCGTCATGGCTTGCCGCTTCGGAGGGACGGTGATGGAGGGCGGACTGCAAATCAGACGACCGCCCGTTGCTGCATCTTGTTGCGCGCCTGTACGCCGGAACGCAGACCGGCACAGCCCTCGCACCGCACGAACCCGACGTGTTGTCACCGTCGGCGACCGTCGTCGCCTCGATGCAAAGCCGTGCGGAGCAAGCCGCCGCGTGCGAGCTGCTGGATCGGCTGCCCTTCGGGCTTCTGGCGCTCGACCCGCAGTGCCGTGTGCGATTCGAGAATCAGTCCGCGCGCCGCGCGCTCGAACGCGCCGACGTCCTCGTGCGTCACGACGGGTACGTAACCTCCATGGTCGGAGCGTGACTTGCCCGGCTTCGTTCAGGCCACGGAGTGCGCCTGTCGGGACTGCGCTGGCCGGCCGAGGGACTGGAGATCCTCGTCGCCCATCGGTACCGGGGCACGTCGGTCCGTCTTCTCGGCCTGCGAATGGGCAACATCCCCGCGGAGATGATGATCCTCCTGCTGCCAGACGTCGCGCGCGAACAATCGCTGCGGCGCTTGCTGATGACGCTCTTCGCCTTGACACCTGCAGAAACAGACACCGCGGTCCTGATGATGAGCGGCCTGTCGATCGAGCAGGCGGCGCGCCGGCGCCGGTGCTGCAAATCCCCACGGCACGCGTCCAGTGGCACAGCGCTCAATACAAGGTGGGCAACGGCGGCGAGAGCGACTTCATTAGGCTCCTTCGGGCCGCGCTCCTGCTCCAACCTGCATGAATATCGGATCCGTCGCGGCGACTTGTCATGGAGGAATCATGATGCGACCGACATCGCACGCGATCTCGTTTCGTTCGCAGTCCCATTGCGCTTCGGCAGCCTCCGCTTCGGACGGGAACTCATTCTCCCCGATGAAGTGCCAAGGCCAGGTTCGTCGGCCATCGACCACTTGCTCGATCGATCTCTTCAACGGTGCACTAAAATGCGCCACATGTTTCCGACCATCGCGTGGGGTGTTATCGCGGGCTTGCTGATCGGCTGGCAGTGGCCGGTTTCGAGGTCCCAACGGGACCGGGAAGGCCCAGGCCTCGGGACTGCCGCTCACGTGGAGCGAGACGTCCAACATCCGCTGGAAGACGGCCGTTCACGGACGGGCATGGTCCTCGCCGGTCGTGCTTGACGGTCAGGTCTGGGTCACGACGGCGACCGCGGACGGCAAGCAACTGTTTGCGGTGGCGCTCGATCAGGAGAGCGGCAGGGTTCTCCATGACCTCAAGTTGTTCGACGTGGCGACGCCGCAATACGCGCACCCCTTCAACACCTACGCCTCGCCCACGCCCGCCATCGAACGCGGGCGCGTCTATGTGACCTTCGGGGCCCCCGGCACCGCCGCCCTGGACACGGCGAGCGGCAAGGTGTTGTGGGAGCGCCGCGACCTGGAGTGCAATCATTATCGGGGGGCGGGCTCCTCGCCAATCATCTTCCGCGACCTGCTGCTGCTGCACTATGACGGTAGCGACCTCCAGTACATCGTAGGCGCTCGATAAGTGGACGGGCAGGACCGTCTGGAAGACCAAGCGGTCGATTGACTTCAAGGACCTTGGGCCGGATGGCAAGCCGCAGGCCGAAGGGGACCTGCGCAAGGCGTTTTCGACGCCCCAGGTCATCGAGGTCGACGGCGCGCCGCTGCTCGTCAGCATGGGTGCGAAGGCGACTTACGCCCTACGATCCGCTGACAGGGAAAGAGCGATGGCGTGTCGAGGAGCGCACGAACCGCTCGGCCAGTACGCGTTCCGGTAGCCGGGTTCGGCCTGGTGTTTCTCCCAACGGGGTTTCCCAAAGGCGAACTGCTCGCGGTGCGTCCTGACGGCCGAGGCGACATTACCGCGACTCATGTCGCATGGCGGCTCACTCGCGGCGTGCCCAACAAGCCTTCAGTGCTGCTGGTCGATGACCTGCTCTACATGACGACCGATGCCGGCGTGGCAAGCGCCGTCGAGGCGCGGACGGGCAAACTGGTGTGGACTGGCCGAATCGGTGGCGAGCACTCGGCCTCGCCGGTCTATGCCGATGGCCGCGTCTACTTCTTCAGCGAAGAAGGCCGGCCCATCGTCGTCGAGGCCGCTGGCACGTTCAAGGTGCTGGCCGAAAACCAGCTGGGCGACGGGTTCATGGCTTCGCCGGCCATCGCAGGCAAGGCGTTCATCCTCCGATCGCGGACGCACCTCTATCGGGTGAAGTAGTAATCATTCGCTCACCGCCGTTCGGTCGCACCTGAACGGGGCGGAGCAATTCACCACGTATCGATCCCCCGCGGTTTTGTCGGATCACCCGCGTGGTGCCTTCCTCGATCATGGTTATCTTTCCGGCGACCACGCAGCAATAGACGACGAAGATGGCAAACCCTGACGAGATTCCCGTCACTACCTGGCCGATGTCGCGCTGGCGCGCCTCATTGCCGGAAACCGCCGCTTCGTTCGCGGCAAGGCCCGATTCCCGACCGTGCGCAAGGAGATCCTGGCCAACCTCGCCAGGCGGCAGCATCCGCTACACCACGATTGTGGGCTGCAGCGACTCGCGCGTTCCGCCAGAGCTCGCTATTCGATGCCGGCTTCGGCGACCTCTTCATCATTCGCGTCGCCGGGAACGTGATTGCCGGTGAAGTCCTCGGCACGTTGCATCCGCGGCCGCTGCATTTGCGCACGCCGCTCTTCGTCGTGCTGGGTCACGAAGGCTGCGGCGCGGTGGACGCCGCGCTCGCCACGATGCACCACGGGAAGATGCACGGGCGACACATCGCGCGCCTGATTGGGAACATCCTGCCAGGCCTGGACGGGTTCGCACCTGCCGCCGGAAACGCAGGGGAGCGGCGCGATGGAAGCCAACGTTCGCTGGTCGATGCAGCAAATACGGCAACCAGGGAAGTGCAGGCTTCGGACGAAGGAAGGCATTCGTCAAGCTGGTGGGTGCGATTTACGAGATCCAGACGGGACGAGGTGCGATTCCTGGAGTAATCGCGGGTTCAGGTTCAGCGCGCGA
>CAVXSR010000020.1:0-42229 GCA_963764495.1 Vicinamibacteria bacterium | reverse complement strand
GACAGGCACGGCAATCCCGTCAGCGACCTAAAGCGTCCGGACTTCGAGAATGACCGTAAGATGACGGTGAGCCGTCTCCTTCATCATGAGTGTGGTCAGCGCCGCGGCACCTCGCGCCCTTCTCTTGCTCCTGGGACTCACGCCTTGGATGGCGGCCTGCGGGACGCCGTCGAATCCTGCGCCGTCACCGGACATCGTCCTCATCACGATCGACACGCTCCGCGCGGACCGGATCGGCCGCGGCCTGACGCCCGCGCTTGATGGCGTCGCGTCGCGCGGCATTCGATTCACTCACGCACGCAGCGCGGTGCCGCTGACGCTGCCGTCTCACGTCTCGATCATGACCGGCGTCCCGCCACCGTCGCATGGTGTCCGCCTCAACGGTGTCACCCTCTTCGCGGCCCGCGAGCCGACCCTCGCCTCCGTCCTTCACGGCAGCGGCTATCGCACCGGGGCGTTTGTCGGTGCGTACGTGCTGGATCGCCGCTTCGGCCTCTCCGACGGCTTCGAGACGTACGACGATCACGTGGAGCGAGATGCATCCGGCAGCCAGCAACTGGAGGCGGAGCGACGCGGCGACGTGGTGGTCGACTCGGCGCTGAAGTGGCTTCGCTTGGCCGACGATCGGCCGTTTTTCGTCTGGATTCATCTCTACGATCCGCACGCGCCGTACCAGGCGCCAGCGGAGTACCTGGCAAAGGCAGCGAACAACCCGTACGACGGCGAGGTCGCGTTCGCCGACGCCCAGGTCGCGCGCGTCCTGGAATGGCTCCGGTTGTCTGGCAAGTGGCCGGGCACGATCGTGGCCATTGCTGGCGACCACGGCGAAGGGCTCGGCGACCATGGCGAGCTGACGCATGGGATGCTCGCGTACGACTCCACGCTGCGGGTACCGCTCGTGCTGGCGGGGCCTGGGCTCCAACCCGCTTCGACGGTCGACGCAAACGTGTCGCTCATCGATTTAGCCGGGACGCTGCTCCGGCTCGCGCACCGTGACGTGCCGTCGACGATGAGCCGCTCGTCGCTGGTCGGGGCCCACGTTTCCAGCCGTGCGGTGTACGCGGAGACTGAATATCCGCGCACAGCAGCGTGGCATCCTGTCGCAGTTCTCGTGTCCGGCCACTGGAAGCTGATTGCCTCGTCCGAAAACGAGCTGTACGACGTCACGACGGATCCTTCAGAGCGGCAGAACCTGGCGGGCTCAGAGGGCAACCTCGTGCGAGGCTTGCTCCGCAGCCTGCGAGAGGTGGGCGCCCCGGTTCGAGCGGCAGGATCGGCGCCGGTTCCAGCCGAGGCCGCCGACCGTCTCCGCTCGCTGGGTTACGTATCTCGTACTGCGCCTGCGGCTGCGGTCACTGGCAGCGAGCCGAATCCGGCGCGACAGATCGACTCGTGGAACAGGTTTGAGAAAGAGCTGACACGGCTGAGGAGCGGTGACGCGCGACAGGCCTTGCCTGGCCTGGCCAGTCTGACGCACACGTTCCCCGACGCGCCGGTCTTCCAGTCGACTTACGCGCGCGCCCTGAAGGATACCGGGAACGTTCGTGAGGCCGTCGACATCTATCGGCGCGCGGTGGACCGGTGGCCGCAGGACGCCACGATGTATCACGATCTGGCCGTCGCTGCTGGTGCGGCGGGACTGCCCGCGGAAGCGGTCCGGGCGGAGCAGGCGGCGCTCGCGCTGGAGCCTGGCAATTCCGCCGCCGCGAATGGTCTCGGACTGCTACAGATTCAGGCGGGGCACCCCGCTGAAGCTGCAATATCGTTCGAACACGCCGTCAAAGGCGATCCTTCCAACGCGACGTTCTGGACGAATCTCGGGAATGCGCGGCGCGCTCTCAACGATTTGGCGGGGGCAGAACAGGCCTACCGGAGGGCCCTCGAGGCCGATCCGCGCGCCGCGGACGCCGCCAATGGCGTGGGCGTCCTGCTCGTGCAGTCACATCGCGCGCCGGAAGCGATTCGGTGGTTCGAGCGTGCGCTGGCCGGATCGCCGGGCTTCGTCGAGGCGCGACTCAATCTGGGCATTGCGTATCAAGAGAGTGGGAACACAAGAAAAGCAGTGGAGCAGTATCGGCGCGTGCTGGAGAGCGCCAGGAGCGGATCGCCTGAGCGCCAGGCCGCCGCTGCGCTGCTGAAGCTGGGACAGTAGTCAGGTCGGAGCCCAGTGTCCGGTTGAAGCCGGATCAATGAACCAACATCGCTAGAACGTGAGCCGGAGCCCGATCCATCGACCAGGTAGACGGGCAGCGCCGAGCGATAGATGAAGATCGGCGACACTAGGGCCTACTGCAGCGCCGCAATCAACCGCACGACCTCGCTCCGCTGCGGCGCGCTCGGCGGCAATCGCGTCAGCAGCTCGCGCGCCTCGTGGGCGGCGTCGGCGCGCCGACCGGCACGGGCATAGGCGCGCGCGAGCCCAAATCGCGCCGCGTGGAGGTCGGGTGCCTGCGCGAGCGCGGCGCGCAGGCGCTCGATCGCCTCCGGCGTTCGGCCCTCGTCGAGCGCCAGCATCCCGAGGTTCGCCGCGACGAGCGGGTTGCCGGGCTCGACGCGATCCGCGGCCAGCAGCACGCGCCGGGCGGCATCGCCGCGACCGCTGGCCGCCAGGCACTCCGCCAGCCCGAGACGCGGTTCGGCGGAGGGGACATCCGCCGCGATGGCCGCCTCGAAATGCGACGCCGCACCGCGACAGTCGCCCGATTCCTGGAGGACGAAGCCAAGCCGCATCTGCATCTGGCCGTTCGACGGATCGTCGCCGACGATCCGCTCGAGCGCCACGCGCAGCGCCGGTCCCTGCCGCTCGCCGGACGTGACCTCGGCGATTCGTGCCGCAAGCTCGATCCTGTCCTTGGGATCCGCCCGCACCGCCGGAGCCCTCGGTCCGGAAGACCCCAGATACCCGAGCGATCGAAGCCGTGCCGACGCCTCCTTGTCGCCAGAGGCTGAAACACCTGCAACCGGGAGCTCCGCGGAAGAGATTCGCTCGACCTGACCGGCGAGGGAACGCGCGATCTCCCGATTCGACAAGATGATGTTGCGAGCCTCATTCGCATCGCTGCCGACGTCGTACAGTTCGGCCCTCGGTGCCGCAATGTATTTGTCGTCGCCGAGGCGAAGGGATCGCAGCGAGCTCCAGCCGAAATCGAGGAGCGGCGCGAACGATTCGGCATAGAGCAGGCGCTTGCCGATCGGGTGCCCCTCGAATGCAGGAAGGACGCTCGTCCCGTCCACGGCCGGACCGTCGACGCCGACGAGCGCCAAGGCCGTGGGCGCAACGTCAACGAGCGAGACCGGCTCGCTGGCGCGCACCCCGGCGCGCACGCGCGGACCGGCCAGAATCAGCGGCACGCGCAGCGTGGTGTCGTAGACGAACACGCTGTGTCCGACTTCGCCATGCTCGCCGAATGCCTCGCCGTGATCGCCGGCGAGCACGATCAGCGTCGAGGGGCGGCGAGAGGCAAACCCCTCCATCAGCCGCGCAACCTGGGCGTCCGCCCGCGCGATTTCATCGTCGTACCGCTCGCTGACCGATCGCGGGCCGGTCGAGGCGAACGTGGGGTCGGCTTCGTAGGGCGCGTGCGGCTCGAAGAGGTGCACCCAGAGAAAGATGCGATCCTCCGGGCCGCGCGCCCTCAGCCAGGCGAGCGCCTCGTCCACGACGATGCGGCCCGGCCGTTCGTTGAGCAGACGGCCATCCGGCCCGCGCGGCAGCGCATCTGAATAGGTGTCGAAGCCGCGATTCAGACCGAAGCGGTGATCGAGTGGAAAAGCCGCCACGAACGCCGCGGTTGCAAAGCCGTGCTCGCGCAGAATCCCGGCGAGCGTCGGCACGTCCTCTCGTACCCGCATGCCGTTGTGACGGGCGCCGTGGTGCGGAGGATAGACGCCGGTGAGCAGGCTTGCGTGCGAGGTCAGCGTGATCGGCGCCGCGGAATACGCGCGCTCGAAGAGCGCGCCCCGGGCGGCGATTGCGTCGATGGCCGGGGTGCGCGCCTGGCGCCAGCCGTACGCGCCGACCCGGTCAGCGCGCAGCGTGTCGATCGTGACGAGGACGAGGCTTCTGGCGGCCGTCGGCACCTCAGAAGTGACGGGGGCCGTTGCGCGCTGGCACGCTGTCGAGATCGCGAAGACGACCGCCAGGGCACAGACCCGCCAGGAACCTCGCATTCAGATGAGAGTAGAACGCGCGAGCGTAAAAAGAAACGGCCCGCGAGCACTTCGCCCGCGGGCCGTTCCCACTTCGCGCTTCCGACTGCGCGCTTCGTCGAGACTAAAACGTGAAGCGGAACCCGATCTGGCCGAGTCGCTGATCGAGGTTCCCGAAATCGCCCGCGTACTCCTGCGGCCGCATGAAGTTCGGGTTCGGCGAGTTAGCGTCCAGGCTGCCCACCAGGCGCGTCGTCGTGAACGTGTTCGGGTTCTTCGCGTTGAAGAGGTTGAACACTTCGGCGATCGCTTCGATCTGCATCGAGCCGTGCAGTGTGAACCGCTTGCTGCCGCGCAGATTGAACTGCGAGCGCTTGGCGCCGCGACCGCAGTTGTAGGTCTTGCATTCGCCGAGGTCCTTCACCTTGGCGGTCCCGTCCGAGTTGAGGCCGTCGAACGCATAGGCGCGCAGCGGGATGTCGTTGTTCTCGCTGTTGCGATTCAGGTCGATGCCTTCCGTGATCGACACCGGCAGCGCACTCCGGAAGATGAAGATGGGCGAGAGCTGGAAGCCCCACTTCAACTGGAAGACACTCGCGATCGACCCCGAATGACGCGCGTCGGTCCGGCTCGTCGGCCCGTCTACGCGAGGGTCGTCGTAGAGCAGCGTCGCATCCTGCAGGTTGTTGACGTTGAGCTCGTCCACCGCGGTACCGACGGTGCTGTGGCCCTTTGCCAGCGTGTAGCTGGCGGTGAAGTCGAAGCCCTTGCTCATGCGGCGCTTGTAGCCGACGATCATCGCCTGGTAGTCGCTCTTGGCGAAGCTGCTGGCGGCGCGGGTGCCCAGTGCGTTTGGCTGCAGGCCGAGGAACTCGAGACGGCGAACCGTACTATTCGGGTCGGTCCGGACGTTCAGCCGCGGCCGCGTGTTCAGGTCCCGGCCTTGGTTGTTGACGTAGTCCACAGTGACCACGGAGCTCTGCGTCAGCTCGTGCGACCAGCCAATTGACGCCTGGCGCGTATACGGCATCTCGAGCCGCGGGTCGAGGAACTGCCCGAACAGGGGCAGGGCGCTCGGATCGGCCTGGTTCTGATCGGCGATGTTGGTGAGCGGATCGGTGACTTTAAAGAACGAACCGTCCGGATTGCGGATGCCGTCCTGGTTATCGACCTGGAACACGGCGCCGAACGCGCCGTTGGCGTCGAGCGCCGGGAACAGCACGTTCGAGTTGGTGTAGCCAACGTCCTGGTAAATGCCCCAGCCGCCGCGAATGACGTCCTTGCCGTCGCCGCGGAGGTCGAAGGCCGCGCCAATCCGCGGCTGCCAGTTGTCGCTGTCCTCCTTCGGCGTCTTGCCGAAGTTCTCGAGGCCCTTGATGCCGGCGAGCTGTCCTGCGGCGCCCGCCTGCTGCACCTTCACGTAGTTCGGGTTCGTCGACTGGTCGATTTGATAGCCGTCGATGTAGTCGTAGCGAAGGCCGATGTTGAGGGTCAGGCGCGACGTCAGCTTCCAGTCGTCCTGCACGTAGAAGGCGTACTGCTCCATCGGGATGTCCGCATCGGCGAAACCATCATTCAGGGTCACGGTCGCAATCGGGCCGTCGAGCGTGTCGTCCAGGTGCGTGAACTGCGGCACCCCTTTGGCCGTGGCGAAGGTGATGAACAGCCTGGGCTCGTGGATCCAGCTCGCGCCAACCTTGAGGCCATGGCCGATGCCGCCCTTCCCCGAGATGTACCACGAGAAGTCGTCGCGGAACTGCCACTTCTGCTGCTCGGTGGCCTGCGGCGTATTCGGGTTCTGACCGATGCCGACGCCATTGGGGAACGTTTGCCGTAGATCGGTGCTGAGAGGCAGGATGCCGTTCTTGAAGTCGGCGTACTGGAAGATGAACTCGTTCAGCTTCGCCGAGCCGAGCACCATGTTGTAGTTGGCATTGATCGAGTTGAACGTGTTCGAGCTGTCGCCCCAGCCGCTCGGCGGCGTCAGCGGATCGACGGCGTACGGCTGCGAGTTCTCGTTGCGGCCGTAGCGCACCGAAAGGTAGTTGTCGGCGTCGAAGGTCGCCGTGCCCTTGACCGTGACCAGCGTCTCGCGGTACGGCAGCGCGAAGATGCCATCCTCGTTCGGGAATAACCCCTGCGTGTTCACCGACTGGAACGTGTCCTGCTGCGTGCGCTCGAACGCACCGAAGTAGTGGATCTTGTTCTTGACGATCGGCCCGCCGAACGAGCCGCCGTACTGCCAGCGCCGGTAACCCTGCTTCTCGACGTCGTTCAGCTTCTCGGTCTCGGTCTGCGCGTTCAACGAGTCGTCGCGGAACAGCGTGAACCAGCTGCCGCTATTCTGGTTGGTGCCGCTCTTGGTGACGATGTTCATGACGCCGCCGTTGCTGCGGCCGTACTCGGCCTTGTAGCGCGACGTGATGACGTTGAACTGATCGATCGCCTCGAGGGGGAACAGCTGGAGGAGGCCGCCGACGGTGTCGTCGTTGTTGTCGCCACCGTCGATCTGATAGTTGATGTTGCGCCCGTTGCCGCCGCCAATCTGCGGCGCGAACTGCGTGCTCTTGGTCGGATCCGAGTGCATCCCGAGGGTGACGCCAGGAATCGTCACGGCCAGGTTCGCGAACTGACGGCCGTTGAGCGGCATCGACTCGATGCGCTTGGTATCCACGACGCCGCCGACCGACGACGTGCTCGTCTCGATCAGCGGACTCTCCGCGGTCACCTCGACCGATTCGCTGAGGCTCTGCACCTGGAGATCGAAGTTGACGTCGATATTGGCGCCGACCTCGACGAGGATCTCGCGCGTGAGGGTCTGGAACCCTGACAGCTCCACTTTCAGCTGATAGGTGCCTACTGGCAGTGCGGTCAGGTGGTAGACGCCTTCAGCATCTGTCGTCGCCACGCGGTTGTAGCCGGTCGCCGGATTGGTAGCCGTGACGGTGACGCCAGGCATCGCGGCCTGCTGCTGATCCAGCACGCGCCCGTTGACGTTGCCCGCGGTCTGCTGGGCGGCAGCGGTGAGCGCGGTTGCCCCGATCACTGCAAGGGCCATGAGCCCCAGCCGAATTCCTCTCATGCGTTTCGTCCTCGTTTCGTCTCGTGTCCGGGATTCGATGCCGGATGCGAATGGGCGCATGCCGATGTCGAATCGCAATTTTCGGGATGAACCGACGATAACAGAGCACCAACCGTACCAGGGACGAAGGGATGACGGTGCTACGACTTGCGAAGAAAATCGACTCGTCTTGGGGCGATTGTGCCGGGCCCCAACCGAACTCATCCATTCCGTTGGATTTCGGGGCCGCGCCGATCCATGAAAGTGGCTACCTGACAATGTTTACACGCCATTCCCGAGTGCGCCGTCGGTCTCCACGACGGGTGCGGTCTACTGACGTATATGGCATCTGTCTCTGGAGGCCCCGTGACCATGCCGCGTATGCCAAGGTCTTCATGACCAATCGCAGCCAGGCCGTGCGATTGCCGAAGGAATTCCAGTTCTCCACCGATGAGGTCTTCATTCGGAAGGAGGGGAGGACGTCATCCTCTCACCGCGCCCGCGGGACTGGCGTCCGTACCTCGACGGCGCGCCGGTGGCATCGAGCACGTTCATGGACAGCGTCGAAGACCTCCCAGTGCAGGAGCGCGAGCCCTGATGCCGCGCTACATGTTGGACACCGACACGTGCGCCTACATCATGAAGCGGTCGAGCCCGCCAGTGCTGCGGCGTCTCCAAGCGGTGTCGGTCACCGACGTGTGCATGTCGGTCATCACCAAGTCTGAGCTGCTTTATGGCGTCGAGGTGTCCCCGCGCCGCAGCCAGGATGCTGCCGCACTTGCCGCGTTCTTGCCGTATGTCGCGATGCAGGACTTCACTGGTGATGCGGCGAGCCACTATGCGGAGATTCGAGCGGACCTGAAAAAGCGAGGCGCTCTCATCGGCGCGAACGACCTGTTCATCGCCGCGCAGGCGCGCAGCCTGCGACTGACGCTCGTCACGAACAACACGGCCGAGTTCGGCCGCGTTAAAGGGTTGACGGTCGAGAATTGGACACTTCCCCGTCGTCGTTCTCGTTCGACACACGACGAGTAGCCGGCGGCCGGCGCCCCGGTCTCACGCTGATGCGACAAACCACGCCCCCGAACAGCGAGCAGAGCTGGCTGCCTCCAAACCGGCTGCCAGGATCGAGGAGTTGAGGCCGTTTACAGTCAAGCAGGGGCAGTACCTCGCGTTCATCTATTACTACAGCAAGATTCACGGGACGCCACCGGCCGAAGCAGACCTTCAACGATATTTTCGAGTCACACCGCCTGTCGTGCATCAGATGATCAAGACGCTCCACACGCACGGATTCATCGACCGGGAACCTGGGAAAGCGCGCTCGATCACGCTTCGGCTCACCCTCGCCCAATTACCGGATCTGGATTAGCTTCAGCGTTACCGGACGTCGGCAGAGTTCCGCCGCCCCTTGAGAGAACGTTGCATCGATGAATTCTCAGCCATCTGGATTGATCAGTCTGAGGCGGCGCGCGACATCCGTGGCGCGTAGGGAACCCGGAAGGCGCTGGCGTGTCTGACTGGCGACAAGCTCTTGACCTATATTCGCGCTTCCGATTCGGATCCCTCATGGTCGGCGAAGCTGCCGCCGTTTGCAACAGAGATCATGCGGATCTTTATGACTGAAGAACTGCGCGCGTGCTTCGCGACAACCACGCGTGTCGGACCGGCCGCCCACGTCGCTACGGAGGAACCGTATCAGACGATGCGCGACGCCGGCGCGTTCGATGAGGATCTGAATATGAAGAGCGTGGTCCAGCCGTGAGCGAACAGGCGAAGCAGGTGCGGGCGCGCAAGATGATCCGAGAGCTGAGAAGTTGTCGACATCAGAAAAGCAGCGGACATGTAGAGAGGAAGGCCATCCCTCTCCATAGAATCTGCAGTGCTGAGAACGATCAATGATTTTGGAGACGTCGTTCCAATTCATTATCGAAACAAATGCGGGACGTACCAGCGCGCGTAGGTTGCCAATCCCGACAAGAGCACGACCCACCAGAGCACTAGTACCGTTCGCATCCAGGGCTTGTACTTGGTGATGCGGAATTTCGCCGGCAACACGCTCGTGCCCGCGGCAAGCAGAATGTACAATCCCGCAATTTCGGTTATCATTCCGAGCGCCGCGTGTGCCGTCGCCAGTGCGTAGTAAAGCTTGCCAAGTTTGAGCGGTATCTTCGGACTTACGTGAGCACGAAAAGAAGGAATCATCACGAGCACGATCACGGCAAGGTTGAGAAGCACGGTCGCCGACTGGCACCACGCGTGGGCCCGAAACCTGCGCATGCGCGCGAGGAGCGCGCCGAGGAGCAGCCCCACTCCCATGGCAATCTCAAGGAGCAGAATCAAATTGGCATATGGAGGAGCCACGGTTCCGATGCCTTCCCTTCACCACATCGTCTCCGGCGCGTCTAGCCGGGCCCGTTCACGCCACTGAGAAACACGCCGAGATGCGCCGTCAACCCCACGAGTAGTACAGCGACTGCTTCGAGGCAGGCGGTATGTCGGCAAGGGTGCCACCGGATGGCGCGCACACGCCAGTGGATCCAACAGACAAGCCAGATCAGCACACTCGATATGCAAGCCCAGAACCAGGTGCATTAACAGAATCCCTTTGAGTTGTTGCCCCTCAAGCGCCCATTGCCACGCTGCAAAACCGGTCGCCACGACTGGCATAGTCGAGACCGCGGCGAGCAGCAGATTGAAATACGCCGCCGCGGCCAGTGTCCGGTTCTTCGTCCACTGCGCGAAATAGTCGAACGCCACGGCCGTGATAAACAACGCAACCGGGAAGTGAATCAGCCCGACATGCTGGGCGTACTTCGCGAGAACCACAGTCCTGATGTCGAATGGATTCACGCGCATCGTCCCCTCACTGCACCACAACCGTGCCGGTCATCTTGGGGTGAATGGAACAGAAGTAGGGGAAGGTTCCCGGCGTGCTGAAGGTAAAGGAAAACTTTTCGTCGGTATCCAGCACCTTGGACTTGAACACCTTGTCCGTACTCACCACCGTGTGGGGAATATCGTCGCGATTCGTCCACGTTAAGGTGGTGCCCACCATCACCGTCAGCTGCCCCGGCCCGAAAGTAAAGTTGTCGATCTTTACTTCCATCGTTTCGGGCTTCGGCTGTGCGCCGGCCGTGACAGTTCCTGCTCCGGCCCCTAGCCCCGCGATTCCCAGCCCCAACGCCGCCAAGAACACTCCAGTAGACACACTTCTCCTCATGTTGTTTCCTTTCTTTGTGTTGCACTGATTTTTGAACTGTTGTTTGTGTTTCGTTGACTCTCACGCGAGCGAAGAATCTACGACCGCCAACGCGTGCTTACCTCGTACGTAGGTCACATCCGTGATACCCAGAATGCTCTTCAGTCGCTCCGCCGGCACTTTCATCGGCCCCGGTGAATCGGCGGTGCCTGGCTGCGGTTGGGGAAATGCTGTCGAGGCCGCCGTATGAAACGTCACGTTTCCTTCGACCTTTTGCATCGTCTGGTGAATGTGCCCGTTCAGCACCGTGACCGACCCGAACTTCTTGAGATAGGCCAGTGCCTGCGCGCTGTCATCCGTACCCCAGCCCCACTCCGGGTACACGCTCCATAGTGGAATGTGCGCGAACACCACGATCGGCGTACTGTGCTTCAAATGCTTGAGGTCGTCTTTCATCCATTCGAGTTGCTCGCCGCCTAGCGTGCCGAGTCCTCCGGCCTTCAAGTTCAGCACGTTCACCAACCCGATGAAGTGCACGCCTTTCGTGTCAAAGCTGTACCACCCGGCCCCCATGGCGCCCTTGCCGTAGCGTTCCAGATACTGTTTGCCGTCATCGTCGAGGACGTCGTGTTCGCCCGGCACGAAGAACACCTTCTTCGCACTCGCGCTCTTCAGGATTTCGTCCACGGTGTCGAATTCTTCGGGTTTCGACAAGTGGCTGATGTCGCCCGTGTGTAGCATGAATTCAGGTGGTGTTGCCAAACCGTTAATTTTGTCGACCGCCGCCTTCAGCGTCCCGACGACATCCGGATTTGCGGGCTTGTTGAACCCCATATGGCTGTCGCTGATTTGCACGAAGCTCAGCTCGCCCGTCGACATGGGTCTTGCCTTCAGCAATGTGCTGAGGCTGTACCGACTTCAGGACGCCGCCCTGCATGACAAAAAACGCACCGGTTCCTGCCCAGGCCATGCATTTCAAGAATCCCCGCCGGTCGACTTCGTCGTTGTTGTGATCGTGCAAGAGCGCGTCACTTTTCTTCTCAGACATCCTCGTCCTCCTGGTCAGCTACTTCCGTCCGCATTCCCGTTCCGCATGCCACGAACTGGCGCGTGGCTGCGGTCACTATGGTTTGCGCTCGAGATCCAGGCAATGGACGGGCGGTCCCTCTCAGCTGGAACGTACGTCCCCTCGTAACCTCAACTCAACAGAAGGCTTACAGGACGCGGTCCTTCCAGCGGTCCGGTAGACGTGTGGTACGCTTTCACCTCAGTTCGTCATGGAACCAGGCGATCAGGTTGGCCGGCGGCTCTGTTTTGGGGTGTTCGAGCTGGATCTTCGGGCTGGCGAATTGCGCAAGCGCGGCCTGCGAGTCCGGCTTCAGCAACAGCCCTTCCAAGTGCTGGCCATGCTGCTTGAGCGCGCGGGCCAGGTCGTCAGTCGAGAGGAACTTCAGAAGACACTCTGGCCCGCGGACACGTTCGTGGATTTCGACCACGGGCTCAACAAGGCGATCAACAAAATCCGTGAGGCCCTCGGCGACTCCGCCGACAGTCCCCGCTTCGTCGAAACTGTTGCCCGTCGCGGCTACCGCTTCATCGCTGACGTCAGAGTTGCCGATGTGGCCCCTGCTCGCAGCCCGGAACTCGCACCTGAGCCTCATCCCGCGCGAGACGCTCGCGATCGCCAGGATCTCGCTGGCACACTCGCGATGCTCACACATCGTCAGCCGTCACGGGCGTGGACGATATCGACGCTCGTGCTGCTCGTCCTGCTGACCTCTCTCGCCGCCTGGAAGCTTCATTCCTACAATCCTCCGTCATCGGTCATTCGCTCCCTGGCTGTCCTTCCGTTGGAAAGTCTCTCGAGCGATGCGTCTCAGGATTACTTCGCTGATGGGATGACCGACGAGTTGATTTCGGACCTCGGCCAGATTAGCGCGTTGCGCGTGATCTCGCGTACATCGGTGATGGCTTACAAACACACGCGCAAGTCCCTTCCTCAGATCGCTCGTGAGCTGAACGTGGACGCCGTGGTGGAGGGTACCGTCCTCCGCTCCGGCGACCAGGTCCGCATCACGGCGCAGTTGATCGAAGGTGTTGCGGACAGGCACGTGTGGTCCCAGAGCTACCAGGGTGAATTGCGGGATACCCTGGCACTCCAGAACACTGTGGCTAGAGCGATTGCCGATCAGATTCGGATCAATGTAAATCCGCAGGAACAGGCTGCGCTGAAAACCGACACGGTTGTGAATCCGGTGGCTTACGAGTCGTATCTCAGGGGGCGCTACTTCTGGAACAAGCGAACGGCGGATGGATTGAAAGTGGCCCTGGCGTATTTCAATCAGGCCATCGACGAGGACGCGAAATACGCCCGAGCGTACTCTGGCCTAGCCGACACATATGCGTTGTTGGGCGACTGGCAGTATGCGGTGATGACCCCCAAGCAGGCACTCCCGAAAGCAAAGGCCGCCGCGATCAAGGCTCTGGAACTGGACAGCTCCCTTGGCGAGGCCCACAACTCGCTTGCATTCTGTCTCGATGGCTTCGACTGGGACTTTGATTCCGCCGGGAACGAATTCCGCCGGGCTATTGAACTGAACCCAGGCTACGCCACCGCTCATCATTGGTATGCGTGGCATTTGGCTCTATTGCGGCGGTACGACGAAGCGATCGTGGAAATGAGAAAGGCGGAAAACGTGGACCCGCTGTCTCTCATTATTAACGCCGATTTGGCAGAGCTGCTGGCCCTTGCGCATTCTTATGACGAATCGATACAACAGAGCCGCAAGACGATCGAAATGGATCCCAATTTTGGTCTCGCGCACAATCACCTCGGCCAGGCATACCTCCAGAAACACATGAACGATGGGGCGATCGCAGAACTGCAAGAAGCAGTCAAGCTTTCCAGTGGCAGCCCGACCTGCATCGCTAATCTTGCTCGCGCTTACGCTGCATCCGGCAAGAGGAGCGAAGCGGTAACGTTGCTAGGCGATTTGAAGAAGCGCTCAAGACCTGGCCAGTCGTATGCTTCGGAGATTGCCGTAATCTATGCATCGCTGGGGGAGACAGATCAAGCCATGAGTTGGCTCGAAATAGGCTACGAAGAGCGGTTTAACCCCGGCGTCCTGATCCGACCAGGCTTCGATCCTCTCCGTTCGGACCCACGCTTTGAAGACCTCGTGCGCCGTACCGGCTTCCCTCATTGAACCGATCCGCCGCGGACATGGGCTTCCTGTTACACCGAGGGGTGCTTGCGCTCCAACCAGTTGCTCATACAGATCGCCCGTAAGTCAGGTGGGTAGAGCACCGGCCAAGCTAGAAACGGTGCTATCGAACTGCACCTTCGATCGCGGAAGTCTTTGTCCTACTTACAGTTCGCCATTCGACCTGTTCGTCCGCGGGAACGAAACAGGAGATTGGCGGGGTCGACGGGACTCGAACCCGCGGCCTCCGGCGTGACAGGCCGGCGTTCTAACCAACTGAACTACGACCCCGAACTGAAGTGCGAAGTGCCAAGTGCGAAGTGCCAAGTGGAGTGAAAAGTGGGAGTAGTGACGAAGTGGTGGGTGTCAGCCACCACTTAGCACTTCGCACTTGGCACTTAGCACTCTTAGTGGGCGGTACAGGGCTCGAACCTGTGACAGCCGGCGTGTAAAGCCGGTGCTCTACCAACTGAGCTAACCGCCCGGCCAGTAGGCTCGTCCCCTGACGCGCCACCGAAACAACGTACTATAAACCCCAGCTTTGGCGCCCGTCAAATCACGCCGGTTTCCCGCAGCCACATCCGTCCGATCAGCAACAGCACGAACACCGCGAACCCGGCGACGGCGCGGTACTCGCGGTTGCGCGATGCCCGCGCAACGCTGAACCGGCGCGTCGCGTGCGGTCCGCGCGACGCCGCGTATGCGTCGTAGGCGTCGCCGAATTGCCGCCGGAGGAACGCTTCCTCGGTCCGGATAGCGGCGGCGATCGTCGCGCCCAGGTAGACGATCAGCACCAGCGAGGCGACGAACGATCGGGACGCGATGCCGACGCCAATCCCCATGATCGACGAGCCGAGGTACAGGGGGTGTCGTATGAAGCGGTACGGCCCAGAGGTCGTCACCTCGCGGCCTTTCTCGAGATGTCCGGCCGCCCAGACACGAATCGCTTCGCCGGCGGCGCCAATCGCCATGCCTGCGGCCAGCGATGCCCAGGTTGGCCGCGAGTAATAGAGCACCGCCACGGCGAAGACGAACCCCAGCGACACGCGGCGGCGCGCGAGAAATCCGGTGAGCGGCGTGCTCATCGCTTTTCCGCTCGTGCGCCCGCCAGCCGCGCGGCTACGGCCCGGACCACGTCGTCTACACCGATGTCGTCGAGGCAGCGCGTCGCCCGCGAGCACTGCCGCTTGTGATGGCACGTGCAACGGTGAAACTCCGAGACCGAGATGTCGTCGCTCGCCCACGGCCCGTTTCGTCGCGGGTCGGTGGGGCCGAACACGGCGACCACCGGCGTGGCCGCCGCGGCCGCGAGATGGAGCGGTCCGGTGTCGCCCGAGACCACGAGCTGCGCCCCACGCACAAGCGCCAGCAACTCTGGCAGGCCGGTCGCCGGCGCCTGCTGCGCGGCGCCGGACGAAGCCTCGACCACCGCCCGCGCCAACCGCTCTTCGCCAGGTCCCCAGGTGACGGTGACGGCAAGCCCGTGGTCGCGGCGAATCCGATCGGCCAGGGCGCCGAAGCGCTCGGGAGCCCAGCGTTTGTTCGGCCAACCCGCGCCGGGATTGATGACCGCATACGGAGTCGACGCGTTCTCGAGTGGCGCCGCCGGTTTGAGGGGCATCACGATGCGGGTTGGCGATCGCGCGCCATCGCCGATCGTACTCGCCAGCGCGACGTTCTTCTGGATCACGTGGCCGTAGACGCCGGGATCGACGGCCTCGGTGTACAGCAGGCCGGCAAGCGGCTCGCGCAGCACGTGCCGCGCAAACCCGATCACCCGCCGTGCGCCCGAGAGCCGCGCGAACATCGCGGACTTGATCAACCCCTGGAGATCGACCGCCGCGTCATAGGCGCGCCTGCGCAGCGCACCAATGGTCCGCCACAACTCGCTCATTTCCCGCGGGGCTAAAGCCCCGCCGCCACGTCCGGTTAAAGCCCCGCCGCCACGTCCGGTTAAAGCCCCGCCGCCACGTCCTGCTAGAGCTCCGCCTCCACGGCTGGCACTGCCAATCTCGATCGGCCGAACCGGCAGATCGAACAGATCGAGAACGGCGCGATGTCTGGCGTCGACGAGCCAGTCGATCTCCGCTCCGGGCGCGGCTGCGGCTACCGCCAGCGCCGCTGGAATGGCATGCACGATGTCGCCGAGCGCGCCGAGACGCACCAGCAGCACTCTCATGTCGCGATCCGCTGCAGGAGATCGCCCGTCGAGTGATCCTTTGGATCGCCGCAGATCGCGGTGCGGCCGCCGTAGCCGATGACGATCGCCCGCTCGGGCACGGTTTCGATGGTGTAGTCCGTGCCCTTGCAGTGCACGTCGGGACGGAGACGCTCGAGGAGCGGCCCAACGCTGTCGTCGTCGAAGATGACGACCCGGTCCACGCCCCGAAGGGCCGCGACCATCTCGGCACGACCCTGCTGGTCCAGGATCGGACGCCCCTCGCCTTTGAGGCGGCGGACCGACGCGTCCGCGTTCACGGCAACGATCAGACGATCGGCTTCGCGGGCCGCCGCCTGAAGGTAGCGCACGTGGCCGACGTGCAGTAGATCGAAGACGCCGTTCGCGAGCGCAATCGTGCGGCCGCCGGCGCGCTCTTCCGCGACGAACGCTTCGACGTCATGGAGCGTGACCACCGGCATGATGCTCAGACGCCTGCCTCGCGACGAATGGCGGCGCGGAGCTCGGCCGGCGACACCGTGGCGGTTCCTCGCTTCATCACCACAATGCCGCCGGCGTAATTGGCCAGGCGCGCGGCCTCGTAGAAGGTCGCGCCAGCGGCGAGCGCCAGCGTCACTGTAGCGATGACGGTGTCGCCGGCGCCGGTGACGTCGGCAATCTCATCGGACCCCGAAATTGGAATGTGCTGAGTCGGCTTGCCGCTCTCGAAGAGCGCCATTCCGCGGCTGCCACGAGTGACGAGCACGGCCTCCATGCCGGTTCGCCGCAGCAGCGTCCGCCCCGCGCGTTCCAGCGTGACGGCGTCGTCATCGATGGTGAGCTTCAACAGCTGCTCGACCTCCGATTCGTTCGGGGTGCAGGCCGTGAGGCCACGATAGCGCAGGGTGTCGTAGCGGGAATCCAGCAGGACCGGCACGCGGGCGCGGCCGGATCCGCGGCGGGCGCGCGCCGCGATCGAGGCGACGAGCTCGGGATTCACCAGACCGGATCCGTAATCAGAGATCAGGACCGCGTCGGCGCCGGCCGCAGCATCCAGCGCCAGCCGGACGAGGGACCGGCGGTCCGGCGCGCTCGGCGTCATCGACCGGACCCGATCGATGCGCACGACCTGCTGCTTCGCCGAGTGCACGCCGCCGGCAAGAATGCGCGTCTTGAGCGGCGTGTCGTAGCCGTCGGCACGGACCAGCGCCGTCCGATCGACGCCGCGTGGCAGGCTCGCCACCAGCCGCTTGCCCGCATCGTCCTGACCGACGATGGCCGCGAGCGTGACATCACCGCCCAGTGCCGCGGCGTTGCTCGCCGCGTTGCCCGCGCCGCCCGGAACGACGATCGTCTGATCGTAGCGAAGGATCAAAACGGGGGCTTCGCGCGAGACCCGTTCCACGCGCCCGTAGATGAATTCGTCGGCAAGCAGATCGCCGACGACGGCGATACGACGCCCGCGAAATGCCTGCATGAGCGCCAGCAGTCGGCCGGGAAGAACGGTAGGCGCGGTGTCGGGTGTGGGCATCGTGAAGGGTTCTGCCTAGCGTGGCGCGTCGGGCGAGTGGCGCAGGATCTCGCGCGCGGCGTCGAGCAGCGTGTCGACGATCGCCAGCGGCGTGGTCGGACCCGGCGAGGACGCAGCGCCAGCGCCGTACCCGGTGCGTACAAGGATGCCACGTGCGCCCGCGTTCGTTGCCAGCTCGACGTCCAGCCACTTGTCGCCGACGACGAATGAACGATCCACATCGATATCCAGATCGCGAACCGCCTGCTCGACCATCCCAGGTCCAGGCTTCCGGCATCGACAGACGTGCGAGTACTCGCGAATCACGCCGTCCGGATGATGCGGGCAGTAATAGTATCCGTCGAGCGTGATCCCCTCGGCTGCCAGCAGGCCCGCCAGGTGCCGGTGAGCTTCCTGCACGAAGGCTTCGTCGAAGAAACCGCGCGCCACGCCGGCCTGGTTCGTCACCAGCACCAGCGCATATCCTGCCTCCCGCAGCAGCCGCAAGGCGATTGTGGTATCGGCGAACAACGCGATGGCCTCGAGCTTGTCGAGATATCCACGCTCTTCGATGATCGTGCCGTCGCGATCGAGGAACACGGCTGGTCTCACGTATGCTCTCCGCGCGACCGCCGCCACAGGCCGATGTTGCGCTCGGTGGCGCCCACGACCGTCTCGACATCGATGCTGGTCATGCAGCGGTGATCAAGCGGACACGCGCGCAGCTCGCACGGCCGGCACCACGCGCGACCCGCCACGACGGCGGTGCCCGCCGCGGATGGATGCGGCAGCGGCGCGGTGCGCTGCTCGTTGGTCGGACCGAAGATCGCGGTCACCGGGACACCGGATGCGGCGGCCACGTGCATCGCCCCGGAATCGTTCGACACGACGCCCGTGCACATGGTGAAGAGAGCCACGAGCGTGCTCAAGTCCGTTTGGCCAGCAACATCGATGATCGGCGCCTCCGCGCCGAGCGCGCGCCGGTACCCCCTCGCGACCGCGCGCGTGGCGGATCGGTCGGCTCGCGTGCCGACCAGCATCGGCGTGATCTTGATGCGCTGCGCGAGCGCGGCGGCCGTTGCCGCCATGCGGTCCGGTGGCCAGCGCTTCGCCAGGCCGAACGCCGCTCCCGGTGCAAACCCGACAAGCCCGGCGCCGTTCCAGCCCTGCGCCTCGAGGAGGCTCACGGCCTGCCGGCGATCCTCGTCCGTCACCCGGAGCTCCGCAACCATCGGTGCCCTGGATGCGCCAAGCACGCGCACGAGCTGAAGATAGTAATCCGCCTGGTGCATGAAGGCGTGCGGCCTCGGCACGGCTCGCGTGAGAAGGCGCGATCGGAGGTCGGCGTGATAGCCCCAGCGCTGCGCAATCCCGGCGCGGCGCGCCAGCCAGGCGGCGTGCAGCGAGTTCGGCAGCAGCAGCGCCGCGTCATAGGCACCGGCCGCGAGCCTTCGCGCGTCGGCCCACATCCTCCAGGCGTCGCGCCAACCGCCGCGACCGCCGAGCGTCACGACCGCATCCACGCCGCCGATCATCGAGAAAAGCGGCGCCACGGACGTTCGTGCTGCAATAGCCAGATGCGCGGTCGGCTGCCACTGGCGCACGCTCTCGATCGCCGGCAGCGCCATCACCGCATCGCCGATCCAGTTCGGGGCAAGGATGACGATGCGGCTCATCCCTGCTCTTCGGTGTCCGGCCGTGCATGGGGGAACATGCCGGGCGTTTCGGCGGGCAGCGGCGCGTCACGCCAGCGCCGGTGCATCCATAGCCACAGCGACGGGTGCCGGCGCACGTACATCTCGAGCACGTCGGTGCACCGCTGCGTGAACTCGCGAATGGCGTCGGGGGAATCCTGATCCGGCGGCGCGACCGGATGCTCGTAGATCAGGCGATAGCGGCCGTTGCCGAGCGGCAGAGCGAACACCGGGACGACCGGCGCACCAGTACGCAACGCCAGGGCCGCCAGCATCGAGGTGGTCGCTGCCGAGCGCTCGAAGAAATCGACGTAGATCGCGTCCGGGCTGTGCATGTGCTGATCGATCAGCAACGCCACGCCCTGTCCGGACGACAGCGCGCGCAACACCTTCCGCACCGCACCCTGGCGATAGATGATCCAGTTGCCGGTCTTCGAGCGCACGTCCTCGAGCAGCGCATTCAGGTGCGGATTGTCGAGCGCGCGCGCCAGCACGCCGATCGGCTGAACCGCAAGGCCATGGCCGATCGCGTGAATCTCCCAGTAGCCGAAGTGCCCGGTGAAGAACAGCACGCCCTTGCCCTGCGCGTACGCGGCGCGTGCGCGTTCTTCCCCGTCGAACTCGATGCGGCGTCGCATCGCCTCGTGGTCCAGGGTGCTGAACCGCAGCAGCTCGAACAGCAGCCTCCCGAAGTGCACGAACATCGCGCGGGTGATCTGTCGCCGTTCAGCGGGCGAACGATTCGGGAACGCGGTTGCGAGGTTCGTATCGGCGACGCGACGATGGACGCGGTCCACGGCATAGAACGCGAGTCCGAGCGCCGCACCCATCGCCCTGACGACGGCATGAGGCAGGATTCGCACGAGGCGGCGGAGCGCCAGAACCGCCACGTACTCGGCACGGTGTCTCACGCGGTGGGCCTTTCGCGCGCGCGCACCAGGTTCAGGCGAGCCGCGAGCCAGGACGCAAACTCGCCGGCGGGTTCCACGCCGACGCTCAACGGCGCCACCGCGACGCGGAATGGCCAGGGACGATGCATCAGCAACCGTACCAGGTCCTTCTCGGTCGTGACCACGATGTCGGCTGCGCGCTCGCGCAGCGTCGCAGCCATTCGATCGATGTCGGCACGCACAAACGCATGGTGATCGCGAAACACCATGGTACCTGCGACGTCCAGGCCGTGGGCGCGCACGTCCTGCTCGAACCGGGCCGGGCGCGCGATGCCGCTGACCAGCAGTACTCGTCCACAGGGCCCCAGGGGCACGGGTCCAGTCCCGCTCTCTTCGATCGGCGGGCCGACGACGCGAGTCAGCGAGAACGCATCAGCCACGCCGAGCCGGTCGGCGATCGCTCGCGCGTCACTGCCCTCTCCCGAGACGAGGATGGCGTCGGCGTGGCGCGCGGCGGCCAGCGGCTCGCGTAATCGCCCGGCAGGCAGCAGCTTTGGCCGATCCACGTCGTCAGCGTCTACGATCACCAGATCGATGTCGCGGGCGAGCACCATGTGCTGAAAGCCGTCGTCCAGCACGTGTACCGTCGCATCCAGATGCAGCTCGGCCAGGCGCCCGGCCAGATACCGATCGGGCGACACGATCACTGGCACGCCGTGAAGCGCGCGCGCCAGCATCAGCGGCTCGTCACCGGCTCGCCCGAGATCGGCGCGCAGCCGCGCGCCATCGCTCACGATCGTGACGCCGTCGTCCGGCGACGTACGCGCGTAACCGCGGCTGAGGATCGCCGGACGCTCCCCGCCTCGAGCAGTCGTCGCGCGACGAACCCGGCGAGCGGCGTCTTGCCGCTGCCACCGGCCGACAGGCTGCCGACGCTGACGACCGGCCGATCGAGGCGACGCACCCGCGACGGGTGATCGACGAGCCATGCCCGTCGATACCGGGCGGCGACGGCATAGACCTGGGACACGACGCTCACGCGTCAGTGCACCCGACGGAAGGGACGGACGACCGCCGGCCGGGGGAGGAGCCGGCCAATCACGGCCAGCGTCCGCTCGGTGGCGCCACGATTCGCGTCCACGAGCGCCCGCGCCGCTGCGCCGAGGGCGGCACGTCGCACGGGGTCCACGACCAGATCCGAGAGCGTGCGTTCGAGCTCGGATTCGTCCTTGACTTGGAGCGCGGCGGCGCTGGCCAGGAACAGATCGGCAATCTCGGCGAAATTGGACATCGAGGGGCCGAACACGATCGGCCGACCGTAAACGGCCGGCTCGAGGATGTTATGGCCGCCGGTCGGCACGAGGCTGCCGCCGACGAAGGCGACGGTCGCGAGCTGATAGAGCTGCGCGAGTTCGCCAATCGAGTCGAGCACGACGACGTCGGCGCGGGGCTCGGCGTCGATGGCCAGCTCTGAGCGGCGGGCGACCGCGAAGCCTTCGCCGCGGGCGATCTGCAGCACCTCCGTAAAACGGTCGGCGTGGCGCGGGGCCACGATGAGGAGCGCCTGCGGCGAGGTCGTCTTGATCTGGCGGAAGGCGCGGAGGACAGGCAGCTCTTCACCTCGCATCGTGCTGCCGGCGACAATCACCGGGCGCTGGGCGGACAGCCGGAAAAAGCGCAGGACGCGGTCGCGCGGGCGCCCCTGCACGGCGACCGCCGGCAGACGGGCAGCGTCGAATTTCAGGCTGCCCGTCACCGTTACCCGCGAGCCGTCGGCACCCATCGCGACAATCCGGCGTGCCCCTTCCTCACTTTGCATGCAGAAGGCGTCGACGTCGGCGAGCACGCGCCGAAGGAGCGGCCGAATCAGGCGGTAGCGCGGAAACGACCGCGTGGAGATGCGGCCGTTCACGATCGCGGTCTTCACGCCACGCCGCCGGCACTCGGCGAGGACGTTCGGCCAGATCTCGCCCTCCATCAGGACCAGCAGCCGCGGCCTGACACGGCCCAGCACGCGGCGCACGATGAATCCGAAGTCCATTGGGAAATAAAACACGGCGTCGGCATCACGAATGTGCCGCTTCGCGAGCTGCTGGCCCGCGGTCGTCGTCGTCGAGACGAACAGCCGGAACCCCGGGTAGCGCGTCTTCAGCTCGTCGGCCAGCGGTCGAGCGGCGAGTACCTCGCCTACCGAAACCGCGTGGATCCAGATCGACGGCTCGCCATCGAGGTTCAGCGAGACGGGCAGCGCGCCCAGCCGCTCGCGAAGGCTGCCGAGATATTTCTGCCGCCGAACGGCCTGATAGAGAAACCAGGGTGCGCCGGCGACGAGGGCCAGCGCGAGCGCAGCGCTGTAGAGAGCGAGCATCAAAGCGTTATGAATGCCGCTAAGACTTGGCCGTGGTGGGCTTTAGGCTTTCGCGAGTATAGTCGCGCGATTGACCCTGTGCAAGCCAGCCCACTACAATCTGAGGTTTACACGCCCGTCGTCCGGCGCACTCTTCTACTTGCGCGATCACGTCACCCGGGAGGAAGCGATTCATGGGTCTGAAAGTCGGTATCAATGGGTTCGGGCGCATCGGCCGCAACATCATGCGCGCGGCGCTCGGCAACACCAACCTCGATTTCGTCGCCGTCAACGACCTGACGAATACCGAGACCCTGGCCCACCTCCTCAAGTACGACTCGATCCTCGGCAACCTGCCGCATGACGTGAAGGCGTCGGGCGACACGATCAGCGTCGCGGCCGACAGTTTCAAGGTGCTGTCGGTGAAGGATCCGGCGCAGCTGCCGTGGAAGGATCTGGGCGTCGAGGTGGTCTTCGAATCGACCGGCCTCTTCACCGATCGGGATGCGGCGGCGAAGCATCTGGCCGCGGGCGCCAAGAAGGTCGTCATCACCGCGCCGGCGAAAAAGCCCGATATCACCGTCGTTCTCGGCGTGAACGACGGCAAGTACGACCCGAAAACGCATCACATCATCTCGAACGCGTCGTGCACGACGAACTGCCTGGCGCCGTTCGCGAAAGTGCTGCACGAGCACTTCGGGATCGTGCGCGGCTGGATGACCACTGTCCATTCGTACACCAACGACCAGCAGCTGCTCGATCTGCCGCACAAGGACTTGCGGCGCGCGCGGGCTGCCGCGCTGTCGGTGATTCCGACGACAACCGGGGCGGCGTCAGCGGTGGGAGAGGTGCTGCCCGAGCTGAAGGGCAAGCTGGATGGCATCGCGCTGCGCGTGCCGACGGCGAATGTGTCGGTGGTGGATCTGGTGGTGCAATTGTCGAAAGAAGACGACCGCCGCGGAGATCAACGACGCCTTCCGCGCGGCCGCAGCCGGACCGCTCAAGGGCATTCTCGCCGTCGAGGATGCGCCCCTTGTTTCGATCGACTTCCGCGGCAACAGTCACTCGTCAATCGTCGACTCGGCCTACACGAAGGTCATGGACGGCGATTTCGTCAAGGTGATGTCGTGGTACGACAACGAATGGGGCTACTCGAGCCGCTGCGTCGATCTGGTGAAGCTCCTTGCGGACAAAGGGCTGTAAGGCGGTGAAGCTGTCGATTCGTGACCTCGATCTTCGAGGCAGGAAGGTCTTCATCCGCGTCGACTTCAACGTGCCGATCAAGAACGGCACGATTGGCGACGACACGCGCATCCGCGCGGCGCTGCCGACCATCACCTACGCCCTCGAACAGGGAGCGACGGTCATCCTGGCCTCACATCTGGGCCGGCCGAAAGGCAAGGTGGCGCCGGATACAGCTTGAAACCTGTCGCCGCCCGTTTGTCCGAGCTTCTCGGACGCCCGGTAGTGTTCGCGTCCGACTGCGTCGGCGACGAGGCGCAGAAGGCCGTCGCCAACGCCCAGGCCGGCAGTCAGGTCGTCCTCCTCGAGAACCTGCGATTCCACGCGGAGGAGGAGAAGAACGATCCGGTCTTTGCCGGTCAGCTGGCCGAGGGCGTGGATCTGTACGTGGACGATGCGTTTGGCGCGGCCCACCGCGCTCACGCCTCGGTGGATGCCATCGTGCGGACCGTTGGTGAAGGCGCCGCGGGGCTCCTGATGGAAAAAGAGCTCCAGTACCTCGGGCACGCGATCGAGCAGCCGACCCGGCCGTTCGTGGCGATCCTCGGCGGCGCGAAGGTATCGGACAAGATCGAGGTCATCGAGAACCTGCTGAGCAAAGTCGATGCGCTCATCGTCGGTGGAGCGATGGCCTACACGTTCTTCAAGGCGCAGGGGCTGCCGGTCGGCAAGTCGCTGGTCGAGGACGATCGTCTGCAGAGCGCGAGAGATGTCGTTGCGCGCGCGAAATCGCGCGGCGTCCAGCTCGAGCTCCCGATCGATCATGTGGTCGCGACGAAGCTCGAGGCCGGGGCACCCACCGCCGTGCTCGACGTCTCTGATCCGGCGATCGGCGAGCGCATGGGGCTGGACATCGGACCGAAGACGGCGGCGAGATACGCGGCGGTGATCGCCGGGGCGAAGACCGTGGTCTGGAACGGGCCGATGGGCGTGTTCGAGATCCCCGAGTTCGCCAAGGGCACCGAGACCGTGGCCAGGGCGGTGGCCTCGGTGGACGGCACGACGATCGTGGGCGGCGGCGATTCGATCGCCGCGATCAACAAGATGGGCGTCGCCGACAAGGTGACGCACATTTCGACCGGTGGCGGCGCCTCGCTCGAGTTCCTCGGCGGCCGCGTGCTGCCTGGGGTCGCGGCGTTGACCGACAAGTCCTGAGGCCTGGACAGCCACGCCATGCGTCATCCCTTCATCGCCGGCAACTGGAAGATGTTCAAGACCGTGCACGACACTGTCGTGTACGTGAAAGAGTTCCGCAGCCTGGTCAAGGACATCGAGGACGTGGAGATCGTCGTCGCGCCGCCGTTCACGGCGATTCATTCGGCGGCCGAGGCCGCCCGGAACTCGAACGTCGGCATCGCCGCCCAGAATCTGCATTGGGAGCGGGAAGGGGCGTTCACCGGCGAGGTCAGCGGCGCGATGGTGCGCGAGGCGGGCGCCGAATACGTCATCATCGGCCACTCCGAACGCCGCCAGCACTTCGGCGAGACCGATGCGAGCGTCAACCGCAAGCTGGGCGCGGCCCTGAGCGCGGGGCTGATCCCCATCGTCTGCATCGGTGAGACACTCGAGGAGCGCGAGCGGAACGAGACGCTGACCGTGCTCGACCGGCAAATCAAGGACGGCTTCGACGGCATCACGGGCGAGCAGATCGGCGCGCTGGTGATCGCCTACGAGCCGGTGTGGGCGATTGGCACGGGCCGCACCGCGACCGCGGCGCAGGCCCAGGAAGCCCATGCCCACGTGCGCCAGCGCCTCCGGCAGTGGTTCGGCGCCCCTGCCGCGGACGAATGTCACGTCATCTACGGCGGCAGCGTCAAACCGGACAACACGCGCGACCTGGTCGGGCAGCCTGATGTCGATGGCGCGCTCGTCGGCGGCGCCAGCCTCGACCTCAAGAGCTTCTCCGAGATCATTCGGCGCGCGCGCGGATAAGCCGTGTGAGCGAACCGCATATGAAAACGCGACCCGCGTTCACGGGCAAGCGCCCGTGGCGGCGGGGCTTGAGCCCCGCGTTCTTGGCCGTAACGGTCTTTCTGGCGGCCGTCCTCGTGCCCGTTGGACTGATGATCTATTCCGCCGTCCGCGGCGGAGAGCCGCTCGTGCTGGTACGCACCGCGGCGGAAGCGATCACCGCCGCGGCGACCACTGGCGCCGCGCCGGCGACGCTGACCCTGAAGGACCTCGACGATCTCGGGCCCGGCTATCACACGCTGGACACGGCGCCGCCTGCGGGCGGCTATGCCGGCTTCGACGCGGTCGCGGCGCTGCCGTGGGCCCTGACGATCGCGCAGGCGTGGGTCACCGATGCCCGGCTCGATCGCATCGATGTCGTCGGCGTGCAGCCGGACGGGTTGATCGATCTCGCAGACGATCGGGAGGCGGAAGTCACGTATCGCTTCGTGTCGCCGGATCGCATCAAGGAACTGCGGCGCCGCGCCGATCTGTCAGCGAACGCCAACGTGCAGACGGAGTTCTGGGTGCGCGTCAAGAGTAGCCAGCAGAGCGTCATTGCCCCGACGACGCCGGCGGCGCTTCTCGCCTTCCGCGATCACGAAGGGCTGCCGCCCGAGGGCCCGCGTGCGCTGCCGCTCGGGGCGACGTTCGAGAAGCTGGCGGCGCGTCCACAGTTCAACGCGGCGTTTTACAAAGGCTACCTGCTGTACGTGGAAGGCGAGGGCTGGGTCTGGTACCTCTCGACGCTGTCGGGAGAATCGCTTCCGCGCGTCCGCAGTTCGGACGCGAAAGTCTATCCGTACAAGTAGGCCCAAGCTTCCCGTACAAGTAGGCCCAAGCTTCAGCTTGGGCCATGTCCACGATCGCAGCCCGAGCTAAAGCTCGGGCCTACGTACCTGCAGTAGGGCCCGACTTCAGTCGGGCCAGCACTAACCGCGGCTCACGCCGCACGACTCTCTGACAACCATCGCCCCGTGCAGGAGGATGTCGCGCGGGGGCAGATCCGGGCGCGCCACCCGTTCCCGCATCGCCGCCACGGCCGCGGCGCCAATCTCGCGGCACGGCTGCCGCAATGTCGTCAGCGGCACCGGCAACAGCCCCGCGTAGCTCACGTCGTCAATCCCCACCATCCGCACGTCATCGGGAATCCGCACGCCCAGCGCGAGGAGCGTGTGCATCAGGATGGCAGCGGTGCGGTCGCTCGCGCACACGAACGCGTCGGGGCGCGCTGATTTCATCAGCAAGGCGATCCGATCGCGGTCGGCGGGATCCTCACGCCACGTCTGGCTGACAGAAGGGTCCGCTCCCGCATGCACGACGGCGTCACGGAATCCCGCGGCCCGCGCGTCCACGGACGATGCGGCGCCGGGCAGCCCGAGAAAGATCACGCGCCGGCATCCCTGCGCGAGCAGGTGGGACGTGACGAGCGCGCCGGCGCGGCGATTGTCGAGCGCGACGAGGTCGTGGTGTCCGCGCGTCGGATATGGCTCGATCGACCGATCGAGCAGCACCAGCGGAATCCCCGCGTCAGCCAGCGTTTCCGCGACATGCCGATTGACGGCGAGCCGGGTGGGCGCGTGCTCCAGCGGGGCAAAGAACACCCCGTCCACGCGGCGCGCCACGTACTGCGCGCAGAGCTGGCGCGCTTCGATCTCCTGGCCCTCGGATCCGTCGGCAATCGCGCCCCAGATCAGGCCGTGCGGCGTCGCGTCCGACGGATCCATCAGTCCACGCGCGAGAGCCGTGAAGATCTCGACCTCGCCGAAATCGGGCATCAGCACGCCAAACGACAGCGATTGCGTGGTGACGCCGCCGCGCGGACAGACGAAGCTGCCCGAGCCCGCGCGCCGCTCGATCAGGCCGGCGAGCTGCAGTTCGCGCAGGGCGCGCGCGACGGTGATCCGCGAGGCGCTGAATTGTTGAACGAGATCCGCTTCGCTCGGCAGCCGCCCGCCCGGCGGCACGCGCCCGGACATGATCTGGCGCAGGAGCACTTCGTAGACCTGACGGTACTTCGGCGGTTGCAGGACAGAGGGTGAGCCCATAGCGGCACCGATGGTATGACAAGTGAGAGAATCAGTCAATACAGGTACCGTGGTGAGAAATGCGTTGTAAACAGGGAATTTACACGCATTTTTGGTCTCACAACTTGACGACCTGTGTTCTGACCGCTACTATCTTGAGAAAGCTGTTATATCTAATGATTCCTTTTCGACGAACCGGAGCACACGATATGTCGGAGCCCATCGAAGCGACCAAGCACTTCCTGTTCGCGTCGGACTTCGACCAGACGCTCAGCTTCCACGACTCGGGCCGGGTCCTGGCGGAGCTGCTGGGCGTGTCGGATTTCGACCGCAAGGTGGCGGGCCTCGCCGAGAGCAACCTGGTGCAGCAGGGCGGCGAGCTCGCGTATCTGATTCGCCACGATCCGGCATTCAGGACCGTCCGGCGCGAGCATCTCGCCGAGGCGGGCCGGCGCGTGCGCCTGCGCAGCCATATTCCTCAGCTCGTCGACTTCCTGAGCAAGGGGGTCGACGGATATCAGTTCTCGTTCTACGTGGTGTCGGCGGCGCCGCGCGAGGTCATCCTCGCCGCGCTCGACGGCATCGTGCCCTCGCACCACATCGTCGCCACCGAACTCGATTACGACCCGCTCTCCGGTGAAGTGCGTTCGATCGTGCGGGTCCCCGCGGGATACGGCAAGGTCGCGGCGGTCGAGCGGCTCGAGCAGGAGCTCGGGATCAGTCCCGACCGGACGATCTATGTCGGCGACGGCAGCTCCGACGTGCACGTCATGCTGCACGTGAACAATCGCGACGGCTTCACGATTGCCGTCTCGGAGAACAAGCACATTGCCCGCATCGCGCGACGCACGGTCCTGAGCGATAACGCCTTCAGCGTCCTGGTGCCGGTGTTCGAGCAGATCGTGGGCTGGACGCCGGCGGCGATCAGGACGCTGTTCGACAGCTACGGCCTCAGCCTGCACGAGTGGGAGAAGGCGCACACCGATTGGGTGACGGTTCGCGAGCGTCCCGCGTCCCCGGGCGCGGCCGTCGCGTGAGGCCGCGATGGTAGTCACCGATTGGCTCGGCTGGGCCGCGACCGGTGTCTTCGTCTCGTCGTATGCCTGTCGGCGGCCGGAAACCCTGCGCCGCGTCCAGATGGCGGGGGCGACGATGTGGATTGCGTACGGCGTGCTGATGCAGGCCGCGCCGGTCGTCGTCGCGAACATCCTCGTGCTGGGGGCCGCCGCGTGGGCATCGAGGCGCGGTTTGGAGCCTGAGCCTGAAGCCCGCCTGAAGTCCGGAGCGCCCCGAGAGCCCGTAGCCCGGAGTCCGGAGCCCATGCTACACTCGTAGTTTCGGCCATGGCCTATTACCTCGTTTCTGCGCTGTACGTGCTCGTGTGCCTCGTCCTGATGCTGGTCGTGCTGATCCAGCAGGGCAAGGGAGGGGATCTGGCGGCCGCGTTCGGCGGCGGCAGCAGCCAGGCGGCATTCGGGGCCCGCACCGGCGCGACGCTCCTCACGAAGGTCACCTGGGTGTGCGCGTCGCTGTTCGTGATCGGCGCGCTGGCGCTGTCGATCCTCGGGCAGCGCGGTCCCGGCTCGGTTGTCGGATCGGCGCCGCTGCCGAAGCCGGCCGCGACGCAGCCCGCGCCGGCAACGCCACCGGCCACGCCGGCGCCCGCGCCCGCGCAGAACCCGGCGCCCGCACCACCGAAGCCGTAAGCGCTCGACACTCGCCTCGCGGAAGTGGCGGAACTGGCAGACGCACCAGCTTGAGGGGCTGGCGTTCGCAAGAACGTGGGGGTTCGAATCCCCCCTTCCGCACCACCTTTCAGTTCAACAAGTTAGACTGATTTTCCGGCTCGGGGATGGGGCCTCCCACAGGGGCCTCTTTGGTCGCATTGTGCGAACCGTGTGCGAAACCGGCAGCTTCGAGACGAGCGAGCGCCCGCTCGAGCCGAACCGGCGTGCTCTGAAGATACCGGCTCGTTGTGGTGATCGCCGCATGACCGAGGAACATTTGGACATCGTGCAGGTCTGCGTGTGATTCCAGCAGCCGGCTCGCGAACTCGCGCCGCAAATCGTGGAAATGCAGATCGCAAATCCTCGCCCGCTCACACGTCAGTTCCCACGCTGTCCGAATCGACTTGACCGGCTCGCCGACTTCGTTTCCGAACATGTACGCCGTCGCCGGGTGCTCTTTACCATCGGGGGCATGACGACAAAGCTCGAGTACGGCGCGAAGGTTCGGTCCAACGGGAATCACCCTGGCTTCGGCCGTCTTCGTCTTTGCCGCCGGCAGCACGAGCCAGCGGGCTTGCCCCTGTTCGTCACGGCGAATCTGCAACCATTGCAGCGATAGCAACTCGCCGAGCCGGCATCCGGTCGAGAGTGCCGCGATGATGAGCGCGTGAAGGTGCGGCCCGGCGTGCTTCAGTAGCCGGGTTTCCTCACCCTCCCGCACCGTGCCGTCCGGCAGCGTGACGGACGGCTCCAGCCGGCGTGTCCTTGCGCCTTCGACGCTCGTTTCGAGCTTCACGACCGAAACCGGACCACGCTTGAACGGCGTGTCCGTGAGGTGCCCCTCCGCGATTGCCCACGAAAATACGTGCCGAAGTCGTGACAGCACACGATTAGTGCCCACTTCCCCGCCCTTTGTCCCGGGGCGGCTGTTTCCGGCCGCCTGCTCCTGTCTACGCCAGACGCGGACCGCTTCGACATCCGCCCGCGTAATCGCATCGACAGGCTTCGTCTCGAGCCGGATCATCGCCCCGTTCGCCGAGTGAATTTCGGCACGGCGCATCATGGCAATCAGGATCTCCATTTCGCGGCGTCCGCGGAGACGGCGTGTAGGAATCTGGACATGTCGCTTCAGGTATTCCGCACAGATGTCGCCGAACGTCAGGCGCACGTCTGGTGCGGGAGGCGCCACAGCCGGCGCGTCCGGGTCAACGAACCTTCCCGCTCGAATCTCGGAGCGGAGCCGATCGCGCCATATCGCGGCGTCGCTCTTGGTGGTCGGCGGCTGTTCGCCGCGAGCTCGGGCGACCTTGTCGAGCGAGTAGCGATACTCGCGGTCGCCGTAGTGAAACCCGAAATGCCACGGATGCACGCACTTTGCCCACTGCCGGCGAGCGCAATCGCACCGTTTCCGGATGCCATCGTGAAGTTTTCGCGGCATCGTCCTATCCTCCTGGCCTTATCGACGCTTGCGACTCGCCCCGGCGATGCCCTGCGACTTGATGGCTCCCCGTTTCGACAGCCACTCACGTACGGCCATTTCGATTTGCGTCGTCACCGGAATCCCTTCGGTTCTCTTGACGCGACGCATCGTCTCGAGTAGCTCCTGATCGAGCCGTAGTGCAGTCGTTGTCTTTGGGCTCACTGTACAGATAAGTATAGACATGCCTATACACAATGACAATCGGCTAATGTCGATGATGCTCGACGATGACGGCCTGCGAGAACTCGCGCTCGCCATCTGCGCTTGGCGATGGTCCGTGCCGGACTCCGTGCGGCGCCAAGACACGCCGAGGCACGGCCTGTGAAGCGCCGGCCATCAAAGGCCGCCGACGGTGCCGGCTACACGGCGGGCTGAGCACCGGGCCCGGACGCCCGAAGGTCGCGAACGCATCCGCCAGGCCAGGACGGTTACGGCTTCTACTCAGCGGCCGCGATCGGCGCGCGGCGCGAGGCGGCCGCTAACCACCGCGCCTTCGGGCCACGGTCCGCGGGCTCGGGAGCTACTTCTAGACTCGTCCTGCCGGCGGGTTCGTCCAAGACCGTCACCGCTCGATCAAGAGTGACGGCCTTCGCAGATTTCCTAGACATTCGTCCATAGACCGTTAAAGAGAATGCGTGACGGTCTTCGATCTCGGCCGTTGCCACGGAATCGGCGCCATATCGCGGAGGTGGCCCGTATAATCGCCGATCCAAATGGCCCTACGGCTAGGTTCCACGCTGAGTCCGTACGAATCGTCTCCGTCATCGGCGCCGGTGGCATGGGCGAGGTGTATCAGGCCCGCGATACGCGCCTAGACCGCAAAGTTGCCGTGAAGGTGCTCGCGCCAGAACTCGCGAGTGACCCGCAGTTCAGTGCGCGCTTCGAGCGTGAGGCCAAGGCGATCTCCTCACTCAATCATCCGCATATCTGCGGGCTGTACGATATCGGCCGCGAGCACGATATCGACTATCTCGTGCTTGTACTGTTCGAGGTCAGTCGCTCGCCGCGTGTCTCGAGCGTGGGGCGCTGCCGCTCCGCCAAGTGCTCCGCTTCGGTCTTGAGATCGCGGACGGCGCTCGAGGCCGCTCCACCGGCAGGGCCATCGTCCATCGGGACTTGAAGCCGGGCAACGCGAAATGAAGCGGGGAGATCGTGTCGGACGCTAATCGCTGGGCCGTCGTCGAGCGGATTTATCACGAGGCAGTTGAGCGGCCGGTCGCCGACCGTTCTGCGTTCCTCGAGTCGGCTTGCGCCGGCGATGTCGCGCTGCGCCGCGAGCTCGAATCGTTGCTCGCGACCGACGGCGCATCCTTGCTCGACAAGTCCGCCCTCGACGTGGCCGCTCGGGAGATGACGCCGCAGATCACGGTGTCCTGGGTGGGCCGGGCCATTCGACACTACGATGTGGTCGCGCTGATCGGCGTCGGCGGGATGGGTGAGGTCTATCGCGCACGCGACCGATCGCTGGGGCGGGAGGTGGCGCTCAAACTCCTGCCGCAGGAGGTCTCGAAAGACCCCGAGCGACTGAGGCGCCTCGAACGTGAAGCCCGCATGCTCGCCTCGCTCAATCACGCAGGGATTGCCACGCTCTTCGGCCTCGAGGAGCACGACGGCCAGCGGTTCCTCGTCATGGAGTTGGTTCCGGGACAGACGCTCGCCGAGCGCGTGCGTCACGGCTCTCTCCCCATTCGCGACGCGCTCGACATCTGTCGACAGATTCGCTGAGGGGCTGGAAGCGGCGCACGACGCGGGCGTCGTCCACCGCGACCTCAAACCGTCGAACGTCACGGTCACGCCCGACGGCCGGGTGAAGCTCCTGGACTTTGGCCTGGCCAAGGCGGTCGACCCCACGCCGGGCGGAGGTGACCCGACACTGACGGCGAGTGAGGCGACCCGCGAGGGTACCGTTCTCGGAACGCCAGCGTACATGAGTCCGGAGCAGGCGCGAGGTCAACCGGTGGACCGGCGCACTGACATCTGGGCGTTCGGATGCTGTCTGTACCAGTCCCTGACTGGCGAACGCGCGTTCCGGGGCGGCACCGTCACAGACACCCTGGCAGCCGTGCTGAACAAGGACCCCGACTGGGACGCGCTGAGCGAGGACGTGCCTCTGGTCGCGCGCCGGCTGCTCCGACGATGTCTCGCCAAGGATGCCCGACATCGGCTGCAGCACATTGGCGACGCACGGGTCGAGCTGGAAGAAATAGGAATTGACGCCAGCGAGCCATCGGCGCACGCACGGTGGTCCTTTCGCGCGATGTCGGCGCTTCTGATCGTCGTCGCAGCCGCGGTCGCCGCGACGGCGCTGCTGCTGTGGCCGAGGCCCTCCGTCGCGCCGCCGCCGCGTGCCCGTTTCGACCTGATCCTGCCGCCCGAGATGCGACAGAACGAGATCGACCATGGGGCGATCTCACCGGATGGGACGCGGTTCGCGTTTACCGCCGTCGTGAACGGTCGTCGTGTGCTGGTTCTGCGAGACATGGCTTCCAGCGAATTGGTCGTCATTCCGGACTCCGAGAGTGCTCTCTCGCCGTTCTGGTCACCGGACGGCGGGTCGGTCGGGTTCTTCATGTGCCTCACCGGACAGCTCCGAAAAGTCCTCGTTACAGGAGGACCCTCACGGATGCTGGCCGATACGGGGGATCTCGGAACCGGAACGTGGGCGCCCGGGGTCATGCTGTTCGACCGCGAAGGCCGCATTTATCGTGTTGCGGACACGGGAGGGACGCCCAGCGCCCTGGATCTGCTCTCAGAGAAGGCGGGGCAGACGCAGTTCGCCTCTCCCAGGTTCCTGCCGGATGGCCGCCACTTCATGGTCAACATTGTGGGTGACCCTGCCGTCTACGTCGCGTCGGTGGATGCCCCCGGCACGCGGAAGATTTTGGACGAGGGCTCGTCGGCCGTCTATGCGGCGGGGCACGTGATCTACGCACGTGGAGGGGGGGTGTTCGCGCGTCGGTTCGATCCCGAACGGCTGGAGGTCTCGGGGGCCGAGGTGCAGATTGCGGCACGGGCGGGACAAGTGTCCGCATCTGATCACGGCACCATTGTGTATCGCGCTGAAGGCGCCACACCGTCGAGGCTGACGTGGTTCGACCGCAGCGGCCGGCGCACGGGTTCTGTGGGTGAGCCGGGTCCGTATTACGAGCTGGTGCTGTCGCCGCGCGGTCGTCACGCCACGGTCGTGCGGACCGATACCCAAGGGAATGGTGACCTCTGGGACGCGGATCTCGCGACCGGCATTTTCTCGCGGCTGACGACGCACCCCGCCAATGACAGCCGATCCGTCATGGGCCCCCGACGAGCGCGCGCTGGCGTTCAGCTCGACGCGAACCGGGCGCTCCGCCCTGTTCGTGAAGGATCTCGCCACTGGAAAGGAGGACCCGCTCGTCGCGTTTGACGAACGTGTGATGCTCGATCAGTGGACGCCCGATGGCCGATTCGTCATTTTCCGGACCTTTGGCAAAGCCGTCTACGCGGTCCCGTTTAGGGCGACCGCACGCCGCGCATGCTTGTGGACACGCCGTTCATCGAAGACGAAGTCCACGTCTCGCCGGACGGACGGTGGGTGGCGTTCAACGCCAACGAGTCGGGACGCTGGGAGGTCTACGTCGCGGCCTTTCCGGCCTTCACCTCGAAGCGGCAGATTTCCAGCGGCGGCGGGGTACAGCCGCAATGGCGCGCGGACGGCCGGGAACTGTTTTACCTCGCTCCCGACGGCTCCATGATGAGCGTGCGCGTGGATGCTCGCACCGAGTTCACGGCCAGCCCGCCGCGCGCCTGTTCACCACGAATATCAGCCCGCCCCGGAATTTCCGCAATACGGCGTGACCACTGATGGGCAACGCTTCCTCGGGCTCGAGCCGGTGGCGGGAGGCACGAGCTTCACGTTCCTGCTCAATTGGCTGAACGCGAAGTCGGCCACTGGCAGTGGTCCGGTGCGGTAGCGGGCGGCGAGCGGCGTCTGTGAGTGACGTGTGATGCGTCGGGATACGCTTTGAGGTGAACCTCAGAGACGTTCGGCCGATGCTCGCCACGAGCGCCGCTCGGTTGCCGGAGGGCGAGCACTGGTCGGTACCAAGTGAAGTGGGACGGCTACCGCACACTCGCCGTCAAAGATGGCGCACGCGTCACGCTGCTCTCGCGCAATCTGAAATATGCGACCGCGCAATACCCCAGGGTCGCGCGAGCCGTGGCGCAGATTCGTGACGCCTCTGCGCTTCTGGATGGCGAGATTGTCGCGAATCGCCGAACTCGACCGGACGCAGCCAGTGCGCCGAACGTGACGAATAGCGACTGGTGGGCTCGCGCCAAAACGCCGCCGCAGTCAGAGATGATCCCGATTCGACCACGCGAGCACGTCTGCACACGGCGAACGGATCGGCACGAGGCCCACGGTGGAGACCCGCATCGTCATGGCGTCGAGCAAGAGCTGCCCTTTTCGGTCAATGCTCACTGGCGCTGCTCATTGGAAATTCGACAGGCTTTCGCACGCGCATTCGCACATTCCGTCAGCGTGGCCGGAAGTGCGCCGAAGATCGGCCTGATTCGGGTTGAACGCACAAGCCGAAGGCGCTTGTGACCCCGCAGCAGCGCGCGCACCACGGACACACCAGAAACACGCGACTGTTCCGCCAGACGGCACCGTGCACCTGCATCTAGCTCGCCCGCGAATCGCCGGACAAAGCCACGCCGAGCCGCTCCGGGCCTCAAGCCCGTTTCACAAAGACTTGAGAATACGAGTCGTGTTTGCGAAAGAGCAAAGATTTAGCTCATCAATATGCTATATGCTCCCGCAGCACGTCACCTTCCACGGCTCTGTCCAGAGGTCTACAAATTGCGGAAACTACTGATTGGTTTGGTCTTCTTGTTCCTGCCGGCGGTGGCAACGGCGCAAACTGCGACCGTGCTCGCGAACGCTCCTATCTACGTCAGCCCAGTGGCGACGCAGAGTCCGCTCCGAGTTGCCGCGGCTGGCACTACGCTGCAGGTGCTGGACGACCAGGGCGAGTGGGCGAGGATTGCCTACAACGATCCGCAGTGGGGTCGGCGCATCGGCTGGGTGCAGCGCAGCACGATCAGGATCAAGGACGAGGCGCTGCAACCGATGGACCTCTCGATTCCCTCAGCTGTCCATCGCAGCGAGCGGTCGAGCAGGTGCCCGCGCCGCAAGCGCCGGGTTACGCACCACCGAGACCGCAACAGCCGCCGTTTCTGAAGAATCACATCGTGGGGCGTAGTGGCGGCACGTTCGGCACGACTCCGGCTGGCCTCGTAGGCACCGAGTTCAGCGGCGACGTGCATCCGCTCGTGCAGGTCTATGGCTCGTTCGACTGGCACCAGGACGCGTCTCCGTCCTACTTCGGCACCATCGGAGACATCATCTCGTTCGCTACGGGCGAGAAGGTGGAATACAAGGCACCGGCCTATGTCGGCATGGGTGGCGTAAAGGTCATCGCGCCAACGCGCGGTGTGCGCCCTTACGGCCTGGGCGGGTTCGGCGTCGGCTACGGCAAGATCAAGGTCAAGCTCAATGGCGAAGACGTCACCAATCTCGTCAGCCTCGTGAGCGGTATCAACGACGACGACCTGAAATACACGAAGCCGATGTTCGAGGTGGGCGGCGGGATGGCAGTTCCACTTGGCCACTTCTACATCGACGCCAGCTACCGCTTCCGCAAGGCGCTGAACGTTGAGGACATCAACATCTCGGGCATTTACATTGGCGTTGGCATGAGCTACTGAAGTTCCCCTGAAACCACGAAAGGCCCACTCCCGTCGCTACGGGTGGGCCCTTTTTCGCGCCTTCATGAGCACGGGGTAGTCTCGGTCCCGGCTGAAGCGCGCGCTTGCTGCTCGTATCAACCGATAGTCACAGGTCGTCCTTTACCAAGGCTTCCTCAGCACCGGCGAGGGAAAACAGATGCGGAAGGCGACGATGCTGGCGGTGGTCGTGATTGTCGTCTCGTTGGCGACACTGACGACTGTATTGGCCTTAAGGCTGTACTACCATACGAGCCCTTCGACGATGGTGACAGTGCGGGTCACTAGCGATCCTCCGGGCGCGACGCTCTCGAAACTTGCCCCGGCGTCGGTTCTTGGGACGACACCTCTAACGATGCGGTACGCCCTGCCCGACCAATGGCGTAACTGCGTGTCGTACGACGGGCTCGAGGCGAATTGGCCCAACGGTGTGCAGCTCGAGGTCAGAGCCATCGAGTTGTGTCCAGAGGGCGGCACGGACCAGGAGATTCGGCTCGCCTCACCGACGCGGCAACAGACACGCCGCACTCGCGTCGTTCCCTCACAGCCGAGTCAAGCAGGGCCCTTATCTGATGCGCTGACGCCGATGGACCTCTCAGTGCCCGACTCCGAGCATCAGGCTGCGCCGGCCATTCGTTCTGATGTTCTGACGCCGATGGACCTCTCAGTGCCCGGACTCCGCGCCGCCATTATCAGCCGCCCCAGCAGTGGCAACGAATCCAGTCCAACCCGCGAGCCGCCCCCGATCAGTGCAGACACACGGATTCCCGTCAGAGTCGCTGAGCGACAGTCCAGTGAGACCGGGTAACATTCGTCGTTCCGGGTTACATCTCGACCCACTCGAAATCTACGCCAACTGCTCGGGACAACCCGTGGATCGCTTTACGCTACGATTACGGTCCAACGATCAACGGAACGTACCGCGGCTCCACTCACGCCTCCTGCACCGGATCCGGCGATTCCACGACAACCGTGGCCCCGCCGCGACAAGTCTCGTATGAGGTCCATGGAGCCACCCTATCGCTGCGCCTGCCCGACGGCCGCGTCGCCGTAGTGAACTGCGACAGCAAGTACGCTCCCAAGGTCGACTACATCAATCGACGCAGTTGCCGCGTCCCGTCGGCAGATCAATTCGAGGCACAGTTCAACGGTGAGAAGGCGAAGTTGTTTTGGAGAGTAGGGATCAGCGGCGAAAAGGAAAAGTCAGAGACCTACAAGCTGATTGAGATTCTCAACCCCGCACCGTAAGCCGCCACCTCAGCGCCTCAATCTCGATCCCGCCGTAGTCGCGCATCAGGCCATCGCCCGGTGCTATTTCTGTGAAATCGGCAGTGGGCCTCCGCACCGGGGACATGCCGTCAATGTCTTCGGCCACCAGTAAAAGACCACGCGACTCGGCGGCGGATCTGGTCCGTCTGTGGCTTCAGCTTCTGCAACAGCCTGCTTGAATGCGTGCCCGTCAAGATCGTAGCCACAGCTGGGGCAGTTGTCATACGGGTTCATCCAATGAATGACCAAGCGTTGCTCATCGGCAGCTCCGCACGCTTGTGCCAAGCGTTGAACCTGTGACCGAATGGCTTGGAGGCTCGCTCGACGCATCATCGCCTCCGCTGACGTTCCTGTGCCGCTTCAATTTCACCGAGCTTCCGCAAGATGGCATCGGCCTCGTGCTGATGAATCCCAATTTCCGCGATGGTTCGGGCCGCGCCGAGCCGCACCGACGGTGATTCGGTCGCACTCGAGCAAGTCCTCCAGCGTGTTAACGGCCTGCCCTGCCAATGCTGAATCCGACTGATGCCAGCCTGGAACATCGCAGAGCGAGCCGCCTCGAGCTCCGCATTGAAATTGGCATCCTCGGTCTGCCATCGCCGAAGGGTTCGCTCGCTGAGGCCACACTTCGCAGCGGCTTTCGCGAGCGTTCGCTCGGTCAGGAGCGCCAGGATCGGCCTGCTCGCGCACCGCCGCAGACTTCCTGCCGTGCCCTTCAGCGGCGATTTTCCCGGCCTTCTGCGGCCATCTGTGGACGTTCTACGGCATTCCCGGTGACTCCTTCGGATACAGCCGTTCATGAGTGGCGCGCAACAAACGGGTTCGGGATGCGCGAATCCGTTCACGTCGTCCTGCCCTGAGGTTACGAGAGCTGCGGCGGCTTGTACGTGGTGACGACCGCCAGATGACGACGCCAGCGCGCAATTGCCACACGGTCCTCGTCAGTCAATCGTTCAGCGGGCTCGACATGGTATTCGCCCGCAGTATTCATGGACTGCCGGAACCCGCGAGCTTCGAGATCAACGGCCAGCTCGACTGCCTCTACCGGCAGCGTGGGCGCGAAGCCTGTTACGGCATCGGGCATGAGGTCACGAATCCCCGCACGGCGAGAGCACCGCCAGCAGCTCGGACTTGTGGCGGGCAAGCTCATCGCGCAGCTCTGGCGTCAACACTCCGAATGGTGCGTCTACGTGGAGTCGATCGCCTCGAGCCTCGAGTTGAATCCCGGCCGCCCGGGCCATGAACAGCAATTCGCCCACGCTCATAGGTCGAACGTCTCATGAGTCGTTGATTGTGGTTCCCGTGACGGCGTTTGTGGTTCCCGTGGACCTGGCGAAACGGGCAGATCGCGGGAACCACAATCCGAGCCAAAAACATTGGCATTTTCCACGTTTTTGAGCATCGAAGATTGTGGTTCCCGGCTATATGCGGGAACCTCGGGAACCACAATCCTCGGGTAGCGAATAGCGATAAGGATCCGCTTTGCCGCCGGCACCTGAACGGATGATGGTTCCGGCCTTAACGGCAGAGTCCAGCGCCTCGAGCTTCGTCTGTTTTCGGCCCTCAACGGCGTCGAGAAGCTCCTGGCGGCACAGCGCACCGCCGGCCAGTGCTTCCGTCAGGGCGCCTGCGACAGTCCGCACCTCGGCGTCGTGAAGGGTGGGACCGGCATCGACGTGGCCCGTCTCTCGTCCAACGTGAGAACTGTCGCGACGCAGATCCCGGCCGATCCGCTGAACCGACTCCAAGGTGCGATATTGGTCGGTGCGCTTCAGGATGAACACGTTATCCACGCTTCCCGTCAATGCCGTCGAGCCAAGCACCGCATCGATGCCACTCCGGTCCGATTTGCTGGCGTGATGCACCAGCAGCACAGCGGCGTCCGTCTCCCGGGCCAGCGTGAGAATCGGCGTGAGCTTCGTCGTCACTTCCGCGTAGTCGTTGAGGTCACGCGCGACGATCAGCCGTTGCAGCGTATCGACAATAATCAAGGCGGGGTGTTCGTCAGCGGCCAGCGCAGACACTTGGTCGAGCAGCTGGTCGGTTGGGAAGATGAACCGCACGGGCTCGCTGCCGGTCGCACCCATCTGCCGAAAGTGGCGACGGATTTCTGACCGCTTGTCCTCCAGGGCGACGTACCAGACCGGCCCCGCCACACAGGAGAATCCGAGCCACGAACCGCCGCGTGCAACTTCGAGCGCGAGCACACGCGCGGCTGTGGACTTCCCGGCCTTCGGTTTCCCGGCCAGGAGGTTGACACTCCCGAATGCAATCCGGTCCGCGACGACGAACTGGACCTTTTCATCGGGCTCGTTGAGCAAGTCGGCGAGAGGCGTGAGTTGAAGACCTGCGCCAGTCTCGTTTGAGCGTGGCGCGTACAAGCGCGGTGCCTTTGACCAGGGCAACGAGTTCATCGCGCGTGTGCCCTGCGGCGATCCAGTCGGAGACATCGCCCTTCGGAGGCAACCCCGGTATGGTCACAACCTTCACGCGAAGTCCTGCCGCGTGACAGCTTCGCGCGACAGTCTGGGCGTGGGCTCGGCCTGGATTGTCGTTGTCGGGGAGGATCGCAACCGACTCGATACCCGCATCGCGTAGCTGCCCTGTGTACGCCTCACTCCATTTGCCGGCGCCTCCGAGATTCGTGGTCGCCGGAAGGCCCAGTGTCCATAGTTGGTCCGCGTCCTTCTCGCCCTCCACAATGTAGACGACCTTCCGTCCCCGCAGCTCTGGCAAGCGATACACGACACGCCGCACACCTTCGATAGACCACCGGCCATCAGGACGGCGCGGCCGAAAGTCCTTCGGGTCGAACCGCACCGCGTCGTACAGGTGACGGCCGTTTTCGTCGCGGTAGGGATACGTGGCCACTATTGACCATGTGACACGCGCCGAGCGTTCGGCCGCTCGTGCAGGTCGGCCCACGTCAGTCCTGCCCGCTCGAGCACCACATCCGTCGCGCAACCGGCATGACAATGCAGGAGGATACGTCCGTCGTCGCCCCGGCTGACGCTCAGCGACGCACGCTGATCGTCGTGGGCGGGGCAGCGAGTGTTCCGTTGGAGAGCGTCGGCTCGAACAATAGCAATCGTGTCGCGTAGATCAGGCATCGCGGAACCCTCGCCAGATGCGACGGACGACCGCCGATGCCCGCGGCCACATCCACCAGGGCATCAGGGCAATCACCCGGCAGACGATTGCTTTTGGCCGGTTCACGACTGCCGCACCTCGATCGGCGTCCTTGTCTCCTCAAGCCACGCATCGAGCCACGAACGGCGCAGGCGGATACTTTTGCGACCGCCGATGCGAGCGTGACGCAACCGGCCGCGCTGAATCTCGCGGCGGAGCGTGGCCTCATTGGCTTGGACGGATCCGGCCACCCTGACGAAGTGTTAGCCACGGGTCGGCTTCTGTCGCAGTCTGTTGATGTGGTGTCGTCGCAGCGTGCATGAGCACACGATGCGACACGCTTCAGGAAGGCAGTTAGGAAAGTCCGTGCGCAGGCGACTTTCCTGCTACGTTGCAGGCGAACGATCGGACCTGAGGGTCTTCCATCGGAAGCAGCTCCGCCGCCGTCTTGATCCCCTTCAATACCGTCGATTCGTCACCTTTTTCAGAACCGCGCCATTCCTCAATACGAGTAGATGACCAGTCACCGATCTGATACAGGGCGAACCATTCGATGTTCTTGACACTGTATCGAGATCGCGCCGGCCGCGCGCCTAATGCTTCGACTTCGCGTCGAACGCGCAACCCGTAGTTGGTCAACTCCTCGTCGAATCGACGCTTTACCCTGGCGCGGAATGCAGGCCACTTCTCAAACTGCGGACTCCAGCCATCGTCCGTAAACGCGAACTTCTGAAAATCCATCAGGACATCAGTAGCTTCGGGCGGGTAGAACCAGCACGCGTCCATCGATTCCCGCCAAGCCGGAAACTGGTACCACGATGACAGTGTCGCGAGAGCGCCAGTCAGCATCCACTGCTCCTCAGCGACCCGAAATCTCGAGGCCCACGACAGCAGCACGGGCTTGAAGCGATTGGGCCCAGAGAGGGTTTCCCAAGTTCCGAATGTCCAGCCAAGTTCAAAATACCCTGGCCCTGCCTGAGGCCGTCGCGATGGGCCGCGAAACCACCCGTCAGCTACCCGCGCATACCGAGCAAACTTTGGATATACCTGCGTTTTCAGTTCTTCGAAGAATTCCGGGACGCGCCGCTGAATGGATCGCACGAGTTCACGGCGGGCCGCTGCCGTTTCATTTGTTACTGAATAGCCTTGCCTGACGTACTCTCCAGATGCCAACGGCAGTGCAGGTCGAGACGGCATCGCTCCCTCAGCGAATCCCTGGAACAGAAGGGGCCGCCACCGCGCAGGGTTCCGCGGGATTCGCCGGAGCTGATCAGGCTCGAGCTAGGCGGCCGGTCCAGTATAGGCGTGTGCGAACTTGTGCGAATGGAATCGCTGCTGCGGCCCGCACGGTCCCACGTCCGTCCGAGAACTGTTCGCACCGTTCGGATGCGTTCGCCAGTGTTTAGGTTCCGAGACTGCTTGAGGGGC
>CAVXSR010000019.1:0-213020 GCA_963764495.1 Vicinamibacteria bacterium | reverse complement strand
ACGGGCCACACGCGCCCCACGTCGCTGACGTAGTAGCGATAGTCGGGCGCATAGTGCATCAACACAAGATTGCCGTTCTCGAGAACATCCGCGTTGCGGTAGTAGTGCATGTTGTTGATGTTCTCGGTGCCGGAGGCGATAATCGATCGATTTGTTCCAGGCGCGCGCCGTTCATGAGGAACACGTAACGGGCTGCGGCGTCGAGCTGGTATTCGCTGACGCCAATCTCGGTGCTGCGCATCGCCTCAATCAGGCCGAGGCCGGCGATGTGCGACGCCCGACGGATGAGCGCGATCTCGCGCGGACTTTTCACAGCTCGCATGTCGTCGAGGACCGGCGTGAGGTCGCGAACCTCCGCGCGCGGTTGGCGGATCCGCAGCAGCTCGACAAAGCGTCTTTGGCGTGTGGACGTGCCGTCCCACGGATCGAGCGCGCGCGACGTCTCGGCCGCGACCAGCTCGCCGCGGCTCTGGCTCGTCCCCTCGGCAGGGCTGAACTCGGCGTAAAGTGCGATCGATGACTGGGCCGACGCCGCGGCGCCGCCGATCGGCCAGCCGGGATCGGTCATCTCCTCGATCGCTTTGACATCTCCACGCCGCAGAGTCACTTCGCCGGATCGGCGTCTTCTGCCGCCAGCACCTTGCCTTCCGCTCGTTCGAGCGCTTCGTTTCGTCGCGGAAGATAGAGCGTCACCCGCGGTGTACAGGCCATACAACCGAGGTCGGTTCCCCGTCTTCAATCCCGACAGGTAGTAGAAGGTGTTGTCCTGCGGCGCCAATATCTATCCATCGGTGAGCGGCATGCCCTGGACGACGGCAATAGCGAAACTGTCCGATGCGGTCGAACAGACTGTTCCATCGCGCCTTGAATTCCTCTGGCGGGAAATCACTTTGGTAGTGCTGCGCGGCAGGCCGGCTTGCCAACGCGAGCGCCAAGACTAAAGCGGTTGTGGCGACTCTGTTCATGCGCCCGAGTATAGAACCTCTGAAACATTCTCAGCGGCGCGTCATCTCCCCCTCGTCGACTGAAAACCTCGCAACCGAGTTGCCGACTCATCGGGCCGCGAGCAACATCAGACGGAAAACGCGGACGTCGTAACCGCGATGCCGGGAGCAAGCCCATGAACCGCAGAAACCTGAGGACCCGGACTGGGAAACAGTAGGATTCTGCTCCTGGCGTCTCTCGGAAGGGTGATTCCCAGTGAGATCAGCGCTATATATTCCGCAGGGCACCTGGCACGGCGTCGAGGCGCAGAGCGCCGAACTCGAGATCTTTGGGTGGTGTCTCCCCGCTCTTTGCGGAGACCCTCCGTGAGAGTGCGAAAGCGTCAGATGCGGGAAAAGTTCCCGCCGACTTGGATGAAGTCAGACGCAAGCACGGGTATCGCGCGGCGGCGTTCTACGCCCTCAGCGCGCGGCCCTTGCTCAATCGTCACGCTGCTTGCCCTCGCGATGGGCTCTCTTTCCTCGATTGTCATCGCCCTCAGCGCACTGTTGATTGCCGTGGCGATCTTTATACAGACCCTCGGCGGAATCGGCGTCCGCGCCTTGGCGAGTCAGCTAGCGAGCCGCTCGAGCTGACCTCTTTCCGGTGAAGACGTGAGTCGCATTGCTTCCATTGACCTGTTGCGGGGCACGATCATGATCGTCATGGCGCTCGATCATGTCAGGGACTATTTTCATGCTGACTCATTTGTTTTTCGCCCACTTGATCTCAGCCACACGAGTGTTGCACTGTTCCTCACCCGCTGGATCACACATTTCTGTGCACCGGGTTTCGTATTCCTGGCTGGTCCCTGACCTATTTCGTTGGCCAACACAAGATACCAGAAAGTTGAGCCTCTTCTTGCTTACGCGCGGCTTGTGGTTGGTATTTCTGGATTTGAGTGTCGTAACATTTGGCTGGGCTTTCAATATCAGCTTTCCCTTTTTTTCCTTCAATGTTTTATGGGCTCTTGGCGTCAGCATGATTGCCATGGCCGCGTTAATCTTTCTTCCAAAAACCGTGGTCCTATTTATTGGCCTGGTCATGGTGGCAGGGCATAACCTTTTGGACGATATCCATGTTAGTGGGAATAACCTTGCTGCATTCGGCTGGGCCTTGTTGCATGAGCCGAATGCTTTCAACGTCGGCATGAAACTTTCTCTGTTGGTTACCCGCTGGTGCCCTGGATCGGAGTCATGGCCCTGGGTTATTGCTGTGGAGGCTTGTACTCCAAAGACTTTGATGCCGGCCGCAGGAAGACGCTCCTGATTCTGCTTGGCGGCTCAATGGTCCTGGCATTTGTCATTCTCCGCTACTTCAACCTGTATGGAGAGGCGTCGCATTGGAGTAAACGGCGTCGGCGAGCTTTTCTGCTGTCATTTCTAAAGACCTCAAAATATCCACCTTCACTGGTGTTCCTGTTGATGACCCTGGGACCGGCGCTACTGTTTTTGGCGTTCGCGGAAAATAGCAGCGGAAAAGTGGGAAGGATAATCTCAGTCTACGGGCGTGTTCCCTTGTTTTACTACCTGGTGCACATTTACGTCATTCATCTGCTCGCTATGCTGGCGGCAGAATTCACTGCGGGTCATGATTGGAGTGATTGGATACTGACCTGGTCACCATGGGAGGCTGGATTCAAAGGTTATGGATTCTCTTTAGCCATAACCTGGCTGGTTTGGATCTGTCTTGTCGCGGCCTTGTACCCTTTGTGCAAATGGTATGACTCTTATAAGCAGAGGCACAAGGGACGATGGTGGTTGAGTTATGTGTAATGGAGTGGGAAGGGCGACCTAAAAGGACTTCGCTGCGGCGTTCAGGCGAGGATTCGTCTGGGGCGAGACATGTCTCGATCTCGAGAATGGGCGTCGCTTGGCTCCTTCTTGGCCTGGCACTCCTCTGGGCACGGGCGGACCGTGTGCCGGCGCAGGTCGGCGTGAAGAAGCCGGGGCCTGCAGACATTCCGCAGCGGCTCGTGAGTGACATCGGACTGGCTGGCGACCCCCGTCCCGACATTGCGCGTTTCCCCAATGTCCGCAGCGTTGACTCCTCCTCTCTGTCGCCTGACGGCCAACGGCTGGCGTTTGTCACTCGGACGACCGGACAGCCGCAACTCTGGGTCGTCGACGTCGCTGGTGGCGCGCCGTGGCAACTGACGTTCAGAGACGAGAGCGTCACCTTTCAGGATTGGTCGCCCGCGGGCGGATGGATTGCCTACGGAACGGACCAGAACGGCAACGAGCGAGAAGGGTATACCTCGTTTCGCCCGATGGCTTGCAGGAGCGCGCCCTCCTGGCTGCCACCGACGCTTTCCGGCGATGGGGCGGCTGGTCTCCTGATGGGCGGCAGATCGCCTTCGCCTCCACGGAACGAAACAAGATCGACTTCGACATCTATGTCATGGACGTCGGGGCGAATGGCTCTCACGGCGCGCCGCGGCGCGTCCACGAGGGGAAGGGAGCGGTGTACATGGCCGGCTGGCGGCCGGACGGAAGAGCGCTCCTGCTGACCCCAAAGCGTGGTGAAGCTGATAACGACGTCTATCTGCTCGACTTGACATCGAGCGAGCTTAAGAGGATTTTCCAGCCGTCGAACGCAGCGAACTACAGCTCCTTCGCCTGGACGCCCGACGCGAGGGGTTTCTACGTCGTCACAAACCAGGACCGCGACCTGAGCGGCCTGGCGCACTACAACGCGATGGATGGGCGCCTGAGCTGGATCGAGACGCCAACGGCGGAAGTCGAACATGCCGCGCTCTCGTCAGATGGCCGCTATCTCGCCTGGACGGTGAACGACAACGGATAGCTCCATGTGCTGGACCTGCGCAGGAATCTGCGTGTTCGCCCAATCCGGCACTACCACGGGGCATGTACAGCTTCGATCGCATCAGGTTCGCGGCGAAGAGCCCAGTACTTCGGGTTGATGTCGGCAACCCGCGGATTGCGGGGACGAGTGGATCCTCGATGCGCAAAGCGGTGCGAAACGGCGCGCAACGACGTCCGCGACCGGCGGTCTCGACCCAGGCCGCTTCGTCGTTCCCGACGCCGTCTCCTTCACGAGCTGGGATGGAGAGACAGTACACGGTCTCCTCTACCTGCCGCCCGCGTTGCCGCAGCGAGTGTCGCCTGCAGGTACCTCCTTGCTATCCATGGTGGTCCGAACTACCAAGCCCGCCCGATCTACGACCCGGCAGTCCAGTACCTGCTGTCCCGCGGCATCGCCGTCTTCGACCTGAATTTCCGAGGCTCGACGGGTACGGCCAGCGCTTTACGCGGCTGGACAACGGCCGGCTGCGTCCGAACGCTGTCAAGGACATCGCTGCGGCGGTTGGCTGGCTGGCCGCGACGGCGAAGGTGGATGCATCCAATGTGGCCGTCATGGGCCACTCCTATGGCGGATATATGACGTTGGCCGCGCTGACGGGTTTTCCGGACAAGTTCAAGGCTGGCGTTGTGTTTTCCGGCGTGTCGAACTGGGTGACCAGTCTGCAGGGGGCGCCGCCGCTGGTGAGGGCCAGTGACCTGATCGAATATGGCGATGTTGACGATCCAGAAGATCGGCAGTTCTTCGTCGAACTGTCGCCGATTACGCACGTGAAGAAGGTGAGGGCCCCCCTGATGGTCCTGCACGGCGCGAACGATGCTCGCGTGCCGGTGTTCGAGGCGGACCAGGTCGTGAGCGCGATCCGTGCGCAGGGCGGAGAAGTGGAGTATCTCCGCTTTCCCGATGAGGGTCACGACATCCGCTATGGCGGCAAGCTGTCGAATCGAATCATTGCCTATCGGCGGGTCGCGGCGTTCCTCGAGAGGACGCTGGTGCGTGGCACCGCCACACGCTGACGTTCCGATTTCGATGAGACCTGGGCCGAGTCACTGCGAGGTGTAACCAACGAAGCGGGGGGCTCGATGTCACACGAGAAACCCGGCGCAGCCGCCTTCCCATCGCACCCGGGCTGTGTCGTCGCTTTGCTTCCTTGTGTGCTGCTAACCTCCGTGCTCGCCACGCCGCGAGAGCCCTCCGCCTGGGCGCCAGACACCGACGTCCGGCTTTCCACCATCCCCCAGCGTGTGTTCGTCGATAACGATGGCATCGTCGAACCCTGGCCCACCGAGAGCTTCCTCTTCTTTGTCGTGGTCGAGGACGAGGGCAGCACGCCCGTCGAGCCGCTCGAGGCGCGGATAGAGCTTCTGTCCCGGGCGAGCCCGTTCAGACCACGAAGCTTGCTGCGCGGGCCCTGCAGGGTGTGCGCGACGTCCGTTTCAAAACGAAACGGGTTGCACTCTCCGAGACGTTCGACCTCCGCCACCATTTCTCAGTGCCGGTTGCCCTGAACGTCGACCTGGTGCGCTATCGCCTGACGCTCACCCGCGACGGAGTGCCGTTCGCGGCCGTACTCGAGATCCCGCTGGAGCGATACGAGTCCAAGGCCGCGCTCATCTGCCCAGTCAAGGGGCCATTCATGATCGTGGGCGGCCATGACGCCAACGAGCCGCACGCAGGCGGATGGAGCCAGCAGCATGGCTACGACATCATGGTGCTCGGCCCGACTTTCGGCTTCGCACGGAACGAGGGCCGGCGGAACGACGACTATTTCAGTTGGGGCCAGCCCGTGCTGGCGCCGGCCGACGGCGTCGTCGTCTTTGCGCGTAACGACGTGCCCGACCAGCCCCGCCCCGGTCTCGTCGACACGAAACTGTACGAGACGCTTCCAGATCCTCGCTCGGCCCTCACCGGGAATACTGTCATCATCGACCACGGGCACGACGAGTACAGCGCCCTCTCGCACCTTCAGAAGGGCTCCGTGCGGGTCGAGGCGGGGCAGCGCGTGCGTGGCGGCGACCAGATCGGAAGCCTCGGCAGCTCCGGCAGTGCGGAACTGCCGCACCTGCATTACCAGCTCATGGCCGGGCGCGACGTGTTCCGCAGCGACGGACTGCCCGCGCGGTTTAGGAACGTCTGGATCGACACCTTCACGACGCAGGTGATGCGGGTCGCGAAGGCGAAGCGTGGGATCCCGCTCACGGCCAGGTAGCTCGGCGTCGTCCAAATGACGGCAACCGCTTCTCGCGTCGCATCGCGGCCAATAAACTTCTCCAGTAGTGCACCATATTTTGGCGGCCTTCTGTTAGTGGCGCTGATCGCGTTCTGGCCAACCTACCTCTCGCGACCCTTCACCGCCGACACGCATACGCAGCTTCATGCGCTCACAGCGACACTGTGGATGCTGATGTTGGTGGCCCAACCACTGGCGATACGGACGAAACGTCTGACGCTCCATCGACGGCTTGGACGCAGTTCTTACGCATTGGCGCCCCTCGTCCTCATGAGCATGGTATTGCTCGCCCACAGCAAGACGCATGGCCTGAGCGTCGCCCAGAACGTTGGGATCTACGTGCCGCTCTCTCTGACCGCGTTGTTCGCGCTTTCTTACGCGCTCGGAATCCTCATGCGGCGGACGGTTGCGCTGCACGCGCGCTTCATGGTTTGCACCGCGCTCACCCTGATAGATCCAGTCCTCGTCCGGATGATGTTCTGGGTGAATCCGAACCCGACATGGATGTATCAATGGTTCACGTTCGCGGTGACGGATCTCGTATTTGTCGTGTTCATCTGGCGGGAGCGGCATGCCAGGATCGGACGAGCTGTGTTCCCCACGATGCTCGGAGTATTTGTCCTCGCGCAGGCGATTCTGCTGTTCGGGTTCTATCAAGGGTGGTGGTGGCAGGCATTCGTCAGCTGGTTTGTCGCACTTCCCCTGACCTGATTACGAAGGCAGGCGATTTCACGTCGATTGCCGTTCAAGAACTCTTCGGATTCCCATGGTCCCGCTCAGACAGGACAGGTAGCATTCAGCTTATTGGCGGAGCAATTCAAGCGCAGCTCGTACCATCGGCACTGGGGAATGATCGATGCCGGCGAGAATCCGAAGCTTCCATTGGAGGGGTACGTTGAGCGCCGCCGCTTCGTCGGCCGCCGTCGCAAAAAACCGCAAACCTCTCGCGAATCGGGTCGTTCCCTGCGCCATCGACGCAGCTTCGCGTTCCCTATCAGTGATATCGCGATCGCCGAGCAACACGACGAGCTCGCGCGAGAATGCCTTGCTCAGCACAATCCGATCGATAGGACCATCGGCGAGCCCGTACGGAAACTTTTCTGCCCAAGAGGGGAAGGCGTAGCGACCGGCACTCGCTGCCACTGCACGGCGAAAGCGGGCTTCCGGCACGAAGAGCACGAGACGATGCACAAACTGACCGCCGCCGGAGAACCCAACGATGTCGTAGTCATTGTGTGTCAGACCGAGATCGTGCCGCACGGCGTCGAACAGCCGTTCGATGGCGGTGAGTGCCCATTCCGATTTCGGAAGGATTCGCCCCGTGGCATCGAGCATGTTGCCGAACGTATATGCGTCCTGTGGGTAGTGCTCCTTGGAGAACTGTGGGGCAAGCACAATGGCATTCAGGACGTGAAGCTCGGAAGCCGCGATATCGCAGGCCTGACGAGCGGTCTGTGGTTCGCTGCCGTGCATGACGAACACGATGCGGGTTTCGGCCGCGAGGGATGGCGGACGGCAGAACCACACGGTGATCGGATGATGAGAACCAGGATCCGTGAACACAAAGGTGCCGGACGTCTGACGCGTGATGTCCGAGGCGACGCCGGGCTGACCCGCTGCGACCCGGCCACCGCTGACGATGACGAGCGCGAGCACCAGAAGCCGCCGTACAGTGAGGCCAGTCATGTGCCCGATCCTACTTGCAACCATTAAGCGGGTGGTTCATCTTGACGGAGGTTCACATGCGCACCACGGTCGTGCGTCGCACCGTGATCGGCGTGTCCGTGATGGTTGCCACCGCGGCGGCGACGTACTCGCAAAGCCCGAGCGGCGTCTTTGTCCCCAGCATCCCACGATCCTGGGACGACGCGGCCCTTTCGACCCTTGAAGTGCCGTTGCCACACCGCGATTACTCGCCGAAGGCCGTTCCTGCCGACTACTACTACCGCATGCCGGTACGGCCGATCTTCAAAACGTATCCCGTGTATGTGCCCGGCAAGGAACCGAAGGACTATTTGACGTCGCTCCGGCAGCTCGCCCCCGAGATCATGTGGGATGACAAAGGACACCGTCCGAGGCTCGAGACCGAGGCGGACTGGATCAAGGCAGGCGAGCTCGTCTTCGATGCCGCGATCTTCTACGACGGTGTGGCGACCGCGGCCGACGTTCAGGATCCGGCGTGGCACGAACACGTCCGGCCGCTTTCGACGTCCCAAGGCGTCCTCCCTAATACCAGCTACGTCATTCGGACCCCCGGTAAGGTGGAGCTCGGCAACAACGCCTGTAGCTTTTGTCACACGCGGGTCATGCCGGACGGCACCGTCATCAAGGGAGCCCAGGGCAATTTCCCCTTCGATCGCGCCGTGGCGTACGGGACGCGGCGGAGGAATATCGATGACGTACGAACCGGCTTTCGGGCGCTTTTTGCTGCGCCATGGTTGAAGGACGCCGATCCGGCGGCGCGCGTCGCGGCGATGACGTTGGAGGAGCTGGTGACGAAGTTCGATGCGATTCCGCCGGGCGTCGCTGCGCGTCACCGCGCGAGTATCGATTCTCCGCCGGCGATTCCCGATCTGATTGGCATCAGGGAGCGGCGATACCTTGACCGCACCGGCCTCGTCAATCATCGGGACATCGGCGATCTGATGCGATATGCCGCGCTCAACAACGAACTGGATTTTTTCTCGCGGTTCGGCGACTTCATCCCGGCCGGCACCGACTTCCGTGAGCTGCCGCCACCAACCGATCCCAGCGTCGGCCCCGACGGGCGGTACAGCGACGAACAGCTCTATGCGCTCGCGCTCTACGTCTATTCGTTGAAGCCGCCCGTCAACCCGAACCCGCAGACACCTCAGACCGTACACGGAGAGCAGGTATTTCAGCGGGAACGATGCGGGAGATGTCATCCGCCGCCGCAGTACACCAACAACAAGCTCATGCCCGTTCGCGGCTTCGCCGTCCCCCCAGAAGATCGCGAGCGGTTTGCGATCATGCCGACCGCGATCGCTACCGACGCGACGCTGACGCTCGGGACGCGACGGGGCACCGGCTATTACAAGGTCCCCTCTCTCCGGGGCGTGTGGTACAGGGGGCCGTTCGAGCACAACGGCTCGGTCGCGACGCTCGAGGACTGGTTCGATCCGCGACGAATCGATGACGATTACGTGCCGACGGGTTTCCGGGTCGTCGGCGCGAAGTCGCGGCCGGTCCCAGGACACGTGATCGGGTTGGATCTGTCCGACGCCGACAAAGCGGCGCTGATTGCGTTTCTGAGGACCTTGTGATGGTGCAGCAACGGCTCGCGTGTCTCCTTGCGCTGACCGGCCTGCTGTCGGGTCTGCCTGCTGCGCAGGAACCGTTGACTCCGTGGAGGGACGATCCGCTGTTTCAGCGCCTTGCCGCGGCGCTCGATCCCGTCCTTGCGATCGACAACCACACACACCTGTTGCGCCCGGGCAAGTTTGACCCGGCGCTGGCCGCGCAGGTGCCGCTGATGCTTCGCAGCACGCATCCGTGGCTCTCTTCGATTCTCAAGGCGCGGTTCGGTATCAGCGCACAGCCCCCTGACTCGACGCCGAGCCTGGAAGCGATCGCGGCCGCGCGTGCAGCGATGGTCGAACGGCTTGGCGAGCACGGCTATTGGATGAATCATCTCGACTACACGCGTACGGAAGTCGCGCTGGTCAACTCCAATAGCCGGCGGCTGATCGGTGACAAGCGCCTGAGGTGGGTGCCCCACGCCAGCACGCTGTTGTATCCATTGCCGGCCGATCATCTGATGGCGCGCAGTCCGTCGCACAAGAGCGACATCGCTGAGGCACAGAAGGACCTGCAGGAATTCCTGACCGAGGCCGGCCTTCCCGCGGCGCCGGCCGATCTCTCCGGATACGTCCGCTTCATCGACGACACGCTCCGCCGATGGCAGAAGCAAGGCGCCGTGGCCGTGAAGTTCTGGGACGCGTATCTCCGCACTTTGAGGATCGCTGATGTGCCAGAGACGCGTGCCGCGGAACTCTACGCGAATGGCAGAACGGCACCGCTCGCGCGCGACGACTATCTGGCCTTGCAGGATTTCCTGTGGCGACACATCCTCCTCGAGGCCGGCAAGATGACGCTCCCCGTCCACATCCATTCGTCGCTGGGCGTCCCGCCGTTCTTGCGGACGCTCGAGTCAGACGTCCGCAATCTGGAAGATGTGCTTGCCGACCCGAAGTTTTTTGCGACGCCGATCGTGCTCATCCACGGTGGCTTCCCGTGGCATGAGATCGCCATCTATCTCGCGCTCAAGCCGAACGTCTGGGTAGACATTTCGGCGAGGGGCTTCATCGACCCCGTTCCTGATTTCGCCGACGTGCTGCGCAAGTACCTGCTCTTCGCGCCCGAGAAGCTGCTCTTTGGCACCGATGCGGCGAGCTACCCGAGCGTGCCCGGCGGGGCGGACGTACACCACCTGGTGGTCTCGCGAGCCACGCGTGACGCGCTGTATCTGGCCCTCTCCGGATTGGTTCGCGACGGCGTCATCGACCACGAGCGCGCGATCGCGATGGGGCGCGGGGTCCTGCGCGAGAATGCGCGGCGGCTGTATGCGTGGAAGTAGAAACGACGGTGTATTCAAATGAGATCTGCGCTATTTCGCTTCCTGGTTGCAATGGGAATGTGCGTTTCGGTCGTGGACGCCCGGCCATCCGGGACACAGATCGAGCTTGTGAATTCCACCTCGTACCGCGGGTCGGTGTCGCCATCACAGTCGGGGATGAATGCTGCCGCACCGGCGCCGGAGCTCCAGGCACTGACCGATGCGCTCGCTGGCCGATGGACGACGCGTGAGAAGTACGAACCCATCGGCCCGACGCCGAACGGAGGAATCGGCCAGGGCGATCTGGTCTGGCGATCCGGCCCGGGAGGATTCACGTTACTGGAGGAGTACCACTCGAAAACACCCATGGGGGAGCTATTCGGGTTTGGTCTCATCTGGTGGGACCAGGTAAGAGGCCTTCAACACATGTGGTGCATCAACGTGAATCCTGGCGGGTGCGAGATGTTTCCGCCTCCGCCGCGGCCAGGTCCGAAATGGAATGGGAAGCAGCTCGTTCTCGACACGGAGGTAGAACTAGCCGGAACGAAATATGTCTGGCACGAGGCGATCGCGGTTACCTCTGCCAGTTCTTTTACTCAGACGGTCGACATCGGTGAAACCGGTGGCGCCATGAGGCGCTGGCTGACCAGTGACGCGACAAAGGTCACGAGTCAGGCACACGCAACACGGGACAAGACGATAAAGGCGGCAGAGCGTGGATGGCTACGGCGAGAGAAAGCTCTCGAGACGCACGCGCTTGCCGTCGCAGCGCTGATGGGCTGGTACGAGCGGGCCTTGCCGACAACATGGCGTGCGATGACCAGCAGCTGATCCCCCACCGGGCACGCGGCTACACGTTCTCGGGTGGCGGCCTGCAGAACGCCCCGTTCATCAGCATGGCGCCACCGAAGGGGGGCGGGAATCTCTGCTCGACGGCGATGGACCTGGTCAAGTGGTCGCAGGCGCTGGCCGAGGGGCGCGTCATCAGCCGCGAGTCATACCGGCTGATGACGGCACCGGGCATCCTTCAGGACGGGCGGGGCATCCCGTACGGGTTCGGGCTCTCCTTGTCGACGTTCGACGGACGCCCTGAGATATCCCACGGCGGAGACATCGTCGGGTTTACGGGCTTCCTGGGTGTGTACCCGGCTGAACCTGACCGTCGTAACGCTGACCAACTCCGATACGGCGCGTTTGGACGATGGACATCTGGCGCGCCGGCTTGTCGGCGCTGTATTGGGACTTCGGCCGGACGAATCGGCCAACGCATCCGTCGATGTGGCCGCCTTGGACCGGTTCTCCGGCGAGGCCGAACAGGTGAGCGGTGACCTCGCATGAAGACATCGAGCCACCTCGTCGACGAACGTCCATCCCCTTCGACTGGCCTGCCAGACCTGCAGCCCACGTCCGACACCGAGAGGCACGCGATCCTTGACGTTCTGCGGGGGTTTGCGCTGTACGGCGTGCTGCTGGCGAACCTGGTCTGGCTGACCACCGACATGGTGCTGTCGGATGCACGCCTGCACCAGTTGCCAACGGCGAGGGTTGACCCGATCGCGCGGGCGCTCGTCGCGTTCTTCATCGATGGCAAGTTCTACACGTTGTTCGCGTTTCTGTTCGGCCTTGGCTTCGCGCTTCAGATGCACAGGGCGGATGTGCGCGGCGCCAGGATTGTGTCCGTGTATACCCGCCGCTTGTTCGTGCTCCTCTGCATCGGGGCCATTCACATCGCGTTGATTTGGTACGGCGACATCCTGCTGTTGTATGCCGAGCTCGGGTTCGCGCTCCTGCTGTTCCGCCGGGCCAGACCAACGGTTAGGCTCCTTGTCCTCGCGCTGGTGCTCGCGCTGTTTGCCCGGGCAACGTTCACCGCGTACCACGCGGTGACGAAGCCGCCCGAACTGTCCCAGGGCGTGTCCAACGCGGAGAAGGATGCCGCCACCAAAGAGGCGCGCCTCGCAGCGCTCCTGAGTGGCTATTCGCGGGTGGTCCGCGAGAACGTGGCGATCCACTGGAACGAGCTGTTCGTTCGCGGATTCCTGTGGTTGGCTCTGCCCCAGATCTTCGCGCGATTCTTGTTCGGGCTCTACGTCGGGAAGCGCGGAGTCGTCGAACGGGTGGCAGAGTTCGTGCCGCTCATGCGAGGAGCCCTGCCATGGCTAGTCGGGGCCGCCGTCATCGGAAACGGTGTCGGGCTCGGACACCGGTGGTTCGAGCACCAACGACACATGGAGTTGTCTGCATCCTGGTGGGCGGTCGGGACCATTCCGCTGGCCGAAGCCGGCATCCTTGCGTTGTCGGCGGCGTATGTCTGCAGCGTGTGCGTCTTGTTCTACAGCAGCACCCGCTGGCAGCAACGCCTCTCACACTTGGCACCGGTCGGGCGTATGGCGCTCACAAACTATCTCACTCAGAGCGTGCTGTACCTGGTGCTCTTCACGGGGGCAGCAGGACTTCAGCTGCTCGGGAGGGTGGGGCCGGCCATCTGCCTGGTACTCAGCGTCGTGATCTTTGGCGGCCAAATGGCGGTGAGCCGCTGGTGGTTGCGACGATATCGGTTCGGGCCGGCTGAGTGGGTGTGGCGGACCCTTACGTACGGCAAACTCCAGCCGATGTGAGGGGCGCTGACCGCGGCTCATTGTCCGCGGCGGTGTGCCGATCGGTCACCGGAGGAAGTGCTCCATGACCCCGTTAAGGGACGAAGGGCAGCGCCAAAGGGAGGACCTATGAGGCGGCAATGTACCTCGCTACGCGGCGTGCCGATCGCTGGAATCGCGTCGAGCTCGAATTGCCGATGCCATCCCGCCTTGAAGCGGTCGATGTGCAGCACTCGAATCAGGTGGCATTGTTGCGCGGCCGTCGGTGCTGTTCGAGGTGGCAGGATCGCCACCCGCGTTCGAGAAGGCCGAACTGCTGCGCGCGAAAGCCCCCGACGCCAATGGAGATTGCGCGGTAACCGCGGCCGATGGGACCAGCGTCGCGATGCGCCCGTTCATGAAGATCGAGGAAGAGAGCTACATCACCTACGTCTCGTTGAAGTCGTGAGTGGGCCGTTGAGGCCTGGTCTACGGTCGCGCCCACCTGAGGATCGTCTCGCGCAGAGCGCGCGCGTCGATCGGCTTGGTCAGGAAATCGTTCATCCCGACCGCTTTGCACCGCTCCTCATCATCCTTGAAGGCGCGGGCGGTGAGAGCTACGATCGGAAGCGTCGCCCCGTTGTTGCGACGGATGATCTCGGTCGCCTCGAAGCCGTCCATGACCGGCATCTGAAGGTCCATCAGCACGAGATCGTACGTCTTTTCCGCGATCCGCTCGACGGCCTCCCGGCCATTGCTGGCCACGTCGACGACGCATCCCATCTTGCCGAGGAGGACATTCATCAGTTTCTGATTCAGGTTGTTGTCCTCGACGAGCAGCACGCTGATGCCCTTCGTCAGGAGCTCGTGCGCCAGGTGCCGAGTGATGATCTGCTGCTTCTGATCGCGTCTGTCGCCGAACACGGCGCGAAGGATCTCGTAGACATCGCGCCGTCGAAACGGCTTGGGCAGAAACGCATCGAACCCGACGCGATTCGAGAACTCCGCCGATCCGGGCAGCGCATCCGAGGTCAGCGCGATCAGCTTCATCTGCCGCAGTCGCTCATCGGCCTTCAGCTGCCGCGCAAAACTGTATCCATCGGTCACCGGCATCCTGATATCGGTGAACACGACATCGACGTCGTTCCCGACGTCAGCCAGCCAGTCCAATGCCTGCTGCACAGAGCCGGCACTGAAGACGACATCCATCCGGATGTCCTGACAGTAGCGCCCCAGGATCGCGCGGTTGTGCTCGTTGTCGTCGACGATGAGGACCTTCTTGCTGGCGAGGTAGTCGAGATCGACGGGCGCGATATCCTTGTCGACGTTTGGTTCGCCCGGCCGCAGGCGCAGGTCGAAGACGAACTCGGTGCCCTGTCCGACCGCCGAGTTGACGTGAATCGTGCCGCCCATCATCTCGACAAGCGACCGGGTGATGGTGAGGCCGAGGCCGGTTCCGCCGTATTCCCGGGTCGTCGACGAATCCACCTGCGTGAACGCGTCGAAGATCGCGCGCTGCTTCTCCACAGGGATCCCGATTCCCGTGTCGCGTACTGAGAATTCCAGCCGGGCCACCCCGTCGGGCGCGGCGGGATCGAGGCCGACGCTCACGGTGATGCCGCCTTCCGCGGTGAACTTGATGGAGTTGCCGACGAGATTCATGATGATCTGCCGGATGCGCGTGGGGTCGCCCTTGAACGTGCGCGGCATGTCATCCGGAATCCGCAACGTCAGGGCCAGAGACTTGCTCTGCGCGCGATGCCGGAGGATCCGAAACACGCTGGAGATCAGGTATTCGAGATCGAAGTCGATGGCCTCCAGCGACAGGGTGCGCGCTTCGATTTTCGACAGGTCGAGGATGTCGCTGATCAGCGAAATCAGCAGCTCGCCGCTGTCGGCGATCGTGTCGACGTAGTCCCGCTGCTGCTCGTCGAGCGCCGTGCTCCGCAGCAGTTCGCCGAACCCGATCACCGCGTTCATCGGAGTTCGGATTTCGTGCGACATGTTGGCGAGGAAGTCGCTCTTGGCCTTGTTCGCCACATCGGCCTGTTCCTTGGCGCCCCGCAGATCGCGCTCGGCCTGCAGACGAATGTCGATCTCCTGCTTCAGCGTGCGGTTGACCAGCACGATCCGCGTCACGACCAGCAGGAACATGACGATCGAGCTGATCGCGATCGCCAGGCCGTCGATCACGTGGCCGTTGATGACCTGGTGGAGGAGCAGGAGCGGTCCGACGAGCGCCGCGACGCTCAGTCCGGCCAGAAGCGGCACGCCGAGACGGACGGGGTGCGGGCCCACCGGCTGCGCCATCTCGACGACGGAGGGATGAAGCCCCGCCAGGCCGACCAGCGCATACGCGGCGATCGTGATGGTTTCCAGCGACCGCTGCAGCAGGAGGTCCGGCGTCAGCGTCAATTGACCGACGATCGCCCATCCGAGGTCGGCGCCCAGGAAGCAGAGTAGAGCGCCCATCAGCAGCCGAAGGCTCTGATTGCGCCGGCCTCCACCCAGAAGCAGCCGCACCAACATCGCCAGGAGGATGACGTCTCCGATCGGATAGGCGACGACGACCATGCGGGCCAGCACGGTGACCGCCGGATCCGACGCGAGCGGCCGGATGACGTAGACCCACGACAGCAGCGCCAGGGCGGTGGTGATGATGACGGTGTCGACGAGGATCGTCTTGTCCTCGGTGGTCCGCATCCGTCGAATCAGCAGCGCAATGGCGGCGGCCAGGCAGGGGTAGAGCAAAAGCCAGAAGATGTCGGAGACGGCTGGTGTCGTCAGCGCGGAGGCGCCGACGGTGCGGCTGAGAACCGCGACGATCAGGATTCCAGTGGCGTTGAGGAAGACGCCCGTCGCGATCAGATACCAGGCCGGGGCGCTCGCCGGCCGGCGGGAGCGCATCGACGCTACGACGGTTGCGGCCGCCGCCCAGCCGCAGCCAACCTGCCAGAGGTCATGAATCCAGCTGTTGGCGGGCAACAGCGCGAACACACACGCGGCTATCCCGACTGCGACGGCATAGGCTCGGTACGGGCCGATTGCGGGGTTTGGTGCGGTCTGGGGTCCGTTCATGAACGGTGCATCATGATCTCATCCTTTCGGCCGACTGTCCGCACGCTCGACCGAGCCTCCGTGCCGCGCCCATCACCGTGGCGACGTGTCGATCGACCTGAGGTGACGGAGCTCGCTCACGGTGCACCCCTCCCTGGCGGTGGTCTGACCCATGTCGGAAAACGCTTGACAAACCAAGGCGCCTCGGGCCAAATCCACTTCTTAAAGCTGCTTAATAAACAGGAGGGCACCCGATGCGGAAGACCCGCCTGCTTGATGCTCTTTCGTCGCCGGGTTCACTCGCGGCGCAGCGGCCGGGCCTGGTAACTGCCGAGCAGGTGCACGAGTCGGCGAATCGCGCGAGGTGAGTGCTATGTGGGTGCTCCTCCACCCACTTCACCGACGCTGTAACGGTGACCGCCTAATTACTGTGGTCTGGCCACCGCTCACTGGTATCAGCACGTTCTGACGCAGCATGCTCGAATCACCGTTTCGGAACCGCTCTACTTACCCAGGTCGCCGCCGAATGGAGGAGTACCGTGAAACTCGCGACTAGTCACTTGACGAAGGGCATCCTCGGCTTGGCTGTTGGCGCCATGGTCATGGGCTATGCGGCGCACACGGCGTCAGCGCAGGTCCTTTACGGTTCGATCGTCGGAACGTTGACGGACGAGACAGGCGCTGTGGTGCCCGGCGCAGTTGTGACTGTGAAGAATGCGTCCACGGGTTTGTCGAGAGAGGCGACCACGGACGACACCGGACACTACGCGATTCAGAACCTGCTCGAAGGCGCGTACGACCTGTCTGTCAGCGCTACCGGGTTCAAACCTTACACGCAAACGGGTGTGGAGGTTTCGATCAACAGCGTCACGCGCGCGGATATCAGGGTCCAGGTCGGCGCGATCACCGACCAGGTCACCGTCGAGGGAAGCGTGCAGCTCCTCCAGACCACGAAGTCGGACGTCAACACCCATCTCGATTCGGAGGAGATCGAGAATCTGCCGCTTTCCAACTACCGTAACTATCAAAGCCTCATCAATCTCGTTCCAGGCGCCACACCGGGACAGTTTCAGAACGCCATCACCGACACGCCAGGACGGTCTTTGACGACCAACGTCAACGGCTCGGAGCGCGGCGCGAACAATACTCGTGTGGACGGTTCGGCCGCCATCCTGGTCACGTTGCCTCACCACGCGGTGTACGTCCCGCCGGTGGAAAGCATCGAGGAAGTCAACATCTCCACGAACGACTTCGACGCCGAGCAGGGCATGACCGGGGGCGCGGCCATCACCGTGGTGACCAAGTCCGGGACCAACGATTTCCGCGGCGCCCTGTTTACCCTGTACGGCAACGACGCCTTGCGGGCTTTCACCTGGGACGAGAATTTTTCGGGCGTCACGGACAAGCCGAGCGAGAGCCGGAACATCACCGGAGGGAACCTCGGCGGACCGATCATGAAGAACAAGCTGTTCTTCTTCGGGAACTGGGAGGGCACGTTCGACCGGGTGAACCGCTCCAACCTCTTTTCCGTCCCGACGGCTGACTTCCGCACCGGGGATTTCAACCGCACGCTGGGGGCGGACATTCTGGATGCCAGCGGGCAGTCCATCATGGTCCCCACCACCGAAGGCGGCCTCGTGCCTCTGCAAGAAGGCATGATCTTCGATCCCTTCTCCGGAAATCCGGATGGCACCGGCCGTTCGGTGTTTTCCAGCGGGGGGCGACTGAACGCCATTCCTCAGGCTCGCCTGAACGGCCCGATGATGAAGATGCTGGCGCTGGTTCCGCTCCCCAATCAGGAGGGCGATCTCGACAACTACTTCAACTCTGGAACCCAGCGCCTGAACCGCAACAACTTCGACGCCAAAGTCAATTGGAACCGGAACGAGCGGCACCAGCTCTTTTTCAAGTACAGCGCCATGACCGCTCTGGTGCATGGAGATTTCGGACTTGGTGAGGCAGGAGGCGAATGTGTCTGCGACGGCGGCGTCGGTGATGGCAACACGCTCGTGCAGATCGCGGGCATCGGCCACACCTACACCGTCTCGCCCACCGTCCTGATTGACGGGACCTTCGGCTGGACCCGCTTTGGCCAGGACGTGACGCCTCCCGACCTCGGCACCAACTTCGGTTTGGATGTACTGGGGATCCCGGGAACCAACGGCCCTGACCCGCGGGAGAGCGGCATGCCCCCGATGTTCATCTCCGGCTATTCAGACCTCGGGAACAATGAAAGCTGGAATCCTACGTACCGCAACGACCAGTCCTACACGTTCAACACGAATGCGAGCTGGGCGAAGGGCAATCACGACTTCCGGTTCGGCTTCGATTTCGTCCATCACCTGATGAACCACTGGCAGCCGGAGCTGGGCGAAGGGCCGCGCGGTGCGTTCCACTTCGACGCCGGCGTGACAGCCCTGAACCCCGAGGCGCTCGCTGACAGTGTGGGGTTCCAGGGGGACACTCCGTCGTTCGAGAACGACTGGAATGGACTGGCGGGATTCCTGCTGGGGACGCCGACTGCGACGGGGAAGAGCAGCCAGTTCATCAAGATGAACAGCCTTGAGAACCAGTACGCCCTCTACGCTCGCGACCGCTGGCGCGTCACGCCGCAGCTGACGCTCGACCTCGGACTGCGCTGGGAGCTGTACCCGAACAGACACCGCTCCGCAGGTCTGGGTATCGAATCGTATGATCCCACGACAAACGAGGCGTTGATCGGAGGACGCGGTGGTATCCCCCAGGACAACGGCGTCGGCTTCAGCAAGAAGCTCTTTGCTCCTCGCCTCGGCTTCGCGTACCAGATGACGGAGTCCACGGTGATCCGAGGCGGCTACGGCATTACGTTCAATCCGCATCCCTGGGGCGCTCAGGCGTTGCGTGGCTGGTTTCCGTTGACGGTAATCGCGGTGTTCGAGAGCGTCAACGGCTTCTCACCCGTTACCACAAGTCCCGGTTATGTCGAGGCGGGTGTTCCGAACGCTCCGCTCGGACCCGAGGTCGGAATCCCCTCGATCTGCTGCCCTGACATCAGCACGGGCAGAGTTCCACTGCCGGGGGTCGCCGAGACTGGGTACCCGGTGGCCAATCAGCAGTTGCACCGGGGCTACATCCAGTCATGGAACCTGATCGTCGAGCGGAAGCTGCCGGGTGCGTTGGTCGGCTCGATCGGATACGTCGGCTCGGCGTCCGTCAGGAACTTCGCGTTCCTCAACATCAACGCCTCGCAGGTACCGGGCTCCGGCGACGAAGGGCGGCCGCTCTTCGCTCTGTTCGGACGCACGGCGACAACCAGAGAATTCGATGGTCGCACGCACAGCAACTATCATTCGCTGCAGGCCACGCTGAACCGGCGCTTCACGGATGGCCTGATGCTCAAAGCGGCGTACACCTACTCGAAGGCCATCGACGAGGCTCCGTCCTCGGACTGGACGGAGTTCATGTGGAATGCGCCGAGCGTGTTCTCTCGCAACCGCGCCCAGGCGGATCACAATATCCCGCAAAACTTCCAATTGGGGGTCGTCTACGAACTGCCGCTCGGCCCTGAAAAGAAGTGGGCGACCAGCGGCGCCAGCGCCGCGATCCTGGGAGGCTGGCAGATGAACGGGGTGTTCAGCGCCTACGAGGGGCGACCCTTTACGGTGTTCGCGTCGGACGCGTCGTTGAATATGCCAGGCAACGCGCAGACGGCGGATCAGGTCAAGCCGGACGTCGAAATATTCGGGAAAATCGGGGATGCGGGGACGTACTTCGACACCACCGCATTTGCCCGCGTCACCGACGTGCGGTTCGGCAACACGGGCCGTAACATTCTTCGCGGGCCCGGCGTGGTGAACCTGGACTTGAGCCTCTTCCGCACGTTCAGGTTGACGGACAAGTTCCAGCTGCAGGTCCGGGCGGAGGCATTCAATGTGACCAACACGCCGCATTTCGCAAACCCGGACAATGATGCCAACAGCTCGGACTTCGGGAAGATCTTGTCCACGAACGAAGACGATGCATTGAGTCGCTCGCGGGCGTTCCGCTTCGGCTTACGCCTCAATTTCTGACGTCGTTCTCGAGGCTCATGCGGGCGCAGCCATTGATGGCTGCGCCCACGTGCCGCCTCATTCCAATCTTTCGAACTATCGTAGAACCGTGAAGACGGTTCGAACCGGGGCGACGATTCTCGTCGCCGTGCTGCTGACCGCCGCTCGTGCGAGCGCACAGCCGCGAGATCGCATCGAAACTGCCGTCGCTGCCAGACATCGCGCTCGAGTCGTTCCCCTCCGACGCCCGGACGGCGCTGGAAGCGGCACTCGCCGAAGCGAGGCGGAACCCGCGAGACGCTGCAGCCGCCGGACGGCTCGGAATCACCCTTCAAGCGTGGGAACAGTGGGAAGCGGCACACCTCGCCTATCAACGGGCTCAGGTGCTGGCGGCGACCAGTGCGGACTGGAAATACCTCGACGGCATGGTGTTGCAGCGTCTGGTGCGGCCCGCCGAGGCGGCCGTGGCGTTTCAGCAGGCGCTCAGGCTGACACCGGGGTTGCTGCCGGCACGAGCGCGGATGGCAGAGGTGCTCTTCGACGCCGGTGACCTCGACGCGAGCGCGCGAGCGTATGAGGCGCTGGCGACGCAGCCGGCCGCTGCCCCCGTAGGCGAGCTCGGGCTAGGGCGCGTCGCGGCGCGCCAAGGCCGGCAGGCCGACGCAGTCACACATTTCGAGCGTGCCATCGCGCTCTTCCCGCAGTTTGGCGAGGCCTACTACGGCCTCGCGCAGTCGCTGCGCGCGCTCGGACGCCGCGACGAAGCTCGTGCCGCGCTCGAGCAGCATCGCGCCTCCGGCACACGATGGCCAGCCATCGACGACCCGCTTTCCGCACGCGTGTCGTCCGTTCGCGACGACCCACGAGCCCAGCTGCTTCGCGGCCTGCGTCTGGCCGAGGCCGGCGATGTCGCCGGCGCTATCGAAGCGCACGAAGCCGCGCTCGCACGCAATCCATCGCTCGCGCAAGCCCACGCCAATCTGATCTCACTCTACGGCCGCGTGGGGCAGTGGGCGAAGGCCGAGCAGCACTACAAGGCCGTGCTCGTCCTCGGTTACAACGCGGACGAGGCCCATTACAACTATGGCGTGCTGCTCGGCGCGCAGCAACGGTGGAGCGAGGCCGCGGCCGCCTTTCGTCTGGCGGTGGCGGCCAATCCGCTGCACGCGCAGGCACACAACAATCTGGGCCAGTTGCTCGAGGGCGAGCGGAAACCGGACGAGGCGCTCGATCAGTATCGTCAGGCCGTGGCGGCGAACCCGCAGTTCCGGCTCGCGCGTTACAACGTCGGGCGAATGCTGTTGGCCGCGCGGCGTTTCGACGACGCCATCGCAGAGTTCGAGCGGCTGCGCGAGCCACAGGATGCAGAGGCACCGCGGTACTGGTACGGCCTGGCCGTGGCACACGTGCAAGCCGGCCGGCGCGACGAGGGGCTGGCGCTGGCGCGCGAGGCGCGGCGTCTCGCAGAGGCGTTCGGCCAGCACGAGCTGACGGCAGCAATTGACCGCGACATGGCGAGCCTCAAATGAGGCCGATCGCAGTACTCGCGACCGCGAGTCTGGCGATGTTCGGAGCATCGCAGGACCGAGACCATCGCCCGATCTTTGACGAGGTGGCTGCCCGCGTCGGTCTCACGTTCATCTACGAGAACGGCGCAAGCGGGCAGTTCTACGTCCCGGAAGTAATGGGCGCTGGCGCTGCGCTCGTCGACTACGACAACGACGGCGATCTCGATGTGTACCTGTTGCAGGGCCAACCCTTCGACCCGAACGCGCCGCGCGATCATGGCCGGACGCACCGACTGTTTCGCAACGATCTCGTCGAAACCAAATCCCTGCACTTTACCGACGTCACCACCGGAAGCGGACTCGGAGGCACCTCCTACGCGATGGGCGTCGCCACGGGTGACTACGACAATGACGGCGATCAGGATCTCTATGTCACAGCGCTCGGGCCTGACACGCTGTACCGGAACAACGGGGACGGCACGTTCAGCGACGTGACCGCCGCGGCCGGCGTGGGTGACGATCGCTGGAGCACGGCCGCCACGTTCGTCGATTACGATCGCGATGGTGATCTCGACCTGTTCGTCGTCAACTACCTGGACTTCTCGACGACGGCCAACAAGCAGTGCTTCGATCCGGGCGGCTCGCGCGATTACTGCGGTCCGCGTTCCTATCGGCCCGTGCCCGATCGCCTGTTCCGCAACGAGGGCGGCGGCCGGTTCACGGACGTGACCGAAGCCGCCGGCATCACCAAGGCCGATGGCGCAGGGCTCGGCGTCGCGACCGGCGACTACAACGCCGACGGATGGTTGGATCTCTACGTCGCCAACGACGCGACGCCGAACCAACTGTGGATGAACCAGAAGAACGGCACGTTCGTGGACGAGGGTCCCCTGGCGGGCGTTGCGCTGAACGCCGCCGGTGTTCCGGAAGGCAGCATGGGCATCGCCGCAGGCGACTACGACCACGATGGGGACGAGGATCTATTTGTCACCAACATCATCGGCGAGACCTTCGCGCTCTACACCAACGACGGCCGCGCGGGCTTCGAGGACACGCGCGTCCAGGCGGGGCTCGCACAGCCGACGGCGGCCTTTACCGGGTTTGGCACTGGCTGGATCGACTACGACAACGACGGGTGGTTGGACTTGTTTGTCGCCAACGGCGCAGTCAACATCATCGAGGGATTGCGCGGTGACCCCGTGCCTTATCGAATGCGAAATCAATTGTTTCGCAATCTGGGCACTGGAAACTTTATCGAAACCTCGAGCCAGGCCGGCCCAGCATTCGCACGTGCAGAGGTCGGCAGGGCCGCTGCCTTCGGTGACATCGACAACGACGGCGACACGGACGTTCTCGTGACGAACAACAGTGGGCCCGTCCGCCTGTGGCTCAATCAAGTCGGCACACGTAACTCGTGGCTGCAGGTGCGCGTCGACAATGGCCCTCAGAACCGCTCGGGCCTCGGCGCCCTCGTGCACGTGGAAAGGACTGGCGCGCCGTCTCAAGTCCTTCGCGTCCGTACCGACGGCAGCTATCTCTCGGCGCAGGACCCGACATTGCAGTTTGGCCTCGGCGAATGGCGCCGACCGGTGATCGTGCGTGTTGACTGGCCTGGCGGAAGGCCGGAGCAGTGGACGTTCCCGATGGTAAACCAGCGCGTAACCCTCATCCAGGGCCGGGGCGCGCCCATCTCGCGCCCGTGATCGTGCGCAAACACTGTCCAGTAAGACCTGCGCCCATTCACGCTCGCGCCCCCCATCTCCGCAGCATTCCCCTCCGCGCCGACGGGCGAAGATCGCTGGTACAGGAATCGCACCCTGGACCACGGTCGCGCTGCCTCCAGGCAGCGGCTCATCCGACCGATGGAGGAGCGATTTATGTGTCGAAAACTCATCTTCGCGTCGCTCGTGCTTGGCCTGTTCGTATCGTCACCGCGTTCGTCACGGCTCAGGAGCGGGAGCCTCACAGCGGATCCATGGCGGCGGGGTTCGACGTGGGGGCGTTCGTCCCCCAAGACAGCGCCTTCGACTCGTCGCTGGTGCTGAACGCGTTGTACCAGGTACCTACGTCACGCCGCGCGTCAGCCTCCGCACCGAGTTCGGATGGGTAGATCCGAGCCTCAAACGCGAAGGCAGCGACTCGCTGCGACAGCTTCCCTTGCGACTGGACGTCAACTACAACTGGGAAGGCGGCAAGTGGCATCCGTTCGTGGGCGCAGGTGTCGGCGCGTACTTCCTGCAGACCAAGGACAACGGCGAGTCATTTGGGGACTCTGAAACGAACGCCGGCTTCAATCTGGGCGGCGGCGTCGAGTACTTCCTGACGCGCAACTTCGCCGTCAAGGGTGAGGGGCGATACCACGTGATCAACGAAACCCGGACCGGGCTGGATCCGTCGGGGTTCGCCGTCACCGGTGGCGTGAAGAAGTACTTCTAATTCGAGCTGAGACACGGATGACGTCGGGGGCCGGGTCGTACGCCGTCTCGGCCTCCGACGTTACTCGCCGCGCTCCTGATAGCTGCTCATTGCTAGCACCCGTCCTTTGTGGCCCTACTTGAATTCGCGATACGCGCCGAACGTCGCCAGCCGGTCCTCTCCAAGCGACCGCGGGATCGGCTCGCACGGGCCTTTCATCCGCTTGCAGATCTGCATCCACATGCCGGTCCGCGAATAGGTCTGATGCACCTTCTGAAAGTGCGTCGATAGCAGCAGCGTTTTCGCGCTCGCGAGGGCACCCTTGTCGATCAGCAACTGCACTCGGCGCTCCGCGATCCACTCATCCGTGAGCGCGCTGACACTGTTCAACCATTGCTCACGCTCGGCGAGGGTCTGTCGTCCCAAACGACGCAGGACGACGTCTCGCTCCACGACCACCTGTGGGTGCAGTTGAAGCCAGCGTTCGCGAATGGCCGCGAATGCCTGCGCCGCGCCAGGTAAATCGCCCTGCGACGCGAGCAGCCTGGCGAGGAGGGCCTTCGCGACGCCAATCTGACAGGCCGACAGGATCCGCGTCGCCGTCTCCATGTCTCCACGCCCGGCCAGCCACGCCCCATAGTAGAAGCGCCAGAGATCGACCGTGTTGCCTTCGGAATGTTCGATCGCCCACTCGAAAGCCCCGCCGAGATCGTCCATGCCTGAAGGCGCCCAGCGGTTCTCCTCGATGGGCGGCACATCGGGGAGGGCGCTCTTTGCCTCGTACGACCGGAGCAGCGACTGCCAGACCATGACGTCCTGAGGTCTCGCCCATTCGAACTGCGGCACGTCTTCAGTTGGCCTCAGGTCCTGTCGCGGTACTTCGAGGGCATGAAGGTCGAGGCGTCGGTCAGTCGGGATCCAGTATTCCGTGTGCGATCGGGTTTCAGAGGGTTGGAGCTCGAACTTGATCGATTGATCGGCGATCGGCCCGCCTTGAATCTCGATATACGGCTGGCGTGCCGCAGTGCTCAACATCGCCCAGGCGCGATCGGGGCCGACGCCATAACTCCACAGCTTGATCCCTGGAGCCACGTGCTCGTCCGCGACGTGATACAGGCCCGTCCCGCGCGACGGCGTAAACGCGCCGAACGCATTCACGTCTTTCGACTTCCAGAAATAGCCGGTCATCTCCTTGATATCGGCCTCTCGCTTCGGTCCCTGGGTCTTCCAGTCGATCGTCGCAATCCGGGACGAATGCGAGAGCACCGCGCCGTTGGGGAAGTCATAGGCCGTGTCCGGCGCCGACGGCAGCGCGGCATTCGACCATGACATCCAGGGGTGCGGCAGCCTCCCGGGATTGTGGATGACCACGCGCTCGGTGAGGAACGCATCGTCCGGCCCCAGGGAGTACTCCACCGACCAGCGCATCCCGAACCGCAGCTCCCGCTCGCCGCACGTGACGTACGCCCTGCTCGTGGTGGTGTCGACGCGGCAGGGAACCGGCTCGTTCTGCGACGGAGAGTGGGAAATCGGAAAGCTGACCTCGATGCCGCCGGCGACGAAATAGAACCGTGGAAGGATGCGCGTGTGCCGAATCACGTCGGGCGCGTAGAGCACCTCCTTGCCCGTGCCCTTGTGGACGAGCGATACCACCTTGCCGCCAAGATCGGGGCTGATGGTCACCGTCATCCGATCGTTCTCGAGCACCAGCAAGCCGTATTTCTTCGGCGCCGGCCGTTGCGAGGTTTCGCAGTAGCTGACGTAGGGATAGACACCGTTCGGGTCCAGCGCCGTTGGCACAGGGCCACAAGGAACCAGCTCGTGAGTCAAACGGTACTCCTCGTATCGTGTGACCCGAGGCGTGCCGCGAGCCTCCGGTGTGACGTCCGATATCGTGATCAGGCCGATCGCCAGCACAAGAAGAAAGGTTGTTGGCGTCATGCGCGGGAAGTATAACGACAGGAACATGCGACGACTGGTACTGAGCTGCGGTCTCTACCTCTGCCTGCTGGGCAGCGCGGTTGGCCAGACCCGGCCCGGCCAGATCGATCCGCAGCGGATACCGGCGCTCTCTGCGCATTTCGAACCCGAACACGCGTTCGACATTCCAGCCGACGGCGAGCGGTGGACGCGCGTGCGACCCGGCCTGCACGCCTCGTTCGGCAGCACTGACGCGATCTATTTCAGGAGCGAGGTGCCCGATGTTGCGGATGACGCGGGTGCCTGGGATGCAGTCGGGTGGCGCGGCGAGCGGCTCAACGCGACGATGCTGGTCTGGTCGTCCGAACCTCTCGAACAGGTGCGGGTCGAGGCGACGGATCTGGCGGACGGGGCCGGACACGTGATCGGCAAGGGCAGCATGCGCCTGCGCCTGGTTCGCTACGTCCTGTCGAACTATCCTGCGGGCGCGAGAGATGCCACCTGTGACGCGGGGCCGACAGACAAGGCGTGGCTCCTGCCCGACCGGCTCGAGCCCTTCGAGCGGTTCGATCTTCCGGCGCGCACAGTGCGGCCCGTGTGGATATCGCTGGACATCCCCGCCACGGCACCGCCTGGCAGGTACGAGGGAACGCTAGAGGTCACTTCAGGAACACAACGCGCGGCTCTGCGGCTGAGGGTCGACGTGCAGAAGGCCGTTCTGCCGCCGCCGCACGAATGGCAGTTCCGCCTCGATTTGTGGCAGAACCCCTGGGTCATCGCCTGGTACTACCACGTGACGCCATGGTCCGAGGAACACAAGGCGCTCTTGAGGACCCATCTCAAGCTGTATGCAGACGCCGGCGGTAAATACGTCACGACGTACGCGGTCCACTCGCCGTGGCAGGACAACTCCTACATGATCGAAGGAGGCATGATCGAGTGGATCAAGCAGCGGGACGAGTCCTGGAAGTTCGATTACCGCATCTTCGATGAGTACGTCGCGCTGGCGATGGCTGTCGGTATCGACAAGGCCATTACCATCTACACACCCGTTCCCTGGGCCAACCGCTTCCGATATCTGGACGAGCAGACGGGCAACTACGTCCACGCAACGTGGCCTCCCGAGTCGGAGGCATTCCGCCGCGTGTGGCACGCCTTCCTCACCGACCTGCAACACCATCTGCAGCAGAAGGGCTGGCTGGACAAGACCTATCTCGGCATCAACGAGAACGAGCTGGCGACCACGCTGGCGGCCATCAAGGTCATCAAAGACCATTCGAAGACGTGGAGAATTACTTATGCCGGCGACTGGCACGCCGAGCTCGACGGTGTGCTGGATGACTACTCATACGTTCACGGCAAGGAGCCGACGATGGACGTTGTGAGGGCGCGCTCGGCGAAGGGCTTCACGACCACCTACTACGTCTGCTGTACTCCGCCGGTGCCGAACACCTTCGTGTACTCGCCTCCTGCCGAAGGACGGTGGCTGGGTTGGTACGCGGCGGCCTATGGGTACGATGGCTTCCTTCGATGGGCGTACGACGCCTGGCCTGCGGATCCGGTCAGGGATGCGCGGCACGTGCTATGGCCCGCGGGTGACACCTTCCTCGTGTATCCCGGCGCCGATAGCAGCATCCGGTTCGAGAAGCTGCGCGAGGGAATCGTCGACTACGAAAAGATCCGCAGGGTGCGGCAACAGGCGGCGCAGTCGGCCGACAGCGACGTCAAACGCCTCATCGTCGAGCTGAACCGGCACCTCGAGGTCATTGCCGGGGAGCGAGGATTCGGAGAACGAGACGTCCGAGACATTCTGCGGAAGGCGACCGGGACGTTGACGGCATTGAGCGACCGTGTGATCCACTGACGTGGCGAAAACATCTGGTCGAATCGCCGCGCTGCTCGCGATCGGCGGCTTGTGGCTGGCATGGTCTGCACTGGAGGCTCGGCAGGCGCCTGGCTGTCTCCATGTCGACGTACACGATTTCGACACCGATGCGACCGTGCCAGCGCGCTTCTATTTGACGGATTCCGCCGGCGCGTCCCGAACGCCGGCAGGCGTGATCAGGTACGACAAGCGCGATGAGCATCACTTCGTCACCGATGGCAGCTTCGAGACCGAGTTGCCTGCCGGCCGTTATCGCCTTGTGGTCGAACGCGGCGCCGAATTCCTCCCGGTGACGCTGGATCTTGATCTCGAAAGCGGAACGACCCGACGCGAGACGGTACGGGTGCGCCGCTGGCTCGACATGAACGCGCGCGGCTGGTTCTCGGGCGATCTCCACAACCATCGGAAGGTCGACGAGATGCCCACGCTGCTGATGGCCGAGGATCTCAACGTCGCGCCGACCATCACTGACTGGATCTGGGAGGACCGTGCCATCGCCACCCCTCCCAACGCGTCCGAGCCGCTTCGCGCCGTCGACGATCGCCACGTGTTCAGCGTCTTCGACAAGGAAGTCGAGCGGCTCGAGAACGGGCCCGGGGCGGTCGCGCTGCTTGGACTTCGCACGCCCATACCCTTCGAGGGCTACCGGATGTATCCGCCGGATGACATCTATTGCCGGCGTGCGCGCGAGCAGGGAGGCTACATCGACGCCGAGAAGATCGTGTGGCGCGACGGCGTCGCGCTCGCGGCGCTCAGGCTGATCGACTTCGTCGGCATCGTCCACAACCATTTCAACCGGCACGACGTCGAGCTCGAGACGGATCCGTGGGGAATGATTCCGAAGTTCAGGCCCGAGTTCAACACGGTGGCGGGGATGCCGCTCTGGAGCATGGAGGTCTACTACAGCCTTCTGAACTGCGGGTTCCGCTTGCCGGTGTCGGCCGGCAGCGCGTCGGGCGTGAAGGCGTCGCCGCTCGGCTACAACCGTGTCTACGTCAAGGTGTCGGAATCGTTCTCGTACCGGAACTGGTTCGAGGCGCTGAAGGCCGGACGCAGTTTTGCCACCAACGGGCCGATGCTGTTTCTGACAGCCGCCGGCCAGGACCCCGGCGCCGAGCTCCGCCTCGGCAACACGGCGCGCCCCGTCCACATCCGTGTCGAAGCGCTCGACCAGCGTCCGCTCGCCCGCCTCGAGATCATTTCGTCCGGACAGGTGATCGGCAGCATTTCCCAACCCGACAGCACGGGCCGTTGGATCCTCGAGATGGACCACGCCTTTGCGCGGAATGGCTGGATCGCGGCCCGCGCCTTCGAATCCGCAGGCAAGACGATCCGCTTCGCGCACACGAGCCCAATCTACGTGAACGTCGGGATTCCCGCACCGGCTGCGGACGATGCGAAGTTTTTCCTAGCATGGATCGATCGCGAGCTTGCGTTCTTCACCGCCAGCAAGGACTTTCGCTCGCGGGCTCAACAGGACGAGATGCTGGCGCTCTTTCGCCAGGCCCGCCAGGTCTACGCGCAATTAGCCTCGGCGACGCCAACGCGCTAGTCTGAGAAGCAAAGGAGTTCGCGACGAGGATCAGGCGATGAACGCCTGTGCGTGCTGCTGCTCGAGGCAATACTCATTCTGCGATCAGCGGCCAACATGGGGTGGGGCCTGATTCCGCGATGCTGGCTGGCGTTCACGGCGGCGATTTTTCTCACGTCACTCGGTGACATGGGATTGTGGGCGGTCACAGAAGGCTACCTGCCGCCGGCGCCCGTCGCCCTGTCGTGGCATATCTGGTTCGTCGCCGCCGCCTGCTTCGCGCTCGGCCCGGCCTATCAACTGCAGGCGATTGTGCAGGCGACCCGCGGATTTGTCGTGGACGACGTCGTCGAGCCCCAACTCATCGCTGGAGTGTCGGCGCGAAACGAAGCGTGAGCGTTCGAGGCCTGCGGCACCCGGAGGCAGCAAAACACCAATAGCCGCGCGCGCCGTTTGACAATCGCGCGATGTCGGTGTTAAACACCGCTGCCCTCACGGGACCAACTATGAGCCTCACGCCAAGTCGTCGTCAGTTCCTTGCAGGCCTCGGGAAATCGGGTGCGGCGCTCGCTGCCGGATCGTGGCTGAGCACCTTCGGCTACGCGCAAACGCGCGGACCGGCGCGCGCCGTGATCAACCAGGCCCGCTACACGTCCGAGCTGGATCGCCGGCTGCTCGGCGCGTTCCTCGAGCATCTGGGTCGGGCCATCTATACCGGCGTGTACGAGCCGGGCTCGCCGCTGGCCGACGCGAAGGGGTTCCGCACCGACGTCATCAAGGAGATCAAGGAACTGGCCGTGCCGATCATGCGGTACCCGGGCGGCAATTTCGTGTCCGGCTACAACTGGCTCGACGGCGTCGGCCCGAAGAACCAGCGTCCCACCGTGCTGGAACGCGCCTGGAACTCGATCGAGACGAATCAGTTCGGCACCAACGATTTCATCGACTGGTGCAAGCTGGTCGGCACCGAGCCGCTGCTCGGCATGAACTATGGCACCGGCAGCGCGGAAATGGCCGTGGCCTACGTCGAGTACTGCAACGTCGACAAGGGCACGAAGTGGAGCGAGCTGCGCCGCTCGCACGGCTACGATGCGCCGCACAACGTGCGCTACTGGTGTCTCGGCAACGAGATGGACGGCCCGTGGCAGATCGGGCACATGCCGGCCAGGGCCTACGGGCAGAAGGCGCGCGACACGGCGCACCAGATTCGCGTCATCGATCGCAGCCTGCAGCTGATTGCGTGCGGGTCGAGCAACCGGATCATGCCGACGTATCTCGTCTGGGACCGCGAGGTGCTGGAGGAGTGCTACGACCAGGTCGATGCGATTTCGCTGCATTGCTACTACGGGAACACGCCGGAGCTTTCGGGCAACAGCACGCCGCGATATCTTGCGATGAACCTCGACCTGGAGCTGCAGATCCACGAGATCGGCGCGGTATCCGACTACGTGCAGGGCCTCTACAAGTCGCCCAAGCGGCTGTGGCTCTCGTTCGATGAGTGGAACGTCTGGTACCGCGCGCGCGACGGCGCCGCCACCAACGGCCAACGGGCGTTTGCGCCCAAGCTGCTCGAAGAGGTGTACAACCTCGAGGATGCGCTCCTCGTCGGCGGCTTCATCAACTCGCTGCTGCGCACGTCCGATCGCGTCCGCCTCGCGTGCCTCGCGCAGATTCTCAATGTCATCGCGCCGCTCGTCACCAACAAGACGTCGGTCCTGCGTCAGAGCATCTACTACCCGTACGCCTGGGCGCTGCAATACGCGAAGGGACGCGTGATCGATCTCGCGGTCGACTCCGAAACCTATTCCATCTCGGCGAAAGGCCTGCGCGAGGACTTTGCCCGCGACGATCAGGTGCCGTTCCTGGACGTGGCGGCAACCGTTGACGCGCAAGCCGGTCAGGCCGCGGTGTTCATGCTGAACCGGGATCTGGACGCCGAACGGGAGCTGGTGCTCGAGTGGCGCGAGCCGACGCCAACGCGTGTGCTGGCCTGTCAGACGCTGACCGGCGCCGACCTGAAGGCGTTCAACACATTCGAGCAGCCGCAGCAGGTCGCGCCGCGGGCGCTCGACGCGCCCGCCGCCGCATCGCGCATGACATTCAAGCTGCCGCCGCGCTCGTACACGGTGGCGCAGCTGGCGACCCGCTAGGCAGGCTTCAGACTGCAGGCTGCAGGCTTCAGGTGATGCAACGACGCGCCTTCCTCAGATCGGCCTGTACGGGACTCGGCGCGCTTGCGGCATCGCGGCTGATTCTGGCCGCCGATGCGGAGGTGGTCGTGACGCCGGGCGCGAAGGGTCCGGCGATCAGCCCGCACCTCTACGGGCATTTCATCGAGCATCTCGGCGGCGTGATCTACGACGGCATCTGGGTCGGCCGACAGTCGAGGATTCCGAACGTCGACGGTCTGCGGAAATCGTTCGTCGACGACATGAAGCGCCTCGGCGCGCCGAACCTGCGCTGGCCCGGCGGCTGTTTCGCCGACGGCTACCACTGGCGCGACGGCATCGGCGCCGAATCCGGACGCCCCAGGACCTACAACTTCTGGGAAAGCCGGATGCCGTCGGGCATACACGCGACGGAAAGCAACCACTTCGGCGTGCACGAGTTCATCCGGCTGTGCCGCCACGTTGGCGCCGAGCCCTACCTGGCGGCGAACGTCGGCTCGGGCAGCCCGAGGGAATTTCACGACTGGGTGTCGTACTGCAACGCACCAGCCGGATCGGAAAGCCTGGCCGACGAGCGGGCCCGGAACGGCGACGCGGATCCGTTCCGTGTCAAGTACTGGGGCGTCGGAAACGAATCGTGGGGCTGCGGCGGCGACATGACGCCGGGCGAATACGCGACGGCGTACCGGAAGTTCGTCACGCAGTTCCCCGTATATGTGGCGCCGTTCCTCATCGCCACGGGACCGCGCGGTCACTCTCGCGACATGGATCTCGGCTGGACCACGGGCTTCTTCGAGGCGATGCAGGGCGGCCACCGCAGCCCCGTGCACGGCTTCTCGCCGCACTTCTACACCGACTTCCGCAACGACCCGATGCGGGTCGCCGACTTCACGCCGCCCGACTGGTACGCCGTGCTGCGCGAAGGACTGCGGACCGAGGCGGTGATCGAGGCGCACTGGTCGGCAATGAGCCGGTACGATCCCGAGCATCGCACCAGATTGGTGATCGACGAGTGGGGCGTGTGGTACAAGCCCGGGGAAGAGATCGCGCCCCGCTACATCCTGAGCCAGCCGGTGACGCTGCGCGACGCGCTGCACACGGCGATCACGTTCGACGTTTTCAATCGTCAAGCCGCCCGAATCGAGATGGCCAACGTGGCGCAGACGATCAATTGCATTCACTCGCTCTTCCTTGCGCAGGAGGAGAAGTACACCCGCACGCCGCCGTATTACGTGTTCGAGATGTACCGGCCCCACATGGGCGCGCAGCAGCTGCCGATCGACGTCCGCGCCGGCGAGCTGACCGTTCCCGCCCGGGACGGCGTTGCAAAGATGCCGGCGCTGTCAGGCTCCGCGTCGATTCGCGGCACGCGCGTGATCGTCACGCTGACCAACCCGTCGATCGAGTCCGCGCTCGCGACCCGGATCCGATTCGCCGGCGGCGCGAGCGTCAGCGAGGGCCGGGCCGTCGTGCTCACGCACGACGACATGCGGGCAAAAAACACCTTCGACAAGCCGGATGACGTCCGGCCCGCGTCGTTGCCAGTGAAGGTTGACGGCGCAGTGGTGCTAGTGGATCTGCCCAAGCATTCCGTCGCCGCGCTGGAGCTCCAGCTTGTGTGAGACGTGTTCCGTCGCGGAATCATCGCGGACAACAGCCCGTCACGGATCGATGCGGAACTGCACGGATCAAACTGGATGTGATCCGTGTTCATTCGTGTGAGTCCGTGACGATCTGATCGGTGTTGATCTGTGTCAGTCCGTGACGATCTGATCTGTGTTGATCCGTGTCAGTCCGTGACAGATCTGATCTGTGTTGATCCGTGTTCGAGTCCGTGACGATCTGATCCGCGTTGTTCCGAGACTACGCACGTCGCTCGGACCCGCGCGGGCGCCGGGCGCCGCCGGTGCTGGCGTGCTTGCCGGGCCGTGAGCTGGCACGCCGGCCTGCGGGGCGATCGATGGCCTCCGTCGCCGACGCGGACTCGAGATCCACCGGCAGCCGATCGAGGAACGAATCGAGGTTGCTTCGCATGACGAGGTGCGGTACGACCCTGAGGCGTGATGCTGGGCGCGTGCCGTGCAGCAGAAACTGGTAGAGGGACTGCAGCGCGAGGCGTCCCTGATTCACCGGCCGCTGGTAGACGGTCGCCGCCACTTTGCCGGCGCGGATCCACTCCACCAGCTCGGGGAAGAGGTCCGTCGTCACGACCGTGAGCGTCGCGAGGCGTCCCGCCTCCTCTGCGGCCCGCAGCACCGGGAGTGAGTTCGCCGTGCTGACGTAGATCCCCTTCAAGTTCGGGCTCTCGCGCAGAACGGCCAGCGCGCGCCGATGGCCTTCACGCTCGTCGTCGTGTGCTTCAACGATGGGGCCGAGCGCCAGCCCGGGGCCAATCGTCTTGAGGCTCGATTCGAATCCGCGGAGCTTGTCGGCGTGCTCCTGCATCGCGAGCCATCCGGTGAAGAACGCCACTTCGCCGCCGCCGGGCAGGAATCTCGCCAGCAGCTCGCCAGCGACCGCGCCTACGGTGACTGGATTCGCCGACACCGATGTCAGCCTCAGATCTTCGGCCGCGTCCGTGACGACGCACACCACGGGAATGTTCTGTTTCGCCGCCTTGCGCAGGTAGGGCGTCAGCGACACTGGATTGCCGGGTGCGATGATGAGACCGTTCGTGCCGTCGTGCAGCGATTCGTCGAACAGCGGAATGTCGCCTTCGCCGAGACTCGGATAACTGCGGAACTCCACGTGCAGCGCCGGCGCGAACGGCGCGGCCGCCTCGCGAATGCCTTCCCGCAGCGAATCCCAGAAGAGCGCAATCTTTCTTGGCAGCTGGACGGACACGCGCAGCTGTTTGCTCGACTGCAGGAAGCGCGCGGCGAGATTGGGCCGGTAGCGCAGCGTCTCGGCCATGCTGAGGACGCGCGCGCGGGTTTCGGCGCTGACATCGGGTTTGCCGTGCAGCGCGCGGTCCACCGTGCCGGTGGAGATGCCGAGCGCGCGTGCGATGTCCTTGATGCCGACTGGAGGCCGCGGGGGAAGGCTTTTGCCGTCCGACGACATGGCCGCCATCTTAGCGCCGCGCGCAAGTGGTCACGCGACGTCTTGCGCAGCCGCGTCGAAGAGTCACATCGAATTTCGCTCATCCGTCGCCCGCGGCGGCGCCACGACTGGTGTGACCATTGGCGCGCACAGTGGTCCGCGTTGTGGCCACGACGCGAAGGTCGTGCGTCACGGTCGAGCTGCAGGCCTACATCAAAAAGATTAGGCTTGACAGTATGAAAAAATGGCGCTAATTTGCGCGACATTGCGCGCCGTGAACGTTCACGGTCGTGCTGGCTCTCCGGCCGTACGCTCGTGTGCGGCCGTGCCCAACGCATTCGTGACTGTCGACGTCGATTCCTGATGGGACGGCGGTCTGCGGCAATGTTGTCCGACCTTCGTCCGGAGGCTCACATGACGAGGACCTACCTCGTGGCGCCCCGCGTGCTCGTTGCCATGCTCTGCGCGATGGTGGGATCCAGCAGTCCACTGCTGGCACAGCGGTCCGATCGCGCCACCATCAGCGGCGTTGTCACCGACCCGCAGGGCTCCGCGGTGCCGGGCGCCACCGTGACCGTGCACAACCAGGAAACTGGTGTCGACACGGTCCGCGTCACGAACGAGGCCGGCGCCTACACCACGCCGCCGCTCGTGCTGGGCCGCTACGTGGTGAGCGTCGATCTCGAGGGCTTCAAGAAGGCCGTCAGCTCGGAAATCCTGCTCGAGGGCGGCGACGCGTTTCGCCAGGACATCACGCTGCAGGTAGGCGCGATCTCGGAAACCGTGGAAGTCAAGTCCGCCTCGGGCCTGAGCGATACGCGTCCGGACGTGAGTCACACGGTCAACGAGAAAGTACTACGCGCGACCTGCCCATCGTCACGGCGGGTGACGTGCGGCTGGCCGAGTCCGTGCTGCAGATGCAGCCCGGCTACCTGCCGATGAAGCCGAACGGCGACCCGATGTTCCGCGGCAGCCAGTTCAATTCGCGCATCAACGGCGGCCAGACGATGGCGACCGAAAACTTCTTCGACGGCGCCGCGTTCGGCTACGCGAGCGGACATCAGCAGAGCCAGGAGAGCACGCCACCGGTGGATGGCGTCCAGGAAGTGAAGGTCATCACCACCAGCTACTCGGCCCAGTACGGCCATACGAGCGGCGGGTTCATCGAGTACACGGCCAAGACCGGCACCAACGCGCTGCACGGCAGCGGCTACGGCTACTTTGCCGACGACGCCTTCAACGCGAAGGGCTTCTTTGCCGTCGGCAAAACGCCCCTGAGCAACAACGATTACGGATTCACCCTCGGCGGCCCCGTCGTCATTCCGAAGGTGTACGACGGGCACAACAAGACGTTCTTCTTCACGAACTATCGATTACACGAGGCTCCGCTCGGGTGTCCTCCCCGGCTTCGGCAACACGACGCCCATCGACGCATTCAAGAACGGTGATTTCAGTGCGTTGCTCACGGGGAATCAGGTTGGGACCGACGCGCTCGGGCGGCCGATCCTGCAGGGCCAGATCTTCAATCCCGCGACCACGCACTTCGTGAACGGTGTGCCCGTCCGCGACCCGTATCCAGGCAACGTGATTCCCGGCAACGATCCGCTGCGTAGCGCCGTGGCTGCAAAAATTGCCGCGCTGATGGTCGAGCCCGATCGTGCCGGCACGTCGTTCAACGTCGCCGGCAACCCGGCGGGCGACCAGACGTGGGAGCTGAACGCGCGCAACATCCTGTGGCGTGTCGATCACAGCTTCTCGCCGAACGCGAGGTTCAGCCACAGCTTCTATTGGAATCGGCGGCCGGCGCCGCTCCGCAACTGCGGCGGCGTCGGCGGCTGCACAACGGAGTTCTCGGGCGAGACCGAGCCGGAGAAGAACAATACCTATATCGGTGAAGGGTTCTATCAGCGGATCTCGACGCACCATGCGCACCAGCAGTTCGACTGGATCATCCGCAACAACCTGGTGAACCACTCGACGGTGGCGTGGGACCGGTGGTTCATGGGTGGGAACTCGTTGTCGGCAGGTGTCGGCTGGCCGCAGCAGCTGTGGGGCGCCAACCAGGGCGGTCTCCTCGACAACACCGCCGGACCACCCGTGTTCACCTTCGGCGGCAACATCCCCTATAGCACCGTCGGGCAGAACTGGCAGAACTTCGGATACGAGAAGAACGATCGCTGGCAGTTCTCGAACGACCTGACCTGGGTAAAGGGCCGGCACACGGCGAAGTTCGGGTTCGAGTATCGCCACCACACCTTCCCGAACCGAGGCTGGGGAGCCGCCACCGGCGGGCATTTCGACTTCAACCGCGTGACCACCTCCGGCTTCGACGCGGCCGGCAACAGCCTTGCGCAGACCGGCGACCCGTTTGCGTCGTTCCTGCTCGGCCAGACGCAGTCGGCCGATCAGACGATTCCGGTCTATCCCACTTTCAACGAGGCGTACACCGCGCTTGTGGGTCAACGACGAGTTCAAGGTCAACGATAAGCTGACGCTGACGCTCGGGTTGCGCTTCGATTACCAGTTCGCGCGCACCGAGCGCGATGACAAATACTCCACGTTCGATCCAAACACGCCGAACCCGGGTGCCGGCAACATCCCCGGCGCGCTGATTTTCGCCGGTGACTGCGAGGGATGCTCGGGTCGCCGGACAGTTCGAAGACCCGAAGAAGGACGCGTGGGGTCCGCGCGCGGGGTTCGCCTATCGGCTCGGCGAACGGGATGCGATCCGCGGCGGCTATGGGATCTACTACGCAGGCGTGGCCTTCTGTCAGTTCACCGGTGCAGCCGACCATCGGGTTCGCGGCGAACCTGCTGGCGCCAAACCTGAGCGCTGGCGTGTCGCCCCGCGTTCTATCTGGACGACGGGTTCCCGGCAGCGAATGTGGTCCGGCCGCCGTTCATCAATCCGGCGTTCGCCAATGGCACGAACGTCGCTTGCCGTCGCTCCCGACGGGCTTGACCTGCCACGCTTCCAGAACTGGTCGGTGACCTATCAGCGCCAGCTCACCGAGAACATGATGCTGGACGTTTCTTACATCGGGAACCGCGGAAGCCGGTTGAACCACCATTTCCAGACGGAGGGCGTGAACGCCAACATGAACGACCCAAGCGTGCTCGTCGCTCGGCACCAGCGGTGCTGCAGTCGGACATCAATTCGCCGGAGGCGCAGGCGGCAGGCATCACACCGCCATATCCCGGATTCGTCGGCAACGTGGCGCAGGCGCTCAGAAAGTACCCGCAGTACCAGCAGATCGTGTGGCGCGGCGTGCCGACCGGCAAGAGCCAGTATCACGCGCTGGAACTCGTGCTCGAACGCCGCTTCTCGCGCGGCCTGCAGGCGCGCGTCGGATACACGTACTCGCGGTTGAAGAACAACGGCGCAGAGAGCGCGCAGGGCGATAACGGCAGCAACGACGCCGTGCAGAATCCGGCAGACCCGCTCCCAGTGGGCGCTCAGCGCGGACGACACGCCGCACGTCTTCCTGGTCGGATTCACCTGGGAGATTCCGGGCTCGTCGAGGTGGACGTCGGCATGGTCGAAAGCGGTACTCGGCGGCTGGAACGTCGCCGGCATTCTCCGCTACGAGAGCGGCCGGCCCTTCAACGTCGTCATGAACAACGATCTCGGGGGCTTCCTGTTCAACAGCCAGAAGCGTCCGAATCGCAACCCGGGCGTCGATCCAGTTGCGGCGGGCGGGGATTTCGATCCCAACAACGACTTCTACTTCAACCCAGCGGCGTGGAGCGATCCCGGGCCGCTGAACTTCGGGAGCGCGCCGCGACGCGACGGCGATGTGCGCGGGTTCCCGACTCTACAGCGAGGACATCAATATCTTCAAGGTGTTCGCGCTGCAGAACGACATGAAGCTCCGGTTCCAGACGAGCGTCGGCAACCTCTTCAACCGGACGCTCTTCTGCGATCCAGGCAACACGAACTGGAGCTCCGGCAGCTTCGGTCAGGTCGTCACGCAGTGCAACCAGCCGCGGTCCGTGCAGTTTGCGTTGAAGTTCGATTTCTAGGCGGACCTGAAGGTCCGCCCTGCATCTGACGTTACGATAGGGATGTGGTCGGATGGTTTCCTGGCGCGGGCATGACGGCGATTCCGTCTGCCCGCGCCAGCGCGTCTCTGTGCGCCGTTCCTCGCTTTTCGCTGCGAGCCTCTCTTCGTAAGGGTCCGACCCAGAGGCGCTCGCCCTTCAGAAAGCGGCCATGCTCGTGCAGCAAGGCCGCCTCGAAGAAGCCGATCAGCAGGCCCGCCTGGCGCTTGCCGATCCCGAGACACGTGCCGTCGCCTACTCGGTGCTCGGCACGATCCGCGTCCAGCAGAAGAAGCTCGCCGAGAGCGCCGTCTTCCTCCAGAAGGCGATTCGCCTCGAGCCGCGGCTCGTCGGCGCGCATCTGACGCTGGCCCAGGTCTACGCGCTTCAGGGCAAGCCGCAATCCTCCCTTCAGATGTTCCGCCGCGTCGTCGAGCTCGATCCGGCGAACGCGCACGGCGCGACTCGCGTTGGCGCGCGCCGAGATGGAGAAGGGCGAGTACAGCCGGTCACTGGCGCTGGCGCGTCCAGCCATGGACGCACTTGCACAGTCACCCGAGGGTCTGTTCGTTCTCGTCACCGATTTACTGAAGACGGGGGCCAGAGCCGAAGCCGGCGCGCTGCTGAAGACGTGGACCACGCTGCCGAACGTCCCGCCCGAGTGGTCGATCAAGTTTGCGCTGCTCCTCGTCGACGAGAAGCTCGTCGCCGACGCGATTGGCGTGCTGGAGTTCGCCAGGCGACAAGGGCCTCCCTCATTCGAGCTGGCGTTCAATCTTGCCGGCGCGTATCTGGTGAACGGCGATCTCCCGCGGGCGCTCGAGACGTACCGATCTCGCGCTGACGCTGAATGCCAGCGTCGCTGCCGGCCCTGCGGCAGGCGGCCGCCATCGCTGAAAAGCGCGGCGAGATGGAGCGATCGCTGTCGTATTGGATACGGGCGCGCAAGATCGCCCCCGACGACCCGGAAGTCCTTCTTGGCTTCGGCCGCGTCTGTCTGAAGATGGACCTGCTGGAGGACGCCGAGCCGGCGTTGACGAAAGCGGCGGCGCTGAAGCCCGGAGAGCTGTCGCTATCAGTACGCGCTGGCCGCCGCGAAAGTCGGGAAGCGGCAGTTCGAGGCGGCGCAGCGCTGATCATCGAGGCTCCTGCTGCGAGCACGTCCGAACGACGCACAGCTGCAGTACGCGCTCGGGCTCGATCCTCTACACACAGGGACGCCTGCCGAAGCGTCGCGAGCATCTGCGCGCGAGCCTGCGGCTCCAGCCCGGACCAGCTCGCCGTCCCGCTACTACCTGGCGCCTGATCGCCAGAGACCAGGGAAGGACGACCGACGCCATCGAGATGCTGGAAGCGCTGCTCCAGCGATACCCGGATCATGCGGCCTCATGCGAAGCGCTTGGCAGCCTGCTGATGAGCGCGCAGCGGTTCGCCGGACGCCGAAGCCCGCCTGCGAGACGCGGTTCGGCTCAATCCGCAGTCGGTGAAGGCCAACTATCAGCTCGGCCTGCTGCTGGCGCGGATCGGGCAGGAAGGAAGAAGCCGACAAGCAGCTCGCCCTTTCGAAGACGCTTCGACAGGAGGACGAAGCGACGTCGCGCCTGCAGTTGCGGCTGCTGGAGCCGGAGCAATGAAGGCCTGCCTGGCTCTCCTGCTCGTCGCCTGCACCACCATCGTCGGCGCGCAGACTGCTGATACGCCGCGCTCGCCCGGCGCGCATCGAAGCGGCCATCAAGCGCGATCCTGGCAACCCGAAGCTCTACGTCGAGCTGGGCCTCGCGTTCTGGCAGCGGAACGACTTTCCACGCGCGCTGACGGCGTTCCAGCAAGCTGTCAAGCTGGGGCCGAAGAACGCCGACGCACACAACTGGCTGGGCGTGGCCCTGTCGGAGAAGTCCGATCTGCCCGGTGCGATCGCGGCGTTCAGAAGGGCGATTGTGCTCGATCCGAAGTTCGGGCGCGCCTATACGAACCTGGGATCCGCGCTGGCGCAGGGCGGTGACTACGAAGAGGCGGTCACCGTCTTCGAGAAGGCGCTCGCCCTGGAGCCGAACAGCCTCGGCGCGCAGATGAACCTGGGGCTCGCGTTGCGCGAGAAAGGCGATCTCGAAGCGGCGCTGCGGCACTTGCGTCGCGTGGCCGATGTCGATCCCGCCAGCGCGAACGTGCAGTACGAGCTTGGCTTGACCCTGCGGCAGAGCGGCGACCTGGCTGGCGCAATTGCCGGCTTCGAGAGGGCGCTCGCGATCGATCCCGAGCTGCGCGAAGGCTACTACGGCCTTGGAACCGCGTTGAAGCAGCAGGCGGCCGCCCTGCGGAAGCCGGGAGCTCCACCGACGCCGAGCGCCGGCGACGATCTCTTCAAGCAGGGGCAGACCGCGGCGGCGAGCGGCGACCTGGGCACGGCGAAGCTGCGGCTCACCGAGGCGCTGCGCCTCGACGATCGCCACGCCGAGGCGCACAACCTCCTGGGATTCATCCTGGGGCAGACGGGCGATCTCCCATCAGCGCTGACGCATCTTCAGCAGGCGATCGCGCTTCGCCCTGAATCCGCCGAGGCCCACTACAACCTCGGCGTCGCGCAGTGGTACAGCGGAGCGAAGGACAAGGCGATCGTCGAGCTGCGAGAGAGCACGCGCCTCGATCCAGCGCTCGGGCCGTGCCACGCTTTTCTGGGGATGGCGTTGCGTGAAACGAGTGATCTCGCTGGCGCGCGCGCAAGTCTTCAGCGCGCGATTGCGCTGGGGCCGCCGGTGGCCGCGGTCTATGTGGATCTCGCGATCACGTTCTTCGCCGCGCGCGAGCCAGCCAGGGCGCTCGGTCAACTCGAGGCCGCTTTGAACCTCCCGTCGTCGACGGGTCCCGTGCCCGATTGGGACACCGCGATCGCAGGGCTTCGCCAGTCGCTCACGGGAAAGCCGTCAGATGCGGAGGCGCACAACATCCTCGGCCGCGTGCTCGGGCAGAAAAGCGCGGACGGCGCGACCGTGGCGGCGGAATTCCGCGACGCGATCCGCCTTCGCCCTGAATACGCCGAAGCGCACAACAATCTCGGCCTCGTGCTGATTCAATCGGGCGACGATGCAGCCGGCATTGCCGCGCTCCGCGAGGCCGTGCGGATCGCGCCTGACTTTGCGGACGCGCGCACAAATCTCGGCGCTGCGCTGACGCCCACCGATGCGGCGGCGGCGATCCGCGAGCTCGAGAAGGCCGTCGCGCTCGCACCGCAGTCCGTGAAGGCCCAGTTCAACCTCGCGGTGGCGTACGGCGCCAATCCTGGAGTCGGATCGACGAAGGAGATCGAGCAGCTCCGCAAGGTCATCGCGCTCGATGCCAGGTTCACTCGAGCTCATGTCGCGCTCGGCAAGGCGCTTCTTCAGGACGGCAAGATGCCCGAAGCCGTCGAGGCGCTGCAGGAGGCGACCCGGCTGGAGCCGTCAAACGGCGAGGCGAACTACCAGCTCGGTCTGGCGCTCGCGCGCGCCGGGCGAAAGGAGGAGGCGGCAGCGGCGCTTCAGAAAGGCCGCGAGCTCGTGGCCGCCGACGACCGCAATCAGCAGGCCGCACTGAATGCCGCCGAGGGGCGGGCAGCTTTGCAGAAGGGCGACCTCGAACAGGCCGAAGCGAAGCTGCGGCGCGCGCTCGAGCTCCGTCCCGACTCAGTGGACGCGAAGCGTGACCTCGAGGCGCTACTGCAGATGCAACAGGGTGGCGCTGAAGTTCGCGGGGCTGAGGCCGGCGGGGCCGACCAGCCTCCGCCAAGGCTACGGCCGTCCGCCGAAGCTTCAGCGAAGTCGGAAGCCCCGCCTCCACAGCAGCAGCAGCAACATCCTGCGCGCATGGGCGTGGCCGAGCTCGAGGGCTACATTCGCGACGGCAGGTATGTGGAAGTCGAGCCGCTGTTGGAGGCGTATGTCAAAGAGCAGCCGTCGTCCTCCTGGGGATGGTATGCGCTTGGCTACAGTCGATTCGGGCAGAAGAAGATCGGCGACGCGATCAAGGCGCTCGCGAAATCCCTCGAGCTCGACGTCCGCAACGCGGAAGCGCACAAGATTCTCGGCCGCAGTCTGATGATGATCGGCCGGTTCGATGCGGCGCAAATCGAGTTCGAACAAGGCATCCGCTACAAGCCCGACTCGGCCGAGATGCACTACAACCTCGGAAAGCTGCTGTCGATTCAGGACAACTGGGAGCCGGCCCGCAAGGCGTTCGAAGCCGCGATTCGCGTCGATCCGTCGTACGTCGAAGCCGTCGATGCGCTGGGGCTGGCGCTCGAGGCGCTGGGCGACGACGCGGGCGCCGTTGTTGCGTACGAAAAAGCCATCGCGCTCAACGACCAGCGGCAGGGCCGGTTCAACGGCGCGTGCGTCAACCTGAGCGCGTTCTACAACCGCACGGGCAATCCCGACAGGGCGCTCGAGTACGCGAAGAAAGCGCTGGAGATCGATCCGAAATCGGACGGCGCCCTTTTTCAGAAAGCGCGCGCCGACGAGCGCCAGGGCCGGCTCGACGACGCCGTCGACGCGCTGAACCGGGCGATCGCGATCAATCCCCGCGCATCCGCGTACTACTACGTGCTTGCGGGTGTGTACCGGCGTCTGGGCTGGATGGACGAGAGCAAAAAGGCGCTCGAGTCCTTCAAACGCCTGGATCGGGAAAGCAGCGAGCTCGACAAGATGCGCCGCGGCGCGTCAGCCGCCGCACCGCCGGGGACGAGCGAGCCCCGTGAATAGCCGTGCGTCGTACGTAGGCCCAAGCTTTAGCTTGGGCAACTGGTCGCGGCGGCGCTTCTTGCAGACTCTCGGCACATGCGCGGCAACGCTGACGCAACGTTCCGTTCCGCTCTTCGCCGACGAATCGCCGTCGATCGCGTTCACTGACATCACGGCCGCGTCGGGTCTGCTTCACGCGAGAAACGTCTCCGGCCGTCCGGACAACAAGCAATTCCTGCTCGAGGAGATGGGCTGCGGCGCCGCGTTCTTCGACTACGACAACGACGGCTGGCTCGACATCTTTCTCGTGAACGCGAACCGGCTCGACCTCGCCACAGCCGCGAGCAGACCCACCAGCTACCTGTTCCACAACAACGGCGACGGCACCTTCACCGACGTCACCGCGAAGGCGGGATTGACCCATTCCGGGTGGGGACAGGCCTGCTGCGTCGGTGACTACGACAACGACGGGTACGACGATCTGTTCGTCACGTACTGGGGCCGCAACGTGCTGTACCACAACAACGGGGACGGCACCTTCACGGACGTCTCCGAAAAGGCCGGTGTGGCTGGCACGCCGACGCGATGGGGTGCCGGCTGCGCGTTTCTCGATTACGACCGCGATGGGCATCTCGATCTGTTCGTCGCCAACTATGTGAACTTCGATCCGGCGAAGGCGCCTGCCCCCGGCTCCGCGGCCTACTGCCGCTACAACGACATCCCGGTGCCATGCGGCCCGCAAGGGTTCGCCGGCGGCACCAATCTTCTCTATCGCAATCGTGGCGACGGCACGTTTCTCGACGTCTCGGAGCCGTCCGGCATTGCCCGTCCCGCGGGGCCGGCGACGATGGTGTTCGTCGGCAGCAACTGGCAACCGACGGGCTCGTATGGGATGGGCGCGGCGGCGGCGGACTTCGACAACGACGGCTGGCCCGACATCTATGTGGCGTCTGACAGCGCGCCAAGCCTGCTCTATCGCAACAACCACGACGGGACGTTTCGCGAGATCGCCGTGCCTGCCGGCGCGGCCTTCGACGAGAGCGGCGCCGCCCTTTCCGGCATGGGCGTCGGCGTCGGCGACTACGACGCGGACGGCTGGCTGGACATCGTGCGCACCAACTTCTCCGAGCAGATGACCACGCTCTACCGGAATTACGGGGCCGGGTTCGGCGACACGAGCCTGAGAGCCGGCCTTGGCGTGAACCGGAAGTACGTTGGCTTCGGCGTGGATTTTCTGGACGCCGACAACGACGGCTGGCAGGACATCTTCATCGCGAACGGACACGTGTATTCACAGATCGCCGATCGCAAGCTGCACCTCACGTACCGGCAGCCGCGGGTGGTCTATCGCAATCTCGGGAACGGGCGATTCGCAGACGTTTCCGCGACGGCCGGCGCGGCAGTTCGTGTGCCGAATCTGGGCCGCGGATGCGCCTTCGGCGATTTCGACAACGACGGTGACGTGGATGTGGTCGTGAACAATCTCGACGGGCCGCCGACGCTACTCCGCAACGACACCGGCGGCAGCGATGCGGGGGCGGGGCTTCAGCCTCGCAACCACTCGATTCTGATCAAGTGCGTCGGCACGCGTTCCAACCGCTCGGCGATTGGCACGCGTATAAAGGTCACGACGGGCGCGCACGCCCAGATCGACGAAGTGATGAGCGGCTCCAGCTACTATTCGCAGAACGACTTGCGGCTGCATTTCGGCCTCGGCCGCGCGACCAGAGTGGACACGATCGAAGTCAGCTGGCCATCGGGAACGAAGGAGTCGTTTCAGGATCTGCCGGCCGATCACTTGTTCGTGATCCAGGAAGCGAAGGGCATCGTCAGCCGCCGGAGCTTTCGGTAGTCGAGCCATGCGTGCCCGTCCACATCGCTGGCCCCTCTGCTGCTCTGCGGCATTCTGCTGCCGCGTCTGGCGAGCACCGCTGGCGAGGACGTCCAGTTCACCGATGCGACGCAGGCCCTGGGCGTCAGGTTCACGCAGGAAAACTCTGCGACGTCGAACAAGTACCTGATCGAGACCATGGGTGGCGGCGTCGCGATGCTGGATTACGACAACGACGGCCGTCTCGACATCTTTTTCGTCAACGGCGCAAAGCTGGCCGATCCGATGCCGGACGACGCGCGCCCTGACAAGTCGGACCCGAAATACTGGAACCGCCTGTTCCATCAGCAGCCGGACGGGACGTTCGCGGACGTCACGGAGAAGGCGGGGCTCACCGGCCTGCCGCAGGGTGCCTACGGCATGGGCGCGGCCGTCGGCGACTACGACAACGACGGCTTCGCCGATCTCTATGTGACGAACTACGGCGGCAACACGCTGTATCACAACAACGGTGATGGCACGTTCAGCGATGTGACCGCGCGCGCCGGGGTGGCGACGACCGGCTGGAGTGCCAGCGCGGGATTCTTCGATGCCGACAACGACGGCAAGCTCGATCTGTTCGTGACCCGTTACGTCGAGTGGTCGTTCCAGGCCAACCGGTACTGCGGCGAGAAGAAGCCCGGGTACCGCGCTTACTGCCATCCCGACAACTACGAGGCCGTGACCAACGTGCTCTACCGCAACAACGGCGATGGCACGTTCACCGACGTCTCGGCGAAATCCGGCATCGCCGCTGCCAGCGGCAAGGGGCTGGGCGTGGCGTTCGCCGACTACGATCACGACGGCTTCATGGACGTGTATGTCGCCAACGATTCGGTGCAGTCGTTCCTGTTCCACAACAACGGCAACGGCTCGTTCAGCGAGGTCGGACTGCTGGCCGGCGTGGGTTCAACGAGGACGGCAAGACGTTCGCCGGCATGGGCGTCGATTTCGCCGACTACGATAACGACAGCCATCCCGATGTCGTGGTCACCGACCTCTCGAACGAGCGCTACAAGCTGTTCCGCCAGAACGGCGACGGCAGCTTTCGCGACGTGACGAGCGCGTCAGGGGTGGGCGGCGCGACGCTGCTCTTTTCCGGGTGGAGCACGCGGTTCTTCGATTACGACAACGACGGCTGGAAGGACATCTTTGCCGCGCAGGGCCACGTGATGGACACGATCGCGAAGACGTCGCCGAACCTGAGCTACCTGCAGCCGCCGCTGCTCCTGCGGAACGAGGCGGGCCGGTTCTCGAGGGTCACGCCCGGGCGAAGCCTTTCAGCAGCCGCTGGGCGGGCCGAGGCGCCGCCTTCGGCGATCTCGACAACGACGGCGACGTCGACGTCGTCGTCACCAACGTCGGTCAGCCCGCGTTCGTGCTGAGGAACGACGGCGGCAACCGGAAGCATTGGCTGTCGATCAACACGGTCGGCAAGCAGTCCAACCGCGACGGCATCGGCTGCGGCGTGAAGGTCGTGTCGGCGTCCGGGCTGACGCAGTACTTCACCGTCAACACCGCCGCGGGCTATCTCTCGGCGAGCGACAAGCGGCTGCTCGTCGGCCTTGGCGCCGACTACGACGGCAGCCTCGGTGGAGATTCGCTGGCCGTCCGGCGTCGTGCAGACGTTTCAGGAACGTCAAGGCGGGGCAGACGCTGGTCGCGACCGAGGGTCAGCCGTGATTCAAATCGCGGCGCGCGCGTCCTTGCGCTGCCTTGCGCTTCTGCGCGCGGCACTGCCGGCCGGTCAGCGTTCGCGCAGGGCATCTCGTCTCGCGGCGTGCGGCCGCAGCCGCGCGGCAAGCCCTCAGGCCGGCCCTTCGCGGCGAGATTCACCGACGTCGCGGCGCAGGCGGGCCTCACGCATCCGACCGTCTACGGCGGCGTCGACGCGAAGCGCTACATCATCGAGGTTGTCGGCTGCGGTGTCGCGTTCGTCGACTACGACAACGACGGATGGCTCGACGTGCTCGTGCTGAGCGGCACGCGTCTCGACGGCTGTCCCGCCCGGCACGACCACGCGCCTTTACAAGAACAATCGCGACGGCACCTTCACCGACGTCACGGCGAAAGCGGGCCTGACCCGCGAGTCGTGGGCATCGGCGGTCACCGTCGGCGATTACGACAATGACGGCTTCGACGACCTGTTCATCACGGCATACGGCGAGAACGTGCTGTATCACAACAACGGTGACGGCACGTTCACCGATGTGACCGAGAAGTCTGGTCTTCGCCAGGCGGGCACGCGGTACGGCTCGGGCTGCACCTGGGTGGACTACGATCGCGATGGCCGTCTCGATCTGTTCGTCGCCACCTACCTGAACACGACGCTCGACAAGCTCCCGAAGCCCGGCGAAAACCCGGACTGCCGCTGGAAGAACGTGCCGGTCAACTGCGGTCCGCGCGGCCTGCCTACGGGATCGGTGCAGCTGTTCCACAACAACGGCGACGGCACGTTCACCGACGTGAGCCGGCCGTCCGGCGTGGCGTCGGCCGGTGGCGCATACCCTATGACGGCGGTCGCCGCCGACTTCGACAACGATGGCTGGCCCGATATCTACGTCGCGTGCGATTCGACCCCAAGCTGGATGTTCCGGAATCAGCGGGACGGCACGTTTCGCGAGGAGGGCCTCGAGCGCGGCGTCGCGTTGAGCGAAGACGGCCTGGAGCAGGCCGGCATGGGCATCGCTATCGGCGACTACGATCTCGACGGCAATCTCGATATCTTCAAGACCCATTTTGCCGATGATACGAACGTCCTGTATCGCGGTGACGGCAAGGGCTATTTCAACGACTTCACCATTCGCGCCGGCATCGGTGTCGAAACGCGCTACGTCGGGTGGGGCGCCGGCATGGTCGATCTCGACAACGATGGCTTTCCCGATCTGTTCCTCGTGACCGGCAGCGTCTATCCCGAAGTCGAGCGTCAGCTTCCCGCATATCCGTTCCGCACGCCGCGCCTGGTGTTCAGGAACCTCGGCGACGGCCGGTTCGAAGAGCTGATCGAAGAAGCGGGCAGCGGGGTCGCGGCCACGCACGCGAGCCGCGGCTGCGCGTTTGGCGACTTCGACAACGACGGCGACGTCGACATCCTCGTGATGAACATGAACGAGCCGCCGTCACTGCTGCGTAACGACGTCACCGGCGGCGGACACTGGCTGAAGGTCCTGCTCGATCGGGGTCACGTCGAACCGCAGCGCGATCGGCGCGCGCGTGACGGCGCAGTACGCCGGGCGGACGCAGACGCAGGAGCTCACGGCGCAATCCAGCTTCTACTCGGCCAACGACCGCCGGCTGCATTTCGGGCTCGGCGCCGCCACGACCGCGGACCTCACCGTGCGGTGGCCGAACGGATCGATCGAACAGCTGCCTTCCGTCGACGCCGACCAGCTGATCGTGGTGCGCGAGGGCGCGGGCATTCAGCAGCGGCAGGCGTTTCGATAGGATCCGGAGAAGCGGGCTCAAGGCGAGCCTCCGGATATGACACAGAGTAGCGGGGCTGAAGCCCCGCCTCCACATATGACACACATGACGCGATTCACTGGTCGCCTGCGGGCTGCGGCAGGTCTCGCCGTTCCCGCCGTTTTCGCTCTCGGCCTGATGTCGCCGCAGCGCGCGTCGCCAGCCGCTGACCGCGACGATCGACATCGACGCCGGCACGGTCGAAAACCGCATCAGCCCGTTGCTCTACGGGCAGTTCATCGAGTTCATGTACGAGGGGATCAAGGGCGGCCTGCACGCCGAGCTGATTCGCAATCGCGGGCTCGACAGCGAACCGAAGACGGGTCTGCCGGCGCACTGGGAACGCTACCCGGACGACCGGATCGACGACTACGGCATCACCTTCAAGTCCGAGCGTCGCGCGACCGGTGCGCGCATGGAGCAGTTCGAGGGGACAGTTGATGCGACAGCGCTGCGCGTCGAGCTCCGCCGGGCGGTGGTCGCCAGGCATGGCCTGGTCCAGTCGCGCGTGCCGATTCGGCAGGGTGTCGAGTACCACGGTTCGCTCTGGATCAGGACGGACGGGTTCGACGGCGAGGTGGTCGTCGCGCTTGAAGCCGACCGCGCGGCGGGGCCTGTCTACGACGAAGCCTCAATCGCCAACGTGGCTGGCGATTGGAAGCGTTACGTGTTCAGCCTGAAATCGGCTGCGAGCGATCCGCTCGCGCGGATGGCGATCCTGTTCACCGGCCAGGGCACCGTGTGGATCGATCAGGTGTCGCTCTTGCCCGGTGACGCGATCGGCGACGTCCGTGCCGACACGTTCCAGAAGGTCAAGGCGCTTCGCCCGGCGTTCATTCGCTATCCGGGCGGGAACGTCGCGCAGGATTACCACTGGCAATGGGGCATCGGGCCGCGCGACGAGCGGCCAGCCTGGATCAATCTATCGTGGAACAACGAGATCGAGCCGAGTGACTTCGGCACCGACGAGTTCGTGACGTTCGCCCGAGCCGTCGGCGCGGAACCGACGATCACGGTCAACGTCGAGGGCCGCGGCGCCACCGCAGAAGAAGCAGCGGCGTGGGTCGAGTACTGCAACGGCCCGGCGACCTCGAAATTCGGCGCACTTCGCGTGAAGAACGGACATCCCGAACCATATCGCGTCAAGTACTGGGAAATCGGCAACGAGATCTGGGGCGACTGGGTGCGCGGTCACTCAGACGCTGCGACGTATGCCCGGAACCTGGCGCGTTATGTGGCCGCGATGCGCGCTGTCGATCCCTCAATCCAGGTGATTGCGGTCGGCGACAACGACATGGCGTGGAATCGCACCGTGTTGGCTGGCTCGAGCGATCGGCTCGACTTTCTCGCGATCCACCACTACTACAACCGCAAGGACATGGACGGTGACGTCCAAAACCTGCTGGCGCGGCCGCTGCACTACGAGCGCTTCTACGGCGAAGTCGAGGCCGAGCTCCGTTCGCTTCCGGCCGAGCGCCGCCCGGCGCTGGCAATCAACGAGTGGGGTCTCGACCTGCCAGAAGCGCAGCAGTCACTCGATCCTCGGCGCGTTGTACGGCGCGCGCTTGATGAATGGGTTCGAACGCCGCGGCGCCATCGTCGGCATGTCGGCGGTCTCGGACCTGGTCAACGGGTGGCCCGGTGGCATCATCCAGGCCAGCCGCGACGACCTGTTTGTGACGCCGACCTATCTCGTCAACCGGCTGTACGCCACCCACCTTGGAGCAGAGCGGCTGGCGGCGCGCATCGAAGGCCCGACGGTCTCGACCAGCCACGAAGGTCGCGACATCCCAATCATCGACATCGTGGTGAGCCGATCTGCTGACGGGAAGAGCATCTTTCTCAAGGCTATAAACACGGATCTCGAGCGACCAGTCTTGGCTCGCGTGACCGTTCGGGCAGCACGCGTGTCATCGCGCGCACAGGTGGAGCGGGTGATGGCCGATTCGCTGGATGCGGCGACCAGCTTCAAAACGCCCGACGCGGTCAAGGTCACGCAGGCATCCATCCCCGCGGCAGCCAGCTTCTCTCTCGAACTCCCGAGGCATTCTGTTTCCATCGTTACGTTAACGATCGCGAAGTGACGCCTGGCGCTGGCTGTGAAGACGCGGCCACGCGGCGGCGGTGCCCGCGCGCCCGGACAGCCGCTGCGATCGCGCCCGAGGCCAGTAAAGCCAGCGTTCCTGGTTCGGGAACTTCGGAGAATCGCTGTTCCCAGGTATTCACGGTCACTGAATCGCCTTCGAAATCACCGGTGACCAGCAGGTTCGTGGTCACGAACAGTGCGCTTTCGAGCGGAAAGGACGTCGACGCGAAGGCGTTCACCGAGCCGAGCAGGTTGTCGGCAAGGACCGTCTGGTCTGGGAATGTGTCTCCACTGCCGGCAACCGCTGACGCGATGATCGTGGCGCTGCCCCCGATCCCACCAAATGCGACGTCCCCGAGCTGCAGTGAGCTGCCGAGAATCCTCGGCTGCGCGTCCAGCGTCTCGACCAGGAAGCCGAGCTGCAGGTCGATGAAGTTCACCCCGTCGACTGTGAGCTGTCCATTCGACTCGAAGTGGAGTCCTGGGTTGAACGGGTCGTGAAGGGCGCTCACATCGATCAGGGCCAGATCCGGATCGGATGCGGGGTCGGTCGACACGAGATTCACGAGCGTCCAACCGGAGAAGACCTTATCGCCGGCCGTGATCGGTTGCCCGTTGAGAAGGTCCAGCAACGGCACGGCGTGGACCGGTGCCGCGGTTCCCGTCAAAACGCACGCAAGAAGGCCGACGAACAATTTACTCATCAGAGTGCTCCTTGCGCGATTCCTACGGCACGCACCGCGGGCGGCTGCACTTCGCGATGCAGATCTTCGCGTCGGCCGCCGTGATCGTCAGATTGGTGTCGGCGTCACGTGGATCGCCGGCGCTGACGGCCGTGCCGCGCGCCGACAGGATTGCGCCGGTGTCCAGGGTGTCGATGTCGCCATCCAAGTCGACATCGCAAATTGACATGGCCGGCGCGGCCGTGAAGCCGTAGGTGCCGAACTGATTCACTTGGATGGTGATCGTGTTGTTATCGACGTCGGTGATGCTCGGCGTTGGGACCCAGACTCCTGTTGCCGTGTCGAACGCAAATGCCGTGACCGTCGACTCGACGCCCCCACGAACTTCGCCGTCGGAGTAGCGAATCGTCAGGGTCGCGCCGGGCACGGCGAGTCCAACCGGCGCGAGCGTAACGGCTTCGGTAATTGGGAGGAATCCGCTGGGCACCTGCGTCGGGTTGGAAAGGGGGAAGGCATTTGACACGGTGATGTTCGTCGCGGCGCCGCCAAACGTTGGAACAATCAGCCCATCGCCCCACGGGGTCAGCAGCGTCAACGGCGTTGCCGGTGTCAGCAGAGCTGTCTGCTGCTTGTCGCAGTCCCATCGACCGATGCTGCGGCACGCCTGGTTCGCGCCGGGCAACGTGCAGATTTCCAGGGCATCCGACTGTTCGCCGTCGGAGCCCTTTGGGCCCCTGAGCTTGAACTGGTCGTCACAGGTGATGAGGAAAAGGGCGCATCGGAACGCCGGTGCGCAACCGCCACCGCCGCGAACCGAGTTCTTCGAGTCGTAGGTGAAGTTGGCGAGATCGGTTCCGACGAGGTCGAGAGAAAATCCGAATTCCGTGACGCAGCGAATCTCCCTGGCGCCACCGGGCGGAATCGATACCGGCGGTCCCGGATTCCACTGGAGTGCCAGCGGCTTCCCATATTCGCCAGCCGACACGTATGGACCGCCAATCGGTCCCTGCTCACAGCGGGTAATCTGCGCGGAGGCCGTCGCCGCGATTGCGGTCCAGCCCAGAATCGCGGAAGCGAAAATGCGGAACGAGGACCGAGGCATGGGCGACCTCCCCGGGATCGAGCGCTTCGGGGCGCACCCGCGGTAGGGTGCACCGACTGCGGAGGCCGGAGCCTACGCCTCGTGAGATCTGAAGTCAAGCCGGATGACGCCATCTCGGCTGTTCATGGCGCTTCGGAGGGCTCGCAGTCGCTTCATTTGCCGCGACCGCCCTTTCGTGCCAGCCGCTCGACACGTGCGTCGAGTTCTTCAATCGGGACGAAGCGGTCGTCGCCGGTGAGTTCCACGTACCGAATGCGTTGCCCCTTCAAGGCTCTCACTGCCATCCCTGGTGTCACTCCGCCTGACTGGTCGCCGCCACCGCCCGAGCCGTCGTCATCGTCGGGAGGCGGGTCGAATATGCCGACGCCGCTGACCGTGCTCGAGCCGGCATCGACGATGGTCCAGATGCGCTTCGACCGCGATGCCGGCTCCACGGCCCGGAGCTCGCGATCGTCGAGCGGCGGGGCCAGCAGGAATCGCGGCGCGACGTAAACCGTCTGCTTCGATGGGTTGCGCCAGTGCACGTGCCGATGGCTGGTGGCGAGATTTTCGGCACCTCCGCGATATCAGCGCGCGCGCGAACCCGGTTCATCGATCTCGAGTTCGATCAGGCGCGCGTGCGGCCTGCCGTCGATGATAACCAGATGCGCGACCGTCGTCGGCAACGAGAAGCGACGCGGCCCGGCGCTGCCGGGATTCAAGTACAGGACGCCATCCTTCACGCGCGCTTCGGGACGATGAGAATGCCCGAAGATGACCACCTGGATGCCCGCCGCGACCGGATCGAGATCGAGGCCTGCGATGTCATGAATCACGTAGGCCGTCACCGCTTCCAGCTCGACGACCTCGGTGAGCCGCAAGCTTGCCGTCCACGGCGCGCGATCGACGTTGCCGCGGATCGCCACGACCGGCGCCAGCGATCGCAGACGACCCAGAATATCCGGCGCGCCGATATCGCCCGCGTGAACGATCAGGTCCGTGCCGGCGATCGCTGTCAGGGCCTCGGGACGAAGCAGTCCATGTGTGTCCGAGATGACGCCGACCTTCATCATCGGAAACAATTCGACGAGGCCTGTCCCCGCGTTCCGCGCGTTGTCACGTCACCGCCTGTCGACGGTGCGCGATGGTCGCGCGGGATGATGGGCCCACGCGCTGCCCGCGCTGAGGCATAGCGAGGCGAGCAGGGAAGAGACGATCGCTCGGCTGCGCATGCGAAAGCCGGCGGCATGCTAGCACGAGCCCGTTGCGTGACGGCCAACGAACGACGAGCTTGGAACGACGAGTACGTAGGCCCGAGCTTTAGCTCGGGCATGCTGGAATTAGCTGAAGCCCAAGCTAAAGCTTGGGCCTACGATCGTCTGGCGCGAGCTGACCTCCACAACGACCGGTGACCCGCTAGAGGTAGAGGTGGAACTGTGCGAGAAAGATATTCGACGTGACGTCGCTCGATCGGTCTCGATCGCGATAGTAAGTCACGTTCACGTTGAAATGCGTGCGCGGCAGCAAGACCGCTCCCAAGCCCAATCGTAGCAGGTCCGGAATCTGATCGCCGCCTCCGACGCGAGCCTGTGGCGAGACGACCGCCCAGATGCCGCGGTAGACCTCGAACGAGGTCTCGTTGACGAAGACGTACGACGTCGAGTCCTGTCCGTCGACGAACTGCCCGTCGAATTGGGTCCACGTCGCGACACGCGACGTCGGCGCGTAGCCAAAGGCCAGCCCCGTCGATCCCTGCCGGGCCTCGAAGTCCGTCCCATCGCGGAAGAGTCCGGACGCCGCCACCACCGTGCGCGGCGTCAGATCGATCTGAAAGCGACCAGTCGCGGTGAACGCCGCATCGCCGTTGTCATCGTAGACGCGCTCCGCGCGTCCTGGCCCGACCGACACCTGCGTCAAATACCGGCCCCGCGAATGACTCACTTCCACGCCGAGGATCTGATCGTATTGCGCGAGACCCAGGAATTCGCGGTTGTACGACGTGTGATCGGCGAAGCGAATCCCGTACGCCGGCAGGAAGCGCCCGGCGCGGAATCCGAACCCTTCTTCCGGCCGACGCCCGATCCAGTATTCCGACGAGTCGAGCGAGAACCGGCCGTCGTCCTGGAGCTCGCGGCCGACCTGACCGTAGAAGATCCAGTCCTTGTATTGATAGGCCGCGTGGAGGTCGGCGTTCATCAGCAGGTTGCGATCGTCGCTGACGTTCAAAAACGAGTAGTGCAGGTACGAGGGCCGCGTTTCGATCCCCAGCTGCAGCGCGCCCAGCGACTTGCCGAAGGCGCCCCAGAGAAACGACTCCTCGCCTGGCTCGGGATTGGTCGTGTCGCGCTGCGCGGCAGCGTCGTGCGACGGCATCGGTTCGCCGAACGTCGACAACTCCCGATGCGACAGCGAACGGCCGTACGTCGTGAGCAGACCGCCGCCGGTGGGCGAGTAGTGGCACGAGGTGCAGCGCGGATACTGCTTCGACAGGAACTTCGGCTCGGCCGACGCCATCGTCGCGCACAGGGCCAGCAGCGTACTGCTCAGCAGAAAGACGTGCGCACGCGCCATCATCGAGTGCTCCCAGCGGTATCGGCTTTCGCGACGAATCTGGCCCGCACCTGCACCTGGTCGCGCACCCCCACGCCGAGGTAGCGCGGCTCGAGTATGGCGAAATCGGGCAGTTGCACCGGGAAGGTGGCGTCCACCTTCACGTGGCCGCCGGCAGGCGTCAATCGCACCTCGCCGCTGACCGGCTTGCGAGTGCCGTGCAGGGCGAGTACGGCCTTGAACGTTCCCTTGCCGGACCCGCCGGCAGGATCGGCGCCAGAGACGACAATCTCGGACAACACGGCGCGATCGAAGCCCGCGCCCTTGCCGACTTCGAGGTACTTCTCCCGCAGGTGCGTGTTGCGCAGACTGATACCAGTGTCGAGGGTCTGCAAATCCACCTGCAGCTCGCCGGTGAGCGCGCCGGCCTGCGACTGGTCGATGGCAAGCCGCCCCGCGATCGCCGTCGTCTTGGCCTCGAAGCTGCCGCCCACCGTCAGCGGGCAGAGCACGGCGATATCACCGTCGGCGGCCTGCCACGCGCCGGCCGGCCCCTGCGCCAGCGTGGGCCCCGGCGCGAACGTCAGTGCGATCGCGAGCCCGGTGAGGGCCGCGCACTCAGTGATGATCTGCTTCAGCGGCATGCGCATACTCACAGCGTGATTGACAGCGTCGTGCCCGCGAATTGCGTGGCGAAGGTTTGCAGCGCGCGCGTCGCAGGTCCGTTCAACACCGCGCCGCCCGTATTGAAACGCGATCCGTGACACGGGCAGACAAACGAGGACGACTGGAACCCGGTGATGGTGCACGCTTCGTGCGTGCAGGTCGCGGTCAGCGCCGTGAACGTGTCCTGCGCCGTGTGCGCGACCAGGAGATCTCGCACGGAGGTGCGCACGAGCGCCGCACTCCCTACGCTGGCGAGCGGTGAGGACGCGTCAACGGTCAACGTCGCAACGCCGCCGGCGACCTGGGCGTTGACGCTCGCCAGCTGCGGCGCCGAACCGCCGCCACTGGGGCCCGCGGGATTCCCGCCGCCGCAGCTTTGCACGATCGATCCGAGAACGATCACCGACGCCGTGTGGCATGCCTGCGAGCAGAAGCCGCGGCGGGTGAGCAGACAAGGTTGAGTCGGGTCGTCGGGCATCCGAGAGCGATTCCTCCGGCGAGGCCCGAAGCAAGGCGAGTGCCCACCGCCTTTGCTCAATGATGACGCTCCTGTTCTCGCGCCATTCGCGTGATTCGGGACCCTGGCTTTCGCGAAGCGTTAGTGGTTTACGTCGCTCGATGGAGGACACATCGTCGGCAGAGCCGGACACGGATCAAGCGGAGCGCCGTCCTCGAGTGGACGTTCAGCTCTCGCGCCGCCTCAGAATCGCGTCGCTGAACGCCCGCTCTTCGGCGTTGTGGCGCTGCAGCGAGCCTCGATCGGGCGCGCCACCGGCGCGAGCCTTCCAGAAATCGGCGATGGCCCTCTCGATCGCCTCACGACTGTACTCGTGCCACGGGGCCTCGTATGCGAACTCGAGGTAGGCGAGAATCGCTGCCGCTTCCTCGCGGCAGAACACAGACAGACGATGACGGGCGTAGTCGAGGAACGTCAGCGCACCGTAGCGGAGCGGATTGATCAGGCGCGTCCGACCGCTGGCGCGGATGAACGTCTCGCCCCCCACCTCCATCGTCGCCGAGAAGTCCACGAACCCGTGAGTCAGGTGAAACACCGGATCCGCGGTCTGTAAAGCCTGGCGAATGTCGGCGACGATGTAGGCCGGGATGTAGTAGCGAAGACCGGCCTCTGAAAAGAAGCTGAGGGCTGTGTAGTGCTGGTCGAGAAACGCCGGCTCCAGAGTCCGCCAGTCGTGGAGACCCTTGAACGCCCCGATCTCGTCGTACGGCTCGCACCCGTCGAAGCTGCCTTGTAACCAGCGGTCACCCGGGTGGTCATCTGGATGGAAAGCGGTGCGAATGATCTCGACGACGGCGTCAGCCTCACGCATGGTGTCCGTCCCGCTCCACATCCCACGCCGGACCGAGGACCTGTTTCAGGTGGTGACGCAGGTGCCCAACGTAGTCGTCCATGAGATAGTCGAGCGTCGCCGGCACGTCCGACGCCACGGGACGCCATGCGACGCGATCGAGATTATGTCGGCGCTGCGGCTTGGCCCGCACACCTTCCGGTACCGCGGCCATGACGCGTGCCAGGTGACGGTTGAACTGCGACCATAACATCACGAGATCCGGCCACGGTGCATCGCGATACTGCTGGGCGTCCACCCAGCGGTCCTGCTCGTAGCCGTCGAAGATCAGATCGTCTTTCCAGCGCGCGATGACGAATCGGCGGTGATTGTTGGACGCGGAATCGATCAAATGACCGACGACCTCGCGCGGCGACCACTTCCCGGGCGCGGGCGGTTGCGCCGTGGCGTGGTCCGGAAGGGCGAGCAGCGCCGGTACCGCCACATCGATGGTGCCAACCAGGGTCTGGACGTAATCGGACATGCTCTGGATCGTGATTCGACGCACGTTCGGCTGTCCAGTCGTTCAAGCTCGTTCGCCCCAACGAACTTCCGCCGACTCCACCCGTATGTGATGTCATGCGGTTCGGCCATCTTCTTCGCACCCTGACACGGGTCCCGGCATTTACAGGGCTGGTGGTGTTCACCCTGGCTCTGGGCATCGCGGCAAACACGGCAATTTTCAGTGTCATTCAGGCCGTTCTGCTGAAGCCGCTGCCGTTTCACGACCCCGACCAACTGGTCGATGTCGATCACATGGCGCCGGGCGTCAACATCGAGCACGCCGGTTCCGCCGCGTTCCTCCATTTCACCTATCGCGAGGACGGGAAGAGCTTCCAGAACATCGGGCTCTGGACGCCGGAGACGTTCAGCGTCACCGGCGTGGGCGATCCCGAGGAAGTGCGCGGCCTCGATGTGACCGACGGCGTGCTCACGATGCTTGGCGTTCAACCGGCGGTCGGCAGGTTGTTCAACCGTAAGGACGATTCACCTGACGGTCCGGAGACCGTGGTCCTCTCGTACGAGTACTGGCAGACACGATTTGGCGGCGACCGCGCGGTCCTCGGCCGCCGGATTCTGCTCGATGGCCGTCCGCGAGAGGTCATCGGCGTCCTGCCCGCGGATTTCCGTTTCCTCGATCAGAAGCCGGCGGTGCTCCTGCCGATCCGGCTCGATCGGAGCAACACGCGTCTGGGACAGTTCAACTACTCGGGCATCGCGCGGTTGAAGCCGGGCGTGACGCTCGCGCAGGGCACCGCCGATCTCGCTCGCCTTGTCCCACTCTCGCTTCGTCGCTTCCCGCCGTTTCCCGGCTACAACGCCAAGATGTTCGAGGAGGCGCGGCTGGCGCCGGTCCTGCGGCCGCTGCAGCAGCGCGAGACGGGCGACATCCGTGCCGTCCTCTGGGTCCTGATGGGGACCGTCGGCGTCGATCCTGCTGATCGCGTGCGCCAACGTCGCCAACCTGATGCTGGTGCGGGCCGAAGGGCGACAGCAGGAATTTGCCGTTCGCGCGGCGCTCGGCGCCGGCCACGGCCGCCTTGTCCGCGAACTGCTGGTCGAGAGCATCACGCTCGGCGCAATCGGTGGGGTCGTCGGCGTCGCTCTCGCCTATGGCGCGCTGCGACTCCTGAAGGTCATGGCGCCGCCCAACCTCCCGCGCCTCGATCAGATCGCGATCGATGGCACCGTCCTGTTGTTTGCCATTGTCATTTCCCTTGCGGCCGGCTTGCTCTTCGGCATCATTCCCGCGTTCAGGCACGCAGGATTGCACCTCGGCACGACGTTGCGAGCCGGAGGTCGCTCGCTCAGCGAAAGCAGGGAGCGACGCCGCGCCCGGAGCACGCTCGTCGTGGTGCAGGTGGCACTCGCATTGATGCTGCTGATCGGCTCGGGCCTGATGATCCGGACGTTCCAGGCGCTGAGACACGTCGATCCGGGGTTCACGCGAGCGGAGGACATCCAGACGCTCCGCATCTCGATCCCGCCCTCTCAAGTCGCGAACCCGCTCGCCGTGGTCCAGGCGGAACAGCAGATCCTGAACCGGCTCGCGACGATTCCCGGCGTGACGTCGGTTGGCCTCACGATCAGTCATCCCGATGGACGGCGACGGCTGGCACGACGCCATCTTCGCCTCCGACAAGGTCTACGCCGAATCGCAGATTCCGCCAATCCGCCTGTTCAAGTTCGTGTCTCCGGGGCTGCTGAAGACGATGGGCACTGCGCTCGTCGCCGGTCGCGACTTCACGTGGACGGACGCATTCGAGAAGCGGCCGGTGGCGATGGTGTCCGAAAACCTCGCGCGCGAGCTCTGGCAGACGCCGGCGGCGGCGATCGGCAAGCGCATTCGCGAGAGCCACGCAGCGCCCTGGCGCGAAGTCGTGGGTGTCGTCGGCGACGAGCGCGATGACGGCGTGAACCAGAAGGCGCCGGCTACGGTGCTCTGGCCCATCCTGATGGACCATTTCGCCGGCGACGAGACCAGTGTGCGCCGGTCGCTCGCGTACATGATCCGGTCGACGCGCGCCGGTTCGAGCACGTTCGTCCAGGAGATCGGCCAGGCGGTGTGGTCGGTCAATCCGAACCTGCCGCTTGCCGGTGTGCGGACGCTGCAGGAGGTCTACGACCGGTCGCTGGCGAAAACCTCGTTCACGCTGGTGATGCTCGCGATCGCCGGCGGGATGGCGCTCCTGCTCGGGATCGCCGGGATCTATGGGGTGATTTCCTACTCCGTGTCGCAGCGGACGCGCGAGATAGGCATTCGCATGGCCCTGGGCGCCAGGGCCCAGGAGGTCGCCGGGATGTTCGTTCGCTACGGCTTCCGCCTCGCGGCGATCGGCATCGCTTGCGGCCTGGCGGCATCGGCCGTGTCCACTCGCCTGATGACGTCGCTGCTGTTCGACGTCAGTCCGCTCGATCCGGTGACCTATGTCGTGGTGTCAGCGGGCCTGATCGCCGCCGCGGCCGCGGCCAGCTATGCGCCGGCCCGTCGCGCGACGGCGGTCAATCCCGTGGAGTCGTTGCGCGCGGAATAGGGCGCCCGTGGCAGTGCTAAGTGCCAAGTGCGAAGTGCCAAGTGAAGTGGGAAGTGAGAAGTGGCAAGTGATTGCAGGATCGGTCAGATCGTCGATCGTGCCCGGAGCTGGCCGGTAGCCACCACTCAGCATTGCCCACCAGCCACTCCACTTGGCACTTCGCACTCAGCACTTAGCACTGTTCTTGCCCATCATTGAGTGCCTTCCGCCGCTGTGGTAGCGTAGGCCCCTCGCTTCGGCCATTGCACCCTTCGTCCAGCAAAACCGGTCCGACGTGGGGTCTGGCGGCCGGGTCGCCCCGTGCTGACCCTGCCCGCCGGCCGCCGCACGGGCAAAGGAAGAGCATCGTGGCGACAATCATCGATTCCCAGCACATCGACCAGTCAGGCTCCGGGCAGGCGCAGTCGCGGGCGGCAGGCACGGACGAGGCCGGCGCGGCAAGCCTCGACAAGGTTCGCGACATTCTGTTTGGCGGGCAGATGCGCGATCTCGATCAACGGTTCGCCCGCGTCGAGGAGCGCCTCACGCGCGAAACCGCCGAGCTCGGCGAGGATGTCCGCAAGCGGCTGGCGTCCGTCGAGCAGTACGCCGGCACCGAAGCCGAGGCCCTCGCCCAGCGAATCAAGGGCGAGTACGAGGCGCGGACGACGGCGACCAAAGACCTGTCACGGCAGCTGCAGGAGACGTCGAGCGAATTCGAGAAGCGGTCCGGCCTGATCGAGGATCAACTCGCTCGCGCCCAGCGCGAGCTGCGTCAGCAGATCCTCGACGTCCAGCAGCAGCTGTCGGCCGAGATCCGCCAGAAGTTCGATGCACTCCTGACCGAGCTCCGGCAGGAAGCCGTCGACCTGCGCAGCGTCAAGGCCGATCGCGGCACGCTGGCCGCGCTCTTCACCGAGATCGCGATGAAGCTGGCGACCGATTCATCCGGCGGCGAGGAGCCGCGGCGGTGACCGATCGCGCGGTGCTGCCGGCGGCGCAGGCCGCCGACGGCGACCCGGCTCGCGACGATCAGGACGATCTGACATCGCTGCGTGCGATCCTGCTCGGCCCCGCCGAGGCGGAGATCCAGCGACTGCAGCGGCGGCTCGACGATCGCTACGCGCAGGCGCGCGACCTCAGCGCGGTTCTGCCGCAGGCGCTCGTGCACTGTTCCGCCGACCCCGAGCTGGCCCGCGCCCTCGCGCCGCCCGTCGAGCAAGCGATCACCGCGTCGGTTCGCCGCGATCCGAAGCCGCTTGCCGACGCGATCTTCCCGATCATCGGCCCCGCCATCCGCAAGGCTGTCGCGGCCAGCCTCGCCGCGATGGTCGAGTCGATGAACCGCACGCTCGAGCACAGCGTGTCGTGGCGCGCCATCCGCTGGCGCCTGGAGGCGCGCCGTACCGACCGGACCTTTGGCGAGGTCGTGCTGCTGCACACGCTGCTCTATCGGATCGAGCAGGTGTTCCTCATTCACCGCAAGACCGGTCTGTTGCTGCAGCACGTCCGTGCGAATCCGACGGCCGGTGCCGACGCGCAGATGGTGTCGGCAATGCTGACGGCGATTCGTGATTTCGCGCAGGACTCGTTCCGCACCGCCGACCACGATTCGCTCGACAGTTTCGAGGTCGGCGAGCTGTCAGTCTGGATCGAGCAGGGCCCGGAAGCCGTCATCGCCGCCGTGATCCGCGGCAATGCGCCGAAGGACTTCCGCCGCACGCTGCAGGACGCCGTCGAACGGGTGCACCTGCAGGTCGGCGAGGCGCTGGCGGCGTTCAGCGGCGATGCGCAGCCGTTCGACGCCACCCGGCCGATCCTCGAGGATTGCCTGCACACCGAGTTCCGCGCCGACGAGTCGTCGCGAACCCGCCTGCTGCCGGTCCTCGCCGCCGTGATCCTGATTGCGCTTGCCGTGTGGGGGCTTCTGGCCTGGCGGCAACAGAATCGATGGTCTCGCTACCTGGCGGCTCTGCGGGCGGAACCCGGCATCGTGGTGATTTCGACTGGACGTGTCGGAGGCAAGTACGCGGTCAGCGGCCTCCGTGATCCCCTGGCCCGCGATCCGCTGCAGCTGCTCGGCGAGGCCGACCTCGTGGCGGCGGACATTGTCGGCCGCTGGGAGCCGTACCAGGCGCTGGCGAAGCCGTTCGTGGTGACACGTGCCGCACGCGTGCTCAAGCCGCCGGACGGCGTGACGCTCGATCTGCGGCGCGACGTCCTGTCGGCAACCGGCCTGGCCTCGCCCGCGTGGATCGCGGACGCGACGCGGCTGGCGCCGCTCATTCCCGGCGTGAGCCGCTTCGACGCGACCTCGCTCGTCGAGGCCGAGCTCCGGGCACTGGCGCGGACGATCGAAGGTGTGACGATCCTGTTCGAACGCGGCACCACGCAGATTGTGGGCGACGGCGCCGCGCAGCTCCAGGCGCTGGCGGCCGCGGTTCGCGACCTGGACCGCGTTGCGGCCTCCCTGGGCCGCGTCGTTCGAATCCAGGTCGTGGGACACACGGACGGCGACGGCGATGTCGCGTCCAATCTCCCGTTGAGCCGCGCGCGCGCCGAACGTGTGCTGCAGCCTCTCGACCTGGGCACGATGCGTCACGTCGCGATCCATCCCGACGGCGTCGGCAGCGCCGAGCCGCTTCGTCCCGGAGCGTCGGAGGCGGACAAGCAACAGAACCGGCGCGTCACGGTGCGCGTCTGGTCGGGATCGACCGAGTCGCCGCGGAGCGCCGGACGATGATTCAGAAGAAGATCTGCATGCTGGGCTCCTTCGCGGTGGGGAAGACCAGCCTGGTGTCACGATTCGTGAGCAGCATGTTCTCCGAGAAATACCACACCACCGTCGGCGTGAAGATCGACAAGAAGACCCTGACCCTGAATCAGAAAGACGTCACGCTGATGCTCTGGGACATCTACGGGCAGGACGATTTCCAGACTGTCCAGCAGTCGTACCTGCGCGGGGCATCCGGCTACCTGCTCGTCGTGGACGGCACGCGACGTGCGACGCTCGAGACCGCGCACACGCTCCACAAGATGGCGCAGGACGTCGCGGGTCCGGTTCCGTTTCTCGTCGTCCTCAACAAGGCCGATCTCGAGCCTCAGTGGGAAGTGGACGACAAGGGCCTGTGGAAGCTGGTCGAGCATGGCGCGGCGGTCGTCCGGACCAGCGCGAAGACCGGGGAAGGCGTCGAAGAAACCTTTGCCAAGCTGGCGCGCGCGATGATCGACCCCTGACCCCCGATCCCTGATCCCTGTCGTGCAGCCACAGCCACGCTCATGAGAGACCCCATCCTGACCGACGCCTTTCACGCGCTCGATCTGTTCGTGGCCGAGCGGCTGCCCAATTCCTCGTTCGTCGCGCTCACGCCGCCGCCGCGCTGGCTGACGCGGTTCCTCGCCTCGGCGGCCGAAGACGCGCCGATCACAATAGTGCAGGCGTTTCCGTTCCTGGGCGGCTTCCTGAGCGAAGCCGAAGGGTTCTGGCGGGACGGCGTACAGCGCTCCATGACGTCGGGGCCATTCGCGGTCGACGACCCCGACGGCGAGCTGCTGCTGCGGGCGTGGGCCTTGAACGTCGGCGTCAGCACGCTGCTGGTGTTGTCGCGGCTCCAGGGCGAGGCTGATACGCGGCCCGTGCTGCAGAAGGCGCGGGACAATGCGCTCGTGCACGAACGACTGCTGCAGCAGATCGATGCGAGCGACACGTCGCTTCGCGATCTGTCGCGACTCGCCGGCGAGCTGCTCGCCACCGACCTCACCGCGGCACAGCGTGCGGTGGCCGAGCGCATCTCCGCGGCCGCGCGACGCGCGCAAGACGCCCTCTCGGGCGAACACCTGAAACAGGAGTCATCGGAATGACCCGTCTCAGTCAGGTTCTCATCGGCGGCTGTCTCGCCGCGCTGCTGGCGCCGGCCGACGCTTCCGCGCAACTGTTCACGCTGACTCGCGAGCAGCTCATCGAACTGAGCGCGCAGAATCCATTCGACCGCTTCCCGGATGGCCGGCCGAAGGTGCCCGACGAGGCGATCGAGCGCGCCAAGGGATTGTCGGCCGAGGACGTCTGGGTCGTGCTGCCGGGCAAGGGATTCAACAATCAGTACCAAGACGGCTTCCAGATCCTGCATCCCGGCACGAAGCTGGTGGGGCGCGCCTTCACGGTTCAGTTCATGCCGGTCCGGCCGGATATCGAGGAGGTGCTGCAGGCGAATGCGAAGAAGGCGGGCCTCCCGCGTCTCTCGAATCAGTTCGCCATCGACCAGCTGCAGCCCGGTGACGTACTCGTCGTGGATCTGTTCGGCAAGAAAGAGGGCGGGACGATCGTCGGCGACAACCTGTTCTACTACATCATGCAGGCCACCAAGGGCGCTGGCATCGTCCTCGACGGATCGGTGCGGGATCTGGAGGGCATTTCGCAGATACCAATGCCGGCGTACGTCCGTCACGTCCACCCCACGCCGATTGGCAACGTGATGTTGACCGCCGTGAACGTGCCGGTTCGCATCGGCAACGTGACCGTGATGCCAGGCGACCTCGTGTTCGGCGACCGGGAAGGCGTGTATTTCATCCCGCCGGCGCTGGTCAACGACGTGCTGGACAAGGCCGACGAGACGCACATCCACGACGAGTGGACCAAGAAGAAGTTCGCCGAAGGCACATACAAGTCGAGCGAGATCTACGGCTCGCCCAAGGACCCCGCGCTGAAGAAGGAATACGAGGAGTACCCTGAAGAAACGCCTCGAGGAGATCCGCAAGAAGTGAACGTCGGCGCCGCGGATGCGCGCGCCGCCCACTTTGAAGGGACGCTCGAGGTGGCCGGGTCGCACGAATAAAAAAACCCCGCACCCGATCGCCGGGTGCGGGGCTGGAGGACGCGAACGAGCGGGACTCAGTCGGATCGACGACGCCGGGCGGCGAAGCCGGCAAGGCCGAGACCCAGGAGCCCGAGGGTCGCCGGTTCGGGCACCTCGCCACCGCCCTGGTCGCCGGTGTCGCCACCGTCAGTGCCACCGCCGCACGGTGGAAGCGGCGGCAGGCCGCACACCTGGAAGGTGCCTCCGGCAAGGAAGACCGCCGAGTCCCAGTCCTCATCGCCGACATCTGCGATCACCAGTTGTAGCGAGTTTTCTACTCCCATGTTGACCGGTGCGACGAAGCTCAGGACCTGGGTCAGGCCGTCCAGCTGCGTATTTCGCGCGCCGCCGACGTTATCGATGTAGAACGCGCAGTTGTCGCACGGTCCCGCGGCCTGGCCACTCGAATTGCCGTTGTTGACGTTATCGATCGCGACCGGAGTATTGGTGCCAGGGATCAGGGCGAAGTTCGTGCCGTTCACGAGGAACTGGAAGGAGTCGTTGAACCCCTCGTCGACGAATTCGTTGTATTCCTCCGACCCGAAGACGTAGCTGAACTCGACCTGGTTGCCCGAGGGCGTGAACGTGATGTCGAGGATTGACGCGTTGAAGCTGTTGTTGATGAGCGCTGTGCCAGCCGCGAGATTGTCCACGGAGAAACTACCGGTCGTGTTCGGACCGGTCACGAACGTCGCGACGCCACTGGTCAGGACGACGCCGGCGTCGAACCCGATGACCCCATTTCCGCCAGCGAAAGTACCTGACGCAGTGCCTCCACCGGTGTAGACGGCATTGTTGAGCGTGATGCCGCCGCCCCCTGCCAGCAGCGTGTTCGCCAGTGTGGTGGCGTCGTTCGACGCCGTGACGACGATCGGGTCCGCGAAGACACTGTGGGCGGACCCCGCTGCAAGCAGAACCGCCAGCAACCACGCGCGACCGAATCGCCGGGGAGGCTCGGACCTCATCATTAACTTCCTCCGCGAAAGTGCCAGTAGGTAGCGGCCGTCGCTAGAGCAAAGATTGCACCGTTGCAAGTGTGCACTTTTTGCTGTGCCATCGCTCGCTTCTGGCAAAGCTCTTCCATGAGAAAGTTAGAAGCACGGCGACTAAAGGCGAATGGCCAGAAGCTGGACTGTTACGGCCATCACCAGATGTCTTTTTCGTTGGTCAGTTGATAGTGACGATCGCGCACTTCGAGGAAATGCGCGCCGACGAGCTCCGAGAGGTGCTCGTCACAGGTCTTCGCATCGATGTTCCACAAGCGCTGTGCTTGTGGCAGTGTCAGCCGCAGCGTTGGCTGTTTCAGGAACGTGCCGGCTATCCGCACCAGCAGGGCACGCCGGGGATCGTCCTTTGGGACGAGTAACACGCCATGGGTCGCGGTTCGCATCACTCTCGCCTCCCGCATGATCACCATAGACGCCGCAGATGACATTCGGGCCACGACCGTGCAACACCGTCGCGACACCGCATTACCGTGCCTTCGGCTCGCGGCGGGCGCGGGCGCGCGAGCCGCGGGCGCGCAGGACCAGAATCTGCCGGACGGTCAGGCGCGTGTCGCGGCGCGCCTGGCGCAGCATGTCGCCCAGCGCGGCTAACAGCGACCGTTCGGACGCGTCGAGGTCGCGCCGATCCAGCGTGTCGCGCACGGACAGCTCGAACTCCGACAGCGTCGTGTTCTCGTCGAGCGAGATGAGCGCGCGTCCGTCCGCCAGCGGCACCAGTTCCACGCCGGACATGGTTGCGAGCACCTGGCTGGGCGGCACGATGATTACGGCGCGCGTGCCGAACGTCGCGATCTCGGCCAGCGGGGACTGTGGCCGGTTGCGAAGCGGCATCGCCAGCCGCACAACCGCCCGACCGAGGTCCGTGTCCACTTGCCCGAGCACCTCGATGACATCGTCGGGCAGCGTCATCGTGACCGTACGGGCAGGCCGGCTGAATTTGTGTGGACGCCCACGACGGACCTGGACGAGCGGCATAAACGCTCACAGTAGACGATGTCCTCCCAAACGTCGAGTTTTTCGCTGAAAAATACGGCATCGATCTATTTAACTTGAAATAAATCTTCGCCCGAGCGCATACTGCCGGTCCCCGGCAACATGCGCCTCTCCCAGCGCCTCGAACGACAGCCCGAGCTTCCCGCCGCTTCAGGCACGGTCCGTTTTCTGTTCTGGGTGCTCGTCGCCGTCGCGGTGGCGTCCGTCCTCGTCATCGGCGACGCGGTCGTGGACCTCCCGTCGCGGATGGACGGGGACTGACATCGGAGGCGCGGATCGCAAGACCGGCGCACCCGGAACGGTCACGGAACCACGCCGATCAGACTCAACACGGACGTTCGCGGACAACATCATTCAGAGGATCAACGACGAAAGAGATCCGTGTGTGTCCGTGTAATCCGTGACTGGAATCCGCGACTGGAATCCGTGACAGGAAATCCGTGACCCCGCCCGGCGTCCGCGACGCCGACTAGCGCTGGCGCTGCCGGTACAGCTGCGCGTTGACGGCGTCGGCCATGCGATCGACGTCGAGGCCGCCGACAAACGCCTTGACCCGCTCGGCGACCGCGCGCGGCGCGGTGATGGCGTCGGCGTAATCGACATAGAGCGTGTCGAAACAGGAGCGGTTGGCGAGAAGCGCGCGCGTTTTCCGCAGGTGCGCCTCGTATTCGGCGACCAGGGCTTCGACCGACGTCACCCCTGTCGGCTCGCCGGCGCGCGCCAGCATGGCGTCCTGCGAGGCGATGACTTCGCGCAGGCGCCTCAGCATGTATATAACCGAATAGTTATATGAGCCGGGCAGCGACGCGACTCCTCGCGCAACTCGAGTCGTGGTATGGGTACGACGGATTGGCGCCGTCGACTCGGACGATCGTGATGGTGAGGCTGGCGCCTGACGCGGTCGCCGGCACCAATCGCCCGGCGCTCTCGCTCGAGGCGCCGCCGGGCGTGCGCGTGGAGACACCGTGCGTCTGGGCGCCGTCGTTGCGCGAGGGCGCCTGGCGGATCGTGGCCGAACGGCCGGGCGAGTACCGACCTTCGGCTCGTTCTGGGCGGTGACGCGGTCACGAAGCGCATCACGGTTTCGAGGTCGGTCGCGGCCCGCGCGCCGCTCAGACCGCGTGCGGGGATGTGGGACGAGTTCCTGAATCCCGCGGAATCACCGCTCTCTGCAAGCTCCCGCATCGAGTCGATCGAAGTCCGCTATCCACCCCGCAGCCTCGACGCCTTCGGCCTGTCATCGTCCTGGCTCGTGGTCTTCCTGGTGCTGACGACGGTGTTCATGCTGATTGGGCGCCCACTCGTAAACGTCGTCATGTAAGGCATTGGAACCGAAGCAGTAGGGCCGCACTTCAGTGCGGCCTGACAGTGGCCAGTGGCCCGACTAAAGTCGGGCCCTACTGCAGGGGCGTCAGCATCTTGTCCTGCTCGGCGGCCGTGATCCAACGGCCGCGCACCATCACGCCGCTGATCTTTCCCAGGTTCCCGACGTCCTCGAGCGGATTGGCATCGACCAGCACGAGACTCGCTTCCTTGCCGACGGCGACGCTGCCGGTCTGATCCGCCGTGCCGAAGAATCGCGCGACGTTGATCGTGCCGGCGCGCAGCGCGCGGTAGGGCGTCAGGCCGGATGCCACGAGCGCCTTCAGCTCGCCATGCGTTGCCCACCCCGGCACCTGCATGATCTGCGGCGTGTCGGCGCCCAGCAGCACGCCCGCATCGGCGTCGTCCAGCGCCTTGATGATCTTCGCGCGGACCGTCTCGAACTGTCGGCGCTTCTCGACCGGCACGTCGGCCACGTCCTGCAGGAAGCCATTGCGTGCCTGGACCCACTGTTCGGTCAGCTGCTTCGGGAGGTATCTCATCTCCGGCCGCGACGCGAGCGCGTCCGTCGTCTGGGGACCCATGAACGCAGGAACCAGGCTTTGCGTGGGCACGTTCCAGACGCCGGCGGCCTTCGTTTTCGCCACGAGCCCCGCGATCTTCGATTCGTCCAGATGATCGACGAGTGCGAGGCCGAAGAAGCCGGGTTCCTTCGCGTTGACCGGTGCGCCGTCCTTGACCAGCGCTTCGACGTAGCCGTCGAGATGGTCGATGGACCGGTAGCGGGTTTCTAGGGCTCGCTCGAGCGTCACGTCCACAGGTACGTGGCCCGAGAATCCGATGCCGAGGCGGGTCGCCGTCGCGGCCAGCGCGTCGAAGGGGCCGCGCTTGATGCCCGGATGAATCTTCAGAAAGTCGTAGCCCGCGGCTTTCTGCTCTTCGACTAGCCGGGTGGCGGTTGCCTCGTCGGGCACGGTGTTCCCGCTGAGCGACGGGCCCGACGTATAGATCGTGGGGCCGAGCAGCTCGCCCTTCCTGACGCGCTCGCGCAGGACGAGGTGCGACGGATGCCCCAGCATGCCGCGGAGGGTCGTGATGCCCCGGCCGACGTTCAGCAGCAGAATCCGCTCGTTCAGCGCAACGTCGCCGCCAGTCAGGTGGCCATGCATTTCGCCGAGGCCGGGTGTCAGATACTTCCCGGCGCCGTTGACGATTGTCGCGCCGGCGGGCGGCGTGACCTTCGCCGACGGTCCGAGCCCGACGATGTGGTCGCCGCTGACGAGGACGGTGTGATCGCGGAGCACGATCTCCCGGTCCATGGGCACGACGTGGACGTTGACGAAGGCCGTGACGCGATCCTGTGCGCGCGGCAGGGCGGCAGCCACGGCGAGCGCAATCGTGCAGAGACAGAGTCGGGAGGCGCGCGTCATGCTGCTGGTCCTCGTTATTCTTCGTGCGTAGGGCGCACCTTCAGGTCCGCCGGTTGCCGTCGATCGAAAATCGCCCGGGCCCCGCCAGCAATAGCGTGATGAAAGTGCCCAGATAGAGAAACGCAAGCTCTCCGGGGCGCGGCCCTGTCAGCGCCCCGCCGTGCCCGACCACGAATGCCGTCGTCATGTTGATGATGCAGACGAGCGCCGCGAAGCGCGTGAACAGGCCGACCACAATCAGCGACGAGCAGACCGCCTCGGCGAAGATCGAGAGCGCGAGGCTGGCCGGCGAGCCGATGCCGAAGGGGTCGGCGAACCTCTGCGACATGACGGCGTAATTGGAAATCTTCATCCACCCGTGCAGGAGCAGGAGCAGGCTGCCGAACCACACGCGCAGGACGAGCAGCGCGAGATCCGGCCAGGTGGGAAGGAATTTCAGCGAGAGGAATCGTCCGACTGATGCCATGTGACACGCTACCATGGCTCCCACTGCTGTAGGGCGGAGCTTCAGCTCCGCCTCTCCGGCTGAGCCGATCCTCAGCTCGGCCGTGCCGCTCTGACGCCCAATCCAAACTGGTTGCCCGCGCGCACCGGACGGGCGCCATCGAACACCACTTCGAGCAGCTTCTCGCTCCCGACCTCGCGCATCGCTTCGTCCCGCAGTGCCACGATCCGCTCCTTCGATTGCGTGTCGAACACCTCCCCCGTCGAAGGGTACGCGCGTGCCCCGTCGATGCTGAACGAGATCCAGCCAGGCTGATCGCGCACCGGGATCGTGGCGATCTGTTTCGGCGGCATGACCGTGTTGTCGAAGACATGGAGGGCGTTGTTGTGGCCATCGCACAACCAGATCTCGCGCTCGTCCGGCGTCAGGCCGACGCCATGAGAGGGACACCCATGCCGCTTGACCGGCCCCTTCCCGTAGCCCTGCACCTCGACCCGGTGCAGTTTCTTGCCGGTCCTGATGTCGCCGATCTCGAACCCGAGCAGCTCGTTGACGTTGACATAGCACAGGGTCTGGTCGCCATTCACGGTGAACGGACGGATCGAGTTCGAGAAGGGGCCAACCGTGTGCACGACGGTATGGGTCTTCGGGTCGGCGATGGACAGGACGGGCGATCGGAGGCCCGCCAGGTAGACGCGACTGCCGTCCAGCGCGTACACGGTGTTGTGCGCGCCGGCGTCCGTCACGACCTTGGCCAGGCGCTCGCCGCTCGAGCCATCGACCACATTCCAGTGCGGCCCCTCGAACGACGGCACGTAGAGCAGTGTGCCGTCGGGCGAGAGTGCCATGCGATCACAGCCGCCTTCGAGCTCCTTCTGCCAGAGCAGCCGATCCGTGGCCAGGTCGATGCAGCCGAGCCGCCCGATCGTGCTCACATAGAGACGGCCGGTCCGGCCGTTTGCCGCGATCCCCTTGACGTTCTCGGGCGGCTTGCCTTCCGCCGGCGTGAACGTCGGGATGCGCCGGACGAACTCGTATCCCTTGTCGATGTCGAAGACCAGCACGCCGATCCCGCCGTACTCGACGTAGTTCCTGATGCCGGGCTCGGCGACGTAGAGGAAGCGTCGCTCGCCGCCCGCACGGACGCGGGGAGCAAACGGCAGCGTCAGCGCCGCGGCGGTTGTCGCCAGAAAATCTCGTCGTCTCATCCTCATGTCCCCATGTCCCCATGCGCCTATGCGCCCATGCCGCCCTGCCTATGCGCCCATGCGCCCATGCTGATCGCGGGGCTAAAGCCCCGCCGCCACATGCTTTCACAGATCGATCGCGACCACCTCGTGGACATCAACTGAAGGCACCACGACCGTCAGGGTTCCGTTGTCTGTCCGCACATCCGGCGTTGTACCCGCCGTGAGCAGTTGGACCTTCCGCGCCGCTGCGCCCTTCGGCAGCCGCAGCCGCACTCGGTGCGGACCGGTGGGGATGATCTCGCGGATCGGCCCCTTCATCATCATCGGATTGGTCAGGTTTACCAGATGCACGGTGATCGACCCGCGCTGGCGCCAGACGCTGACATCCAGGAGCCCCGGACCGTCGACCTCCACCACTGGCGGCTCGTCGAGTGCCCATGTCACCACGTTTCGCAGCACCCGGCCGTGATCCGGCGACAGAATCTCCCAGAAGATCCGATCGATGTCCCACGGGATGTAGACCACCCGCCCAGCGCCGACCTCGCGCAGATAGAGCTCGCGCGTATCGGTGTGCGCGACGCGCGGGTAGACGTCTTCCATCGGCAAGTCGGGGTAGGTCGGAATCAGCGTCACCGGCGACGGGAACTCCACTGTCGGCGTCACGTCCAGCCTGAACGCCCCGTTGATGATGCGCGGCGCCGCGTCAAGACCGTCCAGCACGGGATGCCGCCGGCCCGTGTGCCGATCCGTGTCGAGGCTCAGATACGAGTTCTGCATCGGGCCGTCCACGCGACCGGTGAAGCGCACACCGAAGAGATCGCCGAGGGCGAAATCGCTGCGCCGATTGCCTGCTTCCGTGCACAGCGACGAGGCGAAGGTGGCGACGATGCTGCCTCCGCGCGTGGCGAATGCGCGGATCGCGTCACATTGGGCGTCTGACAGTGCGGCCGCGTCCGACAGGATCAGCAGCTTGAACGGCGCAAGGCGCTCGGGATCCAGAAACGCCTCGTGGACCAGCTCGAACGGGATACGCGCCTCGATGAGCGCCTGGTACATGCCGAGGACGTGGTCCTCGTGGCGGTCCTCTTCGGCGATCCCGGGATAGTTCGCCGCCGTCTGCTCCGAGTGGAGAAGCGCGACGCGCGCCAGCGGCGCCTCGTTCCGCAGATAGCGCTCATGGGCGAAATGCCAGTCGTAAATGCGCTCGACCATCGACAGCCATCGACGGTCGTGGAGCACGCCTGAGAACTTTGCCACCCACGGCCGCTGACCGTTCGCCGTGCCCTCGGCGACCCACAGCCGGATTTCAGGTTCGCTCTGGACCGAGTCCTTCCACCGGTAGCGCTCTTCGACGCCGACGCTGAAGATGCCGCCGATCGGACGGCGGCCCATCACCGAGCGGAATTCCTTGGCGCGGCGGCCGTTCGCCCACGGCGGCATCAGGCCGTGGCGTGCCTGGTAATCCGAGAACTGGATCTCGGCCAGCTCGCCGGCGCTCTTGAGCGTCGGCGGCCCGTTGGGAATGAACCGCGCCTCGGGACGCGCGGCGCGGACGGTGGCATCCCACCGCCTCCACAGCTCGATCAGCCGCGCGTTGCGCCATTCGACGAACTCCCGTCGTCCAGAGTCGGTGATGTCGGTCGAGCGGGGGAGATCGTGCCCGGTGGCCGTCTTGAAGTTCTCGACGCAGTGCACGCAGTAACAGTCGCCGCCCTGCGGCTTCCACCGGTTCGAGAAGATCCCGTCCACCTTGTAGGTCTCGACGATCTCGCGATGGACCTGATCCATGAACTCGAAGTTGTAGGGCCCGAGCGCGCAGGTGATCCACAGATCGGGGTTGGCCCAGTGCCTTCGCGGCGTGCCGCCCTGGTCAACGGCAATCCAGTCGGGATGCGCCTGCCGCACCTCATCCCGTGCCGCGTGAGGGTCGGTTCGCGCCACGACGTGCATGCCCATCGCGCGGCATCCCGACACCAGCGCCCCGAACGGATCGCGCTCGCCAAGCCAGGCACTTCGATGGTGCAGCGGCACCTTCGTCGGATAGTAGGCGACGATTCCGCCCGCGCTCAGGGTGGCCGCGTCGGCGTGCAGCCGTCGGAAGTAGTCGAGCCAGAACTTCAAGTCGAATTGGCCGGGATCGTTTTCGACGAGCGCGAGCTGCACCCAGCGCATCGGTAGGTCGAACCAGCCCGCCGGCGGGACATCGGCACGGAGCGGGCCGTCCTCCCGCTCTCTTGCGGAAATGCCAGCTGGCCGCGGCGACGCGAGGCTGACGAACGCTCCGGCGGTTGCCGAGTATCGGAGGAAGTCGCGGCGCGACAGGGGGTCGGGCATTCGGCGATTCTAAACGGTGCGCCGCACCTGTCGCACCCGACGCACCTGTCGCACCCCCTCATGTTTTAGACTGCAGAGCACGATGTTGCCGAAGCCTCCCTTTGCCTGCGACTTGTCCAGCGAGGACGAGCTCGCGATGTTCGAGAACCTGAAGCCGCGCCTCGACGGCGTGTGGGATTCGCTGACCGATTGCGACGAGCGAACCTATACATCGGTGGTCGTGCCCTCGATGACCCTCGACCAGCGTGAGCTGAAGAAGCTGGTCGGCGCCCCCTTTTACGAGGAACGGCTGCTCCTGCTCCTGATCCGGCTGCGGAACCCGCGCGCGCACATGGTCTACATCACGTCGCAGCCGGTGCACCCGATGATCCTCGAGTACTACCTGAACCTCCTCACCGGCGTCCCCGCCAGCCACGCCCGCGGCGCGGCTGACGATGTTGTGCGCGCACGATTCGTCGCCCCGATCGCTGACGGAGAAGATCCTCGAGCGGCCGCGCCTGATTCAACGGATCCGGTGGGCAATCCAGGACCCCTCCCGCGCCTACATGACCGTCTTCAACTCGACGCCCCTCGAGCGCAAGCTGTCGGTCCTGCTCGGCGTGCCCCTCAACGGCCTCGACCCGGCGCTGTCGCACCTGGGCACCAAGTCGGGAAGCCGGAAGATCTTCCGTCAGGCCGGCGTCGATCTCCCGGCCGGTGCTGAAGATCTGAAAGGCGAATCCGACTTCGTCGCCGCGCTTGTCGCCCTGCGCGACGAGCGCCCGGCGATTCGCCGCGCCGTCATCAAGCTGGACGAAAGCTTCTCCGGAGAAGGGAATGCGGTGTTCACCTTCCCCGAGTCGCGCAGCCGCGACGCCCTGCGCGAAGCGCTGCAGACCATCTCGATCTGTTCGCCCGATCAGACGCCGCGCGCGTATCTCGACGAGTTCGCGACGATGGGCGGGATCGTCGAGGAATTCATCGACGCACAGGAGAAGCATTCACCGAGCGCGCAGTTCCGCACCAGCCCGGGCGGCGACGTCGTACTGATTTCGACCCACGACCAGATCCTGGGTGGCCCGTCGGGCCAGGTCTATCTCGGGTGCCGATTTCCGGCGCAGGACGATTATCGCGTCGCGCTTCAGGACGCCGGCGATCGCGTCGGCCGCGCGCTGGCCGCGCACGGTGTCGTCAGCCGCTTCGGCGTGGACTTCCTCGCGCACCGCGACGGCCCCACGGACAAATGGACGCTCACCGCGCTCGAGATCAACCTGCGCGTCGTCGGCACGACGCACCCGTTCCTCGCGCTGAGGTTCCTGAGCGGCGGCCGCCTCGATGCCGAGTCGGGCCTCTTCTACTCCCTGGGAGGCCGCGCCAAGTACTACATCGCGACCGACAACCTGAAATCCGAAGCCTATCGCGGCTTGCTGCCCGAAGATCTCGTGGATATCCTGACCGTCCACGAGCTGCATTACGACCATCGCACCGAGTCGGGCGTGCTCTTCTACCTGATTGGCGCGATGTCCGAGCACGGCAAGCTCGGGATGACCGCCATTGCCAACAGCCACGAGGAAGCGCAGGCGCTGTATACCCGCACGCTCGCGATCCTGGACGGCGAAGCCGCCGTCGGCCGTGTTGTGGCCCATCGCGAGCCGGCGCCGCTCGAGTGACCACGCCGTGACCCGCCAGCACGCCCTCGGACTTGCACTCAGCGCGATCGCGCCGATTGCGCTTGCCGCAGCCATCGGGGATCCGAGTCGACCGGCTCCGCCGCTCCCGACGCCCGCGCAGGTGGCCTGGCAGCGGATGGAGACGAACGCCTTCGTCCACTTCGGACCCAACACGTTCACGAACGTCGAATGGGGCACCGGCCGGGAAGACCCGGCGATCTTCAACCCGTCCGCCTTCGATGCGCGGCAGTGGGTGCGAGCGTTCAAGCAGGCGGGCTTCCGTGGCGTCATCGTCACGGCGAAACACCACGACGGCTTCTGCTTGTGGCCATCGGCGCTGTCGACGCACACCATCGCGCGGAGCCCGTGGCGTTCCGGTCGTGGCGACGTGCTGCGCGAATTGTCGGACGCCTGTCGCGAGCAGGGCCTGAAGTTCGGAGTCTATCTGTCGCCATGGGATCGAAATCATCCCGCTTACGGAACCGCCGACTACAATCGTGTGTTCGCGGCGATGCTGGAGGAAGTCCTGGGTCGCTATGGCCCGGTGTTCGAGGTCTGGTTCGATGGCGCGAACGGCGAGGGACCCAACGGCAAGCGGCAGGTGTACGACTGGCCGCTCTTCATCGGCACCGTGCGGCGCCTGCAGCCGGACGCCGTGATCTTCAGCGATGCCGGTCCGGACGTGCGCTGGGTCGGCAATGAGCGCGGCGAAGGCGGCGCCACGTCGTGGTCGCTGATCGATCGCGCCCGCTATGTCCCCGGGACCGAGCTCAGTCGCGAGCTGACCGAAGGCTTTCGCGACGCCCCCGATTGGGTGCCTCCCGAATGCGACGTCTCGATCCGTCCCGGATGGTTCTACCGAACGTCGGAAGACAATCGGGTCAAGACGGCCAACGATCTCGCGTCGCTCTACGAGGCGTCCGTCGGCCGTAATTGCCAGCTGCTGCTGAACGTCCCGCCGGATCGGCGAGGGCTCATCGCGGATGTTGACGTGCAGTCGATCGCCGGCATGCGGCGGCTGCTTGACGAGCGGTATCGCGACAACCTGGCGCGTGAAGCGGCTGATGTCCCCGTGCTCACGGACGGCAACCTCGAGACGTTCTGGGCCGGCGACGAGCGCACAGGCGCAGGGGCGCATGAGCGCATGACGGGCGTGTCCCCCGGTCAGGTGTCAGCCCCGCGGCTGCTCGTGGTGCTCCCGCGCCCCGTTCGCTTCGATCGCGTCGTCCTGCAGGAGCCGATTGCGCTGGGGCAGCGCATCGCTCGGGGCCGCATTGAGGCGTGGGTCGATGGCGCATGGACCACGCTGTCGGAGATCACCACCGTCGGCTACAAGCGCATCGTGCCGGTGGGTCAGACGACCACCGACCGCGTGCGCGTGACGGTGCTGGAGAGCCGCGCGTCGCCGCTGATCGCGGAGCTTGGTCTCTATTTGTCGCGCTGACTGCTCGCAGGCACTATTCGCAACCAGTCGAATCGACCTTCGGCGTTTTTGTCCCCGCCCACGGCGAGCGCGACGCGGACGGCCCGGTCCCAAGGAGGAAGGTAGGAGCCGTCGGCTTCATCGCCGATCTTCTGCCAGTCGCTGCCGTCGACACTGAACTGGAAGCGGTAGCGCTGCGCGCCTACGACAACCATCCGCAGGTCGACCCATCCCGTCACGGTGACCGGCGTCGTCGCGATCGATCGCTGGGCGTTCTTCTCACGCACCCATACCACGATGGCATCCGAGGTCAGCGAGACGCCGAGAGCGTTGGCGGCATCCCCGTATGCGGCAACACCGGCCATCGCGCCGCCGGCGATCTTCGCAACTCGCGCGGTGGCCGTGTAGTCGCCGGCGCGGGGCTGCCGCGCGACGATCGTATCCACGGCGCTGCCAGGGTCATTGCCGGCGGCGCGAAGCACGAGCGACTTCGCGACGAAGGCGGAATTCGGCGTCCGGTTCCACGGCCACTGCCAGCCGACGCGCAGGCGGGGTCCGAGAAAGTCGTCCACGAAGTCGCTCGACTCGGCCTTCGCTGCGCTCGGGCCGAGCGGCGACGCCGCTTTCTCGCTTGGACCGTTGCCGTCGTTGATCGTCGGCCACCCATCAGTCGTCCATGCGATCGCGTCGAGCAGGCCCTGCCGCCCGACGAATTGAAAACCAATGGTTCGATAGCCGTGATAGAGCAGGAAATCGCGGCCGTCAGCCGTCTCGACGACCGAACCGTGCCCCGGACATTGCCAGCGGGGGTTGCCCCCCAGAATCGGGTTGGCCGGATTGCGTTCCCACGGCCCCAGCAGCTGCTTCGCGCGTGCGACGCCCAGCTTGTAATCGCACGAGCGTCCGCAGCACGCGTCGGCCGAGTAGAACAGATAGAACCAGCCATTGCGCTTGAGGACGTACGGGCCTTCGATGAGGTGTGCTTCCCAGTCGGCGCGGTTGCGGAGTAGTTCGTGCGGTTCGCCTTCGAGCTTCGTGCCAGTAGCCGACAGGCGCTGCGCCCAGATCGGCGTCGGCTGCTTCCGGCTGTTGCCGTCCTCCTTCCAGACAAGATACCGCTGTCCTTTCTCGTCCTTGATCGGCGCCCCATCGATCGATCCCGCGTCCTGGCACACGAGCGGCCCATGATCGGTATAGGGACCTGTGGCCTTGAGCGCCATGGCAACCGCCACGCACAACGGCCCACCCGTCTTGCGCGCTGTGTAGTAGACGAGAAAGCGCGTGCCGTCGTAGGAGATCTCCGGCGCCCAGTAGCTGCCCGACGACCAGGCGGGCGGCGCATCGAACACCGCGCCCGACTGCGTCCAGTTCACCAGATCGCGCGAGTGGAGGATCGGAAAGATTGGCGCCCATTCCGAGGTCGTCGCCGTCGCCCAGTAATCGGCGCCGACTCGAACGACCGACGGATCCGCATAATCGCCCGGAAGGACGGGGTTTGTGTAGTCGGCCTGATCGGCCACCGTCGGCACGAATGCCGCGATCGCCATCAGCACGGTCAGCCCGAATCGTGAGACTCGCATACAGTAGCCAATCATGACCCACATCGCGCGCGCCCTGTCGATCCTCCTGCTCACCACTGCAGCATCGACCGCACAAACGACGCCAGACCCCAAGCAACGCGCCCGCGAGATGGGGCTGAGCGCGGTGATCGGCGGTACGGCCGGCGCGCTCGACGCAATCACCGACGTCGCCGGCGTCGAGGTCGGCCACACGACGCTCATCTCCGGCAGCGGGCGGCTCGACGTCGGCAACGGGCCGATTCGAACCGGCGTCACCGTCGTGCACCCTCGGGGCAAGACCTCGAACGATCCCGTGTTTTCGGCATGGTTCACGCTGAACGGCAACGGGGAGATGACCGGCACCACCTGGATTCGTGAAAGCGGGTTTCTCGAGGGGCCGATCGGCATTACCAACACGCACAGCGTGGGCATCGTCCGCGATGCCATTCTCCGATGGCAGGCGAAGCGTCCGGGGCTTCAGCCGTGGGGGCTTCCCGTTGTCGCCGAGACCTACGACGGCGGTCTCAACGACATCAACGGCTTCCACGTCACGGCCGAGCACACGATTTCAGCGCTGGATGGCGCGACGACGGGCAAGGTGCCGGAGGGAAACGTCGGTGGTGGCACCGGCATGATCTGTCATGGCTTCAAGGGCGGGATTGGGACAGCCTCTCGGGTCCTCTCAAAGGACGACGGCGGCTACACGGTGGGTGTGCTGGTGCAATGCAACTACGGTCGGCGCAGCGAGCTGCGCGTCGGCGGCGTTCCGGTAGGCGAGGAGATTCCCGATCTAACCCCGTGCATGTCCATCGACAACCCGGCGTCGGCCTCGACGCGCCGTCGCTGCACGGATGCCGACCCGAAGCCAGACGATGCCGGCGCCGGCTCGATCATCATCGTCGTGGCCACAGACGCCCCGGTGTTGCCGCATCAGTTGCAGCGCGTCGTGACGCGCGCGTCCCTGGGCGTCGGTCGAATGGGCGGGAAGGGCGAGAACTCGTCCGGCGATATCTTCGTCGCGTTCTCGACCGCCAATCCGGGCGTCGCCGCGCAGAAAGCCACGTCGCGTGTGGACATCCTCCCTAACGATCGCATCAACCCGCTCTTCTACGCGACGGTGCAGGCGACGGAAGAAGCCATCCTCAACGCCCTGCTCGCCGCCGACACCATGACCGGCGCCGACGGACTTCGGGTGTTCGCGCTGCCCCATGATCGGTTGATGGCGGCGATGCGCAAGTACGGGCGCGTGAAGTGAAGACGGGTCCAAGCCGTAAGCTCAGCTGTCAGTTCCCCGACGGCAGTGTCAGCCGGCCGACACAACCGTGTGGCGCCTGTCCCCGGAATTCTTAAGGAAAACCCGCGATTGCAGCCCGACACGCGCTCCGCCCCGATGCGAAAACCTGGGAACCAGCTTTGCTTTCGGGGCGTACAGGCCCCCACGAATGTCCATTCGAACCCCCGGCGACCCAGCGATCCCCGATCTCGACATCGATCCCCGGACTGCGGAAGCGCTTCGCCGCGCGGAAGTGCAGCTTCGGCAGACCCTGAAGATGGAAGCGGTCGGTCGGCTGGCTGGAGGGATCGCGCACGACGTCAACAACCTGATGACTGTCGTGACCGGATATGCCGAGCTGTTGCTCGAGGAGCTGCAGGATCGTCCGCGACTCCACCAGATGACGACCGAAGTGAAGCGCGCCGCCGATCGCGGCACGACCATCGCGCGGCACCTGCTCGCGTTCTCGCGCAAGCAGATGCTCAGCCCCACGGTCGTGAGCCTGAGCGAAACGGTCTCGTCGATGGAACGGTCGCTGGCCGGCCTCGTCGGCGACGACGTGGAGCTGGAGTGCACGCCGTCCCACGAACCCTGTCGAGTCTATGTGGACGCTTCGCAGATCGAGCAGGTTCTGGTGAACCTCGCGACCAACGCGCGTGAGGCCATGCCCGGTGGCGGCCGCCTGTCGGTGTCGGTCTCGCAAGTCGAGCTCAACACCGCGGGCGCCGTTCGTGGCCCCGAGATGCCGCAAGGCCCGTATGTGGCGCTGCGCGTCTCGGACACCGGTTGCGGCATGGATCTCGAAACGCAGGCGAAGATCTTCGAGCCGTTCTTCACGACGAAGCCGCGAGGGCAGGGCCTCGGCCTCGGCCTGGCGACGGTGTATGGCACCGTCAAGCAGTCAGGCGGGTTCGTGTACTGCGACAGCGCCATCGGCGTGGGCACCACGTTCACCGTGTTACCTGCCCGCCGTCGAAGCCTCGGTACAGGCCACGTCCGTCGCCTGACGTCCGTCGTCACGGATTCAGGCCGGCGCGCCGGTCCGGATCAGTCACGGACGCACACAGATTCAGGTCGGTCACAGATCATCACCGAAGTACACAGATCCAGATCAGTCGCGGAAGTACACGGATGCAGGACAGTCACGGAAGTACACAGATCAACACGGACCCTATTTGTTCTTCCGTGTTGTCCGCGCCATCCGTGACGGATTGATCAGTGTGATCCGTGTCCGTCCGCGTCGATCCGTGACGGGTTGATAAGGTATGAACTCGCGGTGTCCGCGCCATCCGTGACAGATTGATCGGTGTGATCCGTGTCCGTCCGCGTCGATCCGTGACGGGTTGATAAGGTATGAACTCGCGGTGTCCGCGCCATCCGTGACGGATTGATCGGTGTGATCCGTGTCCGTCCGCGTCGATCCGTGACGGGTTGATAAGGTATGAATTCGCGGTGTCCGCGCCATCCGTGACGGATTGATCGGTGTGATCCGTGTCCGTCCGCGTCGATCCGTGACGGGTTGATAAGGTATGAATTCGCGGTGTCCGCGCCATCCGTGACGGATTGATCAGTGTGATCCGTGTCCGTCCGCGTCGATCCGTGACCTTGACCGCGGCACTGACTGTGACGGCGCTAAGGCGCGCCCCTCCTGAACGCCGCAATTGCGCCGCCGACCACCAGCACCACCACGATTCCCGCAACCGCCCAGAATCCGCTCGGGTGATCCTTGAACGGGACGCCGCCGACGTTCATGCCGAACAGACCCGGGATGATCACCATCGGCAGCGTCAGCACGGTCACCGCCGTCAACACGAACAGCGTCCGGTTTGTCTGCTCGTTGACATGCGCGGTCAGCTCTTCCTGAAGCAGCCGCACGCGCTCGACGAGGGCGACGGAATCGGCCACAGCGGCCGACAATTCCTCCGCCGACTGGCGTAGCTCGGCTCGCATCCTCGCCGCTGACCCACGCCGGCGGCCGGTTCAGCAGCCGGAACAGCGCGGCCGGTTCGGGCGCGAGCAGCCGCTGAAGTCGCACGAGCGTCCGCCTCAGGGCGCCGAGCTTGGGACGATGGGTCGCCGCGCGGTGAAGCATCAGATCGTCCTCGATGACATCCACCTGCCGTGTCGCATCGCGCACGATGTGGACCAGCACCTCGGCCTGGTCGCGCAGCAGATGCGCGAGCAACTCGCACGGCGATCGGAACGGCTCGCCCGCCTTGACCGCGGCCCGCAGCCGATCGACGGCCTTCAGTGGCGTCGTCCTCGCGCTCACCAGCATCCGGCGATCGACATAGAGCGTCACGGTCGACGCGGTCGACGCTTCGAGCGCGAAGAACGTCACGTCGTTCAGGACGCCCAGCAGGGCGTCGCCGGAGGCCTCGATGCGCGTGCTGCTGCTGAGGCCGAGGAGATCGTGAAAGTCAAGGGGCAGGTCGAGATGCTGAGCGAGCCATCGCTGTGAGGCCGCGTTGGCAAGGTTGAAGTGGAGCCACACGAAGGCGGACTGATCTGCCTGCGCCGGCAAGCCACGCCACGGCTTCGTCGGACGTGATGGGCGTGCCGAGACCGCCCGGGGGAAAGACATACGCGCAGACAAGGCCTGCCCTGTCGGACCCGTACATCATGTCGCCGAATTTCAGGCTGTGGCCGAGGGCAGTCGCGATCGTTCGCGCGTCCTCCTGGCTGAGGAAAACGCGAGCCTACCCCCGTCGCTGTAACGAGGGTGTAACGGAAGCTGGCTATCGAGGCCGACTTCAGTACGTCGGCCCAAGCTTTAGCTTGGGCAATCGGCGGATTGCAAGCGTTGCCCGAGCTAAAGCTCGGGCCTTGGTACGTCTGTCATCGCGTCGAGAAATCGGCGGACGATCGCGGCGAATGCTGACGGCTGCTCGAGAAACGGCAGATGAGCGGCGTTGGGTACGACCTGGACGCCGGTCTCGGCGGGAAGGGTCTTCGCAAACTCGCGCAGCGCGTCGGGCGGTGCGTAAAGGTCGTGCTCACCAGTCACGGCGAGACACCGGACGCCATCGAGTGGCGGCGGCTGTCGGGCCTCCCACGACGCCAACGCCTCAGCCGTCGCGATGTAGCCGTCGGGCGACTGCAGCTCGAACAGGCGCGCAAAGAGCGCGGCCAGCTCGGGCCGCCCGTCGATCGTCTGCCGCGAGAGATTGGCCGACGCCACCTGGCCGCCAAGCGCCGGTCAGGCCACTCCGCCGGATCTGCTGCGCGCGCGCGGCGATGCGCGATCGCGCGCCAGGCAGCGGATCGCTCAGGCCTCCAACGGCGATGAAGCCGTGCGCGAGCCCGGGCGAACGCCGGAGTGCCTCCAGCGCGACGATCGTTCCCATCGAGTGGCCCAGCAGGCACAGCGCGGGCGTGCCGCGGCTGGCCACGAGCTCGACCACGATGTCCGCGAGTGCATCGAACGTGAAGCGGGGGAGCGGCGGACTGAAGCCGGCGCCGGGAAAATCGAGCGCGATCGTGCGATATCGCTTCTGCAGCGCGGCGCCGAGCGTGGCAAAGAAATGCGCGCCGCCGCCGAGCCCATGCAAGCAGACGAGGGCGGGTCCCTGGCCGATCTCCTCGACGTACACGCGACTGCCGCAGAGAACTACGTGGCGGCCACGACGCTCGGGACCCTGCAACCCTGAACCCTGAACCTGACGTCTACTTCGCCAGACAGGCAAATACGAGCCGATAGAACTCCGGGTGCGACTGCCACGTCTGGCCCGTCACCATGCGCTCATCGCGGACGGCCTGATCGGCGGCCACGTAGGTGGCCCCGGCCGCTTCGATTTCCCATCGGCAGTTCTCGTAGGCCGTGACCCGCTTGCCGCCGATGATCCCCGCGGCCGCCAGGATCTGCACGCCGTGACAGATCGCGAAGATCCATTTCTTCTGTTCGTCGAACATGCGCACGATCTCGAGCACGCGCGGCGAGTGCCGAAGATATTCCGGCGCCCGGCCGCCCAGCACCAGCACGGCGCGGTACTCGTCGACGCGGACGTCGTCGAAGGTCAGATCGGACTCGGCGCCGTAGCCCGGTCGCTCGACATACGTGTCCCATCCCGGCTCGAAATCGTGGATGACGAGATGCAGCCGCCGGCGGCTCGGCGCCGCGATCCGCGGTTCGAGACCGGCCTCGAGCAGACGATGGCGCGCGTAGAGGCACTCGTAGCTTTCGCCGGCATCACCGGTGATGATCAGAATGGGCTTGGACACGGGCCGATTGTTCACGCAATCGATAGGCATGGCAAGCGTACCGCGCTCGTGCGTACAATCACCCGCTGGGGATATCGTGACCGACCGCTCGAACCGCTTCGGCGATCCCATCGGATTCGAGGTGCCGCGCTGGAACGCGCGGCCAGTGCCGCCGCGAACACCGATGGCTGGTTTGTATGGGCGTGTCGAACCGCTCGATCCGGAGCGGCACGCCGCGGAGCTCCACGCGGCCAATCGCGCCGATGCCGGACGACGGAACTGGACGTATCTGAGCAGCGAGGGCTTCGACGATCTCGCCGACTATCAGGCATGGCTCGCCACGATGACGCGAGAGGGCGATTCGCTCTTTCACGCAATCGTCGACGGCTCGACCGCCAGGGCCGTCGGGGTCGCCGCCTACCTGCGGATCGACCCGCCGATGGGCGTCATCGAGGTCGGGCACCTGAATTTCTCTCCCCTGCTTCAACGCACGCGCCTGGCGACCGAAGCGATGTTCCTGATGATGCGCCGCGCGTTCGACGAGCTCGGCTATCGCCGGTACGAGTGGAAGTGCGACAGCCTCAACACGCCGTCTCGGCGCGCCGCGGTACGTCTCGGCTTCAGCTTTGAGGGGATATTCCGTCAGGCGGTGGTCTACAAGGGCCGTAACCGCGACACCGCGTGGTTTTCGATTCTCGATCGGGAATGGCCGGCCCTGCGCGGCGCCTACGAGCACTGGCTGTCGCCGGCGAACTTCGACGACAGCGGCCGGCAGCGGCGGCGGCTGGCCGATCTGATCGAGCGCGCGCGCGCCGATCCCGGCGGCGCGTAGTCACGGACGGGCGCGAATCAGATCAGTCACGGATGGACGCGGATCCGATCCGTCACGGATGGACGCGGATCAGATCGGTCACGGATCACGCGGATTTACACGGCTCAGACTAAAGCATGGCAAAAACAGCCAAGACCGCCAAGACGCGCACGGGCCCGCTGCTGTCCGAACGCGCGATGAACCGCGCGACGCTGGCGCGGCAGATGCTGCTGCGGCGCGAGAAGGCGACGCCGGTCGCGGTCGTCGAGCGCCTGGCCGGGATGCAGGCGCAGCTCGCGCGGCCGCCGTTCGTCGGGATCTGGTCGCGGATTCGGCCCTTTCAGGCGTCCGATCTCGTCAAGGCCATCGACCGGCGCGACATCGTCCGGGGCACGTTGATGCGGGGCACGTTGCACCTGGTGTCGCGCAAGGACTATCTTGCCTTCCGGCCCGTGATGCAATCGGCCCTGACGGCGGGCATGCAGGCGATTCTCCGCGAGCGCGCGATCACCCTCGACATCGACAGGTTGGTGAGCGCCGCGCGCGAGTACTTCGGCGCGGAGCCGCGGACCTTCGCCGAGCTGCGCGATCACCTGATGACGCTGTTCCCGAAGGCGGACGAGCGTGCCATGGGGTATGCGGTGCGGATGCACTTGCCGCTCGTCCAGACGCCCCAGGCCGGCTCGCCGTGGGCGTTCCCGGCGTCGAGCGATTTTGCCGTCGCCGAGTCGTGGCTGGGCGCAGCGCTGAAGAAGGCCGACCCGGCCGCGGTGGCCTTGCGTTATCTCGCGGCATTCGGTCCAGCGCGCGCCGACGATCTGAAAACGTGGGCGGGTGTCGCCGATGCGAGAGCGATCTTCGAGACGCTGCGACCGCAGCTGATCGCGTTCAGCGACGAGCGCGGTCGGGAGCTGTTCGACTTGCCGAAAGCGCCGCGGCCCGGCGAGGACGAGGGGGCGCCGGTGCGCTTCCTGCCGGAGTTCGACAACCTGCTGCTGGCTTACGCCGATCGCACCAGATTCATTGCGAAGGAACATCGTCCACACATCGCGTCGCGCAACCTGTTCGTTCCCGCGACATTCCTGGTGGACGGCGCCGTCGCCGGCACCTGGCGCGTCGAGCGCAAGCGGAAGGCGGCAACGCTCGAGCTACAGCCTTTCGTCGCTCTCAGCAAGGCCGTGCGAACCCAGCTGGCCGAGGAGGGCGAGTCGTTGGTGCGGTTCGTGGAGCCGGACGCGCAAACGTTCGCAATCGTCTGGCCAGGTCGAACGACGGCACGCACGCTTTCGTCCATTACGTGAAGCAAAGGACGCGACATGTCTCTTTCCGAGTTGTTCAAGGACGCCAGGCACTCGATTCGGATGTTCGTCCGGAGCCCTGGCTTCACGCTGGCGGCGGTCGCCGCGCTGGCGCTCGGCATCGGGGCGAACACGGCGATCTTCTCGATCGTGAACGCGGTCCTCCTGAAGCCGGTGCCGTTTCCCGAGCCCGATCGGCTCGTCGTCTTTCAACAGACGTCGCCCCAGGGCGCGTTCAGCGCAGGCTCACCGGCGAAGTTCCAGTTCTGGCGCGAGCAGACCAGCGTCGTCCAGCACGTGTCCGCCTACCGCTCGAACATCGTCAACCTGACCGGCGACGGCCTCCCCGAGCAGCTTCGTGCCAACCAGGTGTCGTCCGACTACTTCCGCCTCTTCGGTGCGCCGCTGCTGCAGGGCCGTGGCTTCACGGCCGACGAGGACCGTCCCGGCGGCGAGCTGGTCGCCGTGCTCAGCCACGCCCTTTGGATGCGACGTTTCGGCGGCGATCCCCGCATCGTCGGCAAGACCATCTCGTTGAGTGGCGAGCCGCACACGATCATCGGGATCGTCGGTCCGACATTCGATGTTTCGGAGTTCGGGCCGTCTCCCGATGCCTGGATCCCCTTCCAGCTCGATCCGCACACCAGCGATCAGGGCCATTACTTCTCGGTGGCGGGCCGATTGAAGCCGGGCGTCACGCTCGACCAGGCGCAGGCGCGCCTGGCGCTCTCGGCTGCCGAGTACAAGCACAAGTATCCGAACGCGCTGCAAAACGGCAGCGGATTCTGGGTCCAGCGTCTGAGCGACGAGCTCGTGCGGGAAGTGCGGCCGACGCTGTGGCTGCTGCTTGGCGCGGTGGCCTTCGTACTCCTGATTGCCTGCGCCAACGTCGCCAACCTGCTGCTGGTCCGTGCGACCGGCCGCAAGCGCGAGATCGCGATTCGCGCCGCGATCGGCGCGGGCCGCGGCCGGATTGTTCGCCAGTTGCTCACTGAAAGCGTGCTGCTGTCGCTGGCGGGCGGTGCCCTCGGCCTGGCCCTCGGGATGCTGGGAATTCGGGCGCTGCTTGCCATCAATACCGCCGACCTCCCGCGTGTGGGTGAAAACGGTTCGATCGTCAGTCTCGACTGGCGGGTGCTGATATTCACGCTGGCCGTGTCGATCGCCACCGGCGTCATCTTCGGCCTGATCCCTGCACTGCACGCGTCGCGCACCGATCTCAGCGGCACACTCAAGGAGAGCAGCGGTCGCTCGGGCACGGGCTTCCGCCAGAACAAGACGCGGTCGGTGCTCGTCGTCGCCGAGGTAGCGCTCGCGCTGGTGTTGCTCGTGGGTTCGGCGCTCCTCGTGCGCACGGCCGTCGCCCTCAGAACGGTCGAGCCGGGCTTCGACGTCACCAACGTGCTGACGATGCGCATGTCGATGAGCGGCCCGCGCTACGTGAAGTCGCAGGGGGTGGACGACGTGGTGCGCGACGGCGTGGCCAGACTCAAGGCACTGCCCGGCGTCGTCGAGGCGAGCGCCACGTGCTGCGTCCCGCTCGAAGGCGGCTACGGTCTGCCATTCGTAATTGTGGGACGCAAGCTGGAGCAGGGTCCGTTTCACGGCGGCGGCGGCTGGCTGACGGTCTCGCCCGGCTACTTCGAAGTCTTTCAGATCCCGGTGAAACAGGGCCGCACCTTCAGCGATCGTGACATGGCGCATTCGACGCCCGTCGTGATCATCAACGAGGCGATGGCGCGGCAGTACTGGCCGAAGAAGAGTCCGCTCAACGAGCGGCTGATCATCGGCCGTGGCGTGATGCGCGAGTTCGCCGACGAACCCGAGCGCCAGATCGTTGGCGTCGTCAGCAACGTCCGTGACGGTGGCCTCAACAACGATCCGCAGCCGACGATGTACATTCCGCAGGCGCAGGTGCCGGATCTCGTGAACGCGCTGAACGTGAGAATCACGCCGCTCGCGTGGGTCATCCGTGCCGCGGGCAGTCCGTACTCGCTCACCACGCCTGTTCAGGAAGCGTTGCGGCAGGCGACGGGCCTTCCCGTGTCCGAGATCCGCACGATGGATCAGGTCGTGACCCGCTCGGTCTCGCGGCAGCGGTTCAACATGTGGCTGATGACGGTCTTCGGCCTTGCGGCGCTGACCCTGGCGGCAATCGGGATCTACGGCCTGATGGCGTACTCCGTCGAGCAGCGGACGCAGGAAATCGGCATTCGCCTGGCGCTCGGCGCCGATTCGGCGCGGTGTGAGGAAGATGGTGGTCTTCCAGGGCATGCGTCTGGCTGTCGTCGGGGTCGTTGTCGGAATCCTCTCGGCGTTTGGCCTGGCGCGGCTGATCTCGAGCTTCCTTTTTGGTGTCACCGCCGCCGATCCCGTGGTCTTCATCGCCGCGCCGCTGGTCCTGACGCTGGTCGCGCTGATCGCGGCCTGGATTCCGGCGATGCGCGCCAGCAAGGTCGATCCAATCCAGGCGCTGCGCTACGAGTAGTCAGGACAATGATGGTCGAAGATCAAATCGAGCGCCGCGGGATCACCGATCCCGCGGTGCTGGCGGCGATGCGCGCTGTGCCGCGACATCGCTTCGTCCCGCCCGAACAGGTCAGCGCGGCGTATGACGATCGCGCGCTCCCCATCGGCTTCGGCCAGACGATCTCGCAGCCGTACGTCGTCGCCTTCATGACCGAAGCGCTCAAGCTCGCGACCGAGCACCGAGTGCTGGAAGTGGGAACAGGATCCGGCTACCAGGCTGCAATCCTGGGGCAGATCGTCAAGGAGGTCGACACGATTGAAATCGTCACGGAATTGGCGGCGCGCGCCCGCGCGCTGCTGGCGGAGCTGGGATACACAAACATCCACGTCCGGAGCGGCGACGCCTATGCCGGCCTGCCGGAGCGTGCGCCGTTCGATCGGATCATCGTGACCGCCGCGCCCAATCACGTGCCGGAGCCGCTGATCGACCAGCTGGCAATGGGCGGGCGGATGATCGTGCCCGTCGGTGAGGCGCAGCAGCAGTTGATGCTCATCACGAAGGATGCCGGTGGCGTGCACGCGGAATCCCTGCTGGATGTCGTGTTCGTTCCGTTGACAAGAACCGTCGGATCGTGAGCGGGCCGGCCGCACTGAAGTGCGGCCCTACTGCCGCAGTAGTGCAGCGGTAGGGCCCGACTTCAGTCGGGCCATCGAACGCAGAGGTGTCAGCCGGATCCCATTTCTGTTCTACCGGCTACGCATCGCCGCGTCCCTGGTACTCACAACTTCATTCGATCTCCTCGGTCGAGCGGTGGCACAGGCCTTGCCGCACGAGTGGATATGGCTGGTATCGAAGACGACGTGACGGCGTCCGATCCCGAGACTCCCGACGAGCCGTCTCAGGCGCTCGCGGTCGGTCCGCCGGTTCCCCAAGCGGCGCCGACGACGAGTGCGAGCCGGTACTACGCGATTGGCGCCGGCGTCGTGCTCGCCGGCGTGGCAACGGTCGTGCTCCTGAGCGCGCGTTCGTCGGCACGTGAATCGCTGCCCTCGAATCCCGTCAAGACTGAGGGCCACTCGACGGCGCACGCAAGGTCCGCGGTTCCGCGCACGGCCCCCGGCATCCTGCCGCACTGGAGCAATGCCAACGCCAAGCGATGGGTGAGCAATCATCCAAAGAGCGCGGCGTTCGAGCTGGCCGCCGATCGGGACGTGCCGGTCTGGATGCACCGCGTCCATCCGCTGCTGGTCGTCCGCTGTCTCGCCCGCAAGGCAGACGTCTTCGTCTTCACCGATTCGCCGGCGCGGATCGAACCGGAAGACGACAACCACACGATCCATGTGGCCTTCGATGACGAGGCTGGGACCACCGAACGATGGATGGATTCAGAGGAGCACGACGCGCTCTTTGCGCCCGACGGGCCGTCGTTCGCCCGTCGTCTGGCGCATTCCCACACGCTGACGTTCGGCTTTACGCCGCACAATGCGGCGCCGGTGTCGGTCCGGTTCACGACACGCGGGTTCGACAAGATCCTCGAGCAGGTGTCCGTGAAGTGCCGCATGTAGAAGGCGCATAGGTGCATAGGCGCATGGGCGCTTGTGCGCCGCTGCGCCTCGGTGAGCGATAATTCCGCGGAGGATCATGCCTCTCGCGGAAGGAACCTGGCTCGGGCCCTATCAGATCGTCCAGCCGCTCGGCAGCGGCGGCATGGGCGAGGTCTATCGCGCGCACGATGCACGGCTCGTTCGTGACGTCGCGATCAAGGTGCTGCCGTCGGACCTGTCCGGCGACCCCATCCGCCGTCAGCGATTCGAGCGCGAGGCGCGCGCGATCGCTGCGCTGAATCACCCGCACATCTGCATCCTGCACGACATCGGCGACCACGCGGGCGTCGAATACCTGGTCATGGAGCTGCTGGACGGGGAGCCGTTGGCGGATCGCCTGGCACGGGGACCGCTGCCGTTCGACGAGGCGCACCGGCATGCCACGACGATCCTCGAAACGCTCGCCGTGGTCCACGAGCGCGGCCTCGTGCATCGCGATTTGAAACCCGCGAACATCTTTCTCACGCGCCACGGCGTCAAGCTGCTCGACTTCGGTCTGGCGCGGGACGTGCGGCCGGCGTCGGTGGACAACACCAGCGTGACGCAGGCCGGCATCGTGATGGGTACGCCCGCTACATGGCACCGGAGCAGCTCCGCGGCGGGATCACGAATCCGCGCACCGACCTCTTTGCCGCAGCCGCCGTCATCTACGAAATGGTGGCCGGACGTCCGCCCTTCGACGGCTCGTCCGTTGTCGACCTGATGCACGCCATCGCGTACGAAGAGCCGCCGGCGTTGCCTCCCGGCACGACGCCTTCGGCATTCGAGCGTGCGCTGCGGCAAGGGCTGTCGAAGGACCCCGAACACCGGCCGGCCAATGCCACCGTCTTTGCCGCCGCGCTGCGCCGCGACGCGTCGTCGCAGCTCACGACCGAAGTGATGGCCCGGAGCCGTGGGCCGGTGCGCCTGATCGTGCTGCCATTCCGCCTGTTGCGTCCGGATCCGGAGACCGACTTCCTCGGCTTCAGCCTCGCCGACGCGGTGGCGACTTCGCTGTCGGGTCTCGACTCGATTGTCGTCCGATCGACGCTGACCGCGATGCAATACGCGTCGGCCACGGACTTCCGCGTCCTCGCCGAGCAGGCCGCCGTCGACGTGGTGCTGACAGGATCGCTGCTGCGGGTGGGCGGCGAAGTCCGTGTGTCGGCACAGCTCGTCGAGGTCCCTCAAGGGTCGGTCGTCTGGTCACGCACCATCCAGTCGCCCGTCCAGGATCTCTTTCAACTGCAGGACGCGCTCACGCACGCCATCGTGTCATCGCTGCATGTGCCGCTTGCCGCCCGCGAGCATCACGCGCGCCGCAAGGACGTGCCGATCAATGCCGCCGCCTACGAGCTCTACCTCCGCGGCAACCAGCTGATGAACGATTCGGCGCATTGGGCCGAGGGCCGTAAGCTTTATGAACAGGCGCTGGAGCTGGATCCGGGATACGCCCCCGCGTGGGCCCGTCTCGGACGCATGCTTCGGGTGATGGCGAAGTACAGCGGGACCGCCGCCGAGGGCGAACGCCTGAAGGCCGAGCGCGCGTTCGAACGCGCCCTCGCCCTGAACCCCGATTTGTCGATGGCGCACCATTTCTATGCGCATCTCGAGGTCGAAACGGGACGCGCGACCGACGCAATGGTACGCCTCGTGACCCGGGCGCGGGCGCGGGGCAACAATCCCGAGCTCTTTGCCGGCCTCGTCACCACCTGCCGCTACTGCGGGCTGCTCGACGAATCGGTGGCGGCGTTCGAGGCCGCTCAGCGTCTGGATCCGTCAGTGCAGACCAGTGTGGCCTACACGTTCTATGTCCGCGGCGAGTTCCAGCGCGTCATCGACACCGATATCGGCAATCCGCCGTACGCGGCCCTGCTCGCGCGGTATCGCCTCGATCGCGAGGGCGCGCGCGCCGCGTTCAGGGAAACCGAGCGGCTCGCGATGCACGAAGGCGTCCGCCTCATCGCGCTGATGTACCTCCTCGCGATGGAAGGCGACCTCGAAGCCCTTCAGCCGAAGCTCCACGAGGTCCGCGCCAGCAGCTTCGCCGATCCCGAAGGCTTCTATCTGCTGGCCACCTATCTCTCGAAAGCCGGCGCCTATGACGAGGCGGTCGAGATCCTGGAGCAATCCGTCCGGAATGGCTACACGTGTCCGGCCGCGATCCGCAGCGACTCGTATTGGGATCCCGTGCGCGACCGTCCGGCGTTCGTCCGGGCGTTGACGCACGCGGAAGCGGCCTCGGCTCGTGCGCGCGTGGCGTTCGAGCAAGCCGGCGGCGCCGCCGTCGTCATGGCCGGCGTGACGCCATGAAACATTCCCGTCCACGGTCATCCAATCCGGCACCGAGGAGAAGCGCGTGACGCCAGAACAGGCACGGCTGGAAGAATCGCACGACCGCACCGCGCACTGGAAGCGCTGGGGACCGTACGTGAGCGAGCGCGCCTGGGGGACGGTTCGCGAGGACTACAGCGCAGACGGCAACGCCTGGGAGTTCTTCCCGCACGATCACGCGCGGTCGCGTGTCTACCGCTGGAACGAGGACGGCCTTGCCGGCATCTGCGATCGCCATCAGAAGATCTGCTTTGCCCTCGCCTTGTGGAACGAACGGGATCCAATCCTGAAGGAGCGCCTGTTCGGCCTCTCCGGCAATGAAGGCAATCACGGCGAGGACGTAAAGGAGTGCTACTTCTATCTGGATAGCACGCCCACGCACTCCTATATGAAGTATCTCTACAAGTATCCGCAGGCGGAATATCCGTATGCCTGGCTGGTCGACGAGAACCGGCGCCGGGGCAAAGCCGCAAAGGAGTTTGAGCTGATCGACACGGGCGTCTTCGACGACGACCGCTACTTCGACGTCGAGGTCGAGTACGCGAAGGCGACGCCCGAGGACATCCTGGTGCGGGTCACGGTCGTGAATCGCGGCCCCGATACCGCGCGGCTGCGTGTGCTCCCGACGCTCTGGTTCCGGAACACCTGGTCATGGGGCCAGCACGTCAGCCGACCCGCTGCTGCGCCGCGCCGCGGGCGACGCCGCCATCGTCGAGATCGGCGAGCCTGATTACGGGGCGCGCTGGCTGACCTGCGACGGCGCGCCGGAGCTGCTCTTCACCGAGAACGAAACCAATACCCGCCGCCTGTTCGGCTACGACGACGGATCGCGCTACGTCAAGGACGGCATCAACGACTACGTGGTGCACGGCGCACGCGAGGCCGTCAACCCGGAGCACAGCGGCACCAAAGTGGCCGCGCACTACGTCGTCGAATTGCCTGCAGGCGGGTCGACCACCTTACGCCTGAGGCTGTCGGACATGCCGCCGCATGCCGGCGACATCGGCGGCGACTTCGACGAGGTGTTCGCGGTACGCCTGCGCGAGGCAGACGAGTACTACGCGGCAGTGATGCCGGAAGACCTCTCGCAGGACGCACGCCTGGTCATCCGCCAGTCGCTGGCCGGCATGCTGTGGTCGAAACAGTTCTATCACTACGTGGTCAAGGAGTGGCTGGACGGTGATCCGGGACAGCCGACGCCGCCCCGCGAGCGCCTGAACGGGCGAAATCGCGACTGGATGCAGGTGTACAACGCCGACGTGATCTCGATGCCCGACAAGTGGGAATACCCCTGGTACGCGGCGTGGGACCTGGCGTTTCATTGCGTGCCGCTGGCACTGGTGGACGCCGATTTCGCGAAAGATCAGCTGACGCTGATGCTGCGCGAATGGTACATGCACCCGAACGGCCAGCTGCCGGCCTATGAGTGGGCGCTCGGCGACGTCAACCCGCCGGTGCATGCGTGGGCAGCGTGGCGCGTCTACAAGATCGACAAGAAGCAGCGCGGCGGCGGCGACCTGCAGTTCCTCGAGCGCGTGTTCCACAAGCTGCTGCTCAATTTCACCTGGTGGGTCAATCGCAAGGACGCCGAGGGCATGAACGTCTTCCAGGGCGGCTTTCTCGGCCTCGACAACATCGGCGTGTTCGATCGCAGCCAGCCGTTGCCGACCGGCGGACACCTGGACCAGTCGGACGGCACCAGCTGGATGGCGATGTACACGCTGAACCTTCTGGCGATTTCCATGGAGCTGGCGCATCACGACCGCGCCTACGAGGATGTGGCGAGCAAGTTCTGGGAACACTTCCTCTACATCGCGCACGCGATGAACAACCGCGGCAACGACGGCATCGAGTTGTGGGACAAGGAGGACGGCTTCTACTACGACGTGCTGCACTTGCCCGACGGTACCCGCCACCCGCTGAAGGTGCGATCGATGGTCGGGTTGATCCCACTCTTCGCCGTCGAGACGCTCGAGCCCGAGACGCTGCGGCGGCTCGGAGGATTCCGCACCCGGCTCGAGTGGTTCGTCGATCACCGGCCTGATCTGACGCGGAACGTGGCCTCGATGCGGTTGTGCGGACGCGAGGAACGCCGCCTCCTGTCGATCGTCAGCGCCGATCAGCTGCGCGCGGTGCTCCGGACGATGCTGGACGAGCGCGAGTTCCTGTCGCCCCACGGCATCCGCGCGCTATCGCGCATTCACAAGGACCATCCGTACGTCCTTCACGTGAACGGTATGGAGCACCGTGTGGACTACGAACCGGCAGAGTCCTCGACCAGCCTCTTTGGCGGCAACTCTAACTGGCGCGGCCCGATCTGGTTCCCCCCGAACTATCTGATGATCGAGTCGCTGCAGAAGTTCCACCACTATTTCGGCGACGACTTCAAGGTCGAGTGCCCCACCGGCTCGGGACAGATGATGACGCTCTGGCAGGTGGCGGCCGAGCTCTCACGCCGTCTTTCTAGCATCTTCCTGCGGGGAGCCGACGGCCGGCGTCCGATCTACGGGAGCGACGATCGTTTTCAGCACGATCCCCACTGGCGCGACTTGATCCTTTTCCACGAGTACTTCAACGGCGACGACGGATCGGCCGTCGGGGCGAGTCACCAGACCGGATGGACGGGCCTCGTCGCCAAGCTGCTGAAGCAAAGCGGCGAGCCGGCGACGACATCGACCAGACGTCACCACCGCGCGCTGCAGTAGGGCGCGACCGCAGGAGGGCCCGACTTCAGTCGGGCCAAAAAACTATCTAACCGCGAAATTCTCGCTACGCGCATTTTTCGTGTCGAGGCGGCGGCCTGCTCCGACGGTTCGCGTCACGACAAAGCGAAACGCCGATCGAATTTGTGCCTCTAAACGGTCTGACTCTTCGACTGCTAGACTCTTCGACCCCTTCGACTCTTGGACCCGAGACTAAGTGAGCGTCCGCTCCAGGCGAAGCAGCGCTGCGAGCGACCAGGCCTGGAAGGGGCAGCCGCCCGCCGCATACGGTGCGTCGCCGCTCGTCACTTCAGGCAGATGGCCCTGGCCCGTGGTCGCGAGGTAGGCGCGCAGCGCGTCGACGATCGGAGTCACCGTCTGCCGCGCACGGTCACGAGGTCTCGACCGCAGGCATGCGTCGCCAAAGGCGTAGAGCAGCCATGGCCAGGCCGTGCCTTGATGGTAGGCACCATCCCGTGCCTCGACCCCGCCTCCATAGTGGCCCACGTATCCAGGTTCGCTGGGGGCCAGCGTTCGCAGGCCAAGTGGCACGAGCAGTTCGCGTTCGACGAGGTCGACGATCCGAACGGCACGGTCGGCCGGCACGAGCGTCAGCGGCAGGCCGCCAACGGCAAAGATCTGATTCGGTCGCAATGACGTATCGGTGGTGCCAGGAACGTGGTCAACGTCAACCACGTCGTAGAGGCATCCGCGATCCTCATTCCAGAATCGAGCGCCGAAAGATGCGGCCGCTCGTTGCTGCACTGGTTGCCACCGTGCGTCACGGATGCTGGCGATAGCCAGGGCGTTGATCCAGAGGCACTGTATCTCCACCGGTTTGCCGATCCGTGGGGTGACGACACGGCGGCCAATTCGCGCGTCCATCCACGTCACCTGCAGGTCGGGTTCGCCGGCGGCAATCAGCCCATCGTCATCCATTCGAATGCCGTGCCGCGTGCCGGCGGCGTAGCCTTCGATGATCGTCATGATTGCGCGGTCGAGTGCACGCCGATCGGCCGCCCGGATGATCTCCTCGCGCCGTTCGGCTTCATCGAGAAAGGCCTGGACGGCGACGACGTACCAGAGCGACGCGTCGGCCCCATTGAATTCGGGCTGGTCCCCGCAATCCGGAAACCGGTTGGGCAGCATCCCCCGCGACACGGTTTGCGACCAGGCCAACAGGATCGCCCGCGCGGCATCGAGCCGGCCGGTGGCCAGGCAGATGCCTGGCAGCGAGATGAACGTGTCGCGTCCCCAGTCGGTAAACCATGGATAGCCAGCGACGATGGTCGAGCCCGTCCCGCGCGCGACGAGATACGCGTCAGCCGCACGATCGAGCGGCGTTGCAAACGTGACACGTCGTGTGCGTTCGGAAGCCCGCATGCTTTCAAGGTCCAAGGCGGCGGCGGCCCGCGGCGACTCGGTGGTCAGGCCGAGCCGTGCCTCGCCGCCCGCCAGGTCGAAGACGAACGCTCCGGGACTCAGGAGATCCTCGACCGCATCGAGTCCGCGGTCGTGTTCAGCGGTGTAGAGGAAGTTTCGGTACCAATCTGGCGCGTGTGTGTAGCGCCCATTCGAGACGGCCGCTACCGCGGGGACGCCATCGTACGGCCGCCACGATACGACGTTGTCGAAGTGCTCGGCCTCCCAGCGAACCGAGCCGTTCTCGTGGTGCATCGAGTGATAGTCGCGTCCAGAGAGGAACGGTCGCACTTCAAGGCGTATATCCCGACCGGGCGTCAGGAGACGCCACGAGAGCACCGTGAAGGGACGGCGATGCGCGACGAAGATCTGCTGCTCGATGCGTGATCCATCGGGCAACGTGAACGTCCACGCTGGCCACGGCTCGCCAGCGAAGGCCGCGATGTACGACGCGCCATCGGGATAGATGACGTCGGGCGTGTAGCGCTGAGAAGAGAGGGCAAAGCGACCGGCCGGCGTCGTCACGAAGGCATCGATGCCGTTCACCAGCATCATGCGTCCGGTCGGCGGCGTCGTCGCCACCAGCAGCAGCCCGTGATAGCGGCGCGTTCGCTCCCCGGATACCGTGCCCGACGCAAACCCGCCAAGGCCGTCAGCCTCGAGCCATTCGGAGAGCGGTAAGAGCACGTCAGTGACCGCGAGCCGCAACGATGGCGCGGACAAGATCCTCCGGCACCTCAGGCAGCACCACGCCGGACGGTTCCCTGAACGCCTCACGACCGGCTGCAATCGTTGCCTGGTAGTTGGCCAGGTACCGCACGCAGTTCGGACAAATGGCGAGGTGGTGCTCGAACGTTGCGCGGGTCGTGCCGTCCAGCTCGTTCTCGAGATACTCCAGGATGAACGACGCGAAGTCTTTACATGTCACTGGTCGTTCGATGCTGAAACGTCGTGCCCCGTTTCATGCGTCGTCGCCGGGTGTTTTTGGCCGATTTTGCGGCCAGCTGACTCGGTCGCTCCGTGCCGGCCCGGGCTACGCCCGCCGCGCCACCCGAATCTGCGCCGCGTGATTGTGCGCGTGATCAGCGTAGATCTGGAGCCATTGGAGGACGGTGTAGCGGCCCGATTCACTGTGCGTGCCCTCCCGTGCCCATTCGTCCTCCGTCATCCGGTCCAGGATCGCGCCGGTCGTCGCTCGCGCCGCCTTCAACGCGTCGAGCGACGCGCCGATCGGCCGGTCGTAGTGCAGCCTGCGCGCGAATTCCTCCTGGTCGTAGCCGACGATGACGGGGCTGTCCTCGGCGAGGAGCCGTCGCAAGCGGATCGCCGAGGTCATTTCGCTGTCGGCCAGGTGGTGCACGATCTCGCGAGAGGTCCACTTGTCAGGGGCCGGCCGGCGATCGAGCTCCAGGTCGGTCGCGCCTTCGAGCGCGCTCGCCACCTGCATGTAGCCGTCCTTGTACTTCGCTACCAGCGCGTCGCGTGTCGCGCGATCCATCGGATGCTCCTTCCTACGCACGCGTCCTGGACAGGACCGGTGCCTTTTCGATCTCGGTCTCGTGCTCGAGGACACGCTCGAGGCTCGACCGCAACTTGAGAAATGCCTCGTCCACCGTGTTCACGCGGACCAGCAGCTTCGGATCGGCTGGCGATACGGCGCCCCACTCGACCAGCGGATCAAGGTGGAGGATGCGGTCCCAGTAGTCGTCACCATAGAGAAAGATGCTGGTGCGATCGGCGAGCTTCTTCGTCTGCTCGAGCGTCAGGATTTCGAACAGCTCGTCGAGCGTGCCAAACCCGCCAGGGAACACCACGAGCGCGCGCGCCATGTACGCGAACCAGAACTTTCGCATGAAGAAGTAGTGGAACTCGAAGTGCAGGCCTTTCGTGATGTAGGGGTTGGCGCCCTGCTCGTGTGGCAGGCGGATGTTCAAGCCGATTGTCTTGCCGCCCGCCTCCCGCGCTCCCCGGTTCGCCGCTTCCATGATGCCCGGGCCGCCACCCGAGCAGACGACGAACCGCGCGCACTTGCCGGGCAGGGTCTTCGACCACGTGGTCAGGCGCCGCGCCAGCTCGCGCGCGTCCTCGTAGTAGCGCGACCACTCGAGCGAGCGTGCGGCGAGGGCCCGCGCTTCGCGCTCGCCCCGGCCATCGAGCTCGCCACGATCGAGCGCCGCGATCTGTCGCTCGGCGGCTTCGCGGCTGCGAATGCGCGCCGATCCGAAGAAGACGACGGTGTCGCGAATGCGTTCCTGCCGGAAGCGGCGATGCGGTTCGAGGTATTCGGCCAGGATTCGAATCGGCCTCGCTTCGTCGCTCTCGAGGAAATCCGGGAGCATGTAGGCCAGCGGCTGCACGGTCTGCATACGACGTGCACTGTATCACCCTGACGGCGTTCGCAGACGCGGTCACGGAAGGACGCGAATGGGTCACGGAATCGCACGGATCGGATCGGTCACGGATGAACGCGGATCGGATCGGTCACGGATGGACGCGGATCGACACGGAAGGCAACAGGGAAGTCCGGTCACGGAGTCACGCGGATCAGATCCGTCACGGATGAACGCGGACGAACACGGAAACGCAAAACGTACAGAATGCCATCCGTGTTGATGGAATAGTCAGGATGTAATCTGACAGTCGCTCATGGAGAGTGAGCATGACGACTGCGCAGAAGATTATCAAAACGAAGGTGGGCGTCCTCGCGCTCGCACGACAGCTCGGCAACGTATCTCAGGCCTGCACGATCATGGGCGACAGTCGGGACAGCGTCTACCGGTTCAAGGAGCTGTACGACACGGGTGGAGAAGAAGCGCTGCGCGAGATCCGTCGCCGCAAGCCCACTCTCCACAATCGTGTGGCGGGCGATCTCGAGGCCGCCATCCGCAGGGGCTGCTGATCGCACCGGGCGGCGTCCGCTGCGTCTGGGTCCGGCATGACCTGACCACGATGCAGCAGCGCTCAAGGCGCTCGACGCGAAGGTGGCCCAGGACGGTCGGATGCTGACTGAGGCGCCGCTGGCGGCGCTGGAGCGCGGGCAGCGGGAGACAGAAGCCCATGGGGAATGCGACAGCCAGTGCCCCGGGTCCGGCGGGGCACAGGATACCTTCGACGTCGGCAACCTGAAGGGCGTCGGGCGGATCTCCCAACAGCCCTGCATCGATACGGATACAACAGGTCGGATTCGCCAAGCTGTACACCGAAACCCCCGCGATCCTGGCGGCCGACTGGCTGAACGATCGCGTCGTCCCCTGTTTCGCGCCGTACGGGATCCCGCTGAGCCGTGGTCTCACCGATCGCGGCACCGAGGACTGTGGGGCACCGGATCGCCATCCCTCCGAGCGCGACCTCGCCGTGGACGAGATTGATCATTCACGCACCAAGACCCAGACCCCGCAGACCCACGGCATTGGCGAGCGGTTCACCCAGACGCGGCTCGACGAGTGTGACCGAGTCGCTTGTCGACAGCGGCTCTCTGCCACCCTCGAGGACCTGCAGGCCGATCTCGACCGGTTCCTCGATGACGACCCTACGAACCGCCCGCATCAGGGCCGCTGGTGCGACGGCACGACGCCGCTGCACACGTTTCTCGAGAGCCTCGAACTCGCCCAGGAGACGCAGATTGCCTCGCGCGCGAGCACGCCGCCTCCAGCCAGGTCGGCGCGCGCAGCGCGCGGGTCTAGACCGTCAGATCAAGTCCTGGCTTTCACACAGAATGCCATCCGTGTTGATCTGTGCCATCCGTGACAGGGCCGAAATTCGTGTGTGTCCGTGACCTGCGAGGCAAAGTGAATCCGTGTTTATTCGTGTTTTCCGTGACAGCTCTGAAATCCGTGCTGATCCGTGTCGTCCGTGACCGCCGAGAATTCCGTGACCGTGACGACGACGAGTGACCTGCTATGATGCCGCCCCAACATCGTGCAGCATCTCAAACGCGTGCTCGGCATGTGGGACATCGTCACGATGAACATCGTGGCGGTGGTCGGCCTGCGATGGATCTCGCGGAGCGCGCGGGCGGGCGCGCCATCGATCACCCTGTGGATTCTGGCGTGGCTCCTGTTCTTCCTGCCGATGGCGCTGACCGTGATCGAGCTGTCGAGCCGTTTTCCCGAGGAAGGCGGGCTCTACCGGTGGGCGCGCCGCGCCTTCGGACCCGTGCACGGCTTCATGTGCGGCTGGTGCGTCTGGGTCAACAATCTCTTCTACTTTCCCTCGCTCCTGCTGTTCGTCGCGGCGAATGCGCTGCTGGTCTGTGGTCCCGGCGCGGCTGGTCTTGCGGACAGCCGCGTCTATTCGACCGTCTTCGTGTTGGGCAGCCTGTGGCTGTGCGTCCTGCTGAATCTGCTCGGCCTTGAAGTCGTGAAGCGTCTGCACGCGATTGGGAGCGTTGCGACATGGCTCCCGGCGGCGCTATTGATCGTGGCCGGAGCCATCGCGCTCGTGACCCGCGGATCGGCCACCGACTTGTCGCTCGCCACCCTGGTGCCGAGAGACGACGTGCTGAGCACCCTGAGCCTGTGGTCGGCGATGTGCTTCGCGTTTTCGGGATTCGAGATTGGCGCGTTTGTCGGCGACGAGGTCAAGGACGCGCGCCGCACGCTGCCGCGCGCGACGATGATTTCCGGCGCCGTCGTCACATTGATCTACATCGCCGGCTCGACGTCGGTTCTCGTCGCGCTGCCCCCGTCCGCCCTTCAGGAGCGAAGCGGCATCGCCGATGCGGTTGATCTGATCTCGCGGAACCTGGGACTGATCGGACTGGGCGCGATCACGGGCGGTCTTCTGGCGCTGGGGTCGTTTGCCGGCACCAGCTCCTGGTTCGGCGGCGCCGCGCGCGTGCCGTTTGCCGCCGGCGTCGATCGTGCGCTGCCGGACTGGTTCGCGCGCCTCGATCCGAAGCGGCAGACGCCACGGAACGCCATCCTCGTCCAGGGCGTCCTCGCCACCCTGATCTTTCTGGTCAGTGTTTTCCTGTCGGTCTCTGGCGGCCAGACGACAATTCAGGAAGCCTACGACATCATGGTCAACCTGACCATCCTGATCTACTTCGTGCCTTACATGTACCTGTTCATGGCGCTCGTGCGGTTGCGGCGTGAGGCGGATGCGGGAGTGGAGCGACCGGATACGTTGCGAATTCCCGGTGGCAACCTGGGCCTGTATCTGGTCGCGGTGTCCGGTTTCGCCGCCACGGCGATCTCGGTCGCGCTCCTGTTCGTGCCACCGTCGGGGACCGAGAACGTGCTGAATTACGAAGTGAACCTGATTGGTCAGGCCGGGGTCGTGGTCGCGATTGGCGCCGCCCTGTACTGGTCTAGCGCTCGTCGCTCATAGTTGGGTCGTTCGTCTTCACTCCACGCGCAATATCTCCATCGGATTGGCATTCGCGGCCTTGCGGGCGGGCCACCAGCAGGCGGCCAGACTGGTCGCGCACACGACGAATGCCGCGCCGCCGAGGGCGATGGCGTCGTGAGGCTCGACGCCAATCAGGAGGGCCGCGACCGCTCGAGCAGCCGCGACCGCCAGAACGAGCCCGAGCACCGTCCCGCCAGCCGTCAGCCAGAAGCCTTCCCCAATCACCGCCGAGCGGAGCTGCGCGCGGTTCGCGCCGAGCGCCGCCCGGATCGCCAGCTCGCGACGGCGCGTCGCAACCGCCAGTGCGATCACGGCGCCAAGCCCCACGGCGGCAGCTGTTGCCGCCAGGAGAGCGAAGGCCGTGAAGACCCGCACCATGAAACGCCACGGCGCACTTTCGTTCGCCACCACGCCGGACATCACGGTGGCGTTCGAAACCGACGCCGCCGAATCGAGTGCGCGGGCTGCGCCGCGAATCGACGCGACGACGTCGGCCGCCGGCGCGTCGGTCCGAACCATAAGGAACTGCAGCCGTTCGGCTGATTGTCGCGCCGGCATGTACAGATCGAGGCGCACGTCGTTGAGGCCGCGGTAGCGGACATCTCTCACGACGCCCACCACGGTCTGCCATCCGCGCAGGCGCTCGGTCTCGGTGCGATACGACGCGTTGCGCATGCGCTGCCCGATTGGATCTCGGCCCGACCAGAGTCGTCGCGCCGCGCTTTCGCTGACGATCACCGCTCCGGGCGAGGTAAAGACGTCGTCCGGCGTGAAGCCCCGCCCGCGGACGATCTCGATGGCCATGGCGTTGAAATAACCAGGCGTGACCGTTTCGAGGTTCAACAGCGGGTTCAAGCCCCACGTCTTCGGATCGGTGGGCACCTGCCCGGGAAATATCGGCTGGCTCTCGAGGCCGATCGGGCCGCTCAGCGGGCGCAGATAGACGCTGCCGACGGCGGCGACGCCCGGCAGCGCCGCCACGCGCGCTTCGAGGGCTTCGTAGAATGTCCGCCAGCTCGTCTGCCCGCTGACCGATGGGGTCACGGAGACCGCCAGCAGATTCCGCGGGTCGAAGCCCAGCGTCGTCCGATCGAGGGCCTGAACCGATCGCGCGAACAACCCGGCGCCCGCGACGAGCATCAGGCATACCGCGACCTGGAGAACCACGACGGCGCGCTGGACGCGGCGGCCGCCCGCATCCGAGGCCAGGCGTGCGCCGTGCGCGAGGATTCGCACTGTGTCCAGCCGTGCGGCCACCCGCGCCGGCCAGAGGGCGCTCAGCAGGATCGTTGCGAATGTGACACCTGCCCCGAACGCCAGCACGCGAAGGTCCAGAAGGGCGACGGTGTCGAGACGTGGCACGCCCTCAGGCGCCATCGCGATCAGGATCCGGGCCGTCGCGAGCGCGACACACAAGGCGCCGACGCCCGCGATTGACGTCAAGAGCACGCTTTCTATCAGGGTCTGCCTCACCAGGCGGGTGGTGGAGGCGCCAAGCGCGGCGCGAATGGCCAGCACACGCTGCCGGCTGGTCGCGCGCGACACTTGAAGCCCCGCGACGTTGGCGCAGACGATCAACAGCATGAGCGCGGCGCCGCCGAGCAGCGTCCAGAGCACGGGCCTCGCCGGTCCCAGGAGGTAGCTGGCGATCGGCGTGACGACGCCGTTCGAGGCTGGCTCGGGTCCGCCTTTCGGATCCGTGGTCCGAATGGTGCGCGTCACGTCGGCCTCGGCGGCTGCCGTGTCGACGCCGGGCTTGAGACGGGCCAGGCCGAAAAACACTCGCAGGATACCGACCACTTCCTCGGGATCATCGCCAGGGCCGGCGTAGCCTCTGACCAGCGGCGCCGCCGGCACCCAAATCTCGCTGCCGCGAGGGTAGTCAAACGCCGCTGAAGCGACGCCGACCACTTCGAGCGGAATGGCCGGTCGGTCCACGTCGAGCCTCACCGAGATCGCACGCCCCACGATTGACCGGTCGCGCCCGAAGGTTCGCACCCAGAGTCCATGGCTGATCACCGCGACACGGGGCGCCGACCCCACCTCGTCGCGCTCAGCAAAGCCACGGCCCAGGGTCGGCGGTGCGCCAAGGACGTCGAAGAATGGCGCCGACACCGCGGCGAGCGACAGTCGCTGGGGTTCGCCGTTGCGCACGAGATCGAGGCTCCAGTTCACGGATCCCACGACGGCCATCTGCGCGAACGACCGCGATCGTCTGAGCCAGTCGGTCGCCTCGCCGTGGGCCACTTCGATGACTGGCTGCGCCCGGCGCAGGTCGCGCTGCCAGACCACGACCACCCGGTCCTGGTCGCGGAACGGAAATGGCTGCAGCACGATGGCCTGCACGATGGCGAAGACGGCGGTCAGGGTCCCCAGGGTGACCGCGAGGAGGGTCGAGGCGACCAGCGCGAAGCGCCAGTCCGTTCGCAGCGATCGAATGGCGTCCCGGAGGTCCGCGTGCATCAGCGGCGACGGTAACACAGGACCGCTGGCCCGACTGAAGTCGGGCCCTACTGCTGTCCGCGGTGCTGCAGGAGGGCCGCACTTCAGTGCGGCCATGATTTCGCGCCGTAGCCGGGCTTGGTGACGGTGGTACAATCCAAGGTTTGGGAGATCCGCCGGCGGCCGCACAGTGGCCCCGCTCGGCCCACAAGGGCCCGCGGCTCCGAGCACACGATGCCTCACGACTGGATTTCCGTCCGCGGCGCGCGCGTTCACAACCTGCGGAACATCGACGTCGATTTGCCCAGGGAGCGTCTGGTGGTGATCACCGGGCTCTCCGGGTCGGGCAAGTCGTCGCTGGCCTTCGACACGCTCTACGCCGAGGGCCAGCGACGGTACGTCGAGTCGCTGTCGGCCTACGCCCGCCAGTTCCTCGAGCAGATGGAAAAGCCCGACGTCGACTTGATCGAAGGGCTGTCGCCGGCGATTTCCATCGAGCAGAAGACGACCGCCAGCAATCCGCGTTCGACGGTGGGCACGGTCACCGAGATTTACGACTACCTGCGCCTGCTCTTCGCGAACATCGGCATGCCCCATTGCCCGAACTGTGGCCGCGCCATCGCGAGCCAGTCGCTCGAGCGGATCATCGACCTCGTGATGACCTATCCGCAGGACGAGCGCATCAACGTGCTCGCGCCGATCGTGCGGGGCCGCAAGGGCGAGTTCAAGAAGGAGCTCGAGCACCTGCGTACGCGCGGCTTCACCAAGGCCCGCATCGACGGTCAGTTCAAGTCGCTCGAGGACGACATCCGCCTGGATCGTCGCAAGAACCATACGATCGAGGTTGTCGTTGACCGGCTCGTGGTCCGGTCGGGCATCGAACGGCGGCTGACCGAGTCCATCGAAACCGCGCTCCAGCTCGCGTCCGAGATCGTCATCATCAACAGCCTCGACGAAGGCGATCGGCTGTTCTCACGACGGATGGCCTGCGTCACCTGCGGCATCAGCGTGCCCGAGCTCTCGCCGCGCGCGTTCTCGTTCAACTCGCCGCACGGCGCCTGTCAGGAGTGCCAGGGCCTTGGTGCCACGTGGGACTTCGATCCCGGGCGCATCGTCCCCGATCCGACCAAGTCGCTGGCCGGCGGCGCTATTGCGCCGTGGGCTCGAGGCGACCGGAAACTCGTGTCCGACGCCCTGCAGTCGCTGTCGACGACCTTCGGGATCGATCTCGAGACGCCGTTTGCGAAGCTTCCGAAGAAGCACCGGGACCTGCTGCTGTTTGGTCCGTCGGGGCAGGCGTCGGCGTTGCCAAGGAAATCCTCGGCCGCGCGCGGGAAGAGAAAAGCCGGGACGAAGCGGAGCGATGCCGATCCGTTCGGCAAGGACTTCGAGGGCCTCGTGCCCAATCTCCGCCGCCGTTTCGCCGAGGCCACCTGGTCGGCGCAGGAGGACATGGACCAGTACCGTGCCTTGCGCACATGCCCGGCGTGTCAGGGCGAACGGCTGAAGCCGGAGAGCCGCGCGATCCGGGTGAAGGGACGCCGCATCGCCGAGTACGTGGATTTGCCCATCACCGAGGCGCAGCGCGTCTTCGGATCGCTGGAGCTCACCGACCGCGAGTCGATCATCGCCGGTCGCATTCTGAAAGAGATTCAGGACCGCCTCAGGTTTCTCAACGACGTCGGTGTCGGCTATCTCACCGTCGCCCGCAGCGCGGCCACGCTGTCGGGCGGAGAAGGCCAGCGCATTCGCCTCGCCACGCAGATCGGGTCGAACCTGACCGGCGTCCTCTACGTGCTCGACGAACCGTCGATTGGCTTGCACCAGCGCGACAACCGGGCGCTTCTCACCACGCTCGGGCGCCTTCGCGATCTCGGGAACACGGTCATCGTCGTGGAACATGATGAGGAGACCATCCGCACAGCGGACTACGTCGTCGACCTGGGACCGGGCGCCGGCGAGCATGGCGGCGAGGTCATCTTCCAGGGAACTCCGGCGCAGCTGCTGGGGACCGGGCCGCGCGCCGTCGAAGACGGGCACGTCACACCCCCGCCGCCGTCCCTGACCGGTGCGTATCTTCGCGGCGAGCGAACGATCGAACCCCCGCGGGTACGACGGCCTGCGCTGAAGGGCGAGCTCGTCATCCGTGGCGCGCAGGCGAACAATCTGAAGAATCTCGACGTCTCGATCCCGCTCGGGACGTTCACCGCGGTCACCGGCGTCAGCGGGTCGGGGAAGTCGACGCTGGTGAACGAGATTCTCTACAAGTCGCTCGCACGGCAGCTGTATCGCGCCACCGACGATCCGGGCCTGCACGACGGCATCGATGGCATCACGCTTCTCGACAAGGTCATCGAGATCGATCAGTCGCCGATCGGACGCACGCCGCGATCCAACCCCGCGACCTACAGCGGCCTCTTCACCTTCATTCGCGAGCTGTTCGCGATGCTGCCCGATGCCCGCCAGCGCGGCTTCAAGCCGGGCCGCTTCTCGTTCAACGTGAAAGGGGGGCGCTGCGAAGCGTGCCAGGGCGACGGTGTCATTGCGATCGCGATGCACTTCCTGCCAGACGTGTACGTCACGTGTGAGGAGTGCAAAGGACGGCGGTACAACCGCGAGACCCTCGAGATCCGCTATCGCGGCAAATCGATCGCCGACGTGTTGGACCTCACCGTGGATCAGGCGCTTCCGCTGCTCGAGAACGTGCCGCCGATCGCGCACAAGCTGCGCACGCTCCAGGAAGTCGGCCTCGGCTACATCGAGCTCGGACAGTCGGCCACGACGCTGTCGGGCGGAGAAGCGCAGCGCGTCAAGCTGGCGAGAGAACTGTCGAAGCGCGGCACCGGCCGCACGCTGTACATCCTCGACGAGCCGACCACGGGGCTGCATTTCGAAGACGTCAAGAAGCTGCTCGATGTGCTCGGCAAGCTGGTGGACCAGGGCAACACGGTGCTCGTGATCGAGCACAACCTCGATGTCGTGCGCACCGCCGACCACGTCATCGATCTGGGCCCCGAAGGCGGCCAGGCTGGCGGTCACCTGGTGGCCCAGGGCACACCCGAAGACGTGGCGCGCGCACGGGGCTCGCACACCGGCGCGTTTCTCGCGGAAGCCCTCGGCCTGACCCCGCCAGCGCGACGAGTGGGTTGAGCTGTGTGGTCGGATTGACACGATGTCTCACTCAGCCGCTGTGGCCAATTAACCACATGTTGGATTCGATCGGCCCAGCTACGAGCCCAGCTGATCATCCTAAGTCACACTAGAAGATAGACTTGCCAGGAACTAGCGATCCACGCAGCGCACGGCACCCCGTTTGCTCTGGTCTGGATGCCCGCTTCCCTCGCGTGCAGAGAGGCTCATGGACGCACAGCGCACCCTGAAACGCTCGATCACTTGCGCCGGCATCGGTCTTCACTCAGGCAAGAAAGTCACCCTGTCGTTGAAGCCGGCGGCTGCCAATTCGGGCCTTCGCTTCAGGCGTACTGACCTGGGCGGCGTGGAAATTCCGGCGACGGTCGACAATCTGGGCACGGTCGCCTACGCCACCCAGTTGCGTTCAGGCGATGCCCGCGTGGAAACCGTCGAACACATCCTCGCCGCGCTGGTCAGTGCACGCGTCGACAACGCCATCATCGAGCTGAACACGCCGGAAGTGCCGATCATGGATGGCAGCTCCGCGCCGTTCATCTTCCTGGTTCAGGAGTGCGGCATTCGGGCGCTGGCCGAGACTCGGCGCTACCTCAAGGTGACGCGGCCGATCATGCTCACGCGCGGGGACAAGCACATCGCGCTCTACCCGTCGGATCAGTTCAAGGTGAGCTACACCATCAGCTTCGATCACCCGCTCCTGCGGCATCAGTCGAAGACGATGACGATGAGCGAGCACACGTTCATCGACGAGATCGCACCGGCGCGGACGTTCACGTTCCTGAAGGAAGTGGAGATGCTGCGCCAGAACGGCCTGGCGCTCGGTGGATCGCTGGACAACGCGATCGTGATCGGCGACACCGGCGTCCTCAACAGCTCGCTGCGCTACGAAGACGAGTTCGTGCGTCACAAGATCCTCGATCTGATCGGCGATCTTGCCCTCATCGGCCATCCAGTCGTGGCGCACGCCGTGGTGCATCGCGGCGGCCACGCCCTGCACACCCAGCTTGCGGCCGCACTCCTTGCCGACCGTCAGGCGTGGCAGCTCGTCGACGCGCCGTCGGAAGTCCCCGCGAACGTCGGCTCCATTCCGGTACCGATCACATACTGACGCGGGGCTGAACCCCCGCCTCCACTTTGTGTCCGTCGTTGCACTGACGCGGGCTGAAGCCGCGCCTCCACTTTACGTCTGAGGCACCGTTGTGGCGGCGGGGCTTCAGCCCCGCGAGTACCGCCGCCCGGTAGAGTCGCGCCTTGAAGCGACGGTACTCGCCGGCCGCCTTGAAAGTGGTAGTATCCATTTCACTGTTTCCGCGAGATTGGACGTAGCCACTTTGGAGCCGCGCATGGGCAACGCTGCACACCAAAGCCTTTGCATCCGCATCGATCCGCGTGTCCGCGGCGGATTGCAGGCACAGATCTACAACGGCGTCCGGCGCGCCATTCTCGAGGGCGTCCTGGCGCCGGGTTCGCAGCTTCTGTCGTCGCGCGCGCTCGCCGACGATCTCGGTGTGTCCCGCACGACGACGCTGCTCGCCTACGAGCAGCTGCAGGCGGAGGGGTATCTCCAGGCGCGACGCGGTTCGGGGACGTTCGTGGCGGCGAGCCTGCCCCACGACCTGCTGCAAACGGTCGTCGCCCTTCCGGGCGCGACGCCGAAGCATCCGCCGTTGTCCCGGCGCGGGGCGACCCTCGCGGAAGTGCCGGCGGCCGCACGCCGCATCTCGGGTCCGGCTCGCCCGTTTCGGATCGGCATTCCGGCGCTCGACCTGTTCCCGATGAAACAGTGGGCGCAGCTCGTGGCCCGCCGGCTGCGTTCTGTAACGATGGCGCAGCTGGATTACACCTATCCGGCCGGTGTGCCCGCCCTGCGCGATGCCATCGCCGATCACGTTCGCCACACGCGCGGCGTCCGGTGCACGCCCGACCAGGTGATCGTCGTCGCGGGCGCGCAGCGGGCGCTCGACTTCATCTGCACGGTGTTGCTCGACCCCGGTCAGAGCGTCTGGGTGGAGGAGCCCGGATACCCGGGGATGCGCGCCGCACTGTTGTCCTGCGGCGCCAGGATCCGGACCGTGCCCGTCGACGATGACGGTGTGGTGGTCGACGCCCTGCCGCGGCTCGCGCCGAACGCGCGTCTTGGCTACGTCACACCCTCTCACCAGTTTCCGACCGGTGTGCCGATGAGCCTGGCCCGGCGCCTCGCGCTCCTGCGGTGGGCGGCCCAGGCGCGCGCCTGGATCGTCGAGGACGATTACGACAGTGAATTCAGGTACGGCACCCGCCCGATCCCGTGCCTTCAGGGCCTCGACGCCGACGGTCGCGTGATTTATGTCGGCACGTTCAGCAAGGCATTGTTCCCGTCCCTCCGGCTCGGATTTCTAATCGTGCCCGCCGACCTGCACGAGCGACTGGTGCGCGTGCGCCGCGCGACTGATCTGCACCCGCCGGTGGTGGATCAACTCGTCCTCGCCGACTTCATGAACGACGGTTCTTTCGATCGCCATGTCCGCCGGATGCGCGGCATCTACCGCGAGCGGCTCGAGGCGTTGAGCGCGGCCGCGGAACGGCATTGCGCGGGTGCGCTGCGGCTTCGCCCGACCCATACCGGCCTGCACGCCGTGGCCGACCTCCCGAACGCCGACGCCGCGTCGGTCACCGCGCAGGCGCTCGCCCGAGGCGTCGAGGTGATGCCGCTGTCCGAGTACCAATAGGGCGCCTGCCGGCGCCGAATGCGCTGCTGGTCGGCTTCGCCGCCGTGCGCGAAGACGCGATGAACAAGGGAATGGAACTTCTCGCCGACGCCATCGACGCGACGAGGCGGGTCGAGCGGCCGCGAAGCGCGCGGACCGCGGGCTCGCGACTCCCTCGCTGACGGTGGTCGTGGATCGACGCCTCGATCGGTCGCGGATCGACACGGAACAAGACCGTCACGGATCGACACGGAACCAAGACGGTCACGGATGACACCGAATACACGGATCTTTATCAGACGGTTGAAAAAGTAACTGTGCCATGGGATCGACAGATCGAGCAGTCCGGTACCAGGATGGCGACGCCCGGTGAAGGAAGCTCCCGATGCGCAGTCAGCAGAAACGCAAACTGGTCGAGCGGGTGTGCGGGTGGATGAAGACCGTCGGCCGCCTGCGCAAGCTGCATCATCGCGGCGGCGAGCGGGTCGACTGGACCTTCACGTTCACCGCCGCACTGCACAACGTCGTCCGGCTCCGCACGCCGTTCGCGTTAGCAGTCTGACGACCGCTGCGCCGGGCGCGGTCGCTCGGCCGCCTACGCTCGAACGGGGCAACGCCCGGAGCCTGGAGTCCGGAGCCTGTTTGATCCGTGCTCGTCCGCGCTCACCCGTGACCGATCCGATCCGTGGCCATCTGCGTTCATCCGTGACCGATCCGTTCCGTGTCACTCCGCGACGTCACTCCGCGACGGGCGCGCGCGCCGACACGAGCGCGCTGGGAAGGCCGACTCCGAACGCGTGGATCAGCAGGCCGTTCGCCAGCGACGGCCCCGAGAACTGCGGCACGCGTCCGATCGCCGACAGCGGCAGGACGATCAGGTTCATCACCGCGAACGCGGCGAGTCCGTACAGGATCCCACACGCAATCGGCCGCCGCCGCAGGTAATCGAGCTTGCGGCTGACGAGGAATACGTCGTCACGATCGCACACGCGATCGTGAAATGGAGAAGGACGCCGAGCGCGACCGCTGGCGTCCCGCCAGAGTACGAGGCCTGCCCCAGCAGACCGCTCGCAATACTCTGAAAGATTCGGCCTGGCGGCAGACCGTTCCTGAGCCCGAAGAACAGCATCGCATCGAGCGCATCGGCACACCCGACAATCGCGGTACCCAGCGCAAGGGCCTGTCCGCTGCTCAGTGATCTCGACATTGGCCTGGTCTCCTCCGGCTGATGATGATGTCCGCCTGAGCGTGAGCGGCAAGATCCAGCGCGGGACGAATGCATGACGCACGCACGATCGAGAACAATCGGCGTGCAAGAGACACACGGGCTGGTTCAGCCGCCTACACACGCCGTACAGAATTCCCAGAAACTTGCGCCGTTGGCCGGATTCCGCGATGGTATGGCGCTTGCGATGACTCACGACTGACACTCGCTTCTGCAAGCTCAGGCTGATGCGGGGGCGCCAGCTCAGGAGGTACTCAGTCCATGTACGCGATCAAGCCAATCATCACCGCCGGCTTATTCGCGGCGCTCGGTCTCGCGCCTGCCGCGTTCGCGCAGAGCACGGGGGCGCCGCCCGCCGCACCGTCGGCCCAGTCCACTGCACCGCCGGCACAATCCGCGACGACGCAAGAGCCGTCGTCCACAACCCCGGAGCAAACCAATTCCAATCAGGAAGCTGCACGTCAGGCCTTGGCCGCAGCAAGGCAGTCGCTCGCGGAGCTGACCAAGCTGCCGGCCGCCCAGCAGTTGCAGGGCGAGCAGCGGACGGCTGTCGCCAACTTCATCAGCGACTTCAACGCGTTCGCCACGGCGCAGAACGATTGGAGGAGCAAATATGACGTGGTGGACGAGTCGTTGAACCGTCTCCTCGGGGACGCGTCCTCGGCCGCACCGTCGGCCTCCCCGTCGGCGTCCCCATCGGCGTCTCCGTCGGCGTCTCCTTCGACGAGCACGCCAGCCAGCTCAGCCAATTCGAATGGCGCGGCTGCCGGTTCAGGCGCCCTGGATCCGACCATTGTCGCCAAGCTGCAGGAAGTGCGGACGCACCTGAAGGAATTCGAACAGAACAGCGGCGACCCGCTATTCGCCGTCGATGCCATTCAGAAGCAGCTCGACGCCGCGTCGGCCGGCGCTGGCGCAAGCGGCGTCACGCTCAGTGCGGCTCAGGTCGAAAGCATCCGTAAGCAGCTCGAAACAATTCGGCAGGCGGCCAAGAAGTAGGGTCAGCCGTTGGTCTCTGGAGGGCCTCGGGCCTTTGCGGCCCGAGGCGCACTTTTATGGGCCTTCGCCAGTACCTGCTATACTGGACTTTCTGTTGGAAACCTAGTCATTCGCTTCCACTCGCGTCCAGCGTCGATCCGACATCCTCCGATCCTCCTGCATGCCCGTTGAAAGCCGAGCGATGTGCGCCCGGGCTGGTTTCCGTTGTCAGTGCTCCGCGTCCATGCGGGGCCGCATCCTTGGACGGGTGCAGGAGTGAATAGATGAATCGCAAGCTATATGTCGGCAACCTTCCCTACGAGACGGATGAAGCGGCGCTCCAGGATCTTTTCTCGCAGGCAGGTACCGTAGACACCGTGCAAGTGATGCGGGACCGCGAAACGGGTCGTGCGCGAGGATTCGCGTTCGTGGAGATGGCGACCGAAGCGGACGCCCAGAACGCAATCAACACGCTGAACGAACGGCCGTTTGGCGGCCGGACGCTGGCCGTCAACGAGGCACGTCCCCCGGCCCCGCGCAGCGGTGGCTTCGGCGGCGGTCGTGACGACCGCGGCCCGCGTCGGCGGTCCGAGCCGCGCTGGTAGGCGGTCGGTCAACAATGACAAGAGGGGCGTCGGTCGCCCCTCTTGTCGTGTACGGCCGGCTATTCAATGCGATCGCCTGCGCTCGACGGTGCCGACGTTGAGCTGGCATAGCGTCGATTCACCACATCGATGACCGCTCTGCGGCCCTCTGCAGCGGGCATCTGCGACGCGCGTTCAATCCGGGCCACTTCGTCCGCCATCTCGTCGTCCTTGATCGCGTCGCGCATCCACTGCGAATAGTCGCTCCGGCGCAGGTGATACAGCCAGGTCTCGTCGTCGATGCCTTCGGCGATCTGCGTGAACATGGCGAGATTCTGCGCGCGCAGATTGAGTCGATTCAGCGGTCCGGTGAAGTAGAAGCTCTTGTCGCGACCAAGCGTCCCTTCCGCGTACTTCCGCCGATGCCGCTGCCGCTCGCCCTGCGGGACGGCGGGCCGGATACTGACCACGTCACCGTCCGGCAGATGCCACGTCAACGCTTCGCCAGCCTGCGGGCTCGGCCGATCCGGTCGTCCCCGCCCCAGAGCATCCGCAAACGCATCCACGCTGCTGCCCGCCGCCGGTCCGACCGCGACGAGAAGATCGACTTCGGTCAGGACGGACCGGGCGATCTGTTCCGGATGAACGGTGATGAGCAGCGCGGTTTCCAGTGCCGCCGCGGCGCCGTCGTGTGGAGGATTCCAGGTCGCCGGCAACAGATGATGCGCCTCGTCCAACACGAGCCAATGCGGCCGCGCCACGCGTCCGCGGAGGGCAATCAGATGCGAGAGCAGTTCCTGGAAATAGGCCGGACGGTCGTCGAGTGGGAGACCGAGAAGGCACACGACCAGATTGCGATTCGGCCGGCTCAGCACGTCCAGTATCTCGGTGGGCGACGGCGCACGGTGCGCGTCGCCAAGCACGATGGCGCTCTCGAGAGCGGAGAAGTCGCCCTCCGGGTCGATCAGGCAGAACTGATATTCGCGCTCCGCCAGCTGTTCGAGCAGCGCGCTCGCGAGCGTCGACTTGCCGCTTCCGGACGAGCCGCAGATCATGACCGTACTGCCGTACACAGGTGTTCGCAGAGGCCCGTCCGCGTCGCTCTCGCCGATGGTGAGCAAGTGCCGCTCCGGGATTGGCGTCACGTCGGCGAGATCCGAGGCGAGCACGCGATCGATCAACTCGATCACGCCGGCGCCGTGATCGCCACGCGTCACCAGGTCGGCATGCGCCTTCACCGTCGGCAACGCGTTCGCGACCGCCACCGCGCACTCGCAGGTCTTCAGGAACGCGTGATCGTTTTCCGCGTCGCCGACGCCGATCGCGTTGTGTCGCGACAGCGAGAGCTGCTCCAGCGCCGCGTCGAGTCCACTGGCCTTGTTGACGCCGGGCGGCAACACCATCACCGCGCCCTTGTTGAAGATCACCTGCAGTTCGAGCCCGAGCGTTCGGATTTCGGCCAGCACCGTCGCCTCGTGCGGCTCCCAGGAGGACAGGATCACGTGGCCGACGGACAGCGGCGCGACGCCTCGGGCCCGCAGCGCGTCGATGAGAGCAGGGGGCGGAGGCTCGCCAAGCAGCGTGACACGACGGTCCGAGGGGTTGTACAGGAGCGCGCCGTTTTCGGCGACGATCCGGTCGAAGAGCTCCGCGCGCGGGACGATTCGAAGCAGGTCCTCGAGTTCGCGGCCGGTAACGAGCACCACCTGTCGTCCCGACTTGCGCAGCCGCTCCAGAGCGGCCACGGTGTCGTCGTCGACGACACCGTCCGTGGCGATCGTGCCGTCGTAGTCTGTGGCAATCACCTGATAGCGCATGTATTCTCCGCATCGCCCGACAGCTCAACCGCAGTGTGCAAGCCCATGGCTGATTCCTTGCAATATTGGTTCTTGCTGGGACAGGCCATGGCAGTCATGCGATCTCATCCGTCGGCGGTGCATCCGAAGCTCTCCGCGCGCGCTGCCGGGCTGCGCTACGTCACGGACGAGGTGCCCGGCCTTTCTCGCCAGCGATCGGGAGCCGGATTCGTCTATCGGGATGCGAAGGGGCGGCGTCTCCGCGACGCGGCCACCCTCGCGCGCATTCGGTCACTCGTGATCCCGCCGGCCTGGCGCGACGTCTGGATCTCGCCTGACCCGCTCGGGCACGTGCAGGTGACCGGCCGGGACGCGCGCGGGCGCAAACAGTATCGCTATCATCCGCGCTGGACCGAAGTGCGCGACAGCGTGAAGTACGGGCGGATGATCGCGTTTGCCCGCGCGTTGCCCGCGATCCGCCGGCGCGTGCGCGCCGATCTCAAACAGTCGCCGCTCTCCCGCCAGCGCGTCCTGGCGACGGTCATCCGGCTGCTCGAGGCGACGCTGATTCGTGTCGGGAACGAGGATACGCAAAGGCCAACCGGTCCTTTGGCCTGACGACGCTGCGGGACCGGCACGTGACGGTGCGCGGTCGATTCGTGAACTTCCGGTTCCGCGCGAAGAGCGGCGTCTTCCAGTCGATCGACCTCGAAGATGCGATGCTGGCTCGCAGTGTCAAACGGTGTCAGGACCTGCCGGGACAGACGCTGTTCCAGTATTTCGATGTCGAGGGCCATCGGCAAAGCGTCGGCTCGCGAGACGTGAACGCGTATCTTCGGGACGTCAGCGGAGAGGACTTTACCGCAAAGGATTTCCGGACATGGGCCGGCACCGTGCTGGCCGCCGCGGCGTTGTGCGCATTCGAGCCGGTTGATTCGCATACGGCCAGAAATCGCAACATCGTGCAGGCGATCGAATCGGTGGCCAGCAGGCTCGGGAACACCCGCGCCGTCTGCCGCAAGTGTTACGTTCATCCGGCCGTTCTGGCCGCATATCTCGACGGCGTGACCATCGACGTGTCGAATGGGAAGCGTCCACTGAAGACGCCGCCGATCTCCCGCCTGTCGCGCGAGGAACGCGCCGTTCTTGCCCTTCTGCAGCGTCTTTCGCGGGATTCGTGGCGACGAACGAAGGCTGCGGCCTGACGGCAGTAGGGCCGCACTTTCGTGCGGCCGATCGCTGGCCCGACTGACCAGCCTCCGCCAAGGCTACGGCGGTCCGCCGAAGCTTCCGAGCGAAGGCGGAAGTCGGGCCCTACTGCTGTTTCGTGATCCTCCACTTTCCATCGGTCAGCGCGAGCTCCACGATCGCTTCGATGACGATGCCGTCTCGGGTGCCGTTGATCGTGGCAATCGCCGTGTTCTCGGTCGGCGTCGTCAGGCCGATCAGTGTGCCGTCTGCAGGCGTCTCGGCCCTGACCGACGCGAACGCGGCCGGCCCGTCGGCGCCGCGATACGGCGCCGCCGCAGCCTCCGACAGCAGTGCGACGAACGCCTCGCGATTGTTATCGTGGATGGCCGCGACGTACGCCGCCGCGGTCAGGCCAGGCGGGCTCGCAAGAGCCGCCGCCACTTCTTCGGCTGTGGGCGGCCGCGGAATCAGCGCCGAAAACGTGGCCGCGTACTCGTAGGTGATGTCCTGAAACGTCCTGGCGCCGTCGGTATAGAGGCGCCCGGCAATCCGCTTGTGCTCGAAGGCCTTCTGCTCGAACACGTGCATGCCCGTGGCCGAGACCATGCCCTCGAAGGGCAGCGTGAAGAAAGCGCCGGCGATCGGGCGCTGTTCGGCGTCGAGCACGACTTCGACCACATGGGCCTTGCCATCGCGCGCCAGGTGGATGATCTCGAACACATCGGCCCGCTGCTCGTCGCTCAGCGGCACATCGCTCAACAGGACGTGGATGTCTTCCTTGGTTTTGTCGAAGAACCCCGGTTTCGCCGAGGCGTAGGCGTACTTGAGCGGGAACGTCGTGCCGTTGACGGTCAGCATGCCCTCGGCAGCGCCGTCCGCCGCTAGAACGGCAGACGGCACCGCGAGCGCGATTGCAACCGCCGGGACGACTAGGAGGAGGACGACCAGCTTTCGCCGTCGAGCTTCCATGCGTCGCCTTCTTTGATGACCTTGACGGTTCCAGTGGTCTTCTTCTTGTCAGAGTCGAGCCCTTCGACCGTCAGCGTGGTGCCCTCGGCCGTCTTGGCTTCCTTGAGCACTTTCACCTCGGTGAGCGTGCCCATCATCTTGATCATCTCGAACATCTTGGCGCGCTCGTCAGCCGGCGTCGCCGCAACCTGATCGGCCCGCTGCTTCGACATGTAGGGCAGCACGTCATCGATCTTCGTGGACTTGTCGAACGCCGTCCGGTAGTCCATGTAGAACTGCGATGCGGTCTTGGTCTGCGCAGCCACGGGAGTCAACAGCGTCACGGTCGCACACAGCGCAACTGTGAGCGAAACTGCACGGTACGATTGGGTCATGCGGCGTCCTCCACCCGAATCAGCGGGGCTGAAGCCCCGCCTCCACAGCGGGTCGGGCGCGCCATGGTATCTCAACTATTGAAGGAAGGTCAGCTAACGGGCGAACGGCGTAATTGGAAGAGCTGGTGGGGCGTCTGTGGCCTGGCCGACCGGAACGCCGTCGATCGACAGGTACGTGATCGTCATGTGCATTTCGGCGGGTCCGAACATCCGGACGCGTGCCGTCGATCGAATGTCCACCGGAACGGTGACGGTTCCGATCCTTGAATAGCGGCGGGCAATCCGGACGTCCCGCACCCAGAACGACGGGTTCTTCGCGAGGTCGCCTTCGACGTACGACAACTCGGCGGTGCGCTGGTCCATCGTGGCGAGGCCGTTGATGAGGCGTGGGTCTTCGCGGCGCGGCATCAGGCCGATCTGGACCGCGTTCGGCAGCACGCCGCCAAGGTGATAGCGGTAGTTTTCGGTCGAGAACGCGGCCGCCCGCGCGTCGGCACTGCGGCTGGCCTCGACCTCACGATCCAGCACGTTTCTGAGAGCACGGGTGCGAATGCGCGCCGAGCCGCCTTCGGAAAGGACTGTGTAAGTGAGACCTCGTTCGGGCGTGAACTCGGTCATCACGTCCATCCACGCGTACTCGCCTTTGCTGGTCAATCCTGCCTTGAGTGACCGCTGCGCCTTGTACGCGCGCGCCGGGCGACGGGCCGCTTGATCCAACGCGGCCATCAGGCGCTCGGTCGCGACGCTGGTCGCATCGTTCGTCGCGCCAGTTCCCACCACGGTGAGCCAGGTCGCGCTCACGGCAAGCGCCAGGGCCACGGCGCTTCGGATTGGCAGGCGGTTCCGGTTCACACCGCCACCTGCATCAAGATCGAGGCCAACGAGAAACGCCAGGTTTTGAACGCCTTCACGAGTACGAACCCGAAAGACGTGCGAAATTTCCCCGTGTGTCAGGGAAATTCGAACGTCCTTGTACAGCCCCGATGCCACGCCCATGCGCGTATCCGCCCATGCGCCCATGCGCCCATGCGCCCATGCGCCTATGCGCCCATGCGCCCATGCGCTTACGTCCTGCCCCTGCGGTTGTGGTAGCGTCCCAATGCCCAGCCTCAACCCCGGCCTCACGGAGACCACGATGACGCGATCACGATTGGCACCACCTGTCTGGCTCACTGCCCTGCTGACGTTCGGGTCATGCGCGCACCCGGCGCTGGCTCAGTCAGGCGCTACCCCGGCAACGCCGCCCGAAATGGTGTCGACCTACAACGCGCTTGCCGACGGCATCCTGGCGCTGAAGCTCACCGAGGAGCATCTGGTGCGCTCGATCCTTGCGGCCGCAAACGCTCACGCGCAGGTGCAAGTCATGCGCGCCGAGAAAGCTATCGCGGCCAACGATGCGGCGGCGGCGAGATCGGCTCTCGAGGCCGTCGCCGCCGACGTGTCGCAGATGGCGACCGAGGGTGACAGCGCGGTTGCGGCGATCCGCAAACGGCTGCTGCAGGGCGGACATCATCACAACGCCGCCGGCGAGGCCCAGGGCATCTTCGAGGAAGGCTTTGTCATCGTCACGCGCGTGGCGAAGCAGAAGCTGCTCGAGTCGTCGCGCGCGTTCGCGCAGATGGCAGGCAGCGCAAAGGCGGCGGCGCTCACTGGCGAGTGGCAGAAAGTCCAGGCCGTCTACGCCGAATTGGCGAAGCCGGCGAAGTAGCGCGGATCCGTGCTCGATCGAACGCTGAAGCCGGCGGTTTCAGCCGCCATTGCCGCGGCGCTCGTCATCGGCTGGCCCTCGGAACGGCCTCCGCTGCTGGCGGCTCCCGCACATGCGCGTTTCGTCGACGTCGCCGCCGCGGCCGGCGTGACCCGCGTCCTCGAGGCCGGTCGACCCGGCAAGAATCACCTGCTCGACTCGGCTGGGGCTGGCGCGGCCTTCCTCGATTACGACCGCGACGGTCTCCTCGATCTCTACACCGTCAACGGCTGGCGTCTCGACGGCGCGACGGTGGTGGAGCGAGGCTCGAACACGCTCTATCGCGGCCGGCCCGATGGCCGGTTCGAGGATGTCACCGCGGCGGCGGGCGTGGGGGGCGAAGGGCAGTGGGGCGCGGGCGCGTTTGTCGCCGACTACGACGGCGACGGGTGGCCGGACATTCTCGTCACCAACTTCGGCCCCAACGTCCTGTACCGCAACAACGGAAACGGGACCTTCGAGAACGTCGCGAAGCGCGCCGGAATCGAGGCGCCTGGCTGGAACACGGGAGCCGCGTTTTTCGACGCGGACGCCGACGGCGATCTCGGATCTCTACATCGCGTCGTACATCGCCGCGACGATCGAGGACGTGCGCAGCGCGAAGCCGACATTGAGCTGGAAAGGCCTGGAAATGGTGGCGTTCGGCCCGTTCGGGCTCAAGGGCGCCCCTGACCACTACTTCCGGAACGACGGCGGCACGTTCGTCGATGCCACGTTGGCGGCAGGCCTCGAGGATCGAGCCCTTGCGTTCGGGTTCGCGGTTCGGGCCATCGATATCGACCTCGACGGCGACGTCGATCTCTATGTGGCCAACGACTCGGACGCCAACTATCTGTATCGCAACGAGGGCAACGGCACGTTCCGCGAGATTGGCACATGGGCCGGTTGCGGCCTGGACGAAAAAGGGGCCGCCCAGGCGAGCATGGGGATTGCGGCCGGCGATGTGACCGGCGACGGCCGATGGGATCTCTTCGTCACCAACTTTGCAGAAGACTTTTCGACGTTGTACGCCGGCGCCGCGGGCGACGTGTTCGAGGACGTGTCACGAGTCACCGGCATCGGGCCCATGACGTTCCGCCCGATGTCCTGGGGAACGGCGTTCGCCGACTTCGACAATGACGGCGACCTCGACCTGGTGGTCGCCAACGGCCATATCTACCCGCAGATCGACAAGCATCCGGAGCTGGTCGGCACGTTCGCGCAACGAAGCCTCTACGCGGAGAACCTCGGACCGGGTGTGATCCCGCAGTTTCGTGATGCGACCGGAGAAGCGGGCCCGGGCTTCGAGGCGCTGCGCTCGAGCCGTGGGCTCGCGGTCGGCGACTACGACAACGACGGCGATCCTGATCTGGTCCTGACCAACCTCGATGCGCCGCCGCGGCTCCTGCGCAACGACGGCACCAGTGGCGCGTGGCTCACCGTCATCGTCGAGGACAAGCGCGGCGGGGTAGGCCCAATCGGGACGCTGGTGACCGTCAAGGCCGGAGGCAGGACGCAGCGGCGCGACATCGCGAGTGGCGACTCGTACCTGAGCACGCACGATCCCCGTCCGCACTTCGGTCTCGGCAGTGCGACAACGGTCGACGAAGTCGACGTGCGCTGGCCGGACGGCTCGCACACGATGCGGAAGAACGTGCCCGCGCGGCAGATGTTGAGAGTGCAGCAGTAGGCCCACTACTCATCTCTCAGCGCCGACATCGGCGCGATGCGCGATGCGCGGCGCGCCGGGACCATCGCCGCGATCGCGGCCACCGTTGCGAGCGCGATTCCGGCCAGCAGAACTGTGAAGGTATCGGCCGGTGAGACGCCGTACAACTGGGCCTGCACGTATCGTCCGAGCCACCACGCCGCGCCGAAGCCGAGAACGAGCCCCACTCCGACGAGGATGGCCGCCTCACGCAGCACGCGCGCCGCAATCTGTGACGCTAGCGCGCCGAGCGCCATGCGAATGCCGATCTCGCGCGTGCGGCGCGTCACCGTGTACGCCATCACCCCGTAGAGGCCAATTACCGAGAGGATGGTCGCCAGCGCACTCAGCGTCGCGGAGAGTGTCGCGATGAGCCGTTCGTTCACGACCGAGCGGTCCACGACCGTCTCGAGTGTCGTGACGCCATAGAGCGCGAGACCGGGATCCAGCGCGGCGATGCGCCGCCGAATGGTGGTCATCATGGTCTCGGCGTCGCCTTGTGTCTTTACGTAAGTGGTGACGCCCGCAATCGTCGTCTGCAGATAGGGGAAGTACACCTGCGGCCTCGGATCCTCGCGCACCGCCATGTAGTTCGTGTTCCTCACGACACCGACGATCTCGATCGGGGTAGCGGTGCCGGGATTGTCGCCTATGCCGAGATGGCGCCCGACGGGGTTCGCACCCTTGAAATACCGGTTGGCGAACACCTGGTTCACGACCGCGACGCGGTACGGCCAGCCTTCCGGCGCCGGCTCGACGCCGTCGTCACGGAGCGAGAACTCACGTCCAGCCACCAGAGGGATCCCCAGGGCCTTGAAGAAACCGGGGCTGATCGCGTTGACCATCGATCCCGCCGATTCACCCGCCGGCGGTCGATACCCTTCGACGGTGAACCCCATTCCCCATCCACCGCCCCCCAACAAGCCTATGAACGCGTAGGCGGCCGAGGACACGCCAGGCGTCGTGTTCAAGGTGTCGAGCAGCGTCTTGGCAAATGTCCTCGCCGGTCCGGCCTTGTACCCGCTTCGCTCGAGATCGAAGCTGAACACCAGGGTTCGGCCGGTGCCGAAGCCCATGTCTAGCTTCAGCAGGTTGTCGAGGCTGCGCAGAAACAGCCCGGCGCCGATGAGGAGCAGGAATGAGAGCGCGACCTGCGCCACGACCAGTGTCTTCCGCAGATTCGGCTGCTCGTTGACGACGGCGCCGCCGGAGCTCTTGAGCGTGGGTGCGATGTCAACGCTGGTGCTGCGAAAGGCCGGCACGATCCCCGCGACGACGGCGGTCAGCACGGCGACTGCTGCGGTGAACGCCAGGATCCGCGCATCGGCGTCGGCGCTGACGGCTGTGGGACTTTCGGGCGTGACGAAGTATCCGAGCAGCAGGCTGGCGCTCCACGACGCCAGCAGCACCCCGAGCGCCGCGCCCGCGGTCGCGAGGACGAGGCTCTCCACCATCAACATTCGGATGATCTGCTGCCGACTCGCACCGACCGCAAGGCGGAGCGCGAGCTCGCGATGCCGTGCGGCGCCCCGCGCGATCAGCAGGTTTGCGACGTTGGCCGACACGATGAGCAGGACGCCGGCTGCAACAGCCATCAGGATGAGCAGCGGTTCCCTCACTGACGAGCGCAGGGTCGCTCGGGCGGGGCCGCGCGACGCGTCCGTCACGGAGAGCGCGCCCTCGAGAAATCGCCGCTTGGTGTCCGCGGCCGCGTTCGCAAAGGCGGCATCGGTCGCCTCCTGCGCGAGGATCGATCGATAGAGCGGCAGGATACCGGCCTGCGCCTGCGCCGACGTCATGCCTGGCTTCAGCCGTGCGTACACCTGCACCCAGCGAAAGCGGCGGTCGTTAATCTTCAGCCATGAGGGCCCCAGCTTCGGCTGCATCGTGAGCGGCACGTAGACGTCGACGGGCTGGCCGATGTCGAGGCCGGGAAAACGCCGATCGACGACGCCAATCACCTGGAAGGGCTCGCCATTGATTCGAAGCGTGCGGCCGATGATTGAGCGGTCGCCGTTGAAGTGCGACAACCAGTAGTTGTACCCGAGCACGGCGAGCGCGCGACCGCCGCCGACGGGATCATCGGCTGGCGTCAACACGCGGCCAGCGGCGGCTCCGACGCCGAGCATCGAAAAGAAATTGCCCGACACCAGCTCGCCGGCGGCAATCTCGTTCCGCTGGTCGAGCCCCACTTGAAACCCGTTGGGCATGCGGCACACCATGCCCGCGAAGACCGTGTTGTGGTCGCGCAGGTCGCGGTACATCGCATACGACAATTCGGTCCCATCACCCATCCCGCCGCCATACGACTCCGTCCCTGCGGCGGTGACCTGCACGATCTCAGCCGCGTTCACCACGGGCATCGTGCGAAGGATCACCTGATCCACCAGGGTGAAGACCGCCGTGTTCGCGCCGATGCCGAAAGCGATCGAGAGCACGGCGACTGCCGTGAAGAGCGGGACTCTGCGCAGGCTCCGGAGCGCGTATCGCAGGTCAGCGAGGAGATGAGCCATAGGTCGTCGTGAGCGGGCAATTCCGGTGCCAGGATCAGGGCAGGAGTGAACCTCATATCACAGGGATGGTCCGCAGGACGCTGTCCGGTGGTGGGACGGAGGTGTGCGATAGTGAGGCGCTATGCGTGCCTCTCGCGTTGCCGTTCTTCACGGCGTTCTCGCCGTGGCGCTGGCGTCGTGCGCGCCGTCCGAACCAGGGCCAGCGGCGCCCGCCGGTCGAGACGCGTCCTTTCAACAGGTGGCCGACGAGTTCCTGACCGACTATTTCAAGCGCAATCCCACGACGTCGACGTACCTCGGCATCCACGACTACGACTCGGAGCTGGAAGATGCCTCGAAGGCGGCGGTGGACGCTGAGATCGCGACGCTGAAGCGGTTTCGCGAGCGGTTTGCCGCGATCGACGAAGCCCGCCTGTCACCGGCCGATCAGCTCGATCGCGCGCAGGTGCTGTCAGCGATCGATTCGCAGCTGCTCGAACGCGAGGTCGTGCGCTCGTGGGCGACGAATCCCGACGCCTACAGCAGCGGGCTCGGCTCGACCGCCTACATCATGATCAAGCGCGCGTTCGCGCCGGCGCCCGACCGTCTCAAAGCGCTGATTGCGCGCGAGAAACTGATGCCCGCGGTGCTCGACGAGGCGCGCAAGAATCTCGACAACCCGCCGGCGATCTACACGGACATCGCGATCGAGCAGCTTGACGGCACGCGCGATTTCTTCAAAACGGCCGTGCCCGCGGCCTTTCCTGGCGTTACCGATGCCGCGCTGCTCGCCGAGTTCACGCGATCGAATCAGGCGGTCATCGATGCGCTCGACCGCTACAAGACCTTTCTCGAGAAGGACCTGAAGCCGCGTTCGAAGGGGACCTTCGCATTGGGTGCGGAGACGCTCTCGGCGAAGTTCCGCGCTGACGAGGGCGTGAGCCTGCCGCTCGACGAGCTCCTCGCGATTGCGCAGCGCGATCTCCAGAAGAACGAGGATGCCTTTCGCGCGACCGCGGCGCAGATTGGGCCTGGCAGGGATCCGCGCGCTGTGTTGTCGTCCATCTCCTCGCACCATCCCCGCCCGGACCAGTTGCTGGCCACGACACAGGCGATGCTCGATTCGCTGCGGCGGTTCATCGTCGACAAGAATCTGGTGACGATTCCGGAAGCGCCGGCCGCACGGGTCGAGGAGACGCCGCCGTTTCTGCGTGCGACCACGTCGGCGTCGATGGATACGCCGGGGCCGTTCGAGAAGACCGCCAAGGAAGCGTTCTACAGCATGACGCTGCCTGATCCGAAGTGGAGCAAGGCGCGCGTTGACGAGTACATGCGCGCCTGGTATCCGGAGCAGATCGCCAACGTCTCGGTGCACGAGGTCTACCCCGGGCACTACACGCAATTTCTCTACGGCCCGCAATTTCCGTCGCGGATCCGCAAGGTCTTCGGCGCCAGCTCCAACTCGGAGGGCTGGGCGCACTACTGCGAGCAGATGATGCTGGACGAAGGGCTCTCGAACGGCGATCCGAAAGCACGGATGGCGCAGCTGCAGGATGCGCTGCTGCGCGACGTTCGCTTCATCGCCGGCATTCAGCTGCACACCGGCAAGATGACCGTCGAGCAGGCGCAGAAGATGTTCGAAAAGGATTCATACACGCCGGGTCCGGTTGCGCTGTCCGAGGCGAAGCGAGGCACCTCGGATGCGACGTACGGGTACTACACCCTTGGGAAGCTGATGATCCTCAAACTGCGCGACGACTACCGTGCGAAGAAGGGCGCGCAGTATTCCCTGAAGGAATTCCACGACGCATTCCTGAAGCTCGGCCCGCTTCCCCTCCCGTTGATCCGGAAGGCGCTACTCGGTGAGGAAGGAGAGCTTCTCGTGAAATGACGTGTCGGCCGCACTGAAGTGCGGCCCTACTGCAGTCGGTGTTGGCCGGACTGAGGTTGGGCCTACTGCAGTAGGGCCCGACTTTAGTCGGGCCATCAATAGAGCAGATACCGTTCCCGAATCTTTCTGAACGCGGTCTCTCCCGCTTCCCAGCTCCCGACGATCTCGGCCAACGACGCCTGCCGTTCGATCTGATCCCTGAATGTTGCGTTGCCCGCGAGGATGTCGATCGGCATCTGGTCGTGCTCGTATTCGTAAGGCGGCGGACGCCACGCGAACTGGTCCAGGCTCGTGCCAGCGAACTCGCGGATCAGCGACGCGCCGGCCGCCACGGGCTTGAACGCGTTGCGGTCGGTGACGTGAATCTGGCAGCCGCCGCAGGGCACCTTGCAATGTTTCTGGAACGTCGGCTCGAAGACCGCTGGCCGGAAATGCGCGCCCGCAAGCCCGGCGCCGTTCATCCGGTCCGCGAACGGCTCCGCCTCGATCCACGGCGCGCCGAGGAGCTCGAAGGGGCGCGTCGTCCCGCGCCCTTCCGACAGCATCGTGCCTTCGAACAACACCGTGCCCGGATACACGACGACCGTATCGTCGGTCGGCACGTTTGGTGACGGCATCACCCAGGGGAGACCGGTGTCGTCCCAATACTGATTCCGAGACCACTCGTCCATCGTCACGACCTCGAGATCGGCGCCGATGCCGAAGTGCTCGTTGAAGAGGCGGGCGAGCTCGGCGATCGTCATCCCATGGCGCATCGGGATCGGGAACTGTCCGACGAAGGACTCGAAGCCGTGCTCGAGCGTCGGCCCTTCCACCTCGAGGCCGCCGATTGGGTTCGGGCGATCGCAGACAATCACCGTCACGCCATGACGCTTCGCGGCGCGCAGGCAGTTGGCCATCGTGTAGACGAAGGTGTAGATGCGGGCGCCGATGTCCTGCAGGTCGATGACCAGCGCGTCGAGCCCCGACAGCATCTCGGCCGTGGGCTCCCGCGTCTCGCTGTAGAGCGAGTAGATCGGTACCCGCAGCGCCCGATCCTCCGCGTGGGCCGTCTCGATCATGTTGTCCTGCAGGTCGGAGCGGAAGCCGTGCTGCGGGCCGAAAATGGCGCCGAGCCGGACGGTCTCGCGCAGGGCGATCCGATCGATGAGGTGCCGGAACGCGCCGTCGATCGAGGCAGGATTGGCGACGACGCCGACGCGCAGGCCGTTCAGGCGGTTCGAGGCGAGGAGACGTTCGGAACCCAGGATCATCGCGGTATTCTAGTCAGAACCCATGGAGAGCGAGCTGACTCCTTCCTCGTATCGGCGTGATGGGCGCGTGACATGAGCACGATGCCCCGCCGCCTCATCGTGGGCATCACCGGCGCCAGCGGATCCATCTTCGGGATTCGCCTGCTCGAGCGCCTGCGCGACCTCGATATCGAGTCGCACCTCGTGCTGAGCCGCTGGGGGGCGCGCACGCTGGTCCACGAGACCGACTACTCCGTGGAACAGGTGCAGCGCCTGGCCACGGAAGTGCACGCGCCGACGGACCAGGGCGCGGCGCTCTCGAGCGGGTCGTTCGTCACGATGGGGATGATCGTGCTGCCGTGCAGCGTGAAGACGATGGCCGAGATCGCGCACGGGACGGGCGATACGCTGATCCCGCGCGCCGCCGACGTCGTGATGAAAGAGCGCAGGCGTCTCGTGCTCGGCGTCAGGGAAGCGCCGTTCCACGAGATTCACCTCGAGAACATGCTGAAGCTGACGAGGATGGGCGTCATTATCGCGCCACCGCTTCCCGCCTTCTATAATCGGCCGCGCTCGATCGCCGACCTCGTGGACCATACCGTCACGCGGACGCTCGATCTCTTCGGCGTGCACGACGATCGCGTGCCGCGCTGGGACGGGTTGATGGACGTGGGAAGGCGCGCCACGGTCCCGGATGGCCGCGATGTCTGAGACCGCGACGGCCCTGACGCTTCAGGTCCTGGACAAGTATTCCGGCGAGACAATCGGCGAGCTGCCGGTCGCCGACGCCGCGGCGGTGGACCGCGCCGTCGGCCGGGCTCGCGACGCGTTTCCCGCCTGGTCGGCCACGCCGGCGCACCGCCGATCGGCGATCCTGCGTCGCGCCGCCGACAACATCGACGAACGGAAGAACGAGATCGCGGCGCTGATTGCGCGCGAGGCGGGCAAGGCGTGGAAGTATGCGATCGGAGAAGTCGCGCGAAGCGTCGAGACGTTCATCTTCTCCGCGGAAGAGGCCAAGCGCATTCACGGCGAGACCGTCCCGATGGATGCCTCGGCGTTCGGCGAGAACCGGATCGGCTTCTATCTGCGCGTGCCGCTCGGCGTGGTGTCGGCGATCACGCCGTTCAACTTTCCGCTGAACCTGGTGGCGCACAAGGTCGGCCCGGCGCTCGCCGCGGGGAACACCGTGGTCCTGAAGCCGGCGGAAGAGACGCCGCTCACGGCCGTCCGCATGGCTGACTGCTTCCGCGACGCGGGGCTTCCGGCAGGGGTGCTCGAGATCGTCCACGGCGACGGGCCGACGACCGGCGAGGCGCTGGTCCGCCATCCGGTGCCGGCCAAGGTGTCGTTCACGGGCAGTCCGCCCGTCGGTGAACACATTCTCAGCGTCGCGGGGCTGAAGCGCGTGACGCTCGAGCTCGGCAACAACTCCGGCGCAATCGTCGAGCCTGATGCGAACCTCGATCTGGCGGTGCCGCGCGCGGTGATGTCGGCCTTCGCCAATTCCGGACAGGTCTGCCTCAGCCTGCAGCGTCTCTACGTCCACGAGTCGATTGCCGACGCGTTCCTCGCCCGCTTCGTGGCGGCGACGCAGGCACTGAAGGTCGGCAACCCGCTCGATTGCGACTGCGACGTCGGACCGATGATTGCCGACGAGGCCGCCGATCGCGCCGACCAGTGGATCCAGGAAGCCGTCAGCCAGGGGGCGACGCTCGCCGCCGGCGGGCGGCGCGAAGGGCGCCTGCTCTGGCCGACCGTGATCACGAATACGCGGCCCGAGATGAACGTGATGTGCCGCGAGGCGTTCGCGCCGCTCGTCTGCATCATCACGTACCGCGAGTTCGACGAGGCCGTGCGCCTCCTCGGCGACACGCCCTACGGCCTGCAGGCCGGCGTCTACACGGGCGACCTGCGCAAGGCCTTTCGCGCGGTCTCGGCGCTCGACATGGGCGGCATCATGGTGAACGACACGCCGATCTTCCGAGTCGATCACATGCCGTACGGCGGCAACCGCATGAGCGGCATCGGCAGGGAAGGCGTGCGCTTTGCGGTCGAGGAGATGACGAACATCAAGTTCGTGTGTTTCAACCTCGAGTAGCACGTGAGGTAGACATACGACCACCTACGTGGTAGTGTCTCTACCTCATGGCCCCTGCGAGACCCGACCCGGCCCGCATCGAGCTGCTGCAGGGCACGCTCGACATGCTCATCCTTCGCACGCTGCAATGGGGCTCCGAGCATGGACACGGGATTAGCGTCGCGATTCGGGCCGGATCGAACGACGTCCTTCAGGTCGAGCACGGCTCGCTCTATCCCGCGCTCCATCGCCTCGAGAAGCAGGGCCTCATCACGTCCGACTGGAAGCTCACCGAGAACAAGCAGCGCGCCAGGTATTACACGCTGACAGCCGCCGGGAAGAAGCAGCTGGCGACCCAGCGTTCGCGCTGGCAGCAGCTGGCCGGGGCCATCGCGCGCATCCTCGATCCCGCCTGAGGAGGACGACATGTCGTGGCTGCAGCGGCTGTTCCGCGGCCGTATCGACTCACGCGCCGACCTCGATCGGGAGATCGCGTTTCACCTCGCCGAAGAAACGCGGCTCCGCGCCGAACGTGGCCATCCGCCTGAGCGCGCGCGAATCGAGGCACGACGCGCCTTCGGCAACGCCCTGCGCGTGCGCGAGCAGGTGGATCAGCTGAATCCGATTGGGACCGTCGACGAGATCTGGCGTGACCTGAAGTACGGCGCGCGTCTGCTGCAGCGAAATCCCGGATTCGCAGTCGTCGCCATCCTGTCGCTGGCGCTCGGCATCGGCGCCAATACGTCGATCTTCCAATTGCTCGATGCCGTCCGCCTCCGGACGTTGCCGGTGAAGGATCCCGGGCAGCTGGCCGAAGTGCGCATCGCGAACGACATCGACGACAACCGGGATGGGAACTTCAACGGCGCGCGGCCCGACCTGACCAATCCGCTTTGGGAGCACCTTCGAGACGCGCAACAGGGCTTTTCGCGTGTCGCCGCCTGGGGCTCCGCGAGCTTCGAGATGGCCGCAAGCGGCGAGTCGCAGCGCATCCGCGGCCTGTGGGTGAGCGGCGACTTCCTCGGCATGCTGGGAATCCAGCCGACTCTGGGACGCGCCATCACGAACGCGGACGACACTCCCGGCTGTCCAGCGCCAGGTGCCGTGCTCAGCTACGGGTTCTGGCAGCAGCGCTACGGCGGCGAAAGTCAGGCGTTGGGACGGAGCGTCCGCCTCGACGGACAGCTGTTTCCAATCATCGGCGTCGCGCCCCAGGGCTTCCATGGCGTGAACGTCGGCACGACGTTCGACGTCGCGCTCCCGATCTGTGCGGAACCCCTGACGCGAGGCGCCCGCACGCGACTCCAGGATCGGCGCGCCTGGTGGCTGGCTGTCATCGGTCGGCTGGAACCCGGGTGGTCGATCGAGCGCGCATCGGCGCAACTGAACGCCATCTCGCCAGCGCTCTTCGCCGCTACCGTGTCGCCGACGTACACGCCCGGCACCGCGAAGCAGTACCGTCAGTTTCGTCTGGGCGCATTTGCGGCTTCTACGGGCGTCTCGACGCTGCGTGAGGACTACGAAGCACCACTCTGGCTGCTGCTGGCGATCGCAGGACTGGTACTCCTCATCGCGTGCGCCAACCTTGCCAATCTGATGTTGGCGAGGGCCAGTGCCCGCGAACGCGAGATCGCCGTGCGTCTCGCCATGGGCGCTTCGCGCGGCCGCATCGTCCGGCAGCTCGTCGCGGAGAGCCTGCTCCTGGCGGCAGGTGGCAGCACGCTCGGTGTGCTCCTTTCCGTGGCGTTGAGCTCGTTTCTCGTCTCGCTGTTCGGCGACGCCGTCGTAATCGAGGTTCGCGCCGACTGGCACGCGCTCGGGTTCACGGCAGCACTTGCTGCCGGCGCCTGCGTGCTGTTCGGCCTGGCGCCCGCAGTACGCGCCACTCGAACCGAGCCGGTGTCCGCGCTCAAAGCCGGTGCTCGCGGCACGACTGGTGGCCGCGAGAGCTTCGGATTGCGCCGGGCGCTCGTCGTCGTACAACTGGCGCTGTCGCTCGTGCTCGTGGTTGGCGCGTTGCTCTTCGTCCGCACACTGCAAAACCTGATCAACGTCGATCCCGGGTTTCGCGACGATGGCGTGCTCGTGGCGGCGCTCAACTTCAGGCAATCGGGCGCGCCCGACACGCAGCAAGTGGCGCTCCGGCAGGATCTGCTCGAGCGGGTGGCTCGCGCGCCTGGCGTGCGGTCAGCGGCCGCCGTCTTCATTTCGCCGCTCGATGGCAGCGGCTGGAACAAAGGCATCGTCATCGATGGCACAGAGGGGCGAGGGTCGAACCTGAACTGGGTGAGCAGTGGCTTCTTCGCGACGATGGGGACGCCTCTCTTGAGAGGCCGCGATTTCGACGAGCACGACACGCTCGCGGCCCCGCGTGTCGCCATCGTCAACGAATCGTTCGCTCGCGTGTTCTTTGGCGGGAAGAACCCGCTGGGTCGGACGTTCCAGCTCGTCGAGGGACCGGGCGAGCCGCAGCCGGCATACCAGATCGTTGGCCTCGTCCGCGACACGAAATACACGAGTCTGCGCGAGCCCTTTGGCCCGATCGCGTTCTTTCCCACGCGCCAGGATCCCAAGCCAGGTCCGTTTCAGTCGATCGTGGTTCGGTCGACCCAGCCGCTCCCGGCGATGGTGGCAACGGTGACGCGATCGGTGACGGAGGCGAACCCGAACATTCTGATCCGCTTCGAGAACCTGGCCTCTCAAGTAGGGAAGACGCTCCTGCGCGAGCGGTTGATGGCCACGCTCTCGGGCTTCTTCGGCGGGCTCGCGGGGCTGCTCGCCGTCGTCGGCCTCTACGGCGTGATGTCGTACATGGTGGCGCGGCGTCGCAACGAGATTGGCATCCGGATGGCGCTCGGCGCCGATCGCGCCCAGGTCGTGGGTATGGTGATGCGCGACGCCTGCAGTCTTCTCGGCGCGGGTATCGTCGTCGGGCTCACCCTGGCTCTCGCCGCCGCTCGCGCCACCGAGTCGCTCCTTTTTGGACTGACGCCTGGCGATCCGGCCACGCTGGCCGCCGCAGTCGTGGTCCTCTGCACCGTTGGCGGCCTCGCCGGCTATCTTCCGGCGCGACGCGCCTCGCGGCTCGAACCGACAGCGGTGCTTCGCGAAGAGTAGACACGCTCCTGCTTCAGGAGGGACGACATGGCGTGGCTTCCGCGCGTGTTCCGCAGGCGTCGCGACTCCCGCGCCGATCTCGATCGGGAGATCGCGTTCCACCTGGCAGAGGAGACGCGCCTGCGCGCTGAGCGCGGCCAATCACCCGGCCGCGCGCGAGTCGAGGCGAGACGCGCTTTCGGCAATGCCATGCGCGTACGCGAGCAGGTGGATCAGCTGAATCCGATTGGGACCGTCGACGAGATCTGGCGTGACCTGAAGTACGGCGCACGCCTGCTGCAGCGGAATCGCGGATTCGCGGTCGTCGCCATCCTGTCGCTGGCGCTCGGCATCGGCGCCAATACCTCGATATTTCAACTGCTCGATGCCGTCCGCCTTCTGTACGTTGCCGGTGAAGGATCCCGGGCAGCTGGCGGAAGTGCGCGTCGCGAATGCCACCGACGGCCGCTCGGGCAGCTTCACCGGACAGCGGCCCGAGCTCACCAACCCACTCTGGGAGCACATTCGCGACGAGCAGCAGGGCTTCTCGAGGATCTTCGCGTGGGGCGCGACCTCCTTCGAGATGGCGTCCGGCGGCGAGTCTCAGCGCGCGCAGGGTCTCTGGGTGAGCGGCGACTTCTTCACCACGCTCCAGATCGAACCTGTTCTCGGCCGCCTGTCCACGTCAGCAGATGACATGCGAGGTTGTGCGGCACCCGGCGCAGTGATCAGCCACGCATTCTGGCAGCGGCGCTATGGCGGTGACCCTCAGGTCGTGGGACGAAGCCTTCGCCTCGACGGGCAGGTCTTTCCAATCATCGGCGTCGCGCCACCCGGCTTTGTCGGGGTCGACGTCGGCAGCAGCTTCGACGTCGCCCTGCCGATTTGCGCCGAGCGGCTGACACGAGGCGAGCGAAGCCGACTCGGCGTGCGGCGTGCCTGGTGGCTGGCAGCGATAGGGAGGCTGAAGCCCGGATGGTCCATCGAGCGCGCGTCGGCGCAGCTCAACGCCGTCTCGCCCGCGATGTTCACCGCAACCGTCGAGCCCACCTACATCCCGCGAACCGCGAAACAATATCTCCAGTTCCGCCTCGGTGCGTTCCCCGCCGCGACCGGGGTATCGAACCTGCGAGAGGACTACGAGACACCGCTCTGGCTGCTGCTGGCGATCGCCGGGCTCGTCCTGCTGATCGCGTGCGCCAATCTCGCCAATTTGATGCTCGCCAGGGCGACCGCCCGTGAGCGCGAGGTTGCCGTGCGGCTGGCCATCGGTGCGTCGCGGGGACGCATCATCCGGCAGCTCCTCGCCGAGAGCCTTCTCCTCGCTGCCTGCGGCAGCGCGCTCGGCGTTTTTCTGTCACAGGCGTTGAGCACGTTTCTCGTCTCGCTGTTCGGCGACGCCGTGGTCATCGACCTTCGGGCCGACTCGCACGTGTTGGGTTTCACTGCGCTACTTGCGGTTGGCGCGTGTGTGCTCTTCGGCCTGGCGCCCGCGGTCCGCGCTACCCGCACGCAGCCCATATCCGTGATCAAGTCGAGCGTTCGCGGCACGACGGGCGGTCGAGAGGGCTTCGGGCTCCGCCGCGCCCTGGTGGTCGTGCAGGTCGCGTTGTCGCTCGTGCTGGTCGTCGGCGCGCTGCTGTTCGTGCGCACGCTTCGGAACCTGATGACGGTGGATCCCGGTTTTCGCGAGGATGGCGTGCTGGTGACCGCGCTGGATTTCCGGCAGACCGGCGTCGCGGATTCCGCGCTCGGCGCGTTGCACGATGATCTGCTCGAGCGGGTGACTCGTGTTCCTGGCGTGCAGGCGGCCGCTTCGGTCTTCATTCAACCGATCAGCGGCGGCGGCTGGTGGAATGAAACCATTCTCGTCGACGGCGTCGTGCAGCGCGCCGAACCGAACCTGAATCGGATCAGCAGCGGCTACTTCAAGACCATGCAGACGCCGATCCTGGCGGGCCGTGACTTCGACGAGCACGACACCCTCTCGGCGCCACGCGTCGCGATTGTGAACGAATCCTTCGCACGCGAGTTCTTTGGCTCGAAGAGCCCCTTGGGGCGCACGTTTCAGATTGAAACGGGGCCTGGCGAGCCTCAGCCTGCATACGGGATCGTCGGGCTCGTGCGCGACACCAAGTACGATCACGTGCGCGAGGCGTTCGGCCCGATCGCGTTCTTCCCGACGTATCAGGACCCCAAGCCTGGCCTGTCCGCGACGATCGTGATCCGGTCGACCCTGCCGCTGCCGGCGCTCGTCGCATCAGTGAAACAGGCGCTGGCAGAAGCGAACCCGAACCTCTTGATCAAGTTCGAGACGCTGGCCTCCCATGTAGAGAAGTCGCTGCTGCGCGAACGGCTGATGGCGACGCTGTCGGGCTTTTTCGGAGCGCTCGCGGGCCTGCTGGCCACGATCGGTCTCTATGGCGTCATGTCCTACATGGTCGCGCGTCGCCGAAACGAGATAGGCATCCGGATCGCCCTTGGCGCGGATCGCGCCCTCGTCATCCGGATGGTGCTGCGAGAGGCTCTTGCGCTGCTTGGCGCGGGCGTGCTCGTCGGCCTCGCTCTGGCAGCTGCCGCCGCGCGCGCGACGGCATCACTGCTGTTTGGTCTGCAGCCGGGCGATCCGGCCACGCTCGCGGTGGCGGCCGCGGCCCTCTGCGCGGTAGGCGTTCTCGCCAGCTACCTTCCGGCCCGTCGCGCCTCGCGTCTCGAGCCAACCGTGGTACTGCGCGAAGAGTAACGGAGTGCGTCGCGCAAGCGGGTGCGACGGGTGCGTCAGGTGCGACGGGTGCGGGGTGCAGGGGGTGCATCAGCGCCGCACCGGGCACCTCGGCACGCGATGCACCCAGCGCACCTGTCGCACCCAGCGCACCTGTCGCACCGACGCACTGATATGCGCATTACCCTCTGACGAAGATCCTTCGGTATCCCCCAGCAATCAACGCCGAGACGTCGGCGAGCACTCGTGGCAACGCCAGTCCACCGGGATACGCAAGATACCGTGGTTCCCAGACCGGATCGAACTTCTGCTTGTAACTGCGCACGCCCTGGAAGTTGTAGAACGATTCACCGTGGCCATAGACGAAGCGTCCCACCTTCACCCAGAGCGGTGACACCGCCGACGCCTCGAGGCCCGAGAGGGGAGCCATCCCCAGATTGAACCATTGATAGCCCTCCTGCCTCGCCCAGTTCAGCAGCCACGCCAGCAGCCCGTCCATCACACCTTTTGGCGCCGACGGGCGGAACCGCATCAGGTCGAGTGACACCTCGGTCTTCTGCGGGCTCGGCCAGAGCGTCGCAAACGCCTGAATCTGCCCGCCGGCCTCGACCACCGCCACGGGAAATCGCGACAAGTACGCCTCGTCGAAGAATCCGAGCGAGAATCCCTTTTCGGCCGTGGTCTTCCCGGTCAGCCAGGCGTTCGAGACGGCCGCGAGCTCCTTGAGGACCGAGGCGACCGCGGGCGGATCGATGACCCGGATGACCCCGCTCTCCTTCGCGATGCGGTGCATCGTCGTCCGCAGCTTCTTGTGGCCGCTCCCTTCGAGAGCGAAGTGGGGAAGGAAGACGCGCGCCTCCTCGCCCAGCTTCGCGAACGTCAGGCCGAAGTCGGCGTAGACGTGCAGCCACTGCTTCGAGGCCTCGTAGAACACCGGGACGCCCTGATAGTCGTCGCAGCGCTCGAGGAACGTCTTCACCAGGGGCTCGGCGGCTTCCTCCGGTCCGACCGGATCGCCGAGCGCGACCCAGGTCCGCCCCTGAACGGCGTACATCATGAACGCGGTGCGGGGCTCGTTCCAGAGCAGCGCCTTGTCACGCAAAAACACGAGATTCGGCAGCGTCCGCGGCTGACGCCCAATCACCAGCGCCGCGTCGTCGAGCTCCTCGCGGCCGGGCAACGCGACAATTGGTTTGGGCGGACGCAGCAGCTGTCGGACCCCGACGAAGAACATCGCGACCAGGACGCCGACCGTCGCGCGCAGGAATCGGGGCGCGTCGCCATCGGCGGCGAACCTCCACCACAACTCATGCGAGTACTCGACGCGCCGGAACGCAAAGAGGCCGAGTCCGATGGACGCCGCCACCACCGCAACGGTCCAGATGATCCACCCGGTCGAAAACGGAATCTCGAGCAGCGCCGACTTGCGATCGAATTCCTCGCGGCTGGCCGCCAGTGCCATCAACAGCGCCGCGAGCACGATCGCCTCCTCGTAGTCGGCGCCCTTGAGCAGCGAGACGACGATGCCGATTGTGAGGCCGACAGTCGAGAGGAAGTACGCCGCGGCGAGCCGGCGCGCCAGTCCCCAGCTGACGATGAGCAGGGCAAAGCCAATCAGGCTGCCGACGAAATGCGAGACCTCGATGACGGGCAGCGGCACGAAGTCGTTGAGCCACGCGACCCGCCCGGCCGCAGACGGCGTCGCGCCCGAGAACATCAGGACCGCGCCGCCGAGCAGCGTGAACACGGCCAGCAGCTTCGGCGCGACCGATGTCGTCAGCGTGCCGAACGCGTTGCCCCACTGCACCATCGCGTGCCGCCGGTGATAGAACTCGTCGACGATCAGCACGATCAGCGCGACCGCGAGAGGCGCGAGGTAATAGATCAACCGGAACATCGCGAGCGCCGGCAGCACCACGACTGCCGGCAGCTGGAGCATCAGGATCATCAGCGACTCGAAGACGCCGAGGCCGCCCGGCACATGGCTGACGAGCGCGACGAGCTGCGCCGCGAGGAAGATGCCGACAAACAGCGTAAAGTCGGGCCGCGGCTCGGGCAGGAGCACGTAGAGGACCGCGGCCGCCAGGCTCCAGTCGAGGGCCGACAACACGAACTGTGCGATCACCAGGCCGATCGACGGCAGGGTGATGTCGAGCCCGGCGATCGACACGGGGCGCCGGCGAAACGCCGCCAGGATCGGATAGGCGAAGGCCGTCGCCAGCAGCAGCCATCCCGTCGCGCGGGCGAGCGCCGGGGCGACGAAGGTGTCGAGGCGGGCAATCGGCCCGCTCGCGAGTGCCCATCCGCCGAGCACCAGCAGGCCGAGCCAGAACGTGCCGGAATAGAACAGCACGACTCGCGAGATCTCCTGGCCATTCAGCCCCCAGCGCGAGTAGAACCGGTAACGCGCCGACGTGCCCGAGAGCAGCGCGAAGCCGACGTTGTTGGCAATCGCGTAGCCGACGAACGAGGCCATCGCAATCTGCCATTTCGCGATGGGGCGCCGGATGTACAGGAATGCGAGCTGATCGTAGCCGGTCAGAATCAGGTAGTTGAGGAACGTGTAGACGCCGGCGAGCGCGAGCGCCGAGGCAGGGAATTGCTTCAGCGCCGCAGCCAGCTTGGTCGGGGGCATCTGCCGCAGTTCGCGGCCGAGCACGGCCAGAGCGGCCACGAAAAGCAACAGTCCGACGAGCGGCGATAGCCGGTGCCACCATCGGCCGATGCTCGCAGCAGTCGAACTCGACATTCGGTGAAAGTATTATCCGTCGAGAATGCCCGAGCTAAAGCTCGGGCCTACGTACAGCAGTAGGGCGCGACTTTAGTCGCGCCGGACGATGGCCCGACTGAAGTCGGGCCCTACTGCAGCTCCACCAGCGTTCGCAGAAGCCGATCGACTTCCGTCTGGTCGTGAATGAAGAACGCCGCGCGCGAGGTGCGGCGAGGCCCGACCCGCACGCTCAGGAGCCCTGGCAGATTCAACCCGAACACGTCTTCATCGGTCCGGTCGTCGCCGACGTAGAGCGCGGTCTCGCGGGTGAATCGTTCGAGATAACGCTGGAGCGCCGTGCCCTTGTGCACGCTGCCCGCCGGCGCGATGTTGAAGTCGGCGTGGCGTCCGCCCATCAGACGGGCGCGGGGCAGCTGATGGGTCACCGCCTGGATCGCGGCGGCCGTCATCTCGAGATCCGGCGCATGACGATAGTCCACCGTAATCGAGAGGCGCTTGTCCTCGATGATGATCCCGGGCAGGCGTGCCAGCTCCCGCTGCAGGACCGCCCGCCACCCGTCGACCAGCCGCTCGACGTCGGGATCCTCGCCCCAGGGTTCCAGGCCGTGGTTCCCGGTGACGCCCGCAAGCGGCACGTTCGCGAAGCGCCGTTCGACATCGGCGCGCATCCGGCCCGAGATGATCACGACCGGGTGCGCGACGGCGAGCATCGAGAGCAGGTGGCGGGTCTCGGGCCCGGCATCCGCGAGTGCCGGCTGCTCGATGAGTGGCGCCAGCGTGCCGTCGAAATCGAACGCCAGCAGCGGGCGGCTCGCGAGGAAGGCCCTGAGCCGCTCTTCGTATCCGGGACCGAACAGGTAGCGCATTCAGATGTCCATCGCGTCAGGCTTCGAGCCCGGGCAGGTCGCCGGCACGGCCCTCGAAGCGGCCCGCCAGACGCTCGCGGCGCCGCAGACGCTCGGCATCGCGAAGCATTCGGCCGGCCCACCGATAGACATTGAATTCGGCCACGAAGGAGCGCATCGCGCGCATGCGCACACGCTGCTCGGCCTCGGGCATCGCAAGGGCCGCCGCCAGCGCGTCGCTCGCCTCATCGAGATCGTACGGGTTGACGATCAGCGATTCCGCCAGCTCGCGGGACGCTCCGGTGAACGAGCTCAGCACCAGCACGCCGAGCTCGTCATCGCGCGCCGCCACGAACTCCTTCGCCACGAGGTTCATCCCGTCGTGCAGGCTGCTGACGTAGACGAAGTGCGCGGCCTTGAGGTAGCGGAACACGAGCGGCGGCTCATGATGCGCACGGCGGAGGATAATCGGCCGATACGCGCCACTGCCGAACTCGTCATTCACCCGTTTCGCGACGACCTCCAGTCGCTCCTGGAGCGCACGGTATTCGGGAATCGATGAGCGGCTGGGTGCGGCCAGCTGCACGAAGACCAGGCGCCCGCGATACTGCGAGAAGCGCTGGAGCAGGCGCTCGACCGCCAGCAGCCGCTCCTCGATCCCCTTGGTGTAATCGAGACGGTCGACGCCCACGCCCAGAAGCGTGTCGTCGGGCAGGCCGAGCTCGGCAAAGATTTCCCGCCGGCACTGGTCCGCCGCCGGCGTCGACAGCGCCCAGCGGTTCGGCCAGTCAATCGAGATCGGATACGGCCGGATCAGCGTGCGCACCCCGCCGTAGATCACCGCGTCGAACTCGCGATCGATCCGCGCCTCGAGAAAGCGATCGACCGAGTCGAAGAAGTTGTTGCAGTGAAACTGCGTATGGAAGCCCAGGATGCTGCTGCCGAGCAGCCCGTGGAGGATCTGCTCGGTGAACGGGCAGATGCCCAGCCGCTCGAAGTTCGGCCACGGGATGTGCCAGAACGTGATGATGGTCGCGCGCGGCTTCCGTTCGCGAATCAGCCGCGGCGCCAGCGCAAAGTGATAGTCCTGCACCAGCACGATCGCATCGTCGGCATCCATCTCCTGGCAGGCGGCGTCCGCGAACCGCTCGTTGACGTCGCGATAGGTATCCCAGTCGGTGCTGCGGAAGACCGGCCGTGTGTCGGCGATGTGGCAGAGCGGCCACAGGCCCTCGTTCGCGAACCCGTAGTAATAGCCCTGCTCTTCCTCCGGCGTCAGCCAGACGCGTCGCAGGATGTAGGCGCCTTCGCCCGGCGGCACGGCGATGCGGTCCTGCGCGTCGACGGCGTCGCGATCGGCCGAGCCGCTGCCGTGCGCGACCCACACGCCCGAGCAGGCGCGCATCACGGGCTCCAGGGCGGTGACGAGGCCGCTTGCGGGATGCTTGACCGCAACGCTGCCGTCGGGTTGGCGCTCGTGGATGTACGGCTCGCGGTTGGCGAGGACGACAATCCGTTCGCCGAGCAGATAGCGCCGCAGCGAATCCTTCAGACGTTGCGGCGTCCAGGCGCCACCGGTGCCGTCGAGGTCGCGCTCGACGCTGATCCGATCGATCAGCTCGCGGACGTCGCCCATCAGCGGCTGGAACTCGGGGCGGTGGACGTCGCCGCGCAGCATGCGTCGGATCTCGGTCGTCCAGCCGTGCCAGGAGGCGCGCCGGATCACGATCGTGAGCAGCGAGGCCGCGCCCGCGAGGACAGCAAACGTGCCGACGAGCAGCTGCTGGATCCGCGCTTCGCGCCGCTCGGCGAATCCGAAGTCGTGCAGGAGGAGCACGAAGCCCAGCGGTGTGCCGCGATCGATCAGCGGCATCGCGCTCGAGATGCGCCGGTCCGCCTTCCATCTGCACGCCCGATCGCCATGTTGTCCACTCGCTCGCCGGCGCGCCGGCGGTGGGGCGCACGTGCCTGGCGATGGTATTGCAGCTCACCTCGGCCGGCCACTCGGTGGTTGCGGCCAGCAGCGATCCGGTGCGCGAGCACGCCGCCGCGGCGACGAGCCGCTCGTCGTGGGTCAGCGCCGTCAGCAGCGCCATCATCCGGTGGTGGAGGTCCCCGACCAATCCTCGACGAGCTTGTCGCGGGCGCCGGCGAGGGCCAGATCGGCGCGGCCCGCCAGGTCGCGCTCGAACCACTCGTTCAACGTCTGGCTGACGAAGTACCGAGCTGGCGAGCACCAGCAGGCCGAGGGCCGTGAGCACGGCGAGTGCGAGCGTAGGACGCGAGACATGACACGTTAGAGCCAGCATCCGGCGTGCACGTCCACGACCGGCAGGACCGCGACTGGGGAAGCGGCCAGTGTTTCACAAGGCTGGAAACAGGGTCAAGGAAGCAGACCGCGCATTGGCGCTCGCGTCGGACTTGACCACAGATTCCACAGGTTTACGCAAATTAGCGAGGCCGGCGCGGCCCGGGCCAGGCTTCCGCAGCAAATCGGCGCACTGTGGTTTCAACTCTTTCCGTCCTGGCATTGATTTCCGGGCCGCGGTTTGCGGGCGGCGCGTTCACGTGTGCCATGATGATTCCATGCGCCGCCTGGTCGCCGCCCTGATCGTGACGATCGGCGTCTTCCTTCGTCACGGTCATCGGCGACGCCGACCGCACCGAGCAGTTTGGCCCCGTCGACCACGTCGGTGCGCAGGAGCTCCGGCACCATCTCGAATACATCGCATCCGACGCCCTCGAGGGCCGTGACGCGCTGTCGTCGGGCTTTCGAGCCGCGGCCGACTACGTCGCCGCGCAGCTGCGCGACGACGGCGTCTCGCCGGCTGGCGACAACGGCACCTACTTTCAGGACGTCGGCATTCGGCGGACTACCGTGGACGCGACGCGCGCCGTGGTCACGCTCGGCGATACGCGTTTCTCGCACGGCACCGACTTCCTTGCGCCGTCGCCCGGCAAGGCATCCGGTGCGCTCGTCTACGTAGGCCACGGGTGGCGCGTGCCGTCGAAGCAGCTCGACCCGTTCAAGGGCCTCGACGTCAAAGGCAAATGGCTCGTCATCCTGCCTGGCTCGCCCGACGAGCTCACGCCGTCGGACCTTGCGAAAATGGTCGCCGACGTCGACTTCGTGCAGCCCGAAGCCAATGCCAGGCAGCTCGGCGCGATCGGGATCGTGAAGCTGCCCTCGTCGTACGACTTGAACCACTGGGAACGCGACACCCGTCGCGAAACGACGCGCGGCGAGCTGGTCGTCGATCGCCTGGACCCGCCGATAACAAGGCTTCCGCAGATCGCGGCCGGCGTCCGGCTGATCAACAGGCTGTTCGAAGGCGAGGTCGAAGACGGCGCCAAGATGTCGTCTCGCGCCGCCCGCCGGGACGCCGGCGCGTCGTTTGCGCTCGATGCCGCAAAGGTCCTCTCGATCGACGTCCCGACGATTGTCCGGATCGAGCACACCATGAATGTCGTCGGCATCGTCGAAGGCCACGACTCGACGCTGAAGGACGAATACGTCGCGCTCGGCGCACACCTCGATCACCTTGGCCGCGTGACCGACGAGAAACGCCCTCAGGGCGGCGACGACATCAATAACGGCGCCGACGATGACGGGTCGGGTGTGGTGGCGCTGGTGACGATGGCGGGCGCCGTGGCCAAGGGCCCGCGACCGAAGCGATCGCTGCTCTTCGTCTGGCACACCGGCGAGGAGTACGGGCAGCTGGGGCGCGAAGTACTTCGTCGCCTTTCCGCCGGTGCCGGTCGATCACATCGTGGCGCAATTGAACGTGGACATGATCGGGCGGGCCAGGTATCCGGGCGACTCAAATCCCGGAGACGGGCAGCTCACGGGCCCGACGGAAGTCTATCTGGTAGGATCGCGTCGCCTCAGCCGCGAGCTTGGCGACACGTGCGCCGCCGTGAACGACGCGTATATGCACTTGAAGTTCAATTACAAGTACGACGCGCCCGACGACCCCGAGAAGATCTACACCCGCAGCGACCATTACGAATACGCGCAGAAGGGCATCCCCGTCGCGTTTTTCTTCACGGGCCTCCACGGCGACTATCATCGGCCGTCCGACGAGGTCGGCCGCATCGATTTCTCGAAGCTCCAGCGGGTGGCGCGCACCGTGCTCGCGCACGGCCTGGACGCTCGGGAACGCCCCTGCCCGCCCCGGCTGGACGCCCCCGCACAAACACACTAGCGCCGCACGCTTTTTTGGTGCCTCCAACCTGCGGTTCCAGCCAGACCGTTCGCCGCCGGTCCGACGTCATACCTGGTACCAACATTGCCCTTGGTAACGATATTTCGCGAGGTGTGATTCATGGCATTCGACTTTTCCAACTGGCTTCCGTTCCGGCGAGCCACGGCCTGGACCGGTGCGGCGCTCATCGCCGCCACGCTTGGTGTGGCAGGCTGGCAGACCGGTGGCGCGCGCGCCGAAACGCCCGCCGCGGCGGCACAGGCGCCGGCCGCGACGCGGACCGCGGGTGGGCATTCACGGCGCCGTGACGTCCTACGCTGATGCGGTCGCCCGCGTAGCGCCTGCCGTCGTGACCGTCCGGGTCGATCGCAAGGCGCAGCCCGAGCCAACCGATTTCCCTGACAATCCGATGTTCCGCCGGTTCTTCGGCGAGCGGATGCCGTTCACAGGAGCGGCCAGCCGCGCGAGCGCGGCCTCGGCTCCGGCGTGATCGTCTCGCGCGGACGGCCACATCCTGACCAACGCGCACGTGGTCGATGGGGCGGACCACGTCCGCGTCGTGCTGAACGACGGGCGCGAGTGACACCGCCAAAGTGATCGGCGTGGACATGCCGAGCGATCTCGCCGTCATCGACGTGGCCGCCGAGAATCTTCCCGCTCTGGCACTGGGCGATTCGAACAGCCCGCGCGTCGGCGACGTCGTCCTGGCCGTCGGCAACCCGCTCGGCGTCGGGCAGACCGTGACGATGGGCATCCTGAGCGCGAAGGGCCGCACGACCGAGGTCGGCGACGGCAGCTACCAGGACTTCCTGCAGACCGACGCCCCGATCAACCGCGGCAACTCCGGCGGCGCGCTCGTCGACCGCCAACGGCGAGCTGATCGGCATCACGTCGCAGATCCTCTCCCAGAGCGGCGGCAACATCGGCATCGGCTTCGCGATCCCGGCGACGATGGCGAAGCACGTGATGACCGAGCTCGTCTCGACCGGCCACGTGCGCCGCTCGATGATTGGCGTCACCGTGCAGCCCGTGACGGCCGACATCGCGTCGAGCCTGCACCTCCCCGACGTCCACGGCGCGCTCGTCAACGACGTGGCGCCCGGCAGCCCCGCGGCGAAAGCCGGCATCCAGACCGGCGACGTGATCACCAAGTTCAACGGCACGGCCATCGACAACGGCAACGACCTGCGCAACATGGTGTCGTCGACCGCGCCCGGAACCGCCGCCGAGCTGACCGTCGTCCGCGACCGGAAGTCGGAGCAGGTCAAGGTGATGCTCGCCGAGCGAAAGCCGGAAGAGTCCGCGTCGAATGAGCGGCGGCGCACACGGCGAAGAGGGGCTCGGGATGACCGTGCAGCCGCTGACGCCAAGTCTCGCCCAGCAGCTGGAAGTGCCGCGTGCCACCGAGGGACTCGCGGTGACCGATGTCGATCCCGATGGCGCGGCCGCGGCGGCCGGCATTCAGGAAGGCGACGTCATCCGCCAGGTGAACGGCAAGAACGTCCACTCGACGGGCGAGCTGCGGCAGGCCGTGTCAGCCGGTTCGGGACGTCCTGCATCTGTTCCTGGTCCAGCGCGGCGAGCAGAGCTTCTTCGCCACCGTCGATCGCGGATAACCACACTCCGGCCCGGCGCGTGCGATGATCATCGCGCGTGCCGGCCTCTTCCCCCGTCGGACTCGTGATCGCGCTCGCGGCGGCGACCGTCGCGGGCGCGATCAATGCCATCGCCGGCGGCGGCACGCTCGTCTCATTTCCCGCGATCGTTGCGCTCGGCGTTCCCCCGCTTGTCGCAAACGCGACGAACGCCGTCGCCCTATGGCCGGGCGCGTTTGGAAGCCTGTGGGCCTACCGCGCAGAGGTCTCGGGCGCCAGGTCCTGGGCTGTCCGCTTTGCGGTGCCGAGCAGCGTCGGCGGCGCGGCGGGGGCGATCCTGCTTCTGTGGACGCCGTCCGACCGCTTCGAACGCGTGGTGCCGTTTCTCGTCCTCGGTGCGACGGTGCTGTTCATGGCGCAGGGCCCGATCACGCGTCGATTGCGGCGGGGCGCCGATACGACACATTTCGACGTCCCGGGCAATGCACTCCCACCGCCACCGCTGACCTATCTGGTGTACCAGTTCGGCGTCGGCGTCTACGGCGGCTATTTCGGCGCCGGGATCGGCATCCTGATGCTGGCTGTGCTCGGGGCGATGGGCCTGACCAACATCCACCGCATGAACGGCCTCAAGAACTGGGGCGCCCTCTGCATCAACGCGGTCGCGGCGCTGATCTTCTCGCTGAGCGGAGTCGTGAACTGGCCGTTCGCGATGGTGATGGCTGTCGGCGGCATCATCGGCGGTTACGGCGGAGCCTGGCTGGCACAGCGCGTCGCGCAAGCCTGGGTGCGTCGTGCGATTTCCGCGGTCGGTCTTTCCGCGTTCGTGTGGCTGTTCCTCAAGCAGTAGAGCCCGACTTTGGATTCGGTGGCTGCTGGTGAAGTAGGGACTGCAGTAGGGCCGCACTTCAGTGCGGCCAGACCATTGGCCCGACTGACCAGCCTCCGCTAAAGCTACGGGGTCCGCCGAAGCCTTGGCGAAGGCGGAAGTCGGGCCCTACTGTCGTAACACGGTCCAGGTACTGCTTCGCCGCTATCGTGGTAAAACGCTGTGGATCGGACCATCAGGAGCAGAAGGGGGTCCCCATGAAGCGTCGCGAGTTCCTCCGCTACGGCGCAGCCGCGGCCGGCGCGTTCGTCAGCCTCGACAAGTTTCCCCATCATCTCTACGCCGCCAGCACGGCGAAGAACGCGAACGATGTCGTGACGCTCGGCAAGACCGGCATCAAGGTGTCGCGCCTCGCGCAGGGTACCGGTACCAACGGCGTCAGCCACAGCTCCAACCAGATCCGGAAGATGGGCGACCAGGGGCTTGCCGATCTGCTCGTGCAAGGAGTGGATAACGGGCTCCGGTTCTGGGATCTTGCCGATCAGTACGGCAGTCACCCGCATGCCAAGCTCGCGCTGAAGACGGTGAAACGCGACAACGTCGTCATCCTGACGAAGACGCACGCGAACACCGAAAAGGAAATGTGGGCCGACCTCGATCGGTTCCGTCAGGAAACCGGCACCGATCGTCTCGACATCGTGCTGCTGCACTGCATGCTCGACTCGAACTGGCCGCAGGAGAAGGCCGGCGCGATGCATGTCCTGTCCGAAGCGAAGCAGAAGGGCATCATTCGCGCGCACGGCGTCTCGTGCCACGATCTCGGCGCGCTGAAGGTGGCGGCCGACAGCGACTGGGTCGACGTCGACCTCGCCCGGCTCAATCCCGCTGGCGTCGCGATGGACGCCGATCCTGCGACGATCATCTCGATCCTGCGCACGATGAAGCAGCGCGGAAAGGGCATCATCGGGATGAAGATTCTTGGCGCGGGCCAGCTGCGCAGCAAGCGCGACGAGGCGCTGCAGTTCGCGCTGGCGCAGGACGTGCTCGACTGTTTCACGATTGGCTGCGAGAACCCGAACGAGCTGCAGGATCTGATGACGCGTATTCCTGCGGCCAGCACCCGCGCCTGAGGCACGGACCGCTGCCACAGCGACACCGAGATCTGCCACAGCGGGCCCATGTCTCCTCTAAGCTCTGTGTCCCTGTGACAAACTCTGTATCTTGTGGCGAGGTTCGAATCAGCCGGTGGGACCGATCACCGTCGCGTCGGCTCGACCTTGATGACGCGGTGATTCTCGCTGTCTGAGATGTAGATGGCGCGCGAATGCGGCATCACTTGCGCCCCATGCGGCCGATTCAGCTCGCACTGGTCGGCCGGCCCCTCCACTCCCCTCGATCCCATCGTCCCTGTCCCAGCCACGCCGGTGATCGTGCCATCTGCGGGTGAGTAGCGCCGGATGACGTGGTTCTCGGTATCGGCGATAAGCACGCTCTGATCGTTGTCGTCGATCGAGATGTGCTTCGGGCCCCTGAGCTCTGCCGATCGGGCAGGTCCGCCATCGCCCGATACCCGGGTGTGCCGGTGCCGGCGACGGTCCGGATCCGTCCGTCGGGGCTCACCACTCGTAGCGCATGGCCTTCGCGTTCGAGGATGTAGAGGTTGCCGTTCACGTCGACCGCAATGGCGCGCGGATCGACCAGGGGTTGCCCGAGGGCCGGCTGACCATCCACCGGCGCGCCCTTTTCGCCGTTGCCCGCCACCGTCGTGACGATTTCGCTCGTGAGATCGACGACTCGAACCCGGCGATTGCCAAGATCGCAGAGATACAACCGCGACCCGCGGAAGGCGATGGCGAAGATCCCGCCGAACTGCGCGTCGGCCGCCGGCCCACCGTCGCCGCCAAATCCCTTCACGCCGGTCCCGGCGACCCGCGTGATCATACCGCTCGTCAGATCGATGCGCCGCACGGAGAAGTTCTGCGTGTCGGCGACGTACAACCGGCCGTCCGGGCCGAACGCCAGGTGGTGCGGGCTGTTGAACCGCGCCTGGCTCGCGGGGCCGCCATCGCCCGACAACCCGGGCTCGCCGGTGCCCGCGAACACGCGAAGTCGGCCAGCGCCATCGAGCATGCTCACCCGGTGGCCGCCCATCTCGACGATGTAGGCGTCGCCGTTGGTGGCGAAGGCCACGCCGAACGGCTCGTTCAGGCCGCCCTGAACGACCAGACTTGCGCGACCGGAGGAGGACGCCTGCGGCGCAGCGAGAAGCGCGAACGCTGCCGCAGAAGCGCTTTGAAAACTGCCAGAGAGGCACAGAGGAACAGAGAGAGCACAGAGTGTGATTGCCCGAACGGCGGCGCGGCGTAGCCGCACATGGCCGGCCGCTTCGCGGCCCGCTGCCGTTCGAGCGCTGCTTCCGCGGGCCACTCCGCGTCTCTGTGGCAATTTCCTCCGTGTCTCTGTGGCGCCTGACATATCAGCCGACCCGTCGCGGGTGCCGGATCTTGCCCCTGATGCGCGCGCGGACACCGGCCTGCGAAAGCATGAACCGATGCCAGTCATCGCGGTGCGACGTGACCTGCAGCGGCTTGAGAGCGAGCAGGCCCGTCGGCCCGATCGAGCGATGAAGATACTTGAGCTCCGACAGCGACGCATGCAGGTCGTCGTCCACCGGCATTTCCAGCCCCGCTCCACGCGCGATCAGCCGGGCTTTCGCCTGCACGGACAGCTCCAGCTCGAGCCGAAGCAGGCAAAACATGTCGGCCACGACCGGGCCGTCGAAATGGGTTCGCAGTTCGCGAAGGTACCCGCCGAACCGCGTCACCTGGAAGTGCTCCGACACCACCAGGTGCAGCAACTCGATATCGAGATCGAGCCCGGCGCCGACCCATTCGCGCGTGGCGCGATCGCTGCGATCGAAGACGGCGAGGACGAGGAGCGGCAACACCAGCAGCAGCAGCGCCGTCGCGACGAGCGTCGAGACGAGCAGGTGGTTGTAGGCCGAGTGCACGACGACGGCGACCGCCCAGCCGGGCACGACGGCAAGAAGCGCCCGCTCGGGTTTGCGGTCGGCGATCGTTTTCGCGAGCATCGCGACCACCGCCGTCGTCGCGCCGTGCAGGACAGCGGTTCCCAGTCCGCGCACGACCCACAACGCCATCGGCGCATCGCCGATATCGCGAAGATAGCTGAAGTTCTCGAAGACCGCGAAGCCGGTGCCCACGGCGAAGCCCTGCACCGCCGCATCGACCACGAAGCCGACACGCCGCCTGAGAATGAGGAACGCGACGAAGAGCGCCTTCGCGGCTTCCTCGGTGACCGGCGCAACGTAACGGGTCAGGATGTCGAGGTCGATCGACGCGGCGATCAGCCGTACATGGACGGCTTCGCACACGATCGCGCTGATCATGCCGTAGATCAGTGCCAGCGCCACCGACGCGGGCCTGACCAGCTTGAAGCTGTCCATCAGCAACAGCGCGCCGAGGAAGACGAACGCTGGAAGGAGGGCGACGGCGATCGGCATGGCTATCGGAGGATCTTCAGCGAGATCATGGCCTCGCGCCGCGGCTGATGTCCATCCTCGAACGCGATCGCCCCGCCAACCGACAGCGTCATGTCGAGGACCGAGAGCACGGTGAATCGGAAGTCGAGCTGGCCACCTGCGTCGATCGCGGACCGCCGCACGTCCTTGTCGTCCATGTCCGTCGCCAGGCCGGTCACGAACAGCGCCGGCCGCATCCACGTTGTATAGAAGCCAGGCTTTCCCGCGCGCTGAAAGCGCCAGGGCGGCAGATTGAGCTCCACGGTCGACTTCAGGTAGTTGCGTCCGCCAATCTCGTTCAAGCCGGCTCCGGGAAACGCATAGTACTCGCGGTAGCGCTTCTCGTCCTCGTGATCCACGTAGTTGTTGCCGAAGCCGCCGAAGAAGAAGTTCGCGAAGGGCTGAGATCGATCCCGCGGCGAAAAACCTGCCGATTCACGAAACCACACGGAGGAATGTCCCAGGGGCAGGGCCAACCCCCGGTGGTAGTCGGCGCGGAACCGCGGGATGAAGGATCCGTCCACCACATAGCCCTGCGCGTTGACGTTCCACTTCACGCCAATCTCGTCATCGACGCTGCCCAGCGAATTGCGGACGTCGGCGAACTTCAGCGTGGCCTCCAGCGTCGTGAGCCGGTCTACGTCCACCGGGACGTTCTGATATTCGGGCAGCCGATCCAGGTTGCCCGAGAAGTTGCCGTCCAGATCGAGCTCGAGCCGTCGCGGCTCGTCGTAGATGAGCGTGCTGGTGTGGCCGACTCCAAGAACATAGCCCTTGCGCCCGACCTTGGTCGGGCCGAAGAGATCATAGAAGTCGGCGTTGTTCAGCTCGGCGTAGCCGCGCCAGTCGTACCGCTCGTATTCGGCCTTGACGTGGATGCGCTCGCTGTCCGGGAGGTCCTGCCCCGGTGTCACCGACGCGATCAGGCTCGCTCGGTTCAGCCGCACCGCGTCTGAAAAGTTCATGCGCACGCCCACGGCCGCCGTGTCCTTGTATCCCTGCACGATCGGGTAGATCGACTCCGGCCGCAGGTTGCCGATCAAACCATACGGCTTGATCTCCTTTTTCAGCGAATCGTACGGGATGGTCAATGGTGACCCGACGTTCCAGTCGCGGACGATCGGGCGCTCCTCGGAGAGCCGCTCGCCCAGGAACGTGATCGGGCTGACATCCTCGACGGGGTGGGCCTCGATCCTCGCCGGCACGAACCCCCGCCCGGTGAATCGAAAGACCAGGAGCTCATCGCCGCCAAGCGGCACCGGACGGACGAATCCCGTTTCGGTGTTGCTGACGGCGTCAACCGACTTGGTCTGGAGGTCGTAGCGGAAGATGTTCGAGACGCCCGTGTAGTACGAGCTGCCATAGAGGTAGCGACCGTCCGGCGAGAAGGTGAAGTTGTTGGGGACGGACGGGCCGAAATCGAACTGCGCGATCGGCGTCGCGTCGCCGTTACGGAGCGCGTCGAGACTCATGACGCGGACGTCCTGCTTCCCGGCGACGTCACCGAACGACGCCGCCAGGCGCGAGCCGTCCTGCGAGACATCCAGGTCGTAGGCGACGGTCCCGTACGGCCATGAGTACACCTGCTCCCATCGCGTGTACGGTGGACGGATCCGCACCAGCGTGCAGATGCCGTTGAAGTGGCGAATGCCGACGAGCGACTTATCGGCACGGTCGTAGACGAGGTCGCCGATGCGCGCGTCTTTCTGAAGCAGGCGCGTCTTGCCCGTGGCCGGATCGAGCTGCATCAGATCGCGCCAGGCGTTGTTGTCCGTGGTGTAGAAGAGCATTCGCGCGTCGGGATCCCAGGCGAGCGACGCCACGGTGTGCATCGCCGGCCCCTTGATTGCCACGAGGCGTTCGATCGCCCCCGTCGTCACGTCGATCGCGCCGACGTGACTGACGACACCCGGATAGTTGAAGGCGGCGAGAATCTTCCCCGATTTGTCGTCGTAGTAGGCGCGCGACACCGAGCCCAGTGGACGTGCCGTGACGTCGCGATAGGGGGTGACCGGATGCTCGCGAATCGCCGCCAGGTTGGCCCGCTGGAATGCGTGTTCGTCCGTCACCCAGTTGGCCCAGGCCTCGGACAGCCCGACGCCGAACTGCTGGCGAAAGGCCGACGAGTAGTAGGCCCGGCTGCCATCGCGGCGCGCCGTCCAGGCGATCACTTTCTCGGGCGAGTAGTGCCGCGCCAGCCAGGTCATGAAGCGCGTCCCGTACAGATACGAGTTCGTCTCGAGCTGGAAGTCGACTTTCGTGCCTTCCGAGACCAGGCCCAGCGGGTCGTAGAACGGCGCGTCGTCTTTCACCATCGAGCGGAAGACCATCTCGTCGTAGCCGCTCTGCGCGCGTCCAAGGCCGCCGGCCATCCACGTATCGACGAAGACCGCAATCCCTTCGTGAAACCATCGCGGCGCGGCCACGCGTGGCGCGGTCAGGTAGAAATAGAGGATCGACTCGGGCTGCTCGGCGACGGGCAGCACTTTTCCCCGGAACAGACGCCGGAAGATCCGATCCCGCCCCGCCGACTGGTCCATCGTGGCGATGTGGACCAGCTCGTGGTTCATCAGCGTGTTCATGCGCTCGTTGGTCGCAATCGTCTCGAAGATGTAGGCGATGGGGGCGATCTGGACGGTGACGAGATCGTTGGGCACCGTGGATGCGCCGGCATTGCCCTTGTCGGACAGGTCGACGATCAAGACCGTCACCTCGTCGTGCGGATCGAATCCGAACAGCTTCTTTTGAAAACGGAGCGAGTTGAGCGCCGTCCGCGTCGTGTGCGGCACGAGAAACGCTTCGCTGCCATCGATGTAGAGCAGGCGCAGGCCGGGCGTGCGCTGCTCGGTGAGCTGCGCTGCAGCCCGCGACGGACCGAACGTGACGAACGCAGCGATAAGAAGAAAAGCGGAGACCTGCCGGGACGCGCGCATCAAAGGCCGAGGTGGCCCAATCCTAACACCTCGCCCCTGAAAAATGGCGGGGCCCGGACGTTCTCGCTCGCATGAGGACGTCCGGGCCGGCCGGCCTGACAACCGGCAATGACGGGGAGCAACTGGCGCCTTGCGGGCGGCGCCGCACGGTGGTCAGGGTTGCTCTGCAGTAGGGCCGAACTTTAGTTCGGCCACAGTCAGGGGCCTACTGCAGTTGGATCTTCAGCGGCCCTCCGAGCCGGCATCGCCGAACCGTGACTGGGCGAGTGCTGATGCGAAGCCAGGACTGGCAAGCGCCGCGGCGAAGCCCGGATTCGCGAGCGCCGATGCGAACGACGGGCTCGCAAGCGCCTGCGCAAAGCCAGGATTGGCGAGTGCCGTGGCAAATCCTGGGCTGGAGAGCGCGGCCGCGAAGCCAGGGCTCGCGAGTGCCTTCGCGAAATCGGCGCTCGAAAGGGCCGACGCAAAGCCCGGGCTGGCGAGCGCCGCTGCCAAAGCCGGGTTCGCCAACGCCGCCGCGAAGCCCTGCGACGCGAGCGCGGCGCGGAACTGCGCGCTGCCGAGCGCCGACGCGAACCCTGGGCTCGCGAGCAGCGCGCGGAAGTCGGCGCTCCCGAAGGCCTTCGCGAACGCAGCGTTGCTCAACGCCTGCGACAGCCCGGCGGCGCCCAACCCGCTGAACGCCGGGCTGGCCAGAACCGCCGACGGTGACGCCTGGGCCAACGCATTCGTCAGCGCCTGGCTGCCGAGGGCGGCGGCGGCGCCGGGGCTCGCAAGCGCGGCGGCGAGGCGCGACGAGGCCAACGCCTGGGCAAATCCCGGATCCGCGACCGCGGCGCGGAAGCTGGGGCTGGCCAACGCGGCCGCAAGGCCAGGCGCGTTCAGCGCAGCGCTGAGCGCCGGCTGGCCGAGCGCGGCGGCGAAGCCTGGCGCGCTGACCGCGGCACGGAAATCGGCGCTTGCCAATGCCTGCCGCAGGCCGAGGCTCGCCAGCGCCTGGGCCAGGCCGGGGGTCGCCAGCGCGGCGCGGAACTCGGAACTGGCCAGGGCCGACCGTGTCGCCTCGTTCGACAGCAGCTGACGCACGTTGCTGTCGTGCATCATCTGATCGAACAGGTCGCTCTGAATGAACACCTGGGCGCTGGTGTCGCCGAGCGCGACGTCCTTCTCGGCAATCTGCGTCGCCTGATAGCGCTTCGCAGCGCCAACCGTACCCTCGGTGCCGTCGGTCGGCGGCAACACGCCAGTGAAATTGAGCACGGCGAGCGCGATCACCGCGGCGGCGGCGAGCCCCCACATCACCTTCTTGCCCATTACCGTTCCTCCATCCATGCGCGCTCGAGAGCGAGCGCCGCGAGAAGCGTTCGAATCAAACGTTGTGATGCGTGCGGGGTCATGAGCCGGCTCGTCGACGTCACGCGCGCCGATTGCCGAGAGGATCTGCTGCGTCAATTCAGCGGGCGGCTCGACGTCGCCAAGCGAATCGAGGAGCTCGGCCAGGCTGTCGACGTCAGCGGCACGGGCGCGAACGTCGCTGTCGGTCGCCAGCAGGCGGTCGAGCTGCGCGCGTTCGTCGTTGGTCAGCGTGCCGTCAATGTGTCCCTGCAGGAGCGTTTCGTGGTCCGGACGGAGCATCATGCCGACCTCCAGCCGAGAAGCAGTTCGCCGAGCCGTTGCCGCGCGGTGTGCAGTCGTGATTTGACGGTCTTGGACGGGACGCCCAACGCCGTCGCCATCTCGTCGTACGACAACCCGGCGAAGTGCCGGAGCACGACGACGGCACGGTAGTCAGGCGAGAGCTGGAGCAACGCCGCCTGCACCTGGGCGCGTCGCTCGTGGGAGGCGGCCGTCTCGAATGGACTGCCCGCGGCCGCGAGCGCCGGCGTCAGCCCCTCTTCGGGCCGGCGGGCGCGAATCACGTTCAGGCACTCGTTTATCACGATGCGGTAAATCCAGCTGAAAAACCGATGATCGGGGTTGAACGAGGCCAGCCGCTCGTAGATCCTGACGAACGCCGTCTGGGTCGCGTCCCTGGCGTCGTCCTGATTTCCGAGCATTCTGTAGGCCACTGTGTAGAGCACCCGTTGATAGCGTTCGACCAGGACTTCGAAGGCGGCGGCATCGCCCTTCAGCGAACGGGCAACCAACGCCGCGTCTTCAGCGTCCTGCGATAAATACACGGGGGCCGTCAGAAAGTTGGTGGAGAAGTTTCGGGGCACTCTAACACAGCCAAAACGGGTGCTATAGTGCCCGGGAGGCGGGCTGGCCGGTGGTCGGACCGCCTTGTATCAAACGGGACCGATGGCGAGCGGCGGTGGACGAAGCGGCGGGCAGACGTGGCGGTTCGCGGCGACGTCGGCCGTCGAGGACGGCGAAACCGTGCTGCGGCTCGAAGGCCGGCTAGGCCATGAAGGCGCGGCCCAGTTGAAGCGGGCTGGCGAGGGCGTCCTCGATCGAGGCGTCGTTCGCCTGACGCTCGATCTGGGCGGAGTCGATTACGTCAGCAGCGCCGGCGTGCGGACGATCGACCAGCTTGCCACAGCCCTGGAAGAGCGATCGGGCCGGCTCCGGCTGCTCAATCCAACAGACCCGGTGCGAATCGTCCTCGATCTGTCAGGGTTGTCGGAGCGCCTGGCCGGTCAAGACCAGGACCAGCAGCAGGGCCGCACTTCAGTGCGGCCATGATAGGCCCGACTGAAGTCGGGCCCTACTGCCACGACTTCCAGGCTGCAGCTACTTCCATACCCGTCGCAAGAACCCTACGAAATTTCCGTGTGCGATGCCCGCGACATCCGCGGGGGCATAGCCGCGCGCGGCGAGCAGCTCCGGCAGGCGCGCCAGATCCGCGATCGTCGAGAGATCCGCCGCGGTCTGCTCGCGGCCGAATCCGCCGTCGAGATCGCTTCCAATTCCTGCGTGATTCGCGTCGCCGGCGACCTGACAGATGCGATCGATGTGATCGACCACGGTGGCGAGGGTCACGCCCGCGGCATGGGGCGTGCTGTGCCCGCGGCGCCAGTCGGGCACCAGCATCCAGGCATCGAGCGCGACGCCGATGACCGCGTCGCGAGCGACTAGTGCGCGGATCTGATCGTCGCTGAACTGCCGGTTGTGATTCACGAGCGCGCGGCTGTTCGAATGGCTGGCCCAGACGGGCCCATGGAACGCGTCGAGGGCCTCCCAGAAACTGTCGTCGCACAGGTGTGTCACGTCGAGGATCATTCCCAGCCGCTGCATCTCGGCGAGGAGCTCGCGTCCCTTCGCGCCGATGCCACCGGACGCATCGGTGCCCTGCGCGTAGGTGCCGGGGCCATAGTGTGCCGGGCCCACGGCCCGCAAACCGTGCTCGTACGCCTGCTCGAGATGCGCGAGCGTCACGATCGAATCGGCGCCTTCGAGGCTGAGCACGTAGCCGATCGGCAGCTGGTCCAGTGACGCATCCGGCGCCTCGGACCATCTCGCCAGGTGGAGGTCGAGCGCGTCGCGAGACGTGATGGCCGCAATCTCGCCGCGCCGCTCCATCTCACGGTACCAGACACGCTGCGCCTGCGTCATCGCCCAGGCCTGCTCCGGCGAGTGCCATCCCGGGAGCGCGTTCGACCGCTTCACGTAGCGCGCAATCTGCGTCGCGACGCACAGGCCGATGCGGCCGCGACGCATCTCGGCGAAGCTCACTGTGCCCTGGCCGCGGTCCGGGCGATCGTGCATGGACGCCTCGCGCGCCCGAATCTCGTCGACGGGCCGCGACAGATCGCGGTTCCATTCGATGGCGTTCATGGCGAGGTCGAGGTGTGCGTCGAATAGAAACATGAAAGGGTCTAAGGGTTGAAGGGTTGAAGGGTCGGAGGGTATCAGAGGATCAACGAGTTCAATAACAGCGCAGCGCACAGCCCTGCGACGGAGATGATTGTCTCGATCACGGTCCACGATCGCAACGTCTGGCCGACGTCGAGGCCGAGGAACTCCTTGACCAGCCAGAACCCGCCGTCGTTGACGTGCGAGGCGACGATCGAGCCGGCGCCGAGCGCGACGACGAGGAGCTCGCGGTTCGTTGACGGATCGGCGGCGGCAATTGGCGCCATCAGGCTGGCGGCCGTCGTGATCGCGACGGTGGCGGAGCCGACCGCGACCCGCAGCAGCCCGGCGAGGATCCACGCCGCGACGAGCATTGGCACATGGAGGCCCGATGCCGTCGTCGCAATCGCCTGGCCGACGCCCGCCTGTTCGAGCACGCGGCCAAAGCCGCCGCCCGCCCCGACGATGAGGAGGACGCTCGCGATTGGGCCGAGCGAGTCCTCCACGAATCGAAGGATCGTGGCCAGTGAAAATCCGCACGATGTCCCGAACACGCGGAGCGCCACGAGCGTTGCGATCAGCATCGCCACCGGCGGGCTTCCAGCGAAGTCGATCCAGCGCGTCGCCGCGCTGTCCGGGCGTAGCATGACGTCGGCGATCGTCGCGGTCAGCATCAACACCACGGGCAGCAGGATGGTCACGATGCTCGTGAGGAAGCTCGGGGACGGTCCCGATCTCTCAGAGGGGGCCGCCGGCACCGGCGTGGGCTCTGGCCCGACACCGAGACCCAGCAGACGAACGGCGACCGGGCCGCCCAGGATCGCCGCGGGAGCCGCACACAGCAGCGCGTAAAGGATCGTGCGTCCCGCATCCGCTCCCAGGCGTTCGATCGCTGCCAGCGGACCGGGGTGAGGTGGCACCAGACCGTGCGAGGCGGACAGCCCCGCGACGAGCGGGAGGGCAAGCGTCAGCAGCGGGCGCCCGGACGATGCGGCGAGGCCGGCGACAATCGGAAAGAGCAGCACGAGCCCGACGCTGAAGAAGACCGGAAGGCCGATGACGAAGCCAAGCGCCGCAACCACCCACGGCAGCGCGCGCGTCCCGACGATCGAGACGACCGTCGTCGCCACGACCTGCGCCGCGCCGGATTCTGCAAGCAGCTTCCCGAAGATGCTGCCAAGGCCGATGACGATCGCGATGAATCCGAGCGTCGCGCCGACGCCATCCTGGAAGGCGCGGACGGCGGTGGACGGAGGCATGCCGGCGCCGACACCGAGCGCCAGCGACACCAGCGTGATCGAGAGGAAGGCGTGAAGACGTACCCGTGCGATCAGGAAGACGATCGCCACCACGGCAAGCGCGGCCAGAAGCGGCAGGCGCGCTGCGTCGTGAGGATACATCGAGGGGCCAGACGTCAGATCGTGAGGCGGCGTTCGCGCGCCGTGATGCGCCAGGAACCGACGGCGTGATGGTCGCGCACGACCACCGCTTCGCTGTGCAGGGCCACCGTCGGGCAGACGTGCCAGGGAATGCCGTAGAGGACATCGCCGACGTTCATCGATGGCGCGGCGGCGGATTCGAACACCAGGTGCTCCTCGCTATGCCCCACGAATGTCGCGTCGAGAATGGGTGCGTCGAGGATGCGCGTCTGCGGTGGGATGTTGACCGTGTCTGGCTGGACCAGCAGCACGCGCGGGTGCGGCCCTTCAGAGGCGATGGCCTTGTGGCCGAGATCGACGCACACCCGATGGTCGCCAGGCTTGCTCACCACCCGCGTCAGCACCAGCGCTGCCGAGAGGAAGTCGAGATCCGGGAGTTGAGTCCCGTACCCGCCGTCCCACAGCACGGACGTGCCGGGGCTGAGCTCAACGCCGTCGCGCCTCGCATGCACCGGGAAGGTCGGCGTTCCGCCCGCGACCACCGATGGAACGGCAAGTCCCTCGTCGACGAGGTCCCGTCGAAGCGCCGTCACCGGCACGAACGCCGCGTCCACGTTCGCGGTCCGCGCCCCGAGGTCGCGGTCCCGCAGGTGCCCGTCATAGGCGTGCAGCCCGCGGGGCACAATCGCCGGCAGCGTCGCGATCCGCCGATACAGGCGTTGCGCCTCGGGGCCAGGCGGCACGCCAGTGCGATGCATGCCGAGGTCCAGATCGAGCCAGAGCCCGAGAGAAATGCCGGCCTGTCCCGCCGCGTCCGACACGCGCACAGCGGTGTTCTCGTCATCCACGATCGCCGAGAAGCGAACGTCCGGGAACGCAAGGGCGAGCTCGACGAGCCGGCGAACATTCGGCCCGACCGGCTGATAGGCGAGGAGCACGTCGGTCGCGCCGGCTCCGGCCACCATTTCGGCTTCGGCGATCGTGGCGCATTTGAACCGGCGAATGCCGTGCGCGACGTGCGCATCAATGAGCGGCGCCAGCTTGTGGGTCTTCATGTGCGGGCGCAGGCGCTCGACGCCGCCCGCAATGGCCAGCATACGCCGCAGATTCTCCTCGGCGCGGTCGGGATAGATGATCAGCGCCGGCGACGGAATGCCGGCGACTTCGCCGATCGTCCACCAGGCTGGTGTCAGGTCAGTCAATTTCGAAGATGCCCTCGATCTCGACGGCGATCGCATGGGGCAATGAGATCAGGCCCACGGCACTCCGCGCGCCAACCCCGCGATCCGGTCCCCAGATCTCCGCGTAGAGCTCCGAGCACCCGTTGATGACGGCAGGGTGATCGCCGAACTCGGGCGTCGCCTGCACCATGCCGAGCAGCTTCACGACGCGCGACACCCGATCGAGGGTGCCAAGCGCGATGCGCAGCGACGAGAGAATCGCCAGACCGGTCTGCCTGGCGGCCGCGCGCCCCGCGGCGACATCGAGATCGGCGCCGACGCGGCCGCAGATATACGATCCGTCCGCACGGAGGGGCCCGTGACCAGATACATAGGCTACCCGGCCACTCATGACGACCGGCTGATACACGCCTCCTGGCCCGCGGGGTGCCGGAAGCTCGAGGCCCAAATCCGCAATCCGCTGTTCGGCGCTGGCTGGTGATGGCGACATGTCCGCGAATGATAGTGCACGCAAAACTGGTCAGACAACATCGTCCATCTCTGCCAATGCGGCGCTATGCTGCCGGCACGGTCCCCCGGGTTTCGAAACACTCTCGATACATTGCACGACTAGACTGACAAGGCCCTGCGCGGTGCGATTTCGTTCTGCCCCCGGTCGTCTCCGCGCGTGCCCCCGTCAGTTTCCTTTGGAGGAGAACGTGAGAAGGCTGCTCTTTATTGCCGCCGCGCTGCTGGTCTGTGCGGTGGCGGCGATCCCCGCCCACGCGCAATCGCAAGCGACGACCGCGCAGGTCAACGGCGTGATCACCGACACCCAGGGAGCCGTGCTTCCCGGGGCCACGGTCACCATCACGGGCGCCGACACCGGCTATACCCGCTCGGCCGTCTCGAACGCCGAAGGCTTCTACTCGCTGTCGCTCGTGCCGCCCGGCACCTACGATCTCAGCGTCGAGCTTCCCGGTTTCACGACCACGAAGCGCAGCCTCATCCTCACGGTCGGTGCCACCCTGACCGCGAACACGACGATGCAGGTGGGCGCGGTGACCGAGACCGTGACCGTCACGAAGGAATCGCCGCTCGTCGAGACGAGCGCGACCGTGCGCACCACCACCGTTGATGATATGGCGATCAAGAACCTGCCCATCAACGGTCGCCGGTTCCAGGACTTCATTGGCTCGACGCCGACCGTGCAGGTCGATCCGTCGCGCGGCCAGCTCTCGTTCGCCGGACAGCGAGGCATCAACGCCAACGTGAGCGTCGACGGCGCCGACTACAACGAGCCGTTCTTCGGAGGGATTCGCGGCGGCGAGCGATCCAACAACGCCTTCACCGTGCCGCTTGAATCGATTCAGGAATTCCAGGTGGTGGCGGCCGGGTATTCCGCCGAGTTCGGCCGCTCGACCGGCGGCCTCGTGAACGCGATCACGAAGTCGGGCACGAACCGCCTCCACGGCTCGGCCTTCTACGTCAATCGCAATCGCGACTGGGCCGAGGACAACGCCTTTGGCCAGAGCGCCGCACCGACGCAGCAGCAGTTCGGCGGATCGGTGGGCGGCCCGATCACCAAGGACAAGATCTTTTTCTTTGGCGCCTACGAGCAGCAGCTTTTCGAAAATACGCGTGAGGTCCTGTTCGACCGTCTGGCCGGGTTCACGCCCGCGCCGACCAGCCAGGAGGCCTTTGACTTCTTCAAGGGCATGGAAGAGCCGTTCGATACGACCAATGATGCGCAGACCCTGCTCGGTCGAGTGGATGCCCAGCTCTCCGGCGCCAATCGTCTGAGCCTGCGCTATAGCTACAGCAACAACAAGGCGCTCAACGCCAATGCGACCGGTAACGCGCTCGACCCGAACACCGTGAGCGCGCTGACCAACAACGGCACCGAGAAGGACAGCACCAATACGCTGGTCGGGCAGTACACCAGCGCGCTCGGCACGAGCCTCCTGTTCGAGGCGCGCGGTCAGTACACGCGAGAAGAGCGTCCCCGCGAAGCGAACGACCCGCTGCTGCCGACGGTGGAATCCGTGATCGGACGCTGGGGCGCGGTCTCGTTCCTGCCGAACAAGCAGTTCGACTGGCGGACCCAGGCCGCGGCGAACCTGACGTGGATCGCGGGCGCCCACTCGGTGAAGGGCGGCCTCGAGTACAACCACGTGTTCGTCAATCAGACGTTCGGGTTCAACCAGTTCGGGCGCTTCATCATCTCGGGCACGGACACCGCCACGCAGCTCGACATCCTCAGCGTCGGCGGCGCCATCGCCAACCGGTTCGACTCGCGCGACGTCACCTATCTGCGCCAGCTTGGCAACCTGCAGCTCGAGTTCCCGACGGACGAGATCGCGTTCTTCGCGCAGGACGCCTGGAAGATCAGACCGAACTTCACGATCAACTACGGCCTGCGATGGGAAGGGGCGTCGAACCCGACGCCCGAGGCGAACAACGACTTCATGCTGAATGCTCTCCAGGGCTTCACGTTCCCGATTGGACGTACCGTCGACGCAACGCAGATTCCGGACCAGTATTCGCAGTTCGGCCCGCGTGTCGGCTTTGCCTGGGACCTCGGCAACGACGGCCGCACGGTGCTGCGCGGCTACACCGGCATCTACTACGCGCGGACGCCGGCGCTGCTCTGGGCAGCGCCCATGAACAATTTCCGCATCCCCGCTGGCGACCTGTCGTTGCAGCTTCCGCTGACGGTGCCCGCAGGGAATCCCAACACCACCGTCTACGATCAGCTGGCGCTGATTGGCATCGATCTCAACGCCTCCGATCTGGGGAACCTGCCGGAGATCTCGCCGGAACAGCTGACCCAGGTTGCCGCGTCGCTGGGTTTGCCGCTGAATCCCTACTTCGGCGCGCAGCCGCTGGTGATCGATCAGGATTACAAGAATCCGCGCGCGACGCAGGTGGGCGTCGGCTTCGAGCGCGAGTTTCTCACGGGGCTGACCGGCGGGGCCGAGTACATCTACGTGAAGACGGATCACCTGCAGCGCAACCGCGAGTTGAACCTGCCGGCGCCGACCATCCGTCCGACCGATCTCGCACAGCGTCCGTTCTTCGGCATTGCGTCGGGTGTGCCGCGGCCGCTCACCGCGCTGGGATCGGTGCAGGTGCGCGAATCGACGGCTGAATCCGAGTACAACGCTCTTGCCCTCACCGCGCGCGCGCGGAAGCCGTGGGGCCAGGTCTCGGTCAACTACGTGCTCAGCAAGTCGATGTCGGACGATGACAACGAGCGCGACTCGGGAGGGCAGGGAGCGGCGAACTCGTTCGACCTCGGCCCCGAATGGGGGCCGGCGCGCATGGATCGGCGCCACCAGTTCAACGGCTACGTGCTGTTCTTCCTGCCGCGCCACGTCGACGTGACGACGAGTTTCCGTGCGTTTTCGGGCCGGCCGATTGACGCCACCCTCGGCACCGACACGGGCGTGGGCAATGGCGATCGCATCAGCACGGATCGTCCGTACAGCGCGCCTGGCGTTTCGTTCGAGCGCAACGCCTTCCGCAACCAGGCGATCAAGGAAGTCAACCTGCGGGCGCAGTGGGGCCTGAACTTCCTTGCCGACAAGCGCGTGCTGTTCACGTTCGAGGCGTTCAACCTGTTCAACTGGGACAACATCGAGCTGTCGGGCACGCAGGTCACGAACTACTGCGCGGCGCCGATCGCATCGGACTGCGGATTCGGGTCGCCGACGAATCCGAACTTCCTGCAGCTCACGGATCAGGCCCCGACGTCGACGCGTTTCGGGCAGCTCCTGCTGAACAATCTGCCGGGCAATCCGCGGCAGATTCAGCTGGGGATCCGGCTGCAGTTCTAGGCTGGATGATGGCGGGCCTGAAGCCCCGCCTCCACAGGGGAGCGCGCGCTGCGAACCGCAGTTCCTCCAGTGGAGGCGGGGCGTTAGCCCCGCCGAATCAGCGTCCCGCACATCTTGTGGAGGCGGGGCTTCAGCCCCGCAGATCAGTGGCTAAGCTGTGAGAGATTGCGTGCGAGGAGCTGATCCGCCTTCGCCCCTTCCTGCGCCTGGCGTAGATGATTGGCGTGGCTCGCGCCCTCGGTCATCAGCGACGCTGCGAACGCGATCGCGGGATCGCCGCCTCGCATCGCCAGGCTCCGTTCGACCATCGCGCGTCCATCGATGGCCGACGCCAGCGAGCCGATCCACCCGCTGATGGGATTCGCCTGCTTGTAGCTTTCCGCCAGATACCCGGCGTCGAACAGCGACAGCGCGTCGATCTTGCCGTCCACTCCAGCCGATTTGGCTCTCGTGATCAGCGCGGTGAGCAGTCTGTCGGCCGCGCGCTTGTCCGTCGTCGCGTAGAGCGCCGCGCGACGCAGGGTTTCCATCCTCACCACAATCGGCGTCGTCTCGGTCAGCAGCGCCAGCGTATCGGTCGTGAGACGGGAACGGTTGTAGGTGTCGAGCATGCCCTTCCAGTCCGTTCCGACATTCCATGGCAGCGACGATGCGGTGCCGATGTCGAAGCGCGAACAGATGAGCGGCGGACCGGCCAGCACCGGTACGACGGCGGCAAGGGCCAGCGCGGCCGAGAGCGCGCAGGTTGAGACGTTCAGGAACGTGCGATGCGTCATGGCGGCCTCCAGGCAAGAACACGATGTTGCTGTCGATGGAGACGCCGCCTTCGGCGGCGATGTTATCCGGAGGTCGAAGGGTCTCAGGGTCGAAGAGTCGAAGGGTCGCTCGAGTCGGCGATTAGCGCCATTCGCGCTTCCAGGTGCGCCACCAGCTGGTCGTGCCGAGCCCCAGGGCGTCCCACCAGTCGTCCAGCATGTGTCGATCGCCGCTGATGATGCCGTCGCGCGTGACCGAGGCCGGCGGGGGCGCGTGGACGGCGAGCGCATCGAATACCCTACCGCGGTCGCCTGGCTCGACCCGTCGCAACAGGTGCCACAACGTGATGGCGTCGCGCTCACGCGCCCGCGCGAGCACTTCGTCGAGCGCACGCTGGCGGTGTCCGCGTTCCCCGAAGTCCACCAGCGACAGGTTCGCTTCGAATCCATCGGCCGCATCGGGAAAGTACGGCGTGCCCGGGCCGTTGCCCACCCGGGTCCGGCATCGGGCGCCCGCCGGAATGAACGACTCGCGGCCGCGATGCTCGAAGGCGACCCAGCCCGCCGTGACGTCGATGGTGCCGTTGCCGCCCGGATCAACCTGCAGCGTGTAGGCGCAGCCGAGGTCGATCGCCGTGGACGACGGCGTCTCGACGAAGAATTCGCCGGGTGGCGCCCAGATGAGCGCGTGCACGGTACCGCGCGCCAGCGACAGGCGGTGGTTGCCGGCCGTCGTGGCGACGAGCTGCACCCGCGTGTGCGGGTCAACCTGCACGAGGCCGATGTCGCCGACGTGAACCGTCGCACGCGCATCGCGATCCGTCTCGAGCCACTGGCCGACGGCCAGCCGGCTGCTGTCGGCGACTGGCGCGGCATCGATGACGGGTAGGCCCGTGACCCGTTGGATCGCCCACGCCGGCGTGCTGACGCGGGTGATGTGCCAGACGCCGAGCGCGCACGCCAACAGCAGCGCCGCCGCGATCGCGAGGTAGGCCGTCGGCGGACGAAGGACGAAGAATGAAGGACGATCGATGAAGGACGGAGGCCGAGGCGATCCCCGAAACCGGCCGAGCAGGCGCTCGAGGCGCTCGACCTCCGGGTCCGGCGGTCCGCTGCGGTCCCACAGATAGTCGTCAGCCACGGGGTGCTTCTCCTTCGAGGCGCGCGCGCAACAGCTTCATTCCGCGATGAAGATTCACCCGAACGGAGGCCGGGGTCAGCCCGGTCCGATCCGCGATTTCCTGCCCGCTCATCCCTTCGACGAGCCGCAAGATGAGCGGCTCGCGATAAGCGTCCGGCAACGAGCGAACGACGTCGAGAATCGCTCGCGCTTCGGTGTCGTCCGGCGCGTGCGCTGCCACGTCTTCGCGCAGCGGGACCTGTTCGCGCGGGTGACGCCGGTAGTGATCGGCCGCGCGATGCCGCGCGATGGCCGCCAGCCAACCGGGGAATGCCGCCGCCTCGCGCAGCGAATCCAGGCGGCGCATGGCGACCAGAAAGACGTCCTGCACGAGATCGTCGACGTCAGTGCGCGGCACTGACGCCAGCAGCAGCCCGTGCACCATGCGGGCGTAGCGGCGATACAGCTCGCCGAATGCCGAGCGATCGCCCCGGCGAGCGGCGTCGACCACGTCGTCGTCGCCGCCCCGGCCGGGCCACACCTCGACAACGCGCACACCCGTCCCGCCCCCGGACGGCGCCACTATAGCCAGCTCCACGGCATCAGCCACGGTCCCGCTCGCAACCATCTCATTCAGACACGGCGCGCGGGGTCGATGTTAACAACGGACGGGCCTAGGGTCTCAAGGTCGAAAGGTCGAAGAGTCGAAAGGTCGGGTTGCAGGGTTGCAAGGTTGCAGGGGTTGCAGGGTTGCAGGGTTGCGGACTTGGCCCCGTCCGCTAGAAGGGGACCGATATCAGGCCCGCGTTCTGCAATGATGCCTCGCACATCCGGGCCGCCGAGGATCCGACTTCCTCGGCCACGCGGAGGCCGGTCTCGATGCCGCGGCGGGTCTCGAATTTCGTCCCGACGCGACGCACGTCCGTGGAACGCGCCACCGACAACAACAACAGGTTCGTCCCCTCGATCTGCTCCCGCACATGTTCCATCTCGTGCGCGATCAGCTCGACCACATCGTGGGTCGTGTGCAGCCGGATCTCGGCCACGCGTTCGCCTCCCGCGAAGGAATGGACGTTGGTCTCGGCGCGCGTCGAGCCGTTTGGGGCCGGTTCCAGCGCGAGACTGACGCGCACGCTGCGACGGTTCGCGATTGCATCGTAGGTCCGCCGGAACGTCCACGATCGCGACAGCATCGTCCCCACGCAGGGCTGAAGCGGAAACGCGATGCGGATGTTTTGCGCGGGGAAGGGCTCGGCGACGCGCAACCTGCCAACGTGCGAGGCCGCACAAGCTGTCGCCAGCATCGCCGCGCCGACCGCAAGGCACACCATGCCTCTGTTGGCCACACACGCCTCCCGCACGACCATCGCGACAATCGGCGGGATCGTGTCTGACGATCGGCCGTTCGTGCACTCAGGTTGTTGACTGCAAGAGACGAGAGATCAGCGAGTGGTGTTTGCCGATGTGACGAAAACGCGGGGATGAGTGGCCGACTACTCGTCGGCCATGAACGGGTAGCCGTAGCTGCGCGGCGGGCTGAACGTCTCTTTCACCGTGCGTGCGTTGACCCAGCGGACGAGATTCAGTTTTGAACCGGCCTTGTCATTCGTGCCGGAGGCGCGAGCGCCACCGAACGGCTGCTGCCCCACGACGGCACCGGTGGGCTTGTCGTTGATGTAGTAGTTCCCAGCCGCATAGCGCAGGGCCGCGCCCGCTTCACGGATCGCGGCACGATCGCGGGCGAACACGGCACCTGTCAAGGCGTACGGAGAAGTACTGTCGATCAGTGACAGCGTCTCGAGCCAGCGGCTGTCATCGAATGCATATGCCGTCACGACCGGACCGAAGATCTCTTCGCGCAGCAGGCGGTAGCCGGGATCGTCGGCTTCCACCAGCGTCGGCGCGATGAAGTACCCGACGCTGTCGTCCGTGGTACCGCCCGCGAGGATCTTCGCGTGCTGCCGCGCATCCTGGATGTAGCTGCCGATCTTGTCGAACGCCTTTCGATCGATGACGGCGCTCATGAAGTTGCGGAAGTCGCGCGGGTCGCCCATCTTCACCTCGTCGATCATCGCGACCACGCGATCGCGGACGTCCGGCCAGATCGACTTCGGCACGTAGATGCGGCTGGCGGCCGAGCACTTCTGTCCCTGGTATTCGAACGCGCCGCGAACGATGGCCACGGCCAACGCCTGCGTGTCGGCGCTCGGGTGCGCCACGATGAAGTCTTTGCCGCCGGTTTCGCCGACGATACGCGGATACGCGCGGTACCCGGCGAGCGAGCTGGCGATCGTCTGCCACATCGAGTTGAAGACGCCCGTGCTGCCGGTGAAATGGACGCCGGCGAGGTCTCGATGGGCGAGCAGCGCATTCGAGATCGTCACGGCGTCGCCGGGGACGAAGTTGATCACGCCGGGCGGAAGGCCCGCCTCTTCGAGCAGGCGGTAGATGTAGTAAGCGCTGAGAACGGCCGTCGACGCCGGCTTCCAGACGATCGTGCACCCCATGAGCGCGGGCGCGGTCGGCAGATTGCCGCCGATAGCGGTGAAGTTGAACGGCGTGATCGCGTAGACGAATCCCTCGAGCCCGCGATACTCGAGCTGATTCCACATCGCGTGATCGGAGACGGGTTGCTCGCCGTACAGCTCCTGCGCGTATGCCGCGTTGTATCGCCAGAAGTCGATCAGCTCGCACGCCGCGTCGATCTCGGCCTGAAGCACCGTCTTCGACTGGCCCAGCATCGTTGCCGCATTCAACGTGGACCGCCACGTCGTGGTCAGCAGTTCGGCTGCCTTGAGGAAGATCGCCGCCCGATCCTCCCACGGCCATGCGGCCCAGTCGTGCCGCGCGGCGAGCGACGCGTCGACGGCCTGGTGGATCTCGGCCTCGCCGGCCTGGTGCGTGTCGGCCAGGACGTGCCGATGCTCGTGCGGCATCACCGCCTGCGTCGTGCGCCCGGTCCGGATCTCGCGGCCGCCGACGATGATCGGCACGTCGATCCGCTCATCGGCCATCGACGCCAGGCGGGCTTTGATCTCGCCGCGCTCAGGCGATCCCGCGGCGTATGACTTCGGCGGCTCGTTGACGGGCGTTGGTACGAGGCGGCGGCCGTTGAAGGACATGAGACGATCTTAGCCCGAGAGAGCAGTAGGGCCCGACTTCCGCCTTCGCCAAGGCTTCGGCGGACCGCCGTAGCTTTAGCGGAGGCTGGTCAGTCGCGCCATTGTCTGGCCGCACTAAAGTGCGGCCCTACTGCAGCCAGTGCTGTCGCGGGATAATGAGGACAGGCCCTGGGCCTGTCCCCAACATACATGTCGACGTCATTACCCGAAGCCTGGCTGCGCGGTCCTGTAGCGGGAATCCCTCCGTTGCTGAATCCCGCGGCGCACGCCCTGCAGCACGCGGCGGAGGACGCCGCACGCGCTCTCGACGGGCTGCCGCCCGATGCTCTCTGGCACCAACCTGGGGGCGCGGCGTCGGTCGGTTACCACGTGCGCCATCTTATCGGCGCGCTGGATCGACTGCTGACGTACGCGCGCGGAGAATCGCTGACGCCCGGACAGCTGCAGGCGCTGGCCCGCGAGGCCGAACCCGGCGATCCGCCGGCCGATGGCGCCACGCTGCTGTCGGAGCTGACCGTCGCTGTCGACCGCGCGATCGATCAATTGCGACGCACATCCGAGGTAAGCGTGCTGGAGGCTCGTGTGGTGGGACGCGGGCGGCTGCCGTCGACGGTCATCGGACTGATCGTCCATGCCGCCGAGCACTCGGCGCGTCACGCCGGACAGGCGCTGACGACGGCGAAAATCCTGCGAACTCGTGATTGAGGCGGGCGAATCGACGGTGCAGCCCGGACGGGAAGCGCGGGTGAATGGTTGGAGCCGCGTGCTGAGGAACCTTAGGTTCGAGCGCGGCGCAAGTCCCGATCTTCCCGTCCAGGCCATTGGTGGCCCGGTGGCTCAACGCTCATGAATACCTCCTTCGGAGGTGCCTACGCGCACTATCGATCTGCGCGCAGTCGATGTCAAGCAGAACTAATTGGTCAATCCACGATCTATTTTGCGGTGAGTTCGTCGTACGCCGTACTCAGTACGTTCGTGAGCGTTCCGCGTGGTGGAACGGACTGGTAGTCTTCGAACGTCGGCAGCGAAGAGATCGCCGCGATCTCGTCTCGCGATTTTCCGGATGCGACGTTCTTCTGCACGATGTCGATGACTGCCGTAAGGTAGTCGCGCATCGCTCGCAGATCAGCGGCCGTTCCGCTCGTGCCGGTGCCTTCCTTCGCGTGCCCGAAGACGTAGATCGTGTCGCTGTCATGCGCGCGATCGATAGCGTCGAGTGCGGCGATCCAGTTCTTGATCGTGCCGCCCGCCGGGCGGTCGACGACGGGATGGCGCTGACGGAACACCAGGTCGCCAACGTGTGCCACGTTTGCGTTGACGAACGTCACGACACTGTCACCGCTCGTGTGGGCAGGGCCGAAATGCCGGAGCTTCACTGTCTCGCGGCCGAGACTCTGCGACCATTCGGTGTCATAGAGCTTGTCGGCGTACGCCTGTGACCCGGCGGCATTCTGTTGCTCGGCGCTCCGCTTCTGGAGCGCCGGGACGTTGCGGTGCGCGACGATGCTCGCGACGGCCGGCTGAAAGATGACATTCCCCGAGGTGTGATCGGGGTGATGGTGGGTGTTGATCAGGAAATCGATCGGTCGGGTCGCCCGTGCCTTCACCCCTTCAAGACACGCCGTGGCCGTCTCGGGAAACTGGCTGTCGACCACGACGACCGCGTCGGGCGTGATCAGCCAGCCGATGGTGCCGCCCCGGCCGGTGAAGATGCCCACGTCGCGCCGGAGCGACGTGAAGCTGACATTCGGAACGGCGGCCGGTTGCGCTGCGGCGGCGCGCCCCCACGGCGTCACCGCCAGCAGCCCGAGGACCTCGAGCAGTTCTCGCCGGCTCGGGCTCACGCCGCCTCGGCGAGGATGCGGTTCATCCGGCCGATGGCTTCATCGAGCTCCGCGACCGAGGCGAATCCCATCACCACGGCATCCACGCACCCGCAGGTGAGCGCGAACTTGAGCGCGCGCTCGCGATCGTCGGCGTTCTTGAAGTCACCGTTCCCCACGAGCTTCATGCCGATAATGCCGCGACCCTTCGCGTGCATCGCCGCGATCTCCTTCATTGCGGCGTCCCGATTGCCCGGCTCGGTCCATTCCCCCGCGGCGCCGTCCATGTGATGGCCCTGTGCGTTGACGCGCGCGAGGTGCACATCGCACCAGTCGACGTCCGTCGCGGCGGTCAGCGCCGGCAGTCCATGGCACGACACGCCCTTCAGTCGGATCAGGCCCTTGGCCTTCGCCTCGTCGAACGCGTCCATCATCGGCCGCAGATCCGCCGGCCACGAGTGCTTCGTCGCGCAGTGGAGCAGGAGGCTGTCGATGTACTCCGTGCCAAGCTCGCGCCGATAGCGCTCGAGCGTTTCTTTCGGCTTGGTCGGCCCGTCGCCGTGGTCCCACGGCATCTTCGACTGAATGAACAGCTTCTCCCGCGGCAGGCCCTTGATCGCTTCGCGGACCATCTCGTGCGTCTTGTAGTTGTCGGCCGTGTCAATGTAGGTGATGCCGCGATCGAAGGCTTCGTGGATCAATTTCCTGAAGCCCTCCGCGCCGAGATCGCGCTGGACCTGGCCGTTGTTGCTGCCGGTGCCGAGCCCGAGGCGCGCGATCGTGACGCCGCTTTTTCCGAGCGTCACCTGGTCGCTCGCCACGCGCCGGACCCTCGCCTGGGCTGGCACGCCGATCGCCAGCGAGGCGCCCACTGCGGTGATGGACGTGCGAAGAAACTGCCGCCGATTGATGGTCGTCATCCCGGAGCCCCCTTGGCGCCTTCATCCTCTCGCCGTGGCCGCCCGCGGGTCAAGGTCAACGGATGGCTAGCGTCGTCCCGCGCCCGGGAGATAGCGCTTCAGACGCTCGAAACGCGTGCCCGGGGCGTGTTCGCCCGACTCGCGCGTCAGACGCTCGGCAAAGGTCCGGCCCCGCTCGAGGCTCTCGCGGGAATATTTCGCGACGAGATCCGACGTGACCTGCTTGCCTTCGACTGTCCACAGCACCATCGCCCGCCCGATGGCGTACGTGCCGGCATACGCGATCGCCACCTTCGGGATGACGCCGACGATCGGGATCAGGCCGACCAGGCTGCGCGCCGCCTGACGAAACAGAACGCCGCCGCCGAGGACGCCAAGGATCTCGGTCATCAGGGCGCGCGGCTCGCCGTCGCGCCCGGCCGCGAGCGCGATCCGGTAGCACATCATCAACTGGTTCTTGGTCAGCACCACCATGTCGCCGAGATTGAGCGGAGCGCTCAGGACCGGGATGGTTTCGGCGAGGCCCGTCGTCAGGGCGAAGCTGGCGTTGGCGCGCGCGGTGTCGTCGATCGTGCGGCTGAAGACGGCTGGGCGCAGCATCGGCAACTGCGCCGCCAGTGCAATCCGGCGATCCCCGCTGACGATCTCGCTCAGCGCCGTCGCCAATCGTTCGGCCGCCGTCTCGTCGAGCGCTGCGCTGGCCAACCGTGTGCGCTCGCCGGCCCGGACGACGACGGCGTGTGACGACGTGTCACCGACGACGAGGGTCATGAGGGGCGCGCCGGCTTCGGTCACGCGATGCGCGGCCTGGCGGAGGGCGGGCGACAGATCGGGTTCGCGCGAGACGATCACGCCGGCAAAGGCATCCTGCAAGGGCAGCGATTCGGCGTCGTCGGCCGCCGCGCATGCAATCCACGGGTGCGGCGCCGGCAGGTCCTTCGAGAGCAGCGCTCGCAATCGGACGGCATCGTCGCCGGTCTCCGAGACCAGCACGAGCGAGAAACGGGCGCGCGCGGCCGCGCGGACCGATGTCAGATCGACGTCGCGCACGATGCGCCAGAGATTGGCCAGCTTCAGCGGGTTGGGCATGGCCCGACGATCAGGGGCGTGCCGCCAGTTCTTCATCGATGAGGCGCACGAACGTCTCATAAGGAACGGCGCCCGAGAGCGGCCGTCCGTTGATGAAGAATCCAGGCGTGCCGTTGACCCCGTGACGCGCACCCTCGTCGGCCTGCGCCTGGACGATGGGCGCCGCCTTGCCGGAAGTGACGCACGATTCGAACTGCGCCACGTCGAGGCCCGATTTGCCGGCGAGGGCGCTGAGCGGAACGCCGGTCGGATTGGCCTCGGCGTAAACCGCGTCGTGGAACTGCCAGAACCGGTTCTGCTCGGCGGCGCACCAGCTGGCCTCGGCGAACTTGCGCGCCTGCGGATGCAGGTTGTCGAGCGGTAGATGCTTGTAGATCAGCCGCACCTGCGTCGGGTATTTCGCAAGGAGCTGCAGAAGCGTCGGCTGGACGCGCCGGCAGAATGGGCAATGGAAGTCGGAATACTCGACGATCGTGACCGGGGCGACTTTCGGTCCTCGAATCGGCGCCCCATCGACGTCGATCGACGCGCGGAAGATTGGCGGCGGCTTGAGCCGTACCTCCACGTTCGACTTGCGGCGCAGCTCATCGACGAACGCGCTCCGGCGCTCGTTCGTGCGCTGTTCCTCGAGATAGCTGCGAATCTGCCCGCGAATCGCCGCCGGGTCCGCCGGCAGGCGGGCGCGGTTCGACGCGATGAACGCGTCGAGATCGGCGTCGGTGACGGCGGGGACTTTCTTCGTGATCTCGTCGGCGACGAGCGTTTCCACCGCTGCGCCGCGGCGCTTCGCTTCGGCCATCAGGATCCGCGTCGTGATGAGCTCTTCGAGCTGGTCCCGGCGAACCTGGTACGCCTGTTCATCGAGCTTCGCGATTTGCCCGGCGACCGCGGACTCGAGCTCCTGACGGGTCACCGGCACGCCGTCAACGACCGCCACCGCCTCCCCAGGGTTGGTCTGGGCGGCTGGCGCGGACTGGGCGGCGTTGCCGCAGCCGGCGGAAGCGCCCCAGGCGGCCAGCGTCGCCACGACCATGGCCGCGGACACATTTCGTGAGGACATGACGTCAGTCTAGCGCGGTACGCTTCCTGCGCCAGGGTGGGGCCGTGCGGTTCCAGCTGGCCCCCGGCGTTGCGGGCGAGGCACATCCCAGGCCCTTCTCCCTCCACCGATTGAGGCGTCAAGTTGTCGCCGCAGTGGGGGTTACTGCACTTGCCCTCTGCCTCACCGTGGCGCGGCCGGCGGTGGCGGTTCCGGAAAGGCGCGACCAGCCGGCCGACACGGCTGTCGCTCAACCGACAAGCGACGCCCTCACGAGGATTTCCGATATCCGCCGGGTCGACTCGTCGGCAGTCGGCCGCCGCGTCAGCATCACCGGCGTCGTCACCTACTTCGACCCGATCTGGTCGCTGCTGTTCGTCCAGGATTCCGACGAGGGCATTTTCGTCTTCATGCGGGGCGTCGAGACGCGGGTGGCGGCCGGCGATCGCGTCCGCGTCGAGGGGCGCGTCGACCCCGGCGAATTTGCCCCGTCCATCACCGAGCCCGCCGTCACCATCCTTGGGCACACTCCGCTGCCACCGCCGATCCGGCCGACGCTCGAACGGCTGGCGTCGGGTGCGCTCGACAGCCAGTGGGTGGAGTTCGAGGCGATGGTGCGCGGCTTCTACCCGCTGAATGAAGGCCATCTCACCCTGGTTGTCGCCGCCGGCCCCGCGCGCGTCCTGGTGACGCTGCCGGGCGAATGGCGCCAGCCGATTCCTCGGCATCTTGTGGATGCGCGGGTGCGATTGCGCGGCGTCTGCGGAACGCTGTTCAACTCGAACAAGCAGATGATCGGTGTGCAGCTGTTCGTGCCCTCGATGGCGTTCATCGACGTAGTCGAACCGGCCGCCACCGATCCGTTCGCCGGGCCGACGCAACCGATCGGCCTGCTGCTGCGATGGACCGGTCAGCAATCGCAAGGTCATCGCGTGCACATCGGCGGCGAGATCACCTGGCGCAGCGGTGCACAGTTGACGGTGCGCGACGCACACGGCAACGCGACGGTGACCATGTGGGACGCGTCGGCGCCGGCCGCGGTCGGCGATTACGTCGATGCGGTCGGATTCCCGGAGACCGGCGCCTATAGTCCGTCGCTGCTCGACGCGATCGTCCGGTCCAGCCCGGCACATCGTGATCCGGCAACGCCGACGGCCGTGAAGGCGGCCCACCTGCTCGAGGGCACGTTCGACGCGGCGCTGGTGGCGCTCGACGCGGAAGTCGTGAGCGTCGGTCAGGGCCCGCAGCCGGTGCTGGTGCTTCGCTCCGACGGGTTGCTCTTCACCGCGACGGCCGCGGCCCCCGGGGCCTGGGCCAGCCGGCTCGAGCCGACGGCCAGAGTGCGAGTCACGGGCGTCTGCCGCGTCGAAGTGAATCCGCAGGCGCCGGCGTTTCCGCAAGCGTTCAAGCTCCTGCTGCGAACGACCGACGACGTGACCGTCACGGCGCGTGCGCTGTTCTGGTCGCCGCGCCGCGCCACGGAAGTCTTCGGCGGCATGGGGACCATCGTGGTCGCGAGCCTGGTGTGGGTCATGGCGCTGCGTCGTCGCGTCGAGCGGCAGACCCATCTCATTGGCGATCGGCTCGACCAGGAGAAAGCGCTGCGCGCGCAGTATCAGGAGCTGTTCGAGAACGCCAACGACGTGGTGGTGACCTGCGACGGCACCGGACGGCTGCTCGCCATCAACCGCGCCGGCCAGCATGTCACGGGCTATACCCGCCGTTCCGCGATCGGGATGCCGCTGCGCGATCTCGTCGCGCCGGAAGCGCAGGCACGGTTCGACGAGCAGTTCGCGCAGAGCCTCGCGTCGAGCCAGGGCAGCACGTTCGAGGTCGATCTGGTCCGGTCCGACGGATCGCGCGTCACCATCGAGTTCAATGCGCACGCGATCTCGCCGCAGGGTGACACGACCGGCGTCCAGGCGATCGGCCGCGACGTCTCGGCGCGCAAGCGCACCGCGGTGGAGCTCGAACGCGCGAAGAACGCCGCCGAGTCGGCCAACCGCGCGAAAAGCGAGTTCGTCGCGAACATCAGCCACGAAGTGCGGACACCGCTGAACGGCATCATCGGGATGAGCGAACTGCTGCTCGCCTCGAAGATGTCCGACGAGCAGCGCCAGTACCTGAACCTGATGCGCACCTCGGCCGACGCGCTGTTGCACGTCATCAACGACGTCCTCGACCTCTCGAAGATCGAGTCCGGGCATTTCGAGCTGGCGCCGGCGCCGTTCGAGTTGGTGCACCGCCTCGATGCGGTGCTCGAGCCGCTGGCGGTGATGGCACGCCGCAAGCACCTCAGGTTTGACGTCTCGATCGCGCCCGAACTGCCGGCCGTGGTCAGCGGCGACGCCGACCGCCTCGGCCAGGTGCTGACGAACCTGGTCGGCAACGCGATCAAGTTCACGCACGAGGGTTCGATCCAAGTCACCGCTGCCGCGGCGATGCCGGCAGCCGGCGATCCGCTGGGGACCTGCCGCATCACGTTCTCGGTCGTCGATACCGGCATCGGCATTCCCGAAGACCAGCACGCATTGATCTTCGAGGCTTTCACGCAGGGAGACGGGTCCACCTCTCGCCGCTACGGTGGCACCGGCCTGGGCCTGGCCATCGTGACCTCGCTGGTTCGGCAGATGGGCGGCTCGCTGGAGATGACCAGTAGCCCGGGCCAGGGCAGCACGTTCTCGGTGTCGCTGCCGTTCCTTCGCGCGGCACGCGCCTCGCTGACGCCGGGGCCGCCCGACAGCCTCGCCCGGCTGCTGGGTCCGGCAGCGGCGACGAAGAGCGAATGGGCCTCGACCAGGACCAGCCGTCCGATCGAGATCCTGCTCGTCGAAGACAACCCCGTGAACCAGCGCCTCGCGCTCGAGATTCTGTCGCGGCGCGGGCACCGCGTAACCGTTGCCGACAACGGCCTTCAGGCGTTGGAGCACCTGACCGGCCGGACCTTCGATGTCGTGCTGATGGACGTGCAGATGCCCGAGATGAACGGCCTCGAGGCCACGCGCGCGATTCGCGAAATCGAGTGCGGCACCGGCCGTCACGTGCCGATTGTCGCGATGACCGCGCATGCGATGTCGGGCGATCGCGAGCGATGCCTCGAAGCGGGAATGGACGACTACCTGACGAAGCCGATCAGGGCGGAAGCCCTCGTGACCTATGTGGAGCGACTGACGATGTCGGAAAACACGAAACCGTCGATTGAACAGCGATCCCCTGCGCCTGCGCCGTCGGATCAGGTCCTCGACCTCCAGGAAGCTCTCGACCGGGTCGGCGGAGACCGCGAGCTGCTGTCGGAGATCGCCGGCCTCTTCCTGGCCGACGCCGACGAGATGATGGAGGTCGTGCGGAAGGCGGTGGAGGCAAAGGACGGGCCGGCCCTGCACCGGGCCGCACATCGCCTCAAGGGCAGCGTGGTCACCTTTGCGGCGGCGCCGGCGGCCGATGCGGCGCTGGTGCTGGAGCTGCTTGGCCGCGACGGGCAGGTGGACGCGGCGCCTGAAGCCTTCAAGCGGCTCGAAGTCGAGATCGCCCGGCTGGTCGATGCGCTGATGCCGCTCGTCAAGCAGCAGCCGGCGGCGTAGACGGCAGAGGCGACAGTAGGGCCCGACTTCAGTCGGGCCACGCCTGGCCGCAACTGAAGTGCGGCCCTACTGCACTCTGATCAACACGTTCCGGTACGCGACCGGGTCGTTGTGGCCGGCGAAGCCGAAGTGCCCCGAACGGCGATCCTTGCCGGGATGTTCGCGCCCGTCCATGAATTCGGTGATCTTCGCGACGTCGGCCTCGACGATTCGCGTGCCGTTCAACTCCACCACGATCGTCGACCCCTTCACCGTGACTTCCTGGAAGTTCCAGTCGCCCGCCGGCCGCAGATAGCCGCGGTGCGCCGCCACCATCCCGTAGATCGAGCCGTGGTACTGCCGCGGGTCCAGCGTCGCGTACTTCGCGGCGTCGTTATCCAGCACCTGCAGCTCGCACATGCCGACATACGCGGTGTCGCCCTCGCCGGGGTAGCGAATCGCGAGCCCGTTGTTCCCGCCCGGCGGCAGCGTGAACTCCAGGCGCGCGCTGAAGTCGCCGTACTCGCGAGCGGTGTAGATCGTGCCGCCCTTGTCCGGCTTGCAGACGATGGCGCCGTCGACGATTGAATACTGGTCGGTTGGTCCCTGCCAACCGGTCCAGTCGCGGCCGTTGAAGATTCGTTGATACCCGGTCGCGTCGCGGGCGGCGAGCATCGCCGTGGCCTCGGCGGCCGCAATCTCGCGGACCCGCATATGGCGCCACCGGATTTCGCCGCCATGCGTTTGCAGCTGGATCGGACCGCGCGGCCACAGCGGGAGCGCGCGATCCCAGTAGTTCTCCATGCGCGCGCCATCGACGACGCGCTCGTCGTTCAACCAGACCCACGTCCGCTCGCCCACCTGCATGATCCGGAGCCGATTCCATTGGCCGAACGGCTTGTCGGCTTTCACCAGCGGATCGCGGCCTGGCGCGCCTGGGGCATTGTTGAAGAGACCTCCCGATCCGAACTGCGCGCCGCGGTCCCACTTGCCTCCGGCCTCCGTGGTGTCCCAGATCTGCACCTGCGGGTTTCCTCGCAGGTAGATGCCGCTGTCGGCCTTCGCGACCGTCCGGTACTCCAGGCGCAGCTCGATGTCGCCGAATTCCTCGTCGGTCGTCGCGTAGGGCCCGTCTCCATCGTTCACCAGTGCGCCGGTTTCGACGCGCCAATGCTTCTGGAACTCGATCAGGCTCTGCTCGCGCGCGCGCGCCCGTCCGACCGCGTCGAGCGCCCAGATGCTTCGCGGATCGACATGACCGCGGCCGTGCCATCCGTGCAGATCGCGTCCGTTGAACAGCGTGCGAAACGCCGAATCGGGCAGCATGCGAAACGTCGCCGGGGCCTGCGTCCACGCCACGGGAGCCGTCGAACAGAGCGCAATCGCGGTCGCGCAGCCAACGGCCACCCGCGAGAACAGCGTCTCAGCGGGTCGCAAGCCGGTCTCCAAGGGTTGCCACACTCAGCGCATAGGTATGCGCGCAGTTATATCCGAGAAGCGCCTCGTAGTTGGCGGTGACGAGCCACGCCCGGTTGTCGATGCGGAGAAGCGATGCCGGGCGCGTGGACGAGGGGACCGGCGTGCCTCCGCGCGCGGCTGTGACGCCGAGCCTCTTCCATTCCTTCAGCGATCGAGGCTCGCTGAGATCGCGGACAGCACGGCAGCCGCTCGCTCGGAGCGGCACTGCCGCGACACGGCTCGTCGCACGAGCCGGCACCGTCACGGCGTATCCCCACCGTACGCCCTTCACCCAGCCGTGACCGCGCAGGTAGTTCGCGATCGACCCGAAGACATCCGGCTCGGACGACCAGATGTTGCGGCGGCCGTCGTTGTCGAAGTCCACCGCCCATGCCAGATAACTGGACGGCAGGAACTGGGTCTGGCCCATCGCGCCGGCCCACGATCCTTTCAGCTCGTCGTGCTGCATGTCGCCGCTGTCGAGGATGGTCAGCGCGTCGAGCAGCTCGCCGCGAAACAGACCGCGGCGCCGATCGTCGTAGGCCAGCGTCGCCAGCGACGGAATCACCGGGCGGACACCGCTGAACCGTCCGAAGTTCGACTCGAGTCCCCACACTGCCACCTGGACCCGGGGCTCGACGCCGTACGCGGCCGCCACGCGCTGCGTCAGGCTCGCGTGTTCCTTGAGGCGGCGCCGCGCGAGGCGAATGGTGTCAGGGGTGAGACGCCGCCGCAGATACGCCGACAGGTCGAGCGTGAACTCGGCCTGTTGCCGATCTCGCTCCAGTACGACCGCGACCGGCTCGAGGCCGGTCAGGGCGATATCGAGCGTCGACGGCTTGATGCCGCGTGCCAGCGCGTCGGTCCGCACGGTCTGCAGCCACTCGCCAAACGACGGCAGCGACGCGACGGCCGCCGTTTGGCGCTCGCGCGTCGCGCCCGCCGAAGCCGACGCCACGACGAGAAGCAGTACCGTGACGCACCATCCACGTGCCCGTGTCATGCTCGCGCCCGATTGTAACCCTTCGACTGGCTGCATCGCGCCTCGCTCAGGGCAGGCCTTTCGACGCGCTTGCCGCCTGCCGCAGCTTCTGACTAGGCTAGGCCGTGGCCACACCACGGCGAATTCTGATCCTGGCGTCGGAGGCCGCGCCCTTCGCGAAAACCGGAGGCCTCGCCGACGTCGTCGGCTCGCTGCCCAAGGCGCTGGCCGCACGCGGTCACGACGTCCGCGTGGTGATGCCCGCCTACGCCGACATCGAAAGCGCGGCACGCACGGGGCGATGGGGCGTGACGCCCAGCCCCATCCTGCTGCGCGTGCCGATCGGCGCCGGGCTGGTGGATGCCGGTGTGCTCGAGACGACGCTGCCCGGATCGACGGTGCCCATCTCGTTCATCGCCGAGCGCAATCTCTTCGCGCGGCCGCAGATCTATGGCTATGACGACGACCCGTACCGGTTTGCGTTCTTCAGCCGCGCCGCGCTCGATCTCGTCGTCGCCGCCCAGGGGTGGCGGCCCGACGTCGTCCACGCGCACGACTGGCACGCCGCAGCGGCAATCGCGTGGCTGGCCACCGCGGCTGGTGCCGATCCGCGCTATCGCGGCCTGCCCACGGTGTTCACCATCCACAATCTCCTGCATCAAGGAAAGGCGCCACGAAACGCGCTGGCGTATCTCGGGATTGACGCGCCGCCGCTCGTCGAAGAAGGGCCCTCGAGCACGAACTTCATGGCGCGCGGGATCTTCCACGCCACGATGATCAACACCGTCAGCCCGACATACGCGCGGGAGATCCTGACGCCGCCCTACGGGGAAGGGCTGGATGCCCTGCTGCGGCATCGACACTTCGATGTCCACGGCATCCTGAACGGCCTCGACTACGACGTGTGGGATCCGGCAGCCAACACGCAGCTCGCGTCCCCTTACGAGGCCGGCACGCTGGAGAAACGCGCCGCGAACAAGCGCGCGCTGCAGGAACGACTGGGGCTCGACCCGGCGGACGTGCCGCTCGTCGCGATGGTCACGCGCCTCGACGCGCAGAAGGGCCTCGACATCGCCGGCCACGCGATCCACCTGCTGCTGAACGCGATTGCCGGCGACGCGCAGTTTGCCGTGCTCGGCTCGGGCGCGCCCGAGTTCGAGACGATGTTCCGGCATCTGGCCGCCTACCATTCGCGCAAGATGGCGGCAATCGTGCGCTACGACGCGGCGCTTGCGCCGCTGATGTATGCGGGCAGCGACCTGTTCCTGATGCCGTCGCGGTTCGAGCCGTGCGGGCTGGGGCAGCTGATCGCGATGCGATACGGGTCTGTTCCCGTCGTCCGGCAAACCGGGGGCCTCGCCGATACCGTGCACGACGGCGAAACCGGCTTCAGCTTCGTCGAGTACACGCCGGATGCGCTGTGGCAGGCGCTTGCGCGCGCGGTCAGCACCTGGTGGCACGACCGCAGTGGCTTTCAGCGGATGCAGCAACGCGGCATGGCCCAGGACTTCTCGTGGGCTGCATCGGCGGGTGGCTACGAACAGCTGTTCGAGTGGGCGATTTCGAGAGAGCGCGGCTGGTGAGCGACGAACGCCGCTAAAACGCGTGCTTCAACGCGCGACCGGCCGTGCGAAATCCGCCGGCGACGGCGGTCCCGGCGGTGACGAACGCAGCGGTCACCGGATCGCGCTGCCGCGCGCCACGCATAGCCGCGTCGCGATCCGATCCGCCATCGCTTGCGGCAACGGGCAACGCCGGCTCGTCGAACTCGGTGGTCACGGGCAGACGCATTGGCTCGAACCGCAGGCTGTCTTCCGGAATCTCCAGGCTAACGACGAGGGGCGTCGCCAGCGGCGGCGCGTTGACATCCTGTTCCCACGCGTCGACCGCGACGGCATCCGGGCGAACCGGCGCGGCGGTTGGGGGCGACGGCATGCCTCGCCGCGGCTGCGGCGTGGGCGGATCGTTGACGTCCTCGACTGCCGGTCGCGTCGGAAGCGGCGGAGCCGTGGCGACCGTCGGGATGGTCGCGGTTTCAATCGACGACACAACGCGGGTGGGATCCGGGCGCGCCGGCGCGATGAAATGAATGCCTGCGGCGACGAGCAGCACGAGCGTCAGGCCGGCGAGGGCGAGCACGGCCCGATGCCATTCTGACGCGCCGGTCATTCCGGCTTCCGCGTCAGCCTGGTTCTCGCGTGATCGACTTGCCGCTGGAACACCAGCAGCGGATCCGCGTTCGATGTCCGAGTAGTGAAATTCCACGACCGACCCCCGCGCTGCTTGATCTGCAGCGTCTTACCCTGATAGTCGAGCGCAAACTTCTCGAGGTCGCTGAACGTCAGCGTCCAGGCGTCGTCCCGGTTCGACGTCTCGTAGCGAAGACCCCGCACGTCGGCGACGAGCGAGCCCTCGCACGATCCGAAACGGTGCTTGTGGACGACGGGCACGCGCGCGTCGAGCACGACCGTCTTGAGCGATACCAAGACGTCGGTGGGACCGGCGTTCGCAACCTCGATCGACTGCGACACTCCATCATACCCCTCGGAGGAGACCTGCAGGCGATGAGGCCCGGCTTGCACGTCGCCCGTCTCGAGCGGAGTCTTGCCGAGGAATTTGCGATCCACGAAGACAAACGCGCCCGCCACGTCGCTGGTCACACGAAGGGTCGGCGGACGGTGAGCCGGCGGTTCGATTTCGGCCGGCTCCGCTTTCGCTTTGGGGGTCGGTTCGCGGTGCCGTGGCCGGTCGGGCGGCGACGTCGCGGGCGGCGGCACCGGCGCCGGGCCCGTGTCCGGAGGTATATGGACCGCGGGCTGCACGGCGGCGGGCTCGGGCGGCGGCTTCAGCCACCAGGCGAGCAGGGCGCAGAGCGCAACGACTATCGATAGGGCGACGATGATGCTGAGCTGGGGCCGCGCGTGTTCCGATTCGCTGGAGTCGGACGCGTCGTTCACGCGGGCCGCTCCCGGATTTTCGCGATCTTCCGCTCGCGATCATCGGTAGCGCGCTGCACGTCGCGACGGTACTCGGACTCGAGCGCCTCGCGGGCGGTGGGATCGAACGCGCCGGCCAACGCCGACTGATGGAGAATCTTCAGCTCGGCCAGCCGCGCCTCGGCGACCTGTCGAACTTCCGCGATCTCGGCTTTCTGCGCGTCGCTGACCGGCCCGGTCACGACGCCTCTCTCGGCGTCTTTCTGCCTGAGCCGTTCCATCGCCAGCTCGTACGCGCTCTTCGGTCCGTTTTCGCTCATGCCAGCGCGCGCCAGCATACCATCGCGCGCCGTCGTCACGGATACCCGCGGAATGGCACAGCCTCGGAACACACGGACCAGATCGTCGCGGAAGACGCGGATGATCACGGACCACAAACAAATTCATCCGTGTTCTCGGTGTCGTCCGTGACGTCTCTGATCCGCGCCTTTCCGTGACGGCCTCGATCCGTGTCAGACCCCCGCGAGGACGTCGCGCACGCGGCTTGAAATCTGATCGGGCGTGAAGGGTTTCGCCACATAGGCGACCCCTGGATCGAGCACGCCGTCGTGCGCGATGACCGATTCCGGGTGCCCTGACATGAACAGGATCTTCGCCCCGGGACACACGTGACGGAAGCGTTCAGCCAATTCGCGCCCGTCAAGCACGGGCATGGTCACGTCAGTCAGCAGCAGATCGATTTCATGGGCGTGCGCCTCGGCCAGCCGCAGGGCCTCGCCGCCATCCTGCGCTTCGAGCACGCGAAATCCACGGCGCTTGAGGACGCGCGCCGCGAGCATCCGCACGGGAGTCTCGTCTTCGGCGAGGAGCACCATCTGTCCGCCGTCCTGAGCCGGCACCGCTGCAGACTCTCGGCCGGTCGCCGGCTGGGCGCGGCGGGCGCGCGGTAGATAGACGTGGAATGCCGTGCCTCGTCCGCGCTCCGTGATCACCCGGATCTGTCCGCCGTTCTGCGTGACGATGCCGTGGCACATCGCGAGCCCGAGGCCGGTGCCCTTGCCCTGTTCTTTCGTCGTGAAGAACGGCTCGAAGATATGGGCCACGACATCCGCCGGCATGCCCTCACCGGTGTCGGAAATGCTGAGGCGGACGTAGTCGCCAAACAACGCGTCGACCCGCGCGCGTGTTTCCTCGAGCGTGTCGTTGGCGGTTTCGATGAGGAGATGGCCGCCCTGGGGCATCGCGTCTCGCGCGTTGACCGCCATGTTCACGATGATCTGCTGAAGCTGATTCGGGTCGGCATCCACCTTCCAGAGATCGGGAGCGAGCCGCAGCTCGGTCTCGATGGTTCTACCGAGCAGCCGATGCAACATCCGGCCGGCATCGTCGACAACCTCGTTCAGATCGAGGACCCGCCTTGTCACCACCTGGCGGCGGGCAAACGCCAGCAGTTGCGCGGTGAGCGTCGCGGCGCGCGATCCGGCCTGCTGGATTTCCTCGACGAATCCGCGGGCCTGGGCGTTGCCGCGGACCTCCTCCTCGAGGACCTCCGCATAACCCAGGATCGCGGTGAGAAGATTGTTGAAATCGTGCGCGACGCCGCCGGCCAGGCGTCCGATGCTCTCCATCTTCTGCGCCTGGAACAACTGGTCCTGCAGCTCGCGGCGCTCGCTGATGTCCTGCACGAGGACCAGCGCAAATGACGCCTCGTCGTTCTCATCGCGCACGAAGGTGACGGTCACCTCGCCCCACGTGATCAGGCCGTCTTTGTGACGGTATCGTTTCTCGATGCGGTATCCGTTGGGGAGACCCGGCGTGGACTCGACAGGCAGCTCGTCCTGCCCCCGATCCTCAGGCGCCGTCAGGTCGTTGAACGTCATCGTCATCAGCTCGACGGCGGAGTAGCCCAGCATCCGTTCCACCGCGGGGTTCGCCCGCGTGATGTGTCCGTCGAGCGTCCCCATCAGGATGCCGATCGGCGATCGCTGGAAGACCGTGCGAAAGAGCGATTCGCTGCGCCGGAGGGCGGACTCGACGTCGCGTCTCGCCGTCAGATCGCGCACGACCGTGACCAGGAAGGTCTCGTCGTCGAGGGTGAGGTGCCGTAGGCTCATCTCGACGGCGGCGAGCGATCCGTCAGCGCGGCGATGGTTCGTCTCGGCCACGATCTCGCCCGACGTTGCCGCGGCGGCGAGGCGCGCCCGAAGCGGCGCCCGGTCGTCGGGCGACACGAGATCGTCGACCATGCTGCGCCCGAGCAGACCGCCGGCGGCGTAGCCGTAGAACTCGTCGGCGCGCCGGTTGGCATGCACCACACGTCCTTCGGGCGAGAGAAAGAGGATCGGATCGCTGGCGTGATCGAGGATCGTGCTGGTTCGTTGCTGATGCCGTGCGGCTGCGGCATCGTGCCGCTGCCGCTGCCAGAGGAGGGCCGCGGCCGCCGCGAGCGCCGCCGACAAGGCCACGGCGCTCCACGCGACGATGGTGGTTCGAATCATCCGACGCGGCGCAGCCAACGCCTCGGACTCGTCCACTTTCAGGGTGACGAGCCACGGCGTGCCGGCGACCGGGTGCCCCGCGATGAACGTCTCGACGCCGCGATAGTCTGCCGCCGCTTCCCGGCGCTGCTCATTGCCGCCCCGGAGCACCCGCGCCATCGCCGAACCGGCGGGGATCGTCGCCGCCGCGCGCGGATCCGCGCCGAACTTCAGCGGCGACAGCACGCTGAAGCCCTCGCCGTCCCGACCGAGGAGATTCGATTCGGCCGATTCAAAGGGTACCGGCGACCGCGACAGCAGTCCAAAGAGGTTGTCGGTCGCCGGCTGTTCCAACAGCACCGCCGGATGTCCGGCCAGCGGCACGCCGATCCGCGCGGCGAACGTGACCCACGTGCTGCCGTCTTCATGCCTGTGCAAACCGACCGCCGTCGCCCGCCCGGCGGCGGGAAAGACGATGCAGGCCGGTGAGGTCGAGCGGTTGGCCGCTCGGGCCACCACCTGCCCGTCGCGGACGATGAGCACCTGGCCGTAACCCTTGATTCCAACGAAAGGCTGCAGCGCCTCGATCAGGTGAGATTCCGTGGTGTGCGGGGGTTCCGCCGCGCGCAGCAGCTCGATGGCCGATGGATAGCTCGCCGCGAGCCGCGCATCCCTGAGCGCGTCGTCTGCCCAGCGGCTCACCGTCGCGGCGCGGATTTCGGCCCGCGTGTTGAGGGTCTCCACGAGGTCGGCGCGAGCGCGGGACTCGGCGCGAGGGCCAAACACGAACAGGCCGGCAGCAGGCACGACGATCGCCGCGACGGCCGTGCCAATCGCAAGCAGCCGCCATTGAAGGGCGGGACCATGTACGGACGCTGGGCTGAGGGGCATCGAAGCAAACGTCATCAGCAAGCGCCTTGCCACGGAGGAGCTGGCGTCTCGGAACCGCGAATTGCCGCAGCCAACGTGCGAAAATCAAGGCAACGATGTGCAATGCTTCACGTCGCTGGTAGCTGGCGCCGCGGCGTGCGCGGCAGCCAAACCACTGCCCGCCGTGGGGCGACTGCAGATTTTTGAGGGCAACCGACAATCAGGGCTGAAACGCTTGAGCCCTGCGGGGTGTCAAAGACGCGGAGGTCATCCATCCATGTTCAGCTCATCCAAGTCGCGGATTCCGACGCCCGAACAGGCGCTTCCAGGCCGCGACACGCCGATGGCCGTACCGTCAGCCCACGCGGTGAACGGCGCGCCGCTCCGGGGTCCGTTCCCGGGACACGAGATTGCCACGTTCGGCCTGGGGTGCTTCTGGGGCGCCGAGCGCAAGTTCTGGAAGATCCCCGGCGTTTACACGACCGCGGTCGGCTATGCCGGTGGCTCCACGCCGAACCCGACGTATCAGGAAGTGTGCTCCGGGCTGACCGGGCACGCCGAAGTCGTGCTCGTGGCGTTCGACCCGGCGGTTGTGACGTACGACGATCTGCTGAAGGTGTTCTGGGAGAGCCACGACCCCACGCAGGGCATGCGACAGGGCAACGACGTCGGCACGCAGTATCGATCGGCCATCTACACGTATTCCGAGGCGCAGCGCGAGGCGGCGTCGCGATCGAGAACGGTGTTTCAGGAGGCGTTGTCGCGCGCGGGCCACGGTGCCATCACGACGGAGATACGCGAGGCGCCGGAGTTCTACTACGCCGAGTCCTACCATCAGCAGTACCTGGCCAAGAATCCGAATGGGTACTGTGGTCTGGGCGGCACCGGCGTCACCTGCCCGATTGGCGTCGAGCTCGGCGCCTGACCCCGTCTCGACGGCTCGCGCGCGACGCCATCAATGTCGCGCGCGAGCCTCGTCCTATCTCTTGCGCGCGCCCGCCTTGCGCGACGTTTTCCTGCCCACGCGTTTGCGCGGCACCTTTGCGCCCTTCGCACGCGCCTCGCTGAGCCCGATCGCAATCGCCTGTTTGCGGCTCTTCACCTTGGCTCCGGATCCGGATTTCAGGGTGCCGCGCTTGCGCCGGCGCATCGCGCTCTCGACCGTGCTCGACGCCTTCTTCGAATAACGCCTCTTCGCCATAAATCTCCTCAACAGGGGAGCGGGGTCGACGAGGATCGGGAAATGCAGGTCGCGTTCCAACGATGGCTGGCAATCGCCCGGCAGCACGCGTCGGCTGTTCGGGATGGCACTACGCAAGCTGGGCTGGTGTCTACTATGACGCCTCGCTCGCGAAGTCGAAGTGGCTCGAGACGTACGCGCGAGAGTTCGACACGGTCGAACTGAACAACAGTTTCTATCGCCTGCCGACTGCGGCGCAGTTTCGCCGGTGGCGAGAGTCGGTGCCGGCGGATTTCCTGTTCTCCGTGAAGGCCAGCCGGTACTTGACGCATTTGAAACGGCTGCGCGATCCGGACGCGCCGCTCCACTTGTTGCTGTCGCGCGCGCGCGAGCTTGGTGGGACGCTCGGTCCGCTGCTTTACCAGCTTCCCCCGCGATGGGTGCCGGACGATGAACGGCTGCGCACGTTCCTCGCCGCGCTGCCGGGAGAAGTGAAGGCGGGCCGGGCTCGCATCCCCCTGAAGCACGTGGTGGAATTCCGCGACGAGCGCGGATACCTGGATTCGGTTGTCAACCTGCTTCGCGCGCGCGATGTCTCCCTTTGCGTACATGACATGAGTGGGTCCGAGTCGCCGCGCGTGGTCACGAGCGGCCTGGCATACGTGCGGTTCCACGGGTATGGGACGAGGTACGGCGGAAGTTATCCGACCGCGAGGCTGAAGAGCTGGGCGGCGTGGATACGCACGGTCCTGGAACGAGGCTTCGACGTGTTCGCGTACTTCAACAACGACATCGACGGTCACGCCGTTCGTGATGCCCGGCGGTTGAAGTCGTTGCTTACCGGATGGATCGCACGCTGACCTTTGAAGCCCGACGCAGGTAGCCAATTCTTTCCGCCTGTATGCGCGTGAGACAATGACAGCCGCGCATGGCATCTCTCATCGACCTGTTCCTTCACCTCGATAAGCACCTCGTCGAACTCGTCACCAACTACGGCCGCTGGGTATACGGGATCCTGTTTGCGATCGTGTTTGCCGAGACCGGCCTTGTCGTCACACCGTTTCTCCCCGGAGACTCGCTCCTGTTTGCCTGCGGCGCGTTGGCCGCGACCGGGACGCTGGACGGCTGGGTCGTCTGGGGGTTGCTGACCGCGGCGGCGATCCTCGGCGATGCGGTGAACTACTCGGTCGGTCGCTATGTGGGCCCGCGGGTGTTCAGCGCCGAAGACCACGCAGGCGTCTGGCATCGGGTCCTGAACCGCGAGCACCTTGCCGAGGCGCACGCGTTCTTCGAGCGTCACGGCGGCCGGGCCATCGTCCTCGCGCGGTTCGTGCCCATCGTCCGGACGTTCGTGCCGTTCGTCGCCGGCGCCGGGACGATGACCTACAGGGCCTTTGCCTTCTACAACGTCGCCGGCGCGATTCTGTGGGTCAGCGTGTGCGTCGGCGCGGGGTACGCCTTCGGCAACGTGCCGATCGTCAAGAACAACTTCTCGCTCGTGGCGCTCGGGATCGTCGTCGTCTCGGTTCTGCCGATGGCGATCGATCTGTGGCGGCGGTGGCGACAACGTCCGTAGACTCAGACGCACAGCAGTGCCAAGTGCCAAATGCGAAGTGCCAAGTGGAGTGGGGCAATGTGAATGAGAAGTGGTGGCTAATAGCTACCTCATTGCTTTCGGCACAGTAGATGGCACCGACGACGATCTGACCGATACAGCAACCACTGGTCACTGCCCACTTCCCACTCCACTTAGCATTTGGCACTCAGCACTTGGCACTGCCACGCGGCGTCAAGAACCGTTGCAGGAACACCAGATCCAGCCAGCGGTCGAACTTGAATCCGACCTGACGAAAGTGCGCGACGCGCTCGAACCCGAGCCGCTCGTGGAAGGCAATCGAGCCGACGTTCTCCGCATCCACGCCGGCGATCATCACATGCTTGCCGAGTGATTCCGCCGCTGCGATCAGCGGTCCCATCAGGGCGGTGCCGATTCCGCGGCCCCGATGGTCGCGGTGCACGTGCACCGTGTGTTCCACGGTGAAGCGGTACCCCGGCGCCAGCCTGAAATCGCCGAACGTGGCGAAGCCAATCACGGGTCCATCATCGTCGGCCACCAGCGTGGGGTAGCCCGGCTTCAGCTTCGCGCGCCACCAGGTCAGACGATCCTCCAGCGTCGCCGGCGCATCGCGATACACGGCGGTGGAGGTGGCGATGATGTCGTTGTAGATCTCGAGGATGGCGGGAAGATCGCGTTCAACGGCATCGCGGACCGTCATGCCAGAGGCTCCTGAAAAGGCAGGCTGGGTAGAGCAAGGCTAGCATGACCCTCTGGGTGGCTTGACAACTATTGTTCTAATGAACTAGTACAATAGTGCAAGTGGCGATCATCTCCGTTGATGCCCGCGACCCGACGCCGATCTACGCGCAGCTCGAGCGAGGCCTGCGGGCGGCGATGGCGACGGGCCGGTTGCAGCCGGGTGACCAACTGCCGACCGTGCGTCAGCTCGCCGTCGACCTGCGCGTCAACGCCAACACGGTGGCCCGGGTCTATGCCGAGCTGGAGCGTGTCGGCGTCATCGAGACACGCCGCGGCGTAGGCTCCTTCATCAGGGCCACTGCTGCCGAAGCGCACCCGCCACGGGAACGGGATCGGCGGCTCAAGACCTTCCTGACACGTGTGCTGGCGGATGCGGATGCGGCGGGATTCACCGCTGACGATCTGATGACAGGGTTGAAGGCGCATCGCCCCACGAAAGGCGGCGATCGGCCCTCGAAAGGCAATGCGTCATAGGAGGACTTCCGACATGGTCTCCGTCGATTTGAATCGTCGTAGTGAAGTCATCAGCGTGACCGGGCCGCGCATCAACGTCATCGCCATCGCGCTGCTGCTCGGCGCCGTGGCCATCGGCCTGATCGCCAGCCTGGCCGTTCGCAATCCGATCCCGCTGGGCCTGATGCTGATCGTCGGGGCGGTGCTGATGCAATCGCCGCGCATCGCGCAGCAGTGGGAGCGGGCGATCGTCCTGCGCCTCGGGCGCTTCATCGGCCTGAGGGGCCCGGGACTCTTCTGGGTGCTGCCGTTCGTGGACCGCGTCTCGTCCTGGATCGATCAGCGGACGATCACGACCAGTTTTGCCGCCGAGCAGACGCTGACGTCGGACACCGTGCCGGTGAACGTCGACGCCGTGCTGTTCTGGCTTGTCCACGACGCGCAGAAGGCGGCGCTCGAGGTGCAGGACTACACACAGGCCGTGAGCTGGGCGGCGCAGACGGCGCTGCGCGACATCATCGGACGAACCACGCTCACCGAGCTGCTGCGCGGCCGCGAGCGGATCGAGTCGGAGCTGCAGGCGCTGATCGATCAGCGATCGAATCCCTGGGGCGTCACCGTGTCGTCGGTCGAGATGCGCGATGTCGTGATCCCAGGCGCCCTGCAGGACGCGATGTCACGCGAGGCGCAGGCGGCCCGCGAAAAGCAGGCACGCATCATTCTCGGGCAGGCGGAAATGGAGATCGCGCACTCGTTCGAGGAAGCCGCGAAGTCCTACCAGTCGAACCCGACGGCGCTCCATCTGCGCGCGATGAACATGCTCTACGAGGGGCTCAAGGAGAAAGGCGCGCTGATGGTCATCCCGAGCAGCGCCGTCGACTCGATGGGGCTCGGAGGGATGCTGGGAGCGGCGGCGCTGAGACAGGAGAGGCTCACCGGGAGCGTGGCTGATGACACGAAGGCAACCTAGGAGGCGATATGCGATCCAATGCTCCTGACTATCTGAACCTGCACTGGTGGTTCCTGCTGGTGGTGCTTGGAATGATCCTGGCCGCCGTTGGCTGGCTGCGTTATCTCGGCTAGCGTCGCCGTCACGGATGCCCGGCGACGAGCGTCGCGGATTCGCACGAATCGGATCAGTCACGGAAGAACGCGGATAGCACGGACAGAATTAATAAGAGATCCGTGTACATCCGTGTCATCCGTGTCGGATCAGTCACGGAAGAACGCGGATAGCACGGACAGAATTAATAGGAGATCCGTGTACATCCGTGTCATCCGTGTCGGATCAGTCACGGAAGAACGCGGATAGCACGGACAGAATTAATAAGAGATCCGTGTACATCCGTGTCATCCGTGTCGGATCAGTCACGGAAGAACGCGGATAGCGCGGACAGAATTAATAAGAGATCCGTGTACATCCGTGTCATCCGTGACGGTTGTTGTTCGGTGTCGATCCGTGACGGTGTTCCGTGTCGATCCGTGACCGCGTCGTCAGACGAAGCGAAAGGCGAGGATGGTGATCAGCGTTGGAAGCAGCGCCGCGACGGCGAGCCACAATGGCCCAATCGCGTTGCCGAAGAACTTTCCCAGGATGGCCTGACCGGCAGGGTTCGGCGCGTTGGCGATGACCGTCAGCCCGCCCCCCGTCACCGCGCCTTCGACCACGGCTGCCTTCATCGCGTCCGTGAGATTCGGCACGAGCGTCGACAGATAGGTGATGAGCGCGTTGTCGTTGAACGCGGTCAGCACTGTCGCGCCGAAAAAGAGCGGCATGTCGGACAGGCTCGCGAGCACCGGCGCGATCCACCAGCCCTGCAACGCGCCATGTATCACCAGGCCGGCCAGGAAGAACCCCACCAGCAGTGGTGCTTTGAGGTCGATGCGGCTTTGATAGGGTGCGGTCGCGCGCGCAAAGCCGATGAAGAACAGAAATCCGCCGAGGAAGATTGCCGGATAGTGCGAGTTCAGCACGGTCCAGGCCATGAATCCGACGTGGACAACCGTGAGCCAGCCGGGAACGGGAAGCAGTCGCGCGGCAGTCGGGGTCGTCTCTTCTTCCGGCTGTTCGACATCCGGCACCGCGGGACGCGTCGCGAGCAGTCGCAGTTCGCGGCGGAAGATCGTGTGGTAGACAACGGCTGACGTGGTGACGGCAACCACGGCCCGCCACCCGAAGTGGCTCAGCATGAACGGCGTGTCCCATCCCCAGGCCCGAGCCACCATCAGGACCGGCGGCGCCGCGAAGTGTGTCAGCGTGCCGCCAACGGACACGTTGACGAACAGGAGACCGAGCGTGGCGTATTTCAACCGGCGGCTGGGGTTGAGGTCGAAGAATTGCCGCGACAGCAGCAGCGCACAGATCGTCATGGCCGCCGGCTCGGTGATGAACGACCCGAGCAGGGGCCCGACGATGAGGATCGACAGCCACCACGCCCCCGGCGTCGAGCCGCCGATGCGGGCAATCCGGCGCATGCCGTTTTCCGCAAGGCTGATGATCGGACGCGTCGAGGCCAGCGCCATGATGACCACGACGAACAGCGGTTCCGTGTAGTTGACCGTGTCGTTGAGATAGTGGGTCGTCGTCTCCCAGCCGATGGACGCCGCCATCACGGCCGCGAGCACCACCGCCCACAGTCCGAAGACGACTTCCACTTCACCGACGAAATGCATGATTCCGGCGATCACGCTTGGACGAAGGGGAATCCGTGCCGCCCGCGATCGCGCGTCGTGCCGTTCCTGCAGTTGATATGCGAGGCGCGCGAACTTCGAGGCCGCGAAGGTGTGGAGGATGGCGACGACGAAGATGGCCGTCGCGACCGCATTGAACGGCGCGAAGGCGATGCGCTCTGAGAGCGTGGCCACCAAGCCGTCGCTCGAGGGCGGTGGATACGCAGCGAGCGGTGTAGGAAATGGAATGCCGTGCGGCACCGCGACCATTGACGGAAGATACTGGTTCACCAATCCCGCCGCAACCGCCCCGGAGCCGTGCGACGGCATGATGTGAAACCGCTTGGCATCACAGTGGATGTGAACGCGAGAATTCTGACCCCGGCGGTGCGGCTCGATTCGGTCCGTGTCGGCCGGCCGCGGACAGTCGATGACGAGGAAAGGTGGGTCACCGCGTTCTTCAAGAGCGCGGTGGATGGCCCGGTTCTGCTGCTGTCAACCAACCTCGAGGGCGATCGACAGGCCGACTTGCGGGTGCACGGTGGCGCCGACAAGGCTGTGTGCGTGTACAGCGGCGATCACTATCCGGCATGGCGCGATGAGCTGCGCCGGCCCGACATGGGCGCCGGCGGCTTCGGCGAGAATTTCACGGTGAGAGGTCAGACCGAATCGGACGTCTGCCTCGGCGATCGGTTTGCCGTCGGTGAGGCGGTCGTTGAAGTCTCGCAGCCGCGCGGACCGTGCTCCAAGCTTGCGAGACGCTGGGATCGTCTCGATCTGCCGAAGCTTGTCGTCGCGTCAGGCCGATCCGGCTGGTATCTGCGGGTCGTTGACGAAGGGCTGGTCCAGGCCGGGCAGTCGCTGCAGCTTCTGCAACGGCCGTTCCCTGAATGGACCATTACGCGCGTGAACGACGTGACCTACGGCCTCGCCGATGCAACCGACGCGGAGCGGGGGGAGCTGGCGTCATGTCCTGCGCTCGCGCGCAGCTGGCAGCGGACAGTAGGGAGAAGGTTGTAACCGCTGCCCGGCCGCGAGTGATAATCGCGCGGTGCGCACGCATCCAGGCCGAGCCCTCCGTCTGTCGCCCGCCGGCGTCCGCGGCATCGTCGGCCCCGGGCTGACGTCCACGATTGCGCTCGAGTTCTGCGCCGCGTTCGCGGCCTTCCTCGAGCCATCCGGTCCGGTCGTGCTCGGGCGGGATCCGCGGGCCAGCAGCCGGATGCTCCGCGAGGCGGCGCTCGCGGCGCTGATGGCGTCGGGACGGGATGTGATCGATTTGGGGATCACGTCCACGCCAATCGTCCAGCACGCCATTCGCCGCCTCACCGCCGCGGGTGGCCTGTCCATTGGCGCCAGCCACAATCCTTCCGAGTGGAACGCACTGAAGTTCTTCGGACCGCACGGGCGCTATCTGTCGAGCACCGAGGCCGGAGAGCTGCTCGATTTCTATCATCTTCGCCGGACGGCCTACGTGCCGTGGCAGGCGCTGGGTGGCACGCGGGACGAGCCAGGCGTGCTCGATGGTTATCTCGACGAGCTTGCGGGCGCTTACGACTTCGAGGCGCTGCGCCGCTTCAAGGTCGTCGTCGATTGCGCCAGCGGCACGTCGTCCATCGTGCTTCGACGGCTCAACGAACGGCACGGGTTCGGGTTCGTCCTGATCAACCACCAGCTCGAGCCGGTGACTTTTGCGCATGAGCCCGCCACGACCGCCCGGATTGTTGCGCTGCAGCTGGCGCCGCTGATCCGTCCGCTGAGCGCCGACGCCGGATTCCTCTTCGACGGCGACTCCGACCGTGTCGCGCTAGCCGACGATGCCGGGCGCGCCCTGTCGGAGGAGATCGTGCTCCCGCTGGTGGCCGATCTGCTGCTGTCGCGCGGGCCCGGCCACCTCGTGATCACCAATCTCTCGACCACCGCGCTCATCGACGAGATCACCGCGCGCCACCACGGCCGCGTGTTGCGCATTCCCGTCGGCCGCGCTGCGGCGATGGACGCCCTTGCGGCCTATCGCCCCGAGCAGGTGGCGGTCGCCGGAGAGGGCACCGGGGCCGTGATGATGCCGCGGTTTCGCTTCGTCTACGACGGCATCGCCTCGATGTTCGCCGTGTTGTCGCTCATGCACGAGCGCGGCCGGTCGTTGTCGGCCATCGTGGACGACTACCCGTCGTTCACGATTCTCAAGGGCGAGGTCCCGCTGTCGTCGCCGCGGATCCCGCGTCTGCTCGCCGAGCTCCGCGAGCGCTACGCGTCCGGCGATGCACCCGGACGCGCCAACAACGTCGACGGCCTGCGCGTCGACTGGCCCGATCGGTGGTTTCACGTGCGCGTGAGCCAGACCGAGCCGATCGTGCGGGTGATTTGCGAGCAGCGCGGCGGATCGCCGCGCGAGTTGTTCGACACCCTCGTCGAGGAGGTCCGTCGTGCTTGAAGCACCGCGCCGCGAGCACCTGCTCAAGATCGGCGTCTCGGGGGTTCGCGGCGTCGTCGGCGAGTTCTTCACCCCTTCGATCGCCAGCGCGTTCGCGCAGGCATTCGGCACCTACGTCGGCGGCGGCCGGGTGGTGGTCGGGCGCGACACCCGCGCCAGCGGCGCGATGCTGACGCATGCCATCACCTGCGGGCTGCTCGCCAGCGGGTGCGACGTCGTGCAGGTGGGCGTGATCCCCACACCCAGCCTTCAGGTGTACATCGCGGCGACGCAGGCGCGCGGCGGCCTGGCCATCACGGCCTCGCACAACCCCGCCGAGTACAACGCCGTCAAGCTGTTCAACTCGCTCGGGCTGTTCTTCAATACCTACGAACGGTCCGAGCTGCTCGACCTCTATCACCAGCGCAGCTTCGTCGAATCGACCAACGCCGAGATTCGCGAGTCGACCGTGGAGCGCGGCGACGCCACGCGCTTTCATCTCGATCGCGTCCTTGCGCAGATCGATGTGCCGCGCGTGCAGGCGCGCCGGTTTCGCGTGGCACTCGACGCGGTCAACGGCGCCGGCGCGATCGTCTCGCCCGCATTCCTCCGGACCGATCTGCAGTGCGAGCTCCACGCGATGTCGATCGATCCAACCAAGCCCTTTCCACGCGTGCCCGAGCCGCGACCCGACACGCTGGGCAAGCTCGCCGAGCTCGTCGCCGAAAGCCGCGCCGACGTTGGCTTCGCCCAGGATCCCGACGGCGACCGCCTCGCGGTCGTCGACGAGCGCGGTCACGTGCTCGACAACGACGACGTGCTGGCGCTCGCCGTCGACGCGGTGCTCCGTCGGACCCCGGGTGACGTGGTCGTGAATCTCACGACGTCGTCGGTGATCGACGACGTGGCGAAAGCGCACGGGCGCCGCGTCCACCGGACCGCGGTCGGTGAGGCGAACGTGGTCGAGATGATGCAGGCCGTTGACGCGGCGATTGGCGGGGAAGGTTCGAACGGCGGCATCATCCTGCCGGCCGTGCACCTGTGTCGCGACAGCTATGCGGGCATGGCGCTGCTGCTGGAGCGGATGGCGGAAACCGGGCAGCCGATGTCCGCGCTGGCCGGAGCGCTTCCGCGGTACGCCCGTCGGTTGGGCACCGTGCCGTTCGAGCACGGGCGCCTGGGACAGATGATGCAGGCGCTCGAGGAGGCTTTCCCCGGATCAGCGGCCGATCGGACCGACGGTCTCAAGATCGCGTTTGCAGAAGGCTGGATTCACGTGCGGGCGTCGAACACCGAGCCGATCATGCGGCTGGCGGTGGAGACGCGGGCGCAGGCCGAAACGGATGCGATGTATCGGCGGGTGCTTCAGCTGCTCGGCTGAACCCGGTACATGCTGGCCATCGCGAGGAACGCGCCCGGAATCAGGAAGACCAGGAATGTCGGATCGCCCCCGCTCGTCCCGAGCGCCCACGCGCCGAACACGAGGTATGCGACCGCGACGGCCTTGGCGAGCAGGAGCGGCGCTCGTTCACCGCGAACCCGCTGCCGGAACATCACGAGCAGCACGACTCCCAGCGTAAGCATCATCGCGCCGCCGAATTGCCAGCCGATTTGCAGGCCGAGCATCAGGTCGCCCGGGACGTGTGCCGCGGCCAGCTCGCCCCGAAGTCCGCGCCACCCCAGGATGGAATGGGCCGCGCTGCTGACGATCAGCATGAAGGCGGCAATGAGGCCGAGGATGTCTCGTGATCGATTCATGCGCTGGTAAGCCTATCGGCGAAAGAGCTGGCAGGCTTCAGGCTACAGGCTGGAATCCGCAGTAGGGCCGCACTTGAGTGCGGCCGACAAAGGCCCGACTAAAGTCGGGCCCTACTGCTGCAGGGACGTGGCGGCGAGGTTTCCGGTTTCCTGCCACAGCCGTCGCGCCGTCTCATCGTCCTGTGCCGCGGGCGTGGGCGTCGCCGGACGGCACCTGACAAAGTATTCGCCGGTGATGCCAGCCACGTTGGGCGAGGACGCCAGGTAGACCAGCGTCTCGGCACCTTGCTCGGGTGACAGCGCGAACCGTTTTCCGACGCGGACGCCGAGTGAGAGCAGCCCGCCGCTCTGATCGCCGAATCGGGTGGCGACGAAGCCCGGATGGAAACAGTTGGCGGTGACGCGTGTGCCGGCGAGCTGCCGCGCGAGCTCGCGCGTGAAGAGGATGTTGCACAACTTCGATCGCGCGTAAACTCGGTAGCCCGCTCCGCCGAACCGCGCCCATTCCCACAGGCCAGAACGATAGGCGCGCTCGGATTGCAGATCGTCGAACTCGAGCGTCCCCGCCTGATGCGCGTCGGAGCTCGTGCTGATGACTCGCGCCGGCGCCGAGGTGAGCAGGCGCGCCCGCAACGCGTCGGTGAGGACGAAGTACGCGAGGTGGTTCAACGCGAACGTGCGCTCGAAGCCATCGTCGGTGAGCTGGCGGAAGCCGAACATGGCGCCGGCGTTGTTGATCAGGACGTCGATTCGAGGTTCCGCTTGCGCGATGTCGAGACCGACGCGCTTCATCTCGCCGAGTCGCGAGAGATCGGCGTAATGGACGGTGTGCGGCACGCCGGGAGTGAGCCTGGCGAGTCGCGCCAGCGCCGCTTCGCCGCGAGCCCGATCGCGCGCGATCTGCACGATCCGCGCTCCCATCGCGGCGAGCGTCTCTGCGGCGACTTGCCCGATGCCTGACGTCGCACCGGTGATGACGATCACCTGTTCGGCGGGCACGCGACCTTCAGATCCCCGTGTACCACGCCCAGCCGTTCTGAATGTTCCCGTTCTTGCCGCCGTCGTCGAACTCGTCCGCCACGACGATGCGCTGAAGGTATTTCATGCTCTTGTAGCCCATCTGTCGTTCCACACGCAGACGAACGGGCGCGCCGTGCGGGATGGGGAGATCGCGCCCGTTCATGCCGTAGGCCAGTATGGTCTGCGGGTGCAGGGCGTCGAGCAGGTCAATGCAGTCGACCCAGCCGTCGAACGAGTAGAACACCACGAACCTGGCGGTCGGCAGGATGCCGGCCGCGTCGAGCACCAGACTGAGCGGCACACCCGTCCATTGGCCAATGGCGGTCCAGCCTTCCTCGCACGTGTGTCGCGTGATCTGCGTGCGCGCGGGCAGGTGCTTCAGGTCGGTCAGCGAGAAGGTCCGCGGCGTCGAGACGCGACCCTCGACCGCCAGCCGCCAGTCGGCGAACGCGCCACGCTGCAGCCGCCGATAGGCGTCGCCGCCCGCCGACTTGTCGCTGATGCCGGGATTGGTGGTACCGGTGGCCGGAAACGACGTGACGTCTGTGGGGCCGTATTCCCGGACGAGCGATTGTCCCGGCAGGAGCGCGCGATGCGCGGCGTACGTGAATGTGTCGCCCATGCGCAGCAGATTGCCGTAGGTGGGCGGCAGATGCTTCGGGTAACGCGTGGCCACGAGTCCGCCGACGGCGGCCACGCCCGCGATGATTGCCTGGCGGCGAGTGATGAGCCCGGCGCTCTTCATCTCAGTTCCCCACGGTCATGGCGCGTATCTGGCGCCTGAATCCGGACATGACGACCATCATGACGTGCACGCACACGAACAGCAGGAGCGCCACGAACGCAAAGAAATGGATCGTGCGTGCGGACTGGTAGCCACCGAACAGCCGCAACAGCAGCGGAAAGGCGGCCGTGACCGCCGGGGACATTGCCAGGCCGGTCAGCGCCATCAGCGGCGCGGCCACGAAGAGCACCACCGAGTAGGCCGACTTCTGCAGGAGGCCGTAGTGCGGACCGCCGCTGGCGGGCGGAATGCGGAGGCGCAAGTGGTCGACGACTTCACGCCACACGACACGCGGCGCGAGTTCGCCCGCCTTCGGCCAGATGTGCGAGCGGAAGTGACCGCGGACGATCCCGATCAGGAGGTAGATGGCGCCGGGCAATACGAGCCACCATGCGGCGAGGAAGTGCAGACTCCGTGCCCAGCCGTTCTGATTGAAGATGTCGTAGGTGCGGCTGGCGCTGATCGGAGCCGAGGCGCCCTCGAAGAACGGCGTGGGCGTGTCCCAGCCGCCGTGCTCGTAGTTCCTGCTGATCGGCAGCTCGAAAAGCGCCGGCGTGAGGTCGTTCCCGACTTCACCCCAGTAGAGGCGCGGGTGCGCCATCAGGATCACGAACCCGCTGAACGCGAGCGTCAGAAGGCTCGCGGTCGCGATCCAGTGAGAGATCCGTACCCAGCGTGCGTGAGTTTCCAATGGCGGCGTTTGGCTATCATACGCCGGCCGCCGGTGAACGTGACTGGCAGGTCAGGCAGAACCAGTAGCTGCCGCTTGATCCGAAAGCAGCAGGCGCGACCTCTCCGTTACCGCACGCGTGACACGTCGATTCGCGCGACTCGTCCTCACTGGCGCGGTAGCGGCAGAGAGAGCAGTGCCGCTGAGTCGGTGGGCTGACTGCCTCGTCGATCGACCAGGTCATCCCGCGCCGACCGCAGTGGGGACAGAGTTGGACAGACATCTCATTGCCCGAACGCCGCGCCGCCAAGGCGACCAGATCGATGATTCGGCCGCCGCATCAGGACCGTCGCCCTCGGCACCGCATGCGTGGCCAGAGGTCTACGCGCGCCTCGCGGCGCGTCTCCGTCTCCTCCATCGTACGATCACTCGCACCAGGCACGCGAACACCAGAAGAAAAGCCAAGACGAAATACACCAGCCGAGAGGCAACCCAGAGCACGAGTCGGACCGCGAATCGAAACTGCGACGCCTGTTCGACGGACGCGCCGGAAATCACGACCGGCTCGGCCCAGTCCATCGTCTTCAGCTTCGGCATGAACCCCTGACGGACGCAGCCTTCGAGGCTGTAGATGCCAACGGTCGTTGAGAAGTGACGGGCGACGCGCAGGTCGCGCGAGAATTTCTCCCAGGTGAGCGGCGGATACCTGGCGTCGAGCGCCGCATCTCCGCTCAGGGCGGTGCTGCCGACGGCGACGACCTGTGCCTCGGCGCCATACGCCCATATCAGGGCCGCGCCGAACGGCTCGCTGAGACTGGTGTAGAGCATCAGCACTTCCTCGTCGCCACGGACGTCCACCAGTCCGAAGATTCGCTGCAGTAGCGTGGAATTGGCTTTGCGTTCGTCGGCGATGAACGAGAGTTGATGCGTCTGGACGCGATAGCCGCGCGCCTGCATGCGTCGAACCAGCGCCCGATAGTCGTCGTTCGCGCGACGGACGCGTTCCCAGTCGAACGCTCGCCGGATGGCGAAGGACATCAGGCGGCGCTTGTCGCCACTGAGTGCCCCGAACTCCTGCAGGATCGGTTCGATGTCGAGGCCCACAGCCTGCCAGCGCAGACTGTTCTCGGTTGTCCATTTATCGAAGTCCGCAAAGCGCTGGGCGGTCTGCGCGGCATTGCCGACGTTCACGTAGTAGCCCTGCTCCTTGGGCAACACGATCCAGGCGAGCATGGGAATTCCGGCGTCGGTCAGCCGGCGCACGACCTGCGCCCGCGCGGGACTGAGATCTTCCGTCGAGAGGGCGATGCCGGCGCCCAGTTCTTTCAGGTCCGCAACGAGCGCAGGCGTGAATAGCGCATCGAGATCCCTGGTCTGCCGGTCGCACCCGAAGATCAGATATGGACGGCTCTTGTCACCCTGGACCCGGACATCTGCGGTTGTGTCTGCGCGCTGGTCGGCGCTGGCGGGTGTCTGGACGAGAGCGGCGGAGGCGACGAGCGCGCACGTGCAAATCGTGCGCACGCGGTTGCGGTTCAGGATGCGCTTCACGGGATCCTCGCTATCCCAACGCGAACATCGCGGCCCGACCTGCGCGCGGCAGGTCTTGCCCATTCGTTGGTGGAGCGATCGTGAGGGGCAGACGCAACGGAAACCAGTGGGAACCGTGATGAGAAGCCGGTGACAGATGTCACCGCCGATGAGGACTCGAGCCCGACAGGCGAGCCCGAAGCGCGGGGAGAACTCGGAGAGATGAGGTCTGTTGACACGGAGATTCGTGCCCGCTGACTCGCGCGGGAGACGCGGGTCGCGCGCCTGAAGTTGGCGAGATAAGGTCCGCCTTCGCCGCTATGCGGCTGGGGAAGGGAGATTCCAACCCCCACCCCACGTTCTTGCGAACACCAGCATTGCCAGGCGTAGTCAGCGAAGCGAGCGAACGAGTGTGGCGGGTGACGTGTCTGCGTGGACCCGAACCCGACAGCCTTCTCGGCTTGCCGAGCCGAAGCTCGGCGAAGCCGAGAGCGAAGGCTGCCAGTGCGGGAAGGGGGGAATCGGCAGGGCCACTCCCAAGTGGTCCTGTTGTTCCCTGATAGTCCCGTTTCGTTTGGCATTTCACACGCCTTCGCTTCCGGTTCCCCCGCCTCGTATTAGCCAGTCCCAGAGAGTTCGTTAGCAAATGGTTAGCAACGCCTAGCCACGGCTCCTGTCAGACGGCCTGGTGCTTCAGGGCCCCAGCCGCGGCGTTGGTCAAGTTTCACTTGACTAATCAAGTGATCCACTTGACTAGACTCGAAGGCATGGACGACGTGCTGATTACCGCGCCGCGGGCGGCGGCGCTGGCCGGGGCTACGACAAATCAACTGGAGAACCTCGTTCAGCAGCGCGTCATCGTGCCGACGCGCGAGAGCACGCGGCGAGGTGAAGTGCGGATGTTCGATCAGCGTACCTTCGCGGACCTGACAGTCGCGATCGAGTTGATCAACTGCTATATGCCAAGCAAATTGGTTCACCGCGCCGTGTTGCGTCTCTCCGGGATCCGTCGCAGTGGGCGCAACTGATCCCCGCCTCGGATTCAGATCTCGTTCTTGTAATACGACGTCTCTCAGGCTGGCCGAAGCACAACATGCAGATCGTCCTCGAGTCCGCGCAGTCGGCAAGCGAATTGGTCAATCGCGGGTATCTCCAACCTCGCGACCGTCGGTGTTGCGTATGTGCTCCGCATGATCAAACAGGAAACATAAGTGCCGTTCGCGTGACACGCAAGGACAAGGACGTTCCCCGCCGCGGTTCGACGATCTGCCGGAGCTCGTGACCGTCGATGAGATGGGCGCCTATCTTAGGGTATCGCGTAAGCATCACCGTACAAGAACTGGTGAAGACCGGCGCGATCCGCCACGTCAATTACCGGGCGCCTGATTCGTATTCCGAAACTTGCGCTCGTTAAAGGGGTAGCCGGTGAGCGATTACCGCCTACTCGCGCTCGAACAGACCTCAGACGATTTTGATCGAGGCGCACGCGCGCATTGCCAATCTGGAAGCGGACCTGAGCGGCTACCGCGAGTTGGCGATCACCAGCATCGAGGCGCTGCGCGCAATGACGCTAGAACGCGATCGACTGACGGCACGGTTGCGCCGACTCCGCGACGAATTATACCGCGCTACGGGACCGCGAAAGGCGCGCCGCGTGACGGCGATCGAGCACGACGACGACTTCTTCCGCCGCGAGGCGATTGCCATCGGCCTGGAGTTGGCGGATCGGCCGATCAACGGCAAGGGCTGGCAACCGCTGCACCACGTTCGAATCCGAGTCGGCGTTGCACCCCGAGCGGCGTGCGCTGACCGGCCTGACGCTCGAGGCGTTGTCGACGCACGTCTTCCCCCCGCGCAAGGCGTTGCTGATTCGTGACCACACCACGGTCTTCAGTGAAGGCCACATCGGGCAAATCTATGCCTTGTGAGCGGGGCTTGGGCAAATCCTGGTTCCTGCAGACGCTGGCGTTGGTCGCCGCAGCAGGCGTGGAGGCGTTGGGCTTTCGTGCGCCTGAGCCCCTGCCGCGTGGTGTACAGTCGATGGGGAGATGGCGAGCCTTGAGATTGAGGTTCGCCTTCGCCGCTGCTCTGTGACCGGCTGCACGTCGCGCCGTACCACCGCCGCGCTCACCGTCGTGGCCGCCGATTGGCAGGAGCAGTACCTGCCACGGCTCGACACCGCCGACAGGACAAGCGGCCGTCGAACCCTTCGTCGATTGACGGCCGACCTCGTCATCCTTGATAACCGCTCCAGCCTGTTCAATCCCGAAGCCGAGAAAGACCCCACCGCCTGGCAGCCAGCGCAGGACTGGCTGCTCTCGCTGCGGCAACGGGGCAAGGCAGTGTTGATCGCGCATCACAGCAATCGACAAGGCGGCGCCCGCGGGCACAGCAAGGCCGAAGACATGATGAACGTGCTCATCAAGCTGGCACGGCCGGACGACTACTGCCAGGACCAAGGGCGCGCCTTTCATCGCCACGTTCGACAAGTGCAGGGGGCACGTACGGGTCCGCCGTGGCACCGTTCCTTGCGCAACCTGACGCCGGATGGGCTGGCTATCGCAGGCGGCCGGGAGCCAGGAATACGACCATCGCACGACAAGCTTCTTGGAATACGTGCGGCTAGTCCCACGATGCCGGCGATCGCCCGAAAGTCGGCCAATGCGAGCCATCCGTAGGAGCGGGCGTGAACCGCAAGGCGGGGCTCGCCGCATGGGCGGCACTCCTGCAACGGGGCGACATTGCCCGCCATTCCGAAGGCGGCTTCGGTGCGACCTAGCCTCCGAACTGGTTCCGGTGGTTCCCAGTGGTACCGGAACCACTTGGTATTCGCTGGAACTGGTTCCCGGTTCCCACTCCCTAAGTGGGGGAACCGGAACCAGTCCGGGAACCACGCTCCCGGAATTACCTGATGCCCCTTGAGACCGCCCCGACGCTGCTCAGGCTGCCATCAGCTCATCACAGCGGCGCGCTGTCCGACCTGTGCCCGTCAGGCTGACCAGCGGCGCGGTAGTGCCCACCAGCGCGGCTTCACAGGCCGATGCGGCGGCGATTCTTATCGAAGCTGTGGCTGTCTCGACATCCGCTCTGTCGGCGAACGTGCAGACGGCGAGCTGCATCGTGAGCATTCACGCTGCGTCCAGGCAGGACAGCTCACCCCGGCTGAATGCACCGATCACAGCGACGGCCACAGTCGTGCCGACGATCGCGAGACGTTCTACGACGAACAGCAGCTGCAGTCGCTTTGCTCCAACTGCAACCGGCTGAAGGCGATAGATCTCGAAGGCGGATTCGGTCGTTCAACTAGTAGGGATAGCGACATCACCAGCCGACCCGCGCGCCAAAACCGCTTGGCAGCCAGATTTTTGGAGCCGCAGGTCCACTGATGGCACGTCGAGGGCCGAAGCCCCTACCGCTCGAGGTGAAGGCCCGGCGCGGCACGCTGGAGCCCGGTCGTATCCGGGCACAGGGCCAAGTGGGTCCAGCAGCCCCTGCGCCGGCCGTGGCCGCCACCAGATCGCGACTACCTGCAGGTTGCTCGCGGGTATGCCCGTGATGTCCTCGACGGACGCATCCTCGGCCTGTGAGCCGGTGCGGTGGGCGGTCGAGCGGCAAGCAAGCGCGACCTGCAGCGGGCAGCGATCGATCCGTCGTGGCCGTCCGTGTGGAGTGACGAGCACGCGATCGACATCTGCAGGTTCGCCGAGCTGATGCCGCACGTCGAGGGCAGATGGCAAACACCCAACGTGACGTTGCAAGCGTGGCAGGTGTGGCTGCTGACGACCCTCTTTGGCTGGCGCCGAGCGGACGAATGCAGGGCGACGGCGGTTCACGGATGACGTACATCGAGTTGGCACGAAAGGCCGGCAAGTCGGTTTTGGCTTCGATCGTGATGTTGTAATGATTCCTCAAGGAGAACGAGAACGGGCCGCAGATCAAGATCGCGGCGATCACCCGATCGCAGACCGACGCCGTCTTCCTGGTGGCGAAGAAGATGGTGCAGCGGCTGCCGTGGCTGCGGGAACAGTACGGCCTGACCGTGTTCCGCGAACGCCATCACCTGCGATGCCAACTCGGGGAGCCTGCAGCCGATCAACTCCAAGTCGAGCAGCCAGGATGGCCTGAACCCGCATGCCTACACCATTGACGAATTGCACGCGCACAAAGACCGCGGGCTGTTCGACGTGTTGTATTCGGCTCGAGGTTCCCGGCTCAACCCGTTGTCGCTCAGCATCACGACAAGCGGCTACAACATGCTGGGCGTCGCGTTCGAACAGCGCACGTTCCTGCTGAAGATCCTGCAGCAGATCTTCGAGGCGGATACCTACTTCGGTGTGGTCTACACGTTGGACGAAGGCGACGATTGGCGCGATGCGCGGCTGTGGGTCAAGAGCAATCCCGGCCTGGGTGTGACGCCGCAGTGGGACGAGATGCGCGGCTATGCGTACAAGGCGCAGCACTCACCAGACAGCGAAGGCGAGTTCAAGACCAAACGTTTGAACCTCTGGCTGTCGTCTTCGAGCGCGTGGTTGCCGATGGACGCCTGGAACCGGTGCGCCGATCGGTCCCTGTCGATCGAGGCGTTCGCGGGAGCCCGTGTCACGTCGGCTATGACGGGGCCGAGCGCGATGACCTGACAGCCGTCGTGACGGTCTTCGAGAAGGCCGGCATCGTCTACGCCTTCCCGCGGTTCTTTCCTGCCGCGGGACGTCGTCGAGGAACGGAGCCGAGCGGTGCCGGCCTATCGCAGTTGGGTCTCCGCCGGGCTGCTGGTGCCCACCGATGGCGCGATGACGGACCTCGCAGCGGTCGAGACGTGCACATCCGCTCCCTAGCCGTGACCTTCGAGGTTCGCCGAATCGCGATCGAGCAGTTCGGCGGACAGTATCTCGCGAGCCGGTTGGCGACTGACGGGCTGCCGGTGACGCTGCAAGGCGAAGAACGCCAAGTACCTACACAGACGCCGGCGCGTGAACTGGAAACCCGGATCAAACACGGGCGGTTCCGTCATGACGGCAATTCGCGCATGACGTGGATGGCCAGCAATGCGGTCGTCGAGCGGCGGGTCGATGGCAGCGTGTTGCCGAAGAAGGCGACGCCCAACAGCGCGAACAAGGTTGACGGGATCGACGCGCTGTTGCTCGGGCTGGGCGAGCTACTCGCCACCCCTGAGCCCGTAGCGTTCGAGCCGCGCATTTTGGTTTTGAATTGAGGATGGCATTTCGTTACGGTGAACCTCATCGAGGGGCCGGATAGTCGCTGTCACGCATCGCGGGCCGCGACACAGTTCGTTTGAGTAGGACGTAGAGACAATGGAAACCATTCAGGAGTTTTTGGACGCTACGCAGGGAACGATTCCGACGGCCGCGATCGCCAAGATCGTGGCGGACCAGGCGGCATTCGGTGGTGACATTAGCGCCAAGGTGGTGGCGCAGATCGAGCAGCGCAGCACCACGATGCAGGGACTGTTGACGACGGCGGAAGGTGCCGGCCGCGAGCGATTGCTCGCCGATGAGCAGCGCAGAGTCCAGACCGGGCAGACGGCGAGCGCCGGGAGCTGTACGACCTGCTAGCCGTGGTGGACAAGCGCACCGAGCAGCGCAACTTCGTGCCGCACACGATCGTGGCGGAGACGCGCGAGGCGATGCAGGGGCGGTTCCTCGGCATCGAGACCCAGGACCCTGTTCGGCTCGTCGGGCGCTGGCTCGTACATCACGCCGCAGGAATACCAGTCGCAGGTGTTCGACTTGCTGACGGCCGAGAGCGTGGCGTTAGCATTCGGGCATTCGCCTGATCACGACCACCAGCGATTCGCTGCGCGTGCCGAAGGTGGTATCGGATCCGACGGCGTCGTGGACGACCGAAGGCAATGACATGCCACGCCTAGCGATCCGGATTACAACGAAGTCGTGGCGACACCCCGCAAGCTGGCGGCGCTGGTGACTGTCAGCAACGAGCTGGTCGCCGACTCCAACCCGTCCATCATCGAGCTGCTGCAGCGGCAGATGGTGCGGGCGCTCTCCCTGGAGCTCGACCGGGCCATCTTCGCGGGCAACGGTACAACGCCCGAGATCCGTGGCCTGGAGAACGTCGTCGGCACGCAGGGGCCTGGCGCCCCGGTGGGCGCCTTCGCCGATCTCGACGACTTCGTGAACGCCTTCGAGGCGCTCGAAACCGAGAACGCCAAGGCGACGGCGATCGTGATGCATCCGTCGACCTGGGCCAACCTGTCGAAGTTGAAGGAGCTGACGACCGGATCGAACAAGCCGCTGCTCCAGGACAGCGCCGGCAGCGGATCGGCGGACAGCATGTCAGCGCGCTCGAATCGTCCGGCGTCCCGGTGTTCGTGAGCAGTCAGCTCGCGAGCGGGTCGCCGCTCACGCCGACGTCGGTGTTCGTGTATGACGCCCCGCAGGTCGTGCTCGTGCGGCGGCAGGACCTTTGCGCGTTGAGCTCAGATCGATCGCGCTTATTCAATTCGGACAAGAGCGAGATTCGCGCGATTTTGCGCGCCGAATCTCGTTGCGCCGAATCCGAAGGCCGTCTACGTGATGCAGCTGTAACGACCTTCTGCGCCTAAGCCCGCGATAGGGCGAACGCGCGGGGAACGGCGGTGAACGTGCCGCCGAGCCGCAAGGCGAAGGTTACCGGCGTCGGGCCACGTTCAAGTTGGGTTGGGCTGACCGGACACACGCCGCCCCGCGTTCGGGGCACCGCAGCAGCCGGTCAGCCCGCCCGCCTTCAAGGCGACGGCACAACGGAGACGATGATGAAGTTCCTGAAGTCGTTCGAATCGGCGTTCACTCGCCGACCCGAGCCCGCAGTTCTTGGAGCTGTTCTCGAGCGCCACGACGGACGCAGGCGTCACCGTGTCGCCGGACACGGCGCTGCTGGCGCCACCGGTCAAGGCGTGCATTGAAGGTGCTGTCCGAGGACACCGGGAAGGCGCCGCTCCGGCTGCGCCGTCAGGTTGGCCCCGACTCGTTCGTCGATGCACGCGACGCCGACTTGTGGACCGTGCTGCACGATCTCCCGAATCCAGAAACGACCAGTTTCGACTTCGTCCGCGAAATGACGTCGGACATGCTGCTACACGGCGTCGCCTATGCGGAGATCGTCCGGGCGGATTCGCGCCGTTTGCAATCGCTCTGGCGTCTGCCGCCGACGTGCGTTCGCGTCGATCGGGACGCGCAGCGGCGCAAGATGTGGACGGTCACGGTCGGCGCGACCGTGCAGGCGTTCACGTTCGACCCCGGCCTTGCCGCCGATCCTGGAGGTTCGCTTCGACTCGCCCATCCGCCACGCCCGCGAAGCGATCGGCAGCTACCTCGCGCTGCAGCGATACACGGCCAGATTCTTTCAGAACGGCGCGCGGCCGGGCGGGGATCATCGAGGCGGCCGGGGCCGTCTCGGACGCCAGCAGCTTCGCGATTGAAAGAGGCGTGGAATGCGCTGTTCCAGGGCAGCGCGCGGGCGCATAGCGTCGCCGTGTTGGATGGTGGCTTTGAAGTTCACCCCCGATCTCGGCGCAGAACGACAACGCCCAGCTCAACGAGCTGATGGGGTCGCTGCGCAACGAGATCACCAGCATCTTCAGAGTCCCGCCATTCAGAGATTTCCGACCTCACGAGGGCCACCTACAGCAACACGGAGTCGCTCTCGATCAGTCACATCACGGGCACCTTGGATCCGATCTTCCGCGCGTGGGAGTTGTCGCTGCGCCCGCGACTGCCTGGGGCCACGGCGGTTTACAACGCCTTCACCATTGAGTTCGATCGCAGCGCATTGATCCAGTCGGACATCCGCAGCCTCTACACGGCACTCGCGACCGCCCGGCAAAACGGGATCTATTACCAGTGAACGACTGCCGCAGGAAGTTGGGCGAGAACCCCATCGGCCCCGAGGGCGACGAGTATCTGTTCAACGCCGCATTGACGCCTACGCAGGAGAAACCCCGTGTTGCCTGACCTCGAACGACGGGCCGCCACGATCGGCGGCGTGAAGGGCACTCGGATCATCGGGCACGCCGTGGTCTTCGGCGCACGTTCGCGTGACCTGGGCGGCTTCGTGGAGATCGTCCGGCCGCAGGCGGTGGAGCGGGCGCTGCGTGACGGCGCCGACGTGGTGGCGCTCTACAGATCACGATGCCGGCGCGGTGCTCGGTCGGACGCCGAAGACGCTGCGGTTACAGAAGGACGATCGCGGACTCAGCATTCGAGCTGGATCCTGCACCGACGCAGGCCGGGCGTGATGCGTTGGAGCTCGTGACGCGTGGCGACATCGCCGGTGCGTCCTTCGGGTTCCGGACGTTGAAGGACGCCTGGCACACTGGCGACGGGGTGATGGTGCGCGAGCTGCTCGACATCGAGATCGCCGAGGAATCAGCTTGACGGCGTTCCCCGCGTACACTGGCCACCAATGCGCAGGTGGCGCAGCGGGCACTGCAGGCGTTCGAGGAAGCACGACAGTGGCACGCCAATTCGCTGGCTTCAAATGACACAGAGGGTGCGCCAGATAGGTGGGTAGAGCGATGAAAGTTCTGCTCGGTATTCCAACGGAGGACTACCGGATTTAGCGCGACTGAGTTATGGCAGAAGCTAATGGAGGCTGCTGTTCCCCCTTTCCGTTCGACCACCGTGATGGCGAGCTAGACGTTTGCGCGGCCTACAAACACTGCCACGAGAGAAGAGCTACGAGAGCCCGTGGCGTCGGCAACGTATATCCTTGGGTGCCCGAAGTCTAAGATCGGGATCCCCGATGCCGGCCGTGTCTGTCTTTACGAGTCGTTCTTTGACGAGGACGAGCCCATTACAGCTGGGCGTGCTGCTCCACGAAACACTGCACGTTCGCCTTCAGAAAGGCCGACTACACCAGAATTTTCTTAAGTCTCTTGAGAGATCCGTGATCGTCTCACCTGGCTAGGGCCGGACGAGGACGAATACAATTTTCGCCGCCGACAGACCGTCGCGGAGGGGTTGCTGAAGCTCGTGCAGGAGGTCGGCGTCGATAAGCTGATGGCGGCGCCTCAGTATCTGTGTGTGAAGCCGGAGTATTGGCGGAGCCGTTGCCGAAACTTCTATTTTGACGCGCCGTTGCTTTGACCCGTCAGACGTTCAGCAGATGCCTTCGCTGCAGCCCTTCTTCCGCGTTCTACAAGCTGGTCGCGGCCAACCTGGGGTTGTTGCTCGTCAGCGGACGATGAGGATTGCCAGGAGCTTCACCGGCGAAGAAATGAATATCTGGCTGTGGTGGACTCGGCCCGTGACACGCTCATGGATAGCTGGAGAGAACACAGCTACTCCATGGGTTCGAGGCCCCTGCTCCAAGAGATTGAGCCTGACCCTGACGCGTACCAACAAGCTATGCGAGCGCGTCCTAACTTGTTGAAGATTTGACAGTTCATGTCGTTCCGCCTGAGAGTAATCGGGACGCCGGCCGTGTTCAAAGCACGGACCGGCACCCCTAAGCACGTCGGATGCGCTAACAGCTTTCGACGGCCTGCTGCCGTATTTTCCCACGCTTGGCCGCCGTGCCTTCACTCGTGGAGGCACCATCATGAGAGGAAGTCTCTCGGCAACGATCGAAAGGCTCGTGGTCGATCATTCTCGACCTTGGGTGCGAGCCACGCTCCTGACACCGGCAAGCTACGCCGCGATAGCAGAAATGGCACACGTTCCGGGGCACTCAAAAAGCAGGCGGACGATCGGCTGACCGATCTGCTGAAGGCCGCGAACGATGGGACGTACGTGGACACGAAAAAAGATCACGCTCGGCGAATGGCTGACCGAGTCGTTCAAGGCGTCGTAAGTCACGTTTCCGGCCGAGCACCTGCGAAGCGATTCGAGGGCATCATCATGAACGCGCTGCTGTACGGCGCCGATCGCCGGCATCCGGCTGCAGAAGCTACGCCCGACGCACGTCGAGCGGTCCTACGCGGCCGCGACCGTGTCGGCGTCCACGCTGATGCTGCATCACGCGATCCTGCATCAAGCCTTGCGGAAGGCCACGAAGGATCGGTTGATTCTCGATGAACCCCGCATCGGATCTCGATCACCGGCCGCGACGCACGCGCGAGAAGGTCTCCCGAGGACGCGCAGCGACACGCCTGGACGGCGATCGAGGCGCGGGCCTCCCTGGCGGCCGCCAAGGCCGCGGGACCGCAACCAGGCGGCGTTCTACGCGCTGGCGCTGGATTCAGGCGCCCGCAAAGGCGAGTTGTGCCGGCTGACGTGGGCGAATCTCGATCTCGACGCCGGCAAGATGCGCATCGTGCAGCAACTGCTTGCGCCCGGCGCCGATTCCGACGTTCGGCCCGACGAAGACGGGGCGCCCGCGTTATTGTGTCGCTTGGCGGCTGAAACGGTGGAAACTGTTGCGGACGCATCGCAAACAACAGCGCGAGCTGATGATGGCGAACCGCACCAACGTATCACGATCTCGGCCTCGCGTCTTCGCGAAGGAATGGGGCGACCTTCAGCGTGAGTGGTGACACGCTGGGGCACCCGCTGCAGATCAACAACCTCGGGCAGCGGGAGTACGCGAAGTTGACAAAGCCGCAGGCGTCCGGCCGATCAAGTTCCATGGCTTGCGACACACGTGCGCGACGTTGTTGCTCCAGGCGGGTCAGCCCGTCCACGTCGTCAGCGAACGGCTCGGGCACTCCAAGGTGAGCATGACGATGGAGGTCTACGCGCACGTCCTGCCCGACATGCAGCGGGAAGCCGCGCGATACCCTCGGAGCGCTGCTCCACGCGCTGAAGGGCGCTCAGTGGCTACTGCTTCTTGGCTGCGAACGTCATCCTGGTGCCGCGCTCCTTGTCGTCGTTCACGAAGTTGAGCGTCTGGCCGTCGGGCGATAGCGTCAGGCGGGTCACTCTCACGACCTTGTTGTCGCGCTTCATCGTTTCCTCGATGGTCCGCTCGTCAATCCGCTTGAGGGACACCACGCTGCCGCCAGCGGTCCCCCTTTACCGGGTAGTCCTTCCCGTCGAACTTCGCGTCGTAGCTTTCGCCAGTGGGCGCGCTCATGCTGAGGCCGTCCGCCGTGCTCCTGAAGGTGACCGTCAGCCCGCTATCAGAGAACTCGGCGACCTTGGTCCCGCGCCAGGACCCCGACAGGGCGTGCGAGCCGGCAGGCCCCTTTTGCGACTCGTTGGCTCACGATTTTCCCCTTCACCGGCTCCCCGGCCGGGGGAAAATCCGTGAACTCCTCTGTCAGCATCGTCCCGTCGCTCCCAACCGTGCTCTTGCCCTCCGACACGACCTTGCCGTCCTTTTTGCTGATAAACCGGACGGTATGATCATCGACGACCGTCACGGCGACCGTGTCGCGGTACTTGGATCCGGTGACCTGCTGGTCTGTGCCATCCGCCTTGATGTCGACACGTGGGGACGCACGTCGAGCACGTGTAGCGGCCGTCCTTGATCTCGTATTTGTCCGGCTTCTCAGGGAACTTCGCGGTGGCGGCGTCGATCTTCCACGTGCCATCGATAGACACCTGTGCGGATGCGATCGCCGGTATTAGCAGAGCGACCGCGACCATCAGCTTCTTCATGGCTCCTCCCAAGGCAGGGTTGTTGATGGGGGGAGTATAACGCCGCGCGCGCCTGGCGGCAAATCGTTAGCTACCCGTTAGCTAAACCTGCCGAATCGTCGAAATCTCGCCGGAAATACCGATTTGGTGCGGAAGGGGGGTTCGAACCCCCACGTTCTTGCGAACGCCAGCCCCTCAAGCTGGTGCGTCTGCCAGTTCCGCCACTTCCGCGAGGCGAGTGTCGAGCGCTTACGGCTTCGGTGGTGCGGGCGCCGGGTTCTGCGCGGGCGCGGGCGCCGGCGTGGCCGGTGGCGTTGCCGGCGCGGGCTGCGTCGCGGCCGGCTTCGGCAGCGGCGCCGATCCGACAACCGAGCCGGGACCGCGCTGCCCGAGGATCGACAGCGCCAGCGCGCCGATCACGAACAGCGACGCGCACACCCAGGTGACCTTCGTGAGGAGCGTCGCGCCGGTGCGGGCCCCGAATGCCGCCTGGCTGCTGCCGCCGCCGAACGCGGCCGCCAGATCCCCTCCCTTGCCCTGCTGGATCAGCACGACCAGCATCAGGACGAGGCACACAAGCACGTACAGCGCAGAAACGAGGTAATAGGCCATGGCCGAAACTATGAGTTTAGCACGGGCTCTGGACTCCGGGCTACGGGCTTCGGGGGGCCCCGGCCTTCAGGCGGGTTTCAGGCTTCAGGCTCCAAACCGCGCCTCGATGCCCACGCGGCGGCCCCCAGCACGAGGATGTTCGCGACGACGACCGGCGCGGCCTGCATCAGCACGCCGTACGCAATCCACATCGTCGCCCCCGCCATCTGGACGCGGCGCAGGGTTTCCGGCCGCCGACAGGCATACGACGAGACGAAGACACCGGTCGCGGCCCAGCCGAGCCAATCGGTGACTACCATCGCGGCCTCACGCGACGGCCGCGCCCGGGGACGCCGGGACGCTCGCGAACCGTCACCCAATCGGTGTGCGCCTTCTCCCACTCGTGCAGGCTGAGGCCGTAGCTGTCGAACAGCGTCCTGATCGCCGCCGGCGTCCAGCCCACGATCTGCTCGAACACCGGCACCAGGACGCTGAAGGCGTTATCGCTCAGGACCGTGCGTCGCGCGATGCGGGCAATGTGCTTGTTCTCCGAGACGGCAATCGTGAAGCCGTCGCGATTGTTCACGTGCAGCATGACGTGCACGTCGGAGCTGCCGTCGCCGACATAAATCGTCCGGTCGGACTGATCCCGAGGTCCTGCTCGAGCCGCTCGACCGCCGCGACCTTGCCGTATCCCGCGGGGACCCGCATGATCGAACGCACTTCACCGGAGAGCGGGTCGTAATCGAGTTCGGTGGCGACGATGTGGTGCGAGGGCACGATGCCGTCGAGCGCGGCGAGGATGACCTCGCGCGGCGCCGCCGACACCACGTAGAACGAGAACTGATATCCGTCGACCCCCTTGCTCAGGAAGTCGACGAGCTGAGGAATATGGCTGCGCAGGCGCACGCGCCGGCCCGCCTCGGCGAGATGCTCGCGCCGGACGGTCCTGAATGCCGGATCGTGGCGAATCAGATACGCGAGCTCGCCGCCCTGCTGCACCAGGTTGCTCTCGGCGAGGCCCGCCACCTTGCGGTCGAAATCCGACACGCCCAGCAGCTCCGCCAGGACCCGGCCCGAGTCGTGGAAGCTGAGCGTCTGGTCGAAGTCCGACGCGAACAGGAAGTGCTTGGTCGCTTCGATGGGCTCCGACATATCGTGTGCTCCGGTTCGTCGAAAAGGAATCATTAGATATAACAGCTTTCTCAAGATAGTAGCGGTCACAACACAGGTCGTCAAGTTGTGAGACCAAAAATGCGTGTAAATTCCTGTTTACAACGCATTTCTCACCACGGTACCTGTATTGACTGATTCTCTCACTTGTCATACCATCGGTGCCGCGATGGGCTCTCCCTCTGTCCTGCAACCGCCGAAGTACCGTCAGGTCTACGAAGTGCTCCTGCGCCAGATCATGTCCGGGCGCGTGCCGCCGGGCGGGCGGCTGCCGAGCGAAGCGGATCTCGTTCAACAATTCAGCGCCTCGCGGATCACCGTCGCGCGCGCCCTGCGCGAACTGCAGCTCGCCGGCCTGATCGAGCGGCGCGCGGGCTCGGGCAGCTTCGTCTGTCCGCGCGGCGGCGTCACCACGCAATCGCTGTCGTTTGGCGTGCTGATGCCCGATTTCGGCGAGGTCGAGATCTTCACGGCTCTCGCGCGTGGACTGATGGATCCGTCGGACGCGACGCCACACGGCCTGATCTGGGGCGCGATTGCCGACGGATCCGAGGGCCAGGAGATCGAAGCGCGCCAGCTCTGCGCGCAGTACGTGGCGCGCCGCGTGGACGGGGTATTCTTTGCCCCGCTGGAGCACGCGCCCACCCGGCTCGCCGTCAATCGGCATGTCGCGGAAACGCTGGCTGACGCGGGGATTCCGCTGGTGCTGCTCGAATCGGTCGATCGAGCCGTATCCGACGCGCGGACACCACGACCTCGTCGCGCTCGACAATCGCCGCGCCGGCGCGCTCGTCACGTCCCACCTGCTCGCGCAGGGATGCCGGCGCGTGATCTTTTTCGGGCTGCCCGGCGCCGCATCGTCCGTGGACGCGCGGGCCGCGGGATTCCGTGACGCCGTCGTGCATGCGGGAGCGGACCCTTCTGTCAGCCAGACGTGGCGTGAGGAATCCCGCCGAGCCGCAATCGGATCGCCTTGCTGATGAAATCAGCGCGCCCCGACGCGTTCGTGTGCGCGAGCGACCGCACCGCTGCCATCCTGATGCACACGCTCCTCGCGCAGGGCGTGCGGATTCCCGATGACGTGCGGATGGTGGGGATTGACGACGTGAGCTACGCGGGGCTGTTGCCGGTGCCGCTGACGACATTGCGGCAGCCGTGCCGCGAGATTGGCGCCGCGGCCGTGGCGGCGATGCGGGAACGGGTGGCGCGCCCGGATCTGCCCCCGCGCGACATCCTCCTGCACGGGGCGATGGTTGTCAGAGAGTCGTGCGGCGTGAGCCGCGGTTAGTGCTGGCTCAAACTGAAGAGTGGGCCCTACTGCAGTCCGTTAGGCCCTAGCTCTGTAGTACATTAGGCCCGAGCTTTAGCTCGGGCTGCGAAATCGTGGACATGGCCCAAGGCTAGAAGCTTGGGCCTACTTGTACGGGAAGCTCAGAGCCTCACTTGTACGGATAGACTTTCGCGTCCGAACTGCGGACGCGCGGAAGCGATTCTCCCGACAGCGTCGAGAAGGTCCCAGACCCAGCCCTCGCCTTCCGCGTCCACCAGGTAGCCTTTGTAAAACGCCGCGTTGAACTGTGGACGCGCCGCCAGCTTCTCGAACGTCGCCCCGAGCGGCTCAGCGCACCGCGGGCCCTCGGGCGGCAGCCCTTCGTGATCGCGGAAGGCGAGAA
>CAVXSR010000018.1:0-35236 GCA_963764495.1 Vicinamibacteria bacterium | reverse complement strand
GGCTCGCCGGTTGACACGGCGTTTGGCGCGTAACGTGGGGTTGTTTCTGCGACGCGTGCGAACCCTGTGGGGCTGGCCCCCGTAATGTACTTACGGGCGTTGCTCATTAGTCGGCAACGCCATATGCGCTTTCCTGAGCCCTGCCGCACGCTACCGAGCGGACTTCGGTCTCGCGCTTCAGCCTCACAAGGCCATTTCAACCTAGAAGGGTTGCTCTAATGTTCAGGCGCATTTTCGCGTCTTTAGTCGGCGTGTCGGCTGCCCTGGCGATGACCAGTTCCGTGTTGGCCGCACCCATTCCAAAATTGCAGTCGGGTTCCAAGGTGTTTATCGCCCCGATGGCCGGCTTCGAGACGTATTTCCGGGCGGCCACAAAGGCCGCCACTCTGCCACTGGTGTTTGTCCGAACGAGAGCCGAAGCTGACTACGAGATCACGGGCCTCACAAAGCAAGTGCCTTCCGACGAGGCAGAGAACGTCGCGGATTTTCGGACGACGCGACAGGAGACCGCCGTTAGGATCACGCGCATCGACTCCGGCGAAGAAGTGTTCCGGCACTCGGTCCGAACCTTAGTCCGCTCGCCCAACGAGGAAATGAGGATTGTCCAGTGGACGACGCGCAGCCAAACGCCGAACCGGCTGCTCGCCCTCGGGAAAGAAACGGCTGCTCAGCGGTGCGTGCAAGCCTTGCAAGGTGCGCTGGTCGGGAACTAACACAGTGCGCGTTCTTCGGTTGTGAGAAGGCGGCCAGTCGGGTCGCCTTCTTGTTGTGTCGGCCGGCCACCGCTCGATGCCCCCCGTCCTCTTTCCACCGTTCCACCCCTAGCAGCTTGCAGCTCGATACGCACCCCGGCGGACGAATCTCCCGCGTCTCGCTGCCATTCGGCGACGACCCTGCCACTCCATTTGGGTTGCGGACATCCCAGCCATTCATTACCGGCGCAGGGTTCGCACAGACTCGTCTGCTCAATCGCACGCTCGCAAAATCACGGCTTCGATGACGGCACGAGCTGCAGGCCGAGCATGACGGCTCCTTGCATCGGCGAAATCGTCACGCCGGCTGCGGCAAGTTGCCGCCACACCTCAAAGTTCAGTTCGCTCCTTAACGTGCCCGCGGTCTTCAGATGTTGAGTGCTCCACACCTGGAGCTGAAACCGGAGTGCACCGAGCCCCACCTCGACAAACTCAACTTCCGCCATGGGCTCGGGCAGGACATCGCGGTGGCCTGCCGCGGCAGCGAGCAACACCCGACGCACCAGCTCGGGGTCGGACGAATGCGACACGTGAAACGACAGTGCGTAAGCGGTTAGCTTGTCCGGTCGACTCCAGTTCGTCACTCGCTCCGACACGAACTGGGAGTTGGGCACAATCATCGCCACGCTCTCATCGGTGACGATAGTCGTGGCGCGTGCGCCAATCTCCCGCACTTCGCCAACGACACCGCTAATCTCAACGCGGTCTCCAATCTTGATCGGGCGTTCGAACAGGAGAATGAGCCCACTGAAGAAATTGCTCGTGATGTTCTGCAGACCGAAACCGAGTCCCACACCGACGGCGCCGATGAGGACGTTGAGGGAAGTGAGGTCAATGCCGGCGCTCTGAAGGATCACGAGAGCACCAAGCGTAATGATGACGTACCGCACAATGGCGCCGAGCGCCTCGCGCATGCCGATGTCGAAGCCGCGGCGTGCCAAGACAGTGTCGACGAACCAGCGGGTGACGCGACGTGTCCCCCAGACCAGGGCCGATGTCAGCGTAATGATCGTTAGCAGCCTGAGCGGAGTGAACTCGCTGCCCGCGATCCCAGATCTCAGAACTGTTTGGATGCGATCCCACACGTCGGTGAAAGACTGCATAGGTCGATCTTAAGATCGCCGGCCAACGTCTCTCACGGACACTTGAGCTTGTCGATGCCAGCTCATCGGTGCTGTCGACCTGACGCGTTCAACGCGGACAGCAGTCGTGAGGCCGATTCGCTTCCACATGCCGCCTGGGCATCCTTGACTCCCAAGCAACAGAAGATGATGCGATTTCACGTCGCAGACCGATCGCTCTTGTGTAGACGCTCGAGTTCACGATTACTGAGGGACAACGATCCCACCGAGCGACCTCGGCTGCCGCACTGACGTCACCTGCAGAACGCTGCTCGAGATGATCCTCAGAGAGACGCGTCAACTCAGTCAGGCGCCCGCGTGCTGCATTCAGACGGGATTCGACGTAGGGCGCCTCGTGGAGCCTCGGCGCCTTGCGCCCGACGGCGACGAGGTACCGCTCGCGCACCGACGCGACGATCACGACCAGCACGATCATCACGAAGAACGCGGCGAGCGCGGCATCCAGACGGTCGTTGAAGATCAGGCGCGGCGCGGCCGGATTGGCCGAACCGACCAGCGTCTGCGCATGCGACAGAAACCCGAGCCTCGGATCGGGCGAGAACACCTTCTGCCAGCCCGCGGTCAGGGTCGCCGCCGCGAGCCACGTCAGCGGCAGAATGGTCACCCAGGCGTAGCGCATCCGGCCCATTTTCACCAGCACGGTGGTGGCGACGCAGAGCGCCACCGCGGCGAGCAGCTGGTTGGCGATCCCGAAGAGCGGCCATAGCGAGTTGATGCCGCCGAGCGGATCGACCACACCCTGATAGAGAAAATAGCCCCAGCCGGCGACGACGAGGAAGGACGACACCAGGATGCTCGGATACCACGAGGTGCGGCCGAACGGCGTGTAGACGTGGCCGAGCAGCTCCTGAAGCATGAAGCGGCCGACGCGCGTCCCCGCGTCGATGCGTCGTGAGGATGAACACCGCCTCAAACATGATCGCGAAGTGGTACCAGAGCGCCAAACCGCTGCCAGTGAACACCCCCGAAAGAATGCCCGCCATGCCGACGGCGAGACTCGGCGCACCGCCGGTGCGTGACAGGAGCGTGGCCTCCCCCATCTCCTTCGCCAGCGTGTTCAGTTGGTCCGGCGTGACGATGAAGCCCCACTGCGCGATCGCCTGCGCCGCCGACTCGGCGGTCGGGCCGAGCGTGGCCGGCCCGACGTTCATGGCGAAGTACACGCCGGGGTCGAGCGTCGCGGCCGCAATCTGGCCATCACCCCACCAGCGACTCGGTCAGCATGCTGCCGTAGCCAACGAGCCGCGCGTCGGTCTCGCACGACACCATCTTCGGCGACGTGCCGCTGGCGATCAGCGCGTGGAAACCCGAGATCGCGCCACGCGCGACGGTGATGAAGGCGAACGGGAACAGCTTGCCGGCGAACACCGGCCCGCTGCCGTCGACGAACTGCGTCACCGCCGGCATCTTGAGCGGCGGCATCACGAAGAGGATTGCCGTGCCAAGGATCACGATGGTGCCGATCTTCATGAACGTCGACAGGTAGTCGCGCGGCGCGAGCAGCAGCCAGACCGGCAGCACCGAGGCGATGAAGCCGTAGATCATCACTGCCCCGGAGAGCGACGTGCCGGACCACGTGAACGCCGGTCCCAGCGTGGGGTGCTGCGACACCCACTGGCCGCCCACGAGCGCCGCCAGCAGCAGCACGACGCCAATCGAGGTCGCCTCGGCGACTTTGCCGGGGCGCAGGCGGTTCATCCACAGGCCCATGACCAGCGCGATGGGGATCGTCGACGAGAGCGTGAAGAGGCCCCACGGGCTGTCGCGCAGGGCGTTGACGACCACAGCGCGAGCACCGCGAGCAGGATGATCATGATGGCGAAGATCGCGACCATCGCCGCGAGCCCCGCCACCGGGTTCACTTCCTCCTTGGCGATCTGGCCCAGCGACTTGCCGTCGCGCCGCATCGACGCGCACAGGATCAGGAAGTCCTGCACGGCGCCTCCGAGCACGACGCCCACAATCAGCCAGAGGGTACCGCAGGAAGCCGAACTGCGCCGCCAGCGTGGGACCGACAAGCGGCCCCGCGCCGGAGATCGCCGAAAAGTGGTGGCCAGAGAGCACCCATCGCGAGGTGGGGACGAAATCGCGGCAGTTGTCGAAACGCTCGGCCGGCGTAGCGCGCGACGGGTCGAGCCCGAAGACCGTCTGTCCGATGAACCGGGAATCGAAGCGGTAGGCGACGAGATACGAGCAGACGGCGGCCACCACCAGCCACGCCGCCGAAATCGTCTCGCCGCGGGCCAGCGCGATGAATCCGAATGCCCCTGCTCCGGCGGCCGTAACCGCCACCCACACGAGCGTCGCCAGAGTCTTCGGCATGAGCGCGATGAATTACTTCGTGACGACGTACCAGTTGTTCTGAATTAGCGCACGCCGATGATTCGCTCCGCATTCTTCCAATAAAACTTCTCGAGCACAGCTTGCGGCAGGGCGAGCCCCTCGACGGTGTCGCCGCCATAGTCGGTCGAGCCCGCGCCTGCGTAGTAGGCCCAGTCGCGACGGTACTGCGCCTCGAGGTCGGCGGCGAACTTCGCCCGATCCTGTCGGTCGGCGCCACGTCGGGCGTCCGATACGGCCGCCACGATCGATCGACACCGTACAGGATCCGATCTTGGTTATTCCAGGAAGAATGCCCGCACTTTGGCTGACGGCTGGCGTGTAAGGTCGCGCGTCCGCGCTGAGACCTCGACATGGAAGTTTGGATACGTGTCGAGCCGCTTTGCCACCTCGTCGACGTCGTACTCCAGACTGCCGATGTGCGCCCCGATCATCACCAGGCCGGGATGCTTCGACAGGATGTGATCGCGCGCGTCCATCAACCGTGCGTGGCTCGGATACTCTGGCTTCCCATACAGATGCCACTGCGGGTTCTGCGAGTAGTAGCCGTAGTGAACGCTCTTCGGGTCGAGCGGCAGCCACGCCTCACGTGGCTCCGCCAGATGGGCCAGCAGCGGTTTCCGGCGTGACACGAGATGCGCGTACACCGGATCGAGGATCGCATCGTCCGGCAGCAGGAACGCGCCGTCGGGCTGCTTCAGCTCGAGCCCGACTTCCTTCCAGATCTTCCCATGACGGCGCCCTGCGCGAACGTCTCGTCGAGGGCTTTCGCCACACGCGCGCCATACTCCGGCTGATTGCGTGTCGTGAGATCGAACGTCGAGGCGAACGAAAAGATGTCCGGATGCCGCTTCACGAGCGCGGCGTTGAACCGGTGCATGAATTCGAGATGGCCGTCGGTGCCCGGATTGCTGATGTTCACGACGCGCAAATTGATGCGCCGCAGCATCGCGTTGACGACGGGCATGTCCTCGTAGATGTGAGAGTGCACGTCGATCTTGCGCAGGCGCTCGAAGCCGGGCGGCGGCGACGACGTCGAGCGCATCGAGGATTGCGCCGCGAGCAAGCGATCGCCGACGGCAACGGCCGCGGCAATCACGGCAGCCGAAACCATCAGCAGGACGAAGCGGGGACAACGGAACATGGCGTGGACGTTTTTATCACATCGATCCGGGCACGTGCGGGTGAATCCCATGAAGTCCGCGTATCCTTATCGAGGCCTCACCCGAAGAACCATGGGAAACACGTGTTCCAGTGTCCACATCGCCCTGGCCGGCACGACACCTGACGCCATCAGGGGCATTGTTCGTGCCTATACCACGCTCGGCTTCGAACACGCGAAGACGCCAGCGCCGGAGGGCGGCAAACATGTGATCCTGCTTCGGAAGGAAGGCGACGCGTTTCTGTCCGTGTATGACAGCGACAACGCCGCGCTGGATACCGGGGAGTTGAAAGACCTGGCGCGTGCGGCGTCGAAGATCTTCAAGGCAGCGGCCGTTTGCACCAGCCTATACGACAGTGACACCTTCGAGGTCGTGGTGTTCCATGCCGGGAAGCAGGTCGACCTGGTCATGACCCACCCGGAGCAGTACAGCGGCCCGCTCAAGATACTCAGCGACCGATCCCGAGCGGCGCAATGGAGCAAAGTCTTTGGCAAGCCGCTGAGTGGTGAACGCATCACACAGGCCATCACCACGCATTCGGTCTTCGCCGACGATACGCTCGCGGAGCTGTCGCGTGTAATCGGCCTGTCGGGCGGGCAGTCGCAACGTCACTACCAGGACCTCCGTGAAGAGGAGGCGCTGACGCATCACCTCCACTTTACGAAGCGACCGCCCGCAGTCCGCGCCGTTCCAGAGGGGCAGATTGCCCTGCGCAACTATTTCGATCCCGACAACTCGCGCATGCTGATGGTCACTCCGGCGAGCTGGCCGGTGCCGCTTTCGGAGGAAGTACGGGTCACATGGCTGATGCTGAGCGAAGGCGCCGGCTTCAACGATGGAACGCTCGCCATCCATGTCACAGGGCCGGAGGGCCTGGCGATCACACACGGGTACATGGAGGGATCCCAATTCCACAACGGACAGATTGTCGGCCCGCTCGAGACCGCACCCCGCCTTCGCCAAGGCTACGGCGGGCAAGCGCCGGACACCACGGGGGCCAGCGTCGAAGACCTGCTCAAATCGAGGCAGTTCGAGGTCACATCGAGCCCATTGGGACCTTCAGGCTCGACAACGTTCACCGCCCGATTTCCGCAGTTGGGCATTCCCACAAAAGAACCTGAGCGGCCGACGCAGATTCTCATCGTTCTTCAGTTGCATCTGGTGGCTTCGCACATTGGCGAGTGGGACATCGATGTCTCCGTGCGACCGGCCTCACGCGCGGACTTCCAGCATGATCTGCCGCGGGCACGGCTTGCCGCCGTTGAACAGACGTGGCTGCCGGTCGTTTCGGGTCTCAACCCCAGGGCCAGCTACGAGACACGCGACCTTGCCACAAGCCAACCACGGGGACTGCTGATGCTGCACGAACTGCAGCGGAAGCAGGCGGCCATACTCCTGGAGCGAACGCTCGATCACTTCGCGATCGCGTCAAACGTGGCCATCGTCCAGGATGAGGGGAAGGCGACCCTCGAGGCGTGTCGAGCCTATCTCGAAGCGTGGCTGCGGCCCCTCGCAGAACAGACAGGGGAAGTCAGGATTCACGCCGAGAAGCGCATGACCGAGCGGGCGTACGTTGGCAAATCACGAAAGACGCTACCCGTAGCCGCATTTCAACGTGACAAGACCTGGCACAAGCTGTTCGACCATGCCAGTAATTATCAGACCGTTCTGGCCAGCATCTTTCCAAAGGATGCCGAATATCCGATAGCCGGAGTCGGACTGCAGGTCGGCCTGGAACAATATCCGGAACAGTGGCGAGACCACTACGAGAGACAACTGGCCGACACGTTGAGCATAATGCGCGGCGGGCCATTCGATACCGCGCCTGTCGTCAACACGGTGCACGTGTTCAACTGGGTCCTCAACAACCCTGACTGCTACCGGTATTTGGGGACGTCGATTGGCGACATGAAGGATCGCATCGACGATTTCGCGGCTCAGCACCCTGTGCTGCAGGCATCGCACAGCCAGTGCACGTGGCAGCCACTGTTCGATCACGCCGACGACTACCATCGAACCGTGTACGAAGAGCACAGTGTTCTGAATTGGTTCCGAGGAATTCTTCAGACCGACAGCGGCTTGAACGCGTCGAAGATGTCCCTGCAGTGGTGCAGGAACGTCCTGCGGATGGTCACACCGCATATGTGGGTCTGTCGACCGCTGCTCCAGCAGGTGGACAGGGCCGCTCTCGAGGCCGTGGCGCAGGTTACCGAAACGAACGATGCGTTCAAGATCGTGCTCAAGGACGATCAGGGGTTGGACGATCTCGAGCTCGCCCTGTTGCCAGTCCTACCGGTTGAAAGCGTGAGAATCCACAAGCGTTGATCCGTCGACACGTTGCGCGTCGACGGTTAGACTGCTTTTTCGTGGAGCTCTACTGCTACAGCGATGCCGTCGCCGCGGCGATCGCCGCGCGACAGCCGGTGGTTGCCCTCGAAACCACCGTCATCACGCACGGGCTGCCTCATCCTGACGGTCTCGCCACGGCCCTGGCGCTCGAAGAGACCGTGCGAGCGCATGGCGCCGTTCCAGCGACCATCGGGATTCTCGATGGAGCCGTCCGTGTCGGCATGAGCGGCGCGGAGCTCGAACGGCTCGCGCAGGATCGCCGAGCGGTGAAGACGAACTTGAGTAATCTCGCCGCCGTCCTGATGACCAGCCAGCCGGGTTCGACCACGGTTGCGGCCACGATGGCGGTGGCTCATGCCGCCGGCATCAGAGTCTTCGCCACTGGCGGCATCGGCGGCGTCCATCGCGGGGCCGACATCACCGGCGACGTCTCGACCGATCTAATCGCGTTGTCGCGACTGGCGGTCGCCGTCGTCACCGCCGGCGCGAAAGCCATCCTGGATCTGCCGCGCACGGTGGAAATGCTCGAGACGCTCGGCGTGCCGGTCGTGGGCTTTGGCACCAGCGAGTTCCCCGCGTTCTACCGGCGATCGAGCGGTTTACGAGTCGACACGCGTGTCGACTCGATCGCCGGTGTCGCTGCCGTCATCAACGCACATATGGCGCTCGGACTGGGTTCGGGCGTACTCGTCGCCAACCCGATTCCAGAGGAAGACGAGCTGTCCCGCGACCTCTACGAGAAGGCCCTGGCGACCGCCCTCGCCGACGTCGAGACGCGAGGACTGAGTGGGCGCGAGATCACGCCCTTCTTGCTGGACCGCCTGCGCGTGCTCACCGGCGGCGACACCGTGCGCGCGAACGTCGCCCTGCTGCGCAACAATGCTCGGGTAGCCGCGCTCGTTGCCGCGGCTCTCTGCTCCTGACTTGCGTTGGAGCCTCATCTCGGCGCGCTACCCGTTCAGGAGCGCCGCACCCGATGCGTGGTAGCGCTCACCTGAAGCCGCGCCCTTTGGCGAACGACGGTCGATCTCGTCGAGCTCGTCGCGCGTGAGCTGGACGTCGACCGCACCGGCGTTCTCCGACAGTCGCTCGACACTGCTCGTCCCGGGAATCGGGACCACGTCTTCGCGCGTCAGCAGCCACGCCAGCGCGAGTTGCGCCGGCGTGCAGCCCTTCGTCGCCGCCAGTTCGCGGACGCGATCGGCGAGCGCGACGTTTCGTTCGAACGCCCCGCCCTGAAACCGCGGGTTGCCGCGGCGCCAATCGTCCGGCGCGAGGTCCTCGAGGCTCCGAAAGCGTCCCGCGAGAAAGCCACGCCCAAGCGGACTGTAGGCCACGAGTGCCACGCCCAGATCCCGCAGCGTCGGGAGAAGGTCGTCCTCCGCATCGCGGCTGAACAGCGAGTACTCGGTTTGCACGGCCGCGACCGGATGAACGGCGTGTGCGCGGCGCAGCGTCGAGGCGGAAACTTCCGACAGGCCGAGATGGCGGACCTTGCCCTGTCGTACGAGATCGGCCATCGCGCCTACCGTCTCCTCGATCGGCACGGTCGGATCCACACGGTGCAGATAGTAGACGTCGATGGCGTCGGTTTCGAGCCGGCGCAACGATCGCTCGCATGCCTCTCGGATGTAGTCGGGCCGGCCGTTGATTCGCTCCCCATTACCGACGAAGCCGAACTTCGTGGCCAGCACGACATCTGCGCGTCGGCCGCGGATGGCCTTACCGACCTTCAGCTCGGAATCGCCGTAGATGTCGGCGGTGTCCAGAAGACTGACGCCGAGATCCAGCGCGTGCCGAATCAGGGCAACCGCCGTCTCGTCGTCATGGACGCCGCTCGTGTAGATCTCGCCAATCCCGAGGCTCATGCAGCCCAGGCCAATCGCCGAGACACGCGGCCCCAGCCGACCCAGCGTCCGGTGCGTCATTCCGGCAAGATAACACGCGCATACGCTCCCTACAGATTCGCCTCGATCGTTACCTAACTCGATCGGGTTAGTCCCAACCTCCGCCGCTTGTGTTACCGCAACGGGACTCCATCTCGTGATGCGGGACGGTGATGGCGCGCGCTATCCTGGCGACGCTTCAGGAGCGAACGCCATGCCGACCATGACGACAACGATTTCGATCCGCTATCAAAACCGTTGGGCCGTCGTGACCGGAGCGTCGTCCGGGTTGGGCCGGGGCATCGCCGCCCGACTCGCGGACAAGGGCATGTCCCTGGTCCTGACCGGCCGCAACGATGCCCGATTGAGCGAGACTGCCGACCAGATCCGCCGCACTGCGCCCGGGGTGACGGTCGAGACCGTCGCCGCAGACCTTTCGACCCGGTCAGGCGTGGCCGCGCTACTCGACCACGTGGGCACCCGTCCGATCGAGGTGCTGGTCAACAACGCCGGGTTTGGCAGCTACGGCCCATTCGCCGAGGCCGACCCGGACCGGGAGACCGACGAAGTGGCAGTCGATGTCAGCGCCGTGATCGCCCTGGCTCGCGCATTCCTGCCCGGGATGCTCGCCCGGCGCAGCGGCGGGATTCTCAACGTCGCCTCCACAATCGCGTTCCAGCCCGCGCCCTACCAGGCGGTGTATGGGGCGAGCAAATCATTCGTGCTGTCGTTCAGCCAGGCGCTGTGGGCCGAGGCGCGCGCTGCCGGCGTGGCGGTCACCGCCCTGTGTCCTGGTCCCACGCGCACCGGTTTCGTCGATGCACTGGGTGCCGACGTCGGCCACACCGCGATCTACAGCCGGCTCTCCGATCCCGAGCCCGTCATTGAGGCAGGGCTGCGGGCGCTCGACAACGGTCGGGCCGTGGTCATCCCCGGCGTGCGTAACAAAGTGATCGCCGCCAGCGGCCGGTTCATGCCGCGCGAGTGGCTCACACTGGTTTCCGCGCGGCTGCTCCGCCCGGTCAGCACGGCCTCCCGGCCACCGATCGAAGTTCGCAACGAGATCGTGATTCCTGCCTCGGCTGAACATGTCTGGGATCTGTTGGCCGACGTCGAACGCTGGCCGTCGTGGTACCGGGCGTGCCGGTGGGTCCGAGTCGAGCCAACTGGCAGTGCGGCATCAGCCGGTAGCGCGGCCCGACCGGCGTCCTTTCGGTGGAAGGCACACCCGGTCGAGCTGCGCAGCACCGTGGTGACTGCCGATCGACCGCACGTATTCGCCATCGTTGCCGACGCTCTGGGGCTGCACGCCGAGCGCACGTTCACGCTCCGCCCCACGCCCGACGGCCTGAGTACCGTCGTCATCAGCCACGAAACCCAGGTCGGGCTGCTCCCGCGACTGGGCCGGGTGTTCCTGGCGCGGCGGCTGCGTGCGGCCAACCAGGCGATGTTCGACGATCTGGCCCGAGCCGCCGGCTACGGCGCGATGGGGCTTCTACAGCTACCCGAATCCGGTCTTTCCCTGCCGGGGTTTATCTGAACCAGTTGGTATCTCGGGAGGGGCGAATCAGGTCACCGTCAGACCACTTCATCCACGTTCCGGTCCAAGCTGCGCGACGATGAATCGCAGTCGAGTTCAATCGTGGAGCACGAGGCTGATGAGCGAATTGTTGATCTTCCTGATGACGCCGCCGTTGTACTCGATGAACCCCAGCTTCCGGAACTTGTTCATGAAGAAGTTCACGCGCGACCGCGTCGTCCCCACCATCTCCGCCAGCGTTTCCTGCGACAGCCTCGGCATCGTGAGCTGAGTGCGGTCGGTATCGCCATAGCGCGCCAGCAGCAGCAATGTGCGGGCCAGGCGCTTCTCGCTCGAATTGAACAACTGGTCGATCAGATCTTCCTCGATCCGGATATTGCGAACCAGCATGTGCGAGATGAACCGATCCGAGAACTCTGACCGCTCATGGAGCGTCCGGACCATGTCCCGCTTGGGGATGCGCAGGACGGCGGTCTGGAGCACCGCGGTCGCCGTGCCCATCCGCTGGGGCTGTCCGGCGAGGCATCCTTCGCCGAAGAAATCGCCCGGGCCGAGCATGGCCACCACCGCTTCTTTGCCGCGGGATGACAGCACCGACAGCTTGACCTGGCCCTGCTGGACGTAGAACACGCTGTTCGCCGATGTGCCCTGCGCGAAGGCGACGGCGCCGCGGGCGAACCGGACGATGCGATAGGGGACGCCTGCCGTCCTGAGGAACCCCTCGACATCGAACGGCGCAGGGGACCGTTTGGGTCGAACCTGTCTGGCGCGCATCGGTTGTGACCTGATCATCCCACGACGATTGACGGAGCCGCACAGTTTTTCGGGATTTCCGGCGAAATTCCACGGGAAATCGACCCCGTCTGCCCGGATCTGTGCAGAAGTGAACAGATCGTTCCGTCTCTGCCCTATAGTCTAGGTGGGAGTGAGGTGTGGCCGTCCGTCACGAATGGGCTGTCCGGCATGACGTCTGATCGCGGATCGGACAACAGCGCGACGGTGGTGCGACCGAGCGTGTGCCCGTTCTGCAACAGCCGGGACGTCGATACGCTGGCCAAGCGGGCGACGGTCACGACATACTGGCGGTGTCGCGTCTGCCAACGGATGTGGACGATCGCCGGTCTCGCCACCTTGTTGGCGCGTCCTCGCTGAGTCCAGGGTCGAGAGCTATGTTGATCAAGAACGCCAGATCAAAAGAGGAACTGGTCCGCCACCTGCGACAGCTCGTCGAAGCGCTGGATCGGCGCGTGCCTCACATCGAGCGCGACGGGGAAGATCAGATTGCCAACGATGCTCACGCCCTGAAGGAACTGGCGATGCGGCGCCTCGCGCAACTCGAAGAAGAAGAGCGTCGCACCGCAGCCACGGTCCTCGAGGGACCTCGATAACGATCGTTTCGACCGAACCAGAAAGCAGGCGCACGTGGTGAGTTGTCCCGATGGTCTTGGGAAGTTCGAGTTCGCCGTCCTCGCGGCCCTGCGCGCGGCGCAGCTGTCGAACGGGTGCACGCCGCGCGTGACCGTCGGGCAGAACACGGCGGCCACGGCACAGCGAGAGGTGGCCGAGGGCAAGGTGCTGGCGATGCCACATCCCAATCCGCGATAAGCGTTACTCGCCCGCGCCGAGCCGCTCGCGTTCGGCGCGGACCAGAAAACTCCCCTCGGTCACGATCGCCTCACCGGCATGTAGTCCCGAGCGAACTTCGACCAGACCGCCGGACGCCGCCCCAAGCCGCACCTCTCGCTCGACGAATTCGCCTCGATTCCTTGTGTTCGCCAGATAGACCACGGTACGGTCGCCGACGCGCTGCACGGCGCCCTGCGGTACGGCGAGCGTCGGCGTTCGGCCGGTTCCGGCAATCGAGACGTCGGCATACATGCCGAGCCGCAGCTCCCCTCGTGGATTCGGCACTTCGACCCGGACCTTCGCCGTCCGCGTCTGCAAACTGACCTGCGGGTCGATGTAGCTGACGCGGCCTTCCACCACGACATCGGGATACGCGGACGTTGTCACCGTGACGGCACTACCGACACGGACCCGCGCGAAGTCCTGCTCGTACAGATCGGCGACGACCCAGACCGTCGACAGGTCCACGACCGCGAACAGCTTCGTGGAGGCGTCCACGTTCACGCCCACGTTGACGAGCCGTTCGGTCACGACGCCATCGCGCGGCGCCGGCACTCGTATCGTCGCGGAGCCGTCGGCACCTGGCGCTGTGCTCTCGTCGCCGGAGGCCGTCGCACCCAGCAGCTGGAGACGGGACCGGGCGCTTTCGACCTCCGCGAGCTGCGTGGCGTGCTCGGCATGCAGTCGCTCGAGTTCCTGGCGGCTTGCCGCTCCGATTTCCACCAGCTTCTGCGTGCGTTGCAGCTCGCGGTCGTGCGCCTGCAGCATGGCACGAGCGGCGACGTACCGGGTCCGGGCTTCAGCGAGCTCTGGGCTGTAGATCGCTGCCATCGTCTCGCCTTGCCGCACGTGGTCGCCAAGCTGCGCCGACACGTGAGTGACGCGTCCGGCGACGAGCGGCGTCACGGCTGCTTGTCTGTACGCATTCGGCTCGACCACGCCCGGAAGGCGAATCTCAGTCCGGATCGTCGCGTAGGTCACCGGCGCGACGACGATTCCTGCGCGCGCGACCGCTTCGGGAGACAGCGTGACGGTGGCGTTGGCGGGAGGTTTACGGACAGGCAGTGGCGATGCGAGATCGCCCGTGACGGTCGCTCCTCCGCGCAGCGCCAGGTAGGTAGCCGCCGCTCCGGCCAGCACGAGCGTCATACCGGCGAGCACAGCCACTCCTGCGGGTAAATTCACCCGTGATTCGCCGGTCATCGAACCTCTCCCGTCGCCAGACGCAGATCGGTGCGCGCCTCGTAGGCCGCGCGCAGCGCCTCCGTGTACGCGCGCTCGACGTCGAGAAATCGCCGCTGCTCGGACAGTACGTCGAACACAGTCACCCGGCCCAGCTCGTAGCTCTGTCCCACGACATTCAGGTTCTGCCGAGCCAGCGCCTCCGCACCGTTCGCATACAGCTTGACGGCGTCGTGCGCGCGCTCGTCGCGGGCGGTCGCCGCCGCGATCTCGTTCCGGGCGGTCAGGCGCGCCCCTTCGTAGGAGGCCGCCGCACCGGCGCGCTCGGCACGTGCCGCGGCGACATCGCCCTGGTTTCGATTGAGCGCCGGCAGCGTCAGCCTGGCGCCTGCCGCAACATAGTGAAAAATGCCGTGGACGCGCTCGGGAGCGCCGGCGGCCGAGAGTCCGATCTGCGGAAACCCTGCGTCCATCCGCGCGTAGCTCGCGAAGACGCTGACGTCGAAACGGCCGTCGCGCTGCGCGTGGTCGATCTTCGCGTCGGCCACGCCGATTCGTGCTTCGGCTTCCCGCACGTCTGCCCTGTGCTCCATGCTCGATTGAGTGGTGGATCGGGGGACCGACTCCAGGAGCACGATGTCCTGCAGCGTGTCGCGGACGGTCAAAGACGCGTCCGGCTCGTAGCCGAGCATGCGCTTGAGCCCGAACGTCGCGGCCTCCGTCCGACCGAGTTGAAGCAGCCGATCTGCTTCGAGCCGACGCAGCTCGATCTCGAGCAGGTCGCGGTCGAGCGGCGGCGTCGCCCCCTCAGCGACGCGCGAGCGCAGCAGCTCGTGCTGGCGGCGCGTGGCGCTCACGAGATCGTCCAGCAGGGCCAGCTCGCGGATAGCGGCGAGCACCTCACCAAACCGCGACCGCACATCGGCCGCAAGCATGCGCTCGCGATCGGCGACGGAGTGCTCCGTCGCCGTAATCTCGTGCTCGGCCACGGCGATGCGACCAGACCTCCGAAACAGATCCAGCGGCCACTCCACAGCGACCATCGTCTGGTTGTCGGTGCCGCTGGGTTCCTCCCGGCGCTCGAACGTGACGGACGGATTCGGACGCAACCCGGCTTGTTGCCGCCGCCCTTTGGCGACGTCGATCCCGCTCCGCGTGGCCTGCAGCGACGGTTCGTGTTCCAGCGCACGGGCGATCGCCTGGTCCAGCGACAGCCCGTTCACCGTGTCGACGAACCGCGCGGCAACGGATGCGCCGGTTTCGGTGACCTGCGCGGAAACCGACGCGGCCAGCAGCAGCGTCCCAACACACGACGTCATGGTCCATCGCCCGCTCATTGCACGCTCCCCTCGAAGTTCGCCGATCCCTGTCCGGCAGCGCCCGACCACTGCAGCGAGAACCGCCACGCGCCAGCCATCCCGAAATCCGCAGTCGCGGTGTAGCGCCCTGGCACGCCGGTCGGCCGCACCTGGAGCCCGGCGGACATCACCATGCCAGGCATCGGCATGGCGGCGCTGGCGCGGACGCTGCCCACGTCGATAGGTTTCGAATCGCCGGCCTGCCTGAACTCGATGGCGAACGTGTTGCGACCCTGCCGCAGGGTGCCGGTTGGCGACAGCAGGACGATGTCGATGGCATCCGAGCGGACTTTCTGGACGATGCGCGACGGGTCTTGTGCATCGCCGACGGGCTGCGGGGGGCGGGTCAGTCGCCAACCGGCAACGCCGGCCAGTATCAGCAGCACAGCACCCGCGGCAACGAGGACCCGTTGTCGCGGCGCAGGCGATCGCAAAGCCGGCAACGGCTGGCGTTGAATCCCAAGACGCCGCTCGCGCAGCGAGAAGAAGATGACCGGCGTGACGATGAGGACATGAATGAGCGACGAGGCCATGCCGCCGAGCACCGGCGTCGCCAACGGCTTCATCACCTCGGCGCCGGCGCGTGTGCTCCACATGATTGGCAGGAGGCCGGCAATGACTGTCGAGACCGTCATCACTTTCGGGCGCAGGCGGAGCAGCGCCCCTTCGATGACCGCCTCTCTGAGCGCCGTGCGCGTCAGCGTGCCGCCCAGCGACTGTCGCTTCCGCTCGACGGCTTCCTCCAGGTAGATCACCATCACCACGCCGGTCTGCACCGCGGTCCCGAAGAGCGCAATGAATCCCACCCAGACGGCCACCGAAAAGTTGTAGCCGAGCAGCCACAAGAGGTACACGCCCCCGGTCAGGGCAAACGGCACCGCAAGCAGTACGTGCGCCGCTTCGACAACAGAGTGATAGGTGAAATACAAGAGGACGAAGATCACCAGCAGGACGACCGGCAGCACGATCTGGAGCCGCTGGCGGGCCCGCTCCTGGTTCTCCCAACGGCCGCTCCACCCGATGTAGTTGCCGGGCGGCAGCGTCACGTCCCGCGCGACCGCAGCGCGCGCCTCCTCGACGAAGCCGCCGACATCGCGGCCCTGCACGTTGAGCAGCACGGTCGCGAGCAGCAGGCCGTTTTCCGACGAAATCATGGCGGGGCCACGCGACTGCTCGATTCGCGCGAGCTGTCCGAGAGGGACCTGCACGCCACTTGACGAGGCGACGAGCACGCCGCCAAGCGCCTGCGGATCGGCCCGATATTCGGGGGCATACCGCACGCGCACCGGAAAGCGCCGGCGGCCTTCGATCGTCGTCGTCAGGGTGGTCTCGCCGATTGCGGTTTCGACGACCTGCTGGACCTCGCCGACGCCGATGCCGTATCGCGCCGCCGCGGCCCGATCGATCGTGATGTTCAGGTACTGCCCGTTCGTGACCTGCTCGGGATACACGTTGGTGGCGCCTGGCACGCGACGTAAGGTCTCGGCCACGTTGCGGGCGAGAGCTTCGACGACGTCGAGATCGGTGCCGAGCACCTTGACGCCGACCTCCGAACGAATGCCGGTGGTCAGCATGTCGATGCGATTGATGATCGGCATCGTCCAGATGTTCGCGACACCGGGGATCTGCACGGCCCGGCTCATCTCACCGCGCAGGCGATCGAGCGTCATCCCCGGCCGCCATTGATGCTTCGGCTTGAGGTGGACGATGGTCTCGGTCATGTTGAGCGGCGCCGGATCCGTCGAGGTATCGGCGCGCGCCACCTTTGCGACGGCGTACGCCACTTCGGGGAAGGTCATCAGCGCGGCGTTCTGACGGGCGGCGATCCTGGTGTTCTCCTCGAGCGAAATGCTGGGGTCGGCAATTGGCATGAACATCAGGTCGCCTTCGTCCAGGGTTGGCATGAACTCGCTGCCGATCCCACGCGCCAGTAGCAGCGATCCGACGAACAGGATCACCGCCGCCGACACGGTGGCCGTTCGATGCGACAACGCGGCCTCCAACGCAGGCTGATAGCCGCGCCGCAGGAGCCGCATCACCGGATTCGCCTCCTCCGCGTGAACCCGTCCGCCAAGGAGCAGCGTGCACAGGACGGGAACCAGCGTGATTGCGATGACTGTGGCCGCGAGGACGGCAAACGTCTTCGTGAAGGCCAGAGGGTGAAAGAGCTTTCCCTCCTGACCCGTCAGCGCGAAGACCGGCACAAAGGCCAGCAGGATGATGGTCATCGAGAAGAACACCGGACGCCCGACGAGCCGGGTCGAGTCACGAACCGCTTCCAACACGCGGTGGCGATCGCGCGGGTCCACCTGCCGCTGCTCGACGAAACGGAAGGCGTTCTCGGTGACGACGATCCCGGCATCCACGAGCACGCCGATCGCGATGGCAATGCCCGCGAGGCTCATGATGTTGGACGAGACCCCGGCATAGTGCATGCCCAGAAACGCGATCAGCACGGCCAGCGGCAGCGGAATGGTCACGATGAGAATCGAGCGGACGTGCATCAGGAAGATCACGTGCGCGAGCGTGACGAGGGCGATTTCTTCGATGAGTGCCGTTCGCAGCGTGCCCACCGCTCTCTCGATCAGTTCGGATCGGTCGTAGAACGGGACGATGGTGACGCCCGGCGGCAATCCGGGCTGGATCAGCGCGATCTTCGCCTTCACCGCATCGATCACCTGCTTGGTATTGACGCCCGTCCGAGCGACGACAACCCCGCCAACGGCCTCGCTGGTGCCCTTGACAAGCGAGGCGACGCGGAATGCATCGCCCACGTGGACATCGGCCACCTGATCGACGAACACCGGAACGCCGTTGGACGCGCCGATGACGATGTGCTTGATGTCGTCGACCGACTGAATCAGCCCGACGCCGCGCACGATCAGCCACGCGCCATTCGATTCCAGCACGTTGCCGCCCACGTTCAGGTTGCTGTCGCGAACGGCCGTCACGATCGCGCTCAGCGGCAGGTTATAAAAGCGCAGCTGATTGGGATTGACGTCGACCTGATACTGCTGCACCTGTCCGCCAACCGACGCCACCTCCGCGACACCCGGAACCGCATTGAGCTGATAGCGGACGAACCAGTCCTGCAGACTGCGGAGCTCGCGCAGCGAGTGGCGCGAGCTCTCCAGCGTGTACCAGAAGACGTGGCCCACTCCGGTGGCGTCGGGGCCGAGGGTGGGCACGACGCCGGCCGGCAGGCTCTTCGACACCAGGCTCATTCGCTCGAGCACGCGCGTCCGCGCGAAATTGCGATCGACGTCGTCGTCGAAGACGACGTAGACCATCGAGAACCCGAATGCCGATTGCGAGCGGACCACGCGAACGCCCGCCAGGCCCTGCAGGTTGGTCGTGAGCGGATACGTCACCTGGTCTTCGACTTCTTGAGGGCCGTGACCTCGCCAGTCCGTGAAGACGATGACCTGGTTGTCGGAGAGGTCGGGAATCGCGTCGATGGGCGTCGCCCCGAGCGCCCACCAGCCCCACCCCGCCAGTGCGAGGTACAGCAGGACCACCATGAAACGGTTCCTGAGCGACAGGTCGAGAAGCGTGTTGATCATCGAGGCCACGACATCCGCCAACGCGCGAGGACACACGCGCGCATGCGTACTGCCCGGGCCGATTGGCCCGGGGGAGACACGACGGCTGTCTTGACCTAGACCTGAAGAACGGTCAGCAGGAGATGTCTGGGCGTGTCACTGGGCGGCACGCCAGTGGCCGGGGGTCGGCCAACGGCGTGGAGCTGGGCGTGAACTAGGGTCGGTGTGGGGCTTGCGACCACTGCCAGCGGAGAACCGGAGGTAAATGTCGAGGGCGATGGCGCTGACCCGCGATGCTCGGCGCCGGCACAGCAGCCGTCGGCATCGGCCTGGCTGACGCGATGCGAGGCACCGACCCCCCTGGACTCCGATTGGTGCATCGGGCATGTCGCGCCGGCCATACAGCAGGCCATCCGCGCTGCAGGCGAGGCCAGCCAGCCTTCGCACAGCGCGGCATTCCCCGCCACGAGCGCGAAGACCACGAGAAGCGTCGAAAATCGCTGACGGTTGCGCAGCACCGTTCCAAGAATGCGCGAGCGCGGTTCGCGATGTCAAATGCCCTTCGATGCCCCGAGATCAGCTTCAGTTGTTCGTCACATCTTGACATTCAAGATAAGCGACGCTATCGTCGCTCCTATGGACGGATCGAACACCGACGTCATCCAAGGCACGCTCGACATGCTTATCCTCAAGACGCTGAGCCTGGAGCCCATGCACGGCTTCGGCATCGCCCGTCGTGTCGAGCAGATCTCGCGCGGCGTGTTCAAGGTGAATCCTGGTTCCCTGTTGACGGCGCTGCAGCGGTTGGAGCGGGCCGGATGGCTCGATGCCGAGTGGCAGCAGACCGCCAACTCCCGTCGCGCCCGCGTCTACAGCCTCACCCGTACCGGACGGAAACAGCTGGACGTCGCGACGGCCGACTGGACCCGCCGCGCAGCAGCCGTCGCCCGGCTCCTCAAGACAGAGGCCTAGCCGCATGTCCCTGTGGCGCCAGCTCACGCGCGGCCTTCGCGCCCTCACCCATGGGACGGCCGCCGACCAGGACGTCGCCGATGAACTGGCGCACTTCCTCGACCAGTCGATCGCGTCGTTCGAAGAACGCGGACTTTCCGCGGAGGATGCGCGGCGGGCGGCACGGCGAGAGGTTGGCAACGTGACGGCCCTGCGCGAGCAGGTGCGCAGCTCCGGGTGGGAGCGCGTGATCGAGACGATCGCCACCGACCTGCGGCACAGCGCCCGACGTCTTCGCAACAGCCCCGGCTTTACCGCAGTCAGCGTGATCACGCTGGGGTTGGGCATCGGCGCCATCACGGCGATATTCAGCGCCATCAAACCCATCCTGCTGGATCCGCTGCCTTATCCGCATGCCGAGCGCGTCGCGATGGTTTGGGACGTGGGCCGCGATCGGTCGCCCGCCGGCGTGACGTTCGGGACCTACCGTGAGCTCGTCGAGCGCAGCCGATCGTTCGTTGCCCTCGCGGTGATGAAGCCCTGGCTGCCCGCGCTCACCGAGGGGGTGCAGCCGGAGCGCCTCGACGGGCAGCGAGTGAGCGCCCGCTACTTCCAGGTGCTCGGCATCCAGCCGGCGCTGGGGCGCGACTTTGAGCCGGCCGACGATCGCGTCAACGGTCCCGACGTCCTGATCCTGAGCGACGGCCTCTGGCGTCGGCGGTTCGGCGCCGATCCGTCGATCGTCGGCCGCCAGATCAGGCTCGACGACACGCTCTACGTCGTGGCCGGGATCATGCCCGCCACCTTCGAGAACGTCCTCGCCCCCTCCACTGACGCCTGGGCCCTGCTTCAGTACCATACGTCGCTTCCGCCCGACGGCCGGGAATGGGGCCACCACCTGCGAATGGTCGGCCGCCTCGAGCCAGGCGTCGGCATCGAGCGCGCCCGACAAGAGCTGGCCACGATTGCAGGGTCGCGGATCGAAGCATTTGCACGGGTGCCATGGGCCTCGTTGGCCGACGGCCTTCTCGTGCACTCGCTGCAGGACGACGTGACGCGGGACACGCGATCGGCGCTCCTCGCGGTGACCGGCGCCGTGCTCCTGTTACTGACGATCGCCTGCGTGAACGTCACGAACCTGCTGCTCGCACGTGGGGCCGAGCGACGCGGCGAGCTGGCGATGTGTACCGCGCTCGGCGCGGCACGATCGCGACTGGTGCAGCAGCTGGTGACCGAAAGCGTGCTCCTCGCCCTCCTTGGCGGGATCGCCGGGCTCTTCGTGGCGAGCGTGGGCATTCGCGCGCTGGTGGCGCTCAGTCCGGCGGGCCTGCCGCGCGTTGGCGCGATCGCGATGGACGATGCCGTCTTCCTCTTCGCCTTCGCCGTCAGCGCCGCGATCGGCATCGTGGTCGGCGTGGTGCCGGCCCTCCACGTCCTGCGGCATGACGCGCACGCGCGCGTGGATCAGATGTCCCGGCGGACGGTGCCTGGCCGGCAGCGGGCGCGCCGGACGCTCGTCGTCGTGCAAGTCGCGCTTGCGCTCGTCCTGCTGGTCACGGCCGGTCTGCTGCTGCGCAGCGTGCAGCGTCTCCTCGCGATCGATCCAGGTTTCGACGCGGCCCACGTGCTCACGATGCAGGTGCAGGCCTCCGGCCGCCGGTTCGACGACGACGGGACGACGCACCGGTTCTTTGCTGATGCGCTCGACGCGGTGCGCGTGCTGCCAGGCGTCTCGGGCGCCGCCTTCACCACCCAGCTGCCCCTCAGCGGCGATCTGGACATGTACGGCGTGCAGCTCGAGGCGAATCCGGATGACCGTTCGGACGACGATCACAGCGCATTTCGGTATGCGGTCAGCCCTGGCTATTTCCAGACCATGCGCATCCCGCTGCGCCGCGGTCGCCTGTTGAGCGAACGCGACACCTCGAGCGCACCGCTCGCCGTCGTCATCGGCGAGTCGCTGGCGCGGCGCCGGTTCGCGGGCAGAGATCCGATCGGACAGCGGATCCACGTCGGTGCGACCGATCGCCCCTGGTATACGGTCGTCGGCATCGTCGGCGACGTGCGCCAGACATCGCTCGCGGTCAGCCAGGGGGCGGCGGTCTATCTCACGAACGAGCAGTGGTCGTACGCCGACCGGGCGCGCTGGCTCGTGGTCCGCGCCAAGGGAGAGGCGGCCGCACTGGTACCGGCCCTGCGACACGCCATCTGGAGCGTGGACAAAGACCAGCCCGTCGTTCGGATCGCGACAATGGATCGCCTCGTCGCTCAATCGGAAGCCGAGCGGCAGTTCGCGCTGATCCTGTTCGAGGCGTTCGGGATCGTCGCGCTTGCGCTCGCGGCCACCGGCATCTACGGCATGCTCGCGGGCAGTATCGCCGAGCGAACCCGCGAGATCGGCGTTCGTGCCGCGCTGGGCGCGTCCCGCCGGGCAATCCTCGAGCTGGTGATGGGCCAGGGCATGACGCTCGTCCTGGTGGGCGTCGCGATCGGCCTGGGTGGGGCCGCGGTCGTCAGCCGCGGGCTCGGTACGCTGCTCTACGGGGTGACGCCGCTCGACCCGATCACGTATCTCGCCGGCACGCTCCTGCTGCTCCTTGTCGCGGCGATCGCGTGCGGCGTGCCGGCGCGGCGCGCGGCGTCGATCGACCCGGCCGTCACGTTGCGAACAGAGTAATCCCTACTTCCGGTCCACGCTCACCCGGGCGAGCTTCAACGCTGCCTCGAGCGCCCGTGCTGCAGGCACCGCGACATCGGGCTCGACGCCCGTCCCCTCCCAGTTCGTCTTCGTAATCGGATTGATGGCACGCGCGAAGGGAACGCCGATCATGAAATGGCGATGGATTCGGTGCGAAGCCACCGGGTGCGCGCCGCCGCCCGTCACCTCGCCGACGATCGTGGCGCGCTTCAGGATCTTGAGGTTGTACGAGAACTCCTCGGCGCCGGAGAATGTACGCGTTGCGGTCAACACATACACTGGCTTGCGGCCACCGAAGCGCTTGCCGGAAACCGTCGCTTCCGTCCAGAACTCGCGCGTCGCGTTCGTCCGTCGCTCCCAGATGTCATTGAGGTGCGTCGGCGTGTCAAACAGGTAAGAACTGATGGGCAATCAGGCGGGTGCACCGCCGCCGTTTTCGCGGAGGTCGACATCAAGGCATCGGTTCCGGCGAGAAAACTCATTGCCGCCGATGCCGTCTCGCCGCAATCGTCAACGGGACCAAAGAAGCGAAACTCGAGATAGCCGATGTTGCCGTCCAGGCGCTCCGCTTTGTTGAAACCGCAATTCGTGCTGACCAGCTCGCGCCGGACTCGGGTTTGTTCTTCGATGCTCGGCGCTCCATCGTGCCCGGCTGAGAAGCCGCTTGCGTCGAAGCTCACGCGAAGGTGCCGATCGTGGCTCACGGCCTGAAAATGCTCCGTCAGCAATCGCGCGAATTCGGCGCCGTCAGTCACCGAATCGTAGTCACCACGCGCCCGTCGATCGCGAACCGCATCGGCCATCTTCTTCGCTGTGTCCGGAAACACGTAATACTCGGCCAGACTGGCGATCGCCGTTTCGATGACGGTATTTCGAGTTGCCGCATCAACCGTCGGCGCATCCTGACGCGGGACGCACACCGCCAGCGCCAGGCAGCACAGAGGAAGCGCACGTCCCATGAGCAATCAGACCGTAAACCTCTCGAGAAAGTTCCGCGCCGGCTCCTGTTGATATTCGATGGGAACGGGGCGCCGTGGCGGATCGCACGGATGCCTGCGGACCGACGCGGATCTTCTGGTCACGGATGACCACGGAAAGACACGGAAAGATCGGGGCTACAGGTACATTCTGCCGGGTCGCGCCGCGCGCAGCGCGGCATGGACGGGCCGCGCACGCGGATCGCAAGCCACTTTGGAAAACATGTGGGTGGCTTGCAATCCGCGCGCGCGACCCGTCCCAGCGCCGGCCTTCGGCCGCGCGCGACCCTCTGATCCGTGTGGATCCGCGCCAATCCGCGACCGGTTTTGATCCGCGAGAATCCGTGTCAATCCGTGACCGGCTTTGATCCGTGAGAATCCGCGTCCGTCCCGTCGAGACGCTGCGCGTGGACGTCTGACCTCAGCCTTCGTGGCAACGGGGGTTCCGTCGCTCGCCACCCGGGCGGCCGACATGTCTGCGCAACTGGCGGCGAAGAGGATGAGGATTGCCGACTGTCTCATCGCGCCTTCACTTGGAGTTCGTCGATCACTCGTGTGACGCCTCTTGTCTCGCGCGCAAGGCGCATCGCCCGCGCGCGTTCGTCCTCGGACGCCACCGTGCCTCGAAGGGTCACGACCGACGCCGACGTGTCGACGTTGATCGTGCGAGCGTTCACGTAGTCGTCGAGCGCCAGCTTCGACGAGATCTTCGCCGTAAGTGCCCCGTCGCTTACGGCGTCCTCGAGTTGATTCGCGGCGTCGGTGGCCTTTTGCGCCGCTTCTCTCGTCAGCTCGGCTCCGCGCTGTCGTACCTTGGCGGCGTCCGTCTGACTGGACCCCACTACCGGTCCGATGGCCCAACCGTTCTCCGACCAGTAACTGGCCACGAACACGCCGATGATCACGCCGATCACGAGAATCAGAAAGGTGCGTATCAGCCGCATGGCTTCGTCCTTTTAGTGGAGCGGTCCCGTGCCGTCACTGAGCATCAAAGAGCAATTTTCGGGCCGCCCGCGGCCGGCCGCGGGCTGCGATTTCTCGAAGCTGAGCCTGTCAGCACGACGTCGTATTCCCGCCCACCGTGTAGTCCTTCGGCGTGGCGAGCGTACTTCCGCGTAGCGTCACGCTGAAGACCTTGACACGGCCTCTCCCGTGGCAAACACGGGTGACGTGATCATGGCGGATTACAGAGCCGGCTACAGACGGTCCGACGCTCCTCAAGGCTTACGACGCGACGCTCACGCGATTGCGCCCGTCGCGCTTGGCGCGATAGAGGGCATTATCTGCGGCGTTGAACAGGACTTCGCCGGACGTGTGCGGCGAGGGCGTCACCGCGAGACCCGGTTTGCGTCTCGGCTGCGACTCGAGGCAGGCCACGCCGACGCTGATCGACAGTGTGCCGCGCCGAAAACTGATGCCGGCCAGCGTTGGCGCGAGACCGGCGACGGCGTGGCGCAGATCGCCGGCGACGACCAGCGCCTGGGCGGCCGAGTGGCCGGGAAGGGCGACCGCGAACTCGTCGCCTCCGTATCGACAGGCGACGGCCTTGCCGGGAAGATGCGTCGCGAGCACCCTGCCGACCGTGCGAACGGCTTCAGCGCCGGCCAGATGCCCATGGACGTCGTTGATCGATTTCAGCCGATCGACGTCGAGCACCAGCATCGCCAGCGGAGTGCCTGCTGTCTCTGAGGCGCGCACCAGATTCGTCAGGCGCGCTTCGAACGACCGGAGATTGTGCAGGCCGGTCAGATCGTCGGTCGCCGCAAGATGGTGCAGGCGCTGTGCATCGCTGGAGAGCCGTGCCGTCACCAGACCCACGGCGACGAACAAGGCGATCTGAACGATGTCAGATTCCTTGTAGCCGGCCACGAACATCGCCGGGTTGGCGAGGTGGTACAGCACGACCGCGGCGATGGACACGCCGAATCCCGCGCGCGCGCCCAACCGCAGGCTGGCGAGAATGATCGGCAGATAGTACAGATGCTGGAGGGGCGCCGACGCGGTGACCCGATCCAGCCAGAAGATGATGGCGAGCGACAGGCCGACAGCCACGTAGACGAACGTGCCTGCCGGCTCGGATCGCTTCCGAAGCCTGGCGTCGAGCTGGGGACCCGTCAGATGCATGCCACGCGCTCGACTTTCAGTGATGCTGCTGCGCGGCGTGCTCTTGCTCGGCACGACGGTCGTGCGCGGTGCGCGGCTTCAAATGATGTTGCTCAACGGGCCGTGGTCCGCTGTAGCGGGCGACCGTGTACGGATGCACGTAGGTCGTCCGGTTCGCCCACGTCCGGCGCCACGGCGTCTGGTTGATGACCAGGGTGTGGCTCGGCCAGACGAGATGTGTGCTGCCGCCCCATCCCCACGGCGTGAACGCGTCACCGATCCGGATGCCGATGTGAAAGCGCACGGCCGTCCCCACCTGAATACCCGGCCGCGGCGGCGCGAAGACGACGAGCGGATCGTAGGACGGCACCTGGATGTAGTAGGGATCGACCGGAGCGATCGCGATGAAGGTGTCGCCCGAGACCGTGATATCAGGCGTGGAACGCAGATAGCCGTACTGTTGCGCCTCGCGACGCAGCTGCTGCACGGCATCCATCACGCCGGCCTGATCGGCGAGAAACGCGTTTCCGAGCTCCTCGGTCCACGCCATATCGCCCGCCATCATCTCGAGCACCGAGGGGAACGGCAGCAGCGCCTGCACGCTCGGGTCCCAGGGGAGCCGGTCTTCGGCGATGGCCTGGGTGAGACGGCCGTCGACCAGGTAATGGTGACTGTCCGACCAGCTCGCCCCGTCAGGGATCTCCGAAGAGTAGGTGGCGGCGGCAAGCACCTGCGCCAGCAGCGGATCAGGATAGAGAGCAATCGGGGACACGATTCGATCCAGCTCCTGCGGCGCGTATGAAGGCGGAGGCGCCGCCGACGGCAGCGGCGCCTGCGCGTGAGCTGATGAAACGGGGATACCCGCGACAAGAACAATCAGGGCTATCAATGAGCGTTTCATGACCAATTCCCAATCCGCAATCCGCAATCCGCAATCCAATCCGCAATCGCAATTCCCATCACTTCTTCTCAATCACGATCACGCCTTCGTCGTTCGACTCCCAGACGCTCGTCAGCTCGTACTTGCCATCTTTGCGCGTGAACGACAGGCAAGGCTTGTCGCCCGACGGATCGTGGCCGCCGGCGTTGTAAGTGAGCGCGTAGCGGCCAACGGGTTTTCCGCTCTCATTGCGAATCAGTAACAGCGACCGGTCCTGGTCGTCCCGCTGTAGCAAGTACCCGACCGGCCGGTAGTGTCTTGTTTTCGACGACGAACGGGAACGGCACGTTGGCCGTCATTTCCCGGAAGTCGGCGGCGCGGGCGGCGCCCTGGCCAAGCGCCAGCACGGCGCCCGTCAGCACCAGGGATCTCTTGAGTATCGAGTTCATGGCAATCTCCTTTTCAGCGCGTCGAGTATCGCGCGCCGTCGTCACTCTCTACTGATATTGGACGGCTGCGCAGATAAGCGAGTCGTGAACGGCGGATTAATTCCGCTTAATTCACGCGAGCCGGCAGCGACGATCGCTCCCATCCGCCGCCGAGCGCCCGCACGAGTTGAACCGACGCGGAAAACCGGCGCACGGTCACCGACACCGCAGCGCGCTGGTTGGTGAGTAGCGCGGTCTGTTGCGTCGCCACCTGCAGATAGCTCACCAGTCCAGCCCGGTACTGGTTGAGCGAGATGTCGAGGGACCGTTGAGCGGCGGTGACCGCGGCGGCGTGTTCGGTCGCCTCCTCGGCCAGCAGCCGTTCGGCCGCGAGGTTGTCTTCCACGTCCTGAAAGGCGGAGAGCACCGTCTGCCGATACGCGCCAACCCTTTCGTCATAGCCGGCCACCGCCGCGCCTTTGCGGCGCGGCGCGCGCCGCCGTCGAACACCGTCAGCGCCAACGCCGGACCCACCGACCAGACCGTGTCGGCCACGATAGCCACTGCTGAAGGCGTGTCGCCTGAAAACCGCCGCTTCGCCGAGCGTGACCGCTGGAAAGAACGCAGCCGATGCGACGCCGACTTCGGCATTGGCGGCGGCGACACGGCGCTCGGCGGCGGCCATGTCGGGCCGTCGCTCCAGCAGCGCGATGGCACTTCGGGCTGGCCGGCGGTTCGCCTTCGAGCGGCATCGGCGCGAGCGACAGGCTCGCTGGCGGCTCGCCGATGAGGACGGCAATCGCGTGCTCGAGCTGCGTTCGCTCAAGACGGACATCGATCGCCTGCGCTTGTGCAGACGCGAGTTGCGTTTCGCCTGTTCGACGTCGGCGCGCGAGACGATGCCCGCGTCGTACTGATTGCGCGTCAATGTCGCGGCGCGCTGGTATGCGTCAATCGTTTGATCGAACAGCGCCAGCTCGGCATCGAACGAACGCAGCTGGAAGTAATCGGCGGCGAGTTCGGCTGTCAGGCTCAGACGAGCACTCTCGAGGTCACCGCGGCCGCCTGTCCAGTCGCCGGCCCCGGCGACTGTCTGACGGATACGCCCCCACAAATCGGCTTCCCAGGACGCGTCCGCACCGACCGAGTAGTCGGTTAACGTCCTGCCGTCCCGGACGCTGCCCTTCCCGCGCCGGCCTGCTGCGCACGACGGATGCCGTCGTCTCACAGCGGAAATACGCCGCCCGATCCTGGCGGACGAAGGCTCGTGCCTGACGCACACGTGCTTCCGCCTCGGCGAGCGCCGGATTGCCGCTCATGAGCCGCGCTTCGAGTTCGTTCAATCGCCATCGACGAACACGTCCCACCACCCTTGGCGCGACATGTGATCGCGTGGGTCGGCGGGCTGAAGCAGGTCGCCATTGACGAGCGCAGCCTCCTTGTACGCGGGCGGGACCGTCAGCGGCGGCTCGATATAGCGCGGACCGACAGCGCAACCAGTCAGTAGGAATGCTGCCAGAACGAAAGCGGCGGCCGTGATGCGCGTACTCATCACGTTCTCCTCGCCGGCGCAGGCGCAGGCGATCCATCACAGATAAAGCGCCGGTGTCGTGTAAAGCGTGAGCACCTGGCTGACCATCAACCCGCCGATGATCGAAATGCCGAGCGGCCGCCGGAGCTCCGAGCCGATCCAGTGTTGAGGACCATGGGCAGCGCGGCGAGCATCGCCGCCATCGTTGTCATCAGAATCGGGCGAAGGCGAAGCAGGGACGCTTTTCGTATCGCGGCTTCGGGGGGGAGGCCCTCGTGACGCTCGGCATCGAGGGCCACGTCGATCATCATGATCGCGTTCTTCTTCACGATGCCGATGAGTAGAATCAGCCCGACGAGCGCAATCACCGTGAAGTCGGTCTTCGTGACCGCGAGCGCCAACATTGCACCGGCGCCGGCCGACGGCAGGGTCGACAGAATGGTCAAGGGATGGACGAGGCTCTCATAGAGCACGCCGAGCACGATGTACACGACCGCGAGCGCGGCCGCGATCAGCCACGGCTCGTTTCCGAGCGACTCCTGAAAGACGCGCGCTGTTCCCTGGAATCCCCGTGGAGGCTGATCGGCATGCCGATGTCCCGGGCCGCACGATCGATCGCCTCGACGGCATCGCCGAGCGAGGCACCCGGCCTGAGATTGAACGACAGGGTGACGGCCGGGAACTGCGACTGATGGTTGACGGCGAGCGGCGATGGTCGAGCCCGAACCGCGCGACCGCCGAGAGCGGGATGAGCGTACCGGACCGCTGGCGACATACATCCCGTTGAGGGTGTCGGGATGTTGCCAGTACTCCGGCGCCACCTCCATGACGACGCGGTACTGGTTCAATCCCGCGTACAGCGTCGCGACCTGGCGCTGCCCGAAGGCGTCGTACAGCGCCTGATCGATCCCCGCGGCGCTGACGCCCAGTCGCGCGGCCGTATCTCGGTCGATGTCGACGCGCACTCAGGCCCGCTGTCCTGCTGATCGGTGTTGACGTCGGCGACGAGCGGCTCCTGGCGCAGCCGTGCCACGAGACGAGGTGCCCACGTCCTGAGCGACGCCAGATCGTCGCCTTGCAGGGTGTACTGTATTGCCCGTTCGCGAGCCGGCCGCCGACGCGGATGTCCTGGGCCGCCTGGAGATAGAGCTTGCGCGCAGGTCGTTCGCGAACGCCGGCCGCAGCCGCGCAATCACCTGGTCCGCGCTCGCGCCGCGCGCGCGGGGCTTCAGCGAAATGAAGAGCCTGGCCTGATTCTCCGTCGTCCGCCGCCCAACGCCACGACCGTGTCAATGGCGGGATCGCGACGGAGCCGGCGGACATCCTCAGCGAGAATCTGGCGCATCGCCTGGGACGAAGTGCCTTGCGAGGCCTGAATCGTCCCCATCATGAGACCGTTGTCCTGCTGGGGAAAGAACCCCTTTGGCACGACCGTCAGGAGATAGACGTTCACGAGTACCAGAAGCAACAGCACGTCACCCCGTGTGCGCCAGCGCCCAGCCCAGTGTGCGGTCGTAGCCGGCTCGCAGGCGCTCGTATGCGCGATCGCTCCAGCTCGAGACGCGGCCGGACTCCTGCGGCCTGCGCAGAAAACGGGCGCACAGCATTGGCGTCGTCGTCAGAGAGATGACGAGCGAAACGGCCACCGCCACCGACAGCGTGACCGCAAACTCGCGGAACAGCCGTCCGACGAGGCCGCCCATGAACAGCAGCGGAATGAAGACGGCGACGAGCGAGAGGCTCATCGAGAGCACCGTGAACCCGATCTCACGCGAGCCCGCGAGTGCGGCCTCGATTGGCGTGCGGCCTTCGTCGAGGTGTCTCGCGATGTTCTCGAGCACGACGATCGCATCGTCCACGACGAAGCCGGTCGAGATGGTGAGCGCCATCAACGACAGGTTGTCGAGGCTGTAGCCCAGAAACCACATCACGGCGAACGTGCCGAGCAGCGAGAGCGGCACGGCGACGCTCGGGATGACCGTCGCCCAGCCGTTTCGCAGGAACGCGAACACGACCAGCACGACCAGGCCGATGGCGATCACCAGCGTGCGTTCGACGTCATGGACCGACGCGCGAATCGTCGTCGTCCGATCGACCGCGACACGGGATCGACGGCTGCGGGAAGCAGCGCGCGGAATCGCGGCAGCTCCGCCCGGATGCGATCGACAGTATCGATGATGTTGGCGCCAGGCGCGGTCGATCACCACCATCGACACCGCCGGGTGCCCATCGACAGTCCCGCGGCGCGCACGTCCTGGACGCCGTCTGTAACCGCGCCGAGATCGACGAGCCGCACGACCGCGCCCTGGCGCCGCGACGATGAGCGGCAGATAGTCGGCCGCCTTGAGCAGCTGATCGTTGCTGTGGATCTCCCAGCTCGTTCGCTCGTCAGCGAGCTGCCCCTTCGGACGGTTTGCGTTCGCCTGTCCAAGGACGCTCCGCACCTGCTCGAGCGAGATCCCGTATTTGTTCAGGACAGTCGGGTTCAGCTCCACGCGCACCGCCGGCAGTGCGCCGCCGCCGACGTTGACCTGGCCGACGCCGTCCATCTGCGCGATCTCCTGCGCCAGCACCGAGGACGCGAGATCGTAGATACGGCTGATAGGCAGCGTGTCGGAGGTGAGCGACAGGATGATGGCCGGCGCGTCCGCCGGATTGACCTTGCGGTACGAGGGGTTACTCGGCAGATTCGCCGGCAGCTGCCCACGGGCGGCGTTGATCGCGGCCTGCACGTCTCGCGCAGCCGCGTCGATGTCCCGGGAAAGTCGAACTGCAGGACGACGCTGGTGCTGCCCAGTCCGCTCGACGAGTCATCTCCGTCACGCCGGCGATGCGGCCGAACTGCCGTTCGAGCGGCGTCGCAACGGCTGACGCCATCGTTTCCGGGCTGGCGCCGGGGAGTGCGGCGCTCACGACGATCGTCGGATAGGCCACCTGCGGCAGCGGGGCGACCGGCAGGTTCGCGAACGCCAGCGCACCCGCGAGCGCCAGCGCCAGGCCAGCAGGCTCGTCGCCACGGGACGCCGGATGAAGGGCTCGGAGAGCTCACGGCCGTCGCCCGCACGCGCGCGGAGAGTCGCTCGAACGCCAGGTACATCACCGGCGTCGTGTAGAGCGTCAGCACCTGGCTGACCAGCAGCCCCCGACGATCGTGATCCCGAGCGGTCGCCGCAGCTCTGCGCCGGTCCCGAGCCAGCGCGAGCGGCAGCCCACCCAGGAGCGCCGCCATGGTCGTCATCATGATGGGACGGAAGCGCAGGAGCGACGCCTGATAGATCGCGTCGTGCGGCAAGGCGCCGCGCTCCCGCTGCGCCTCGAGCGCGAAGTCGATCATCATGATCGCGTTCTTCTTCACGATGCCGATCAGGAGCACGAGGCCGATCAGCGCGACGACGCCGAGGTCCTGGCGTGTCAACAGCAGCGCGAGCAGCGCGCCGATGCCGGCTGATGGCAGCGTCGAGAGAATCGTCAACGGGTGGATGTAGCTCTCGTAGAGCACGCCGAGCACGATGTAGACGGTCACCACCGCGGCGAGGATGAGCCATCCTTCGTTGGCGAGCGACGCCTGAAACGCTGCGGCTGTCCCCTGGAATCCTGCCCGGAATCCGGCGGGCAACCCGATTCGGCGCGTGGCCTCCTCTACAGCCTTCACCGCCTCGCCAAGAGACGCGCCCTCGGCCAGGTTGAACGACAACGTCGCCGCGGGGAACTGTCCCTGGTGATTGACGGTGAGCGGCGTGCTGGCCGTGGTGACCTTCGCGAACGCTTGAAGTGGAACCGGGCGGCCGTCACCGCCGGCACGTAGAGCGTCGTCAATGCATCAGGACTGCGGCGGTATCCAGGCTTGACCTCCAGCACGACGTGGTACTGGTTCAACTGCGTGAAGATCGTCGACACCTGGCGCTGGCCGAACGCGCTGTACAGCGCGTCGTCCACGTCTGCGCGCTGATGCCGAACCGCGAGGCGGTGTCACGATCGATGGCGACATCCGCGCGCACACCGCCGGTCTGCTGGTCGGTGGCGACATCCTGCAGCGCGGGCTCGCGGCGCAGCACGTCGAGCAGACGGCTGCCCCAGAGATCCAGCTCGCCCTGTCCGGGTGCTCGAGGCTGTACTGGTACTGCGTGCGGCTGACGCGATCTTCGACCTCGAGATCCTGGACGGCCTGCATGTAGAGCGTGATGCCCGGTACCGCGCCGGCGCGCGACTGCAGACGGCGGATCACGGTGCTGACGTCGTCGCGCCGCTCGCGAGCGGCTTCAGATTGATCTGCAGACGGCCGCTGTTCGGCGTCACGTTCGTGCCGTCCACGCCGACGAATGACGAGAGGCTTTTGACGGCCGGATCGGCGACAGCGCCTTCACCAGCGCCTGTTGACGTCTCGGCGAGCTCGGCGAACGAGATGGTCTGTGGGGCCTCGGTGACGCCGATGATCAGGCCCGTGTCCTGCACCGGGAAAAATCCCTTCGGCACGATCACGAACAGCATCGCCGTGAGCGCAACCGTCGCCACGAACACCATCAGCGTCGCCCGCTGGCCGCTCAGCACCCACTCAGCGAACGGTCGTAGCGACCATCCGCTCGAAGCCTTTGTCCAGCGCCGCGGCGAGTCGTCCCTCCTGTGCTCGGGGCGTGTGCCGCAAAATGCGCGCGCACATCATCGGCGTCAGCGTGAGCGACACCACCGCCGACACCAGGATCGTCACGCTCAACGTGACGGCAAACTCCCGAACAGCCGCCCGACGATGTCGCTCATGAAGAGCAGCGGAATCAGCACGGCGATGAGCGACACGGTGAGCGAGACGATCGTGAAGCCGATCTGCTCGGCGCCCTTGAGCGCCGCCTGCAGCGGAGGCTCGCCGGCTTCGACGTAGCGCGTGATGTTCTCGATCATGACGATCGCATCGTCGACGACGAAGCCCGTCGAGATCGTGAGCGCCATCAGTGTCAGGTTGTTGAGGCTGAATCCGGCGAAGTACATGGCGGCAAAGGTGCCGACAAGCGACAGCGGCACGGCGACCGCCGGAATCAGCGTCGTCGAGAGCTTCCGGAGGAACAGGAAGATCACCGCTACGACGAGCGCCACGGTCAGCACCAGTTCGAACTGCACATCCGCAACCGAGGCACGAATCGTCGTCGTGCGATCGGTGAGCACGGAGACGTGCACGGCAGGTGGCAGCGTGTCCGAAAGCTGGGCAGCAGCGCCTTGATCCGATCGACCACGGCGATCGTGTTGGCGGACGGCTGGCGCTGGATGTTCACGATGACCGCCGGAGTCGTGTTGACCCAGGCCGCCTGGCGAATGTCCTCGACACCGTCGACGACGTCGGCGACATCCGAGAGGCGCACCGGCGCGCCATCCTTGTAGGCCACGACCAGCGACCGGTACGCGGCGCCGGAGGAGCTGATCGTTGGCGTCGATGGTGTAGGCCCGTTGCGGACCGTCGAAGGCACCCTTGGCCTGATTCGCGTTCGCCGCGGCGATGGCCTGCGGCTGCGCGAGACCGAGCCGTACGCCGCTAACGCCGTTGGATTGGCTTGCACCCGGACGGCTGGTTTCTGTCCGCCGCTGATGGTGACCAAGCCGACGCCGGGAAGCTGTGAGATCTTCGGAGCCAGTCGCGTATCGGCCAGCGACTGCACCTCGCGCAGCGGTAACACGCTCGGAGGTGAGTGCCAGCGTCAGCACCGGCGCGTCGGCGGGGTTCACCTTGCTGTACACCGGCGGATTGGGCAGGTCGCTCGGAAGCAACGTGCCGCTCGCGTTGACGGCCGCCTGCACCTCCTGCTCGGCGATGTCGATGTTCAGCGCGAGGTCGAACTGCAGCGTGATGACCGAGCTGCCGAATGAGCTCGTCGACGTCATCTGTTTGAGACCCGGCATCTGGCCGAATTGCCGCTCGAGCGGCGCGGTCACCGACGTCGCCATCACGTCTGGACTCGCGCCCGGATAGAACGTGGTGACCTGGATGGTCGGATAGTCCACTTCCGGCAGCGCCGAGACGGGCAGCTGCTGGTACGCCACGTCCGCCCGCCATGGACGAACCATCAGCAGCGAGGTCGCGACCGGTCGCAGGATGAACGGCCGCGAGAGGCTCACTCGCGAACCTCCACGCCCTTCCCTCGCGCAGCCGATCGATGCCGTCGGTGATGACGAAGTCGCCAGGGTCGAGTCCATTGACGATAGAGGCGCGCTCACCCTCGTCGCCCCGACCGTGACAGGCCGCACGGCGGCTTCGCCCTTGCGGACGATGTAGACGAATGGACCCTGTGGACCTTGCTGCACCGCGGCTGCTGGTACGACGAGCTGCGCGCGTTGTTCGGCGAGCAGCTGCACGTTGACGAACTGGGCCGGGAAGAGCGCGTGATCGCGGTTCTCGAACACCGCCTTCACGCGCACCGTGCCGGTGGACTGGTCGATCTGGTTGTCGACCGTGACCACCGATCCGCTGGCCAGCCGTGTCGCCCCGCTGCGATCGAACGCGTCCACGGGCAGTCTTGCGCGCGCGCGAATGCGCGGCAGCACCGTGCGCAGCGCATCCTCCGGCAGCGTGAACACGACGGCGATCGGTTCCACCTGCGTGATCACGACGAGCCCGGTGCTGTTGCTGGCATGACGACATTGCCCGCATCGACGAGCCGCAGGCCGACTCGTCCGCCGATGGGAGCGGTGATGCGCGAATACGTCAGGTTCAACCGGGCTCTGTCGATGGCCGCCTGGTCGACCTTGAGGGCGGCCTCGAGTTGCGCCACGGTGGAGAGCTGGGCATCCACGTTCTGCCGGGCGAT
>CAVXSR010000017.1:0-122673 GCA_963764495.1 Vicinamibacteria bacterium | reverse complement strand
CCGCACTCAGTTCTCCAAGGTGAAGTACGCCGAGCGCACCACTTCCTCGCCGGCCGAGGCGACGCGAATCCGCAGCTCGTAAGTCCCGGGCGCCAGCGACTCGATTGGTAGCTTGCCAATCTCCTGGAGCTGCGAGCCGTCACCGTCCGCGAGGTCCACCGGCACTGAGGCTATCACTTGGCCATTCTTCATCAGCTCGGCGGTTGCGGTCAGCCCGGCCTTCGATCCGCGATAGACGGTGAAGAAGAACGGCAGATCGGACCTTGCGCCTTTGGCGACCGGATCGCCGACATTCGGATAGACCAGCGTGTTCTTGACATAGAAGGGCGCCGTGCGATCAGACGACGGCGTCGGTGCACTTTCGACTGCCTCCAAGCGATCGACTATGACCAGGCTGCTCATGCCCAATGCGGTCGGCGCCGCAGGATCGACGGTGATCGTCGAGACACGTGCGCTTCCGCGCCCTGACACGACGTCGAGCACAACCGTTTCGAGCGAGTAGACACCCTGAGGGAGCTCCGGCTCACGGTAGAAGAGGATCGTGCCTCGCTTGGCCGCGTCGAGATCCTTGATCTCTCCAGACAGCGTGTATTGCTGACTGAGCTTCTGCGCTTCCCTGGACTGCGCGTCGCGCATCCGCACGACCACTGCCACCTGCGCAGAATAGGTGCCCCGATCGGCGTCGATGGCGTACTGCAGGACATCGGTCGAAAGGCGTACGACGATGGGCGTCAAGCCCGGGCGGCTCGGATCGGGGAAGCTGAAGCCTTGCGCACGGACTGGAAAGGCATTGGGCAGCGGCGTCCGGTCGAGCAACGCAATCGCCGGCACTTCGAAGCCGCCGCTGTCGATGGGCGTGTGGGCGCGGACGGCGCGATACCCCTTGCGCGCGAAGACCTGCGTTCCCGATCGCCCGGTCTTGACCTCGATCGTCCGGAACTTCCCGTCGAAGACGCTATTGGTCGGCGAATACGTCAGCAGGTAGTGGAACCGATTGTCTTCATCGATCCTCTGGAACGCCTTCGCGAGATTGTTCGACTCTTCGACCAGGAACCCGCCGGTGTCTGCAGAGAGACGAGCGAGGCCGGTCCGCGAGTCGAGCTTTACCATATCCTCCACCCGCTCGAGGCCGCGCGTCAGCGGCTGGTCGCCCCCGCTGCCGCCGCTGATGTTCTGCATCATCCGATCGTCGGTGAACTCCTCTAAGCGCTTGCGCGTATCGCTGGAGCTGCTGCTCGTGCGCAAGCCTTTGGCGTCAACGGCATATATGGTGACATTCGAGCGATTGGCCGCATCGATCAGATCGTCAAACCTCGCGCTCAGTACCTGGAGCGACGGGCAGCCCCTCCGAGAAGAGCACGATCGACTTGCGGCCGGGAGTCTCAGCGAGCGAGCGGATCACCCGTATCAGCGCCAGGGTCGTGTCGAAGCCCTGATGGTCGCGATCGAGCGTGTCGAAGCCATCGATCATCGCACGTTCCATCTCGAGGAGTCGGAGTTCGGTCTCCGCCAGCCCCATCCGCGAGCCGTTGGCCGCCATGGCGCCGCCGCCAGCCGTCGCCGCAGCCATAGTGAGCTGCTCGCCTTGCAGCTCGCGGCGGCGCTTCATGATTTCGTCTCGCCGTTCGGCCTTCTGATCGGCAGCCGAGTTGCCGGCCGGCATGATTTTGCTGACGGCCCGGCGAATCGCCGCCCGGTCGGTCGTGTAGCCCTGCATCACGCGCATCCCGAAATCGGTGTCGAACACGCCGACGCGTACCTCTGATTCGCCGGACATGGGTACGTACTGGAGGGTCGCCCCCTGGGCCAGTCCAAGCGCCTCCTCCGACAAGTGATCGAACACGAGGGCAGTCGTCGACGGGTTCACCTCTTCCTGACCGGGCAACGGCGGCGGCAGACTGCCGGCGGGGAGGATGTGGACCGTCGACGCTGGACGCTTCCATTTGACGTCCACACCGATTCCACCGCCGCGCGTGACGCGCGCGAACGTGTCGATCTTCTGGGGCGTGCCGTCCTCGTACAAAGAGAACTCCGCAGAGTTCATGTCGGTCACCGGTCGGCCTTTCCGATCGCGCACGACGACATCCACGAGGATGGCCGTCGTCGCCGACGAGAAAGACTGGCCGTCGGAGGGCCGCACGGCCTGGCTCTGGCCGGTGCCGAGCCCTTCGCTCCCGCCCGCCGCGATCAACGCCGTTAGAACGACGACAGCCCGCCTGGTCATCACTGCCTCCGTGAGGCTCCAATGTGTACGGCGGACCACCAGCCTTCGCGGAGGTGGTCAGGTCCGCCTGGCTACGCGTCAGCTGGCGATGTGAAGCGTGGTCGATCGGACGACCTGCTCCAATCCCTGCTTGACGATGGCTCTCAACTCGTACGTCCCGGGCGCGAGCGCGTCGACCGGCAGCCGTCCTACTTGCTGGATGCGACCCGAGGCGTCGGGAGCGTCAAGCGGCAGCGGCACCTGCGCCAGCGGCTGCCCGTTCTGAATCAACTCGAGCACCGCTTCCGGCTTGGCCCCGGCGGCCCCGGGATATACGGTGAAGAAGAACCCGACCTCCTTATTTGCTTTGCTGATCTCCTCGCCCAGATTCGGGTAGAGGAGGACGTCCTTCACGAACAAAGGTCCGGTCCTGGGCTCGTCCGCCCCGACCTTTTCGCCACGCTTGACAATGATAAGGCTGCTCATCCGGAGCTTCGTGGGATCGGCTCTCCCGACTTCGACCGTGGCGTAACGGACGCTCGCCTTGGCGGTCGGCCTGTCGTAGACGATCGTCTCCATCGTGTAAACGCCCGGCGGCAGCTCCGGCTCACGATAGAAGAGCACATCGCTGTTCTTCGCCAGATCCAGCTTATCGAGCGCGGCGCTCATCTCGTAGTGCTGGCTCACCTTCCGCACGACCTTGTTCTGAGCGTCAACGAAGCGGACGATCACCGCAAAGTCAGACTTGAAGCTTTTCTGATCCTCGGTCGTCGGAAACGACATCGGCGCCGTTTTCAGATCGACGACGACCGGAACGAGGCCGGGTTTCTCGTTGCTGGGAAACTGCAGCACACCGGCGCGATAGGGGAATGCGTTCGGCACCGGCCGGCGGTCGAGCGCGGCCAGCGCGGCGGCCTCCCAGGTATTGACCGGCGCGCCACCCGTATCGCGCACCGCGAAGTACCCTTTCCGCGCCGCGACGGTCAGACCCGGCCGGTTGACCTTGACTTCGATCTTGCGGAACGTCCCGTCGTAAGCCGAGTTCGTCGACGTGTAGCCAATCAGGTAGTAGTTGCGCAGATCGCTTTCCACGCGGTCGAACCCTGTTCGCAGGTTGTTGGTGTTGTCGAACACCAGGCCGCCGGTGCCCTGGGCAAGCTCGCCGAGACCCGTGTGGGGGTCCTGGCGAAGCGCGTCTTCGTTGCGCTCGAGTGCCTCCGTCAGCGGCTCGTTGCTGTTGGTTTCACGTCTTGGCGTGGACGCATACGACGTGAGCCCGCGTTTGCCGGCCGCGTTGACCTGGTCGCGGATCTTGGCCTGCTCGCTCTCGGGACGCAGGCCGGCCGCGTCCATGGTGTAGATGCTGACATTGGCCCGATTGGCTGCGTCGATGACGCCCAGGAAGAGACGGTGCACCGCCGGCGGAATTGCCACGCCTTCTGAGAAGAGCACCACACTCTTACGCCCGGGCAGCTGACGCATCGCACCGATGATGGCAAAGAGACCGTTGACAGAGGCGTACCCCTGCTCGTCGCGCTCGAGCGCTTCGAACCCCTTCGTCATGTCCGCTGCCATTTGTGCCAGCTGCGCGTCGACGCCGGCCGCGCCCTGGTTCGCGCCAGTCGCTGACTCTGCCTGTTGTTGCGTCGTGGCGGCGTTACTTTCGATGCGCGCCTTTTGCTCACGATCCATCCCGAAGGTCGCGGACGCGCGCGTCTCGATCGTGTCGAGCGCCTTTTGCAGCGCCTCGCGATCCTTGGTGAACGGTGCGTAGGGTGTAAACGCCAGATCGACACCGAAAACACCCATCATCGAAGGGAGCGGATCCTTTTCGCTCACGTAGGCCCTGGCCGCCTTCACGGCCAGCTGACGTCCCTCCGGGCTGAGACGATCGAACACCAACGCCGTGATCGGCGTCACCTTCGCGGCAGGGGGGATCGCTCCGGTGCCGTCTGCGCCTGTGGTGCCGGCGGCGACCGGTGCCGCTGTCGCGACCGGCGCGGCGGCCATTGAGGCCTCCGCCTCGAAGATCGGTGTGAACGAGCCGACGGCTTGCGGAGCGCCGTCCTCGAGAATTTCGAAGTCGGACTGCTGCAGGTCGCGGACCGGCATGTCCTTTTTGTCGCGAACGACGACATCCACCAGCACGGCGGTGACACCGGCTTTCTCAGAACCGGCCGCACGCTGCGGCGTTTGCTGTTGATCCGCCTTCGCTAGGCTCCGGCGGACAATCGCCGCGCAGCGACGCCGTGAAGATGACGGACGCGCCGAAGAACAGAAGCAGTCGGTGAGAGCGGCTCATAGGAGTCATAGTGACAGGGATCAGGGATCAGGGATCGGGATCAGGTGCCTCTATTGGGGCGTAGACGTGACGTCTTTGCGGTGATCGATCGGCGTCGATGCCGCCGACCGACTGGGCGCCGGTTCGGGTGGTCCGCATCAGGCGATTCAGTCGCGCGAATTCCTGGCGCTCGCGCGCCGCATCGTCCGGGCGGCCGGCGCGCTGAAATGCTTTGGCCAGCGAGAGACGCGTACTCGGGCTGTCGGGGGCGAGCCGCGCCGCGGTCTGCAGCTCTCGAATCGCGCCTTCGATATCGCCGGAATCGAGGAGCGCGTCACCAAGCGCCTTATGCGTCCCGAATGAATTCGGGGCGACCTCGACGGCCTGTTTCGCCCACGGGAGCGCCGCTTCGGCGTTTTTCTCCTTCAGATACTCATAGGCGATCTGCATCAGCGATGGCGCATGATTCGGCTGAAGCTCCAGCTCTCGCTTGAACTGCTCGATCGCCTTGTCCGGCTGCTCGATCAGCAGGAACACGCCATAGGCGTAGTGAACATTCGGAGTTTCGGGGTACCGCTCGACCATGGCCTGGAACGCCGCCGCTGCCGCCGCCGTCTGACGCGTCGCCATCATGTAGCTGCCGCGTCCAGCCATCAGCACCATTTCGCGCCGGTCAGGCGGCACTTCGTTCGGCAGCATCGCCATTCGCAGCGTCGCGATCCCCATCGCCTCGATCACGCGCGGGCTGTCGTTCCCGGCCGAGGCGAACTCGCCGAGCGTTTCGAGCGCCTGCTCGTACTGCTCGATACGCGTCATGATGATGGCGGCGTGATAGCGGGCGACGCCACCGAGATCTTTATCGCCGATGCCAAGGATTCGCGACTGCAACAGGTGCTGCAGCGCGCGGTCGTAGTCCTTGAGGCCGAACTCGCACAGGCCGAGAAATGCGTACGCCGTGCCGTTCTTTGCGCGAGGCGCGAGTCACGCTCCGGAACGCGTCACGACATTCGCGGAACTGGTCAAGCGAGTAATACGCCGTCCCCTGGTACCAGATACCTTCGATATAAGTCGGCCGCAGCTTGACGGCCTTTTTGTATAAGTCGATGGCCTCTTGCCACTGCTCGGCTTTGCGCGCAGCTTCAGCGGCCTTGACGATCGCGTCGAAGGACGGCGAAGGCGGCGCCGCCGGACCACTCTTCTGGCTCGGTTTGCCGGGAGGAGGCGTCTGCGCGGCGGCCGATCCGAGCATCAGGACGGCGGCGCCGATCACGCCGGCGAGCCAGGCGGCGGATCGTCTCACCGCTGCGGCCTCACTGCCGGTGCGGGTGCCGGCGTGGAAGGGGGAGCGTCTCCACTTGGGGCGTTTTCTGGCGACGATCCGGCCTGTTTGGCCTGCAGCTCACGGTTCAGCCGATTCACGATTTCCCGTTCCCTGTCGCCGTCCTCTTTGCGCTTGAGACGGTAGTAGGCCGTGGCCAGCTGCACGTGGGCTTCGACGCTCTCGGGCGCTTCGGCAATCACTTGCTGCAGAATCTGGACGGCCTCCTCGACGGCGCCGGTCTGCAGCTTGAGGCTCGCCACCAGCGTCCGGGCAGTCAGGTCCTGTGGATGGATCGCCATCGCGCGATTGAGGTAAGTCAGAGCGGCATCGAAGTCGCTCGCGCTCTTCCGCATGCTGCCGAGCATCAGGTTCGATTCGAAATCGTTGATGTTGACCGTGAGCTCCTTCCGGAACGCGCCTGCGGCCCCGGCCTGGTCGCCGAGCCCGAGCAGAGCCCGGCCGTACGCGCTATTCGCCGTCGGCAAGCTCGCGTTGAGCTGAAGCGCGCGTTCGAGCTCGGTCTTCGCCTCGGGATAATCGAACCGGTTGAGATGAGCGATTCCCATCAGGAGGTGTCCTTCGGCGGAGTCGCCCGTCTTGAAGATGCGGTCGATGTACTGCTGGCCCTGACGCTCCTCGCCGGTTCGAACCAGCGCGGTCCCTAGTACGTACGCGAATGCGAGATCGTCCTGGAACATTGCCTCGCGCGGTTGCAGCAGTGTCACCGCGTCCCGATCCTGGCCGGTCTGCAGGTAGCAGTCGGCGAGAATCAGGTAGGCGTTCTTCGCGTCGGGGTTGGTGGCGACGACGATCTTCAGCGGCTTGATCGCCTCGTTCGGCCGTCCCGACTTGTAGTAGGCCAGCGCCAGGTTCAGCCTGACCGTGGCGTTCGTCGGATCGAGTTTGAGCGCGGCGTCGTACTGCGCGATCGCGTCCTCGAACTGGCCGAGATGGACGTAGGCTGCGCCGAGATTCGACAGCGCGTCGACGCGCGTCGAGTCGATGGCGAGCGCCGTCTTGTAGGCGTCGATGGCGCCGATGTAGTCGCCGGCCTTCTGCATCTCCAGACCGCGCAGGAAGACCCGATCGAAATCCTCGGTGCGGGACTGTCCGAACAGCGGGAACGGCAGGACCAGCAGGAGCTAACGCGGCCAGAAAACGAACCCGGACCATGGCAGTTGCTACGTCAGGCATGTGGAGGCGGGGCTTCAGCCCCGCCGTGGTGGTGATGGAACGCAGCCTCTCGATTATAGCAGCGGCGGCTGCAACGGCACGTAGGCCCGAACTTTAGTTCGGGCCCGCCGCCCGCGCAAAAAAAAGGGGGAAGGCCGGTCGCCTTCCCCCTTGAACTCTCCTCGGATCGAGCGTCGATCCTAGAAGTAGTACTTGAACGTGAACTCGACCACGCGGTGACCGCGCTTCAGGTTGATCTTCCCGAAGTTGTCCAGGGTCTGCGGCGTGTAGGAGAAGCCCTGCGTCGGGTCGCACACGTTCTGCACGCCGCCCGTGCCGTCAGGCGCGTTCGCCCGCACGTTGCATCTCGTGTCCAGCGTCAGGTCGATGTCGCCACCGATGTTCGTATTGGCGAACGCCTGGTTGAATATGTTGAAGAAGCCCACGCGGAACTGGAACTTCTGCTCTCCGTGGACCTGGAAGTTCTTGAAGAGCGTCAGGTCGTGGTTCATGCGGGTGGGCGTGCGAATGTTGTTCGGCGGGACGAGATCGCCCTTCTCGCCGAACGCGGGCACCCCGATGCAGCTGAGGTCGAGGATCCTCTCACCCACGTCTTTGCCATCCAGTCGTGGATCGCACGGGTAGACCGGCGCCAACGCGTTGCCTGTAGTACCCCCGCCACCCTGCGGATCCCCGGACCCACGACATCGGCCGTGCCGAAGTAGGCGGCGGCGATCGCGGGGGACGCCGCATCACCGGAGAACCGGAGGGTGACCGGGATACCGCTCGCCAGCGTCGAGATACCGGAGACCTGCCAGCCGTTCAGCGCGCCACGCAGAACCACGTTGTCGAGGCTCCCGCGCGCGCCATCCGGCAGGAAGGCGTTCCACGACACATTCAGGATGTGCGTGCGGTCAGTCCGCAGGACGCCGTAGGTGCGGGACGGGTCATACGGATCCATATTCGAGAAGTCGTTCCCCAGCGTGCCCTTGGATTTGCCATAGGTGTACGCGACGAAGTACTGGAGGCGCTTCCCCGTCTGACGGCTCAGCGTGACCTGCATCGAGTTGTAGTCGCTGGTGCCACGGAAGTCATCGAGTGAGATGCTCGACAGCGCGTTGAACGGACGGAACGACGCGAGGTTGTTGCTCACGCTCGCGACGGAAACGCGGTTGATCGGCACCGACAGATCGACGCCGTTGAAAGAGCCCGACGACATGACGCCAAATGGCATCACGTTGCCGTTGGTGCGGCTGAGCAGGTCGCGGCCGCGGGTCCCGACGTAGGCCACCTCGACCACCTGGTTCCACGGGATACGCCGCGCGTACGAGACGCTGAAGCTGTGGGTGGTCGGCCAGCTGAACGAGTCGGTCGACGGCGTTTCGATCCCCAGGCTTCCGATTCGCTGCTGGAAATTGATCTGACGCGCGTTGTCGAAGGACAGGTACGGCAGGCCATACGATTTGGCGTCCGTGTAGCCGGCACCCACGTTGTAGGCGTTGGGCGCGAGGCGCAGGTAGGAGTTGTACTCGAAGTTGCCCTGGTAGCGGTTGTAGAACATTCCGTAACCGCCGCGGATGACGTTGTTGCCGTCGCCACCGATGTCCCACGCGGCGTTGACTCGCGGGAGGAAGAACGCGTCGCGATTCGGCAGGACGCCGCGCCGGCGCACAGCCGTTGTAAACGTAACAGACGCCGTTGACCAGCTTGAAGGTCCCTGGATCTTTGAACGTGCCCGCCGTGGGATCGTACCTGATCCGGCGTGAAGTATCCGCCTTCCTGTCCGCTCAGCTCTTCGTTGTTGGTCCACTTGCCGAAGCGGACGCCGTATTCGAGCGTGAAGTTCGGACGGATCTTCCAGCTGTCCTGCGCGAAGGCATCGTAGTCCCAATAGCGGAACTCGCCATGCGGCATGCCGGCGAGCGGCTGGCCATCCCTCGCAGTGCCCTGCTGGAGCGCGCTCATTCGGCCGACCAGCATATCGGCCGCGGAATTACCCGTGCCGGTCGTGTTTCCGCCGTCGAACTGGATCTGGCCGGACTCCTCGTTCTGGAAGTCCTGCTGCTTCTGCCCGCGCTCGATGGTGACGCCGAACTTCAATCCGTGCGCGCCCATCAGCTTGGTCAGCTTGTCGCTGAACTGCAGCGAGTCGTTGTGGGCGTACACGTTCGGCATGGCGGACCACATGATTGCCCACCTGGCCGCTCCACATGAGGATGTTGGATGGCAGCTCCGGACCGGTGGGATACGGGAACCCCGAGAACCCCTGGAAGTTGACGCCGCCCGCGCCCTGCGCGATAACGCTCGGGTCCTGCCAGAAGTTGTCGAGCGTCAGGCGCGTGTAGCTCACCACCGCCTCGTTCGTCATCGAGGGGCTCAACACCGAGACGAGGTTGCCGCTGTAGGACCGGCCGAGCGATTTCTCGATGTTGGGAGTCGGCAGCGCCACGTCACTCGGCGCCCACCAGCCGCCGCGCGGCCGCACTGTGTCGGCCGGGTCGCGGGAGATGCGGACGAACGCCTTGGTGTTGTTGTTGACGTTCCAATCGAACCGCAGCTTCAGCTCTTCGCGGTTCTCCGGCTCGAGGGCACTGTAGACGTAGTTGAACTGATTGTTCGCATCGGTGTAGTTCGAGTCGGGATAGAGGCTGGCCAGGTACTGTGCCGAGCGGCGTCATGTACGGCCGCATGTCGTTGTTCGGCGCTGGACCGCCTGCCCCGGGGAAGCCCGCCGGGATTCTCAGCTGTCCGGGTGCCAGGTTGAATCCGGCCGGAGACCCGTCCGGGTTCAAGGCAGGCACGGCACCTTGATTCAGATTCGAGCCACGGTTGCCGAGCAGCTCGCTGAAGTCGCCGTTCTTCATCGCGTCTGAGTACGTGCGCGAGAAGCGGCTGCCCGAGTCGATCTTCTGCCGCTGCCATTCGTAGCCGAAGAAGAAGAACAGCTTGTCCTTGTTCTTCGTGTAGCTGTCGCCGAAGAAGATCGGACCGCCGACGTTGAAGCCGGGGTACTTGTAATTCGCCTTCGGCTTGTCGACGCCCGTGATCGAGTTCGACCGGTCGTTGGCGGCGAACTTCGAATCGCGGGTGTAGTAGTAGCCCACGCCGTGGAACGACGACGTGCCCGCCTTGGTGACCGCGCTCACGTTCATGCCGCCGGCACCGTATTCGGCCGCGAAGTTGGAGCTCTGGACCTTCACCTCCTGGACCATGTCGTTGTTCATCGACACCATCATGCCGCAGTTGCAGCCGATGTCGAGGAGGTTCGATCCATCGAGCTGCGCGGTGTTGCCCGACGATCGGATGCCGTTGACGGTGTAGCTCGCGACGTCTTTGGCAGCTCCCGTCGACTCGCCGATATTGGAATCGACGACCACGCCGGGAAGGATGCGCAACAGTTCCATCACGCTGCGTCCCATGATCGACAGGTTGTCGATCTGCTTTGCCGTGAGAACACCTTCACGAGCGCCCGTCTCCGTCTGAATCACTTCCTGCTGCGCGGTGACGGTGACCGTCTCGGTCTGTTGGCCAACCTCGAGGCTGATGTCGACGCCTCGGGTGTCATTCGGGCTCAGACTGAGGTTCTGCTGTTCGTAGGTCTTGAACCCGGACAGCTCTACCTTCAAGGTGTAGGTGCCGGGGAAGACGACGAACAGGTAACTGCCACGATCGTCAGTGACGGTATCCACCACCGCCTTGGTACCAGCGTTGGTGAGCGTGACGTTCGCGCCGGGCAGCACGCCGCCACTACTGTCTTGGACGGTGCCGCGAATGGTCGCGGTCGTCGAGGATTGGCCGAACACCGCGGGACTGAATGCAACGAGTGCCGCTAGGCCAAGGGCACTGAGCTGCACCACCCGCCTTACATGGTTCACGCACACATTACGCATGGGTCTCCTCAGGGGGTCACCGTAACGAGCGAGGTTTGACCACTCTCATTGGGTGCGGAGAGTAATACACAAGTACCTAGTAAGCAAGTCAAACCGAATTTCCCCGCTGGTGAACCACTTGCTGACCACTTTTGCGCCGAGTGGTAAACACTCTCCCTGATGAGATTCATCCGATTTGCACATGAGAGATGCCGCGGCCTGCTAATCAACGCATGCAGCAATTCTCCGCAAGTGTTGTAATGGTTGAGTTTGCGGGATCTCTCATATTTGCTGCGGGTGCGGAATCGTGAACGTTCCCGGTCGCCGGCGTTGCTCCGTCCGGATCCGGTCTGGGCGTCCTGGAGGGGTCGTCCCGCGGCCAAAAAAATGTATCCGAACGGCGTCCGATCGCGGACATCGGCCGTGGCCGGGGCATTCGCGGGCTGTGCGCTGAAATACCCGGAATCTGGGGCAAAAAACGATTACTAAATGGTTTGAGTGCGGGACTAAATGGTTTGAGTTAGCCGACCGGCGCGCATCGAGGCGCGCGGGCCACGGTCACGGCGGGGAAACGCCCGCCGGCGCCGCGGTTACCCCCACCGCGCGGTCGACAGTGAACGGCTCCCGAAGGGTCGCGAGCTTGACCCCGATTTCGTCTCGTACGGCGAGACCCAGCTCGTAGTCGCCTGGCGGCAGCCCGGCGAGGGAAATCCCGTAGATGCGCGCGAGGGTCCCGTCGGGCGCCGGGGTCAGCGTCGTGGTCGGCGACTCGCGCACCAGCGTCCCGTCGCCCCGCTTCAGCACCCAGCTCCCGCTCACCCTGGCCTTCCCTGTTGACGGGTCCAGCGACGCCCCGTACGCCGTGAACTGGCAATAGAGGGTCGATCCGCCGAGGAACGTCCGCCGGGCCAGCAGCACCGGCTTCGGCGTGGTCTGCCCGGTCGGATCGTTCTGCAGGACGTCGGTCAGGATGGGCGACGAGACCCGGAAGCCGGTGAGCGGCGGGACTTCGAACCCGTGCGTGACGCTGCCCACTCGGCCGCTGGTGCGGTCGCGAATCACCACGCGCGCCTGATACGCCCCGGGCGGCAGCGAGAACTCGCGCGCCATCGAATACCACGTCACGCCGAGGCGATCGCGCGTCTCGGCCTTCAGGTTCATCGCCGTCGTCTGCTCGAAATGAAAGACCTCTCCGGTCTCGAGGCGCGTCGCGGCCACCGCGAACTCGATGCTGCCGCGCGACCGGCCCCCGTCTTCCGGCTCGAACAGGAACGATTGCACGTCGACATCGGCCGCAATCACCACGCGGGCGCTCTCGGTCGAGGACCGATCGAAGACCAGCGCCGTGGCCCGGACCGGCAGATCGGCGACGTCGCGCGGCGAATCGAGCGCGCGGCGCACCTCGGGATCGAGATCCGCGGTCGGCGGAGCGGCCGCCGCGTCGGCGGGATCGGGCGCGAAGTAGCCCTTCCGCGCGCGCACGCTCAGGCCCGGGCGGTTCACCTTGACCGAGATCTTGCGGAATTTGCCGTCCGCCTTCGCGTCCTTCGGCACGTAGCCGAGCAGGTAATAGCTGCGCGATTCGCGCGCGAGCCGATCGAGGCCGGCGCCGAGATCGTTGGTGTTGCGGACGGCAAAGCCGCCGCTGTCCTCGGCAACGCTGACGGCGCCCTCGGCGTCGAGCGCAATGTCCGCATACGTCGCGCCTATGTCGCGCGCATCGATCGGGCTCCCTTCGGATGCGGTGAAGTTCGACGTCGTCGCCACCAGCCCGCGCGCGTCGACGAAGTAGATCGCGACGTTGGCGCGGCGCGCCGCCCGCGACACGTTCTTGAAGCCGCGGGTCTCGGGATCGTAAATGAAGCCCTTCGACAGCAGGATGACCGACTTGCGGCCGCGCGTGCCCTCGAGCGCCTTCAGCGCGCGTTCGAGGATGCCGAGCGTCATGCGGTTGCGGGCGACGACCTGCGAGTAGACGCCCGACGCGCGGCTCTCGATGTACGGCTCGACCACCCCGACGTTGCCGCGCGATTCACCAATCCTCGGCATGTCGTCGACGCCGCCGGGCGTCGTGGTCGGCTGCATGCCGGCGACGCGATAGTTCGCGTAGCGCCGCCGCACGCGCGCGGCAACGGTCGTGTCCTGGAAGACCGTGATCCGCATCGCTTCGAAGTCGGTCATGCGCTCGGCCGACGTGTCTTCGATGTACTTGCCGTCCTCTTTGTCGGCGAGCGCCAGCAGCCTCTCGCGATCGCGCGCCGTCCGCGCGTGAAACCAGCCGCCGCCGCTTGTCGTGATCAGGGACAGCGAGTCCTCGTCGGTCACTGCCGACTCGACGAACCGGCGCAGCGCCTTCTTCGACTCGCTCGCCTGCTGACGCGTCAGGTTGATGTCATCGAAGACGAGCACGAACGCCCGTCCCGCGATGTGTCCGGCCGTGATCGAATTGAACGAGATCCGGCGCTCGGGCACCGGACGCGCCGGCCGGGCGGTCGTGGAGGGCGGCGGCAGCTCCACCGATTGGAACTCGGTCACCTGCTGCGGCCGTCCGTCCTCCTCGACCACGAAGTCCTGCCGGGTCAGGCCCGGCACGGGATTCCCGTCCTTGCCGAGCACGACGACGTCGACGGTGACGAGATCGACGCCAGCGCGGAAGCGCGACGTGGGTTGCTGCGCCGAAATGAGTGTGCTGAAGAGGGCGTAGACGACAAGACGTACGTACGGGCCGAGCTTTAGCTCGGCCAGCACGGCGTCCGGCCGAACTAAAGTTCGGCCCTACTGGTGTGCATGTCATGGAACCAGCGTCACCGGCGTTTCCGACTCCGCGACGTCCTGGCCTTGCTGCACGAGGGCGCGCACGCTGTACTGGCCCGCGGGGACGGTCTCGATTGGGATGGTGCCGACAAACGGGATCCTGCCCTCCTTGTCGGGCGCGCCGAGCGCCGGCATCGCCCGCGCGATCAGGCGGTCGCCCTGCATGAACTCGAGCGACATCTTCGGCGGTGTCGTGGCACCGGGCTTCGCGTAGATCACGACATACACCGACAAGTTCTTGTTCTGGGCTTTCGAGATCGGCAGGTCGAAGTTCGGCACGACGCGCATGCGATCGAGCCGCAACGGATCGCTGGCCGGCATCTCGGCGCCCGCTTCCTCGAGGCGGCGAATCACGGAGACCGTGCTGACCGCGCACTGCGCGTCCGGCGGCACCAGCAGCGACGCCTTCTCGACGCTGGTCCTCCCGCTGTCGCGATCCTGCGCCACGTAGTCGACGGTGTATTGCCCCGGCTTCAGCGTGAACGGGCGCTTGAAGATCAGATGCCCCTGCCGCAGGTTGTCCAGCTTGTCGAGCGGCCCCTCGAACGGATAGTCGTCGCTGAACCGTTCGACCACCTGGCCCTCGGCGTCGCGTACCAGCGCCAGCAGCGAGAACCGCAGCCGATACGTCTTCTTCTTGGTGTCTTCCTCGAACGACATCTTCTCGAGCGGCACCTCGAACATCAGGACGTGCTCTCGGCCCTCAGGGGACATGCCGAACTGGAGCGCCGCAGCCTGGTACTCGAAGGCGTGCGGAGGCGGATCGACGGCGAGCGCGGTGAGCAGGGGCATTTCGTACGGCAGAAGCGCCGACCCTTCGCCGGGCGGCAGTGCGAAGTAACCCGACCGGCTCTGCACCGTGACGCCGGGCCGGGTGACCTTGACGGTGATCTTCCGGAACTTGCCGTCGAACTCGGTGTTCACCGGGACGTACGCGGCCTCGTAGTAGCTGCCGATGTCGGTGGCGATCCGCTGCATGTTCGGCTTGAAGTCGTTCGTGTTCGCGGTCAGGAAGCCACCGGTGCTCTGCGCCAGCTCGCCGAGCGTGTCCTGCACGTTGGCGCGCAGGCTTTCTTCGGCGTTCTCGGCAATCATCACGTCGTCCACGGTAACCGCGCCGGCGCCGCGCTTGGCCATCTGCGTCTGGCTGTCGCGCGCCGCCTTCAGCAGCTGGGACCGTGAGGCCTCGGAATCGCGCGCCGAGTTCAGCCCTCGGGCGTCGATCGCGTAGACCGTCACGTTGGCCCGATTCGCTTCACCGATCGTCGTCTTGAACACTTCCTCGAGGTTCTTGGGGACGACCAGTCCTTCCGAGAAATAGATCAGCGTCTTGCGCCCGGCCAGCCGCGACTGCGCCTTGACGAGCGCGAGCATCGGGTAGAGCGTCGACTGGCCCTGCTGCTGCCGCTGGATGCTGTCCGAGAAGCGGAGACTGGCCGCGATCACCTGCGCCATCTGCGCTTCGACGTTGGCGCCGCCGATGGCGGCGGCATTCGGGGCTCCGGCGCCGGTCGGCGAGCCGGCGGCTGCCGCCTCCGCCTGCTCGGCAATCGACTTCGCTTCCTTGGCGTGTTGCTCTTCGAGCGAGGCCTGCCCGGCCAGCGAAGCCGCAGCGACTGAGGTCGTACTCGTGGCGGCGAAAATCGCCTGCTTGACCAGATACGGATCCTGCGTGTACGCCTGTCGCAGATACAGCCGCTGATCGATCGTGAACACCGAGATCCAGACGTTCGACTGCATGTTGTTCGCGATGAAATCGAGCGCCGCCTGCTTCGACAGCTGGCGGTTGTCGAGAATCTTGTCGAACACCATCGTGACGAGGCTCACCTGCCGGTTCGGATCGGGCTGCAGGCCGGCCGGCACCGGGCCGGCGACGCGGTCGTCGCTCACCTGCCCCTCGACCAGCCGGAACGCGGTCAGATCGCGCGGCACGCCGTCCTCGGCGACCTTCACCTCGTCCGGGCGCAGGTCCCGAACCGGATTCCCTTTCTTGTCCCGCACGACGATGTCGAGCAGGACGACGGTGCTCTGCGCTTCGAACGTGGGTTTCTTCTGAGGCGCGGATCCACCCTGCTGCGCGATCAGAGGCATCGCGGCCAGCAGGCAGGCCGCAACGGCGGCAACCGCCAAAGACGCGGGGCTGAAGCCCCGCCGCCACAGTCGTCGCGCGAGGTACGGGTGTCTCGTCATTGCTTCCTACTCCTGCGGCGCCGGGGTGGGCGGGCCCGGCTGGCGGGCCTGTGCCTCGGCGTTCAGCTTCGCCACGATCTCCCGCTGGCGGTCGGCGTCGGCCTTCCGCTTCAGCCGGTAGTACGCGGTGGCCAGCGACACGTGCGCTTCGACGAAGGCCGGCGACTCGGCGACGAGCGCTTCGAGCAGACCGGCCGCTTCGAGGGTCTGCTTCGGCTGGTTCGCCGCCAGCATGATCGTCGCCAGCTGGTAGCGGGCGCCGGGGTCGGTCGGACGCAGCTGCATCGCGCGATCGATGTGCCGCCGCGCCGCGTCGAATTCCCGGTCCTCCTTCAGGATCAGACCGAGGTACAGATTCGATTCGAAATCATTGGCGTTGATCGCCAGTTCCTGCTCGAACGCGGTGCGCGCCGTTTCGCGATCGCCGGTCGAGAGGCTCGCCTGGCCGAGCAGCGAATGCGCGACGGGCAGGGACGCGTTCAGCGCCACGGCCTTCCGGAATTCTTCCCTCGCCTCCGCAAACTCTCCCGCCGCCCGCTTGGCCACGCCCATCAGCACGTGCGCTTCGGCCGAATCGCCCTGCTTCAGGATGCGATCCAGGTACACCGACCCTTTCTCGCTCTGCTTGTCCTGGAGGAGCGCCATGCCGAACACGTAGTTGAACGCCTGATCGTCCGTATGCTCTCCGGCTATCGGGTCGAGGAGCGCCACGGCGCGGGCAAACTCGCCCACCTGGAGGTGACAGTCGGCCTTCAGCAGCGTGGCGTTGTAGAGCCCGGGATTCGCGTCCAGCACGGTGGCAAACTCGGGCAACGCCTCGGCGCATCGCCCGGCCTTGTAGTAGGCCAGCGCCAGGTTCATCCGAATCGGCGCGCTCAAGATACGAAATCTCCAACGCTTTCCGGTACGACGCGATCGCGTCGTCGAACCGCCCCAGCGTGGCGTAGACGACGCCGAGATTGACGAGCGCTTCGAGGCTTTTCGGCTGGCGCTCCAGGAACGCGCGGTAGCTCGCTTCGGCGGCCGGCAAATCTCCGGCCTGCTGCGCGCGGGCAGCGGTTTCGAACAGCTTCGCGTCCTCCGGCGGCACCTGCTGGGCGCTGAGCTCGTGACGCGAGTCCCGCGAGCGCAATCATGACGAGCAGGGCCGGAGCGCGACGCATCATCCTCGATTGTACCGGCAGGTTCGGGTGCCGGTGGGCACTAGAAAGACGAAGGGCCGGGCGCCGCAGTCGGCCACGCCCGGCCCGTTTCGGTCTAGTGACAGCCCGCCTTCGCGCTTGCGCTTCGGGGAGTCCGGGGACAGTCCCCCGCGATCGAACGGGGGACAGTCCCTGGCGTCTAGAAGTAGAACTTGAACGCCAGCTGCAGGATCCGATGGCCGTACTTGTTGTCCTGCGGTAGGAGGCCGAAGTTCGCGTTCGTCTGGACGCCGTTCGTGTAGTTCAGGTCCAGGTTGATAGCGTCATCCGGCGTCCGCTGCGGGTGGTTGAACACGTTGTACGCCGACAGGCGGAACTGGAACTTCCGGTTGCCGCCAATCGGCACGTTCTTGAAGAGCGAGAAGTCGTGGTTCATATACGACGGTCCGATGATGTTCGGCCAGACGTAAGTTGCCGGCGTCGCCCACGCCGGGCGCCGCGAAGCACTCGGCCTTCACCAGGATGTCGCCGCTGCCCCTTGGATCGCAGGTCAGTACCGGCATGGTCTGAATAGTCCGGCGACCCCACGATGTTGCGCTGATCCAGATCGACGCCCTGAGCATTCGTGCCGCTGATGCGGAAGTTCCCGTCGCCGCCGACCAACTGCAGCGGCACGCCGCTGATCCACTGCGAGATCCCGGAAATCTGCCAGTTGCCGAGGATCGCGTTCGTGACGCCGCTCTTCACCTCGGGCAGGAGCCAGCTGTAGGCAAGGCTCAGCAGGTGGCGGCGGTCGTTGCCCAACGTGCCGTACGTGTACTGGCGCAGCTGATTGATGTCGGGCGGATAGATCGCGCGACCGGTGAGACCGCCTCCGGCGCGGATGCCGAGCGCCTTCGAGAACGTATAGGCCGCGGTGAAGCTGAACTTGCCGGTCTGCCGGCTCACCAGCGACTGCCACGAGTGATAGTTCGAATAGAGGTTGTGTTGCGTGACGTTGATGTCGCCCCACAGCAGGAACGGCCGGAAATCGTCGGGATTCGCCCCGGTGTTGCCGAGCAGCGCACCGAACGGCACGGTGTTGATGTTCGCGATCCCGTCGTTGCGCAGCCGGTCGCTCTTGCTGCCGACATAGCCGGTTTCGACTGTGACGCTCCAGGGCAGGCGCCGCTGCACCGTGAGGCTCCAGCTCTGGGTGCGCGGCTGGAGATCGTCATTGCGGTCGAGCGCTGTGACACTGATTCGCGACGCTGACGGCACGACGTTGGGAATGTCACTCAGCAGGATGCCGCCGCTGACCGATGGCGTCCTGGTGATCGTCGTCACTTTCACGCCGGCGGGAACGTCGAGAGAACCGGCGAACGGACCCTGCTCGTCGTGATAGTTGAAGATGCCGTAGCCGCCGCGCAGCACCGTCTGGCCTGTGCCCTGGATGTCCCACGCGAAGCCGACGCGGGGCGCGAAGAACAGGTAGTTCGCCTTTGCTCCTGACAACGGCACGCTGCTGTCGATCGCGTTCCAGGTCAGTCCGCTCAGGTCGCCGAGTGAGGCGTTCGGGTTGTAGAGCGCCGGATCGAACACCGCCATGCCGATGCCCTGACGGTCGTACCAGTTGCCGAGATGCGAGACGCGCAGGCCGCCTTCGAGCGTCACGCCGCGGCTTCACCTTCCAGCTGTCCTGTGCGTAGAACTCCGTGAGGTGGTAGGCCTCGTTGTGCAGCACGTTCGGGGTGGCTTCTTCATAGCTGTTGCCACGGCCCGTCAGGATGTCGGCGAAGCGTATTGCCTGTCGAATCCGCCGGCCCAGCTCGCCGATTCGAGGCGACCGTTCGAGTCGTTGTTGCCCGGCTGGTTGTTGTTCACCCACTCGTAATACATCCCGCCCTTGATCGTGTGGGCGCCGGCGACCTTGGTCACGTTCTGGGCGATCGAGACCAGCCACTTCTTCGCGAACAGCTCCGGATCGAACCCGCCCGGATTGAACAGGGTCGGACCGTCGCCCCAGGTCACGACCGACGGAATCTGATCGAGGTTGTTCTTGTAGATACCGGGGTTGTTGAAGCCGAGCGCCGAGCGCGAGACCTTGCTCGGATCCTCGAGGCGGTTCGGGAAGTTGATGTAGGTCAGACCGAACGTCGTCTCGCTCGTCAAGCGTCGAGCCAAAGACCTTGGTCAAACTCGTGGTCGCCGAGTGTGAGCGGTTGTCGGCGACGACGGAGGTCGGATACGGCACCTGGTTGGCGTTGCGCCACCAGAGACCGACCGGGAATGGCTGAACCTCCGCCTGGAAGTTGTAACGGAAGAACAGCTTGGTGTTGTCGCTGACGCTGTAGTCGACGCGGCCGAGCGCCTGGTGGTTGTTCTGCGACAGCGGTACGTTCTGCACGTAGTTGTAGCCATTGGCCTGCGCCGGGTTGATGTTCGGCAGCGGCATCAGGTTGAGGAGAATCTGGCCGTTCGGATCGATTTGGCTGCCCGGAACCTGGCCACCGAACGACGGCTGATTTTTCACGCCGCCGACGCCGAGCAGGCTCATGTACGCCGCGTCCGAGAAGTCGCCGTTCCGCATCGCCTGCGTCGGTACCCACGACCGCAGCGTGCCGGTGTCGAGGTCCTGCTTGTAGTACTCGTAGCCGAAGAAGAAGAACAACTTGTCGTGGTTCTTGTTGAAATCGGTGCCGGGAATGAGGAGCGGCCCACCGAGGTTGAACCCCGGGAAATAGAACTTGTTCTTCGGCTGGTTCTGCGGACCGGACGCCAGAGTCGTCCACCTTGTTCAGGAACCACTCGTTGGCGTTCATGCTGTAGTGCCGGAGGTAGGTGTAGGCCGTGCCGCGGAAGTCGCGGCCGCCGGCCTTCGACACGACGTTGATCGTCGTCGGCCCCTTCGCGTTTTCGGCGCCGAAGTTCGCCTGCAGGACTTTGAACTCCTCGACCATGTCGGGGTTCGGGTTCACCGAGGTCGCGCAGTTGCAGCCCGGGTCCGTGGCATGGGCGCCGTCGATCACGATGTCGAGCGAGTTGTTGTTGGTGCCGTTCGACGAGTAGTTGCCGATGGCGCTCTGCTTGCCGCCTTCGCCGTTGCCGTTGATGCCGTAGACCTCGCCGTTGAAGCTCGGTGCCCCGCTGCTGCCGCCGTTGCTCGGCGCCATCCCGGGGAGGATCTTCAGGAGCTCGGCGGCGCTGCGGCCGACGATGGCGGTGTTCTGGATCTGCTCGCCGCTGATCGAGACGCTCTTCTCTCCCGATGAAACCGGTGCCAACTCGGTGACCGCGGTGACGGCAACCTGCTCGCTCAGCCCGGCGACGCCAAGCTTGATGCCGGTGAGGTTGCGCTTCTCACCGAGGCGCAGCACGATCCCCTTGGTTTCGATCGCCTGGAACCCGGACAGCTCCACCTTGACGGTGTAGGTGCCGGCCTGGACCGCGGCGAACACGAAGTTGCCCGCTTCGTTCGTGACCGTCGTGCGCTGGTCGCCCGACAAGTCGTTGACGAGCGTCACGGTCGCGCCCGGGAGGACGGCATCGCTCGAATCGACCACCGTTCCGCTCAAACTTCCCGTGAGGGTCTGGGCCACTGCCATGGGCAGGGCCGTCGCCACCACGAAGAGCGGGATGAGGGCAGCCTTCAGGAAACGCTGGAAACGCGTCTGGGCATCCATCGTCGCACCTGCCTGTGAATCGGAACCGCAGGTCGCGTTCTCAGGGAAACGCGGCCTGACATCAACACCAACGGGAACGCTCGCTTGGGGAAGAGAACCGGCCGTCTGGTAAAGCCCTGGTTCCTGAACCTGGAACCGCTGGTCTGACCTGAAAATTTGTCGGCCAGTAAAGCTTTTTTACTAGCACGTGTCAAGTGGCATCACAGCCTATTTGTCAACTGGTCACAGGGTTAGAGGTTGCCCACTCGGGGGAATGAAAGGCGAATAGGGGCATGGGGACATAAGCGCATGGGACCATCCGGATGCACCCATGCACCAACCCCACCCCATGCGCCTATGCGCCCATGCGCCCATGCGCCGCACCGAGCGTCGATAGAATGACGAAATGTCCCACGCGTTTGTTCGCGGCCTCGTCGTCGTTTCCGTGATCGCGCTTCTCGATCCGCGGCTCGGGGCGCGTCCCCAGGCCCCGACCCCGGTCGCGGCGGCGGCCGGCGCGATTCGGTCGAACAACCTCGGCGTGGCCTCGATGAATCAGCAGAAATTCGAGGTCGCCCTCAAGCACTTCGAGGACGCCGCGTCTGCCGACGCGTCGCTGCGGGTCGCACGGACGAACCAGGCGATCGCGCTCCTTGCTCTGCAACGCTTCGATCCGGCGCGGGCGCTGCTCGACGCCGCCGTGAAGGACAAGAGCGACGACGCGCGGGCCTGGTACAACCTGGGGCTCCTTCAGAAAAGTCTTGGCGACGCCGAGGCGGCGCTGGCGGCGTTCACCCGCGCCAGCGAGCTCCAGCCGCGCGACGCCCACGCGCATTACTTCGCGGGTCTCCTGGCCAGTCAGCTCCAGCAGTACCGACCGCGCCATCCCCCAGTTTCAGCGGGCGCTCGAGATCGATCCCTTCCTCGTGTCCGCCGAGTTCGGGCTGGCGCGCGCCTTCCAGCGCGCCGGGAAGGCCGACGACGCCAAGACGCACATGGATCGGTTCACGCGGCTGACACAGGCGAAGGTCGCCTCGGCCATGAGCCTCGCCTACGGCGATCAGGGTCCGCTGTCGCTGGCCGAAGCCGTGCAGCCACCTGCCTCGGCGACCGCCGCGATTCCGGTGACCTTCGCCGCCGACGCCACACCGCTCGCCGTCTCTGCCGTCGCCCCCGCATCGTCCGGTGCCGGCCCGGGCGGGTGCCTGATCGACTTCAACGGCGACGGCGCCATCGACGTCGTCAGGCTCGACGGCGCGGGCGCCAGCCTTCAGAAGAACGACGGGAAGGGATCGTTTGCCGAAACCACGCACCTGACGGACGCGAAAGATGTCGCGTCCTGCGCCGTCGGCGATTACGACAACGACGAGCGGCCCGATATCGCGCTGACGACGGCGACAGGCGTGCTGCTCTTGCACAACGACGGCGAAGGCGCGTTCACGCCGGCGCCGCGCGAGGCGGGCCTTCCCGCGACGCTCGGCGGGCCCGCGCTGGGCGTGACCTTCGTGGACTTCGATCACGACGCGGACGTCGATCTCCTTGTGGCCGGCGCCGCGACCGCGGTCTTCCGGAACAACGGCAACGGCACGTTCGCGGACGTCACGGCAGAGCGCGGCCTGACCCAGCCAAGTACGCGCGCGATCACCGCCAGCGATCTCAACAACGATCGGGCGATCGATTTGATCGTCACCGGCGATCGCACGACGGTGGCGATCAATCCGCGGGAAGGCGTCTTCACGCCGCTGACCGCGTTCACGCCGTCAGCGCCCGCGGACACCCGCGGCGTCGCCGTTGTCGATTTCGACAAGGACGGCTGGATGGACCTGGTCTTCACGCATGGCGCCGCGCCGGGACTATCGCTCTGGCGGAATGTCTCGGGCGCCTCGTTCGAGCACGTCGATCTGCCGCCGGCAGGGATCGCGAACGGTGCGGGCCTTGCGGTGGTCGACTATGACAACGACGGCTGGCTGGATATCGTCGCCACTGGCGCGGACTCGCAGAGCCGTGCGGCGATTGCCGTGCTGCGCAACGTGCAAGGCCGCTTCGAGGACGCGACGAAGGCCGTTGCCGCGAACGTGGCGGCCGCGCTGAAGCAGCCGCGGGCGCTGCTGGTCGGCGATTTCGACAACGACTACGACGCCGATCTGGTCGTCACCGACGCTGGCGGGCCTCCCGTCCTGCTGCGCAACACCGGCGGCAACGCGAACAAGGCGATCCGTCTGGCGCTGGCGGGCCTGAACGACAACCGCAGCGCCATCGGCACCAAGGTCGAAGTGCAGGCGGGCGCCGTGTGGCAGAAGCTCGAGACCGTGGCCGCGTCAGGGTTTCTCGGCCAGAGCTCGCCGGAGCTGCTCGTCGGGATCGGACAGGCGTCACAGGCCGACGTGGTGCGGCTGCTGTGGCCGACCGGAGTGGTGCAGGACGAAGTGGAGCTCGCCGCCGGACAGCGTCACGCGATTACACAGATCGATCGTCGCGGCAGCTCGTGTCCGATCCTCTTCTCGTGGAACGGCGCGAAGTACGAGTTCGTGTCGGACAGCATCGGTCCGGCGGTGATCGGGCACTGGGTCGCGCCCGGCCAGTACGCGCCGCCGGACATCGACGAGTACGTGAAGGTGTCTGGCCGCAGCGTCCGCGCGAAGAACGGGCGGCTGTCGTTCCAGTTCGTCGAGCCGATGGAGGAGATCAACTACCTCGATCAGGTGCGGCTGTTCGCGGTCGATCATCCACTCGGGTCGGATGTCTACCCGAATGAATACTTCGCGTCGTCGCCCCCCTGGCCCGCCGCACGCACTATCGCCACCCGAGGCGCGCGGCTGCCGCGCGGCGCGTGGGACGATCGGGGCCGCGACGTGCTGCCGGCGCTGCGCGACGCCGATCGCCGGTTCGTCGACAGCTTCGACGGCGACACGTTCAAGGGCTTCGCGAAGCTGCATGGGCTCGAGCTCGATCTCGGCGAGTTGCCGCCGGGCGCGCCGGTGCGGCTGCTGATGCGCGGCTTCACCGATTACTTCACCGCGACGTCGATGTACGCGGCGCTGCAGGCGAAGGTGTCGGCAATCGCGCCCTACGTCGAGGCGCAGCGCGCTGACGGATCGTGGGTGCGCGTCGCGGACGATATCGGCTTTCCCGCCGGGCTGCTGCGAACGATGGCCGCCGATCTCACGGGCACGCTGCCGCCTGGGACGCGGCGCATTCGCATCTGGACGAACCTGAAGGTCTACTGGGATCAGATCCTGGTGGACACGACGCCGGACGGCGCGGTGCCGATCGAGCGAACCGAAGTGCCGCTTGCCGCGGCGACGCTGGGATTCCTCGGCTACCCGCGTGAAGTACCGGGGAAGCCGTCAGGCGATCTGCAGTATGTGTTCGAGGACATCAGCCGTCACGGCCCGTACGCACGGCACCGTGGCTTCTACACGAAGTACGGCGACGTCACGCCGCTTCTGCGGAGAGACGAAGATCACTTCGTCATCTTCGGATCGGGCGAGCACGTCTCGATCGACTTCGATGCGTCGGCGTTGCCGCCGGTGCGTGCGGGCTGGACCCGCGACTACGAGCTCTACCTGAACGGCTACGTGAAGGACATGGACTTCTACGGCGCGTTCTCACAGACGGTGGCGCCGCTGCCCTTCCGGCAGATGCCGGGGTATCCCTATCCCGCGTCGGTTTCCTTCCCCGACGCGCACCGCGAGTATCAACTGGAGTGGAACACGCGGGAAGTGTCTGACGAAAACGCCGCCAGCTATCGGTTTGATTACCACCGCCAGTAGGGCCGGACTTCAGTCCGGCCGACGAATTGGCCCGACTGAAGTCGGGCCCTACTGCAGTCGCCGCTTCAGGCTTTGCCCGAGCTGAAGCTCGGGCCTACGTCCGAACGCAGTGGGGCCCGACTTCAGTCGGGCCATTCATGCCCGGAGCCTGTGCCTGAATCACATCTCCTTCGCATCCACGATGTCCGGCTTCAGCGTGGAGGTGGCCGCGAGCAGCTCGTCCTGCTCGGTCTTCCCCACCTTGAACTTGTCGAGCGTCGCCCTGAGATGGACCACCATCTTGTCCCACTGCGCCTCGGTGATGCCGAGCCCCGCGTGCGACTGCTTCATCGGCCGCCCGATGTAGATGCACGGACCGCCGGTCGCCGCGCACAGCTGATCGACCACGAGCTGTCGGGTCCGCGAGTTCGAGTCGGTCGAGTGCGCCTTGAAGAACGTGCCGAGATCCGGATCGGCGACGAGGCGCGCGAAGAAGTCGTCGACAACCCCCGCAATCGCGTCGTATCCCCCGAGCCGCCTGTAGAGCGACGAGGCCGGCGCCTTGCGCGCAATTTCACGTGCCGGCAGTCAGCCAGATCCCCCCACGCGTCAATTACGTCGGAGGCGGCGCGATCGGATTGATGAGTGGGATAATCAACCCATGCTGCCCGCCCGGCGCCACCTGCTGCTGTGGGATGGAAAGTGTGGCTTGTGCCGCCGTGCGGTGGAGTGGGTCCGCCGCCGCGATCGCCTGGAGCGGTTCGACATCATCCCGTATCAGGAGGCGGCCGCTCCGCCGATGACGCCGGAATTGCGCGCCGCGTGCCGCCGGGCGATGCACGTCCTCACGGCGGACGGCCGCGTGCTTCGAGCCGGGCGGGCGTCGCTGTTCATCCTGCGGGAGACGGGGAACCGCCGCCTGGCGGCGGTGCTCGGGCTGCCGCCGCTCGTCTGGCTGGTCGAGCTGGCCTACCGGATCGTTGCGCGGAATCGCTCCGAACTGTCCTGGCTGATCTTTCCGCCCAGGCGGGCGTGAGGGTCCGACCAGGCTGGAATTCCTGTAATATTTCCCTTCCCGCATGATTGGCCGCGTCGTCTCCCACTATCGTGTCGTCGAGCAGATCGGTGCGGGCGGCATGGGTGTGGTTTACAAAGCCGAGGACACCCGACTCGGCCGCGCGCTCGCGCTGAAATTCCTGCCCGTGGACGCGGCCTCGGATCAGTTGGCGCTCGAGCGGTTCCAGCGCGAGGCGCGAACCGCCTCGACCTTCAATCACCCCGCGATCTGCACGATCTACGACATCGGCGAGTTCGAGGGCCGGCAGTTCATCGCCATGGAGTTGCTCGACGGGCAGCCCCTCGATCAGCACATCGCCGGCAAGCCGCTGCCGATCAACAAGATCCTCGATCTCGGCACCCAGATCGCCGATGCCCTCGACACCGCGCATTCGCTCGGCATCCTGCATCGCGACATCAAGCCCGCGAACATCTTCGTGACGTTGCGCGGACTGGCGAAAGTGCTCGACTTCGGCCTGGCGAAGCTGACGACGGGCGGCCGCAGCAACCTGTCGGGTGCCATGGCGGCAACCGTCGCCGACAGCATGCTGACGACCGCGGGGCTTGCCGTGGGCACCGTCGCTTACATGTCGCCCGAGCAGGCCCGCGGCGAGGACCTGGATCAGCGTAGCGATCTCTTCTCGTTCGGCGTCGTCCTGCACGAGATGGCGACCGGCAAGCAGGCGTTTCAAGGCAACACGACCGCCGTCGTCTTCGACGCCATCCTGAACCGGATGCCGCCGCCTGTCTCGGCGATGAACCCCGAGGTGCCGCCCGAGCTCGAGCGCATCATCGACAAGGCACTCGAGAAGGATCGCGATCTCCGCTATCAAACGGCCGCCGACATGAAGTCGGACCTGCAGCGGCTGCGCCGCGATCGTAATTCCGGACGCGGCGTCCTGCTTGGGAGCGGCGCCGTGCCCTCGATGTCGAGTGCGGGCTATCGCGCGGCGCGTGCGTCAGGCGGCGTGCCGAGCGCGGCGGTCGCGACGGTCGACTCCGCCGCCACCGTCACGCCACCGATTCCCCCGACGCCATCGCCGGCACCCCAGCCGGCCGGAGCCAAGCCGCAGCCGGTCGTCCCGCCGGGGAAGCCGGGCAAGGTAAGCAAGACGAGCATGATCGCCATCGGCGGCGCGGCACTCGCCGCCGTTGTCGCCCTCGCCGGGTTTGCGATCTGGAAGTCGCGGAGCGGTGAACCGACGCCCGAGACCACACTGGTGGCGGAGGCGCCGCCGGAGACTCCGCCGCCGGCGACGCCGCCACCCGACGGCGCCGCCGTAATACCGACCGACGCAGCTCCGGCCACAGACGCCGCCGCGCCGCCCACCGTGCCCGCCGCACCAGGTGCTCCCGCCCCGCCAGCGCCCGAGGCGGGGCCTGCTCCAGCGACGACACCGCCGCCGACGGCCGCACCCGCGACGACACCACCCGGCGTCACGCCACCCGCAGCAACCGCCCGCGACAAGACGACAGCGGCGGCGAAGAAAGCGGCGGCGGCTAAAGCGGCAGCCGCCAAAACGGCAGCCGCAGCCGCAGCCGCAGCCCCACCACCACCTGCCGCACCCGCCGCCCCGGCGCCGCCCCCGCCGACACCGGAAATCGATCCGGTACAGGAGGCCGTCGCCGTCGCGAACGGGCAGATCGAAGCCAAGCAATACGACCAGGCGCTGGCGGGCCTGCAGGGCGCGCTCGGCCAGAAGCCGGGCAGCCCCCGCGCACCGTATGCGAACCTGCTGGTGGCGCGCATCTACGACCGGCAGCGTCGGGCCGAAGCGGCGATGGCCGCCTACATTGCGGTGAAGAACCGCTACCCCCGCGATCCAGCGACCGCCGAGGCGCTGTTCCGGCTGGCGGAGCTCGTGCAGGACACGAAGCAGCCCGATCGTCTCCAGGTTGCGCGTGGCTATCTCGACTCGGTCGTCAACGACTTCGGCAACAGCCCGTTCGCGCCGCGTGCGCTTCAATGGCGCGCCGCGATCGAGGATCGGCAGAACCTGAAGACGAATGACGCCGCAATTGGAAAACCCGTCCCGGCATCACTGGTCACGCTGCGGCAGCTGGCCGAACGCTACCCGACCTCGCAGCCGGCAGAAGAGGCCCTGTGGAAGCTGTCGAGCCAGTACCAGGATCTCAAGCGATTCGATCTGGCCGTCGCCGCCCTGACCGATCTCGGCACGCGCTTTCCGCGCACGCGGTACGATGCGTGGTGGGAGGCGGGCGAGCTCTACGAAAAGCGCCTGAAGGACGACACGAACGCCAAGCAGGCGTACAGCAAGGTTCCCTCCACGTCCCGCCGCTACAGAGACGCACAAAGGAAAGTTCAGTAACGAGCTAGAATTCGAGAAATCGAGAAATCGAGAAATCGAAAACTCGAGAATGTCGGGATGCATCCCGACATTCTCGAGTTCTCGAGTTCTCGAGTTCTCGATTTCTCGATTTCTCGATTTCTTGTGAGCCATGCCACATCTCTTGGGTATCGACGTTGGTACTGGCGGTACGCGCGCGCTCGTCATCGACGAGCACGGGACAATCGTCGCCTCGGCGACCAGCGAGCACGCGCCGTTTGCCTCGCCGCAGACCGGATGGGCCGAACAGGATCCGGCCGACTGGTGGCGCGCGACGCGTGAAGCGGTCGGCGCGGTCCTGAGTCAGCCCGGGATGAGCGGCGATGCGCTTGCCGCGATTGGCTTTTCGGGACAGATGCACGGCTCGACGCTGCTCGACGGCAAGGGCGACGTCGTGCGACCTGCGCTTCTCTGGTGCGATCAGCGCACCGACGCGCAGTGCCGCGAGATCACCGACACCATCGGGGCGGCACGTCTCATCGAGCTGACGCTGAACCCGGCCCTCACGGGCTTCACGCTGCCCAAGCTGTTGTGGGTCCGCGAGCGCGAGCCCGCGCTCTGGGCCAACGTCCGATCGGTGCTCCTGCCCAAGGACTATGTGCGCTACCGGCTGACCGGCGCCAAGGCCACTGACGTCGCCGACGCCTCCGGCACGCTGCTCCTCGACGTGGCGAAGCGCGCCTGGTCAGAGACGATGCTGCGCGAGCTCGATCTCGATCCGTCGCTGCTGCCCGAGGTGTTCGAGTCGCCCGAGATCACGAGCAGCGTGTCGCGCGAGGGTGCAGCGGCCACGGGGCTCAAGGTCGGGACGCCCGTCGTCGCCGGCGGCGGCGATCAGGCGGCGGGTGCGGTCGGCATGGGCATCGTGCGGCCGGGCGCGGTCAGCGCGACGATCGGCACGTCGGGCGTCGTCTTTGCCGCTACCGACCGGCCCGCGCTCGAGCGCGGCGGGCGTGTCCACACCTTCTGTCACGCCGTGCCGGGACGCTGGCACGTGATGGGCGTGACGCTGAGCGCGGGCCTGTCGTTTCGCTGGTTCCGCGATCGGTTCGGCGCCGGTGCAGACGACGGCCGCGACCCGTACAATCGGTTGACCGAGGAAGCGGCGACGGTGCCAGCCGGCTGCGATGGCGTGCTGTGGGCGCCGTACCTGATGGGCGAGCGGACGCCGCACCTGGACCCGCACGCGCGCGCGGCGCTCGTCGGCCTGTCGGCGTCGCACTCGCGCGGCCACGTCGTGCGCGCAATCCTCGAGGGTGTTGCCTTCAGCCTCCAGGACACCTTCACGCTGTTCGAAGCGATGCAGGTGCCGGTTGGGACGGTACGCCTGGGCGGCGGTGGCGCACGGTCGGCGCTGTGGCGGCAGATCCAGGCCGACGTGTACGGCTACACCGTGGAGACTGTCGAAGCCGAAGAGGGCGCGGCATACGGCGCAGCGCTCCTCGCGGGTGTGGGCGCCGGGGTGTGGAAAACCGTCGATGCGGCGTGCGACAGCGTCGTGCGCGTGGCGACGCGCGTGCCGCCCAACCCCGCCGATCGCGCCACCCTCGCGACGCAGTACGAGCGATTCCGGACGTTGTATCCGGCGCTTCGGGCGATAGGCGCATAGGCGCATAGGCGCATGGGCGCATAGGCGCATGGGCGCATGGGCGCATGGGTGCATAGGCGCATGGGCGCACGGGGGGACACAGGCGCATAGGGACATGGGGACATAGGAAAGGGGGCATACCTTGGCGTTGCCCAAGTGCCCCCTATGTCCCCATCCCCCTCATGTCCCCATCCCCCTCATGTCCCCATGCGCCTCATGTCCCCATGCGCCTATGCACCCATGCGCCTATGCGCCTACAATCCCCCAATGAGCCCTGACGCGTACGCTCCTCGCCCGGAGCACAAGTTTTCGTTCGGCCTGTGGACGGTCGCCAATCGCGGCCGTGATCCGTTCGGATCGGAAGTGCGTCCGGTGCTGCCGCCGGTCGAGGCCGTAAAGCTGCTCGCCGAGGTCGGCGCCTGGGGCGTCAACCTGCACGACAACGACCTCGTACCCATCGATGCCACGCCGGCCGAGCGCGATCGCATCGTCCGCGAGTTCAAGCAGGCCTGCGATCAGCACGGCATCGTCGTGCCGATGGCGACGGTCACCCTCTTCTTCGATCCGGCCTTTCGCGATGGCGCGTTCACCGCGAACGATCCGGCCGTCCGGGCCTATGCGATCCAGAAGACGATGCGCGCGATGGACATCGGCGCCGAGCTGGGCGCGAAGATCTTCGTGCTATGGGGCGGCCGCGAGGGCACCGAGACCGATGCGTGCCGGCGCGCCGATGACGCGGTCAAGCGGCTGCGCTACGCGATCGACTATCTGTGCGAGTACCTCGATCGACAAGAAATACGGATTCCGCTTCGCCATGGAGGCCAAGCCCAACGAACCGCGCGGCGACATCTACATGGCGACGACCGGCAACTACCTCGGGCTGATTCCGACGCTGGCGCACCCCGACATGGTCGGCGTCAACCCGGAAGTGGCGCACGAGACGATGGCCGGCCTCAACTTCATGCACGCGGTGGCGCAGGCATGGGAAGCCGGAAAGCTGTTCCACATCGATCTGAACGATCAGGTGCCGGGCCGCTACGACCAGGACTTCCGTTTCGGCGCGTCCAATCCCAAGACGGCGTTCTTCCTCGTCAAGTTCCTCGAAGACGTCGGCTACTCAGGCTCGCGCCATTTCGACGCGCACGCGTACCGGACCGAGAACTACGAAGGCGTGAAGGACTTCGCGCGCGGCTGCATGCGCACCTACCTGATCATGAAAGAAAAGGCGGCGCGCTGGAACGCGGACGCCGAGATTCAGGCGATCGTGAAGGACATTCACCAGGCGAGCATGGCCACGCCCGAGGCCGCGAAGTATTCGGCGGCGCATGCCGCGACGCTTCTTGCCCACACGTTCGATCGCCCCACGATGGCGGCGAAGAATCTTCCGTACGAGCGGTTGGACCAGCTGACGGTCGAGGTCCTGCTCGGGATCCGCTGACGTGACGCGGGGCTAAAGCCCCGCCGCCACAGACACCGGGCGCGTTTCATGCGGAGGCGGGGCTTCAGCCCCGCGTTCACGCAATCGCTTCTACATCAATCAGCAAGCTGCCCCGGAGCGCGTTCGAGACCGGACAGCGCTTCTCTGCTTCCTTGGCGATCTCGACGAACGCCGGGGGCTCGACCCCGCTGAGCCCGTCGGCCAGGACGCGCAGATGCGAAGCCTGGATCACGAGGCCGGTCTCGTTGAACTCCGCCTTCACAGTGGCGCTCACGTGCAGGCGCGCGGCGTTCGCGTTGTGCCGGCCGAGCGTCGCCGCCAATGCCATCGCGTAGCACGCCGCATGAGCCGATGCGATCAGCTCTTCGGGGCTCGTCTTCCCCTCCGCCGCGCCGACGCGTGACGGAAAGCTCACCGGCAGCGAGAACGCGCCGGTCCCGCCGCGCACTTCGCCATGGCCGTCGCGGACGCTGCCTTCCCACGTGATCGTCGCCTGTCGTTCGAAGCTGGCCATCTGGTTCACTTTCTGCTTTTCTTAGCCTTGACGGTCTTGGACCGCCCCTGACCGAGCTGCGTCAGGGTGCCGGCGAGGCCAAGACCCAACCATGCCCACAGCACCCACGGCTTCCCCGGCGCGGGATCCAGCGGGTACACGACCCAGACGTTGGTGGCCGATGCCGCGGCCTGCGCGGCCCGATCGCCGAGCAGCGCGAGGCCGCCGACGAGCGCCGTCCACGCGCCACCGAACCCCGTGCCGACGATGATGACAAAGCGCTGCAGCAGCATTGCGCCGACCGCGCCGACCACCGCGAACAGGATCACGATCAGGACGTGCGGCTCGGCGCCGGCCCGTCCCCACAGCATCGTGGCGACCATCGCGCCGACCGCCGCCCCGACCAGCACGACGCCGAGGAAATAGGCGAAGTTCAGGACGACGGCGCCAATCAGCCCCCCGACCACCGCGGCCAGGATCAGCGACCCGGCATTGCCGGCGCCGACGATGGTCGTCGCGAGCAGCGCGCCGAGGATGAAGCCGTAGATCCCGAGGACAATGCGGAACAGTTTGTAGCCGGCAAAACAGGCGACGAGTCCGCCGAGGAGCAGGAGGACGGCGACGGGAAACTGCAGTGTTGCTGGAAACATGAGTTCTGTTGCCCAAGCTAAAGCTTGGGCCTACGAGTGTCTCGGATCGTACGCAGTGTCTCGGATCGTACGCAGTGTCCCGGATCGTACGTAGGCCCGAGCTTTAGCTCGGGCATCTCTAGACTTCGCGCCGCCCCTCCATCGCCTTCGACATCGTGACCTCGTCGGCGTACTCGATGTCGCTGCCCACGGGGATGCCGGTGGCAATGCGGGTGACGCGCACGCCGAGGGGCTTCAGCAGCCGCGCGAGATAGAGCGCCGTCGCTTCGCCTTCGACGTTCGGATTGGTGGCCAGTACCACTTCGTTGACCCCGCCTTCACCGACGCGCGTCAGGAGCCCGCGGATCTTCAGATCGTCGGGGCCGACGCCCTGGAGCGGCGACAGCGCGCCCATCAGCACGTGATAGACGCCACGGAACTCCCGCGTCTTCTCGATCGCGGCAACGTTCTGCGGCTCCTCGACGACGCAGATCAGGTGACGCTCGCGGCGATCGTCGGTGCAGAACGCGCAGGGGTCCACGTCGGTGATGTTGTTGCACGTCGAGCAGTAGGTGACCTTCTCCTTCACGTCCTGCACGGCGGCGCAGAGCTGATCGGCCGCCTCCCGCGGATTGCGGAGGATGTGGTAGGCCAGGCGCTGCGCGCTCTTGGCGCCGATGCCGGGCAGACGCTGCAGGTTTTCGATCAGCCGCGCAAGCGGTTCGGGATGCGACATGGAGCGGAATCAGAACATCCCCGGCATCATGCCGCCCATCGCCTTCTGCAACTGCTCGTCGACCTTGCGATGGGCATCGTTGACGGCGGCGAGAATCAGGTCCTGCAGCATCTCGACGTCGTCTTTTGACACCACTTCGGGATCGATGCGCAGCGAGATCAGCTGCTTGGCGCCGTTGACCGTGACCGTGACCATGCCGCCGCCGGCAGTCGCCTCGATGCGCAGCTCCTGCATCTGCTTCTGGAGCTGCTCCTGCATCTGCTGCGCCTGCTTCATCATCTGCCGGATGTCCATCTACTTGATCTCCTCCACGTCGCGGATGTCCGCCGGGAATATCTCGAGCATCGCCTGCACGCCGCTGTCGGCAAGCGCACGGGCCTTGAGATCGGTGTCGTCGGCGGGCGTCGCAGCCGGAGCCGGCAGGGGCGCCGGCGGCGCGGCGGCCGGCCGCGGCGCGTCCGGATCCATGGCCGGTCCCTTCGCCGTCGAGACCACCACCTTGCGCCCGGCGATCGATTCGGCAATCGACTCGAGCCAGCCGCGCTTGCCTTCCACCTGCTGGCGCATCACTTCGTGGATCGGACCGAACGTGAACACGAGACGATCGTCGACGAGCTCGATTTTCTGAGCCTGGGCGAGGTGAAACCCGTAGAACGTCTTGTTCGATCGCTGCACCTCGGCGAGGAAGCGATTCTTGAAATCGGCCGGCAGCGGACCGCCGGCTGGTGACGGTTTCACCGGTCCCGCCTCCACAGGCGTCGTGCTCGGCGCCGGGCGGGAAGCGGGCGCCGATGCGGTCGCCGGGCGCGCGCCAAACGCCGGCCGCGACCCGAACGTCGTGGACGGCGCGCGCTGCGGCGCCGCCGAGGGCGCGCCTCCCGATCCGCGAGGCGGCGCTCCCATCGAGAGACCGCCGCCTCGCTCGAGGCCGGCAATCAAGTCGCCGATAGGCACCAGACGACGCAGGTGAATCCACTTCACCAGCGCCATCTCGAGGGCATAGCGCGGCTGCGAGGCGGCGCGGACATCCTGCTCGGCCTTCGCCAGCAGATCGAACGATCGCAGCAGATCCTCGCGCGAAAAGCGCGGCGTCAGCGCCTTCAGGCGCTCGCGATCCGACTCGAACACCACTTCCGGATCGTCCAGCCGGCCCGCGTCGATCGACACCAGCATCATCGCGCGGACGAGCGCCGCCAGCTCGCGGCACAGGATGCGCAAATCGGTCCCGGATTCCACCGCGCGGCCCGCCAGGGTGAAGGCGGCGGCAACATCTTCTTCGGCGACCGCGGACAGGATGTCGAACAGCAGATCGCGGCCGACCAGCCCCAGCACCGTCGCCACATCGTCCACGCCGACGGCCGTCCCCGAGAAGGAGATCACCTGATCGAACGCGCTCTCCGCGTCGCGCAGGCTGCCTTCCGCATACCGCGCAATCAGCGCCAGCGCATCATCGGCGACTTCGATCGCTTCCGCGTCCGCAATGGCGCGCAGCTGCGCGGCGATGGCGGGCGTCGCGATCGTGCGGAACTCGTAGACCTGCGAGCGCGAGAGGATGGTGTCGGGAATCTTGTGCAGCTCCGTCGTCGCCATGATGAACACGACGTGCGGCGGCGGCTCCTCCACCGACTTCAGGAGCGCATTGAACGACGACGAGGAGAGCTGATGGACCTCGTCGATCACGAACACCTTGTAGCGGTCTCGGGCCGGCGCGATCGCCAGGTTGCTGATGATCACGTCGCGGACGTTGTCGACGCCGGTGTGCGTCGCGGCGTCGATTTCGAGGACGTCGAGATCGCGGCCCTGGGCGATCTCGACGCAGGCCTCGCATTGACCGCAGGGATCGGCCGTCGGGCCGTTCACGCAGTTCAGCGCCCGCGCCAGGATACGGGCCGTCGTGGTCTTGCCGACGCCGCGCGCACCGGCGAACACGAACGCCTGCGCGAGACGGCCGCTGGTGAGCGCGTTGCGAAGGGTCGTGGTGACGTGCTGCTGCCCCACCACATCCTCGAAGCGCTGCGGGCGCCACTTGCGGGCAAGCACCTGATACGACATTGGCGATTGGGGAAGTCGCTGTTGACTGTAGACCGCCGCCCGCGCGCCCCACCGCGACCCGGGGCGCCTGCGGCACAGGTCAGGGTCTACTTAGCGCTGCTGCCTTCCGGCCCTGACGCGGTTCGTAGGCTGATCTTGCACAGGGTCCGGGCCGCGGTGCGGCGCGCGGTCGGCAACCAAACCAGTGTACGTTGCCGCGGACGCAGGCGGCAATACTTTCGCGTCGAGCGACCGTCGAGTTCGCGGGGCTGAAGCCCCGCCGCCACAGGGCCGCCTTCTTTTGTGGAGGCGGGTCTTTAGCCTGTTGTGGAGGCGGGGCTTTAGCCCCGCGACTTTTGCTCCCGCAGCTTTAGCCCCCCGTTCAGTTTTGTTGTAGCGTTTCACCAATGTCCGAGCTGACGTTGCGCCCTGCCGACTCCTGCCGCTGGGATTGCCTCTCGTTGGGCGAAGTCATGCTGCGCCTCGACCCGGGCGACGGCCGCGTGCACACCACCAGAACGTTCCAGGTGTGGGAAGGCGGCGGCGAGTACAACGTCGCGCGCGGGTTGAAGCGCTGCTTCGGCCTGCGCACGGCCGTGGTCACGGCGCTGGCCGACAATCCGGTCGGCCGCCTGGTGGAAGATCTGATGTTTCAGGGCGGCGTCGAGCAGCGCGTGACGTGGGTCACCTACGACGGCGTCGGCCGGACCGTCCGGAACGGGTTGAATTTCACGGAGCGCGGCTTTGGCGTCCGTGCCGCGCTGGGCTGCTCCGATCGCGGGCACACCGCCATCTCGCAGCTCCGCCCGGGCGACGTCGACTGGGAAGAGCTGTTCGGCCGTCTCGGCGCGCGCTGGTTCCACACCGGCGGGATTTTCTGCGCGCTCTCGGAATCGACGCCGCTCGTGGCCGAAGCCGCGATGAAGGCCGCGCGCGCCCACGGCGCCGTCATCTCCTACGACCTGAACTACCGCGATTCGCTCTGGAAGTCGATCGGCGGCCAGGCGAAGGCGCGCGAGGTGAATCGACGGCTGGCACCGTACATCGACGTCATGCTGGGAAACGAAGAGGACTTCTCGGCGGCGCTGGGATTCGAGGTCGCGGGCCTCGACGAGCACCTGAGCGCGCTCGATCCCTCGAACTTCAAGCGCATGATCCAGGACGTCGTCGCGGCGTATCCGAACCTGAAGGTCGTGGCGACGACGCTCCGCACCGCCACCACGGCGACGCTCAACGACTGGGGCGCAATTGCCTGGGTGAACGGGCAGTTCTACCCGGCAGCCAGCCGTGAGCGGCTGGAGATCTGGGATCGGGTCGGCGGCGGCGACTCGTTCGCGTCGGGTCTCATCTACGGTTTCCTCGCGGGAAAAGGCGCGCAATACGCCGTGGACTGCGGCGCGGCGCACGGCGCGCTCGCCATGACGACGCCGGGCGACACGAGCATGGCCACGCTGGCGGAAGTCGAGCGCGTGATGAAAGGCGGGACGGCGCGGGTCTCACGGTAATCCTTTCCCCGGTTGACGCCGAAACCCTGATCGGTGGGAACCATCGACAGCCGTCTCCGATCCAGAGAGTTGCTGGCCTGCGTGCTGGTCGTGGCCGCAGGCACGGGGATAGGCGCCGCCGCGGCTCTCCTTTCCGGCGGGCAACCGCTCGTCGTGCTGGTCGCAGTTGCCGTCGGCGCTCTGGTCGCGGCCCTTCCGGCCTCCATCTGGGCCGGAAGCGACCGAAAATCGCTTGATGAGGAGCGGCGCGGGCTCCAGCAGCAGATCAAGGAGCTCGAGACCGCTCTCGAGGAGGCCAACGGGGCCGCTGATCGGGCGAACGCCGCCCGGGGCCAGTTTCTGGCCGCGATGAATCACGAGCTCCGCACGCCGCTCAACTCGATCATCGGATTCGGCCAACTGCTGGAAATGCAGGGCCTTAGTGCTGACCACCGCGACTGCCTGCGCCCGATCTTGCGCAGCGGACGCCAGTTGCTGGGGCTGGTCAACGAGCTGCTCGAAATCTCGCATATCGAGACCAATCGGCTGGAGCTCTCTCCCGAGCCGGTCCTCATTCGCGAGCTGGTGGACGACGTGATGGACCTGATGCAGCCATCCGCGGCACATCGCAGCGTGGCGCTCGGGACCGACGGGATCGCGGGGCCTGACCGGTTCGTCAAGGCGGATCGTTTTCGTCTGAAACAGGTGCTGCTGAACCTCGTGTCCAACGCGGTGAAGTTCAATATCGAAGGCGGGCGGGCGACAGTGGCCCTGAGCACGCCGGCGCCCGGGAAGGTCCGGCTGAGCGTGACGGACACCGGACCCGGGCTTCGGGCGGAAGACTTTGCACGGATCTTCATGCCGTTCGACCGTCTGGACGCCGGCCGCCTGGGTATCGAGGGCACCGGGCTGGGGCTGACCCTGGCCAAGGGCCTCGTCACCAGGATGGGGGGCACCATCGGGCTCGAGTCGACGCCCGGCAGCGGCAGCACGTTCTGGATCGAGCTCGACGAGACCAGCGCGCCAACCAGGCCTGCCGCGGTAGCCGCTGCCACGCCGAAGCCAGCCGCGAACAGGGCCATCGTGCTGCAGATCGAAGACAACGTATCCAACACCGATCTGATCGAGCACGTGCTCGCCCGGCGGCCCGGAATCGAGGTCATGACCGCGCTTCAGGGCCGGCTCGGCGTCGACCTGGCGCGCGACCATCGGCCGGCGCTGATCCTGCTCGATCTGAACCTGCCCGATATCCACGGGATCGACGTATTGCGCGCGCTTGCCGTCGATGGCGCCACGGCGGACATCCCCGTCATCGTCATCAGCGCCCACATCACGCCGGGGCAGGCGTCACGCGCGCTGTCGCTCGGCGCGCGCGTAGTGCTGGAGAAGCCGCTCGATATCCCGCAGTTCCTCGATCTGGTCGACGACGTGCTGTCAGTGTCCCGGGAGGCGTCATGTCCGCCCGCGCAATGACCGACGCGCGGATCCTGGTCGTCGATGACCAGGAGTCGAATGTCCAGCTGCTCGAGCGGCTGCTGCGGCTGAAGGGCTACGAGCAGATCGAGACGTTGACCGACTCGCGACTCGCGGTTCAGCGCTTCGTCGCGACGCGTCCCGATCTGGTACTGCTCGATTTGCGGATGCCGCATCTCTCCGGGCTCGAGGTGCTCGAGGAGCTCCATCCGCTGATCGGCGCCGAAGAGTACCTGCCGATCCTGATTCTGACGGCGGATACCGCGCCCGAGACCCGCCAAACTGCGCTCTCGATGGGGGCGAAGGACTTTCTCAACAAGCCGTTCGACACGGTGGAAGTCCTGCTGCGCATCCGGAACCTGCTCGAGACGCGGTTCCTGTACCTGCAGCTTCGCGATCAGAATGCGCTGCTCGATCGCAAAGTTCGCGAGCGCACGCGCGAGCTCGAGGAAGCGCAGACGGAGATCCTGTCTCGTCTCGCGCTGGCCGCGGAGTATCGCGACGACCAGACCGGCGAGCACACGCGCCGGGTGGGACACGTCGCGGCGCTCCTGGCCCGGACGCTGGGACTGTCGGACACCGAAGTGGAGCTGATTCGCCACGCTGCGCCGCTGCACGACATCGGCAAGATCGGCATCCCGGACGCGATTCTGCTGAAGCCGGGACGGCTGACGCTGGCCGAGTACGAAGTCATGAAGTCGCACACCGAGATCGGCGCGCGCATCCTGTCGGGCAGCCGGTTCCCGCTGATGCGGCTGGCGCAGGAGATCGCGCGATCGCATCACGAGTGCTGGGACGGCAAGGGCTACTACGGTCTCGTCGGCGACAACATCCCCCTGGCCAGCCGCATCGTCACGGTGGCCGATGCGTTCGATGCCCTGACGCACGACCGTCCCTATCGCGCGGGTCGCAGCATTCGGGCGGCAATCGAGGAATTGCGCAGCGAGGCGGGCCGGCAGTTCGACGCGGAGATCGTCGACGCCCTGGCGATTGTCCTCGAGCGCGAACCTGCCGAGCCGGTGGCGACCCCGGCGGCAAGCCGCTCATAGAAGAACTCGAGAAATCGAGAGCTCGAGAACTCGAGAAGGGCGCTCGGGTACATTCCGACGTTCTCGAGTTCTCGAGCTTCTCGAATTCTCGAATTCTTTCGACGCACGCTATCGGCGCCGAGCCGTACAGCTCTCTGCGAGCGCGCGTAGCGCGGCCGTTACTCGCACCTCAAGGGAAGCGGCTCGATCGATCGCGCGGACCTGCGGCGGCAATTCCTCGCGCGCTCGTCGGGCAGCCTGGACGATCGCATCAATCGCGGGCGTCGGTGCCACGCGCGTGCCGTCCTTCATCACGCATGCGAGCAGCGGCCGCCCCTTCTCCTTCTCGTCCATCAAGCCAAGCACGTCGTGCGACGCGAGGCCGTCGTTCGTGACACGCCAGACCTGCTTGGCGCCGGGCAGCGTCATCTTTCCGGTACTCAGCTTGATCACCGCGACGTGGCGTCCCTCGTGCTCGGTGTCCACGAGCTTGTAAACGGCGCCAAGCGCCGGCGCGTCGCGAACCGTGCTGATCGCGGTGCCGACGCCAAACGCATCGATCGGAGCGCCCTGGTTCAGCAGCGACGCGATGCGATGTTCGTCGAGATCTCCGGACGCGAAGATCCGCGTCGCCGCCAGCCCGCCGGCATCGAAAATTCCTCGGACGTCTCGCGCGAGCGCACCCAGATCACCGCTGTCGAGTCTCACGGCCGCGGGACGCAGACCGGCCTCGACAATCCGCCTGGCGCTCGCCACCGTGTCGTAGGTATCGATCAGCAGCGTGGTCGCCGTGCCGAACACCGCCATGTACGATCGGAACGCGTCGAGCTCATCGTCGAACGCCATGATCCACGAGTGCGCCATCGTCCCGACGACCGGAATGTCGAAGCGTCGGCCTGCTTCGACGTTCGACGTGCCCTGAAACCCGACGAGACAAGCGGCGCGCGCCGCGAGGCACGCGGCCTCGAGACCGTGTGCGCGGCGGCTGCCGAACTCCACGACGGTTCGGCCGCGCGCGGCGTCGACGATGCGCGAGGCCTTGCTGGCAACGGAGGTCTGGAAGCTGATGATCGCGAGGAGGGCGGTCTCGACGAGCTGCGCCTCGAGCGCTGGAGCCGTCACCCGTACCAGCGGCTCGCCGGCGAAGACGACCTCCCCTTCGCCGACGGCCCAGACCTCGCCGCTGAACCGAAACGCCGGCAGCACGTCCAGGAAGAAACGCGACGGGACGTCACGGAGGGCCGGCAGACGGCGCAGCCAGGCGATCTCGTCGGCGGTGAACGACACCGACTCGAGGTAGTCGAGCGCCTGCGCCAGTCCGGCGGCCACGAGATAGGACCGCCGGTCCGGAAGCTCGCGCACGAACAGCTCGAACGTGGTGCGCGCCTGATAGCCGGCCGCGTCGTAGGCAGCCATCATCGTCAGCTGATAGAGGTCGGTGGCCAGCGCGCTCGGCACGGGCATGAGTGTGCCACCATATCTCCCACGCGAGCCAGGCGGAAGCCCCGCCTCCACACCATATGAACCAAGACCGCAGCCCGGCGCTCCTCATCGTCGATCTGCAGAACGACTTCTGTCCCGGCGGCGCGCTGGGGGTGCGAGGTGGCGATCGCGTGATTCCAGTGCTTAACCGGCTGGCGGCCAAGGCCAGTGCGCTGGGAATCCCCGTATACGCCTCGCGCGACTGGCATCCGGCCGATACGAAGCATTTCGCGGCGAAGGGCGGCAAGTGGCCGGTGCACTGCGTCGCCGGCACCGAGGGCGCACGCCTTCATGCCGATGTGCAGCTTCCTCCCGGCGCGCTCATCGTTTCGAAGGGAACGAGCGCAGAAGACGACGGATACTCGGCGTTCGAGGGCAGTATCGCGGGACGCGGCAGTCTGCTGGCGGATCTTCGAGCTCGCGGAATCGACGAGATCGTCATCGGCGGACTCACCACGGATTATTGCGTCAGGGAGACGGCACGGGACGCCAAGCGTTTCGGACTCGGCGTCACCGTGGTGTCCGACGCGGTTGCCGCCGTTGACGTCAACCCGGGCGACGGCGATCGTGCGCTCGCAGAGATGCAAGCGGCCGGCGTTGACATCCGTCCGTCGGGCGACGTCTTTACGAGCGCCTAGATCTCCGGGTTACCTGGCGTCTTTACTTCACAAAGTCTGGGGACTACCATCCGCTCGTGCCAAGGACGTCAGGACTGCGACGAGCGGTGGCCCCTGGGGTTGGAGCGCGCGACGCGGAGCGGTCGGCCTCGGGCACGGTCCTGCCGCCGGCCGATCATCTCGACCGCCTGATTCACGAGCGCCTGCGCCTCGCGATCGTCAGCGCGCTCGCCGCGAAGGGTTCACTCACCTTTACCGAGCTGAAACGGCTCTTGAAGACAACCGACGGGAATCTGAGCGTGCACGCGCGCAAGCTCGAAGAAGCGGGATACGTCTCGTGCGTGAAGTCGTTCGAGGGCCGCACGCCGCGCAGTGAGTTCACGCTGACGCCAGCCGGCCGGGCGGCCCTGAATCGCTATCTCGATTACATGGAAGCGCTGATTCGGGCGGCGAGGACTTTGACCACGTGAATCGTCCGGGCCGTCCCGTTCGGTCGCTGTTCGCGGTGGTCGCCGGGTATCTGGTCTTCGGCCTCTCGGCGGTCATCCTCTTTCAGGTGGCCGGCGTCGATCCGCACGCGCAGTCGTCGACCGGGTTCAAGATCTTCTCGATCGTCTGGGGCATTGCGTTCGCGCTGGGCGCCGGCTTCTTCGCCGCGAAGCTCGCGCCGCGGCGGCCGCTCGTGCATGCCGGGATCGTCGCGGCGCTCGTTGCCGTCGCGGCGACGGTGTCGCTCGTTGGCATGAGCGGCACGAAATGGACCCAGATTGCCGCGATCGTCTTCACCACGCCGTCAGTCATTCTGGGTGGCTGGCTTGGATCGGGGAAGCCGTAGGGTTTCAGGGTTGCAGGGTCGCAGGGTTGCAGGGTCTCAGGGTGCAGGGTGCAGGGTGCAGTAGGGCCGCACTTTAGTGCGGCCGATCGCGTCACGGACCCGGAAACGCGCGGGCCGTCGTCTTACTCTTCGCCGCCTCGGTCGGCGGACGGTCCGTGCGCGCGCGCGTCAACACCACCGATCGCGGTCCCCTGAATACCGTGGTCCAGCCGTCTTTCGCCAGCCGGGCAATCATCGGGCTCTCGATCGGCAGCCAGACGTGGTCGGGATTGAACCGCCGCAGCGCGTCGAATCCGCCTTCCTTGTCGGCGTAGATCGTGGCGTGCGCCTGGCGGACCGCTTCGCTGTAGACGGTTTCGCGGCGGCCATCGTTCGACACACGAATCTCGGGCCACAGGTGCCAGATCGCGTACTCGCCGTAATTGAACCATGTCAGCATGGGCCCTCGAAGACGATGCTCCTTGATAGCGGGCACGGCATCGGGTTCGGGCAGCCATTCGCCGTCCATGGTGATCGTCCTGCCGAAGAGGGCGACGGCCAGCACGATCAGGCCGAACGCGATCGCCGACTCAGGCAGCCAGGCGCCTGCGCGCCGGTCACGCCGCGTGGATTCGCCGGGCTCGAGCGGCTGCTCGCCACGGGGCGCGATCAGAAACGGCGCGAGCAGGAACCCGACGGCAAGGCCGCAGAACCCGACCAGCCGCGCGACACGCAGGGCGCCGATCGCCAGGACGGCGCAGATGGCGAGCGACGATCGCGGAATCGCACGGCCGCCTCGCCACGCGGCGGCCAGGCCCAGCGCGATCGGCACCGCCATGAGGACGATGATGATCGGCGGCAGCGCAGTGATCGGACTCCACTCGAGGATGTCGGCGCGCTCGGGCCGCACCGTGTCGGCAAGGAAGCCGAGCATCGCGGGCCCGTAGGGGTTGATCAGCGTCGCCAGCGCACTGGCGACACCCGCGGCGAGGAGCCGCCCACGCCTGCCGAACGCGACGCGGCGGTCGAGCAGAACGACAGCGGTGAATACCACCAGCACACCGGCGCCGACCAGCCATCCGCCATGCAGGTTGACCCAGATCGCGAAGAGCAGCGGGAGCCTCCACAGGCCGCGGTCGGCTCCGCGTCTGAACCGCTCGAGCTCGAACACGAGCCACGCGAAGGCCGTCAGGGAGAACATCTGCGGGCGCACCGAGACGAACTGCGGCCACGCGGCCAGGGCGATGACGAAGAGAAGCCCTTCCCGCGGAATGAAACGAAGCCGGTACGGTTTCCAGGTCGCGAGCATCAGGGCGCCGGCAATCACGGCAAGAAGCAGCTTCAGCGCGATCAGGCCCGGCGCACCGCCGGCGGCATATGCCAGCCACATCGTCGCTTCGGCGAGCCATTCGTGATTGACCCACGGGATGTCGCTCGTAAAGGAGTACGGATCGGACTGGTGGACGCCGAGCGCGTGGACGATCTCGCGGCCGAAGGTGAGGTGGCCGAAAAGGTCGGGATCGGCGCCGGTGCCGGCAAGGAAGCACAGCACCACGAGCCGTGGCAGTACGGCCATGAGGCGCGCGCGTGACGGTGCAGGAGAATCGCTCAACGGGGGCATTCTGGTGCGATCTGTCGATCAAATCATCGGCCGTTGTGGAGGCGGGGCTTTAGCCCGCGGCGTACGTCTGCACACCGCGCGGTAAAATGACGCAGCGTGGCAGACCAGAACGCTCGCAAGGTGTCGAAAGCGCTGGCGGAACTTAGGACAGCGGCTCTACGGGCGCGGCTGGGCGCTCGGGACCAGCGGCAACTTCAGTACCGTCGTGTCGCGCCGGCCGCTCCGCCTGGCGATTACCGCCAGCGGGCACGATAAGCGCACCTTGCGCCCGTCTCAGATCCTCACCGTGGATCGGGACGGCAAGGCGCTGGGCCGCGGCGGACGGCCGTCGGCCGAAACGCTGCTGCACGTCACCATCGCCCGCGCACGAGGTGCCGGCGCCATCGTGCACACGCATTCGGTTTGCAGCACCGTGCTCTCCGACGTGCACGGGGATGCCGGCGGGTTTCACATCCACGGCTACGAAATGCTCAAGGGCCTCGACGGCGTGGCCTCGCACCAGCATCAGGAGTGGGTGCCGATTCTGGAGAACGACCAGGACATGCCGCGCCTCGCCGAGGTGCTCGCGAAAACCCTCGCCGACCATCCACAGGCGCACGCCGTTCTCCTCCGCCGGCACGGCCTCTACACCTGGGGCGCAACGCTCGCCGAAGCGGAGCGGCACGTGGAAATTCTCGAGTTCCTGTTCGAGACGCTCGTCCGGCGATCGCGCTACGATGAAGGCCAGACGTGAGGGGAGGTGCACGATGGCGCTGGTGAAGATTCCGTCCGAAGGGCGCACGCTGGACACAGACGATGCGATTCGCTCGCACCTGGGCGCCTGCGGCATCGAGTACGCGCATGTGCCTGAGGCCGTCGTCGCGTCCGACGTGCCGGCCGAAACGCTGCTCGCTCAGCTGGCGCCGCTCATCGACGACCTGAAAGCCCGCGGCGGCTACGTCACCGCCGACGTGATCGATGTGAGCCCGGCCACCCCCGGCCTCGACGCAATGCTGGCCCGCTTCAACACCGAGCACTGGCACGACGAAGACGAAGTGCGGCTCATCGTCGAAGGCCGCGGCCTCTTCCACGTGCATCCGCCGGGCGGGGTGGTCTTTGCGATCGAGGTCGAGGCCGGCGATCTGATTCGGGTCCCGCGCGGCACGCACCACTGGTTCGACTTGTGCGGCGATCGGCGAATCCGCGCGATTCGGCTGTTCCAGGATCCGTCCGGGTGGACGCCGCACTACACGCAGAGCGGCACCGATCGTGAGTTCCAGCCGGTGTGCTTCGGTCCAGCGTATATCCGTCCGATCGCACCGCCCGCGTCCGTGTGACGCTCAACCTCCGTGCGCGCGGCCTCGACGCGGTCGTTCTCGACATCGAGGGGACGACGACGCCGCTCGCGTTCGTGACGCAGACGCTTTTCCCCTACGCACGGCGGGCCCTCGAACCCTTCATCCGCGAGCACCTCGGCCGGCCGGAGCTCGCGGGCGTCGTCGAACGCCTGCGCGCCGACTGGATCGCCGATGTGTCGCGGGGCGAGTCGCCACCGCCGTGGCCCGATCTGGGCTCGCATCAACAACAGATTGCTGCGGTCGTCGGCTATGCCACGTGGCTCATGGATCGCGACCGCAAGGCGTTCGGCCTGAAGGAACTGCAAGGTCTGATCTGGGAAACGGGCTATCGCGAGGGCGTCCTTCGCGGCGAGATCTTTCCCGATGTCCCCGACGCGCTCGCCCGGTGGAAAGCGGCTGGCATCATTGTCGCCATCTACTCGTCGGGCAGCGTGCGCGCCCAGCAATTGCTCTTCCGATCCACACCGCTTGGCGATATGACGTCTCTGATCGATGCGTACTTCGATACGACCGTCGGCGCGAAACGCGACCCGGATAGTTATCGCCGCATCGCCGACGATCTCGGTAGAACCCCGGAGCGTGTGCTGTTCATCTCGGATGTGCCGGCGGAGCTTGCGGCGGCGCGCGAGGCCGGGTGGGCCGCGGTGCTGTGCGTACGACCCGGAAACGCCGCGGCCAGCGACGCCGAGTCGATTGCCGACTTCGCTGCCATCCGCGCCTCTAACTGAGAACTCGAGAACTCGAGAACCCGAAAACTCGAGAAGGCGTTCGGGTGAATCCCGACGTTCTCGCGTTCTCGAGTTCTCGAGTTCTCGAGTTCTCGAGTTCTTCATCCGCGCGGGTTGTCAGACGGAATAATGACTTCACGCCGGCCGAACAGGCGCGCATCAACGGACAGCGCGCCAGGACCCAGCATCACGAGCGAAACGGCGTCGGCAGTCAGGAAGAGCGGCGTGATCCCACTTACGGCCATTGCCGGCGCCGCTGGAGGAAAGCCGGATGTGCCGAGGAAAACGCTGCAGATGACCGCGGTCAGCGCGGCGAGCGGCGTCACGAACCCCACTAGCACCGCGATCGCGCTCACCACGGCCAGCAGCGCGGCCACCACCGTGCCGGTCGCGGGTTCCTCGGCAAACGTCAGGTACGCAGCGCCCTGAACCGCGGCGATGCCACAAACGACGGCCCGCAGCACCAGCAGCCCGACGCCAGGCCAGCTTCCCGGAAACGTGGAAAAGAGTCGGTACACGCTTGCTGGACAGTAGCGGGTCCACTCGGCGAGCGAATCCCCCGATGTCGGGCGGTTGGTCTACCCCTTTGGAGGTACGAGGCGTCCCTCATTTCCTCGTCCTTCGTCCTTCGTCAGCCCACGCAGTGCGCCCCTACAACTGAATGATGCCTCGACGGACCGCGATCGCGACGGCTTCCGTCCGGTCGCTGGCGCCAAGCTTCTCCATGATGTGCTTCATGTGCACCTTCACGGTTTCCTCGGAGATCAGCAGGCGTTCGGCGATGTCACGGTTGCGGTTGCCGCCGGCGACGTGCCGGAGCACGCCGATCTCGCGTTCGGTCAGCGTCTCGTCGTTGAAGTGCTCGGCGATGTGCGCGGCCACCTCCTGAGGAATCCGCTTCTTGCCGGCGTGCACCTGCCGCACGCCGTCGACGAGCACGGTGGGCGACATGTTCTTCAGCAGGTAGCCACGCGCGCCCGCGGCGAGCGCACGCTGGATCTCGACGTCGCCTTCGAACGTCGTGAGCATCACGATGCGGGCGTCCGGAAACTCGGTGCGGATGGCGATCATCGCGTCGAGCCCGCTGATGTCCGGAAGCCGCAGGTCCATCAGGGTGACGTCGGGCCGCACCTCGCGAAATGTCTGAATCGCTTCCCGTCCCGTCGCGGCCTGCGCCACCATCGTCATGTCGGGCTGGTTGTTGATGACTGCGGCGAGGCCTTCCCGCAGGAGCGGGTGGTCGTCCACGCTGAACACGCGAATCTTCGCTTTGTCGCTCACGGTTGTTTCTCCACGCGGCCGTCCGGCGCCTGCCCACGCCCGCGAAGGAACGCATGCACCCACCCCCGTCGTCGACGAGGCGAGGTGTCGGCGAATGCGATGTGGCCGGGCACCGTCAGCTCCACTTCCGTGCCGGCGCCCGCGCGCGTCGACACCTTGAAGCGGGCACCAACCCGCTCCGCACGCTCGCGCATGCCCGGCAGGCCCCAATGCCCGTCGCTTCCGGACCGCACGACGCCGGGATCGATGCCGCGGCCGTCGTCTCGCACGAACATGCGGAGCGCCGAGGTGCCGTACTCGAGCTCGAGCTCGATGTTCCTGGCGGCAGCGTGCCGCACGGCGTTGGCAAGCGCCTCGCGACCGATCCGATAGACCTCGTCGCGAATCACCGGATTCAAGGGCCGGCGCCGGCCTTCGGCGACGACGCGGAGCGCGGTCTGCTCGCCGGCGGCGAGATCCTGCTGCACGCCCGCGAACGCCTGCTCGAGATCCTGGATCGCGGTCGCCGACGATCGGAGCCCGCGGACGGCGGTGCGGCCGTCCTCGATGACGCGGCTCATGAGGTCCAGCACGCGCGCCAGCGGCGTCCGTGCCGGCGAGTCGGCCGGGAGCCGATCGACCGCGACATGCAGCTGCATGGAGGCGCTGACGAATCCCTGCAGGAGTGTGTCGTGCAGTTCCTGCGCGATGCGCGTGCGCTCAGCCAGGCGTTCCTCGAAGCGCACGTTCAGCCGTCGCGCGACCTTCAGCAGGCGCAGGCGATAGAAACCCCAGACAGCCACGACGCACAGGGCCAGCGCCGCGACGCGAAACCATGTCGTCTGCCAGATCATCGGTGCGACATCGAAGCGCAGCGTCGCCTCTCTGCCGTTCCACAGCCCGTCGCTGTTCGATGCGATCACGCGAAACCGGTAGGGCCCGGGAGAGAGGTTGGTATAGACGGCCTGCCGCTCGGTCGACGGCTGGCTCCATTCGCGATCGAAGCCGTCGAGGCGGTAGCGGAACATCACGCGCTCCGGTGCGGCGAGGCTCAGGCCCGCATAGGCGAGCGTGATCCGCCGGCGACCCGAAGGCACCTCGAACGTCGCCGCGTGCAGATCGATCCCTTCTCCGTCAGCCGTCAGCGACTCGACGTGCGTGATCGCCGGGATCGAGCGGGCTCCTCTCTGCGAAGGGTCGGCCGTCGACAGGCCGCCTGACGTCGACAGCCAGATGCGCCCCAGCGGATCCGAGACGAGGCTGCGATGCCGCTTGACGCCTTCGAGCCCGGCCAACCCATCGGCGGTCCCGTAGTGGCGGACGGCCGCGTCGCGCAAGTCGCCGCCAGGAGGGCATCGCGGTCGAGGCTGAGCACGCGATCGACGGTCGACACCCAGAGCCGGCCCTTGCGATCCTCGGCCAGGCCAAGAATCGGCACGCGCAGCTCGGCGGGCATGCGGGGAAGCGAGGTGACGTGTCCGGCGTCGAATACGGCAATTCCATTCGTCGTGCCTGCCCACATGCGGCCCTTCGTGTCCTCGAACAGCACGTTCACGTCGTTCGACGGCAAGCCGTCGCCAGTGGTGTACCGGCGCCATTCTCCGCGTAATCGCGTGCTGACGCCGTTCGGCGTCGCGAACCACATCGTGCCATCGGCGGTTTCGGCAATCGAGGCCACGGTGTTCGACGCCAGGCCGTCGGCGGCGCCGTAAGACGTGAACGTTCCGTCCTTGTAGCGGCTGACGCCGGCGCTGAGTGTACCGGCCCACAGCGAACCATCGCGGGCGCGGTACACGGCGTAGACGCTGTTCTGCGTCAGCCCGTTGGCCTGGGTGAAATGGTCGGCCACGAAACCCTGCCCTCGCGCACGAAGGCGACTGAGCCCGCCGCGCTGCCGTCCCACCCACAGCTCGTCGGCCGTTCCAGCAATCGAATAGATCACATCGGTGCCGAGCCCGTCCCCATCCATTCTGTGGACGGCACCGTCGCGCATCCAGTAGAGGCCCCCGTCAATCGGCGCGAACCACGTGCGTTCGGCGGCATCGACGAAGATCGGGCCAACGGCATCGGACGGCAGGCCCTGTGCGACCGAGTAGGTGGCGAATACCGCGTCGCGCCAGCGCTCGATCCCGCGATCGGTGCCGACCCAGAGGTTGCCGTCGCGATCTTCGAAGACCGTCGCGACGCTGGCGCGCGAATCCCGGTCGTGCCGCGCGAGCGTCGAGACGATGCCGCGGCTCATCCGATACAGGCCGCGAGTGCCAGCCGCGATCCAGATGTTCGACTGGCGATCATGGATCATCGCCAGCGCGGGGACGGTGTGCAGCGCCGCCGGAACGCCGGCCGTCGTGACCTCGGTGCCGGTCCACCGCACGACACCGCGATCCGTGCCGATCCACACCGTGCCGTCCTTGTCGGGAAGGAGACAATTGACCTTGAGGTCCGGCAGCCCGGCGGAGATGTGCGTGACGTCCGAGCCGCGCACGCGCACGACGCCGGCGTCGCGCGTGCCGAGCCACACCGTGCCGTCCTTGCTCTGCGCCATCGAGATAGGAAAGGCCGATCCCGGCATCGCGTCTCGCGTCACGAGCGTCGTGCGCTGCCCAGCCCGATAGGCCATGACCCCGTAACCAAGGCTGGACACGAGCAGCGCGCCGTCATTCGATCGCAGGAGCGCGGTGACGACGTTGTCCGGCAGCGCGAGCGTGTCCAGCAGGTCTTCGAACGCGCCGTTGCGATAGCGGACGAGAGCCGGACCGCGAAGCCGCGCCCACAAGCTGCCGTCGGGCGCCGCGACTACGCCAAGGACCGCGGCGCCGGCGCTGGACGTATGGCCGGGCGGCTCGAACAGCCGAAACGTCAGCCCGTCGAAGCGGACGAGGCCCTTCTCCGCGGCGATCCAGAGATAGCCGTCCGCGCCCTGCGTGATCGCGTAGACCGGCCCGCCGTCGAAGCCCTTCTCGCTCCCCCATCCCTGCCTGATGTACTGCGACAACGTCCAGCTCGGGTCGAGCGCGTAGGCGGACGAGGCACACCACGACCACAGCACCATCAGCGCGAGCGTGCCGCGCCACATGGTCGACGGCCGGCGGTGATCACGGCAGGTATTGGAAGCGTTCAATCACGACCTCGACGTCTCTTTGCGGCGGCGACGGCGAGTAGCGGAAGAAATACAGGTTCATGCAGACGCGCTCGTTCCCCGGCGTCGGCACACCCGACGTGAACTCGTGGCGCGCGATGACCGGGGCACCGGCCTCGAGGCCGGCAGCGCGCACCGTGCGGAACGACGCGGTCCCCGGCACCCACCGAAACGAGTGCGTAAAGCGTCCCGGCGGCGTCGTGAATCGACGGACGTTCGCCGACACATAGTACGGCTGGACGACGTATTGCGCGTTGTCGACGCCCGGATCGCCCCACCGGCCGAACTCGATGTCGAGCTCGCGATGGTTCTGGTCCGCGCCCTGATCGTCCCAGGTGAGCAAGCCGACCGCCGCCGCCGGATCGAGCTGCGAGACATCGTGCACCACGAAGACATACGTACCGTAGCCCAGCGCGCGTGTCAGGATCACCTCGGAGCTCGTCCAGCGCCCGTCACGCTTCGCGAGCTTGAGGTGCAGGTGCCCCTGGTTGTCGGTCCACACGTTGCCGGCATCGTATTCGTTGGAACCGCCTCGCTCGCTCGGCGTGTCGCGAATTTCCCACTCGAACCCGCTGAACGTCAGCCGCTTTCGCGGGCGTTCGACGTAATTGCCGGTCCCCTTGACCGTCGCGACAGCCACCACACCGGCGATTCCGGGCTTTGGCAGCTCCTCGACTGTCGCGGGGGGCCGATAGCCGGATGCGACGAGCAGGGCGGCGTATTCGGTGCCGGGATGAATCGTGTTCCGCCACGTGGCGTCGGCGCCGAGCGCGGTGAACGGACGCACCGTCAAGGGTTGCACCCACCACACGCCGCTCTTCGCGAACAGCACGACCTGCTGTCCCGGCTGATTCCCCCTCACCCGCCCCGCGATTTCGTACATCTTCTCGCCGCCGCCGGGCGCGGCCGGAGGAATGAGGGTGAACTCAATCGCCGGCTCTCGGCCGGACGAGCCGCCGCGACATGCCGCAAGCAGGGCGGTGGCGGCCAGAAGGGCACTGCCGATCCGGTCCTGGAGTCTGGGGGGCATGAGGCGAGTGCTCATTCTCAGCCTACTCCAGGGAGGACGTCCAGAGCGCGAAGGTGGTATGACCGGACTGCAGTAGTGCCCGAGCTGAAGCTCGGGCCTACGTAAATCGGGGCGAGTCGTACGTAGGCCCAAGCTTTAGCTTGGGCGATCAGTGTACGTAGGCCCAAGCTTTAGCTTGGGCGATCAGAATCCGACGATCAGACTCAGACGGGCGCTGCGAGGCAGCGTCGGATGGAAGTGCACGTCGTCGATGCCCGCGGACGGCTCTCCGGGCAGACGCGACCTGTAGAAGTAGTCGATGTCGCTGTCCCGGGCGTCGAGCACGTTGAAGACGCCGTGACCTTCGTGCTGGCATTGTTGTACGTCCGCTGCCACTCGATCGATCCACTGTAGCGAGACGACGCGCCCCCATCGGTGTCGTCGAGCGTGCCGAACCGATCGATCAGGCCCGCTGTAACGGCGCGCGCCGGAATCTGGTCGGTCGAGGCCCACATGCCGTGATAGCCCATGAACGTCGCGGCAAATCCATTGAGCGCGTCGCCCCGGCTGTATCGCAGAAGACCGTTCACCTTGCGAAAGTCGTCCTCGCGCTGCCAGGGCCCGTCGTTGTGCTGCACGTCGAGCGCGGCAAGCAGCCGGCCTTGCCCGATCGCCGGCGAGGCGGCGGCAAACGCACGCGCGAATCCCTGACCGCCGCCGGTGACCCGGGCGATCGGACGGGGAAGGCTGTTCGTGTAATTGATGTTGGCGGCGCCGGCCGTGGCGAAGTCTCCCTGGTCGGCGAAGTACGGCCCCTTCGAGAACTGCACGCCGCTCACCAGCTCGGGAATCAGGAAGTTCAGGTCCGAGTAGCCGTGTCCGTGCCCATGGCTGGGCATGTTGACCGGGATGCCTGCCACGGTCGTTGCGAAGTCCGTCCCGTGATCCAGGTTGAAGCCGCGGAGGTAGTACTGATTTGCCTTGCCTTCCCCGCTGTGCTGGCTGATGACGACGCCGGGCACCGTTTCGAGCACCTCGCCGGTGCGCATGATCGGCCGGGCATCGAGTTGACGCGCGGTAATCGCGCCCTGGCTCGCCGACTGCGCGATGCCGACGAGACTCCGCGTGGGATCAGGGGCGTCAGCGAGATTCGTGAAGGTGGACTTCCCGGTCACCGTCACCTCTGCGCTCAGCGCGAGGTACAGCACTGCGTCGCACCGCGTCGTGCCGGCAGCGGGAATGACGACGTCACGCCGTGCGCTCGCGAAGTTGACCAGCGAGAAGATCAGGTGCGCGCGGCCCGGGACCAGGCCGTCGAAGGTGTACCGCCCCTGGTCATCCGTTGCGGTGCGCTGCGCTCCGGTCCCCGCGATCAGCAATTCGACGCCGACCCCTGGCAGGGGCGCGCTCGTGTCGTCACGGACAGTGCCGGTAATGACTGAGGACTGCGCAAATGCGGGCGCTGTCCAGAGGGCAACGAGCAGAAATATCGACGAGTACCGAATCGCGACGCGCACAAGAAGTTTACGCGCGCCTCAGGGAAACGGATGTCAGGCCGACCTGCCGCGAACGTTTACTTGGCCTTGGCGAACTTCGCGACGAGCGACAGGGCCGCAATCGTGTCGGTCTGCTGAAAGCCCTGCGGCGGCTCGGCCGAGTATCGGATGGTGTGCGACACCTTGAGCGCCAGGATCGAGGTCAAGGAGACGTTCAGCGCCGCGAGCTGGTCATATTTCCACGCCCCTGCGTCGGCGAGCGTGAGCAGGAACCGCGGCTCGTACAGGAGCTCGCTGGTGGCCGAGATCGCCAGCCGGTAGTGCGCGGCGGCCGACAACGTCGCCGAGTCGAAGTGCTCGTCATTGGGTCTGTTCTCGTAGAGATAGCCGAGTGCACCGTCCAGACTCAGCCGGTGCGGCGCGCGATCGACCACGAGATAGGACAGGCCGCCTTCTGCGACGTGCCGCTGCTCGACGCCCGCGAAGGTGTCGCGCAGGAAATCGGTACTGCCCGTAGGCCGACAGCCGCTCGTTGAGAGTGCGTGAGGCGCGGAACAGGCTCGCAAAGCTTCGCGAGGTCAGCTCGTCGTCGGTTTCGAGCTGCGCGAAGATCGCCTTCGCGTTGTAGACCCATGGATCCGGTCGGTAGACCCACTCGCCGCCGGCGCCGAGCGACTGCGTGGACGCGTTGCCCGTCGTCCCGAGAAAGGTCGCCTGGCCGGATACCTCGAGGCGCGGCGGCGGCTCGGGGGGCGGCGCGGGCGCCTGCGCCCAGGCCGCCCGGGTCGTGCAGACTATCGTGATCAGTGCCAGCGTTCGAACGGCATGCTTCATGATGACTGGCGCCTATGGGGAGCGCGCCGATTGTGACCGATTTAACGGCACTGACACAAAAGGGAATAGGATTTTCCAATGCGTCCACGTGTTCAGATGGTTGCGGCCATTGCGCTCGGCTGGTTCATCACCGTCGTGCCGACTGGTCTCGGTCAGCGCGGTGCGACGTCGCCGGCGACGTCACCCGACACGCCGTCCGACGCCACAGCGCGCATTGTCGCCTCCGCGCAGGCGCTCATGACCGCGCTCGACGATGCGGGTCGGGCCAAGGTCCAGTTCCCCTTCGAGGGACCGCAGAAGACGCGATGGTCCAACCTTCCAAGCCCCATGTTTCAGCGCGAGGGCCTGCGCATGGGCGATCTGACGTCGGCGCAGCGCATCGCAGTTGACGCCCTGCTCTCGACCGCGTTGAGTCGAGACGGATACCGGAAGGTCTCGGACATCATCCGCGGCGACGAAGTGCTCCGCAAAGCACAAGCCGAGCGGAGGTCGGGCCCGGCTGGCGGTGGGTCCGGCCCGGGCGGCGCCGGCGGGGGTGGCGGCGTCCGGTTCGGCGAGGACGAGTATTACCTTGCTTTCGTGGGAACGCCGTCGGTGACGGGCACCGTGGATGTTGCAGTTCGGCGGTCACCATCTGGCGATCAATCTGACAATGGCGGGCAGTCAGGCGAGCATGGCACCCAGCCTCCCCGCCGCTCAGCCCGCAACCTACACGTTCGAAGGCCGGACGATCCGTCCGCTGGGCAAGGAGAACGACAAAGCGTTCGCGCTGATCAACGCGCTGGATAACTCTCAGCGCGGCCAGGCGATCCTCGGCTACACGGTGTCTGACCTCGTGCTCGGACCTGGTCAGGACGGACGCACCATTCAGCCCGAGGGCATTCGCGCATCAGCGCTCACAGCGGCGCAGCAGACGATGCTGCTGGACCTCGTGCAGGAATGGACCGGCATCATGAACGACGCGTTCGCCGAACCCCGGATGGCGGAGATCAGGACGAACCTCCCGCAGACCTACTTCGCCTGGAGTGGCCCGACGACCAACGGCAGCGCCGCGTATTTCCGGATCCAGGGACCCACGCTCGTCATCGAGTACGCGCCGCAGCGCAGCGTCGATCACATCCATACCATCTATCGAGATCCGACCAACGACTACGGTGCGAAGTTCGCACGGAAGTAGGCGTGCCGCCGGCGTGCTGGCCCTGACGACGGCCATCGTCGGCGGTGGCGAGGTGTCGGCACATCGGCTGGATGAGTACCTCCAGGCGGCGCGGCTCGCCGTCGACCCGGGTCGCGTGCACATCGAACTGGACCTGACGCCGGGGATCGCATTGGCGGAGGCGATCCTCTCGGACATCGATCGCAATCGTGACGGATCGCTGTCCCAGGACGAGCAGCGCGCCTATGGCAGCCGGGTATCTCCGCGCGCTGACGCTCGAAGTCGACGGGACGCCGGTTCGGGCGCGGCTGGGGGCCAGCAGTTTTCCTGACGTCCAGGCCATGCGGCGTGGTGAGGGGACGATTCGGCTGCAGTCGGCCGCGACGCTCCCGCGCCTATCCAATGGCCCTCATCAACTGCTGTTCCGCAACAGCCACCACCCGGTTCGCAGTGTCTATCTGGCGAACGCGCTGGTACCCGAGACGGATCGCATTGTGGTCACGGCACAGCGGCGCAACCGCGATCAGAGCGAGCTGATCATCGACTATGTCGTTCGAGCGTCACGATCCCTCGAGTAAGCGCGCCTGAGTGGCGTCCGATTCGCCCCGCCACGCTACGCCGGAACCCGCAGCAGCCTGTGGACGTTGCCCCAGACGATCTTCTCGAAGACGTCTGGTGACACTGACCGCTTCAGGAGAGTCAACGTCGCGCGCGCCACACACTTGCCCGCCATCCGTGCGGCCGCCGGGTTGTTGTTCTGGCTGACGCCGCCGCCGTGGCCGTCGGCGCAGCCGCAGTCGCTGCCGAAGAACAGCTTCTCCTGGTGCCGCTTCAGGAAATCGGACGTGAACTCAGGATCCCGGGACATGGCGTTATTGCCGGAGTTGGCCGACAGATCGCCAAAGAGATTGGGATAGTCACCGAGCCATTTGTCCGTCACCCCGCCGCGTGTGATCGGACCGGTCGGATAGGCCGCTTCGTTGCGATAGTCCGCGCTCACGTTCGCCCAGAATGCATCCGCATGCCCGATGAACGTTGTCCTCGGATACGCCTTGAGGACCGACTCGAACGTCCGCGCAAACCCCGTGCTCCAGGTCCCTTCGCTGGGAAAGTGATCGACTTCCTGGAAGTGAATCAGGATCGGCACGCGAAGGTCGGCGGCGAGCGCGTACATGCGACGGAGCTCCGGACCGTCGGCGCCGACATGGAACTTCATCTCGCCAAACCCCTGTGCGCCATCCTTAACGGCCTGCGCGAGCACCTGTTCGGCATCCGGTTTCGTCACGTCGTAGCTGTTGAACCACGTGAACCGGCCCGGCGCTGCCGCCTGGAGCGCGGTCACCTGATCGACGACGGCCCCGCGCGTGAGCAGGTTCGCCTTTGTCACGCCCGCTCCGTCGAGATGTGCGATGTTGCTCGCCGGCTGCGGACGAAGATGGAAGTGAAGGTCGAAAACGGGCGAGCCCCACTCGTTCGCGGGCGCGGCCTGGCGAGCCACGGTCGGAACAACGCCAGCGGCGGTGACGGTCTTGAGGAATTCGCGGCGGTTCATCACAACGCCTGCCTTCCGGCGGTATGAGGCATGGTCCACCATCGGATGACCAGATAAAGCAGGAAGCCCGCTGGCCCGAACAGAAACGTCAAGATCAGCGCAGGGACGATGAGCAGGTGCGGGATACCGCGGGCCTGCGCGTCACGCACTTCCCACCCGCCGATGAACAGATCGAACGCCAGGTAGTGCGTCCACCCCGCCAGCAGCAGCCACGGATTATCGAACAGTGCGCTCACGCCCGCCAGCGAAGAGAACCCGCCCTCGCTTCGCCCCAGCGTCGCCGCCACCAGCACCACGTAGATGGCCGCGAGCAGCAGCGGCATCACCACGGGCAGGTGCGTTGCCGCCCATCGCACCCGCGGCAGGAATACCAGCGGCAGCCACGCGGCCACGGTCACCATGTTCAGAATCGAAAAGAGCTGGTCGGCTGTCATATGGCTACCCAGCCCGACCCGTCGCGCGAGGCGCGGCGCGAGCCAATGCCGATCGAGGCGAGGACGAGCATGGTGCCCACGGCCCAGATCATGATCGATGCGAGCGCCGTCGCATCTGGCGCCACGAGGCTCCGTCCCCGCAGCGCCTCCCAGAGCAACAGGAGAAACAGCGAGGCATAGCTCGCCGTGACAGCCAGCACGGCCTTGACGCGAACGGGCTCAGGCCGACGCCAGCGCCGCAGGCCGACGGCGACGAGCGCGAGTGCCTGGATCGCGTGCAGGCCGATGAAGTGCGGAACGCGCAGATCGCCGTGCTCCTGGCTCCACCCGGTCACCGGCACGCCGGGGCCCCCGTCCGTGCCGCCGACCGAGTGCGCACCCGCCGTCGTCATCGGGCCTCCGGCGCGGGCGTTCGCAAGCTGCGCCGCCGTTGGGCGAGTCATGAGCGGGCCGACAAGCGCACCGACAACGGTGATCGTCATGCCGAGACGCAGCGCCCAGCCGAGCGACTGGTCGGTGAACCGCTGCCGCCACAGCGCGACGGCGACCGCCACGCTCACCAGCGTCTGCAGCACGATCGCGCCGCCCATGACGAAAAAGATCGTGGCATCGAGCGGGGTCGACACATTGAAATGGCTGGTCGTCCCGCGCCAGGCCTGCGTGTCGATGAGCGCAACCTCCAGCACGAACACGATCGCCGTCGTCCAGCCCACGACGCGGCGGACGCGCGGCCAGTCAGAGAGCGATCCGAAGATCCAGGCGAGCGTGAGGCTGTAGACGGCCGTGGAGACCGCGAACTTGAACGGCTTGAGCCACGCGGGCGCGCCAGTGATGATTCGCGGATCGACGAGCATACCCGCTACTGACGCGCCTGCCACGACAAGCATCAGCCCTCCAACCGCAGTGAGCGGGGGGCTCGCCCGCCACAGGCGATCGAGCAGGGCGGCGCGTGGTATCGAACTCATGAGCAGCTCCTCTCATGTTGTCAGTGTCAACATATCACTATCTCACAATGTTGACGATGTCAACACAATCCCCTACGATGAGGTGGCATGCGTCGAGCGACGCGGGCGGCCCGAAAGCCGGACCGTCCTTACCATCACGGCAACCTGCGTCGCGCGCTCATCGATGAGGCTCTCGCGACCATCCACGCTGAAGGCGTCGACGGGCTGACCCTGCGCGAAATCGGCGCGCGGCTGGGCGTCTCGCGTACCGCGCTCTACCGCCACTTCGCCGACAAGCGTGCGTTGCTCGCGGCCGTGGCCACCGAAGGGTTCCGCACGCTGCGGCAACAGCTCGTCGCCGCGTGGGAGGAGGGCGGCCGCGGACGCGCGGCATTCGAGTCGATGGGCGTGGCCTATGTTCGCTTTGCCGTCGCGAACCCGTCGCACTATCGCGTGATGTTCGGCGGTTTCGTCGACCCGAAGGCGTCCGAGGCGGAGCTGGCCGACGAGGCCGCGGGCGCGTTTCAGGCGCTGGTCGACGCCCTCGCCGCGCTGCAACGTGACGGGATCATGCGCGGCGACGACACCGTGACGATGGCCAGGTTCGTCTGGGCCGTCGTGCATGGCATAGCCACGCTCGGGATCGACGGCCAGCTGCGCGAGCCGGGTGCCGTCGAGGCGCTGATGTCATACGCGCTCGAGCGTCTGCGGACCGGGATCGAGGCCGGGTCCGACCGCACGGCCTGGCCCGGTCGGGCTTAGTACTTGTCGTCCGATGTATTTTAGTTTAATCTAAATTAAATGAACGCCGTCGCGCTCTCGGCGATCGGATCTCCACGGCGCCGCGAGATCCTGCGTCTGCTGTGGCACGAGGAGTTGACCGCCGGCGCGATTCGCCGGGCGATGCCCGACGTCACGTTCGGCGCCGTGTCGCTCCAGCTGAAGGTGCTGGCAAAGGCCGGCCTCGTGGAAGCACGCGCTGAGGCGCAATACCGCGTCTATCGGGTGCGCAGCGAGGCGGTCGGGGCCCTCGCACCGATCCTCGAAGCGATGTGGAGCGACGCGCTGTGGCAGCTGAAACTGCAAGCCGAGCTCAAAGAAGCGCGACGAGGTCCACTTCCTCGCCGAAGGCTCCGTCACTCAAACAAGGCACACCGATGATTGCGCTTCCCCGCCGTCTCGATCGCACCGTCGTCGTTCGCGCCCGTCCGGCAACCGTCTTCGAGTTCTTCAGCAACGCCGGGGACTGGGCGTCGTGGTGGGGGGCCGGGTCCAGCATCGATGCTCGCCCCGGCGGTCGTGTCCTGATCCGTTACCCGAACGGCATCGAAGTGGCCGGAGAGGTCGTCGAGATCCAGCCGCCCGAACACATCGTCTTCACGTACGGCTACGTCAGCGGCAGTCCGATTCCGGTTGGCGGCTCACGGGTGACGATTCGCCTGGCGCCCCATCCCTCCGGCACCCTGGTGCGGCTGACTCACGAGTTCGCCGACGAGCAGGTCCGCGATCAGCACGTGCAAGGCTGGCGCTTCCAGCTCTCGCTGTTCGCCAACGCCGTTGCCAACAAGCATCACACCGCTGCCGCGGCGACCATCGACCGATGGTTCCACGCCTGGAGCGACGCCAATGCCGACACGCGGGAGCGCACGCTCGGCGAGATCGTGACTAGGGACATTCGCTTTCAGGACCGGTTCAGCAGCATCGTCGGCAGCGACGACATCAAGGCGCATCTGGCCGCGGTTCACCGCTTCATGCCGGGGATGCGGCTCGAACGCCGCAGCGACGTTCGTCAGTGCCAGGGCCTGGTGCTCGCCGACTGGGCGGCTCTTACCGCCGATGGGCAGGAGCAAAGCCGCGGCACCAATGTGTTCGTGCTCGATGCCGATGGCCGCATCGACGAAGTGACCGGGTTTTGGGCGACCTGATCCGGCGACGGGTGCCTGTTTCCACACCGCTTACTTCGTAGGGAATTGAGCGGCCGATAGCGACCTTCGATACTGAGGCTCCGCCGAATATCTGGCGAGCAAGGAGCCTCAAATGATGACAGACACTCTCTACGCCGTTCATACGCTGGAGTCCGCACCCACGATGGCGGGTGACGCCCTTCGAACACTCCAGGCGACCGTCGGCCTGATTCCCAATCTCGCGGCCACGATGGCGGAGTCCCCTGCATTGCTGAACGGATTCCTTGCACTTCGTGAGCTGTACACCAAGACCGGCTTGTCACCCGGTGAGGTGCAAGTGCTTTCGCTCACGGCTGCCTACGAAAACGACTGCGCCTGGTGTGTTGCCTTCCACAGCGCCGCGGCGTTGAAGGAAGGTATTGGTCGCCACGTCGTCGATGCGCTTCGGCAAGGGACAGCGCCCGCTGATCCACGCCTGGCCGCACTCAGCAACTTCGCGCGCGCGTTGGTGCGCAACCGCGGTTCCGTCGGCCCTGAGGCGCTGCAGGCGTTCGTCGCCGCAGGATACTCGAAGCAACAGGCGCTCGACGTCGTCATGGGGATGGCTTTCTCACTCATGGCGAACTATGCGAGCCACCTGACTCGTCCGCCGCTCGACGACTTTCTGAAACCGTTCGCCTGGACGCGCTGAGTTCGGTGCGTGCCGTGCTTACCTGTGAGGGAATTGTGCATGCGCATGGCGACCTCATAATGGTGGTTATGGCGCATGCACAACCTCAGGATGAAGGACCTCCCGCGATCGGGGCGCTGCTGCAGGTACCTGGCGCCGTGCCCGAAATTTGAGCCAGCTGGCCCTCGCGCATCAAGCGAACGTGTCGCCGCGCCATCTCTGCTTTCTCGAAACCGGGCGCGCCAGACCGAGCCGCGACATGGTGCTCCTCCTCGCGGACACGTTGGCTGTCCCGTTGCGCGAGCGAAACGCCTTCCTGCTCGCCGCCGGCTTCGCGCCAATGTTCAGAGAGTCCGCACTTGACGATCCCGAGCTCGTACCCGTTCGGACCGCGATTGATGCCATCCTGAGACAGCAGGAGCCCTATCCAGCGGTGGTGATGAATCGGCACTGGGACATCGTGGCGACGAACGGCGCCGCGACCCGCTTCTTCGGCGTGCTGCTGGACGGACGGGCGCCCGCCTGCGCGGACAACGTACTCCGCCTGATGTTCCATCCAGACGGCTTAAGGCCGTCGGTCGAGAACTGGGACACAGTGGCTCAGGCACTCGTCCATCGCGTGCACCGCGAAGCGCTCGGAGGTGCGCTCGACGACACGGGACGGCGACTGTTGTCGGAGATTCTCAACTACCCCGGGGTGCCACCCCGGTGGCGGACGCCGGACCTCGGAGCGCCACTGGTCCCCATCGTGCCGGTGAGCTTCAGGCATGGCGGACAAGCGTTTCATTTCTTCTCGGCTATCACGGTGCTCGGGACGCCACAAGACATCACGCTCCAGGAATTGCGCATCGAGTGCTTCTTCCCGCTTGACGACGCGACGGGCGCCGCCGCTCGGAGTCTTTTCGATCTTCGAATCAGAGTCCCGTCCTCTTCTCCAGTTCTTCCGGATAGCGGTCGCCGGCGACGGTGATTCGCGCCAAGGTCTCGTCGATGCCCGTCAGATCGTCCGGTGTCAGCTCGATGTCCACGGCAGCGACGTTTTCGTCGAGGCGACTCAATTTGGTCGTGCCGGGAATCGGCACGATCCAGGGTTTCTGCGCCAGCAGCCAGGCCAGCGCGATTTGCGCCGGTGTGGCTTCCCTCTGTTCAGCCACCTTCTTCAGGAGATCCACGAGGGCCTGATTGGCGTCGAGCGCTTCCGGCCTGAACCGAGGAACGATGCTCCGGAAATCGGATTTGTCGAACGTCGCGTCCTTGCCGATGCTGCCGGTCAGGAAGCCCTTCCCCAACGGGCTGAATGGTACGAAGCCGATACCCAGCTCCTCGAGCGCAGGCAACAGGGCTTCCTCCGGCCGCCGCCACCAACAACGAGTACTCGCTTTCAACGGCGGTGACGGGATGGACGGCGTGCGCCCGGCGTACGGTCTGTACCACCAGGCTCGGACAGCCCCCAATGTCTGACCTTCCCTTCAGCGATCAAATCCTTGATGGTGCCGGCGACGTCTTCGATCGGCACCTGGGGGTCCACGCGGTGCTGGTAATAGAGATCGATGACGTCGGTCTGCAGGCGCGTCAGCGACCCGTCCACGGTTTCCCTGATGCGAGCCGGACGGCTGTCCTGCACCTGCTTGCCATCCTGCAACCTGATCCCGAACTTCGTGGCAATCAACACGCGGTCGCGGTACGGTTTGAGCGCCTCGCCCACTAATTCTTCATTAGTGAATGGTCCGTACATCTCGGCCGTGTCGAAGAGCGTGACCCCATGCTCGACGGCGGCCCTGAGCAGGGTGAGAGCTTGTTGCGTGTCGAGCCTGCCGCTGTAGGCGTAGTTCAGGCCCATGCACCCGAATCCCAGAGCCGACACTTCGAGGCCGCTTTTCCCCAGTGTTCGTCGCTTCATGTGTCTTCTCGATTCGCAGTGAGTTATTCGTCGCGAGGCAGCGCCGATCACTCTTCCCGCAGCGCCGCGATCGGATCGAACCGCGTGGCCCGATGGGCGGGCACGAGGCAGGCGATGATCGCGACGAACGTGATCACGGCCGCAACGCTCACCAGCGTGGCCGGATCAGTCGGCCGGACCTCGAAGAGCAGCGTCTCCATCAACCGCGTCAGGGCGAGGGCGACTGCCAACCCCGCCGCCAGACCGATAGACGTGAGCTTCAGGCCATACGCCATGACGCTGCGCAGCACGGCCTCCCGCTTCGCGCCGAGCGCCATGCGGATGCCGATTTCACGGCGCCGCTCCGTCACCAGGTAGGAAAGCACGCCGTAGGTCCCGATTGCCGCGAGCAGAAGCGCGAGGGCTGCGAAGCCGCCGAACAGGTGCATCAGCATGCGGGGCCGGCTCAGGGAACCGCTGACCACTTCATCCATGGGCCGCAGCCGGATGATCGGCAGCGAGGGGTCGGCCTCACGTACCGCCGACGCAATCGCGGGCTGCAGGGTGGCCATCGGCAGCGCAGTTCGCAACACAATACTCATGCTTCCGTCGTGCGACCAATCACCGAGCCGAGGACCGGCAATGGTCGGGAAGATGTGCGGCAGCTGCTCGAGCAGGAAGTACAGCTCGGTGCCGGTGGCCTGGTCGACGCCACTCTGCTTGACATCCTTCGCGACGCCGATGACCGTCACCCAGGGCGTCTGATCGCCGAAGCGCGGCTTGACCCGACGACCGATCGGGTCGAGGTTCTTCCAGAATCTCCGAGCGAACGCCTCGTTCACGATCGCCACGGGAGCGCCGATGCGATCCGTGTCGTTGAAGGCGCGGCCCCCCACCATCGGTATCCCCATCGCCTCGAAATAGCCGATGGTGGCCGTCTGGTAGTAGTCCACCTGTTCGCGTGGCGCCTCCGGTGGCGGTGTGTAGCCTTCGATGTCCGTGCCGAAGCCGTTGACCTCGCGCAGGGGAGGGAGCCCGGACACCGCCGACACACGCTGCACGCCGGGCATGGCCTCGAACCGATCCATCAGGTGTTGATACAGCCGCACCCTCTGATCGAAGGTCGGGTACGTCGAGGCCGGCAGCGCGACTCCGAACGTGACCAGGCGCGATCGGTCGAATCCGGCATCGACGTTCATCAGGTTCACGACCGTCCGGAACATCAGGCCCGCGCCCACCACGAGCACAACCGCGAGCGCCACCTCAGTGGCGACGAGAGCCCGGCGCACGGCATGGCGGGCACCCGTCGCGCCGCCCTTCGAACGCTCGTTCAGCAGACGGCTGGGGGCCTCGCTGAAGAGATGCACCAGCGGCGCCAGGCCGAACGCGACGCCGGTGACGACTGAGACCAGCAGCGTGAAGCCGAGCACCGCTGGATCGATGGCAATATCGGCAACGCGCGGAAGACCATTGGGATACGCCACCATCAACGCGCGCAGACCGGCCCAGGCCAGGGCCAGGCCGATGGCGCCGCCGACGAGCGACAACACGACGCCTTCAGCCATGAACTGGGCGAGCAGGCGCCGCCGGCCGGCTCCCAGCGCCACGCGTACCGCAAGCTCGCGGCGGCGGGTCTCGGCGCGCGCCAGCAGGAGGTTGGCCAGGTTGGCGCAGGCGATGAGCAGCACGAAGGCGACCGCCGCCTGCAGCATCCAGAGGGCACGCCGCGCCGAGCCGACAATCTCGTCCTGCAGCGGCTCCATCTGCATGACGTGGTCGCCAGGCGTGAAAACGTGGCCGCTTACGCCAGCGCGCTGACCCCAGCTCGCCACGAGCGCCGCAAGCTCCGCCTCCGCCTGCTCCGGGGTCACGCCCTCTTTCAAACGGCCCAAGACATTGAGAAAGTGACTCTCTCGAAACTGCCGAAGGGCAGGAGCGAGCTGGAGCGGCAGCCACACATCGACCCGGTTGTCCATCAGGTCGAAACCGGCCGGCATGACGCCAACGACCTCGCGCGTGACGCCGTCGAGCTCGATCGTCCGGCCGACGATGTCCTCGCGTGCGCCGAAGGCCGACAGCCACAGCTCGTGCGACAGGATGACGAGCGCGGGTCCGTTCGCGCGCGTCTCGTCACGGCGGAACCACCGGCCGTGCGCTGGCTGGACGGCTAGTGTCTCGAGCAACTCGGCATTCACCGTCGCCCTCGTGACTCGGCGCGGCCGACCGAGGGCGGCGAGATTTACCTCGCCGGTCGTGAAGGCACCCACGACGGAGAAGGACTGATTGATTTCGGTGAGCTCGACATATTCGGGCACCGACGCCGAGACCTGCTCGCCTCCCTGGCGCTCGAACCGTGTAGTCAGGAACCGGAGCTGCTCGGGATGCGGATACGCGAGCGGCTGCAGGATCACGGCGTTGACGACCGAGAACATCGCGGTATTCGCACCGATGCCGAGGGCCAGCGTCAGGACCGCGACGGTCGTGAATCCAGGAGCTTTCCGGAGCGTGCGGAGCGCGTACCGAACGTCCTGGACGGTCTCGTCGATCCAGCGGCGCGTCCACACGGCCCGGACGTCTTCCCGCGTGCGCGTCACGTTGCCGAACGCACGGCGTGCGGCGTACCGCGCATCGACCTCGGACATGCCGTCCGCGACGCGCTCCTCGGCCTCCAGGTCGAGGTGTGCCTGGATCTCGCGCTCCAGCTCGTCGTCGTGATCGCTCGGCATGGCACTCCCCGGAAGACCCCCGACACGATCTCAGACAGGCTTGAGCACTCGCGCCATCGCACGAACCAGCTCGTCCCACTTGTTCTGTTCGACCGAAAGCTGCTTCCGGCCTTTCGGAGTCAGGCGATACATGCGCATCTCGCGTCCGCGGTCCGTCTGCTCCCACTTCGACGTGATGCAGCCGCTCTTCTGCAGGCGGTGGAGGGCCGGGTAGAGCGAGCCGTGTTCCACCAGCAGAATGTCTTCGGATGAGCGCTGGATATGCCTGGCGATGCCGTGGCCGTGAACGGGACCAAAGAGCAGGGTGCGGAGGATCAGCAGCTCGAGCGTGCCCTGGACAAGTCTCCGTTCTGGCATGGTAGGCATACTACCATTGTTGGTAGTTGAACTACCATCATCCGCGAGTCCGTCAGGCCGGGGAAGCCGGTGTTTCGCAATTGATCGACCACGGTATCCCGAACTGATCGACCAACACGCCGAAGCGAGAGGCCCAGAACGTTTCCTAGACCGGTGATCACCGTATCGCCGATCCGCAGAGTGGCGTGACAGATTTTCGCGTCCCAGCCCGGAGGTGCATCGCCGGCCATCGGCGAATCGCCCCATGCGAGCATGAATGCAATGGTGCCGTTCAGGTGCTGTTGATAAAACCTGAACGCGGCCTCGCATTGACCCTTGAAGGCGAGATTGATCTGCGGAGTCAACGCCATCGATGCGTGCTACCTGCAGGGGAAAACGAGGGCGTTCAACACGGTGACGTGTCAGACGCCCATGGTGAGGACGACGCGGAAACGCGCTTTGCCACTATGCATCTGTTCGTACGCCTCCGCAACCTCGCCCAACGGATATTTTTCAATCATCGGGTGGACGCCGCTCAGCAGGCTGAATTCCAACGTGTCTTGCGAGTCCCTGGCTGTACCGGAGTACCAGCCCGCCACCGATCGCCTGCCCAGGATCAACGACATCACGTTCACCGTGATCGGCTCCGGCGGTGCGGCCGGCACCAGCAGCGTGCCGTCTACGGATAATCCATCCACGAGCGCAGAGATCGCGGGACCGTTCGGAGCGGTCGCGAGGATCACGCGCGCGCCGCCGAGTTTCTGCAATTCCGCCGCAGCATCGACAGCGCCGGCATCAATGTAGTCGTGCGCGCCCAGTTGTCTCGCCAGCGGTTCTCTATCCCGACCTCGGCCAATCGCGACGGTCCTGAATCCCAACCGCCGCGCGTACTGAACACCGAGATGTCCCAGTCCGCCAATGCCGTGCACCGCCACCACGTCTCCGCCGCGTGCGCCGGAATGACGCAGCGCGTTGTAGACCGTGACGCCGGCGCACATGAACGGCCCGGCCTCTTCCGCCGGCAAGTCTTCTGGAATCGCGGCCAGCGCTGCTGACGGTGCGACCACATACTCCGCGTATCCGCCATCGAAATCGAAGCCCGTCACCTTGCGATTGACGCACATCGAAAAATCGCCGCGACGGCAGGGCGCGCACGTGAAGCAATGTCCGCCATGCCAGCCCACGCCAACTCGCTGGCCCTCCTTCCAATCCGTAACGCCGGCGCCGAGCCTATCGATGCGTCCGGCGATTTCGTGACCCGGCACACGTGGAAACCGAAGCCCGGGCCAGAGACCGTCTTTCACGAACACATCGCTGTGGCAAATGCCGCAGGCTTCCACTTTCACCCGGACCTGCGCGGGGCCTGGTTCCGGGACGGTGCGCTCCACCAATTCCCACTCACCGCCGGCTCGGCTGATCTGTGCGGCTTTCATTTTGATATCCATAGCGACTCCTGACTCGGCATGAATCTTCGCAGATCCGGCGTGCCGGACGAATTACCCGTTCGAGTGATCAATCCGTACAACGTTTCCGGGAACGGCAAATTACCCTTTCTCGTGATGACAGCTCAGGACTCACTGGCTATGCTGTCCCGATCGCGGCGGCGAGAAGCTCCACAACGGTTCAGAAGGAGAACATCATGACCCCCAGTGCTACACAACAGGGCAGCGAGCAGGCAACTGACAAGACCGCTATTCGTCCCTTTCGTGTGAATGATGTTCCCGAGGCGGAGCTCACCGAATTGCGCCGGCGCATCAACGCGACCAGATTTCCCGAGCGGGAGACCGTCACCGATCAGTCGCAGGGCGTCCAGCTCGCGACGGTTCAGAACCTCGCCCGCTATTGGGCGACGGAATACGACTGGCGCAAGGTCGAGGCGAAACTGAACTCCTACCCGCAGTTCATCACCGAGATCGATGGACTGGACATTCATTTCATTCACGTGCGTTCGAAGCACGACAACGCGTTGCCGCTCATCGTCACGCACGGATGGCCCGGCTCGGTCATCGAGCAGATGAAGATCATCGATCCGCTGACCAATCCCACCGCACATGGTGGAAATGCATCAGATGCGTTCCACCTGGTGATCCCGTCAATACCAGGCTACGGATACTCAGGAAAGCCGACCACCACCGGGCTGGGATTGTCCCGCACATCGCGCGTGCCTGGGTCGTGCTGATGAAGCGCCTCGGCTACACGAAATTTGTGGCGCAAGGCGGCGATTGGGGTGCGGTCATCACCGAACAAATGGGTCTGCTGGCGCCTCCGGAATTGCTCGCCATTCACGTCAATATGCCTGGCGTGTTTCCAGACGACATTAACGGCGCGGCCTTTTCCGGCGCGCCGGCGCCATCGGGTCTCTCAGCCGATGAGACACTTGCCTACGAGCGTTTGCGGTTCGTATATCAAAAGGGTATCGGCTACGGGTTCCAATTGGGCCTGCGACCGCAGACGATGTACGCGCTCGCAGATTCACCCGTCGGCCTGGCGGCGTATTTCCTCGATCACGACGCGCGCAGCTATGAGCTCATCGCGCGCGTCTTTGACGGACAGTCTGAGGGCCTCACGCGCGACGACATCCTCGACAACATCACGCTCACCTGGTTGACGAACACGGCGCTTTCTGGCGCCCGTCTCTACTGGGAATATTTTGGCAAAGGTTATTTCAATGCCAAGGGCGTCTCCATCCCGGTTGCCGTGAGCGTGTTTCCTGACGAGCTCTATCCGGCCCCGCGCAGTTGGGCGGAGCGGGCGTATCCCAAATTGATCCACTACAACAAGCTCGACAAAGGCGGGCACTTTGCGGCCTGGGAGCAGCCTGAGCTCTTCTCCCAGGAGGTGCGGGCGGGCTTCAGATCACTGCGCAAATAGTGGAATAGAGGATCGGCGCGGTTGTCCTAGTGGATTTCGTTCTGGCGCGATCCTTTCATAAGGAGGAGCAGAAGGTTCAAGCGTCCCGTAATCTCAACCTTGAGGAGAGCAAGCGATGGCAGCTTCGGCTGAATCGTCCAAGACAGCTCAGGAAAAGCGCCGCGGCGACCACGCATTTGTGAAGGGCGTGCATGGCGTCCGATATCAAGTCACGGACGTCGCTCGCTCGGTGACGTTCTACACGACACATCTGGGCTTCACGGTCAAACACCAGCAGCTTCCGGCGTTTGCCAACGTGTCGCTCGGCGAGGCGGATATTCTGCTCAGCGGGCCACAGGCGTCGGGATCTCGGCCGATGCCGAATGGCCAGCACCAGGCACCTGGCGGATGGAACCGTGTCGTGCTTCGGATCAACGACCTTCCCACGTTTGTCGAGACATTGACAAAAGCGGGCGTGCACTTTCGGAATGAGATGGAGACGGGGCCGGGTGGGAGACAAATCCAGATCGAGGATCCCGACGGAAACCCCATTGAGTTGTTCGAGCCAGCCCGATAGGGCCACGCGGCGCGTGCGTGCCTGTTGATCGGCGCGCTCAGCGCGCTGGTGTGGTCACACGTCGATGAATCTTCTGATTCCGCAGCGTGAGCCAGCGAGGCACGCTCTGAGGCTACAAACCGAGGCGGTCGAAATGTCCTCTCACTGTGGCGTAACACTCGCACGACGCTTCTTCCAAGCCCGTCCGGTCCACAATCGTGATCCGCCCATGCGTATACGTGATGAGCCCCGCCTTCTGCAGCGTACCCACCACAACCGTCACGGCAGGCCGTGTCGACCCGAGCATCATCGCCAGAAATTCATGACTGAGGTTAAACTCATCTTGGCGGACGCGGTCGTGGGTCATCAACAGCCAACGGCAGCAGCGCTCCTGTACCGAATGCAGCGCCACGCAGCCCGTCGACTGCATGATCAGCATCAGCAAGCCCTGTGAATAGCGACGAACACACTCGTGGAATGGACCGCCTCGCTCGAGTTCGCGCTTGAAGGCGGCGACGGACATGACTTCCGCATCGGTGTCCGGCACTTGCATCATCGTCTCGCCACTCAGCATCGCGCCGCCGAAGAATGCGTTGATGCCGACGAGGCCTTCGTCTCCGACGGTTGCGATTTCCACCATCGAGCCATTCTGCATCACCGTCGTCAGCGACGCGACGCCGCCATTGAGGAAGTACACGTCCCGGACCGTTTCGTTCAGCGGATGGAGGATCTGTCGGACCTTGATGGGAATCGTTTTCAGGTGGGGGCGCAGACGTTCGAAGTCTGTGCGAGGGAGGCACGCGAGCAGCTTGTTCTTGGGTCGGGGATTGACAGGCGGCGGGCGAATCGCCTTCGCACGTTTCGGCATGACGAGCTCCAGACCCGAAGGGCCTCAATGAGTCTGGGCTTGACCGAACTCGCGCAAGGCGGCGGCAGGCTCAAAAAAGCGGTACAGCTGGAGTATGGCACACGTCGCCTGCCGTGCCTCGCCAAGGAAGCGGCTGCCCGATTTCCGGTAGCATCAGCCCTGTAGTCGCGTCGACGTGACCGAGCCAGCACCCGGAGACAACCAGCCATGACCGACGACCCGAACCGTACTCTCTCCCGCAGGCAGTTTGCCGCGAGGACGGCCATGGCGGCACTCTCCGCCGCGATCGTCCCCGGTCGGGTGCTGGGCGGGCAGGCGCCCAGCAACAAGCTGAACATCGCTGCGATCGGCATCGGCGGGATGGGCGCCGCCAACCTCAAGGCGTGCGAGAACGAGAACATCATCGCGCTCTGCGACGTCGATCAGGTCTACTCGGCCAAGACGAGGGCGCTCTACCCGAAGGCGACCTTCTACACCGATTACCGCGCGATGCTCGAGAAGGAGAAGGGCATCGACGCGGTGGTGATCGCGACGCCGGACCACACGCACGCCACGATCACGATGGGCGCCCTGCAGGCCGGCAAGCACGTGTACTGCCAGAAGCCCCTGACGCACACCGTGTTCGAGGCGCGTGCCATCACCGAGGCCGCGCGCCGCTACAAAGTCGTCACGCAGATGGGCAACCAGGGACATTCCTTCGAGTCGATGCGACTGCTGAAGGAGTGGCTGGACGCTGGGGCGATCGGCGACGTGACGGAGGTCCACGGGTGGACAGACCGGCCAGTCGGGGGCGACCCGTGGTCGGACTTCGCGGTGATGGCACGGCCGACCGACACGCCGCCGGTGCCCGAGACGCTCGACTGGGAGAAGTGGCTCGGGCCGGTGGCGTTCCGGCCGTATCACCCCGCGTATCACCCGCTGAAATGGCGAGCCTGGCTCGACTTCGGCACGGGCCCGCTCGGCGACATGGGCTGCCACATCCTCGATCCGGCATTCTGGGCGCTCGAGCTCGGACCTCCGCAGTCGGTCGAGGCGACGTCCACACATTACGAGCCGGCGGTTGCGTCCGAGACGTACCCACGGGCGTCGATCGTGCGGTACGCGTTCCCGGCCCGCGGCAACCGGCCTCCAGTGAAGCTCACTTGGTACGACGGGCGCCTGCTGCCACCAATGCCGCCGGAGCTGGAGCCGGGCCGGTCCCTGCCCGGCAGCGGCGCGCTGTTCATCGGTGACAAGGGCACGATCCTGCATGGGTCGCACGGGGCCGACGGCGTGCGCCTGATCCCCGAAACGCGGATGCAGCAGTACGAGCGGCCACCGAAGACTTTGCGCCGCGTGACCGAAGGCCACGAGGGCGACTGGATCCGCGCCTGCAAGGAGGGGCCGAACGGAGTGCCGCCCTGCTCGCCCTTCGAATACGGCGGCGCCCTCACGGAGATGGTGCTGCTTGGGGTGCTTGCGATCCGCATGAAGGACCAGCGGCTGGACTGGGACAGCCAGAACCTGAGATTCACCAACAACGAGCAGGCGAACGCCCTGCTCCGCATTCAGGACCCGAGAGGGGTGGGCGCTCTAATCGGACTGAGGAGCACCCGCATCGCTCATCGGCGCACGCCCGCCCTCGAGGGCGTCTGTTGGAAGAATGGACACGCGCCGCCGGTGCAGGCGCTTCGTGACGAATAGCCTCCAGATCGACAGTAGGGCCCGACTTCCGCCTTCGCCGAAGGCTTCGGCGGACCGCCGTAGCTTTAGCGGAGGCTGGTCAGTCGGGCCACTCAACGGCCGCACTGAAGTGCGGCCCTACTGACCTCACAAGCCGCGTCCGCTTCACGAGCGACAACGGATCGACGCGTGCGCCCTGCAGCCGCACGGACCAGTGCAGATGCGGCCCTGTGGCGCGGCCGGTTGCGCCGACGAACCCGACGACCTCGCCGCGCGTCACCAGCGCGCTCTCCGCAACCGTGGCGCGTTCGAGATGCGCCAGCAGCGAGCACAGCCCGTGCCCGTGATCGATCACGACGGTATTCCCAGTGAAGTACAGCGCCTCGGCGAGCACGACGCGGCCGGCGGCTGGCGCGTGCACCGCAACCCCGGCCGCGCTCGCGAAATCGACGCCGTTGTGCCGGCCGCGCGGCTCGCCGTTGAAGACCGACCGCAATCCGAACGGTGAGCTCGTCGGCGATGGGACGGGCGCCTCGATGGAGCCGCTCCAATAGCGCTCGCCGCTCGCGCCGGAAAAGATGGCGGACAGCCGCTGCGCCTCTCGCTCGATCCGGAGTCGCTCGCTGGCCGGCGGCTCGCTGAATCTCGGATCGACGCGCAGGCGCCGGGTGCCGAACACCTTCCGGATCACCGTCAGCGCCGTGCGGGTGACCGTGGGTTGGCCGTCCCGGGCGATCCCTCGGACGATCACGGGATAGCGTCCCGGCCGCGTCTCGACGTCCACGCCGACGAGCGTCATCCACCGCGTGGCGCTGCCAGCGGACCACATCGGTACGACGTGATCGAAGACGTCCACGCGCGCTTCTTTGAGCGGTTCTGTCGCCGTCGTCCAGAGCACGACCACGTCGCCGGGGCCCGCCGTTTGTGGCGCCGCGCGCAGGCCGACGGCACCGGCCGTCGCCGGCAAGGCGATTGCGATGCCGAGCGCGATGGCCAACGGCAGTGCGTCTCGTCGGCATGCCCGATTCACGGGCTTGGCCAACCCGGCAGCCACTCCCCCACGGTTCCGCTCCTTGCGCGAAGGACTGCACGAATCGTAGCATCGAGTTCTCGCGCACGCCTTCAGGAGGTCCGACGATGGAACGCCAGACTGCCCACGACTTCGATCAGGAACTGCTCAGCCTTTTCGACGCCTATGTGCACGGCGCGATCGATCGGCGCGGCTTCCTGGACAAGGCGGCAAAATACGCGGTCGGTGGCGTCACCGCGGCGATGCTGCTCGATCAGCTCAGCCCGAAGTTCGCCGAAGCCCAAGTCGTCAAGCCGGAGGACCCGCGCATCAGGGTGCAGTACGTCGAGTACGACTCGCCGAAGGGGTCCGGCAAGATGCGCGGATACCTGGCGCAGCCGGCCAAGGCTGCGGGCAAGCTGCCGGCAGTCCTCGTCATTCACGAGAATCGCGGGTTGAACCCGCATATCGAGGACATCGCCCGCCGGCTGGCGCTCGACAACTTCGTGGCGTTCGCGCCGGACGCGCTGTTCCCGCTCGGCGGCTACCCCGGCGACGAGGACAAGGCCCGCGCCCTCTTTCAAACGTTGGATCAGGCAAAGACGCGCGAGGACTTCGTGGCGGCCGCGGACTGGCTCAAGGCCCGCCCCGAGACCACCGGCAAGATCGGCGCGGTCGGCTTCTGCTACGGCGGCGGGATGGTGAACTTCCTGGCCACCCGCGTGCCCGACCTCGCGGCCGGCGTGGCCTTCTACGGCAGCGCGCCAAATCTCGAGGACGTGCCCAAGATCAAAGCGGCCCTCGTGATTCAGTCAGCCGAGGTGGACGAGCGCATCAATGCGAGCTGGCCGGCGTACGAAGCGGCATTGAAGGCGGCCAGCGTGCGCTATGAACGGTACCTGTATCCCGGCACTCAGCACGGCTTCAACAACGACACGACGCCGCGCTTCGATGCCGCCGCCGCCAAGCTCGCCTGGGAACGGACGATTGCGCATCTGAACAAGCATCTGCGCTAGTTCCGATTCTCGCGCTCAATGCGTGCGCTCGAGGAACCCACGCAGCTTGTCGGGGTTGCGCACAACGTAGATCGCGCGAATGCGGCCGTCGGCGATGTCGAACGAGTAGGTGCCGGTGCCGGAGATCGGATGGCGCATGAGCAGACCGGGCGCGCCGTTGATCGTGACGAGCTGGAAATCCGACTCCGACCAGTGCGCCTTGCCGGCATAGCCGAGCACGAACTTCGCGATGCGATCCGCGCCGAGCACGGGACGCGTCGCCGCGGCCGCCTTGCCGCCGCCATCGGCGACGAGCTGCGCGTCGGCGTGCAGCACCGCCATCAGCTCCTCGACGTTGCCGGTGACGCAGGCGTGCCGGAAGCGCCGTACAATCTCCTCCGATTCACGACGCGACACGGTGAAGCGCGGGCGCGAATCGCGCAGCCGGCCGCGCGCGCGCGTGAGGATCTGCCGCGTGTTCGCCTCGCTCTTGCCGACGCTCCTCGCGATCTCGTCGAAGTCGAGCTCGAACACCTCGCGCAGCAGGAAGACCGCGCGCTCGGTCGGCGCCAGCTGCTCCAGCAGTACGAGGAATGCCGTCGTCAGGGACGACGCCAAGTCGGCGGATTCCTGATTCGGTTCTGCCAGCGGTTCGGGCAGCCATGGACCTGGATACTCCACGCGAGTCCGCTCGGCGCTGCGTAGATGGTCGATGCACAGCCGCGTGACGATGGTCGTGAGATACGCGCGAGGAGAGCGGACGTCGGCGTGCTCGTCTTGAAGCGCCCGGAGCCACGCGTCCTGCATGACATCCTCGGCTTCGCTGGCGCTGCCGAGCATCCTGTACGCAATCGAGAACAGCAGAGGTCGATGCGCCTTGAACGTTGCCTCGTCCCAGTCAGTTGCTGCCATGGCTCAGGTGCCTTGCACTCCTCATGATCTCTAGACGAATGATGGAGGCCATCTGTGACACCGGCGAGCCCCGGCGCCGGTGTCACAGGATTATTTCTGATTCGTCTTGATTGGTGGAGGCGAAAGACATCATGAAAGCTCGAATCGATCTCATGCACGTCACCCCAGGCGTCATCCAGGCCATGCTCGGCCTCGAACGGCAGGTTCGTCAGGGGGGCTTCGATCACGGACTGCTCGACCTCGTCCGGATGCGCGCGTCGCAAATCAACGGCTGCGCCTATTGTCTGGACATGCACAGCAAGGACGCGCGCGCGAACGGCGAGACCGAACAGCGGCTCTACGGCCTCGACGCGTGGCGCGAGACGCCGTACTACTCGGCGCGCGAGCGCGCCGCGCTGGAGTGGACCGAAGCGCTCACGCTCGTCTCCGAGACTCACGTCCCGGACGAGGTGTACGAGCGCGTGCGGGAGCAGTTCTCGGAGGACGAGCTCGTGCACCTGAGCCTGGCGATCGTCGCGATCAACGGCTGGAACCGGCTCAACATCGCTGCGCGCACGGTGCCCGGCGACTATGTGGCCGGCGGCCTCGCGACGTTGCACGCGGCGCGCTGATCGCGCGTTAGGGTGGCATTCCAGGGCCGCTCACATGGCGCAACCCCTCGTGTCCACGTCAGCCCCGCCGCGCTGCCTCGATGGTGGCGATGTCGATCTTCTTCATCGGCATCATCGCCTCGAAGGCACGCTTTGCCTCGCCGCCACCAGCCGCAAGCGCCTCGGTGAGCACGCGCGGGGTAATCTGCCAGGAGAGGCCCCAGCGGTCCTTGCACCAACCGCACTGGCTTTCCTTGCCGCCATTGCCGACGATGGCGTTCCAGTAGCGGTCCGTCTCTTCCTGATTGTCCGTCGCGATCTGGAAGGAAAAGGCCTCGCTGTGCCTGAACTCCGGGCCGCCGTTGATTCCGAGACAGGGAATACCCAGAACGGTGAACTCCACCGTCAGTACATCGCCCTCCTTGCCGCTCGGGTAGTCACCGGCGCCTTGTGAACAGCGGTCACTTCACTATCCGGAAAGGTGGCGGCGTAGAAGCGCGCCGCCTCATGCGCGTCCTTGTTGAACCAGAGGCAGATCGTGTTCTTTGGCTTCATGTTCGTGTGCTCCTTGTGCTCGACCAGTCCTATCACAATCGGTCAAAAGCCCATTTGGGCGCGCCCTAGATCCGTCAGATCCTCCGCCGTCGCGCGCCCCTTGAAGTCGACTTCGAAGTCCATCGATGCGAAGTCCGGACCCGATCGCCCCTCGAGAAAGGCGTCTCGCTGCTTTGGAAGATATGCGCGATTCTTTGGGCAGTCGGGCGCGGACCCGATGTACATGACACTGGCGTACTCGCTGCCCGCGTGCTCGTCGCCGACGGCATGGCAAATGTCCGTGTGCCAGAACACCGTGTCGCCCGCCATGACCTCCGGGATTGAGACCAGCGCCGCGGTAAGCTCCGGGTGCCATTCCGCGCTGACGCCGAGCGCACGGCCTGGAGCCGCCCCGCACAGATCCGTCTCGTCGACGTCGTCCTGCAGCGCGCGCAGCAGCACATAGGCGATGCCCGCGGCCATGGGAATCAGGCGCAGCGTGCCATCCCTGGGCCCTTGGCGGGTCAGCGCCGTCCAGCCCTGATAGGTGCGGAACATGCTGCACACCGCTGGCGACGGAATCTCATGGGTTTGCAATCGGTGCGTGGCGTCGAACGGGTCATACCCGCGCCAGTCACCGGCGAACACATGTTCGTACACCTTTTGATAGCCGGGGTCGATCCAGCGCTCGACGGTGCCTGCGTCCATGTGTGGGGAAAGGCCGAGCGTCTTGTCCCCGGGTTGGCGCCGCCGTAACCGGTCGGCATATGTGCACTGCAGGTCGGGGTTGAACACGCCTTCGTATTTCCACAGGCGATCGAGAAAGCCCCGCGTCTCGGCGAGTCGCGCATCCTGCCGCGCCATGACCTGCGGCCGGGACCAGTACACGTTGAAGATTTGCGGCTTCCCTGCCTTCAGCGCGGCGAAGTACTTATCGAGGCTCCGTTTCTCCACCTCGCGTTCTTCATAGCGGTTCGTCTCGAGATACGTGCCGACTTCCGCGAACCAGTCGCTGGCAAGAGCGGCGGGAAACACGCCGTGAATCACCGCACATCCGGTGCTCCTGATCGACTGCCGAACCGACTCTGGCACCTTGCCATCGCGTATGTCCCGGTACTCGAGCTCAGGCACCACAGGCCGCCCCGCGGCGGTCTCTCTGAGGATGTTGTCGGCGGCGCGAGTGACGTGGTCCTTGACGTCCGCGAAAGCGCGTTTCAGTACGTCGCGATTCGGCGCGAGCTTGCGCTTGAACGCGATGATCTGGTCGCGTACATCCACTTCTCCTGTCGCCATGGCTTGTCTCCCAGAGGACTGATCGGGTCCGAAACGGGTTCACACAACGCCGCTTCGGGTAGGCACGTTCGCACTGACGGCATCGTTCAGCGGATCGTCGAGCGCGAGCAAGTCGCGTTACTTCTTGTAAACCCGCTTCTGTGTGCCGCGCGCGCTGGTGGTTTCCACCGTCAGCGTGCTGCCCTCGACGGTCCAGACGTGGGTGGCCTCCGTCACCTCGCCGCCCATCTCCTGCTTGGTGACGATCGTGAGCTTGGGGCCGTCCCACTTGGCAGTCGATACCGAATCGGCCGGCTGGCCGCCGTTCATCATCGTGTTCCTGCTTTCAGTGCCGTCGAGCTTGTAGGTCAGGGTGACCGTGCCGTCGCCCATCGTGCGCTCGATCGTCAGCGCTTCGGCCGTCTGCTTGACCGTCGCCGGGCCGTTCCCCAGAGCACCGCCTCCACCACCCCCGCCGCCGCCAGCCGACGCGGTGGCTGGATCAAGTGTCCACGTGCCCGTGAAGTCCGGCTTCTGGGCCCACGCCACCGTTGCCACCGCGAGGATCGCCGCGGCAATCACTCCCACCCGTGCGAGCTTCATTGTCTGCTCCTTTGAATCGCCGTATTCGCGCCGATGCCGAACGCCAACGACCGCACGGCCACCGCCGTGAAGAGCGGCGCGTGCCGCAGCACCCGAAGCGCGCGTCCAACGCCAAATGGTTCAATCGTCTGAACCCTCGAAAGTGACCGAGCGTGAGCAACGCCGGTGCCACGAGGAATCGCCAGCGTTCCGCCGATCCCTGCCGCTGAACCGAGCCCGTACTGTCCGATTCCGGGACCAGTGTGTCCGCCTCGGGCATGCCAATCCAAACTGCCGGCATGGCCCTTACCCCAGAGCTCTAAAGAAACTGTGCCCTACAGTGATCGCTCGCCATTAGGCAGCGTTCTTTACCTCGACTTCAACGCCGAGGTCGCGCAGTCGACGCAGGAGACGCTTTGCGATCTGTTCTTTGTCGTGCTGCGTAAAGTACTGGCTGCCGAGGTCGTGAAATTCGACTCCGTCGCGGAGCATGTAGTACATCGCCGTGAGCATCGAGGCGGCGACCGCCATGATGGCCTTCTTGGGACCGCGCCGACTTTTGACGCGCGCGAATTGGGCGTGGAAGTAACTGTCCTTGGTGCGGGCGGCGCTCCAGGCGGCTTGGACCAGGGTGGTTTTCAACCACGGCGCACTGGGGCGCGTGCGCGTCGATCGCTTTCGCCCGGCGCTCTCGTCGAGCCGCGGGGCGAAGCCTGCCCACGACACCAGGTGAGCGGCCGTGGGAAACGGACCCATCTCGTCGCCGATTTCCGCCACGATGACGCCCGCCACCGTGTCCCTGATCCCCGGCATGGTTTTCAGGAGATCGACGGCGGCGCGAAAGGGCCGGAGCGCCTCGGTCAGGTGCAATTCCAGCGTGGTGAGGCTGCCCTCGATCGCTTCGATCTGATCGAGATGCAGCTTGAGCAGGAAGCGATGATGCGCCGTCACCCGCCCGTGGAGCGCGTCGACCAGCTGCGCATGCGACGCTTTGAGGCCACGCGTCAGGGCGACCAAGCGCTCAGGGTCGCTTTCCCCGGCGATCAGCGCTCGCAGGATCGCGCGGCCGCTCTGCCCGCGAATGTCGCTGATGGTTTCCGTCAGCTTGACGTTCGCGTCCTGCAGGATCTTTTGCAGTCGTTGCGTGTGGCGTCCGATCTCCCGGACGAGTTGTTTGCGCGTCCGCGTGAGGTCGCGCAATTCCTGCACCGGCGCGGGCGGCACAAAGCTGCTGCGGATCAACCCGACCGCGAGCACGTCCGCGAGCCACTGTGCGTCATTGACATCGCTCTTGCGGCCGGGGACATTCCGGACGTGCTGCGCGTTGGCCAAGGTGAGGTCAACGTGTCCTTCGAGCACGTGCCACACGGGCTTCCAGTACACGCCCGTCGCTTCCATCGCCACGTGGGTGACTTCGTGTGCCGCCAACCAGTCCGCCAGTGCCAGCAAACCGCGAGTGGTCGTCGGCACCGTCAGTCGCTCGTACGTGACGGTGTGGTTCACCACGATGCGCGCGCAGGCGACCACCTGTCGCGCATGGACATCCAACCCGGCGCAGCGCGCATACAACAGCTGCATAGGAGCACCTCCGTCTGCACGGCTGGCGTGGAATCCCCGAAGGCGAAATCTCCAAGACGCGCTCACCGGTGCGCCGGGGCAACACGACAAGGTGCTCGCGGGACTCCTGGTCACACTCACTTACGGGCTCGATGGCACCAATCTTCGGCCGACCTCGCTGCCAGCGTGCGCGCGCAATGTACTCCGTTTCATGCCACATGGTGTCTCAACGAGACGTGGAGCACTCACTTGAGTGCGTCAACTTCCAATTCCCAATTCCCAACTCCCAATCGTGCCTGCCCGCGGTTTGCAGGACTTCTTGGGCCTTGAGCGTTGGAGGTTGGAAGTTGACGCTCACGAACGCAAGTGAGCAGTTCTGGTCTAAATCCGGGTGGAGACGTGGAAGCCGCACCTGCGATGAGATCGTCAGCGGACGGGACCGCCTGCGTCACTCCCCCGCGAAGGCGCGAGCGTAGTCCCTGGCAAACATTCGGACGTCATGCGGTTCGATGCCGTCACTTCCCGAACATGGGGCGAGATCGCTTCGGCTTCGCCGCGCGCGTAGTGCGCATAGTCCTCGGTCAAGCCGTCGACCTGCCAGGGTGGGACGCCCGCGGCGCTCAACGCACCTGCGAACGCTTGGGGCGGCACATCCACAAAGGCCACGTGTCGCCCAGTCGCCTCCGCGATGGCGTCGGCCATCTGGGAGCGCCTGCTCGACGGAATCCAGAAACAACCCGGCCGCTCGGAAAGCCCGACACTCGTTCGGCATTCACGGCCGCGACCAGCGCACCCATTCGCGCGTCTCGAAAGTGACGCTCTCTGGGGAGGTCAATCGCGACGCTCGCGGCATCACCGGCTCCCGTGAGGGCGGCTTCGGAGATGGTGACGATCAGAAGGTCCAGATCGGCGGATCCAAGCCACTCTTCCGAATGCGCGATACAAAGATGCATGTCGCCGGGGTCGAACGTCACGCGCTTCAGGTCAGCCCGCCGCATGCCCAGATCAACGAAGCCGGAACGCAGCGACATGCCGAGACCGTACGTCTCATGCACTTCCAGAAACGGTTCTCGAACAGGCCCTAAGCATCAATTGCGACTTCTATAGCTCCTCTCACGTTACTCCTCGCGCGAAGCAATGTGCGAGTCGCGAGACGGAATGCCAGAGGATTCGGTCCAACGGTCCACGTTCAGGCACAAGCCAGACGGTTCATGAGGCCCGTGACCGCGTTCTTGCAGGGTCCAGGTGTTGCCGTCTGGGTCGGCGAACTCGGCGAAGCTGGCATAGTCGCGACGCTTGGGTCCAACCCCGCGCTCCATCCGCCGGCCACGTTTCGACTGGGTCCTTGTGCCGGATCGCACCGACCGCGACACCGCGAGCGATCAGTGTCGCCCGAGCTTCGGCGAGGTCCGGCGTGACGAGATACAAGTTGCGCACCCGGGCAGGCGAGTCAGCCATGACCAGTTGTACAGAACAGCCGACCCGGGCGGAGTGAGCTGAACGACTCGGAAGTCGGAGTGGGCCGGTAGTCAACATCGAGGGTGAAGCCGGCCTGCTCAGTGTAAAACGCGAGCGCACGATCGATATCGGTGACGGCAGCGGGACGACCTCCAGGGCGACCATCAGCCCCGGGCGGGTCGCGCCGCCGCGCGGGCCCCGCACCTCGATTCCCGACAGAAAGTCCCTGATGGCCACAGCGATTTCGTCGCAGTGCGTCTCGAGAGCAAAGTGTCACGTGTCAAAGAACGTGACCTTCGCGTTTTTGATGTCACGCTTGAACGCCGCCGCGCCTGCGGGCAAAAAGAATGGGTCTCCGCTGCCCCAGACAGCCAGCAGCGGCGGCTGGTGCTGGCGAAAGTACTCTTGGAACTGCGGATACATATCGACATTGCTCGCGTAGTCGAGGAACAGATCCAGCTGTACTTCGTGCGCGCCGGGTCGGTATGTAGTAGTTGTCCAGGTTGTAGCCGTCCGGCGAAACCAGGGACGTGTCCTTGACGCCCGCTGTGTACTGCCAGTACGTCGTCTCGGGCGTCAGCAGCGTAGCAACGCGTCCCGGTTGGCCTGCGTCGGCTCCTTCCAGTACCGCGCGGATGGGATTCCAACCGTCACTCAGTCCTTCGACGTAGGCGTTGCCGTTCTGCGTGATGATGGCCGTCACCCGCTCCGGGTGTTCCACCGCCATCCGCAGGCCCGTGGGTGAGCCATAGTCGAAGACGTACACCGGCGAAAGGATCGAGTTCGAGCACTTCGGTGAAACGCGCGATCACCTTCGCCAGATTCGCGAATGTGTACTTGAACTTCTCACGCGACGGCAGATCGGACTGTCCGAATCCTGGCAGGTCCGGCGCGACTACTCGGTACCGGTCGGCCAGCTTCGGAATCAGATTCCGAAACATGTGGCTCGAGGTCGGGAAGCCGTGCAACAACAGTAGCGCTGGTCCTGTTCACGGGCCCCGCCTCGCGATAGGCCACGCCGAAGCCATCGACATCGACCCGGTTGTACTTGATGGCGCTCATCTTCATTTCCTTTCCGGTCAAACTTGCGGCCCAGAGGTCACAAATCGATAACCATGTCGGTGAGCGGCTGTGAACAGCACACGAGGAGGTTGCCGTCGGCGGGCTTGTCAAGTGGCTCCGGTCCGTAGGCGACCGCGCCCGATACCAACCCGCTCTCACAGTTGTGACACACACCGGTCCGGCACGACCAGCGGACGGGGACGTCGCACGCTTCGGCCAACTCCAGGATGCTCTGGTAGGACGATGCGTTCCAGTGCGCGGCGACGCCGCTGCGCGCGAACGACACGACCGGACCGGTCTCGGCATCGTCTTTGGGCAGATGCGGCGCTCGCGGCGCGGCGCCGACGACCCCGGGCGTCATCGACTCGCTGCCGTTGAAAAGCTCGACGTGCATCCGCTCTGACGCCACGCCGAAGGCGACGAGCGCCTGCTTCGTGTCTCTCATGAAGCGCGTCGGCCCGCAGATGTAGACATCCGCGTCTCGTGGCACACCGACCGTGTCGAAGACCGGTCGCGACAGGTGCCCGGCCCCCTCGAAACCCTCCGTCATCGTGTCGTCCGAGCCTGGCCTGCTGTAACACACATAGCTGCGGCCGTGCGGGAGCGCGAGCATGAGGCGGCGGACTTCGGCAGCAAAGGGATGATGCTGCTCATCGCGAGCGCCGTGCAGCCACCAGACCGGTCGTGTCGAGCGGGCCGCCGCCAGCGCGTGCAGCATCGCCAACACCGGCGTCGCCCCGATTCCGGCGCTGAGCAGCACCACCGGCCGCTCTCCGGATTGCAGAATGAAGCTGCCGCGCGGCGCGCTGACGTCGAGCGCATCGCCGACTCGGACATGCTCGCCGAGGTAGGTGCCAGCCGCGCCGTTCGGCTCGATCTTCACGCTGATGCGATAGCGCTCCGTCGATTCGGGCCCCGAAAGCGAATAGCTACGAAAGATTGGCTTGGGCGCCGAAGCTTCAGCGGAGGCGGCCGGGCCGCCGGGCGTTGGCTGAAGACGCAGGACCACGTATTGGCCCGGGAGAGCCGCGCGCAGCGGCTGACCGTCAGGGCTGTGCATCGTCAGCGACCGGACGTCGGCGGACTCGTGATCGATCGCCGTCACCGCGAGCGAACGAAATCCCGGTGCAACCGGATGCGCAGCCGCCGCTGGCGCGAGGCCCGCATTTCCGCTTCCAGCGGCAGCGGTGTCGCTCTGTAACAACGCCTCGAACGACGAGCGCCATCCCGGTGAAAGCGCGTCGATTTGCAACGCGCGCTCCAGTCGATCGCGTGGATGATTCGGCGAGTAGAGGAGGGCGTTGACCTCCGCCACGGTCATCCGTTCGTTCGCTTCTCCCGCCTTCACGATCTCGTCGCCGGCACCCACTTCGCCTGGCTGCAGGACGCGGAGGTAGAATCCCGGCCGTCCGCTGGACGTGAGCAGTGCTGGCATGCGCGGCTCGTTCATCCGAATGCCGACGCGATAGCAGGTAACACGCGGTTGCGTCACCTCGAACAGGGCGCTGCCGATCCGATATCGATCGCCGATGCACACCGCATCGTCGGGCAATCCTTCAATGGTGAAGTTCTCGCCGAACTGTCCGTAGACGAAGTCGGTCCGCTTCAGTTGCTCCTGCCAGTAGCGGTACGATTCGATCTGGTAGACGTAGACCGCGCGCTGCTCACCGCCGTGGCCGGCCAGATCGCCTTGACCATCGCCGTCGACATTCAATCGGCCGATGCGGCATCGGCCAGGCACCGGATCCTTCCAGATCGCGGTGTGCACCGTGCGACCCTTCCACGCGATGTCGCGCGGGAGTCCGACGTTTATCGAGAGCAGTCGAGCCATGTCGCTCCGGGTGGGTGGGCGCTTCTCATCACTGTTTGCGAGGGAGCGCTTCGGCGACCGTGAGGTTCCGATCGGGGCCGTGCGAAATCACCGTCTGACCTGGTTCGAGGTGGATCGGCATGCCATCGATCTGCACGGAGACGATATCCGGCTCGAATGACACGAAGTCGGAGATGCGGCCGACCTCGGCATACGCCTGACGATACGACCAGGCCGCCTGACGTGCGTCACCAATGTCGTAGTAGCTGCACAGCCCCTTGTACGGGCAGAAAGTCTGCTGGTCCACGGCAGTCAGCGCAGACTCGTCGATGTCGGCGCGTGCCACGTACCATCGCGGCGCGAAGCCCGATTCGTAGAGCACCAGTGCTCGCTTGGTGTCGGCGACGATGCGGTCACCATGGTGGACCACGAGATGCCGGGACGTCTGCCGGATGTCGATACGGTGGTAGCTGTCCGCGGCATGCCCGAGGACCCGTTCGTCTTCTTCATAGAAGGCGTCCATGGCCCGCCAGGCGAACGCGACTCGTGTCTGTAGTTCCCGCGCATACGCGCGCAGCTCGATATGCTGCCACGCTCCTCGCGCTGCGCTGTGCTCGCCGGCGTGAACGGTGTACCACGACGTGAGCCCGAGGTCGGCATGCTGCGTTGTGTGTTCACTCCGTTGAAGGGCGCCGGGAGAGATGTCGCTCTCCGGGAAATAAGCCACGGGATAGCGGCCGGGCTCGAAGAGCACGAGGGCGTGCTCGCTATCGGCAATCCAGGTTCCGCCGAAGCGCACGCGCAAGCGCCTGCGCAGCGGCTCGACGTACAACAGTCTTTTCGGCAGCGGTTCAGGCACGAGGAACCGGCCGATTGCTCCCGCCGAGAGAGGTCCTTGTTGCCAAGACAGTCCCACTGCTCTTTCCTCCAATACTGCTGACCAGGTGCGGTTTTCTTCGAAGCTCGTTGTTCTGACCACTATGGCATTCGTGCAAGCGTGACCGCGTACCACTTGCGCGAATCTGTCCAGCTTTGCGACTGCAAGCCCAGTCTTCAGAAGGGCCGGATTGCCTTTGAGTAGCGTAGCCTGGGTAACGCGATGGATGGGTCAAGGGCTCGGCTGTGCGTCAGCACTCAACATTGCTGTGTGCGCACGCGTACACCCCACGTGCGGAACGGCAGGATTCAGCCAGATTTCATGGACTTCGGCGTGGCTCGGCGTTTGCCCAGCCTTGGACCGACTGAAAATCCTTGAGGTGAACGCGCTCGTCAGATCGAACGACTAGGAGAGTTCGAGAAGGTACCGGTGACGCGGCCGGCTGACCCACGGCAACCTCGCCGAACATGACAGCGAAGGGTACGCAATGCGTGCAGTTGCAAGACATGCGTTCAACCGACTCGACGGGATTCTCCCTGACATCGAGATCGCCGCTCTTGCGCCACTGATCGACGAGATCGAGCAGCTCAAGAGCGAGCGCAATGCCGTGTTGCTCGCACACAACTACATGACGCCCGATATCTTCCATGGCGTTGCCGACTGTACGGGCGACTCGCTCGCGTTGGCGAAGCTTGCGGCCGACACGGACGCGGACGTTATCGTGATGGCAGGCGTGCATTTCATGGCCGAGACGGCCGCGATCATCAATCCGGACAAGACCGTCTTGATTCCTACCCTCGACGCCGGCTGCTCGCTCGCGGAGTCCATCACGGCTGCCGATGTCCGCGTGCTGCGCGAACAGTACCCCGGCGTGCCGGTCGTGACGTATGTCAACACGCCGGCCGACGTCAAAGCCGAGTCGGACATCTGCTGCACGTCCTCGAACGCCGTTCAAGTCGTGGAGTCTCTCGGAGCCGACCGCGTGATCTTCCTGCCCGATCGCTATCTTGGCCAGTGGGTGGCCGGCCAGACCGACGTGCGGGTGATTCTCTGGAAAGGGAGCTGCATCGTCCACGAACGGTTCACGGGCCTCCAGCTTCGCGAGTACCGCACGTTGCATCCCGGTATCCACATCATCGCGCATCCCGAGTGCCCGCCGGACGTACTCGGCGAGGCCGACTACGTCGGGGCCACGTCCCGCATGATCGCCTGGGTCCATCAACACAAGCCACGAAAGGTGCTCATGGTGACCGAGTGCTCGATGAGCGACAACGTGGCCGTCGACGCGCCGGACGTCGAGTTCGTGCGCCCGTGCAATCTCTGCCCGCACATGAAGCGGATTACGCTCAGGGGTATTCGTGACGGGCTGCTCCATCTGCGGCATGAAGTGACGGTCGCGCCCGAGATCGCCGCCGGCGCGCGGATCGCGGTCGAGCGGATGCTGGCAGTCGGGACCGGACGGCGCCGATGACAAAGCTCTCGAACGTTCGGCGCGTGCGCGCCGTGGTCGTCGGCTCGGGGCTCGCCGGTCTCTCCACAGCGCTTGGACTCAGGGACTGTCTCGTGCTCACACGGGGAAGGCTCGGTAGCGGCTCGAGCGGTCACGCACAAGGCGGGATCGCGGCGGCGCTTGCCCAGGGTGACCATGCGTCGCACCACGCGGCCGACACGCTCTCCGTTTCGGGCGGCCTCGGCGACGCCGAAGTCGCGCGGGCCGTGACCGAGTCTGCCGCAAGCCGCATCGAGTGGTTGTGCTCGCTCGGCGCGCGATTCGACCGCGACGCCGAAGGCCGTCTCGCGCTCGGACGCGAAGCCGGTCATCGGGCGCGGCGCATCGTGCATGCGGGCGGCGACGCCACGGGCGCCGAGGTGATGCGCGTGCTCACCGACGCAGTCAGGAGTCGGCCCGAGATCGAGACGTGCGCCGGGCACGAGCTCGTCGACCTGGTGATGAACAACGGCCGCGTCGTCGGCGTGCTCGCATTGACACCGTCGGGCGAGATCGTCGCCATACTCGCGCCGGCTGTCATCCTCGCCACGGGAGGGGTCGGTGGCCTTTATGCACGCACGACGAATCCGGCCGAAGTCGCGGGTGACGGGCTGGCGGCCGCGGCTCGCGCCGGTGCGATGCTCGCGGATCTCGAATTCGTGCAGTTTCACCCGACGGCGCTCAACGTCGACGCCGATCCCGCACCCTTGCTCACCGAAGCGTTGCGGGGTGAGGGCGCCGTACTGGTCAATGACCGCGGCGACCGCTTCATGGTCGGACGGCATCCCGACGCCGAGCTCGCGCCACGCGACATTCTCGCGCGCGAGATCTGGGCACAGCAGGCTCGTGGCCGCGGGGTCTATCTCGATGCCACGGAGGCAATCGGGTCCGGATTTCCGCTCCGCTTTCCGAGCGTATGGCGCGAGGCCGTCCAGTCCGGTATCGATCCGCGGTCGGCAGCATTGCCCGTCACGCCGGCCGAACACTACTTCATGGGCGGCATCGCAACCGACACGAACGGCCGCACGTCGCTGCCCGGCCTCTGGGCCGTCGGCGAGGTCGCAGCGACAGGTTTGCACGGAGCGAACCGCCTGGCGAGCAATTCACTGCTCGAAGCCATGGTGCTGGGCGCCGCGGCCAGCCAGTCCGTGGCCGCCAGCGACCTGCCGCATACGGCGTTCGCGGGGCTCGAAGTGCCAGCTGACGCGCTCCGCGTTCAGCACGCGGCCGACAGCGCGCGGACGCGTGCAATTCGCGCGCTCATGTGGGAGCGCGTCGGTCTCGTGCGCGATGCGCACGGTCTTGTAACCGCGATCGCGGAACTCGAACGCCTCCAGATCCCCGAGCCACAGGCGGCGTGTTCCTTCGCCGAGCGGAATCTCCTGCTCGTTGCGCGCCTGATTGCAACGGCCGCGTTGAGTCGCGAGGAATCCCGCGGCGCGCACTGGCGTGCCGACTGCCCGCAAGCCAAGCCTGAGCTCGCGCGCCGCAGCTTCGTGCAGCTACGCCGCGCGGTGCCGACCACGCTGCGCGCGCTGGTACAGCGCGCAGCGTAGAGCCAGCGAAGAACCCCTCGAGCGGTTCGGCTTCGTCCCGTTGGCACCCGCACTGAGTCTGCGGTCGCCAGCGCTCGCGGCCGCACACACTGCGTCTCCTTGCGCACTCCCATGCGCGGGCGACAGGATTCAGCCCGATTTCATTGGAACTCAAGGTGGCGCGGGCTTTGCCCTGCCTAGGCACGGTTGCAGATCCTCCGAGCAATTGCGAATGCGAGCGAGTGGCAGGCGGACACGAAAGGGACGTCAATGAGGGCTGTGCATGCCGCGGCGGTCACCGGCGACCACAAAGGCATCCGATTCGAAGAGGGTGTCGTAGCTGGGCTGCTGACCGCGATCGAGCGACGCGATCCCGCCCTGGCCGCTCACGCGCGCCGTGTCGCGGAACTTGCGGTACAGATTGGGCGGGATCTCCTCTATCGCGACGCGGATCTTGGCGCCTTGCGGACCGCCGCGCTGCTGCACGACGTGGGGAAGATCGCTCTGTCGAAGTGCATCGTGCACAAGGCGGGTCCACTTAACCGCCGGGAGCAAACAGCGATGCGTCTGCACCCGGAACTCGGCTACGAGATCGCGCGGCGTGCGCCCGCGCTTGGGGGCGCCGCCGAAGCCATTCTGGCGCACCACGAATACTTCGATGGCACTGGGTACCGAGCGGTCTGCAGAGAGATGACATCCCGCTCAATGCCCGCATCATAGCGGTCGCCGATGCTTTTGATGTGATCACGCATGAACGTCCGTACAAGCGGGCGAGAACTGCATTGGATGCGGTCCTCGAAATCACGTCGTGCGCCGGGACGCAGTTCGACCCCGATGTCGCTGAATCGCTGAATCGAACGACGCTGGTCGCAGGCCTCAGCGACACGGCTCAGCTCGCTCTGTGTGCGTGAGGTGAAGCTAATCTGAACGCGGAGTAACACCTTCGATGCGCAAGCCACTGTTTCGATGGCGGCGTTATTCGGCGTGGCTGTGGATCATCTGCGGCCTCTTCGCGGTGCTGTGTCTTCTATGGGCCTGCCGAAAGCTCGCGCGCGGGATCGTCGGACGGGAGTGGCGGGCGATCGAACAGTTTGGGGTCGTAGTCGCACCGTTGGTGCTGTTCGCACTCCTATGGGAGCTTGATGGGCTCGGCGCGCGACTGCCTAGCGCTCAGGGCAGGCTGTCGTAACCCGGCTCCTGTCGCACCCGTTCCATCCCGCCCGAAAGGCTGCGGCTCCTCGTTGTCATCGTCACTGTCTTCCGCATGCCGTCGAAGATCCGTCAGGCTGCCGGCAACGTCCATCAGACTTTGGTATTGGGTCCACTGCCGCTGTCGCGACCAGTCCACGTCCTCCATGAGCGGGAACTGATACGAAGGTGTCGCCGATACCTTCGTCCGATGGATTCGGCGCGCGCCATCTTGTGTAATTCCATAAGCCGCCACCAAGAAAACCCGCGGCGCACACGCCAGCTGCCATCACACAATGTCGTCCGGAATCGAGGAGCACAACGATGGGCATGATTAACGTCGGCAAGGAGAATTCCGCATCGATCGACCTCTACTACGAAGATCACGGCGCAGGCACCCCGGTAGTGCTCATTCACGGGTGGCCACTCAGCGGAGCCGCCTGGGAGAAACAGACCGCTGCGCTGCTCAAGGCCGGCCACCGTGTGATCACGTATGACCGTCGCGGCTTCGGCAGGTCGAGCCAACCCGCGGTCGGATACAACTACGACACGTTCGCCGCCGATCTCGACGTGGTGCTGAAGACCCTGGACCTGCGAGATGTGGCACTCGTCGGATTCTCGATGGGGACCGGTGAAGTGACGCGATACATCGGAAAGTACGGCACCGACCGGGTGCGCAAGGCGGTGCTGATCGGCACGCTTGGGCCCTATCTCGTCAAGGCTCCCGATAACGCCGAGGGAGTCGATCCGAGCGTGTTCGAAGGCCTGAAAAACGCCATTCGCGCGGACCGCGCGGCGACTGTGTTCGACTTCCTGAAGAACTTCTATAACTACGACACATACGGCGGAAAGCTCGTGAGCGACCGCGTGCTGGAGGACAGCTGGAACGTGGCGGCTGGTGCCTCGGCGATTGGAACGCTGCAGTGCGTCGATGCCTGGCTGGAGGATTTTCGGCCAGACATTGCCAAGAACACCGTTCCCACGCTGATTATCCACGGCGACGCCGATCGCATTCTGCCCCCGGACGCGACGTCACGCAGGCAGGCCAAGATGATCAAGCACGTCACGTTCGCCGAAATCGCTGGCGGCCCACACGGTCTGTGCTGGACGCACGCCGATCGCGTGAACGCCCAATTGGTGCCCTTTGTGGCGTGAGTGATGAAATGAGAGACACAGATCTGAAGAGGATGACGCGTCGTTCCCTGCTAGCCAGCGCTGGTGCTGCAGTTGCAGGGACGTGGCTTGCCGAGCACTCACTCTTTGCGGCTCAGAGTAGCAGTACCGACAACAACGACACCGGGAGACATCTCTGCGTCGTTCGCTTCTCTGAAGCAGATCGATGCTGGCCTATTGAATGTTGGCTACGTCGAAGTAGGTCGACCCGGTGGTGTTCCGGTAGTGTTGCTGCACGGCTGGCCGTACGACATCCACAGCTTCGTCGGCGCTGCCCCTGTGTTATCTTCCGCCGGCTTCCGGGTGATCATTCCGTACTTACGTGGCTATGGCACGACTCGGTTTCTTGCAGGAGAGACACGTCGCAACGGTCAGCAGGCGGCAGTCGCTGTCGATGTGGTTGCTTTAATGGACTCTCTCGAGATCGAGAAGGCCATTCTTGCTGGTTTTGATTGGGGAGCGCGGACCGCCAACATCATCGCCGCTCTGTGGCCCGAGCGCTGTAAGGCGTTGGTGTCCGTGAGCGGTTATCTGATCGGCAGCCAAGCGGCAGGTAAGACGCCGCTGCCGCCGCCAGCCGAGCTCCAGTGGTGGTACCAGTACTATTTCGCGACTGAGCGGGGGCGTTCAGGGTACGACAAGTACCGACATGAGTTTGCGAAGCTCATTTGGCAGATCGCTTCGCCAAAATGGAAGTTTGACGATGCAACGTTCGATCGCACGGCAAGGTCGTTCGACAATCCGGATCATGTGGACATTGTCATTCACAACTATCGCTGGCGTCTCGGACTCGCGGACGGCGAAGCGAAATACGACGACCTGGAGAAACGCCTTGCCCAAGCTCCGGTGATCACCGTGCCCACGATCACGCTTGAGGGCGATGCCAATGGTGCCCCATATCCGGACCCAAGCTCCTATGCAAAGAAATTTACGGGCACATACGCCCACCGGACGATAACGGGAGGAGTCGGGCACAACCTGCCTCTCGAAGCTCCGGAAGCCTTTGCTGGGGCCGTCATCGACGTGAATGGCTTGTGAGAGCTTCTATCTGGACAGGCGCGTCGGGCGCCGGGTGGCGATAGCAGATCGCCACCCGGCCCCTGGGACAGTCCACTACTAATGTTTCGGAATCCGGATCTCGATCGTGCGGTCGTTTCCGCTGTCGGGATGCTGAATGTTGACCCACGCGCGCCGCTTGTTGAACGGATCGAAGTAAAGGCCGGTGAACTCCGAGCCCAGCGTGCCGTTCGACGCCCATCTGCCAAGACCTTCGCCCGGATCGGTCAGGTCACCGTCGTTGTTCAGATCCTTCGGTAGCCAGATGTCGTCGCCCTCGCCGCCGGCGAAGTCCTCGACGATGTAGATGTTGCCGTCGGCGTCGACCGCGAGGTTGTCGACGTTCGCCAGCGCAGAGCCCACCGCTACTCCTGTCGCCAGATCGATGGTGTTCCGATCGGCGAAGACCGAGATCTTCTGATTCCTGAGATCGAGCCGGTACACCTGGTTGGTCGTGGTCGTCGTGACATAGAGGTACTCGCGTCCTTGAAGCGTCTGGATCTGCATGTCCTCCGGGCGCTGATAGTCGGTGCCCTTGAACGCCGTCAGGTTCGTGGTGTTCCGTGCATCCACGGAGGTGACGCTGTTCGGGTCCGTGATGGTCAGGGCTCCGGGAAGGGGATCGCCGTTTTCGTCGGTAATCGGCACCCACACGTATGAACCCGTGGCGTTCGGCGTGTTGCCGTCACCCACGCGCAGAACGAACGTCTGGCCGGCCGCGAAGTAGTCTTCCTGCCCATTCTTGACCTTCGCGAAGTCCGCCGCTGTGACGTACTTGTAAAGGTTGCCCCCGTTCAGCTCGTCGATGAAATACATGTTCCCAGCTTTGTCCCATTGAATGCCCTCGTGGGCGGTCCTCGGAATCACGTTCTGATGCACGAAGTCCGCGAAGTCGTTGCTTTCCGGGGTCAGCGGTTCCGTGATACCTGGGGCGTCAAGAGGGTTTCTCAACTCGAACAGACGGCCGTGAATGTTGGACGTGCATCCCGTCTCGCTCGTGCACCAGTCTTCCTCGGCGGTGACGAAGGTGCCCCAGGGCGTCCAGAAGGACGGATCGAACGACACGTGGGCCTCGAATTCCGGGCTCATCCAAATCGTTTCCGTCTTTCCGGTCACCAGATCGTGGCGCTGGACACCCGACTGATCACTTTCGAACACAGTAAAGAGATAACGGCCCTTATCGTGACCCGTCTCATTGAGCGTGATCATGTCCCAGTCGCCGGTATTCGGCTTGCCGTCGGCCAACTGAGACTCGCGGTCCGCGATCGACTCCTGTTCGAAATCCGGGTTGCCGAAGGTGATCGGAGCCGCTTCGTTGTCGGTTGGAGCGGCTGAACTGGCCAGTGGTGTGTAGTCGGAAAAGCGCGTGCCGTCGGCAATCAGGCCCGCCCCCGCAAGCAGGAGACTGCTCGCAATCAGAAGCCGTGTGCGTCCTGGTCTCATCCCGGTACCCTCTCAGGAGTGTGTGGTGTGAATGGTCGAGTGGAGATCGGCGGCGAACCCGGACGATCGTCCAGTGTTCGCACGGCCACCGCATAGGCTAGGAGACGGCGATGACGCCAGCGCCAAAGCGATGTGAATTCGCTGCAGCGATTCGTCGACGACGCTATGACGCTCGCGCGACAACCGTTTGTCGTGGGGCGGGACCAGGGGATCAGGATGTTTACAGTGGCGTTACCGCGGCGGTGTGCAGGCCCCCTCCACGCCATTTGCGGCGAACCGCCTGACCGGTCCCAGCGCAGCAGCAATGCGTACATCGTGCTCACCCAAAGACCTCTGGTGTGGGCAGTCGCGCCGCGTCGTTGCCGCATTGCTCGTGACTCGAGAGCGACGCGGTAGTGTTGAGCTTGTACGAAGCTCAAATGAGCGATACTTGGCTCAGTTCGAAGGCGTCGGCGTCTACTGCAACGCGACGTTCATGGAGCAAGCGCAGCTTGGCGACGGCGACGAGGTCATCGTCGTCGGTGGTGCCAACTCCGCTGGTCAAGCCGCGATGTTTCTGGCGCAGACTGGCAGACGAGTTCATTGCTCGTTCGATCGAGCAGTCTTTCGGAAAGCATGTCGCGATACCTCCTTCGCCGTATCGAAGAGGCCTCGACGATCCAGGTCAGAACGAGAACGGAGATCGTGGCTCTCGAGGGAAATGGGCGCCTGGAACGTGTGACGTGGCGCGATGGCACCGGCGCCGTATCAAGTCACGATATCAGACACGTTTTCCTGATGACCGGGGCGGAGGCGAATACAGGTTGGCTGCATAGTCACGTCGCGCTCGACGCGCAAGGCTTCATCAAAACCGGACCGGACCTGACACCGGAAGATCTCGCCGCTGCGCAATGGCCACTCGAGCGCTCGCCGCATCTGCTCGAAACGTCGCGGCCCGGCGTGTTCGCCGTAGGCGATGTTCGATGCGGCAACATCAAGCGCGTGGCATCGGCCGTGGGGCGAAGGCTCAATCGCAATTTCATTTGTCCATCGCGTACTCGCCGACTAGTTCGTAACCCTTGAGGCTTCGTATGGCCGGCGCAGCCCAGCGCGCACTGGACCGGCGCTCACGAGATCTGGGACGGCTGTGGTCCCGAAATGCCGAACATCGCTCGCCTAATCAAAGGGTTGGCCCCCGCCGCCCCTGATGGATGAATTCGTGCTTGCTTCAGGGATGGATTGGGTAGACTTGCGCGTACTCCCGAAGGGGCCGTCTGTCGCCGACTTCAGGGGCATCACGGCGTCTGATTCGTGTGTCCCCCGACTCGCCAAAGCAGTGGGGCAAGGATGCTGTGAATGCCTGTTTCTTCTGACACGGCGTCGTATCGGGCATCGGCGTCTCGCCAGGTGCTCAAGCCGGTCGCCTGGGGCACCGGCGCCACACTGCTGTTGTTGGTCCTCATTCTCGTCGGTTCGCGCAGACTCGCCCACTTCGACGCCGCCCTCGTTGGCTACACGTTCTCCGTGCTGTTCGCCACGTTCGGCCTGACTTACCGCTATGCCATGTGGTTGCAGCGGCCGCCGACCGCCATGTACTGGCGACGAGGCTGGCAGGCGTCGCCAGGTAGCCGCACAGGATCGCCTGCTCGTGGAAGCCGCGCTTCAGCTTCTCCACCTCGCCCATCCGCATCCCCTCCGCGCAAAACGCAATGGCCTCTCGAATGCCGTGTTCGTCAACGTGATCTCTCGTCGCATGCATAAGTCCGTTCACACCGGTTTCGGCAGGCGCATGCAGTCGAGCAGCGCCCTGACTCTTGGTTCGCGAGCCAATTGCCGCAGCGGGTCGTCGTCGGTAGCCAATGCAACGGCCGCAAGCGCGTTGCCTGCCGGCAAGCGGGAGCCTCGACGTCTGCCGGTCCTTCGGCGTCAGCACGATCAACCGACTTCACACTCCCAGTGCAGCACGTACGGCTCCATCGTCGTCAGGAACGCCGCGTCGAACTCGTAGTACTTCGCGACCTCCGGTGCCGCGCCCGCGAACGCCTTGATCGACTCCATGTCAGGCCAGAGGCTGAGCGTCGTCACGTGCGTCGTGTCACCTTCACGACGGGTCAGCACCCACGCGCCGAGATTCCTCGGCGTTCCGCGATAGTCGGCGAGCGCGCGAGGCGTCATCAGGGCCAGGTACTCCGCGGCGCGTGAGGAGGGCGTCGTGCCATGCCACATGCGCATGATCATCTGGACACCACCACCATGCGCCCGGCGAAAGCGGAGCGCAGCAGCGAGACGAGCCGCCGCCCGCAATCGAGACCGGGATCGAGCGCCGGGTCATAGATCGTCAGCTGGAGGCCGATCGCCTTGGGACTCGCCACGAGCGGAACGAGCAGCGCCGCGAGCTGTTCGATGTCGGGTCCACCGGGCTCCGGCGAGTCCACGGCGATCATTATCTCGGGCGACAGCACGTCGGCATCGACATGGATCCAGAAGCCATCCACCCCCGGCGCCGCGACGCGCGCGAGCATCTGCGCGGCAAGCGCGCCAAGCCCCTCGGCGTCGAGTGGCATCGGGAGGTCGAGGATCTCTGAGGCAGCGAGTGCCTCGTGGCCGTATGAAAGACCATCGGCGTCATCGCGGCGGCCGACGAGGACGATATCGGCCGCCTGGACCAGGGGACGCTCCGCGTCCAAGGTCGCGAGCGGCGACTTGCCGCGGCCTGTCGCCAGGGCGAGGTCCATGCTGGCGGCTGATCCCGTCGCCGAGTCGGCGGGCGTCGCGAAATCCGCGTGCGCGTCGATGTATGCGAGTCCGACACGGTGCTTGCCGGCGCGGCGGGCGCCGACGAGACTGCCGAGGACATTGCTGCAGTCGCCACCGATCACGATGGGGAAGCCGCCTTCGGAAAGCACCATCGCCACGCGCTCGGCGAGCAAGTACCAGTACCGCACGACCTCAGGCTCGTTGCGCACGCCCCCGGGCGGGCGGATGAAGTCGCGGTAAGGCTCGGGAAGCACGTCGCCCGCGTCGCGGGCGACGAGTGCGTCGCCGAGCCCCAGCTGTCGCAGCGTGGCCGGCGCTCGGTCGACATGACGGATGGTGCCGTCGGCGTATGGCTTGATGCCGATGCTGCTGGCCGCGCCGATCAAGGTCAAGTGTCGGTTCATGTGTTCAAGACCCGCGACTCGCACACTTCTCTCGAGTATACCCAGCCGGCATCGAACCGCCAGGCCGGTGAGTTTCTTCCGCCCCCAAGGTCAAAGAAGGTCGTAGCGCGACGCGAGTCGGCAACGCGCCCATCTCCCCATCGACGACGACGCTATCATGATCGCCTCTCTCCGCTCCGCACAGTGCCTCTCACGGCCTGCACCATGTGCGGACTGGCCCTGCCCATCGCCACCTCGGCGCAGTCCACTTCGCGCGCCGCCGTCGCCGAGCCCGCCATCGGCCGCGCGCTCATCAACGGCGTCAACTACTAGTATGAGGTCCACGGCATCGGCGAGCCGCTCTTCATGTTCCACGGCGGACTCGGCTCGGGCTCGATGCTCCACCCCTACCTCGCGGAGTACACGGAGACTCGCAAGGTCATCCTCATCGATCACACGCCGAAACCCACTCAGCGCGCGTCCGAAATCTGTATACAAGTTTCGGACAGCTTACACTGCAGTATCACTCCTGCAGGTTCCCAACGGGCCGATTGTGAGTGGGTTGCGGGGAGTGATCTTTAGGCTGCGTTGACCAGCCAGTTGGGAATTCCGTCCCTAACACCCAGCCAGATCGTCCGCTCTGGGCACACCCGTCCGTACTTGTATGAACGCAAGTTTGGGGCGGAACCTTACAAGCCGATACGCCTCCGCGATGGGCACTCGAGGCGGTCGGGCGACACCCGACTCTCCCCGATCGTGGACGCGATGGAGCCGCTACGGCTCGGCGTCCCAGAGCTTGCTGACGATTGACCAGCGCTCGCCAATAATGCGTTTCCAGGCGTTTGACGGTCAGATTTGTTAATGCACTTCAATTCTGGCACGTCGCTTTGGTGGGCGTTGGCATAGCGCGTCCGCCTCTGGGGAGGCCGCCGACTCTACCACCGTTACAGCAGCGCCAGATCCCGAAAGACCCGGTTACGACACAGCGTATGCGCAGAGCTTGCCGCAGGCACCCAGCCGGCACGAAGGGGCATCGCTGACGTTTACGGGAGGACGCGTGATCCCAGGTTGCCGGTGAGCCACAGAATCAGCAGAATGATCAGCACGAGCCCGAGCAGTCCTCCGCCGTAATGGGGGCCGCCCCATCCTGCCCGCGATCCGTAAAATGCGCCGCCACCACCCAAGAGCACGACCAGTATCACGATGAGCAAAATGAGCGACATGCTTTACCTTCTCCTTCCCACTGTCTGGCGGCGCCAGGCTCCGCTGCTTGGCGCGCGGATTGACGCAACCTACGCGAGCGCCGCTCTGAGGCGATAGCCGTTGTGCGTGGCCCAGACGTAGCCGCAGCGGGCACAACTCCAATACTCAGTACCCGGCGCCAGATCGTGCAGCGCCAGAGAGCGGACGTCATCGGGACGTTGGCAACTGGAGCAGGGCGGGACACGTCGGGTCCCGTCCGCTGTTAACAGGACGGGCGAGTGAGTAACGGTAGCGGCAGAAGTACACCTAAAGGTAGACACAGGACCTCCATTTCTCGGGCTTTTCAGCGGAGGCGCTGCACGTCAAATATCACCCGCCGACGGCGGGCAGTGGCTCGGGGGAAAACCGTGCCGTAGCATAGCGCCCTGACGGTCGTCAGGGCCGTTCAAAACAGAACACGCAGGACGGTCGTCGTCCTCTAGTTGGAGTCGAGCTTGTTCACGTCCCGTATATCACGGAGGGTCCGCCGCATCTCCTCGACGACCTTCATGTGTTCGACAGTCGCTTGTAGCGTGTCGGCGGTCGCGTGAACAGCATCGATCGCAGCCTGACGGGCAGACTCGGCGGCGGCTCGTGCCTCCTCACCGGCTGTCCGTAAGCGCTCCCCTCCTCACGAAGTCTCTCGAGCGCCTCACGATGCTGGTCGCGGACCTGCCGCGCGTCCTCGGCCAATTCCCTGAACTGTTCCGCCTGCGTCCTGGCAGACTCCGCTGACAGGCGGTGTGCTTCGGTGGACTCGCGATCCTGCTCGGCGTTTTGGCGGCTGTCCTCAGCCTTCTCGCGCCTGTCCTCCGCGTGCTGGCGGTCCTGCTCTGGCGGATTGTGATCGTTCGGCATGTGGAATCCTTTCTCTCGACGCCAGGGCCCGGGTCGTGTTCGCAGTTCGGTTAAGTAGCTAGCGCGCAGTGCCCTCAGCGCGGAATCTCCGACCACGCGCCAGTATCAAGGTTCCGCACAAACATTCGCCCTCCAGTTGCGACAAGGGCCTTCGCCCGATCGACCGCCGCACGATAGCCGCTCAGGTGTGTCGTTGTCGTGTGCTCGCTAAAATCCTGCTGGCCGCGCTCGGAGATCAGTCCAACCGCATGCGTCGTGTAACTCTCGGTCGTCCGCAAAATCAACACGTCGCCAATCTCGGTGGGAATGGGAATGCGGGGGGGACCCATCGTTGTGCTCTCGTTTAACGTCCGCGCGTGCTATGCTTAGCGGTAAGCTATGCCAAAGGGTCCAAAAGGTCAAAGGCGCCCGGCCGATGTCGTCGCCAACGCCATCACGGTCATGAAGATCGCCACAGGCGAGATCGAAGAGTCGGGCCAAACTGAGGACGGCAAGAGCAAGGCCGCCGTTGAGCTGGGTCGAAAGGGCGGGCTGGCGCGAGCAAAGCGGATGAAGAAGGCCGACCGTATCAGGATCGCGAGAAACGCGGCCAAATCGAGGTGGAACACGAAAAGTTGAACGCGCAGTCAAGCACGGGAATGACCTGCTCCTTCAATGGCCTGTGCGGCGTTCCGGCGGCCGCTCATCAGCGACGCGCACCTCCGTCGCCGATCCCCGCAGCACTCGATCCTGCTGTTTTCGACGCCTATAGCTTTGAGATCAACAGTGATGCGTCCATCCCTGTCGACAGGCACGGAAACGTGCGGGCTAATGCTGCGCGGCAATCGCTGACCATGATTCCGGCGAGAGCATTGACGATGGCCATAAAAGAGGCCCGCGTTTCTGCAGAGTACGTTTCGTTGAAACCCAGGGACGCGATACGGCGGCTGTGTGATCAATGATTCGACCGAGACGTGCCAATCCGTCAGCGATCGATCCCGTAGTGTTCCTTGACCTTCGCTACGATCTGCGGATCGGTCAGCTTGTCTGTGGTCTCGATTCCGACAATACGCTCAGCCAGCGCCTTGGAGCGGCTGAGACGCTCCTTGAGTTGCAGCTTGGCCTCACCAGGTCCGAAGATCAGAAGGGCCTCGGGTTGCCCCAGCTGACTGATGACCTCGTCGTAGTATGGTCAAGATGTTGGCCGTGGCGTTCCTCGCATTTTTTCTCGCCCCCGCCGTCCTGCGGGCGTGAATAACGCGCGTGCGGTCCGACGTCAGATTTCAGGGTCTTGGCGGTGACGCGATCCGCTGAAGCGGACACGATTACAGCCTTCTTGTGGTCGATCCAAATTCCTACATTGTGGTTCATAGCACCTCATGAAGCCTGTCCCTGCTTGGAGCGATTCGTCCGACGACAGGAAGGCGCTAGTTCAACGAGTGTTGGACTCGGATCTCTCACACGCGTCGTGCGGGAAAATCCGGCGTACTATCGGATCTATGAACGGTTTCGGCGCGATCGAGCGGCTAGCCCGCGTGGGCTTCCTTGTGAAGGGTGTGCTCTACATGGTCATCGGCGCACTGGCCCTCCAGGTCGCAGCCAAGGCAGGCGGACGCGTGACGGGGACGCGCGGCGCGCTGACGACCGTCCTCGGACAACCGTTCGGCCGTACGCTGCTGCTCGTCGCCGCCCTCGGACTTTTCGGCTACGCCGCCTGGCGTGTCCTGCAATGTCTCTTCGATCCAGACCGCCTGGGCCACGATTGGCGCGGGCTCGCGATCCGTGCGAGCTTCGTGGCTCGCGGGGTCGTGCACGCGGTGCTGGGCTGGCAGGCATTCCGCCTCTATCGTGGTCTGTCGGGCTCGTCGGGGACCAGCGAACGTGCAGTTGCCACCGAGGCATTTCAATGGCCGCTCGGTGATTGGCTCGTAGTGGTCGCGGGGCTCAGCCTCATCGGCTTCGCGCTGCAGCAGGTCTACGCGGCGATCACCTGCCGATTGGAGCGCAATCTCGATGTCGAAGAGGTGCGACGCGAGGCTGGTGACTGGGCGGTCGGCCTCAGCCGGTTCGGCGTGGCGGCACGCGCCGTGGTCTTTGCCTTGCTCGGATGGACCATCGTCGTCGCCGGTTGGTCCCGCGACCCGTCGGAGGTCGGCACTACGGCGTCGTCACTCCGCACGCTCGCTGAACAACCGGGAGCGCTGGGCCGTTGGCTTGTGGGCGTGACGGCAGCGGGCTTCGTCGCCTATGGCTTCTACGAGATCATCCACGCGCGCTATCTACACATCCGACGTGTCCTGTGAGACCGCACCCGTGAGGCGGTGGGAACTGCCTGTTCTCACCGTCCACCGCGAGGGTTCGCTGCGTCGGTGTCGTCCGAATCGAAGCGCACGATCACTAGCGTGATGTTGTCGCGGCCCCCGCTCTCGTTTGCCTGTGCGAGGAGCTGCTTGGCGGCCAACTCCGGTGTGGGCCCGGCGTCGAGCGTGGCCGCGATCGCCTCGTTCGTCAGCATCTCCGTCAATCCGTCCGAACAGAGCAACAAGCGATCGCCAGCCTGAACCTCCAGCGCGTGGGCTTCGACGGAGACTCCGAGCTCCTCGCCGCCGACGACGTTCGTGATGACGTGACGGAAACGGTGCCCGGCGACCTGGTCTGGCTGAAGCGCTCCGCTCCGCATCATGTCGGCCATCAACGTGTGGTCCTGGGTGAGCTGGAGCAACTCGCCGTCTCGGTACAGGTACGCACGGCTGTCGCCGACGTGCACAACACACAGTTGCGTGCCCAGATGGAACGCCATCGTCACCGTCGTCCCCATGCCGCGCAGCTTCGGATCGTCCGCCGCCGCATCAAGAATTTGGGCGTCCGCCTGACTGAGCGCTGACTGGAACTGCGCGAGGACCCGCTGCGCGTCAGCGCTATTCGAGCCCAGGAACCATTTGAACGAATTGAGGGTGAACTGCTCGATGGCGACCACGGCCAAGGCGCTGGCCCGCTCGCCCGCCCGATGGCCGCCCATACCGTCGGCCACGAGAAAGAGATGTGCACGCTCCTCGCCAACCTGCACCGTCGGTTCCGACAGGCTCGTCTGCCAGACACGCATCGCTTTCGTGAGTTCGGCGATCAGGAACTGATCCTCATTGGTCGCGCGCACTTTTCCGGTGTCGGTGATCCCAAAGGCCTTCACCGCCAGCGTGGGGGGTGGCTTGGGGGTGACGGACTTGTCGGTCGTCGGCTTCTCCGCCTGTTCCTGCGCCACTGTACCCTCCCTCTGAACCAGTCAACTCATGTGAGAGCGGCGGTCGTGTCGGTCCGGGACAAGAGTAACAAAAGAGCCCGGCCCGGAGACTTGGCTGACACGTCGCGCTACACTGCGGGTTTGGGGGCCGTGGATTGACGCCAATGCTCGACGAGCCAACACAGTTGAAGCAGCGCGAAGCAGTCGCCGAAGGCCCACCGATTGGCGCGGCTGCGACGAGCGGACCTCAGACGCGCGCACTCTTACGGGTCATTTTTGTAATTCTGGCGGTCGCGGCGGCGCTCTGGGCGCTCTACGCCCTGGAAGCTGTCCTGCTGCTCGTTGTGCTGGCCATGTTCTTCGCGTATCTCATTGCGCCGCTGGTGGAGGTCGTCCGGCGCCCGTTCATGCTGCGCAGGTGCGAACGGCTCATGCCGCGCGCGCTGGCGATCGGCGTCGTCTACATCGTGCTGTTCGGCTCAGGCGTGGTTGCGTCCTACGCGGTGCTGCCGAGCCTGAGCAATCAGCTCACAGCGTTTGCGCGCGAGGCCCCCACGTACCTGGCGCATGCCAGGGACCGCGTGCAGAGTTGGAAATTGTTCATCAATCTGGATCACGTTCCGATCACGGTCCGTGACGCCGTCGACAAGGCGATGGCCCGCTCCATGGCAGCCGCCGAGGATCAGGTGAGTCAGGCGGTGGTGGGCTTGATCGACCTCGTGAGTTACCTGCCGTGGCTCGTCCTGATTCCGATTCTGGCGTTCTTCCTGTTGAAGGATGCTGAGGCCTTCCGACGGAGTGCGCTCCTGTCACTTCCGCTCGGGCAATTGCGCGGGCGTGGCGCTGAATTCGTCCAGGATGTCAATCTCACGCTTGCCGCGTACATCCGGGCGCAGCTCATTGCCTGTGTGCTGATCGGCACGGTCTGCACAATTGGCTTCATGAGCCTCGGGGTGCCGTACGCCCTCGTGCTTGGGCTCCTCGCGGGACTCCTCGAGTTCATTCCGCTGGTCGGACCGCTGGTGCTCGCGCTGTCGGCGAGTGTGATCTCGAGCTTCGACTCCGCAGGCGAGGCCGCTGCGGTGCTCCTCTTCCTGGCCGTGCTGCGCATCACCCATGATTATGTGGTGTATCCGCGCTTGATGGGCCACGGCGTTCATCTGCATCCGCTCGCGATCATCCTGGCGATCTTGTGCGGTGCAGAGCTGGGTGGCATTGCGGGCATTTTTCTGGCCATTCCGGTCACGGCCGTTCTCTCCGTCAGCTACCGTCATTGGCTGAAATACAGAGGCAGTGAGGGACTGGTCGCCGAACTCTTGAAACCGACCGAGCCGCCAATCATCATTCCGGAATCCGCGATCGCGCCGTCGCCGGTCAAGCCCCCGTCCGTCGCCACGAACGCGGCACGAGGTGCTCAACCGAACGAGCGCGCCAACTCGGCGCGGCCACTACGGTGAATCGATAGGCGCTGCGAGATGCCCTCGACGATACCGCGGAGCGCGGTCCCGGCTTTGACAGCGTAGGCTCCCGCTTGTTGCTGCGAATTACCCAGACAGGAGCGCCGTTAGATCCTTGCGGCTCGCGAACTCCTGGCCCTCTGCCGTTATCCGCAACCACCTCAAAACATCCTCGACCTTGAAGGGCTGCTGCCCAACATCGATGGTGCCGTCGTCAGGAAGCGCTTTGCCGATCTGGGCGAAATGCTTGAGGCCGAGCGCAGCTGCCGTCATTTCGTCGTCAGCTTCGACCTCCACGGTCGGTACGCCTGCGTCCGGAGCGTGCGCCCAGAGTTTGAGTATGTACGTAGCCATATACGGATCCTACGCTTGTCTTGATCGCAAATCTGAAACTGGTCTTCGTTTTATTCGCTTCGGACGGACCAGGCGCCGCGTGACCAGGGGGCACCGTTAGCGACTGCTGTCCTTCCGCTCGGTGATTGGGTCGCTGTCGTCGCACAGCCACGCCAAGGGCACGGAACGGCCGAGTCGGCACGCGCATTCTGCAGTTGCTCGACACACGGTGTGGCACCATCGGAGAGTGACCATCCCGCCGCTCCTCGGCATGTTCGGGAGCGCGCTTCGCGCCTCGTGGGAGGACGACGTCCCGAGGCTTGGTGCGTCGCTCGCCTACTACACGCTCTTCGCCATCGCGCCAGTCCTGCTCGTCGCGACCGCTATTGCCGGTCTGGCCTTCGGTCCGCAGGCGGTGCGAGGAGAGATCGTTGGCCAGATCGACTATCTGGTTGGACGTGACGGTGCCCGCGCGGTGCAGAGCCTGCTCGAAGGCGCAAGTCAGCGACGCGCAGGCTATCTCGCGACGATTGTCGGGAGCGTTACGCTGGTGTTGGCGGCGACGGGAGCGTTTCTCGAGCTTCAGACGGCCCTCAACACGATCTGGCGGGTGAAACCGAATCCAACCAATGCCACCTTCACGGCGTTCGTGATGGATCGCGTGCGCTCCTTCGGCCTCGTCGTGGCGCTTGGCTTTCTGCTGCTCGTCTCGCTGGCCGTGAGCGCCGCGCTGGCGGCCTTGGGCACCTGGCTCGAGCGAATCTCGCCCGGCATGCCCTTGGTGTGGAATGCCATGAACGTATTGGTGTCGCTGGTCGTCATCACGGCACTGTTCACGCTCCTATACGCGTTCCTCCCCGACGTCAAGCTTCGCGGTCGCGATGTGGTGGTCGGCGCCTTTGTCACGGCCATCTTGTTTTCCATTGGCAAACAGCTGATCGGCTTCTATCTTGGGCAGAGCACCACCGCTTCCACCTACGGAGCGGCGGGTTCCGTGATCGTGCTTCTCCTCTGGGTGTACTACTCGTCTCAGGTGGTGCTCGTCGGCGCCGAATTCACGCGCATCTACACACAGCGTCAAGGGAGGCGGCCGCGACCGGAGCCGTTCGCAATAAAGGATCCTGACGCGTCCAAAAAGGCGCCGTGAGGCGAACCGGCCTCGAGTTCGGTTCAACTCTCTGCGCTGTCATCGGCGGCAATTCTAGTCCCCCGTGCCTCCCCGCGCTACTCGTGCACCGGCCGCGATGAGGCAATGAAGAAATAGATGTTGGTCGGCGTATCGGCGCTGATCACGCCGGCCGTGCCCACGTTCGGATCTCCCTGAAGTTGACGCACTTTGGCCAGTGTTTTGCCGGCAGCGATCTCGTTCCAGGCGGCAAGCGAGAACACGCGGATGTTCACGGTATGGAACCAGCCACCGCCGCGCGAGGTCAGGATGTGATTGTGTGCCGCCGGGCCGGCGGTGGGGCTGCCGCCGATACGCGACAGATCAATCATCAACGGGTGATTGAGGCACGGTGTGCCGGCGCGGCAGGCGAGAGTCGCCGGATCGACGAGGTTCGCGATGGGCGGCGCGGCAGCAATAGCGTAGATTGTCGGAATTGGGCCTGGCCGCGGAGCCGTGTCCGACGGGGCTCCAAGCTCGCAGGGGACGGACGCAGCCGGCGACAGCGGCGCACAGAAAAATGACTTCGTGTAGTAAAGCTGCACCTCCTCGCCATTGAACCAGCCATCGATGTAGCCCTTGTCTTCGTGAGCTGCAGAATTCGGATTGTCGGCTGCGGTATCTGCCATCGTGGCGGAATGGCCGAGATGCCCGAGAGCGCCGCTCGCGGTCTGTTCTGCAGACGACGGCGAAGTAGGTGTCTTACTGGCCGTGCACGCCGCGATCAGCAGCACGGTCGACGCGAAGAACGACAATCCCTTTGCCATCGGTTACCTCCAGGTGGTCCGACGGTAATCCCTCTGCCCGAGGAAGTCTTTGAATTGGTATGGTGTTTCCGTGGGTTTCTTCGCTCGCGTCGGCCGTTAGCGTCCGCGACGGTGGTGGCAAAGATCGGAACATTGCATGGTTGCTGCTTGGAGACGGTATGACTCCAACAGAGCGCGTGGACGCGTTAGCAGCGCGCTGCGCTGGCGGAGCAGAGCTCCTATCGCGCACCTGTTGTGATTCGGTGACCGGACGGCAAACGAGTCGGGGCGTGACGCCAACGTCGAGCCCCTCTTGATTGATGGCCCGTATCGGGCGACGGCGGCTATACTGAAAAAGCTCGTAAGTGATCACGGCACATTACGAGGTCTTACACAATTCGCATTTCCGCTGCTCAGTCGCAGCCGTAAGTGATTGATTCTAAAGCGGAGAGATGTCCGAGTGGTTGAAGGAGCACGCTTGGAAAGCGTGTGTAGGGGAAACTCTACCGTGGGTTCGAATCCCACTCTCTCCGCCAATCTCCTGTTTCGTTCCCGCGGACGAACAGGTCGAATGGCGAACTGTAAGTAGGACAAAGACTTCCGCGATCGAAGGTGCAGTTCGGTAGCACCGTTTCTAGCTTGGCCGGTGCTCTACCCACCTGAGTTACGGGCGATCTGTATGAGCAACTGGTTGAAGCGCAAGCACCCCTCGGTGTAACAGGAAGCCCATGTCCGCGGCGGATCGGTTCAATGAGGGAAGCCTGTACGGCGCACGAGGTCTTCAAAGCGTGGGTCCGAACGGAGAGGATCGAAGCCTGGTCGGATCAGGACGCCGGGGTTAAACCGCTCTTCGTAGCCTATTTCGAGCCAACTCATGGCTTGATCTGTCTCCCCCAGCGATGCATAGATTACGGCAATCTCCGAAGCATACGACTGGCCAGGTCTTGAGCGCTTCTTCAAATCGCCTAGCAACGTTACCGCTTCGCTCCTCTTGCCGGATGCAGCGTAAGCGCGAGCAAGATTAGCGATGCAGGTCGGGCTGCCACTGGAAAGCTTGACTGCTTCTTGCAGTTCTGCGATCGCCCCATCGTTCATGTGTTTCTGGAGGTATGCCTGGCCGAGGTGATTGTGCGCGAGACCAAAATTGGGATCCATTTCGATCGTCTTGCGGCTCTGTTGTATCGATTCGTCATAAGAATGCGCAAGGGCCAGTAGCTCTGCCAAATCGGCGTTAATAATGAGAGACAGCGGGTCCACGTTTTCCGCCTTTCTCATTTCCACGATCGCTTCGTCGTACCGCCGCAATAGAGCCAAATGCCACGCATACCAATGATGAGCGGTGGCGTAGCCTGGGTTCAGTTCAATAGCCCGGCGGAATTCGTTCCCGGCGGAATCAAAGTCCCAGTCGAAGCCATCGAGACAGAATGCAAGCGAGTTGTGGGCCTCGCCAAGGGAGCTGTCCAGTTCCAGAGCCTTGATCGCGGCGGCCTTTGCTTTCGGGAGTGCCTGCTTGGGGGTCATCACCGCATACTGCCAGTCGCCCAACAACGCATATGTGTCGGCTAGGCCAGAGTACGCTCGGGCGTATTTCGCGTCCTCGTCGAGGGCCTGATTGAAATACGCCAGGGCCACTTTCAATCCATCCGCCGTTCGCTTGTTCCAGAAGTAGCGCCCCCTGAGATACGACTCGTAAGCCACCGGATTCACAACCGTGTCGGTTTTCAGCGCAGCCTGTTCCTGCGGATTTACATTGATCCGAATCTGATCGGCAATCGCTCTAGCCACAGTGTTCTGGAGTGCCAGGGTATCCCGCAATTCACCCTGGTAGCTCTGGGACCACACGTGCCGGTCCGCAACACCTTCGATCAACTGCGCCGTGATGCGGACCTGGTCGCCGGAGCGGAGGACGGTACCCTCCACCACGGCGTCCACGTTCAGCTCACGAGCGATCTGAGGAAGGGACTTGCGCGTGTGTTTGTAAGCCATCACCGATGTACGCGAGATCACGCGCAACGCGCTAATCTGGCCGAGGTCCGAAATCAACTCGTCGGTCATCCCATCAGCGAAGTAATCCTGAGACGCATCGCTCGAGAGGCTTTCCAACGGAAGGACAGCCAGGGAGCGAATGACTGATGACGGAGGATTGTAGGAATGAAGCTTCCAGGCGGCGAAAGAGGTCAGCAGGACGAGCAGCACGAGCGTCGATATCGTCCACGCCCGTGACGGCTGACGATGTGTGAGCATCGCGAGTGTGCCAGCGAGATCCTGGCGATCGCGAGCGTCTCGCGCGGGATGAGGCTCAGGCACGAGTTCCGGGCTGCGAGCAGGGGCCACATCGGCAACTCTGACGTCAGCGATGAAGCGGTAGCCGCGACGGGCAACAGTTTCGACGAAGCGGGGACTGTCGGCGGAGTCGCCGAGGGCCTCACGGATTTTGTTGATCGCCTTGTTGAGCCCGTGGTCGAAATCCACGAACGTGTCCGCGGGCCAGAGTGTCTTCTGAAGTTCCTCTCGACTGACGACCTGGCCCGCGCGCTCAAGCAGCATGGCCAGCACTTGGAAGGGCTGTTGCTGAAGCCTGATTCGCAGGCCGCGCTTGCGCAATTCGCCAGCCCGAAGATCCAGCTCGAACACCCCAAAACAGAGCCTCCGGCCAACCTGATCCCCTGCTTCCATGACGACCTGAGGTGAAAGCGTACCACACGCCTACCGGACCGTTGGAAGGACCGCGTCCTGTAAGCCTTCTGTTGAGTTGAGGTTACGAGGGGACTTACGTTCCAGCTGAGAGAAACCGCCCGTCCATTGCCTGGATCTCGAGCGCAAACCATAGTGACCGCAACCACGCGCCAGTTTGTGGCATGCGGAACGGGAATGCGGCCAGAAGTAGCTGACCAGGAGGACGAGGATGTCTGAGAAGAAAAGTGACGAGCTCTTGCACGATCACAACAACGACGAAGTCGACCGGCGGGGATTCTTGAAATGCATGGCCTGGGCAGGAACCGGTGCGTTTTTTGTCATGCAGGGCGGCGTCCTGAAGTCGTACAGCCTCAGCACATTGCTGAAGGCAAGACCCATGTCGACGGGCGAGCTGAGCTTCGTGCAAATCAGCGACAGCCATATGGGGTTCAACAAGCCCGCAAATCCGGATGTCGTCGGGACGCTGAAGGCGGCGGTCGACAAAATTAACGGTTTGGCAACACCACCTGAATTCATGCTACACACGGGCGACATCAGCCACTTGTCGAAACCAGAAGAATTCGACACCGTGGACGAAATCCTGAAGAGCGCGAGTGCGAAGAAGGTGTTCTTCGTGCCGGGCGAACACGACGTCCTCGACGATGACGGCAAACAGTATCTGGAACGCTACGGCAAGGGCGCCATGGGGGCCGGGTGGTACAGCTTTGACACGAAAGGCGTGCACTTCATCGGGTTGGTGAACGTGCTGAACTTGAAGGCCGGAGGACTCGGCACGCTAGGCGGCGAGCAACTCGAATGGATGAAAGACGACCTCAAGCATTTGAAGCACAGTACGCCGATCGTGGTGTTCGCGCACATTCCACTATGGAGCGTGTACCCGGAGTGGGGCTGGGGTACGGATGACAGCGCGCAGGCACTGGCCTATCTCAAGAAGTTCGGGTCGGTCACGGTGCTGAACGGGCACATTCACCAGACGATGCAAAAGGTCGAAGGAAGCGTGACGTTTCATACGGCGGCCTCGACAGCATTTCCCCAACCGCAGCCAGGCACCGCCGATTCACCGGGGCCGATGAAAGTGCCAGCGGAGCGACTGAAGAGCATTCTGGGTATCACGGATGTGACCTACGTACGAGGGAAGCACGCGTTGGCGGTCGTAGATTCTTCGCTCGCGTGAGAGTCAACGAAACACAAACAACAGTTCAAAAATTAGTGCAAACAAAGAAAGGAAACAACATGAGGAGAAGTGTGTCTACTGGAGTGTTCTTGGCGGCGTTGGGGCTGGGAATCGCGGGGCTGGGCGCCGGAGCAGGAACTGTCACGGCCGGCGCACAGCCGAAGCCTGAAACGATGGAAGTAAAGATCGACAACTTTACTTTCGGGCCGGGGGAGCTGAGGGTGATGGTGGGCACCACCATAACGTGGACGAATCGCGACGATATTCCCCACACGGTGGTGAGTACAGGCAAGGTGTTCAAGTCCAAGGTGCTGGATACCGACGAGAAGTTTTCCTTTACCTTCAGCTCGCCGGGAACCTTCCCCTACTTTGTTCCATTCACCCCAAGATGACCGGCACGGTTGTGGTGCAGTGAGGGGACGATGCGCGTGAATCCATTCGACATCAGGACGGTGGTTCTCGCGAAGCACGCCGAGCATGTCGTGCTGATTCACTTCCCGGTTGCGTTGTTTATCACGACCGTGGCGTTCGACTATCTCGCGCAGTGGACGAAGAACCGAACACTGGCCGCGGCGGCGTATTTCAATCTGCTGCTCGCCGCGGTCTTGACTGTGCCAGTCGTGGCGACCGGTTTTGCAGCGTGGCAATGGGCGCTTGAGGGGCAAAAACTCAAAGGGATTCTGTTAATGCACCTGGTTCTGGGTTGCATATCGAGTGTGCTGATCTCGCTTGTGTGTTGGATCCACTGGCGTGTGCGGCGCCATCCGGCGGCACTCTTGTCAACATACCGTCTGCCAATCGAAGCAGTCGCGGTACTACTCGTGGGGTTGACGGCGCATCTCGGCGGGTTTCTCAGTGGCGTGAACGGCCCCGGCTAGACGCGCCGGAGACGATGTGGTGAAGGGAAGGCATGGGAACCGTGGCTCCTCCATACGCCACTTTGATTCTGCTCCTTGAGATTGCCATGGGAGTGGGGCTGCTCCTCGGCGCACTCCTCGCGCGCATGCGCAGGTTTCGGGCCCACGCGTGGTGCCAGGCGGCGATCGTGCTTCTCAACCTTGCCGTGATCGTGCTCGTGATGATTCCTTCTTTTCGTGCTCATATAAGTCCGAAGATACCGCTCAAACTTGGCAAGCTTTACTACGCACTGGCGACGGCACACGCGGCGCTCGGAATGATAACCGAAATTGCGGGATTGTACATTCTGCTTGCCGCGGGCACGAGCGTGTTGCCGGCGAAATTCCGCATCACCAAGTACAAGCCCTGGATGCGAACGGTACTAGTGCTCTGGTGGGTCGTGCTCTTGTCGGGATTGGCAACCTACGCGCGCTGGTACGTCCCGCATTTGTTTCGATAATGAATTGGAACGACGTTTCCAAAATCATTGATCGTTCCGGGAAAGCCCGCCATCATGAATCCGTTGATGTAGAAGTACGCGCCCTCTCGTTTTGCGACGCGCCTGACGCGCGCGAGGTTATCGAGGATCTCGGCGTTCGATAACTGCAATCCGCCCTTGCGAACCAGCTCGTTTCGGACGCGCGCAGAACCGGACTCAATCCCGATTGCCGTACCCCGTCATCGATGAAACTGAAGTGGCGCTGGTCGTACGCCTTCGCGTAGAACTCAAGATCGTCCACCACGCGATCGACTCGCCTGTAGCGAAGCCTCTTGCCGGACATTTGACATGCGCCACAGAACGTACAGTCGTAGGGGCAGCCCCGCACAAGGGCGATCGGCCAGTACCTCCGCACCCGCCATCCCGTGCGCTCCCCGGTAAAGCCGAAGCTGGCGCGGCTCGTCGGGCGAGAGATCGTAGCGGAGCAGCTGATTGCGATCGAACTTGTCCAGATCGATGAATGAGGTCGGCACACCTCGCACTCGCTGGTCACGCAGGAAATAGACTCCGGGAATTTCATCCGGTTCAGGCGATCGATCACTTAACAGTGTGCGCACCCGCAGCAGGAAAGCTCTCTTCCGCCTCTCCCCGGCAAACGTAGTCCACAAAGCCGACGCCCGTCACGCTGAGGTAGGACTCGGTGGGATGAGGCCCGCCGAGAACGATGTGAAGATCGGGACAACATCGCCCATGGCCTCGAGTGTAAGCCGTTCTCACTGCGCTCGGCCTGCGGCGGCAACAGTGGTCTTGCGACCCAAGCCTCGCCCTATGGTCAAAAGCCTCCAGCGCTGCCATCCGCGACTGACCGAGCAAGGGCACGTCTCGAACCTTCCCTGGGTAGCTGCTACTACCCCCGCACAGTCGCGCCTCTCCGTCAGTTGGGGTAACAACTACCCGCGACCAAAACACCCTCTCCGCGATGTCCCCTCACAGCGAGCACAATCAGGGAGTTACACAGGGGCAGGAGTCTTGCTAGAAGCGTTAGCCACGACGGATTGCTTGCACGGGGTGTCGCTCTGGGGTCACTTGACTCGGCAACAACGATTGTAGGTTCAACGCGATGCTCACTGGTGGCGTTCTCGTCAGCAACCCACACCGACCGTCCCGGCACCATCGGGTGACGTACCCACCGTTCGCATCAACCCAACGTGCGCAGATGCTGAACCAGTCGAACGACCAAGCGATGCAGGCGCGTGACGAGTTGGCCCGAGCCCTCAGCGAAGCAACGAGCGCCGATAGACGCGATGACGTGGCCGGGGGAGGAGCCGCGGGCGTCAGGTGGGAAACAGCGTGGCCGCACTACGACATGGTTTCGGCGCGGCTTGGTTTGGATTTCCAACGTGAATGGAGACGAGGATGGGCAACAAGTTTGTAGGCTTTGGGCTAGTGGTCCTGCTCGCGGTGACGCTGAAAGCTGGGCAGCGCGCTGGTCCTGCGGTAGACATCCAGAATCAAGTATTCGACCCCAACACGGGCGTGCTCACCTTCGACTTGGTGAATCACTCCCTCTCGGCGCTGCCCACCTTCACCTACGAGGTGCGGTATGTCAACCGGGATGGCGACCCGGTCAGCGGGAATCTCCACAGTGAGGATTCCGCCGGAATGACGGCGTGGATCGAGGCGGTGCAGTCGGTGGGGCTCTCCACGCATGTGCCACAAGTGACGCTCCCGATTCCACCCGGAGGGCGTCGCACCTTTACGGAGGAATTAGGCGCAGGCAGCACCAAGCCCACCGTCTTTGTCCACGCCGCGCTGTTCGCGGACGGCACGAGTCACGGTAACGCGGAAGCCGTGCGGCAATTCAAACGAGACCGGGTGAAGAAAGTCGAGCATTTGGGGCTCTATATCGCGGCGCTGCGCATCGCCGACAAAGCCACCGAGCGGTCGGCCATGTTTGCGGCGCTCGACTCGGAGGCCAACGCCCGTCCGGCTGTCCGCGACTCCATTCGTGAGGCGAAGGCCGGCTTGCAACAGATGCCCGGAGACGTTCGCAAGAACCTCCGTGACATGATCACCATCGCTGAAACCCAACGCGCGAGCATGGTTCGCGGTCAGTTCTGAGGAGACGAACCATGACGCGACTACTGGTCATTACGGTCTTCGTCGGCCTGCTGCCCGGCTTGGCCGAGGCGCAGGTGACGAGCTATCTGGTCTCCAAGTTCCTTTCAGAAACTTCCTGTCTGTGGTCGGCCGCAGGATGCGCTTCCGGCACGTGCACCATCGGGCACAGTCCGGACAACATTCTTCGCACGACCCAGAAATACGACATCTGGGGCGAGCTGTATTGCCCTGGGGATTTCTCAAAGACGACGTGGGAGCGGTCACAGCCCACACTGATGGCGCAGGGGCAGTGCAACTACTTCGCCCCGTGCAAACCCGTGTTCCAGTCACCGCAAATTTGGAACGCAGGCGCGTTTCACTATTGGAAATTGACGGCGACGCAAAAGCAATGGTTTGGCGTGACGAACAGCTCGGGCGAGAAGTTGGCGGGGACCTGCGGCACGGCGCTCATCGGCGCGACGGTTTCTGTGCAGCGGCAGGTCACTAAAAAGACCAACAACGAGCCGAGTTGCAAGTTCCCGACGTGCCAATTGGATGACTACATCTGCATGGACCTGTATGGGCAATATTGGGGTGAAGACCCGGACCCCGCACAGTGCCGGTGCATCAAGATGTATACCCCGATCATCTTGGCCGTGGACAACCACTATGACCTCACGAGTGCGAGCACGGGCGTGAGCTTCGACCTTAATGCCGACGGCACGACGGATCACATCGCGTGGACCCGCCCGGACAGCAACGACGCCTTTCTCGCGATGGACCGGAACGGCAACGGCGTCATCGACAATGGGGCCGAGTTGTTCGGGAATGCCACCCCGCTGGCGGTGGGCATCACGGCGACCAACGGCTTCCAGGCGTTGGAAGAGCTCGACAATGCCGGCCGGGCCGATGGCCGGGTCGATGCGGCCGACCCCGCGTATGCCCAACTGCGCTTGTGGACGGACTGGAACCACAATGGCGTGTCCGAGCCGTCTGAGCTTCGGAGTTTGGCCGCGAGTGGCATCGTGGGCATCGAGACGGACCATCGCGTGATTGGCCGGACCGATGAATACGGCAATCGGTTCCGGTATCGCGGCCGCGTCTGGGTCGATACTCAGAACGGCCAGGTGCCTCGGCAGGTCTACGACGTAATTCTGCAATCCACGCGCTAGGTGAAGACCGAGGGGCGGCGGTGTTCCGCTCCACTTTCCACCGGTGGCGTCGTGACGCGCCAGAGCTCGACCTCCTGGACCGCCGGCTTCTCCTTCATGACCGACTCCAGCCAACTTGAGAGTGCCGTCCTTCGCCGTGGTGCTCCAGTCGCGCATCGCCGCGGCTCGGTTCGGATGCTCTGGTTCGACGGCGCGGCATAGCGCCTCGAATCGCTGGGGGGTTGCGAGCATCCAGAACGCGTTGCCGTTTTTTCAGCGCGACGTAGTAAGGCCGAAGCCACGCGTGAGGGTCGGACGTAAGTGTCACTGCAAGTGAGTTTATCCGCGGCGCTGCCCGGCGCGGACAGCGCGTGGCCAGTCAATGCGCCATTTCCAGGGCTGTTGCGAACTCCTCAGGCAATGCGCTGGCGCGGATCGCGGTGGCGACACTCGCCAAATTGTACGAAAGCCGCACGAACTCGACACTGACCGGTCCGTCCGTGTCAAGGACGGCATAACACGCGCGCGAATCTCCGTCCTTGGGTTTGCCCACCGAACCCACGTTCACAAACAGCGCCCCACCGGCCCGCTTGGTGTACGGCTTGTGGGTATGGCCGAAGACGATCACGTCCGCTTGGGAGGAACTCGCGAGCCGCTCAAAACTCGACAGCGGCCGATCCTCGAAGAGGTATTCGTTTATTCGGCGCGGACTGCCATGCACCAGCAGGACCTGTTTGCCGTCCGCCTCGAAGCGGATTTCCCGCCTTAGCGCCCGGAGAAACGCCTTGTTCACCGCAGAAACGTGAGCCTTGGTCCAGGCGAACGACCGATCGCCCAATTGGCGATCGCGCTCTTCGCGATAGGCGCAGCCGCAATCGTCACGATCGAAGCCGGTGCCGTCGTCGTAATTGCCGATGATCGTAGGAATCGCGGCCGCTTGAATCCACGCAATAACTTCATTCGGATAGGGCGCGTAGCCGACAAGATCGCCCAGGCAGTACACAGCATGCGGCTGGCGCCGCTCGATATCCGCTAAGACCGCCTCGAGCGCCGGGAGGTTGGCGTGAATGTCGCTGAAGATCGCAATGCGCATGACGTACCCCTCGGACCTCTGGCTGCGGCTTGCGCCGTCGGCAAAAACGCAGCGCGCGACTGAGCCCCGGCTCGCCGGTTGACACGGCGTTTGGCGCGTAACGTGGGGTTGTTTCTGCGACGCGTGCGAACCCTGTGGGGCTGGCCCCCGTAATGTACTTACGGGCGTTGCTCATTAGTCGGCAACGCCATATGCGCTTTCCTGAGCCCTGCCGCACGCTACCGAGCGGACTTCGGTCTCGCGCTTCAGCCTCACAAGGCCATTTCAACCTAGAAGGGTTGCTCTAATGTTCAGGCGCATTTTCGCGTCTTTAGTCGGCGTGTCGGCTGCCCTGGCGATGACCAGTTCCGTGTTGGCCGCACCCATTCCAAAATTGCAGTCGGGTTCCAAGGTGTTTATCGCCCCGATGGCCGGCTTCGAGACGTATTTCCGGGCGGCCACAAAGGCCGCCACTCTGCCACTGGTTTTTGTCCGAACGAGAGCCGAAGCTGACTACGAGATCACGGGCCTCACAAAGCAAGTGCCTTCCGACGAGGCAGAGAACGTCGCGGATTTTCGGACGACGCGACAGGAGACCGCCGTTAGGATCACGCGCATCGACTCCGGCGAAGAAGTGTTCCGGCACTCGGTCCGAACCTTAGTCCGCTCGCCCAACGAGGAAATGAGGATTGTCCAGTGGACGACGCGCAGCCAAACGCCGAACCGGCTGCTCGCCCTCGGGAAAGAAACGGCTGCTCAGCGGTGCGTGCAAGCCTTGCAAGGTGCGCTGGTCGGGAACTAACACAGTGCGCGTTCTTCGGTTGTGAGAAGGCGGCCAGTCGGGTCGCCTTCTTGTTGTGTCGGCCGGCCACCGCTCGATGCCCTTGCCGACGGTTTACGCGGCCGGCTTCTTTGCCATTGCGAGCAGCCCCGTCCTCTTTCCACCGTTCCACCCCTACGCAGCTTGCCAGCTCGATACGCACCCCGGCGGTACGAATCTCCCGCGTCTCGCTGCCATTCGGCGACGACCCTGCCACTCCATTTGGGTTGCGGACATCCCAGCCATTCATTACCGGCGCAGGGTTCGCACAGACTCGTCTGCTCAATCGCACGCTCGCAAAATCACGGCTTCGATGACGGCACGAGCTGCAGGCCGAGCATGACGGCTCCTTGCATCGGCGAAATCGTCACGCCGGCTGCGGCAAGTTGCCGCCACACCTCAAAGTTCAGTTCGCTCCTTAACGTGCCCGCGGTCTTCAGATGTTGAGTGCTCCACACCTGGAGCTGAAACCGGAGTGCACCGAGCCCCACCTCGACAAACTCAACTTCCGCCATGGGCTCGGGCAGGACATCGCGGTGGCCTGCCGCGGCAGCGAGCAACACCCGACGCACCAGCTCGGGGTCGGACGAATGCGACACGTGAAACGACAGTGCGTAAGCGGTTAGCTTGTCCGGTCGACTCCAGTTCGTCACTCGCTCCGACACGAACTGGGAGTTGGGCACAATCATCGCCACGCTCTCATCGGTGACGATAGTCGTGGCGCGTGCGCCAATCTCCCGCACTTCGCCAACGACACCGCTAATCTCAACGCGGTCTCCAATCTTGATCGGGCGTTCGAACAGGAGAATGAGGCCACTGAAGAAATTGCTCGTGATGTTCTGCAGACCGAAACCGAGTCCCACACCAACGGCGCCGATGAGGACGTTGAGGGAAGTGAGGTCAATGCCGGCGCTCTGAAGGATCACGAGAGCACCCAGCGTAATGATGACGTACCGCACAATGGTGCCGAGCGCCTCGCGCATGCCGATGTCGAAGCCGCGGCGTGCCAAGACAGTATCGACGAACCAGCGGGTGACGCGACGTGTCCCCCAGACCAGGGCCGATGTCAGCGTAATGATCGTTAGCAGCCTGAGCGGAGTGAACTCGCTGCCCGCGATCCCAGATCTCAGAACTGTTTGGATGCGATCCCACACGTCGGTGAAAGACTGCATAGGTCGATCTTAAGATCGCCGGCCAACGTCTCTCACGGACACTTGAGCTTGTCGATGCCAGCTCATCGGTGCTGTCGACCTGACGCGTTCAACGCGGACAGCAGTCGTGAGGCCGATTCGCTTCCACATGCCGCCTGGGCATCCTTGACTCCCAAGCAACAGAAGATGATTCGATTTCACGTCGCAGACCGATCGCTCTTGTGTAGACGCTCGAGTTCACGATTACTGAGGGAGACGATCCCGCCGAGCGACCTCGGCTGCCGCACTGAAGTCACCTGCAGAACGCTGCTCGAGATGATCCTCAGAGACGCGTCAACTCAGTCAGGCGCCCGCGTGTGCGTTCAGGCGGGATTCGACGTAGGGCGCCTCGTGGAGCCTCGGCGCCTTCCGCCCGACGGCGACGAGGTACCACTCGCGCACCGACGCGACGATCACGACCAGCACGATCATCACGAAGAACGCGGCGAGCGCGGCATCGAGACGGTCGTTGAAGATCAGGCGCGGCGCGGCCGGATTGGCCGAACCGACCAGCGTCTGCGCATGCGACAGAAACCCGAGCCTCGGATCGGGCGAGAACACCTTCTGCCAGCCCGCGGTCAGGGTCGCCGCCGCGAGCCACGTCAGCGGCAGAATGGTCACCCAGGCGTAGCGCATCCGGCCCATTTTCACCAGCACGGTGGTGGCGACGCAGAGCGCCACCGCAGCGAGCAGCTGGTTGGCGATCCCGAAGAGCGGCCATAGCGAGTTGATGCCGCCGAGCGGATCGACCACACCCTGATAGAGAAAATAGCCCCAGCCGGCGACGACGAGGAAGGACGACACCAGGATGCTCGGATACCACGAGGTGCGGCCGAACGGCGTGTAGACGTGGCCGAGCAGCTCCTGAAGCATGAAGCGGCCGACGCGCGTCCCCGCGTCGATCGTCGTGAGGATGAACACCGCCTCGAACATGATCGCGAAGTGGTACCAGAGCGCCAGGCCGCTGCCAGTGAACACCCCCGAAAGAATGCCCGCCATGCCGACGGCGAGACTCGGCGCACCGCCGGTGCGTGACAGGAGCGTGGCCTCCCCCATCTCCCTCGCCAGCGTGTTCAGTTGGTCCGGCGTGACGATGAAGCCCCACTGCGCGATCGCCTGCGCCGCCGACTCGGCGGTCGGGCCGAGCGTGGCCGGCCCGACGTTCATGGCGAAGTACACGCCGGGGTCGAGCGTCGCGGCCGCGATCATGGCCATCACGCCCACCAGCGACTCGGTCAGCATGCTGCCGTAGCCAACGAGCCGCGCGTCGGTCTCGCACGACACCATCTTCGGCGACGTGCCGCTGGCGATCAGCGCGTGGAAACCCGAGATCGCGCCACACGCGACGGTGATGAAGGCGAACGGGAACAGCTTGCCGGCGAACACCGGCCCGCTGCCGTCGACGAACTGCGTCACCGCCGGCATCTTGAGCGGCGGCATCACGAAGAGGATTGCCGTGCCAAGGATCACGATGGTGCCGATCTTCATGAACGTCGACAGGTAGTCGCGCGGCGCGAGCAGCAGCCAGACCGGCAGCACCGAGGCGATGAAGCCGTAGATCATCACCGCCCCGGAGAGCGACGTGCCGGACCACGTGAACGCCGGTCCCAGCGTGGGGTGCTGCGACACCCACTGGCCGCCCACCAGCGCCGCCAGCAGCAGCACGACGCCAATCGCGGTCGCCTCGGCGACGTTGCCGGGGCGCAGGCGATTCATCCACAGGCCCATGACCAGCGCGATGGGGATCGTCGACGAGAGCGTGAAGAGGCCCCACGGGCTGTCGCGCAGGGCGTTGACGACCACGAGCGCGAGCACCGCGAGCAGGATGATCATGATGGCGAAGATCGCGACCATCGCCGCGAGCCCCGCCACCGGGTTCACTTCCTCCTTGGCGATCTGGCCCAGCGACTTGCCGTCGCGCCGCATCGACGCGCACAGGATCAGGAAGTCCTGCACGGCGCCTCCGAGCACGACGCCCACAATCAGCCAGAGGGTACCGGGCAGGAAGCCGAACTGCGCCGCCAGCGTGGGACCGACAAGCGGCCCCGCGCCGGAGATCGCCGAAAAGTGGTGGCCGAAGAGCACCCATCGCGAGGTGGGGACGAAATCGCGGCCGTTGTCGAAACGCTCGGCCGGCGTAGCGCGCGACGGGTCGAGCCCGAAGACCGTCTGTCCGATGAACCGGGAATAGAAGCGGTAGGCGACGAGATACGAGCAGACGGCGGCCACCACCAGCCACGCCGCCGAAATCGTCTCGCCGCGGGCCAGCGCGATGAATCCGAATGCCCCTGCTCCGGCGGCCGCAACCGCCACCCACACGAGCGTCGCCAGAGTCTTCGGCATGAGCGCGATGAATTACTTCGTGACGACGTACCAGTTGTTCTGAATTAGCGCACGCCGATGATTCGCTCCGCATTCTTCCAATAAAACTTCTCGAGCACAGCTTGCGGCAGGGCGAGCCCCTCGACGGTGTCGCCGCCATAGTCGGTCGAGCCCGCGCCTGCGTAGTAGGCCCAGTCGCGACGGTCCTGCGCCTCGAGGTCGGCGGCGAACTTCGCCCGATCCTCGTCGGTCGGCGCCACGTCGGGCGTCCGATACGGCCGCCACGATCGATCGACGCCGTACAGGATCCGGTCTTGGAACTTCAGGAAGAATGCCCGCACTTTGGCTGACGGCTGGCGTGTAAGGTCGCGCGTCCGCGCTGAGACCTCGACATGGAAGTTTGGATACGTGTCGAGCCGCTTCGCCACCTCGTCGACGTTGTACTCCAGACTGCCGATGTGCGCCCCGATCATCACCAGGCTGGGATGCTTCGACAGGATGTGATCGCGCGCGTCCATCAACCGTGCGTGGCTCGGATACTCTGGCTTCCCATACAGATGCCACTGCGGGTTCTGCGAGTAGTAGCCGTAGTGAACGCTCTTCGGGTCGAGCGGCAGCCACGCCTCACGTGGCTCCGCCAGATGGGCCAGCAGCGGTTTCCGGCGTGACACGAGATGCGCGTACACCGGATCGAGGATCGCATCGTCCGGCAGCAGGAACGCGCCGTCGGGCTGCTTCAGCTCGAGCCCGACTTCCTTCCAGATCTTCACCATGACGGCGCCCTGCGCGAACGTCTCGTCGAGGGCTTTCGCCACGCGCGCGCCATACTCCGGCTGATTGCGTGTCGTGAGATCGAACGTCGAGGCGAACGAAAAGATGTCCGGATGCCGCTTCACGAGCGCGGCGTTGAACCGGTGCATGAATTCGAGATGGCCGTCGGTGCCCGGATTGCTGATGTTCACGACGCGCAGGTTGATGCGCCGCAGCATCGCGTTGACGACGGGCAAGTCCTCGTAGATGTGAGAGTGCACGTCGATCTTGCGCAGGCGCTCGAAGCCGGGCGGCGGCGACGACGTCGAGCGCATCGAGGATTGCGCCGCGAGCAAGCGATCGCCGACGGCAACGGCCGCGACAATCACGGCAGCCGAAACCATCAGCAGGACGAAGCGGGGACAACGGAACATGGCGTGGACGTTTTTATCACATCGATTCGGGCACGCGCGGGTGAATCCCATGAAGTCCGCGTATCTTTATCGAGGCCTCACCCAGAGAACCATGGGAAACACGTGTTCCAGTGTCCACATCGCCCTGGCCGGCACGACACCTGACGCCATCAGCGGCATTGTTCGTGCCTATACCACGCTCGGCTTCGAACGCGCGAAGACGCCAGCGCCGGAGGGCGGCAAACATGTGATCCTGCTTCGGAAGGAAGGCGACGCGTTTCTGTCCGTGTATGACAGCGACAACGCCGCGCTGGATACCGGGGAGTTGAAAGACCTGGCGCGTGCGGCGTCGAAGATCTTCAAGGCAGCGGCCGTTTGCACCAGCCTATACGACAGTGACACCTTCGAGGTCGTGGTGTTCCATGCCGGGAAGCAGGTCGACCTGGTCATGACCCACCCGGAGCAGTACAAAGCGGCCCGCTCAAGATACTCAGCAACCGATCCCGAGCGGCGCAATGGAGCAAAGTCTTTGGCAAGCCGCTGAGTGGTGAACGCATCACACAGGCCATCACCACGCATTCGGTCTTCGCCGACGATACGCTCGCGGAGCTGTCGCGTGTAATCGGCCTGTCGGGCGGGCAGTCGCAACGTCACTACCAGGACCTCCGTGAAGAGGAGGCGCTGACGCATCACCTCCACTTTACGAAGCGACCGCCCGCAGTCCGCGCCGTTCCAGAGGGGCAGATTGCCCTGCGCAACTATTTCGATCCCGACAACTCGCGCATGCTGATGGTCACTCCGGCGAGCTGGCCGGTGCCGCTTTCGGAGGAAGCACGGGTCACATGGCTGATGCTGAGCGAAGGCGCCGGCTTTAACGATGGAACGCTCGCCATCCATGTCACAGGGCCGGAGGGCCTGGCGATCACACACGGGTAGTGGAGGGATCCAAATTCCACAACGGGCAGATTGTCGGCCCGCTCGAGACCGCACCCCGCCTTCGCCAAGGCTACGGCGGGCAAGCGCCGGACACCACGGGGGCCAGCGTCGAAGACCTGCTCAAATCGAGACAGTTCGAGGTCACATCGAGCCCATTGGGACCTTCAGGCTCGACAACGTTCACCGCCCGATTTCCGCAGTTGGACATTCCCTCAAAGGAACCTGACCGGCCGACGCAGATTCTCGTCGTTCTCCAGTTGCATCTGGTGGCTTCCACGTTGGCGAGTGGGACATCGATGTCTCCGTGCGACCGGCCTCACGCACGGACTTCCAGCATGATCTGCCGCGGGCACGGCTTGCCGCCGTTGAACAGACGTGGCTGCCGGTCGTTTCGGGTCTCAACCCCAAGGCCAGCTACGAGACACGCGACCTTGCCACAATCCAACCACGAGGACTGCTGATGCTGCACGAACTGCAGCGGAAGCAGGCGGCCATTCTCCTGGACCGAACGCTCAATCATTTCGCGATCGCGTCAAATGTGGCCATCGTCAAGGATGAGGGGCAGGCGACGCTCGATGCGTGTCGCGCCTATCTCGACGCGTGGCTGCGGCCCCTCGCAGAACAGACAGGGGAAGTCAGGATTCACGCCGAGAAACGCATGACCGAGCGGGCGTACATTGGCAAATCGCGAAAGACGCTGCCCCTATCCGCATTTCAACGTGACAAGACCTGGCACAAGTTGTTCGACCATGCCGGTAATTATCAGACCGTCCTGGCCACCTTCGTTCCAAATGATGCCGAATATCCGATCGCGGGAGTCGGACTGCAGGTCGGCCTGGAACAATATCCGGAACAGTGGCGAGACCACTACGAGAGCAACTGGCCGACACGTTGAGCATAATGCGCGGCCGGCCGTTCGATACCGCGCCGGTCGTCAACACGGTCCACGTGTTCAACTGGGTCATCAATGACGCTGACTGTTACCGGTATTTGGGGACGTCGATTGGCGACATGAAGGATCACCTCGACGATTTCGCGGCGCGGCACCCTGTGCTGCAGGCATGGCACAGCGAGTGCACATGGCAGCCACTGTTCGACCACGCTGACGACTACCATCGAACCGTATACGAAGAGCACAGTGTGCTGAATTGGTTCCGGGGCATTCTTCAGACCGACGGCGGCTTGAACGCATCGAAGATGTCCTTGCAATGGTGCAGAAACGTCCTGCGGATGGTCACCCCGCATATGTGGGTCTGTCGACCGCTGCTCCAGCAGGTGGACCGGGGCGCTCTCGACGCCGTGGCGCAGGTCACCGAAACCAACGATGCGTTAAGATTGTGCTCAGGGAAGGTCAGGGGTTGGGCGATCTCGAGCTCGCCCTGTTGGAGGTCCTACCCGTTGAAAGCGTGAGAGTCCGCAAGCATTGATTGTTTTTTTTTTTTTTTTTTTAAAAAATACCGTCGACACGTTGCGCGTCGACGGTATCCGCTCTCGCCGTGGAGCTCTACTGCTACAGCGATGCCGTCGCCGCGGCAATCGCCGCGCGACAGCCGGTGGTTGCCCTCGAAACCACCGTCATCACGCACGGGCTGCCCCATCCTGACGGTCTCGCCACGGGCCCTGGCGCTCGAAGAGACCGTGCGAGCGCATGGCGCCGTTCCAGCGACCATCGGGATTCTCGATGGAGCCGTCCGTGTCGGCATGAGCGGCGCGGAGCTCGAACGGCTCGCGCAGGATCGCCGAGCGGTGAAGACGAACTTGAGTAATCTCGCCGCCGTCCTGATGACCAGGCAGCCGGGTTCGACCACGGTTGCGGCCACGATGGCGGTGGCTCATGCCGCCGGCATCAGAGTCTTCGCCACTGGCGGCATCGGCGGCGTCCATCGCGGGGCCGACATCACCGGCGACGTCTCGACCGATCTAATCGCGTTGTCGCGACTGGCGGTCGCCGTCGTCACCGCCGGCGCGAAAGCCATCCTGGATCTGCCGCGCACGGTGGAAATGCTCGAGACGCTCGGCGTGCCGGTCGTGGGCTTTGGCACCAGCGAGTTCCCCGCGTTCTACCGGCAATCGAGCGGCTTACGAGTCGACACGCGTGTCGACTCGATCGCCGGTGTCGCTGCCGTCATCAACGCACATATGGCGCTCGGACTGGGTTCCGGCGTGCCTCGTCGCGAACCCGATTCCAGAGGAAGACGAGCTGTCCCGCGACCTCTACGAGAAGGCCCTGGCGACCGCCCTCGCCGACGTCGAGAACGCCCCGACTACACTCGTCCCGATATCACGCCCTTCTTGCTGGACCGCCTGCGCGTGCTCACCGGCGGCGACACCGTGCGCGCGAACGTCGCCCTACTGCGCAACAATGCTCGGGTAGCCGCGCTCGTTGCCGCGGCTCTCTGCTCCTGACTTGCGTTGGAGCCTCATCTCGGCGCGCTACCGGTTCAGGAGCGCCGCACCCGATGCGTGGTAGCGCTCACCTGAAGCCGCGCCCTTTGGCGAACGACGGTCAATCTCGTCGAGCTCGTCGCGCGTGAGCTGGACGTCGACCGCACCGGCGTTCTCCGACAGTCGCTCGACACTGCTCGTCCCGGGAATCGGGACCACGTCTTCGCGCGTCAGCAGCCACGCCAGCGCGAGTTGCGCCAGCATGCAGCCCTTCGTCGCCGCCAGCTCGCGGACGCGATCGGCGAGCGCGACGTTTCGTTCGAACGACCCGCCCTGAAACCGCGGGTTGCCGCGGCGCCGAATCAGTTCCGGCGCGAGGTCCTCGAGGCTCCGAAAGCGTCCCGCGAGAAAGCCACGCCCAAGCGGACTATAGGCCACGAGTGCCACGCCCAGATCCCGCAGCGTCGGGAGAAGGTCATCCTGCCGCATCGCGGCTGAACAGCCGGTTCCTCGGTTTGCACCGCCGCGATCGGATGAACGCGGTGTGCGCGGCGCAGCGTAGCCGGCACCTTCCGACAGGCCAAGGTACCGGACCTTCCCTGTCGAAGAGGTCGGCCATCGCGCCTACCGTCTCCTCGATCGGCGCCGCCGGATCGACCCGGTGCAGATAGTAACATCGATGTCATCGATTCGAGCCGACGGAGATCGCTCACACGCATAGCGGACGTATTCCGGCCGGCCGTTGATTCGCTCACCCGTGCCGATCTGCGTCTGGACGAAGCCGAACTTCGTCGCCAGCACGACGTCTGGCGCGCCGGCCCCCGGATGGCCTTGCCGACCTTCAGCTCGGAATCGCCGTAGATGTCGGCGGTGTCCAGAAAGGTGACGCCGAATCCAGCGCGTGCCGAATCAGGGCAAAATCGCCGCGTCGTCGTCATGGACGCCGCTCGTGTAAATCTCGCCAATCCCGAGGCTCATGCAGCCCAGGCCAATTGCCGAGAACGCGCGGCCCCAGCCGACCCAACGTTCGGTGCGTCATTCCGGCAAGATAGCACGCGCATACGCTTTCTACAGATTCGCCTCG
>CAVXSR010000016.1:0-95367 GCA_963764495.1 Vicinamibacteria bacterium | reverse complement strand
GAGGCTAGCGCGTCTGCCAATTCCGCCACTTCCGCGTGGTGAGGACGACCTGCTGGGCAGAGCTTTTGAGTCTACCAGAGACGTGAACCCCTCGTCGAGCCGAGAGCTCTCGGCCGGGTTGCTAGCGTGCGGGCCGCCGGTCGGGCACGAACACGTCTTCGATCCGGAGCGCAAAGACTCTGGCAATCGCGAACGCGAGCGGAAGGCTCGGATCGTACTTGCCATGCTCGATCGAGATGACCGTCTGACGCGACACGCCCAGCTCGGTGGCCAGATGCTGTTGGGACCAGCCTCGTGCCTCGCGCAGCTCCCGCACCCGGTTCTTCACTGATACCGTTTGCCGAACAACCAGCCGCCAAAGCCGTAGAAAAGCACCAACGCGGAGGCGATCCCGAACCCCGGCAGCGGCTTGACGAGGGCGAACGTTTCGAGGAAGCCCCACGTCAGCGTCGCCAGCCAGACCAGAATCGCCGCGAAGGCGATGGCCTCGAACTGGATTCGCTGATACAGCTCGTCCTGAAGCCGGATCATCCGGATGAGGCCCACGAGCATAAGGCCGGCGGGTGCCAGCATGACGAGCGCGATCGCGTACACGCCCAGGCCTTCGACGTTGAACGTCTTGAGAAACCAGCCCCCCGCCAGCCCGCAAACAATCCAGAGACACGCGCCGATCCAGAACAACCGCAAACTGTGAACGTCGCCAGCGGGCATGGGCACGCCCTCCTGATGTAAAGCAAGCTTTACTGTGACGCCGGCAGCGCCGAATGTCAAGCGAACTTTACAGTCAGTTTTGGACGTCAGTCGTGGCGCAGCGCCGTCATCGGCTCGACGCGGCTCGCCCGGCGTGCCGGGGCGAACGCGGCGACGAGCGACACGACGACAAGCGCGCTACAAGCCATAGCAAGCGTGGACCCGTCATGGGGCGCAATGCCGAACAGGAACGCCCGGGCCGCATGGCCGGCGGCGAGCGCCAGCGGCACACCCAGCGCCGTGCCGGCAAGCACCGGCCCCAGGGCTTCGCGCACCACCATCAGGACCACCGCCCGCTGGCTGGCTCCCAATGCCATGCGCAACCCGAGCTCGCGCGTTCGGCGCGCGACGGATTGCGCCAGCATGCCGTAGAGCCCGACGGCCGCCAGGAACAGCGCGAGCACGCTGGCGACGGAGGCGAGGCGAAGCAGCAGGTGCTCGCGCGAGACGGTCTGATCGACTTGTTCGCGAAGCGTGAGGCTGCGGCGGATCATCAAGCTCGGATCGGCCGAGGCCACGATCGATCGCGCAGCGCGTGTGACCGCCGCCTCCTCGCCGGGGCGCGTGCTCAAGGTGATCGCGCGGATATCGAGCGGCCACTGCAGAAGCGGCGCCCAGATCATCGGCTCGGCCTTGGCCTCGCGCACGTCGTTGTACTTCGAGTCCCGGACGACGCCGACAATCGTGAACGGCGGCTGCTGGTCTCTCGGATACTCGAGCGTGACCGATTGGCCAAGGGGTTCGCTGCCAGCGAAGCGCTGACGGACGAACGTCTCGTTGACAATCGCAACCCTGGGTGCGCCGTCGCGATCGGCGGCACTGAACGATCGGCCGCGAACGATGCGCATGCCGACGCTCTCGAAGTAGCCGGCGCTCACATAATCCGTCCGTGCATCGTGCCGATCGGTCGGGATATCTGTCCGAATGACGGGGAGCCAGAGGTCGCTGCCGCCAAACAGCCCGAGCCATGACAGACCGACGGAGCTGACGCCGGGAATCGTGGCGAGGCGCTCGTTCAGCCCACGATAGAGAGTGGCCAGCCGCTGCTTCTCGTCCATCGGATTCATGAACGGCGGCGACACCTGCTCTCGCTGGACCTCGAACAGGACCACATGACTCGGCTCGAATCCCGGGTCGATCGCCTGAAGGGCCGCGACGGTCCGCAGGAAGAGACCCGCCAGCGTTACCAGGAGCACCGACACCGCGAGCTGCGAGACGATCAGCTGACGCGCCAGGCGCTGCCCGCCGCGAGCCGTGGTGCGGCCGGCCCCCGCCATCGACGGATGCAGGTCGACGCGGCTCAGACGCCACGCCGGCAAGAGGCTCACCACCAGGGCCACCACCGCCACGATTCCTGCCACGGTGAAAAGGACGACGGGTCGAGTGGTGGTCTCGAGGCTGACGCGGAAATCCTGCATCGTGATCGCGCGCGCCAGCCGCGGCGTGATCGCCCACGCCACCAGCGCGCCCAGCGCCGCGCCCGAAACCGCCAGGACGAGGCCTTCAGTGGCCAGCTGACGCAGCAGCCGACCGCGCCCGGCGCCAAGCGCCGCCCGCGTGGCGAACTCCGTCGTGCGCGCCGCGCCGCGCGCGAGCAGCAGGTTGCCGACGTTGACCGCGGCGATCAGCAGGAACGCCACGACGACGCCGAAGACGATCGTCAGCGACTGGTCGAAGTTGTCGCGAAGCCTCCCGAGCCCTTGCGCGCCGGGCAGCAGGCGGATGCTGAAGTCCGCCGGCGTCGGAGGCACTTGTCCTTCGCGAGTCGCCCGTTCCGGCTCGGCCGCCTCGATCGCCCTGTACAAGGCGGTCATCTGTGACTCCGCCTCCCCGCGCGACGCGTCAGCCCGCAAACGCCCGACGACGCCGGAGAAAAACGCCAGGCCGTGATCGTCGAGCAGCTCGACGTGAAACGGGCGCAACGGCAGCCAGACGTCGATCGCGTACCCGCCTTGGTGGCCTTCGAATGCCTCCGGCGCCACGCCGACGATCGCGCAGGCCGTGTCGCGGGCGCGCAGCACGCGACCCAGCACCGCCGCCGACTGGCGCCATTCGCGCCTCCACAGCCGATGACTGATGACGGCTGCGCAGCTCGCACCTGGCTGGTCGTCGGTCCCCGTCAACCCGCGACCGATCGCTGGCTGCACGCCAAGGAGTGAGAAGTAACTGCCAGAGACGAACGTCCCCTGGAGATAGACCGGAGGTTGCGACGGGCGGAGACTCACCGGCAGAAACGGCGCATCCGAGACCGCAGCCATGTCGGTCAACGCGCGCTGGCGGCTGCGGAGTGCCTCGTACACCGGGTTGAACAGCACGAATCGTTCGTTCCGGAGCAGCGCACGCACGACGACGAGGCGGTGCGGATCGGTGACGGCAAGCGGCCGCATGACCACGGCGTCGAGCACCGTGAAGACCGCGGTGGTCGCGCCGATGCCCAGTGCCAGCGACAGCATGGCGACGGCCGTGAACGCAGGGCTCGCGCGGAGTACGCGAACGGCATACCGCAGATCCTGCATCGTGTGATCGATCAGGCGCAGGCCGCGCGCGTCGCGACAGTCCTCCTTGATGCCCTCGGGGCCGCCGAACATCAGCCGCGCCCGTCGGCGGGCCTCGCCTTCGCTCAGGCCGGCGGCCGCGAGCTTCTCGACCTGCCGCTCCAGGTGGAACCGAAGTTCGTCGTCGAGCTCGTCCTCGACAGCATCGCGGCTGAAAAGCGCGCGCAGGCGGATGCGAAGATCGCTCAGCAAGCCTTGCCCCCTGCCCCTGACCGCTGACCCCTGACCCCTACCCCATATCGAGGACTTGCGCGACCGCCCCGACAAGCCGACGCCAGGTCCTCGTCTCGATCTCGAGCTGCTTCCGCCCCGCCGCGGTCAGCTCGTAGTACTTCGCGCGGCGATTGTTCTCTGACGCGCCCCAGCGCGCCTTGATCCAGGCGCGCCGCTCGAGGCGATGGAGCGCCGGGTAGAGCGATCCTTGCTGCACCTGCAGCGCATCTGATGAAATCTGTTGCAGGCGCTCGGCGATGGCCCAGCCGTGTTGCGCCTCGAGCGCCAGCGTTCGAAGAATCAGCAGGTCGAGCGTGCCCTGCGGCAGCTCGACTTTTTCATCGCTCATCCAGTCCCCCTCGTACTTCTACAGGAAAATACCACCGCTCCTGTCGAAGTGCAAGGGGAAGAGCACCGGCGGACAGCGGCCGCCGTCTATACTTCTTGTAGTTCTCGTGTTCTCCCGTTCTCGCTTCTCGATTTCTCGAGTTTCTCGAGTTCTCGAGTTCTCGATTTCTTTTTGCAGGAGCCCTGCCGTGGCCAACCGTGGTGTCCGGATCGTCTTCGGTCTCATTTTGCTCGCGGTCCTCGTCTCGGTCGGCGGGCTCCTGATGATCTACGCCGCGATCGGCCGCCAGCCGACGATTGCGGGCAATTCGACGTTGATCCTGCGGCTCGACGACGACCTGCACGAAGTCTCGACCGACGGCATCGCGCAGCTGCTGGAAGGGAACCAGCCGTCGGGACTGCGCGCGGTGCTCGACAACCTGCGGAAGGCGAAAGCCGATTCGCGCGTGAAGGCTGTGATCGTGATGCCGAGCGGCCTCAAGGCGCCGTTCTGGGCGAAGGTGCAGGAGGTACGCGACGCGATTCTCGATTTCCGGAAATCGGGAAAGCTCGCCGTCGCCTACCTCGAATACGCGGGCGAGCGGGAGTACTTCATCGCCTCGGCCTGCGACCGCATCATCCTGATGCCGAGCGCGTCGCTCGATCTCAACGGCCTCGCGACCTACGAGGTGTTCCTGCGCGGCACCCTCGACATGCTCGGTCTGTATCCCGATTTCGTCCACATCGGCGCCTACAAGACGGCCTACAACGCGTTCACCGAGAAAGGCTTCACGCCGGCGCACCGCGAAGCCACCGAATCGATGACGCGCGATCTCTACGAACAGCTGGTGCGTGGAATTGGCGAGGGCCGCAAGAAGACCGAAGCGGAGGTGCGCGCGCTGATCGACCAGGGGCCGTTCCTTCCCGATGAGGCGCTGCGCGTCGGCCTCGTCGACGAGCTCGCCTATGCCGATCAGATCGACGACCGCGTGAAGATTCCCGGCGGACGGATCTCGCGGCTCGAATCGGACGAGTACTCGCGCATCTCGGCGGCGTCGCTGGGCATCAACAAAGGGCCGCGGATCGCGGTGATCTATGCCTCCGGCGTCATCATGTCGGGCAAGGGCGGCTTCGACCCGCTCATGGGCGGCGTGCTCGGCTCGGATACGCTGATCGAACACATTCGTGAGGCGCGCAAGGATCCGGCCGTGCGCGCGATCGTCCTCAGGATCGACAGCCCGGGCGGTTCGGCGGTTGCGTCGGACGCGATCTGGCGCGAGCTCGTCATCACGCGCGACGAAAAACGCGATCGTCCCCTCGTCGTCTCGATGTCCGACCTGGCGGCGTCCGGCGGCTACTGGATCGCGCTGGCCGCTCCGTACATCGTCGCGCAGCCGGCAACGCTCACGGGCTCGATTGGCGTCGTCACGGGCAAGCTGGTGACGGGGGGCGCGTATGGCAAACTGGGCGCGAACATCGAGTCGGTCAGTCACGGCAAGTTTGCCGAGCTGGCCTCGCCGGTGCGCCCGTTCTCGGACGAGGAGCGCAGCAAGATTCTCTCGCTGATGACGGAAACCTACGATCAATTCGTCGAAAAGGCCGCCGAGGCGCGGCACATGAAGCCGGAGCAGATCGACGCCATCGCGCAGGGACGCGTGTGGACAGGCCGCCAGGCCAAGGCAAACGGCCTGGTCGACGAGCTCGGCGGTCTCGATCGCGCGATTGCCGCAGCAAAGCGGCGCGCGAAGATCCCGGCTGCCAGCGACGTCGAGGTCGTCGTCTACCCACCGCGACGGACCCTCTTCGACGTCGTGTCCAAGGGGCTGCGTGCCGATCAGAGCAGCGCGATCGCCGCGCTGGCACCCGCCGAGGAGCGGCGCGCCCTCGGCCTCGTGACGTCGCCGCTGCGTCTCTTCAAGCCGAACGAGACGCTGGCTCTCATGCCCGCGATCTTCTTGCGCTGACCACCAGCCCGGGTTTCGGGTTACTCGGGTTGTCGATATTTGTCGAACCAGGAGAGGATGTGCTGAAGGCGCTCGACCCGGTGCCACGGTTGCCCCGAGCGTGAGAGCTCGTGGCTTTCGCCGGGGAACACCACCATCTCGGTCGGCACGCGTCGGTACCTCAGCGCGCGGAACATCTGCTCACCGCCGGCGGCCGGAGGCGTGCGCAGGTCCTGCTCGCCTTCGATGAATTTCATCGGCGTCTTCACGCGATCGACGAACGAAATCGGCGACCGGCTCGCGAACTCCTTCGGCGCCTCCCACGGCGGAGCGCTGAACCATCGCGGCTGAAACAACGTGAAGTCGGTCGCGTACCAGAACGCCGACCAGTCGGCGATCGAGCGCTGCGATACCGCGGCGGCAAATCGATCCGTCTGCGTCACGATCCAGTTCGTCAGGATGCCGCCGCCGCTGCCCCCGGTCACGAACAGCCGCTTCGGATCGACCCATCCGCGCTTGATCACCGCGTCGACGGCACTCATCAGGTCCTTCGCATCGTCGCCGGGGAAGCGATGCTGGATGCTGTTGCCGAACTCCTGTCCGTACGACGTGCTGCCGCGCGGGTTCGGGTAGATCACGACGTAGCCCCGGGCAGCCATCCACTGGAACTCGTGATCGAACGTGTAGCCGTATGCCGCATGGGGGCCGCCGTGAATGTTCAGGATGGCGGGGTAATTCTTCGACGGATCGAAGTCCGGCGGCTTCTGCACCCAGGTCTGCACTTTTCGGCCGTCGAAGCTGTCGAACCACAGCTCTTCAGGCGCGGTGAGATTCAGCGCAGAGAAAAGCGCATCGTTCACATGCGTGAGCGTCGTGCGTGCCCCGGTTGCCGGGTCGAGGCTTTCCAGCTCGCCGATGCTGGTCGGCGTCGACGCCAGGAGCACGAGCGTTGTCGCGCCTCTCGACCCCGTAAACGCCACGATCTCCTGCATCCCGCGGGTCACCGGCGTCACCTGGCCCGTCTCGACGTCGACGCGCTGCAGGTTCTGGACACCCTTCTCCGTCGTCGTGACGAGCACGCCGCCGCCGTCGCCGGTCCAGATCGGATCCGACGGCAGCGAACCGCGCGGGGCCCGCTGGTCGCCGGTCAGGCCGCCGTCGACGTCGAAGTCGTAGCGGACCGTCAGATTGCGGGGCTGACTGCCTGGAGTGGTGTCCGCAACGAAGAGGTCGGGCTGGTTGTAGGAGCGCACCGGCTTGCCGTTCAGCGTCCCGCGGAACGTCACGCGCGCGCCATCCGGGCTGAAGACCGGTCGCCCGATGATGCCGTCGATGCTCGCGATCCTGGTGAGCGGTCCTCCGGCGACGTTCACCCTGTAGAGATCGGTGTCGGGCGATTCGAACGCCGGATCCTCGACCTGCGACGAGGTGAAGTAGAGTCCACTGCCATCGGGAATCCATGACGCGTTCTCGGCGTCGAACGCGCCGTCGGTAAGTCGCATCGGGCGCGGGGCGCCCGGCTGCGCAGCCACGATCCAGATCGCCAGCCGGCGCGCCGGCTCGGCGAAGCCGATGCCGTTCGATCGGTATGCGGAGCGCGTGATGACCCGCACATCGCTCTTGTGCGTCGGCTCCGGTCTCGACTGCAGGTCGCCCGGTGTCAGCGTGCTCGTGAACGCGATCTTCGTTCCATCCGGCGACCAGATCGCAGACAGCACGGGCCGCGGCACGTCGGTCAGACGCTGCGCTTCGCCACCGCGCATCGGCAGCGCATAGAGCTGCGACGCCTGCGGCTTGCCGTCTTGTTCGGGCGATCGGAGGAAGGCGAGTGTCGCGCCGTCCGGCGACCAGCGCGGCGCCAGGTCGCGCGGCCCCGCCGTCAGCGGCCGCGGCGCCGCGCCGCCGCCTGTCTCGACCAGCCACAGCGCGGTGTCATAACCGTCGCGTTTCTCGTTGACCGTCACGCGGACGAACGCCACAGCTTTTCCGTCAGGCGCGATCTGGGGGTCGGCGATCCAGACGAACCGGAACAGATCGAGCTCGGAGATCGGCCGCTTGCCCGTCTGAGCGGAGGGAAGGGCGCCCAGCAGCAAGACGGCGCCCAGGATCGCGATGCGCCGCGGCGTCGTCGCTCGAGTCACGTGTGGAGGCGGGGCTTCAGCCCCGCCGGTCTCTCAGGTCAGCCTGCAACCGTCCGCAGCGCCTCTTCGTTGACCTGGATCTTCATCCGCTCGCGGGCCTTCAGCATGTACGCACTGAAGAACTTCGTGCGTCTGTCGGTGACCAGTTCCTTCTTCAAGCCGTCTCGGGCCTTTGCGAGCTCGTCCGGCGTCGTGCCCTGGCGATCGACGACGCGCGCGATGACCGTGCCGCCGTCGGTCGCAATGGGCTTGGTGACGCCGCCAACCGGCTGCTGGAACACGGCCTCATCGACGGCAGGGCTGATGCCCACGTCCGGCCACGCCGTCCCGCGGGCGACGATCTCGCTCGACTTCACCTCGAGGCCAGCGCTCTTCGCCGCCGCGGCGAAGTTGGTCGACAGGCCCGACGCCAGCGATTCTGCGCGCGTTGTCGCGAGCTCGCGCGCCTTCTGCATCAGCGCATCGTCGCGCACCTTGTCCTTCACCTCTGCCAGCGTGGGAATCCTCGAGTCCTGCCGACCCGTCGTCGTGAAGAAGACGATTCCACGCGCCGTCCTTACCGGTCCCGAAACCGACCCCTCTTTCATCGTGAAGGCGGCGTCGGTGATCTCGGGCGCCGGGCCAAATCCTGCGATCGGTTCATCGCGCGTGAAGAATCCCGACTCCTGCACGCTGAGCCCTCGGGCCTTCGCCACCTTGTCCAGGTCGGCCGGCGACGCGATCTCCTTGGCCACGGCATCGCCCGTCTTCTGGACTTCCGCCTGGGCCCGCTCGTACGACAGCTGCTCGGTGATCTGGGGACGGGCCTCTTCGAGCGCCCGCTTCGTTTCCGGCTTCCGGTCGGTGACCTTGATGATGTGGAATCCGAACGGCGACTTGACGACGTCGCTGATCTGACCGGGCGCCAGGCTGAACGCCGCGTCCTCGAACTCCTTGGCCATGCGGCCCCGCCCGAAGTAGTCGAGATCGCCGCCCTGTGCCGCCGACCCTTCGTCCTCCGAGTTCTTCTTCGCCAGGGCCGCGAAATCCGCCCCCGACTTCGCCTGCTTCAGCAGCGCTTCCGCCCTGGCCCTGACCGCGGCCTCGTCCTTGCCCTCGGTCTTCAACAGGATGTGGCTGGCGCGCACCTGCTCCGGCGTCGTGAACTGCGCCTCGTTGGCGCGGTAGAAGCGTTCCACGTCCGACGGCGCGACGATCGTCTTCGAGCGGACCTGTTCGGTGTCGATGAGCAGGTACTTGATCTTCCGCTTCTCGCCGATCCGGTACGACTCCTTGTGCCCGTCGAACCAGGCGGACACGTCTTTGTCGGTCACGCTGACGTCGTTCCGCAGCTTGTCGGCCGAGACGACGACGAGCTCCGCCTTCACTTTTTCATTGCGTCGCTTGTACTCGTCGTCCACCTCGGTCTCGCGCACGTTCACCCATTCGGTGAGCGCCGCGCGCAGCTTCTCGATCAGCAGCGACTGCCTCAGGCTTTCCTCGAATTCGACTTTCGCGAGCGGCGGCCGCTGGACGGCGAGCACGCGCGTATACAGCTCTTCGCTGAAGGCCCCGTTCTGTTGAAACGCCTCGATGTCGTAGATGCGCTGCGCGACTTCGGCGTCCGACACCGTGAGACCGAGCCGGCGCGCTTCGGCGACGGCGGTTCGCTCATCGATCAGCTGCCGCAGGATCTGCTGGTCGAGGCCGAGCTGCTTCACCATCCGCTCATCGAAGCTCGCGCCGTAGGCGTTGCGGAACTGCTGCACGCGTTGCTGGTAGGCGCGGCGGAAGGTGGTGAGCGAAATCGGATCGCCATTGACGCTGGCCAGCGTTTGCGCCGATCCGGTGCCATTGGTCCGATCGCGCAGAAAATCGGGAACGTAAAAGGCGATGAACGAAATAACGACCAGCAGCAGCACCCACTTCAGCCAGTGGCGGTGGCGCCGCATCGAGTCGAGCATGGTCATGGGATCTACGAATCCTTCCGGCAGGCCATTCGGGGAGCCGCCAAACTCCAAATTGTCCCTTCAGGCCGCAGCCCCTGTCAACGGTCGCTGTTCGACCGATAACCTACAGAGTAACTGGTGGTTCCGACGATTGCGCGGACGGGCAGCGGACGTGCCTCGGGTCCCGGGCGGAACCATGCCGGCGTGATATATTCCCGTCCGAGAGAAGCACTTAGCGTCAGTGTGTATGGCGCCCGTACAGGGAGCTGGACGTCCATGACCCCTCCGGCCGCAAGCCGTGGCCGCGAGGCGCGTGCGACTCCGCGCGCCGACGCCAGGCCGGACCCGGATTCGGGGGACCTCGCCGTCCGGCTGCACGACTGGCAGCGCATGATTCGCCGCCGGCTGGCGACGCGCAGCGCTCTCGCCCACGTGCTCCTCGCCACCCATGCCACGCTCGATCCCCAGCGCGTCGCGGATTTCCTGGTGTCGTGGGCGCCAGGCTGGTGGCCGCTGACGATTTGGGCGGTTGTGACTTCAGAGGGAGACGGACAAGTGTCGGTCCTGTCCGAGCGGGGCGTCACCGACGATCTCGCTTCCTCGGTGCAGGCCGTTGGCGGGTGGGTCATGCACAGTGGTGAGGCGTTCGCCAGCGGGGATCTCCGACGCGACGGCCGGCTACCCGGACCATCGGCGGCTGCCGTGGCGGCGCTGGGTTTCCTGCTGTCGGGCCGCGACCAGCCGGTCGGGGCGCTGGTCGGCCTCGAGCGTCAGCCGAGTCCGACGGATCTGGCGTTTGCACCGCGGGTGCGCGCGTCGTGGACCGAGCTGTTGACGCCGGCGGGCCTTGCGCTCGACAACGCGTTGCGGATTGAAAAGGCCGAGGCGCTCTCCGTCACCGATGACCTCACGCGGCTCTACAACTCGCGCTTCATGAACCTGTCGCTTCGTCGCGAGACCAAGCGCGCGGTCCGCACCGGCAGCGATTTGTCGCTGCTGTTCATCGATCTGGACGGGTTCAAGGCCGTGAACGACACCTACGGGCATTTGTCGGGCAGCCGTGCGCTCGTCGAAGCCGCCGCGGTCATCCGCACGTGCGCCCGCGAGACCGACGTCGTGGCGCGGTTTGGCGGCGACGAGTTCGCGGTGATCCTGCCGGAGACCGGGCGCGACGGCGCGATCATGGTCGCCGAGCGCATTCGCGACCGGATCGCGGCGCACAGCTTTCTCACCGCCGACCAGCTCGACGTACGCCTGACCGCGTCGGTGGGGGTGGCCACGCTGCCGGATGTGGCGGCGTCGGCCGAAGAGCTCATCCAGGCCGCCGATCGGGCGATGTACAAGGTCAAGGTCGCAGGCAAGAACGGCATTCATCTCGCGGCCGGATAGGCCGCTCAGAGGAGCTTCAGGTTGGCGCTACGTTCCCTCTTCTCCCTGTTCTCGAGCGATCTCGCGATCGACCTTGGCACCGCCAACACGTGCGTCTACGTGCGCGGCAAGGGCATCGTTGTGAACGAGCCGTCCATCATCGCCATCAACAAGGTGAACGGGCGCGTGGAAGCGGTCGGCAAAGAGGCCAAGGAGATGGTCGGCCGGACGCCCGGCAACATCGTCGCGATCAAGCCGATGAAAGACGGCGTCATCGCGGATTTCGAGTATACCGAGAAGATGCTCGCCTACTTCATCCGCAAGGCGCACAACAACCGCAACGTCTGGGTCCGTCCGCGCATTGTCATCGGCGTGCCGTCCGAGATCACGCAGGTCGAGAAGCGCGCGGTCAAGGACAGCGCCTACCGTGCCAAGGCGAGCGAAGTGCACCTCGTCGAGGAAGCGATGGCGGCCGCGATCGGCGCCGGCATGCCGATCACCGAGCCGTCGGGCAACATGATCGTGGACATCGGCGGCGGCACCACGGACATCGCCGTCATCTCGCTGGCGGGCATCGTCTACAGCAAGGCCGTGCGCGTCGCCGGCAACGAGATGGACGAGGCGATCATCCACTACATCCGGAAGACCTACAACCTGCTCATCGGGGAGCGGACGGCCGAGGCGATCAAGATGGAGGTCGGCTCGGCCTATCCCCTCGAGGAGCCGATGACGATGGAGATCAAGGGTCGGCACCTGATCGAAGGCGTGCCGAAGACGATCACGATCACCGACGAGGAGATCCGCGAATCGCTGGCGGAAACGGTCAGCGTGATCGTCGATGCCGTGCGCGTGGCGCTCGAGCGCACGCCTCCCGAGCTCTCGGCCGACATCGTCGATCGCGGCATCGTGCTGACGGGCGGCGGCGCGCTGCTCAAGAATCTGGACAAGCGGCTGCGCGAGGAAACCGGGCTGCCGCTCGCCATGGCGGAGGATCCGCTGTCATCGGTCGTGCTCGGCGCCGGCAAGATGCTGTCGGACTTCAACCTGCTGCGAAAGATCTCGATTGATTGATTTTCGCTCGCGCGCGACTGTTGAACAGATCGCGCCTGTGGAGGCGGGGCTTTAGCCCCGCGTCTTCGGTATGGCGCTCCTCGAGGTCAGGCGCCGCGGCAGCACGTTCCTGTTCCTCGCGGTCGTGGTCGCGCACATCGTGCTGATTTCCGCGCAGGTCACCTCGAAATCCGGCGTGCCCGTGCTCCAGGCGGTGACGTTCGGCCTCGTGGCGCAGGTGCAGCGCGCCGGCGCCGCGGTCATCACCGGCGTGACGTCGCTCTGGACCGGCTACCTTGATCTGCGCGGCGCCCGGACCGAGAACGCCCAGCTCAAACGCGATCTGGCGGCGACGAAGCTGCTGCTGCAGCAGGAGCGTGCGCTCGCGCAGCGGACCGACGCGCTCTCCCAGCTGCTCGGCTTGAAGACCCGCACCCGACTCGAAACGCTCGCCGCCGAGGTCATCGCCGGGCCGGCGACCCCGGAGTTCCGCACCGTCACGATCGGTAAGGGCACGGCGGCGGGCATTCGGCCCGACATGGGCGTGCTCGCGCCGAATGGCGTCGTCGGCCGCGTCATCGTGCCCAGCGCCAGCGCCTCCAAAGTGCAACTGCTGATCGATCGCAACGCCGCGGCCGGAGCCCTGGTCGAACGATCGCGCTCGCAGGGCGTGGTCCTCGGCGAGGGCGATGCGACGATGCGGCTGGATTTCGTCAACAGCACCGCGGACATCCGCGTCGGCGACACCATTGTGACCTCGGGTGTCGATGGCATCTATCCGAAGGGCTTTCTCATCGGCAAGGTGGAGAAGATCGAGCGGAGCGGGGCGTCGTACAAGAACATTCAGGTGCACCCGGCCGTGGACTTCTCGACGCTCGAGGACGTGCTGGTGGTGCTGACGCCGACAGTGCCGGAAGCGGCGCCGTCGGCGGCGACTGAACTGCCGGCCGCCGTGGTGCCTCCGGGGGTCGTCCGGTGAGGACCCTGCGGATCCTGATCGTCGTGGTGCTGGCGGTGTGGCTGCAGATGGCACTCCGCAACGTGCTGGTGCTCGGCACCGCGCCGCTGGACATCGTCCTCGTGGCCGTGGTGTACATCGCCCTGACGTCTGGACCGACCGCCGGGTTGCTCGCCGGCGCGTGCGCGGGACTGGCGCAGGATGCGCTCAGCAGTGGCATCATTGGCATTGGCGGACTGGCAAAAACCGTCGTTGGCTATATCGTCGGCCAAGCCGGTACGCAGTTCATCATCAGCGGTCCGCTTCAGCGGTTCGTGACCTTCGTGACCAGTACGATCATCCACGCGGTGATCTTCATGGGCCTCAACGAGCTGCTGGGGTTGGCGCATTTCGGGTTTCCCTGGGGCGGCGTGCTCGGGCAGGGCGTGGCGAATGCCGTCGTGGGCATCGTGATTCTCCAGGCCATCGAGCTCCTGCCGGGAGCGATCGAGCGGCGGCAGGAGAAGGCGGGCGGCGAGTTCCGGGCGACGCGGCGCCTGGACTGATAAACGGTGTGGAGGCGGGGCTTTAGCCCCGCGCGAACAGGGAACGTGACGATCATCAGGCAGGAAGAGCGAAAAATCCCGGCGGCACGGATTGGCGTCTTTCAGGTCGCCGTCATCGTCGGCTTCGTGCTGCTCGCCGGCACGTTCTGGTTTTTCCAAATCATCCAGCACGAACGATTTCGCGAGATGGCCGAGAACAACCATCAGCGGGACCTCGTGCTCCGCGCCCCGCGAGGCGTCCTCTACGACCGCAATGGCAAGGTCATCGTCGAGAATCGGCCCTCCTACAACGTCTCGATCGTCCGCCTCCACGCCGCGAATCTGGAGCGGACGATTCGGGTGCTGGCCGCGGTGGCCGGGCTCGAGGAATCGCGCGTTCGCGAGATCGTCGATCGCCACAAGGGCGAACCGTCCTATCGGCCGATTCTGGTGATTCAGGACGCGACGCTGGCGCAGGTGGCGTCGATCATGGCGCGGCGGCTCGACTTCGAGTTGCCCGACGTGGTGGTCGAGCGCGTGCCGACGCGTCGCTACCCGACCGATGCGATGGCCGCGCACCTGCTCGGGTACGTGGGCGAGGCCACCGATGCGCAAGTTGCGGCCGACACCTCGCTGAAACCGGGCGACATCGTCGGGCAGGCTGGCCTCGAGCGCACCCACAACCACGATCTGATGGGGAAGGACGGCTCGCGGACGGTGATCGTCAACAGCCTTGGCCGCGAGATGCGCATGCTGGACGACGAGGTCGATCCGATCGAGGGCCGGCGGCTGCAGCTGACGATCGACTACGAGGTGCAAAAGGCCGCGGAGGACGGGTTCCGCGCGCTCGGCTTCAACGGCGCCGCGGTAGCGCTCGACCCGCGCACCGGCGAAGTGCTGTCGCTGGTCAGCCTGCCGTCGTACAACCCGAACTCGTTCGCGTCCGGAATCGATCGCGTCACCTGGTCGTCGCTCAATTCCGACAAGCTGCGCCCGCTGCAGGACCGCGCCATCCAGGGGCGCTATTCTCCCGGCTCGACCTTCAAGATCATCGTCGCGACCGCGGCGCTCGAGGAAGGGCTGGTGACGCCGGACTTCAAAGTGCATTGCGCGGGCGGCGCAACCTTCTACGGCCGCTACTTCAAGTGCCACCTGAAAGGCGGGCACGGCACCGTGGACATGCGGCACGCGATCGAGAAGTCCTGCAACGTCTACTTCTACACGCTGGGCAACATGCTCGGCGTCGACCGGATGCACAAGTGGGCGACCCGTCTGGGGCTCGGCGTGAAGTCGGGCATCGATCTGCCCAACGAGATCGAAGGCCTGATGCCGTCGACCGCCTGGAAGCGTCAGCGCTACAACGAAAAGTGGTACGCGGGCGAGACGATCTCGGTCGCGATCGGGCAGGGCCAGGTCTCCGTGACGCCGATCTCGCTCGCGGTGATGATGTCGGTCGTCGCCAATGGCGGCACCCGGTTCATCCCGCACCTGATCCGCGCTTATGACGACGGCGGGGGCTGGAAGAAGGTGGCGGCACCGGCGCCCGCCGGTCAGTTCAACTTCAAGGAACAGACAGCGTCGGCGCTCCACGATGGGTTGTGGCTGGTCGTCAATGGCGCGGGGACCGGCGGGCGCGGCAAGATTCCCGGCCTCGATGTCGCGGGAAAGACCGGCACCGCCCAGGTGATCTCGCTGCAGGGCCGCAAGGCGGCCGAGGCGCGCAACAGCACCGTCGATTTGCGTGACCACGGGTGGTTCGTCTTTTTTGCGCCGCGCGACAACCCCGAAATCGCCGGCGTGATCTTCGGCGAGCACGCCGAGCACGGCTACCTGGGGGCACCCATCGCGAAGCACATGATCGCGACCTACTTCGCGAAGAAGCGCGGCGAGCCGCTGCCGGTTTTCACGGCGCCCGGGATCCCGCAGCCGCCGCCTCAGGAAGAGGTGCCGGTGGAGCCCGACGCCCCGCAGCCCATTGCAGACGCCACCGGGGCCCCGGTGGGAGGCCGATAGTGCCGTTCATCGAGCGGCGGCTGTTCTTTCACTTCGACTGGCTGCTGCTGGTCACGCTGCTCGTCATCTGCTCGATGGGCATCATGATGATCTACAGCGCGACGCAGGCGACGACGCCGCGCCTGTTCATGTCACAGGTCTACGCACTCGGTCTGGGGCTGATCGCGCTGCTCGTGGCCGTCTCGATCGACTACCGGACCCTGGCGGACAAGTCGCACTGGATCTACGTCCTCACCATCGCCTTCCTGCTGTACGTGATTTTTTTCGGCGCCGTCAGGGGCGGCGCCCGCCGCTGGATTCCGCTCGGTGTCTTCAACCTGCAGCCGTCGGAATTCGCGAAGATTGCGGTGGCGCTGGTGCTGGCGAAGTTCTTCGGCGACAGCCGGCGCGCCTCGCCGACCGGCTCCGACCTCCTGACCGGCGCGGCGCTCTGCGCCGTACCGCTCCTGCTCATCGCCAAGCAGCCCGACCTCGGCACTGCGGTCACGCTGCTCCCTGTCTACCTGGCCATCGCCTACCTCGCGGGACTCCCGATGCGTGTCCTCGGGATTCTCGCGCTGGCCGGCGTCCTGGTTGCACCCATCGCGTGGAAATTCGCGCTGAAGGACTATCAGAAGTCACGCATCCTCACGTTCATCGACCCCTCGAAGGATCAGAAGGGCGCTGGCTACCAGCAGATCCAGGCCCGCATCACCGTCGGATCCGGCGGGATGTGGGGCAAGGGGTTCAAGAAAGGGACCCAGGGCCAGCTCCGCTTCCTGCCGGTGGCCCACAACGATTTCATCTTCTCGGCCTGGGCCGAGGAACAGGGCTTCGCGGGCGTCATCGTGGCGCTCGCGCTGTATCTGCTTGTCATGACGCGCGCGCTGCAGGCGGCGCGCCTGTCAAAGGACCGTCTGGGGGCGTATCTCGTCCTCGGCGTCCTGGCGAGCTTCACATTTCAAGTGTTCTACAACATCACGATGTCCGCAGGCCTGGCGCCCGTGAAGGGGCTGACGCTGCCGCTGATGAGTTACGGCGGCTCGTCGCTCATCGCGACACTGGCCGGATTCGGGTTGATCCTGAACGTCCGCATGCGGCGCTTCGAGAATTGAGAGATGGGCAGTCATGACCAAGGAGATGATCATCTCCTCGAACGATCACGAGACCAGGGTCGCCATTCTTGAAGACGATCTGGTCGCCGAGCTTTTCGTCGAACGGGAACGGCAGCGCGGCGTAGTCGGCAACATCTACAAGGGGCGGGTCTCGAAAGTCCTGCCCGGCATGCAGTCGGCCTTCGTCGACATCGGTCTCGAGCGAGACGGGTTCCTCTACGTGTCCGACGTCGCGCAGACGGTTGACGAGCTCGATCGGCTGGAAGCCGCGGAAGAGGGCGACGGCGACCCGGCCGAGGCTTCGAAGGACGGCGAGACGAAAGCGGCTGATGTGGAGGTGGCGCCCCGCGCCACCGCGAAGACGGCCGACGGCAAGCCGGCCGCCGACGCCGCGCGCCCCGAGAGCGGGCGCGGACGCGGCCGCCGCGGACCGAAAGGGGACGAACCCGCCGCCGACGAACCCCGCATCGAGACGCTGCTGCGCGAAGGGCAGGACGTCCTCGTCCAGGTCGTGAAGGAGCCGCTCGGCACGAAGGGCGCCCGCCTGACCTGCCATGCATCGCTGGCCGGCCGCTTCCTGGTCTTCATGCCGACGGTCGATCACGTCGGCGTCTCACGGAAGATCGAGTCGCGCGACGAGCGTGGACGCCTCCGCGCCATCGTCCGCGAGTTCCGCGAGGCCGAGGGCTTCACCGGCGGCATCATCATCCGCACCGCCGCGTCCGGCCGGCCCAAGGAAGACATTGTCAGCGACCTGCAGTTCTTCAACCGGATCTGGAAGGAGACACGGCAGAAACTGGAGGCGATGCGGCCGCCGGCCGTCGTCTACCGCGAGCAGAGCCTCGTCGCGAAGCTGCTGCGCGACCTGCTGACCGACGATTTCACCGCGATCCGCATCGACAGCTATCAGGAGTACCAGCGGGTCCTCGAGCTGGTGGAGCGGATGATGCCGTCGCTCACCAGCAAGGTGAAGCACTACAACAAGAACTTCCCGATCCTCGAGGAATACGGCGTCCAGGCGGAGCTGGACAAGGCACTTCGCAGCAAGGTCTGGCTGAAATCGGGTGGCTCGATCGTCATCAACCAGACGGAAGCGCTGGTCGCGGTCGACGTCAACACCGGCCGCTACGTCGGCAAGCGATCGGCGGGTCGTCTCGAAGACACGATCGTCAAGACGAACCTCGAAGCGGCACGGGAGATCGTGCGCCAGATCCGCCTCCGCGATCTCGGCGGCATCATCGTGCTCGACTTCATCGACATGGAAGAGAAGAAGAACCGCCAGAAGGTCTTCCAGGCGGTAGAGCAGGAGCTGCGCCGCGACCGCGCGCCGTCCAAGGCGCTCCAGGTCGCGGACTTCGGTCTGATCGTCGTCACGCGCAAGCGGGTGAAGCAGAGCCTCGAGCGCGTGCTCACCGAACCATGCCCGTATTGCTCGGGCAGCGGCGTGATCAAGTCGAGCTCGACGATCTGCTACGAGATTCTGTCAGAGGTGAAGAAACTGAACATGGATCTCAACGGCCACGGCGTGGTGCTGCGGGTGAACCCCGACATCGCGCGGGCGCTGAAGGAAGAGGAAAGCGGGGTCCTGCGGGACTTGCAGCAGACGCTCGGCCGGCCGATTACGCTCAGGCCGGACGCGCACCTCCATCACGAACAGTTCGATTTGATGGCAATCGGGTGAGGATGTCACGGCGGGGCTAAAGCCCCGCCTTCACTGGTGAAACCGTGGCAGTTGTGGAGGCGGGGCTTCAGCCCCGCCGATCACGCTTCAGCCCCGCGTGATCGCTGCTACGACGCAGCCGGGAAATGAATCAGATAGTTGCTTCCCTGCTTGTTGATCCACACCCGCAGGTAGTCGTTGCCCTTGAGCGTATCAACGCGATAGCCGCCTTTGGCCGGCTTCGGGCCTTTGGCGACCTGGGCAATGTCCGCGTCAGCGATGACGCTCACGACCTCGCGGCCTTTGACCTGGCCCTTCTGCACGAATTCGACCCAGCGCTCGGCGCCCGCGCTCTGGCCGGTCGCCGGCTTTGCTTCGTCGGTCGTCAGGCGCACGACGTAGGTTCCTGCCGCCAGCGGCTTGCCGTCCGCCATCACGCCTTTCTTCAGCGTGACCGAGCCCAGCGCGGTCGTCGTCGACTGCGCTGTCACAGCGGCAGAACTCGTCAGGCCTAGCACGGCCGCGAGGACCCCCATCAGGAACGCTCGCTTCATCGTTGCCTCCCTCAGGCTTCCGCGCGCCGGTTTCCCAATGAAATCGTCGCGGCTCTGCGGCAATTATAGTGCGGAAGCACGCGGATGCCGTACGTAGGCCCACGCTTAGCTTGGGCATTGCGTGACGGCGGGTGCGCCCGAGCTAAAGCTCGGGCCTACTCCTGCTTCTTATGAGCTGGCTTCCCGCCTTCCGCGCGGCCGACGCTGACGTCGCCGCTGAAGGTCTTGACCAGGAGCAGCGCCCCGCCGTCCCCGAAGGTCCCGCGCATGTCCTGACTGTGCGGGACGCCTTCCGGCAGGCCGGATTCGGGACGCGTCACCATGGCCAGGGGCAGGTCGGTGTGGACTTCGCCGCTGAAGGTGGTCGCCGACAGCTCGAACCCCTGGTTCCCCGCGAGATGCAGGCCGATGTCGCCGGAATGGCTGTTGAACTCGTATCGTCCGCCCCGGGCGAGGCCGCCGGAGAACTGCACGTCGCCGTTGACAGTGCGCAGCTGCGCGCGTTCGCACCAGGTGCTCAAGAGCGTGAGATCGCCGCTGACCGTCACCAGGTCGACGCCGCGGGCCTTCAGCGATGTGATCATCAGGTCGCCGCTCACGGTGCTGGCCGACAGGACATCGGCGCCGGCGTCGGTGACGACGACGCTGCCGGAGAACGACTTGAGCCGCACCAGCCGCGGCGTGCCCATCGCTTCGATGTTGCCGTTTGTGGAATCGAGCTGCACCTCGCCGCGAACCTTCACCACCTTGATGTCGCCTGACAGCGAACGCGCGGTGACGCTGGTTTCGTACGGCACTTCCACCGTGTAGTCGACTTCCGCCTTGTTCTTGTGACGGCCGAAGAGCGTTCGCACCTCGACGCGTCCGGGCGTCTTGCTGGCGTCGATCACGATGCCTTTCGAGTCCTCGCCCCAGGCCTGCCGTTCGGCCTTGACGTGAATCTCGTCGCCGGCCACACCGGTGATCACGATGCTGCCGGACAGGTTCGAGATGTCCAGCGCGCCCTTCGGTCCGACGTTGAATGTGCGCTCGACGATGTCGCTCGATTGGTCGTCCTGTGCCACTGCAGACGATGGCACGAGCAGGGCGATTGCGAGCGCGAGAAACGGCAGTCGGTCAGTCATATAGGTCGGATGGCTCGCGAAATCATGATTTCAGGCCGGCCGCAAGCCGCGCCGCCTCGTCCTGGTTGCCCTTGCGCATCTCGTTGATGAGCGCAAGCGTGTCCTGCAGGAGCGTGATCTTCGAGCGGAATGCTTCAAAGAGGCTTTCCTGCGCCCGTTCGTTCGTCGGCTGCGTGCGCAGCGCCGCACGGCTCTCGCCGATCGCCTGGTCGATGACCACGAGGTTCTTCCTCAGGTCGGTGGCGACGCGGGGATCCAGGACCTGCTGATCCTTCGCAAGCGCCTCGAGCTTCTGAATCGCGTTCTCGTAGTGCGTTTCAGCTTGCCGCATCTCCGCCTCGATCGACCCGAGGTCCGGCCGCGGCGCCGGTGTCGCCGTCGGTGCGGCCGCCACGTGCTGATCGCCGGACGGCGTCTCTTGCGGCAGTCTTCGCATCAGCAGGGTGATGAGCACGGCAGCCAGCAGCACGGCGGCGATCGCCAGCGGCACCAGGACGCGATCGCGCCAGGCCGGTCGTGACTCCTGCTGCGGAGCGGTCGCCGACACGACCGGCGCCAGACGCTCCCACACGCGATCCGGCGGCGTCAGTGCCGGCAGCGCGCGCGCAGCGCGACGCACGATCAGCAACTCCTCGACGAGTGCCGTACAGGACGGACATCCCGAGAGGTGATGCTCCAGCTCCTGGCGGCGCGCCCCGGTCAGGGTTCCGTCCACCAGCTCCTGGATCGCGTCGTCGAAATCAGCGCAGGTCATCGCTCAATCATCACCTTCGACTCCGTTCGTCCTTCAACAGGCTCTGGACGAACGTCGCTCAGGGCAGGCCCTGAACTCCGAAACCCTGCAACCCTGAAACCCTTCAACCCTGAAACCCTGAGACCCCTCGACCCTCACGTTGTTTCCACGCGAGCGGTGAGCAGCTCGCGGATCTTCAGCCGCGCCTTGTGCACCTGCGACTTCGAGGTGCCCTCCGCTATGCCGAGCTGCCGGGCCACTTCGGCGTGATCGAACCCCTCGACATCGTGCAGGACGAAGGCCGCGCGATATCCGGGGGGCAGCTGAAGGATCGCGCGTTCGAGATCCAGCCGATCGATCCTGAACGGCGCCGTGGCCCCGGCCCGGACCACCGACACCTCGTCGAGCGTTTCCGTTGCCCGCTGCTGGCGATGCTGCCGGCTCCGCAGAAAGTCGAGGCAGCAGTTCGTCGCGAGGCGGTAGATCCAGGTTCCGAACGACGAATCGCCCTTGAAGGTCTCGAGCTTCCGGTGCACCAGCAGGAACACCTCCTGCAGGAGATCTTCGCCGTCCGTGTTCGATCCGGTCATCCGGCAGGCCAGCCCGTAAAGCCTCGAGGCGTGCTGCCGGTAAAGATCCTCGAACGCGCCCGGCTCGCCGCGGCGACAGCGCTCGACCAGCCGCGCTTCGGCGTTCCGGTCCGTATCTGTCAGGTTAGACGGTGGCATGGGGCGGTGGCGTTGCCCCGCCTCTGCCAAGGCGGAGGCGGGGGCACTCTTCAGATCTACGAAGGCCGGCAGGCGAGGTTCAGCGCTCGCCGGGCTGCGGCCAGCGGACCGACGAAAACCGGCGCACACGGCCACCGATTACTGTCAGGCCCTCACGTCTCAACAGGTCGTGTTTCAGCGCTTCGTGGCCGCCGTAGCCGCCTGCGCGTCCGCCCGCGGCGATGACGCGATGATACGGTACGCCGGGCTGTCCGCCTTGGCGCATGATGTTGCCCACCGCGCGAGCAGCGCCTGGACGCCCCGCCAGCCGCGCGATGTCTCCATAGGTGGCGACGCGGCCGGGTGGAATGCTGCGGGCTACGGCCAGCACGCGCCGGGTGAATGCCGTCGGCGAGGCCCGTTCCGAGCGACGAGTCTTCAAAACAGGAATCGGACGCCGCCCCCCACCTGGAGGCCGCCCGTCTTGATCGAGACGGACTGGTCCGTCCCGGTTTCCACGTCGTCGGTCGCCCGCGAGAATCGCGCGCCGCCGCCGACAGCGAGCTGCCGTGTGAGTTTGTAATAGAGCTCGCCCGATCCGAAGCCGCCGATGGCCGTGCCGTCGCGCTGGGCGGTGATCGCTCGCGACAGCTGCACGGCATCGTAGGGGTACGCCTCCTCGAGGCCCAGCGCGCTCACCACGTCCTGCTTGTACGAGACGAACGAAGGGCCTCCGCTGAGCGTCAACTGCAGCGTTCTCGACAGCGGTTTCATCCAGAGTGCGCCCACGTGGACCGTCGTCTCGGAGCGCGACAGGTTCGGGGCTGAGCCATCGAGGGGGCGAAGGCGATCGAAGAAGAACGGATGCGGCAGCTGCGCGGAGATGGTGGCGTCGCCGCTCTGCTCGTGTCGGGACACGGCAACGGCGACCCCAAGCTGGCGCCACACTTTCACGCCGCCGGACACGTCGAAGGCGAGCGCCGCGGGCAGGTCGTACGAGATGTCGAAGCTTGTCGGCTCTCGATACAGGCTGAAGTCCACGGTCGTGTCGAAGCTGCTCGAGGTCACGAGGCCGCCGACCGACACGCCAATGAAGCCTCGTTCACCCACAGGCCGCCGGCTTTGTGCCGGCGGCGCCCGCTGCGCCTCGGCGTGCGTCGCGAGCGTGACGAGTGCAACGAGTGCGAGCGGCCCGATTCGCTGCCGCATCAGTTGACTCCGACGGCCGTCCACGCGCGTTCGAGCTGCGTGTAGTCGGTGCTCGACGCGCCGTAGAGCTCCGCCGCGGCCTGAAGCGTGGCGGCGCGGGCGTCGCTGAATTGCGAGGTTGGTCCCAGGAAGAAGACGAAAGCCCGATAGAAGATCTTTTCCATGCGCTCGATGTTCGACTGCCCGATGCCAGAGACGGTGATACCCGACACCCGATTGGTCCCGCCCGCTACCGCGAGATAGAACGCGTGCCCCGGGATGGTGGCGTTGTAGTGGACGCCGCCGGCATCGATGTCGGTGCCGATGAAGCGCCGTAGCGAGTAGTGATCGGGCTGGCCGCCGCTGATCGGATCACTCAGGGATCGAATGAACGGCGGTGGCGTCCGCGTGATGTCTTCGCCGATGAGCCAATCCGCCTGACGCGGACCGCTCCCCGCGGGCTGGAAGAAGAACTCGGCGGCGGTACCCATGATGTCCGAGAACGCCTCGTTCAGCGCACCGGACTCGTCGACGTAATCGAGGTTGGACGAGTATTCCGTTACGCCGTGCGTGTACTCGTGCGCGACGACATCGAGAGCGCCGGCAAAGTAGTCGAAGTCGATGCCGTCGCCGTCGCCGAACATCAGCTCCCCGCCGCCGAGGTAAATCGCGTTGTTCACGTAGAGGCCGCGCGTGTTCGCATCCACGTTGTCAGCGTCCTCACGGTTGACGGGATGCACGACGGCGTCGACCTCGAGATTGCGGTCGTCCATCCCGTGCCGGCCGAACCGCTTGAAGTAGTAGTCGTAGGTCCATCCTTGATAAACGTGCGCGTCGACGACCGCGCCATCTATCCAGGTGTTGTCGCTGTCGAACGCGCGGTCGGCATCGAAGAGGACACCGTTCAGGAGGAAGGCGTTCAGGCGGTTCAGCGATCCCGCGAAGTCGAATGTGGCCAGCGTGCCGGGACGCGAGTGATCGGTCGCAACGAAGCCCTGGAAGCTGGCCGTCGCCGACACTTTCTTGTCGTCGCCGCCGACGCCTGTGCCCGCCCCGATGTTCGGGAGCTGATCACGGAGGCGGCTCCGACTCCGCTCGATCGCACCAGTGACGGCGTTGACGAAGACGTCGCGCACGTCCACGCCCGACCGCACCAGAAGCCGCCACACGAGCACGGGTTCGTCGCGGCTTGCCGGCAGAACGCCCAGCGCGGCCTCGCTCCCAATCGCTTCGGCGCGGCCGACGGCGGCGACCGCGCGAGCCGCCGCGGTCGCGGCATCGATCGCCGGCTCGGTCCGGATAGTGATGCCCGGATAGACGCGTCCGAAGATCGTGCGGACGAGTCCGCCTTCCATCTGGCGCACGAGGGCGCCGCCAAAGACGGGCAGCCCGTGGTACCGCTGGAGCAGCCGCTCGTGGGTGCGACCGGCGATCAGCGAGTCGGCCGCAATCTGTGTCAGCTCGAGCTGGCCCCCGCGCCTCATCGACTCGACCTGCGCGTCGGCCGCGCGAAGCGAGCCTGGTTGCGTGACGGCAAACCGCAGACCTGAGCTGCCGGGAGCGCTCTGCGCCCGCGGTGCTGGCGCGGCCGGCGCCGTGATCGCGACGGCAAGCGCGAGGCCGAGGCCCGCGCGGGAAAATCGACGAGAACGGGTCATGTTCCGTTAGTGGGAGGGCGAGGCGACGAGGGCTTCTTCGAGCACGCGGCCGGTAGCCGTCGCGAGCGGCACGCCACAGATCCGTGCGAGCGTGGGTGCGATGTCCGCAGGACTTGCGGCCTGCTCGTAGCGCCCGGATTTGATGCCGGCGCCAAACAGGATCATCGGAACCTGCTGGTCATACGGATACGCGCTGCCGTGCGTCGTGGCGTTCCCGGGGATGAGGGTCTTGTCGTCCGACACGAAGATCCAGTTCGGCTTCAACGTGATCAGGAGATCGCCGCTGCGCCCGGGGAAGTAGCTCCGGGCGGCCGCCGCGCCAACCGCATCGAGCGACGATCCGTCACCAGCTCCCAGGGTTCGACCGTCGTACACCTTGTGCACGCCCGGTTGTGACTCGATGGTGCGAATCACATCGGCCAGCAATTCGGGATCGGCCGCGATCCGGTCGTAGACGCCACCGCGGAAATAGAACTCGCTGTAGGCCTGGATGGCGACCCAGCGCCCGTTGCCGAACTTCTTCGTCACGACGCCGTTGACGAGCGACATGATCTCCGCCATCTTCACGCGTCCGGCATCCTGGCCTTCGGCCTTCACTTGTTCCGGAATCGTCGCGACGCCATGATCCGCGGTCAACGCGAGAACGTATCGATCGCGACCCACCTTCTTGTCGAGTTGCGCCACCAACGTCCCAATCGTGTCGTCCAACCGGCGCAGCACGTCCTGCACCTCGTGGCTCCGCGGACCGAAGTCGTGTCCGACGATGTCCAGCGTTGAAAAGCTGACGCCGAGGTAGTCCGTCGCCGGTCCCTTGCCGAGCTTGAGGCCGTCCACGATTGCCGCCGCAAGGCGGCCGACGTAGGCATCCGCGAACGGGCTCTCTTCCCACGCCCCGTAGAAGAAGGTCGTTGGCTTACCCGATCTCGGCTGCAGCAGGTGTGGAAACTCGGGCGTCCACTCGACGGAGGGCTTCTCGCCGACCCCTTTGTCCTCGTATTTGTAGTCGGTCTTCTTGCCTTCCCGCGTCCAGGACGCGCCGAAGTCCCGCTCGATCGGGTTGCCGGTCAGGAACTTCATCGTCGTCTTGTCGGGCTCGCTGGTGTACGTGGTCGAGCTGCTCCAGCCATCGCCCTGTCTCCAGATAACGGGATTCCCTTTCATTCCGGACAACATGACCGCGGAGGGGCGTTTCAGCGAGAGCGCGACGATGCGGCCGGCGACCGGCTTGGTGTCGGCGAGCACGCTGGCGAACGTCGGAACGGCAATCTGACGACCGCTGCCGCCGCCTCCCGCGTCCCGGTTGCCGTAGGGCACCTCTTTCGACGTCGGATCGTTCGTGCACGCGATCACCTGCTGCGAGCTGCGGTCCCACCACTCGTTGCTGATGATCCCGTGCTTCGACGGCAGGGATCCCGTCGAAATCGTCGCGTGCCCCGGACAGGTCAGCGTCGTCAGATAGGGGTAGGCCGCCTGTGTGAACGACGCGCCCTCATCGAGGAGCCGGCGCAGGCCCCCCGTCCAGGAGCCGCCGTAATCCTCGATGTAATCGCGCCGCATCTGGTCGACGACCAGCACCACGACCAGCGCCGGAGGCCCCTCGGCCGCGATCGTCCGCGGCAGCGGGGCGCCACCGAGAAGCAGGAAGAACGGTACGAGGACGAGAAGCCGTCTCATTGTGACGAGGACGAAGCAGGCGCCGAATACACCGTTCGACCGGCGACGATGGTTCGCACCACCGTCGTGCGCAGGATATCCACGGGAAGCGCCCTCATGATATCGCGGGAGAGGACGACGAAATCGGCGAGCTTGCCGGCTTCGATCGAACCGAGATCCCGCTCGGCGTGGGCGGCGTAGGCGGCGTCCAGCGTGAACGCACGAAGCGCCTCGTCCCGGCTCAATCGTTCGGCGGGCGTCCATCCGCCCGGCGGCTCGTCCTTCACGGTCTGCCGCGTCACGGCGGCGTAGAAGCCGAGCAGCGGATCGGGACGTTCGACGGGGAAGTCCGAGCCGGCGGCGAGCCTGGCGCCGGCCCGGAGCAGCTTCTGCCAGACGTACGCGCCTTCGGCCACCCGTGCGGCGCCGAGGCGTGCCGGCGCCCAGGGCATGTCCGATGTGCAGTGCGTGGGTTGCATCGAGGCGATCACACCAAGCGAGGCGAAGCGGGGGATGTCGAGCGCGTCGAGGATCTGCGCGTGTTCGATGCGCGGCCGCAGCGTCCGGGCGGCAGGCACCTCCTTCTCCATCGTCTCGTAAATGTCGAGCACGCGTCGATTGGCGGCGTCGCCGATCGCATGGGTTGCCGGTTGGAAGCCGGCGCGGACGGCGTCGCGTGCGATAGCCGCCAGCTGCGCCGGCGGCGTGACGAGCAGACCCCGATTGTCCGGTTCGTCCTCGGTACGGCTCGAGCAGCGCGGCGCCGCGCGATCCGAGCGCGCCGTCGGCGAACATCTTTACCGCGCGAACGGTCAACCGGTGGTTGGGGTCGATCAACGGCCCGCGCGTGAACCACTCCTTCGTGGTCGAGGGCGAGCTGTCGATCATCACGTAGAGGCGCGTGTTGAGCCGGGCCGCTGCGGCCAGCCGCTGATAGATGGCAATCGTGCCGCTGGAGGTGCCGGCGTCGTGCACCATCGTCAAGCCGACGCTCGACATCGCCCGGTCGGCCGCCAGGATCTGGGATTCGAGCTCGGCGGCACCCGGTTCGGCGACGTGCCGTTCGACCAGCGCCTGCGCCGTGTCGATGAGCACTCCGGTTGGCGTGTTCGTGACGTCTCGAAGCAGCCGGCCGCCCGATGGATCCGGCGTCTTCGCATCGATGCCGGCGGCCTGGAGTGCCCGGCTGTTCGCCCACGATGCGTGGCCGTCGATCCGCCCGAGCAGCACGGGATGATTGGGCGCGGCGCGGTCGAGAATCGCGTGCGTTGGCCAGGTCTTGTCGTGCCAATCGTTCTGATCCCATCCGAAGCCCAGAATCCAGTGGCCGGCGGGGACCGTCTTCGCGCGCGCGGCCACGAGGTCGGCGATCTGCACCGAGGACGTCGTGTCACGCAAATCGAGGTTCGTGAGGCTGGCGCCCAGGCCGAGGACATGCCCGTGCGCATCCTGCAGCCCGGGGACAAGCGTGGCACCGTGAAGATCGAGAACCTCGGTATCGGTCCCCCTCATCCGCATCACATCGTCATCGGTTCCGACGCGAACGATCCGCTCGCCGCGCACCGCCACGGCCTCAGCCGTCCTGTGTGCCGCGTCCGCGGTGTAAATCGGTCCATTCCGGATGATGAGCGTGGCCGGAGGCTCCTGGGCGCCGACGCCCAGGCCGACCACCCCAATTGACCCGACCAGCGCGATCAACCTGAGTGGCCCGAGGGATCGGCGGGGCTGAAGCCCCGCCTCCACAACTGACTTGAGTGACAGCACAATTTTCCTAGAACATTTGGGTCGGCGGCGGCGCCTGCGCCCCGCGCGCCGCGGCGTAGTAGAGCGCATTGAAGACCAGCTTGAACGTTCCCCACGCCTGGCCGCGATGCTGCGGCCGGAATCCGAGCACGATGACGCGGCCGCGTCCCAGCGGGACTTCCGCCGCGGCCAGCGTGTCGGCGAGGCGGTTGCCGCCGGCCAGATACCCGCTGCGGCGAAGACCGTCGGCGGCGTATCGCGCGATCGGGATGACGCCATCGGCGCCGCGTGTCGCGGCGTAGCCGGAATTCATGACGAACATCGCGTCGGCCTCTTCCGGCATCCCGAACGTGACAGGGTGATCCGGCGTCAGACGGATGCGGAGCAGTGCGCCGGGACAATACGTACCGTCCAGATCGTCGCCGCGCGTCGCGATGGTCAGCGGCGCGTCCAGGCGGTCGATGGCCAGCTCCGCCGCATTGCCCAAGGTCACGAGCGTCCCCCCGGCATCCACGAACGCCCGCAGCGCCTGGATGCCGGTGTCCTCGAGGCCGCCGCGATATTCCGGCCGCACGCGCGGCCCCTGCATGCCGTGCAGCAGCACCGCCGTTGGAATCTCGGGAATCACGATCGCGTCGAATCGGCGCGCGAGATCCGACCCGCGGATGTCCGGCGGACGGAGCCGCGCGTAGGGGAACCCGTGACGCTCGAAGACCCATCGCGTCCATCCGGCATCGCTGTGCCCGCCCCAGGGCTCGACGATCGCCGTCCGCGGCAGGCGCATCGGGATCAGCGTGCCATCCGGCCAGCCGTCGATCAGGTTGACGGTCACCGGAAGATCCTGCAGCGCGGACTGCAGGGTGTCTCGTGAGATCTCCTTCACGAAGACCGATCCGGCCGGCCACTGCCGGCCGTCGACGGTCGCGGCACCTGGCGTCCACACGAGCCGCTCGCCAGACGCCAGCAGCCGATTGATGAGCGTGGCGTCGGCATTGGCCGTTCGGCCAATCACGGCCGTCGTGCCTGTGCCGACGACGCGGCTGCGATCGACGGCCGTCGCGTCGGTCATGGCAGCCGGCGTCGCGAACGGGCGGTCGATCTGCTGGACGTCCACGCCCATCAGCATGCCAAGCGTCCACGCCGTCACGTCATACGGCCGTTCCGGCGGCGCGCCGGGCGAGGGTCTCACGTCAGGATAGGTCTGCGGCTCGAGCAGGTCCTTGATCCAGCGGCCGAAGGGCTGCGCAAGCGGTACGACGACGGTGCCCGCGCCGTACTCTTTGCCATCGGCGACGAACGGTTCTGCGGCCGTGACGACCGTCGCGCCGCCGGCATCGAGCAGCCGCACGAGCTCCGCCGCGGCGCCCCGGTCCGCCTGCTGCGGGGGTACGACGAACGCGAATGGATGCCCCACGCTGAACCGCTCCACGGTCCGCTGGTGCATGCGATAGAAGTTGCGCGACAGCATCTCGTGGTTGCTGGCCGCGCCTTCGAGCAGCCCCATCGCGGCCAGCAGGTGATACTCGACCACGTCTCGTGGCGTCCACGTTCCGCCCAGCCACGGCTCCGGATAGTTCATCCGGTACTGCGTATCGCTCGGCGGCTGTATCAGCACGGCTCCGGGATCGGCCTCACGGCGTTGCGGCATCGCGGCGAGGCTGCCTGGGGCTGGATCGGCGATGTCCTGATCGACTGGTCCAGCCAGCCGCGCTCCCGCGACCTCTGACAGCAGGCCCACGATGTTGTGCCACCAAGGCGCGGTGCTGTTGGCGCCCTGCCAGTAGCCGGTGTAGGTCTCGCCCCACAGCACGCCCGTGCGGCCCGACGCCTGCACGTGCGCCGCCATCGTCTGCCCCAGGACGTTCACCTCGCTCCAGAGGAGCGGGTCGATGTTGGGGTTCGACGGGCTTCGATACGGCGGCAGGAAGATGCGAGCCCGCGTCGGACCCATCTGATGCAGATCCAGATACACCTCGGGCAGCCAGTCGCGATACATGATCCGCGCGAGATGCGTCGTCTCGGCCTGCGTCAGCATGTAGGCGTCTCGGTTGTTGTCGTGCCCGGCATACGGGTGATACAGCTCCGGCGGCGGCGAGTCCTCGTAGGGCGTGCCGCGATTGCCGCGATACCACTCGACGATCTGCTGCAACCCGTCGGGGTTCTCGCACGGCACGAGCAGCACGATGACGTGGCGCAGGATGCGTTCGATCGCCGGACTCCTGTCGAGCGCGAGCGTCCACGCCAGCTCGTTCATGGCCTGTGTGGTCCCGATCTCCGACGAATGCACCCCGGCGCCGATCAGCACGACGACCTTGCCGCCGCCCGCGATGCTGAGCGCCTCGTCTTCCGGCGTCGTGCGCGGGTCGGCGAGCCGGCGATGCCGCGCCCGCGCCTGAGCGAGCGACGCGACGGTATCCGGGCTCGAGATGGCGGCAAGCAGGTAGGGCCGCCCGCCCGTCGTGCGTCCGACGGTCTCCACCGTCATGCGATCGGAGACCCGATCGAGCTCGGTGAAATAGCGGACCATCCCGTCCCAGTCGGCAAGGTGATCGTCGGCGCCCATGCGGAAGCCGAAGAACGCCTCGGGCGTCGGGCCGGCAGGAGTGCTGCCGCCGAGGCTGGAGGCCGCCGAGAAGAGCAACGCGCAGATGAGCGACGCGGCGAATCGATGGCGGGCGGTCACGTGCAGTCTAGATTAACGTGAGCGGATCGATTCCGTACTCGGCCGCGTCGAGCGGCGCGACGATCGATTCCGGCCACTGCCCCCCCGGCACGCTTTCCCAGAGGTTCATGTCGTACGCCTTGATCGCCGACAGACCTGCCGAAGGCGGCAGTCCGGCGCCGGGCGGGCCCAGGTGCCCGATGACCCGCACGCGCGGCCGGTGCGGGTCGCCGGCGTACGGCCGCAGCACGACTGCCACGTCGTCAGTGTTGAGCTTCACCAGGGTTGCTGGTGGATAGAGCCCGAGCAGCTGCACGAACCGGCGAACGAGATGGGGATCGAACTGCTGGCCGTCGTTGCGGTCGAGCACGGCCTTGATGCGTTCGGTCGGGAACGCCTGCTGGTACTTTCGCTGCGATCGCATCGCGTCGTAGACGTCGGCGATCGAGCACAGCACGGTGGCCAGGTTCAGCCGCGGGCGCTTCACGGTCGCGGGATATCCCGTCCCGTCCTGGCGGAGGTGATGCTCGAAGGCGACGACGGAGGCAATCGGCGGCACCTCCGGCGTCTTGCGCAGAATCTCCGCCCCGTCGAGGACGTGCCGCTTCATGATTGTGAGCTCGGCATCGGTCAAGGCGTCGGGCTTGTTGAGAATCGCATTCGGCGTGCGCACCTTGCCGATGTCGTGCATCAGGCCGGCCAGGCCGAACTCACGCAGCAGTGGTCCGTCGATGCCCAGGGCGCGAGCCTGTGCCATCGTCAGGATCGACACGTTGACCATGTGCGTGAAGGTGTAATTATCGTAGTTCTTGAGCGCGGTCAGGGCGATGAGCGCGGTGCGGTTCTGCGCGACGGCCTGCGCGAGGTTGTCCACCATGCCCCGCGCGGCGCCGGGATCGGGCCGGCCCTCGTGCAGGCTCTGCTCCCAGAGCCGCTCGGCGAGGGTCGCGGCGTCCTTGTAAGCGGCCCGGATGGCCGCCGTGTCGGACAGCGACGTGTCGACTCGTTGCGCCACCTGGATGCGTCCGACCTGGATATGGGGCAATGCCGGCAGCGAGGCGGCCGCATCCTGGTCGAGATGGCGATCGAGTGCGGCGAGCGCCGCGACCAGGCCGGCGATCTCGTCGCGCGGCACGTCCCGATCGATGACGATGCGTTCGACGCCGGCGCGGCGCAGACGCCGGAGCAGGTCGCTCATGGTGCCGCTGGCTTTCGGCACCGGGACATCTCCGACGACAAATTCGCCGCCGACCACGCCGAGCGTCAGCGAGCGCTGCTGACCGATCACGAGCGCCAGCGACTCGGCGAAGGCCTCGGTGTTTCGTGCGACCAGGGGATGCGAGGCGGTGTAGAGCTGCGCGCCTTTCAGCGCGGCGGCGAAGCGGCGGAGCAGGTCGTCGGCCAGCTGCACGCGCCGGTTGTGATCGATCACGACGGTTCCTTACCCTGCGAATGTGGAGGCGGGGCTTCAGTCCCGCGATCGTCGAGCTGTTGTGGAGGCGGGGCTTCAGCCCCGCGATCGTCGAGCTGTTGTGGAGGCGGGCTTCCGCCGTCGCTGAAGCTTCGGCGGACTCGCCGTAGCCTTGGCGGAGGCGGTCAGTCCCGCGATCGGCCAGTCGTCGCGACGGCTGCGCGAGCTGCTGTCGGGCGGCCGAGCGGACACCGCGGCCGCCATGCGTGGAGGCGTCCTGCAGCACCGCCGCGGCCTCCGGCGTGCCGATCTGGCCAAGTGCAGCGGCGGCCGCGGTGCGGATCGCCGAAGTGCGCAATGGCGCCCACCATTCGCCGTCCTGCAGGGCGTGCTTCAGCGCGTCCACCGCCTCAGCTCCGCCAATCGCACCGAGCGCCGCGACGGCGCCGTCGTACACGGTGCGCAGGCTGCGCCGGTATTCCCGGTGCTTGAGGATGTGCGCGAACAGCGGCACCGCGCGCTCGTCGCGAATCGACACGAGCGATCCGGTAATCGCCTCGCGTGACGCCGCGCCGCCGCCGACGAGCGCACGCTCGAGGATGGCAAAGGATTCGTTGGTGCCGATGTTGACAATCGCGCGAATCGCTTCGCGCTGGACGTTCGGGTCGCGGTCTTCGAGGAGCGGCGTCAGCTCGGCCAGCGCGTCATTGCCGCCGAACTCACGCAGCAGGTGGATCGCGGTCCGGCGAACCGCGGGATTGGCCGAGTTCTTCAACTGCTCGACCGCGTCGCGGCCGCGGCTGCCGAAGCTGACCAGGATGTCGGTGAGCCGCCTGAATGCGCGTCCGCGCTCTTCAGCGGCCAATGCTTCCGCCAGCGGCTTGATCACGGGCGATCCCAGCGCCTGGCACAGCGCCTTGGCGTGATCGGACACGCTGTCGTCGACCGTCCGCAGATGCCCGACGAGCGACGCCATGAGGTGGCCGGTCGCCAGGCGGCCGATAGCGGCGGCGGCCATCTCGCGACGCTCGGGTCTTCCGGTCGGGGTCGCGTCCGCGGCGATGGCGCTCACGAGCGGCACCGCGGATTCGAGGTCGCCGAGCAGCACCAGATCGTTGACATGCGCCACGACCGGTTCGAGGACGTCAATCCAGTGCCCCGGATCCTCTTCCACGCGCAGCAGGTCGAGGAGGAGCAGGAGATCGAGGTGCCGCACCTCGGCGTCGGTGACCGAGGCGAGCCATGACGCGAGGCGTTCCGGCGGATCGTCGCTGATGCGCTCGAGATCCACGGCCTGCGTCTTCGCCGTGGTCAGCTCGCGCGCATACTCGCTAGACACGAAGGTCTCGTCGCGGTACGAGAGCAGGAGCTCGGAGGCGCGTTTCCACAGATCGTCGAATGACGTCTCGCGACCGAGCGGCGTCTTCATGACCTCCGACTCGGCGAGCTCCACGAGCAGGCCGCGCCGATCGTCGTCCGGAACCAGCGCTTGAAACGCCTGCGCCAGCCGCGCCGTCGCGCCGCGCTCGGTGACAACCGACGTGGCGACGAAGCTCGCGATCGTCACGTCGCTCATGCGGTCGACCATTGCGCCGATCACGTCGAGCTGGTCGCCGGGCTGGGAGTGGTATCGTTCGGTCAACAGCTCCAGCATCACTTCGGGAGAGAGCTGCCCGGCGGCGACGGAGGCGTTGGACAGGATCGTCTCGAGACGATCGGGCTCGGTGCTCGCCGCCCGCGCCATCAGCCGCAGCAAACGAACGAGCGCCTGTGCCTGCGCGCGGCTCCCGCCTGATTCCGTTGCCCCCTCGTCGATGCGCCGGACCAGATCGCGCAGGCGGCCGGCATCGGACGCGATGTCGAGTAACGCCCTGACCGTCGCATCGTCGAGCTCGATGGCATCGCCGGCGAGGCAATGCTCGATGATGGTGTCCCATTCAGCGCCTCCGCCCGACGAGCGCTCGCGGAGCACCTGCGCGTAGTCGATTTCGCGAATTTCAACGTGCTGACCGCCGGCGGCGGCCCACAGGCGGGTAATCCCGCCATCGACCAGCAATTCCTCGGCGGAGCGGGCAAGGAGCAGGAGGAACGACCGCCAGGCGACGGGATCGGCGCCGCTCAGCACCCGCAGCTCGCCCACGAGATGGGAGTGCAGCAGGGCCGCCAGCTCCCCCAGGGCCGGATCGGGCCGCGCCGGGGCGCAGCCATCGATGGTCAGCCGATCGGGAGTCGCGGCGATGGTGAGGGGACCGCTGGCGGTGGCGCGGGCGGCGCTGTCGACGAGTCGCGACAAAGCCCCGGTGATGGCGGGATGGCCGTCCGGATAGAGCGTGACCGTACGGGTTGCCGCTTTGCACGCGCGCGCAAAGTCGATCAACCGCTGCGCGACGTCAGGCGCAAGTGGTGCTGGAGGCGGACCATTCGACATCGAGCGAGCGTTCAACGAGCGACGGCCGGACCGTATTTTACCTGACGTTTGGCAGCGCAATCGCGGGGCTGTCGCCCCGCCGCCCCTATAGTCGTAGCCCAAAGCCCGAAGTCCGTAGCCCAGAAGTTATACTTGCCCCCTTCATGCGCATCGTCGATCTGATCATCCGCAAGCGCGATGGCGGCCGATTGTCGCGCGACGAGATCGACGCGCTCGTGTCCGGTGTGACCACTGGGGAGATTCCGGATTACCAGGCCTCGGCGCTGCTGATGGCGATTTTCCTCCGAGGGCTCGACGCGGAGGAGACCGGCTGGCTGACCGATGCGATGGTCCGATCGGGCGGCCGGGTCGATCTCTCTGGGTTGGCGGGCGTGAAGCTCGGCAAACACAGCACCGGCGGCGTCGGCGACAAGACGTCGCTCGTCGTCGTCCCCGTGGTGGCGGCCTGCGGGGCGCTCGTGCCAAAGAGCTCGGGACGGGCGCTCGGCCACTCGGGTGGCACGCTCGACAAGCTCGAGGCGATTCCCGGGTTCAGGCTGGGGTTGAGCGCGAGCGAGCTCGTCGCACAGGTGCGCGCGATCGGTTGCGCGTTCGTCGGCCAGTCGCCGACGCTCGCGCCGGCGGACAAGAAGCTGTATGCGCTGCGTGACGTGACCGGCACCGTCGAGAGCCTGCCGCTCATCGCATCGTCGATCATGAGCAAGAAGATCGCGGAAGGCACGGATGCCCTGGTGCTCGACGTCAAGGTCGGCGGCGGCGCCTTCATGAAAACAGTGGATGACGCGCGGCGGCTGGCGCAGGCGATGGTCGATATCGGTGCGCGGGTCGGCCTGCGGACGCGGGCCGTGCTGACGGCGATGGACGCGCCGCTGGGCATGGCCGTGGGCAATGCGCTGGAACTGCGCGAGGCGCTCGACACCCTCGAGGGCCGCGGCCCGTCCGATCTGACCGAGCTCTGTCGCACCCTGGCGGCCCACCTGCTCGCCGTGGGCAACCTCGCGCCCGATCTCGACGCCGCGGGCGAGTGGGTGGACGAGGCGATTCGGTCCGGCGCCGCTTTCGACCGTTTTCGTTCGCTGGTCGAGCACCAGGGCGGCGACGTCCGGGTCATCGATGACCGGGAGCGCCTGCCGCGGACCGAGCGCGTCGAGACCGTGGCGGCGTCGAATGCCGGCTACGTTACGGCGATTCATGCCGAACCGGTCGGCCGCGCCTCGATGCTGCTCGGCGCGGGCCGTACTCGCGTCGATGCCCCGATCGACTATGGCGCCGGCGTCGTGCTGCGGGTGAAGCCCGGTGACCGGGTGCACCCGGGTGCCGCGCTCGCCGACGCCCATGTCGGACGTCAGGCCCAGTTCGACGAGGCGCGTTCGCTGCTCGCCGAAGCGTTCATCGTCAGCGATCGTCCGCCGCCGCCATCCCCGATCGTTCTGGATGTCGTGGCGTGAGCGTCCACCGCTTCCCACAATAACTCCATGCCCAACGACCGCTCGCTTCGCTTCGCGTGTGCCGGCCTCGCGCTGGTGCTCGCCGTCGCCGCGTACGCACTGCAGGGGACCGTCGACCCGCGGGTCCAGGCCTTTGCCGGCATCGTCTGCTTCATCCTGATCGTGGCGGCGTTCTCGTCGAACCTGCGTGCGGTCAACGTACGGACGCTCGTGTGGGGCATCTCGCTGCAGTTCCTGCTGGCGCTGTTCATCCTGAAGTTCGAGGTCTTCGGCGTCAGGCCTGGCTACGAGTTCTTCAGCGCCATCGCGCGGATGGTCAAGCGCTTCCTCGAGTTCACGGCGGCCGGGTCGACGTTCGTGTTCGGCGACCTTGCCAAACAGGACGTGCTCGGCAAGGTGCTGCCCAATGGATTCGTGTTCGCGTTCACGGCGCTGCCCACGATCATCTTCATCTCGTCGTTCTTCACGGTCCTGTACTACTACGGCATCCTGCAGCGCATCGTCGCGTTGATGGCGCGCGTGATGATGCTGCTGATGCGCACGAGCGGCGCCGAGACGTTGTCGGTTGCGGCCAACGTGTTCATGGGGCAGACCGAGGCGCCGCTGATCGTCAAGCCGTACGTGCCGCGGATGACGCGTTCGGAGCTGCTGACCATGATGGTCGGCGGCATGGCGCACATCTCGGGCGGCGTGATGGCCGTCTACATCGGACTGGGCGCCGATCCCGTCGCGATCCTGACGACCAGCGTCATGGCGGCACCGTGCTCGCTGTATCTCTCGAAGCTCCTGATGCCGGAGCTGGATCAGCCGGAGACGCGCGGTCGTGTCAAGACCGCCATCGAGCGCCAGCACGTCAATGTCATCGACGCGGCCGCAGCCGGGGCGTCCGACGGCATGCACCTCGCCATGAACGTCGCGGCGATGCTCATCGCCTTCCTCGCCTTCATTGCGCTGTTCGACTTTCTGCTTGGCCTGGTGCCGGTCGAACCGAAGCTCACGCTGGCACGGCTGTTTTCGGTGATCTTCGCGCCGGCCGCAGTGCTGATGGGCGTGCAGCGGGCCGATGTGGCCCCTATCGCCGATCTCCTCGGCACCAAGCTGGTGCTGAACGAGTTCGTCGCGTTCGTGAAGCTGACGTCGGAGTATCGTGATGTGCTGTCGCCGCGGTCGTATGTCCTGGCGACCTACGCGCTGACGGGATTCGCCAACTTCGCGTCGATTGGCATTCAGCTCGGCGGGATTGGCGGCATGGCGCCGACGAGACGCGGTGATCTTGCCGCATTGGGCGCGCGGGCGCTCTTCGCCGGCTTCCTGGCGACCTTAATCAACGCCTCGATGGCTTCGTTGTTTCTGGCGCCGTGATTGGGGGCATGGGCGCATGGGGACATGGGCGCATGGGGACATGGGCGCTTGGGGATGCCCGAGCTGAAGCTCAGGCTTACGTACGTGGCGTCCAGTTCCGCGTAGGCCCAAGCTTTAGCTTGGGCGTTATCGCATGACCTACTTCGATCAGGTTTCCGAAGCGGCGGATTTCGTTGGTGGTCGCGTCGCGACTCTTCCGCAGGTTGCGATCGTGCTGGGATCCGGGCTCGGCGCGTTCGCCGACGGCCTTCAGGACTCCGTCGTCCTCGAGTACGCCGCCATTCCGCACTGGCCGTCGTCTAATGTGATCGGACACGCGGGCCGGCTCGTGGTCGGCCGCGTCGCGGGCCGTCAGGTGGCCGTCCTGTCGGGCCGGGCGCACTTCTACGAAGGGCACCCGCTGACGACCGTCACGTTCGCGACCCGCGTGCTCGGCCGCATCGGTATCAAGACGCTGGTTCTGACAAATGCCGCCGGTGGCATCAACACGTCGTTCTCGCCCGGCACGCTGATGGTGATCGACGATCACATCAATCTCATGGGCAGCAACCCGCTGGTCGGTCCGAACGATGATCGTTTCGGCCTCCGGTTTCCGGACATGACCGAGGTGTATTCGTCGCGACTCCGTGCGATTGCCGACCAGGCCTCGTCCGCCGCGGGTGTACCGGTCCGCCACGGCGTCTACGTGGCCCTCCACGGGCCGAGCTACGAGACGCCCGCCGAGATTCGCTTTCTTCGCAGCATCGGCGCGGACGCGGTGGGCATGTCCACCGCGCCAGAGGCGATCGTCGCGCGGCACATGGGGATCGACGTGCTCGGCATTTCATGCATCACCAATCCCGCGGCCGGCGTGCTGCCGACGCCGCTTCACCACGACGAGGTGATGGAGGTGGCGCGCCGCGTCGGCGCCCAGTTCATTCGACTGCTGGAGGAAATCGTTGCCCGCCTCTGACCCGCTCGTCGCCGCTGCCCGGAAGGCCAGACGCCGCGCCGTGGCGCCCTATTCGACATTCAAGGTCGGCGCCGCCCTCGAGGCCGAGGACGGCACCGTCATCGAGGGCTGCAACGTCGAGAACGCGAGCTACGGCCTGACGATGTGCGCCGAGCGCGTGGCGATGTTTTCCGCGCTCGCGCAGGGGCACCGGAAGTTCCGTCGGATCGCGGTCGTCGCCGATACCGACGCGCCGACGCCGCCGTGCGGCCCGTGCCGGCAGATTCTCTGGGAGTTCGGCGGCGACCTCCAGGTGACGCTCGCCAACCTTCGGCGCGTCACCGGAAATCACCGGATGGCGGACCTCCTGCCGCTGCCATTCGACGATCGCTTGCTGCGATGAGCACGCGCGTCTCTGCGGTCTGGATCGCCTGCCTGCTGCTCGCGTGGGGTGGCCTTCCTGTCCGGGGGAGCGTCCAGCCTGGTCAGGATCAAATCGCGCCCGAACCAGTACGGCGGGCCTCTACGGTGTCGGGACGTGTCGTCGAGGCCGATGGCCAGCCCCCTCGCAACGTTACCGTGTGGATCGGCGGCGAAAGTGATGGCGGGTTCTCGGCGGAGACATGTCAGGTCGAGCCGGACGGCAGGTTTGTGTCCGGCGAACTGTCCCCGGGAACGTACGTGCTCGATGCGTCTTCGGTAACCGGCGCGTCGGACATGGCGGTCGCCACATCCGGGTTCGCCGTGGTCACGGTGAAAGAAGCCGACGTCTCCGGCATCGTCCTGACGCTGCATCCCGCGACGACAATCCAGGGCCGCATCCGATTCGAATCCGAGCGTGATGTGGACGCGCTTCATCCGCATGTCACCGTGCGGGCGGTGCTCGCCGTGGAGCGGATGCGCGAGAACTATTCGACCGTCGCGGATAGCGGGGAGGATGGCACGTTCACGCTTGCGCCGGCTCACGGTCCGCGGCTGATCCGGGCGGAGGCCGAGCGGGGCAGCAGCCCCTCGCCGTGGTGGCTGAAGGCGGTGCTGCTCGACGGCGTGGACGTGACGAATGTCCCGATCGACTTCTCGACGAAGCCGTCCGCTCGACTCGAGGTCGTCTTCAGCGATCGACCGACCGCCGTCGTCGGCATCGTGCACGACGAGGCGGGGTTGCCGGTCGAAGGCGCGCGGGTGCTGATCTTCTCCAGCGACACATCGATGTGGGCGGCCTGGTCGACGGCCGTGCAGACCGGCAACAGCGACGAGAACGGCCGGTTCTGGTTCGTCGACGCCATGCCCGCCGGTGACTACAGGGCGATCGCCCTGCGCGAAAACCCGCCTCCGTCCGTTGCCAAGGCCGTCGACGAATTGCCGCGTCTCGACAAGTTCGCGACGTCGATCGCTGTCGGCGAGAGCAAGGTCGCGCGGATAGAGCTGATTATCAGCAGGGCGCGGTGAGGCGGTCCCGCAGTGCCCAGTCCCGCCGTGCTCACCGCCGCAGTAGGGCCCGACTTCAGTCGGGCCATGTCCGGCCGCACTGAAGTGCGGCCCTGCTGCTGTCTCATGCCGCTGCTGCAGCACTGCTGGACTGCAGCACTGGGCTAGAATCAATACGAATGCTTCCAACAATCGAGTGGCGTGATGGCGCCGTGGTGATGGTCGATCAGCGCAAGCTGCCGTCTGAGGAGGTCTACGTTCAGTGCCGGACGGCGGCCGAAGTCGCGAAGGCCATCAAGACAATGGTCATCCGCGGTGCGCCGGCTATTGGCGTTGCCGCGGCGATGGGGCTCGCGCTCGGCGTCGACACCAGCAAGGCGACGGGGACCCAGAAGCTCGCGGCCGAGTTCTACAGGCTGTGCGAGCTGATGGCCGCCACGCGGCCGACGGCGGTCAACCTGTTCTGGGCGATCGACCGCATGAAGGCGTCCTTTGCCGCGGGTGTGACGACGGGTGAATCGGTGGATCAGATCAAAGCGCGGCTGATCGCCGAGGCGCGAGCCATCCACGACGAGGATGTGGCGAGCTGCCGTGCGATCGGCCGGCATGGCGCGGCCGTCGTGCCCGACGGCAGCCACGTCCTGACGCACTGCAACGCCGGCGCGCTGGCGACCGCCGGTTACGGCACCGCGCTCGGCGTGATTCGCGGCGCGATCGAACAGGGCAAGAAGGTGGCGGTCTTCGCCGACGAGACCCGCCCGTTCCTGCAGGGCGCCCGCCTCACCGCGTGGGAGCTGGTGAAGGACGGCATCGATACGACCGTCATCACGGAAAGCATGGCGGCTCCCCTCATGCGCGACGGGCGCATCGATCTCGTCGTCGTCGGCGCCGATCGCATCGCTGCAAACGGCGACACCGCGAACAAGGTGGGCACCTACACCGTGGCGCTCGTGGCGCGCGAGCACAACGTGCCGTTCTACGTCGCCGCCCCTGTCTCGACCATCGACCTCGAGACGCCTGACGGTCGCCGGATCCCGATCGAGGAGCGGCCGGCCAGGGAAGTGACGCACGTGAAGGCCGTCCGTCTCGCGCCCGAAGGCGCCAAGGTCTTCAATCCGGCCTTCGACGTGACTCCGCATGCGCTCATCGCCGGCATCATCACCGAGCGCGGCATCGCCCGGCCGCCGTATGTCGAGTCGCTTGCGGTGCTCGTGGGACGCGGCGCAGCTGTGACGAGCTGATGCTGGTTCTCGGCATCGAGACATCCTGCGACGAGACCGCAGCCGCGGTTGTCGAAGAGGGCGCGCCGCCTGAACGCCGATGGACGCTGCGCTCGAATGTCGTCGCCTCGCAGGCCGACATTCACCGCGAATGGGGCGGTGTCGTCCCCGAGATCGCGTCACGGCAGCACGTGCGCGATATCTGCGGCGTCGTCGAGCGATTCTCTCGAAGAGGCGGGTACCGCGCTGTCGGGCCTCGACGCGGTCGCCGTGACGCAGGGGCCGGGACTCGTCGGATCGCTGCTCGTCGGCGTCGCCTTCGCCAAGGCGCTCGCTGAAGCGAGGGGCCTTCCGCTCGTCGCCGTCCACCATCTCGCCGGCCACATCGAGTCGTTGTTTCTCGAGCACGGTGCGCTGCCGATGCCGGCCGCGATTCTCGTCGTCTCGGGCGGGCACACCAGCCTTTATCTGGTGGCCGCTCCGGGCCAGTACACGCTGCTCGGCCGGACCAGGGACGATGCGGCGGGCGAGGCGTATGACAAGGTGGCGAAGCTGCTGGGGCTCGCCTATCCGGGCGGGCCCGCCATCGATCGCCGCGCGGCGAACGGCAACGATCGCGCGATCGATCTGCCGGTGACGCGGATGACCCACGCCGATCGCAACGCGCCGCACGTCCCCGGCACGCTGGACTTCAGTTACAGCGGCGTCAAGACGGCGGTCCTTCGCGAGGTCACGGCGCGCCGCGACACGGGCCGCTGGCCGCTGTCGGAATCCGACGTCGACGATTTCTGCGCGAGCTTCCAGCGGGCGGTCGTCGAATCCCTCCTCGACCGGCTGTTCGACGCGGCTGGCCGGCACGGTGCTGCCAGCGTCGGCATTGCCGGCGGCGTCTCGGCGAACAGTCGGCTGCGCCACGATGCGCTTGCGCGTGGACAACGCACCGGGATTCCGGTCTTCATTCCTCGTCTGTCGCTCTCAACCGACAATGCCGCCATGATTGCGGCCGCCGGGCTGCGCCGTCTTCAGGCAGGCGATCGCGCCGGCCGCGATCTCAACGCGGACGCCAGCCTTCCGCTCTGATCAGCATGGCGCTTCGCACGCGCCTCATCGTTGGAGTCTCGATCGTCGTCGCGCTCGTTCTTGGCGTCGAGTCGGTCGTCGAGATCCGGTTGTTCGAGGAAACCGCCGAGCGCGAGCTGCGCGAAACCGGCCTCGTCATGGCGCAGTCGGTCGCCGACGATCTGGAGCTTCGCCCGACGTCGCCGCGGGCCGAAGAGCTCGTGGCGGACCTCCATGAGTTCGAAGAGTCTGCACCGTCGATTCGCGCGATCTCGATCATTCAGCTCGTGAATGGCGCGCCGGCGGTAGTTGCCAGCACGACGTCGAGCGAGTCTCCTGCCGCATTGAGCCTGGCCCGCGACCTGCTGACGCTCGGCGACCAGGCGCCGCGCGACGATGGCGAAATGAGCCGCGTGGCGATGCGTTCGGCGCCGGCCGGCGGAACCCCGGTCGCCGTCGTCGTGACGATGTCGATGACGCCGATCGCCCAGTTGCGGACGCGCGGACGCCTCGTTTCGTTGTGGCTCGTGCCGCTGGCCGTGATCGTCGCGATCGTCGTGCTCGACCAGATCCTGCGCCGTGTGGTTTACGCGCCGGTCAAGGCGATGCGCGAGACGATGGCGCGGGCCGGGGCCGGAGACCTCTCGGCGCGGGCCGCCGTGTTCCGACCCGACGAAATGGGCGAGGTCGCGCGCGGTCTCAACGAGATGCTGGATCGGCTGAGCGGGTTCAATCAGGCGCTCGAGGAGCGCGTCACGGCGGTGACGACCGCGCTCGATCGGAGCCACGAAGAGCGTATCGAGAGCTATCGCCAGATGCTCGTCCTCCGTGACGCCCTGGCTGATGCCGACCGTCTCGCCACGATCGGCCAGACCGCCGCGAGCGTCGCCCATCAGGTAGGTACGCCGCTGAACCTGATTTCCGGGCACGTCCAGCTGCTTCTGGAGCAGCGAGACCTCGATCCCGACCTGGCGCGACGGTTGCATTTGGTTCTCGAGCAGATCGGCCGGGTCAGCGACGCGATCAGGAGCCTGCTCGAACACACCCGGCGACCGGGCGAGACCGCGCCAATCGATGTCGGCAGCCTGCTCGAGTCGATTGTGAACCTCGTGCGGCCACGCCTCGCGGCGGCCCGCGTCACGTTGGAGGCGGACCTCGCCCGTTCACTGCCGAAGGTGCGTGGTCACCGTGATGAGCTTGAGATGGCCCTCCTGAATCTGGTCTCGAACGCCGTGGATGCCATGCCCGGCGGTGGCGTGCTGCGGGTGGCCGCCTCCTCGACCGCGGCCCAGGTCACCATCGGGCTGTCGGATTCCGGAGCCGGGATCACGCCGGAGCTTCTGCCGCGAATCTTCGATCCGTGGGTGACGACGAAACCCGAGGGACGAGGCACCGGGCTCGGTCTCAGCATCACGAGAGACGTGATTGCCCGGCTCGGAGGCTGTGTGGACGTGACGTCCGAGCCTGGGCACGGCACCACGTTCACGATTACGCTGCCGGCCGATGCCGGCCCGACTGAAGACGATGCCAACGTTACTGATCGTTGACGACGACGCCGAGACCGTACGGCTGATGGAGGAGCTGCTCGCCGGGTCGGGACGGCAGATCCTGTCGGCCCGGGCGCCCGGTCCGGCGCTCGATCTCCTTCGCGAGCGGACCATCGACGTCCTGGTCTCGGATATCAACCTGAATGCGGGGCGATCGGGTATCGACCTGCTGCGCGCGATTCGCGCCGACGGCAAGGCGACGAGGGTCGTGTTGATCAGCGGATTCGGCACCCTCGAAACCGCCGTCGATGCCGTGCGCAACGGCGCCTTCGACTACATCAGCAAGCCGTTCAACATCGCCGAGGTCAAGGCAGTCGTCGAGCGAGCGCTCAGCGCCCCGGCCGCTCCGCCGGCGCCGGCGCCGACGGTCGAGGTGCCGGCGGGACTGATTGGCCGCTCTGCTGCGATGCTGCTGGTCTACAAGCAGGTTGCGCAGGCCGCCGACGCCCACGTGCCGGTGCTGATCACGGGCGAAAGCGGCACCGGCAAGGAGCTGGTCGCCCGCGCGATCCATCACCACAGCCGTCGGGCGGCACGGCCGTTCGTTCCGGTGAACTGCGGCGCGATCACGGAGACGCTGCTCGAATCCGAGCTGTTCGGGCATACCCGCGGGTCCTTCACCGGCGCCACCAGCGACGCGCGCGGGCTGTTCGAGCAGGCGCAGGGCGGCACCATCTTTCTCGATGAAATCGGCGACACGTCGCCAGCATTCCAGGTCAAGCTGCTTCGGGTCCTGCAGGAGTTCGAGGTCCGGCCGGTGGGTGGGACACGGGCCGTGCGCATCGATGTGCGCGTCCTCGGCGCGACCAACGTCGATCTCGAGGAAGCCGTCGCGGCCGGACGGTTTCGGCAGGATCTGTTCTACCGGCTGGGCGTGCTGATCATCCGGGTTCCGTCGCTCCGCGATCGCAACGAGGACATCCCGCTGCTCATCGATCGCTTTCTCAAGGCGGCCTGCGGCCGGGCCGGACGGACGGTGGCGCTGGCGCCGTCGGCCCTCGAACGTCTGATGGCACACGACTGGCCCGGCAACGTGCGCGAGCTCGAAAACACCATCGAGCGCCTGGTCGTCACCGCGCGCGGGCATGAGATCACGGCCGACGACATACCGGCATTCGGGCGGCGCGATTCGAAAGAGCGCAGCGGCCTGGAAGGCCGGCTGTTCGACGGCCTGCCGACGCTCGATGAATTGGAACGCCGGTATCTGCTGCACGTGCTCGACGCCGTCGGCGGCAACCGCACGCGTGCCGCCGAAGCCCTCGGCGTCGATCGGCGGACGCTTTATCGCATGGCGGAGCGGTTCGGGGTGTCGCTGCCGGATGCGTCCGGCGTCGACAGCGAGCGAGGGACGAAGGACGTCGTCTGAGCGCACGTCAGCAACGAGCTCGGAACAAAGAGCGACGAGCGGTGAGCCACGAACGTCGAACGACGAGCGCACAGCCACGGGATGAACCCGGGCATTGAGTTCGTCGCTCGGCGTTCTACGCTCCGAGCTCGTTGTTCGTTGTTCTGAATTCGTTGTTCGAGAGGTTCGAGAGGAGCGGAGACGCCGCCGGCACGGCGTCCCCGCCCCCTGGGGCCGCGCCTACTTCGGTGTTGCCGACGAAGACGCCGCCTTGTGCTCGGCTGCCGTGTGATGCGCGCCGCCAACCATGACGGACGTCACCATCTTCGTGCCATTCGAGTCGGTGTAGTGCACCTTGGCGGGCTGACCGCTCAGCGATGACAGGTCCGCGACCGTCGCCGCCTTCGAGCCGTGATGGATGCTGGTCTTGTCGCCCAGGCTGAACGTCTCATCGCCCTTGGCGGTCGTCAGCGTCAGGGTCTTCGCCGACGCATCCACGCTTTTGATCGTGCCGCTCACGGTTGCCGCGGTCGCCTTCGCGACTCCCGCCGCCGTGGCCGGCGCGGCGTTCATGACGGTTGCCGCCCCGAGACTCAAACTGACGGCCAACGCCGCCGTATGCAGACTGACTTTCATAGTGAGGCTCCTCCTTGCCACTGCTGGCTTGCTCAAGACGTGTGCCAGCCTGGCTCCGGCCCTTCTGGTGACGATTGCGGCCGAATTTCCCGTGACAATGGTCGAGGCGCGCCCGTTCGCGCTGGCAATTCCGCCCCAGCGTGGCGCGGCTGCCACGCAGGTATGATCGGCTCCCGATGACCGTGCACACGGACTACCTCTGGTTCACGACCAAGAAGCGGCGGGAGATCGTCCGGATCACCGACGAGGTCGCGTCGATCGTCGAGACCAGCCAAGTGAAGGAGGGGATGGTGCTCGTCTCGGCGATGCACATCACCGCCGCCGTCTACGTCAACGACTGGGAGAGCGGCCTCATCGACGACATCCAGGAATGGCTGGAGCACCTCGCGCCGGCGCGTCCCGATTACCGGCATCATCGAACCGGCGAGGACAACGCCGACGCGCACTTGAAGCGAACCGTGCTGGGACATCAGGTGATCCTGCCGATCACGCGCGGCGCGCTCGATCTCGGCCCGTGGGAGCAGGTCTTCTACGCGGAGTTCGATGGACAGCGCCGCAAACGGGTGATCGTGAAGGTGATGGGGCAGTGAAAAGCGGTCCGGATCCGTTCGATCTCGTGCGCGAGTGGTTCGCGGCCTACAACCGCGGCGAGCTGGATGCCATCGACGTGCTCTACGAGGCCACGGCCTCACTCGAGCAGGACAATGGTCTTGTACAGGGGCGCGACGGGATTCGCGGCGTGCTTGCGCGGCATTTCGCCGACTGGGATCCGGGCTTCGACGGCGGGATCAGGCGGCGCGTCCGCATGATCGGTCGGATTGAGAGCGGGACGATCCATGCTGAATGGACCGAGCGCGAGGTGCGGGCCGCGACCATCCGCGAGCGTCGCGGCTACAGTGATTTCGTCGTCGAGGGCGGGCACATTCACACGCAGCGTGAGGTCGCGCATTCGTTCCCGGTCGACAACGACGACGCGCCTGCCCCGCCGGCGACAGAGGTACCGCCTCGACGGTACCCGCAACGGCCGGTAGTCGGCGTCGGCGCCGTCATCGTTCACGACGGCAGCGTCGTGCTGATCAAGCGGAAGTTCGAGCCGCTGGCGGGGCAGTGGAGCCTGCCGGGCGGCACGCTGGAGCTGGGCGAGTCGCTCGAAGCGGGGGTCGCCCGCGAGATGCGCGAAGAGACCGGGCTCGAGGTGGAAGTCGGACCGGTCGTCGAAGTATTCGATCGCATTCTGCTCGATACCGAGGGGCGCGTCCGCTATCACTTCGTCCTGATCGACTACCTGTGTCGCCCGATCGGCGGACGCCTGGTTGCGGGGTCTGACGTGGCCGATGCGGTGCTTGTCGATCCGACGTCGCTCGGCACGTTCCGGATGACACCGAAGGCGGTCTCGGTGATCGAACGCGCCCTGGCGATGGTGCCGGAAGCGTTTTCGACGAGTGGCGTGACCAATCTCTGACGCCTCGGTCGAAACCTGTTACAGTGGCGCCGCTGCGCGGCCCGGCATGCGCAACGGCCATCCTCCCGAACGTCCCGACTTCCTCGATGACCCCGGCGCGCGCGTCCGCACGCGCGAGGCGCAAATCGATCGTCTCAAAGTAAAGCTGGAACGCACCTACCGCAGCTGGCTGACCTGTCGATCGCCCGAGTTGAAGGAAATGCTCGAGTCGAAGGTGATCGAGTACGAGGACCGCATCGATCAGCTCGATCGCCTCAACCGCGCGGCACGCGGAGAATAGACACTCGTAGGCCCAAGCTTTAGCTTGGGCACCGTTGCGGGGCCGATGAACGCCCGAGCTAAAGCTCGGGCCTACGTACGCAGGTGCAGGTGCGTCAGCTCCGTGGCTTCCACATGAAATACACGGGCAGTCCGAGCAAGACGATGATCAGCCCCGGCCAGGTGGTGGCGGGGCGATACGCGAACAGGACCAGGAGGATCGTCAACGCGCCGGCGATGTAGAGAACCGGAACGATCGGGTATCCGAACGCGCGATAGGGGCGCTCTGCATCGGGACGAGTACGGCGGAGCCTGAACACGCCGGCAATCGTCAGGATGTAGAAGATCAGGGCGGCGGAGATGACGTAGTCGAGCAGGTTGCCATACAGGTTGCCGTAGCGGCCCGTCGCCGGGTCGAACGTGCGCGGCAGCACGAGACACGCCGACCACACCCCCTGGATCACGAGGCCCGCCGCGGGTACTTTCGCCTCGTTCAGCCGGCTGATCGCCCTGAAGAAGAGGCCGTCTCGCGCCATCGCATAGTAGGCGCGCGCGCCGGCGAGGATCAGCCCGTTGTTGCAGCCGAACGTCGAAATCAGGATCGCGGACGCCATCAGCGTCGCGCCGAGGCCCGGGAAGATCGCGTCCAGCGTCGCCGTGGCGACGCGGTCGGACGGCGCGTGCTGGATCGACGCAATCGGAAGCGTCACCAGGTACGCGACGTTTGCCAGGAGATAGAGGGCGGTCACGATGCCCGTGCCGAACGCGAGCGCCAGCGGCAGGTTCCTCCGCGGGTCTTTCACTTCCCCCGCGGTGAACGTGATGTTGTTCCAGGCATCCGACGAGAACAGCGATCCGGTCTGGGCGACGCAGAGCGCCACGAACAGTCCGAACGTCGTCGCGGCTGACAGTCCCGTGACGATGTCGACCTGCCCGCGGATGCCCCAGAAGTTGCCGAAGTTGTCGCTCACCGCGTCCGCATTCCAGCCAAGCAGCAGCCCAACCCCGATCAGCGCCACCAGGGCGCCGGTCTTGGCGACCGTGAAGACGTTCTGCACGATGCGGCCGTAGTCGATGCCGCGAGTGTTCGTCCAGGTGAGGAGCGCGATCAGGAGCACCGCGACGAGTTGGGCGGTCGACAGCGACACGGCATAGCCTGTCGAGAGGTGAATCGGCGCGATCAGATAGTGGTCCTCGGCGATGGTCGGCCAGAGAACGCCGAGGAACCGCCCGAACGCCACGCTCACCGCCGCAATCGTGCCGGTCTGGATGACGAGGAAGAGCGTCCATCCGTAGAGGAATCCCCAGAGCGGCGAGAACGCCTCGCGGAGGTACACGTACTGTCCGCCGGCACGCGGCATCATCGCCGCGAGCTCGCCGTAGGAAAGAGCCGCCGTCAGCGTGAGGGCGCCGGTAATGATCCAGGCCATCAGCAGCCACCCGGGACTTCCGACCTGCCGCGCAATGTCGGCGGAGACGATGAAGATGCCCGAACCGATCATCGAGCCCACGACGACCATCGTCGAGTCGAACAATCCGAGACCGCGTTTGAACTCGGTGTCGAGCCCGGTCGCGGCCGGCGCAGCGGCGGCTGGTGTGGTCATCCGGCTCCCTTTTCGATACGATGCTGAAATCGTTGGCACTATAGCCGCTAGACACGGAAAATGAACAATTCAGTTTCGAAATCCGTGTAAGTTCGTGTCTGTCCGTGACCTTCTGATCCGTGTCCGTCCGTGACCCTCTGATCCGTGTCCTTCCGTGACGTCGGCTCGCGACGGTGACCCTCGACCTCGTACAGTCGCTTGCCTTCGCCGGCCTGGTCCTCTTCGCCGGCCACGGCATCAAACGGCTGATTCCCCCGCTGACGCGCTACAACCTCCCGGCGCCGGTGGTCGGCGGCCTGCTGGTCGCGATTGTCATCAGCGTGGCGCGGCAGATGGGGACGACGCTCGTGACCCTCGACACGACGCTGCAGACGCCGCTGATGATCGCGTTCTTCACGTCGGTCGGCTTTGGCGCCAGCGTGTCGCTGCTGCGGGTTGGCGGTCCGCTGGTGCTGGTGTTCTTCGTCATCTCGACGCTGGCAGCCGTGGCGCAGAACGTCATCGGCATCGCGAGCGCCCTGGCGCTGGGTCAGCATCCGTTGATGGGCGTCCTCGCGGGCTCGGTGACGCTGACCGGCGGCCCCGCGACCGGCCTGGCGTTTGCGCCGCTCTTCGAAGCCGCCGGCGTCCCGGCGGCGGGGACGCTGGCGGTCGCCTCGGCGATGGTGGGCATCGTCTCCGGTGGCATCATTGGCGGACCCGTCGGCACCTGGCTGATTCGCCACTATGCGGTCAGGACGCCGCGCGGAGGTGTGCACGGCGCCCCTCACGAAACGGCGGTGCACATCGTCGAGGATCGGATGGTCGAGCCCGTCGCGGAGGTGCCGGCGGGCGAGGACCGCGAGTCATACGCGCTGTTGAAGACGCTGGTCGTGATGCTCGTGGCGATGTGGATCGGTGGGCTGGTCAGCGCGTCGCTGAACGGCTGGCTGGCGCGGATCGACATGGCGCTGCCCGCGTATATCGGCGCGATGCTCGTGGCCGCGGCGATGCGGAACGCCGACGAACTGCTGAACGTTGTCGGGATCTCGCAACGGCTGGTGGACGATCTGGGCAACGTCGCCTTGTCGCTCTTTCTCGTGCTGGCGTTGACGACGCTCCGGCTCTGGGAGATCGTGCACATCGCCCTGCCGCTGGCGATCATCGTCCTGATACAGGTCGTGCTGGTGTCGGCGCTGAGCGTCTGGCCGGTCTTCAAGCTGATGGGTCGGGACTACGAGGGCGCGGTCATCTCGAGCGGGTTCTGCGGGTTCATGCTTGGCACGACCGCGAACGCGATGGCCAACATGGAGGCGCTCGTCGAGCGCTATGGACCGGCGCCACGGGCATTTCTCGTGGTGCCGATGGTCGGCGCGTTCTTCATCGACTTCACGAACGCGCTGATCATCACGGCCTTCGTGAACATATTTCGGTGAATCAGGGCGCACGCAGCGCGCGCCGGGCTCTGGGACCCTGCGACCCTGCGAACCCTGAAACCCTGAAACCCTGAGATGATGCCAACTCGCGAAGAGGCATGGGCGCTCGTAACGGAATGGACTACGAGCGAGAGCTTGCGCAAGCACATGCTCGGTGTCGAAGCTGCGGTGCGAGGATACGCACGCCTATACGGCGAGGACGAGGATGACTGGGGTCTCGTCGCGCTGCTTCACGACTTCGACTACGAGAGGTACCCGGACGCTGAGAACCACCCGTTTCGTGGCGTCGAGGTCCTCAAGGGCCTGGGGTATCCCGACTGGGTCACTCGTGCGATCCTGTCCCATGCGGATTACAGCGGCGTGCCGCGCGAGAGCCGTCTCGAGCGGACGCTCTACGCGTGCGACGAGATGTCGGGTTTCGTGACGGCGGCCGCGCTCGTGCGGCCGAGCAAGAGCGTGCTCGACCTGGAATCGTCATCGGTGCTGAAGCGGATGAAGGACAAGGCGTTTGCGCGCGCCGTGAGCCGCGACGATCTGCGCCGGGGCGCCGAGGAACTGGGGCTGCCGCTCGACGAGCACGTCGCGAACGTGATTCGATTCCTGGGCACTCGCGCCGAGGCGCTCGGACTGAAGGGCACCCTCTGATGCGCGAACCTCGTCAATCGTCCCGCCGTATCAAACAACGAGCATGACCGAAACCGCCGAAGCCGCTGCGCCGCGTGAAGTGCCCACCGGCACCACGGCCGATTCGGTCGTATCGCTCGAAACTGTCAGCGTCAAATACGGCCGCAATTTTGCGCTGCGGGACGTCTCGGCCAGGTTTCAGCCGGGCGCCGTCGGCCTGCTCGGGCCCAATGGCGCCGGCAAGAGCACGATGATCAAGAGCCTGCTCGGGTTCATCAAGCCCGATCAGGGCACGATGCGCGTGCTCGGCCTCGACGTCGCGACCTCCCCGCTCGAAATCCGGGCGCGGATTGGCTACATGCCTGAGAACGACGCCCATATACCCGGTATGACCGCGGTGGCGTTTGTCGGCTACTGCGGCGAGCTTGCCGGATTGCGGCCGGTCGACGCGATTCAGCGCGCGCACGAAGTGCTCTACTACGTCGGCCTGGGCGAGGCGCGCTACCGGAACGTGGAGACCTATTCCACCGGCATGAAGCAGCGGATCAAGCTGGCACAGGCGCTCGTGCACGATCCCGACCTGTTGTTCCTGGACGAGCCGACCAACGGCATGGATCCGAAAGGCCGCGACGAGATGCTGGAGCTGATTCGCGACCTCGGACACAACAAGAACGTGAACCTGATTCTCTGCTCGCACCTGCTGCCCGACGTCGAGTACCGCTGTGACAACGTCGTGATCATGGACAAGGGGCGGATCGCCGCCGCGGGTTCGATTGACGTCCTGAAAGGACCGCGGGGCCGGGTCTTCGAAGTGCGCGCCAAGGAAGGCAACGATCGGCTCGCGGCCGTGTACCGTGAGGCCGGATTGGAGTGTCACGAGACGGAAGAAGACCAGATGCGGGTGTTCGTGCCCGAAGGGCAGGATGCAACCGATCTATTCGCCCTCGCGGCACGCGCTGGCCTGCAGCTGCGCCACCTGCGCCCGAGCGTGCCGACACTCGAAGATGTGTTCGCGCGCGCGGTGGGCGAGGAATAAGGCCTCCATGCCCATTCACGATCAGGGATATCGGCGCTATGCCGGCGGCCGCGACGCCAAAGGGCAGGCTTGGCTGGTCATCGCGCGCGCCGGCATCCGGACCATGGTCTCGAAGCGGTTGTTTCTCGGGCTGCTTCTCTTCGTGTACGGGCCGTTCCTCGTCAGGTGCGTGCAGTTGTATATCTCGACCAACTTCTCGCAGGCGGCGTTCTTCGCGCCCACGGCGCAGACATTCCGCGAGTATCTCGAACAGCAAAGCATCTTCGTGTTCTTCATCACGATCTACGTGGGCGCGGGACTGATCGCGAACGACCGCCGCGCCAACGCGCTGCAGATCTATCTGTCGAAGCCGCTGACGCGCCTGGAATACGTGGCTGGAAAGGCCGCCACACTCGCGGTCTTCCTGCTGGCGGCGACGTGGGTGCCGGCGCTCCTGCTCCTGTTCCTGCAGATCATGTTCGCCGGCAGCTTCGCCTTCGTGCAGAAGAACGCCTTCCTGTTCCCGGCGATTACGGTCTATTCGTTTCTGCAGGTGATCCTGGCGACGCTGTCGATGCTGGCGCTCTCGTCGATGTCGAAGAGCCCCCGCTTTGTCGGGATCATGTATGCGGGCGTGATTTTCTTCACCGATGCGCTCTTCGGGATGCTCAAGTACGTCGTGCAGGTGAGCAGTGCGTCGATCGTCTCGCCGACGCAAAGCCTCGCGCAGATTGGCGATGTCATCTTTCGCGTCCCGCCGCGACACGACACGCCGGTCGTCTTCTCGTTCGGGGTCCTCATCATCATGATCGTTGCCGCGATGCTGATCCTCGAACGTCGGATTCGTGGCGTGGAGGTGGTGGCGTGACCGGCGTGGATTCGCCGCTCGTCGAAGCGACGCATCTCAGCAAGTGGTACGGGCAGGTCATCGGCCTGAACGACGTGAACGTCCGCGTGCCGCGGGGCATCACCGGCCTGCTCGGCCCGAACGGCGCTGGCAAGTCGACGTTCATGAAGCTGATCACCGGGCAATTGAAGCCCAGCAAGGGTCAGATCACCGTCTTTGGCGAACCCATCTGGGGCAACCCGGCGCTCTTCTTCCGGGTCGGGTTCTGCCCGGAGCAGGACGCCTTCTACGAGCGGATGACCGGGCTCGAGTGGGTGCAGGCGCTGGTGCGTCTGAACGGCTATGGCGATGCCGAATCGCGCTCGGCGGCGACCGCCGCGCTCGAGCAGGTGGATCTCATGCCGGCCGCCAACAAGAAGATCGGCGCCTACAGCAAAGGCATGCGCCAGCGAGTGAAGCTGGCGCAGGCGCTCGTGCACGATCCCGAGCTGCTCATCCTCGACGAGCCGCTGAGCGGCATGGATCCGATCATGCGGCGCCGCACCATCCGGCTGGTCAAGGACTGGGCGCGCGCCGGCAAGAGCATCGTCGTCTCGAGCCACATCCTGCACGAGATCGAGGCGATGACGTCGAACATCCTGCTGATTCACAACGGCCGGATCCTCGCGGAAGGGAACGTCCACCAGATCCGCGATCTCATCGACGAGCATCCGCACACCGTCTACATCAAGGCGGCCGACCCGCGCGCGCTCGCGCGCCGGTTCATGACCGATGACGATGTCTTGAGCCTGAAGTTCGATCCGGGTGCGCTGATCGTGCAGACGGAAAAGCCGGACGTGTTCTACGCGCGGCTGACGCAACTGGCGGCGACGGGTGAGGCCGGCGGCGTCGAGGAAGTCACCTCGCCCGACGACAACCTCCAAGCCGTCTTCCAATACCTTGTGAAATGACGACCCATTGCCCGCGGGGCTAAAGCCCCGCCTCCACAAATGTCTACGACAACCACACGCGCACTCCCGAAAATGCCGTCGCTGACGACGGCGTCGCTGCGCGTCTTCGACGTCTCGCTCGGCGAGATGCTGTGGTCGCGGCGCACCGTCTTCCTCGGCCTGATCGTCGGCGGGCCCGTCCTCATCGCGCTCATCCTGCGCGTCGTCGACATGATGAACCTGCCGGCGATGAAGGTGAACGGCATCCGCGTCGGCGGGTCGGCCATTTTCGGCCTGATGATGTGGTTTCTCTTCCTGAAGTTCATCGTGCCGATTCTGGGGGTGTTCTATGGCACGTCCCTGATTGCCGACGAAGTCGAGGACAAGACGATCACGTATCTGTTTACTCGTCCGATTTCCCGATCGGCGGTGCTCATCGGGAAGTACCTCGCCTATCTGGCGTCGACCATCCTCATCGTGCTGCCGTCGGTGCTGCTGATTTATTTCCTCGTGGTCCCGGTGGGGGGGGCCAGCATCGCCGCGACGTTCCCGAACCTTCTGCGGGACCTGGTCCTGCTGGCCGTCGGGCTGGCCGTTTATGGGGCCCTGTTCGCGGCGGTAGGCGCCTGGGTCAAGCGCCCCGTCCTCATTGGCCTTTTCTTCGCCTTTGGGTGGGAGAACTTCGCGCTCGCGCTCCCCGGATACCTGAAGCGGTTCACGATCGCCTTCTATACTCAGAGTCTGGTGCCCCACACCATGCCCCAGGAGAATGTGCTCTCGATGCTGCAGTCCTTCTTCAGGGAAAGCGTGGGCCCGGCTCAGGCCCTTCTGACGCTGGCGGCGATTGCCGCCCTGTCCCTGGGGCTGGCGGCGCGGGCTGTCGAACGCCGGGAATACGTCCTGGAGCAATGATTTGGGGCCAATTCCGGAACTGACTTTCGCCGGCACCCGTATACGAGCTTAGAGGACGTGCTTCGAATGACAAAGCGGACCCGCTACTTCATGTTCGGCTCGGTGACAGTGTTGCTCGTCGGGCTTTGCACGGGCCTCGTCGCGTATTACACAGGAATGCCCATGGGGGCATTCGGGCGGCCCGAGGGACCATCCGAACTGCAATATGTGCCCGCCGACGCCGTCCTGGTCGCCTACGCCAATGTCCAGGACGTGATGCGGTCGGATCTCCGCAAGAAGCTGCACTCGACACTCGCTCGCAAGCACGACGACAAGGGCCAGGAGGAATTCCAGAAGGCCACCGGCATCGACATCGAGCATGACATCGATCGCGTCGTCGCCTTCATGGAACCGAATCAGACCGAACGGTACAGCGGCATGGTCCTCGCTACCGGGCGGTTCGACGTGACGCGCCTCGAGGCACTGGCCCGCGAGCATGGCGGCCAGGTGGAGGACTACAAGGGGAAGCGGCTGATCAGCAAGACCAATGACGGGATGGGCGACAAGACGGAGCACAGCTTCACCGTCGCCCTTATCAGCCCCGGCCTCGTCGGCGTCGGCGAGACCAGCGTCATCAAGCACGCGATCGATCGCCAGGGCGGCCAGAGCGTCCTCGCCAACCACGAGATCATGAACCTCGTGAAGGACATGGACGACAGCAACGCCTGGGCCGTGGGCCGGTTCGATGCCCTCATCAGCCAGGCACAAGCTGCCCGAAGGCGTCGTCAGCAAGATTCCCGCGGTGCGGTTGTTCTCGGCGAACGGCCACATCAACGGTGGCGTGCGCGGCAACATCCGCGCCGAGGCGCGCGACGAGCAGGCCGGGCAGAATCTCCGCGATGTCGTTCAGGGCTTCCTGGCACTGGCGAAGCTTCAGGCCGGCCAGAAACCCGAGCTCCAGGCGCTGATGAATTCGCTGCAGCTCACGGGCACCGGCAAAACCGTCTCGCTGTCGTTCGAAGTGCCGTCGCAGGTCATCGACCTCATTGGCGAGGCCTCCGGCCATCAGGCCGATGAGGACTAGGGCTGCACCGTCTTTATTTCCCTCAGCTTCCGTTCCGGCATAACGTACACCGACGTCAGGCTTTCACGTCCGCCGGCGCCTAACGACGCGACCCCGATGACCACGTTGTCGATGGACACGCCCGGCAGGGTGGCCTCGGTCAGCGCGCCGACGGTGACCTCGTGCTGCCAGTCCGGCGCCCAGGCGTCCCTCCAGAACACCCGATAACCGACTGCGCCTTCCACCGGCGCCCACGCCAGCTGCGCGTCGTATCCGGACGCGCCTCGGGTCAGCCGCGGCAGTCCTTCGTCATCGGTCACACGTGGCGCTGGCGGCGCGAGCGCCAGCGACGCCAGTGCCGCGATATTTACCCGGACGTTCCGCAGCAGGTAGGCCGAGTCAACGCCTTCGGGGGTGTCGTCCACGGTGTGCTGCCGCGAGTAGTTCTCTCGGGCCTCCGTGATGCGCACGGCGGCGATCCCCTGCTGGTTGAAAGGCGTGTGATCGCCGCCACGGCCGAAGCGATCGGCGCGCGCGATCAGCGTCACTGCGTGACCGGGCTGATAGCGCGCAGCCTGCCGTCGCACGTAGCGGGCAACCTGCCGCGACAGGGAATCCTCTGGCGCCTCCGAGAACACGCGGACCTGGCCGGCGTCGCTGACACCGGCGCCGCCGCGGCTTCCGCCGACGATGTCGTTGTTGAGGACGGCCTCGATCCGCCGGCCCTCCCGCGCCGCACGAGCCGCGTGCAGGGTCGCGCCGACGAGACCCTGCTCCTCGCCTGCGAAGGCGACGAAAACGATCGTTGCGTCGAACTCGACCTCGCTTCCCGCGAGCGCCCGCGCCGCCTCCAGCACCACGGTCGTGCCCGACCCATCGTCGTTCGCACCGGGAGCGTCGTTGTCGGCGCGCGTCCAGTCGAAGCCCGACCCGCCGCCCTGACCGTCGGTCCGGCGTGCGACGGAGTCGTAGTGCCCGGTCACATAGATTCGCCTCGCCGATTTGCCCGGCAGAACCGCGACGACATTTCTGAGCTCGACGTCGCGCGGCAGCCGGCCGCCCTGGGCAGCAACCTGATAGGTGTCGAACGAGACCTGAAGCCGTGGGCTGGCCGCGACGAACTGCTGCCGAATCCACTCGCGGGCGGCACCAATCCCACGGTTCGGCGAAGAGGTGTCCGAGTAGAGCTGTCGAGTGCCAAACGCGGCGAGTGTCTTGATGCTCTCAGCAATCCGTGTTTCCTGTGCCGCAGCGACGAGTTGGGCAACCACGGGGTCGACGTCAGTGAGGACCGGCGCCGGCGACTGCGCGTGACCTACGCCCGAAGCCAGGACCAGCAGCGCAAACCCGAGAATTCGCATGCGCGATTGTACGACTGCAGATTGACTGCAGTAGGGCCGCACTTCAGTGCAGCCTAGATCTGGCCCGACTGAAGTCGGGCCATCGGGATCTTGTCTACCGAAGCTTCAAATGCGCGAGGTAGTCGCCGGACGAAATGCGCGTGGCGTGGCCAAGCGGCGCGTTGTAGAAGTAGACCCACGCGTCCGCCGTCGTGTCGTCATCGAGATGCACGCGCACCCGGCGGCGAAGGTAGAGGCTGGTGTCGGCATCCTCGGGGCTGTAGCCTTCGATCTCGTCGAGCGCGGCCAGCACGGTGGGCGAGTCGCTCAGCTCGAACACCTCGCCCCACACCCGGCTCTCTTCGTCCGGCACCGCGGCGGGATACAGCCCGAGATCGAACAACGCCGCGTGGATCCAGCCGTGTCCTCGAAATGCCATCTTGGCGTCCAGGCCGAGCCGTTGGCGGCGATCGAAGCCGGTCATCAGCGTTCCGTAGAAAAATCCCAGGTCCGCCATCCGTGCGCGCCTCGCGTCGGCCGCCCCTTCCGGATCAGCCCTGGCGTCCATCTTTCACCGCCGCCAGGAAGTCGGCGATAGCCGTCCCCACCCAATCGGGCATGTCCACGAACTCAACGCCCGCCCGGTAGACGAGCCCATCGGCATCGACTTCTTCGATCCTGCAGTGGACGACGCGCCCTTTGACGACGACAGTCAAGCCGCCGAGCGCCAGGCGGAACTCGTGGATGGCATTCAGGACGAGAGGAAAGGTGGTTTGAACCAGAGCGCCGCCGCTGCTCAGTTCCTTGACGAGGATGCTCTGGTGAACCGTCGCGGCGCCAGGGAGATCTCCGAGAATCTGGATTCGCTCGGAGTGACGCCTGCCATCGGCCATGTGCGGCGAAACTATAGCATCTCGCCGAAGCAGCCCGCCTTCGCCGCTTCACGGCTACGGCGCGGCAGGCTGCTTCAGCCAGTGCGCTAGTCGAAATCGTCAGTGCAGGCGCAGGGGCATCCGGGGCTCGTACTCGACCCCGCTGTCCTCGTAGTCTTCGTCCTCGAAGTCGTCGTCGCTCGAATCTGTCGTGTAGGTGACGACCGGGATCCGGCGAGTGCCGTGATCCAGCTTGAGCATCGAGAGGAGCTGGAATCCCTCCATCACGTCAATTCTCACCGCCAACACGACGAGATCGGGCTGCTCGCGCTTGATGATCGAGTAGGCATGCTGGCCAGCATCAGCAAACACGAGATCGTACCGGCCACCGTCGAGCGCCGACTCGAGCAGTTCGAGCACCTCAGGGTTGCCGTTCACGACAACAACCTTCCGCAGGGCCTTGACGGCCGGTGCTGCCAGACTGTGTTCACCCGTATGCATGACCGTGTCCTCTGGCCGTTTTTGATTCAAGAATCGCGCCACGCGTTTTTCGGCCCGTCCTGTTCGGTTCCCCTAGAAAATCCGGCAAATCGTATGATGCCGGACGGTTTCCCGTGGCGTTAAGTGCCACATTGACGCGCGTTCTGGACATCAGTGCTACCCAGTCAGACACCGGCGCATGCCCTAGAGTTACAGGCGCCGGCGACGCGTGTATCTCACTCAATCGGCACGAGACCTGTACAGCAATACGTCTGGCGCGATGTGTCCGGATCAGGACATTCCGCGACCTTGCGCGCTCATCCGGAGTACGGCACTCTGGCGGCATGTCGATGACCCGGACGGCGCCAACGTCATATCGAAACTTCATCAATGGACAGTGGGTGGACGCATCCGCGTCGGGCACGCTCGAGAACCGCAATCCGGCGAATCAGGACGATGTCATCGGCGTGCTGCCGCGTTCGACACCCGAGGATGTAAGCGCCGCGGTGGCCGCGGCGCGCGACGCGTTCGCCCGATGGCGCCTGGTCCCCGCGCCCCGGCGCGCCGAGCTCCTGTATCGCGCCGCTGAAATCCTGGCGGAGCGAAAGGAGGAGTACGCGCGGACGATGACGCGCGAAATGGGGAAGATTCTCGACGAGACCCGGGGCGACGTGCAGGAAGCGATCGACATGAGCTACTTGATGGCGGGCGAGGGTCGCCGTCAGTACGGCCAGACTGTACCGTCGGAGTTGCGCGAGAAGTTCGCGATGTCGGTTCGCCAGCCGATCGGCGTCTGCGGGATGATCACCGCCTGGAATTTCCCGATCGCCGTTCCGTCGTGGAAGATCCTGCCCGCCCTGGTCTGCGGCAATACGGTTGTCTTCAAGCCCGCCGAAGAGGCGCCGCATTCTGCCGTGAATTTCGTGCAGGCCCTCCACGATGCCGGATTGCCGCCGGGCGTGCTGAACCTGGTCCTGGGCGATGGTCCGGGGACCGGCGCGCCGCTGGTCTCACACCCCGACGTGAATGTCATCTCCTTCACGGGCTCCACGGAAACGGGACGGCTCGTGAACCAGGCCTGCGCCTCGACGTTCAAGAAGGTGCATCTCGAGATGGGCGGCAAGAACGTGATTCTCGTGATGGACGATGCGGATCTCGAGCTCGCCGTGGACGGCGCGCTCTGGGGAGGCTTCGGCACCAGCGGCCAGCGGTGCACGGCCGCCAGCCGCGTCGTCGTCCATGACAAGGTCCACGACGCATTCGTCGAGGCCTTCGTCGCGCGCGCTCGGCAGCTGCGTGTCGGCGACGGGCTGGAGGGCTCCACGCAGATGGGACCCAGCGTCAGCGAGGCGCAGCTGTCGCGGGTCGTCGAATACGTGAAGATCGGCCAGGCGGAAGGCGCAACGCTGGCGGTTGGCGGCAACCGCCTGACGTCGGGCGCATTCGCCCGCGGCTTCTTTCACGAGCCGACGATCTTTACCGGCGTGACGCCGTCGATGCGCGTCGCGCGCGAGGAAATCTTCGGTCCGGTCGTGTCGGTGCTCGCCTGCGGGTCGCTCGACGAGGCGATCGGGATTGCCAACGACGTGGCCTATGGACTGTCAGCCTCGATCTACACCCGCGACATCAACAAGGCCTTCGTGGCGATGCGCGATGTCTACACGGGTCTTTTCTATGTGAACGCGCCCACCATCGGCGCGGAAGTACACCTGCCGTTCGGTGGCACAAAGGCGACGGGCAACGGCCATCGCGAGGCGGGGACCGCGGCACTGGATGTCTTTTCGGAATGGAAGTCGATTTACGTCGACTTCAGCGGCCGTTTGCAGCGCGCGCAGATCGACACCGTGCAGATCTAGGGCGTGGCCACGGGCGAGGACAGTGTAGGGGCGCATGGCAATGCGCCCCGCGGGGTGCATCCGATTATGCGGACAACGTGACCGGGCAACGCCGCCTGGGCGCATTGCCATGCGCCCACACGAGAGCGCCGATCTGGATCGCAGCGGCGCTCGGGATTGTCGCGGCCACATTCCCGGTTGGCGCGGTGGTAGCGCGCCAACCTACGGTCCCGACTCCCCGCGACGTGCTCGGGTTCACGCCGGGCGACGACTACAAGCTCGCCGATTTCAACCAGATCCGCAGCTATTTCGAAAAGCTCGATGCGGCGTCCGACCGCGTCATGCTCACGTCGGCCGGCAAGTCGACCGAAGGCCGCGACATGCTGGTCGCGGTCATCTCGTCCGAGGCCAACCTCGCGAAGCTCGAACATTACCGCGATATCGCGCGGCGGCTCGCGCTCGTTCGCGGCCTGCAGGACGACGCGGCGAGGTCGCTGGCGCGGGAAGGGAAGGCGATCGTCTGGATCGACAACGGCCTTCACGCCAGCGAGGTAGCGACGGCGCAGCACTCGCTGCTGCTCGGCTGGCGCGTGGCCACCGAGGAGTCGCCCGAGATGCAGGCGATCCGCGACAACGTCATCCTCGTGCTGCTGCCGACGATCAATCCCGACGGCCTCGACATGGTGGCCGAATGGTACCGCCGCACGCTCGGCACCCCGTACCAGGACAGCCCGATGCCGTGGCTGTACCAGAAATATGTCGGCCACGACAACAACCGCGACTTCTACATGCAGGCGCAGGAAGAGACGCGGATCGTGAATCGGCTGCTTTACAGGGACTGGCTGCCCCAGATCATGTACAACCAGCATCAGGGCACGTGGCCGCCGCGGATGTTCGTGCCGCCCTTCCCCGATCCGTTCAACCCGAACATCGACCCCCAGATCATGCGGGGCATCGATCTGGTCGGCGGCGCGATGCTCTATCGCTTCGAGCGCGAACGGAAGGACGGCATCGTGTCGCGCTACGAGTTCTCGACCTGGTACAACGGCTCGGTCAGGACGGCGTCGTATTTCCACAACATCATCGGCATCCTGACCGAGACCGGTCACGCGTCGGCCACGCCGTTCACCTATTCGTCCGCGGATTTTCCCCGGGAGTTGTCGAACGGCACCCCGACGCTCGAGCCGTCGACGGCATATCCGAACCCGTGGAAGGGCGGGACGCTGCACTTGAGGGATGCCGTCGACTACATGCTGACCGGATCACTCGCGGTCCTCGACGTCGCAGCCAAGTACCGGGAGCAACTGCTCTACGGCATCTATCAGGTTGGCGCGCGGCAGATTGAGAAAGGCCGAACCGAAGCCCCGGTTGCCTATCTTGTTCCGCCTCTCCAGCACGATCTGCCCGCCGCGGCGAAGTTCATCGAGACGTTGATGCGCGGCGCCATCGACGTGGACCGCGCGGAGGCGCCGTTCACCGCCGACGGCCGTGAATATCCCGCCGGCACGTGGGTGGTCGGGCTCGATCAACCGTTCCGCGCCTTTGCCAAGGATCTCTTCGAGGCGCAGCGCTATCCCGACTTGCGCTCGAGTCCCGGCGGCAAGCCGATTCCGCCCTACGACACGGCCGGCTGGACCCTGGCGTTTCAGATGGGCGTCGAGGCGATCGCAGTTGCGAAGCCATTCGCCGCGCGCTTGGTACGCCTCGAGACGTTTCCAGCGATGGCCGGCGTCGTCCGAGACGAGAGGAGCCGGCCGGCGCCGGCGCACGCCGGCAGGACCTATGCGATCGCTCCGTCCACCAACAACAGCGCCGCCGTCGTGAATCGCCTGCTCGCGGCGAACGTGCCCGTGAAGCGGGACGCCCGCACCTTCCTGGTGACGCCCCGCACGCCGGACGATGCGAAGCTGCTGACGGAGGCGGTGCAGACCCTCGGCGTGGAGGCGGGGCGCCTGCCGAAGCCGCCGCGCACCGGCGTCAAGGACGTGCGTCCGGCCCGCATCGGGCTCTATCGGAGCTGGGTGGCCAGCATCGATGAAGGCTGGATCCGCTGGCTCCTCGAGCAGTACCGGCTTCGGCTACACCACGCTCCGGAACCAGGGCATTCGCGCCGGCAATCTGCGCCAGCGGTTCGACGTCGTCCTGCTGCCGGCGCAGTCGGCGAACTCGATTCTCGATGGCCATGGCGCGGCTGCGCCGTCGAGGAATGGCCCGACCGGGCCCGTGCCGCCCGAGTATCGCGGAGGAATCGGCGCCGAGGGGATTGCCGCCCTCAAGAGGTTCGTGGAGGAGGGTGGTCGGCTGGTGGCGTTCGACGACGCGAGCGAGCTCGTGCTCAGCAGGTTCGGCGGCGTGTTCGCACGCATCCGGAATCCGATCGCAGACCTGGATCAGGCAGTCTTCTACTGTCCGGGATCGGTGCTGCGGATTGACGTCGATCCCACCAAGCCGGGTGCGTTCGGCATGCCGTCGTCCACGGCGGCGTACTTCGCCGAGTCGCGGGCATTCGAGACCGACGATCCGTCGGTCGTCACGCTGGCGCGCTACGCGTCGGCGGACAACTTGCTGATGAGCGGGTGGCTACTCGGTGCCGATCGCCTCGGCGGCCGGCAGGCGGCCATCGACGTGCCATTCGGCACAGGGCACGTGACGCTTTTCGGGTTCCGGCCGCACTTCCGCGGCGCAGTCGCATGCCACGTTCAAGCTGCTGTTCAATGCGCTGCGCGTGAGCGAATAGGCGCATGGGCGCATGGCGCATGGGCGCATGGGCGCATAGGCGCATAGGGGCATAGGGGCATTGGGATGCGAGGCATGGGCACGGGAGTCGTTCTGTGGAGATGTCCGGCTTTCCTATGCGCCGCTGCGCCCCTGCGCCGCTGCGCCCTGCGCCCTGCGCCGCTGCGCCCACTGCGCCCTGCGCCCTGCGCCCTTACTGCGCCATCCGGCTCTTGATCTGATCCTTCAACTCAGGATTCACGCGAAACCCCGCCTTCTCCGCCGCCTTCAACTCGGCCATCGCGTCGGTGTACTGCGCCTTCATCATCAGGATGACGGCGAGGTTGTTGTGGGCTTCGCCGGCCTTGGGATCGGCGCGATCGCGGCCCGGTACTGGTGCTCGGCTTCATCGAACTGTTCGGACCGGAAGTAGGCGCTGCCGAGCGAGAGCGACACGAACGACGGCACCGGAATCTCGATCGACGATCGCTCTGTCCGCGATCGGACGCGTTGCTCGTCATCCGGATCGCGTTGTCGATCTGCCGCATGCGTGTCCTGCGTGCCGGCGTTCTGCGGTCCCTTCGATACCTGCGAGCGGATGTCCTGCAGTTCCATCAGCCGGTCCTGGCGCTGCCGGTTGGCGTCCAGCTGGTTGTTGAAGACTTCGGCTGGCTTCGGCGCTGAAGATCGTGCTGCACGCGGTCAGCGCGCGAATCGCATCGTTGTAACGGCGCAGCGCCATGTAAGCGCGGCCCAGGCTGTAGTGCGCCATGGCGTACTTGCGGATAGAGCTCGATCGCCGCGCCGAATTCCGCCGCGGCCGACGTCGAACGCTTCCGACGCGCATGTTCTCCCAGCCGCGGAAGTAGTGGGTCCGGGCGCGCTCGATGTTCGCCGTCGTGCCGAGGGGCGTTGCTGCGCGAGCGCCGGGCCGTGGCAGAACAGCGCGAGCCCCAGAGATCAGCGCCGACGACTCTTCGCATGGGCGCCTCCGCTTTGCCAAGAAAAAAGCCCCGCGGGCCGAAGGCCCGCGGGGCACGAGCTATACACGCGGAACAACGGCGTCGACTAGAACAGGAACTTCACGCCGAAGCGCGCGATGATCGGCGCCTGGAAGAAGTTGTTCTGGAGGAAGCGCGGATCGACCTGCGACTCCCTGCTCCGCGATCAGCTGGTGCGAAGTCCAGCCGCCCAGCGTAGAAGTCGGCCTCGTCGAATTCGACGCCGTCGACCTTCTGGTAGGTCGAGTACTTCGAGGTCGCCGCCTCCTGGTTGAACAGGTTCAGGACGTTCAGCCTGGAGCTGCAGGCGCCGGCCACCGCCCAGCTTCAGCTCGTGCTGCAGCGAACAGGTCGGTCTGCGAGAACGTATCCGTCCGTCCGTCGCTCAGGCGACCCAGATAGTTGACCGGGTAGTTGCTGGTCGGGAAAATCCCGATCTCGCGCGAGACCGGCGTGCCGCTCGCCACGTATTCGTTCAGTCCGATGCGCCGTACCGAAGTTGAACTGGTAGATGAACTGCGCCTTGAACTGGTGCGGCCGATCGGTTGCCAGCGGCCCGAACACCGGCTGCGCCATGCTCATCGAACATCATCGCCGGGTAGTCGAACAGACGGCCGACGTTCGGGCTGGTGCGGCCCTGCTCGTCCGACTGGCTGAGGCCCGAGTAGTTCCCGTAGAGACGGCTCCACAGGTAGCTCGTGCGCAGCGACCAGTTGTCAGCGAACCGCTTGTCGAGGAAGAACTCGACGCTGTCGTAGTCGCGCTTCGGCTTCGGCAGGTTGACGCGCGGGATCGCGTGAACGCCAGCGCGGTGAGTCCCTCGCCCGGGTTCGCGATGACGTAAATTTCGTTGCCCGCGGCGTCCAGCGAACCGGTGTCCTCAATCGCCGTGTCGATCTGCTTGTGGACGTAGTGGACGCCGACCGCCAGCTGTGAGTTCAGCTCGTGATCGAGTCCCGCCGTCGCTTCCTGCAGCCGCATCGGCTTCAGGTTCGGATCGATGGCATCCGACCCGAACGACGGGTGACGGAAGTCGGTCGTGCGCGGATGAAGCGTGCCCGGGCACGCCGGCGGGCAGCCGGAGGGCGACGAGGTTCGGCCAGTCGGACGTGTCGAGCGTGTAGTAGTACTCGATCCACTTGTCGCCGCCGAACGATCCGCGCGGCAGCTCCAGCTTGAAGAAGTCGTAGAACAGACCCCACGAGCCGAAGACCTTCCACTTGCCGTCGCCGCGCATGTCGTAGGCGGCGCCGACGCGCGGCGCGAACTTGTCCTTGTAGCCGAACTCGATACCGAACTCGGGGATGTCGGCGCCCGTCGTGTAGGTCGGGACGCGCTCACGCTCGGTGCGGATGCCGACGTTCACCGTCAGCTTGTTGCTCATCGTCCAGGCGTCCTGCACGAAGAGCCCGATGTTGTTCGTGTGGATGTCGCCCTCGGTGATGAAGCCCTTCGTCGGGTCGCACTGCCTTGCTGCGAACCGAGTAATAGCCGAAGGGACCGCGCGTCAGGGTCGCCGCCGTCGCAGCCAGGCGCATCCCAGCGGATGCGTCACGCGCGGCCGCGATTCGCCGCTCAGCACGTTGTTGCCGACGCGGTCGAACTGCATGCCGAACTTGATCTGGTGCTCGCCGCCGGCGCTGCGTACACGGTCCCGTCCACGTGGAAGAATGCGCGGGTCTGCTGATCGTGGTCGACCAGTGTTCGTCGGGATGCTGGTGAAGCCGGTGCCGTGCTGCAGTGAGCGGCACGTCCGGGAACCCGATGTTGCTCGTGGTGGTCCAGCGGTAGCGCGGCTCTTCGGTGACGTTCGTGTCGTGCCAGTCGGTCTTGTAGTAACCGCCGCGCATGCCGACGACGAACCTCTGCGAAGGCACCCAGTCGAGCGTTGCCCGACAGCGACCAGTTCGGGAACTCAGACGTCTTCGAGTAGTTCGTGCCGTCGGGATCGAGCCCGTTCGGATTGGCCAGCAGGCCCTTGCGCTTTTCCCAGCTGTTGTTGAACGCGACGCGCGTGCGGAGGTTGTTGCTGATCTGCGCCGTCTGTTCGCCGTGATGAACTGGATCTGATCCTTCGCGTCGTGTCGCTGGAGGCCGCGTCCGGGTTCGCCGCGCTCTCCGGCGTTGACCGTCGCGCGTGACTTGATCAGCGCCGGCTGGTAGGCGCCGAAGAACCACACCTTGTCCCGCACGATCGGACCGCCCAGCGAGATGCCCGGCTCGTAGCGGTTGTATCGTCTTCGGGATAGGTGACGTACTCGGACGCGTTGGCGTTCGTGAGCGAGGTGCGCAGGTTCGGCACGCCCGTGGTCGACGGTCGGCCCGATCCGCTGATCACACTGCCGGGAGCCAGCGACAGACCGCCCGACGTCTGGTTGCCCTGCACTGCAGGCCGCGGTGCCGTGGAAGTCGTTCGTGCCGCTCTTGGTCACGACGTTGATGACGCCGCCCGTCGCGCCGCCGTACTCCGCCGTGTAGCCGCTCGACTTGACCTGCACTTCTTCGACGAAGTCGGCGATGACGATTCTTGCCCGACGTGCCGTCCTGGAGGTCGTCGTCTCGATGCCGTCGATGATGTAGCGGTTCTCGCCGGCGCTGGCGCCGTCGATCGAGAGACCACCCAGCTTCGCCTCGTCGTTCGCGCCAGGCGCCTGGGTGACCAGCGACGTGAAGTCGCGCCCGTGCGGCAGCAGTGCGATCTGCTCGTCGCGGATTTCGGACTGCCGCGCGCTCTGCTTGGTGTCGATGAGCGGCGACTCGGCCGTGACCGAGACCGTCTCCGCGACGCCGCCGACCGCAAGGGCGAGCTCGACCGTCAGCACCTGGCCGAGTCGAAGGTCGACGTTGCTGGACCTTGGCGGTGGTGAAGCCCTGCAGCTTGGCGCTGATTTCGTACTTGCCAGGACGCAGGCCGATGAAGCGGTAGACGCCCGTCCATCGGTGACGACGGTCGACGGCAATGGCACCAGTCGCGAGGCTCAACGCCTCGACCGTCACGCCGGGCAGTACGGCGCCGGAGGTGTCCTTCACGGCGCCCGTCGATCTGGCCGGTCTGCTCCTGCGCGGTAGCCGGCAACGACACGGCCAGCACGCACGCAAGCGCATAGCAGTGCACGTCTAAACATTCTCATCCTCCTCTTGGGGTCGAACAGCAGCGATCAGGCTGAACAGGTGGGTCCCGATCCGGCCTTCCTATATGGAAAGCCCGTACCACCGGTGCGGAGGACGACAAGTCTTATGATAGTAACAACTTAGGTACAAGTGCGAAGGCGCGTGACGAGCGGATTCTTGGATTTGGTGAGCTTGAATCCATCACTTTGGATCGTCGGTTGACACCAATCTCCTTATGCTCACCCCAGGAATTGGTTACTTTGGCCCACGAGGTGAGGCTGGGACGAACACGCCCCCCGTGGCCCGACTGGGGTCAGCCGCCTCAACAGGCGGCTGACCCCACCTTCCCTAGAACTCGAACCGCGCGCCGAAGCGAATCTGCCGCGGTGTCTGGAACTGCGGACCCGCGACGACTTCGGAAACGGGTTTTCCGAAGTCCGGATTGGCCACGCCCCGCTCGAGCTCGACCCAGTTGTCGTAGTCGATCGTCCGCTGCTGATCGAACAGGTTGAAGATGTCTGCCAGAACCACCAGCCGGTTGCCGCCGAACTTGAACGCGTAATCGACGTGCGCGTCCGTGTTGTATTCAAACGGCGTGCGCGTCCGGAATCCGTCGACGGTCTCGATGCCGGCGCCGCGCGGCGTCGTCGGGATTTCGCCGCCGTTGGTGTAGTTCGGGTTGGCGGCCAGGCCGGTCAGCGGCTTGCCGGAGTTCATCGTCAGACCCACGCCGGCATTCAGACCGAAGTTGAAGACGTAGTTGCCGAATACCTTGACGACATGCGGCCGATCGAGGGGCAACGGGCCCTCGCCGAGTGCGCCAAGGAAGCGGATGTCGCCTTTGTAGCCGAACTGCGGCACGCCGATCGCGCTGTAGCTCGGGTCGTTCGTCGGGAAGTCATAGAGCGACGTGATGCCGGGGTCTGACTGGCCGTTGTCCTCACGGTAGAACCCCTCGAACGTGCCGCGCAGGCGCGACCACGTGTACGACGTCTGGAGCGCCCAGTTGTTCGCGAGCCGTCGTTCCGCCGTGAACTGAACGGCGTCATATTTGTGAATCGGCTTCTCGAAGCTCGCGCCGAGATCCGTTTCAACCGGCGTCGACGGGCCGGGATTCGTCAGGGTGTAGTCGAAACTGCAGCCGACGCCCTCGATGTCGCACGCGCCAACCGGGAAACTCCCCACGTCTTCCAGCACACGCGGAATCGATCGATGGATGTATCGCACGCCAAGGTTGATGTTCCGGAACGCTTCGTACTCGAGGCCGCCGACGAACTCGTCGACATAGGACGACTTCGCGTTCGGGTCGATGATGTCCGGATTCAATCCCTGCTGCTGGAAATGATTGATCGTCGTCTGGGGATCGCCGCCCGGCGTCTGCGTGACGGTGGTCTGGCCGTCCGGAATCGGCTGCGTGAGATTCGGGTCGAAGTAGTCGGCGAGGCTGATCGCCCGCGTCGGCCGACAGCGCGCGCGCCGCCAGATCGTTCGGGATCTTGGCGTAGAAGCGGCCCCAGTTCGCAAAGATCTTCGAGCGCCCGTTGCCGAGCGATGTCGTAGGCCGCGCCGATGCGCGGTGCCCAGTTGCCGTCGAGCGTGAAGTCGTTGTCCGCGGTGCCGGTCGCGCTCACCAACTGGCCGATCAGCTTCTGCTGCTCGTAGCGGATGCCCGGTTTGATTGTCAGGCGATTGCCGAGCGTGAACGTGTCCTGCACGAAGAAGCTCGTGTACTGCTGTCTGGTCTGCCGTGCAGAGACGAAGTTCGCCCGCGTGACCCGATAGATCTGGCCGAGGCCCGTGATCTCCGGAAGGATGGAGATCTGCGCGCCGGTCGCGGTCACCTCGCCGTTGGGCGCCGTGAAGGTCGGACCCGTGCGCTGGTTGATGTTGTCGTAGTTGATGTCCTCGAAGAGCACGCCGTACCGGAGCTGGTGGGCGCCGAGAACGGTGGTCGCCTTCGCCTGGTATTGGCTGTTCTTGCCATCGTTCCCCGCCTCGTAGAAGCCGATGCCGCCCGAGACGAGCGTGGGCTGCACGCGGAAGTCCTGCACGAACCATTGATCGACCGACGGCACCTCGACGATCTGATTGCGCGCGTGCGAGTACGACGCTTCGAGCAGGAACTTCGGCGAGAAGACGCCGTCGTACTTCACGGTCTGATTGTGGCCGCCGTATTTGTCGAGCTTGCTGTATTGCGAGGTGTCCTGCGCAAGGAGCGCCGAGGTCCGCTGCGGCCCGTTGTCGCCGGTGGCCGGATCGCCGAAGAACGAGGCGTCCACGTGATGGCTGGCATTGACCTGCCACGTGCCCTTCGCGGAGTACGAGGTGATCTGGCGCTTGCGATCGATGCCGCCAAGGTCGAAGAGCGGGAAGAGCCGGGCGCCGGTGTCGTCGACGTTGTCGGGCGCCTGCAGCGTCCGCGTTTCCCAGCTCGGGTCGATCGCCCCGAAGAAGAACAGTCGATCCTTGATGACCGGGCCACCAATCGTGGCGCCAACGTCGCTCAGGTCGGTCCCGACTGTCTGCACGGTGCCGTTCGTCGACTGAAACTGCTTCCAGTCGCCTTCGACACCCTGCGGCCGCGAGTAGCCGAACACGCTGCCCTGGAGCTGGTTGGTGCCGCTCTTGGTGACGACATTGACGACGCCGCCGATCGCCTGGCCGAACTCGGCCTCGTAGCCGCCGGTTTTCACCTGCACTTCTTTCATGAAGTCGTACGGCGTGCCGTTGCCGAGCGAGCCGAAGATGATCGAGTACGACCCGAGCGCGCCGTAACCGGCGTTCGTGATGTTGACACCGTCGACCACGTACGTGTTATCGAGGCCGCTGCCACCGGCCATCGACGGGTTCGACGCGCCGGCGCTGCCGCTGCTCGTCACGCCAGGCGCGATGTAAAGCGTGTCACTGAACCGGCGCCCGACTGGAATATTGGCGAGCATGGCACTGTCGAGCACGGCGCCTACGGTCGTCGACTTGGTATCGACGATCGGAGATGACGCGGTGACCTCGACCTTCTCGCTCATGCCGCCGACCTGCATCGCGAGCGGCACTTCGATCGACTGACCGAGTCGGACCACGACGCCCTGCTGCTCGACGGTCTTGAAGCCCTGCAGCTCTGCCTTCACCGTGTAGGTGCCCGGCAGCAGCAGCGGCGCGTTGTAGCGACCGTCCGAGTCGCTCGTGAACGACTTGACGCCCTGCGGCCCCGTCAACGTCACGGTGACGCCGGGGATTGCGAGTCCCTGCGCATCAGTGACCCTGCCGGTCACGGTGCCAGTCGTCTCCTGCGCCCGCACCAGCGTGGCGCTGGTGAGCGCCAGTACCGAGGCGAGCACTGCCATCCGAAGTCTCATGAGTTCCTCTCCTGTCCACCATTCGTTTCGAGATTGAGGCGATTTGTCACAGTCGCCGGCTGGGGTGAATCGCCTGCGCCAGTGATGGATGGCAAGGCATGTGCCGAAATCGGCGACTTAAACGGTTGAGTGCGCTAACGCGCCGAGGACTGCGGGTTTGGTGACGAACCGACCGGAACCAGTGGCCCAGTGCCGAGATTACGGGCCAATCGATGATTCAGCGGCTTGGAATCAGGGACGAACAGATTCAATCACGTGAATCGACGGCAGGGGCGAGATGGTGAGTGGTGTGGCGGATTGGTGGGATGAGGCGAGTCCGAGTGGGCTACGGACTCCGGACTCCGGGCTACGAAGATGGCTGCGGACTCCGGGGATTTCCCGGAGCCCGTAGCCTGGAGCCCGAAGCCCCGTTAGAACATGAACCTCACGCTCAGCCGCGCCTGGAGCCCCGGATTGAAGAGGTCATCCATCAAGTAACGCGGGTCACGCGCGTTCGCGCCGTCCGGCGTGGCGTCGAGCAGCGCGTTGTAGTCGTACCCGTTGGCCAGGTTCGTGGTGTGCAGATCGATATCCGGACGAGGTCCGCCGCGGACGGTTGACGCTGCCGAAGATGCTGCGGGCCGTCTGCTGGTTGAAGAGATTCAGCACGTTCGCTTCCAGCCGCAGCTTCTTGGATCCACCCATCCTGATGTCCTGCGAGACGAGCAGGTCCGTCTGCGACAAATACGGCGTCCGGCCGAGGCTGCCTCGTCCGTCCACGAAGATCGGGATGAAGTTGATGCTCGTGGACGGTGCGGCTGATCGGCGTCCCGCTCCCGCCGTAGAAGAACGCGCCAAGCTGCGTTCCTGTCGGCAGCATATATGCGCCGTACAACTTCACCACGTGCGGACGGTCCGTCGCGAGCCGTCCGAGCACGTCCAGGTTGCCGTGCGAATCCCACACGAGCTCGTCCAGATCCCACGCGCGATTCGCGCTGCTTCCCGGCCGGGCGATGCTGCCGGCCTGCTGCTGTGGTGTCGCCGACGTGCGGTTCGTCGTCGGCGTCGAGATCTCGTCCGAGTTCGCGAGGCCCGCGTAGTTTCCGTACAGCCGACTGTAGACGTAGCTCGCGCTTGCGAACCAGTTCTTCGAGAACCGCTTTTCGAGCGAGAGCTCGAGCGCGTCGTACTGACGCTTCGGCTTCGGCGTGTTGAACACCGGCGTCAACCCGGACGGGTTCATCGTGACGGCAATGCCTTCGCCAGGATTGACGTACAGATACTCTTCGGAGCCACCGACGAGCACGCCGAGATCCTCGATCGTGCGCCGCAGGTTGGTGTGCGCGTAGTTGACTGACACGGTCATGTTGCCGCGAATCTGGTACTCGGCGCCGGCATTGAACGCGTCCTGGCTCATTGGCTTCAAGTTCGGATCCACGGTGTTGAAGTTGGGGATCCGCTTGTCCTGGAAGCTGTCCGGCTCGTCGTTCCAGAGATTCCGCCCGGGCATGTTCGTCCCGGACAACGAGAACGCATCCGTCGTGTCCAGAGACCGATAGCGGACGCGCCACACGTCTGCGCCGAACGCCCCACGCGCCACCTCGTACTTGGTCCAGTCGAAGTACCGGCCCCAGCTGCCGTACAGCTTCAGGCGGCCGTCGTTGAACACGTCGTAGCTGGCGCCGAGACGCGGAGCGAGTTTGTCTCCGAAGCCGAACTCGAACGCGGTCTCCTGGATGTCCGGGCGGAACGACGGAATCACCTCACGCTCAGTGCGCAGGCCGAGGTTCAGCGTCAGGTTGCGGATCGTCCACTGGTCCTGCACGTACAGCGACCAGATATCGGCCGACGTCTTTCCCTGGGTGCCGTTGTCGTCGACCTCGTAGTAGCCAAACGGGCCGCGATCCACTCGACCGGTATCGTTGCTGGTGAAGGCTCTGTCCCAATAGACCCACACATAGCCGCCACCGGGATAGCTGACGTTGACGTCGTTCGCCGTGTGCTGGAAGCCGACACCGCCCTTGAAATTGTGTGAGCCTCCCATCGTGAAGGCCTTGATGAAGTCAGCCTGCACGTAGCCCCGCTTGGTCTGGTCGTGATCCGCGAGCAGGACGCGCGGGGTGTTCTGGAAGCCGACGCCCCCGAGCTGGTCTGCCGGGATGGGATAGCCGAGGCCAATCGCGCTGGTCTGATAGGAGACGCTGCTGAACGTCGGCACGCCGGTATCCCGGTAGTTGTCGTCGAAGTAGCCGCTCCGGACACTGACGAGCGACGAGCTGGTCAACGTGAAATCGAGCGTGCCGGCGTAGCTGGTCTGCGGGATCTCGAAGCCGCGGGTCTTCTGGACCAGATTCGAGGCCCTGGAGCTCGAAATCGAGTTTGCGATCGAGTCGTTGTACGCCGGGAGCGTCCCCTTGGACGTGGTTGGCGTCCACAACACCGAGAAGCTGGTGCGCAGGCGGCTCGTCGGATCGTAATTGACCTTGCCGAACGCGCTGTTGAACGTCTGCTCCTGCTCGATCGTGTCGGACTCGCTCCGCGTGAACAGATAGTCGTTCGATCGGCGCACGTAGCGCGGCGCCCACGATCCGAAGAAGAACAGCTTGTCGCGAACGATCGGGCCGCCGAGCGATCCGCCGACGTCGTGACGATTGTTCGGCTGCTCGACGTCCTGGACGTACTGGACGGTGCGATCGTCGAGCGGATCGAGCACGAGCCGCTTCACCGGGGCCGAGCTGGTTGCAGCGCCGGTGTAGTAGTAGTGACCCTCACCGTGATACTGGTTGCCGCCCGACTTGGTGACGGCGCTGATGACGCCGCCGAGCGCGCCGCCGTATTCCGCGTTGATGCCACCGGTCTTGACCTGCACCTCCTGCAGGTACTCGAACACGGCGTCCTGCCGCGACTGGCCGTTGACCAGGCTGTTGGTCGTCACGCCGTCGATGGTGAACGCGTTCTCCGCGCCGCTCGCGCCGTTCACCTGGATGCCTCCCTCGATCTCGCCCGTGTTCACGGACGGCGAGGCGAACGCGAGGTTCTGGAAGCTCCTGCCCTTGGGAATGCGCTCGATCTCTTCGGCCGTGACGTTGTGAGCGATGGTGGTGCTCTTGGTGTCGATGAGCGGCGACTCCGCGGTGACGCTGACGGATTCGTTGACGCCGCCGATCTTCAACGCCGAGTCGATGCTCAGGTTCTTGCCGAGCAGGAGCACCACGTCGGGCACCTCGTTGGCCTGGAAGCCTGACAGCTCGGTACTTCACGCTGTAGCGGCCGGGCTCCAGATCGAGGATCCGGTAGACGCCGTCGGCGCCGGTGACGAGCGTGTAGACCTTGCCCGTTTCCTTGTTCGTGATCGTCACGGTCGCGCCCGGCAGCACAGCGCCGCTCGCGTCCGAGACCGTGCCGGTCAGGCCGCTGAATCGCTCCTGGCCCGTGGCGGGCACGACGGCGAGGGCCAGGACGAGCGCCATCGCAGCCATCACGAACCGGCCCGCGCCGATCCGTTGAGTGAGACCTGTCATTCCGATGCTCCTTTCGCGGTCATACGACGGCGCCCGCGGACGCAGGCGCCGTCCATCACGGCGTGCGTCCAGTTCGTCCCTGCCACGCGGTCGGTCACAGGGACTGGCAGGCTCGTCGGTCGGAATGTGACGAGTCGCAGGGCGCGTGCCGACAGACACGCGCTCGTCACAGGAAGTCGCGACGGAATGAAAAGGTTGCGGGGCGAGTGTGGCCCGTGTCGAACGGCTGGAATCAGTGACTAACCGTGTGACCGCCGGGAAGGGAAGCGGCCGTGTCGCACTGCGGGGATCGACGAAAACCGAAAATCAGGATTCATCACCCCTCGTTATCCAAGGGATCGGACGCCGGTCGTCCCGACACGAGCTCATCACGTGCGAATCGACGCCTGTTCCCGATCGTTCGTCACGCCTGGACGACGGCTGGTCACACAGTTCGGGAACGACGAGCTAGGGCCCGACTTCAGTCGGGCCATCGAATGGCCGCACTAAAGTGCGGCCCTACTGCAGATTGGCAACCTCCACCGCCATCGCCATCCCCATGCCTCCGCTGACGCATAGGGTGGCCAGGCCTCGGCGGAGGCGGTGTCGTCTCAGCGCGTGGAGCAGCGTGACGAGGATCCGCGTCCCGGTGCAGCCAATCGGATGCCCGAGCGCAATCGCGCCGCCGTGCACGTTCAGGCGCTCGCTGGCGATCGGGAGATCGCGGAGGACGGCGAGGACCTGCGGCGCGAAGGCTTCGTTCAACTCCACCAGGTCGAAGGCATCGAGCCGCAGGGACAGCTGCGCGAGCAGCTTTTGAACGGCGGGGACGGGGCCGATGCCCATTCGCCTCGGGTCGACGCCGGCGCTGGCCCACCCCAGCACCCGCGCCATTGGCGTCAGCCCGTGGCGTTCGACGGCCTCGTCGCTCGCCAGGACCATGGCGGCGCCGCCGTCGGTGATCCCCGACGACGAGCCCGGCGTGATGATGCCGGCGACGCCATCGAGCTCGAAGACCGGCGACAGCTTGGCAAGACCCTCGCGTGTCGTCGAGCGCGGATGCTCGTCGGCGCTGAGCGTCAGCGTCCCCTTCGGCGACGGGACTTCGACGGGCGCGATCTCGTCAATGAACGCGCCCGCGGCGATCGCGTGCGCCGCCTTGTCCTGGCTGCAGAGCGCGAACGCGTCCGACGCCTCGCGGCTGATGGCGTACTCGCGCGCCAGCAGCTCCGCGGTTTCTCCCATCACCATGCCGCACACCGAACAGACGAAGCCGTCGCGGTACATCGCGTCGACGAGGGGGAAGTGGCCCATCCGATGGCCCCAGCGTGCGTCGGCGGCGTCGATCAGATACGGCATGCGGCTCATCGACTCGATGCCGCCGGCGAGCACGACGCCGGCTTCGCCGAGCAGGATTTGTCGTCCGCCCGCCGCGATCGCCTCCATCCCCGACGCACACGCCTTGTTCACGGTCGTCGCCGGCACGGTATCCGGCAAGCCCGCACGTCGTCCGACCTGGCGCGCCGGATTCGGCCCGGATCCGGCCTGACGGGCATGGCCGACGAATGTCTCGTCAATCCATGACGGGTCCACGCCGGCGCGGCTCATGGCCGCGCGCGCGGCCACGGCCCCCAGGTCGGCGGGGTGCATCGTGGCGAGCGCGCCTCCATAGCGACCAATGGGCGTGCGCGCGGCGCCGACGATCCAGACGGAACGAGGCATGGTGGAAGTCTAACGTGATTGCGGATTGCGGATTGCGGATTGCGGATTGCGGATTGCGGATTGCCGGATTGCGGCCTCAGCGCTGAAGGCGCTCAAGCATGGTGCGCGCCTGCTGCTTGAATTCCGTGTCTTCGGGCAGCCAGTCCGGATCGGGTGCGAGGTTCATCACCTGCTTCAACTCGGCGATCGCCTCGTCTTTCCGATCGAGCGCTTCGAGTGTCTCGGCGAGAAAGATGTGCGAGATGATGCTGCGCGGGTTGTAGGTCAGCGCCTTGCGCAGGTGCTCTTCCGACTTCTTCTTGCTGCCGCCGAAGAGGCCCGGGACCTTGTAGTACCAGCGGCCCAGCGCGCGATCCGCGGAGCCCTGCAGAAAGGCGGGGTCGAGCGCCAGCGTCTTCTCGAGTGAGGCGCGGATGTCGCCGCGATACTTCAGGCCGCCGCGAATGCCATGATCCTCGGCATAGCCGCCCATGTTCGCCGCCAGCCAGAAGTGGCCCTCGGGCGCATTCGGGCGGGCGGCAATCGCCACACGGGCCGCAGCCATGGCCAGATCGTAGGCGCGATCGCGTTCAGACTGGTCTGTCTGGTGCGCGCCGATCCAGTAGCCGGCGCGGGCGCGCTTCCATGCGGCCTCGAAATCCTTCGGATCGCGATCGATCCGTGCCTGCCAGATGGCTGCCGCCTTCTGCGCGTCGGCGAGGACCGCGCGGTTCGCGTACAACGCATCGGCGTCCTGCGCTCGGACCGCGCCCGCGCCCAGCAGGACACACGCAAGGGCCCAACATCCCATGCGGTACAATGGCCGGATGCAGGACCTGATCGCCCGTGTGCTGCGACATCTCGGCGAGGATCCCGAGCGGGAGGGCCTGCGCGATACCCCGAAGCGGGTCGAAAAGTCGCTCCGGTTCCTCACGAGCGGGTACCAGGCAGACATTGACGAGGTCATCAACAACGCGCTGTTCTCAGTTGATTACAGCGAGATGGTGATCGTCAAGGACATCGACTTCTACAGCTTGTGCGAGCATCACCTGCTGCCGTTCTTCGGCAAGTGTCACATCGCGTACATTCCGCAGAAGCGCGTGATCGGCCTCAGCAAGATTCCGCGGCTCGTCGACGTGTTCTCGCGCCGGCTCCAGGTACAGGAGCGGCTGACGCATCAGATCGCGCAAGTGATCGAGGAAAAGGTCGCGCCGCTCGGCGTCGCCGTCGTCATGGAAGGCACGCACCTTTGCATGGCGATGCGCGGCATCGAGAAGCAGAACTCGTTCGCGGTCACCAGCGCCATGCTTGGCGCCTTTCGCGAGAATGCGCGCACGCGCAGCGAGTTCCTTGAATTGATTCGCCGACGGGCGACGCCGCTCAGCGCCATCGAGCTGCCGCAGGGCGTCGCGTGCCTCGCCGACTAGATCGCGGGTTCATCCTGGTCCTTCTTCTGGCCTCGTGTCTCGAGTCGAGAGGCGAGGCGCAGACGAAGAAGAAGGCGACGCCGGCAAAGCCGATTGTCCGCACCGAAGCCGCCGCCATCGAGTGCCCGAACGTGCTCGGCGACGGCGTCAAGTCGGGCCAGCGCTACTGCGACATCGTGACCGCGACGGACGTCAAGAACGGTGCGATCATTCGGCTGCCCAGACACCGCGGCGTCGCCACGGTGAGCTTCAAACTCCACAATCGACAGATGTACTCGGCAGAGCTGGAGCGATCCGGACGCGCCTACACGCGGGCCCTCGCCACCATCGTCGCGGCGGGCCTTGACGGCACCGTGCTGCAACGGAACGCGGTGCTGAGCGAGTTCCGCACCGAGTCGGACCTGATCGAGCGCATCGCCGGTGGAGCCGGGCCGGCCGGCGTGAAGGCGGTCGCTCCCGTCGGCACGGAAACAGTCGTCATCGACGTGCCGGAGGAATACGATGCGATCGCGCTGGTCGGCGAGAGTCTGAGCCTCACGCGCAGCGACGGCAATGAAACGGTCCGGGCGCCCGGCCGGCCCATCGCCGTTGTGAGCGGCGCCCAGATCGAGTACCAGCCGGCGCCTGCGAAGAAGTCGCCGCCGCCGAAGAAGAAACCGGCGCGGCGGACGCGGTGACAATGGTGAATTGCGGGTTGCGGATTGCGGATTGCGGATTGCGGAGTGAGGATTGTATGAACCGACGCGACTTCATGAAAACGACGATGCTGGCCGGTGCGACGGCCGCGGTGGCGCGGCCGACGAGCGCGGCGCCGAGTCCGAGCGAGCGCATCACCGTGGGGTTCATCGGCTGCGGCGCACGAGCGCACCAGCACCTCCAGGACATCGGGTCGATGCCCGACGTGGAGATCGTCGCGGTATGCGACGCCTACGGCGGGCGTGCGGAGCGCGCCAGGGCCCGCACCAACGGCCGCGCGGCGATCGTCGCCGACTACAAGGCGATCCTCGCGGATCCTGCGATCGACGCCGTGTTCATCGTCACGCCCGATCATTGGCACAAGGCGATGACGGTCGAGGCGCTCGCCGCGAAGAAAGACGTCTACCTCGAAAAGCCGATGAGCTATTCGATCGAGGACGGCCTGGCGATCCTCGACGCCACCCGCCAGTCCGATCGCATCGTCCAGGTGGGCAGTCAGGGCGTCAGCGGCCCGGACATGGCCAAGGCGCGCGAACTGATCAAGGCGGGCCGGATCGGCGAGGTGACGATGGTCCGCGCCGCTTACAACCGGAACAGCGCCGGCGGCGCCTGGCTGTACCCGATTCCGCCCGACGCGAATGCGCAGACCGTCAACTGGGATCAGTTCATCGGCCCCGCGCCGAAGCGACCGTTCGATCTCGAGCGTTTCTTCCGCTGGCGTTGTTACTGGGACTACTCGGGCGGCGTTGCGACGGACCTGTTCGTCCACCTGGTCTCGTGGCTCAACTTCGCGACCGACGCGAAGATGCCGAAGGCGATCGTCGCGACCGGCGAGAACTATCGCTACAAGAAGACGCACGAGGTTCCCGATACGGTGAACGCGCTGCTCCTCTATCCGGAGGGTTTCACGGCCAACCTGTGCTGCACCTTCAACAACGCGCAGGGCGCCCAGTCAGGCCTCGAGATTCTGGGGAACGAGGGCAGCCTGCTGCTGCGCGACGGCGAGGTCACGTTCAAGCCTGAAACGGAGCACGAGGACAACCGCTGGGTCGTCGACTCCTGGGCGGAAGCGCTCGAGAAGGCGTACTACGACGATCCCAAGGTGCAGGCGAGCGAATCGCCGGGGATGGCGGCGGGGCACGTGACGGGCGGCAGCGAAACGTGGCGATCGGAAGGGCGCGATGCGTCGTTCATCCACGTGCAGAACTTCTTCGAGTCCGTCAGGTCACGGAAGAAGCCGTTCGAGGACGCGCTCTTCGGCCATCGCGCGGCCGCCTGCGCGCACATGGTGAACCAGTCGATCCGCACGAAGCGGATGATCGAGTGGAACTTTTCGGAAGAGAAAACGTTGTAGTCCGATGCCCAAGCTAAAGCGTTGTAGCCCGATGCCCAAGCTAAAGCTTGGGCCTACGTACGAACGTCCTTTCGTCTCTCGTCCATCCGTACGTAGGCCCGAGCTTTAGCTCGGGCATCACGATGTAGTCGTGCGCCCGGTGACGAGCCACTTGACCGCTTCGCGTTCGCGTCGTGCGCCGCTCGTGCGTCCCAGCGTCACCGCGCGTGCGGCCCCCGCCGCGCGATAGGCCGCGTCGACGACGGCTGGGAGGCGCCGTCCTTCACCGGCCAGCCACAGCGGCCCCGGCGCCGCCACCGCCAGGGCGCCGGGCAGATCGTCATACTTTGCCCCGCCCGGCAGAAACGCCGCATCATCCAGGGTCGCGACGCTCGCGAACCGGAAGCCGCCGGTGTCGATCGCGGCGCGATCGACAAGCGAGGGCGCCATGCCTCTCGCCATGGCCGCCCAGGCGCCGGCGCCCCGGCCGAGACCGACCAGCCGCACCTCCGAATGGGCCCGGCTCCTCGCGTAGCGGAGCGCCGCAATCACGTCGTGCACGCGCTCGACGAACAGCGGCGGGTTGTAGCCGTACGTAAAGGCCGCGACCGGCGGGCCGTCCACCATCCGGTTCCGCAGCGACGCGTTCGGCGCCTTCAGGAACTCGCCCGTCATGAAGACGTCGACGCTCAACACCGTGTCGCCGGAGGTCAGTAGCGCGGCGATGGCCGGACGCGGGGCGCCGCTGGCATCGAAGATCGCCTCTTTCCCCGCTTCGTCGATCCACACCACGACGTTGCCATTCGGGTGGTCTGGCGCCGCCTCGACGAATGGCGTGATCTCGCCCCAGCGCGTCTGCCGCAGCGAGCCGCGCCGGATATCGATGTTCCCCTGGTGCTCGCGGCTGGTCACGACCGCATCGACGTCCGCGACGGCGGGCACCTCGCGTCCGGCAATCGCCGCCAACGCCCCGCCGACGACGGCGCGGTAGCGATCGAGTGCGTCTTTGTCGCGCGGCCGCAGCGCCGCCATGTGACGATCGTTCTGTTCGCTCCACCACCGGATGACGGCCCGCTCCGCCGCCTCGCCACCGGGCGGCGCCGGATGCGCGTCGTCCCACACCGTCGCTTCGGCGCGTGTGAGCGGTACGAAATCCTCTTCGACGATCGGATCGGGCTGATCGAGCCGGAGAAAGCGGTTCATCCAGCCATACATGGCGGCGCGGCTCGGGTAGTTGAAGTTGTGCGGGAACTGCGGAAACGGGAACAGCGCGACGCGGTCAGGTGCGTCGAGCATCGCGTAATGACGTTGAAGCGCAGGGAAGCCGGTCTGCGGCATGGCCTTGGTCCAGTCGTCCGCGGTCGTCATCCCGAGCGGCCTCGGCGCCGCCAGCGCCGCGATTTCCACGTTGCCCGTGCCAATGCGCAGGTAGTCGGCGTTCTCGCAGGTGCATCCCCCCTGCATCGCGGTCGAAACCATCACGGCCGGGAACAGCACCGCCGGGCGTTCGTCGATGGCGCCGAGAATGAACGTCTGCGTCCCGCCGCCGCTTTCGCCGGTGACGCCAAGGCGCGCCGCGTCCACGTCCGGCAGGCTCGTGAGAAAGTCGAGCGCACGCGTTGCATTCCACGCCTGCAAGCCCATGACCGACTGGAGGCGCAACTCGGCCTGCGGGCTGAAGAGCAGGCCGTCGCCGGCAGCTGCCGCCCCGTCCCGCCGAGCGCCGTGTGCGACGTCCATCGGGATCTGCACGCTGTCGGCATATCCGACCATGTCGTACAGGAACACCACCACGCCCATTCGCGCGAGCTGCACCGAGCGCGCCTGCAACAAGAAGCGTCCACCGGTCTGAAAGCGTTCGGCGCCGGTCACGAGCGCGCGACGGATCTCCTCCGTGGTCGCCTCGTTGAACCGGCCGCCCGGCCAGTGCCCATGCGGTGACAGCACCGCCGGCAGCTTGCCGGTTCGCCCGACCGGCCGATACAGGCTGCCGGTGACGAAATGTCCCGGCAGGCTCTGGAAGTAGACGCGCTCGACGGTGTAGCCCTCGCGCGTGACCTTGCCGTGGATGACCGGCTTCAGCGGCGAGCGATCGGGCATCGGCCAGAGACCCAGCGCGACCTGGATTTGCCGCCGCAGCACCAACGCGCGGTTCGCCCACGCCTCCGGCGTCGGACTGGGCACGAAGGGAAATTCGCCGTTCAACGTTTTCAGCGGCCCGAGCCGGCGGTCGGACGACACTTCCCGCGGGCCGGTGGGGGACCGGCTCTGCGCGTGTCCCGACGCGAAGGCCGCGAGGCCGATCGCGAGGAGCACGCCCCCGGACACGAGTTGCCGTCCTGCTCGCCTCATCACTCGATCCCTTCGTCGAGCAGGCGCTGGTAGACGGCCCGAGCCCGGTCGTAGGCCGCTTCGGCAGCCGGCCGCTCTTCCGGCTTGATCTGGTCGCGCTTCTGCCGCCAGCACTGATCCACGGCCGCGAGACACCAGCGGGCGCTCTGCCGGGCCGGCTGCATGGCCCGGGCGCCGACCTGGACCCAAATCGGGTTCGTGTGCGCCGACGGAAGGATGCGCGCCGCGACCCAGCCGCTCCGAGGCAGCAGCAGGTCGGCTTCAACCGGGCGAATCGTGCCGTCGGCTGTCAGCGTGCGCGTCTCGACCGGGCGTCCATTGACGATGAACTCGATCCTGACGTCCCGTGAGCCGGCCATCCTCGCACGCTCGACATCCCAGAAGGGCTTCTGATCCGCGTCTCTCGACGTCAGCGAGGCGTTCGGCGTCTCGTCGAGGAGGGAGGCGGCGTTCAGCGTCACATGGACGCGTCCCGTCGCGGAGCTCACGTCGCGCGTGCCGACGCCGACGCCATCCACCGCGAAGTCCATCAAGTGGCTCTGACCATCCGAGACGTAACTGCGCCCGTGGCGAATGGCCGCCAGCCAGTCGTCGAAGGTCAATCGATCGAGTTTTGCGTAGGTGCGCCCGAGACCGACGCGGTCGTCGTAGATACAGGGAAAGTCGGTCTCGCCGCTGAGGCGCGTCCTGAACCCGACGTTCAGCACGTGATACCAGATGTTGAGCTCCCATGGCCACGGCGTGTCGACCGATGAGATGAAGTCGACGGTCTCAGGGTCGGTGACCGTCACGATGAACTCGTTGGCGCCGATGCCATCGAACTTCGGGACTTCGTCTGCCGGCAGATCGCGCGCCGCGATCTCGAGGCCCCATCCCGAGTGCGCATAGCCGGTCACCGCGCCCTGCTGCCTGGCCCATTTCAGGATCGGCATCGTCCACGTTGGCCAGTCCTCGATGCGCTTCGTTCCGGGATACTCCTGCTCCTTCAATCCCAGCAGCACCAGGTGTCCCGCGTGGCTGGACGGAAATCCCGAGACCTCGAGGTCATAACGCAGCTTCATCCGATCCGTGGATCGCGTGTCGTCCTTACCCGTAAAGAACTGGCGCTGATGGTAATAGCAGGGTCCCCAGGTCAGGATGCTGCCGACGTTGAGGCCCTCGCCCTTGATCTGCCGGACGATGTCGTCGGGCCCGACGCCCTGCGCGGGGTCCTGGTAGTGCGAGCAGCCGGCTGCGTGGACGTGATGATCGCCCGAGTACCACCCACGCGACGCCGGGTCGATCCATCGCGCCAGGCGAATCGCGAGCTCGTCGGGCTGTCCGTCGCCGATTGTGATCTCGCGCGATCCGGTGACGTAGTCGGGGCCGCCGGACCACGTGATTCGATAGCGCCCGTCCGGCAGCACGATGCCCTCGCCGTCGGATCGGTAGACCTGCGGCTGGAACGGCAGATCGGGCGCGAGCCGCTTCGACATTGCTGGATATACGCGATCCGCGAGATCCCGCACCGTCAGTCGCGCGAGCGCCGGCCGCCCGGTCTCGTCTTCAATCCGCAGCGAGACTCGCCGTGACGGGGTGGCCGTGAACGTGACGGGCAGATCCGACCGATAGGCGAGATCGGCCGTTCCCTGTCCGACGTCGAACTTCAGCTCGGCGGCGCGCTGGCCGCGATCGCGGCTGTAAATCTCGAGAATCCGATACTCGAGCGGGACGCCGGAGAGGGTTTCCGAGAGCGGCGGCTTGTCGAAGAACGAGATCTCGGCCCAGCGCTCCTGGATGTCCTTGTCGCTGATCGTGCGTGCCGGGTCGGATTCGTTGCTCCAGGCGGGAATCGAGACGCGGCCGCTCTGCGGGCTCGACACCTTGAGCGGCGCGGTAATGCCCGCCTGGTTGATCACTTTCACCAGGAAGACGCGCGTGCCGGCCTCGACGAGCGCAGGTCTCGCGACACCGGCCTGGACACTGACGCGTGCCTCGGGATTGATGGTGACGGTCGCGAGTGAAAACCGGTCGAGCACCGCGGTGGCTCGCGTCAGGGCGTCGCGCGGATCGCTCGACGCCAGCGCGGACTCGAATTCGTTGCGCGCGGCGGCGGAGAGAGGCTGACCGAGCTGCGCAAGCGCCAGGACGACCCGGCGCGCCGACACGCCGAAGGGTTGAAGAAACGCAATCTGACCAGCCTCATCGTGGTGTGGCGCCTGCCCGGTCGCGTCGGGAGATGCGGCGGCCAGCAGGCCAACGAGGAGGGCAACGAACCAGGTGTTTCTCAACGGACGCCTCATGGCCGGGTTAGCAATCCAGGACGGCCCTCATCGTCGTGCAATCAGATTGGCCAGTATGCGATATGCGCCGGCCACACCGTACGGAACCTGACGGTGCAGTGCGTACGCCATGTACGTCCAGCGACCTTGCCCGAAGCTCGTCGTCAGCCAGCCGCCGCGTTGCGGCGCCTGGCCACGATCGTGGCTCTCGGCGAGCGGGACGAAGCGATCGTCCCAGGTCGAGAGGAACTTGGAGCCGCGCTGCTCGATCCAGCCGTCGAAGTCGGCCGCAGTGATGCGGTTCGGCGTCGACAGGAGCGGGTGCTGCGGCGCCAGCACCGTCACCGGCGCGTCCTCTTCCGAGACCTCCTCCGCGTCCTGTGGCAGCGTTGCCGCATAGGGCGCGAATCGCCGCGGGTCGAACTCTGGCGTGTTGTACAGGACCACCAGGTTGCCGCCGCCGTTGACCCAGTCCAGCAGGCGGCGGTTGTGCATCCTCAGATCGTCACGCACGGCGTATGCGCGAGTGCCCGTCACGATTGTATCGAACCGGGTGAGATCTCCCGTCGCAAGATCGTCGGCGGTGATCGCCGTGACCCGGGCGCCGAGCTGCTCCAGCGCAGCCGGCACCTCGTCACCGATTCCCATCACATATCCCACCCGGACGCCCGGGTCCACTTGAAGATCCACGACGGTGACGAGTGAGGTGGCGTCTCTGACGAAGTACCGGACCGGGAGGTCGCGGTGGCGTAGCGCGGTGTACTCGAGCCGCCACTCGCGTCCACCCGTCGTGAAGACAGCCTGAAGCGCGGCAGCGTCCGCCCCGGGCGGCGCTGTGACGGTGAACGGCGACCGCTGTCGATCGCCTGCGGCGCGCAGCGTGACGTCGCCGCTGGCCGGCGTCACCGTCCACCCGGCTGGCGCCTGCACGCGAACCGCGCCGGCGACGGGTTCCGCCGCGAAGCTCGTGAGATCGACGTTGACCCGCGTAGGGCGCGCGATATCGTCCATGCGAACGACTGTCACGGCCGGCGAGACCGTGAGGCTGGCGGGCGGCAGTATCTCGAGCTCGTACGACGCGTAGCCATCGGGAAGCACCGCCTCGCGTCGCACGACCGGGGCCGAGAGCGTCGCCGTCACGCCGCCGAAGCGGTATCGCGCCACGACCCACAGTGCTGGCGCGGCCCACGGTGCGCCAGGGCGCGATCCGGGACGGCATGTGTAGCGTGTCTCGGAGAGACCACGACGAGAGAAATAGGGCCGGGTCACCGCGGCCTCGGAGGGGATGGCGATCGTCAGGCGGCCTTCGATGGCCCGGTGTCGCGCGGATTCGGCGCCGAGGAGCGGAATTCTCTGGCGGCCGGCCGCGCCTTCGAGCGCGACGTCTTCGAGCACGACGTCCGCGTTTGCGTGATTCACGAAGTTGACTGCCACATCGATCGATGCCCCACCGGTCACCGCGGCAATCGTCGGCGGTGGCGCGAATGCCGCATACGGCCCCGTCGGCGGCTTGGTGCCTGGAGGTTCGGCCACGGCGCCGAGCTCGAGGCCGAGCGTTGCGGTGAGCGCCGCCTCGAACTGGCGTTCCTTGACCCGCAGCAGGAACGCCACCTCCTCGTCGGTCGTGTCGGAGAGGGCGGCTCGCGTCGCCGCGAGCCCGCGGGCGAGCGCCGGTGAGGCGGCCGCGGGATCGGTGAATTGGAACGCGTGCCTCGCGGCCGTGGCTTCCTCCACAACGCGCCGCAGACGCGCCGGCGCACCGGCCGGTTCCGCGCGCTCGAGCAGCCGATAGACGGCATCGACGGAGGTCTGCAGACCATCGAAGAGATCGACTTCACGCGCGCCGGCCGTGTCTCCACGCTTGTAGTACAGCGGCGTGGTCCCGAATGTCCTGACCAGGCGGCCGGCGGTCTGCGACCGCTGAAGGCTGAGGCCGGCGCGCGCGATGTTGGTGAACGAATCACCGATCAGCGGATCGTAGGCGCCGGGATCGACAACGACGTGCCACGCGTCGCTCTCGCGCCATCCTCCGGAATACACCTTGCGCACCCGCCAGGGACGGAGTCCCTCGCCCGCGAGCTCGGGGAACGCTCGGGGATCCGCGGCGGCCGCGACCGCTTCGGGCGTGAGGAGCCCGGCGGCCTGGTGCTGCCCGTGACCGTCCCGCGGCGTGCCCTGCCACCTCGACACGACGACCAGCGGTCGGCTCGTACGAATGGCGCGCACCATGTCGCCGAGGAGAGCCCGCCGGTCCCATTTCACGAGCGCTTCATCTGGTCGTTTCGAGAATCCATAGTCCGCCGCGGCGGTGAAATATTGCTCGTCGAGGCCGTAAGACCGCGCCGCCTCAACGAGTTCGTCAGTCCGGATCAATCCGAGCGCGTCGAACAGCTCAGGTCCAATCGCGTTGTCGCCGGCTTCGCCGCGGGTCAGCGTCAGGAGCGCCGTTCGCACACCGTGACCCCGGCCGAGGAGCGCCAGCAATTCACCCTGCTCGTCATCAGGATGAGCGGTCGTGTGCATGATGCTCGCCACGGTCTGCAGCTTGAGCACCATCTGCCAGGCCGCGACGGCGCCGCCGTCGAGTGGGGCCGGATTGCCGAAGGGAACGCGTGCGAGCGGAGTCGCGCCGATCGACAGACCTGTAGCAATCACCACTATGGCGCGGCGCATCATGCGTTGGAATTGTACAGGTGACCGGCGGCGCAGGTCCGGATCAGCCTTGTCGGCGTTGGCGCTCGTGTCGGGCCTTAACCACAGATTCCGCAGATTCACACAGATACGAGGCCGGCGTCGCGGCGCAGCCGCGACGGCGATGACGAACGACCGGTGAACGTGAGACGCATTCTCGACTGATTTGAGCGACTCACGTTCATCGGTCCTTCGTCATCGCTGCCGCACGCTGTGCGTGCGGCGCCGGCCTGCCTGTCTGGCGTGCGCCAACCACGTTAATAACCGATCGATCGGTTATTAACGCATCATCGGACAATCTGATCTGGAAATCTGTGCGAATCTGTGGACGCTTTCCCTCGACGAGCACGGACGAACACGGATCGCTTCGGTCTTCTCTGATCCGTGTCCGTCCGCGTCATCCGTGACGATCCGATCCGTGCACGTCCGTGACTCAGATCCGTCACAGATCATACGGACAACACGGATGAAAAGATTCCAAGGGTTCCATCCGCGTACTCCGTGACCTGTCTGATCCGCGTTTGATCCGTATCCGTGTCGGGACTTCTCCGTGACCACGCGGCGACGCTCATCGTGACGGCGGCGCGAACGGGAACAGCGCCTTCAACCTCGCCTCGTCGGGACGCGCCCCGTACTCGCACACCTCGAACGCTTCGACATCGGTCGCCGTCTTCGCCACGTCGGCGCCGTACCATCGCGCGACGGCGTCGCGGACCGAAGGCGGAATCTCGCGGTTCCGCGATTGCTTCAGCCACGCCTTGCGGGCGGCCGGATCTTTGGGCACCTGGTCGAGCGTCCCGTCATGCCACGGCAGCCACTCGTACATCTGCGAGACGTGCGCGTCCAGCGCATCGATCTTTCGATCGATCACATCGTCAATCGGAATGGCGACGTCGGGGCGGAAGGGCGCCGGCTTCTGAAAGCCGTCCTCGAAATACATGAACACCGGGTTCTTCCTGAGCGCGGGCGTGTCCGGCGTGACGTTCGGCACCGTGACCATGAACGCGGCGTCCTGCACCAGGACGCCGGTGTAGCGGTGATCCGGATGGTAGTCGTTCGGCCTCGGTGCAAGCACGAGGTCTGCCTGCCACTGCCGGATCTGGCGGATGAGCTGTTCGCGCACTCGCAAATCGGGCAGGAGCTCGCCGTCGTGGTTGTCGAGGACGACGTACTCGATTCCGAGGCGTCGCGCCGACTCTTCCGCCTCCTTGCGCCGTCGCATGGCCAGCTGACCGCCGCCCTCCGACATGTGTCCCGCATCGCCGTTGGTCACGGCGACGAAGCGGACCTTGTGTCCGAGCGCGGCCCATTTGGCGGCGACGCCGCCGGCGCGGATGTCGCAGTCGTCCGGATGGGCGCCGATGGCGATGATTCGGAGTGGCGTCTGTGCGTCGGCGACGGCCGTCGCGAGCAGAGGGATAAGAGCGAGCAGGGCTGTGGCGAGCACGCGCATCGGGAACCTCCCAGGGACGAACGGCGATTCTACTGCTAGGCTGCTGATATCCTGCAGCCGGAGGCGCCGGGATGCAGCGGATCGTGTTGGGGGTGGTGTGCGTGATGGTGACAATCGCCGGACTGGCCGCGCAGCAGCCGCGCACGCGTCAGACGACGCCTGACGCGTTCAAGTGGAATCTCACCGAGATCTTCCCGACCGACGAGGCGTGGCAGGCGGAGCGGACGCGGCTCTCGGCCGAGTTTGCCAAGGCCAGGCCGTTCAAGGGCACGCTGTCGCAGTCGGCCGCTCGGCTCCAGGAGGCGCTCGACCTGCAGGCGGCGCAGGACAAGGCATTCAGCCGGTTCGCCGTCTACGCCGGCTTGAAGGCCGACGAGGACACGCGCGAGGCCACGTACCAAGGCATGAAGGACCAGGTGATCCAGATGGTTTCGGCCTTTGGATCCGAGTGGGCCTTCCTCGAGCCCGAGATCCTGGCCATGGATCCGGCGACGCTCGACGGGTGGATTGCGTCGACGCCCGGACTCAAGGTCTATACCTTCTACCTGCACGACGTGCTCCGACGAAAAGCGCATACCCTCAACGCCACCGAAGAAGCGCTGATGGCGCGGACCGTGCCGATGGCGGCCGCGAGCGGTAATACCGCCAATATCCTGCTCAACGCCGATATTCCGTGGGCGACCATCACACTCTCCGACGGCAAGGAGACGCGGCTCGACGTGTCGACGTTCTCGGCGGCACGGGCGCGCGCCAACCGGCAGGATCGCCAGAGGGTGATGGAGGCATTCTTCGGAAGCCTGCAGAAGTTCAGCCGCACGTTTGGCGCGACCATGAGCGCGAACGTGCAGTCGGCGATGTTTCGCGCGAAGGCGCGGCACTACGACACGACCCTCGCCGCCGCGCTCGATGGTCCGAACCTGCCCACCTCGGTCTACACCGCGCTCGTCAACGGTGTGGACAAGCACTTGCCGTCGTTTCAGCGGTACCTGAAACTTCGCGCGCGCATTCTCGGCGTCGATCAGCTGCACTACTACGATCTCTATGCGCCGCTTGTCGCCGACGTTCCGCTCGAGTACACCGTCGAGCAGGCGCAGGCCGAGGTGAAAGCGGCGGTGGCGCCGCTGGGCGCGGACTACGTCGCCGCGCTGGACCACGCGTTCCGCGATCGCTGGATCGACTACTACCCGATGCAGGGTAAACGCGCCGGAGCGTACATGAATCCGGCCGCCTACGACGTGCATCCGTATCTGCTGCTCAACTTCAACGGGCAGTACACGGACATGTCGACGCTTGCCCACGAGCTCGGGCACGCGATGCACAGCTGGTTTGCGAGCAAGGCGCAGCCCTACCAGCTCTACAACTATCCAATCTTCGTCGCCGAGGTCGCGTCCACGTTCAACGAGGCGCTGCTCATCGACCGCGAGCTGAAGAAGATCACCGATCCGAAGGTGCGCCTGACGCTGCTTGGCAACTATCTGGAAAACGTCAAGGGCACCGTGTTCCGCCAGACGCAGTTCGCCGAGTTCGAGCTGCGGATGCACGAGCGCGCAGAGAAGGGCGAGCCGCTGACCGGCGACGCGCTGGCGAAGCTGTACCTCGACATCACCCGCAAGTACCTACGGCCACGACACCAAGGTCTGCATCGTGGACGACTACATCGCACACGAGTGGTCGTACATCCCGCACTTCTACAACCCGTTCTACGTGTATCAGTATGCGACGTCGTTCACCGCGTCGACCGCGCTCGCCGAGAAGGTGCTGGCCGGCGATCGGCAGGCGGTCGCGCGCTATCGCGCGTTCCTGGCGGCCGGCGGCTCAAAGTATCCGATCGATCTGCTGAAGGACGCCGGTGTGGACATGACGACCACCGAGCCGCTCGATCTGACGATCGCGAAGATGGATCGGGTCATGGACGAGATCGAGAAGTTACTGAAGTAGGGGCGCACTGCGTGCGCCCTGCCCGGTCGGATCGGGTCGGATCAGGTCAGCCGAGCAGATCCCGGGTCGTGATCGAAACCCGTCGCGTCGTGCCCTTCCGCGACACCGTGAGCTCATGCCTCCGGCCTGGCGGCTTCAGGATCTCGAGAATGCGGTCCAGCGTGAGCGTTGAGGTGGCACGGCCGTCAAGCTGCAGCACGACATCGCCGGCTTCGATGCCGGCCTCCTTCGCCGGCGACGGGTCGCGCACGGCATGCACGGACGGCGGGGAGAACGATGGACGCGTCGCGCGCAAGCTGAGGCCAGTCGAGTCGTAGACAAAAGGCGCGTTGAACGTTCGATTGGGTTCCAGGTGGAGCGCCGCACGGGAATAGTCGAACGTCAGGTCGAATCGGCCAAGCACCTCCATTCCAACCAGTCCTATCGAGTTCGGGTTCGTGCGCAGTCCAGCAGTGTCTTCGGTCACCGCCACGAACGGTCGCGGCAGCCGGTAGGGCCCGATTGACAGCGCAACCGCGCGCGCCACGGTGCGGCTCGTCTCACCGCCGAGACCGTGGCCCGTTTCGCCGAGGGTCGTTGCGCCGGTGAGCAGGCCCTCTCGCTCGGCCAGGTGCTTGTGCACGTGGATGGCCATGCCGCCGCCCGCCGTGTCGATCAGGAAGTCGCCCTTTATGGATTTGCCGTTCGCGAAAGAGACGTCGAGCGTGACGAACGGAATTCCCTGGGTGAACGACAGGGGCAGCGAGTGGCCACTGCGGTTGTAGTGGAACTGCGCAGGCTCATAGAGGCGTATGACGCGGGCGTCGTAATCGAGCCGGAGCACGTAGCGCCGGAGAAAGGCACCGCCGATGATCCCTTCGAACCGCCGGCCCAGAATCGGTTCGATGGGAGCCAATGGCGACGCGACCAACGGGCCTTCATGTCGAGCGCCGCCGATCGCGATGGTGGCGTGTGGAACGACACCGACGTCGAGATCAGACGACCCCGATACGGACGCCCTTGCTCGCTCCAGCTTCAATCCGAGGCGGTTTGCGATTTCCCGATCCACGTGCTCGCCCGAGCCTCCGGTATCCAGGAGGAACTCGAGCGGCCCACTCGCGTTGACGGTTGCCGCGAAGAACGGCATGCCGCCGCGCACGGATTCGAAACGAACTTCGGTAAGGGGTCGATTGTGGACTTGGCTCTTGGGATGGCCAAGGCCGCAGAACACCGCCACGGCAACGATTCCGGCGGAAATGCCGTGCCGAGCCATATGCGCCTCTGGAACGGCGAGACCCTGAGCGGAGTTCGCTACTTGAGCGTGAATCGGACCGTGATCGTGAGTTTCACCGGCACGGGCTTGCCGTCTTTCATGCCCGGGCGGAAGGTCGAGGCGCGGATTGCGGCAGCCGCGGCCTCGTCCAGTTCGGGTGCGAGCGTCTTGACCACGCGAGTCTCCGCTACCGTGCCCTGCGCATCAATGGTGGCCTCCACCGCGACGTCTCCCTGGATCTTCTTCGCCTTCGCTGACTCCGGGTATTCCGCCTTCTTCATCTCGATGACGACCGGCCGCTCCAGGCTCGGCGCCGTGCCGCCTTCGGCCACCGGGTCCAGGGTCAAGACCACCGTGAACGCAAGCGGCGCGCGCTGCGGCCGCTCGAACTCCCACTGGCGCACCGCTCCGAGCACCGCATCGACGGTCTTCAGCGTCGCTGGCACATCGACGTGCTGTGCTCCGAGATCGACCATGCGTGCTTCCGCGACCTTCCCCTGTGCGTCGACGACGAGCCGGACATGGAATTCGGGATGGCCCATCGTGACGGCATCCCGTGGCAGCTCCGGCGCCACGAAGCGCGTTCGCGCCGGGGGTGGCGCGTCGGCCGAGACATCGACAGCCGACTGCTCGATCGGACCGGGCGCCGCGCCCACGCCTGGCGACTGCTGAGACGCCTGCAGCAGCGTCGTTCCGGTCATCGATGGCAGCGGAAACGCGGTTGCCGCGGCCCCGATCGTCATCATGGAAAGCGCGAATACCGCGAGGCACGTCAGCGCGATGCGAAGCCTGGACATGGAAACCTCCGACGCCATGGCGGCGATTCGCCGCGCCAGTTGACGTGATCTGAAGAAGGGGAGCGCCGGCGTGAACCCGTTCGGAGCGTTTCGGTCGGCGAGCGCGACGAGGGTTTCGAGGTACGTGCGCCGCGACCCGATCAGCCGGACCACGGCCCGATCGATCACTTCCTCCCGTGCCTGCCGCAGTTCCGCCAGCAGCAGCCAGATCGCGGGATGGAACCACAGAAGCGCGCGAATCGCTTCTTCGACAATCACCGATTGCCAATCGCGACGCGTGACGTGCATCAGCTCGTGCGTGAAGATGGCGCGCAACACGGTGTCGGGTGCCGACGCCAGATCTCCGGGAACGACGATCACTGGCGGCGCCATGCCATAGGTGAACGGGTGGCTCACATCGTTGCGCCAGACCAGCCTGGCGTGCGCGCCTACTGTCTCGCAGGCCTCGGCGAAGCGGGGATCGTCCGCGGAGGGCGCGGTGGGGAAGCGGTATCGCAACATCACCCAGCCGGTGCCGATCCACACGATGCGGAGTGCGGCTCCGAGAGCCATCAGCGTCAACAGCCACGGCGTCCACGCGGTCTGGCGTGCGGCTGCGTTCACCGGCTCGATTGACACCATCGCGATCGAAAGCAGGGCATCGGCTCCGGCGCTGGACGACATCGGAGAGAGTGGGACGAATGCGCCAACCGGCAGGACCATCGCGCCGACGAGAGCGGCCTGCCACGTGCGGAGCCTGACCGCTGCGGATCTCGATGCCAGCACGCGAAGGACCGCCCAGAGCACCGACACGACGACCGCGAGTTGAAGGCTGTAGGCGAGCAGAAACGCGCCGAGGGGAGCAGCCATCAGTCCTCCAGCTCGTCGATCAGGCGCCGGAGCTCCGCACGCTCCGCCGCGGTCAGCTTCTCGTGCTTCACCAGGTGGAGCAGCAGCGGCTGCGCCGAGCCCGAGAACACTCGGTCGACGAAGTCGGTCACCAGGCGCGCCACCGCCTGGTGGCGGGGGCGTGTCGGGCTGTAGACGTACGCCCGTTCGTCGCGGCGGCGCGTGAGATGGCCTTTCGTCGCCAGGATGCTCATCAGCGTCATCACCGTCGTGTAGGCCACCTTGCGGCGACGGTTGAGCGCATCGTGGACGTCGCGAACCGTGGCCTCGCGCCGTTCCCAGATGATGTCCATGATCGCCAGCTCGCGCGGCGTCAGCTTCTGTCGCATCATGACTACTAACTATTTAGTACTTAGTAGTAGATGTCAAGTCCTGTGGGTCTCAGGGTCGCAGGGTCTCAGGGTCGAAAGGTCGAAGGGTCGACGGGTCGTAAGGTCGAAGGGTCAAAAGAAAAAGGGGCGGCCAGGTTTTCTGCCGCCCCATGTTTGGCCGCACTAAAGTGCGGCCCTACTGCAGACTGTCGTAGGCCCGAGCTTCCGCCTTCGCTGGAAGCTTCGGCGGACCGCCGTAGCTTTGCGGAGGCTGGTCAGCTCGGGCACTGTCGCCCGAAGCGCGCTTCTCGGGCCGAAGGCCGGCTCTCGGCGCCGAAGGCGCCGCCCTTACCCGACCGGCTGCTCTTCCTTCGGCTTCTTCTTCAAGCCCTGAATCTGCAGGACCGGCTGACTCGCCGCCGGATCCTTCAGGACGTGCTGGCGGTAGAGCCGCTCCATTTCGGCGTGGTGCTTCGGATCGTTCTCTTTCTTCCGCGCCTGGAGCTTCTCTTCGCGCGCGTTCTTCGCGATGCCCAGGTCGTCGAGGTCGGTCTGACGGCCTTTAGCCACCGCCTCCGCGTTCAGCACCAGGTGATGCTCGGTGGTCGACAGCGGCACGGCCTTGTTCCCCGCGAAGATCTCGTGGCGGCCGTGCTCGTCGTACCACTTGGTGAGCGTCGCCGTCATGTGCATCTTCTCGATGATGTTGCGCCAGCCGATCCCCGTGTTGTAGGCGCAGAAGGAGATCTCGCCCTGCTGCGTCGCGTAGGGGATGATGCACATCTCGGTGCGGCGGAAGTCGTAGTTGAACAGGTCCTGGAACCACATCCCGGCGATGAACAGGAAGTTCCAGCGGTCCGAGCGCCGTTTCTCGATGTCCTGTTCGGTCCGATCGCCCGTGACCTTGCCGTAGTCCTTGCCGGTCGCGCCGAAGGTCTTGTCGAACTTCTTCAACAGGTCCATCAGCTTGAAGTGCGTCGGCGCCTTGAACGGGTCGTAATTCCGCAAGAGCGCCAGGGTCATGCCGGCAATCGACAGCCACTTGCCGCGCGCCGCGTCGTTCACGGCGGCGATGTCGCGGGCGAGCTGATCGGCCTTCAGGAACGCGGTGACCGGCACCGCCTCCTTCGTTTCCTTGTCGATCATCACCGCCATGCCGATGCCGCAGTTCGGATGGCATCCGCAGGTCAGCTGTCCCCACTCCCGGTCCGGCCCGTGGACGACGTCGGCCCAGTCGGTGAAGGTGCCCATGAACGAGATCGGGAACCAGTCGCGAAGCGGCTCGCCGATGCCGGTCTGGGTCTTCACGTCGTGCGCCAGGTGCGACAGCGTGTAGCGCTGCGCCTGGCGGCGCTCGTCGGTGATCTCCTCGTCGCGGCCCGTGAAGCTCACCGGCTGGAACGAGAGGAAGTTGATCTTGCGCGGGTTGTCGAGCGCGAACTCGACGACGCGGCCGACCTGCTCGTTGTTGACGCCGTTGACGATCGTGATGACCGGCACGATGTCGACGCCGGCGCTCCACAGGTTCTCGATCGCGCGCAGCTTCACGTCGAACAGGTTGCCGACGCGGCGGTGCGAGTTGGCGGCGTTGCCGATGCCGTCGAACTGCAAATAGGCGTAGCGCAGGCCCGCCTTCGCGGCCTCGCGCGCGAACTCGGGGCTCTTGGCGAACTCGATGCCGTTGGTCGCCGCCTGCACCGAGTTGTAGCCGACCTTGCGCGCGTAGCGGACCGCGTCGAGGAAGTAGGGCGAGATCGTCGGCTCACCGCCCGAGAACTGCACCGACATCTGCCGGCGCGGCTTGATCGAGATCGCGTTGTCGAGCACCTGCTTGATGTCCTCCCAGGAGAGCTCGTGGACGAACCCGACCTGGTTCGCGTCCATGAAGCACGGGTCGCACATCATGTTGCAGCGGTTGGTCAGGTCCACGGTGAGGACCGATCCGCGCCCGTGCTTGATCGTGCTGCTGCCGTGGTTGTGCAGCTTCTCGTCGTTGTGCGCCTGGATGTCGCGCCCCGGGAACGATTCCTCGAGGTGCTTGAACATCGGCGGGTCGATCGACATGACGTCCTCGAAGTGCCCGTGAATCGGGCAGTCCTTGACCATCACAATCTTGCCGTCGCGCTCGATGATCGTCGCCTTGATTTCGCCGACCTTCTCCGTCAGGAGAATCGAGACGTCCTTCTTGCCGTCGAGGATCTCCTGCCGCGCCTCCCGGACGCACGTCGGGCAGAGCGAATCGGTCTGCCGCGGCCAGCCAAGCGGCGGCTTGGTCTTCTGCCACGACTTGTTCAGCGGCTTCTCGGACCATTTCGGCGTGAACGACGGATTGCGGCGGATCGAGTTCAGCGTGTTGAACGCGTGCCACACGCCTTGAGCCGCGATCGCGAGCCCCTTTTCGGCGTATTTGACCGGTCGATGCATCGAGTTCGTCTCCTCCCACGGCCCCGCGCCGGGGCTTTGCCGGGGATCCTGGCCTGTCTACAGGCCGCGCAAGTCTTTCGTAATCAGTCAATTGTAGCGACCAGAGGAGTCGTGTGACGGATATTCTCCCCGAACGGGCCTTCCCGGGCGGCGAGCTGGCAGGTGCGGCGGCGAGCGGGCAAAGGCGA
>CAVXSR010000015.1:0-419256 GCA_963764495.1 Vicinamibacteria bacterium | reverse complement strand
CGCTCTTACCTCACGACCTCATCAAGGGTGGTCGGTCTCCTCGTATCCGTGTTCGCGGCTCTTCATCCATCCAATGTCGTAGCCGAAACGGCGTACTACCGGCGCATCGTGTTCGATAACAGTCTGACGCCCGCGCAGTATTTCTACAGCCGCGTGCAGGTCTCCGAGCCGAGCCGGTTCGAAGCGGCACGCGAGCGCCTGCCGGTCGACGCAACGACGTTCTTCACGCCTCCGAACGCCCTTCGCCTCGAGTGGCAGTCGCAGCCGGAGGGTGGATGGCAGGCGGCGGTGCGCGTGGTCGACTTCCGCAATCGGCCGCCGACGTTCGCTGGTCGAACGCTGTACTTCTGGTGCTTTGCGCCGGAGCCCGTTGCCGCGGCCGACCTGCCGCGTCTCGTGCTGACGAGTGCGGGTCTCGCTGGAGAGACATTCTCGGAGCCCGTATCGCTCGATCCATTCGCCAAAGATCTACCCGCCGGCCGATGGGTCCAGGTCCGCATTCCACTCGCGCGGTTTCGCGCCGCGTCAATTCATCCCCTTGATCCGAGCGCACTGCGAGCGTTGGTGTTCCTGCACGGTCGCGCCGACGGGCGACGGCACGTGCTCCTCCTCGACGAGATCGGCATCGATGACGGGCAACCCGACGGTCGTCGGGCACGGTTGTCGGCGCCGCAGAACGTGAAGGCGACTGGGTACGACCGGCACATCGAAATCCGATGGGATCCCGTGCGGTCGTCGGGGCTCGGCCGGTACATCGTGTATCGCTCGTTGGATGGTGCGAAGTTCGAACCGGTGGGAATCCAGCGCCCCGACCTCGAGCGCTACGTTGACTTCCTGGGGAAGCCAGGCGTCACGGCGCATTACAAGGTGGTGGCCTCCGACTGGCACTATCGCGATTCGCCGCAATCGACCGCTGCGTCCGCGTCGACCCGCGAGCTGAGCGACGATGAGCTCCTCACGATGCTGCAGGAGGCCTGCTTCCGGTACTACTGGGAAGGCGCCGATCCGTGGTCCGGCATGGCGAGGGAGAGCTTCCCAGGAGACGACCGCATCGTGGCGACAGGCGCGAGCGGGTTCGGGATCGCGGCCCTGATTGTTGGCGTCGAGCGCGGTTTCATCACGCGCCGTGAGGGCCTGGAACGCCTCACGAAAATCGTCGGCTTCCTCGAGCGCGCGGACCGCTACCGTGGCGCCTGGCCGCATTTCCTGGACGGGCGGACCGGGAAGACGATGCCGGTCTTTGGCATGTTGGACAATGGCGGCGACCTGGTGGAGACGTCGTTCCTGGTGCAGGGGCTGCTGGCCGCGCGACAGTACTTTCGCGGCGAAACGGACGCCGAGCGCGGTCTGTACCGGCAAATCTCATCGCTGTGGGAAACCGTCGACTGGAGTTGGTACCGCGGCAATCCGCCCGGCGATTTTCTCTACTGGCACTGGTCGTCACAGTGGGCATGGCCCATCCGGCACCGGCTCATCGGCTTCAACGAAGTGCTGATTACCTACCTGCTCGCGATGGCGTCGCCGACGCACGGCGTGCCCGGAGAGATGTACTACTCGGGATGGGCGTCACAGTCGCAGACGGCGATCGACTATCGTCGCGGGTGGTCCGGTTCGAACGACGGCGAACGCTATACGAACGGCCAGACCTATTACGGCATCAAGCTGGATGTGGGAGTCGGCACCGGCGGACCGCTCTTCTTCACGCACTACTCGTTTCTCGGCCTCGATCCGCACGCGCTTCGCGATCGGTTTACCGCCTCGTACTTCGAGAACAATCGGAACATCGCCCGCATCAACCTGGCCTACTCGATCGCCAATCCCAAGAAGTTCGAGGGATACGGTGCAAACGCGTGGGGCCTCACCGCGAGCGACGGACCTGGCGGCTACGTTGCGCACGCGCCCGACGATGCGAACGACCGAGGCACGCTGACACCGACCGGCGCGCTCGCCTCGTTCCCGTATACGCCGGAGGCGTCGATGGCGGCGTTCAAGCACTATTATCGCGAGCTGGGTGCCGAGCTGTGGGACATCTACGGGCCCCGCGACGCGTTCAATCCCGGCGAGCGATGGGTCTCGCCGATCTACATGGGACTGAACCAGGCGCCGATTGTGGTGATGATCGAGAATTACCGCAGCGGCCTGGTCTGGAAGCAGTTCATGTCGAACCCTGAGATTGGGGCGATGCTGCGGAAGCTCGAGGTGATGACCGGGCGCTGATCATTCAGTCACGGATTACACGGATACGCGGATTGTCTTGTTGATCTCGGAGGGTCGCGCGCCGGCCGAAGGCCGGCGCTGGGAGGCGTCGCGACCGCGGATCGCAAGCCAATTCAAGATCCGGTGTATGGCTTGCAATCCGTGGTCGTGACGCCTCCCCGCCGCGCTGCGCGCGGCGCAACCCTGCGGATCTGGCGTGAAGCCCGTGCCTATCCGTGTTTTTCCGTGTGAATCCGTGACGGGTTGCCAGGTAATCGGACGATGCGTGCGCCGTTCCCTTCGGGCAGCCAGAACCACGCCTCGACACCGGGGAGTCGCTTCAGATACTTGCGGCTCTCTTCCACCCCCATCACGAACAGCGCATCGTCCAGGGCATCGCCGTCCGTGCCTGTCGGCGACGTGACCGCCACGCTCACGATGCCCTGCACGGGGCGGCCCGTCCGCGGGTCCATGATGTGCGAGTAGAGCACGCCGTTGGCCTCGAAGGTTTTCGCCGAGCGGCCGGCCATCGACAGGGCGCGGTCCCTCAGGCCGATGCTGAGGGCGACCTTGGTCGGGTCGAGCGGATCCTCGATCTTCACGTCCCATGACGCGCGGTCGGGCGGATGGCCGAGGCCGTAGACGGTGCTGCCCCCCGCACTGACGAGCGCCGCCGTGATGCCGTGTTGCTGAAGGAGGGCGACGACGCGATCGACGGCATAGCCCTTCGCGATGCCGCCGAGATCGAGCTCGACGCCTGGCGTATCGAAACGAATCGTGCGCGCCGATCGGTCCAGCACGACGTGACGATAGCCAACGCGGCGCATGACGTCGCGCAGCTCGGCATCGGCCGGCACGCGCCCGTCGCCTTTGAAGAATCCCCATGCTTTCATCAGCGGACCGACGGTGGTGTCGAAGGCGCCGTCCGAGTCCCGGCTGTAGTCGAGCGATCGCGCGACGAAATCGAAAAGCTCCTGATCGACCGCCACGGCGCCCGCCGCCGCATCGCGATTGAGCTGCGATAGGGGGCTCTGAAGCTTGTAGTGGCTCATCAGACGGTCGATGCGATCGACTTCGTCCAGCGCCTTTTCGAGAACGGCCGGCACATCGCTCGACGCGTCGCCGTATGCGGCGATGTCGTAGACGCATGCCATCGACAGCCGCCGCGCCTCGTAGCGGGTCAGAGAGGCGGGATCGATTGGCGCCAGCAGCGCCAGGACGATCAGGAGTCGAGTCATGTGAAGGCAGTAGGGCCCGACGTCAGTCGGGCCTTTGATCGGCCGCACTGAACTGCGGCCCTACTGCAGCCACCATGATATGTTCCGCGCGCATGCGGGTGTTGGCCTTCGCCGTTCTTGCGACCGTTCTCGTCGTCTCACGTCAGGCGCCCGGCACCACGGACTCGGAGTCCGGTAAGCGGCTGTTCGAGCAGTTCTGCTCGAAGTGTCATGGCGCCGACGGCCGCGGCGGCGAACGCGGACCCAACATCGTCGACCGGCTCGCCTTCCGCAACGACCGCGACCTCGTGGCACTGATTCACGACGGGCTGCCGTCTGCCGGCATGCCCGGCATTGTGCTGCCGTCGGCCACTGCCGCGTCGCTCGTCCGGTTCGTCCGTCAGTTGCAAGCGCAGGAAGGCCCCGAGCGTCCGCGGCTGACCCTCGATACGGTCGACGGCGGCACCATCCAGGGCATCGCGCTCAATCGTGGCGATGACGATGTGCAGCTGCTGACGGATGAGGGGCGCGTGCGGTTGCTGCGCAAGGCCGGCGATCGCGTGCGCGAGGTCACCTCCGACGCCGACTGGCCGACGTATCACGGTCAGCCGGGCGGCAATCGGTTCAGCACGCTCGATCGCATCACTCGCGCAAACCTCGCCACGCTGGCGCCGGCGTGGGTCTTTCCGCTGGCCGGCAGCTCGCGGCTCGAAGTGACGCCCGTCGTAGTCGGCGGCATCATGTACATCACGTCGGCCAACGAGTGCATGGCGCTCGATGCTGGCAATGGCCGTGAGATCTGGCACTTCAAACGGCCGCGCACGAAAGGCCTGGCGGGCGACGCCGCCGGTGGAATCAATCGGGGCGTGGCCGTCGCCGGCGACCGCCTGTTCATGGTCACGGATCACGCCCATCTGCTGGCGCTGAATCGCTTCACGGGGACGGTCCTCTGGGACGCCGAGCTCGCCGACTGGCGCCAGAACTACGGCGCCACGTCGGCGCCGCTCGCGTTCGGAAATCTCGTGGTCTCGGGAACATCCGGCGGCGACGAGGGGATCCGTGGATTCCTCGCGGCGTTCGATCAGGCCACCGGCAAGGAAGCCTGGCGCGTCTGGACCGTGCCCGCGCGCGGCGAGCCGGGATCCGAGACGTGGAAGGGCAAAGACATCGATCACCCGTGCGCAGCGGCCTGGCTGACCGGCACGTACGATCGCGAGCTCGATCTGGTGTATTGGCCCACCGGCAACCCGTGCCCGGATCATGACGGAAGCGAGCGGATCGGCGACAACCTCTATTCCGATTCGGTGCTCGCGATACACGCCACGACCGGCAAGCTCGCCTGGTACTTCCAGTACACCCCGCACGATCTCTGGGACTGGGACTCGCAGCAGACGCCGGCGCTCGTCGATACGGTATGGGAGGGCCAGCAGCGGAAGCTCCTGCTGCACGCCAACCGAAACGGATTCTTTTACGTGCTCGATCGCACCAACGGCGCGCTGCTGCTGGCGAAGCCCTTCGTGAAGAAGCTGACCTGGGCCAGCGGGATTTCGCCAGCGGGCCGGCCGATGTTGAATCCCAATCAGCAGCCGTCGAAAGACGGCACGCGCGTCTGTCCGGCGGTGGAAGGGGCCACGAACTGGTTCTCGACGTCGTACAACCCGGCGACCGGGCTCTACTACGTGCAGACGCTGGAGAAGTGCAACGTCTACACGACTTCACCGCAGGTCTGGCAGGCAGGGCGTTCGTATTACGGCGGCTCGACGAGGAACGTCGCCGGCGAGCCGGGGCAGAAGATCCTGCGGGCGATCGACGTACAGACCGGATCGATCGCGTGGGAGGTGCCGCAGACGGGCTCCGCCGACTCCTGGGGCGGAACCCTGTCCACGGCCAGCGGCCTGGTGTTCTATGGCGACGACAGCGGCGCGTTCGTCGCAGTCGATGCAAAGACCGGCGAACGCCTGTGGCGGTTCCCGGCCAACGTGCTGTGGAAAGCGTCGCCGATGACCTATGCCTTCGACGGCCGCCAGTACGTCGCCGTCGCTGCGGGATCCACGATCATCGCGTTCGCGCTCCCTGATACTGACGTACGTAGGCCCGAGCCTTAGCTCGGGCATCATCTCCGATGTACAGGCCCAGCTTTAGCTCGGGCATCATCGTCGCGTTGCCCAAGCTAAAGCTTGGGCCTACGTACGATCATGTCGTCACACGTACGCGATGCAATCGATCTCCACCAACGAGTTGCCCGGAATGCCGCCGGCGGCGGCGATGGTCGTGCGCACGCCGGGCTCGGCGCCGAAGCGGCCCATGAACACCTCGTTCATCGACGCGTAGTCCTTGAGGTCGTTCAGGTAGACGTTCACCTTCAGCACCTTCTCCATCGACGATCCCGCGGCCTCGAGCTTCTGCTGGATCTCGTCGAGCACGTGCTTCGTGTGCGCCTTGATGTCGCCTTCGAAGTGCGCGCCGACGCCCGACACGAACAGCAGGCTGCCGTACTGGACGACCGGGCTGAACAGCGGCGGCTTCTCCGGCGCCTTGCCGCCGCTCCAATGCACCTTCTTGACCGGCTTGGCCGCAGTGTCCTGCGCGCTTGCGGTCGCCGGCCCCAGCGCCGCGATCGCCGCGGCGGCCGGCGCGTGCCTCAGGAACGTCCGTCTATCCGATCGTCGACTCCGCGGGGCTGACGCCCCGCCACCACGCGATGTCGCCATGTCACCTCCTGCTGCCGGGAACCGCATCCCATCGGCTGTCGCCGGTGGCGCGGTAATCGGGTGGAAGAGTATGCCACTCCGGCCGGGTCAGGCCGTTGAGGTCGTACACCACCTTGCCGTCGCGGATGGTCAGTTCGCACACCAGCCGCTGGTCGCCGTCCATCCGCGCGCCGAAGCTGTCGACGAAGCCGAAGCGGCCTTTCTCGACGCGCAGCACCGCGACATCGGCGGGCGCGCCAACGCTCAGGTGCCCGAGCCGCTCCTGGTCGAATCGCCTTCGCCGCGTTCCACGTCGCGCGCGCTATCACATCGTCCACCGACATCCCCATCGCGAGGAACTTGCTCATCACGTTGAGCATGTCCTTCATCCCGGCGTTCATGCTGCCGATGTGCAGGTCGGTCGAGATCGTGTCAGGGGCGAACTTCTCCTTCATCGCCGGCGCCGCGATCCGCCAGGCGAAGCTTCCGCCGCCGTGGCCGACGTCGAACAGCACGCCGCGCTTCCGTCCTTCCAACATGCCGGCATTCACGTGGCCGGATGCATCCTGCTCGCCGCGCAGGCCGGAATACATGTGCGTGTAGATGTCGCCTGGCCGCAGTTTCTTCGTCACCAGGTCCGCCAGCGGCCGTTCCGGATGGTTCGTGCCGAAATCCACCATCACCGGCACGTCGGCCAGCGTCCCGGCCTCGACCGCGCGCTCCACCGGCGTCCACTCCGGCCCCTTGTAGTGCGCGGTCTTGATGCCGACGATGACGTCGCGGTGGCGGCGAATCATGTCGGCAGTCGGCTGCACCTCCATGTCCGACAGATCGTCTTCGAACGCGCCGCCGCGCATGCCGTTGCCGACGATGTTGAGAAAGACGAGGACGCGGGTGACGGCGCGATCGATGACCTTTGCCTTGAAGTCGTCGAAGTTGCGCCAGCCCGCGCAGCCGGCATCCGCAATCGTGGTGACGCCGACGCGGAGCGTGAACCCATCGGGATAGACGCTGTTGTCGCCGGCGTACGACCCTTTCTCTCCGGTGCCCGCGAAGACGTGGGTGTGAATGTCGATGAGCCCCGGTGTCACGTAGAGGCCGGAGACGTCCACCACCTTGAAGGCTTCCGCGGGATCGAGTCGCGGTTCGACGGCGGCAATCTGTCCCGCAGCAATCGCGACGTCACGAACCGCGCTCACGCCGTTCCGCGAATCGACCACGTGCCCGCCACGGAGGAGGAGGTCGTATTTCGGCTCGGCGCCGGGAACAGCGGAAAGCGCGGCAACGACGAGGACTGAAGCGACGGTCCGGACGGTCACCGGTCAGCTCCGCTCGGCGACGTGTCGCTTGCCGGTCCATTTCGCGCTCAAGGTACTCGCCCATGTCGAGCGTGCCGGAAATCTCGTCGCCGGCGACGGTGCCGGTGAACGAGAAGTTCAGCGCGTCGCCGTGCTCCTCGCCGTACGCGCTACGGAGCTTCACCGTGTTGCCGTCGATGGCGCCGATGATATCGCGCGACACGAAGTCGCCCTGGTGCGTGCCGGTGACGTCGTTCCCCCGTTGCAGCAGGTGCAGGGCGTGATGCGACTGCGTGGCGGCGTAGTCGATGGTCACGTCCCATTGCCCGCCGATATCCGTCGAAGGCGCGGCGGGCGTCGAGGCCGCATCTTTGGGCGGGTTGGACAGCACCTGGTGCAGGTGGTCGGCGATGACCTTCTCGTCGCCCGGCACGAGCATGTACGGCGTGATCGAGACGCCGGTCATCGCCGGATCGTCGCCGCGCGCCGGAAAGAGCGCGATCCGCGGCTCGCCGTCGAGCAGCGTGCGCGCCACGGTCTCACCCGAAGCGCCAAGCTGCGCCCGATCCCAGAGCACGCGAAGAGACGGCGTCTTGTTCGACAGGCCCTCGGGCTGGACGATGGATGTCTGGATCCCGGTGACGCCTTTGACGCGCTGCGCGATCGTGTCGAGCCAGCCGGACCAGCGCGCCCACTCGGCATCGTGATCGCGCTTCACCCACATCTCCACCGCCATCAGCATCGCGATCGCTTCTTCCTTGCCCACCTTCTTGCCGCGCGCGAAGCCGTGATGCGGCGCGCTGTGGACCCAGGCGGCGCGAACCAGGTCCTTCCGGCCAAGCAGCAGACCCGCCGCCTGCGGTCCGCGCATGCACTTGCCGCCGCTATAGGCGACGAGCGTCGCGCCCTTCTGCAGGTGGACGTTGGGGATCGTCAGGATCTCGGCGGCGGCGTCCACCAGAATGGGCACGCCCCGCTCCTTCGCGTGCGGCGCGATCGCCTCGAGGCTGATCGGGCTGGCGTCAGCGGCGGGGCCGGCCAGGATGTAGACGAGTGCCGTGCGCGGGCCGAATGCCGCCTGGAGCTCGGCCATCGTCGTGACTTCGACCACCCGGACGCCAACGGCCCGCAGTGCCGCATCGTAGACATTGCGTGAGTGCTTCGGGATGATGGCTTCATCCCTCGGAAACCCGGTCAGGTTCGGGATCCGCACGTGCAGGTCGGGATTGCCGCCGGCGACGCACGCCGCGGTCGCGTGGGTGAGTGCCGCCGCGCACCCCGACGAGACGAGCCCCCATTCCGCGCCGGTCAGCGCCGCCAGCCGCGCGCCGACCGCCTCGGTCAGCTCGTCCAGATGGACGTAATGTTTCGAGGCCTCGGCCATGGCCTCGCGGACCTCGGGCAGCATCAGCGAGCCGCTGATGATCGTGTAGGTGCCGCGCCCGTTGATGAGCGGGCGCACGCCAATTGACTGGTAGAGGTCAGGTCCGACGCGCAGGCCGGTCGATGAAGCGGCTGCGAGGTCGCGCCGCTCCCTCCGCGCGCGCGCTCGATCCGATCAGGCCTGGCGCGGCAAGGGCGGTGCCTGCGCCAATTGTCCGGCGTACCATCTCGCGCCGCGTCATCCCCCTGTCGGCCATCGCGCTCCTCCGATGAGCGCGGATGGTAGCACGGTGCGTAGGGGCGCACTGCGTGCGCCCTTACAAGGACGAAGAAGGAAGGACGGCCCTACTGTCGTCGCACATCCAGCTTCGCCGCCAGCGGCGCAAATGCCTCGGTCGGGCCTTTCCACTCCAGCTCGTCAACCGACTGGAAAAGCGGCAGGTCCGTGCGGAGCGTGGCGAGCGTGCGGAACAAGAGCGCACGATCGCGTTCTTCGGACAGCACGCGCGAAAGCGCCCCGGCATTTGCGGCGTTCACGCCCCATGTGCGCCAGTCCGCCGGGATCGCCTCGATGTGGCCGTAGCGCGCGAGGACGGCCGCAGCCGACTTCGCGCCCCAGCCGCGAAGCCCCGGATACCCGTCGGCCGAGTCGCCGACGAGCGCGAGATAGTCTGGAATCGACGCCGGCGACACGCCGAACTTCGCGATCACGCCGGCTTCGTCCATGATCGTCCGCGTCCGGCGATTCAACTGGACGACGCGGGTGCCGCGCACCGACTGCGCGAGGTCCTTGTCGGGCGTGCAGATGATCACCCGCTCGACGCGTTCGTCTCTCGCCGCGATCTCCGCTGCGGCCGCCAGCGCATCGTCGGCCTCGACCTCCACCATCGGCCAGACGACGACGCCAAGCGCCTGGAGGGCCTCTTCGAGCAGCGGAAACTGCGCGAGCAGGATCGGGATCGACTCCGGCGCTCGTCTTGTAGCCACGCCACAGCCCATTCCTGAACGACTCGATGACGTGATCCGTGGCGACGCCGACGTGCGTGGCGCCGGCGGTGATCATGCCGAGGACCGACGCGACGACGCCGCGCACCGCCGCGACCTCGCGGCCATCCGCGTCGCGGTGCGACGGCATCGCGAAGAAGTGGCGGAAGAGCTCGTAGGTGCCGTCGACGAGGTGAATTTGCATATGGCGGATAGGCGAATGCCCAAGCTAAAGCTTGGGCCTACGTACGAATTCGGCCGCCGCCCCGCGTACGTAGGCCCGAGCTTCAGCTCGGGCATCGTAACTATTGTGCAGCAGTAGGGCCCGACTTCAGTCGGGCCGAACATTGGCCGCACTAAAGTGCGGCCCTACTGCGGATCTTCCTCGAACCAGCGAGCGATCGTCGGATCGGCTTCGCGCTGCGGAAGGGCGGGTACGTAGAGCAGGGCAGTGGGCTGCGCGCTGCTGCTGAATGCGACCGGCGCGCTCGCGTTCGCTCGACGAGGCTCGCGTCGCTCGCCGAGAGGCGGCTCGCTGATGCTCGGCGAGCGCTAACGGCTGCTGCGGGCATTCGCGCGCGACAGCTTCTTCAGCGCTTCCTTCGGGACCACCGTCGTTTCCGGCTTGCCGCGTCTATCTCTGCGCCGTGGTCTGAGTCAGCTTGTCGACCGCCTGCTGCATCTTGTCGCGACGCTGCAGGATGCTCTTGATTTGGCCCTTGTCGAGCCACGCGCCCAACGCTGTCGTCAGAGTGGGTTCGTCGAGCGCCTTCATCTTGGCCCACAAGTCGGCGTCGACCCGCACAAGCTGATGGTACAGGTCCTTCGTGCTGGTGAACGCGCGCGTGTGGTCGATCAGGATCAGATTCCAGGACGGGTCGACCAGCCAGTTCCCGAGATTCGGATCGATGTTTCCGACCAGGTTGTCGAACATCTTCGCGACGGTAATCTGCCGGGTCCAGCTCGCGATCTGTGCCGGCGGCGGACCGCTGACGCCCTTCAGCCCCGGCACGCCGCCAAGCTCCTTGAAGCTTTTCACCGACGAGACCCACATCACCGCCGCACCTTTGACCCCCTTCAGGTCCTTCTCGACTGTCGGCGGGATCATCCCCATGCCGAGCAGCTTGTCGAGCTCGTAGGCGGCGATCTCGGACTTGTAGCTCTCCCAGTAGCCGCTGTACCGCCCCGGTATGATTGGCTTCCAGGCGAACTTGTCGCACGGCCCGCCGGGCGCGAGCGTGGCACGTCTGGGCTTGGTCACGCCGACCCCGATTTCCTCGACCCCGACGACCTCCGCCGACTTCAAGTACTGCTCGATCTCGGCGACGCGATCGGCCCAGGACCGGGCAGCGGAGGTGAGGGCAGGAGTCGTTTGCGCCAGGGCCGGCGCGATCGCCAGCGCGAATGCCAGCAGTGAGAAGGCCGCTGTGAGCCCGACGTGCTTCGTCCGAGCCATTGGGGATGCCTTTCGATTCTGCGTCATGCTGTTGAGGTGGGCCGATTATACGCCCAACGCCTGTCGGAGCAATCGACGAAGATGCCAACTGTCCTGACTGTCTTCATTGCGATTCCGGCTCTCCTTGCCGTCACTCTGGTCTGGGGCTCTGTCGTTGCGTGGCGGCAGAGTGGCGCCGCGCGCGAGACGACGATCCGCGTGGCGATCATCACGGGCGTCGTGTCGGCGGCGTGGATGGCGGTGACGTGGCTGGCGGCCGAATCGGGGGTCCTTCGCCACTGGGATCGGACGCCGCCACCGTTCGGTCTGCTCGTCGTCGCGATCGTTGTGTGGGCGGCCGTGCTCGCGTTCAGCCCGTTCGGCCGGCGTCTCGCGCAGTTCGTTCCGCTGTGGGCTCTGGTTGCCGTCCAGGCGTTCAGGCTGCCATTGGAGCTGGCGATGCACGAGCTGTACAAGCGCGGCGTGATGCCCGAGCAGATGACCTACACCGGCCGCAACTTCGACATCGTGACCGGAGTCACCGCGGTCGTTGTCGCTGCCGCGGTAGCAAGCGGACACGGCGGTCGGCGCCTGGTGGCGGCGTGGAACGTCTTGGGAATGGCCTTGCTCGTCAACGTCGTCACCATCGCCATGCTCTCGACGCCGGTCGTTCGATACTTCGGCGACGATCGCCTGAATGTGTTCGTGACGTACACACCATATGTGTGGCTGCCAGCCGTAATGGTGCTGGCGGCGCTCGCAGGGCACCTGTTGATATTCAGGGCGCTACGCGTAGCAGGCGGCTAACGGCGGGGGCGAGAGCCTCAGCGCTCGATGCGGAATGCGCGTGCGCCGATCGGCCGGCCGTCGAGGAAGAGTTCGACCTTGTACTCGCCTGGCGGAAAGCCGGCGGAGTTCTGAAGGTGGAACTCGGTGGCGGCCGGCCCCTGGTACGACACCTCGCGCTCTGGCTCGCTGACCACCTGCCCGGCGTACAGCCAGCGCGCCTTGATCTTGCCGGACCCCGATCCGTCGGTGAGCACCGCCGCGTAGATGGCGTCCGTGTGCTTGAAGCGCGTGGTGTGATCGGAGACCGTCTTGTCGGGATTGAGCGAGCGGCCAAGCTGGATGGTGGTGACCTGCAGCGGTTGCTCGCTGCCGCAGGCCGTCGCGAACAGAGCCAGCAGCGCAACGATCGCGCCAAAAGGGAGGCGCCTCACGGGTCGCATGTGTCTCCAATTATTCATCATCGGCATTCGGAGGCGGGTCTTGCCCGGGCGCCTGAGCCTGACCTTCGCCCTCCATCTCGCTTATTTGATCGTTCGTGGTGCCATGTGGCTTCGAGGCAGGATTGGCGGGATCCAGCGGGTGCGTATCGCCGTTGCGCCTGTCTCTAAGCGGGACACTCTTGCCGCTCTTACGTCGATCTTCCGTCGCCATATCATGCTTTTTGCCCGGCATAGCGCCTCCCGTCAACGATTGGAGCAAGGCCGATACCGCTGAAGACCGGCTCGGCAGGTGTCGGCTGCTACCTGGTGGGTGACACAGGCTCGAGCTTGCCTCAGCATTGACAACCCGCTGACATGGCCGGATGATCGGCGTGGCCTTCCATGAACTCATGGACGGGGCCGGTGCCGAAGAGTTCTTCCACGAAAGTGAAGGCGAGGAAGCTGTTGCGGATCAATGACTACGTGTACGTGCTGTCCGGAATGATGTACAACGGCGCCAGCGACGCAGAGGTACACACGTTTCTCGAACAAGTGAGTGTCGAATCGAGAGACAAGGTGTTGCAGGAAGCGAAGAAGTCCGTAGAAGCCTCGAAACGAAATTCCAGAATGGACGCCAGGAAGGTGGATCAGGGGGGCGACTACTAGGAGCGCGGCGCGCCCGGCAGGGTTCGTGTCAGAACGATTTTCGCGGGCTTCGGTCGGCGGCTCTCGATGCTCTGGCTTCACCGTCGCGCGTGGCCCAAGACACCAGGCAGTCGTCGCAGGTCCAGTACTGCGCACCGTCAGATTGACGCATCAACGGGCGCACGCCGAGGCGGCTCCGGCAGTGTAGACAATGCGGAGTAGGACCGCGGGCCGAGGTCTGGGACACGTCGCGCGCTGGCATAGGCGAAGCCTTTGACGATTGCCAACACGCTACTGAAGCCGAGCCGGCTCGATCTGTCGTGTTGCTTACAGTCGCCTCATTCGCGCCGACACACCTTACAGCGCCACAGAGGCGTCCGTCAGGCGGGGCGAGTTCCAGAGGAGGCCCCGTGAACACCACTCGCATCGCAACCGTGCTGGCCGCAATGCTGGTTCTGGCACCTGCCAAGCTTGCGGCGTCTCCGTTCACCTTCGCCAACATCGCCGATACGAACGACCCATTCAGCTTCTTCAAAGCCTCCGCGTCAATCAACGAGGACGGTGACCTGCGCACTGGGCGACGGAGGCCGCACGCGACCGGAGGCGAGCGGCGTCCGTGAAGCGTTGGGCGGAGCGGAAGGCCGCGATCACGCACGGGCAATTTGGTTTATTGTGAAGAATCACTCGCCGTAGGGGGGCCCATGTTTGCTGTCATCCGTCACTACCATTTCGACAAGAAGGATAGCGCCGAGATCGATCGGCTCATCCAGGACGAGTTCGTGCCGATTATCCGCAACGCCCAGGGTTTCGTCCGCTACTACTGGCTGGATACAGGAGCCGGCGAGGGCGCGTCCTTCGGCGTCTTCAAGGACAAGGCCGGCGCCGACGAATCGGTGCGGCTCGCGGCGGACTCTGGTACGGACAAAGATGGTGAAACTTCTGAGGGAGAAGCCTGAGATCATCGAGGGACCGATCAAGGCGCACGATTGAACGCGGAGATCGCCTCGCCCCGACAGCGCCGTGCGGGGCAAATCCGCGCTGTGCCGGCGAGCAGCGCGCCACGCGGCTCTACATGCCCGTCGCAGGCCTACAACCTCGTTGCCGAACCTGTTGGGGCTGACCTACAGACGCGACAGCAGAACAACTACAAGGACTCGGCACGTTTCGGTTGGCCAATGTCATCCTCGCCCTCATCGTTGCTGCTACTGTCCTGGCAGGCGACGGCGCGCCCCTGAAGCAGCAGCTTGTCGTCCGGAATGTGAGTGTGAAGATCTTCCCTCGAGACCTCTGAGCCGCGGCGATGCGCGACTGGAGCCCCGCGGCGAAGGACGGCACTCTCAAGTGGCTGGAGTCGGTCACGAAGGAGAAGCCGGCGGTCCAGGAGGTCGAGCTCTGGCGCGTCACCAAGGACACTCGAGAACTGCGTTGCGTCCTGCGCTACATGCCCCATGGGCTGGATTTGCGGTCGATGCAGGGGGACGACTTCCGCAGAACCGAACTGCTGAAGGATGCGCCGAGCGTGGAGGTGCGAGCGGCTGAATGGCGGACCGCTCTTGTCGAGCGACGGGCGGGTCTAACCGCGAACGCGGATAGAATATGAACGAGAGCAGAACCATGCTGGAGCAACATCGCAGCGGGCCTCGCAGATCGTCCAGTTGCCCCGCTCAATTTCCCGTCAGGATGAATCCGTTTGCCGAGGCGGCGCCCACGCCGAGTTGGCACGCGATTGTCAGACAGATTTTCGTGGGCTTCGGTCGGCGGCTCTCGATGTTCTGGCTTCGCCGTCGCGGGTGGCCCAGGAGATAAGGCAATCGTCACAGGTCCAGTACTGCGCACCCTCGGATTGACCCATCAACGGGCGCACGCCGAGTCGGCGCCGGCAGTGTAGGCAATGCGGAGTCGGACCGGGGGCCGATGTCTGGGACACATCGCGCGTCGGCATCGGGATGGGCTCGGATCTCCCTATCTAGGAACCTATCTAGGAAACTGGGGCCGTCGCGCCTGTTGCGCCCGGCGGGCGCGGCAGAATGCACCAATGTCCCATTTCATAGGCCAATTGGGGCAAAGGGTCCGCCATCTCGGCGCCGAGGCACTGAATCAGGATGTTCAGAGCCGTCGGCTCCGGCACCTCAATCAGCATGTTGGTGCAGGCGGCACACCGCCGGACGTGGACCGCGTGGAGTTGCACGACGTGGGCGCCTGGGCCGACGTACGGGACCGTTTCGTACGTGCCAACGGCGACGGCTCCGCAGCGATGGCAATGGCTCGCCAGCTCGGATCTATCCATGGGTGCCCCTTGAGATCACCGATTTCCGCGCGAGAGGGAACTACGATACTGCCGAGTTCGTACCTGGCTGGGGGTGGCACATTCCAATTGCGTGTCCGATCAGACACACGGCGTCCCCTCTCGGCTACGGCGCGGCCGTGCGTTTCATCGCGGCGGCAGTCTAAGCACATCCGGCCGCGCGAGTCGATGCGATCCTAAGACGAAACGGACCACCGGCAGTCCAGCCTCGAAGGCTTCCAAGCTTTGGCAGTCTAGAACTGACCTATTAGTAACAACTTAGCTGGCGCGCCCGGCAGGATTCGAACCTGCGGCCTTTGGCTCCGGAGGCCAACGCTCTATCCAGCTGAGCTACGGGCGCGTGGGAGGGACGACCCGCGTTCGTGGAACCGCGCGTCGACTCGGATCGGCGACGTTCAGCCGCCGATCCCGAAGGGACAGCTTAGCGGCAAAGACTCGGACGGTGCAAGGCGTGCGCCGATTGAGCAGAAACTGAAAATCTAACCCGACCCCGATGCGGCCGGCTGGAAGTTCAGCGCCACGCCGTTGATGCAGTAGCGCAGGCCGGTCGGCGGCGGACCATCGTCGAACACGTGGCCGAGATGTCCGCCGCAGCGGCTGCAGTGCACCTCTGTGCGGCTCATCCCGTAGGTGCGATCGACCGTCGTGCCGATGGCGCCCTCCAGTGGCGCGAAAAAGCTTGGCCACCCGGTGCCGCTCTCGAACTTGCGGTCGGCGACGAAGAGCGGTTGATCGCAGCCGACGCATGTGAAGGTCCCCGGCCGTTTCTCGGCAAGCAAGGCGCACGAGCCAGGCCGCTCGGTACCGTGACCGCGAAGGACGGCATACTGCTCGGGCGTCAGCGTGCGGCGCCACTCCTCGTCCGACTTCTCGACTTCGAATGGTTGTTCGGGGCGTGCGCTCATTTGGGTGATTGCGTCCAGTATCTGACCAGTGTGGCCTTACTTGCCGCCGTGGAATGGCCGTCGGGTCGGTCCTTCACCAATCTTGACGACGCTGGTCACGAACGTGAGGGTCACGCCGCTCCCGACACGCCCCGTTACTTCCCAGCACCCTGGCGTTGAAAAGATGAGCGCCGTCGCCTGAAAGTCGATCTCTCCATAACCGGATGTGCCGGACCCAGGCCCTACACTAGACACGTGCCGCTCATCGCGCTCGGGTTGATTCTACTCGCGCTTCTCGCTGCCGTCGTTCTGATGCCGCTGTCGCTCGTGATGCGCTATCGGACGGGCACGAGACGACGGCCGGCTCGCGCATGGGTGGCCACGCTCAACCTGGCCGCGCTCGGGTTCTCGGCGGGATGCCTGTTGCTGGGCGCCGCGCTCTCGAGCATGTGGGTGCCGGGGGCCCTAAGCTACACCGCGGCTGGTATCACGGCGGGCTGCATGCTCGGGGTGCTCGGCCTTTGGCTGAGCCGCTGGGAAGCCACGTCTAGCTCGCTGTACTACACACCCAACACGTGGCTGGTGCTCGCGCTCACCCTGCTTGTCGCGTCGAGAGTGGTCTACGGTTTCTGGCGCGCCTCGCACGCCTGGTACACGACGCCGGCCGGCGCATCATGGCTCGCCGCGTCCGGGGCGGCGGGATCCCTCGCCGTCGGCGCACTTGTGATCGGCTACTACCTCGCCTTTTGGTTCGGCATACGGCGCCGCGCTCGCGGCCACCGCGGATCGCCTAGGGCGCGGGCTGTGCCAGGCCGTCCTTGATCAGACGCTCGACGAGCGCCACCATCTCGCTGTTCGCCTTGGCAACGGCCTCGTTCATCTGGCGGCTCAGCACGTCCATCTCCTTCGACAGACCCTCCATCTCCTGGCTGAAGTCATCCATCGGCTCCGACGCGCGCTGCATCTCCTCGCTCAGCTTCGCCATCTCCTCGTTCAGCGCGCTCATCTCCTTCTCCAGCCGCTCGTGCTCGGCGTCGACCTCGCGCTGTTCCGCGTCGGTCAGCTTGCCGATCGATCGCACGGCGAGCGCGCCCTGCTTCGCGCCAATCGCACCCTGCTTCGCGCCGATCGCGCCCTGCCGCGCGCCAATCTCGCCCTGCCTGGCGCCAACCGCTCCCTGCCTGGCGCCAATCGCGCCCTGCTTCGCGCCGATCTCGCCTTGCTTGGCGCCGATTTCGGCGACTGGCCGGTTGATGCGCTCCGCCTCGTCGAGCGCGCCTGCGTCCTTGACGACGTATGCCTTGCCGTCATGGCGGAACCAGAGCACACGCTCGTCGCGGTATTGCCGCTTCAAGCGCTCCGCGTCCTGCCACGATCCCGACATGGTGACGCCGTGCCGATCGCGGTTCACGAGGACGAACTCCAGCCGCTCGTCATTGGCCTTGTGCGCGGGTTCCTTCGCCTGCGCCGTCGCGGCGACCGGTGCTGCGGCAGTCGAGGCCGGCTCTTCCGCCTTCACGGCCCACGGCCAGGCTTTCAGGTGCGGCGGCAAGACCTTCGGCGACACGGTGCCGGGTCGCGCGGTCAGCTGAATCGGAACGAGCGCGCACACGGCCGCACCGGCAAGCAGCCAACCGCCAACGCGCGACATGGACGAGGGGGAACGATGACCCAGCATCGCAATTCTCCGTTTGAGGGTTGAAAACGATCGAGACGAGCCCGCGGCCGCCAGACCCGCTCGCATCGGGCTGACGCCGAGGGCGAGCAGCAGCCGGCCGTAGTCCTGAGGTGCCGCGTCGAGCAGACGGAGCACCGCCCGATCGCAGGCGGCTTCGCGCGCGAGCAGGTACTCGCGGGCCGCGAGGATCGCGAGCGGGTGGAAGAAGAACAGCCGCTCGGCGAGCGCCGGCACGCAGCCGAGCCAGAGATCGCCCCGCCGCAGGTGCACCAGCTCGTGGCAGATCGCCATCCGCTGCCCGGCGATCGAGAGCGTCTCGAAGCGACCGGCGGGCAGCAGGATCGCCGGCCGCAGGAGTCCGACGATCATCGGGGCATCGATCGCGCTCGACCACCGTGCGTCGATGGTGCGTCGCACGCCGACCTGCACGCACAGCTCGCGCACGACGCCTTGAAGGTCCACATCGACGGCCTCTGCGCGGGCGACGATGCGCCTGGTCTTTCGCACGCGGACGAGCATGACGCCGAGGCCGGCAAGGGCGCCGGCGATCCAGATCGCCGCGGCGATGGCGCGCCACGAGAGGTTGGCGCTGTCCTTTTCCTCGAGTTGTGGAAGCGGGGCTTTAGCCCTGCCGGTCAATTCGATCGCGTCCCGCGTGAGCCGGGCCTCTCCGGCGGGGCTGAAGCCCCGCCTCCACACGACGTCTCCAGCCGGCAGCACACCAAGAACCACCGGCTCGATCCACACGAGACCAACGGTCAGCTTCAGCGCGGCAAGCCACCACAGTGTGCACTGCATCGCGGGTGTGATCCGGGAGGTGATCCGGCAAAGCGCGGCCGTCGCGATGATGACGACGGCGCCTGCGATCGAGGCCGTGACGAGGACCTGGAACAGCCGCTCGAGCGGCGCGATGACGTCGGCGATCCCTGCCATCATCGTGACTCCTTCCGCTTCGCCGATTGCAATCGCGCCACCACGTCCTCGAGCTCCTTGAGCTCGGCGTCGGTCAGCGCCGGCGACTCGCTGAGATACGCGACAAACGGTGCCACCGACCCGTCGAGATTGCGATCGATGAATCGGCGTATCGCGCCACGGGTGACCTCGTCAGACGTCGCGCGCGCCTGGTATCGGTAGACGCCGCCAGCCAGCCGCCGGTTCAGAAAGCCCTTCTTCCTCAGCCGCTCCATCATCGTCAGCACGGTCGACCGCGCGAGCGTGCGCGGCGTGCCGAACGCCTCGGCGACCTCGCCGACGGTGACGCCGCCGGCGTCGGCGATGTGACGGAGCAGGGCCAGTTCCTGGGCGCCAAGGGTGTGCTGGGTCACGCGATTCCTCGGTTGGCTGACATGTAGGGCGGACCTTCCGCCTTCGCTCGGCAGCTTCGGCGGACCGCCGTAGCCTTGGCGGAGGCTGGTCAGGTCCGCCTGCGGTTGCCGACAAGTGTAGTCACACTAGCAGTGACGACAAATGTAGTCAAGAGGTTCGCCCGGGTTGGCGGCGGTAGGCGATTCCGACGAGGAAAACCACGGTGGCGCCGATGACGTTGTGCCAGAGAAACGAGATATCGGGCCGGCCGATGGCCACGGCCGCGACCGCCGCCATCCCGGCCATCAGGCCGAGGAACGCGCCCGTGCCGTTGGCGCCACGCGTGAGCGTGGCGAGCAGGAACACGCCGAGGATCGATCCGTAGAAAAACGAGCCGAAGCGGTTCACCACCTCGATGAGCGAGCCGAGGCTGCTGGCATACACCGCGACGATGCAGGCGAAGCCGCCCCACGCCGCGGTCGCGAACTTCGAGACGCGAAGCGATTCGGCGTCGGACGCGTTCGGCCGGTAGTGCCGCTGATAGAAGTCGATCACCGTCGCCGTCGCCAGCGAGTTGAGCTCGCCCGCGATGGTGTCGGTGGCCGCCGTGATGATCGCGACGATCCACAGGCCCACCAGGCCGATCGGCAGCACGGTGGTGATGAAGGTGGGAAACACGTAGTTCACGTCCGAGTAGCTCGCGTCGTGCGCCGCCTCGCGCGTCAGCACGCGCGCCCGGTTCGTGATCGCACGGACGTCGCGCTCGCGTTCGCGAAAGGTGTCCGCGGCCGCCGCGACACGCGCCTGGTCGCTGGATCGCTCCGCCTCGGCCACTGCCTTCGCGGCCGCGGCACGGCCGTCGAACGCGCGCTGGAAATCCATCTCCAGGGCTGCGTACTGCGGCGCCTGCCCGCTCTGTTTTACGGTGCGCTCGTGCACCGGGTTGAACAGCATCGGCGGGCGGTGAAAGACGTAGAAGGAGTAGGTGAGAACGCCGACAATCAGCACCAGGATCTGCAGCGGGATCTTCCAATAGGCGGTCATGAACAGCGACGATCGCGCCTGGTCGAGCGAGCGCGCGGTCAGGTAGCGCTGCACCTGGCTTTGATCGCAGCCGAAGTACCAGAGCATCAGAAAGAGGCCGCCGACAAGGCCCGACCAGATCGTGTAGGTCTCGGTGAGGCTGAACCGGAAGTCGAAGGCGTCGAGCCGGCCCACCGCGCCGGCCAGCCGCAGCGCATCCCCGGCGGTCGTTCCAGCCGGCAGCTTCGCGATCAACACCACCACCGCCGCAATCAGGACGAAAACGGTGAGGCCCATCACCTTGACGTCGGTCCACGTGACGGCCTGGACGCCGCCAAGGATCGTGTAGATCACGGCGGGCACGCAGATCGCCAGCGCCGTCAGCGTCACGTCCCAGCCGAGGATGACCGAGAGCACGACCGCCGGCGCCGCGACCACCGCGCCGCACGACATCCCGCGCGACAGCAGGAACAGCAGGCTGGTGAGCGTCCGCGTCTTGAGGTCGAATCGCCGCTCTAGATATTCATACGCCGTGTAGACACGGGCCGTGTAGAAGAACGGCACCAGCGTGACCGACAGCAGCAGCATCGCGATCGGCAGGCCGATGTAGAACTGAATGAAACGCAGGCCGTCGTTGAACCCCTGGCCGGTGGTGCCCACCAGCGTGATCGCGCTGAGCTGCGTCGCCATCACCGAGAGTCCAACCGCCCACCAGGGCAAGCTCCGGCTGGCGAGAAAGTACGACTCGGTCGTGCGCTCGAGCGTGGTCCGCTTCACCCCGTCCCAGACCAGCCAGGCGATGTAGCTGACAACGATGATCCAGTCGATGGGATGCATGCGGGCGGGTCGCGGATCGACACGGACGGGCCGTCACGAATCGACACGGATAGGCCGTCACAGAAGGACACGGATGTACACGGACTTTTCGTTATCCGTGTGTGTCCGCGTTCATCGGTGACCGATCCTGTCCGTGTTCATCGGTGGTCGTCTGTGTTCGTCACTGGCAAGCGCCGCTCATCGGCGAGATCGACTCGACGCGCACGTAGCGCAGGTGCCGCCCCGCGCGGCCGCCGAGACCCGCGGCAGTCGCGTTGGCCTCCTGCTGGTCGGGACGCAGCGCCGCCTCCCGTTCGGCTTCCTCCGGCGTCAGCTCCTTACCGTTGACCTTAACGCGTTTGCCCACGTGCTTGGACAAGTCCACCTTCTTCGGACCGCCAAGCAGCTGCACGAACGGATCACCCAGGCTGGCGGGATCGTTCGGCCCCGCGACTGCCGTGCCGGGATCGAGCGTAAGCCGGTACGCCGATGGCGTGCTGCCGGCTTGCACGCATCCGGTCCAGACCTGCTGCTCCTGCATCTTTCCCGGATCTTCCGGGGTGACCGCGGGCGCCGGCACCGGCTGCTGTAGTAGCGAGACGAGAATGAGTGTAAACACCATCGCACCTCCGGCGAGGACACTAGCACAGACGCGGAAGGCGGCGACAGGGAGCGAGCGAGAATCTACTCGTCCGTGCGGCCCGCGGGCACGCTCTATTTGACACCGTTGCCGAGCTGAAGCTCGGGCCTACTGTTCGACTGCTTCGCGCGGCGGAAGCGCGGCGAGGAGCGCGATGACTTTCTCGAGATCGACGGGCTTCACCAGGTGATGGTCGAAGCCTGCTTCTTCCGACTCCGCCCGGTCGGACGGCTGCCCGTATCCCGTCAGCGCGACCAGCACGATGGCGCTGCCGCGCATCGCACGGACCTGCCGCGCCACCTCGTAGCCGTTGAAGCCGGGCAGCCCGATGTCGACGAACGCGACGTCCGGGTCGATGTCGGCGACGGCGGCGACCGCACGCGGCCCGTCGTCGACTGCCATCACCTCGTGCCCGGCGATCTCCAGCGCGAACCGCATCATCTCGCGCGCGTCGACCTGATCTTCGACCAGGAGGACGCGGTGGCCTCTCGAGACGGCAGCGGCTGGGGGTGCGGCTGGCTTCGAAGCCGCCGGCACGGCCGGCAAGGCTACGGTGAAGACGCTGCCGCGACCGGTCCCCTCGCTCGTCGCGCTGACGCGTCCTCTGTGGAGCTCGACGAAATGCTTCACGAGCGTCAGCCCCAGGCCGAGGCCGCCGTGCCCGCGGGCCGGGCCCGTATCGGCCTGGATGAATCGTTCGAAGATGTGCGGCAGCAGCGCGGGATCGATGCCAATGCCGGTGTCCGCCACGCGGATCACGACCTCGTCGCCTTCCGCGGCCGCGACGACACGGACCGTTCCTCCGGCGGGCGTGTACTTGACGGCATTCGTCAGCAGGTTCGTGACGATCTGCTCGAGCCGCGTCGCATCGCCGCTCACCCACAGGCCGGATCCGACCTCCAGCTGGAGCCGCGGACCCGGATCGCGGCCGCTCTCGCGTGCTGACAGCTCCAGCGAATCGATGCAGCGCAGGACCAGCGCGCTGAAGTCCACCGGCTCGCGGGCCAGCGTCACTTTCCCGGTGGTGACGCGCGTGACGTCGAGCAGGTCGTCGACGAGGCGCGCCAGGTGCCTGACCTGGCGGTTGATGACCCGCTGCGCGTGGGTCGCCGATTCGTCGCGATGCTGTTCGAGGCTCAGGACGTGGCCGGCGGTGGCAATGGCGGAGAGCGGGTTGCGCAGCTCGTGCCCGAGCATCGCGAGAAAGTCGTCTTTCGCCGAGCTTGTCGCCTCGGCGCTGACGCGCGCCGCGTGCTCGCGGTCGAGCAGGCGCGCCCGTTCCGCCTCCGCGCGCCGGCGCTCGGCCACCACCGCCGCCATCGGCAGCATCGTCGCGGTCAGCGTCGCGATGAAGGTCGCGAGGATCAGCAACGCCGTGTTCTCGGACGACGTGGCGAACGGCCCCGATCCTCGAACCGTGCTCCAGGTCGCAATCGTCGACATCGTCGCGATGGCCAGCGACGTGAAGCGCTGCCCGAACCGGAACGCGGCCCACGCGAGCGGCGGAATCGTCAGGAACGACAGCGGCGTGTGATTGGGCCACGGACCTGCGTCGCCGAAGGTGATGACGGCCGACGCGCAGACGAGGGTGAAGAGCAGCGCGATCTCGATCGGCCTGACGTCGCTGCTCGTTTCCCGCTGTGGCTCGATCCACGCGAGCACCAACGGGACGACCAGCAATGCGCCGGACAGATTACCCATCCACCACGTCAGCCAGATCGACACGTAGTGGCTCCACGGCGCGTAGCCGCCGACGGAGAGCGTCGTCACGCCGATTGTCGCGGAGATGGCCGCCGTCGGCGCCATCAGCGCGACGAAGCGGAAGATCGTCGGCACGCGATCGAGCATCCGGCGGCCGCTGGCCCACCGCTCGATGAAGTACGCGCCCGCCGACGCTTCCAGCATGTTGCCGAGACCGATGGCGGCCGCCGTCGCGGGCGTGCCGGCGGTGTACGCGTTGATCAGGAACGCCGCCAGGAAGACGAGGGGGCACGCGGGTCGTCCGAACAGCAGCACGCCGACGATCGCAATGCCGGTGGGAGGCCAGATCGGGGTCGCGCTCGGGTGGACAAAGGCCAGAGAGAGCCCGAGCTTCGCCGCCGCGAGATACGCGACGAACAGCGCAAGGAGCGCAAGGGAGCGCCGCATGTGGCTGAGGGGCCCCATCATGCCGCGCCGGCCCGACCACGTCAACGTGGCGCGCATATAGCCGATTGGTTATATGTTCTACGCTGGGTGCGCGACAGGGGCTGTGCGATCGCTACCGTACGTAGGCCCAAGCTTTAGCTTGGGCAACAATGCCCGATCAACTGGACGCACGCCCTAGCCTTTCGCTGGCATGGCGGATGCCCTGCCATCCGCATGCGTCCCAACGCCTCAAGACGTTCGATTATCTCGGCTGCCACCACTATTCGCTGACATTCTGCACCTTCTGTCGCAATCGGTACTTCGAAGATCCGAGCACTCGTTGTCCTCGTTGAAGAGCAACTCTCGCGTACTACGACCGAATATCAATTTGCCAAACTTGCGTACTGCTACATGCCGGACCACTTGCACATGCTGCTTGCCGGGGTCCAGGATGACGCGTCGCTGATTGCCCTGCGTGGAGGTAATGCGGCAACGATCGAGCCGGGCGGCAAAGGCGGCGCAGGGAATTCGCCTTTGGCAGGATGGCTACTTCGAGCGGGTGCTGCGCGACGACGACCAGCTCGAGATCGCGGCGCAATACATCTTCGACAATCCTGTGCGCGCGCAGCTCGTACGAAGCGCCACTGACTGGCCGTACAGCGGGGGGACGGTTGTTTCGGGGCCTCTTGTCGCGGATGTAGGCCCGAGCTTCAGCTCGGGCAACGATGCCCAAGCTAAAGCTTGGGCCTACGTACTACTTGGGCCTACGTACCTGCACCGCACCCCTCCGCACCCTCGTGCGCGAGGCGCCTATAACCGCCGAGCGACGAGAATGGTCATATCGTCGAACTGCGGGGCGCCGCCGGCGAAGGCGTCGATCGCGTCGAAGATCCGATCGATGACGACATCGGGCGCCTGACCGGCGGCCGACGCCAGCACGTCGAGCAGGCGGGCCTCGCCGAACTCTTCGTCCGATCCGTCCTGCGCGTCGGTGACGCCGTCAGAGAAGAGGACGAGGACGTCGCCAGGGTGCAGCACCTCGTCGGTCTGGCCGTAGGGAAGGCCGGCGGGCAGGAGTCCCAGTGGCGCGCCGGTGGACGAGAGGCGCTCGACCGTTCCGTCGAAGCGCACGATCACGTTGTCGAGATGACCGGCGCCGACGAATCGAACCGCGCCCGTTTCCGGCGACAGTTCCGCCAGCGCCGCGGTCACGTATTTCTCGGGCGACGTCGAGTTGTAGAGCAAGTCGCTCGCGTGCGTGGCCAGCGCCGGCAACGATCGAAAATCGCCGAGCAGCGCCCGCAGCGTCGCCTGCATGTTGCTCATGACCAGCGACGCAGGAAGGCCCTTCCCGGCGACGTCGGCGACGCACAGCAGCAGCCGGGTCTCGCCGTCGGCGCTGGTCAGCGACAGCGCGTCGTAATAGTCGCCGCCGCAGCGCCGCGCCGGCCGGTTGCGTGCCGCCAGCTCGTAGCCGTCCACCCGCGGCAGCTCCGCCGGGAAGAGGTCTTTCTGGATCCGCTCGGCCAGCACCATCTCGCTTTCCAGCTTGGCGCGCGCGACCTCCGCTTCCTTGTGCAGCGCCATCAGCCGCTCGCGCTCGTGCGCGGCGTGCAGCGTGCGCTCGAACAGGCGCGCATTCTCGATTGCGGTCGCGGTCTGCAGCGCCAGCGTGTTCAGCAGCTTCAGCTCGCCGGCCGTGTAGGCCATCGGCATCGTGCTGCCGAGCGCGATGATGCCGAGCACTTTCTCGCCGACTTTCAGCGGCGCGCCGATCAGCGCCTTCAGCGACGTCTGCTCGCTCACGCGCCGCGGGTCGCTGTCCACGTCGTTGACGATCTCGCCGATGCCATTTGCGGCGATCGCACCGATAATGCCGCGTCCTGTGCGAAAGCCGGTGAGCGTCGTCATCTCGTCGCCGGAGCTGGCAATCGTGGTCAGATCGCCGGTCTCGTCGTCAAGCAGCATGATCACCGCGTCGGTGGCGACAATCAGGAGACGCGCTTGCTGAAGAGTGAGCCCGGCGACGCGATCGAGATCGAGGAGCGCCGCCAGCTTCTCGGAAAAGCTGTAAATGAGGTTGATCTCGCGATAGAGGTGGAGGACCTCGGAACCGAGCGCCTTCCGCTCGGCAGAGCGCGCAAGGAGGTGCTCGAGCACGAGCGCGACCGCACGCGCGCCTTCCGGCCCGGCGACCCACCCGAGGCTGGCGTCCTCGAACCTGACGGGATAGCGCGCGATGCCGGGCGACGCGGGCGCCGCGCCGTGCAGCAGCGTGCCCTCGGGATCCTCGATCGCCACGGCCACGCCGAGGGCGTCGGCGATCGCCGACACCAGCGCACGGGCGTCCGGCTGCCGACGAATCAATTGGCTCAGCTCGCCACGCACCATCGTCGCCATCGTCACATCCCGAGCACGTCGCGCGCCTTCTGCAGGAGCGCATCCGGATCGAAGGGCTTGGTCATGTACAGATCGGCGCCGACTTCCTGCCCGCGTTGCCGGTCGAACTCCTGGCCCTTGGCGGTCAGGAGGACGATGTAGACGTCCTTGAGGCCGAGCGTCTGCTTCGTCCGGCTGCAGACGTCGAAGCCACTGAGCTTCGGCATCATCACGTCGAGGAACACCAGGTTCGGCTTCGTCGATTCGATCGTCGCCAGCGCCTCTTCGCCGTTCGACGCGGTCAGCAGCGTCACGCCCTCGTCCTCGAGCTCCTCGAGCGTTTGTTGGATCAGCATGCGCAGGTGCGCTTCGTCATCGACTATCAGGATGGTCGGGGGCACGTCGGCTCCATCTGTCTTGCCCAAGCTGAAGCTTGGGCCTACGCGTTTACTGGTACACGAGGAAGAGGACGTTCTCCATCCCCTTCTCAAAGCGCAGCATCTGCACGGCGTTGGACTGCGCCGACGATACCGAGTTCAACATGATGATGTCGGGCTGGAGCGCGACGGCGCGCTCGATGAAGTCGTGGCCGCGCGCTTCGGTCACGCTGTAGCCGCGCGCCGTCAGGACGTCGGTCAGCGTGCGGACGGTGGTCGCGTCCTCGTCCACCACCATCACGCGCCGGTGGGACTTCTTCTGTTCGATCAGCGTCCCGACCTCGCGGAACAGCAGGTCGGTGTCGATCGGCTTGGTGAGATAGCGGTCCACTCCGAGACGGAACCCGCGGTCGCGGTCCTGCACGATCGACAGGATCACGATCGGGATGTCCATCGTCTGCGGATCGTTTTTCAGCACCGCGGCGACGTCGAACCCGTTCATCTCGGGCATCATCACGTCGAGGACGACGAGATCGGGCCGGTCGCGGCGGACGACGGCAATCGCCTCGCGGCCGTTGGTGGCGAGGCTGATGAGATACCCGGCCTCGGTGAACTCCTGCGACAGCAGCTCGCGGATGTTGGGGTCGTCATCGACGACGAGGATGCGCGGCTGGCGCTCTGCGGTGCGCGGCGTGGTGACGATCACCTGCTCGCGCAGCTGCCGGATCAGCGCGGCCAGCTCCACCGGCGCCGATCCGCCCGCCGCGGCCTGCTCGGCGGTCAACGGCAGCGAGAACGAGAAGATGCTGCCTTTGCCGATGACGCTGTCGACCCAGATCCGGCCGCCGTGGTGCTCGACGATCTCTCTGCAGATCGGCAGACCGAGGCCGGTGCCCTTCGGCTTGTCGGTCAAGGTGTCGCCGACCTGCTTGAAGCGCTCGAACACCTTTGGCTGATCCGAAGGGGAGATGCCGACGCCGGTGTCGATGATGCTGACCACGAGCTCGCCGTCGCGCCGCTCGGCACGACAGGTAATCGTGCCGCTATCGGTGAACTTCACGGCATTCGAGATCAGGTTGATCACGACCTGGATCAGCCGATCGCGATCGCCGGTGACCGGGGGCAGATCCGGCGCCACTTGCTTCACGAGCTTCAGCCCCTTGTGGTCGAAGAGCGACGACGTTGCTGCCGTCGCGCGGTCGATGATGTCGGCGACGGTCACCCCTTCCATGTGCCATTCGAGCTTGCCGGCTTCGATCTTCGCGAGGTCGAGCACGTCGTCGATCAGCTTGGTCAGCCGCTCGCCCTCGCTGACGACGACTTTCAGGTTGTCCTCGACCTGCTGGATGGTCTGGCGCACCTTCGGATCGTCGGTCTTCACAAGCGGGAAGATGCGATCCTCGAGGCGCTTCTTGATGATCTTGGCGAAGCCGAGCACCGAGGTCAGCGGCGTTCGCAGCTCGTGGCTGACGGTCGAAAGGAACGAGCTCTTGGCCGCATCGGCTTCTTCGGCGATTGCGCGCGCCTTCTCCGCTTCCTCGAACAACCGCCGGATCTCGTGCTCGTGCTCGTTCAGCTGTTTGTAGGCGTCGGCGTTGTCGAGCGCGATGGCCGTGTACGACGCCAGGCTGCCGAGCACGTTCAGGTGGTGCTCGGTATAGGCGAACTTCTCGAAGCTCTGAATCGTGATGATGCCGAGCACGCGGTCCTTGGCGACGAGCGGCAGGTAGATCAGCGACTGCGGCTCCTGCGACATCGACCCATCCTCGAGCGGCTGGCTCGTTTTCGTGTAAGTCGGAATGTAGCGGCTGTACTCGTTCTCCAGATCGTTGGCGAAGACCGGCTCGCGGTGCTCGATGCACCACACCGGAAGCTGATTCTTGTCCTGGGTGTCGCGCGTATAGGGCTCGTAGCGTTTGCCCTGCTCGATCGCCATCCGGTATTCGATTTCGTGGCGATCGGGGTGATACAGACCGACGCCGAACACGTCTGCGTCGGCGAGCTCGTTCACCTTTTCGTACAGCTTGCCGAAGATCGTCTCGAAGTCGAGCGACGCCGTGATCTCGCGGCCCATCTCGCTGAGCAGCTCGACGTTCTTCTTGCGCTCGGTCTCGGCCTGTGCCAGGGCTTCGGCGGCATCGGCACGAAGCCTGGCCTCGGCGTACTGGGCGCGCTGGCGCTCCCTGGCGACGACCTGGCGGCGCATCACGCGGTCACCAACGACTACGGCGAGCAGGCCGAGCAGCACGTAGCCGGCATACGCTCCCCACGTTCGATACCACGGCGGCAGGATCGTGAAGGCGTACGTCCCTTCGTTCGTGAGCACGCCACCAACATCTCGTGCGCGGGCCCGGAACACGTAGTCGCCCCATCCGAGGTTGGTGTAGTCGCGCTGTCCCTCGTGGCCCCATTCCGACCAGTCCCGATCGAGGCCATCCAGTCGCGACTGGTAGATGGTGGTTCCCTCGTCGATGTACGACGGCAGCGCGAACTCGAAGCGGAGCGCATTCGAATTGGCATCGAGGGTCGGCGTAGCTATCGAGGCGGCACCGCCGAACAGCGATCGCTCGTGATTGACGGTGACACGACGGATCAGCGCAGCTGGGGGAGTGAGTGATTTGGCGGCCGCCGTCGCTGCAGGAAGGTTGAACCGCAACAGCTTGCCGTCGAACCTCGCCAGCCACGTGATGCCGTTTGGTTCGGTGTAAATGACAGCGGTGCCTCTGCCGAACCTCGCGAACGTCTTGCGGTCGAGCGTCCAGCCGCCGGTGCCTGTGCGCTTCGCTTCGATCGTGCCGAGACCATAATCGAGATAGAGCCCGCCGTTGGGCGCCGGCGCGCAGACGTAGCCCGAGAGGTCGGGGTCAGTCTCGATCCCTGCGAGCGCCTGGTCTCGCGTAAAGGTCTTTTTGCCTTCATCGAAGGTCAGCGCGAAGATCGAGTCGGTCGCGCCGGCAAAAAACGGGCCTCCTTCGGCCGGGCAGACCTGTGTCGATGTGGGCACGCCCTCTGCCTCGGTGAAGCGTTCGACCGCCAGCGGAGGTCTTGGCCGGCCGGGAACGATGGGCGATTGCAGCGTAATTCGCAGGAGACCCGTGTCTGCGGTTCCGGCCCACAGGCTTCCGTCGGGGTTCTCGACAATACTGCGGACCTGGTCGGTTACGTTGGGAATTCTTCCTTCCTCCACCCAGCGCCCGTCCACGAATCGGAACGAATCCAATCCGTCGAACATACCCACCCACACCCGGGCGGGATCGATTCTCGACGGTCTCACGAATGAAGTGCGAAACGTGCCATCAGTGGCGACCTTTACCGGAAGAGCCTTGTCACCATCGATTTCGTACACGCCATCGGAGCAGGCGACGACGAGCGGGACGCGTCGCAATCCGCCAATCCCGGGCAACGTCGCGAAGTTCCAGCACTGAGCCGCTGACCTCGTGACGTACTCGAAGCGCGGCCCGATGGTGCCGCGGGCCGGTGCCAGCCGCTGGACGCCTGTTTGTCCCGCGGCGTAGAGCGTCCCGTCGTGGCGAATCATGTCGAGCGGCGTGCCGGGAAGATCTTCCCGTTCGTCGAGGAACGACACCGGCGACGGAGTTTCCACACGTGCAATCCCGACGTCGAGCGCCAGCCAGAGCGCGCCTTCGCGATCGGGGTAAACGTTGTAGACAACGTCCGACGGCAACCCGTTCCCGTGATGCACGTGCACCAACCGGCGGCCGTTACGATCGATGATGACCATCCCGTTCGCCGTGGTGGTCAGCACGAATGTGCCGTCATCGAGTGTGATGCCCCGGTACAAATTGGTCTTGAGGATGTCGTCCGCCTGCGTCGCAAATGGCGAAAGCGTGGCGCCGTCGTAGAGGAAGAGACCGGAGTTGCGTGTGCCGATCAGCAGACGACGGGGGTCGTAGCGGAGGACGATTGGAAACAGCTCGTTGCCAAGGACCTCGGTTCCTGGGAGCGCACGAAGCCGGGTGCCTTCGAGCACATTCAGGCCCGTCTCGGGAAGAGGCACGTAAATCTTGCCCTCGAGCAGCGCTGCCCGATTGAACCGCGAGGGCGGCTTGATGACGGTGAACCGTTCGTTCGCCCACTTGTAGATGCCCTGCTCGGTCTGGAAGTAGACGCCGTCGTCAAGGGCGAAGGTGCGAAAGACCTCTGTAAAGGTGCGCGCGTCCGCAGGAACTTTGTCGTTGAGCGAGACGAATTCGAGATTGGCGCTGGCGTTTGGCGCCAGGTAGCCGATTTGCTTCGTCGCACCGACATAGACGCGGCCCGACCTGTCCATGTCCAGCGAGCGGACGGATGTCGTGTTACTGCCGATAAAGACACGCCGCCACGCCGATCCGTCGTATTCCGCGACGCCCTGGCTGCCACCGGCGAAGATCACGCCGCGCTTGTCCTGGAGGAGCGCCCAGACCTGGTTGGCCGCGCCGACGTCGGCGGGGCGGTAGGCGCGGATGAGGGGCCGGCCTTCCTCGGGGTGTCTCGAGGCGATGGCGTTTGCCGGCGCCGCGTCGGGCCGCGGTGCGGGAGCCACCGGAGTTGGAGTCTTTGGAGCAGCGCTGAGGGACAGAACCGAGAGAAGAGCGAACACCGATGGTGCTAAACGTCTCATCCAAGCGCTCCAGATCCCTCGAAACGGGGTATTGGCCCCGCGAGACTGTCGTTTGTCAGGCAGAGCTTGGATTCTAGCCCATCCGCCGGTTCTGCCACAGAGCAAGGACTACACTCTCGGCCATGGGCGCTGACCGGGGGTTAATCGTCGAAAGGCACGTTGCCGAATGGCTTCGGGCGCAGGCCCAGGTGCCGGGAGTCGAGCTCCACGACGATCCGGATATCACCTGGGTCGTCCATCCGGGCCGGGCATGGAGCAACGCCGGCGTCATGATCCGCCTGACGCGGAGCTCCGCCGCCGCCCGGCTCGATGCGCTCGTCGCTCGGTATCGCGCGCACCAGCGCGGCATGGGACTGTGGGTCACGCCCGCGGCCACTCCAGAGACACTGCCGGATCTCCTGAAGGCGCGAGGGCTTCGCTGTCGGAAGCGCTTTCCGGCGATGCAGCGCGATCTGTCGAAAACAATGCCACTGTTGAAAGCGCCCGCCGGCGTGACGATCCGCCCGGTCGCTGATGTCGACCGGTTTCGAACGACACCGCATCCCTCGATTGGGCCGCTGACGACGCCGCTGCGGCGCGCCGCCTTCGAGAGCCTTCGCGCCATCGTCAGGGGCGAGCCCGACCGGTGCCGCGCGTTTGTCGCCTGGTCGGGCGCGGAAGCCGTCGGCGCGACGCTGGTGTTCCTGGGAACCGCCTGCGCCGGGCTCCACGATGTGGACGTGCTCGAACCGCACCGCGGGCGAGGCATCGGCGCCGCGCTGGTGGATCATTCCTGCCGGTACGCGGCGAAGACGGGTGCACGGAGCGTCGTGCTGCTGGCGACTGGGAAGGGACAGCGGTTGTATGAACGGTGCGGCTTTGTAGAAGTCGCGCGGTTCGGCTACTGGTATCGGAGCTTTCAAAGATGAGCGGAAAGAGTGCGGAGCCGATTTTTGGAGCCGACGGTCGCTGCGGCTCGTTCGCGGAGAAAGCCGTGCGGAGCAGGCTGTCGCGATCGCGAAAACGCGAGCGCAGGCGGGTAATACCGGGTTGGGGATGGGGGCGACACGCGAAGCGGACCACCCCAACCCGCACTTTTATCGGGCGGATCGCCGGAGCCGCGTTTTCCGGCCTGCGGAGCTCGGATTTCGCAGCGAACGAGCCGCGGCACTCTTTATCTGTTATGACCCACCGTCTAAACTGCAGCCTTACGCGCTTCTCGTCATGAGAGTGATCGGCATCCTCGCATCCATCGTCGCGTTGTTCTGCCTCGGGCCTCCGGCTCTAGGGCAGAGTCAGAAGAGCGGCAGCCCGGAAGACCACCTGCCGCCGAACATCACCCAGCTCACCGGCTTCGGCGAGCGCGCGTCATGGTCGCCCGATGGCCGGCGCATCGCGTTCATGTCGAAAAGCTTCGGCGACGCGTTCGTCGTCGACGTCGCCACCAAAGTGATTCGGCTGCTTACGCACTATCCCAGCGCCGGGTACCTGCGTGTCCAATACCTGCCGAACGGCGACTACTTCCTGATCGGCGCACGCACGTTCACGGACATCAGGACGACCCGCGGACGCGATCAGGAGATGTGGATCCTCGAGGCCGGCGGCGGCGGCAGCCCGTACCGCTGGAGCACAAGATCTCTGAAGGCGTCGCGATCTCGCGGCGCACGTCGAAGATTGCGTGGTCGAACACACACGGCCAGTATCCCGATCAGCTCGCCGAGGGCGAATCGGTCCTCTACACCGCGGACATCGTCAAGGACGGCGGCGCGCCGCGCCTGGTCAACAAGAAGGAGATCATGCGCGCGAAGGGTCCCGAGTGCACGCTCGAAGCGCAGGACTTCAGACGGGACGACCGTGAGTTGATCTACACATGTTACCGGACGCCATTCGCCGATGTCTTCGGCGTCGACCTCGGCACGGGGAAGGTGACGACGTATCGGAAGCTGGCGGGCGAGTACAACGAAGTCGAGGGCATCTTTCCGGATGGCGCGCACGCACTGGTCGAATCGAGCCGCGACCAACTGCAACAGAACTCGAACTACATCGATATCTGGAAACTGAAGCTCGAACCGGACAGCACAGACTTCGTCCGCATGACCCACTGGGGCGAGCATGCGGGGTTCAAAGCCTCGAACCCCGTCGTCAGTCCGGACGGGAAGACGATCGCGTTCCAGTCGGCGCGCAACCGGGATCCCGCGGGGGTCGGCTATGGGATCTACCTGTTGAAGCTGGACTGAAATCGTAAGTAGGCCCACGCTTTAGCTTGGGCCAACCCGTGCCTGGGTGTTGCCCGAGCTGAAGCTCGGGCCTACGTACGAAGGCGATCACAGCGCGTGCCGTTCAACTTGCCCGCAACGCTATCGTTGGTTCAATCCTCGACGCTCGTCGCGCCGGCAGGTAGCCTGCGGCGATGGCCACAGCGATGAGGATCGCCGGCGTCACCGCGAACGTCACCGGATCGCCGGCGGTCACGCCGTAGAGCAGCCCACTCAGCCCACGGGCGAGCAGCCAGGAGCCGGCGATCCCGACGATGATTCCGAGTGCCGCGAGGCCAAGCGTTTGACGCACGACGTCCGCCTGCAGGCGCGCCTGTGAGGCGCCCAGCGCCATCCTGATGCCGATTTCCTGCGTGCGCTGGCTCACCGAGCAGGACACCACGGCGTAGATCCCGAGCGACCGGTCTGGCGGATCGGCAGGTACATCTCGCAGCCGGCGCCTTCTTCGAGCGCCAGGTGTCGCACGTCGGACACGACACCAATCACCTGTCGCTCAGGGTCGACGAAGATCAGCGTCTTCCCGATGGGATCCTGTCCCGGCCACAGCCTGTGCGCGAGGGTCTCGTTGATGATGATGACGCGCGCGTTCGGATCGCGGTCGCGTTCCGTGAAGTCATGCCCGGCGCGCAGCGCGATGCCCATCGCGTGGAAGTAGCCGTCGCTCTCGATTCGGACGAACGTCTCTGGAGGAGGAGGCTGCGCATCGCAGGCTTCAGGCTCCAGACTTCGGGCTCCGGGCTCCGCACTTCGGGCTTCAGGCTGCGGGCCGATCGAATCCGTCGCCTGGCCAGCCGCCGAGCTTAGTGCTAGCATCTCACCCCTCAACCCGCATCCCAGGAGATAGAGGAGGAATTCAATGCGACTCGCATTGTTGTCAGTACCCGCGTTCCTGCTGCTCGTGACCGCCGCGCCCGCGATGGCGCAGGATCCGGTGAAGGTCGACCCCAAGCACTACAAGCTGGAATTCGAGAACGATCAGGTCCGCGTGCTGCGTATCACGTACGGTCCTGGTGAGAAGTCGGTGATGCACGAGCATCCCGATGCCATGGCGATCTTCCTGACCGACGGAGAGTCGAAGTTCACGTTGCCTGACGGAACGACGCAGGCGCCGCCCATGAAGGCGCACTCCACGTTGTGGACGCCGGCCGGCAAGCACCTGCCCGAAAACACCGGGAGCAAGCCGTTCGAGCTCGTGCTGGTCGAGATGAAGGGCAAGGCTGCGGCCGCGAAGTAGCGTCAAGTCAAGTCAAGTCACGGATGGACACGGATCAGATCAGTCACGGATGGGCACGGATCGGATCAGTCACGGACGGACACGGACGAGCACGGACAGGAAAGAAGTGAAGGAGAGCTATGGATGCCGCAGCGATGAACGCATTCGCGAGAAACTACACCGCTGCGTGGTGCAGTCAGAATGCGGCGCGCGTTGCGTCGTTCTTCGCCGAGAAAGGCTCCCTGACAATCAATGGCGGGACGCCGTCGGTAGGGCGTCCCGCAATCGCCGCCGCGGCACAGGAATTCATAACCGCCTTCCCCGACATGGTGGTCACAATGGACAATGTCACCGGCGAGGGCGGTCATGTCGTCTATCGCTGGACCCTGACCGGAACCAATACCGGCCCCGGCGGAACCAGCAGGGCCGTGCGCATCAGCGGCCATGAGGAATGGACCTTCAGTGCCGACGGCTTGATCGCCGCGTCCCAGGGGCACTTCGACGAAGCCGAGTATCTGCGGCAACTGAAGGAAGGCGTGTAGGTTCAGCCCAGCCCTGGAGCCCGGAGCCCGGAGCCCGAAGCCCGGAGCCTGCAGCCTGTAGCCTGTAGTCTGAAGCCTGTCCAATGCTCCAACGCCTGCGCGACCGGAAAGAGTGGGCGTTCTTCGCGACGCTGCCGAAGGCCGATCGCCTGCTCGCGTGTACCTGGTGGGCGGTCGTGCTGCTGCACGGAATCCTGCCGGCACTGTTCGCGATTGCGATGGGCGTGCTGGTGGCCGCGGTGCAGCAGCGCGCCAGCCTCGCTGAACCGCTGGCGGCGGTTGGCGCCATCTTCGTCTTGCTCCAGGTGCTCACGCCGATCCAGACCGCGGTCAGTCACAATCTCGGCGATCGCACGGCGGCGTTCCTCTATGACCGCCTCACCGAAGCCTGCGTGCGGCCGCCGGGCATGGCGCACCTGGAGGATCCGAGCCTGGCGGCCGATCTCACGGTCGCGCGCGATTTCGACGCCGGCATGACGGGCCCGCCGTTGTCCTACTCGATGGACTTCATCGCCGGCGGCTTAGTGGGGATGGTTGGCGGCCTCGCGTCCGCCGTCGTCCTGTTCGGCTTCGCATGGTGGGCGCCGCTCGTGCTCGGGGGCGCGTGGCTCTCGACCCACTGGCTCCTGCGCGAGAGTGGAATCTGGCGCGATCGCAATACCGACGTCGTCCGCCGCGCGCAACGTGATGCCGACTATGCCTATCGCCTCGCCGTCGATCCACCAGCGAGCAAGGAACTGCGGTTGTTCGGTCTCGTCGGCTGGACGCTCGAACGTTTCATCGCCACGCGCACGCGGCTCCACCAGCTCCAGTACGAGGCGACCCGGCTGCGCGAACGCCCGCTCGCGATCTGCCTCCTCATCGTCACGGCCGCCAACATCATGGTCTTCTGGTCGCTCTCGTCCGCCGCGTCGGGCGGACGCCTCGGCCTTGGCGAGATCGTCATCTACGCGCAATGTGCGGTCGGCACGTCGCTCATCGCGTTCGGCGGGCTGAACTGGGCGTTGGACGGCGCCTCGGCACCGGTCGTGGCCAGCCGCCGGCTGGGGCCTGCGATGGCCGCCTCCGGTCAACTGACGTCCGGCCGGCGGCCGGCCGCTGACCTGCCGCGCCGCGACATCCGCTTCCGCGACGTCACGTTTGCGTATCCTGGCGGCGCCGCGGTTCTCGATGGGTTCGACCTGACGATTCCGGCGGGTTCGTCGCTCGCCATCGTCGGCCAGAACGGCGCCGGAAAGACCACGTTGGCGAAGCTGCTCTGCCGGCTGTACGACCCGCAGCGCGGCGCGATCGAGATCGACGGAATCGACGTGCGCACTCTCGATCTGGTCTCGTGGCGATCGCGTCTGACCGCCGTGTTCCAGGACTTCTTCCGCCTCGAGCTGCCGCTCCGCGACAACGTCGCCCCGGCGGGGGCGCCCGACGATGTGATCCGCGAGTCGCTGCAGGCAGCCGGCGCCTCGCGGCTGGCGCACCTGGATACGATTCTGGCGCGCGGCTATCCGGACAGCACGGATCTCTCCGGCGGTCAGTGGCAGCGCGTCGCCCTGGCTCGCGCGCTCTGTGCGGTCAGGATGGGCGCCCGCGTCGTCCTGCTCGACGAGCCGACGGCGCAGCTCGACGTGCGCGGCGAAGCCGAGATCTTCGAGCGGATCCTCGCCGAGACCCGTCACTGCACGACCGTCCTCATCTCTCACCGCTTTTCGACCGTGCGTCACGCCGATCGCATCTGTGTCCTCGAGCGAGGCTCGGTCGTCGAGCTCGGGACGCACGACGAGCTGATGGCGCTGAACGGCCGCTATCGGTCGATGTTCGATCTGCAGGCGCAGCATTTCAGCCGCGAGGACGAGGAAGGCCAGGGCTATGACGTCCTCGTCTGATAGCCGCGCGCGGAAAGACGGCCTGCCGCCCGCGCTCCCCTCGATGTGGCGGCTGTGCAAGCTGGGATATCAGCACGAGCCGGCCCTGATCGTCACGGCATTCACCCTGGCGCTGGTCGCCGCGCTCCCGGACGCGCTCCTCGCGTTCTGGTTCAAGCTGCTGGGCGAAGGCGTGCTTGGCCGCGACTGGGGACTCGCGCGATTCGCGCTGCTGGCGCTCGGCGTGTCGGCCACGGCGACCTGGTTCCTGCAAACGGTCAGCATCCGGATCCAGCGCCGGTTCCGCGACAAGGTGACGATTGCGCTCGAGTCGCACGTGGCGAGGCTGCTGGCGTCGATTCCCACGATCGCCCACCAGGAACAGCCCGACTATCTCGATCGGCTCTCGGTGCTGCGCAACCAGGTGTTCATGCTGGATCACATGTACATGTCGCTCTTCTCGACATGCGGATGGATCCTGCGTCTCGCCGTCACGATCGGCCTGCTGGTTTCCATTCACCCCGTGCTTGGTCTGCTGGTGTTCTGTGCGCTGCCTCCGGCGGTGACGTCGGCGTGGCGGCCAGGTGTCGAGCGACGTGTCTTCGAGCGCGCCGCCGCATCGACCCGTCTCGCCCGCCACCTCTTCGACATGGCGACCACCGCCGCACCGGGCAAGGAGGTCCGCATTGCTGGCATTGCCGATCGTCTGATCACGGAACGGCGGCTGGTGTGGGAGGCGGGGAATCGTCCGATCGCGACCACGCGGTGGATGTCCGCCGGCTGGCACTCGCTGGCGTGGGCGATCTTCGGTGCCGGCTACGTCGGCGCGATCGTGTTCGTGTCGTCGAGGCTGGGCGCACCCGTCAGCGACGTGCTCCTGGCGGTTGCGGCCGGCTCGCGTCTCTCGTTCTATGTCGGGGCCACGACCGGCGAGATTGGCTTCCTGCGCTTCTGGATGGATTCCGCGCGTCGCCTCGCCTGGCTCGAGGACTACGCGGAATCCTGTGCGGCGACGTCGGACCAACCCGCCCCGGCTCGCCTCGCCGACGGCATTCGCTTCGAGCACGTCTCGTTCGCCTATCCCGGCACCGACCGGCTCGTGCTGGACGACGTCACACTCCATCTGCCGGCGGGCACCGTCGTCGCGATCGTCGGCGAGAACGGGGCAGGGAAGTCGACGCTCGTGAAGCTCCTGGCGAAGATGTACGAGCCGAGCGGCGGCCGCGTGCTCGTCGACGGGATCGATCTCGCACGCCTGTCGCCGGTCGAGTGGCGCGCCCGCCTCACTGGCGCGTTTCAGGACTTCTTCCGCTTCGAGCTGCGCGCCCGCCAGGCCATCGGCGTCGGCGACTTGCCGCGTCTCGATGACGAGGCGGGCGTCGCGACCGCCGTCACTCGGGCGGGCGCCGATGACGTGATCGGGCGGCTGCCGGCTGGCCTCGATACGCAGCTCGGGCCCACCTGGCCGGGCGGCGTCGAGGTGAGCTTTGGCCAGTGGCAGAAGCTCGCCCTGGCGCGCGGTTTCATGCGCGACCAGCCACTCGTGCTGGTGCTCGACGAACCGACGGCAGCGCTCGACGCCGAGACCGAGCACGCGCTGTTTGCGCGCTACGCGGCCGCAGTGCGCGAGGCGAATCGCGACGGCCGCATTACGATCCTCGTATCACACCGGTTCTCGACCGTACGGATCGCCGATCTGATCATCGTGCTGGACGGGGCCCGGGTCGTGGAGACCGGCACGCACGATGCGCTGATCGCACGGCATGGCCAATACGCGCAGCTCTATGGGATTCAAGAGGCGGGATATCGATAGGCTCCGGGCTTCGGGCTCCAGGCTCCGGGCTCCAGGCTCACGGTCCGACGTCTTCGTGTGACTGCCAGCCGCGCATCCACCGTGCTGGCACTAGTGGCATCCCTGGTTTACCTGGTCGACGCCAGCCATCTTTGCCTGGCGGCTCCGACAAGGCCTCAGCTTGATGGCTACCGCGTTGCAAATACCTACCCGCATGATCCTGAGGCATATACACAGGGTCTGATCTACCGGGAGGGTTTTCTGTACGAAAGCACCGGCCGGAATGGGCAATCGACGCTGCGAAAAGTGAAGCTGGAAACCGGAGAGGTCCTGCAGCAGACGCGTGTCGACTCGAAATATTTCGCTGAGGGCCTGACGGATTGGAACGGCCGTCTCGTGCAGCTCACCTGGCAATCGAACCTTGCCTTCGTCTACAACGCCGCGAATTTCAGACTCGAGACGACGTTCTCTTACGCCGGCGAGGGCTGGGGGCTGACCCGCGACGCGACACGGTTCATCATGAGTGACGGGAGCGACACGCTCCGCTTTCTCGATGCGAGCTTCCGGCAACGCCGTCGAGTCTCAGTGCGAGACGGCAGCGTCGCCGTCCGGAATCTCAACGAGCTGGAGTACGTGCGGGGCGAGGTTTACGCCAACGTCTGGCACACCGATCGCATTGCCCGGATCGCGCCCGACTCAGGTCGTGTCATCGGCTGGATCGATCTCACCGGCTTGCTGCCGAAGGTCTACCAACTCGAGCCCGAGGCGGTCCTCAACGGCATCGCGTACGATGCCGCCGGCGATCGGCTGTTCGTGACGGGCAAGCTGTGGCCGAAGCTGTTCGAGATCAGGCTGGAGCGTCGATAACGCTTCACGGTTCAGCCCAGACGTCGTTCGACATAGGATGCTCCTGTGAAGACCCGCCCCGACCTCGCAAGAATGGGCAGCCCTGCCCGCCTGGTTGCTCGAGGGCGTCTTCATCGACATGTCCAACCACGGACAGTCGGGGCGTTGACGACCATGAAGCACGGAATCACCCGCCGCACGTTTGGTGAGGCGCTAGGCATGTCGGCCTTCGTAACCACTATGGACCGGTTCGTCGGCAGGACGTCAGCCGACGGGAGCAACTCGATGCCGAGCGGTGGCACACCTGACGAGCTCTGCGATCTCAGCGCGATCGAGTTGGTCGCGAGGATACGGCGGAAGGACGTCTCGGCTCGCGACGTGATGGCGGCCCACCTCGCGCGGATCGCACGGGTCAACCCGCGCGTGAACGCGATCGTCACGCTGGTAGCGGACCGAGCGCTGGCGGACGCGGCGCGGGCTGACGAGCTGATCGCTCGTGGCGGTCTGCTCGGCGTGCTGCATGGATTGCCGGTGGCCCACAAGGATCTCGTGGACACGGCTGGTATCCGCACGACACGCGGGTCGCTCTTCTATCGCGATCACGTGCCAACCAGCGACGCGTTGATCGTCACCCGCATCCGGGCGGCCGGTGCGATCACCTGCGGCAAGACGAACACGCCGGAGTTCGGCGCCGGCTCGCAGACCTTCAACCGCGTGTTCGGCCCGACCCGCAATCCGTATGACGTCACCCGGACCTGCGGCGGCAGCAGCGGCGGCGCCGCCGTGGCGCTTGCGTGCGGGATGATCCCGATCGCCGATGGCAGCGACACCGGCGGCTCCCTCCGGAATCCGGCAGCGTTCTGCAACGTAGTTGGATTCCGACCGTCGCCGGGTCGCGTGGCCAGCGAATCGAGCTCCTGGTCGCCGCTCTCGGTCTCGGGGCCGATGGCGCGATCGGTCGCGGATGTGGCGCTGTTCCTGAGCGCGATTGCCGGAGCGAACCCGCGCAGCCCGCTTTCAATTGCGGAGAACGGCGACCGCTTCCGCGCCTCGCTCGATCGCGACTTCAAAGGCGTGCGTGTGGCGTGGTGGAAGGGCCTGGGCGGGATTCCGTTCGAGCTCGATATCCGCACCGTCGTCGACGCCAACCGCCGGGTGTTCGAGAGCCTCGGATGTGTGGTCGAGGAGGCGGAGCCGGATTTTTCAGGCGTCGATCAGGCCTTTCTGGCGCTGCGCTACGCGGCCAATCATCCGCAGTACGCACCGCTCGTTCGCGAACGGCCCGACTGGGTGAAAGACACTATCAAGTACGAGGTCGCAGAAGCCGAGCGCCTCACCGCCGCCGATCTGGGCCGCGCCCTCGCGAGGCAGGCGCGGATGTTCGAGCAGAGCCGGGAATTCTTCGAACGCTACGACTACTTCGTCCTTCCCGTGACTCAAGTCCCGCCCTTCAGCGTGGATGTGCCCTATCCCACAGCGATTGCGGGCGTGCCGATGGCGACCTATATCGACTGGATGCGCTCGTGCTGGTACGTGTCGTTCATGTCGAACCCCGCGATTTCCGTGCCCGCCGGGTTCACGGCGGGCGGCCTGCCGGTTGGCATCCAGATCGTCGGCCGCCACCGCGACGACTGGAGCGTGCTGCAGATCGCCCACGCCTTCGAGCAGGCCACGCAACACGGCAAGAAGCGTCCCACGTTGCTGAGCGGCTGATAGACTCGCTGCCACGTGTGGAGGCGGGGCTTTAGCCCCGCGAACAGTCGAAGGAGGGCGTATGAGCGGCAAGAACGAACCGCCCACTCTCAACATGAGCGCCATTCCGGTCGCTGGCGTTGGCGGCCTTGGTCTGCTCGGCATTGTCGCGATCATGGCCTTCGCATTCTCGCCGGCGCGATGGCTGCTGTTCAGCGGCATCGTCGGAGGCTGCCTTGTCGCCCTTGCACTTGTCGTGGCGCGACGATACCGTCGAATCGGTACACCCAGGAGCGATCGTCCAATCAGTCTGTTTCCCACTGGATCGGAGATCGACGACAGCGCGCCAGGCGCCGAGCGCGAAGGGAAGCCGACGACGCGGCAGGAGCATCGGCTGGCTGTGAGCTGATCGGTTCGCTGGCCGGGCGCGATGACGCCATGAGGAGATTGGTGATGGCTCTTTTGCCAAGCGACGCGACGACGCCGACTGTAGCGACCGTGTTCGCGAAATCGAATCCGAACGTGCGCGCCACGTACGATGCCATCCTGCGGTGCGCCCGCGCTCTGGGACCGGTTCGAGAATCGCCGAAGAAGACGTCGATTCACCTCGAGAAGACAAAGACCGCCTTTGCCGGGATCGCGACGCGCAAGGACGCGCTCGTCCTGACGTTGAAGGCGAGCGGTCCTATCCCAAGTGCCAGAGTCCATCGGGCCGAGCAAGCGTCCGCCAACCGGTGGCACCTGGAGCTGCGCCTGAGCTCACCCGCGGACGTCGATCGTGAACTGCGCGCATGGCTGAAGCAGGCGTACGCGCTCGCGTCGTAACTTTCAGGCTTCAGCCTTCAGGGTTCAGACGACCAGACTCAGATGACCACGGCACGCCGGCGCGTCCGCATCGAATACGTGCCGCAATATCCGAATCCCATCCAAGGAAGGGTGGGCCAGTCGGTGACTGTCGTCCGCCGGGACTCCAGGTACCCGGAATGGGTCTGGTGCAGCGGGCCCGAGAGGCGGGAAGGCTGGGTGCCGCTCGTCGTGTTGCAGATGAACGAAGAAGACGCCGTGCTCGTCCGGGACTATGACGCGCGCGAGCTGACGGTCACGGCTGGAGACGACGTCGACGTGCACGAGGAGATTGGAGGCTGGCTGCGGGTGTCGAGTGCGGACGGGCGCACTGGGTGGATCCCTGCGCATTGTCTGACACTTGCACCTGGAGGATCGATGGTCGACGACAAGGTCACCGAAGGCGCTTCGCCGGTTCAGGCGCATCGCGACCTCCTGGTCGCCACGTACGCGGCATTCAATGCCCGAGACCTCGCGCGCGCTCTGGCGGCCATGCACCCCGACGTCGACTGGCCGAACGGAATGGAAGGCGGATATGTCCGTGGTCGCGATGGGATTCGCGATTACTGGACCAGGCAGTGGGCGCAGATCGACCCACACGTGGCGCCAACGCGCATGAACCTTGACGATACCGGACGAATCGTCGTCGACGTTCACCAGGTGGTCCGGGACCTCTCCGGCAGCCTCCTCGTCGATCGGATGGTCCAGCACGTCTACACGATCGACGAGGGCCTGATCAGGCACATGGAGATCAGGGACTAGGCCGCAGCAGGTCGTCGATAGCCTCGATGCCGGTCTGGTAATCGACCACTGAAAGGTCAGCGCCCGCCGCAATGATCCGCTCGAGGGTCGGCACGAAGTCGGCGGGCGCAGCGCTATGCACGGCGCCATAGACGGTGGAATCCAGTACCGTCCCGCCGTACGCGTTCCGCGCTTCCAGGGGCGCCTTCGCCAGAATCAGCACCTCCATCGTGTCCAGGTGTCGGTTCCACGATGCCCAGTGGAGCGGCGTAAAGCCTTGATGATCCTTCACGTCCAGGGCGATTCCACGATCGACCAGTAAGCGGACGACGTCGGTGCGACCGTGCATTGCGGCCCAGATCAGCGCCCAGGCGACATGCACCTTCGGGGCCGCGGGCAATGGCGGCCAGCGGACGGCGGTCAGCGGCGCCTCCGGTTTCATCGTCCCGTCACCGGCCAACCAGTCCGTGACGAGATCGATGCGGCCAAGGGCCGCGGCCGCCATGAGCGTGGGAATCCTGGCGCCGCGCCTGACCAGGGCCTCGGCGGCCGCGGGATACCCGAACGACAGCGCCGTCATCACTGGCGAGCCATCATCCTTCAACCCATTCAGCGCCGCGCCGTGATTCACGAGCGTGTCCACGATCGCCACCTGCACTCCCGCTTGTGCCGGGTGCACGCTCGACACCGTCAGATCCATCGTCGTCGCTTCGCCGCCGTACATGTCGCCAACCGCATCGACGTCGGCGCCCGCGGCCAGCAGGGTCTCGGCGATCTGCGCGGCGCTGGCAGGGCTCTTCTGCCGATAGTCCTCGACGCCATTGGCCGACACGTAGTGGAGCAGGGTGGCGCGATGGACGCGCGTCGATCGTGCGCGCACGAGCGCCGGCCGGTCGCGGAGGAGGGACTCCAGCCGCGCCAGATCGCCATCCACGATCGCGTCCACCGCCACCTCGAATTGCTGGACGGGCGAGCGAGCGCTGGTCACGGCCTCGATGTGGGTCGAGAATTTCGGCCAGCTCTCGAACCCGTGCTCACGCGCCATGACGAGCTGCGCGTCCGAGAGCGTGAAGGGCTGATCGGTCAGTCTCGCGGCGCGCGGATGAAACGCGTCGATCGTGCGACGGGCCTCAGCATCGCCCGCCCGCCGGCGCTTGACGAGATCCTTTGCGGCCTTCCTGTAGAACTCGAGGTTCGGTCGGGCGGGCAAGGGTCTGGTGTCCATACGAACGTCCTTTCACTGCGTGCCTGGTGAGTCCGCCCGGGTCAGGCTATCCCCCTTCGCAGCTTCGCTGCTCCGGCGGATGAAAGAAGGTTCGAGGCTTGCGTGACGTTCTGGTGGGTGGGCACGGCCCTTTCCGCGGACTGGAGGCGCCCCTCGCGCTCGATGCCAGTATAGCGGACGGGCCGGGACGTCTCGAGATGAGCCCGGACGTGGTAGGGGCACCACTACGTAACTAAGTACGGGAATGCAAATGATCCGTGTGATTCCGTGTTATCCGTGACAGATCTGGATCCGCGTTATCCGTGACCGATCCGAGTCCGCGCCATCCGTGACGGCGAATTCAGTCGACCCGCAACGCCTGCATCGGTTCGACGCGGCTGGCGCGCCATGCAGGCAGGGCACAGGCCAGCGCTCCCACCGCGACCAGCACGACGCTGGCGATCACATAGGTCGGCGGATCCATGGGGCGCACACCGTACAAAGCGCTCGCAATCAGGCTCGATGCGCCCAGCGCGCCGACAATCCCGAGAACAATCCCGAAACCGACCGGCGCGAGCCCCGAGCGGAGGACCAGCGCCGCCACATCACCGGGGCGCGCCCCAAGCGCGATGCGGACGCCGATTTCGCGCGTCTGCTGACCCACGGCATACGCGACCACGCCGTAGATGCCAACCGCCGCCAGGATCACCGCCAGCACGCCGAACAGCGACATCATTGCCGCCGACGCGTTCGGGAGAATCAGCGAATCACCCACGAGCTGGTCGAGCGTCTTGACGTGAAACACCGGCTGGCCCGGATCGATGACGGCGATCTGCGCGCGAATGGCCTTCGACAGCGGTTCCGGATCGCCCTGGATTCGTGCGGCCAGCATCATCATGTCCGCGGGCGCCTGCGCTTGCGGAAAGTAGATCTCCGGGCTGGGCCGCCCGGTCAACTGTTCGTGCTGCACGTTGGCCACGACGCCGACGATGGCGACCGAGATCGCAGATGGGCCGCTGCCGACGCGCAGATGATGAATCGTCGGATCCTCTCCCGGGAAGATCTGGCGCGCGAGCCTCTCGTTCACCAGGGCCACACGCCGGCTGGCCGCACGGTCGGTCGCGTCCAGTGCCCGCCCGCCGACGATACGGATCTGCATCGTCCGGAGGTAGTCGGGCGTCACGGTGCGGAAGTCGGCTGACGGCTCACGGCCCGGCTCTGGCGCGGGCCGGCCTTCCACGACGAAGTGTCCGCCCCGGTTGTAGGTGCTGAACGGCAGCACGTTGACGAAGCCCGCTGACTGCACGCCCGGCACACGCGCGATCCGATCGACCGCCTGCTCGAAGAAGCGGCGCTGGGCGTCGGGCTCCCCGTAGCGATAGTCGGGGAGCGCGATGGTCATGGTGAGGACGCCGTGCGGATTGAAGCCCGGATCGAGGCGCTGCTGCCGCTGGTAGCTCTGGACCAGCAGGCCCGCCGTCACCAGCAGCATCGTTGACAGCGTGACTTCCAGCACCACCAGCGCGGTCCGAAGTCGCCGGGTGCCCGTGCCGCCGCCGAGACCGGTCGAACCCCTCAGCGAGTCGGTCGCCGTCGACTGCGAGGCGCGCCACGCCGGCACGACCCCGAAGAGCAGCGTCGTCAGGAGACAGAGCGCGATCGTGAAGCCGAGCGTCGTGCCGTCCAACCCCAGCGCATCGAGATTCGGCAGCGTGGTCTCGATCATTTCCGGCATGGCGCCGCGCAGTATTCGCAGCAGTCCGACGGCGATCGATGCGCCGCCGACCGCGCCGCCGAGGCCGAGGAGCAGGCTTTCGACGAGCAGCTGGCGAATGACTCGAGGCCTCCCGGCGCCGAGCGCCGCACGAACGGCCAGCTCGCGCTGTCGCGCCACGCCCCTCGCCAGCAGCAGGTTGGCGACGTTGGCACATGCCAGCAGCAACACCGCGCCTACCGTGGCGAGCAGAATCCAGACCGCGGGGCCCGCCTCCTCGTCATCCAGCTTGCCCAGCTCGATCAGCCGCGCGCCCGTTCCGCGGTTCGTCTGCGGATGGTCCGCCTCGAGCCGGCGCATGATGGTGTCGACCTCGGCCTGCGCCGTCGCGTACGCGATGCCGTTGCGGACCCGCGCCACCACCACGACGCTTCCCGAGCTGTCACGGTCGGCGAGTGGAGCGGAGGCGTCCACCTGCATTGGCGCCCAGAGATCACCCTTGAAGTTGAAAACCGGGTACTCGAACGCGCCGGGCATCACGCCGACCACGGTGTAGGGTTGGCCGTCGATCTGAACCGGCCGCCCGACGACGCTGCGCTCGGCGCCAAACCGCCGCTCCCACAAGCCGTGGCTGATGATGACGACGTTGGGCGCGCCGGGCATGCCGTCGCGCGGCGTGAGCGTTCGGCCGATCAGGGGCGGCACGTCGAGCAGCGAGAAGGTGTTCGCCGTCACTCGGTAGGCCTGCACTCGTTCCGGCACATCGCCGCCGGTGAAGTTCGCGCTCCAGTAGGCGTAGGCCGCGACGTCATCGAAGCTGCGCGCCTCGCGCTTGAGATCGGCGAAATCGGCAAAATTCAGGTTGAATGCCATCGACTGCTGCGCGGTGTTCCAGCCGAGCACGAACGTCACACGATGCGGGTCGCGATAGGCGAGCGGCCGCAGTTTCAGCACGTTGACCAGGCTGAAGATCGCCGTGTTCGCGCCGATGCCGAGGGCGAGCGTGACGATGGCGGCGAGCGTGAAGCCGGGGGCGCGGCGCATCAGCCGCACGCCATAGCGGAAATCCTGAAGCAGGGATCGCATTGCGCCGTCTCCTTGGAGCGTTGTGTTCGCGACGCCAGCCTCGGCTCGTGGCTGTCGCATCGAGTACCACCAGTAGGCCGCGATCGACGCAGAGGCGATGCGCCAATACCTTGCCCGCGAGCGGCGGACCGCGGTGCTCCAGTCCTCGTCCACGTCGCCGGCGATCGCCTCGTACGCATCGCCCGGCAACAGCAGGCGCATCAATGCCGCGGCCAGGCGCGGTGGACGCCTCATGACATCTCCAGCTTTGGCTTCAGGCCGCGGGCCATCCGCCCGAGCGCCTCCTGGGACCGCCGCAGCAGCGCCGCGCCCGCAGGCTCCAGCCGGTAATGACGTTTGCGTTTTCCGCCGCGCTCGGCGGTCGGTTCGCCGAGCCACGAGGTCACCAGCTTGCGCCGCTGCAGCCGGTCGAGGGCCGTATACACCGCGCCCGGCGAGACCGTGCGGCCGGTTCGCCGCTCGATCGTCTGACGGATGCGCGCGCCGTAGGCATCGTCATCCAGGTGCATCACCGCCAGGAGCAGCAGCTGCTCGAACTCGCCCAGGTACGTTCGCATAGTCGTAATGTAGGGAATATACGCCGGGTTGCTCGTAGGCCCAAGCTTTAGCTTGGGCAACCTGCGACGCCGAGTGCCCGAGCTAAAGCTCGGGCCTACGTACGCGCTGGGATAAAATTCGCCCCGTGTTCGTCAGCGACGGCGGCTTTGCGAGCGACGCCTATGATTGCTTCGTCATCGGATCGGGTCCTGCGGGGTTGAGCGCGGCGCTGGCGCTGGCCGAGGCCCGGAAGAAAGTGCTGGTCTTCGAATCGGGCGACGAGCAGCGCGTTCGACCGGAGTTGGCCAATTCCATCGGCTACGGGCACTTCGCCGCCGAGCACTGGAACGTGCATTCGATCCGCATGCTCGGCGGTTCGTCGAACGTCTGGAAGGGATGGTGCCCGACGCCGCGGCCGATCGATTTTGACCACCCCGCAGTCGGCGTGAAGTGGCCGATTCGTCGGGACGATCTGCTGCCGTACTGGAAGCGCGCGGCGCCAATCCTCGACCACAACCCGGCGTTCGTCGACTTCGAGCGTCCGCTCCTCCCAGGGTTCCTCTACCGGCCCGTGCCGACGGCGTTGGCCACGCGCGTCGGCGTCAAGTACCTTCCCACGCTGCGGCATTCACCAAACCTGGATGTGGCGTCTGGACGCTCGGTCATCGCGCTCGACGCCAACGACGCGCGATCGGCGGTCACACGAATCCGATACGTCGAACACCAGTCGCAGGCCACCCGTCAGATTCCGATCCGCCCAGCCCAATCGGTGATCGTGGCCGCCGGCGGAATCGGCAACGCGACGCTGCTGCTGCAGCCACGTCCGGATGGCGCGCCGCCCGTCGGAAACGAAAGCGGCCAGGTCGGGAAGTTCCTGATGGAGCACCCCGAATTCCACCGCGGCGGGGAATGCGTCGTCGACTTCGGGCTCGACCAGTACTGGCCGGCCGCGAACAAGGGCACCGGATTCCACGGAATCATCGTGGACGATGCGGTGGCGACGGAGCAGGGGTTGTACGGGTGCAGCCTCCAGTGCTGGGAAAAGGATCCCAACCACGAGATGGCGCGGTTCTTCGCAAGCGATCTGGGGCGGCCATTCTTCCACTACGAGATCACGCCGCGCTGCGAGATGCTGCCATCGGAAGCCAACCGCGTGTTCCTCACCGGCGAGCGCGACGCTGCGGGCTTCTATCGACCGGCGGCGCGCTGCGTGCTGGAGGCGCGCGATTTCCTGAACGTCGAGCGGACGCTGCGCGTCTTCGGCGACGCCTTGATCCGTCTCGGCAGGGGCCGCGTTCGCGTGAACAACGACCGGATCTACAAGGGGCTCGGGGGTGGTGGGCACATCATGGGAACCACCCGGATGGGAGAGAATCGACGGACGTCGGTAGTCGATGCAGACTGCCGCGTGCACGGCTACGACAATTTCTTCGTGGCTGGATCGTCGGTGTTCCCGACCGGCGGTGGCTACGCCAACCCGACGCTCACCATCGTCGCGCTGGCGCTGCGGCTGGCCGACACCGTCTCGAGGCGACACTGACCATGCGCATGACGCGGCGGACGATTCTGGCGTTGGGCGGCAGCGTGGTGGCGGTGGTGTCGGGCACGGCCGTCTGGAAATCACGCTCGAGAAACGCCGCGTGGTCTGGCGAGCCCCCCGAGACGAGCGCGCGCGTCGTGGATCATAAGGGCTGGATGCTGACGGCTGCCGACAAGGAGAAGATTCTGGAAACACGTAATGCGGGCTCAGACGCCGACGCGCCATGACGGCCGTCCAGCGCCGCTGACGGACGGGCGCGACGTCGCCTGCGCGGCCGGCGCGGGGCTCGTCGCCTTCGGCGTGTACGTGCGGACCCTGGCGCCGGGGCTCGTCGGCGTGCTGGACACGCCGATGTTCCAGTTCGTCGGCCGCGTCCTCGGCGTCGCGCACAACCCTGGCTATCCGCTCTACGTCCTCCTGACATTTCCGTTTTCCTATCTCCCGATCGGATCGCTCGCCTATCGCATCAACCTGTTCTCCGCTCTCCTCGGCGCGATCGCGGTCGCCCTGACGTTCCTCCTGGCCAGGCAGCTGGCATGTCGAAGGCCGATCGCGCTGGCGGCGGCGCTCGGCCTCGCGTTCGGCCAGGTCTTCTGGTCGCAAGCGGTGATTGCCGAGGTCTACACGTTGCACGCCGCGCTCATCGCCGGCGTGCTGCTCGCGCTGGTCGTCTGGGCGCACACCGGCCGCGCGGCGTACTACTACGCGGCCGCAGTGCTTTTTGCCGCAGGTCTCGGCAACCACACCACAATTGTCGGCTTCGCGCCCGGCATGGCGATCTTCGCGCTGCTCACCAGTCCTGCGTTCGTCCTGCGATGGCGAACGCTCGTCGCAACCGCAGCCATCCTCGGCATCGGCCTCCTGCAGTACGCGTTCATCCTGGTACGCTCCCTCGATCCCGGCGCGTACGTCGAATCGCGCGCGACGACCGTCGCCGAGCTGATCGACGTGATGATGGCCGGGCAGTTCCGCGATCGGCTGTTCACTTTCAGCTGGCGCGCCATACTCTTCGATCGGCTGCCGTTTCTGTTCGAGCGCGTGATCATTCCCGAGCTGACGTGGCCGGCGCTGGCCGCCGCTGTCGTCGGCGCCTGCTGGTTGCTGCGCCGCAGGCTGCCTGCGGCGCAGCTGCTGCTCTCCGGCACGGCTGCCATTCTCGCCTTCGCGGTCAACTACTCGGTCGTGGACACGCCCGTGTTCGTGATCCCGGCGATCCTGGTCCTGTGGATTGCGGCGGCGGTCGGGGCCGAGCAGGCCGCTCGAGTGGTCGAATCTCTCGAGCGCAGGGTTTCCGTCGTCCGGGGATGGCGGGCCGCCGCGCTCATCGCGGCGACCACGCTCCTCGTGCCGGCGTGGTTGCTCGCGGACAACTTTGCCGCCAGCGATCGGAGCCGCGAAACGACGTCAGCCACGTATCTCGACGCGCTCTTTGACGCCCTTCCCGAGAGAAGCGCCCTCGTTCACGAGGACTTCCTGGTCGATCGGATGGTGATGTCCCGGCTGCTCGACGAGGCATTCCCGACGGACCGTCGCGTCGATCTCGTGAACCGGAACGACGTTCACGTCCGGCGATCGCTCGCCGCGGGCCATCGCGTGTTCGGATTCCGGAAGTCAGCACGACGGCTGCGCTACGACGCGCTCGATTTCGGCTTCGCGCCGGTCCCGCTGATGGGCGGCCCATTCAACGAGTTCGTGTCTTATCTGCCGCGAGGAGCCGCGATCGTGCTGGGCGTGCCAACGCCCCATGCCGCGCGCGGTCTCGCCACGGACGTCTCTGCGGCGGCTGTGGGCGGCACAGCTACGGCCGATCTGACGATTGGCGGGGGGCAGCGCATCGGAAACAGTGGCGTCGTCGCGCCCGCTGCGATCGAGGTCCATGCCGACGCGGCCGGCGCGGTCATTCGAGTGGGCGGTCGCGACGTGGTCCGGGCGTTCGACGGCCCGGCCGTCGCGGTGTTCGCGCCGGACGGCAAGCTGGATGATGCGTTCGTTCTTCAGGCCGACTCGAACTTCCGCGTCCCGCTGCCGATTGGTCCGCTGTCGATCTACCCCCTGCGCGGCGACTGGCGGGGCGAGAACGTCGGCCAGGACGAATGGAGCGATGTCACCATGGCGTGCCGGACTGGAAGCGTGCTGCTGCAGGTGCCCCCCGGCGGGACGGCGGTGCTGTATGTCGCTGACGATCGTCCGCTCGAGCCGCGAACGTTCGACAAGTCGCAGGATCGGATCTCGGCTCGCACGATCGAGGTCACCCCGGGACTCGGACCCCGGGGACATCTCTACCGGCTCGAAATCGGCGTTCCTGGATCCCGCAGCGCGTCGGTCCTGCTGGCGCTCGGTGGAGTGCCCGCGCATGCATTCGCCCGGCTGCGGCCGTCGCCCGCACCGGCTCGCCCGGCCACTATATTTTCCATTGATACAGCAGGACTGCTGCGGACGCCCGATCGCCGATCCGAAGTGCTGCTGATGGCGCGCGACGAGCAATCACAGCTCACCGGCGACGGCTGGTCGGCTGTCGACTTCGATGTCGTCGGACCCTATCGCTGGATGACCGCGTCGGAATCCGCGCTCGTGCTGCCCGTCGCCGCGACCGGACACACGCACGTTCGCCTTCAGGCGTTGCAACGCCCGGATCGGGCCGGATCGACGAGGCTGGCGCTTCGCCTCAACGAGACGATGCTCCCGGCGCAGCTGATACAACCGGGGTGGCACGCTTACGAGTGGTCGGTTCCGGAGGGGGCGCTCCACGAGGGAACGAACGAGATGGCGATCATCGTCGATCGTGTGCCACAAGAAAGGACCGTTGCCGTTTTCGATGTCAGGCTGGAACGCCGGGTTCGTGTGCGGCCCGACTAAAGTCGGGCCCTACTGCAGTTGGCCCAAGTACGTAGGCCCAAGCTTCAGCTTGGGCGGGATCAGTTCATGAACACGCGGCTTTTCTATGTCGGTATGGCAGCAGCCATGGCGGTCACCGTCCTCGTTGGGTTTGGGCCGACGTATTTCGCCAGGCCGCTCTTTCAGTCGACGCCGCTTTCGCTGCTCGCCCACGTGCACGGTGTCCTGTTCGTGGCCTGGATCGTGTTGCTGCTCGCTCAAACCTCGCTCGTTGCCGGCCGACGAACGGATCTTCATCGTCGTCTGGGCGTTGCGGGCATCGCGCTGGCGCTGGCGATGGTCCCGGCCGGCACGCTCCTCGCGATCGATTCGGCAAAGCGCGGGCTGAGTCCAGGTGCGCTCGATCCGCTGACGTTTCTTGCCGTGCCGCTTGGCGCGCTGGTGATGTTCGCGGGATTTCTCGCCGCCGCCCTTTGGACGAGACGCCGTCCGGAGACGCATAAACGGCTGATGCTGCTGGCCACGATCAGCATCATCACGCCGGCGATCGCGCGATTATGGTTCGTCGGTCAGCGCCCGGTGATTGCGCTCGCACTGACGAATCTGTTCGTGCTCGCCGCCGTCGTGTACGACTTGAGGCGGCGCCGCAAGGTCCATCCGGTCTACATTTGGGGCGGGCTGCTGATTCTGGTGTCAGGACCCGTACGCATCGCGATCGGCCGGACGGATCTCTGGCACACCATCGCACGCGCGATGATCGGGTGAAGCGAGGCCCAAGCTAAAGCTTGGGCCTACGTACGACGGAACGCAGTCGTATACCTACGACGGAACGCGGTCGTAGCAGTCGTAGGCCCGAGCTTCAGCTCGGGCATCACCGCGTGAGCGCTGTTATTCGTCGCGCAACGTTCTGATCGGATCGACCATCGTCGCGCGGTAAGCGGGTAACAGGCTTGCCGAGAGGCCGACGACGAGGACGAGCGCGGCGACGGCGGCGAAGGTGGCCGGGTCGGTCCCGCTGACGCCGAAGAAGAAGCTCGAAAGCAGACGCGAGATGGCCGCTGCGCCGAGCACGCCGATGACGACGCCGGCGATCGTCGGTTGCATCCCGTTCACTACCATCATCCGCAGGACCTCCGACGGCTGCGCACCGAGCGCGAGCCGGATGCCAATCTCGCGCACGCGCTGGCGGACCGCATACGACAGGACGCTGTAGATGCCGACGGCCGCCAACACCAGCGCCAGGCCGGCAAACGACGCGAGCAGCAGCATCGTGAACCGCCGCCGCGAGATCGATCCCATCGCGACTTCATCCATCGTTCGAATATCGACCACCGGCTGCTCCGGATCGAGCTCATGGACGGCCTTCGTGATCGCGCCGACGTGCACGAGCGGCGAGGACGTGGTTCGAACCATCAGCTGCATGAAGCCGTTCTGGAGCTGCTTGAACGACAGATACATCACGTCGCGCGGCGCAAGGGAATCGAGGGCGTCGATTTTCGCGTCCTTCACAACGCCGACGACCTGGAGCACCGTGTCCGGCAGAAAGACGCACTTGAGGCGCGCGCCAAGCGGATCCTGGTTCGGCCAGAAGTGCTTTGCCATCGACTGGCTGATCAGGATCGCCGTCGGCCGCCCCGAGGTGTCACTGGCAATCGATGCAGTCGCCGGACTCGCCGTCGTCTGGTGCGAGATATCGCTGTCCGCGAGATCGCGCCCGGACACGAGTCCGATGCGAAGCGTTTGCAGGAACCCTGGCGACGCGATCATGCCGACGACGGTCGGCTGTTGCGAAATCGGCGGTGTGGGCCGCCCCTCGATCGCGATCGGCCAGTTGCCGCCGGAGTCGCCGCTGAGCGGTACCGCGGCGGTCAGACTCGCAGTCTCGACGTCCGGCAGGGCCCGAATGCGTTCCAGGACCCGATCGTAGAACTGGGTCTGTTTCTCGGGCGTGTCATAACGCGCTTGCGGCAGGATCACGGCCGCAGCGAGCACATTCTGCGGGTCCATCCCCATGTCGGCGTTCTGCAGATAGTACAGGCTCCGGACCATCAGGCCGGCACCGATCAGCAGCATGAGCGACAACGCGACCTCGGCGACGACCAGAGCGTCCCGCGTTCGCGCGCCACTATGGTCAGCGTCGGTTCTGCTCAGCCCCTGCTTCAGCGCGTCGCTCACGTTCGTACGCGTCAGCCGCCATGCGGCGCCCGCACCGACGACGATTCCGGTGGCGAGTGACAGCAGCAGAGTGAAGGCGAGCACGGGCACGTCCAGACGCACCGCCATCACCTCGGGCAGCGCCGTCCCGAAGTAGGCGACGATGAGCTTCACTGCCGCGCTGGCCACGAGCAGACCGATTGCGCCGCCGGCGACGCCCAACACCGCCGTTTCGCACAGGATCTGTCGAAGCACCCGGCCGCCACTCGCCCCAAGCGCGAGGCGCACGCCGATCTCCTTCCTCCGTCCGATCGTCCGCGCCAGCACCAGGTTCGCGACGTTCGCGCACGCGATCAGGAGCACGAACGCGACGGCGCCCAGGAGAACCATCAGCGACGGCCGGATATCGGCAACCAGATCCTGGTGCAGCGGAATGACCACCGCTCCCCAGCTTTTGTTGTCCTCGGGATACTGCTGCTCGAGGCGGCGCGAGATGACCGTCATCTCCGTGTTCGCCGTCTGCAGATCGACGTCGCGGCGCAGCCTGGCGATGACCGTGGCGTTGTGGTTGTTGCGGACGGCGCGCTCGTCGTCGGTCAAGGCCAGCGGCGTCCACAGCTCTGCATATTGGGGAAGTCGGAACCTCGGGCCCATGACGCCCACGACGGTGAACGGCTCGCCGCCGAGCGACAGCTTTCGCCCGAGGATGTTCGGATCGCCGCCGAACCGTCGCGTCCAGAGGCGCTCGCTGAGTACGACGACCCGATGCTGTCCGCGGACGTCTTCCTCCGGCCGGAGGGTGCGGCCAAGGATCGGCTGCACCCCGAGCACGTCGAAGAATCCGGGCGTGACGCCGGCGGCGCGCAGCGTTTCGGGGCCGGTCTGACCGCTGATGTTGAACGAGCGGAACTGCATCAGGGCCATGCGCTCGAAGCTGCGGCTCTGACGCTGCCAGTCGAGGAAATTGGCCGGCGATACGGCGAATTGCGTCATGCCTGGAAAGGCGTCGGCCGGCGGCACGTGCCAGACGAACGTCAGACGATCGGGATCGGGGTAGGGCAGCGGCCGCAGCAGGACCGCGTTGACCACGCTGAAGATGGCGGTGTTGGCGCCGATGCCGAGCGCCAGGACGAGGATCGCCGCGATCGCAAAACCCGGGCGCTGGCGGAGCACACGCACCGCGTACCGGACGTCGCGGCCGAGTGTCTCGAGGGCTGGAAGGCCCCGTCGATCGCGATAACGCTCTCTCGTCATTTCCACGCCTCCAAGCTTCAAGACCGCCTGCCGGCGCGCTTCCTCCTGCGGCAAGCCGCGCCGTACGCCGTCGTCCACGTGCAACTGGATGTGGCTTTCGAGCTCGGCGTCGAAGTCGCGGTCGCGCCTTGCGGCCGGAAGGCGCCGCCCAGCCGAATCAGCCAGGCGCGCAGCCCCCTCACGATTGCTCCTTCGGCGACAGAAATCGCTCGACGATCGCGGTTGTCTGCTGCCAGTCGCGCGCGGCCTTCTCGAGCTGCTTCCTCCCGGCGCGTGTCAGCCGGTAGTACTTCGCCTTGCGGTTGTTCTCGGACGTGCCCCAGTCGGACGCGACGTAGCCCTCCTGTTCGAGCTTCAGCAGGGCGGGGTAGAGGGTGCCGTAGTTGACCGACAGCAGGTCGCCGCTGGTCTGTTCGATGCGCCGGGCAACCCCGTAACCATGAAGCGGCCCCATGGTTTCGAGCGTCCTCAACACCATCAGCGCCAGGGTGCCCTGCCAGACGTCAGTCTTATCGCCCATGCTTCAGCCATCTCATATTGGCAACCCATAGGTCAAGGACGACGCGGTGGGTCGCGAAGTTCCATTTGCGACCCGGCAGTTGCTCGGGTTGCCCGGGTTTCCCAGGTTTCCCCGTCGGAATTGGTATAGAACCTAGGCCCATGCGTATCTCGTCGATCCTGTGGCTTCTCGCGGGCGTCCTCACGATTCCTGCTGATTGGCCGCACTATGGCGGCGGTCCCGAGCAGACCCGCTACTCACCCCTGAGCCAGATCACAACGGCCAACGTCGCCTCGTTGACAGTCGCGTGGACCTACGACACCGGCGACGCGTTCGAGGGATCGGAGATGCAGTGCCAGCCGGTCGTGGCGCACGGCGTGCTCTTCGCGACCTCGCCGACGCTGCGCGTCTTCGCCCTCGACGCGGCGACGGGCGCACTCAAGTGGAGCTTCAACCCGAATCCCGACAGCAAGGCGCCGTCGCGGACCAGGATTCGCGGCCTGATGTACTGGGAGCGCGGTGACGACCGGCGGATCTACTTCGGCGCGCGCAACTGGCTGTACGCCCTCGACGCCACGACGGGCAAGCCCGTCCCGACGTTCGGAAAGGGCGGCCGGATCGACCTGCGGGAAGGCTTCCGCGGGCGCGACCCACGTGCCATCAGCGTCGGGCTGAACACTCCGGGCGTGTTCTACGGCGATCTGCTGATCGTTGGATCGATCGTGCCCGAAGGCCTGCCGTCGGCGCCCGGCGACATCCGGGCCTTCGACGTCCACACTGGCGCGCAGAAGTGGGCGTTTCACACGATCCCGCATCCGGGCGAGTTCGGCTACGACACCTGGCCCAAAGACGCATGGAAGTACAGCGGCGGCGCCAACGCGTGGTCCGGCGTGTCGCTCGACGAGAAGCGCGGCCTGGTGTTCGCCTCGACCGGATCCACCTCGTACGACTTCTACGGCGCCAACCGGCACGGCGACAATCTCTTCGCCAACACGATCCTGTGCCTGCGCGCCGCGACCGGCGAGCGCGTCTGGCACTTCCAGGCGATCAAACACGACCTCTGGGATCGCGACTTCCCCGCGGCGCCGGCGCTCATCACGATCACCAAAGACGGACGGCAGGTGGACGTCGTGGCGCAGATCGCGAAGAACGGCAACACCTACGTTCTCGATCGCGAGACCGGCCAGCCGCTCTACCCGATGAAAGCGGTGACGGCGCCCGCCTCCGACGTCCCTGGCGAGCTGGCGGCCACGACGCAGCTGCTGCCGACGCTGCCGCCGCCGTTTGCGCGCCAGCGGTTCACCGAGGATCTGATCACGAAGCGGACCCCCGAGGCCGAGAAGGCCGTGCGCGAGACCTGGGAGAAGCTGCGGAAGGGCGGCGAGTACGACCCGCCAAGCGTGCAGGGGACGGTGCTCTTTCCAGGAATGGATGGCGGCGGCGAGTGGGGCGGCGTCGCGTTCGACCCGTCGTCGGGCCTTCTGTACGTCAACGCCAACGAGATGGCCTGGAACGTGACGCTGGCCGAACGGACGATGCCTGATGGCGAACCGACGAATGGCAAGACGCTGTACGAGAGGAACTGCGCGGCGTGTCATCGATCGAACCTGCGCGGCACTCCGCCGGAATTCCCGTCGCTCGTCGGCATCGGCACGCGGCGCAACATCGACGAAATCTCCGCGGCCGTGCGCGAAGGTGGCGGCCGGATGCCCAGCTATGCCTCGCTCCATGGCGCGGCGCGCCGCGCCATCGTCCAGTACATCGTGACCGGCCGTTCGGTGCCGGTCCGCGCCGATGCGCCGTCGCCGTTCGACCTGAAGTACTCGCTCGAGGGCGACGTGCGCTTCACCGACCCTGACGGCTTCCCCGCGATCACGCCGCCGTGGGGCACCCTGACCGCCATCGACATGAACAAGGCGGCCATCGCCTGGCAGGTGCCGCTCGGCGAGATGCCCGGCTCGGGCCTGACCAACACCGGCAGCGAAAACTACGGCGGGCCGGTCGCGACGGCGGGCGGCCTCGTCTTCATCGGCGCAACCGTCTACGACAAGAAGTTCCGCGCCTTCGACGCGCGCACGGGAGCGGTGTTGTGGCAGGCCGATCTCCCCGCCGCCGGCAACGCGACGCCGGCGGTGTACGACGTGAACGGCAAGCAATTCGTCGTCATCGGCGCGGGCGGAGGGAAGTGGGGCGCACCGTCAGGCGGCACCTACGTGGCGTTTGCATTGCCGTAGGTGACGAAGGACGAAGGACGAAAGACGAAACGGGGGACAGGCCCTAAGGGGCCTGTCCCCTTATCACCCGGCCGTCGCGACGATGGACCGGTCGTCGCCCGAAGCATCAACGACACCTCGAATTGTCAGGATGCACATAGTACGCGCGATACGCCGTTGAATTCCGGTCCACGCACCCTGACAGGTTCAGCAGCCTGATGTTGCGGAACTCCACCGGCTGACTCTCCGCCTGCAGACCGATGTAGCCGTCCGCGAGAATCGCCCCATCCTTCTTGATCGTGGGGTCGAATCCCGTCGCCACGCCGCCGCCGATCATCGGCTTCTGGTACTCGAGCACGACCCGGCCGTCGATCAGATGCCGCACGTGCTCGGAGCCGAAGACCTCCACTTCCACGGCGACCCACTCGTCGTTGCCGTAGATCTTCGACGTCGAATTGACGCAGTGCATCTTCACCATCTCGCCCTTCATGAATATCTCGGTCCCCGGCGTGCACACGTTCATCGTCGTCCGGCCGCCGGCCAGGAACTGCGCCTCGACCGAAATCGGCCAGTCCTGTTCCTTCAGGATCGTCTCGGGCGCCTGCGAGTGCACCATCACGCCGCTGTTGAGGAGGGCATACGACGGCCCGCCCTTGGCCTGCTGGCCGAAGAAGTGGTACTCGAGCGCGAGCACGTAGTGCGAGAGCTTCTGTCGGTAGAACAAATGCCCGAACCGCGAGCCGAACTCGGAGTACTTGTCGTAATTGACCTGTATCACGCCGTTGACGACGCGGAACGTGTCGGCGTAGTTGTCACCGAGCTCGTGATGCGCGAGCTTGACGACCCACCCGTCCAGCGTGCGGCCATCGAAGATCGTTTGCCAATCAGCCAGCGGCGCGGAGCGCCAGTCGGTTGCCGGATCGACCGGCGTCACGAGAACCATCGCCAGCACCGCGGCGAACCCCCATCGCATCGTCATTTCCTCCGTCTACTCCTCTCTCAGGAGCTCGATCGGATTCACTTGCGCGGCACGCCGCGCCGGTAGGTACGACGCCAGCGCCGTCACGCCAGCGAGCGCGACCACCGTCAGCAGCAGCGTCATCGGGTCCAGCGGGTGCACGCCGAAGAGCAGGCTGCGCAGGAGCTGTGTCGCGATTACCGTAATCCCGAGACCAACGATCGTCCCCATGGCTGCCATTCGGGCACCCTCGCCGAGCACGAGCCGGCGAACGTCGGCGGTCGTCGCGCCGACCGCGAGCCGGACGCCGAGCTCCCGATGGCGCTGTCGCACCAGCGTCGCCATGACGCCGTAAAGGCCGATCGCCGCGAGCGCGAGCGCGGCAGCGCCGAAGATCCCGATGACCAGCGCCGTGAACCGTGGCCGCGCCAACGGGCCCTGGAGCATCTCCGCGAACGGCGCGACGCGTACGATCTGAACGTTCGGATCGAGCGCGCGAACGGCGTTTCGCGCCGCGCGACTCAGGGCGTCGAGCGGAGCGCTCGTGCGCACGACCACCAGCGAGGCGCCGGATTGGAATTGCGCGGCAGGCAGGTAGAGCGTAGGTCGCGGCACGAACAGTTCCCGATAGCGCGTCGGACGCACGACGCCGACCACCGTCCACCACGGGTCCGTCGATCCGACGCCGCCGAACTTCAGTCGGCGGCCGATGGGATCTTGTCCAGGCCAGGTCCGGTCCGCCACGTCCTCGCTGACGATCGCCACGGGCGGCGCGTCCGAGCGGTCCGCTCGCGTGAAGACGCGGCCGCGCACCAGCGCGACCTCGAACGTCGAGAAGTAATTCGGATGGATCGCCTCGAGGTTGAGCGACGGATTCGCCGCGGTGCGCACTGCCGTCTGCCCCTCTGCGGTGAACTCCGGAAGATCCCAGCCGCCGGTACCGGAGAACGGCGGCACATTCACCGGCGTCGCCGCCGCGATGCCTGGCGCCGCTTCGAGCCGCCCCACCAGCTCGTCGAGAAAGCGAACGCGCCGTTCGCGATCGCCATATTCACGATCGGGTATCGAAAAATCGACGAACACCAGCCGGTTGGCGGCGAGACCCATGTCGACGCTTTGAAGGCGAAGGACTGACCGCGTGAACAGGCCGGCCGCGGCGACCACGGTCACCGCCAGCGCCACCTGCACGACGACCAGCGCTCGCCGGCCGCGCCGCACTGTCGTCGGCGTAGCGCCTCGAGTGCCGCTTCGCAACGCGTCGACGAGATCGACACCGGCCGTGAAGAGCGCGGGCGCCAGCCCGGCGCCGACCGCTGTCAGGAACGCGATCGTCAGCGTGAATACAACGACATTGGCGTCGATGCGAACGGCATCGACACGCGGCAGCCCGTCGGGAACGAGCGCAACGAGTGCCTGCAGTGACCACATCGCCACGGCCAGGCCGATCGCCGCAGCAATTACCGCCAGGAGCAGGCTTTCCGCGACGAGCTGCCGCACCAGGCGAGCCCGGCTGGCGCCCAGCGCGGCGCGGACGGCCAGCTCCTGCCGACGGCCCTCGCCGCGGAACAGCAGCAGGTTTGCGACATTCGCGCTGGCAATCAGGAGCAGCAGACCGACGGCGCCGAACAGGATTAGCATCGCCGGGCGCACGTCGCCGACGATTGTGTCAGCGAACCGGCGAACGACCGGTAAGAGGCCTGGAGGCCCATCAGCACCCGGCGCGGCGAACACGCGCACGGCTAGCGCGCGCAGCTCGCTGGCCGCCTGCTCGGTCGTCGCGCCCGGCCGCAACCGGCCAATCAGATCAACGTCACGCCGCGCGGCCCACCCGAATGGCGAGTCGGGCGACACCGACGCGATCGGACGCCAGACCTCGACGCTACGCGGATAGTTCAGATCCGGCGGCATCACGCCGACGATCGTGAATGCCTGATCGCCGAAGAACAGACGACGGCCGATGACGTCGCGCGCGCCGCCGTATCGCCGCATCCATAGGGCGTGCGTGATCACCACGACGGGTTCGGCACCGTCGACATCGTCTGCCGGACTCAGCACGCGGCCGAGAAAAGCCGGCGTGCCGAGGACGTCAAAGGCGCGTCCGCTGATCAGCGCCTCGTTCACGTAGCTCGGCTCGCCACTCTCGAAAACGATCGTCTTGTTCGCGCCGTTGTAGCCGACGGCGGCGACCGCCTCGAACGTTCGGCTCTCGCGTGCGAAGACCTCTACGCCGGCGGAACGATACGGGTAGTGTGTGAGGGCGGCCGCACGATTCTCGAGCCAGGACACGACGAGGCGATCCTGATCTCGAACGGGAAGCGGACGCAGCAGCACGCCCTCAATCAGCGCAAACATCGCAGTCGTCGCTGCGATGCCGACCGCCAGCGTCAGCACGGCGGCAGCGGTGAAGCCTTTCGCACGCCCGAGGCCGTGCGCGGCCAGCCGCAGGTCGTGCCGGGTCTGCTCGAGCATGCGAGTGAACGGTTCCATCGCGGTTACACTTTCGTCGCCGACAGATTACAGTGAATCGCCAAGCGCGTGCCGAACTCACCTGTTGAACCGCGTCGTGTCGCGTGGATCCGTGTCGGCGTCCTCGGGGCGCTCTTTGCCAGCAGCGTCGTCCTCGTGCAGCTGCCAATCACCCTCTGGGCCGGGAACGCCGCCGAATTTCAGTCGTCACCGTGGCAGTTGCTTGCCATCGCGATTGCGGCGGTTGTCGTCGTCGTGGCGGGCTTCAGGGCACTCCTCTGGGTGATTCCGTCGAACGCACGTCGCGCGGCGGCGTCGGCTGTAGCCGCCGTGGGGCTTGTCGTCTGGGTGCAGGGGAACTTCGTCGTCGGCAGCATGAGCGTCCTGGACGGCCAGGGCGCTCCGATTGACTTCGCAGCCGGGCACGCAGAATGGACGATGCTCGTTGCGGTCGTCGCGTGCGGTGTTGTTGCCCTCGCCGTGTCACGCGCGCCGTTGGCGGCCGCTTTTACCCTGGCGCTGCTCACGATTGGACTCTACGCGACCGCGATTGCGGCCGTAGCCCGTTCACCGGCGCGGCGTGCCCCGAATGCTGTGCCCGCCGACGTCTATCGCTTCTCGTCCCGCGAGAACGTTCTGGTCGTGCTGCTTGACGGCCTGGAGTCCGGCGTGGCCGCGGACATTCTCCGCACGTCCTCTTCCATCGCGCCGGCCTTCGACGGGTTCGAGTACTACCCGGATACCGCCGGCGCCGCGCGGACAACATTCCTCAGCCTGCCGGCGATCCATTCGGGCGCGGTCTACTCACCACGGCGGACGCCCGGCGCGTACTTTGTCGATGCGATCAAGCGGCGATCGTTCATGAATCGCTTCGCCGCTGCCGGCTTCGATACGATCCTCCTCAATCCAGTGGAGAGCGTGTGTCCCACCCGCGTCCGACTATGTGCGACCGCGTCGCAATTGCTCGACACTGCGCTGGCGCGTTTGAAGCACGAGAGCCTGCAGTTGCTGGACCTGGCGCTGTTCCGGGCCTCGCCGGCCTGGTTGAAACGCTATGTCTACAACGATGGCGAGTGGCTGACCGCGAGCCGCATGGACGTACCGGACGAGATCGCGCGCGTGTCCGAGGGGAACCGGCTCCTCGAGCAGCTGTCGAACCGGCTGAGTGTCGACGACGGCGCGCCGACGCTGAAGTTCCTTCACATCCTGTCCACGCATAGCCCGTATGTATTGAACGACGACTGCCGCTCGTACCGCACAGCGTCGCTCAAGCAGCTGGTTCCGCAGGCGAGATGCGCCCTGCTGGCCGTCGTCTCGCTATTGGACCGACTGAAGGAGACTGGCGCGTACGACAACACCTTGATCGTGGTGATGGCCGATCATGGTGTCGATCCCGGCGCCTACGGACCGAGTGCGGACGACGAGCTCGGAAAGTGGCGACGTCTGGCCGGCGCCGCCAATCCGGTTTTCCTCATGAAGCCCGAAGGCAGTCGAGGCCCTCTGCGGTCTGTGAACGACGCCCTGCACGTGCCTGACCTTGGCAACATGCTGTGCGTGGGAAGTCGCAGATGCCGGGTCGCGACGGGAGCGAAAGCACTCGAGACGCCCGCGACGCGCCCCAGGCGCTTTTACGACTACGAATGGCGGCAGGAGTTCTGGCCCTTGCGGACGGTGGACAAGCTGACGACCTACGAGATTCGCGGCCCCGTCCTGGATCGGTCGTCCTGGAAGCAGTTGCAACAGCAGTAGGGCCCGGGCGGTCATCCACTCACAGGCTCGATATCCACCGCAATCTGCCGCCAGCGCCCCTGGCGGAAACGCAGCACGCTCAGCGCCGCGCGCGTGAAGTGGCCGAGCAGGATCGCCAGCCAGATATCACCCGCCTGCAGGCCGCGCATCGCCTGGAACAGCGAGCAGAGGCCGATCGGAACGACGATCTGCGAGGCCAGCGTGATGTAGAGCGGGCTGCGCGTGTCGCCGGTGCCCTGCAGGCCGCCCGTGTAGGTGAGGGCAACCGAGATGAAGATGCCCGAGAGACTGAGGTAGCGAAGCAGTTGGGTGCCAAGCGAGATGACCTGTGGTTCCGTCATCCCGAAGATCGCGAGGAGGTATTGCGGGATGGCGAGGAACATCACGCCGACGCCGGCGGCCACGGCCAGCCCGATCCGGGATGCGACCGCCACGCCGCGCATCGCGCGCTCGGGATTCCCCGCGCCGAGGTTCTGTCCTGAGATGGTTGCGGCCGCGCCCATCAGGCCAACCGATGTCCAACTGATCAGCGAGAAGAGCTCCGTGTAGCCGACGGCATAGGCCGCCTGCGCGGCGGCGCTGTGCTCGAGCGAGCCGATGAACCCGAGCAGCATGACGCCGGCGATATTCATCGCGATCCCTTGCACGCCGGTCGGAAGCCCGAAGCGGAACAGGGACCGGATGATCGTGAAGTCGGGCGCCAGGTCCATGCCGCGATGGAAGTGCACCACCGACCCGGTCGAGAACATCCGCCAGACGCCGAAGATGGACACGAGGGTGCTGCTGGCGATGGTGCCGAAGGCGGCGCCCACCGTGCCCAACCAGGGAATCAGGATCACATTGAACGCGACGGTCAGCACCGTCATCGTGACGCCGAGCCGCAGCGGGGTCCGAGGATCACCGGCGGCACGGAAGGCGCCGCTCAGCATGAAGAACATCATCATGCCGAAGATCCCGAGGAACATCGTGCGGAGAAAGGGCAGCGCTTCCGCCTTGACCTCGGGCGCCGCGTTCACGAGGTCGAGGAGGAACGGCGACGCGACGTAGCCGACCACGCCCATCAGCACCGAGAAGCCGATGGCCGTCAGGAACGCCTGGTAGACGACGCGATTGACTTTGTCGGGCTGGTTCGCGCCGGCAAACCGCGCGACGAGCACGGCCATCCCGGTGAACAACGAACTGATGAAGACGATGACGACGAGGATGATCTGCCAGCTCACGCCGATGGCGGCATTGGCGCGGTAGCCGACGAAGTGACCGACCATCGCGTGGTCGATGATGCCCTGGAGCCCCGCGATGACGTTCTGGAGCATCGTCGGCCACGCCAGGCGCCAGACGGCGGGGCCGAGGGGGCCTTCGACTATCGAGCGGTCGAATTTCTGTGTCTTCTTTGGCGGCGGGCCAGGCATCCGATCAGCATCTTAGGATGGCCCATCAACGCGGCAAAGGGAACGGGTGATTTCCAGGCGAAGCCGAACGAGGGCGCGGCCTTCGGCCGCGAGGGGCGTGCTGCGCACGAGGGACGCGCGCTTCGCGCGAGGGGCGCTTCACGAGGGGGGCGACCTTCGGCCGCGAAGGGCAGCCTCGCAATGCTCGGCCGAATGCTGGCCGAACTAACGTTCGGCCCTACGGCTCGAGCGGGGCCGCTCTCGCGCAAACGAAGTGAACGCGCCCGTCGCGCCGCTCGCGAACGATGCTCGTTTTGACGCCCGGTATGAACCGGGGGATCCGCTCGTAGTCTGTGTGCGAGTTTCAACTGGCGCCGTCGCGGGCGGCGGGTCGGCCGGTCGTGCGATCGCGGGTGCCGTGAGCGCCAGGAGCGCGCTGAGGGCGGTTGCGACGTGAACTGTAGGATTCATGATCGTGTTCCTCTCTCGACAAAAATTGATGCTCGCCATCACGCACGCTAGGTGAGTGGCACCGACAAGACCGTCTCGAAGGAGACGGTGACCTTGGAATCCGTCTTCAACATGCCGAGCATGGCCTTTGGCGGCGCGATACCGAAGTCGGTCATCAGCAGCGGGACCTCGCACGCACGACGAGCGCGGTGCCTTTCTGTTCGACCTTGATCTCGAAGGTGGCCGTTCGCTCGACGCCGGCGATTTCCAGGACGCCGGTGGCGCGAAACGCTCCCGAGGCCTCAGCGGCTTCGAGGCGGCCCAGGAGGAAGGTGATGTCTTTGTGCTCGGTCACTTTGAGCGCCTTGTGCATGTTCTTGTCGAGGCCGTCCTTCTCCGATGACAGCGTCGCCGCCGGAATCGCAATCTCGAATGCCTCGATGGCGCCCGGTGCGACGAGCCCCTGCAGCGTCGGCGCGACGCCCGCGGCCAGCCGCAGCTGGACGAGACGTGCCGTCGTCGTGGAGGCCGTGTATTCGTGAACGTTCGAGGTGCCCGCGATCGAGGCGCGGATCGTCTCGAGCCCGAGGGCGCCGGGTGCCGGTTGCCCGAACACCGGGCCGGATCCCAGAGAAACAAGAGGTCAGGCTGGTGGCCAGGGCGACGCGATGGAGAGGTGTGAGTGCCATGTCGATCCTCGTCTGGACCGGCGTCCGACGGGACGCACCGGTTGCGAGTCCAGAGGGCAACCCACGTGCCGACCGCGTTTTTGCGAGTTTTCTAGTGGAAATGCGTAATCGCGGGGAAGGGCGCTTGGCGACTGCGGGCTTTTGCGCGGCCCGCGGATTTTTCCGGGGTTCGCCCGTGCAATCGCGGGCAAGGGCCGACCGTGCGGTGTAACCTGTCCGCATGGTCGTTCACGAGCTGACAGCCTCAGAGTGTCGGGAGGTGCTCGGCCGGGTGAGCATCGGGCGCCTCGCCTGCTGCCGCGCCGAGCAGCCGTACGTCGTCCCCGTCTTCCTCTACTTCGACGCCGAAGGCGACGCCCTCTACGGCTTTGCCGCGGTCGGCCAGAAGATCGACTGGATGCGGTCGAACCCCAAGGTCTGCATCGAGGTGGACGACGTCGCGGACCAGACGCACTGGACGACCGTGCTGGTATTCGGCCGGTACGAAGAAGTCGGGGATTCAGCGCCGGACGATATCGCGCGCCGCCGGGCCCTCCATCTGTTCCAGCAGCGTCCCGATTGGTGGCTCCCCGGAGCGGCAAAGCGAGAGGGCGAGAGCGAGCACCACAACGCGCTGATCTATCGCATCGCCATCGATCGGGTCAGCGGCCGCCGCGCGTCGCGGCCATCCGCATAGCAGTTCGACGGTGGAATCACGCTCGCTTCCTCTCTCGGCGACCACCGACACGCGCGGCGCCGATCACCTGAAAGAGCTGGAGGATCTGCGGTACGCCCTCGATCAGTCGGCAATCGTGGCAATCACGGATGTCAAGGGGACCATCAAGTACGTCAACGACAAGTTCTGCGAGATCGCCAAGTACTCACGCGCCGACCTCCTCGGTCAGGATCATCGCATCCTGAACTCCGGCCATCACCCGAAGGAATACATCCGCGAGCTGTGGCGGACGATTGCGAGCGGCGCGGTCTGGCGCGGCGAGTTCCGGAATCGAGCCAGCGACGGCTCCATCTACTGGGTGGACACGACCATCGTGCCGTTCCTGAACGAGCGCGGGAAGCCCTACCAGTACCTCGCCATTCGCTACGAAGTGACCGCCAGGAAGATGGCCGAGGAGCAGCTGATCAACCAGGCGGCGCTGGCCCGCCTCGGCGAGATGGTGGCGGTCGTCGCCCACGAGGTACGGAACCCGCTCGCGGGGCTGCGAGGCGTGCTCCAGATCCTGTCGCAGCGCCTCGAGCCGCAGCGCAGCGAGCACCCGATCGTCCTCGAGATGATCAAGCGATTGGACGCCCTGAACGCACGCGTCAACGACCTGCTCCTGTATGCCAAGCCGCGAACGCCGCGCCTGGAGGCAGTGCCGCTGCGGCCGCTCGTCGACAGCACGATTGCGCTGCTGAATCGCGATCCGGCAGATGGCCTCGCTGACCATCGACATGCAAGGGGGCAGACGTGTCGTGTGCTGGCGACGCCGAGCTCCTGCAGGAAGCCTTCCTGAACCTGCTGCTGAATGCCGGCCAGGCCATGGAGGGGCGCGGCACCATCCACATCACGATTGCCGGCGGCACGCGCGCCACTGTGGACATCGCCGACGCCGGCCCGGGCATTCCCTCCGACGTCGCGCCGAAGATCTTCGAGCCGTTCTTCACGACGAAACGCGCCGGCACGGGGCTAGGGCTCGCCATCGTGCGCAGGTTATTGGAGCTGCAAGGTGGCGACGTGATGATCCTGTCGTCCTCTGCACGTGGAACGACGATTCGCGTCACGCTCCCGGTCGCAACCGCTTCACGTGTGGAGGCGGGGCTTTAGCCCCGCCGCCGTGAGGGCGCCGCCGATGGTCAGGACGATGTCGTCGAGATCGAATGGCTTCCGCGCGAGGTGGAAGGCGCCGACTTCCATCGCTTCCACCGCGGTTTCCGGCGTGGCGTAGGCGGTCAGCAGCATCGCCAGCAGATGCGGGTTCCGCTCCTTCAGGCGTCGCAGCAGCGTCAGGCCGTCCATGTCCGGCAGCCGGTAGTCGAGCAGGACGAGGTCCACGTCGTTGTTCATCTGCTCGAGCGCGCGGCGGCCATCCTCGGCTTCGAGCACCGTGCAGCCTTCGCCGCGCAGCCGCTCGGTCAGGGACCAGCGGATCAGATCCTCGTCATCAACCACCAGAATCGTCGCGCCGGGGAATACGGACGGCCGTGCGGACGCCGTGGGGACAACAGCAGCGGACGGCGACGTCCGAATCACGGGACCACCTCTTCTTCCACGGATTCCTGGCGGGCCGGCATCGCAATCTGCCGGATGGCGCCGAGGCTGCGCTTCAGCTCGGTGCGGTAATCGGGATGCGCGATCGAAATCAGGGCCTCGCCGCGCTCGCGCAGCGTGAGCCCGTGCAGGTTGACGGCCCCGAACTCGGTGACGACCCAGTTGGCGTGGCCGCGCGTGGTCACCACCCCGGCCCCCGCGCGCAGGCTGGGCACGATGCGCGACACCGTGCCGCGCGATGCGGTGGCCGGCAGCGCGATGATCGGCTTGCCGCCGCGCGACCGCGCCGCGCCGTGCATGAAATCCATCTGGCCGCCGATGCCCGAGTAAATCGCGTGCCCGATCGAGTCGGCGCAGATCTGGCCGGTGAGGTCGATCTCGATGGCCGAATTGATGGCGGTCACCCGGTCGTTCTTGCGGATGATCGCCACGTCGTTCGTGCGATCGCAGGGATGGAACTCGACGAGCGGGTTGTCATCGACGAACTCGTAGAGGCGGCGCGTGCCGGCGACGAACGAGGTGACCGTGCGCCCGGGATGAACCGTCTTGAGCCGGTTGGTGATGACCCCGCCCTCGATCAAGTCGATCAGGCCGTCGGAGAACATCTCGGTGTGGACGCCGAGCTCGTGCTTGCTGGAAAGGCGCCGCAGGACGGCGTCCGGGATCCCGCCGATCCCGAGTTGCAGCGTCGCACCATCCTCGACGAGGCCGGCCACCAGCTCGCCGATGTGGCCCTCGATGGCCGTCTCGGGCTTGGCCGGGTGCTCGTGCGGCGCGCGGCTCGTCCGGACGAGCGCGTCCACGCGGTCGATCGGCACCGTGGTCGCGCCGTGCGTGCGCGGCATGCGGTCGTTGATCTCGGCAATCACGATCCCGGCGTTGTCGACTGCCGCACGTGCCGCGTCCACCGACGTGCCCAGCGTGCACAAGCCGTGACGATCGGGCGTCGACAAGGTCAGGAAGACCGCGTCGAGGGCGATGCGGCCGCTCGAGAACAGCCCCGGAATCTGAGACAGGAAGATCGGGATGAAGTCGGCGCGGCCTTCGGCAATCGCCTGGCGCACGGGCGCGCCGACGAAGAAGGACACCGAGCGGAACCGTCCGACGTGCACCGGATCGACGAAGGGCGCCGGGCCTGCGGTGTGCAGGTGGTACAGCGTGACGTTCTCGAGGTCCCGCCGTGCGGTCAGCGCCTCGAGCAGCGCCGTTGGCGTTGCCGCGGCGCCGTGCACGAAGATCCGCATGCCGCTGCGGATCCGCGCCACGGCATCTGTGGCGGAGCGGGCTCGCGATTCCCAGAGGTTTTCCACGGCGACATCCTGTGACCAGCCGCTCATGCGGCGTCCCGCTGCAGGGGGCATGTCCCGGGCGAGGCGACGCGCTCGGCGCGATCGGCGATCCCCAGGAGCTGCTTGCGCTGCATCAGGAAGTGACCAAAATGCACGAATGGCCACGCCATCCAGAACGGCACGGCCTCCCCGCGCGTGATGTAGGTCGCGCGCGCTCGCACGATCAGGCGCGTCTGCGGCCGGCCGCCGCGCCTCCAGCACGAAGGCCCACGTGATCCGCGGCTGACCCTGTCGATCGGGTCTCCACGCGAGCACCAGATTGGCCTCCCGCTCGAACTGCACTACGGTCAGGCCGTCGTTGATGCCAGGCAGCGGCGGGAACGTCGTGCCGACGGCCACGTCCTGCAGCTTGCGCAGAATGCGATCGATGCTGCGCCGGCCGCCGTTGTCGATGCCGTCGTAGCTGTACCAGCCAGCGCGGCTGCCGGAACCCATCTGGGCGAGCCAGGGCCAGACTTCATGCGGCGGACACGCCACCGTAATCGCGTAGGTCAGCGCTTGGGCAGGATGCGTTATCAGCGAGTCGCCCGGCAGCGGCGAGGTCCGCTCGCGCCGTGTCGCGCGCACCGATCGATTCGACCCGGGAAGTCTCATGCCTCGGGAGATGGCATAGCCGGTGCCATCCCGATCGGCAAGCGCGGAACCGAAGATTGCGCCTGAAACGCGGCGGCGGCGGCAGTCGCTCGGCCCGGTGGGCGCAGCCGCTTCCCTGAAAATCCAGCGGCGGTGCGCAATATTCCGCGTGGCGCCGGACGTCACGCGCGGGCCCTGAAGGGCCGCCTCCACACGATTTCGACGCGCAGATCGATGTGCAGGCGGGGCTTTAGCCCCGCGTTTTGACCGTGGAGGCAAGGCTTTCGCCCCGCGTTGTCGCCGCCGGTCAGTAAGGAACATCCATTGCAGGGACACGCGTACTGGAGGTCGTGATGTCTACGTATCCACGTATTCTGTGCGCCGTCGACTTTTCCGACGCCTCGCGGGGCGCCCTTCGGTATGCGGCGATCCTGGCCGAGAAGTTCCAGTCGCTGCTGACCGTCGCCACGATCGACGACCCCTTGCTGGCGTCGATCGACCTCGCACGTGCCTCGCCACGGCTTCCCGATTACACGCGCCGTTCGCTGCAGCGTCTCGTCGAGGAGACCCTGGGCGCGCGTCGGATGGGCCTTGAAATCGACTACGCGGTCGGCGTCGGTCGTCCCGCCGACGAATTGCTGCGGCTGGCTCGCCAGGCCCGAGTCGACCTGATTGTGATGAGCACTCACGGATTGACTGGCATTCGCAAGCTGTTCTTCGGCTCGACGACGGAGCGCCTGCTGCGCGAATCGGACATCCCCGTGCTCGTCACCGACTCGGCGGCACACGACGCCACGAATTGGGCCGATGTCGTCGCCGACGTCAATCGCGTGCTCGTGCCGGTCGATCTCAACCCCGGAACCGACGTGTGCGTTCAGGAGGGCCTGCACATTGCCGCCGCCCTGGGCGTGCCGGCGCTCATCACGCATGTCATCGAGCCGACGCGGCTGCCGTTTGCGAGACGCCAGGACGGTCTGCACATCGATGCCGAGCGTCGCGCGCGTGCCGACGAGGCGATCGAAGCGATCGTCAGGTCGGCGCCGATCGCCGGCCGGACCGAGGGGCTTGTCGCCTATGGCGAGCCTGCCGAAGAAATCGCGAAGATTGCGCGGGACCGCCACGCGGGTCTCATCGTCATGAGCCTTCGCGCCCCGGGTTCACCACTAGGGCGCATGGGGTCTGTCACGTATCGCGTGCTCTGCTTGGCGCGTGCCCTGGTGCTAGCGCTGCCGCCGTCGGCAAATGTGCTCGGGCGCCTCGAGAAGCGGCTGGTGGCCTCGACGAAGGTCCTGGCGGGCTCGTAGCCGCGCAGGGGCACACTTGTACGCAGCATCGAGCAACACGCCACCGTCGTCTATACTGCACGTTGTGCAGAATCCCAGCATTCTCGTCGTCGACGACGAGCAGCTGATTCGCTGGTCGCTGACCGAGCGGTTGTCGAAGGAGGGCTATCGCATTTCCGAAGCCAGGACGGCGGCCGAAGCCATCGAACGCGCGGCTGACGGCGTCGATCTGGTCCTCCTCGACTACCGCCTGCCCGATGCCGACGGTCTCGAGGTCTTGAAGCGGATCAAGCAGGCCGATCCCGACACGCTGGTGATCATGCTCACGGCGTACTCGTCGATCGAGACGGCCGTCGAAGCGATGAAAGAGGGCGCCTACCATTTCGCGAACAAGCCGTTCGACCTCGAGGAAGTCGCCCTCCTCGTCGAGAAAGCCCTCGAGACCACCCATCTGCGGCGCGAAGTGCGCGCGCTTCGAGCCAGTCAGGCCCAGCCGTACAGCCTCGATCGCATTGTTGGTGAGAGCCAGGCGATGGTGGCGCTGCGGGCCTTGTTGCAGAAGATCGCCACGAGCCCCGCATCGACGGTGCTTCTGACTGGAGAGAGCGGGACGGGAAAGGACCTCGCGGCGAAGGTCATTCATTACGCCAGCGATCGCGCCACCAAGCCGTTCATGAACATCACGTGCTCTGCCCTGCCGGAAACGTTGCTCGAGAGCGAGCTGTTCGGCCACGAACGCGGGGCGTTCACCGGCGCGGACCGGCAGAAGCGAGGCTTGCTCGAGTCGGCCGAGGGCGGCACGGTGTTTCTCGACGAGATCGGTGAGATGGTCCCCGCGCTTCAGGCGAAGTTGCTGCGGTTTCTCGAGGAGAAGACGTTCAAGCGCGTCGGCGGATCTGTGGATCTGCACGTCAATATACGTGTCATTGCGGCCACCAATCGCGACTTGAACGCAGAAGTCCGGGCTGGGCGCTTCAGGGAAGATCTGTTCTACCGCCTGAACGTCATCGCCATTCAGCTGCCGTCATTGCGTGAGCGCGGCGAGGACATCCCACGGCTCATCAAGTACTACGTCGATGTCTACAACACCGAATTCCGTAAACGGATCACCGGTGTCTCGGCGTCCGCGATGAACGTGCTCAGCGCCTATCGCTGGCCCGGCAATATTCGTGAGCTTCGCAACTTGGTTGAACGTGCCATGCTGTTGGCACCTGGCGCGGAGTTGACGCCGGACGACTTTCCGGCCGCGGCTCCCGTCGTCACGACGTTGGACGAAGATATTCCTTTGCCGACGGCAGGCGTCAATCTGGAGCAGCTGGAACGCTCGCTGCTGACGCAGGCGCTGCAACGCTGTGATTGGAACCAGACGCACGCCGCGCGGCTTCTGGGTCTCAATCGTGATCAGATCCGGTACCGCATTGAAAAGTTCGGACTCGAACGAACGACTACGCACCGCGAGCACCCATAGTCTCGACGCCGCTGCCCTCTTGCACGTCTCCGGCGATCGAGATGAGTGGATCGCTCGCCGAGGCCGCCTCGTCATCTCCTACGTTGGTAGCACGAATCTCGATAGGTAAGGCCGCCCGTGGTTCGAGGCGAACTTGAAACCCGCCCGGTTTGCCGCGGAATTATTCGCACCATCTCGTGATAATCCGCACCGCGTTCAGCTAGGCGCGAGGATACCGGAAAGTACTGGTGGGCACACGTCTTGCGATCGTCTGGGCAGGACGAGACTGTTCGCCCCATTCTCGATGTTTCGGAGGTGCTTATGTCTCACAAAAGGGAAACGGCGCTCACGCGCCGGAACGGCCCGCACGACGCCCTCGCCATGCTCCGGCAGATGACCTCGGAGCTCGATCACATGTTCGAGGGGTTCGAGTGGCCAGCGTTCAAGTGGCCGTCGCTTCGCAATCGCCCGGCACTCGAGGCCGCCACCTGGTTCCCAGAGATCGACGTGTTCGCGAAGGACAATCGGCTGGTGACCAAAGCGGATCTTCCGGGCCTGAAAAAGGAGGACGTGAAGGTCGAAGTGGCCGATGGCCGGCTCACCATCTCCGGCGAACGGAAGACCGAATCGGAAGAAAAGAAGGAGGATTTCTACCGGACCGAGCGTCGGGTACGGCAGCTTCTATCGCTCTGTTCCTCTCCCCGATGGCGCCAGGCTCGAGGATGTGAAGGCCACGTTCACCGCTGGCGTGCTGGAGGTGAGCGTGCCGCTGCCGGCGACGCCTGAGGCGAAGGTCCGACAGGTCGAAATCCAAGACGCGTTAAAGGCGGCGAAGCCAGCCGCATAAGGCGGTGCGCATGAATGTCAAAGACATCATGACCGGCAATCCGCGCGTCTGCACGCCGGACACCACGGTTGCCGAGGCGGCGCGCCTGATGTGGGACGGCGATTGCGGCATTCTTCCGGTCGTTGACGGCGGCGAGGTCGTGGGCGTCGTCACTGATCGCGACATGTACATCGCGCTCGCGACGCGCAACGAGCGCGCCGCCCGGTTGCGGGTCGGGGCGGTTGCGACTCGGAACGTCGTTACGTGTACTCCGGAGGACAACGTGCAGACGGCGCTGGCGGCAATGAAGGACGCGCGGGTCCGCCGTTTGCCGGTCGTTGGATTTGGGAGCGCAGTCCTGGGGATTCTTTCGGTGAACGACATCCTCCGCGCCGCGACCACCAGCAAAATGCGCAACGACGTCGTGGATACGCTTCAGGCGATTTGCACCCACCGTCACCCGGTGCCACAGGTCGTCGCCGTGTGACAGCGTCGGCCATAACGGTCGTGACCGATCCGACGTTATGGATCGGTCGCGCCGCGATTGTTAGTGAAGCCGGAAGGGCGACTGATACTCTCGTAGGCAAGTCCGCCCGGAACGATAATGAATCTTCGATCGATCCTGTGTCCAGTCGACTTCTCCGACGCCTCACGCCAGGCGTTGCGCTGGGCGATCGCGATCGCCGGCGAGTGGAACAGCCGCTTAACCGTGCTGACGGCGGTCGATCCTCTTCTTTCCGAAGCGGCGCGCGCTCGGTTCGCACTGGACCTTGTCAAGGCGGACGTCGAGCCGGCTCTCCGAGAGTTCGTGACCACGACCGGAGGCAGTACGGCCGCCGGCAGCGCGAATCCCGAGCTCGTCGTACAAATCGGTGAGGCGTCCAGCGTCGTCCTCGCCGCGGCCGACCGTCTGGCTCCGGATCTCATCGTGATGGGTACCCAGGGCCTGAGTGGTTTCAAGAAATTAGTGCTCGGGTCAACTGCCGAACGGGTGCTGCGCCGGGCAACTGTGGCGGTGCTCGCCGTGCCGCCTGCCGACCCATCGGCGATCGTGTCCGCTGCGGGTGGGCCGCGGCTCGAACTGACGGCAGTGCTTGCAGCAAGCGATTTCAGCGATGCGGCGAACCGCGCTGCGCAATACGCGGCCGCTATCGCGCAGCGCCTGAATGCGCGCCTCGTATTCGCGCATATCGTCTCGCCACTTAATGTGCCAGCGGAATTCCAGCGATACGTCAAGGGAGTGGACGAGCATGCGACGAAGCACGCCCGCGCATTGTTGGAATCACAGCGTGGCGACATTTCGGGATCGGATCGAGCTGAGGTCGTGGTTGAGCTCGGGTCTCCTGCCGACGGGATCGCCTCAGTCGCTCGGGAGCAGGGCGCGGGAGTGATCGTGATGGGACTCGCGAGCGAAAAGGGAACACACGCGGTACGCCCGGGTGCGATCGTGTACCGCGTCTTGTGTCAAACGCACGTCCCGGTCCTGGTCGTGCCACTCCAAACCGTCGTAAGTCGAGACTAAGCATCCACGGTTGACATTGCGGTCGAGGGCCTGGATGACGCGATGACGGAGGTTGCGTTCGACAGCGGCTGGCCGCGATCTCGATGTGATTCCGCATTTACCGCACGCCGCGAATGTGCTGGACCGACTTTTACGCCTCGCACTACTCACCGCGCATTGCCGGAGAGAACGACTTAAGACGTCCTTGTCCCGGTCGCCGACCGCGAAAATCTCCACGGCGCCACTCGAATTTTCCCACGGAATCTTCTCCATCCGGTGGTCCATGGCCTGCCGCGCCGCGGACCTCCAGCAATGCTGCGACCGCGCAGCTCGCACGCGATCGGCCAGACCTTTGCAGCGGGACAGACTAGGAAAGCAGGTGGCGCATCGATCCGTAGGTCGACTGTCCATACCGGAGCGTTAAGTGATTACTGAGGACCAGACGGAAGTCGTCGCCTTTCTCGAGTCCGCGTCCACGCACGGTGGCAAACCGGTCGTGCGCATCGATACGCACGCATCGATCGTCTTTTTGGCGGGCGACCGCGCGTGGAAACTGAAGCGCGCCGTCCGCTACGACTATCTGGATTTCTCGACCGTCGAGCGGCGCCGCGCGATGTGCGAGGCCGAGATTCGTGTCAATCGGCGCGTCGCACCTGGGCTCTATCGCCGGGCCATTCCCGTCACGCGTGAAGCGGACGGCTGCCTGGCCCTCGGAGGCCGCGGGATTCCTGTTGAGTGGCTGGTCGAGATGGTCCGCTTCGACCAGGAAGGATTGCTCGACCGCCTGGCGGCGCGCAACGCCCTCGACCTCGCGCTGATGCGCCCGTTGGCGACGACACTCGCCCGGTTCCACGACGCGGCGCCGCGTCGCGCAGACCACGGCGGAAAGGCCGGGATGACTTGGGTGATCGAAGGCAACGCGGCGGGTTTCGCCGAGTTCGGAAGCGACGTCCTCCATGCGGCACTCTGCTCCGATCTGACACGACGATCGCGAGCCGCCGTCGATCGCTGCGGATCGCTGCTGGATTGGCGCCGCAACCGGGGCTTCGTCCGGCAATGTCACGGCGACCTCCATTTGCGCAACATCGTGCTCATCGACGGCACGCCCACGCTGTTCGACGCCATCGAGTTCAACGACGAAATCGCCTGCATCGACGTGTTCTACGATCTCGCGTTTCTCCTGATGGACTGCTGGCATCGCGGACTGATGGCACACGCGAACCGGCTCTTGAACGTCTATCTTGCCGAGACCGAGGACTACGACGGGATGGCGGTCCTCCCGCTCTTTCTCGCCTGTCGCGCGGCGGTCAACGCAAAGACCCGGGTGACGGCGGCGGCCTTGCAGCACGGCGCCGACGATCGGCGGCAGCTGCAGATGGCAGCCCGGGAATACCTCGAGCTGGCCGCGAGACTGATTGCGCCTGCACCCCCGCGCCTGATTGCAATCGGAGGGCTATCGGGCTCTGGAAAGTCGACGCTGGCGATGGGTGTGGCCCAGGTCATCGGACGCGCGCCCGGCGCGGTCGTTCTTCGCAGCGACGAGCTGCGAAAACGGTTATTCCATCTCAATCCCCTGGTCCGGCTCGGAGCGGCAGCCTACACGCCTGAGGTCTCGCACGCCATCTACGAGCTCCTTGCCAAGCGGGCCGCGCTGATCCTGCAACACGGTCATTCGGTGATTGTGGACGCCGTCTTCGCGGACGCCGGCGATCGGCGGGCTATCGAGACTGTGGCTGCGACTGCCGGCGTCCCGTTCGATGGCCTATGGCTGGAGGCGCCGCCCACCGTATTGATAGCGCGCACCGCGCGGCGCAACAGCGACGCCTCCGACGCGGACGCGCGTGTCGTCGAGGCGCAGGTCAGGTACGCCACGCGTTCAATCGGGTGGACTCGCGTGGACGGATCCGCTCCGAGCGACCGTGTGCTCTGCACCGCCCGCGAGATCTTGGAACCGCTGACAGCCGGTGTGCTGTCCGGGGCAGGGGCCGGACAGTGAAACTCTCGGTTCTCGCACTCGACTACGACGGGACGATCGCGCAGCGAGATGTCCTCGAGCCATCGATTCGTGACGCCATGGCGGCGGCCCGCGCGGCGGGGATCGTCGTGCTGCTGGTCACCGGGCGGATGATCTCGCTGAGCTGCGCCGCGTTGTCGGTGACCTGCACTTCGTCGATGGCGTCGTCGCGGAAAACGGAGCGGTGATCCATTTTCCTCAAAGCGGGCACACGACGATCCTGGCGCCTCCGGTGCCCCCAGCAACTTGCCCGCCGAGCTCCGGCGCCGCGGCATCGTCTTTCCAGAGCCGGCCAATGTCTTGTCGACGCCGATGCCAACGACGCTGCCAGGCTGCTCGACGTGATCCGCACGCTCGAGGTGCCCATCGTCCTGAACTTCAACGCCGGCCGGGTGATGGCCTCGCCGCAGGGTGTCAGCAAAGCCACCGGCCTGAAGGCCGCGCTCGATACGCTGCGGCTCTCGCCGCGAAATACGCTGGCCATCGGCGATCGCGAGAACGACCACGAACTGCTGCGACTGGCCGAAGTCGGAGTCGCCGTGGAGTGGGGAAGCCCCCTCTTGCGGGCCGCAGCGGATATCGTGTTGCCCGGGGCAGGTCCGCAGGCGGTGGCGGAGTACCTGCGGAAGGTCGTGGCAACCGATCAGCTGCCAACGCCATCACGCGCGCGCCGGCGACTGCTGCTCGGGTATTCCGACGATGGTCGCGAATTTTCTCTGGCGGTGCGCGGACGCAACGTGCTCGTCGCCGGTGACGTCAAGTCTGGAAAGTCGTGGGTGACCGGGCTCCTCTGCGAGCAACTGATCCTCCATGGATACTGCGTGTGCGTGGTCGATCCCGAGGGCGATTATCGCTCGCTGGAAGCGCTGCCCGGCGTCGCCGTGCTCGGCGGCGAAGACGCTCCCGCCCACACCGCGCGATCTCCTGCGCGCACTCCGCTATCCGGATCGCAGCGTCGTCCTCGATCTGAGCCACCTGCGACACGAGGAGAAGATTGGCTATATCAAGACCGTCCTGCCCACCCTGAACGCGCTCCGCCGCCGAACCGGCCTCCCGCATCGAATCGTTGTCGACGAGGCTCATTACTTCCTGCACGACCCCGACGTCGGAAACCTGCTCGACCTCGATCAGAACGGCTATACCGTCGTGACCTATTACGCCGCGGGCCTGCCGAAGGCGCTTCTCGCAGCCACCGAAGTCATGATCGTGACGTGCGAGTCGAATCCGCTGGAAATCGAAGCGCTCAAACGCGCGTGCGCGCGGTGCGAGAAAGTCGACGTCGCGACGCTGGGAGATGCTGCGTCATCTTCGCGTCGGTCAAGCGGTGGCATTGCCGATTACGGAGGAGGCCGGCGGCAGCTTGCGGGCGTTCACGATGGGCCCGCGTCTGACGCCTCACGTGCGCCATCGCGAGAAGTACGTCGACATGCCGGTGACCGAGGACCGTGCCTTTGTCTTCGGTGCGAGTGGATACACGGCCGTGCGCCGGGTGCGGACGCTCCGGCAATTCGTCATCGTGCTGGAGAGCCTCCCCGCGCGCTCGTTTGATGGGTACCTTCGGAGAGGCGATTTCTCCCGCTGGATTCAACAGGTGTTCGGCGACGGCACGCTCGCCTCGGAGCTCCGGGCGCTCGAAGCGCGGTATCGGAACGGCCGGGGTCCAGACGTCGTGACCGACGTGGTTGCAGCGGTTCGCAGCCGCTACGACCTGGCCGAAGAGGAAGAGCCCGAACCTGCACTCGCCTGAACGTGCGGGAAAACCCCCATCATCCGGAAAAATCCCGAGCCACGCCGGAGGATCCGGCCGTCCTCGGGTTCGTTGGCCCCAAAAGGGCCCGCATCTCTCGGTGCGACCGCCAAACGATTCCGCTCAGCTGAGGCACGAGCGTTGCAGCCGTAATCCTGCAGGGGGGCGTATGCCTCAAAGCTGGGTCGCTCGCCTTGCGGAGGAGGAGCGGCGTAAAGATCAAGCGCACAGACGCGACGAGGCCGCCGCCGTTCACCACGCCGAAGCCGTCCGTTTCCATCTCCAGTGCCTGATGGTCGCGCTGAAAGATCGCGTCGCCCGGGATGTCGAAGCGTTCGCGCGCGAATTTCCGGAGCGCCGGATCTCGTTCGAGGAATGCACGCTCGATGATGGGTTTGCCGTTCGGCGCGATTGCTACCCCGAAGCGCACGTGACGGTGACGCCGAATCTGCACGACGGCTCGCTCCGCGTGCAATACCTGTTCGCGTCTGCTGACGGCCTCTCGGCGCCGAAGCTCCTCGAGCTGGTGCCCGACGGCGAACGCGGGTTCGCCGTTCATGTGAAAGAGAGCCAAGAACAGTCCTTGGGCGGCATCGAGCAACTCTCCGAATACCTGCTTGTGCCACTGTTCACGGGTCACGCCCGCTGAGTGTCAGATCGAAGGGGTCGTCATGCACGCCTCATCTAAGAGGCTACGGTCCGGAACCGGCGCCGCTCTCGCAGCAGCAGGACTGCTCATGGTCGCAAACGGGTGCGACAAGTCAAATCCGGCGCAGCCAACGCCCGTCTGCTCGTTTGCACTCTCGAGTCAGGCTGAATCGTTCGCCAGCGCTGGCGGGCCCGGCGCGGTGACGGTCTCTACCGATCCGCAGTGTTCGTGGTCTGTGGAAGGGGCCACGGGGTGGCTCAATCTGCAGTCCCCAATCAGCAGGACGGGGCCCGGGACAGTCAACTTCACTGTCCTGCCAAATATGGCACCCGACGGTCGCGCGAAGGCATTCATGATCGCGGGAACGACGTTCACCGTGACCCAAGCGGGACAGACGCCATGTGCCTTCTCGATCGCACCGGAAAGCAAATCCTTTGGCGACGAAGACGGTAGCGGTCAGGTGCAGGTGACAACGACGGCCGGCTGCGGCTGGACCGCAGCCAGCAACGCAGTCTGGATCACGATCACCAGTGGCGCGCATGGGAACGGACCCGGAACAGTCGGCTACTCGGTCACAACGAATAACGCGAGTGCCTCGCGGTCTGGCACGTTGACGGTCGCAGGCCGCACGTTCACGGTCATGCAGGCGGGGGAGGGCACACCGGAACCATCAAACTGTGAATATTCGGTTGGGCCGGTGACCTTCACGCCGTGCATGGCCGGCGGCCGACTGACAGCAACGCTGACGACGCAGGCGAATTGTTCGTGGACGGTGAACACGAGCACTGGTTGGTTGTCGCTTCCCAACGGCGGGTCTGGCAAGGGCGCTGGAAGCATTGCAATCGGCTATTCGGACAACTACGACGCGCCGCGCGACGGTGTCGTGATGGTGCGGTGGCCGACGCCGACGGCCGGGCAGAACATCCAGGTCGAGCAAGCCGGATGCCTCTACAGCGTGACGCAATCGTCGTTCAACTTCACGTCGGCGTCGGCGACCGACAGCTTCACCGTCTTCCAGGAGAGCCAGCCCAATAGCTGCGGCGGACCGTTCCAGGATCAGTGCGTCTGGACCGCAAAGTCGAACGTGTCCTGGATTACGGTGACCGGCAGCATGCCGCGGCGGGGCGACAACCCCGTCTCGTTCACGGTGTCTGCGAACACCGGCACCACCTCGCGGACGGGCAAAATCACGGTCAGGGACAAAGTTGTGACGATTACACAGGCGGCGCCCTGACCTGCGGTCACACCTGGGGGCCATATGATGACGATTTCTCGCACTATCAGCACGGTGGTCGGCAACTTCCTCTATCGGTTGGTGGGCGCGACGTTGCTGGACGGCTCGGTTTATGAAGACGTCGAAGCGGACCGCCACGCCGGACCACAAGCGACGGCCGTCGTGCTTCTGGCGAGCCTCGCGCCCGTCGTCGGGTTGAGTGGGATATTCGGGTTTCAAGGTGATGCGCTGGTCCGAGTCGCTGCGTTGTCAATCGTCACATGGGTGGCCTGGGCCGTTCTGATCTTCCAGATCGGAACCCGGGTGCTCCCTGAGCCGCAGACCCGCACGAGCCTCGGCGAGCTCCTGCGGACGACCGGCTTCGCGGCGGCCCCTGGACTGCTGCAAGTGTTCGCCCTGCTGCCCGGAATGATGATGCCGGTGTTCGTCGGCACGTGGATCTGGATGATTGCGGCGATGGTCGTCGGCGTGCGGCACGCCCTGGACTACAGGAGCACGCGGCGGGCGCTGCTCGTCTGCCTGGTGGCAGCCGGTCTGGCCGGCGCGATGGCGGTGATCTTCGGCGCGTTCTTTGGCCCGACGGTCAGATGACAGGAGGCAGGCTATGACTGACAAGAGCCTTGAACAATGTGTACGGAGCGCGATTTGACTGGGAGCCCAGCCTGGATGCCAACGACATCGGCGTATCCGTGGACGAGGGCATCGTCACGCTGCGCGGCTATGTCGGCTCCTATGCGCAGAAAATGATGGCCGAGCAGGTCGTGCTCCGGGTGTACGGCGTCAGGGCCGTCGCCAACGATATCGACGTTCACCCGATGAGCGGATTCCAACGGACCGACACCGCACTTGCGCAAGCGGCGGTGGCTGCGCTCACCTGGAACACGAAGGTGCCAAGCGACCGCGTCACGGTCACGATCGCGGACGGATGGCTGACGCTGAACGGGATGGTCGACTGGCAGTACCAGAAGGACGCCGCCGCGCGTGCCGTCCGGGATCTGCCAGGCGTCAAGGGCGTGGCGAACAACATCGTTCTCCACCCGATCCTCGTTGGTGTGCGTCGGACCGATCCGTTCTGGTCGGGGGGAAGCATATGGGACGCATTTCCGCTCTGGCGCTTGTCGTGTCGCTGATTGGTGTTACGAAAAGCGAGGCCTCACTGATCTGGTCATGGTCCTTCGCTGGCGAGACAGGTCAATTCGTCACCGACGGTGTCACGCCCGATCCGGGCATCTACACGCTCGAGGACTTCATTGTCACCTCGTCATCGGCTGGCGGAACCATCGGGAGTATTCGCAGCGGCGAATACTCTGCCTCGGGGTTCGGGACGCGTGCCGCCGTATGCGATGACCTGGAATGGCCATGAGGTTACATTTTGGGACTCGGCTGGCGACAATGCGGCCGATTGGTGGCCGTTCAGTGACCTCGTGAACGGGTCTGTACGAAGACCCATTCGGGCAGCTGGTGTGCTCGAGGTGTTATCTGTTTGCCTGGGATAGCGGCAAACCGTGAACGATCCCACTCGTGCTGCGCTGTGGGATGCTGCGCTGTGGTATGACACCCGCGAGCCGCTGACGGTAGGAGACCTCACTGTCACGCCGATCCCCGAACCATCAACGTGGCTTCTACTCAGTAGCGGGCTGGTGTCGGCAGGTGCGCGATGGCGAGTAAAGCGCCGAGGGTAGGTTCAGAGGAGAATGTGCGCTTCTACCGGCTGACGACCTATCGAATAATTCGAATCGCAAATTCGGCGGCTAGGCTGATCCCCGAACGCGCACACCTGACGCGCTGCCGCCGAAACTGTTCTCAGGGCTGCCGGGCAGAGAGGCAGGGCACTGTCACGAACAGCATGACGCTCGCGCCTCACGCCAACGTGGCGGACGTCAGGTCGAAAGATCGAGGCGGCGTTGACGAGGAGCGCAGAAGAGGATGCCCGTCGGATCAACGTAGTGATTGCGGATGGCAAGGTGATCCTGTCGGGGAACGTGCATTCCGTCAGCGAGCGCGACGAGGCCCGCCGTGCCGCCTGGGCTGCGCCTGGCGTGACCAACGTGGATGACAGAATCGCGGTGATGCCGTAGCCATTCAGTGGCTCTGGCAAACGGGAACCCAGTCCCGTTTGCTCAGCGTCTGAGCTGCCAGAAATCCGAGCACCAGTTCGATGGCCTCAGCTTGGCTCACCCGGGTGCCAGCGCGATCTCGCTGATCTTCCGTTTGAGGCGCAAGAGGTGCAGGTAGCTCTCGACTCGCTTACGGGGAATTGCTCGAACGCGCTGACGGGGAATGGTTGGCGTCCCCGAGCGGAATTGCACCTGCGGAAGGTCATTTCGGCGAGAGTTTCGCGCCGGCCTAAATGCGGCACAGTCGGCGCGGTGGCTGTTCATCCTACTCCGGTGTCGGCTCGTGTGGCGCCACTGTCGCTTCGTTGGGTTGGCGACGTCCTCGCCGAACTGCGCACGGCGGTGCCGATCTGCGCGCGATTCGCGGACTCTCTCGAGGCGTTGCTCGAACTCGAGCGTGAACACGAGGGGCGGCAGGTCTAGCGCACCTGGCGCCACACCTTCATCGCGCCAACGCGCTTTTGGCGGTTGCGTCGGGATGCCAGACCTGCGTCTCGCACTCTCGGGATCCCGAGTGTAAGTCTGTTAGGCTTGTGCAGCCATGTCGCAGCGCTGGCTCGAACCTCAACTGTAGTCGCGTTCCCTCGGGGGAGGCGATCATCTCCAGCAATTATTCTTGTCGCTTTCAGATAGCGCGCTAGGTGGAGGGACCCCCGCAATGAACTCTAAGTCTTTCGCGTCGTCCATCATCGCCGTCGCTGTTCTGACGCTCGGTCACGGAGTAGCTGAGGCCACGACAATTAGGACGGGAATCGGGTTCGAAGCCAGCGACTTTGTCGGTGACTTCAGCACCACACCCCCTCAGGATTTCGTATCTGGGACCATCCTGTTCACCTTCGACGATGATTTGGTGGGTCCACACTTCATTACGCCCGATGCTGTGGATCTAACGATTGCCGGGTTCACGTATAGTGTGGCGGATGTCACCATCTATTTTGACTTTAGTGTCATCATTTTCGGAGGGAACGCTGGGGGCGTGTTCGGCGGCGGAGGCGGCACTGACGATTTCTTATTTCTGTTGGACAGAATCGCCATTCAGGACAGTTACTTTGAATACCTCACCTCGTCGACAAATGACATTTATACTTCGACTACGCTATCACTGCGAGGGGTCTCGCAGCCGCCTCTTGTCCCCGAACCGAGTTCGCTCGCTCTCTTGGCAACCGGAACTCTTGCCTTGCTCGTTTCAACCCGAAGACGCGCCCGTAGCTAATTTCTCACGGTGTAGTGTTGCCAGCGGCGTGCCTGCTAGGCTCCCAGGCGCGCCCTACGCGCGGCGGTCGTGTTCCCTTTTGTGTGCGCGCCGTTTTCCAAGGACAAGACAAGATTCGATATCTCTCCGTTTCTCGACGGCGCATTCGTGGGGTCATCTACTCCAATCTAGACCCGTTCTGCCCGCGACCTCGGCCTCCCCTGCCCAGAGAACCCACGGTGACGTTTGATAAATTGGTCTTCACGGTGGACGGTGAGCCTATTCCGGAACCCGCGACACTCGCACTCGTCGCCATCGGAGTCACGCCCGTTTTGCTGCGTTCGCGCTTTCGGAATCGGAGGATTCGCAATCGACAGCGACGCAAATAGGAAGGGCGGGAACAGATACGCGTCGCCCTCTCAAGCAATCAGATGTTCATCGGGCCGAGGACGCCAGAAGATCGGCGACGAGTTCGTCCTTGGTGTGCTTGAAATTGCCAGCTCGGGACGCATCGCTCGGTGACCAACGTGGATGACAGAATTGCGGTGCGGGCCGTGGCGGACATCCCTAAGTTCTCGTTCACGCGTCTGAATGCGTCGCCCCAGACTGGCATGTCGGGCCCGCCATGGCCGGGCAATGGCTGGCGTCCGTCGATGATTTTGCCGACCAGCGCCGCTGGGAACGTGCCGCCGTTGCGGGCCGCGAACAGCGTGAGATCCGGAGGACGCGTCTTCATCTGCTCGGCAAGGGGCCCATCGCCTCGTCCCGAGCGACCGTGACACACCGCACAATAGGTTCCGAACAGGCTGCAACCGCTCGGCTGTGAGGGCGACGGCTGGGCAGTCACGCTACCAATGAGCGTGACAATCGCGATCGCGCCGCCCAGTGCAGGCACGCCCAGTTGTCGCAGCGATCGGTCTGGTCCCCGTCTTATCAATGCCATAATCCCCTCACCGCGGTGACTCCGTCGCCGGTTTATCAGACGACGGATCGCGGGGCCGAAGCGACGCGAGCTGTGAATAAAGATGCCACTTGTCGGCGACATCATGCTCCGCAAGGTGGAGCAGCTCGCCGGCCTGCACGTCTGCGCCGCCCGTCAGTCGATTGAACCGCAGCTCGTTGCACAGATACGCGCTGAGCGGCGCGCTCGGCGCCTGTGAATCCAGCGAGAGCGGATTGTCGCCCGCGGCCAGGCGCGCGGGATTGTATCGCAGCAACGGCCAATATGCCGTCCGGACCGCCAGTCGCTGCTGGGTGAGGCTGTGCGCCAGGTCGTACCCGTGCGCCACGCACGCACCGTAGGCGAGGATGAGCGCCGGACCGTTGAAGGCTTCGGCCTCTTCAAAGGCCTGAACGGTTTGGGTATCGTTGGCGCCCAGCGCAATGCGCGCGACATACACGTTTCCGTAGCTCATCGCCATCAGCGCGAGGTCCTTCTTCGCCGTCGTCTTTCCCGCCGGCCGCAAACCGGGCGACCGCACCCCGCGGCGTCGACTTCGATCGCTGGCCGCCGGTATTCGAATAGACCTCGGTGTCGAGGACGAGCAGCTTGACGTTCTCTCCTGAGGCGAGCACATGATCGAGGCCGCCGAACCCGATGTCGTAGGCCCAGCCGTCGCCGCCCACGATCCAGACGCTTTTCCGGATGAGCGCGCCCGCGAGCGCGCGCAGATCGCGCGCCTCCGCCGACTGCCAGCCGTGCCAGCCGCGTCATCAGCTGCGACACCCGCTCGCGCTGCGCCGACACGCCGGCTTCGCTGTTCTGATCGGCCCCGACGAGCTCGAGCACAGCTCGTCGCTTATCGCCGGCGCCAGCGTCTTCACCAGGCCTTCGGCATACGACGACGCTGCACGTCGATCGCCAGTCGCATGCCGAGCCCGAATTCTGCGTTGTCCTCGAAGAGCGAGTTCGCCCAGGCGGGCCCACGTCCCTCCCGGTTGACCGTGTACGGCGTGGTGGGCAGATTGCCGCCGTATATCGACGAGCAGCCCGTCGCGTTGGCGATCACGGCCCGATCGCCGAATAGCTGCGTCAACAGTCGAAGATACGGCGTCTCGCCACAGCCGGCGCACGCGCCGGAAAATTCGAAGAGCGGCTGCAACAGCTGGGTTCGCTTGACCGCCCCGCCGCGGAGCAGCGGATCTCGATGGTCCGGTAAGTCGAGAAAGAACTGCCAGTTGGCGCGCTCACGCGCGCGAATCGGCGCCTGGGCCACCATGTTCAGCGCCTTGTGATGCGGGACCGTCTTGCTGTCGACGGGGCAGACCTCGACACACAGGGCTGCACCCGGTGCAGTCCTCAGGCGCCACCTGCAGGGTGTAGCGCAGCGTCTGCAGCGTCCTTCCACTGCGGCACCGACGACTTGAAAGTGGCCGGCGCGCGGTCGAGCAACTCCGGGGCGTACACCTTCGCGCGCAGGGCCGCGTGGGGGCAGACCATTACGCATTTGCCGCATTGAATGCAGAGCTGTTCGTCCCATTCGGGAATCTGGTGGCGAGGATTCCGCTTCTCCCATTGCGATGTGCCCGAGGGGAACGTTCCGTCCGCTGGAAACACGCTGACCGGCAGGGCGTCGCCGTGTCCGTGCAGGAGCGGCATGGTGACGTCGCGAACGAAGTCGGGGAGGCCAGGCTCTGAGGGTCGCGGACTGCCCAGTCGCAGCGTCCCGATCCAGCACGACACATTCGCGAAGGTGGTCGAGTGCGAGATCCACTGCCGCGCAGTTCTGCTGAACCACCGTCTCGCCCCGTTTGCTGTAGCTCTTGTGGATTGCGTGCTTGACCGCAGCAATCGCCGGCTCTCGCGGCAGGACGCCGCTCAGCGCGAAGAAGCAGGTCTGCATGATCGTGTTGATGCGGCGGCCGAGGCCGGCCTGCGTGGCCAGGTGGTCGGCGTCGATGACATACAGTCGAATCGCTTTGCGATGATCGTTTCGCGCACGGCGCGAGGCAGATGGTCCCAGGCCTCGTCACCGCGATACGGGCAGTTCAACAGGAACGTCGCTCCTCTTGCGGCAACCGCGAGCACGTCGGTCCGCTCCAGCAGCGAGAACTGATGACAGGCGACGAACTCAGCGGTGCGAATGAGAAAGGTCGACCGGATCGGCCGGGGCCCGAAGCGCAAGTGCGACACTGTCATCGCCCCCGCCTTCTTCGAGTCGTAGACGAAATAGCCCTGCGCGAAGAGCGGCGTCGTCTCGCCGATGATCTTGATCGCGTTCTTGTTGGCGCCGACCGTGCCGTCCGATCCGAGCCCGTAGAACACGGCGCGCACCACTTCTGGATCCTCGCACTCGAAGTCCTCGTCATAGGCGAGGCTCGTCCGCGTCACATCGTCGGTGATGCCAATCGTGAACTGGTTGCGTCGCGGCGCGTCGGCAAGCGCATCGAAGATGCCCTTGACCATTGCCGGCGTGAATTCCTTCGAGGAGAGGCCGTATCGTCCACCCACAACCGTCGGTCGACGATCGAGCTGCCCGAGGCCCGCGGCGAATGCCTCATCGACGGCGGCGACCACATCGAGATACAGCGGCTCGCCGGCGGCGCCGGGCTCTTTCGTGCGATCCAGCACGGCGATCCGCTCGACGGAGGAGGGCAGGGCGCAGATGAACTGCTCGACGGCAAACGGGCGATACAGCCGGACCTTCACCAGACCGACCGCCTCGCCCCGCTGATTGAGGTATCGGACGGCTTCCTCCGCGGCTTCGGCGCCCGATCCCATCATGACGATGACGCGGGTGGCGTCGGGGGCGCCGACATAGTCGAACAGCCGATACTGGCGGCCGACCCGCGACGCGCGAAGCCGGTCCATGGTCTCCTGCACGATCCCCGGGCAGGCCATGTAGAAGCGATTCGCGGCTTCGCGCGACTGGAAGAAGGCGTCCGGATTCTGTGCGGTCCCGCGGATGACCGGATGCTCCGGCGACAGCGCCCGCTGGCGATGGGCCGATATCAGATCGTCATCGACAAGCGCACGCATGTCCGCGGGCAACAGCTCCGAATCTTGTTGATCTCGTGCGAGGTCCGAAAGCCGTCGAAGAAATGCAGGAAGGGAATACGGGCCCGCAAGGTCGCCGCATGCGCGACGAGCGCGAGGTCCATCGCTTCCTGAACCGAGCTCGAGGCCAGCATGGCGAACCCGGTCCCGCGGCAGGCCATCACGTCGCTGTGATCGCCGAATATCGACAATGCGTGGGTGGCCACGGTCCGCGCCGCGACATGGATGACCGTCGGCGTCAGCTCTCCGGCAATCTTGAACATATTCGGCATCATCAGCAGCAGACCCTGCGATGCTGTGAACGTCGTGGCCAGCGCGCCTGCCTGCAGCGCGCCGTGCAAGGCGCCCGCGGCGCCGCCTTCGCTCTGCATTTCAACGACCGTGGGCACAACCCCCCAGCCGTTCGCTGTCCCCGCCGCGGCCCACTCGTCGGCCCACTCGCCCATGGGCGAGGCCGGCGTGATCGGGTAGATCGCGATGAGCTCGCTCAACTGATACGCGACCCGGGCCACGGCCTCATTGCCATCGATCGTGACCATACGTGACGCCATGGTGGATCTCCTCGGCGCTGATGAAGAAATGCGGCGCCCCCGTGCTGGAAGCACCCTATTGGACACAGCCGCAAGAGATGTGCCGCCGAGGCACCGGTCGCCTCCATGCGGCCCCGTCGACGATGGCGCGAATCTTGGAATGCCCTTATCTGTCGCGCGCGCGAGCCGCGTCTCAGAGGGTCGTATTCCCCGAGTTACAGCGAAAGATTCCCCGTCATGGCAGAAAATTCCCCAAGCCGCGTCCTGAGCACCGGTGGTCGAGGCGCTGAGACTCGCCTCAGCACCCTGCGGTCAGGTGGCCGCGACGACATTCGGCTCGCTTTGACTGCGCGCCGAACGTGATCGTCAGGGGGCAGCCACTTCTGGGTGCTCAGCCTCTTCCCGAGCAGCAGCGCCGCACTCCCGAGTCGCCCACTGTCGGAGTCTGACGGTGCCGATCGCAAACATCGCGAGTGCAGCCGAAACTCCCAGGACCGCAGCGGCTTGAGTGAGACCGTACGCCGCGAGGATCAGGGCGAGCGCTACAAGAGCAAATGGGCTGATCAAAATGCCGACCATGGCTTCCTCCAAGGATCACGGCTGTTCCGCCGTCGCATTCTTCCAAAGCAATTCGGTCAGCGCACGCTTGTCGGCGTTCGTCAGCACGTGGCGATACTGGACGATGCCGAAGGTCGCGACGTCCAGACGGCGCAGGATGTTGAGCAGCGTCGACTTGCCGCTGCCCGATGGCCCGAGCAGCACCAGAAATTCCGATTCCACCAGATCCTGCGTCAGGCCGGGGCGGTTGGCGCCGATTTGCTGGTCGTTGGCAGTCATGGGCGATCGGGGTTCGAGCGTCTGCTGTTGGGATCGGTCACGGAGCGGGTGGTTCACAAGGCGCTCTGCCCGACGATGGTGGTGCCAAGGCGTGCGCCGGACAAGGACCCCGACGAACCCGTACAGTTCCGCCGGATTCTCTGTCCGGTTGACTTCTCCGAGACCTCGAACCGTGCGCTGGCCTACGCGATGAGTCTCGCGGAGGAGACTGCGGCACACCTCACAGTAGTCAATGTCATCGAGGTCCCGCCGGAGCTGCGCGAGCACTCGTTCTCCGAGGGCGTCGATGTCGATCGCATTCGGGCGGCCGCCGAAGCGGACTGTTTGAGTCGTCTCCGGCAGCTGATTCCCGACGAGGCGAGGCAACGGTGCACGGTGGAGACGGCCGTCAGGGAAGGCGTGGCGTACCGGGAGGTTCTAAAGCTGGCCGCAGAGGGCGACGCCGATCTGATCGTGATGGGCGTGCACGGTCGTGGCGCCATCGACCTGCTGGTGTTCGGGTCGAACACGGCGCGCGTCACCCGGGCCGCCGAGTGTCCGGTGTTGATTGTCCGCGGGTAGCGGGCCCACGTCTCTTCCCCGCTTGAAACACTGGCCGGCCCGGACGCCGGCGGCCGGCCGAGCAGTGGCACAGCCTGTGCTCACAAGACTGTGGCGGGTCCTGATAGGTACCCAGGTCGAAAGGCCCCTTCAATTCGCGCCGCGGAGGATGTCATGAAATCGCGTGTGCACCCTACCCAAGCCGTCGCTGAATGCCGCTGGAGCGTGCCGGCGTTCCGCCCGAGTCCGATGTCGGATAACGACGATACTTTCGAAAATTACTGGCTGTGCGAGCGAACCAGCGTCGCAGTTCCCGTAACGCAAGCGGACTGCACTGAGTGCCCGTACCTGGTCTCCCGAGACAGCTTCTGTCAGGGCCCGTAAGCGTTAGGGCAAGCGGGTTCGTGCAGGGTAGACCATCACTCTGAGCTGCCTCCACATTGGCCCCCCATGATGCGGAAGATTGCCCAGCACTGCTGGAATTTTCCGCGGGTCCTGACGTCTGCCGCGCAGAACACCCCGCCAATGCGGTATCTCGAGTCGTAAAGCCCGGGCACGACGGGTGCATTGATTACCCATGACGCCGCCGGCGGTTCTCGACACGAGCCACTCGGCGACTCAGAGGAGTGACTATGACTCCCTTCAAGACCGTCGTCGTCGCGACCGATTTCAGCGAGACCGCGGAAGACGCGTTGACAGCTGCGCTCGAAATCGTCGGCGAGACCCGCGAGCGGCTCGAGCTAGTGAACGTCGTGCTTGATCCGTTGCACCAGCCCTGGATGGTCGAGGCTGGCGGGATTGACTTCGAAGCGCTGCAACGCGCGTGGGTGAACGCGGCGAGGACGCAATTTCGGGCGCTTCTGAACCGTCGGCAACTGGATCCGGTCACGGTCGCCACCCACATCGTCGTCGGCCGTCCTGATATCGAGATCGTGCGTTTCGCCGAGGAGCGCGGCGCCGACCTGATCGTGATGGGCACGCATGGATATGGCGGAGTGAAGCGTCTGCTGCTCGGCAGCGTCGCCGATCACGTGGTGCGACAGGCGAGATGCCCAGTGTTGGTGGTGCCACACTCCGCGTCGCCGGCCGAGACCGCTGCGGTCGCCGCCGAACGGCAAGGCGAGTCTGCTGCGGAATCGTCAGCGGCTCGATAGCCGATCGGGAGGCCTCCGACGTCAACGCGGTGAACCCCTAGGAGAGATCATGCCAATCGGTCATGCCGGCACGTTCGCGCACAGCCAGAAAGACGTCCGCAGGGGCGATTCCGTAGTCGCGTCGATTCGGGAGGAATTTGCCGAGATGCCCTGCATGCGGCTCACACGCGCCCAGTTTCGGCGCCTTTGGCATCTGACGCCGACCGAGAGCGAACAGCTCGTCGGCGACTTGATCACCATTGGATTTTTGACCGAGGACGCCGAAGGACGGATTGGTCGTCAGCCGGAGCGGTACGTGATCGATTGGCATCAATTCTTACGGCTTTGCGTGGCGCTGGTGACACCCTGCGCACGTGCCCGAGCAGCTGACCGTACGGCGAGTGCCCGCGCTAGGGGAGTGCCGGCGGCGAAGGCGTTCTGGGCGAGCCGATGGACATCAGCGTCGATTCGTGCAGCGAACCTCGGAGAAGTGTCTCGGCCACTGCTGACCTCTTAGGCGATGGCGCGGGCTTCCGCATCCCTCTTCAAGGGCGCAAGGGACAGCCAGCGAATCAGTCTGATGCCAGGAGAGAAGAGCGCCCAGTACCAGCGGAATTTTGCTCGCGCGGTTGCGTCTGTGGCTTTTGCGCGCGTCTCGGTACGAAACAGGGACTCACCAGGGCCGACTGGATTGACCCGCAGGTTCCACACGATCTTCACATAGTCTGGCTCGTCGAAGGCTTCGAAGTGCTCGGGCGGCACGCCACGAAAGACGACATCTGGTTCCCAAGGCCGGGTGACGGCGCCCAGGACGATCTCGCGATCTGGCCGTTCCGCCAGGACCAGCCAGCCGAGCGATTGCACTTCCTGGATCAGCCCGCGTGGCTGGACACGTTCGTCAGGCCGTGCACCGAGAATCAACTCGCGCGCCTTGAAGATCGCCCGAATGGCGGGCGACGCCGCCAGGTCCAACCCCTGTGCTGCGGAAAACGTGTCTGCTGCCGGCGCGCTGACGCGAACCTGATGGCGCTCGATGACGTCGTAGTCCGGCAGGAATCGATCGAGAAGTTCGTCGGAATCGGCAGCGGCTTGTCCGATGCGCCCGTAGCGAGTCCACGAGACAGCGACCGATGCCGCGTACGCGCCCACGGCGAGTCCGCCGACGGCTCCGGCCAGTTGCATGGCCGACCGTAGTGCCGCTCGCGTGCGCATGCCAGGTCCTCCGTCAGCTGGCTCTCCAATTGCCTCAGAACGGTAGCGTGGAGGCTGCGAGCGCCTCGGTTGCCGGTTGCGGCACCGCCGCAATTTCCACCAGGGTTGCGGTGCGGGACGCGTCCGAAATCAGCACACGGACGCTGTTTAACCAGCTCCGCTCCACCCGGAGTTCTACGGGCCGATCGATGACGTGAGTGAGATGCGACTGTTCTCGATCGCCCAGAATCAGTTCGATCGTCTCCGGCCGGGCTCCACAACGATCCACGACGAAGCCGGTGAGTGGCAGCGCCGTCACTTCGGGCATTGCCGACATTTCCCTGTCAATAATGGTGACCGTCGTGGGAGAACCCCGGTGCTCGTCGCTCATGCGATCGAGCACTGTGCGCCATTTGTCGTGTGCTATCGGGGTCGAGGTCATCGACGCGGCTCGGCGAACGGCGGAAGGCGTTGGGACGACGAGAACCGGGCAGCGCGAGTGTCGGGCCAGACGATCAGTCGTGTGGCCCCGCCACAGCGCCTGAACGTGAGGCCGATCGCCGGCGCCGACGATCAGCAGCTCGGCGTCGCCGTCCTGCGCAACCTGCAGCATGGTGCCAACTGGGTCGCCGATGTAGGCCTCTTCGCGGATCGTGCATGCTTGGCGCGCCTCGTCAGGCACGTGCTCCCGGATCCCGCGGAGCGACATCTGCCGTTGACGTTGCCGATGCTCGGCGACCACGTGCGCGGGCGTGCCCAGGGGAAGGACGGCGGCGAGCGGTTCGAGCACCGAAACGATGCGAAGCTCCGCATCCGATTCGGTGGCCAGCGAGAGTGCGTAGCGGAGCGCCTCGAGCGACGAGAGATGCAGGTTCACGCCGCAGAAAATCCGCTTGAATCGTGGCACTGCCGACGGCAGCAGGGTGTTCGCTGCGGAAACGACCAGTGTCGGGAGGTGCGTGCGATGCAGCACACGTTCCGCAACCGACCCGAGCATCACCCGCTCGAGACCGTGGCGTGCGTGTGACCCGACGACCACGAGCGCGTTTCGATAGCGTTGGGATTCGTCCACGATGACCCCGGCCGGATCGCCATGCAGCACGCGGACGTCATACCGCACATCTCTGAGGCACACCTCTTTGGCGAAGTGCTGGACCTCGAGGTGCGTGTGGACCAGCGACCCCTGATCGAGCGTCACGACAACGCCCGGCATGCCCGGAACGGCCACAGGAATCGGCGCGACGTGCAGCACGTGAAGCTCGGCGCCATACCAGTGCGCCCAGGCAAACGCGTGCGCCAGCGCCGACGTCGAGACCGACGACAAGTCGACCGGACAGAGAATGTGATTGAGCTCCCGCACGGCAGATTCCTTCCGAGGCCAACAAGGCGCGCGGCCCCGCTGAACGTAGCGCAAGTCGCATGCCGCGGCGATCGCAGAAAATGACCCGTCGTAACGAGTGTGGCGAAGCGTCGTCGCGTTCCATCGCGGGTTTCTGCCCACCGGTGCGAAAAATCCCAAGGTGATCGCGGTCAACGACCGTGTTTCTTTATTGACGACGGGGGCCCCAGAGCTTGTGGTGCAAGGTGTGACAGCTCGCGCAGCTCTGAATGAGCTCGCTGTAGACGTAGATTCGCGATCGCGTGTCGTCGGCGCTACGGGCCCGCTCAGCCAATTCGTGCACGCGCGTTTCAGCGGATCGTACGGCGCGCGTCAGTTCCGGGTCGCGGGGGAGGTCTTTGTCCCGCAGCGGCGCGGATGCGAGCGTGGCGGCGCCTTCATTTCCAGGCCGACGTTGACGGCACGGTGAGACCCTGGACCATGAGATCGACGGCCCGTTGGTGCTCCAGCATGTGCCCGACCACGCCGCCAACGGCAGGCGCAGCGGGCGCCGCCGGCGCCGGCATGGTGCCAGCGGCACGATGACAATCGCCACAGGCGGCCAGCATCGCCGCCGTGGATGCCGCCACATCCTCCAACGTAGTGTCTCCCGAGACTCGCGCAGCCGCGGCCTGCATGCTTGAGACGTACGGTTGGAGCGCCTCAGCTATGCCTGCGGGAGCAGGCCGCGCAGCGATATCGTCCGCAATACGGCGTGACTCGGTCAGGTCGCCGCGGGTCACGGCCTGGTGAAGAATCATGACCGATGCGAAATGTTGACGCATGAACGCGGCACGATCCGATGCTTGTCGCCCTCGATCAGGGTCCTGACCGGCTCGACTCGAGGAAATCGCTGCTTGGCTAGCCAAAATCGCGGCAACGACTGGAAGCATCCACTGCCTGCCGGCCAGTTTGATCATCATTAGGGCCCCATGTCAGGAGAGATGGAGAGTTACGTGATGCCAGTCGCTCCTAGCGAGAAGCGTGCCTGGCGGCTCGATTCTGGCTGCGCGCTCTCGTACGTTCGCGTTCGGCAGCGTCCCCCAAGCAACCGCGAACAATTCCCACGACGTTGATATTTTCCCCAGCTGCGATGGTTGTGCCCGAAGCTGAGATCTGAGGGTCCCGCACATTCGTAAGGAAACAGCGGTTTCCACGCTCCGTCCGCATGGGCACAGTCCCTGCAGCGGTCAGTTTCAGCGAGAGCATTGTCATGGCGCGTCCTGGCCACGTGATTTGCGCAACTGACTTCAGTGAGACATCGCACGCGGCGGTCGAGCTGGCTGGCCGCCTGGCCCAGCAAAGAGGTGCTCGTCTGCATCTCTTGCACGTGGTCGAGAACCCATTCCACCAACCGTGGTTAACCGGTACGGTAGGAATCGACTTCGCAGAGCTGCTGCGACTTCGCATCGACGACGCCGAACGCGAACTCAAAACATTGGCGGGCAAGCTGCCGCCGACGGCGCCTCGGCCACTATCGAGCGTCATGATCGGACGCCCAGCAGACGAGATCGTGCGCCACGCTCTGGACTACGATGCAGACCTCATCGTAATCGGCACACACGGCCATGACGGTATACAGCGCGTACTGCTCGGCAGCGTCGCCGATCGGGTGATACGGCAGGCCATGTGCCCGGTGCTAGTAGTGCCATCCCGATCGTTTAGAGGCGCCCCAACGCGCGTCGGAACCGCAAGCGCAAAGCGCCACATTCATCGATAAGGAAACGTCAATGAGCACCATGAAAGCCGTCGCATTTCGCGGCATCAACTCCCTCGTCATCGAGGAGCGGCCGAAGCCGATGCCGAAGGCAGGACAGGCCGTCATCCGCGTGACCACGACCACTATCTGCGGCACGGACGTGCACATCGTCAAGGGTGAGTACCCCGTTCGCAACGGCCTCGTCCTTGGGCATGAGCCAGTCGGCGTGATCGAGGCGCTCGGCGAAGGGCTCGAACCCGAGTACCAGGTGGGTCAGCGGGTCATCGTGGGGGCCATTACGCCGTGCGGACAGTGTTTCTATTGTTTGAACGGCAGCCACTCGCAGTGCGGCGGGCCGCTCGGAGGGTGGCGCTTTGGCAACACGATCGACGGGGCGTGGGCGGAGTATCTGCTGGTGCCCGATGCCCGCGCGAACCTTGCACCGATTCCTGAGGGACTCACGGACGAGCAGGTGGTCCTGATCCCGGACATCTTCTCGACCGGTTTGAGCGGCGCCGAGAGCGGGAATGTGCGCGTCGGGGATGCGGTCGCCGTCTTCGCGCAGGGCCCCATCGGCCTGTGTGCCACGCTCGGGGCCAAACTTCGTGGCGCCGCGCTCATCGTCGGCGTCGATTCGTCGCCAGCGCGACTCGCGATGGCGAAACGATTCGGCGCCGACGTCGTGATCAATTTCGAGGAACAGGATCCGGTGGCCGAGATCCGTCGGCTGACCGGAGGCCGGGGTGTTGATGTGGCGATCGAGGCGCTCGGCCGGCAGGAGACATTCGAGAATGCATTGCGCGCGATTCGCGTCGGCGGCACGCTCTCGAGCCTCGGCGTGTATTCAGGGAAGCTCGTCGCGCCGTACGAGCCGCTGTATGCCGGGCTTGGTGATCAACGCATCGTGACGACGCTGTGCCCAGGCGGGAAGGAGCGGATGCGTCGGCTGATGGAAATGGTGGCGCACGGCCGCGTCGATCTGAGCCCGTTGGTCACGCATCGGTTCGCCCTTGACGACATCCTGGACGCATTCGACGTGTTCAGCCATCAGAAAGAGGGCGTATTGAAAGTTGCGCTGTCACCAACACCGAAGCTGCAGCTGACTGCCGCAGCGACTGGCGAACGGCGTCTCGAGGGCTGACACCGTCTGAGTCGAAAACGGACACGGCGCCAGTGACGAAATTGGCCGAGGTCGCGAGCGTGTCGGCGACGATTCGATCGCCCGGAATCGCAGGACTGCAAGATCGAGGGTCATGCGATGAATAGCGCTGCGACTGACTGTCATGCCGAAGCCGCGGCGACCCACGAGCGGTCACTGTCGAACCCGGCTTGGCATATACAGTCCGTCAACCAGGTCCTCCAGGCGTTTGCGACGACGACATCAGGCCTGACCGCCGGCGAGGCTTCTCGTCGACTGTCCAGGTATGGGCCAAACGAACTGCAGATTCTCGAGCGCGCCTCTGCGTGGCATACGCTCGCCGCGCAGTTCAAGAACGTCCTGATCCTGATCCTCCTTACGGCCACTCTTGTCTCGAGCATGCTCGGACATGCTCTCGAAGCGATTGTCATCGGCGTCATCGTGCTGTTCGCCGTGTTGCTTGGCTTCGTCCAGGAATACCGCGCCGAGCGCGCGCTGGAGGCGCTGAAGAAGATGGCGGCACCACTCGCCCATGTGATCCGTGAGGGGATCGAGCGAAGCATTGCCGCGCGGGAAGTGGTTCCGGGTGATGTGGTGGCACTCCACGCCGGAGATCGGGTGCCGGCGGACAGTCGGATCACGGTCGCAATGAACCTCACGATCGATGAAGCGGCGCTCACTGGAGAATCGGCGCCGATAGAGAAGACGCATATGGAGCTGTCCGAGCCGAAACTCGCCGTCGCCGATCGGCGAAACATGGCTTACGCGGGGACGGTCGTGACCTACGGCCGCGGACAAGCCATCGTCGTCGCCACTGGAATGGCAACGGAGTTCGGCCAGATCTCCCGGCTGGTCCAGACCGTTGATGCCGGCCGTACGCCGTTGCAGGAAAACCTCGACACGCTCGGCCGAACGCTGGGGAAAGCGGCGCTCGTGGTCGTGGCACTGATTGTTGCGCTCGGCCTCTGGCGGGGCCTGCCGCTGCTCGACATGTTGATCTTCGGCATCGCGCTCGCCGTTGCCGTCGTCCCCGAAGCCCTGCCGGCCGTCGTCACGATCTCGCTTGCGATCGGCGTGCGCCGGATGGTCAAACGGAACGCGCTCGTCCGCCGACTGCCCGTCGTCGAAACGCTCGGAAGCACCTCGGTGATCTGTTCCGACAAGACCGGGACGCTGACAAAGAACGAGATGACCGTGCGCCAGCTGTTCACGGCCGGGCAGCTGATCTCGGTCTCCGGCGCCGGGTACGAACCGGTCGGCGAGTTCCGGGACGGCGAGCGCACGTTCGTTCCCGATCTCGGCGGCATTGGAGCTCTTGCGCGCCGGGGTTCTGGCCTCCGATGCCAGGCTGCGGGAGCGGCACGGGCGGTGGCACATCGAAGGCGACCCCACCGAAGGCGCATTGGTCGTGGCGGCGGCCAAGGCGGGACTCGATCAAGCAGTCCTGGATCAACAGTTCCCCCGCACCGCAGAGATTCCCTTCAGCTCGGAACGACGCCGCATGACGACGCTGCACCGGTCGGCCGCCAGTTCGGTCGCATATTCGAAGGGCGCGGCCGACGTCATCGTCGAAGGGTGCACGTGCTGGATGAGCAATTCGGGAGAGGCGCGTCTGACATCAGCCGTTCGAGAGGCGTTTCAGGACGTCGAGCGGCGACTGGCGCGCGGCGGCTTGCGCATTCTCGCGATCGCACGAAAGCGCGCAGACTCCCTGGCCGATGCCGAGCGGGACATGACGCTGCTTGGCCTGGTCGGCATCATGGATCCACCGCGGCCCGAAGTCGCCGCAGCGGTGCAGACATGCCGGCGAGCGGGCATCACGCCTGTGATGATCACCGGGGATCATGTCCTCACGGCGACAGCCGTCGCTACGGAACTCGGCCTTCTCACAACCGGACGCGTCGTCTCAGGCCAGGAGCTCGAGGCGATGAGCGACGGGGACCTCGAACGTCAGGTGCAGGACATCAGCGTCTACGCACGCGTATCCCCGGCCGACAAGCTCCGCGTGATCTCGGCATGGCAGCAGCGCCAAGGCGTCGTGGCGATGACGGGCGACGGCGTGAATGACGCACCGGCGCTCAAGAAGGCGGACGTCGGCATCGCCATGGGCATCGCTGGCACTGATGTGAGCAAGGAGGCGGCCTCGATCACCTTGCTCGACGACAACTTTGCCTCCATCGTGGCCGCGGTTGAAGAGGGCCGCATTGTCTTCGCGAACATCAAGAAGTATCTGACGTACCTGCTGTCGTCGAACGTCGGCGAGATCCTGCTGATGGCTGGAGCCGCTCTGGCGGGACTTCCGTTGCCGCTCACGGCGGTGCAAATCCTTTACGTCAACCTTGCTACCGATGGTCTGCCAGCCGTTGCGCTGGCCGTTGACCCGCCAGAGACTGACCTGATGGAGCGCAAGCCGCGCAGCACGCGCGCCGGCATCTTCACGCGGCCGTTGATCGTGCTGCTGCTTGCGGGTGGGATCTGGTCGGCGGTCGTGAACGTCGGCCTCTTTACGTGGTTGTTGCGCAGCGGTCGGCCTGTTCAGCAGGCCGGCGCAATGACGTTCGTGTTGCTGGTGCTCATCCAGTTCGTTCAGGCATACAACTACCGGTCTGACCGCCTCTCGGTCTTTCGTCGTCCGTTCGCGAATCGCTGGCTGAACCTTGCGATTCTCTGGGAGCTCGTCCTGCTGGGCGTGATCGTGTCCGTGCCCTGGCTGCACGAGCCGTTTGGAACATTCACTCTCAGTCGAGCCGACTGGGCGCTCGTCATCATTCTGGCGTTCAGCGTGACCCCGGTGATCGAAGTTGTGAAGTGGGTGGAACGCCGAGGGTGGCTCGGCGATGTCGTGTGACGGTCGACGATCGAACAGTCCGGGCATGGTTTCGCAATGGCGACCACACGATCGCCGCGACGCTGTTCTTCGACGAGCAGGGCTTCCTGACGAACTTTGTCTCTGATGACCGCTCTAGAGCGTCTCCTGACGGCAAGGTCTTTACCCGGCTTCGCTTCTCGACACCTGTGCGTGACTACCGCGATTTCGGAGGCGTGCGTCTGGCAGCACACGGCGAGGCGCGATGGTTGTTGCCGGATGGAGAGTTCACGTACGGTGAGTTCACCCTGGAATGGGCATCGTACAACGTGTCACCAGGAGTCTCGCATCGACCGAACGGCCTTTGAGGATCACCGATAACTGTGTGTGAACAGGCACGCTGATGGACCTGTCGACTCGATATCTTGGATTGACGCTTGCCCATCCCTTTGTGGCCGGCGCGTCACCGCTCGCCGACGACCTGGACTCGATCAAGCGTCTCGAGGACGGGGGCGCGGCCGCCATCGTGCTTCGTTCCATCTTCGAGGAGCAGATCACGATGGCGCGCTCGGGACGCATCCATCAGATGGACGCGTTCGAGCCACAGTTCCAGCCCGTGCTCGGATCGTTTCCGAAGCCTGAAGACTATGTGTTCTCGCCCGACCAGTACCTGGAACACCTGCGCGCCGCGAAAGCCGCCACGGGTGTCCCGATCATCGCTTCCCTCAACGGCCTGACTCCGGGATCGTGGCTGACGATAGCGACCTCGCTCGAAGAGGCCGGAGCGGCGGCGCTCGAGCTGAACCCGTACGAAGTGGTCACCGAAGCCGATATGCCGGCGGCCGCGATCGAAGATCGGATCGTGCACATGGTGCGCGAGGTCCGCAAGGCGATGAAAATTCCCGTCGTCGTGAAGTTGTCCCCGTACTTCACTGCGTTTGGCCACGTGGCACGAGAAGTGATACGCGCCGGTGCGGATGGGCTCGTGCTCTTCAACCGGTTCTACCAGACGGACATCGATATCGAATCAATCGCGGCGGCTCACCAGATATCACTGTCGGCGCGCAGCGAGTTGCTTGTCCGGCTGCGGTGGGTGGCCATTCTGCGGAGTGGTCCTGCCGCGTCGCTCGCGGTGAGCGGGGGAGTCGCCACGCCCGCTGACGGCATCAAAGCGATCCTTGCTGGTGCTGACGCAGTACAGCTCGTGTCGGCGATCCTCCGGCATGGACCGAGCTTCTTCGCCGAGATGCGCGAGGGGCTCGCTCGGTGGCTCGACTCGAAGCGCGTTCCCTCTGTCTTAGCGGCGCGAGGTCGACTCAGCGTGCCGTCCAATGCCGATTCGGGCGCCATCGAGCGAGGAAATTACCTGCAACTGCTCCAAACTTGGAAGGCCTGATTCCCGGGCGGAGGCCATCCGGGGCGATTGCTGTTCGCGAGGAACGTTATGATCCCGTCGCCCGTTGCCATTCTCCAAAACCTGACCGCCATCGCCAATGACTGGCGAGCGCTCGCTGCGCGTGGCACGTGCTCGTCGGCGCGCTGGTGGTGGCCGTCGTTAGGGCTCGGCTGACACGACACAAGCCGGGCCGCAAATAAACGGTTGCCTCGACTGAGTCCGGGTGCTATGACGAATCGTTCATGTGACTGTCGACGGAACGGGAGGGCGACATGCGCACGGTGATCCAATTGTCGCTTTCGGTTGTGTTCATGGCGCTGACCTCAGCGCCAGCGCGCGCCGACCTCATCATTTACGACATGTTCGGGGCTGTCGGCGAGCTGAATATGGAAGGCAACAATCCGCTCATCTCTTTGGGGATCTCCACCGGTGACGCCATCCACCTGGTCGTGCACGTCGACACTGACGCACCCGACCTGTGCGGGCAGCCAGGTAAAGGGCTCTATCCTCTTCCCTTTGCAGCCATGGAGCTGAATGGGACGATTTACTCGCAGTTTCCCGAGCCACTCGGCGGCGCCGTCGAGGTGAACAATGCTGAGGGCAACTGCGAATTTCCAGGCGACGACCACACGGGCGTCGCGATAAGACTCCTCATAGGGCCGGTGGGGATGACGCTGTTCGGGCCTAGCCAGATTGGCGAATCTCTACCCGCCCCGTTGTTTTCGCCGGATGGCGTCGGTGGATACTTTGGATTGGTAGGGGGCTCTTTTGGAGAGGTCAGCTTCGACGATGTTCGTGCCCAGGAGGTCGTGCCCGAGCCTGCCACGCTGCTCCTGCTGGCCGGCGGCCTGGCAGCAATGAGAATCCGTCGACGCCCGGGCAACTGAGATCGCACTATGGCTTTGCGCCATCGAGCGTCGCTGCACGTCGAGCCACAAAGCGCCGTCGGGCTCGCGCAGCATTACATTCGCGATCTGGTGTATGGCGCGAACGACGGCGTAATTACCACCTTTGCGGTCGTCGCCGGTGTCACCGGAGGCACGTTGCAACCGGTGGCAGTCCTGGTCCTCGGCGTCGCCAATCTGCTGGCCGACGGGCTCTCGATGGGCGTCGGCAACTATCTGGGAATCAGATCGGACGAGCGGGTGCGCGAGAAACAAGAGCTTCCGGAGCAGGAAGCATTTCCCATCAGGCACGGAATCGCGACCTTCCTCGCCTTCGTGACGGCGGGCGCCGTCCCGCTGGTTCCGTACGTGGTTGCCGGAGTCGCGACGAATCGCTTTGCCTGGTCAACGATTCTGAGCCTGGGTGTTCTGTTCCTTGTTGGCGCCGCGCGCTCGCGGGTCGGCACTGGAAACTGGTGGACGAACGGGCTTGAAATGCTCGCTCTCGGCACGATCGTCGGGGCAGCGGCCTATGGCAGTGGCGCATTCGTTGCGGGGCTTGTCCGACAGCACGGCTGATTGACCACTGCCGAATTCACAGCCCGTACCGCAAAGAGAGCGCCGGTTATTGCCGCACTGTCGACGATCGCACTCCGGTACATCGTTTGCTCCTGGCAGATCGGGAGGCTCACATGACCGGATATCAGATCCGCCGAGTCCCATGGACGTGCCGCTGGGGACGGTTCGGCGTTGCCATTGAAGACCTGGGGTCAACGTCGAGAGTCGATGATGTGTTCTGGGCCTGTCACAACCCCGTTCGCGGCCCTGAAGTCCGGGTCACGAAGCGCGCCGAATGCGAGAGCTGTCCGTTCTGGGAGATGGCTCCGCGACTGCACGCAGTGTCGTAAGCTGGTCGGCTCTCCGCGCCGGTCTCGACAAGCGAGCGTTGAGCGAGATCCGTCTGGTCCCCCATTTAGCGTTCGTGGACCCATCTCCACCGTCAACGGCGTTCGCCCGCCTGAGGCGAGTAGGTGTGGAAACGTCCGCGGCCCCGCGAGCTTTTCCCCACGCATGACGAAGCGCCTTCCTCAGTGGCAACGAAAACCACGCCAATCTTGCTGAACGTCGAGCCACTCGACGGCAGTTGTCTTGCAGCGTGGAATGGAGGAAAGGAGGGGCACCATGACAGGATTCGAGAAACGCCTCGACCTGCTTCCGTCTTATCTGTTCGAGCCGTCTTTCTTCGGCAACGTGACCACGGAAATGGAGCGCATGCTCGAGGAGTTCGGCATCGGCCGGTACGCGTTTCGGCCCGTTTGGCAGAAGCCCGAGACCGAGGTCGCGTGGACGCCGCGAATCGAGATCGTCCTGGAGCACAACGAGCTAATAGTCCGCGCTGACCTGCCGGGTGTGGAGCCGAAGGACGTGACGGTGGAAGTGAAGGAGGAGCGGCTCATTCTGAAGGGCACGCGTCACAAGACGTTCAAGACGTCGAAGGAGGAATACATCAAGACAGAGCGAGTGTACGGCGAGTTTTACCGCGCGATCCCGTTGCCGGAAGGTGCGATTGCAGAGGCGGCAACGGCAGCCTTCGTGAACGGCGTCCTCGAAATCCGGCTTCCGGTGCCTCCACGGCCCGAGCCGACGACCCGCCGGGTCAACGTCGAGGTGAAGCCGGTCCTGGAGGTGCCGACGACGCCTTCGATCAAGCAGACCGCAGCCGTGTAGCTTCCCGCCGAGCCATCGCGTGGTAGGGGGGCCGGCCACTCGGCCGGCCCCACATTATGCTGTCGCACTAGGCAGCCGAGGGCTGGATCCATGTCTCGATGCATGCGTTCGATCATCGTTGCGGGCATTTTCGCCACGACGCTAGCGTTCGGCGCGGTTGCGGCATGGGAGCAGGAGCCGCCATCTCCGCCCACGCAGCAGTCGTATAGCGGCAGCGAGCTCTTCAAGACCTATTGCGCCGCCTGTCACGGCACGTCGGCGCACGGCGACGGTCCGCTGGCCGCGAACATGAAGAAGCCGCCACCGGACCTGACGCAGTTTGCGGCGAGGAACGGGGGCGTGTTCCCGGCGGCGCTGGTCGCCCAAATCATCGATGGGCGGCAGCCGGTAAAGAACCATGGCGGTCCCGACATGCCGGTCTGGGGCGATGCGTTCAAGGCGTCACGCCTGGGGTCCTCGGAGGAATCGGTCCAGGCACGGATCAAGGCACTCGTCGAATACCTCGAGCACATTCCAAGAGCGACAGGCACAATAACCCTCGACCACTCGCGATTTCATCCGTCACCCTAGAGCGTTTTTCACTTGTACCCAGGTACGCGGGCATGGTACATCGTGACGCCGAGGAGGTGTCGATGGCCGCGGCGTACTCGATGGATTTGCGGGCGCGCGTGTTACAGGATGCCGACGCGGGACTGTCGTCGGGGGAGCTGGCCGCACGGTATCACGTGAGTCGCGCGTGGGTGGATGCGCTGAAGCAGCGGCGGCGGGAGACGGGGGCGATCGCCCCGCGGGCACAGACTAAGTTTCGGGGGCGCGTGCTGGCCGGGCAGGAGGAACGGTTGGTGGCGCTGATCACGGCGCGGCCGGATGCCACGCTCGCCGAGTTACGAGACGCGCTGCCGACCACGGCCGGCCTCACCACGCTCTGGCGGACCATCGGGCGCTTGGGCTTTACCCTCAAAAAAAACGGTACACGCCGACGAGCAACGCCGGCCTGATGTCGCGGCGGCGCGCCGCCAGTGGCGCACCTGGCAGCCGCTGCGCGACACGCGGCAGTACATTTTCCTCGATGAATGCGGCGTAACGACCGATCTCCTGCGGCGCTACGGCCGCAGTCCGACCGGCACGCGCCTCCGCGATCACACGCCCTGTAGTCATTGGCAGACGTACACGGTGATCGCCACGCTCCGCCTCGACGGCCTCGGGGGCGCCGCCGTCTTCGATGGACCGATCGACAATCCGACCTTCCTCGCCTATGTCGAGCAAATCCTCGTCCCGACCTTACGGCCCGGCGATGTGGTCGTCCTCGATAACCTGGTGGTCCATAAACAACCCGCGGTCCGCGCTGCGATCGAAGCCGTCGGGGCGCAGCTCCGGTTTCTTCCACCCTACAGTCCGGATTTCAATCCGATCGAGTTGGCGTTTGCCAAATTGAAGGCGTTCCTCCGGGCCGCGCGCCCCCGGTCCGTTTGACCACGTCTGTGCGCTGATCGCTGCCGCCCTGAACCTCTTCACCGCGACCGAATGTCGCCATTTCGCCCGGCATTGCGGCTATCGAGTTACCACAGGGTTATGAAAAACGCTCTAGGGTCACTCGGTGTCGTTCGGCGCTGCAGTGTTGGCAGTGCTCGAAGGTTGCGCTGAATACGACTACTCCGGGGCTCCCGGCTGAACCGGCCCGATCCGGTACGGTCGCATCATCTCGTCGTCCTCGTGCTCGACGATGTGGCAGTGCCAGACGAATTGGCCTGGCGTGTTGAACTGCGCCCGCACTCGCGTCACCTGACCCGGGTAGGCGATGACCGTGTCCTTGAAGCCGGTCTCCCCGGGCTCCGGCGGTGTCGGCGTGGACCCGGGCGATCTGAACCTGCTGCTGATCTTCGAAGACCAGAATATCCTGCCGGTTCACCACCTCGAAGACGACCTCGTGAATGTGGATGGGGTGAGCATCGGCGGTGGCGTTGTAAAGCTCCCACGCCTCGGTCGCGCCAACCGCGGGGTTCTCCGTGACTGGGCTCCTCCATTCAAGCTTGTGCCAGGTGCCGACGCCTACGTTCGGGTCCCCGCTCACGGTGCCAAGCTCGGTCTCGGCCGGCGCGTCGGCGAAGAACCTCGATAGCTCCTCGAGGAGTGCCAAACGCCGGGTGACCGTTGCCTGTGGCAGCGACGTGATTGGCGGAAGCACCAGGAATTGGGGTGGCGTCGTCGGGTCGGGGGCCACAGCCGGCACGACCCGGAACTGCATGATCTGCCCGGTGGTCGCCGGGTCAGCCACCGGGAAGTCGGCCCCAGGGACGCCGCCGCCGAACGGCTCGTCCGGCCCGACGTTGCCAAGCACGTGATTCCCCACTGGCACGTTCGTGAAGTCGACGATGACGTCCGCGCGCTCGGCCGGGGACATCAGCAACCGGTTGGTGGCAGCCGTGACGCTCACCGGTGCCGCCAGGAAACCGCCCTCGTTGCCGATTTGCCAGACCTCAACGCCCGGGATCAGGCTGAAGTCGAGGATTAGGAAGCGCGCGTCGCAGCCGTTCAAGAATCTGAAGCGGTAGCGCCGCTGCTCAACCCTCTGGAATGGCCACGTGTTGCCGTTCACCATAATCATGTTCCCGAAGAACTCGGGGTTCCAGAGCGGCGCGATATCGGTCTCCGGCCTGTACGGACCGGTGATCTCGTCGAAGAACGCGCGCGTGTCGGGATAAAACAGCGAACCGTCGGCGTTGAAGGAGCGGTCCTGGATTGCGATCGGGATCTCGTAGTACGTCTTGTTCGGCGGGAACTTGTCGTTCTCCTTGGGCGCCGGGCCCGGGAGCACGGCAGCCAACCCGGTGCTGCTGTCCAACACAGCGTCGTCACCTGCTGGCCCGCCGCGGACCAAATAGAAGCCGGCCGGGCCCGCGTAGACGTTCAGCCGCGTCATGCCCAGCGTGTGGTCGTGGTACCAAATAGTTGAGGCGCGGTTCTTATTTGGGTACTGGAACACCGCGTGGCCTGGCTCCCAGATGACCCCATAGTGGTTCCCAGCCTTCGCCTTGAAGAAGTCGAACCAAGTGCCGACGGTCGCGTAGTCCGCCGGGATGTTCCCTGCCGCCGGCAGGTACCAGGCTTCAGCGTAGCCGTCACTGTCGTCGGCGACGCCAACTGCGCCGTGGACGTGCGTGACAATCGGTACCGGGCCAGTGTATCGCCCCGGCGTCGACGCGACCGTCGGCCGCATGTCTCGGCCCGCCGTGCCGCCCGGTGGGTTGGCCCAATGCAGCGTCGGGTCGACCGGCAGCAGATGCGGCAGAAAGGCACCGTTTGCGTCCTTCAGATCGTTGATCCATTTCACGCGGACCGGCCTGTTCCACTTCGCTTCGATGGTGAGCGACGGCGCGTTGTGCAACAGCAGGCCCCGCTTGCTCGCTGACGTCACGGCGCCGTACCCCCAGACGGTCGTCGCGGGCAGCCCCGCCGGGAGAATCTGCTGTGCAAACTGCTTCATGGAGATCTCGTAGTAGTCCGCGGGCTTGCTGCCCGGCAGGATGATCGTCGCGGCCCGCGGCATCACCGGCGGGATCAGCAACGGCGTTGCGTACTTCGGAACAGACAGTGGATCGAGGCAGCCCCCCAGAATCTGCGCGATGGCCTCCCTCGACCCCCCGAGCTTGCCGTACGCGAAGAGCGTCAGTGCCGTTCCGCTCGTATATCTGAGAAATGCGCGTCTCGAAAGCATGTCCTTCCCCCCTCAGTCGCAAGAGCCAACGCAGGCTATCCGACATCTCGGATCTCGTCGGTGTGGCAGAACTCGCATTCTCCGCTGATTGTTGAGCCGTCCTTCGCCATGTGAGTTTCGTCGTGGCAACGGAAGCAGCCGTTCGAGGTCAGGTGGCCGTTGTTGTCCGGGTACGTCCCCAGGTCACTTTCATCACCGGAAACACGTTGCGCTGATACATGTCTCGCAGGACTGTCATGGCTCGCGCGAGGGCATGCTGATCGATCGACACGCGCTGGGATCTGTAGAAATCACGGAGCCCTGCTCGATCTCTAACCCACCCTCACGGGTGGGATAGACAACCCTGGGTGGCCCCCTCTCGCCGCACAACCGTCGGTCCCCACGATCGCGACGCGCTGCTCGCGGTGGATAAGGGAAGCCGCCGATCGATGAGCGCTGTCGGGATCGCGTTCCCTGAATCGCCGGAGCGCTGCGACACCGTTGCTGTCGGACAAGTTGCAGTCGACCAGGACGAGGTTGGCGCACGTGCTCGAACGCGTCGAGCCCGGCCTCCGCTTCGACCACCTCATGCCTGTCAAGCCGAAGCCGTTCGGTCAGCGACCGGCGAGTCAGCGCTTTGTCGGCAACGACAAGGACTCTGACATTCGAAGTCATACGTGCCGTCGCGTGTCCCGCGCTGTTACCGGCGCGCCGGCTGCGGTGGATACGTGGCGAGATACACGTAGGCAGAGGCCACTTCTTCGTCCCGCAGGTAGTAGAAGACTGGCATGCGACCACGATGCCGCAACCACGGTTCGGCGTAGGAAACGACCTCACCCTTCCGTGCCTTGTGTACGAAGTCGCTGATGGACTTTGTCTTCAGCACCGATTCGAGCGAGGGCACGGCGCCGCGGAGAAGCGCAGTTTCGCTGGGTCGGGGCCCCACCGCGTCGTGGCAAATGTGGCAGGTGCCCTTGACCACCAGCTCGCCGCGGCGTGCCCAGCTGACGACGCGAGTCGACTGGTGTTCTTCGTCGGGAGCCGCGGCGAGGTGCGTCAAGTACGCGAACAGCATCCGCATGTCCTCTTCTTGCAGGTAATCCCGCGGAGGCATTCGGAGTCCTCCCTTGTGCAGTCGCGCGAGCACGTCAGCGCGAGCCCGATTCGCTTGCGCGTGAGCCGCTTGTTCGGTCGATTTACCCGGTCGCTGTTGCAGTCGCGTTCGCACCAATGCCAACGACGAACCCTGAACCGCCGAGAGCAGTGAGTGAATTTCAGGCGGCGCGCCCGTGCCCTCGGCGCGATGACAGGCCTGACAGCTGAGGCGGTACAGGTCCGCGCCAGTGATCTGGAGAGTTCCTGGCACGCTCAGCGATTCGTCCCGAGCTGGCCGATCCTGGTCGGGAGCTGGACCATAACGCTTCGCGCCTTGGCCGAGATTTGTGTCTCTGAGACCGATGCCGAGGTGTGTCAGCCAGCTTGGACCGACGACCGGTGTAACGCTGGGATCTTCGCCCACATTGGGCCACGGTAGCTTCTGAACACCACCAATCGCATGGAGCGCGAACGGCGGCCCGACGGACGCCAACAGCCAGGCAATGACTAACCGGTAAGCCACCAACTTTCGGCGCACAGTTGCCTCCTTAGCAGAGCCGTCCAACAACGTGACCCCTAAAGCGAACCGCAATGGCGATGCCACCACTGAGACGCCGAACAGTGTCAGTTGCACTCTGCTCCTGCGTTTGCGGCGGGGCTCTCCGGGAAAATTTCCCAGTCGACTCGGACAATTCCCCCCGCATGCTCAGGAGCATGCCGATCGATCCCTGCTTCCCCGCGGCGCTCTCATGATAGCTGTTGTTTTCGTCCGGCAGGATTCGTGCTTCCGCTGCGTCGATAGAGCCTGCATCCATGGATGCCGACTCCGCCAAATTCAGGGAGTCGAGCGTGCGCCGCCGCGCGGAGTCGACGCCGTGGCGATCGAGGAGGAACGATGTCCGTTGGCGAATCACACGCTGTGGAGGGACACGTCAGTCGTGGATTCGAGGCCGTGCGCGAGGCGTTTGCCGACAACTTCGCTCGACGCCGCGAGCTGGGCGGCGCCTGCTGTGCCTATCGTCGCGGCGAGAAGGTCGTTGACCTGTGGGGCGGTGTCCGAAACAAGCAGACCGGCGAGCCGTGGGAGCAGGACACCATGGTGATCGTCTACTCGGCGACCAAGGGCCTGGCCGCGATGACGCTGGCGATCGCGCACTCCCGCGGATGGCTCGACTACGAAGAGCGGGTGTGCACCTACTGGCCGGAGTTCGCGCAGCAGGGCAAAGAGCGAATCACCGTCCGCCAGCTGCTGGCACACCAGGCAGGGCTGTACGTGCTCGACGAGCCCGTGGATCGCAGCCTCGTCGCCGACCTCGATCGCCTGGCCGTCGTGCTGGCCCGTCAGAAGCCCGCGTGGGAACCGGGCACGCGGCAGGCCTATCACGGCATCACGCTCGGGTTCTACGAGAGCGAGCTGTTGCGCCGCATCGATCCACAGCATCGCAGCCTGGGACAGTTCTTCCAGGATGAGATCGCCTCGCCGCTCGGGCTGGACGTCTACATCAGGCTGCCCGAGGACATCCCGAACGCGCGGCTGGCGACGATGGCGCGGCCCGACGTGGGTCGAGCTGCTGCACGGCTTCCCGCTTCGCCTGGCGCTCGACACGATGAATCGCCGCTCCAAGATCTCCGGGCACTCAGGGGTTCCGAACTGCCTCATGACGAGCCGCACGTCTACGCGCGCAACCTCGAAGTGCCATCCGGCGGTGCCGTGGGTACGGCCCGGGCGATCGCCCATGCCTACAGCGTCTTCGCCACGGGCGGCCGTGAGTTGGGGTTACGCCCGGAGACGCTCGAATTGCTGGCCGCGCCGGCGGTTCCTCCGACGCGCGGGTTCTACGACGAATGTCTGAAGGGCCATGGCATCCAGTTCTCGCTCGGCTTCATGAAGTCGACCCCCGCCTTGCCCTTCGGCAGCGCCAGTTCGTTCGGGTCACCGGGAGCCGGCGGCGCTCTTGGCTTTGCGGATCCGGCGACGGGCGTCGGCTACGCGTACGTGACGAACAGGATGGGGACGCGGTTGGCGGGAGACCCGCGGGATGTGGCGCTCAGAGACGCACTCTCCTCCTGCATTCCGGCTTCGTCAGGGGCGTTGGGACAACTCGTGGCATAGGACTTTTCGGAGCTATGAATTGACTGATCTCGCGCTGGCTATCATGGTGTTCTCGAAGGCAACATGACACATCGTGAGCGTCATCGGAGTGAGCGAATCGGCTGGCTTCGAGCCGCAGTGCTCGGGGCGAACGACGGGATCGTTTCGACCGCGAGTCTGGTAGTCGGGGTCGCCGTGGCGGAGGCGACCCCGCATGCCGTGCTGGTGGCCGGCGTCGCAGGACTGGTAGCGGGCGCGCTCTCCATGGCGGCGGGCGAATACGTCTCAGTCAGCTCCCAAGCCGACACTGAGCAGGGCGGATTTGAAGCGTGAGAAGGAAGAACTCGCCACGGATCCGAAGGCCGAAGACGGGGAACTCGCCGGCATCTACCGGCGGCGCGGTCCAGCTTCTTCTGTCCTTGTCACGAGGGCCGCTTCGATCTCAGAACGGGTCAGCCGACTGCCGGCCCGCCGAGGCGTCCGCTGACCCGTGTCGTCCTGGACATCAGGGGACGCGACATTTACGCGATCGGTGTCGAGGAGCGGATCATATGAGTCCGTCCGCGCGGCGGCCCTTCAGCCGCGACCAGCGAACGGTCATCGTCCACGGGATGCTGGTCTTCGTGCTCATCATCGTGGTCCTGCAGCTCTGGCTGCTGACGGCCACGATGAACGCGCGGCTCGGCGGTGATGAGTCGATTGTGTGGCCTGGTGCGGCAGTGAGCGCCGGGGGGCCTGGCGTTGAACGTCGGCTTGTTCGGCTACCTCCGACGAATCGAGCGAACGCGCAAGGGTGGGGCGTAACGCATGGCGAGCACGTTGGCCGCGGGTGAAGTGTTCACACTCGAATCCCTGGTCACGCCCACCGATCAGGGCATCGCCAGCCGGGTGCTCGCGCGAACGACCGCCGGGAACATCACACTATTCGCCTTCGATGCGGGCGAGGAACTCTCAGAGCACACCGCACCGTTCGACGCGCTTGCGTTGACGCTGACTGGCGCGCTCGCGCTGACTATTGGCGGCGTGAACGTTCGAACGGCGCCGCAGACGATCGTGCTGATGCCCGCAAATGTGCCCCACGTTGTTCACGCCACCGAGCCCTCGCGCATGCTGCTGATCATGCTCCGCGAGGCACCGGGTCAGGGAAGCGCTCCGGCAGTCACCTCTGAAGTGCGCTGAGACGCGAGCGCTTTCATGCGCTCCAACGCAGCGGTTCAAGAGATTGGTGGTTCCAGCAGGGCATGGGACTGCAACTTGGGAACAACTTGGGAACAAGGCCGCCCAATCACCGAGTAAAAGGGGGCAGCAATTCGTCATCGACAATCAGGATGCCGGGCTGCATGGGTCAGGAGTATATCGGGACCCTATGGCTTCGGCGGTGCCGGCGCCCCCTGACCCGCGGGGGCCGCTCCCGGCGGCGCATTCAACCGCCGAAGGCCCTGCTCCGCCATCCCGTTCTTGGGGTCGATCTGGAGCGCCCGATCGAACTGCGCTTTGGCGCCGTCTCGGTCGCCGCTGTCGACGAGCGCCATCCCGAGCGCGGCGGCAGCATTGGCAGAATTCGGAAACAGATCCACGGTGCTTCTGGCCACGGCGAGCGACTGATCGGCCTTCTTCTCGTCGCGAAGGCGACGCGCCACGCTCAGCAGCGTCATGTCGCGAAAGTCGTAGATGCCGGCCTCGAGTGACTCGGCGCGCAGTTGCTTGTATTTCGCGATCGCGGCGTCAACGCCTTCCTTCGCCACCGCCTCGGTCAGGATGGCGTCGAGCGGCCGTGGGCGGGTGCTTCTGGCCGCGGTGGCACGTCAGGCACATCACGTTCGCATCGGGGTCGTTGTCGCTGATCTTCCGGACGTAGTCGGCGTTGATCGTCTCGGTCATCTTCAGCATCTCGCGCGCGGCCGTCTTCTCGTCCTTGTCATCGCTCGCGAAATCCATGCTGCGCGGATCGCTCTCCTGACCGACGTGGCAGTAGGTGCAGCGGACGCCCAGCGCGCCCGAAAAGCCGCGCATGATCGCGATCAGCTGGTCGTGGTCGATGTCCTTGGGCAGCACTTTCAGGTTTTTCGGCTTTGGCGGAGGCCCCTGAGGCGCGCCGGCCGGCGGGTTCCCCGCCGGCGGAGCGGGCGTCGGTGGGGCTTGCGCGGCAATTGCCGCGACGCACAGCAGGGTGGCGGCCAGGACTGCGGCCAGGACTGCGGACAGTCGTTCGCGCATCGGGATCCTCCGGCGGGAAATCCTATCGCAGATGGGGCGGCTAATGCGCCGAAGGGCGGCTGCGCCGAAGGGCGGCTATGCCGAAGGGCGGCTGCGCCGAAGGGCGCGCTCCCTACGTTCGCGCAAGGGGCGTGCTACTGTCGCGCGCCCGGTATTCCGCCACTTTCGCCGCGATGGTGCGGCGGCCCATGTCGAGGCTGCCGCTGAAGTGGGCGCCTTCGGCGATGGCAATCCGGTCGGAGCTGAGCGATCCCTCGACGACCGCCGATGCCGCGAGCTCGATGCGCTCCGAAGCGAAAATCGCGCCGCGGACGCGTCCTTGGACGATGATGCGCGGTGCCCTGAGGTCGGCGTCGACGTCAGCACTTTCCGCAATGGTGAGCGTGGCGTCGCGCACCGTGACACGACCCTCGAGTCGCCCTTCGACGATGAGGTCGTGCTCGCAGTCGACCTCTCCGATGATGTTCAGCAGACTTCCAATGGTGACCACAGGGTGAAGAATACTCCGGCCGACACTGTCGAGCCAGGCGTCGAGCGATGGCAGCCAATCGTGCAGAATGCACGGTGACATGCTGCGCTGGCGTATCGCCTGCCTCGTGAGTGTGGCGATCGCCATCAGCTACCTCGATCGGCAGACCCTCCCGGTGGCCATCAAAGCCATCGAGCGCGATATCCCGATTACCAACGAACAGTTCTCGTTCCTGCAATCCAGCTTTCTCATCAGCTATGCGCTGATGTACGCCGGTGGGGGCAGGCTGGTGGACGCGCTCGGCACCCGGACCGGATTCCTGATCATCATGATCTTCTGGTCGCTCGCGTGCGCGAGTCACGGGCTGGCGACTGGCGTGGCCATGCTCGCGGTCAGCCGATTCCTGCTCGGCCTCGGTGAGGGCGGTGGCTTTCCGGCTGCCACGCGGGCCGTCGCGGAGTGGTTCCCCGCGCACGAGCGCTCGACCGCGATGGGGATCGTCAACGCGGGGACGGCGGTCGGCGGGGTCGTCTCCGCTCCGCTCATCGCGCTGGTGCTGCACTGGTTCGGCTGGCCAGCCGTTTTCCTGATCACGGGCGCCTTGGGCCTGATCTGGACGGGATGGTGGCGGCGCGCCTACTTCGTGCCGATGCGGCATCCGCGCCTTGGCGAGGCCGAGCGGCGCCTGCTGGCGTCGGCAATGTCGCACGATGACGATCCGGGCACTCCGGGCTGGGTCGGCCTGTTGCGCATCCGCCAGACATGGGGTCTGGTCATCGCAAAGTTTCTCAGCGACGCTGCGTGGTACTTCTATCTGTTCTGGCTGCCCAAATATCTCTACGACGCGCGCGGGTTCGACATCAAGGCCGTCGGAAGCTTCGCGTGGATCCCCTATGCGGCGGCCGGCGCCGGCTGCCTCGCAGGCGGGTGGCTATCGAGCTGGTTGCTGACCCGACACGTCTCGCTCGACCGCGCCCGGAAAGTCGCGCTTGGTGCGAGCGCCGTCGTGATGCCGCTCGTCCTGTTCATCCCGAGCGCGCCGGTCGGCTGGGCGCTGGCCCTCTTCAGCGTCGCGTACTTCGGACAGCAGTCGTGGTCGACGCTGGTGATGATTCTGCCAGCTGACATGTATCCGCGCAGCGCCGTGGGGAGTGTTGCCGGCCTCGTCGGATTCGGCGGGGCGATGGGAGGCGTCGTGTTCGGCCAGGTGGTCGGATACCTGCTGGATCACGGCTTCGGCTACGGCGTCGTGTTCGCGCTCGCCGGGTCGTTTCACGTGATTGCGTTCGGCGTGATCTGTCTGCTGGTGCCGACCGTTGCACCTCTGTCGCTGTCACGGACAGAGCGTAACGGATCGACTGGTCAGGGATAGAACCAGATGAACACGGGAAGCAGATTAGTCACGGATCGACACGGACGAACACCGAAGAAGACCGGTCGCGGATCGACACGAACAAACACGAAGACAACCAACGATGATCCGTGTTGATCCGCGCACTCCGTGACCGATCTGAATCCGCGCGTTTCCAGTGACTTATTCGATCCGGGTCCCTCGACAGGCTCGCGGGGCTACAGGCCCGCCTCCACACGCTACGACTGCCGCAGTGCGATGGTGGGGTCGACACGCGCCGCGCGTCGCGCCGGTCGGTACGCGGCGGCACAGGCGGTGACGAGGAAGACCAGCGGCACGAGCAGGAACGTGGGCACGTCGAGCGCCGGAACGTCGAACAGCAGGCTCGACGCATATCGGCTGACGAGTGCGGCCGCGGCGACGCCGACGACCAGGGCGGGAAGCACTACCCACAGCGTCTCTTTCACCAGCATGCCGAGGATCTGCCGTTCGGCGGCGCCGAGCGCAAGGCGAATCGCGAGCTCGCGACGGCGGGTCGCGATACCGTAGGACAGCACCCCATACAGCCCAATCAGCGCCAGCGTGAGCGCGACCGCAGCGAACACGGCCAGCACGAACGCGCCTGCGCGCGGTGTCCACAGCGCTGTCGTCAGGTGCCCCGACATCGGTCCCAGATTCGTCAGTGGCAGCTCCGGGTCGATCGCGTGAATCTCGCGCCGAACCAGCGCGACAAGCGAAGCTGGATCGCCCGTCACTCGTACGTTCAGGGTGAGCGCCCGCGTCGCCCACTGCGGCAGCGGCAGATACGCCACGGGGGTTGGATCTTCGCCGAGCGTGCCGACCTTGCTGTCCGCGACGACGCCGGCGACCACGACAACCCGCTCGCCGAAGAAATGAAATCGCCGGCCGACGGGATCGCGCCCCGGCCAGAATCGCCGCGCCATCGTCTCGTTGACGACAGCCACGGCCGGAGCCTCTGCCGCGTCGAACTCCGCAAAGCGGCGTCCCGCGAGCAGTTGCAGGCCGACCGTGTCGAAATAGGCGCGATCGACAATGTTGGTCGTGACGAACTGGCCGTTGCCGCCCGGAGGGGGCGCCTCGCCGTCGAGGAAGACCGTTCGTCCGAACCCGCCGCCGACGAGTGGCAGCAGCGACGACCAGCTGACCTGCCGCACCTGCGGCAAGGCCGCAATCCGGTCGGCCACCGTCCGCTCGAAAGTCGTCGCACGCTCCGGTGAGTAGCCTTGCGCGCCGAGATCGAGCGTGGCCACGACGAGCTCGCTCGCCGCGAAGCCCGGAGCGATACGCCTGGCGTGATCGAAGCTCTGGACGAACAGCCCTGCCGTCACCAGTGCCACGATCGCGAGCGCAATTTCAGCGCCGAGGAGCAGGTTGCGGGCACTCCAGCGCTTCACGGACGAGTCCGACACCCGATTGCGAAGATCCTCGACCGGGGCGCTCCGGACGACATGAAGAAGCGGGACGAGCCCGAACAGCAGGGTGGTGACGGCCGCGACGATCACTGCGAACGCCAGCACGCGTGTATCGAATTCGGTGCGGAACTCGATGACCGGCAGGGTGCCGGTCGGCCTGGTCGCCCAAAGGATCTGCCATGCCGCGGCGCCCAGCGCCAAGCCCACCGCCGTGCCGCCGCACGCGAGCACGAGTTGCTCGGTGACCAGTTGTCGAACGAGCCGAAGGCGGCCGGCGCCCAAGGCCACACGCACCGCCATCTCGGTACGCCGTGCCGTGGCTCGTCCCAGCAGCAGGCTCGCGACGTTCGCGCACGAAATCAGGAGGACCAGCACGACGATGACGCCGATGATGCTCGACGCGGCCAGCAGCGTGGAGCGGAGGTTAGGATCGACTGCTGCCGTACGAAGCGGGATCAGGTGAACCGTGCGATCCCGGTTCGCTTCGGGATAGTCGCGCTGCAGGCCGCCGGCCAGCGCCGCCGCCGCCGACTGCGCCTCCGCGATCGAGGTGCCCGGCGCCAGGCGGCCGATCACCCCGAACTGCAGCAGCCGCCGCTCGGTGAGCAGATCGGGCGTGTCGGGAACCAGCGCGGCATGCGCCGCTAGCGGCACCCAGAGGTCGACGCGCAGGCCGATATCGATGCCCGTGAACTCGCGCGGCATCACGCCGATCACCGTGCACGGCATGCCGTTCAGCCTGATCGTCTGGCCGACAATCGCTGGGCTCGCGCCGAACCGCCGGGTCCAGAAACCATCCGAGAGGACGACGACCGGCGGCTGGCCCTCGACGCGCGCATCCGATGGGTTGAGCACGCGACCACGTGCCGCGTTGGCGCCCAGGACATTGAAGAAGTTGCCCGCGACGATGCTGGCGAGGACCTGTTGCGGCTCTCCGCCGGTGGACACGTTCACCGGCGTAAAGGTGTACGCCGTCAACCCCGCAAACCCGCGCACGCCGCGCTGATAGTCGAGGAAGTTCGGATACGACGTCGGGTTGAAGCCGGTGTTCCGCTGGTCAACTGTGTAGACCGCAACCAGACGGTCCTCGTCGGCAACCGGCAGCGGGTGGAGAAACAGCACGTCCACCAGGCTGAACGTGGCGGTCGTGGCGCCGATGCCGAATGCCAGCGACAGCAGCGCCGTGATCGTGAAGCCGCGCTGCGTGGCGAGCACGCGCACGGCGTACGCGATGTCCTGCCGGGCGATCGCGGCATGTTCGCGGATGGCGATCGGGGCGATGCCGGCGACCGCACGCGCACATGTCGTCCAGATCCGCGACGGTTCGCGTCTGGCCGGATCGTTCAGGTCATCGGCGAACGCGCGTTCCATGTCAGGGCCGTACTCACGACGGAAGTCGAACGGCAGGAGCCGCGCCATCCATCGGAACAGTCGCGTGGCGAGGGTGCGATCGCGAGGCATGCCGTCGCCTATCTGAGTCGTGGGCTCGGGATCAGTCGTTTCGCGCGCGCGATGCCGAGCGTCGCTTCGAGCCGGCGGGACTCGGCCACCGCCACGGCCCGGCCGAAGGCGGCGAGCCGGTAGTACCGCCGCCGCTCATCGTCCAGCGCGGGATCGGGTCGCTCGGAGGATTCTTCGATGAGGCCGTTCTCGAGCAGACGCTTGACGATGCCGTAGAGCGTGCTGGCGCTGAGCGAGATCGCGCCGTTCGTCCGGGTTCGGACTTCTTTCATCACGGCATAGCCGTGCTTCTCGCCGTCGGCGAGCGCCAGCAGGACGTGGAATACCACCGGCGCGAGCGGAAGATGGCTGTCAACGCGGTCCGTCATACTCTGTCGCCTGGCGGACTACTATATCACATCACGTAACAGTGTCGGCGTCACGGGTCACGCGGAGCGGATCGGTCACGGATCGACGCGGACGCGCACGATCGGATCGGTCACGGACGGACACGGAAAACACGGATCGGATCCGTCACGGAAAACACGGGCGGATCGGATCCGTCACGGAAAACACGGAAAACACGGAAGGCACAAAGCCAAACTGCCCATGCCAGAAGACGGTCACCGTTCGCCGCGAGGGGCAAGGTGATGCCCTATCCCAATTTTCTTGCCCGTAGCACCCATTTCGATCGACGTCAGGCGCGCCTGCGCTATGCTGCGAGGCGACCGACAAAGGGGGAGGCGACGCAGAATGAAACAACGGGTCATGGGCGTGTGTGTCCTGGTGGTCGGAGTCGTTGCGATGATCGGCTTCCTTGGGCCAATGCCGGTATCAGCTGAAAGCCAGAACGTGTCTGAAGTCTGGGCCCGCGAAGACGACTACTGGCGCTTCGTCAAGGCCGGTGACGTCGAGAGCTACGTGACCCTCTGGCACGAGAAGTTCATCGGTTGGCCATGTGACGAGGACCACCCCATGCGGAAGTCGTCGATTGGCGGCTGGGTTCAGCAGATTCGCGACAAGAAGATCACGGTCACATCCGTTCTCACGCATGAAGGCGCAGAGGACTTCGGCACCGTCGTCGTCGTGCACTATCGCTTCACCAAGGTCGATGTTTACCCGGATGGGCGAGTCGAGGGTCGTGGTCGCGAGTCGAAGATCACCCACACGTGGATGAGAGTTGGCAACACATGGCAGATCGTTGGCGGCATGTGCGGCGGCCTCGCGCCGCTCGGGAAGCTCGCACATTGACTCGCGGCCGTTCGATACCGAGTACGCATGGGTCTTCGACCTTCTGATCGATCGGCTTGTTCAACCCATTGCCAATTAGACAACAAGAGAAATCCGTGCGAGTCCGTGAAAATCCGTGACCGATCCGAGTCCGTGTTGTCCGCGTAATCCGTGACCGATCTGAATCCTGTTGTCCGTGTCCGTCCGTGACCGATCCGATCCGTGTCGTCCGTGGCGGACGTCCGTGACGACGCTACAGTTCCAGCTCCTCTCCCACGTCCATCGCGACGGCCCGGCGATAGATCAGGTCCGCGGCGACCACGTCTTCGACCGCGAGGCCGAGCGATTTGAAGATCGTCACGTCATGCGGTCCCCGGCGTCCCTGGGCCGTGCCGGCGATCACCGCGCCGAGCTCGCCCGCGATGTGTGACGCCGTGAAGCGGCCCTCCTGGATCCCGATCACGACATCGCCTGATTCGACGAGCGCGGCCTCGCGCGAGTCGACGTAGAGGAGGCCGCGTTCGACCAGCGCCGGATCCATTTCGCGCTCGTGTGGCCGGCAGGCACCGACGCTGATGACGTGCGCGCCGTCCCTGACCCAGTCGTTGCGAAGCACCGGTTCAGGCGAGGACGTCGCGAGCACGATCAGATCGGCGTCACGGATCGCGCGCTCGGCCGAGGGTGCGCCGGACAGTGCGGCTCTGGCGATCGGCGTCATCTCGTCGATGAAGTCACCGACGTGTTCAGGCGTAGGGCTCCATACGCGGATCTCGCGCAGATCGAACACCGTCTCCAGCGTGGTGAGGTGACTGCGTGCCTGCACGCCCGATCCGATGATCGCCATGGTCTCGGTCTCGTCGCGCGCGAGGAGGACCGCTGAGACGGCGGATACGGCGGCCGTGCGGGCCTCGGTCACGTATCGCCCGTCCATCATCGCGACGAGCGCGCCCGTCTCGGCGCTGAAAAGGAGGATCGTGGCCAGATGCGTCGGCAGCTCGAGCGCCGCGTTGCCGGGGAAGACGGTGACCAGCTTCGCGCCCACCGCACGAGGCTCGTGCACCGACGCCGGCATCACGCCGAAGAACGACCGGCCGCCGCCGATCGGAAGCACCGAGCGCACCGGTTGCTCGACCTTGCCCGTCGAAAACTGCAGCAGCGCGCCCTTCATCGCGTCGATCAGCTCATCGATCGAGAGCAGGGCGACTACGTCCGCTTCGGTCAGCAGGCGAAAGTACATCGGGGGAGTATAGCGGTGACGCCCGAGCTAAAGCTCGGGCCTCCGTACGAGCGCCCCGCCAGGGTGCATCTAGAAGTCGGGCCTGTGCCCAAGCTAAAGCTTGGGCCTACGTACTGGGCGTCGATGGCGGGCAGTGGCCGCGACGATCAGTGCTCCCGCGCACAGGATCGAATCCTTGCACGCGGCGCCCCAGTCGCGGTTGTACGGATCGACCACCAGCCCGGGCACGTGGTACAGCAGCAGGAAGGTCAGCAGCAGCCCCGCCAGGAGAAGCGCGGGCAGTCGGTCTTTCTTGAAAACTATCCCGGCACCTGTGGCGGCGAGAAGCAGGCCGGCGAGAATCGACCAGGACAGCTGTCCGGGAAACCAATCGGGCACGAGCCGATGGACGAACGGCATGTTGAAAGAACTGCCGAATCCCGAGCACGACGAGACCAATCGCGACCTGCCACCGGCCGATCGTGAACGCGCGATCGATCAGCGCCGCCGGCGGCCAGGCGCCTGACTGCCGAACCACCGCCGTCGCGAGGAACGCGATCCCCGAGAACGTGAATGCCTGCGTGAGGTAGGTGATCTGATCGGGCTCGTTCGGCTTGCCTACCACCAGCGGGATGTGCACAAGCAAGAAGAAAATGAAGACCATCACGCCCAGAAGCCAGGCGGCCAGGCGTGCCAGCCGGTTCAGCGTGATGGCGGCGCCCGCCGCAATCAACGCGGTGCCGGTGAAGTACGCCCAGAACCGCCGCCCCGCGATCCACTCGGGCATCAGCGTGATGACGAAATCCACGTACATGTAGTGCTGAATCCCGAAAATGAACATCGGGATTCCAAGCAGCAGGCGGCTGAGGGGCTCGAGCAGGGGCTTCGTTCTCACGGTCGCGTCACGGTGCCGTTCCCGGCGGCGGCCCGTCAAGGACCACTTTCACCAGGGACGATGTGGCCAGTGGCACACAATAAAGGGAGGTCCCTGGCGCGGCCAGCCCGTCAGCCGGGGTAACGCCAGCCCTCCGGCCGCCGTATTTAGAGCGATTACTCAACCGTCAGCCATCATTCATGACCAGCCCTGATTTGCCGCCGGCCGTCGCGATCTCGTCGTCCACGCCTCCCCGTTCACGCATCCGCCACTGGATTCTCGGAGTGGTACTGCTTGCGCTCGCGACCGCCGCGGTCTGGTACTGGGGCGGTCCAGCCACGCCGCCGCCGCAGCGCGATGGCTTCTTTGGCCCGCGCGACGCGAACCGCCGCACGCCGGTGCGCGCCGTGCCGGTTCGCCGCGAGACCATCGACGTGCAGATTCGCGCGCTCGGAACGGTCACGCCCGTCAACACGGTCACCGTCCGCGCCCGGCTCGACGGCGCGCTGGACCGCGTGCTGTTCACCGAGGGCCAGCGCGTCAGCGCCGGGCAGCTGCTGGCCCAGATCGACCCGAGGCCCTATGAAGTCGCGCTGGCGCAGGCGCAGGGCCAGATGAAGGAAAACGAAGCGCGACTGAAAAACGCCGAAGGTGACCTGGTGCGCTACACCAAGCTCGAGGCGCAGGGCCTGATCACCGGGCAGCAGGTGACGACGCAGGAGGCGCTGGTGCAGCAGTATCGCGGCGCGCTGCAGGCCAACGAGGCGCAGGTCAACAACGCGCGGCTGCAGCTGTCCTACACCCGAGTCGTCGCGCCCATCGATGGCCGCCTGGGCCTCCGGCAGGTCGACGCCGGCAACCTGGTGCACGCCAACGACACCAACGGCATCGTCGTCATCACGCAGATGCGTCCCATTTCGGTCCTCTTCACCGTGCCCGAAGCGGAGCTGCCGGCGGTGCTGGACGGGCTGCGTAAAGACCGCCGCATGCCGGTCGAGGCCTGGGATCGCAGCGACACCACCAAGATCACCACCGGGGTGCTGCAGACGGTTGACAACCAGATCGACACCACCACCGGCTCGATCAAGCTGCGGGCGCGGTTCGACAACGCTGACGACCAGCTGTTCCCGAACCAGTTCGTCAACATCCGGCTTCGCGTCCGCCGCATTCCGGATGCGACCGTGATTCCATCAGCGGCGGTGCAGCGCGCGTCGTTCGGGACGTTCGTGTACGTCGTGAAAGACGATCGCACGGTGACCATCCGCCGGATCGCGCTCGGTCCGGCCGAGAACGACCGTGTCTCGATCCACGTCGGGTCTTGCCGCGAACGAGCGCATCGTGCTCGAGGGCGTTGACGATCTCACCGAGGGCGCGAAAGTGGACGTGATCGCCGACTCGACGCCGGCCGATCCCCGCCGGACGCCGGGGACAGCCCCGCGGTCCCGGCGGCGAATCGCCAGCCGGCCGGGCGCCGTCCATGAACATCTCGCGTCCGTTCATCGAGCGTCCCGTCGCGACGGCGCTGCTGATGGCGGCCTTGCTGCTGTCGGGTGCCCTGGCGTATCGCCTGCTGCCGGTGTCGGCCCTGCCGCAGGTGGACTATCCGACGATTCGCGTCCTGACGTTCTATCCCGGCGCCAGCCCGGAAGTGATGACGAGCGCCGTCACGGCGCCGCTCGAACGCCAGTTCGGCCAGATGCCCGGGCTCGATCAGATGTCGTCGACGAGCTCGGGCGGCGCATCGGTCATCACGCTGCGATTCACGCTGACCAAGCCGCTCGAGGTCGCCGAGCAGGAAGTGCAGGCGGCGATCAACGCCGCCCAGTCGCTGCTCCCCAACGACCTGCCGCAGCCGCCCGTCTACAACAAGGTCAATCCCGCCGACACGCCGGTGCTGACGCTGGCCGTGACGTCGCGCACGGTGCCGCTGCCGGAGGTCCACGACCTCATCGACACGCGCGTCGCTCAGAAGCTGTCGCAGCTTCCCGGCGTCGGCCTGGTCAGCATCGCCGGCGGCCAGCGGCCCGCGGTGCGCATCCAGGCCAACCCGCAGGCGCTTGCCGCACACGGCCTCAACCTCGAATCGCTGCGGGAGGTGATCGCGGCCGCCAACGTCAATCAGCCGAAGGGCAACTTCGACGGCCCTGAGCGCACGTTCATGCTCGATGCGAACGACCAGCTGCGATCGCCAGAGGCGTATCGCAATCTGATCGTCGCCTACCGCGGAGGGGCGCCGCTGCGTCTGTCGGACGTCGCGCAGGTCATCGACGGCGCCGAGAACCGCCGGCTCGCGGCGTGGGCCGACGATGTGCCCGCGGTCCTGGTCAACGTGCAGCGACAGCCGGGCGCGAACGTGATCGAGGTGGTCGATCGCGTGCAGAAGCTGTTGCCGCAGCTCACCGCCAGCCTGCCATCGACGCTGAACGTCGCCGTGATCAGCGATCGCACCGGGACCATCCGGGCGTCGGTCAGCGACGTGCAGCACGAGTTGATCTTCGCAGTCGCGCTCGTGGTGATGGTGACGTTTCTCTTCCTGCGGAACGTGCCGGCCACGATCATCCCCAGCGTCGTCGTCCCGCTTTCGCTGGTCGGGACGTTCGGCGTCATGTACCTCGCCGGATTTTCCGTCAACAACCTCACGCTGATGGCGCTCACGATCGCGACCGGCTTCGTCGTCGACGACGCGATCGTGATGGTCGAGAATATCGCCCGCCACCTGGAGGAGGGCGCCACGCCGATGCAGGCGGCGCTCGCCGGCGCGAAAGAGATCGGCTTCACCCTGGTGTCGCTGACCATCTCGCTGATCGCGGTGCTGATTCCGCTGCTGTTCATGGCCGACGTCGTCGGCCGGCTGTTCCGTGAGTTCGCGATCACGCTCGCGGTGTCGATCCTGATCTCGCTGGTCGTCTCGTTGACCCTGACGCCGATGATGAGCGCCCGCCTGCTGCGCCACCAGCAGGCGAGCGAGCAGGGCTGGTTCTATCGCCGCACCGGCGCCATCATCGACCGCATCATTGCCGCCTACGGCCGGCAGCTCGCATGGGTGCTGCGTCATCAGTCGATCACCTTGCTGGTGGCGCTGTTGACGCTGGCGCTGACGGTGGCGCTCTACGTCGTGGTGCCGAAGGGGTTCTTTCCGGTGCAGGATACCGGCGCCATTCAGGCGATCAGCGAGGCCCCGCAGTCGGTGTCGTTCTCGGCCATGGCGGAGCGGCAGCGCGACGCCGCGCGGACGATTCTGAAGGAGCCGGACGTCGTCAGCTTGTCGTCGTTCATCGGGGTGGACGGAAGCAACCAGACGCTGAACAGCGGTCGGATGCTGATCACGCTGGCGCCACACGACCGGCGGCGCCGCACGGCCCCCGAGATCATCGCGAGCCTCCGGCAGCGGCTCCAGGCGGTGCCCGGCATCACGCTATACCTGCAGCCGGTGCAGGACCTGACGATCGAGGACCGCGTCAGCCGCACGCAGTTCCAGTTCATCATGGAGGATCCAGACGCCAATCGCCTCAGCGAATGGGTGCCGCGGCTGATCGATCGACTGAAGAAGGCGCCCGAATTGGAGGACGTGGCCAGCGACCTGCAGGACCGCGGCCTGCAGGCGTTTCTCGACATCGACCGCGATGCCGCCGGGCGGCTTGGCATCAGCGTGGCGGCGATCGACGATGCCCTCTACGACGCGTTCGGCCAGCGGCTGATCTCGACCATCTATACCCAGGCGAATCAGTACCGCGTCGTCCTCGAGGCCGCGCCGCAGTATCAGATCGGACCCGAGGCGCTCGGTCAGATTCACGTGGCCACGCAATCGGTCGGGCGCAGGCCGGCACTGCCGGGCGGCCAGCAGAGCACGCCGTCGTCAATGCAGGAGGACACCTCGTCGGTCGATCAGCAGGTGCCGCTCTCGAGCATCGCGCGGGTCGAGCAGCGGCATACCCGACTGGTGATCAATCACGCCGGCCAGTTTCCCGCCGTGACGTTGTCGTTCAACCTCGGACCCGGCGCCTCGCTGGGCGGCGCGGTCAGCGCCATCGAGCGCGCGCAGCAGGAAATCGGGATGCCGGCCAGCATCCAGACCCGATTCCAGGGCGCGGCCGAGGCGTTTCGCGCCTCGCTCGGCAGTACGTTGCTGTTGATCCTCGCGGCCGTGGTGACGATGTACATCGTGCTCGGCGTGCTCTACGAGAGCTATATTCACCCGATCACGATTCTCTCGACGCTGCCGTCGGCGGCCGTCGGCGCGCTGCTGGCGCTCATCGTGACCCGAACCGATCTCAGCCTGATTGCGATCATCGGCATCATCCTGCTGATTGGCATCGTCAAGAAGAACGCGATCATGATGATCGACTTCGCGCTCGACGCCGAGCGCCGCGAGGGGTTGTCGGCGCGCGACGCGATCTTCCAGGCGGCGCTGCTGCGCTTCAGGCCGATCCTGATGACCACGCTGGCCGCGCTCTTCGGCGCGCTGCCCTTGATGTTCGCGTCGGGTTCGGGCGCCGAGCTGCGGCAGCCGCTCGGCCTCGTCATGGTCGGCGGCCTGCTGGTGAGCCAGGTGCTGACCCTGTTCACGACGCCGGTGATTTACCTGTTCTTCGATCGGCTGGGCAAATGAGTCTCTCATCACCCTTCATCCAGCGTCCGGTCGCGACATCGCTCCTGAACCTGTCGATCATCCTGGCGGGCGCGGTCGCCTTCACGTTCCTGGCGGTGTCGCCGCTGCCGCAAGTGGACTTTCCGGTGATCTCGGTGAACGCCTCGCTGCCCGGCGCCAGTCCCGAGACCATGGCGTCGAGCGTGGCAACGCCCCTTGAACGGGCGCTCGGCACGATTGCCGGCGTCAACGAGCTCCGGTCGAACAGCTCGCAGGGATCGACGCGGATCTGGGTGCAGTTCGATCTCGGCAAGGACATCAACGCCGCCGCTCGCGAGGTGCAGGCGGCGATCAACGCGTCGCGGTCGCTCCTGCCCAGCGCGCTGCCGGGGATGCCGACCTACCGCAAGATCAATCCGGCGCAGGCGCCAATCATGATCCTGGCGCTCACGTCGAAGACGCGGCCGACCAGCGAGCTCTACGACCTGGCCTCGACGGTCCTGGCGCAGAAGGTGGCGCAGGTCTCGGGCGTCGGCGACGTGGAAGTGGGCGGCGGGTCGCTGCCGGCCGTGCGCGTCGAGCTGCAGCCGAACGCCCTGGCCCAGTACCGGATCTCGCTCGACGACGTTCGTCAGGCGATCTCGATGGCGAACCTGCTGCGTCCGAAGGGCGCGGTCGAGGACGGACAGCACAACTGGCAGGTCCAGGCCAGCGACCAGCTGACGCGTGCGTCCGACTACAAGCCGCTGATCGTCACCTATCGCAGCGGCGCCGCAGTACGGCTCGACGACGTGGCTCGAGTCTATGATGGCGTGGAAGATCGCTTCACCACCGGCTTCTTCAACAATCAACCGGCGGTGCTGCTGGTCGTCAGCCGTCAGCCGGACGCTAACATCATCGAAACCGTCGACGCCATCCACGCGCAGATGGACACGCTGCGCGCGTTCCTGCCGGCAGGCGTGGCGCTGAGCATCGCCAGCGATCGGTCGCCGAGCATCCGCACCACGCTGCACGAAGCGGAGCGGTCGCTGTTCATCGCCGTCGCGCTGGTGATCCTCGTGGTGCTGCTGTTTCTCGCCAGCTTCCGCGCCGCGATGATTCCCGTGGCGGCGGTGCCGGTGGCGCTCGTCGGCAGCTTCGCCGTGATGTACCTGTGTGGCTTCTCGCTGAACAACCTGTCGGTGATGGCGCTGATCGTGGCGACCGGTCTGGTCGTGGACGATGCCATCGTGGTCCTCGAGAACATCTCGCGCCACATCGACCTCGGGAAGACGCCGTTCGAGGCGGCGATTGCCGGCGCCAGGGAGGTTGGCTCGACGCTGCTGTCGATGAACCTGTCGCTGGTCGCGGTGTTCATCTCCATCCTCTTCATGGGCGGCATCGTCGAGCGGCTCTTCCGCGAGTTCTCGATCACGCTGGTCGCCGCGATCGTGATCTCGCTGGTCGTCTCGCTGACCTTGACGCCGATGCTGTGCGCGCGGTGGCTGGGCCACCGACGCGCGACAGCAGGATCGGACGGTGTGGCAGCGGATGAGCGAGCGGGGATTCGCGCGCCTGCTCGGCGGCTACAACCGATCGCTGAGCTGGGCGCTGCATCACGCGCCGCTCGTGATCTGCCTGCTGCTCGGCGTCATCGCCTTGAACGTGTATCTCTACATGGCCGCGCCAAAAAGCTTCCTGCCGGTGCAGGACACCGGGCAGCTCGGAGGCTTCATCCGCGGCGACGATGGCCTGTCGTTCCAGGTGATGCAGCCGAAAATCGAGAAGATCCGCCGCGCGCTTCTTACCGATCCGGCGGTTGAGAGCGTCGGCGGCTACATCGGCGGCGGGCGCGGCATCAACAACGCCTGGACATTCGTGCGGCTCAAGCCGCTGGCGGTGCGCAAGGTCTCAGCGCAGAAGGTGGTCGATCGCCTCAGGCGATCGATTCCGCCGGTGCCCGGCACACGCGTATTCCTGTTCGTCGAGCAGGACATCCGCTTCGGCGGTGGCGGCGGCGGTGGCGGGAATTACGAGTACATGCTGCTTGCCGACGACACCCGGCTGCTGCGGGTGTGGGGCGAACGCGTCAGCCGGGCGCTGAAGGACGTGCCCGAGCTCACGGGCTTCGACGACGAGCTCGTCTCGAGCCAGCAAATCTCGCTTGCGGTCGATCGATCGGAAGCGCGCCGCCTGGGCGTCGAGATGGCGACGGTCACGCAGGCGCTGAACAACGCGTTCGGGCAGCGCCAGGTCTCGACGATCTACAACGCGCTCAACCAGTATCGCGTCGTGATGGAAGTGGCGCCGGAGCTGGCGCAGGGTCCCGAGGCGCTCGATCGGATGTACGTCATCGCGAACGATGGCCAGCGCGTGCCGTTGTCCGCGTTCAGCGGCTACGAGCACGCCGCCGCCGACGATCGCGTCAGCCACTGGGGACAATTCGCCTCGACCAGCATCGACTTCGAGCTGAAACCGGGCGTGAGTCTCAGCGAGGCCAAGGCCGCAATCGATCGCGCGGTCGCGCCGCTGGCGATGCCGTCGACGATTCAGGGGCGCATGGAGGGCAACGCGCGGCTGTTCGACACGATGCAGGGCAGCCAGTCGCTCGCCATCATCGGCACGCTGCTCATCGTCTACATCGTCCTCGGCGTGCTCTACGAAAGCTACATGCACCCGCTGACGATCCTCTCGACGCTGCCATCGGCGGGTGTCGGCGCGTTGCTGGCGCTGCGCATGCTGGACACCGAGTTCAGCCTGATCGCGATGCTCGGGCTGTTTCTGCTCGTGGGCGTCGTGATGAAGAACGCGATCCTGATGATCGACGTCGCCCTGCAGTTCGAGCGCGAGCGCAGCCTGACGCCGTATGAGGCCATCCGCGAAGCGTGTCTGCTGCGGTTGCGGCCGATCCTGATGACGACAATGGCGGCGATGCTGGGCGCGACGCCGTTGATGATTGGAACGGGGGAGGGCGCGGAACTGCGGCAGCCGTTGGGGATCGCGATCGTCGGCGGCCTGATCTTCAGCCAGGTGCTGACGCTCTACACCACGCCCGTCGTCTACCTGTATCTGGATAGACTGCGTCTTTGGGGCACGCATCGACGGACGATCGAACAACGCGCGTAGGGGCGCACCGCGTGCGCCCAACACGTGCGTCCTTCGTCCTTCATTCTTCGTCCTTCGCCCTTCGCAGGGGCGCACGCAGCGCGCCGCCCCTACTCATACGCGCCCATATCGTTCTGCGGCCCGGGCTTTCGCGCGCGCGGCCCACTCCTCACGGTCGCGCGGCGCCGCTGACGTCACCAGCGAATCGATCAGCCGGCGCGCCACGGCGGCGACATCTTCTACCGCCTCATCGAACGCGGCCTGGTTAACCTGTGACGGTTTGGTGAAGCCGGAAAGCTTGCGCACGAACTGCACGGAGGCGGCGCGGACTTCCTCATCGGTCGCGGGCGGGTCGAAGTTGAAAAGGGTGCGAATATTGCGGCACATATTCCCATTCTAGCGTCCCTCGTCGGCCCGACTAAAGTCGGGCCCTACTGCTTCCGAGCGAAGGCCGAAGTCGGCCCCATCTGCGCCGTCCGCTCGACGGTGGCCTGCCATTCGGCTATCTTTCCCGGCATGACCGCAGCCCTCACTGCCGCCCTTCTTGCCCTTCTAACTCTTCAACAGCCTGGGACGCCCGCGACGCAGAGCGCCGCCGGCGAAGTGCTGACGGCGGACTCACCGCGGACGACGACGGCGGGCAACGCGTTCATCGCTCCGGCAGGGTGGCGCGTCGATGTGAAGGGCGAGATGACCCTGCTCACGCCGCCGGAGGGCGATTCCCATATCGCCCTGATCGATCTGAAAGCCAGTGATCCCGACGGCGCCGTGAAAGCGGCGTGGGCGATCTACCGTCCCGACGCGAAGTGGCCGCTCAAGGTCACCAACGACTTTCCCGACAAGGACGGCTGGACGAACATTCGCAATTATTCGTACCAGACGTCGCCGAATGAGAAACGCGACGTCGGCGTCGGCGTGCAGCGTGCGAACGACACGTGGACGGTCACGATCTACGACATGGGCCAGGCCGTCGGCGAGAAGCGCGGCGCCCAGGTGGCGCTGATCTTCGGACGGCTGTTCCCGAAGGGCTACGAGCGGGAGACGTTCGCCGGGAAGACCGCCAAGAAGCTCGGCGACAAGGAGATTGCCGCGCTCGCGACGTTCCTCGAGACTGGCTTGCAGAAGACGCGCGTGCCGGGCGTGGCGCTCGGACTTGTGCAGGATGGAAAGGTCGTCTTCGCCGACGGTTTGGGCGTGCGCGAGCTCGGCGGTACGACGAAGCCCGACGGCGACACGCTGTTCATGATCGCGTCGAACACCAAGGCGCTGACCACGCTGATGCTCGCGAAGCTCGTGGACGAGGGCAGATTCACGTGGGATACACCGGTGACGACGCTGCTGCCATCGTTCAAGCTGGGCGACGCCGACACCACGAGCCGCGTGCTCGTGAAGCACTTGATCTGCGCGTGCACAGGTTTGCCGCGGCAGGATTTCGAGTGGCTCTTCCAATACAAGGGCGTGACCTCGGAAGATGCGCTGAAGACTTTGGGGACGATGCAGCCGACCAGCAAGTTCGGCGAGATGTTCCAGGTACTCGAACCCGCTCGCCGGCGCGGCCGGTTTCGTCGGCGGCCACGTGGCGTTTCCCACGCTGGCGCTCGGGGCCGCCTACGATGAAGCGATGGCCGACCGCGTGTTCAAGCCACTGGGCATGACGTCGACCTCGTTCGACTACGCGAAAGCCCTCGCCGGCAATCATGCGAGCTCGCACGCGCCGACGGTCGACGGCAAGCCGGCCTTGGCGGTGATGGAGTTGAACTACTCGGTCATCCCGCTGCGGCCGGCCGGCGCGGGCTGGAGCAGCATCCGCGACATGCTGAAGTACGTCCAGATGGAGCTGAATGAGGGAACCCTGCCGGATGGCTCGCGTTACATCAAGAAGGACACGCTGCTGGCCCGTCGGGCGCCGCAGGTGCCGATCGGCAAGGACACCACGTACGGCATGGGCCTGATGGTCGACACGGAATACGGTACGCCAGTCGTGCATCACGGCGGCGATATGGTGGGGTATCACAGCGACATGATGTGGCTGCCCGAGCACAACGTCGGTGCCGTCGTGCTGACGAACGGGGATCCAGGCTGGATTCTGCGCACACAGTTCCGTCGCAAGCTCCTCGAAGTGCTGTTCGACGGGCGTCCGGAAGCCGACGCCGACGTGGCCGCGCAGGCCAAAAGCTTCTACGACCAGCTCGCCGCCGAACGAAAGCTGCTGACGGTTCCCGCGCTCGCGGCCGACGCCGCAAAGCTGGCGTCACACTACGTCAACGACGCGCTGGGAGAGATCACGGTCAGCCAGACCGGAGCCGCCACGGTGTTCGATTTCGGCGAGTGGCGGAGCGAGGTGGCGACCCGGCACAACCCGGACGGCTCCGTGTCGTTCATCACCATCGCGCCGGGCATCACCGGCTTCGAGTTCGTCGTCGGGTCCGGGCCGAAGCCGTCGCTCATCGTCCGGGACGCGCAGCACGAGTACGTGTTTGCCGCCGACGGCCCGACGTCGGCGTCGAAGTAGCGGCGCCTTCGTCATTGAGCGGCACTGAGCGGATCGTCACGGATTCAGATCGTCACGGAGTGACACCGATTCAGATCGTCACGGAATGACGCGGATTCCGATCGTCACGGAATGACGCGGATTCCGATCGTCACGGAATGACACCGATGAACACGGAACAGATCGAAATATGAAGAGTGGCGGAGCCAACGGCTTCTCGCCCATTGCCAGTATCTCGTATCAGTTGTTGCGCTGATGCGGACCCGCAAGGAGATCCGTGTCGATCCGCGTTTATCCGTGACCTCCCCGATCCGCGTTCATCCGTGACCTGCCCGATCCGCGTTCGTTCGTGACTCCCTCCGCGTTCATCCGCGACGCGGACGCCGGCGCCTTTGCGGTCGCGTCGTTTCGCGATCGACCTGCACATTGGCCGCACGGCCGATCATCACCTCGGTCGACTTGATGATGGCGATAGCATCGTCGCCGCGCCGCAGCCGCAGCGCGCGAACGGCGTCGGCCGTGATCACCGCGGTCAGCCGCTGATCGCCGACGCGGAGGCGCACCTGGGCGAGCAGCCCGTCGATCCGGACTTCCTCGATGAATCCACGAAGCCGGTTCCGGGCGCTCAGCTCCGCCAGCCCAGAGTCTTCGACGATGACGTCACGCTGCGGGCGCTTTTCGGGTCGTTGCCGGGAGGACAGGCGGTCGATTTCGGCATCGGCGATCCGATGGTGGCCGCCCTCGGTCCGCGTGGTCCGAACCGTTCCACGGTAGACCCACCGCTTCAGCGTCGAATAGCCAACGCCCAGCCGTTCAGCCGCCGCCCGGATGGTGAGGAGAGTCATCATTGCAAACGAGTCGATTTGAGCCGATTTGAAGATCATTTTAATACGATCTAGAGTCATTCGTTCGTGGGAGACGAATGGCCTTGAGATGGATGCTGTCGCTGAGCCTCGTGTCATTCGCGCTCGCCGCCTGGGCAACGCCGGCACACGCACAACTGGGAGCCGGTGGCCTGGTCGGGTCGGTGACCGACCAGAACGGCGCGGTCCTGCCCGGCGCTGTGGTGACCATCACCTCGATCGCGACCAGGTCTTCGCGATCGATCGTCACCGGCGACGACGGTGGCTTCGCGATTGTGTCGCTCGCCCCAGGCGCGTACCGCGTGACGGTCGCACTCGACGGGTTCCGCCCGCTGACGCGCGACGGCCTGCAGGTGGCGACCGGGGACACGGTGCGGCTGGACGTTCGACTCGAGGTCGGCGGGCTCACCGATGCGATTACGGTCAACGCCGACGCGCCGCTCCTCCGCAGCGGCGGCGGCGGGCTCGGTCAGGTCATAGATAACCGAAAGGTTATAGACCTGCCGCTGAATGGCCGCAGCTTCATCACGCTGGCCGGGCTCGCGCCGGGGGTCGCGCTGCCTCCGGGCTCGTCACTTCCCCGCATCAACGGCGGCCGGCCGCGCACCAACGAATATCTGTTCGATGGAATCTCGGTGCTCCAGCCCGAGCCCGGCCAGGTGGCGTTCTTTCCCAACATCGACGCGATCCAGGAATTCAAGATCGAAACGAACAGCCCGCCGGCCGAGTTCGGACGTTTCAATGGCGGCGTGGTGAACCTGACCACGAAGGCCGGCTCCAACGTCGTGCGCGGTAGTGTCTTCGAGTTTTTCCGGCACGAGTCTCTGAATGCGCGGAACTTTTTCGCATCGACGAATCCGACCAAGCCGCTCTTTCGCCGCAATCAGTTTGGTGGCGTGGTCGGGGGCCCGATTCGCGCCGACCGCACGTTCTTCTTTGTCGACTATCAGGGCCAGCGGCAAACGATCGGTCGCACGGCCATCTCGACGGTGCCGACGCTGCTGCAGCGTCAGGGCATCTTCACCGAGGGCATTGCCGGGCGCGTTCCCATCATCTACGACCCCGCGACGACGGTGCGGCTGCCAGGCGGCGGCGCCGCGCGGACGCCGTTTGCCTCCAATACGATTCCGGCCGATCGCCTCGACGCCGTGGCACGGACGCTGCTCGACCGGTACCCGCTTCCGACGAGCGCCGGTACCGCGAACAACTACCGTCGCGTTGGCAACGAGACAGTCGATCAGGATCAGTTCAGCCTCCGGATCGATCACCAGCTCTCGGCGAATCGCGATCGGATCTTTGGACGGCTGACGCGATTTCGCGAAGCCTTCATCCCCGTGTCCCCGCTAGCGGAAGGCAGTGGCGTGACGACCGGCACGCTGGGCCCGCAGGACACCACCGCCTGGTCGTTCGCGTCGAGTTACCAGCGCACGATTTCCGACCGCCTGCTGAACGAGCTGCGAGTCGGTGACACGCGGCGCACGGTTGCGCGCTCGGCGGTGGACCTGGGGACGTCGGTCTCGGCGGCGCTCAACCTGCCTGGTATCCCGTCCGATGCGCGGTTTCCCAACACGCTGCCGACGTTTCTGATTGCCGGTTACCAGCAGCTCGGCTCGCCGCCGAACACGGCGACGGACTTCAGTACCAGCGTGACCCAGGTTGCCGATTCGCTTTCCTGGCTGAAGGGACGCCACACCATCAAGCTGGGAGCGGATCTGCGATGGGAGCGCCTGAACGTGGTGCAGCCGCCGTCGCCCACCGGCTCGTTCACCTTCAGCAGCCTGTTCACCGACCTTCCTGGCGCCACCAATACCGGGACGCCGTTCGCCAGTTTCCTCCTCGGGCAGGTCCAGCAGTTCTCGATCGACCTGCAGCAGGATGCGATCCGGAACCGCGCGCACTTCCAGGAATACTTCGTCCAGGACGACTGGCGGCTCTCGAACCGGATCACGGTTAACGCCGGCATCCGGTATACCCTGAACTTCCCGTCGACCGAGACGAACGACCAGGCGGCGGTCTTCAATCTGGAAACGCGGCAGCTGGACTACCTGGGTCGCGACGGCAACCCGCGGGCGGCCAGGGAACTGCACAAGGCCAATTTCGGCCCGCGTCTCGGCATCGCGGCGCGTGTCACGGACAAGACCGTCCTCCGTACCGGCTACGCGCTGGTCTGGATCGAGCAGGCGGGCATCACGACGCCGTTCACGACGCCGGTCTTCCCGTTCCTCCAGACCGTCTCGCAACGCACGCTCGACAACATCGCGCCGGCCTTCGTATTGGCATCGGGCCCTGCTGTCGAGCCGATTCCCCATACGCCGGACGCCGGAATCGGCCAGGGTGTCTTCGCCGTGGATCGCGACCTCGGGTCGGGTTATGTCCAGCAATGGAACGTCTCGGCGCAACGCGAGCTCACGTCGAATGTCGCGATAGAGATCGGCTACGTCGGATCCAAGATCACGCATGTCGGGATTCCCGATACCAACGTCAATCAGCTGACGGTCGATCAGCTCGCCGAGGAGGCGTCTCTCCTGCGCCGCGTGCCAAACCCCTTCTTTGGCACGGTACCGCGCTCGTCGTCGCTTGGCGATCCGACGATTCCGGCAGGGCAGTTGCTCAAGCCGTTCCCGCAGTACACGACCGTCAGCCTGTATCGCAACAACGTCGGGACCACGATCTACCAGGGCTTCTACGCCAAGCTCGAACAGCGGTTCTCGCGAGGCCTGTCGTATCTCGTGAGCTACACCCGCTCGACGCTGAAAGACGACGCCTCGTCCGTGTTCGACGCGTCGATTCTCACCGGGCCAGTCGCGAACTTCCCGGTGGCCGACAGCTTCAATCGCAGGCTGGAGCGCGACTACTCGACCGGCGACATTCCCCACGTCTTCGTCACGTCGGCGGTGTGGGACATTCCCGTCGGCGACGGCCGGCGCTACCAACCGAAGGGCATTCTCGGCGCCATCGTGAACGACTGGAGCGCGAACGGCATTCTGACGCTTCAGTCGGGCATGCCAATCGCTGTCGCGCAGGCGACCAATTCGAACGCCTTTGCCGGGTTTGGCGTGCAACGCCCGAACGTTGCCGGCGATCCAACGCTGCCAGGTGATCAACGCTCGGTGAGCCGCTGGTTCGACACCTCGGCCTTCATCTTGGCGCCGCAGTTCACGTTGGGCAACAGCTCGCGCAATCCAGTTCGCGGGCCTGGCTACAGGAACCTCGACGTGGCGATAGTGCGACGCATCTCTCTGCCCGCAAGCAAGACGCTCGAAGTCCGCGCCGAAGTGTTCAACGTCACCAACACGCCGCCGCTTGGCGCCCCAAACGGGACGTTCGGCTCAGCGGCCTTTGGCACGATCACGACCGCGGGCGACCCGCGCGTGATTCAGCTGGCTGCCAAGGTCATCTTCTGAGCATCCGCTGATCATTCCCAGCGGAAGACCTTCGTGGCCAGCAGCGTGCAGCCTGCGAACATCAACAGCAAGACTCCCACGTCCATCGCGTGGGCGGACCACGGCTCGCCGGTCCAGATTCCCTTCAGCAGGGAAGACGCGTAGGTCAGCGGCAACAGGCGAGCGGCGATCCGGAATCCTGGCGGCAGGGCGGCCAGCGGGACGAACAACCCGGATAGGGCCACCATCGGATAGAGAAGGGCGCTGCCGATCGGCTGCGCGAAGCGCGCCGTCGGCACCAGGCTCGCGACGACGAACCCCAGCGACAACACGGTGACCGTCGTCAGCAGCAGCGCCAGCATGACGCTCAGGAGAGGCGCGGCCACCGGCACGGGATAGTAGCGCTTCCCCGCCAGCATCATCAGCCCGAACGTCACCGCCGTCATCAGCAGCTTGACGAGCACGTGGGCAGTCAGGATAGTGACCGGACGCAGCGGTGTCGCGCGCAGCCGCTTCAGAATTCCGCCCTCGCGGTAGATCGCCATGATCGCCACCAGCGACAACGCTGCGCTCAGCGCGATCAGCAGCGCCGCGAACACCGGCATGCTCACGCCGACGAACTGCGAGACTCGGGCGGCTTGCAGGCCCGGCTTGGGCGCGCCGATCATCTGGCCGGTCGCGATCAACACGATGACCGGAATGCCGATCGTCCCGGCGACGCCAAGCGGCTCACGCAGGAAGATCTTCAGCTCCAGCCAGGTCAGTTTCCACAGTCCACGCAGCATCGGTTCCGCACTCCGCGCGGGGTTAGTCCCGAATCGAATGACCGGTCAGCTTGAGAAACACGTCCTCGAGGGTCGGTCCGATCGTGCGGAAATCCGTCGCCCGGATGCGGTGCTCCGACAGGCACTGAATCACGTCGGTCACCAGGTCGTCGCCGCGCCCGCGAATCGTGACGCGATCCTCATGACGGCTGACCGCGTCCACGCCGGCGAGCGCGCCGAATCGCTCCTCCACGCCCGCGGCCGCTGTGACGACGACGACGGTCCGCTCCGGACAGTGGCGGCGGACGAGCCCGCCGGGCGTGTCGAGGTCGATGACGCGGCCATGCTCGATGATCGCCACGCGATCGCAGAGCCGCTCGGCCTCTTCCATCAGGTGCGTCGTCATGAACACCGTCTTGCCGCGGGTGCGGATGCCGCGCACCAGATCCCAGATCGCCCGCCGCGCCTGCGGGTCGAGCCCGGTCGTCAGCTCGTCGAGAAAGACGACCTCCGGATCGTTGATCAGGGCGAGGGCGATGAACAGACGCTGCTTCTGTCCGCCGGACAGCGTCATGAACCAGGCATTGAGCTTCTCGGCGAGCCCCAGCTGGCCAAGCAGGGCGGGGCCGTCAACGGACGTCTTGTAAAGCGACGCCCAGAGATCGACCACCTCCCACACCTTGATGCGCTTCTGGAGCTGCGCCTCCTGAAGCTGCACGCCGATTCGATTCTGGAGCGCGTGAACGTCGGCGAACGGGTCGAGTCCCAGCACCGCGATCGATCCGCGGTCCGGCGTCCGGATGCCCTCGACACATTCCATCGTGGTCGTCTTGCCGGCGCCGTTGGGCCCGATCAATCCGAAGATTTCGCCCTCGGCCACCTCGAACGAGACGTCGTCGACCGCGACGGTCCGGCCGTAGGCCTTCCGGATGCCAGAAACACGGATGACGGGAGGCGGAGGCATTCGGGCGCGTCGATCATCGCACGACTCGCGACGCGGGACGTGGTCACGGATTCATACGTCGTCACGGATTCACACCTCGTCACGGATTCACACGGATTTCAGATCAGTCACGGATGCACACCGAAGGACACGGATAGGAAAATGTCCGGTCGATCCCAGACAGGTCAGAAGATCCGTGCTCGTCCGTGTTGTCGGTGACCGTGCCTGATCCGCGATCGTCCGTGACGCGCTGTCGCGGGACGTCGACACGGATTTCACACGGAGTTCAGAGCGGTCACGGATGCACACCGAAGGACACGGATAGGAAAATGTCCGGTCGATCCCCGACAGGTCAGAAGATCCGTGCTCGTCCGTGTTGTCGGTGACCGTGCCTGATCCGCGATCGTCCGTGACGCGCCGTCGCGGGACGTCGACACGGATTCACACGGATTTCAGAGCAGTCACGGATGCACACCGAAGGACACGGATAGGAAAATGTCCGGTCGATCCCGACCGGTCAGAAGATCCGTGCTCGTCCGTGTTGTCGGTGACCGTGCCTGATCCGCGATCGTCCGTGACGCGCCGTCGCGGGACGTCGACACGGATTTCACACGGAGTCAGAGCAGTCACGGATGCACACCGAAGGACACGGATAGGAAAATGTCCGGTCGATCCCAGCGAGAGGCACCGACGTCGTGTAGCCGGCGGCGGCCACGCCAGGCAGCCGTTCCACCTTCTCGAGCACTCGGGCGTAGAAGCTGCGGCGCCGCACCGGGTCTTCGTATCGTTCCATGGGCAGGGCGGTGCGCAGCGTCAGCACGTGCTCGGGCCGCATGCCCAGATCGGTGTAGCGCATCTGGTGGAACGCCTGCAGCAGCAGGCCCGCGGCGACGAGCAGCACCAGCGTCATCGCGATCTCGGCGACGACGAGCGCGCCGCGCGCTCGCGCGCTCGAGACAGGTACCGACTGCCAACCCGCAAGGCGTCGCTCAGGGTCAGGCGAGTTGTCTGAAGGGCTGGCGCGAGCCCGAAGAGGATGCCGGTCGCCAGCGCGACGATTGCCGCCATCGCGAGCGTCCATCCGTCGAGCGTCGGGCGCGCGAACAGCGACATCGCCGGCGGCACCAGCTGCTCGAGGAAGGCGAACGCCCACCGCGCCAACAGGATGCCGGAGAAAAGCCCGGCGCCGGACAGCACCAGGCTTTCGGTCAGCAGCTGGCGGACCATCCGGCTGCGCGATGCCCCGAGCGCGCCGCGCAGTGCGATCTCGTGGCGGCGCGAGGCCGCGCGCGCCAGCAGCAGGCTCGCCAGGTTGGCGCAGGTGATCAGGAGCACCACGCCGACCGCGGTGAGCAGCAGGAACAGCGGCCGCCGAGCGGTGCCGGCTATCTCGTCGCCGAGCGGTACTATCACGGGCTGCGCGCTGAACCAGTTGTCATTCCGCGGTCGTTGTCGCTCGAGACGGGCGCCAATCGTCCGCAGGTTCACCTTCACCGCGTCGGCGTCCACTCCCGGTTTCATCCGTCCGACCATCGTCAGATAGTGGGCACCATTCTGCAGTTCCTCGCTGGCGAACGCGGCCGGCACCCACAGACCGACGTAGTCTTCGAAGAACTGAAACTGCCGCGGCATGACGCCCACGACGGCGTAGTGCTGGTTGTTGAGGAGGATGTCGCGGCCGACGATGGTGCGATCGGCGCCGAAGCGGCGCTGCCACAGGCCGTAGCTCAGGATGACGACCGGCGGCCCGCCCGGCCGATCCTCTGGTGGGGTAAACACTCGGCCGATGAACGGCCGCGCATCGAGCACCGTGAAAAGCGATCGCGTCGCGCGGCGCCCTACGACACCCACGGGCTCGTCAGCGCCGGACAGGACGGCGCCGAAGTCGGTCACGGCGGCGACGGATTCGAACACGCCGTTCTCGGTCGACCACGCAGCGTAGTTGGCGGGCGCCACCGCGTTCTGCGGGAAACCTGCCTGCGATCCGTCTTCGAAGACCATGACCAGCCGGTGCGCGTCGCGAAACGGCAGCGGACGCAGCAGCACGGCGTCGATCAGACTGAAGACCGCGGTGCTGCCGCCGATGCCAATCGCCAGCGTCAACACCGCTGCCGCAGTGAAGCCAGGACTGCGGACGAGCGTGCGTCCCGTGTAGAAGATGTCGCGCCGCAGGTCCTCGAGCCAGATGAACGAGCGGGCATCGCGCTGGAGCTCTTTCGTCTGATCCATCCCGCCGAACTTTCTGCGCGCCGCGGCGCGCGCCTCGTCCGGCGATAGGCCGCGTTCGCCGGAAGTCGTCCTCGAGCAGTGCCCTCGCAGGACTTCACTGGGATGTCACGTGAACGGGCGCAGTGCGGCAGTGCAGCACTGGCCGCACTGAAGTGCGGCCCTACTGCCGTCCTTGTTCTGCAGGAGGGCCCGACTTCAGTCGGGTCGGTAGGGCCCGACTTTAGTTGGCTGCAGTAGGGCCCGACTTCAGTCGGGCCGAGTCGATGCGACTCCGGCCCGCCGGGCCGACCAGCGAGGTCTCCAATCGGTCACGCATGATCGCATTCTCGCTCCATTCTTCGGCCTTCATGTCTCGATCCTCGGCGCACTTTACGCTAGCATCGCCGGGAATTCGATGCCGACCACCACGCGAAGCCTGTTCGAGGACCAGGGATACCTGCCGCCGATCCGTGTGTTCACGGCGCTCGAATGCCAGGTTGTCCTCGATCGCCTGCGGCGCGCCCCGGCGCGTCCGCCGCTCGACTGGCAGAAGAGTTGGGCCGCCGTCTCGAACGACTACGCCGCCGTCGCGGCCGACGACCGCATCCTCGATCTCGTCACCTCGCTGCTCGGTGACGATGTCATCCTCTGGGGCGCGTCGCTGATAACGCGGACGCCGAATCAGGTGCACCCGTGGCATACCGACATCGAGTCAGCCTCTCCCAGCGGGCGCACGGTATCCGTCTGGATTGGGCTCGAGCACACCAGCGCGCTGTCGTCGCTCATCGTCGTGCCGCGCTCGCATCGATTTGGCGTCACCGTCCAGCAGGTCGTCCAGGAGGACGGACGGACGAGCGACGCCGCGACCGATGAGCAAGTCGCGATGTGGGCGACGCGCCGGGACGAGCGCAGCGGCGTCGTCACGCTCGGCTCGAGCGACGGCGAGGCCGTCGTGTTCGACGGCCGCCTGTGGCACGCCTCGCACAACAAGAGCGAGAGCGCCACGCGATGCGCCCTGCTGCTGCAGTACGCCAGCCCCGAGACGGCGATCCGCATTCCGAACTTCAGCCACCGGCAATGGCCGTTCGAGATCTATCCGTCACCCAGACCTGCCTGCATCCTCGTCAGTGGACGTGCCATGGCCGATCAGAACCGCATCGTTCCGGCGCCTGCTCCCGTCGACGGCGGACAGCCGTCCCTCAGCAGTCGCGTGCACCCGCTGACGCTTCCGCTCGAAGGCGATCCCGAGAGCGGCTTCAAGCCCCACCCGCTCTTTCGTGGCTCGACGCCGAACCTCCGATCGATGGGCTGTCACGTGTCGGTGCTGGATCCCGGCAGGCAGCCGCACCCGCCGCACCAGCACGTCGAGGAGGAAATCCTGATCGTCCTCGATGGCGAGGCGGATCTCGTGCTCGAAGACTCGACGACGCCGGGTGTCACGACGCCTCATCGCGCGACCGCCGGGACCTTCGCGTACTATCCCGCCGGCTTCCTGCACACCATCCGCAATCCGGCGAGCACGCCGGTGACATATCTGATGTTCAAGTGGGTGGCCGATCGGACGCCGGACGGCGCGTTTCAACCCCACTGCCTGATGTCCGCACACGAACGCGAAGCCATCGCCGCCTCCTCACCGGACGGCATGCGCCAGCGTGCGCTCGTCGACGGCGAGACGCCGTACCTGAGAAAGCTTCACGCGCACGTGACGGTCCTCGAGCCCGGAGGCGGCTACGCCCCGCACATCGATGCGCACGACGTCGGCATCGTCGTTCTGCAGGGAACGGTCGAAACGCTGGGAGAGCGAGTCGGGCCGCACGGCGCGATCTTCTACACCGGTGGCGAGCCGCACGGCATGACCAACGTCGGCGGCGTACCAGCGACGTATGTCGTGTTCGAGTTCCACGGACGCCATCGTCGCACCGACGTCCCGTACGATCCGCGATGGTCGCGGCGGCTGCTGGCGGCTGCCCGCAATCCCGAACGATTGATGGCCGCGATCAGGCGGCGGCTGGGCCTCTAGTGCGGCTGCTGTTCGCGACGACGCAGTCGTACCTGCCGCAGCGAGTGGGCGGCTCTCAGCGATCCACGCACGAGCTGTCGATCGGGCTGGTCGCGCGGGGAAATGACGTCGGCGTGCTCTGCGAGCTCGATCGTCCCTTCGACTGGACCTATGTGCAGAATCGCGCCGTCGCCAGGATGACCGGGCGCAGCTATCCCTGCGATCGCTGGCGCCCCTACCGTGTTTACCGCGGTTATGACGCGACGAGCGGCGTTCGGGAAGTGGCGCGCGCATTCCGGCCGGACGTCGCGATCGTGCACGCGGGCGTCGCCGTCCCCCTGGTCACGTCCTTTCTGGACGATGGCATCAGGACGGTCCTGTATTTTCGCGACGTGCAGTTCGGCGCGATCGGCGGGTGCATTCCACGGCACCGGCGCCTGCGGTTTCTCGCCAACTCGGGGTTCACGGCGGCGCGGGCCGCGAGCGAGCTGGGGATCGAAGCGACCGTCGTCCAGCCGCTGGTCTGCCGCGACACGTATCGGACGCCGAGCGTCGGCCGGCATGTGCTGTTCGTCAACCCGGTGGCGAAGAAGGGCGTCGACACGGCCATCGAGCTCGCTCGCCGCAATCCGGACATCCCGTTCATCTTCCTCGAGTCGTGGCCGATGGCCGCGCGGCAGATCGAATCGCTCCGGGACCGGCTTTCGGCACTGAGGAACGTCACCTTCCGTCGCGCCACCCTGCAGATGGCGAGCGAGTACGCCCAGGCGCGGATCCTGCTCGTACCCAGCGTGTGGGAAGAGGCCTGGGGCCGGGTCGTGACCGAAGCGCAGGTGAGCGGGATCCCGGTGCTCGCGTCGGCCATCGGCGGGCTCCCCGAATCGGTCGGCCCCGGCGGCATCCTCGTCCCGCCCGGCAGCGATGTCGACGTCTGGAACGCACACCTCAGAGAGCTCTGGAGCTCGGACACGATCTACAGGCACTATCAGCGGCTCGCGATCGATCACTCGCGGCGTCCGGAGATCGATCGGGATCGCCTGCTGACCAGGTTTCTCGACGGCGTGAGCCGCTGGTAGTATCCAGCTGCCAATGGCCGAAGCCGCCCATGAGGATGATGCCCGAGCTGAAGCTCGGGCCTACGTACATCCGGTCCCAACCGTTCAGGACGTTCGTCGCGCCGCGTGGGCGGGACTCGTCGGGACGATGCTCGAGCAGTACGACTTCGTCATCTACGGGACGGCGTCAGCGCTGATCTTCAGCCGCCTGTTCTTCCCCAACATCTCGCCTGCCGCCGGCACGATGGCGAGCTTCGGCGCTTACGCCGTCGGCTTCGCGGCGCGGCCGCTCGGCGGCCTTTTCTTCTCGCGCTACGGCGATCGCCTCGGCCGCAAATGGGTGCTCGTCGCGACGCTGCTGTTCATGGGCGGCTCGACGCTCGCGATCGGTCTGCTGCCAACGTTCGATCAGGTGGGGCTGCTGGCCCCCGCGCTGCTGGTCCTCTGTCGCTTCTTTCAGGGGTTCGGAGCGGGCGCCGAACAGGCGGGCGGTGCGACCCTGCTCACCGAGACCGCGCCGGCTGGACAGCGCGGCCGCTACGCATCGCTGGTGATGGTAGGCGCCGCGCTCGGCACGGCGCTCGGAGCCGTGATCTGGGTGCTGGTGCAGCTCCTGCCCGAGGATCAGGTGCTCGCGTGGGGCTGGCGTCTGATCTTCCTCAGCAGCATCTTCGTGACCGTGTTCGCGCTGGTGATGCGCCGCACGCTCAAGGAGAGCCCGGTCTTCCAGGCCGTGCGCGCGCACGCGCGCGAATCACGGCGGCCCGTGGCCGAAGTCCTGAAGCACGGCACCAGGCCGCTGCTGCTGGTGTTCTTCATGAACACCGGCGTCAACGCCCAGTCCTATACCTACCAGGTGTTCATGGCCTCGTATCTGACGTCGGTCATCGGCGTCGATCCGAAGTTCGTCCCCCGTGTGCTCCTCGTCGGCGCACTCTGTGGCTGCGTGTCCTCGTTCCTCACGGGCGCGAGCTCCGACGTCTTCGGGAGGCGTCGTGTCTATTCGCTGGTGGCCGGAGCGCTGGTCCTGCTTCCCGTGCCCGCGTTCCTCCTCTTGAACACGGGATCGACGGCGGCCATCGTGATCGTGATCATTCTCGGCTTCATGCTCGGCGCCTACGGGGCGGTCGGCGTGCAAATGAGCTACTTTCCGGAGCTTTTTGGCAGTCGCTATCGCTATGCCGGAGTGACACTTGGGCGGGAATTCTCCTCGGTCGTGGGCGGCGGCGTTGCGCCGCTGATCTGCGCGGCGCTGCTCACGTCATTCCACAAATCCTGGGTGCCGGTCGCGATCTACATGACGGTGATGTCATTGATCAGCTTCGTGGCGGCGCAGTTCGCGCCCGAGACTCTGAACCGCGATCTGACAAGCGAACGCGACGCCTGACGGTGTATGCTCGGCCCCACACGAGGGGTCGCCATGCCGTCTGATCACAAGAAGCTCGACCGCCGCTCATTCCTCGGCGCCGCTGGCGCCGTCGTCGCCGGCTCGGCATTCTCGTCGAGCGCGCTTTCCTACGGGCGCATCCTTGGCGCCAACGATCGCATCGCACTCGGACATATCGGCGTCGGCAACCGCGGTACCGAGCTGCACAAGATGGTCTCGCACCTCAAGGACAAGCACAACGTCGAGACCATTGCCGTCTGCGATCTCTGGAAGAACAATCGCGAACAGGCGGCAGCCAATACCGAGCAGTACTACGGCCGGGGGCCAAAGGCGTACCAGTATCTCGAGGATCTCCTCGCGCAGAAAGACATCGACGCGGTGATGATTGCGACGCCCGAGCACGCCCATTCGCCGGTCTTGAAGGCGGCCGCCGACGCCGGGAAGCACGCCTACTGCGAGAAGCCGATGGGCAACGTGCTCGACGAGGTGAAGGCGGCGCGCAACGCCGTCAAGGAGCGCGGTCTCGTCGTGCAGATCGGCACGCAGCACAGAAGCGAGCCGTATCAGCTGGCCGCGCGTGAGGTGCTCCACAGCGGCGTCCTCGGCGAGGTGAGCAAGTACGAGATCGAGTGGAACTACAACGGGCCGCGCTGGCGCGGGCGGCCGCAGGTGAAACAGATCCGCGAGCAGGACACCGACTGGAAGAAGTGGCTGATGACGAAGCCGGATCGCCCGTTCGATCCGCAGCTGTACTTCGAGTTCCGTCTCTACAAGGAGTTCTCGAGCGGCATCCCCGATCAGTGGATGAGCCACGGCATCGACCTCGTGCACTTTTTCATGAACGAGGAGCCGCCGCGTTCACTGGTGGCGCACGGCGGCGTCTATGCGTGGCACGACGGCCGCGAGAACCCCGACACGTTTCATGCGCTCGTGGAGTATCCGTCCTTTCTCGTCAGCTACTCCACCAGCTTCGGCAACGACTGCGACAGCTTCTCGCGGATCATGGGAAAGAAGGCCACGCTGGTCAACATCGGCGGCGAAGGCAGCCCGCGGTGGAAGGTGGTGGAGGAACGCGGCAATCACGAAGACAACCCGACGGTCCAGCGCCCTGAGCGCTGGGTCACGCTGCCAGGCGACGACAAGCCGGGTCCGATCAACATCGGCGACGAGGACCTGTCGCATCTGTCGAACTGGTTCGAGTGTCTGCACAGCGGGAACACGAAGACGAACGCCACCGTGGACAACGGCTTCCAGCACTCGGTGGCGTGCATCATGGCCGCGCAGTCGTACTGGCAAGGGAAGCGCCTGTACTACGACCCGGCGGCCGAACAGATCACGGACATCCCGCCCAGACGGTCCTGATCGGTGGCGCCCCGAAGGCGCATGTCACGAGAGGCTTCATCAATCCGTAGGGGGAGGTTTCCATGCTCGCAGGAGCTCGCAGACGGAGTGTCGCGCTTCCGTGTTTCTGTCTGACTGTCCTCGCTCTGACTTTCGCGACATCCAACCGTGCGGATGCGCAGGTCCTGTACGGCTCGGTCCTCGGCGACGTCAAGGACACCACCGGCGCCTCCGTTCCTGGCGCCACCGTCGTCATCACCAACACGGGCACTGGCCTGACCCGCGAGGCCGTCACCGACACGGCGGGGCATTACAACCTGCCGGATTTGCCCGCCGGCGTCTACAGCCTGAAGATCAGCCAGCAAGGCTTCAAGACGTTCGAACAGAATCCCGTCACCGTCAACATCAACAACGTCACGCGCGTTGACGTCCCCCTCGAAGTCGGCGCGATGACCGACACAGTCACCGTCAATGCGGAGCCCCCGAAGCTGCAGACCGACAGCGCCGAGGTCCACCAGACCCTGGTCGCGGCGGACCTCTCGAACCTGCCGGTGCCGCTGGGCCGGAACTACCAGCAGGTGTATCGCGCGCTGCCCGGCTTTGCTCCCCCTTTTAATTCCCATTCCATCCCGACCAATCCTTCGCGGGCGCTCGAGTTCAGCGTCAATGGGACGAGCGACGACCAGAACAACACGCGCATCGACGGCGTGAGCACCTCGCACGTCCAGCTGCCGCACGTCGCTTCCTATGTGCCGACGCTCGAATCGATCGACGAGGTCAACATCGTCACCAACAGCATGGATGCCGAACAAGGACTCGCCGGCGGCGCCGCGATCAACGTGCAGACGAAGAGCGGCACCAACGTGATTCACGGATCTGGCTTCGAATATTTCACGAACCAGCATCTGAAGGCCTGGCCGATGCGATTCGACGATGCGGCGTTGAATACCGGTGACAAGCCCGAGGCGAGCTACCACCAGTTCGGGGGGAGCGCCGGCGGCCCGATCAAGAAGAACAAGATCTTCTACTTCGTCAGCTACGAGTCCACCCGCGACCACCGGGTCGTCGACCACACCCTGACGGTGCCGCTGCCCGCGATGCTGCGCGGCGACCTGCAGTTGTCGCCGTCGCCGATCTACGATCCGCTGTCGGGGAACCCGGACGGCACCGGGCGCACGCAGTTCCAGGTATTCCCCGGCGACCCGAACTACGCGCTGTGCAACACCGCGACCAATCCGGGCTGCTTCAACATCATTCCCGCGGCCCGCATGGACGGAATCGCCCAGGACATTGCGAGCCACTTTCCGGCCAACAACCTCGACCGGGAGGGCGACAACTATTTCGTGTCCGCCCCGTTCAAGTTCGATCGCCACCAGGTGGACTCAAAAGTCGACGTCAACGTCAATTCGAAGTTCAACCTGGCCGGTACCTTCGGCGTCCTGCACTACCGGACATCGGTTCCGACCGTCTTCGGTGACGACGCCGTCGGGGAGCCCATCGGAGGCAGCAGCAATCCGGGGAGCGGGCATGGGAATACCTACAGGTTCACCGTCATGGGCACGTACATCTTCACGCCCACGTTCCTGATGGACGCCCACTTCGGGTGGGCAAAGCAGGGGACGAACTCGGAACAGCCGGGCCTCGGCACGAACATCGGCAGCGATGTGCTCGGCATCCCGGGGACCAACGGCCCGCGCGCCTTCGAGAGCGGCTGGCCGACGTTCCAGTTCGTGGACCCCGATGATGACGGCGACTTCGCCACCATCGGCGTGAACGAAAACTTCATGCCTTACTACCGGCACGATCCGCAGACGCAGTACGTGGTGAATTTCAACTGGATCAAGAACAAGCACAATGTCCGGTTCGGCGCCGACGTCTACCACATGGCGTTGAACCAGGCACAGGCGGAGTTCATCACGGGAGGCTTCGGCGCGCAGGGAGGATTCGGGTTCGACCGCGGGATCACGGAGCGCTGCGAGGTCGTCGATCCGGCCACGGGCAATTGCGAACAGACCTCTGAGAGCTCCCGATACAACAGCGTGGCGGGGTTCCTGATCGGCCAGGCCGCGCGCGCCGGCAGGACACTCCAGGTGCCGGACGAGTACCACGTGCGGGCACGGCTGTACAGCCTCTACGCTCGCGATCGCTGGACGATCGGCGACAACCTGACCCTCGATTTCGGGACGCGGTGGGAGTACTTCCCGGTTCCGACGAGACCCGATCGCGGCATCGAGCGCTACGACGTCGAGACCGGGAAGGTGTTGCTCTGCGGAGTCGGCTCGGTGCCAAAGGACTGCGGCATCAAGGCGAGCAAGACCCGCTTCGGCCCACGGCTTGGACTGGCGTATCGCATCGGCGACAAGTGGGTCGCGCGCGCCGGTTACGGGTTGACGAACGATCCCTACGAAGCACTGGAGCTGATCCGCGCGAACTACCCGATCCTGATCCAGGTGAAGCGCGAATCGCCCGACGGCCTGACGCCTGCCGCCACGCTCTCGGGAGGCATTCCGGCGATTCAGGTGCCCGCAGAGGGCAACGGCGTCCTCGACATCCCGAGTGACTACGCGTTCGGGGGTATCCGAAGGATCTGGACCGCGGCTATATCGAATCGTGGAACCTCACCGTCCAGCGAGAGCTTCCGTGGAAAATGACGGGCCAGATCGGCTACGTGGCCACGCACACGGTGCGACAGCTCGGGCTCGTCGACATCAATGCCGGCCAGGCGATCGGCGCCGGTGACGAGGGCAAGCCTCTCGAGGCGCTCTACGGCAGAACCGCGTCCACAGTGTTCCTTCAGCCCGTCGGAAACGGAAACTACCACTCGCTGCAGGCGCAATTGGCGCGGCGGTTCGCCGACGGCCTCAGCCTGGGCGTGGGCTACACGTGGTCGAAGGCCATGAGCCCCAACGAGAACAGCTCCGGAACGCCGAACGTCCAGGCGCTGGCGTACATGAGCCGCAACTACGCGCTCACCAGCTTCAATCGCACGCACAACGTCGGCATTACCAACGTCTGGGAGCTTCCGTTCGGCCCGGGGCGGCGCTGGCTGAGCGAGAAGGGAGCAGCTTCCTATGTTCTCGGAGGCTGGCAGATCAACAACATCGTCAGCATCATGAGCGGCGTGCCGTTCAGCGTCTTCGCCGACGACACCTCGCTGAACTTGCCGGGCAGCAACCAGACGGCCGACCAGGTGAAGCCGGACGTGGCGAAACTTGGCGGAAAGGGTCACGGAAACCCCTACTACGATCCTTCTGCCTTCGCCGAGGTGACCGAAGCCCGATTCGGCAACAGCGGCTACTTCTCGCAGCGCGGGCCCGGTCTGTTCAACTGGGACTTCGGGTTGACCCGCGAGTTCTCCATCACCTCGGGCGTCAAGCTGCAGTTCCGCATGGAGGCGTTCAACTTCACCAACACGCCCCACCTCGACATCCCCGACAACGACGTTGGCGATGGCGAGGATTTCATGACGATCACGGGCGTGACGAATCTGGCCCGGGAAGGCATCGACGAGCGGCAGTTCCGGCTCGGGTTCCGCGTCGTCTTCTAAGTCGCCGTCGCGCTGGAGGATCACGTCGCATGGGCCGGGAATACTGCGCGGCACTCGCCATTGCCCTGCCGTCACGGGCGTTCCGCGCCTCGTGGCGGGCCGTGGCCAGGCCGACGAAGCCGCTCCATCGGTCCATGCGGCGTCCCTTCTCGACGCGTCACAGCGATCGGGCGCGCACTACACGGTTGACGATCGGGTCTCGGTTGCGGGCTATTTCTACGAGTTCCATCTGACGTCCGACTTCGGGCCGTTCACGGCGGTGGGCCGATCGGAGCTGGCGACCCGGATCGACGAGATCCGGGCGATCGCCGCGCTGCAGGACGTCTCCAAGAGCCAGGTGTTCCTGGCCTCGGCCGGTGGCGCCGTGGTCGACATCGGCAAGGGAGCCGCCAGCGCCGTGACGGACCCCGTCGCGACCGCCAAAGGGATCGGCGCGGGCATCAAGCGATTCGGCGTGAACCTCGGGCGCGCCAGCAAGCGGGCGGTGGACGAAGGAGGGCGGCGCCGAGACCGGCGAGTCGGGCGCGACCACGGCCGCCAACACCGTGCTCGGTGTCTCGAGCGCCATGCGCCAGTGGGCGCAGAAAGTCAAGGCGGATCCCTACACCACGAACCTCGTGCTGCGGAACGCGCTGAAGAGCATCGCAAATGTGGATGCCGCTGGCTCGATCGTCACCAAGATCGCCGTCCCCATCCCGACGGTGGTCGTCACGACGGCGACCGTCGGCGATCTCGTGTGGTCGAAGGACCCGGATGCGCTCCGCAAGCTGAACGAAGCGCGTGTCCGCGCGTTGGGCGCGCCCGAGAAAACGGCGTCGGCGTTCTTGCGCAACGGTTGGTACACGCTGACGCTGCAGACACGAATCGTCGCGGCGCTGGACGCGGTGAAGAAACCGGGCTGCGCCGACTACCTCGAGTCGGCGGCCGCGGCCGACACCGAGCGCGAGGCGCTGTTCTTCGTCGAGAGCGCCGAGATGCTGCAGCGCCATCACGCCCGGACCCCGGTGGATCGACTGCTCGCCGACTCGCGCGCGATCGTGGCCGCATCGAAAGGCGGCGCCGTTCTGCTGGCGCCGCTCGATCTGGTGCGGTCGACGAGCGCCGGCAGGACAGTGCTCGCCGAGATCGCGACTCGCGCCCGCCGCGAGCTCGGGGCGTCGTCGCTCGCCTTGCAGATCACCGGCACGATCTCCGATCGCGCCCGGCAGGACGCTCGAGCCGCCGGCTGGACCATCCGCGAACCTGGCGCCTGAGCCGTGCAGCGCGATCGGCTCGAACGATCCGCCGCCGCGTGTGTGATTTCGCTCGCGTGTCTCGTGGGACTGGCCGCTCACCAGACGCCGCCGGCGCCGCACTTCAGCGTCCTCGCGTTCTACACCGGCCGGAACGACCTGGCGCACGTCAGCTTCGTGCAGGAAGCCAACCGTTGGTTTCCCGAGATCGCCAGCACCCACGGTTTCCGCTACGAGTCCACGACTGACTGGACGCGCCTGAACGCCGATTCGCTGAAGGGCTATGAGGTCGTGGTGTTCCTCGACACGCGCCCCGAGGAACCTGCGCAGCGGGATGCGTTCCGGCACTACATGGAGGGCGGCGGGGCGTGGCTGGGATTCCACTTCTCGGGCTTCGCCTTGACGCCGTCGGACTACCCGCAGAACTGGGAGTGGTACCACGACGAGTTCCTGGGGTCGGGGCAGTACGTGAGCAACACCTGGCGTCCCACGTCGGCGATCCTGCGCGTCGATGCGCCCGATCATCCGATCACCCAGGGCTTGGCCGGCACCTTCCGATCCGCGCCCAACGAGTGGTATCGGTGGGAACGCGATCTCCGAAAGAACCCGAATATCCGCGTCCTGCTGTCAATCGATCCGTCGAGCTTTCCGCTGGGGACAGGCCCCAAGCCGCACGAGATCTGGCACAGCGGCGACTATCCCGTGGTGTGGACGAACACGCACTACCGGATGGTCTACATGAACATGGGCCACAACGACATGGATTACGAGCACAAGACCAACCGGCAGCTCTCGTCCACCTTTTCGGCGCCCATCCAGAACGAGGTCATCACGCGGGCGCTGCTATGGCTGGGTGGTCGCCGTCGATGACCGCAGCCGCGGTCAGTGTCCCTCCTTCGAGCCACGTTCCCTGGTGTATTTGGTGATCAGCACGAGGCCGAGTACCTGCGTCCAGTCGGACACGATGTTGCCGACGACCTGCCCGGCCTTACTGTCGACGTCGCTGCGTGCGTAGACCACCAGCCAGACGACACCCGTGGCCATCAGGACCAGCGTCAGCGAATGTTTGACCAGGAATCGCCCGATTCGCACGTGCAGGTGCGGGGCGGATTGCTTGCTCTCGCCGGATCCGACCTCGAAGAAGTATTTGGTGGCGATGACGAACACGAATACTCCCAGCCAATCGGCAATCGCATTGCCATAGAACGCCCCGACGTGCGTCGAGGGATCCGACAGGCGATACGAGACGACCAGGACCGCGAGGATCACGGTCAACACCAGGCTGAGCGAGTGCTCGCGCAGAAAGCGAGTGGTTGAGGAGCCAGGCCGTGAGGTCCGACGTGTGCGCGCCATGGTTCGAGTATAAGAATCGAACCACGGTGCCGAACAGGGCGCTTCGGTCGAGGTTGGATGCCCCGTTGGCGGATCGCGCGCGTCCCCTGAAGGCCGTCGTGATTACAGCGTCGGACTAGCGGCATTCGGGTGCCGCGTCTACTCGTTTCGCCATATTGAGCGGTCATCCGGCGCCGACTACAGTCGGCGCGGTGAGCCTCCCAACCGAACCCATTGGCAGCATCCCGCGCACGTCACGCCTGATCGCCACGATGTACGCGTTCGCGGCGGGCCAGGTCGGTCAGGCCGAGCTCGATCGAGCAGGCGACGATGCCGTTCGCGAGACCATCGCGGGGCTCGAAGCGACAGGGTCGCCCGTCATCACTGATGGCGAGCAGACGAAGCCGAGCTTTGCCACGTATCCAGTGCATGGTTTGCCGAACCTGATCCCAGGTGGCGTCACCATTCCTTTCGCGGATGGGCATACGCGGCAGCTGCCGCAGCTGAGCGCCGGTCCGTTCCGGTATCGGACGTACGCGGCCACTTATACCGAAGCCGCCAAACGCCACGCGCAGCGCCCGCTGAAACAGGCGGTCATCTCGGCGTCGGCCCTGAGCCTCCTGTATCCGGCCGATGGCCTTCCCGGCTACCCGAAAGAGGTGTTCCTGGAGGACCTGGTTCACGAGGCCGAAACGGACATCCGCAAGGCGCTCGACGCGGGCGCCTCCGCCGTGCAGATCGACTTCACCGAGGGGCGCCTGGCGGTGAAGCTGGACCCGAGCCTTGGGCTGTTGGAAACGTTCGTTGCGCTCAACAATCGCGTGCTGGAGCGGTTCAGCGACGTGGAGCGGCTGCGTCTGGGCGTGCATACCTGTCCGGGCGGCGATCGCGACTCGACGCACAGTGCCGACGTCGACTACGCGCAGCTCATTCCCGGCCTGTTCAAGCTGCGCGTCCGCAACTTCTATGTGCAGCTCGCGAGCGAACGCGATCGGGCTCGCATCCTGGGTCTCATCAAGGCGCACCTCCAACCGTCGCAGGTCGTGTTCGTCGGCGTCACGGATCCCATCGATCCGAACGTCGAGTCGGTAGCGACAGTCCGTGCGCACGTCCTCGAAGCCGCGAAGATCCTCCCGATCGAACAGCTCGGCACGACCGACGATTGCGGCTTCGCGCCGTTCGCCGACGACACGTCGACGGCACGCGAGACGGCCTTTGCGAAGATCCGCGCGCGGATCGAGGGCACCGAGCTGGCGAGCCGCGACCTGGGTGTCTGATGCGGATCCGCGGTCACGGAGGATCAATCAGGTCACGGACTAACGCTGATCAGACAGGTCACGGACTGACACGGACGGACACGGATCACTTTTCAGGGGGCTTCGATGGATCGTCGCGACTTTCTGTGCCGTGCGGGACTCGTGTCCGCGAGCTTCGCGTTGTCCAACAGATCCGATCTCTTCGCGCAGTCTGCGCCGCCGGCGGGATGGCGCACGTTTGAGATCACGACGCGCGTCGAAGTGCTGCGGCCGGCCGGCCGCACCCGCGTCTGGCTGCCGACGCCGCTCACGATCGAGACGCCGTATCAGAAGCCGCTGGGCAACACTCTCGCTGGCGACGGCGGCACCACCTTCACCAGGTTGGATCCCGCGTCAGCGAACGCGATCGCCTGCTTCGAGTTCCCCGAAGGCGTGACGCCGGTCGCCGTGCTCACCTGTCGCGCCATGACGCACGACTACTCGGTCGACCTCGCTCAGCCGCGGCCGCGCGGGTCGACGGCCAGGCCGGAATCGAAGGACGAGATCGCTCGGTTCCTCGAGCCAAGCTTCCTGGTGCCCACCGACGGCATTGTCAAAGAGACGGCGGCAACGATCACGAGGAGCGCGCGGGAAGACATCGACAAGGCGCGCGCGATCTACGAGTGGGTGGTCGAGAACACGTACCGCGACCCGAAGGTGCGCGGCTGCGGTGTCGGCAACATCCGCGGGATGCTCGAATCGAAGAATTTCGGCGGCAAGTGCGCGGATCTGAATGCGCTCTACGTCGGTCTTGCGCGCGCGGCCGGCCTCCCGGCGCGCCACGTGTATGGCTTGCGCGTCGCGAAATCCGATCGCGGCTTCAAGAGCCTCGGCCTGGCCACCGCGAATGCCACGAAGGGCCAGCATTGCCGCGCGGAAGTGTATCTGGCCCGCTACGGCTGGGTGCCGGTCGATCCTGCGGACGTCCGCAAGGTGATGCTGGAAGAGCCGCCGGGCAACCTGGCCGCAGACAACGGTGTGGTCAACAAGGCGCGCGAGGCGCTGTTCGGCTCCTGGGAGATGAACTGGATCGGCTTCAACTTCGCCCACGACGTTGCGCTGCCCGGCTCGGCTCGCGGCATCACGGTGGGCTACTTCATGTATCCGCAATGCGAGACCGCCGACGGACGCCTCGACCCGTTCGATGCGGACAACTTCAAGTACGAGATTACGTCGCGGGAAATCGTCTCCGCACGTGATGGCGAAGCGCGGCTTCGAGCTCCGCTGGCTTGAACCCGAACGGGCCGGGCCTGCTCTTGTAGGCAATCCGCCCGCTCCGATCGACGAGATAGAGGCGATCGGGCCGGCGGAATAGGCCTTCTCCGTGCATCGTCGAAGCAATCGACGAGTGCCGGCACTTGATGCCGAGCCGTGTGACGCAGATGTGGCGAGGTTCGCACGCTCGCCGAGCTCGTGGGCCGGTGTAGACCAGCGCGATCCTTGTGTTCGAGGCACCTGCCAGCCGTCGCTTGGATTCGCCCAGGCGCCTGTCCCAACGGCGCCCACGCTCGAGGGCACGTCGTGGCAGCTGGTGGGTTTTCAGGGTGGTGACGGCGCGCAGCTCACTCCAGACGACAAGGCCAAAATACACCATCGAGTTTGGCGCGGAAGGTCGTCTGACCGCACGAATCGACTGCAATCGTGGCCGCGGCACCTGGAAGTCCTCTGGCACGTCTGGCCTCGAATTCGGTCCGCTTGCCCTCACGCGCGCCATGTGTCCGCCCGGATCGCTGCACGATCACATCGTCAAGCACTGGGAGCACATCCGCTCCTTCGTGATGAACAGACGGGCACCTGTTCCTGTCGCTCATGGCCGATGGTGGCATCTATGAATTCGAGCCGGCCGAAACAGAAAAGGCAGACGGCGATTCTCCGATCGCTAAAGCCGTGGCTTACCCGTGCCTTGCCGAAGGACTATGACGTTGCCGGGCTGAACGTTGTCCCACGTTTCGCTGGAGCCGTCGGGCCACTCCACCAGCAAGCCGCGCACGTCGGAACGCTCCCCAAGCCCAAAGTGCACCCGAACGTCGCTGGCACTCAGGTAGCTCGAATCCGTATGTACTCTGCGCCGATGCGGCGCTTCGCCATCCCGCAGCAGTGCGACACGCGCGCCAATGCCGAACCGATTGCTCCGGGTGCCTTCGAGGCGCACTTGAAGCCACCGCTGCCGGGCCCCGACATCGTTGTGGAGGAGACGCACGGGCCCGTTGTTGTTCGTCACGAGAACATCCACGGCCCCGTCGTTGTCGATATCGCCGATCGCCGCGCCACGGCCGACATCGATCCGCTGGAACGCGGGCCCGGCGAGACCACTCGTCTCGCGAAACCTTTGCGTGCCTTCATTATGAAACAGCAGGTTTCTCTGACCGTACGGGTACGGCTGGGCTCGGAGGGATTCGACGATGGTGACCGCACCGTTGGCGATGAACAGATCCAGCCGGCCGTCGTTGTCGTAGTCGAACCAGTTCGTCCCGAATCCAGTAAAGGCGAAGGTCGGCGCTGCCAAGCCATATTGAGGCGTCACCTCTTCGAACAAGCCTTTGCCGTTCCCACGGAAAAGAGTCGCGCCTTCACGAGCGAGATTGGTCACCAACAACGTCAACGTGTCGTCATCGTCTACGTCTTCTGCCGCGACACCCATTCCGGCCTTCGCGCGGCCGTCGGCGCTGTACGCCACACCGGCTTCCAGGGCGGTCTCCCGAAAGCGCCCATCCCCTTGGTTCATCCACAGTCGGTTGGCCGCGGTGTCGTTCGCAACAAAGATGTCCGTGCGCCCGTCACCGTTGAAGTCTGCACAGAGAACACCCAGCGCCGGCCCGTACGAGGACCCGATGCCGGAGGACTCCGTGACATCGACGAATCTGCCGTTTCCGAGGTTGTGAAACAGCCGGGAGGGCACGGCTTTATAGGCCATCGGCGTGCAGTAGTCCGGCTCGCCGGTCGGAGCGTAACAGCGCTTGTTGCCTTTGGCCGTGAAGTCCACGTAGTTCCCGACGAAGAGATCAAGAAGGCGATCCGCGTCGTAATCCAGGAACGCAGCGCTGGTGCTCCACCGGGCATCATCCACCCCCGCGTCGCGCGTGACGTCGGTGAAGGTGCCATCGCCATTGTTGTGATACAGGACGTTGTGCCCGAAATTCGTCACATACAAGTCGAGGAGCCCATCGTTGTCATAGTCGCCGGTCGCCGCCCCCATGCCGTAGCCGACATGACTTAGACCCGCCCTCTCGGTCACATCCACAAACTGCAGCTTCCCTGTTTGCGACAGCATGTTCTGGAAGAGCCGGTTGCCGGGTTTGACACCGGGGGGCGGCGGAGAGAGCGGCTTCTTGTCGGGATCGAGCGTCGTGCCCTGGATCAGGAACACATCGAGATCGCCGTCGTTGTCGTAATCAAAGAGCGCCGCGCCGGAGCCCATGATCTCGGGCATGAAATAGTCGCCAGCGGCTCCGGTGACATGATGGAACGTGAGGCCAGCCTCCACGGCAATGTCGTGGAACATGTGTGCGCGCGTTGCTGAAATGCTGTGGCCCGCAAGCCCCGCGAGCGCCAGGCAGACGAGTCGACGTTTCATGGTGTTGCCGCGTTCGTCATCGCTTCTCCAGAACCTGGAGGTCCTTATCGATACTCGCCAGCAATTCGGCCTGACCGCGGGCAGCCGCCTGCGCCCGAGCGGTGCGGGCGTACTTCAGCGCTTCTGCGATGTCCCCCGCCCGCGCGTACGTGGCCGCCAGCGCATACAGGTAGCGCGGCGTGTTCTCGTCCTCCGGCGTGAGTGTCTTGAGGAAGTGTTGAATCGCTTCGCCGTAATTCCCCTGGTTGGCTCTAATGCGGCCCATGTGGAAATGGGCGACCCGGTAATTCGGCCGATTCTCGACTGCTTCCTCGAATTGCTGAAAGGCGTCGTCCAATCGGCCTTGCTGCTCGTACAGAGATCCAAGATTAGTGTGCGCTTCGGCGTAATACGGATTGATCTCGAGGGCGGCGCGAAACGCCGTCTCTGCCTCCTCAGGTTTTCGCTGTTTGAGAAGGAGCACGCCGTAGTTGTAATGAAGATCGGCCTGATTTCGATCGAGATCGATCCCAGCCCGGTAGTGCTCGGCCGCTGGTTCGTATTGATCCAATCGGCCATAGAGTGAGATGAGGTTGATGTGAGCCTGCACGGCCTTGGGGTCTACGCGCAGGGCTTCCTGATGTTCGGCAATCGCCTCGGCGATCTTGCCTGCGCGCTCGAGGTCCGCTCCGCGACGAATGTGCGCCACGGAGCCCATGTTGAGTCGGGTGACGGCGCTGCGTAATGGGTCGTCGAGCGGCGGGACCGACGTTCTGTTCTGCTCATACAGGCGGAACTGCGGTTGATACCGGGCTTCGTCGCCCAGCTTCCGGTAGACCAGCGCCAGCGCGTAGTGAGCAGCGCCATACTCGGGAAACAACTCCACGGATTTGAGGTACGAGGTTGTGGCGGCCGTCATATCTCCCCGCGTCGCAGACACTCGACCTAAACCATAGTGGGCCTCGGCACTCTCGGGATGCGCCGTGCTGACCGCCCGATAGATGGTGCGACTCTCCTCCCATCGGCCGATGGCGAACAGACTCTCGGCAAGCTTCAACTGGGCGGGCACGTATCCAGGTTGAATGCGCAAGGCGCTGCCCAGCGTCATTGCTGCTTGCTCATGGCGTCCCTGGGCCGCCTGCACCCATCCAAGGTAGAAGAGCCAGCGAAACGATCGGGAATCGAGATGCTGGGCCCGCCGATAGCAGATGACGGCGGCGTCGTACTGCTCGTAGGCGTCCAGGATCATTCCCAGCGTCCCGCTCGCCTCGGGATCTGTCGGATGCGCCTGGGCCGCCGCATAGGCCTGCTGCAGCTGCTGCCGAATGGCTGGCAGGAAATTGCCCATCTCCAGCAGAGGCAGCGAGTCGCCACGTGCCGGCTGAAGGCGCGCGTCCGTGGGCGGGGTGAGTGCAAGAACCAGCAGGAGAACGACTGGCATGGAAACTGGGGGTGTCCCGTCCGCAGGCGAAACTTGACGGCGGGCTCGGGTGAGATTCTACGCGACCTTCGCACTACTTGGGCGCGTGACCCCGGAGCCCGGAGCCCCGGAGCCCGGAGCCTGGAGTCCGGAGCCCGAACTCCGGAGCCCGGAGCCCGGAGTCCTCACTGGTACGTTACTGGTTCTTGATGATCTTCTTGACCTGCCCCGGAGGAAACATCGGGCCTGGAATGCGCTGCGGCCGATAGCTGATGTTTGCGCCGCTGGCCGACCCGTCGATCGCGAACGCGTAGATCTGCGTCGGTAGCTCCGGGAACAGGTCGTTGTCGCTGACGACGTACAGCAGGTGCCGGCCGTCGGGAAGGTCGGGGCCCCAGGCGAGCGCCTCGATTTTCTCGGCGATCACGTCCTTGATCGTGTGCGTGGCGTCGACCTTGTAGTCGGGATCGAGCAGGTCCAGGAACTTCGTCTTGGTAACCGGGACGATGTCGCCCAATTCGGCAGCGGTGGCCGGAAGACTGTCAACGTTGGAGACGTCGGTCAAGCCGGGCTTGTTCAGATCGATCTTGTAAATCTGCTTCAGGTTGGGCCCCTGGCTCTCGTTTGGCGGGGTCGGGACCCTCGTGCGATTGTCCCGCTCGAGCACCAGGAACTCGTGGTCGTTGATCGCCAGCAGCTCGTTGACGCCGCGACCCTGGTTGATGGCGTCGAGCACGTAGACGTACTCGTGGCTGTCGCCGGTCTTCAGGTCGTAGGTGAAGATCCGCGCGGTAATGCCGACACGACCGGGCGGCGTGCTGGCGTTGAGCCCATGGTCCTGGATGAGGGCGTTCTGCATCATGCCCACGAGGGTCCGCCCGTCGGGCGTTATCGCCAGGCCTTCCATGCCGCGATTCGCCTGTCGGCCGAAAGTGTTGTGGTCCGGATACAGCTCCAGCGAGTTGCCATCGTCATCCACCTCGCCCGTCGGGTTGGCAATCAGGAACTTCTCGGGCACGGGGATACGCCGAATCAGATGGCCCTGGCGATTGAACTTGAAGAGATACGGGCCGTACTCGTCCGACACGAAGAAGTTGCCGTCGTTGCTGACGCGCACGCCCTCCGGATCGAAGCGCAGGGTGTGGCGATCGTCGTTCGCGATCGCGGACGAGTCGCCGACGAAGTGCTGATTGGACTCGTTCAGCAGGTAGCGCGTGTCGAGCAGCACGGTCTTGATGTTGGGAAAGGGCGCCCCCACGTTCACGGTCATGTAGAGGAAGTGGAATCGATCGAAGTAGGGCACATCGGTCCGGCCATCGAACGGACCCCGGTCGGGAACCGCCAGGAACACGTCGTCGTGTCCGGTAAAGGTCAGGCCCGAGCCGAAGCCGCCGAGCGTCGCCTGATCGATGCACGTATCGGGGTCAGCGATCTGGCAGATCGGCTGTCCGGCGAGACCCGACAGGTCGAGTGCATTGCCTGGAACGAGGCCTTGCCCGACGAACGTGACGCCGGGGTCGGCGGCCGACAAGGTCAAAACAGAAGTGCCGATCAGGACCGCCGCGAGGACGCTGGCTCGCCAACCGTGCTGCATGATGTGCTCCGTGAGGCTCGTTGATGAGGTGTGACTGGGACAGGGAAGGCTAGCGGCCGGCGGTGACGATTTCATGACGACCGAATGACAACGGTGTAGCGCCTGTCAAGCGTTACCGCGAATACACACCAGGGTGAAGGCGCCGTCGCATCGCGCAGCTACAGTCGCCGTGTGGTGACGCGCGTCACAATTCTGGTCAACGCCTTGGGGGCGATCGCGGTCACGACAGCGGTGCTCGTGGCGAACGGCTCGACCGGCACGCGCGCCACGTCCGCGCAAGCCGGTGTCGTTGCCAAGCCGATCCTGGCGGTCGGCGACGCCGTGAACGGCTATCGCCTGGCCGGCGCTCCCGACGCAATCGACGCGTTCGACAACGGCGACGGCACGTTCACGTTGCTCGTGCATCGCCGTGGTGGCCACGCGTCACGATGGGTGGTCAGCGCCGACGATTTCACCCTCCTCGACGGCGCAGACGCGCCGCAAACGGAGAGCGCCACGCCGTCGAAGGAAGTCGACGCGTCTGCATTCCTGGGCGACGGATGGTCGTTGCGCGTCGAGCCCGGCCGCGTGGTCGCGTTGCGCCCATCGTTGGCGACGTTCTAGAGGTCGGAGACGTGCTCGAGCCGTCCAGAGCAGAACTGCTCACTTGCGTTCGTGAGCGTCAACTCCCAATCTCCAACGCCCCACTCCCAAGAAGTCCTGCTAGCCGCGGGCAAGCACGATTGGCAGTTGGGAATTGGGAATTGGAAGTTGATACCTTCGAGTGAGCTCTTGGGTTAGGACACGGTCGAGCCGCTCTCGGTATGGCGGTCCGTCCCAATCCTCGAGAGTTCTTCGTGAATGCCGAAGCTGGTCAGCTTCTCGGGCGGCAATGCGACGAAGAGCTCGATTCGCCGTCTCAGGACAAGGAACGCCTCGCGAAACGCACGGTGCTGCTCCTCCTCGGCGCCGGTGACGGCGGCCGGATCGGGAACTCCCCAGTGTGCTGTCGTCGGCTGACCGGGCCACACGGGGCAGGTTTCGGCGGCTGCCTGATCGCAGACCGTGAACACGAAGTTCATCTTGGGCGCCCCCGGCTGCGCGAATTCCTCCCAGCTCTTCGATCGCAATCCCTCGTGGTCGATACGGTGCTCGCGGAGCACTGCCAGCGCCAGTGGATTCACGGCCGACCGCGGCTGGCTGCCGGCGCTGTACGCGTGGAATCGGCCCTTCGCCTGAGGGAGGCTGTTGAGAATCGCCTCGGCGAGAATCGATCGTGCCGAGTTGCCGGTGCAGAGGAAGAGGACGTTCATCGGGCCGCTAGTGTAGTCGGCGCGGCTGCAGAGTGGATGCTGAAGTTGTAAATTCGTCGTAACGATTTGCGGGTTACGGCCACTCAGCGCACCGTTACGATCAACGCCGTCGCGTCGTCCTCCAGCCGGCGGCCAGGTTGCGTCTGCTCGACACGCTCGAAAATCGCGTCCGGAATCCCGTGCGTCCGTTCCCTGCACACCGACGTCAGGATGTCCGCCATCGCACTTGCGCCCAGAGTATCCAAGACTGAATTCGGATCGCGCGCTGCATCGGACAGGCCGTCACTGTAGAAGAGAAGGACGTCGCCAGACGCCACCGTGATGCGCCTGCTCTCGAAGCGCACATTTTCGAAGGGGTAGCCAAGCGTCCAGTCGCAGTCAGTGGCAAGCGGGGCCGATGCACCATCGCGGTACAGGATGGGGCTCGGCGGACCGGCGCTCGCGAACTCAGCGGTCCGCGACTCGAGGTCAAGGATGAGCACGGTCAGTGTCATGAAGGTATTGGGAGGACCGTGCTTCCGCATGTGTTTGTGAAGATGTGCCAACAGGTCGTGCGCACGGCTTTCCGCTCGTGCAGACTCGTGCAGCTGTCCTCGAATCATCCCGACGGTCGGCGCGGTCAGGGCGCCATGCCCCATGACGTCGCCGAGCACGCAGAGGTACCGGCTTGGCGCCAGTTCCAGGATGTCGTAGTAATCGCCTGATGCGACCGTGAGCGGTTGCCAGCGGACTTCGATCCGCAGCGACGGATGATCCCGGAAGCCATCGAGCGATGGCTGCAGCCCTTCCAGAACGCGCCGCAGCTGCCGCTGCTCGTCGCGCACGACGGTTTCGCGCGTGGAGATATCCCTGGTGCGGTGTGCCATGGCACGCAGGAAACTCTCCAGGAGGGCAGGCGACTGACGCAGCTCGGATCGCAGCGCATCGCCGCCGAGCTCCAACACCTCGCCGTCGATTACGGCGCGGACAGAGGCGGTCCGGGTCGCGCCCTCGAGACAGGCGATCTCTCCGAAGAGCTCGCCGGGCCGCACCCGGTTCAGCACCTCGCCGTGCACAAGAACCTCGCACTCGCCGGCGAGCAGGATGAAGGCGCTCGTTCCCGGCTCGCCTTCGCCGACGATCAGGTCCCCGGCCGCGAATCGTCGCAGACGCGACTGCGAGCGCATCGAGGGGCTCAGCAGATCGATGAGTTCCACGCCGATTTCCTCGCGGCCGTTCGTCAGCGCCGGCGCTGACCCTGCGGAGCCTCGCGACGCGGTGTCACCTCGACCGCGTCACCGCGGCGCCGGACGTCATACCGGGCAATGTGCACCCTCTCGTTCCTCAATTCCAGAGACACGCCGCCGACAAGCTTACCTCCGCTGCGCTGTCCCACATCGACTCGACCAACGCCGTCGGGCAGTTTCGGTTCAGGGACCGTGATCCTGACCGGCATCTTCGCGCCGCGGCGAAGCCGTATGGCGCCGAACGCGAGATGCGGCCCGCCATGCAGGCGGGTGAGGAGACCATCGACGAACGCCTCGTGTGCCCCGGCGACATTCAGGATTCTTCTCGCCTCGTGGTCCTTCAGCGTCCGCCGGACGTGCTCGATCGGGTCCTCACCGCCATCGTCGCCGTACGCAGGGCGTCTCGGCCCTTGCTCGAGCAACGCCAGCTCACGCCACGGCAGCCCACGTGTCGGCAGGACGATCTCGAGCCCCCGCGTCTCGATCCCACGAGACGCAATTTCGAGAGTATCGTCGTCGCCGCTGCCAATGACCATGAGCCCCATCGTTGGTGCGGGCGCCGAGACGTCGACGACATGAACGTTCCGCATCGCGATGTTGTTGCTGCCGGCGATCACGGGCCATCCGCCGGCGTTGAGATTCGAGGGATCGCTTTCGTGCTCGACTCGCGCGAGCAGGCAGAAGTGATCGTCCCCCCTGATGTTGGCGCCCGGTGGAGGCGGCGCCCAGGCAAAGCGCACCGTCGTCTGGGCGCCCGCCGCCAGCTGCGGGACCACAATCAGATTGCTCTGGTCGACGGGCGATGCGCCCGTGTAGATCCCTGTGACCCTCCATTCGCCCGGGAATGGCAGGTTGGTCGCAGGGTCCGCCCAGTAGAGATACACGTCGACGTTGTTGGCGGCCTGGGTTCCGCGGTTTCGCACCGTGACGTCAACCAGGTTGTTCCACAGATTCGCGGCATCGTGAGTGGGATTGGCCACCGCGACACCCGCGGGATCCAGGAGTTCGATGTCGGGGCTCAGCCAGGTGACGTCTCCTGCGAAGGGCTCGAGCCCGGTGTCGGTGGGGTCGTCGCGAAGCCACACGTCTACGTCACCGAGCGGCGCCGCACAGATCCCTTCCATGCAGAGATACCCGAAACCGAACGCATTCGACGGGACGCCACCGACCGGTGGCTTCGCCGATGCAATGAGCAGTTGCTTGATGTCGGACGCCGAGAGATCCCCGCCGCGGCATTGAAACAGCAGCGCCGCGGCGCCGGCGACGATCGGAGCCGAGATGCTGGTACCGCCATACGCGCCGGCGGCGGTGACGGGATAGTCTGACGGCTGGTTTTGGTTCCTGTTCCAGGCGGCGGCCCCGCTCACGAGACCGGCGGCGGCAATCTCGGGCTTGATCCTGCCATCACGGGTCGGGCCACATCCGCTCAGCGGGACGATCGCGGGGATCGCGCTGTTGGCAAGCTCGCAGGACCCGCCGCTGGTGTCGTGGGCGCCGACCGCAATCAGCCGGCGCGCCGTTGCGGGCACGCCGATTGTGCCGGCATCCATGACCGGGTTCTGCCAGTGGACAGAGCCGAAGTTGTTCCGATCGACCCAGGCGCTGAAGGCGCCGTTGATGACATTTGCGGCCGAGAGCGAGAACGTCCATTCACCGTCGGGCAACGGTGTGGCTTGGCTGGCTCCCGCCAGGTGGACGTGGATAAAACGATCGCCGTTGTTGGGATACTCCTCCGAGAAAACCGAAACCGTGATCCCCTCGGCGAGAACTGGCCCAGACGACGCGTCCTGCGGGATCGGGCCGATCACGGTCGGCACGGCCGTTGGCACGACGATCGTGATGTCGAATGCATCCTGGCCGTCGTACCAGATCTGGAGAGTGTCCTCGTTGACGGCTCCCGGGTCGCAATCGAGCTTGATGTCCGCCTTCTGCCCCTGTCCCACAGCCCCGGCCGTGTGCGCGTTGAAGAAATTCTGATTGCCAGCCGAACATGTAATCGCTCGCCCCGGTTGCAGGAGCAGCGCGTCGAGGAACAGCTCACCGTTCGTGGTGCCGTCATGGCCGCCAAGATTGTCACTGGAGCTCAGGTTGACGACGCAAGGCAGACCCAGCTGCGAGGCGCGCCCGAAGATGTAGGCGAAGGCGTCGAGGATGTTCGTGCTGTCGGCGTAGATGTCTTCGTTGCCGATGTTGTCGGTGCGGACGTGGATGATGTCGGCCCCCGGCGCGGCGCCGGCGAATATCCTGAGACCGGTCACGGGGTCGAGATGCCCGCTTCCGGCGGCGCAGCTCGCGGTCAGCGTCCCATGTGCACCCGGCGTCGAACGCACGATGCCATAGTGGGTGACGGCGCCGCTTCCCAGCTCCGCGTTGATCTGCGCCTTGCTGTACTCCACGCCATACGTCGTGCCCAGGTTGAAGCCGAGGAGAGCAGCAGGCGGTCCGGATTCGCCGGCGACTGGTGCCAGAATCTGATCCCACAGATACCGGACGCGCGTCGTGCCGTCCGCATTTCGGAAATGGTCGTGATAGAAGTCGAGGCCGCTGTCGATGATACCGACGATCACTCCCGCGCCGGTGATGCCACCGCCATGCAGCTGCGCCAACCGCGCCTTCGGAATGGCATCAATCAGCTGCGGCGCATATGGCCTTGCCAGCTCCACGTAGCCGATGGCGGGGGACGTCGCGAGTCGCTGCGAGAGGTCGAGCGGCAGGAAGACAGTGAAGACGTCGCCGGCCTGGCTCCGGACGTGAAGCCCCAACGACGCGAGGTCATCGGCGCTGGCCTGGGACCGTACCGTCGCGGAGACGCCAGGGCCCGTCAGCGTGACACCGCGGGCCCAGCTCGGAGCATCGTCGGGCAAGTAGAGCCCGAACGTCAGTGGGACCGGAAATGTCGCGACGTGCTTGGCGATGCTCCGTGCCAGATCCTCGCGCCGCTCGTCTTCCCACGATGCCGCCCGAAGCTCTTCCCGCAGACCGGCAATGCGATCGAGTTGCCTGCGGCGACGGTCATCGTCGGCCCGCCGCCTTGCGACGAGCGCGCTCCTGTCAAGTGCCAGGAGCGCGCGCAGCCTCGGGTCCAGCTTCGCGGATGCGTTCATGACGCGCCTTCAACAGGTGCCGCAGTTCTCCATGCCGGTGTCCTTCCACCTCGAGCCCGTCCACACGTGCCAATGGCAGTGCGCGGTATGGCCCGCCAACAAGGAGCGCAGACATCGCATCACGTCCTCATTGGTCGGTGGCGGACTTCCAGGCGGCGACTGGGGCGGAGGTGACTGGGGCGTGGGCGATTGAGGGGCATGAGGGTCATCCCTGCAGTCCTCCTCTCGTTCGCTGCCTTTGGGTCCGACGAAGCCGTGTCTCACCCACGGACCCGAATCGACGCAGTATCTCCCGTTCGCGCGGTCGAACACAACGACGACAAGGGGCTGGTCTTCCACATTGTCGGTCTTTTCTTGTGACATCTGAGGCTCCTCTGCTCGAGAGATAACTACATGCCGACGACGAACCGAAGGACCGCAAGCCGGCCGGAACGGATAGTGGGATTTCCAGGGTCGGTATCCTGGAACATGAACTTCTCGTCGAACAGATTTCTGACGTCGAGCAACACGCTGCCATAACGCCGCGGCAACCGGTATTTCAGAGCACCGTCCACGACCCAGAAACTATCGCGACCGTCCGCCGGGATCCCGCGCACGAAAAATACCCCACTTTGTTTGATCGCCGTCGCGTTCAGCCGCGCCGAAAAGCCCGACGGCGAGAAATATCGGGCGCCGAAGGGGAAGCGATGCGTGCGAACACTCAGGAACGCCTCTTCAACCGTGGCGGCGGGGTCGCGTTCGAAATGCTCATAAAAATATTCGGCCGTCATCGACGCGCGCAGAGTCGGCGTCCAGTACAGGTACGCCCGTGCCGATCGCTCGGAGCCATGCTGCACCAGGATGTTCCCGGGATCGTCGCCGAACACGACCGGAATCCTCAGATTTCGGCGAGTGAGCTCGACGCCCGACGTCACAGCGGCGCTGAACTGCTGATCGAGCGCTGCACCGTAGCGACGAGTGTCGTCTCCCTCGCGATCGGCAAACAGCTGATTGAAACCGGCGACTTCGGTCGGCTCGATCGTCTGGCCCGACACGAGCGGCCGATTCAGCGTCCTGAACGCCGCTGCCCGCACCGTCGTCCCCGGAAACGGGTTCCAGGTGAAGCCGATCTTCGGGTTGAACTGGTTGATCTCGAGGGCTTCTCGGCGATAGAAATCCGCGCTGGCGCCGAGCGTCAGGCTCGTGTGGCCGGGAAGACCGCTGGTCGCGTAGGCGTAGAGATTCGTTTGTTCGAGCTTTTCGTCCAGCTCGAAAGGCGGGAATGCGAGAGTCTCACCCGAAGTGGGGTCGGTTATGGCCTGGGTCTCGAGCCGGTGGCGATCGCCGCCGAAATAGCCAACGCCGCCAGTCAAATTGACTTGCCGCACACGGAGAAAATGCCTCGCTTCGGCGGTCCAGCTGTCCGTTTCGTTCAGTGCGCTGATGTCGGTCACGAAGCCGCCCTCGGTCAGGGTCTCGGCGAACGTTTCGTCCCGATTCCGCGAGTAGACGGACACGATGGTCAGCGAATTCGGGTTGAAGACGTGCTTCAGGCCGAATCGTACCGTGTTGCCATCGGCGTGGTTGGCCTGCTCGGGTGAGAAGTCCGTGGGATCGAAATTGATGACCAGGTCCCCGGCATCGACATCCTCGGCGCGGAATTCGAGTTGCGCCGACGTGGATCGGGAGAGCTGCAACTGCACGAAGGCGTTGAAGAGATCGCGGTCCTGCTGGTTGTTCTCGCGAAATCCATCGGCGTCGTAGTGATACTGACCGATGCTGAACGACGCCCGATTCCACACGCCGGACACGGCCACTTCGTCGCCGAGGATGCTCTCCGCGCCCACGGTTCCCGTGGCGAGCAGCGCGAGGCGGTTTCGGTTGAACAGCGGGTTGAACTCGTTGAAGGCCGGCTCCGAGGGGCCGGCGCGTTCGAGAATGAACAGATCCGTTTCGGCCAGACTTGGCGGGACAGGGGAGATATTGAGCGGCTGCAGAAGCTGGGACTGCAGCAACTCGCTCACGCGCGCAATCTCGTGTCTCGGGAGGGCGGAGTAGATATCGGAGAGCAACCGGTGTCCCGAGTAATCGCCGGGATCCGCTTCCACGGACCTCCAGCCCGTCACCGCCGCCACCTGCTCGAAGCCCAGGTCGCGGTAGATGCGCCCGAGGCTGGCGCTTCGTGCCGCGAGGTCGCTGTCGAGGAGCAGGCGCGATCGGTAGACCGCGCGATTGTCGTTCAGTGAGATCGACTTCTGCAGATCCTGCAGCGCCTCGACCGGCCGGTTGGTGGTCTGCTTCAACACGGCATCGTAGAGAAACGCCGTCGGGTCGAGCGGGTCCAGGTCTTTGGCCAGCGCGAACTGTTCGCCGGCCAGCGACTCGCGCCGTTCATCGAAGTAGGCCTTGCCAAGGTAACTCCGCACGATCGGGTTGACCGCGCTGAGCGCCGCCGCCGTCTCGATCTCGGCGCGACCTCCGTGGAGGTCGCCTGCCCGCACCTGCGCGAGCCCGAGTCCCAGATGCGCGAGCGGGTCGTCGGAACCGACCTCGATGGCCTTCTGAAAAGCCGCCTTGGCGCCCGTGATATCGACGACGGACAGCGCGGCAAAGCCCATTACCACCTGCGTGCGTCCGAGGTTCGGCGCCACCGCCGTCGCGCGGTGCGCAGCGGCAAGCGCCTTGCTGTAGTCGCTCAGCGACAGCGAGAGCTCCGCCAGGCGCGCCAGGGCCAGCGCATGCTCGGGTCGATCGTCGGCGGCGTTGGTGGGCACGACGCGGAGGATCTCGTTACGCGCCCCCTCCAGGTTGAAGGCGGCCTGGAAGGCATAGGAAAGGGCGAGGTGGGCGGCGATCGAATCGGGACTCAACGCCACCGCTCGTTGACCGTTTTCCAATGCCGACTGGCGGTCATTCAGCGCCACGTCGATGATGGCGCTCAGCGCGAAGGCGGTGCCATCCTTTGCGTCGAGGCGCCTCGCGGTCTCGAGATCGCGGCGCGCGTCCTCGATGCCGCCAACCCCGAGCCGCGCGCTCGCGCGTCGAACGTAGAAGCGCGCGTCTCTCTCGGAGCTCGGCACGTTCTCGAGTGACTCCAGCGAATCGTCAGCGAACAGCGGTTCGTAATGGAGCGCCCACTGCACCGCATCCCGCGGCCGTACGTTGATCGGCTTCGGTGCTTGCCCGGCACTTGCCAGCCCGGCGTGCCCGGTGGTGAGCGTCAAGTCGCCGCGGTCGTTCGACAGACGCACCGTGCCCTCGAGCACGGCTACTGACGTCGAGGCGCCCTCGACGCGGACCACGAACTCGGTCCCCTCGACGGCGGCGTTGACAAACGGTGTCTCCACGTCCAGCGAGCGAGGCTGACGGGTAATGAACAGGATGGCACCCCGGATCAACTGGATCAGCGATCGTCCCGGCTGAAGTGGCTGTCGCACGACCCATTCGGTGTTCTGTTCGACGGTCAGCCGCAGGCCGCTTTCAAGAAACGCGACGGTCGTGCGGCTGGACGGACCCACTCGGATCACATCACCCTGACACACCGGGGCATTCAGAGCCGCGGGCGTGAAGGCGGCGGTACCGACTTCCCTGACCTGCACGGACTGACTGACGGCGACAATGCGGGCGGTAGGGTCCTTACACGCAGCCAGGGCCCATGTCGATGTCGCAGCCCACAACGCCCCGGTTGTCATAGCGAGGGCGATGCTGCGTGAGACGACAAACATCGGCTGGACTTCTATCACACTTCCGGCGCTCCCCACACGGCTTCCAACCGATTTCACCATCGGCTGACCCGGCGGCACGTCTGGCCGGCTGCCGGTCGCGCTGTTTACTTGATGTCGATGGCCGGGCTGTGGAGGCGGGCTTTAGCCCCGCGACGCGCCGGGCTACTTGATGTCGATGACGATGGCGCCTGGCGGTGGCGCGGGGATGACAGCGGACCGGCGTTCTGCAAGGGCGAGGTAATAGCGGGTCGGGCCATCGGCAGGAAAGTCGGACGCCAGTTCGCGAAAGGCGTTGGCGGCCTCGAGCCAGGAGCCGTTCTCGAAAGTCGCGAGGGCAGCGGCGAATCGACGACACAGTGCCTCCACGCGCTCGTCGACCTCGTTGGCCCCGCAGATGATCTCGACGATCCGCAACGCGCCTGTCCGGCCTGGCACCACGAAGCTTCCCATCGGCCGGATGCAGAGCTCGGGAACATCCTTCACGACCACATCGGACGTCAGCAGGGTGGTCGCCAGGTGTTTGTTGAGGCCTTCGATTCGCGACGCGGCATTGGCGGTATCCCCGATGACGTGGTATTCGCCGCCGACCGGTCCCAGGGCGAGTTCGCCCGCATGGAGTCCGATTCGCGTCGGCAGCGGCTGAGCGGAATGGCGCGAGTTGAACCGCTCGATGACGTGCCGCATCTCGAGCGCCGCCCGACACGCTTTCCGCCGCTGCGTCACGCCCTGGTCTCGACGTCGCGGAGGCCACAACAGGCTGAGGGGCCGGCGCTTGCTGGCCCAGACACACATCGCACTGTCGCCGGCGCGCCCCAGCATCAGGCCACCGTGCTCGGTCACCAGGGTCCCGAGTGTGCGGTAGTACTCGTTCATCAACGACGCCAGGTCGCGCGGTTTCATGCCTTGCGACATGACCGTGTAGTTCTCGATGTCCGTCGACAGGCACACGCCGTCTACGAGCTCGGGCCGCTGCCCGGCCTCGAGCTCTCTCGGCACCTGCTTGCGGATGGCGCGGTAACGAGACAGCACCGCGAGAAACAGCGCCAGCGGCAGCTGCCCGACCAAGGGCACAGCCAGCGGCAGAAGTCGCGCATGCGTTGTGAACTGGTACTGGACCAATGCCCAATACGCTGCACCAACTGCTGCGGTCGCGAGAATCGCGTATCGCCCCGGCAACAATCGAAATACCAGGCCGGTCGTCAGCCCGATGCACACGAGCGCGGCGATTTGCAGGCCGCTGCCAATCGGACGCAGGCCGCGATCGGTCAGCAGATTGGCGAAGGCGGTCGCCGCGATCTCGGCGCCGCTCAGGTCCCGCCCCCCGCCGGCCGAATAGACCGTTCGGAACACGTCGCCCTGTTCCGTGTTTTTCACGAGCTCCGGCGTGGCTTCGCCGACGAACACCACGGCGTTCGTGAGATCGGGAAGCGACGGATCGTCCTGGAGCAGCCACGAGAACGGGATGGTTCTAATCCGGCCCGCCGGGCCGTAGAAATTCAGGTAGTGGCGATCGGTGCTGCTGTAGAGACGCACCAGCGCGGCCAGCAGCGGCCGCGCCGACGCGTCAACGTCCGGGGCCTCCTGTTCCACCAGCGCGAGCGCGCGGGCGGCCGCCGCGTGATCGCGTTCGAGATCGCGCCGCAGGACCTTCATCATCTGTCGAACGTCCGAGGCGGACGCAACATGGAGCGGAAGGTCTGCAAGGGCCTGCACCCCGGCGCGTCTCAGCAGCGAGACGAGCCGATCTTGATGCGCGCGCGCGTGAATCTGGAGCGCCACGGCGGGCAGCGTCGGCGTCTGTCCCTGGGCACTGTCGAAGAACGTCCAGAAGAAGTGCACCAGTGCGGTGTCCGGAAGAGGAAATGCGCCAACCGCGCTGGCGGCATCGCGAAGAGGCGCGATGGGCTCCCGGGTCTGCACGATCTCGTCGCGTGCGAGCTGCTGGCGGCCGACGCTTTCGAACAACACGACCCGGCCGCTCCTGGCGATGGCGTCGGCGAGGTCGGCGTCCTCCGCTGCCGATCGCGGGACTCTGAAAAAGATGTCCATGACGATGGTCGAGACCCCCCGCATGGCGAGGCTGCGCACCACGGCTGCGTGTATATGGCGAGGGAGTGGCCACAAGTCCTTGTCCAGGCCGAGTTGATCGGACGAGGTCTTGTCGATGCTGACGACGAAGATGTTCGGCGGCGGGGCGACGGGCCCTCGCACCCGGAACAACCAGGTGAGTCCCCAATTGTCTTCCAGCGCGACGCCGGCGGGACTGAGCGACAGTCCCACGCCGACTGCGGCGATGAGCAGCCCGAATGTGACGACTCTGCGAAGCCAGGCCATGGCAGCCACGTGGAGTTTAGCGTTCAGCAGTCCGAAGCCCGCCTAAAGATCGGCCTGTGGATATATCGATAGTACGATACAGTTTGCCCATGAAGCCTCTCCTTCCGGAACGGCCGATGGCCCCCGCGGTCTTCCAGATCCTCATCGCGCTCGCCGACCAGCCCATGCACGGGTACGGAATCATGCTCGACATCTCCGAGCGGAGCGACGGGAAGGTCAGGATGAGTCCCGGTACGCTCTATGGCTCGATCAAGCAAATGCTCGAGGATGGGCTGATCGAGGAAACGGAGTCCCGCACGGCGGCGACCGACGATGAGCGGCGACGGTACTACCGGCTGACCCGCGACGGGCGCGAGGCCGCCCGGCAGGAGATGGCACGGATGTCGGCGCTTCTCGGACAGGCTCGCTTGACCAGCCTGCGATCCAGCGAGGGGTGAGGCGATGAGGTGGTCGGAACGGATCTACCGTCGGCTTCTCGCGCTGTATCCGCGCGATTTCCGCGATGAGTACGGCCAGGAGATGTCGCTGTTGTTCGGTGACCGCGCGCGGGAAGGCGGCGTAAGGCTCTGGTTCCAGGTGCTGGGCGACCTGCTGGGTCACGCGCCCCGCGAGCACTGGAGCATCACACGCCAGGACGTGCGGTACGCGCTTCGTTCCTGGCGGCGGACGCCGGCCATTCCCGCGATTGCCTTGTCGGCGCTGATGCTCGGCATGGGCGCGAACATCGCGATCTTCAGCACCGTTCACGCCGTGCTGCTGCGTCCCCTTCCGGTGTCCCATCCCGAGCAGCTGATGCTGCTGCGCGAAACGAATGTCACACATGGCATTGACGCGTCAGCGGTGTCTCTGCCCAACTATCTTTCCTGGAAGCAACAGGCTCGCAGCCTCGAGCTGGCCGCATTCAGCGGCCAGACGCTGACATGGACCGGCGCCGAGTATCCGGAGCGACTCGAGCGCTCGCGGCAACGGAATCATTTCTGTCCGTACTGGCGGCGCCGCTTTCCCTTGGCCGCTGGTTCACAGCCGACGAAGGCCAGCTCGGTCAGCACCGGGTCGCGGTGCTGAGCAACCAGTTGTGGCGCGCACGGTTCGAGGCGGATCCTCGCGTGGTGGGACGCCAGCTGATTCTGAACGGCTCGCCCTACAGCATCATCGGTGTGGCGTCAGCCCGGATGTCGGTGCCGTCCGAACCGGACCTGTGGGTGCCACAGGTCGTCGAACTGTCGGCGCGCCGAGGCAATCGCTATCTGTCGGTGATTGGCCGGCTGAAGCCTGGGTTCACGCGCGATCAGGCACAAGCGGACATGTCCACCATCGGCGCCGGTCTCGCGCAGGCCTATCCGGACTCGAACCGGGACTACGGCGTCAGCGTGACGCCATTTGCCGACTCGCTGGTCTCCGACGAGATTCGGACGGCACTTGTCGTCCTGTTCGCGGCGGCGACGATCGTGCTGCTCATCGCCTGTGGGAATGTGGCGAATGTGCTGCTGTCGAGAGCGGTCGGGCGGCGCCAGGAGATGGCGATTCGCACAGCGCTCGGCGCCGGCGCTGCCCGTATCACCCGACAGCTCATGACTGAGAGCGTCCTGCTGTCGATGTCGGGAGCCGTCCTCGGCGTCGTCGTCTCGGCGGCGGTCATCGCGGTGGCGCGCCGAGGCCTGGTCGACGTGGTCCCGCGCATCGAGGACGTCTCGATGGACGTTCCCGCGCTTGGATTTGCGCTTGGCCTCGCCATGCTGGCGGGCATCGTCTTCGGACTCGCGCCGCTCTGGCAGATCAATCGCGATCACAGCGCCGGCCTGCTTCACGCGACGGCCTGGGGCGATCGGATCCAGTCACGGAACGGCGCCAGGGCACTGCTGCTGATCGGACAGGTCACGCTGACAACGCTGCTGCTGGTGGCCGCCGGACTGCTCATGCAAAGTCTGCTCAGGCTGCACCGTGTGCCTCTCGGGATCGATGCGGACTCGGTCGTCACCGCCAAGCTGTCCCTCGCCAAGGCCAGGTTGCCGAACGGCGCCGCGATCAGCGACTTTCTGGCGCGGCTGACCGGCGATCTTCGACAACGCCCAGGCGTCACCGCGGCCGGCATCTCGAGTGCCATCCCGCTCAGCCCGGGCGCACTGACCATTACCCAGGTCGCCGGCGAGGCAGATCCGTTCGTAACGTGTGAGTGGCGCCTGGTCGACAGTGGTTACTTCCGCAGCCTTGGGATTTCATTGGTGCGGGGACGCCTGTTTACACTGAAAGACGGTCCGACGGCGCCGCGGGTGTTCGTCATCAGCCAGCAGACGGCCCGCGCGCTTTACGGCAACAGCGATCCGATCGGTCGCAGGCTGCGGCTCGAGAACGGTACCACCGGGGCAGTCATTGGTGTCGTGGCGGACGTCCGCATGAGGAGCCTGGGTGAGCCGGCGGAACGAGTGGTGTATTTTCCGCCGGCGCAATTCGGCTTCTTCCCGCTGTTCAACGTCGTGGTGCGGACCAACGGGTCGTCGGACGTCGCAGCGGGTCTGATCCGGGAGCGGCTCAAGGCCCACGATCCTGCGCTGGCGGCATTCGAGATCCAACGCATGTCGCACTGGATCGTCCGGAGCGCCTCGCTCATGCGAATACGCACACAGCTCGTCTCGCTTCTTGGCGCGATCGCGTTGCTGCTCGGCATGATCGGGATCTACGGCGTCATGTCCTATCTCGTGGCCCAGCGGCGGCGCGAATTCGGCATTCGCCTGGCGCTCGGCGTCCGGCCTGCCGCATTGCCGTTCGTCGTTGTCGCCCAGGCGTTCCGTCATGTGCTGCCAGGGATCGGGCTTGGCCTCCTCGCAGCCGCGCTGATCGGCGAGCGCATCCGGAGTCTTCTCTTCGAAGTGGACGCTCAGGATCCAACGACGTTTGCGGGGGTCGCGATTGTGGTCGCGCTGGTGAGCCTGGTCGCCGCGTACGTCCCGGCTCGGCGTGCCGCCACCTCGGACCCGCTCGTGGTGCTGCGGGCCGAGTAGCCACGTCCAGTGGCACGATCGTTCGAAGCTGATCTGTGAAGGCACCTGAATTCGTCCTTGCCAGTGATTCTGCTCAGTGCGCTAGTCTTGCACCACGGCCGCGTGTGCGCGGGTAAGCTGAGCGGCAGGCGCGCGCGTTATAGGGTTTTCAGAGTCACCGCTGTGCCCGATTGAACAGAACCGGGGCCGAGGCCAGAGTAAAGTGGGCGTTCCTCGCTTTCCTGAGTCTGGGCCTTCACGTGGCATTCTCCGCGGGCCCGCTCCAGTCCTCCAGCAAAGCCTTCACCATTCCGAGGGCATGGTTCGGATCGCTGCCGCAGCTGTCCTCATTCCGTTTCACGCAGGCAGCACTATCACTTATCGGTTACCTCGACGGGGAGACAACATGAATCGACTCAAGTATGCAGCAGCGATCGCGATGGCGGTCGGATGTACCGTGGCGCTCTCGGCACAGGCCGTCTCTGGGGACAAGGACAAGGCGGCTCAGACGAGCATGAACAGTCCTGTCACCGTCACGGGATGTATCGCCAAGGGCGACGAAGCGGGACACTACGTGCTCACGAACGCCGTGCTCACTCCGGAGACGGCGCCGACGGCCTCGGGCGCCACGAGCGCGCCCGCGATCGACAAGACGGCGTCGATGGCGGCAGCAACTTCGTACGCGCTGAAGGGCGATCAGCTCGAAGGACATGTCGGCCACAAGGTTGAAGTGACGGGCACGACATTGCAGGAGAAGGCGACGAGCACGTCGAACCCGACGAGTGCCGGTGCGACGAGCCCGCAGACGACGCTCGACGTCAAGACCGTGAAGATGGTCTCGACGTCCTGTTCATAGTCGCGGTCCTTGCAAGCGGTCGAGCGACATCGCTCGGCCGCTCGAGGGCTGGCGTGTCACCGCACGACGGCTGGAGTCATTCGTATCTGAGGGCTCGAGTCGGATCGAGCTGTGACGCCCGACGTGCGGGCACATACGAGGCAGCGAGCGCGACGCCGATCAGCACGGCGAGCGCCAATCCCATCGAAAACGGATCGCTCGGCGCGATACCGAACAGCAAGCTTCCCATCAGCCGCGATGCGGCCAGCGCGAGCGCGATTCCGATACCGGCTCCGATCGTCACGACCGCGACGGTTTGACGCATGACGAGGCGAAGGACGTCGGAGCGCCGCGCGCCCAGAGCAATCCGGATCCCGATCTCGTGTGTTCGTCGGACCGTCTCGTAGGAGACGACGCCGTACAGGCCGATGCAGGCCAGGAGCAGCGCGATCATTCCCGAGACCGTCGTCAGGGCCGCGAACGCGCGCGGCTTCCCAATCGTCTCGGCAATCTGCTGTCGCTGAGTCTTCATCCTGGCGAGTGGAATGGTCGGATCGATCTGTCGGACCGCCTCGCGGATTGCCGAAGCGACGGTCATCGGATCTGAGGCGGTGCGCACTTCAACGGTCATTCCGCTCGGCGGGACCTGCGCATGCGGCATGAAGAGCGTCGGCGGCACCTGCTGCTCGAGGCTCGCGTACTTCGAATCGCGCGCCACGCCAATCACTTGGATTGGCACGTTACGGTCGCCGCCGTTCACAAACTGAAAATGGCGCCCGACAGGCATGCGCTCACCAAACACCTGCCGTGCCATCGTTTCGTTGATGACGGCCACGCGAGGACGACCTTGCGTGTCGGCGGCCGACAGGTCCCGCCCCGCGACCAGGGGGATGCCCATGGTCTCGAGGAAGTTCCACCGGGCAATCTGAATGAACGCGTTCTTCGGGAGGCCGGCACCATCCGGTTGCACGGGTTCTTCCCATTCGCTCCTCGCGACGAGCGGCATCACTGACATCGTGCAGGACTGAACGCCTGGAACGGCTTCGATTGCAGCCATGATCCGGTCGTACAGGTCAAAGACGCGAGGCGAACTGTCATTCTGCAACGCAGGATCTATCCCGAACACCAACAGGTTGTCGGCGTTGAACCCCACATCGACCCTGCTGAGATTGTAGAGCGTGCGCACCAGTAGCCCGGCGCCGACGAGGAGCACGAGGCTGATCGCGACCTGTGCGGTGAGAAGCGCCTTGCTCGCGACCCCGCGCGTAGTGCTTCCCTTTTGCGCGCTGGCTTTCAGCGACGGCCCAAGGTCTGTCCGGGTCGCTCGCAGCGCAGGTCCAATCCCAAACAGCACCGCGGTGATCGCCGACAGAACAGCCGTGAATGCGAGCACCCGCAGATCGATGCGCGCATCCACGACGGGAGTCTCCTGTGCTGGGAGCCACAGCATGAAATCCTTCCCCCACCAGGCGAGGATGGCGCCGCCGATCCCCCCGAAAATGGCGAGGAGGAGGATTTCGGTCATCAACTGCCGAACCACCCGCCAGCGGCTCGCGCCGAGCGTCAGACGCACCGCGACCTCCTGGCGGCGCGCAGCCGCGCGCACCAGCAGCAGGGTCGCGAGATTGACACATCCGATCAGCAGGATGGCTGCGACGACGGCGAAGACCGCCGACAGGATCTGCTGTGCATCGATCCGGGGACCATCCGGCCCTTGCGCGCCAGGGCGCACGCGGAGCTGTGGAAGCCCACTCCGTGTCGGATTCGGCGTATCGGGCGGGCGCGCCTCCCAGCTTTCACGCACCGTATCCGTAAATGCCGTTTGCAGCTCGGCGAGCACCTGTTCTCGCGTCACGCCCGGCTTCAATCGCCCCATCATCTGGAGCCACCAGACCGACACCGGCCGGGCGCGGCCCGTCGGATTCAGGCGCGCCGCCATCGCGATCGGTAATGTGATATCGCTCGATTCGCTCATCCGAGGTCCATCAAATCCTTCCGGTGTTACGCCCACGATCACGACAGGCGACCGATTGACATCAATCGTCTTCCCGACGACGTTCGGGTTGCTCGCAAACCGACCTCGCCAATAGCGATGACTGATCACGGCCACCGGTTCCGCCTGCGGACGATCGTCAGACGCTGACAAGATGCGCCCGACGCTCGCCTGTATGCCCAGTCCTGCAAAGTAACGCCCCGTGACGAACAGGCCGGATGCCGTCTCGGCCTGTCGATCGGCGACGATGTTCAGCGTACCGGTAGGCGAGAATGCGAAGACGTCTGACAGCGTGGCGCTGTGTTGACGGAACCGCTCGACGGTGAGCGCGGAAAACGACGTGCGAACCCCCAGTCCGGGGGCGGGTCCCGGTCGACCGTAGCCGGAATAGGCAGCCACCATGGAATCCGGTGCACGTAGCCAATCGAACACGACCAAGGCCTCAGGGTTCTTCACCGGAAGCTTGCGAAGGAGCAGCGCGTCGACGACGCTGAACACCGCCGTGTTCGCGCCGATGCCGAGTGCGAGCGTTGCGATTGCGGCCGCCGTAAAGCCTTTGCTTCTGCCGAAGGTGCGAAACGCATATCGCAGGTCGCCGCGCAATTCGTCCAACAGCCTGAGCCCCAGACTCTGCCGAGCCTCTTCCTTGTATTTCTCCACGGATCCGAACTCGAGCCGCGCGATCCGCATGGCTGCTTCCAGCGGGAGACCGCTGCGCGCCATGAGGTCCTCGGCGCGGCGCTCGAGGTGAAACTGCAATTCGTCGGACATGTGTCGCTCCATGTCGGAGCGGTGGACGACGTTGTGCCAGAACGACAGCGCTCGAGCCCAGAGTGCCATTACGCCTCCTGTGCACGCAGCGCCGTGTTGACAGCGAGGGCGGTGCGATTCCAGCGTTCGGTTTCGGCCTTCAGGCGCTTGCGGCCAGCGACGGTGAGGCGATAGAACTTGGCCTTGCGGTTGTTGTCGGACGTGCCCCACTCGGTGTCGAGCAGCCCCTGATGCTCGAGGCGATACAGGGCGGGGTACAGGGCGCCCTGCTCGATGTCCAGCGCACCACCAGTGATTTGCTCGATGCGCAGCAACACGCCGTAGCCATGTTCGGCACCGAGCGAAACGGCCTTCAGGATCAGTAAGTCGAGCGTGCCCGGTAAGAGCTCAGCCTGGGGAACCACGAGTGCTCTCCTATACGCATTAGGAGAATAGGCCTCGCTTTCCTAACCTGTCAAGGAGAACCTCGAAGTCGCCCGAGACGATCTCGTGGCCAGGACTGCGGTTTGTATTTCAATCGAGAGCACCGGGAGGAGCTGAGCAATGGAGACCTCTACTGCCGTCGCGCTCGCGCTGGTGCTCGGCATCGCGCTGTGGATTCCGTTGGCTTCCGGCAGACTCGACCCGGCGCAGATGATGCGCGGGGGGCTCGCTACTGATTGGGGCGATGCCTCGTGGGAGGTGGTGCACGCTACCGCTCGGGCAGTCCCACCTGCCCGTCTTCGATCAGCCAGTGCACCGCCTCGTCGACGGCCTGAAGCGATGAGTAGCGCGGCCGGTACTCGAGCAGGCGCTCCGCCTTGGCAATGCTGCAGCTCGGGCTGTGCGCGATGTGATCCCACGTTGCGTTCGCGTCGGCCTCCGCGACGGTCGCGCGCCACTCCGGCCATGGCAGAAATCTCAGCCGCGCCTGCTGGCGGAACCACGCCGCGACCGCCTCGGCATAGCCGCGCAGCGTGATCGCCGCGGGCGACACGACGTGAAAGCTCTCGCCCACGGCGGCGCCCCAGTGCGCGAGCGTACGCTCAAATGCCTGCGCCACATCGTCGGCGTGCACGTGGTGCACCGTCTCCAGGCCCAGGTTCGGCAGCGCCAGCTCCGCGCCCGCGGCCAATTGCGTGAACACGGCCGGGTTGAAGTGACCGGCGGGGTTCAAGGGCGCCCAGCCCGGCCCGACGATATGCCCCGGGTGCAGCACCGTCGCCGGAAACCCGGTGCGCCGCGCCGCGTCGATCAGATACGCCTCGATCGCCGCCTTCTGGATGCCGTACTCGCCGAAGGGCGTGCGCGGCTGGGCCTCGGTCGTCGGCACGACGGCGCTCGGCCCGTGCACCCAGATGGTGCCGCAGTGCAGGAAGTGCTGCACGGTGCCGCGCAGCGGCTCCACCAGCTGGCGCGCGCTGTCGAGCGTAAAGCAGATCATGTCGATCACGGCGTCCGGCCGCAGCTCCCGGATCTGGGCGCCGAACGTCCCCGCCGCCTCGGCCGCCGCCCGATCGATCGTGTGCTGCTCGACCGCCGCCCACGCGCCGTGCGCCTGGTAGGGATCGCGCCGGCCGCGGCTGACCGCGACCACCTCGTGGCCGGCGGCGACCAATCGCGGCACGAGGTAGGTTCCAACATGTCCGCTTCCGCCGATGATCACGACTCGCATGTCCGTCTCACTTTAACGTGGCGTCGGTCAGCGCGTCCGCGCAAAACAGCGCGTGAGAGGAGTCATGCAGATGTCCCCATCGCCCGGTCTCATCCTCGTGGTGGCGAGTCTAGCAATGAATGGCCGACTGGTGACGCCTGATCGAGGCGCCGGCGGTCAACTATCGACGGACATAGGCACGAGCCCAGGGCCAGCAGCTCGTGGAAGCGGCGTCTACCAGAAGGTCAGGAGGCCGGTCAGAAGAACCAACCCGAAGGCCGCGATGAGCGAGAAGTCGATGAGGCGATCGGTCATGAACACCCGCCGAGCGCCGCGAAGCAAACCAGCAGCGCGAGCCCGATACCAAGGGCCTTTCGACCTTCGCGATGGCGCAGCATCAGAATGCCGGCGCCCGTCGTGCCGATCGCCACGATCGTCGTGAGCTCGATGACTGCGTGGGACGAAATCACCACGGTTCGCAGGGCTGCAAATTTGGCACCGATGGCCATCGTGGGCGATGACGTGCGGCCGTGTGAAGGCGCTCGTGACACAACGTGACGGGTGACGCGTTGCGCTTCGAGCTTGTGGCAGTCCGGTGAACGCTTGTATCCATTCCGAGACGAGTGTCGTTGCGCGGATGCACCGGTGCTGGCACTTTTACCGTTTGACGGACCACCTCGGCCAGAAGCCTGCTAAGCTCGTCAGTACCCCATCACTGCACCGAGCACCTCGGTCCTGGCGTGAGCTGTATGCCGTCGACCGAGCGCCCGAGTCCCGGACCTGCGCCGTTTGGGACGTGTCCGCGCTGCCATTTGCAGGCGCCGCCGATGGTGACTGTTGTCACATCGCTGCTCTTGTATTTCACCTGCACGCGGTGCGGGTTCGAATGGTCCGTCGTGCCGACCCACGTCGCGCACGTTGGCCGCATCGGCGAGACGTAGTCGCCGGCGATGCCTGCCCCTCGACGACCGTCATCCCGCGACGACGAGATGTCTGCTGCGTGCCCCGCGTGTGGCGCGCCGGAGCCGGTGCTCACGCTGATGACGACGTGGTTCCGCTACTACCGTTGCCTCTCCTGCGGGCTCATTTGGTCCGTGGCGAGGCCGGGGGCACCGCCCGTGGAGGACGTGTAGCCATACAGTGTCGCGGACGACGGCGAAGAGCCCGCTGCGCCGCCAGGTTCCGGCGCCTCGCTGTATCCTGTCCCGGTCTGCGTGGAGGTCGTTTCATGCATTTCCGCCTCTGGCTCCTGGGTCTCATCCTGATCTCTGGGCAGCTGGCGCTGGGCAAGGACATGCCCGCGGGCTGGTACACGCTCGAAGTGATCGTGCGCGGGAAGGATGAAGGGAAGCTCGAGCGAAAACAGTGGCTCGATTTCGAGATTCGGCGCTGAGAGTCGCGTGGGGCTACATCACTCGAACTTGGGTCGCGTGCATCTTGCCGTTCACCTTGTGGTAATTCACCTGGACGCGCTGACCTTCCTTTATTTCGGTGATCATGAGCGGCTTGCTGGGAATGACCTCGCCGCCGTGCACGGGCGAGACGGGAGCGACATCTACGGTTTCCTGGCCGGCCCCCGGCTTGCTGGGCATGACCTTGCCGCCCTCGACAGGCGAGACGGGCGCGACATCTAGCGTTTCCTGGGCGGCCCGCGGGATGATTTTGGTGGTGGCGTCGATCACGAATGTCCAGTCTTTGCCCGGTCCATCGTTGATCGTCAGGCTGTCGGCCGCTACGGTCTTCACCGCGCCCACGGCCGTCATCGACTTCGCCTTAATGACCTTGCCGCCCTGCACGGGCGACGCGGGACCCACCGCTACCGATTCCTGGGCGGCCCGCGTGATGCCGGCCGACACCACCATCGCCATCGCCATCATCATTGCAGTGCGCTTCATCACAATCCTCCATGTCTGAAAGCCGCGGATGAGGTCGCATGACTGTATGTCGCAGGTGTGACATTGGTGTAAAGGGGCGCCGCGAAAGCTCGCTCCGTGGTGATCCAGGGGAGCTGATTGTGCCGCACAGTCCCAGTCCGACATCGTTCGATCACCTGCGCGAGATTGGCCGCGAGCTGGCGCGTGCGCTCGGCGCGCCCCAGGGTGTCGTGCTCCAAGCCGTCCTGCTCGAAGGCGCGATGATGACCCTCATCGGCATGATCGGCGGCGCGGCGATCGCCGCGCTCTTCAGCGGCTGGCTCCGAACGATCCTGTACGGCGTCAGCCGCCACGACCCCGCGACGATCGCGGGTGTCGCGTTGCTCATGTGTCTCGTGAACGGTGTTGCGACGTATATTCCTGCCAGACGTGCCGCCAGCGTGGAGCCGACCGCGGCTCTTCGCGAGGGGTGACGAGGTGGAGCCATGTACCGCGTGACTCTCGTGACCCTCGGTTCGCGGCGGTCTCGTATGTTGGCCTTTTTCTGGAGGTTGATTGCTCGCGAACATGCCGACGCAGCGTTCGCTTGGACTGTGAGCGGCAGGAGTAAATCCGTGAAGCGCAGTAGCGCTACGAATCCGCTGAGAGCGCACTAATTGTCACGTAGTATCCGTCCGGATCCCGGAGTGAGAACTCCCTTGTTTGAGTGTTCGGGTTCACGTGCGGCTCCTCTTCGAGCCGGTTGACGAGAACGCGTGCCCTCTGCAATGCCATGTCGAAGTCGTCGACGCGGAAGAACAAGAGGAGCCCGTTGCCAGGAGACGCCGCGTCTGGACTCATCAAGGAGGGATGCTCGTGAGCGCCCCACTGATGGAGGCAGAGCAAGACGGTTCCATCCGTATCCAGGATCTGACCAAAGTGGTCATGGCTCGGAAACGTCTCGGCCTGGCCAAAGAGCGACTGGTACCATTTGAAGTTACCCGGGACGTCCCTTACGCCAATGATCGTCCATGTGCGTTTCATCGCATTTCCGTTGTTCCTGGACGACTAGTCGGTGGATGCAGCCCCCTGTGGCCGAATGTTCCATGGTGCCATCCGCTTCAATAAACCGTCCCTCACGATCAGCGTGTGGAACAAGATCGCGCCAACGTGAGCGATGAACATCATGAAAAAGAGATACGCGAGGATCGTGTGCCCCTTCCGCAGCGCAGCATGCAGCATGGCATTGTGCGGAAGGATAGCGGGCAGGTGCAGCGAGCCATACAGGACAATCGGATAGTGCGCGGCCGACAGCATTCCCCAGCCGACGAGCGGAAGCACGAACATCAAACCGTACATCGTGTATTCGGACGCCGTTGCCGCCAGACGCTCCGCACGCGACATCGTGGCCGGAAGAGGCGGAGGCGGATTCAAGAGCCGGTTCACGAAGCGGACGACAACCAGAATCAGAATCGCAATACCCAGCGGGCGATGGATTGATACGAGCACATGATAGTTCGCCAGCGAGGCGACCATGGCAACGCCGATGCAGAGCATCGTCAATACCATCGCGGCCATTGTCCAGTGCAGCAGCCGCGAGAAGGCATTGAATTGAAGGCGTTGGTGTGAATTCCTCATTCTTCCTTCCGTACGACCGAAGGCGTGATCGCACTCGGCTGCTTCGTCTCGCCGGCCCGCCTTGTGAACGACTGTGAGTACACCGCCGAGCGAGCGCTCAGCAGAGGATCGTCCGATGGCGCGATGCCTGCCGGCAGGATCAGGGGGTCGAAGTTGATGTCCGTCGCGGCACTGGTATCGTCACTCTCTACCCGATCGAGCGTCAGGGTTCCCACATCCACCTGTTCCCGCCGCTCCGGCCAGGGGATGGTGGCGTCGTTGGTGGAGTCGTCCGGCTGTCCAATGATCACGATGAGATGCCATCGCAACGGCTGGCGATGTATCTGGGCGATCAGCGAGTCGAAGAGATAGTTCTTGTCGTGGGCTGCCAAAGCGCTTGCCGCTTCGAACGGCTGCGCCGGCGACATCTGCCAGCGTACCGGGATGGAATCTCCCCCGGAATTGATGAAGCGAAACGTATTCAGACTGCGGAACGTGCTGTTGTGAAAGCCAGATGACACCGGCTGGCCCTTGATGATCGTCAGTGCCTTCACGGTTTCGGGGTGGCGTGCGAGAAACGCCCCCATTTTGGCTGGATCAGGCTTGCCCGTTCTGGGATCTGGCTTCGACGCGAACATCTGCTCGTAAAAGGCAGCGGGAGTACCTGAAAGGAAAGACGGGCAGGTGGATCATCGCCATTCGCCACAGGTCGCCATCGGCCGGCGAAAACTGAAGCCCCAGGCCGCGCACCGCTTCCGGCGTGTCGCCCGCGTGAGGGTGGCCACCTCCCAGCGAGAAGCGGCCGATCACGGGCACACGCCCCGGTCGAAAGACGAGCGCCTCCGAGAGGCGGACGCCGTTCCCATTGCTTTCAAAGAACCCGGAAACGCCTACCCCCTTGGCATGATTGCGACGGAAGCCGGAGTGGACTCCATTGACCTCCTCGAAGCCGTCGGTGAACCGAGCGGGCGTCAGCTCATTCGGACTGAACCACCCGCCGAGATAGGCGAACGTTGCGGCGACTGCTGCAAGGGCGACGCCGATCAGCGCGAATCTTGCCAGTGTGCTGGCCTTGCCGAAGCTCCGCCGCCTGCCTGCTGGTGCGTCAGAGTCGTTCGACATGGTCGGCGCTCCGCGAGAACTGTCGCAATCTGCGATCCGCCCACCGAAGTGCAATTGGATGGGAGAAGAACGGTTATTTGAGCCGCGCGTGTTCACCCGCACGCACCATCGTGCACATCTGCTCACTGACGCATGGCTGAACAATCGCCGTTGAAGGGCACTGGAATCCGTGAATCACTCGGGAACCCTTTGCAACACGATGATGGTCTCATCGTCATTGGGGACGCTTCCTCCACGAAATTCGCCGACCGCCTGAGCGAGCTGCATTCCGAAGGTTTCCGCCGAAATTGGGTCCAGCGCTCGGGCCACCGTCATGAGATCGTCTCGACCCAGTTCTTTGCCCTCGGGGTTGGTGGCTTCGGAGACACCGTCGGAATACATCACAATCAGGTCGCCGCGTTCCAATTTGACGATCGTCCGGTCGTAGGAGACGTTCGGCAGCAGCCCGAGTGGAGTGCCCCGCACGCCCAAGCCCGCCTCCGCACGTTGCGGTCCGAACCAGGCCCATTCGTCACGATTTGCCCGATACCAGAACGCCGGAGGATGGCCGGCATTCGTCATCACGAGAAGACCCCTGCGGCCGTGGAAGCCAGCGGCCACCATCGTTGCGTAGTGGACCCCATCGAGTTCCGCGATTACCGCCTCATTGAGATCCCGCATGAGACTTGCCTGCTCGAGGGCCGTGAGATACTTCTGCATCAATTCCCGAAGCTTGGCACTCAGCGACACGACGGCGCGCCCGTGGCCACTCACATCAGCTAGGGCGATGCGAGAGACGACACAGCTGGGACAGACGGAGACGTAGTGCACGTCGCCCCCGGCCCCACCAGGCCCGAACGGCGCGGAGTGGACCCAGACCCTCAAGCCCGGCAGGTCTGCGACGCTCGATGTCCCCTCGTTACTGGCCCATGTCTCGGCACACTTCAAACGTTGTGGAACTGACATCAATCGCCAGCATACTGCGTAGTGAATCGCCGAGGACCCGGGGCTGACGAAGCCCGAACGATTATTTCGACCGATTTGACGGCGCAAACCACAGCGAGGCGAGGCCCGACATGAACACGATCATCACGAACGACGGCGTTGAGATCTTCTACAAGGACTGGGGCACTGGTCAGCCCATCGTGTTCAGCCATGGCTGGCCGCTGTCGGCCGATGATTGGGACACGCAAATGCTGTTCTTCCTCAAGCACGGCTATCGCGTCATCGCCCACGACCGGCGCGGCCATGGCCGCTCCACCCAGACCTTTGGCGGCCACGACATGGATCACTACGCCGACGACCTCGCGGCGCTGACCGCACATCTCGACCTCAAGGACGCGGTGCATGTCGGCCACTCGACCGGCGGCGGCGAAGTGGTGCATTACCTGGCGCGCCACGGCGAAAGCCGGGTAGCAAAAGCGGTGATCATCAGCGCGGTGCCGCCGTTGATGGTGAAGACGACGGCCAATCCGGGCGGGTTGCCCAGGGAGGTGTTTGACGGGTTGCAGGCGCAGCTCGCCGCCAACCGGGCCCAGTTCTATTACGATCTGCCGGCCGGACCGTTCTATGGGTACAACCGGCCTGGTGCGAAACCCTCTCAGGGGGTGATCTGGAATTGGTGGCGCCAGGGCATGATGGGCGGCGCCAAGGCGCACTTTGACGGCATCGTCGCCTTCTCCCAGACGGACTTCACCGAAGACCTGAAGAAGATCACGGTGCCGGTCCTCGTCATGCATGGCGATGACGACCAGATCGTGCCGTATCCCGATTCGGCACCGCTGTCGGCAAAGTTGCTGAAGAACAGCACACTGAAAACTTACAAGGGCTTCCCGCACGGCATGCCCACGACTGAGGCCGATACGATTAACGCCGACCTGCTGACGTTCCTGAAAGCGTAACGCCCCGTTCATGGGCGAGCAGTTCGGCGCTGAGGATGCCGATGAGATCGTGGCGCTCCGCGATGTATCGGCCCTGGTCAGATATGCGTTGGACGTGGACCCGCTTCGCTGACAAGCCACGGCTGCCAGGGCCTCTCCTGCACCTCGATCCTGCCCGTCAGTACCTTCGCATCCCATCGAGTGCGCTCGCGTTCTCGAAAAAACGTCAGCTCCAGCGTCGCTTCGCCGACGCGGAGCCCATGGAGCGTCACATCAGGAAGCCAGGGAGGGAGCTCGGGATCCACATAGAGACGGTTGGACGGCGCATCTGCCTGAATGCCGAGAATCGCCTGCAGCAGCTGGAAGGTCGCGCCGCACGCCCAGGCCTGAGGGACGTTGGCGCCGGGATACTGTACGGGAAACGTACTGGGTTCTCGTTGAACTCCAGCGTACAGTTCAGGAAGCCGGTAGCTGGCGAAGCGGCTCGCCGCTTCGGAGATGTCGCGCGCAACTCGTGCCGCTTCCGCGGCAAACCCATACCGCTTGAACCCCATCGCGATCAAAGCATTGTCGTGAGGCCAGACCGACCCGCATTGATAGGAAAACGGATTATAGGCGGGGTTCAGCGCAGACAAAGTGCGAATGCCCCAGCCACTCCACATGTCAGACTGCTGGAGTCGTTGAACGACACGGCCGGCTCGGTCGGGGCGGACGATGCCACTCCAGAGACAGTGCCCGGTGTTCGATGCGATCGTCTTGACCGCTTGCTTGTCGCCATCGAGCGCAAAGGCGTAATAGCCCATGTCCTCGCACCAGAACCGGTCCTCGAATCTCGTCTGAAGCCTGGCAGCCTTCGCGCGCAGCGTTGTGGCCTGCTCGGGCTCGCCAAGGACGTCGAACAGCTCCGCGGACCGCATCCACGCGTCGAAGGTATAGCCTTGCAGCTCGCAGAGCGCTTTCGGCCCCTTGACCAGAGTTCCGTCAGGGTAGACCACCGCGTCGCCGGCATCCTTCCAGCCCATGTTCTCGTAACCCTGCCGCGATCGCGTCTGATACTCCTGAAACCCGTCGCCATCAAGATCGCCATCTCGGTCGATCCATTCCAAACAGCGCAAGGCCGCGTTACGGAACTCACGCAAGAGCTCCTGATCACCAAGCCATTTCCACGCCTCGTGCAGCACGATCAGGTACAAGGCTGTTGCGTCCGCCGTACCGTAGTACGGGGTATGGGGAATCACGTTCAGGTGGGCCAATTCTCCGAATCGGATTTCATGCGGGATCTTGCCCGGTTCGGCGTCACGCCAGTCGTCGCGCTCGGTGGCCTGGAGTTCCGCCAGTTTCTTGAGCGTGCCGCGCGCGAACCCTGGATACACCAACATGTTCTGCAGACTGACGATCAGGCTGTCTCGACCGAAGATCGTCACGAACCACGGTACACCCGCGGCGGGAATCCAGACATCCGGCGCGGAATCATGGTCGTGCAGTCTCAACGCGCCGATGCCCTCAACCGACTGTCGATACAGCCGGTACAAATCTTCATTGGCCGATGTGAGGGCCGTTGCTTGAGCCATCCACTGCCGTTCGAGCTCGTCCGCACGCGTGTTCTTCGGCAAGTGGTAGCAGCGGCGAAGCGGCCGCCGCGTTCGTCCCTGAACACCAAAGGTGTACTCGCAGCAGGAGTGCCAGTTGGCGCGTGACTCGAGCAGAATCGGAAACGTGATCCGCCCGTTCGCGTACACGGGCGGCGACCCGCTGTCGCTCAACCGATAGGTGAACACCCGCTCGAAATCACGATTGGAATACGACGTGCGCAGGGTCTGCTGCTCCTCGTCCCATTCGGTCACGACGCGGCCGCGCCGCACAAATTTGTGCGACCTGACCTCGAAGATGTCGGCAAAGTCCGAACGCAGCGCGACTTCGAGATTGAACTTCACCGGGGTCAGCCCGTAATTGGTGATGTCAAGGTCCTCATGAATGCCGTCATAAATCGTGCGGCTGACAACGAGGCCGACTGTTCCAGCCGGGATGGCTCCGGCCTCCGTTTCGAACGCCTCGTTGATCAGATAAGCGCGCGAGGCGTAATACGTGGTTGCCGCGGAGGTCAGCCGGCGCCACGCGTGGCCGTCAGCCGATATCGCGTAGAAGCTCACGAACCGCGTGTCATCGGCAAAGACACCGAGCTCGCTATCCGCCGCAATTTGCCCGTCCAGGTCCGTGACCATGAACGTGGTGCCCTGATTAATGGTCAGTAGCGGCGTGCCGACGCTGATCTCCATGGGCATACAGCGAGAATACCAGTGTCCGCATGATTGCACAGGCTTACGGGCCAACCGAGTCCGTAACATTGGCGAAACGCTGTAATACGACAATTGAGGTGGGAGGGAACAGCCATGACACTCATCCCGCTGTTGGTATTCGGCGCTCTTGCGATCCTCCTCGTTGTATTGATGCGGCGTTCTCGGACCGCTCCAGCAGACCGTCAATCATTGGCCTACGGCAACGACACTTGGACCAGTGTGACCTGTACCGACGCCAACTCCGACTCCGACTCGCATTGCGACAGCAGTCAAGCCGCCGATTGCAGCGGAGGCGACACGAGCTGCGATAGCGGTGGCGGGGGTTGCGACTGATTGCAGAAGATTCCTACCAGGTGTTCGCTGATCCTCGAGAACGCTTTGGGCGAAAGCCGGCCACGACCGACCTCATTGGCCGGAGGCCGCGCGAAGCACGGCCGCTGAATGTTCCAGTTGTTCGCGTTCATCAAGGCTCATTTCAGGCTCGATCACGCGCACTGCGCCCTGAACGCCCACTGGACGACTTCTGCCGTGAGGCGTTGTGGTCGTTGTTGCGCTCGCTTTCAACGGGGATCCGTCGCCCGGCTGTTCCGGCGCTTATAATCATCCCCGAGCCCAAGATGAATCCGTTCAAGGGGCACCCCACGACGCAGCAGATCGATGTTCCCCTGAAGGACGTCAGGAAACGACTCCCGCTCCGTGTGCTCTCGCCCGCCGCCTGGACGCACTGGACCACGTTCGGCTACGTCGTCGTGCCGGCTGCGGTGCCGGAAGCAAACATCCGCCGGCTGGTCGATCTCCTGTGGGAATTCTGCGAGATGACCCCGACCGATTCCCGCACGTGGTCGAGGGGACAGCTTCGCGACCATGAGATGCAGGAGTTGAACAACAGCGGAATGGTGGAGATCTACAACCACCAGTACCTGTGGGACAACCGGCAGGAGCCGCGCGTCTATGATGCGTTCGTCGATATCTGGGACCGCACGGACCTCTGGGTGGCCATTGACCGCGCGAATCTGAACACGCCGAATCGCGAGGGCCGCACGTTCACGGGATTTATTCACTGGGACGCGGATACGTCACTGAACCCATTGCCGATTGGCGTGCAGGGCGTGCTGTCGCTGGCAGATACCGACAACCAGACGGGCGGGTTTCAGTGCGTGCCGGAACTCTTCCGCACGCTCGAGGCGTGGATTCGCACGCAGCCAACCGATCGCCATCCGTTCCATCCCGATCTGACCGGCTTCGAGATTGTGCCGGTGCCGATGAAGGCCGGCGACCTGTTGATCTTCAACAGTCTGCTCGCGCACGGCATCCGGCCGAATGTTTCCAACGATCGCGTGCGGGCGGCGCAGTACATCTCGATGTATCCGGCCGAGGACGACAACATCGCCGAGCGCGAGGCGCGTGTGCGCAGCTGGCGGGAGCGCGAGGCGCCAACGCGAGCGGCTTTCCCCGGCGATCCGCGGGATTGGGAGCGGACGCGCTATCCGACCGCGGTGCTCACGACGTTGGGCGAGAAGCTCCTCGGTGCTCGCAGCTGGCACGCCGCCGACGCATAGGATACCGACTGCGCCTCTCTCTCATAGAGCCACCGTCCGAGGAGCGTTCGCCGTCACGTGGCCGCCGCCGTTGGCACGCTCCGTGTCGACCACACGCGTCTTCGACAACAGCTCGAACGCGCGCTGATGATTCTCGGTGAACAGCGCAAACAGCACGTCAATCCAGTACATCTGCAGGAACATCGGCAGTTGCCGGACGACCGCCTGCCCGGTGGTGATGCGCGCGCCCGACTCGCGCACGACTCGCAGCCCCATCAGCCGCTTGCCGAGCGTCTGTCCGTACCGCGCCTCCGCGACGACCAGATAGGCTGCGGCAAGCAGGCTCCACACGAGCATTCCGACGAACAGCACGAAAGGCCGCGCCGGATCGGGGCTGGCGAAAAACGCAATGCAGACAATCGGCACGATCCACGCGAGGATCAGCGCGATGTCGACGATCTTCGCGACAGCGCGCCGGCCGAACGACCCGCTCCTCAGCGGCACGGCAGAGAGATACGACTCCGCAAGGGCAAGCGGATCGCCGAGCTGTTGCAACACTTGCCCGGGCGACTGGCCGCCGGCAAGCCGTTCCGCAATGTGCCCGCGAAGCTCCGTTGCGATCTGATCCCGCTCCGGCGTGCCTGGGGGCAGGAACTCCAGGACGCGATCGATGTAGTCGTCTGTCGTCGTCATGATAGTGGCCTGTTGTCATCTGCTGCGAAGCAGCTTCGCCATTGCGCCTGCAAACGTCGTCCATTCATCCGCCAACCGCGCGAGCTCCGTGCGTCCCGCGCTGGTGAGCCGGTAGTACTTGCGTGGCACGCCGCGCTCGGGCGTTTCCCAGCGCACCGTCACGAACCCGTTCCGCTCCAGGCGGTAGAGCACGGGATAGAGCGTTCCGTCCGTGACCTCGAGCGCACCGTTGGTCTCGGCCGTCAGCTTCGACACGATCTCGTAGCCGTACGCCTCGCCCGGCGAAAGGAGATGCAGCACGATCAGCTCGAGAGACCCACGCTTGAGCTCGCGTTCGATGCCGCGGCGTTCGTCCTCGCGTCCAGCTTTCACGGTCATACTCAAGTGTAGCGCCAGATATCTTGCGCTACAAGGTATATGACGTAGCAGGCAGGAATGAGGTTCAAACGCGGGCCCGCCGTCGTGCTTCGCGCTCCGGAAGGCCGTACCGCGTGATTGATGACTTCAGGGAGAAAGCACTCCGACCGGAGGGAGGAGTGTGACAGTGGTCATCTGCCGCATCTACTTGATGACCAAGCCGGTGACCGGCATCGCGGCGATACTGCTGGTCGAAGACGGCAAGCTCTCGCTCGATCAGCCGGTTGCGGACGCCCTGCCGGAGTTCGTGGCACTGCTCGTCGCGATCGACGTCGAGCGGAGCCTGGATTCTCGTCCTGCGACGAAGACGATGACGATGCGGCATCTGCTGACGCATACTTCGGGCCTCGGGAGCTGGACGCCGCTCTCGAGCGGACCTGAGTTGTTGCACGTCGCGTATCGCGAGCGCGGCATCACGCCTGGAAATTTCGGCGAGCGCCTCGATCGTCAGGGATACGGACCGCAGGCCACGAGCCTTGTCGACATGGTGCGGCGCCTTGCCGAGCTGCCGCTCGCCTACGAACCCGGCACGGTCTCGAACTACTCGATCGGGACCGACGTCATGGCGCTCGTCATCGAGCGGGCGAGCGGCATGCCCTACGGGCGCTTCCTCAGCGACCGCTTGTTCACGCCGCTCGACATGCCGTCAACCGGGTTTCAGGTGAAGCGCGAGGACGCCGGCCGTCTCACGACCAACTATCAGTTCGCGCCGACCGGATTGACGCCAACGGATGCCGCGGCGAGGAGCGCGTTCCTCGAGCCGCCGCGGCTGATTGCCGACGGCGGCGGGTTGGTGTCGACGGTTCGCGACTACGCACGCTTCGATGCGATGCTGCTCGGCGATGGCGCCCTCGACGGGACCCGCGTGATGAAGGTCGAAACCGCGCGCGCCGCGCGGTCGAATCTCCTGCCGGACGGCGTGCTGAAGGCGACGACCGTGTAAATGCGCCGCCGGATCACGGAAAACCGCCGATTCAGATCAGTCACGGATCGACACGAACGCACACGGACACTGGAAAGAATGGGTCATGATCGATCGATCCGTGCGTTCCGTGTTTTCCGTGACCGATCCCAGTCCGTGTAAATCCGCCGCCGAATCACGGAAAACCGCCGATTCAGATCAGTCACGGATCGACACGAACGCACACGGACACTGGAAAGAGTGGGTCATGATCGATCGATCCGTGCGTTCCGTGTTTTCCGTGACCGATCCCAGTCCGGTCATGGTGCCGGCGTGCCGCTCGTGCGGCCCGGCGACAAGGCCGTCATGCCGCCAGGTACGGTGATGGGCAGCGGTGCCAGCGGCTGCCTGTGGTGGATGGACCCCTCACGCCGCGGCAACGTCGTCTTTCTGACGCAGGTGATCGGCATCGGTCAGGCAGCGTACACCGCGCCGGCGGAGCTGTCGGCCGCACTCGAAGCGGGACTCAAAGAGCCAGCGTAGGCTGACTCGCAGTGATCCGATCGGCAGAAACAGCGCCCTGACCAGAGGGCGGTTCGATCACGTCACATCGGAGGACAAGAATGGAAATGCTTCTGAGAATGCGCGACAGACGTGTCAAGCGCGCAGCGGTCACCGTTGCGGCCATTCTCGGCCTGGTGTTGTCCGCGGGCGCAATCCGTGCCCAGAACAATCCCGATGAGACGGCGATTCGCCAGATTCTCGACAGTGAAGTCACGACGTGGAACAAAGGTGATACCGACGGTTACTCGAGGCATTTCGCGGCGGATGGTACCTTCACGAATATCCGCGGGATGTTCTTCACGGGACATCAGGAGTTTCGAGACCGTCACGAAGCTATTTTCAGGGGCGAATTCCGCGGAACCTCGCTGAAACAGGAAATCGTTTCCCTCAGGTTCATCCGACCTGACGTGGCGATTGCAGAAACACTTACTTGGGTATCGGGGTTTTCGAAAGCCGGACCGCCACCGGGCACACAGGTGGACGCGAACGGGCGGCTTCGTACTCGTCTGTTGCAGCTCCTGAAAAAAGACGGCGGTGAATGGAAAATCGTGGTCTATCACAATGTGGATGTAAAGCCGGGCGTGCCTGTGCCAGAACCGCATTGACGGATCCCGACCTGATCCCGGCGGTTTGAGGTTGGAAGAGAAGGAATCACCGGATCCCTGCGTCGCGGCGTTCGCGCCGGGCAGGGATCCGGTGAGGGCCGCGCTCACTGCCGAACGCGAAGGAGGAACGCGTCCGAGACGCCCGCGAAGGTCTCGCTCCCGGACGGTATGTTCACCACCGCTGCGGGAACTCCGACCGCTCCGGCAGGCTCTGTGACGGTTCCGACGATTGTGGCGAGGAACGTGCTCGCGGCCTTCGCGTTCTTCGATCCACGACTGAGCGTGTAGGGAGGCGCGCCCGCAGAGCCCGCGACGAGGATGTGCGCCACCCGGTGCGGTCGCGATCGACGCGCCGTTCTCGGCCTCGAACGGATCGTCGCCGCCCCACACCGCGGCATCTTTCCCCTTGCCGTTCGCCAGCAGCGTCCACACGAACGCGTTGCCGCCTGATGCACCGCCCTCGGCCAGGACGGTGCCGGTCACGTGCACACTGCCGTCTGGTCCAACCGCGACGTCCTGTGCTGAGCCGAATCCCGGTCCGCCGACCCTTTGCCAGACGAAGTTGCCCGCGGCGTCAAAGCGCACAGCAACCAGGTTCGGGTCAAAGCCCGCGCCGAACGACGCGCCCACCACATAAGCGCCACCGGCCGGCGCGGCGGCGACGCCGTTGCCTTGCGTCTCGTCGTCGTTCGGGATGCCAGTCCTCCCGACCAGTCCCCACTCACGTTCCCAGATCACCGATCCGTCCGGCGCGAATTTCACCAGGAAGGCGGAGTTGGCGGAGAACGATCGTCTCGCCTGAGATGTAAATGCTGCCATCGGTGGCGACCGCCACATCGCGCGCGGCGTCGAAGAACTCGCCGCCCCACGTCCGCTGCCAATTGAGTGTGCCGTCCGAGCGTGAAACTCAACAGGAACGCGTCACCTTGTCCGACGTCGAAGCTCGAGGTGATGCCGGTCACGTAGATGGTCCCATCCGCGGCTATCGCTATTGCGCTTGCACCTTCCTCGTTGCCTCCCCACGTGAGGTCCCACAACAGAAGCCCTGCCGGACTGAACTTCGCGAGAAAGATGTTGCCATCGCGGTAGTTCCCCACGACCAGAACGCCGGAGTTGTCCGGAGCCACGGCAACGCCGATACCGGCTTCCTCGCCGCTGTTCAAGTCGTCCGGCGCGGTCCCATAGGTGCGCTGCCACAGCAGTGTCCCATCTGCTCCGTACTTCAGAAGGAACGCATCGTCGCCGCCGGCTCCGAAGCTCCGCGTACCTCCCATGACGTATCCACGCTGCCATCGCCGGCGACGGCGATCCCCTGCGCTCCGTCCCTTTCCGGACCACCCCAGGTACGTTCCTGCAGGAGCACGTATGCCAGCAGCGGGATTTGGAACAGGCTGAGAATCGTGCCCAGCATAATCGTCTTGCGCATAAGACTCCTTTCAAAAGGTTGGGTCGTCTGCAGAAGCAACCCTGGGAGCCAGGCTCGCCCTTCAATTCACTGCACGTTTGCCGTCACCGCAGCGTTGCTGCTGATCGTGAATGTCACAAGATTCCCGCGCGTCGGGTAATGAGGTTCTGTTCGGGAGTTTGGGTACTCTGTGCACATGCAGCCGCTGTACCCTCTTCGCGAAAAACGGGCCTCGATCAATGTAAATGCCTGGATGACATGGAGATGCGATGGAAATGAGGAATCCGCCGCGCCGAAACGTGTGCGTCGCGTGCACGAAGCCCGTATGCGCTTACGTGCGCCGTCTGACATCGTTCGAGTTGATTCGAAGTCGAACTCCACCATCCGCAACAGTCATGCTCCTGAGACACGACGGCCGCGGTCACGGGATCAGCTCGTCAGTCGACTAGACTAGCAGCCCTCGCGACGTTCACGGCCGCCGTCGCCGCGCTCACGCCACGACCGTCACAGCGACCGGCGCAGCGGTGAGCGTGTGACGTCGTCGCCAGCCGGGATCAGCGTCAGCACCGGCACCACGGGATCGGCCAACTTCTCGAGCGGCACCAGCGTGACGCTCAGCGTCACGAACGGCCGGGATGCCATCTGGTCGGGCGCGTGCTCGAGCGGTGGCACCAAACGAAAGAGCTGCACGCTGACGGTGACCGGGACTGCGTCGGTCCAGGCGGACGTGCAGTAGCCGCGAGATACTTCGATCGATCCTGAGACCCCAGCGCCTGCAGGACTCCAGCACTAAAACAACACCTTCAAGCCAAACTGCATCTGGCGCATCGGCGCGACGAGAGTCGAAATCGATCCGGGCCACGCGAGGTCAACGCCGGGTCAAGTTTTTAGCTCAGCCTTCGCGAAGATGCCGTTTGCAGTTTGACAACGATCCGGGCTCACGGATAATCGGCGGGTTCAGCCGTCGAAGGGAGGTGAAGGATGTGGCCGCGAAGGCGTTTTCTACGCACCCTGTCCGGACTACCGCTGACAGGCCTCATCGGTGGGCGCACAGCCGCTGCGCAGACGACGCCGATTCGAAAACTGGGTGGCGACTACTTCAACGAGCTCGGCGTGCGACCATTCATCAACGCTGCAGGGACTTACACGAGCATGACGGCCTCGCTCATGTCTCCGGAAGTAATGGACGCGATCAAATACGCATCCAGACACTACGTGATGCTGGACGAGCTTCACGATCGTGTGGGTGAGCGGATCGCATCGCTGCTCCAATGTGAAGCCGCCATGGTGACCGCCGGGGCCGCATCGGCGCTAACATTGGGAACGGCCGCTGTGCTCACGGGATCGGATCGGAAGAAAATTGTTGATCTTCCGAATCTTGTCGGGATGAAGAGCGAAGTCATCCTGCAGAAGTCCCATCGGTTCGGCTACGACCACGCCGTGCGCAACTGTGGCGTGCGCCTCGTGGAGGTCGAGACGGCCGGCGAGCTGGAGCAGGCGATCAACCCGAATACCGCCATGATGCTGTTCTACAACAACAACAATGCGGTCGGGCAGATTCGCGACCAGGAGTTCGTGGCGCTCGGCAAGAAACACCGCATCCCGACATTTAACGACTGCGCCGCCGACGTCCCGCCCGTAGAGAACCTTTGGAAATACACGAAGATGGGATTCGATCTCGTGACGTTCTCTGGCGGCAAGGGCATCCGAGGGCCCCAGAGCGCAGGTCTTCTGCTGGCCTCCAAGCCCGTGATCGCCGCGGCCCGTCTGAACGCCCCTCCGAACTCCGAGTCGATCGGGCGCGGGATGAAGGTGAACAAGGAAGAGATGCTCGGCATGCTGGTGGCGCTTCAGCTGTTCGTCGAGAAAGACCACGCAGAGGAAGGGCGCGAATTCGACAAGCGCGCCGAGATCATCCGGACCAGCGCCGTCAGCGTCCCGGGCGTCCAGGCCGAGATCTTCGTGCCCGAGGTCGCGAACCACGTGCCTCACGTTCGGATCTCGTGGGATGCCGCCGCGAAGGGAGTGACCGCTGACGATGTGGTCAAGGCGCTTCTGGCCGGTGAACCGTCGATCTCGGTTCGCGCTGAGGAACAGCGCCTCGTCGTCGGCGTGTGGATGATGAGACGTGGCGAGGAAAAGGTGGTCGCGAAGCGATTGCGCGAAGTGCTCGAGAAGCGGAGCTGACGCATGCCACGCGTCGCGTCGTTCGTTGAGCTCGAGCGGGCCAGCGAGCTTGAGGACTATCAGGAGCCGTATCGCCGACGCGGCAACGTGTGCGCCCTGGATACGGGCGGTCAGACGGTAAGAATTATGGCGGTGAGCACGAGCAATGCACACACCGCGACCAGAACGGGTTCACTCAACCGCTTGGTCATGCGACACCACCGAGTACAGCGCACCACACCAACAAGGACAGCCCGAAGGCGAGCGTCAAACGTCCCTCGCCGTGGCGAACCTTCAGGATACCGGCCGTCGCCGCGCTGATTCCTAGGATCGTCGTCAACGCGATGAGGGTGTGCGCATCGAACAACATATTTGCCGGGAATTGCAACTCTGGCACCAAGTGCGACGATGTGCCGCTATATGCCGTCCTGTGAAGAGTCAGGGGTTCAGATGGTCGGAGGGCGGACGGGCGGCGCCGGCCGGCCGACACCGCGAAAAGCTCGTACCCTTTGCTCTCCCGGAAGGGCAGGAGTTTGCCTGCGCGAGGAGCTAGCGGCGTTTCCGGGCTGTCTCCGGCGCGATATGTCTCGCGTCAACGCAAGCGGCATCCACAGTTAATGTGACCGCCCCTTTGCTACAATCGCACCAACTCTTTCGAGGAGGACATGTGCCCCGATCGTCCAGCAAGTTAAGTGCCGAGCGTCTACGGGAATGGGCCAGGGGGGGAGCCGAAGCGGCCCTAAGGCAACTTCGTGCTGAAATCATCGCGATCGAGCGAACATTCCCCGAGTTGGCGCTCCCAAAGACCAGACGCGCTGTGGGTCGCACGCTCAATACCGCGCGAAGACGAGGCCGGCAGATGTCGGCGGAGGCCCGGAAGGCGGTTTCTCAACGAATGAAGAAGTACTGGGCCGAGAGGCGGAAGGCGCAAAAGAAAGTGAAGTGACCCCTCATCAGGGGACGGGCAAGGGCTGCGCGTCGATCAACGCGTGGTGCAGCAGGCGCGTGGCGTCGTCGACGCGCCGGCGTTCAACGAACCACGTGATGCGGAACGAAGAGGTCGCAATGTCGCGGGGCGTAACGCCCGCCGTCTGGAGGGCTCGAGTGCCACGCCGCAGGTTGTCGTAGGACTGATTGATGCCGGCACCGATCGCGCTGACGGCTCCGAAACCGTCGATGAGCCTTGCGCGCATGCCCAGCTCTCGTTCGAGGTCGCCCCGCACGCGATCTTCGTCGTGAAGGTTTTCGCGGGACACCACGAGCGATACGTCGTCGTCAGCGCCCTCGACGGTCACGATGTGCAGCTGCTTGCCCGCCACGTGGTGCGTGTCGAGAAACGCGAGCACCCGGAGGCCATTGCAGGAGGCGCGCAACAGCAACACGTCGCGCTCGCTCGCGACGCCGACGACGGTCCCCGGCATGCGAGGTGCGGACTTCCGCACTACCGTGCCGTCTGCCGAGGGATCTGTCCCGGGCAGGGGAGACGCGGTCGCGCGGGCATAGATCGCGATGCCGCGCTCCTTCGCAAACTCCACCGCCTGCGCGTTCAGCACCCTGGCACCGGATTCCGCCATCTCCTGGGTTTCCTCGTACGACAGCAGAGGGATGCGGTGCGGTGCCTCCACCACCCGGGGATCCGCAGAGTACACGCCGTCGACGTCCGAACAGATCTCGCACCATTCGGCCCCGAGCGCCGCCGCGAGGGCAACAGCCGTGGTGTCGCTGCCGCCTCGTCCGAGCGTGGTCACCTCGCGCCGGTACGACACGCCTTGGTATCCCGCCACCACGACGATGCGTCCGCGGGCGAGCTCGTCCTGAACCCTGAAGGGTCTCACCTCGACGATCCGGGCGTCGACGTGACGATCGTTCGTGATGATGCCCGACTGGCTTCCGGTGAAACTGATGGCATCTCCGCCCATCTCGCGCAGCGCCATCGAGAGAAGCGCCATCGAAATGCGCTCGCCCGCGGACAGCAGCATGTCGAGCTCCCGACGATCGGGGTTGGCGGAGAGCTGCTTGGCGAGTCCCAGCAGCTCGTCGGTCGTGTCGCCCATGGCTGAGACGACGACGACCACATCATGGCCCTGCTGCTTCGTGCGCATCACCCGCTCCGCCACGGAACGGAGCCTGGCCACATCGGCGACGCTGCTGCCGCCATATTTCTGCACGACGACTCCCACAGGCACCCTCGCTCGAAATGCGCCCTCAGCATCGCACGATTGCGCCCACCAGCGTACGCGCCGCATCACCGTCAGGCGCACCCCTCTCCATCCACGCGCGTCAGCTACTAGTGGCGCACGTGACGAGCGCACTGTTCGCCCGTGTCGATGCGGCCATTCGGGAACTCGCTGCCTGAAGGCCGAGGGCCACGATCTGCCCGTTCGTGTTCCATCGGAACGGCGAGCTATCATTCGGCGTTCGTTGATCCGATGGCTACACTTGGGGTTGGATGCTTGTTGCGCCGCGGTCGGAAAATCCACCCAGACGACGGAGCCTGACCGGTGAGTGACCTCTTCGTAGGCTCGTGGGGTTCTGGCGTGCCCGTGGTGCTGGTGCACGGTTCGCTGGCGATAGGAGCTGACGAATGGCGGGCACAACGACCGCTCTCCGAAGAAGGGTTTCGCCTGTTGGTGCCTGACCGGCGAGGTTATGGGCGAAGCCCGGCGGCCGAACGCGAGGACTTCCTGAGTGATGCCGACGACATCGCCGACCTCATGGGCGATGGTGCCCACCTCGTGGGTCATTCCTATGGCGGTCTCGGCGTTCTGTTCGCGGCTGCCCGCCGTCCGGATGCGACTCTATCTCTGACGCTGCTGGAGCCAGGCGCATTCGCGCTGGGCCAGCACCATCCAGCTGCGCGGGCACTCGTGGGCGAGGTGCGCCGCCTCTGGGATCAGGATCTCCCAGACGAGGACTGGGTCGTCCGCTTTCTGAAGGCGGTGGGGAGCGATCCGGACGCTCTCCCGCCCGAACTGATCGCCGCTGCAGTTCCGCTCGTGCCCGTGCTCCGCCGCGGGCGGCCGATCTGGGAACCCGACCTACCGCTCGCGGAGCTAGCGCCGGCGCCGTTCCCGAAGCTCGTCGTATCCGGTGGGCATAGCGCGGGATTCGACGCCATCTGCGACGACCTCGCTGAACGGATAGGCGCCTCCCGGATGGTGATTGAAGGTGCCGGCCATGAGATCCAGTTCAGCGGACGGCCCCTTAATGAAGCACTGCTGGCTCTGTGGGGCACCGCCTCGTCGGGTTCGGCAATTTCCGCAACCTGACGGACAGCCAGACAGCGAGGCCCGAGGCGCGAAAATGGTGAGTCGCATTTTCGCGAGTTGGAACCAGCTGGAGGGCTGGCTGCGGCAGGTTGAGGTACTGCGGACGGCGGCATGATGCCGTGCATCTTGACGGGCGCTCCCGACTTGTTGACTCTGCGGCTCAGCGAGACTTAGCGCGCCGTTGTGCGGAAGCGCCTGGCGCGAGGCCGACCACCAAGCCGGCCATTGGCCACCGCGGCGAGCCGTCCGTTGCGGCGGCGTGCCGAACCGGCGACCTCGGCCCCAACCCCTGGATTGCGCCCGACCGAGTCTCGCCGTACACTCGCCCTTCCTCGGTTGAACGCACCATCCTCGACCTTCATCACGACCAACGGAGGGATCAATCAATGACCGATACGGCGGCCGCAATCAACGCGACCAATCTGGGCTGCTCGATCACCTGCAAGGACCTGGAGGCGTCTATTCGCTTCTACCGCGATGCCATCGGGTTTGCGGTGGCTCAGACGTTCGAGAACGAAGGGAAGGTCGTTGCGGCGGTGGTCGCCGCGGGTGATTGCCACATCGTCCTCAACCAGGACGATGGCAAGCTCGGTTGGGACCGGATCAAGGGACAGGGTTTCTACCTGCAGATCAACGTGGCGGGCGCTGCCGATGTGGACGCGGCTGCTGCGCGGATCAAGGCCGCGGGTGGAGCGCTGCTGAGTGAGCCGGCGGACCGTCCGTGGGGCGCACGCATGTTCCAGTTCAACGATCTGGACGGGTTCAAGCTCGGGGTGTCCACACCGCTCGTGGGATAACACCCGGAGCACTCATCGCGCCGTCGCGGTCGGCTTCACGAGGCGCTTCGGGGCGAGTCTGAATGTCTCGCCCAGAAGCGGCGCTCATGTGGCCGTCTGCGGCAGCGTGGGTGAGTGGTCTGCGTCTCGCGCTGTTCGGCCACAGACCGCTCGCCGAACACATGCGGGCGGGACTGCGGCGTGTGACTCGGCGCGCGCATCCGCGCTGGGGGATGCTGGTGAGCCCGGAAGGAATCGAACCTTCCGGACGCTTGGGTGTCAGACAGGGCGTCAATTCGGGGCCGTCATCTGGCGTCGGCTAGTGCGGGCCTAATCAGCCGTCGTCGGTCTAGTTGCGACCGCCGGTTCCACTGCAATTACTCAGGAATCCGTCGCATTTCGCTGGTCTAGCGCCATTTTGACGAGGGGCCCAGGAACTAGGCGGGCTAACGCCAGGCCAATACCAGTGTGCGTTTTCTCTTGACCGACGGTCATGGATCCCCCATCAATGGGGGCCACCTCAGCGTTAATAACCCGCTGGCGTTCGCATGGAGGCCCCATGAAGAGAGCACTAGCGATAACGGCGGGTCTGTTTTTGGCAGTCGGTTCTGACGCTGCGCAATCTTCGCTGACGGTCTATGCGGCTCCTGGGGCGGCCTACTCCTCTGCGAGTCGAGATCGCGTCGGGGTTCATGAAGGGCCACGGCCGACTCGTGCTCGTGCAGCCGGGGCAGGGTTCCGTCGAAGTCCGAAAGCTTCAGCCGCTCGGCGCAGATAAAGTCAAAGACAACTCGCTTGTTAAGGCACAGAGGTAGCGAGTTCGAGAGATTCTCGAAGGCACCTTCCCCGTCCAGTGGCAATTGCACAGGAGGATCTATGAAAGGGTCCACGAGCGTGCGTCATCGGGTACTCCCGGTTGCCATGATCGCGATCATCGCATGTACAGAATTGGCGGCGTTCGCTGATCAAGTGAGCGACCCAGTTGTTTCGACACTGCACAGTCTCCGGAACGCCAAACAGACGCCTGGCACCGTTGTTACGCTGGAGGAGGTGAAGCGGGAGCCAGGCCGCCACGGGACGCGGGTAACCTACCGCATCGCCACGTCCGGGTTCCCTCGCGGGAAGACGCTGCGACTGCAGGTTTCCAGCGTGGCCATTCCGAAGCCCCAGGTAATCATGACCGGGATTCAGGCCGACGAATCAGGGTCCCTGACGACCGGCAAGGCCGGAGACGGCCCACGCGTCGCGTTATCGAAATCAGTTTTGACAATTGACGATTACAACAACGGCGAGCCCTTCAAGATCGAGTTGGTCGGTGACGACGGCGGCGTTTACGCCGCCGATGAGGTCTTCCCCTTTCCGATCGAGGCTAGGAAAGGTTCGTGCCACGTCTGGGCCGCGATGCTGACCGAGGACCGCAAGACCTTTGCGATTCTCGGCGAGGGCTTCGGACCTGATACCGAGGTGCGCACGGCTTCGTCTGAAGGCGAGGGGAAGGATTTGAAAGAAGGCACCGTGAAGGTTGGACCGAATGATGTGTTCGCTGCTGGCGTGTCGCACACCAAGAGAGGCGGGCGAGGCACCTTCTCGGCGGCTGGTCGGAGTTGTGAGGTGACCCTGGAGTACGCCTTCGGCCGGCAGGCAAAGGGCCCGCAGTAGAGGACACTTAGGGTGAGAACGTTCCCGCCCGCGCAGGGCGGGTATTTGAAGTCCCGCCACACCTGTCATTCTCAGGAGACCTGGATGAACCAGCGGATCCGCATTTACTCCGCGGCGCTCGCTCTTCTCTTCGTGTCATCGCCCACGATGGCTCAGACGAACGCGGACAGCATTCGAACGCGCGTGAAGGACGGTCAGAAGGTGTCGATCACCGACGACCAGGGGCAGGAGTTCAAAGGCAGAATAGGCACCCTCGCGGCTGACGGGCTCAGATTGCTCGTGGATGGAAAGAGCGTCGATGTTGCGTACGACCGCATCGTCAGGATCGATCACCCCGCCGACAGCCTTGCGAACGGGGCACTGATTGGATTCGGCGTGGGCGCAGCCCTGGGACTGGCCGCGATCGCGACCGCGAGCGGCTGCGATCCGGTGGTAATAGGCTGTTCCGAGCCGGGCGCGGGCGGCTACGTGGCGGGCACGCTGTTATTGGGCGGCCTGGGCACCGCTGTTGGCGTCGGGATCGATGCCCTCATCCACCGCGACCGCGAGATTTACAGGCGCGGTGCCGGCGCGCACGCAACGGTGACGCCCGCGCTCGGGCGCCGTGCCCTCGGCGCGGTCGTTTCGGTGACCTGGTAACTCGACGCGACTCTGAATCAAGGAACGGAATGACATCGCAGTGCGAGGGGCCGTCGCGAGACGGCCCTTGCTGCGTACGCGTCAGACCCTGCCCCTATCGAGCAGCGTGATCCGCCACTCAGCCGCGCGCCTCGGCGCGGATGCTCGGGTTTGACGGCCCAGCAGAGCGCCTCGAAGCGTTGCGGGCCGGCGAGCATCCAGAAGACGCCGTCATCGGGCACAGTCTAGCCCGATCGTTTGGCCGAGCCACACGGAATCCTACGCAGGCCGCGAGCCTCTCCAGGGCGTCTGCCAGCCGCGTGACTGGTGTCCGCAGTCTGGACACCCAAGATAGACCCTTCCCGATCGATCGACCTGAAGGACCGCACGCGCGTGTTGCCTCTGGAGCCAACACGAGACATGGCAAACGTGGTCCGTGAAGCGGTGCAGCGCCCGACCAAATTCCAGCGGCGCCACCGCACTGCCCGAGGCGACCCAACGTAACTGTGCGATCATCGTGTGTCTCTACCGTGATGGCAGGCGTCCGCTTCACTCGCGAGACGCCAGCCTCTCTCATCGACGAGCGCCTGCGCGCTAAAAGGTGACGGATGCGCTGGTACCCTGGAGCATCCAGTTGTTATCTACGTCCTTGCAGTAGACCCTCGCCACATAGGTGGCCGGGCTCGTGGCGCCAACATCACCTCGCCGAAAATGCGTCTGGTACTGGAACGCCGCCGCGTCAATCTGGACCCACGCTTTGATATCCCCCGTGCCGTAGGTGTGGGTCGCGACGATGGCGTTGCTCGCGGTGTTGACCAGATCGACCCGGACGGTCCGGTCGAACATGAAGGCACCGTCCGAGGTCACGCTGGATCGGCGAAGCGTGAAGTGAAATTGGCCGGTGCAGTTACTGGTGCCGCCCCCAGCGCACGTCGGCTGCGCACTGGCTTTCGTGAACTCCAGCGCATACGTCAGTTTGAACGCTTTGGCGGTGCTGCCGGTGTTGCCCGCTACGTCCGTCGCACTCGCGGTCAGGGTATATGTCCCGATGCCGCTACGGGCGGCGCTCGTGAATGCCGTTTCGAGCGTGGTGCCTGTTGCCCCAGTTCCGCCGGCCGGATAGAACGTGCCGGTGCCCGTCACCGTCACGCCGGCCGCGACCGGCAATGAGTGATCGAGCGCCAGAGCAATCACCAGATTCGACACCGTACCGCCGGCGCTGCTGATCGTCGCCCCCATCCAGTTCACGCCACTGCCCGGCATGGGATCGACGGCGGCGATTTCGACGGCCATCGGACCCAGCACCTCGTCATCGCTCGGTTTATTGACGGTAACCGTTGGCGGAACGGTGTCGGTCGCGGCCGGGGCCCGCAGGCCCAGCATGTAGCGTGTCCCGCTGCCAACGCCGATGCCGGCGCCGATCGCTTGGGCCTTCAGCGTGATCACGTAATCGCCGAAGTCTCCCGCGCCGACCAGCGGATTGCTGATGCTGACGTTCACCGCCAACGTCTCGGCGATACCGAACAGGTGCGACGATGGATCCAGATAGAAGGCCGCGGCAATCTGGAGACCAAGCGGCGACTCGACCGGAACATCGACCGTCTCGTCGAGCATGTTGCCGTCGGCGTCGGCGACCTTCTCGATGCCGAAGACGCGAATCTCCGCGGTGGCCGAGTCCTGGCAAGGGCCGCCGCTCTGGGCCGGAAAGACGGTGTCACCCGGGTCACCCGGGGCGGTAATCGTGAAACTGGCCGCCGCTGCGGTCGCGTCGGTACCCACGAAGGTATGGGCGCCGAGATTGGCGGGGCTGTATGAGAACGGCCCGTTGGCAATCACACCGCCGCGACAGGACGGATCGGGCGCCGCCCACGCGGGGGCCGCAGCATAGAGGAGGGCCATCGCGATGGCGCCAACGAGTGCGGAGGTGCGTCTGCTCATGAGTGTCGATGTCTCCCTGAAGGCTGCCGGAAAACGGCAACAGCCATCGAGGATCGCAAACTCAAGGCCGAACGGCTGAGCTGTGGTCGAAGAGCGCGCAACTCGCGTGCTGGCAGCGAGTTACTGCGTCGGCACCCCTTGGGGAACGCAGCAACGTTTTCTTGGGCGAGCTTCAGGTTGTTCTTCTCAGAGCCAGACGGACTTGGAGGGGCAACTGCCGCGAGTGGGTATCTGTGGGGTACGCGCGACCCGCCTAGACTAGGATCGCGATCCCAAAATACCTAGGATCGTGGCACTCGTGTACATCGAAGTGACAGCGGTCACCGACACGACGACGATGGCGCTGGGCGGTACTTCGTGGCAACAGGCTTGCTCTACCGACCCGCGTGCTCGGGGCCACTCGCGCAGTCGCGGCGGACAACGTTGCGGATGCTCCCACTCCCCACGTACCGATCTGCCCCAACTGCGGTCAAGAGGGCCGCGAGCACACATCCTCGCCTGAGCCCGGCCGGCACTTCATCCGCGTCGTCTGTGACACGGCTGGACCGTCCAGGCTCCGGAATCGTAAGGACAACGGCCATGGAGTTGGGCTTCTGGATTGCGCCCGTGGCGGCCGTAGTGATCGTCGGCCTCTGTGCCGCACTGGCGTACTTCACTCGGCCGAAGCGGCGAATGGTGCGGCGGCGGCAGCGGACCTTCTAGCCGCTCGTTACCGTTTCCGTCGCCACCGCGCCTGCACGGGTTCCCGACAATTCACTCAAAGGCGTTCCGCCAACACCCACCTCAGAACGGCCTCGTGAGCGAGCAATGCTGGCCACCGAATCGCCGGATATAGGCAGGCGGAGCCGAGGGGTCTTCGCGCCGCATCGCGGCGCCGTCAGATAATCGCCCGACGGACCTCCGTTCCGGAATCGGCCGCGACGCGGCGCGAGAAGTTGCGCGAGCGCGGGTGGCTTTATCGTCCTTGGTGACCCGCTAGCTCGACCCCCTGACCGCCGGGGCGTCGCGAGCGTCCAGAACGTGTTGCCGTTTTTCAGCGCGACGTAGTAAGGCCGAAGCCACGCGCCAGGGTCGGACGTGAGTGTCACTGCCACCTGCTGGCGCCAAAAGGGCCCATCCACGAGAAAATATAGCTAGATTCAAGTTGCGGCGGCGGAACGGCAGGAATAGAGTGGGCGCGATGAAGGTGCTCGCGTTTCCAGCCCCCCAACCTGTCGGCCCAGTGAATATCGGGCCACGACCGCGCACACGCTGCGAGTCGTGTGGGGCGCCGACCGTCCGACTGGCGGGCGCGAAGCCTGGTACCGTCCGCCTTTGCTGCGACTCCTGCGCATACATATGGACAGCGATCGATCGGCGAGAATCCGCGCGACCGACCCAGGTCGTTGATGGCCAGCCCGCTTAGTTATGGCTGGCCCCGAGCGTCCGCGCCCAATGCCCAGCGGTCAGTCGGGTACGACGACTGAGCCGATGTTCTGTCCACACTGCGGCTCGCGTGATTTGCGAGAGGTCGCTCAAACGCAGTACATCACCTACCTGTCGTGCGGCCAATGCCGCTACTTGGTGACGCTCAGCAGGCCCGGCGCGAACCGGGGGGTCATCACGTAGTCCATTCGGGTCGGCTTCCACCGTTAAGCGCCAGTGGTAGCGGACGTGCTGCGTCTAGAAGCAGCAGGTCGGTCCGCAGCACGCAGCGGTTTCCGCGCACGACCGCCCGCGCCTGTTGCTTTCTTTGGCCTCCTTGAACTCAAGACGCTGACTCTCAGCAGCCGCCTGTCGCCACAAATCGATCTGTTCGGGAGTCGTCATGGATCGGTGAGCGGTTCCTGCGGTGAAAGAGAAGTCAAGCGGGAAGAATTGCCAAACGCCAGAGGGTCGCAGGAGATGCTACGAAAGTGACCCTAGTCGATTCGATCCGCCATGGGCTTCGCGCGCGCCAAGTCGGATGGCCTTCAAGGCAGGGTGGGCGTCAACGTGGGCGTCAGCCGCTCCGTTCGAGACGCTCGACGCTCGCAAACCTCTTCGTTTTGTTGGGAAAAGCTGGTGAGCCCGGAAGGAATCGAACCTTCAACCTACAGATTAAGAGTCTGCTGCTCTGCCAATTGAGCTACGGGCCCAGGGTGGACGACTGAATTGCGGATTGCGGATTTCAGATTGCGGATTGGAAAAGAGCGCCCGACATCCACGTCGAATCCGCAATCCACAATCCACAATCCGAAATCCGCAACTTCTCGAGGCCGCCAACGGTGGCGCGCCCGGCAGGCTCGAACCCGATCGCATACGCGGAGCGTTATGCGTCGTGACTGAGGTCCGGCCTGGCGCTGACAACCCGCAACCGGGTTGGCGCGCCCGGCAGGACTCGAACCTGCGACCTACGGATTCGAAGTCCGGCGCTCTATCCAACTGAGCTACGGGCGCACGAACGATCAGTATAGAGGAACGGCTGCAGACGAGGCAACCCGCAACCACGTCGAATCGGCTGTCCCTTCACGCCGTCTTTGGTGCCGAATCCGCACCGCTGCGCGGACGCCCGAGCTGAAGCTCGGGCCTACGTACACTTACTCGGGCCTACGTCACCACCCAGGGTCCTTCTCGACACGTCGGAGATTGGCGGGTTTGCCGGCCCGAATCGGTTTCCACAGGTCGCCGACCGACGCGAGGCGATCGGGCAGCGTCTGGATCGTGAAGTCGCGGCGATCGAACCCGTCGTCGATCTCCTTCCAGGTCACCGGCGTGGAAGCGCCGGCAAAGGCACTCGCGCGCGCGCTGTAGGCGCACGCCAGCGTCTTGCCCTCGATATTCTGCAGGTAGTCCACGTACACCTTCGCGCCGCGCTTCCGGACCACCCGCTCGACGGTCGCCACCTTCGGATGCCGTGTCGCCACCATCGTCGCCACGATCTGTGCCCAGATCCGTCCGGCCTCGTAGGTCGTCTTCGGCGGCATCCGGACGTAGATGTGCAGCCCGTCGGCGCCCGACGTCTTCGGCACGCCGACCACCCCGACGTGATCGAGCTCGTCACGCAGCCAGCGCGCCACGTCGAGCACGGTCTCGAACGACGTGCCCGGCATCGGATCGAGATCGAACGCGATGTCCTCGAGCAGGTGCGGCGTGGCGGCCTTCGAGAACCACGGGTCTTCCGAGAATCGCCGCCAGCTGCGTCAGATAGAGCAACGTCTTGAGGCTGCCTCCGACAAGGCGGCTCGGCACGTCATCGTCAGGCCACGAGACGGTCGGCACGTTCGGCGGCAGCGGCTCCGGCGCCCGGTGCTGGTAAAAAGCCTGGCTGCTGATGCCGTTGGGATACCGCTTCATCACCAGCGGCCGGCCTTCGACGACGGGGAGGATGTAGGGCGAGACGCGAACGTAGTAACGGAGCAGATCGCCCTTGGTCAGCTTCAGCTCTGGCCAGAACACCTTCTCGAGATTGCCGACGTCCAGCGTGTCGCCGTCGGGCAGCACCAGCGCCCCCTTGCGGCGGTTGTGCTCGAAGTCGTCGAGCTGATCGAGCACCAGCTGGAGGGCGGGATCGAGCGGTTTGGCGCGAGTCGATTTCTTCGAGCGAGACGTGGGCGATTTCGTTTTCTTGCCCGAGCTGAAGCTCGGGCCTACGCCTGCCGTGTTTGGTTTGGCCGCACTAAAGTGCGGCCCTACTGCAGATTTGGGATCCGGCCCTACTGCAGATTTGGGACCCAGCCCTACTGTCGCCTTCTCGTTCCCTAGGCGGTCCAGGGCAACGGCGCTGTATTTCGATCCCGGCTCGCGGCGGATGGACGAGGGCTTCACGTCGTCGCGCAGGCCGAGATAAGTGGGGTGGCGGAGCCGGTTGTCGTCGGTCCACTCGGTGAACTTCACTTCCGCGACCAGCGCCGGCCGGACCCAGTGCGGCGTGTCGTTCGTGGCCGGCGGTGGCACGTCGAAGGGGCTCTCATCGACCCGCAGCGGCCGCAGCAGCGCCATCAGCTTCGTCAGCTCCTTCTCGTTGAAGCCGCTGCCGACGTGCCCGACGTACACCAGCTTTCTGCCCTCGTAGACCCCGAGGAGCAGCGCGCCAAAATGCGATCGGGCGCCTCGCGGCGCAGTCCACCCGCCCACCACGAACTCCTGCGCCCGAATCAGCTTCAGCTTCGTCCAGTCGGTGGAGCGCTTGCCCGAGAAGTAGCGCGACTCGGCGCGCTTCGCGATCAAGCCCTCCCAGCCGTCCGCAATCGCCTGGCGATACAGCTCGCGCCCGTCGCGGGCGACCTGCGGCGACATCCGCAGCAGCGGCGATCCAGGGTCGTTGAAAACGCGCTCGAGCCGCGCGCGGCGGGCCGTCAGCGGCAGCCCGCGCAGATCGTCTCCGCCTTCGCGCAGCAGATCGAAGACGACGAACGCCACCGGCGCGTCCGTCGCCGCTTTCGACGGCGACTTGACGTGAATGCGCCCCTGCAGATGCTGGAAGCTGACCGGACGGCCGCGATCATCCAGCGCCACGATCTCGCCGTCGAGCAGCAGCGCGCCGCGCAGCCGCTCCTTGGCGAACCGCTCCAGCTCGCGCGCAATTTCGGGGAACTGCGCCGTCTTGTCGTTGCCGAGGCGCGACGTCAGCCGCACGCCCGGCCGCGGCCGGCCCGGCGTCAGCAGCGCCAGCGTGCGGACGCCGTCATACTTCGGCTCGTAAACCAGGTCCTCGCCGCGCAACGGGACTTCGACCGTGGACGCCAGCATGGGCTGAACCACGCGATCGCCTTCGCGCCAGGGCGAAGGAGCAGGCGTCGGTGCGGCGCGCACCGACAAAGGATATCAGTGCGCAGGGGAAGAGGTCCTGGAACGGACCCCGGTCAGGCGCGAGCCGACGTGCGCAGCTCGCGCTCGGCCACCAGCCAGTCAGAGAGCGGATCGGTCTGGAAGCCGCGCTCCAGCGCAATGAAGTAGGCGCGGGTGGCGATCTGCTCGTAGCTCGGCTCCGCCTCCACGATGGTCAACCGTCCGGATCCGGCCGACGGAGCCGAGTGGCCGTTCAACGGCGCGGCTGCCGCGGCAGGGGCGACGGTCTTCTTGCGGAGGCGAGGGGCTTTGGGCGCCGCGGCGGTCGGCTCGGCCGGCGAGGCCTTGCGCGTGCGCGGTGCGGGGGCTGAGGGTTCGGAAGACTCGGTGCGGGTCGTACGCTTGCTCATCAGATCTCCTGGTCCATGGACGCGGGGTGAACGAATTCTCGTATGGCCGCGAGCGATGTTCCCCAATTGTAGCAAGGGTTTGGGACGATCCGTGCGTGGTTTGACAACACGACGGTGACGGATGGCGCTGGGGAACCGCTGCACGCGTGGAATGCGCGGGAGTAACCGCTACAGTCGCGCGATTGTTGCGGTCACGGCCATCCGATGGTTTGACCAATTGGCCCGACTGAAGTGGGGTCCTACTGTAGCTTTTGTCCGTTTAACTGTAACGATCGTCGGCCCAGGGCTCCGCGGTGTTCGAATAGCCACGGACCTCCCAGAACCCGCGCTGGTCGCGCTCGAGGAATTCGATCTTTCGAATCCACTTTGCGCCCTTCCACGCGTACAGCTTCGGCGTGATCATCCGCACCGGGCCGCCATGCTCCCGCGGCAGCGGCGCCCCTTCCCAGGTGTGCACCAGCAGCACGTCGTCCTCGATCGCGCGCGCGAGCGGCAGGTTCGTCGTATAGGGGATCTGCGTGCCCGGCATGTGGTCGTAGCCGGTGCACAGGACGAAATGCGCCTCGTCTTTCGGCACCGCGAGCTCGGCGATCGTCCTGAAACGGACGCCCTGCCAGTGGTTGTCGTAGCGGCTCCACGTCGTCACGCAATGAAAGTCGCTGACGTCGTCTGCCTGCGGCAGCGCCAGGAAGTCACTCCACGTCAACGTGAGCGGGTTTTCGACCAGGCCGCCGACCTCGAGCCGCCAGTCTCGCAAATCGACCTCGGGCACATCGCCCAGATCCAGGACCGGCCAGTTCTTCACCACGTGCTGCCCGATCGGCAGCTGCGGCATGCCATGGCGGTTGCCCGGCCCCGTGCCCATCACCGGGCGCGAGCCGGGATCGACGTTCACGCTCTCGGCGTGAAGCTTCTTCTGCCGCTCGATGTAGCGAAGACGGCGTTCGACGATGGAATCCATATAACAGCGTGATGCTCCCGGCTGGGCGCATTGCCATGCGCCCCTACTGCTGCTCGGCGACCACCTTTTCGAACTGCGCCTTCATTCGCGCAATCCAAGCCTGGTATCCGGCAGAATCGATGAACGGGTTCGGCTTCTCACCTCGATCCAGGCGTTCGCGCTTGCCGGCCAGATCGAAGAAGCTCGTGTGCGCACCGAGGAAGACATCGGCCTTCAGCGAGGCGAGCGTCGCGAACGTCTTCTCGTAGTCCGCCTTGATGCCGGGATACGATTCGTCGCGCACCAGCCGCGTGCCCGGGTTCACAGACGTGCTGCCCGGAAACACCACCAGCAGCTGCCGTCCGTCCTCTTCCACCGTCGTCGTAAACGTCGTGCAGCCGCGGGTGTGGCCCGGTGTGGCATGCGCGGTCAGCGTCGTGCCGCCGAGGGTCACGGGCGCGCCGTCGCGCAGCACGCGCGCCACCTTCGTTGGCGGAAACGTCGCGGTGTCGCCGAACAGGTAATCGCCCTTGCCCCCGTGCTCGACGATCTCCTGGTCACCGACCATTACCATCACCTGCCCGCCGGACGCCGACGCCAGCGCCGCCATCGACCCGACATGATCGAAATGCGCCTGCGTCGTCAGCAGGATCTTCACGTCCTCGACCTTGAACCCGAGCTGTCGTATCGAGCGCTCGATGAGCGGCGCCGATTCCGGCAGGCCACCGTCGATCAGGATGTGTCCTTCCGGCGTCGTCAGGAGATAGGCTGCCAGCTCGTTCGTCCCGACGTAGTGGATGTTGCCGACGATCCGGAATGCCGGAGCCGGCTGATTCCACTCGGGCCGTTGCTGCGCCGTCTGGGCGGCTGCGGGCACTCTGCTAGACGGAAACGCGGCTGCGAGCAACACCAGGATCAGTGCCATCGTGTCAGGCGTGCTTTCCCACCGCGACCATCGCCGGCCGCAGGATGTCGTCGCCAATGCGATAACCCGGCCTGACAATGCCGACGACGCGGTCGTCGTCGTCCGGGGAGGCGACGGGGACCGTCGTCACGGCCTCGTGGCGCACCGGATCGAACGGCTGGTGCAAGGCATCAAGAGTCGTAATGCCGAATCCCTCCAGGCGGCTGAGGAACTGCGATCGGACAAGGCGTACGCCCTCGAGCAGCGAGTCGACCGACTGCGCGGTCGCCGCCGCATCCAGCGCCCGATCGAGGTTGTCCAGCACCTCGAGGAGCTCGCCGAGCATCGCGCGCTTGCTGCGCTCCACCTCCTTGACCACCTCGCGCCGTGCCCGGACCCGGGCCTCGTCGTACTCCGTGGTCGCCGCCTTCAGCTGCTGCAGCGCTTGCTGCACCTGCCTGTCGCGGTCCGCCAGGCGCTGTTCGAGCTCCTCGACATAGCTCGGCTTTCCGGCGACCGCTTCGGCCGCTGGCACGTCATCGCCGCGCGCCCACCAGCGGCGGTCGACGACCTTGACTGGTTCGCCCGTCGGTGGGCTCGGGGGTTTCTCGTCCATTTCAAATCGATTATAGGGGTGCGCGAGATGCCCAAGCTAAAGCTTGGGCCTACGAGCGTAAAGCTTGGGCCTACGAGCGTCCTAAATCGTTGCCCTTCGTACGTAGGCCCGAGCTTTAGCTCGGGCAACACCTCGTACGTAGGCCCGAGCTTTGGCTCGGGCAACACCGTACGCAGGCCCGAGCTTTAGCTCGGGCAAGTAGGGGCGCACTGCGTGCGCCCCGACGAAGGACGGTAATATCGAACGGTGAGCGGGGATCAGCAGCCTGACGAACCGCGCAGGTCGCGGCTGTGGCGGTGGATCAGGCGGGGGCTGGTGGCGCTGGGTGCCCTGATCCTCTGCGTTTTCATCGCCATCCACCTGCCCCCCGTCGAGCGCGCGCTCGTCGAGATCGGCCTGACACGCCTGCGTGCCTCGCTCGGCGTGTCGATCCGCTACACCAGCGTCCACTACAACCTCATCACCCGTCACGTCACGATGGAAGGCCTCGAGTTCGGACGTCCCGGCGGGCCGCCGCTCGTCGAGGCCCGGCGCGTCGAGGTCGCGTTTCCGTTCAGCACCTTCAAGGGATCGCTCGACGGCCTCGACGTCACGCTCGAGTCCGCCCGCGTGCGTCTGGTGCGCAAAGACAGGCGCTGGGTCAGTTTTCCCGAGCAGTGGATGCGCCCGCGTGCCACGCCGACCTCGGCGCGCCGGCGGCTGCCGGCTTTCGCCGCGCTGCGGCTGAGAGGCGTTGACGTTCGCTACGAGGACCATGACGCCAACTTCGCCTCCGATACCAAGGGCCTGCGCGTGGACATGGTGCCGACCGGGGAGGGCGCTGGACGCCTCGCCGGATCGATGCAGGCCGGCGCGACGAGCAATTTCAAATGGGAGCCGCGCGGCACCTCGCTCACGCTTCTGGGCGGCCGCGCGATCTACACGCCGGAGCTGGCTGGCGTCGAGAACCTCCTGGTCCAGGCGCGCGAGGGCCGGATCAGCACCACCGTGAAGTTCGCGTTTCACGGCACCGATCGCCTCCAGCTTCATGCGCGCGGCGACGTACGCGGCGAGTCGCTGAAGGCGTGGTATCCGCTCCTCGACACGTTGAGCGGACCGCTCGCGCTCGATTTCACGATGCCATCGGACGCCGGCGCGCCCGCGTTTGCCGACGTCAGGCTGACCGGGAAGAACATCAGCTGGCGCCACGTGCCGGTGCAGGACTTCGATGCCACGGGCGGCCTTGCGACAAGCGGCATCACGCTGTCGCGTCTCGCCCTTCGCGTGGCCGGCGGCTGGGGAGAGGGCACGGGTCACCTCGCCTGGTCCAGGACGGACACCAGCCACGCGTCGATGAAATGGCGAGACGTGGACGCCGGAGAGGTCTGGAAGATCCTGTTCTCGTCCTCGCCGGGCGCCGTTCGGGTGGCGCCGGGCTCGATTGTCGGCGGCACCTTCAATGGGCGGTGGCCGGGCTGGGATGCCGATCTGCTCGAAGGACGGCTCGAGTCGACATGGCGCCGGCGGCCGTCTGGGCCGCGCCGCGGCGAGATTCTCTGGTACGACGGGCGGATTGTCTCCACGTTCGCTCGCGGTCCGTGGACGATCGACGTCGATGGGCTCGCGGATGGCGCGCTCGGCCTCAAGGGCCGGCTCCTCACGCGCGGCAGCCTCCGCGACTACGGCGACTGGCCGATCACGGGACGCCTGTCGTTGAGCGGTTCGTCACCGGCCGTCTTCCGCGACGGGCTGCGTCTGACCGGGCTCGAGCTCGAAACGCCGCTGGAAGGATCGTCGGGCGACCTGACCGGGGAGGCCGTGCTCAGCCGCACCTTTCGCCGGATCCTCACGGACGTGGCCTTTGACGCGTCGATGCGGTGGGCCGATCAGCCAACGGTCCACGTCCACGCCAAGGCGTCGGTCGATCCAGACGCGGTCAAAGTGACGGAATGGACCGCCGAGTCCGGCCCCAGCCGCGCGCAGGCCACGGCGCTGATCGACCTGGATCGCGACACGATCAGCGCAGACTTCACTGGCAATGACATCCCCGCCGAATCGTGGACACGCCGATTCGAGTGGCCCACGATCGCGACCGGACCGGTCCACGTGCAGGGCAGTGTGTCGGGCCCGCTTCGTCGTCCGCTGATTGCCGCCGCCGTCGACGGTGGGCCGATGACGCTGGTCGCTCTCGATCAACACGTGGATCGCGTGACGGGCCAGGTGCAGTTCCAGGACGGCTTGCTGCGCGCCAACGGGATCCAGCTCTCGCAGGGCGGCGCTGGTCGCGTCACCGGCTCGGTCACGTATTCGACGCGAACGAACGCGCTCGACGCTTCGGCCGACATCAAGGACTACGCGTTCGCCGCACGGGTCCCCGGCCTCACGACGCCCGAAGGAACCCAAGGCGGGGATCTCCGCGCCATCACGACGGGTACCGTCAAGGTCTCGGGCACGTCAGACAACCCGGCAATCGAGGCGACGTTCTCGTCACCGCAGCTCGCGCTCGACGGTCGATCCTTCGGTCCGGTCGAAGGCAGGGCGACGACGGCCAACGACGTGGCCCAGGTCGACGTGACGGCCACCGAGCTGGGTACGCATGTGACCGGCACGGTGGGACTGCGTGAGGAACGGCCGTTCGATCTCAGCGGCGTCGTGAACACCGCCGATTCGGCCCTGGCCGCGCATCTCGGCGCGGTGGATGTCGAGGTGGGCGCCATGGACCTCCAGGCGCACGCGACAGGCCGTCTCAACGAGCCGTTGCTGACGTCGCTCGACGTCACGGCCAATCGACTGGACGTGCATGCGGCCGGCATCTCGACCACGATCCAGCCTGGCGCGCATCTGGTGTGGCAGCCGTCCAGCCTCGCGGTCACCGGGCTGCGCGCGGGTTTCGGCAACACGACCATGGACGTTTCCGGTGCGCTCGATGGCCGCGCCGATCACCAGCTGTCGGCGCGCATCAAGGGTCGGCTCGACGACCTCCGCCCGGCGGCGCGCGCGTTTCTGGGGCCGTCGTTCGACCGCGCCGTCGTCGAAGGGCCGCTCGACGTCACGGTCACGGCCTCGGGCACACCGGATCGGCCGGCAGTGGTCGGATCGCTTGCCGTGGACGCCGGCACGGTGAGTGACGGCGTGCATCCACCGCTCACCAACGTGTGGGTCCGCACCGTCCTGGATCACGACGTCGTTCGAATCGATCTCGCCGAGCTGCAGTGGCAGGGCGCACATACCGCGATTTCCGGTTCCATTCCCGCGTGGTTCTTTGGGGTCCCCGGCGCGAGCCATGGCGGCCGCGCCGCGCTTCGCGGGCATCTCGACGACGTGACGATCAAGGTCCTCGAGCCTCTGGTCAGCGCCGACGCGCTCGGTGCCACCGACTTCAATATTCGTGTCGAGTACCTGGTCGAGGCGACGGCCCCTGCGTTCGAGGCCATTACCGCGGACGCTCGGGTGACGAACGCGGTCATCCGATCGCGCGATCTCAGCCTCGAGCAGCAGGGCGTCGGTCACCTCACGCTGCGGAAGGGCGTCGCCACGCTCGACCCCTGGACCATCGCGGCGAAGGCGACGACGAGCACCCAGGTCACGGTGGGTGGATCGGCGACGCTGATTGGCACGCCCAGCATGGATGCGAAGGTGGACGGACGGCTCGACCTGCGGACGTTGAGCCTGCTGTTCGGCACGTACCGGCCGGCGGGCACGGCTATCGTGAATGCGCGCGTCAGTGGCCCGCTGACAAGGCCGAACGCCGACGGCTTCGTGACACTGGAGGGCGTCGAGCTGCTGGTGCGAAATCCGCGGCTGCTGCTCAGCGACATCCACGGCACGGCGCGTTTTGCCGGCGATCAGATCGCCGTCGAGCACATCAGCGGCACTGTGAACGGCGGAACGCTCGACATTAGCGGCGCGATGCGACAGCCGGGTCGAGGCGTCGCGTCCGGGGCGCTGACCATCGCTGTGCGCGGCGCGCTGTTCGACATTCCGAGAGGCTTCCGCAGCTCGGCTGATGCCGACCTGCGATTCGCCGGACGTCCCGACGGCCGCTACGGCATCAGCGGCACGGCGACGATTACCGACGCCGCGTATCGCGAGTCGCTGCTGACCGGCGGCCTTGCCGCGCTGTTCGGCCAGCAGCAGAACATCGTTCCCGCCGCCGGGGGGACGACAGCAGCCGCCGCGCCGAGCGGCGTGGTCCTCGACATTCGCGTACTCGCAAACGACTCGATCGTCATCGACACGAGCCTGGCCCGCGTGGCGCTCGGGACGAACCTGCGCGTTGCCGGCCCGATCTCGAGGATTCGGCTGACGGGGCAGGCAGACATCGCGCCTGGAGGACAGCTCTTCTTCGGCGGACATACGTACCAGATCGAGTCGGGCATCTTCGACTTCCGCGCCGCGACGCTTCGTCCCGACGTTCGACTGGTGGCGCACACGACGATTGGTGGCTACGAGGTCACGATGCGCGTCGAAAGCCGCGAGGGCAACATCGAGACGACACTGACGTCCGACCCTCCGCTGCCCGAAGACGAGGTGGCGTCGCTGATGCTCTCGGGTCAGCGCACGACGACAGGTTCAGCGGGCGAGGTCGTGACGGCGCAACTGATGCAGGCGCTGTCGGGGGAAATCGTCGGCACGGTCGGCCGCGCCATCGGATTCGACGCCGTGCGCGTCGAGTCGGGCAACCCGGCAGACCTGCTGCTCGACCCGACGCTCCTGTCGAACACCTCGAACCCGGCCCAGCGCATCACCTTTTCGAAGCGCGTGTTTCCCAACCTCGAGGTCATCTTCTCGCAGAGCCTGCGTGACAGCGCCGACATCACTTACGTCGTCGCCTACGAGCCGTTCCAGCATTTCGAATTCCGCTTCGCTCAGCTCGACAATCGGGACAAGTCGTACGAACTTCGCCATGATCTGTCGTTTGGCGGCGGCGGCACCGCGGCGGATTTCAGCCGTCGCCGGCCAACCGAGGTCGTACGCGATGTCTACGTCGCGGTTTTCGGCGGGATCACCGAGGACGAGGTGCGCCACCTCCTGCGCATCACCGAGGGCCGACACTTCGACTTCTACAAGTGGCAGCGTGACCGCGACGGGTTGCTGAAGATGTTCGTCGAGCGCGGCTTCTTCGAGGCGCGCCTCACCGCCCGCCGCGATCCGCCGGCGCCCTCGAAGCCGCAACCGGGCCAGCTGGCGCCGGTCGATCTCGGCTACACCATCGAAACGGGACCGCCAACCGAGCTGCGTATTACCGGGATGGATCTGCCGGACGACGTCCGCCGGATGCTGATTCAGCTCTGGCAGGACACGCCGGTCGACTCGTTGCTTGGGGACGAGTTCACCAGCCGGCTGCGGCCCTGGCTGGCCGATCACGGCTACCTGCGACCGACGATTGGCACGACCATCACCCGCGCCGGCGAGAAGAAGATCGCTGCAATCGCGATCACGCCAGGCGAGAAATACGACACGCGCGTGCCGATCTTCACGGGCAACCACGCGCTCGACGAGCGCGAGCTCGAGCGCGTCATCGCTGGGGCACGCATCGAAGCGCAGATGTGGTCGGCGCCGAGCCTGGTCGAGCAGGTGCTTGCGGACGCCTATCGCACCCGCGGCTACAGGGGCGTCAAGGTCACCGCCGGCGAGCCGCGGCTGCAGGGCGGCCGCGCCGAGCTCCCCGTGACGATTGTGGAAGGGCCGATCTATCGCATCGGGGAAGTCACCGTGAAGGCGCCCGCCCGATGCCCGTCGGGCGGAGGTGGATCTGGCGCCGCCGTTGAAGCAGGGCGATCCGTTCACCGACAGCCGCGTCGCCGACGCGATTCGTCAGCTGCAGACGCGCTTTCGCCGCGCGGGCTATCGCGGCACGCGAATGGCGGCGCAGAGCACGCCGCGAAAGGACGATCCCTCCACCATCGACCTCGCCTTCAACGTGACCCTCGGCCGGCGGCTGACGATTGGCGACGTGAAGATTGCCGGCGTCACCGGCAGCCGCGAGCGGCTGGTGACGCGCCTGCTGCCGATTGCGTCAGGCCAGCCCGTGCTGCTCGACGATCTCAACCACGCCCGCGACCGCATCTACGACACCGACGTCTTCAGATCCGTCGACATCGACGCGACGCCGCGTCCGACGCCCGAGGGCGGGCAGCCCTCTACCATCGCGGACGTCACGATCAACCTCGAGCCGCTGCCAAAGTACCGCCTGCGCTACGGCTTCCAGCTGTACGATCCCACGACGCCCGCGGTCAGCCCCAAGTGGGGCACGCTCGACCCCGGCGTCGTCGCCGACTTGACGCGCCGCGGGCTCTTCGGCCGAGGCATCACGGCGGGCGTCGGCATGCGCTTCAACTCGTCGAACCGCCTCGGACGCGCCTACGTCTCGAGCCGCAACTTCTTCAGCCTGCCGCTCCAAACCACCGTCTACTTCAGCGATCAGTGGCAGCGCGCCGTGTCCTTCTCCGAGGCGCTCGAGGATCACACGCGCGAACTGACGTTCGAGCAGCGGCTCAGGCGTCGTCGGGTCCAGTTCGCCTACGGCTACGACTTCGAGAAGATTCGCACCGACGTGCTGCTCGACGACACGCCGGAGCCTATTGCTCTCCCGACGACCATCCGCGCCAACATCGGCCGTGCGTTCGCGTCGGCGGTCGTGGATGCCCGCGACAACGCCATTGACACACGCCGCGGCTGGTTCCACTCGTCCAGCTACGAAATCGCGCCCGAGTGGCTGGGATCGACGCTGGGGTTCAGGAAATATCTCGGCCAGCAGTTCGTCTTCCTTCGCGCCCCCGGCACCTCCGTTGTGCTCGGGTCGGCGGCACGCTTCGAGGTGGCCACCGGGCCCGGCCAGGACTTCATCATCACCGAGCGGCTCCGCGCCGGCGGCGCCAACACCGTGCGCGGGTACGACGACGTCATCCTGGGGCAGCTGACCACGCCTGGCAATCCGAATCCGAAGACGGGCCTGGTCGTGCTCAACCAGGAGCTGCGCTTCCCGTTGTTCTGGCGCTTCCGCGGCGCGACGTTCTACGATCACGCGGTCCTGTTCGGCGACATCGAGTTTCCGGGTGAGCGCAACCGCAACAGCGTCGGCGGCGGTCTTCGCCTGAGCTTCCCGTTCCTCGTCTTCCGCGTCGACTTCGGGTACCCGCTCAGCAAGGACGCGCAGAACCAGGACGGGCGGTGGTATTTTTCGATTGGAGAGGCATTCTGAGAAGGAGCGTCATGACGCGCTGGATGCGTGCGGTCGTTGCCCCGCTGGCGCTGGTCGCGCTCCTCGCGTCCACGGCCGGCGCGCGCGACGAGTCGCAGGTCGTGGTGCTCGTCCGCCATGGCGAGAAGGCCGAGGCGCCCAAAGGCGACGTTGCGCTGAGCGAAGCCGGCCGCAGGCGCGCGGACGCGCTGGCCTCCACGCTCGACGAGGCGCAGGTGGACACGATCGTCACTACCGAGCGGCGGCGCTCGCGTGAGACCGCCGCGCCGCTGGCGTCGAGCCGCCATCTGACGCCGGTGGTCGTTCCGACGTCGGACGATACGGCCGCGCATGCCCGAGCCGTGGCGGCGGCGGTCAGGCACGGTGGCCGTGTCGTGCTGGTCGTCGGGCACAGCGACACCGTGCCGGCAATCATCGATGCGCTGGGCGGGCCGACGGTCGCGGCGATCTGCGACGGCCAGTACGCGCTGTTGTTCACGCTGTGGACGGAGCCTGGAAAGCCATCGCGACTGATTCGTTCCACGTACGGCGCGCCGGATCCGGGAACCTCCGAGTGCAGTCCGATGAAGATGGGCCGGTAGGCCGATGAACGAGTCGCTGTCGTGAGATTGTGGCCGCGGCGCTGGTGGATTGGTGTCGGCCTCATCGCCGCGATCGTTATCGCGACCGGGGCTGCTATTGTCGTGTACCGCTGGCAGATGCCGCGGGTGCGACAGCAGATCGTCACTATCCTGTCTCAACAGCTCGGCGCGACCGTCGAATTGGGCGAGCTCGACGTGCAGCTCGGCGGCGTGGTCCGCGTGTCGGGGCGCGGGCTCGTGCTGCACCACAAGATCTACCGCGAGGGACCGCCGCTCGTACGCATCGACTCGTTCGTCATCGAGGCGCCGCTGCTCGCGATCCTGCGCAAGCCGATTCACATCTCGTCGGTCGAGATGCAGGGCCTTCGCATCTTCATCCCGCCGCGAAAGAAGCGCGCCGACTCGGACAATCCTGAGCAGGCGCCCGCCGCACCGCCGCCGCCGGAGGCTGAAGGGAAGAAGGACGGCGACAGCTTCGCCAGCAAGCTTCGAGGGCCGTCGCCCGTCGTCATCGATCGCCTGACCTCGCCGAATGCGGAGCTCGCAATCGGGTCGCGAAAGCCCGATCGGCCGCCGCGAATGTTCCTGATTCACGATCTGACGCTGACCGACGCGGCGTTCGATCGCCCGACGAAATACGATGCCCGCCTCACGAACCCCAAGCCGGTGGGGACGATCCTGGCGAAGGGCACGTTCGGACCATGGGATCCGGACGAGCCGACCCAATCGGCGGTGACCGGCGAGTATGCATTCCAGAATGCCGACCTCGGCACCATCAAGGGGATCGGCGGCATGCTCGAGTCGACCGGCAGCTTCACCGGCGTGCTCGAACGCATCGTCGCGCAAGGCGCGACGAAGACGCCCGATTTCTCGCTCGACATCGGCGGCAAGCCGATGCCGCTCGACACGGTCTACACGGCGATCATCGACGGCACGAACGGCGACACGTTCCTGAAGCCGGTGCGCGCGATTCTCGGGCGCACGCATCTCACCGCGGACGGTGGTATCGTCCACACGCCGGGCAGGAAAGGCCGCACCGTCGAGCTCGACGTCACGATCGAGGACGGCCGCCTCGAAGACATCCTGCGTCTGGCGATCGACTCGACACCTCCGGACATGTCGGGAGCGCTGCGGATGAAGACGCGCCTCGAGCTGCCGCCCGGCGAGCTGCCAGTGCCGCGGCGGCTCCATCTGAAGGGCGAATTTCACGTCGCCTCGGCCCGCTTCGCCAGCAACACGGTGCAGGACAAGATCGACGAGCTGAGCCGCCGCGCCCGCGGGCGTCCGACAGATGGCAAGGTGGACAATGTCGCCTCGGACCTGCAGGGCCGGTTCGAGCTGAAGGACGGCGTGCTGACCCTCTCGCCGGTCTCGTTCTCGGTGCGCGGCGCGCTGATCCAGATGCGCGGCCGCTACTCGCTGGTCCACAGCACGCTGGATTTCACGGGGACCGCGCGGATGAACGCGCGCGTCTCGGAGATGGTGACCGGCTGGAAGCGGTTTCCGCTGAAGATCTTCGATCCTCTCTTCGCGAAGGATGGCGCCGGTGCGATCTTTCCGATCCGGGTGTCGGGACCGGTCAAGAAGCCGGAGTTCAAGGTCGAGATCAAGAAGATCTTCAAGGGCTGATCGATCGGAGGACGTCGATGACCCGCGATGAGATAGTCGCGTTGCTCGACCGTCACCAGGAGGCGTTCGCCCGCCGTGACGCTGACGCGCTGGCGGCTCAGCACGCCGAGGACGGCGCCTTCGAGAGTCCCGCGCATGGCGTCGTCCACGGCCGCGCGAAGATTGCCGACATCTACCGCTACTGGTTCACGGCCTTCCCCGACCTGCAACTTCACCTGGGCCCGCCGATCGTCGGCGACGATCGCGTCGCGGTGTTCTGGAGGTTTGCGGGCACGGCGCATGGGCCGTTTTTCGGCATCGCCGGCGCCGGCACGCGCATCGAGATGTCGGGGGCGGCGGAGTACGTGCTGGCCGACGGCGCGATCCAGAGCGTCAGGCACATCTTCGATTTCTCGGGTGTGCTGATGAAGACCGGCGTGTTGAAAGTGAAGCCGGCATGAGCGAGGCTCCAGGCTACAGACTGCAGGCTCCAGGCTCCGGGCTACAGGTTGCTGAGCCGCTTGGGGCACGAATGGCGCATGTCATAAGAGGGATGGATTACGACATGCGCAAACCGGTACTTGCCGTCCTTCTGTGGCTGGCCGCCGTGGGCGTCGCCGCAGCGGGCCCGCAGGCAAAGACGACGGCCGCGTTCGACGAGTACGTCCGTCTCACAGAATCACGGCTCGACGCGGAGCTCGCGCATCCCGACCACTATCTCCGAATTGACACACACGCGCCGGCGCAGCGCCAGGCCGAACGGCGGAGGCTGATGTCGGGCGAGGTCCTGATCGAACGGCTCGAGACCCTGGTCAAGGGGAAACCCCTCGAGGCGCCGGATGGCCTCATCCATCATTGGATCGCGACGGTGTTCCTGCCTGGCGTCAGCCTCGATCGCGTCGTGGAAGTGCTGCAGGACTATGACCATCACGCACAGCTCTTCGCGCCGGCCGTAGCGCGTTCGACGCTGCGCGCGAGAAGCGGCGACGACTTCAGGATGTCGCTGCGCCTGATGCGCACCAAGGTCATCACCGTCGTCCTCGACACCGAGAACGAGGTGCGCTATACGACGCCGCGCCCGGATCGCGGGGAGTTCCGTGCGCGCAGCACCAGCGTGCGCGAGGTGGAGGACGCGGGCACGCCGAACGAGGTCGTCAAGCCGGTTGGCGAGGGCCACGGGTTCATGTGGCGGCTGAACACCTACGGCCGCGTCGAGGCGCGTGACGGCGGCGTCCTGGTGCAGTTCGAAACGGTGAGCTTGAGCCGCGACATCCCGTTCGGCCTTGGCTGGGTGATCGGGCCCTTTGTCACCAGCGTGCCGAAGGAGTCGCTGCTGTTCACGCTCGAGACGCTGCGCCGCGTCGTGGCGAGGTCACGGAGCTGAAGCGACGTCGCGGATGGACACTGAAGGATCCGCCACGGATTACACGGAAGGACACGGATTTCATCTGATGTTGTGAATGGGGTCCCATTGGTTGCGAATTTGAACCCTGGGCCTTTGAACAAGCCTTGTGAATCATGGGTCTCTTTCGCTTTGAGGAACGCCGGTAGCCTGGGGTAAGCGCTGAGCAACTGCTGGCTTGTCGCGTGACGATGGTACGTCAGGAAGAAGCTACCTGACCGCTCGAGCGCCAGATCGATCAGCGCACGGAACGCCACACCTGACTTCTCGATTCCGGCTTGCGTATGTTCGACATGCAGATTGAAGATGATGCAAGCTCGGCGGCCAGTCGCCCATGCCAGAGTGTCGTCGCGCGAGAGGTCCACTTCGGCACGATCCTTCTCTCCATCGATTGGCCGGTAGCATGAGAACACGCCTTTGGTCAGGAAATCGGGCGATTCCGGGTCAATGTCGAATTGGAAGTCGCCTGGCTACAGAAGAGCCTTCGTCGATGCGGCGCCGTGCGGCCGCAGTTCGCCATCAGGTGCCACGAGGGTGAAAGCTTCGACATCGCTCACTATCGGGCCCATCGTGAGACCGCGGCCATGGGCGTTGGCGGCGATTGCAGCCGCCGCCATTCTCGTCAGCTCGTCGGCCCCTGTCGCTTCTGCGCGAAGCCCCATTGTGCCGGGCGGCCGACGGAAACGCGTGTCTGTAGCTGTATGAGATATTCGTCGAGCAACGTGGGCCAGCGGATTCCGGCTTCGACGGTGACATGCCCTCGCTCGTGATCCATCGATAGCACTCGATGTCCAGATCCTGTCAAGTCGATAGGACGCCTGCTCAGAATTGGTGTCCGCCGCATCGCATGGCGTGTTCCGCACAGCGACACCGCCTCACCCCTCTTTGCGCATCGTTCGCGACTGTCGGCGCAGCTCAATACTGGCTGGCTTGAGGATTCTGTTTCGATCCAATGGGATTGAGTTGCGAGTGAACGTCGTTCACGTGTCGGCATGGGCGTCAGCCTGGTGGCGGTGTCACGGAGTTGAGGTCACGGATGGGCACGGAAAAACCAAATCTGTCCGCGGTCATCCGCGGCGTCCGTGACAATTTCACTCCGTGGCTGTCCGTGTAGTCCGTGACTTACCCACGCTCCAGCTCGAGGCGAAGCGCGCGCAGCCGCTCCTCCAGCGCTGTGACGGCGCTCTCGAGCGTCGCTGACGCCCGGGCAACCTGGGAAAGGTCGCCCTGCTTGCCAATCGCTTCGAGCTCGCGCGCCGCGGCAAACGGCGTCGACATCGTGAAGAGTCCCACCATCGACTTCAGCGTATGGGCCTGCGCCGCGATCGCGGCGGCGTCGCCCTTCTCGAACGCGGCGCGCGCTTCGGCGAGCCGAAGGGGCGCGTCGACGAGAAACACGTCGATGACCTCAGCGAGCAACGCCCGGTTGCCGCCCACGCCCGCCAGGATCGCGGCGACGTCGAGCTCGGTCGCAGTCGCGTCTCGAGACGGTCCCGTGCTGATGGCCGGAGGTTGGCCGCGGGTCACCGCATCGATGGTCGCCAGGACCTCGTCGATCCGCAGGGGCTTCGACACGTACTCGTCCATGCCGGCGGCGAGGAACCGTTCGCGATCGCCGGTCATGGCGTGCGCCGTCATAGCGACGATCGGGAGATGCGTGGTCGAACCGCGCTCTGCCGTGCGAATGGCCTGGGTGGCCTCGATTCCGCTCATCCCGGGCATCTGGACGTCCATCAGTACGATGTCGAACGTCTGGCGCCCCGCGCGGCGACCGCGTCGCGCCCGTTGTCGACGACCGTGATCTCGTGGCCCTGCTCCGCCAGCATGCCGAGGACCACCTTCTGATTGACGGCATTGTCCTCGGCCACCAGCACGCGAAGCGGCCGGAGCGGCCGTGCCAGTGCGGGTCGGTCGGCTGCAGGCGCTGCTGGTGGCGCGGCGCCGACAGCCGTCATGATCGCATCCAGCAGATCCGAATGTTTCACGGGTTTGGTGATCGAGGCGACCTCGTGCCGGTGCTCGCGGCCGTGTTCGGCCCAAGGGCCGGCCGATGTCAGCATGATCACTTTGAGGCTCGCAAAACGCGGGTCTTGCCGGATGCGCTCGACGAGCCCGAAGCCATCCATGTCAGGCATGAGCACATCGACGATCGCCAGTTGAAACGGGTCGCCGGCGTCGGCGGCCCGGGCGAGCATGTCGAGCGCCGCGCCGCCGCTGTCCACCGACGTACCGCGGAGATGCCACGCCTCGAGGATTTCGTCCAGAATGCGACGGTTCGTCGCGTTGTCGTCGACCACGAGGACTCGAAGATCGTGCAGGTCGACCGGCTCGCCGATCGCCGTGGCCGCTTCGGGCTCTTGACGCTTCAGCACGATCGTGAAGTGGAAGGCGCTCCCTTTGCCGACTTCGCTGTCGATCCAGATGCGGCCAGCCATCAACTCGACGAGCTGTGCGGAAATGGCAAGCCCCAGACCCGTTCCGCCGTACCGTCGCGTCGTCGATCCATCGGCCTGCACGAATGGACCGAAGATCTCCCACTGCTTGGACGACGGGATGCCGATGCCTGTGTCGCGGACCACGAAGTGGATGTGCACGTCGTCGCCGGTGTCGTTCACGATCTCGGCCGTCACGACCACTTCGCCGCGGTCGGTGAACTTGATGGCGTTGCCCACCAGGTTCAGCACCACCTGCCGCAGCCGCCCGGGGTCGCCCATCAGCGCGTCGGGGACAGCCGGGTGGATCCGGCACGCCAGCTCCAGCGCCTTCTCGTGCGCGCGCGGCGCCACGATCCGCAGGGCGTCGCCCAACCGCGTCGCGCAGGCTGAAGCCGATCGACTCGAGCTCCAGCTTGCGCGCCTCGATCTTCGAGAAGTCGAGGATGTCGTTGACCAGGGAGAGGAGCGAGTCGGCGGCCTCCTTCACCGAGCCGATCAGCTCTCGCTGGTGAGCGGTCAAGTGGGTCCTGAGCGCAAGATCCGTCATGCCGATCACGGCGTTCATCGGCGTGCGGATTTCGTGGCTCATGTTGGCGAGGAACTGCCCTTTCGCCGCGGTCGCCTCTTCGGCGCGATGCTTGGCAATCTCCAGCTCACGCACCAGCTGTGTGAGCCGGGCGGCATTGTCCATCTCGGCCCGCTGCGCCAGTTCAAGTTCCCGCGCGTAGCATTCGAGTTCCTGCTGCTTCGCCTTGCTGTCGGTGATGTCGCGCGCCGCCCCGAAGAGGAGACCCTCTTCCGGCCGCGGAGCGACGGTCCACAGCAGCCAGCGATACGAGCCGTCGCGTGCCCGATAGCGGTTCTCGAACGACACGATGGGTTCACCCGCCGCCAGACGCGCCGCCGCCGCCTCGGTGGCCGCACGGTCCTCGGGGTGGACGAAGTCGATGTACGGAGCGCTGACCATCTCCTGCTCGGTGTGGCCGAGAAGCTCCGTCCACGCCGGGTTGACCCTGAGGAACCGTCCGTCGTTGCCGGCGATACAGAAGAGATCGGGCGACAGGGTGAAGAACTGATCCAGCCGCTCCTGCGCCTGCCGTTGTGCCATGAACAGCCCGATCTGGCTGCCGATGGCGCCAAGCAATTCGAGCAGTGCCGGGTCCGGCGGTCGGAACTGGCGGCTGAAAAATTCCATCACGCCGCGAATCTCGCCGTCCATCACCAGCGGAAAGCCGAACGCGGCGTGCAAGCCATCGCGGGCAGCCATTTGCGCCCGCGGAAAGTTGCCGTCCTGCAGCACGTCCGGAATCCATGCGGGGGTGCCGCTCGCCCACACTCGGCCCGGCAAGCCGATGCCAGGAGGAAACGTCGAATTCCCACTCGCCTCGACAAAGGTCTCGAAGCTGAGCGTTGGCAGCGACCATGTCGCGACGCACCGCAGGAGGTTTGCTGACCGATCGACGTTCCAGAGTGCGCCGTAATCCCAGCCGAAGGCCTGGCACACCGCCGCCAGCGTACGCGGCACGCCTTCGGACAACGTCGCCGAGGAGGCCAGCGCGTGCGCGGTCTCGTACAAAACCGTCAGCCGCCGTCCCGCCCACGACGCTTTCGGGTCCGCCGCAGGTGTCCCGACGATGTCGCCCACATCGCCCTCCAGATTTGAGAGATATTTCTACCGTACGCCATTCTTCCCGGCTCCCTGCTAGAATGCGAGGTTCCACGCGCCTGGGCGAGTATCCCGCTATGCAGCCGGCAGACCCGACGGCAAAATCCATCCTCGTGGTCGAGGACGACCGAGGGCTGCGCCTGGCGCTCACGCGCCTGCTGGCGCAGGACTTCGCCGTGGATGACGCCGCGGACGGCACCGAGGCGCTGCATCGACTGCAGAGTCATCCGTACGACCTCGTGCTGCTCGATCTCGGCCTTCCGGGGATGAGCGGCCTCGACGTGCTCGCGCACCTGCCGGGCGGACCGTCGTCACCAAAGGTGGTCGTCATGACCGCCGACGACACGCCCCAGACGCTGCTCCACGCCGTTCGCAATCACGCCTGGGACTACATCGTCAAACCGTTCCCGCCGGCGAGCATCACCGACGTGGTGAGGAAGGCGCTGGCCGCGGATGGATCGCTGGCCATCGAGGTGCTGTCCGCGCGTCCGGAGTGGGTGGAATTGCTCGTGCCGTGCTCGCTCGATGTCGCCGACCGGCTGCAGGGGTTCATGATGCGCCTCGACGCCGACTTGCCCGACGCCCTGCGCGAGTCGGTGGGCTACGCCTTTCGCGAGCTGCTCTGCAATGCGATCGAGTGGGGTGGCCGGCTCGACGTGAACCGGAAGGTGCGCATTGCGTATCTGCGAGCGAAACGGATGCTGGTGTATCGGATCGCCGATCCGGGTGAAGGTTTCAAGATGGAGGACCTCGCGCACTCGGCCATCAGCAATGCACCAGACCGGCCTCTCGACCATGCCGCCGTCCGCGAGGAAATGGGTATCCGGGCGGGCGGGTTCGGCATCTTCCTCGTGCGAGGCATGGTCGACGAGCTGCTCTACAACGAAGCGCACAACGAGGTGGTGTTCGTAAAGTATCTCGATTGACGGCCGAGGTGTGTGATGCAGGTACGTCAGGAGATTCGCGGAGGGCAGATGATTCTCGCGCCCGACGACTCGCTGATGTGCGGGGGAGGGCGGAGCAACTCGAGAGTGTCCTCCAGGAGGTCATTGCTGTCGGTCACCGTCACCTGATCGTGGATCTGTCGTCGGTCGAGCACATCGACAGCGGCGGCGTGCGCGCGCTGGTGCGCGGCCATCTGGCCGTCCATGAGCAGGGAGGCCGCGTCAGCCTCGTGAACGCAGGTGCGACTGCGCGCCGCGTGCTTGGCACCCTGCGACTCGATTCCGTGTTTCCGATTTACGAGTCCATCGATGCCGCGCTGGCCGACGTGGCCGGGGCGTGACTCGTGGCGGATCATCCAACTTCCCGTACGACACGCCGCGAGCTGCTCAAGCTGAGCCCGTTGCTGCTGCTTGGCGGGTTTGCATTGCCAGCGGCGCGCAACCGGCTTCTCGAGACAGGCGTGGCGTGGAGCGACACGGCGTCGGCGCTCCTGTTCCGTCAACACCATCTCGCGCCGACCTACCGCGACACCGACGTCGTCTCTCTCGAGCAGTTTCCCTACAACGGCTATGACGTGTTGGAGCCGGAGATCGACTTCGACGCCTGGACGTTGTCGGTCGGCGGCAGCGTCGCACGTCCCGGCCGCTATCATCTGGACCAGATCCGTGCGCTGCCGAAGGTCGTCCAGAATACCCGCCACGTCTGTGTCGAGGGGTGGGACGCGATTGGCCGGTTCGGCGGCGCGAGAATCGACGATTTCCTGAAATTCGTCGGCGCGGATCCGCGGTCACGGTTCGTGACGGTCACATGCGCTGACGACTACTACGAGTCGCTCGATATGGAGACCGCACGGCACCCGCAGTCGTTGCTCTGCTACGAGATGTATGACCGGCCGCTCGATCGCGGACATGGGGCACCGCTGCGCCTGAGCCTTCCGACAAAGTTGGGCTACAAGCACGCGAAGTATCTGATGACGCTGACGGTCACGACTGTACTCCCCTCGGCGCGGAGCTATTGGGGCGACCAGGGCTATAGCTGGTACGGAGGTCTTTGACGTGGCCCGTGGCCCGCAGTCGCCGGTGTACGAGCACCCGTCGGCCGTTCGCTTCTGCCATTGGGCGAGCGCCATCTCGATCGTCGTGCTCACGATGAGCGGCCTGAGAATTCTGGCGGCCTTTCCCAGCTTTGGCTCGAAGATCCCGGAACACGACCTGGTCGAGGCCGTGCCCGCGGCGATTACGCTGGGTGGCTGGCTTGGCGGCGCACTTCAGTGGCACTTCACATTCATGTGGGTGTTTGCCGGCGCCGGCGCCCTGTACGTCATCGTCGAGATCGTGACCGGCCACTATCGAACGGTCCTCTTTACCCCGCGCGACATCACCCGCGTGTGGCCGATGGCGCGCCACTACTTCCTCTTCGGGCCAAAGCCGCCCGTCGACGCGCAGTACAACGCTCTCCAGAAGCTGGCGTACACATCGGTCATTGCGCTCGGCGGCCTGGCGCTGACCACCGGGCTCGTCATGTACAAGCCGGTGCAATTGTCGGCGCTCGGGACGATCTTCGGCGGATACCCCGGCGCACGCATCATTCACTTCCTCGCGATGTGCGGTATTCTCGCCTTCATTCCCGGCCACCTGGTCATGGTGGCACTGCACGGGTGGGACAACTTCGCGTCGATCTTCACCGGGTGGAAGCACCATCCGGAGTACCCGGTCACGGAAATTCATCGATGAACCACAAGGGTGTGATCGCGACGGCACTCGCCATCATCGTGGTTGCCGCAGGTTGGCTGGCGAGCGCGGCGGCAGCGGGGGAGTCGGGCTTGAGGTGCCGACACAGTCGGCCCGCGGCAGGGCCTGCGCCGGTCATGGTTGCCCTGACCGACGCGGGTGCCTTGTTCCACAAGCCAGGCTGCAGGTTCATTCATGGGCCCGTTCGCATCGAGAGTGGCAGAGTAGCGGTTGCCAGCGGTTATACCCCCTGCACGCGCTGCTGGCGTGCTAGCGCTTCGCTACACGGCAGTTGAGCCTTGACGTCGTGGGCTGTCAGGCCTAGGCTCGACGCGTCCCGCCTGAACCCGTCACCAGGCCATCACGAGGAGGTTGCCATGAAAAGAGTCCTGTCGTTGGCGCTTGGGGTGCTGCTCACCGGGTGGGTCGGCGGCACGCTTGCCGCCGAAAAGGCGAAGACGATGGTTGCGCAGGGCAAGGTCACCGCCGCGACCAACGAATCGCTCACCATTGAGGACGGATCCAAGACCCTCACGTTCGCGGTGGACGCGTCGACGAAGCTGGTCGGGAAAGGCCTGAGCACGATGATGCGCGAGAAGAAGGCCAAGGGTGAGAGCGTCACCTTTACCGATGGCGTCGCGCTCGATGACCTCGTCAAAGTCGTGTATCACGACGTCGACGGGAAGATGCATGCGGCGCAGGTGACCGTGGTCCAGAAGCACCTGTCGGCGAAGTAGGTTGCGCTTTTCACAGCAACGAGCGCCGCGGCGGCCGCTGTCGCTGCGGAACTCGTTGCTCGTGTTCGTCCTGATGACCGTCGGCGTCGAGGGGATTCCGCTTCAGGATCCGGCTGGCGCGCCGTGCGACGTGTCCCGCCCGACGGCAACCTTCACGATTCGGCATGCCCCGCCTCCACCTGCGCTGAGCACCGACCCGCGCTCACCGATGTGGAGAGCGGCGACTTCGGCGGCGATCACGCGCGATTGCAGCCGCACGCTGGAGTATGCCGACCTCCGTACGGAAATCCGCGCATTCTGGACCGATACCGATCTCTATTTCCTGTTCATCGCTCCGTATCGATCGTTGAACCTGTTTCTGCCCGCGGCCAATGACGCACCGCGGCGCGGGCTGTGGGACCGCGACGTCGTGGAAATGTTCCTGGGAGACGACTGGAACAACATCCGCCACTATCGTGAGTTCGAGATCGCTCCGACCGGCGACTGGATCGATCTGGCGATCGATCTCGATCGGCGGAGCTTCGACCCCGAGTGGAGATCGGGCTGGAAGACGGCAGCCAGAATCGACGAACACGCAAAGGTCTGGTACGCGGCCTGTCAGATTCCTCTCAGATCGATCACGGACAAGACCGTCGAGCCAGGCACGCGATGGCGCGCGAACCTGTATCGCATCGATGGCGATGGGCCTGACCCGCAACGGCGATTCATGTGCTGGCAGCCGACCTGCGTGGTCGATCGCGACCCCAACCACGTCCCCGAGCACTTTGGAACGCTGCTCTTCGAGAAGTAGGGCGACGAGTTCGAGGTCGCCGCCCACCTGTGCGCTTGTCTCAGCTGGCTACTGCTTATCGTAAACAGCGGTACTCGTGAACGCGTTCCCTTTCGGGTCCATCCCACTCGTCGTCACCGTACGAGTCTTGCCATCGGCCGAGACCGCGATTTTCCCGGTGATGGTGACCTGGCCACCTTTCTTGATGGTCATCGCCAACGTGTGGTCGTCGACCTTCGTGTACGACCGCATGTCCGAGGTCGCATCGCCGGTCACTGGATATTCCTTGCCGTCGAACGCACCGGTCCACTCGTTGTGCGTCGGCTTGCCATCCGGATCCGTTCCGTCGACGGTGACCTTGACGTTATCGCCAGCGGCCACATAGACGACCGTGTGGTTCCTCGCGTTTCCGGGACTGAGCTTGGACTTGCTCTCATTCAGTTTCCAGGTGCCGATTTGCGCGTCCGCGGCGAAGGCGGTCGCCGCGACCAGACACATGAACGCCGCTAACAGAATCCCTTGCCTTCTCATAATCCCCCCAGCGAGAAACCGGATCGTCTCGTGAACCGAGCGCGCCATGGTAGTCCCACGGCACGCGGGCCGCAAATCTGGAGGTCTGTCAGGGAGTATTGGGGGATGGCGAAACTCGATTCGCCGAAGGCGAATTGGGGTGGATGACGGGGTTCGAACCCGCGACTTCCGGAGCCACAGTCCGGCGCTCTACCACTGAGCTACACCCACCGTTCAGACGGAACCTCCAAGTGTAGCACCCGGCAAAAAGCGCCGGCCAGCAATAGCAATTGGTCCGTGGGAACACAGCGCGCAATGGTACCCGCAATTGTTCGTACGGCGCTGAAATGGGTAGCTGCATCGTTTTGCAAAGCCGCTCGATGGTCTCGACTACCTTCCTCAGCCGCTCAACCGCGTCGAGTTCTGCGCGGTTCTTTTTCCTGACCCTCCACCCGCCTCCCGTGAGCCCCCAACCTTGCTGGTTCGTGAAGCTCATTAGCGCGGGCGCGCCAGGATCACTACCATCCCGGCTCACGCGGCGAGCGCAGCGCAGCAGACGCCGCCCTGTTAGGGAATTGGAGGATCTACATGAAACGCCTGGCGCAATCGACAGCATCCAGCTTCTTTCTCATCGCCGTGTTGGCGCCGGTGTCGGTTCACGCGACGGCATTGTTCTATCCGACGTTCGGCTTAGCGCCCGTGCCACCTTCAGCTCGCAGCGCGTGACGCCGGAGAAGAGCGATTTCGACATTAAGACCGCGCCACCCGACCAGCTGCTCCAAGCCGCGCAAGCCCTGGTCATCGAGGGGCTCCCCTTTCCCAATCAGCCCAACAGCCAGAACGCAGGGTTCGCGTCCTCTGCGGCGACGGTCGGCGGCGTCTTTGGCGTGGGCGTGAATGGATTCCATTTTCAGAATTCCCTTCCCCCGAACCGCTACTTTGCGTCAGGGAGCTGGAGACAGACCCTGACCAATAACTCCACCGTCACCCAGGTATCGAACGCGGCCATCTCCGTCCCGGCTCCGACCATACGATTCTTCGGCGTAGGCAATTCCTTACCCGTTGGCGCGAACCCGGATTTGGATGCCACGGCTAGTGTCGGCATCCGGCTGACAACCATACTCACCCATGCAGATGGCAGTGAGGTAGAGACCGTCCTCTTCGACTACGGTATGCAGACTCTGCGGGCTCCCATCGTCGGCGTGCTCCTTGCCGACCCGACCGACGACGCTCTGGGGGCACTGTCACGCTTTGATGAGCCGGACGGCTCGTTTGGCTTTCGGTTGTTGCCCGTTCTCAAGAATTTCTCTTTTGGCGCTGTTCGACCCGGCGAAAGTCTGGAGTTCGGCTACGACTATTTCGCCACAGCCAGCACCGGTTTCGGCGAGACAGCGGTCTTTGCCGCAATCGGCGATCCCTTCGACTTGACCACGGGTGGCCGATTTGAGTTTCTCCGGTGGGCGCCAACCCTGAACCCGTGCCTGAACCCAGCACGCTCGTCTTGATGGCGTTGGGGCTCGCCACGTTCGGCGCCGTCCGCCGCCAAGCCGCTCACTCCCGCGTGACCTAGAGTCGGGAGTAAGTAGTTGTTGAAAGGCTTGAAGAACGAAATTGGGGTGGATGACGGGGTTCGTGCCCGCTGGCGCAAGCGAAGCGTGCGCCGCGCGCCTGAGGACCGTCAGGAAACCGATTCGCCGAAGGCGAATTGGGGTGGATGACGGGGTTCGAACCCGCGACTTCCGGAGCCACAGTCCGGCGCTCTGCCACTGAGCTACACCCACCGTCCTGGCGAGGAACCTCCAAGGATAGCATCCGGTCTTCGGTGGTCGCAAATCCTCGCGCCCTGAGCACTTTACGCTCTGTGCCACCGCCCCCTCATCCCGAAAATTGGCGCCGCGCTCGTTCTCACAACGACGCATCGGCGGACTACGCGTGGGTCACTCGACTGTCGCGATGCGGCATACTGATCTGCTCCCGGACTGGCCGTTCTCTTTATCAAACGATAGAGAAGAGACTGTAAGCTCTGCTGTAAAGTGATGCGTCATCGCAACGGATTGGCTCCCCGGCTCCGGCGCGATCCCCCCACAGGCGTTCATTGACTGGACGCTTCGCGGACGTGCGATCTGCCCGTCGCGGCGCCAGAACCCACGAGCCAGAATCCGCCTAAATATCTGAACTCAGAGCGAGATCCGTGCACGGGGGGCCAGATCGCTAGACATTTGAGGAACGGCATGAGTCTCGCCGTGCGAACGGCGTCATGGCAGGAGCCGAAGGCCTCGGACATCGAGACGCGGATACGCGTCGAACGTGTCCTGGCGATGGCCCGTGTCTTCTTCGCTATGGTGACACTCCTGGCGATCTACATAGCACCCTGCCGAGCTCAGCGCGGACAGGTCGGCGGCCTACGCGCTGCTCATCGGTTACGTCTCATTCAGCGCGATCATCACAATCATTGCCCGACTCGCCCCCGCCTCCTTGCTCAAGGCTGGTTTCGGCGTCCATCTCGTGGATCTGCTGTTTGCGGCGTCGATCACGTTTCTCACCAGAGGATCCGGCAGCCCCTTTTTCGTGTTCTTCGTCTTCGCGTTGTTCGCTGCGCCCGTGCGCTGGGGCATGGTCGCGACGCTCGCGACGGCGGCAACCGCCGCGGTGTTGTTCCTGGCGGAAGCCCAGCTCCTTCCACTCGAGGGCCACAGCGAACGGGCAGTCGAAATCACACGTACTGTGTTGCGAACGTCTTACCTGCTGGTCTTGACCGTGATGCTCGCCTTCGCGGCGGTGCAGGCTCGGGCGTTTCGCGCCGAAAGCTACGCCCTTTCCCGTGTGCTCGCGGGCGTCTGCAGCGCGAAATCCTTTTCTGACGGCCTCCGTCTGTTCATCGATGAATGCCTGGTGCATGTCGGATCGTCCCGGGCGCTCGTCGCCGCGGAGAACCGAGCCACGAAGCGCCTCTATCTCTGGAGGGCCACGCGGCCGAAGGGCGACCGACGCACGACGCTCGTGCTCGAGGATCTCGCTTCTGCCGATCGACAGATCTATTTCGCGACTCCGCCGAGTGACGTGGTCGTCTGGCACGTACAACGGGGCAGCGGGGGGCGCCTGTCCACTCGAGGCGTAGGCGCGGCGACGTTGGAGACGTTGATCCGCATGGACGGTTCATTCATGCACGCCGCGCTCGAAGCTCATGGCGCATCGTCGGCGCTGAGTGCGGAAGCCGATGCGGTGCCGGATTGGCATGTCCGCTTCCTGCTGCTCGACCCGAACAACCCCGGACTCGATGACTTCTACTTCCTGCGAAATCTCGTCCGTCATGCAAGCCCTGCCCTTCACCAGGAATACTTGATCAGACGCGTGCGGTCGCGGGTGGGTGTCGCCGAACGCGCACGTCTGGCCCGCGAGCTGCACGACGGCCTCCTCCAATCCCTGATCGGCCTCGAAATGCAGATCGAGGTGCTTCGACGCAGTGCCGATCGGCAGGCCGTGCCCGAATTGCGATTGCGCGAGGTCCGCGACCAGCTGCGACAGGACATCGCCGACGTGCGCGACCTCATGCTGCGGTTGCGCCTTGTGGAAATGACCGGTGACGATGTGCTGCGCATCATCGCGGAGCTCGCGGGACGGCTTCGCCGAGAGAACGAAATCGAGGTGCGGCTGGTCTCTGGTGGGTCGTTTCTCGATTGCGCGCCTCGCAACTGCGCGCACCTGGCCCGCATTTTCCAGGAGGCGCTGACAAACGTCAGAAAACACAGCGGCGCCCGGTCAGTCACGATAACGATTGCCGACACCGCCGGCGGTGGCCGCCTGACGATTGAAGATGATGGCCGAGGGTTCAGGTTCAAGGGCACCCTGACGCTGGAGCAGCTCGAGGCGAGCGACCTTGGGCCCGCTGTGATCAAAGAGCGGGTGCGTGCGATGGGTGGGCGGCTCGCCATCCGCTCGAACCCCGGGGCTGGTGTCCGCATCGACGTGGAATGGCCGAAGGGGGCGCATGGCTGAACGCCCGCCCACACGTGTGCTGATTGCCGACGATCATCCGATCTTTCGCGCCGGCCTGCGCCGACTGCTCGAAACGGAGGACTTCATCGTGATCGGCGAGGCCGCCGATGGTCGAGAAGCCGTCGCGCTCGGACGATCGCTGCATCCAGACGTGCTGTTGCTCGACATCGCCATGCCTGCGCTGAACGGTCTCGACGCGTTGCGAGCGCTCGCACCGGACGTCGGGCGACTCCGCATCATCCTGCTCACCGCGTCGATCGATCCAGATGACGTGATGACGGCGCTTCGCCTCGGCGCGGCCGGTGTGTTGATGAAGACCGCTGCGACCGAATTGCTCTTCAAATGTCTGCGAGCGGTCGTGTCGGGCCAGTATTGGATTGGGCGTGATACCGTGACATCGCTGGTCGAAGCGCTCGCGCAGCTGCAGGCGCCCGTGGCGGAGGCCCGGCGACGCCCGTTCGGTCTGACCCCGCGCGAACTCGAGGTCCTGGCACTCGTGGCCACCGGCGCATCGAACAAAGTCATCGCGCTTCAGCTCCATTTGAGCGAAGAGACGGTCAAGCACCACGTGACGAAAATCTTCGAGAAGACTGGTCAATCGAGCCGCGTCGAGTTGGCGTTGTTCGCCGCGCATTGCGGGCTCTTGCCGCTGAAGTGATCGCCAATGTCACCGAGCATGCGCATGGCACCAAGGTGCCCCATCGATAACCCCTCCTAGCCATTTCACCTGCACGAGATAGCTCGTAAGCTCTCGCCCTCGCTCCACGGAAGGCGACGCGTTTATCTCCTGCTCTGAATCCGACTCGCTGCGGTCCGAACGACAAATGGCCTTTGGGCGATCACCCGAACAAGCGCCAACATGGTCGCGCCGGTCAGACGTCGATTTGCACGAAGAATGTCGTCGTGTTCGCATGTTGGGCGACGGAACAGCAGGCCTACAGAGTAGGGTGGATGACGCCGACGAACCTTCTGGAAGTACACGCTTGGCAACCCACATGAAAGGAAAGCCACGATGGCGACGACGCCCGGATTAGCCGCGCCGTCACGTGCGCATCACCAGAGCCAAAATGGCGAGGTAAATGTCGCCGTTGACGATGTCGCCCACGCCGGACGACACGCGGGCCACCTGTTCGAAGTGCCTTTTGCCAATCAGCTTTCCAAAATTGATGAAGGGGGACCACTTGCTGTGGCGACGGCTTGCACTCCGCTGAATCGCAACAACCTGCCGCTGGTGGAACGCGCTCCGGAGATCTCCACGCAACTGGTCGTCTTAGAGCACTTATTTCAGGCGGCGCGCGAAAAGGGCAGCGGTGCGGTTCCGATGTACAGCGACGCGGATTGGGACGCGTTCTGGCTCGGGCTGGAGCGCATTGTTCACAACGTGCGCTTGCTGGCAGAGGATATGTACGCACAGGGGCGGATCGAAGGCGGCTGACGCCCCCGGCGCCTGTGCGCCTACGGCCAACAGCGCTTACGCGCCTACGCTCGGAAAGAGTCGATCGAAGTTCCCACCGAAGATCTGCGCGATGTCCGGCTCCGGCACGCCGAGCTGCCGCACCGCCTGGAATTGCGCATCGAACACCGGCCGATTCCACCCGCGTGGGAAGAACGAGGAGTCGGTGCCGAACAGCAGCCGCGACGGGCCCGCCACGAGTAGTGCCTGCCTGAAGACGTCAACCAGCGAGAGGCCGGCCTCGTACACGATCCAGTGGTTCGAGCTCGAGGTATCGAGGAAGACGTTCGGGCAGAGATCCACAAGCATCAGCGCTTCACGGAAGAAGCCGGCGCCGAAGTGCGGCACGATGATCGGCAGGTGCGGATGATCGAGCGCGACGCCGTGGAGATCCACCGGGTTGCCGAACCGCATGTCGAAGCGGCTGGGCAGGCCGAGCTTCTTGCGGATGCCGACGGTCAGCACGCCGCAATGGACGAAGAGCGCGGCGCCTTTGGCCGCGGCGGCCACCGCGATCACCGCCGCCACCCGCGGGTCGCTCAGCGCGTAGCGATGCATGGCCGGAAAGAGGCAGACCGTGTCAGGCCGTTCGCTAACGCCTGGGTGACGCGATCGACGGCGCCGTCGGTCAGCGGATTGACCATGAAGAACCCGACGAAGCGATCGGGCGCCTGACGAACGGCCTCCGCGACCGAACCTTCGTCGCCCGGCACGCTCGCGATCAGGGCGGCACGCGAGACGGCGTGGTGGTCCAGCGCCGCGATCCACGTCGTCGCCAGCTCGGTGGGGGGACCGGGCGGCTCCCACTCGAGCGTCTTGCAGACCATTTCAACCGGCGCGGTCGCGAAACGGCCCTGCGGATCATCGCGCGCGAGGGTTTCGAAGAAGCGCCGGGAGAAGAAATGACAGTGACAGTCGTTCAGGCGCATACGCTCTATCGTACGTAGGGCCGAACCATCGTACGTAAGGCCGAACTTTAGTTCGGCCAATCGTCCGACGCGAAGCCCGGTTCGTAGCACGTAGGCCCAAGCTTTAGCTTGGGCGACCAGTGGCACGCCGGAGCTAAAGCTCCGGCCTACGTACTGACGGCTACGGCAGCGGGAACACCAGCACGAGGCGGCAGCCGCCACGATCGCCGGGGAGCACTTCGATGCCGCCGCGGTGAAGGGTCGCGACTTTCTTCGCGGCCGCCAGTTCGGCAGCCGCCTGATAGCCGCCGGGACGATCGATCCACGCGATGTCGAAGAACTGGCTGAGCCCCCAGGTCGGGACCGTGACGGTGTGCTGCGCGATCTCCACGACCATGGACGAGCGCGAGGCCGAAGCCGTGAGGCTGACGGTGAGCGCGGGCGTCGTGGCGCCCTGCACGAGGGCCAGCATCCCGCCCACCGCGCCCGACAGGCCAACGGTCAGCCAGTCCTGGTCGCCGCGCACGGTCATTGGGCCATCCGCCATTTCCACGTCCACGGCCACGCCGGACAGCCGCCGCTCGGCGGCAAACCCCTCGAGCGCGCGATCGAGCACGGCGGTCAGCGACACGTCCGTGTGCGCGAGCGGCGGATCCTGCGCCAGCGCGTCGAGCGACTGCGCGAGCCGCTCGGCTCGATGGATCTCGGTGCGTATCAGATCGAGCGCGACGCGATCGCGCAGGGCCTGGTCGCGATCGCCCAGCAGGTTGAGGCACGACGCGATTGTGCCGAAGCTCTTGCCCAACTCGCGCAGGCCCTCGTGCGCCGCTTCCCGCGAGGCCGCTGGCATACGTGCCGCGGCCGCCTCGACTCGCACGTTGTCGGCCTCGGCCAGTTCGCGCGCGCGGGCGTCGTCGGCGTGATGCACCAGACACGGGATCTCGCCGAGCCCGGAGGCGTGCGCCGCGGCCAGCCGCTTCCGGCCGGTTATGAGATCGAACCGTCCGCCGCGCGGGCGCACGAGAATCGGTTGCAGCACACCGTGCGCCTGAATCGATCGGACGAGGGCATCCAGATCCGGCAGGTCGTCGGTGCGCGGGCTCGCGATGTCGCGCAGCGGGATCACCCGTACATGCGGCGCGGTGGCGCGGCCGGTCAGCTGCTCCACATAGTGCGCGTCGTGACGCATGCGGAAGCCCGCCGGCAGGCCTTCGCGCCGGAACCCGGTCTCACCCGTGAACTCGGCGGACTCGAAGTCGTCGTCGTGAAACGCTTCCGGGCGAACAGCGGAGACGAATGGGGGGACAGCGGATCGAGGCTCGAACTCGGACACCGGATACCTCAACGCGAAGAACGAACGATCGGGAGCGAGCGAGCGGTCCGCAAGCTCGTCCACGTTGGAAAGCTTTTATAACACACCACGGGCGCGGTCGGTGTGTCCCGCACCGAGCCGCGCCCGTGGCTTCCCCTGAGAGTACCCGATGAGACGTGGCTGACGTGGGTGTCAGCCTCTATTCATGTCAGACGATTGTCAGCGCCGGTAGGTTTCCGTTCCCGTCACCACTGCAGCGGATCCGGAAAGAACTCGTTGACCAGCTCCTCGTAATAGGGACGAAGCGCCTTCACGTCCGGTCGCCCGTCGCCCTTCGAATAGAGGTCATACCGATTGAACGCGCGCACCCATTTCAGCATCGCGCGATCCTGATCGTTGGCGAGATAGTCGTACTCGCCGTCCTTGTGCCACGGGTAGAACGAGTGGTACCGCAGCGCGTAGCGCGCCTCGATCGGCAGCCGATCCTGCACGACGTGATAGACGTACTCGTCGTGTCCCCACGACAGGTGGACGTTGTCGAGGCCGCAGTTCGGCTCGTACACGCCCAGCTTGGTCGAGTACACGGGATGCGTGCTGTCGGGATTCAGCGCGAAGAACTCCGGGTAGACGCAGGCGCTCGAGAACTGACAGCCGACGGGGAACGTGTCGCCGACGACCGCCCACTGTGGTTCCCCGTACAGGCAGAGGATCTTGCCGAGGTCGTGGATCAGGCCGGTCACGATGAACCAGCGGGGCTGGTTGGCACGACGAATCGACTCGGCGGTCTGCAGCGCGTGCTCGATCTGCGTGAAGTCGACGTCCGGATCGCTGTCGTCGACGAGCGTGTCCAGGAACTCGAGCGCTTCCCACACCGTCATCCGCTTGCGGCTGAGCGACAGATAATCCCGCTTCTTCCCGCGCACGAAGTCGAGCGTCTGGTGCGTGTGATTCAGGCGGTAGAATTCCTTGACGGTGTCGCGGGCTTCCGCCGCGAAGTTGCGAAAGTCGCCGGCATCTTTGCCGAGCGTGTCTGTGGATGACGTGTCCTGCATGTGGGGGCTCCGATTTCCAAGTCCGACGCGGCGAATGTAACACAGGAACACGGCATGTAACACGTGTAAACGATTCCAGGTCAGTGAGTTCGTAGGGGGCGCATTGCGTGCGCCGGTGTGGAGGCGGGGCTTCATCCCCGCCGGGGGAACCAAGTGGCTCAGAAGGCGGCAACGCCGAAATTCGATGTGATCGTCGTGGGATCGGGAGCCTCGGGCGGGTGGGCGGCCAAGCGCTTGGCGGAAGCAGGTGTCTCGGTGGCGCTCGTCGATTGCGGCCGCCCCCACGGCGACGAAGATTTCACCGAACACAAGCCGGCGTGGCAACTGAAGTATCGCGACCGCGCCGAAACCCTGATGCGCCGCACGCGGCCGGTCCAGAAGGACTGCTACGCGTGCATGGAATACAACGCGCACTGGTTCGCCAACGATCTCGAGGAGCCGTACTCGACGCCGGACGACAAACCTTTCAGCTGGCAGGGCCGGCTCCGCGTGATTGGCGGGCGGACCAACGTCTGGGGCCGACAGAGCTATCGCCTCAGCGATCTCGACTTCAAGGCGAAGTCGCACGACGGCTACGACGCCGACTGGCCGATCAGCTACGCCGACCTCGCTCCCTACTACGACATCGTTGAGGAGTACGTTGGGATCTCGGGACAGAACGAAGGCGTCGCCGAGCTGCCCGATGGGCATTTCCAGCCGGCGATGCCGATGACGTGCGCGGAAACGCGGCTGCGCACGCGCGTGAAGCAGAAGCTGGGGCGCACGGTGACGATCGGCCGCACCGCGAACCTGACGAAGCCAATCAACGGCCGTCAGGCCTGTCACTACTGCGGCCCGTGCGAGCGCGGCTGCGTCACGCACTCCTACTTCAACTCGGCGTTCACCACGGTGGCCGACGCCCTGAAGACCGCCAAGTGCACGCTCATCCCGAACGCGATGGCCTGGAAGGTGCTGACAGATCCGGCTACCCACCGCGCGACGGGCATCCTCTACATCGACCGCAACACGCACGAGGCGAAGGAAGTCCACGCACGCGTGGTCGTGCTCTGCGCGCAAGCGCTCGAGTCGGTCCGCATCCTCCTGAACTCGGCGAATCGCGAGTATCCGAAGGGGCTTGCCAATTCCAGCGGCGCGCTGGGCCACTACCTGATGGATCACCATTCGGTGTCCGGCGCGTTCGGCGGCTTTGCCGACATGGAGCCCGACAAGCCGCGCGAGGGCGGCCCGAACCGGCCGAACGGGATCTATGTCATCCGCTTCCGCAACACGCCGAATGGACCGCAGCAGAAGGATTTCATTCGCGGCTACGGCTTCCAGGGCGGCGGCGGCAGCCGGTTCAACTTCGACGCGCCCGGCTACGGCGCGGCCTACAAGAAGACCCTGCTCACGCAGCCACAGAGCGGCATCTCTCTTGGCGGCTTCGGCGAAACGCTGGCCGCGTTCGACAACTTCGTCGAGATCGATCCGTCCGGGGCCGTGGATGCGTTCGGCATTCCGACGCTGAAGATCCACATGACGTTCGGCGACAACGAGCGGACGATGATGAAGGACATGGCGGTGACCGCGGCCGAGATGCTGGAGGCCGCCGGAGCGGTCGGCGTCGGCTCGTACGTCCAGCCGAACCCGGTGCCTGGCTGGGGCATTCACGAAGTCGGCATCGCGCGCATGGGCGACGATCCGAAGACCTCGGTCCTGACCCAGTTCTGCCGCACCCACGACGTCGAGAATCTGTATGTCATGGACGGGTCGGCCTTTGTCTCGATCGCCTGCCAGAATCCCACGTTGACGATCATGGCGCTGACGGTCCGCGCCACCGATCATCTCCTGGAGGAGATGCGCAAGGGCCACGTCTGACCGACATTTGGTAGACTTCGCCAGGTCTCGGTTTCTCGAGCTCTCGAGTTCTCGGCTTTTCTCGAGTTCTCGACGGGGAGGTGCACAGTGTCGAAGCACGATGACGCGAACGATATTTCCCGGCGCGACTTCGGGTCGCGGCTTGGCGGCATCGCCGCGGCGGCGGTGGTCGCCGGCCGTGACCTGGTTGCCGCGCCCGTAGCGGACACGAAGCCGCTCCCGGCCCGTGTGATGGGCGCCAACGACCGCGTCGTGCTCGCGAGCATCGGCGTGCGCGGGCAGGGCAACTCCTTGAAGCGCGGCTTCGCCAGTTTGAAGAACGTCGAGATCAAGACCCTCTGCGACATCGACACGAACCTCGCGGACGAGCGGATCAACGATCCGAAACTGAGCGACGTCCCCACGTTCAAGCCGACGTTCGTCCAGGATCTGCGCCGCGTGCTCGACGACAAGGACATCGACGGGGTCGTGATCGCGACGCCGAACCACTGGCACGCGCTGGCGACGATCTGGGCGCTCCAGGCCGGGAAGCACGTCTACGTCGAAAAGCCCGCCTCGCACACCGTCTGGGAAGGCCGCAAGATGGTGGAGGCGGCGGCGAAGTACAACCGCGTCGTCCAGGTCGGCACGATGAATCGGAGCCGTCCGGCGGTCCGCAAGGCGATCGAGTTCATCAAAGGCGGCGGCATCGGCAAGGTCTACATGGCGCGCGGCCTGTGCTACAAGCGCCGGCCCGGCATCGGCAAGTATCCCGACGGCCCGATGGCGGCGGGCGAGCAGTACAAGCTGAACGTCGAATCGAAGGCGGTCGAGCCCGCCTACGACGAGGCGTATCTGGCGAAGGTCGACTACGATCTCTGGCTCGGACCGGCGTCGAAGCGGCCCTTCAATCGCAATCGCTTCCACTACAACTGGCACTGGCACTGGGACTACGGCAACGGCGACACCGGGAACCAGGGCCCGCACCAGTTCGACATCGCCCGATGGGGTCTCGGCAAGAGCGAGCATCCCGTCCGCGTGGTGTCGAGCGGTGGCTACTTCGGTCCGCCGTCCTCACAGGAGACGCCCGACGTCCACACGTCGTCGTTCGAGTACGCGGACGGCACGCTCCTCGAGTTCGCCACCCGCGGCGAGGACACGAACGACGAGGGCACCCAGAAGATCGGCAACCTGTTCTACGGGACCGAAGGCTGGGTCTGGATCGACGGCGACGGCTCGAAATGGCAGTCGTATCACGGCGCCAAGGACGAGACGGGTGAAGGGCAGGATCTGACCGGAGAGACCAGCGGCGGCGGCAGCGATCCGAACGTGCAGACGAGCATCGAGTACGCGCACTATCAAAACTTCGTCGATGCGCTGCGGGCCAACGATCCCAAGATCCTGACCTGCGACATCCTCGAGGGGCACCTGTCGTCCACGCTGCCGCACCTGGCGAACATCGCGTACCTCACAAAGCGATCGCTCGAGTTCGACGGGAAATCCGAGCGGTTCAAGGACGATAAGGACGCTGACAAGCTGCTGACGCGCGAGTACCGCAAGGGATTCGAGATTTCGGAGAAAACGTAGGCGATAGTGACTGCAGCATAGGGACTGCAGGATTGAGGGCTCGTCTTACTGTCTGTCGACGCAGTAGCTGGCAGCAGTGGGGCTCGGTGGACGGCAGCAGGGCCGAACTTTAGTTCGGCCGATCGGTGGCCCGACTAAAGTCGGGCCCTCCTGCCGTTGTGCTGCTGGCGACCAGCAAAGCCAATCCCCAGCAGCCGCGCGCCGGCGAGAAACAATCCGGCGAACGCCGGCAGCACGACGATGCCCGAAACGAGCGGTGGCATTGGCGGCGCCGTCAGATAGAGGAGTCGCGACGCCGCGGCGGCGACGAGCGCGGCTCCCCAGAGTCGTGCCGCGAACAGGAACGGGGGCGTGACCTCGCCGACACGCCGCTGCAGGCTCGCACGCAGCAGCCACAGTTCGATCCAACCCGCCACGCCGCCCGCCGCCGTCAGCCCCGCAGCGCCCCACTTCGGATCGACCCGCAGCGCGGCCGGCAGCAGCACGGCCCCCGCGTAACCAAGGATCGTTCCCGCCGTCAGGCGCACGAGCGTGAAGCGAAACGGCGTCCTCGTGTCGCTCATCGCAAAGTGCGCGACGCCCAGGAGCCGGCTCTGGGTCGATGCGACCAGCCCGATCGCCGAACCGGCGAGGATGGCCCAGACGTAAGTCGAGTCCGCGGCTGTGAACCGACCGGTCTGCAGCAGCGTCGCCGCCAGCACGTCGCCCAGCACAACGAAGCTGACGGCCGAGGGCACGACGAAGTACGCAATGCGCCGCGCGTTCTCGGCCACGCGCGCGCGCACCCGTTCGGACGCGTCGCTGGCATGCACGTCGGCGGAGATCGACGGAAGCGCCGCCGACGAGATCGAGATGCCGAACAGACTGACGGGGAGGGTGTACAGCAGCTGCGCGTTCGTCAGGCCGGTGACGGCGCCGGTCGGCAGCAGGCTGGCAATGACGGTGTCGATGTAGGCCGAGAACTGCACCGCCCCTCTGCTGGCCATGACCGGGCCGAAGTTCCGGACCGCTTCGCGGACGGGCCCGGTCAGCGCGACGGCCGCGCCGCCGCTCGACAATGTCCACGCCTGGCGCGCCTGGACGCCGAACTGCGCGATGCTGCCGACGACCGATCCCCACGCCAGGTAGATAGCAAGCGTCGGCAGGGGACGGCCGGGTCCGAGCGCCACCAGCGTGCCGATCATCGCGACGTTCCAGGCAATCGGCGCGGCATAGCTCAGAAAGAAGCGCCCGTGCACGTTGAGGACGCCGAGGCACCACGCCGACAGCACGAGGATGCCGGCGCCCGGGAACAGCACGCGCACCAGCGCGATCGTCAGCTCGCGCTTCTCACCGGTAAAGCCGGGGGCCAGGACCGCGACCACCCATGACGCCCCAAGTACCCCGCCGAGCGAGAGCAGCGAGACGACCAGCGCCACCAGCGCAAAAATGGTGCGCGCCACCTGTGCGGCCTCGGCAGGCCGTTCCCGGGCCCGAAGGCCCGCGTAGACGGGAATGAACGATCCGGAGAGCGCGCCCTCGCCGAACAGGTTCTGGAGCAGGTTGGGAATGCGGAATGCCGCGTTGAACGCGTCGGCGGCGTCGGATTGCAGGCCGAAAAAGTACGAGAATGCCCTGACGCGGAGGAGGCCGAGAATCCGGCTCGCGAAGATGCCGGCGGCCACCGCTGCCGCCGGGTGCCTCGCTGCGCCGATGGCATGCCGTACCGCATGCGGGACGCGGCTGGCGGGAAACGAGGGCACGGGGAATTGTAGCGTCCACCGGGCGTGACAGCTGGGCTCATCACCTTGTCGTGTCCAAAGGACGCCCTGGCGGCATCGAACCTGTACGGGCCAGAAATCGTCAATGAAAGCGGCCCAGCTCCGCGGCACAGCCATTGCTCGAAAATACTGGTAGCGCCGCAGACGTGGAGGTCCATTGTGAGCCGGAGATTTTCCTTGTTCTGGGTGACTGTTTCGCTGGTGGTGCTGTTCCTTGTGGGCAGTGCTCCCGCCGCGTCGGCCCAAGGCCATCGCGGCCGTGCGGTTGCCCGCACGGCGCCGGCCGTATCACATTCGCACTACTACCGGCCGTACTATCGCCCGTACTACCGTTCCTACTACCACCCGTACTTTTACGGGCCATCCTTCTATTCGTCGTTCTGGTGGGGGTATCCCTATCCGTACTATTCGCCGTACGGGTTTTACGGCGGGTACTACGGCGGCTATTACGATCCGCTGTCGTCCGTGCGGATCGAAGTCCGTCCGCGCGAGGCGCAGGTCTACGTGGACGGCTACTTCGCCGGAGAAGTCGACAAGTACGACGGCACGTTCCAGCGTCTCCGCCTGAGGCCTGGACCGCATCAAATCGAGGTCTACCTCGAGGGCTACAAGACGTTGCGGCAGACGGTGTATCTCACGCCCGATTCCACCTTCAAGCTGCGCGGCGAACTGGCGAAGATCGCCGAGGGGCAGCCGCCTGATCCGGTGCCAGTGCCGAAAGCGACGCCGAATCGCGGGCGCAACTACGGTCAGGCGCCGTATTCTGGTCGGCGCGGCGCGACGCCGCCGCCCGATTCTGCAGCTCCCGACGACGCCGTCGTGCAGGGTCCTGACGAGCGGCCCGAAGCCGGCCCTCGCGACTCGCAGTTCGGGACTCTCGCCGTGCGCTTCCAGCCCGCGGACGCAGAGGTGTTGATCGATGGCGAACCCTGGCAGGGCATCGACCGCGATCATCGGCTGCTCGTGAACCTGCCGGCCGGCTCGCACCGTGTGGAAGTGCGCAAGGCCGGGCACCAGCCGTTCTCGACCGACATCGAGGTGCGGGCGGGTGAGACCGCGACGGTGAACGTGAGCCTGCCGAAAGACAATCGGCCGTAACGAGAGGAGAGCCCGTGGAGGACCTCGCGATCTCCCGTGATGTGCGTGCTGTCGTTCGCCGTTGTCATGACGGTGACCGCGGCGCGTCCCGCCGTCGCAACGGCACAGCACGCCAGTTCGAGCAGCGAGGCGCCGCCGCCCGAGGCAGCCGCCTCCGATCGCGAGCCACTCACACGCGGCATCGGGGCGCTGGCGCGCCCGGACGCCCGCATCGCGTTCGGCGTCAAGCGCGGGGCGATTCAACACGTCGTGACGAGCTCACCGTTCGACGGCGCCTACGGCACCACCGTCGACCCGTCGGAGCCCGTGACGATCGTCACGGTGCATCGGTTCGGTCATCGCGCGGCCGGCGGTACGCGGGTTCTGTCGGGCGACGCGCCGACAACCATGCGCATTGGCCCCTCGGAAGCGCTGTTCCGCGTTGGGCCGCACCCGCCAATCATGTGGAACCTTGCCGACCGCGTCCGCATCGCCTTCGGCGGCGGGATGCGTGCGCTGCCGATGATCGACACCGGCATCGATCGCCCCACGGCCCCGATTGGCAGCCTCACTATCGAGTTTGGAGACCGGAAATAGTGCGAAGTGCTAAGTGCCAAGTGCCAAGTGGAGTGAAGAGTGGAAAGTCCACTCCACTTTGCACTTCGCACTCAGCACTTGGCACTGTTCTAGCTAGTTTTCTTCATCGCAATCGGCCGCGCGTACGCGTTCGTCGGGTTGTGCGCGCTGCTGGTCAGCGCTTTCTTGTAGTACTCCGACGCCTTGGCCGCATCGCCCAGCTTCTCGTAGCTCTGCGCGAGCATGCAGACGATGAACGGATCGTCCTGGTTGGCCTTGCCGAAGTCCGCGACGGCCGTCTTGAAGTCGCCGCCGTAGAACGCGACGTAGCCGGTCAGGTACGGGAAAAACGGCGCCTGCTCAGGGTTCGTGCCCTTGTCGAGAATCGCTTTTGCGGCCGCCACGTGCTTCTGCGCCTCTGCGGCGTTGCCACGCCGTGCGGCCAGACGCGCCTGCGCGTGCTCCCATCTGAACTCCCACAAGTCCTTCTGCGCGGCGGTCAGGCCCTGCTCTTTCAGCGCCGCCTCGTAGCCCTTCTTGTACCACTCGCTGGCGCGATCGACGTCGCCTGATTCCAGGCACACGCGTGCCAGCTCGTTCGCGACGCCTCCAGCGTCAGCCATCTTTCCCGCCTTGATCGCCTCGTCGACGAGCGGTCCTTGGTATTTTGCCGCGCCGGCGCAGTCGCGGGAGAAGGCGTACGACATGGCCATGTTGCGCGTGGCCCGCGACTTTGCTTCCGCATCGGGCGCCGACGCGATGGCTTTTTCGAAGTGCTTGCGGGCTTCTTCGTACTGGCCGAGCAAATCCAGCGCCACGCCGGCCTGGTTGTTGGCGTGATACGAGTTCGGTGAGTCGGCCAGCATCTTCTTGTAGAACGCGAGCGCTTCGGCGTGCCGTCCGTCGCGCAGCTTCTGCTGGCCTTCGTCGAGGGGAGGCGTACTTCCCGGCGCGGACTGCTGGGCGGCAACCGAGACCGCCAGCGCGTAAACGAGCAGCAACGTCGTCGTGGTCTTACAACAGAGTTTCATGGGCGGATTATACCGGGTCGGTCGCGTCGTGTGGCAGTTGTGGAGGCGGCGCTTCAGCCCCGCGTCGGGGACCTAGATGAACAGCACTGCGGTTGCGAGGAGTCTGTCGAGTGCCGAGCTCAGCGTGCCGAGGTCTTTCAGGACGGCTGCGGCCCGCTCGATGACATCCTTCTGGCGGGCCAGGCGCGCGTCCATGGCGTAGTCGAAGCACCGATCGACGATCTGCGCCAACCGTCCTTCGCGAGAGGCACACCGCGGTCACTACCGTTTGCACACTGGCTCAGTTAGGATGCCCCCATGCGCCTGACGCTTATCGCCCTCTGCCTGGCGATCACCGTCGATGCCGCTGCGCCCCTGAGCGCCGACGTTCGTGAGCGCAAGGGATGGCTGCGGTTGCAGTCGCCGAACTTCCTGCTGCTCGGAGACGTGAGCGCGCGCGACCTGCGCAAGGTGGCGGAGCGGCTGGAGCAATTCCGGGAGGCGCTTGGCGTCATCCTGCCAAAAGCCGTGGTCTCGACGTCGACGCCGACCACGGTGCTGGTGTTCAAGACGCACAAGAGTTACGAGCCGTTGAAGCCCGTCTATCAGGGCAAGGCGCGCAACAACATCGCGGGGTTCTTTCAGGCGGGACAGGCCATCAACTACGTGACGCTGACGCTCGAGGGCGGTCTCGACAACCTCGGGATCATCTATCACGAATACGTGCACCTGCTGGTCAACAACAACGTCAGTGGTCTGCCGGTCTGGTTCAACGAGGGACTGGCCGAATACTACCGGACGTTCCAGGTGAACGAGTCGGGCGATCGCGCGTTCATCGGGCGCATCCAGGAGAACCACGTCTACCTGCTGCGCGAGCAGTTCCTGCCCCTCCAGGCTCTCGTTGCGGTCGATCATGCATCGCCGCTCTACAACGAGAGCAGCAAGGCGTCGATCTTCTACGCCGAGTCCTGGGCGCTCGTCCATTACCTGATCCTCGGCGACGAGCAGAAGCTTGCCAGGAACGCCGCGGCCTTCGCGACCGCACTCGGCAACGGCCAGGCGCTCGACGATGCTGCCCGCGGCACGCTCGGCATCAGCGCGGCCGATCTCGAGAAGGGGCTGCGCGGCTACATTGGCCGCGACGTGTTCCACAGCCAGCGCATCGCATTCAGCGACCGCATCGCGAAGATGGCCGCGGTCGAGCCGATGCCGGTGAGCGAAGCCGACGTCCATGCGGCGCTGGGCGACGTGTTCCTCCAGATGGATCGGCGAGAGGATGCGAAGGCAGAGCTCTCCGCCGCCCTTGCGCTCGACGACGCGCACGGCGCCGCCCATGCGTCGCTCGGCATGCTCGATGTCAGGGAGCGCAAATGGGATGCGTCACGTCCGCACTTCGAGCGGGCCGTCGCCTCGGAGTCAGCCAGCTTCCTGTGCCATTACTACTACGGTGTCGCGTTGTCCCAGACGGCGCTCGAAACGGGATCGCCCGGGCCAAGTGATGCCGCGGCGGTCGAGCGCGCCTTCCGCCGCTCGATCGAGCTGAACCCGTCTTTCGCGGACGCCTATGCGCAGCTCGCATCTGTCGTTGCGCGTGCGCCCGATCGAATGCAGGCCGCCGTCGAGCTCATGTACCAGGCGCTGAAGCTGGCGCCGGGACGCGAGGACTATCTGCTGGGTCTCGGTATCTTTCTGTCGAATGGTCCCGATCCGGCTGACGGGAAGCGCGTGCTTGCCGCATTGTCGACCCGGGCCGCCGACCAGCGTGTTCGCGACGACGCGCGCCGGCGGATGGATCAGATCGCCCGCTACGAGAAGGAACGCGCCGAATGGGAGGCGCGCGCGAGGACCACCATCGACCGGCCTCGTGATCCGTCGTCCGCGGCCGACGTTCCCGTCGCGGGATCGCCGCGGATGATGCTGAAACTGCGCGACGCCAAACCCGGCGAAACTCGCTACTCAGGCCGCCTGACCACTATCGAATGCGGTCAGAAGGGCATCGTGCTGGTGGCCAAGGTCGACGCGGAAACCGTCCGTGCGCGCGCCACGAAATTCGACGAGATCGAGTTCATCACGTATCGGCAAACCACCGAGGGACGCGTCGAATGCGGTCCACGCCACTCGCCGGATCCCGTTCTGCTCACGCTGCGATTGGACCCGGGGACCCGGACGCGTGGCGTGGCCGTGGCGGTCGAGTTCGTACCCGACGACTACGGGGAACAGTAGGGCGCGACTTCAGTCGCGGCGACAATGGCCCGACTGACCAGCCTCCGCCAAAGCCTTGGCGAAGGCGGAAGTCGGGCCCTACTGCTTCGGTCAGACGGTAGGCCGGGCTCAGACCCTCGTCCGTCCCGTGACGAACTGCGCGATGATCAGCACGATCGCGACGACGAGCAGGACGTGGATGAACGCCGATACCGTGTAGCCCGTCACAATCCCGAGCAGCCACAGCACGAGCAGGATTACCGCAAGAGTCATCAGCATTGGTCTGTCCTCCGAATCAGCCCACCTCGGGCTGCACATGCAGCTGACCGTCGCCGAGCGATCCGCGTTTCGGCGGCGATGGATCGCGATCGAACAGCTGTTGCAGTCGTTGCAGATCGTCTCGAATCTGCTGCGCGGGATCCTCGCCGAGCAGCGCCGAGACCCAGGCCCCGAGCTTGCCCGCGGGCGGGTCGTACTGGAGGCGCACGCGAATTTCGGTGCCGCCGTCCGGTGCGTCGTGGAAGTGGACCGAGCCCGCGTTGGCGACCTCGGCCCCCGGCAGCGAGCGCCATGCGATCAGATCCGGCGGCTGATCATTGATGAGCGCCGCGTCCCATTCCATCCGCATGCCCGCCGGCCCCGCGGTCACCCAATGCGAGTGCGTATCGCTCGTCACGTCGACACGCTCGAGGTGCGTCATGAAGCGGGGCAGGTTCGACAGCGAGCGCCAGAAGGCGTAGACCTTCTCGCGGGGGGCCCGAACGACGATCGATTCCGTGACGTGGACGCCGCGGGGCCCGCCCAGGGCCGTGCGAGTATCGTCGCGACGACGCTCGCGACGCGCGGCGGCAGTGATTGGGCAATAGCCGGTCACACCGCGTGCCATCAATCCAGCGCCGAGCGCCGCCGCTAGGCGCACGCCCGCGGATCTGCCGGGTTGCGGCGATCAACAGGACTCCGGCCGCGACCGACGCAGCGCGCTCGATGCCGTTCACGTTTCGCTGCATGCTGACCTCGACTCTTCCGAGCCCGAGCGCCGCGTCATCGGCGGCGCTCGGGAATGAAGGTGTTACTGCGGGCAGCTTGCCGAGAGCATCCGCACCGACGTCACGTTGAAGCTGGTCGTCGTGGCCATGTTCGACGCGGACGGACTGGTGGCCTGTCCGGGTTGTGTGCTGCCAGGACGTCCGGGCGTTGCGCTGGACGTTCCAGTGCCCGAGGGGCTTCCCGTCGTCCCGGTGGTCGTGCCAGACGACGGTGACGCCGATGGGCTGCCGAATGTGCCCGTCACCTCAACCTGATGGCCGACGTGATCGGCGAGCTGCACGCTCGACGAGCCCGGCGACAGCTGAAACTCCTGGCCCATCGTGGAGGGCGACGTCGAGCTGGGCGACGCGGTGCTTGGATAGGTGGAGCTCGGGTTGCTCGACGAGCTCCCGCTGTTCGGCGTCGCACCGCGTCCGCTCGAGTTCTTCAGGACGAAGCCGCCCGCGCCGGCGGAACTGCTGGTCGCCTGCTGTACACAGCCGGTAATCGTTACGGGCGATCCATACGTGGAGCTCGCCGCCTGACTGGGCTCAGTCGTCGGCGCTGACGATGAGGGCGTCTGCGACGATGGTGTCTGAGGTGACGGCGGTGGCGGCGCCTGCGCCAATGCGATGCCGGCCGAGAGCATGAGGCCGCCCGTCCACAGGCCCGTTCTGGTCATCCGTGTAATTGACATAGATCCTCCAACCCACTTGCTGATTACGACGCCGGCGCATCGGCCCGACACAGCCGGACGCGCCGACGTGAACCATTGCATCAAAGTGCAAGGGGTGGGCCACGCCGAGCCGAACGTAGCCTCAGCTACGAATCGCCGCCGGCAGGTCCGTGGTCCGCGGAGTGGCCGCGATGAAAGCGGTCCTCGCTGCGCCACAGGCGGTACCTGCGCAGCTTGTTGTAGAGCGTGGGACGATGGATGCCCAGGATGTCGGCCGCTGCCCGCTTGTTCCAGCCGGTCAGCTCGAGCGTCTGCAGAATGGTGAGCCGCTCGACTTCCTCGAGCGTGCAGCCGCGAGGGATGCCGCTCGTGCCGACCTTGATATCGCGCGCCCGTCCGAATTCGGGCAGGTCCGACGGCTTGATCTCAGCATCGCGCGAGAGGATGATGGCGCGCTCGATCGCGTGCTCGAGCTCGCGCACGTTCCCTGGCCAGTCGTGCTGTTCGAGCACGCGCATGGCGGCCGGTGACACGCCCTGTACCTTCCTGTGGTACTGCGTCGCGTAGGCGCGGAGGAACTGCATGGCGAGCAGAGGCAGATCCTCGGGCCGGTCGCGAAGCGGCGGCATCGTCAGCAGAATGGTGTTGAGCCGGAAATACAAATCCTCGCGAAGTTTTCCCTCGCGGCACGGCCTCGTCCGGGTCCGCATTGGTCGCGCAAATCAGCCGGAAGTCGGCGCGCACCGTCTGGGTGGAGCCAACCGGCCGAAATTCGTGCTCTTGCAGCACCCGCAGCAGCTTGGCTTGCAGTCGCGGCGGCATCTCGCCGATCTCGTCCAGAAGAATCGAGCCGCGGTGGGCCATCTCGAACAGGCCTTTTCGCTCCACGCCAGCGTCCGTGAACGCGCCGCGGCTGTGTCCAAAGAGCTCCGACTCGAGAAGCTCCGCGGGGATCGCCGCGCAATTGACCTTGATCAACATGCCCGCACGGCGGTCGCTGAGGTCGTGCACGGCGGCGGCGACGAGCTCTTTCCCCGTCCCGTTCTCGCCAACCACCAGCACGTTGACGTCTGTTGGCGCGACCTTCCTGACCGTCTGAAACAGCCGGCGCATCGCCGGCGATCGCGTCTGCATCAGGCCCAGATCGTCGATCTCGCTGTCGTCGACGATCGGGTGGTCCTCGTGGTTGCCGCGCGTGAGCTGCTCGACAACCTGGACGAGCTCGTCGGGCATGACCGGTTTCTCCATCAGCGTGGCGGCGCCGGCGGCAAAGGCCTCGACTGTCCTCGACACCGTGGCCTCACCCGACACGATGACCACGGGGCGCGACGGCGCGTGAGTCTTCAGGCGTCGCAGCAGGTTCACGCCCTCGACGTCGGGCATGACGAGGTCGAGGAGCACGACGTCGGGGTGCCACACCTCGCAGAGCAGCTCCGATGTGCGGGCGTCGTTGGCCGTCCTGACCTCGTAGCCCCGGCTCTCGAAGAGCTTCTGAAGCCACTCGGTCGTCTCACGGTCATCGTCGACGGCCAACACACGAGTTTGCTTCTGCGACATAGCACGTCAATGTTGCGCGTAGGCGGTTGCGCTGGCCGAAAGTGCTGCTTGCAGTGGGGTTCGTCGGTGAGCTACTCGGTCTCCTCGTCCAGCGTGTCGGGATCGTCGTCGTCCTCGTCATCGGTGTCGTCGGCGTCCTCGTCCCCCTCGTCGGTTTCGTCCTCGTCGTCCTCGTCGTCTTCATCGTCTTCTTCATCGTCGTCGAGGTCGTCGATGTCATCGTCCGGCTCGACGACGTCATCGTCAGCAGCGGCGTGGCGGACGTCGTGCGCCCGCGCCCCGAGGGCGAGTGCCATTGTGTGCAGGTATGGTTCGTAGCCGATCGATCGCGCGAGTGTCATTGGCGCTCCTCTTCAACGGATTTCCGGTCGCGACGGCTGCAAGACCACTGCCGGGAGCCGTTCACGAAGCGGGTGCAGCGTAGCGGAATGCAACAGCGCGGCTGAGTTTGTGTCTGACGCGAATTCACCGGATGAGGTATCGCTCCTCTGGGGCGGCGAAATTTCATCGTCGTCCCGCACGCAGGCGATGGCAAGGGTTTCGCTCCTGGAATGGCGTGGAGATCTCCATGCTTCAGACGATTCCTCATGGCACGACTGGGAGTCCATCGTCCCCCAGCCTGACGCGTATCCGTGCCGAGTATCTCGAGATGCCGGGCCTCGCGCTGACGCTCGTGCAGGCAGCCCGGCTGTGGGGAGCCGACTGCGCGGTCGTCGAACCTTTGTTGCGGTCGCTCGTGGACAGTGGGTTTCTGTGGCGGACCGCCGACGGCCAGTACGTGCGGCGCGCCGATTCGCCGGACGCGGCGCGCCATCGGCTGCCCGGAACGCGGGCGAAAACGGGTCAGCGGTAGCGTTCGCGGAGCTCCGGCGGCGTAATCATGTCGTGGATGCGGTGGGCGAGGGCCACGTGCTCATCGCGGATCGCCTGCGGGAGCCGCGACCCGAGCGTGCCGAGAAAGTGATCCTGCCCGTCCACGGCCTCCACCCACTCGGCCGGGTCGACCTTCAAGAGTGTCGACAGCGTGTCGTCGGCCACGTCCAGCCCGGTCCGATCGATCGCGCCCGGCGTCGGGACCAGCCCGATGGGCGTTTCGGCGGCCTCGCCACCGCCTGCGCAGCGTTCGAGGATCCACTTGAGGACGCGGAGGTTCTCGCCGTATCCGGGCCACAGGAGCTTCCCGCGATCATCGGTGCGGAACCAGTTCACGCGGAAGACCCGCGGCGGTTTCGCTAGAGCGGCGCCCACCTCGAGCCAGTGCCCGAAGTAGTCGCCCATGTTGTAGCCGCAGAACGGCAGCATGGCCATTGGATCGCGCCGCAGCACGCCGACACGGCCGGTGGCCGCAGCCGTCGTTTCGGACGACAGCGTGGCGCCGAGAAACGTGCCGTGCTGCCAAGAGCGCGCTTCGTAGACGAGGGGCACGCGCCGTTGCCGGCGTGCGCCGAAGAGGATCGCGTCGATTGGCACGCCCTCGGGATTGGCAAACTCGGGCGAGAGCGTGGCGCATTCGGTGGCGGGCGTCGTGAACCGGCTGTTCGGGTGTGCGGCCTTGTCGGGTGACGCCGGCGTCCACGGCCGCCCCTGCCAGTCGAGCGCGGTCTGCGGTGGTGGATCATCGTGACCTTCCCACCACGGTGTGCCGTCGGGACGAAGCGCGACGTTCGTGTAGATCGTGTTCCGGCGAATCATGTCGAACGCGGTTGGATTGGTGCGGTGGCTCGTGCCGGGGGCCACGCCGAAGAATCCCGCCTCGGGATTGACCGCCCATAACCGTCCGTCGGCGCCGGGCTGCAGCCACGCGATGTCGTCGCCCACCGTCCAGGCCTGCCACCCGGGCATCGACTTCGGCGGCACCAGCATCGCGAGGTTGGTCTTGCCGCACGCCGACGGGAATGCGCCCGTGACATAGTGCATGCGCCCCGCCGGGGTGCGCAGGCCGAGGATCAGCATGTGCTCGGCCAGCCAGCCTTCCGAGCGGGCGAGCCAGCTCGCGAGCCGCAGCGCCAGGCATTTCTTGCCGAGAAGCGCATTGCCGCCATAACCGGATCCAACCGACCAGACGGTGTTTTCCTCCGGGAAGTGCACGATGAAGCGCCGCTCCGGGCTGAGGTCGCCAAGCGAGTGCAGGCATTTCGTGAACTCGCCCGACTGCGCGAAGTGATCGAGCGCGACGGCGCCGACCCGCGTCATGATGCGCATGCTGAGCACCACGTAGCGGCTGTCGGTAATCTGCACGCCCACGCGGGCAAACCGGGAGCCGGGCGGACCCATCAGGAACGGCACGACGAATAGCGTCCGGCCGGTCATGGCGCCGCGAAAGAGTGGCGTCAGCCGGTCACGTGCCTCGTCCGGCGCCATCCAGTTGTTGGTGGGCCCGCTGTCTTCCCGGTTGCGCGTGCTGATGAAGGTGAGGTGCTCGGTGCGCGCGACGTCGTTGGGCGCGCTGCGGTGCAGATAACAGCCTGGCAGCTTGTCCTGATTCAGCTCGACCAACTCGCCTGTGGCCAGGCACTCCTGAATCAGCGTGTCGCGCTCCGCATCCGACCCGTCGCAATACACGACGCGATCGGGGGTGACCATCCGGCTGATCTCGTCAACCCACTGCCGGATGGTCTCGTGTCGGCCAGGCATCGTCAACGTCGCTCCTGGCGCGATCGTACCCCAAACCGACGTCGCTCAGATGACGGCTACCGCGGCGGCGGCGAGGCGCCGGCAGCGATCCGCCGTGCGGCGGCACGCGACGGCCACACGCCGGGCGCCTTCATCGTCGAGCCGCTCGCAGTCGCGCGCCGCGCGCTGGCAGCTTTCCGCGCACAGGGCGCACGCCATCGCATGAAGCGGCGAGTCGCGTCCGACAAAGCTCGCCGTCAGCCGGCACAGATCCGCGCAGTCGAGTAACGCGCCGATTTGGCCCTCGTCGCCGGGGCCCTGCATCCGCAGCCTCGCCGTCGTCTCCATGCAGGCCTCGTGGCACGCGACGCAGGCCTCGATGCACGATTTCATGTCGTCGGTCAGGTGAGGGGACAAGGACGCCTCCAGCGTGTCCGGCCTAGCAACGAGCATGCCCACGTCGAATGGATGAGCCGCTGTTGTGGCATGGAGGTTGATTCATCCGTCTTCATGAAGCTTTTTTCGGAGAAGCGCGCGATCCCTGGGGCCGCTTGTCTCTTGTCGATGATCATGATCGCGACGGCCGGCGCACAGCCACCCGTGAATCCCACGGCGGCCGCCATGAAAGCTTTTCGCGACCGTGCCGACGCGTATCTCGCCGTTCACAAGAAGGTCGCGGACGAGTTGCCAGCGCTCAAGGAGACCGACGATGCGCAGAAGATCGCGGATCGCGAGAAGCTTCTCGGCGCCACCATCGCCAAGGCTCGCACGACTGCGCGACCGGGTGAGATCTTCGGAGATGTCGCGCCGCTCGTGGTCACGATCGTTCGCGGCGACATCGGCCACCGGTCGCCGCCCGATCGGAAGGCGCTGTTTTCCGAAATGCCGGCCCGCGTACCGCCACTCAAAGTCAACGACATCTACCCGTCGACGGTGCCCCTGATCACGTTTCCACCGTCGCTGCTCCAATCGCTGCCGCCCCTTCCGGAAGGGCTCGAGTACCGCTTTTACGGGCGTCATCTCATCCTGCGTGACGTGAAGGCCAACATCGTGGTCGACATCTTGCGCAACGTCGTCGCGGCGACATGACACTCCCATGATGATGCGACGCCTTGCTCCCATCCTGATCCTGTGCGCGGCCATGACGGCGGCGGCCGATGACCTCTCGGTCCAGCCGCCGGCTCATTCGGACTCGACTCGCTTTGCCGTCATCGGCGACACGGGCACCGGCGACAAGTACCAGAACCAGGTCGCGCAGGTGCTGGCGAAGAGTCAGCAGGTGTTTCCGTTCACGTTCGTGATCATGATGGGCGACAATCTCTATGGGTCCGAGCGGCCGCAGGACTACGCCAACAAGTTCGAGACGCCGTACAAGCCATTGCTCGACGCCGACGTTGCCTTCTACGCATCGCTCGGCAACCACGACGATCCGAATCAGCGGCTGTACAAGCCGTTCAACATGAATGGTGAGCGCTACTACACCTTCACCAAGGGACCGATTCGGTTCTTCGTGCTCGACAGCAATTACATGGACCGGCCGCAGCTCGCATGGCTTGAAGGCGAGCTGCAGCGGTCGACCGATCGCTGGAAGATGGCGTATTTCCATCACCCGCTCTACTCGTCCGGCGAAGGCCACGGTTCGGAGGTCGACCTGCGGCAGCAGCTCGAACCGCTCTTTCTGAAGTACGGCATGGACGTGGTGTTTGCCGGCCACGAGCACTTCTACGAACGGATCACGCCGCAGAAGGGCATTCGCTACTTCACCTGCGGTGGCGGCGCGAAACTGCGCCAGGGAGACGTGAATCGCGGCCCGCTCACCGCCGCAGCATTCGATACCGATCGTTCGTTCATGCTGGTTGAAGTCAGCGGCGACACGTTCCGCTTTCAGACGATCTCACGCCTTGGCAAGACGGTGGACGAAGGCACATTTGCTCCCGGTCCGGAGCCCAAGCCGCCCTCGACCGCAGTTCCCAGCAACCCGTGACTCTTTCTACCCTGACACCCTGAAACCCTGAAACCGGGAAACCGGGAAACCGGGAACGAAATACACGCATTGTCCATTCCGCGGACAGTCTCCCAGTTCCGGCCCCGCGTGCAGAGCTTGGGTCTGCTGAAGGGTTTACGAGATTTTCCCGGGCGGGCTCATAACTTGCTCAGTGAGCTGGGCGATGAGGACGGTGCGTCTCGCGGCGATCGTCGTGCTCGCGTCCATGGCGTGTGCTCCGCAGGTGAAGCGGGTGGCGGCGCCGGTCGGTGCGGAGCGTCGAGTTCTGGCGCGAGCCGGTTGGACGCGAGGATCTGTTCTTTGGGGTCGGGGGTCGCGACAGCGCGCCCGATCCCGATGCGACCTACACCCTCCTGAAGCGCGATGAGGCCGGGTTCAGCACCACGATGGACCTTCGCGACGCCAGCGGACGGAAGTGGAGCGCAAAGATCGGACCCGAGGCGACGACGGAGGTGGTGGCGTCGCGGATTGTCTGGGCGATGGGATACGCCCAGCCCCCGTCGTATCACGTCTTCAAGCTGCCGGTGAAGACGGGCGGCCATGTGACCGACGAAGGGCCGGCCAGGCTTCGTCCGCATCTCGAGTGGCTCGACAGCCGCGGCGTCTGGAAGTGGGCGCAGAACCCGTTCGTCGGTACCGACGCGTATCGCGGCCTGCTGGTGCTGATGATGGTGCTCAACAGCACCGATCTCAAGGACGACAACAACGCTCTATATCTGGCCCGTCGTCCCGGCACCCGTCCGACGTTCTGGTACACGGTGAAGGACCTCGGCGCTACGTTTGGCGAGACCGGTCGCTTTTCCCCGAAGCGCGGCGATATCGCGTCGTTCGAGAAGCAGGGCTTCCTCGAGGAGCGCTCGGGCCCGTTCGTCGAATTCGTGTTCAAGGGGCGTCACCAGGAGCTGCTCGAGCACATCCGGCCGACCGATGTGGCGTGGACGTGCCGGCGCTTGCAGCGCCTCACGGATTCGCAGTTGCGCGACGCCTTTCGCGCCGGCGGATTCAGCCCGGAGACAACCGCTCGGTTCGTTCGCCGGATCCGAGAAAAGGTCGGTGAGGGACTGGCGCTCGCGCCGCAGAGGCAAGCCTCGTGACGGAAGTGGCCTCGCTGCTCGAGGCCGTGGTGCGGCTGCCGCTGGCGGCCGTGCTCGGCGCGGCGCTCGCCATGCGTCCGCGTCGTGCGGGGACGCCACCGCGGCGTCCGGCGGTCGTCCAGACGCAAATCATCCTCGCGGTCGTGGGCGCCTTGGTGATGATTGTCGTCGGCGCCAGCCTCGCGCGCGCCTTTGGCGTGGTCGGGATTGCGGGTCTGGTGCGCTATCGCGCCAAGATCGAGGACCCCAAGGATGCGGGCGTGATGCTCGCCGCGCTCGGTGTGGGACTCGCGGCCGGTGTCGGACTGTACTGGCTGTCGCCGTTTGCGACGGTGTTCCTGCTGGTGCTGCTCTACATTCTCGAGACCAGCGAGCCGGAGGCCGCGGTCCGCTTCCTGCTCAAGGTCACGGTCGAGGACGCAGCGCGCATCCGCCGCAGCGTCGAAGGCGCGCTGCGGCGCCAGCATCTCCAGTACAGCTGCGAAGCTGGGCGTCGGGAGAGCTGCACTACGCCGTCGAAGTTCCTCTCGGCCAAAAGACCGACGCCATCTCGAACACCATCGTCTCCTTGGGCAAAGGCGTCAGCGTCGACTGGGAAGAGATGAAGGAAAAGAAGTGAGTGGCCTATCGTGAAGCTGATCATCCAGCCTGACGACGGGATGAGCCCCGTCGTCGCCGCAATCCGAAGCGCGCGATCGAGCATTGACACGACGATCTTCAGGTTCGATCGCCCTGAAATCGAGAAGGCGCTGGCGGCAGCCGTTGGCCGCGGTGTGCGCGTGCGGGCGCTTGTGGCGCACACGAACCGGGGCGGAGAGAAGCGGCTGCGAAAGCTCGAGCAGTCGCTGCTGGCGGCGGGCGTGACCACGGCCAGGACCGGTGACGATCTCGTGCGGTACCACGGCAAGATTCTGATCGTCGATGGGAAGATCCTGTCTGTGATGCTCTTCAACTACACCGGCCTCGATCTGAAGAGCCGCAGCTTCGCCATCGTCACGCGTCATCGGTCGTTCGTAACCGAAGCAATACGCGTCTTCGAGGCCGACATGACCCGGCAGCCGTACGAGACGAGCACCCCCGGTCTGGTCGTGAGCCCGGAGAATGCGCGCAAGCAGCTGGCCGACTTTCTGAGCAAGGCGAAGAAGGAACTGTGCATCTACGATCCGAAGGTCGGCGACGGCCCGATGGTGCGTCTGCTCGAAGAGCGCGCCAGGAAGGGCGTTGACGTCCGTATCATCGGGGCGCTAGGCGCGCGGGCCAGGCAACTGCGCGCGGAGAAGCTGAAGGGCCTTCGCCTTCACGCCCGCTGCATCATTCGCGACGGCAGGCATGCCTTCCTGGGCAGCCAGAGCCTGCGCGCCCTCGAGCTCGATTCCCGGCGCGAAGTCGGCCTCATCGTCCGCGACGCGCGGATTGTGAAGAGGTTGCGCGACGTGTTCGAAGGCGACTGGGCGACGATCTGGCGGCGGGCAAAGACGCTGACGCCAAGCAAAAAGGACGCACTCGAGTGAACGAAGACGAGGCGCTCAGCGCCTGAGGTCGCGACGCTTCCGCACGGACGTCGAGCACTCTCTGGCCGGTCATTTGCTAGTAACCCGGACGGGAGGATCACTGTGCAGTTCATCAACCTCTACTTGATCGGCTACGTGGTCTTGATCGTTGGCGGCGTGCTGGCGCTCTGGTACGCGGGGATGCTCCGCGCAATCGCTCCCGTATGGATCGCTATCGGTCTCGTCATCGCTGTCGGTCTCGGGATCATGCTGTCGGTCTCGGCCGGCAAGCCGCCAACCGTATCTTCATAGTCTGTTCAACAGGAGAACGACATGACGTGCAGCGAAGTGATGACGCCAGCTCCCGTGACCTGCAGACCCGAGGATCCGATCGTTGATGCGGCGCGCCTGATGCGCAGCTACGACGTCGGCTCTCTGCCCGTGGTGAAAGACGATGAGAGCCAGATGCTGGTCGGTGTCATCACCGATCGAGACATTGCGATCCGCGTGGTGGGCGAAGGGCGGAACGTGTCTGACGCGAAGGTCAGCGACGCGATGTCGACCGAAGTCATCTCGTGCACGATCACGGATCTCTATCAGGAAGCCCTTCAGACGATGGGCGCGCACCAGCTTCGGCGGATGCCGGTGGTCGATGAGAAGCGACGCGTCGTCGGCATCATCGCGCAGGCCGACGTTGCCACCCGCATCGCGCAGCCGACGACCACGGGGACGCTGGTGGAAGCGATTTCGAAGAACGACGTGGAGCTTCTGTAGAGGTCGCTAGCCGCCCTCGCCCTGTGATGCCTTCAGCTTCCGGGTGTGGCGTTCGTGCGCCTCCTCGATCGAATGGGACTGACGGATGTCAGTATCGTGCTTCGCCATGCGTGCGAGCTTGCCGTAGAAGCGGTGCAACGTCTCCAACTCCTCCTCTGACAGGTCCTCGACGTCGATCAGGCGGTTGCTGGCGCCGTCGATCGCCGCCACCAGCTCGTTGAGCTTCATCTGTATGGCCCGGGCATCCTTGTTCTGCGCGCGCTGGATGAGGAACACCATCAGGAAGGTCACGATGGTCGTGCCTGTGTTGATCACCAGCTGCCAGGTGTCCGAGAACCCAAAGATCGGCCCGGTGGCAGCCCACACGACGATTACCGCGCAGGCCACTGCGAAGGCCGCGCTGCTCCCGGTCCAGTGAGCCACGCGCCCCGAGAAACGTTCCAGCACCAGGCTGACTGCGGCGTGCTTCCGAAGCGACATGGCGCACCTGCCCCTCTGAACCCTGCCTAACCCTGAACCCTGCAACCCTGCAACCCTGAAACCGTTCGCCTATTTCCATTCGACGATCACGGCTTCGAACGGCCGATCGCCGGTCGTCTGCACCTGATGGCCTCGGCCGGCCTCGAGCCAGGAGAAACCCCCCGCTGCGCGCGGAAGGCCCTGCACGGTGCCACCGGAGACCTCCACATGCAAGAGCGGTCCCACGTGAACGTGTCCGGCGAGCGCGTCGCGCGCCGCCAGGCTCACACGGGCAACGCGCACGACATCGTTCTCGACGATCGTCTTCTCACCAGGAATTGACGGACTCGCAGAACCCGACGGCGAGCCGTTCCAGCGCGAGCGAATTTCGGCATCGATGAAGCGCAGAGGGCTGGTGCCGATGTTGGCAATCTGATGCGTGTAGGCCGCTTTGGCAAACCATGCGCGCCCGATGTCGAGCGTCGTGTCGGTCGTGGCCCCGGCCACGACCTGTGTGCGAATCGTTCCACCCGTGATGACAATCGGCACATTGTCGAGATCGTGTGTGTGAAAGAGGGTGGTGTCGCCGACCGGCAAGCTGGCGTCGATGACGCGAACGTAAGGGTTCGTGAAGACCACCTTGTGGCGGGGCTCGTCGGTGACGGAGACGGCGGCCTGAATTGACGTCAGAACGAGCAAGGCCGCCGCCGCGGAGCATTGCGGAGTGTGGATTGCGGATTGCGGATTCCTAGACATACGCTCGGCGCAGCATTTCCGCTGCGGTTTCGTCGAGCCGCTCGGCCCGGCGCACGGCCTCGAACCTGGCGAGCAGATCCTCGGGACGCAGCCGCTTGCGCTCCGCTCCGCTGAAGTCGTGAATGATCTGCCCCCTGTGCATCATGATCAGCCGGTCGCCCAGGTTCGACGCCTGTTGCATCGAATGCGTCACCATCAAGGTCGTCAGGCGATCGTGCGAGACGATGTCCTGGCTCAGACGGATGACGTGATCGGCGCTTTTCGGATCCAGGGCCGCGGTGTGCTCGTCGAGCAGCAGCAGCCTCGGTTTGACCCACGACGCCATCAGCAGCGTGAGCGCCTGCCGCTGCCCACCTGACAGCGTACCGATGACGTTGTCGAGGCGGTGCTCGAGCCCGAGGTTCAATCGTGCGACCCGCTCGTGCAGCTCGCGGCGCATCTCGCTTTTCAGCGCCAGGCCGAGGCCGCGCGGCTGTCCGCGCCGTGCCGCGAGCACCAGGTTTTCCGCAATCGTCATGCCTGGCGCGGTGCCGCTGAATGGATTCTGAAAGACGCGGCCGACGAGCCGGGCCCGGCGATGCTCCGGCCAGCCGGTGATGTCGCGCCCGTCCAGCGCGAGGGTGCCCGAATCGACCAGAAACGTGCCGGCGATCGCGTTCAACAGCGTCGACTTTCCCGATCCGTTCGTGCCGATGACGATGACGAAGGAGCCTTCCTCGATGGTGAGATCGACACCGGCCAGCGCGCGGACCTCGTTGGGCGTGCCGCGGCCGAACACCTTCGCGATGCGGCTGATCGTCAGCATCAGGCCGGCCGTCTCTGCCGCCATCCGGCCGCGCGCCGTGCCAGCTGCGGCAGCACCAGGGCCGCAAACACGAAGACCGCCGTTACCAGCTTGAGGTCGTTGGGGTTGAGGCCACCACGCAGCGCGATCGCGACGAGCAGCCGGAAGAGCACGGAGCCGAGAATGCCGCCGGCGATCAGGAGACCGAGCTGGCGCACGCCGACGAGCGCCTCGCCGATGATGATGCTGGCCAGGCCCCACACCACCATGCCGATGCCCATCTGCACATCGGCAAACCCCTGATACTGCGCCAGGACCGCGCCGGACAGCGCGACGAGCCCGTTCGAGATGGCCAGCCCAAGCACGAGCATCGTGTCGACGTTCACGCCGAGCGCGCGGATCATCTGTGCGTTGTCGCCAGCGGCCTGCATCGCCAGTCCCAGGTTCGTCCTGAAGAACGCGAACAACACGATCGCAATCGCCACCACGAGGACGAGCGCCCAGACGAGCATCGACGCGTCGCGAACGGCCACGCTCCACCCGGCGATGCGTGATGTCGGCCGTGCTGCCGATGAGCGCCGCGCCCGATCGCTCCGCGATGGTCGCCAGCGTCGTCTCGGAGAGCAGCGGCACGTTGCTCTTGCCCATGATGTGCAGGTTGATCGAGTAGAGAGCTGTCATCACCAGGATGCCGGACAACAGACGGTTGACCGCGAACCGCGTGTGGATGACCGCCGTGATCGCGCCGGCGATCGCCCCGGCCACGAACGCCGCCGCGGTGGCGACGATCGGATCCACCTGGTGCACCAGCAGCGCCGCCGCGAGCGCCGCGCCGAGCGTGATCGATCCGTCGGCCGTGATGTCCGGGAACTCGAAAATGCGAAACGAGATGAACACGCCGAGGGCGAGCAGCGACAGGATCAGGCCGATTGTCAACGCCCCGATCAGCAGCGTCATCGCCGCGCCCCGATCCGGCCCACCCAGCAGGCGCCGCGCGTGAACTCGCTCTGGCCGACGCCCGCGATGTCGCGATCGTCGTTGAGGAGGTGCAGGACGCCCAGCAGGCTCTCGGTCTCGAACAGCGTGTGCACCGCATCGCCGACATCGAGCCGGCCCTTCTTGAACGCATGAAAGGGAAAGACGGCGGCATGGAAGTGTCCTTCGAGGCCGCTGGTGCGATCGACCGGCCGGACCTCTGTCGCCGAAATCGGGCCGCCCGCCCGCTGGACCATGCCGACAATGAGCGCGAGCGAGCGCGGGAACGCGCGTTCCGCGGTGAAGCTGAGGCGCGCCCGCACGTCGGGAAAGGCGAAGAAGTCGGCGCCATCGCTGAGCGAGGGCGACTGCCGAAGCGACGCACCGACAAGGCCGGAGGTTTCCGCAATGGCGACGATCCCGGCCGCGTCGGCCCGCGCGACCTGCAGGCACGCGGCTGCCATGTCGGCCAGCGTCACCGTCGTCCGCGGCGGCATCGGTTCGAAGCGCGCGAGATGCGCGAATCCGCCGTCGCAGGTCAGATGGCGGCGCACGTGGAGCTCAACCGGCCGTGCGTTCGACCCGACGAGGAAGTCAGCGGTCTCGGTGCCGTCGGCCGGCAGATAGGCGGCTGCACCCGCGACGGCCACGAACTCGCCGTACCGCTCGCGGCACTCCCCTCGATCGTCCCCGAAGGCGCCGACGCCGAGCGCGAACACCGATTCCGTGCAGCGAAGGACGGCGCTGTCGTCGGCGCTCCACTGACAGGTGAGCTGCGCCGCCGGCGACGAGATCGAATACCTGCACGACGAGGCCGTCGCGCACGAGCGTGGAGCCCTGGGTGAGCGTCTCAGGAGCGGTATCGCCGGGCGCCTGCAACAGAAGGTCGGCGAGGCGCGTGATCTCGAGCACGGTCCGGACTTGCGCCGAGGCGGCGGCGATCACCAGCCGTCCCTTGATCGCGGACAACTGGTTGTACAACTTGACGAGCACCCCGATGCCCGCGGAGCTGAGGAACTTGACGCCCGACAGGTCCAGGCGAAGGTAGTGATGTCCCTCGCGCACGGTCTCGATCAACGCGGCATCGAGGCTCTCGGCCCACGATCCGTCGAGGCGTCCCTCGATGATCAGCTCGAGCCACCCGTTGCCGGCCTGGCGTCGGATTTCCATCTATTTCCCCACGACCTCGTCGGCCCGCTTGACGATGGCCGCGGGAATCGTCAGGTTGGCCTCGCGCGCGGCGGTGAGGTTCACGAACATGCGGGTCCGCGTCACCTGCTGGAACGGCAGCGTTGCCGGACGCTCGCCGCGCATCACCCGGGCCGCCAGCAGCGCCGCCAGGCGGCCGCCGTCGCGGTAGTCGCGGGCGAGCGACAGCACGGCGCCGGCCTTCGCCGATGCGCTCTGGAACGCGAAGACCGGCACGCGTGCGCGCCGTGCGACCTGCGCGATATTCGGAAACGCCGACGCGGTGAGGTTGCCGGGAATCTGGCAGATGGCGTCGATGCCGCGGCTGACGAGCGCCAGCGCCGCATCAGCGACCTCGGGGCTGGTGTTTGCCGGCACCGAGACGAGCTCGAACCCGTGCTTGCGGGCCGCCGCTTCGAGTCGTGCCTGGTGATAGACAGAGTTCACTTCGGAGGGAACGAACAGCGTGCCGAGCCGATGCGCGTCGGGGCGGATCTGCCGGATCATGGCGAGCATGTCGTCGTAGGCACCGTGGAGGTAGACGCCGGTGACGTTCGGCAGATGGTCCGTGTCGCTTTTCCCCGCGCCGGCGGCCTCGGGGCTCGCCAGATAGTTGAACACGATCGGTACGCCGCGGGCGCGCTGCAGCGCGGCCTGCAGCGCCGGCGTCGAGAACGTCAGCAACAGATCGCTCTTTTCGGCCAGCGCGGCGTCGACCAGGCTGTTGATCGTCGCCATGTCGCCCTGCGCGTTGCGCGTGGTGCTGATGTAGTCGCGGCCTTCGACCAGGCCCGCCTCGCGAAAGCCCGCCTTGACGCCGTCCTCGGCTTCCTCGACGTCGAGCACGCTGACGTACTGGATCAGATCGATTCGCCAGGTTCTGGCGAGGCGTGCCTGTGGCGGCGGGGTTGGCGCCTGCTTCTCGTGAATGCCGCTGTCGTCGACGACGGCACTGGCCGACGCGAGCACGTCCTGCGGAATCCGCCACGGGTCGCGAAGGTCCGCGAGGACACGCGTGTTGACGATGAGCCGTCGCGGCACTTCGTCCTGCACGTCGCGGATGGGAATTGTCGCGGGATCCACGCCGCTCAGCACGTCGCTGGCGAGCAGGCCGTGAATGCGGCCGAGCACATGGAAGTCGAGGCCCATGTCGAAGAGCGTCCCGCGGTCCGGCGCGCCGGGGGTGATGGTGAAGACCGGGATACGCGCGGCATGGGCCGTGGCAATCACCGTCGCGAGCGCGGACAGCATAGTGTTGTCGCCGCCTACCCAGAGCGCCTGCGCGCCGCGCGACACCAGCGAGTTGACTGCCTCGACGACTGCCGAGCTGCTGTCGACGTTTGCTTCGAGCAGTGTCACGCCAAGGCGGGCGCAGGCCTCACGGGCTTTGATCGTAAAGGCGGCCGAGTTGGACTCGGCCGGATTCCACGCGACGCCCACCCGCTGCAGGCCGGGGAATGATCGGCGCGCGAGGTCGAAGGCGTCGCCGACCGGCAGGAACGTGCCCTGGCCCACCATGTACGGCGCGTGCTTCATCGGGTCGCGGCGGTCGAGCCCGACGCCGGCGCTGAAGGGATCGGCGACGAGCCCGAAGACGTGCCGGGTTCTGCCGTCGCGATTCGCGTTCGCCACTGCCTGCATCGACGGCGTGCTGGACGTGAGCACCAGGTCGAACTCGCCGGTGGTGACCTGTCGCGCGATGGCGTTGCCGGTCGCCAGGTCGCCTTGCGCGTTATAGGTCGAGAGCCGGATCGTCGTGCCGTCCCGGAAGCCGCGTTCCGCGAGGCCGTCGATCATGCCGCGCACGCCCTCGTCCAGGACGGGCGTCGAGGCGTGCTGCACGATCGCGACGCGGAGCACGTGTGCGCCGGATGTGGGCCGCTGGCTGCGATCGGAGACCAGCAGGACCGCCGAGGCGACGACGATCAGCGTGACGCCCAGGGCAAGGCGTCTGGCGGCCGACCAGATCTGCGTGACGTAGGGGCGCACCGGCTCGCCGCATTGTAGTAGGGGGACAGGCCCCAATGGCACGAATTTCGTGCCATTGGGGCCTGTCCCCTGAGATGCGCATGCGGACGATCGTGCCAGTGCCCAGGGTACTCTCCGCGGTGATCTCGCCTCCGTGCGCCACGATCAGGGCGCGCGCGATGGCCAGACCCAGGCCCGATCCGGTGGACGTCCTGCCTTTGTAGAACCGATCGAAGACGTGCGGCAGATCGGCGGGTGCGATGCCGAGCCCCGTATCCACCACCGTCATCCGGAGCCCGCTGCCCTCGACGCTCGCCTCCACCGTCACCCGTCCGTCTCGGGGTGTGTGGCGAATCGCGTTCATCACGACGTTCGTCAGCACTTCGCGTATCCGCAGCGGATCGAGATTCACGAGCGGCAGGTCCGGCGACGCAGCGCCCTTCGAGCCCGACGCCGTTCGCCTCGGCCTGCCCGGACAGCGAGTGCACGACCTCGCCGACGAGGATCGAGACGTCCGTCGGCTCCCGCCGCAGCGCAAGCGTACCGCTTTCGGAATGGGCGAGCGTCCCGACATCGTCTATCAGCCGCGCCAGGACGCGCGTTTCCTCCAGCACCAGTCGCAGCCGCTCATCGTCACGCGGATATACGCCGTCGAGCAGCCCCTCGAGGCGACCTTGGATGACGCTCAGCGGCGTCCGCAGCTCGTGGGCGACGTCGGCCATCAGCTGCCGCCGCAGCGCGTCCTGCGACTGCAGCCGGCCGACCATCGTGTTGAACGCGCGCGTGTACGACCGGAGAAACGGCGGACCGCGCTCGATGACGCGCACCGAGTACTCGCCGTCCGCAACGCGATTGGCCGCGCCGACGAGATCGCTTGCCGGAACACCGACTCTCCGCATCAGGCCGACGAAGGCGAGCGCGATGCCGACAAGCGCGAGAAGCGGCACGCCCATCGCGACGGCGGCCGGCCAGGATCCCTCGCTCGCGCGATCGGTCAGGAGCCGCACGATCGTCGTGACGCCGACGCCGCTCAGCGTGAGGACCAGAAGAAACAGGCAGCCTGCGCCGCGCAGAAAGCGCGCCCGGCCTCGACGCCACGAGCGAGGGTCCGTTGGCGGCCACGCCTCGTTTGCCGGCCACCAGGGCGGTGGCCCGCCGCGACGGCCCGAACGCCAGGACCCCTCTCGAGTGTGTCGAAGCGTCATGCGTCCGCGAACTTGTAGCCGATCCCATACACCGTCAAGACGTAGACCGGGTTTCGGGCATTCGGCTCGATCTTGCGCCGGATGTTCTTGACGTGCGTGTCGATGGCCCGGTCGAAGGCGTCCACGTCGAGACCGTGGATGGCGTCGAGGAGCTGCCCGCGCGTGAAGACACGCCCCGGCTGCCGCGCCAGCGCCGCCAGCAGCTGGAACTCGGTCCCGGTCAGGTCGATGGCGTCTCCGCCGCGCGTCAGACGCACTTTCGGCACGTCGAAGACCAGGTCCGATGCGGTGAACACCTCACCCTGTGAGGCCGAGGTCGTGCTCCGACGCAGCACGGCCTTCACGCGCGCGACCAGCTCGCGCGGGCTGAACGGCTTCGTGACGTAGTCGTCGGCGCCCACCTCCAGGCCGGCGAGCCGGTCGCTCTCCTCGACCCGCGCCGTCAGCATGATGATCGGGACGCCCGAATCACGCCGTAATACACGGGCCACGTCCAGGCCGTCGATCGCCGGCAGCGCAAGGTCGAGCACGATCAGATCCGGACGCCTCGAGCGCGCGAGATCCAACGCCTTCGCGCCGTCATCGGCGACGATGACGGCGAATCCCGCATGCTCCAGGTAGTCGCGCGCGATCTGCGCGATCTGCGGCTCGTCGTCGACGACCAGGACCGTGGGCATGCGCTGCGATCATGCTACGACGAGGCCGCGGTGCTCTTGCCCTGACTCGTGCGCCCGTCGATGCCACTCGTCGAACATCGGCGGCACGTCGTAGGGTCCGTCCCACCCGCGGTGTCCGCGCCACGGCCGGCCCCAGAAGATCAGCCGCGCGATCAGAAAGAAGAAGAGGATCCCGAAGAACGGAAAAAACGGGAAGAACCCAAAGCCAAACGGTCCGTGGTGCCACGGATAGGGATAGGCCGCGTGGCCGCCGTCGCGAATGGCCGCGGCCACCTGCGGGCTGTTGGCAATGCCCTGCGACACCCCGTAGTTGTAAGCACCAAAGCCAATCCCCAACGCGACGAGCAGCGCGAGGACCACAAAAGCCCAGCGAGTGTTGCGATACATGTGTCACCTCATCGGCGGGGCTCGAGCCCCGCCTCCACAACTGATGACTTGCGGGGCTCAAGCCCCGCCCCCACAGACCGATGACTCGCGGGGCTCAAGCCCCGCCTCCACCGTTGAGGGCAGTATCGCGAGCAATTGTGTGTGGAATATGTACGTGGCGAGCTGCGTCCCCTTGATTACCGACAAGAGGGGTGCTACTCTTGTCGGTAACCGAGAGGAGTGCTCGTTGAGCAAACCCACCGACCTCGTTCAGGGCACGCTGGATCTGCTGATTCTGAAGGTGATCGCCAACGAGCCGATGCATGGCTGGGCGATCGCGCTCCGCATCAAGCAGATGTCGAACAGCGTGCTGCAGGTCGGGCAGGGTTCCCTCTACCCCGCGCTCCACAAGCTGGAGCACCAGGGCTGGATCGAGGCCGAGTGGGGAGAGAGCGACAACGGACGACGCGCGAAGTACTACTCGCTGACGCGCGATGGACGCAAAGCACTCGCACAGGAGGCCGCTCAATGGGAGCGACTCGCCGCCGCCATCTCGCTCATCGTCAGGACCGCCTGACGGATCACACAGGTCGCTCATGCGTGTAGCCCGAACGTTTCGCCTGCGCATGCGAGCGCTGTTTCGCTCCTCTCGAATCGAGGCCGAGCTCGACGAGGAGATGCGCTATCACCTCGATCGTCAGATTGAAGTGCTGGGCGCCCGCGGAATGTCTGACGAGGAGGCGCGCTTCGCCGCGCTGCGCGAGTTTGGCGGCGTGGATCAGCGCAAGGAAGAGTGCCGCGACGCACGTGGCCTCCACCTTCTGGAAAGCGTCATGCAGGACGCGCGCTACGCGCTCCGCGCGCTCGGCCGGACGCCCGGCTTCACAGCCATCGCGCTCTTGTCGTTGTCGCTGGGCATCGGCGCCAATACGACGATCTTCACGTTCGTCAACGCGGTGCTGCTGAAACCGCTGCCGTTCCCACACGCCGATCGCCTTGTCGTCGTCCGGGAGCAGCCGCTCGCATCGGATGAGACGGTTGCTGTCCACCCGCAGAACTTCCTCGCCTGGCGCGCGCGTGTTCGCGCGTTCGAGGCGATCGCGATTGCCCAGCGGCCACCGGTCAACGTGCTCGGCCCGGACGGCGCCGAGCAGGTGAGCAGCGCCAACGCCACTCCGGATCTGTTTCGCGTGTTCGGCCTCGCGCCGGCGGCCGGGCGCGACTTCACGGCCGTCGACGCGACGCCAGGAAGCGAGCCGGTGGCCATTCTCGGCTATCGCTTCTGGCAGCGGCGCTTTGGCGGCAGTCGCGCGGTGATCGGCCAGCGCCTGCTGTTGAGCGATGGCTCTCGCACGATCGTCGGCATCGCCTCGCCCGAGCTGAAGCTGGGACTGACCGAGCCCGATGTCTACACGCCGCTGGCCATCGATCCGTCCGACCCTGGCGCGGTCGGATCGCGGTCATTCGAATGCTACGCACGCCTGCGCCCGGGCGTTGCGCTGACCGAAGCGCGAGCCGAGCTGGACGCGGTGGCACGCCAGCTGGCACGCGAGCTCCCGCTCGATCGCGGCTACGGTGTGTTCGTCAGCGGCCTGCAGGACTATCTCGTGCGAGAGGGGCGTCCGGCGCTTCGCCTGCTGATGGCGGTGGTCGCCGTCGTGCTGCTGCTGGCCTGCGTGAACGTCGCTGGTCTCCTGACGGTGCGCGGCGCCGCCCGACGACAGGAGCTCGCCGTTCGCGCGTCGCTCGGCGCCAGTAAAGGCCGCCTGGTCCGCCAGCTCGTGATCGAGAGCCTCGTCCTGGCCGCACTGGCCGCCGTGATCGGGCTGGTGCTGGCACGATGGAGCACCCGGGCGCTCGTGGCCCTGACGGAAGGCGCGCTCAGCGTCGGCACGACCAGGGCCGTCGAGCTCGACGCGACCTGCCTCGCGTTCACGCTCGTCATTTCCACGCTGACGGCACTCGCATTCGGCCTGATCCCGGCCTTGCAGGCCGGCAGCGCCGAACCGCAGGCCATCCTGGGACGCCAGAGCCGCGGCGGCACCGCCGATCGAGCGCAGCAGCGCCTGAGAGGCGCGCTCGTCGTCGCCGAGGTGGCGCTCGCCGTCGTGCTGATCGTCGGAGCGGGCCTCCTCCTGCGGACGTTCAGCAGCCTTGTCAGCGTCGATCTCGGCTTCCGGCCGGCGCAGACGATTACGATGCGCCTGTTCCTCGGTGATCGCGACGCGGACTATCGGGTGCGCCTCGTGGACGAGATCCTCCGGCGGGTGGACGCCGTCCCCGGCGTCGAGGCCGCCGGAACCATCCAGTTCCTTCCGCTTGCGGGCATGACGTGCGGATCAGGTTTCTGGCTTGCCGACCAGCCGACTGTCGATCCCCACGGCCTGACCACGGAGTGCTCGCTGGTGAGCCGCGGCTATTTCGCCGCCATGGGCATTCCGGTGTTGCAGGGCCGCGCGTTCGATGCCGGAGACACGGCATCGGCTGGACGGGTGGCAATCGTCAACCGCGCGTTCGCCCGACGCTACTTTCCAGGCGGCCAGGTTCTCGGTCGTCACATCCGTGTGCATGCGGCCGATCGACCGCCGTCGGAGATCGTCGGTGTCGTCGGCGACATCCGGCACGGCGGCCTGACGACCGAGCCGGCACCGACCGTGTACCTGCTGCACGCGCAGAACCCCGGGTACATCACGACCCTGGTGGTCCGGACGGCCGGCGAGCCCGCGAGCCTCGCCGGATCGATCAAGGCGGCGATCCGGGACGCGGATCGTACGCAGGCGGTGTCGGACGTGAAGACGATGGAGCAGTATGTCGGCGACCTGCTCGCCCGACCGCGCCTTTACGCCGTGATGGTCGCGTCGTTCGCGATGCTGGCGCTGCTGCTCGCCGTGGTCGGCGTGTACGGGGTGATGGCGTACGTCGCCGCCCAGCGCACGCACGAGTTCGGGATTCGCATGGCGCTTGGCGCCGGACCGGGCGCCGTGTTTCGCAGCGTGTTCGGGTACGGCACGACCCTGACGGTGACGGGCCTGGTGATCGGCTTTGCCCTGGCGCTGGCGCTGCGGAAGGTGCTGTCGACGCTGCTGTTCGGGGTCACGGCCAGCGATCCCGCCACCTATCTCGCCGCGGCCGCAATCTTCGTGGCGCTCGCCCTGGTCGCGACGCTGGTTCCCGCGTGGCGCGCGTCCCGCGTGAATCCGACCACCGCTCTCCGGTACGACTAGGCCACTGGCATGCGCGCGATCAAGACGCTCCGCCTGCTCGTCCGATCGCTCTTCGCCTCGTCGAGCGTCGAAGCCGATCTCGACGAGGAGCTGCGATACCACCTCGATCGGCAGATCGACGTCTTCCGTGCGGAAGGGATGTCGTACGACGAGGCGCGCTTCAGGGCACTCCGTGAATTCGGCGGCGTCGACCAGCGGAAGGAGGAGTGCCGCGACGCGCGCGGTCTCGGCATCGCCGAGACGGTGACGCAGGACATGCGTTACGCCTGGCGGACGTTGCGGCGCACGCCTGGCTTTGCGCTGCTCGGCGTCCTGGTGATGGCGCTTGGTATCGGGGCCAACACGGCGATCTTCACGCTGCTCGATCAAGTGCTGCTGCGGCCGTTGCCCGTGCCGCACCCGGAGCGACTCGTGCGGCTGCGCTGGGCCGGTGAATTCAACGCCCTGGCGATGTCTGACGACAGCCTGTCGTACCCCTTCTATCGAGATATCCGCGATCGGGCCACGGTGTTCAGCGGTGTGTTGTCGCGATTTCGGGTCCCGCTCAGCATCGGGCGACGCGATCGCACCGAGCTCGTGGACGGCGAGCTGGTGTCCGGCAGTTACTTCGAGGTCCTCGGCGTCGGCCCCGCCGCCGGCCGGATCTTCAACGATCGGGACGATCGCGTACCTGGCGGTCATCCGATCGCTGTCCTGAGCTACGACTACTGGGTCGCGCGATTCGACGCCGATCCGGCGGTCGTCGGCCAACCCCTCACCATCGCCGGCCTCCCATTCACCATCGTCGGCGTCAGCCAGCGCGGATTCGACGGCGTCGAGCTCGGCTACTCGCCGAAGATCCGGGTGCCGATGGCGATGAAAGTGCAGCTGACGCAGGGCTTCTTCGCCGAGTTCTTCAATCTCGAGAATCGCCGCGCCTTCTGGACGCAGGCGTTTGCGCGCCTCGCGCCTGGGATCGACCGCGAGCAGGCGCAGGCGTCGCTGCAGCCGATCTTTCATTCAATCCTGAGGGACGAGATTCGAGGCCCTGGCTTCGAGCAGGCGACCGCCCGGGTCAAGAACGACGTCCTGCGCTCGACGCTGGCCCTCGATCCCGGCAGCCAGGGCCGGTCGTCGCTTCGCGACGACTACGAGATGCCGCTTCGCGTGCTGATGGCAATGGTCGGCCTGATCCTGCTGCTCGCGTGCGCGAACCTCGCCAACCTCATTCTCGAGCGCGCCCTGTCGCGCCGGAAGGAAATCGCCGTGCGGCTGGCGCTTGGCGCCCGGCCCGGGCACATCGTGCGACAGGTGCTGGCCGAGAGCCTGCTGGTGTCGCTGGCGGGCGCGGCCGCCGGGCTGCTCCTCGCCGTGATCGTCGGCCAATGGCTGGTCGCGTTCGTGCCCGCCGAATCGCTCGCGGCGGATCAATCCCTCCGCTTCGATGCCTCGCCGAATCCGCGAGTGCTTGCCTTTACGCTTCTGCTGTCGGTGGTCACCGGGCTCCTGTTTGGTCTCGCTCCCGCGCTGGCCGCGCGACGGACGAACCTGACCTCGGCGATGGGCCGCGAGGGCCGCGGCGTGACCGGACCGCATGCGCGGTTGCGGCAGGCGCTCGTGATCGCGCAGTTGTCGCTCTCGGTATTGCTGCTCTACGCCGCCGGACAATTTCTCCGGACCCTCGTCAATCTCCGTCACGTCGACACCGGCATTCGCGCCGAGCGGCTGCTGACGTTTTCGGTCAACCCGAGCCTCAACGGCTACGACAAGCCGCGGAGCCGCGCGTTCTATCGCGAACTGATGGCGCGAATCCGCTCGCTGCCGGGCATCGAGTCGGCAGGCGCCTCGGCAATCCGCGTGCTGAGCGGCGATTGGTGGGGCAGCGCTGTGACCCTGGACGTGCCTGCCCGCGAGCGCGACGCACGGTCGCAGGCGCTGTGCAACCTGGTGTCGCCGGGTTACCTGTCAACGTTGGGGATTCCGCTTCGTGCGGGCCGCGACTTCGTGCCGGCCGACGCCGATCGTCCGGAGCGCGTCGCGCTGGTCAACGAGACGTTTGCCCGCCGCTACTTCGGTGGTCGTTCGCCGCTCGGCCACCGCGTCGCGATTGGCGATGCTCCGGGAACAGTGCCAGACATTCTGATCGTTGGCGTCATCGGCGACACGAAGTATTCGAACGTGCGCGACGAGACTCCGCCGCAGATGCTGCTGAACGACGATCAGAACACCGACATCCAGTTCATCGCGGTCTATCTGCGCACCGCGCTCGATCCGGCCAGCGCCTATGCCAGCGTCCGCGGTGCCGTTCGCGAAATTGACCGCAACGTGCCGGTGTTCGACATGCGCACCGTGACCGCCCAGGCGGAAGCCAGCCTCCTTCGCGAGCGCATGCTGGCGAGCCTGGCCACAGCTTTCGGCGCGCTCGCCACGTCGCTGGCCGCGGTCGGTATCTACGCGCTCATCGCGTTCAACGTCACCAGGAAGATGCGGGAGATTGGAGTTCGGGTGGCCCTCGGGGCCGGCCGACGAGCCGTCGTGTGGCTCGTCATGCGGGAGGTTTTGTGGATCCTGCTGATCGCCGCGGTCGTCGCGGTGCCGATCGCCTGGGCCTGTGCGACGCTCGTCGAGTCGCAGTTCTACGGCGTCCCGGCGACCGATCCGGTCACGACGACTGGCGCGGTGGCGCTGCTCGCGGCGGTCGCCCTCCTCGCCGGGTATGTCCCCGCGAGAAGGGCGATGCGCATCGATCCGATTCAGGTCCTGCGCGCGGAATAAGATCGAAGGGTCTCAAGGTTTCCAGGTCTCAGGGTCGAAGGGTCTCAGGGTCGAAGGGTGTCGGCTAACCCTAACGCTCTTAGACTCTTCGACTCTGCGACCCTGAGACCCTGCAACCCGAGACCCTTCGACCTTGAGACTGACGAGCGAAGCGAGTCAGGCGTCGAGCACGTCGCGAACTTTGCGAGCGAGCGCAACGGGCGTCAGCGGTTTCTGCAGGAAGGCCACGCCTGAATCCAGCACCCCATGGTGCAGGATCGCATCGTCCGTGTAGCCGGACATGAAGAGGATGCGGATGCCGGGGCGAACGGCGGCGATTCGTTCGGCAAGCAGCCGCCCGCTCATCTTCGGCATCACCACGTCTGTGAGCAGCAGGTCGATCCGGTACTGGATGCTGCTCGCAGGCGAGGATGGCTTCGCCAGGACTCCGCGCTTCGAGCACGTGATAGCCGGCGCGGCGAAGCACGCCGCTGGCCACGCTGCGCACCTGGTCCTCGTCTTCGACGAGCAGGATCGTCTCGGTGCCTCGCGTGACGTTGGCGGCGCTGCGAGCCGGCATGGCTGCCTGATCGCTCTGCGCCTGCGGCAGATAGATCTTGAACGTCGCGCCCAGCCCGGGCTCGCTATAGACCAGAATGTTGCCGCCGCTCTGCTTGACGATGCCGAACACCGTGGAGAGGCCCAGGCCGGTGCCCTTGCCCATCTCCTTGGTGGTGAAGAACGGCTCGAAGATGCGGCCCTGGGTGGCCTTGTCCATGCCAACGCCGGTATCGCTGACGCCGAGCAGCACATACGGTCCCGGCGTCACGCCCAGGTGTTCCCTGGCGTAAGCCTGGTCGAGCTCGACGTTCGACGTCGCGATCGTGAGCTTCCCGCCCTGCGGCATCGCGTCACGCGCGTTGACGACGAGGTTCACGATCACCTGCTCGAGCTGACCGGGATCGGCCATCACGAGGCCGAGTTGTCGCGCGGGCAGCAGCTTCAGCTCGATGTCCTCGCCGAGGACGCGCCCCAGCATCTTGTGCAGGTTCGCGAGGATGTCGTTCAAGTCGATGATCTTCGGCTCGAGGACCTGCTGCCGGCTGAACGCCAGCATCTGGCGCGTGAGATCGGCGGCGCGCTCGCCCGCCCGCTTGATCTCCTCGAGCTCGGCATGTCCGCGCGCCGAAAACGCCTGATCGGCGATCAACATCTCGGCGTAGCTCAGGATCACCGACAGCAGGTTGTTGAAGTCGTGCGCGATACCGCCGGCAAGGCGTCCGACGGCCTCGAGCTTCTGCGACTGCCGGAGCTGTTCCTCGCTCTTGAGCAGCGCTTGCTCGGCACGGCGCCTCTCGTCGAGCGCGTCTTTCAGGGCGGCGTTGGCGCGCGTCAGGTCGCTCGTCCGCTCCTCGACGCGCCGTTCGAGCGCCAGCTGCAGCTCGCGCAGCTGCCGATTGGCCTCCTGGATCTCCTGGGCGCGCCGGAAAACCTCGTACTCCATCTGGCCGGCGTGTGTTCGCAGCGCCTCGGTGCGCTTCTGCTGCTGGCTTTCCTGCTCCTGCAGCCGGACGAACCCGGTGACATCCTCGACGGCATGGATGATGTACACCAGCTGCCCGTCGACCACGACCGGCGTATTGACCGGGCTCCAGGTCCCGGACCTCGAAGCCGCCACCATCCGAGTCGGGCCGTCGGATGTCGTACTTCTGAACCGCCATCGTGTCGGCACGCCGCTGCCGGATGACTCTTTCGAGCGAAGCGCGCAGATTTGATACGCCTGTCGCGCCGGCGTCGTCAGGGTTGTCCGGAAACACCTCGAACAACGGTCGCCCCACGATCTGGTTCAACGTGGTCATCGTGTCGTGCAGGTAGCGTTCCGTCACGGCCACGATGGTCAGGTCAGGCGACAGGACGAGGCAGGCGAGAGGTGAGCTCTCGAAGAGCGCGCGGAAGTCGGGAGCCGTGACAGAAGCAGCAGGCGGTTGCGCCATGAACCTCCAATGCCCGGGCCCGCAGGGCCTTGCGACACGGTATCACGGCCGACCATGGGCGAAGGCAGCGTGCGATTACGGAAGAGGTCGACTCGGTGAGCCGGCCGTGAAGACCCATCGGTTCGCAACGCCATAGTTGAAGATCGAAAGTACGCTCACTGCGAGAGCGTTTGCGACGGCGGCGGAAAGGTGGAACAGCTCGACGAACGCTGCGGTGAGGATGACGTTCCCAAGAATCGATACCACGGCGGTGGACGCGTTGAACCGGATCAGCCTCCGGGCCACCGCGCACGCCGGCGTCGCTTGCGCCCTGCGCCATGTGAACAGCTCGTGCCAGACGAAGTTGTGAAGGATCGTGAACTCGACGGCCAGGGCAGTCGCGACCACGTAGTGCGCGCCTGCCGCCAATAGCGCCGACAGTGCCGCCAGCTGCACGGCCCAGCCGATCAGGCCAACGCCCGCGAACTTCCCGAAGCGAGTCACCCCTTCCTCGCCGTCAGCGGTTCCTCGCGATACAGCTGCCGGCCGTTGCCGAACGCCGAGATGAGAAAGGCGGCGAACATGCCGGCGATCGCTACGAGCGCGCTGATATCGAACAATGCAAAGGGTCCCCACCCGAACGGCCTGACCATCGGCCGCGCGATCGCGACCAGCGCGCCGATCGCAAGCAGAATTCGAAGCTCCGTCGGTCCGATTCCGGAAAACGACAGGCGGAAGACGCCGACCGAATGCGCGGCCAGGAACGATTCGGCGCAGAGCAGCACATAGGTCACCAGTAGTCCCATGCCCAGCACCGGCTGCATCAGGCCCGACGCCGCGAGGCCGCCGAACAGGCATGTCGCATTCACCAGGTCGACGACGTGATCGACGTAGAAGCCGTAACGCGGCCGCTGCTGATTGCGGACCCGCGCCACCGTGCCGTCGAGGCTGTCGCCAAACCAGTTGATGGCGAGGAAGATCGGTACGGCAAGGAGCGCCCACGGTGTCGACCGGGCGGCGGCGAAAGCGATGCCCGCGCCGGCGGTGCCGACCACCCCGAGCATCGTCAGATGGTCGGCATTGATGCCCGGTGGAAGCCTGTGCGCGATCCAGACGAGCAGCCGCTTTTCGGCGGCCGCCAGCACGCTATGGTGTTCGCGGACGTGGGACGTCGGCGAGCGGCCGACCGCGGCGGTGACAGTCTCTGACATTACCCCTCCTAGACGGATATGCGACGAGCGGGGGGAAAGGGGCTCAGGCGGAATTGAGGATTGAGGATTGTGGGTTGTGGATTGAGGATTCTTAACGCGCTGCTGCCGGGACGCGAATCAGATGGTCGGTGAAGGCGTAGTGCATCTCCGGGACGTTGTATTTGGGCATGTGGCACGTGACGCACCGGCTCGGCGCCACCGGACACGAGCGCAGCGGTTGCCCCGTCGCGGTCGCCGATGCCGACTGGTGGCACGCCAGGCATCGCGCATCGTAGAACTCGGCTTCACGCACGAGCGGGGAGTGCGGGTCGTGGCACGCCACGCAGGCCAGACGCCGATCGCCGCTCCAGCAGCGGCTGCTCTGCAGGCGGAACGGTTGCGAGCGGAGCGCGGCGATGCCGCGCTCGCCAGCCAATTGGACGTCCCAGAACGTCGCGTGGCACGCGCCGCAGAGGTCCACTGAATCGCTCGCGTCGAGGCGCCGCGGATCGAGGATGGTGCCTGCGGCCCGCGCACGATCGGCCCCTCGCTCCATCGCGTTGACGTGGGCGCGTCCCGGACCGTGGCACGCCTCGCAGGTCACACCCGGAATTGCGCGACTGGCAGCGAATCCAGCCGCCGTCGTCGATGCCGTCGTATGGCAGCCGAAGCACCGTCGCGCCTCCGCATCGTCGATCTGGCGTCCCATCGCCTCATGGATCGTCGTGGACGCCCCGGTCAGCGCGCGATTCGGGGTGTAATCGAGCCCATTGATCGCGTCGTAGTAGCTGACGCGGCTCTCGTGAAACCTGCCGTCGCGCTCGAACAGATACGACTGGCCAACGTTCCCCCTACCGAATGCCCACGCCAGCGGCGCGCTCAGCTGCTGCGCGCCATCGCCCACGGTCAGGACGGTGTTGCCACCGCTCCGCGTCATCGTGTAGGAAAAGCCGGCGCCACGAAACGTGAGCCGTTCGTGCGCCTGCAGCACGGTGGCGTGCTCGGATCGTGACGCGGTCTGCGCCATGCTCGTCGTCTGTTGCGAGGCGACGTTCGCGCGATGGCAGCTCGCGCACTCCGACGCGCCGACGTAGTCGGCTCGCGCCGGCTTCGGCGACGTCGGCCACCAGCCTGACTGCTGCACCCGTTCGGCGGTGGCCATCTGCGAGTACAAGGGATCGGGGCGGGCGAGACCCAACGCGATGCATGCGGTGGTCGCAATCCCGAGCCGCGCCCTGCGCCGACTCGTCACCGGCGCTGTGCCTCGCGAGCGTGTGCGTCAATCGCTGACGTGCGCGCGTCGCGTGCCCGCACGTCCGCCGGCTCCCAGGCCAGCACGGCCTCCAGCGCGGCGATCACGGTGGGCAAGTCACCGCGCGAGCGCGCCACGTCGGCCAGGGCTCGGTGTGCCTCGATCAAGCTGGGCTTGAGCAGTGTCGCACGCAGCAGCGCCTCTGTCGCGTGCACCGCGTCGCCGCGCTTTGCGCGAAGCAGGCCAAGCTCGTAGTACGCGTCGGCCCGCGACGGGTCGAGATCGACCACCCGCTGGAGCGTCGCTTCAGCTGCGCCCGCTTGGCCTGGAACGTTCATTAATGCGTTGCCCAGTTGATAGTGCGCTTCCGCAAGCTCGGGACAGATCGCTGCGGCCTCGCGAAAGTCTGTGATCGCCTCGTCGTGGTGGCCTTCGCGCGCGCGCGCGCGACCGGACTCAATCAGGATCATCGCCCGGCCGACGGCGGCGTTTGCCGCGTTGATGCGCTTGGTCTCCGCCTGGTCACGACGTGCGAGCCCGGCTTGCCCGTTTCTCGACAACACCTGGGCGCGGGCGACGCGCGCCTCGGTCAGCCGCGGATCGAGCTCGATCGCGCGGTCGAGCGCACGAAGTCCTTCATCGACGCGCGAAAGCTTCACCAAGGTGGATCCCAGCAACTGCTGCGCCTGCGCGTCGTCGGGACTTGTTTCGACTGCCATGGCGAAGGCCACCGCCGCGCCCTCGAGATCGCCGTTTTGCCGCAGCACCAGCCCCAGGGCGCGACTGGTCCCTGGCGGCGCCGCGGACCCTGCGAGCGCACGCCGCAATTGCGCCTCGGCGCCTGCGAGATCGCCGGTCTTCCGCAGCGCCAGGCCCAGGTCATACGCGATCTCGCCGCTGTTCGGCACCAGCGCTTGCGCGCGGCGGAAACTTTCGACCGCCCCGGGCAGGTCGTCGGTATCGACCAGAAGCTGTCCGAGGGCCGCATGCACTTTCGCGTCCGCGGGCGCGAGGTGCGCGGCCGTCCTCAACGCGGTCGTTGCGGCCTCGATATCTGATGACTGGCGGGGTCCGGTGGTCGTCTTGTAGCGACTCCACAGGCTGAGGCCGAGGTTGTAGTGAGCTTCGGCGACGTCGGGAGCCGCCTCCGTCACGGCGGTGAATTGTCGTACGGCGCCATCGAAATCGCCGAGCTGTCCCAGCACGGATCCCAGCCCATGCCGGGCTTCGACCAGATTCGGCTGCAACCGCACGGCCTGCTGATAGGACGCCAGCGCGTCGCGCGGACGACCGGATCGTTCGAGCGCAAGGGCCAGATGGAACCGAGGTCCGGCAAGATCCGGGGCCACCTCGATGGCCCGATGGAACGCCGCGAGCGCCTGACTCAGGTCACCGAGCTCGCCAAGCGCGACTCCGATGCCGTCGTGGACGATGGCATCGTCCGGATCGATCGCCGCCGCTCGGCGAAGCTCGAGGAGCGCCCGATCGAATTGGCCGCGATCGAGGTAGGAGAGGCCTTGCCGCTTGTGTGGGGAGCTGGCGTCGGCGCGCGCGGCCGGCTCCTGACCGAATTCGGCGGGTGCGACGACCAGGAGCGCGACGAGGAGGAAATGCATTGCTGCACCCGACGATCAGGGTGCGCCCGCGGGCTCTGGTCCCGAGCCCTCGCGGACGATTCGGACGACGATCTGCCGCAGCTCACGATCGGGATCGTCGCCGCGCTTCTCGGCGTTCAGTCTGGTAACCCGGGCGAGGAGATCGGCGGCGCGATCGCGATCGCCTTTGCGCCGGTACGCCTGAGCGAGGTTGTAGAGCGCGGCCGTCGCCTCTGGATCGAGATCGGTGGCCCGCTCCAGTTCTGTGATTGCGCCGTCGACGTCATCACGTTTGAGCAGCAGACGCCCGAGCTCGCTGTGGGCAGGGGCGAACGAGCCATTCGCGCGAATCGATGCTCGCAACGCTGTGACCGCTTCCGCGGCCTCGGGCGCCGTTGGATCCACACCTGACCGCATCAGGGCCACCGCGAACATGTACGGCACGACGTGATCGCGTGGGCGGCGGCGGGCCTCGGCACGAAGTGTTTCCACCGCTTTCGGCGTGCGTCCCGTCTGCATCCAGACCATCGCGAGCGCCGCGTACGGTGCCGATCGATCTGGCGCCATGCGTCGCGCGGTCTCGAACGCCTCCTCCGCCTGCGGCAGCTGCGCCTTCATCGCCCACAGGACCCCACCCTGAAGCTGCAGGACCCACGATGCAGGATTCTTCTGCAGGCCGATGCCGACGATCTCAAGCGCGAGATCGTAATTCTCGTGCTCGGTGCAGAGACTGGCCAGATCGAGATAGTGCTCCTGGTTCGCGGGCTCGAGCACGGTGGCGGCCCGCAGCGCGTCGTACGCATCCTTGACGCGTCCCGCTTTTGCGAACGCCTGGGCGGCAAGGCTCTGCAGCTCGGCACGTCGAGGCTCGGCGGCGAGCAGCTCGTCGGCGAGCACTGCCGCTGCAGCAAAATCGCCGCCATTGGTCAACATCAAGAGCTGGTTGTAGCCGGCCGCGTATGGATCTTTATACGAGCCTCTCACCGACCCGAATAGACGCGCCGCCTCCGCGTACCGCTGCGCCCGACCGATGGCCACCGCCGCGTCGAAGCGCTGCGCCGATGCCTCCGGCGGAAGCGTGTCGAGCAGCGCCAGGCCGTCTGTGATCGCTCCGGTCTGGAGCAGGCACACGCCGTGGTGCAATGTGAAATCGGGTCGGCTCGACGCGTAACGTCCCGCCTTCGCGAAGTGCGCCACCGCCTTTCCGCACGCGCCCTTCTGGACGGAGATCTCGCCGAGATAGAGATGCGCGACCTCATCGCCGTCCTCGTCGGCCACTACGCGAACGAGCTGGCGCTCGGCGACGGACAGACGGCCACGATTGAACTCGTTGATCGCGAGATTTTTTCGCGCCGGATGGAAGCGCGCGTCAATCGCCAGCGCCCTCTCGAACGCCGCGTTGCCCTCGGCGACCTTGCCGGCGCCGGTCAGGGCGATGCCGAGGAGATTGAGCGCCTTCAGGTTCGACGGCGCCTGCCGCAAGACGCCTTCGAGGAGCATGACTGCGGACGCGAACTGGCGCTGCTCGACGAAAGCGACGGCACAGTCGTACGGGGCCGCCGTGCAGGCGGGTGGGTGGGTCGCAGCGCGAGGCCGGGGCGAGAGGATCGCGAGGCAGACGGCGAACGCACCGTAAGTCAGAACGCGCGGCGACGCGATGCGGAGAGCTGTCGAAATGCGATACCGCACCGGGCGATTGTACCCAGGAGAGCCCCGGAACGATCGCGTGCGGGAGCGATCGTCCCGGGGCGGGCGGCCGAAACCCCATCGGCCGCCGAGAGTTCAGAACTGGAACCGCCCCGAGAACTGGACGATCCGACCGGGTGCCGCGGACACCGATCGGCCGAACAACGGATCACTCAGGTTGCCGACTGGCAGATCGAGGTTCGTCGTGTTGAACAGATTGAAGCTCTCGATCCGGAACTGCACATCCGCTGAATTGGTGCCGACCCACGGGATCTTCACGCTCTTGATGAACGAGACGTCCACGTTGAAGTAGCGTGGGCCGCGGTAGGTATTGCGTCCGAGCACCCCCGGCACTCCTGGCGCTGGCGTCGGGAAGTCCGACGCCTTGAAGATTCCCGTGAGATAGTCGTCATTGCTCAGACCCGAGAGCGAATCGCCGAACGTCGGCACATTGGGTCGATCGTTGCCGGCGCCATCGGCGTTGTAGTCGCAGCCGCTGTTGCCGACGATCGCGCCCGACGGGTCGCGAATCGGTGTGAACGATCGGCCGTTGCACACCACGGAGAAGGGCGAGCCGCTCTGCGCCAGCAGCATTCCCGCAAGCTGCCAGCCCCCCAGGACGGCCGCCATCGCGCCTTCCTCCGGCCCCGGAATCATCCAATTGCCCGACAGCACGAGCTTGTGACGGATGTCGGCATCCGATGGTCCCTTGTCCTGTGACGCGGGCCCGTTCGCGTCCGGCCGCGCCGGCGGTGTGGCCGTGCTCGAGTAGTCGATGGCCTTGCCCAGGGTATACGCGGCGCCGAACTGCAGATCGGCCCGGTTCAATCGCGCCGCCGCCGTCACGCCGTGGTAGTGGCTTTTATCGAGGACCTGGCCGTACAGCAACTGCGAGACGCCGGGGATGATGCCGTCGAAACGGTCGTCCAGCAGATCGCCGTTGAATCGATTCACGTCGTAGCGGACGTACATGTTGTTCCCGCGCGACCCGATGTAGTCGCCTTCGACAACCATGTTCTTTCCGACGGCGTGCTGGACGCCGGCAAACCAGTTGTCGAGATACATCTCGCCAATCGTCGGGTCGAGCACGTCGGCTTTCGCCCGTCCGTTGATGAGACCGCCCTGCGCGTTCAGGCCGGCCGTGAGCCCGGACGGACGCGGATAGTTGTATGGCTTGTCCGCCGTCTGGCCGAGCCCGAAGACGGGTTTCACGACGTCGAAGGTGGTGGCCGAGGTCACCGCAAAGCCAGGCAGATTCGTGTACTCCGAGTCCCAGAGCTGGTTCGACATGCGCTCGTAGAACCGGCCGACGCCCGCTCGCACCGACATGCGTCCTTCCTTCGTCGGATCCCACGCGACGCTCGCGCGCGGCGCGAACGTGTGCAAGCCGCTCCAGAGCCCGCCGTCCAGCATGTATTGGCGTTCGACGAGGGTAGCGGTCGCGAGATCCTGCTGGAGCGATCCCGAACGGCTGGCGAACTCGATCGCCGTCACGTCGCCCGCCGCGTCGCGGATATTGGAATAGCCCTCGTAGCGCAGGCCCAGACTGAGCGTCAGGTTCGGCCTCAGCTTCCAGTCGTCCTGGATGAACGCGGAGACAGAGTTCGTCCGGTGCTCGCGCAGGAGGTTGGTGACCGCCCCGCCGGTGGTCGGGTCGATCGCCAGGTTGTCCTGGCGGCTCGGCTCGTCTGCCGCGAAGTCGAAGACGCTGGGGAACGTGTAGATCGGACGATTGAAGACGCGCGAGCCTTCGTTGTCGGCGTGTTCGGCCGTGAATCCACCGCCCATTTTCAGGCTGTGGGCGCTGCGCGTCCAACTGAGGACGTCGCGCCACTCGAAGTTGTTCTGCACGAAGTCGTTCGGACCCCACGTCGTCTGATACCGCTCGATGCCGGTGACCTGGATGCCGGGAACATCCGGGCCGGTTCAGCGGCAGGTTACCGTAGACGTGCACGTACGAGAACGACGCCTCGTTCACCATGTGCGGCGAGACGATCCGCGTCCAGTTCGTGTTGAAGTGCAGGCTGTTGGTTGGCGAGATGGTGTTGAAGTCCGGGTAGACATCCGGCGTGCCGAACAACACCTTGTCGACCGTCGTGCGGTTGATCGCGCCGTAGATCCGATCCTTGCTGTCGTTGAGGTGATGATCGATGCGCGCGGTCCACTGCAGGCCCTTGCGCGGCGACGTGGTGTTGAATGTGCCCTCTCCGGTCACCGGCAGATTGCACGGGATTGCGCCGACCGGCGAGTCGATGGCGGCGCCACCCGAGCACGACGAGCCGAGCAGCTGGCCGGCGGTCAGGAAGTTCCGCTCGGCGCTGAACGACGCCGGGAACGTGCTCATCACGTACGTCGAGGCGTTGTTCGGGCCGGTTCTGCGTCATGAAGTCGATGAACTGCGGCGTCACGATTCGCGCGGCGCGGCTGATCGCGACTTCGGAACGCAGCACGTCGCCCGACGTGAAGAAGAACGTCCGGTCCTTGAGAATCGGCCCGCCGAGGCCCCACGAGTATTCCTTGCGGCCGAAATCCGGGTGCTGGAAGTTGGGCACCTGCTGCTGGAATTCGTTCTTCGACTGCAGCGAGTCGTTCGTATAGAAGAGGCTGGTGCTCCCGTGCCAGGTGTTGCTGCCGCTCTTCGTCAGGATATTCACCAGCACCGAGCCGTTCCTGCCCGTCTCGGCGGAGAAGTTGTTGACGGCGACGCGCACTTCCTCGACGACTTCGGGGTTGGGCGTGATGTTGGCGACACCGCTGCGCTGGCTCGAGCTGACTGTCGACGAGTCGACGAGGAAGTTGTTGGACTCGGTGCGGGCACCATTGGCGTTCATGTTGACGCCATACTCGTTGATGAAGATGTCCGCGTTGGACTGTGCGTAGGCCTGGCCGCCGCCGGCGGCGCGGCCGGTCACCCCGGGCGTCAGCACCACCAGATTGAAGAAGTTTCGACCGAGCAGGGGAAGGTCCTTCACCTGGCTTTCTTCGATCACGCTCGAGACGCGGCCCTCGGACGTCTCGACGAGGGGAGCGGTCGCGCTGACCGTCACCTCCTCCTGGACCTGTCCGGCCTCGAGTGTGACGTTGATGGTCTTGGTCTCGGCCACCTGCAGCCGGATGTGCTCCTGCACGACGGTCTTGAAGCCACTCAGTGTCGCCCGCAGCGTGAAGAGGGCGGCGGGCAAGGCGGGCACGCGGTAATAGCCGGCGCTGGTGGTGGTGACCGACTGCTCGGTGCCGGTCTCTTCGTTGAGGACGGTGATGGTTGCTCCGGGCACGATGGCACCGCTCGCGTCGGTGACCGTGCCTTCGATGGAGCTGGCAAATTGTGCGACTGCGGGTAGGCTGGTGAACCCGATGAGGAGAACTGCGAGCCCTGCCACTACTGACGCTCGGCGCTTCGTCATGGCATTTCTCTCCGCAATCCGTCGAGGAACGAGCGGCTGCGCGGACCGCACGCTGCAGCCGGGCGATATATCGTATACGATATTTGGTCTGTCAAGCGATGATTAGGCGAAACAGAATGGGTAGGCCACCACAGCCGTTATTCAGTCCGCTTAAAGAACTTTACCGATATCGTACCGTCGGATTTGCGATTGTCGTTCTGGCGGGCGCCGCGTCGCTCGCGGGCTTTCAGGGAATGGGTCGGACCACTCGAGCGCCGCGGCCCCTTCCCAAGATAGAAACCGACCTCCCGCCCATCGCCGTCGACTATCGCGACGTCGCAGAGTCCGCCGGACTGACGGCGCGGACGATTTCGGGGGGAGACGACCGGAAGCAGTACATCCTCGAGACCACGGGCACCGGCGTCGCCATTTTCGATTACGACAACGACGACCTTCCCGATGTGTTCGTCGCCAACGCCACGTCGCTCGACAGCGACGGTGAGGGCGCTCGCGCCACCAGCCATCTCTATCGCAATCGCGGGCAACTGCGGTTCGAAGACGTGACGGCCCGCGCCGGCCTGGGGCGCGTCGGCTGGGCGCAGGGCGTCTGCGCCGCGGACTATGACAACGACGGCCAGCGCGATCTTCTCGTCACCTACTTCGGTCAGACGGCGCTCTACCGCAACGAAGGCAACGGCACGTTCCGTGACGTGGCGATCGCTGCCGGGATCGCCGCCCCGGCTCAGCGCTGGGACACCGGCTGCTCGTTCTTCGACTTCGATCTCGACGGTCGGCTGGATCTGATCATCACCAGCTATCTGCAGTTCGACCGCTCGCGCATCCCGGCGCCAGGCGCCACGAGCTACTGCCAGTGGAAGGGCATGCCGGTCATGTGCGGGCCGCGCGGCCTGCCGTTCTCGCAGAACCGTCTGTTTCACAACGAGGGCGGCGGACGCTTCGCCGACGTGTCACAGCGAAGCGGCATTGGTACGGCAGGCGGTTGCTATGGGTTCACCGCGGTCACAACGGACGTCGACGCCGACGGCTATCCCGACGTGTTCGTCGCCTGTGACTCGACACCCAGCCTGCTGTACAGAAACCTGCGCAACGGCTCGTTCGAGGAGTCGGGGCTGCTCGCCGGCGTCGCGCTCAACGACGACGGCCAGGAGCAGGGCGGGATGGGCGTCGCCGTCGCCGACTACGACGAAGACGGCCTCATCGACATCGCCAAGACGAACTTCAGCGACGACGTGCCCAACCTGTTTCACAACAACGGCGGCGGGCTGTTCGACGATCGCGTGTTCCGCTCCGGTCTCGGCGGCTACATGCAGTACGTCGGCTGGGGCATCCATTTTCTCGACGTCGACCATGACGGACGCAAAGAGCTGCTGCTGATGAACGGCCACGTTTACCCCGAGGTGGAACGGTTGCCTGGAGTGCGCTATCGCCAGCCGAAGCTGCTGTATTGGAATGTCGGCGGCGGACGCTTCAAGGACATTTCTGACAACTCCGGGTCGGCGCTCGCCGAGCCGCAGGCCTCGCGCGGATCGGCCACCGGCGACCTCGACGGCGATGGCGCCCTCGAAATCGTGGTCAGCAACCTCGGCGCGCGTCCGAGCCTGTTGAAAAATCTGGGACCTCGCAAACACTGGCTGCTCGTGCGTGCTGTCGGAACAACGGTGAACCGCGACGCGATCGGAGCGCGGGTCGCTGTCAGCGTCGGCGGCCGCCGCGTATCGGGCGAGATCCAGACTGGCTCCAGTTTCCTCTCGCAGAACGACACACGGGTTCACCTGGGCCTGGGCGACGCCGTGCAGTACGACATGCTCGAAGTTACCTGGCCGGGGGCCAGCAGAGAACGCTTCCCCGGCGGTCCAGCCGATCGCCTCGTCACGATCACGGAGGGGGCGGGCACTCGCGTCTCACGATGACCCGGCATGGAGACGATCGCTCTCCGAACGGCTCCGCGCGGACCAGACGCGACGTTCTTCAGATGGCACTGGCGGCGCCGGGGCCCGACGGTCACGAGGCGCCGAGCGAGATTGCCGTGTTTCTCATCTGGCAGCAGCCGCATCCGATCTTCCTGGCGGAGCTGCTGTATCGCGATCGGCCGACGCGCGCCACGCTGGCCCGATATGCCGACATCGTGTTCGAGACCGCCGAGTGGATGGCATCGTTTGCCGTTGCCGATGTGACGGGCCGATGCTCACTCGGTCCGCCGCTGATACCAGCGCAGGAAAGCTACAGCGCCATTCGCGCGCGTCTCGTGAATCCGACGTTCGAGCTGGCCTACTGGCACTGGGGGCTCGACACAGCCCAGCGCTGGCTGCAGCGGCGTGGCAGGCTGCGCAACGCGCGATGGGACCGGGTACGAGCAACCTGGCGGTGCCGACGGTGCGCGGCGGGGTCTATGCGGCGATTGCCGTCGAGCCGTTCACCGACCGTACCGACCATCCGTCGATGCTCGCAGCGCTCGGCATGCTGCCGCGGACGCCACTGATCGATACCGGCATCATGGCGCGGACGCTCGACGACGTGTCGAGTCGCTGGGATTGGCCGAGTACCTGGGGATGGGACTACCCGATGATGGCGATGACGGCGGCGCGCCTCGGCGATCCGGCGCGCGCTGTGGATGCCGTGCTGATGGATCTACCAAAGAATCAGTATCTGCCGAACGGACACAACGTGCAGTCGGAGCGGTTGCCTCTGTACCTGCCCGGCAACGGCGGCCTGCTCTATGCCGTCGCGCTCATGGCCGCCGGGTGGCGCGACGGCCCGGACATCCCCGCGCCGGGTTTTCCGAAGGACGGACGCTGGCGCGTGCGCGTGGAGGGCATGCGGCCAGCGATCTAACGACAGGTCGATCCACAGGTAGGGCTTTAGCCCCGCCAGGCGGACCTTAAGGTCCGCCCTACACATTGAGGTCACCCGGCCACAAGGTCCGCCCTACACATGGAGGTTGCTCGGGTCGCGGGCCTGCCGCGCCGAAGCGTCGCAGCGGCGGAGAAGGCTACGCGGAGGCGGGGCCAGTCGACTCGCGTATGACGAGCGCGGTCGGCACGGGAAGCGCGATTCCGACGCGATCCGGATGGTTCAGCGTCGCGAGCAGCGCTTCAACCGCCCGACGCCCCAGCGCCTGCCGCGACAGGCTGATGGTCGTCAGCGTGGGATAACTCAGCGCCGCCAGGACGATGTCGTCGAATCCGACTACGGAGAGATCGCGGGGAACCGCGACGCCTCGGGCGCGGCACTCGTGCAGCACGCCGAGCGCCATCATGTCGTTGCCGGCGATCACCGCCGTGTGGCGCGTCGGATCCTGCAGCAGCTCCCGCGCGGCGCATCGTCCCCCCTCGAAGCGATAGTCGCTCTCGACGATCCGTCCCGGCGCCTCGCCCAGATGCCGCTCGATGCTGCTGGCGAAGGCGCACAGGCGCTGCTGCGACGATCGCATCGCGTGCGGCCCGCCGACAAACGCGATGCGCCGGTGGCCGAGGGCGGCCAGATGCATCACCGCCTGGTCGATGCCCGACTGGTAGTCCACGACCAGGTGGCTGATGCGCGGACTCGGGCGGCCCGGATCGAGAAACACGACCGACACGTCGCGCTGGGCGAGCTCCGCGAGCAGGGCGCGATCGAACTCCGAGGTCATGATTGCGACGCCGCGCACGCCGCGCTCGATGAACCGCCGGACGTAGCTCGTCATCCGCTCCGGGTCGTAGTTGGTGTTCGCGAGGATCAGATCGAAATCATGCTCGAACGCCGCGCTCTCCATCTCCTTGACCAGGTCGGGAAAGAAGGGGTTCGAGATGTCCGAGACGATGAGCCCGACGAGGCTGCTGCGGCCAAGGGCGAGGCTGCGGGCGTGCGCGTTGGGGTAGTAGTGGTGGCGCTCGACGGCGCGGAGCACCACCTCGCGCGTCGGCGAGGCCACGGTGCCACGCTTGTTGATGACGCGGGACACGGTCGCCGTGGATACGCCCGCCTCGCGGGCGATATCGGCCAGCACGCTGCGGGTGCCCGGCGGGCGTCGGGGCGGTCTAGCCACGGTGCGGGTGACTGGGAAGCGAAGGGTGATACATGGCCTAGCTTGTAAACGGTTGCAGACGGTAACCAGGACACCTGCCCTCGGCCCCGGAGGTCGGTCCACGCTAGCTCAACCGTGAGGGCATCCGCCCGAATCAGGCCACAAAGTGTCCAACCCGTGCGGTGCGTCACAAGGTAAGCGCTTGCAGCCCTTGCACTGGTCAGTCCCAGATGCTATACACTCCCAGCAACAATTGACCACTTTAACGCTTTCGCACTAGCGAAAGCCGGCCGAACTTCTTCCCTCATCGGTCGTCATCCAGGAGCAGGCTGATGCAGAGACGCAAGCAACTAGGGTTCGTGCTCGGAGCGCTGCTCGCGCTCTCGGGCACCGCGTTTGGCCAGACGGTCAACGGCGCCATCACCGGTGTGGTCAAGGACTCCTCCGGCGGTGTCGTCCCGGACGTGGCACTGACGCTTCGCAATATCGCCACCGATCAGATTGTCGGCACGACCGTCAGCGGGCCGGAAGGCGAGTACGCATTTCGGAACCTGGCGCCCTCCAAATACGAAGTCCAGGCGACCAAGGAAGGCTTCCAGCAGGTGTCGCTGCAGGATATCGAGGTCTCGCTCGGGTCGACGCAGCGCGTCGAGGTGACGCTGCCCGTCGGCGCGCAGGAGCAGCGCGTGGAGGTTATCGGCGGCTCGTCGATGCTCGGCACGACTCCGACGCAGGAACACGGCATCTCGCCCGAGACGTTGCAGCAGCTGCCGCTGACATTCAACAGCGGTCCACGTGCGGCGGCGGCATTCGCCACACTGATGCCGGGCGTCAGCACCGGCGGCGACAACAACGCCTTCGACGCCCGCATCAACGGCGGTCTGCAGTCGGGCGACGAGGCGTCCCTCGACGGCATCAGCATGCAGCAGGGCTTCATGAGCCAGGGAGGCATGGTGTCGATCTTCCAGGACTTCCCGATGTCTCCGGACATGGTGAGTGAAGTGAAGCTTCTGACGTCGAACTACGCGCCCGAGTACGGGTCGACAACTGGCGGCCAGATCATGGCCGTCACGAAGTCGGGCGGCAGTTCGTTCCACGGCTCGGCGTTCGAATATCATCGCGACGATTCACTGACGGCGACGCAATGGGGCGTCGACAGCGAGCAGGTCTACAAGCGTAACAATTACGGTGCCAACATCGGCGGTCCTGTGCAAGTGCCCGGGTTATGGGGCGATCGGATCAAGAGCTACTTCTACTTCGATTACGAGGGCTACCGACAGACGGGCGGCTCCAATCAGCCGACGTTGTCGATCCCTTCCATCAAGGAGCGCAACGGCGACTTCAGCGACTGGCGCGATGCGAACGGTAACCTGATTCCGATTTACGATCCTGCGACGTTGACGGCAGATGGGCATAAGCAGCAGTTCATGGGCTGCGATGGCCATACGCCCAACGTGATTTGTCCCGACCGTATCAGCCCAATCGCCAGGGCATTCCTGGACGACCTGCCCACACCCACGAACGGCAACGCGACGAACAACTATCTCGCCCCCGCGATTCCGGATTCGATTCTCGGCAACAGCGACTACTACATGGGGCGGTACGACATTCAGGTTGGCGGCAACGATCACGCGTTCTTCAGCTATTGGCACCAGCGTGCGCCGGCGAAGTTCGACTCGACGCTGCCACAGAAGATCTCGAACGGCACGTTTTCAGATCCACAAGACTCGACCGTGTCGCGGATTAACTGGGATCGAACCTTCACCAGTTCCCTGCTCAACCACATGTCGATGGGGTATTTGAACCGCAACGAAGGCTACGGCTCGATCAACCAGGAGTTCGTCGACGATCTACCGCAGATTGCCGGCGTTGCGGGCTACAACGCCCCGCCGGTCATCCGATTCAATGACGAGTTCGAGGGGTACGGAAACGAACAGGGGATCAACACCGAAAGCATCACCACGCGGCCGACGTTCATCATCAACGACGCCGTGACCTGGACGAAGAGTGCCCATACGATCAAGGTTGGCATGGAATGGCGCAAGATCATGGGCAACATTCACCTCAACACGAACAAGGCCGGTACGTTCAACTTCGCCCGCGGGGCCACCGGCCTCATCGGCGCCAACAGCGGAAGCCCGGTTGCCAGCTTCCTGCTCGGTGCCGTCAACGACGCCAATTCTGCATTCCGTGCGGCGGACGCCGTCTATCCGCGGCAAAGTGCGTGGATCTTTCACGCCGGGGACACGTGGCGGGTCAACGACAAGCTCACGCTCGATTACGGACTGCGCTGGGACTACTACTCGCCGTCGTCGGAGAAGTATGACGTTTTGTCCTTCTTCGACCCGAACGGCGCGAATCCTGGCGCCGGTGGCCGTCTGGGACGTCTCGCCTTCGCCGGCGATTCGTATGGAGCCGCCAGCTACGGCGCACGGTATCCGGAGGAGGACTGGTACGGCGGATTCGCGCCGCGTCTCGGCGGTGTATACGCCCTCAACGACAAGACGGTGGTCCGCGCCGGGTGGGGCATCTTCTACACTCAGGCGTTCTATCCCGGCTGGAACGGCGGGATGTCACAGGACGGGTTCTCGAACACTCCGACTTTCTCGGCTTCGCAGGGCGGGATTAGGCCGGCGTTCTACCTCGATAACGGATTCCCGCAGAACTTCGCGCTGCCGCCTGACATCCGTTCCGATTACAAGAATGGCCAGAACATCCTCTACCGCCCGACTGGATGGCAACGAGCGACCGTACTCGCACCAGTGGAACATCACGGTGGATCGCGAGCTCGGACACCACCTCGCGCTGAGCGTAGCGTATGTCGGTAGTGCCGGCCGCCGGCTGCCGTCGAGCATCGATCCGATCAACGCCATCGATCTGAGCTACCTGTCGATGGGCAACGCGCTGAACGACGAGTTCGCGCCGGGGCAGACGAGTCTGGACGGCGTGCCGCTGCCGTACGCAGGCTGGGTCGAGCAGATGACTGGCTGCGCTCCCTCGGTGGCGCAGGCGCTGCGGCCCTATCCGCAGTATTGCGACAACCTGCAGGGCCTCAACGAGAACCACGGCGAGTCACTCTACAACTCGTTGCAGATGAAGCTCGAGAAGCGCTTCTCGGACGGCATCTACACGCTCGTTTCGTACACGCTGTCCAAGACGAGCGGAAGCGGCTCGGACAACACGCAGCGGGACGCGCTTACGTGGAGCGGCGCGCAAGGTGTGATCTCGCCGTTCGAACGGGAGCGTAACGACACGATTTCGCTGCAGGACACACCTCACGTGTTGTCCGCAGCATTCGTTTACGAGCTGCCCTACGGGCCCGGCAAGAAGCATCTGAGCGACCCGGGCGTGGCGAGTGCCCTGCTCGGCGGGTGGCAGGTCAGCACGATCTTCCGCTACTCGTCGGCCCTGCCGATGTTCTTCCGCGTCAACGGGACGGCGTGCAACCTCCCAGGGCAGTTCAGGGCCGCCTGCATTCCCGCAATCGTCAATCCGGATGCGGTGTTCGCGCAGGACAAGGGCGACTTCGATCCGGCCAATGGTCCGTTGCTGAACATCAACGCCTTCGAGCCGATTAGCGCGTTCAACTTCTATCAGGGGCGCGGCAATCGGATTGAAGAATCAGTGCGCGGATTCGCGTACCGCAACCAGGATGTCACGCTGGTGAAGAACACGAGGCTGCCAGGAAACACCAACGTCCAGATTCGCATCGAGGCCTTCAACCTGTGGAACTGGCACAACTTCTCTGCTCCTGGTTCCGCAAATAACGGTATCGCCGCGTTCGATACGGACCTGGCGAGTCCGAGCTTCGGTACATGGAATCGCACCGTAACCGACCCGCGAAGCATCCAGCTGGCGGCTCGGTTCGAGTTCTAGGCGAAGCACGACCACCTCGGATACGTCACAATAGAGGCGTCGCTCGCTCCATGCGGGCGGCGCCTCTCTCATTTTGGAGATGCGTTTCCTTGCGCGCGCGGCTGCCGGGCTTCTGGTCGCGCTCATATCGTGCCCCAGGGCCTTGGCACAGGAGATTCCGCCTGCGCTCGCGGCAAGGTTCGCTGAAGGCGTTGCCGCACTGAAGGGCGCCAACCTAGACGACGCCGAAGCGGCATTTCGTGATGTCCTGCAGAAGGGCGGCGACAGGAGCTTCGTTCACCATAATCTCGGCATCGTCCTGCAGCAACGCGGGCGGCACCAAGACGCCGTCGTGGAGTTCCAGACCGCCTCGCGGCAGGATCCGTCATTCGGGCCGGCACGCCTGTTGGCCGGCGTTAGCCTCCTTGCCTTGAATCGATTGGCGGAGGCGGTGACGGCGCTCGAACGGGCCGTCAAGCTGATGCCGGTCGAGCCCACGGCTCACCTTCAGCTCGCCGATGCCTATGAGCGCACCGGTCGGATGGAGGGCGTCGTCGATGAATACCGTCGCCTGGTCACGCTGTCGCCGGCGAACGACGAGTACGTCTATCGACTCGGAAAGGCCTATCTGCGCCTTGCGCAGGTGTCCTACTCGCGCCTCCGAAGGGTCAATCCGAATTCGGCGCGCGTCAACCAGGCGCTGGCGACCGAATACGCCAAACAGGGCCGGCGGGATCTTGCGGCGCAGGAATTCCGGCGGGCGGCTCAGCTCGATCCCGGGCTCGTCGAAATTCATCTCGCTCTTGCCCGACTCTACGCCGCCGAGCAACGATGGAACGAGGCCCTGCGCGAAGTCGAGCAAGAGCTGGCGTTGGCGCCGGAGAGCCGGGATGCGATAGAGCTGAAGACAAAGATCATGGAGAGAAGAGCTCCGTGAATTGCGGATTGCGGATTGTGGATTGCGGGTTGGATTGCGGGTTGAAGGTCGCGTTGGTGACGTTGGTCCTGTCGACGTCGGCCTTTGCGCAGGGACGACCCCAGGCTGATGACGAGACGCGGCCGGCGCCGTTTGGCGCGAGCGATCTCGTTGAAAAAGGATCCGATCTCGACGAGGCGCTGGGCGTCGGCAACTGGGAGCGCGCCGAGCAGCTACTCTTGAAGAAGATCGAGGCGGCACCGCAGTCCGCCGAGCTGCTCAAGTTGCTGGCGCGAGTCTTTCTCGCCGACCGGCGTCCGTTGAACGCGGCCATCGCGATCAAGAAGGCCGAGGCGATTGCCCCGCTGGACAGCCAGACTCGCTACGAGCTCGCGATTGCCTATCTCTCGATGAACCACGGCGATTGGGCGCGCCCGGAGCTCGAGAAGCTGGAAGCTGCGGACCCTGCCAATCCGCTGTATCAGGTACCTGGCTCGGCCGGCTCGATTACGACGCCGGTCGCTACGCGGCGGCCGCCAAGCGCTTCGAAGCGATCGTCGAAGCCGACGACACGTTCATGAAGGCGTTCGACAACCTGGGTCTCTGCTACGAGGCGCTCAACCAGCCGGAGCAGGCGATTCCGGCGTATCGCAAGGCCATCGCACTCAATCGAGCCTCGACCGAACCGTCGTTCTGGCCGCCTCTGAACCTGGGGACCCTGTTACGCACCGCGCGGCGAGCTTGTCGAGGCGGAAACCCTGTTGCGCGAGGCGGTGAAGTACGACGCCAGTGCGTCGAAGGCGTACTATCAGCTCGGTGTGCTGCTCGAGCAGCAGGATCATCCCAACGAAGCGGTCGCGGCGCTGAAGCACGCCGCGGCCAGTGACGCCTCCTACGCCGATCCGCATTACGCGCTCGCGCGCATCTACCGTCGCCTGGGAAAGACCGAAGCCGCGACGCAGGCGATGGCCACGTTCCAGCGCCTGCACGACGCGAAGCGCGAAGCGACGCCAGCGGTTCCTGGCGGCAGTGACGCTCCCGGCGGGGCTGAAGCCCCGCCTCCACAGCCTCCACGATGAGCGCTAGGCGCTGGGTGGTGCTCTCGGCAATCCTGGTCATGTTGAACGCGACGCCGGCCGCGCAGGCGCCGCTCGAGGAAACGGTCCAGCGGGTCGCCCAGCTCCTCGACGCACAGGATCTCGCCGGAGCGAAGGCTGCGGTCTCCGATGGGTTGCGCACCTATCCGACCAGCGCCGCGCTGCACAATTTCGCCGGCGTGATCGACGCGCAACAGGGGACGTTCACGAGCGCCGAGTCGCATTTTCGAACCGCAATCAAGCTTGCACCGCGCTCTCCGGGTCCCTACGACAACCTCGGTCGGCTCTATCAGGAGCGTTCGGCGGTTGACCCGGGCGCACGAGACAAGGCGATTCGCACTTACCAAACCCTTCTGGGAGTAGACCCGGCAAGCCGGGAGGGGCTGTATCAGCTTGCGTTCTTGCAGGCCCTCTCAGGGCAGTTCGCCGAATCGCGCGGTCTGGTAGATCGTCTGCCGCAGGATCTCCGCACTCGGCCTCAAGTCCTCGCCGTGCTCGCGGCCGACTTCGCCGGCCAGAACGATCCCAAGACGGCGGCGACGGTTGCGGCGCTGGAGTCGCACGCCGAGCTGACCGCATCCGACATTCTCTCGGTTCTTCCAGCGTTCGATCACATCAAGGACGACACCGTTCCGCGCAGGCTTCTCGAGGCGCTCGATAGACGCGGTCTGGCGACGCCGGCCGTGCTGCAGGCGCTGGGCCGTCTTCACGCGCGTGAGGGCCGTTATGCCGAAAGCCGCGCCGTGCTCGAGCGCGCGGCGGCGTCTGGCGTAAGCGTGCCGCTGCTGCTCGACCTGGCGAGAGCCGCGTTCAAGGCCGGTGACGGCGAAGGCGCGCTCGGCTACCTCGCGCATGCGCGATCGCTCGAGCCGGACAACGCGGCCGTCCACTTCATGTTCGGCATCATTTGCGTCGAGCTGAATCTGTCGGGGGAGGCGTACGAATCGCTGAAGAAGGCCATCGCGCTCGACCCGGACAACCCACGGATCAATTACGTGCTGGGCGCGGTCGCGACCCATCGGCCCGATCGGTCCGAGGCGATTCCGTACTTCGAGAAGTATGTGGCGCTCATGCCCGCCGATCCCCGGGGTCTCTTCGCATTGGGCGCCGCATACTTCTATAGCAACCAGTTTGAGCAGGCCCGGCTAACGTTGGAGAAAGCGGCGGCGCGAAAGGAAACCGCCGCTGGCGCCCATTACTTCCTCGCGCGGATCGCGCGGCAGTCGAACGACCTCGAGACGGCGCGACACGAGATCGACGCCTCGCTTCAGGCATATCCCAAGTACGCGGACGCCTGGGCGGAACTTGGTTTGATTCAGACTCGTACCGCGCAGTACGCTGAGGCGGAGAAATCCATTGAGAAAGCGCTGGCAATCGATCCCAACAACTACGTCGCGAATGTGAACCTGGCCACGCTCTACAGCCGCATGAAGGACCCGCGGCGCGAGGCGCAGGCCGAACGGCTGAAAGAGCTGCAAGAGAAACGAGCCGCTCAGGCGCAGGAGTTCTTGCGCATCATCCAGGTGTCTCCGTGACACCCGGGAATTGCGGATTGCGGATTGGCGCAGCCGTTCTCGTTCTATCCGCGAGCCTACTCGTCGGCCACGCGCAGACCGGCACGAAGCGGCCAGTGGAGAACGCCCACCTCGCCGAGGCCACCCGCGCGCTCTCGGCCGGTGACACGAGGCGGGCGTTGACGCTGGCGAAGGCCGCGCTTGCGCAGCAGCCGAACGATCCGCGTGTCCACGTGCTGATCGCGAGAGCGCACATCAGAAATGCCGATTTCGATGCCGCGTACCTACAGCTGCGCCGGGCGCTTCGCGTCGCGCCGCGCAACGAGGATGTTCTGTATTACCTGGGCGTAGTGAGCGCCCGGCTGGCAGAACAGCAACTGCTGCACTTAGCGCAGATGGCTCCCGAATCCGCGCGCGTGCACCAGCTGCAGGCGGAGGCGCTCGAGGCGCAGGAACGTCGCTCGGCCGCCGAAGAGGAATACGAGGCGGCATTGAAGGTGAAGCCGGATCTGCTCGATGCGCTCCTGGGGCTCGCCAGGTTGAAGCGGATTCGGCTGGCGTGCGACGACGCGATTGCGCTCTACGAAAAGGCCGAAGCCCTGCGTCCGACGTTCGACGGCGCGTACGGCCTTGGCGTCTGCTACGGCTATCTGCAACGCGACGACGAGGCTGTCGGCAAGTTCGAGGCGGCGACGCAGCGCGATCCGCAAGCGGCCGTCGCCTGGGTCGGTCTCGGCACCTCGCTTGCGAAGACCGGACGCGCCGCCGAAGGCATTCCGAAACTGCAGCAGGCCATCGCGCTCGAGCCGAAGATGGGGGAGGCGTATTACGCGCTCGGGATGGCGTATCAGGCGGCGAGGCAGCCCGAGCTGGCGCAGAAAGCCTTCCGCCAGGCCGAGCAGCTCGGTGGCACGCTCGATTCCGGGTCAGCGCCGCCTGCGGCGGACACGCCGCGGCCGCCGCAATGACGCGACGCCTGTGCTCGCTGCTGGTGGTCGCGGGGGGCGCCGCCCTCATGGCACAGTCGCCTCCGACCGGGGTCGTGCCCCCCGCCTCGCCGCATGCCGCTGCCAACGTGAGTTACGTGGACGTCACCGCGCACGCGGGCCTCGCCGGCTTTCGTCATGTGTCGGGCAGTCCGGAGAAGTCCTTTCTGGTCGAAACGACCGGATCGGGCGTGGCGATGGCCGACTTCGACGGCGACGGCCTCGTGGACATCTATCTCGTGAACGGCTCGACGCTCGATCGCGTCCTGGCCGGTTCACCGGCGCCCAGGGCCGCGTTCTTCCGCAACAGCGGTAACGGGACGTTCCGCGACATCACGGATGGCGCGGGCGTCGCCAATGAGCGCTGGGGACAAGGCATCTGCCTCGGCGACGTCGACAACGACGGCCTGGAGGACTTCTACGTCGCCAACTTCGGCCCCAATCGGCTGTACCGCGGCCTCGGGCAGGCGCGGTTCGTCGACGTCGCGGTCGCGGCCGGCGTAGCGGTCAACAGCTGGTCCACGGGGTGTGCGTTCGGCGACTATGACGGCGACGGATGGCTGGATCTCTACGTCGCGGGCTATGTGGAATTCGATGTGAAGAATCCGCCGCCCGCTCCGCGCGGCGGTCTCGCCGCGGCTGACTCCGGCGAGGCTAAAGCCTCGCCTCCACAGCTGCAGACCTCGCGCGGCGGCACGGGCATGGGCGCGTCATACACGGCGGGCGCGACGGTGTGCACCTATCGCGGCCAGCCGGTCATGTGCGGGCCGCGCGGGCTCAAGGGCGCCCCCGATCACTTGTTCAGGAACAACCGCAATGGCACGTTCACCGACGTCACCGCCGAGGCAGGCGTCACCGACACGAAGCGGCTGTACGGCTTTGGCGTGGCCTGGTTCGACATGGATGACGACGGTCATCTCGATCTGATCGTCGCGAATGACTCCGGACCGAACTACGTCTACCGGAACCGGGGCAACGGCACATTCGAAGACGTGAGCTACGCCTCGGGTGCGGCCCTCGATGGCAACGGGCGCGACCAGGCGCACATGGGCGTCGCCATCGCCGATTACGACAACGACGGCCGCGACGACATTCACATCACCAACTTCGCCGACGACTTCAACGTGCTGTATCACAACCACGACGGCACGAGCTTCAACGACGTCAGCTTCAAGGCGGGCGTGGCGCAGGTGTCGATACCGTTCCTCGGATGGGGCACGGACTTTCTCGACTACGACAACGACGGCTGGCGCGATCTGCTCGTCGTCAACGGCCACGTCTACCCGATGGCCGATCGCTCCGACTGGAACACGACCTACGCGCAGCGCGCGCTGCTCTGGCGCAACCTGGAGGGGAAGCGGTTCGAGGAGGTCGGCGCGGCCGCGGGCCCGGCGGTGACGACCCCGCGGGTCAGTCGCGGATCGGCCGTCGGCGACTTCGACAACGACGGCGGCATCGATTTCGTCGTCAACACGATCGACGGGGCGCCGCTGCTCGCGAGAAACGAAGGCAACGGCCGCGGCCACTGGCTGACCGTGCAGCTTCGCGGGGATCCGGCACGCAAGTGCCCGCGCGATGCGATTGGCTCGACCGTGTTCGTGACCGTCGGCGGTCTGCGCATGCGCGGCGAGGTCGCCAGCGGCCGCGGGCAGGCGTCCCAGTCAGACCTGCGCGTGCACTTCGGTCTTGGGAACGCGACGGAAGTCACTTCTCTTGAAGTGCGATGGGCGAATGGGTCGACGGTGAAGTACACCGTCCCTCGTATCGACGCCATCGTGACGATCGATCAGGTGAGCGGGGTCAGATAGGCGCATAGGCGATAGGCGCATGGGTTCATGGGACGGACGGGGCAACGCCCACTTCCTGCCCATGCCCCCATGCGCCTATGCCTGCATCCGCCCTGCGTATTCCTCCGCCAGCGCTGCCATCGGCGAGATACGCGCCGCGCGATGCGCAGGCAGCAGGCATGCGATCAGCGAGACGGTGGTCATCACGGCCAGGGTGCCCGCGAGCGTCGCGATGTGAACGGCCGGAACGCGGAACAGCAGACTCTGGAGCGCGTGGCCGGCCGCCCAGGCGCCGGCGAGACCGAGCACGACACCCGCCGCAAGCAGCCGCGAGGCAACGAGCAGGAACTGGCGGCGCACCTGGTCCGGCGCCGCGCCGAGCGCCATGCGCAGCCCGATTTCGCGGCGGCGCTGCGAGACGGCATAGCTCAGGACGCCGTAGGTGCCGATCGCGGTCAGCAGCACGGCGAGGCCGGAGAAGATGGCCGCCAGCAGGGCAGGCGATCGCCTTGCCGTGAGACTCTCGCTGATGCGCGTGTCCATCGACAGGATGTCAGTGACCGGCAGGTCCCGATCGAGTTGACGCACCATCTGCTGCAGCGGTGCGCCAAACGAATCTGGCGGAACACTTGTGCGGAGCACGATGAAGAGCTCGCTATCGAGCCTCTGGCTGAGCGGATAGTAGACAGCGCCTTGCGCCACCTCGTCGGTCAGGTCCGCCTGCTTGACCGAACCGACGATGCCGACCACGGTAAATGCCTCCGCATCGGGCCGCTCTTCGCCTCCCTGGAAGATCCGCTGCCCGAGTGCGCGACCGTCCGGCCAGTAGCGCCGCGCGAAGTCCCGATCGACGACGCAGACACGCGTCGGGCTCCGGGCATCGGCGGCAGTCAGGTATCGTCCTTCCTCCAGCGGAAGACCCATCGCCCTGAAGTAGTCGCCGTCGACGCCGTATGAATAGTGGCCCTGGAGGGACTCGCCGGGCGCGAACGAGTGGCCTTTCACCCGCGCGGCGCTCTTGATGTCGTTGCCGCTGAGCGGCACGTTGGTCGCGATGCCGACGGCGCGAACGCCTGGCGTGGCGCCGAGCGTCCGGACCAGGCGGTCGGTGAACGACAGAATCGAGGTTCCGTTCGGATAGCTGCTGCCCGGGAGTGAGATGTGCCCGCTCAACGTTCGTTCGGCTGCGAAGCCCGGCGACAGCGCCATGACGTTGCCAAGGCTCAGCGCCAGAAGACCGGCTCCAGAGAGGAGCACGAACGCGAGCGCGATCTGCGCGACCACGAAGCCATGACGCACGCGCTGCGCCGCCCGACTGGCCGTAGCACCGCGCGATTCGACGTGCAGCGCGTTCGACTCCTGATGGCGCACGCTGTACCAACCGATGAGCGTCCCGAGCGCGATGCCGATGATGAGGGCGACGGAGAGGCCAATGATGGCGACGCGCCCGTCGAACACAATCTCGGCGCCGAGCGGGAGGTGCTCGGCGCCGAGCACGGCGAGGAGACGCGTGCCTGCGGCGCCAACCCCCAGTCCCAGCAGGCCGCCGATCACGGTGAGAAGCGCCGTTTCGACGACGAGCTCTATCAACACGCGATAGCGGCTGGCGCCGATCGCCTGCCGGATGGCGAGCTCTTTCGTCCGGGCGCTGATCCGGATCATCAGGAGGTTGGCAAGATTCACGATGCCAATCGCCAGCAGCACGACGGCGCCGGCCTGCACGAGGAGCAGCGCGCTGCGGATCGAGGCGACGTGATGTGCGTGCAGGGGCGTCACGATCGATCGAAACCCGGCGTCAGCCATTTCCTTCGCCGTGGGATTGGTGCGTTCCATCGCCGCGTTGTGCGCATCGACCTGCGCCTGCGCGTCCGGCAGCGCGACGCCCGGCTTCAGGCGGGCAATCATGTGCATCGAGTTGCCCGAGTGCCGGCGATCGGGACCGCGATCCTCAGGGCTGGAGTAGAGCGGGAAGTAGAGGCGCGCCTTCGAGGAGAGGAATCGATAGTCGGCGGGAAGGACGCCAATCACCGTGTGCCGGAATCCGTTCACGCGAATCGAACGCCCGAGCACGGCGCGGTCGGCGTTGAAGTGGCGTCTCCAGTACGCGTCGCTCAGGATCACGACACGCGCCGACTCGTAGCGCATGTCGTCGTCTAGGAACCCGCGCCCCACCGCCGGGGCAACGCCGAGCGTCGCGAAAAAGTCAGGCGACACCTGCGTCATCCACTCGCGTTCGGTCGATCCCGGTTCGCCGATGATGGCCATTGCCCTCGCGATAGGCGCCGAGCGACGCAAACGCCGCAATGTGGCCGCGCCGCTCGTAATAGTTCGTGATCGAGCACCCATCGTCCGGGACGCCGGCCCTCGGGTAGGTGTTGAAGACGAGTACCAGCCGATCGGGCGACGGGAAGGGGAGTGGCCGCAGCAGGATGGACTGGACGACGGCGAAGATCGTCAGGTTCGCGCCGAGGCAGAGCGCAAGGGTCGCGAGCGCGGTGGCGGTGATGCCGGGCGTCTTTCTCAGGAGGCGAGCGGCATACGCCAGCTCGCGCCGCAGATCGTCGAACAGCCGGAGCCCGCGCGCCTGCCGGCAGTCATCCATGACGATGTCGACGCTGCCGAAGGCCAAACGCGCCTGCCGTGCCGCCTCGGCGTCCGGCAGCCCGGCACGCCTCAGCTCGTCCGTGTACTCGCTGATATGGAAGCGCAGCTCCTCGCTCATGCCGTCTTCGAACTGCCCGCGCCGCGTGACAGCGCGGAGACGCGACAGCGCGCGTTTCCACATGATCCTTACTCTCCTATGATATCTAGGAGAGTGCCACTTCTCTCCTAGTCTGTCAAGGAGACGAGGGCAGCGCGCCGCAAAGTTCCCTAGCTGGCGCATAGGCGCATGCGGCACATCGGCACATCGGCGCATAGGCCACGGTCCATGGGTTCATGGCATGTCGGGGCAACGCCCACATCTTCCTTATGCGCCCATGCGCCCATGCGCCCATGCGCCTGCCCAGCACTGCGGCACTATGCGCCTAAAAAGTGATCCTCGCCGCCAGCTGCAGCGCCCTCGGCCCGCCGCCGCCGAGGAAGGGGTTGCCGCCCGCGACGTCCGGCGTCGCGGTGATCGGCAGGAAGCCGACGCCGCGATTCGTCGCCGGATCGATGCCGTTCTGCAGGAAGTCGATCGCGAAATTCGGCAGCATCGGGTTCGTGAAGTTCGTGTGGTTGAACAGGTTGAACGTATCGAGGCGCACCTGCAGCGTCGCCCGGTCACCCACTCTCGTGTTCTTCACCAGCGACAGGTCCACGTTCTTGTACGAGGGACCGTAATAGGCGTTCCTCGGCAGGTTGCCGAAATGCTGGCCGCCGGCGCAGCCCCCGTCGCCGTTCGGCGTGCAGGGCGCCGCAAACGCCTCGAGGTTGAGGAACTTCTCCGGACCACCCGTTCCCGAGAACGGATCGCCGACGAGATCCGGGCGTCCGAAGAACTCGCCGCTGCCGTTGTAGTCGTCCTCGAAGAGATAGTTGATGTTGATGGGTTGACCGCTCGACAGCGTCACCACGCCGTTCAGCGACCATCCCGAGGTCAGGAGGTTCGCGCGTGACGCCTCCGTGATGTTCCAGGTGAAGTACCACGTGAAGCGGTGGCGCGCGTCGAAGTTCGACGGCGCCCACTCGGCGTCGGGGTTGGTGCTGTCGTCGGGCTGCGACGCGTTGGGCACGTAATCCTGGCCGTCGCTGGCGGTATCCATCGACTTCGACAGCGTGTAGTTGACCGTGGACGTCAGCCCCTTCCACGCGCGCATTTTCAGGCTCGCCTGCAGTGAGTTGTAGCGCGATCGCGCTGTCGATTCGAAGTGGTTGATGTAGATGAAATCCGGAAACGGCGCCGCGCCGGTGGCCGGATCGAGCTGGTTGATGTCACGGTAGCGGAACAGATCGCGGCCGAGCGAACCGACGTAGCCCACCTGAAAGGCGGCGCCCGCACCGAGCTCGTGCTGGTAGTTGACGTTGTAGATCTGGACGTACGGCGTGCGCAGCGATCGATCGACGGTGAAGACGTCCGATGCGCTGAAGCTCGCCTCATCGAACACCGGCGCGCCATCGGCGATCTCGGACACCGGAGAGAAACTGAACAGGATGTCGTTGTAGGCCGGACCGGGGTTGAACGTGTTCCATGGCAGCTGGCCGACGAAGAAATCCTGCGAGAAGGCGTCGTAGTAGAGCCCGTAGCCGGCGCGGACGACGCGCGTGCCTTGGCCCGTCAAATCCCAGGCGGCGCTGACGCGCGGCGAGAAGTTGTTCCAGTCCTTGTCGTACAACTGCGTGACCGGCGTCACCTGCTGTCCGGCGGTGTCGAAGACGCTGAAGCGATCGCCGTCGGCGCCGATCACGCCGTAGTAGTCCCAGCGCACACCCCAGTTGAGCGTGACGGTGCGGCGTGCCTGGAACGCGTCCTGAAGGTAGAAGGCGTGATTGTTCTGATAGGTGAAGCGCTGCGAGTCGCCTTTGGCTTGACGGCCCCCGGCGAGCCGGCCGGCGACGAAGTCCTCGAGGCTGTCGAAGTCGAGGCGCCCGCGGTATCCGGCATCGAAGAACCCGTCCACCGTCGTGCGGCGATACTCGTACCCCGCCTTCCAGTTGTGCCGGCCGGCATTGTAGGAAAGATTCGTGAAGGCCTGGTAGTTGCTGTCGACGCGGCCTCTCGGTAGCGAGAGGTTGGCGCCGACGTTCGCGAACCCTGACACTCTGATCTGCGGCAAGCCGAAGTCCTGCACGTTCGACACCGTGGCCAGGCCGATCGAGTTCGGATCGAAATCGTGGTCCTCGGGGAAGAAGGTCTCGTCGAAGCGGTTGTAGCCGCCACGCACTTCGAGGAGCAGCTTCTGCGACAGAAGGTGCGTGAACGACCCGGACAGCAATTGCACGTTGGTCGGCGTGTCCGTGTTGTAGCCAGGCAGGAATCCGCCTCCGAGCAGCCCCAGCGGGAAACTCTGATCGCTGTCACCGAGGAAATACCGGACCGTCAACAGATCGACCGGCCCGACATGCTGGTCGACCTTCGCAATGAAACTGTCCACGCGATTGTCGAACAGCGTGGTTGCGGTCAGATTGTTGCCGCTTTCATCGGGCGCCTGATTCGGCGCGGGCCAGGGATGCCGATCCAGCAGGCCCTGGATCACGGGATTGACGCCACCGCCGTTGGCGGCGATGGCGTCCTGAAGCTCGGCGTCGGTTGGCACGCGCGCCGGACCCGGAAGCCCGCCGTGTTCGCGCTGGCCTTCGTAGGCCACGAAGTAGAACGTCTTGTCCGTCTTGAACGGTCCGCCAATCGATCCGCCGAACTGGTTGTTTCGGAACTCGTTCTTCGGCGCCGGCGACCGGTTGAAAAAATTCCTCGCACCCATCGCCTCGTCGCGGAAGAACTCGTAGGCCGTCGCGGCAAGGCGATTCGTACCGGACTTCGTGACGATGTTGATGATGCCACCGGCGTTGCGGCCGTATTCGGCCTCGGCGCCGGAGAGGATGGGGAACTCGGCCACGGCGTCGATCGGGAGCACCGTCGCTGGCGTGCCGAACACGCCGCCCTCGTTGATGGCGGGCAGGTTGCGGTAACCATCGTTCATATCGGTGCCGTCGAGCAGGTAATTGTTCGAGCGGCCGCGATTGCCGTTGATGCTGAAGAGGCCGAACGACCCCGGGGAATCGTTGATGCCGCTCGGGTCCGCGGCGGTGCCGGGCACCAGCGACAGCAGCTTCGTGAAGTCGCGGCCGTTCAGCGGAATCTCGGCCGCCTGCGCGCCGCCGATCGTGTCGCCCTGCACGTTGCGCGTGGAATCGATGAGCGGACTGCCGGCGACCACCTCGACGCTTTCCTGCACGCCACCGGGGTGGAGCTGAACATCGACGCGGCGGCTCCGCGACGCCTCGACATCGACGGCTTTCACCGACTGCGGCGCAAATCCGGGAAGACTGGTGGAGACCGTGTACTCGCCGAGCGGCAGCTCTGAGAAGAAGTAGTTGCCGCTCGAATCGGTCTCAACCGATCGGCTCAGGCCGGTGTCGACGCTGGTGGCGGTCACGATGACGCCGGGCAGGGCCGCGTCGGTCTGGTCTGTCACTGTGCCCTGAATGCCTCCGCGAAACGTCTGCGCCGAAGCGATCGAGGCGCAGAGCACCAGCCCGGCGACGAAGCGAACAACACGCATGAAGGTCTCCTTGGCATGCTGGATCTGGCGTAGCTTACGCCCGAAGGCGCCGGATCGAGCAGTTGTATGACCGGATCGCCCCCATGCCCCATGCGCCCATGCGCCCATGCGCCCATGCGCCCATGCGCCTATGCCGCCTTTGTGCCCCTGCGCAGCGCCAGCGTCTTGCGGCCCGGTCGCGGCATCGGTGTATCCGCGGCTCTTCTGGCTCTTCACGACCGGCGCGCTCATTGTCGGAGGCGGCGCCGTGGCGGGCCTGGGCTACGGGTGCGTGCAGGTGGTGCGCGAAACGGGGCTTGCGGTGCAGAACTTGACGGAGGAAGCGCGGCGCTAAGGGCGCAGAAGCGCACGGGCGCATGGGCGCATGGGAACATCCGGATGCGGGGATGCATCCCGCTTTCCCCATGCGCCTATGCACCCGCTGCGCCCATGCGCCGGGTCACGCCGCCTTCGACAACACGTCGTCGATCGTCGAGAAGAGCCGCGCGCTGCTCAGAGGCTTCGTGAGGAACGCGTCCATGCCGGCGGCCGCGCACCGATCGCGATCTTCCGACATGGCATGCGCGGTCACCGCGATCACCGGCGTGCGCTGTCCCGACACGCTCTCCAGCTCTGTCGGCGTCGCGCAGGAGGGTGGCCCGCGAGCGCACGACGTCGTACGCGACGATGCCGATCCCGGCGACGAGGAGTGCGGCGGTCGCGGTCAGCGCCGCCAGGGCCCACACCTTCGCGCGGACGGACAGATCGCGGAAATGTCGAAGATCTCATCGACCAGCTGTCGGATTCAGACGGGCGCGTCTTCCACGCCAACTACGGCAGCGCAAACTCGACTGGTGTCGAAGTCGAGGCCGAACATCGCTCGGCCGGCGGCATCTTGACCCGTGGAAGCCTGGTGTTCCAGCGAGCGTTCGACGAGAAGACCGGCGAGCGGCTGTCAAACGCGCCAGCCACGCTGGCAACCCTGAGTTTCGCGGCGCCGATCGCGGCCCGTCAGGTGACGCTCGCCCTCGACTCGCGGTTCGTCGGCCCGCGCCTGACCGTGGCCCGGCACTCGCTCGACTCGGTCGTGCTCGCCGATCTGATCGCCACGTGGCAGCCGCGATCGAAGCCGTTCACCATCCAGACCGGCGTCTACAACCTCTTCGACCGCGAGTTCGCCGATCCGGTCGGCGTCGAGTTCGTCCAGGAATCCATCCCTCAGGACGGCCGCACCGCGGCCGTCAAGGTCGGCTTTCGGTTCTAATGCCGCAGTTTTCCATTCGGCGAACAATGGCCCGACTGACCAGCCTCCGCCAAGGCTACGGCGGTCCGCCGAAGCTTCCGAGCGAAGGCGGAAGTCGGGCCCTACTGCCGTCAGTTGTCAAAGCTTAGCGAGTGCGCTCTTAAGTGGCGCGGCTGCCGCGGGCGAATGGGTCTTGCCGCTGAGAATCTCCCTGTTCGTCAACGCCTTGCCGTACATGTCCTTGTTGGCGCTCTCGTCTTCGCGCAGCGTCGCACCGCTGAGCGAAACCCCTGCAAACAGGCCGCGCGATCGCGAGTACCAGAGGATCTCCGCGGTCATGGCGGCGTCGGTCTGGGCCTTGGCCGAGCGCCCGACCGGACCAGCCGCGATACTGGCATCGCCGCCCAGCGTGAACTTGTTCGTCAGCAGGCGACTCATGCCCTTCTGGTTCATCACGAGCATGACGACCTCGGTTTCGCTCCCGCCGATCTGGAACCCGAAGCTGCCGCCTTCAACCTTCACCGCGGCCGGCGCGGTCCAGCCCGAACCCTGACGGCACGCAACGAACCCCCGCCCATACTCGCCGCCGACGCCGAGCGCCGCCGACTTCAGCGAGGGCACGACGACAATGCACTGAGCCTTCTTGATGAGATCCTGGGGGATGCCTTGCTCGGCCTCCGGGATCTTCACGAGGGCCTGAACGGTCTCCGCGGCGCTGGTGAGACGGTCGTGCGTATCAGCCCCGGCACTGGGGATGGCAAAGAGCAAGGCCATCAACAGCCCGGCCGTCGTAATGATGGGTTGGCGCGTCATTGATAGGACTCCTGAGAAGAGGGCGGATGCCAATGTGGGTTCATGCTGCAAGCCGCGCACCACGCCACGATTCTCAAATATCTGCGGCGCAGCGCGAACCTGAACCCGTCGAGCCTGTATAGATGCCGAACGCCAGAGCCCGCAGTCGGTCAACAAAGCGCCAGATCCGCTGCACCTGAGCCGAAGCGCGTCAGCTGTGGCATCCTGCCGCGGTGACTGAGGCGCGACAGACCGCACGCAACGCCGGCTGGGTGATCGCCCAGCGCGTCCTCCACGTTGCAGGGGCGGCGGTCTTCGCTCTGGTCATTCCTCGGATGATGGGACCGGCCGTGTACGGCCGGTATGCGCTGCTGACGTCGGTCTCGATGTGGTTCGCGCTGCTGAGCGGTCTTGGCGCCGTTTCGTTGATGACGCGCACGGTGCCGCAGTTTCTCGCGAACCGGGATGCCGCGGGCCTGGCGAAGCTTGTCACCAACCTCCTCGTGCTTCGAATGGCAAATGGCTTCGTGTCCGCCCTGACGTACTTGTTTCTCATTGTCGTTGTCCTGGGCGAGCCCGACCTGGTCGCCGCGACCTTCGTCGCGGGCGGCGTGCTCGCCCGAACGATTGGCAACCTGTGTTTCTCGCTGTTCCTGGGATTGAATCAGGCGGCTCGCTGGGGCCTGGGCGATCTGCTTCGCCGCTGGCTGACGCTGGGCATCACGCCGGCCGCGTATCCGTTTGCCGGGCTGCGTGGCGCGTGTTTCGCATTCCTGGTGGCCAACGTCCTCGTCGCGGCCTATGGCCTCGTCAAGTTGTGCGTGGGGAGCGTGGGCAGGCTTGTCTCGCTGACCGTTGATCGCCCGAGTTGCCGCGGTCGCGGCCGCGCTCGAGATTTCCTCCTCGGATCGTCGGCCTCTTCGCGACGATGCAGTGGGACAGCTTTGGCGCAGCGATGGCGGCGCTCCTGGGGTCGACGGTCTATGCGGCCGTCATTTCCTGGTCCATGTGTCGCGAACTGCCGTATTCGCTGTCGACCGCAGCATGGACCGGCGCGCTCGCGGTCCTCTTCGTGCCGCTGGTCTGGCTGAAAGGCGAGTGGCCCACGAACGCGCTGCTGTTCTTCGTCGCCAGCACCGGCTACCTGCTCTGTCTCTTTCGGATGCGGATCGTCACGTTCGCCGAGATCGCCAAGGCGGGGCAGTTGCTGCGACCTGGCCGCCCGGTTTCGACGACGGCCGCCTAGACGCTCAATCGCGGCAAGGGTTACGGTTTTAGCGCAGTTTGGCGCGCTGGACGACGAGAGTGCCGTTGGGCGATTCGCGCGTCACGAAGTAGAACGAATCGTCCGACACGGCAATCGTCGTCGGGTCGTCGATTGGCATCGCCGCCTCGATCACGTCTGCTGCCGTAACCCGGGTCCCGGAGGCCGCGAGCTGCAAGCGAACCGGCTTGTGCGAGCCATCCGGCATCCGCTGGATTCCCACCAGCCGGCCGCGATCCCACCGAATGCGCTCGAAGCCTTTCAACTCGATTCCTCGCGCCGAGCGGACAGGCACTGCCGCTCCTCCCGCGAGGCTGAGGCGCGCGATGCCGGCACTGTGCGCGACGTACGCATCGCGGTCGCCGACGATGGTCAGGCTGGTGACGCCGTCGAACGGAACCGCAAGCGGCTTCCCGAACCGACCGGTCCGGGGCGTGACCGGGAAGATGCGTCTGCCGACGACGTCGAGCACGAAGACGGTGTCGTTGTCGCCAACATCGACGTCGCCGAAGCGCGCCGCGCCGAATGAAGGAGGCAACGGCCAGGACGCGAGCGGCCGCCCCGACACGAGCTGCACACGGTGAAGGACGGCAGCGGCCGGCTTTTCGCCATCGGCCTCGGTCCCGCTCACCACCCAGAGATTGCCGCGCCGCGCATCGATGACGAGCGCCGTGATGTCGTTGAAACCGGCCGACTCGGCGCCGACGAGATTGACCAGGTGACGCGCCCGCTCGTCCACGATCACGAGTTTGCGCCGCTCCCGGTCGGCAATCACGAAGCGTCCCGACACGCTGTCGTGGGCGAGGCCGGCTGGCGTCATCGACATCAGGGGAAGACGAAGTGCTTCTTCCACTGCGGCGACGGGGGCGGAAGGGATGGCGGGTGCGTCAGGTGCGTCAGGTGCGACGGGTGCGTTGGGTGCGGCAGGTGCGACAGGTGCTCTACGCGACCTGACGGCCCGCGTTGGCACCAAGGGCAGTGCGCCGACTCTGACCCACGCCAGCAGCACCTGGGGCCTCACGCTCGGCCATTCGGCCAGACTCCGGACCCGCTCGAAGTCCGGGCTCGTCGCCGCCGTCGTCATGAATCCTGACTCGGCCAGACGCCCGATCATGACGAGCGCGTCGTGGGGACGGCCGCTGAGGCTTTGTGCCCGGGCCAGCAGATACATCAGCTCAGGATCGCGGGGGGGACCCTTCTGCACCGTCCGCCACGCCAGGTCGTGAAACTGCTCGTAGTCATGGCGCGCGGCGGCGTCGAGCGCTTCCTGCCGGCACTCGCGCCAGTCCCGGCACCCGGCGGCGGGGCCTCCCGGCGCTTGCGCCAGCAGACAGACGGCCACCATCAGGCCCATCGAAGTGGACAGCACCATTAGAAAATCAGCGGCCCGTGTGGCTCTGCAGTGCGCCGCTGAGGTCGAGTCCAGTCGTGGCGGGGAAGTCCGCTTCGGGATCGTCGGGGAGTTCCGTCAAGCGACGGGCGGCGTGGCGTCCAATCACGTCAAGCAACGTAACGGCTACGGTAATACAGACAGCCACTGTGAGCAACGAGGCGCCGCGCCGCAGGAGATGCAGCTCGAGTTGCACCGGGAGGTAGGCCACCGCATACATGCCAATGAGATGGAGCGGCCAGCGGGTCTTGAGCCTGGCGTGGCCGGGCGGGTACGGCCGTGTGAAAGGAACGTGCCGAACTGTGAGGGCCAGCGCCTCCACGAGCACGCCGAGCGCAACGATCGACGCGGAGCGTGCCCCCATTGGACACCAAACCAGCGGAATTGGCTCGCGGTCGACCAGCTTCGCAATAGGGCCCGACTTCCGCCTTCGCTTGGAAGCTTCGGCGGACCGCCGTAGCCTTGGCGGAGGCTGGTCAGTCGGGCCATTCAATGGCCGCACTGAAGTGCGGCCCTACTGCGGGTTCGCGACTAACGTTCGTTCGAAACGAGGAACAGCTCGTACCCGTACGCAGGCACGTCCACTGAGAGCTTTGTCTGAAGAGGGACAGCCGCTGACGTGCGCACGTTCGTCAGCCCGCCGGCCGCGACGCCGCTCAGGTCGAGCGTGACGCTAGCTGCTGCGCTCTGGAAGTTCATCACGACCAGGATGCGCTCCGAGCGATCGGCGGCGGTGCGGAGAAACGCATAGTGACTTGTCGTCGGCGTTCGTCGGAATCTGGCGGCGCGTGCTCAGCTGCTGCAGGGCAGGGTGCCGTCCCTTCAGCTCGAGGAACCGCGTCGTCTCGGGCGCGAGTGGAAAGTCGTCGGGGTAGTGGGCGCCGAGGAGGTCGCCGACCGCTGCCACGACGGCGGCTGCGAACGCTTGTCGCGGCGGGTCCTTGAACTTCGGCGCGTATTGATACAGCGTGCCGCCGGCGGCGACGACGCGGTCGTGGTAGTCGCGCAGCGCGCGCTCGATCGGCCGCGGATCGCCGGTCTCGATGGCGTGGCGAATCACGTCCGACCCCGACTCCCACCAGATGCCGAGCCCGTAGTCTTGCACCGAGTTCCAGCCGCCCTCGGTGATCCACGCGACGGGATCCTCCCGAAAGCCGCCGGCGCCTTCCGGCTGGCTGTAGCTGTTGTCGTAGGACGCGATGACGTCCGTCATACGACGTCGCCCAAGCACCCAGGTGTGATTGACGTACCAGTTGACGGCGTCGATGATCATGCCGTCGATGCCGGTGTCCATCCAGAAGCGCACGATCTTCTCGGCTTCCTCCTGGAACGCCGCGCTGCCCCAGTCGTACTGCGGGAGCCGCACGTCCTTGCCGGCGAGATCCACGCCCGCCCACTTGCTCCAATAGTATTTGCCCGCGCGCTCGCTCCAGGCCCAGAACTCGTGCTTGGTCGAGTCGTAGAAGGTGCCGGGCTTGCCGCCGGGCAGGTGAGTGGGCCGCACCATGAAGAACGTGTTGCCGGCCTGGTGTCCGGGCGGCGGCGCGTCGGCGCGATCGCTCCAGCAGATAGAACGAGGCTTCCTTCGACGCGCGGCCCGCCTTGATGTCGTCACACGCCTTCAGGAAGTCGATGGCCTCGACGCTGGAGTAGCCAAGATTGTCGAAGGCGACAACCGCCATGCCGCGCGCGTGTGCCAGCTCGATCAGGCCGCGGAAGTCCTCCATCGTCCCGAGCGCGGGATCGACCCGATACCGATCGATGGTGTCGAGGCCGCCGAAGCTCTTGCCCCCGTGGGCGGGGGCAAATACCTCGACCGCAGTGAAGCCGGCCTTGTGGAGATCGTCCAGCGCGGCGGCGGCGCGGATCCGCTCGAGCGCGAAGCCGTGGCCCTCCTTCCCTCGCGGCCCGACGCGCGCGATCGCCGGCGCCGACTCCCACCAGCGCGGCGGCAGTGACGACGCGGCGTGCGCTGTGATGTGGCGGCGGGGCTTTAGGCCCGCAAGCGCGGATTCTCCGACACTGGTGACAGTGCCGCCCACGGCGACGAGCAAGCCAATCACGCCCATGGCGGGCGCGAGCGCGGAGAATCGCTGCGAGGTCGTCACCGGGTGAGCTCCCAGAGCCGCATCGGCGACACGAGGCCGCTTCCACTGCCCAAGGGCTCGATCTGATCGAACGCCCGGGTCGGGTAGAGCCGGTCAGAAATCACGCGTTCGCCACCGTTGGCGAACACTTCGAGCGTCGTGCGGTCGAAGATCACGCGAACGGTGATCCGCCCATTCACCCAGCGCACGGCACCCGCGTGGCGCTCCGCGTAGGCCTCGTGGAATGGCGTCGTTCGCGATTTGCGTCGATCGACGAAGACCTCGAGCGGCTGCGCCTTGATGCCCACCGTCACGTCTTCGCCCGCGGCGTTGCTCAAGCGGAATCCCGCCTCCGACCAGTCGCCTTGCGCGATCTCCAGCTCGATGTCGGCCGATCCGGGCATCGCCGTGCGCGACTCGATCCGCTTTGGCGCCGCCGACGCCCTGAGCGACGACACTTCTCGAATGGGCGACTGGACCAGGCGGATGCCGCTCGGCGTGCGCCGTAACGCCAGCTCGCGCGGCAGCGATTGCACGCCGCGCCACGGCGCCGTCGGTTCGACGTCGGCGTAGATCCAGTTGCTCATCCAGCCGATCCAGAGCGTCCGGCCATCGGACGGCGGTATTCCGGCGTACGACTGGCTGGCGTAGAAGTCCTTGCCGTAATCGACCCAGAGCGTCAGGTCGTCCGGGTTCTCGTTGACGAAACGCTGGCCGTCGAAGCGTCCGACGAAGTACTGCGCGCCCGAGCCGCCGACACGCCCGCCGGGATTCAAGTCGACGTCGAGCACCCAGCGTGACGAGCCGGGCTCACCCTCGACCGGCAGCTCGAACAGGTCGGGGCACTCCCATGCGCCACCGGTGGAGCCTTCGGGTCCGAAGTCGCTGAGCGTCTCCCAGTGCTTGAGATCCTTCGAGGCAAGAAAGCGCACGCGCCGCGCGCCGGCAAGGACGCTCACCATGATCCAGCGCTTGGTCGGCTCGTACCAGAACACTTTCGGGTCGCGGTGGTCGCCGCGCGACAGATCGATCACGGGGTTGCCGTCGTACTTCGTCCAGGTCCGCCCGCGGTCGTGGCTGAACGCGAGGTTCTGCGTCTGCCTCTTCTCGGTGTGCCCGGTGTAGATGGCAATCAGACACGATGGTCCCGACGTGCCGCACAAGCCGCTCGTATTCGCGGGATCGGCGACGGCGCTGCCCGAGAAGATCATGATGCCGTTCTCTTCGGCCAGCGCCAGGGGCAGATGCTCCCAGTGCAGCAGGTCGCGGCTGACGGCGTGCCCCCAGCTCATATGCCCCCACTTATCACCCAGGGGATTGTGCTGGTAGAAGAGGTGATACTCGCCGTCGAGGAACACGAGCCCGTTGGGGTCGTTCATGAAATTCTGCGGCGGCGTGAAGTGATAGCGCGGCCGGAGATGATGTTCTGTCTCCGCCGACAGCGCTGCTACTGCCGTCAGAGCCAGCGCCAGCACGAGCCTCATGCGCGGCCGTCCTTCCGCGCGTCGAGCTTGAAGAAACGGTAGCCGAACGGCGACAGTTCCACGCGCCAGAGCGGCTCGCGCGCCGAGACCGCGCCGCCAAGGAGATCCGTCGCCGTCGAGAAGTCGACGCCGCTCAGGTTCACCTCCGCCGTCTGCGCTTCCGGCTGGAAGTTCAGCACGACGATCACCCGCTCGCTGCCGTCGGGCGCGGCGCGCAGGAACGCGTAGTGCCGCTCGGGCGCGGCGACGGGCAGTTGCAGGCGGCGGCTCCGGTTGAAGAGCGCCGGGTGCGCCGCCTTCAGCTTCATCACCTTTGCTTCTTCGGCGTCCGGGATCACGGGCGACCACAGGCCGTCGAAGACCGCGGACCAGGAGAGCAGGTCGCCGAAGGCCGCCGTCGCCGCCACCGCCAGGTGCGTCTTTGCCGCGTCCTCGAACCGGAGCGGCGCGAAGAACAGGATGCCGCCGGCCTCGACCACGCGGTCGTGGTAGTTGCGGAGGGCCGGCTCGAGGGGGCGGGGGTCGCCCGTCTCGATGGCGTTCGAGATGACGTTGGTGCCCTTCTCCCAGAGAATGCCGAGGCCGTAGTCCTGCACGCAGGCCCACCCGCCGTCCGTCACCCACGGCACCGGGTCGTCACGAAACGCGCCGGCGCCTTCCGGCTGGCTGTACTTCAGGCCGTAGCTGTTGATCACGTCGGTCATTCGTTTGCGGTTCTTCGCCCAGTCGCAGCCGACGTACCAGTTCACGGCGTCAATCATCATCCCGTCCACGCCGGTGTCCATCCAGAAGCGGACGACCTTCTCGCACTCCTCCTGGAACTCCTCGCTGAACCAGTTGTACTGCGGCAGGCGCACGCCGTTGCCGGCCAGGTCCACGCCGTCCCACCGGCTCCAGTAGTGCTTCCCGGCGCGTGCACTCCGCGCCCAGATCTCGACCTTTGCCGCGTTGTATCCGCCCAGGTGCGTCGGGCGCACCATGAAGTAGGGGTCGGGCCTGCCCGCGCTCGCCGGCGGCGGCGCCTCGGCTGAATCGGCCCACAGGAACATCCGCGTCTCGCGCGTCTCGCGCCCCGCCTTCACGTCGTCGCACGCCTTCAGGAAGTCCACCGCCTCGACGCTGCAGTACCCGAAGTTGTCGATGCTGATGATCTTCAGGCCCTTGGCATGAGCGAGATTGACCAGGCGGCGGATGTCGTCCAGCGTACCGATCCGCGAGTCAACCTTGAAGCGGTCGATGGTGTCGAGGCCCAGGAAGCTGTTGCCCGCCTCGGCCGGCGCGTAGATCTCCACCATGCCGATGCCGGCATCGCGGAACTCCTCCAGCCGCCGCTCGGCCGCGTCCCACGGCTTCAATGGGAAGAAGGCGTCCTTGTTGCCCTTGCGGGGCCGAAGGAAGATCGGCGTCGAGCTGGCGAGCGACTCGAGCCACGGCGCTACCGGATTGGCCTGGGCGACCTGAACGCGCGGGGCCGCTGAAGCCCCGCCTCCACGCGTGAGTGCGACCCGATCGACCCGTGCGCCGGCGGCGCCGCCGATCACGCCGAGAAATGCTCTGCGATCCATGGCCGATGGTATCTCCGTGTGTAGGGCGGACCTTCAGGTCCGCCTGGTGGCGGGGCTGAAGCCTCGCCCTACCTGAATGCTGGTGGCGGGGCTAAAGCCGCGCCCTACATCTGAATGTCACGGGCGTTGCAGCCAGACGCGATACTCGCCTCCGAGCTGTCCCGCGTCGGCTAACGGGACGAGGATGAGATCGACCGGCCGCCTCCCGAGCGCGGCGTTGCCGAAATAACCCGGGACCGCGTACGCCTGTGTGCCGACCCACTTGGACGGCAGGGAGGCAGCTGCGTCCCTGAGCGTCGGCGACGTCGAGGCCAGGCCGGTGAGCCAGAGGTCGGTGGTCCAGGGCGACGAGCCTGGATTCAGCCGGTCGTCGGCCGCCAGGACCTGCGGACCTCGTTGCACGGCGATCTGGTCCGGATACGTCGGGCCGCCCTCGAGAATCGAAGGTGTGAGATCCAGACGCACGGTGACCTGATCGTTCGGCCTCCACGTCCGATCGATGTCCACGTATCCGTTCTTGCTGCCGCCCGTCCAGGTCTGGCCTGCGGCGGTGACCGTGCACGTCCGGCACCAGCCAGGGACCCGGACCGACAGCGGGAAGCGGGCGGCCTTCGCCATCTGCAGCGTCAGGGTGACATCGCCGTCCACCGGGAATCGCGTCTTCGACTCGAGCGTGACGTCGCCCGCCGGCAGCGCGAGCCGCGCCGTGCCTGGCACGAACAGGTTCACGGCGATGCCGCCGCCGCGCACGCCCCAGGCGGCTGAAGGGATCAGGCTGAGCGCGCGCGGAATACTCGACGTGCAGCAATTCACGCCGGGCACGCCCTGATCGACGGCACCGTACTGTTTCGCGCCGTTCAGCGGGGTGAAGTAGCAGACGAGCCCGGTCTTTGGATGCTGTGCGCCGAGCAGCGCGTTGTAAATCGTCCGCTCGATCTCGTCGGCGTATTTCGCCTCGCCCGTCAGCTCCAGCAGCCGGAGATTCAACTGCATCCAGGTCGTGGTGACGCATCCTTCGCCCACCCTGCCGTCTGCACGGAGGAGGTGATCGGCTCGGAACAGCTCGCCCCAGCTCGTGGTACCGCTCGGATACAGCCGATTCTTGACGATGTCTTCCCAGGCCCGCAGGACCGGCCGGAGATACGCCTCGTCGCCGGTCGCGAGGTGCAATTCGAGGAGCCCGACGAGATTCGACGTCATCTCGTAGGCCTTGGCATTGGCGACCTCGTTGACGTGTCCGCTGGCGACGAGCGTGGTGGCGATCTTCGGCCCCTTCGGTGCGTCCCAGGCGCGGACAATGTAGCGGCAGAACTCGAGGTACTTCACGTCACCCGTGAAGCGATAGAGCATCGCCATCGGCTCCAGCACGCTGGTGTTGGCCATGCCGACGTGCCAGTCGTTGCGGACGATGCTCTTCTGGCCGGCGCCATCGCCGTAGGTCTTGCAGAGGAGATCGCCGATGCGGCGCGAGGCCTGCAACGCCGGATCGAAGCCGGTGCGGCGATAGTAGTTGAGCAGCCCGAGCAGGTTGTACTTGTGCGCCCAGACGTCCCACAGCGGCAGGTTCTCGGCCGGCTCGTAGCCCTTTTCGCCGTAGTCGATGAAGCGGTCCTGCGGAGGATACGTCCCCAGATACCCGTCCTCGAGCTGCGCGGCGATGAGATCCCGGACCGCGGCATCGAGCTTCGCCTTCAGCCTCGCGTCGCCGGTGTAGGCCCATGCGTTCGTCGCAGCATCGATGAACTTCCCGACGTGCTCGCCTATCCACGCGTGTTGGCCGGGGCGCTGGCGGTAGCCCTTGAGGATCACGTCGGTGTCGACGCCCGCGAGCAGGCGCTCGCTGAGATTGACCGTCATTCGATCGCCCAGCAGGCCGTCAATGGTCTGCTCGTCGAGCGCCGCGGGGACGAACCGCGCGTCGACGCCGGCTGGCACGAGCCGGCCGTACGCGGATGGCGCGGTCGCCGGTGTGCAGAGCCGCCGACACGAGAGCGAGAGAAGCCACGAACGATGGAAGGTGGAAATTCATCTGGTCATGTAGGGCGGGGCTCCAGCCCACTCGAGTGTGTCAACTCCCAATTTCCCAACTCCCAATTCCCAACTCCCAATTCCCAATCGTGCTTGCCATGCGATTTGCAGGACTTCTTGGTAGTTGGGCGTTGGAGGTTTGGAGTTGACACCTCACGAACGCACGTGAGTTCTGGTCTAGAACGTCAGCTTCAAACTGAGCTGCACGATCCGCCCTTCGCGCGCGCCGGTGACGCGACCGAATGTGCTGCCCTCGCCGGTGTTGAAATCCGTGTCCAGGTATCGCCACTGCGCGTGGTTCAGCGCATTGTAAAGATCCGCCCGGAACAGCAGCTTCGTCCCGCCGATGCCGAACGTCTTGCCGAGCGACAGATCGAGGTTGTTGATCCCCGGGCCGCGCAGGATTCCCGGGCGCGCATTCCCCTTCACGTCCTGGCCGGGATCGGCGAAGGCTCCGGTGTTGAAGTACTCGAGCGTCGTCTTCGGTCCATCATTGGGATCCCCCACCACGTTTGGCATCTCCGGTTCGAAGTCGCGCGCGCTGCTCTGGCCGTTGAAGACCGTGAGCGCGTCGCCGGATTCAGTCACGTAGACGCCGGACACGCGCCAGCCGTAGAGCGCGCCGCGGGCGATCCCGGTCAGCGACTCGCCGAACGGCAGGTCCCAGGTGGCTGCCGCCACGAAGCGATGCGGATGCGAGAAGATCGCCTCGCCCCGTCCGAGGTGCAGGTTCCAATCCCAGGCCGGCTGCGACAGGTCGTCAATCGGACCATCGGTCTGGTAGCGATCGGTGGTGGTCTTCGAATACGTGTAGTGAGAGAGGAACGTCAAGCCGTTCGTCAACCGGTGATCGACGCGAACAGTGCCGGCGTTATAGGTGGATGTCAGGCCGTGCCGCAGGACGCGCACATCGGCAAATCGGCCGTTGTTGTTCGGCCGCGCGTCGTTGAGCTCGTCTTCCGAGCTCCAGCCCGTCTGGTACGCCGGGATGTTCTGGTTGACGTAGTAGGGCAGATCGCGTCCGCGGCTGCCCGTGTAGTAGACCGAGACGGCCGTGCGCGGACCGATCTGCTTTTCGGTGGAGACGACGAAGCGGTGGAAGTAGGGCGTATCGCCCGATTCCTGGTCCATGTAGCGCACGCTGGCCGCATAGTCGAAGTAGCCCGTGCCCTCGCCCGTGCTGATCGGATACGTGCCGACTGCGACGGTCGCTGGCGCGGGGAAGACGTTGTCGAGGCTCATCACCGGCACGTCGTCGGGCGCATCGAACCGGGCGTTGTCGTAGAAGTCGCCGACGTAGCCAGGCACGCCGCCGAATCCATCGCCAAGTCGCGACACCCCCGTCGTCGTGATGCCGAGGTCGTAAAAGATCCCGTAGCCGCCGCGGATCACCCAGCCGGGGCGCGGCTCGAACGCCAGGCTGACCCGAGGCGCGAAGTTGTTCTTGTCGGCCGGCAGGTAGTGGAGATCGAGGCCTGAGGCGCGCCCGGGAATGGCAAGCTGCCATCCCTCGTAGTTCATGTCGACGATGGCGTTGCCATAGCTGTTGCCCGAGTAGGTCTGGATGCCGAGGTCGTAGCGCATGCCGGCAGACAGCGTCCACTTGGGGTTCAACTGCCACTTGTCCTCGACGTAGAACCCCCAGTACGGCATCACGAAATTGAGCGTGTCGTCGCCGTCGGTGAGGTTGTAGCGCTGCTGCATCTCGCTTGGGATCCCGAGCAGGAAACTGGCCACGCTGTCGCCGCCGATGCTGTCGTCGACGCTGCCCGACCGCGTGAATTGCTGGTTGAAACTCATGAACCGGATGTAGTCGAAGTCTTTTTCCTCCTTGCGGAAGAAGTTGAAGCCGCCCTTGATCGAGTGGGCGCCCTTGATCCAGTTCAGATTGCTCGAGATCTGAAAGCTGGGATTGGCGGCGCAGAAGACCTCGAACGCGCCGAAGTCGTAGTAGTCGCCGAGCGACATCGCATACAGACCCAGGTCGGCGCCCGAGCCGAGGTTCTGGAAGTACTTCGCGCGGAGGGTGTCTGTCTGGTGCATGTAGTCGACGCTGCTCTGGTCAGGGAGGCACAGCTCACCCCGTCCGTAGGCGACCACCAGCTCGTTCGTCAGCGTCGGCGTGAAGATCCGGGCATAGCTGACCGACGTCAACCAGGACTTGTCGTCGACGTTGCCGGGGAGGATCTCCGGGAACAGGCCGCCGGAATTCTCGTCGCGGCCGTGCGACTTTGCGAAGTTCACGTAGAGGTTGTCATTGGCGCTCAGCGCAAAATCGACGCGGCCATCGAATCGGTACGACGTGAATTTGCTGGTCATGAACGCCTGATAGTTCTGGAGGTTGTCCGGATCCGACGGATCGACGTAGTTCGGCATCGGGAACAGGTTCAGCATGTCCTGCGCGCGCGGATCGATCGACGGCGAGCCATCGGGACGCGTGATGTTCCGCAGATCGTTATTGGGAATCGGCTGGCGAATGCTTTCCCCGTCGTCGGTGATCACCGTCGTAAACGGGTTGTAGAGCAGGTAGTTCGGATCCCCTGGGAACCGGGACAGGAGCGCGCTGAAGTCGCCCTGCCGTTCGGCCGCGGTCGGCACCCGGGAGAACTGCGGTTCGTCGCCCTTCTGGTTGTAGGTGCGCTCGAGATTGGCGAAGAAGAACAGCTTGTCCTTGAAGACCGGTCCGCCGATGTTGCCGCCGGTACTGGTGGCGATCCAGCGAGGGCTTCTCGGTGCCCTCCGTGACCCGTTGCCGATCGAGCGGGTTCCAGGCGTTGAGCGCCTCGTTTTCGAGATAGTCGTAGATCGATCCGTGATAGCGGTTCGTGCCGGCGCGGGTGGTCACGCTCAGGGTCGAGAGATCGCGGCCGTTGGCGGCGGAGAAGTTCGCAACGTCGACCTTGATTTCGTCCACGGCCTCGAGGGAGGGCGAGTAGCTCTGGCCGCCGACGTAGTTGTCGTTGGCGTTGACGCCGTTGACGTAGAAGCCGTTGTTGCCGCCGCCGCCGGCGACGTAGTCGATGCCGCCAATCACGTGGTGCGAGCCGGCCGAATAGTTGCCGGCCTCGTCCGATCGCGGCTGCGTGCTGATGCCGGGCGCGAGCTGGACGAAGCTGGTGAAGTTGCGCCCCTTGCTCGCGATGGTGTCGATGAGCGCCTTGTCCACGGCGACGCCGACCGAGATCTGGTCGGTGTGGATGAGCGGCGCTTCGTTGACCACCTCCACGGTTTCGCTGACTCCGACGTGGAGGGTGAGATCGATCTTGGCGTTGGCGGCGCTGCCCAGCGTGATCGGCTGGGAGGCGGTCTTGATGAAGCCGGTCAGCTCGGCGCTGACGGTGTACGTGCCCGGGGCGAGGTTCGAGAAAGCGTAGGTGCCGCCGGTGTCGGTCGTAGCGGTCTGGACCTGGTTGCGTGTGGTCTCGGTGAGGGTCAGGGTGACGCCGGGGAGTGCGGCGCCGGTGGTATCGGTGATGGTGCCTTCGACCTTGCTACGCAGGGCGAACTGCGCGTGGGCGACCGCGCTCGTCAGCACGAGGCCGAGGCAGGCGGCCGCGAGAACACGGGGTAGAGACGAACGCATCGAGGACCTCCGCGGGATGTGCCGGGCAATCGATTTCCCAGCCGCACGGCCGACGCCGTGTGGGGGCTGATTCTACCCCCGCTGTGCGGCTTGTCAAGATCGTGCAATCGAATACCCAAGCCAAATTTAGCGAGGACAGACCAGTGCCAGCCGGGTCCGGCTGCCTGGCCTGACGTTCGGGTTCCCGCGAAACACAGCCCTTTCGGCGGGATCAGGGCAATCGTTTACCTCCACAAAGTCGCTCAGGTCAGATCGGTCGTGGCGCTGCCGAGGGTGACCGGCTCGGAGCTGGTCTTGACGAAGCCAGTCAGGTCGGCGACCACGGTGTAGGTGCCGGGAGCGAGGTTCGAGAAGCTGTCGATGCCGTTGCTGCCGTCGTGGCCGTCTGCACCTGGTTCCGCGTCGTCTCGGTCAGCGTCACGGTGTCGCCCGGCAGGACCGCGCCGGTCGAGTCGGTCAGCGTCCCTTCGATTTTGCTGCGCAAGGCAAATTGTGCCCCGGCGTCAGTGGGCGCGGCTGCCCAGAGGCCGATCGCGAGCGCGAGCATGGCGCCGGCGAGGCGGCCGGTCCAGCCTGCGGCCAGGAGGCGGGTCAGGGACGAACACGTGTGGAGGTCTCCTCAGGCAATCGTTTTCCGCGATGTCGGTGGGCGCCGATTCTAGCCGCGCGGGAAGAAAGGTCAAGCCAGAACTTCAGTATTATCCAATCCTTTAGCGATAAAGCCGTCGAAGTTTCCTGATACGCTGTCGCGCGGCTTCGGGCGATGCGGGCGGCTGCCGTCCGCCAATTGACCCGGCCAGGGCAATCGTTTACCCTCACGCGCATCACGATGAGCATCCACCCTCGGACGACGACCAGGCGCCCCCGCCCGTCCCTCAAAACCTGGCGCTCTTCTGCTCCCACCATTCACGAGGTCGCGCGGCGCGCACACGTCTCCTCGGCCACGGTGTCGCGCGTGCTGTCCGGCACGAAGTTCGTCAGCGGCGAGCTGGCCGAGCGCGTCTGGAACGCCGTGCGCGAGCTCGACTACCGCCCCAATCACGTCGCCCGCAACCTGCGCGCGCGCGCCACCAGCACCATCGGCGTCGTGATCCCCGACATCCAGAACCCGTTCTTCACGAGCCTCGTGCGCGGGATTGAAGACGCGCTCCAGGCGCAGAAGTTCACGCTGCTCCTCGCCAACTCTGACGGCGACAGTGCCCGCGAGCGCGTCTGCCTCGATACGCTGTGCGCGGAAGAAGTCGCCGGGCTGCTGGTGGTGCCCTGCAATGCCGAGCCCGGCGCCTACGATCACCTGGCCAAGCAAGGCGTGCCGGTGGTGGCCGTCGATCGATCGCCGGCGGGTCTCAACGTCGATCTGGTCGGCGTCACCAACGAAGAAGGGGCCCGCGCGGCGGTCCTGCACCTGGCGCGGCTCGGCTGGGAGCGGATCGCGCTCGTCGGCGGACCGCTCTCCACCAACGTCGCCGTCGAGCGCGAGCAGGGCTATCGTCGTGCGCTCGAGGAGGCCGGGTTGGCGTTTGCGCCCTCGCTGGTGGAGCGAGCCGATTTCCGCGAAGAGGGCGGCTATCAGGCAATGGCCAACCTGCTGCACGTGACGCCGCGCCCGACGGCGGTGTTCGTGGCGAACAACCTGATGGCGATGGGCGCGCTGCGCGCGATCAGCGACGCCTCGCTCCGCGTGCCGGACGACATCGCGCTGGTGCTGTTCGACGACATTCCGTGGGGGGCGCGCGTCAACCCCCCGCTGACCGCGGTGGTGCAGCCGACCTACGATCTCGGCGTCTCGGCCGCGCGCATCATGCTCGATCGCATTCTCGAGCCGCATCGCCCCGTGCGCCGCGTGGCGTTGCAGACGACGCTCATCGTGCGCGCCTCGTGCGGGGCGGGGCTGCCCGGCCGCACCCGATCCATTACGTAACGCACCACAGATCGGCGGGGCTGAAGCCCCGCCTCCACAAACGGGGAGATACACGTCATGCGCAGATTCCGGATACTGGTGATGGCCGCCGTGCTGATGGGCGTCGGCGCGGTCGCCGCGTCGGCCCAGTCGGGCGGTCCGCGTCGCTTGTCGCGTGCAGACCTGGAGAACAAGATCCGCGGGGGCTGGGCAGGGCAGATGATCGGCGTGTCGTACGGAGCGCCCACCGAGTTCGTGTCGAACCGGCGCATCATTCGCTGGCCGATTGCCTGGAAGCCGGATGCCGTCACCAACTCGATCAAACAAGACGACCTGTACGTCGAGATGACGTTTGCCGAGGTGCTCGACAAGGAGGGCCTCGACGCCACCACCGAGCAGTTCGGCGAGATGTTCAAGAACTCGAAGTACATGCTATGGCACGCCAACGCGTCGGCGCGCCGCCTGCTGAATCGCGGCATCAAGGCGCCGTGGTCGGGCCACCCGAAGTACAACGCCCACGCCAACGACATCGACTTCCAGATCGAGTCGGACTTCATCGGCCTGATGACGCCGGGGCTGCCGCAGGTGGCCAATTCGATCGCCGACCGGGTCGGCCGTGTCATGAACTACGGCGATGGGCTCTACGGCGGCATGTTCTTCAGCGGCATGTACGCCGCCGCGTTCTTCGAATCCGATCCGCGCAAGGTCGTCGAAGCGGGGCTCGCGTCGATTCCCGCTGACAGCGGTTACGGGAAAGTGATCCGCGACGTGATCGACTGGTCAGCGGCCGAACCGGACTGGCGCAAGACCTGGCGCAAGATCACCGACAAATGGGATCGCGACGACGTCTGCCCGGACGGCGCGCTGGCGGAATTCAACATCGACGCGCGGTTGAACGGCGCGTTCGTCGCGCTGGGTCTGCTCTACGGCGGCGGCGACTTCAGCAAGACGCTCGAAGTCTCGGCGCGATCGGGCCAGGACTCGGACTGCAACCCGTCGAGCGCCGCCGGCATTCTTGGCGTGATCATCGGCTACGCCGCCATTCCTGATGAGTGGAAGTCGGGCATTCCGGCGATTGCCGACACGAAATTCGACTACACCAACTACACGTTCAACGAAATCACCGCGTCAACCGTCGCCCGTGCGCTGAAGGTCGTCGAGCGCGCCGGCGGCCAGGTCTCGGCGTCGGAGATCGTCGTGCCGTTCCAGGCGCCGAAAGCGCCGGCCCTCGAGCAGTGGGACGTCGATCCGCCCACCGCCTCTCTGCTGTCCTACGGCGGCGCCTGGACGTGGAGCGACGGGTGGGAAGAGCGGCCGGCCGGCATGGGCCGCGCAAAATGGACCAATCGCGCGGATGCGCAGGCCACCCTCCAGTTCTCGGGCACCGGCGTCGTCATCCGCGGCGAGTACCGACGAGGGCGGAGGGAAGGCGGACGTGATGCTGGACGGGTCGCCGGCGGGGACGATCGACGCCAGCGACGTGTTCAACGTGGACGACAGTTACTACTGGTTCGTGACCGGTCTCAAGCCTGGCGCCCACACCGTGCAGATTCGCCTGCAGTCGGCCAACGGCAAGGCGTCGGGGACGCTCGGGATCGAGGGCGCCATTGTTTACGGAAAGTAGGCGCCGGATCTGAGCAGTGCCAAGTGCTAAGTGCTAAGTGCCAAGTGGAGTGGGAAGTGAATAGTGAAGAGTGGCGGGCAATCCGCACAGGAGGGCGTGGCCTCGCCTGAGGGGTTGCCCCTCACTTGACACTAGCTCACTAGTCACTTCACTTGGCACTTTGCACTTGGCACTTAGCACTGCAAGTGGTCAGTTACGTCGCCGGCTTCGGCGGAACCAGCTTGGGAACGACGGTCTTCTTGACCGGCCCGTAGGCATGCACGAACCCGACCTGGTTGCGATCGAGGTTGGTGCTCCGAGGCGTCTTCAGCGTTACCGTGATGATCTCGCCGGGCTGGAGCGGTCGCGGGTGGCGGTAATTGCCGCCACCCAGCGGGTTGCCGGCCCTGTCGTACCAGGTACTCCTCGACCTTGAATCCGGCGATCGGCGCCTTTTCGACGTTCTTCACCAAGATCGTCGTCACGACGTCTTTGCCGACTGGTTTCGAGGCCGGTTTCGTGATCTCGATCTTGGCCTCGCCGTGCACCGGCGCAACGAGTTTGTTCTGGCCTGCCGCGAGTGAGGGCACGCCGCCGAACGCCAACGCCACCACCCCCGCCATGACCTGGCTGGCTCGACTCATGATCGTCCTCCGTGGCTGGAATGCGAGCGACGCCATTCTACGCGCATCGCAGTGCAAAGTGCCAAATGCCAAATGCCAAGTGGAGTGGGGAGCTGGAAGTGGCAAGTGGTGGCTCATCTTTCCGGCGGTGTCTTGGCAAGCCTGAGGGGTTGCCCGGCACTGATCACTACGCACTGCTCACTCCACTTAGCACTTGGCACTTAGCACTTGGCACTGTCAGTGCGCTCATCTCAGTCCCTGATTAAGCGCGTCCAGCAGCGCTCCCGACAGGTCCGAGTTGTACTCCCAGAACATCGCTCCGCCGAGGCCGTGCTCGCGAATGTAGCTGGTCTTGCGCTGGAGCGATTCGGGGTCGTCGTAGGTGATGAAAATTCGACGGCTGGCGTTCCACAGGTACGGCGCCTGTGCCTCGGTGTCCCAGAAGCGTTCGAACCCGTCACGTCCAATGACATCCGACGCCAGGTGCGAGTAATTGAGGTCCATGCGCGGCTGGATAGGTTTTCCGGCCTGGTAACGACCGTTGCGCTCGGCCGCCACCTCGCTCCAGCCGCGCCCGTAGAACGGCACACCGACGACGAGTTTGGGTGGCGGCACACCGGCAGCCAGGAACTCCTTCACGGCACGATCGACGGACCGCTGCTCGGAATCCGCGGGGCTTGGAAAGAGGTTGGCGTGATGGCCCGAAACCGGATCGCCCTCGGCCACGCGGAAGTCGTACGTCATCAGGTTCACGAAATCGACTGACGCCTGGACCTTGTCGAGCTCGGTGTGCCTGATGAAATCCGAAAATGCGCCCGCGGCAAACGTCAGGAGATACGTTCGATGCGTATCGCGGCCTGCGACGTCGAGCGCGGCGCGCAGCTCCGCCATCAGAGCGGTGAAGTTCTGCTTGTCCTCGGGCCGATGCGGGTTGTCCAGCCCACGGAGCCCGGGATACTCCCAGTCCACGTCGAAGCCGTCGAGATCGTGCCGGACCACGAAGCGCACCGCGCTCTCGACGAACCGGCGGCGGCTGTCGGTCGTCAGGACGGCGTCGGAAAATCCGCCCGACCATGTCCAGCCGCCTACCGAGATGAGCAGCTTGAGATGCGGATGCGCGCGCCGGAGATCCGCCAGCAGCTTGAAGTTCTCCGCATCGCGCGCGAAGCCTTCCACGACCTGGCCGTCCTTGATGTTGGCAAACGCATAGTTGATGTGCGTCAGCTTGTCGGCGGTGATGACGGCCGGATCGATCAAGTCGTTCTCGGCGAAGACGTAGGCGATGATCGCCGCGCGGTCGGCGGCCCGAGGTGGTGCGCCGGCGACGATCAGCATCGAGGCAAACGCAAATATCAGTCGCGCGATCATTTGTCCTCCATGGCCCGCGTTCGGCCCGACTAAAGTCGGGCCCTACTGCAGTAGGGCCGCACTTCAGTGCGGCCAGACCTGTCGCCGCTACAGCTTCAGACTGATGCCCGCCGAACGCATGCGACCGCATAACCAGACCACGAGCCACGCAAACAACACCGAGCGGATCGTGCCGACAAGCAGATGATCGCCGAGCGCACCGTACACATTCACGCCGCCGGTCATCGCCGCCGACAGCTCGAACAGCGACAGCAGCAGCGGCGCGAGCAGGTACGCGAGGAGCGCCATCTGGCCCGCGGTGGTGACGGCTGACGGCCAGCGCCGCCACCCCTTGACGTCGACGAGCTCGTAGAGAATGGCCCACGCCGCACAGGCAATCCCGCCCGAGATCAGGCACCACGCCGGCGTCGCGTGCCCCTTGCTGATCCAGAACGCGGGATGCACATCGCGAAACTGATGCACGATCCAGCCTGCCGCAATCAGCAGCGCCCCGTAGCCGATCGCGTACCACCCGAACGGGCCCGCGGCGCCGCCCCTGTCCCGGTAGCGCCGCATCAACGCGGTGATCGCCGTCCCCGACGCGACCAGCGCCGCGTGCGAACCGAGCGTCGAGCCCACGTTCAGGTACGGCAGGCGGCCGATCCATCCGAAGGCCTCGGCGAAGAACAGCCCGTAGAGACCAGCAGTTGCGGCAACGAGCACGAGCGGCCGGTCGCCCGCGGCGAGGTAGACGAGCGACGCCACGAGATACGCCCAGCCAATCAGCCCGAGGATGCCCCACCACTGCGGACGGAGCTGGATGATGCCGGTCGCCTGCGTACTGCGATAGAGCCACGCCAGCGCGATCAGGGACGCCGCGCCCACCGCCATCAATTGTGGCCGCCAGCGTCGAAAGCGCTCGGTCGGCGCCTGCCAGACGAGCAGCACCGCCATGGTCATCAGGATGTTCCAGGCGTCGGGCGACAGTCGTCCGGGCGCGTTTCCGTGTTCGGCGTTGACCATCAGCACGCCGATGACGATGAGCGAGACGCTGCGAACGGCGACGTGACGAATGATTCGGCCGCGCGGTTCGCCGGCCCGCAGCCTCGCGCCGAGCGCCAGCGGAATCGACATCCCGGTGATGAACAGGAACGCGGGAAAGACCACGTCCGTCAACGTCATGCCGTCCGCTTCCGGCCCGACGTGGCGGAGAAACGCCGGCGTGCCGGCGACGCCGGCCATCTCGTTCACGAAGAGCATCAACAGGACGTCGAGCCCGCGAACGAGATCGACGGACAGCAGGCGTGGCGGGCGCGGGACGACGCTCACGTCAGACGACGTGCGCTCTTCTGCGCGAACAGCGCCAACTCCTGGGCCAGGAACGTGTGCGCCTGCGGCATCGCGGTTTCCGTGCGATTGAGAATGTCGTCGACCAACCGCTCGCCGTAGGGGAGCGCGACTGTGCTGCCGTCGATGTAGCGCGTCTCTTTCTGATCGACGAGGAACAGATGGTTGCCGCCGGGACGGCCACCGATGTCCACGTTCTTCCGGACCTCGATGAACCCGTCGGTGCCGAGGATCGTCAGCCGCCCGTCACCCCAGGTGCTCAACCCGTCCGGCGTGAACCAGTCAACACGGATGTAGCCGCTGCCGCCGTCGCCGCGCAGCATCACGTCCCCGAAGTCCTCGATGCCGGGATGGTCCGGATGATTCACGTTGCCGACTTGCGACGCCACGATCTCGGCCTTCGTCGATCCCGTGAAGAACAGGAACTGGTCGAACTGGTGCGAGGCGATGTCGCAGAGGATGCCGCCGTAGCACTCGCGCTCGAAGAACCATGGCGGCCGTGTCTTCGGGTTCATCCGGTGCGGCCCGAAACCCGCGGTCTGGAGGACGCGGCCGATTGCGCCCGCCTGCACGAGGTCGCCGGCCTTCACCGTGGCGCCGTTTTCATGCCGCTCGCTGTACATGATCGAGACGATGCGCTTCGTGTCGGCCTGGACACGTCGCACCTCGGCCAGCTGTTCAAGCGTCGTCATCCCAGGCTTGTCCAGCATGACGTCTTTGCCGTGCTTCATCGCGTCGATGGCAATGCCGGCGCGCTCGTTCGGGATCGCCGCGCTGACGATCAGCTGGATGGAGGCGTCCTGATAAATCTCGTTCGCGCTGCTGGCGAGCTTCGCGCCGGGGAAGCGCTTGCTGAATGCGGTCGCCAGGTCGGGCTCCTTGGCGTAGAAGGAGACCAGCGTACCGCCGCCCCGGACGATGGCTTCGACCTGGCTGTTGATGTGCCCGTGATTCAGGCCGATGGCGGCAAAACGAATGCGGGAAGGTCGTGCAGCCGCCGCCTGCGCACGCAGGCGCGGCGGTCGCGCCGCGCACGACCGGCACGGCCGCGGCGGAGGCGAGTGAGGTCTTCAGAAAATCGCGGCGGGTCTTCCGTTGACTCGACATTCGCGCATCTTACGGCCGCACGTCGCCGATCGCAATTGCACCCTTCAGGGGACGCCAGATCCGGTTCGGGACGCCGCCCAGCCGTCGATCGATCCGGGCCCACCACTCGCGAGCCTTCAGGTGCCACCGCTGGCGTCGGGGCAGCGTCTTCGCCCGATCCAGCTTGCGCACGATGGGACAGGTGATCGAACGCAGGCAATAGTCGTGGAACCGCCCTTCCAGCAACTCGCCTCGTATCGCCTGCATCGTCGGCGAATTCCACGCGGAACGATAGTCATCCATCGAGGCGACTGGCTCGGCGCCGTAGCAGCAGGGCATCACGCCGCGGCGGAGGATGTAGAGGCTCTTCCAGGGCTCGAGGCAGGCCGGCTGCCCCTCGGCGCCGAGAGATGGAAGCGCATCCGATTGCGGATTGCGGATTGCGGATTGCGGATTGATTGTGGATTTCAAGTCGACGGGAGATTGCGGATTGTCCGTCGGAGCATGCATCTCGTCGAGGCCTGCGCCGCGCGCGAACTCGTCTTCGAAGAGCTCCCGCATCGCGCCGCCGAAATCCATCTGATCGGACAGTTCGACGCCAAGCTCGCGCGCCATGCGCGCGGCCCTGCCGCTGGCGCGAACGAGCTCCGCGAAGGGCAGCAACTCGTCCTGGTACGAGAAGTGATAGCCCGCCCGGTTCCAGTCGAGACCGATCGACGGTGAGTAGTTGAGCGGCCGCAACACCATCCGATCGACTTTTAGGTCCGCGCACAGCCGCACAAAATCGTCCAGCTCGTGAACGTTGCACCGCATCGGCATGAAGACCAGGTACACGTGCGGCCACCGGCCGCGTCCACCTTTGGCGTCAACCAGACGACGAATGTTGGCGACGATCTTCTCGAACGTATCGTTCCGCAGTCGCGAATAGGTGAGCGGCGTTGCGGCGTCGAGCGAGATGTAGGCGTCGATGTGGCGATCGACGAGCTTCTGGATGTTGCGATCGGTCAGGATCTGACCGTTCGTCGTCATCTCGAGCACCTTCCCGGTGTTGCCGAAGATGTCGAGCAGCTCGTCGATGTTGCGCATCATGAACGGCTCGCCAATCGAGCAGTTCACCAGGTGCACCGCGTTGTCGAAGAACGGTCCCCATTCCTCCAGCGTCTCGCGCGTGAACGGCGTGTCGACGTGGTCCCCCTCGAGCGCCTTGCTGGAATCCCATTCGCAGTACACGCACGGCGGCTTGACGTTGCACACGCCGTACAGATCGATGCCGAGACTCGGCGGCGTCGATGCGAGCAACGTCGACCGCTCCAGCGTCTCGCGGACGTTCAAAACGGCGTTGCGGTGCTGGCGCTCGACGAACCCGTGCCGGTCCGGATCGCGATGGAGCCGGATGTCACGAAGCCGTACTGAGAGGGTGCGCGCGTCGGCAGGGTGCAATGCCCGGGGCAACAGCGCGCTTGCGTGGAGCGGAAGCCGATCGCGATGCGCCGTGACGACGATCGACAGCGGTGACCATCCGTGCACGAGCGGATAGCTGCTGTCCTTCTCGGTACCGATGACCAGGCGCTGCGACAGGTCGTGAAACTCTGACAGGGCCCACAGCTCGAGAAAGCGGTCGGCCGCCTCTGGCGCAAACGTCAGCACGCCCCGATCGCTCATCCAGCGAAACGGCTGTCCGTTCTCGATCTCCTCGGCGTGAAACCCCTCGTCGAAGCGGACGTCGGCCGCCGTTGTCATGAACAGCGGTCGCGCGCGCGAAGGAGTCGGCTGGATAACCTTGAGCAGTGTCAACGTGCCCTGCAGCGGTACCAACGTAACACACCGCGCGCCATGTCCCTATGCGCCCATGCGCCATACGCCCATGTGCCCATGCGCCCATGCGCCTGTGCCCCCATGCGCCCTGAAGCGGGTACACTCGCATGGAGTGGCTAGATGGGTGGCCGCGGCAGCGGCCTATGTCGCGCTGACCGCCGCGATGTTCTTTCCGGTCCTCACGAATCTGTTCTCGCGGATTCCGCACGATCCGGGCGATCCGCTCCTCAACACCTGGCTTCTCTGGTGGAACGCGACGGCGGTGCCGTTCACCGCGGGCTGGTGGGATGGTCCCGCGTACTGGCCGCTGCACGGTGCGCTGGCATTCTCTGAACACCTGGTTGGTCTCTCACCGCTGAGCGCTCCACTGATCTGGTTGGGACTGGATCCGCCCACCACCTATAACCTGCTGTTCCTCGCATCCTGGCCGCTCTGCGCCCTTTCCGCGCACGCCCTCGCGTACCGCCTGACCGGACGGCACGATGCCGGGTTCGTGGCTGGGATGGTGTTTGGGTTCAACCCCTACCGGGTCGCTCAGTCGGCACATCTTCAGGTCCTGGTGGCGTGGTGGATGCCGGTCGCGCTGCTGGCGCTGCACGGCGCGGTCGAAGCGGCCAATCACAGACGGCGCGCGACCTGGATCGCCGTGTTCGCGGTGGCGTGGCTGCTGCAGTCGCTGACGAACGGCTACCTGCTGTTCTACTTCTCCATCGTGGTCGCACTGTGGCTTGCCTGGTTCGCGACCCGTCGAGACACGCGCCATGCCGCGCTGCCCATCGTTGCGGCGTGGACGGTGGCCATCGTGGCGCTGACGCCGATTCTCCTGAAATACAGAGCCGTCCATGCCGCTCTCGGTCTGCGCCGGGTCTACGACGAGATCCTGAGTTTCAGCGGCGACATGCTGTCGTTCGTCGGGTCTTCAGAGTTCACGGCTCTCTGGCCGTTCCGGCCGCCATCCGGCCCCGAGCAGGAGCTCTACCCGGGTGTGATTGCGGTGCTGCTCATGGCGGTCTCAGCTGTCGTCGCATTCCGGCGATCGGTGCCACAGGCGAGGCCGAGGACCATCTGGTGGATGGCTGCTGGCGTGGCCGTGGCATTTGCACTGGTGGCGCTCGTAACGGCGGCAGCCGGGCCCTGGAGTCTGAATGTCGGGCTATTCACGCTCTCCGGCGGACGGTTTCGCAAGCCGTTGTCGATCGCGATCGCCACAGGCGTGGTGGCAATCGCGTTGTCACAGCGAGCGCGTGAGGCCTTCCGATCCCGCTCGGCGTTCGTCTTCTATATCGCCGCGACGCTCGTGTGCTGGGTGATGTGCCTCGGACCGATCGGGCGATTTGCCGGCGAACCCGTGATCGAGCATCCACCGGTACTCGTGGCTCGTCGATCTGCCGGGGTTCAATGGCCTCCGTGTGCCGACGCGATTCGCGATCGTGGGCACGCTCACGCTGGCGATCGCGGCCGCCATCGGTTTTGCACGGGTCGTCGATTCGCGCAGGAGAGTCGCGGTCGTGGCGATTCTCGTCGCGCTGGCCGCAGACGGCTGGCCAGTGCCGTTGCCGACGTTTCTACTGCCCGAGCGTTATCGCCTGCCGGACGACGCCCGGTCCGCGGCCGTGCTCGAGTTGCCGTTGCGCGGCTCCATCTTCGGCGACGTGGCCGCCATGTATCGCGGGACCCTGCATGGGCGTCCGGTTGTCAACGGCTACAGCGGCCACGCACCACTCCCGTACGAAGTGTTGAGGACCGCCCTCCGCGAAGGCGACGACACCGTGCTGCCTGCGCTGGCGACGTACGGGCGCGTGTGTGTCGTCGTCGATCGCCGCGCCAACGATCCGGCCGTTGGTCAGGCGGTTCGCGAAGCCGGCGGCCGCGAGCTTGGCGCTGACGGCCCGTTTGCGTTCTACCTGTTCGATCAGAGACCTCGGCCCTCGGCGGGGAGCATCAGCCATGTGATCAGGCCTCTCCCGTTGTCGCTCTCGACGCGTCGCCTCGACAGCCGCCTGCTCGACGGCGATCCCGAGACCTACTGGGCGACCCGCGGCACGCAACAGGGACACGAGTGGTTCACGATCGCCCTGACCAGTCCCGTCAACGTCTCAGGCGTGGCGATGACGCTGGGCAGGCATGTCCTCGGTTACCCGCGCATGCTGGTTATCGAAACGACACACGATCGCATGACGTGGGAGCCAGCATGGCGCGGTCCGACCTCGGCACTGGCCTTTCTCGGAACCATGGACGCGCCGCAGCACTCGCGCATCGTGCTCTCCTTCACGCCGCGCCCGGCCACCAGCGTGAGGCTCCGCCAGATCAATCGCGGAGGTTATCCCTGGTCGATCGGTGAGCTGGAGGTGTTAGGGACAAATAGCCCCTAGCCTCGTTTTAGATCTGCTGCTGCCTGCTAAGCTGTGGCGCATGCCGCTTACCCTGTCGTACCAACCACGCCGGATCCTGCTGTCCGCGGTCGCTGTCAGTCGCATGTGCGACCACGTTGGCGTGCGCCCACCGCGTCGCGCCGCCGAACGCCCGGACACCGTCTTCATCCGCCATGGCGTCGAGGCCCGCGCTCATCCCGTGGCCCGTCTCGGTGGCGCTGAGCGAGACGGACCGATTCGGCCTCGGCAAGGACCTCGCGATCGAGGTCTCGCCGGATCAGCCGGAGCTCGAGCGCATTGGACAGGATCTCGCGACGCTTCTGCGTCCCGCGCTCGATGTGGCGATCCCGGTTCGGCCCTTGTCGCCGACGATTCCGCAAGGGGCGATCCGGCTCGAGATCGCGACCCCGGGTGAGGGTGGCGATGAAGGATACGAGCTCACCGTCGCGGCAACAGGCGTTCGCATTCAGGCGGCGACGCCCGCTGGAATCTTTTATGGCGTCCAGACATTTCGCCAGCTGCTGCCGGCGTCCGTCGAATTGCGGGGCGCGCGACCGCATGCGCTGAGCGTACCGGCGGGGCGCATCGCCGATCGGCCTCGGTATGCCTGGCGAGGCGCGATGCTCGACGTGGCCCGGCACTTTTTCGGACCGGACGACGTGAAGCGCTACATCGACTTGCTCGCGCTCTACAAGTTCAACCATCTGCATCTGCACCTCTCGGACGACCAGGGCTGGCGCATCGAGATCGCGTCGTGGCCGAACCTCACCACGCACGGCGGCCGCACCGCCGTTGGCGGCGGCCCCGGAGGGTTCTACTCGAAGACGGCATATGCGGATCTCGTGGCGTATGCGCGCACCCGCTTCATCACGATCGTTCCCGAGATCGACATGCCGAGCCATATCAACGCCGCGCTCGCGTCCTACGCCGAGTTGAACTGCAACGGCACCGCTCCCGCGCTGTACACCGGAATCGAAGTCGGTTTCAGCGCCTTCTGTCTCGACAAGGACATCACCTACAAGTTCATCGACGACGTAGTGCGTGAAATCGCGGAGATGACGCCCGGCCCATACGTCCACATCGGCGGCGACGAAGTAAAAACGCTCACGCCCGCGCAGTACAAGCAGTTCGTCGAACGTGTGCAGACCATCGTGCAGGCCCATGGCAAGCAGCCGATCGGATGGGACGAGATTGCCCACGCGACACTCCTGCCGGAGACCGTCGTGCAGTATTGGCGACCCGATGCGTCGATCGCGGTGCCGCCCTCGACGAAAGTCGTCCTGTCGCCGGCGAACAAGGTGTATCTCGACATGAGGTACGACGATGCGACGCCGCTCGGCTTGCACTGGGCGGGGAACGTCGACGTGGCGGTACCGTTACGAGTGGAACCCCGCGACGCACCTGCCAGCAGTGCAGGAGAGCGCGATCCTCGGCGTCGAGGCGCCGATCTTTTCCGAGACGGTCGCCACCATGAGCGATCTCGAGTTTCTCGCGTTCCCGCGTCTCGCGGCGGTCGCGGAGGTCGGGTGGTCGCCGCAAAGTGGAAGACAATGGGCGGAGTTTCGCGTGCGGCTTGGCGCACAGGCGCCGCGCTGGACAGCGCTGGGCATCAACGCGTTCTGGTCGCCAAAAATCGATTGGCAGAGATAGCGATGTGTCGCGGCGAGTCAGCGGCAAGGCCGCACTGAAGTGCGGCCCTCCTGCAGTAGGGCCCGACTTTAGTCGGGCCTCTGTTCAGCTGGGGCATCGTCCGACCGTGAAGAAAGTTCAGTATTCCGGGGCGCAGTGCCAGCTCGACAATTGCTGGCCGATGGGCGGTAAGTCATAGAGCCACCTAGAAAATCGTCTACGTCACGCTTTTTGCACTTTCATGGTTCCGTGGAATTCATGGAGGTGCCGGAATGACGCTTGGAAAATCGGTGGCACTCGCCATGGGCTTTGTGGTCGCCATGGCGCTCGGTGTGTGGGTCGGCCCGTATCTGACGGATCGGGCTCCGTTCAACCGTGACCACAAGACCACGGCTCAGGACGTGGCGCCGGCGCAGGCGCCGGATCGGCACGCCGCTGCGCGGCCAACCACGCGGGAGTCGTCGTCGCGCGGTTCGGTCCCGGCCGTAGCCCTGTCGACGCCGGAACTGCAGGCGCGGTTGAAGCCGGTGCTGAACAAGGGCGCGAACATGACGATTGCCGCGGAGGGCTTCCGCAGCGCGGAGGAGTTCGCGACGGTCGCACATGCGGCCAGGAACACTGAGGTGCCGTTCATGGTCCTCAAGCATCGCGTGCTGACGGAAGGGAAGTCGCTTGCGAAGGCGATTCGCGAGTCGAAGCCTGACGTGAACGCGAACGCCGAAGTGCGCCGCGCGCGCGCCGAGGCGAGATCGGATCTGAACGATCTGGCCAGCTAGCGTACCGCAATAGGCACGCAGTAGGGCCCGACTTCAGTCGGGCCGTTGTCCGGCCGAACTGAAGTTCGGCCCTACTGCTGTCTTGCCAACGATGGCCCGACTGAAGTCGGGCCCTACTGCGGTCTTGGTTGACGGCAGCACGGCCGAAGGGCAGAATCCTTCGGCCGCTCATGCCCCCCGCGCTCAACGCTACCCAATCCAGCGACACCACCCTTCCGCCAGGCCACGGTCTGCTGTCTCCGTGGGATGTCGCCGATCTCCCCGCGCCATTGCCGTTCGGCTTTCGCAACATGCTGAAGGTGATTGGGCCGGGCGCGATCATGGCCGCGACGTCGATCGGCGGTGGTGAATGGCTCGTCGGTCCGGCGGCGGCGGTGAAGTACCTCCTCTTCGATCTTCCTGATCGCGACGGTCGCGATCGTGCTCCAGGTCATTTTCAACCTCGAGGCCATCCGCTACACGCTCTACACAGGCGAGCCGATCTACGGCGGCATCATGCGCCTACGCCCCGGCCCGAAGTTCTGGGCCGGCTTCTACGCGGTGATCGGGTTCTTTCAACTTGGTTGGCCGGCATTGGCCGGAAGCGCGGCGGCGACGCTCCTCGGGGCCTGGATGGGCCGCATGCCGGGAGCGCCCGACCAGGCCACGCAGACCTGGGTCACGACCGGGCTCATCGCCTCCGTCGTGCTCATCCTGTCGTTCGGCGGCACCATCGAGCGGATGCTCGAGTACTTCGCGTGGACGATGCTCGGCGTGGTGTTTCTGTTCCTGGTGGTGGTGAACGTGGCGTTCGTTCCCGCGGCGCACTGGGCGCGGACATTCATCGGCTTTTTCAGCTTCTCGGGCCTCCCGCATCCAATCGACTGGGGCCTCATCGGCGCGCTGGCAGCGACGGCCGGGTCGGGCGGCATCGGCAACCTCACGGTCACCAACTGGATGCGCGACAAGGGCTTCGGCATGGCCTCGAAAGTCGGCGCGATTCCCAGTGCCGTCGGCGGCCACTCGATCCAGTTGTCGCACGTTGGCACCGTGTTTCCGACCTCGCCAGAAAACCTCGCGCGCTGGCGCGAGTGGTTGCGATACGTCCACGCCGATCAGATCTGGGTGTGGGGCCTGTTCTGCTTCTTCGGCATGTACCTGAATGTCAATCTCGCCACCGCGATCATCCCGGCGGGGACCGATCTCCAGGGGCTCGCGGCCGGCGCGTATCAGGCCGAGTATCTGAGCCGGATTTGGCCGGGCTTCTGGTTCCTGACGCTGTTCAACGGCTTCTGGATCCTCTTCAAGACCCAGCTGGGGAACAGCGACATCCTGGTGCGGACGATCACGGACGCCGTGTGGATGTCGAGCCCCCGCGCGCGCGAGTGGCGAATGGGCATCCGCGCGATCTATTACGGCATTCTCGTGGTGTTCTCGGTATGGGCGGTCGTCGCGATCCGCTCGGCCTCGCCGTTCCAGTTGTTCAAGATCCTGGCGAACATGGCCGGCATCGTGTTGCTCGTAGCCGGTGTCCAGATCTTCCTGGTGAACCGACGGTTTCTTCCGAAGGCGGTTCGTCCGCCGCTGTGGCGCGAGGCGGGACTGCTGCTCTGCTCAGGCTTCTACGCCTTCTTTGCGTATTTCGTCATACGGGATTTGTTGCGATCGTTGATGTAGGGTGGCTTCTGCAGTAGGGCGCGACTTCAGTCGCGCCTGGCAATGGCCGCACTGAAGTGCGGCCCTACTGCAGCAGGTGTTACTCGGCGCGCAGCGCGAGGGCCGGCTCGATTCGCGCGGCGCGTCGGGCGGGCAGCCAGCATGCGCCCGCGACGACGACGAGCAGCATCGCGACGGTGACGCCGATTGTCCAGGGGTTCACAGGAACACCGCCGAATGCAAAGGCTCGCATGGCGCGAATCCCGACGGCTGAAAGGGGCAATCCGATCGCGAGCCCTGCGATCGCCACGATCAGCCCGCCCCGCAGGCGCCGAATCCCGGCCGCGCCATCGACCGACTCACCAGCGCCTCGAGCTTGGTGATCTCGGCGAGTGGTTGTGACGGATCGATACGGTGGACCGCTACCGCGATCGCGGCCGATGCGCTGGACGGATCGCCTGCCACCCGGACGGCGAGGAACATCGTCCAGCGGGCATACTGTGTACGGCGATACAGTGTGACAACGATCAGGATTTGGCGGCTTCGCGCTGGGCGCGCTTGAGGTCCATCTCCTGCTGGGTTCGCAGGATCGCGCACCAGTTCGCGTGTGATTCCACCGGCATTCCGCATTCCACGCACACACGGACGCGCGTCGTCGGCGTGGTGGGCTTACGGAAGAAGAGTTTCTGCAAGAAGGACATGTCGGCTCCGAAAAGGGGGCTTTCGCAGGAATACGAGTTTCTTCCCTGTTTCGTTCGACTGTACGGCGAGTACGGGGACAGGCCCTAGGGGGCCTGTCCCCAGGGCCCTGTCCCCGGGTGTTATACCGCCTGCTGGCCGAGAACCTGCTGAATTCGGGCCACCAGAGCCGGCGCCGAGAAGGGTTTTGCGATGACCGGCCAGTTGCCGCCGACCGCGTGTGCCGCCCCGACCAGTCGGTCGACGTCGTCGGATATCAGGAGCACCTTCAAGGTGGGCCGGGTGGCAACCGCGCTCGCCGCGAGCTCGGGGCCCTGCAACGCGGGGAGCACGATGCCGCTCAGGAGCAGGTCGATCGCCAGCGGCGTCGTGTCCAGCAGCGCGAGGGCGGCTTCGGCACTTGGCGCCTCGAGGACGCGGTACGCATGTCGCTCCAGCATGGTCCGGATCAGCGAACGGACGCCATCGTCCTCCTCGACCACCAGGACCGTGCCCATGCCCGCGGGTATCGCGGCCACGTCCGGCCTCGCCGCCGACACCTCAGCGGGTCGAGCCGCTTGCGGCAAATACATCTGGAGCGTCGTGCCCTTGCCTGCTTCGCTTTCGACGCGGATGAACCCGCCGAGCTGACGGGCGATCCCGTAGACTGCGGCCAGGCCGAGCCCGGTGCCCAGTCCTTTTTCCTTGGTGCTGAAAAAAGGCTCGAACATCCGGGCGCGGATTTCCGGCGGCATGCCGACCCCGGTGTCGTGCACGCTGAGCACGGCGTAGGCGCCGGCCAGGGTGTTGGGCCGCGCGAGCGACGCCTCCTCGATGCTCGCCGAGTTGCGCGTCTCGATGGTGATCACGCCGCCTTCAGGCATGGCATCCCGCGCGTTTGCGGTGACATTGAACAGCACCTGCTCGAGTTGCGCGGTGTCTGCCATCACCCAATGCAGCGCGGGTTCGAGCCTGACGGTGACGGTGACGGCCGCGCCGGCCAGCGCACGGAGCTTTGGCTCGATGTCGTAGATGACGGTATTCAGGTTCAGCGGCACCGACGTGAAGACCTGTTTGTGGCTGAACGCGAGCAGCTGCCGCGACAGGGCCGACGCCTTCTGGGCCGATGCGAGGATTTGTGCCACATCGCGGCCAACCGGCGTGTCGCGCCCCACCTGATCGCCGACGAGTGCGCCGTAGCCGAGAATGGCGGTCAGCAGGTTGTTGAAGTCGTGCGCCACGCCGCCCGCGAGGCGGCCGAGCGCCTCCATTTTGCGCGTCTGCTGCAGGTCCGTCTCCAGCCGCTCGCGATCGCGACGCGCCCGGGCCTCGTCGAGAGCGCGCTCGACGGCGGGGACCAGATGATCCAGCCGTCGTTTGAGAAGAAAGTCGTCCGCGCCCGCCCTGATGGCGGCGACCGCGGTTTCCTCGCCGGGAATGTCCGAGATGATGATGAACGGCAGGTCCCGGCCGATGCTGCGCACCAGCTTCAACGCTTCGGGGGCGCTGAAGCGGGCCATGCTGTAGTTCGCCAGCACGAGCTCCCAGTCGTCGCGATCGAGCACGGCGCGCATTTCGTCGGCCGTCTCGACCTGGGCGTGGTGGACCTCGTAGTCGCCGCGTCCAAGCTCATCCAGAATTGCGGCAACACTCACTCTGGAGTCCTCGACGACGAGCACCTTCAGGGGTGTGGACATACGCCTGTCGCCGACAACTATCGGCGAGCGCAGCGACGAACGTTATGGAAATGCGAAGCCGTGCCTTCGATTCCGTGCAAGGCACGTCTGAACTGTGCAGATTGATGGAAGAGCTTCGGCCGAACCCAAATCCGCGCAAGCGCCGCCGGGCGGAACCCCGGTGTTCACACCCGGCAGCGCCTGACGCGTCGGGCTATTTCTTGTCCTTCGCTTCGACGGTGATCTTCGTGGCGATCGCAGAGGCGCCTTCGCCGGTCGTCTCGACCTTCACCTTCGAGCCGGCGGCCGTCGCCAGGCCCGCGGCCTGATCGGTGGCGCCGGTGATCTGGGTCTGCTCGTTGAAGGCCACTTTCACCTCACTGCCGTCCTTGGTCCGAATCGACAGCGTCTTCGTCGCATCGTCCACGCTCAGAAGCTCGCCTTCGATCTTCTTGGACGCCATCTTGTCGCTCGCCTGAGCCTGGTCAGCCGGCGGAGCCGCTGCCTCGGACGGAGGCGGCGCCGCCTGATCCGACGGCGGGGTAGCTGGCTGCTGGGGCCTGTCCTGAGCCGCCACTGCCGAGGCGAAGCCACCGGCGAGTAGGATTGCGGCGAAACCGAGCTGAGCTCGACGAATTTTATTCATGTCCATTTCCTCCGAATCGCTGGGCGCCGAACATAAGGGCAAGTCCCAGGCCAGGCGCGTCGGTCAAAGTCGCGCGGATCGCGGGCGACTTCGCATGTGGAGGGACGGAATACGTCGGCAACGATACGCAGGTGCGCAACTCTTGCGCGGTCGGAGGGCGGGAACCAACCAAAAAATCCCTCCGGATGCGAAGCACATCTGGTAAACTCGACACCCGGCTCCCCCCGAGGTTGTCTCGTCAAAAAAATGCCGCTCGGCTATGAAGCCGACCTCGGCGGAGCCGATAAGACCTTCAGAAGAAGGAACGGCGTTCGCACGGCATGAAACCTCCTCGGGTCAGCTTCGGCTCCATCACCGCTCTCGCACTGTTTTTTACGGTCTCTTTCGCCCTTCGGACGGCGGCTGCGGCGGATCGCGGCCTGGACGCCGAAGCGGCTGAACTCCACGCAAAGGCGCAGCGTGTTCAGGACGTCATCGACGATCTCCGCGGCCGCTTGTCGCTCAGCCGCGACGTCATGGCCGCCATCGTCCCGCTGAATCCCTTGATGGTTTCAGTGCTGGCGCCGGCCGAGCACGACGGGGTCGTATCGGGTAGCGTTCGAAGGGGCCTTCGTCGACTCGCTGACCGACGACGAGCTCCGCGCGGTGGTGGCGCACGAGCTCGGGCACGTGTGGATCTTCACGCATCATCCCTACCTGCAGACCGAGCAGCTCGCGAACAAGATCGCGCTGCGGGTGGTGACGCGCGAGACCCTCGAGCGTGTTTACGACAAGGTCTGGCCGCAGGGCGCTCCGCTCGGCGCGCCCATTCGCTTCCCCGTCGCCGCGCCATAGCCCGGGTCTCGCGAGGAAGCCACCTTCCTCAGTTCGCCAGCGCGCGCTGCACCGCGCCCAGAACGTCGCGCTCGGTAGGGAATCCGCCCGAGTCCTTCTTCGCCACCAGCGTTTCGCCGACCCACACCGTGTACTCGCCGCGCTTGCCTTCGACGAGCGATGCATCGTGGCCGGTGGCGTCCTTGATGAGCGCGGCCGCACGGGCCGCGCGGGGCCGGTAGTTTCACGCCTTGCAGTAGTTGATGCGGATGGTCGTCATCATCGTTCTCCCAGGCCGAGGAACAGCGCCATGCGTTCGAGCTCGGCGTCGAGCTCGCGCCTGAATGTGGCCTGTCGCGGCGCGGCTCCCGTAATGTAGCCTACATCCGACTGCAGGCCGCCGTCTCTCACCGAGATGTTCGCCCATCCGATCACCCGATCGCGCCACAGGAGCGGCAGCGCGTAGTAGCCGAGACGCCGCTTGTGGACAGGCGTGTAGGCCTCGAATCGGTACTCCCAGCCCCAGAACAGCTCGAAGCGTCGGCGATCCCACACGATCGGATCGAACGGCGCGAGCAGACGCACGGCGTCGGCGGCGCCGACGTCTGTCACGCGATCGGCGGCGGGCCAATACCAATCGATGCCGTCGATTCCCGCGTGCGCGAGCCGTTCGCGCGCGCGGACCTGCGCCGGCTTCAGCTCGCGCCGCCACTGCGGCGCGCCGTAGCGAAGACGATTGATCAGCCACGACAGCGTGGCCCCGGGGAGCGGCGCATACGTGCGGATGGCCACGTCCACGAGCGCATCGAGCTGCCGTAATCGCGAGACGTGGTCGAGCGGTCCCGGCGCGTGGTCGTGAATGGCGTAGATGCGGATGCCCCGGTCACGCCGCACCACTCGCAGCAGACCGCGGTAGTGCATGCCGTCCAGCAGGTGCGTAGTGGCGTTCGACGATCCACCCCAGTAGTTCGTGACGGTCCCGTGCGAGAAATGGGCGTCCACTTCGCGCGGGTGCACCTCTCCGCGCGCGCGGACGAAATCGAGCAGCGCCTCCACGTGCCTGGCGCGCGAGCGCGGCCAGGGCGTCGGTCCGCCGCGCGGGTGCATCAGGGCCTGGACCTCTTCGGCAACGAATCCGTAATTGACGAAGACGTCTTCCTGGACGCCCAGACCCGCATAGCGCCGCTCGAGATCGCCAGCGCGGTAGTTCCGCACGCGATGGCGAAGCGTCAGATCCTGCGCCCGCGCCGGGGCGCGAATTGGATCGGCCTGCACGAATCCCAGCTTGTGCACGGCGCGTTTCAGGGTCGTGGGCGCGAAGAGGCTGCGGGCGACGGCGTAGCGCCGGAGATCGTCCTTCGTCACGGCCATCGCGGACCGCTCCAATCGTCGCTGGTCGTCGCGGAAGATGGCCACGGATTGGCACGGATCAAGCGGTTACGGATGGACGCGGGCATACACGGATCAGGACAAAATCCTTGGCACATCACGACTGAATCAAGAAAGAGATCCGTGCGATTCCGCGTCCTCCGTGACCGGTCTGCATTCGTGGCTGTCGGTGACCAGGCATCCGTCTTCCTTCCGTGACGGCGTCAGTGTCGCGGAAGATGGCCACGGATCGGCACGGATCAAGCGGTCACGGATGGACGCGGACATACACGGATCAGGACAAAATCCTTGGCACATCACGACTGAATCAAGAAAGAGATCCGTGCGATTCCGTGTCCTCCGTGACCGGTCTGCATCCGCGGCTGTCGGTGACCAGGCATCCGTCTTCCTTCCGTGACGGCGTCAGTGTCCCTCCCTGTCCCGAAAGACGCCGCCCTTCTCGTCGGCCGAGTCGTTATAAATGGCCGGCACCGCGATGCCGTGCAGCCGCAGGTAGACGCCCAGCTGCGCACGGTGATGGACGATGTGATTCAGGATGTACGCGCGCAACGCCAGCCAGCGCGGCTGCGTGAACCAGATCTCGTCGCCATTGCGAATCGTCCAGGGAAGTTGCAGATGCGGGTCGGTCGTTCCGGCGAGGGCGTCGCGGAACTTTCCGTAGTTCTGATCGAATATCGTGAGCAGCTGGCCCTGGGTCGTCGGCATCTCGGGACGCCGGCCGGCCGACGCCTTCCTGATGTCAAAGTCCTCAACCTCGATCACCATGTTGCCCCACGTCGGCACCAGCGCCAGGAACGTGGCGAGCCATCCGAGCGTCATGGATTTCTCGTGCGGCTTCCAGTCGAACTTCTCCAGCGGAACGCGCTCGAGTGAACGGCGCGTGTAGGGGAGCTCGAGATCGAATTCTTTCAGCAGCGCATCCTTCAGCATCGCAAGTACCCTCGCAATGGGGGACTGTCCCCCACACAAGTGCTTGCGGTCAAGAATTGCATAGCCGAAGCGGTGCGGCGAGGACAGTCCCCTGATTCCGGGTATGCTGGCGCCGCCCGAGCCGGCGCCGCGGTGGCGCCGGCCTATTCCCCTGAGGCCCAGTGATGCATCGAGCCTTCCTCCTGATCGCGGCGTTCTGCACCGGCCTGGCGGCCCAGCAGCCGGCGGCGCGTCCGACCCCTGCCGATCCGGCGAAGTTCCTGACGCAGCCGATCATTTCCGAGATCTACACCGCCGATCCGTCGGCGCATGTCTTCGACGGCAAGATCTACGTGTATCCATCGCACGACTTCGAGGCTGGCGTCCCGCAGGACGACCTTGGCAGCCACTTCGCCATGCGCGATTACCACGTGCTCTCGATGGACGCCGTCGGCGGCAAGGTGACCGACCACGGCGTGGCGCTCGACATCAAGGACGTCCCATGGGCAGGACGGCAGATGTGGGCGCCCGACGCGGCCGAGAAGGGCGGCAAGTACTTCCTGTACTTCCCGGTGAAGGACAAGCAGGACGTCTTCCGCATCGGTGCGGCCGTCTCGGACAAGCCCGCCGGTCCGTTCAAGGCGGAGGCGCAGGCCGTCGAAGGGTCGTACAGCATGGACCCGGCAGTCTTCAAGGACACCGACGGCAAGTACTACATGTACTTCGGCGGCATCTGGGGCGGACAGCTGCAGCGGTGGGCGACCGGGACCTACGTCGCGAAGGATGCGTACCCGCCCGACGATCAGCCCGCGCTGACGCCGAAGATCGCGGCGATGCGCGCGGACATGCTCGGCTTCTCCGAAAAGCCCCGCGACGTCGTCATTCTCGACGAGCAGGGAAAGCCGCTGACCGCCGGCGACAACAAGCGGCGCTTCTTCGAAGCGTCATGGATGCACAAGTATCGCGGGCAAGTACTACTTCTCGTACTCGACGGGCGACACGCATTTCATCGTCTATGCGACAGGCGATTCACCCTACGGTCCGTTCACCTATCGCGGCAAGATCCTGGAGCCGGTGCTGGGCTGGACCAACCATCACTCGATCGTCGAGTTCAAGGGCAAGTGGTACCTCTTCTACCACGACACGCAGCTCTCGGGCGGGCAGACCCATCTGCGCAACGTCAAAGTCGTCGAGCTGAAGTATCGCGACGACGGCACGATCGAGACGATCGACGCGTATCGCGACTAGGTCACGGAGCGCCGACGTCACCGATCGGACAGTCCGGACAGTCACGGATCGCACGGACGGCGGATCAGATCGGTCACGGATGGCGCGGATGGGCACGGATCAAAAAGGGATTTGCGAACCCGATTCCTCTGCCTGTTCAGTTTCCGTGTTGTCCGCGCAATCCGTGACGGCTCCGGTCCGCGGATCAGATCGGTCACGGATGGCGCGGATGGGCACGGATCAAAAAGGGATTTGCGAACCCGATTCCTCTGCCTGTTCAGTTTCCGTGTTGTCCGCGCAATCCGTGACGGCTCCGGTCCGCGGATCAGATCGGTCACGGATGGCGCGGATGGGCACGGATCAAAAGGGATTTGGCGAACCCGATTCCTCTGCCTGTTCAGTTTCCGCGTTGTCCGCGTAATCCGTGACGGCTCCGGTCCGCGGATCAGATCGGTCACGGATGGCGCGGATCGGCACGGATCAAAAGGGATTTGCGAACCCGATTCCTCTGCCTGTTCAGTTTCCGTGTTGTCCGCGCAATCCGTGACGGCTCCGGTCCGCGGATCAGATCGGTCACGGATGGCGCGGATGGGCACGGATCAAAAGGGATTTGCGAACCCGATTCCTCTGCCTGTTCAGTTTCCGTGTTGTCCGCGCAATCCGTGACGGCTCCGGTCCGCGGATCAGATCGGTCACGGATGGCGCGGATGGGCACGGATCAAAAGGGATTTGGCGAAACCCGATTCCTCTGCCCGTTCAGTTTCCGCGTTGTCCGCGTAATCCGTGACGGCAAAGTCGTCGAGCTGAAGTTTCGCGACGACGACACGATGGAGACGATCGACGCGTATCGCGACTGGTCACGGAGCGCCGACGTCACCGATCGGACAGCCCGGAGAGTCACGGATCGCACGGATCAGATCGGTCACGGATGGCGCGGATGGGCACGGATCAAAAGGGATTCACGAACCCGATTCCTCTGCCTGTTCAGTTTCCGCTGGGGGTCCGCGTAATCCGTGACGGCTCCGGTCCGTCGGATCAGATCGGTCACGGATGGCGCGGATGGGCACGGATCAAACGGATTTGGCGAACCCGATTCCTCTGCCGCTTCAGTTTCCGTGTTGTCCGCGTAATCCGTGACAGCTCCGGTCCGCGTCATCCGTGACGGTCCCGATCCGTGCCAATCCGTGACGTGTCACGTGTGACGACGCGCGACTCGCGCACGGCGGACCACAACAGGCTGATCGCGTTGTAGACGATCACGGCGAACACGAGCCCGCGCACGAGGGACGCGGGCAGCGAGGTCAGGAGCCAGATCGCCAGCAGCACTGCGATCGGGCCGCCGAGCGTCAAGCCTAGCGCGGCCCGCACATCGTAGGCGCCCCGGGGAATGAACCGGAGGCCCGCGACTGGCATGAGGAAGGCGCAGGACCCCATCATGATGGGAAACGCGACCGCCGGATCCATCCCCAGCACGCTCACCAGCACCATGCACGGTGCGTACAGGCCGACGCCCAGCGTCATCAACGCCCCCAGCACGACGTTCGTCGAGACGCCGATGACCAGCTTCGCGCCGGCCAGTCCTACCTCGTCGCCGCCCGGGACCAGGGCGAGCAGCTGCGCCAGCACGATGGCCGCCGCACCGAGGAGCGCGATCCCCATCCCCACCTGCACCTTCTGCCGCGCGAGCCGGGCGACGACCCCGGCGCCCAGCCAGGCGCCGACGCAGGCCGCCGCGATCATGAGGACGAGCGTGACGATCTCGACGTGGACGGCGACGATGAAGACGAGCGCCTGAATGACCGTGGGTACCGTGTGCCCCACGTTCAACGTTCCGGGAATCTGCTCGTCTCGTACCACCTTCCAGAACTTGAACGCGGCCGTCGTCGTGGCAAAGCTGCCGATGCCGAACGTGTCCCAGAAATTGGTGATGAACCCGATGAACAGGTGTCGGGTGGTCGGAGTGAATGGCTCGTTGGCACCGTCACCTGTGGTCCCCGGTCTCCGCAGGGCAAGGAACCACGCGATCAGGAAGATCGTCGTCAGGACCAGGAGCCCGGCGAGCAGCAGGATTTTGATCGGCACGGGCTCCGGCGGCTGTGATTGTAACGGAGCGAGCGGCTGGTTCCCGCTACGGCAGCGAGATCGCGAAAATCGTACCGCGGCCCGAGCGGCGCTCGACGGCAATCGTGCCGCCGTGTGCGGCGATCACGCGCTTGCAGATACTGAGCCCCAGCCCGTAGCCGCCGGTGCGGCGCGATCGCGATCGATCGAGCCGGTAGAAGGGCTCGAAGACGCTCTCGGTTTCGTCTTCAGGAATGCCCGGACCGTCGTCGATGACGCGAAGAGTCGCCCGTCCGGCTGCCTGATCGATCGCGACCTCGACCGGGCCGCTGTCGGCGAGGGAATGGGTAACGGCGTTCTCGATCAGGTTTCTCAGCACCACGGACAGCAGTCGCCGATCGGCCTCGACGATGATCCGGTCGCGTCCGGCGCGCATCGTGATGGAAGGGCGCGTCTCTCCGAACGACGCGATCACGTTGGCCGTGAGCAGCACGAGATCGATCGGCTCTTTCTGAATCGCCCGCCCGCTCCGGAGCCGCTCCAGCTCGAGCAGCTCCGTGACCATCGCCTCCAATTCCCGCACGTCGGCGCCGATGCGGGCGCGTGGCTCGCTTTCGGGGAGTAACTCGAGGGCCACCTTCATCCTCGTAATCGGCGAGCGCAGCTCGTGGCTGACATCGAGCAGCAGCTGATCGCGGGCGCCGATCATCTCGCGCACTCGCGCCACCATCTGGTTGAAGGCCTCGGTCAATGCCGCGAACTCGTCGCGGGATGAACCGGGGATCATCACGTCGAGGTCACCTCGCGTCAGCCGGCTCACGCCATCGGCCAGCGCGCGCAGCGGCAGAAGCAGCCGGCGGAGACGGAGGTGGGCGACGATCACCATCACCGCAATGATCAGGAGTACTGGCAGAATGAGAGCAAAATGCGCGGCTCTCAGCCGATGGTTCAGCGCCTCGGACTCGAACGGAGGACTCACCGTGAGCCAGAAGAACGCGATGATGATCAGCAGCACCGCGAGCGCCAACGTGGTGGTGATCGCGGCCAGCCGCCGAAACACCGACTGGTCGATGTGCGCGGCCCGCGAGAGCTTCACGCATCGCCTCCGGTGAACAGATAGCCCCGCCCGCGGATCGTGCGAATGAACGCCGGCCGCTTCACGTCGTCGCCCAGCTTCTGGCGCAGACGGCTGACGAGCACGTCGATCGACCGGTCGTAGGCCTCCCAGTCGACGCCGCGCGTTTCCTCCATGATACGGTCGCGGCTCAGGATCTTGCCGCGATGGCGGGCCAGCAGGGTGAGGAGGGCGAACTCCGCGCCGGTCAGCGTCAGCGGCCGGCCCTGAAGCGCCACCGTCTGTGTGGCAGGGTCGATGACCAGGCCGTGCGTCCGGATCGGCTCGTCCGGGCCTGCGGCGTGGCGGCGCAGCACGGCCTGGATTCGCGCGACGAGCTCGCGCGGCTCGAAGGGCTTCGGAAGATAGTCGTCCGCGCCGCTCTCGAGTCCGATGATCCGGTCCGTGACCTCGCCTCGTGCCGTCAGCATCACGATCGGAATGCGACTCGTCTCGCGCACCTTCCGCAGTACTGCGAACCCGTCCATGCCGGGCAACATGACGTCGAGGACGAGCACGTCGTACGGATCGTCCCGCATGGTACGGAGACCGGCTTCGGGCGTGGCACGCGCCGAGACGGTAAACCCGAATCGTCCCAGGTACTGGGTCAGCAGCGCATTCAACTTCTCGTCGTCGTCGATCAGCAGGATTCGAGTCATTCGGAGAGGAGGGCCTGCATGGGCGGCACCAGGGCGGCCTTTCTGGCCGGCAGCACGCCGAAGACGAGTCCGGTCAGAAGCGCCATGGCGAACGACAGCAACAGGGCCTGCGAGGGAACGGCGACACGCCAGTCCGTGGCGACGGCGACGCCCGCCGCCGCCGCGCTGCCGAGTAGGACGCCGCAGAGCCATCCCGACAGCGACAGCGCCGCGGCCTCGCCGAGAAACTGGATCAGGATATCGCGCGGCCGGGCACCCACCGCCATGCGAAGTCCGATTTCATTGGTGCGTTCCCTGACCGACAGGAACATCAACGCGATGATCCCGCCGCCGCCGATCGCGAGAGACAGGACAGCCAGGCCGGTCGTCAAGAGGTCGAGGGACGCCGCGGCCTCCTGCTGGAACGCGAACAGCCTCGACGTGTTCTGCACGTCGACGTCGTCGGACGAGCGGTGCCGTTCGCGAAGCTCCCGTGCGATTCGCGCCAGGACCTCATCCACGCGTTCAGCCTCGCCGACTCGGACGAACACCTCGTTCAGCCATGACGCATTCAGGACCCGCCGCAGCGCCGTCCGAACCGGCACCAGGATTTGGCCGTCCTGATCGGACCCGTCGGCGGCGACGCCCTTGGAGGCCAGCACGCCGACCACGTCGAACGGAATGCGGCCAACGGTGATCGATTCGCCGACGGCCTGTCTATCACCAAACAGCGCATCGGCAATCCTGGCGCCGAGCACGGCGACCCGCTGCGCCGTTCGCTCCTCGTCGCCGTTGAAGAACCGTCCCTGGTTGACAACGACGTTGCGAATGTCGAGAAAGGATCTCGTGGTGCCGAGGATCGACGCGGTCGTGGCGGCGTTGCCCGCCTTCACGCGCGAACTCCGCTCCGCGCCAGGCGCCGCGAGCGCGACGCCGTCCAGACGCGCGACGGCGTCGTAATCGTCCAGCGTCAAAGTCGTCACCGCACCGCGAATCGTCGGATGTGCTGCGACAATCCTGACCTGCGCCGGCCGGATGACGAGCAGGTTCCTTCCGACCTGCTCCAGGCGGTCGGCCACTTCGCGCCGGGCACCGGCGCTGAGGGCGCCGGTCAACGTCACGGCCGCGACGCCAATCGAGACGCTGCCAAGCGCCAATGTCGTGCGCAACCGATGTGCGAGCAGCGCGCGCGCGGAGAGCACCGCGCTCCGCGTCAGCTTCATCGCAGCGCATCCGCCGGCTGCATGGCGGCCGCGCGCCGGGCCGGCAGGAGGCCGGCGGCCAGGCCGACGATAGCCGAGGCACCGATCCCCACGAGGGCAGCGCGCAGCGAAAACGCATGGCCGAGTCCGAGGTGCGACGCGGCGATCGAGGCCCCGACATAGCCGAATAGCAGCCCGGCGAGTCCTCCAGCGGCGATCGTCAGCGAGGTTTCCGCCACGAACTGGAAGCGGATGTCCTCGCTCGTCGCGCCCACGGCGCGTCGCAATCCGATTTCGCCGACCCGGTCGCTCACTGACGCGAGCATCAGCGTGGCGGCGACGATGCCTCCGGCAACGAGGCAGACACCGGCGACAAGCGGCAGATACAGAAACAGCACGCGCTGCACGAATCCCACCATCTCCTGGATCTCGACGGCGGTGATCATCGTGAAGTCGTCCGGCCGCCCGTCGGCGATGGCGTGTCTGGCGCGAAGCGCCGCCTGAATCGCCTTCGCGGTCGCCGCCACCTGGGCCGGGTCAGCGACGACGACCTTGGCCTGCACGATGGTGTCGATGTTCATCACGCGGCGCTGGAGCGCCGAGATCGGAACGACGAGCTCGTTGTCGCGATCCATCCCATGGATGTCGGTGCCGAATGTCTCGAGCACGCCGATGATGCGAAAGGGTACCGAGTCCACGAGCACGTCGGCTCCCAGCGGATCGTCGTGGCCGAACAGCCTGGTCGCGAGAGACTCGCCGATCAGCGCAACCCGGCTCGAACTGGAGACCGCCTGCTCGTCGAAATACTCGCCGCGCGAGACACCCCGATCCCACACGTCGCGCGATCGCTCCGACTGTCCGAGCACGCGGGCCGTGGCCGTGGCATCGCCATGCCGCAGCGTCGCGCCAGGCACGGCCTGCAGAGGATCCCACATCGCGATGCCGGCGACCTCGTGGACGACGGCGTCGAGGTCGTCGATGGTCAGGCGGGCGGTGTCGGCGCGCGGGCCGCCGAGGAGGTGGCTGCCACCGGCGATGACCATGATCGACGAGCCGCCGAACAACTGGTGCACTGTGTTGATGACTTTGCGGCTTGCCGCCTCGCCGACCGACACCACCAGCGTCAGCGCCGTGACGCCGATGAGGCTGCCGAGCGCCATGAACGTGGTGCGGAGCCGGTGGCGGGCGAGCAGACGACCACTGTGCACGACGAGACGCGTGCGGCTCATGGTAATTCCTCCAGTCTCCCCGCGGTCAGTCGCACCACGCGGCGGCATTGTGCGGCCAGCGCCGCGTCGTGTGTCACCAGCACGATGGTCCGCCCGGCGCGGTTCAGCGCGTGGAAGAGCCCGATGATCTCGTTGGCCGACTGCGCGTCCAGGTTGCCGGTGGGCTCGTCGGCCAGGATCACGTCCGCGTCGTTGACCAGTGCGCGCGCGATCGCGACGCGCTGCTGCTGGCCGCCCGACAGCTCTGACGGCGTATGCCGAACCCGGTCGGCAAGGCCGACCGCGGCCAGGGCGGTGTGGCCGAGACCGTGGATGGACGTCCGATCCGAGTAGAGCAGCGGCAGCTCGACGTTTTCGAGCGCGCTGGTGCGTGCCAGCAGGTGAAACGATTGAAACACGAACCCGATCTGCCGATTGCGCACGCGCGCCAATTCTCTGGGCGACAGGTCGGTGACGTCACGGCCGTCCAGCCGGTAGCGGCCCGCGGTCGGCCGATCGAGCAGCCCGACGATATTCATCAACGTCGATTTGCCGGATCCCGATGCCCCGACGACCGCCACGAAGTCGCCTCGCTCGATCCGAAGCGTCACGTCAGACAACGCGCTGACGCTGGTGCCGTCGGGACGCGTGTAGGTTCTGTCGATCTCCTGCAGCTCGATCATGACGTCTCCTCGGAAGGCGGCGTGCCGACGACGACCTCGTCGCCTTCCACGACGCCGCGCACGACTTCCCAGTCGCTCTCGTTTCGAATCCCGAGCGTCACCGGAACACGGTTGACGCCGTTTCTGTGCCGGCGCCAGACGAACGCCTGCGGTCCGTTGCGGTGCACCGCCTTCAGCGGGACCGTCAGGACGTTTCGTGCCTCCTCGGTCGCAATCCTGACGGCGGTTGTCATCTCTGGCCGCAGCGACCGGCCGGCCGACGCGCGAAACCGCACGACGGTCACGTAGTCGACGACGTTGTCGCGAATTTCGGGCTGGGGGTAGATCTCGCTGACGTGTCCCGTGAAGCCCTCAGAACCGTACGTGTCCACGGTGAATCGGACGTTCTGGCCGACACGGATTCGTCCTATGTCGGTTTCATCGACGTAGGCCCAGACCTCGAGGCGATTGAGATCCAGGAGCGTGACGAACGTCGGGGTGGCAAAGCTCGCCGCGACGGTTTCCCCTTCCTGCGTGGAGACCGAGGCGACGGTGCCGGCGATGGGCGCGTCGACTCGCGCATAGGCCACCTGCGTTTCGGCGTAGTCCAGGACCGCCTGGGCTCGCGCCACTTCCTCCACGGCGACTGCGGCTCCCCGCTCGGCCAGATCGAGGTCACTTCTGGCGAGCAGCCGGGCGCCGGCGAGCGCTCGCTTGCGGCCGGCGTCGGCCAGCGCGAAGGCGAGATTTGCGCGCGCGAGGTCGAGTGTCGCCACGGCTTCGCGCCGCCGCGCGACCAACTCGCGGTCGTCGAGCTCGGCGAGGAGCTGGCCGACCCTGACGCGATCGCCCACGCGGACCGCGAGCCGCCGCACGATGCCCGAGATGCGCGGGCCGACGCGCACTTGCGCGCCGGTCATCGGCCGGACGACCCCGGTGGCCTTCACTTCCGTGGCCAGCGTGCGACGACCGACGCGGACGACCTGCAGGTTCGCCGTGACATCGGCCGGGGGCCGCTCGTGGAGCGCGGCGACGAGGACCGCGACGACGGCGATCAGTGAGAGGACGAGGACTGGCAGCTTCTTCAAGCTGCCAGTATCGGGAAGGAACCCTTCTGGCCTATTGCTGCAATGTAACGAAGTGCAACCGGGCGGCGAGATGCCGTCGACGGTGCACGCATGAATGTCCCGGTGCGCCAGCTCGACAGCGCGTATAATCGCGACTTCATGACACTGGCCAGCGGGACTCGTCTCGGACCGTATGAAATCGCGGAATCCGCCGGTGCGGGAGGCATGGGTGATGTCTACCGCGCGCACGACACGCGCCTCGACCGCGACGTCGCGGTCAAGACCATCAAGGGTCCGTTCACCGAACGCTTCGAACGGGAGGCCCGCGCTATCTCCGCGCTGAATCATCCGAACATCTGCACGCTCTACGACGTCGGTCAGCACGACGGCAGCGGTTACCTGGTGATGGAGTTCATCGACGGGAAGCCGATTGCCGGACCGCTGCCGGTGGAACAGGCGATTGCCTACGGCATCCAGATCTGCGATGCCCTCCACGCCGCGCATCGCAAGGGCATCGTCCATCGCGACCTGAAGCCGGCCAACATTCTGCTGACGAAGCAGGGCGTGAAGCTGCTCGATTTCGGCCTGGCCAAGCTTTCCGCGAGCGGCAACTCCGGCGTGATATCAGGCAGTGGCGCGCATGTTGGCGAGCAGGCGACGGTGGCGGCGCTGACCGGGGCGCACACGGTGGTCGGCACCCCCCAGTACATGGCTCCCGAACAGATCGAGGCTCGCGAGGTCGACGCGCGGACCGACATCTTTGCGTTCGGCTGCGTGCTCTACGAGCTGTTGACGGGCCAGCGTCCGTTCGACGGAAAGACGCCGTCAGCGGTGATGGCCGCGATCCTGGCCACCAAGCCGCGTCCGATCGAGGAGCTCGTGCCGCTGACGCCGCCGGCGCTCGAGCGGATTGTGTCGCGGTGCCTCGCGAAGGACCCGGACGATCGGTGGCAGACCGCGCGCGACGTCGCCGCGGAGCTGCAGTGGGTGTCGCAGGGTGGATCGAAAGTCGGTCTGCCCGCGGTCGTCACGGGCCGTCGTCGCGTCCGCGAAGGCGTCGCGTGGGCGGCGTGCGCGGGGATCTCATTGATCGCCATCGCGTTCGGTGTCGCCTGGGCCCGTCGCGCGCCGGAGCTGCCGGCGCTTATCCGCTTTCCGCTGGCGATGCCGAGCGGTCTGTCGAACCCGAGCCCGCCCGTGGCATCACCCGATGGCCGGAAGATCGCGTTTGCCGCCGACGGCGATGGCAAGCGACTGATCTGGATCCGCGCGCTCGAGTCGCTCGACGCGCGTCCGCTGCCGGGCACCGATGGCGTGCTGCGCCCGTTCTGGTCGCCCGACAGCCGGTTTCTCGCGTTCTTTGCCGGCGGCAAGTTGAAGAAAGTCGACATTTCGGGTGGTCCGCCGCAGACGATCTGCGATGCGCCGAACGGCGCCGATGGATCGTGGAGTCCCGAAGGCGCGATTCTCTTCGACGGGCGGGGGAACGATCCGATCTGGCGGGTGCCCGCCGCCGGCGGCGTGGCCAAAGTCGAAGTCGGCGTCAACGAGAAGGCCGGTGTGTTTGGCGTTGGCTGGCCCGAGTTCCTGCCCGACGGCAAACGCTTCCTCTACATGGTCATCGGCGAAAACCCGCAAGACCAGATGCTGACGGCGGGCACGCTCGATTCGAAAGACGTCAAGCCGCTCTTCAAGGCGACCTCCCGCGTGATGTACGCCGAGCCCGGGTACCTGCTCTTCGTCCGCGAGCGCACGCTGGTCGCGCAGAAGTTCGACCTCGACTCGCTCTCGCTCGAAGGCGAGGCCATCCCGCTCGGCGAGGGCCTGGGAGTGGACGACGTGGGCCTGGCCTCGTTTTCCGTGTCGCGCAACGGCCTGCTGGTGTTCAGAGCGGGCGAACTTCAGGGGCGACGGCTGGTGTGGATCGATCGCAGCGGCAAAGAGACGCCAGCGATCGACGCGATTGGCGAATACCGCGACGCCTCGCTCTCGCCGGACGGCAAGCGCCTGGTCTACGACGCGATCAGCGGCGGCGTTGGCAGCGACTTGTGGATTCGCGATCTCACCCGCGGGGTGTCGTCGCGCTTCACCTTCGATCCCGCCGCCGACGTCAACCCGCAATGGTCGCCCGACGGCCGCCGCATCGTTTTCACCTCGCGTGCGAAGGGACCCGGCGATCTCTCGATCAAGGACGCGTCAGGGACGCGAGAGGCCGAGCCGCTGCTCGTGTCGCCAGACGAGAAGTACATCTCGGACTGGTCCCGCGACGGCCGGTTCGTCTTGTACACGAGCCGCGCCAGCGACGAGTTCGGGTATGACATCCTGGCGTTGCCAATGGACGGCGACCGGAAACCAGTCCCGCTGGTCAAGACGAAGTTCAACGAGCTGTTCGCAACCTTCTCGCCCGACGGCAAGTACATCGCCTATCACTCGAACGAGTCGGGCCGGCCGGAAATCTACGTCCAGGAATTTCCGGAGGCGCGGAACAAGTGGCAGGTGTCTACCGACGGCGGCACGTCGGCGTTCTGGCGCGCGGACGGCCGCGAGCTCTACTACCGCAACGGCGGGCGACTGATGGCCGTCCCGGTCGACGCGGGCGCGACATTCACGGCGGGCACGCCGGTGCCACTGTTCGAGACGCGTTTTGCGGCGATCACGGTGCGCGGGTTGTACCGGCCGACACCGGACGGCCAACGCTTCCTGGTGCTGGCGCCGCTGGCGCGCGACGCGGAGCAGCCGGCGTCGGTCGTGCTCAACTGGACCGCGGCGCTGAAGAACTGACTCCAGAGCTCATTTGAGTGCGTCAACTCCCAATTCCCAATTCCCAATCGTGCTTGCTCGCGGTTTCAGGACTTTTTGGGCGTTGGGACGTTGGGAGTTGACGCTTACGAACACAAGTTCAGTTTTGGTTTAACGTCCGTTCGCTGTCCGCCAGCCTTTCAGTTGGGGGACCGGAGGTCGCATGCGCTCAGTGTTCGCATCCGTCACCGGCGCGCTCGTCGTGTTCGTCTCCGTCTCCGTGAGCGCTCAGACCGCGCCGCCTGACAGCGTTACAGAAGTGATTCGGCAGAAAGCCCGCCAGGGCACGCAGCAGCAATACGAGGCGGCCCGTAAGAAGCACATGGCCTGGCACAAGGCACAAAACGACCCGTGGGCGTGGGATGTGTTCCAGATCACCACGGGCCCCGACACCGGTGCTGTACATCATCGCCTCTGGCAACCACCAATGGAAGGAGATGGAGGGGTGGGACGCCAAGATGGGTGATGCCGACACCGCAGATTCCCAGGCCGCCATGGGCGGCTTCATCGATGGATCGGAGCGGTCGTACTGGACGCAGCTCAACTCGATCAGCCGGCTGCCGGCGCTCAATGAGCGGACGCCCCTCGCCACGATCACGTTCTACCGGATCAAGCCAGGAACCGATGCGGCGGTGCGAGCGGCGATCGGCAAACTCAGCACGGCGCTCGACGCCGGGAAGTTCCCGTTGCGGATGATCTGGTACGTCTTGTCGAACGGCGGCACCGGGCCTACCTACGCCGTGTTCGTGCCGCGAACCGGCCTGGGGGAGATGGCGCCGACGCCCACGCTGCTCGAAGTGCTCGAAAAGCAAATCGGCAAGACGGACGCAGATGCCCTGACCAAGGCGTTCTTCGACAACGTCGTCAGCGTCAGCAGCGAGATGCTGACCCGGCGTCCGGATCTCAGCTACGTGCCGAACTGACGAAGGCAGAGCCGTCTCGACACAACATATAATCCCGCCATCGTGAGCACGCCGCGGCAATTCGTCGGACGCATCGAGAGCGTGTGGCGCTATCCGGTGAAGAGCATGCGGGGCGAGGACCTCGCACGGGCCTTCGTCGGCTTCGCGGGGGTGTACGGCGATCGCCTCTATGCCTTCCGCAGCTCCGCCGCAGCAGCGGGCTTCCCGTACCTCACGGCCCGCGAGCAGCAGCAGATGCTCCAGTGCCGGGTCCGCTTCCGTCATCCCGAGCGGGCGATCGCGCCGCCGAACCTGGCGGCAGCGGAAGCGATGGGGCCCGGCATCACCCCGCTGTACGGCGACGCCGCCGACATGATTGTCGACGTGATCACGCCGGGAGGCGAGCTGTTCGCCGTTGACGATCCGCGCGTGATCGATCGGCTGCGCGAGGGGCAGCGCGACGGGCTGCGCCTCTCGCTCATCCGGTCCGACCGCGCGCTCACCGATTGCCGGCCGATCTCGATCATCTCGCGCCAGACCGCGCGCCAGCTGAGCGACGAAGTCGGCATCGCGCTCGACCCCCGGCGATTCCGCGCCAACATCTATGTGGATCTCGAGACGGCACCGGGGTTCGGCGAAAACGACTGGGTAGGTCGCCGGCTCCGCATCGGCGACAAGGTGGAGGTGGCGGTCCTCGAGCGCGATCACCGCTGCAAGATGATCACGCTGGATCCAGAAACCGGCGAGGCGAATCCCGACATCATGCGGTGCGTCGCACAGCAGCACGAGGGGATGGCTGGTGTGTATGCCGCCGTGCTGGTAGAGGGGACGATACGCCCGGGCGATCGGATTGCGCTCGTCGACTAGGGCGACGTCTTCACCCGGGGCGCGGATCGATACCGACTCATCTCCGCGTCTTCTTTCTCTTGTGCGTCGCCTTCTTCGCGGCGCGATTGGCGCCGCCGCCTCCCGCCAGTCGGTCCGACAGTTGATACGCTTCTTCGATCCAGCCGGTGACTGGCGGCTCCACTTCGTCGCGATGACGGATGTGCACGATGTGGACGATCTTGGATTTAGACGCGCGCGTGACGCGCCGCACCTGTGACGCCTTCAGCGGACGCCCCAGGAAGATGCAGACTTCGAGGAAGCGCCTCTTCGGTCGAACGAAGAAGTAGCACGACGTCCGCGAGAACATGATCGAGTTGTGTGACGCATAGATCCGCTGCTCTCCGAAGGTAAGCGCGGTCTCACGCAGTCGCTCGTACGCCTGTTGCAGATCTTCGGAGAGGTCCTGCGTCAGCGCCGCCTCTGTCGTCGTCCAGCAGTCGTGCGCCTCGCCGTCCTCGATCCACCGCTTGCAGTGATAGCACTCGCGGCCCATGGGCGATCCAGGCAGTGCCAAGTGCGAAGTGCCAAGTGCTAAATGGCGCGGCTAGTGATAAGTGACATCCGCTTTTCAGTTTTCACTCCTCATTCCACTTAGCACTTGGCACTTTGCACTTAGCACTGCAAGTGTCTCCTCAGTCCGTCAGCCCCTTCAGGTTTGGCATCAGCGGCGCGTCGCTCTTCATCAGCTCGTCCCAGGTCACGACGCGGCCTTCGTACGCCGCGGTCCGCCCGAGGATGGTCACCAGGTTGCTGCGGACGCTCTCGGCGACGGTGGGGTTGGAGTAGTCGCCCTTCCCGATCGCCGCGTGGAAGGCCGCAATGTTGGTGACCGCGCCCCGCTCGTAGATGTCTTCCGTCTTGCCGCCGTTGTAGAAGTCCTTGCCGCGGACGAGCACCTGTCCGCCGTACTCCGTCTCGAGGACGCCCTCGGTGCCGAACATGCGGTTCCGGATGCCTTCCGGCCGCGTGCCGAAGCCGTCGAACTGCCGCGACGTGAACGCGATCCCCACATTGTCGGGATACTTGAACGTGATACTGAAGGTGTCGCAGCACGTGCCGACGCTTCTGAACTTGCAGGCGCCTGTCCCGGAGGCGGCGAGCGGCGGCTTCGCCATGATCCAGTTCATCACGTCGAGCGTGTGGATGTTCTGCTCGGTGATGATGTCGCCCGAGTACTCGCGCGAGAGCCCCCATCCGCGGAGGATGCCTTCCGGCGTCCCCGATCGCGCGGCCGCCACCTTCTCGAGGAACGGATCTTCCGCGTGGTAGGTCGCCTCGCCGAAGACAAAGGTCCCCAGCGCGCCGGCGTGCACGCGCCGCAACGCCTCGATGAAGGGCGCGCTGGCCCGCGTCTGGAAGTCGACGAGGAAACACCGCTGGTTGGCGGTGGCTTTCGCGGCGCTCTGCTCGATGGTCATGCAGCCGGGCACGTCCACCGCCACCGGCTTGGCCAGGTAGACGTGCTTGCCGGCAGCCACCGCGTCGGCGGCCTGGATTGGATGGAAGAATGGCGGGCTCTCGATAGCGACCGCATCGAGCTTCTGCTCCAGCAGCCGGCGGTAGGCCGACAGTCCCGTGAAGCGCCGCGCCGCCGGCACTCCGAGCGTGTTGCCCGCGGCGTCAACACGATCCTGGAAGTAGTCCGCAAGCGCGACGATGTTGTAGCCGCCGTGCTTCTGGAACAAGTCGGCGATCCACGTACCGCGGCCGCCGCAGCCGATGACGCCCAGGTCCACCTTTGCGTTCGCCTCGCTTCCTCTCACCAGGTCCGGCTTGACGATGGAGAAGGCGAGGGCGGTGGCGCCGGCGTCAGCCAGAAAGCGGCGCCGCGAGAGTTCCCGTGATCCTGTCATGGCGATGACTCCTGCGATCGAGATCGATTCGACTCGCCCAACTCTAGCATCTCAACTGAGTCCTTGCAGTGCCAAGTGCGAAGTGCGAAGTGCCAAGTAAAGTTGGGCAGTGAGAGTGAGGAGTGGTGGCTCAGGCCTCCGAAGTTGCCACTGGCGAGGAGCCGTCGTACCTGCGGCGATCTGCCCGATCTAGCCACCACTTGTCACTGTCCACTTCCCACTCCACTTCGCACTTGGCACTTCGCACTTGGCACTGCTATGGCAACCCGAAGACGAACAGCGCGTGACCACAGGCAGTCGCGATGGGCTCGTGGCCGTCGATCTGGAAGGCGGGACAGCTATGATCGCCCCGCGCATGAGCTTAGCCGTCCGCGCCTGCCGCTCTACACATCGATCGCCTGGTCCGCCCCCAGCACGGCACCCAGCAGCACGTTCGCGCCGTTCACGATGTCAGCCGGCCTGGTGAACTCGCGGGGGGAATGGCTGATCCCGTCGACGCTCGGCACGAAGATCATCCCGATCGGTCCGAGCTGCGCGATCGACTGCGCGTCGTGGCCGGCGCCGCTCGGCAACAGGCGCGTCGAGAGCCCCAGCTCGCGCGCGGCGTTCGCCACCCGCTCGCGCAGGCGCGGATCCGTTTTCGCCGCCACGTTCACCTCGATCGGTGAGAACTCGAACGTCGTCTGGTTCTGCCTGCCGATCTCCACGCTCTCCGTCCGGATCCGCTCGTACAAGCTCGCGATCTTCGCGTCGTCGAGGTCGCGGAGCTCGAGCGTGCACGAGACGCGGCCGGGGATGACGTTGGGGGCGCCCGGCCAGGCCTGGATGCGGCCGACCGTGCCGACCTGCGTTCCTGGTTCGCTCCGGACGACCCGGTTGACCATCTCGACGAACCGCGCCGCCGCAAGGAGCGCATCGTGCCGCTGGTCCATCGGGGTCGTGCCCGCGTGGTTGGGCGTGCCGGTCACCGTCACGTCCCACTCGCAGATGCCGACGATGCCCTCCACGATCCCGATGTCGATGCGCGCGGCGTCGAGGATGCCGCCCTGCTCGATGTGGAGCTCGAAGTAGGCCGCGACGTCGCCCTTCGCGCGCCGTACGTCGGCCAGGTGCTCGGGGGCCCCGCCGATGCGGCGGATGCCCTCGTCGATCCGGAGTCCGCTCGACGACACGTTTGCCAGGTCCGGCGCGGTGAGCTGGCCGCTCCAGGCGCGGCTGCCGTAGAGGCCCCCTTCCTCGTTGGTCCAGACGACCACGTCGACCGGGTGCCTGGTGACAACGCGGCGCTCCGCGAGCGTTTGCGCGACCTCGATCGCCGCCATCGCGCCGACGTCGCCGTCGTAGTTGCCGCCTTCCGGCACCGAATCGATGTGGGACCCGAAGACGATGGGCTTCGCCGAGGCATCTCGCCCCGCGCGGCGGCCCACGAGGTTCCCGGCCCGGTCGATCTCGACCTGCAGCGACGCGTCACGCATCCAGCCGGCGACCGCCGCACGCGCGTCGATGTCGGCCTGACTGTAGGCGACACGGCTCACGCCGCCCTGCGGATTCTTCCCGAACTGCGAGAGAGCGGCGAGGTGACCGTTGAGCCTGTCGCCGTTCACGCGTATCGGCGCGGTGGACTGGGCGCTCGCGCGCGGCGCCCCCAATGCACTCGTCAGCGATCCGAGCACGATGGCGGCGAACTCGCGGCGGTCGATGGGCATGATCGGTACGACGGCATGTGCCGGGCGCGCCTGCCGAGTCGTGGCCCGGACGCCGCGCTATCGCGTGGCCGTGAACGTCCGCGTCAGCTCCTCGGACCATCGGGTCACGAGCGTGACGATGCCGCGATTGGTGAATTCGGCATCGGACGTCGGAAACATGATGAACCGCTTTCCGTCGGCGGACACGTCGAAGTCGGACAGGTTGTTGCCGCCAATCGTGAGGCCGGAGACGCCGCCGCGAAGCGCGCCGGTGAAGAGGCGACTCGGCTTTCCGGTGCGAATGCTGTCGCCGGTCGCCTCAATCGAGGCCGCCATGATGCCGTCGTCCACGCGGTAGACCAGCTCCCGGCCGTTCTGGGTCCAGTGCGGATACCCGCCGCCGTTATCGGACACCTGCCAGCGGCCGGACCCCGAGACAAACGGCCGCACATAGATCTCCTGACGTCCTGATTCATCGGAGGTGTACGCGAGCCACCGCCCGTCCGGTGAAATCGCCGGATCGGCCTCGCGGAACTGTGAGGTGAGCAGCGGCTGCACTGTGTTGTCGTCCAGAGACAGTTTGCCGATGTCGAAATTGCCCTTGGCTCCCATCTCGACAAAGGCGAGGGTGCGACCATCCTGCGACCACGTGTTCGCCCAGGTGGGACGGTCGCTCTTGTTCAGGCGTTCGTCGTCGCCCGAGCCGTCGGCCCGCTTTCGATAGAGATTGTCGGGGCCTCCGCGACCGGAGCTGAAGACGATGAACCGTCCATCCGGCGACCACACCTGCTCGGTGTCGGCGGCGTCATCGAACGTCAGCCGCGTCGGCACGCTGCGCTCCAGGTCGTAGACCCAGATGTCGAAGTTGGTGTCTTTCAGCACGGTCAGCGCGAGTCGCCGGCCATCCGGGGAGAGGCGGGGGCTGGCGTACGCGCCGGGCTCGTCGATCAGCCGCGTGGTCCCACCCTTGCGATCCACCGAGACCACCGGATACTTGGCCACCTCGGGTCCGCCGCGCAGGTAAGTCAGGACGCCGGCCGACGAGACCGAATACTGCGCCGCCCCTTCCGTCGAGTTCCAGAAGACGTTCTGCACGACCGGCGCCGGCGAGCCCGTGACCTCGAGACGCGCGAGATCGAACGGCACGGCAAAGAGCGTGGCCTTGCTGACGAACACCAGGTGACCCGACGACACGTACCGGGCGTAGGAGCCACCCTTCTGCAGGACCTTGCGCTGACCCGTTGACAGATCGAGCACCTCGATCGTCGCGTTGTCGAAGTCGGCGGTCGCTTGTGTGTGGGAGGTGAAGATGACCCCTTTGCCGCCCGGCAGCACTTGCGGCCACCGGTGCGTCGCTTCCTTCTTCGCTTTGTCGAGCGTCGTGATCGGCTGGGGTTCGCCGCCGGCTGCGGGTACGCGAAACAAGCCGCTCGAGGGCGTGGGAGTGAAGACGATGTTTCCGTCCTCGCCCCAGCTCGCACCACGGCTCCGCGTGACCTTGCAGAGGACCAGTGGCGTCCCGCCGCTCACCGGCATCTTGCGGATCTCGCCGGCCGTGACATAGCCGATCCAGAGTCCGTCGGGCGAGAAGAACGGCTGATACGGCGCGCTCGAGCCCGAGTTGCCTTCCGCGAGTTTCGTCCCGTCGAGCTGATTGAGGGCGCGCAGATAGAGCTGCTGGGTCTGCGTCGATCCCAGGACGTACACAAGGCGCGTTGCATCCGGCGAGAGCTCGAGGCTCGAACCGACGTCGGTGAATAGGGGTGCGTCGGACACCTTGACGTCGGCGCGCAAGGCCAGTCCCGCCGCCCCGCCGCCCTGCTGACGCCAGAGAAGGGCGAGCGACGCGATCAGGGCGACGAGCGCCGCCGCGGCAATCGCCCACGGCAGAACGGTCCTCGTCGACGCGGCCTTCACCAGAGGTGGCGCCGGAACGATATGGCCGCTCGATGGCGACTGACGTGCCAGGTAATCCTCGATGATGATGCGGGCCTCGCCGATGGCTTGCAGGCGGCGCTTGCGATCCCGCTCGAGACACCGCTCGAGTAGCTGCCGGATCGGCGCGGGTGTGGAGGCCGGCAACCGGCTCCAGTCGATGTCGGCGCGGAGCACATCGGCGAGCGTGTGCGAGGTGGTTTCGCCCTCGAACAGCCGGCCGCCGGCGAGCATCTCGAACAGCACCACGCCAAAGGCCCAGATGTCCGTGCGCTTGTCGACGACCGATCCGCTGGCCTGCTCGGGGCTCATGTAGGCGACGGTGCCCATGACGATCCCCGCGCGAGTGGCCGCCATGCTGAGCGTGGCCGAGTCCGTGCCCGCGGCGGCCGCGGCGCTGCCGCCTTCGAGCGCTTTGGCCAGGCCGAAATCGAGCACCTTCACCTGACCGTCTTCCGTCACCTTGACGTTGGCCGGCTTGAGGTCGCGGTGGATGATGCCCTTGTCGTGGGCGGCCTCGAGCGCTTCGGCAATCTGGTGCGCGATGCGCAACGCCTCGACGAGCGGCATCGGACCGCGACCGAGGCGCTGGGCCAGCTCCTCGCCCTCGACCAGCTCCATGACGAGCGCGCTGCGGCCCCCGGATTCCTCGAGACCGTGAATGCCCGCGATGTTCGGGTGGCTGAGCGACGCCAGCACCTGCGCTTCGCGATGGAAGCGCGACATCCGCTCGGTGTCGTTCGCGAGGTGCTCAGGCAGGAGCTTCAGTGCCACTTCCCGATTCAGCCGAGAGTCGGTGGCCCGGAATACTTCGCCCATGCCGCCTGCCCCGAGCTTGCTGGTGACGCGATAGTGCGCGACGGATTCGCCGATCATATGTGCCGGCGATTGTACACCTATAGTTGAGCTTAAGAGCTCGTTGAACGCCTCATCGAGGGCTGAGGAACGCGGCGCTGGCGCGTTGACCGGCGATCACGGTAAGTGCATGATAAGTGCATGGCCGTCAAGACGATCACGATTGACCTCGAGGCCTACACCCTCCTCGCGCGCCGCAAACACGACGGGCAGTCCTTCTCGGACGTCATCAAGGCACACTTCGGTCCGACGCCGACGGCCGGGACCTTTCGGGCGCTCCTGCGCGATGTCCGGTTGAGCGATCGGACACTGGATGCGATCGATCGCCAGGTGCGCGCGCGGCGCCTTCATCCGGCGCGCGCTGCGAAGCGGTGATTCATCTCGACACCTCCATCGCTGATCGACCTGTTGCGCGAGGCGGCGCGCGAGCGCCCTGGCCCCGCGTTCGACGTGATGGAATCGCTCGACGACCGCGAGGCACTGGCGGTCTCCGTGCACGTGCTGTGCGAGCTCCGGGCTGGCGCTGAGCTCGGACGCAGGCCACTGGTCGAACACGAGTCGCTGGATCGACTTCTCGGCGGACTGGTGGTCGCCTATCCTGACTCGCGTTTTGCGCCGATGTACGGCCGGGTCCTCGCGGCGATCGAACGGAGCACACGGCCCGTGGCCGCCATGGACCTGCTGATCGCGACAGCCGCGCTGCTGGACGATGCCTCGCTCATCACCCGCAACGTGAAGGACTTTGTCCGCGTGCCCGGGCTGCGCGTGCTCGGGTACTGACGCCGCCGCGTGGAGACCCTCGAGGACGCCCCTATGATGAACCGTCGGATCCGCCAGACCCTGGTCGCGCTCGCAACTGTGATGTTCACGTGGCTGCTGACGGCGCCGGCTCGCACGCAATCGCAACAACCTCCGACATATCCCGCCCTGCCGAGCGAAACGCCCACCCAACTGGTGCCCGTCACCGACAGCTTCGACTACGCCAAGCGCGACGTCATGATCCCGATGCGCGACGGCGTGAAGCTGCACACGATCATCCTGGTGCCGAAGGGGGCGGCCCATGCGCCTATTTTGTTGACGCGAACACCGTACGAAGCGAAGACACTGACCGGGCATGCCCAGAGCGCGCATCTCGGGCCGATCCTGAACGGCTACGACAACGCCACCGAGGTCATCGTCGAGGGTGGCTACATCCGCGCCGTGCAGGACGTGCGCGGCAAGTACGGATCCGAGGGCGACTACGTGATGAACCGCCCGTTGCACGGGCCGCAGAACCCGACGCCAGTCGACCATGCGACCGACACGTGGGACACGATCGAGTGGCTCGTGAAGCACGTCCCGGAGACCAACGGCAAGGTCGGCATCCTCGGCATCTCGTACGACGGGTTCCTGCCGCTGATGGCCCTCGTCAACCCGCATCCAGCGCTGAAGGTTGCGGTGCCGATGAACCCGATGGTCGATGGCTGGATGGGCGACGACTGGTTCCATTACGGCGCCTTCCGCCAGCAGAACATGGCGTACATCTACAACCAGGCAGGGACCCGTGCGAACACTGAGACCTGGTGGAGCAGTCACTTCGACGACTACGACATGTTCATGCAGGCGGGTTCAGCCGGGGAGCTCGGAAAACGTCGCGGTCTCGAGCAGGTCGGCTTCTGGCGCAAGATCCTCGAGCACCCGTCCTATGACGCGTTCTGGCGCGAACAGGCTGTTGACAAGGTCCTCGCGGGCCAGCCGCTCACGCTGCCCGTCATGGTGGTGCACAGCCTCTGGGATCAGGAAGACATCTACGGCGCGATCGCCGTCTATCAGGCGCTCGAGGCGAAGGACACGGGCAACGACAAGGTCTTTCTCGTGCTCGGCCCATGGCATCACGGCCAGGAAATCCAGGACGGCAGCACGCTTGGCCCGCTGCGATTCAACAGCGACACGGGAAGATATTTCCGCACCGAGCTTCTTCGTCCGTTCCTCGACCATTACCTGAAAGACGACGACGCCGGCCGTTGACGTCGCGCCGGTGACCGCCTTCGAGACGGGCACCAACGCGTGGAGGCGACTCCCGTCGTGGCCCGCTGGTTGCGCGAGCGGCTGCCAGGTGCGCCCGACGCCGGCATATCTGGGCCCGGGTCTGAAAGTCACCTTCTCCGAACCTCCCGCCGGCAGCGCCGCCTTCGATGAGTACGTCTCGGATCCCGCCAAGCCCGTGCCGTTCCGGGCCCGGCCCATCCAGCCGATGGGCTACACCAGCGAGCAGACGTGGTCACAGTGGCTGGTCGACGATCAGCGCGAGGCCTCGGGACGTCCGGACGTGCTCGCATTCGTGTCGGACGTGCTGAAGGCGCCGATGAAGATCAGCGGGCAGCCGATAACGCACCTGGTCGCGTCAACCAGCGGCACCGATTCGGACTGGGTCGTGAAAGTGATCGACGTCTATCCTGACGAAGTTGCGGGGCAGCCGAAGATGGGCGGGTACCAATTGATGGTGTCAGCCGACATCTTCCGCGGCCGCTATCGCGAGAGCTTCGAGCACGCCAAGGCGCTCGCGCCGGACACACCGCTCGAGTATCGTTTTGCTCTGCCCACCGCGAACCACGTCTTCCTGCCCGGCCATCGCCTGATGGTGCAGGTGCAATCGAGCTGGTTCCCGCTCTACGACCGGAACCCGCAGTCTTTCGTCCCGAACATGTTCTGGGCCAAGCCGGCCGACTATCGGAAGGCCGTGCAGCGCGTGTATCACGCGCCCGGGCAGGCCAGCTTCGTGGAATTGCCCGTTGTCACGTCCGCCTCCGCCGCGAACCGGCTCCGGCGAGACCCTGCCGAAGCCCGGAACGACCCACGGCCGCGCGCAGGCGGGCCGTAGAAGTCCCCGGTAAGATCACTCGGATGCGCCGATGGTTCCCGCTCGCCGGCCTGATCTTGCTGCTGGCGCTCGTCTTCGGGCCGCTCGCCACGGCCAATTCGGCGGGCTACCGGTTCGGGATCTCCGATCAGGCGTTTTACATTCCGGCCATCGACCTCTGGCGATCGCCCGACCTCTTTCCGCGCGATCGGCTGCTGCTCGAGCCGCAGGCGCGCCTGACCGTCGTCGACGACGCGTTCGGCTGGATCGGTCGCGCCACGGGCTTGTCCCTCGAGCCGGTGTTTTTCGTCGCCTACGCGTGCACGATCGTGGTCTTTGCGGCCGGCGTGGCGCTCGTCGGCCGATCCCTCTTCCGCTCGCCATGGGCGATCGCGGCCCTGATGGTCGCGCTGTCGCTCCGTCACCGCATCCCGGAAACGGCCGCGAACACGTTCGAGGGCTATTTCCACCCGCGTGTGTTGGCCTTCGCGCTCGGCCTGGTCGGCATTGGGCTCTTTCTTCATGCCGCGCGCCGGTCGGCGCTGGCGGTGGCGGCGTTCGCCGTCGCCGTACACCCCACGACGGGCGGCTGGTTCCTGGTGTGGCTGGGTGCCGCCGCGTGGATGATGGCCTCTGTTCGCACGCGATGGATTGCCGGAATCGCGGGTGTGGTGATCGTGCTGGGCCTCGCGGCCGTCGCACGCGACGAGTTGGCAGCGCGGCTGACGATCATGGATCCGGCGTGGATCAGCGCCTTCAGCGGCCGCGATTACGTCTTCCCGACGGCGTCGTGGAGTGTCGGGGCGTGGCTGGCGCTTCTCGTCGGTCCGGTCATCGTGCTGGCCGTTTCGATCTGGCGCCGGCGGATCGGGAACAGCTCGCCGCCGGAGCACGCCATCGCCCTCGGCGCGCTGTCGCTCTTTGGCATCTTTCTTCTCTCACTGCCCTTCATCGCCGCACGCGTCGCGCTGGCCGTCCAGTTGCAGACCTCGCGCGTCTTCTGGCCGATCGAGTTTCTGGCGACGGCCTACATCGTGTGGGTACTTGCCGAAGCGCCGTGGACGGCCAGACGGGCAGACACGCGCGCGCGGGTCGTCCTGGCGATTCTGCTGGTGGCGGCGGCAGCTCGTGGCTTCTACATCTTGCGGATCGAACACCACAATCCACTGGTCGCCGTCTGGCCGCAAGAGACGGATTGGCGCCGCCTGGGCCGATGGATTGCCGCGACGACGCCGCGGGATGCGCACTTCCTCCTCCATCCAGAGCACGTGTACCGCTATGGGAGCAGCTTCCGCGTGGTGGCACAGCGGGACGTGCTGCTGGAGGTAGTGAAAGATCGCGCCATGGCCATGTATTCGCGCGAGGCCGCGATTCGACTCGAGGAACGGCTGCAGGCCGCAGGTGACGTCGCCGTCATCGACGAAGGGCGCATCGCGGTGTTGGCAAACCGTTACGACCTCGACTACATGGTCACCGAACGCGAGCTCGATTTGCGGCTGGTGCATCAGGAAGGCGTGCTGCGTCTTTACCGGCTCGAGTAACGGCACTCACGACTGCCGCCATACAGCCGGTTATCGGGCAAACAGGCCGATCAGCAGCTGACAGTACAGGGCGCCCACCAGGGTCATCGACAGCCCCCACGCCAACAGTTTTCGAAAGAGCGCTCTCGCGTCCTCGTTGGCCGGGATCGCCGCGATGCAGAGCGCGCCGATCGTCGAGAGGGGCGACACGTCCACGAGCGCCGCGCCCACGTTGATGCTCATCGCCACCTGCAGCGGGTCGCCGCCGCCGAGCTTCCGCACAACGCCCGGCACGGCTGGCAGAAATGCGGGATACACGACTCCCGAGGTCGAGCTGTAGGTTGAGATCAACCCCGTGACGAACGCGATCGCGCCGTTTACGGTGCCGGGTGTCGTCATCCTTGCCAGCAGCGTCGTGAAGAGATCCATTCCGCCGGTTTTTTCGAGCACTCCGATGAGCACGCTCACGCCGCACACCATCACCACGATCGACCAGGGGACGCTCTTCACGACGGGACCGTCGAGCGCACATCCCAGCAGCATGAGCACGCTCGCCGCGGCAAACGCCGACAGGCCGGGGTTGGCCTTCAGGACGACCACGCCGACAATCCACGCGGCCGTCACGGCCACTGTCACCCAGTGCGTCGGCGACATCGGATACGCGACCGCCGTTACTTCGACGCGGCCGCGACGCAGCAGCGCAACGCCGCCGAACAGGACCCAGGCACCGAGGCCGGCAAGAAGGTGAACGGTGAAATTGGCCGCCCACACCGACCACTCGTGTCCCGCGAGCCCTGCTCCGCGCATCAGGCTCTGCACGATCATCCCGACGGCGCTGATCGGTGACAGGTTCCCCGCATTCGCACCGTTGCCCACCATCAGCGCCGTCAGGAACGGCGGAACGCCCGCGGCCGCTCCGATCGCCATCGCCGGCGGGGCAACGAGAGCGGTGGCCGAGATCGCGCCGGGCCCGAGCGTGGCCACCGTGCACGCCAGGAAGAACAGCAGTGGCGGCAGCATCGCCGCGCGCCCCCGGCACATCCGCACCGCCCGCCGCGTCACCGCTTCCATCGTCCCGTTGGTCTGCGAGACGGCGAACAGCAATGAGACGCCGACGAGCGTCAGGAACAGTGACGATGGAAAGGTCTGAATGAGCGCGTCGGCCTTCCACCCGGCGCCGTAGAGCGCGATCGGCCACGCGATCGCGATGGCAAGCACGCCCACGTTGACGCGCGAGAACAAGCTGGCCACGATGACCGCGAGCAGGGCGAGAAGCGAGGCAACGGCTGGATTCATCTCGGGTAAGATTGCCACGTTCGTAGCCCGAGGAGTGACTTGAAGGATCCTGCGTGATCGGCCGAAGCCTCGGGCACTACACGATCACGGCGGCGATTGGCGCTGGTGGCATGGGTGCGGTCTATCGCGCCACGGACCGAACCCTCGGACGCGACGTCGCCATCAAGGTACTCCCTCCGGAAGTCGCACAGGACGTCGACCGGCTCGCGCGCTTCGAGCGCGAAGCCAAGCTGCTGGCCTCGCTCAATCACCCTCACATCGCCCATGTCTACGGATTCGAGGCGGCAGCCCTCGATGGGGAAGCGCCCGTGCATTTCCTGGCGATGGAGCTGGTCGAAGGCGACGACCTCGCCGGGCGGCTGGCGCACGGGCCGGTTCCCGTCGACGAGGCGCTGGCGATCGCGCGGCAGATTGCCGAGGCGCTCGCGGCGGCGCACGAGCAGGGCATCGTCCATCGCGATCTCAAACCCGCCAACGTCAAGGTCCGCGACGACGGCACCGTCAAGGTGCTCGATTTCGGCCTCGCGAAGGCCTCGGGTCCAGGACAGATCGGTAGGTCGGCAGACGTCTCGCAATCACCGACGGTCGTGCACACCGGGACCGCGGCCGGCATCATCCTCGGTACCGCGGCCTACATGTCGCCCGAGCAGGCACGCGGCCGGCCGGTCGACAAGCGCACCGACATCTGGGCTTTCGGTGTGGTGCTGTGGGAGATGCTCACCGGCACGCGGCTGTTCGCCGGCCAGACCGTGAGCGACGTCCTTGCGGCGGTGCTGACGAGCGAGCCCGACTGGGCCCGGCTGCCGCCGCAGCTCCCGCGGCAGGTGAGCGAGGTGCTGCGCCGGTGCCTCGTTCGCGATCCGAAGCACCGGCTGCACGATATCGCCGACGCGCGGCTCCTGATCGACGAGGCGATCTCGGGAGTGCCAGCCGACCTGCCATCGGCCGGTGCAACCGCCGGCACCGTCAGGCGAGATCGCAGACAGACGATCCTGCTCGGCCTGGTTCTCGCGCTGGCACTCGTCGCGGCTGGCCTGGGCTGGATCGTCTTCCGGGCCACGCAGCGGCCGCGCCCGGTGTCTCGCACGCTCTCGATCGTGCTGCCGCCCAATCTGCGTTTGGCCGAGGAGTCGTTTGGCAGTGTCGGCATTTCCACCGACGGCGGCACGCTCGTCGTTGGCGCGGAAGACGACGTCAACCGACGCCTCTACGTGCGCACGCTCGACTCGCCGGACCTTCGTCCACTCGAGGGCAGTGAGGGAGCAGAAGGACCATTCCTCTCGCCCGACGGCCGCTGGGTCGCCTTTTCGCAGGATGGCCTCAAGAAGCTGTCGCTCGACGGCGGGGCGCCGGTGACGATTGTGCCACGCATCTTCGGGCAAGGAACGTGGGGCCCCGCCGGCGACATCTATTACACCTCCGACTACAACGGGGGCCTATCCCGTGTTGCCGCCGCGGGCGGTGCCCCGCAGGCGTTGACCAAGCCAGACTTGGCACAAAGTGAGTTGAACCACGGATACCCCGAGCTCCTTCCGGGGGGCCGCGCCCTCCTGTTCACGAGTGTGCGGTCGCCGCTGGGCGCCTCACGCATCGAAGCACTCACGATTGCGACCGGCAGGCGGCAGGTGGTTGTCGAGCACGCCATCGGACCTCGTTACCTGGATCCCGGATACCTCGCCTTCGTGCGCGACCAGACCATGATGGTCGCGCCCTTCGATCCCGAAACGCTCCGGTTGACCGGAGTCGTGCAGCCGGCCCGTCATCGTATCGCGGTCTTCTACGGGGTCGCCCACGCGGACTACGCGCTGTCACGAAGCGGCACCCTGGCATTCGTGCCGCGAGAGGTCCTGCCATCACGCCGCGAGGTCGTGCGGCTCGACCGCGTCGGCCGTGCCGAAACCATCCTCCCCCCAGAGACCGGCTACAACGGACCGGCGCTGTCGCCCGACGGCAGGAAGCTCGCGCTGACCCGCAATGAGGACGGTTTCGACGTGGTCGTGTACGACCTCGACCGCAAGGCGACCACTCGCGTGGCGTCGTCACCGCGCCGGGAGTACGGCGCGGTGTGGAACCGATCGGGCACCCACATTTTTCACGTTGTGGATCTGCCGCTCTTCCAGATGTTCGAGACTGATACCAGCGGTTCAGGAGAGCCGAAGCGCGTGCTCAACGGCCTTCAGGACCAGATGCCGCAGGACGTCTCACCAGATAAACGGTGGCTTGTCTACCTGCAGACGACCGCTGTGAACCGGAGGAGCATCGGCATCCTTCCATTGGATCGTCCCCAAGAGGCGCGGCTGCTCACCGGTGAAGGCCTCAGGAGCTTCGTCTCGTTCTCGCCGGACGGGCAATTCATCGCGTTCCAGTCAGACGAGTCCGGGCGCGACGAGGTGTATGTCCGGCCCATCGCCGGGAATCCGCGCAGCGTGACCGTGTCGAGCGGGGGCGGGCAGGAGCCGCGCTGGTGCGCCAACGGCGAGCTGTTCTTCTGGCAGCGTGATCAGCTGCTTGCGGTGGCCATCCGCACCTCACCGACCTTGCAGATCGGCTCGTCGCGCCCACTGTTCCGGACCCCACGCGATCGGCCGACTTATTACGACCGCGACTACGACGTCTCCGGCGACGGGCAGTCGATCTATCTGACGCGCACGCCGGACCGGTTGCGTCCACGGGAGCTTCGCGTCGTCACTGATTGGACGTCGTCTGTGGAGGCGATCTTCGCGCATCGTGAGGACAACTGATGGGCAACGCATGAAGTATCAACACCGGGTCCTCGGGATGTTGTCGCTCCTGTCGATCATCACCTACATCGACCGCGTGTGCATCGGGGTTGCTGGCCCGCGCATGCAGGACAGCCTGCACATCAGCCCCCAGGCATGGGGCTGGGTGGCCAGCGTCTTCTTCCTTTCGTACAGCGCATTCGAGATTCCTACCGGCGCGCTCGGCGACCGCATCGGTCCGCGGCGTGTGCTCACCAGGATCGTGTTGTGGTGGTCGGCGTTCACGTCGTTGACCGGGGCCGTGACCAACTACTGGCTGCTGCTCGTGGTCCGGTTCTGCTTTGGCATGGGAGAGGCCGGAGCCTATCCCAACGCGGCGTCGGTGATCGGCCGCTGGATTCCGCCGCTGCAGCGGACGCGCGCGTGGGGCATCGTGTGGATGACCGGCCAGATCGGCGCGGCCGTATCGCCGCTGCTCGTGCTGCCGATCCAGGCGCGCTACGGCTGGCGGGTGCCCTTCTTCCTGTTTGGCGTGCTCGGCGTGATCTGGGCAGCCGTGTGGTACGCCTGGTTCCGTGATTCGCCGTCGGAGAAGGCCGGGGTTACACCGGGCGAGCTGCAGGAAATCGGACCGCCACTGGCGGTGCATCATGGCGGGCTTCCGTGGAGCCGGACGCTGCGCCAGCCCACGTTCTGGAAGTTCGCGGCGATTGGTGCCTGCTACGTCTACACGCTCGGCTTTTTTCAAGCGTGGCTGCAAACCTATCTCGTGAGGGGGCATGGCTATTCCGAAGCGGCAACCGCCCTGTCCTCGCTGACCTATGTCGTGGGCGCGTGCGCGAACGGGCTGGGAGGGCTTACGGCCGACTGGCTGGTGCGCAGGGTTGGCCTCACGAAGGGACGCCGTGCGGTCGGCGTCTTCGGCCTGGGTATGGCGGCGGTCTTCATGTCAGCGACGGTGCTGGCGCCGAACGGCGCCTGGGCGCTGGGGTTTCTGACCCTCTCCTACGGCGGAATCCTCCTGCAACAGCCCAACCTGTGCGCGATGAGCCTCGATATCGGCCGGAAGCATGCCGGCGCTGTTTTTGGTTTCATGAACATGGCGGCGAACGCCGCGTCGGCGCTCTCGTCGGTGGTATTCGGCTACATCGTGGCGTTCTCCGGCAGCTACAACGCGCCCCTGATCCCGATGGCGGCAGCCCTCTTCGTGGGCGCCTGGCTGTGGCTTCGCATCGACCCGACGCAGCAGCTCTTCGAAGAGGACGCACGGCTGGCCGCCTGAACCGCCCGAACGAATCCGGCCGCCGGTGCCGCCGCGGTCACGGTCGCGACGTGTTCCGCAGATACACGTGCTCGTTCCCCTCCGTCCACGGCTTGCACACCAGATCGATGTCCCCGTCGCCGTCCACGTCGCCGCCGGCCGGCTCGTGACAGGGCATCTTCGTGACGACATGCTCGCGCCAACCCGCGGATTGCGGGCCACGTCCCTTCGGCGCGAGGTTCTCCCAGATGTAACAGGCGTGTTTTCCCGCGGTGGTCAGCGGCGCGGTGCCCGAGAAGATGTCGGCGTCGCCGTCGCCGTCGAAGTCCGCGACCACGAGTGCGTGAAAATCCTGGTGTTGTCCGCGATCGCGGATCAGGCGCCGCGTCCAGCCGCCTTTGCCGTCGTTCTCGAACCACGCGATCCGCGCGTCGCTGGCGTCCGCCTCGGTCTGGACGAGATCGAGATCGCGATCGCCATCCAGATCCACCAACCACGATCGAACCGCCACGCCGTACTTGTCCGGAGTCCCGAGATCGAGCGTCAGATGCTCGCGCCACGCCGCGCCTCCGCCATCGACGTTCTCGTACCAGCCACCGGCCGTGACGACGTCCGTGTCGCCGTCGCCATCGACGTCCCCCGCGCCTCGGGGCGCGATGCCGCCGTGAACCTTGTGCCGCGCGGCGGTCGCAATCGTGTGCGATGGCCACGCGGTCGTGGGATCGGCTGGGATGCGGTACCAGAACAGTCCGGTCTGATCGGAGTTCGCCATCGCGTCCATGCGGCCGTCGCCGTCGACGTCCGCGACAATCGTGTCGTGCGAATACGTGGTGCCGACGTCATAGCCACGGAACGGCTCGGTTCGCGGATGGCCCGTATTGAGGAGCAGGCGGCTGCCTGACAGGATGTCGAGCCAGCCATCGCCGTTCACGTCGAACGTCGCAGCGCCGACATCGGTGTGGCCGGTGCCGACCTCGTGGCGGACCCAGTGGTCGGGCCCGCGATATTCCCACCACCAGATCGACCCGCCGATATGCGTGGACGTGCCCGAGACCCAGTCGAGATCGCCGTCCCTGTCGATATCGGCCAGCGCGGTCTGGCCCAACTCGCTGCCGATGGCGTCGATGCGATGGCGCTCGAACGCGGGAAACGGCCGGTCAGCGCGCGCGAGCGCACCGATGCCGGCGAGTGCAGGAATGAGAAGCAGCAGGGGTCGGTTCATGGCCGGGAGGTTGGGGGTCACGGGCGTTCGATCCCTGACAGTCTAGAATGCCGGGATGGGGGTCACAGAGACGAAACGGTCGGCGGGCGCGGTTGTCTGTCTCGTCGCGACGCTCAGCCTCTGGCGCGGCGCCTCGGCGCAGGCGCCGTCTCAGGCTGCTCAGGCATTGCCGCCGGTCTCGGCCTCGGCGCAGCGCGTGTACGACGACGCGCGCGCGCAGCTGTTGCAGGTGCGTACCCTGCTGAAGGGGCAGGACAGTCAGGCGAGCGTCGGCTCCGGGTTCCTGGTCAGCGATGCGGGACACATTCTCACCAACTACCACGTCGTCAGCCAGGCTGCCCTGCAGCCGGAACGATACCGTCTCGTCTACAGCGCTTCGGATCGCAGCGAGGGCGCGCTGGAGATTCTGGCGTTCGATGCCATCCATGACCTGGCGCTGGTCAAGCCGGCGGCGCGCGGCGCGCTCGCAGGCCACCGGCCGCTGACCTTCCATCCCCACGACCAGCCGATGTCGCAAGGCGAGCGCATTTACTCGCTGGGGAATCCGCTGGACATCGGCTTCGCGGTCATCGAGGGTACCTACAACGGACTGGTCGAACGCAGCTTCTACCCGACGATCTTCTTCGCGGGCTCGTTGAATCCGGGCGTCAGCGGCGGCCCCACGCTGGATCAACAGGGCCGTGTCATCGGCATCAACGTCGCGGCGCGGCGGGATGGAGAGCAGGTGAGCTTCCTCGTGCCGGCCGCATTCGGCGAAGATCTCCTCCTGCGCGGCCGCGATGCGGCGCCCCTGAAGGCCTCTTCCTACCCCGAGCTCACGCGTCAGCTGATGTCGCACCAGACGCTGCTCACCGATCGCTTCCTCGCGGACCGGTGGCGTCGCGCCGCGCATCCGCGCTACGTCATTCCATTGCCGCAGGAAGACTTCATGCGGTGCTGGGGACGCAGCACGGCGGCCGACGAAAAGGGACTCGAGTTCGAGCGGTCCGACTGCCAGATGGACTCGCGTGTCTTCGTCTCGGGCTGGCTGACGACGGGGGCCCTCAGCGTGCGGCACGAGGCGTACGACGGCCGAAAGCTGGGCGTCCTGCGGTTTGCCGATCGCTACTCCGCAAGCTTCAGGAACGAGCAGTTCGGCGGGCCAGGCAGCAAGGAGCTGACCGCTCCCCAATGTCATGAACGCTACGTCGAACGCGGCGGTCTGCCGCTTCGCGTCGTGCTGTGCATGAAGGCCTACAAGAAGCTGTCGGGGCTGTATGACGCCAGCGTGCTGGTGGCAACCGTCGATGCGCCGCGCATCGGTGTCCTGGGCCGGTTCGACGCCCGGGGCGTGAGCTTCGACAATGCGCTCAAGCTGAGCGAACACTATCTGGAGGGGTTTGGATGGACGCCGGCGCAGGCGGCGCGCAAGTGAGGCTCGCCGTCGTGGAGGTCCTCGACCGCGACGGCCACGCGCGGCAGGTGGTGCCGGTCAGGCAATGGCCCGTGACGATCGGGCGTGCGATTGATTGCGACGTCGTGCTCGACGACCCGTTCGTCGCGGCGCGCCACGCGACGCTCGAGGAGATCGATGGCATCGTCGGATTGCACGTCGGTGACAGCGTCAACGGCGCGCAGCTCGCGAGCCGGCGCTTGAAAGCCGCCGAGCGCGCCACCCTCTCTGCCGGCGACGTGTTTCAGCTTGGCGCCACGCGGCTCCGCCTGCGGCGCGCCACCGATCCGATCCCGCCGGAGCGCGTCCTGCTGCGGGAGCCGGCCCCCGGGCGGATCCCGTTGGCGGTGCTCGTGGTCGCGTTGGCGGCATGGAACGCCGCAGAACGCTGGCTCGGCACCGACCCCGGCGGCAGGATCATCGACTATCTGCCGGTGGTGATTGGCCCGTTCGTGGCGCTGGGCGTGTGGTGCGCCATCTGGTCGCTCGGTTCGAGGCTGTTCCGCCACCGCTTCGACTACTGGCGCCACGCCCGCATCGCGTCGTCGGTACTGGCTGCTGTCGGCGGCAACCGCGCTGGCGCTGCCGCTGACCGCCTATGCGTTTGGCTGGGCATTTCCCAGTCGTATCGCCAACATTGCCGGCGCCGGCGTCGTGTGGGCGATGATTCTCGCCCACCTGACGCTGATCCTCCCGACGCGGCGGCAGGTGTTGGCGATCGGCATGAGCGCCCTCTTCGTCGCCGGTGTCGCCCTGTTCCTGACGCGCAACTACCAGGTGAACGATCGGCTGTTCGGCGAGCTCTACGTCGCCACGTTGGCTCCGCCCGTACTTCGACTGGCGTCACCGGTCGAGACGAGCCGTTTCATCGACGAGGCGCGCGATCTGAAAACTGTACTCGACACACACGTGAAAGACGACGCAAGTGCGGATGCCGACACATCGGATGCGGATGACGAGTGAATCGGCCGACGAGGCGCCGGCAGCGGCGGTGGGGGTAATCAGGGCGGCGGCGCCGATGCGGGAACAGGCACGGGCGGCGGTGCCGGCGTCGGTGGTGGTGGTGGTGGTGGTGGTGGCGCCGGTTCCGGCGGCGGATCGGGAGGCGGCTCTGGCGATCAGGGTGGCGGCAACACCGATCCACCAGGCGGCGCAATCGGCGACGACCAGCAGCCGTAACAGCGGGCGTGGAGACACGACCGCGCCCTCTACTCGCTGCCTCCCTTGAACTGATCGTCTTCGTTTGCGAACAGCACGTTGAAACTGGTCAGCGTGCCATAGCAGCCACTGACGTACGCCTGCAACCGCACCTTCACATCGTCCGGCAGATCTGAGGCGTTCACCTGCTGCTCGAGCGTGCGTAGGCGATTCCGCAGCATCACCACTTTGTGAAAGAACGTCTCGATGGGCCAGCTCTTTTCCTGAAGACCCGGCGTGCCCGGCCGCAGGACGAGCGTTCCGCCCCGCCATTTGTCGGCTGGCGTCACCGCGGAAATACCGCACTCCTCGCGAATAACTCGCCGAAGCAGCAGCTCGAGATCGGTGTGGGATTCAGAAGGCATGATGGGCGGGGCGCTCCTCTCGCGCTCGCTGACGGTCGGAAGCGCCTCACGCCGTGGCATGCCCGGACGGACGACGTTCGAGTCCGGAGCCGCGGACGACAAGGACGGCGCACGATCCGGTCCGGTCGAACCGGCGACGTCGATCCGCGGTCCGCCCCGGTAGTTGTGCTCGCTTCGGCAGTAGCCGCACGTGACCCGCAACGGCCGGCCCGCCGCATCTGCGGCGATGACCGTGTGCATGCGATCGGTCTTGCACGCGCGGCAGAAGTCCTCGAGGGATTCGCCGGCGCGGTACGCACGCGCTGATGCCATCGGCACCGATCATCGCACGAAGCAGGAAGGCTTTACTGCCTCTGTACCTCTATCACCAGATCGATCGGCGTATTCGTGCAGGGCGCGCCGACGATGTTCGGGCTCGTCCAGTTCAAGGTGTTGCCTCCGGCGGGGCCAGACACATTGAACGTGCCCGAACAGACTTGGCCCTGCGCGTTTGAATTGAACTCGAACGTGCCCGAGAACGAGGTTGTCGTGGTCTCTCCGGTGATGTTGCCAGCGAAACGGCCGGCTGCGTAGGACCCGGTGACCGTCGCGTTGCCGGACGCCTGGGTCAGCGTCATCTCGAGCAGCTCCTCAGCGGCAACGCCGCCCGCCGTGAAGCTTACGGTTCCGCTCCACGTACCCGCGACATTTGCCAGCGTCGGCGTCGGCGTCGGCATCGCGCCACGGCCGCCGCCACAGGCGCTTCCGCCGAGTACGGCGACGAGCACCGCCACGGGCCACGATCGGGTGAACATGCCCGATACAGTAGCAAATCCGCACGGCGGGGAACATCGCTGGCCTGGTTCTCGTCTGCTCCTATTGTTTCCCCATATGAGATGATGCGGGGATATTGCAGTTCCGCACGGGTGGAGGATTCATGATACGGCTTCGTGCGCTCTTCACCCGGTTGTCGGGCTTCGTCATGCGAAGTCGCGGTGACGATTTCGATGCCGAGCTCGAAAGCCATCTTCAGCTGCACATCGACGACAACCTTCGCGCCGGCATGACGCCCGACGACGCGCGGCGACTGGCCATCCTGAAGCTTGGCGGCATCGAGTCGACACGGCAGGCGTATCGCGATCGAAGCTCGGTGCCGTTTCTCGAGCACCTGATCCAGGACTTGCGATTCGCGCTTCGCCACCTGACCAAAGCGCCGGGCTTTGCTCTGACGGCGATCCTCACGATGACGCTGGGGTTCGGATCGGCCGTGGGTATCTACGCCTTCGTCGATGCCGCGCTCGTCCAGCCGCTGCCGTACTCGGATCCGTGGCGCCTGGTGGACGTCACCGAGCGAAGCGTGCAGGTGCCGCGCGCAAATCTGTCCTATCCGGACTATCTCGATTGGAAGCGGCAGCACACGGTGTTCCGCGGCTTCGATTTCCACGACGGCCAACGCTATGCGCTCACCACACGGGAGGGGCTCCAGCCCGTGCTGGGCGCTCGCGTCAGCGCCGGATTCTTCCGAACCCTCGGCGTTCAGCCAATCCGGGGCCGAGACTTCTACGAAGGCGAGGACCAGCCGGGTCTCGCCCAGACGGCCATCATCAGCGATCAGGCCTGGCGCACGCGATTCGGCGGCCGCTCCGACATCGTCGGTCGCACGGTCACGCTCGACGGCGAGCCGTGTACGATCGTCGGCGTATTTCCCGCCTCGTTTCATTTCGCGCCGCGCGGGCCGGTCGAGTTCTGGATGCCGTTTCACGCTGCGGAAGGCTGCGATACCGAACGCGGCTGCCACTCGCTGCTGGGCGTTGCCCGATTGAAGGACGGTGTCACCATCGAGGCGGCGCAGGCGGAAATGGAGGGCATCGCCGGGCGACTGGCGCGCCAGTACCCCGATTCGAACAAGGGCCAGGACGCCGTCGTCACGCCGCTGACAGAAGTCATCGTCGGCGACATCAGGCCGATTCTCTTGCTGCTCCTCGGCGGTGCGGTCCTCTTGCTCGCGATCGCCTGCATCAACGTCGTGAGCCTGCTGCTGGTACGGTCGGAGGGTCGAAAGCGCGAGCTCGCCGTGCGAAGCACCCTCGGCGCCTCGAACGCACGACTGATTCGACAATTCGTCACTGAAGCCTTCGTCCTCGTCGTCGCCGGAACAGTGTGCGGGCTCATGGCGGCCTCGGCGGGAATCAGCCTCCTGTCCGCGCTGCTGTCGGACGACATGCGCGCGCTGATGCCCTACCTCGATGGCGTCGCGATGAACTGGCGGGTTATCGGCTGCGCAGCTCTGGTGGCGCTCGTCGCGTTGATGCTGTTCTCGCTTGCGCCAACGGTGCGCGTGCGCTTCAGCGAAATGCGGGAAGGGCTGGCGGAAGGGGCTCGCGGGTCATCCGGGCAGGGGTGGCGCCGCCTCGGCTTCAAGCTCGTGGTCTGCGAGCTGGCGACCGCGATGGTGCTGTTGGTCGGCGCGGCCCTCCTGGGGCAGAGCTTGTACCGGTTGCTGAAAGTGAATCTCGGATTCGAGCCTGACGCCCTCGTCACCATCCAGGTGGCCGCGCCGGGCAAGCGCTTTGACACGGAGGACGCGGCCGTCCGGCTTTCGCGAGAGGTACTGGCGAGGGTCGCGCGCATCCCGGGCGTCGAGTCGGTAGGCCTGGCGGGGATGCTGCCCGTCAGCTACAACGGCAACACCGACTGGATTCGCTTCGTCGGCCGCCCCTTCAACGGGGAGCACAACGAGGTGAACCAGCGACGCGTCAGCCCGACTTACTTCCCGACCGTACGTGCCCGCCTGCTGCGCGGTCGTGGCATCAGCGAGAGCGACACGCGGACGGCGCCGCGCGTCGCCGTCATCAACCAGGCGCTCGCGCGTAAGTACTATCCGGGCGAGGATCCGATCGGCAAGCGCTTCGGCGACACCATGCTCACGCCCGGTTCGATCAAGGAAATCGTTGGCATCGTGGATGACATCCGCGAGGGCGCGCTCAATGACGAGATCTGGCCGGCCGTGTACTACTCGCTGCAGCAGGAGTCCGTTCCCTTCTTTGCGGTCGTGGCGAGAACTGCGGGAAGCGATGAGGCGGTGCTGTCGGCGCTTCCCCGCGAAATCCGGGCGATCGATCCCGACGTCGCCACGCTCTCGCCGGCGGTAATGCGAGCGCGCATTCACGATTCGCCGGCAGCGTATCTCCAACGGTCGTCGGCGTGGCTGGTCGGCGGCTTTGCCGGGCTGGCGCTGGTCCTCGGTCTCATCGGACTGTATGGCGTCATCGCCTACTCGGTGAGCCAGCGCACCCGTGAGATCGGGCTGAGGCTGGCACTCGGCGCCGAACCTCGCACGGTGTACGAGTTGATTCTTGGCGAAGCCGGACGTCTCATCCTCGCTGGACTGGCCGTCGGCGTCATCGCATCGATCGCGCTTGCCAGGCTGATGCGGTCGCTGCTGTTCGGGACAACGCCGTGGGACTTGCCGACACTGGCCGGAGTCGCCACGCTTCTTGCGATTGCAGCGCTGCTCGCCAGTTACTTCCCTGCGCGCCGCGCCGCGTCCGTCAATCCCATCGAAGCACTCCGCGTGGAGTGAGCGGGAACAATGCCTATTCTCGTCGCAGCGCCTCGGTGGGATCGATCGCCGCTGCGCGCGAGGCGGGAACGAACGCAGCGAGCAGGGCGGTCGCCATCACGATCAATGCGGCCGCCGGGAAGAGGACGGCGCCCGGTTCGGCGGACTCGGGAAACACACGCGCAAAGAGGCGGGCGATCGCGACCGAGCCGACGACGCCCAGCAGAAGGCCGGTCGTGGTCAGCTTTGCCGCGCGGGTCAGCACCAGGGCGACGACACCACGCCTGGTCGCCCCGAGGGCCATGCGAATGCCCAGCTCGCGGGTCCGCCGCAGCACGGCATACGTCAGAAGCCCGTAGACGCCCGTCGCGATCAGGACGATCGCGATGATCGAGAACGCTGACATCAGCGTCACGGCAAACCGCGGCACTGATGTGCTCGAGACCAGCAGGTCTTCCATCGCGTTGACTTCGTCGACGGGCACATCCTTGTCCAGCGACGCGACGACCTTGCGAACCGAGGACTCGAGTGTCATCGGCGGTACCGTCGTTCGCACCAGGAACGTCCGCAGGCCCCACGTCATCTGCCGCAGCGGAAGGTAATAGATTGGTTCCGGCTCGGGCCCCAGCGGCGACTGCCGGGCGTTGCCGACGATGCCGATGATCTCGCGCATGAGCGACCCGCGACGATCGGTCGCGCCGGGCTCGAATCGTTTCCCGAGTGCGCGTACGCCCGGGAAGAACCGTCGTGCGAAGGCCTGGTTGACGATCGCAACTCCTGGCGCGTGCTCGTCGTCGCGCCTCGCGAAATCGCGACCCTCGACGATCGTCGTGCCAATCGTCCGGAAGTAGCCGGGCGTGACGATCGCCAGATTCGAGCTCGGACGCTGCGACGGCGGACTGGGCCGATCCTCGAGATCGAAGGCGATGCCCAGCGCGTCGCCCTCGAGCGGGAGCGGCATCGCGGCCGCGGCCGACGTTACGCCAGGCACCGACGACAGCCGTTCGACGAGCTGTTCGATGAAGGCAATCCGTCCGTCCTCGGAATATCGCGCGCCCGGCAACCCGACCTGAAATGTCAGCAGTTGGCGAGGTTCGAATCCGAGATCTCGATTCAGCAGGCGGATGAAACCGGAGACGAGCACGCCCGCGCCGCTCAACAGCACGAGGCCGATGGCAATCTGCGCAACCACCAGCAGCCCACGGCCACGATCGTGCACGTCGGATGCTCCCCGGGATCGGCCGCCAACCATGGCGACGAAGTCCACGCGCCAGATGCGGAGCGCAGGTGGGACACTGCACGCGGCCGCCGTCAGGAGCGCCAGCAGCACCGCAAACCCTAGCACGCGCATGTCCAGCCCGACCGCCTCGATGCGCGGCACGTGGCCCGCTGCAAACGGGACGACGACCAAGCGCAGCGTCACGAGCGCCATGAGCACGCCGGCGCCGCTCCCGGTCGCGGCAAGCAGCAGGTTCTCGGCGAGGAGCTGCTGAATCACGCGCGCCCGTGATCCACCAATCGCCAGTCGCATGCCGAGCTCCCGTTCGCGATCCGTGGTTCGCGCCAGCAGCATGTTCGCCACGTTGGCGCAGGCGATGAGCAGGACGAGGCCGACAGCGCCCCACAGCATCAGGATCGGTTGCCACGCGCTGGCGACGATGGTCTCCAACGCCGGTCGCACGTAGGTCGTCGCAAGGTTCTTGTTTGAATCCGGATATTGCCTGGCAAGCGCGCCAGCGACGACGTCCAGGCTCGCCTGCGCCTGATCGAGCGATACACCGGGTGCCAGCCGGGCGATAGCGCCGAGCATGCGGGCGCCGCGCTGCTCGGTGACCGCCTCGTCGGTCCCCGCAGCGGCATCCCGCGCCAGGGGCGTCCAGACATCGACCGGGCGGCCGAACGGGAAGTTGAAGCCGGCCGGCGTAATGCCAACGACCTGATGCGGATGGCCGTCAACCGTTACCGACTGCCCGACGAGCGCCGGATCCTGTCCGAACGCCGTCGTCCAGATCTGGTGGCTCAAGACGGCCACTCGCGCTCCGGCCCGTTCCTCGGCAGCGAGGAAACCACGTCCATGGGCCATTGGCACTCCGAGCACGTGAAAGAACTCGTGCGAGACGATTTCAGCCCGCAGGCTCAGAGCGGCGCCTCGCCCGGTGAGCGTCAGCTCAGCGTCACGGAACGAGGCCATGCTCTCGAAGGCGCGGTTGTCGCGACGGAAGTCGAAGAAGGTCGGGTAGGAGAGGTCGGTCGGATGCGGCCCGCCTCGGATGTCACGCGACGCCACGGACACGAGCCGATCCGGCTGCGGGAACGGCAGCGGCCGCAGCAGCACTGCGTCGACGACGCTGAAGACGGCCGAGTTGACGCCGATGCCGAGCGCCAGCGTCAGAGTAGTGGCCAGCGAGAAGGCCGGGGATCCTCGGAGTTGCCTGGCGCCGTATCGGACATCGGCCCAGAGATTTTCGATCGTGGCCCAGCGCCAGACGTCGCGGCCGCGCTCTTCGATCGCCGTGACGTTGCCGAACTCACGCCGGGCCCGCACGAGCGCCTCCTGTCGTGACAGGCCGTCCATCACGAGCTCGTCGGCGCGCTCCCCGAGATGCGCCTCGATTTCGTCGGCCAGATCACGCTCCAGCTGTCGTCGTCGGACGAGCCGCGAGAGCCAGATCATGCCTTCTCCGTGGCGAGCACCAGCTGGATGCCCTCGAGCATGCGCTCGAACCGTGACATCTCGTCGCGCAGTCGGCGGCTGCCCGAGGTGGTCAGCTCGTACGTCCTGACTCGCCGCCCGGTCGGGGAGACGCCCCAGCGAGCCTTGACCCAGCCGGCCTTGAGCATGCGCTGGAGTGCCGGGTAGAGCGAGCCCTCCTCGATTTGCAGCAGGTCTCGGGACGATCGCTTGATGTGCTGGACCAGCGCGTAGCCGTGCAGCGGCTGCTGTTGCAGTGTCCGGAGCACCATCATCTCGAGGGCGCCGGGAAACAGATCGCGTGCGAAGGAATCGCTCTCGCCCATGGCTATGCCCGAATAGGCCTAGAGCAAAATAGTATAGGCGAGCGCAAGAGTCAAGGCGGGGAAGGCGCGCATCCCTAAATTGGGGGATGCGCGCCTCGACCCGCCGCTGTACGCTGCATGATCAGGCTGTTGCTCAGGAGAAGAACCATGACGACCCACGCGATTGATGCGGATGCGATTCTGCGCCGGGCCCGGCCGGTCGACCACCAGGAGGGTCACGAGATCCAGCCGTACGGGCATCTCGTCCACTTGCCGATTGCCTTGTCGGAAGTCACCGCCAGAGAGAGCGTCGAGCATCTCAACCAGCTGCTCGCGGATACGGTCACGCTGCGCGACTTGTACAAGAAGCATCACTGGCAAGTCGCGGGACCGACGTTCTACCAACTGCATCTGCTGTTCGACAAGCACTACGAGCAGCAGAACGAGCTCGTCGATGCGATTGCCGAACGGGTCCAGATGCTTGGCGGCGTCAGCCTGGCGATGGCGCACGACATCGCCGAGACCACGCTGATTCCGCGGCCGCCGCGGGGACGCGAGGAAGTCCCGGTGCAGATCTCACGCCTGCTGCATGCGCACGAAATCGTCCTGAAGGAAGCGCGCACGATGGCGCGCCTGGCATCGGAGCACGACGACGACGGCACCAACGACCTGATCGTGAGCGCGGTCATCCGCGGCAACGAGCAGCAGGTCTGGTTCCTCGCCGAGCACGTCGTCGACGTGCCGCTGGTGCGGGCCGACTGACCCGAGCGTGCGGGCGCCTCAATACAGGACGCGTTCCTCGCCCCGCTCGGTAATCAGCTTCTCGAACAGCGCCACGATGGCGTCGCGTCGGGCGATCAGCGCCGCGACCTCCGCGGCACCGATATATGGCTTGGTCGCGGACGCCACGGCGTCCGCCGTCAGCCCGCGGAGCTTCGCGAGCAGCGCGCGGTCGCACTTCTGAAGGTCCGTGGGCGCCTGCAGCTCGTGGCTGCGCCGGAATGCCCGCGTGAAATCGATCATCCAGATCTTCCAGTCGGGCCCGATGAGGATGTTCCCGGTGTTGCGATCGGTATCGGCGACGAGATGCGCGAAGAGGCGCATCCGGTACATCTGCCGATCCCAGTCGGTCCGATCGGGCGCAAACAGGTTCTGTTTCCGCCGCTCGCCTTCGTCCATCTTCGCGTCGACCCACCAGACGAGCGATCCTTTGTGATGTTCGTATTCGCGTTCGACCGTCACGGGCATCATGCTGTCGAGGCCGATCAGCTCGGCCAGACGGTACGCGGCGATGTTGTAAGCGTACCAGTCCACGAAATCGAACTCCGTGCGCCCACTTGGGAACTTCATGATCGGCGTGGTCTCGTGGAATGCCGAGAACACCGCGTCATGGGTCAGCACGCCGTCGGTCAGCGTCAAGCGGAGCGGCCGCGTGACGCCTTTGCTCAGGTCCTTGTGCTTGACGACCTTCGCGGTCAGCAGGAATTGGCGAATCTGTTCCTTGGAGAGGGCGAGCGTCGCGTCAGCGACCTGGGCCGAAGCGGCCGCGGACAGCGTGACGAGTGCAAAGGCAACAACCAGTCCCGCGCGAAGTCGAGTCATGGGACCTCCACGAGCGATGAAAGACGAGCGCTGGTCACTGGCGCGGCTTGTTCCAGAGCAGCTCGATCGTGACGCCCCCGTGCCGTTCGGCGTCCAGGTAAGCGAAGCGTCCCTGAGACCCGTTGCTGTTCCAGCCCCCGCTCATCGTGACGTGCAGGCCGCGCTGTCCGAGTCGCGCCACCGTGGCGTCGAAGTCGGTCACGTCGAAGCCGAGATGGTGGAATCCCTCGTGGTGCGCGGCGACGTACTCGTCATAGACGCTCGGGCCGACGAGCGGCTGAATCCACTCGAACGGCACCTCGCCGTGTCGATTGAAGCCAAGCAGCATCTCGAATCGACCGGGTTGGCCGCGATAGACGCGATCGAGCGACACGTTCCGGCTGAACGTGAACCCGCCAAGCCCGACACGGGCCCAGTAGTCGCTGACGGCCTTGATGTCGCGAACCACGAACGCGAACTGGGTGATGCGGTTGAATGGATCCTCGTTGGTCGACCCGGCCGGTGCCGGACTGTTGACCGTGGCAGGATTGTGCAGGAGCTCCACCGTGATGCCGCCGGCGGTCGCGGTATCCAGATAGGCGAACCGCGCAGGGCCGGCGGGTGTGTTGAGGGTTCCCTCCTGGGCCACGCCGACGCCTGCCGCGGCGAGAGTGCGCAGCTCTTGATCGAAACGTGCTGGCGTGGGCAGATTCGAAGGCGACGTGATGAATGCCCTCGCCGTGCGACGCGAGGAACGCCGTCAGCGCGTTCGTGCCGCCGAGCGGCTGGATCCAGTGAATCGCATGCATGCCGATCCGCGCCGTGGCGCGCCGGATCTTCACTACGCGATCTGCCGCCCCTGATCGGTCATTGGAAGTTCGAGCACGCCGTCGTCATGGATGTCGGTCACGCCGAAGCTTCGCCAGGCGTGGCTGACGGCGTCCACATCCTTCACGACCCACCCCAAATGGGCGACGTGGCCATAGATCTCGTGGTCCCTCGGCGGCGCCGGCGGTGACTGCCATACCGCAGCAGTCGTGAGCATCCCGATGACCAGAAGCGTGCGGGACACGTTACAGGAATCGCGGGTCGTCGGCGGACGGGCCGTAGACTGCCGGAACGGGCTGATTCAACAACCGCAGGTACACCGTCAGCTGGCCGCGATGATGGGCGAGATGGTTCAGCGTGTCGCGAAGGACGATGTGGCGCGGATCGTTCAAGACCACCTGGCCGCCGGCACGCAGCCGCCAGTTGGTGGTCAGCAGGAAGGTGTCGTTCGGTCTTCGACAACGAGGCGCGCCCCTTCTCCACGTGGCCGTCCAGCGTCTCGACGAGCTGACTGGTCGCCGGTGGCTGGAATCGGCCACCCCCTGGCGGCGTGAGATCGAGCTCGTCCTGTTCGAGAATGAGCGTCACCCACGACGGCATCGAGGCGACCAGGCCCGCGAGCCGTCCAAAGGGCATCGACTTGTCGTGTGGTTTCCAGTCGTCATGGCCGGCCGGGACGTTTTCGAGGACGCGACGGGTGCGGGCGGCTTCACGGTCGAGCTCGTCGAGGAACAACTGCGTCATGTTCATGTCTTCGGCTCCTGCGGAGTTTACCCAAGCTGAAGCTTGGGCCTACGAGCAATGCGACATCATGTCAGAGGTCGCCCCGCTTCAACTGCTCGACTGCATAGGCACACGCCCGCGCCGTCAGCGCCATGTAGGTCAGCGACGGGTTCTGGCACGCCGTCGACACCATGCAGGCGCCGTCGGTCACGAACACGTTGCGCGCGTCGTGACATTGGTTGAAGGCGTTGAGCACCGATGTCTTCGGATCGCGGCCCATCCGCGCCGTGCCCATCTCGTGGATGACTTCGCCGGGATGTGGCGGGTTGCTGTAGCCGGCGACCGACTGGAACCCGGCCGCCTCGCAGCATCTCGACGGCAGACCCTTCCATGTCGTGCCGCATGACGAGCTCGTTCGGGCCGTACGCCATGTCGATATCGAGCGTCGGCATGCCCCATTGGTCCTTCTTCTCGATGGTTCAGCGACACGCGGTTCTCGTGCCGCGGCAGGCACTCGCCGAACGCTTCCATGTAGATCCACCACGGCCCCGGACGCGTCAGCGTGTCCTTGAGCGCCGCGCCAATCGTCGTCATGCCGCCGCTTCGCTCCTGCCATCCCTGGCGTCCGGTGTAGACCTCGTAGGCAAAGCCGCGGGTGAACTTCGGGTCGGGCGTCGAGACATTGCGGAACCGCGGGATGTAGACGCTGGTGCTGCGCCGGCCTGAGTAGTACTTGTCGGCATAGCCGTCGTGCGTCGCCGTGGCCCCGACCGCGGCATGATGGTCCATCAGGTAATGGCCGAGGACGCCGCTCGAGTTGGCGAAGCCGTTCGGATGCTGCGGGCTCGGCGAGTTCAGCAGGAGCGCGGTGGTGTTCAGCGCCGACGCATTCAGAAAGATCACCCGGGCGAAGTACTCGGTATGTCGCATGCGTTTCGGCGTCGATGACGCGGACGCCTTTCGCCTTTCCAGTGTTCGCGTCGGCGATGACGCTGTGGACGATGGAGTGGGGGCGCAGCGTCAGCCGTCCGGTGGCGGCGGCGGCGGGGAGCGTCGAGGAGTTGCTCGAGAAATACGCACCATACGGGCAACCGCGGTGACAGAGATTGCGCCCCATGCACTGGCCGCGGCCGTTATGCGGCTGACTGAGCACGGCGGCGCGGCTGCTGATCAGCCGGCGATCGCTGTAGCGCGCGGCGAGCTCGTCGCGGAAGTGCCGCTCGATGCAGTTCATCTCGAAGGGCGGCAGCAGCTTTCCGTCTGGAAGCTGTGGCAGTCCGGCGTTTTCGCCGCTGACGCCGATGAACGTCTCGACGCGGTCGTACCACGGCTCGATGTCCTTGTACCGGATCGGCCAGTCGATGCCGACGCCTTCCTTCGCGTTGGCCTCGAAGTCGAGGTCGCTCCACCTGAAGCAATGCCGCGCCCAGAGCAGCGAGCGTCCGCCCACCTGATAGCCGCGAAACCACCGAAAGTCCTTGACCGCGTTGTAGGGATGCTCCGAGTCCTTCACCAGGAAATGCTTGGAGTCCTGGCCGAAGAGATACAGGTCCTTCTGGACGTGATACTCCTCCAGGTCTTTCTGCGTCGGGCGATTGCCGTGGGGCAATTCCCACGGATCAAGCGTGGCGGTCGGATAGTCCTTCACGTGCTCGACGTTCCGCCCGCGCTCCAGGACGAGCGTGCGAAGGCCCGCTTCGGTCAGCTCCTTGGCGGCCCAGCCGCCGCTGATGCCCGATCCGACGACGATCGCGTCGAACTCGGTCATCGCGTCGCCCAGGCTTTCTGTCCCGGCTTCAGATCGACGCAGCCGCGATACCCTCCGGGCACGGCCTCGTAGGCCATCGCCTGCGTCGCGCCGACCTCCGACGTGCAGAAGCCGAGCACGGTCAGCTCTCGCAGCAGGCCGAGCGCGTCCGGCACCATCCGTTCAACGCGCGGCTGCCGCTCGGCCGGCGGCAGATGCAGGAAGTCCGCGCCAAGCGCATCGATGGCTGCGAGCACGGCCTGCTGCTGGGCGGGTGCGACGCAGCGCGCGAGCGCCAGATCGATGAACACATGGACGCGTGCGGCTTTGGCGCCCGGCGTCTCGGTCTCGGGAAGGATGGCCTCCGCGATCTCCGCGAGCAGCGCCCCTTGTGCGGGCGTCACGAGCTCCGGCCGCCAGTCATCGGGGGCTGCACCCATCGCCGTCGCCACCAGCGCGAATCGCTCGAGGACCTGCGGAAAGAGCGCATGGGTCGCGAGCGCAGAGAGACACAGCAGTGACTGCCGTCGGTTCATACAGGCTTCAGGCTTCAGGCTTCAGGCTCCAGGACGCCTCCACGTGTAGGGCGGACCTTTAGGTCCGCCTTGGCGCTGGAGGCTCTCGGCCGCGAGCTATCATAAATGCTTCGGCCAGTTTTCAGCCGGCCTCAGCGCCTACGCGAGGCTGGCGCCGCGACCGGCCAATGGCTGCGTCGCCGGGCGCACGCGGTGTTAGTATGCGCGCGTCGCTTCCAGGAGGACCCTGATGACAAGAAGATTCGCGTGGCTCGCCGCCTGCGTCGTCTCGTTCGTCGGACTCCAGTTCGTCTCGATAGCCCAGACGCCGCCAGCCTCCAAGCCAGGCCCCGAGCACAAACGCCTTGGCTACTTCGTCGGAAATTGGACCACGGAAGGAGAGATGAAACCGGGTCCAATGGGTCCCGGCGGGAAGCTGACGTCGAGCGATACGTGTGAATGGTTCGACGGCGGGTTCGCCGTCATCTGCCGTGGCGATGGAACGACCCCCATCGGCCCCAACAAGAGTCTCGGGATTCTCGGATACAGCGCGGAGGAGAAGGTCTATACGTATTACGGCGTCGACAATTCGGGCATGTCGATGGCCAGCGTACCGCGCGGCACCCTCACGGGTGACACGTGGACCTATACCAATGAGAGCCAGATGGGAGGCCAGAAGGTCAAGTCGCGCGTCACCCTCAAGGAGCTGTCTCCCACGGCGTACACGTTCACGATGGAGCTGCAGGGCCCGGACGGGAAATGGGCGACCTTGATGGAGAGCAAGAGCACCAAGAAATAGCTAGGTCTCTCGAACGGCCGTGATGTGACTGTGAACGCAGAGCCAACTGTCCTTGTCTCTTGCGAACACATCCGTGGTCCATTCATCGGCGCTGAACGGCTCGCCTTTGTAATGACCGGTGTTTCTCACTCGGCCGGTCACAACCGCGACGTCGCCATAGTGGCGAACCGACGCGATTTCTCCTCGAAATGATTCGTGGGTTAAGTCTCCCGATGCGACGACCGCAAGGAAATCGTGCCTTGTCGTGACGCCGCTCGCCGAGACGATGACCCAGTCATCGGCCATGAAGCGACCGATCTCGTCCGCGCCATTGGAGATCATGGCCAGATCCCAGGCCCCTGAGAGCTGTTCCAGCTCTCGCCGCAAACGCGGTTCTGTTCTATCGTCGTCTGGCATCGCTGTGGCTCCTGTGCATCAGCGCCGTGAAATCGTAGCGGGCTGTTGCAGCGAGTGAAGGAATTGGAGAATCTCGGCTTTCAGTCGCGGTCCGGCCAGCAGTTCGTCGTCGTTGTGGTCGACGCCCTCGATGACGACGAGTTGTTTCGGCGACCGCGCCGCTTCGTACAGTCGACGGCTCTGCGCGGACGGCACGACGCTGTCGTGCGCTGCCGTGATCACCAGCAGGGGACACGTGATATCGGCAATGCGGTCGATCGACGCGTACCGATCGCGCAGAACGGTCGCAACAGGCAGAAACGGGTAGTGATGCCGGCCGACGTCGACCATCGAGGTGAAGGGCGAACGCAAAATGAGCGCGCGAGGTGCGCGCTCGGCGGCAAGACGCACGGCGACACCCGTGCCCAGTGATTCGCCGAAGTAGACGAGGCGAGTGGCGTCGACGTCCTGCCGCGTGCTGACGTATCGATGCGCGGCCCGCGCGTCCTCTGCCAGCCCTTCCTCTGACGGCTGCCCCTGATTCTCCCCGTAGCCCCGGTAGTCGAACAGCAGCGTGGCCAGACCAGAGTCGGCGAGCATTGCCGCCAGCGGCGCGCGAAAACCCCGATGCCCGGCATTCCCGTTGAAGACGATGACGGTCATCCCGATGAACGGCGCCGTCGGCGGCACGAACCATCCGTGCAGCGTCACGTCATCGGCGGTGACAAACGACACGTCCTGCGCGCGCGGCAGCCCGACGGCTGCCGACCGTGGGACGTCCCCAAGGGGAAAATAGATCAGTCGTCGTTGAAGGGCCCACAGCACAACGGTCCCAATCGCTGCGACGACGAGCAGGCTCGCCAGCGCGGTGAGCCCGTTCGCGGCGTAACTGCGCATATGAAGACAACAGGGTAGCGCGCCAATGCTGCGTTGGGAATGGATCGCGATCGGCTATTTCACCTATCTCGCGAGTGTAGCCACACTGGTCCCGCGGTTCGCGCCAGCGCGGGCGGCGGCGATTGCTGCTGCCGCGGCCGCGTGGGTGTTTCTGCCGCTGGCAAGCCCCTGGGGCGACGGCTTGGCCGATGCCACGCGTGCGCTCCTGCCCGTGCCGGTGCTTCTGGCGGGGTACTGGCTTTCAGGATGCTTCTTTCTTGAGCCGATGCCGCGTGTCGAGCGCTGGTTCTTGCGAATCGACGACCGGTGCCTTCGAGCGGCGGGCGCGACGCGGTGGGCGTACGGAAGAAGGACCTGGCTCGGAACCTATTTCGAGCTGGCCTACCTGCTGGTATATGCGGTCGTGCCTGCCGGCGCGCTCGCCTTGGTCTTTGCCGGCCCTGCCGAGGCGGTTGGCCATTTCTGGAGCGTCGTGATCCTCGCGGCCTTCGCTTCATATGGCCTGCTTCCATGGGTACAAACCCGCCCGCCTCGTGTCGTCGAGCGTCTCAATGAACCCGGAGGTCGCGGTGAATCGGTGTGGCTGCGCCGGCTTAACCTCTGGTTACTCGGCCGGACCAGTATTCAAGTCAACACGGTTCCAAGCGGCCATGCGGCGGCAGCAACGGCGGTAGCGCTTGCAGTCGGTGCGGCCATACCGGAGGCCAGGACAATCGTGGTCATCATCTCGGCAAGCATCGTCATCTCGACAGTCGTCGGCAGGTATCACTACGTCGTGGATTCGGTAGCAGGCGTCCTTGTCGGGGTTATCGCGTGGACCCTGGTTAGCGCGCTCGCCTGAGTGGTGTTCGCAGGCAACGAGCTGATCTAGGGTAAGGTCGTCCTCTCTCTACGCCCTGAGGAGCCTGCATGCACGACGCCGTCACTATCCTGCGTCCGGAGGCGCCGCTGCCGGATGCTCGTGGCATCTCGTCAGCCTTCCCCCCAGAAGTTCTCGAGCAGGTTCGGGGCCGGGTCCGTCTCCTTGCGCTCCTCATCCTCGTCGCGTTTGCCTTTGATCTGGTCATCTACGCGGGCAACTGGGCCGCCGCCCTTGCCGGTCATGCGCTGCCGGCGAGCTTCTTCGAGAGCGGGTGGTTCCAGCTCGTCAACCTGGCGGCCGTTGCCGCTTCCGCAGGTCTATGGTGGGTCGCGCGCAGCCGCCACGTCTCGACATCGCGCCTCCACACGCTCGGCCTGGCATATGAGATCGCGATCTGCTTCATCATCGCGACGCTGACGTTCTGGCAGTACTACGTCGTCAACGGGACGCTGCCCAATCTGACGTGGGTCCCCGTAGTGATTGTGCTGTTCCCCTTGATCATGCCCGGCCCACCGCGCCGCATGCTCGCCGCAGCCATCGCCGCCGGGGCGATGCCTCCCGCGGCGCTCCTTCTGCTCGATCTCGTGGGCAAGGTGAACACGACTCTCGATGCCTATATCCAGGTGACCGTGCACTCGGCGTTCGCGGTGACATTTGCGTACGCGGGCGCGCGAATCGTCTACGGCCTCGGACGGGAGGTGACGGCCGCGCGCGAGCTGGGAAGCTACCGCCTCGTCGAGCGCCTGGGACAGGGCGGCATGGGCGAGGTGTGGCGCGCCCAGCATCGCCTGCTGGCGCGATCCGCCGCGATCAAGCTCATTCGTTCGTCCGTGACCACCGACGTGCGGCCCGGCGTGTCGGCGGACGCGCGACGACGCTTCGAGCGCGAAGCGCAGGTGATCGCCAGGCTCCGCTCGCCGCACACCGTGGAGCTTTTCGATTTCGGCGTCGCTGCCGACGGCGCGTTCTACTACGTGATGGAGCTGCTCGACGGCCTGGACCTGGATACGCTCGTGCGGCGTTCAGGTCCGATCCCGGCGGAGCGTGCCATGTTCCTGCTGCGCCAGGTCTGTCACTCGCTCTCCGAGGCCGAGTCGTGCGGCCTCGTCCACCGCGACATCAAGCCCGCCAACATCTTCGTGTGCCGGTACGGCGAGGATTGTCGACTTCGTGAAGGTCCTCGATTTCGGAATCGCGAAGGCAGCCGGCGCCGGCGAGATCGACCCGGCGCTCACGCAGGGCAGCGTCATTCACGGCACGCCGGCATTCATTGCGCCCGAGCAGGCACTGGGTGGATCGGCCCTGGACGGCCGGGCCGACATTTATGCCACCGGGTGCGTGGCCTATTGGCTGCTTACGGGGCAACTCGTGTTCACCGGCGACACACCGATGACGCTGCTCATGCACCACGCCCACACGCCGCCGGCCGCGCCATCCACAAGGACGGCGCAGCCGATTCCGACGGCGCTCGACAATCTTGTGCTGTCGTGCCTGGCGAAGGCCCCGGCCGAGCGGCCGCAGTCCGCCCGAGAGCTGTCGCGTCGGCTCGCCGATGTCGAGGGCGCCGGCCTGTGGACCGAGGACCGCGCACGCGAGTGGTGGGCCGTACACACGTCCGCCAGGCAAATAGAGGCAAGAGGGAGCGACGCGCGGGTCTAGGTGGTGATTCGCGTCATCGCACCACGATCGGCGGCTCGATGAGCGCGGCGGCGAGCGGGGTCTCGGGCTCGAGACGCGACGGCGACCCACCCGACGTGTCCTGCTGTTCCCGCCAGCTGCGCGGCACCCGGTCGATCCGAATGGGGTGAATCGTGAGGGCGCCGTCCGCGGCGATGTGCAGCCGGAGGAAATGCTTGAAGTCTTCGATGCGTAGCGCGGCGAATGCCTGCTGACTATGCCGGCCGAAGACGTTCAACGAAATCAGCAGGTACAGGCCCATCAGCATCGAGCCGAGAACCCACCCGCCAATGCCGACGAGCATGCCCACGACGACAAATCGAAGGAAAGGCCACGCGGGCGACAACGATCTCGCCGCCAGCATGGCCGTCCAACCGATCGCGAACATCGCCGACCAGTGCAGGGCGGCGTGCGTCAGTCCTCCCAGCCACCGATAGAGCTTCGAGTGTGTGTCGGTGAAGACCACAAAGACTGCAGTGACGAAGAGGGCCCATAACGTCAGGCTTGGGTTCCGATTCCAGGCCTGTGCCGTGATGGCCAGTGCCTCGAGCAGACTCGCCGGCTGTGGGTGCACGATCGTCGCGCTGACCAGCCACACCGTCATCAGGTAGATCAGCGCGGGAACGATACCAAAGCGCGGATTCTTGAACACGAACAACAGGTTACCGTAGCTGAGGCGATGCGACTGCCTGACGTCCGGGTACGTCGTTTTCAGCGCGAAGCGCCGCCGTGGTTCGTCCGTGCCGGCGCGCTCCTCCTCGAGTGTGGTGACATCCTCGTCGTGCGTCGCGTTGAGGAATCCTCCGCCGCCGCCAGCCGTGATCTTCTGAATCGGCGATCCTGGTTCGAGCGGCGCGATTTCTTCGTGGCGCCGGTAGTGATGGTAGTCGCCCGACAGGAACACCTTCATCTGCACTCCGCGACGGGCAAAGATCTCGTCTCTGAGGTACAGCAGGTCGGTTTCGTCGAACGAGCCGCCGAACTGGCGATACTTGTGCGCGTGAACCCACACCGGCGCCGCGAGGCAGACGATGACGCGATCGCCGGGTTGCATGTATCGTTCGGCCACGTGGCGAAAGTATTCGATCTGCGGCGTGTCGATGTCCGCCTGAAGCTGGCCGTCGGATCCGATCAGCCACCAGCGCCCCGGCAGCTTCAAGGCAAAGTAGCTGCGCTGCTGCCGAGTGCGCCAGCCGGCGAAGTAGCGGCCCCCGAATTCCGAGCAGAAGAGTCGCGCAAAGGTGGTGAGCCCGTCGTACCAGTCATGATTCCCGGGAATCGCGAACACGTGTGGCGATTCGTCCACCCGCGTGTCGCCAAATGCGGTCTCGTAAGGGGTGATGAGACGCCGGGAATACGCTTCACGGCTCGGTGTCGGATAGACCTCGTCGCCGCCGAACACGAGCAGGTCCGCGCGCGGCAGCCGGTAGCCGAGGTCGCTCGAGTCGCGAACCTCGAGCTCCGGCTGTGCCAGCGCGTAGGCGACGGCGTACGTGGAATTCCACCCATCGCCCGTATCGCTCACATAGTCAATCCAGATGTCATCCCGCGGCCGCGTGCGATCGACGTACGGACCGTCGCGCCCATCGCGATAGTGATAGGTGTAGTCGTAGTACTCGAGCTTCCGTGCCGCGAGCGCCTGCACGATGCGCGGATCCGAGCGCGCGCCCACGATCATCGAAAACAGCGTCTTGAGGCCGGTGTCGAGCAGCTGACGCGGCTCGTACCAACCGACCATCGGGAGGCGGTCGACGGCGCCTCCGGGACGCCAGTGCAGCGGAAATCGTCCCCTTGCAGTGCGCTCCACGGCGCGCGCCAGCCGCCGAGCGATTGGCAGCGCCGCTCGATCGGCTTGAGGAGTCGAATCGGGCGGCGGCGGGCCGGAAGATGACGACATGGTGCGTGGTCGATGTGAGGTGTCGACTATCTTAACGAGAATCGACGACTCGGCCGATACGAGAAGAGATCCCATGGACACTTCAATTCCCGACGCTTCCGCCACGCATCTCAGAGATGCAGACGTCCTCTTTGGTGCCCCGGCTGGCGCTTTGCTGTCGATTGGGGCGCCTGCCCTGATCGAGGCGATGCTCCTATCCAGCGCAGGCATCAGCGACTTGATCTTTTCGCCTGCGCGACCGCCGCAAGTCGAGAAACACGGCGAGCTGACGGCCGTTGACGTGCCCACCCTCTCGTTGCTGCGGTCCGAAGACACGGCGCAGATCGCACGGGAGCTGATCGGCGGCAACGAGCACGCGCTGCGAACGCTGAAAGAGCAGGGGGCGTGCGACTTCTCCTACTCCATCCCCGGACGCGCGCGCTTTCGCGTCAACGTCTTCCGTCAGCGCGGAACGTTCGCCGCCGTCCTGCGCGTGATTCCGACGAAGATCCCGACCCTCGGGGAGCTGAACCTGCCGGCCACGCTCCTCGAAATCGCCTCACTGAAGAACGGTATCGTGCTGGTGACCGGTCCGACCGGCTCGGGCAAGTCGTCCACGCTCGCGGCGATCATCGATCACATCAATACGACGCGCGCCGAGCACATCGTCACAATCGAAGATCCCATCGAGTTCCTGCACACGCACAAGAAGGCGACCGTGCACCAGCGCGAGCTGCACAGCGACACGCCGACGTTCTCCCTCGCCCTGAGAGCGGCCTTGCGCCAGGCCCCCAAGGTCATTCTCGTCGGCGAGATGCGCGACCGCGAAACGATCGAGATTGCCTTGACCGCGGCGGAAACCGGCCACCTCGTGCTGTCGACGCTGCATACGATTGACGCGTCCAAGACCGTCGACCGCATCGTCGGCGCCTTTGACTCGGGCGACCAGCTCGCGGTGCGGACGCGCCTGGCCGCGTCATTCCGCTATGTCATCTCGCAGCGGTTGATTCCCCGGAAGAGCGGAGGCCGGCTGGCCGTTGTCGAAGTGCTGAAGTCCACGATGCGCACGCGCGAGTACATCGAACGGGGTGAGGGCGAAGGGAAGACGTTGCTCGACGCGATGCGTGATGGCGCACTCGATGGCATGCAATATTTCGACGGCGAAATCGAGAAACTGGTGCGCGAGGGTACGGTGTCGTATGCGACGGGGCTCCTCTATGCGACGAACGCCGGCAACCTTCAGGTGCTGCTGGCCGATGTTTCCGACGATGAAGACTCGATCATCGTCAGGTGATCGTCGTCAGACGATCAGGCGGCAGTAACAGATGGCCGTGATTCGACCCAACCGATTGACGCTGGTGACCGTCGGAAGCGTTCTGCTCGTCACGCTGCTACTGGGGACGAGCACCGTGCGTGCCGCTCTGGATCGGATCTCGCGCTTCCTGAGCCTGCACGGCGAACCGGAGCCGGCGTCGGCGAACGTCCTCTCCGAGCATGAAGTCGAAACGCTCGCGTCGATGCCGCCGCAGGCGCAGGCGGAACTGCTGCTCGAGCGATCGATCAACCACTATGCCGGAGCGAACGAGCAGATTGCGGCACGCGTCAGCGGTTGGCGCGGGAACGTCACGCTCGACGAACGGCTGAACAATCTGTTTCAGACGGCCATCAACTCCGACGACCTCCGCGTGAGGGCGGCCGGCATCGAAGTGGACATCGCGGCGCGGAATCTCGACAAGTCGTCGTCCACGGTCGATCGGCTGGAGCCCGCCGCTCGGGCCGGAGAACAGGGACCGCGTGCGAATGCGCTCTGGGACATCGCCCTGCTCGGAAACCGTGGCATCGATCCCGAACGCGCCGTCCAGATCCTGCTCGGTTCGATCCATGACGACAATGTCAACGTCAGGTACTGGGCGGTTGAGGGGCTCGCGTATCTCGGCTCCGACCAGACCATCGAGCCACTGCTACAGATCTTCCATGACGACCCGTCGCCCATGATCCGCGAGCGGGCTGCCTGCGGGCTGGCCCAATCCGGCATGCTCAGTCGAGAGCAACGCCTCACGGCGGTGCCGACGCTCCTCGACTACGCCGAGGATGGGTCGCTCGACGCCGACACCCGGAAATGGGTGTTTCAGGCGTTGCGCGACATCACGGGGCAAACGCTGCCGCACGATCCGGCAACCTGGCGGCAGTGGCACGACTCGCGGAGGTAGCGGTCACACCGCGGTTATTTCTTTCTGTGACGGTTCCTGTCGGAAGCGTGCGCCTGCCGGGGACCCGCGTTTCCGAACCACTTCGCGGGAACCGATTTCGATCCGACAGGCGCACGCATCTCAGGCGTGCTACGCCGGCTTGCGTCCCGCGACGGCCGATGGCTCGACCTCGCGGCCCTGCGTACGCGAGCGCCGCCGTGGGGCAATCGTGATGTTGTTCTGCACGTCGCTGATGTTGGGGATGGCCCAGGCAATTTCGCCCACATCCCGCTTGAGCCGCTTCTGAGACACGCTGCCGGTCAGGGTTGTCCGGCCACTGTCGCAGCGCACTTCCACGTCGTTGGCGCCGGAGAAGAGATCCAGCGCGTCGTAGATGAACTCCTCGATCTCCTGATCGCTGGTCGGGCCGGCTGGCTGGCCCCTCCGTATCGCCACAGCCATCACCAGCGCCGGCGCCGTCACCCCCGCGATGTCCGGAGTGAACACGGGCGGAAATGGAGCGGCCACCGGCGTCGATACGACAGTCGACGGGCCAGCGCCGAATCCCGGAGACGTGCCTGCCGGCATGCTGGTCATCATGCCGCTGGTGACGCCAGCGGAACCCGGGGGGCTGCCCATCGCGCGATTCCCGGCCATGGGCGCCTGGAACCACGCGAGCCCGGGGAAGGGCACGGCGGACCATACCGGAGAAACGGTTCCAAACATCGGTTCTGCCATGTGATGTCTCCTTTCGCGGTCACATCACGTGGCTCGGCTGCGCGCCAAAAGCCTGCGGGCCGATGCCCCACGGAGCGGTCACCGCGAAGCCGCCAACCCCTGGTCCGTATGCAAAGGGCTGTTGAAGTTGCGACGGCTGTTGAAACTGGCCTGGCTGCTGAGACTGCGCCGTTTGCTGAAAGTGCTGAAGCTGCTGCGGCACAAACTGGATCAACTGATGAAGCTGCTGCAACTGTCCGGGCAGCAACTGGACAATCTGCTGCAGCTGTTGCAGCTCCTGCAATTGCAGCGAGACCAGCTGCTGCAGGTGTTGCAGCTGCTGCGGCACGATTTGCAGCAGCGGAATCGTCTGTTGCAGCTGCTGCAGCCCCGGCACCTGGCCCGCGATCGAGCTGAGCGGAGCGCTAGAAAGCGGCTGGTTCTGCGCGTACTGCTGGAACGCGTACGGATTGATGCCCAGTCCCTGCGGGTTCTGGGACGAAAGACTCCATGGATTGTAGGGATTGTGCTGAGCGGGATTCGTGAAAGGCGCACTGAATGCGGATGCGATCATTGGACCTCCTTCAGGAAGTGCGTTGAACGAGTGAGACACTATTCGTCTCGCAACGTCCGTTCCCGCCCGCCGATCGCAAAATCGTTTGAGATTCGCACCCTCACGGCGCGCGGCGCGGGGGTTGATGCCCCATGCCGACGCACGTCATCGGCGCACGCGCGTTCGCAATCACCAATCGCGGTGTGCCTTCCATGTGACTGTGTCGATCCGTCACGCCTGTGGCGATCGGCGCCGGTCGTCCGTCCTGCGCGCGGCTCAGCCAGCAGAGAAATTTACAAAAAACCTGTGACATCGCCGACCTCGACACGTGATGATGGTTCAATGCCTTCAGACGTCACTGTGCTCGTCATCGAAGATGACGAAGCGCTGCAACACCGGTTGCAACAGACACTTCGGCCCCGGTACACGGTCCTGACGGCGACCTGCTGGACCGAGGCCCGCAAAATCCACGCACGCACGGCCGTCGACGTGGTCGTCGCCGATGCGAACCTCACGTCGCGCAACGGCACCGATCTGGATCTGCTGTGTGCCGACAAGGGAGAGACGCCGGTTGTGTTGGTCGCGACACCCGCTCGGGCCGGCCAGCCCGACGCCAGAAGCGACGCGCGGCCGCCGCTCGTCGCGTTCCCGGCGCGCCCGGTCGAGTTTCGCGAACTCCCGGGCACGCTGGACGATGTGATCGCCAGCCGCCGTGCGGGTCGACAGCCGGCCAGCCGTCCGCCGGTGCTAGACGAGCTGAACGGGATCCTCGCCCAGTCCGAAGCCATGCGCGGGGTGATGCGGTTGATCGACCGCGCGGCCTCGTGCGACACCCCAATCCTGCTCGTCGGGGAAAGCGGCACCGGTAAGGAACTGCTGGCTCGAGCCCTCCACCGGAAAAGTCCGCGAGCGCCGGGACCGTTCCTGGCCGTGAATTGCTCGGCGATTCCCGAACCGCTGCTGGAAAGCGAGCTGTTCGGGTATCGCCGGGGTGCCTTCACCGATGCCCGTGCCGATCAGCCGGGCTTGTTCCTGTCTGCGCACCGCGGGACGATCTTCCTCGACGAGATCGGCGACATGGCGACCGCGCTGCAGGGCAAGCTCCTGCGTGTCCTGCAGGAGAAAGAAGTGCATCCGCTTGGCGCGCCCGCCCCGGTGCCCACCGATGTGCGCATCGTCACCGCGACACACCGCGATCTCCCGGCACTGGTAGCCGAAGGGCGTTTTCGCGAGGACCTGCTGTATCGCATCAACGTCATCGAGGTGCGCGTGCCGCCCTTGCGCGAACGTCCCGACGATCTCGAACCGCTCGTCGAGCCATTTGCTTGGCAAGCACGGCGCGAAGATCGGCAAGGCGCACTGTGCGCTATCCGACGAGGCGATGGCCGCGATTCGGCGGCACCTCTGGCCGGGGAACGTGCGGGAACTGGAGAACGTGATCGAGCGCGCGCTCGTGCTCGGGGCCGGTTCGCTCGTCACACTGGACGATCTTCCCGACAGCCTCAAGGGCCAGCCGTCACACCGGGCCATGCGGGAGGCCGGCGGCTCGCTGACGTCGAACGCGACCATATCGTGCACACGCTGCACGAGGTCGCCGGCAACAAGGCGGCCGCCGCGCGCGTGCTCGGCCTGAATCGGAAGACGCTCTATCGGAAGCTGACGCAGCATCGAATCCCGTCGCGGTAATGCCCGAGCTCCTCGAGCTCATCGCGGTGCTCGCCTGCACGCTCTTCGCCGGAGCGGCCATCTACATCACGGTCGCCGAGCATCCGGCGCGACTGGCCTGCGGAACTGAGATTGCGGCGACCGAGTTCGCCCCCAGCTACAAGAGGGCGGCCGTGATGCAGGTGTTCCTCGCGGCTACGGCGACGCTGGCAGGGCTGGCGCGCGGGTGGATCGGCGGCGGCACCCTCTGGTTGGTTGCGTCGGCGCTGATCTTTGCGGTGATCCCGTTCACGCTGATCGCCATATTGCCGACCAATACGCGGCTGCTCGATCCGGTGCGCGATCGGACGTCGCCCGAAACGCGGCAGCTACTGGAGAAATGGGGACGGCTGCATGCGGTCCGCAGCGTCCTGAGCCTCGTCGCGGCCGTGCTCTTCGTCTGGGCCGCCGTGCGCGGCCCGGTCTCGACGCTCCGCGGGGCGCGCACCTTGCACCGCGCCCGACCAACCGTCGCACATGACGCACCCGTCGCACCTGACGCACCTGACGCACCCTGAAGAGGCTATTGATCAAGCCGTCGCGCGTTCGTTTCCTCCATCGGCCACATCAGCGCCAGGCCGATCGCGCCATAGAGCATGATGTAGTAGGCGGGTGCCAGCGGCTGCCCGAAGCGCTCGGTGAGCCAGGTCGCGACGAGCGGCGCGGTGCCGCCCGCCAGCGCCAGCGTCACGCTGTAGGCGAGGCTCATCGAGGTGATGCGCGTCCGTAGCGGGAAGATCTCGACCAGCATCGCTCCTTGCAGCCCGAGCGCCATGCCCAGCGGCACCGCCATCAGGAGCTGGCCGCCGATGAACTGGCGCGTGCCGCCGTAGAGCATCCCTTCGAGCGCCACGTAAATCAGCAGCATCGTCACGGCCGTCAGCGCCATCATCAGCCGGCGCCGGCCGACCTTGTCCGACAGCCAGCCGCCGAGCGGCTTGGCCAGGAGCACCACGAACAGGCTGGCGGTGTTCGCGAGCAGAAAGGTCTCGCCGCCTTCGCCGGTCAGATGCTTGCGTCGCTCCACCGCGTAGGTGAAGGTCAGGTAGTACGCGGCGTTGGTCATCGCCACGATCCCGAAGGTCTGGACGATGGGCCACCAGTCGGCCACGAGTGAGGGCAGGAGGGGCGGACGAATCCCGGCGGCCTTCAGTCCTTCCGCTGATTCGTGAATGCCGCGGCGCAGCAGCCATCCGATCACGCACAAGCTGACGCTGGCAATGAACGGGACGCGCCAGCCCCAGGCGGAGGCCTGCTCGGCGCCAAGCCACACGTTGACGAGCCACGCCGATGCCGATCCGAGGATGAACCCCAGAGTGGTCCCGGCCGCGGTGGAGCTGCTGATCAGACCGCGCCACCGGGCCGAGGCCAGCTCGGTGGTGTAGACCATCGATCCGGTGAACTCGCCGCCCAGCGAGAAGCCCTGGACCACGCGGAGGATCACCAAGCAGTACCGGCGCAGCAACCCCGATCTGCGCGTAGGTCGGCAGCAGCCCGATCAGCAGCGTCGCGCCGCCCATCAGCGCAATGGACAGCGTCAGCAGCGCCCGTCGTCCGATGCGGTCGCCGACCACACCCAGCACGAGGCTGCCAATCGGCCGCGCGCAGAACCCCAGCGCAAACACGGCGAAGCTGAGGAGCTGCTGCGCCGCCGGACTCGATTGCGGGAAAAACTGCCGGCCAATGTCGCTGGCAAAGTACCCGTATACGGCGAAGTCGAACCACTCGAGGACGTTGCCGATCAGGCCCGCCATCGCCGTCCGCACCGCCGACTGTGGCGGTGCGTGCTCGTGCTCAATAGTAGAAGTAGGGATCAAGCACGCGCACCTCGGTGATGCGGTCGATGGGCAGTGCGTTGCGCCGGGCGGCGCGCCGGATGGCGTCCGGGTCGGGCGCGTCGTAGATGCAGAACGTCAACTTCTTGTCGGCCGACACGTAGGAATGCACCCAGGTCACCTTCTCTTCGCTGTTGATTTTGCAGATCTCTCGGCTCGCCGCCGCGCCCTGGGCGCTCACCGGCAGGCCCAGTCCATTTGGAAACGTGCGCTCGACCACATACCGCGCCATCCCGTCCACCTTTCGAAAGCCGGCCCGCATTGACCGCCAGCGCCTCAAGCGTAGCCCGACCCGGGTGCCCCGAAACATAGGGGAGGATCCCCTATTTTGTCGGCGCTTGCGTCAGGTCGGTGAGCCATCCCCGGCGACGGGCCTCGGGCACCGCCTCGTCGCGTGTCGCGACTTCGAGCTTACCCAGAATCGCCGACACGGAGCCGCGGCGGCGACGAGTGTCTCGAGCTCGCTGCCCAGGTCGGGCCCCATGTCGAGCAGCGGCCCGAGCGGCCGCGGCGTCGCGAGGGCTTCGCATGCGCCCCAGAGAAAAGAAGTCGTCTGGCTCTCGCGAGCGGCCAGGGCCTGGAGGAGCGTGGTCTTTCCCACGCCCGCTTCGCCTGACACCGCGGCGATCTGGCCCTGCGGACGGGACGCGGCAAGGGCGCGGGTCAGCGCGGCGAGGGCCCCGTCACGCTCGAGCAGGGCCGTGGCGATCGGATCCTGGGGATTTGCGCTCACAAAATGGGGGCCCGCCCCCGATGCGGCGGTGCCGCGCGCATTTCTATCATGAGCCATGTCCGTCAGACGTGCGAATTCCCTGCGCTGCGCCCGCACGACGCTGCGGTCTCCCTTGAGACGGCGAACGTCGTGGTCCAGTTGGGGCTCATCCATGCTCGCGGTGGTGCCGCTCTGGTCTCCTGTTGCGCCGCCCTCGCCCTCGCCCTCGTGTGAAGTCGCGATCGAACTGCACCTCAAGGCGCCGCTCACATGGGGCGCCCTCGAGTGGCATCTCTTGCCCCGCAACGCGGATGGCGAGTTCGAACGTTACGGGCTCAGCCTTTGCTTGGGCGAGCGTACCGACCGTTGCACAGGATGGCAGCTGCAGCTGCAGGTGCTCGTGAAAGATTCCCGTGGAGGCGGGACTTCAGCCCGCCGCGTGGCCGTGCATCACCTGGGGGACGCCCGTCCGCAAAATGGGGGGCCGGCCCCGATGCCCGCGCGCCGATGACTTTCTAGACTCGCGCCTGGAGGTGCTTGTCATGAAGAAGTCTCGTCTGCTCGGCACGACGATCGCTCTTTCGCTGTGCCTGGCCCCGCGCATCGATGCACAGGATGGCCACAAGAATCACGCCGCGCTGCACGCGGCGGCCGTCGACGACGGCCTCGTCGCCGACGTGATCAACGTGACCCGGCCGTTCCTCGATGTCAACGCCGCGATCGCGGCCGGATACGGCCCATTTCTCGGGTGCGTCAGCGGAACCCAGGAAGGCGCGATGGGTGTGCACTACGTCAACGGCGATCTGGTCTTCGACGGCCAGCTCGACGTCTCTCAGCCCGAGGCCCTGATGTACGAGAAGCGTGACGGGCAACTGCAGTTGTTGGGCGTCGAATACATCGTCATCGCGAAGGCATGGCACAAGAACAACAAGCTTCCGCCAACGCTGCGCGGACAGGTGTTCTCGTTCAACGACAGCCCGAACCGCTATGGCCTCGATCCCTTCTACGAGCTACACGTCTGGGCGTGGCGCGAGAACCCGCACGGCACGTTCGTCGACTGGAATCCGCAGGTGTCGTGCGAGGGCTTCGCGTCGAATCCATAGTCCGCTCGACGGCGCATCTCGCCCGACGCGGCGTGGCCGGGACATAATGGCCACCCGTGGATGTCCTCAAGACGTTGGTGATCGTGGCGCTGGCCGGAATCGCGGAGCTCTCGGTCTCCGGCCAGCAGCAACGCGAATGGCGCGACTACGGCGGCAGTCCTGACAGCTCCCGGTTCGTCGCCACGACCCACATCTCGCCGGCCAACGTCGGTCAGCTGGAGGTCGCCTGGATCTACGAAGCCGGCGAGACCGACTTCAATCCCGTCGTCGTGCGCGGCGTCGTCTACGGCCGCGGGCCCAACGACTCATTCGTGGCGCTCGATGCAGCCACCGGGAAGCGGCTCTGGATTCACGAGGGCGTCAAGGGATTCAACAGCCGGGGAGTGAACTACTGGGAGAGCCGTGACGGCAAGGACCGCCGCCTGTTCTTCAGCGTTAACAATCTGCTCCAGGCGCTCGACGCGCAGACCGGTGAACGCATTGCCTCGTTCGGCATCGATGGCCTCGTCGACCTGCGTGTGGGCCTGGATCGCGATCCCGCCACCGTCGATCAGCAGAGCCGAATTCCGGGACGGGTCTTCGAGGATCTGCTGATCCTTGGATCGGCCACGAATCAGGAATACGCGTCGGCGCCCGGCGATATTCGCGCGTTCAACGTCCGGACCGGCGCGCTGGTGTGGACCTTTCACACCGTGCCGCGCCCGGGCGAGTTCGGCTACGACACGTGGCCGGAAGGTGCGTGGAAGACGGTCGGCGGCGCCAACAACTGGGGCGAGCAGTCGATCGACACGGGTCGAGGCATCCTCTACGTCCCGACGGCAAGTCCCAAGTTCAACTTTTACGGCGGCAACCGGAAAGGCGCCAATCTCTTCGGCGATTGTCTCCTCGCGCTCGACGTGAGGACCGGCAAGCGGCTGTGGCATTTCCAGACGGTTCACCACGACATCTGGGATCTCGACAACAACTCGGCGCCGCAGCTGACCACCATCGATCGCAACGGGCGCAAGGTCGATGTTGTGGCGATGGCCAGTAAGAACGGGTACCTCTACGTCTTCGATCGCGTGACCGGCGATCCGATCTGGCCAATCGAGGAGCGTCCCGTGCCTCAGCGCACCGACGTGCCGGGCGAAGCGGTCTGGCCGACGCAGCCGATTCCCACCCGCCCACCGCCGTTCTCGCGCCAGAAGTTCACCGTTGACGATCTGAACCCGTACATCCTGACGCCCGACCGAACGCGACGAGCTTCAGGCAGCGGATCATGAAGGCCAGAAACGACGGCCCCTTCACGCCCATCGGGTTCGACGAAGTGCTGCACATGCCCGGCAATCACGGCGGATCGAACTGGGGCAGCACGGCGGCGAACCCGACCGACGGCAGCGTCTACGTGATTGGCTTCAACGTGCCGACGCTGATACGTCTGCTCAAGCCTGGCGAGGTTCGACCCGAGCGAAATGGCCGTCCCACCGGAGGTCGTGAAGGAAGGACAGTACCTGACCGATGGGTTCGGCCTCTTTCCGACGATTGTGAATCCGCCGTACACGACGCTGACCGCGTACGATCTGAATCGAAGGCACGATCAAGTGGCAGATCGGCCTCGGCGACGATCGACGGCTGATCGCACAGGGCGTGACCGGGACGGGCGCGGCCGCGACGATCAAGGGTGGGATGATCGTCACCGCGACAGGGCTGGTGTTCGCCACCGCCGCGGACTGCAAAATCCATGTCTACGACAGCGCGACGGGCAGGCAGCTGTGGGAGGCGCCATTGGGCGGTGTGACCAGCGGGGCGCCCTCGATGTACGAACTCGGTGGACGCCAGTACCTGCTCGTGACGGCCTCGAATGCGCCTGCCAACAACGCCACGCGCGCGTTGGCCGATGCCAATCTGCCTCCGCTGCAAGGCCCGAAGGGCATCGTCGCGTACGCCTTGCCGCGACGCTGACGCGCCCGGGTTGCAGTGGAGGCGGGGCTTTAGCCCCGCGAAGGCTGGTTGGCACCCGCCGGACCTAGACTAGGCGTTCCAGGATTTGCAAGGAGTCCCAGTATGCGTACGGCGAGGGCAGTGATGATGATTGTCGCGCTGGCAATCGCGAGTCCGCTTGCGCAGTCCGACGACGTGGCCGGCCATTACGTGCTGACGGGAATGATGGAAGTAGGCTCTGAGTTGCTGTTGAAGCCGGACGGCCAATTCGAGTTCATGCTCGCGTATGGCGCCGCAGACTACTGGGCCAAGGGCACGTGGCGCCACGAGAAGGACGCCGTCCTCCTGAAGAGCCCGGGCACGAAGGAAGAGCCATTCCGCTTCCTTCGCAGCGATGCCGGCACGTCAGGAGGCATTCGCGTGTCGGTGCTGGGCAAGAATGGCCGGGGCGTCCCGCACATCCGCGTCACGCTTCACGCGGCCGGCGGCGACGCCGAGGCCACCACCGCTGACGACGGCGCTGCCGAGTTTCCCGAGGTGTCCAAGCCGCGGGCCGTGAGTTTCGAGGTGCGTGTCTACGAGCTCCAGGCTGGTCCGTTCGACATCAATCCAGCTCACAAGGACATCTACTTCGAGATCAACGGCGACGCGATCCAGCAGGTGATCTTCACGGACGAACCGCTGACGATCGACGGCACCAGCCTCGTGATGACGCATTGGGGCGCCGATCGGCCGATGCGATACGAGAAGCAATAACCTCGGGTTCAGAAATAGAACTTCACCGCCAGCTGCAGGACGCGCGGGCCGCCCGTGCCGGTGTAGGTGCTCGAGTACTCACCAAAGGCGCTCCCGTAGAGCGACGTGTCTCCGGGCTGGCGCGTGTTGATGGTCAGCGCCGTCGGTGCCGTGCCGGCGGGAGGATCCACCGTCCAGTTCAGGTTCACGTTGCTGAAGTTCGGGTGGTTGAAGACGTTGAAGGCCTCGAACCGGAGCTGCACGTAGCGGTCCTGGGCCCCGAGCGGGATGTTCTTGAAGAGCGACATGTCCCAGTTCTGAAGGCCGCCACCGCGCAGCCCATCGCGCGACGGCGTGGGCGGGAGGCCCACCGGAGGCGGCGCGAAGGCCGCCGGGTTGAACTTCGACGTGCCCACGCTCGTGTTCACGTCGGACGTGATGGTCGGATACACGTAGGCGCGGCTGTAGCCGATCCACCACGCGTTGTAGGTACCGTTGATTGTCATGGCCGGCGACCACCACAGGCCGGTGTCGATGGGTGCGCCGCTCTGGAACGACGTGATGCCCGACAGCTGGTAGTTGTCGGTGAGATACCGCAGCCACGTCGGGCCGCCGAACCGTTCACCGAGATTCGGCAGATCGTAGACGTAGTTGAAGACCAGCACGTGCGGTCGATCCCACCAGGCCAGGCGATAGTCGTACCGCCGCGTGTCGAACGCGTCCTGCGCATCCTCGTCGGCGTTCGCCGTGGTGCGAGTGCGGGAATAGGTGTACGCCATCCCGAAAGTCAGACCCTTGCTGAAGCGCCGCTGCAGCGACACCTGCAGCGAGTGGTAATCCGCATTGCCGTCGAACTTGTAGGACTGGATCGTGCCAAAGCCCCGATAGGGCACCAGGAACGGCGCGTCGAACGCGTAATTGCCGCTGTAGTTGAACCCGGCGTCCGCATAGGCCTGCGGCAGATCCGGCTCGACGTCCGGGACGACCCCGCCGGGGTACTTCGACGGGTCCTGGGCGTCACGGCTGAACGCGGTCAGATACGGAATCTGATTGCCGTTTCGCGACGTCACGAGATGGCGTGAGAGCGATCCGACATACGCGACATCGACGGTGGTGCCCCAGCCGATATCGCGCTGCACGCCGATGCTGAAGTTGTAGATCGTGGGGACCTTACCGTCGGGTGCCGCAGCCACGAGGCTGCCGAGCGGCGGAATGTTGTCCGCTGACACGCCACCGAGGTTCGCGAGGTTGCCGTTGCTCACCGTCGGCGTGACGACGTCGGCCGGGTTCGTGAAGACCGGGTTGAAGATCAGATTGCCTTGAATCCGGTCGTGCATCATGCCGAACCCGCCGCGGAGGATCGTCTTGCTGTCGCCGGTCAGCGCGTAGGCGAAGCCGACACGCGGCTCCGGCATCACGCCCCGGTCCTTCCAGCCGCCCTGGTAATAGCCGTTCGAGGCGAACTGCACGCCGTTCAGGAGGTCGCCGCTGCCGGGAATGACGGTGCCGACGAGATTCCCGTTCAGAATGGTGTCCGGCTGCGCCGGATCGTAGGCGCCACCGCCGACGGCGGGCATGTACAGACGCACGGCTTTGCTCGCGTCGTAGCTGGCGGGATCGAAGATCGCGAGTTGATCACGCGACTCGTACTGTGGTTGGAACCATGCGAACCGCATCCCGTAGTCCAGCGTCAGGCGCGGCATGACTTTCCAGGTGTCCTGCAGGTAGAACTCGAGATTCGAATACCGGAAATGGCCGATCGGCCGTGAGCTGGACTGGCTGAGGCCGGTGAAATATCCGAGCAGCGCGCTCGCATACGCATTGCCGCTCGCGTTGTCCGCGCAGGACACCGGTGTGCTGGAGGTCGCACAGTTGTTGAAGCTCACCTGACCGTTGAAGTTGCCCCAGGCAATCTGATCCTTCCGCGCGCGCTGGAAGAACACGCCGGTCTTGATGGTGTGGCTGTTGAGGACTTTGGTCAGGCTGTCGCTGAAGTTGATCGTCGTGTTGGACTGGAACCATGGGTTGGCGCCCAGATACGACCATGGATACGCGATGTTGTCGTTGCCGCTGAAGCCGAAGTCGGGCACGTTCGCGTCGGCCGTGACCGGGAAGAGGAGCGGCAGGTTGATGCCATTGGTGCCCCGCGAGATGTTGCCGCTGTTCCCCTTCCAGTCCGAGCGCGTTACGCTGGGGCCCAGCGTCACCTCGTTGATCAGCGTGGGCGAAAGCGTGCTGACCAGATTGAGGGCCAGATTCCACGAGGGCGCCCTCGCAATGCACCCGCCGGGATACTGCAGTTGGCCCATGCAGGTCAGGTTCCACGTCTGCATGGGGCTCTCGAATTCCGTGATGTTGTGAATCCACCGGCCGAAGACGCGATGACTGCCGCTGATCTGGTAGTCGAGCCGCAGCAGATCCTCGCGCAGCGGGTTGTCGTATGACAGTTGCGACGCGAAGTTGTACCGGTTGTTCCCGGCGACGTTGGGCAGACTGTACAGGGAGAAGATCCTCGACATCTGATCGAACACCGCCTGCTGTTCTGGCGTCAGCGTGTTCCGATCGATCTTGTTGCCGGGAAATGGCGCGCCGCTCGCGGGATTGTAGATGACGAGCGGGTTGCCGTTGCCGTCGAGGGTCTGCGAGAAGTCTCCCGTCCGTTCGAGCTCCGTCGGCACGCGGAATTGTTCGAGACCGCCCGGGATGCGCTGCCGATAGAATTCCTGACTCCAGAAGAAGAAGAGCTTGTCCTTGTTGCTGTTGAATCCGGCCTTTGGAATCAGCACCGGTCCGCCGACGTTGTACCCGAAATAGTTGTAGCGATACTCAGGCTTGTCGGTGCCGCTCTGGTTGGCGAACCAGCTGTTCGCGTTGAGCCCGTCATGCCGGCGGAAATAGCGCGCGTTGCCATGGAAGTCGCGGCTGCCGCTCTTGGTCGTCACGACGAGTTGGCCGCCGCCGGCCTTGCCGAACTCCGCCTGATAGTTCGACGTCAGGATCTTCATCTCGGCCACCGCATCCGGATTCAGCGTGACGTGTGTCCCGCCGTTGTTCCCGGTATCCACATTCGAGGAGCCGTCGATGGTGAACTCGTGCTGGTTGGCGCGCGTGCCGTTGACGTTGAAGGCGTCGATCCCGCCGGTGCCGGCAACCTGGCCGTCGAACGAGCTGACCACACCGGGCACGACTTTCACGAAGTCGAGGATGTTGCGGCCGTTCAGCGCGAGGTTGTTCAACTGGTTGCCGGTGATCAGATCCGAGCGTTCACCGGAGTTGGCCTGCAACTGGAGCTCGCCGCCTCCGGCGCTGACATTCACGATTTCAGACGTGCCACCGAGCGCCAGCTCGAAGACGCCGGCGTTGAGCCGGTCGGTGGCGCTCAGGGCGACGCCCGCCTTTTCAAGCACCTTGAATCCCTCCACCTCCACCCTGATGGTGTAGGTCCCGGGAGGCAGGTTGGGGACGACGAAGTCGCCGTTGTCGTTCGTGACGACAGCCCGCGTCACGCCGGACGACGGATTTGAGACCGTGACCGACGCATGTGGCAACACACCGCCGGTCGTGTCTTTGACTGTGCCGTTGATTGAGCCTGAGGTGACTTGAGCCACGAGCGCCGCCGGCGCGCCGATTGTCACGGCGAGCAGCAGCGATGCAATGAAGGGCGAAGCAAGAGTCGGACGTGAGTACCGCATTGCCGTACCTCCGCATCGAGCACGCACATTATAGGGAGGACGTCGCGGCGTGGCGATCAACTCGCCACTAAAACCTTTTAGCTCTACAGCTGCAGCACGTCTTGCAGGTTAGGTAGGGTAGAATCCGGCACCCCGGTTGACGACAACCTCTACAGTGCAGTGCCGTCGTCAGCGGTTCTCAACGAGGTGACCCATGACCCGATGGCAGGGTATTTCCGCGGGCGTACTCGCGCTGAGCGTTCTGAGCGCGGTGCCACACGGAGGAACGCTGAACGCGCAGTCAGGTGAAGGGGATGCCGCCGTTCTGTCGCGGATGGCAAAAATCAACCAGCGTCTCGCCACGACAGGGCTGAACATCGCCGTGGAGCAAATTGAATTCTTCACGATTGGCGGCGGTCGCCCGTCGAACAGAATTCACCAGCAGGGGTTTCGCTGGGTCGCAAATGATCCGCGCCGTCTCGCCGATGGAGAACGGATCACCTATCTGGTAGACCAGAGCGAAGGGGCGACGGCAAGCGGAGTCAGCAGCGCGCAGACGGAGGCGGCGATCGATCGGGCGATGACGACGTGGCAGGCGGAGAAGTGTCTCAGGACAGTCGACATCGTCAAGCGGCCGGACTCGGGCGCCGATCCCGACATCTTCGACTCCTTCTTCGGGTTCGGCGATGAGGGCAATCCCTTCCTGGCCGACATCGTTGAGGCGGGCTGGCTGCCGCGCGCCTTCTTCGAGGCGGTAGGTGGTCCGGGCGGCGGCCGGGGCATTCTCGCGTTCACCGTGACGTTCATCTTCACCGACGACAACGGTGTGCCGACCGACATCAACGGCGACCGCTATCTCGATACCGCCCTCGCGGAGGTCTACTACAACGACAATTTCGGTGCGCCTGGCGGCGACCGCGCCGGAAATCCGTGGGGGATTGATGTCGCGCTTCCGGGCATCGACATCGAGACAGTCGCACTCCACGAAAACGGCCACGCGCTCGAGATCGGCCACTTCGGACCGCCGCCGGCGGCGGTGATGAACCAGGTCTATGCGGGCGTCCGGCATCAGCCGCTTGCGGTCGATAACGCCGGGATCTGCGCGGTCTGGGCGTCCTGGCCTAAGTAGCGATCGGCGGGCCTACCGCCGCCCGCTCAGGGTGGCTGTAGATATTGAACCGTCCTTCGCGCACGAACCCGAGCAGCGTGATGCCGGCCTCGCGCGCAAGCTCAATCGCGAGGCTCGAGGGCGCCGACACGGCAGCGACGAACGGAATGCCCCCGAGCCACGCCTTTTGAACGATCTCGAACGACGCCCTGCCGCTGACAAGCAGGAGCGAACGCGACAGCGGTAGCCGCCGCGCCTCGATCATGCGCCCGAGCACCTTGTCGACGGCGTTGTGGCGGCCGACGTCTTCGGCACTGGCCTCGAGACGCCCCTCGATATCGAAGCAGGCGGCGGCGTGGAGGCCGCCGGTTTGCGCGAAGGCCGGCTGCGCCGTGCGCAGCGCATCCGGGAGCCGGCCGATCGTCTCGCGATCGACCGACCATTCGATGGTTACTCGCGGCGCATCGACGGCGAGCGATTCCAGCGTACGCCGCCCGCACATGCCGCAAGACGAATTCATCGTCACCTGCCGGCGTTCCGCCAGGGCCGCCGCGACCGCATCGCGGCGCCCACGCGCGAAGATGACATTGGCGATCCCCGAACCGTCGTCGTGCTCGACGCGTTCGACATCGTCGAGCTGTCGGATGAGCCCCTCGCTCCACAGAAATCCAAGCGCGAGCTCGCGATCGGCGCCTGGGGTTCGCATGATGACCGAGAACGGTTCGCCGTTGAGCCGTACTTCGAGCGGTTCCTCCACGGCGACGTGATCCGCGGCAGGCCCCGGTGAGCCGCAGCGCACGACGTCAACGCATCGGACCGCGTCTGGAGGTCTTCTGATCATGGCGGTGTAATCACCGCAGGCCGTCGACGATGTAAAGGTCCGAGGAGGCGCGCGAATAGGAGTAGAGATAGGACCGCCCGTCGGACGCGATGTCGATATTTCTGGACATACCCCCCTGCAGGTAAGTGAATGAAGGCCGCGGCGTCAGAAGGCCGGAGGTCAAGCCAAGCGCTTTTCCTGCCGGTCGCGAGGTCGAGGCGCACGACTTTCAGTCTCGCTGGCGTTTCGGGAGCCTCCAAGACGAACAGCGCGGTGCCATCGGTGCTGAAACGGAGGGGCATATCGCCAATGGCGAGCCCCGGGATGGGATGCGGTTCGCTGTCGTCGACGGGATAGAGCGCAAAGCGATCAGCTCCGACGGTGTGAGCAGCAACGAACCGGCCGTCCGGAGAAGTTGTCGTCGCAATGATCACTCCGACAGGCGCAAAAAGTCGCGGCTCGCCATCGGGCAGCGCCTGCACGAAGAGTCGTGACCGAACCACCAGCGCTCCCTACCCCGACAAGCCGCTTGCCGTCGGGCACGAACAGTGCCTGGGCATAGCCTCTCTGGTCGATCATCCCGCGCCGCAACGTGCGAGGCTCGCCGGCCCCGACTGGAACGAGGCGCAGTTCACTGGGGAAGCCGCTCAAGCACACCACTGACTTTCCATCTGGGGAAACGTCCAGAGCGGTGCCGTTCCCCAGCCAGACCGGCGGCGCGCCATCGGTGCGCCGCAGATAAGCCCTCCTGACGGGGCCACCGCCGTCGATCGCTTCGGTGAAGATGAAGAAACGACCGTCGGGAGAGAAGCGGGCTCTGATTGTCCCGTCCAGCCAGGTGTAGTCGCGCTCGGCGGCGTCGAGCGCCATCCTGCCGCGAGCTTCGGCGCTTACTCGTCCCTGCGCCACGAGCACCCGGCCATCGCGGGAGATGTCATGGAGGTAGATCGTCTCAGGCATCTGGGCGACGAGGCGCTCGCGCCCGGCAACTGAGAGCGCGTGAAGGGCTGATGCGAAGCTGGTCTTCGTGGCCGTGAACCAGACCTCGTTGCCGTCGGGAGACCAGGCCAAACCACCGATGGAGGTCCACTCGCTGGAGACAAGCTTCTGCCCCCGACGGTCGAGAACGACCAAGTGACCCGGACCGGGCGCGAAACCGTCGAAGTTGTGGCCATAGGGATGCTCGATGAAAGCGACGCGATCACCGCGAGGCGACACGCGGAGATTTTCGCCGAAGGTGAGCGAACCCGCGTCGTACAGCTGACGACCAAGTGGGAACTCGATCCGTAGCGGAGAGGGACGACCGTGTAGGACCGCAAGACTGCCGTCGGGAGCCCAATCCGCCGCTACCACATGTTCGACGATCTCGCGCGGCACGCCGCCGTCCATGGGCAGACGCGCCAGCGTCCCGTTCGGCAGAATCACGGCCATCTCCCCTGGGGCCGCCGCGGCGACCCTGGCGTGGAGGCCGAGCGAACGTGACTCGATCGAGTCAAGGCGCATCGAGAAGATCTCGTCTGGATGGTCGCCCCATCTGTTGTAGATGACGGTCCCCCCATCGGCGGAGAACCGCGCGTTGGCGACGGCGGTACGCTGGAACGTGATCCGGTTGAATTGGGGCACGGGCCGTTCCGCGACCCTCTCGCCCAAATTGAAGAGCGCCGCGCCGAACCCAATGACCGCGACGATGCTCGCCGCCATCCAGACACGCCTGTTCCGGCGTCTTCGGTGGGGCGCTTCGCTCTGCGTCCGTCTTTGCTTCAGGCTCCGCAGCCGTTCGGCCAGATTCAGCGCATTTCCGAGCCGTCTCTCAGGCCGGCCCTCGACGCAGGCGCTGATGTCGTGCTTGAGCAGATCATCCGCGACATCCCGCTCCCACCCTGGCGCGAGGGCCCTCTCGAGATCGCCCACGACGACCTGATAGAGCATGACCCCGAGCGCGTAGATGTCCGCGAGCGTCGTGGGGGTCCTGCCCTCCAGTAGCTCCGGCGCCGCATACAGACGGGTCCCGCCTCCGTTGCGGTTCGCCTCCTTCGTCGCCTCCGTGAATCCGGTCACCGTGAAGTCGCGCCCTAGAAGAACGCTCTTGTCCCTCACGAGGCCGACGCCGAAGTCCGCGAGCCGTGCTTTTGATTTGCCCTCCGCATCCTCAGCGATCAGCACGTTCTGCGGCTTGACATCCTTGTGGAGCACGCCTACCGAGTGGGCCGCGGCCAACGCTTCAGCGACTTGCGCGATCAACTCGAGACGAGTCTCCAACGGGACACTCGCGATGCCACCAGCGGCTTGCCCCCAGTCTGCAAGGTTGCCGCCCTCGGTGTATTCGGATTCCAGGAAGTACGGCGGCTCGTCGAAGTTCCAATCCAGCACCTTGGCGATATCGTTTCTGTCTCCGAGCTCGTCCTTCAGAATCTGGAAGAGCGTCGCCTCGCGCTTCAGACCTCGAAGGCGCGAGGCATCGAAGCAGAACTTGAAGACCCGCCGTTCGCCGGACGCGTGACCGGCCAACCAGACTTCGCCGAACCCGCCCTCGCCAAGCTTGTCGAGAAGCATCCAGTCATGGCGTCCAGGTACGGTGAGACCCTGCGCCGGCCGCCAACCCAGCGTGGCTTCGTCGCCCGGACGGAGCGCGCGCCGGCCGCCATTCGAGTCAGGCGGAGGCTTCAGAAACGAATGGCCCGGGCGGCCGACTTCGAAAACCTCGATCGGTTCGGGCATCCCCTCGAAGAGATAAGGCCCATGGGCCAGCCACGCCAACCCGTCGCCTCGTCCATCGGCGCCATCACGAGCGAGGTCGAAGGCACCACGCGAGAGCAGAACCTGTGTTGGCTGGGCGAGGCAGGCCAGCTGCTGGAGAAGAGCGGGAGGCCGCGAGCCCGCGGTGAACTCGAGCACATGAACTGCCGCTCCGGCGGGCTCGTCGAGGGCGGCGGTTAAAGCGTCGAACGCACGTTCGAACGATTGGGGTTGGCCAGACCTGGAGAGTACGAGAGCGCGGAGGACCGGTTCAGTGGGTGTTACTCGAGGCTCTCCATCTTCGCGAGCCTCGCCACAGAACGCATAGCCATAGCCATGGACGGTTCGGATGAAGCGTGGCCGGCGGGCGTCGTCGCCGAGCACGGACCGCAAGTCAGCGACCAGGCCGGGGAGGGCGGACTCTGAAACAAACGTGCCGGCCCACAGCACGCCGTGGATTTGATCCTTGGAGAGCGCGCGCGGTCGTCGGGCAAGGAGAAGGCCCAGAAGTTCATAGGCCTTCGGCTCGAGTGAGAGCGGAATCCCTGCGCGAAGCAGCTGGCGTCGCTCCCCATCCAGCGTGAAGTCCCCAAACCGCCATGCCATCAGTCCCTCGCCATACCGGGAGGTCATGAAAACGTCAGGGCTTCCCGAGGACTTCGCGATGTTAAGCGCCTATCGTCGCTGAAGCAAGAGGAAGCGCCTGGCCAGGCGACTCCGCAAAAGGAGTCGCCAATGAGAGTTGTCCCGACGGTCGTACTCGTGGTGTCGGTGTCGATGGCTTCAAGCGAGGGTTTCGCGCAGGACAAACCGGCGCTGCGCACCGACGCGCTCCATTCCGCAACGGCTCGCTTCGCGCTCGAGAGAGCCCGGAAGGGATCCCTGGAAAGACTCGAACGTCCGGAATGTGCAAAAGTGCTTTCGGACTTCCGGGATGCCTCCGGTCGCACGATGCAGGAAAGACTCGATATTTTAGGCGAGACGCCGCTGCGCTACCTGGCGCGGCTCACCTTTCGTGAGGCGTTCGACCGCCGTTGCCACGATTCCGTGACACTGGCCTTTACCTACCTCGAGTCGAGAGAGGTGTTCATCTGCGGCACCCAGTTCTGGCAGGCGTACCAACGGAATCCCTCTCACGTTGAGGCGCTGATCATCCACGAGATGATGCACACACTAGGTTTAGGCGAAAACCCACCAAGCAGTTTGGAGATCAGCGCGCGAGTACTGAAACGCTGCTGGTAAAGTGCGGAGAATCCCATCGCCAGCCGCTTGCGCAACTCGCCCGAGCGCACGTCGAGCTCGAAGGCACCGAATCGAATGCCTGCGGCAGTCCGGCTACTTCGCGGCGAAGCAATAGAACAGTCCATCGCCGCCGGTGCCGCGCAGGTTGTCCTGGCTGCAGCCCGCGAGAGGGTGGGCCGAGTTCCAGGACGTCGGGTTCGCTCCGCCACCCTGCCGGTCGTGATGGCCCGAGGAGCGCGCTTCCGTCGCCGCTGCTGGTCCAGTTCGCGCACGTCGAGTCGCCGGATGATTTCGATGCGGTGCCGTCGGGCATTGTTCCGGTCAGGATGTCGTGACGATTGGGCGTGTCGCCGCGCCCGCTGACGACCCCGCCTTTTCGGTGAGCGAGTTCTCCTTCACAGTTTGTTCGCGTCGCTGTGCAGCTCGGTGACGCTGGTCGCGACGATCACGCCCTTGGCGTTGGCCCACGGTCCGGCGCCAATCCGGTCCTTTGCGTTAACCGCCGCCTGACCGCCTGACGCGGTCGTGGTCAGATCGCCCGCCACGTGCGTCCACCCGCACCTGCCGCCGCGGCCAATTTCTGACAGTGCGCGTCCGCGCCCGAGAGCCCGCCGAGGTCCGCGCCTTTCCCTGGCCCGGCACTGGTGATGAAGAACCCCATTTGCGGCGCTTGCGCCTGCGCGAAGTGTCCCGACACCGCCGCCAGAATCCCGAAAGCGATCCCGATCGCCAGTCGACGTCGCATCGTCGCCCTCCCGTGGGAAGCTGCGGCATTTTACAGGCTTCCCGCTTCTCCGGTCTGTCGCGTGCCTTGGATGTTGGTCGCGCCGAACATCCAGTCTACGCTTCCGCTTTCTCGAAGGCCTCCCTCCTTCAGCGGTATAGTCGTCGCTGAGTCAAAGGACCGGCGTGTTCTTTCGGAAAGGCAATTCGACGCGAGTAGAAGAGCTGCGGCTGCATTGCATTTCTTGCGTTATCGAGGCGATCGAGCAGTAAAGGGCGGCGCGAAGCGATTTGAGGCGCGATGATCTACGTCGATGAGGCGCTCTTGAACCTCATAGAGAGTGCTTGTCGTCGGTTCCAGCTCCTACAGGCCGCACGAATGTATGGCTCGCCTTTCAGCTTACGAACCTCAGCATTGTGGTCTACTTCGTGTTGGCGGCGGTCTATTTCTGGAGTAGCCCCGCCATTGCGCGTATCGCGCTCGTGCTCTTCTTCGGAGGGCTGTTTTATCTGCTGACCCAGACGATCTTCAAGGTAACCGTCGAAGCCCATGAGAGCAGCGCCTATCGACGCGTCGCAAACGGCTTCAGAAATCCGAGACGTGTTCGGGACGCCCCATGCGGATCGCGTTTTTGACGCTCTCGGTTCTACTCCTCTTTCCCGTGCTCCTTGTCCATCGCTTTCTCGATAAATCCTCGCTTGACACTTCGAGCGTGATCTCCGCCTCGCCTCTTTTGAGCTATTCATTGATTGCCTTGACCACGGCGGTGCTATATCTGCTGGCCTGCGATCCACTGCCGCCGTGCGCTGGACGTATCAGAGAGTGGATTCGAGGCGTTGTTGCCGGGACGGCGAAGAACTTCAGAATCGGGGGTAGCGTCTGGCAACTCACCCGCAGCCCGTACCTCCCGCAGAGGCAGAGCGGCGTGATTGGAGATCCAGGGATCCGCACCATGA
>CAVXSR010000014.1:0-83880 GCA_963764495.1 Vicinamibacteria bacterium | reverse complement strand
GATCGGTGGACATGCCGTTTGCCGGAGATGAGGTGGCCAACCCCAGCGTGTCGCGACAAGCCAGTCGCTTCGCGTATGTCCATGCTGCAGTCGAAGACCGCAATATCTGGCAACTCGACCTGACTGTCGCGGAAGCGCGACGCTCTCCGAAAAAGATCTGTTCGTCGACTCGCCACGACGCCAGTGCGCAGTTCTCACCGGACGGGACGCGAATCGCCTTCCATTCGAACCGCTCGGGCCATGACGAGATCTGGGTGTGCAGCAGCGACGGCACCGGCGCAACGCAGATTACGTCTCTCGGTGGCCCGCGATGCGGCACGCCACGCTGGTCGCCTGCCACGCGCCCTTCTTCGGAATGGGTCGAGTCCGCAGCGTCTCTCCCCGCCGAGACGATCTCTGGGAGCGTGGCGTCCCCAGTGTTCGCCGGAGTTGGCGCGGTGCTCGTTGTTCACCCGACCCGCGCTGGCTCCGGCACGCAACATCGAGTCCGCCGACGAGAGTGGGCTATTGTTCCCGGGGAACACGTCTGCTCCGCGTGCGACCGTTAGCGCCTCCTTGTAGACGATCTCCTCTTCACGCAACACCACGCCCCGATCAAGCACTTCCATCGCCGGGTTCCACCACGCTCGGCGAGCCGGAACGCGTGCCGCAAACAAGCCACCGCGCCGGGCACGACGAGACGTTAGGTTAAGCCCCGTCTTCCATGCCCGGGCCGCCTTTCAGCTTCGCGACGTCATCACGACGCTGTTCGAAGCTGGCGTGCAGTCCTGCGGTTCGCGGCTTCTGCGGCCGGAACTTCAATTGCACCCGCTCATCAGAAAGGGCAACCCCTTCGCACTGCGATTCGGCGTACCCTCTGACAACACACGAGTTGTGTTAGGGGAACACCAGTGTGAAGAGGGCGGACTCTGCTTAGGTCACAGAATGTTGTGACTTCAGCTCACGGCCCGCCGTCGCCAGCCCATAGCATCCAGCTCAGGTCACTTCCGTGATTGGCCAGACCTTTTCCCACTTCCGCGTCATCGAGAAACTGGGCGGCGGCGGCATGGGCGTGGTCTACAAGGCCGAGGACACTCGGCTCGGCCGCTTTGTCGCGCTCAAGTTCCTGCCTCGCGATATGGCCCAGGATTGCCAGGCTCTCGAGAGATTCCGCCGCGAGGCCAAGGCCGCTTCCCACTTGAATCATCCCAACATCTGCACGATCTACGACATCGGCGAGGACAACGGCGAGGCGTTCATCGCCATGGAGTTCCTGGATGGCGTGACGTTGAAGCACCGCATCGGGGGACGGCCGCTCGACGACATCGAGCTGCTGCTGTCGCTCGCTATCGAGATTGCCGATGCGCTCGACGCCGCTCACACGGCAGGCATCGTGCACCGCGACATCAAGCCGGCCAACATCTTCGTCACGCAGCGGGAGCACGCCAAGATTCTCGACTTCGGATTAGCGAAGGTTTCGATCCCGCGTTCTGTAACCCAGTCAGCGAGGCAAAGTACGCAGCTGGTCACCACCGTTTCGGAGGAACATCTGACCAGCCCAGGCACTACGCTCGGCACCATCGCGTACATGTCACCGGAGCAGGTTCGGGCGAAGGAGTTGGACGCCCGCACGGACCTCTTCTCTTTGGGGGCCGTCCTCTACGAGATGGCGACGGGCACCTTACCGTTCCGGGGGGAAACCTCCGGGGTGATTTTCGAGTCCATTCTGAACCGGGCTCCAGTTTCTCCGCTGCGCCTGAATCCGGATCTATCCACCGATTTCACGCGAATCATCGACAAGTGCCTGGAGAAAGATCGCAATCTGCGCTACCAGCACGCGGCCGACGTTCGCACCGACCTTCAGCGATTGAAGCGGGACACCGGGTCCGGAACGGCGCCGACTCGGAGTCTGGAGATGGCGTCCGTTCCCTGGTGGCGCCGAACACGGTCAATAGTGATCGCAGCAGTGATCACGGTGATCGGTGCAGCCTCCCTGTTCCTGCGGCCCGTGATGTTCTCGCCGAAACCGGCGATTGCCTCAATTGCGGTCCTGCCCTTCGCCGGCGCGCAGGCGGACTCTACAATCGAGGAGCTGGCAGACGGGATCACGGTCGGCATCATCGACACCGCCTCGCAGTGGCCCACGATGAAAGTGATATCGGGCAGTTCGACGTTTCGTTACAAGGGGCGTGAAGCTGACCCACAGCAAGTGGGCCAGGCGCTGAAGGTCGATGCGGTCGTGACCGGTCGGATCGTCCAGCGCGGCGAGAACGTGGTGATCACCACCGAGCTCGTGAATGTCCGCGACAACACCCAGTTATGGGGCGGACGCTATACCGAACGATCCGGTGACCTCGCGCACCTGCAGCAGCGGCTTGTCACCACCATCACGCACGCGCTCGGGAACCGGCTCGGGCAGGGCGACGAAGGAGGGAAGTCGAGGCATGGTTCCGCGAATGCCGAAGCCTACCGGCTGTATCTGCTGGGTCGATACCAAATCGATCGATCCACGGATTCCAGCTTTGAGAAGGCACGGCAGTCTTTTCAGCAGGCCATCGATCAAGACCCCAATTACGCGGCCGCTTACGCTGGCCTGGCGGATGCGTTGGCCATCCTCGGGTACATTGGGAGTCTTCCGGCCAAGGAAGCAAATGCCAAGGCCGAGGCGGCGGCCAAACGGGCGCTGGCGCTCGACAGCATGCTTGCGGAAGCACACGACGCCCAGGGGTTCGTCTCGTGGCTGACTACGGATTTTGCCGGCGCCGAACGTGAATTCCGGCGCGCCATCGAATTGAATCCAAACCTGTCCATACCGCACGATCGCTATCATGCGTTCCTGAAGTCGCTCGGGAGATTCAAGGAAGCGCAGCATGAAGTCAACCAGGCCCGCGCACTCGATCCACTCCCAATTCAGATGGGTATTGCTCAAGCCGACATGTGGCATTTCCAGCGCGACTACGACCGAGCGATGCTCGAATTCAAGCAACTGCTTAGGCTCGATCCGAATAACGCCAGGGTGCATTCGGGCCTCGCCTACGTCTACGCACAGAAAGGCATGTACGATCAGGAGATGGATGAGATTGAGACCGCTCTCAAGCTGAATGGACGACCCGAGGTTGCCGCAGCGCTTCGGGGGGCCTACACCGAGGCCGGACTGAAAGGGATGCTGCTAAAGGACATCGAGCTGAAAAATACCGCAAACCACCGTGTCTATTCGCCTGCGAGTGTGGCGACGAGTTACGCGCGTCTGGGCAACAGAGACGAGGCTTTTCAGTGGCTCGAACGGGCCTGGAATGAGCGGACAGGCTGGGCATATCTGAAGGTACAGCCAGAGTGGGACAGCCTGCGCTCCGACCCCCGCTTCGCAGACCTGCTTCGCCGTATCGGCTTCCCGCAATAACTGCTTCGAAGATAGCGAACGCTGGCGAACGCGACCGAGTTCTCTCCGACGAGTCGGCGGGCCATCAGGCGGGCGACGGCTTGTTGCGACTGGTCCCTTGCGGGACCACTCGCTTAGAAATACCGGGCTTGTTCGAGTGTCGGAACACCGATTGCGCGCGCCTGGCGGTCGCCTTACTTAGGGGAGGTCACCAGACCCGAGGTGGTCCAGGCTGTCTGGGCGCCATCGCGTGTGAGCACGCGCGGTCCAATTCGGGGGAGGTGCTTCCGCCGTTCCACGAAAAGGCGACCTGGGTACCGTCCGGCGAGAAGGTTGGAGAATCTTGAGATCCCGGGTACGTCGTGGGGTGTTTTTGTCGTCGCGGCCAGTGGGGGCCAACCCGTGGCGCTGACCAATGCGCCACCGTTCAACGCCATTCCCAGATGGTCGCATGATGGCAAGTGGATTTATTTCTGCTCCGACCGTGGCGGGACGCGGGACATCTGGAGGATGCCGGCGCAAGGCGGAGGAGCGGTGCAGGTAACGCACACGGGCGCCTTAGCGGCGCTCGAGTCGGCGGACGGAAAGTTCGTGTACTACACGAAAAGCGACGAAGGGACGGCAGGCCTGTGGAAGGCGGCAATGGAGGGAGGAGAGGAAACCCAGCTCCTCGACGCGGTTGTTCCGAATCGGGGCTTCGCGGTGGCGGAGGACGGCATTTACTTCGTCACCGGCACGGGCGCCTACACGTTGAGATTCCTGAGTTTTCGCACTGGACGACAGCGGGTCCTCGCCACGCTCGACGATCACGTCATCTACCTGAGCCTCTCGCCGGACGGCAAGGCGATCCTGTACTCGCAGAACGAGCGGGCGGGCAGCGACCTGATGCTGGTCGAGCACTTCCAGTAGGAGCACGTGGAGCGCCACCGTGGAGTGCTTCCTCTTCCCCGCGACAGCACGCGTTCGCATGATTCGCACACCGTTCTTGGCGCCCAATGGCAACGCGTATGCGGAGCGGTTCGTGCGCTGGATCAGAGAGGAATGCCTCCATCGCGTGATTCCGCTCCGTGAACGGTATCGTCGTCGATCACTCGCCGAGTTCGTGCGCACTACCACGGCGAACGGAACCACCAGGGCTCGGCAACGAGCTGGTTGTCGGCCACCGCCGTAGCCCGCCTGCGGTACCGTTCGTCGGCGGCAGCGGCGTGGTGGACTCCTCAGTTACTACCACCGAGCCGCGTAGTGGCGCACGCCGAGTTCTCGGACATTACGGACTCCTCGTTTTGGCGAGCAGCCAGTTTACGAAGGCAGCGGCTGCGAACGCTGCAACAGTCGCAGGACCGTGTCCAAAATGTCTCCAAAACGCGGGAGAACTGAGGAGAATCGCGCGAACGCCAGTGGACGTTCGCGCGCTTGTAAGGCATTGGGGATTGAGCGCTTGTCACCAGAAGTCGCGCGCCATCACCGACTTAGAAAACCCGTTAATCGGTTTCGATTCCCGTAGCCCGCTCCAACCTTCGCTCACCTGCCAACGAGCGTGAGCTACGGTTGGCAAGCCACGCGAAGGTTGTCCACCGTAGCGCGAAGCGCGAAGGTGGACCGTCACTTCTCACACACCTACTTCTTGCTCTTGGCCGCGCGGCGCTCGGCCCAGTACTTGCGCATGCGCTCGGACACCGCCTTGCGCTCGGCTGCCGACATGGGATGCTTGCGACCAGGCTTCTTTCGGCGCTTCGTCAAACCCAGTTCCGCGCCGCCGGACTTCGCTTGGCTTCCGCGCCCGAGTTCGGGAAACATCCGTACGAGTGACGCCATTTCCGTCCGCAACGTCACCAGCCTGGCGCGTGCCCCGACTAGTGCCAACTGTCGAAGTTCAGCCTGTGCTATCCGCTTTGCCACATGTCCCTCCTGCTTGCTTCTTTGGTCGAAGGCCAGAATTATACGAGCCTTCATGCTACACCGATGACGAGACCAGTGACCCACATCGAAGGTAATAGGTGTGCAGATAGTTTGCGACTGACAAAACGGCAAGGTTCATTAAGAGTGTGAGAAGGACGCGGGCCACAGGCGTGGCCGCGCTCGCGGTGAGAAACCAAATCGGCCAGGACCGGCTCGAGGAGGCTTACAAATACGAAAGCTGGGAGAAAGATTGCCGTCTTAGTACCCGGACGCCGCTCCGGCGGCGGGCGCCGCGCCGCCCTTCGCCTGCTGGACGATTCGCACGCCGGCGGACGCGCCGATTCGGGTTGCACCGGCTGCCACCATGGCCTCGAGTCCCGCGAAGTCGCGGACACCCCCGGCGGCCTTCACCCCCATGTCAGCACCGACGACCCGACGCATCAGCGCGACGTCCTCGGCCGTGGCGCCGCCCGGTCCGAACCCGGTCGAGGTCTTGACGAAGTCCGCGCCCGCCGCTTTGCTCAGCGTGCAGGCGGTCACCTTCTCCTCGTTCGTGAGATAGGCCGCTTCGATGATGACCTTGCTGAGCGTCCCGGCATCGCGGCACGCCGAGGTGACGGACTCGATATCGCGCTCCACGGTCTGCAAATCGCCCGACTTCAGCGCCCCGATGTTGATCACCATGTCGATCTCGCCGGCGCCGTCGAAGATGGCGCGGCGGGTCTCGTAGTGCTTCACGTCCGGCGTCGTCGCCCCGAGCGGAAACCCGACCACCGTGCACACCGCCGGCCGGCTGCCCTGCAGGAGCCGGGCGGCGGTCCGGACCCAGCACGGATTAATGCAGACGGTGGCAAACCCGAGCTCGGCGGCTTCGCGGCACAGCGTCTCGATGTCGCGACGAGAGGCGTCCGGCTTGAGCAGGGTGTGATCGATGAGCGCGGCGACGTCGCCGGGCCGGGCGCCACTCGCGTGCAGGCCCAGGCGGCTGGCGCCGGCGTCGAGCACGCCTCGCACACGGTCGGGACAGCAGTCGTACAGGAACCCGTGGCAACTGCAGGCATGCTGGCCGGGCGTGACCCCGGCTGCCGCCATCTCTTCGACGATGATTTCGATCAGCCGGCGGACGTCCATGAGATCAGCGCTGCTCGAGCCGGGCGATCTTCTCGATCCGCGCCAGATAGCGGGGCTCGTGCATCGAGCACTCGAGGAATCGCGCGACGATGCGCTGCGCCTCGTCGACGGTGATGAGCGTCGCGCCGAGCGTGAGAACGTTTGCGGCGTTGTGCTCGCGGCTGTAGCGGGCCAGCATCTCGGTGGTGCACATGGCGGCGCGGATGCCCGCGACTTTGTTGGCGGCCATGGCGGACCCGATCCCGGCTCCGTCGATCACGACGCCCGCGTCGGCCTCTCCGCGCGCCACGCGCTGCGCCACAGCGGCCGCGATGTCCGGATAGTCGGCCGGCGTCTTGTCCAGGACGCCCACGTCCTCGACGGCGATGCCGCGCGAGCGAAGCCAGGGCACCAGCGCGGCCTTCAGGTCGAATCCCACATGGTCGCTGCCGATGGCGACAGTCCTCACGGCACTCTGGGTCGGCGCGCTCTGGAGGGCGCGACCATCCTCGAACACGACGGTGATGCGCCGGCTGCGAAGCGTATCCTGCGCGAGCGGCGTGACGTGCCCACGCGGCGACAGCCGCACGGTGGAGCCCGGATCGAGGACCCGCGCATCCGCCTCGGTGATGATGTCGAACCGCTTCGTCTCCATTCGGTCGGTGTGCTACGCTCGACGGCCATTCCCCCGCCCGCCATCGATGACGCCCCCTATCTTACTGTCAGCCGACGTGATCCATCAGCGCATCCGCGAGCTCGCCGCCGACCTGTCGCGCGACTATGCCGATGCACCGCAACTGCATTTGATTTGCGTGCTCAAGGGCGCGTTCGTCTTTCTCGCCGACCTGGTGCGGGCGGTCGACAAACCTACGACGATCGACTTCCTCGCCGTATCGAGCTACGCCAAAGGCACGACCAGCACCGGCGAGGTACGGCTGCTGAAGGATCTCGACGCTGCGCTCAACGGCCGGGATGTGCTGATTGTCGAAGACATCGTCGACACCGGGCTGACCCTTCAGTATCTGCAGGAGATTCTGCGCGCGCGCGGGCCGAAGAGCCTCCGGACCGTGTGTCTGCTGAGCAAGCCGTCACGACGCAAGGTCGAGGTCCCCGTCGACTACATCGGTTTCACGATCGAGGACCGGTTCGTCGTCGGCTACGGCCTCGATTTCCAGGGGCGGTACCGGGGCCTGCCCTACATCGGCATCCTGGACGAATAGGCGGCCAACTCAACGTTAGGATGGACGGAATTCCGGCCGCCTTCCCACCCTCCACTCGTCAAAATTGCCGAAAATGGCGGCGGCTGCACTCGGCATGGCTCGTGCTTTCAATTGGATTGACCGCGTCGGCGTGAGCGCGCGGCCGATGGGAGCACGACAATGGCACAGCGGGAACGGGCAATTCAGGAGCCGGTCGGGGACTGGACCCGTCATCGCTTCGCGCCCCCTCTTCAGTCGGACCGCCGCCGCAGGCGGCGCGGCCGCCGAGCCGGAATCGCCACGGCTGCTGGCCAGAAGCGAACCGTTCGGGCCCGCTAGGGGCCCTGCTTCACCCGCACGGCCTCTCTGATTCGACCGGCGAAGCGGTTCGCCTCCTCGAGCACCGACGATACGTTCAGCGTCTCGACCCTGCGCTCCCGCATCAGGATTTTTCCATTCACGACCGTCGTTTCGACATCATCTCCATGCGTCGCGTAGACGAGATGCGAGACGGGATCGTACAACGGCGTCTGACGGGCGCGGTTGACGCCGACGACGATCAGGTCGGCCCGCTTGCCGGTCTCGATCGAGCCGATCTCCTGCTCCAGGCCAAGCACTCGCGCTCCGCCGATGGTGGCCATCTCGAGCGCGACCGGGGCAGGCACGGCGCGCGGGTCGCGCGACTGGAGTTTGTGCAGGAAGGCGGCCTGCCGCATGGCCTCGAACATGTCGAGATCGTTGTTGCTGGCGGCGCCGTCGGTGCCGAGTCCCAGGGCGACGCCGGCCGCCAGATATTTCGGGACTGGCGCGGTGCCGCTGGCCAGCTTCATGTTGCTTTCCGGATTGTGCGCGATGCCGATGCCTCGCCTCTTGAGGATAGCGACATCGTCGTCATTGACCCAGACACCGTGGGCCGCGATTGTTCGCGGCGCCCAGAACTCGATCGACTCGAGATAACCCGTCGGCGTCAGCCCGGACTGCTCGCGAATGATGCGGACCTCGTCCTCCGTTTCCGCGAGATGTGTAATGAGAGGCACGTGGTATTTCAGCGCGAGATCGCGGCAGGCGAGGAGCACTGACGTGTCGAGCGTATAAGCGGAGTGCGGCGCCACGGCCGGCGTAATCAACGGGTCGTGCAGGAACGACCGGACGAACGTCTCGGCTCTCGCCAATCCCTCCTGCGGAGTCTTCGCATCGGCGACAGGGAACTTGATGATCGTTTCGCCAAGAACCGCGCGCAGGCCGGCGGCCTTCGCCGCCTTCGCGATCTCCTCCTCGAAGTAATACATGTCGGTGAACGTCGTCGTCCCCGACTGGATCATCTCGAGCGCGGCGAGCCGCGTGCCGACGCCCACCATCTCGGGCGACACCGTCTTCGCTTCCGCGGGAAAGATGTAGCGCGTCAGCCAGTCCATCAGGGCGAGGTCGTCGGCCAGACCGCGATAGAGAACCATCGGGGCATGGCCGTGCGTGTTGACCAGGCCCGGCAGCACGATCTTCCCCGTCGTGTCGATGGTGTCGCGCGCTGTGAACCCCGCCGCGACCGCGTCGGGCGTGTCAACGGCGACGATGTCGGCGCCGTCCACGGCAACCGCGCCGGCAGCCAGCATGCGACGCGAGCCGTCCATCGTGATGACCGTTCCACCGGTCAGAATCAGGCCGACCTGGCGGGGCGCGGCTCCGAGCGACACCGCCAGCGCGCCGCACAGGAAGATGAGCAATCGAGGCATCCGCGGAATCTTACTCGGAGAGACTCGTTGTATAGTTTCGAGGCGTGCCGGTCCATCTCATCGAACATCCGCTCGCGCAGGACGCGCTCGCGACCCTCCGGGACGCGTGCACGGGCCCTGACGTGTTCCGGCAGACGGCTCGACGGATCAGCGTGCTGCTCGCAATGGAAGCCTTGCGCGATCTCCCGACGACGGCGGGGACCGTGGACACACCACTCGAAACCGCGCCCGCTCGCCGCATTGCCGCCGACGTCGTTGTCGTACCGGTACTCCGGGCAGGCCTCGGCATGCTCGACGCGGTGCTGGAACTGGTGCCGGGAGCCAGAGTCGGCCACCTCGGATTGCAGCGCGACGAGCGAACGGCCGTCGCGTCGAAGTACTACTCGAAGCTGCCGGCACACTTACGCGACAGCTACGTCTTGATGGTCGATCCGATGCTGGCGACCGGCGGGAGCGCGGTCGCTGGCCTGGATCTGCTGTTGGCCGCGGGCGCCAGCAACATCCGCATCGTCTGCATCGTGTCGGCGCCGGAAGGCATCGCCGTGCTGCATGACGCACATCCGGAGATTGAGATCTTCACTCCCGCCGTCGATCGCGAACTGAACGCGCACAAGTTCATCCTGCCGGGCCTCGGCGATTTCGGTGACCGGCTTTACGGGACGATCTGACCATGGGCACTCAGCAGAGCGGCAAACGCACACGTGCCAGCACGGTGGACCAGGGCGGCGCGTGGAAGACCGCGATCACGAGCATCGAGACGAACAAGGTCCTCGTGCGCGGGTATCTGCTCGACGAGCTGATGGGGCGTGTCAGCTTCGGCGACGCGATCTATCTCCTGTTGTCCGGCGAGCTGCCGTCGCCGTCAGTGAGCCGGCTGATTGGGGCCATTCTCGTGTCGTCGGTCGACCACGGCGCCATGCCGCCGTCAACCGTCGTGGCCAGGAACGTCGCGACCACCGGCGCACCGCTTCGCGCGGCCGTTGCCGCCGGCGTGCTGAGTTTCGGCTCGTATCACGGCGGCGACGTCGAGGGGTGCATGGAGATGCTGGACGCCGGCCTCGCGCTGGTGCGTGACGGGCAGTCGTATCAGGACGCCGCCGAGGCGATGGTGCAGCGCAAGCTGGACGCCGGTGAGCGCGTGCCAGGGCTTGGGCATCGCCTGCACTCGCACGATCCGCGGGCGAACAAGCTGCTGGCCATGGCATACGAGCTCGATCTCGAGGGCGAGCACATCCGGCTGATGCGGATGATCGATCGCGCGCTCGTTGCGGCGCTTGGGCCGTCAGCCGAGGACATCCACATCAACGTGGACGGGGCGATCGCTGGAATCTGCGGCGACCTCGGGCTCGACCGCGAGTTCGGCAACGCGCTGTTCATCATCTCGCGGGTGCCCGGCCTGATCGCGCACGCGCATGAAGAACGGCTACGCGAGCGCCCGATGCGCCGGATCGATCCGAGCAGCCATGTTTATGATGGGCCCGGCGAGCGGAGACTGCCGGAGCATCGGAAGTAGTTCGTTCGGCTTCGGGATTCGGGCTACAGGCTCCGGACGGGCGGCAGCAGGGCCCGACTTCCGGACGGCGGCAGTAGGGCCCCATTTTAGTCGGCCTGTGGTCGGCCGAACTGAAGTTCGGCCCTACTGCTGCAGCGCCAGAACTACTCTGCAGCGCCAGAACCCTTGCGACCGGGCCGGACGCTGAGCTACGATCGATGTCCTCCTAGGGCGCGCTTGGCTCAGCGGTAGAGCATCGCCTTCACACGGCGGGGGTCGGTGGTTCGAATCCACCAGCGCGCACCACTAACACAGCCAGATCAAACGCTTTGCAGACTATTTGTCGAAATGCCTCGACGCCGTTTACCTGGTAGTGGGGCGGTCGTGCAACGTCGCAGCGAGGAGTGATGGATGTCTGACGACTGGATCAAGAAGGCCGCAGATCGGTTGAAAGAGAAGGACCGGAAAGAAGCTGACGCCAACCACCGCAAGCAACACCTGTCACAGCTGATCGCCGGGAGCGGCGGCGAGTTCGTGGAACTGGTCTTCAAGGCGATTCGGCGGCAAGTGGCCGTGTTCAACGAAGAGTTTCCAGACGACCCGCCGAAGCGCATCGAGATCGAAGAGTCGTCGCCCACATCCATCAACGTCACGCGGAAGGACATCGGCGAACAGGCACGCGTGCTGAAGATCCATGGGCTTCCACAAGGTCTCTCATCGCAACTGATCGTCACCGACTACACCAGTGGTCAGCCGCGGCAACAGGTCTACGACGAAGGGATGCGGTTTCACCTGTCGGCTGACGACCGTCTGGGGCTCGCCACCGCTGGCGCTGGCGGCGGCGTGCGTGCGTCAGTCGAGGATGTGGCGTCGGACCTCTTGCGTAAACTATTCTGAAGGTGGAATTCGACGTCTTGCGGAGCCCGGAGCCCGGAGTCTGAAGCCTGAAGCCCGACCTACGCGATCAGCTCCGCAAACTTCTTCAAGTCAACATTCCCGCCCGAGACGATCGCGACGATCGGGCCCTGACCGGCCTGTCCCGTCAATGCCGCGGCCAGCGGCATCGCGCCGGCGCCTTCGGAGATGACCCGCGCCTTCTCCGCCAGCAGGCGCATCGCATTCCTCGTCTCCTCGAGCGTGACCACCAGGCAGCCGTCGACCAGCGGCATCATCCGCTCCCACATCCGCGGAAACACGCTCTGGCCGCCGGCACCATCGACGAACGACGCCTTCCATTCCGTGAACACCTGCGGCGAGCCCATCGCCAGTGACCGCGTCATGGGAGCGGCCGTTTCGGGCTCGGCGCCGATGATGCGAACCTCGGGCCTGAGCGCCTTGATGGCGCTCGCGACGCCCGTGATCAGGCCGCCGCCACCGATGCTGGCGATGACCGCGGCCGCATCCGGCGCGTCCTCCAGAATCTCGAGGCCCATGGTCGCGTGACCGGCGATGAACTGGTGATCGTCGAACGGGTGCACGAACGTCCCTTCCACGCCAGGAAACGAACGCGCGTCCAGCGCCTGCCAGGCCACCTCGTACGACACGGGAATGAGCGTCGCGCCGAGTGCCCGCATCCGGTCGATCTTCGATGCCGGCGCGGACTCGATCGCGACGACGGTGCACGGCACGCCTGCCTGTCTCGCCGCGTAGGCGACACCCTGACCCGCATTTCCGGCGCTGATCGTCCAGACGCCACGCGCGCGCGCCGATTCCGAGAGCATGGCCACGGCGTTGGCGGCCCCGCGCAGCTTGTACGCGTTGATCGGCTGGAGATTTTCGAGCTTCAGACGGATGTCCGGATAGCCGGGGCCAAGTTCCAGCCGCACGAGCGGCGTGCGGACGATCGTGCCGGCGATCCGCACGCGCGCGGCGCGGATCTCGGCCAGCTGAATCGGGCGGACGGCTTCGAGAGTCGGGATCAAAAGCGTGGACGATTATAGTGGTCGCGCCGTGTCGAAGTGTGCAAAGTACGAGTCCGCCCGGCTCGTGAATTGCCACGTCGAAGCCGATAAGACGTCACGAGAGGACTCTCCTTCGAAACGTGGTGCAGCAGTCGTTGCCGGCCAGGGACCGGCCGTACATCGCCGATGCCGTTGCGGCGGCCTACGCGTGTACGTTTTACGCGTGGCTGGCGGTCCGTCCCGCGGGAACCCCCTCGAGCGTGCTCATCGGCGAGGTGGCCTTCTATCCCCTCGGCCTGGCGCTGGCGTGGGCGAGCTGGCGGAATTCCCGCGTCGCCTCACTCGATAATCGCACGCGCCTGGCCTGGCGGCTGCTGGTGGGCGCCTACCTGGCGCTGTGGATCAGCGGCACGGTCTGGTCATTTCTCCTCCGCATCAGCAACACGGCGGTCCCGATCTGGGTGGATTGGCTGGAGATCATCCAGCACGTCCTCGCGCTGTCCGCCTACTTCGCGTTCCCCGACCGGCCGTTCGCCAAGGGTCTGGACGCCCGATTTATCGCCGACCTCGGGTTGACGATCATCGCCGGGTTCGTGCTGGCCTTCGATTTCGTCCTGCGCGCGGCCGCGGTCGAACCCGGGACCGAGGCTTATGCGATCGCGCTCGTCGGCGCGTTCCTCGACTGGCTGATGTTCGTCGTGCTGACGGTCGGCGCGGCGCGGAAGCGCGACGCCGAGGCGCGCACCACGTTCGGCCTGCTTCTGGCCGCCAGCATGGCGTATCTCTTCGCCAACTATTTCTACGCCAGGGACTCGGCCGGCTATCGGGCCGGCGACGCCATCGACGGGCTCTGGTTCGCCGCCTGGGTCCTGCGCTGGGCAGCGGTGCGCTCGGCGTGGCATCTCTACCGCCGGCGGACCGCCGCACCGGCCGAAGCCCTGAGCGAGGCGGATGTCGCCTTCCGCAGCAGCATGCTGTCGTATGTCATCCTCGCCGGCGCGTTCGTGCTGCTGGTCGGCGAGATCGTGGTGGGCGCGCGCCGCTCGTTGGAGCTGATGGCGCTGGCCGCGACGGTCATGGCCTCGCTGCTGCTCTTCCGCCAGTTTGCCGAGATGCGCGTCAGCCGCCGCCTGTTCGAATCGCAGCTGGCGCAGGAAGCACGCTTCCGATCGCTGGTGCAGCATTCCTCCGACGTGGTGCTGGTGGTCGACAGCAACGGCCACATCACCTACGTCAGCCCGTCGGCGGCACGGATCTTCGGTGAACGGTCGGAGATCGCCGTCGGCACCAACATCCGCAGCCTGGTGCCACCCGAGGACGCGTCCACCTGGTCGTCGATCTTCCAGCCTACCGGGACCGAACCGCGATCGCTCGTCACTCGCGTGCGGAATGCGGCCGGTGAGTGGCGCGACCTCGACGTGCTCTGGAGCGATCTGCGCGGCGACAAGGCCGTCGGCGGCATCGTGCTCAACTGCCGAGACGTCACGGAGCGAAACGAGCTGGAGCGCAAGCTCCAGCACGCGCAGAAGCTGGATGCGGTGGGGCACCTGGCCGGCGGGCTGGCGCACGACTTCAACAACGTCCTGATGGTGATTCGCGGCTATACCGAACTGCTGCGTGGCGACCTGCCGCCGGACGCATCGTGTCAGGCCGACCTCGCCAACATGGAGCAGGCGGTCGATCGCGCCAGCACGGTGACCCGCAAGCTCCTCGCCTTCAGCCGCCGCCAGGCGGTCCAGCCTACGGTCCTCGATCTGAATGCCGTGCTCAGCGACCTGCAGCCGATCTTCCGACAGCTGATGACGGACAACGTGAACGTCCGCCTCGAAACCGACCGCGAGCTGTGGCGGGTGAAGGCCGACCAGGGACAGATCGAGCAGGTGGTCGTGAACCTCGCGACCAACGCGCGCGACGCCATGCCGCGCGGCGGCCCGCTGCGTATCGTCACCCGGAATCAGCGCGTCGAATCGAGTCGTCCGATTGACGGGCTGCCGCCCGGCGACTTCGTGGCCCTCGAAGTCATCGACGCCGGCACCGGAATGGACGACGTCGTCCGGGCGAGAATCTTCGAGCCGTTCTTCTCGACAAAGCCCAAGGATCGCGGCGTGGGCCTCGGGCTCGCGATGGTTCACGGCATCATCACCCGGGCCGGCGGACACGTGATGGTCGAAACGGCGCCGGGCGAGGGCACGACGTTCCGCATCTTCCTTCCCCGGACCACCGAAATCTTGGACTATCGAACGACGCTGCAGGAGGCGATTCCGCCAGCGCCGGTCGCCCGGACGGTGCTGCTCGTGGACGACGAGCCGAGCGTGCGCGCGATCACGCGACGGCTCCTCGAGCGGGCCGGGTATCGCGTGCTCGAGGCGGCCGACGGCCACGAGGCGTTGTCCATCGCCGCCCGCCCGGATGTCCGGGTCGATCTGCTGCTGACCGACATGGTGATGCCGGGGCTGACCGGACAGCAGGTCGTCGTTCGGTTTCGTGCGGCGCGGCCCGGCGTGCCCATCGTCGCCATCACCGGCTACGCCGGCGAATCGCCTCAAGTCGTCGCAGCCGGGGAAGCCGGCCTTTCGGGCCTCGTCACCAAGCCCTTCTCCGCCGACGCGTTGATCCGCGCCGTGGCGACCGCCTGCCACAGCAACTGATGTGGTGGCGGGCCTTTAGGCCCGCGAATCGCTACGCGGGGCTGAAGCCCCGCCGCCACAATGACGTTCTTGCGCTTGCCAGAGACCACGACCGGGAGGATCATCGCGTAGCAGGCACGGAGGCTACGGATGTCCAATCCCCTCACCCGACGAGAGTTCCTCGAGACCGCAGCGCTCGGCGCGGCAGTCACCACGTTGTTGCCGGCAGCCGGCAGTGCCGCCAGCACATTGCCGAAACGCCGCTTTGGCCGCTCCGGCCTGCAGGTGTCGATCCTGGCCTTCGGCTGCGGCAGCCGCTTCCTGGCGTACCCGGACGAGCAGCAGGCGGTCGGCGTCCTGTCGAACGCGATTGATCAGGGCGTCACGTACGTCGATACCGCGGTCGGATACGGGAACGGGGAAAGCGAGCGGCGCGTCGGCCTGCTGATGAAGACGCGTCGCAACGAGGTCGTCCTCGCGACCAAGATTCCCGAGTCCGCCCGTGACCGCGACAGCGCGCTGCGTGTGGTGGAAGCGAGCCTGAAGCGCCTGCAGACCGATCGGCTGGACGTGCTCCACATCCACAGCCTCACCGACGAGGCCGATCTCAGGCAGATCCAGTCGGCGAACGGCGTGTTGAAGGCCTTGCACGAGCTGCGCGATCAGAAAGTCACCCGATGCATCGGGATGACGAGCCACACCGACGGGCGTGTCATGGCTCGCGCCATCGCGGAAAGCGATCTCGACTGCGTGCAGATGGCGATGAACCCGGCACGCGCCAACCATTTCGAGGAGCTTGCGCTGCCGCAGGCGGTGAAGAAGGACCTCGGCATCGTGTGCATGAAGGTGACGGCGCAGGAGCAGCTGGTGGGGACTGGCCCGGGGCGTGCCGCGATGGAGCCGCTGCTGCGCTATGCGCTGTCGCTGCCGGTGAGCGCGGCCGTCGTGGGGATGCCGAAGCCCGAGTTCGTCACCGAGAACATCGCGCTGGCGCGCGCGTTCCAGCCGCTGACACCGGAGGAACAGGATCGGGTCCGCCGTCAGGTGGCACCGGCGCAGGCCGCGGTGTCAGCGTATTTCAGCGACCACGCCGACGCCTAGCGCCACCGGTCGCGGGCCTGCCGCGCCGAAGCGCCAAAGGCGCATCGGCGGGCTACTTCTTCAGCTCGGCGACCAGCGCCGTCAACATGCGCTCGTACGCCGCGTCCGCTTCGCTGAAGGCCTTCAAGTAGGCCTCTTCGGACATCTTCCGCTTCTTGTACTCGCCGTCGAAATGCACTGCGGCCTGGGTGCCGCTCGTGACGATGTCGAAGGGATCGTTCCGGTTGCCCCGCGCGACATGCAGGCCGTCGCTGTTCATGTCCTCGATCATGATCTTCGTGTCGGGCACCGACGCCGTGGCGAGATCCAAATAGGCGTCCTTGTAGTGCTTCGAGACGATTTTCTCGAAGAGCAGCGCCGGCGCGGCGTACTTCGCCTTGATCACCAGGAGCTGCGTGCCCGGATAGTAGAGCGCTGCCACGAACTCTTCGCTGCCCAGCCGCGCGGCCACGGCATCGCGCTTCTGCGAGGACAGCAGCGCGGTGAGTTCCTGCGCCAACGGCACCGTCCTGCTCTCCTGGCCCGCCGATGCCCACGAACCGAAGGTGACGCCGACCGTGAGCCATGCGACGGGAGCCAGAAGCCATGTCATGCGTGAAGGGTTTACCACCCGGTCACGTGGCAAGTCAACGGATGGCACTCCCTACCAGGGACTGCTGCGACGAGATGGATACAGATAGTGCGTGCCGGGACCGGGCGAGGTCAGACCGGTGTCGGATGCCCGGCAGGCTTACCCGATGAACAGCGCCTCTTCGTCATCGTGACGAGCGGCACGGGCGGGAGCGGACGCCGAGCGCATCTCGCGCAGCGCGGCGAAGGCGGCACGGACGCCGCTCAAGAGGGCGAAGCCCTCGCGGGCCGGCGCGATGATCGCGGACTGCAGGGTTGCGGCGGTGTCTTCCACGCGCATCGCGACGTCGGCGAACAGGCGGTCCACGCGCTCGACCTGCGTGGCGGCGAGCTGCGCCGCGCGCGCGGCCTCTTCGCTGACTTTGTTGAGGTTGGTCAGGAGCGGCTTGATCTCACGGTCGATCTGCGTCGCCATCTGGTCGACACGTCGGGTGAGCCGGGCGCCAAAGACGATGACGCCCACCTGCACGCCGGCCATGACCGTCACCCCAACGGCGATGACCCCGAGAAACACCACGCTCCAATCGGTCACGCGGGTTCCTCGCCGCGCCGTGCCTTGTCGAAGGCTTCGCGGCCGCGATCGATCGCCGACACCACCTGCTCTTTCTGCCGGCGCAACGTGTCGCGACCTTGCCGGGCGGCGTTGATCGCGCGTTCGCGACCTTCGCGGGCCCTGTCGCTCAGGAACTGACGCGTCTCGTCGCCGGTCGCGGGCGCGAAGAGCAGCGCGACCGCGGCGCCGGTGACGGCTCCAGCCAGAAAGGCCAACAGCACCCCACCCCCGCCCGTCGTGTCGTGTCTGGACATCATTGGCCTCCTCGCCTTGCCCTTCAGTCTTACTCTAGAAAATACTCACTTTGACGCGCAAGTACTTCCGGGGATCCTTCCGGATATCGGCCACCAGGCCACCGAGCTCGCCGATCGTCTTGTTCAACGCGTCGTAAAGCTTGCGATCGTTCAGCAACTGGCCGGCCGTACCCTGCCCGTCGCTCAGTTTTTTCGCCACTTCATCGAGCCGCGCCGTCAGCGCGTCGATCCGCTTGTAGAGGGCATCGTCGGTCAGAAGCTTGCCGGCGGTGCCTTCGCCGCGGTTCAAGCGAGCGGTGATGTCATCGATGTTCCTGGTCGCCGAGTTGAGGGACTTGGCAAGGGCGTCGTCCTTCAACAGTCGTCCCAGGCTGCCTTCGCCGCTGTTGATGCGGGCGGTGATCCCCTGCAGATTCTCGAGCGACGCCTTGAGGGCATCGTAAGCGGCGGGGTCGTTGTTCAGGCGGCCCAGCGTGCCTCGACCCGCTTGCAGGTTCTCGGCAACCGCCTTCGTGGCCTCCACCAGCTGGGTCGTGTCGCGATACAGCGTATCGTCGGTCACCAGCTTGCCGAGCGAGCCCTTGCCGGCCCGGATGTCCTTCAGCAGTTCGGTCGCCTGGATCAGCCCGAGATTGGCCTGCTCGCTGACGTCGGCCAGTTGTCCTGGCGTGCGCGCGGTCTTGACGTACCCCCAGTCCGGAACCGGGGTGCCGGCGGTCGCCGCCTTGATGTCCAGCGCGCTTTCGCCGAGCAGCGACACCGACCCGATGATGGCCACCGAGTGATCGGTGACCCGCGACCGCATGTCTTTCGACAGCTCGAACGTGATATCGACCTGATCGCCGTTGAAGTCGATCGCGGTGACCGAGCCGACGTCGACGCCGGCGAGCCGGACCGAGGCGCCGGTCTTCAGGCCTCCGGCGTTCGGGAAGCGGGCCTTCAGCGCGTACCGCTGCCAGAAGAAGCCGCCCTCTCCGCTCAGCAGGAAGATGACGCCCGCCGCAATGAAGATCGCGACGAGCGTGAGCAGTCCAATCTTCAGCTCGGACCACGCCAGGGAGCGCGTTCGTGGCATAACAAATCCTCAGGACAGGAACTTCTTGATGTACGGATCGCCCGATCGCTTCAGATCGCCGGCGGGCCCCTCGAAGCAGATGCCGCCGTCGCGAAGCATGATGAACTCGGCCTCCTCCGACTTATCCTCGTCGGCCAGGAGGATGTCGACTTTACGACCGTCGCGCGTCGCCGTGTGCGTCGCGATGTAGAACGCGTCGCGCAGCTGATGGGTCACGACGATCGAGCTGACGCCCTCGATATCGCGAAGCTTGATGATCTCTTCGTCGACGGTCGTCGCCGTGATCGGATCGAGGCCGGTGGTGGGCTCGTCGTAGAGGAGCACGCGCGGCTTGGCGGCCATCGCGCGGGCGATCGCGACGCGGCGACGCTGGCCACCAGAGAGATCCGACGGCATCTTGTCCACGTGCTCGGTGAGCCCGATGAAGCCGAGAATCTCTTCGACCCGCGTGTCTACCTGGTCGTCGGGCCACAGCAGTTCCTCCGAGAGCTTGTAGCCGACGTTCTCGCGGACGGTGAGCGAATCGAAGAGCGCGCCCTCCTGGAACACCATGCCGAGATCGGCGCGGACGCGCATCAGCTCCCGCTCCCTCATCCCGTCGACGCGCTCACCATTCACCCAGATGACACCGGCGTCTGGCCTCAGCAGCCCCAGGATCAGCTTCAGGATCGTAGACTTGCCCGCGCCGCTGGCACCGAGAATGACTTTGGTGTGGCCCTTGATCAGCGTGAAGCTGACCTCGCGAAGGATCACCTTCTCGTCGAACGCCAGCGAGACCTTGTCGAAGACGACAACCGGCGCGCCCGGCGCGTCGAGGATCTCCCGCGACGTCAGCGTCTCCGGCTCGTCGTGTGGCAACCCCAGCATGATCAATACAGCACCGAAATCAGCAGGCGCGTGATGAAGAAGTCCACCGCGAGGACGGCAACCGAGGCGGCGACGACGGCGTTCGTCACCGACCGGCCGACGCCCTGCGTGCCACCGCGCGTTCGCAGTCCCACGTGGCACGCGATGCTGACGATGGCAAAGCCGAGGAAGAACGGCTTGATCAGCCCCATCCACGGATCCTGCCGATAGAGGCCGTCCAGCACCGACGTCCAGTACACGCTCGAGGCGACGCGAAGCTGGAAGACCGCAATCATCCACCCGCCGACGACGCCGACCAGATCCGAGATGACGGTCAGCACCGGCGCCATGATGGTGCCCGCCAGCACGCGGGGCACCACCAGCTTACGTATCGGGTCTGTACCGAGCGCGCGGAGCGCGGCCACCTGCTCGGCGACGACCATCGATCCGAGCTCGGCGGCAATCGCCGATCCCACGCGGCTCGTCAACATCAGCGCGGTGAGGACCGGGCCCAGTTCCTTGACCATCGACGCGCTCACCAGACGGCCGACGAACGGCCGCGCGCCGAACTGGTCCAGCGTCATGCCGCTCTGCAGCGCCAGCACCGCGCCCGTGAAGAGCCCGGTCAGGACGACGACCGTAAGCGAGCCCCAGCCGATCTGCTCGAACTGCTGGATGATGTCGCGGTAGTAGATCGGTCGCGTGAAGGCGCCCGCCCAGGTCGCAGAGCACAGCCGGACGTATTCCTGCACCTCGAGCGTCGCGGCTTTGAGCCACTCGTTGACCAGGCTCAGCACGCGCTCAGCGCTCCACCGAGGCCGTCGCCAGGCCGAGGTCGGCGACCCTGAGCGATCGAATTTCGTCGCGCAGCCGTGCCGCGCGTTCGAAATCCAGATCCGCGGCAGCCTGCTTCATCTCGCCCTCGAGGTTCGTGAGATAGGCGATGCGTTCTCCGTGCGTCTTGAACCGCGGTCGCGTCGCGGCGAGGTCGGGCACCGCCGCGTAGTCGCGCTCCTCGACGGCCGATCGCACGTCGTCGATCGCCTTGACGATCGACATCGGCGTGATGCCGTGTTCCAGATTGTAGGCGTTCTGGATCACCCTCCTGCGCTCGGTCTCGTTCAGGCACTGGCGCATCGAGTCCGTCACCCTCTCGGCATACATCAGGACACGGCCGTTGACGTTTCGCGCGGCACGCCCGGAAGTTTGAATCAGCGATCCGCCGGACCGCAGGAATCCTTCCTTGTCGGCGTCCAGGATCGCGACGAGCGAGACTTCCGGCAGGTCCAGACCTTCCCGCAGCAGATTGATGCCGACGAGCACGTCGAACACGCCGCGGCGGAGGTCGCGCAGAATCTCGATCCGCTCGAGCGTCTCGATATCCGAGTGAAGGTACCGGACCTTGACGCCGAGCTCGTGGTAGTACTGCGTCAGGTCCTCGGCCATCTTCTTGGTCAGCGTCGTGACGAGCACACGTTCACGGCGTTCCGTCCGAATGCGGATCTCCTGCAGCAGGTCGTCCACCTGCCCGCGCACCGGACGCACCTCGATCGGCGGATCCATCAAACCGGTCGGACGGATGATCTGTTCGACGATGACGCCGCCGGCCTTCGACAACTCGTAGGGCCCGGGCGTCGCCGAAACGTAGATCGCCTGGCCGACGCGCGCTTCCCATTCGGCAAAGCTCAGAGGGCGGTTGTCGAGGGCCGACGGCAGCCGGAAGCCGTAGGCGACCAGCACTTCCTTCCGCGATCGGTCGCCGTGGTACATCCCCCGCACCTGCGGCACGGTCTGATGGCTCTCGTCCACCAGGATGATCGAATCGTCCGGCAGGTAGTCGAGCAGCGTCGGCGGCGGCTCGCCGGGCGCGCGGCCGGTGAGGTGGCGCGAGTAGTTCTCGATGCCGTGACAATAGCCAATCTCGCGGATCATCTCGAGATCGAACATCGTCCGCTGGTGGAGGCGCTGCGCTTCGAGCAGCTTGCCGTCGTGCTCGAGCTCCGGCCGCCGTACCTCGAGCTCTGCCTTGATCGTGTCGACGGCGAGCTTCGTCCGATCGCGCGAGGTGACATAGATGGATTTCGGGAAGATCGACAGTCGATCGTGCCGGCGAAAGGTCTTGCCGGTGAGCGGATCGAACGCCACGAGCTCGTCGATCTCGTCACCGAACAGATCGATCCGGACGGCGTGCTCCTCGTACGAAGGGAACACCTCGATGGTGTCGCCGCGCACCCGGAACGTGCCGCGGGCGAAGTCGTGATCGTTCCGCTCGTACTGAATCTCCACCAGCTTGCGCAGGATCTCCTGCCGGCCGATCCGCTGGCCTCGCGCCAGCGGCAGCATCATCCCGTAGTACGCCTCTGGCGATCCGAGGCCGTAGATACATGAGACGCTCGCGACGATGATGACGTCCCGGCGCTCGAAGAGGGAGCGCGTCGCCGAAAGGCGCATCCGGTCGATCTCGTCGTTGATCGTCGCTTCCTTCTCGATGTAGGTATCGCTTGCCGGGACGTAGGCTTCCGGCTGGTAGTAGTCGTAATAGCTGACGAAGTACTCGACGGCATTCCGCGGGAAGAAGCGGCGGAACTCCTGGTAGAGCTGTGCGGCCAGGGTCTTGTTGTGGGCCATCACCAGCGTGGGCCGGTTCACGCGCGCGATGACCTGCGCCATCGTGAAGGTCTTGCCCGAGCCGGTGACCCCAAGCAGCACCTGGTGCTTGTCCCCCCGTTCCAGCCCCTCGACGAGCTCGTCCTGCGCGCGGGCCTGATCCCCGCGCAGGTCGAAGTCGGTGACGAGCTGGAAACGGTCGTCGTCGGAAGCCATGGAGACGCCGGGCTTTTTGGAGGAGCCCGAATCTCCAATCGTACCACACGGACTTCGGGCTGCGGACTCCGGGGGCAGGCTTCAGGCTGCAGCCTACCGAGAGCGCGGGCCGGCGGACGTGGCGACGGGCGTCAGTTCCTTGAGCGGCGCGTAGTAGCCTTTGCGCGAGCGGACGCGCAGCGTCTGAAAGCGCCGCCCGAGCCGGATGTCGATGCGACGCCAGGTGCCATCCTGCCGCGTGTCGGTGGACACGAAGCCGAGGCTGTACTGGGCGCGCACCTGGCTGACGATGCGGGCGAAGACCGTATCGAGCGCCTTGATGCTGACCGGGAAGAAGGCTTCCCCGCCGGTGACGTCGGCGATCTGCTGCAGCCGCATCTTCTGCTCGTTCTTCACGAACGTCGGCTGATGCTCGAGGAACCCGACCGTGTAGACGATGACGTCCGAGACGCGAAGCATCGACATGATGTCGGCAAACGTCTGGGCGCTTCGCGTGTCGCCGCCATCCGAATAGAGCACCAGGACCTTGCGGCCGTCCATGTCGTCGGCGCCATCCAGATAGATGCCGAGGGCGTCGTAGAGCGACGTCCAGCCGTCCGGCTTGCGGGAGCGAATCCGCTCCACCAGGCGAGGCAAATCTGCCGTGCCGTAACGCGCGACGCGGACTTCTGTGTCAAAGTCCACCAGCGTGATGTCGTGCGCCTCGGGAAGATCCTTCAAGAACCGGATCGCCGCGGTCCGGGCCAGGGCGATGTCGTCGAACATGCTGCCGCTCGTGTCGAGCAGCAGGCCGAGCCGCAGATTCAGGGCCTCCGCGTCGGAATCGCCGCGAGAGAAGAACTGGACGGATTGCTTGACGCCTTCCTCGAACAGCTCGAAGTCGTCCTGTTTCAGGTCGGAGACGAAATTGCCGTTGCGGTCGATGACCATCACCGCGACGTTCACCAGGTCCACACCCGCCCGATAGCGGCCCTGCTGTGCCGCCAGGCCTGTCGCCACGAGTGCCGCTACGGTCGTGCCGAGAACAACGGAGCGCACGGATCGCCTCCCTGGGGTGCGGGCTGAGGCGGATGATAACAGGAAAGGGCCGGAGCGGTACGCCGGAATCGGCGCCCGTCGTGGTGGCTTCGCCACTCGATGAGACGGATATAATTGTCTTTTCCCCGATGGCTCCGTCGCGCGTCATGCGCTCCAGGGTTCTGGCCGTTCGATGAGGTGTCTCGCCATCTGCCAGGACGAACTCGTCATCAAGGTCCTCGACGAGATCCTGCTCCCAAGCTTCGACATTGAGTTCCTGGTCGACACCCGGCCGCTGGCCCGGCGGCTCGCCGAGGCCGGCGTGCACATCACGTTCGGCGACCTCCGGCGCAAGGACACCTTCCTCAAGGCCGACATCTCGCCGAACACGTGCGTCATCGTCCAGGACAGCGGCAAGCGCGGCCTGAAGCGGGTGCTCAATAACATCCGCGATGCGGGAGGCACGCTCATCTACGTGCTCGGTGTCGGGACCGGCGCATCGGCGGAACGCGAAGAGGAGATCAAGGCGGAGTTTCCGGACGTTACCTACCTGGCGATGGCGGAGCTGTTCGGGGGCCCGCTGCTCACCGAGTTCGGGCGGTCGCTGACGCGTGCGCGGGTCCAGCAGTACCAGCGCTACTTTGCCGACGCCGACCGTGTCCTGATCCTCCTGCACAACGATCCCGATCCCGATGCGATGGCCAGCGGCCTGGCGCTGCGCAACCTCCTGCGCCGCACCAAGGCCACGGCCATCATCGGCGCCATCCAGAACGTCTCGCGGCCGGAGAACTTGCGGATGGCGAACCTGCTCGACATTCATGTCGAGACGGTGACACCACAGGACTTCCCGTCGTTCGAGCGCATCGCCATGGTCGACGTCCAGCCGCATTACTTCACGGGCATGATCGATCGCGTCGACCTCGTTATCGACCATCACCCGGAGCAGCAGGGCTACAGCGCCATCTTCAAGGACATCCGCTCCGACTACGGATCGACGTGCACCATCCTGACCGAGCACCTGCGCGCCGTTGACGCCAACATCTCGGAACGCACGGCGACCGCCATGCTCTACGCCATCAAGTCGGACACGCTCTTCTTCAACCGCCAGGCGAATCGCGTCGACCTCGAGGCGTTCTCGTTCCTCTACGCGCTCGCCGACGCCACGCTGATTCGGAAAATGGAAGGCGCGGAGATCACGCTCGAGCGGCTCGAGTACGTCACGAAGGCCACTGAGCACGGCACGATGCGGGAGCAGGTGTTCTGCGCCTACCTGGGGGAGGTGCCGCGCGAGGACTTCATCCCCTACGTCGCGGATTTCTTCCTGCAGCTCGAAGACGTGAAGTGGACGATCGTCGCGGGTATCGTGAACGGCTCGTTCGTGGCCTCGGTGCGAAACCTCGGCTACTCACGCAACGCGGGCGAACTGGTCCGCAAACTGTTCGCCGATATCGGCAGCGCGGGCGGTCACCGCGCGATGGCCAAGGCGGTCGTCCCACTCGACCGGTATCGACAGAAGTTCGGCGACCTCGACCCGGCAACCGGTACGGAGACCATCCTGAGGCTGGCGTTGCAGTTCCTGCACGAAAGCAGCCCGCCCGACAAGCGTCCCAGGTAGGGGTCACGGATGAACGCCGATCGGATCGGTCACGGATGAACGCCGCCGATCAGATCGGTCACGGATGAACACCGAAACAGATCGGTCGCGGATGAACACTGACAACACGGATCAGAAAAAAAGTGTGAAAGCCAGGACCTGATCTGACAGTCGCTGTAAGACCCTCGCGCGCGAGGCAATCTGCGTCTCCTGGGCGAGTTCGAGGCTCTCGAGACACGTGTGCAGCGGCGTCGTGCCGTCGCACCAGCGGCCCTGATGCGGGCGGTTCGTATGGTCGTCATCGAGGAACCGGTCGAGATCGGCCTGCAGGTCCTCGAGGGTGGCAGAGAGCCGCTTTCGACCAGCGACTCGGTCACACTCGTCGAGCCGCGTCTGGGTGAACCGCTCGCCAATGCCGTGGGTCTGCGGGGTCTGGGTCTTGGTGCGTGAATGATCAATCTCGTCCACGGCGAGGTCGCGCTCGGAGGGATGGCGATCCGGTGCCCCACGGTACTCGGTGCCGCGATCGGTGAGACCACGGCTCAGCGGGATCCCGTACGGCGCGAAACAGGGGACGACGCGATCGTTCAGCCAGTCGGCCGCCAGGATCGCGGGGGTTTCGGTGTACAGCTTGGCGAATCCGACCTTTGTATCCGTATCGATGCAGGTCTGTTGGGAGATCCGCCCGACGCCCTTCAGGTTGCCGACGTCGAAGGTATCCTGTGCCCCGCCGTACCCGGGGCACTGGCTGTCGAATTCCCCATGGGCTTCTTTCTCCCGCTGCCCGCGCTCCAGCGCCGCCAGCGGCGCCTCAGTCAGAATCCGACCGTCCTGGGCCACCTTCGCGTCGAGCGCCTTTCAGCGCTGCTGCATCGTGGTCAGGTCATGCCGGACCCAGACGCAGCGGACGCCGCCCGGTGCGATCAGCAGCCCCTGCGGATGGCGGCCTCGAGATCGCCCGCCACACGATTGTGGAGAGTGGGCTTGCGGCGACGGATCTCGCGCAGCGCTTCTTCTCCACCCGTGTCGTACAGCTCCTTGAACCGGTAGACGCTGTCCCGACTGTCGCCCATGATCGTGCAGGCCTGAGACACGTTGCCGAGCTGTCGTGCGAGCGCGAGGACGCCCACCTTCGTCTTGATAATCTTCTGCGCAGTCGTCAGGCTCACTCTCCATGAGCGACTGTCAGATTACATCCTGACGATTCCAAAAAAGGGACTCTGGTGCTCTCGTTCTGTTCTGTTCTGTTCTGTGTTGATCCGTGTCATCCGTGACCGGGCTGTGTCCGTGTCAGTCCGTGACCGGCTCGTTCCGTGTCAGTCCGCGACCCGACGCGCTTCGACGGCCAAACGTTCCCCGCTGGCGCCGACGACGGGATCGATGAATTGGCGATATGCGTCCTCATAGCCGCGATCGACCAGCTCCCCTACCGTCTGCCAACGATCGGATCGCGCATCGAAGGCCCCCTGCGCGTCGAGCGGAGACACGGGATTGTGCGGCGGCCGAATCACGAACATCGCGTCGAACCATCCCGCCGCTGCCCCGAGCGCGTCGCGGACTGTCGCCGCTTCGGCTGACGCAAGGTATTCGCCGAGGCGGCCCCGCGGCGTGGCGCGACGGGTGCTGAGGGCGTGCGGTCCTCCAATCTCTTCCGCCGCCGTGACGAGGATGACCTGTCGCACGCCGGCGTTCGCCACTTCCTCGAGCACGCGAACGAGCGACGCAGGACGGTCCGTGAGGCGATGCGTCTCGCCGCGCCAGTGGCTCTCGGGCGCAAACGTGATGAACGGCGGATCGGTCGCCCCGGCCAGCGACGTTGACGATGCGACCCCATCGAGGAGCACCTCGCGAGCCGCGCCGGCCAGATCGACTGCTTCTGCCGCGCGCACGTGCTCGCCCGGCCCGCGTTGAGCAAAGAACCCGCGCCGCCAGGGCTGACCGAGCAGCGCAAAGACGATATCGTGGCGCGCATCGAGATCGTGCGCCAGGAACAGGAGCTCGCGGAATCCTGGCTGCCCGAGGTTGTCGGTCAGCAGCTCGGCATAGCGCCGGCTGAGATCGGCTCGCCGCGGTTGATGGACATTCGCGCCGCCGCGCAGCAGATCCCACAACCCGGCGATGAAGTACCGCGCCGTTTCCTCTCCCGAGAATGGTGTCGCCAGGACCGTCCACCAGGGTCCGCCGTGTTGATCGCGACGCGCCGGCAGGCGCCATCGCGCCCGCACGGCCGAGATCAGAACGCCGGCGATGACGGAGGCGAGGACCGCGGTCACAATCTGCGGCAGCCTGGTGGGAAGCGCGTCGGGCGCGAACGCGCGGGAAAGGAATGCCCCCCAGGACCCGGTGAGCCAGGTCGCGGTGCCGGGATGAGCGGCCTCGAGCACGACGGCCAGCTGGTAGACCATGAGACCGAGGCCGGCCACCGCGGGCGGCACGAGGAGCAGCAGGCTCGCAAGCGTTGCGCCGGCCGCGACGCGACGATACGCGGGCCGCCACGGATAGAGGGCCGCAGCCAGGGGCCGGCGCCACAGCCCGTCCGACTCCCACAGTCGCGCGCCGCCGTCGATCGCGGCAAAGAGCGCGCCCACGGCGCCCACGCCGCGGCCGGCCACGAGATCCATCCGGACACCGGCTTCGGTCAGCGCGCGAATCGCGCCGGCGTGGTAGGCACCGTCGGTGCCTGTGCCGGTAAGAACGAGCGCCGTCCGTCGGTCTGGAGAGTATTCAGTGGCCGGGACGGCGATTTTGGACACGAGCGCTACATTCGCCGGCCGCGCCGGCCACGAGTGCTCTGCCGTCGTTGCGGCTCAGACTGTGTCATGAATGGTGAGGAGCTTGACGATCTCGAACGTCCGGCGGCCGTTCGGCGTGACGACGAGTACCTCGTCGCCTTCTTCCCTGCCGAGAAATGCCCGGCCGATGGGTGAGGACGTCGAGATTCGCCCCTTCTCGACATCCGCATCCTCCGGCATCACCAGCTCGTAGACGGTGGTTCCCGATGCGCCGCCCTCGCGGACGTGAACGGTCGAGCCAAACGCCGCCTTGCCGTGAGGCAGCTTGTCGAGGTTGATCAGCGACAGCTCCGAGACGCGCTTCTGCAGCATCGCAATGCGCGCCTGCACGTAGGTCTGCCGCTCCTTGGCGGCGTGATACTCGGCGTTCTCGCGCAAGTCTCCGAGCTCGCGCGCGCGTTTGATTTCCTTCGGCAGCTCCATCTTGAGCTCGCGATCGAGCGCGACGATCTCGTCCTGGAGCTTTCTCAGCAGTTGATCTTTCATCGGATCGCGCGGGCGGGGCTGAAGCCTCGCTTCCACATAACGAATGAAAAAGCCGTGAAAAATGCCGGATCGTCGCGATATTAGCACACAGACCGCGAGCGGCCGCGAACGAAAACCCCTCGCGGGAATCGAGATATGCTGGCCCCTGGTGCCGTCGACGAACCGCTACGTCAGCAGTCGCCAGCATCCCCTCGTCGCGCGGTTTCGCGAAGCGGTGCGCCGGCCCGGCGACACGATGCTGCTGGACGGTCCGCACCTTGTTGCCGAGGCGCTGGCGTCGGGCGTGCTCGTCGAGATCGCGGCCTTCCAGCGGGACGCGCTCGAGAGTCCGGAGCTCGGTCGCCTCTCGACCATGCGTGGCATCGCGGAAGTGGTCACGGTCAGCGACTCGGTCATCACGGCCATCAGCCCGACGCGCACGCCGGCAGGTGTCGTCGCGATCGCGCACCGCCCGCGGATCGACCCGTCGGCCGTGGTCGCCGGCGACCGGCCGCTGGTGGTCGTCGCCGTAGACGTCCAGGATCCCGGCAACATGGGCGCGCTGGTGCGATCGGCGGAGGCCGGCGGCGCCACAGGGGTGATCGCGACCAGCGGATCGGCCGATCCGTTTGGATGGAAAGCGCTGCGCGGCGCGATGGGGAGCGCCTTCCGTGTGCCGATCGTGCGGGTGCGTGACGCCGCCGAAGCGATGGCAGTGGCGCGGCGCGTTGACGGCCTTCGCGTCGCCGCCACGGTCAGCACCCATGGCATCTCGATGCGCGACGCGGATCTGACCGGACCGCTGGCGCTCGTCGTCGGACACGAAGGGTCCGGACTGCCGGACGACGTCGTCACCGAAGCAGACTTGCGGGTGACCATCCCGATGGCGCCTCGCGTCGAGTCGCTCAACGTGGCTGTCGCCACGGCGCTGCTCGTGTACGAAGCCCGACGTCAGCGCGGCTGAACATCCATGGACTCACCCGGCCTTTTCGATGACGCCAACAGCGACGGCCAAGCAGCGCGCATCGGCAGACGCGCCGCTGGCGGACCGCATGCGGCCCCGGACGCTGGACGAGGTCGTCGGCCAGGAAGCGCTGCTGGCGCCCGGCGCGCCGCTGCGCGAGGCGATCGAACGCGACATCCTGCAATCGCTGATTTTCTGGGGTCCGCCGGGCACGGGCAAGACGACGCTCGCGCGCCTGATTGCCGATCGAACGAAAGCGCGGTTCGTCTCCTTCAGCGCGGTCCTGTCGGGCATCAAGGAGATCAGGGACGTCATGGCACGCGCGGAGGCGACGCGCCGGCAGGGCGGCCAGCGCACCATTCTCTTCGTCGACGAGATTCACCGGTTCAACAAGGCGCAGCAGGATGCGTTCCTTCCCTACGTCGAGTCCGGGACGATCGTCCTGGTCGGCGCGACGACCGAGAACCCTTCCTTCGAGGTCAACGCCGCCCTGCTGTCGCGCTCGAAGGTCTTCGTGCTCGCGCCCTTGAGCACCGACGCCATCATGTCGATCCTCGGCCGCGCGCTCGGCGATGCCGAGCGCGGTCTCGCGCGTGAGCCGCTGGACGTCGACGACGAGGCGCTGGCGCTGATCGCTCGACTGGCCAGCGGCGATGCGCGGGCGGCGCTGAACATGCTGGAACTCGCGGTCAAGGCCGCGCCCGTCGGTCCTTCCGGCCGTCGCGTCGATCGACCGTGGCTCGAGCGCGCTCTGCAGCGGCGCATGCTGCGCTACGACAAGACCGGCGAGGAGCACTACAACCTGATCTCTGCGCTCCACAAGTCGATGCGCAACAGCGATCCCGATGCGGCCGTGTACTGGCTCGCCCGGATGCTCGAGGCCGGCGAGGATCCGCTTTACATCGCCCGTCGTCTCGTGCGCTTCGCCTCGGAAGATGTCGGCAACGCCGATCCACAGGCGCTGACCGTCGCGGTGGCCGCGAAGGAGGCAGCGCACTTCATCGGCATGCCCGAAGGCAACACCGCGCTCGCCCAGGCCGCGATCTATCTCGCCACCGCGCCGAAGAGCAATGCCGTCTACACCGCGTACGCGCAGGCCGCCGACGACGCGCAGAAGCAGGTGGCCGATCCGGTGCCGCTCCATCTCCGCAATGCACCGACGAAGCTGATGAAGGAACTCGAGTACGGCAAGGGCTATCGCTACGCCCATGACGAGGCCGACGCCGTCGCCGACATGAGCTGCCTGCCGAACTCGCTGCGCGACCGCACGTATTATCAACCCACGGAGCGCGGCTTTGAAAAGGAGATCAAGAGACGGCTCGACGGTTGGAAGGAGATCAAAGGAAGGAAAGCACCTAAGGAGCAGTAGGGCCGAACTTTAGTTCGGCCGAACACAGGCCCGACTAAAGTCGGGCCCTACTGCAGTCAAATCCTCTGAAAGTTCTTCTCGATCTCCCGTCGCGTCAAGCGCAGCATGACGGGCCGTCCGTGTGGACACACCGTGGAGTAGGCGGTCGCGGCCAGCTCCTGGAGGATGTGCACCATCTTCTCGTAGGTGAGCGGATAGTTCGCTTTCACCGCGGCATGGCACGCGATCGTCGCGGACATCTGCTTGAGGGCGGCCTCGGCGGGACTGCCGCGATCAACGCCTTCGAGATCCTCGCCCAGCGCGCGCAGCGTGGCGGCCGCGTCCGTCGTCCCCAGAATGCCAGGCACGGCCGAGACACGCAGCGCATCACCCCCGAACTCCTCGACCTCGAATCCCAGGCGCTCGAGATCGGCCGCTCGCGCGAGCAGCGCCTCTCGGGCGGCGGCGCTCATCTCGACCAGCATCGGGACGAGCAGGCGCTGCCCCTCGAGGCGTCCCGACGTCAACCGCTCGAGCGTCCGCTCGTAGAGCACGCGCTCGTGCGCGACGTGCTGATCGATGATTGCGACGCCCTCGGCGTCGACCGCGATGATGAACGTGTCGCGGAATTGGCCTAACGGAATTAAAGGGGAGAAGACGCCACTCGGTGCCTCGGGTGCGACAGGTGCGCCCTGCAGTTGTGAAGGCGGGGCTTCAGCCCCGCCGTGCGAAAGTGCGTCGAGTGCCGTCGGTGCGTAAGGTAAGGGCTGGCGCCAGCGGCTTGGATAAAAGCCGCCGGCCAGCACCCCCGGTATCGGAAGCGTCTCACCGAGCGGTCCTCCCAGGTTCGGTGCGCCAGTCAGCGTCAGCGACGGCGCCGGGCCCTGACCGAGAGCATCGGCCACGGCTCTCCGGACAACTTCGTGCACGAACGACTGCTCGCGAAAGCGGACTTCGGCCTTGGTCGGGTGGACGTTCACGTCAACCGCGTCGAGCGGCATCTCGATGAAGAGATGAACCTCGGGGCTGCGCTCCTTGATCGATGCCACGCTGTAGGCGTCCACGATCGCGTGCGTGATGGTACGATCTCGGACGAGGCGGCCGTTGATGAAGACGTTCTGCGGCCCGCGCTTCGGCCCTGTCTCGGCCAGCGGCGCAAGGTAGCCGGCGACGACGAGACCGCCCGCTTCCTTCCGCACCTCGATGAGATCGGAAACATCGCCGTAGATCTGGAACAGCCGCTCGAGGCGGCTCGCCGCCGGCGGGCACTCGAAGACGCGGCGTCCAGCGGCGACGAGCGAGAACCCGACCGACCAGGCACCGAGCGCAAGCTGCGACACGATCCGGGAAATCTGGCCGGCCTCGGCGGCGTCTGACTTCAGGAACTTCCGGCGCGCGGGCAGGTTGTAGAAGAGGTCCTCGACGTCGATGCGCGTGCCGTCCGGGCAGCCAGCCTCCGTGATCGAGGCGATCGCGCCGCCATGGATCCGCACCTCCGTCCCCGCCGGCAGCCCGCGCGCACGAGTGCGGAGCGTGAGATGTGACACTGACGCGATCGACGGCAGCGCTTCGCCGCGAAATCCCAGAGTACCAATGGCGGCGAGGTCCGAGGACACGCGAATCTTGCTGGTGGCATGACGCTCCAGCGCCAGGCGCGCATCGTCGGCATCCATCCCCTCGCCGTCATCTTCGACGCGAACCAGACGCTTCCCGCCGAATTCCGTGCTGACGACGATGCGGCGGGCGCCGGCATCGAGGCTGTTCTCGACCAGCTCTTTCACCACTGACGCCGGGCGTTCGACCACTTCACCGGCCGCGATCTGATTCGCCAGGTCAGCCGGCAGCTGGTGGATCTTCGGCATCAGTACTCCAGATCCAATTCCGCTTCCTGAAGTACGCGAGCATGGCCCCCACCGCCACCGCCATTCCGCCGAGGATCCACCAGAACGGGCGTGGGTCGTCCGGTGTCGCCACCAGCGGGAGCTTCATGTTCATGCCGTAAATGCCGGCGACCAGCGTCAGCGGCATGAAGATGACCGTAATCACGGTGAGCACCTTCATCACCTCGTTCAGCCGCGCCGACACGTTCGAGAGGTGGGCGTCGAGGATGCTGGTGACGCGATCCTGAAAGATCAGGGCTTCGTCGGCAATGCGCACGAGGTTGTCGTAGACGTCGCGAAACCGCATCGTGATCTCGTCGGTGATGATCGGGAACTCGCGGCGGGCCAGACGGCCAATCGCATCGCGCTGCGGCAGGGCGATGTGGCGCAGACCGATGACGTCGCGCTTCACGGCGAGAATTTCGCGCACGATCGTCGCATGCGGCGACTCGAACACCTGTGTCTCGAGCTCGTCGAGCCATTTCTCGAGCTCTTCGACCTCCGGACGGTAGTTGTCCACCATCCGGTCGATGATGCGGTGCATCAACGCTGCCGGCCCTTCGGCGAGCACGTGCTCGTTCCGCTCGCAGATGTCGCGCACCGCGGCCACGCTCCGCATCTGGCCGTCGTGAATCGTGACGAGATAGTTGGGGCCGAGGAAGAAGTCGGTGTCGTGCGTCGCGAAGGCCGTTTGCGACTTGTGGTAATCGATGCCGTGCAGGATCAGATACAGATAGCCGTTGTAGCTCTCGACCTTCGGCTGGTGGACCTGCGCAACCGCGTCTTCAACCGCCAGCGGGTGGAAATGGAAATCGTCAGTGAGGACCGTCAGCTCGTCGGGCGTCGGCCCGGCAAGATCGACCCAGAGCTTCATGCCGCTGTCGGGCTGGAGCCACGCTGGATCGATCGAGTCGCTCTGACGGGTCTCGCCGTTCTGGTGGACAAAGACTGTAATCATGCGAGCGCGGAACGACCTGGCTTGTGTTTCAACTCCCAACTTCACAACTCCCAATTCCCAGGACGGCGACCGCGCCGTTTCTTTGGGAGTCGGGAGTCGGAAGTTGGAAGTTCTTAGTCGCCCACTTTGACGCTGAGCGCGGCATGCGCCGCGGCGAGCCGTGCGACCGGGACGCGGTACGGTGAGGCGCTGACGTAGTTCAGGCCGACCTTGTGGAAGAAGTGCACCGACGACGGATCGCCGCCATGCTCGCCGCAGATGCCGAGCTTGATGTCGGGCCGCGTCGCCCTCCCCTTCTGCACGGCCATCGCCACCAGCTGTCCGACGCCGACGGTGTCGATCGACTGAAACGGATCGCGCTCCAGGATCTTGCGCTCCTGATAGATGCCGAGGAACTTGCCGACATCGTCGCGTGAATAGCCGAACGTGAGCTGCGTCAGGTCGTTCGTGCCGAACGAGAAGAATTGCGCCTCGGAGGCAATCTCGTCGGCGGTGACCGCACCGCGGGGCACCTCGATCATCGTGCCCACGAGATACTTGATCTTCACGCCCTGCTCCTTCATGACGTCGGCCGCAACGCGATCGACGATGGCCTTCTGATCGCGCAGCTCCTTGACGATGCCCACGAGCGGGATCATCACCTCGGGAACCACCTTGAAGCCTTCCTTGTGCAGCTTGGCCGCGGCCTCGAAGATGGCGCGGGCCTGCATCTCGGTGATCTCCGGATACGTAATGCCGAGACGCACACCGCGATGGCCGAGCATCGGGTTGAATTCGTGGAGCTGCTCGACGCGCGCCAGGAGATGCTTCTTCTCCTGGTATTCCTTGCCGGTCTTGCCCGCGCCTTCCAACCTGGCGAGCTCCACCATCAGGTCTTCGCGCTTCGGCAGGAACTCGTGGAGCGGCGGATCGATGGTGCGGATCGTGACGGGTTCGCCGTGCATGGCCTTGAACACGCCGTAGAAGTCGTCGCGCTGCAGCGGCAGCAGCTCGTCGAGCGCCTTCCGGCGATCGGCCTCGTTGTTGGCGAGGATCATCCGCTGCACCTTCTCGATGCGGCCCTCGCCGAAGAACATGTGCTCCGTGCGGCACAGCCCGATGCCCCGTGCGCCGAAGGCGTAGGCGAGCTCGGCCTGGTCCGGCAGGTCCGCGTTGGCGCGGATCCCGAGTGTGCGTTCCTTGTCCGCCCACGTCAGGAGCAGGTTGAAGCGCCGGTAGATGTCGGACTGATCCGGCTTCATCTGACCGTTCAACACCTGCAGGATCTCGCTCGGCTTCGTCGCGACCTTGCCGACCTTCACCTCGCCCGAGAGGCCATCGAACGACAACCACTCGCCTTCCTTCACCGTCGTCGAGCCGATGGTGAATGTCTTGTCGCGCTCGTGGACCACAATCTCGCCCGCCCCGACGACCGACGGCTTGCCCATCTGACGACCGACAACCGCGGCGTGCGAGGTCATGCCACCGGTCGCGGTGAGAACGCCCTCGGCGACTTCCATCCCGTGGATGTCGTCAGGCACGGTCTCTTTGCGCACCAGCAGCACCTTCTTGCCCTGCTGCGCCCACTCCACCGCATGATCGGCGGTGAACACGACCTGACCGGACGCCGCACCCGGCGACGCCGGCAACCCCTTCGTCGCCGTCGGCAGCTTCTTCCACTCGGCCGGATCGAAGACCGGCGCGAGCAGCTGCGAGAGCGAGGCGGGCTCGACCAGCAGGAGCGCGTCCTTCGGCGACCGCAGCTTCTCCTTCACGAAATCGGTGGCGATGACGACCGAGGCGTACCCGGTGCGCTTGCCGTTCCGGGTCTGCAGCATGTAGAGCTTGTCGTCCTGGATCGTGAACTCGAAGTCCTGGATGTCGCGGTAGGTCTTCTCGAGACGCGACGTGATCTGCCGAAGCTCCTTGTAGGCCTTCGGCATCACCTTCTCGAGCTCGCCGATCGGCTGCGGCGTGCGGATGCCCGCGACGACGTCTTCACCCTGTGCGTTGACGAGGAACTCGCCGAAGAACTCGTTGGCGCCGGTCGCGGGATTGCGGGTGAAGCCGACGCCCGTGGCCGAGCGATCGCCGGTGTTCCCGAACACCATCAGCTGGACATTGACGGCCGTGCCGATGTTGTCGGGAATCTCGTAAATGCGCCGGTACGAGATGGCGCGCGGGTTTTGCCAGGACCGGAACACCGCATCGCGCGCGCCGCGCAGCTGTACGAAGGGATCCTGCGGGAAGGGCTTGCCCGCCTCCTTCTTGATCAGTGCCTTGTAGCGCTCGACCGTCTCCTTCAAGCCGCCCTCGTCGAGGTCAGTGTCGGTCTTCGCGCCGTGCGCGTGCTTCACGTCCTCGAACTCGTGTTCGAACCTGTCCTTCGGAATCTCGAGCACGACGGCGCCGAACATCTGGATGAAGCGCCGGTAGCTGTCATAGGCGAACCGGCCGTTCTTCGTCCTGGCCTTCAGGCCCTCGACGGCCTGATCGTTCAGCCCCAGATTCAGAATCGTGTCCATCATGCCCGGCATCGAGAACTTCGCGCCCGAGCGCACCGATACAAGCAGCGGGTTCGTCGTCGAGCCGAACTGGGCGCCGGCAAGTTTTTCGAGCCGGCGAACCGCCGCTTCCATCTCCGCCTCGATGGTTGGTGTCAGCTTCTTTCCATTCTCGAACCACAGATTGCACGCGGCCGTGGTGATCGTGAACCCGGGCGGCACCGGCAGCCCGGCTTTCGTCATCTCGTGCAGGTTGGCGCCCTTGCCGCCGAGCAGGTCGCGCATGGTGCGACCGCCGTCAGCCTTGCCGGCGCCAAAGAAATAGACATACTTGCCGGCCGCCTTGGGTGCGGCGCTCTTTTTCCCGGCCTGTTTCGTCGTCCGATTTGCCGTCGCGCGGGGGGCGGAACGTGCCGTCTTCTTCACTGACTTCTTGACCATCTTCTTCGCCATGTCGGTTGCGACTCCTAGGATTCCGTCTGAGGTACGATCTCTGAAATGTCGGCGAGGCGGAGGATGAGCCGCGCCAGCGACGTCATCACGTGGAGCCGCGCCTGCCGCAGCGCGGGATCATCCACCATCACGAACACATCGGAAAAGAATCGGTCCACGAATGGACCGAACGCGGCAGCCTCGGCGAAGGCCTGCCGATAGTTTTCGCCGGATTCCAGCACGCGCTCGATGACCGGGCGGCGGCGCTCCAGCTCCGCGAGGAGGGCCTGCTCGGCCGGTTCGGTCAGGAGTGCGGCGAGCGCACTGCCTTGCCGTTCGGCATCGTCAATCTGTGCCTCGGTCAGCTCCTTCGCGATGTTCTTCACGCGCTTGAAGGCCGTGGCAAGCTGCTGGAACTCCGGCGTGCCGGTGTACTCGGGCAGCACTTCCAGCATCCGCTTCGCCTCGAGCGGGCTGATGACGGACAGCGGGCGGCCGGCCAGCACGGCGCGCACGTTGCGCACGTCGAAGCCGCGCTGCTCCAGCACGTAGGCCAGACGTTCGGCGAGGAACGAGAACAGCGCCGCACGGCCCCCGTCATCGAGCGGCGTCGAGCTCGATTCGAAGGCGATAGCGGCCGCATCGACGAGGGCGCCGATCGTGGGGCGCGCCGAGAGCCCGGTCAGATCCGGCAGATCGACGAGCACCTTGAAGAGACCGTGCGCCTGTCGCCGCAGCCCGAACGGATCCCGCGAGCCGGTCGGGCGCTCGCCGGCCGCGAAGAGCCCGACCAGCGTATCGAGCTTGTCGGCGACCGAGACGGCTGCCCACGAAGTCGCCGCACCGCCAAGCTGGGTCCGCGTGGGCGGCGCGTCCGCTTCGACTGCGGCCGGCAGGTAGTGATAGTAAATCGCCTTCCAGACGTCTTCCGGCTGCTTCTCCTCGCGCGCGTAGATCCCGCCCATCGTGCCCTGCAGCTCGGTGAGCTCGCGCACCATGTCGGTGGCGAGATCCGCCTTCGCCAAGCGCCCCGCGGTGGCGGCGCTGCCGGCGGCGTCCGCCGCGCCGAACGCCTCGCGCGCGACCCACGCGGCAAGCGTCTCCAGCCGCTCGGCCTTCTGACGATAGCTGCCGAGTTTCGTGTGAAAGAGGATCGTGTCGAGGCGACCGAGCCGGGCCTCGAGCGGCATCTTGCGATCGGCGGCCCAGAAGAATTGTGCGTCGCGGAGCCGCGCCGTCAGCACCCGCTCGGCGTTACGGCTGATCAGCTCCGGCCGCTCGACCTCGGTGTTTGTGACGGCCAGGAACGCAGGCTTCAACTTGCCGTGATCGTCCACGATCGGGAAGTAGTGTTGATGATGGATCATCGTCGTCGTCAGCACTTCTTCCGGCAGGCTCAGGAACTCGGCCGCGAAGATGCCAGGCACGACCGACGGCCACTCGACCAGATCCGGCACTTCGGTCAACAGGCCGCCCTGCCCGGACGCCGCGCGATGGACCCGCCCGCCCAATCGACCGGCGTGGAGGTCGAGCTCGCGGCCGATCCGCGCCCGGCGCTCCTCGCGATCCAGGACGACAAAGTGCTCGAGCAGCCGGGCCCTGTAGTCCTCGAACGTCTTCACTTTCACGGCACGGCCGGCGCGACCGCTGGTGGTGAGGAACCGGTGCCCGTAGGTCATCGCGCCCGACCGCACTTCCTGCACCAGCGGTGCCTGCGCGATCTCGCTGCGACGGATGTCGTACGGGACGACGCGGCCCCCGTACAGGAACAGCAGCCATCGAATCGGCCGGCCGAATCGCAGCTCGCCCTTCCCATCGTCCAGTGCGGCATCCCACCGCATCGTCTTCGGAAACACCAGACCGCGAAGGAGCCCGGACATGACCTCCGGCAGCGCGTCGACCGAGGCGCGACCGCGCTGACGTTTCCGGACGGCGAGATAGCGTCCCTTCGGCGTGTCAATCTCCTCGAGCTCCGACGGCTCGACGCCGTTCTTCTTCGCAAACCCGATCGCCGCAGGGGTCAGCTCGCCGGAGGCGTCGCGGGCCGCAGACACGGGCGGCCCGTTAACCACTTCTTCCTTGTCGGTCTGCCGCTCCGCCACCCTGGCCACGCGCACGGTCAGACGGCGAGGCGTCGTCCACGACTCGATCGGTCCGTCGACATCGAGGCGCGTCGCACGGAGCTCCGCCGCAGCGACGTCGGCCAGCTGCCGCGTCAACCCCGGCAGCCAGCTCGCCGGCACTTCTTCGACACCGATTTCGATCAAAAGTTCGCGATCCATGTCTCCATCTGCAGTAGGGCCGCACTTTAGTGCGGCCTCACAAATGGCCCGACTAAAGTCGGACCCTACTGCTCCTTCTCGAGATCTCGATTCCTCGAGTTCCCGATTTCTTCCACATACTTCTTCGCAATCGCCACCGCCAGCTGCCGCACCCGAAGGATGTAGGCGGTGCGTTCGGTGACGCCGATGCTGCCGCTGCTATCGAGGATGTTGAAGAGATGCGAGCACTTCAGGCATTCCTCGAGGGCCGGCCAGATCAGGCCCGACGCCAGCAGCGGCTGGCTGAACGCGTAGTGCCGCTCGAAGAGATCGCGGTGATGCGCCGCGAAGGCTTCGGGGGTAATGCCGTCCACCTGGCCGAACACGTATTTCGACTGCTCGATCTCCTCGCGCAGCCGCACCTCGCGATACTTCACGCCGGGCGCCCACTCGAGGTCGTAGACGTTGTCCACCTTCTGCAGCGCCATCGCGATGCGCTCGAGGCCGTACGTGATTTCGCAGGCGATTGGTTCCAGGTCGATGCCGCCGACCTGCTGGAAGTAGGTGAACTGTGTGATCTCCAGGCCGTCGAACATCACCTGCCAGCCAATGCCCCACGCGCCGAGCGTCGGCGACTCCCAGTTGTCCTCCTCGAAGCGGATATCGTGCTGGCGAGGGTTGATGCCGCATGCCTCGAGCGACTGGAGATACAGGTGCTGCACCTCGTCGGGCGACGGCTTCAGGATCACCTGGAACTGATGGTGCTTGAACAGGCGGTTCGGGTTCTCGCCGAAGCGGCCATCGTCGGGACGCCGCGACGGCTGCACATAGGCGACGCTCCAGTGTGCCGGGCCGAGCACCCGCAGCAGCGTTTCGGGATGCGACGTGCCGGCGCCGACCTCGACGTCGAGCGGCTGCTGCAGGAGGCAGCCGTTGGCGGCCCAGAACTGCGACAACTTGAAGATGAGATCCTGGAAGGTCAATGCGGTTCCGGGGTCATTCGGCCACGCCGGGGGCGGGATGCGGCCCGCGCCGCATCTCGCGCAGGACGCGCAGAGATCGAAGTTCGCGCTCGAGGTGATGCGCCATCAGCAGCCGGTGCAGCGCCTCGAGCTCCGCCACGACGCCGTCAGAGACGCGGACATCCCGCAGCTCGGACGGGCTGCGCCGCCGCACCGACGAGAGAAACGACAATGCACCAGGAGTCAGCCGCGCGCCGATGCGGCGTCCGCCTGCGCCATCGGCACAGACCGCGCAGGTCAGGATGCCGTCGCTCGGCGACAGCCACGCGCCGCCCTCGGCGCTGCCCGCGAATTGCTCGCCACAGCGATGACAGGCAACGTGCGGCGGATACACGCCCTGGAGCCGCAGCAGCCAGTACTCGAAGTAGCGCGCGAGGTGCTCCGCCGAGCCCCCGTCGGTCATCGCGTCCAGCACCGAGGAGCCCAGTCGATACAGCGTCTCACTGGGATCGTCGGCCGGCGACCACTCGTCGAGCAGCTCCGCGAAGTAGCTGGCATAAGTCACCGCATCGCCCGACGCCATCAGCGGCGATCGGAGCGGCTCGGCATAATTCAGACTCACCAGTTCTCGCGTCTCTTTCTCGAAATACGCCACGCGCGCATGCGTCAGCGGTTCCAGCGCTCCCGCAAAACGCGACCGCGGCCGCCGCGCGCTCTTCGCGACGCCCCGTTTCTTCCCGCGGTCGGCCGTCAGGAACACGACGATGCGGTCGGCTTCGCCGAGCTTGTAGGTGCGCAGCACCAGAGCGTCGGCCGTGTACAGCGGCATGGCTGGCGGGCGCAAAATCGCCCTATTTTATCCCGTCTTCACAAACCTCAGAAAAACCGTCGTCAGGCCGAGAAACGACGCAAACCCCGCCACGTCGGTGAACGTGGTGATGAACACGGCCGAGGCCAGGGCCGGATCGATCTTCAGCGCCTTGAGGCCGAGCGGGATCAACGTGCCGGCCGCGGCCGCGACACACAGGTTGATCACCATCGCCGCCCCCAGCAGCAGGCCGATCATCGGGTTGCCCTTGAACAGCACGGCGAGCCCGGCGGCAATGATGCCCGTCGTGACCCCGTTGACGAAGCCGACCGTCAGCTCCTTCACCAGCGCCTTCCGCGCGTTCACCCAGGTCAGCTCGCCCAGCGCCAGGCCGCGCACGATCACTGTGAGCGTCTGCGTCGCGGCGTTGCCGCCCATGCCCGCCACGATCGGCATGAAGATCGCGACGGCCGTGACCTGCGCAATCGTACCCTCGAACAGGCCGACCACCGCCGCGGCGAGAAACGCGGTCGCGAGGTTGACGATGAGCCACGGCAGGCGCAGGCGAAGCGATTCCATCGGCGGCGTGAACACCCGCTCGTCGCCGCTGACACCCGCCAGCCGATAGATATCTTCGGTCGCCTCGTCCTTGATGACGTCGATGACGTCGTCCACGGTGACGACGCCGACCAGCTTGTTCTCTTCGTCGACGACCGGAATCGCCAGCAGGTTGTACGACGCCACCTGGCGCGCCGCTTCTTCCTGGTCGGTATCCACCCGCACGCTGGTGACATCGGGCGTCATGATCCGTTTCAGCGGCGTCTCGGGCGACACGAGCAGCAGTCGGCGCAGGGAGGTCACGCCCACTAGGTGGCGGCGGCCATCGACCACGTAGAGATAGAACACCATCTCCACGTCGCGCGATGCTTGCAGCGCGCTGATCGCCTCGCCCACCGTCAGGTCTTCCGAGAGCGCGAAGACGTTCGGGTTCATGATGCGACCCGCCGTCTTCTCGGGATACTCGAGGAGGTTCTCGACCTGTCCCGATTCCTTCGGCCGCATCAGCTCGAGCACGGCGCTCGAGAGATCTTCGGGCAGATAATCAACGAGGGCGGCGGCGTCGTCTGACGCAATTTCCTGGAGGAGCTTGGCGATTTCCTCAGCCGGGCGATCCGAGAGGAGCTGCGCGCCGGCTTCGGGTCCGAGCTCGGCGACGGCTTCCATCGCCAGCTTGGGGCTGCGCTCGCCGACGATGCTGAACGCCGCCTTGCGATCGCGCTCCTGGAGCTCGGCGAGGACCTGAGCGAGATCGGCCGGGTGCTGTTTCTGGAGAAGATTGAAGAGGTTCGCCGTGGCGCCAATCCGCAGCAACCGCCGGACCGAGTCCAGCACGACGTCGATTTTTCGCTGCGGCACCATCACGTCTCTCGTAGAATGAAAATCCCCTAAAGGTAACACACGCCTTGGGATCTGGATACGGAAAACTGGCCTGTTTTGTGCGTGTCGCCCCCGTCGTCGTGCTCGCCGCGGGCACCGATATCCAGGCGGCGCCGTCGACGCGCAGCGTGTTGAGTCGCGCCGCCGCCTATGTCGAGTCGCAGGTCGATCTGCTGCCGCAGCTCGTCGCCGAAGAGCGATCGACGCAGACCCTCCGACCGCACAACGTCGGCATGACCACGCGTCAACAGACCCTCGTCGCCGACTTCGCGTGGGTGCGGCTCGAAGGTACCGTCGAAACCCTGGGTGTCCGCGAAGTACGCGAAGTGAACGGCCAGCGCGTCGCCTCGGCTGGACGACTCGATCAGTTACTGCGTGGCCGAACGGCGGGCCAGTATTCCGAGCTCCTGGCCGAGAATGCTCGCTACAACCTCAAGCCTGGCTCGAGGAACCTGAATTTGCCGACCATGGCGATGATTCTCCTCCATCGTGACGTGCAGCCCCGGTTCAAGTGGAAACAAGAAAAGGCTTCGGGCCAGGCCGAGATGATTCTCTCGTTCAAGGAGCGCGAGAGGCCGACGGTCATTCGCGGCACGAACAACGAGCCCGTGTTCAGTTACGGGCGCATCTGGCTCGATTCAGCGACCGGGGCGGTAAATCGCACGGAGCTTCACGCTGATGTCGATCGCGCCAAGTACGTCCTGGTCGTCGAGTTCTCCGTGGATCCGTTTCTGCGTGTGCTTCTGCCGCTCCGACTCCGGGAACGCTACTCGACGCCCGAAGACATCCTCGAGGGCTATGCCGAGTACACGAACTATCGCCGGTTCCAGACGGAGGGGCGGTTGGTGCGCTGAATGCGGGGACAGGCCCCGTCAAGTCGGTCAGTTCGACCGTTGCAGACTCGACCGGCGCAACCGTGACGGCAGTTGCTCGGCGGCGGTTCTCCAGAAACGGACATCCGTCTGCATGAAGGCGTCGATTTCGCCGCGGCTCAGATCCCAGCCTTGCTGGCAGTACTCGGCCAGCGTCTCGAACGGCGCGCGCGTGAACTCGTCGCGCAGATCGTCGTCGGTCAGCAGACGACCGATCAGCAACTCTACATGCCGCTGTGACATGACGGCGCTCTCCTCAATCAGGACTGCCAGCCACCGCCGAGGGCACGATAGATCTCGACGAACGCCGCGAGCTCGTCGCGCTGCGCCTGAACGAGCCCGAGCTCGGCGGTGAACAGCCGCGTGTCGCTGTCGAGCACCTCGAGATAGCTGGCGGCGCCGCCCTGGTAACGGAGCTCCGCGAGGCGGCGCGCATCCTGGGCGGATTGGACGAGCTGCTCCTGCGTCACCCGGAACTCCTGCGACCGTCGATAGCCGACGAGTGCATCCGAGACTTCGCGAAACGCCTGGCGAATCGTCTGCTGGTAGACCAGGGCCGCTTCCTCGGTGCGTGCCTTCGCCAGCGCCACCTGCCCGCCGGTGCGGCCGGCCGTGAAGATCGGCTGGAGCACACTGGCCGCGACGCTCCATGCGCCGCTGGTGAACAGGTTCGAGAGGGCGGAGCTGGCGACGCCTCCCGACGCGGTCAGGGAAATCTGCGGAAAGTACGCCGCCTTCGCGACCCCGATCTGCGCGTTGGCAGCGACAATCAGCTGCTCGGCCTGCTGGATGTCGGGACGACGATCGAGCAGCGCCGACGGCAACCCGGCCGGCACCTCCGGCGCATGCGCCTGATCGGTCACCGCTCGACCGCGGGGAATCGTCTCGGGATAGTGCCCGAGCAGCGTGCTGATGAAGTTCTCCTGCTGCTCGATCTGCCGCTGCAGATCCACGATTTCGCCGTTGGCGCTCTGTACGAGCTGCTCCGCCTGCCGCACGTCGACAAGCGATGTCACGCCGCCGCTTTCGCGGACCTGCGTGAGCTGCAGCGACTCCTGCCGCGAGGTCAGCGTCCGCCGTGCAATCTCGAGCTCGAGATCGAGGGCGCGAAGGTCGTAGTAAGCGGTTGCCACCTGGCTCACGAGGCTCGTGAGCACCGCGCGCCGGCCCCATTCGGACGCCAGGATTTCGGCGCGCGCCGCCTCGCTGGCCCGTCGGAACTTGCCCCAGAAGTCCAGTTCCCACGACAGACCGACTTCCAGCGAGGCGCTGCCCACCGTCGGGAGCGACTGGCCGGCGATGACCGTTCCGTGTAGCCCCTGACCCTGGACCTCGGCGTTCACGGTCGGGAACTGATCGGCCCGCGTCACGCGGTAGATCGCCTGGGCCTGAAGAATCCGCGAGGCGGCGATACGGACGTCGAAGTTCTCCGCCAGCGCCGTCTTGATCAAGGCCTGGAGCGGCTCGTCCTCGAACAGCCGGTGCCATCGCTCCTCGGCGATCGATGCCGGGGGCGTGGCAGAAGAACCCGTGGGTGCGCCCCGGAAGGTGTCAGGGGTCGTCACCGGGGGGCGTTTGTAGTTCGGGCCAACGGTGCAGGCGCCAGCGGCGAGCGCCGCTATGGTAACAGATACTATAGTTGCCCTCGAAATCATCTGCGTGCTCATGACGCGCCCTCTCCCGGCGCAAGATCGCCGACCGGCCCGTGCGTCTCCCGCCTGAACTTCAGCGCGATACGCTCGAACACGACGAACAGCAGCGGGATCAGGAACACGGCAATCAAAGTGGCGGCCAGCATGCCGGTGATGACGACGGTGCCGAGGATGCGGCGTGCGGCCGCGCCCGATCCGTTCGCGATCCACAACGGCACACAGCCGAGGATGAACGCGAACGACGTCATCAGGATGGGCCGCAGCCGCACCTGGGCGCCCTCGAGCGCCGCCTGGACCAGGTCCTTCCCTTCCTCGAGTCGATACCTCGCGAATTCGACGATCAGAATGGCGTTCTTGGCAGCCAGACCGATCAGCATGATCACGCCGATCTGCGCGTAGACGTCGAGATTGAACTTGCGCATCATCAGGCCGATGAACGCGCCGAACACCGCGACCGGCACCGTCAGCAGCACCGAGAACGGCAGCGACCAGCTCTCATAGAGCGCGGCCAGAATCAGGAACACGAACACCAGTGACAGCGCGAAGATCTGGCTGGTCCCGCCCGACGCCTGTTTCTCCTGGTACGAGAGGTCCGCCCAGTCGTAGCCAATCTCGCGCGGCAGCGTGGCGCGCGCCACGTCCTCGAGCGCGGCTATCGCCTGGCCCGAGCTGTAGCCGGGGGCCGCCGCGCCATTGATCTGCACGGCGCGATACACGTTGAAGCGGTTCGTGAACTGTGGACCGGACGTTTTCTCCGTCGATTGCACCGCCGACAGCGGTACCATCGTGCCGGCGTCGTTCCGGACGTAGAACTGCCCGATCTGCTCGGCCGCCACCCGATCCTCCCCTTCCGCCTGAACGAACACGCGCCACTGCCGTCCGAACCGGTTGAACTGGTTCACGAACAGCCCGCCCAGGAACGTCTGCATGGTTTGATAGACATCGCCGAGCGCGACGCCCTGGCGAAGCACCTTGTCGCGGTCGACGTCGGTAAAGACCTGCGGCTCGTGCGCCGTGAACGTCGACGTCACGCCCGCCAGCTCCGGTCGTTTCCGGGCGGCGGCCAGGAACTTCTGCGTCTGGGCGTCGATGAACTCGATCGATCCGCCGCTCCGATCCTGCAGCCACAGCGTGAACCCGCCCTGGCTGCCGAGGCCCGGAATCGACGGCGGCATGATGGCAAACGCCATCGCCTCGGGCGCAATCGTTCGCAACTGGCCGTTGAGACGATTGACGATCGCGCGCGCCTGCAGAGAGGACTCACGCCGCTCGTCCCACGGCTTCAGCTGGACGAAGTAGAACGCGTTGTTGCTTGCCGTCACGCGCGTGATCAGGCTGAACCCGACGATGGTGTTGAAGTTGGCCACGCCTGCCGTCTTCGCCAGAAGCGCGTCCACCTTCCGGCTGACGGCATCGCTCCGCTCCAGCGAGGCGGCCGGCGGCAGCTGGATGTTCAGCAGAAAGTAGCCGTAGTCCTCTTCGGGCAGGAAGCTGCTGGGCAGCCGATTGCCGACGAGTCCGGTCACCCCGGTGAAGAGCAGCAGGACGGCCAGCCCGATCACCGGCTTCCGAATCAACCCGTGGCTCAGACTGACGTATCCGCGCGTCGAGTTCTCGAGCCATCGGTTGAACGCGGTGAAGAACCGTGCCAACAGCCCCTTCGACGCCTTGCGCGGCCGCAGGAGCATCGCCGAGAGCGCCGGCGACAGCGTCAGCGCGTTGAACGCCGAGATGATCACCGCGACGGCGATCGTAATCGCGAACTGCTGATTCAGCCGGCCCTGGATCCCGCTCATCAGGCCGACGGGAATGAAGACGGCCGCCAGCACCAGCGCGATGGCGATCACCGGGCCGGACACTTCTTCCATCGCCCGCAGCGCGGCGTCCTTCGGGCTCATCCCTTCCTCGATGTGATGCTCGACCGCTTCGACGACGACGATGGCGTCGTCGACGACCAGGCCGATGGCGAGCACCAGCCCGAAGAGCGACAGCGTGTTGATCGAGAAGCCAAGCAGCGGAAAGAGCACGAATGTGCCGATCAGCGAGACCGGCACCGCGAGCATCGGGATCATCGTCGCGCGCCAGTTCTGCAGGAACACGAACACGACGAGGATCACCAGCACCATCGCCTCGGCCAGCGTCTTCACGATATCCTTGATGCCCTCGGAAACCGGCAGCGTCGTGTCGAGCGTGTAGGTGTAGTCGAGATCCGACGGGAATCGCGCGTGCAGATCGTTCATGACCTGCCTGATGCCCTTGGCCACGGCAAGCGCGTTCGACCCGGGGGCCTGGAACACGGCGACGCCCACGCCCGGCTGGCCGTTCACGCGTCCAATCTGCTGGTAGTTGAGCGCCCCCAGCTCGATGCGTGCCACGTCGCGCATGCGTACCAGCGAGCCGTCCGGATTCGAACGGAGCACGATGCTGCCGAACTCTTCCGTGGTCTGGAGCCGTCCGGCCGCACGCACGGTGTACGTCATGTCCTGCCCCGACGGACCCGGCTCGGCGCCGATCTGCCCCGACGGGTTCACCGTGCTCTGCTGCTGGATCGCCTTCGCGAGATCCGGCACCGTCAGCCCCATCGTCGCCAGGCGATCCGGTTTCACCCAGATCCGCATCGCGTAGTCGCCGGCGCCGAAGATGCGGACCTCTCCCACGCCCGGCACGCGATACAGCGCGTCGACGAGGTTGATATTCGCGTAGTTGGCCAGGAACAGCGCGTCGTAGGTCTGCTTCGGCGAGTAGAGCGACACCAGCATCATCGGCAGGCCCGTGATCTTCCGCAGGGTGAGGCCGAACTGGTTCACGTCGGTCGGCAGGTTGGGCTGCGCCTGCGCCACGCGGTTCTGCACGTTCACCTGATCGATGTTCGGGTTCGTCTCGATGCCGAACGTGACGGTGAGCTGCATCGTCCCGTCGTTGGCGTTCGTGGACTGCATGTAGAGCATGTCGTCCACGCCGTTCATCTGCTGTTCGAGGGGCGTGGCGACCGACTGCTCGACGGTGAGGGCATCAGCGCCGGTGTAGGTGGCCGTCACCAAGATCTGGGGCGGCACGATGTCCGGGAACATGGCCACCGGAAGCCGGCCCATGGCGACGAGGCCGCCGAGCACCGTGACGATGGCGATGACGATGGCGACGATCGGCCGCCGGATGAAAAAGGCGGCCATGGCTAGTCCTCCGACAGTTCTGCCCGTGTGGCGATTCGCGGCTTCACCAGGGTGCCCGGCGACGCGGTCGTGGCGTCAACGATCACGCGGGCACCGGCATCGAGCCCATGCTGAACGACCCAGCGGTTCCCGACGTGGCCGCCGAGCGTCACCGTCTGCACGGCGACCTTGTTGTCGACGCCCACCGTCCGAACCTGCGACTTGCCTTGGAGCTCGGTGACCGCGCGCTGCGGCACGAGCAGCGCGCTCGTCATCACTGCCGTCTGCGCCGTCACACGCCCGTACTGCCCTGGACGGAGCAGATGCTTCGGATTCGGGAAGGCGGCACTGATGCGGATGGTGCCGGTGCCCGAGTCGATCTGACGGTCGGCGGCGAGGAATGCGCCGTTCAGCGGGTAGGTCGAGCCGTCAGAGAGGGTCAGCTTCAGCGCGGTGCCCGCGTTCCACAGTCCTTGCGCCCGGACAGGCCGGTTGATCTGATCCGCAACGTGCAGGTATTCCGTCTCGCTCAGCGAGAAATATGCGCGGATGGGATCGACCTGCGACACCGTCGTCAGGAGGCTGGCTGGCGAGACGAGATCGCCGATCTGCGCAGTCGCGATCGCCGCGATGCCGTCGACGAGCGACCGCACCTTCGTGAAGCCGACATTCAACTCGGCCGTTGCCACCGCCGCCGTGGCCGCCTGCACGCCGGCCTGCGCGGCGAGGTTGGCCTGGACGTCGTTGTCCAACTGGCTCTGTGGAATCGCCCGGGCCTTCGCAAGCGGCGTGTCCCGCTGCACATCGCGTTCGGTGCGCCCCAGTTCGGCCTGGGCCTGGGCGAGCTGCGCTTTCACCTGCGCCAGCGTGGCCTGGAACGGGCGCGGATCGATCTCGAAGAGGACCTGGCCCTTCTTGACCATCGTGCCTTCGCCATAGCTCCGTCGAATCAGATAGCCCGAGACCTGCGGGCGGATCTGCGCGTTGACGTAGCCGTCGAGGGTCGCCACCCACTCGCTCGAGACCGGAACGGTTTCCGGTTTCAACGCGACGACGGACACGGTCGGCGGCGGTGGCGGCGCGGGCGCGGCTTCGCTTCCGCCACATGCGTGAATGAGCGGCAACGTCACCAGGGTCGCGACGAGAAAAATGAAGGACGAATTCGTGCGGATCGAAAAACGCATGCCTCCCGAAGGGGGCAAGTCGCACGCCAATTCGCAGCCGCGGCGCCCAACTCGTTGAAAATGCAACAGATGATTTCGAAATCGCGTCTGCGTGGGACTCCGGCCGAGTGTGCCTGTAGGCGCGACTTGAGCCTGGAGGCGCAGATCTGTGTGGCACAATGGAGCCACACGCACACTGGAGGCGGGGCTTAGAGCCCGCGAAAGCGCAATGCCGGCAACGCTGCACGCCACGGGATCCGAGACCGACCGACTGCGCGCATTGAACGACCTGCGCGCCGCCCTTGTCGCCACGCGCGATGCGCGGGCACTGTTTTCCACGGTCTGCTCGATTGCCGGACGCGTGATTCGTCACGACGAGGCGCGGCTGGTGCTGTTCACGCCGGGCGTGAACGACGTGCACGTCTTCGTGCCCGCGGGATCCAGCGGGGTCACCGCCGGGCTGTCGGGGCCGGAGGCGGGACTCGGGGAGGATTCGACGGAGCCCGGCGTGTTTCCGGTGCGTCTGTCGTCGGGCGAACAGGGGTCGGGGGTGCGGGCGCCCGTGCGGCTCGACGCCACGGTCGGCGGGATCTTCCGGCTGATCTCGCATCGGCCGCGCGAGTACACGGATGACGACGTGTTCTTCGTGCAGCTGCTGGCCGATCAGATCGCCGGCGCGCTGGTGCGGCAGCGGCTGACGGCGATGACCCTGGACGCGGCACTCGAGCGCGAGCGCGCGGCGAACCTCGAGACGTCGGAGCAACTGCTCCAGGCCCTCGCCAACGTGCTCGACATCCGGCTGGTCTTCCCGCAGATCTCCGAGATCACGCGCCAGATCCTGCCCCACGATCGGTTGACGATGACGTTCCTCGACGGGCAGGGAGCCTGCGTCATGCAGGCCGCGTCGAACGACGTCGGGCCACTCGCGGTGCGCGCCACCGGCGTCGATACCACCCATCTGACCGACGGCTTCTTCCGCATCGTCGACGACCTCACGCAGTACGTGAAGCCTGGCGTCACCTACGATCCGCCGGACCACCACGAGCGGTTGATCGCGGCGGGCTACCGGTCGGTGCTCTCGATTTGCCTCTCTGCGCGCGAGCAACGGTTCGTCCTGCAGTTCTGGTCGAAGCAGGGCGCGGCATTTCGCGCGACGCAGGTGCCGATCGCCCGTCGAATCGCCGAGCACGTCGCGCTGGCGGTGTCGCACGAGCAGCTCGCCGAGACCGCGCGTCACGCCGCCGACGTCCAGGCCCGCGCCGAGCTGCTGGAGGCGCGGGTTCGTTCGCTGTCCGAAGAGCTCGACTCACGCAGCGGCTACGGCCGCATCGTCGGTCCGTCCGAGCCGTGGAAGAACGTGCTCCGCGCGGCCACGCAGGTGGCGTCGACGGACACGACCGTGCTCCTGACCGGCGAATCGGGCACCGGCAAGGAAGTGGTCGCGCGCTTCATTCATCGCGCGTCGGCGCGCAGCCAGGGCCCGTTCGTCGCGGTGAACTGCGCGGCGCTTCCCGAGCCGCTCCTCGAGTCGGAGCTCTTCGGCCACGAGCGCGGCGCCTTCACCGGCGCCGAGCAGACCAAGCCCGGACAGATCGAGCTCGCCACCGGCGGCGTGCTGTTTCTCGACGAGGTCGGCGAGATGAGCCCGTCGGCGCAGGCGAAGTTCCTGCGCGTCCTGCAGGAACGCGAGTTTCAGCGGCTGGGCGGCACCCGCCCGATCAAGGCGAACGTTCGGGTCATCGCCGCGACGAACCGCGAGCTGCGGCAGGCGATGGAGCGTGGGGATTTTCGCGAGGATCTGTATTACCGGTTGCAGGTCTTCGGCATCCGCCTGCCGCCGCTCCGCGAGCGGCCGGAAGACATCCTGCCGCTGAGCGCCGCGTTCCTCGAGGAGATCGGTCGATCGTTCGGGCGGCCGCCGGCAGGCATGACCTACGAGGCGAAGCAGGCACTCGTCCACTACGCCTGGCGAGGCAACGTCCGGCAACTGCGGAACGTGCTCGAGCGCGCGGCCATCGTGTGCGACGGCGGATTGATCGCCCCCGAGCATCTCTCGCTCGACGACGAGCGGCCGTCACGGTCGGCGGGCACGAGCAACGTCAAGATCGTCGAACGCCAGATGATCGAGCGCGTGCTCCGCGAGTCGGGCGGCAACAAGTCGAAGGCGGCGCGGCGCCTCGGGCTGACACGCAAGCAGCTGTACGTCCGGCTGCGGACCTACGAGCGCGAAGGCGTCCGTGAGCCGCAGTAGGGCCCGACTTCACTCGGGCCCTCACCTCGTCGATCACAACGCGTTGCGTCTGGCGATCTCGCCGAGCATCCGGCCGCTGGGTTTGACGGTGCGCGCCTGCGTGTCGCGGTCCACCGCGACGATGCCGAACTTCGGTCTGTAGCCGAAGATCCACTCGAAGTTGTCCATCAGCGACCAGTGGACGTAGCCGCGCACGTCGATGCCATCGTTCAGACACTTCTGGACGCCGGCAAGTGCGCGTCTGATGTACTCGACGCGCCGAGTGTCGTCTTCGGTCCCGATTCCGTTCTCGGTGACGTAGACCGGGACCTTCGCGCGTGCCGCCGCGTAGCGAATCGTCTGCTCGAGCGCCTCGGGCCAGAACTCGTAGCCCATCTGCGTCAATTCGGCGCCCTGTTCCGGCGGCAGATCGCCCTTGGGGCCGACCCTCGATCGCGTATACGTCTGCACTCCGATGAAGTCGTCCTTGGTGGCGAGATCGAGCCAGGTCTCGTACAACTCCGCTCGCTTCGCATCGCGCTGCGTGTCACCGTCGACTGACTGGTCATCCGAGAGAGCGAGGTTCAAGCCGACCGGGAAGGTCGCAGGGCCTGACTTGATCGCGTCGACGGCGCGCCGATGCGTCGCGACCATCACCTCCTGCTGCCGCCTGGTGTCGCCGAACATGAACGACGAGAAACGATCTGAGCCAACAGCGCGGGCAGCGGCCTGGTTCATCGCCGGCACGCCCTGCAGGGGGCTTTGCGGCATGTTCGCGAGGAAGCGCCGCACGAGCATCGGGATGTTCGGCTCGTTGAAGGTGCTGGCGATTCCGATCAGATCGCCGAGATGTTTCGTCGCGCGCTCGCAATAGCGCACGAAGAGATCTCCTGCAGCGTCCGTTTCCCAGCCACCCCGCGACGCGAACCACCGCGGCGCCGTGAAGTGCCAGTACGTGACCATCGGCTTCAGCCCCAGCTCGTGGCACGTCGTCAACATGCGGCGGTAGTGATCGAGCTCTGCGTTCGAGAAGGCGCCCTCTTCCGGCTCGATGCGCGCCCACTCGATCGAGAATCGGTAGGTGTTGAAGCCGAGATCGGCCACCAGCTTGATGTCGTCGCGATATCGATGGTAGTGGTCGCACGCGTCGCCGGAGGGCTCCGGATACATCGAGGGCTTCAGATGCTCGAGCACCCAGAGATCGCTGTTGATGTTGTTGCCCTCGACCTGGTGGGCCGCGGTGGCTGCGCCCCACAGGAAACCCTTCGGGAATTCGCCCGGCGCCGCCCGAGCCCGCTCGGTGAGGAGGCGCGACACGATGGCGCCGGTCGTCGCGGCAATACCAGCGTCGAAGAATTGCCGGCGTGTCACGCCTTCGCGGGTGCAGCGATCCTCGTTCGGTTTGCGCATGATGCCTCCCGGGCGGCAGGCAATCTATCACGACGCTCGACTGCAGTAGGGCCCGACTTCAGTCGGGCCACCGTGTGGCCGCACTAAAGTGCGGCCCTACTGTCGTTGGACCCCGACGCGGGGCCGGCTGAATGTCTGGAAGCAGCGCTGCCAGCAGGCCGATCAGCGGCAGGAACGAGCAGACGTGGTAGACGACGTCGATGCTGGTCCGATCTGCCACCTCTCCCAGCGCGGCGGCGCCAATCCCGCCGATGCCGAACGCGAAGCCGAAGAAGAGTCCCGAGACGAGACCGACGCGGCCTGGCACGAGCTCCTGCGCGTAAACAAGGATCGCCGAGAAGGCTGACGCCAGAATCAGGCCGATCAGCACGCTCAGCACCCCGGTCCAGAACGCGTTCGCGTAGGGCAGCGCGAGGCTGAACGGCAGCACGCCGAGGATGGATCCCCAGATCACGTATTTGCGGCCGATGCGGTCGCCCACCGGTCCTCCGACAAACGTGCCCAAGGCGACGGCTCCGAGGAACGCGAAGAGATACAGTTGCGCGGTGCGGACCGAGAACTGGAACTTGTGGATCAGGAAGAAGGTGTAGTAGCTGCTGAGACTGGACAGGTAGACGTACTTCGAGAAGACGAGCGCCAGCAGCACCGCGAGCGCGAGCCAGACCTGTCGGCGCGTCAGCGAGTGGCGCGGCGTCGCGACGTTCGTCGCCCTCGTCACGGTCTGGTGCGCGTACCAGTGGCCGACCTGCCACAGGATCGCGATGGCCACACATGCGGCCAGCGAGAACCATGCGATGCTGCCCTGACCGTGCGGCAGCACGATGAATGCGGCCAGCAACGGACCGATCGACGAGCCGATGTTGCCGCCGGTCTGGAAAAACGACTGCGCGAAGCCGTGCTGGCCGCCGGACGCCAGCCGCGCGATCCGGGACGACTCGGGATGAAAGACGGACGAGCCCACGCCGACCAGCGCCGCCGCCAGCAGGAGGAGGACGAACGTGTCGGTCATCGCCAGCAGCAGCAAGCCGGCCAAGGTGAAGGTCATGCCGGCGACCAGCGAGTACGGGCGCGGCCGACGATCGGTGTACAGGCCGACCACCGGCTGCAGGAGCGACGCCGTCAACTGGTTGGCCAGCGCGATCAGGCCGATCTGCGCGAAGTCGAGCCCGAAGCTGCTCTTCAGGATTGGATAGATCGCCGGCAGCAGCGACTGCATCATGTCGTTCAACAGATGGCAGACGCTGATGCTGGCGAGGATCGTGTACGCGGTTCGGGTGTGGTGATCGCCGGAACTACCCATCGGGACAGATGCGCTAGCGCAGCGGAATTGTGCGCCCCGTCTTCGCTGAGGTCCGTGCGGCGTCGAGGATCTTCACGACGGTGACGTTGAGCGGGAGCGCGGCAAGGTCGGTGTCGTCGACCTTGAGCGTACCGGCGACGACGGCGGCCAGGTACTTGAACGGATCGTCGAGCGGCGCCGTCCGTGGCGGGAGGCTCGGTTGTTCGGCGGGCGCCTGCTCGGATCGGCGGACACGCATGACCGTGCCGTCCACCGTGATCACCTGTCCGGTCTCGCCGTAGACTTCCATATCCTTCCGGCTGATGGGCCAGTTCCACGACGCCTGGATGATCCCTTGAGCGCCCGGATACGTGACGACGATCGTGGCCTCGTCATCCACCTTCGGGTAGATCTGCGGCTTCAGTTGCTGGGTGACGGCTGAGACCGATGTCGGCACCGCACCCTTCATCAGCCAGGTGATGAGATCGGCGCCGTAGCACCCGAAATCGATCAGCGCGCCGCCGCCGTTCTTCACGGGATCGGTCAACCACTCGAGAAATTCGGGACTGACGCCGATCTCCTTGGGTCCGCGGTGTCCGTCGTGGACGACAACCTTGCGAATCCTGCCCAGCTCTCCCCGCGTGACGGCGATGTCGAACGCAGCATGAGTCGTTGGATACCAGCTGGTCTCGTAGTTGGTCAGCACCTGAACGCGATGCTTCGTCGCGAGCGCCTGGATGGCCTCGGCGTGCTCGAGGCTGACGGCGAGCGGCTTCTCCACCATCACGTGGACACCGCGCGGCGCCGCAGCCTGGACCACCGCCAGGTGGTCGTAGATCGATCCGAACGCCGCCACGGCCTCCGGCTTGACCGTGTCGAGCATCTTCGCGAGATCCGTGAACACGAGCGAGCGGTCGATGTGGTGCTGAGCGGCATAGCGCTCGGCAAGCGCCGTGTTCGGCTCGTAAATGCCGACGACGGCGATATCGCCGGCATCGAGCCGGCGAAAAGCCCCGTGCACGTGGTCGTGCGTCAGACCAGCGATCGCGAGCCGCAGCTTCGGAGGGTCCTGAAGGGCGTGGGGCGCGGCGGCGGCCCACCCGAATGCCAGCATCGCAATCACGGCGGTGCCCAGCGCCCGGCGCGACCGATTCATGTGTCCTCCAGAATTGACCATATGTAGGGCGGACCTTTAGGTCCGCCTTTCTTCGGCGGGGCTAAAGCCCCGCCCTACATGTGAACGCTGAGCGTCGAACTCAGGCAATCGCGCGCACGACGCCGCCATCCACGCGAAGCGCCGCTCCGGTCGTCGCGGACGCGGGCACGCCGCAGACGTACGCGATCAGCGCGGCTACCTCGTCGGGCGACGCGAACCGCTGGATGATCGACGAGGGGCGCGCCGTCTGAAAGAACTCGCGCTCGACCGTCGCGACGTCCACGCCACGCGATGCCGCCAGCTCCGCCACGAAACCGCCCACGCCTTCAGACGCCGTCGGACCAGGAAGGACGCTGTTGACGGTCACGCCCGTGCCGGTGAGTGTTTCGGCCAGCCCTCGCGCGACGGCGAGCTGCGCCGTCTTCGTCATCCCGTAGTGAATCATCTCGGTGGGAATCTGCAGCCCCGACTCGCTCGAGACGAAGACGATGCGGCCCCAGTTGCGGGCGCGCATGCCTGCGACGTAGTGCCTGGCGAGGCGGATGCCGCTCAGGACATTGGTCTCGAAGAACCGCAGCCAGTCTTCGTCCGGGATGGCCTCGAACGGCTTCGGCTCGAAGATGCCCATGTTGTTCACGAGGATGTCCTCGTCCGGACGCGCGTGAATCAGCGCGTGGCAGCCGGCAGCCGATCCGAGATCGGCGGCCACGCCGTCGACCACGGCTCCGGGAACGTCGCGCTTCACTCGTTCGACTGCGTCGCTGACGCGCTGTGAGGTCCGACCGTTCAGTGTGACGTGTGCGCCCTCGGCCGCGAGCGCGCGTGCCGCGGCATAGCCGATGCCTCCGGTCGAGCCGGTGACGAGCGCACGCTTTCCGTTCAAGCCCAGATCCATGAGTTCGATTGTGTCATCGATTGCCCGAGCTAAAGTTCGGGCCTACGAGCGATTATGATTCATCATCTCGTCGAGCAGCCGATCGTCTTCACGCCATTCACCTTTCACCTTGACATGAAGATCGAGGAACACGCGTGTGTCGAAGAACCGCTCGAGCTCGAGACGCGCGGCCGTGCCAATCGTGCGGATCATCTCGCCGCCGCGCCCGATGACGATGGGCTTCTGCGAATCCCGCTCGACCAGAATGGAGCAATAGAGGCGCAGCAGACCTGCTTCGTCCGGCTCCTCGAACTTGTCGACGACGACGGCGGTCGAGAACGGCAGCTCGGCGTGCGTGTGCTGCAGCACCTGCTCGCGAACGATCTCGGCGGCGAAGAATCGCTCCGGTTGATTGGTGAGGTAGTCCTCGGGATACAGCGGCTCGCCCTCGGGCAGACTGTCGAGCACGGCGTGCTCCAGCGCTTCAACGCCATCGCCGGTCAGGGCAGACACCGGCACGATCGCGGCAAACTCGCGGACGTGTTGCCAGTCGTCGATGATTGGCAGAAGCTTCCGCTTGGCAACCAGATCGATCTTGTTGAGGATCAGCAGCACCGGCCGATCCTGCTTCTTGATCAGCTCGGTGAGGTGTCGCTGGCCGCCGCCCGGTTTCTGCGCCACGTCGAGCACGATGCCGATCACGTCCGCGTCGCGCATCGCATCGAGCGCCGCATCCAGCATCCGCATGTTCATCCGGTGAACGGGGCGATGGATGCCCGGCGTGTCGAGGTACACCACCTGCCCGCGCGGATAGTTCCGGACGCCGAGGATCCGGTTGCGCGTGGTCTGGGGCTTGTCCGACACGATCGCGAGCTTGGTGCCGACGAGCCGATTGAGGAGCGTCGACTTACCCGCATTGGGCAGGCCGACCAGCGACACGAACCCGGATTTCACACCCGTTCCCCGGCGTGCGTCGGGAGCGGTTCCCCGACCTGGCGGCGGACCCGCACACGGGTGACACGGCGGCGCTCGGCCTCCAGCACTTCGACATGCAGGCCATCCACGTCGAACTGCTCGCCGACGGTGGGCACCCGGCCCAGGTGCGCGAGCAGGAAGCCGCCGATCGTGCCGAACCCTTCTCGCGGGATCGTGACACCGAGCCGGTCGTTCATGTCCTCGATCGGCACATTGCCGCTGAAGACGAACACGCCATCGGCCTCCTGCTGCACGGGCTCGAGCTCGACGTCGTATTCATCGCGAATCTCGCCGACGATCTCCTCGAGCAGATCCTCGATCGTCACCAGGCCGGCCGTGCCGCCGTATTCGTCGACCACGACCGCCGACTGCACCTGTTGACGCTGGAATTCCTTCAGCAGGTCGGAGACGCGCTTGGTCTCGGGCACGTAGTAGGCCGGGCGTAACAGCTGCGGCACCACGCGTTCGGTCGGCGGCGCGTCGGGCAGGCGAATCAAGTCCTTCACGTAGACGAAGCCGACGATGTGGTCGAGCGACTCCCGGAACACGGGAACCCGCGAGGTACTGCTGCTCGACGAAGACCTGCCTGACCTCGCCCAGCGTCGCCTCGATCGAGATCGCGACGATGTCGGGTCTCGGGGTCATGACCTCGCGCACGAGCGTGTCGCCGAAATCCACGATCGATTCGATCAAGCGCCGCTCCTCACGCTCGATCAGCCCTTCCTGCTCGCCGGCCTCGAGATAGGCGTGCGCGGCATCGCCGTTTTCTTCCTGCTCCGGCGGCATGCCGTCGGCCGGTGCCGTGGATTGCCGCTCGCGGCGCAGCGTCACGATGATGCCGACCAGGCTGCGCGTGATGAACTGCAGCGGGAAGTTGATGACCTTGAACGACGGCAGCAGCGTGATCAGCACGCGCTCGGGATTGTGGCGGACGATGAGCAGCGGCAGCAGGTGCTCGAACCCGAGCACGAACCCGACCATCGACAGCAGCAGGACGAGCGGATCCTTGTAATCGTCGACGCCGGTCCAGGTCGCGCACACGATGGCCGCGAGGGTGACGATCAGCCCCATCAGCAGCCGGGCCGGCACGAAGAGCAGCACCGGATCGTCGAGGTACGGGCCGAGACCGGCGGCGCGCCCGTCGCGCTCCACCGTCAGCCGGAGCGACAGCCGCATCAGCGCGCTGAATGCCGCCTCGATGATCCCGACGTAGATCGCCGCAAGCGCGAGCAGGACGAAGATGAACACGCTGCTCATCGCGTGCCCCTCTCGATCAGGCCGACACGAAGCCCGCCTTTTCGCCTCAGTCGCGCCTCGACGCGTGCCATCGTCCCGCGGTCGTTCTCGTGATCGTAGCCGAGCAGGTGCAGGAGGCCGTGCAGCGCCAGCACCCGCCACTCGGTATGCTCGCCGTGACCGGCTTCCCGAGCCTGCCGCCGCGCCACGCCACGCGCGATCACGATATCGCCGAGGAAGGCCGGCGTCGATCGCGTCGGCGACTCGAGTCCTGTCGGAAAAGAGAGGACGTCGGTCGCGCGGTTCTTGCCGCGGTAACTGCGATTGAGCTCGCGCACGCGCGCGTCAGAGACCACGGCCACGGTGACGGCGGCCGGCGCGGTCACCGGCGCGACGCGTGACAGCCAGATGGCGAGACGGTGGCCACGCAGGGGGCGCCCCCGTGCGTCGACAACCGAAACGGAGAGAGGGACACGTCGAGGGCTCGTGGGCATGAGCGCCTCAGACCTGACGATTGACGTTGCCGGATTGCCAGGCCTCGTACGCCTTGACGATCTGCTGTACCAGCTTGTGGCGCACGACGTCGCGGTCGTCGAAGAGGACGAACGCGATGCCGTCCACCTGCGAGACGATCTTCATCGCCTCGACCAGCCCCGACACCTTGCCCGTCGGCAGGTCGATCTGCGTGACGTCGCCGGTCACGACCGCCTTCGAACCGAAGCCGAGGCGCGTGAGAAACATCTTCATCTGCTCCGACGTCGTGTTCTGCGCTTCGTCCAGGATCACAAACGCGTCGTTGAGCGTGCGGCCCCTCATGAACGCCAGGGGCGCGATCTCGACCGTCCCGCGCTCGAGCAGGCGCTCGACACGGTCGGTCTCGAGCATGTCGTAGAGCGCGTCGTAGAGGGGGCGCAGATACGGGTTCACCTTCTCCTGCAGGTCGCCAGGCAGGAACCCGAGCTTCTCCCCGGCTTCGACGGCCGGACGCGCGAGGATGATCCGGCTCACCTTCTTCTGCAGCAGGAACGCGATCGCCTGCGCCATCGCCAGATACGTCTTCCCTGTTCCCGCAGGCCCGATGCCGAAGACGATGTCGTGCTGGTCGATGGCCTCGAGATAGCGCCGCTGATTGACGCTCTTCGGCACGACCTGACGCTTTCCTGCCGATCGAGCCGGGCCGCGGACCAGGTAGTCCTTCAGCGCCACGGCGGCGTCCTCGGACACGAGCTGCGCGGCCGTCTTCACGTCGCCATTCGAGACACGATACCCCTCACGCATCAGCGAGGCGAGCTCGGTCACCGTTCGCTCCACGCGCGCTTCGTCGTCGGGGTTGCCCTCGACGATGAGATCGTGGCCCTGCGTGCGAATGCGCACGCCGAAAGTTGTTTCGAGTTGACGGAGATTTTCGTCGTAGGACCCGAAGAGGGTCTCGACCCCTTCTTCGGGGACTGCAATTCGGCGCATTGCCGGCGGGAACCGCCACTAACTCCTTGTGTAACCGTGGGTTAGGCTGAGATCTTAGCACATGCGGCGCGAGCCGGCAAATTTCGGAGTCGCGGACACCGACGGGTCACGGAAGAACGCCGAAAGACACGGATTCGGACTGGTCACGGAAGGACGCGGACAACACGAATTTTCGGTAAGGATTCTTACGTCACGGAAGAACGCCGAAAGACACGGATTCAGGCTGGTCTCGGAAGGACGCGGACAACACGAATTTTCGGTAAGGATTCTCACGTCGCGGAAGAACGCCGAAAGACACGGATTCAGGCTGGTCTCGGAAGGACGCGGACAACACGAATTTTCGGGAAGGATTCTCACGTCGCGGAAGAACGCCGAAAGACACGGATTCAGGCTGGTCACGGAAGGACGCGGACAACACGGATTTTCAGATGGTGTAATTGAAGGATTCTCATGTCACGAAAAAACGCATAACGACACTGCGGAAAGCATTCCCCTTGAAAAGGCCTTATCCGTGTTGTCCGTGTTAATCCGTGACGATCTGCTGTCGGTGTCGATTCCGTAGTCATCCGTGCTAATCCGTGACGATCGGTCGGTTCCGCGACAGCGGCGTTACTTGTCCGCGACGGCGGCCGGCTTCGCGGTGACGCGGAGTTTCAGCTCGTCCAACTGTCGTTGCGGCACTGCCGACGGCGCGCCCGACATCAGGTCCACCGCCGCCGCCGTCTTCGGGAACGCGATGACCTCGCGGATCGAGCTCTCGCCCGCCAGGATCGCGACGATGCGGTCGAGACCGAGCGCGATCCCACCGTGCGGCGGCGTGCCGTACTGGAGCGCGTCGACGAAGAAGCCGAACCGCAGCCGCGCTTCCTCGTCGCTGATGTTCAGCAGCTGGAAGATCCGGCTTTGCATCTGCGCGTCGTGAATCCGGATGCTGCCGCCGCCGATCTCGCTGCCGTTCAGCACCAGGTCGTACGCCTTGGCGCGCGCTTTCGACGGATCGCTGTCGAGCATCGCGCGATCCTCGTCCATGGGCGCGGTGAAGGGATGGTGCATCGGCACCCAGCGTTTGTCCTCGGGATCCCAGTCGAGCAGCGGGAAGTCGACGACCCATGCGAACTCGAACGCATTCGCCGGAATGAGGTTTTCCTTCTTCGCCAGCGACAGGCGGAACGCGCCAAGCAGCTTCGACGCGTCATCGGGCTTCACGCCGCCCGCGAGCAGGATGAGATCCTGATCGCCGGCGCCGGCCACCGACATCGATTCGAGGAGCTTGCCTTCTCCGGCGGCCTTGACGTTGGTGTTGATGCCGCCGTCGACCTTCCGGGCCCACAGGATGCCGACGGCGCCCAACTGCTTCGCCTGGTCGACCAGCGCGTCGAGCTCCGAGCGCGAGTAGCGCGCGGCCCCGGGCACGACCAGCGCCCGCACGACACCACCTTTCGAGACGATGTCGCGGAACGCGTTGAACGGGGCGTCGGCCCAGACCGAGGAGACGTCGACGATCTCGAGGCCAAACCGCAGGTCCGGCTTATCCGACCCGTACCTCGCCATCGCCTCGGCGTACGGCAGCCGCCGGAACGGGGTCGGCACGGTAACAGAAATCTCCTTGAAGATCTCGACGATCAGCGGCTCCATCAGCCCGAACACCAGGTCGATGTGCGCGAACGAGATCTCGACGTCCACCTGCGTGAATTCGGGCTGCCGATCGGCGCGCAGGTCCTCGTCGCGAAAGCATTTCACGATCTGGAAATAGCGATCCATTCCCGAGATCATCAGGATCTGCTTGAAGATCTGCGGCGACTGCGGCAGCGCGAAAAACTCGCCGGGATGGACGCGGCTCGGCACCAGGTAGTCGCGCGCGCCTTCGGGCGTCGACTTCGTCAGGATCGGCGTCTCGATCTCCCAGAAGCCTTCGGCGTCGAAATATCTGCGGATCGCCAGCGCGACGCGATGCCGCAGGCCCAGGTTGTTCTGCAGGCGCGGCCGGCGCAGATCCAGGTAGCGATAACGCAGTCGCACGTCTTCGCTGACCGGCGTTTCGTCGGCGATCGGGAACTGTGGCGTCTTTGCCTCGTTGAGCAGCCGGATGTCCGCGGCGACGACCTCGACCTCGCCCGTATCGATCTTCGGGTTCACCGTGTCGGCGTCGCGACGGCGCACCGTGCCGCTGACCGCCACCACGAACTCGGATCGCAGCTTCTTGGCGATCGCCATCATCGGGCTGTCGTTCGGCACCATCACCTGCGTCAGCCCGTGTCGATCGCGGAGGTCGATGAACAGGAGGCCGCCGAGGTCCCGAACACGATGAATCCAGCCGAGCAGGACGGCGTCGGTTCCGACATCGGCCGCACGCAGGGCGCCGCAGGTATGAGTGCGTGAAAGGGTGCCGAGGGGTTCAGACATGTGGTGTCAACTGCACTCTCAACGACGAACTACGAACGGCGCGCGGCGAGCCATCCGGCAACGTCGACGCGGGCGACCAGCGTCTGCTCGCCGGTGGTCAGGTCCTTCACGGTCACCTCGCCGCGGACGCGTTCGTCATCGCCTTCTATCGTGACGAACCTGGCGCCGCGCGTGGAAGCGTACTTCATTTGCTTGCCGAGCTTGTCGGCGTCGGGATAGACCTCGACGCGAAGGCCCGCGGCGCGCAGCTCGCCGGCGAGTCCCAGTGTCTCGGCAATGCGATCGGCGTTCCAGATCGTCGCCAAGACATCCACGCCACCGGACGCGGTGTCGGCCGGGAACATGCCGCGCTCCCCCATCACGACGAGGATTCGCTCCAGGCCCAGCGAGAAGCCGCAGGCGGGCACCTTCTCACCCGAGAACATGCCAATCAAATTGTCGTAGCGGCCGCCGCCGCCGAGGCTGCCGGCAAGATCCTTGACCGCGACCTCGAAAATCGCCCCTGTGTAGTACGAGAGGCCGCGCGCCAACCCGGGATCGAGCGTCAGCCGCGACTCGGGCGCTGGTGCTCGATGACAGGCGCAGCACGTCACGGAGCACCTGCAGCCCTGCGGACGCCGGAGCGTGACCAACAAGCGTGCCGGCGAGTCTGTTCACCACAGCCTCGTTGTCGTCCTCATCCGACGTCGAGAACGCATCGACAAGGCGTCGGGCCGAGTCGTCGACGATGCCCCGGTTCCTGAGCTCCGCTGCTCACGCCATCCGCGCCAATCTTGTCCAGCTTGTCGATCGCGACGAGCGCGGAGTCGTGCAGATCGCTGGCGACGCCGGCCGTGTCGAGCAGGCCCCTCAACACCTCGCGGTGATTCAGGCGGATTCGAAAGTCCTCGAATCCGAGGCGCACCAGGACATCGCTCACCGCCGACAGCTGCTCGACCTCGATGACCGGCGACGTCGATCCAATCGCGTCAACGTCGCACTGATAGAACTCCCGGAACCGGCCGCGCGCCGGCCGGTCGGCTCGCCAGACCGGCTGAATCTGGTAGCGCTTGAAGAATCGCGGCAGCGTGCCCCGGTGCTCGGCGATGACACGCGCAAGTGGCACGGTCAGGTCGTAGCGCAGCGCCAGGTCGGCCTCGCCGGTGCGCTCGTGCTCCCCGCGCTTCAGGATCTTGAAAATGAGCTTGTTGCCCTCTTCCCCGTACTTGCCGAGCAGGGTCTCGATGTTCTCGACGGCCGGCGTTTCGAGCGGTTGGAAGCCATACCGCTCGTACACGTCCGCGATGACGTCGATCACGTACGTCCGCCGCCGGACATCGTCCGGCAGGAAGTCGCGCATGCCGCGGGCGGGTTGGGTGGAATCCGACATTAGAGAACTAGCGCTTCAGGGCCGCGGACAACGGGCATCACAAGTAGTCAAGGCGGTATTGCACGTAGTTTGCGGCCGACTGCTTGATGAACCCGATCTCGTCCGGCGTCAGCGTGCGGCGAACCTTCCCGGGACTTCCCATCACCAGCGACCCCGGCGGCACGACCATCCCTTCCGGAATGAGGGTGCCGGCCGCGACAATCGAATCCTCGCCAACGACGCAGCCGTTGAGGAGGATCGCGCCCATGCCAATCAGGCAGCGATGCCCCAGGGTGCAGCCGTGCAGCACGGCGGCATGCCCGACGGTGACGTCGTCGCCGACGAGGGTCGGGTGCGACGGATCCCGCATCACGTGCACGATGGTCCCGTCCTGGATGTTCGTGCGCGCGCCGATCCGGATCGCATTCACGTCGCCGCGGACCACCGCGTTCATCCAGATGCTGCTTTCCTCGCCGATGACGACGTCCCCGATCACCTGGGCGCTGTCGTCGACGAACGCCGAAGACGCGATCGCCGGGCTCGTCGCGCGGAACGTTCGAATCATGTCGTATGTACGGCGGACCTTCAGATCCGCCACGAGGCCCTCGGCGGGCCGCCTCAAATTTTCGGCAGCGTCACGCCGCGTTGCGCCTGGTACTTGCCCTTCTTGTCCTTGTACGACGTCTCGCAGACTTCGTCGCTCTGGAAGAACAGGACCTGCGCAATCCCTTCGTTGGCGTAGATCCGGGCCGGTAGCGGCGTCGTGTTCGAGATCTCGATCGTCACGTGGCCTTCCCATTCGGGCTCGAACGGCGTCACGTTCACGATGATCCCGCACCGGGCGTACGTCGACTTGCCCAGGCAGACGGTCAGCACGTCGCGCGGCACACGGAAATACTCGATCGTCCGCGCCAGGGCGAAGGAGTTCGGCGGAATGATGCATTCATCCGCCTTGATGTCCACGAAGGAGCGCGGGTCGAACTTCTTCGGGTCGATCACGGTGCTGTAGACGTTGGTGAACACCTTGAACTCGTCGGCGACCCGGATGTCGTACCCGTACGACGACAGGCCGAACGACACGACGTTCTCCCGCATCTGGGTCTCGACGAACGGCTCGATCATGCCGTGCTCGAGGGCCATGCGCTTGATCCAACGATCCGCCTTGATCGCCATTCGGGGGGCCTCTCGGGTGCGATCCGCGCGGGCTACCGGCGGAGCCACTGCAGCAGCAGTGTGAGCAGGATGCTGACGACGATGGACGTGGCCAGAGGGAAGTAAAACGTGAACGATCCGCGGCGCACCGTGAAATCCCCCGGCAGCCGGCCCAGCGGAACTCCGGCCATGATGACGACGCCGACGGCGGCGATCACGAGGCCGACAATGACCAGGCCGCGGCCCATCGGGACGGTCACCGCATTTCCAGGCCGCGGAAGAAGTAGCCGAGCTCGAACGCCGCGGTCTCGGGTGCATCCGAGCCGTGCGTGGCGTTGTATTCGATGGACGTGCCGAACTCCTTGCGCAGACTGCCGGCCTCGGCCTTCGCCGGGTCGGTCGCGCCCATCAACGTGCGCCACTTCCTGATGGCGTCGGGCGCTTCGAGCGCGATGACGATGCAGGGGCCCGACGACATGAAATCAGTGAGCGACGCGAAGAACGGGCGCGCGCGGTGCACCGCGTAGAAGCCCTCGGCCTCGTCCTTGGTCAAGTGCTGCAGCCGGAGCGCAACGAGGCGGAATCCGGCGTCTTCGATGCGGTGCAGGATCCGGCCGGCATGGCCGGCCTTCACGGCATCGGGTTTGATGATGGCGAATGTACGCTCCATAAGAGATGGAATTATATCAGTCAGGCGATGCGCGGGGCTGAAGCCCCGCCGCCACATGCGACGCGAGTCAGTTGCCTGTTGGGCGGGCCTGAAGCCCCGCCGCACGTGCGACGCGGTCAGTTGCCTGTGGGGGCGGGGCTTCAGCCCCGCGACAACTAGCGTTGCCTGTCCATGAGCTCGTCGAGCACGGTTTTCGGCGGGCGCGTGCGCTCCAGCGGCAGCATCGCCAGCGGCTCGTCCACCAGGTTCAGCATCGAGCAGAAGTCACGCTTCGTCGGATCGATGTAGAGCAGGCCCGTCGCGTAGGCCCCCTGGTCCCCGGTTTCGCGCAGGACCCGCAGCGCGCCGCCCTTGTCGGTCGGGTCGTAATCGCGATCCAGCTTCCGCAGGATGATTCGCGACCCGTCGTGCAGCGCCACTTCGCGCGTGGTGCCCTCTTCGTGCTCGATCGCGATGTCCTCGAAGAACGGCACGAAGTTGAGGTCCGACAGCGGCTCCTCGTGATCTTTCACATAGCTGTAGCTCTTGGTCGAGCCCTCGTGATCGTTGAATGTCACGCAGGGAGACAGCACGTCGAGCATCGCCGTTCCGCGATGCGAGAGCGCGGCCTTCAGCAGCGCCGACAGCTGCTTCTTGTCGCCGGAGAACGACCGGGCCACGAAGGTTGCGCCGAGCTCGATCGCCATGACGCACGTGTCGATCGGCGGCAGGTCGTTGACGACGCCGCTTTTCAGCGTCGAGCCGACGTCCGCGGTCGGCGAGAACTGCCCCTTCGTGAGCCCGTAGCACCCGTTGTCTTCGATGATGTAGACGAGCGGCAGATTGCGGCGCATCAGATGGACGAATTGCCCGATGCCGATGGCTCCCGTGTCGCCGTCACCGCTCACGCCGATGGCCATCATGGTCTGATTGGCGAGCAGCGCGCCCGTCGCCACCGACGGCATCCGGCCGTGGACCGAGTTGAAGCCATGCGACTGGCTCAGGAAGTAGGCCGGGCTCTTGCTGGAGCAGCCGATCCCCGACAGCTTCAGCACGCGCTTGGCATCGACGCCAAGGTCGTAGCAGGCCTCGATGATGCGCTCCGAGATCGCGTTGTGGCCGCAACCTGCACAGAGTGTCGTCTTGCTGCCGCGATACTGCGACACCTCGAGGCCGAGGCGATTGAGTTTCCTGCCGGGTGATGGAGCGGCGCCAGTGGATGTCGTCATGATTGTTATCCGGCCGAGCTAAAGCTCGGCCCTACGTACAAAGCTCGGCCTACGTACATTAGCTATTCGCCCCCGACGCCCGCGGCATGCGGCGTCGTGGACGGCTCGGATGCCGCGCGAGCCAGCGCCAGGCCCTCCTGCGCGAGCACGTCGTCGGTGACGCTGCGGGCGTCGATCGGCAGACCGTTGAAGTGCAGGATGCTCCGCAGCTTGGCGGCGCGCTGGGGATCGAGCTCCATGCGCATCAATGCCAGCATCTGGGCGTCGCGGTTCTGCTCGACCAGGTAGACGCGATCGTGGCGATCGATGAAGTCGGCCAGATCGCTCGTGAACGGGAACGCTTTCAGCCGCAGGTACGAGGTCTCGAGGGCCGCCTCGGCGCGGAGCTGATCGCGGCTCTCGATGATCGCCCAGTGGCTGGTGCCGTAGGCGATGAGCCCGACGCGGGCGCCCGAAACAGCCTCGATCTCGGGCCTGGGCATCAGCGAGCGCGCCGTCTCGAACTTGCGAGTCAGACGCTCCATGTTCCTCTGGTAGTCGTCGCCCCGCTCGCTGTACTGGCCCTTCTCGTTATGGCCCGACCCGCGCGCGAAGTAGGCCGGCATGTTCGTGCCCGGCAGCGTGCGCCACGGGATCGCGTCGCCGTCCACGTCCTGGTAGCGGCCCCACTCCCCGACTCGCGCGAGCTCCACGTCGTTGAGGACCTTGCCTCGGTCGATTGGACCCTCCGGATATTGAAACGGATCGGCCATCCAGATGTTCATGCCGAGGTCGAGATCCGACATCACGAACACCGGCGTCTGCAGCCGTTCCGACAGATCGAACGCGGCAATCGCCATCTCGTAGCACTCGGCGACCGACGAGGGCAAGAGCATCGGGTGACGGGTATCGCCATGAGACAAGAGCGCCGTCGACAGGATGTCGCCCTGCGCCGTCCGCGTCGGCAGCCCGGTGGACGGGCCCACGCGCTGGATGTCGAAGATGACGGCGGGAATCTCGGCGTAGTAGCCGAGGCCGGTGAACTCGCCCATCAGCGAGATGCCTGGGCCCGACGTGGATGTCATCGCGCGGGCACCGGCCCATGACGCGCCGATCACCATGCCGAGTGCCGCGATCTCGTCCTCGGCCTGGACGATGGCGAATGTCGCCTTCCCGGTCTCCTTGTCGATGCGGTACTTCCGCATCAGGTCGATCAGGCTCTCGCAGAGCGAGGACGACGGCGTGATCGGGTACCAGGCGACGACCGTGACGCCGGCCATCAGGCAGCCGATGGCCGCCGCGGTGTTGCCCTCGATCAGGATCTTGCCGCCGGTGGCGTGCATGCGCTCGGCGACGAACGGATCGCGCTTTTCGAACGTGGCCTGCGCGTAGTCGAATCCGGCCTTCAGCGCCGCCATGTTCAGCGCCAGCGCCTTCTGCTTCTTTGCCAGCTGCTTCGTCAGCGCTTTCTCCATCTCCACCAGCTCGATGCCAAAGAGAAACGAGAGCGCGCCGTCGTAAATCGTGTTGCGAACGAGACGCCGGAGCTTGGCATCCGGACACACCGCCGCCACCAGCTTGTCGAACGGGATCGGGTAGAACGTCAGGTCGGCGCGAAGATCGGCCAGCTTCAGGGGCTCGTCGTAGACGACCGCCGCACCGCCGTCGAGCGTCAGCACGTCCTCCCGCGCCGTCTCGGGATTCATCGCCACCAGGACGTCGATTTCCTTCTTCCGACCGACGTACCCGTCTTTGTTGGCGCGGATGGTGTACCAGGTCGGCAGCCCCGCAATGTTCGACGGGAACAGGTTCTTCCCCGAGACCGGGATGCCCATCTGGAACAGCGACCGGATGAGGATCAGGTTGGCCGTTTGGCTGCCGGATCCGTTGACCGTGGCGACCTGAATGCTGAAATCGTTGACGACGCGATTGACGGGTCGAACAGAAGGTTGAACGGCTGGGTCAGTACTGGCCATGAAGAGTCCCGGGACCCGAGCGGCGGGCGCTACCTTTGGAAGTACCGCTCGTGTGTAACCTGTTGAGTATAACAGGCCGCGCGGCCTCCGGCCGCGCAGGGGCGTCGCCTTCGACGACGAGGGGCGTGCTGGTTTCACTCGCCCGAGGGTGGCCCGACTGAAGTCGGGCCCTGCTGCTCCCGGATTTGGATGGCGCGGCAGTAGGGCCGCACTTCAGTGCGGCCGCCCTCGCCCGAGCGAAGTGAGGGCGCCCTTCGGGCGAACGCAGTGAGCCCGACCCTCGCACGAGCGAGGCGAGTGCGCCCTTCGCGGCGCGGCAACGCGCCGCGCCCTACTTGAGCCTTTTCTTCAGCTCCGCCCCCATGTCCGCGGGGCTCTTGACGACCGTGACGCCGGCGGCCGCGAGGGCATCCATCTTCTCGACCGCCGTGCCCTGTCCGCCGGCGATGATCGCGCCGGCGTGGCCCATGCGGCGGCCGGGCGGCGCCGTCTGTCCGGCGATGAACCCCACGACCGGCTTCCGGAAGTGCGCCGTGATCCAGGCAGCCGCGTCCTGCTCGGCGCTGCCGCCGATCTCGCCAATCATGATCACCGCTTGCGTGTCGGCGTCCTGATCGAACAACTGGAGCACGTCAATGAAGGACGTGCCGATCAGCGGGTCGCCGCCGATGCCGACGCATGTCGACTGGCCAAGGCCGAGGCCGGTCAACTGATGGATGGCTTCGTAAGTGAGCGTGCCGCTCTTCGAGACGATGCCGACCTGACCTTCGCGGCAGATGTGCCCAGGAATGATGCCCGCCTTGCTTTTTCCCGGCGAGATGACGCCGGGACAGTTGGGGCCGATCAGGCGGGTGGGCTTGTCCTTGAGGAATGTCAGCGCGCGCATCATGTCGAGCGTCGGAATACCCTCGGTGATGCAGACGACCAGCGGGATGCCGGCGTCGGCCGCTTCCATGATGGCGTCGGCGGCGGAGGCGGGAGGAACGAAGATCACCGAGGCGTTCGCCCCGGTGGCCTTCACCGCCTCCTGGCACGTGTCGAACACCGGCCAGCCCTCGTGCGTCGTCCCGCCCTTCCCGGGCGTGATGCCGCCGACGACCGTGGTGCCGTAGGCCGCGGCCTGCTTCGCGTGGAACGTGCCCTCGCGGCCGGTGAGGCCCTGGACGAGGAGACGCGTGGACTTGTCGAGCAGAATCGCCATGGTCTCAGTCAGGGCGCACGCCGTGCGCCCCTACGCCTTTCCTTTCGCGAGTGCCACGACCTTGGTGGCCGCATCGCCCATGCCGTCGGCCGACGCGAAGTTCAGGCCGCTCTCGGCGAGCATCCGTTTGCCTTCCTCGACGTTCGTGCCTTCCATGCGCACGACGATCGGCACGCTGACGTCGAGCTCCTTGACCGCGGCGATCACGCCCGACGCCAGGACATCACATCGGAGTATGCCGCCGAAGATGTTGATGAGGACCGCCTTCACGTTCGCGTCGGCCATCAGGATCTTGAACGCGTTCCGAATCTGCTCGGCGTTGGCGCCGCCGCCCACGTCGAGGAAGTTTGCCGGCTCCCCACCCGCCAGCTTGATGATGTCCATCGTCGCCATCGCGAGGCCGGCGCCGTTGACCATGCAGCCGATCGAGCCCTCGAGGCGGATGTAGTTGAGCGAGTACTTCGAGGCCTCGATTTCGAGCGGATCCTCTTCGGCGAGATCGCGGAACTCGCGGATGTCGGCGTGCCGGTAGAGCGCGTTGTCGTCGAACGTCATCTTGGCGTCGAGCGCGAGCAGGTCGCCGGCGGCCGTGACGATGAGCGGATTGATCTCGACGAGCGAGGCATCGGCGGCGACAAACGCGGCGTAGAGCGCCATCATCAGCTTCGTCGCCTTGTTGGCGCGGGGGGCGTCGAGGCCCACCGCAAACGCCAGCTTGCGCGCCTGGAACGGCACGAGGCCGGTGCCCGGCTGCACGTGTTCCTTGAAGATCGCCTCGGGCGTTTTCGCGGCCACCTCCTCGATGTCCACGCCGCCGGCGGCCGAGGCCATCATCACCGGGCTGCCGGCGCCGCGGTCGAGAACGAGGCCGAGGTACAGCTCCCGTTCGATTCCCAGACCCTCTTCGACGAGCACCCGCGAGACGACGCGGCCCTCAGGACCGGTCTGATGCGTCTTGAGCGTCATGCCGATCATGTCGCGGGCGATGCGCTCGGCCTCGTCGGCGTTCTTCGCCAGCTTGACGCCGCCGCCCTTGCCGCGGCCGCCGGCGTGAATCTGTGCCTTGACGACCACCGATCCGCCGCCGAGCCGCTTGGCAATCTCGCCGGCTTCGGCTGCGGTGAACGCAACTTCGCCTCGCGGCACCGGCACGCCGTGACGCGCGAGGATCGCTTTGGCCTGATATTCGTGAATTTTCACGGGTATGCCCGGGCTCTGATGGAAGGTGAGGCGGTCAGTGACGCGACCGCCGATGGTAGCGGGCGAGCCGAGGGAAGGTCAAGGACGAGACCGGTCGTTCATTGCGAAGTTTGCGCGCGACATCGGGTGTCACTTGTCCCAGCTATTGCTGTGCTGGCCGCAAGGTGACCTCACTCGAGCATCCAGTGCCGCGCTCAGTGACTGGCGTGGCACGCCAATCGGCGCCCGCCGACTCCAATCTCGGCATCGCCGATGCGATCGACGCCGGCGATCTGGACATCACGGAGTGTCGACCACGATCTGGCACGGCGAGCCGACGGCTTGACGCTCGCCGCGAATCTTGAATTCCTCTCACGAAAGCCGGAAGGTTACTTCAACCTCTGGGGTGTGCGGTGGATCCGTTGCAGGCCACTTCCTCGCTCGACTGAGCCGATCCAGATCACGTCTTAATGCCACCCGGTCTCCAATCGCAGGCCTGGCACGCTCGAATTGGGAGTCATCCCTGCCAGCGGGGCGTCGGCGGGCAGCTGGACTCGCATGGCGCCGACCACGAGTGACCGGACAAACCGCGCTGGGCGCCGGATGGCCGGATATTCAACCTCTGGGGTGTGCGGATGGATCCGTTGCGGGCCACCCCTGTCGCGAGTCGCGTGATCGACGTCGTTCAATTCACTATGATCGATCCCGACGTAGGGGTTTCGGAGATGGACGTCAGAGGGCGGCGCCTGCTGTTGATGATGAGAAAGACGACGGGCAACATCTCCGACGGCCGAGAGTGAACGGCAGGCTCTCGTGGCGGCCATTCGCGTCCTGCTCGGTTGCCGGCGCGGTCGCGGGATCGACGCAGACGGCGCCCGAGGTGAGGTGGCGCTCGTGCACTGGAACCTTCATCACGCTTGGAGCCGGTCGTCTACGTTCTGCGCCACAGTCCGCTGCTCCAGGGCGCGAAACCGGCAGTACGTTCCACATCCTGGCGCTGAGCGCCGCGCTCTGGCACGAGATCGCCCATGCGAGGGGGCCGTCGAACGCGGCGCACGTGAGCGCGAAGAGTCCCTCTGGACGAGCTTCGTGCGCGATCAGCGGGTCGATCAGCTGACGGCGCTTCGTTATCTGTCCGCCTTGTCGAAGCGCCCCGACCACCAGTTGATGGCCCTGCGCTGACGATCTCGTCTGCTGCGGATCGCGGGGGCGCGTGACCTATAATCCTCTAATCCTCACCGTCCCTTCCGGGCGCTTCGGCTGATGACAGATCGTCTCGTGTCGACGCCGGCCGTCCTCCGCTTCGGCAATATCGAGGTGGAGTTCGCGCCGGCGCATTGCGTCGCACCGGCCAGCGCATCACGCTTCCCGATCAGCCGCTGCATCTCCTGACGGCACTGCTCGAGCGACCAGGCGAGGACGCTGTCGGGCGTCGATCGCTGAAAGGCAAAACGCGTCGCGCCTGATAGAATCATTGTGGCGTCTTGCCCCGTGCTTGAACAAGACGCTGCCTACGTATGTCATCGCGACGTTCCTTCTTCAATTCATCCGTCGGCTCGAAGTACCTGATCGCACTGTCGGGCCTCTCGCTCGTCGGCTTTCTGATCCTGCATCTCGCGGGAAACCTGCTCGTGTTCGTCTCGCCCGAGGCCTTCAACGGCTACGCCGACAAGTTGATTAAGAACCCGCTGCTGATCCCTGCGGAGCTCGGACTCCTCGCGCTGTTCTTACTGCACGTGTACAAGACCGTGAAGCTGTGGTTCGGATCTCGCGATGCGCGGCCGAGGAACTACGCCGTAAAGAAATGGGCGGGACATTCGAGCCGGAAGAGCGTCGCGTCGACGACGATGATCCTGTCGGGGACGTTCCTCTTCGTGTTCGTGCTGTCGCACCTGGTCACGTTCAAGTACGGCGCCCATTACGTGAGCCCAGGTCGTCCCGAGGAGCGCGATCTGTATCGGCTGATGGTGGAGGTCTTCAGCAAGCCGGGGTACGTCGTGTTCTACGTCGTCAGCATGGTGATCATCGGCTTTCACCTCTGGCACGGCGCGTCGAGCGCGTTTCAATCACTCGGTATCGATCAGGGCGGCATCGCGCCGAAGATCCGCGCCGCCGGCTGGGGGCTAGCTGTCGTCATCGCCGGCGGGTTCCTGATCATCCCGGTGTGGGTCTTGCTGTTCGCGGGAGCGCGCTCATGAGGCTGACCGCGAAGGCGCCGTCAGGCGCGCTGGCCGACAAGTGGGACCGGCACAAGTTCGAGGTTCGCCTCGTCAACCCTGCCAACAAACGCAAATTCACGGTGATCGTCGTCGGCACCGGCCTGGCCGGGGCGTCCGCCGCGGCCTCGCTCGGCGAGCTGGGCTACAACGTCCTCGGCTTCTGCATTCACGACAGCCCGCGGCGCGCGCACAGCATCGCCGCGCAGGGCGGCATCAACGCGGCGAAGAACTACAAGAACGATGGCGACAGCGTCTATCGCCTCTTCTACGACACGATCAAGGGCGGCGACTATCGCGCGCGCGAGGCCAACGTGTACCGCCTGGCGCAGCTCTCGGTGAACATCATCGACCAGTGCGTGGCCCAGGGCGTCCCGTTCGCGCGCGAATACGGCGGCCTCCTCGACAACCGATCGTTCGGCGGTGCGCAGGTATCGCGCACGTTCTATGCCCGCGGCCAGACCGGCCAGCAGCTGCTGCTCGGCGCTTATCAAGCGCTGATGCGGCAGGTGCACGACGGCACGGTCACCCTCCTCCCTCGCCGCGAGATGCTCGACCTCGTCGTCGTCGATGGCAAGGCGCGCGGCATCGTCTGCCGGAATCTGGTGACCGGCGAGATCGAGCGGCACGTCGCGCACGCGGTGGTTCTCGCGACCGGCGGGTACGGCACGGCCTACTACCTGTCCACGAATGCCGTGAACTCGAACGTCACCGCCGCCTGGCGCGCGCACAAGCGTGGCGCGCTCTTCGCCAATCCCTGCTTCACGCAGATCCATCCGACGTGCATCCCGGTCAGCGGCGACCATCAGAGCAAGCTGACGCTGATGAGCGAGTCGCTCCGGAACGACGGACGCGTCTGGGTGCCGAAGGCCAAGGGCGATCGCCGGCCCCCCTCGCAGATTCCCGAAACGGAGCGCGACTATTACCTCGAGCGCCGGTACCCGAGCTTCGGCAACCTGGTGCCGCGCGACGTCGCGTCGAGGAATGCGAAGGGCGTGTGTGACGAGGGCCGCGGGGTCGGGGAAACGGGACTCGCGGTCTACCTCGATTTCGCCGATGCCATCTCGCGGCTCGGCGAAGACACGATCAAGGCGCGCTACGGCAACCTGTTCGACATGTACCGTCGCATCACGGACGACGATCCGTACAGAGCGCCGATGCGGATCTACCCCGCCATCCACTACACGATGGGCGGGCTGTGGGTGGACTACAACCTGATGAGCAACCTGCCGGGACTCCACGTCCTCGGCGAAGCCAACTTCTCGGATCACGGCGCCAACCGTCTTGGCGCCAGCGCGCTGATGCAGGGGCTGGCCGACGGGTATTTCGTGATCCCGTACACCATCGGTCACTATCTCGCCAGCACCGCGCTGCCCGCGGTGAGCGTCGATCACGATGCGTTCACGGAATCGACCGACGCGGTAAAGACACGTCTCGACCGGCTGCTCGCGGTCAAGGGGAAGCGATCGATTCGCGACTTCCATCGCGCCACCGGTGCCGTTTTGTGGGACTACGCCGGCATGTCGCGCACCGACGAAGGGCTGAAGACCGCGATCGAACGCATCCGCGGTCTGCGTGACGAGTTCTGGCAGGACGTGTCGGTGCCTGGCGATCAAAGCTACATGAACCAGGCCCTCGACTATGCCGGCCGCGTGGCCGACTACCTGGAGTTCGGCGAGCTGCTGGCGCTGGACGCCCTGCACCGTACCGAATCGTGCGGCGGCCACTTCCGCGAGGAAAGCCAGACGCCCGACGGCGAGGCCCTGCGTGACGATCAGCACTTCTCGTACGTGGCGGCCTGGGAGTTCAACGGCGTCGGGCAGCCGCCGACGCTCCACCAGGAACCGCTGGTGTGGGAGAACGTCCGCCCGTCGCAGAGAAGTTATAAGTAGGCCCAAGCTTTAGCTTGGGCATGAGGGGTGTCCGCCCGAGCTGAAGCTCGGGCCTACGAGTGTCGGCGTCATCGATGGCTACTCTGTCTCTGAAGCTCCGCGTGTGGCGCCAACCAGGCCCCGACAAGCCCGGTCGCCTCGTCGACTACTCCGTCACTGCGCATCCCGACATGTCGTTCCTCGAGATGCTCGACGTGGTCAACGACGGGCTGATTCGGCAGGGACAGGACCCGATCGCCTTCGACTCGGATTGCCGCGAAGGGATCTGCGGAGCGTGCGGCGTGATGGTGAACGGCATTGCGCACGGGCCCGACCCGGGCGGCACGGTCTGTCAGCTGCACATGCGGAGGTTCCGCGACGGCGAGACGATCACGGTCGAGCCGTGGCGTGCGCGCGCCTTCCCAGTCGTGAAGGATCTGGTCGTCGATCGGAGCGCCTTCGATCGCATCATCGCGGCCGGCGGCTACGTGTCGGTGAACACCGGGGCCGCGCCCGAGGCCAACAGCATCCCGATCGCGCTCGATCGCGCCAGCCAGGCGATGGACTCGGCCCAGTGCATTGGCTGCGGCGCGTGCGTGGCCGCGTGCAAGAACGCCTCGGCGGCGCTGTTCACCAGCGCTAAGATCGCGCACCTCGGTTTGCTGCCGCAGGGCCAGGTCGAAGCCACTCGCCGCGTCGTGCTGATGGTCGATCAGATGGACCGCGAAGGCTTCGGGATGTGCTCGAACGAGGGCGAATGCGAGGCCGTCTGCCCGAAAGAGATTTCGATTGCGAACATCGCGCGAATGAACCGCGAGCGCTTCAAGGCGTCACTGTAGTAGCCTGCTCTACAGTGCTAAGTGCCAAGTGCCAAGTGCTAAGTGGAGTGGGAAGTGGTCAGTGAAGAGTGGGGGGTTAATCCTCAGCCTGAAGCGTTGCCCACCACTTGGCACTCATCACTCTTCACTCCACTTGGCACTTAGCACTTCGCACTTGGCACTGCCAGTTTTCATCTCCCTCCCGTCCATCGCGTCACCAGCACGAGGGGTCGTCGGCCTTCGTCGCCGAGCGAGTTGACGAGAAAGCGCTGGCCGTCCGGCATCACGTCGTAGACCCAGCCGACCGGTTTCGGGTTCAGCCCGAAGAGCGGCGTCAGCTTCGTGACCGTGAGCGCGTCGGCGGTCGCGTGAATCGTCGCCGCGATCAGCTGCATGTCCGGAGCCAGATAAAAAAGCTCGCTGCCATCCCGGCGCCATCGCGGCAGAACCCCGCCGCCGGTGGACACCCGTATGCGGCCGGTGACCGAGAGCGCCGCCGCCGCCGGGGCATCGGGCCGAAACGGCATGATGTAGACCTCGTCACGTCCCGATTCGTTCGAGACGTAACTCACCCACTTGTCGTTCGGCGAGAACTGCGCGTGGTATTCGGCGACGGGCGTCACCATCAGGGGATGCGCCTTCATGCCGTCGCCTGCTCCCTTGTCTGCCGGCGCCACCCAGATATCGCCCGGGCTCATCAGCATCTCGCCCTGTCGCAGCAGCAGGTACTTCCCGTCGCTCGACCAGTCGCTCGCCGTGTCTTCGCCCGGCGGCCACAGTTCCTTCGCTTCGCCGCCCGCCACCGGGGCTTCCATCACCGCCGCCTTGCCGTCCCGCTCGATGCGCGCATACGCCACCGAGCGGCCGTCAGGCGACCACACCGGCAGCGTCTCGTTGCGCTTGTCGAATGTCAGACGGAGGCTGGTGCCGCGGGCGAGCTCGTAGATCCAGATGTCGGCCGGTTCTCCCCGATTGATCGCGACGTACCGCCCGTCGGGCGCGATGTTCACGTCGAACATGATCCCGCGCTCGCCGATGGTGCCGACCTGGTGGCCCTGGCGATCGTACATCGTCAGCAATGTGCCGGGCTGGCCGCTCTGATACACCAGCACGCCCGAGTCGTTGACGTCGAAGATGCCGCGCCAGATCGTCGGGTCCAGCATGACATCGCGCGCGACCGCAACCGGCGCGCCGCTCAGCGTCGCGCTGTCGGGATCGAACGGCTGGGCCCACAACGTCTGGTCGCGGAGGAACAACAGGTGGCCGTTCGCGAACTTCGCCTGGCTGCTGGTCTTGAACAGCAACTGCGGTTCGCGCCCCGAAAGCGACGCCAGGAACACCGCGCTCTGATCGCGGCCTTCTTCCTGCTGGACGGCAAGGTAGAGGAAGTGGCGGCCATCAGGAAGCATCTGCGGCCAGCGATGGCTGGTGTAGGGCGTGCCCTCGATCGACGTGACCGGCGTCGGCGCGCCGCCGCTGGTCGACACCTGCTGAAGCCCGCCGCGGACCCCCGGAGAAAACAGGATGGTGTCCTTCGGTCCCCACGCTCCGCCGCGTCCCCCGAGCGCGTCGCAGAGCGCGAGCGCCGAGCCGGCGTCGAGATCGAGCCGTTTCAACCGTCCCGACGCGAAGAACGCCACCGCGCGGCTGTCCGGCGACCAGAACGGAAACGTCGCATCCTCGGTGGACGGCAACGGCTCGGGCGTCAGCGAGTCGAGGCGGCGGATCCAGAGCTGCCGCTTGCCGAGCGTATCGACGGCCGCGAACACGATGCTGCGCCCGTCCGGCGACACGGCGGGCGGCCCGGCGAAGTCGCCGGTCAGCTGATAGAGCATGCGATCGGGCGGCGTCACGAGCGCGCGCACCGACGTCTCGCTGGTCGTCGAGGGCGACAGCCAGTTCGAGGCGGCGGTGACGCCGATGATGGCGGCGACGACGAGACCGGCGAGCAGCCACGCGATTGGCGGCACCACGGGCGTGTGCGGGACCGGCGCGGGCGGCGGCTCGTCGCGTCTCGTCCGGAGCTCGAGGACGATGTCGCGCGCCGTCTGCCAGCGATCGTCGGGATCCTTCTCGAGACATCGGGCGACGATGTGATCGAGCCAGCGTGGCGTCAGCGGCTGGCGCGACGAGGGCGGTGGCGGATGGTGATTGAGGATGCCGGCGATGATGCTGGCCTGGCTCTGTCCGGGAAAGGCGCGGTCGCCGGTCGCCATCTCGTAGATGACCGCGCCCAGCGCGAACAGATCGGTGCGCGCATCCACCGCGCGTCCTTCGAGCTGCTCCGGCGCCATGTACTGCAGCGTGCCCACGAGGACGCCCAGCGCCGTAATCGGCGTGTCACCGGGCGGCCGGGTATCGCTGCTGAAGAGTTGCTCGGCCGGTGCGCGCGCCAGCCCGAAATCGAGCAGCTTCGTGCCCGCGCGCGTCAGCATCACGTTGCCAGGCTTCAAATCGCGATGGATGACGCCGTGGCGGTGTGCGCGATCGAGGGCATCGGCGATCTCGGTCGCGTAGTGGACGACTTCGTCAGTCGGGAGCGGCCCGCGCGACAGCCGCGCGGCCAGCGTTTCGCCCTCGAGGAACTCCATGACCAGGAAGGCGATGCCGTCCTGTTCGCCGAGGTCGTACAGGACGCAGATGTGCGGGTGGTTCAGCGACCCGACGATGCGGGCTTCGCGATCGAAGCGCTGGCGCAGCTGCGCGTCGGCCGCGAACTCCGGGGGCAGGACCTTGATCGCGACCTGACGGTCGAGGCGGGTGTCGACGGCGCGGTACACATGGCCCATGCCTCCGGCGGCGACGGGGGCGACTACTTCGTAGGGACCCAGCCGGGTACCGGGAGCCAGAGACGGGATCACGACGCGGCGGATTATATGCGCTCGCTCGCAGGCACACTCCGTGCTCTACAATCAGCGTCTCTCTGTCCGGGACTTGGCTTTGGCCCGAATGTGACCGATTTCCAGGTCCTGGACGTGCAGAGCTCCCTCCCGCCGCCGCGCACGCGGCAAAGATTCCGACTCCATCGTCGGCTCACCGACACTCGCAGAACCCGTCGCGTATACTGCGATGAGGCGCTCCCAACACGCCGGATGATGGAGGCGAGTCATGAAACCCTCAACCATCGCGGGCATGGTGCTGATCGTTCTCGGCGTCGTGGCTTTGCTGGCCGGCGGGTTCAGGTACACGAGGAACGAGAAGGTGCTCGACGTCGGGCCCGTGGAGGCCACGGTGGAACGGCACGAGCGTGTGGCGATCCCGCCGATCCTCGGCGGGCTGTTCGTCGCGGCGGGCGTGGTGCTGCTGTTTGTCGGACGCCGGTCCTAGCCAAGTCACGACCTGCTACGATCGCCGGATTCGCCGGGCCCCTAGCTCAGTGGTAGAGCAGCTGACTTTTAATCGGTCTGGCTCAGAAGAGTCAGGCCGCTTTTTTCGATTTTCGGTCGGTAATGGCGCATGGTCTCTTTGACCCTGTTGGCCCGCGTTGGTTCCTGACCGATAGCCGCCGGGCACACTCGAAGGCACACTTTCGGACCTTCCGGAACGGCTGGATCAGAGCCTACACTCTCCACCTATGGGTCTGACCTCGGATCCGCACGCCTGGCTCCGCCCCTAATTATGTCGCCCTCAAGAATGATGGCGCGTTCCGGATGCTCGCCGGCCCACAGCGATTCGAGGCGCTGTGCTATGCCGTCGAACAAGAACACCCGAGCCAGGCGGCGGCAATGCGCGAATGGAGTCCCGCGGCACAGAAGGGCATTCTCGGCTGGCTCGGGTCAGCCACCAAAGAGAAGCCGGCGGTTCAGGAAGTCTCGACGTGACGCCCACGCGCAAGGCACGCTGAGTACACCGCGGGCGCGATTCTGGATCCATCCGGGTGAACGGTCAGGGCACTGTGAGCCGTGAGCGAGCCTTCCGGGCCGATCTGGACGCTGCCGCAGCAACGCCGGCTTTCTTCGCTGGAGCCACGCGCTGTTTCTGTGTCATCCGCGGCCGCCACCGCCTTCCCGCCGGCGTTTCCTCCGAGCTTCCCGCCGGGTGAGCCCTCTCGTCGGAGTGGGTCAGTTGAAATATTGTTCTACGGATAGGATGGCTTACGTGCCGGACCGAGCTGTTTGATTACCGCCTCGTCGTCGTTTCGAGCACCTGAACACGCGAACACCCACGCCTCTCGCTGGGGTGAGCGAGAGTCGATGCCGAGCGATTCTCTGATTTCTTCGGTTTCGGCTCTTGCAAACACGATCCCGCGACCGCCCACCTTAAAATGCGGTCCGTCCCAGTTCCAGACGAAGTACACCTTGAATTTCGGGGAGACGTCGCCCTTCCAGACGCGATGCACATCCATCGTCGCAACGTATACGAGGCGGTATTGCCACCCCTCGGGATTGGTTCGGGTGGAGAGATCGGCATCGTCGACTCGCGTCAGCGTCCCATCAGAGGCGACCTGATCGACCCTCAGAACGGTTCCGTCGAACACGAATGCCGACAAGCGCACGTGAAGGGGCAGGCTGCCCGGAATGGAACCACACTCGGCGTTCGCCGGGATGCAGGCCCCGAGGACACAAATCGCAGCCGCCCAGCACCTGTAGAACAGCTTGTTCATTGCATGGAGTGTAGCTCAGTCGAGCTGCGCCACGATTTCCTCAATGCTCCACACATGGTTCGCAACGCCTGCCTCCATCGCCGGAGTCACGCGCAACGTCTGATGCACTGGCCCGAAGTTGTAATACATGAAGTAGAGTGCCACGGCTGCGGCGTGATTCGTGATGGCGGACTGCAAAAGCTCGCCATCCCGCTACGGTTCGAGGCCCTGTGCTGCGCCGTGGAGCATGACCATCCGAGCCGCGCCGCGGCGATGCGCGAGTGGAGTCCCGCGGCCAAGGACGGCATTCTCGGCTGGCTCGAGTCCGTCACCAAGGAGAAGCCGGCGGTTCAGGAAGTGGAGTTCTGGCGCGTGACGAAGGACACGCGACTCTCCGCTGTATCGTGCGCTACATGCCGAGCGGCCTGGATCTGCGGCTCATGCTCGGCGACGAGTTCCGCACTACCGAGCTCCACAAAGACGCGCCCAGCGTCCAAGCCCGCGCCGACGAGTGGCGCGACGGCGCTGCTCGAGCGCGGCTGGCGAAGTCCCTTAGCCCCGCTCCATACCGCAGCGCACGGCTAGCAGGCTTCGCGATCGAAGTGACGCCAACCTCGTGATGCGCGCACTCCCTGCCGCGCTGTGGCTTGACACGCTTGACGTTGAGCTTGCGCACCAGCGTCACTCTGGAACATGGTGGAAGTACAGGGCACACTCGTTCCGGTGCGCACCTCGCTCACAAGCCAGCCCTCCAATCCCGGAGCGGTTCATCTGCGTGTCGAGCGCGAGGGCCACGCGCCTCTGCGTGATCCGGGGGAACACGATGCCCTTTGTCATCACCGATCCCTGCATTGGCACGAAGGACACCGCCTGCGTCGACGTGTGTCCGGTGGACTGCATTCATCCGGGGAAAGGCGAGGCGGAATTTGCAGCCGCGACGATGCTGTATATCCATCCCGAGGAATGCATCGACTGCGGCGCTTGCGTGCCGGTTTGTCCGGTCACAGCCATCTATGACAGCGTCGACGCGGTCCCCGGCAGTCAGAAAGCTCTGACCGAAGCCAACGCGATCTATCGGAATGGCCACGCCGAAGCCATGGCCGCCGCCGAGGCGATAGTCAAGGCACACATCGAGGCGCACCCGGAGCTCATGAACCTGGCACCGACCGATCGCCAAGCCGCACACTGAATGACGGCGGTACCTTCCTACGTGGCGATCCCATCACGCCGCGCGGCAATAGTGGTTGAGCAACCCGCCGAGACACTCACGACGGCAAGTCCTGCCATCGCCGTAGTGTCCCATCCCTGGGCCGAGCCGTCGAATCTACCCATCGCAACCCACTACGCCCGCGCGATAGTAATACTTAAGGACTCCGCCGAGTCGCTCGGGGCGACGAACCCAGATGTCGCAGTACGCTGATCGTTCAGAACCTAGCTGAGATCTCGATGCGCTCGTCATGCCAACTGGTTGATGCGACGAGGGTTCATCACGCAGGCGTAATGCTGCTTCCAGGGCTGATGGCGCGGCGCTCGGCCCGTCGCGCCTGGAAGTTCGTGGCGGTCACGAAGGCAGCGGAACTCCACACTGCGGGCACGCGTTCAAGGTCTTAGGCCACCAGTAGAAGACCACACGATTCGGCGGCGGATCGGGTTCGTCCTTGGCTTCGGCTTCGGCAATGGCCTGCTTGAATGCGTGCCCATCCAGGTCGTAGCCGCAGTTGAGGCAGTGGTCATACGGGTTCATCCAACGAATGACCAAGCGTTGCTCGTCAGTTCCGCACGCCTGCGCCAAGCGTTGGACCCGTGACCGAATGACCTGGAGACTCGCTCGCCGCATCATCGCCTTCGCTGGCGTTCCTGCGTCGCTTCGATCTCACCGAGCTTCCGTAGGATGGCATCCGTCTCGTGCTGATGAATCCCAATTTCCGCGATGGTTCGTGCCGCTCCGAGCCGCACCGATGGTGATTCGGTCGCACCAAGTAGGTCCTCCAGCGTGTTGACCGCCTCCGCGGCCAACGTTTGAATACGGCTGATGCCGGCTTGGAACATTGCCGCGCGTCCACCATCAAGGCGCGCACACGATCGTCTTCTACTCATTCGATTTATTGCATCTGAACGGACGCGACCTGACACGACTGCCACTGGAGGAGCGACGCAAGCCGCTGGCGAAGGTCGTGAAGGGCACGCGGGTGCTGCTCTCGGAGCCGCTGCCTGGGAGCCGGCACAGATCGAGGCCGCCGTCCGCGAGCTTCCACCTCGAGGGCGTCGTGGCGAAGCGCCGAGGCTCGCGATATGAGCCTGGGAAGCGTAGCCGCTCCTGGGTCAAGGTAAAATTCAACCGCCGGCAGGAGTTCGTGGTCGGTGGCTACAAGCCGAACGCCACGAACTTTGAGTCACTCCTCGTCGGCTACTACGACCGCAAACTGCTCTTTTCGAGCAAGGTTCGCGCCGGCCTGACGCCACATTTCAGCGCGGAGCTCTTCCCATCGCTTGAGGCCACTATCCAGACCAAATGTCCGTTTCCAACCTTCCAAGCAGCAAGACAGGGCATTGGGCGAGGGCATCACGGCGGAGGACATGGGCGCCCTTCGGTGGGTAAAACCAATCCTCGTGGTCGAGGTGTCGTTTGTAGAGTGGACCCGCGACGGCCTCCTCCGTCACCCACAGTTCATAGGGATCCGCACCGACAAGCCGCCGCGGGATGTGAAACGCGACGCCTAACGCAGGAGTCCGGTGAAATGATGCCGCGCGAATGTCATTGCCGAGAAGGATGGATCTGCGAGGCACATCCGGATCAAGCGTGGCCCCACGGCCAGTGCCCGGGTCCCGGCACCCGCTGCGACAATCCCGAGTGTCCCTGGTGGCTGAATCGGCCGCGGCCGGCGGCACTCGATACTGGCGATATAGCCGACATTGCGACTGGCACGCCGAGACAGCGCCGGAATTGACCGACCGCTGACCGCCCGACACAAACCATGAGGCGAACGACCAGAACGTGGCTTCTTCATTTATGAGGCTCGGTGCGGCGCTCCAATTCGGGTGCGACCGCACGAGGCGACCATCCCTGGTCACGTTCCACAGGCGTCCAAGACCGTGACATTTCTTCAATGAAGCAGCTTGCTCGGTGGGTCTCGATCCTGGCTCACCCGTTCGTGATGGTGGCCTTGCTCGTGGCCGTGCCCGCGACGCGCCAGTCGTCTGGCAACGTCGTCCAGTCAGTGCTCCTCGTCATGATTGCTGTCGTAGTGCCGATCGCCGTGCTCATGTTCCGTCAGGTGCGTCGCGGGCGATGGTCGGATGCGGACGCCTCGAAACCTTCGGAACGGCCGATCCTGTTCATGGTCGCTTTGGCTGGCCTGGTTGCCGCGCTCGCGTGGCTCCTCCTCAACGACCCGCAGTCGTTCCTCGTGCGGGGCCTGCTCACCGTGGCGGCGTTTCTTCTCCTCGCCGCTCTCGTGACTCGCTGGGTCAAGCTCTCGCTCCACGTCGCCTTCGCTGCCCTGACCGCAACGGCTCTTTGCCTGCTCGGTTCCGCGGTCGGCTACGGGCTCATCGCCGTGGTCCCCATGGTCTGCTGGTCGCGCATCGCGCTAGCACGTCACCGCGTTCACGAGCTCTTGATCGGCTTGGTGCTCGGTGTTCTCACCGGAATTGTCCTTGTCCGGATCTGACAGCGGTCTCTACTTGGCTGACTAGTGAAATTATCCCAAGACCGTCACATCTTCTGTCTGACGGCCTTGGCTAAAAACTCTAGAAATTCTGCCAAGACCGTCACGCGTTCTGTGAACGTGACCGTCTTGGGAACCGACTACCGGAAC
>CAVXSR010000013.1:0-94297 GCA_963764495.1 Vicinamibacteria bacterium | reverse complement strand
CGATTGACCCCAGAGACCGTCCTCGGCGCGCTGGAGCGGGCCGTCGGTGGGTTGCGCGAACAGTGCCGAGACGTCTCCATGCGCCTCGACCCTCGCGCTCACGAAGTCGCTGTGCAGCGTCTTTGGTGGAATCGTGCCAGAAGCAGGGCGGGGGATACGGGGTTCCACACGCTTTGACGGCTGCCGCCATGTCCGGCTGCGTCAGTTGCGTCAGCAGCCGTGATTCCACTCGCTCGATGTGCTCTCGATCGTCGCGCCGGCGACGGGCGCTGCCAATCAGGCTCTCCCAGTTTCGATCGCGTGGCTCGAGGAGGAGCCCAATCGCCAAGGCACCGGCGAAGGGCGACTCGAACCAGCAGATGCTGCGCGGCGGCGGCATTCCGCCTGCGATGTAGAGACTGTTCACGGCCGCTTCCGTGGCCTGGTGATCCGCCGGCGCCGTCGAGAGAAGGTGATCGCGCCAGCGGCTCTGGACGTCCGGTTCGTTCGTCACGCCGGCAATCTAGCACTGAACGTTTCGAAGAACGAAGGAAGGAGCGACGACGGACGCCTCGTACGTGACGAGTGCCGAACGACTGTACGTAGGCCCGAGCTTAGCCTGGGCCCAAGCTTTAGCTTGGGCCTCACACCTAATAGCTGGTCTCCCGCCGCCGCTTTTTCAGCACCGAGAGATAGCCGAGCGCGGCATCGCGATCCACCGCGCCGTCAAGCATGAACCGCGTCCAGAGGTCTTCCTCCGCGCGGCGAGCTTGGCCTCATCCGCACCGTCGACATGGGCCATCTCGTGCCAGATGACGCTGGCCAGCATGTAATCGTGAAACCGGGATCCCTGCACCGCAGCTTGTAACACCTCGCCGTGCATCGGCAGGTAAATCACCCCGCTGCCGCGGAGGACGAATGCCTGAAGCTTCAACAGGTAATCGCGGTCCTCCGGCCTTGCATCGTTGACGTCGACGACCAGGACGTTCGCGGGCCTCTTGGGCAGTAACTCGACTACCCGCTGGATAGTCGCCTTGTAGTCTCGATCATGGCTGGCGCCCTGGAGCGCGGCTGTCTCAGCGGAGTCGTTGCCAACAAAAGAAGAAGCCGCCACCGTCTACGGTTGTTTGCCATCGCCTACCTCCGGGAGGCGAAGGTGCGACCGGAGGCCGGCTACCTCAATGACGCACGGCTCACGTGTCTGTCGCGGTCCGCGTACGCAATAAGCGGTTGTCAGGCAAATACTTGCGGACCGGGCTCACGGCGGCGTGATGTGGTTTTCGCGTGCTAGAATGCGCCGCTAACTCGTCCCCAGTCCCGAGGTGAGGTCGGCAGATGTCCAGCCCGCCCGCATCGGCGCGTCGCTTGGTTCGGTTCGGCGTGTTCGAGCTGGACGCGCATTCCGGTGAGCTGCGCAAATCGGGCGTCAGGCTGAGCGTTCAGGATCAGCCGCTCCAAGTCCTCAAACTTCTTCTCGAACAGGCCGGGCGAGCTGGTCACACGCGAGGAGCTGCGGCAGCAGCTCTGGCCGTCGGATACCTTCGTCGGGTTCGAGCACGGGCTGAATGCCGCTGTCGGCCGGCTGCGCGAAACGCTCGGCGACTCAGCCGAGACGCCACGCTTCATCGAAACGCTGCCGCGGCGGGGATACCGCTTCGTTGGAACCGTCGTGGACGATGGGGCCGGCGTTGCGCAGGGCGATCAGCCGACGGCCGCTGAACTACTGGCCCCAGCGCGGCAAGAGCCTCGACCGCCGCCGGCAAGAACAACGTAGCGTTCTTCGCGATGAGTGCCGCAACGTTGGCACTGCCTCTCACTGCTCTCTTGGGGCGCCTTCTCGCTTGGCAAGCGCGCGGGCGAACGACCCCACCCGACCCTCCACCAATTGACATTCCGGCGTGGCGGCGTGGTGTCGGCGCGGTTCACGCCCGACGGCAAGACCGTCGTCTACGGCGCCGCGTGGGACGGAGAGCCCGTTCGTCTGTTCTCGACCCGGATCGAAGGCCCTGAGTCGAGCCCACTTCCGCTTCCCGACGCCGACGTGGCTGATGTCTCCTCGGCCGCAGAACTGTTGATTGTTGTCAACCGGCCGTACCTCTACGGACTGCATCCCGGAACCCTCGCGCGCGTGCCGCTGGCAGGTGGCACGCCGCGCCCGCTCGCCGAACAGGTCACTGGAGCAGATTGGAGCAGCGATCACCAAAATTTTGCGGTGTCACGGGAAGTCGAAGACGGAACGAGATCGAGAGTGGAGTTCCCGCTCGGAACCCTGATACACGAAACCTATGGTGCCTATGCGCCGAAGCTATCGCGGGACGGAAGCGAGATCGCGTTCTACGCGATGGAGACGCAGACGAGCGCTAAGCCAGTCGCGATCGCCGACCTGTCAGGGCGAACGACGATTCTGTCCGGCGGCTGGCTATGGACAGGCCGATATGTGGCGGGTCCCCGCGCGGCGACGAGGTCTGGTTTTCGGCGACGAAGGGTGGGCGCGTCAGCCCGCTGCGCGCGGTCTCCCGTTCCGGCCAGGAGCGGATCGTCCTGAACCTGCCAGGCTATATCCACCTGCAGGAGGTTTTGCCGGATGGCCGTGTCCTCCTGGCTTACGGGACCGCTCGTAGAGAGGTGCGCTGCCAATCGCGGGCGAGCCTAATGAGCGCAACCTGACATGGTTCGGGTGGTCCGGTGCCGAATGGCTGTCAGCGGATGGCAAGACCCTCCTCTTTCATGAATGGGATGGCACTCCCAACAATGTGCCAAGGGCGTATCTGCGTGGAACCGATGGCTCGCCCGCCGTGCGGCTGGGTGAGTGCGTGCCGATCAACCTGTCGCCGGATGGCACATGGGCGGTTTGCCACGACCAGGAAGCCGATCAGGTTCTGCTCATTCCTACCGGCGCTGGCCAACCGAGGCGCATGGCCCGTCATGGTGTGGAGGAAACGCGACTTCGGTTACGGTTGGTTGCCCGACAGTAAACATCGCCTCGCGGCATGGCTAAGAAAAGGGCCGACGCATTTCGGACGTATCTCGTCGACATCGACGGCGGTAAGCCACAACCCGTCACGCCGGAAGGTATGGTGTGCACTTGGGCATCTCCCGACGGAAAGAGTGCGCTGTGCGAACCGGGAACAGACGGAATCTCCCTAATCTATTCCTTGGATGACAAGCAGGCTCGCCCGGCTCGCGGGCTAAGTGTCAAAGACAAGGTCATCTCGTGGAGCGCGGACGGCACCGCATTGTTCATCAGGGCACGTCCGGAATTTCCTCCCCGAATCTATCGACTCGATTTGGCCTCCGGTAAGCGCGAACTGTGGCGCGAGATAGGCCCGCCTGATCGCGCGGGCCTCTTTTACGACTGGATGTCGGTCGTGATGACGCCGGACGGAGCGCTCGTACTGCTATACAACCCAGAACGCGCTCAACGATCTCTATCTCGTGGAGGGACTGCGATAAAGGTGACGGAAGGTCGGCCGATGGTCAATGGTCCAGTAACCGCCGCGTCGTGTGTTGCGGTTCGGCGTCTTCGAGCTGGACGCCTACACCGGAGAGTTGCGCAAATCAGGAGTTCGCCTGAACGTTCAGGATCAGCCCCTTCAAGTCCTGAAGTTCTTATTGGAACGGCCGGGTGAGCTGGTCACGCGCGACGAGCTGCGTACGCGGTTGTGGCCGTCGGACACGTTCGTCGGCTTCGAGCACGGGTTGAACGCCGCCATCGGCCGACTACGCGAAACGCTCGGCGATTCGGCCGACACACCGCGCTTCATTGAAACTCTGCCACGGCGAGGATATCGGTTCATCGGGACCATCGCAGGCGATGGCGCCGCCGGCGTCGTCGCCGACCGGCCGCCTGAAATCAAAGAGCCGGATCCGACTCGGGAGGCGCCTCGACCGACGCCAGCAAGAAGAACGTACATCGTCGCGATTGGTGCCGTCGTGTTAGCGCTCGTCTCCCTGATCTCCTGGGGCGCATTCTCACTTGGTAAGCGCGCTGGCGAACGGCCACAGCTGACGTTCCGCCAGCTGACATTCCGTCGCGGGGGCGTGATGTCGGCACGCTTCACGCCTGATGGAAAAACCGTGGTCTACGGAGCCGCATGGGAAGGCGAACCGGTTCGTCTTTTTTCGACTCGTGTCGAGGGCCCGGAGTCTACGCGGCTGCCACTCCCTGATGCTGATGTCGCCGCCATTTCGTCATCGGCGGAATTGCTCGTCGTCCTCAACCGGCCGTACAAGTACTCCTCACCGTCGACGAGCTCGGCGAGAAAATCGCTGCCTGCGGGCACGCTTGCTCGCGTTCCGCTGGCGGGCGGCACTCCACGGCGGATCGCCGAACAGGTCAATGCCGCAGACTGGAGCGCCGATCATCGTCAATTCGCCGTGTCGCGTGACATTGGATCGCGAAACGCAGGAATCCGCTCGCAACTTGAATTCCCCAGTGGGGACCCCAATTCACGAGGGCGACTCGTGGGCGCCCCGGATTGCGCCAGACGGAGATAGCGTCGCCTTCTACACGCTCGGCCCGAAGGGAGTGGGCGTTGCGATAGCCGATCGGTCGGGACGAACCACTGTTCTGTCCGATGGCTGGAGATGGATGGGACGCTACCTCGCATGGTCGCCGAGCGGCGATGAGGTCTGGTTCTCCGCGACGAAGGGCGGGGACATCGGGGCGTTGCGTGGCGTCACGCGCTCCGGACGAGAGCGAATTGTCTTGAACCTCCCCGGATCCGTCCATCTGCAAGACGTCTCGGTCGACGGTCGTGTGCTGCTCACGTACGGAAACAGTCGTGTCGAGGTGCGTTGCCGAATTGGAAACGAGAGCGAAGAGCGCAACCTCTCCTGGTTTTCGTACTCCAAGATCGAAGATCTGTCACGAGACGGGAAGTTGTTTCTCTTCGGTGAGCGGGGATCCGCTTCGCCTGTGCCAGGCGCATATGTGCGACGTACCGATGGTTCTCCGGCGCAGCGGCTGGCCGACTGCCGCCCGATCAGCCTGTCGCCTGATGGCAAGTGGGTGGTATGCCATGACGAACTTGCCGACGACTGGACGGTGTTTCTTGTTCCGACAGGACCTGGCGAGGCGAGACGGATGCGTCGGCGGGGTGATGAGGGCGCGGGCTTCGGGATGGGATGGCTGCCCGACAGCAAGCACGGACTCGAGGCCTGGCGGAAAACAGGCGGCCGTTTTCAGACGTACATCGTCGCCTGTCGACGGCGGAGCGGCACAACCCATCGCACCCGAAGGTTCGATCTGCACCTGGGCATCTTCGGACGGAAAGAGTGCCCTCTGTGCGCCGGATGCGGATGGACTCTCGCGCATCTATTCGCTCGAACGGAACGAACTCAGGGTGGCTCGTGGGCTACAGCCAGCCGACCGCGTAATCTCGTGGAACGCCGACAATCGATCGCTGTTCATCTGGGTACCTGTGGCGTATCCCATTCGAATCTATCATCTCGATACCGACGTTGGCAGAAGGGAGCTGTGGAGGGAGATCACCCTGCCGGATCGTGCGGGGATCGCTTACGACCGGACTGAGATTTACATGACGCCGGACGGAAGCTCGTATTGTTACTCGACGCAGAATGCGCCCAACGATCTCTATCTTGTGGAGGGGTTGCGATGAAACTGGTACGCGGAGCTACCCACTTCACAAGCTTTGCGCTGGCGAGTCTCCTGTTACTCGGCCCGCGCACGTCCGCAGCGCAGGAGAGCGGTATCACCGCGACGTTGCGCGGCACGGTCACCGACTCCAGTGGCGCAGTCGCGCCAGGCGCGCAGGTGACGTTGACGAACACCGGCACCAAGGCGATTCAAACCCTGGACACCGATGCAGGCGGCGCGTTTGTCTTCGCCGCTCTCTGGCCTGGCAGCTATGTCTTGAAGGTCGAACTCTCCGGATTCAAAACGGCGGAGGTGCGCGACATCGTCCTCAGCCCCAACGACACGCGCGGCGTCGATGTCACCCTGGAAATCGGCTCACAGCAGGATTCGGTTGTGGTAGCAGCGGCCGCAGACGTCATCCAGACCACGACGGGCGCTCGAGAAGGCGTCATCACCGCAGACCAGATTGAGAATCTGTCCGTGATCAGTCGCGGCGCGCTCGAGCTGTTGCGAATCCTGCCGGGTGTCGTGGCGCCCGACCAGACCGTGCTGGAGGTTGTGGGGCAGGACGGGGGTGTCAACGACACGAACGGTTACACCGTGAACGGCGTTCGCTCGACCAGAAATGCCGTCAGCCTGGATGGTTCGGGTGTCAACGATCTGACCTGTAATTGCGGTCTGGTCGTGTCGCTGAATACCGACATGGTGCAGGAAGTGAAGGTGCAGAGCTCGAACTTCGCCGCTGAATACGGGACTGGCGGCATCAGTGTGAGTGCCATCACCAAGACCGGCACATCGCAATTCCATGGCGCCGGCTATTGGTACGGCCGCGACCATCGGTGGTCCGCGAACGACCGCTCGAACTCGATCACGGGCGTCGAGAAGACGAAGAGCAACTACTTCTATCCGGGCGGTAACCTTGGCGGGCCGCTCGTCCGCGACAGACTGTTCTTCTTCTTCGGGCTTGAGTCGCAGCGGCAGATGTACGACGCCGGCAGCCATCTGAGCACCACGATCAGCCAGGCCGCTCGTAGCGGGGATCTCAGCGAGTTTGTCGCGAACCGCGGTCAGAACCTGAATCATCCGGCCGTTGTCAACATCCCCGGCGGATTTCCTGGAGAAGGCACGCCCGCGGCAAACAACAACCTCGCGCCATATGTCACGCCACTCGGACGTGCGATGGCAAATCTCTATCCGCTGCCGAACTACTCGGAGCCCGACAATCGCTACAACTACGTCTACAGCGTGCCGTATCCCATCAACCGCATCGAATCACGAGCGCGGGTCGACTGGAATATCAGCAAGAACACCAGGGCGTACCTCCGTCTGGCGTTCGATAACGAGAACGTCGACTTTCCGCGCGGCGTCTGGGGAGGCAACTCGGACCTGCAACTCGCGACTGCCGTTCTGGGCAGAAACCGCGGACGGTCGTATGCGGCGAACGTGGTGCACGTGCTCAGCCCGACGATGACCAACGAGAGCCTGGCGTCGTTCAGTCGCGTGACGTTCGACAATCCCTTTGCAGATCCTTCCAAACTCCGGAAGGATGCCCTCGGCGTGGATTTCGACGGCTTTTTGGGCAATCAAAGTCCATATCTGCCGGTTGACAACATTCACGCCTGGGGCGGCAATCAGCTGGGCAACTACTGGACCGGCGGGAACGACCTCTACGCACTGAGTGACGAGTTGCTGTTCGGCGACAAGCTGACCAGGAGCTTCGGCCGGCACACGATGAAATTTGGCGCGAGCCTATCGCGCTACGACAAGCATCAGGGTTATCCGAACGACGAAAGCGGCTTCCTGATCTTCGATCCAGGGTCGACGCCTGGGTCGACCGGAAGCCAGATCGGTGATCTGCTGGTAGGGCGGCCCGCGGCAATTCAGCAAGGGTCCCGTGTGAAGACCGGCGTGTTCCGAATGTGGAACTTCGACGGGTTCGCCCAGGATAGCTGGCAGGTGCGATCAAATCTCACACTGGAATACGGCCTACGCGCGGGACACTGGACCAACAATGCGGAACGCCACGGACTGGACGCGTGGTTCGACCCCAGCATTTATGAGCCGACGAAGGGCCCATTCCTCGATGCGCCTGACAATCAGCAATTGAACGGCGTTCGGTACGCCGCGCGTGGTCAGGCGCCGCCAGGCGCCCTGAGCAATCGGCCTCTCTTCGTGGTTCCGCGAGTCAATGTGGCGTGGGACATCAGCGGCAACGGCGCGAGCGTGCTCCGAGGCGGATATGGACTGTTCGAGAGCCGTGTCGCTGGCGACGGCGAGACCAGCACCGGACAGCTCATGCCGCCGAACGCGTTCTACGTCGGAGCGGACGCGTACTACGACACAAGTCTCGGCGGAACGGGGCTGACCTACGACACGGCGCATTTGATTCCACTGGACGCACTCCTCGCCTCGCAGAGCCTTCAAACACTGACGCCGCGATCGTTCAAGTTTCTCAAGACGCATACCTACAGCCTGTCCTTCGCTCAGCGCCTGTTCTGGAACCAGGTCCTCGACGTCGCGTACGTCGGCACGACCGGACGCGACTTGGGCAGCTACGTCAACGCCAATGTGGTGCCGTTTGGCGCGCTGTCGAGCGGCAGCATTGGCAACGCGGATTTGTCGGTTCCCGTGAATCGCGTCAATCTGGACGCGTCGGTGGTGAACTCGAGGCGGCCATTCGCTGCGTACGGGCTCATCCAGGACCACGAGTTCGAAGCGACGTCGCAGTATCACTCTCTGCAGGTCACCCTCAGCCGGCAGACTGGCCGACGGCTGCAGGTACTTCGTGGCTTACACGGTGAGTCGCAACACGGGCCTGCTGCGTGGCTACCGCGATCCGTTCGAGCCGGATCGAACCTACGGTGTGCTGAACGAGGACCGCCGGCATATTCTCAACATCTCGTGGAACGCGTTCCTGCCGGACGGCGCGCGCGGTCCGTTCGACAATACAGTAGGGCGCGGCCTGCTGAACGGCTGGCAGCTCTCGGGCATCTCCACTTTCTTGAGCGGCATACCAATTCACCTCGCATTTTCGGGTGACGCTGCCGGCGACGGCATTTCACAGGCGTACTTCGGCACGCCGGACGTCGTCGGAACGGATCCCAGCGGATTCATCGGTGGTGCAGGGAACAGCGTGCCGCCGGAGTTCACCTGCGACCCGCGGCTCGGCGGCACCGACGTTGGTGAGAAGCTATTCGATATCAACTGCATCAAGGTCCCGGACTTTGGCAAGAGCGCGCCGCTGATTCCGCCGTACGACCTGCGCACGCCGTGGCACATGAATCACGACCTGACGCTGTTCAAGAACTTCAGCGTTCACGGCGATCAGAAGCTGCAGTTCCGCGTCGGGTTCTTCAACATCTTCAACATGGCCCGCGCGACGACGGAGTTCGGGAGCGACATCGATTTGGCGCTCGAAACGACCTGTAATCGTCGCGTCAATCACGTGCCAAATGGCATTGGCGATTACGCGGACGATGTGTGCGATCCGGCGGGAGGCTATTCGTTTACGGAGAACACGAGGGAGAACTTCGGGAGGATCAACATCATGCGCGGGCACAGGATCGTTGAGCTCGTGGTGAAGTACTACTTCTAAGCGCAATAACCCTGGCAACAGTCCTCATTCTTTGGACGGTTCTTTTCCGATCGCCGGCCAGATGGACGTGAACGCCCAGCCACGCGGGAAGAGGAACATGTCATCAAGCTTGATGAGGAAAGACTCTTCCTGCCCGCCCGCGCCGGCCTGGATCATACGTACGCGCGAATGCCGTATCTTTTTCATTCCGTCCTTCTCGTAAAGCTTGTCCAGGTCGATCAGCTCGAACCGGACGACGCCGCCCTTCTTGACGCCGGAGGCTTTCTTCATCGCCTGGAACCTTTCGAGATCGGCCACCCGCTCGGCAAGAATCTCCGCCACTTTTGTCTTGATGTACTGGCGGTCGTCTGCCGTTGCCGGCGGCCACGCCGTTTCCAGCATCGTCTCCATTTCCTCGCGCGTCGCCGCGAGGGTCGTGATTCGTTCTTGGTCGTCCGAGACCAGGGCCTTGGCCATCTCGATCGCGAGTACCTCGGGGGTCGCGACACGCGGCAGCGCCTTGTCGCCGGCGCCTTGGCCCAGCGCGAGCGGGGCGAGGCTGAGGAGAAAGCAGGTAGCAGCTCGAGTCATCTGGGACCTCGGACACGACTGGACGTGTGGGCGTTCACTGGCACTGCTAGAGCACGACAAAACGTCCCTCACGGTCACGTCCCTCCCAGGCGCATGGCCAGCGTCCCTCCCGGGGGACCGGCACGAGCGAGAGGAAGAATCCGACCTGTCCGAGTACCTGTCTCGACCGCCGCCCACGATGTCACGAACCACGAAACCGACGATCTCCGGCCGCAGCGCATAATCGGCGCCGCACTCGGTGTTTTCGGTGGTGTCCGGCCTCCGGGCGAAGTACGCCCGCACTGCCGCGTGCACTGACGGCTCGATGACGCTGTCGACCCGGCGAAAGATACTGTCGATTGCAGGGTCGCCGATGGCGCGAACGGCGAGTGCTTCGAGCCGCTCGCTTCTCGGCAGCCAGACTGACAGCATCGCCGCGTTCCAGTCGTCCCACGCCACAACCGCGTCGGCCGCGACGTGGTACTTCGTGCTCGGAAGTCCCGCGTTGGCGAACCAGGCGACGTCGCTCAGCGACTGCAGGAAAGCCTCGAGCCTCCGTTCCTGGTCGTCGTCAATCATCGCCGCTCCACTCTTACCTGAAGTTCTCGATCATCCAAGCCACGCCTCAGTATCCGGTCAGCAGCCAGGCGTTACCTGTCGTGGTGAGGGTCCATAGGGCAACGTACTTCGAGTCAGGCGAGGGAAGTGCGCTCCAAGCCGAAGTGTGCTCGGGCGCCCACAAGACATGAGAGCTGCCATCACGCGCGACGAACAGCAGTTGGTTGTGCGGCTCTGTGATGTTGCCGGTGAACCATCCCGAGCCGTCCAGCAGCCAATGGAGGTTGTACAGGAAACTCGCCTTCCCCACGACGATCTCTCGTGTCGGTTTGCCAACAAACGAGATGATCCGAATGTGGTTCTGCGGCATGCCCTCTTCGGGGACGTACGAAAATTCGGTCCCGTCGGGCGAGACATAGCCGGTTTCGACGTTCGGAATCGTGGCAAGCTCGGGGCCTTTGCCTTTGATGGGATCGAGCCTGGAGATCACGATACGGTTGCCGTGAGCGTCCGCGACGATGCATCCCCCCGAGATGGGGCATTGCGGCACCGCGGATCCGGCGCTCGCATAAACCTCCTCGGCCATGCCGCCGTCGATTGGCGCGCGCATCACACGGGTATTGGCCCACTCCGATGTGCCCCTGGTCCACCCCAACGTGCCGACCTTCGACTGAACAAAAAGGATCCATCGACCGTCACCGGTCACCCGCGGAAGATCTTTGTTCCCCTCTCCCGTGACCAGGAGCTGTGGCTCCTCGGCATTGATGTCTTGCTTGTAGATATCGCTTTGAGGACCAACCCGAGTCGAGGTGAAGATGACGCTCCTGCCGTCCGGCGTCCAGGCCGAAGGGTAATCGCTGCGCTCGCTCAGGGTGAGCCGTTTCGGTGATTCCAGGCGGGCGTTCCGCTGATCGAAGCCGGCCACGTACGCATCAGGCTGTCTGGTAAGCGTCAAGAGCACGATCCTTTTGCCATCCGCGGATGCCGAGATTTGCCAACAGCCTCGTCCTTCTCTCCAGTCTGTGAGACGACGCGGCTGGCCAAGCGCGGCGCCGGTGTGCAGGTCTGTTCTGATCTCCCAAACGTTCACGTCGTCTGGATTGTTTCGCGCCCCCATGAGCACGATCAGGCGGCCATCGCGCCCGGGTATACAAAAATTGCGGATCTGCTCACCAGCCGGGGGCGTGAACACGACAGACGGACCTCCGCGATCGGCGGCGAAGGTCTCGAGGCGACCACCATCACCTCTCATCAGGAACACGCGCTTCGCGTCGGCGGTCCAATTCCCTGCTTGTAACGGTTCTCCCTGATCGAGCCGCAGTACCGCGCGGGGCGGTCCGCCAGTCATCGGCACAACCTGGAGTTCGCGTTTGTTGCCGAGCTTCAGAAACTTCGAGCTGTCAGGGGATAGCGATACAGCGTCGCCTGGCCATTCGAGCCATCGTCGTCGAGCGTTGCCCACGAGCGAAATCTCCCAGCCAGCGCGTGTGCCTCCGCCGACATCATCGAGTGCACGGATCTTGGTTCCGTCGTCGCTCCAACCGGTGACGAACATCCCTCGAGTGTTCGGTATCGGTTGGGACTCGCCAGTGTCGATTGTCTGGACCCGAATGCCTGTTCGGTCCGCGTAGGCCAGATATTTGCCGTCAGGCGAAATGGCTCCTGAAAGGACGGGCAGCTCCGCCGGGTTGGCCGTCAGCTGCCGAATTGAAATAGGTAACGAGGCCGCCAAATCGTTCGATCGCCGCCTCAGCGCAATTGTCCAGAGGATCACCGTTGCGATCGCGGTGACTCCGAGTACGAGAGCGGCGGCGAAGCGCCACCGACGGCGCCGCAACTCAGCTCGTCGCTGGTTCGCGCGCGTTTCGCCGACGGGCGCGACGAAGCGATAGCCGCGCGTCGGCACGGTCTCGATGAATTTCGCTTCATCCCGCCCGTCAGCCAGTGCTTTGCGCAGCGCCGACACGTTATAGGTGAGGTTTGCTTCCTCGACGACCGTGTCGGGCCAGAGCGCGGCCATCAGCGCGTTTTTGTCGACCAGGTGGCCGTGGCGCTCGACGAGGAATAGGAGCAGATCGAATGCCTTGGGAGTGAGGGGCACGGCCTGGCCGTCGCGAAGGAGCAGCCGCTCGGCCGGATCCAGCCGGAAGGGCCCGAACTCAAATATCGCGGGTTCGTCGTGATCCATGGCGGCAGAAATTGAAAATCATCCCGACACGCTTTCAGGGATTCGTCATCAGCCACACTACTTCTAGAGGCCGGTTATCATCCACGCGTTGCTCGAGGTTGTGAACGTATGGATGGCGAGATGCTTTCCATCGCGCGACGCCATCGCAGAATCGACCGGCGTGCGGTCGGGTGCCCACAGCACGTGAGCCTTCCCTTCTCGTGTGATGTACAGCAGCTCTGTGCGCTCGCTCGTGTGATTGACCGAGAACCACCCCGAGCCGTCCGGCAGCGGGTCCAGATTCTCGAGATCGTTCGCGCCGTGAACGACGATGTCTAGCGCCGGCTTTCCAACGAACGAGATGATCCGGATGTGATTTCTTGGCCGATCCTGCCACACGAGGTAGGCGAACTCGGTGCCGTCCGGCAGGATGTAGCCGTTCCAGCTTATTGGAATCGTGGCAAGCTCGGCGCCCTTGCCGCGGATCGGATCGAGCGCCGAGATGACGGTCTTGTCGCCGCGCTGGTCGCAGACGATGCAGCCCCCGAGAAGGGAGCATTGCGGCCATGCGCTTCCGGGGCTCGCGTAGACCTCCTCGGCAATGCCGCCTTCGATTGCCGCCCGCATCACTCGCGTGGGCCCTCGGCTAATGTCTGAGAGGAAGGCGGACTGGATGAACAGCATCCAGCGGCCGTCGCCGGTCACGCGCGCAAAGTTCTTGTCATCGTCCCCCGACACGAGCAGCTGGGCTTCGCTGCTGTCGATGTCCTGCTTGTAGATGTCTCCCTGACGCCCGTTCCGTGACGAGCTGAAGATGATGCTCCTGTTGTCCGGGGTCCACGCGGTCGGATAGTCGTTGCGCTCGTTCATGGTGAGCCGCCGTGGAACACCGAGCCGAGCCGTCCTGGCATCGAACGCGGCGACGTAGACGTCCCGCTGGCGCATTCTCCTCGGCAACGCCACGCTGCGGCCGTCGGCTGACTGGCTGATCTGATTGCAGCCCCAGTCCAAGCCATAGTTACAGTTCCACTCTCTCCAGTCAGTGAGCCGCTTCGGTTCGCCGGTAAGTGTCCCGGTGTCCACGTTGACCGGCACCTGCCAGACACTGATGAGCCCGGGCCGGCCACGTAAGCCCATGAACGCGAGCAGTCGTCCATCGGGTCCGGGAGGCCCGATGGTCTGGATGACCTGTCCGGCGGGCGCCGTGAAGACCACGGACGGTCCTCCGTGCTGAACGGCAAACGTCTCGAGAGCGGTCGGTGGGTCGCCCCGCAGGAAGAAGACGCGCTTCGCGTCAGAGGTCCAGACAGGCGCGCGTATGAAGTCATCTTTGGCAAAATGCAGCACCGAGTGCGCCGCACCATGCACCGGCTCCACGCGCAGCTCGCCGTCCTGCCTGATTGTGAGAAAGCTCGAGCCATCCGGGGCGAGCGAGACGGCCTCGTCAGGCCACACGAGCCACCGCCGGCGCGCGCTGCCCACCAGCGAGACGTCCCAGATGGTCTGCACGGGTGTGTCGGTCTGCACGGCGCGAATCTCGGTCGCGTTAGCATTCCAGCCGAGAATCAGCAGCCGCCCCCACGTGTTCGGGAGAGTCTGGGTCTCACCGGTGGCGATGACCTGCACGTGCATGGCCGTCCGGTCGGAGTACGCGAGGTACTTGCCGTCCGGCGAAATGGCCTGGGACCATACCGGGATTTCTGTCGGTGTCGCCGTCAACTGCGTGAAGACGGGCGCCGGCGGCGACGACGCCGGTGTCGTGGTCCACCTCGACTTCACCCAAACGGCCGCCACTGCCGCTGCCGCAAGCAGCACAAGGGCCGCTCCCGCGAGGAGACGACGGTTCCAGCGTGCAGACGCCGCGGGTTGCGAAATTGTGACGGGGGCCCTGAATCGATACCCCTTCGTCGGCACCGTCTGGATCAGCGAGTCGCTGGTGCCGCCGTCCTCCAGGACTTTGCGCAGCGTCGAGATGTTGTAGGCGAGGTTCGCTTCCTCGACGATGGTGTCCGGCCAGAGCGCGGTCATAAGCGCCCCCTTTTCAACCAGCCGGCCGTGATGCTCGACGAGATAGACGAGCAGATCGAACGCCTTCGGTGTGAGGGCGACGGCCTGGCCGTCTCGCAGCAGTAATCGCTCGGCGGGATCCAGCCGGAACGGTCCGAACTCGTAGGCGAGATTCGTTTTATCCCCGGTCGACATCGGGCAACCTCCCGCCCGCACCGCCGCGTCCGGCCTTCGCGCCCTCCATTGTCAACGGCCTCAAAGACCGTTCAAGCAAAAAAACCAGCTCGTTCTTCGACCGCTCATAAGACTTTTCAAGCGCGCAGGGTCAATTGATCCAGCCGCGGCTCAACGCCGCCTCGAACCCGGAGGTGGAGGCATGAGGCAGCGGCTTTACGCGCTGGTTGCGCTCTTGACGGTGATGGCGTTCCCGGCATGGGCCGGGGATCAGGGCAAGTCGGCGGTTCAGATCCTGGCGATGGGGTATTTCGAAAGCCACAAGGACAGCAGTATCGACGAATTTCTGACACAGACCCGTCCGGCGCCGCTGGATCGGGCGGACTGCGATGCGGTCATCGCCTCGCTGCCCAAGGAAGGAGAGCTCCGGCCAAGGCCGGATGAGCTGGCGAAGATCGACGCGGCCCGCCCAGTGCTCCAGTATCACCGGCGTACGGACGTCGTGACGTTCAAGGTCATCGACATCAGGCATGCGTTCGTCGGTCTCCACGCGCGATCGGTATTGCTGGCGTCGCGCGACGCGCTGGCGCTGGTGTCGCCGGAGGAATTCGCCGCCCTTGTCGCGCACGAGATCGCGCACGACTACATGTGGGACGAGTACCGGGAAGCCATGGAGAAAAAGGACAACAAGAAGATGCAGGAACTGGAGCTGCGGTGCGACGGGATCGCCGTGCTCACGCTGCGACGGCTTGGCCTGGACCCCGAGCGCCTGGTGTCGGCCGTGCTGAAGGTGACGCGTTTCAACCAACTCCGGGAGGCGGTCGAAAGCAGCGCCAGCTATGTCCCCACGAAAGAGCGGATCAGGTTCATCCGCACGATTGCGGGTCTTCAGTGGAACTGACCGGCGATCCGGCGCTTCGATGGGCCGCCAAACGAGCCCGCTCCAGTAGTCGCAAGAAACCTGGGGCAACGGCCTTACGCGTAGCCGGGGCGTTCGTCCCAGGTTTACAAATCCTGTCCCACCAAACTGCAGGGCCGGCTCAATCCCCCTCATCGTGCCCTGACGTGCGATTGCTGCTTCGAAGTACACTCGCCGCCTCCGTTTCGATCCGCACGCAACAAGGAGAGAACTCGATGACCCTGACTGGATTGCCGCTTCGCGTGGTCGCGATGGCCATTCGCCCTGGGGTTGGCCTCAATCGCCGGCGCCTCGCCCGCCGGCCAGAACGCCGGCGCCGCGGCAGGCGCGCCGGACAGCGGCAAGATCCCGGTGACCACTGCGTCCGACGCTGCGAAGAAAGAGTTTCTGCAGGGGCGCGAGCTGGCCGAGAAGCTGCAAGGGCAGGATTCCATCCAACACTTCGACAAAGCGATCTCGCTCGACCCGAACTTCGCGCTGGCGGAACTGAGCCGCGCGAACGCAGGTGCGACACCAAAAGAGTTTTTCGACCATCTGCGGAAAGCCGTCGCGCTCTCCCAGAAGGCGTCCGACGGCGAACGATGGCTCATCCTCGCCACCGAGGCCGGTGCCAACGGTGACGCGACCAAACAGAAGGGATACCTCGAGCAGCTGGTCGCCGCCTATCCGCGCGACGAGCGCGCGCATTTCAATCTGGGCGGCTATTACTTTGGCCAGCAGGACTTCGCTGCCGCCATCGAACACTACAAGAAGGCCACGGAACTGGCCCCCAGCTACTCGCCGGCGTACAACATTCTTGGTTACGCCTACCGGCAGCGGGCCGACTACGCGAATGCCGAGCAGGCGTTCAAGAAATACATCGAGCTCATTCCGAAGGATCCGAATCCGTACGACTCGGTACGGCGAGCTCCTGCTGAAGATGGGGCGCTTCCAGGATTCGCTCGTGCAGTACGCGAAAGCGCTGGCCATCGATTCGAACTTCGTGGCCTCGCACCTGGGTCGGGCGGCGGATTTCATGTACATGGGCAAGACCGCCGAGGCCGCGTCGGAGCTCGACACGATTACGAAAAAGGCGCGCAGCGATGGCGACCGCCGCACGGCGCTCTTCGGCCGCACGGTGCTCGCCGTCGACAGTGGAAAATGGGAGGCGGCGCTCGCGGCCATGGACCAGCAGTACGCGATCGCAGAGCAGGCCAAGGACGCCGCCGCGATGGCTGGAGACGTCCAAACCAAGGGCCAGATTCTGCTCGAGATGGGAAAGTACGACGAAGCCAGGGCCGCTTTCGACCAGAGCCTGAAGGTGACCGAAGGTTCCAGTCTCTCAGACGACATCAAGAAAAACGCGCGGCTGTTCGCGCACTTCAACAACGCAAGGATCGCACTCGGTCGCAACGACCTGGCCGGCGCCCGGACAGAAATGCAGGCGTTCCGCTCCGGCGCCGAGACGTCACGCAATCCCGCGTTCATGCGCCAGGCGCACGAGTTGGCTGGCATCGTGGCGTTGCAGGAAAAACAGCCCGACGTGGCGATTACGGAGCTTGAACAGGCGAGCAACCAGAATCCCTACAACCTCTATCGCCTCTGTCTGGCATATCAGGCGAAGGGCGACACCGCCAAGGCGGGGCAGTGGTGCGGCAAGGCCGCGAAGTTCAACTCGCTGCCGCAGCTGAACTCTGCCTTCATTCGCGGCAAGGCCGCGAAGCTCGCCGGCGGTCCGACGTCGTAGAAGCGGGTCGGGATGATTTTTCAATTTCTGCCATCCCCGGAGATCCATCGCCTCTCCTTTTCTGAACACTGCGGCCGCTCGCCGGACCTCCCGTGCTGGACGAGGCTCGCTGGCCCGGGCGTTGCTCCGTGGGACACATGCCCCGAAGGCCTCGCCATGGAACCGGAGGTCTGGTCTTTCACGTGATGAATCGCGGAGCGAGACGGCTGTCGATCTTCGACGGTCCAGACGACTATGCGACGTTTGTCCGGGTCCTCCACGAAGGCACCGATAAATTTCCGATGCGACTTCTGTGCTGGGTCGTCATGCCCAACCACTGGCATCTCGTGCTGTGGCCGACGGGAGACGACGATCTGTCGGTTTTCATGGCTTGGATCACCTCTACGCACTCGCGACGGTGGCATGTCGATCACAATTCAGTCGGTACGGGCACGATCTATCAGGGTCGGTTCAAGGCAATCCCCGTGAAAGACGACGTTCACTTCCTGACCGTTTGCCGGTACGTGGAGCGGAATCCGGTGCGCGCCCGCCTGGTGCAGCGGGTTGAGGACTGGGACTGGAGCAGTGCGACGCGTGAGCCCCGCCAGTCGGCCCCCCAATTACACGACTGGCCTGTGCCACGGCCGCAGACCTGGGAGGAAGACACGAACGCGGGAGAGTCGATCACAGACTTGGTCCGTGTTCGGACGGCTATCGATCGCGGTGTCCCTTTTGGCCCGAAGGCGTGGCGCGACGAGACCGTGAGTCATCTCGGCTGGCCAAATGGTCCCCGTCCGCGAGGACGGCCTCACAACAGGGTGACAGATCGCAAAAACTGAAAAATCATCCCGACCCCGAACGTGCTCGATCGAGCAGTTGCACGGTGTGGAGCGCCGGGATGCGGTGGCCCGTACGCTCCAGGTGCATCGCGATCTGCACGAGGCACCCCACGTTGCCGGCGGCGACGACGTCGGCGCCGGTCGCGACCACGGCGCCGGCTTTCGCCGAGCCCAATGCCTCGGCGATCTGTGGTTGCTCGAGGTTATAGAGCCCGGCCGACCCGCAGCAGATCTCGCCATCCGAGATCTCTCGCACCGTGAGGTTGCCGATCGCGGCGAGAAGACGACGGGGCGCGGCGCGCACGTGTTGCGCGTGTGACAGATGACACGCGTCGTGGTAGGCCACGGTCAGCGGCGCCGGCAGCGCCCACGCGCCAGCCAATCCCAACTCGTCGAGCAGCTCCGAGACGTCGCGTACACGCGCCGCGAACCGCTTCGCGTCGTCCTCGAGGGGCGTCCCGACAAAGAGCATCCCGTAGTCCTTCATCGCCGAGCCGCAGCCCGCTGCGTTGGTCACGATGGCGTCGACGTCGGACGGAAAGGCACGAAACAGCCGCTCGCCACGGATGCGCGCATGCCCGGCGTGACCGGCGTGTGCGGCGAGTGCCCCGCAGCAGCCCTGATTCGGCGGAACGACCACCTCGACACCGTTTGCCGCCAGCACGCGGATCGTCGCGTGGTTGATGTCGGGCGACAGCACCTGCTGCACGCAGCCGCTGAGGAGCGCAACCCTGGCCCGGCGGACGCCGATCGCCGGCACCAACTGCGGGAGCGGACGCGCCGGCTCCAAAGACGACGGAAGGAGCCGGAGCATGGGGTGAAATGCGTGCGGCACGATCGCGCTGACATGACGTGCGAGCTGCCCGCTCAGCACCGCGAGTCGAAACAGCCCTGGCGATTCCAGCACGCGGAGGAGTGCGCGCGCCCGCCATTTCGGCGTCGCGGCACGCGCCTCGCTCTCTGCCTTCGCGCGGAACGGAATCAGCAGATCGCGATAGACCACGCCTGACGGGCAGGACGTCTCGCAGCCGAGACAGCCGAGACACCGATCGATGTAGGGAAGCACGTCACGCGTGGTCAGCTCGCCCTCGAGCGCCTGCTTCATGAGCACGATACGCCCGCGCGGCGAGTCCATCTCCTCGCCGAGGACGCGATAGGTCGGACAGGCGGGCAGGCAGAAGCCGCAGTGGACGCAGGTCTCGACGGCGCGCGCCATGGCGACGCCACTGGGCGGCAGTGAGTCGACGGGGATCCGATGCTGCATCAGTTGTCGCGAAATCGCCCCTCTGGATCGAGGATGGATGCCACCCGCCGTCCGAACTCATCGTCGGCTGGTACGCCAACGATCCGCCGGCCCGGTGGGCCGGTCAGCACCTGACCGGTCAGCCCCAGCGACGTCAGCGCATCGGAAATCCGGTCCAATGGCTGCGGCCACGACACGAACGCGACGTTCCCTGCGAGCGCGTAGCGCCTCGCGGCGCCATCACGTGAGAGTACGCCGTCGAGCGCGGGCACGCGAGGCGTGGTCAGCGGCACTCTCACCAGAGGCACGTCCGATGGTGCCCACGAGAACTCGCGCGCCCGCCGCCATTCGGCTTCGTCGGCCGTGCCCTCGAGGAGCTCACTGGGAACGGCCACGGCCGTGCGAAGGGCAGCGAGGCGCGCCGGCAGGGCCTCTACGGCGCCACCCATGCGAAGAAGCAGCGTGGATGGCGCGTCGATATCGACGGCCTCGAGCTCGAATCGGGCTCTTCGCACCGTTTCCATGCGTTCGAGCGCGTCAGCGAGATCACTGGTCGACACCTTGACCGTGGCTTGCGCCTTCGCGCGAGGGAAGACCTTGAAGGTCACCTCGGCGAGCACGCCGAAGCGGCCGCAGCTACCGACCATTGCCTGATGCAGCAGCAGCCCGGCGGCGTTCTTCACCACTTTGCCGCCAGCCGTGATCATGCTGCCCGCGTCCATCGACGATCCGTGCGCCAATCAGGAAGTCGCGGATGCCGCCGTACCGGTAGCGGCACGAGCCGCTGACCCCGGCCGCCACCACGCCACCAATGGTTGCGCCTGCCTCCATCAGCGGCGGATCGAAGGGCAAGTACTGGCCGTGCGACCGCAGCAGCCGCTCGATGTCCGCAGTGCGGGTGCCGGCGAGCGCGGTAAACGTGCCCTCTTCGGGCGTGTGCTCGGTGACGCCGGCCAGGCCGGACATGTCTAAAACCGATCGGTTATCAAATGGTGCCGTCAAACCGGGCTTGGTGCCGCCGCCGCGAATCGTGACGCGCGCGGCCGCCGCGACGGCATGCCGCAGCTCGTCGATCGATGCTGGACGGTCGATCATGCCCGCGAGATGATGCCTGCCCGCTCCAGCGGGTGCAGGCCATGCGAGAAGCTCTCGCCCGCACTGACGGCGAGTTTCTTGCCGCGGTTTGCCAGCTGCTGCGGATCCATCGCGAGGCGCAGCCGGCGCATGCACTCGAGGGAGGCCTCGTCGTACATCTCGCCGAGGAACTGCAGCTTCTCCAGGCCGACGCCGTGCTCGCCGGTGATCGAGCCGCCAAGGCGAATGCACAGGCGGATGATCTCTGCGGCGAGCACTTCGGCACGGTCGTGCGCGCCCGGTTGACGTCCGTCGTAGAGGATCAGCGGGTGCAGGTTCCCGTCTCCGGCATGGAACACGTTGGCGACTCGAATGCCGTGCTGCTCGCGACAGCGCCTCGATTGTCGCCAGTGCCTCTCCGAGGCGGGCACGCGGCACGACGCCGTCCTGGACGATGAAGTCGGGACTGAGCCGGCCCACGGCCGAGAACGCCGACTTCCGGCCCTTCCAGATCCGTGCGCGGTCCTCATCGTCTTTGGCCACGCGCGTCTCAGTGGCGCCCGAGTCGGCGAGAATCTGCCGCAGCTCCTCGAATTCGCTGGCGACCTGCGCGCCCTCGCCCTCGAGCTCCACGAGCAGCAGCGCCGCGGCGTGCGCGGGATAATTCGCCTGCACCGCGGCCTCAGCGGCGTCGATGGCGAGGCGATCCATGATTTCCATCGCTCCCGGCAGCAGCCCGGACCGGATCACGCGCGACACGGCGTCGCCGGCGGCCTGAAGGCTCGAGTACGCCGCCAGCACCGTGCGATACACCTGCGGGCGCGCGACCAGCCGCAGCGTGATCTCCAGCGCGACCCCGAACAGCCCTTCGGATCCGACGAACAGGCCGGCCAGATCCGGTCCCGCCTGTTCAAGGCTGTCGCCGCCCAGCGAGACGAGCGTCCCGTCGGCCAGGACCGCGCGGATGCCGAGCACGTGGTTCGCGGTCATGCCATGACGGAAACAGTGCGCGCCGCCCGAGTTGAAGGCCACGTTGCCGCCAATCGTGCAGACCTGCTGGCTGGACGGATCGGGCGCGTAGTAGAGGCCATGCGGCGCGCCAAGCGCGGTGACCGCGAGATTGACGACGCCGGGCTCGACCACGGCCACGCGCGCGCCAGGGTCGAACCGCACGATCCGATTCAGCCGGTTGAGCGCGATGACAATTCCATCTTCGATCGGCACGGCGCCGCCCGACAGGCTGGTGCCGCTGCCACGGGCCATGAACGGCACACCGGCCGCCTGGCACAGGCGGACGGTCTCGATCACGTCCTGCGACGATTCGGCGATGACGACGGCCCGCGGCCGCGCGCGGAACGCCGTGAGGCCGTCCGACTCGTAGGCGGCGAGTGCGCCAGGTCGCGTCAGAAGGCGATCGGCTGGCACCAGCCGGGCGAGATCGTCAAGAAGCGTTGCGTCGGACACGGAGGTTCAGAGGATACCGCCACAGTGGCTCTGTGGCGAGTTCTGTGCCCCTGCGGGGATCCCTAATCCCAGAGCTCTAAAGAAACTGTGCCCTACAGTGATCGCTCGCCATTAGGCAGCGTTCTTGACCTCGACTTCAACGCCGAGGTCGCGCAGTCGACGCAGGAGACGCTTTGCGATCTGTTCTTTGTCGTGCTGCGTAAAGTGCCTGGCTGCCGAGGTCGTGAAATTCGACTCCGTCGCGGAGCATGTAGACATCGCCGTGAGCATCGAGGCGGCGACCGCCATGATGGCCTTCTTGGGACCGCGCCGACTGTTGACGCGCGCGAATTGGGCGTGGAAGTAACTGTCCTTGGTGCGGGCGGCGCTCCAGGCGGCTTGGACCAGGGTGGTTTTCAACCACGGCGCACTGGGGCGCGTGCGCGTCGATCGCTTTCGCCCGGCGCTCTCGTCGAGCCGCGGGGCGAAGCCTGCCCACGACACCAGGTGAGCGGCCGTGGGAAACGGACCCATCTCGTCGCCGATTTCCGCCACGATGACGCCCGCCACCGTGTCCCTGATCCCCGGCATGGTTTTCAGGAGATCGACGGCGGCGCGAAAGGGCCGGAGCGCCTCGGTCAGGTGCAATTCCAGCGTGGTGAGGCTGCCCTCGATCGCTTCGATCTGATCGAGATGCAGCTTGAGCAGGAAGCGCTGAGCGCCGTCACCCGCCCGTGGAGCGCGTCGACCAGCTGCGCATGCGACGCTTTGAGGCCACGCGTCAGGGCGACCAAGCGCTCAGGGTCGCTTTCCCCGGCGATCAGCGCTCGCAGGATCGCGCGGCCGCTCTGCCCGCGAATGTCGCTGATGGTTTCCGTCAGCTTGACGTTCGCGTCCTGCAGGATCTTTTGCAGTCGTGGCGTGTGGCGTCCGCTCTCCCGGACGAGTTGTTTGCGCGTCCGCGTGAGGTCGCGCAATTCCTGCACCGGCGCGGGCGGCACAACGCTGCTGCGGATCAACCCGACCGCGAGCACGTCCGCGAGCCACTGTGCGTCATGGACATCGCTCTTGCGGCCGGGGCCATTCCGGACGTGCGGCGCGTTGGCCAAGGTGAGGTCAACGTGTCCTTCGAGCACGTGCCACACGGGCTTCCGTACACGCCCGTCGCTGCCATCGCCACGTGGGTGACTTCGTGTGCCGCCAACCAGTCCGCCAGTGCCAGCAAACCGCGAGTGGTCGTCGGCACCGTCAGTCGCTCGTACGTGACGGTGTGGTTCACCACGAGGCGCGCGCAGGCGACCACCTGTCGCGCATGGACATCCAACCCGGCGCAGCGCGCATACAACAGCTGCATAGGCAGCACCTCCGTCTGCACGGCTGGCGTGGAATCCCCGAAGGCGAAATCTCCAAGACGCGCTCACCGGTGCGCCGGGGCAACACGACAAGGTGCTCGCGGGACTCCTGGTCACACTCACTTACGGGCTCGATGGCACCAATCTTCGGCCGACCTCGCTGCCAGCGTGCGCGCGCAATGTACTCCGTTTCATGCCACATGGTGTCTCAACGAGACGTGGAGCACTCACTTGAGTGTCAACTCCCAACTTCCAATTCCCAATTCCCAATCGTGCTTGCCCGCGGTTTGCGGGACTTCTTGGGCGTTGCGCGTTGGAGGTTGGGAGTTGACGCTCACGAACGCAAGTGAGTTCTGGCCTAAACCACCCGCCGCACTGCCGGAATGGCCCGCAGCGTCGCGCTCGTGGCCCAACTCAGCACCAGCGCGCCGGCAATCACGATCACCGCCTTCGGGATGGCGCCGACGCTCGACGACAGACAGCGAGTACTGCAGCCAGCTGACGAGCGCGTAGTGCACCAGGTAGATCCCGTACGCGTTGTCACGAAGGCTGTCGCCGATCGCGTTCGGGCGTCGGGCAAACCGCAGGAACAGCGCCAGCATCGCGCATGACGATGCGGCGCACGACAGCACGAAGCCGACCGCGCCGAGCGCTTCCCACGTTGTGGCGGCACCAGGCGAGGTCGACGCGGCAATCGCGAGACCGGCGGCGAACACGAACGCCACGAGCGCGACGATCGGAAAAACGATCCACCGGCGCGACAGCGGGCCATCCTCGCGCACGACGCCGCGCTCGAGGCCGATGCCGCCCAGGGCCACGCCGACGAAGAAGTAGAGGGCGTAATGGAGCACACGGCTCGTCTGCACGCTGAACGGACCGAACGCCCACCAGTGCATGAATCCAAACGTCATCGCCATCGGCAGATAGAGGACGAGCGAGCACGCCGCCAGCGTCGCGAAGAATCTGAAGCTGCTAGTCGACGTGCGTTCCCAGAAGTCGCGCCACGCGTCCGCGACGCGCGGCAGGTACGCGAGGAACGCCGCAGCGAGGCAATCGAAGGCCAGGAGCACCCAGACGAACCAGACCGGCCCGGACGGCCAGATGCCGAGCGACGTCCACTGCTCCCAGAAGCTGCCGCTGGTGGCGCGCGCGGTGGTCTGCAGATAGGCCGGATAGTAAGCGAGCGGCGCGAGCAGCAGCGACGCGACGGCAAACGGTACGCCCAGCCGCAAGGCACGTCCCTGCAGGAACGCGCGTGGACCCTTGCGCTGGATGCTGTGCCAGGCAAAGAGGCCCGACAGCAGGAACATCAGCGACATGAAGAACGTCTCGTTGAAGCCCACGATCAGCGTCGTCCCCATCGAGCGTTGCGCGTCGACGACCGGAAACGCCGCCCACCAGCGCGGCTCCGCGACGAGCGACGCGTTGGGCGACGGTGCGAACGGGTGATACGCCAGAAGCGCATGGTGCACCACCACGAGCCCGGTGATGAACGCGCGGAGATAGCCGATTGGCACATTCACGATCGACCGTGTGGTTTCTCGAATCGCCGGCACGGACACGGCGCCTGGCGCGGACACAGCAATGCTCGACATACGTCCCTCTTTCTGAATCTACGAAGAAGGTCGAAGGTGGACCTACGGTCCGCCCTACAGGAGACGCTTTTCTACCTGGATGAAGACCGGACCAGACGAAAGCCATCCACCAGCACCTGCACCATCGTGATGAGCGAAATCACAACGAGCACCAGCGTTGTCACATCGTTGATGCCTTTCACGAGCTTCACGAGATCGGGCGTATCTTTCGCCGGTGTCACGAGATTGCCGGCGTTGAGCGCGACCGACACCACGAACAGGCCGGCGAGATTGACGCACAAGGGGCGAACCCTGGAGAGCCAGATCCAGGACGGGCGCACCAGAATTCCGACGGCCGTGAGGGTTGACACGAGCGCCGGCACGAACATCACGAGATACAGGCGCGACCACGAGGGCGAGAAGTGCAGGAACGCCGCCGCCGGGCCCAGCATCAGGAACGGATACGTCGGGACCGCGATCCACCAGGCGAGAAAGATGACGTTCGCGACCAGTTCGGCGATCAGCCCCGTCATCTTTGGCGGCCGTGTGGCGGCTGTGACCCGCGGCAACGTGCGCGGCGACCATTTGTCGAAGAGATTCAGCTTCGCCTGCCAGTAGTCGGCCACGGCGAAGACCACGGTGACCCAGAACAGCACCTGGAACGCCACGCCCGGAAACGCGACGACCCGCGGCAGGATGCGTTCTGGCGTGTTCTGCGCGAGGCCGATCGAGAACGCCACGATCACCTGCACGGCGAACGCCAGCCCCATCGCGATCTTCAGCGCGGGGAAGTAGAACGGGAAGAGCGCCGGCCCAATCAGGTACTGCTGCGGCCGATAGCGCATCGCCAGCAGATACGGGTGTCCGTACTGCTTCAGGATCGCTTCCTGCTCGGCCTCGTCCAGTGGGCGCCCCACCTCCTCTTCCTTGTCCTTGATCTGGGACAGGATGTCGTCGGTCAGCTCGTTGATGATGTCGTCCTGCTGGCTGGCAGGGAGATGACGTTTGACGGCGTAGACGTAACGATCGACCAGGTCCATCTCTCTTGCTCCTACAGAATCCGAGTCAACGAGGCGTTGAGGGCCTGCCACTCGGCCTGCAACTGCTTCAGCGTCTGCCGGCCGTCGGGGGACAGCCGATAGAACCGCTTGTTCCGCTTGTCTTCCTCGCGCCACTCGCTGATGAGCAGGCCCTGGCTCTCGAGCCGGCGCAGCAGCGGGTAGAGCGTGCCTTCGTCGATCACCAGCCCGAGGTCGGCCAGCGACTTGCGCAGCGCGTAGCCGTGATGTTCGGTCTTCAGCTGCGCCAGGACGGCGAGGATCAGGCAGCCGCGCCTGAGCTCGAGCGTGAGGTTTACGAAGATGTCGGCATTCATGCGGTCACCGTGTGGCACATACTATTTGCCGCACACTGTATGAAACATACTGTATGGCACACAGGTTAGCCTGTCAAATACTTTTTGGGGGTTGCCTGGGTTCCCCGGGTTGGTAGGTGGAGGCGGGGCTTACCCCCGCCGCGACCATCCAGACCCTAAAGCATGGTAGAATAGGCGGTTCCAGCTACTCGAAAGGTTCGTCTCAGGAATGATTTCCGTCAGTGATGTGTCGATGCGGTACGGCTCGAAGGTGCTCTTCGAGGACGTCTCCACCACGTTTTCCTCAGGCCGCCGCTACGGCCTGACCGGCCCGAACGGGGCCGGGAAGTCCACGTTCATGAAGCTCCTGACGGGCGAGCTCCCGCCCCAGAAGGGGACCGTGACGCGGCCGCCCAAGCTCGGCGTCCTCAAACAGGACCAGTTCGCCTTCGATCAGGTCCGCGCGATCGACGCGGTGATCATGGGCAACGAGCGGTTGTGGACGGCGCTCGAGGAGCGCGAGTTCCTCTATGCGAAGTCCGAGATGACCGAGGCCGACGGCATGCGCCTCGGCGAGCTCGAAGGGATCGTTGGCGAGGAGGACGGGTACACGGCCGAGACCGATGCGGCGATTCTGCTGCAGGGCCTGGACATCCCGGATGCGCTCCACACCCGCAAGATGGCGGAGCTGCAGGGCGGACAGAAGGTCCGCGTGCTGCTGGCGCAGGCGCTCTTCGGCCATCCGCAGGCGCTGCTCCTCGACGAGCCCACCAACCACCTGGATCTCGACTCGATCCACTGGCTGCGCGAGTTCCTCGTCCACTACGACGGCACGCTGATCGTCATCTCGCACGACCGCCATTTCCTGAACGAGGTGTGCACGCACACCGCCGACATCGACTACCAGACGATCATCACGTATGTCGGCGGCTACGACGAGATGGTGCTGGCCAAGACGCAGATCCGCGCGCGCGTCGAGACCGACAACGCGCAGCGCGAGAAGAAGATCGCGCAGCTGAACGACTTCATCGCGCGATTCGGAGCCGGCACCCGCGCCAGCCAGGTCACCTCGAGGCGCAAGGAGGTCGAGCGGCTGCAGACGACCGAGCTCGCGCGATCGAACATTCAGCGGCCGTACATCCGCTTCGCGATGAACCGGCCATCGGGCCGCATGGCGGTTGAGTTCAAGGGGGTGAGCAAGGCCTTCGGCGGCGTTCCGGTGATTGCCGACTTCAGCGCGATCGTGAACCGCGGCGAGAAGATCGTGCTCGTCGGGAGAAACGGCTACGGCAAGACCACGCTGCTCAAGGCGCTCCTTTCGGATGCCCCGAACCTCGCGGCGTCGCGGTCAGACATCGACGCCGGCAGCGTACGCTGGGGCCACGAGGTCTCGATTGGCTACTTCCCGCAGGATGCCACCGGGGTCATCGAGAAGGGCCTGACGGTCGTCGAGTGGCTGCATCGCTTCGATCCGGACGCGGCGCGCCAGGACATTCACGGCCTGCTCGGCCAGATGCTCTTCAGCGGCGAGGAAAGCCTGAAGCCGACCGATGCCCTGTCAGGCGGCGAAACCGCGCGCCTGCTGTTCTGCCGCATCATGCTGCAGAAACCCAACGTGCTGGTGCTCGACGAGCCGACCAACCACCTCGATCTCGAATCGATCAACGCGCTGAACGTGGCGCTGCAGAAATTCGAGGGCACGGTCCTCCTCGTCACGCACGATCAGGACGTGATGGAGGAAGTCGGCACGCGCGTGTGGCACTTCGATCACGGCCGGATCGAGGACTTCAAGGGCACCTACGAAGAGTACGCGCCCTCGATCGCATAGGCGGACCTGAAGGTCCGCCCTTACATGTGATGCGAACCGACCGCGCCTTCATGTGTAGGGCGGACCTTCAGGTCCGCCTCTATGATGGCGGCCCACCATGCGCCTGATTGCGATTGCGCTGGTGGGCTTCACGCTGCGGCTGGCCTACCTGCTGCAGGTCACCTCGCAGCCCGGCTTCCGCTGGTCCGATCCCGATTTCTATCTGCGCGGCGGCCGGCTGCTTGCCCAGGGTCCGCACGGCTGGCACTGGACGTTCGACGCGGTCACGCTGTGGATCTCCGGGCGCCGCCATGCGTTGCCGCCGCTCTATCCGGTCTTCCTGTCCATCTTCGCGTCGTTCCCCTATCTGCCGCTCACTGCGCTCCTCGCCCAGCTATGTCTTTCGATCGCGTCGATCCTGCTGATCGCCGAACTGGGTCGTCGGCTGCACTCGCCACGCACGGGCCTGATCGCGGCGGGTGGCTTCGCCATCTGGGCGCTGAACATCCTGAATGTCTGGCACACGTCGCAGGAGGCGCTCTACATCCCCCTGGTCCTGCTCGCATTCGCGCTCCTGGCGAGGGCGTTGTCGACGACGCGACGACGCGAGTGGTTCGCGGCGGGCGTGGCGTTCGGCTTCGCGGCGCTGACGCGATCGATGCCGCTCTTCTTCCTGCCGCTCGCGGCCCTCCTGCACGTCATCCTGGCGAGCGACCGGACATGCGCGTTCAAGGCGTCGTGCATCCTGCTCGCGGGCTTCGCGTTGCCCACCGCGCCGTACGTGCTCGCGCTGTCGATGCACATGGGCCAGTTCACGCCAATCGATTCGCACGGCAGCATTCACGTCTCGCGGAGCAGCGGCCCGGAAGACCGGGCGTTGTCCGTGTCGGAAACAGTCGGTGCGCTGACCGCCAGCATCGCCGATTCACCCATCGAGTACGTCCGCGAGACCGCCGACCGTGCACGATCGCTGCTGCACATCAACGGCGGGAGGGTCCTGCAGATTTACGTGGCGGCCGGGAGCCGCTTGACGGCGATCCTGTGGAAGATCGCGCTGCACGTCACGGTCGATCTGCTGCTGGTGTCGGTGCTGATCCTGGCGCCGTTCGGCGTCGTGCTCGCTCGCGATCGGCCGATGGCGGCGTTCCTCGTCCTGTGGATTCTGGTCAACCTGGGGATTGCCAGCGTCGGCGGATTCGGGGGTGCCCGGCTTCGTGCCCCGTTCGAGCCAATGCTGCTGGTCCTGGCGAGCGTGGTGGTCGCTGGCAACTGGCGTCCTGCGACCTCCCGCCGGCCCCTGCTCGTGGCCGCCGCCGTCAGCCTCGTCCTCGCGGTGGTGGCGGGCGCACAGCTGCCGCGGAGCCTCCGCTCGTGGCCGTCCTACGGCGTGATCTGGTCGAGCGATCGCGAATCGGGACGGCTGCGCGGACACGGAGGGTTCAACGTGCTCGCCGGCCGCGGCGTCGTGGCGTTTCGCCTGACACGCACGTCCTCGCGACCCGGTTCGGGTGACGCGCAGGTGATCGTGAAGCTGCGAGGGGCGCAGACGGATGCGTTCGAGCTGCCGCCGCGCGGGTCTCGCGATTGCCACTATGCCTGGGCGGATCGCGATCTGGTGTTTGTCGAGGTGGACGCGGTGCGCGCGGGGACTGGCGACGAGGTGTCGCTCGCGGTGACGCCGCTGAAGGCGAAAGCGGACTGAAACGGCAGTATCGTTTAAACCAAGGACGACGAGATCTCCATGAATCGCGACGAACTCCGCGCAACCCAGCAACCCTTGAAAGAGCAGTACAAGTCCAGCCCCGAGGCGGCGCTCATCACGCTGCGTGCAACGGGTGCTCTCGGCGAGAACGTCACGTGCAGCGTCGAGACCGGACGCGCCCTGGTGGAGGCCGGACTCCATCCCGCAACGGGCGGCACCGGCTTCGCCGCATGTTCCGGCGACATGCTGCTCCAAGCCCTCGTGGCATGCGCCGGCGTCACGCTGTCTGCCGTGGCCACGTCGATTGGCTTCGAGCTGCGCGGCGCGACCCTCTCAGCCGAGGGCGATCTCGACTTCCGCGGTACGCTTGGCGTCGCCAAAGGGGTCCCTGTGGGCTTCCAGCGGATCAGGCTCTTTCTCGAGCTCGACACGGATGCGCCCGAAGCCGAGCAGAAGAAGCTGCTCGAGCTGACCGAACGCTACTGCGTGGTGTATCAGACGCTCGTCCATGGCCCGGACGTGGTGGTGGCGCTCCGGCCCGCGAGCGCCACCTAACTGTGGCGTACACGTCTGGTTGCGGTCAGGCAGCGGCGCGCGGCTGATCGATCAGGCGCACGACGTGGTGCTCGAGATCGAGTTGCGCGGGCGCGAACGGAATCATGCGGCGCTCGAGACGGCGGCCGCGGAGGTTGTCGACCACGAAGTAGCGCACCGTCTGGCTCTGGGGGTCGATCATGAAGCCTTCGAGTCGGCCAATTGGCTCGCCGTCGGGGTCGCACACCATCGCGCCGAAGGCAGAGGGACCATAGCCAATGTCGTGGGCTCTCACATATTGAAGAGAAACGTTGGCCATAACTCGTCTCCGCCAGAATTCCTATTCAAACCGAGTGCCATCCGGCGATTGCCCATGAAATCGGCAAATTTGGCCGATTCATGACCGGGCTCGCCTGTAACCCAGCCTTTACGTGTCTTTCAATCTGACAATCCGCCGATGAAGGTAGGTATTTCTCGCTCCCCGCAGACGAATCCGCCCCAGCGACGACCCGTCGCCAAGGATCTGCCGTCTCCTGTATAGTCGCCGCCTCATGCATCTCACAGCCCTCGACTGGGTCATCGCCGCGATCTGCCTGTTCATCTGCTTCGTTCCGGCCCTCTTCTTCGGCAAGCGGGCGGGCCGCAGCACGTCGGAATTCTTCGTCTCGGGCCGGGCCGTACCGTGGTGGCTCGCCGGGCTCTCGATGGTCGCCACGACCTTCAGCAGCGACACGCCCAACCTCGTCACCGACATCGTCCGGCGCAACGGCGTGGCGGGGAACTGGGTATGGTGGGCGTTCGTGCTGACAGGGGTCGCGACGGTGTTCTTCTACGCGCGGCTGTGGCGACGGTCGGGCGTCATGACCGACCTCGAGTTTTACGAGATCCGCTATTCCGGGAAGGCCGCATCGGTCGTCCGCGGCTTTCGCGCGATCTACCTCGGCCTGCTGTTCAACTGCATGATCATGGCGACGGTGAATCTTGCGGCCTGCAAGATCGCCGGTGTGCTGTTCGGGCTCCCGCGCTGGCAGACGCTGGCGTTCGTGGGGCTGCTGAACGTCGCGTTCGCCGCGCACTCGGGCCTGTGGGGGGTGCTCGTCATCGACATGATCCAGTTCTTCATCAAGATGACGGCCGTGATCGCGGCCGCCTACTTTGCGCTGCGTGCGCCGCAGGTGGGCGGGCTGGACGGGCTGATCACGAAGTTGTCGGCGATGCGCGGTCCGGGCGGGGTCGACTATCTCGCGGTGCTGCCCGACTTCTCGAACAACTGGGACATCGCGGTCGCGGTGTTCATCATGCCGATCGCCGTCCAGTGGTGGGCGGTGTGGTATCCCGGCGCGGAACCCGGCGGCGGCAGCTACATCGCGCAGCGCATGCTGGCCTCGAGGTCCGAGCGCGATGCGCTCGGCGCGGTCCTGTTCTTCAACGTCGCGCACTACGTGTTGCGGCCGTGGCCGTGGATCCTGGTCGCGCTCGCATCGATCCTCGTGTATCCCGAGCTCTCCGACATTCAACGCGCCTTTCCCAATCTCGATCCGGGTCTGCTGGGACACGACATCGCGTATCCGGCGATGCTGAAGTTCCTTCCGGTCGGCTTCGTCGGGCTGATGGTGGGCGGGCTGGTCGCCGCGAACTCGTCCACCATCCTGACGCACCTCAACTGGGGCGCGTCATATCTCGTCCACGACTTCTATCGCCGTTTCATCAGGACCGATGCGGACGAGCGCCACTACGTTCGGGCCGCTCGCGCGGTCACCGTGTTGCTGTTCATCTGCTCGTCGGCGCTCGTCTTCCTGCTCGACACCGCGAAAGACGCCTTTGACGTGATCCTGCAGGTCGGGGCCGGCACCGGCCTCCTGTATCTGGTGCGATGGTTCTGGTGGCGCGTCAACGCCTGGTGCGAAGTCGTGGCGATGGTCAGCTCCTTCGTTGCCTCGCTCGTGTTCCTGGTGCTGGCGAAAAACGGCGTTCACGTCAGCACGCACATGGCGCTCGTGCTCACGATTGCGGCGACCACGGTGTGCTGGGTGGTGACGGCGTATGTCGGGCCGGAGACCGATCGGGACGTGCTGGTGCGCTTCTATCGGGCGGTGCGTCCGGCCGGGCCCGGATGGGCGCCGATTCAGGCGATTGCCGGCGTCACCGACGCGGAGCTGGCCGCCACCGGCGACAACATCCCGATGGCGCTGGTCGGCTGGGTCGTCGGCTGCGCCGCCATCTGGTCGGCGCTCTTCGCCGTGGGCAACCTGCTGTACGGCCGGATGTCCACGGCGCTTGCGCTGCTCGTCGTGTTCGTCATCAGCAGCGTGATCCTGGTGCGGCTGGTGACCACGCTGTGGACGGAGTCGGCGGCACGTGCGCGGTAGCGGTCGCGGACGGACACGGACAGAGGGCCGTCACGGATGAACGCGGACAAACACGGATAGAGCGGTCACGGTCACGGTCACGGATGACACGGATCCACACGGAGACAGAAAAGCAGGAATACAGATGTCATCCTTTTGATCCGTCTTCTTGATCCGTGTACTTCCGTGCTCGTCCGTGACCGATCTGATCGGCGTGAATCCGTGATTGATCGGTGTCGATCCGCGACCGATCCACCGACGTCAGTCAGATCCGTTCGAAGTCGATGAAGCCGCGCTCGGGGTTCGTGCCGATCACGGATAGAACGGTCACGGTCACGGATGACACGGAACCACACGGAGACAGACACGCAGAATACAGATGTCATCCTTTTGATCCGTCTTTTGATCCGTGTACTTCCGTGCTCGTCCGTGACCGATCTGATCGGCGTGAATCCGTGACTGATCGGTGTCGATTCGCGACCGATCCACCGACGTCAGTCAGATCCGTTCGAAGTCGATGAAGCCGCGCTCGGGGTTCGTGCCGATCACGGATAGAGCGGTCACGGTCACGGTCACGGATGACACGGAACCACACGGAGACAGACACGCAGAATACAGATGTCATCCTTTTGATCCGTCTTTTGATCCGTGTACTTCCGTGCTCGTCCGTGACCGATCTGATCGGCGCGGCGGCGTGAATCCGTGACTGATCGGTATCGATCCGCGACGGATCCGCCGACGTCAGTCAGATCCGTTCGAAGTCGATGAAGCCGCGCTCGGGGTTCGTGCCGATCACGGATAGAACGGTCACGGTCACGGTCACGGATGACACGGAACCACACGGAGACAGAAACGCAGAATACAGAAACGCAGAATACAGAAACGCAGAATACAGAAACACAGGATACAGAAACGCAGAATACAGATGTCATCCTTTTGATCCATCTTTTGATCCGTGTACTTCCGTGCTCGTCCGTGACCGATCTGATCGGCGTGAATCCGTGACTGATCGGTGTCGATTCGCGACGGATCCGCCGACGTCAGTCAGATCCGTTCGAAGTCGATGAAGCCGCGCTCGGGGTTCGTGGCGATCACGGATAGAGCGGTCACGGTCACGGATGACACGGAACCACACGGAGACAGACACGCAGAATACAGATGTCATCCTTTTGATCCGTCTTTTGATCCGTGTACTTCCGTGCTCGTCCGTGACCGATCTGATCGGCGTGAATCCGTGACTGATCGGTGTCGATTCGCGACGGATCCGCCGACGTTCAGTCAGATCCGTTCGAAGTCGATGAAGCCGCGCTCGGGGTTCGTGCCGATCAGGCGGACGCGGACGCGATCGCCGACGTCGAGGCCCTCGGCTCCGCGCTCGATCTTGCCTTCGACCGGCGGCTTGAAAATCCGCGCCCAGGTGCCTTTCGACGAGGCGCCGGTGACGACGCCGTTGAAGATCTCGCCGACGCGGTCCGACAGCCACAACGCCGCGGCCGCTTTCTGCACCTGCCGCTCGACCTTGTTGGCCGCATCCTCCTGACGCGTGCAGTGCTGCGCCAGGGCATCCAGCTCCGCGTTCGAATATGCCGGGGCCGTCTTCGACATCGCCGCCTTGAGCAGTCGCTGGGTAATCAGGTCTGGATACCGCCGATTGGGCGCTGTCGAATGCGTGTAGTGAGCCAGCGCCAGCGCGAAGTGATCCGCCGCCTTTGAGGTCGGGTCGGCCAGCACGTACTCGCCGCGTCCGAGCAGCTTGACCAGGCTCAACGACAGCTCCGGCCACGCATCCGGGTCGGCGGCCTTTCGCGTCGCCATGAACCGCTCGAGGGCCCGTGCGTCTGGCGTCTCCGGCAACTGCTCGCCAAGGCCGGCGGCCAGGGCGACGATTCGCGGCCAGCGTTCCGGGGTTCGCACGACGCGGCGAATCGATGGAGAGCGACGCGCGGCGAGGAACTCGGCGGTCGAAGTATTGGCGGCGATCATGAAGTCCTCGATCAGGTCGCGGGCGCGATTCGCGCGCACCTCACGTAGCCCCTCGATCCGATCTCCCACGATCACCGGTCGGGCCTCGGCGCGGTCGAAGTCGAGCGCGCCCTTCTCCACGCGGTGCTGCCGCAGGCGCTGCGCAATCTGGTCCTGGCGACGGACTTGCGACGCGAGCTCGGCGGAGCTCGCCAACGCCGGCGGCGGTGGGGCCGTGCCCTCGAGCCATCCGGCCACCGCTTCGTACGCGAGCTTCGCGTGGTTGCATACCGCGGCCCGATAGATGTCGCACTGCGACACCGCGCCCTCGCGGTCGACGGCCATCTCGATCACGATCGCGGACCGATCGTCATCCGGGTTCAACGACGTGCGATCGGTCGAGAGCGATTCGGGCAGCATCGGAAACACGCGCGCGGCGGTATACACCGACGTCGTGTTGCGGCGTGCGTGATCGTCGATCGCCGATTGGCGCGGGACCAGCGCATCGACGTCGGCGATCGCGACCAGCACACGATCGAGGCCATCCTGGCTGTCGCCGCAGACCTCGAGCTGATCGAGGTCGCGCGATTCGACGTTGTCGATCGACGACCAGGGCAGCTGCCGCAAATCCCGAACCTCCCCGATTGGTGCGTCGCCGGCACGGGCGGCTTCCGCCACGGCGTCAGGCGGGAAGTCGGGTTCGAGACCGTGCTCGACCATGGCCCGGCGGGCGATCGCATCGAGGACTGAACGATGGCTGGACATGCGCTTTGGACGGGATGAACACGATGGCTAGAATGAACAGGATACGTCCTTCAGAGATGGCCTTGATCCGCGTGCATCCGTGTCCATCCGTGACTTTCTCTATCCGTGTTCATCGGTGACCACCCGATCTGCGTCAATCCGTGACTTCAGACTGCCGGACGACGGCGGGCGCGCTCGGTGGTCAGCAGACGCTCGGTGGCAGGGTGCTGAGGATGAGAGATGACGCGGTTCGGCGGCCCCTCTTCGACGACCTCGCCGCCCGAAAGCACGATGACCTTCGTGGCAAATTCCCGCACGAAGTCGTCGTCGTGCGAGGTGATGAGCAGGGTGCGGCCAGACGAGGTGAGCGCGCACAGCGTCTCGCCGAGATCGCGGCGTCGCACCGGATCGAGTGACGCGGTCGGCTCGTCCATCAGCAGGAGCGGCGGATCCATCGCCAGCGCGCGCGCGATGGCGACGCGCTGCGCTTCGCCCCCCGAAATCTCGCGAGGCAACGCATCAGCGCGATGCGCCACGCCGAGCTCCTCGAGAAGCCGCCGCGCCTGTGCGATCGCCTCGGCCGTGGCCCGTCGGCGGACGTGCACTGGTGCGAGCCACACATTCTGGGCCGCTGAGAGATGTTCGAACAGGCAGTGATGCTGGAATACCATGCCGACCTGATCGCGGAGGGCGCGAATCGTCGCGCCCGGGTGGCGGCGGCATGCGGCCAGGCGCGTCTGTCCGACCGCAATCGATCCGCCGTCGAACGGCTCGAGCGCCGCGATGGCCCGGAGGATTGTCGTCTTGCCTTCGCCGGACAGCCCCATCAGCGCGACGAGTTCGCCGCGCTTCACCTGCAGCGTGATCGAGCGCAGGACCTCCCGAGCGCCTCGTCGCAGCTTCAGGCCGCGGATATCGAGCACGACTGGCGCGGTCATGCCGCCGTCGCCGCCTTCCACCGGTGCTCGAGCCGCCGGGCGAAGCGGGCCAGCGGCAGCGACATCACGAGATACAGCAGCGCGCAGAGCGCGCCGGGTATCACCCAGCTGCCGACATTGGCGGCGAAGATTTGCGTCTGCTTCGTCAGCTCGACCACGGTGAGCACCGAGACGAGCGACGAGTCCTTGAGCAGCGCGACGAAGTCGTTGGTCATCGGCGCCAGCGCCAGGCGAAACGCCTGCGGTCCACGGACGAGGCTGAGGACCTGGCGCTCGTTCAGGCCGAGCGTGCGGGCCGCTTCCAATTGCCCGCGCGGCACCGCTTCGAGCGCGCCGCGGTAGATCTCGCTCTCGTAGGCCGCATAGTTGAGGCCGAGTCCGATGACGGCGGCGACGAAGGCGGGCAGCCGGATGACCGACGCGAGCCCGTAGTAAAGGACGAAGAGCTGCAGCAGAAGGGGAGTACCGCGTATGAGCTCGACGTACGCCATCAGCGCCGTCCGCACCACGAGGCTGCCGTAGATGCGTCCGGTTGCGATGAGCATCCCGACGGTCACGGCGAGCGTCATCGCCAGCGTCGACAGGGCGATGGTGATGCCGGCGGCGCGCAGAAGGGCTGGAAGGTATCGGTTGACGCTGTGTACGTAGGTCCAAGCTTTAGCTTGGGCATCATCCGCGGATTCACCGGCGGGCGCATTGCCATGCGCCCCTACGACAGCCCCTGCCGTGCCGCTCAACAGACGGGCATACAACGTGGACTGGTCGTCGTTCCAGCGATCCCACTTCCTGAAGATCGCCTCGAGCCGGCCGTCGCGCATCGCCTGCAACAGGATGGCATCGATGCGGTCCCGCAGCGCGCGGTTCGACGGGGCGAGGACGCCAACGTAATACCCGGTCGCGACGCCCTCGGGCTGCGTGAACAGGCCAGGGGTCCGCGCCGTGGACCGCTGCGCGATCACGTCGTCGAGCAGCACCGCGTCGACGCGTCCCAGTTGCAGGTCGCTGTAGGGATGCACGTCGTCGTCGTAGGACACCGGCCGGAGCCCTGTCGACTGCTCGGCCTCCAGTAGCAGGTCGTACGCCATCGTGCCCGCCAGCGTAGCGACCCTGCGGCCGCGCAGATCGGCGAGGCTGCGGAAACGCGCCCGATCGCTGTCACGGACGGTCAGGACCTCGCGAAACTCGTAGTAGGGGACCGTGACGGCGAGCGCCGCCCGCCGCGCAGGTGTGTCTTCGATCCCGCTGAGACCGATGTCGAAATCGCCGCGAGCTACCGATTGATCGATTGAGGGGAACGCGACGAAGACGAAGCGGGGAGTCCGTCCGAGGCCGCGCGCGATGAGCTCAGCGACCTCGACGTCGAAGCCCACCAGACGCGTCGGATCGTTCGGGTCGGCCTCGACAAACGGGGCGCCGCCTTCGTGATCGCCGCCCCAGCGGAGGTCGGACGGCGCCTGCGCGCGCGCGCTCGGCGCGAGCGAAAGGAGGATGGCTGAGACCACTGCGAGGGAGGCCGCGTCCGCGCGTGGAAGCAATAGCGTGAAGATTAGCACGGAGATAGCAGTAGGGCCCGACTTCAGTCGGGCCAATATTGATGGCCGCACTAAAGTGCGGCCCTACTGTTTACTCTCGCTGCCTTACTCGCGCGCGAAAACGAGGTACAGAGCGACCGGCGCGAGGATCAGCCAGGCGCCAATCGCCAGCCACCACGCGAAGCCAAGCTCGGTGGGTACCGTTGCCTGGGCCCAGAACGCGGTCTGCTTGATCCACGGGGCTGCCCAGCCGATGCCGGCGGCAAGGGCGCCCGCCACCGACGCGGCCGCAACCGCCTGCGTGATGTGCATCGGGCGCTCGGCCGCCCGCCGGGCCTCGGCCCGCGCACGCACCTGCGCGCGCCACCAGACCTGACCCGCGGACGGGACGTTGGCGCCCTGCACGTCCTCGGCCTGCACGTCGGCGATGAGCCTCGAGGCTACGAGTTCCGCGCAGGTGTCGCACTCCGCCAGGTGCGTTGCCAGGTCGCCCGAGCTAAAGCTCGGGCCTACGTACATCTCTCGGTCGCTCGGGCCTACGTACATCTCACGGTCGCTCGGGCCTGCGTAGGTCCTCAGGGCTGCGACGACTTCCGTTTCCCGGGGGCAGATCGCCGGCGTCATTTCGATCCTCCCGCCGTGGTCCGTGTCAGCAGCGCCAGCAGTTTCGCCCGCGCGCGGAACAGCAGCATCCGGACGCTGCCGCTCTTCACGCCCAGCGACGCCGCGATCTCGGCGTGCGTCATGCCCTGTGCATAAGCAAACCAGAGCAGGTCCCGATCGCGAGGGCGCAAGGCGAGCAACGCGCGGCTCACGTCGCGGCGCGCCACGATGGCGCCAGGCAGCGAGTTCTGCGACAGCTGCGGCCGCTCATCGCCGGGCTCGGGAAGCGGGACCTCGCGCGAGGGGCGGCGACGCCGATCGCGCACCAGGTTCGTCGCGATGCGGAACAGGTAGTGCCGGCGGTGCGCTTCGGTTTCGAACGTCGTCGTCGCCCGCAGCAGCCGGTAGTAGGCTTCCTGCAGCAGATCCTTCGCGGCCTCGGTGTCGCCTGTCGCCCGCGACAGATATGCCCAGAGGCCGCGAGCCGTCTGCTCGTAGAACACGCGAAACGCGTCCTCGTCCATGGCGAGCGCTTCGGGACGGTCCTCGGCTTCGAGGCCGAGCCGATCGACGTCCGAGAGCGTCATGTGTCGCGTCACCATCAGCGTTCAGTCATCCGTGGTCATGCCGACGCGGAGCTGTCGGGCGAGGACGACGTCCGCAGTCCCCGCAGCAGCCCGAGTCGAGACGATAGCAGATACGAGATGACGGCTGATACGACGAAGCCGGCGCCGAGCGCGATGGCGAGCGACGCGACGGCCAGCAGCGGTTCCGCCGTATACGACGTCACTTGCCGGTTGCCCACGTAGAGCAGCCCGATGCCTCCCGACGCCAGCACCACGCCAATCTGAACGGACCACAGGATGCGTCCCAGGGGGGCGCTGAGCGACGGCCTGGATTCGGCGTCGAGCGGGATCGGCGACGACTCGAGGAAACGGCGACCCGCGGGCGTCTGGATGTACGACAGCAGCTCCTCGCTGGACGCGAAGCGGTCGAGCAGCTTCGTATGCACCTCTGCCTGAACACGCGAGATGCGGAGCCAGCGGCGATAGTCGACGAGTGTCTTGACGAGCCAGGTCAACACGCCCGTGACGACAAGGAACACCGCGAACATCTGGATGCCGTCAACGAGATTGCGCCAGATGTTGATGACCGCGGTTTCGGGCGCGTCGTCATTCCAGCTGCGCCCGTGCTCGGTGCCGACGAAGAAGGCCGGGTTCTTGGCAATCTCAGGATGCTGCGTGAGGAAAGCGGCGAGCGCGGGATACGTGGACAGATAGTCCTGGTTCCCCAGCATCGACGGGTCGATTCGGAGGACGTCTGCGACCGACGGCGGATACTGCCGCAGGATGGTGCCGAGCTGCTCGCGCGTCTCGTTGGCGTCGTAAGGCTGGAGCGGGGCGACCGGCGCAGCAGGCGCCGCTGATGTCGTGGCCTCAGGACGCGCCGCCGCGGCCCGCGAGGACGGGGGAGCCGGCGTGGCCTGCGCGACGACAGTCCCGGCCAGACGCGGCCGGGCCTCTGCCGGAATCGACGCGGCGACGAGCAGGGGAATCAGGGCCACGACTACGGGCTTGGACAGCATGAGGACTCCGTTTCTGCGAATGAACCGTCTCTCTTCCAATACGCAGGAACAGATTGGGGGTTAACGAGCGCGTCGCAATCCTGCAGCCCTGCACCGCGGCACCGATGCACCGCGGGACTGCGGCACTGCAGCACTGGACATGAGATATCCTGATCCTTTGCCAAGGCGTGCCAGCGCCGCTTTTGTGAGGTTCCGGATGCTCCGTCGTTTCTTGCCCATGATGCTGCTCGTCCTCTCCGCCGGCTGTGGCGGATCGTCCAGCCCCAGCAATCCCACACCGCTGCCGTCGGCGCCCTACAGCCAGACCGACCTGGTGGTGGGCACGGGCGCCGAGGCCGTCACCGGGAAAACGGTCGCGATCAACTACTCGGTGTGGCTGTATTCGGATACGGCGGCCGAGAACAAGGGCACGTTCATTCAGACATCGAGCACTCCCTTCTCGTTCGTCGTCGGCGGCACCGGCGTCATCCAGGGTGTAAACCAGGGCGTGGTAGGCATGAAGGTGGGTGGGAAGAGGCGGCTCATCATTCCGCCGGAACTCGCATATGGCTCTGCGGGCAACGGCCCGATCCCCGGGAATGCCACACTCGTGTTCGAGCCCGAGCTCGTCTCGGTCCAGTAGCGTGGGCAGGCCACGCTGAGGCCGCGCATCATGGTTCTCGCGCGGTTCCTCTCGCCGCTGGTCGCCCTGTCGGCGTTTGCCATGTGCGGCGGCTCCGACACGGGCGCGGCGCCATCGCCAACGCCACAGCCGGGCGCGCCGTCGCGCCAATGGCAGGTTTCGTGGCGCGACGAGTTCGACGGCCCCGACGGCAGTCGCCCCGATCCGTCGCGTTGGGTCTACGAGCTCGGTGGCGGCGGCTGGGGCAATCAGGAGCTCGAGACCTACACCGATCGCGTCGAGAACGCGAGGATTGAGGGCGGCGCGCTGGTCATCACGGCCCGGGCCGAGAAGCACACGGGGTCGGACGGCATCGCGCGCGACTACACGTCGGCGCGGCTGAAGACGCTCGGTCGCTTCTCGCAGGCGTATGGCCGCTTCGAGGCGCGAATCCGGATCCCGCGTGGGCAGGGCCTGTGGCCGGCGTTCTGGATGATGGGCGTCAACATCGACTCTCGCGGGTGGCCCGACGACGGCGAGATCGACGTGATGGAGAACATCGGACGCGAGCCGACGACGGTGCACGGGACGTTGCATGGTCCGGGCCACTCGGGCGCCGACGCCCTCAGCATGCCGTTCCAGAGCCCCGACGGTCGGCCGTTCGCCGACGATTACCATCTCTACGCGATCGAGTGGGAGCCCTCAGAAATCCGATGGTACGTGGACAGCTATCAGTACCAGACGCGGAAACCCGCCGATTTGCCCACCGGCGCCCGCTGGGCGTTCGATCACGAGATGTTCATGCTGCTCAACGTCGCGGTGGGAGGGGACTGGCCCGGAAATCCGGATCAGACGACCGTCTTCCCGCAACAGATGTTGGTGGATTACGTCAGAGTCTATCGGCGCTGATCAGACTTTGCCCGAGCTAAAGCTCGGGCCTGTACGTACCGACGAGCTAAAGCTCGGGCATCCGGACGTACGTAGGCCCAAGCTTTAGCTTGGGCATCAGGCGCGCGCGGCGTCGAGGACAATCTCGAACACCGCGCCCGCACCGGGCTCGCTCGACACCGAAATCTGCCCTCCATGACCTTCGACGATGGCCTTGACGATCGAGAGGCCCAGCCCGCTGCCCAGGCCATCGCCCTGCGCTCGCGACGCGTCGGCCTTGTAGAAGCGATCGAAGACAAACGGCAGGTGCTCGGCCGCGATGCCGCTCCCCGTATCGCTGACGCGGATCGCCACGCGCCCCTGGCGCGGCTCTGCGCTGAGGCCGATGCGTCCGCCCACCGGCGTGTGCCTCATGGCGTTGGCGGCGAGATTCTGCAGCACCTGCTCCAGTCGCCGCGCATCGCCGTCGACGCGTTCCGCGCCAGGCGCGATCTGTCGATCGAGGTGAATGCCGCGATCGCGCATCGCCACTTCATGCCGCTCTCCGACGCGGGCGAAGAGCCACTCCACCGGGACCGCTTCGCGATGCAGCACCGATCCGCCGCCTTCGAGCCGCGCCAGGTCCAGCAGGTCGCCGACAATCGACTCGAGCCGCGACGTTTCCTCCGTCACCACGCGCAGATACCGATCCCGGGTCTCGTCGTCGGGCACGGCGCCTGGCAGGGCGAGCGTCTCGAGATAGCCGCGCATCGCGGTGAGCGGCGTCATCAGCTCGTGTGAGACGTCAGCCAGCAGCTGACGCCGCAGCCGATCCGACGCCTTCAGCTCGCGCACGCGCGCTTCGAGCTCCTCAGCCATCTTGTTGAACGATCGCGCCAGCGCCGCCACTTCGTCGCCGCCGGTTTCCGGGGCCCGCGTCGCGCTGTGGCCGGCGCCCAGCGCTTCGGCGGCTTCCTGCAGCGTGCGGATGCGCCGCCTGGCGGGTCGCAGCACGAACAGCGCCATCCCCGCCGCGCCCGCGACGAGCAATACGGCGGCGGCCAGGCCCAGCGGCGGCCCATACTCGCGGAAGACAGGCGTCCACGGCCCTTCGCCTGGCGCGATGCCGACGACGGCTACGACGCGCCCGTCGTCGCGCAGCCGGATCAGGCGCCCGCCGACCCACTCGAGCGGGCGTCTCGAGGCGGAAGGCCGCTCGTCGCGGGCTACGGTCCGCGCCGCGCTGAGCAGAGCGGCGGGCACGGTGAAATCGCGGTTCGTCGCCACGTGCCCATCGGGCTGCACGACGAAGACTCGCCAGGCCAGGCGCCCAAACTGCTCCCGCACGTAGCCGTCGAGATCGAGTCCGGGATCGGTCTCCAGTGCCGTCGTCAGATCGACGGCGACGAAGCGAAGGGCGCGCTGCGGCGATCGCATCGACAGCGGACGATCGCTGCGGCCCAGGAGCCAGAGAAACAGCGCGGCCTGGGCGAACAGCAGGCCGGTGAGGCCGAGCAGCGCGCCGATGGCCATCCGGCCGTAGAGGCTTCGATACCAGACCGGCTCAGTCATCGGCGAACTTGTAGCCGGTGCCCCACACCGTCAGGACGTACACGGGATTGCCGGGATCCACTTCGATCTTCCGTCGCAGTCGCTTGACCAGTGCGTCCACGCTGCGCTCGGTCACGAACGCCTCGCCCTTCCAGACGCGTGTGAGCACCGCCTCCCGACTGAACACGATGCCGGGGTGCGAGGCGAGGAAATACAGCAGCTCGAACTCGTATGACGTCAACTCCGTCTCACGTCCATCGACCGTCACGCGATGTCGCGCCGGATCGATTTCCAGGTCCTTCACCCGTACCGGCGCTCCGGACTCGCTGGGTATTTGAACCGCACCGGCGCGGGGGCGGCGCATCAGGGCGCGCGCCCTCGCGACCAGCTCGCGCACGCCGAAGGGTTTCGCAAGGTAGTCGTCGGCTCCGCTCTCGAGACCCAGCACCTTGTCGGACTCCTCGCGCCGCGCGGTCAGGAGCAGCACCGGCGCATCGATGTTCGCCGATTCCCGTCGGAGCGCTTTCAACACGGTGAGCCCGTCGAGGCCCGGCAGCATGATGTCGAGGATCACCAGGTCGTACGGCGCCGCGCGGAGTCGATCGAGCGCTGTCGCGCCGTTGTCCACCAGCTCGGGCGTCCACCCTTCGAGACGCAGGTGCAGGGCGACGAGCTCGCGAATGTGCGGCTCGTCCTCCACGACGAGCACCCGTCGATCGTCGCCAGGTCGTTCCATGGGCAAGTAGGTGGCGCTCTTTGTGCAGTTCAGTCTAGCCGAGCCGTGAGGGGCCGGACGCCGTGTCACACAAGTGTCACAGTTCTGCCTCAGGAGTGCCCGGTCGCCACCGTCCAATGTAGTAGCGCGGGCGGATCGGCGCCGCGCACAGGAGGAACGAACGTGGCAATGACTCAGAAGGTAAAACGAGGCGTGGTGGCGGCGGGTGTGGTCGCGCTCCTTAGCGCCGTGCCGTTCGTGGCGGGTGCCCAGGGTGAGCGCGGGCCGATGCACGGAGGGCGCGGCTTCATGGGCGGGATTGCAGGCTTGCGGCAGCTCGGTCTCACCGACGAGCAGCGCCAGCAGATCCGGGCGGCGGCCAGCGCGCATCGCGACGAGTTCAAGAGCGTGTTCGAACGCGTCCGCACCGCGCGCCAGGCGCAGCAGGCGGCGATCGAGCAGGTCCCGCTGAACGAACCGCAGATCCGCGCGGCGTCTGCCGAACTGGCGGCCGCCGAGGCCGATGCGGCGGTACTTCGCGCCCGGGTGCACGAGCAGGTGTTCAGCCTGCTGACCCCCGAGCAACAGACGAAGGCCAAGTCGCTTGCAGCGGAGCGTCGTCAGTTCCGAGCGCAGCGGCGGGCCGAATGGCAGCAGCGGATGGAGCAGTTCAAGCAGCAACAGCCCAGTCAGGCGGCGCCGCAGCAGTAGCCGCGCGCGGATGAGGGGCGCACGCCGTGCGCCCCTGTCGCGTCGTCCGTGGAGGCGGGGCTAGTCGCTCGGGAGTGGAGGCGTGGCAAGTCGCTCGGGAGTGGAGGCGGGGGAGGGGCTTAGTCGGGTCGTTTGTGGAGGCTGGGCTTAGTCGGGTCGTTTGTGGAGGCGGGGCTTAGTCGGGTCGTTTGTGGAGGCGGGGCTTAGCCGCGTCGGTTGTGGAGGCGGGGCTTTAGCCCCGCGTGAGAGGTCAATCAGACATGCGCAGGACTCTGTTCATCGCCATCGCCCTCGTGGCCCTTGGCGGCGGTATCGCGTACTACCAACTTGGCGCGGAGGCCGCGCCGACGCTGGTAACCGCATCCGCCACGCGGGGTCCGGTCGTGCAGAAAGTGGAAGCGACCGGCACCGTGCAGCCAGTGGACTCGGTCGAAGTGGGCAGCCAGGTGACCGGCACGATCAATCATCTGGGCGCCACCTTCAATTCGGTCGTCCGCGCGGGCCAGGTGCTGGCGACGCTCGATCCGGCCTCGCTGCAGGCTCAGGTGGATCAGGCGCGTGCGGCCCTTGCACGGATGAATGCCGACCTCCTGCAGGCGAACGTCACGCTCTCGGATGCCCAGATCAAACTGGATCGCGCTGAGCGGCTCTCGAAGGAGCAGTTGATTCCGCAGGCCGATCTGGACGCCGCGCGCGTCGCGCGCGACGGCGCGCAGGCGGGGCTGAAGTCCGCGGAAGCGCAGGTCGTGCAGGGCAGGGCCTCGCTGTCGCAGGCGCAGGTCAACGTCGCTCACACCATCATCAAGTCGCCGACCGACGGCATCGTGCTCTCGCGCAACGTCGAAGTCGGCCAGACCGTGACCTCCGGTCTGCAGACGCCGACGCTCTTCGTGATCGCGCGCGATCTGAGCACGATGCAGGTCGACGCCAGCGTGGACGAGTCCGACATCGGCCGCGTCGCCGCCGGACAGCCGGTGACGTTCACGCTCGACGCATATGGCGCTGAGACGTTCACCGGCAAGGTCACCGAGGTGCGACTGCAGCCCGTGGTGACGAACAACGTCGTGACCTACACGACGATCATCACCGTGCCGAATCCCGGGCAGAAGCTGAAGCCGGGGATGACCGCGACCGTCCGCATCGAGACCGCCCGTGACGACGACGCCCTGCGCGTGCCGGCCGCGGCTCTGCGATTCAGGCCCGACTCGGCGCTGTTCGCGTCGCTCGGTCAGGACATGCCAAAACGCCAGGGCTCGGCCCCGGCGAGTGGTGCGAGCGGTTCGCGCCGTCCCGCGGCCGGCACGCCGGGATCGCGGGCGACCATCTGGCAGGTCGTCGACGGCAAGCTGCAACCTGTCCGCGTGACGGTTCGACTGTCGGATGGCACGGCCGCGGCGGTCGAGTCGACGACGCTCCAGCCCGGCGCGACGATCGCGACGGGCACGCGCGACGCGTCGGCCCGCGTCGCCCAGGCGACGCCGTCGTCAGGATCGCCGCTGATGCCTTCGATGCCGCGCCGTGGCGGCCGCGGGATGTGAGGGAGGCCGACCATGTCGCTGTGGCTGACGCTTGAAACCGCGCTCGAGGCGCTGCGCCGGAATGTGATGCGGACGATGCTCACCGCGCTGGGGATCATCATCGGTGTCGCGGCGGTGATCGTCATGATGGCGCTCGGCAATGGGGCGCGCGCGTCGATCGAGTCGCGGATCCGCTCGGCCGGCACGAACCTGATCATCGTGATGCCGGGATCGGCCACCGTCGGCGGCGTCCGTCTGGGGCAGGGCGCGAGGACGACGCTGACGCCGGCTGACGCCGAGGCGATCCGCCGCGAGGTGGCAAGCGTGGCGGCGGTGTCACCCGGCGCCTCCACGCGGTCGCAGGTGGTATCCGCGACCGGCAACTGGTCCACGCAGATTCAGGGGGCGAGCGCCGAGCTTGCGTCAATTCGGAACTGGTCGGTCGAAAGCGGAAGCTTCTTCACGGATGCCGACGTCGTCCGGGCGGGGAAGGTCGCGCTGCTGGGCGCCGTCGTACGCGACCAGTTGTTCGGCATCGATTCGGATCCGACGGGTGAGACGATTCGCATTGGCAATCAGCCGTTCACGGTGGTCGGCGTGCTCGAGCGAAAGGGGCAGTCGGCAATCGGCCAGGATCAGGACGACACCGTCATCGTGCCGTTCACGACGGTGATGAAGAAGCTCTCGGGCAACACCTGGCTGAGCAACATCACTGTCGCTGCCGAGAACGAATCCGAGATCTCGCAGGTAGCCGACCGTATCTCCAAGGTGCTGCGTGAGCGTCATCGGCTGTCCGCAGCCGATCCGGACGACTTCACCGTGCGAACGCTCGAGGAGATGACGACGGTGCTGACAGCGACGACGAATACCATGACGTGGCTGCTCGCGAGCGTGGCGGCGGTGTCGCTGCTCGTCGGCGGCATCGGCGTGATGAACATCATGCTTGTGTCGGTGACAGAGCGGACACGCGAGATCGGTCTGCGCATGTCGATTGGCGCGCGCAAGCGTGACGTTGCGCGTCAGTTCCTGGTCGAGTCGCTGGCGCTCAGCCTCGCGGGCGGCATCGTCGGGATCGTCCTGGGCATCGTGACGTCGCTCGGCCTGAGCCAGGCCTTCGCCTGGACGACGAGCGTCTCGATGATGTCGGTCGCGCTGTCGTTCGGGTGCGCCGCCGCGATCGGCGGGTTCTTCGGGTTGTATCCCGCGCAGCGGGCAGCCGCCTTGAGCCCGATCGAGGCGCTCAGGTACGAGTAGGGGCGCGTGGCAACGCGCCCCTATGGAATAGGCCCGACCGGTCCTAGTGCTGCGTGGCAACGTGCGCGTGGATGCACCCCTGCTGGGCGCATTGCCATGCGCCCCTACTCGCGAAGGCGCACCGTGAGTGGCTCGGTAAGCCGAACCGCGAGCGTCGCGCCACGTCCGACCCTGACTTCCTTCCCCCGCGTCGTCAGGACGACTGCGGTGCCGCCGCCGCCTCCCGCTGCCGCACCGATCGCCGCACCTTTCTTTCCACCGACGAGCGCGCCGATGGCCGCGCCGCCGGCCGCCGGGATGCCGATCGTCAGCGCGTCCTTCTTCTTGGTCGCGGGCGCAACGGCGACCCAGGATCGCGTCCGCATCGCGTAGCGGTGGTCGCCCCGTGGCGCGATCTGGGTAAATCGGACGCCAACGCGCGCGCGTCCCTTCACCTTGCCGGCACGCTGCGCTTCAGTGACGACGCCGTACGCGGAGCTGCCGGCCGGCAGCACCGCGCGCCCGCCGATGTACACCGTCCGCACGAGGCTGGCGGAGACGGGCTGTTCGACGCGTGAGATGTCCGAGCCGATGGCGTGCGACGGGCGAAGCCGGAGGATCGTGCCGGCCGGGATGATGACGTCGTGGTCGACGGGCGCTGCGGCCTCTTCGGTCCAGACGGCTTCCGGTGCCGGAGCAGGGTTGGTGTTCGCAATCGTGCCGGCAAACAGCAGCCCGCAGCCGACTGTCAGGGCGTACGAGAGGAACCGATGCATGTGCCGAGCCTCCTTGAACTAGCGCTGGCAACGATTGTGCCGACGCCGCACCAGTGAGGCGGCCGCGTGCAAGTGCTCCGATCACCGTGAGTTACCGCGCAACGCTCGTCGCGAAACCTCTGCGGCGCAGAACCGTAGTATGTAATTACTGCCACCTTGGCACGCGACCTCGGGTCTGGGGACAGGCCCCAAGTTGGGGCCTGTCCCCAGCGTATAGAATGGCGCCACTGGAGGGTCGGACGGATGAGTGTTTTCGATTTCATCAAGGGCGAGCTGCTCGAGATCATCGAGTGGACAGATGATTCACGGGACACCCTGTCGTATCGCTTTCCGGACGACGACAAGGCGATCAAGAACGGCGCGCAGCTCATCGTCCGCGAGTCGCAGGCGGTGCAGTTCGTCTACCTCGGCGAGTTCGGCGATACCTTCGGCCCCGGCAAGCACACGCTGACCACCGACAACATCCCGATCCTGACGCGGCTGAAGTCGTGGAAGTACGGCTTCAACTCGCCGTTCAAGGCGGATGTCTACTACCTCAATACGCGCCTGTTCACCGGCAACAAATGGGGCACGGCGAACCCGATCATGGTGCGCGACGAGGACTTCGGGATCGTCCGCGCCCGCGCCTTCGGGATCTACGACTTCAAGATCGTCGACGCAAAACTGTTCCTGAAAGAAGTCGCCGGCTCGGATCAGAACTTCCGGCTCGACGAGTTCTCCGATACGATGCGCTCACGCATCATCAGCGTCTTCAGCGACGCGCTCGCGTCGGCGCGAATCCCCGTGCTCGACGTCGCATCACGCTTCACCGAGCTCGGCGACGCGCTGCTTCCGCTGATCAATCCGGTCGTCTCGAGCAAGTACGGCATCCAGATCGCCAGCTTCGTGGTCGAGAACGTCTCGGTGCCGCCAGAGGTCGAGCAGGCCATCGACAAGAAGTCGAGCATGGCGGCGATCGGCAATCTCAACGACTTCGTCAAGTATCAGATGGCGAAGGGCATGGAGCAGCCGGGCGGCGGCGGCGCGGCGGGCACCGCAACCGAGCTCGCGGTCGGCTTCGCCATCGCCCAGCAGATCATGGCGCAGCAGAATCTGGGGAACCTGAAGGTTACAGGCGCGTCAGGTGCGGCAGGTGCGGCAGGTGCGGCGGGTGCGGCAGGTGCGGCGGGTGCGGCGGGTGCAGTGGGTGCGGCGGGTGCCGCAGGTGCATTGCCCGAGCTGCTTGCGCCGGCCGATGTTGCGAAATCGATTGGCGTGTCCGAAGACGACGTCATGGCGATCATTCAGTCGGGCGAGCTGTCGGCCAAGAAGATTGGCAGCAGCTATCGGATCACGCGCGCGGCGCTCGAAAAGTACCTCGCCAGCTGATAGCCACGGCGCGCGATGACGACGGCGAACCCGACCGAGGTCACGGCGCGGGAGAAGTTCCCGTGTCCCGCGTGCGGGGCCCAGGCCGAGTGGAATCCTGCAAAGCAGAAGCTCGTCTGCCCCTTCTGTGGCACCGAGTCGCCGTATCAAGTGAACGCGGCGACTGGCGCGATCGAGGAGATCGATCTCGTCAAGACGCTGCGCGAGCTGCCGGACGACCTGCGCGGCTGGCATACCGAGCGGCGCAGCGTCCGGTGCCAGAGCTGCCGCGCGGTGATGGTGTTCGATCCGGCTCGCGTCGGCCAGAACTGCGAGTTCTGCGGCTCGCCGGCGCTGGTGGATTACACCGAAACCAAGGACCCGATCACGCCGCAGAGCGTGCTGCCGTTCAAGGTTCCGCACACGCAGATCCGCGAGCAGATCCGGCGCTGGTACGCCAGCAAGTGGTTCGCGCCGAACACGCTGACGAAACGTGCGCTGGTTGATACGGTGCACGGCGTCTATCTGCCGTACTGGACGTTCGACGCGCACGCTACGTGCCCGTGGCGCGCTGAAGCTGGTCACTACTACTACACGACCGAAACGTTATCGGGATAGCAGCGGCCGGACGCAGACGCGGCAGGTGCAGCACGTCCGGTGGGAACCGGCCTCGGGGCGCGTCGAGCACTTCTTCGACGACGAACCGGTGCCCGGATCGCAGGGCGTCCGGCTCGATCTGCTGAAGCGTGTCGAGCCCTTTCCGACCACTGACCTCGTCCCGTACGACGCGGCGATGCTCTCCGGATTCGTCGTCGAACACTATCAGGTCGTGCTGCTCGACGCTTCGCAGCGATCGATGGCCCAGATGACCGAGCAGCTGCGGTCGATGTCGGCCTCGGCCATCCCCGGCGACACTTACCGATCGCTCGAGATCTTCCCCGAGTTCTCTGGCCGGACCTTCAAGCATATTCTCGTGCCGCTGTGGATCATGACCTACACCTACGGTGCGAAGACGTATCAGGTGCTGGCGAACGGCTATACGGGAAAGATGGAGGGGACGTATCCGCTCAGCCCGTGGAAGGTGTTCTTCGCGATCGTGCTCGCGCTGATCGCGCTGATGATCTTCCTCTACATCGCTGGCAACAGCTGACCACGGCGGACTGACCACGGCGGACCTAAAGGTCCGCCCTACATATGAGACTGAACGCGTGGCTAAAGCCCCGCCTCCACACGAGCACTAGGTCCGCCACGTGTAGGGCGGACCTTCAGGTCCGCCTGACCGTGCCAGCCAGCGCCTCACGGGCGCACTCGAAATCGGTCGCCGGATCGTCCGCCAGCACCGACCAGAACAGCGCCCCTCGATACCCGGCGGCGCGCGCCATCTCGATCAGCGCGGCCGGCGCGCGCGCCGATCCGCGGGTTGGAAACTCCCCGAGCACGACCGGCCGATCGCAGCCCATCGCCTCGACCGGCGTCGAGAGCGGCGCCCGAGCCTCGAAGCTGTCGTACCAGTGCGGTTGATAGAAGTCGAGGCCGAGGCCCTTCACCAAACGCAGCCAACGCGTGCTCGCGGAGCCAACGGTGACGGGCTGACTGACAAGCTGGTGCGCGCAGCGCGCCGCCTCGCGAATGTAGGCGCGCATGGCCGTCGGCAGAATGCTCCGCCGGGCGTTCCACGTGCCGACGCCAAGTGTGACCCATTCCGGCTCGTTGATGAGGTCCCAGCCGTGCACGCGCGGGTCGTTTGCATAGCGCTCGAACAGCGGCCACAGGACCGACTCGATCAGCCGCCGCCGACCCGACGGCTTCGCCAGCACGCGACGACGCCCTCCCAGCTGCACACCGTTCACCATCCGCGTCGGCATGCACCAGTGAAAGTCGAGGAGGACAGGAAGCACACCGAGATCGGCCCGTTCGGCCCACGCGAGCGACGTGTCCACGTCTCGAAAGACGCGGTCGTCGAGGCCATCAGGAAAGCCGTCCTCGGCAAACCGCACTCCCGCCCGACCATCGCACAGCAGGAACCATCGGATCGTCGTGATGCCGTGCGCGCGAAGGGTCTCGAACAGGGCCGCGACGCGCGCTGGCTCGGGATGTTGAGAGAGGCCGGCCGGCGCCCATGCGTTCGCGCCAAAATCACCGCCGTAGCGAATCCACGGCAGGTTGGCGCCGACGAAGAACGCCGGCGGCAGCGTCATCAGGCGCGCGAGCGCACGAACTGACGATAGAGCGCCAGCAGGATGACGGCGCCGACGAGCGACATCAGGAAGCCGGCGGCCTGCCCACGATCGTACAGACCAATCATGCGCCCGAAGAATCCGCCGACGAGCGAGCCGGCAATTCCGATGAGGATGGTCACGATGATGCCGCCGGGGTCATTGCCGGGCATCAGGAGTTTGGCGAGCGCGCCAACGACGAGACCAAAGAGGATCCAGATGAGAATGTCACCCATGGTTCACCCCCAGTCCGGATCGCGGCGAAGGCCGCGATCGCAGGTCGAGACTAGCACGTTTGACACGGCTGAGCCCGCGCGCCGTTGGATACAATGCCTCAGCATGATGCAGCTGAGCGGCCCCGTCGTGGCATGACCATTCGAGCAGTAATCCTCGCCCGCGGCTTGGGCACGCGGATGCGACAGGCGGATTCGGCCGCGCGCATGAGCGGCGATCAGGCGGCGATGGCCTCGACTGGCGTCAAGGCGCTCATCCCGATCGGCCGGCCGTTCCTGGACTACGTGCTGAGCGCCCTCGCCGACGCCGGCGTGCACCGCGTCTGCCTGGTGATCGGCCCCGAGCACGATCTGCTGCGGCGCCGCTACTCGGTCGAGACGACGCCGACGCGTCTGACGATCGAGTTCGCCGTGCAATCGGAGCCACGCGGCACGGCCGACGCCGTGCTCGCCGCGGAATCGTGGACGAGCGGCGAGCCGTTCCTCGTGATCAACAGTGACAACTACTATCCGCCCGACGCGCTGCGGCCGCTGGCCGCGCTCGACGAGCCGGGCCTGGTGGCGTTCAGCCGTGCCGGCCTGCTCGCCGATGGACAGATCGACGCCTCTCGCGTCACCAGTTTCGCCGTGCTCGATCTCGACGGCGACTACCTGCGACGGATTGTCGAAAAGCCTGACGCGCGCACGATCGACGCGCTCGGTGACGATATCTTTCTCAGCATGAATTGCTGGCGCTTCGATCGCCGCATTTTCCCGATGTGCCGCGAGGTGCCGCTGTCAGCCCGCGGCGAACTCGAGTTGCCTGCCGCTGTCCAGCAGGGCATTGAGACCGGCGCGATGCGCGGTCAGGGCGATACGAGTGGAGTCCGCGGTCCTGGATCTGTCGCGACAGGTGGACATCTCCAGCGTCGCCGCGCGGCTCGCGGGTGTCGAGGTCGTACTGTGACCAGCGAGGTCCTGGACCGATTGTCGGCATCGGCGCGTCCGCTTGCCGACGAGGCCGTCCGTCGCGCCGATGAGGTGTTCCGGACGATCGACGGCGGTACGCCGGCGAGGCGCCTGTTCGTTCCCGGCCGCATCGAAGTGCTGGGGAAGCATACCGATTACGCCGGCGGCCAGAGCCTGACGTGCGCCGTCGAGCGGGGCTTTGCCGTGTCGTATTCACCGCGGCGCGACGATCGCGTGCGCATCTTCGACGCGCACGACGCGCGCCACGCCGAGTTCCCGGTTTCCCCGGAACTGGCGCCCCCCGTGGGGCAGTGGTCCAACTATCCGATGACCGTGGCCAGACGCCTGGCGCGCAATTTCTCCACCGTAGGCAGAGGCGCCGACATCGGCTTTTACTCCAACCTGCCGCGCGCGGCCGGGCTCAGCACGTCGAGCGCGCTCGTCACCGCCGTCTTCCTCGTGCTTGCCGAGGTGAATCGCCTCGCGGAGGATCCGCGCTACGTCGCGGAGATCGGATCGCGGTGGCAGCTCGCGGGCTATCTCGGGAGCATCGAAAACGGCAAGGCGTTCTTCAACCTGCCCGGCGATCAGGGCGTGGGCACGTCCGGAGGAAGCCAGGACCACACGGCCATCCTGCTCAGCGAGGCCGGCCTGCTCGGGGTCTATCAGTACCATCCGGTCGCGCGCACACGACAACTCGCGCTTCCCGACGACCTCACATTCGTCGTCGCTTCGAGCGGTATCGCCGCCGCGAAGACGGGAAGCGCGCGCGAACGGTACAATCGCGCCGCGTCGCTGGTCGCGACGCTCGTGGAATCGTGGAGGCGCGACACCGGCCGCCATGACGCAACGCTTGCCGATGCGCTGGCATCGAGCCCTGACGCCGCCGATCGCATGCGGAGGCTGGCCGACCAGTCGCCTGATCCGCGCGAGCGCGCCGCCCTTCGATCGCGGCTGGAACATTTCCTGGTCGAGACGACCGAGATCCTGCCTGCCGCGCTGGCGGCCCTCGACGCCCGCGCGGTCGACGACTTCGGCCGGCTGGTCGACCGATCGCAAGAGGCGGCCGAGCGGCTGCTTGGCAACCAGGTGACCGAGACCAGCGCCCTCGCGGCGCTGGCGCGGACCAACGGCGCACTGGCGGCGTCGGCGTTCGGCGCCGGGTTCGGCGGCAGCGTGTGGGCGCTCGTCGAGACGGCACGGGCCAACGCGTTTCTGACCGCGTGGCGGCGTGCGTATCGCGCGCGCCATCCGCAGCCGGCGGCGTCGAGCACGTTTTTCGTCACGCGTCCCGGACCGGGAGCGGGGTCACTGGACTGAGTCACCGTCACGGATCGACGCGGACAGGCACGGATCAGACCCGTCACGGACGGGCACGAATAACGCGGATCAGACGTGAAACTACAAGGCAGAAAGGCGCTCGTCACAGGCAGCAGCAAGGGCATTGGGCAGGCCATTGCGATCCGCTATGCCGAGGAAGGCGCGGACGTCGTCGTCAACTACAACAGCGATCCGAAGGGCGCCGACGAGACGGTGGCGCGCATCCAGGCATCGGGTCGTCGCGCGGTGGCGATCAAGGGTGACCTCGGATCGGTCCCGTCGCTGCAGGGGCTGCTCGAGCAGGGGTGGGACGCGCTGGGCGGGCTCGATATCCTCGTGAATAACGCTGGCATCGAGAGTCATGCGCCCTTCTGGGACGTCACCGAGCGCGACTACGACAAGGTGCTGAACATCAACCTCAAGGGCGTGTTCTTCGCGACGCAGACGTTCGTGAACAAGCTGCGCGCCGCCGGCCGAGGCGGGAAGGTGATCAACGTCAGCTCGGTGCACGAGGAGCTGCCGTTCCCGAACTTCGCGGCCTATTGCGCCAGCAAAGGCGGGCTGAAGATGTTGACGCGGAACCTGGCGATCGAGCTCGGACCGCTCGGTATCACGATCAACTCGATCGCGCCAGGGGCGATCGAGACGCCGATCAACGCGAAGCTGCTCAACGATCCGGAAAAGTTGGCCGCGCTCACGGCGCAGATTCCGCTGGGACGGCTCGGCAAGACGAACGACGTCGCTGGGCTCGCCGTCTTCCTTGCGTCGCCTGACTCAGACTACGCGACGGGCGCGACCTTTACTGTCGACGGAGGATTGACGTGGTTCTATCAGGAACAGTAGTGACGATCGTATGTGGAGGCGGCCCTTTAGGGCCGCCGAATAGGCGGGGCTAAAGCCCCGGCCGCCACAAGGACATGCGGCCCTAGCTAAAGCGGCGCAGGCAGCTGCGACCGGCCGCTGAGCCACTGATCGACGCCGCGCGCGGCGCTGCGGCCTTCGGCGATCGCCCAGACGATCAGCGACTGGCCCCGCTGCATGTCGCCGGCGGTGAAGACGCCCGCCACGTTCGTCATCCAGCTCTCGTCACGCGAGACAGTCCCGCGATCGCTGAGCTTCACGCCGAGCTGGTCGATGGCGCTCCGCTCGGGGCCCGTGAACCCCATCGCCAGCAGCACCAGCTCGCACTCGAGCGTGAACTCGCTGCCGGGCACCGGCTTGAACGTCATGCGGCCGTTCTCCTGGACGGGCATCACGGTGACGCCCTTCAGGCCCTGCACGTGCCCGTGCGCGTCGCCGGCGAACTCGGTGGTCGACACCGAGAACAGCCGCTCGCCCCCTTCCTCGTGCGCGGACGAGACACGGAAGATCTGCGGCCACTGCGGCCAGGGATTGCTGTCGTACCGCGATTCGGGCGGCCTAGGCAGCAGCTCGAACTGGTGAACCGAACGCGCCCCCTGCCGGTGCGTGGTGCCAAGACAATCGGCGCCGGTATCGCCGCCGCCGATGATGACGACCCGCTTGCCGGCAGCGGTAATCAACGGCGCGTCGCCGAGATCGTCGCCTTCGCAGCGCCGGTTCTGCTGCGTGAGATAGTCCATCGCGAAGTGGATGCCCGACAGCTGCCGGCCCGGGAATCGGCAGATCACGCGGGATCGTGGCGCCGCCGCACAGCACGACGGCGTCGAACTCGCGGCGCAGCTCGTCGGCCGGAATGCCGGCGCCGATGTTCGCGTTGGCCCTGAACTTGACGCCCTCCGCGTCCATGATCGCGAGCCGGCGATCGAGAACGCGCTTCTCCATCTTGAATTCCGGGATGCCGTAGCGAAGCAGGCCGCCGATGCGATCGGCACGCTCGAAGACCGTGACCCAGTGCCCGGCCTTGTTCAGTTGATCGGCTGCGGCGAGCCCCGCCGGCCCCGAGCCGACGACGGCGATGCGCTTTCCGCTGCGCGTCCTGGGCGGCTTCGGCACGATCCAGCCCTCATCGAACGCGCGCTCGATGATCGCGTTCTCGATGCCCTTGATCGTGACCGGATCACTGTTGATGCCGAGGACGCAGGCGCCCTCGCACGGCGCCGGGCAGAGCCGGCCGGTGAACTCGGGAAAGTTGTTGGTCGCCAGCAGGCGCTCGATCGCCGCCTGCCACCGATCGCGGTAGACGAGATCGTTCCAGTCCGGAATCAGGTTGCCGAGTGGACAGCCCTGGTGGCAGAACGGGATGCCGCAGTCCATGCAGCGGGCGCCCTGCTGCGAGAGCGCCTCGGTCGTGTAGGGAAGGTAGACCTCCCGCCAATCCCGGAGCCGCTCGGCAACGGGTCGCGTCGGCTGCTTCTTGCGGCCGATCTCGATGAACCCGGTTGGCTTACCCACGGGCCGCGCTCACCAGCTCGCTGAAGTCGGCGCTCCGTCCCGTCAACCGCGCGGCTTCTTCGGCCTGCAGCACGCGCTTGTAGTCGCGCGGCATCACCTTCACCCACTGCCTGCGGATCTCGGCCCAGCGGAAGAGCAGCTGCGACGCGCGCGTGCTGCCCGTGAGCGAGATGTGCCGCGACACCAGGCGCCGCAGCAACGCTTCGTCTTCGTCGCTCACTTCCTCGAGATCCACCATGCCGCCGTTGCAGCGCTGCGCGAAGTCGCCGGCCGGGTCGATCACGTAGGCGATGCCACCGCTCATGCCGGCCGCAAAGTTCCGGCCGGTCGAACCCAGCACCACGACCCGTCCGCCGGTCATGTACTCGCAGCCATGATCGCCGATGCCTTCGACGACCGCGGTGGCGCCGCTGTTGCGCACGGCGAACCGCTCGCCGGCGAGGCCCCGGATGAACGCTTCGCCGCTCGTCGCACCGTACAGGGCCACGTTGCCGATGATGATGTTCTCTTCGGCCGCGAACGTCGATCGCCGCGGCGGGAAGATGATCAGACGTCCGCCCGACAGGCCCTTCCCGACGTAATCGTTGGCGTCGCCCTCGAGCGTCAGCGTGATGCCGCGCGGGACGAACGCGCCGAAGCTCTGTCCCGCCGATCCGTGGAAGCCGAGGCGGATCGTGTCGTCAGGCAGACCCTGGCCGCCGAAGCGCGACGTGACCTCATACCCGAGCAGTGTGCCCACCGTACGGTTGACATTGCGAATCGGCATCGTCGCCTCGACGCCGCCGCGGCCTTCGAGCGCATCGCCGCACATCCGGATCAACTGCTGATCGAGTGCCCGGTCCAGCCCGTGATCCTGGGTCGTCGTGTTGCGCCGCGGATGCGCGCCCGCGGCAGGCGGATCGTAGAGGATCGCGGACAGATCGAGCCCATGCGCCTTCCAGTGGTCGAGCGCCGGGCGCGTGTCCAGCAGATCCACGCGACCGATCATCTCGTCCATCGACCGGAAGCCGAGCGCGGCCATCGTCTCGCGGACCTCCTCGGCGATGAACTTGAAGAAGTTCTCGACGAACTCGGGCTTCCCGGTGAACTTCGTGCGAAGCTCCGGATCCTGCGTCGCGATGCCGACCGGGCAGGTGTTCAGATGGCAGACGCGCATCATCACGCAGCCCGAGACGACCAGCGGCGCGGTCGCGAACCCGAACTCCTCGGCGCCAAGGAGCGCCGCGATGACAACGTCGCGGCCCGTCTTCATCTGCCCGTCCACCTGCACGACGATGCGGTCGCGAAGCCCGTTGAGGCGCAGGACCTGCTGCGTTTCGGCGAGGCCCAGTTCCCACGGCACGCCGCCGTGCTTGATGCTCGTGAGCGGCGACGCGCCCGTCCCGCCGTCGTGACCCGAGATGAGCACGACGTCCGCGTGCGCCTTCGCGACGCCGGCTGCGACCGTGCCGACCCCTGCTTCAGCCACCAGCTTGACGTGCACGCGTGCCTTCGGATTCGCGTTCTTCAGGTCGTGAATAAGCTGCGCGATGTCTTCGATCGAGTAGATGTCGTGGTGCGGCGGCGGCGAGATCAGGCCGACCCCCGGCGTCGCGTAGCGGACCTTCGCAATCCACGGATACACCTTGTGGCCGGGAAGCTGACCGCCCTCGCCAGGCTTGGCCCCCTGTGCCATCTTGATCTGCAGATCGCTCGCGTTGACGAGGTACTCGCTGGTCACGCCGAAGCGTCCCGACGCCACCTGCTTGACCGCGCTGCGCCGCCAGTCGCCGTTCGGGTCCTTCTGATACCGGGCGGAATCCTCGCCGCCCTCGCCCGAGTTCGAGCGCGCGCCCATGCGGTTCATGGCGATGGCCAGCGTCTCGTGCGCTTCCTGGCTGATCGATCCGAACGACATGGCCCCTGTCGAAAAGCGCTTGACGATCGACTCGACAGGCTCGACCTCCTCGATGGGAATCGACGCGCCGGTGGTCTTGAATTCGAAGAGCCCGCGCAGTGTAGCGAGCGTGCGAGCCTGGCCGTCAACCAGGCTCGAGTACTCCTTGAAGAGCCGGGTACTGGCCGGCGCGCGTCGCGTGCTGCAGCTTGAACACCGTCTCCGGATTGAACAGGTGGTACTCGCCGTCGCGCCGCCACTGGTACTCGCCGCCCCAGTCGAGATCCGGCTGCGCCACCGGCCGCTTCGGGAACGCCTTTTCGTGCCGCCGTGCGACCTCTTCCGAGATCACCTCGATGCCGACGCCTTCGATCCGCGACGGCGTCCAGGTGAAGTACCGATCGACGAACGCCTTGCTCAACCCGACGGCTTCGAAGATCTGCGCGCCGCAGTAGCTGGCGAGCGTCGAGATGCCCATCTTGGACATCACCTTGAGGATGCCCTTGTTGAGCGCCTTGATGTAGTTCTTCACGGCCTGGCCAGGCGTCACGCCGGGAAGATGCCCTTGCCGGATCATGTCGTCGAGCGTCTCGAACGCAAGATACGGGTTCACCGCGCCCGCGCCGTAGCCGAGCAGCAGCGCGCAGTGGTGCACTTCGCGCGCGTCTCCCGACTCGATGACCAGCGCGCAGTGAGTGCGCGTGCCTTCCCGGACCAGATGGTGGTGCACACCGGCCGTGGCCAGCAGGCTGGGAATCGGCGCGTGCTGTTGATCGACGCCCCGATCGGAGAGGATCAGGATGGTGCAGCCGTCAGCGACAGCGGCGCTGGCATCGCGACAGAGCTGGTCCATCGCGCGCTCCAGCCCGGGGCCGTCTTCCGCGGCGTTGTACAGCATCTGCAGGGTCGTCGTCTTGCACCCCTCGCAATCCAGGTGGCGCAGCTTGGCCACTTCCAGGTTGCTGATCACGGGATACGTGACGGTGATCTGCCGGCACGACTCGGGCTGCGGATCCAGGAGGTTGCCTTCCGGCCCGATCGTCGACGCCATCGACGTGACCAGCTCTTCGCGAATCGCATCGAGCGGCGGGTTCGTGACCTGCGCGAAGAGCTGCTTGAAGTAGTCGTACAGCAGCCGGGGCCGATTCGAGAGGACGGCCAGCGACGTATCGGTCCCCATCGAGCCGATCGCCTCTTCGCCCTGCTGCGCCATCGGCGCGAGCAGGATCCGCAGATCCTCGTGCGTGTAGCCGAACGTCTGCTGCCGGCGAAGCACCGTGGAATGGTCCGGCTCCGGCAGCGGAGGACCGTCGGGCAGGTCGTCGATGTTCTTGAGGTGCGCCTTGACCCACTCCCCGTACGGATGCGCCGCGGCCAGCTGGTTCTTCAGCTCGTCGTCGTCGATGATGCGTCCCTGCGCCGTGTCGACGAGGAACACCTTCCCCGGGTGCAGCCGTTCCTTGACGCCGATGTTCTCGGGTGCGAAGTCGAGCACGCCGACTTCCGACGCCATGACGACGATGTCGTCCTTGGTGACGTAGTAGCGCGATGGACGGAGCCCGTTGCGATCGAGCACGGCGCCGACGACCGTGCCGTCGCTGAAGGCGATCGACGCGGGGCCATCCCACGGCTCCATCAGCGACGAGTGGTATTCGTAAAACGACCGCCTCGCCGGATCCATCGTCGCGTGGTTCTGCCACGGCTCGGGAATCATCATCAGCACGGCGTGCGGCAGCGAGCGCCCGCTCATGACGAGGAACTCGAGGACGTTGTCGAAGGTCGCCGTGTCCGATCCGCCCTCGCGGATGACCGGCAGCACCTTCGTCAGGTCGTCGCCGAAGCGATCCGACTGGAGCAGTCCCTCGCGCGCGCGCATCCAGTTGATGTTGCCGCGGAGCGTGTTGATCTCGCCGTTGTGGGCGACGTAGCGATACGGGTGCGCCAGCGGCCACGACGGAAACGTGTTCGTGCTGAACCGCTGGTGGACGAGCGCCAGCGCGGACTCGAGCGTCGGGTCGCTGAGGTCGGGGAACATCGGCGAAATCTGTCCCGCCGTCAGCATCCCCTTGTAGGTGAGCGTGCGCGAGGACAAGCTCACGATGAAGAACAGCGCGCGCTCGGCCAGCCCCAGCGCGTCGGCATCCGCTTCGATGCGCTTCCGCGCGATGTACAGCTTTCGCTCGAAGAAGAGCGGGTCACTCGCTGCGGCGCCTGCCGGCGCGGCTTCAGCTGCACGAACCTTGGCCAGCAGCGCCGGCGTCATGCCGATGAAGACCTGCTCGAACACCGGCTCTGACGCGCGGGCCCGGGCACCCAGCTCGGCGTCATCGGTCGGGACCGTGCGCCAGCCGAGCAGCTGCAGCCCTTCGTCCTCGCAGATTCGTTCGAACAGCGCCTTCACCTGCGCGCGCTCGGTCTCGTCCTGCGGCAGGAAGATCACTCCCGCGCCATAGTGGCCTTCGGGGGGCAGCACGAACCCGAGCGCCCGGGCGCGGAAGAAGGCGTCCGGCATCTGCAGAAGGATGCCCGCGCCATCGCCCGTATTGGCCTCACAGCCGCAGGCGCCGCGGTGCTCCAGATTGATCAGCAGCTTGAGCCCCTGCTCGACGATGGCGTGGGAGCGGCGTCCTTTCAGATGGACGACGAAGCCGACACCACACGCATCGTTCTCGAAGCGGGGGTCGTAAAGTCCCTGCGCATGGGGCAGTTGGGGGTGCTGATCCATCGCGGCATCCTCGACGAGGTGTGGCAGTGCCGGTGCTGAGCGAAGTGCAGTCCACTTGGCGCTCGCAGCCAGGCACTGTGCCTTGTTCGTCTATGCCGTTAGTTATGCGGGATTTATGGCCAAAACGGAAATAGAAAGGTTTCATTCATTCCATGCGTGAAACGCATGGATGTGTGGAGATGCGACCATTTTGTTAATAAATGGAATCGATTCGACGGCGCGATGGATCCAGCTCAGGGCTTCGGCTTGGCTTCCTCGAGCGCGGCTCGCCATGCAGGCACTGGTTCGGGTGCGCCGCCGAGGCGCTCGAGGACGATCTGGCTGGTCTTGTACCCCTGGCCGTAGAAGCGCTCGTTCGCGTCGCGATCCTGCTTGATCGTCGAGCCGTTCAACGTGATGCCGGCAAAGAGGCCCCGTGCGCGCGAGTAGCTGAGGATCTTCGCGCGCATCTGGATGTCCGTGGAGGCCTCCGCGGTGCGGCCGACGGGTCCGGCGGCGACGCCGGCATCCGCGCCAATCTTGAACTGGTTGCGCGTCAGCTGCTCGAGGCCGCGCTCGTCGATGATCACAAGGACGAGATCGACCGCCTCGCCGCCGATCTGCGCGCCGATGCTGCCGCCGGTCAGCGTCAGAAACGCCGGCGCCGACCACGTGCCGCTCTTGGTCGATTTGGCGCTGAGGATGCCGCGGCCCCACTGGCCGCCGACGAGAAGGCCGGCCTTCTTCACCGAGGGGAAGACCGCGATGCCTTGCACCTTCTCGGCCACCCATTTCGGCACCGACACGTCAGGGGCGTTGAGGATCTCCTGCAACACCGTGGTCGATTCCTTGATCCGTGCCGCCTCGTCCGCCTGCGCCAACACCGTCCGAGCGCTTCCGAGTCCGACTGTCAACGCGAGTGTGATGATTGCTGTGAAGTGACGCATGAACGACTCCTGCGGGCACCAAGCCCGTCCTGCGCGTCATCATATAGCGGTCTCGTCGCCCCGCCGCAACGCCCGGGAACGGGGGTCACTTGTGAAGCACGGCGTCATCTCCCACAATGCGGCCACACCCCGGTGTCGCCCTCGCCACCCTCCCCGCGTGCCCCCGTATGGGCAGTCATCGTTGTCATAGTGACCGTCGTGTCGGCGGCGCTGCTCCCGGCACAGGCCGGGACGCCGGGCCCGAAGAGCCGGGACTGGAAGCGGCTGAAAACGCCTTCGTTGACGGTGATTGGCAACGCGTCGGACCGTGACCTGCGGCGCACCGCCCAGGAGATCGAACGTTTTCGGGCAGCGATCCTGGCCCTGGCGCCGTCCACGCCGATGAGCTCTCCGGTACCGATGCTGGCCGTCGTGTTTCGCGATGATCAGTCGCTGACGCCGTTCAAGCCGCGCTCACGCGGCAAGCCGTCCGATAACGTGGCGGCGTACTTCGCCGCGCTGCCCGACATCAACTACATCGTGCTCGCGCCGAACGAGAATCGCGAGTTCACCTATCGGGTCATCTTCCATGAGTACACGCACTTTCTCGTCTATCGCAGTGCGCCGCGACTGCCGATGTGGCTGAACGAGGGCCTGGCCGATTTCTACAGCACGTTTAACGGCAGCGAGACCGACAACCGGATGATCCTCGGCCGGCCGATCGTCTCGTACCGGTACAGCCCTGAGATCTTACGGCGGCCTGATTCCGTTCAAGAAATTCCTGTCGTCCGCCGCGTTGCCGGAGCTTCTGCGGACGCCGCTCGCCATGCACCGCTTCTACGCTCAGTCCTGGGCGTTCACCCATTACCTGCTGATTGGCGAGAAGGGCGCCTATCGATCCAAGGTTCGCGAGTTCGCGTCGGCGCTCCAGTCCGGGCAGTCGAGCGATTTGGCGTTTGCGCAGACCTTCGGGACCGATCTCGATGCGCTCGAGCGCGGTCTCCGCGAGTATCTGGATCTGCCCACGATGCTGGCGATGCAGCTGCCAAGCGTCGAGATGCAGCTGGATCTGCCACTCGAGCCGCTGCCCGAGATTGACGCCCTCCAGGTGCAGGGCGACCTGCTGGCGCGTCACGGCGCCTACGAGGCAGCCGAGAAGCGACTGAGCAAGGCGCTCGCCATCGATCGCCTGTCGATTCCAGTAAACCTGTCCCGCGCGCGCGTCCTTCTGGGACAGGAGCGTCCGGCTGATGCGATTGACATTCTTGAGGCGCCGGACCTGCAGCACGCGACGGACTTCGCCACGACTTTCCTGCGCGCCGAGGCGTTTCGCAGCGCAAAGCGCTACGATGATGCCATCCCCGCCTACCTCCGCGCCCTCGCCGCGCATCGTGATTCCGCGCCCTCGTATTTCGGGCTCAGTCTGTCGCAGCAGGCGCTGGGTAAGGGTGGGGCGGCGGCGAACTTCACCCGGTGCCTGGCGGTGCATCCTGACCCCGGCTGGTACTTTCGACGAATCCTTGAATCGCAGCGTCTGGGTCTCGACGCGTTCGTCTACGCGGATGCCACCAGTTTCGTTCGGCAATCGGGCTGGCAGAGCACCGGCAGCCCTTACGTGATGTTCGTGGCGGCGCTGACGTCGATGCGACACGAGAAGGCCGATCAATCGAGAGAGATTCTCGATGAGATCGCCGCCAACGTCGACGCCAAATCGTGGCAGGCAACCATTGTCGAATACCTTCGCGGCCGTCTTCCTGCGGACACGTTCCTGAAGAGGGCGTCGCCGGAGGAGCTGCTGACGGAAGCGCACGCCTACATCGGCATCAAGGCCCACATCGACGGCGACCGGGCGACTGCGCTGCAGCACCTGCAGTGGGTCAAGGACAAGGGCCTTCACAACTACACGGAATACGGTCTCGCGCTGGGTGAGCTCGATCGGATCGACCGCGAGAAGTAGGGGCGCACAGCGTGCGCCCTGTCTGCCTACCCCCGTTCCCGGTAGAACGTAATCAAATCCATGCTCTTCGGCGGAGCCGCCCCGAGTTGCCGCAGCATCGTCGTCACCTGTCCCCGATGATAGGAAGCGTGGTTCACCATGTGCTGCACCATGTGCCACACGCGGCTGCGGCCGGCAGTCCCGTTCAGGAGCCGGTAGTCGAGATACTCTTCCACGCGCTCATCGGTCAGCGTCGCGCCGAACGCGCGCACCTGCAATTCGAGCTCCGACCAGCCCGCTCGCACGGCCGCGACGTCCGCAAACCTATCTGGCGGCAGCGGGGTAGTGGGCGACGTCCCCTGCCAACGCGACAACCAGATCCACTCCGAGGCGTGAAGATGCGCCAGCGTATCGCGCACCGATCGGAAGCTGTTGCCCAGATCGCGCGTGAGCTGGTCCTGGGTGAGCGCATCGGTCGCGTCCAGCAGGCGGTCGCGCGCCCAATAGTGGTACTCGAGCAGCAGGCGGAGGTCGTCGGCGGTCATTCAGGCTGCAGGCTGCAGCAGGCTACAGGCTACAGGAAGTGCTGGCACCAGGCTGAAGCCTCCTGAAGCCTGGAGCCCGAAGCCTGAAGCCTGAAACCTGTCCGGTTCCGAACACCACTCGTACGGTCCTGAACGCGCCGCGCTCGCAACCCTTGAATAGTCAGGCGTTTTCGCGAGCTCACCTGGCAGGCCGCTTGCGCGGGAGAGGGTCCATGGATCGAGAGATCGACCCTTCGGTCATCAGGCGCCAGCGTTTCCGCCGGCTGGCGCTCGGCGGCACGGTGCTGTCGATCGGCGTGTTCGGTTACCTGGCGCTCGCCGGCCTGATCTCGCCAAGTGTCGAGCGCGTGGGCATCCGCACTGCCGTCGTCGACGCCGGACCGGTGGACAGCTCAATCGCCGCCACCGGAGTGGTCGTGCCCGAAATTGAGCAGGTGATTACCAGCCCTGTCGAGGCGCGCGTCCTTCGCATCTTCGAGCGACCGGGCGCGCGCCTGCGCGAAGGCCAACCCATCGTCCAGCTCGACGTGAGCCAGGCGCGTCTCGACGTCGAAAAACTCACGCAGGATCTCGCGATCAAAGCCAATGCGCAGGCGCAGAAGCGGCTCGCGCTCCAGAAAAGCCTGATCGACCTCGACGGCAAGACCGAGGTGAAGAAGCTGCAGCTCGCCTCGCTCGAATCGCAGCTGCGGCGCGATCGGCAGCTGTTCAAAGAGGGCCTGCTGTCCGAGGAACTGGTGCGCAAGTCGGAGCTCGCGGCCGCGCAGGCGTCCATCGAGCTGAAGCAGATTACGGCGGAGCGCGGCAACGCACAGGAGGCGACGCGCACCGAGTTGGTCGGTCTGGACATGGAGATCGGCAAGTTGCGGAAAGAGGAGGTGGAAGCGAGCCGCCAGCTCGATCTGGCCAGCCCGCGGGCCGGTCGTGCAGGTGTCCTGACGTGGGTTGTCACCGAAGAGGGCGCGTCGGTAGAGAAGGGCGCCGTGCTCGCGCGCGTGGCGGACTTTACGTCGTTCCGCGTCGATGCCAGCGCCTCCGATGTGCACGCCGGGCGGCTGTCGGTTGGACAGGCGGCCGTGGTCCGCATCAACAACGACACGCTCGACGGCACCATCAGGTCGATCAATCCGACGATTGCCAACGGCGTGATGACCGTGGCGATCGGCCTGACGCAGCCATCGAGCCCGCTGCTTCGACAGAACCTCCGCGTCGACGTCTCGATCGTCACCGCTCGAAGGCCGCGCACCTTGCGAGTGCGCCGCGGTCCGTTCTCGACGGGGGAAGGCACACAGGACGTGTTCGTCATTCGCGGCGCGCGCGCCGTGAAGACGTCCGTGACCTTCGGCCTCACGGGCTTCGACTATTACGAGGTCACGAACGGCCTGATGGCCGGAGACGAAGTGATCATTTCCGACATGCGCGAGTATCAGCGCCTCAGCGATCTGCGCATTCGCTGACCGGCGGACCTGAAGGTCCGCCGAGGACAGTTCGCATGTAGGGCGGACCTTCAGGTCCGCCGAGGACAGGACTCAAAACAATGGTGACTGCCACGCAGGATGTTCCCAACACACGTGCCGCATCGAACGGCCGGCCGATCATTCGGCTTTCGCACATCGAGAAGGTCTATCGAACCGACAAAATCGAGACCGTTGCGCTCACCGATATCAACCTCGATGTGCGTGAGGGCGAGTTCATCTCGATCATGGGCCCGTCAGGCTGCGGCAAGAGCACGCTGCTGAACGTCATCGGGCTGCTGGACGTGCCCACCAGCGGCACGGTGGAGCTCGGCGGCACGGCGGTGGCCTCTCATCGCGATCGCGCGCTCGCGAAGCTGCGCAATGAAAAGGTCGGATTCGTCTTCCAGACTTTCCATCTGATCGCGGATCTGAATGTCGCAGACAACGTCGAGATCCCGCTGCTGTATCGAACGATGTCGGCCCGCGAGCGGCGACGCCTGGCGCTGGAGGCGATCGAGCGGGTGGGCCTCGCATCTCGGGCGGCCCACTATCCCTCGCAGCTGTCGGGCGGCCAGCAGCAGCGAGTCGCGATCGCGCGCGCCATCGTCGGGCGGCCACGCATTCTGCTCGCCGACGAGCCGACCGGCAATCTCGACAGCCAGATGGGCGACGAGATCATGGCGCTGCTGAAGGACCTGCGAACGACGGACGGTACCACCATCGTGATGGTGACACACGATCCGCGTCAGGCGGAGCAGAGCGGGCGGATCGTCCGGATCTTCGACGGACGCATGGTGAACTAGATGCTCAAGAACTACCTGAAGCTTGCCTGGAAGGTCCTGCTTCGCCGAAAGTTCTTCACCTTCATCTCGCTCTTCGGCATCAGCTTCACGCTCGTCGTCCTGATGCTGGCGACGGCCATTCTCGATCACGTGATCGCGCAGTACCCGCCCGAGACGAATCAGAACCGGACCGTCGGGATCTACTACGCCATGATGCGCGGCGAGCAAGCGCGCCGGAATGGAATGCCCGGGTTCCGGCTGCTGGATTCGTATGCCCGGAATCTTCCCAATGTCGAGAAACTGTCGATTGCGACGTTCGGCGGCAGCGCCTTTTCGTACGTCAACGGGCAGCGCGTCAAGTCGTACATGAAGCGGACGGACGGCGTCTTCTGGGAGATTCTCGATTTCCGGTTTCTCGAAGGGCACCCTTATACGAACGGCGACGTGCGCGACGGGCGGATGGTCGCCGTCATCAACGAGTCGACCCGGCGGCGATTCTTCGGATCGACGACCGCGGCCGGCAGGACGATCGACGTCGATGGGCAGCGCTTCACGGTCGTCGGCGTCGTTCCCGATGTGCCCATCCTGCGGATCGTGCCGTTTGCGGACATCTGGGTGCCGTATACGACGGAGAAGTCCGACACCTATCGTACGGAGCTCGTCGGCAACTACATTGGGATTCTGCTGCTTCAGGATCCCGCGAAGGTCGCGGCGACGCGCGATGAGTTCTGGTCGCGCCTGCGAACCATCAAGCCGCCCGATCGGATGTTCCAATCGGTCGAGGCCACACCGGAGACCCTCTTCGACACGATCGGCCGCATCTTCATCGGAAACGGCACGGGAATGGGCACCGGCTACGGCGCCGGCATGATGATCGCGCTCACCGCCGCCGCTGCGCTGTTCATGCTGCTGCCGGCAGTGAACCTGATGAACCTGAATACCAGCCGCATCCTGGAACGCGCGTCCGAGATTGGTGTGCGCAAGGCCTTCGGCGCGTCATCGCGCACGCTGGTGGGCCAATTCATCATCGAGAACGTCGTGCTCACGCTCGTCGGTGCCGCGATTGGGTTCGTGCTGGCGGCGTGGCTCCTGCAGGCGATCAACGCGAGCGGCCTGATCCAGTACGCATCGCTGCACCTCAATTACCGCATCTTCGCGTGGGGCGTGGCGCTCGCGGTCGTGTTTGGATTGCTCTCGGGCGTCTATCCCGCCTGGCGGATGTCTCGCCTGCACCCGGTCCAGGCCCTCAAGGGGGCCTCTCGATGATCCGCCACCTGTTCAAGCTGATCTGGAATCGGAAGCGCACCAACGTGCTGATGATGACCGAGATCTTCGTTTCGTTCCTCGTGTTGTTTGCCGTGGTCGGGCTCGCCGTCTACATGCTGGACAACTGGCGGCGGCCGATCGGCTATTCGATCGATCGCGTGTGGGATATCGACGTCGACATGAAGCAGACGTCGGACGACTACTTCGATGCACAGCAGCAGGAAACCGTGAGTCAACTGTTCCTGGCGATCGGCGAGTTTCCTGAAATCGAGGGCGTGGCCGGGACGATGCTGGCACCCTACCAGTTCGGCTCGTCGAACAGTTCCTACGACTGGCGCGGCCGGACGATCGAGTTCGGCGTCGCCGAGGTGACGGACGGGTTCAAGGACCTGATGGGACTGCAGCTGACGGAGGGCCGCTGGTTTGGTCCGCAAGACGAAGGACAGTCGTATGACGCGGTCGTGATCAACCAGACGATGCGCGAGGACCTCTTTGGGAGCGGGACGGCGATTGGTCAGGACCTGCAATCGGAAAATCCACCGCCCGGCACCGTGTCACGCCGTCCCTACCGGGTCGTTGGCGTGGTCGAGGCATATCGGGAGGACGGAGAGTTCGACGGTACGCGCAACTACGCGATCTTTCGCAAGCCGCTGCGCGGCAGCGATCCGACGAGCCGTCCGCCGAGGAACCTTCTGATCAAGGTGCGGGCTGGTGCGGCCCCCGACTTCGAGGAGCGGTTGATCACGCGATTGCAGGCAGCCGCGCCAGGCTGGTCGTTCGACGTGACGCGGCTCTCGCAGATGCGAGACGATTCGATCCGGTTCGCCGTGGCGCCGCTCGTTGCGATCGCGCTGGTCGCGGCGTTTCTCATGCTCATGGTCGCTCTCGGCCTGTTTGGCGTACTCTGGCAGGCCGTGACCCAGCGTACGCGCGAGTTGGGGCTCCGCCGGGCCAAAGGCGCCTCCAGGCTGAACGTGCGACGCCAGATTCTCGGTGAAATCAGCGTGATGACGTTTCTCGCGCTGGCAGTCGGCACGCTGGTTGTCGCCCAGTTCCCGTTGCTGAACATCATCTATTTCGTGGAGCCGCACGTCTATCTGATCGCCTTCGTCATTTCGGTGGCAACGATATACGCGCTGACCCTGCTGTGCGGTTGGTACCCAAGCCACGTGGCGACGCGGATCGAGCCCGCCGAAGCGTTACGCTATGAATAGCAATGAACTGTAGCCTGCAGCCTGCAGCCTGACATGATCCTCATCGTCGACGACGACCCGTCCGTGCTCGCGTCGCTGTCGTTGTTGCTGAAGCAGGCGGGCTACGCGTCGCACGCGGTGGCTGGCCCGGCGGACGCGACCCACTGGCTCGCGGTGCATCCATGCGAGCTGGTCCTCCAGGACATGAACTTCACGCGCCAGACCACGGGCGAAGAAGGGCTCTCCCTCCTGGCCGCGATTCGGTCAGGCTATCCCCACGTCCCCGTCGTCCTGATCACCGCGTGGGGCTCGATCGATCTGGCCGTCCGAGGGATGAAGGCCGGGGCCAGCGATTTCATCACGAAGCCCTGGACCAACGAGCAGATCCTGCAGACCGTCCGCACCGCCCTGGCGCTCTCGAACGTGCCGCCGGCACCGGAGTCGCCGGTCAACCGCGAGGATCTGGACGCGGCCTTCGACTTCGGCGATCTGGTAGGCGGCGATCCCCGTTTGGTGAAGGTTCTGCACGTCGCCGGACGGGTCAGCGCGACGGACGCGTCGGTGCTGATTACCGGTGAGAGCGGGACGGGCAAGGAACTGGTCGCCGACGCCATCCACCGCAACAGCCGGCGCCGGGCCGGTCCGTTCGTGAAGGTCAATCTCGGAGGCATCTCGTCGTCGCTCTTCGAAAGCGAGATGTTCGGACACGTGCGCGGCGCCTTCACCGATGCCCGCCACGATCGAAAGGGTCGCTTCGAGCTGGCGCACGGCGGGACGATCTTCCTCGACGAGATCGGCGACCTGGACTCGGCGTCGCAGGTGAAGCTCCTTCGCGTCCTCCAGGACCGCAGCTTCGAGGTGCTGGGGTCGAGCCAGCGACGCACGGTGGACGTCCGGGTGATCGCGGCGACCAATCGCAACCTGTCGGACATGGTCCTGCGCGGCGAGTTTCGCGAGGACCTGCTCTATCGCATCAACCTGATCGCGCTGCACCTGCCCCCACTGCGCGAGCGCCGCGACGATATCCGCATCCTGGCGTCGCGCTTCGTCCAGGCCGTGGGCCAGGCCTACGGCCGCGAGTCGGCCCGGTTGACCGACGACGCCGTCAGGTATCTGGTGGCGCAGCCGTGGCCCGGCAACGTCCGCCAGCTCCGTCAGGCGATCGAGCGGACCATGCTGATGGGCGAGGCCGACGTCCTTGATGCCGCCGCCTTCAGACAGACCATGGACATGCAACCGGCCGTGGCCGAGCGCGACGTGCTGCCTCCGGTGGGCAGCATGACGATCGACGAGATCGAAAAGGGGATGATTCTCAAGTCGATGAAGCATCACGGGGGCAACATCTCCAGGGTGGCGCAGGCGCTCGGACTGAGCCGGGCCGCCCTCTACCGCCGCCTGGAGAAGTACGAGATCCCGGTGTGAGCCTCCGGGCACGGTTCCTCGTTTATCTCGTCGTCCTGCACCTGCTGCTCGCAGCTCTTGCCGCCTGGCTCATCGCCGCGAACCGTCTCTGGCTGTTTGCCGCCGAGCTCGTCTTCGTCATTTCCTTTGCCGTCGGTCTGATGCTGGTGCGGAGCTTTGCCCACTCGCTCGACTTCGTCCGCGACAGCGCGCAGTTGCTGGAAGACAGCGATTTCATGTCGCGGATTCGCGAAGTCGGCGAGGGCGACATCGACCGGTTGATTCGCGTCTACAACAAGATGGTCGGGTCGCTGCGCGACGAGCGGGTCCGGCTCGAGGAGCAGCAGCAGTTCCTGTCCCGGGTGCTGCGCGAGTCGCCGGGCGGCATTCTGGTGCTCGATTTCGATCGACGCGTCGACATGATCAATCCGGCGGCGGCGCGCCTCCTCCAGACCCGCGGCACGGACGTCGTCGGCGTGGCCTTGACGGCGATCGACCGGCCGCTGGTGGGGCAGCTCGAAGCGGTGGCGGCCGGCGAGAGCCACGTCATCTCGATTTGGGGCGGCCGCCGGGTGCGCGTGGCACACGGCACGTTCGTCGATCGCGGGTTCAGGCGCAGCTTCTATCTGCTCGAGGAGCTGACTGAGGAGCTGCGGCAGTCCGAGAAGGCCGCGTACGAAAAGCTGATTCGCATGCTGTCACACGAGGTCAACAACACCGTCGGCGCCTCGCAATCGCTGCTCGGATCCTGTCTCAGCTATGCGGGTCAGCTGACGCCTGACGACAAGGACGACTTCGAGCGGGCGATTGGCGTCGTCATCGGACGGACCACGCAGCTGAACGACTTCATGCGCAGCTTCGCGGACGTCGTCCGGCTGCGTGCGCCGGCGCGACGCGAGGTCGATCTCGGCGAGATCGTGGCGAGCGTTGCAGCATTGACACGAGCCCAGGCAGAGTCCCTGAACGTCGATGTCCGCATCGAGCTCGAGCCGGGTCTGGCACACGTCTCCGCCGATCGCGCCCAGATCGAGCAGGCCCTCCTCAACATCGCGAAGAACGGCATCGAGGCCATCGGCCGCGATGGCACGCTGACGTTCCATCTGTTCACGCGCGACGGCCATCGCGTGCTGGAAATCGAGGACACCGGCCCAGGGATCGCGCCATCGGTGCGCGATCAGCTGTTCATGCCATTCTTCAGCACGAAGGAAGGCGGGCAGGGCATCGGCCTGACGCTGGTGCAGGAGATCCTGGTCAACCACGATCTCGACTACGCGCTCGAAGGCCCACCTGGCGGGCCGACGCGGTTCACGATCGTGTTTGGAATGTAGTCGGCGTAATCGGCGGACAAGGGCTCTTGGCTACCGAGGCGCGTGATCGTGGACCCACGTCAGCGCTTCGACGAGACGGCGATCGAACTCGGGTTCGTTGTTGCTGAAGCGATGATCCGCAGCCTCGATCATCCACAGCTTCTTTGGATCACCGGCGCGGGCCATTACCTGGTTGATCTCGGGAATGGGGACGAACTCGTCATGGGTCGAATGGATGGCTGCCAGCGGGACGGGCGCCAGCCGTCCGATGACGTTGGCCGCGGTGAAGGTGGGCTCGTTGGGGATCGCGTGCGTGACGTAGATCAGCATGTCGCGCCAGCGCCAGCCCAGCTCGCTGATGTTCGGCAATCCCAGGCCGACGACGCCTTGAATCCGCTGCTTCACGATGTCGTTGGTGCCGGCGAGGACGGAGAGGCCCGCCCCCTCAGAGACGCCGATCAGCACTGGCCGGTCGCGATCCTTCGGCGTGACGAAATCGATCAGCTGCGCGTAGTCCTGCTGCACATCCCGCTCCGAGAGGGGTCCCTGGCTCCCAGTGAAGCTCGACAGATAGGCCTTCGCATCGAAACCGACGACATACCAGCCGCGGGCGGCGAGTGCCTCCGCGACATGAGGCGCGAGATGCACCCAGCCGCCGTCTCCACTCGAGACAATGGCGATGTTCGGCGCCGGCATTCCGTAGATTTGAAGGGTCTGCTCGCGGCCCCGGATGTCGAGGCGCGCCGTCGAGCGCGTCACCGCGCCGCCGGAGATGACCGGAAACAGGGTTGAGACCGCCAGGATGGCCACGGCGTCTCGAAGGGTCCGGCTTCCGAGGCCTCCAGGTGCGTGACACACGCCGGCCAGCCTAACATGCAGCGATGCGTTCAACTGACCCGGACGATTTCGTAAACCTGACACTGCGCAGCCCGGGGCCTCACCACGGCCAGCCGGTCATCGTCGAAGGGCCGGCTCTGGGAACCGCTCCGGTCGCGGCCATTCTCGTGCACGGCCGCGGCGCAACTGCCGAAGGGATCCTCGAGCTCGCGCGCGCGCTCCGCGCGCCGCACGTGACCTGGCTGGCACCGCAGGCGGCCGCGCATTCCTGGTATCCGAACCGGTTCGTGGCGCCGCTCGCCTCCAACGAGCCCTGGCTCTCATCGGCGCTCGCCGCCCTCGGCGACCTCGTGATGCGTGCCACCGAAGCCGGAATTGCGCACGACCGCATCTTCCTGGCGGGCTTTTCGCAAGGCGCCTGCCTCGCCCTCGAGTTCGTCGTTCGGAACCCGGCCCGCTATGGGGGCGTGAGCGGGTTGAGCGGCGGCCTCATCGGACCGCCGGGCACGACGTGGCCGCGAGACGGCGCCCTCGATCGAACGCCGGTCTTTCTCGGGTGCAGCGATATCGACGACCACATTCCGGCCGCGCGCGTGCTCGAGTCGGCCGACGTTCTTCGGGCAAACGGCGCGGACGTGACCGATGTCCTGTACCCCGGAATGGGCCATACCGTGAATCGGGACGAGCTCGACCACGTGCAGCGTCTGCTCGATCGCCTCGCCTGATGTCGGGTTGTCCGACCGCGGCGTCGGCGTGTAGGATTTCGGGGTTGGCCAAACCGCTGACGATCTCGTCTTCTTGAACGGAGATGCCCGTGACGACCGATGGTCTGACCCGACGTGAAGTGCTTCAATTGCTCGGTGCCGGCGGCGTCGGCGCGATCGCCGGAGGGCGACTGCTCGCGAAGGCGCCCTCGACGCTTGGCGTGCAGATCTACACGGTGCGCGATCAGTTTGCGAAGGACCCCGACGCGACGATCAAGGCCATCGCCGATATCGGCTACAAAGAGATCGAGCTGGTCTACGGCACACTCGACACCTCGGTGCCGCTGGCACAGAAGTACGGCCTGGCGCCGGTCAGCATCCACCTCGATAGCGCGCTTCTGACCCATGGTCCGAAGCCGAACGGCGACGATCTCGCGGCAGCGATCGGCAAGGCCAAGGCGGCGGGCACCAAATACCTGGTCGTCCCCTATGTCGCTCCAGCGGACCGGCCGAAAGACGCCGCGGGATTCAGCGACTTCGGCAAGAAGCTGCAGGCGGCGGGCGAACAGGTGACAAAGGCCGGCCTCGGCTTCTGCTATCACAATCACGCCTTCGAGTTCGCGCCGCTCCCCGACGGAAAACGGCCACTCGACATCATGCTGGAGGCCTGCGATCCAGGCGTCGTGAAGCTCGAGCTCGACGTCTTCTGGGTCAGCATCACTGGCACGGATCCGGTCTCCGCGATCAAGCAGTACTCGGGCCGGGTTTCATTGATCCATCTGAAGGACAAGGTGAAAGGCGCTCCGACGGCGCTCGATGAGACGGTGCCGAAGGATACGTTCGTGGAAGTGGGCTCGGGAGCCGTGGACTTCCCGGCGGTCCTCGCCGCGGCGTCCGCGGCAAAGGCGGAACACTACTTCGTCGAACAGGATCACTCTGCCGATCCCATCGCGAGCCTGCGACAGAGTTACAAGTACCTGACGACGCTCACTTAACAGGGTCGAAGGGTCGCAAGGGTCGCAAGGTCGAAGGGGCCACGAATCGTATCGCTGAAGGTGTGGTGCCTAGGTGCATCCGGCAGAATTCCTGTGCGCCTATGCGCTCGTGTTCCTATGCGCCTCCGCGCCGTTCCCCCAGCCGCACGAGGGCACGATCACCGGCCAGGTCGTTGACGCGGCGACTGGCCAGCCTCTCTCGGATATTCCTGTTCATCTCACCGACGCCGGTGCGGCCGACACGGATCGGGACGGCCGTTTTCGGTTCGAGAACGTCTCCACCGAGCCCCGGACGCTGGCCGTCTCGGTCGTGGGTTACGCACCCTTCCGACGTCAGATCTCAGTGGGAGCGGGCGGATCGATTCATGTCCTCATCCCGCTCGTCGGGGGCACTGGCACATATTCCGAACGCGTGCAGGTCATCGGCGATCCGTTCCGGCAACGCGAGCCTGCGGTTCCCGCGCAGCAGCTGCTGAACAGCGCCGATCTCCAGAACCTCCGCGGCCTCGTCCTCGACGATCCGGTGCGCACGCTCCAGGTGCTGCCTGGCGTCGCGGCCACCGACGACTTCACCGCTGAGTTCGCCGTACGCGGCGCGAACTTCGCGCATATCGGCCTGGCCATCGACGGGGTCTCGAGCCCCTTCCTCAGCCACACCGTGCAGGGCGCCGACGAGACGGGCTCCATCGGCATGATCAACAGCGACATCCTCGAGAATGTCGCGCTGTTCAACGGCAGCTATCCGCAGCGCTTCGGCAACCGGACCGGCGCCCAGGTGGAGATGACCCTTCGCGAAGGCTCGCGCGATCGCGCTCACGGGCGGCTCGCGCTCAGCGGATCCAGCGCATCGGTCGTTGGCGAGGGACCGCTTGGACGCCGCGGAGCGTGGCTGCTGTCGGCACGAAAGAGCTATCTGGATCTGTTGATCAAGCAGATATCCGACCAGGACAACTTCGCGTTCGGATTCTCGGATATCGCCGGGAAGCTCACCTGGGATCTGACGGCGAAACAGAAACTGGCGGTGTCGGCGGTCGTTGGGCGCTCGAGGCTGAGCGCGAGCCAGCTGCACGTCGGCGTGAACAATCCGCTCGTCGCCAGGAATGACGCGTTTCTCGCGGTTGCGGGCTGGCACTACGCACCGGGCCCGCGCCTGCTCCTGACCCAACGAGTGAGCGTGACCGGCAGCCGTTACTACGGTCGCAGCCTTGCGCGGGTCGTGCTCGATGAAGGCAAGTCGCTCACTGTCGGCTGGCGGACGGATCTCAGCTTCGTGCCGTCCTCACGATGGTCGCTCGACGCCGGCGCGAATGCGTCGCGCAGCCACGACGAGATTGCGTCGCGGCGCATCGTCGACCCGCGGGCGCCGGCACACCTTCGCCAGGACGCGGCGCTCGACTCGACATTGGCCGGCGCGTTCACGGAGGTGCGCTGGTCCGGACCGCACGCGTCGCTGGTGGCCGCCGGAGGGCGCGTTGACCACTGGACCGGTTCCGGCGGCAGCACGGCATCGCCATGGCTGCGCGGGCAGCTCCCGCTGGGTGCGGGCGTCGAACTCGTCGCGGGCACCGGCGTCTATCGACAGTTTCCAGGCTTCAACGAGATCGCCGGCCTGCGCGGCGCGGCCGATCTCGTGCCGGAGCGGGCCTGGCACGCCGACGTCGGCGTGTCGCGGCGCGTGGGCGCGCTGATGCGCGCGCAGGCGGTCTGGTATCAGCGCCGCGGCCGCGACGGCATCGATCTGCCGCGCGACGACTGGCAAATCGTGGATGGGGAGTTGAGCCCGCCGCTGTTCGACACGCGCTATGTCAACGCGCTGACGTCTCGGGCCTCCGGCATCGAGCTGCAGCTGCAGCGGCGAAGCCCGAACGGCCTTTCTGGATGGCTGACCTACAGCTATGGCGTCGCGCGAGACGAGAATCGCCTGACCGGCGAGCAGTACGACGCCGATTTCGATCAGCGCCACTCGCTCGCGCTCTATGCGCAATTCCGGATCTCGGAGCGCACCTCCGTTGCCGCGAAGTTCCGCACGTCCTCGAACTTTCCGATTGCGGGGTATGTCGAGGAACGTGCCGGCGCCGCCGATCGACCCGTTCCGGAGGACGCGCCGGCGCGGTACGCGGTGTCGGCCGAACGGAACGGCGCGCGCCTGCCCGCCTACGCGCGCCTCGACGTGCGGACGACGCGGACGTTCGTCTTCACGCGGAGCCGGCTCACGCTGTTTGTCGAGCTGATGAACGTGACGGGCAAGACCAACTGGCGCGCTGCCGCCGGGTTCATCACGCCGGATGGAGAGATCCATCAGCTGGTGAAGCCGCTGGTGCCGTTCGTCCCGTCGGCGGGGATGCTGGTGGAGTTTTGATTGATGCCCGAGCTGAAGCTCGGGCCTACGTACGCACGGACACGGACGATCGTACGGAAAGGACGTAGACGATCGTAGGCCCAAGCTTTAGCTTGGGCGTTCTTAGAGCCACCCTTTGACTCTCGCAATGCGCGCTGCTTCGACACGATTCTTCGCGCCAAGCTTGCTGATCGCCTCGGACAGGTAGTTCCTCACGGTTCCTTCCGACAGCTCCAGCTTCTCGGCGATGTCTGCGCCGGCTTCACCGTCAGCCGCGAGCCGCAGCACCTGCCGCTCGCGATCGGTCAGCGGATCCGCCTCCGACCACGCCTCCGCGGCCAGCTCCGAATCGACGGCACGGCCGCCGCCGTGCACGCGGCGGATGGCATCCGCAAGACGATGCGACGGCGCGTCCTTAAGCAGATAGCCGCTCGCTCCCGCGTCCAGGGCGCGCCGCAGGTAACCCGGACGGGCGAACGTGGTGAGGATGATGACGCGGGCCGTGCTGCCGCGACGCCGCAGCTCTGTGGTCAGCTCGAGCCCTGACAGCCCCGGCATCTCGATGTCGGTGACGACGACGTCGGGCCGCAGCGACAGCGCCGCCTTGAGCGCGTCCGACCCCGACGGCGCCTGAGCGACCACCTCGAGATCGGGCTCGATGTCGATGAGCGCCCCGAGCGCGCCGAGGACCATGGCCTGGTCTTCCGCAATCAACACCTTAATCACGACGCAAGTCCTGTCGCTGTCCCGCCGCGGGGCAGCGTGATGAGAAGGCGTGTACCGCGATCGCCGCTGCGCTCGACCGTCCCGGCGACCTGTCGCAGGCGCTCGCGCATGCCGGAAAGGCCGCTGCCTTCCGGGCCGCTGCCGCCGCGCCCGTCATCGCGCACTTCGAGCACGGCCCGTCCGGCTGAGACCGTCAGCGTGATCCAGCAATGCCTGGCCTGCGCATGGCGAACGACGTTCGTGACCGCTTCTCGCAGCGAGAAGGCGAGCGCCCGCTCCACGTCCGGTTCCAGCGTGAGCGCGGCGAACCCGATGTGGGGCTCGATCCCCGCCGCCACCAGCACGCGCTCGGCGTTGGCGACGGCGTCAGGCAATCCTTCCGATTGATAGCCGCGCACGGCCTTCCGCACTTCGCTGAGCGCGTCGCGCGAAATCTGCTCGACGTCGCGGATTTCCTGAGCCGCACGCGTTGGATCGCGCTCGGCCAGCTTGGATGCGAGCTCGGATTTCAGCACGATGACCGACAGCGTGTGGCCGAGCAGATCGTGGAGATCGCGGCCGATCCGCTCGCGCTCGGCGACCCGCGCCATCTCGACGACGGCATCCCGTGCGACCCGCAGCTCCTGCCCCCGACGGCGGAACTCGGCGACGTTGATGTTGGTGGCGCCGATGATGCCCGCGACGATGAACGTGGGCACCGACACGTAAAGCGGCCAGCTGAACGCCCAGCCCTGCGTGACGATGCCGGCGAGCATCGCCACCAGCCACCATGCCCCGAGTCGCGGCGATCCGGCGAAGCCGATGAACGCCGCCGCGTAGATGAAGAAGCAATTGGCGCCCAGGTTCACGGGCATCATCGCCGAGCCAAGCGCGTAGATCGCCAACGAGACGACCACCAGGCGCGTGCCGGTGACCTTGAAGCCGTAGAGATAGAGCGGCAGGAACACGGCGACCGCCAGCAGCGACACCATCCACGCGGTGAGCGACGCTGGCAGCAGCACGAGATACGCGAAGTAGAACAGCAGGTAGGCGAGCCACAGGTACTTGGCCCAACCGACGCCGCGCCCTTCGTGGATGAATGCGCTCATGCGGAACACCGATTATCGGATGCGCACCATGGGCCCGCAACTCTCAGGCGCTGGCGTCGCTGCGGCGCCACGCGACCCACGACGCGGCGCCGAACAGGAGTGCCGTGATCCCGAGGGCGGCGATGTGCCCCAGCGTGCTGCTCGTCGGCGCGGCGCCAACGGCGGCGAGCGCCAGTTGCCCGAGGTGGTACTGCGGGATCACCGGCGTGATGGCGCGAAACATCTTCGGCAGCATCTCCACGGGCATCCACAAGCCGCCGGCAAATGCCAGCGGCAGGTTGATGAGATTCATGATGCCGGGGGCGCCCGCGGGCGGGACGATGAATGCCACCAGCAGGCCGGCCATGCAGAACGGAATCGATCCGAGCGTTACGACGAGCAGCAATTTCAGCCAGGTCGCAATCGACAGGTGCACGCCCCCGAGCACGATCGCGCAGAAGGCCATCGTGATCAGGATCACGGTTCCAAACAACATGGCGGACGCGACCTTTGCGGCCAGGTAGGCGCTGACGGGCATTGGCGTCGCCCGCTTCAACACCAGCCATCCCAACGCGCGTTCCGTTGCGACGCCTGCGCCGAATGCGAAGAGCGCCGCCGTCACGACCCCGAAGATGCTGTAGCTCGCGAGGAGGTACTGCGCCGCGCCGACGCCGTCCTTGGTCCGTCCGGCGAGGCTCAGACCGAAGAGCAGGTAGAACATCACCGGAAAGGCGAGCACCGGTACCGAGTAGTGCGGCGTGCGCAGCAGCTTGAAGAACTCGTATTTCGTCTCGAGCGCGTAGGTCCTCAGCGACGGTCCTCGCGTCGACGCCCGCGCGGGTGCGGGCAGGTCCAGGATGGCGGCAGCGGCGGTCGTCATGGCAGCTCCTTCAGCTGGCGGTGCTCATCTCGTGGTCGGCGCTGGTCAATGCGAGGAACGCGTCCTCGAGGCCGACCGATCGAACATCCAGGTTGCACGCGGTCTCGTCCTGGCGGAGCAGCGCGCGAAGCGTCTGATCCGCGTCGGTCGTGAGCAGGCGCACGCCCGGCGGCTCGTCGTCCACCCGCTGAACGCCAGGCAGCGCCGCCAACGCGCCACGCGACAGGCGCGTCTGGCAGCGCACCTGACGATCGGCCGCATGGTGCTTGATGCTTGCCGGCGTCCCGTCCGCGACGATGCGGCCGCGATTCAGGACGATGATCCGGCTGGCCAGCGCGTCCGCTTCCTCGAGGTAGTGCGTGGTCAGGAGGATCGATCGGCCGGCGGCAACGAGGGAGCGGACGCCCGTCCAGAAACGCCGCCGCGACTCGACGTCCATTCCCACCGTCGGCTCGTCGAGGAACAGAAGCGTGGGGTTGCCGCAGAGCGCGAGCGCGAAGAGCGTGCGCTGTTTCTCGCCGCCCGACAGCTGCCCGTATCGCCGGTCGGCCAGCGCCTCGAGACCTGCGACCTCGAGCACCTTCGGGAGCGGCAGCGGCGCCGGATAGTAGGAGGAGAAGAGGTGGATATGCTCGCGGACCGTCAGCACCTCGGGCACGCGCGCCACCTGCAGCATCACGCCGAGCTGCCGGCGCGCCGCGACGCTCTGCGGATTACCGCCAAAGAGCGTGGCGGTGCCGGCCGTCGGTCGGGCCAGCCCGGTGAGCAGGCGCACGATCGTCGTCTTGCCGGCGCCGTTCGGCCCAAGCAGCGCCGTGACCTGCCCGGCCGAAAGCGTCAGACTGACATTCGACAGCGCCTCCACGGCGCCGTAGCGATGGGTAACGCCTTCGAGGGACGCCACAGGCTCGTTTGTCATACGCCCATGCTCCTCCATCAGACGCGCCGCTGCCAGTGCGAGACATCAAGCCGGCGGCGTGACAACTGTCACTATGCTAGACGAGCCGTCCCTCGGGGGCCCCGCCTCGGAGATCCAATCAGGCGCTACGCATGCCGGTCTTTCAATCCCTGACGCCCAATCTCGTCGTGTCGGACATCGAGCGAAGCCTGAGCTTCTACCGCTTCCTGAACGCCCAGCACGCCGCCCCCGCCGAGTATCCCGAGCTCGCGGCCACAGTGGCCGGAGGCTCGTGGACGATGTTCGTCACCATGGACGCCGTCGATGACCTGCACGCCTCTCTCTCGGGCAAGGCGCGCATCGTGATGCCGCTCGAAACGAAGTTCTACGGGATGCGCGAGTTCGCCATCGCCGATCCGGATGGCTTCGTGATCACATTCGCGGAAAATGTGGCGGGCTAGCGACGGCGTCGCGGTCGCGGACGGGATCGTCACGGAAGGACACGGACCGGACGGTCACGGAGGACACGGAGCCGCACGGTCACGGAAGGACACGGAATACACGGATCATTCTTGTTTGCTTTGATTGTCCGTGTTGATCGGCGTCCATCCGTGACCTGTTTCCGATCCGTGTCAATCCGCGGCGGCCATCCGTGACTACGCGCGGGCGCCGACGATTTCCTTGAAGAAGGCGTCGGCGTTCACCGGACGGCCGAGAAAGCGTTCCACCAGGGCCGCGGCGGGGGCTTCGCCGCCGCGGCTCAGAATCTCGCGGCGGAAGCGTCGTCCGACCTCCGGGTTCATGATGTCGTCGCCGAATTCCGACAGCATGTCGAGCGCGATCACCTCGGCCCACATATAGCCGTAGTACCCGGCGGCGTAGCCGCCGACGATGTGGCCGAAAGTGCCGGGGAAGGCGGTGTCGGGGACGTGGCCGAGGAGCGAGTCGCCCTCCATCTTCTTCCAGACCGGCAGCGCGCCACCAGGCTCTTCGCTGGTGAGCGCAAGATCGAACGAGGCGTACAGCCATTGCCGGGCATAGAGCAGGCCCTTTCCGAAGCGCCGCGCGGCGTTCAAACGCTCGACGAGGCCCGCGTCCATCACCGGCGTCTCGGGCGACACCGCGGCCATGCGCTGCAGGCTTTCGAGGCGTCGCGCCCATTCTTCGAAGATCTGCGACGGCGTTTCCACGAAGTCGCGCTGCACGCTCGTGCCGGCGTGGAAGTTGTAGGTGGCCTCCGAGAGCACGCCGTGCAGGATGTGTCCGAACTCGTGGAACAGCGTCTCGACCTCGTCGTGCGTCAGACCGCGGCGATCGAAGTTGGCGACGAGCACGCTGATCGGCGTGCGGCCGGTCCGGCGTCCGACGCCGCGCACCGGCCACGCGGCCGCATGCGGAAACTTGCCCTCGCGCGGGTAGAGGTCGAAGTAGATGCCGCCGATGAAGCCACCCGTCTCGGCATCGACGACGTCGTAGTAGAAGACGTCGTCGTGCCATGTCGGCACCCACACACGCTCGAAGCGGAGCCCGTACAGCGTTGAGCTCACGTCGAGCAGCCAGGCCAGCGCCGCGCTCGGCGGGAAGTACTTGCGAAGCGACTCCTGATCGACGCTGTAGCGCGCTTCGCGCAGCCGCTCGCTCAGGAACGGCACGTCCCATCTCGAGACGGTCGTCTTCTTGACGCTCGCGCCTTCACGCGCGGCTTTGAGGGCTCGCAGGTCTTCGAGATCGTTGCGCTCCGCTTCTTCGACCGCCGCCTTCACCTCCGACAGAAACTGCTCGACGGCCCGGGGCGTCGCCGCCATCCGCCGCCGCAAGACGAAGTGCGCGAAGCTCGGGAGGTCGTAGAGGCTCGCAATCTCACGGCGCAAGCCGACGACCTCGTCGAGGATCTCGAGGTTCCGCGCCGTGCCGCGGTTCAAGTAACCGATGTAATAGCGGCGCCGCGCCGCCTCCGACTCGGCATTCGCCATGAACGGATTGAAGTCGGGATAGTCGTACGACAGCAGGTAGTTGCCGTGGTCGTCGCGCGGCTGTCGGGCGAGATACGATTCGGGCAGACCGGCCATCTCGTCCGGCGCAAACGCGAGCCGCTCCTGGTTGTCACGCAGATTGCGCGCGAACTCCTGGGAGAGCACCGTCATCCGCTCGGCGATTGCCTTGGCGCGCGCCCGACGATCGGGAGGCAGCGTCACGCCCGTGTCCTCGAACGCTTCGACGAGATCCCTCTTGAGCTGGGCCTGCGCCGGCGTCTCGGCGATCACGGCCTGCACGCGCGCGAACAGCGCCTCGTTCTGGAAGACTTCGACCTGGAAGGCAGAGAGGCCGCGAATCGCCTCGTCGGCGGCGTCGCGGACGGTCTTGTCCGGATGGACGTTGTTCAGGATCGCGATGGGGCCCTCGATATTCTCGAGGGCGATTCCAATCCGATCCCATTCGTCGAGCACCGATTCGGGCGTCGCGCGCTCGAGCGGCAACGCGGCGAGCGCGTCGAAGGCGGCGCGCGCGTCGGTCAGCATCTGCTGGCACGCGGCCGTGAGCGTCGTGGCGTCGAGGACGGGCAGCGTCACCCGTGCAGCAGCCGCGCCCGGCATCACTCACTTGCTCCCATACACCTCTGCCCGGGTGTGATAGCCGTCGCTGACGACGGTGACATCGAGGTTGCTCTTCTCGACGGAGATGGGGTCGAGCAGGCGCGCCGGCACATCTTTCTTGCCGTTGTTCACCTTCACCAGGCTGTCGATCGGCTGGCCGTTCGCAAGACTCCACGCGGCCCCCGCCGCCATCCGCGCCAGCGGCTTCAAGGGCTTGTACACGGTCATCGTCTGAGTGCCGGCCACAATCCGCTGGCACGCGCCGAGCTCGGCATCCTGTCCCGACACCGCAACCTTTTCGGCGAGCTTCGCCTCGGTCAGCGCGTCGATGGCACCCTTGGCGATGCTGTCATTCGAGGCGACGACGGCAGCGACGTTCTTCGTCTTCTTGAGAATGCTCGCCATTTGCGTCTTGGCGTCGGCCTCATCCCAGCGATCGATCCACGGCTCGGCGACGATCTTCACGGCACCGCTGGCGACCGCAGGCTTCAGCACCTCCATCTGGCCATCGCGCAGCAGCCGGGCATTGTTGTCGGTCTGCGCGCCTCCGAGCAGCACGTAGTTGCCGCTCGGCACGCGGGTGAGGAGCGCTTCGGCCTGCATCCTGCCGACCTTCACGTTGTCGAACGACACATACAATGCGACATCGGCATCGCGAATCAGCCGGTCGTAGCTGATGACGGGCACTTTCTTTGCCGCCGCGGCGTCGACAATGGCGACCGCTTTTTCGAGATCGTTCGGCACGACGACGAGCACCTTCACGCCGGCGTCGAGCAGCTCGTTGGCGGCTTTGAGCTGGGTGTCGGGATTGCCCTCGCCGGTGCGCACCTCTACTTTGGCGTGCAGCTCCTCGGCGCGGCTCACGAAAAGATCGCGATCGCGCTTCCATCGCTCTTGTCGAAGGTCGTCGAGCAGCAGCCCGATCTTGATCCCGCCCGTGTCGGCGCGCTTCGCTGGGGTCGTGCCACCACCGCAGGCCGCGACGATGCAAAGGCCCGCAAGTGCGCCGGTGAGAGCAAGCGTTCGCATGAGTTCCTCCTTCGCGGACAGTCCGGAAAGGTCCCCACTGTACTCCCCGTTTGTCGAGCCGGGCAAGCCGCGTCGACGGTCCGCGCCGAGGGAGACGCGTTGTAGACTGCTGGCCATGACCTCGACGCCCTCGTCCGTCGCCTCCGCTGTTACGGTTGCATCGTTGCCGGATATCCGCGCGCGGTTTCCCGCGCTGGGACGCCGCTACGAGGACCATCCGGTCGCCTACTTCGATGGTCCGGGTGGCACGCAGGTCCCGGCGTTCGTCGTGGAGCGGATGAGCGACTACCTGCTGCATCACAACGCCAACACGCACTGGCACTTCCCGACCAGCCTCGAGACCGATGCGGCCCTCGACGAGGCGCGCCGCGCGCTGGCGGACTTCCTGAACGCGCGGCCGAGCGAGATCGCCTTCGGTAACAACATGACGTCGCTGACCTTCCACGTCGCGCGCGGGCTTGGGCGCGAGTGGGGACCGGGCGATGAAATCGTTCTCACGGAGCTCGATCATCACGCCAACGTGGCGCCCTGGCAGGCCCTCGAGCGTGAACGTGGCGTGACGATCAGAACCGTGGGGATGAACGTCGAAACCGGGCAGCTCGACTGGACCGCGATGGAGGCGACGGTCGGGCCGCGGACACGCCTGGTGGCCGTTGGCGCGGCATCGAACGCGCTCGGCACCATCAACGACGTTGCCGCCGCGGGCCGCCTGGTTCACGCGGTGGGAGGGTTGTTGTTCGTGGATGCCGTCCACTACGCGCCGCACACGCTCGTGGACGTCGACGCCCTGGCCTGCGATCTGCTGGCCTGCTCGGCGTACAAGTTCTACGGGCCGCACGTTGGCGTCCTGTTCGGGCGTCACGATCTCCTGTCGCGAGTGGACGTCCCGAAGCTCGCTCCGGCGCCGTCGACGGCCCCGGAGCGGATTGAAACCGGGACACAGAACCACGAGGGCATTGTCGGCGCCGGGGCGGCGATTGACTTCCTCGCGTCGCTTGACCGTGGGTCGTCGACGAACCGGCGGGCGGCCCTCGAATCCGTGTTCGGCACGTTGCACGCGCGCGGGCACGAGCTCGTCACCAGGCTGTACGACGGGCTGGCCGCGATTCCCGGCGTGCGCGTGTACGGGCCCGCGCCCGATCAGCCTCGGACGCCGACCGTGGCGTTCGTCGTCAAGGACCGCACGTCGGACGAGGTCGCACGCGAGCTGGTATCGCGCGGATTATTTCTGTCGAACGGAGACTTCTACGCGACGTCCGCGATCGCTCGGCTTGGCCACAGCGCGGACGGCGTGGTGCGCGCCGGCTGCGCGTGCTACACGACGCCCGACGAAGTGGAGCGCCTGCTTGCCGCTGTCGACGATGTCGCGGGTTGAAGGTCGAAAGGTCGAAGGGTCGAAGAGGTTAGGGGTTCACCTTCCAACTCCGCTGACCGGTGGCGTCCGATCCAGGAATGGGCTCGGCGAGGTCGGCGAGCTGCAGACGCGCCAGGCTCAACACGACCACCTCGCGCGTGAGGCCCAAGGTGGTCGCGATGGTGTCCACGACCTGGGGTGTCTTCCTGCGATGGAGTTGTTCGAGGACGCGTTCGTCGGTGTGCGTCAGCTGGAGCCTTGGCATCCCAAGGGCCAACCTGTATCACCACTGATACTGGTTGCGCCAGTTACCCGCCTTCGCCCTTCGGCTACGCCGCAGCCCGCCTCTTCTTTCGGGCTACGGCGCGCAGGCTCCGCCTTCGCGCGCGGGGTGGCCGGTAGCCCCGCGATGCTTGGCGCCGGCGGGTGTCTGAAGGCGTAGAATTACGAGCACGACTACGCTCCCCGTGCCCTACGAGATCGATCCAACCCGTCGCCTGGTGGCTTGGACGCATACGGCGTCTGAGCCGGCCGGCGTGTGGACGCGCACGCTCGAGACGATCCTCGCAGACCCACTCTTCACGTCCGGATTCCACATCCTCGAGGATTCTCGCGCAGACGCCGATCTGCCGGAGGCCAGTGACATCCGGAAGGGCGTGAACACGATTCGACGGTACCAGCAAGGCTTAGGGCGGTGCCGATGGGCCGTGGTGTTGCGGCAGGGGTCACCAGCGTTCTACGGGATGCTGCGGATGGCGGAAATGTTGCTCACCGAGACCTCGATCTCTCTGCGTCCGTTCACCGACATGAGTGCGGCCGTCGCCTGGCTCAGCGACGCGGGCGCGAGCGCGATCGATCCGAAGTGACTGCTTTCGAGCCCAGAACGCGTGGCGCGTGCACGTCCTGATCAAATCCGTGGACCGCGCACCGGACGATCTCTATGCGCAGATTCCACTGCGTTGCGCGCCTGTTGCGCGAGATCCCGGGGCGAGACCGTCCCGATTACTGGCTTGCCGAACTCAGCACGCCATCCGCGTCATTCGACTCTGCACAGGCCGAGTATGTGGCGATTGGATTCGCCAATGTCTCGTGGATGGCGTCCTTGTGGTCACGACTTTGGGTTGGCGTTCGGGACAGCATCAGAGCGCAGTCAAAAGGGCGTGCGCGATGAGGACGGATCCTCATGAGCGGCGCAGCGCCAGACCGCGCGAAGCGCGCCCTGAAGAAAGTGGGCCCCCTGGGGATCGAACCCAGGACCAACTGATTAAAAGTCCCAACGTGCCCCATCCGCCGGTGTCCACCGCAGGTTGGCGCACAAGAAAACGTGGGCCAGATCGCTTAAGGCGTCCGCCGGTGTCCTCAGCGTGCCTTGCGCGTGGGCGTCACGGAGGGCGTCAACACGTCGGATGCTGACCGTCTCGCTGGACAGGCCGGGGATTCGCTCCCAGCGAAGCAGGATTTCGCATGGTCTGCATGGGATCTTCGACTGTCGAGGAGCGCGAGCCCCAGCGTTCGCACGACATCGAACCCGCTTGCGCCCGCGGCATGTGCGCGACTACTGCTTCGTGAGGGCAATCGGCTTCGGGGCGGCAATGCCGCTCGCCGCGAGCTCTTCGCGGTCGGCATCGTCGAGCCGCAACTTCAACTCGGCGCGCCCCGGGTCCAGCAATCGCAACTCGAAGCGATTCGTCCGCTTCGAGATGCGCACCGAGGGACCGCGTTCCTCCGCGCGCCGGACGCTCTGGCGAGCCTGCACCGCACTCGAGGGGTGAGGTCGGCCCCGCCGTTCCCTCGCCGACAAAGTCTCGTTGTGGCTCCGCCTTGGCAATGAGCCAGGAGGGTTCAACGGACCGTGTAACGCGCGAGCGCGAAGTCGCCCTCGTTCGACCCCCTGCTTACGCCCGCGGCGACGAGGGCGCCATTCGTATCGGCTGCGACCGCAAACGCCTGGTCGTCCCGGCAGGGCCGCGGCGGAGTCTCGACGACAGTGCACGTTTGATTGTTGTTCCCACGGGAGCGAAGTCCGTCAGTAGCCTTCCGCCGTTGCCGAATGCTCGAGTCGACGCTTCCGTCCGCGTTGTAGTCCGCAACCGCGAAATCCCAGCTAAGACTGGGCGCCTGCCCCGCGGCCACGATGTTGCCGTCCGGCCGCACTGCGACCGCCCTCGCGATTCCCGCTCAGCGCGCCGAAGTCAGTCAACTTTCCACGCCGCCGTCGCCGAAGGTGGAATCGAGCGCTCCCGTCAGTAGTGTAACGAATCGGCCACGAAGTCCTGCTTGACCGAGCCCAAAGGACCAGTGCTTACTCCGGCGACGATGATCGACCCGTCTGGTTGAATGGCGACCGCCGTGTGCGGCATCATCCCCACCTGCGGCGCCGACGTCGGTCAGACCACCATCCCGCCGTCCCAAAGGTCGGGTCGAGACTCCGTCCGGGTTGTATCGGGCAAGCGCGAAGCCTCCGTTGCTGGTCCCGACAACGACGATCTTCGGCCCTTTCGTCTCGAGTGCCATCGCATAGGCCCTTTCATCGAAGCCACCAAAATCGGTTCGCACTTTACCGCCACTGCCGAAGCTGCGGTCGAGGCTGCCGTCGGCGTTGTAGCGAGCCAGCGCGAAGTCCTCGTCGCTGTTCCCGGCGACCAGGATCCGACCGTTCGTTAGAAGTGCGATGGCAACGGCGCCGTCGAAACCGCCGAAGTCGGTTAGCACAATGCCACCATTGCCGAAGCGCGCGTCGAGGCTTCCGTCGGCGCGATAGCGAGCCAGCGCGAAGTCAGTATTGCCGACAATTCTCGCTCGACCGGCGGCGACGATAGCCTTCCCGTTGTGTTCGAGCGCGACAGCGTTGGCAGAAGCATCGACCCCGGCTCCAAAGGCGGTCAGCACCCGTCCACCGGTGCCAAAGCTCGGGTCGAGGCTTCCGTCGGCGGCGTATTGAGCCAGAGCGAAAGTCCTGTTCGCGCCACCACTCTCGCTGGCGCCCGCGGCGAGTATCGTGCCCTTCGGCTGAATGGCAATCGCGAACGCGATATCATCGCTTCCGAAACCAAAGTCAGTGAGCACCCTGCCGTCGCGGCCGAAGCTCGAGTCGAGGCCGCTATGGTGGCTTCGCGCTGCGCCCAGCAATGCGAGGGAAGCTAGAACGACGGCCTGCGTGTGGAGGAGGGACATCGGTGGACGCACGTCCGAGGCATCATACGCCCGTTTGTTGACACAGTCGGCTTCGCAAATACTGAGCTTCGCGCGTGACGATAGGAAACTAGCGTCGTCTCGCGGTTAGCAAACCCTCCGTTATCAGCCCCTCGTCAGCCCTCCCCCTCACGACAGTCGGACAGCAGCGTGCGATGAGGCGCGAGCGTGAAAGTGTCGCCGATGCGCCATAAACGACTGCAATCTGAACCGTAGGGGCTGGGAGCCGACCGTGAAGCTCGTTTTTCCCTTGAGGATACGAGTCGTATTTGCGCGAGAGCAAACGCGTAGCTTATCAATGTGCCGTATGCTCCGATGCCGCGCCTCAACGGCATCTTGGTCATCAACCTTTTTCAAACATGGAGGGTCCGATGGGGTCCAATCGCTGGCGTTTTCTCGTGCTATGTGGCGGGCCGATCCTGGCTTTGCTCGCCGCCGTTAGTAGGAGGCCGCCGATTTCGGCGGTCAGGGAGGCAAGGATGTAATGTGACGAGGCTCGACAAATCCTGGGGGGGGGCTTGGGTGGGTTTGGGGTGGGGTGGCTCCAGGTTTAGTGCCATCGCAGCAAGCTTAGCGGTAGCCATCTTGCCGGCGACTGGCTGTAATCGTGTGCCGGCCTCGCCACAGAGTTCAGCGGAGGCCATTGCCCCGACAGCAACCGACGGCGACGACCGGCTATGGACGAGACGGCGACAGTGTGCCGACGACGCTCGCACGCTCGTCAAGATTCGATTCGTCGTCGCCTTCGTGCCAGACCAAAGAACATGAGTCTTGCCAATCGCAAGAACATAGGCGTCACCTACGTTGCGACAACCAGCGTGCTGCTGGTGGCGATAGTGGGATCCTGGCAGTGCTGGCAATCTCTGAACGTGGGTCATCATCCGAGCGAGACGCTCCATGACATCTGCCTGGCGATCTGGGCGGTGTCCGGCGTTCTGCTCGCCCTCTCTCAGATTGTCTTCATCGGAATTGCCCTGGGGATCAAAGACAGCGCCGTCTCGAACACGGACGTGGCACCGGGCCCTTCGCCCGGCGAAGCTCACGCGAGCGTCCCGAAAGTCCTGATGCTTGTCGGTGGGCTCGTCATTCTTGCGGTCATCGCGCTTTTTCTTTTCGCGCTGTCCAACATGCCCTCGTAGGACCCGCGCCGGCACGCTCGCGCAGAATCAGGACTACGAGGCCCTCGCGAAGATCCTCGCCGCGCACCGGGCAATCCGTTTCATAACCGTCGATCGTTCAGGATGCTGAACCATGTTTCCTGACATCTGCGGCAGCGATACTCGAATACGGTGGGTCGCTTACCAGGGCTTCTCAATGCGGACGATGAGCGGTTGGGGCGGGCCGCTCTGCTCGACAGTGTCCTTCGGCTTGCCATAGGCGTAGTGGTGCAGCAGCACTTCCATGTGCGGCGCCTTGCCCTCACGCAGGCGGCACTGGAGGCGCTCCACGTAGGCGGGATCTTCAAGCAGCGCGCGGCTGACTCCGCGAATCTCGCGCGTCGCGCGATTCGGCGCGCCTGGCCTACGCCCGCCGGTCTTTCTCCCCTTCGCCATCTAGATGCATCTATTTTAGACGCGGTGAGGTGTTCCAAACCCCTTTGGGAGGTGTGTCCGGCCAGCGCTCAGGCCGGGAAGACGGGGAAAACCCTCAGATTCACGCCGCCGATCCCGCAAGCTCCTTCAACTTGCTTAGGCTCCGGAGGAAGGGCTCAACCTGGTTCCAACGGGGACGCCATCCCTGCGGAAATTGCACTGTGAGTGAAGACGCCTCGCGAGTGTGCCCTCGCCGGTCATCTCCCATTAGAGCAGCGGCTTTTGGACTTTGACACGACGCGCCTCCAAGCGATGGACGAGGCGGGCGTTGACAAGGTGCTGCTCTCCTTCGGTGCCGGTTTTCGCACGTTCGGCGTGCAGGGCAGCATTGGTCGCAACGACGGACCTAAGGTGCGTAACCAGGTCTGATCCACGGCTCGAGATATGACAGGAGCGTGGCGTGCAACTTGCTGAGATCGACCTCGCCCTTGGGGACGTATGAGCCGGCGTAGATGTCTACCCAATGGAAGTCGTCCACCATCCTGAGCTTCGCCGCTAGCTCCGGGAACGTCCTTGACGCTTTAACCGATAACGCGCTGAGCGAGGTGTCTGGAAAGCCATTGTCCAAAGGACAATCAAGACGATCGTCCGCGCACTGGAAAAGAGCGCAATCCAGTGGGCGAACCGACCTGGTGTCGGCAGGGTCTCGTGCGGTGCCGGAGGACACGTACACGTGCACTTTGGCAATCTCCCGCGTCAGCCGCGCCAAGGTTGTGGCTAATTGCTCGGGGCCGGGCCCCTCGATGAATTGGTGCCAGACCCAGGCCGGTCCGAGCAGCCCATCGGCGTGTGGCTTCGGGTTGCCGATCTGGAACGCAGCCGGTCCGAAACCCTTCTCGAAGTTCACGCCTACGAATAGCGTCCCTAGTTCAATCAGTGCGTCGTTTCGGCCAACAACAAATTTTCGAGGATCGTCTTTGTCCAGCGAAAACACGAATTTGCCGTCGGCGTAAGCCGGATTCCGGCGAGACGGAGTAAGCCACCATAGGTGGTCCGGGCTCGTGTCGGTTCCACGGCACTAGCGAGAGATCACGTTTACTGTAGAGGTGTTTCTGGACCGCGTGTGCCATTTCGTCCGGTGATTGGATCTGCATCATGACCTCAGGTGGCCCGAACGTCTGTGCCGGTGTTCCGAGGCCCGCTCACTGAGCCCGCACTGGAAACAGCTGCCACTCCTCGTCGCGACGGCGAACTGCGATTGGCGGCGGCGGTGTTGCAGCAGGCGATCAGCGATCTCGATTGCGTATCAGAGGACGATCGGCGAAGCGCCGACGCGTTTGTCGCGCGAGAAGATTTCGACTGGTGGTGCGTGCTGGCAGGCATGAATCCGAGTGCGGCGCGCGAACGGCTACAGCAAGGTCGGCGCGCGCGGCCTAACTCGCCGCGCTTGTCTTTGACAATTGGATAAAGGCCGGTGAGCGGCGCGCGGCACCGCTCACCCGTCTCGTCTCTCACGCCAAAGCCGTCGATGGACGGTTTCGGTCGGTTACCACCTAGGTCGGAAGAGTAACGAAGTTGGAGAGGAACTCCCGAGCCGACGCGGTATCAAGACGGTAGCCCTGGTAATATCCTGGGCTTCCCCTCAATCTGACAATTGCGACAAGTGTGTTCGATTCGACGCCGCCCAAAAAGATGCCGCCGCCAGAGTCAGCGGCATGCGGCTCGCCAAAGCCCTTTTCCCTGTTCGTCGACAGACGTAGCAATGCCGGCGTCAGCGAGTTGAGGCCAGAAGTCGCGAATCGCCGGCTCAGATCCCTCAGATAGGTCTTCGGCCCTCCGCCCACGATCCGTTGATTCACCCCGTAGCCGACAACGGTGAACACCTGGTCCTTGAGTCCATTCTGTTGTCCGAGCTCATCGAGCAAACCCAGGGTTGGAAGCTCGGCGGGGATTATTCCCTCCACAGGCGTCTCGAACGTGATCACGGCGACGTCGTTGGCGTCTGGCGCGTGGGGGTCGAACGCCGGATTGGGGTGCAGCGTGCCGGGAATGAGCGTTGACATGTCGAGGTTGGATACCACAATAAAATTGACATCCGCGTCGACGTGCGAGGCGAACGAGACCCACACCTGAGTCGCACCAAAGGACTCAATGAATTCCAAGCAATGCGCCGCCCTAACAAAGACCGTGGGCGCAATCAGGTTTCCCGAGCACGGTGAGATCAGCAGCTCTTCATCCACCGCAAAGATCACCACCCCGACGTTCGGATGAAGGTTGCCGTCGAGCGTACCGTCGATGATCGCGTGAGTGAGGCTCGTCCTGAGGAGGAGTAGAGCCACGACGAACGCGACGAGGCGCGCGTGCTGTAGCGCTCGCTGTTTCATGACAGACCTCCTATATCTCTGGGGCTAACCGGCGACTCAAAGGAGAAGTCGCGCGGAGGTTTCCCGGGCTGAAGTTTGGTGTGCTTGTGACCGCTAGGAGGACGCCGAGCACATACCCACGGACGACGACGAACGTTCCGAGACAAGGGCGAGTGCATGGGATGCCTCCTAGTGACGAAGAGCCTTAGAGGCGACCGCCCGTTGTCTTATAGCAGTGTGGTGGCTTTATATCAACCAGGATCTCCGGGCGGGTCCGCTCGTACAGAACCGCGTCGCGTGAGAAGACATCGGTCGGTGACGTTCGTGTGGGCGTTGCAGGAAAGCAGTGGGGGCGCTGTATTGCTGGGCCGCAAGGTGTAGCGTGACGCCATGCTTCAGGGGGATCCCGCCCTAGACGTGACGCTGCATCGCCTCGGCGCAAAGGCGATTCTGGTGTGTCGGACCATCCCACAAGCGTCCCGGCTGCTGGAACTACGAGCGGCGCAGCGACACCAGCATCGCGTTCGGGGAGTTGGCGACGTTGAGCGATGCGCTGGACAAGCGGCGCGAGTTTGAAGCGGAAATCGCGACGGCGCGGAACGAGGGGTGGGTCTGAATTCGGCACTGGGCTGTTCCGAGACACGGTCACGCGCATGGTGCAGGGAAGATGGCCTTGTTGTGGACGTTCCAGGACCGAGCCGCCGACGAGGGTGCAGTGACGCCGGCTGTGAGTGTGACGGTAAGGCGCTTGATCGCGGCGTGTGTGCTCGCTCTGAGCATGACAGGCACCGTTGTGGTTAACGCCGGCCCGTTTCAACTCGTCATCACCGGGGAGAGAAGCGGCCTGCCTGTTGGTAATGACAAGTCGTGGCAATAGAGCTCACATCGCTCGCCCCGGGCGAAGCCGTAGACCCGCCAGCGATAGGGAGACAACCGATGAAACTGAGTGCGCGCAATCAAATTCAGGGCTTCGTAAAATCGGTGACGCTCGGGAACGTAATGGCTGAAGTGGTCGTGGACATTGGCGGGAACGAGGTGGTGGCGGCAATCACTGCGAAAGTCGGCTGAGAGCCTCAATCTGCAAGAGGGAAAACCAGTGACGGTGATCATCAAGTCCACCGAGGTGATGCTGGCGATCGACTAATGCTGCGATACGGCCGTGACGAGCGACGATCGTTTCAGCTGGGACTACAAGCCGCCTGCACAGCGGTTGGAGCCGGTCACACTGGATCCGCCGCTCTGGACGCTGACGAAGGGCACGCACTCGGCGTCGGCGCACGTCAAGGCGATCGACGGCATCGGCTTGGAACTGCGCTTCAGTATCGACGGCGAGTTGTACTACAGCCACCGATTCACGGCGTGGGAACCGCTAGAGCAGGCAGCACGGGAGAAGGCGCGCCGATTTCGAGGCGAGGGGGTGGACGGAGTGAACAGTAATGAATGAAGGCTTACCAAAGTTCGATAGCCATACGGCGCATCTTCTGGATGCGATACGGCTCTGCCTGGGCAGTGGCCATATTGTGCCGTCGATGATGTTGCTGTTCGCAGCAATCGACGGAATGGCGTGGTTGTATAGAGACCATGAGGGCCGCAACACGCAACTCGACTTCAAGCGATGGGTGGACGACTTTCTCCTTTCCCATCTGACGTCAGGCGTGATTACGAGTGCTGACGTGTACGCGGCGCGGTGCGCCCTCTTGCATGAGCAGACAACTCAATCCGACGCAATTAAACAGCAAGGCTAGCGCAACCGTTCATCTACACAACGGACGGCGGCGCATTGGTTTTCTCGATGAGCGCCCGACACAAACGGCAGGCCATTTCCATGCGCGCGGAGGGACTGATTGCGGCCTTCGAGGCGGCAACGGCGCGGTTCCGGATCTTCCTTGCCAGCGAACCGAGCGGGCCAGCAATGCTGGAGCGGTGTAAAGAATGGTACGACCACTGATTATCGCAGCCGCGTTCGCTACAACCGCCGGCCCCGCACGAGGCCGAATAGGTGCACACGTCGAGCACTCCACCGACTGTTACCCCACCGTTACCCCGTCGCCGCCTACTCTGACAAATCCGCCAATTTACTAGCAAATTTGGTGGGCCCCCT
>CAVXSR010000012.1:0-480359 GCA_963764495.1 Vicinamibacteria bacterium | reverse complement strand
GCGCGGAAACCCGGGTCGACGCCCAGCAGTTGACGGAAACTCGCGAGCAGCAGGCCGGCGCCGATCAGCAGCATGAAGGCGAGCGCCACCTGCGCCACCACCAGGCTGCGGCGAACGTAGCGCGCGCCGGCGGCTCGCCGCTCCCCCCGTCCTTCCTCGCGCAGCACGGAATTCGAGATTGAAACCGGCGAGCTGCAAGGCCGGGACGGCGCCGACGACGAGGCCGAGCAGGACAGCGATGACGAAGGTCACCGCGATGACCGTACCGTCCATGTGGATCTCGTGGGCGCGCGGCAGATCCCAGAGTCCGCTCTTCTTCAGCGCATCCACGCACCAGTAGCCGACGCCGAGACCGGCAGCGCCGCCGATGAGCGTGATCAGGGTCGTCTCGGTCACCAGTTGCCGCATCACGCGGGATCGCGCCGCTCCGAGGGCGTGACGGGTGGCGAGTTCCTTGACGCGGCCACTGGCGCGGACGAGGGACAGGTTCGTGATATTGACCGCGGCAATCAGCAGGACGAACAGGACGCCGCCCCACAGGAGCTGCAGGGCGCCGCGCACGTCGCGCACCATGTCGGATTCGAGAGAGCTGACGACCGAGTTGTACCTCGCGTTCCGGAGCGGCTCTTTCAAGGCTCCGGCCCGCTCGATGTATCCGGCGTTCAGCGCATGCAGCCGCGCTTGAGCCTGATAAACGGTCACTCCCGGCTTGAGCCGGCCAATGCCTTCCTGGTTCTGGCTGTAGCGCTGCTCCTCGGACTTGTCGTTGTCCGTGAAGGCCATCGGCACGTACACGCGCACTTCGGCGCTCAGGAAGACGAACGTCTCAGGAAGGATGCCGACGACGCGATAGGGCTGGGCGTCGAGCCGGATGTCGCGCCCGACGAGGCCGTCGATGCCGCCGGCCTGTTTCTCGGCGACTGGCACCACTGCGACCTTGTTCCGCCCCGGCACGCCGTCATCCTCGCTGAACAGCCGGCTCGGACCGGCGCGGCGCGCAGCACTTTGAAGAACGACGGCGTGACGTTCATCGCCGAGATGCCCTCGGACGCACTGCCCTGCCCGACGCGGTAGCCGGCCCATTGATACAACGCGTAGGAATCGAAGACGTCCGTGAGCTTCGTGCGATCGACGTAGTTCGGCACCGACGTCCCTGCCCGCTCGACACCCGCGCCTGGAAACGCGTCGTAGGTGTTCACGAGCCGGCCCGAATCGGGAAACGGCAGCGGCCGCAGCAGCACCGACTGGACAATCGTGAAGAGCGCGCTGTTGGCACCGATGCAGAGCGCGAGCGTGATGATCGCAGTCGCCGCGAAACCGCGATCCTTGAAGAGCATCCGGAAGGCGAATTTCAGGTCCTGGCGCAAGGTATCCATCGGGTCTACTAGGTCGACCGGTCCACTCGGGTCGGATCGGGTCGATCGGGTCGATCGGGTCTATCGGTCGATCGGATCGGCGCGTCCGTACAAGGGCAGATACGGACGCGGGGCGACTCAAGTTTCGGGATGCTGCACCCGGGCGACCTGGAAGGAACGCCTGGGCGGCATGAGACATCTCGCCCGCGCGGCGATACACGAGGCGGAGCTGGCGCGCCAATCGGACCTGCTGCACCTTCACCGCGGCGAGCTGACCGCGCGAGAGCTCGGTCAAGGCGCACCGCTTCGGGAGGAGCGCCACACCCATCTTCATCTCGACCGCCCGCTTGATGGCTTCAAGGCTGGGGAGCGCGACCTGGATATTGATCGGGGCGTGCTTCATCTCGAACGTGCGGAGGACGCGCTCGCGGGCCGGCGACGGATCGTTGTGCGCGATCACCGTCTCGCGGCCGAACTCGGCCAGCGTCACCTCTTTCCGCCCCGCCAGCGCATGCTGCGGGTGGACCAGCATGACCAAATTGTCGTGGCCCAGCGCGAGCGTCATCAGTCCGCGTTCGGCCGGCAGGAACGTGACCACGCCGAAATCCAGACTGCCTTGCGCCACCTCGACGCCAACCTGGCGCGAGGGGACCCGGCGCACGTCGACCTGGATCTCGGGGTGCTGTAACCGAAATCGGCCGATCAGCGGCAGCAGGGCATGAACTGCGCCTTCGTTGGCACCGATGAGGACGCGGCCGCGGCGGAGATCGCGCAGCTCACGCACGGCGGTTTCGGCCTCTTCGCTCAGCCGCATCAGCCGTTGGGCATAGTCGCGCAGGACACGGCCCGCTTCGGTCAGCGCCCCCTGCTTCGATGACCGATCGAAGAGCCGTTCGCCCAGCTCCTCCTCGAGCGCGGCGGATGGCCTGGCTGACGGCCGGCTGAGTACGGTGGAGCTTGGCGGCCGCGCGCGAGAAGCTGCGTTCGGAGGCAACGGTGAGAAAGACCTGCAATTCGGCCAGTTCCATCGGCACGCCGGACAGCGGGCGATGGGCGGCCCGCGGCGACATAATACGCTATTATCAAAGCGTAAGAATTATAGATTTGACTATATGTTGCATCGGGCCGGAAAATTGCCGATGGAGGCTTCATGGCAGACCGCGTGACGATCTTCGACACGACGCTGCGCGATGGCGAACAGGCTCCGGGTTTTTCGCTGCGCGTGCCTGAAAAGCTGCAGCTGGCGCGGCACCTCGATCGCCTCGGCGTGGACGTGATCGAAGCCGGCTTCCCGATCGCCGTCCGACGCCGACGCGGAGGCGGTCCGGGCGGTCGCGGCGGAGCTCGATCGTCCCGTGGTCGCGGCGCTTGCCCGCTGTCGTCCCGACGACATCGAACGCGCCGGCGAATCGCTGACCGCGGGCAAGAACCGGCGGATTCACACGTTCATCGCCACGTCGGACCTGCATCTCGAACGGAAACTGCACATCAGCCGCGAGCAATGTCTGGAAGCGGCGGTGGCGGCGGTCACGCAGGCGGGCGCTACACCGACAACATCCAGTTCTCGGCCGAAGATGCCACCCGGAGCGACTTCGACTTCCTCTGTCGCGTCGTCGAGTCGGTTATCAAGGCAGGAGCCACCACGGTCAACCTGCCTGATACGGTCGGCTACTCCACTCCGGACGAAATCTTCGAGTTCTTCAGCGCCATCCTCTCCCGGGTTCCCAACGCAGACAAAGCCATCTTCAGTGCCCACTGCCACGACGACCTCGGGCTGGCGGTCGCGAACACGCTCGCTGCGCTGAGAGCTGGGGCGCGGCAGGTCGAGTGCACCATCAACGGCATCGGCGAGCGCGCCGGGAATGCCTCGCTCGAGAAATCGTGATGGCGACGCGCGTGCGAGCCGATCGGCTGCCGTTCGAGACGGGCGTCGTGAGCGAACAGATCTTCCCCGCCAGCCAGCTGCTGACGAAGCTCACCGGCGAGCCCGTCCAGGCCAACAAAGCGATCGTCGGCCGCAACGCCTTCGCCCACGAAGCCGGCATTCACCAGGACGGCATGCTGAAGGATCGACGGACCTACGAGATCATGCGACCCGAGGACGTCGGTGTGCCCTCGACGACGCTTGTCCTCGGCAAGCATTCCGGCCGCCACGCGGTGCAACATCGCGTGCAGCAACTCGGACTCGAGCTCTCGCGTCTTGAGCTCAATCGGCCTACCGGCGGATGGTGGCCCTGGCGGATCAGCAGAAAACCGTCTCGGATGCCGATCTCGCCAGATCGTCTCCGACCTCCGGCAGACCCCCGCCGCGCCCGCCACCAGCGGATTGGGTCATCGGCAGGGGCCCCGAACCGAGGAAGTCGGATACGGGCACGGCGTCTAACGGGTCTCATCGGATTGTCGGATCGGGTCTCTATCGCGAGGTCATCGACGTCTATCCGATCAGACCCGATCAAGCCGATAAGCTAAACCGCAATCCGCGATTCGCGACATGCATTTAATCATTGCGCTGATTCCCGGGGACGGGGTTGGTCCGGAAGTCGTCTCTGCCGCCGTCGATGTCCTCAACGCGGTGGCGACGACGTTCGGCCACTCGGTCGAGACCGACGACGAATCTGATGGGAGGCGCGGCACTGCGCGCGGGGCTGCCGGCGCTGCCGCCCGCGACGCTCGCAGCGTGCAAGGCGGCGCCCGCGACACTCATGGGCGCGGTCGGCGATCCCGCGTTCGATCACCTGCCCTCGAAAGAACGGCCCGAAGGCGGATTGCTGGCGCTTCGCAAGGGACTGGGTGTCTACGCGAACCTGCGGCCGACGCGCATCTGGCCCGGTCTCGAGGACGGCGCGCCGCTGAAGCCGGAGATCGCCCGGGGCGCCGACCTCCTGATCGTTCGCGAGCTCACCGGCGGCCTCTATTTCGGCGAGCCGCGGCAGATCGATTCGCGCCAGAGGGCGAAGCGTTCAACACGATGCGTTATTCGGTGGCCGAGATCGAGCGCATCGCCCGCGTCGCCTTCGACGCGGCACGGAAACGCCGCAAGCATCTCACGTCGGTCGATAAGGCGAACGTGCTCGAGACGTCGCAGCTGTGGCGCGCGGTGGTGTCGGAGATGGCGGCCGCTATCCCGACGTGACTCGCAGCACATGTACGTGGACTCGTGCGCCATGGCGCTGGTGACCAATCCGGCGCGCTTCGATGTGATTCTTACCGAGAACCTGTTCGGCGACATCCTGTCCGACGAAGCCGCCGTGATTGCGGGCTCGATTGGTCTGCTGCCATCGGCCAGCCTGGGCGACGGACCGGGCCTCTACGAGCCGGTGCACGGGTCGGCTCCCGATATCGCGGGCAGGACAAGGCGAATCCGATGGGGACAATTGCCTCGCTGGCGATGCTCCTGCGCTACTCCTTCGGCCTCGACTCAGAAGCCGCCGCTGTGGAGAACGCCGTCGCGCTGCTGGCCGTTGCCCCGCACGTCCGCCGTTCGTGCACCGGCCAGCAGCGTCTGCTCGACGGCGTTCTCCACAGCGGCTGCCTCGGCGTCGAGCCGAACGAGTATCGCAAGAGCATCGCCAGCGACGCGATCGTGCCCATCGGGTTGGCCTTATCCTGGCCGGCGATGTCGGGCGCCGAGCCGTGGACTGGCTCGTACAGCCCAGGGCCCTCGCCGAGGCTCGCCGACGGCAGCAACCCGATCGATCCAGCAATCACCGCGGCCTCATCCGACAGGATGTCGCCGAACAGGTTCTCAGTGAGGATGACGTCGAACCGCGCCGGATTCGTCACGAGCGCCATCGCGCACGAGTCCACGTACATGTGCTGCAGCGTGACGTCCGGATACGACGCCGCCATCTCGGTCACGACCGCACGCCACAGCTGCGACGTCTCGAGGACATTGGCCTTGTCGACAGACGTGAGGTGTTTGCGACGCTTGCGAGCGGCATCGAATGCAACTCGCGCGATGCGCTCGATCTCGGCGACCGAGTAGCGCATCGTGTTGAACGCCTCGCCCTTGATGCGATCGATCTGTCGCGGTTCGCCGAAATAGAGACCCCCGGTCAACTCGCGGACGATGAGCAGGTCGGCGCCACGGGCGATCTCCGGCTTCAGCGGCGTGGCGTCCTCGAGACCGGGCCAGATGCGCGTCGGGCGGAGATTGGCGAACACGCCGAGCCCCTTGCGAAGCGCCAGCAACCCGCCTTCGGGCCGCTCCTTCGATGGCAGATGATCGAAAGCGGAATCGCCGACCGCGCCCATCAGCGTCGCCGGCGCGGCCTTGCACGCCTCGAGGGTTTCGGGCGGCAGCGCCGGCAGTCCCGCCCGGAGCGCCGCACCGCCCATCAGGTTCGTGCTTGTGTCCACCGCGTGGCCGAAACCCGCGGCCACGGCAGTCAGCACGTCGCATGCCGACGCGACGACTTCAGGGCCGACACCATCGCCGGGAATCAGGGCAATCGAGAGGCGCATGTCAATTGCGGATTGTGGATTGTGGATTGTGGATTGATTGGGGATTTACTGATTGCGGATAGGCGTCGATGACTTCGCAATCCACAATCCACAATCCACAATCCGCAATTCGTCAGACGCCGTGTCCGTATCCGACCTCTTCGGTGCCTGGCCCCTGCCGGTGTCCGAGACCGCTGGTGGTCGGGGAGGCGGGCGCCTGTCGGAGGTCCGAGACGATTTGCGCGAGCTCGGCGTCGGACGACGGTCTTCTGCTGATCCGCCAGCGCCACCATGCGGCGATAGAGCCGATCCAGCTCGAGGCGCGAGAGCTCGATCCCCAACTGCTGCACGCGATGCTGGACCGCGTGCCGGCCTGAATGTTTCCCGAGCACCAAGGTGGTCGACGGGACGCCGACGTCTTCGGGGCGCATGATCTCGTAGGTCCGGCGATCCTTCAGCATGCCGTCCTGGTGAATGCCGGCTTCGTGCGCAAAGGCGTTGCGTCCGACGATGGCCTTGTTGGCCTGGACGGCCTCTCCGGTCAGCTTCGTCAGGAGCTGGCTGGCGGGGAAGATCTGTTCGCTGACGACGCCGGTCTCGAAGGGCAGGCGATCGGCACGCACCCGTGTCGCCATCACGATCTCTTCGAGCGACGCGTTCCCGGCGCGCTCGCCGATGCCGTTGATCGTGCACTCGACCTGGCGCGCGCCGGCGCGGAGCGCGGCCAGCGTGTTGGCGACGGCCAGACCCGAGGTCGTCGTGGCAGTGGGCGCTGAAGATGGCTTTGTCTGCGTTGGGGACCCGGGAGAGGATGGCGCTGAAGAACTCGAAGATTTCATCCGGCGTGGAGTAGCCGACCGTGTCAGGCAGGTTGACCGTGGTGGCTCCTGCCTTGATAACCGACTCGACGACCCGACAGAGGAAGTCGAAATCGCTCCGCGTCGCGTCCTCGGCTGAGAACTGGATGTTGTCGGTGTACCTGCCGGCCTGTGTCACCGCGGCGACGGCGGCGTCGAGGCACTGCTCGCGGCTGATGTGCAGCTTGCGTTCGAGATGCAGGTCCGAAGTGGCGATGAACGTGTGAATGCGGCGATTCTTCCCGGGCGTGAGCGCTTCGCCGGCGCGTTCGATGTCGTCTGGGCGGCATCGCGCCAAGGCAGCCACCACGGGGCGATCAAGGGCGGCCGCGACCACGCGTACAGCTTCGGCATCCGCGTCGGAGGCGATCGGGAAGCCCGCCTCGATCACATCGACGCCCAGGCGATCGAGATGCCGGGCCAGCTGCAGCTTTTCAGGCACGCGGAGCGAAAAGCCGGGCGCCTGCTCGCCATCGCGCAGCGTCGTGTCGAAGATCGTCACGCGGTCTGCCATGAAGCCTCCATTGCCAATTTTCGGCTTCCCGACAACATATAGTCAAATCTATAATTCTTACGCTTTAATAATGGCGTATTATGAGCCGCCGCCGCGGACCGCGACCGCGGCCGAGAGACGTACCTGATGGAACTGGCCGAATTGCAGGTCTTTCTGACCGTCGCCTCCGAGCGCAGCTTCTCGCGCGCGGCGGCCAAGCTCCACCGCACGCAGCCAGCCGTGAGCCAGGCCATTCGGCGCCTCGAGGAGGAGCTTGGCGAGCGCCTGTTCGACCGATCCTCGAAGCAGGGCGCCCTCACCGAGGCCGGACGCGTCCTGCGCGACTACGCGCAGCGCCTGATGCGCCTCAGCGAAGAGGCCGAGACCGCCGTGCGCGAGCTGCGCGACCTGCGCCGCGGACGGGTCCTGATCGGCGCCAACGAGGGTGCCGTGCACGCGTTGTTGCCGTTGATCGGGCGATTCCGCCACCAGCATCCGGACATCCAGGTCGACGTGCGCCGCGTACCCTCGCGGCAGGTTGGCGTCGAGGTGTCGCAAGGGAGCCTGGACTTCGGCGTGGTGACCTTTCTGCCGGCCGAGCGCGGCCTGATGACGCTGGCGCTCGGGCCGGATGATCTGGTGATGCTCGTCCACCCGCAGCACGCCCTCGCGGGCCGGAAGGATGTCACGTTGGCCGAGTTCGGCCGCGAAACCGTCATCGCGCACAACGATCCGTCGCCCGCGCGCGAGCGTGTGCTGCGCACGTTTGAGCTGAAGCACGCGCCGATCAACATCCAGGTGGCGCTGCCGAGCCTCGAGGCCATCAAGCGCGCCGTCGAGATGAAAATGGGTGTGGCGCTCCTGCCGAAGCGCTGTGCCGTCACCGAGCTGGCGCGCGGCCAGCTGGCCGCGGTCAAGGTGCAGCAGGTCCGTCTGGCGCGCCAGCTCCGCCTGGTGTATCGCCGGGCCGGCGAGATGTCGCACGCCGCCCAGGCGTTTCTGCAGGTCGCGCGAGTCCAGCACCCGGAAACCTGACCCGCGCACGATTCGTATCACCTAGCGATCTCTTCAGCGCGTAACAGGCACCGCGACCACGCTCGGGAGGCACCTTGTGGACACACTGCGCCAGGACCTGAAATTCGCCTTCCGGATGCTCGTCAAGGACCGCGGCTTCGCGGTCACCGCGATCATCACGCTGGCCCTCTGCATCGGGGCCAACAGCGCGCTGTTCACCATCGTCCAGTCGGTGCTGCTTCGGCCGCTGCCGTTTCCCGAGTCCAGCCGGCTCGTGTTCACGTACGACTCGTTTCCCGGCGCCGGCGTCGAGCGCGCCGGCACGTCGGTGCCGAACTACGTCGATCGGGCGAAGCTGACCGACGTCTTCGATCGCTACGCGCTGTATCAGTGGGGCGGGTTCCGCGTCGGGCAAGGGCAGCTCGTCGGAGGGCGTCTCGGCGATGAACGTGACGCCGTCGTTTTTCCGCGTGCTGCGCGCCGCGCCGAGCCGCGGCCGTCTGTTCACCGAAGACGACGGGCAGCCCGGGCGGAACAAGGTTGCGGTCCTCAGCCGCGCGTTCGCCGAGAAGCAGGCAGGCGGCGTCGACGGCATCGTCGGACGCGACATCCGGCTCGACGGCCAGCCGTATCGTGTCGTCGGCGTCCTGCCCGAAAGCTTCACGTTCCTGAGCCCGGAAGTGCGGGTCTTCGTGCCGCTGGCCTTCACCGACCAGGACAAGTCGGAAGAGCAGCGCTACAGCCAGAACCACGAAGGCATCGGCCGCCTCGCGCCGGGCGTGACGATCGCAGCAGGCGCAGGCACGCGTCGACGCGCTGAACGCCGCGTACATCGAGCGCGCCGGCCCGCTGAAGTCGGCTCTCGCGAACGCCAAGTACCACACGGTCGTCGGCTCGCTCGAGGCCGACATGGTCCGCGACGTGCGGGGCGCCCTCGAGCTGCTCTGGGGCGGCGTGCTGTTCGTCCTGCTGATCGCCGCGGTCAACATCACCAACCTTTCGCTCGTGCGCGCCAGCGGCCGTGTCAAGGAGCTGGCGACGCGGCACGCGCTCGGCGCGGCGCGCTCTCGCGTCATGCGGCAGCTGGTGACCGAGACGACGCTCGTCACGCTGCTGGGCGGTGCCGCCGGCCTCGGCGTCGGGTTCTGGTGCCTGGACGCGCTGAAGAAGAGCGGCCTGTGGGATCTGCCGCGGGCGCACGAGATCCACATGGACGGCGTCGTCATCGCCTTCACGTTCGGGATCTCCGTGCTGCTCGGTCTCGTCGTCGGCGCCGTGCCGGCGCTGCAGATGGCGGGGTTCAATCTGAACTCGGTCCTGCGGGAAGATGGACGTGGCGGCACTGCGAGCCGCGGAGCCCGCTACGTGCGCCGCGGCCTGGTCGTCGCGCAGGTGGCGCTCGCCTTCGTCCTGCTGATTGGCGCCGGCCTGCTGCTTGCGAGCTTCCGCCAGCTGCTCGGCGTCGATCCCGGCTTCCGCGCGGAGCATGTGATCACGGGGCGCGTGAGCCCGCTCGAAGCGCAGTATCCGGACGACCCCGCCGCTGCGGTCGTACACGACGCGCGCGCTCAGCCGGATTCGCGCGCTGCCGGGCGTTGAAGCGCGCCGGCGTCAGCAGCTTCCTGCCCTTCAGCTGGGACGGCAGCAGCAGCGTCATCGTCCCCGAAGGCTACGTGATGGCGCCGGGCGAGTCAGTGGTCTCGCCTAACCGGCTTGCATGTCAGCGACGGCTACCTCGAGGCGTTGCGCGTGCCACTGAAGCGCGGCCGGTTCTTCACGCCGAGCGACACGGACACCGCGCCGAAGGTCATCATCGTCGACGAGCAGCTGGCAAAGAAGTTCTGGCCCGAATGCCGATCCGATTGGTCGTCGCATGTACTTACCGGACAAGCCGGAAGACATCGCGAAGCCAGGACCGACGGTCAAGTGGATGCAGGTGGTTGGCGTCGTCGGCGCGGTGAAGTTGAAGGGCCTAATCGAGGGCGAGAATGCGCGGGCGGGCGCCTACTACATCCCGTACGCGCAGCATCCCACGCGCGGCATCGGCTTCGCCATTCGCACGGCGGGCGATACGAGCGCCGCGCTTGTCGTCGGTCAGGCGCGCCCTCGCCAGCGGTCGATCCCGAGCTGCAGTTGTTCGACGTCTTCTCGATGCCCGAACGGGTGGACAAGTCGCTCAACCCGCGCCGCACGCCAATGGTGCTGGCGCTGGGATTCGGCGGCATCGCGCTCTTCCTCGCCTCGTTGGGCCTCTATGGCGTCCTGGCGTATCAGGTGAGCCAGCGCACCCGCGAGATTGGGATCCGCATGGCGCTCGGCAGCGACAGAGGCAGAATTCTCACGCTGGTGCTGCGTGAAGGCCTGGTACTGGTGCTCGTCGGATTGACGATTGGATTTGCCGGCGCGCTGGCGCTGCGCACGATCATCGCATCCCAGCTGTATGGGGTCGGTCCACTCGATCCGTCGGTGCTCGCGATGGTGACCGTCGTGCTCGGCACGGCGTCGATCGTGGCGTGTCTCGCTCCAGCGCGCCGGGCCACTCGCGTCGATCCGGTGATTGCGCTCACGCAGCAATAATGGGGCCTGTCCCCCGGACGGCTCGCGGGGGACAAGCTCGGGGTTACCAGCGGCCGGTCACATAGGGCAAACGATCCGCCAGTGCGCGGACCTGATCGAAATCCGCCAGCAGCATCCCCGTCCCATCCCACATCCCGGTGGTCAGCGCTTCGTACGCTGAGGGCGGCATCGTCGCGGCGACGCTGATGTCGCCCACCGCGACGCGCAGCCCTTCGACGTCCGCGACGATTGTGGTCGCCGGATCGGCTTCGACGCGCTGCATCAGCCGCTCGATATCCTCGTGGCTCACGGTGAGGCAGGGAAGGCCGATCGCGAGGCTGTTGCCGAAGAAGATTTCCGAATAACTCTCGCCCACGATCGCCTGGATCCCCCAACGCTGCAGCGCTTGAGGCGCATGCTCGCGAGAGCTGCCGCACCCGAAGTTGCGGTTGACGAGCAGGACCGACGCGCCCTGATACTGCGGCGCGTTGAACGGGTGCGCGGGGTCGGAGCGATCGTCCGCAAAGACGTGCGCGTCGAGCCCCTCGAACGAAATGGCGCGGAGATAGCGCGCCGGGATGATCCGGTCGGTGTCGATGTCATGGCCTCGCAGGGGGAGCCCGCGGCCGGAGACCTGCTCGATGCGATTCGGGCCGCTCACAGGCCTGCTCCCGCGCCGACCAACTGGCGACGTACGTCGACGACCTGACCGGCCAGCGCCGCCGCGGCCACCATGGCCGGCGACATCAGCAGCGTCCGACCAGTCGGACTACCCTGGCGGCCCTTGAAGTTGCGGTTCGAGGAGCTGGCGCAGATCTCGCGGCCTTCGAGGCGATCGGGATTCATCGCGAGGCACATCGAGCAGCCGGCGCCGCGCCACTCGAACCCCGCATCGCGGAAGATCTCGTGCAGGCCTTCGCGCTCGGCCTCCTGGCGCACGGATTCCGATCCCGGCACCACCAGCGCGCGTACCCCGGCCGCGACGTGATGCCCGCGCACGATGCGGGCCGCTTCCCGCAGATCCGACAACCGGCCGTTCGTGCACGAGCCGATGAACGCGACGTTGATTGGCGTACCGGCAATCATTTGGCCGGCACGGAATCCCATGAACTGCAACGCTTCCTCGATGCCTGCGCGCTCGCCTTCGGCGACCGCCGCAGGATCGGGCAGCGCCCCGTTTACCGCGACCGACTGGCCGGGGTTGATCCCCCACGTCACCGTCGGTGCGATGGATTCGCCCTCCAGCAATACACGGTCGTCGTAGATGGCATCGGCATCGGATCGCAGGGCGCGCCACACCTCGGTGGCGCGGTCGAACGCGTCGCCTGCCGGCGCAAAGGGCCGTCCTTCGAGATAGGCGAACGTGGTGTCGTCCGGATTGACATAGCCGACGCGCGCCGCGCCTTCGATCGACATGTTGCACATCGTCATCCGCTCGTCCATCGACATGCGATCGACGACCGGCCCGGCATACTCGTACGCGAAGCCCGCACCGCCCTTGACGCCGAGCCGCCGGATGATCTCGAGGATGACGTCTTTCGCGTAGACACCGGGCAACAGCCGCCCGGTCACCTCGATGCGCCGTACCTTGAGCGGCTCGAGCGCCAGCGACTGCGAGGCGAGGACGTCACGAACCTGCGACGTGCCGATCCCGAAGGCGACCGCGCCGAAGGCTCCGTGGGTCGAGGTGTGGCTGTCGCCGCAGGCGATCGTCATGCCGGGCTGCGTGAGCCCGAGTTCCGGACCGATCACGTGGACGATGCCCTGGTGCGCGCTGCCGATGTTGTAGAGCGGGATCCCGTTATCGGCGCAGTTACGCTCGAGCGACGACATCATCGCCTCGGCCATCGTGTCCAGGAAAGGCCGCTGGCGACCCGCCGTCGGCACGATGTGGTCCACGGTGGCGAACGTGCGATTCGGGAACGCGACACGCCAGCCGCGCTGGCGGATCATGTCGAACGCCTGCGGACTGGTGACTTCGTGGACGAGGTGGAGGCCGATGAACAGCTGCGTCTGGCCCGTCGGCAGGCGTCGAACGGTGTGCGCGTCCCACACCTTCGCCAGCAGTGTCTTGCCCATAAAGATACCTTATCACCAGGCCAGAACTATTCGGGTCGCTTACGTTTTGGTCGGCGTCGGATTATGGACCGCCGGTCACGGTGGCCAGCCCAGCTCCGAGCTGATGGTGTCGGCGAGTGTCGCATTCGTCGGCGTGAAGCCGAATGCCGTGAGCGACGGCGCCGCTGCGCCCGCAGCCGAGCGGAGCTGGATGACGCGCACGTCGGGTGCCCATCGCGCGACCTGTGGCGCGAGGGCGGCCGTTTCGCCGGCGCGGGGCAGCGTCACGTCCACGAATCCTCTCACCCCATCGTCGCAGATCGCGAAGTACGTCGCGCCGATGAGATCGTCGAGTCCAACGAGCGGGCCATCGACGGACGGCGTCAGCGCCTCGGACGCGACCACGCCTTCGAGTGCCGCGGCGGCCGTGAGCACGCCCGGCGTCACGGGCACCACGACGCGGCGCGTGGCGCCGGCGATCGTCACCTGAAGCCGATCGATGTCGACATCCGGTTGCGTGGCCGCGGCCGTGGCCGGAAGCGCCACCACTGTCTGAGCGCGACTGCGGCGCTCGTCGAGCGACACGAGCAGCGCATGCAACGCATCCAGGCCGATGTGGATGACGGCATCGGCCTGTTCCAGCGCGGCGAGGTCCGGTACGGCGGTCGGGCCCCACGCTGAATGCGGCAGACCGCTGCCGCCGTTCTCGCCGGTCGGAAAGACGTGCACCAGGTGTCCGCCGGTGCTGAGGAAGGCCGCGAGTTGTGTCAGGACGAACCCGGCGCGTCCGGTCAGGACGAGCCGTAGCCGTCTGCCCTTCCCGATGTCGCTGTGCCGGGCCAGATCGGTGGCGATGCGGCGATGGCGGAACGAGAACAGCCGCTCCATGAGGCGGCGCGCCATCAGCCCACCGGCGATCGCCCCAATCGGCCCGAACGGCAGGGCATAGTCGACCGTGTCGAGCAGCTCCGCGCGGCCGTCGGAAGCCGGCACCATCTTGTGCGTGTGGACCCAGCGCTTGAACGGACCTGCTACCTGAACGTCCTGGAACTGGACGCCGTCGACGAAACCGCGATGGAGCACTTCCCACCGGAATTTCAACCGCCCCCGGCGAATCTCCATGGTCAGCCGGCTGCCATCGGCGATGCCGCCGTGGCGTGAGAGGACCCGCAGATGTTCCCAGGGCGGCGCCAGCCGCTCAAAGGCGCCGGGCCGAACATGCCAGGCAAACAGGGTCGCGGGATTGACGGCGAGGATCGAGTGTTTCTCGTAGGTCGGCACGATAACCGTGGTTAAGAGCGGCCCGAGTCAGCGGCGAGGATCGCGGCGGCGAACATATTCTTTCATAGCCCTCGCTCGTGGAGTCTGCCGCACTGACCGAAACGGACGGCCCCGACGATTGGACGTTCGCAAGCCACATCGTCGTTTACACGGCGGTTCGCGATTAACTGACCCGCTGGGCTGACCAGGCCCGGCGAATCGGGCAGACCTGAAGAGGTACGGTATCCTAAGGACATCGTCTGGAATCCAAGACCTCAAGGAGCAAGAACGACTGTGCCGTATCCCGAATATTTCGTGGCGCCCATGCGCGAGGAACTGACTCAGCTCGGCGTCGAGGAACTGCGAACCGCTGAAGCCGTAGACGAGGCGCTGAACCGCAAGGGCAGCGTCATGGTCGTTGTCAATTCGGTCTGTGGATGCGCGGCGGGGAAGGCGCGTCCCGGCGTGGCGATGGCCCTGTCGCACGACATCAAGCCGGACCACGTGACGACGGTGTTTGCCGGCGCCGATATCGAGGCGACGGACCGCGCCCGGGGTACTTCACGGGCTACCCGCCTTCGTCGCCGTCGGTGGCCCTGCTGCGCGACGGTCAGCTCGTCTACATGATGGAGCGCCGCCAGATCGAAGGCCAGAACGCTGACGCGATCGCGCGCCAGCTGATGGCCGCGTTCGATCAGCACTGCGCCGCCGCTTCGGACCGGGCCTGACACCAGTCCTGTTAGCGCGGCAGCACTGAAGCACGCACTGCAGGACTGCGGCACTGCAGGACCGCGGCACTGGACGCGATGACCCCCACCCCAGTCGACCGCCGGGCTCGTCCCATGACGAGCCTGCGCGTGTCGGTCACTGATCGCTGCAATCTCCGTTGTCAGTACTGCATGCCGGAGGCGGAGTACGCCTGGCTGCCGCGGGAAGACATCCTCGATTTCGAGGAGACCGAACGTCTGGTTCGACTCTTCGTGCGGCTCGGTGTCGAACGCGTGCGTCTGACTGGCGGCGAGCCGCTGCTCAGGCGCGACCTGCCGACGCTGGTCGGGATGCTGTCGCGCATCGACGGCATCCGTGACCTGGCGCTCACGACCAACGGCGTACTCCTCGCCGGACAGGCCGACGCGCTTCGCGACGCCGGGCTCCAGCGCATTACCGTCAGTCTCGACACGCTGAGCCGCGAACGATTCACGCGCCTCACGCGCGTCGACGAACTTGCGCGCGTGCGGAAAGGCCTCGCGGCCGCGGCACGCGTCTTTCCGGGTTTCAAGATCGACACGGTCCTCATGCGCGGCGTCAACGAGGACGAGATCGACGCCCTCGTGGACGAGGCGAACGCGCTCGGCGCCGAGCTGCGCTTCATCGAGTACATGGACGTCGGCGGCGCCACGCGCTGGACGCCGGATCAGGTGTTCGCCCGCGACGAGATCATCCAGGCGCTGGCTCGACGCGGCCCCGTCGCGAAGCTTTCTCCCGAGCGCTGGGCCCCCGCCGATCGCTTCGCGCTTGGCGACGGCCAGGTCGTTGGCATCATCGCTTCGACCACGTCACCGTTCTGCGGGACCTGCGACCGGAGCCGCGTGACGGCCGACGGCCTGTGGTATCTGTGTCTCTATGCCCAGACCGGGCATGACTTGCGTGCCGGGCTGCGCGGCGGCGCCTCTGATGAAGAGTTGGCGGAGCGGCTCCGGCAGATCTGGCTGAATCGCGACGACCGTGGCGCAGAGGAACGACTCGTCGCGAATCGTCAGCCGCTCGTCTCGCTGAGCTCGCTGAAGAAGAACCCACACCTCGAGATGCACACCCGAGGTGGGTGAATTTGGATGCGCGGCAGGCGCCGAAACTAACCGTGCCTCAGGCGCGCCGCCGCCAGAGCATCGGTCGGTCGATGCGCTGACCGGCGAAAGCCTCGTCCCAGCGACCGGGGATCACCGTGCCGCACGCCGCGCAGGCGCCCGTCGCCGTCAGGCGATACGCCTGGATGTGATACCCGAAACGCTCGACGAGGATCTGCCCGCACGCAGGGCACGCCGTGTGCTCGAGCGCACCCACCCCTCCCGGCCGATTCCCCGCATAGACGAACCGCAGTCCATTCCGTTTCCCGATTGCCGCAGCCGTTAGAAGGTCGTCATCGCCGGTGTCACGATGATCGGTCATGCGGTAATCCCGATGGTAGGCGGTGACATGCCACGGGATATCGGGCGACACGCCGGCGACGAACGCCGTGAGGCGGTCGATCTCGTCGGGCGAGTCGTTGAAGCCGGGGATCAGCAGGGTGACGATCTCGAGCCACAGTCCCATCGCGTGAATGCGCCGGATCGAGTCGAGGATGGGTTCGAGCCGTCCGCCCAGCTGGCGGTAATGGCGATCGTCGAACGACTTGAGATCGACCTTGTAGAAGTCGAGATGCGGCCGCACATACTCGAGGACGCGGGGCGTGCCGTTGCCGTTCGAGACGAACGCGGTCTTGAGACCGGCGGCGCGCGCTTCGCGAAAGATCGCGACGGCCCATTCCGCGGTGATCAACGGCTCGTTGTAGGTCGAGACAACCACCCGGGCGCCTTGATCGAGAGCGGCTGCGACGAGCTGTGCGGGGCTGACCTCGGTGGGTGGTGCGACAGCCTGAGGATCGCGAAGGGCCTGCGAGGTCACCCAGTTCTGACAATAGGAGCAGTGCAGATCGCAGCCCAGCATGCCGAAGCTGAACGCCAGCGCGCCCGGCATCGCGTGGAAGAACGGCTTCTTCTCGATGGGATCGCATTGGAGGCCGCCGACGTAGCCCCACGGCACGTAGAGCGTGCCGCCGCGATTGAACCGCACCTTGCACACGCCGGCGGCGCCGTCCGGGATGGGGCAGTTGTGGCCGCAAGCATAGCAGTGCAGCCGCCCTCGCTCGATTGGCTCGTAGAGCTCGCCCGGCCGCACGTACGACTCGAGCACCTCCTTGAGAGCCATGAATCGATTCTACGCTTGTCCGGCGCGACTGAAGTCGCGCCCTACTGCCATTGCCGTGGAGTACCAACGTACGTAGGCCCGAGCTTCAGCTCGGGCTGTCACCGTCGCCGCTGCCCAAGCTAAAGCTTGGGCCTACGGACATCCTTACCGCCGCGTCGGAATCGGGGGCGTCGGCGGTTCCTGCTGCCTGAAAATGCTCATCGCCAGCGCGACCATGCTGCCGATGTCGGACACGTTCGCGGGCAGGACGAGATTCGTGCTGCCCGCCGCCAGCTGGCCGAACTGCGCGACGTATTGCTCGGCGACCCGAAGCTGCACGGCCTGGTGGCCACCGTCCACCTTGATGGCTTCAGCGACACGGCGGATGCCTTCTGCCGTCGCCGTTGCCACAGCGAGAATCGCCTCGGCCTGGCCCTGCGCCTCGTTGATTTGCCGCTGGCGGTGTGCCTCCGACGCTTTAATCGTCTGCTGCTTGTCGCCCTCAGCGGTGTTGATGGCGGCGTCGCGCTGGCCTTCTGATGTCAGGATGACGGCGCGCTTCTCGCGCTCGGCGCGCATCTGCTTTTCCATGGCCGCGAGCACGTCGGCAGGCGGTGTGATGTTCTTGATCTCGTAGCGCAGCACCTTGACGCCCCACGATTCGGACGCCTTGTCCAGCTCGCTCACCACCGAAGTATTGATATTGGTCCGCTCCTCGAAGGTGCGATCGAGATCGATCTTGCCGACCTCGCTGCGCAGCGTCGTCTGCGCGAGCTGCGAGATGGCGAACATGTAATCGGAGATGCCGTAAGAGGCTCGCTCGGGATTCAAGACCTTGAGATAGAGGACACCGTCCACCCCCACCTGCACGTTGTCGCGCGTGATGCAGACCTGGGCCGGGATGTCGACCGACTGTTCCTTTAGCGTGTGGCGATAGCGGATGACATCGACGAACGGGACGAGAATGTGAAAGCCGGCCTGCAGCACGCCGGCAAATCGTCCGAGACGCTCGACGATGAACGCGTTCTGTTGCGGCACCACCACCGCCGTCTTCGCCATCACGATCAGCAGGAAGAGGGCGAAGATGACGACGGCGACCAATGTGCCTGAAATCATGTCCATGCGTCACCGCTCCGGAACGAGGTAGATGGTGAGGCCGTCCACGCGTTCGACGCGCGCGCGCTGACCGCGGGCCAGTTCGCCATCGTGCACGTTGCGGGCGGACCAGACCGTGCCGCGCAGCTCCGCGCGGCCAATCGCGCCCGGCCTGATGGTCTCGAGCGGGAGCGCGGTCTCGCCGACCAGGGAATCGACGTCGCCCGCGCCCGGCTGCGTCATCTGCATCAAGCGGCGCCTGAAGAGCAGCAGCATCAGGACGCTGCCGATGCTGAACGCCAGCCACTCGAACCACGCGGGAACGAGGAAGCCCGCGAGACTCGCCAGGCCCACGAGGATCGCGCTGATGCCGAAGAAGATCAGATAGAACCCGCCCGGCGTGGCGAGCTCCAGCGCCGACAACGCGAGACCGAGGAGAACCCACTGCCACCAGGTCATTGAGGTAGTCGGCGAATTATACTGTCGATGTGCGCCGTATTCTCGTGACCAATGACGACGGCATTCATTCTGAAGGAATCCACGCGCTCGCGGATGCCTTGCGCGCTCTGGGAGACGTCACCGTCGTGGCACCGCTGACGGAAGCAAGCGCGATCGGCCACGCGCTGACGCTTCGACGGCCGCTGCGGATCGAGTCGTTCGGCAACGGCTCGTACGGCGTCGACGGCACGCCGACCGACTGCGTGAATCTGGCGATTCGAGTGATTCTCGACGGCATGAAGCCGGATTTCGTCGCCTCGGGAATCAACCGCGGGTACAACGTGGGCGACGATGTGACGTATTCGGGCACCGTTGCCGGCGCACTGGAGGCCGCGCTCCTGGGCATCCCGGCGATCGCCGTGTCGCTCGGCGAGTGGGCCCCGGGCGCCGATTTCGGCTATGCCGCGCGGGCCGGCGCCGCGGCGGCTGAGTCCATCCTCGCGCAGCCGCTGCCGCCGCGGACATTCCTGAACGTCAACGTGCCGCCCGGACTGCCCGTGGGCCGGCGCGTGACGACGCAAGGGCGCCGGAACCACGAGACCTCGGTGACGACGCGCGTCGATCCACGTGGACGCAGTTACTACTGGATCGACGAAGCGCAGTGCGAATGGCACGACGACCCCTCGTCCGACTACGTGGCAGTGCGCAACGGGTACGTCTCGGTGACGCCGCTGCAGCCGGATCTGACCGCGCACGCGGCGATCGCGTCGCTCGCGCGCATGCTCACGAACGCCGAGCAGTCCGTCGAGTAGGGCTTATCGTTTGCGTCGCGCCATCCGGCGCTTGTAGGCCGTGAGCAGCCGGTGTCCCTTCGCGGCGATGCGGCGAGCGGCCGCCACGGTCTTCGGGACGGGTTCGCCCCAGTCAGCGGCGGTGAGCGCAAAGCGCGTCGGCCGGCCCTTGTCGTCAATCAGCTTCGGCAGCGGACCCGAGCGGCCGTAGACACGAACCGCCCAGCTACCCTTGCGGAGCATCTCATCCGGCGTCATGTCCTTCATGGTGCTGACGCCGCGCCGGTCCTTTTGCCGCACGTGTGAGACGCGCCGTTTCGGCGCCGCGGGACGTTTCGGGGCGTCGAGGAGTGACTGGTCCCGAGCGTCCACGGGCGAGGGTCCGGGCTCGCCGGCCTGTTGCCGGCGGGACTCGGAGAGCTGGGATTCCGAGGGTTCTTTCGTATCCACGAGAGGCGTCTCGACCGTCAGTTCTGAGCCTAGCCGAAAGGCCCGATGCCCTCAAACCTTGACGTTGGAGCGCACTCTGTGCTGCCGGGTGGCACATCCTTCGCAGACGGCAGCGGCGCCTGGCGACGATATCGCCCGCCGGACGGACGACTGCCGCCGCAACGCCCCGTCCGCGCGCGAGATGGGGGAAGCAGCGACGTCGGTGGGACCGTGTCGCAAGGGAAGGACGTGCGACGTGTTGCGTAATTGGTTTCGTAACGGGAAAAAGCATGGAGAGGACAATCGTATGCGCAAAGTTGTGATCACAGCACTGACCGCGGCCGTTACGTGCGCATGCTCCGAATCGACCCGGACACCTGCGACGCCGACTGAACTGACCGCGCCCCTGCAGGTCCAGGCTGCCCAGCCCGACGGGATAGCCAAGAACCACACGACGCATCTCTCAGGTGACCAGGAGGTCTTCACTCCATCCACCCCTGGGGGACCCACGCCTGCGGACTCGCACGCACAAGGCCAGGCGCACTTCACGGTGTCCAACGACGGGACGTCAGTGGACTACAAGTTGATGGCCTCGAATATCAACAACGCGTTCATGGCGCACATCCACTGCGGTGTGCCCGGTTCGAACGGGCCGATCATCGTGTGGCTGTATCCGAGCACCGCCCCGGCGCCGGGACCGCCAACTAGCGGCCACATCCTGGCCGAAGGCACGTTCACCAATGACAACGTCATCCCGGTCATCCCGAATCCCGACAACGCGGCGGCGTGCCCAGGCGGCGTGAAGTCGTTGGCTGACGTGCTCGCCAAGATCGAGGCGCACGGAACATACGTGAACGTCCACACGACCAACGGGAACGCGCCACCGAACGAAGGCCCAGGCGATTTCCCGGGCGGCGAAGTTCGGGGCCAGCTTGACAAGTGAGGCGTGAATGGCGCCGGACGCGGTGGCGCGAGCCGTCGCCGCGTCCGATTCCAGATCCGCGGTCGACGGCCTCGCCCAGGTAGGGTAGGATAGTCGGGTTGTCGGGGCGTGGCTCAGCCTGGTAGAGCACTCGGTTCGGGACCGAGGGGTCGAAGGTTCAAATCCTTTCGCCCCGACCAATTTCTTGTGTAGCGCAGGCCTTCAGGCCTGCAAGAAAGGCCCAGCGAATGCTGGGCTTTTTGCTGTACGGCCCCCGGGAGAGTTGTCCCGCCTTTTCGCTCGGCCGTCCTGCGACCTCCTATAATCTCGGCTCACATGAGCTTGGACGCCGGCTCGCGCATCGGGCAGTACGAGATCACCCGCCGCCTCGGTGCGGGGGGGATGGGCGAAGTCTACGCCGCACTCGACCATTCCCTGCATCGTGAGGTCGCCGTCAAGGTGCTGCCCACAGCGGTCGCCAGTGACCCCGAACGCATCGCCAGGTTCTCGCGTGAAGCGCACACGCTGGCGCTGCTCAACCATCCGCACATCGCGCACGTCTACGGGTTCGAAGATGGCGACGGCATCACCGCCCGGTGATGGAACTCGTCGACGGGCGCACGCTGTCCGAGTTGCTCGAGTCGGGCCCCCTGCCGCTCGGCGACGCGCTCGACATCGCCCGGCAGATCGCCGAGGCCATGGAGTACGCGCACGAGCAGGGCATCGTGCACCGTGATCTGAAGCCTGCCAACGTCAAAGTTCGTCCCGATGGCACGGTCAAGGTCCTCGACTTCGGCCTCGCCAAGGCCATGGCCGCGGACCACACCAGCCGGGTCCTGTCCTCAGCCATCGAGGAGTCTCCGACCATCACCTCGCCAGCGCTGACGGAAGCCGGCGTGATCCTCGGCACCGCGGCGTACATGGCCCCCGAGCAGGCGCGGGGCAAGGCGATGGATCGACGCGTCGATATCTGGGCCTTCGGCTGCGTGCTGTTCGAGATGCTCGCGGGCAGACGGCCCTTCTCTGGCGAGACCGTGACGGATGTGCTCTCCGCAGTGCTGACACGCGAACCCGACTGGAACGCGCTGCCCGCGGACGTGCCGGCGGCCATCAGCGGCGTGATTCGCCGCTGCCTCGACAAGGACCGCCGACGACGCCTCCGCGATATCGGCGAGGCGCGTGTGGCGCTCGAGGACCCGCAGCAGACGGCAACCGGGCTGACCCCTCCGCCTGCCAGGCTCGGCCGGCGCCGTGCCGTCGTGCCAGTGCTGGTGATCTCGCTACTCCTGTTGGGAGTGGCGACCGTCTGGCTGTGGCAGGCGAGTGGGCGCCCAGCCGGCGGTGCTCGGGCGATCACTCGCTTTGACGTGTCGGCGCCGGAGCCTGCTGCCACGTTGCCACTCGTGTTTCGGCCGACTGTCGCCCTGTCGGCGAACGGCGCGACGCTAGCGTTCGTGGCGACCTCGGACGGTGTCGATCGCGTCTATGTGCGCACGCGGGAGAACGCGGTGGCCCGTGCGATTCCAGGCAGCGAGGGCGGGTCGAACCCGGCGCTGTCGCCCGACGGCCGGTGGGTCGCCTTCTTCGCCGACGCAAAGGTGCGCAAAGCGCCAATCGACGGGGAAGCCATGACAATCGCGGACGCGCCCGATGTGCGGGGACTGTCGTGGCTCAATGCCGAAACGCTGATCTTGAGCCGGAACGCGATGGCCCCGCTGGCCCGCATGACGGCAAGCGGCGGACAGTTGCAGCCCCTGACGACACTGGCCGGTGGCGAGCGGACGCACCGGTGGGTCGATGCGCTGCCAGGCGGTCGAACGGCGCTCTTCACGGTAGGGTCGGTCGCAAGCCCGGATGCCTACGACAACGCGACCGTGGAGGCGGTCGATCTGGCCTCAGGCGCGCGCCACGTCGTGCTGGCCGCGGCGGCCATGGCCCGCTATTGCGGCGACGGGTGGTTGATGTACTCGAAGGGCCCGGGGCTCTTCGCGATACGCTTCGACCCCAGCCACCTGACAACTTCAGGAAGTCCGATACAAGTGCTGTCGGCGGTCGCCCGTGACGCGAGCACCGGCGCCGCGCATTTCGCCTGTGCCAGCGACGGCACACTGGCCTTCGTGCCCGGGTCATCGCGCGGGGAGCAGCGGCAGCTGACGTGGTTTGACGACAGCGGTCGCCAACAGCCGGTCCCACTGCCCGCCGGGCCTTTTCAGGAGGTGCGAGTTTCTCCGGACGGCAAGCGTGCCGCGCTGCTGCACGGCACAGCGGGTAGCGGCGACGTGTGGATTTACGAGTTCGAGTCGGGCAACTTCAGCCGGCTGACCTTCACCGCGACCAACGCCGCGCCGATGTGGGACGCGAGCGGCAGCTTCGTGTATTACTCGGCGTTCAAGCCGGACGGGGCCTCCTCGACGCTGTGGAAGAAGCGCTCGGATGGCGGCGGCGATGCCGAGTCGCTGGGCACGTCGCCCGGCCGCGCGTACCTCGTCTGGGTAGCCCCCGACGAGCGCAGCCTGATCCTCGACATCGGCAACCCGCTCTCGGACCGCGGCGACATCGTCCGCATGCAGTCAGGGTCGTCCGCCGCTGCCGAGAAACTGGTCGCGACGAGCGCCAACGAGTACACCGGCGCGGTCAGCCCTGGAGGCGAGTGGCTCGCGTACAACTCGGACGAGACCGGGCGGCCAGAGGTGTACATCCGGGATCTGCGGGGCAGCGGCCGCTGGCAGGTGACGTCGACCGGCGGGTTGGAGCCGAACTGGTCGGCGGACGGTCGTGAGTTGTTCTATCGCAGCGGCAACCGCCTCATGGCCGCTCGAACAGAAATGGGGAGCGCGTTCCGTGTGGGACGTGCGCGGCCGCTCTTCGATGCCATCTACAGTTCGGGCATCGAGTCCGGACGCAGCTATCACGTCGACCCGGTCTCGCGACGGTTCCTGCTGGTACGGCCGGCCGAAGAAAGCCCGTCGCGTTCGGTTCGCGTCGTGCTCAACTGGAACGGTCCAGATGCCGGCGCTCGGTAAATGCCGTGCGGCTGTTCATCGGCACGTTCCTCGGCGCGGACAATCAGACGTACTACGCTACGGCAGTCTCAGCGAACGGTGGCGAACTGGCGTTTCCCTTGCGTTTCGCTGGCCTATCTCAGACCGCCAAGTACGCGGTCGACTGATAGCCGGAGACGCATGGAGATCTGAGCGGGTCTGCTGAGCAGCGTGCTCGTCAGCGGTTCGGGACCGAGGGTCGAAGGTTCAAATCCTTTCGCCCCGACCATCACATCGCGCAAGAATGCCCAGCAACTGCTGGGCTTTTTGCTGTACGCCCCCGGCTCGGCCATCGGGACGATTCGGGGCGCGGAAGGGCAGATCAGTCCCTTCAACGGCGTGGTCTATGTTCAGGTGCTGGACATTCAAGAGAGCTGCAAGAAGGCGAAGGAACTAGGTGGAACACTCGTTCCCGGATTCCCCTTCGACCTCCCAAACGGCACGGGAGCCATCGGGCTTGTCAGTGATCCAGCCGGGCATCCCGTGGGGATGTACTCCAGAACTCCGATCGCGCCGCAGAAGCCCACGTCCAAGTGACCAGTTCATGATGGGCCATGCTGCCGAAGCCGAAGTAGGGGACCGATCGGTGTGACGGGGATGCCGAGGCTGTCGATCCAGTCCTGAAAATCGGGCCGCACGCACAGGCGGACTTCCTGACCGAGCGCCGTCGACTGCGACGCCAGCGCCACCAACGGCTGGGCATCTCCCCGCGACCCGATTGTCGATAGCAGCACGCGCATGAGCACTCCTCTTCGGCCACGAATGCAGCACTGGCATCGGGGTCTTGCCGCAAGTCCCCCTACGGGCTATATGTTGGACTGGGATCTCTCGTCGGTGAACTCCGAACTCGTGCGCGCAATTGTCGACAAGCGATTCCCCGGCTCACGGGCTGATAGCGCGCAGCACCATCGCACGTGGGACACGTTGTTCGCGAGGGTGACGTGATCGCTTGACGAGACCAGACAGAAGGAGGGCAGACGAGCGTGCAGCTCCACACGTATCTGAACTACGGCGGCAATTGCGAAGACGCCTTCGCATTCTACGAACAGCACCTCGGCGGGAAGATCACCATGCTCATGCGGCACGGTGAGCAGCCGGGCGGACAGGTCGCCGCGCCGGACTGGGCAGGGAAGGTCCTCCACGCGCGGATGAACCTCGGAGGGACGGAGCTGCTGGGCGCCGACATTCCGGCGGATCGCTTTCAGCCCATTCGCAGCGCCTATCTGTCTCTCACGCTCGACAGCGACCAGGAAGCCGATCGCGTGTTTGCGCTCCTTTCCCAGGGCGGCCAGGTCTTCATGCCGATGCAGGAGACGTTTTACGCGTCGCGCTTTGCGATGCTCAGGGACCGATTCGGCACGTCGTGGATGCTGCTCCATCCCAAGCCCGAGAGCGCCTGACGCTCGCGATGCCCAGGTGCCTCGCAGCTCGTGAACGCGCTCGATGCGCCACGGCTCGGCTTGACAGCGCTTCCGACGACGAATTGATAATCGCGATTGGGAGTCCGCGCGAACAGGACTCACGACATTACGATACGCGCGAGGAGGTCCGATGGCGAAAGCAGCGAAGCCCGTGCCCGAGGGATATCACACCATCACGCCGCAGCTGACGTTGGACAACGCAGCGAAGGCGATCGATTGGTACAAGCAGGCGCTCGGCGCCGAAGAGGTGAGCCGCAGCGTCGGCCCGGATGGCAAGATCATGCATGCCGAGCTCAAGATTGGCGATTCGCGTTTCATGATGAACGACGTGATGATGGGCGCGAAGGGTCCGAACGCGTTCGGCGGATCGCCGGCGTCGCTTTGGGTGTACGTCAACGATGCCGATGCGCTGTTCGGCCGTGCGGTCGGCGCCGGCGCGGAAGTGCGGATGCCGTTGGAAGACCAGTTCTGGGGCGATCGGAGCGGCGCCGTCGGTGATCCCGAGGGCTATACCTGGTGGATCGCGACACGCAAGGAAGATCTCACGCCGGAAGAGATCCAGCAGAGGGCGGCGGCCTACTTCAAGCAGCTGGCCCAGCCCGCGAACCGGTGAACCCACGACCGGGGCGGGTTCACGACTGCCGGCTGCCCGTCCCGGCTTCGCCCTCGACGAGGATTCGGTACCACCGTTCCGCGTTCACTCTGTTCGACACCGCCCAGGTGCCGGCAGACAGCTGCAGCGGTCGCATGTAGGGCGGACCTTCAGGTCCGCCCTGGTGCCGGCAGCGAGCGCGGCGAACGCCAGGCCGATGACGGTGCCGGCCGGGAATGGTTACCTGGCTGATTTACCCACCGTCAGCACGATCGCTCCGCTGCCGCTCATCGCGCGCACCAGCGGGCCGTCGTCGCCAATCGTCCCGGCGATCCTGTTCTTCGAGACGTCGCCCCGAACGTCGGTGCCTTCGACCTTCACCGAGCCCGAGCGGCTGCTGGCATCGAGCGACAGGGAAGCGCCGCGTTCAACCGCGATGTCGATGGCGCTGGAACCCGTCGACAGCGTCCATGCGCGACCCGGCACTCCCGCGACCGTGAGGCGACCGCTCTGGCTGGTCGCCATCACGCCGCCGCGCGCGCCGTGAACGGCAATCGCGCTCGACCCCGTCTGCACATCCACGCCCCCGCGCCCGGCGAGCGTCGCATCGACCGCGCCGCTCGATGTCCGCACGTGCACGTCGCCCTCGAGGGCCTTGGCAGAGACTCCGCTGCTGCTGGTCGTGACCTTGAGGGTGCCCTTGACGCCATCCGCGGACACAGCGCCTGAGCCTGTCGTGATCGTGGCGTCTGCTCCAAGGCCGCCAACCGTGATCGCGGCCGACTGCGTCCGCACTGCGACGGTTGCTGCGATGCCCCGAACGGTTGTCGCACCCGAATCGCTATCGCTTCTGACTTCGGTGTCCGGAGGCACGCGCACGGTGTAGTTCACCGTCGTCGCCTTCTGCTCCGCGGCATCCGATGGCGGCCGCAGGCGCACCGTGTTACCGTCACGCTCGATGGGCGGATGGTCGGCGACGCGGCGCGCGAGCTCGACAGCGTTCGACGGCGCGTCCCACGCGACGCGGACGGTCGCAGCTCCGATTACGACGATGCGTCCCGGCGCGCCCGCCACCACCTCGATCTTGCCTCTCATCGTCGAGACGTCGAGGGTCGAGACGGCTTGCACGGCCATGCTGAGCATGGCAAGCAGGAAAAAGCGTGCACTCGCGTGTCGCGACACGTCGACCGTTCCCACAATTGGGAAATCGGTCAGAACTGGAGCGGGATTAACATGAGAGGCTGATCATGATTTACGCGACCACATTTCACCGCCTGTGCCGGGCGAGAGACATGCTGCGGGAGGTCGATCGTCCGCTGTCCATCGAGCAGGTCGCCCGGGAAGCGGCGGTGTCGCCGTTTCATTTCATCCGCCAGTTCCAGGCCCTCTTCGGCGAGACGCCGCACCAATACCGCATTCGCGCACGCCTCGACCAGGCGAAGCACCTCCTCGAGTCGAGCGACTACACCGTTACTGACGTCTGTATGGAGGTGGGCTTCAGCAGCCTCGGCAGTTTCAGCGATCTGTTTGCACGGCGAGTGGGCGTGGCGCCGTCCCTCTACCGACGCCGGTTCCGGTCGCGGATCTCGGTCACGGGCGCCCTGCCGGCAGCCCATCGCGGCTGCCTGCCGTTGATGACGGCGGCGTTCGCAATTTTCGAGAAGCGCGCCGGCGTGCCGTCTGGCAGACTCGAGGCATGAAAATCAAGCTGACGAGCATCATGGTGGACGACCAGGACAAGGCGCTGAAGTTCTACACGGAGGTGCTCGGGTTCGTGAAGAAGTTCGAGATTCCGGTAGGGGAATACCGCTGGCTGACGGTCGTCTCTCCAGACGGCCCCGACGACCTGGAACTGTCGCTGGAGCCGAACGCGAATCCGGCGGGGAAGGCGTTCCAGGACGCGATGTTCTCGCAGGGCATTCCGATCGCGGCCTTTCAGGCCGACAATCTCGACCTGGAATTCAAGAGGCTGAAGAATCTCGGCGTTGTGTTCACGCAGCCGCCAACGCAGGCCGGACCGGTCGCTATCGCGATCTGTTCCGATACGTGCGGCAATCTCATTCAGTTGTATCAGCCCCCTCAATGACGATGGCCGGACTGAAGTCCGGCCCTACTGTAGTAGGGCGCGACTTCAGTCGCGCCGGTTGGCCCGAGGTGCAGTAGGGCGCGACTTCAGTCGCGCCGATTGGCGGCCGCCGCGCGCTCGAGGAGCAACTCGCGCTCGCGGGCGTTGCGCGTGATCGACGCGGCGCGTTCCAGCTCACGGCGCGCCTCGTCGAAGCGTCCGACCTTGAACAGGAGATCGCCCCGGACGCTCGGCAGCAGGTGATAGTGCCGCAGCGCCTTGTCGTCCTGCAGCATGTCGACGATCTCGAGGCCAGCCTGCGCACCGCGAGCCATCGACACGGCCACGCCGCGGTTCAACTCGACGATTGGCGACGGCATCACGCCGGCCAGCTCGTCGTAGAGGGCCGCGATCCGATCCCAGTCGGTTGCTTCGGCCGTCGTCGCTCGTGCGTGGCAGGCGGCAATCGCCGCCTGCAGCGCGTACGGGCCCCGCGCGCCGCCCAGCCGCTCGGCCCGCTCCAAGGCGGCAAGCCCGCGGCGAATCAGCAGCTGATCCCACAGCGCACGGTTCTGGTCGAGCAGCAGAATCGGCTCGCCCGATCGGCCGACACGCGCATGCGATCGTGACGCCTGGATCTCGAGCAGTGCCACAAGGCCGTGCACTTCCGGCTCCGTGGGTGCGAGCCCCGCGAGAATGCGTGCAAGTCGCAGCGCATCCTCGCAGAGAGCCGGCCGGATCCAGTCCTCGCCGGCCGTCGCCGCATAGCCTTCGTTGAAGATCAGGTAGACGACACCAAGAACCGACCCGAGCCGGGCGTCCAGTTCCGCTCCTCGTGGCACCTCGAAAGGCACGTGCGCTTTCGCGAGCGTACGCTTGGCGCGGACGATGCGCTGGGCGATGGTGGGCTCGGGGACCAGAAAGGCACGCGCGATCTCGTCGGTTGTCAGGCCGCCCAGCAGGCGCAGCGTCAGCGCCACGCGCGCGTCCATCGCCAGCACCGGATGACAGGCCGTGAACACCAGCCGCAACAGGTCATCGCCGACGTCGTCATCGATCGCGGCATCGAGGTCGGGAGCGGCGGCCCTCGTGGCTTCCAGCTCGCGGCCAAGCTCTTCGTGCTTGCGCTCGAGACGTTTCGTCCTGCGGAAGTGGTCGATCGCGCGATTCTTCGCAGCGGCCATCAGCCAGGCGCCCGGATTTCGGGGCACGCCGGATTCCGGCCATTGCTCGAGGGCGGCCAACAGAGCGTCCTGCGCCAGGTCTTCTGCGACGGCGATGTCACGAACAATTCGCGTCAGGCCGGCGATGAGCCGTGGGGACTCAATCCGCCAGACGGCGTCGATCGCCCGCTCGGTTTCCGTAGCAGACACCACGACTTATCACAACATCTTCGCGGTGACTGTGCAACACTAGCCCGGCCCCGTCATGCATGACCGCGCCGCCGATCTCGTGCAGCTGTTGCGACTCGACCCGCATCCCGAGGGCGGCTTCTTCAGGCAGTGTTTCCGGTCGTCCGATTCCGTGATGCCGGCCGACGCGCGCGGTGCTCGCGCGGCGCTCACGACGATCTACTTCCTGCTGCCGAGCGACGACGTCAGCCGCTGGCACCGGGTGGCCTCCGACGAAGTCTGGCACTTCTACGAGGGCGCACCGCTGGAGATCTGGACAGCAACGCCAAACCTCAGCGACCTCTCGGTGTCTCGGCTCGGGCCGATCGCCTGCGAGGCTGCGCCAGTCACGATCGTGCGGGCGGGATGGTGGCAGGCGGCGAAACCGACCGGCGATTACTCGCTCGTGGGATGCACAGTCGCACCAGGGTTCGAGTTCGCCGACTTCACCCTGGCGCGCGACCTCGAATCCTTCGCGACGGCCTTGAAAACGCGCTATCCGGAGACCGCGGACCTCTTGTAGCGTTACTCGCTCGTCAGGTTGGGGAGCCGCCGGTACTCGTCGCGACCGGCGACGAGCCGCCGAACGGTCGGTCGGCTTTCCCTGCGTCCTCAAGCCGCGCCGCTCTCATCGCTGGAAACAGAAACTCACCGGCGCGAAGCTGGTGCTGGCGCCCGATGTACGGACCCTCCTCGAGGCGCATCGACGGATCGCGGGCATGGGCGAACCCATGGTCCTGCAGGAATATGCCTTCGCGAAGGTCGAACAGGCGGGACGACCGCACTCCGGCCGTGACGAGCGGCGGCAATCGAGGACGAGCGCGGTTGACCTGCTCCGAGCGGTCACGCACCATGACGCCCGGAGGCCTTCATGCGACGACCCTTCAGCCTGATCATCGTGCTCGCTCTGGCGACGCTCCGCCTCGATGCCGCCCCGATGACGGACGGCGAGCGCCAGCGTCTGCTCGCGCATCTCGACATGACCGAGAGCTGGTTGATCAGCGAGGTCGCCGGCCTTTCGGAAGACCAGCTTCGATTCCGGCGCGCACCCGACACCTGGAACATCATGGATGTCGTCGAGCACCTCGCGATTGCGGAGCCGCAATACTGGAAGCACCTGCAGGACTCGACGAAGCAGCCCGAAAGCCCCGACAAGGCCGAGGCCACCGACGCCGGCATCCTCTGGTACGGCATTGATCGAACCGAACACCAGAAGACCGGCGAGGCGCGCGTGCCCAAGGGGCGGTGGAACAGCATCAAGGAGTCGCTGGGCGAGTTTCGCAAGCTGCGGACGACGATGCGCGACTACGCGACCGCGACGCAGGATGGGCTGCGATCCCACCGCCTGATCGACGGCAACATGGACGTCTATCAATGGTTCCTGATGATCTCGACGCACTCGCAGCGGCACATCCTGCAGATCCGTGAGATCAAGGGCGATTCCCGTTTCCCGGGGAAGGAGCCGGCGAAGCCGGCCGCCAGCACGAGCGAGCGGTAGGCGGACGCGGTAGGGGCGCGGCCTTCGGCCGCGGAGGGCGGGCCCCATCCGAGGGGCACGCTCGCGTTGCTCGCGCGAGGGGCGCGTGCTTCGCACGCGAAGGGGCCCGGAGCCCGTAGCCCGTAGTCCGGCGCCCGTTCATCACTTCGTTCTGTAGTCGAAGCTGACGCGCGTTGGTTCGTCGAGCACCAGCGGGCGCACGAAGCGATACGCCGCGCCGGCGCGCGGCACGTCGATTCGGACCGGCAGCACGCCCGCTACGCGCCTTTGCAGATTGAACACGTTCTGCGACGGCGCCTGGGCCGTTGGCAAATCCACGCGCGCCTTGAACTGCGACTTCGCCTCGTCCTCGGCGCTCATGGCGACCGTTTCCTGCAGCCCGCGCGGTCCCAGCTGAAAGTCGACACGCCGCGCAGTCGACGCATCCAGATGCAAGTCCGTGCTCGAGTCCTGAAGCCCCTCGAGCGATGCCGTAAGTGTCAGCCGGCCGGCGGGGGCCCCCGATATGAGGAACCACCCGGCACCATCGGCGACGGCCTCGTTGACGACGGCGCCGTTGCGCATCAGCCGCACCGTGGTTCCAGGCAGTGCCGCGCCGCTCGAGTCGACAACCCGGCCCATGAGCTGCCCGGCCTGCGCGACGTAGATGCCTCCGCTCATTGCGCCGCCTTCCTTTGATTCCACACCGTGGCCGCGAACGACGCTGCTGCCGGGCCGAATGACGGTCTCGACGGGCTTTGATGACGGGGCAGGCATTCCGCCGACCACTCCGCCGACGATGCTGCTTTCGATGGGGACGGGCAGCGCGTCGCCCTCGAACCGCTTCACGCGATAACGGTCGGGTAGGAACATTTCCCATTCGACGAGACTGACCGGCACGTCCATCTTTGGCAGTGACAGTTCGGCTCGGCCTTTCTTCCCGAATGGCGCCGCCGTCTGCATGTACACGAACGACACGGCATAGGGACCGGTCGGGCGGAAGCCTGGACGCAGCAGCGGAATACGTGTGCCGTCGCTTCCTTGCGCAGGTTTCGATGCCTGGCCTTCGACTTCCGCGGAGACGATGGAGGCGCCCGGCGGGAGCTCGACGCGCAGGAACGGCTGTGCGCGGTTCCTCATCGTGAGGGCAACCTCGGTGAGCGTCCGGCCTTCAGCCGTTGCCAGGGTGGTGACCACGGCGCGTTCCGCGACTGCGGCGATCACCGGCGAATCCGGGAATCGCGTCACGTTCAGTGCGACGACGGGCGCGTCGCTGCCGCGGCGGTGATAGCGCAGCGCCGCGAGGATTGGCGACCGCGCGATGGCGCGCAACGCCGCATTGGCCTCCCGGATATCCATGCGCCGCAGGACCGCGGTCTCGGGCACGCTCAGGTCCACGGTTCCGACCGCTTCGACGGCGATTTCTCCGGTCTCGCGCTCGGCGCCGGCGACCGTCAGCAGGGGAGTCTCGAAAGCGGCGGCGTCACTGACGGTGCGCTCCAGACTCAAGAGAAACTGGTGCCGTCGATCGGACGGACGCTGGACCGTGAGCACCAGCATCCCCGGTCGGTCTTCGCTCGTGGCTAGCGCCGAACCAGAGGCGCCGGTCACCGCGAAGCCTGCAGGCACCCGGACCTCAATACGATCAAGCTCGCCGCGCACGACGCTCACGTCGACCAGCGCGGTCATCCGAACGTCCGCTTCCCCGACGCTCAGCATGGTCTTGATGTCGGACAGCGTGCGCGCCTCTCGCGGCGCCGACGGCGCACTGGTTTCGCGCGACGACCAGGAGAGCGTGGCAGGCGCCCCCGGAACGAGGGTGGCCTCGATCCGGGTGAGGTCGCCAATGACGGTCGCGCGCGCCAGGGCGCCAGGCGCGATTCGCACGTCCGCGGGCCGGCCCGGGAGATCGAGCGACAATGCCGCACTTCCGGCCATCGGCACCGGCAGGGTCAGCGACGCACGGCCCGGAGACGTTGACAAGGCCGCACCCCAGGCCAGCTCGATCTTGAAGGGCCGCGGACCATCGATGAGCGCGGCTGTCGTCGAGCCATCAGTCACGAGGGGCACCGCCGCCTCGCCGAGCGTCGCCGACAGGATCGTCGCGTCCGAGACGAGCGGCACCTTGGTGGCGCCGCTCTGAAATACCTCGCCGTCCAGCGTGTAGGTGCCGCGTACGCGCGTGCCGGTCACCCGCAGACTGATGGCAGCGCGCGCGACCACTGAGGGAATCGGCGGCGTATCGAGAGGTCGAACCGGCCGTTCAGCGCGTTCCAGCAGCTGGTTGTAATCGGCCAGAGAAAGAGTGACGGTCCCCGGCGGGCTTGGCGGTGGTACCTGCCGGGCCCTGAGCGCTTGCCGTGGCCGCGAGTGCGAGCCAGCCGATTGTCGTGATCTCGAGGACCTGATGGTTAGGCATGTCAATTTCCCCGCTCGCGGTGGTACTCGAGCTGCAGCAATGGCGCTTGGGTCTCCGGTGTCAACTCTGTCGCCAGGAAGAGCGTGTCGCCGAATGCCGGGAACGGCACGTCAACCGGGAATACGCCGGGCGTGACGCGCCCGCCGACTGTCTGCTTGAACGTCTGGACCAGCGCCTTCATCGCGTCGCCACCATCCTTGTCTCCGCCCGATTCGAGCAACGGCGTTGGCGGCGGGCCCGACACACTGATCGAATCGCGCTCGTCGCGAAATGCGGCCGAGAGCGGTTCGGTATAGGTCTCTGCCCGGAACATCCCTGCGGCCGGCTTCACGCGGAAACGTGGCGAATAGTGCACCTCCACGCCTGTGCGGGAGATCGGAATGTCCAGCGCCGGCAACACGGTCTCGGTCGTTCCCTGATCTGTCCACGGCTTCGTAGGGACGATGTACGCGAGCTCGAGCGCGAACAGGGACGAATCATCGCTGGCGCGTCCCTTCTCCAGCGGAACCAGGAGAGCGCCTGACGGCGATTGACCTGGTCGGACCGGGCGGCGGGCAACCGACGCATGCCAGAGCGTTGCGCCGTTTGGCAACGCGACGCTCAGCAGACCACGATGGTTATTGCGCACCGCGTACCGCGCCTTCACCAGCGCTTTCCCGTCGTCTGTCAGCAGCACCTGATACCGCGCCTCGTCGACGTTCGCGACCAGGAGCGCCTGTGTGGCGTAACGCGAGATCCGTACGGCGAGCGCGCGCGGATCACGTCCCGCGAGCGGCTTGAAGCGAAAGGCGACGAGCGACGGCGACTCGCGGCCGCGAACCACGCTGCCAAGGTCGAGCGCGTCGGCGGGCTCGAGTGCCTGAGGGCGCTGCTCGACGATCTCGCCGGCGCCGAGGACCTCCACGGCCACCCCACCCGTCTCTCGTTCGGCATCGGGCAGCCTGAACAGCGGGACCGCGACAACTCCGGTCTTCGGGCCGGGCAACTCAGCGGTCACGGTGACGGTCGTCGACCCCGCAAGCGGCTCGAGAAAGGACACCCGGGCGATCCCTGGAGCCGTGACATCCCAATCGGCCACGAGCGGACCGGATACCTGGTTGATCACGACACCGTCCGGAATGGCAAGCGTCAGCGTACGGGCAAGGCCTTGTATGACTTCGAGCTGGGCCGTCGCGGTCACCTGCGTGGATTCTTCGCCAAGTCCGACCAGTTCCGTGACCGCACCACGGACGCGCAGCGGCTGTGTGGCGCGCTGGTCATCGACGCGCCGGCGCCACGCAAACGTCATCGGCTGATTGGCGCGGCCGTGCGCCGTCCACCGGCTCACGCCGGCAGTCACGGTTTGCTCCGAGACGAATCCGTTCGTGACCGTCACGTCGACGCCGTCGCGTGGAATCCGAAGCGTGGCTTCGATGACCGATGCCGGGGCCGGCGGAATCACGACCGACTCGGCGGCGCCGGCCGGCGTCACCGGCAACACGATCTGCATCCTGAGCTGCGATCGCCCGCGCTTCGAGAGCAGGATGTGTGGATCTCCCGGCTCGATGAGCGAGACGGGGCGCCCGTCGATGCTTGCGTCGCGGACGAGGAGGCCTGAAGGGATCATCACGCTGACCCAACCCTCTTTGAGCACGTCGACATCTGCGAGGGCCGTTCCGGTGACGGCGTCTCCCGTGAGCGTCAGGTCGTACGCCAACCGCGTCAGTGTGGCGTCGATGGGCGGCGGCGTCGGAGCCGGCGCAATGGGGTAAGCCATACCGCGCAGAGAGCGATAGTCCGTGACGGGAATCACGACCCATCCGTCCGAAGGTGCAGGCGTCTGCGCCGCTGTGTGATCGGCAGACAGCCCAATGGCGATGAACGTGGCGAGCAGTCCGATCCGAATCGTCCTCATGAGGCTCCTCGGGCGGTCGTCGCCTGTCACCACCAACAGGACGCTCCCGTCAGGATGTGAACGCGCGAGCCCGCGTCTCTTGCAATGGATCTGGATTTCGAATCTGTAACCCGGCCGCCGGTTCGCCGGTGACGGCCGCGTTGCCTGAAGGGTTAGACAGCAGAAATACAGACTCGGCCTTGGAGTTCCGCGGCGGGCGATTACGCAGCCGGTAAGGCGCGGCGAGCGTCGTAAATCATTTCACGGGCGCCGTGAAGGAGTGCGCGTGAAATCCACAGAAGGAATGGGCAAGTGCTTTGCGTCTGCGGCCACGCGAAAGGAGCCCTGCCATGGTATTTCGTGTCCTCTTCGTCGTCGGCGCCGCCGTCGCGATCGTGGCGTGCGACAAGAGCGGGCCATCACCCGCGCCCGCCCCATCCACAATGCCGGACCAGTCGGCCGTCAGCTCATCGACGGCGTCGCCGGTCGATGCGCCAGCGGCGATGGCACAATCCGCCCCCGGAAAACTCGAGCAGCGCGTCAACATGCACGACGCGTGCGATGGCGCTACGTTCAACGCCGCGATTGGAGACGGCACGTGCAATCGGAGTGGCGGCGTCACGTTCGCTCAGTTCATCGCGATGCTGACAAAGCACGGGGTTGCCGGACCGTGGAATTTTGCTCCGAACAACGCCTCCGGACACGCCGGCGAGACGCTCGTTGCCTTCAACCAGGGCGGCGAAGAGCACACCTTTACTGAGGTAGAGGAGTTCGGTGGTGGGATCGTGCCGCTCCTGAACGACCTGTCGCACAATCCGACCGTCGCACCGGAGTGCGCCGCGCTCGTGCCTGGCAGTGATGACTTTGTGCCACCGGGCGGGACGTATCGCGAAGAGGAACCGCTGGAAGCCGGAGAGACCGCGAAGTTCCAGTGCTGCATCCACCCGTGGATGCGGCTCGAAGTGCAGGTTTCGCACTGATGCCTGTCAGGGCGCACTGCGTGCGCCCTCTCATCAGATCCGATTGAACACTTCGATCGCCTTCTGCAGCGACCGATACTGCTTGATGAACGGCACCATCTTCGTCTCGCGCGCGTCGATCTCCTGCGATCGCTTCAGGACGTCCGCGGCGCGATCCTTCGGCACCACGACGACGCCGTCCTCGCCCGCAACGATGATGTCTCCGGGGGCGACCGTGACCCCGGCGCACTCGACGGGAACCTGCTTCGACACGCTCGCGTACCGGCCGACCGCGGTGGCGGGAGACACCGAGCGCGCATACACCGGCAGGCCCAGCGCGCGCAGTTCCGCCAGGTCGCGGACCGCGCCGTCCAGCACCATGCCGGCCATGCCGCGCGACTTGGCGGCGGTGCCCATCAACCCGCCGATCGCCGCAACGTCCAGCGTGTTGTCCATGACGATCACGCCGACGTCGCCGGGATTGGCCGAATCGATCATCTCGACCGAATGCTTGACGGCGAGCGCGGGGGTTGCCTGCTCGGCCGACGCGGCCTTGACGAGCGCGGTCGCGGCCCGGCCGACGAAGGCGCCGCCGACGTACGGCCGCATGTCGTGGGTCAGGTAACCGCGTTTGCCGACGACCTGATCGACGGCATCGGATACGGATGCGACGGTCGAGCGCGCGAATCCGGCCAGCAGTGGATCGGCGGGCAACACCGCCTGCGGCGCCGCCGCCTGTCTCACCGATACTGTGATGGACGCCGCGCACACGAGCGCCGCGACTGCGACGACAAGGTGCCGGTCGGCACGCTGCTGCCTGTTACTCATGCTGATGCCCCCGCTCCCGGCGACTGCACGAACCATGGCGTGCCAGGTACCTGCGCCTTGCGCGCCGCCTCTTCGTTCATCTCGACGCCGATGCCCGGCCGGTCGGTCAGCGTCACGAAGCCCTTCTCGATGATCTCGCCTTCCTTGACGAAGTTGCGCCACAGGTCGAGGCGCTGAATCCAGTGCCACTCGAGCACCAGGAAGTTCGGCACCGCCGCGCAGACGTGGCACGACGCCATCGTGCCAATCGGCGACACCACGCAGTGGGGCGCGAACGGCACGTAGTAGGTGTGCGCCATGTCGGCGATCTTGCGCCCTTCCATGAGGCCGCCGCATTTCTGCAGGTCCGGCATGATGATGTCGGCGGCGCGCTTCTCGAGCACCTCACGGAAGCCGTGCCGGAGGAACAGGTTTTCGCCGCAACAGATGGGCGTGGAGGTCGATTCGCGGATGTCCCGCATCGCGTCCACGTTTTCCGGCGGCACCGGCTCCTCGAGGAAGAGCAGATGGAAGGGCTCGGCTTCCTTGGCGACGCGTTTGCCGGTCGTCATGTCGTAGCGGCCGTGCATGTCGACGGCAAGATCGACGCGCTTGTCGAACTGGCCGCGCATGAAGGCAATCTTCTTCATCATGTGATCGATCTCGCCGTTGCTCGCCGTCCAGTTCATGTCGTCCCAGCGAAGCGGGTCGGTGCGCTCGTCGATGTCGATCTTGACGGCCGTGAACCCCATGTCGCGGATCTGCGCGATCTTGGCCGGCGCCTGCGGGTCGTCGGGATCCTCGGTCTGCGAATCGCAGTAGATGCGGACGCGGTCGCGCATCTTCCCGCCAAACAGCTGATAGAGGGGCAGCCCCAGGGCCTTGCCGGTCAGATCCCACAAGGCGATCTCCACCGCCGTCAACGCCGCGACGTACTGACCGGCCTGCGCGCCCGCAAAGATGCCGTTGGTGCGAATCCGCTCGAACAGCCGGTCGACGTTGAGCGGGTCCTGGCCGAGCAGCGCCTGGCGGAACATGCCGACGAGGGGGACGCCGCCGCGCACGGCGTCAGTGCCTTCGCCGTGACCGACCAACCCCTGGTCGGTGTAGATGCGCACGTGCAGCTGGTAGCCATGCGCAATCACTTCGGCCGTGCGGACGTCGGTGATCTTCAGTTTGGGCCGGCGGTACGGTGACGTCGCCTCCTGGATCGCGGAGGCGAGCGCAGGCAACCCGAAAAGACCGATGGCTGCTGGCACGACGCCCCGCAGCAGGTCGCGGCGGGAGACATCAGGCATGGAGCTCCTCCAGAGGCTTTGATCGCTGCCGTGCGCGGATGTTAGAGTCACGCGCACCGCATGGGCTTTGTCGCGCTCTTCTATCCGTGGGGCATCATTCTACAGGCGATGGCGTTGCTCCACTTCGTCCGGCGCCGGCCTGATACGTTCTGGCTCTGGATCATCCTGATGGGCGGCGGGCTCGGCGCCCTGGTCTACATCGTCGCAGAGGTCGTGCCGGACGCGAGCCTGTCGAGCGGTCCGCTGAAAGCCCTCCCCCGGCGCCGCCGCATCCGTCTGCTTGAAGCGGCGATTCTCGACAATCCGGCCGTCGGCAACCGCGAGGAGCTCGCCGACCTCTACCTGGAGGAAGGCAAGTTCGCGCGGGCGCGCGAGCTGTACGACTCGATCATCTCGCCGCGCACCGCCGCGATCGATCCGTTCTATCGCCGCGGCATCGCGGCGATAGGCATCGGCGACGAGGCAGCGGCTGTACCCGACCTCGAGCGGGTCGTCGCCAAGGATCCCAGAGTCCGATCTCCATCGGGCCCTCGGCCTGCTTGCCCATGCGAATGCACGCGCCGGGAACACCGAGCGCGCAGAGATGCTGTTCCAGCAGGCGACGGCGATCTCGACCCTGTCCGAGACCTACTACAACTACGCGTCATTTCTCGCGGCGCAGGGCCGCCAGAGCGATGCGCGCATCTGGGCGCAGCGCATCCTCGACAAGAAGCCGACCATGCCCGCGTATCTGCGTCGTCGCGAGCGTCCCTGGTTTCGAAAGGCGAAGGCGCTACTGAAGCACTGAGGTCGTGGTGCGAGCTTCGGCGACGCCAATGGCGGTGTCCGCGCCGCCGTAATAAAACAGCCAGCGCGCGCCATCACGGACCAGCCCCTCGACGAACACCACGTTCGGCACCTGACCCCGGACTTCCCAGTCGCGCTCGGCCGAAAAAATCGGTGCGTCTGACCGGGCGATCACGCGCGTCGGGTCCTGGCGATCGAAGAGCGCCCAGCCGGTGCGGTAGATCAGCCGGTCGTCGGCGCCGTTATAGATCAGCAGAATCCCGTCGTCGGTCAGGATCGGCGGCGGTCCCGGCTCGACGACGCGTGAGTCGAAGGATCCTTGCCGTCGCGGCAGGACCGGCGTGTCGAGCGCCTCGGTCCACGTCAGGCGATCCGTCGACCACGCGACGCCTGTCTGATCGTAGGCGCCTTCGGCATCGGCCATGTAGTACATCCAGTACTTGCCGTTCACTCGTTCAGGCAGGATGGCGCCGGATTTTGTCCAGTGCACGTTCCAACGGCCCGTGTTCGCGGGCATGATGACGCCGCGGCGATCGAATCGCCGAAGGTCGGGCGACGTGGCGAGCGCGAGCTGCGCATCCTTCCCGTCGTAGGCCGTATACGTGAGATACCACAGGCCATCGATACGGGTGAGTCTCGGATCCTCGACGCCGCCGCCCTTCTCATAGGGCGCTTCCGGGACGAGGACCGGCTGATCCTCGCGCACGAACAGGACACCGTCGTGGCTCGTGGCGCGCCCCAGCGTTGAGACGCCGTTCGCATCCTGGGCGCGATACAGCATCACGAACCGGGAATCGTGCCGGACCACGGCCGGATTGAACGCGCCACGCGCCTCGAATCCGGTGCCGCGCGGTTGGAGGATGGGCGCGCCGCCGTTCAGGCGCGTCCATGCGCCGAACGGAGGAGCATAGGGCGTCGGTGTCGCGGTCGCGGACGCCGTCGCGAACGCCACGACCGCGGCCAGTAACAGTCGCGGAAGCACGCGGATGGCTTTCGACACGGAGGGACGCGGATCAGGGCTCAACACAGAAGGACACGGACGAGCGCGGATCACCTTAACATTCCATCCCAGAGGAATGGAATCCGTGTGATCCGTGTTATCCGTGACCGATCGATCCGTGTTATCCGTGACCGATCGATCCGCGGGATCCGTGACTGACCGAACCGCGTCGTCCGGAGACCACCCTCCGGGACGGCGACTCAGTTCGAGCTTCCCAGTCCTTTCAGGATGCCGTCAATCCGCTTCTGGTTGGTCTCGTCCTTCACCATCGAGCGGGCCTTCTGATATTGCGCCACGGCTTCCGCCTTCTGGCCCGCAGCGGCCAGGCCTTCGCCCAGGCTGTCGTAGGTATTCCATGACGCCGGGTACTTCTCGGCGTTCTGCTTGAAGACCGCAATCGCCTCCTGCGTCTTGCCGGCACCCAGGAGCTGGTAGCCGTAGGCGTTCATGTCGGCCTCTGTGGCGATGGTCAGCGACTTGTCCCGTAGTTGCTGGGCGCGGGCCGTGTCGCCACTCTTCTCGGCGACCAGCGCTTGCGCACGCAGCGTCGTGAAGTTCTCGTTCAGCTTCACGGCACGGTCGGCCCAGGCTGCCGCTTCCTCGAGGTTGACGCTGTGATTCGCGCAGTAGGTCGCAGCCTGCGCAAACGGCTGCCAGAAGAATCCCTGCAGGCCTTTCAACTGGGTTCGCAGGCTGGCTGCGACCACGGCAGGCGTGTCGATGGCGATGGCCACCGGCACGGCCAGCTTCTCCCAGTGCAGCGTCGCGGTCACGCCGTGATCGGACGGCTCGTCGAAGGAGTAGGCGAGCCGCTCGACGAACTCCGACGGCCGCGGTGTCACCGTGAAGCGGACGGCATCGTCTTTCTGGTCGTAGAAGAAGCTGCCCCACGCATGCGATTCACGGCTCAGGATGATCGTCCAGTCCTTCTGCGTGGGAATCATGTGCAGACCGTAGGATCCGGCAGCGACCTTCTGGCCGCCGACGGTCGCGTCGGTCGAGAACGTGATGACCGTGTTCTCGTTGGCGCCGGCGCGCCAGACCTGGTCGTACGGCACCAGTTTCCCCCATACGTCGCGTTTGTTCACGGCGGGGCGATGGTAGGAAATCGTGATGTCGGTAATCCCCACCTGCTGTGTGATCGTCGCGGCGGGACTAGGCTGTGGCAGCGTCAGCGGCGGCCCCTGCGCCCATACGGGGTTGACAGTGGCGCACACAGCGGCGAAAACGAGGGCGGCACGCGTGATCATTGAGCGGTTCCTCCTGGCCGCCGGCTGAACGCGCCGGCAGATCGTCGTTAGCGGTGTACGACCTTCCGGGCCACCTGCTCAAGGCCGCTCGTCCCCTCGTCCCTGCACGTGCACGCTTCGTCCCTAATGGCTGTCGCGATAGTTCAACGGCGGCTTCATTCCTTCCGGAAGGCGCGACCGGTACGGCTCGCCGGCGCGGCGTTGCTCGAAGTTCTGACGGGCCGCTGCGACGAGCGAGGGCGTCGTCAGGAGGTCGAAGGCGGCAAGCGACAACGTCTTGGCGGCCACGATCATTCCTTTTCGTCCAATCGAGCCGCCGGTGCAGGCCGTGGCTTGCCAGCTGTGGTTCGGCACGCCGGGCACGTGCGTCGCGGCGAAGATCCACCCCGTCGGCACGAGCCAGCTCACGTCACCAGCATCCGTCGAGCCAAGGCCAAACCGCTCGTCGGGCGGCCGCACCCCGGTCTGGCTCCCGAGTGACAGGGCGCCATCGAGCGGCAGCGTTTTCCGGATCGCCTCGGCGAATGCCTGTTCATCGGGCGTGTAGGTGACGCCGCCAACCTCGCGCAGGCGCGAGTCGAGCAGCTTCGACAGGACATCGTTCGGCAGCACGTCGTAGTCGCTATGCACGAAGTCCACCGTCATCGTGGTCTCGGTGGCCAGCGCGCCGGCTTCGGCGCACTTGATGACCCGCGCCCAGATGCCGTCGAGGACGGTCATGCGCGGATGCCGCGCATAGAGATATACCTCGGTCTCGGCGGGCACGATGTTGGGTGCGTCGCCGGCGCGCGTGAAGACATAGTGGAGGCGTGTCTCCTGTGGCACATGCTCGCGCAGCATGTCCACAGCGTGCGCCATCAGCAGCGCGGCATCGAGGGCCGATCGGCCTTTCTCGGGTGCTGCAGCGGCATGAGCGGCCTGGCCCTGGAACCTGAACTTGGCGCTCATGATGGCCAGCGTGCTCGCGGTCGTGGCGACGTTGCGATCGCTCGGGTGCCAGTGCAGCATCACGTCGACGTCGTCGAACACGCCGTCGCGCGCCATGAACGCCTTGCCGCCGCCGCCTTCTTCGGCGGGCGTGCCGTAGAAGCGGATCGTGCCCGGCAGTCGCCCATCGTCGAGCATCGTCTTGGTCGTGATGGCCGCCAGCGCCGAGGCGACGCCAAGGAGATTGTGTCCGCAGGCGTGGCCGTAGCCGTCGGCGACGCGCGCCTTCTTCTCGGCCACCACTTCCTGCGAGAGACCCGGCAACGCGTCGTACTCGCCCATGATCCCGATGATCGGCTTGCCGGCGCCCCATTCCGCGATGAACGCCGTCGGCATCCGGGCAATGTTCTCGCGCAGCCGGAATCCGGCCTGCCGCAGTTCAGCTGCGAGAAGGGCCGAGCTCCTGATCTCCTTGTAGCCAGGTTCGGCGGCCTCCCAAATCTGGCGGGAGACCTCGCCAAAATGCCCAGCCCGCGCATCGACCAACTCGACGATCTTTCGGTGCTGGGCCTCGCTAGCTGAGACGGCGGCTGCGATCAGCAGCAGGCCAGCACACTTGCCACTGCTCATTCCACCTAGCATTCGGCACTCCACATTTGGCGCTTCTGTTGGCATTTCTTGTATCACAACGAAACCTTTCGCTCGGGCCCACCGTAAGAGCGTGTGACACCCAGTCAGGAGGCGCCTTGCGAGAAGTCACCGCTGCGGCCGCCGTCGTCGCGCTCGTCACTCTGGCCCCGGTAGCGCAGCAGCCCGTCGCCGCCCGCGCCACACCCGATCGTCAGCTCGAACGCGGGTTTGCACCGAACGGACGCGTCGTGATGCACCTGTCGGCCGGCGATTACGATATCGAGGGATCATCCGAACGTCGTATTCACCTTCAGTGGGACACCCGGGATCCCGACGACGCCAATGAAGTCGAGGCGTCGGCGACCGTGAGCGGCAACGAGGCCCTGGTCGAGACGAGCGGGCCGTCGGACGGATTCCACGTCACCATCCAGGTTCCCACGCGATCCGATCTGATCATCCGCCTGAGTGCTGGCGACCTCGAGGTGAACCGCGTCCAGGGCCACAAGGACATTTCGGCGTGGGCAGGCAATCTGAAGATCGGCATCGCCAACGCCGCCGACTATCGCAATGTGAAGGCCTCGGTGACCGCGGGCGACCTTCGAGCGGAGCCGTTCAATGTCTCGAAGGGTGGATTGTTCCGCTCGTTCCATTGGGAAGGGAAGGGCGGATACGACCTGCGGGCCCGATTGACGGCCGGCGATCTGGTACTGCGCGCCGAGTCGGCGGCGCGGTGATTGCTGTGACGCGGAAGGACCCCTATGCGGTGCCGTCGACCGCCTGAATCGCGGCCTTGATATACCCGTACCCGAACGCGAACGCCTGGTGGCTTCCCGGATCGTCGGGGTGCGTCGGCATGTGATCGGGCATCACCATGTAGGGGTAGCCCACGTCCTTCAGCGTGCGAAGTACCTTGATCATGTCGAGGTCTCCCTCATCGGGATAAACCTCCTGGAACGCGTCACGGCGCCCGCGGATGTTCCGGAAATGAATGTTGAAGATCTTGGCCCGCTCGCCGAACTCGCGAATCACGTCCACGATCTCGACGGCCGGATTCTGCAGCATCTCGGCAACGCTGCCGACGCAGAAGTTGAGCCCGTGATACGCGCTGGGCTGGATGTCGACGAGCCGCCTCAGGCCGGCGACCGTACCGAGCACGCGGGCCACGCCGCGATAGCCGCTCTCGGGCACGCCCGGATCGTGGGGATGACAGGCGAGGCGGACCCGGTATTCGTCTGCGACCGGGACCACACGTTCCAGGAAGTAGGTGATGCGCTCCCAGGCGAGCCCGGCCGTGACGGTGCCGGCGTCCGTCAGCGGGGCGTCTGCCGGCGCTTCGGCGAGCCGCCAGGTACTGTAGCGCGACCCGCCGCGACCCTCGGTGGACGCCGTGCGCAGCACTCCGAGCAGGTTGAAGTTGTACTTGATCGCCGGGATGCCGGCCACCGCGCAATTCCGGATGATCTCGCACGCCTCGTCGATCTCGCGCTGGCGCTCGGGCTCGCGGGCCGTCATCACGGCCTTCGCGGTTGGCGAAGCGATCGCGGTCGAGGACATGAAGGGGAACTGCACCATGTCGAGCGCAATGCCGTGTGACGCACAGCGTTCGCGCAGCCTCGTAAGCGACTCGGTCGTCCAGGCGTCGCGCTGGTCCTCGTTGGCCGGATAGCCGCAGATGTGCTCGACCGCGTGGCGCTTGAAGAACATCAGGGCACGGTCGTCGGTTGGTGCGCGCTGACACCCGAGCACCATGCGCGCGCTCGACCGCTCCGGCGGAGAGGCGCGGGCGGTCAACCCTGCGGCGATGGGAAGCGTGCTGGCGAGAACGGAGCGGCGCGAGACGCGGGGCATGCGCAGATTATGCCCCGCTCCCGCCGTATGTCGTGTTACTCCTGGCGCAGGGCGCTCAGCGGATTGATGCGGGCCGCACGCAGCGCGGGCACGAGCGCCCCGGCCGCGGCGACCGATCCAAGACTAGCCATCGCCACGGCGACGGTGAGCGGGTCGAGGGGTGCCACGCCGAACAGCTGACTCTCGACGTATCGCCCGAAAGCCCAGACACCCGGGACGCCAATGGCAAATCCGATCGCGATGAGGAGTGCGGCCTCGCGCAGGAAGAGCCAGGCGACGCGCCTCGCACGGGCACCGAGTGCCATCCTGATGCCTACCTCGCGGGTGCGCCGCGTGACGGTGTAGGCCATGACTCCGTACAGCCCAATCACGGCCAGCAGCGTGGCCAACAGGCCAAGCACCGCCGACAGCCCGGCGACGAGCCGCTCGTTGACGAGCGATCGGTTTACCTGCGCGTCCATCGTCCGCATCCGGACGATGGGCAAATCCGGATCGATCTCGCGCACCAGCTCACGAAGCGTCCCTGTCATCGCGGGAGGTGCCTGCATGGTCCTGACGTACATCACCAGCGAACGCTGATCGAGATTGCCGAGCAACGGGAAGAAGAGCTGCGGCTCGGCCTCCTCGCGAACGCTGACGTATTTCGACGTCCCGACCACGCCAACGATTTCGGTTGGCGTCGGTTCATTGATGCCCCTGCCGAAACCGACGTGGCGGCCGACCGGGTTGACGCCGCGCAGATACTTCTCGACGAACCTCTGGTTGGCGATCGCCACACGGAACCCGAACTCCGTGTCGCCTGGCCGCCTCACGTCCTGCCGGGTGAAGTCGCGCCCGAGGAGCAGGGGAATGCGCATCGTCGCGAAGTACCCTGGCATGACCGTGTTGTTGTAGGCGACCACGTCCTCGCCGGCCTTGGCCACGTAACCTTCGACCGTCATCGAGCTGCTCCAGGAGCGGCCGTTCAACACGGCGTGACTCGCGGCCGACACCGAGGTGACGCCCGGCAGCTGCGTGAGGCGGTCGACCAGCGTTGTCGCAAGGTGCGCCGCCCTCGGAGCGTCGTACGCGTTGAGCGATGGGTCGACTGTGAACGTCAGGAGATTGCTGGTGTCGTACCCGGGATTCTGTTTCAGGAGGTTCTGGAGACTGCGCACGAAGAGGCCCGCGCCCGCCAGGAGCAGCAGCGACAGCGCCACCTGTCCGACGACAAGCGCCTTCCGCAGCCGGATCGGTCCGCCAGACACGACGCTTCCGGCTTGTTCCTTCAGCGTCGACGCAAGAGCGGGCCGCGTCGCCTGGAACGCCGGGAAGAGACCGAACACCGCCGCCGCCAGCATCGCCACCACGAACGTGAAGACGACTACGCGTGTGTCCGGCGACGGGCTGACGGCGACCGCGACATCGGGATCGACGAAGAATCCCAGCAGGAGCGACGTCCCCCAGGCCGAAATGAGCAGCGCGCCAGCCGCACCGACGGTTCCGAGCAGCACGCTCTCGATCACCAATTGCTGGACCACACGCACGCGGCTGCCGCCAAGGGCCAGGCGGATCGCGATCTCCCGCTGGCGCGCGATGCCGCGGGCAACAAGCAAGCCGGCGACATTCGCGCAGGTGATGAGCAACACGCCGGCCACGATCGCCATGAGCGTCCACAACGGCGCAGACATGTCGGCGGTGGTGCCGGAGTGCCCGTTGGCGGCTGGTGTGACCTTCAGCGACGCGCGCCGGAATTCCTGCTTGGCGTACTCGGACTGATTCGCGAAGTCCGCGTTCTTCAGCTCGGCGAGCCGCATCGCCTTGAAGAACGGCTGCAGACTGACCTCTGCCAGTGCGGGGGTGATTCCCGGACGGAGCCGCGCGAACACCCGCGCGAACCGGCTGCGTCGCTCGTCAAGGCTGTTCCAGCCCGGCGTCATCTGCGGTTTCATCATCATCGGCACGAAGACTTGCGTCGCCACGCCCACGTCGATTCCCGAAAAGCCCTCCTGCGCAACACCAATCACGGTGAACGGATGGCCGTTGAGCGTGATTTTCTGATCGACGATGGCGGGATTGCCGGCAAACCGCGTCTTCCAGTAGTCATAGCCGAGCACGGCCACCGGATGAGCCCCTTGCCCGCGATCATCTGAGGGCGCAATCACGCGTCCTTCGGCCGCTTTGACGCGCAGCACCGGAAAATAGGTGCCCGACACCAGCTCGCCGTTCACACGCTCCGTCGTATCGCCGGCACTCAGGTGCATCGACCAGTCGAACCGCGCGAACATTCCCGCGAAGACGGAGTTGTGCGCCTGAATGTCGCGGTACATCGGATACGACAGCTCGCTGCCGTCACCCCACGTGTTGCCATTGAACGACCCGTCGATTTCGAGCTGCACGAGCTCGTCGGGCCGTTCAACAGGGAGGGGCCGCAAGACGATCTGGTCGAGCAGCGTGAAAATCGTCGTGTTGGCACCGATGCCCAGCGCGATCGACGCGACCGCCAGGACCGTGAACAGCGGGGCGCCTTTGAGGGTCCGGGTGGCGTAGCGAATGTCGGCGAGTAGGTGTCGCATGGGGTTCCAGTCTGACGCTAACGAAGCAATTCGTACGCCTATCGAGACGCGGGGCTAAAGCCCCGCCACCACACTTGAAAGGCGTGCCCCGCGGTTCGTGGAGGCGCGGATTCAGCCCCGCGACCCGCTATAGCTCATCCCGGAATCGGTCAGCGGTGTCCGCTATCGGGACAATCCATCTGCCGTGGAGGCGGGGCTTCACCACTTCGAGCCGCGACGCGAGCGTCTGCGCGGCCAGGTGCGACAGCATCGCCGCGAGCTCGTCGAACGCACGCGGCATCAGCACCACCGCGCCGAGAACGGGCGAGGCCACGTGGCTCATTGGGTCGGCGGCGCCGTGTCCGGAACGGCAGGTCGTCCGGTGCGCCAGATCGGCTCGATGGCGAGATCCTGGTCGGCGACGAGATCGACCGTCGGGCCGCTGAGGTCGCGTCCGTTGACGCGCCACGACGCCAGGCGTGACCGCTCTGCGTCCGGAACCGAGAGATGCACGCGCATGCCGGGAAAGTAGTAGCCCTGCCAGCCGGGCGTGACCGGATGACCGTCGATGGTCACGGGCTCGCCCGAGCCGACGATCCGAACCAGAACGCTTGGCGGAGAGTTCAGCCGCTTGTCGGCGAGCGCGCGCACGATGGCCGGCCGGGCCTGGAGAAATCGCTTCAGCGGCGTCAGGTACGAGCGGTCGTCCACACCAAGCTCCGTGGCCAGCCGCGAGTAGTGCTCGAACCGCCCGTCGAGAAACGTCGGGGTGAGGCGGTGGTTCATCACGTCCACCCAGACACGCTTGAAAAAGTCCTGGTACTCGGGATCGTTCGCCAGGAGCGCGGTCAGCAGATACGAACGCGGTTCGGTGCTGCGCCGGGCGCGACGGCTGCCGCCCTTCCCGAGCAGCGCCTCGAACGTGTCGTGCTCCGGCTCGCGGAAGCTCTGATCCATGTCCCAGTTCACGAAGAACCATTGCGCGGTGTCCCGCGTGGGATCCCGGAACTGGCCTGGACCCTGAAAAGGATCGCCGGTCGCGCAGAACACGGTCGCGATGAACCACCGCGTGAGGTTGTCCAGATCGACGAGCCGCCCGACCGAGCGCATTCGCGGCGGGCCAAGGGCTTTGATCTCACGCCACAGCTCGTTGAACTCCGCCGCGTTCAGCCTGACGGAATGGCCCCAGTGTGTCTTGAAGTACCTCGTCGGAATCGAAGTGCTCGGTGAGGACATAGACGCCCTGGAACTCGCCGTTCAGGAAGCATCGCACCGGTCGCGTGGCGGCGACGATGCCGCCGGCGGCCTCGGCGATGTCGTAGGCGAGGGGGTTCAGGAGGTGCCAGCGGATGCGCTGGGCTCCGACACGCACGTCGTTGTGGAGAATCAGACGCCTGATCGGGTGCGCGTGCGGGCCCTGGAAGGCAATGCCCGCCGGCAGCTCCTTGGCGCCATATGCGCGCCGGAAGAACAAGCGGAAGCCCTGGCGCGGTGAGGTCAGTCGACTGCCCCCGCCATGAACCCGCACGCCCACGCTTGCGGTGTACGTCAGCTGTCCGCCTTCGAAGAACGATACCCAAGCCTGGCGCTCCCAGGCGCGGCCGTGTCGCATCTTGTTCGCGAGAATGCCCGTTTTGCGATCGTAGAGATCCTCGGGCCGGAGATACAGCGACACAGTGGGCGCGTCGCGCCGCAACTCGGCGGCGGGAAGCACGACGGTGCTTGGGGCGAGCTTCGGCGTACGTTGGATCCCGAAGCGCAACAGCGGAAAGAGACCACGCGCCTCGACCAGGAGGCCGAGCGCCACGAGCGCGATCGAGGACCCGATGAGCACGACCCAGCGTGCCTGCGCGTTCAACCCGTTCACAGCGCTCCGGGCCGCGAGAAAAAGACTGCGAACGTCGATCCGGTCTCGGAACCCGGCAGCGCCAGCTGCAGGCCGTTCAACGCCTGATGCGACATCCCCTGGAAGACATAAGACACGATCGTCGCCCCGTCATGGCGCGTCACGCTTTCAAGCTCCGCGCGGGGCACCTGCTGCCGCACGATCGCGGTCAGGGCCGCCGCATCCGCCGGGCCGCCCTGTTCGGGCACCGTGATGACGATCGTGCCGTCGAGGCGCGGCGTCCCGAACCAGCGTCCGCTCCTCTGGATCAACAGCGCGACGACCGCCAGCCCGAAGATGATGCCGACGAACTGAAGCTTGAACGTCGCCGTGGCGATCGAGGTGGCAATGACCAGCATGATGAACCCGATCTCCTCGGGCTCCTTGATCGGCGTGCGGAACCGGACGATCGACAGCGCGCCGAGGAGGCCGAGCGAGAGGGGGAGCGAGAACTGGATGCAGACGAAGATGGCCGTGATCGACAGGCCGAGGAGCGGGAACGCGCGGTGCACCTGGCTGCCCGTCGATCGCGACGAGTAGAACTGCACGTAGAGCAGCGACGAGAGGAGCGCGCCGACCAGCGACACCGCCATCAGGAAGATGAACGGCAGCAACCCGATCGCCTGCATGTTGTTGGCCGCGACGCCGGCGAGGAGATCGTTGAGCTGTTGTGGCATATCGGTCGATGGTGCGGTCAGAGCTGGAGTCCAGTCGCGAGCTGATAGCACGCGAGGTACTTGGAACACGATCCGCGACGCGCGCCGAACCGGGTCGCCGGCGCGAGATGCCGGGGCAGGTCGTCCAGCGCGCCCTTGTATTCGAAAACGGCGTCTGGCAGCCGTGCAGGCACTCGTCCCGTCAGCCTCGTCGGGTTCAGCGCGGTCACCGTGATGTGCTCGTCCACCGTCAGTCGCCCCGCCGTCACCCGATCCACATAGCGATACCGCGCATAGCACAGCGTGAGCAGCGGATCGAGCCGCGCCGGCACCAGCGGCTCCTGAACCCGCAACCGATTCAACAGCGCCGTCCAGACCGGCGCATGCAGGGGACTCGCGCTCAGCGCGACAGGATCGACATCGACCTTCAGGCGAGCCTTGTCCCGGCGCGCGCCCACACGGTACTTGACCTCGGCGAAGACCGGACTGCCGGCCGGATTGCCGTCCAGGGACGCGTACCAGCGGACGCGCACCTTGGTCTTCAGATAGTCGCTGTTGATCTTCTCTCCGAGCAGCGACAGGCCCGGCGTGTCGAAATACGTCGTGCACACGAGCGCCGGCGGGTACGCACGCTCCGGCGTGCTGACGCCGACCAGCCAACTGCGCAGCGAGCGCGACCGCCCGGCAGGCACCAGGAACTTGATTTCGCGCTCGAGCGATGCGACGGTCCGCGTGGGCCGGGGAACACTCGGCTGCGTGGCGCTCCGCATGAACAATCGGTGAGTCTATCACGTGGGCACGGGCGATAGACGCAGGGGCGCATCGGGTCATGGGCGCATGGGGACATGGGCGCATGGGCGCATAGGGACATGGGCGCATAGGGACATGGGCGGCGAGTGGAACCAATCGTCCGCCGTTCCCGTCTCTTGTTGACATCCAAAAGGAGTGCGGCCGATACTCCTTTTGGTCTTCTACAGGAGCCGCCATGACCGCACGCGCCGACATCATGCAGGGCACGCTCGACTTGATGGTGCTCCGCACGCTCGAAACGATGGGGCCGCTGCACGGCTGGGGCATCGCGCAGCGCCTCGAACAGATTTCGGACGACGCGCTCCGCGTCAACCAGGGCACGCTGTATCCGGCGTTGCTGCGGCTCGAGCAGCGGCGGCTCGTTCGCTCGCGCTGGGGCACCTCCGACAACAACCGCCGCGCACGCTTCTACAGCATCACCGCCGCCGGACGCCGGCAGCTCGTCGCCGAGCGGCAGCAGTGGCGGCTGGTCTCCGGCATCATCAACCGTCTGCTCACGGCGGGGGAGTAGCCGATGCGCACCATCCTGGCCTGGATCTCCCGCGTCGCCGGCTCGCTTATGCACGGTCGATCCGAGCGGCAGCTCGACGACGAGCTCGCCTTTCACCTCGAGATGCAGACGCGCAAGGAGATCGAGCGCGGCCGCGCTCCGACGAGGCACGGAAGGTGGCGTCTCAGCGGCTGGGCGGCGTCGATCAGACAAAGGACGCGTACCGTGACCAGCGCGGCCTGCCGTGGCTCGACACGCTGCTGCCCGATCTGCGCTACGCGTGGCGGACGCTGCGGCGCGACGTCGGCTTCGCCATCGTGGCCCTCGGCACGCTGGCAATCGGCATCGGCGCGACGACCACGATTTTCAGCCTGCTTCGCGGCGTCCTGCTGGCGCCGCTGCCGTATCCGGCGTCCGAACATCTGGTGCGGATCTACGAGTCCACGCCCGGCACGCCGACGTTCCCGGTCACGCCATATTCGCTGCTGGTCTATCGCCACGAGAACCGGACGCTGGCGGGCATCGCCGGCTTCACGCGGGAAGATCTCCAACTGGCGATCGACGATCGTCCGGAACGACTGCGCGGCCTGCAGGTCTCGAGCAACTATTTCGACGTCCTCGGAGTTCGCCCCGCGATCGGCCGCACCTTCACATGGGCCGAGGAGCGCGCCAACGCGAACGTGGCGATCGTCAGCCATGCGGTGTGGCGCGATCGATTCCACGCCGATCGCGGCATCCTGGGACGGCAGGTGCGCCTGAGCGGCACGGAGTTCACGATCGTCGGCGTGATGCCGTCGGAATTCGAGCACGTCGGCGGGACGTACAGGAGCTTTCCACAAGGGCAGACAGTTGACGTCTGGTGGACCTTGCCACTCGATCAGGCGTTTGGCGATCGCTACTCGCACTACGTGAACGCCGTCGCCCGGCTCAAGCCGGGTGCCACGGCGCAACAGGCCGGCAGCGACCTTTCGGCGATCCGCGCACGGATCAAGGCGCCCGGCGACTCGGACTGGGCGGCACGACCGATCCCCCTGCTCCAGGACGTCGTCGGCCCCTCCACAGAGAGCATTCGCCTCCTGATGCTGGCCGCGGGCCTGGTCATGCTGATCACCTGCGCGAACGTGTCCAGCCTCCTGCTCTCACGCGCGACGTCCAGGCGGCGTGAGCGAGCCGTGCGGTTTGCCCTGGGGGCGGGGCGCAGCCGTCTGGTACGCCAATCGCTGACCGAGTCGCTAGCCTTGACGCTTCCGGGAGGCGTGGCCGGCGCGGCGCTGGCCATCGCGGGCGTGACGGTGCTGCGTCTGATCCTGCCGCAGGATTTTCCGCGCCTGCACAACGTGCGCATCGACTGGATGGTCCTGGCCTTCTCGATCGCGATTGCGTGCGTGGCGGCGGCGATCTTCGGCCTGCTCCCGGCCTGGCACGAGGCGACCGACGACGTGCGACCGGCGCTCCACGACGCGAGCACCCGCTCCAGCGCCAGCCGCCGGACGACGCGGGTGCGGAACCTGCTCGTCGTCGGCGAGATCGCGCTCGCCTCGGCGCTGCTCGTTGCCGCGGGCCTGCTCGCGCGAAGCTTCGTCACGCTACAGCGCGCCGATGCGGGTTTCGAGCCGTCAGGCGTGCTGACGGCCTCCATTTCGCTGCCACGGGTTCGCTACAACGACCCGGCAGTGGGTGCACGATTCTTCCAATCGCTGCTCGCCGACGTCCGGCGGGTGCCCGGCGTGACCGCGGCGGGTGCCGGCACCGACCTGCCGTGGACGGGATACGACGAGAATGGCGATTTCTCGGTGGTTGGACGCGCGAACGCCAACGATGGCTCGGGTCGCTATCACGCGGCGATGCCTGGCTACTTCGAAGGACTGCACGTGCCCCTCGTCGATGGCCGCCTGTTCGACGATCGCGATCAACGAGACACGGCGAAAGTGCTCGTCGTCAACCGGGCGCTCGTGGCCAAGTACTTTCCGGACGCACACGCCGTCGGCCATGTCGCAGAGGCCTTTGGTGAGAAGCGCACCATCGTCGGCGTCGTGGGCGATGTCAAGGACACGCCGAGCGATATCGCGGCGGTGCCTGCATACTGGTTCCCGTATTCACAGGTCGCGTTTCCGACCATGAGCCTGGTGATCAGGACCAGCTCCGATCCGGCGAGCCTCGTCGGGCCCGTGAGGCAACTATTGCGGGCCCGCGATCCTGAGCTCGCGCTCGCGCAGGTCGAGACGCTGGACGACATCGCCAGGGCAGCCAATGGCCAACGGCGATTCCTGCTCGCCATCATCGCGCTCTTCACTGGGGCGGCCCTGGTCCTGGCCATCGTCGGCGCCTACGGCGTGCTGACCTGGACGGTCCGGCAGCGGCGCCGCGAGCTGGGGATCCGCGTGGCTCTTGGTGCCGAGCGGAAACATGTTTTGTCGCTGGTGGTCGGTCAGGGTCTGCGGCTTGGCCTTTTCGGCCTCGCGGCCGGCCTCGTGATCGCGCTCGCGGCCGGCGGCATCCTTCAAACCCTGCTCTATGGCGTCTCGGCGCGCGACTTTTTCACGTTCGGAATCGCGGGAGTCGCGATGCTCGTCCTCAGCGCGGGCGCCGCGCTCGGACCGGCCTGGCTGGCGACGCGGACGAATCCAGTCGAAGTGTTGCGGTTGGAGTAGGGCGCACGTAGGCCCAAGCTTCAGCTTGGGCGCGCGGCAGATTGCCCGAGCTAAAGTTCGGGCCTACTTCACAGCGAAGGCGGGCAGTAGGGCCCGACTTTAGTCGGGCCACAACGTTACTTCACTACGTGCTCGAAGAACTGCTGCTGTAGCGCCGGCGCCGCGGTGTCGCTCTTCACCGCCTTCAACGCTTTCGCGATCGATGCCACGCGCTGCTCTGTCAATACCTGCCCCAGCTCGCGAGTCGCCACGGAGGCATCGCCGGCGTAGTGGTTCGGATACGACGCGTACCACCAGATCGCCGTGTACACCTCCGGAATGGAAAGGCGTCGCTCGTTCGCACCCGACTCGCTTTTCGCGCGATCAAGGTGGACGAGATCCGGTCGCAGATACAGCAGGGTCGAGGTCTCGCGTTCCCCGGCGTGCGAGTCGCTGGCGGGATCTGACTTTCGCAGCTTCGTGATCTGATCGGCGGTCGCCTGATCGGGCGGCGCCGGGTCGTACAGGTAGACAACGTAGTCGCGGGGACGCTCGAGCTGCGATTGCACGAAGAACCGTAGGAAGTTCGGGTTGCCGCCGTGCGCGTTGACGATCAGGATCTTCTTGAATCCGTTCCGCGCGATCTCTTCGCACGTCGAATCGAGCAGATCCCAGATCAGCGGGCTCGGCAACGCGAAGGTGCCGGGCTGATGGCGTGCCTCGTAGATCTGCCCATAGAAGTAGTCCGGGAAGACGACGGCATATTCGATCTTTGCGACGCGCGCAGCCCACTCGCGCGCATGGATGAGGTCGGATCCGATCGGCGCATGCGGCCCGTGCTTCTCCAGCACACCAATCGGCAGGATCGCCGTGTGATGCGACCGCTCCAGCGCCTTCGGCCAGTCGCTCGCCGTGAGCTCGTCCCATCGCGTCGGCAGATCCTGAGCCGAGACGCTGCCCGCCACGAACACCAACGCGAGCGTGAGCAGTCGGGGCATCGCACCCTCCGGAATGCCCGGCAGTCTACTGCGGAATGGCCGGGCTCGCGTCTTCCGCGTCGTGTAAGAGCCTTTCGTCAGGCGAAAGCCTGAACCGCCGCCGCCTCCCGTAAATTCGTCAATTCCTGTGCGTCGCGACGCGGCGGCCCCGGGCACCCTTCTTGCCCCAGCCGGTCGCGGGAGGACGAATGCCGGAAAAGGAACTGACCTTGCGGATTGGCCGACGCGAGTTCTCACGTCAGGCCGTGGTCGCGATCCTCAGCGCCGCCACCATCACTATCGTGGATTGTGGAGGCGGCGGCGACAGTAGCCCGGCGCCAAGTCCATCACCGAATCCGAATCCCGGTGGCGACGTCGCGGGCGCAATCTCGGGAAACCACGGTCACACGGCGGTGGTGACCGCGGCGCAGATTACCGCTGCCAACAGCGTGTCGCTCGATATTCGCGGGACTGCGGATCACCCGCACACTGTTGCGCTGAGCGCGGCGGAAGTCGGAATGATCGGCAACGGGCAGTCGGTGTCGAAGTCATCGTCGAACGACGACGGACACACGCACACGGTGACGTTCAACTAACAGAAACCGAGAAATCGAGAAATCGAGCGCTCGAGAATGTCGGGGCAAGGCCGACAGGCCTTCTCGAGTTTTCGAGTTCTCGGTCTTCTCGATTTCTAGGTGAGAGTCCACCCCTCGCGATACTCCCGCTTCAGGAAGTCATTCGCGGCGGCGTTGTTCGTGACGCGCATGTTCTCGCCGTCGTAGTGGATCTTGGTGCCCGCCTTCAGCGCCACGACGCCGAGCAGCATCGTCTCGGTCAGGCGCGACGCGTATTCGAACGGCGACGAGCTCTCGCCCTTGCCCTTCGCGGCTTCGACCCAGTTCAGCTCGTGCGTCGTCGCAATACGCGGCAGCGTCTGCGGCGGCGCCGGTGTCTGCGCCAGCGAGCCAAGCAGGCGCGGGTTAGTGCCGTAGGTCTCGTGAATCAGCTTGCCCTTGCTGCCGATGTAGAGCACGCCGCCGGTCTTGTCGAGCTGTTCTTCGCCCATTTCCTCGGGCCGCGGCGGCAGCAGCGCGCCGTCGTACCACGTCATGCGCACGGGCGGCATGTTTCCGCGCGCCGCGAATTCGTAGTAGGTCATCGTCGCCGCCGGGAACGTCGCTTTGTTGTACGGCGTCGATACGGTTTCGATGCTGGTAGGAAGGCCCAGATCGAGCGCCCAGAACGGGTGATCGATCAGGTGTGCGCCCATGTCGCCGATCGCGCCACAGCCCCAGTCCACCCAGCCGCGCCAGTTGAACGGATGATAGACGGGGTGATACGTGGTCTGAGCCGACGGACCGAGAAACAGTTCCCAGCGGAGTTGCGGCGGGACGGGGTAGTCGCCGGCCATCGCGTTGGCCAGGCGCTGCATCACACCCAGTCATGTTCCACGGCAGGTTCTCGGTGGCGATCTTTTCCGGCTTCGGAATGCCCTGAGGCCAATGGGAGAGCGGGCGATTCGTCCAGACATGGACTTCCCGGACGTCGCCGATGGTTCCCGCCGCGATGTGCTCGTTGATCAGGCGCGCGTCATCCGACGAGTGACCCTGGTTGCCCATCTGCGTGGCAACCTTCTTCTCCTGGCCTTCTTCGCGAGGTGGCGCGCTTCGGCGACCGACCACGTCAGCGGCTTCTGGACATACACGTGCTTGCCCAGATCCATCGCCGCCGACGCGATGACCGCGTGCAGGTGATCGGGCGTGGCGACGAGGACGGCGTCGATGTCCTTCTGCTTCTCGAGCATCTCGCGAAAGTCCGTGTACTTCGTCGCCTTCGCGAGATGCACGTCCTTCAGGCGCTGCGACGTTCGCGATCTGATCTTCCATCCGCTGCCGTTCGGCCGGCGACTTGGCGGAATCGAGTCGCCCCTTTACTTGCTGGAGCGTCGTGTCCAGACGTTCGAACCCCTTGTTCGCGAAGTCCCAGTCCACATCGCAGAGCGCCACGATGTTCTGACTCGAGAGATTGATGAGGTTCGCGCGACCCATGCCGCCGACGCCGACGCCCGCGATGTTCAGGAGATCGCTCGGCGGCGTCAGCCCGGACTTCGCGATGACATGCCGCGGCACGATGGTGAGCCCCGCGGCGGCGGCCGCCGCCTCTCTCAGGAACGTGCGGCGGGTTGTACCGGCCGGCGCGGTATCGGGCGTCTTCGGCGAGTCTGCCATCGATGGGCTCCGGAAAAAGTTTGTGCACGTTGGACCACTGCGGCGAATTGTGCTTCAACGACCGCCGCATGGCAATGCGGCACCAGGAGGAAGGACTGGAACCAGATCTCCGCTTCTGATAGGGTCTGACGAGTACGGTCGTCCTCGTCGATGCTCCCCCAGCCCGTCCTTCGCTCCCACACCTTCGAAAGCCTGACGGAAGATGTGATGTCGGTCTGCCGCGCGGCGGCGACGAGCGTCCACGTCACGCGCGGCCACGTCCTGTACAAGCGCGGCGATGCGGCGCGGACGATCTTCGTCATCCTGAGCGGGTACGCGCGCGTCAGCTCGATCTCACCCGACGGACACGAGGTCGTCGCCGCGTTTGCCGGGCCGCGCGACGTCATCGGACAGCGCGCCGCCATGGGCACACCGGGCGGCTATCTGGTGACCGCCGTCGCTGTCGGACCGATGGAACTGGCCTCGTGGACGCGCAGCCAGGCGCTGCAGCTGCGTGCCCGGTTCCCCTCCGTTCACGCGTATCTCGAAGCGCAGAGCGTTCGAAACGCAGAGGTCGTCCTGGGCCGGCTGCACACGCTGAGTGAAGGGAAGGCGCCGCAACGCCTCGCGCGCGCGCTGGTGGAGCTGTGCAAACGGCATGGCACCCGCGACGGCGACGGCGTGTCGCTGCCGGTGCCGCTCACACGGCAGGATCTCGCGGCGCTGATCGGCACCACGATCTACACCGCCAGTCGCATCGTCTCGGACTGGGTCACCGCCGATATCGTCGAGTCCCACCGCGCCCATCTCAGGGTCAAACAGATGAGCCGGCTGGTAAAGCTGGCGAGCGCGTAGAGGTGGCCCGACTGAAGTCGGGCCCTACTGCTGCGCACCACTTGATTGCGAAAGCGCAACGACGGGCGCGACGTGGTCCGGTAGCCTGTCTGGATGACTGCTGGAAGGAAACACGCGCCCGTCATTGTCGGGTGCGAGCCAGAGTGGCTCGCTCGCCCGCTCACCGACCTCATTCGCCATCTCACACAGCACTACAACAAGCCAATCGCTCATCGCCTTGCAGCGATTGGGGAAACCGCGCAGCAAACGCGGCTAGGGGCGGCAGACGTCCTCGGCCGCGCGGAACATGGCTCTGGAGCGTTCGCCATCCGCCTCAGCAGTCTCGTGACGACGCTGCGGCTGGTCCTCGAAGCCCATGCCTGGTCGGAAGCTGACGTCCTTTTTCCAGCGGCTATCGCGATCGAAACCCACGGCCGGCGGTCAGCGCCGTTCAAGCGAGATAGCCTCGACATCCTGATGGAAGGTATCGTCGCAGGAGCACGACCTCCTGCGCGAGTTGCTGTCGAGCCTGTCGCGAACGATGGAGGAGTGCGTCGCGGCGGGGACGAGCCCCAGATCTCGAGATCTTCGTCAGCGACCTCGAAATCGTGTGCTTCATGATTGCCGAGCAGCTCGATCTCGAGGACCGGTGCCTCTGGCCCCGGATGAAAGCGCTGTTCGATCGCTGATCGATGGCCGCACTGAAGTGCGGCCCTGCTGCTGAAGGGGCAACCGCCTGTTACGGCAACGGCCACTGGCCGGTATGGCCCGCCAGCGTCTCCAGCGTCGTGGCCTCGAGGTCGAGCTCGTCGACCAGGCGTGGAAACTGCGGCGTCCCATCCGACTGACGCCGGCGAAAGGCCGCCACCAGCCCGCGATAATAGCCAATCGTTCCCGGCTTACCCGCGTCGGGGCTGAATCGCCCCCAGACCGCATCGTGCAGCACGCGATAGTCGCGCACGATCGAGCGGACGTTGTGCAGCTTGTCGGACGCCGAGACCAGCAGCGTCGAGGCGGACGCTGCGGCCAGGTGCGTGACGTAATGCTCCTTTCGCGCTCGCCACGGCGGCTTCGGCGTGACGTCGCTGTCGGTGCAGCCCTCCACGATGTCGAGCACTGCCAGGCCGAACTGCTCGCGGATGAGCGACCGCACGCCTTCGACGCCCAGCGATGCCGGCGCGTCCTCGATCGCGTCGTGCAGCAGGGCGCCGATCGCCTCGTCCTCGTTGGCGCCAAAGTCGAACGCAATCGCCGTCACGCCCAGCAGGTGCGCGATGTAGGGCGGTCCGGCAGCCCTTGCGCCGCTGCCCGGCGTGCAGCTCCGCCGCGGCCACGAGCGCCGACGTGAAGCGCGGCGTGATCGTCCGCCGATCCGGCGGCACCCAGTCGACGGCTGTAAACATTTCGGGTCGGCCCACTATAATCCTCGTTTCATGCTCGTCGGGCGACGCGTTGTGGTGGATGGCCGGGTGCAGGGCGTGGGATTCCGGTTCTTCGCCCAGAACGCGGCTGCGCGCGAAGGTATCACCGGCACTGTGCGCAACCTGGACGATGGCCGCGTCGAGATCGTGGCCGAGGGCGACGCGGAAGCCGTCACGCGCTTCGAGCGCAGCCTCCGACAGGGCCCGATTGGCGCGCGGGTGGACGACGTGCTCGTGGACCTCCAGCCGGCATCCGGACGATTCCCGGACTTTCGCATCCTGCCCTGAGCGACCACTTCTCGAGGAGACCTGACGCCGAATGGACAACCCTGAAAACGAAGATCCGCCACGTCGCCGACTTCCCGAAGCCCGGCATCCTCTTCTATGACATCACGACGCTGCTGCGCGACGCCGACGGCTTTCGCGTCGTCATCGACGCGCTGACCCAGCCGTTCAAGGACAAGGGCATCGACGTCGTCGTCGGCATCGAGAGCCGCGGCTTCATTCTCGGCGGCGCGGTCGCCGATCGCCTGGGCGCCGGGTTCGTGCCGGTGCGCAAGCCGGGGAAGCTCCCGTCGAAGTCGGTGCGCGAGAGCTACGCGCTCGAGTACGGCACCGACTCGCTCGAGATGCACGCCGACGCGGTCGGGGCAGGGCAGCGGGTGCTGATCGTCGACGACGTCATCGCCACGGGCGGCACGGCCAAGGCCACGGCGTCGCTGGTCCGGCAGCTCGGCGGCACGGTCCACGCGCTGGCGTTTCTGATCGAGCTCGAAGCGCTGAAAGGCACGGAATCAGCTGCAGGGCGAGAACGTCTACGCCGTGCTACGGTATTAGTTCAAGCTGAAGCTCGGGCCTCCGGCGCGGAGCTCCGACGCAATCCGCAATCCACAATCCGCAATTCGAGGACGCCATGCCGTGTCTCCTCACGCTCATCGCGCTCATCACGCCGCGCATGCTGATCGCGGTGCTGTGGCTGTTCACCAGCTGGTTCGCCGTGCTGCCCGAGCGGCATCTGGATCCTGCTCGGCTTCATCTTCCTGCCGACGACGCTGCTCTGGTATTCAGCAGTACAGCACTGGTTCGGCGGCCAATGGTCGTTCATCCCGCTCGTTGGCGTCGCGATCGCCCTGGCGATCGACGTGTCGCCAGCGTCGGGACGACGCAAGAAGTAGACGCAGCGGCCTAGTCTCCGATCGCCGCGCTCGATCGCTCGGCGGGCCATGCGCCGGCGCGACGAGTCCGACGAGCAGATCGAGCAGGGCCGCGCAGTCGATCGGCTTCACCAGGTGGTGATCGAACGCCGGCGTCGGCGGCTCGCTCCGGATTCTGATCCGGCCCATATCCCGAAACGGCGACCAGCGTCAGCGCCGAGCCGTTGGGCCGCGACCTGAGCGCACTCGCCACCTGATAGCCGTCGAGCACCGGCAGACCAAGATCCATCAGCACGATCTGCGGCTGCGCTTCGTCGGCGCGGGTCAGCGCCACGCCGCCGTCGTGTGCGACGAACACCTGAAAGCCCTGGGCCTCGAGCAGCAGCGCCAGCGCGTGGGCGGCGTCGACGTTGTCGTCGACGACCAGCACCGTTGTTTCCGGCGGCGGGTCCTCCGAGGTCGTCGACTGCGGCTCGACGGTCTGGACCGACGATCGCGGCGTGGCCAGCGGCAGCGTCACGATGAACTCGGATCCGCGTCCAAGGCCTTCGCTCCTGGCCACAATCGTGCCGCCGTGAAGCTCGGTCAGTCGCTGCGCCAGCGACAGACCGATGCCGAGACCGCCCTTGGCACGATCGAGGCTGGTCTGCGCCTGGACGAAGAGGTCGAAGATCGCGGGCCGCCATACCCGGTTCGAGGCCGACACCCTCGTCGCGCACGCGCACGGCGAGATCTCGCCGCGCCGGCTGTGACGGTGACGAAGATACGGCCCTCGTCGTGGCTGTATTTGCTCGCGTTGCTCAGCAGGTTGACGAACACCTGTTCGAGGCGCGTCGGATCGGCGACGACGGCACAGCGGTTGGTTCGGAAGACTGAGCTCGATGCGCTGCCGCCGTTCGTCCACCTGCGGCTGCACTCCGTCAATCGCTCGACTCAGGACCTGAGCGAGCTCGATGTGATCGCGGCGTAGCTCGATCTTGCCGAGGCGGAACCGCGAGGCGTCCATCAGGTCGTCGATCAGTTTCGACAGCTGGTCCACCTGGCGCTTGATGACCTGCAGGCTCCACTCGCCGCGGTTCTCGAGGCCAGGCGTGCGCGCGACGAGCACCGCGTTGCCGATGGCCGCCAGCGGGTTGCGCAGCTCGTGGCCGAGCATCGCCAGGAATTCGTCCTTCCGGCGATCGGCCTGAATCAGCTGCTCTTCGGTCTGCTTGCGCGCGGTCACGTCCTCGACGATCCCGACCTGGCCGACCGAATGGCCCTGGTCGGACAGGATAGGACTGGCCTTCACGTACAGCCACCGCCGCTCGGCATCGGTGCGGCGAGTGATCGCCTGCTCGTGGGTCCAGACGCGGCCCTCGACAATCGCGTCCTGCCACGATGCGATGACCTCGGCAGGCGCGCCGGGACCAATCGCCTCGGCCCACCCCAGGCCGAGGGCGGCCTGCGGTGCCTGCCCGGTCGTCGTCATCCAGAGCGGGCTGACGTAGACGCACCGGCCCGGGCGTCGAGCTGAAAGATCGCCACCGGCGCGGACGTGCACAAGACCCGGAAGCGGCCCTCACTCTCGCGCAGTGCGCTTTCCGCCTGGCGTCGCAGCAGCTCCTCGGCTTCGCGAAGCAGCTCGGCCTGGCTCTTCACCTCGGCGCGCTTCCGAAAGAGATCCGCAAAGACCCAGATCTTCGCGCGAAGGATTTGCGGATCGACGGGGGTCTGAATGAAATCCACCGCGCCGAGCGAATAGGCGCGGCTCGTCTGCGTATCGCCGCCGTACGCCGTCAGGAAGATGATCGGCGTGTGCGACGAGAGCGGGCGCTGGCGGATCAGCGCCGCCGCCTCGAAGCCGTCCATGTCCGGCATGTTGACGTCGAGCAGGATCGCGGCGAACTCGTCGCGCAGCAGGCGCGCAGCGCATCGCGGCCGACCGGCCGCGACCACTTCGACGCTCGAGGTCATCGAGGATCGCCTCGAGCGTCACCAGGTTCTGCGGGCGTGTCGTCGACGACGAGCAGCTTTGGCCGTCGGTCCATGCATGTGCTTACCGGTGCAGCCAGGCGCGGAGAACCGACGAGCAGCTGCTCGCTGTCGACCGGCTTGGCGCAGGTAGTCCCAGGCGCCCGGCCTCGATGCACTTCTCGCGGTCGCCCTTCATCGCCTTGGCCGTCACCGCGATGATCGGCAGGCGACTGAAGCGCGGGATGCTGCGGATCGCCCGCATCGTGTCGTAGCCGTCCATGTCGGGCATCATGATGTCCATCAGCACGATGTCGACGTCCGGCGTCGCGCTGCAGCATCTCGATGGCCTCGCTGGCCGTTCTCGGCCGAGATGACCGTCATCTGGTGCCCTCGAGCACGCTCGTCATGCGAAGATGTTGCGGATGTCGTCGTCGACGATCAGCACCTTGCGGCCGGCGAGCACGGTGTCGGTCGCGGTGCAGCCGCTCGAGCAGCGTGCCGCTGCGGCTCCGGCAGCGTGTCGACCGGCCGATGCAGGAAGAGCGCGGTGTCGTCGAGCAGCCGCTCCGGCGACTGGGCGATCCGCACGGCCTGCGCGCCGGCGAGCCGCCTCAGCTCGGCGTCGCCGTCGCGGCGCGCAGCCGCTTCGGCGCAGACACCGACGATCGGCAGGCAGCCTGCCGGCATCGCTCGCGCCGAGAGTCGGCCAGCGCTGCTCGCAGCTCGCGCGTCGAGCACCAGGCAGTCGACGCGCTCGCGTCGAGCAGCGCTCCTGCGCCTCGGCCCGGTGCCGCCGACGTGCGCACGTCGAGCTGCCGGATCCGTCGAGCGATCGACCGTCAGCTCGTCCGCGGCGCGTCGTCGCGCCCGATGACGCAGCAGGTTGGCTCGCGGCCGGCGCGCTGCGTACTCGCGCGAGCGTGTCGAACACGCCGTCGAGCGCGTCCTTCGTGTTCACCGGCTTGGTCGAGCGACGCCGACCGCGCCGAGCGCGTAGGCCGCGCTCGCGGTCCTCCTCGGTCGTGATGACGTAGACGGGATGTGGCGCGTCGCCAGGTCGTGCTTCAGGCGTCCAGCACGCGCCAGCCGTCGATGTCGGGCAGGCAGATGTCGAGCGTGATCGGCGTCGGGCTGGTGCTCGCGCGCCAGCGCCATGCGCCGCGGCGCCGAACGCCGTGACGAGCGCCTTGAAGCCGCGTTCGCGCGCCGAGTCGAGCAGGAAGCGGGCGAAGCCGACGTCGTTGTCGACGATCAGCAGCACGCGGTCGCCGGGCTGAATGCCGTCGCGATCGTCGCTCGTGATCGGTCGTCGGCGTCCGTCGCGGGCGGCCGGTCGGCGGCGGCGCCGCCGGACTCGCGGCGGCGGTCGGCGGCGCGTCGATCGTGCCTCGCGGCACGGCCGGCCGCGCCGGCTCGCGCGCGGCGTAGCGTCTGCGGCAGGTACAGGGTGAAGGTGCTGCCCTCGCTCGGGCTGCTCGCGAGCGCCGATCTCGCCGCCGAGCAGCCGCGCGAGCTCGCGGCTGATGGCGAGGCCCAGGCCGGTGCCGCCGTACTTCCGGCTGGTGCTGCCGTCGGCCTGCTGGAACGCCTCGAAGATGATCTGCTGCTTCTCGGGCGGGATGCCGATGCCGGTGTCGCGACACGCGAGAACGCGACACCGATCGGGCGCGGTTGCAGCGACTCGTTGTCGGGGCTCCAGCCCGCTCGCGGCCGCGTCGACGCGCAGCGTCGACCGAGCCCGCGCTCGGTGAACTTGAACGCGTTCGAGAGCAGGTTCTTGAGGACCTGCTGCAGCCGCTTCGGAGTCGGTCTCGAAGCTGCGCGGCAGGCGCGAGTCGATGTCGATGCGAGAAGTCGAGCCGCTTGCGCCTCGGCGACGTGGCGGAACGTGCGCTCGACGTAGGCGCGCAGGTCGTCGAGCGCGTAGTCCTCGCCATCGTCGACGACGACCGTGCCGGATTCGATCTTCGACAGGTCGAGGATGTCGTTGATCAGCGTCAGCAGGTCGTTGCCGGACGCGTGGATCGTCTGGGCGAACTGCGACCTGCTTGCCGGTCAGGTTGCCGCTCGGGGTTGCTTGCGAGAGCTGGTCCGACAGGATCAGCAGGCTGTTGAGCGGCGTCCGCAGCTCGTGCGACATGTTGGCGAGGAACTCGGACTTGAACTTCGAGGTCAGCGCCAGCTGCTTGGCCTTCTCCTCGAGCGCCTGACGCGCCTGCTCGACCTCGGTGTTCTTCCGCTCGACCTCGACGTTCTGCTCGGCCAGCAGCTTGGCCTTCTCCTCCAGCTGCTGGTTCGTCTCTGCAGCTCCTGCTGCTGGCATCTGCAGCTCGCGCGCCAGCGACTGCGACTGCTTCAGCAGGTCTTCCGTGCGCGTGTTGGCCTCGATCGTGTTGAGCACGATGCCGATGCTCTCGGTGAGCTGATCGAGGAACGCGTGGTGCGTCGTGTTGAAGCGCTCGAACGAGGCGAGCTCGAGCACGGCCTTGACCTGGCCCTCGAACAGGACCGGCAGGACGACGAGGTTGAGCGGGGCGCCTCGCCGAGGCCGGACGAGATCTTGAGGTAGTCGGGCGGCACGCTTCGCAGCTCGATCTTGCTGCCGCTCGACGGCGCACTGCCCGATCAGCCCGTCGCCGAGATGGAGCCGTTCGCCGAGCGCCTCGTGCTCGCGATGGGCGTAGCTGGCGAGCAGACGCAGGCCCGGTGCCTCGTCGGCGCCGTCGAGGACGTAGAGCACGCCCTGCTGCGCCGAGACCACCGGCGCCAGCTCCGACAGCACCATGCCGACCGACGGTCAGCAGGTCGCGCTGCCCCTGGAGCATGCGCGAGAACTTGGCGAGGTTCGTCTTCAGCCAGTCCTGCTCGGCGTTCTTGAGCGTCGTGTCCTTCAGGTTGCGGATCATCTCGTTGATGTTGTCCTTGAGCGCCGCGACCTCGCGCCTGCGCTTCGACCTGAATCGACCGCGTCAGGTCGCCTTTCGTCACTGCCGTCGCCACTTCGGCGATGGCGCGCACCTGCGTGGTGAGGTTGGCCGCGAGCCGGTTGACGTTGTCGGTGAGGTCCTTCCAGGTGCCGGCGGCGCCCGGCACGCTCGCCTGGCCGCCGAGCTTGCCCTCGACGCCGACCTCGCGGGCGACCGTCGTCACCTGGTCGGCGAAGGTGGCGAGCGTCGTCGATCATGCCGTTGATCGTGTCGGAGAGCGCGGCGATCTCGCCTTCGGCTTCGACCGTCAGCTTGCGCGTCAGGTCGCCGTTGGCGACGGCGGTCACGACCGCGCGCGATGCCGCGCACCTGGCTGGTCAGGTTGCCGGCCATGAAGTTGACGTTGTCGGTCAGGTCCTTCCAGGTGCCGGAGACGCCGGGCACGGCGGCCTGGCCGCCGAGCTTGCCTTCGGTGCCGACCTCGCGCGCGACGCGCGTGACCTCCGCCGCGAACGAGCGGAGCTGGTCGACCATCGTGTTGATGACGTTCTTGATCTCCAGGATCTCGCCGCGGACGTCGACGCGTGACCTTCTTCGTCAGGTCGCCGTCGGCGATGGCGGTCGCGACCTTCGACATGTCGCGGACCTGCACCGTCAGGTTGCCGGCCATCAGGTTGACGTTGTCGGTCAGGTCCTTCCACGTGCCCGGCGACGCCGGGCACGCTGGCCTGGCCTCCGAGCTTGCCTTCGGTGCCGACCTCGCGCGCGACGCGCGTCACTTCCGCGGCGAACGACGAGAGCTGGTCGACCATCGTGTTGACGGTGTTCTTCAGCTCGAGGATCTCGGCCTGCGCATCGACCGTGATCTTCTTCGTCAGGTCGCCGCGCGCGACGGCGGTCGTCACCTCGGCGATGTTCCGGACCTGGCTGGTCAGGTTGCCGGCCATCGAGTTGACGCTGTCGGTCAGGTCCTTCCACGTGCCATCGACGCCGCGGACGCGGGCCTGCCCACCGAGCTTGCCTTCGGTGCCGACCTCGCGCGCGACGCGCGTCACTTCCGCCGCGAACGACGAGAGCTGATCGACCATCGTGTTGATGGTGTTCTTCAGCTCGAGGATCTCGCCCTGGACATTGACGGTGATCTTCTTGGTGAGATCGCCGCGTGCGACCGCGGTGGTGACGGCGGCGATGTTCCGCACCTGGCTGGTCAGGTTGCCGGCCATTGAAGTTGACGCTGTCGGTGAGGTCCTTCCACGTGCCCGAGACGCCTGGCACCGCCGCCTGGCCTCCGAGCTTGCCTTCGGTGCCGACCTCACGCGCCACGCGCGTCACCTCCGCCGCGAACGAGCGGAGCTGATCGACCATCGTGTTGATGACGTTCTTGATCTGCAGGATCTCGCCCCGGACGTCGACCGTGACCTTCTGCGTCAGGTCGCCGTTGGCGATGGCGGTCGCCACCTTCGACACGTCGCGCAGCTGCACCGTCAGGTTGCCGGCCATCAGGTTGACGTTGTCGGTCAGGTCCTTCCACGTGCCGGCGACGTCCGGCACGACCGCCTGCCCGCCGAGCTCGCCATCGGTGCCGACCTCGCGCGCGACGCGCGTCACTTCCGCGGCGAAGGACGAGAGCTGATCGACCATCGTGTTGACGGTGTTCTTCAGCTCGAGGATTTCGCCCTGGACGTCGACGGTGATCTTCTTGGTGAGATCGCCGCGCGCGACCGCGGTGGTGACCGCGGCGATGTTGCGGACCTGGCTGGTCAGGTTGCCAGCCATGAAGTTGACGTTGTCGGTGAGGTCCTTCCACGTGCCGGCGACGCCCGGCACGCTGGCCTGGCCACCCAGCTTGCCTTCGCTGCCGACCTCGCGCGCGACGCGGGTGACCTCCGCCGCGAACGACGAGAGCTGATCGACCATGGTGTTGATGGTGTTCTTCAGCTCGAGAATTTCACCCTGGACGTCGACGGTGATCTTCTTGGTGAGGTCGCCGCGCGCCACGGCGGTGGTGACGGCGGCGATGTTGCGCACCTGACCGGTGAGGTTGCCGGCCATCGAGTTGACGCTGTCGGTGAGATCCTTCCAGGTGCCCGACACGCCTTCGACGCGCGCCTGGCCTCCGAGCTTGCCCTCGGTGCCGACCTCGCGCGCCACGCGCGTCACTTCCGCCGCGAACGAGCGGAGCTGATCGACCATCGTGTTGACGGTGTTCTTCAGCTCGAGGAACTCGCCCTTGACGTCCACCGCGATCTTCTTCGCCAGATCGCCGTTGGCGACGGCTGTCGTCACCTCCGCGATGTTTCTCACCTGCGCCGGTGAGGTTGCCGGCCATCAGGTTGACGTTGTCGGTCAGGTCCTTCCACGTGCCGGCGACGCCCTTGACGACCGCCTGGCCTCCGAGCTTGCCTTCGGTGCCGACCTCGCGCGCCACGCGCGTCACCTCCGACGCGAACGAGCCGAGCTGATCGACCATCGTGTTGACGGTCACGGCCGTCCGGCGGAACTCGCCCTGGAGCGGCCGCCCGTCCACTTCGAGCGCCATCGTCTGCGACAGATCGCCCTTGGCGACGGCGCCGATGACGCGGGCGGTCTCCGTGGTCGGATGCACCAGGTCGGCGATCAGCGCGTTGACCGAGTCGATCGAGTCGGCCCACGACCCGCGCACGTCGCCGACGCCCGCACGCTCCGACAGCCGGCCTTCCTTGCCGACCACGCGGCTGATGCGCGCGAGTTCCTCGGCCATGCGCTGGTTCATGGCCACGACGTCGTTGAACGTGTCGGCCAGCTTGCCCTCGACGCCCGTGAGGTCGCTGGGCAGCCGGTAGGAGAAATCGCCGGCGCGTAAGGCAATCAGGCCGTTCAGCAGCTGGCTGGCAATGGGGGTTTCAAGCGGCGTCTGGGTATACATCGCTCGTGCGACTCCCTCCCCGGGGCCGACGGCGGTGCCCGCTCGTCCCGGGGGGATGGACGGTCTTTGCTGACAAACTGACGACCCACCGCGCTGATCCGTCGAGACGGGGCAGGGGTGGGCTACAGCGATGAGCTGGTCATCGCGGCTACGCAATTTACTGACCAGCTGACTCTACGCGCAAAGCCCAGGGTAAGGCGAGACTCTCGGCGGATCTGCAGCTAATTTTTTACACGATGGTATTTCGCCGTTACAGTCCGGCTGGCGGCTCAGGAGCGATCGGAAAAGCCCGACTGGATGGCCCTGACCACATGTTCCGGCTCCGGGAAGCGGATCGTGAACGTCGATCCGAGGCCTTCGCCCGCGCTCTCCGCGACGATCGTACCACCGTGCGCTTCGACGATATGTCGGGCCACCGCAAGCCCGAGGCCCAGGCCCCCGTGCTGTCGGGCGGCGCTGCCGTCCGCCTGACGAAAGCGATCGAAGACGTAGGGCAGGAACGCCGGGGAAATCCCTTCGCCGGTATCGGTGATGACGATCCGCGGTCGGAGCCAATCGCGATCGAGTCGCGCCGCCACCTGGCCGCCGGCCGGCGTGAACTTGACGGCGTTGGACAGGACGTTGGAGATCACCTGCTGGAGGCGGTCTGCGTCGCCCATCACCCACTGGGCGCCCTCGCCGACGGCCACGTCAAGCTCCACGCCCTGGTCGCGAGCGGCGGGCCGGATGCCGTCCACCGCCGCCGAGAGGACGCTCGTCAGATCGATGCGGTCGAACGCGATCTGCAGCTTGCCGCTGACGATGCGCGAGACATCCAGGAGATCGTCGACGAGGTGAGCCTGGGCCCGGGCGTTGCGATCGATGACCTCGAGCGCCCGCCGAATCGTCGCCGGATCGGAGCGCCATCCCTGGACGACCTGCGTCCAGCCGAGAATCGCATTCAGGGGCGTCCGCAGCTCGTGCGACAGCACGGCGAGGAACTCGTCCTTCATGCGGTTCGCTTCTTCGGCTTGCGTGCGCGCCGCCTGCTCGCGGGCGAGCAGCGCCTCGCGTTCGGCCTCCAGCTCTCTCCGCTCGCTGATGTCGCGGGCGATCTTCGAGGCGCCGACGATCCGGCCGTCGTGGTCGCAGATGGGCGAGATCGTCAGCGAGATATGAATGCAGCTGCCGTCCTTTCGGCAGCGGACGGTCTCGTAGTGGTTCACGGTCTCGCCGTTTCTGACGCGGCGCAGCACGTCGTCTTCCTCGGACTGTCGATCGGCCGGAATGATCCGGCGGATCGACTGGCCGATCATCTCCGCCGGGCTGTAGCCGAACATCCGCGCGGCGGCCTGGTTCCACGACGTGACGACGCCATCCGGATCCTTGCTCACGATGGCGTCTTCCGACGACTCGACGATCGCCGCCAGCTGGAGCGACGAGAGCTCCGCACGGCGGGCGCCCGCCAGCGCCTCGCGCAGGGAGGCCTCGAGTTGTCGGCGCTGCTCGATTTCGTATTCGAGCGTCCGCGCACGCTGCTGGAGCCGCGCGATCTCGAGCGAGCGGGCCGCGGCGTCGAGTTGGCTGAACGGTTCGGTCAGGATGACTTCACGGTGGCGACAGCAGATTTCGTGGAAGTCGTGGCCATGGGCCTCCTTGTAGAAGTGGCCCATCGCGTACCCGCATAGCAGCGAGAACGAGTGTCGGTCAGCGAGATCGTTCCACAGCTCCTCGAGCCGAAGGGCGGCGAGCGTCTGCCCATCCTTCCACAGCACGTCCACCATTTCGCCGTAGGCGCGCACCACGCCGTGGTTGCCGCGTGCCGCGGCGTGTTCGATGACCGGCGCGACAGTCCGTTCGAACTGGTGGGCGTCCGGCATCGCGCCGGACATGAACGCGTCGAGCGTCTGGCGCGCGTCGCACAGCGTCAGGCGGCCGGCCCGACAGAGCTCCGCCAGCCCGAAGCCCTGGACGGCGAGCCGAGTCGTGAACGCGGCGAGGTGGGCTTCGGTCGCGAAGACCACCACCGACTGACCGGCGGCGATGCCGGCGGCGATGAACCTGGCGACTGCGTCGGCCAGAAAATCCTCGCCGTCGTAGAACTGCACCGCGTGGGTCGCGATGCTGCCGGGCGTCGCCGCGGGGGCGAGCGCGCCTGGCCGCGTCGCGGGCGTTCGGTGCCTCGATTCACGCCTCATCATGGTCAATTTACTTCCCGAGGTGAGCCATCAGATGGCCAACCAGGCGACAACGGCTGGCATCTGCGGATTCCATGCCACCTCGGCTGACGCCCTGGGGAGACTGCTCCCCGGCGCGATGATTTTTCTGTGTACGGGTTACCAGATTCTTGACAAGCGCTACTTGACGTCGAGAACGGCTTTGAGGTGAACGTTGCCGCGCAACAATCGTGCTACGTAGGCCGGATGGCGGGAGGATTCTGCCACGAATCGAAAAAGACGGACGGCGGCGCCTCGCGCTAGAGCACTTCGCGAATGCCCGATTGGAACTTGCGTAGAAGCGCCTGCAACTCTTCCAATGCGCCGTTCAGTCGCGCGTTCTGTGTCGTGAGATGCCTCCCGAATTCAGCCAGGAGGGCCTCGCTACTCAATTGCTGCGGTGGCAGATCGCCGATCCCGGCGAAGGCTTTGAGAAGTCCGCGCCTGTCGATCTCTGCTTGCAACTGCGCCAGTCGTGCGCCTTCCGGCGCGGGCATCGGAGAGGTGCGTCGCCGCCCATGCGTAGAGTTTCATACAAATCGCTAAGCTCATCTTCACGATTTCTCCGCTGCGAAACGCCGGCGACTTCTGAAATATCTGAGTGTTTCTTGTGAGGGCGATACGCCGTGCGGATCTGACACTCGGACACGCCGACGTGAAGACAACCGGCATCTACCTGAACGCGACGGCGACGGGACGGGCTACACGAAAGCATCCGGCCGATTCGATGAGGCGCGGCAAATATGCAAGGAAGCAGCGAAAACAGCGGTAGAGCATCCGCCACCTGGCATCGGCGCCGACAAAACAGAGCCCAAGCCTTTGATAAACTGACGGTTGCACCCCTATACGCGCGTGTAGCTCAGGTGGATAGAGCATCCGCCTCCTAAGCGGAAGGCCCCCAGTTCGAGTCTGGGCACGCGCACCACTCTCGCGTCGAAAGAACGCCGGTTCGCCAGCCAGCTGTGGTACCGTGCGCCACACCGCTTTCCCCCGAGTCCCTGCCCGCCTCCGGCGGGTCTGACGAGCAGCGTCTCCGCTGAAAGCTCTCCGGAGACGTCTGTGCCCAACGTGCAGATTGCGATCAAGGAAGATCGGCGCGATCGCGCCACCCGCCTCGAGACGCACGTGTGCCCCGCCTGTGGCGGCGCGATCGCCTTGACGATGGTGAGAACCAAGGATTTCATTTACCTCGGGTGTGACGGATGCTGGCATGTCTGGACCGTGTCCAAGCCTGGGCCTGAACAGATCTCGCAGCCGACAACCGTAGACACGAGCCGACTGACTGGACGCGGATGACCAGCGGGGCGCAGATTCCACGGACGCCGCCGGCCTGCAAGCACTGCGCAGACGCGGGCCGGGAACCGTCTGTCACATTGAGCTTCACGCACGACAGCGTCGAGTACTGGCAGTGCGGATCCTGCGGTCGGGTGTGGAGCGCACGACAGGGCCGCGCACTCTGTTCGGACTGAAGACCGCCAGACGACGGGCGGGTGGCTATCGTGCTACAGTAAGGGACGCTTTCCCCTGAGCTCTGCCCGCTGCGGCGGGTTTGACGAGCAGTGCCTCCGCCGAGAGCCGCCACTGGAGGTACTGTGCCGACGCTGCATTCGTTCCCCTCGTCGTCGTTGCCTCGCGGCGCCGCCATCGGCAGTGTGATCATTCCCCGCTGCCGGACCTGCGCATCGTTCAAGCATGTGGAGCCGGTGCCGGTCACGGATACGAATCCGGCAGGCCACTACTGGTCCTGTCGTGGATGTGGGGCGACATGGGCGACGCGCGACATGAGCGTTGCGGCTGGTGCAGCGTGAGATGGACGTTCGCGCTCACTCCGCCGTGACGTATAGCGCAGAGGAACATCATTGATGTCAGATTATTTTTGGATCGGACCAATCGGCGCCCTGGTCGTCGCGGCGATCGTCGCCCTGGGCTACTTCACACGGCCACGGCTCCAGCACCACGGCAACCGGCGGCGCTAGGCTCTGGCCTCGCCACCGGGGCACGGTTCCTACGACCACCGGTCAAACCGCTCGCGTGCTTCCAGTTCGACCGCCGCCCGCACGCCGCTTTCCACTGCGCCGTTCATGAATCCCTGCCAGTTCTCGCTCGTATGTTCTCCGGCGAGGAAGACGCGACCGAACGGGCGGCGCAGCAGTGGGCGACTGACGAGATCGAACGCCGGGCCGAATACCGCGTAACCGCCTCGCGCCCACGGATCGGACTCCCAGCTGACGACGCGAGCCAGGCGCGGCAGTGTCGTGGGCCGACCCAGCCACCGCAGATGACGCATCACGCCGGCGACGCCTTCGGACGCGATCATCGCGCGCAACTGCGCGCTCGATGATCCCCCCGCCATGAGCGTCAGGTCGCTGCCACCGCGCACTTCTTCGCAGGATTCCCACACCGCGCCAATCGGCAGGTTCGTGCCGAACGCGTTGGGACGCCCCGGGCGGCGCCACCATGGCGTCTCGGATCGGAGGAACACTTTGGTCGCCGGACCATAGGAGAGCGCCTCGAGTGCGTGGCGCTGGGCCTCGGGCAGGGCAGGCGTGAACGACCACTCGAGCAGCACCGGGATCGGCACGGTACACACGACGTAATCCGCTTCGATCCCGACGTGTCGGCCGCGTTCATCCTCCACCAGCAGCCGCACGCGCGTCGCGTCCTGATGGACGGCGCCGACGGCATGCCGGAGCCGGATCGACAGCCGCGCCTCGCGGACGATGGCGAGAGCCAAACGATCGTTGCCGCCATCGATGCGAAACATCTTCTCGCGGCCGGGCGGGCCCGATTCGGTCGCTTGCTCGACGACCGCCAGCGCCGAGAGCTGATCCGCATCGGCGAGGAAGTAACCGCGCAGGCCGTCGGCCAGCGCCCGCACCGTGGCGCCGGCATTGGCGCGGTTGACGAGCTCGGCCAGCGTCAGGCGTGCGATCTCGGTGGCCACCCCGGACGTCGACTCGCCACCTGTGGCCTCGAACGCGGCGATCGCGGGCTTCAGCGTGCGCTGGAGCTGGCGCCAGACGGTCGCCTGTGACTTCGTCACGCGAACGCGGCCGTCGATCGACAGCGCCGTCCCGAAGCCCGCACGCAACACACGCCGCAACGGCAGTCGCAGTGTTCGCGCGAGACCAATGATGGCGTCGTGATTGCCATCGATGAACTCGCCGCCGGCTTCGGCGTGGAGCGGCTTGACATCGCCGCCGCGAAGCGTCCAGACCCGCCCGCCGATGCGGTCGCGCGCCTCGAAGACGGTGACATCGGCGCCGCGCCGCGTCAGCTCGCGCGCGGCCACGAGGCCAGCCAGGCCGGCGCCGACCACCATCACCCGGCAGCCGCGCAAGATCGACGTTCGGCGAGAGGGAAAAGAAAAGGGTGTCGGCACGGTGGCACCGCCGGACACGACCGGCTGGGAACTAGGTTAAACTACTGTGTTTCGAGGGAGCCCACACGCACAGTCATGAAGACCGCTGAACGTCATCGTCTCAAGCAGAACGAGGTCGCCGGCACACTCCAGGACGTCCTGGCCAACGTCCAGACGAATCGCCGGCTGATCGTCTCGGGCCTGGTTGTGATCCTGGTCCTCATCTCGTCGGTGGGGGCGTGGACGTATTACCGCGGCCAGCGAAACGGCAAGGCGTCGGCCCTGCTGGGCGAAGCAATGGTCGTCGCAGACGCCCGCGTCGTGGAACCGGTGACGCCGGCTCCCGGGCAGAAGCTGCCGGCCCCGCCGCGCAATACGTTCCCGACGGAGCGCGCCAAGCTCGACGCCGCGTTTCCAAAGTTCCTGGCAGCAGCCGAGGCCTATCCGGACACGCTTGCCGGCATCGCGGCGCGTTATCACGCGGCAGCCACGCTGGCCGCGCTCGGCCGGACCGCCGAGGCCCGGCAACGGTATACCGAGGTCATCGATCGTGACAGCCGTGGCCTGTACGGCAAAATGGCCAGGCTGGCGCAAGCCGATCTCAGTGTTCATGACAAGCAGTACGATCAGGCCATCGCCGTGCTGCGGGAGCTCTCGCTCGACACGAAAGGTGACGTGCCCGTCGACGCGGTGCTCTCGCAGCTTGGCAGCGCCTACCTTGCGGCCGGGAAGGGCACCGAGGCGCGCCAGACGTTTCAGCGTCTCACGACCGAGTTCGCCGCGTCGCCTTACGCGGCGGATGCACGGAAGCAATTGGACGGACTGAAGGGCAAGAGCTAGGTAATTGCGGATTGTGGTTTGGGGATCGGGGATCGCGGATTCATTGCGGATCCCGCGCTTCCAAATCCTTCAATAAATCCACAATCCACAATCCGCAATCCACAATCCGCAATTCAGAACGACCTTCCCACCCGCACATAGATTTCCCGACCGTCGCGAAGCACCCCGGCCCCGTCGTGGCCCCATGCCACGCCCACACTGCACGTCAACGGCAACCCGAAACCCGCGACGACGTCGGCGGACAATTCGGCGCCGACCCCGGTCTTGCGATCGGCCCAGCGTGCCGAGCCGGTCCAGGCGTGGCCGATATCCGTAAATAGCGTGGTGTGGAGCGAACGGAGAAAAATCGGCCAGGTGCCGATGCCGCGCTGGGGCCAGACGATTGGCACGCGCAGCTCGGCGTTCATCAGCATCACGCGGGTGCCGATGACGACGTCGTCTTCAAAGCCGCGCAGCAGGCTGATCGCGTCGTTGCCGAAGATGCCGAGCGCGGGATTTCCGTCGGAGCCTCCGAGTCTGAACGCGCGGCGAACGCCGCCATCGCCGCGTGATGCGGCGCCCGCGAGACGCAAGGCGATCACGGATTGCCTCGGCAGCGGCAGGTAAGCGCGCCCGTCTGCCGTCAACGCGTCGGCTTGTCCATCGGATCCAAACGCCGGGCGGAAGAACTCGCCGGTCACGCCGACGCCAACGCCGCCTTCGGGGCTGATCGAGTAGCCGTACTGTCGCGCCGTGACCAGCGTCCACGCCGTCCGGAGGCCTGCGCGATCGACGCTCTGATCCAGCGAGGGCACAACCGTCGAGACGTGTTCGGCGTGAAACGCTCCCGTGACTGTCTGGATCCAGCGGACTCGTCGGAAAGCGCGATACGCCCCGGCGTCGAATTGCTGCTCGCGTTGGGCCACGGGCACGATGGATCCCTCCGTTGTCACCGCGTTGAACAGCGAGGTGCGATCGCGGGCCGCGACGTACGGCGCGATCTGCCACCGCTGATAGATGTACGAGGCCGACCAGTCGGGGCGCGAGCGTGGCGCGAGCTCGCCACCGACGTCCCCGTTGTTGAGTGCCCACGTGGCATCGGCAGCGAAGGCGTGGCGGCCGAGGACGTCGTACCCCGTCACGGTCGCGCCGAGACGCCAGCGCCCGTCACGGCGATCGATGAGCGGCAGCCAGCCATGCGGCAGCAGCGTCGACCACGGACGGTACTGGCGAGCGTTGTCCGTGGCCGCATCAACACCGCTCTCGAAGGGGCGCATGGCCCGACTTCGCTCTTCGAGCTTCGTCGAGGTCGCACCGTAGCGCTCCGCGCGGAGGCGGGCCACGCGCCCCGGAGGCGTTGCCCCGTCCAGCAACCGTGAAGATGCCGGCACTCCCTCGAACAGATCGAACCCATCCACCGTGTAACCGACGAAAATCACGCGACCGTCTGCGGCAGGCGCCGGGCTGCGCGCGCCACCTGCGGGCCGGAGCACGCGCTCCGGCTCCTGCAACGTCTCGAGTGAGGTCGTCCTGTAGAGTACGAAGGGTCCGCCGTCACGATCCGACGCAAACCACAGCGCGCTCCCGTCGGTGGACCAGTCAGGCGTGACGTTGCGGCCAGCGGGTGATGCCGCGACTACCCTCACGCGCCGCAGCGCGACATCGACGGCAACAATCTCTGACGGCCCGCCGCGCCTCCGTCGTTCGACGGCGATGGTGCGGCCATCGGGTGAGAAGCGAGGCGCCGCGAACACGTCGTCTTCGTCTCCGAGGGTCACGGTGAACCTGATCGTCCTCGCTGCGAGAGGCGTCCTGGAGGACAGAAGCGACTGGGCATCCATCATCACGAGTCGGCGCGAACCCGACTGCACCTGCACCGCCACGAGAAGGCGGCTGTCGGGAGACAGATCCGGATCGACCAGGCGTGCATGCCGCGTCAGGCGGCGGACGCGACGGCTGGCTACGTCGACGGCATACAGATCGCTCTGCAACCCGGCGCCGCGGACGATCTCGAGCTGATCGAAGACCACAACTGTCCCTCGCACGCTGAGGCCCGATCCGCCGAAGCGCGACGCGATCCGTTCCGGCGTCGTCCGATCGGGCGGCACGCGATACAGTCCGGGGAACCGTCGCGGATCGGCAGCACTGAACCACACCGAGCCGTCTGCCCCGACGCGCGGCGTGCGAACCGCGAATCCCAGCCGCGTGAGCCGCGTCGCGGGATCCGGAGTCTCCACGGCCGCCAGCGTCTCGCTCCACGCCTTGAACTCGCGCCAGAGCAGGCCGAGCGGCTTGCCGTACACGTCGCGAAAAGCGCCGGCGGTGAAATAGGGCAGCCGTCCGGCGGTGCGGCCCGCAAGCGCCTCCAGCCGATCCCGGCCATAGCGCTCGACCAAGAATTCATGAAAGAAGGCGCCGTAGGCGTACCAGCCGTCGCTGTCGGGCCAATCCACGAGGCCGCCGTTGACGCGATCGAGCGGCTCGAATCGATTCGCCCGGACACCGGTGGCGACGACCTCCTTGAAGTCGCCGGCGTGCAGCCGCCCCGCACCGTCCTCGCTCTCGACGAGTGTTGCCAGTCCCTCGATCTGCCAGAGGGGCAGCGAGAGGTTCGGGAACGCGAGCACCGTGCGTCCAAAGAGGGCCTGCGCCGCGCGCGCCCAGCCCCGCGAGCGATCGAGGTGACAGATGTGGGCGTACTCGTGCGTGAACACGTACTCCAGCCAGTCGTCCGTGTTGCCGATCGCTTCCAGGCCCGTCGGCGGCGTGGCGTCAATCTGAATCGCGTTCCAGGGGACGACCGTCGCGCTGCCGTTGGCGTAATCGTTCTGATCCGCCAGGATCACGTGCGTCGGATGCCGCGGCGTGTGCGTCGCCGTCCTGGCGACGGCGTCATGGACGCGCTCGGCCACGCGAGCCAGCCGGGCCGCGAGATCTTCCTCGCCCTGATGGAAGTGAACGACGAAGTGCGGCGTGACGATCGACTTGAAGGAGAACGCGGGATCGTAGGGTCCCGCGACTGCCGATACGGTGATGCACCAGAACACGGCCGCCAGCATCAGCCGGCGACTCGTCACGACTCGATGTCCTTCTTCAGCTCGGCGAGAAGGGTGAGCGCCTCGAGTGGCGTGCAACGATCGACATCCACGGCTCGCAGGCGACCGGCAAGGCGCTCCTCCGTCGTGGAGGCCGGCGCGAACAGCGGCAGCTGCTCCACAGGGACGCGGGCCGATCCGGTCACGGTTGGTCGTCCGCCGCGCGCCAGCTCGTCCTGCTCGAGCCCCGACAGGATTTCGCGGGCCCGCTCGATGACCGTCGGGGGAAGCCCCGCAAGGCGGGCTACCTGGATGCCATAACTCCGATCCGATCGGCCCGGCAGGATCTTTCGCAGGAACACGATGTCGTCGTGGTACTCCCGCGCCGTGACGTGGCAATTGATCACGCCCGGGCGCCGCGTCGGCCAGGTCGGTGAGCTCGTGATAGTGGGTCGCGAACAGCGTCTTGGGGCGGGCGCGCGCGTTCGTCGCCAGGTGCTCGGCGACCGCCCAGGCGATGCTGAGGCCGTCGAACGTTGCCGTGCCGCGGCCGATCTCGTCGAGCACCACCAGGCTTCGCGTCGTAGCCAGGTGCAGGATGGATGCGGTCTCCTGCATCTCGACCATGAACGTCGAGTGCCCGCGCGCGATGTTGTCCGATGCCCCGACGCGCGCGAAGATCCGGTCCACGACGGCCAGCTTCGCCTCGCGCGCCGGCACGAACGACCCGGCCTGCGCCATCAGACAGAGGAGCGCCGTCTGTCGAAGGTAGGTCGACTTGCCGCCCATGTTCGGGCCGGTCAGGACCACGAGCTGATGTGTGGTCGAGTTGAGCGTGATGTCGTTCGGCACGAACGCGTCGCTCACGTGGCGCTCCACGACCGGATGACGGCCATCGACCACGACCATCTCGTCGCCGTCGTGCACGTGCGGCTTCGTGTAGTTGCCGACCGCCGCAGCCTCGGCGAGCGCCGCGAGCACGTCGGCCGTGGCGATGGCTCTGGCGGTCGCCTGAATCGCGCCCGCCACAGCGGCGACTTCGCCCCGGATCCGCTCGAAAATTTCGACCTCCCGCTCGAGAATGCGCTCGTCGGCCCCCAGCACCTTCTCTTCGTACTCCTTCAGCGCCGGCGTGATGAAGCGCTCGCCGCCCGCAATCGTCTGCTTGCGCAGGTATTCGGCCGGGACGTTGTGGAGGTTCGCCTTCGAGATCTCGATGTAGTAGCCGAAGACGCGGTTGAAGCGAATCTTGAGCGACGAGATCCCCGTGCGCGTGCGCTCGGCCTGCTCCATCTCGGCGATGACCTGTTTGCCGGACCGGCTGATGTGCCGCAGATCGTCGAGCTCGCGATCCACGCCGTCGCGGATCATGCCGCCGTCGCGCGCCAATGCCGGCGGCTCATCGACGAGCGCCGACTCGAGACGCGCCCGCAGTTCGGGCAGATCGTCGAGCTGCGCCGAGACGCTCGACACCAGCGGCGCCTGCAACGCTCCGAGGAGCATGCCGCGCGCGCGGGACCGCGCCGAGCGACACTTTCAATCCCACCAGATCGCGGGGACCCGCGACGCCGAGCGCCGCTCTCGCCACCAGCCGTTCGAGATCGTGCACCTGCTTCAGCGACTCGCGGAGCTTGGCGCGATCGATACCGTGAAACGCGAGCTCCTCCACGGCATCGAGGCGGTCGCGTATCGGTTCCAGCGCCACCAGCGGACGCAGGAGCCATCCGCGCAGGAGGCGTCCGCCCATCGGCGTGATCGTGAGATCGAGCTCGTCGAGCAGCGAGCCCGCGCGGCCGCCTTCGGCGCCTTCGACGATCTCCAGGTGCTTCAACGTGACGGGATCGACCAGCAGGTGATTGGCCTGCTCGCGCAGATACACGCTGGTCACATGGACGAGATCGGCTTTCTGCGTGTCGCGCAGGTAACTCACGAGGGCGCCGCCCGCCTGCGTGGCCGCCGGACGGTTCTCGAGACCGAAGCCGTCAAGGCCGCGGGCACGGAGCTGTTCGGTGAGGACCCGGCGCGCCGCCTCGGGTTCGAAATGCCAGCCGTCGATCACGGTCACGGGGATGGAGGCCAGCGAGACGTCGGGCAGAAGGGTGGCGATGTCGAGACCCGGTGGCACCACCAGCTCGCGCGGCCGCAAGACCTTGAGCTCGTCCTGAAGGACCTGCCACCGCTCGACGCCGCCGTACTCGGCCACCGAGAACTCGCCAGTGGTCAGGTCCAGCAGCGCCGCGCCGACGCAATCGCCCCGGTCAGGGCCAAGCGCCATCAGGAACGCAGGCTCGCGCGCGTCGAGGTAGTTCGCATCGAGCAGCGTGCCGGGAGAGACGACGCGCACGACTTCGCGCTTGACGACGCCCTTGGCCTTCCTGGGATCCTCGACCTGCTCGCAAATCGCGACGCGGTAGCCTTTGCGCACGAGCCTGGCCAGATAGCCGTCGACGGCGTGAAACGGCACACCGCACATCGGAATCGACCCGCCGGACGCATCCTTCGATCGCGACGTCAGCGTGAGATCGAGCGCGCGCGCCGCCACCAGGGCGTCCTCGAAGAACATCTCGTAGAAATCGCCCATGCGAAAAAACACGATGGCGTCGCGATACTGCCGCTTCGCGTCGTGGTATTGACGCATGGCGGGAGTGAGCGAACTGCTGCGAGAAGCCGTCGCAGGCGTGTCGTTCGAAGGAACGGCCATCAGATTTCGGAACAGGCGGGGCAGGGCTGCACGGCAGTATAGGAGCCGCTCTCTTGGCCAGTCAAGCCATTGACCGCGTTGACTTTTCGCGCCGCGGCCACTACAACAACCTCGGTGGTCACCCTCGCCCTCGACACTTCGACCGCAAGCGGCAGCATTGCCGTCCGACGCGATGGCAGAACCGTCGTCGCGCGCGCGGGAGATCCGAGCCGCCCGCATGCGACCAGACTGCCGGGGGATCTCGTCGAGGCGCTCGCCGAGTGTGGCTCGACGCTCGCAGACGTCTCGCTGCTCGCCGTCTGTCTCGGCCCAGGTGCGTTCACCGGGCTGCGAGTCGGGCTCGCCACGATTCAGGGCCTCGCCTTCGCACGCGACCTTCCCGTGATCGGCGTGTCCGCTCTGGACGCGATAGCCAGCGCCGCTGCGGCGGACGCAGACGATATCGCGGTCTGGCTGGACGGCGCTCGTAAGGAGGTATTCGCCGCGCAATATCGCCGCGAGCCGTCGGCGCTCTACGGGGTCGAGGCCATGGGCGATCCGGTCGCCGCACCGCCCGACGCCGTGTTGGACGAATGGGCCACACGCGCGTGGCCGGCGCCATCGCTCTGGGTGGGTGAGGGCACGGCCATCTACCGTGACGTGCTCCTGCGCCACTCGCCTGACGCCGTGATCGGATCGACCGACATGCTGCGCGCGGACCTGGTGGCCCAACTCGGCGAGCGCGCGTTCAGGGCCGGGCTCGCCGGGCCGCCCCACACGCTGCGGCCGGTGTATGTACGGCGGCCGGACGCGGAGCTGGCGCGCGACCGGGCCGCGTCTGTTGCCGGACACGTCTGATGCCCACCAGCCTCGACCTCGACCGTCCTCCAGTTGTCGAGCGGCTGACCGGGCCGGCCGACCTCGACGGGGTCATCGCCGTGGACGATTTGTCGTTCGAGCGGCCCTGGACTCGCGCGATGTACGAGGCCGATCTCGCCAATCCGTCGGTCACGCGCATTTACGTCGTCCGCACGACAGAATTTCCTGTTGCCGGCTATTGCGCGGCATGGCTCCTGGCCCCCGAACTGCACATCAACAACGTGGCTATCCGGCCCGAATGCCGGCGCCGCGGCCTGGCCACGTTTCTGCTTGAGCGCGTCCTGGACGCCGCGATTGCCGAAGGCGCAGCCCGCGCCACCCTCGAAGTGCGCCGCTCGAATCACCCGGCGCGCGCGCTGTACGAGGGGCTCGGATTCCGCGTCCGCGGCGTGAGGCGGGATTACTACACGGACCCGGTCGAAGATGGCCTGATTCTGTGGCGGGAACCTGCACAATTGGTCGCCCTCGACGGACAAACGGCTTGAAGGCACTGGGGGCTTGTAGTACGGTTGTCATATGCTCGGCCGACTCGTGGGTTGGCCGATGGCGTCTCGGTTCTTTCCCACAACTGCAAGGAGGCGGCGCATGGCTGTCGACACGCACGAATTGAGAGAGCGCCTCATTCAGACGGACCACGAGTTTCGCGACCTCGCGGCCCGGCATCACGACCTCGATTCGCGGCTCCACGAACTTTCCTCCCGGCACTTCCTGACCGAACCCGAACAACTCGAAGAAACGCAGCTGAAGAAGCAGAAGCTTCGGCTGAAGGACAAGATGGAAGACATGGTGCGTCGCAATCAGGTCTGACCACCTGACGGCGCCGATCGTCTGCCCACGGCCGGGTTTGGCGTGGATGGGCGTGCGCCACGCGACCGCCGAGTGAGGAAGGGCCCCGGTTCGACGGGGCCCTTCGTGTTTTCCGGCGACGGTTACAATACGGGTGGATGCGACTCGATCCCGCAGGGGGACCCTTCATTGCGGGCGCCGCGATTCTCACCGGCCTCGCGCTCGTCGTCGGTTATCCCCTGATTGCGCTGCCGTTCCTCGTGCTGACAGGGTTTTTCCTATACTTCTTCCGGGATCCCGACCGTCAGACGACGGCGGGCACGGATGACGTGGTGTCGCCGGCGGACGGTCGGGTGATGATCGCGGCGGACGCGGAACGGGACGCAGCACCCCAGGGGACGTGGCACCAGATCAGCATCTTCCTGTCGCCGGCCGACGTCCACGTCAACCGCATTCCTGTCAGCGGGGTCGTGACCAGGGTGATCCGGATTGCCGGGCTGTTTCTGCCGGCGTATCGTCCGGAAGCGGCGAGCCGAAATGACCGGACCGAGATTTGGATCGATCGCGGCGGCCAGACCGTCATCTGCCGGCAGGTCGTCGGCATCCTCGCGCGGCGCATTGTCTGCCGCGTGCGCGAAGGACAACGGGTCCAGGCAGGGGAGCGTTACGGCATCATGAAGTTCGGATCGCGCATCGATCTGTTCCTGCCACCGGGCTCCACGTTGCTCGTGCGGGTCGGCGATCGCGTGCAGGGCGGCGTGACGTGTCTGGCCACACTGCCGGCGGTTCAGCAGGTGGCATGATGGAATCCGGTTCCGGCCTCCGACAACTGCGCGTCACCCCGCAACCGGCACGACCGCCGGAGCCGGTGGCTCCGCGCCAGCCGCGCCGCGGAGTGGCGCTGCTGCCGAGCCTCTTCACCCTGGGCAACATGTTCTGCGGCTACGCCTGCGTGATCTACGCGATGCGGGGCGAGTACGACACGGCCGCGCCGTTCATCGGCATCGCGGTCGTCCTCGACATGCTCGACGGGCGGATCGCGCGGCTGACCGGCACCGCCAGCGAGTTCGGCGTGCAGTTCGATTCGATGGCCGACGTCATCTCGTTCGGCATGGCGCCGGCGGCGCTGACGTTTGCCTGGGGACTGAGCTCTCTCGGCCGGCTCGGCTGGGCGGCCGCCTTCCTCTTCGTGACCGGCGCCGCGCTTCGGCTGGCGCGCTTCAACATCCAGACGGCTTCGGCCGATAAGCGATTCTTCGTGGGACTGCCCAGTCCCGCGGCCGCCGGTGTGCTCGCGGCCACCGTCTTCGCCTATCCGAACGGCCTGACCAACCCGCGCTGGTCGATCCCGGCGATCGCGCTCGTTGTCGTGCCCGCGCTGCTGATGGTCAGCTCGATCCGCTACCGCAGCTTCAAGACGTTCGACCTGCAGTCGCGGCGACCGTTCAGGATCCTGCTGTTCTTCGCGCTCCTGATCACGGCCGTGGTGACGCACCCGCAAATCGTGCTGGTCGTGCTGGCCTACGCCTACCTGGTGTCGCCCGTCATCGGCGTTGTCATCAACCGCCTGCGGCGGAAGCCGCCGGCGGCGGCGGAAGGGTGATCGTCACCGTCGTCCCGCGACCCTTTTCACTCGAGACGGAGATCTCGCCGCCATTCAGCTCGACGTTCCGCTTGGCGATCGTCAGGCCCAACCCGGTCCCCGTCGCCTTCGTGGAGAAGTAGGGCTCGAACAATCGCTCCAGCGCGTCGCGGTCCATGCCGACGCCGCTGTCCTCAATCTCGATCGCCGCGCCGCCGTCGGCCGGACGGGTGGCGACTGTCAGCGTGCCGCCGCCGCGCATCGCATGCAGCGCATTCTCGATGACGTTGACGAGCGCGCGGCCGAGCAGCCCACGATCCACGTGGAGCACGGGCACGTTGGAGGCCTCGTGCACCTCGAGCCGCACGTTGTCGGGAAGACCGGTTCGATAGGGCGCGACCACTTCTTCAATCACCTCGTGCAAGCGCGTTGGCGCAAGCCGGGCCACGGGCGACGAGGCGAAGCTCGAAAACTCGCTGGCGATCCGGCGAAGCAGCGTCACCTGCGAGAGGATGGTCTCAATGCAGCTGTCGAGCACGGCGCCGAGAGGCGCGCCGGCATCCTGGTGGACCCGGCGCAGGTGCTCGGCCGACAGCTGAATCGGCGTCAGCGGGTTCTTGATGTCGTGCGCGACCTGTCTCGCCATGTCGGCCCACGCCGCAAGACGGTTGGTACGCTCGAGCTCGCCGCGCTGACGCTTCAGATCCGCAGCCATCTGGTTGAACGCCTCGACGAGCCGGCGGAGCTCGTCGGCGGTGGCGATGTGAATGCGCGCATCGAGGTCGCCGCGGGCGATGCGGCGCGAGGCGCGTGTCAGCCGATTCACCGGATCGGCGATGCGTTCCGCCGTGAAGTAGCCGATCGCCGCGCCGAGCGCGATGAACAACATCGCGGCCAGCGTGACGCGGCGATCCAGCGCGTCGATTTCATCCTCGATCTCCTGTTGCCGCAGCGTCAGCGGTACCGTGAGAATCGCGCCGGCCTCTCCGTCGCGGACTGGCACGGCCGCGACCGTGTACTGCAACAGCCCGAGCCGCTCGTCGCCGACATAGCTGGCCTGCCGCTCGAGCGTGATCGCGCGCGCCACTTCGGCGGGCGTGCGAATCGGCAGGAGCCCGGAGGCGAACAGGTCACGCTGGCTGGTCGCAATCAGGCTGCTGTTGACGAAGACGTTGACGTCCTGGTCGATGATTCGGCTGACCGAGACCATGATGTCGTCGGTCAGGATCGCCGGGTCGCTGCGATCGCGTCGCTGCTGCGAGACGACAGTCTCGATGACGCGGCGCGCGGCCGACGCCGTGCGAAGGGCGCTGGCCTCGAGCCCTTCGCGCAGCTGTGCCGCGACGTAGGCGCGGGTGACGAACGCCAGCGCCAGCACGGGAACGACCGACGCGGCGACGAACAGCAGGAACAGCTTGCGGTAGAAGCTTTGACGGATTTCGCGAAGCAGCGCGCGCCCCGTCATCGGGTGCCGACCCGACAGCCGGCCGAGCACGCCAAGGGCGACCAGCAGCAGCACGAAGGTTGCGGCCGACAGCGTGCCAATCTCGGCCATCGCGACGCCGTGGTCGAGCGGACGTGGCACTTCGTAGCCGATCGCGTAGATGCCCGCGCGATCGTTGCTCAGGAACACCTGGTATCGGCGATCGCCTCGCGACAACTCAGCCCAGAACGGTTGACGGTCGGCGCGAAACAGCCGAAGCAGCAACTCCTGGCTGATCGGCCACGCCGTGCCGGCGGTCGGGTAGACGGGCGTGCGGCCCCAGCCGTACACGGCAAACCCAACCTCGCGCCCAAAGGTGCGCTCCGCTGCGTGGAGCGTCGGCCTGAAGAGCGACGCATACGGATCCTGCGCCGCGACAAACGGCAGCGTTCCGTAGTCGAGCACCACGTGGACAAGCAGCACGCCGATGCGATGGACGGCCCCGCGGGCGTCACGTTCACAGAGGGCCCGGCCGGCATGCAGCAGGACCTGCTCGTCGGTCGAGGCCAGCGCTTCACCGAAGACGTCCCAGGCGCATCCAGCTTCTACGGGACGATCGGATGCGAGAAACTCGGTCGGCAGGTTCAGCGCGAAGCGGCTGACCAGTCCGCCGCCGGGCGCGTACACCTCGACCGACGACGTCAGGCGCTGCCGGCCGAGCTCGGTCTGCGACCAGAGAAAGTAGGCGCGGTCGGCGTCGGGCGGCCCGACGCGCACCTCCGGATCGACCGCAAACTGTTCCGCGAGAACCGGCACGTTGTCCAGTTCGTCGAGCGAGCGCCGCAGCAGCACGCGCAGCTCGCTGCGATGGTTGAGCACTTCAGGCGTGTATTCCGCGGAAATCTTGTCGCCGAGCGCGGTGTCCTCGAGCGCCACGATCACGGGATAGAAGGCGAGCGACGGGATCAGGAGCGCGAGATAGCCGACGACCAGCCGCAAGGCCTGCGAGGCATGGCGAAAGCGGGGCAACACCCACCGGGCGAGCGCGCCCGCGAAGACGGCCGCGCCGACGGCCGGGACGAACGGCACGGCGTGGTCCACCGAGTGCCGGATGGTTTCGGCCCACAGCGTTGCCAACGGGACGCGAGACGTAGATCGCCGCCAGCGCCGCGCGGCGCGCCAGCGCCCGCCGGCGCACCCGCCATCGCGTCGTGGCGAGCCGCACGAGGACCACCGCACACCAGAACGTCGCGGCATTGATCAGCACCGTGCCAACCACCAGCGCCAGGCGGTCGGACGACAGTGGCCGGATGCTGAATTGAATCCCGAATGCACCCGACTCGCGGACAACGGCCGCCAGCACGTGCTCGTGCCAGGCCAGCAGCACACCGATGATCGCGGCGACCAGCACGTTCGCCGTCCAGAATGCGGCTTCGCCGATCGGGCCGCGAGGCTCGGGCTGTCGTGACGTCAGGCGCCAGCGCTCGACGAGGTCGCCCGCGAGTGCGACGAGCACGAGGAAGAGCAGGGCGGTCGCCACGAAATCGGCCGGCGACCGTACCACGAGCCGTTCGGCCATCGGCGCCGACGGCTTGAGAAGCCAGGTGTCCGGGATCGCCAATGCGAGCAGCAGCCGAGCGCCAACCAGGAGCAGCAGCAGGCCGCCCGTGTATCGCAGGTACCTGGCGCGTGTGGTCGAGCGTTCCTGGTCCTCCCTGGCGAGCACGGCGACGCCGAGCAGCGTGAGCGCGAGCATCGCGAGCGCCGCGCCCTCGACCTTGCCTCGCCACGCCAAGCGCAGCGCTCGCAGATCCTCTGGTGCGACCTCCGCTTCGACAAGCGGCGGCTGATCCGGCAGACCGAGCAGAAAGCCGTATGGCGACACCGACTCGCCACCGCCCTCATAGCGCAGTCGCAGAGAGACAGGCACCAGCGAGGTGGACAACGTGAAGTCGGCGTGCGATCCGGCGCGTCCCACGGCGTCACGCGTCAGCAGGTGCTCGGCCGCGACGCTGCCAAGCCGCAGCGTTTCGCGGCCTGTCCCCATGATCGGCCGCACGTGTACCAGTCGCAGACCGAACGGTCCCGGCGCGACGAAGAGCGCCGCCGGACCGTTGATGCGCTCGTCGGGGAGGGATGAGGGCCGACCGGACCAGGCGATCGGGCGGCCGGTGGCGTCGAAAATCGACACCGCATCGATGTCCGGCTGCGAGTGACGGACCGACGCTGCGATCTCGAAGTAGGTCCGCGCCCGACGCTGTTCGAGGCCGAGAGGCGGCGGGTGCGCCGGGCGTGTCGCGATCGCGGCGGTGGCGTCGTCCAGGTGCGCCGCCGCCGCGCGGAACGTGCGATCGACGTCGCTTGCCACGCGACGGAGCGCGGTGGCATCGGATGAACCGAACCTGACGCGTTCCGCGACGAGGCCAATGACAACGATGGCCAGCGTGATGACGAGCCCGCCGATGGCGACGCGGAGAAGCGGCCGCGCGGTCAGACCGGCGCCGCCGGCACGTGTCGGGCTATTCGCCAGAGTGCCGTTCCTTCACGAATTGAGAATAACAGGCTACGGGCGGCCGGCTACAGGCTTCAGGCCAGGGCATGATTGCACCGTCCTGCTATATTGACTTCAGTAGTTCTTATGTCGCTGTCCGAGGCCATAAAGGTCGCGCTCAAGCGCGGTGCGCTCGTCACGGCCGCGAATTGGGAAGTCGTCGTCATCCAGTTCGTCGCCGATTCCGCGTTCAAGGCGCTCCTGACGGTTCCCGTGCTGGGCGCCGCGTTTCTGATCGCCCTCATCGTCGGCGGCTCCGTGCCGGATGTCCTCACCAGCGATCTCCGATCCACGGTAGTCCTGGCGCTGGCAACGCTCGCCGAGCACCGCGGCGCGCTGGCCGCTTATCTGTCCGGCGTCATCGTCGTTCTGCTGGGCGGATCGGTGCTGATGTTTCTGGTCAAGAGCGGGAGTGTGGCGATCCTGGTGGACGCGGAACGCGAAGCGCCCCTCGTCGAGCAGCCGCCCCTGCGACCGGAAATCATCCGTCAGGGCAGCCGCTTCTCGCTCGAATCGTTCAGCCTCGGCTGCACCACGTTTGGACGCCGGTTCGTGCGCCTCGGTCTGATTTTGACGGCAGCCTACGCGGTCACCGTCGCCCTCTACCTGGCGCTCATCGTCATGACGTATCGCTGGACGAATGCCGTTGGCGCGGCGTGGCTTGGCACGCTGATCGCGGCGCTCGGGTCCCTCATCCTCGTGGCGTGGATCACGGTGCTCAACCTGCTGTACCTCCTCGCGCAGCTGATCACCGTGGCCGCCAATACGTCCGTCGCGCGCGCCGTGGCCGCTGTACCGCGGTTCGTCGCGCGCGAGCGCCGTCTCGTGGGAGGCATTTTCCTCGTCGTGATTGCGCTGGTGATCCTCGCGACCGCAGCGTCAGTGCTGGCGACGGCGGCCATGGGTTTCATCGGCTTCGTGCCGGTGGTCGGCCTGGCCATGCTGCCCTTGCAGCTGGTCGCCTGGCTCTGCCGCGGGCTGCTCTTCGAGTATCTTGGCCTGGCGGCGCTGGGCGCGTACGCAAAGGTGCTGCGCGGGTCGGCGGGCGTGCTCCGCACGGATGGCGCCCCCGCCACTTCGCTGCACCGCGCGCCCGCGATGGGACAATGACGTGAGCTTCGACCGGTTCTTCTCGAAGGCGGCCGCGGGAATGTGGGAATCCGAGATCCGGCGGATGGGCAGCCTCGCCGCCCAGGTGCCGGATCTGATCTCGTTCGCCGCCGGACATCCGGACCCGTCCACGTTTCCCTGGGAGGCACTGCGCGGCCTCGCCGATACCCTGCTCAGCGGCACGGACACGAACGCGCTGCAGTACGGCAGCACACGCGGCTACCGGCCGCTGCTCGAGTCGCTCGACCAGGTCCTGACGCCGCGAGGCATCGTCTCGACGCCCGACGAGCGCATCGTGACCACCGGTTCGCAGCAGGCGCTCGACCTCGTGGGCCGCGTGCTGATCGATCCCGGCGACGCGATCCTCGTCGAGCTGCCCACCTACACCGGCGCGATCACGGCATTCGCCAACGCACAGGCCGGACTGGCCGGTGTGCCGCAGGACGCTGACGGCGTGAACCTGGAGGCGCTCGACGACACCTTCCAGCGGCAGACGTCGAGCGGCCGCCGTGTGAAGTTCCTGTATGTCGTCCCGAACTTCCAGAACCCGACCGGCCTCCTGATTGGCCTCGAGAAACGGCGGCTGCTGCTGGAATGGGCGGCGAGGCGCGACGTCCTCATCGTCGAAGACGATCCGTACGGCGCCTTGTATTTCCCCGACACGACGACGCCTGAAGAGACACGGCCGATCAAGGCGGACGATGTCGAGGGCCGCGTCCTGTATCTCGGCAGCTTCTCAAAAACGCTGGCGCCGGGCTTCCGCGTCGGCTGGATCGTGGCGCCGCGGGACATCACGGGCAAGATCGAGCTGGCGAAGCAGGCTGCCGATCTCTGCAGCGGCGCACTCGATCAACGCCTGGTGCATCGCGCAATTGCCAGTGGCCTGCTCGGTGCACGGGTCGATGAATTGCGCGCAGTACTATCAGGCCAAGCGTGCGGTGATGCGCCACGCTCTCGACCACGAGCTCGGCGGGCTGCTGCGCTCGGCGCCGCCCCGCGGCGGCTTCTTTCTGTGGGGCACGCTTCCGCCGCGCCTCGATGCCGATCGGCTGCTGACGCGGGCGATCCAGGAACGCGTGAACTACGTCTCCGGGAAAGCGTTCTTCGTCGACGGCCGCGGCGCCAATACGTTGCGACTGTGCTTCTCACAGGCCACGGACGAACAGATCGCCGAGGGGGTGCGTCGGCTGGCGCGGGCGATCCGGGCCGAGCTGGACGTCTATGGTGCCGGCGCCGATGCGGACGGCACCGCGGGCGCGATCAATGCGGTGAGCGGGATTTCGGTGCCGAGAGGGTAGGGGAACGCGATGGCCGCGGGCTCGACGCCGCGTTTGAGGACCTGGAACTCGCCCTCGCGTGTGAACACCGCGATCGCCGCGAGCGCGACCGTCGGGCCCGGCAGCACCTGCGGCGGGGCCGCCAGGTCGGCCGGCAGGATCACGTTCCCGGCGACCTCGCCCTCTTCCACCCGGTAGCCGTAGATCTCGAACGCAACCCCCGACACGACGACGACTCCGCCCATCACGATCGGGCCTCCCGAGGGGCGAACGGACAGCGCCTGTTTCCACTTCATCACGCCGTTGTCGCGATCGAGCACCCAGAGTATGTTGTCGAGGGCGACGTAGTAGACGCGTTTCTCGTCGATCGCCGGCACCCCCGCCGACTTGCCGCCGACGCGCTTGCGCCAGCGCTGGTCGCCGTTCTTCGTGTTCAGACAGTAGAACCACTTGTCCTCGCCGCCCACGAACAGCCGGTCGTCGAGGACCAGGAGATCGCCGGGCTTGCCGGGGATGGCGCGATCCCAGCGCGGATTACCGGTCAGGAGCTCGAGCGACGCGACATGGCCGTTGTCGAGCGAGAAGTACGCGGCATCGCCTGCGATGGCGGGTCGCGCACGCACCGACGCGCCGAGCGCCTTGGTCCACAGGACGTGACCGTCCGAGGCGCGAAGCGTCAACACGTCACCACCCGTCGCGGCGGCAATCACCCAGCCGCTGTCGGCCAGCGGCGGCGCCGAGAATCCGCCAGTGACGGGGACCCTCCAGCGCGCCGCGCCGGTCATCACGTCGAGGCCGGTGAGCAGTTCGTCGCCGGCCACGACCACGAGACCATTGCTCACGGCTGCCGGCTTCGTCGTCGCGAGATCGACTGACCAGCGGATCGTGCCGCGGTCGAGATCGATGGCCACGAACCGGCCGCTCTTGAGCGGGACGTAGGCCGTGCCCTCGTCGATCGCTGCCGCGGCGGCGGGCGCGGCGTCGAGATTGATCTTGAGCACCGGCTCCAGCACGAGGTTTTCGTTGGAGCGTCCACGTTTCGCCGGCGGTTGGACCTGGAACGTTGTCTTCGGCAGTGGTCCCGAAGGCGTCTGCGCCGCCGGAGGCACCTGTGGCGCAGCGCCGGACGCGGCCGGCGCAGGCGGCGCAGGCCGCTGCTGCGGCGCGGCCGCCTGCGACGCCAGCATGGTCGCGGGCACCAGACCGACGACCAGCAGGAGGATGACGATGCAACGACGGAACATCAGGAGCTGCGTGCGCGGGCCGTCAATCGCGATCGGTCGCGGCGAGGAGACCCCGTTATAATACTTCGCATCCGTGTCACATCAGACGATTCTCATCCTCGACTTCGGCTCGCAGTTCACGCAGCTGATCGCGCGCCGGCTGCGCGAGCTGTCTGTCTACTGCGAGATTCTGCCGTTCCATACGCCGGTGGACGTGCTGCGCGCGCGACAGCCGGTCGGCGTCATCCTCTCGGGCGGGCCCAAGAGCGTTTCCGAGAGCGGCGCGCCGAAATCGGATCCCGCGGTGCTCCAGATGGGCACGCCCGTGCTCGGCATCTGCTACGGCATGCAGCTGATGACCGACACGCTGGGCGGACGCGTCGCGCCGGCGTCGCATCGTGAGTTCGGCCACGCGATGGTCCAGATCAGCGACGCGGGGGCGCGCCTTTTCAGCGGCATCGCGGGCGAGCTGCGCGTCTGGGCCAGCCATGGCGACTACGTCGCGGCCGCGCCGCCCGGCTTTCGCGTCGTCGCGACCAGCGCCAACGCGCCGGTGGCGGCGATGGAAGACACGGAGCGCGCGCTCTACGGCCTGCTGTTCCATCCGGAAGTCGCGCACACCGACCGCGGCCTCGAGATCCTCAAACACTTCGCGTTCGACGTCTGTGGCTGCACCGGCGATTGGACGATGGCCTCGTTCATCGAGGAGGCGACCGGCCGCATTCGCCGGCAGGTGGGCGATGGCAAGGTCGTCTGCGCGCTCAGCGGCGGCGTCGACTCGACGGTCGCTGCGCTGCTGGTCCATCGCGCGATCGGCAACCGGCTGACCTGCATCTTCGTAGACAACGGCGTCCTGCGGCTGGACGAGGCCGACGCAGGTCCAGACGCGCTTCCGCGGAAAGATGCAGCTGCCGCTCGAGTTCGTCGATGCGACAGAGCTCTTTCTGTCGCGGCTGGCCGGTGTCATGGACCCCGAGCGCAAGCGGAAGATCATCGGCCAGACGTTCATCGAGGTGTTCGAGGAGCAGGCGCAGGCGCTTGGCGGGTTCGACTTCCTCGCCCAGGGCACGCTCTATCCCGACGTAATCGAGTCGGTGTCCGTCGTCGGGCCGTCATCGGCGATCAAGAGCCACCACAACGTTGGCGGCCTGCCGGAACGCATGCGGTTCACGCTGGTCGAGCCGCTGCGCGAGCTGTTCAAGGATGAAGTCCGGCGGCTGGGCCGCGATCTCGGCCTCGACGAAGAGTTCGTGGTGCGCCAGCCGTTCCCCGGCCCCGGCCTTGCGGTTCGCATCCTGGGTGACGTCACCGAGCCGCGCCTGGCGCTCCTGCGCAAGGCCGACGCCATCGTCGTCGATGAAATCAAGAAGGCGGGCCTCTATACGTCGCTCTGGCAAAGCTTCGCGGTGCTGCTGCCCGTGCAGAGCGTCGGTGTGATGGGCGACGCGAGGACGTACGAATCAACCATCGCGGTGCGAGCGGTCGAGAGCCGCGACGGCATGACCGCCGACTGGGCACGCCTGCCGCACGATCTCCTGGCGCGGATCTCTTCGCGCATCGTGAACGAAGTCCGCGGCGTCAACCGCGTCGTGTACGACATTTCGTCCAAGCCACCCTCTACGATTGAGTGGGAGTAGGATGAATTGCGGATTGCGGATTGTGGATTGTGGATTGATTGGGGATTGACTGAATCCGCACTTGATCCGCAATCCAATCCACAATCCACAATCCGCAATCCGCAATTGCGATGACCGATTTCGTCCATCTCCATCTCCACACGGAATACTCGCTGCTGGACGGCGCGTGCCGGATCGACGAGCTGCTGGATCAGGTGAGAGTCGCTCGGCATGCCTGCGGTGGCGGTCACCGAGCATGGCAACATGTTCTCGGCGATCACCTTTCACGATCATGCACGGGAACGGGGGGTTCGGCCGATCCTCGGCTGCGAGGTCTATGTCGCGCCCGGAAGCAGTACGATCGCGGCGGACCAGTCAGCGAGAACTACAACCATCTCGTGCTGCTGGCCGAGACGCGGCAGGGCTGGCACAACCTGATCAAGCTGGTCTCGGCGGGCTACACCGAGGGGTTCTACCGGAAGCCGCGGATCGACAAGGACCTGCTGGCGAAGCATGCCGCCGGGATCATCGGGCTCAGCAGCTGTCTCAAGGGCGAGATTCCGTCGGCCATCACGGCCGATCAGGCTGCGCGCGCGGCGGCGTCGGCCGCGTCGTTCCGCGACATTCTGGGTCCACAGAATTTCTTCCTGGAGCTGCAGTGGCACGGCATCGAAGAGCAGCGCATCGTCAATCGCGGCCTGGCACCGATTGCGCGCGATCTCGGCCTGCCGCTGGTGGCGACCAACGACGTGCACTACCTGCGCCACGGTGACCACGTGCCGCACGACGTGCTCCTGTGCATCGGGACCGGGCGGTCGGTGAACGACGCGGAACGTCTCCGCTATCACGGCGACCAGTTCTACCTGAAAACCGGCGACGAGATGATGCGCGTGTTCGGCGCCGAGTTTCCAGAGGCCGATTTCCAACACCGTCCGTATCGCCGACCGGTGTGATCGTCGATCTGAGCGGCACCGAAAACCATCTCCCCAATTTCGACGTGCCGCCGGGCTACGCGCTCGACGACTATTTCGAGCACGTGGTCCGCGAGGGATTCGCCGAACGGCTGATCCGCTTCCGGCAGCTCGACGCGGCCGGATCGCTGCGCCATTCGATCGCCGAGTACGAGCAGCGCCTCGCGTATGAGATCGAAATGATCAAGCGGATGCGCTATCCCGGGTATTTCCTGATCGTCTGGGATTTCATCCGTTATGCCCGCGAGCGGGGCATTCCGGTCGGGCCCGGCCGAGGATCGGCGGCGGGAAGTCTCGTCGCCTACTGCCTGCGCATCACTGACGTCGATCCGCTCGAGTACGACCTGATCTTCGAGCGCTTCCTGAACCCGGAGCGCGTGTCGCTGCCGGATATCGACATCGACTTCTGTGAGCGGCGGCGTGGTGAGGTCATCGAGTACGTGACGCGGCGATACGGGCGCGAGAACGTCGCCCAGATCATCACGTTCGGGACGATGAAGGCCAAGGCGGCCGTTCGCGACGTGGCACGCGCCCTCGACATCCCTCTTGCCGAGGCGAACAAAGTGGCGAAGCTGATTCCGGCGGCGCTCGACATGACCATCGACAAGGCGGTCGAGGAAGCGCCGGCGCTGCGGGAGCTGGAGCAGGCGGATCCGCGGGTCAAGGAGCTGCTGGGCGTCGCCCGCCGGCTCGAAGGCATGGCGCGACACGCGTCGACGCACGCCGCTGGCGTGGTCATCGCGCCCGGACCGATCACCGATTACGCGCCCCTCTACAAAGGCGGCCGCGACGAAATCGTCACCCAGTGGGCGATGAAGGAGATCGAGCGCGTCGGCCTGTTGAAAATGGACTTCCTGGGCCTCAGCACGCTGACGCTGATCCAGGACGCGCTGGCCGAGATCGCGCGCACGACCGGCGAGACGCTGGATATCGACAACGTCCGGCTGGACGACGAGAAGACCTATCAGCTGTTCGGCGACGGCCTGACCTACGGGGTGTTCCAGTTCGAGAGCTCGGGGATGCGCGACATCCTCCGCAAGGCACGCCCGCAGCGTCTCGACGACCTGATCGCGCTCAACGCGCTCTACCGACCGGGACCGCTCCGAAGCGGGATGGTCGACGACTTCATCGCGCGGAAGCAGGGCCGCAAGGAAATCGTCTACGAGTCGAAGGAGCTCGAGCCGATTCTCGCGGACACCTACGGCGTCATCGCGTATCAGGAGCAGGTCATGCGCATCGCGGCGACGCTGGCCAGCTTCACGCTGGGGCAGTCCGACGTCCTGCGCAAGGCGATGGGGAAGAAGAACCCCGCGGTCATGCAGGCGCAGCGCGAGAAGTTCGTCTAGCGGCGCCGTCAAGAACGGCATCACCGAGAAGAAGGCCACCCGCATCTTCGACCTGATGGAGCATTTCGCCGGCTACGGCTTCAACAAGTCGCATTCGACGACCTACGCGTTCCTCGCGTACCAGACGGCCTATCTCAAGACCAACTACCCGTGGCATTTTCAGGCCGCCCTGCTGACAATCGAGTCCCAGAACACGGAGAAGGTGGCGCTGTACCTGGGTGAGTGCCGCGACCGCGGCATTCCAGTGCTGCCGCCGGACATCAACGAGAGCGAGCTGCGTTTCACCGTCACGCCCGGAAGGTGTGCGGTTCGGCCTGACCGCGATCAAGAACGTCGGCGAGGGCGCGATCGAGTCGATTCTGGAAGTGCGCCGGGCACGCGGACGGATCCGTTCGCTCCAGGATTTGTGTGAGGGGCTCGACCTTCGCCTGGTCAATAAGCGCGTGCTCGAGGCGCTGGTAAAGTCGGGCGCGCTGGATTCGCTCGCGCCGCTCGCTGCCACCCGGCAGCGCTGCCGCCGCCACCGCAGACTGCTGCGCCCGCGGCTGATCGCCGCGCTCGACGCGGCGGTGGACCACGGCGCTCGCGTCCAGCGCGACGAGGAGTTCGGTCAGGGCGCGCTCTTTGGAGGCGGCGGTCCCGAGAGTCACGAGGAGCCTGGCGCCGCGGCACTGCCGGACGCACCGGCATGGAGCGACATCGAGCTCCTCAATGCCGAGAAGGAGGCCATCGGGCTGTTCTGGACCGGCCATCCCATCGATGCGCATGCGGCGGACCTCCGCGAGTTCGGTGCCCGTACCATTGCCGACCTTCAGAACGACGAGCGACGACCGGCGAGTGACGAACTGCAGGCGATGAGTGAGGTGCAAATGCCGGCGCCCCGTTCGGCACGAGGCGGCGACGACGTCACGGTAGGCGGCATCGTCTCCGGATGCCGGCCGCTCAAGACGCGCAAAGGCGACCCGATGGCGGTGTTCTCGCTCGAGGACCCGCACGGCAGCGTCGAAGTCGTCGTCTTCCCCGAGCCGTTCAAGCTGGCGCGGACGCTGATCGACGACGGCGCCCTGGTCCTGGTGAAGGGAAAGCTGGAGCGGGATGACGAGACGCTGCGGATTCTGGCGTCAGACGTATCGGCGCTGGGCGTCGTGCGCGAACGGCTGGCCCACGAGCTCGCCATCACCGTCAACGTGCCACCGCACGGCCGCGAGACGTTCGAGGCGCTTGCCGAGGTCTTCGCTCGCCACAAGGGCGACAAGCCGGTCACGTTCCAGCTCGTGCTGAAGGGACAACCTGCGCTGCGCGTGCGTGCGCAGGTGTCGGCCCATATTCGCGTCCGGCCCTCTCCCGTGCTCGTCGAACAGGTGGAAAGAATCTGCGGTCCTGGAGCCGTGCGACTGCGTTGAGATGGACGCCATCCGCAATCCTCAATCCACAATCCACAATCCGCAATATCCTAGATTCCGTATATGCCCGAGCTTCTGGAATTCGAGGAACCGATTGGCGTCCTTCAGAAAGAGATCGATGCGCTCACCATGCTGCCCGTCACCTCGGAGCGGCAGGGCGAGATCGACGGGCTGAAGCGCCGCATCGAGTCCATCCGAGCCGATCTCTATCGCCGTCTCACGCCCTGGCAGCGCGTGCTCGTAGCCCGGCATCCAGAGCGTCCGAGCGTGCTCGAATACGTCGAGATGCTCTTCAGCGAGTTCACCGAGATTCACGGCGATCGGCGCTTCGGCGACGACCACGCCATCGTGACCGGCATGGCGCTCTACAAGAACGAGCCGGTGATGGTGGTCGGGCACCAGAAGGGCGGGGCAGACACCAAGCAGAAGATCTTCAGGAATTTCGGCTATGCCAGGCCGGAGGGCTACCGCAAGGCGCTGCGTGCGATGGAGCTCGCCCAGAAGTTCCGCCGGCCGATCATCGTCTTCGTCGACACGCCGGCCGCCTATCCCGGCATCGAATCGGAGGAGCGCGGCATTGCCGAAGCCATCGCCTACAACCTGCGCGAGATGACGATGCTCGACGTGCCGATCGTCGTCAACGTGTGTGGCGAGGGCGGCAGCGGCGGCGCCCTTGGTCTGGCGATCGGCGATCGCGTCCTGATGCACGAGTTCGCGGTGTACTCGGTCATCCCGCCCGAGGGGTGCGCCGCGATCCTGTGGCGCGACAGCGGCCGCAAGGTCGAAGCCGCCGAGGCGTTGAAGCTGACGGCGCCCGACCTGTTGCGCCTTGGGATCATCGACGCGATCGTCCCCGAACCCGTCGGCGGCGCGCACACCAACCCGTCGTCGGCCGCGACCCTGCTCGACGCCGCACTCTCCCAGACGCTCGCTGAGGTGAAGGCCATGACCGACGACGGGCGCCTCGAGAGCCGCTACAAGAAGTTCCGCGAGATGGGTCGCCTCGGCCGCGATTTCGCGGCGGACGCGGCGTATTCGAGCATGGTACCGCCCCTCTGGGAGCACGCCGAAGTCGATCAGCCCGCGGTCGACCGGCTGGCGCGCGCCCTGGGACTCGAGCCAGTCATCGCCCATCTGCTGTGCCGGCGGGGTCTCGCCGATCCCGATGCGGCGGCGCGCTTCCTGCGACCCTCGATCGATCATCTCCACGCGCCATCGCAGCTTGCCGGGCTCCCGGAAGCGGTCGCGCGCATTACCCGGGCGCTCGCCGATCGCGAGCGCATCGCCATCCACGGGGACTACGACGTCGACGGCATCACGTCGACGGTCATCCTTCGCCGGACGCTCGAGCTCCTAGGCGGCGACGTCGGCCACTTCATTCCAGAGCGCCTGCGCGACGGCTACGGGCTGCAGCCAGCCACCATCGACCGGCTGCACGCCGAGGGCGCGAAGTTGTGCATCTCCGTCGACTGCGGCATCCGCGGCATGGAAGCGGCGATCCGGGCGCGGGAACTGGGCCTCGACCTGATCATCACGGATCACCACGAGCCGGGCGCCGAGCTGCCGCCGGCGGTTGCCGTCATCAATCCCAAGCGGCACGATTGCCCTTATCCCGACAAGAACCTCGCCGGCGTGGGCGTGGCGCTGAAGCTCGTTCAGGGTCTCTGCGCCGCGCACGGGAAGGAGAAATGGCTGCCGGCATTCCTCAAGGTCGCGGCCATCGGGACCCTGGCAGACGTCGTACCGCTCGTGGGCGAAAACCGGGTCATCACCAAGCTGGGCCTCGACCTGCTGAGCCGCGGGCCGCACAAAGTCGGGCTCCAGGCCTTGTTGACGGCATCCGGGCTCGCGGGGCGCCGCATCGACGGCTACGACGTCAGCTTCGTCCTGGCTCCGCGCGTGAACGCCGCCGGGCGCATGAGCACGCCCGATATCGCCACACGGCTGCTGCTGGCGAGCGACGACGGGCTGGCCGAAGAAGCGAAGGGCCTTGCCGAGCAGCTGAACGAGGAGAACGTCCGGCGCCAGCAGGAAGAGGCGGCGATCGTCGCGGAAGCGAAAAAGATCGTCGAGACCGATCCCGACGTCGGCGCCCGCACCGTGCTCGTCGTGGCCGGTGAAGGCTGGCATCGCGGCGTCATCGGCATCGTGGCCTCGAAGCTGGTCGACACATTCCATCGGCCTGCAATCGTGCTGTCGATCGAGGGCGACGCCGCGCAGGGCTCGTGCCGCAGCATTCCGGCGTTCGACATCCTCGCTGCGCTCGAATCGTGCGGAGACGTCATGACGCGGTTCGGCGGCCACAAAGTGGCGGCTGGCCTCGCGCTCGATCGCGGACGCATCCGCGAGCTGCGCACGAAGCTCAACGCCTACGCCGACGAGCGGCTGGGCCCCGACGATCTTCGTCCCCGGCTCAGAATCGACGCTCGGCTCGGGTTTCGCGAGTTGACCGGCGCGGTGGCCGCCCAGGTCGTTGGTCTTGCGCCGTTTGGTTCCGGGAACCCGAAACCGGTCTTCGCCGCGACGAACGTCGAGATCGTGGACGGGCCACGACGGCTGAAAGATCGGCATTTCAAGATGGCGCTGCGGCATGACGGCCGTGTGCTCCGCGCGATTGCCTGGCGAGGTGCGGAACGTCACGCCTTCCTGGAAGAGCATCGCGCCCTCGTGGACGTGGCCTACTCGCTCGAGCAGAACGAGTTCAACGGCGAGACCTATCTGGAGCTCACTGTCGCCGACGTGCGGCCGTCTGAAGTCGCAGTGGGTGCGCCGCTGCCGGCGGCGACCGTGGAGCCCGCCGTATGAAGTGGCAGCGCGTCCTGCGGTTCGTGCTGGTGTTTCTCGCCGTCGCGACCGCGATTGGCGTGGCGATGAGCGTGCGCAAACGTCCGATGCCGACGAACAAGATGGACGTGAAGCGCATGGACCCGAAGGCGATAGCCGAGAGTGCCAGGGGCCGGCTGGCACAGATGACGGGGATGAAGATCCCCGGGTACCTCGACTTCGATCGCAACCTCACCTACGAGGACGGCTCGGTGAAGTTCTTCGGGGCGAAGCTGACGACCAGGCGAGCTGGCCGCGAGTTCCATCTTTCGGGGAACGAGGCGCGCGTTGCCAAGGAACAGTCGCACATGGAGGTCAGCGGCAACGTCTACCTCACCGCCAGCGACGGCCTGAAGGTCCGGACGGATCGTGCCACGTATGGCAGCAGCGAACACATCGTGCGGGCGCCGAACCTGGTGAAGTTCGTCAAGGGCACGATGCGCGGCTCAGGCGTGGGCATGACGTACGACGAGCAGCGAGACGTGCTCTGGCTTCTCAAGGACGTGAAGATCACCGTCTCTCCCGACCGGAAGACCGACGATCCCGGCGCAACCATCGTCTCGGGGACGGCAGGCCTCGCGCGCCGCGACAAGTACATGCGGTTCGAGGGCGGCGTCTCGATCGTCCGTGCCGGCCGCACGATCGAAGCGAAGTCCGCGCTCGCGTATCTGACCGATGACGGCAACGCGGTGAAGGCGATGGAGCTTCGCGGCAACTCGCGGATCGCGATGAAGGAGCCGGCAGCCGGTGGCCTGCAGTCGCTGGCCGCGCCCGAGATGAACCTCGGTTTCAAGCCCGACGGCGAGACGATTCAGCGCGCGCTGCTGGCGGGCGGCGGCGTCATCCAGATGGCCGGCGTCTCTGGCAAGGCCGGACGGCGCATCGCCGGCCGCACCATCGATGTCGCGCTCGGCGATCAGAACGAGGTCACGTCCCTCGCGGCGCGCGACCAGGTGCAACTCACCATTCCGGCCGACCAGGACACCCCGGAGCAGACGATCCGCTCGGCGCTCATGGATGGCTCGGGCGAAGCGGGGAAGGGGCTGACCGCGGCGACCTTCAGCAAGGACGTCGTGTTCCGCGAAGAGCGCGGCCCGGACGACTACCGCGAGGCCCATTCCTCGACGCTCGCGGTCGTCCTCACGGACGGCGGGCTGGACGATGCGCAGTTCAAGGGCGGGACGAAGTTCGAGGACGGCAAGAGCACGGCCACCGCCGCCGACGCGAGATATCTCGTGAGCAAAGGCCGTCTGCAGTTGTCGGGCAATGTGGGCACCCAGCCGCCGCAGGTGCAGGACGATCGCATCACGGTCGACGCGAAGGCCATCGACATGGCGTTCGAGGGCCCGAAGCTCATTGCGACGGGAGACGTCCGGAGTGTCATGAAGCCGGCGAAGAAGGCTCCCGTCGGTGCGGCGGGTGCGACAGATGCGTCGGCCACCAAAAGCACTGCCGGAGCCGGGGTGCCCCGTGGAGGCGGGGCTTCAGCCCCGCGTTCAGGTGCCTCTGGTGCCAAAGGTGCAGCGAAGCCGGAACCGAAAGTGCCGGGCATGCTGAAAGACGATCAGCCCGCCTACGTCACGGCGCCGGCGCTCGATTACGACGGCGAGAACGGCAAGGCAATCTATACCGGCGGCTCGCGGCTCTGGCAGGGCGACACCGCGGTGAGCGGCGAGAAGATCACCGTCGATGAATCGACCGGCGACCTCTATTCGAACACCAACGTGCGTACCAGCTTCATCTTGGAGCAGCTCGACACGAAGACGCAGGAGAAGAAGCGCGTGCCGACGATCGCCTCATCGCAGGACATGCACTACGAGGACGCCCTGCGCCGCGCCACCTACACGACCAACGCGCACGTGAACGGGCCGCAGGGCGATCTGCGAGGCGTCAAGATCGAGATGTACCTCCTCGAGGGCGCCAGCGAGCTCGAGCGCGTCGAGGCCTACGACGACGTGAATCTCAAGACCGACGTGCGCACGGCGACCGGCGCGCGCATGACGTACCTCGCCAAGACCGAGGAGTACCACATGAAGGGCGAGCCAGTGAACGTGATCGAAGAATGCCGCCAAACTACGTGCAAATCTTTGACTTTCTGGAGATCGACTGATAGGATTTTGTGCGACGGCAGCGACCAAAAGCGCACGCTGGCCAAGAGTAAAGAAGGGCCGTGCGGCCGGGCCTCTCCCAAGTGAATGGCGACGCTCAGCACGCACAGCCTGACGAAATCGTACGGAGGCCGCACCGTCGTTCGGGGTGTCAGCCTCGAGGTGAGCTCGGGCGAAGTCGTCGGTCTGCTCGGACCGAACGGTGCCGGCAAGACGACGACGTTCTACATGACCGTCGGACTGACCGCGCCTGATGCCGGGCGCGTCACGCTCGACGGCCACGACGTCACCGACGATCCGATGTATGTCCGGGCTCGCAAGGGCATCGGATACTTGCCCCAGGAGCCGTCGATCTTCCGGGGCCTCACGGTCGAGCAGAACGTGCTCGCCATCCTCGAGACGCTCACCCTCACGGCGGTGCAGCGACGGCAGCGCGCCAGAGAGCTGCTGGCCGAACTCGGGCTGACCACCGTTGCCAACTCAGCCGCCTACACGTTGTCAGGCGGCGAGCGGCGGCGCGCCGAGATCACGCGCGCCCTGGTCATGTCGCCGAAGTTCATTCTGCTCGACGAGCCGTTTGCCGGCATCGATCCGATTGCGGTCACCGATATTCAGAAGATCATTTTTCACTTGAAGGAGCGCGGCATCGGCGTCCTGATCACCGACCACAACGTCCGCGAAACCTTGCGCATTACCGATCGCGCCTACATTGTGACGGATGGCACGATCTTCCGGAGCGGCACGCCGGCCAGCCTGGCGGGCGACGAAGAAGTCCGCCGGATTTATCTCGGGACCGACTTCCGATTGGATTAAGATCGGTTCGACAGTTCAGGGCTCATGGCGATTTCGCAGAAACTTCACACCAAGCTCGTTCAGAAGCTGATTCTGACGCCATCACTGCAGCAGGCGATCAAGCTGCTGCCGATGTCGACGCTCGAACTGAAGGATCTGCTGAACAACGAAATGGTCGAGAACCCGATGCTCGAAGAGCAGCCGGTCGAAGAGCAGCAGGCCGCCGAAACGCAGACCACCGAAGAGAAGCCCGCCGAAGACAAGCCCGAACCGCAGCGCGGCGACAACTGGGACGACGCCGACTATCAATATTTCTTCGGCGAGTATCTCGACGACGGCTACCGGCCGCGCACGCCCTCGGAAGTCAAGGAGCTGCCGCCGATCGAGAACACGCTGTCGTCGACGAGCTCGCTCTCCGATCATCTGTCGTGGCAGCTCTCGCTGCAGACCGACGACCCGCTGACCCGCGAGATTGGCGAAGCCGTCATCGGCAACCTCGATGACGACGGCTACCTCGTCGCGTCGATCGACGAGATGGCGGCGATGGGGCCGTGGCCGGTCCAGGACGTCGAGCGCGTGCTGAGGATGGTGCAGGGCTTCGATCCGATCGGCGTCGCGGCGCGCGACCTGCAGGAAAGCCTCCTGCTGCAGCTGCGGCACCTCGGTCTCGAGAACACGCCGGCCGAGAAGATCGTGACCGACCACCTGCGTGCGCTGCAGAACCATCAGATCCCCGAGATCTCGCGCAAGCTCGGACTCTCGATCGACGACCTCAAGGAGCACATCGAGGTCATCCGGCATCTCGATCCGAAGCCAGGGAGCCGCTTCAACCCCTCGCAGTCGCAGTACGTGACGCCGGACGTCTACGTCGAAAAGATCGACGACGAATACGTCGTCTGGCTGAACGAGGACGGACTGCCGCAGATGCGGATCAGCCCGACCTATCGCCGGCTGCTCGACAAGGGCACTGAGCACGGCGAAGAGACGCGCGCCTACGTGCGCGACAAGTTCAACGCCGCACGGTGGCTGATCAAGTCGGTGCAGCAGCGCCAGAACACGATCTACAAGGTCGCGCGGAGCATCGTGAACTTCCAGCGCGAGTTCCTCGATCACGGCATCGAGCACCTGCGGCCGCTGGTGCTGCGCGACGTCGCCAACGACATCGGGATGCACGAATCCACGGTCAGCCGCGTGGTGACGAACAAGTACATGCACACGCCGCAGGGCGTGTTCGAGATGAAGTTCTTCTTCCACAGCGGCATCAGCTCGTCGTACGGAGAGAGCGTCTCGTCGGTCACGATCAAGCAGCGCATCAAGAAGATCATCGAATCGGAAGACCAGCGGAAACCGCTGTCGGACTCGAAGATCGTCAGCATCCTGCAGCGCGAAGGCCTCGTGCTCGCGCGCCGGACCATCGCGAAGTACCGCGAGGAGCTGAAGATTCCGACGTCCAATCAGCGCAAGGTCCTCTACTAGTTTGGGGCAGCCCCCGACGGGGCGTCCCTTAGGCCGCATCGCCTCATGCGACTCGTCCTCACCGGCCGTCACGTCGATATCACCCCGGGAATTCGCCGCCTCGTCGATGGCAAGCTCGCGCGACTCGAGCGGCTGCTCGGCAACGCGCTGGTGTCGAGCCAGGTCGTCCTCACGCTCGAGAAGGGCCGCCGCCTGGCCGACGTCACCGTGCACGTCAGCGGCGACCACACGCTCTCCACGCGAACCGACGGGCCGACCTGGAGCGTTGTGCTGACCAGGGCGGTCGAGAAGATTCAGCACCAGGCGGTGAAGCTGAAGGGGAAGTGGGACGAGCGCAAGCGGCGGCGCGACCCGGTCGCCGCGGCGGCGCGGGCGGAGGTTCCGGCACCGCCTGCCGCCAACGGACCGCGCGTGGTGCGCGTCTCACGCGCGCAGTTCAAGCCGATGTCGGTCGAAAGCGCCGCCATCGAGCTGGCCGCGAGCGGCGATCCGTTCCTGCTGTTCCGCAACGTCGAGACCGATGGCCTCAGCGTATTGGTTCGCCGGGCCGGCGGTGCCTTCGGGCTCGTGGAACCGGAACGGTAAGCCGCCGCCCATGTCCATCCCGCCGGCTGTGGCCGTCGGCGCGCTCCTCGAACCCGATCGCGACGCCGGCGAACTGGTGGTCGATATCGTGGCCGGGCGCCAGGGTCTGGGGCGCCTTGTGCACAGCCCGCACGTACAGAAGACCGGGCTCGCGCTGGCAGGGTTCCCTGAATACATCCGTCCCGGACGCGTGCTGGTGTTTGGCGAAAGCGAAGTCCGCTTTCTCGAGAGCCGCGACGCCGCAGAGCGACGCAGTATTGCCGCCGCCATCTTCGCGCACGACATCCCGTGCGTTTTGCTGACCGCGGGGCTCCGTCCGGTGCCCGAGCTCATCGAGGCCTGCCAGACCGCCGGCGTGCCCCTCCTCGCGACACCGACGTCGACGGGCACCGCGATCGCCAAGCTGACCGCGCGCCTCGAGTTCCATCTCGCGGAGCGCGCCACGGTCCACGGCGTGCTCGTCGATCTCCTCGGCCTCGGCGTGCTGATTCTGGGCGAGAGCGGCATCGGCAAGAGCGAGTGCGGTCTCGAGCTGATCAGCCGCGGCCATCGGCTGGTGGCTGACGACGTCGTGGACGTCCGCCGCCGCGCCGAGTCGTTCGTCGATGGCGCCGGGCCCGCGAGCGCGCGCTTCTTCATGGAAGTGCGCGGCCTCGGGCTGATCGACATTCAAGCGCTGTTCGGCGTCTCGGCGGTCTGTACCGTCAAGCAGATTGGCCTCGTCGTGCGGCTCGAGCGATGGGAGGAGCGCGCCGATCACGAGCGGCTCGGTCTCGACGACGAATGGCAGGGCCTGGTCGGCGTGCGGCTGCCATTCGTACGCATGCCGGTTGCGCCGGGACGCAGCGTCGCCACGCTGGTCGAGGTCGCCGCACGCAACGAGCTGCTGAAGGCTCAGGGCTACAACGCCGCGCGGACGCTGACCTCGCGCCTCGGCGATCAGGCGCGCGTCGACGCGGCACGCCTGCGCGGAGATGCCGAGTGAAGTCCCGCCCCCGCCAAGGTCGCTTCATCGTCCTCACCGGGTTGTCGGGAGCGGGGAAGTCGCAGGCGATTCGCGCCCTCGAAGATCTCGGATACTTCTGCGTCGACAACCTGCCCACCGAGCTCGTGCCGACACTGGCGGCCCTGTCACGGCGCGAAGGGGCCGTCCTTCCGAAGGTGGCCATCGTCCTCGACATTCGCGAGGGCGGATTCCTGCGGTCGTTCGCGCGGGTGTGGCGCAAGCTCAAGGCGATGCCGGGCCTCGACCCGAGGCTGATCTTCCTCGAGGCCAGCCACGAGGCGCTGGTGCGGCGCTTCAGCGAGACCCGGCGACCGCATCCGCTCGCGCTCGATCGGCCGGTGGTCGAAGGGATCCGATCCGAGCGCCGACAGATGGCGAAGATTCGCGCGCTGGCCGATCAGATCGTCGACACCACCCACCTCACCGTCCACCAGCTGCGGGAACAGTTCCAGGCTTTTGCGCGCACCAGGGACAAGGCGCAGACGCTGGTCGTCACCCTTCTCAGCTTCGGCTTCAAGTTCGGGCTGCCCGTGGACGCCGACATCGTGTTCGACGTGCGCTTTCTGCCCAACCCGCACTTTGTTCCGGCGCTGAAGCCCAAGACGGGGCGTGACCGGGCGGTCGTCACGTTTCTTCGACAGCAGGCGCTGACCGGCGAGTTCCTCGAGAAGACGACCAACCTTCTGACGTTCCTCATTCCCGAGTACGTGCGGGAAGGTAAGGCGTATCTGACGATTGCCATCGGCTGCACAGGGGGCCGTCATCGATCGGTGATGATTGCCGAAGCCCTCAAGCCCGCGCTCGATGCACTGGCGGGCGTACGCGTCCGTGCGCGTCATCGCGATGTGGATCAACCGGTATGAACGACGACGTCCTCACGCGGTCGGAGCCCCCGCGGCGTCCAGCCGGGCCAATCATCCTTCCGGTCGGCGTGGTGGTGGTCACGCACGGCCAGCTGGCCGCGGAACTCGTCAACGCCGCCGAGGCGATCGTAGGGGACTTGTCCAACGTCACCTCGGTGTCGATTGGGTGGCATGACGATGTGGACGTGGCCCGCGAGGAAATCGGGGCGGCCGTGAACAGAGTGGCGACGACGGTCGGCACGCTGGTCCTGACCGACATGTTCGGCGGCACGCCGTCGAACCTCGCGGTGACCTTCCTCGCCCCCGAGCGTGTGGAAGTGGTGACCGGGGTCAACCTGCCGATGCTGTTGAAGATTGCAAACCTGCGCGAGGTCAGCGATCTTCGCGAGATCGCGCGCACGGTGCGGGAACACGGCCGCGGCGCCGTCTGGGTGGCCTCGGACCTGCTGGAGGGCCGGCAGCCGTGACCGCGATCGTGAGAGACGTGTCGATCCTCAACGCCCTGGGACTGCACGCGCGGGCGGCGGCACGTTTCGTCCAGACCGCAAGCAGGTTCCAGGCGGCGATCCACGTCACCCGCGGCGATCGCACGGTGGACGGCAAGAGCATCATGGGCGTGCTGCTCCTGGCGGCGGCGCGCGGCACCACGCTCACGATCGCCGCCGAAGGGCCCGATGCGGCGGCGGCCATCAACGAGCTCTGCGCGCTCGTCGCGTCGGGCTTTGGAGAGGAACGCTGATGCGGCGGCTGACGGGAGCGGCAATCGTGCCGGGCATCGGGATTGGCCGGGCCGTGCTACTCGTGCGCCGCGGACGCGCGCTGCGGACCGCGGTCGCACCGGTGCAGGTGGCCGCGGAAGTCGCCCGCATCGAGCGGGCACGGACCCGGTCCCGCGAGCAGCTCATGGCGATCAAGGACCAGCTGTCGGCGGGGCCGGGAGCTGAACTGGCGTCGCTGTTCGACGCCCAGATTCTCATGCTCGACGACCCGCTGCTGATGTCGCGCGCCATCGCGCTTGTGGAGGAGGAGCGGGCGAACGCGGATTGGGCCGTGCAGCGCGCCTTCGACGAGCTGGCCGGGCTCTTTGCCGACGTCAACGACGCCTATCTGCGCGAGCGTGGCGGCGACGTCGCTGACGTCGTGGGCCGGCTGCGCATGAATCTGCGCGAGCAGGCGGGCGGCGTGCACGCGCTGCTGGCGCAGACGTCCGGCCCCTGCGTGCTGGTGGCGGACGATCCGCCGCCGTCGGTGACGGCGCAACTCGATTGGAGCCACGTCACGGGCCTGGCCATCGACGCCGGCAGCCGGACCTCGCACACCGCGATCCTCGCGCGCTCGCTCGGCATTCCGACCGTCGTCGGTCTCGAAGTCGGGACGCAGATTGTCGCCCCTGGGGATCTGGTCGCGCTGGATGGCACGACGCGGAGCCCTCGTGCTGCACCCGTCCGACGCCACGATTGCGGAGCTGCAGGCACGTGAGGCGCGGCGACCGCTGTCGGAAGACACGCCCGGTGCCAGGGCGGGGCAAGCGACGACGCGCGACGGCGTCACAGTCCGGCTCGAGGCGAATCTGGATCGGCCCGAGGATGCGCCTGTGGCCAAGCGCGCCGGCGCCCGTGGCGTGGGCTTGTACCGATCGGAGTTCCTGCTCCTCGGGGGTGCGCTGCCGGATCTCGTCGGCGCCGAAAGCGAGCGAGTTCAGGCCGAGGCCTATCAGAAGCTCGTCTCAGCGTTTGCACCGGGTCCCGTCACGATCCGCACGTTCGACCTCGATGAAGCACAGGCTGACGCTCTGGGATCGTCGAACGTGCCGATGCCCAACGTCGAGCGCCACCGCCCGCTGGGGGTCCGCGGTATCCGGCTGGGCCTGGCCCGGCCGGCGATGCTCGACACACAGTTCCGGGCAATCCTGCGTGCGGCCAGCGCGGGCACCGTCCGCATCCTGCTGCCGTTCGTGACGACCGCGGCGGAGGTGGACGCCGCACGGGCGATTCTCGAGCGCGCGCGTGACGGTCTGATGCGGGAAGGCATCGCCGCCCCGCGCGTACCCCTCGGCGCGATGATCGAGGTGCCGGCGGCTGCGCTGACGGTTGACATCCTCGCGGGTCACGCCGATTTCCTTGCCCTGGGCACGAACGATCTCGCGCAGTATCTGCTGGCAGCGGACCGCACCGAGGCGCGTGTCACCGGACTGGGGCAGCCATTCCATCCCGCGCTGCTGCGCATGCTGCGAGTTCTGTCGCGGCTGGCGTCGCGCCACGGCCTGCCGCTGTCGGTCTGCGGCGAGGTCGCCTCGGACCCGGTGCTGCTGGCGTTGCTGGTGGGCTTCGGCGTCCGCGAATTCAGCATGACGCCGGCAGCGCTGCCCGCCGCCGCACGCATCGTCGAGCACGCGTCGCGCGCGGAGCTCGTGGTCGCGGCGCGCCGCGCGTCGAAAGAGTTGTCGCTGGCGCCGATGGAGGAGTACGTGACGCGCGCGCTCAGTGGCGCGCTAACGCAACACATAAGACAGTGCGAAGTGCCGAGTGCTAAGTGGAGTTCAGGGTTAACCCCTCACTTTTCATTGCTCGCTTTTCACTCCACTTGGCACTTCGCACTTGGCACTTGGCACTGTCGGGGGAGGTTTCGTGTCAGAGATTGCACGCGTAGAGAAGCCGTGGGGCTACGAGCTTCACTGGGCAAAGACCGATCGATATGTCGGCAAGGTGATCCACATCAACGCCGGCCACGCGCTCAGCCTGCAGTACCACAACATCAAGGACGAGACGATCATGTTGTGGTCCGGAAAGCTGCTGTTCGAGATCCAGCAGGACGGCGAGCTGCGGAAGCACGAGGTCAAACCGGGCGAGCGCTTCCACGTCACGCCGGGCACGATTCACCGGATGACGGCGATCGAAGACTGTGACGTGTTCGAAGTGTCGACGCCTGAGCTCGATGACGTCGTCCGGCTGGAAGACAGATACGGACGTGAGAAGAAATGAACAGTGCCAAGTGCCAAGTGCAAGTGCCAAGTGGAGTGAATAGTGAAGGAGTGAACAGTGGAGGGTTAGTCCTCAAATGGGGTTAACCCCCGATGGACCGCTAACCCCTCACTTCCAGCTGGCAACTCCCCACTTCACTTACCACTTCGCACTCGGCACTTGGCACTTCAAGCGTCAGAACGGAATGTCGTCCTCCGACAGCTCCGGCCCCACGTCCATCGGCTCAGGCTGCGCCGGTCCTGACTCCCGCTGGAAGCGCTGGCCCCCGCCGCCCCCCCACCGCCGCTGCTCAGAAGAACGACGCGGTCGCCTCTGATCTCAGTGGTGTAGCGCTTGTTGCCGTCCTTGTCGTCCCATTGCCGCGTCTGCAGCCGGCCTTCGATGTAAATCTGCTTGCCCTTCTGCAGGTACTGGCTGAGCGTCTCGGCCTGCTTCCCCCACAGCACCACGCGGTGCCATTCCGTCTTCTCCTGCCGCTGTCCTTCCTTATCGTTCCACGTTTCGGTCGTCGCCAGGCTCAACGTCGCCACGGCAGCGCCGCCCGGCGTATAGCGCAGCTCCGCATCGCGCCCGAGATTGCCTACGAGGATGACCTTGTTGACGCTACCCATCGCGCCCCTGTCCTTTCGTGATCGCCGCGTCCACCGCGGCGAAGAATCGGCGCCTCAGCGGGCCCGCCGGTTGAGACCGTCGAGCCGCTGCTTCGAAAGCGTCGCTGCCTGGGTCTCGCCAAAATGCTTGATGGCATACTCGTACGCCGCGCGCGCCTTGTCGGGCTGCCCGAGCCGCTCGTACGCATTGCCCACCTTGTAATACGCCTCCGGCAGGATGTCGCTCTGCGGATAGTCGGTGGTCACGCGCTCGTACGCTGCGGCGGCTTCCTTGAACTTGCTGTCTCCCGTCAGGGCCTCGCCGATGTAGGTACTGGGCATCGTCGGCGAGATCGGATTTCGGGAAGGTCTTGAGGTAGGTCTCGAACCCCTGCACGGCGAGCGACCACTGGCCGGCGGTGTAATCGGCATAGGCCGTTTCGTAGAGACGGCGCGGCGTCGTCCCGATGGCCGCGGCCCCGGTAGGCGGCGGAGCGGTCGTGCCCGGTGTGGTCGTCGGTGGAGTGGTCTGTCCCGTCGCGTCGGTCGTTCCGGGGACGACGGGCGGCGCCTGCGAGGCCTGATGCACGAGATCGCGCAAGCCGTCCACGTCCTGAGAGAGCGAGGTGAGCCGGACGTTGGTCTCGTCGAGCTTTTCGCGCAGCACGCGCAAGTCGCCGGTGGCGCCGTCAATCAGCAGCTTCTGATCGGCGAAGCCCTTGCGCGTGGCGGCGCCCTGATCGTCCAGCTTCGTGTTCAGCGCCTTCAGCGTCTCGTTCAGGGCGGTCAGCGCAAGCTGGAGCCGCTGGTTCTGCTCCTGCAGCATGCGGATGTCCGCCATCATCTGCTCGTGCTCGCGGTTCGCCGCGCCGGCCGGCGTCACCGCCGCCAGCAGCGCTACGGCGACGAGCAAAGTCGTGAGTCGTCGCATGATTCTCACTCCAGGGGCGGGGCTAGAGCCCCGCCCTCCACATCCGAGCTGAAGCCCCGCCTCCACATGCTACTTCGCGGTGACGACGAAGTGCGCGCGGCGGTTCTTCGACCACGCCCCTTCGTCGTGCCCCGGATCGAACGGAAACTCCTTGCCGTAGCTGACGGTCTTGATGCGGTCGGCTGGAATGCCGAGCGACACCAGGTAAGTGCGGGCCGACACGGCGCGGCGTTCGCCGAGCGCCAGGTTGTACTCCGCCGTGCCGCGCTCGTCGCAATGGCCTTCGACGGTGATCTGCCATGAGGGGTACTTCTTCAACACTTCGGCGTTGCCCTGCAGCACCTGCTGCCCGGCCGAGTCGACCTCGTTGGAGTCGAGCGGGAAGAACACCGCTTTGAGTGGCGAGTCGCGGTTCAGGTCGTCGAGCGACTTCGACCCGATGGCATCGTCCGTGACAGGCTCGGGCGGCACCGGCTGAGGCGTTGGCTCAGGCGGGGCCGGCGGCCGCGCCTCTTCGGTCGGCGGCGGCGGCGGCATCGGCCGCGCGATGGGCGGCTGCTTCTTTTTGCAGGCGCCGGCCGTGACGGCCAGCACCACGAGCACGGCGAGCGCGGCGCGGTGAACCGCGGAACGGGATGTCATCGTTGGTGGCTCCTCAATCGGTAGAGATCCGCTGACCGTTCAATGCGACCAGTCGGGGGTGAAGTTGTTGCCGGTCTTCGTGATCTGCCGCAGGCCCTTGCCGTCGCGGCCGACCGTGAATATCTGCACCTTGCCGGCCCGCGTCGACGTGAACGCGATGTGCCGGCCGTTGGGCGCGTACGCCGGGCTCTCGTTGCTGCCTTCGCCGAACGTGATCTGCGCGATCCGCCCCTCGGCGAAGTCATAGATCTTGATATCGTATCCCGGCCCGGTCCGGCAGACGAACGCTACTTCGTTGAACGGCGCCGGTGACCACGTCGCGCGATCGCAATAGCTGTCCGTCGAGATCCGGCGCAGGTTCAAGCCGTCGGAGCCCATCACGTAAATCGCCGGCGAGCCCGACCGATCGGACGTGAACGCGATCTGCGCGCCGGTTGGCGACCATGTCGGCGTCGTGTCGATCGCCGGGTTGTTCGTCAAACGCCGCAAGCCACCGCCGTCGCGATTCATCACGTAGAGCTCGGCGTTGCCGTCACGGCTCGACGTGAACGCAATTTTCGACCCGTCGGGCGACCACGCAGGCAGCCAGTTCTGCGTACCGGAGGTCGCCGGCTCGAGTCGTTTGCCCTCATAGATCATCGACACGAACAGTGTCGGGAACCCCCGCGCGTAGGACGTGTAGGCAATCGACTTGCCGTCGGGCGACCAGGTCGGCGTGATGTTCAAGGCACGGTTCACTGTGATCCGCCGCTGGTTGGCGCCGTCATAATCGGCAATGTAAATCTCCTTCACGTCGCGGTTCTCGACCGTGCCCGTCACCTTCTCACGATCGCGGTCGGACGAGAACGTCAGCTTTGTGCGCGCGACGCCGTTCAGCGCCCGCTGCTGCTTGTGAATCTCGTCGGCGGCGGTGTGCGCGAACACGCGCGGGTTCGCCGCCGTGCCCGAGTACTCGCGCGCGAACACCGCCTGGCGCGAGCGCATGTTGAACAGCCGGATCTGGATCTTCAGCGCGTTGCCGTCCTTCTGCACCGATCCGATGGCGAGGCCGTCGGCGCCGAGCTCGAGCCAGCGATCGAAGGGGACATCGTCGACCGAGCGCGCAACGGGAATCGATGCGTAGGTATCGCGCGGGATCATGTAGAACTCACGCTCGAAGTCGAGATCGTCCCACAGCACTTGTCCCAGGGTCTTCGCGGCCGCCTGCGTTTCGGCATCCTTCGACAGCGCGATGAAATCGGGCACCGCGTACTTCGGTGGACTGCCCGGATCTTCGGGATTGATCGTCAGGCCGATCTCGTTCTGCTGTGGCGCCGGCGCCTGTCCCTGCGGCGGTGCGGGGGGCGGAGTCTGAACCGCCGCCGCCACGGTGCCCAGCGTGAGGGCGGTCAAAATGATGGTCAGAGGAATGCGTCGCATCAGCGCTCGTATTGAAAAGTCAGGTGCACGGTTAACGTCGGTTCCGGAAAGGCGCCAGGAAGCGGCGGCAGCTGCCGCGTCACCAGCAGTGAGCGCTGCGCCGTCTGATCAAGCGCGAAGTAGCCGCTCGATTTCTCGAGCTCGACGTCCGTGAGTCGGCCATCGCGTTGAATCGTGAACTTCATCAGGGTCGCGCCCGGCGTTGTCTGCCGCCCATTCCAGTTCCGCTGGATCAGTTGAATCATCGTGGCCAGGTAATCAGGGCAGCAGAAGTTCTGCACGTCGAGATAGCCGCTCGTGCCGCCGCCGCCGCCGGTGGAGAGCCCGAAGCCCGTCGTCTTCAATCCGGTGTCAACGCGCGCGTCGCCCCGGCTCGCCTCGGCGGCCTTCGGCACCACTTTGCTCTTCGCGTCGTCGGGCGCCTTCTTCTGCGTGGCCTTCGGCGGCGTCTTCACCTTCGAGGTCGGCAACACCATCTCGGCGGGCTTCGGCGCCGGCGCCGCCGCCGGCGTAGGTTTCTCATCCGGCTTTGCCGCCTCGGCCGCCCTGCCGCTCATCGACGTGAGGCCGCCGCTGTTCACCTGGCCTGAGCTGAGGCTGATCGTCATGACCGTCGTCGGCGGCGTCTCGAACGAGGGCCGCGGCGCCACGACGATCGCGACCGCCACGAGCGCGTGGACCACGAGCGACACGGCAACCATGTTGCGGAGCCCCTGCGGCGCCTGCGCCCGCTCGATCAGGATTGGTGAGACCGCGTCCATCGTCACCGCTCGCCCGGCCTCTTCGACACGATGCCGACCTTCTCGACACCGGCGGCTTTCAGCCGATCCATCACGTCCATCAGCTCCTGCAGCTGCACGCCACCGTCCCCACGCAGGAACACTTCCTTCGTCGTGCTGGTGAGCAGCGCCTGCCGGACGCGCTCTTCCAGGATCTCGATGCGAATCGGATCGTCGCCCAGATAGACGACGCGCGTCGATCGATAGGTGATTGGCACGTTCACGAAGAGGCGCTCGCTCGAGATCGCCTGGCTTCTGCGCGAGACGGGCAATTGCACGTCGAAGCCCTGCTGCATCATCGGTGTCGCCACCATGAAGATGATCAGCAGCACGAGCATCACATCGACCAGCGGCACGACGTTGATCTCGGCGAGCACCGTCGACACACGGCGCGAGCGTCCGCGCCGCGCGCCTTCTCCAGAGTCTATGGCCTGCAGCTTCGGCATGAGGCGTCAGCTGAAGTTCCGCTCGGAGATGTTCAGAAACTCCATCGAGAAGTCGTCCATCTCCGTCGCCAGCACTTTCACCCGCGACGCGAGGTGGTTGTAGAAGTAGACCGCCGGAATGGCCGCGAACAGCCCCGCCGCCGTCGCGATGAGCGCGTCCGCGATGCCGGGCGCGACGACAGCAAGGTTGGTCGATCCGGTTTGCCCGATCCCCTGGAAGGCCGCCATGATTCCCCACACCGTGCCGAACAGGCCGATGTACGGCGTGATGCTGGCCGTCGTCGCGAGAAAGGGCACGCGGCTTTCGAGCTTGTTCACTTCGACGGCCGCCGCGCGGAGCAATGCGCGATCGAGCGCCGGCAGGCTTCGAAGAGTAGGACGAGTTGCCGGGGCGCCCGGACTTGGCGTGGCCGGCGTCTGGCGCAGCTGCGTGTTCAGCTCTGCGTACCCCGCCTGGAAAATGCCGACAAGCGGACTCTCGCCAAGGTTCTTGCAGACGGCCTGGACTTCCGAGAATTTGCTGCTGCGGCGGAAGACGTCGAGGAACGCGCTCGATTGACGCTCGGCGCGATTGAGCGCCCACAGCTTGTAGAGGATGATGCCCCAGGAGGCGATGGAGAACAGAATCAGAATCAGCAGAACCAGCTTCGCGACGGGGTTCTGAGGAATGAGCGTTGCGAGGTCCTGAGTCCGAGCCGGGCCGGATTCAGCCGCGCCCTGCACCTGGAGTGCAAGTACGTACGTACCGAGCAAGCGCAACAAACCCTCCGCCGCATAAAGTTGTGCGCCGCTGGGACAGCGCGGTAGTTCACTAGGCTAACACTCAGCCAGAATGCTTTCAAGGGTATGCTACGATGGAAGTTGCGGCGTTTTCCGTCGTGATACGCGTCCCGCAGCCCTCCTCGTCTCTTCGTTCATGCTGCGCTTTCTGAGCATTCAGCATCTCGCGGTGATCGAGAGCGTCGAGATCGATTTCGACGCGGGACTCAACATCTTGACCGGCGAAACCGGCGCCGGAAAATCGATTCTCGTCGAAGCCGTCGGCCTGTTGCTGGGCGCGCGCGCGTCGAGCGATCTGGTGCGCACGGGAGAAGAGGTCGCGACGATTCAAGCCATCTTCGACGCCGGCGATGAGGAAGTGATCGTCCGGCGGGAGATCACCGCCGGCGGCAGAAGCCGCGCCTTCGTCAACGGCGCGTTGGCGACTGCTGGCGCCCTCCGCGAGCTCGCGTCGCGTTTGATCGAGATGCACGGCCAGCACGAGCATCAGGGGCTGCTGGCCCCCGAGAGCCACCTGGATTTGCTCGATGCGTATGCCGGCCTCGAGGCGCCGCGAGACGAGGTCGCCGCGTCCTATCAACGGATGGGCGCGCTTCGCGCCGAGCGCGACACGCTACGTCTCGACGAACGGCAGAAGCTCGCTCGCGTCGACCTGCTGACGTTTCAGCGTGACGAGATCGCCAGGGCCGCGCCGCGTTCGGGCGAGGACGTCGCCCTCGAGGCCGAGCGGCATGTTCTGGCGAATGCCGAGCGCCTGGTGCAGCTGAGCGGGGAGGCGTATCAAGCGCTGTACGAGCAGGACGGAGCCGTCCTGAGCGGCCTGTCCGCCGTCTGGAAGAGAGTCGGCGATCTCGCCGCGCTCGACCCGCGCGCCGGCATCTATATCGATGCGCGCGGCGCCATCCAGTCGCAGCTCGAGGACCTGGCGTACTTCCTCCGCGATTACGCCGATGGCATCGACGCCTCGCCCGGGCGCCTCCAGGACGTCGAGGATCGCCTGGCGCTGCTCGATCGTCTTAAACGGAAGCATGGTCCCACGCTGGACGACGTGATCGCGCACGCGGCGCAGTGCGAGCGCGAGCTCTCGACGCTGGCGTCCTCTGACGAGCGCGCGGCGGAAGTGGACCGGGAGCTGCGGCGCGCCGAGGACGAGTACCGCACGCGGGCCGAAGCCCTGTCCGCCAGGCGCAGGGAAGCCGCGCCGCAGTTCGCGATCGATCTGATCGCCGTCGCCGCCGGCCTGGCCATGGAGCGGCTGCGATTCGAGGTGCGCTTCGAGGCGTCGGCCGGATCGGGGCAGTGGGGCCCGAAAGGACTCGACGTTGCAGAGTTCTTTGTGTCGCCAAATCCAGGAGAGGATCTCCGTCCCCTGGCGCGCATCGTGTCTGGCGGGGAACTGTCGCGCCTGATGCTGGCGATCAAGACGGTGACTGCGCAGAAAGGTCGGGGCGCCACGTTGATCTTCGACGAGGTCGATGCGGGAATCGGGGGCCATACGGCGGACGTCGTCGGACGGCGATTGCAGTCGCTGGCTCACGACTATCAGGTGCTCTGCATCACGCACCTTCCGCAAATCGCCGCGCACGGCGACGTGCACTTCCTGATCACCAAGACCGTACGCGGCGGCCGCACGACCACGTCGGTCGCCCGCCTCGGCGCCGACGAGCGGCGGCAGGAGATCGCCCGCATGATCGCCGGGCAGGAGCCATCAGTTGGCGTGATTGCCAGCGCGGCCGAGATGCTTGGCTTGAGAACCAGGCCCGTTCGAGGGGCGAAAGGCGAAGCAAAGTCAAAAGGCGAAAGCGAAAGGCGCAGGGCGAAAGGTCGCATGTGAGCCGCAAATATCTGATCGAAACGTACGGCTGCCAGATGAACTATCACGACTCCGAGCAGATGGCGGGTCTGCTGGAATCGGCGGGCTACGAGCGTACGCAGGACGATGCCGAGGCCGACGTAGTGGTGATCAATACGTGCAGCGTGCGCGAGCACGCGGAGGAAAAGCTGTACACGCGCCTCGGCGAGTTGCGCGTGCTGCGAGACGAGACGGGCCGCGATCCGATCGTCGCCGTGGCAGGATGCGTCGCGCAGCAGGAGGGGCAGTCGCTGACCGCCCGCTCCGCCATGGTCGACGTCGTCGTCGGCACGCGGCGAACGCGGATGCTGCCGATGCTGATCGACGAGGCCGTGTCGACGCGCCGCACCCAGTTCGACCTCGGCGCGCACGACAACATCGCGTTCCCGTTCGGTCTGACGCGCCGCGACGATCCCGTCCGCGCATGGGTGACGATCATCGAAGGCTGCAATCGAGTCCTGCAGCTTCTGCGTCGTACCCTACACGCGCGGCCATGAGCGCATGCGCTCGAAAGCGGAGATCCTGACGGAGGTGCGGGACGCCGCCGATCGCGGACGCCGGGAGGTCCAACTCCTGGGACAGATCGTGAACCACTACCAGGCTCCCGACGACCCATCCTGCGACTTCGCCGGCCTCCTCGAAGCGGTGCATATGGTCCCCGGCGTCGAGCGCATCCGCTTCGCCAGCCCGCATCCGCGTCACGTGACGGAGCGCCTTCTGCGTGCCCTGGCGGAATTGCCGAAGGTCTGCAAGCACCTGCACCTGCCCGTGCAGTCGGGATCGTCCAGGATATTGAAAGTGATGCGTCGCCGCTACACGCGCGACTCGTACCTCGATCTCCTCGATCGGGTCCGGGCGGCCGTACCAGGCATCGCGCTCACCACCGACATGATCGTCGGCTTTCCGGGCGAGACCGCGGCCGATTTCGACGACACGCTGTCGCTCACGGCGCGTGTCCGCTACCACAGCATGTTCTCGTTCAAGTACTCAGAGCGTCCGAACACGCTCGCCTCCAAACGGTATGCGGACGACGTGGCGGAGGGGGAGAAGACGCAACGAATCGTGGCGTTGCAGCGGCTGCAGCGGGACATTCAGCTCGAGCTCCACGGCGACATGGTGGGCCGGCCGTTCGACGTCCTCCTCGATGCCACCAGCCGGCGGCGCCCATGGGAGCTCTCGGGCCGCACGACCGGGAACACCGTCGTGAATGTGCCGGGCGATACTAGATGGATTGGCCGGACCGTTCCCGTGACGATTCGCCGCGCCGGACCCAACAGCGTCTGGGGCGAGTTCGTCTCATCGGCGGCAGCTTTCGAACAGGCGGGTGCGTGATGCAAATCGAAATGACGATCAAGGGACTGATGCTCGACCCGGTGACGACGATGCCCATCCTCATCTTGCGCGACGAGAACGGACAACGGATGCTGCCGATCTGGATTGGTCCGAACGAGGCACAGGCGATTGCGTCGCAGATCGAGAACGACGCACCCCAACGTCCGATGACGCACGACCTTCTGCGCGACGTGATTCAGACGTTGGATGGCACGGTCCAGAAAGTGGTCGTCTGCGATCTGAAGGACAACACCTTTTACGCCCTCATTCACCTCCTTGTCCGGGGCGATCCGGTCACCGTGGATGCCCGTCCCAGCGACGCTATTGCGCTGGCGCTGCGCACCCGCGCGCCGATCTTCGTCGAAGAATCCGTCATCGACAACGCCAAGAGCGTGGAATCGACGCCCGACCGCGCCGATACCGAGCGACTGCAGAAGTGGCTGGAAAGCCTCGACGCGGACGACCTCGGCAAATACAAGATGTGACCCTCCGGCGGGGCCTGGCCCCCGCCGGTTGCGTTCTTTCATGTCATCTTTCGCCAATCTGTGCAATCATGCCTGCCGACCCTCATGATCGTTGCTATCGCGAACCAGAAAGGTGGGGTCGGTAAGACCACCACGGCCATCAACCTCGCGGCCGCCATGGCGATGCGAGGCCGCTCAACGCTCCTCATCGATCTCGACCCTCAGGCCAATAGCACGATGTCGTTCCTCGACATGCGGCAGATCAACCGCAGCATGTACGACGTCATCGCCGAAGCCGACGCGCGCCTCGAGGACATCATCGTGCCGGCGTCCATTGCGAACCTGTCCGTCGCGCCGGCCCGCATCGCGCTCGCGAAGCTCGAGGGGCGGCTGGTGGGGGAGTTGGACTCGCATTTCCGGCTCAAGGATCGCATCGACGCGGTTCGCTCGAAGTTCGAGGCGATCGTCATCGATTGTCCTCCGGCGCTCGGGCTGATGACCGTCAACGCCCTGGTCGCGTCATCGCACCTCCTCATTCCGATCCAGTCGTCGTACTTCGCCCTCGAGGGCACGGACGATCTGCTCGAGACGATTGAAAAAGTCCGCGCCCGCGCCAACCCCGGCCTGCAGATCCTCGGCGTGGTGATTACCATGCACGACCGCCGCACGTCGCTGGCGCGGGACATCCGCGAGCAGATCACGCAGGTGTTCGGGACCAAAGTGTTCCGCACCACGATCTCCAAAAGCGTCCGGCTGGAGGAGAGCCCGGCGTACAAAGAGTCCATTTTCACGTTCGCACCCGATTCGACCGGAGCGAGCGAGTACTACATGCTTTGCGAAGAGGTGATCGATCGTGCCTAAGCGAGGGTTGCCCGAGACCATGCGTATGCGTCATGACGCCCACTACGTCGAATCGATCACGGGACCCGGCGGCGTGCCGGTGGGACGCATGGTCCCCATCGACCTCATCGATCCCAACCCGAATCAGCCACGGCAGGTCATGGGGGATCTGTCGGAGCTCATGGCGTCAATCGCCGAGAAGGGGATCATCGAACCGCTGGTGCTGCGGCAGCGCGGAGAGCGGTACCAGATCGTGGCGGGCGAGCGGCGCTACCAGGCGGCCGTCCAGGTGGGACTGAAGGAACTGCCCGGGGTCATCCGCGAGGGAGACGACAACGAGGTGCTCGAGGTCGCCCTCGTCGAGAACCTCCAGCGCAAGGACCTCACGCCGTTCGAAGAGTCGGAGGCGATGGCGGCGCTGGCGCACCGCTGCGCCTACACGCACGAGATGCTGGCAAAGAAGCTGGGGAAGTCGCGCGTCGCGATAACTGAGTCCCTGGCGCTTCAAGGCATGCCCGACGACGTCAAAAATCTGTGTCGGCTGGCAGACATTAGCTCCAAGTCATTGCTTTTGCAGATAGTTAGGCAAGGCGACCCGCAGAAAATGGCCGCCCTCATCGAACGCATCGCCAGCCAGGGCGGCGCCACACGCGAAGCACTGCGAAAAGCGACCGCCAAAGCGAAGCCAGGACGTCCGAAGGCCTTTACCTTCAACTTCCGTCCCCAGAACAAGGCATACAACCTCAAATTGAGCTTCGCGAAGGGCAAGGCCGAGCGCGAAGACGTCATTGCGGCGCTCGAAGCCATTCTGCGCGAGCTGCGCGAGGCGTAGCTCGGGCCACGGTCAAGGGTCTAGGCAGGCTTCGGGCTCCAGGCTTGAGGCTCCGGGCTCCGGGCTTCAGACTGCGTCGTGGTCAGGGATCAGGGGCAGAACGGCAGGCTCGGGAGGCCAGATTTCAGGCCAGGCCGCGGCGAGGTCCGCGCTGGGCGGCGGAGGCATACCTCAGACGTCCAGACGCGCACAGACCGACGCGTGAATTCGAGCCCGGGGTGACAATCCGGCGCGCCTTTCTCGACCCAGCGAATCAAGAGACTGTAGTCCCATAGCCCTTGAGTCCCGCCGCCTGGGAGTCCCATAAGCCGGAGCCGTAGTCCTGGCGCCCGTAGTCTGGAGCCCGTAGTCTCGAGCCCACATTCGAGCGTCTTTCACTCTCTTCCTGGCCCTTTGGTTTACATAACACTTGTTATCAGACTCATTGGATCCGCCTCAGGAAAGTGCCCTGTTGAAGGTTTGCGGAGCCTTTAGATGGGCGCCTGCCCTAGCGGTTTGCAGAATCGCCGCGCGGAAATCTCGGTCGGAAACTCGCGGGGCTAAAGCCCCGCCGCCACATTCCTGAAGCCTGAAGCCCGGAGCCTGGAGCCCGAAGTCTGGAGCCCGACTAGACCGACCAGAGCCGGGCGCCAAAGTCGGCGCCGGGCACCTGGACGTCCAGCGGGTGGTGCGCGGGATACTGCTCGAGCGCGTGGCCGTCCTGCAGCAGGCTGACGAAGAAGCTGACCGTATCGCCAGGCCGGACGCTCAGGTCCGCGAGGCGCACGCCGACCTCCAGGATGTGTGCCGCCCCGGCCGACGGCTGCGCGGAGGCTTTCAGACGCCAGTCGTCCCGCCCCAGCCGTTCATACAGCTCGACCCGGCAGGTCCCTGGGCCATCGCCCCAGACCGACAGCCGATGGTTCATGGGCTTGAAGAAACTGAGGCGGATTTCACCCTTGTCCACGAGGACATCCTGCGCGCGGCGCGCCAGGTCGACGCGGACGTACAGGCGCTCGGTGTCGAAGCCGAACCGGATGCCGGTCACCAACGACCGGCGCGCCGGCGCGACCTGGTGCATCGAACCGGCCAACGCCGACAGATCGAGCTCGCCGGCACCGACCCATTCGAAGTAGCTCGTGACCTCGCCGTCCAGTGTGGGCCGCAGCAGTCCGGCTGGCGGGTGCGCCAGCGTCCGGGGTGGCTCGGTGGTGATGTTGGTGACGGACAGCTCCTCGGGCACCGGCTTGTCGAGGCTGCGGTAGACGTTGCGCAAATGGCGCCGGAAGAGATCGTCGAATTCCAGGTCGTGCTCCGACGAGTGGTCGTCGCCGTACCACCAGAACCAGTCCGACCCCTCAGCGATGAACAGCTCCTCACGGGCACGGGCCAGGCCTTCGGTGGTCGCCGCCGGGCCCGGCGCATCCATCGCCTGGCGGGCGTCCGCCAGCTGCCCCCAGGCGCGGTGGTCGTCGGGATGCCCGATCCAGATGTAGAAATCGCCGTTGATCCACGACCCCGGGAAGACGCCGTTCAGGGGCGTGGCCAACCCACTCGCGGCCTCGCTCATCGTCACGGTCTTGATTTCGGGATGCATGGCGAGCGCCCGATAGAGGGCCCTGAGAAAGGGGCGGCCTTGCCCCTCGAAATGCTCCCAGGCGTTTTCGCCGTCCAGGATGACCGGAATGGTGGCTTCTCCACCGCCCGTACGCGCGGCATAGCGCCGGCCGGCTTCCACCAGCCGGCCCACGAAGTCCTGGGCAGCTTCCGCAGCTCCCCAGCTGGCGTAGGTGAACCCGATCAGATCCGAGAGCACATGGTCGCGGAACAGGCACACGATCTCGGCGCCGCCGACGCGCACGACGTATGGCCGGTACAGAGTCTCCGGCTGCTCGAGGTGCCCGTAGCCGTCGCGCGCCAGGCCCACGCCCAGGGTCCGGGCGAGGATCAGCTCGTCGGTCGCCATCCACTGAAATCCCGAGGCGGCGGCCAGCGGGACGATCGCATCTGAGATCGAGCCCTCGGAAGGCCACAGGCCGACCGGCCTGACGCCAAACGTCCGCTGATGCGACTGCGCCGCCTTCTCGAGTTGGGCGCGCGCATCGTCTGGATGCCGGAAACGCTGCCGCGGCATCCGCGATTGCGGATGGGTGCGCAGGTACACATCCGTGTCGCAGAGAAGCGGAAGGATGGGGTGATAAAAGGGCGAGGCCGACAGTTCCACCTGGCCACGCGCGGCGGCGCTGCGGTACTCAGGTATCACGGCTCGCAGCACTGCCAGCTCCACCTCACGAAGCACGCGTTTGTCACCCTCGCTGTAGCCGCGGCCCTTGGCGATCAACGCGCTCACCCGCGCGTCCGACTCAATGAAGAACGGGTCGACCCAGGCCAGCTTCTGCCAGACCTGCAGGTCGCGAAAGTCCGCTTCCGAAAAGACACGGAGCGCACCGCCATTCGCGTTGGCACGGTCGCGGTGACGCAGCAACTCGGCGTAGCGGGGCGCCGTTTCGATCATCCGCGCGCGCTGCGCGTGGAAGAAGTTGGCGAGGATGAACCGCTTGTCCTCGTCTGTCAGCTCGGCGGCCGGCTTGAGGCTCAACTCGAGGCTGCGATCGCGCGCCCGATCCTCGGCGAACGCCTCGAGCTGCACCACGAGGGACGGCACGAGGTTGAAGGTCACGCGGATCGTCGGGAACTCGCGCAGGAGCGCGACCATCCCGTAGTAGTCCTTCAGGCCGTGGAGTCGAACCCACGGCAGGATGTGCTCACCCGTCACCAGGTCCTGATAGAAGGGCTGGTGCATGTGCCATAGAAACGCGACCTTCGTCATGTCGTCGGGAAAAGTGGGCGTGCCGGAAGCGCCGCCTGGACGGTGTGATACGCTCGAAATGCGAGACGACTGCCCCGCCGATGTTCCGGATCCTCGACCGCTATATTATCCGGGAACTCATCCTTCCCTTCCTGCTGGGCCTCGTTGTCTTCACCTTCCTCCTGATGATTCAGCCGCTCGCGGACTACAGCGAGCAGCTGATCGCCAAGGGCGTCTCGTGGCAAATCGTCGCCCGCGTGCTGACGACCCTGGTGCCGCAGGCGCTTGCAGTCACCATCCCGATGTCGGTGCTCGTCGGGCTGCTGATCGGGCTGGGCCGCCTTTCGGCCGACCGCGAGTCGGTCGCATTCCAAGCCTGCGGCATCAGCATCTATCGGCTCCTCTGGCCGGTGATGATTTACGGGTTCGTCAGCTGGGCGGCGACCTCGTGGGTGATGTTCGAGGCGGTGCCGGCGGCCAATCAGACTTTCCGCGAGATCGTCTACGGCGTCATCACGCAGCGGGTCGAGACCGAAATCAAGCCGCGCGTCTTCTTCGAGGATTTTCCGAATCGCGTCCTCTACATCGGCGATACCACGGCCGGCGGGGCCTGGCGCGATGTGTTTCTCGCCGACACCTCGCGTCCGGAGGAGCCGACCGTGTTTAGCGCCAGCGCCGGCCGCCTCGTCATCGATCGTGAGAAGCGCCGCGTCGATCTCGTCCTCCTGCAGGGCGCCCGGCACACCGCAAACCTGAAGGACCCGACGAAGTACGAGGTCGCCCGCTTTGCGGAGCTGATTCTCGGGCTCGATCCCGACAGCGTCTTCCGCATCGCCGAGATCCTGAAGGGCGACAACGAGATGACGATTCCCGAGCTGCGGGCGCGGGCCGCCGAGCTGAAGAAGCAAGGGCGGTCGCCGCACGGGCCGCTGATGGCCCTGCACCGCAAGTTCTCGCTGCCCGTCGCGTGTCTGGTCTTCGCGCTGATCGGCCTCGCCCTCGGACTGCAACAGGTTCGCGGCGGCAAGCTTGCCGCCTTCGTTCCGGGCATCGCCGTCATCTTTGCCTATTACATCCTCGAGTACCAGGGACGGCAGATGGCCAAAGGGCAGCTCGTCCCGCCGTGGCTGGCAGTCTGGGGGCCCGATCTGATCCTGGGAGGTGCCGGCGCCGCGCTGCTGCTGTGGCGCGCGCGCTCCGCCGACAAGCCGCTGCGGCTGTCCATTCCCGAGCGGTGGCAGTTCTGGAAATCCCGCGCGCCGGGCGACCTCGCGATCGAAGGCGTCGCGGCGTCCAGCGCCCCCGCCCGCGCCGGCCGCGTGGTGGTCGTGATTCGCATGCCGCATCTCAATCTGCCGTCGTTCCGCCTGCTCGACGGATACGTCTCTCGCCTCGCGCTGAAGGTCTCATCCCTGACATTCGTGGGTCTGCTCGGGATCTTCTACATCTCGACGTTCATCGACTTGTCCGACAAGCTGTTCAAAGGCCAGACGACGGCAGCCATGCTCGGACAGTTCTTCTACTACCAGACCCCGCAGTTCGTCTTCTTCATCATCCCGCTGACGATCCTCATCGCGGGCATGGTGACGATCGGCATCCTGACCAAGAACAGCGAGATTGTCGTGATGCAGGCGTGCGGGATCAGCCTCTACCGCGTCGCGGTGCCGCTGATTGCGCTGGCGGCGGCCGCGAGCGGGACGATGTTCCTGGTGCAGGATCGCGTGCTCCCCTACTCGAACCGGCGTGCATCCGAGTTGAGGCATATCATTCGCGGCGGTGCGCCACGCACCTTCGACGTGGTCAATCGGAAGTGGCTGGTCGCGCGCGACGGCAGCATCTACAACTACATCTTCTACGACCAGCGGCGGCAGGAGCTGAACGGCTTGTCGATTCTGGAGTTCGACCGGAAGGGTGGCAACGTCACCCGCCGCGTCTACGTCAGCAACGCGACGTTCGATCCACGCTCGAAGCAGGTCTGGCGATCGAATGACGGGTGGGTGCGGGAATTCACGAACGGCACCGATCTGAAAGCCTTCGTCACCTTCCCGTCGCGCGACCTCACGCTCGAGGCGCCGACCTACTTCGCGACCGAATCGCCCGATGCCGATCGCATGACCTACGCGCAGCTGAAGCGCTATATCGGCGATCTCGCCGCAAGCGGCGTCAACGTCGTCCCGCAGACGGTGCTGCTCTATCGCAAGCTGTCGTTCCCGTTCGTGACGCTGATCATGACGTTGATCGCCGTACCGTTCGCGGTCACGACCGGCCGGCGCGGCGCGCTCTACGGCATTGCCGCCGGCATCTCGATCGCCGTCGTGTACTGGATCACGATCAACACGTTCACGGCGATCGGCAGCGCGGGGATGCTTCCCGCGATGCTTGCCGCGTGGGCGCCGAACGTGCTGTTCGGGGCGGGGGCAGCGTACTTGCTGTTGACGGTGAGGACGTAAGCGGGCCGTCGGGGTTACTAAGGACAGGCCCCCACTGCATTTCAATCGCGTGGGTCTGTCCCGCGTTCCGTCGCGTTTCAATGGCTTGGGGCCTGTCCCCACTTTCGTCTGCTGCCACGTGATCGAATCGATCCACGTCTCCCCTGCTGTGCCCGGCGACGTGTTGACGGTGTCGACGACGAACAACAGCGCGTTCGCGCGCTCGAGATGCATCCGGCGCGTTCCGCCGGTGACGCTCGTCATTGCGGCCATCGGCACGGCGATCTCGCGCGCCGTCTCGTCCAGATAGACCGAGCGCTGCCAGCGTCGCCCGTCAGGAAGCCGCAGCTGCACTGACAACCGCATCGGCCGCGACGCGCTGGCGCGGAACGCCAGCCGATTGAAGACACGCAGCTTCGATCCATCGAGACGTGTCGCCATCGCCACGTACTGGCTCGCGCGCGCACCGTCTGCCAGACGCCACGAGAAGCGCAGACGATTGTGAAATTGTGGATCAAGCTTGGCGGGGGTGGAGCTAAAGCTCCGCCCTACATCAGTGGCGGAAGCCGCCACCGCTTCTACCCGACCTTCGCATCGTGGGTGTCGCTCGATACGCCACGGCACGAGGCCGCTGCCGTCCTCGAACACCCGCTGCCCGAGCACCGGGGGCTCGACCTCGACACTGCGGACCGCTGCCCTGGTCACGTAAATCGGGTTCCCGACGATCCAGGGCATCGGCGGGATACCGGGCGCGCCGTCCAGCCGCACCTCAACCCGGTACGTCGCGGCCCCCTCGCCTGCGGGATGGACCAGCGTAATGGAGTTCGCGCGTGTTGTCTTGACGTCGCGGCCGTCCTTCACGACGACGAGGGTCGCGCCGGACACCTCCGGCGTCAGCGCTGCCTCCATCGTGACGGCGCCGCGATCCACGACTTCCCCGCCCATGAGTGTCGTACCGCTCGGCCCGGTCGCGGAGAACGCCAGGCGGGCCGGTCCCGCGATCGCGTCGATCACGGTATAGGTGCGACCCTGCCGCAACGCATCCAGCAGCCCGGCGCCGTCCAGTGCGGCGCTTTGACTGGTGCGTTCCCACGGCCGCGCGAGCGTGGCGCGAACGGCGAAGGCCTCGAATGCGGACTCGTACGAGGGCAGCGCGAGCGATCGCTCGTTGGCGGTCGGCTCCCACCCGCCGCCCATCGACATCCGCGCGTGCGCATCCTGGCCCGCGACGGCGACAACCGATCGGCGCTCGGTCAGCGCATCCCATCGCTTGAGGGCCGACGGCGGGCGATCGAAGAGCGCCACGATCGACTCGGGCCCGCGCAGCCAGTACCGACAGGACCGTCCGCGCCAGCGCGCCTCGCGGCTCGTCGCGCCATTGGCTGTCGGCGTTCAGCCATTCCAGCGCGTCGAAGTCCGCCTGCCAGCTGCGCCAGCTCAATTCGGCCTTCGGCGAGTCCGGGTGCGCCACGATGCCGAACCCACCGAGCCGGTGGACATCTTCGACGACGTCACGCCCTTCACCGGCAAGCCGATATGGCGAACGCGGCATGCCCAGCGCGATGTAGTGCCCGGCGCTGGTGCTGATCTCGACGCCGTCGAGGACGAGCACTCCGTCGATGTACCGCGGCGCATCCATGAATTGCGTGGCGTCGCCGTGATCCGTGAGCACGACGAAGTCGAGGCCGGCGCGGGCGGCGGCTTTCGCCACGTCCTCTGGCGTGCCGGTGCCGTCGGATCGGCGCGTGTGCACGTGGAGCGCGCCGCGAACGGTCCGGGCGTCGGCCGCAAGCGTGAGCGACCGGCGCGCGGGTGGCAGCAGCCACCAGAAGGCGGCGCCGACGACGACGGCGATCACCAGGACCGCAAGTCGGAAACGCGTCACCGGCGTGGATGGAAGCGGTCGTACACCGTGCGGAGCCGGGCCTCGAGGACGTGCGTGTAGATCTGTGTGGTGGACAGATCCGAGTGGCCCGAGCATCACCTGGATCGCCCGCAGGTCGGCGCCGCGCTCGAGCAGGTGCGTCGCAAACGAGTGGCGGAGCACATGCGGGCTCAAGCGCGCGCCGACGCCTGCCTGCGTGCCATACCCTTTCAGCACTTTCCAGACACCCATCCGCGTCAACGCATCCCCGCCTCGCGCGTTGACGAACAGTCGCGGCGAGCTGCGCCGGCCGAGGAGCGCCGGCCGGGCGGCGGTCAGATACTTCGACAGCCACGCGACAGCCTCGTCGCCCAGTGGCACGAGGCGTTCCTTGCTGCCCTTCCCGGTGGTCGTGAGAAACCCGCCCTCGAGGTTCACGTCGGCGACCTTCAGATCGACGAGCTCAGTGACCCGCAGGCCCGTCGCATACAACACCTCGATGAAGGCGCGGTCGCGCAGGCCGCGCGGCGTCGACACGTCGGGCTGCGCCAGCAGCGTGTCCACTTCGGCAATCGACAGATACCGCGGCAGCGCCGCCCAGGCCCGCGGCGGCTGCAGGTCATCGGCCGGGTTCATGGTGATCCGGCGGCCGATCATCAGGTAGCGATAGAACCCGCGCGTGGCGGCGACGATTCTCGCCACCGAGCGCGGCGACATGCCGGCGCTCATCAGGGCGCGGACAAAGGCTTCGAGCGCGGATCGATCGAGGGCCGCGAGGGCGGCGCCACGCCCGGCGGCAAAGCGGCCGAGATGCACGAGATCGCGCGCGTAGCTTTCGACGCTGTTCGTGGCCAACCGCCGCTCGACCCTCAAGTGATCGAGATACCCGTCCACGAGAGCGGACGATCCCGGGTCGAGCGTGTCGTCAGTCAATCCGCAATCCGCAAGCCCCAATCCGCAATTACCCTGAGCGCTTCCTCTCGATGACGTACGCCGATTCGACGATCTTCGCCGAGGTGCCGTCGTGGACCGCATACGTGCTGCCGCTCTGGATCGCGGCGCCGCCGTGCTCGCCGGCCTTGTTGACGGCGTAGAAATTCAGGTTCCAGGTGACGTTCGCGCCGTGCTTCGAGAGGACGCGCTTGACGGTGGCAAGCGCGGCCTCGCGCGGTGGCATACCCTGGCGCATGTACTCGACGACGCTGTGAGCCCCGACCGCCTTGATGCACTCTTCGCCGACGCCTGTCGATCCGGCCGCGCCTACTTCGTTGTCCACATACAGCCCGCAGCCGATCATCGGGGAGTCGCCGATGCGGCCGGGAATCTTGAACGCCAGGCCGCTGGTCGTGGTGATGCCCGAGAGGTCGCCGTTGGCGTCGAGCGCCAGGCAGTTGATCGTGCCCCAGGCCTTCTCGGGGTCGATCCCCAGGACGCGCCACAGGTCTTCGCGCGTGGCGCCCTCGCTGCGCACCGACTTCTTCGGCGGCGCTTCGTACGCCGGCACGACATCCTGGGCCGGTGGACCCCAGTCGTCGATGTCGCTCATCTGCTCTTTCCACCGCAACCACTTCTCCCGCGAGGCCTCGGTCAGCAGATCCTCTTCCTTGAATCCGTGCGCGAGGGCGAACTTCAGCGCGCCGTCGCCGACGATGAACACGCGGCCGGTGCGCTCCATGACCAGGCGGGCGACGCGAGACGGGTGCATGATGTGCTTGAGCGCGCCGACCGCGCCCGCGCCGTAAGTGGGACCGTCCATGATCGAGCAATCGAGCTCCACCTCACCGTCTGCGTTCGGCAGGCCGCCATAGCCGACGCTGTCGTCACGCGGATCGGCTTCGACGATCGCGACGGTTTCGACGATGGCGTCGAGCCTCGTGCCGGGCCCACCCTTCTTCAGGAGGGCCATGCCCGTCTCGAGCGCGCGAAGACCGTTCGCGCTGGAGAGCATGATCGGCCGCACGCCGGAGACTGACGCCGGCGTCTGCGCGCGCGCGCCCGCGGCGGCAAGCGTGGTGAGACCGGCAGCGCCAGTCGTTTCGAGAAACCGTCGGCGAGTCACGCGCGAAGACATCCAGTTCTCCTCGATGTGCGGCAGTTTGAACGGGCGCGACCAGAATATACCGATTTCGCCGCGGCCGCCCCGTGCCTGATCTACAATCTGCGCCTGCCTCGCTGGGTCGCCAGCGTGGTGTGAGCGAGGTAGCAATGCCGATTCGTTCGAAGTGGGAGTTCCTGCCCACTGAAGCCATCAACGCCGCCACGCTCGACATCGACAAGCTCCCCGCCGCTGACGTCGTCGAACTGATGATGACGGAAGATCGCCGCGTCGTCGCGGCGGTGCAGCGGGAAAAGGATCGCATCGCGCTGGGCGCGGACATGATCGCCGAGAGCTTGCGTCGCGGCGGGCGCATCGTGTTCGTCGGCGCTGGCACGAGCGGGCGGCTCGGCGTGCTCGAGTCGGCGGAGATGCCACCGACGTTCGGCACCGATCAGTCGCTCGTCCAGGCCGTAATGGCCGGCGGCCGCGGCGCGACGTTCCGGGCCCGCGAGGGCGTCGAGGACAACTACGAGGAAGGGTTGCGCGCGGTGAGCCGCCTGCGACCGACGAAGAAGGACGTCGTGATCGGCGTCTCGGCGAGCGGCATGACCCAGTTCGTGCGAGGGGCGTTGACCCGGGCGCGAAAGGCCGGCGCGAAGATCCTGTTCGTGACCTGCGACCCGAAGACCGAGCTGCAGACGTTCGTCGATCTGATGATCGCGCCCGCGGTCGGTCCGGAGGTCATCGCCGGATCGACGCGGCTCAAGGCGGGCACCGCCACGAAGATGGTGCTCAACATGCTCACGACCACCGCGATGATCCGGATCGGCAAGACCTACGGCAACCTGATGGTGGACGTGCGCACCGGGTCGGAGAAGCTCAAGGACCGCGCGCGCCGCATCGTCAACATCATCACCGGCCTCGATTACGACGAGGCCGATCGCCTGCTGCGCCAGGCGCGCTGGAACGTGAAGGCCGCGGTCGTCATGAACAAGACCGGGCTGTCGTACCCGAAGGCGCTGACGCGCATCCGCAAGGCGGACGATCAGCTGCGCGAGGCGATCGGCGAGGACATCGAGCCGCGCCTCCGCGCGCTGCTGGTCTCACCGCATCCGGGGGTGTAGCTTCGACGCCGCGGCCTGGTCGAGGATCAGCTCGACGTGGCGATGCAGCTGCAGCAGCGACGCGGGCATCCGCGTCGTGACCGGCCCTTCCACCGTCGCCTTCACCGCGTCCGCCTTCCGGCTGCCATTCGCCATCAGGATCACGGCGCTGGCACGCAGGATGGTGCCGACACCCATCGACAAGGCTTCCCGCGGCACCGCCGGACACGCGGCCGTCGAAGAGATTCGGCGTTCGATCGACGCGTCTCGGGCTTCAGGCGCGCGAGGTGTGTGTTCGACTGCAGCGCCGGGAGCGGGCTCGTTGAACCCGATGTGCCCGTTCGTGCCGATCCCGAGGATCTGCAGATCGATGCCGCCGGCGCGCGCGATCGCCGCCTCGTAGCGGCGGCATTCGCGGGCCGCGTCGGACTCCATACCGTTCAGGAAATGAATCCGCTTGCGGCTGACGTTCACGTGCCCGAACAGGTGCTCATCCATGAAACTGCGGTAGCTGGCTGGATGTTCCGCCGGCAGGCCATGGAACTCGTCGAGATTGAACGTCGTCACGCGCGAGAAATCCAGCTTGCCGGCCGCGGCGAGGGCCCGCAAGTGCGCGTAGCAGGTGCACCGGCGTTCGGCCCGTCGGAAGGCCCAGCACGGCCGCCGGCTTGGCGGCGACGAGTCGTGTCACGCGAAGAGCCACGGCGCGGGCCATGGCGTTGTCGTCGGGGAAGATGTGTACCTGCACGGTCGATGACTTGTCTCCTGGGCCAATCGATCAGATGTAGACGGGAAGCCGCGCGCCTCCGTGCGCCTCGGCCAGAGCGAGCCGCACCGCGCCCAGCGCGGGCTCCGCGTCGAGCAGCCGCGGCTGGCTGCGCGGCGCGACCTCCGCCACGCGCTGGATCACATCCGCCTTCAGCGCCGGCAGGACGCGAAAGATGCTGCCCGCGAGCACCAGCGGGAATTGCGCGCCCCGCATCTCGAGCCGCTCGGCGACCGAGCGCGCCCCGATCACGAGCTCTCCGGCGGCGCCGCCAATGATCTCGCGCGCGACCGGATCGCCCTCGTCGGCCGACGCCTGCACCGCCTCGCTCAGCGACGCAATCAGCCGCCGGCGGGTATCGCGATAATAGACCTCGTATACGAGCTGGAACGGCTCGGCCACGCCAAAATGTGCGAGGACGCGTGGCGTCAGCGACGTGGCGGGGCCGCGACCATCGAACTGGCGCATGACAGCCATGATCGCGCGCTGGCCGATCCACCAGCCGCTCCCCTCGTCGGCGAGCACATAGCCCCACCCTCCGGCGCGCGCCGCCTGCCCCTTCTCGTTGCGTCCGTAGGCAATCGATCCGGTGCCGGCGATGATCACGATGCCCGGCCCGCCGCCGGCACCGGCCTCGAGCGCAATCAGGGCGTCGTTGACGACCAGGACGGGCGCTTTTTGCCCGATGCGCCGCAGGATGCCGCGAATGACCGCAGCGTCCTCGGCGCGATCGACGCCGGCGATGCCGAGACAAATCGCGGCAGCCGGCCCGCTCTGCTCGTCGGTCAACACCTGCTCCATCAGCTCGTAGAGCACCTTCTCGACCTCGAGCTCGCCGAGCACGGCGAGGTTCGCGCCGGGTCCCGCGCGCGGAACGGCGGACTTCGCCGTCGCCGTCGGCCAGCAGGCAAACGGTTTTCGATCCACCGGCGTCGATTCCGAGCACGAACATTGGCAATCCGGAAAATGACCCCGTGGGCGGCGGGGCACTTGGATGGGCAAGGCAGCATAGAAAGCCTGCTCGACGCTGTCAACCTGCGTTGACACTCTGCGACACGACAGTTACAGTGCGAAATTCGATGTTTGCGCTTCCCGGCCTTCCGGAAACGTCCGCGCACGGCTCCATCCGTCGTGGGACTGGCCGCCCTCGTCATCAGCGCATCATTGCTTGTCGCCCCGGCGCCGCGCGCTGCTACCGCGCGCAACGAGGTCCGCGCGCTCTGGGTGACACGTGCGAGCCTGACCACGCCTCGATCGGTCAGCGCCGTGGTGCAGACCGGCTCGCGTCAGCGGCTTCAATACGCTGCTCGTCCAGGTGCGCGGGCGCGGCGACGCCTATTTCGAGAGCGCGCTCGAGCCTCGCGCTGACTCGCTGGCCGGACAACCTTCGAGCTTCGATCCGCTCGCAGACCCTGATCGACCAGGCCCGCGCCGAAGGCCTTCGCGTCCATGCGTGGGTGAACGTCAATCTGATCGCGTCGGCCACCGACCTGCCGGCCTCGCGCGCGCATCTGGTTTACCGCCACCCCGAGTGGCTGATGCTGCCGCGGCCGCTCGCCTACGAGCTGTCGCGCATCGACGTGCGCAGCCCGGAATACCTCGGCCGCCTCGCCCGCTGGACCCGGGCCGCTGACGATGTCGAAGGGCTGTTCGTCTCGCCGATTCACCCCGGCGCCGCCGATCACCTCGTGAGCGTCGTCGACGATCTCACGCGCCGCTACGCCCTGGACGGCGTGCACGTGGATTACATCCGATATCCCGGTCCCGGGTTCGACTACAGCCGGCCCGCGCTCCAGGCCTTCCGGCAGGATCTCGACGCCGCCATGACGCCGGACGAGCGGCGCCGCTTCGATCCAAACGGCATGACGACGCTGCTGGCCGCGACCGACACGTATTCGGAACGGTGGGGAGGGTTCCGGCGCTCGCGGCTCAACTCGCTGGTGCTGCGCCTGCGCACGGCGGTCAAGTCGCGGCGACCCGATGCGCTGTTCAGCGCGGCGGTCTATCCCGAGCCGGCGGAGGCGACGACCCGCCGGTTCCAGGATTGGCCGATGTGGCTCGAGAACCGCTGGATCGACGTCGTCTGTCCGATGGCCTATACGCCGGACGCCGCGGTCTTCGCGTCGCAGATCGCGAGTGTTCGGCTGGCGGCGGGCGATCAGCCGGTGTGGGCCGGGATTGGCGCGTACCGGCTGTCGCCGGCGCAGACGGTCGAGAACATCGAAACCGCCCGGCGGCTCGGCGCCAGCGGCATCGTGCTCTTCTCCTACGACAGCCTGGTGCATCCGCCTCGCGGCCTCGATTACCTCGCCAGCGTCGGCCGCGCCGCGTTCTCGCCTTGATCCATGCCGACGCTGGACCTGGCGATCATCGCCGCGTACTTCGCGGGCACGATCCTCCTCGGCGCCTGGTTCTCCCGACGGCAGAAAGACCTCAAGTACTATTTCGTCAGCGGCCGCGACCTGCCCTGGTGGGTGATCATGGCGTCCATCGTCTCGACCGAGACGAGCGCCGTGACGTTCATCAGCGTGCCGGGCTACGCGTTCGGCACCGATTACACCTTCCTCCAGCTGCCGATGGGGTACATCGTCGGCCGGGTGGTCGTCAGCCTGATATTCGTCCCCGCCTATTTCCGCGGTGAAGTCCTCACCGTCTACCAGCTGCTCGAGGGCAGGTTCGGCGGCACGGTGAAGCAGCTGGCCTCGGGGCTGTTTCTGGTGACGCGGACGCTGTCGGATGGCTTCCGGCTGTTTGCCACGGCGCTGGTCCTCGCCGCGCTCTTCGTCGCGATGCCTGGCGTGCGCGACGCGACGCAGGCGCTGATGCCGGCGACCGATCCGACGACCGCATTGCTCGTGGCCGCGGTCGCCGCACTGGGCGTGGCGATGATCGTCTATACGTTCCTCGGCGGCATGACCGCGCTCATCTGGACCGACGTCGTGCAGCTGGTGATTTACCTGATCGGCGCGCTGGCGTCTGCGGTCATCCTGTGGAAGCAGATTCCCGGGGGCTGGGACGAGATCTCGCGTCTCGCCCTGGCCGGGCACAAGACTGCGCGTGTTCGATTTCGCGCTCGACCTGACGCGCGGCTACACCTTCTGGTCCGGCGTCATCGGCGGCGCCTTCCTCACCACCGCCACGCATGGCACCGACCAGTTCATGGTCCAGCGCTATCTGTGCAGCGACAGCGAGCGATCGGCCCGCAAGGCGTTGCTGGTGAGCGGCGTGTTCGTATTCGTGCAGTTCGCGCTGTTTCTGGTGATCGGCACGCTGCTCTACGTGTTCTACACCGGCCATGCGTCGAGCGAGCTCACGTCCCTCGACGATCGACGGTCGTCTCGCCCCGGATCGCGTCTTTCCGCAGTTCATCGTCAGCCACCTGCCAACCGGGCTCATGGGCCTCGTCGTGGCCGCGATCCTGGCAGCCGCCATGTCATCGTCTCTCAACGCGTCGGCTGCGGCCGCGCTGACCGACTTCTACCAGCCTATGACCAGCGGGGCCCGGAGCGAGCGGCACTACCTGAACGCCTCGCGCCTCTTTACGGTGGTCTTCGGGTTGCTGCAGATCCTGGTCGGCCTCGCCGCCATCCGGATCTCGCGCCGCATCGTCGACGAAGTGCTCGGCATCGCGTCGTTCACGAATGGCGTGATCCTCGGCGTCTTTCTGCTCGGCACCTTCACCGTCGCGGTGGGCCGCCGCGGGGCGTTTGCGGGAATGGCGATTGGGGCGACCGTGATGCTCGCCGTACGCGTGCTGACGCCGGTCAACTGGCAGTGGTACGTGCTCATTGGATCCATCGCCACGCTGCTCGCGGGAATCGCCGTGAGCCGGGTCCTCGGCGAAGGCGAGCAGGTGACGGGTGCGGCCTGATTTCGGCGTCGTCAGGCAGCTCGTGGCCGGCGCGAGCGCCGCCAGCGCATTCCCGGCCGCCGCACTCGAAGTGGGCCGGCATGACGGTGTTCTCTGGCAATGGACGCACGGACATCTCACTTACGCAGACGATGCCGCGCCGGTGACTATCGAGACGCTGTTCGATCTGGCGTCGCTGACCAAGGTGATCGCGACGACCGCGCTGGTGATGCGTGCACTCGCGGAGCGCAGGCTGCTGCTGAACGCGCCGGTGGCTTCGTACGTCGACGACTGGCGCGGACGCGACCGCGAGCGTGTCACGATTGCGGATGTGCTGGAGCACTGCGCCGGGTTCGTGGCCTGGTCGGATGTGTATCGGCGGGCCGAGTCGCGGCGCGAATTCGTTCATGAGATCGCGACGATGCCCCTCGAGTACGCGCCGCGGTCACGATCCATCTACAGCGACCTTGGCTTCATCCTCCTAGGGCCGATTCTGGAGTCCGTTTCGGGAGAGAGCCTCGACGATCAGTTCGCCGATCGCTTCGGCGAGCGCGATCTCGCCTACAAGCCGTCACGGTCCGAGCGCGGCAGAACGGCTCCGACCGAAGACGACCGCAGCCTTCGCGGCCGCCTGCTGGTTGGCGAAGTGCACGATGAAAACGCGTGGCGGCTTGGTGGCGTCGCGGGCCACGCCGGCCTGTTCGGCACCGCGCCGGCGGTGGGTCGCCATGCGCGTCTCGTGCTGGCGACGCTGCGCACGAACACGGCGCTCGGCGAGCCGTGGCTGCTCCGGCGATTCCTGCAGCAAAGCACCGTGCCGCGCAGTTCGCGCGCGCTCGGCTGGGATCGGATGCGTCCGACCTCATCGTGCGGGCGCCGCTTCACACCAGCCGCATTCGGGCACACCGGTTTCACTGGCACGTCGCTGTGGATCGATCCCGTCCTCGATCTCTATGCCGTGATGCTCACCAATCGCGTCCATCCACAGCGGCCGGCGGATCCACACGATGGCCTGGCGCGGTTGCGCCCGCTGGTCCACGAGGCGATAGTGGAAGCCTGTGCGGTGTAGTTCGTTGTGGTGGAGGCGGGGCTTGAGCCCCGCCGGCGCTTAGCCCCGCGACGATTACGGCTCTTGCCGTGGCGGCGTCGTCGCGCCGCTGCCCGAGGAAGAAGAAGGCCTCGACGACCCCGAGCCGAGCTGAAATCCGGGTGATGGCGGCCGTGGCTGTCCTGGCGATCGCGTACCGCCCGGCCCCTGTGTGCCGGGCAGCGTCGGCTGGCCGCCGGGCTTCCACGGTACGTACGTGAATTGCCACTCGGCGTAGGTCTTCTTGCCATCGAGCTCTCGGAACGAGCGCGCCTTGCTCTTGCTGCGCACGCCCCCGATCAACTGGCCAAAGCCAATCTTGGGCTGCTGGACGCCGGGCGCGTTGCCGGTTGCCGGATTGACGCCCACGAGCTCGAACTCGCCATTCGTGATGGGGTCGAGATACTTGTGTCGAAGGAAATGGCCCTTGATGAGGACGTCGATACTGGGCGCGCCGGGGGCCGATGTCTTCTGACGATAGAGCTGGACCGCACGATCGTACTGCTGTCCGCGAAAGATCAGCTCCTCTTCCTTTTCCCGAATCGAGAGCGTCCGCCAGACCGGCAGCAGCGCGGACATGACCACCGCCATGACCGCCATCGCGACCAGCAGCGCCGCCATCGCGAAGCCCCGTTCCCCGCGCGACGTCTCTTGCGCTAACTGCATGGCTTCTTTATGCTTAATTCCCGATGATAGCACGGTCGATTGCGTCCGCTCCCGCCCGCCGGCGGCACCTGACCGTGCTCGGCCTCCTGCTCGCGGCAGGGCTCGCCATTTCGTGCGACCGGGTGCCGCTGACGGCACCCACCGAATCCACCATTCAGCTGTTCAGCACCGCGCCCTCGGTGCCGCTCAACGGCTCGATCGATCTCGTAGCGACGATTACCGAGCAGGCCGGCACGCCCGTGCCCGACGGAACGCTCGTGTCGTTTACGACGACGCTCGGGCGGATCGAGCCGAGTGAGACGCGGACCGACAATGGCAAAGCCACGGTCAAGCTGATTGCCGGCACGCAGTCGGGCACGGCGACGGTCACCGCTTTCTCGGGTGCCGCGACCAGTGGTGGCCAGGCAGACTGGCGACAACAGTCGACGGCCGGTGTCGAGCATCGAGGTCGCGATTGGCGCGGCCGCCGCGGCAGAGACCGTCGCTGGTCCGCGCCGAGCCGGCGAGCGTGCCGCCGTCCGGCGGCTCGGTGCAGATCATCGCCCAGGTGCTCGACGTGTCCGGCAATCTCCTCAGTGGCATCCCCGTCACGCTTCTCCACCACCGCAGGTCAGCTCAGCTCGTCCTCCGCCATCACCGCCGCCAATGGCGAAGCGCGGGTCACGCTGACGACCTCCACCGCTGCCACCGTCACCGCGCGGGCGGCTCGAGCTGAGACAGCGACGTCGATGTGGCGTCGGGATCTGTGCCCACTATCGATTGCGCTCACGGCCGACGCCCGGAGCGCCGACCGTCGGTGAGCCCGTGACATTCGACATCACCGTGACAGTCGCCGAGGGCGGCAGCCCGGTGAAGAACGTGCGGATCGATTTCGGCGACGGCGATTCCGCGAATCTCGGCGCGGTCTCAGGTCAGACGTCCGCGACGCATGTTTATGACGAAGACGACAGCTACACGGTCCGCGTCACAGTGACCGACACGGCGAACCAGACCACATCGCAGGCGATCGTGATCATCGTGCTGCCCGCGCCGGTGGCGCCGCCCTAGTCCGGCCCTATCGTGTTTCCGCGCGGCCTAGAAATGGCGGGACGATCAAGGTCTACTCGATCGCCGGAACCAAGAACGTGAAGGTGACCGTGACCACGACCGATGGTTCGACAGGCACGGCCGCGGCTGACGTGGTGATCGGCCCGTAGGTCGGCCCTCCAGGTTCGATCGTACCGTCCGCTTGGGAGCTCCCGGTCGTCTCAACCGGTCAACTGGCGCCTGCGATTCGACGGATCAGTAGGCCATTGGCGGCAGCCGTGCGAACGTCGTCGAGATCGAAGCGCTTCCGACGGGAGGGCGTCATGGACCGCAGAGACGTATTGAAGGCGTTTGCAGCGATCGCGGCAACTGGCTCGGTACGCGAAGCCACTGGTAACCAGACAGCGACTGGCAGATCCGCCGACATGATCTACCGCTCACTCGGCCGGACGGGCGAGAAGGTGTCGGCAATCGGCCTTGGAGGACACCACATCGGTCGGCCTCGAGAGGCGGCCGAGGGCATCCGCATCATCCAGAGCGCCATCGACCGAGGCATCACGTTCCTCGACAACTGCTGGGACTATCACGACGGCGAAAGTGAGCAACGAATGGGGACCGCGCTACGCGAGGGATACCGCAAACGCGTGTTCCTGATGACGAAGTTCGACGGTCGCACCAAGGCCGCCACGGCAAGCCAGATCGACGAGTCCCTCAAGCGGTTGCAGACGGACATGATTGATTTGATGCAGTATCACGAGAACATCCGCATGGAGGACGGTGATCGCTTTTTCGCACCGGCGGGCCCTCTTGAAGCGCTGCTCGAGGCGAAGAAGGCCGGGAAGATCCGGTACATCGGCTTCACCGGCCACAAGGACCCTGCGGTTCACGTAAGGATGCTCGACGTTGCAGCGGCGCACGGGTTCAGGTTCGACAGTTGTCAGATGCCACTCAATGTCATGGACGCGCACTTTCGGAGCTTCGAGCAACAGGTCATGCCTCGGCTGGTTCGCGAGGGCGTCGGCGTGCTCGGCATGAAGCCGATGGGCGATGGATTCGTCCTCAAAAGCGGAGCGGTGACCCCAATTGAGTGCCTGCATTACGCGCTCACCCTGCCGACGTCGGTCGTCATCACCGGCTGTGAGAGCATGGAGCGGCTCGATCAGGCGCTCGAGGCCGTGCGGACCTTTCGTCCGATGAACCAGGCCGCCAAAGCGGCGATTCTGCGAAAGACCAAGTCCGCGGCGATGACCGGCCAGTTCGAGCCGTTCAAGACGACCGCGATGTTCGACGGCACCGCGCGCAACCCGCAATGGATGGGATGAGCGTGCGGCAACCCCGCCGTTACCAGTCGGCGTAGTTGGTACCGTCGATCGCCGCAGCTTCCGATCCCGACTTCACGTCGTTGACCCCCGGTTCTGCGGTCGGATTATTCGGATCGGGTTCGGCCTGAACGACCTGCCAGGTTTCCGTGGAGTTGGTGATCGGATCGACCGGAACCCGGCGGATGTAGCTGGTCGTGACGAGCTCGTTGAGATCGGTCGGATACTTACCCTTGTCGACGTAGTACTGATCGATGGCGTCGCGCATCCGGTAGAGATCTTCCTTCAGCACCGCCTCACGTCCGCGCCGGACGCTCGATTGGTAGGCAATCAGACCTACCGACGCGAGCACCACGATGAGGGTCATCACGATCAGCATCTCGATCAGCGTGAACCCCTGTGAGCGGCGAGAGGCGGGCTTGAAAGCCCGCCTCCACATGACGTTGTGTCTCATGGCGATGGTTTACCAGTCCGCGTATTTCGTGCCGTCGAGTGCCGTGCCCTCGCTCTTGCTGTAGACATCGTAGACGTCCTGTCCGCCCCACGACTTCGCGTCCGGACGGTCCTCGTAGGCGCGCAGGCCCCACTCTTTGGAACTCGTCATCGGATCGATTGGAATCCGGCGCAGGAACTTCAGCTTCTTCTCAGTGGCCCCTTCGCCGGAGCGGACGCCGACGACGAGCGTGTCGAGATCCGGCGGGTAGCCTTCGCTGCCCGCGCGGATCGACGTCGCGGGAATCTTCCCTTGATCGGCCGCGTCCTTGTAGTGATCGATGGCGGTGCGCAGCTCGCGAAGAGCACGCCGCAGTTCGATCTCGCGCTGACGCTGCATCGTCACCTTCGCGAGCGGCATGATCGCCATCGCGAGAATGCCGACGAGCGCGGTCACGACGAGCATCTCGATGAACGTGAAGCCCTCGTTGCCAGATCGTGTCAGCCGCATGATTGTCGTCCGCGAATGCCCAAGCTGAAGCTTGGGCCTGCGTACGGACCGTCCGATCTCATTTCACTGTAACGCTGGCCGGAGACGCCTGCACGGCCAGTGCGGATCCGCCGGGCCCCGTGGCCGAGCCGGATATCGCCACGCTGGTCGCTCCGGGCGCCACCGGATCGAAGAGCACGGCCGCGACCAAGCCGCTTCCCGAAGCGCCGACGACATCGGCATCGCGGGAGATCGTCATGTCGACGCGGCCGGCAGCGGGATCGATCTGTTGCGTGAACTGCGCGGTCAGGCCGCCCTGGCGCATGAAGCTGCCTTCCTGGACGCTGCGCACCTTGAGGACCGCCGGATTGAACGTCAGCGTCACGGTGACGGTGGACGTCCGCGGCGCGTTCGTCACCGAAATCGGCACGGTGTATGGCCCGCCGCCCATTCGGAACTCCGTGCCCGGCGGCGTCAGCACGAGCTGCAGGCCGCCTGCGACTGTCGCCGGCTGGTTCGCCGTGGGCGGGGCTTCAGCTGGTGCGGTCCGCTCCTGCGGCTGCGCCTCCGCCGCGCCCGGTGGCGGCGGTGGCGGTGGTGGCACACCAGGCGGCGGGACGGCCGTGGGGGGCGGCACGATGCCGGGCGATGGCAGCGTTCCGGTCGCCGGCGCCGGCGTCGGCTGCCCCACGACCCCACCCTGCGGCGCGGGCGCCGTCGGTGCTTCCGCGGGCTCCTGCCCCGCGGGCGGCGCGATGAGCGGCGGCGGACCGCTCAAGCCGAGATGCTGCTGCGATCCGATGTAGACGGGATTGAGGTCCTGCTGCGTCAGCTCATGGCCGCGGACGATTCGCGGGGTCAGCAGGAACACGATGTCGGTCTGGCCCTTCGAGAGATCGTTCGACGTGAAGAGCTGCTTGAACACGGGGAGGTGCATCAACCCGGGGAAGCCAGTGAGCGACCGCCGCTCGTCCTCGCGCAACAGACCGGCGAGCAGCGTCGACTCGCCATCGCGCAGCCGGATCTTGGTTTCCACCTTTCGCGAGCCGAACGACGGCAGGTTCTGCCCGGCGATGTTCACGTCCTGTCCGAGCGTGCTGCTCTCGACGGTCAGCTCCATGATGATGTCGCCATCGAACGTCACGCGCGGCGTCACGGTGACGATGATACCGACTGGCCGGTAGTTGAACGATGAGATCGGCTGCGTAGCGACGCTGCCGGCGCCGCCCAGCGAGCCGAACGTCGTGCTGGGCACCGGGAAGTCGTCGCCGAGATTGAGCGTGATCTTCTGCCCTTCTTGTCCTCGCAGCTGCGGCTTCGCCATCAGCTTCGTCTGCGAGTCGGTCTCGAGGAACCTGATGACGGCGGTCGGGACCGTCGCATAGAAATCGGCGGCGCTGATCCCACGGGAAATCGTGTTCAGGTTGAACGGCGGCACATTCGTCGTGGAACCGTTGTCGCCCGAGCTGGTCGTCGGCGCCACTTCCGGCGAGAAGATGCCGGTGATCGAGTAGTTGCCGAGGTCCAGGCCGAATTGCTTGGCCCGCGTCCGGTTCACCTCGAGGATCTGCACGTCGAGCAGGATCTCGGCGCGCGGGCGGTCGTTGGCCTGGATCAGGCGCTCGGCGATCGCGACAAGCGGCGCCGAGGCGCGGATGGTCACTGAATTCTGCGTCTTGTTCGGCACGAACGCCGGTACCAGCGGCACGCCCGGCACACGCATGATCGTGTTGAGCAGCTGCACCAGCTCGGTCGGGTCCGCGTGCGACAGGTAGAACGTGCGGATGACCTGCTCCTCGTATCGCGCCCGATTCTGCGCGGTGTCGGGAATCACCAGCACGGTGCGGTCGTTGATGACTTTGTAGAACAGGGCGTTCGCCGAGAGGACCTGCTGGAGCGCCTCCTCGAGTGTAACGCCCGTCAGCTTCACCGAGTACTGCGGAGGGTCGCGGTAATCGCTGGTGAACGTGATGTTGATGCCGGTGGAATCGGCGACGAACTTCAGCAGGTCCCGGACGCTGCCGGTGAACTGCAGATCCAGCGGCTCGCGCGATGCCGGGTTCAAGACCGGCTCAGGTGTTATCCGCCGCGCCCGCTCGCGCATCTCGTCGATCTTCGATCGCGGCCGGCTCGCCTCGATCGCGTCGAGGATCTTCCGATCGAGCTCGGCGGCCTTGGCGGCGAACTGCCGGTTCGCGGGGTCGTATTCGCTGGCGCGTTTGTACCTCCTCAACGCGGCGTCCAACTGCCCCTTGGCCTCGAAGTCCTTGCCTGCCGAGGCGTGCAGCAACGCGGCCTGGAGCATGGCGCGCTCGAGCGCGATGCGGAACTCGGGCTTGTCGGGATCTTCCTGGACGGCCGCGCGATAGTGCGCGACCGCGGCGTCCCAATCGGCTCGCTGTGCCGCCTGATAGCCCTTTCGATACGAGATCGCGGCGGTGCAACCACTGAGGGTGGCCGCGACGAGCGCGAGCGCGGCAAGCCTGAGGAGAGTTCTGGTCACGAGTCCGCGTCTCCGTTACGACCCTGAAAGACGAATCACCTGACGGCCGGTCCCGTCGGCCCACGCCATCTCGATGGATTCCGCGCTGATGCGTTCGATCTTGTAGCGTCCCTCGACGATTTCCCCTTCGCGTCCATAGAACACGTTCTGCCCATCGCTCAGCACGGCGATCTTTCGCTGGTCGGACGTGTCTACGACGCCGATGAACTTGAGCGTGATCGGCGGCGGCGGTGGCGGCCCTACCGGCACCGGTGGGCGCGTCGGCGCCGCGGCGACCGGTCGATCGTCTGCAGCTTGCTGCGGCGCCGCCGCGCGTTCTCCGAAACGGAACGGATCGCGCTCGCCACCCTCGGGCTGCGGTTTCTCGGCCGTCAGGGAGGCGAGGCGCAGCGGCTCCACTTGTCCGGGAACGGCGCCCTGCCCACGCACGGCGGGCACTGGCGTGCGGGTCGATCCCACAGCGATCGACGGCACGGGAGGCGCGGCCGGCACCACGAAGTTCCACCACACGATCACCAGCAGCGCCGCTACCAGGACGCAGAGCAGCACGACCTGCCGGCGCGAGCTAGTTGCCACGATCGCCGCCGCGATAATACGTGCTGAGGCTCAGGCTGAGCGTCAAAGCCTCGTGCTGCTGCGCGTCTTCCGCCAGCCCGACGCCCTCGATCGCCACGAACTCCGTCGAGGATTCCAGATCGTAGATGAAATCGCGCATGTCCGCGTAATCGCCGGTCAGCTCCATGCCGATGTTCAATCGCTCGAGTTGTCCCTTGTACCCCTCGTCCACGCGGTAGGACCGGCGAGGGATCGCGAGGTTGTGCTCGCGCGCAAGCGCCGCCAGATGCTCGTACGTCTGCCGTCGCGCGACAGTGAGATCCGCGGGCAGGACGTCCTCGTAGAAGCGGCCCAGGTCCTTGCTGGTCTGCTCGGTCAGGCGCAGCGTCGTTCGCACGTCCTTATCTTCGCGATCGGCGACAGCCAACTGCGCCCGCGCCGCCGCGGCGCGACGTTCGCTCGCTGATACCTTCAGGCTCAATGGGTACACCGCCAACGCGTAGAACCCCAGGTTCACGAGAGCGACGAGCGCCAAAGGCACCACGACGGCGCGGCGCTCGCTGAGAATCCGCTGCAAGAGATCGGCGGGTGACGTCACGGCGTGGCCTGGCGTGTCCGCGCGCGCGGCGGCGTATAGAGGCCCTCGAGCGTGGCCGCGATGGTGTTCTCGGGCGTCTCCCGCTCCTGTTTCGACAGGAGGTTCCGAAACGCGCCGCTTTCCTCGAGGCCATCGAAGAACTGGCTGATGGCTTCGACGCTGCGCGCCTGTACCTCGAGCACGACGATCATCTGTCCGGTCCGGTCGATGCGCGGAATAACCCCCGCGATGCGGACATCGGGTGGCAGCGCAACCTCGAGCTCGTTGAACAGCTCGGTCCACGAGAAGGCGCGGCGATCGATCGCCTGGTTCGCCTCGTGCGCCTGCGCGGCGATCTCCGCGATGTGCCCGGCATCGACGCTCGATCGGGCGCGCGCCATGTCGGCGCGAAGGGCGTCGGTCCTCGCCTCGGCCGCCTGCGCTTCCGCCACGAGCCGGCGGTCGTGTGCCGTCAGCGCCCAGAGCCGCGTCATGTTGAAGATCGTGACGAGGACGACCACGATCGCGGCAAGGCCCAGGACGGCCTGCACGGCCCGCTCGTTGTAGAACGGCCGCGTCGAGAGGTTGGTTCTAAGCGTCATGCGGCGGGCTCCCGCGCGAGGATGCCGACCATCGGCGCCAGGTCGTCGACCAGGATCGACGTGGCCGGGATGCGATCGCTCAACGCCGCCAGGTTGCCGAAACTAACGGCTTCGACGCGCACGCGGAGGCGATCTTCGAGGGCGCTGCGCGCGCGCTCGGCTCCGCCGGCGCCAGCAGGGCCTTGCGTCGCGCCGGCCAGAATCACGCGGCCGAATCCGCGACCGGCGAGCCGGTCCTCGTAGTACATCGCCGTCTGGTGCACGAGATCCGCGAGACTCTCTTCGCCGTCGCTGCCGCGGTGCCGGTAGAAGATGGGACGGCCGCCGCGAACGATGATCAGCGTCACGAAATCGGGCGCGAGGTGCACCAGCAGGCAATCGTGCCGCTCATCGCCGCCGGCGAGCAGCAGGTTCACGACGTTGAAGCTCGCCAGATCGACGAGGCCGGCATGGGCGCCCGCCGCCGTCAACGCCGCCTCGTACTGCGCGATGACGTCGTGCCGCGCCAGCGCGACGATGAACTCCCGCCCGCCGCCGTCGAGCGGCTGTCCGTCGGCCCAGGTGATCTGCGCATCCTCGACGCGGAAGGGCACGCTCTTGCGCACCTGCCACCGGAGCATCGCCTCGAGATCGCGCCCGCGCGGCGGAGCCTGTTCGAATCGCACCAGCGACACTTTGGCTGCGGAATCGGGCACGACGAGCGCCACATGCCGCACCCGTCCCACGGCATCGAGGGCCCGCGCAACCGCGGCCGCCACCTGAGCGGGATCGACAATGTTCGGCGCGGCCAGTCCCGGGACGACCGCGCCTGCCGGCAGCGGCTCGGAGGCGTGCGCGACGATCGGAGCCGGCCGGCCGCCACCAAGCCGCAGCGCCGCCACCCGGCTCGACGTGATGTCGATCGCCACCTGCGGCCGCGGCGGCGTGAAGAGTTGTGACAGCAGGCTCATTCGACGAACGTCACCTTGTTGATCTCGCGAAGCGTGGTGCGACCCAGCAACACCTGCTCCACCGCCGAGTCCCGCAGGAACCGCATGCCCTCTTCCCGTGCCGCCTTCTTGATCTCGGACGTCGGCCGCCGGTCGAGAATCAGATCGCGAATCCGATCCGACAGATCGAGCAGCTCGCAGATGGCCGTGCGCCCTTTATATCCCGTGCCGCCGCACTCGAGGCAGCCTTCCCCCTCGTAGAACACGTTCCCTGCCAGGAGCCCCGGCTCGAGACCCGACTCGTCGAGCATCTCGGGGGTCACGCGCGCGGGCCGCCTGCAGTGGATGCAGATCAGCCGCACCAGACGCTGCGCCAGCACACAGTTCAGCGCCGAGATGAACTGATACGGCTCGACGCCCATATTCAGGAACCGGCCCAGGACGTCGACGACGTTGTTCGCGTGCACGGTGGTGAACACCAGGTGTCCGGTCAGCGCCGATTGAATCGCGATCTGCGCCGTCTCGGGATCGCGGATCTCGCCGACCATGATCTTGTCGGGGTCGTGGCGCAGGATCGATCGCAGCCCGCGCGCGAACGTCAGGCCCTTCTTCTCGTTGATGGGGATCTGCGTGATGCCGCGGAGCTGGTACTCGACCGGGTCCTCGATGGTCACGATCTTGTCCTCGATCGTCTTGATCTCCGAGAGTGCCGCGTACAGCGTCGTCGTCTTCCCGCTGCCAGTGGGTCCCGTCACCAGCACCATGCCGTAGGGCTCGGTGATGTACTTTCGGAACCGTCGCAGCTCCTGTTCCGGGAATCCCAGGATGTCGAGGCGCAGCTCGGTGAACTGCTCGCTGATCGACTCCTTGTCGAGGATGCGGACGACGGCATCTTCCCCGTGCACGCTCGGCATGATCGAGACGCGGAAGTCGATGGTCTTGCCGGGGACCCGGAGCTTGAAGCGGCCGTCCTGGGGCACGCGCTTCTCGGCGATGTCGAGCTCGGCCATGACCTTGATGCGGGAAATGATCGCGGAGTGGAACTGCTTCGCGATCGGACGCATCGCCGGCTGCAGCACGCCGTCGATCCGGTACTTCACGTGCACCGCATCGTCCTGGGTTTCGATGTGGATGTCGCTGGCGCGGCTCTGGAGGGCGCGGAAGATCGTCGAGTCCACCAGGCGGATCACCGGGCTGATGTCGCTGGTGAGCCGCTCGACGGTCAGGCTGTCGTCGCCGGCCTCGTCCTCCTTCAGCAGCTGGAGCTCGAAGCCTTCGGTGGCCTGCTCGAGCACCCGCTGCGAGCTCTCGCTCTTCTTCAGAATCGCCTGGATCGCGGCGCCGGCGCCGACCGTCACCTTGAGGGGCGTCCCGAGCAGCGCCGACAGCTCGTCGATCATCGGCAGATCCGTCGGGTCGGATACGACGATGACCAGGGCGCGGCCGTCGCGCCGCCACGGGACGAACCCGTAGCGCAGCATCAGGTCCGCAGGAATCGAGCGGAACAGCTCCCCGTCGATGCGGAACTGATCCATGTCCACGAACTCGAGGCGATAGCGCTCGGCCAGCCGGCGCGCGGTCGCCGAGGCTACCGCGTGATCGACGGGCAAATCTTCGTGGAGGTCTCCGGTCAGGAGGTGCGCGGCGTCATCGGCCGCCTGTTTCGCGTCCATTACTTCACCACCGACGAAAGCTGGAAGAGCGGCAGATACAACGCCAGCAGCAGTGCCGCGATGACGATGCCGAGCAGGATGAGGAGAACGGGCTCGACGAGCGTGACGAAGCGCTCGAGGCTCGTTTCCAGTTCCTCATCGTAGAAGTCCGCGAGGCTGTTCAGCATGTCCTGCAGCGATCCGGTGGACTCGCCCACCTCGGTCATCTTGACGGCCACGTCCGGGAACACGCCGTGGTCACGCATCGTGGCCGACAGCCCCTGGCCTTCACGTACGCGCTCGGCAATGTGTCGCAGTTCGCCGGCGACGTACCGGTTCCCCACTGACCGCGACGCTACGTCGAGCGCCTGGACCAGCGGGATGCCGCCACCGAGCAGCGTCGCGAGCGTTCGCGCCATCTGCGACGTCGCGAACTTGCGCGCGATGCCGCCCACCAGCGGAAAGCCCAGGATCGCGTGATCGAGTCGCTTCCGCTCCGCCGGGCGCTTCAACGTCGTCCACGCCACGACGCCCACACAGGCGAGCGCCAGGACGATGAAGGGCAGGTACACCTGGACGCCGTTGGCCAGCCCGACGATGATGCGCGTCATCAGCGGCAGTTCGGCCCCGAAACTGTCGTAAAACTGTGAGAATGCCGGCACCAGCCAGAGCACGATGACGCTGACGACCACCGTCGCCAGGCACAGCAACACCGCCGGATACAACAACGCGCTCAGCGTCCGGCGGCGAACACCGCCGATCAGTCGTGCATAGGCGACATATCGGCGGATGACCGTCTCGAGATTGCCGCTCCGCTCCCCCGCCACGAGCGACGCGGTAAACATGCGCGGCACGAGGTCGCCGTGCTCCTCGAAGGCGTCCGACAGCTGCGCACCCGCCTTGACCCGCTCGTAAACGTTGTCCACTATCGGCTTGAACGCCGCGTCGGCAATGTCGCGGCGCAGCAGATCGAGCGACTGCACCAGCGGCATCCCGGCTTTCAGCAGCGTCGCCAACTCCTGGCAGAACTCGAGAAAGTCGCGGGTGCGAACGCGGCGGCGACTGGCCAGGCTGGGAACCAGCGTCGCCAGGATGCCGGCCGGGCGAACCGACAGCAGCAGCAGCCCCTTTTCCTCGAACTCCCGGCGGAGCTGCGCTTCGCTCTCGGCGGCGTACACGCCGTCTATGAGTTGTCCGGCCGGCGTACCCAGCCTACAACGGAATTCCATCGCAAGCGCTTGGCAGACAGGAGATTAGCGGCACATTCGCCCAGGCTTCGCGGATTATAGCAACAGATCGCCGGCGCCCGACGGCCGCGCGCTCAGACTTTGGACGACCAAGGCGCCGGCAGGGGCGGACGCCCCGTGTAGCGCGGACCTTCCGCCTTCGCTCGAAGCTTCGGCTGACCGCCATAGCCTTGACGGAGGCTGGTCAGGTCCGCCTAGGCGGGCTAAAGCCCCGCCCTACATGTGGGGCTCGACGAAGGCGTGGAAGATGCGGACCCCGAGCTCGCGGGGATCGCGATTGTTCGCCGACGGATTCAGCGCCGGCACGAAGGTCTTGTCGACATCGAGCGTGACCTCGACCATGTCGCCGGTCCCGAGCTGCTCCGCGGTGAGCGGCGTCTTGTGCAGGAACGCCGTCTGCGGCGTCACAGAAACCGTGTCGACGGTCTGGCCGTTGACCTTCACTTGAATCGTCTGCGGGCCGGCCAGCGTGCTGGAGTTGTCGCCGTTCAGGTAAAAGGTGCTCGCCTTCCGCGGGTTCCGAAACGCCAGCGTCGCGACCTTCTTCGTCCACTGCCATTCCACGCCGGAATTGTCGGGCGCGGTTTCGCTCGGATGCCATCCGTCCTTGAAGAGCACGAAGACGTTCTCGGACGTCGGCAGCAACTGGATGGTGGCGGCTCGATACTCCAGCTGACCCGCGTGCTGGCCTGTAAGCGGGCAGCCGCTTCTGCGTCTTTGTCGAGTACAGCCCGACGTGCACCGATGCCTGGCCCACGTACTGATAGACCGGCACGAACGTCGTCCGCGTGTACTCGATCGACCTGTCCGGGCTTCCACTGCGAGGTCGGGATCGCCGGGTCGTGATCGTCGGCCCACATCAGCTCGTCGTCGGCATCGAGGTAGTGGATGAGCACGCGATAGTTGTCGTCGAACTTCGGCGCGTTCGCCGCGACCTGGAACTTGTAGGTGATTTCGACGGGGCTGCCGAGGGGCACGCGTGAATTCTTGAAGGTGACCGTCGGCGTCGCCACCGGCACGGCGTCGGGCTCGCTGCCGCCGCACGCAACGACGGCCAGCGATGCACTGATCGCAAGGAGTATTGCAAGACGATTGTCGTGACATGAAAGTAGTCAGCATACTTCCGTTGTCGCTCATCGGGCAATATGGTACAGTCCGCGCTCGGAGCGTTACGTGTCACAGGAAGCGCTCGGACTCGTCGAGACCAAAGGCCTCATCGGCTCGATCGAGGCCGCCGACGCCATGGTGAAGACCGCCAACGTCGTGCTGTCGCGCAAGGAATACATCGGCGGCGGTCTCGTCACGGTGATGGTTCGCGGTGACGTCGGCGCGGTGAAAGCCGCGACTGATGCCGGCGCCGCTGCGGCGCGGCGCGTCGGCGAGCTCGTCGCCGTGCACGTCATCCCGCGGCCCGACATCGAGGTCGAGCGCGTGCTGCTCTCCTGATGCCCGCACCCAGCGACCGCGACCTCGCCTCCATCGCAGAAGCCCGGACGCTCGCCCGCAACGCGCACGCCGCCCAAGCCCGCCTCGCCGAGTACTCGCAGGCGCAGATCGACGCCATCGTCGATGCCATGGCCGCGGCCGTGACGCCCGAAGCCGAGGCGCTCGCACGACTCGCCGTCGAGGAGACGACCTTCGGCGTCGTCGCCGACAAGGTCCAGAAGAATCTCTTCTCCTCCGAGCGCGTCTACGAGTTCATCCGGCCGATGAAGACCGTCGGCGTCGTGAACCGCATCGAGGACCGCAAGGTCATCGAGATCGCCGAGCCCTTCGGCGTCGTCGCCGCCATCGTCCCGTCCACCAACCCGACCTCGACGGCGATCTACAAGATCCTGATCGCGATCAAGGCGCGATGCGCGATCGTCATCAGCCCGCATCCCGTCCGCGGTGCGATGCATCACCCGCGTCGCCGAGATCATGGCCGCCGCCGCGGCGACGGCCGGCGCGCCGGATGGCGCGATCGGCTGGATGACCACGGTGACGATCGAGGGGACGCAGGAGCTGATGAAGCAGCGCGAGGTCGCGGTGATCCTGGCGACCGGCGGGATGGGCCTCGTGCGCGCGGCGTACAGCGCCGGCAAGCCGGCGTACGGCGTCGGACCCGGCAACGCGCCGTGCTACATCGAATCGTCGGCCGATCTCGCCGAAGGCCGCCTCCGACATCATGCATCGGCAAGTGCTTCGATCACGGCGTTCTCTGCTCGTCGCCGAACTCGGTGGTCGTCGACGACGCCGTCGCCGAGGAAGTGCGCCGCCAGTTCCAGACGCAGGGCGCGTACTTCCTGTCGCCGGCGGAAACTGACGCCGTGGGCAGGGTCCTGGTGTCGCCGCAGCGGCTGCCGCAGCCGGCGCTCGTGGGAAAGCCCGCGACGCTCATCGCCGAGAAAGCGGGCATCACCGTTCCGCACGGCACGCGCGCGCTGATCGCGCCGCTCGCCGGGCGTCGGTCGCGACTTCCCGCTGTCGATCGAAAAGCTGTGCCCGGTCCTGTCGTATCTACGTGGTGCGGGACTGGCGGGAGGGCTGCGAGCGCTGCAAGGAGATTCTGCGATACGGCGGGATGGGCCACACGATGTCCATCCACTCGCGCAACGAGCAGGTGATCCTCGAGTTCGGGTTGCACAAGCCGGCGTACCGGATCTGCGTGAACACGCCGACCACGCACGGCTCGATCGGGCTTACCACCGGCCTCGATCCGGCGATGACGCTCGGCTGCGGCGGTTTTGGCGGGAACATCACGTCAGACAACATCTCCCCGCGACACCTTCTGAACATCAAGCGGCTGGCCTACGAGCTTCGGCCGGCTCACGCCAATCGACCGTCAGCCCCACCGGCCGCGCGGCGACGGCCGAACAGGCCCGCGGCTGCCGCAGTCTCCCGCGCGCCTCGGTCCCAGCGGCATCTCGGGCGACGCCCTCTCCCGGCGAATCGACCAGTTCCTGCAGTCGCGAGGTTTTGCTCCGGGCGGCCGCGTCGTCGAAGACCGCCGAGCAGGCTGGATCGGGCGAATGGCGGCCGCGCCGCCGAGCGTGGCGCCGGTGGATTTCGTCTGCGAAGACGACGTGCGGCAGGCGATTCAGGCCGGGACGCGGATCGCCCTGGCGGAGCGCAGCATCGTGACGCCCGCGGCTCGTGAGCTCGGGGAATCACACAATATTTTCGACCTGCCCGGCGTCACACTGCCGAGGTAGATGCGCTCGTTATTGCTGATGCCGTTCGACTTACAGGTGTTGACCGGGCTTGGCGGCCGTGTTACGGTGCCTGGGCTTTACCGTTCCCCAGCCTACGGTCAGAGCCCGAAAGCGTCGAGAAACGTTAGTAGCGTGGTCTAGACCAGCCGGCGGGATGGCCGGCAAGTCTGACGCGGCCACGACGAGCTGACGGGGACCCGACGAAAGACCTGTCCCGGTCAGGCAATCTGCCCGAGCCGAGTCCGCACTCCGCGGTCGGCCGGTCCATGTTTCTGCACGGATTTGCGCTGGTTTTGCACTCTCCAGGCCTCCGGCCGGCGGGTGGCACGCGCCGTGCGGGCACTTTCGGCGGAGCGGCGCAATGTTCAAGTTCTTCCGGCTGTCGCTGACAGCGGTTGGATTCGGCGTGGTCGTCGCAGGATGCGGCGGTTCCAAGCATGCGCAAGTGCGAACGGAGCCCGTCCCTCCCCCGCCGGCGGTGGCCTCACGGCCCCAGGCGCCAACCGTTCCGGCGGCGCCGGCCGCAGACCCCGTTCAGGCGCTGATCACGGAATCGCAACAACGGTACCTAAAGGGTCAGCGCGAGCTGGAGCTCGGGCCACCTCGATCGGGCGCGGTCCGAATTCAATGCCGCCCTCGACGTCCTCCTGAACGCGCCTGGCGGCGCCCGAACCGAGCCGCGTCTTCGCGAGCAGTTCGATCGCCTCGTCGACAAGATCAGCGCGCTCGAAGTGGCAGCCCTCGCGACCGGCGATGGCTTCGCGGAAAAGCCCGCGGAGCCGGCTTCGATTGACGAGCTGCTCGAGCTCTCGGCGACCTTCGACGAGCCCGCGCCGACGTCTGCCATCACGGCCACTGTCGAGACCGACCTGGCGCAGACCTCTCACGACATTCCGATCCCTCTGAATCAGCGCGTGCTCGGCTATGTCGAGCTGTTCCAGACGCGGCTCCGCTCCTATCTCCAGGACGGCCTTCAACGCGGTAGCCAGTACCTCCCGATGATTCAGAACGTCTTCCGCGCTGAAGGGCTGCCGCTGGATCTTGCCTATGTGCCGCTGATTGAAAGCGCGTTCAAGACCAACGCCCTCTCGAGAAAGAGTGCCAAGGGCGTGTGGCAGTTCATGAGACCGACCGCGCTCGAAAACGGCCTGCGCCACGACTGGTACATCGACGAGCGGTCGGATCCTGAGAAGGCCACGAAGGCGGCTGCCAGGTACTTGAAGACGTTGTGCCGGATCTTCGACGGTGACTGGCATCTGGCGCTGGCGTCCTACAACGGCGGGCCGGGCCGCGTCCAGCGCGCGATCAAACGGACCGGCCGCGAGGATTTCTGGGCTCTGAGCTCCCTCAAGCGCGGGTTGCCGCGCGAAACGCGCGACTATGTGCCGATGATCCTGGCTGCGATGATCATCGCGCGGAATCCGGCGCAATACGGGTTCGAGCTGACGCTGCCCGAACCGGCGCCGCGGGAAACGGTCACGATCAACGGCCCGGTCGATCTGCGACGCATCGCGGAATGGACGAGCACGCCGGTCGACGTCATCCAGCAGCTCAATCCGGAGCTACGGCGCTGGACGACGCCGGTTCGCGGATCGGGTTACGAGTTGAAGGTGCCCGAGGGCGCCGCCGAGCCGCTCCGCGTGAAGCTCGAGGAATCGCTCGACGTGACGAGAGCGTCGTTGAACTGGCACACCGTGAGGTCCGGCGAAACGTTGACCACCATCGCGCGCAAGCTCCGCGTGAGCCGGATCGATCTGGCAGAGGCAAATTACCTGTCGGCGCGATCACGGGTGCGTCCGGGCCAGAAACTGATCGTGCCGCGCCCGCCGACCACGCTGATGGCGGCGCAGCCGGATCGGCCGATGCCGGCGCTCGAGACGAGACCCCTGGTCACGAGTGCGTCGCTCATCTCGTCCGACGATGGACGCGACGAGGACAGCGATTCGCCCGAGCCGGCGCGCCGTACGTATCGCGTGAAGCGCGGCGACACCTTGTCGTCGATCGCGCGGCTCTTCTCGACCAGCGTCTCGGCGTTGAAGCAGTGGAACCGGCTGCGCTCGAATCAGATCAACCCCGGCCAGCGCCTCACTGTCTACAGGGAAGCGAACTAGACTCACCGTGCGGAGGCGGGGCTTTAGCCCCGCGTCACCAATTACCAGACTCGCGCTGCGGATCGCGGGGCCGAAGCCCCGCCTCCACATGATCGTTTGCAGAAACCGCCTCCTGCGGCGCGAACGCGTCAGGCAGAAATCGCAACCATCTGGGAGATGCCCGCACAGACTGCAGGCGTTTCGCGTTTCGCGCTCCACTCGTGACGTGTCCCGCTTGTTGCACGGCGAAGTGATGTCGTGCTCGCCTCCGTGCGTACTGCGGCGCTCTTCGGCATCGACGCCGTGCCTGTCGCCGTGGAAGTGGACGTGTCGTTCGGGCTGCCCGGCCTGGTGATGGTGGGCCTGCCGGACGCGACGGTGCGCGAGAGCCGCGATCGGGTGCGCGCGGCGATCCGGAATTCGGGGTTCGACTTTCCGCAACAGCGCGTCACCGTGAATCTCGCGCCCGCCGACGTCCGCAAAGCGGGCTCGGCGTTCGATCTTCCGATTGCCCTGGGCGTGCTCGCTGCCTCCGGTGCGATGGCGCGGCGGGTGATACCGGACGTCCTCGTGCTGGGCGAGCTGTCGCTCGACGGGTCGATGCACCCCACGCGGGGTGTCCTGCCGATCGCCGCCACGGCGCGACGGGCCGGCTACCGATGTCTGCTCGTCCCGTCAGCGAACGCGGTCGAAGCTGCGGTGGTCACGGGACTCGACGTGCTGCCAGTCGACACGTTGGCGGAGGCGGTGGCGGTGCTGAACGAACCGGACCGGCGACGACCCCTCCCTGCGCCTGCGCCTCCGGGCCCCGAGATGGACGAGCCCGATCTCGCCGACGTCCACGGGCAGGCGCTCGCCCGACGCGCGCTCGAAGTCGCCGCGGCCGGCGGGCACAACCTGCTCTTCGTCGGGCCTCCCGGCGCCGGCAAGACGATGATGGCGCGGCGCCTTCCGGGGCTCCTTCCACTGTTGAGCTTCGAGGAAGCACTGGAGGTCACGACGGTGCATTCGGTGGCTGGCCTGTTGCCGGGAGGCGCCGGTCTGATTCGTACCCGACCGTTCCGCTCGCCACACCACACCATCTCGGACACGGCCCTCGCCGGCGGCGGTCAGCTGCCGCGCCCGGGCGAGATCAGCCTCGCGCATCACGGCGTCCTGTTCCTTGACGAGTTGCCGGAGTTCTCACGCCGCGCGCTGGAGGTGCTGCGACAGCCCGTCGAGCACGGCACCATCACCATCGCCCGGGCCGCCCGGACCGCGGTGTTCCCCGCACGATTCATGCTCGTCGCCGCGATGAACCCCTGTCCGTGCGGATACTTCGGCGATCCGCGGCGTGGCTGCCGGTGTGCCGCGCCCCTCGTCGCCCGTTACGCGAACCGGCTGTCCGGTCCGCTCCGCGATCGACTGGACCTCGTCGTGCCGGTTGCGGCGGTCGCCGCATCCGATTTGGACCGAGGTGGATCCGGCGAGTCCTCGGCGGCCGTCCGCGATCGCGTGCTGCAGGCGCGACACCGGCAGACTGCGCGCCGGCCCGGCGTCTTGAATGCGCGACTCGACGGACGGTGGCTCAAGTCGGAAGCGCTGGTCGAGGGCACGGCCAGGGCGTTTGCGGCACAGGCGGTCGATCGTCTCCGCCTGTCGGCGCGTGGCTTCTACCGGTTGCTGCGCGTCGCACGCACAATCGCGGACCTGGCCTGCGAGACCGTTGTCACGCCCGCGCACGTGGCCGAAGCGCTGCAATTTCGCGGCGACGACCCTACTTGACGTTCGAGCGAGCGTAATTTTCGCTGAACTTTCGTCCAGACAGATTTCTGCGCCGGAGGAGACATTTCGTGTGATAGAGTCCGAATTCCGTGTCCGGGCTGCCCCTCGTCCCGCTGACACACATCTTCCTTCTGTGAAGCGTCACCGCAGATATACGGTCGTTATCGCCGATCGGCGCACCGGTGTGTATCGCCGGGTGTCGCTCAATTTCGGTCCGGTGTTTGCGGGGCTCTGCGCGCTGCTCGTCCTCCCCGTCCTCGTCGGTCTCGGCCTGCGACTCAGTGCAGGCGCCGAGATCGCGACGCTTCGCGCCTCAAACGACCAACTGGAACTGGAAAACCGCAACTTCCGCACCGCGACCGGCGCACTGACAGGCGAAATCCAATCGCTGCAGGAAGCCATCGGCGATTTGGGGGTTCGTGCCACGGTCGATCCCGCCACGGCGAAGGCCATGGACCGCCTGCCGACCATCGTCAAGTCGCGCGCCGCGGGCGGGCCCCAGACGCCGCTGTTCGCGCCAGTGGTCCGCACCTCCGAAGACACTTTTGGGGTCCTCCGCGACCTGCTCTACAGCCTTGAGAGCCGGCTCCAGGTGGTGCAGACCGACGTCGAACGGCGGCACGCGCTCGCCGCGGCGACGCCGTCCATCTGGCCGATCCGCGGGTGGCTCACCGACGGCTTCGGCCGCCGGCGCGACCCGTTCACCGGCGAAAGCGGGTATCACAGCGGGCTCGATATCTCGGCCGATCATGGTGAGCCGGTCTTCGCCACCGCCACCGGCACGGTCGATACGGCGGAGCCGTCGGGCGCCTATGGCAACATGGTGGTGATCAGTCACGGCTTCGGGATCTCAACGCGGTACGCGCACCTCTCGCGGTTTGCGGTCAAGCCCGGCGACCAGGTCCGGCGCGGCGATCTCGTCGGGTTCGCCGGGGCCACCGGCCGCGCCACCGGCGACCACCTGCACTACGAAGTCCTCGTTTACGGCCGCCAGCTCAATCCCCTGCAGTTCCTCGTCAATCGCGCGAAACCCTAGTAGGCGCATAGGCGCATGGGCACATGGGCGCATAGGGGATCCGGGCAAATCTCCGCGGCCGGCGTGCATCCTGACCTCCCCATGTGCCTATGCGCCCATACGCCCATGCGCCTTTCGCGCCGTGGTACAATCATTTGATAATCAAGCGGTTCGCCGCCCTCGTCTGTTCATGCTCGATACCATCCTCGCGAAAGTCTTCGGCACGCAGAACGAACGCGAGCTGAAGAAGATTCGGCCCATCGTCGACACCATCAACGCGCTCGAGCCGTCCATCCAGGTCCTGACCGACCAGGGGCTGCGCGACAGGACCACCGAGCTTCGGCAGCGCGTCGGAGCGGGCGAGACGATTGACGACCTCCTGCCGGAGGCCTTCGCGGTGGTCCGCGAGGCCGGCCGCCGCGTGCTGAACATGCGGCACTTCGACGTGCAGCTGATCGGCGGCTACGTGCTGCACCAGGGCAAGATCGCGGAAATGAAGACGGGCGAAGGCAAGACGCTCGTCGCGACGCTTCCGGCGTACCTCAACGCCCTCGAGGGCAAGGGCGTGCACGTCGTCACGGTGAACGATTACCTGGCGCGGCGCGACTCGGAGTGGATGGGCAAGATTTACCGCTTCCTGGGGATGTCGGTTGGGGTCATCCAGCACGACCTGAACGACCAGGAGCGGCAGGTCGCCTACGGGTGCGACATCACCTACGGCACCAACAACGAGTTCGGCTTCGACTACCTGCGCGACAACATGAAGTTCGACCTCGCGCATTTCGTCCAGCGAGGGCACCACTTCGCCATCGTGGACGAGGTCGACAGCATCCTGATCGACGAGGCCAGGACGCCGCTGATCATTTCAGGCCCGGCCGAGGAATCCACCGACCTTTACTATGAGGTCGATCGCATCGTCCCGCGGCTGAAGGCCGGCGCCGTCACGCGCGGCGACACCAAGGGTGAGGATCGCGACCGGCTGGAAGCCACCGGCGACTACATCCTCGACGAGAAGCACAAGACAGTCACGCTGACCGAAAGCGGGATGGCGCGCTCCGAAGAGCTCCTGGCGCACCGGCTGAATCCGGGCGGTCTGTACGATCCGGCCAACATGCCCCTGCTCCACCACGTGAATCAGTCGCTGCGCGCGCACGTCATCTTCAAGCGCGACGTCGATTACATGATCAAGGATGGCCAGGTCGTCATCGTCGACGAGTTCACTGGACGGCTGATGCCCGGGCGGCGCTGGAGCGACGGGTTGCACCAGGCGGTGGAAGCGAAAGAAAAGGTCAAGATCGAGCGCGAGAACCAGACGCTCGCGACCATTACCTTCCAGAACTACTTCCGCAAGTACAAGAAGTTGTCGGGCATGACCGGGACGGCCGACACCGAGGCCGAAGAGTTCGCCAAGATCTACAAGCTGGACGTCAACGTCATCCCGACCAATCGCGAGCTGCGGCGGATTGAAGAGCCCGACACGGTCTATCGCACCGAGCGCGAGAAATACGAGTCGATCGTCACCGACATCATCGAGAAGCAGGCCTCCGGCCGCCCCACGCTCGTCGGCACCGTGTCGATCGAAAAGTCCGAGCGGCTGTCGTCGATGCTCAAGAAGCGCGGCATCAAGCACGTCGTGCTGAATGCGAAGTACCACGCGCAGGAAGCCGAGATCGTCGCGCAGGCCGGCCGCAAGGGCGCCGTCACGATCGCCACCAACATGGCCGGTCGCGGCACCGACATCCTGCTCGGCGGTAACGCCGAGTACATGGCACGCCAGCAGTCGCTCGCAGAGGACGTCGCCGAAAAGCTCACGCGCGATCAGGCGAAGTTCGTCGACGACGAAGAGTTCGTCTATTTCTTCCACATCGACAGCTTCTATCGGGTCCGGCGGGAAGACTGGGACCGCATCTCTGCGTTCTTCAAGCAGCAGTGCGAGGCCGAGCACGACGAGGTCGTCTCGGTGGGCGGGCTCCACATCGTCGGCACCGAGCGCCACGAGGCGCGCCGCATCGACAACCAGCTGCGCGGCCGCGCCGGCCGTCAGGGCGATCCCGGCTCGTCGCGCTTCTACCTGTCGCTCGAAGACGATCTGATGCGGATCTTCGGCTCGGACCGCATCTCGGGTCTGATGCAGCGCCTGGGCATGGAAGAAGGCGTGCCGATCGAACACGGGATGGTCACGCGCGCGATCGAGCGCGCGCAGAAGCAAGTGGAGGCCCAGAACTTCTCCGTCCGCAAGCACCTCCTCGAGTACGACGACGTGATGAACAAGCAGCGGGAGAACATCTACTCGCTGCGCCGGGAGCTCCTCGAAGGCCAGATTCGCATCGAGGAGGACGCCGAGAAGGTCGATACGCACGGCTATCTCCTCGAAATCGCGGGCGACGTGCTCGACGACGCGGTCGATCGGTTCGCGGGCGCCGATGCGGACGTCGAATCGTGGGATCTGCCCGTGCTGCGCCAGGAAGTGGCGCGCGTGTTTGCGCTCGAAAGCGACGCGCTGGACAGCGTCGACTTCGACCGGATGTCGAGCGCCGAGATCCGCGATGCGTTGTGGGAGCGGATCGTCAAGAGCTACGACGACAAGACGCAGCTGCTCGGTGCGGAGCTGATGCGGCGCATCGAGCGCGACATCATGCTGCAGATCGTCGACAGCCAGTGGAAGGATCACCTCTACAGCCTCGATCACCTGAAGGAAGGGATCGGGCTACGCGGCTACGGCCAGCGCGATCCGCTCGTTGAATACAAGCGCGAGAGCTTCGGTCTGTTCCAGGACATGAAGGGGCGCGTCGACGAGGAGATGCTGCGCGCCCTGTGGTGGCTGCGACCGGTACCTGCAGATGGAAGCGAGGGTGGACCGTCTGGGCTCGCCGCCGCGCCCGTTCGCCGCCCGCCCTCACGCCGTCCACCAACCCTGATCCTGAACGACCCCAGCGCCTCGCAACAGGGAGGCTTTGCTGGCGGAGCCTTTGCGGGGCAGGGGTCTGCGGCGGCCGTCGCGGAACCGGAGGCAGCCGCCACGAATCCCTTCGGCCCCTCGAAGCCGAGGCCGGCGCGGGTCGGCGGCGACGACACCATCAAGACGGTGAAGCGCGAAGAGCCGAAGGTCGGCAGAAACGACCCGTGTCCGTGCGGGAGCGGCAAGAAGTACAAGAAGTGCCACGGAGCAAATCAATAGGCTGACATGGACCTCAAAACCGCCCCCTCGGAGATCGACCTCGCCACCGACATTGCCACCGCCCTGACCTTCGACGACGTCCTGCTGGTGCCGCGGCACTCGCAGGTCGTGCCGGCGCAGGTCGACGTGACCACGCGCTTCACCCGCAACATCACGCTGAACGTGCCCCTGGTCAGCGCCGCGATGGACACTGTGACCGAGTCGATGCTCGCGATCGCGATGGCGCAGCACGGCGGGATTGGCGTAATCCACAAGAACCTGTCGATCGAGGAGCAGGCCACCGAAGTGGATCGCGTGAAGCGGTCGGAGAGCGGGATGATCGTGAACCCGATCACGCTCGCGCCCGAGAACCGGATCCACGAGGCGCAGGCGCTGATGATGAAGTACCGGATTTCCGGCGTCCCGATCACGGAAGGCGGACGCAAGGAAGGCCGGCTGCTGGGCATCCTCACCAACCGCGACCTGCGGTTCGAGACCAACGTCAATCGTCCGATCGCGGACGTGATGACGAAGGACCCGCTGATTACCGTGCCGGTGGGCACGACGCTCGAGGACGCCCGCGAGATCCTGCACCAGCACAAGGTCGAGAAGCTGCTGGTCGTCGATCAGGACTACCGGCTGAAGGGCCTGATCACCGTCAAGGACATCCAGAAGATGGTGAAGTACCCGAGCGCATCGAAGGATTCGCTCGGGCGCCTGCGCGTGGCGGCGGCCGTCGGCGTGGCGCGAGACACGCTCGAGCGCGCCGAAGCGCTCGTCGCCGCGCACGTCGATGCCCTCGTGGTGGACACGGCGCACGGTCACTCACAGGGCGTGCTCGAGATCGTCAAGCGGCTGCGCCGTCAGTTCCGCGACGTCGACATCGTCGCCGGCAACGTCGCGACCGCCGAAGCGACCGAGTCGCTGATCGAGCTGGGCGTGGACGGCGTGAAGGTGGGGATCGGCGCCGGGTCGATTTGCACGACCCGCATCATCGCGGGCGTCGGCGTGCCGATGATCACGTCGATTCAGCAGTGCGCGCGGGCCGCGGCCCGGCACGGCGTCCCGGTCATCGCCGACGGCGGCATCCGGTTCTCGGGCGACATCACGAAGGCGATCGCGGTCGGCGCCAGCACCACGATGATCGGGAATCTCTTCGCGGGGACCGACGAAAGCCCGGGCGAGATGATCATCTACCAGGGCCGCAGCTTCAAAGAGTATCGGGGCATGGGCTCGATCGGCGCGATGCGGCGTGGCAGTCGAGATCGCTACTTCCAGGACGACTTCGATCTGGGCGGCGGCGGCGCCGAGAAGCTCGTGCCCGAAGGGATCGAGGGCCGTGTTCAGCACAAGGGCTCGGTGGCAGCCATGATCCACCAGCTTGTCGGCGGTCTCCGGGCGGGGATGGGCTACTGTGGAGCCGCCAACCTCGCGGCGCTGCAGCGCGGCGCGCAGCTCGTGCGCATCACGCCCGCCGGCGCCCGTGAGAGCCACGTCCACGACGTCGCGATCACCAAGGAAGCGCCGAATTACCGGTCCGAGTAGGGGCGCATGGCAATGTGCCCATCCGCGGATGGGCACGCCATGCCCGGAACTGTGTAGGGGCGCACTGCGTGCGCCCAATCCTCACCTCGTCGGAAGCTGACACCATCGCCGCCGGGCGGCATCTTGGCCGGACGCTTGAGCCAGGAACCACGGTCCTGCTCTACGGCGAGCTCGGCGCAGGCAAAACCGCATTCGTGCGCGGGCTCGCCGAAGGCCTCGGGCTCGATCCTGCGCAGGTCAGCAGCCCCACGTTCACCATCGTCCAGGAATACCGCGGCGCCGCCATGACGCTGCAGCACGTCGATCTGTACCGGCTTGCTCCGGCCGAAGTCGCCGACATCGCGCTCGAGGATTTACAGGACGGAAAGACCGTGCTCGCGATCGAATGGGCCGAACGGCTCCCCCGCCCCCCGACTCCGCCTGTCGTTGAAGTACGTTTGGAGCACGTGCCGGACGGACGAAGAATCACGATCGATGGTCGTGCGTAGGGCCCAAGCTTTGGCTTGGGCTGGCGATTGGCCCGACTGAAGTCGGGCCCTACTGCAGTAGGGCCGCACTTTAGTGAAGTGCGGCCGAAAGATCCTACTCTCGCTCCTTCGCCTCGACCTTCCGGCGTGCCGTCAACTCCAGCACCGCATCTCCAAGCTGCGCGAGGACGTCGCTCGGCGTGAGCGCGACTTCCCCTTCCGTGGCTTCGGCAAGATCTCCCGCCATGCCGTGCAGGTAGACCGCCAGCTTGCACGCAGCCTCCGCATCGAGCAGCTGGCCAAGCCACGCGGCGATCATCCCCGTGAGCAGATCGCCCATACCGCCCGTCGCCATGCCTGCGTTGCCGGTCGGATTGACGAACACCTTGCCCTCAGGCGTCGCGATGATCGAACGATGCCCCTTGAGGACGACGTAGAGCTGATGCGTCTCGGCAAAGCTCTGGGCGATCTCGATGCGGTTCGCCTGCACGTCGGCCGTCGTCACGCCCACCAGGCGCGCCAGTTCGCCGGGATGCGGCGTGATGATGACGTCGCGCCCTTCCGGTCCCACCAGCAGTTCTGGCGCGTCGGCAAACGCGTTCAGGCCGTCGGCGTCGAGCACCAGCGGGACGCCGGCACGGGCCAGCAGGCCGTGGATGAACGCGACGGTCGATCGTGCGGTCCCGAGGCCCGGACCGGCGGCGATGACGTCTGCCTGCGACGCCAGCACGAGATCCAGCGCCTCGACGAGAAGGCCGCCGTCAGGCCCTTCGTCGAGGCCTTCCGTCATGTATTCCGGGGCCATGGCCGCCACGATCGGCTGGCTCGACCTGGTCGTCGCGATCGTCACCAGCCCCGCCCCAGACTTCAGTGCGCCCATCGCCGCGAGATGCGCCGCGCCCGTCTTGCCTCGTCCGCCGGCCACCACCAGGACGTGGCCGTAGTCACCCTTGTGCGAGTCCGCGGGTCGTGGCTCGACGAGCGCCCGGACGATGTCACGCGTCAGGAGCTCGAGGTACGGGCCCTCAACCGCCTCGATGGCTGCTTCGGGGATGCCGATGTCCGCGATCACCACGTCGCCGCAGTGCCCTTCGCCCGGCGGCAGGAGCAGCGGCAGCTTCGGCGCCGCCAGCGTCACCGTCATCGTCGCGTCGACGCAGGGGCCGATGGGGTCGGGCGTGTCGGCCGACAGGCCCGACGGCAAGTCGACCGAGACCACCGCGAGGTCGCTGGCGTTGATGTCGGCGACGATCGTCTCGAACAGGCCGGCAAGTGGCGTCTTCAGGCCGGTGCCGAACATCGCGTCCACCAGCAGGTCGCAGCCGCGGATTTCCGAAAAGTGCAGCTCCCAGGCCTGCGAATCGTTGATCTCGACGATCGTGTGTCCGAGATGGCCCAGCACCTCGAGGTTGGTCCGCGCATCGCCGCGCACGCCGGCGATGTCGCCGACGACGAAGATCGAGACGTCCACGCCTCGTTGAAGGAGCGTCCGCGCAACGACGAACCCGTCGCCGCCATTGCTGCCGCGCCCGCAGAGGACGGCGACCCGGCGCGACGGCAGATCCGCGAACATCGCCTCGATGGCAGCAACGACCTGTCGCCCGGCGTTCTCCATGAGGACGATGGAGGCAATGCCGATCTCGCCGATGGTCCGGCGGTCGGCGTCACGCATCTGGGCGCTGTTGAGGATCCGCATCCTTCGCGAAGTGTATCAGCAGCGTCTGCAGTAGGGCCGCACTTTAGTGCGGCCGCGCGAGGCCCGACTGAAGTCGGGCCCTACTGCCGTGCCGCATTTATGCGTTACGATCTCGCCCGATGCCTGGAGCGGTCTTCGTCAACGGAAGAATCACAACGGAAGCCGAGGCGGTCGTGCCCGTCTTTGACCACGGCTTCCTCTATGGTGAGGGTGTCTACGAAGTTTGCCGCACCTATCGCGGCCAGCCATTCCTGCTGGACCGCCACCTGACACGTCTGCGGGCCTCCGCCAGCCTGATCGCTTTGCCGGTGCCCTATGACGACGCAAGCTTCGCCGCACAGATCAGTGCGACGATGGAGACGGCCGGCCTGTTGCCGTGGACGCCGGATGGCGACGACGCCTACATCCGTTTACTGCTGACGCGCGGCGTCGGCGAGCTGACGTACGACCCCGCCGCCTGCAAGACGCCGACGCTGGTGATCATCGCGCGGCCGCATCAACCGCCGCCGGCACACGTCTACGACGACGGCGTGAACGTGGCGATCGTGCCGATCCAGCGAAACGCTCCCGAAGCGCTGAACCCACTGATCAAGTCGAACAACCTCCTCAACAACGCGCTCGCCATGCAACGTGCGATTGCCGAGGGCGGGTTCGAAGCGGTGATGCGCAATCACCTGGGCGAGCTCGCCGAATGCAGCCAATCGAATCTGTTCGTCGCCCGCCGCGGCCAGGTGTTGACGCCCCCGCTGCGGGCCGGACTGCTCGCCGGGATCACGCGGCAGCTCGTGCTCGAGATGTGCGCCGATGATCGTATCCCGTCTGAGGAACGCACGCTGCACGATGCGGAGCTCTTCGAGGCCGACGAGGCCTTCCTCACCAGCAGCACGCGCGAGATCGTACCGATCGTGCGGGTCGATGGAAAGGCGATCGGGACGGGACGTCCGGGACCGATCACCGCGCGGTTGCGCGAGGCGTTCAGGGTAAGGGTCGAGGCTTCGTACGTAGGCCCGAGCTTCAGCTCGGGCTAACGATGGCCCGACTGAAGTCGGGCCCTACTGCAGTCTACGTGTTGCGGTCGTTACGATTCCTGTTCAGCGTACTCTTCGACTGGGGGGCACACGCACATCAGATTGCGATCGCCGTAGGGGTTGTCGATCCGGCCAACCGCGGGCCACACCTTTTTCTCCTGGACCCACGGCAGCGGGAAAGCGGCCTCGCGACGCGAGTAGGGATGGCTCCATTCGTCGTCTGTCACCATCGCCGCGGTGTGCGGCGCATTCTTCAACAGGTTGTCCTTCGGATCCGTCTTCCCCGTCGCCACCGCCTCGATCTCGGCGCGGATCGCGATCATCGCGTCACAGAACCGATCGAGCTCCTCGAGCGGCTCGCTTTCGGTCGGCTCGATCATCAGCGTGCCGGGCACCGGGAACGACACCGTCGGCGCGTGAAAGCCGTAATCCATCAGCCGCTTCGCCACGTCGATCTCGTCCACGCCGGCCGACTTGAATGCACGCAGGTCGAAGATCATCTCGTGCGCCACGCGCCCGCGCGCGTTGGTGTAGAGCACGTCGTAGTGCCGTTCGAGGCGTGACTTGATGTAGTTGGCGTTAAGGATCGCAAAGCGCGTGGCGTTCGTGACGCCCTGCGCGCCCAGCATCCGGATATAGGCGTAGGAAATGAGCAGGATGCTGGCGCTTCCCCAGGGCGCGCCGGCGACCGCCGGAATCCCATGATCGCCCCCGGTCTGCACGAGCGGATGCCCCGGCAGGAACGGCGCCAGGTGTCCGGCAACGGCGATTGGGCCCATCCCCGGACCTCCGCCGCCGTGTGGGATGGCGAACGTCTTGTGCAGGTTCAGATGACAGACGTCGGCGCCGATCGCCGCCGGGCTCGTCAAGCCGACCTGCGCGTTCAGGTTCGCGCCGTCCATGTACACCTGGCCTCCATGCTCGTGGACGATGGCGCAGATGTCGCGAATCGATTCCTCGTAGACGCCGTGAGTCGAGGGGTACGTGATCATCAGCGCGGCGAGATCGTCGCGGTGCACCTCGGCCTTCGCCTTCAGGTCCGAAATGTCCACATAGCCCTTCGGATCGGTCGCCACCACAACGACTCTCATCCCGGCCATGACCGCGCTGGCCGGATTAGTACCGTGCGCGGAGGCCGGGATCAGCACCACGTCGCGACGCGCCTCGCCGCGGCCGCGCTGCCACGCGCGAATGACCAGCAGGCCCGCCAGCTCTCCCTGTGCGCCGGAGTTCGGCTGCAACGAGACCGCCGCGAACCCCGTGATTTCGGCGAGCGCCTGCTCCAGATCGTGAAAGATCTCGGCGTAGCCGGCTGCCTGATTGGCAGGCGCGAACGGATGAATCCTCGAGAACGCGTCCCAGGTCACCGGCATCATTTCGGCGGCGGCGTTGAGCTTCATCGTGCACGAGCCGAGCGGAATCATCGAGGTGTCGAGGCCGATGTCCTTTCGTTCGAGCGCCTTGATGTAGCGCATCATCTCGGTTTCCGAGTGATGGCGATTGAAGACCGGATGCTGCAGGAACGCGGTGGATCGCGCGAGGCCGGGCGCCAGCGGCGCCTCGAGGCTCGCCACGTCAGCGCGCGACGCCTTGCCGGTGACCTTTTCCGTGACCCGGGAGAACACCCCCGCAATCGCTTCGACGTCGTCCAGGCCCACCGTCTCGTCGAGCGCGATCGTGATCGTGACGCCGTCGACCCAGCGGAAGTTCATGCCGGCGTCCACTGCCGGTTCCTCGAGCGTGGAGCGGGTGACGCCGGGCACGCCTCGGAGATCGATCTGCAGCGTGTCGAAGTAGGTGGCGTTGAGTTGACGATAGCCGAGGCTCGTCAACGCCTTCTCGAGCGACGCCGCACGCGACCTGATCTGGGACGCGATCGCCGTCAGCCCGGAGGGTCCGTGGTAGACGGCATACATCGCGGCCATGTTCGCGAGGAGCGCTTGCGCGGTGCAGATGTTCGATGTCGCCTTCTCGCGTCGGATGTGCTGCTCGCGCGTCTGCAGCGCCATGCGATACGCCGGGCGGCCGCTGCTGTCCACCGAGACGCCGATGATGCGTCCGGGCATCTGCCGGACGAAGGTCTCGCGGGTCGCGAAGAAGGCCGCGTGCGGGCCGCCGTAGCCGAGCGGTACGCCGAAGCGCTGTGAATTGCCCACCACGACGTCGGCGCCCGCATCACCCGGCGGCGTCAGGAGGGTCAAGGCCAGCAGGTCGGTGGCCACCGCCACCAGCACGCCCGCTTCGTGGGCCCGGGCCATCAGCGGCGCCAGCGGCTCGACCGTGCCACGTTCGTCCGGGTACTGCACCAGCAGCCCAAACACCGTCTCGTCGAACTCGATGGCTGCGGGATCGACGACGCGAACATGGATGCCGAGCGGCTCGGCCCGCGATTCGATGACCGCGCGGGTCTGCGGCCAGGTCCGCGACGACACCAGAAACGTATTGCGCACGTCGCGCTTCGGTTGCACGCGATGGAGCAGCGTCATCGCCTCGGCGGCGGCGGTCGGCTCGTCAAGCAGCGACGCGTTCGCCACCTCCATTCCCGTGAGATCGGTCACCATCGTCTGGAAGTTGAGAAGCGATTCGAGACGTCCCTGGGCGATCTCGGCCTGGTAGGGCGTGTACGGCGTGTACCAGCCCGGGTTCTCCATCACGTTCCGCAAGATCACCGGCGGCGTGATCGTGTCGTAGTAGCCGAGGCCGATATAGGACTTGCGGACGCGGTTCTTCCCCGCAATCCGGCTGAGGGTCTGGAGAAACTCGTGCTCCGACAGGCCGACCGGAAGGTTCAGCGGCCGCGGACTGCGGATGCTCGGGGGAACGACCTCGTCAACCAGCGCATCGAGCGACGCGGCGCCGACGACGCCGAGCATCCGCCCGATGTCCTCGCCTCGCGGCCCGATGTGGCGCAACTCGAACGCATCGTAGGGCTCGTGTGTCATTTCACCAGGCTGTCGTAGGCGCCCGCATCGAGCAGCGCATCCACTTCCGACGGATCGGAAAGCCGAATCGCGATCATCCAGGTGTCGTGGGGAGCGGTGTTGACGAGCTCGGGTTTGTCGCGCAGCGCGGGGTTCACTTCGAGCACCTCGCCCGAGACCGGCGCGAACAGCTCCGACACGGCCTTCACCGACTCGATCGTCCCGAACGACTCGCCCTGGCTCACCTTCGTGCCGGCATCCGGGAGTTCCACGTAGACGACATCGCCCAACTGCTTCTGCGCGTAGTCGGTGATGCCGACACGGCCGACGCCGTTGGACGCGCTGATCCACTCGTGGTCTTTCGTGTATTTGAGCGTCTCCGGGTACATGGCTATTTCCTCGGCCGCTTGTAGAACGGAAGGGGGACGATGCGCGCGGACGCGCGCCGGTTACGAATCTCGATGTCGATGGTATCGCTGTCGCTCATGGACGACGGGACGTAGGCCATCCCGATTGCCTTCCTGAGAAACGGCGTCTGCGTGCCGCTCGTCACGACGCCCGCGGCGCGACCCTCGACGATGACGGGATGGCCGTGTCGCGCAATCGCGCGATCGACCATCTCGAAGCCGACGATCTGTCGTGGCACGCCCGCCCGCTTCTGCGATTCGAGCGCAGCGCGGCCCAGAAAGTCGCCCTTCGTCCACGACACGATCCACTCGAGCCCGGCTTCGAGTGCGGTCGTCGTGTCGTCGATGTCGTTGCCGTACAGCCGCATCGCGGCTTCGAGCCGAAGCGTATCGCGTGCGCCGAGGCCGCAGGGGCGGATGTCGGCGGGCTGGCCGGCCTCGAGGAGCGCGTCCCAGACGCGCGGCGCATACGCCGGCGCGACAAAGATCTCGAAGCCGTCTTCGCCGGTGTACCCGGTGCGTGAAATCGTCGCACGGACCGACGCCACTTCCCCGTTCGAGAACCAGTAGTACTTCATGCCGGCGAGGTCCACACCGGTCAGAGGCTGGAGCACCTCGCGCGCGGCCGGCCCTTGAATGGCAATCAACGCGTACCGGCTGCTGGTGTTCACAGACACCACGTCGCCGATGCCTGCCGTGTGCGACGTGATCCAGTCGAAGTCCTTCTCGATGTTCGACGCGTTGACGACGAGCAGAAAGTGGCTGTCGGCGAGCCGGTAGACGAGGAGGTCGTCGACGAAGGTGCCCTGCTCGGTTGTCAGGCCCGAGTAGTGCGCCTGGCCGACCTTCAGCTTCGACGCGTCGTTGCTGGTGATCCGCTGGATCCCGGCAAGGGCATCGCGGCCGGCCACCTCGATCTCGCCCATGTGGCTCACATCGAACAGGCCGACTCGAGTGCGAACTGCGAGATGCTCGTCCGAGATGCCCGAATACTCCACGGGCATGTCCCAGCCGCCAAATGGCACCATGCGGGCGCCGAGGGCGACGTGGCGCGCGTGCAGCGGCGTGTGGCGGAGGGCAGATGATGCGACCTGGGTCATCGGAGGCGCGAGACGAGAGGCGGCGAACACCTCAAGGTACTATGCGCCTCCGCGGAGGGTCAAGGCGACGTCACGGATCACGCGGACTCAGATGGTCACGGATGGCACAGACAACACGGATTAGTGAATTGTTGGACTTCTTTCCCTTCCTTCAGGAGCCGGAACACCCCGACTTGCCCAGCCGGAACATCTTCACTGATCCGTGTTCTCCGCGTAATCCGTGACTGTGTTCTCCGTGTAAATGGTCACGGATGACACAGACAACACGGATTAGTGAATTGTTGGACTTCTTTGCCTTCCTTCAGGAGCCGGAACACCCCGACTTGCCCAGCCCGTACATCTTCACTGATCCGTGTTCTCCGTGTAATCCGTGACTGTGTTCTCCGTGTGATCCGTGACGGATCTGAGTCGGTGCCCATCCGTTACCGATCCGATCAGTGCGATTCCGTGACTACACCCCGGCCTTTGCCAGCTCCGGCACGCCTCCCTGCGGTTGCTCCGCCGTCTCGGCGACTGCGACGTGGCGCCGCGCCACCAGCACATAGATGGACGGCACCACGAACAGCGTAAAGACGGTGCCGATGATCATGCCGCTGACCAGCATGATGCCGATGCTGTTGCGCGCGCCCGCGCCTGGCCCGGTCGCCAGGACCAGCGGCGTATGCCCGACGACGGTGGCCGCCGTTGTCATTAGAATCGGGCGCAGCCGCGTGCCGGCCGCCTCGATGACCGCGTGCAGCTTGTCCAGCCCCGTCTCCTGCAGGTGATTCGCAAACTGCACGATGAGGATGCCGTTCTTCGACACCAGGCCGACGAGGGTAATCAGGCCGACCTGGCTGTAGATGTTGAGCGTGGTCAGACCCAGAAACGAGAACAGCAGGGCACCGGAGATCGCCAGAGGCACGGAGCCCGCCAGGATGATGAAGGGGTCGCGGAAGCTTTCGAACTGCGCCGCGAGCACCAGGTAGATCAGGACCGCCGACAGCAGGAACGTGGTCAAGAACCGGCTGCCTTCGACGCGGAGCTGCCGCGACTCGCCCGCGTAGTCCACGGTGAAGCCCTGAGGCAGGATTGCCCTCGCTTCGGTTTCAAGGAAGCGCAGTGCCTGGTCGAGCGGCACCGGCGGCGGAATCACGCCCTGAATGCGCACCGCATTCAGCTGCTGGAACTTCTTCAGCTCGCGCGGTTGCGTGGTGGTCTGGATCGTCGCAAAGGTCGACAGCGGTACGAGCCCCTCGGTCGGGGGCCCACCATACGCATTCGTGCGCGATTCGGTGCCATTGGCAGGCGGCGCGCTTGGAGCCGCCGGCGATCCGGTGATGTAGATGCCTTCGAGCTGATCGGGCGTCAGCCGATCGGCGCGCCTGACCTGCGGAATCACTTTGTAGCTGCGGCCCTGGATGCTGAACCGGTTGACGTAGTCGCCACCGAGCAACGTGGAGAGATCCTGGCCGGCCTGACTGAGGTCGACGCCCTGGGATCGGAGCTTGTCGCGATCGAAGACGACCTCGGCCTGCGGCTGATCGAACTTCAGGTCGGCATCGGCAAAGATGAACATGCCGCTGCCCATCGCCTTCTGGACCAGCTGACCGGCGAGCTCGGCGAGCTGCTGCGGCTCGGCCGCGGCCGCAATCACGAAGTCGACCGGAAAATCACCACCTCCCGGCAGCGGCGGCGGCGTCATCGGAATCACGCGCACGCCCGGAATCTTCGACAGCGACGCCGTCGACTCCATCAGCAGCTGCTGCGCCGTCTTCGTACGCGCACTCCAGGGCTTGGTGACCATCCCACCAAATCCCGAGTTCGGCAACGTGATCTGGAAAATGCTCGCGGTCTCGGGGAACGACCGGTAGACGTCGTGGATTTCCTTGGCGAAGAGCTTCGTCTGATCGATGGTCGCGTTCGCCGAGCCCTGGACGATCGAGAACACCACGCCCTGATCCTCCGCCGGGGCGAGCTCCTGCTGCGAGAACATGTAGAACGGGACCATCAGCAGCACGACGATTGCCCACAGCACAAGGACCACCGGACGGTAGCGCAGCGTGGCTGCCAGTCGACGCTTGTAGCCCTCGCGGACGCTGTCGAACCGACGGTTAACCCAGCCGGCGAAGCCGCGCTCAGTGTCGCCGGCGCGCAAAAGCTTCGCCCCCATCATCGGCGACAGCGTCAGCGCGACAATGCCCGACACAATCACGGCGCCGGCCAGCGTGAACGCGAATTCGCGGAACAGCGCGCCCGTCAGACCTCCCTGGATGGCGATCGGCGTGTAGACGGCGGCCAGCGTGATCGTCATCGCGATGATCGGACCGACCAGCTCGCGAGCGCCCTCGATCGCCGCCTGGAACGGCGACTTTCCCGCGTGGAGATGCCGCTCCACGTTCTCCACCATCACGATGGCGTCGTCCACGACGAGCCCGACCGAAAGCACGATGGCGAGGAGCGTCAGCAGGTTGATCGTGAAGCCCGCGACGAGCATCAGGAAGACCGCGCCGACGAGCGAGATCGGAATCGCGACCACCGGAATGATCAGCGCGCGCATCGACCCCAGGAACAGGAAAATCACGGCGATCACGATCAGCAGCGTTTCGGTCAGCGTCGTGAGCACCTCGTCGATCGCGTCCTGGATGTACTCGGTCGAGTCGTAGGGAACGCCCACCTTCATGCCCACCGGCAGCTGCGCCTCGATTCCCGGGATGGCCTCGCGCACGCTGCCAATCACCTCGAGCGTGTTTGCCGTGGGCAACACCCAGATGCCCATGAACGTCGCTGTCTGGCCGTTGAAGCGAACCTCCTGGTCGTAGTTTTCGGCGCCGAGAACGACATCGGCGATCTCGCCGAGCCGTACGACGACACCGTCCGATTCCTTGACCACGAGCTGACGGAATTCCTCGGCGGTGCGAAGGTCGGTGTTGGCCACGAGGTTCACCGAGACCATCGAGCCTTTCGTCCGGCCCAGCGCCGACAGGTAGTTGTTGCGTCCGAGGGCATCGCGCACGGCGGCTGGCGAGATGCCGAGCGCCGCCATCCGATCGGGCTTCAGCCAGATGCGCATCGCGAACGTACGGCCGCCAAGAATATCGGCGCGCTGGACGCCGCTGATCGCGCTCAGCTTCGGCTGCACGACGCGCGTCAGGTAATCCGTAATCTGGTTCTGGTCGAGGTCCTTTGACGAAAAGCCGATGTACATCGCGGCGAACTGGTTGTCTGCCGTTTCGAGCTCGATGATCGGCGCCTCCGCCTCGGGAGGCAGGTCGTTTCTGACCTGCGCGACTTTGGCCTGGATCTGCGTCAGCGCAGCGTTCGTGTCGTAGTTCAGCCGGAGATGGACGGTGATCGTGCTGAGCCCCTGGGCGCTCGTCGACTCCATGTAATCGATGCCGTCGGCGCTCGCGATGACGCGCTCGAGCGGCGTCGAGATGAATCCCCGCACGAGATCGGCGTTGGCGCCGATGTACGCCGTCGAGACGCGAATGATGGCGATGTCGCTCCGCGGATACTGCCTCACGCTGAGCGCGCGGATCGACTGGAGACCGGCAATCAGAATGACCAGGTTGACGACGATCGCGAGGACCGGCCGCCGTACGAACAGATCGGTGAACTTCATTGCTCTAGCTGTCCTCTGGGTTCGGCGCCGGGTTGTTCTCTGGAACAACCTTGTTGTTAATCTGCACGGCAGCGCCGTTGCGCAGCTTGAACACGCCGGACGTCACCACGATGTCTCCCGGCTTCACGCCCGAGAGAACCGCCACCTGATCCCCACGCGAGGCTCCCAGCTTGACGAACTGCTGGCGCACACCACGGTAGGTCTTTCCCTTCTCGTCCTTGAGATCCGCGACGACGAACACCGAGTCGCCGTAAGGCGCGTAGTTGATCCCGGACGCCGGGATCGCGATTACCGATTGGCTCGCGCCGACGACGACCTCGGCCTGGACGAACATGCCTGGGCGCAGCTGCCCCTTCGGGTTGGCGAGCGTGGCCTGCACCTGGATGTTCCTGGTCGCGGGATCGACCACGGAATCGACCGCGGTGACGCGCCCGCCGAGCTCGACACCGGCCCGGTCCCTGGCACTGATGCGGACTGCCCGGCCGTTGCGCACCTCAGCCGCTTGCTGTTGGGGAATGCCGAAGTTCACGTAAATCGGATCGAGCGCCTGGAGCGGCACGATGGGATCGCCGGCCGACAGGTCCTGGCCAAGGTTCACCTGCCGGATGCCCAGGATGCCGGAAAACGGCGCCCGGATCGTTTTGCGGTCGATGGTGGCGCGAATCTCACCCACTCGGGCCTGCGTCTCCTTCTGCCCGGCGGCGGCCGTGTCGTAATCCGCCCGCGAGACAATGCCGTCCTTCGCGAGCCCCTCCATTCGGCGATAATTCACGCCTGCCAGATCCCGTTGCGCTTCGACGGCGGCCAGCTGAGCCCGCTCCTGACGCGTGTCGAGCTCAACCAGCACGTCGCCCTTGCGCACCCATTTGCCGGAGTCGAACCGGATGCGGTCCACGATGCCCGGGAGGTCTGCGCTGACGGTTACGCCCTGGACAGCCGCCACGGTGCCAATTGCACCCAGGGCTGCCGGCCAGGTCTCCTGTCGAGCCACGATCGTCGTCACGGCCTCAGGTGGCGGCTGGAACGCAGCCTGCGCAATCGCTGATTGGATCTGCCGGTATTTCACGAAGCCGAGCGCCGCGATGATCACGAACGTCACGGCGAGCATCCAGAACATCCGCTTGACCATGGAATTCCTCTTCGCGCGCAGCAGACAGACAGCTCAGCCGGGCCCGACCGGCCTGAGACCGAGTGCAATGACCGAGCCGACGCAGGACGTGCGAATCGGCACTCCAGGCATGGACGGTCTCTTCTGGAATGACGCCTAGGAAAGAATGGAGGTTCCTGCGCTCATCACTCGAGCTTGAATCCAATTGCCGCCAGCGCCGGCCCAATCTCGGGATTGGCCATGAAGCGCTTCCAGATGAGGCCGGTGCGGTAGTTCTCGATCATCACGACGATAGGTGCCTGGTTGAGGCCCATGTAAACGTCTTCGAACCAGTTCTCGGTCTCGTTGAAGCCGTCGCGAAAACCATAGATGCCCCACAGCCGATCGCCGAGGTCACGGTAGAAGTGCTTCAGCGCCTTCATCGACTCGTCAGGCGTATAGGGGAACGACGACAGGGCCGCTGACGGCGTGATCGTGCCGTTGTCGCCCGCTGGGGTCGGCCGGCCGCCGCCGGCATTGACACCCGCCGAGCGACCCCATGAGGCGTCACCGTAGCCGACACGATGCAACGGGTTGGCAACCGCGTAGGCGTGGTGAATTTTCGCGATGTTCCGATTGTTTTCGAAATAATTCGTGTAGCGATCGCGTTTGCCGCGGGGATCGAAGCCCATGAACGAGAAGTGGGTGAAGAAGAGCTCGGCGCCGCTGCCAACCCCGACGTCCAGCTTGATGCCGTAGTAGGTGTGCCCGTTGCCGTAGTGATCGCCCTCGGTCGTCCGCCCCCAGTTCCGCCGGTATTTGACCGCCAGATCCGACTGCCCTGCCCATCCGGAGTAATACAGGCTCGCGGGCACGGCACGCGTCGGCGACGCAATCGCCAGCAGGTAGATGATCATCGTCTCGTTCCAGCCCACGAGCGGATGGCTGATCTTGAAGCCGTGCTTCGGCGACCAGTGCCAATAGAGGAAGTCGCTGTCCGGGGTCTTCCTGAACCAGTCCCACTCGACGCCTCTCCACAGCGTCGTCACCGTCTCGCGAATCTCGCGTTCCGCCGCCGTGTCGCCGTCGAAGTACTGTCGCGCCGCCAGCAGTCCCTGCATCAGAAACGCCGTCTCCACGAGATCCGCCCCATCGTCGTACGTGCCGAAGTAGGCGATCGTCTTGCCGGTGCGGCCGTCGAGGAAGTGCGGCCATACGCCGTGGAACCGATCGGCTTTCTGAAGAAATCGCAGAATCTTTTGCATGCGCTCGACGCCCTGCGCGCGCGTGACGAACTGCCGGTCGACGCCGGTTATGAGCGCCATGATGCCGAAGCCGGAGGCGCCGAGCGCGACCATGTTGTCGTCGCCAGGTGTGATCTCGATGGCCATCCCGGCATTCGGATGCGCACCGTCCCAGTAGTAGCGAAAACACGCCTCCTGCACCATCGTCAGCAACTCGTCATCCGACATCGGCACTGTCGTAGCGGATACTACAGTTGACGCGGGTGACTCGTTTCCAGCGACGTCAACCGCCGTGATCCGGTAGTAGGCCGTCTTGCCCGGGGCGCCGAGGAAGTCGACGAAGCGGCCGAGATGTCCCTTCTGGATGGCGATTGGCGTGAAAGATCGCCCGTCGGACGACCGAGAGACCACGTAACGGAGCAGGTCGGGCTCCGCATTCGGGTGCCAGCTGAGCTCGACGTGGCGCTCGTAGCCGCGCGCGACCATCCCGGAAGGCATGGCTGGCGCCGACGTATCGCTGCTCACCGGTTCGTCAGCCACCCGCACGTCGTCAATCATCAACGTATGCGGCGTGTCGTCGTCCAGACCCTGCACGACGGTGATCGTCTTGAGTTGAGTCGGATCGAAGACGACGTCGCGGGTGCTGGCGAAGAGGCCGACAAAGGTCGAGAACGGAAGCGTGACACGGGTCCACTTGCCCGCCGGCAATGCGCCTAGCTTTCCAAGCAGCCCGATCGACGGGCTGCCTTCTCCCCGTCCATCGACCACGAAGATGCGAGGCGCGGCGTCGGCTGTGAGCGGCTCGTCCGAGTACGCCCAGAACGACAATGTGTCACCGGCCAGGTCCACGCCGCCATAGTGGCGCTTCAGGTTAAGCGTCACCCGCCAGTCGCCGCCCTTTCCCGACCGCCACCTGAGCCGCAGGCAGTTCGGTGGCGTCACGCACGTCGAGGCGTCCACGGGAAGCTTGCCGTCGATGAGCTCGAGCTCGCTGGGCGATACGACATCGCCCTCGCTATAGTAGTAACCGGGCGTCGTCAGACTGTTGTCGAACGCGACGTGCCGATCGTAGGCCGATTGCGCGCGGGCATGGTTCGCGCACAGCGTGACGGCAAAGACGGCTGCGATCCCTCCGAGCTTGACCAGACTCAAACGATTCACTTCATGGATATGCCTCACCTCTGAAAACACTGTCAAGTCAACTCAACTTGCGCAGAGCTGAACCAGTTCCTCCTTTCAACGGTTGCTTCGACACGACGTATCGCCGGCACTTGTGGCTGTGGCATACCAGGCGGCCTCGAGCTGCAACAACGCACGGAACGCCGCGCTCATCGACGAGACCGGTTGCGACAGGGCACCCGTTCCGTCCGGTTGCTCGGAGCCAGGCGGCAGGCGCCCGACACGTTCGGCCCAGCGATCGCCGAACGCGTTGCCTTTCTCGTAAGCGGCATGGTGCTGCCGGATAGGAACGGACATGAGGCCTCCCAGTTCCACAGCGATACCGGGCTCACCCGCGACTTCTGCCACCAACGCCGCGGTCAGGCCGACGCTCGCGGCGGATGCGGTTTTTCGCGCCGTTCGTCCGAGCCGCTCGGCGAGTCGACGAAACGTCGCGACCACTCTGGCCGTCGACATTATTTCCCGGGCACGGTCCAAGGCGGCCGGGTCGGCGTCGGGCACGAACGACACCGTTTCGGCGCCGTAGGTCAGCGATGCGCGGCCCGCGGATCCGGCAAACGCGATGCGATCGCGTCCTTCTTCGATCTGCACGTGGAATCGGCCATCGGCGTACACCATCTTCCGCACCACCACCTCCGCAATCGTCACCGATACCACCGCCCCGCCATCACTCATCATCGTCATCATCTCGTTGATGGCGAGGCCTGCGCCTGGCGGCCGGCGGTCGTCGAAGCGCTCGGTGATGTCCCTGAAGCCACCTCCGCCTACGGTAACGATTCGCGACGGCAGCATCCCTAGGCTCCTCTCTGTCGAGGTGACGACTTCGCAATGGGCCGGGGCTGCGGGTCGTCCGCCCACTCCGCGCGCCCGGCGCCGGCGGCAGCCGCACGCGGCTTGTAGCGCAAGTGCGCGTCCAGCGTGTGATAGCTGATCCCGAGCGCCCGACATGCCTTTCGCTTGTTCTGTCCGCACCGATGCCAGACCAGGCGGGCATATCGACTCGCCCAGGCCCGGAGCGTGTCGTCTCGAGCGATGGATGGCAGCAGGAATGTTTCGTACTCCTCCCGCAGACTCGGCGGGAGGTCGTCCAAGCCGACGCGTTCGCCCTGCGACAGGCAGATCACGTTCTCGATCACGCGTTGCAGTTCGCGCACATTGCCCGGCCACTGATATGTCAACAATGCGTCGGCGGCCTCCGGCGCCAGGTCCAGCCGGCGTGTCGTGCGGTGACGTTCGAGGAAATAGCGCGCGAGCTCGAGCACGTCCGATTGCCGCTGTCGGAGCGGCGGCACGTGCACTTCCACGCCGCTCAACCGATAGAAAAGATCCGCTCGGAACAGGCCGTCGTTCACCAGCGACCGCAGGCTGCGGTTCGTCGCGGCCACAATCCGGATATCCACGCGATGCACACCCTGCCCGCCCACGCGCTCCACCGCCAGGTCCTGAATCGCCCGCAGCAGCTTCGCCTGAGCCGAGAGGGAGAGATCCGACACCTCGTCCAGGAACAGGGTTCCGTTGTCGGCGTGTTCGAACTTCCCGCGCCGGCCCCGGACACCGGTCGCGGTGCGTTCCTCGATGCCGAACAGCTCGGCCTCGATGAGCGTCTCGACGAGCGCGGCGCAGTTGATGGCCACGAACGGGCCGTTGTGACGGACGCTGAGGTCGTGGATCTGGCGCGCCACCAGTTCCTTGCCGGTGCCGGATTCACCTTCGATCAAAACTGTGAAATTCGTCGCTGCGACGCGCTCGATCTTCTTGCGCAGTTCCTGCATCACGACCGTCGCCCCGATGAGCGGTGCCGCGCCATCGGGCCGGGTGAGCGTGACCGTCAGCGCGTCGGCACGGGCCGGCCTGCGAAGCGACTCGATTTCGAGGACGAGGGCTCCGATCTGGCTTGACAGCGCCAGCGTCTGCATATCCCAGTCGTCGAGCGTTCGGCCCTCTCCGGGCAGGACGTCGAGGACGGCGATGCGGCGGGGATCGCTGGTCGGAATCTCGAACGTGACGAGCGGCTTCTGCGACGGCGGTTCCAGTCGCACGCCACCGGCCTGCCAGTCGCGAATCGTCACCGTACGCGCGCCCGGCACCAGGCGTCGCAGCGCATCCAGGAGACGCGAGCGCAGCCCCTCGGCCTCCGTCCGCGTCAGGCTCGCCGCCAGCGCCGCGCACAGGCCGGCAATGTTGTGGCGGCGATTGCGTCGCCGACGACCGGTAGACGCGGCAGGATGCGGAGACCAGTTGTCTGCAGTCATGACATGGCCGGCCGGGTGGGAATCGCCGGCGGTCGGCGCTGGCAGTGAGTTCAAGCGGGATGCCATGTCAGGCGTTCCTCTAAAGAGGCGTATTCTGCGGCTCGGAGGCCGCGCGGACCGGCGATGAGACAGCAACGGGGGTATCCGCTACCCCTCGGAGGGCCGACTCCGGAAGGTCGACCGGAATCCGATACCCATCGAGCGCATCCCAGCACTGCGGCAGTTCCACAGCCTGATCGAACGCCAGGGCAGTTCGATAGCGAACGGGCTCCTGCCGGTCGATTCTCGCCACGAAACACCTTGTAATCCGCGCACGACGCTGCACGTCCTGCCCCGCGAGCTGCACGTGGACATCACAGCGGCTCTGCGGCCGGAACCGCCACGGGCCCTCCACCAGCGCGCCGGCGCAGGACAGATCGACGATGACGACCGGGCGTCCGGGACGGATGCGTGCAGCCGGCGGCAGGTAGCCGCCGGTGAACAGCATGCGGCCGCTCACGCGGCGATCAGCGCACATCGATTCCCCACTTTCCTTGTGACGGCGCGCAGGCGAGCAGCCGGGTCCGGCCTGTCGCGCCCAATATGACGACCGCGTAGCCCATCTCGAGTTGGCCACGGAGATACAGCGTGCCGGAGGTGGCGGTGCCGGCCGGCGCAAACACGAGCAGCTTGGAAGCTCCGATGCGGATCGGATCGGCATCCGCCGGAACGGCGCTGCCATCACTCAGTGGACAGCCCGGCACGAACCCGAAGGCGACGCCGGGAAAATGATCGCGGATCGCCTCGGCGAGATCGATCGCCGGGTCCCGGCCTGACGCGATGTCAACCGACCGCACGCCGTCGCCATCGCCGTCCATGAAGGCCTGGAAGGCATATGGATCGGTTGAACTGAATCGCAGGGCGACGTTGCTGCCGCGGTGAACGGCCTGCATGCGGAGCTGCGCGACGCGGCCCGACAGATAGAAGGCGGCGCCGCGCAGCCGTCCGTGCTCGACGCCGCGCTTCATCGCCGGCAGCGACAGCCCGAACACGAGTGCGATGAGCCCCAGCACCATGAGCTGCTCGATCACGGAGCTGCCGCGCATGTCGCTGGTCCGCACGACTCGAGCTCGCTGTCTGTGATGCCGTGTGTTGCGGGCCCGTTCAGGCTTTGGGCGACGCGACGGTCAGGCGCGCCTTCAGCTTCAGGAAGTTCTTCTCGCCGATGCCCTTGACGTTCATCAGATCTTCGATCTTCTTGAACGGGCCGTTCTTCTGGCGGTACTCGAGGATCCGTTCGGCCATCTTCGCGCCGATACCGGGGAGGTTTTCGAGATCTGCCGCCGAGGCCGTGTTGAGATTGATCGCCGGGCCGGCCTTTTCGACCGTGGGTGCCGGGGCCTGCGCGAACGTGAATGCGGGCGCGAGCAGAAACACTCCGAGCACGCCAGCAACGAGCGTAGAGCGACGAGCGACGAGCGCAAATAGTCGAGACACCATGGCTCCTCCTTCGATGTGCACGAGTGGGGTGGCCGGGACGTGGGGACGCGTCCCGGCCGGGCCCCGAGCGACCGCGCCGCGGGTTTACGAGAGGAGGTCGAGGCCCTCGGTCACCGGAAGGCGTCGCGGTCGTGCGGAGGGAGAGCAAGCCTGGTGCCTCGCGACGGCCGCAAGACACTGTCTTCGGATCTTGTTGGAGGAAGGATTGTTACAGAGCAGCGTCCGAACTAGCCGGATCCGTCGGGGTCACGCGGGCATTCAGCGCGTTAACGCAAGTTGCCGAGATCGGGTTTCACGACGGTTGTAATAGCGGGGAACTTGCGTTGCGTCTTTTGAGTGATCCCAAACGGGGGCCGGAAGTGATCTAGCATTCTAGGGTAGCGCTGCGACGCTCATCCAAAAGGAGGCATGTGATGCCCCTGACCCCTGCACAGAAGCGAGAAGTTACCGCACGGTTCGTCGAGCTCAAGCGGGCGATTGACACGAACGATCCTCAGCAGGCGGAGCGCTACGTGGCGTTTCGCAGCGTGTACGATGGGCCTTCAACGAGCTACGTCAATGCGTTCGAGAAGGCCCACGACAAGTCGATCTGGGTCGGCCAGCTGGAGCTCTATCTGAGCGAGCAGATCGAGCCGGAGTTCTGGAACCCGGACCAGCTCGCGAGCTCGGGGACCTGACACGCAGGCTGGCTCCCGGGTTACCGAGCGTTGCCGATTCGCTGACCGCCAGGTGCGGCCCCTCATGGTTCGAGCCGCACCGATTCGCCGCACCCGATTGTCACGAACTGCGAGGGCGGCACGCCTCTCGCGCGGCATGCTTCGTCGAGCGCGCGTTGCGGTTCGTCGATGGCTTCGGTCGTCAGTTGGAACGTGCCGAAGTGCATGCCGACACTCGCCGACGCCTCGAGCTCCAAGTGTGCCTGTACGGCCTCTGCTGGATTCATGTGTACGGCCTGCATGAACCAGCGCGGCTCGTAAGCGCCGATAGGCAGAAGAGCCAGATCGATCGGACCCAGCCGGGTTCGAATGTCGCGGAAGAATGAGGCATACGCGGTATCGCCGGCGAAGAAAACGCGCCGCCCTCCGATCGCGAGCAGGAACCCACCCCACAACGCGCGATTGCGATCCGTGAGACCTCGCGCCGAGAAGTGCTGCGCCGGCGTCAGCGTAATCGGCAGCCCCCGGATTTCGGCCGCTTGCCACCAATCGAGCTCTTCGATCTGCCGGATACCGAACGACCGTACGAGTCGCCCGTTTCCGACTGGCGTCACCACGATCGGATCGAAGCGTTCTGCGAGCTGGCCGAGCGTCCGGCGATCGCAGTGATCGTAGTGGTTGTGGCTCAGCAGCACGATGGAGATTGGCGGCAACTCGTCGAAGGGGACCGCCGGCTGGCGCACGCGACGCGGTCCGAGTATGTTCAGCGGCCCGGCGCGCCTCGAATACATCGGATCGGTCAGGATGTTTCCGGACCTGCGTTTGAATCAGAAACGTTGCGTGACCGATGAAAGAGACGACGGCAACCGCGCCGTCCAGTTCCGGCGGCCGCCGCGGGCGCTGCTCGACACGGTCCGGCCAGGGAGTTCGGGGCTCGCGCAGCATCCGCAGCACTGCCGAGAGGGGTTGGCCGGCAAAGCCATCGGGATTGACGAATCGTTTGCCGTCGAAATGATCGCTCTTCTCCCGCATTCGACGTCCCTCGTCACTCGCCATCCGTCAGAAAATCGAACTTCATTGACGCGCTGTGTCTCCCAGTCGATACGGATTCGCGCTTGAACTCCCCGCGCCAATGCCAGCTCTGCCGTATCCTAAATCTCCCCCGACCGCACCGGGATCTCGAATGCGACAGAGGTCCTATGTACACGTCTGCGCTGGCGAAACACTGTCACCGCTGCGGAGCCGTCGTTGGGGCAACCCACGAAACGGTCCCCTATGTCGGCCCTGGACCGCGGGTCGTCGAGTTGCGCCATCTCCACGTCTGGCGCTGTTGCGTCTGCGCCAATATGACAATTGACGTACCCGAGGCGTCGCGCCTCGATACGTTGATCCGGTGTCTGGGCAAGGAGATTGAGGGCGCGATGCCACAGCTGGCCTACGAGATGGGTGACTGGTGCATTCTGCCCCGTCAACCCGTTGCCCAATTTGTGCGGCGCAAGATGAACTGATGCCGACCTGTTTCGCGCGCTTTCCTTTCTTCTCCCCGTCGGCATGATGACCTGAAGTCCGGCGTCACGCGATGTCGATTCTTCGGTGGAGTTCCCTCGCCCGGTGTAGGATGCCCTCGCGGCTGGGGATCAGCCCGGAATTCCTGAGGAATCTAGGTTTCTACAGAGAAGCGAGTGGAGTAACGACCATGAAACGGAATTTCATCGTTTTCGCGCTCGTCTGTACTGCGGCTCTCATCGCCCGCGTGGAAACGCCGGTCCAAGGCCAAGGAAAGGACAATGGCGGGTCGAGCGAGATTCAAGCCGGCGCCCGTGCCGTGCCTCCCGAGATCACGCTGGATCTTGCGGGAAGAACAAGAGCTTGGTCTACGAGGGCAGCTACTACGTTAACGGGATCAGCGATTGTGGCGGCTGTCACAACGGTCCCGAGGGCGACCCGGCGAATCCAATACCGCTCGAGGACCGCTACCTTGCTGGCGGCCAGGACTTTGGTCCAGTGTTCACCAGGAATCTGACTCCCGATTCCACGGGTAATCCGGCCGGTCTGACCTTTGATCAGTTCCTCGCGGTGATTCGGGTAGGCCGGGATTGGAAGAATCTTCCGCCGGCGGTCGGTGATCCCGACACGCTGATCATCATGCCCTGGCCCGCATACCGACACGGAACCGACCGCTTCATCCGGGCCGTTTACGAGTATCTGAAGTCAATTCCCTGCCTGCCGGGAGGACCGGCTCCAGATTCAGCGACGCGTTGCGACTAACGACGAATGGGGCGGGGCCGCGATGCCGACCTATTTCGCGCGCGGTCCCTCGTGCTCCCCTGTCGGCACGATGACCTCGAAGTCCGATCCCTTCACGCGCGACAGCGTCTCGAGGCCCTCGAAGCGGCGGTCCGGCGCGATCGAGAGCAGCCAGTCTCTCCCGTTGTCGGCGACGAACATGCCGTAGCGCTTCAGCCCCTCGAGAATCGCGCGCGCGTGCGGCGGGAAGCCCGACGTGTCGAAGTCGGCGCGCAGGCGCAGACGCTCCCCCATCCGCGGCAGCGTCGGATCGGTGTGCGGGCTCGCGAAGTGGCGCGCCGGGTAGACGTAGGCGCGGCGCGTGCGGCGCACGGTGACGCGCAGCGCATGGGTCACGCGGCCGCGGGCGACCTCGTCGTAGCGCACTACCGCCGGAAAGACCGGCAGCCCCGCCGCGTCGGACGACGTCCAGCCCTCGCGGCGCATCGCGTTCGAGCTCAGGTCGAACGTCGAGCGCCTGCGACGCCTCCCAGCCGCGATCGGTGAGCCGCGCCTGCCAGAACTCGTGCAGCTTGCCGTTCACGGGATCGACCAGGATCAGGTGCCGATCCCCGGTGCCCACGCGCTGGAACTGCTCCAGCGTGACGCCCGGCTTCGGCAGCGCGCCGGTGTCTTCGTTGCGTGTCAGCGGCCAGTTCTCGATCGGTGCGTTCGGCGGAACCGGAAACGGTCCCGGGTCCGACTCGTTCGGGTACATGGTCACGCGCACTGGCACTTTCGGTTGGCCGGGCGGGACGATGATGAAGTTCATGTCGAGGTTGTAGCCAAGCGGCCGATCGGCGCCGATGCTCGAGACAATGGCCTTGGACTGCGGATCGACGGGCCGTGATGAGATGTCCTCGTTCCACGGATTGTCGGGCGGGAAGATCTGCATCGCCGCGAGAATGCGATCGGCCTCAGGCGTATCGAACATCACCGGCGCGGTGATCGGCGGGAGCTCTCCCGCAGCAACGATGGCACCGGAAAGCACGCAGACGCCCAGCACACGGCTCGTCATTGACACGGTCTCCCCTGTTGCCCGAGCTAAAGCTCGGGCCTACGTACGTTTTTGCTAAAGCTCGGGCCTACGTGCGTTTTGCTCGTTGGCCCGACTAAAATTGGGCCTACTGGTGCGGCTGCTTGGCAGCAATCGCTTTACCTAGCGCCAGACGCGCGGCCTCGTAGGGATCGCCGGTCTCGGGGAAGCTGACGCGATCGCCGGCTTCCGAGAAGACCCGAGGCACGATCGCCATCACCGCGTCGTTCACGTCGTTCGTCAGTCCCAGCGACTTCGCGAGCGTCAGATACTGGTGGTCCTGCAGACCGCGGCGCAGGTTGGCGAGCTGCATGGTCGAAATCGGTCCCGGTACGCCGCGGTCCTCTTCCGGATGCAGCTTCTCTTCTCCCGGATAGATCAGGACGCCGTCACCGTTGATGAAGCCCTGATCGTCGATCGGCTTCTGCGGCTGGCCCCGGTTGTCGAACGTGATCGGATCGGCCCACACGTTCTGACGCCGCTCGCCCTGTTTCTGCGAGTTGTGGCGCCAGTGCACCACGTGCCAGAAGAAGTAGACCTCGACGTCGTGCTTGAACGCGGCCCACATCGACGCGCGCGCATCGGTGGCCGGCCCATCGATGATCAACGCGCCGACCCACGGGCGGGCGCCGTTGTAGAACCAGCAACGTCGCCCCTTCGCGCGCTCGGCGGCCACGCGATCGACATCGAAGTGTCCGGGCGCGGCATCCCAGATGTCGATCGCGCCGTCGAGGCCTTCCGCATACGAGTGCGTCACGAAGATCGGCAGCGCTTTGCCTGGGCCCGGGTTTGAATGGATGTTCTCGGCCAGGGTCCTGATCCGCGGGAACGCGCTCGGATTCGGCTCGTCCGGCATGTAAAGAAACGTCATCGCGTTCGGGAGCTTGTCGCGGAGGAACGTCATCCAGCGATCCGACAGCTGCCACGCCGAGTCGCGATCGTCGAAGCCACGCCCGGGTCCGTAGAACGAGCGCGGGACGATCGTGTTGCCCCTCGCCTCGCCTGGTCCCTCGTAGCCATTCGTGTGCGTGAAGGCGTCCCCGGAGAACCGTGGCCACGACGCCTCCACCGACTGTTCGTCGAACTCGTGCACCAGTTGCATCCGATTGCGGTGCGCCAGCCGGTCGTAGGCCGCGTCGAGGTTGCGGCCGTGATAGAGCTCCGGTTGATCGCTGGTGTAGAACAGCATCGCGTCCATGCTGTTCTCGTCGGGCAGGGTGAAATCGAGCACCTGGAGCTCGATCGGCACGCTCAGCGTCTTGCCGTCGGCGTCAACGACGATCGTGCCGCGGTAGATGCCCGCCTTCCGCTCACGACCGATGTAGAGCTCGATCCAGAGCGCCTGATTGGCATCGGCGCCCACCGCCACGGGCAGGCCGCCGCGGCCGGCGCGCGCGTTCTCGGGAACGAGCTGGACCGGAATCCACCCGAGCATGTTCGCGGGCGCCGCCGGCGATCCGGGCTCGAAGATCCAGTCGGCACGCGACGCCACGGTAACGTGCATGTAGTGCTCGACGAAGATCTGAATCGGTCGATCGACGTAGTCGGTCGGATCGGCAGCGGGAGCCCGATAGGTCAGCTTGTCGCCGTCCGGCGATGCCAGCGACGTCAACCGTGCGGTCAGCTTGGAGACGCCCTGCTGATCGGCCTCCACGATCACTTGAAAGGCGACAATCTCGTTGCGCGCCCCGAAGACGCGGATCGTTCGGCCATCCCACGCCGAGTTCTTCGCTCGTCCGGGATGGTGGCGATCGTCGCGCTTCACCTTGTCGCCGTCGCCGATCGCCCAGACGGCGCGGACGCCTGCCTCGGCGTCGCCACTTACGATAAGAACGATTGTCAGAAGAACGCTGAGAAGAATCGCGGGACTGAAGCCCCGCCTCCACAACACCCGCCGCACCGTCGCACCTCCCGCACCCGCCGCACCTCAGACCAACATCACCTCGATGCCGCGATCGCGCAGCGTCGACACCATCTGCGGGTCGGCCTTGTGGTCGGTGATGACGCGCCGGACGTCGCCGAGCCCCGCAATCACCGAGAGGCTGCGCTTCGAGAGCTTGCTGGAATCCGCCACGACGGTCACTTCGCGCGCCATCCGGATCATCAGCGAGTTCAGCTGCGCTTCCAGCACATCCGGGGTCGTCAGGCCAATCTCCGGATCCAGACCATCGACGCCGAGGAACAGATGATCGGCGTTGAGGCCGCTCAGCATCTGCTCGGCCTGCGGCCCGACGGTCGAATAGGACATCTGCCGCATCAGGCCGCCGATCACGATGACGCGGACGTGCGACAGGTCGGCGAGATGCATCGCCACGTTCAGCCCGTTCGTGATCACGGTCAGCGAGTCGAGCTTCAGCGACTTGATCTGCTTCGCGATCTCGGCCGTCGTCGTACCAGAGTCGAGGATGATGGTCTCGGCGCGGCGAATCAGCCGAGCCGCGGCGTGGCCGATGCGCAGTTTCTCGCGATGGTTCAGCGTCTCCTTGACTGCGATCCGGATATCGCCTTCATCGAGGCTCTTCAGCGCGCCGCCGTGCGACCGCACGAGCGAGCCGCTCTCGGCGAGGGCGTCGAGGTCGCCGCGAATGGTCACCGCCGACACGTCGAACCGCTCGACGAGATCCTCGACCGTGACGCGATCTTCCTCGTCGAGCAGGTCGAGGATGCGCCGGCGTCGTTCCTCGACGAGCAGCTTCGACGGTTTCCGGTTCGCGACTTCCACCATGACGACGCGCACCTCTAGTTCGGCCGCGGTAAACAGCTTGCCTGTTGACAATGCAGAGCGATGAAGCGCGGGGCGACTGACCACCCGCTAGAACTCTTGGGAGCCCGAAACGGGCTCCCAAGTGAGCTAGGCGGGCCGCGGCCCCGCAGGGCCGAGGCCCGCTAGAATATGACGCGTATGCCTAATCGTATGACGCGTCCTGGGGAGAACCCTTCCGCGTTGGCTATCGTGTCGGCCCCCAGCGCCGCCGTGCGTCCCGTTATTCGCGTCACCATCTACGAGGAATCGAATCGAGCTGGGCGAAACCGGTCCCATAGCCAGGAAAGAACTGCGGGTGGTTGAAGGCGTTGTCCATGACGGTCGAGAACTGCAGCCGGAAGCTGTCGTGCGTGACGATGTCCTTGTAGAAGCCAAAGTTCGCCACCCAAGTGCCCGGACCGAGCAGACTGCCCTTCTTTGCGTTCCCCAGCTTGCCGTCCGGCCGGAATGGCGTACGCCGTCTGGTCGAAGAACGCGTCGCGCGATCCGCCGGTATTCGGATCCTTGATCTGGTCCGGCCGCCACGCGCAGCAGAAGAAGTTGCCGAGCCCGTCGAGCGGTTTGCCGGTGTTCCAAGGCGTCGTCGTGTAGTAGCTGCTGAAGAACGGCGTCAGGTGCTGGCCGCTGCGCGCCTGCACAATCGTCGAGACTGTCCACCCGCCAAAGAGTGCATTCGCCCAGCCTGCGACGTCGGCGCCGTGCTTGCGCCCGTGGCCGAATGGCACATCGAACGTCGCATTGGCTACGAACCGGTGCTTGACGACGTTCGGATCGGGTCCGCGATCCTTCTCGATGTCGTACGGATCGAACTGGACCGGCCCGATCGTGCTGTTGCCGGTATCCGGGGCGTTGCTGTCTGAGTGCGCCAGCGTGTAAGCCGCGTTCACGGCAAAGCCGCCCTTCCACCGGCGCTGCGAGCTCCAGCTGCATGCTGTCGTAGCGGCCCTCGGCGCGGTTGCCGACGATGTCCATGTAGGAGCCGTACGGCGCGAACGGCAGCCGGGCGAGATCGTCCGGATTCCCGTCGTTGATGAACGGCACGGTGCTGGCCGGCAGCGTGTTGAAGTCCTCTGTCGTTGAGCAGCTTGCGCGACGTCGATCCGATGTAGCTGACGCGCAGGCCCATGTCGCCAGGAATCTCGCGTTCGACGGTCACGTTGTACTGGTAGATATCGGGCGCCTCGAGGTTCGGATCGATGCCCTGATTGTCCGAAATCGCCGCGGGATCCGTGAACGGCGTGCCACCGGAAAATCCGTTGCTGAAGATCGCCGCCGCGCCACGCGCGTGCGTGTAGCGGAACTCGTTCGTCGCCAGCAGATCACGGATGCCCTGCACGGCGACGGTCGGGTGGAACAGGCCGAAGCCGCCGCGCAAGCACGGTCTTGTTGCTCTCGTCGAGCCGCCAGGCGAAGCCGACGCGCGGGCTGAAGTTGTTCTTGTCGGCATTCAGCAGCGTGTCGGGCAGGCCCACCTCGGATGCCAGCCGCGTGCGGCCGAGGGCGATCAGCCCCGGCGGCAGCTTCGCCGCGACCTCCGCGCTCGGCACGACGTGGTGGCCGCCGTCGTCGATGATGAAGTTGGCCAGCAGGCCGCCGTCCTCGTGCCACGTGCCGACGATCTCGTAGCGCAGGCCGAGGAAAACGGTGAGCGCCCTGTTGACCTTCCAGTCGTCCTGTGCGAACACCGCGAAGTCGTTCGAATAGCCGTCGAGCGGGCCGCGCGCGGTCACCTGGTCGCTGCGCATCCTGCGGCAATCCCAAGCAGGAAGTCGGTGAACGCGTTACCGGTCTGACGCACCGTTAAACCGGTAAAGGCCCCGGTTATTGACGCCGAATGCCGAAGCCGTCCTGGGCCATGTTGCGCGTGTAAAGGCCGCCGACCTTCAACGAGTGGGCCGCCCTTGATCCAGCTGACGTTGTCGCTGATCGAGAAGGCGTTCTGGCGCAGCGTCCGGTTGACGTTCCTGCCCTGGTCGACGATGTTGACGGGCCGAGTCGTGGATGATCCGCCCGCGAACGTGAACGACGGGAACCCGAGCGAGTTGACCTGGCTCGGCGCATTCTCGATGCCCGAGCTGTGCGGCCACGTCGGCCAGCGCGTAAAGGTGCTCTGCCGCTTCGAATTGTCGTAGTTGTAGCCGGCCCGGAACTCGTTGACCATCGTGGAGGAGAAGATCTTCGTCCAACCACCGATGACCGATGACGTGTTCAGCTCGGACTCGAGGATGGGCATGTTCGTCAGCGCATTCCCCGCCTCGAATGTGATGCTTTGCGGATCGCGACGTTGATAGCTGCCGCGGAGGAATGCGTTGTCGTTCTTGGTCAGCTCCGAGTCGAGCCTGAGGTCGAAACGATGCCGCTTGCGCGTCTCCGGGAGGAACTGCTGGAAGACGCCGTAGCCGGCGGCGTTGTTTTCCTGGTTCGGCAGCGGATAGAAAAAGTCCATGATCTTCTGCGCGGACGGATCGATACGGTCGGCGGGGATCCGCTGGCCGGGGAACGGTTCTCCTGTCGTCGGATCGATTGGGGACGATCGTGCTGCCGCTGAAGTCGCCCGCGCGCATGGCCGCGGTCGGCACGGTTGCCCGGCCGCCGCCGTAGATCGCCTTGTCGTTGGAACCTTCGTAGCTGCCGTAGAAGAACAGCTTGCTGCCGAGTAGCGGCCCGCCGATGCTGCCGCCCCACCGGCGCTCGTGCGTGTCCGACAGCGGATCGCCGCGCTCGACGCCCGACAGCGTCTGGTTGTAGGTCAGTGCGTTCAACCCGTCGGCGTTGTAATCGAAGAACCCCGTCCCGCGATACTGCTGGCCGCCGCGCTTCGTCGTGACGACGACGCCGGCCAGACCGCCGTACTCGGCGCTGTACGAGTTCGAGAGCACCTGCAGCTCTTCGACCGCATCGAGGCCTGGCGCCGAGTTGCCGACGGTGCCGAAGATGGCGTTGGTCGAGGCCTGGCCATCCTGGATGTACGAGACGCCATACGTCTTCGCGCCGAGGAACTGGATATCGTCCGACCCGCCGACGACGTTCGGATTCAGCAGCAGGAACGACTGGATGTCGCGCGAGCTGCGCGGCAGATCGTGCAGCTGCTGCGCGTCGAGGCCCCGGCTGATCGCCTGGCTGTCGAGCGTGATGTTGTTCGCCGCCTCACCCGAGACGGTGATCGTCTCGTTGACGCCGCCGACTTCGAGCGTCACGTCGACCAGCGCCGTGCCCGCGGCCCGGACGAGGACCGTTGTCTTCTCGAACTTCTTGAAGCTCGGCGACATGACTTCGACCTTGTACATGCCCGGCTGGAGGTAGGGCGCCTCGTATCGGCCCTGATCGTCGGTCTCGAGGGCCCGGGGGACACCCGTGGCCTCATCGGTGATCAGCACCGCCGCGCCCTTCACCGCCGCGCCCTGCGGGTCGACGACCGTCCCGCGGATCGACCCGAGGAACGACTGCGCCGCGGAGGACGTCGCGAACGCCAGGGGGATCAGCAGCAGCAGCCAGAGGACAACAGGCCTTACGGTCGCTCGCATCACTTCTCTTCTCCTCCGGGGGAACTGGGGCAAATCGAAAGTAAACGACAGTCGATGCAGTTCGTATACCTTTCCTTTACCTGCTGTCAATTACTTTCGTAAGGCAGTCGGACAAAAGTTCGGGCTCCAGAAACACGGAAACCCGTCACGGATCGACGCCGAGAGCCACGGATCAGACCCGTCACGGATAACACGGACATCACGGATAAAGGCAAGGACAAGGCGGGGCAAAGGTACCGGAGCGTGGGGTCGCGCGCCGGCCAAAGGCCGGCGTCAGGTCGAACCGTTGGCGTGGATCACAAGCCGAGAAACCATAGGCAAGGGCTTGTGATCCGCGCCAGCGGCTCGACCGGGCCGCGCTTTGCGCGGCGCGACCCTCAGCCTGATCCGTGCTCGTCCGTGTAAATCCGTGACGGCCTGAAATCCGGCGCGAACTTGAGTCGGCGCGCCCTTGGCCATTACTCTTGCGGTTTGGCATCGATGGGACGAATCTGCGCTGTCATTTTCGTGCTCGTGACGTGTGGCTGCCGCCAGCCTGCCTCCGAGCCGTCGCGCGTTTCGAAAGCGCATCCGAACGTGCTCCTTGTCACGATCGACACGCTCCGCGCCGATCACCTCGGCAGCTACGGCGCCGCGAACGCCATGACGCCGACGCTCGATGCGCTCGCGAAGCGGGGCGTCCAGTTCGAGACGGCTCTGTCTCACGTCCCGCTCACGGGCCCGTCACACTCGTCGATTCTGACCGGACGCACGCCGCCCGGACACGGGTTCCGCAACAACGGCGGCTACGTGCTGGCGCCGACGCTGCGCACGGCCGCCGAGGACTTCAAGCAGGGCGGCTACCGCACGGCTGCTTTTGTGTCCGCGTTCCCACTCGATCGTCGCTTCGGGTTCGATCGCGGCTTCGACGTCTATGAGGATCACCTGCCCCGCGGCAACGATCGCCGGCGAACGCCGTATGTCGAGCGTCGCGCCGACGCGACGACCGACGCGGCCCTGCGTTGGCTGGGCGCTCCGAGCCCGGGCGCCGCCAATAATCCGTGGTTCATGTGGGTCCACTACTACGATCCGCACGCGCCATACGAACCGCCGCCCGATTTCGCCGAGCGTTTCCGCAACGCCCCCTATGACGGCGAGATCGCGTTCGTCGATCTCGAGCTGTCACGCGTCCTCAAGGTCATCGAGCAGCGAGGGGAGCTGGACAAAACCGTCGTGCTGGTGACGGCAGACCACGGCGAAAGCCTCGGCGAGCACGGCGAGGGCGCCCACGGCCTGTTCCTCTACGACGCCACGATTCACGTCCCCTGGATCATGGCGGGACCCGAAGATCGGTCAAGGACGCGTGTCGCCGACCCTCGCACGACTGATCGACGTGCTTCCGACGTTGCACGATTACGCCGGCCTTCCGCGCCCGGACGGACATCGAAGGGCGATCGCTTCGGCCGGCTGCCGATGGCCGTCGGATGCGAGACGCGCCCTCGTACGCCGAGTCGCTGTATTCGGAGCTCGAGCTCGGGTGGGCACCGCTCTACTCGTGGCGCGCTGGCGGCTTCAAGCTGATCGAGGCACCGCGGCCCGAGCTGTACGACTTGAAGAACGACCCGAAGGAATTGACGAACCTGGCGGAGACGGATGCCGTCCCGTGTCGCGCAATTGCGGCGCGGGCTCGAGGCCGCGCTCCGCCAACAAACCACACCCGCGGGAGCGTCGGCCTCCTCGGATCCGCAAACGCTCGAGCGCCTGCGCTCGTTGGGCTATCTCGGCGGCTCGAGCAGCAAACGCGCCGGCGCCAGTGCACTTCGCGATCCGAAGGACGGCGTCCGCTTCCTGCCGCGACTGAATCGGGCGATGTCGGCCGCACGCATCGAGCCTGCGGTCGCCATTCGCGAGCTCACCTCGGTCCTGGCAGAGGATTCCAGTCTTTTCATGGCGCGACGCACGCGCGCCGTCGCCTACGCGTCCGCGGGCAGGCACGATCTCGCCATCGCCGACATGCGCGCGCTGGAAAAGCGTCGGCGAGCTGACCCCGGAAGACGCCGTCGTGCTCGGCGACAACCTGCGATTCGCCGGACAGTTCGACGACGCCACCAAGGTGCTGGAACGGGCCGCGCGCGAGAGCCCGAAATTCCCGCAGCCGCTCATCTCGCTCGCCGAGGTGCAGATCGCACAGCGCAGATATCCCGACGCCGAAGCCACGCTCGACCGCGTGCTGAAGCTGGTGCCCGACTACATCGAAGCGCTGCGCCGGCTCGGCGATCTCGCGTTCCTCCGAGACGACATGGCCGGTGCCGGCATCGCGCTATGCGCGGATCCTGGAGCTCGACGCCACCGATGTGCCAGCGATGACGAAGCTCGGCGTCGTGCGCATGCGGCACGGGCCAGCCTGCCGAGGGCGTTCGCCTGTTCCAATCGGCCATTGAACGCGATCCCAAGAACGGCGACGCGTTGCTCTATCTGGCCGGCGCGTTCGCGTCGGGCGGCCGCTCGGCAGAGGCGCTGCCGTACTTCGAGCGCGCGGTCGCCGCGGATCCGCGTTCGACGATGGCGCTGAATGGGCTGGGGTTGACGCGGCTCGCGCTGGGCGACAAGACGCGCGCCGAGTGCCGCACTTCGGGAGTCGCTTCGCATCGACCCGTCACAGCACGAGATTGCGAACACGCTCCGGGAACTCCGCGGCGGCAGCTGATTGAAGGACCAGCCCGAATGGCGAACGGCTACCGCATCGCACTGTATCCCGGCGACGGGATCGGCCCCGAGGTCGTCGAATCGACGTGCGCCGTGCTCGACGCCGCCGCGCAGTTGCTCGGTGGCTTTCATCTCGAGTATCAGCGCTTCGACTGGGGCATGGCCTATTACGATCGGCACGGACACGTCGCGCCCGACGACTTTCTCGGTGACGCTTCGCGGCTTCGACGCGATTTTTCTCGGCGCCGTCGGCTGGCCGGCGCGCTTGCCGGATCACGTCACGCTGGCGCCGCTCATCCGCATGCGGCAGGCGTTCGACCTGTATGCGTGCGTGCGACCGGCCCGCACGTTTCCCGGCGTGCCTCACCCGCTTCGCACCGAGCGCGCCATCGATCTGGTGGTCGTGCGTGAGAACTCCGAAGGCGAGTACGTCGACAATGGCGGGGTCGTCGCAAGCGGCACGCCGGACGAAGTCGCGGTCCAGTCGGCCGTGCACACACGCCGCGGTGTCGAACGGATTCTGCGCTTTTCGTTCGAGCTCGCCCACACCCGCCGCCGCCGCTTGACGATGATCACCAAGTCGAATGCGCAGCGCTTTGCCTACGTACTGTGGGATCGCGTGTTCTCGGAGCTGATGCCGGAGTACCCGGGCGTCGCGACAGAGAAATTGCACATCGACGCGGCGACGCTGGAGCTCGTGCGACGGCCGCACACTTTCGACGTCGTCGTCGGGTCGAACCTGTTCGGCGACATTCTCAGCGATCTGACCGGGGGCATCACCGGCAGCCTCGGGCTGAATCCGTCGGCCAACCTCGACCCGACGCGCCGCTCGCCGTCGCTGTTCGAGCCAGTTCACGGTTCCGCGCCGGATATCGCGGGGCGTGGCGTCGCGAACCCGACCGGCGCGATCCTGAGCGCAGCCATGATGCTCGAGTGGCTCGGTGAGCCCGCGGCCGCCGCGGCTCTGCGGGCCGCGGTCGAGCGCGCGTTGGCCGCTGGAGCCCTCACGCCGGACCTCGGCGGCACCCTGACCACGACCGCGATGACCACGAAGGATCGTGGAGCACCTCTCGTCGTGAATGCCACGCCGCTGGTGTGGCGCACCGCGCTGCCACTGCTGGCGGGAGCCGCGATCGCCCTGACTCCGGCGCCGGCCGGCCTCGCTGGATACGCCTGGCATTACTTCGCGGCGTTCGTTGTCGTCATCCTCCTGCTGATCACGGAGCCGCTTCCTGCCGCCGCGATCGGGCTGATCGGCGTCACCGCCGTGGCGAGTACTGAGACTGCCCTTCAGTCCCGGCCAACTGGCAGATCCCGACTTCCGTGTCCCGGCCGAGACCCTGAAATGGACGCTCGCAGGATTCGCCAACGGCACGGTGTGGCTGATCTTCGCGGCCTTCATCGTCGCGATGGGTTACGAGAAGACGCGGCTCGGCCGCCGAATTGCGCTGTTCCTCGTCAGGCAACTGGGCAGACGAACGCTCGGCCTCGGCTACGCAATCGCGCTCTCCGACCTCGCGCTGGCCGCGTTCACACCGTCGAACACCGCGCGCAGCGCGGGGACGATCTTCCCGATCATCCGCAACATCCCGGAACTGTACGGATCGCGCCCGGACGACGGGCCACGGCGGATTGGCGCCTATCTCATGTGGGTGGCATTCGCCACGACCTGCGTCACGAGCTCCATGTTCGTCACCGCGCTCGCGCCGAACCTCCTGGCGCTCGAGATGGTGAAGACCCACACCGGCATCGACATCACGTGGACCGACTGGCTGGTGGGGTTTCTGCCCGTGGGCCTGGTGCTCCTGCTCCTGCTGCCGTACGTCGTCTACAAGCTGTATCCACCCGAGATTGTGGCGAGCGCCGAAGTGCCGCAATGGGCGGCGCGCGAGCTACGGCAGATGGGGCGTCGTCACGAGACGCGAAGCGACGATGGCGTCACTGATCCTGGGGGCTCTGACCCTCTGGATCGCCGGTCCGTCCGTTATCGATCCAACGATGGTCGCCCTTGCCGCGATCGCGCTGATGCTCGTCACCGGCGTCGTCTCGTGGAACGACGTCGTCGGCAACCAGCCAGCCTGGAACGTGCTCTGCTGGTTTGCGACACTCGTGGTCCTGGCCGACGGCCTGAACAAGGTCGGATTCGTCGGCTGGTTCGGGAAAACGTGCGCTTCCCTTCTTGCCGGCTACCCGCCTCAGGTCGTCATGCTGTCGCTCGTCGCGCTGTTCTTCTTTGTCCACTACATGTTCGCGAGCCTGACCGCGCATACGACGGCGGTATTGCCGGTGATCCTCGCCGCGGGCGTGGTCGTTCCTGGCATGCCGATTCGGATGTTCGTCCTGCTCCTCGGGTTCTCGCTCGGGATCATGGGCGTGATCACGCCGTATGCGACCGGCCCTGCGCCGGTGTATTTCGCGAGCGGATTCATCGCGCGCCTGGATTTCTGGCGGCTGGGTCTGATCTTCGGGCTGATGTTCCTCGGCACACTGCTGCTGATTGGCGTGCCGTGGCTGCTGCTGCTGGGGGTGTGAGATCAGGCGTACGTAGGCCCAAGCTTTGAGCTTGGGCACATAGGCGCAAAGGCGCATGCCCGAGCTAAAGCTCGGGTCTACGTACGAACGGCCGCGTCCGCTGGACGTATTTCGCGATTGCGCCGACCGTATCCACCCACACGGTCTGACGGCGCTCGCGCAGGTATCGTGTCAACGCGCGGAGCGTCTCGACGCGCGTGACCTGCTTCCCCGGTTGTTGACCGATGTCGTGTCCGGCGAGGACCAGCCACTGGCCTCGATCGATCGTGTCGCGCACGATCGGCTCGAGTGCGCTGAAGTCGACATCATCCATCGGGTATCCGAAGAGCTGTGCGAGATCGACGTAGCCCGGATCGTTCGGCGCTTCACTGAGCCACAGCCGACCGGCGATGAACAGCTCGCTGACCAGCGGCGCGTAGCTCGCTGTCGTCCGGCCGCGTCCCACAAACGTCTGTCCGCAGGGATACGCGAACGTCACCGGCCGCACGCCGGTGGCGTCCTCGATCGCGCGCGTGGCGTCGTTCAGTTCCTGACGCATCCGATCCAGTGAGAAATCTTCGAGGGCACGCGAGCGCGACCATGCGAAGTTGCCGCTGCAGGGATGAATCATCGAGTGGTTGCCGAGTTCGTGTCCGGCGGCGGCAGCCGCTTTCCAGTCGATGGCGCGGGTCCCCAGGTTGCTGGCGGTGAGGTAGAACGTGACCTTCGTGCCCGTCTCGGCGAAGAGCGGCACGCCCTGATCGAGCTGGGATTCTCGCGCGTCGTCGAAACTCAGGCTGATGGCGGCGCGGTAGCCGCGCGGCCAGGCGAAGCCGTCCGCTGCCGGCCGCGCATCGACCCGGACGATCTCCGTCACCACGAAGGCGATGAAGGCAAGCGTCGCGAGCGGACGTTGAGCGTGACGCATGAGAGTGGGCGAGATTATGCCTCCCCTGCGCCGCTCGCAGCTCCCTCAAATTCGGCGACAATCGTCCCCGGAGGATTGAGCGTGGAGCGCCTCGTCAGGCTCTGGTTTGGCTTTTCCACCCGCATCGACCGCCGAACCTACGTCGTCTCGGGCGTCGTCTTGATGCTCGTCAAGTACCTCCTCGACGCCACCGTCGCGCGGGGGGTCACGGGCGCGTGGTGGTCGCCATGGCCCTACCTTGTGCCGCTGTGGTCGGTGCGGATGGCGCAGTTCCAGCCTGCGCCATCCGGGCTGTTCCTCTGGCTCGGCCTGATGACGCTGCCCTTCTTCTGGATTGGCGTCAGCATGTCCGTCCGGCGCGCGGCGGACGCCGGGCTGCCGCCGTTTCTGGGCCTCGGTTTCGCGATTCCTGGCGTGAACTTCCTGGCTGGGTACCTGACGAACCGGCCAGTGCGGAGCCCGCTGATCACCACGTTGAGCAGCGCCGTCCTGGCAACAATGCTCACAGCAGGTGGCCTGCTGCTGTTCGCCCTCGAGGGCGTCATCTGCATCGCCATGGCGGCACCGATTGCGCTGACCATCGTAATTGTCGGCGCGCTCATCGGGAGAGCGGTTGCGATCCACGGGCGGCCTGCCACTGCATCCCCGGGAATGGAGCTTCTTCGCCGCCGTGCACCCGCCGCACCTCGACACGCTGCTTCGGAGCCGCAGGGGCGAGTTTCGCCTGACCAGGCGCACTGATGGCGGGACCCACCTCGAAGGACACACGTGGTACGAGTTGACGGCGTCGCCGACCGTCTACTGGCGGCTGTGGTCGGACGCAATCATCCATCGTATCCATGGGCGCGTTCTCGCACACGTGAGGCGGCTCAGCGAGCACGCGCAGCGCGCACGGGCGTGCTCGCATTGCCCGAGCTGAAGCTCGGGCCTACGTACTCCGTGTGGAGGCGGGGCTTCAGCCCTGCTCGGCCCTCTGGCGCGGAACGGGCGCTTGCGATAGCGTACGAACGATCGCCGGGAGCCTATGCCCTACCGGGTCGCGCCTCGGGTCGTCAGTTCGTGGCTGGCAGCGCTCGCTTTCACGCTGACCGTCACGCTCGCCCCGCCGTCCATCCTGCTGGCGGCTGCCGCGTCGCCACTCGTCTACACCGCCGACGTCGACAGCATCATCCACCCGGTCAGCGCCGAGTTCATGGTGTCGGCCATCGATCGCGCCGACCAGGAACAGGCGGCGCTGCTCATCTTCACCCTGCGAACGCCAGGCGGCCTCGTCGATTCCACCCAGACCATCGTCGCGAGGATGCTGTCGGCACGCACGCCGATCGTGGTGTTCGTCGCGCCTGGCGGCGCGCGCGCGGCGTCGGCCGGCTTCCTCATCGTCATGGCCGCCGATGTCGCGGCGATGGCACCTGGTACTCACATGGGCGCCGCGCATCCCGTGACGCTTGGCGGCGACGCGGCCGCGAAGCCGGATGAGACGATGTCGAAGAAGCTGGCGTCAGATCTCGCGGCGTGGGCACGGTCGCTGGCAGAACGGCGGCAGCGTAACGTCACGCTCGCCGCCGAGGCCGTCACCGACAGCCGGGCATTCACCGACCGCGAGGCACTGGCCGCCAAGCCACCGCTCATCGACCTCGTAGCGAACGACGTCCACGATTTGCTCACCAAGGTCAACGGGCGGTCGGTCACGCGCTTCGACGGGCGAACGGTGACCATTGCGTCCGCAGACGCCCGCATCGTCGATCTGGCGATGACGCGACGGCAGCGGTTTCTCAGCGCGATCGCCCATCCGCAGATCGCCTACCTGCTGATGACATTAGGCATTCTCGGGATCACCGTCGAACTGTGGAATCCTGGCGCGGTTGCACCGGGCGTCGTCGGCGGGGTGTGCCTGCTGCTCGCCTTCTTCGCGTTTCAGGTGCTACCCGTGAGCACCGCCGGGATCCTGCTGATCCTGTTCGGCCTCGCCCTGCTGGTGCTCGAGATCAAGCTTCCCAGCTTCGGCGTGCTCGGGGTCGGGGGCGTGCTCAGCTTGGTCGTCGGATCTCTGATGTTGCCGGGCGACGTGCCAGGTGTCGCGCTTCGCCCGGGTGTGGTCCTGCCAGTGGCGGTGGCGATGTCGGCCATCCTCCTCTTTCTCGGCCGCCTCGCCCTTCGTGCGCAGCGACAACCGGCTGCGACGGGAGCCGGGGCGATGATTGGACGCCGCGGCCGCGCCCTGGCCGCGATGACGCCCGATCGACCGGCGCAGGTCGCGGTCGTTGGTGAGATTTGGACCGCTACGACGGCGGCGGCGATCGGCGCCGGCGACCCGGTGGAAGTCGTCGCCGTGGACGGTCTGACATTGCGCGTCGCGCCCGCCGGCGGCTCGGCGGAAGGAGCTTCCTCATGATGCTGGCCCCCGGCGCCCTGTTCCTGCTCGTCGTGCTGCTCTACGTCTTCAGCTCGATCAAGATACTTCGCGAGTACGAGCGCGGCGTCATCTTCCGGCTCGGGAAGCTGCTGCCCGAGCCGAAAGGACCAGGTATCGTCCTGGTGTTCGCGCCCCTCGATCGCATCGTGCGCGTCAGCCTCCGTACGGTCGTGCTCGATGTGCCGCCGCAGGACATCATCACGCGCGACAACGTCTCGGTAAAGGTGAACGCGGTCGTGTTCTTCCGCGTGATGGACCCCCGCCAGGCGATCGTGGCGGTCGAGAACTTTCACTATGCGACGTCACAACTCGCCCAGACCACGCTCAGGAGCGTGCTCGGACAAGCAGATCTCGACGATCTGCTCGCCGAGCGCGACCGGTTGAATCAACAGCTCCAGCAGATCCTCGACCATCAGACCGATCCCTGGGGCGTGAAGGTCTCAGCGGTCGAAGTGAAGCACGTGGATCTGCCGGCCGACATGCAGCGGGCGATCGCGCGCCAGGCCGAGGCCGAGCGCGAGAAGCGCGCCAAGATCATCCACGCCGAGGGCGAGCTGATCGCGTCCGAGAAGCTCTCGCAGGCCGCTGGCATCATCGCCCGGGAGCCGTTGGCGATCACGCTGCGCTACCTGCAGACGCTGACCGAGATTTCAGCCGAGAAGAACTCGACGATCATTTTCCCGCTGCCGATTGATCTGATCCAGATGATCCGGCCGAAGGGTTGAGCACGGCAGCAGGGCCCGACGCACATTGCCCGAGCTGAAGCTCGGGCCTACGTCAGTCCAAATCCTCGCGAAGAAGGCGCGCGAGGAGATACGACAGTCCGCGGTCAGCGTGCGTGAACACGCGCGCGAGTGCGCGGCGTGCGTCATCGGGGCGCCCCAGCGCGGACAGCAGCCTCGCCTCCGTGTAGGCGGCAAGCCCGGGCGAGCCGGAATCGCCATCTTCCAGCGCCGCCGCGAGGTCGTCGAGCGACCGCTGCAGCCGCGCGTTGGTCTCGGGCGACGGCTGGTCGCCTATCGCGCGGCCGGCGGCGACCGCGAGCGCGCGCGCCAGCGCGCCGCCGCGGCTCGCATTCTGCGCCAGCTTCCGGTGCCGTTCGCGCGCGTCGTTCGGCCGACCACATTGCGATTCGATACCCGCGATCTCGAACTGCATCGACGCGTTGCCGATCGCGCCCTCGATCGCCTCCCGATCGAGCTGGATTCCGTCGCCGACCCGCGTCAGGGCATCGAGCCCGGTCAGCGCGTCCGAACATCGCCCCGACCGCGCGGCCGTGCGCGCGGCCACCACACGCACCGCGGCGAGCACACGCTCGGGCGTCAACCCGCCCTCTTCGCGGGGGAAAAACCGGTTCTGGAACAGCGACTCGGCACGGGCGGCGTCACCCTGCTCCGCGCGCGCCAACGCGAGCTTGTAGACGAGCACAGGCGGCATGGCCGCCAGGTCGGGGTAGTGCTCCAGGGAGGCGACGCGCTCGGCCACGGGCGCACCTGTCGCGCCATAGGCCTGATCGAGCGTCGCGTACACCTCGACGTTTCGCGCGTCGTGGGCGATGCCCTCTTTCAGGACGGCAATCGCCTCGTCGGTCCTGCCCTCGTGCAGCAACGTCATGCCGAGATTGCGATGTAAAGTCGGCAAGTCGGGCGCGATGGTGCGGGCACGTTCCCAGTCGGCGATCGCCGACTTCACCAGGCCGGACGAGAGATAGAGACAACCGCGCAGGAACCTCGCCGTGCCGTCGTCGGGACTCGCCGCAAGGGCGGCATCCAAGACCGCATAACTCGAGGCGCGATTCGGGAACACGTACGTGACGGGTAGCGTCGAGGCGTTTCGATAGGCCTCGGGGTTGGTGCGACGCAACTGCTGGCCAACGAAGGCACGGTAGTACGCAACGAGCGGGTTCTGGGACAAGGAGCGCGCACCCGGCTCGGCGGACGGTGGCATCACCTCGGGATAGGCGTGGTCGACGAGCGTCCACGCATCCTCGAACGCACCGAGCGCCAGGTAGTGGTCGACGATCGTCAGCAGCCGATTCGGATCGGCGGCGAGGTGCGTCCACAGCTTCGCATCCGGTCCTCCCAGTCGCATCGCCTCGAAACGGAGAAGGCTGCTCGTCGGGTCCTGTCGCCGCCAGTACGCGCACCGCTCGCGCGCGCGCGACAGCTGACGGGTGAGCCGGAGCAGCGCGACCTCGTGCGCCCCGGCCAGCGTGTTGTCGGCATCGTCGGCGATCAGCGCCTCGATGACGGACAGCGCATTTGCCCTGCGCCCTTCGCGCGCGGCGAGCCGCGCCAGTTGCAGGCGTGCCGGCGCGCGGGTCATCGCGAAGCGTTGCGCTGCCTCCAGATGCTCGAGGGCTTCACGGTGGTCGCCGACGACGGCTCGTGCGACTCCCAGGTAGTAGCGCGTCTCCATGTCGGTCGTGTCTCGACGGTATGCGCGATCCAGCCATACGAGCGCCTGGTTGACATCGTCGCGCGCTGGATCGGCCGACGGCTTCGCCTCGAGCCAATGCAGCGAGGTGGCCAGGCGTCCCGCCGCCTTGTTCAACGCCACGCTGTCCCCGAAACGCGCCAGACCGGCGCGATAGATCTCCAGGGCCTCGAGGCGGCGGCCATTGAGCTCGGCGTCGTGGCCGAGCTCGACGAAGTCCCCATCGCTGCGCCGATCGGCCGGCGGTGCGCGATAGGTCTGCTGCGGACCCGGTTTGACGTCCTCAGGTGTCAGCGCGTCGTAGTGACCATCCTCATGATGCAGAAGAATGGCGCGATGTGCGTCGGTGAGATCGAAGGTCCATGATGAATCGGTGGGTACGGCCGTCAGCTCTCGTTTCCATACCTGGCCCGGAATAAGCCGTGCCGGCTCGTCGAGCAACACGTTGCCGGACTGCCGAACGGTGACGCGAGCGCCGGATATCGCGCGAGTCGAGCTCAACTCGAACGTGACGATGCCTCCGGTGCGTCTCGCGTAGAAGATGGCATCCGCGGTGGCGCGAGTGACGCCATCCATGTCCCGAACCGGCACCCAGTATTCCGAGAACGCCACGCGCTCCTGCGGGCCGAGAAACGCATAGGTCTCCTGATTGCGGAACAACCCCGACTGCAGCTCGATGTAGGCGCTGCGGTCGTCAGACAACGCCTGCCGCCAGGCATGTGCGGCGCGGTCGAAGCCCCACGACCAGACCTTGCTGGTTGGGAGCTGGTCCGGCGATGCAAGCCGCATCGTGCCGGTTCGTGTCGCCGGATGCCAGACGCCGATGAACGGCTCCCGAGTCTTGTAGGTGAAGAGCGACACCGGGCCGTCCGTCTGGTTGCGGATGATTCGCAGGTCCTTGCCACTGCCGTCGATCGGCCACGGCTCGACGGCGGTGAACCCGTGTGTCGCCATCAGGTGCGTCGGATACACCAGCTCCGAATCGTCACTGACCTCGACGGCGGCGTTCGTCCACCAGTAATACCGGTGGCGTGCATCGCCGCCGTTGAACACCGTGGTGTGTTGTTCGAGCACGGCGCGGCCGGGACGGAGCCGGAGCTCGACGCGCCAGGACGATCCAAACACCGCGTCGACGTTGCCGACCCAGATCGAGGCGCTGCCATCGGCGTTCGGCTCCAAGGCATAGTCCACCGGTGACATCGACATCCAGTTGTGTGAGACGGGAAAGTTGAACTCAATCCCGAAAGCGGCCCAGGCGCCTCGATAGCCGATCAACGCCTTCTTAATCGCACGGTTGGCATAGAACATCTGCCGACCGCTGATCTTGTCCAGACAACTGTAGAGATGCCCGCCCAGCTCCGGCAGGACGGTGACTTTGAGGAACTCGTTCTCGAGAAAGAGCGCGTGGTAACGTTCCACTTTCCGCTGGTCGGTCAACGCGTCGCGAATCGTGTACGGGTAGTTGAAACGGTCGGTGGCAAAGAGATCGAATGGCGGATTCGGGTTCGGCGGCTGCTCCACCGTCGTCGGCAGCGCGAGTTCACCCTCCCAGGCGTGCACCGTCGCCGCGCGACTCGCCTGACCGGCGCTGGGAGCCGCGAATGTGCTGCCCGCGAGAAGCACAATTACCACCGGGACGATTCCACGCATCACTGCACAGACAAGCGCAGAATCATCCGGCTTCGCAACAAAAAAAGTTGACAGGGCTGCGGGGGGCGATATCAGCTCAACACGTGATGCGTCTCGTCCCTGGCTTCCTGCTCCTCCTCTCGACAGCGTGGGCCGCCGTTCTCTCATCCGAGACTCCCGCGCCTCGCGCGTTGGTGCTCGACGGAGCCCAGGTCGTCGACGGGACGGGAGGCGCGCCGATCCCGTCTGGCCGCGTCGTCATTCAGGACGGGCACATCGCGGCGATCGGGCCCAAAGACCGTACCCCTGCGCCGCCGGACGCCGAGCGACTGGATCTCTCCGGTCACACCATTATCCCGGGCCTCATCGACCTTCACTTTCACATCGAGGACGATCCCCGACTGGCGCTGCGTCAACTGAGTCATGGCGTGACGGCATTCCGCGATCCCGGCCAATGGAACGACAAGTTCACGGGACTGAGGAAAATGATGGCGGACGATGGGCTGAAAGGGCCGCGGCTTTTCACGTGCGGGCCGCACATCGACGGCGATCATCCTGCCTATCCGAACGATGCCGTTGTCGCGCGCGATCCCGAGGAGGCTCGACGGTTTGCCGAGCGGAACGTCGAAGAGGGCGCGTCGGCGCTGAAGATCTATTTTCGCCTGCCGCTGGCGAGCGCGCGGGCCGTCATCGACGTCTGCAACGCGCATCACATCCCCTGCACGGCGCATCTGGAGATCCTCGATGCGCGGGAGGCGTTTCTGGCCGGCCTTCACGGCGTCGAGCACATCACGTCGCTCGGCCCGAGCCTGCTGCCCGCCCGCGAGCGCGAGCGCTACCGGCAGGCGATCCTGCTCGACAACGATGCGCGGCGGGAAGGCCGCTATCGCACGTTCGCGCAACTGAATCTCGACGGCCCCGAGGCGAAGGCGCTTTACGCCGTGCTGCGCGATCGCCATCCATGGCTGGACCCGACGCTCGCCGTCTTCGAACGCCGCGCCGATCAGGCGCCGCCGAAGACGACCAGGGAGACCGCTGCCATGATGGCCGCGGGGTTCGAGAACATGAAGCGGCTGGCGCGGCGCGCCGCGCTCGAGGGCGCGCGCGTGGTCGTCGGCGGCCACTCGGAGGTCCCTTTCGCGGGCCGCGGCGAGGCGCCGTGGCGCGAGCTGGAGCTCCTTGTCGCAAGCGGCTTCACGCCGCTCGAGGCGCTCACCGCCGCCACGGGCACAGCCGCAACCTTTCTATATCGCGAGCAGGAGCTCGGAACGCTCCGGCCCGGCCTGGCCGCCGACCTTGTCGTCCTTGATGGCGATCCGCTCAAAGACATCCGCGCCGTCCGAAGGGTGCAGCGCGTCATGACCGCCGGGGCCTGGCTCGATCGCGACCGGTACAAGAATTACTAGGCAAAAGGGTCGAAGAGGCTTGAGTGTCTGCGTGGAATTGGTGAATGGCCGACAGCAGTGCGAAGTGCTAAGTGCCAAGTGCCAAATGGAGTGGGAAGTGGCGAACTGCAAGTGGTTGCCAAGTTGCTCCGCTCAGGTGCAAGTTGCTGCAGTCCGTGAACTTGCGACGACCTGACCGATCCAGCAACCACTCCTCACCGCCCACTCTCCACTTCACTTAGCACTTGGCACTTAGCACTTGGCACTTCATCACGGCCGCGTGACATCCGGCTCGCTCGTCAAGGTGATGCCGTGCGCCGCGCACGCTTCAGCAGGATTCGCGGCCAGGTCCAGCAGATCCTTGAGCGTCTGTTGGTTACGAGCCGACGCCCATTCCTGCTCGAGCGCGCCAACCTCGGTTGGCGTCAACTGCCACGACAGCGGCGGTTTCTCTCGTTCAAAGGCGAAGGTGAACCGGCGGATTTCCACCTGCTTCCCGCACCACAGCCGCTGCAGGAAGCGCAGTTCACCCTCGGCGCGTTCACGCTGCCCCGCCACACGGACGCTCAGCAGCGTCTGGAGCGGACCGATGAGCTCGTAGAGCCAGCCGCGATCCTTCGGCTCAGCCTCGCTTCTGTCGGGCGCCGATCGAATCTGGATAAACGCGACCGCTTTGCCGCGATAGGCCGCGGGACGCGCGGTCATCGCCGCGTCCAGCCATCGCATCGCCAACGCCATGCCGGTGTTGTCGGCATACCCGCCATCACCGAAGTGCAGGGCCCGCTCCGGTGTCGAAGTCGGCGACGCCCGCGAGATCGGCGTCACGTACGGGAATGTGGCCGACACCCGCGCCGCAGTGGCCAGCGCGATGTCGCGATCGTCGTAGAGACTGTGAAGCGTTCCGGTATTCCACGGCGACTGTGGATCCTGCGGCACGCCGAACGTGGCGAACGCGAACCGCTCGCCTGTTTCGACGCCCGTCGCGTTCAGCGCAATCGACGGGCGCCAGCCTTCGCCGACCCCGACCCGCATCGACGAGAGCGTGGGACGGATCCAGTCACGCGTCCAGGCCTGCTCCATCGCCCAGGCGCGATCCTTTTCAAAGTGGAACCACGGTGGAATCCACATCAGCACGCGCCACAGATCCGGGTAGGCCAGGCCCCAGGCGGCTTCGCTCAGGCTGCCCCGGACGGAGAGGTCTCGTACCTCGCGGCGGCTCGCTGCCGTCGACAGCCGGTCCGGTCGCAGCGACGCGACGAAATACATTGTCCCCACGCTGCCGCCCGAAACAGCGCTAATCAGCCGCGTCGAGCCCTGAAACCCGGGCCAACGCTCCTGAATGCCCGTCAGCACGGTCACGGCCCACCCGGCCGCCTGGGCGCCGCCGCCATCGGACGCGACCACCGTCAGCAGCGGCTCGGCGCGAGCCCCGGCCACGTCCGCGGGCAGCGCCAGCGCCCGCGCGTCGCGCGGCTGATCGCGCAGCTCGAAATAATGATCCGATCGCGAGATGCCCCAGATGAGCAGCGTCCACGCCATCAACGGCAACAGCGTCGGCAGGTGATAGCGATCGAGATAGAAGGCGACGCCGGCCAGAAACCAGTTGGCGAGGATGCCAATCGTCAGTAGATACACCAGCGCGGGCACACCCGCTCCCCGGGCGGTGCCGGGCATCCAGGCGAAGTAACCGACGGCGTAGACGATCAGGAACACTGCGAGCAGCGCCACCGCGAACAGGTGTGCCTGCAACGGTCGGCCCTGCTCGTCAACATACCCGGGACCGAGCAGCGGCCTCAGCACACCAACGATGCGGTTCACCAGCTTCCCGACGAAGGACTGACCGGTCTTCCGGCCATGCAGCCGGCGGGTCAAATCGCTACGCGGAATCACGAGGTCCGGCAGCGGCTGCGTGCTTTCAGCAAGCCAGGCATTCAGCAGCCAGACACCCAGGATCAATCCAACGGCCGATACGGTTCCCGCGAGCGCGCCGAGCATCGCCCGGCCCCATCCGAGCCCGCCGTACTCGACCGATCGCCACACCGCAGCGACCACGATCGGCGCGGCGACCAGGGCGTGGACGGCCACGTCGCGGGTGCGCATCGCGGAGTCGACATTGCGCCAGTCGCCCCCGAAGCGAGCAGCGCCGTTGACGAGGACGATGCGACGGGTGGCCAATACGGTGAACGCGGCCGCCGTCGCGAAGAGCGTCACCACGGCGATGCCGAACGGGGTCAGCACGAACATGCTCGCAAGCATGGTGGGGATGCCTTTGAGCGCAACCGGGACGATGCCTACAGTGACCGCGCCGAAGAGGAGCGGAAACCGGGTGAAGTACAGGCGCGGCAGAGCCGCCCTCAGCCAACGCAGGATCCGTTCGAGTACCGCCATCGTGCTCATGAAAAAGCGCGGGGCGGAGTGTACATCGATCGTCGCTCGTCGACGTTCGCGCGCTGCACAAATCGGCACGCTGACGCCGTCGCGCAGGCGCAAGTCCCTTGACCGTCTGCGGCCCTCCTGTCAGGCTAGGTCCGGTCACGGCCGCGCTGGCGGCCGAGGGGAGCTCGAAGATGCACCGTCGTTCCGCGTCAGCTGGCCAGACCGTCGTGGCGATCGCGTTCGCAACGCTTGTTATCGGATATCAAACTGACTTGCTCGCGCAGACCGCGAGCCTCAACGCCAAACAGCTCTGGTTGGCCGGCGCGCCGCTGCCAGTCAACGCCGCGGCACAGGTCCTGATGAGACGAGAGGCACAGGCCAACGTACCACGGCAGAAATTCGTTCCCGGCCGGCTGCTCGTGAAGCTCGCGGACGGGATCAGCGAAGCCGCGCTGACCACGCTGGCCGCGCGAGTCGGCGGCCGCTCCGTGTCGCGGCGTCCCTTCGCGGACTTTGTCGTCATCACCATCGATAGCGATCGCGACGTGGCCGCGGCGGCGCGGGAAGTCGCCGCGCAACCGGGCGTGGTGTACGCCGAGCCTGAATGGCGCCGCTATCCCACTTACACACCGAACGATCCGCTGTATCACCTGCAATGGAACTTCCAGAAGCTCGACATGGAGCGAACCTGGGACATCAACCGCGGCGCCCAGTCATCGCTCGTCGTCGCCGTGCTCGATTCGGGCGTCGCCTACACGACGGAAGGCCCCACCCGGCCGGCACCCGATCTGGAAGGGACGACCTTCGTGTCGCCGCACGATTTCATCTGGGACGACAGCACGCCCGTGGATCTCGACGGGCACGGCACCCACGTGACGGGCACCATCGCGCAGCGGACCGGCAACGACCTCGGCGTCGCGGGAATGGCCTTCAACGTCGCCATCATGCCAGTGAAGGTGCTCTCGGGTCTGTGGGACGAGATCCTCGGCGCGCCGAACGTCGGGACGAGCGCGACGCTTGCCGAGGCGCTTCGCTACGCGGCCGACAACGGCGCGAAGGTGATCAACCTGAGCCTCGGCGGCGAGGGCGAGAGCGACGCCGAACGCGATGCCATCAACTACGCGATCTCGAAGGGCGCGGTCGTCCTGGCGGCAGCCGGCAACGAAGGTGAGATCGGAAGCCCGGATTCGTTTCCGGCGGCGTTTGCTCCGGACATCCAGGGCCTGATTGCGGTGGCCGCGCTCGACTTCAATCTGCAGCGGGCCGTCTACTCGAACAGCAATCCGTATGTGGAGATTTCCGCCCCCGGCGGCGACACCCTGGCGGACCTCAACGACGACGGGTTCGGCGACGGCGTCCTGCAGCAGACGCTCGACCCCGCCTCGGTCGACGAGGGGATCTTCGATGACTTCGGCTACTTCTTCTTCGAGGGCACGTCGATGGCGACGCCCCATGTCGCCGGCCTGGCGGCGTTGCTCATGACTCAGGGAGTGACCGATCCGAAAGCGGTGGAAGCCCTGATCGAGCGCTTCGCCACCGATATCGGGCCGACCGGCCGCGACAACGACACGGGCTTTGGCGTCATCAACCCGCGCGCCACGATCCGTGGTCTGGGTATCGGCAAATGAGGTCGCGGCTCGTCTCGTTCTCGGTGGTCGCGTGCTGCTGTCTCGTGCCCGCCATCGCCGGTGCGCAAGTCGCGACCGTGCCTGCGGGTGCGCAGGCGAAGGCGCAGAGCATGGTGAAGACCACGAGAGACAAGGTCCTCGTCTGGCGTAGAAACCCGAGCGCGGTCATCGCCACGCTGCCAGAAGGCGTGGTGCTCGAAGCGATTGCCAGGGAGGGCCAGTGGTACCAGGTCCGCGTGCCCGAGAAGTTTGCCGGTGCCGGCGGCGCGGTCGGATTCGTCTACAAGGGCCACGTTCAGCTCGTCGAGGGGCCCGAACCGCCGCTGCGCGCCGCGCAGCCACCATCCTCCGGGATGGCACACGGGTCCCACCGGAAATCGCCGCCCCCGCCAGCCTTCGGCGCCCGGGGCTACGGGATGGTCTCGATCGATTGGTTCCAGGCCAGCGACAGCTTCAAGGCGATCCTCGATCAGTCACAGGGCGTGTTCTACGGCGGCGGCGGCCAGGCGATCTTCCGCCACTTTTTCGTGGACGTGTCGTTCGAACACTTCAAGAAGACGGGCGAGCGTGCCGTCGTCGTCGACGGTCAGGTCTTCAGGCTCGGCATTCCCGATACGATCACCATGGACCCGTGGCGGGTGGTCGGCGGCTATCGGTTCCCGGCGCAAAACAACGTGACTCCTTACGTCGGTGGCGGCTTCGGGTCGCTACGATTTCAAGAGACGTCGGATTTCGCGGACGCCGACGAGACGATCGACGAGCGCTTCACCAGCTATCACGCCGTGGTCGGGGCCGAATACGCGGTGAAGAAATGGCTGTGGATTGCCGGCGAGCTGCGCTACGCGAGCGTTCCCGATGCGATCGGGGCGCCCGGCATTGCCGACGAGTTCGACGAATCGAACCTGGGGGGCGTTGGTGTGGCCGTCAAGGTCCTGGTAGGTCGATAGCGCGGGGACACCCTTCAGCGAAAGTCAGGATGCTCGCTTCGATACCATTCCACGGTGTATCGTAGGCCCTCCTCCAGTCCCACGATCGGCTCGTAGCCGAGAAGCGCCTTCGCCTTCGAGATGTCGGCCAGGGAATCGCGTACGTCGCCGGGGCGCGCGTCGACGCGCACGGCGGGCGCACTGACTCCAATAATGCCGCCAAGGATCCTGGCCAGATCGGCGATCGAAATCTGCCGGCCGGTGGCGACGTTGATGACCTCGCCCGCCGCGCCTGGTGCGGTAGCCGCCCGCAGCACGCCGTCGACCACGTTGGCGATATACGTGAAGTCGCGCGTCTGACCTCCGTCGCCGGTGATGGTCGGCGCCTTACCCGCCAGCAGCGCCGTCACGAAGAGGGCAATCACACCGGAGTACGGCGACGACGGATCCTGCCGCGGACCAAACACGTTGAAGTAGCGAATGCTCACGGTCTCGAGACCGTAGAGCGACGTGAACAGCTGCATGTACTGCTCGCCGACGAGCTTCTGCAGCGCATACGGGGACAAGGGCCGCGTCGGCATGTCCTCGCGTTTGGGCAGCGTCGGGGTGTCGCCGTAGGCCGATGACGAGGCGGCATACACCACGCGCCTGACCGACGCGTCGCGCGCCGCGAGCAAGACCTGCAGCGTGGCGTCGACGTTGGCACGATTCGACGTCATGGGGTCCTGCACCGATCGCGGCACAGAGGGAATCGCCGCCTGGTGCAGCACATAGTCCATGCCTGCAACCGCTCGGGCAGCGACAGCGGCCTCCGCGAGGTCGCCTTCGACGAGCTCCGCGCGATCGCCGAGCACGGCGAGATTCCGGCGGTGGCCCGTGATGAAGCTATCGGCGATCCGTACCGTTTCGCCCCTGCCGAGCAATGCTTCGGCGAGATGCGATCCGATGAAGCCGGCGCCGCCGGTGATGAGCCATCGCGCCATGGTCAGTTCCGCCCCGATGCCGTCGGTGAACCCGTGACGGCGGGAAAATCGCCGGCCGGAAGGCCCGGCACGATCTTGAGCGCGTTGCCGTAATACACCTTGCGCAGCACCACGTCCGGCAGATCGAGGCCATACAGCTTCCAGAAGGCGTGGTAGTCGCGGTAATAATCGAAATACTCGTCCGCCGTCTCGAACGTGCGCCAGTAATACGGGAACTCGCTGGCCTCGTACGAATCCTTCCCGAAGAGAATGCGGTCCTGGTATTTGATGAAGAACGCGCGCGCCGCCCTCGGCTGGCGCCCGAGCTCGGCGAGAATCGCACCGGTCTCCGTGTACACGTTCGGCATCGTGTCGAGCATGGCCGACAGCCGTCCGAGATCGTTGGCGTGGAAACCGAAGTGCGCCGCGATGAAGGTCGTGTCCCGGTGCTTCGTGAACAACCGATCGCGCTCCGCCATCAGTGTCTCGAACGTCGGAAAGTTCGACGGCGGGCGCCGCCGCTCTGGGTGCACCTGCAGTTCCAGCCAGCGCTCGTTCTTCTCGTCCACGGGCTCGAAGAACGGCGCCGGCTCGCCCGTGTGAATCAGCACCGGGATGTGCAGCCGGGCGCACGCCGCCCATACCGGATCGAGCTCGGGATCGTCCACCGGGACGCGCTGGCCGTTGCTGCGCTTCAGCGTCAGCCCGAGGTTCTTGTAGATCTTCAGCCCGCGTGCGCCCGCCTTGACGTCGCCCTCGAGCCGCGCCGCGGCACGCAGCCCGTAGCCGAACTGATTGAGGTCGTCGAAGTCGAGATTGGCGAACTGCACCATCCTCGTCGGCGCCGGGCTGCCGGCGACGATCGCGATCTTCTGCTTCAGCTCTGCGCCCGAGCCCCCGCTCAGATTCACGAGCAGACGCAGGTTGAGCGCGTCCATCTCGCGGACGATCGTCGCCCAGCGTTCCGAACTGAGATCGAAATGATGGCTGTGGACGTCGATGACGGGATACTTGGCCCGCGGCACCGGATGCGCCGCCACGACGAGCGTGGATCTGGGTTTGTACTGCCGAATGCCGAGATCCTGTGCCGGCAATGCGATGGTGCCAAGCGCCACGAGCATCGAAAGCACGAACGGCAGACGACGCGCGCGGCGCGTCGCCTGCCGAAGACGGATTGAGAGTGCCGCAGTCAAGCCGATAAGCCGAATTCTGTCCGCCGTCGCTCGCCCTGACGGGCGAGCTATGGCGCGACGACCATTCCTCTCGCCCTGCCATTACTGGCAGGGTCCAGCAACCTACCCGGAGGCTTCGGACGGGCCGCCCTCAAGCGCCTCCCTATTTGGTCTTGCTCCGTGCGGGGTTTTGCCTGCCACTTCTGTTGCCAGAAGCGCGGTGCGCTCTTACCGCACCATTTCACCCTTACTCGCCTCCGCCCTTACGGGCCACGGCGCAGCAAGCCTTGTTGGGCCTGCCGCGCCGAAGCGCGCCGAAGCGCGCGAAGGCGGGCGGTATATTTTCTGTGCCACTATTCCGTCAGGTTACCCTGCCCGGGCGTTACCCGGCGCACTGCCCTCTGGAGTTCGGACTTTCCTCTCCCGATCGCGCTACGACACCAGCGGTTGCCCGCCGGCGCGGCCTCGATCGACAGCGGTCGTCTGGCCCGGCTGCGGCTCTCACCCATCTGTCTCCTGCGTGATCCTGTATTGCTCCAACTTCTTGTACAAATTGCTCCGCGGCGTGTCGATCAAATCCGCGGTCTTCGAGATATTCCACCCGGTCTCGCGCAATTTCTGGACGAGGAACGCACGCTCTGCGACTTCCTTGTGCTCGCGCAGCGTGCCGGCCTGGATCGATTCATTATCAGGTGCGCGCGCACCGCCGTCAACGCGCACCACCTCCGGGAGGTTCGCGACGTCGATCGTCTCGCCTGGCGTCATGATCACCAGCCGCTCGATCGTGTTGCGCAGCTCGCGGATGTTGCCGCGCCATCGATGGCGCTGGAGCGTGGCCATCGCAGCGTCGGTCACGCGCTTCGGTCGCAGGTTGTTTTCGCGGCTCGCCAGGTCGAGGAAATGGCGCACCAGCGGCGGAATGTCGTCGGCCCGCTCGCGCAGCGGCGGCACGTGGATCGGGATCACGTTGAGGCGGAAGTACAGGTCCTCACGGAAGTTCCCCTTCTCGACCTCCTCTTCCAGCCGCTTGTTCGTCGCCGCGATCACACGGACGTCGACCTTCGTCGTCTTGGCTGACCCCAGCCGCTCGACTTCGCCTTCCTGCAGCACGCGCAGCACCTTGGCCTGCGTCTTCAGGCTCATGTCGCCGACTTCGTCGAGAAAGATCGTCCCTTTGTCGGCTTGCTCGAACTTCCCGACTTGTTTCTCGGTGGCACCGGTGAACGAGCCCTTCTCATGGCCGAAGAGCTCCGACTCGATCAGGTCGTCGGGAATCGCCGCGCAGTTCACCTGCACGAACCGTTCACGCGCACGCAGGCTGTTACGGTGAATGGCGCGCGCCACCAGTTCCTTCCCGACGCCGCTCTCTCCGGTGATCAGCACGGTCGCCGCGGTCGGTGCGGCGCGGCGGACGGCGTCGAGCACACCGCGAAGCGCCGGCCCTTCGCCAACCAGGTGATGGCGGGCCTCCTGTGCCTTGCGCAGCGTCAGGTTCTCGTCGACGAGACGATGCCGATCCAGGGCGTTGCGGACGGTGACGAGCACGCGTTCGGTGGAGAGCGGCTTCTCGATGAAATCGAAGGCGCCGAGCTTCGTCGCCTCGACGGCCGTGCTGACGGTCGCGTGGCCCGAGATCATCACGACCGGCAGCGGTTCGTGCGCGCCCTTCAAGCGCTGCAGCACCTCGAGGCCGTCCATGCCGGCCATCTTGATGTCGAGCAGCACGAGATCGGGCTGTTCGCGATCGACGATGACGAGGCCGTCCTGGCCGGTCGCGGCGCCCTGCACCTCATAGCCCTCGTATTCGAGAATCATCTTCAACGAGTCGCGAATCGCCGACTCGTCATCGATCACCAGGATGCGTGGTTTCATGGAGGTCGCGGTCCGGGTCTGTCGGCCCGGTGCGAGGATCAGTGCGTGTCCACCCGAACCGTGCGCAGCGCCCGCTGCTCGGCGTCCGGGAGATAGAGATACAGCGTCAGCACGTCGCCCGCATGGGCGCTGGAGACGAGCCGCCGGAAGTCGCCCACCGACGCCACCGGGCGGCGGTTCACTTCCAGGATCACCTGGCCGCGCTCGAGGTCCGCATCGAAGGCCGCGCTCAACGGATCGACCCGCGAGATCACGACGCCCTGCAGCGGATGCTGCAATTCGAGCCGAGCCACATCGTCGCGATCGAGGTCGCGGACGATCAGGCCAAGCGGCGGCTCGGGCGGCGCCGGGTTGCTCGACGGTTGCGTGGGCCCGGGCTTCCGCGACTGGATGGGTCGGCCCGGCCGTTCGGCCAGCTTGATGGTCAACGCCACCGGACGCCCGTCCCGCACGAGGTCGACGCGAACCGGACTCCCTGGCGACATCGCCGAGATGCGGCGGATCAGCTCGTCGTTGGTCACGATGGCGCGCCCGTCGACCGCCGTGATCAGATCGTAGGCGCGCAGGCCGGCGCGTTCGCCCGGCGAGCCCTCGGTGACGTCCTGCACCAGCGCGCCGCGCGCCGTGCCCAGGTTCAGCGAACGCTGCAGATCCGGATCGACGTCCTTCAGGGCCACCCCGATGTACCCGCGCGCCACTCGTCCGAACTGTTTCAACTGCGGGAGGACGGCGCGTGCCTGGTTCACCGGCACCGCAAAGCCGATGTTGCTGGCGCGAGAGCTGATGGCCGAGTTGATGCCGATGACCTCGCCGCGCGCGTTGATCAGCGGACCGCCGCTGTTGCCAAAGTTGATCGCGGCATCGGTCTGAATATAGTTGTCGAGGCTCTTGTCGAAGAGCTTCCGGCCGATGTAGCTCACCACGCCCACGGTGACGGTGTGCTCGTACGCCAGCGGGTTGCCGATCGCACACACCCACTCGCCCACTCGCAGCGTGTCCGAATCGCCGAGCGGGGCGGCCGCAATCGGTCCCTTGGACTCGACCTTGAGGAGCGCGATGTCGGTGTCCGGGTCGGACCCGACGACTTCGGCGCGAAGCGTGCGTCCGTCGGTCAGCTTCACCAGGATCCGCTCGGCCCGCTCGATGACGTGGTGGTTCGTGAGGATGTAGCCCTCGGGCTCGATGACCACGCCGCTGCCCGTGCCGCGACGCGGCACGTCGAGCTCGTCGCCGCGATTCGGCTCCCACGGGCGCGCCGAACCGTCCCTCGGCGGCGCGGACGTGTCGGTGTCCTCGGATGGCTGCCCGCCCCCCCGGGATGTGGCGTCGATGTTGACGACAGCTGGATTCAGGCGTTCGGCGACGTCGGCAAAGTTGACGAGCGATGACGAGCTGGCAAGCCGTACCCCTGCCGGCGGAACCGACGACGGCCGCGTCGTGCGGGAAACGGCGGGCGCCGGTGTCAGCGAACCGGCAACGATGAGCCCGACAAGGAACGAGCCCGCCGCCACAAGCACCACGGTGACCAGGGCGAACCGTCGGCTCATGCTGGCATTATAAGGCGCAAAAATGCGGCTTCATCCAGCGTTTCCACGCCGAGGCTCTTCGCTTTCTCGGCTTTGCTGCCGGGATCGGCGCCAACCACGACGTAGCTGGTCTTCCGGCTGACCGAGGCGGTCACCTTCCCGCCGAGCCGCTCGATCGCGTCCGTCGCCGCCTCGCGCGTCATCGACGGCAACGTCCCGGTGAGGACGAACGTCTTGCCTGACAAGGGGCCATCGCCGGGCGCCGCGCTCAGCTCCGCCGGCGACGCCTCGGTATGGACGCCGGCGTCGCGGAGGCGCTCGACCAGCGCCCGGTTGTGCGGCTCGGCGAACCATTCCGCGACCGACTCCGCGACGACGGGGCCGATCTCGGGAACGCGCTGCAGTTGATTGCCGTCTGCGGCGGCGAGCGCTTCCAGGCGCCCGAAGGCCCGCGCCAGCAGCGTGGCGGCGCGCTCGCCGACGTGCCGGAGCCCGAGACCGTGAATCAGCCGCCACAGATCGTTGCTGCGACTGCGGTCGATTTCAGCCACCAGGTTCGTGCCCACTTTGCCCAGTTTTCGCGGCCGCGCGCGGTCGGACTTGGCATCCTTCGGCGCCACGACGAGCTGCTCGAGCTCGGGCGCGGTCAGCGCAAAGAGATCGGCCACGTCGTGCACCAGGCCTTGATCGATCAGCTGATCCACGATCGCCGACCCGAGCCCGTCGATGTTCATGGCATTCCGCGACGCGAAGTGCTCGATGCGGCGGCGGAGCTGCGCGGGGCAGGCGCTGTTCTCACATCGCCACACGACTTCATCATCCGGCCGCACCAGCTGCGCGCCGCACGACGGGCATGCCGATGGCATCTGCCAGGGCTCGCCCCGGCCGGGCCGTTCGGCGTCGACGACCTTGACGACCTTCGGGATAACGTCGCCGCCTTTTTCAATCAGGACGCGATCGCCGATGCGGATATCCTTGCGGGCGACCTCGTCGGCGTTGTGCAGCGTTGCGTTCGCAATCGTGGAACCCGCCAGCAGCACGGGCTCGAGAACGGCGACGGGCGTGACCGCGCCGGTCCGGCCCACGTTGACCGTGATGTCTCTGAGCGTGGTCGTCTGCTGCTCGGCCGGAAACTTGTAGGCGATAGCCCAGCGCGGAAACTTCGAGGTGGCGCCGAGCCGGTTCCGGAGGGCGAGGGCGTCGACTTTGATGACGACGCCATCGGTGTCGAACTCGAGATCGTGCCGTGTGTCCTGCCACCGGGCGCACCAGCCGACGAGCTCGTCGGCGCCGCTCAATCGCGTCCAGTGCGGCTCCACCGGGAGCCCCCAGTGCAGCAGCATCTCGAGCGTGTCGGCGTGGGTTTCGAGCTCCGGCATGCCCAAGACCTGATACGTCCAGGCCCCCAGCCGGCGGCGCGCCACCTGTCGCGGATCGAGGTTCCTCATCGTCCCTGCCGCTGCGTTGCGGGGGTTGGCGAACAGCGGCTCTCCTGCATCCTCACGCTCCCGGTTGATTCGGGCGAACGCGGCGCGGGGCAGGAACACCTCGCCGCGCACCTCAATCTCGCCGGCAGGTGCACGCTGCAGGGTCAGCGGGATCGCGCGAATCGTACGCACGTTCGACGTCACGTCTTCCCCGCGTTCGCCGTCGCCGCGCGTGGCACCGCGGACGAAAGAGCCGTCGACATAGGTCAAGGCGATGCTGAGGCCATCGATCTTGAGTTCGGCGACGTACATGACGGCGCTCGAGATTCCCAGGCCCCTGCGCACGCGCTCGTCGAAGGCGCGCAGCTCGTCTTCCCTGTACGCATTGTCGAGGCTCAGCATCGGGGCGCGATGCGCGACGGTCTCAAATCCCTCGACCACCTTGCCGCCGACACGCTGGGTCGGGGAATCGGCGGTCGCCAGTTCCGGATGCGCCGCTTCGAGCGCCTGGAGCTCGCGCATCAGCGCGTCGAACTCGACGTCCGAGATCTCCGGATCCGCGTGAACGTAGTAGCGGTCTTCGTGATAGCGGATGCGCTCGCGAAGCTCGTGGACGCGCGCGCGCGCAGACATACGGCGAAGGAGTTACCGATCGCGAAGCAGGACGAACTCGGCGAGCGCCGACAAGGCGGCGCGCTCGGGGCCATCGGGGAACGCCGACAATTTCTGACGCGCGGCGTGCGCATACTCGTTGGCGCGCGCCGTGGCGTAATCGATCGCGCCGGACTGTTTCAGCAGGCGCGTGATCTCTGCCCACCGCTCCAGCGTGACGCTTCGCTCGTCGACCACGTCGGCGATCAGCGCGCGCGTGGCGCCGTCGGCGCTGGCCAGCAGACGGATGATCGGCAGCGTGACCTTGCCCTCGCGAAGGTCGCCGCCAACCGGCTTGCCGAGCGCGGCCGCGTCGCCCGTGAAGTCGAGCAGATCGTCCATCAGCTGGAACGCGACGCCGAGATTGAACCCGTATTCGCGCAGCGCGCCCTGCTGCTCGGGCGTGGACTCGCCGAGCATTCCCCCGATCTGGGCGCAGCCGGCGAACAGGTACGCGGTCTTGCGACGGATGATGTCGAAGTGCTCGTCTTCCGTGATCGCGATGTCGCCGTTCTTGGTCAGCTGATACAGCTCGCCTTCGATCATGCGCAGCGTCACGTCGCAGAGCAGCCTGACGATCTCGAGCGAGTCCTGCGACAGCGCCAGCGACATCGACTTGATGTAGAGGAAGTCGCCGAGGAGCACGGTGATATCGTTGCCCCACTGCGAGTGCACGGCAAGGCGGCCGCGGCGGTACTCGGAGTCGTCGATGATGTCGTCGTGCACCAGCGTCGCGGTGTGGATGAACTCCACGACGGCAGCGTTCATCACGGCCCGTTCGCCTTCGTAGCCACATAGCCGCGCCGCCATCAGCAGCACCGCCGGACGGACGCGTTTGCCGCCGCTCTGCTGGATGTACTTGCCGATCTTGGGGATGAGGCTTACCTGCGATTGCAGGTGACGGCCGAACTCCCGCTCGACCCTTGCGAGGTCGTCGCGGATCGGCTCGAACAGGCGGAGCAGATCGGGCGGCGGGCTGTCGACGGATCGGGTCAAGACGCGTTCAATCTCAACATAGTTGCGCGCGGGGTGTCAACGCGGTGTAACCGCCGTCTGTGCAAACAGTTCTAGGAAATTCCGCGTGGTGAGCGCGGCGACGTCGCGGGACGACATACCGCGAATCCGGGCCAGCGCATCGACCACGTGCGACACGAACGCAGGTTCGTTCCGTTTGCCGCGGTGCGGCACGGGCGCGAGGAACGGACTGTCCGTTTCGACCAGCAGACGGTCCTCGGAGACAAACGCCGCCACCTCGTGGAGATCCGTCGCTTTCGGGAACGTGACGATGCCCGCCAGCGAGACATGAAACCCAAGGTCCAGCGCCTTCCGCGCGCGATCGACCCCGCCGGTAAAGCAGTGAAAGACGCCGGGGATGCCCGCCCCCTCGCTCGCGAGCACCGCGAACGTGTCGTCGTCTGCTTCGCGCGTATGGATGATCACGGGCAGGCCCAGCGCGCGTGCTGTCGCCAACTGCTCCACGAACACCTCGCGCTGGACGGCGCGCGGCGAGAAGTCGTAGTGGTAGTCCAGGCCGATTTCGCCCACCGCCACGGCCGCTGTCTGGGTCGCGCGCGCGCGGACCAGGGCGTCCGCATGTCCGGGCCGGCCCTCGCCCACCTTCGCCTGATGCGGATGCACGCCGGTTGCGAACCGCACCGCACTCCACGCCGCCGTCACCGTGCCAGCCCGCCGCGCCTCGTCGTCATCCTCCGCCGCAAGGATGCACAGAGCGCCTTCGAGCCCCGCCGCCCGCGCGCGGGCGATAACGTCCGTCAACTCGGGCTCGAACACGTCATCGGCGAGATGGCAGTGGGAATCGATCATGAGAACAACGAACTCAGAGCGACAAACAAGGAGCTTGAACGCCGAATGACCAACTGCGCCGAGCTTCCTTGCTAGCGGACGCGCATGCCAGGCGCGGCTCCCGAGCCGGGTTCGATGAGAATCGGCACTCCCGCCTCGGTGCTGGCGGCCAGCACCATGCCGTTTGATTCGATGCCCATCAGCTTCGCGGGCTTCAGGTTCGCGACGATGACGATGAGCCTCCCGACCAGCGGCTCCGGCTCGTAGGCCTCGGCGATGCCCGCGACGAGGGTGCGCTCCTCGGAGCCGGCATCCACGCGGAGTTTCATCAGCTTCTTCGATTTCGGCACACGCTCGGCGCCCAGCACCTTCGCCACGCGGAGCTCTACCGACATGAACGCCGCAATGTCGATCACTCCGGGTACGGCGGGTGCGACAGGGGCGACGGGGGCGCCGTCGGCCTGTGGCGATGGTGCGGGCGGTGCAGGTGCAGATGGCGGCGGTGACGCATGCTGGTCGGACACGGACGGATCTCCTGACGAACCAGGGGACGGGTCCCGAGGTTCAAGACGCGGCCAGATCGCCTGGCCCTTCACGAAGGTGCGCGACAGGTCGCTCTTCCACGCAGCATCGCGGTCGAGCCGAAGGTCGCGGAACGGCGTCGGCTCGCCCACACGCCGTAGAATCTCTTCGGCGGACGCCGGCATGATCGGCAGCAGCAAGACGGCCGCGATCCGGACCGCCTCGGCCGCATCGAACAGCACTTGCGTAAGCTCGCCGGCTCGTGCCTCGTCTTTCGCCAGGTGCCACGGCGCGGACGCCGCGATGAACCCGTTCGTCGCGTCCACGAGCGCGAAGACGGCGGCCGTCGCCTCGTGCAACGCCAATCGCTCCATCGCGGCACGATAGGTCGCGACCGTCTCCGTTGCCTGGGCCCGAAGCGGTCCGGATCCGCCCGACGCCGCTACCCGCAGTCCACGATACTTCTCGACCATCGTCGTGACGCGGCTGACGAGATTGCCCAGGTTGTTGGCGAGATCGACGTTGTAGCGCTCCTCGAATCGCTCCCACGAAAAGTCGCCGTCGCCGCCGTACGGAATCTCCTTCATCAGGTACAGCCGCAGCGGATCGGGCCCGAGGCGATCCGCGGCTTCCAGCGGATCGACGACCGTGCCGAGCGACTTGCTCATGCGCTGTCCCTGGAAGTGCACCCAGCCGTGGCCGAACACTGTTCGCGGCAGCGCCAATCCTGCGCTCATCAGCATCGCCGGCCAGACCACGCAATGAAACCGCGTGATGTCTTTACCGACGATGTGCAGGCTCGCCGGCCACCATTTCGACAGCAGCGGATCGTCGGTCCCGTATCCGACGGCCGCCGCGTAATTGATCAACGCGTCGAACCAGACGTAGACCACGCTCTCCGGATCGAACGGCAGCGGGATGCCCCACGACTGGCCGGCGCGGCTGATCGAGATATCCTCGAGCCCGCTCTCGACCAGTCGCAGAATCTCGTTGCGGCGAATCTCGGGCTGGATGAACTCGGGGTGGTCCGCGTAGTGCTTCAGCAGCGGTTCCTGATACTTGGACAAGCGAAAGAAGTAATTCTTCTCCCGGATCCAGTCGGGCTTCGTCAGGTGAATCGGGCACTTGCCGTCGACGAGGTCCTTTTCCTGCTTGAAGGCTTCGCACGACACGCAGTACCAGCCCTCGTAATGGCCTTCGTAGACATCGCCGGCGTCGTAGCAGGCCTGCGCCATCCGCTGCACGGCGGCCCGGTGGCGCGGCTCGGTCGTGCGGATGAAGTCGTCGAACGAAATCGAGAGCTTGGACCACACTTCGCGGAACGTCCGCTCCATCTGGTCGCAATACGCGTTGGGATCGAGACCGAGCTCGCGGGCGCGGCGAAACACGTTCTGCGAGTGCTCGTCGTTGCCCATCAGGAAATGGGTGTCGACGCCGGAGAGACGCTGGTAGCGCGCGATGACGTCGGCGGAGATCTTCTGTACGCGGTGCCCAGGTGCGGACGGCTGTTCACGTAGTCGATGGCGGTCGTCAGGTAGAAGCGCATGAATCAGGAGTGGGACCGATCGAGCCAGGCCTTGAGCGCGGCGGCGTGCACGTCCTTGGTCGCCACGCCGTGCTCGGTCGCGCGGGCTGCGCAATCATCGAATTCCGGCTGCGCGTTCATGACGGTCGCGCCGCGGCGAGCAACCTTGATACGCACGGCGCCATACGGGGTCTCGAGCGAAAGGATCTCCCGCGTCAGGCACTCGCGTTGCCACTCCGCATAGCGCACGCCGATTGTCGTGGTCTCGCGAAACAGCACATCGGCCACGGCTTCCCGCCCGTTGGGTGCCGCCAGAATGGTGACCAGCGTGCCGGGCCGGTTCTTCTTCATCTGCACCGGCACATAGAACACTTCGAGTGCGCCCGCCCGATACAGGCGATCCATGAGCGGCCCGAACAGCTGCGGGTTCATGTCGTCGATCTCACACTCGACGACCGTCACCACATGCGTGTGGGCGGCGGCCTCGCCGACCAGCACGCGCAGCACGTTGGGGGTCTCCTTGAAATCGCGCTCGCCGGCGCCGTAGCCCCTGGCCGAAATCCGCATGCCGGGAATCGGCCCGAACTCGGCGGCGTACCCCGTGAGGAGCAGCGCGCCGGTCGGCGTCAGCAGTTCCGCTTCGGGGCCGCGCGAGAAAATCGGCGCGTCGGCCAGCAGGCTCACCGTCGCCGGCGCAGGCACGGGAAACACACCGTGGGCGGAATGGACCATGCCACGGCCGACATTCATCGGCGAGACCACCACGCGATCGGGCTTGAACCAGTCAAGCGCGAACACGGCACCGACGATGTCGACGATCGAGTCGAGCGCGCCGACCTCGTGCAGGTGCACGCGCTCGACCGGCATCTGATGGATCGCCGCTTCGGCGATGGCCAGCCGCTCGAACAACGCCTTCGCGCGCATCTTTCCCTCGGTGCTCAGGGCCGATCGGTCGATGTGCCGGTAGATCTCCGGCAGGCTGCGATGGGGATGATCGTGGGGGTGCGTCGGGTGCGGCGAATGCGCGTGATCGTGCTGGTGCGATGGGTGCGCGTGCTCGTGTTCGTGCGTGTCGTGCACGTGATCGTGGTCGTGCTGGTGCGGGTGCGCAGGCTGCACAAGCACCGCGGCCTCGCCATGCTCCACCAGGCGGAACTTCGTCGCCGATACGCCAGCGCGCAGCACACGCTCGGCGGTGACCTCGAAGTCGTCGATGGCAAGGCTCCCCAGCGCGTCGCGCAGGGCCTCGAGCGGCAGCCCGGCATCGAGAAGCGCGCCGAGAATCATGTCGCCGGACGCGCCGTTGAAGCAGTCGAAGTAGAGAATCCGCATCGCCTCGGTCGGGCTCTCGAAGGAAACCCGAAACCCTCATTCTAGCCTACCGAACGAGAACCACCTCTCAGCCCAGGGGCCGAGGGATGAATCTTGCCAACGCGGAACCTCCAACTCTCGTCAAAGGACGCATGACATTCTGGCGCGACCTTCGATACGGCGCTCGCATGCTGTGGCGAGCCCCCGGGTTCACTGCACTCGCGGTCGCGATCCTCGCCCTGGGCATCGGCGCGACAGCCGCGATCTTCAGCCTGTTCGACGCGGCGCTGCTCCGGGCATTGCCGTACCGCGATCCTGATGCGCTCGTGATGCTCTGGGAAGCTCCGCCCGGGGCCACCCGCAACCGCGTCGCGCCGCTGAACTATGTGGACTGGAGCGAGCAGAACCAGACCTTCTCCGCGATGGCGGCCATCGCCGGCGGCGGCCGGACGCTGACCAGACCAGGGGCCCTGCCCGAACGGGTTGCCGGCCAATCGGTGACGGCGCGATTCTTCGACGTCCTTGGTGTCTTGCCGGTCGCGGGCCGCACGTTTCGCCCGGACGATGCGGCGCCGGCCGCGCATGCTGTCGTGATCAGCGAGCGGCTCTGGCGCAGCCACTTCGGCGGCGATCCGGCCATCGTCGGCCGCATCGTGCGATTCGACGGCGAACCGCACACCGTCATCGGCATCGTCCCCGCGCACTTTCAGATCCTGTTCTCCAGTGATCTCTGGGTCGTGTTCAAGCCCGAGCGCACCCCCGAGCAACGTCAGATGCACTATCTTCAGGTCGTCGGCCGCCTGCGGCCGGGCGTCACGATCGAACGGGCGCGCGCCGACATGGCCCGCATCGCGCACGGCATTGCCCGCGTGTCGCCCGACACCAACAAAGGCTGGGGCGTGATCGTGGAACCGCTCCGACAGGCACTGGTCGGCGGGGACCTGCGGACCACCTCCGCGGTTCTCATCGGCATCGTCAGCCTGGTGCTGCTGATGGCCTGCGCCAACGTCGCCAATCTCCTTCTGGCTCGTGGGATCGGACGGACACGCGAAATCGCAGTTCGTGCGGCCCTCGGCGGCAGCCGCGTTCGCCTGTTGCGACAGCTGGTCACTGAGAGCCTGTTGCTCGCGGCGATCGGCGGCACGCTCGGCGTCGGCCTGGCCGCCGCGGTTCTCCAGGCGGCCCCGTCTGTCATTCCTGCAGACACGCTGCCGGAAGGAATCCTTCTCGCGCTCGATGTTCGCGTCGCGGGCTTCGCGGTGCTGCTGACGCTCGTCACGGGAGTACTGTTTGGCCTGGCGCCGGCCTGGCACGCCGCCGGCGTGCCGCTAACAGCCGCAATGTCGTCCGGCAGCCGGACGTCCACCGAGGGTGCCGGGCGTGTCCGATCGGCGCTAGCAGTCGGCGAGGTGGCCGTCGCAATCGTTCTGCTGACAGGCGCCGGCCTGCTGATTCGTACACTGCTCACGCTCGACAAGGTGGATCCGGGCAACCGGGAGCATCGCGTGCTGACCATGGTGACCGTCCTGCCCGAGAGCAGGTATCCCACCCCGGGCCATACGGCCGCATTCTATCGGGCTGTCGAGCGTGAGCTGGCGGCACTCCCCGGCGTTGCCCGCGCCTCGTTTGGCGGCAGTCTCCCGCTCGATGGGTGGGACATCGGTCAGGGCTTCACGATCGTCGGCGATCCGGCCGTTGACGCCGCCAATCAGCCGTCGGCGCACTACCAGATTTCAGGAGCCGGCTTTTTCGAGACCCTCGGGATCCCGATCGTCCGCGGCCGCGCGTTCGGCGCCGCCGATACCGCCGCCTCACTTCCGGTGTGCGTGGTCAGCGAGGCCTTTGTCAGGCGTTATGCTCGCGGCCGCGATCCACTGACGTTGCAGGTGCGTGTCGACGCGATGTCTCCCCAGGGACCAACTCCGGTCACGCGACAGGTGGTGGGCGTCGCCCGCCAGGTGCTCGAGACACCGTCAGACGAGGGCGACGCGGTGCAGATCTACGTGCCGCTCACGCAAAACCCCTGGTTCTGGTCGACATTGTCGGTACGGACGCTCGTGCCGCCTGCGGCGATGCAGCCGGCAATCGCCGCCGCAGTGGCACGCGTGGACAAGAACCTCGCGCTCACGCAGGTGCGGACGATCGACGAGATCGCGGCGCAAGCCACCTCGCAGCCTCGGTTCCGCGCCAGGCTCGTGGCACTCTTCGCCGTCCTGGCGTTGATCGTGGCCTCCGTGGGTGTCGCCGGGCTTCTCGCTTTCTCGGTTCGGCAGCGTCGGCGCGAACTCGGCGTCCGCATGGCGATCGGTGCGCGCGGCTCGGACATCATGCGGCTCGTGCTCGGCGGCGCGATCCGCGTGGTATTCGTCGGAACCGTCATCGGGCTTGCCGGCGCCACGGCGCTGGCGCGTGCCCTGACGTCCCTGCTGTTCGGCGTGACCCCGCTCGACGCCGTTACCTTCGCCGCGGCGCCCACGGTGCTGTGCACGGCCGCCCTCCTGGCATCGGCCGTGCCTGCGTGGAAAGCGGCACGGACCGATCCGGCACTCGCGCTGCGACAGGACTGAAAGCGGCGCGGCGCGGCAGAGGGCGACTACACAGACACAAGGGTCGTCGGTCGGGCTTCCCGGAAGCTGAAGAACGTCGCGGCGCCGAGAATCACGTGATCGATGACCTCGATTCCGAGCAGCGTCCCCGCAGCGACGAGTCGGCGGGTCACGGCCACGTCGTCGCGGCTTGGCGACGGATCCCCGGACGGATGATTGTGGAACAGGATCACCGCCGCCGCCCTGGCGGCGACTGCCTCCCTGAACACATCTCGCGCCGCGGCGGTGCTGGCATCGAGCGAGCCGACCGACACGATGCGCACGGAGAGAAGACGATGCTTCGTGTCGAGCAGCACCGTCCCGAACTGTTCGACCGGGGCGCCGCCGTACTGCGGCAGCAGCCACGCCGCGACCTCGTGGGGCTGGGTGAACTGGCGGCGCTCGAGCGGGGTGGAGAGCGTGCGGCGACCGAGCTCCACGGCGGCCAGGATCTGTGCCGCGCGCGCGACGCCGACGCCGTCGATGCGCTGGAGATCGGCGAGCGACAGCCGCGACAGACCAGTGGGGGCGCCCGCGCACGCCAGCACCGCCTCGCCGAGATCGAGCGCCGTGCGGCCGGCGCTCCCCTGGCCAAGAATCACCGCGATCAGCTCGTTGTCCCCGAGCGCCGCGACGCCAGCCCGCGCGAGCTTTTCTCGCGGTCGGTCCGCCGGGGCCAGCCGTTTCACAGCCGCCGCTCGAGCGCCGCCAGCGCGGTCGCGGCGGTGGCGCGGACGACATGAGTGACGCTCGCCGTGAGCGGCGTGTCCTCGACGTTGATCTCGACGACGGGCACGTTCCGCGCCTGGGCCACGTGGGGCAGCGCGGCGACAGGGAACACGACCGCCGACGTCCCGACCACGATCACCGTCTCAGCTTCTTCCACGATGGTCCAGGCCGCGCTCGTGACCTGTGGATCGAGGGCTTCGCCAAACCAGACGACGTCAGGTCGCATCAGCGAGCCACAGAAGCAGCGCGGCAGCGGTGCGTCTTCGGCGTCAACCCGCTGCGGATAGAGCTCGCGCGTCTGCCCGCACGACACGCACCGCGTCCGCCAGATCGAGCCATGCAGCTCGATCACGGCGTCGCTGCCGGCCCGCTGATGCAGGCCATCGACGTTCTGCGTCAGCACTCGCCAGCCTGGCCGCAATGCCTGCTGTCTCGCCAAGGTCGCGTGGCCGGCGTTCGGCTCGGCTTCCGCGATCAGCCGCTGCCGCCAGCGATACCAGGCCCACACGGTCGCCGGATCACGCGCGAACGCCTGCGGCGTCGCGAGATCCGCGGCACGAAACGATCGCCATAATCCACCGGCGCCGCGAAACGTCGGCACGCCGCTTTCGGCGGACATCCCCGCGCCCGTGATCACGGCCACGCGGGTGGCGCGGCGAAGCGCCGCTACGAGTCGTTCGGGGATCACAACCTCAGGCACGACGTGGCTCCCGTATATACTCAGGCGCGATGATGCGTCGACGTGTACTGCAGCTCGTCGCGATTCTGCTGCCCGCGTTCCTGATCGTCGCGTGCGGCGAACCTCCGAACAAGGAACTGCATCAGGCGCAGGGCGCCATCGACGCCGCGCGAGCCGCCGGCGCCGCGATCTACGCGCCCGAAGAGCTGAAGAGCGCCGTCGATGCCCTGGCACGGGCGCAGGAGGCCGTCGGTCAGCGCGACTACCGCCTCGCGCTCAATCACGCGCTCGACAGCCGCGAGCAGGCGCAAGCGGCGGCCAAACGCGCGGCCGACGAACGCGCGACGGCGCGCAGCGATGCCGAACGGCTCCTCGCGGACGCGACCGCGGCTATCTCGGTGGCCATGGTCCGCCTGCAAGCCGCAGACGACGCCGCACACGCCCGCGGCGGGCACTGCAACGCTGCGCGCGGCGATCGACACCGCGCGCAAGGCCACTGACGATGCTGGCAATGCGCTTGCCAAGGAGGATTATCTCGGCGCGCGGCAGCGCCTGCAGGGCATCAGCCGCGCAATTGCCGCGGCCGTCGAGAGCGTTCCTCCGCCACCGCCGCCCACCCCGCCGGCCCGACCGACCCGCGCACCTCGACGCCGCGGCTGACGCGGCAATTCCTGCCACTAGCGCGTACCTCGAGGTACGTGCTTTTCGAAAACTCCAGAAAACGCCAGTAGGACCGCACTTCAGTGCGGCCGATCACTGGCCCGACTGAAATCGGGCCCTACTGCGGCTCAGAAGAGGCAGCTCAGAACAACACGGGCCCGAGCACGATCACCGCCGCCACGATCAACACGAACGCAACAAGGTCGAGAACGATCCCGTATCGCATCATCGCCGTGATCGGGATGAAGCCCGAGCTGTAGACGATCGCGTTCGGCGCGGTCGAGATGGGCATCATGAACCCCATGCTCGCGCCCAGCGTGGCGCCCAGCGCCGGCTCGATCGGCCGCACACCCGCTGACTGCGCGACGGCAATCGCGACGGGCACAATCATGTTCGCCGACGCCGTGTTCGACGTCGCCTCTGACAGCAGAATCGCGGCGCCCGTGAAGATCACGGTCAGCGCGGTCGTCGTGTGTGACGGGAGCCAGGACGTGATCCCGCGGCCCAACGCCTCGGCCAGCCCGGTGGAAAATGCCAGTGACCCCATCGCCAGCCCGCCACCGTACAGCAGCACGATGCCCCAGTCGATCCGGACGGCTTCGTCCCACGTCAACGTGAACCGGCGGCTCCGCCAGTCGATCGGCAGGACGAACAGCAGCAGTGCGCCGAGCATGGCGGCCACACCCTCCGGCATCGCCCGTTCGTACCCGCGGGCAAACGCCGAGCCATCCAGTCCGGCGATCGCCAACAGACCCGGCAGGACCCACAGGAGGACGGTGACGCCAAAGGCGGCTAGGACGTTGCGCTCCGCACGCGAGACCCGTCCAAGCTTTGCCATCTCCTGCTTCACCACCTCGACGCCGCCCTGGCCCACCGACAGCCCGCGCGCGGTCGCCAGGTAGAAGAACGCGCTGAGAAAGGCGAACAGGACCAGGACCAGCGGCACGCCAATCGCCATCCACTCGAAGAACGAGACGCGCACGTGAGAGATACGCTCGAGCATGCCGATGCCGATCAGGTTCGGCGGTGTCCCCACCGGCGTCGCCATGCCGCCGACCGATGCGCCGAACGACGTCATCAGCATCAGTCCCAGTGCGAACCGACGCACGCGACCGCGGGCGGCTTCATCCGGCGGCGCCAGGCGCATCAGGTGGCTGATGAGCGCCAGGCCGATCGGGAACATCATCGCGGTCGTCGCGGTGTTGCTGATCCACATCGACAGCGCCGTGCCCACGCCGCCGTAGACCAGCAGAATGCGGCCGGCGCTCCTGCCGACGAACCGCCAGGACAGCGCGGTGTAGGCGATGCGGCGATCGACGCCGTGCACGAACATCGCTTCCGCGAGGATGAAGCTGCCGATGAACAGGAAGATGATCGGATCGGCGAACGACGCCAGCGCTGATCGCGCGTCTGCCACCTGGCAGACGACCGCGAGCACCGGCCCCAGAATGGCCGTCACGGCCATCGGCAGCGCCTCGCTCACCCACAGGACCACGACCATGCCAAGGATAGCAGCCATGCGATGAGCCGCCGTTGGCAGCGGCAGTGGTGCAATCCAGAGCGCCAGCAGCACCAGGGGACCGAGCCACAGGCCGACGGTCCTGCGGCGGCGGTTGAACTGTTCCTCGGCCGGGGAGTAGACCTCGGCCGCCGCCATCGCCTGGTTAAAGGTCTGCACTGAGGAACCCGTCGCAGATGATCTCGGCCCAACCGGTCAGCACGACACCATCCGGCCGCCACTCGACAATCTGCGACCCGCCAGGCGCCATCACTTCCACCAGACGATGCGCCCCGCCGTGCGCCGCGGCCGCCACGGCGGCGGCACACGATCCGGTGCCGGAGGACTCGGTCGGGCCAACGCCGCGCTCCCAGATCCGAATCTGCAGACGGTCCGGGGTCTCGATAAGCGCAAACTCGACATTCGTGCCCTCGGGAAACCGCCGGTGCCGCTCCAGCGCCGGCCCGAGCCGCAGGAACCGTTCGTCGTCCGGCAGCGGACCGAGGACCACGCACTGCGGGTTGCCCATCGACAGGATCGACACCGTGAGCTCCTCGCCACCGGCCTCGATCGTTTCTTCGTGCACATCGGCCGGGGCACCCATTTCTGCGGCGAACACGTATCGGCCCCCTTCACGGCGCTCGAACGTCAACAGGCGCACGCCCGCCGTGGTCTCGATTTCGACGACGGGATTGACGGTCGTTCCCTGCGCGTCACGCGCCCGCAGCAGGATCGCGGCGAGGCCGCGCAGTCCGTTCCCCGACAACTCGGCGGGGCTGCCATCCGCGTTCAGCAGCGTCATGGCCGCGCCAAGTGGGGTCGGCGAATACACGATCAGGCCGTCGGCGCCAACGCCACGGTGGCGATCGCAGAGACGGCGGGCCGCGGCCACTCGATCGGCGGCGTCAATCGCCGCGGCGTCGACATACAAAAAATCGTTGCCGTAGGCGTGCGCCTTGGTGAACGGGATCATCGTCTGCCTGCTGCCCGGGGCCTGCTACTTCCGACAGAAAGCCAGGAGGTGCCACCCGTAGCGTTCCACCCATCGCCGCGGGAGCGCATTGAAGACGCCGACAAACACGGTGTTGAACGCCATGCCCTTCCAGCCGCCGTGCAGGCGGCTCTTGACCGGGAACCGCTCGTAGACGAGCCGCACATCGGAGAACCCGTCTACCGTGCGACGGAACTCCTCAGGACTGTACTTGTGGAGCACAGGAGCACCTTCGTGCTCGAGATCGACATTCATCAGCTTCGACAAGGCGTTCAGCCAGGAAATCCGGTTGTAGCCCTGAAACACCGCTTCGGCGCCAGGCTTCAATACTCGGTGCACTTCATCCACGAGCCGTCGGTCCGTTCGCGGTGTACTGTACGACGCCGTGCGCGAAGACGTAGTCGAAATGATTGTCGGGAAACGGGAGCCGCTCACCGTCGGCGACCACAAGGCCGGCGCGCAGGTGTTGATGTCCCACGTTCTGTCGTGCCAGCCGAATCGCCGAGTCCGACAGATCGACGCCGACGACCCGCGCCTTGCCTCGCGCAAATCGCACCAGATCGACGCCGGTGCCGCACCCGAGATCGAGGACGCGGCGGCCGCCGAGCCGCTCGAACGGGATCAGCGTCAGGAGGTGGCGCAGCTTGTCGAAGTGGTAGTCGTCGAGATCGCGAAAGAATTCGGGTGAGCCCGACGGGTGCGTCGTAATCGTCAGATCGTGAATGTGCTCGTTCCAGTAGGCGCGCACGCGCGCGATCAGCGCACCGTCGTCCGGTCCGTCTCCGTGTGACACGAGCTGTAACTATAATGCAGGTGCCTCAACTGATCCCGACGGCCTCCCACGGATGACTCGCGACCTGGAAACGCTCAGCGGCCGCCAGTTTGATCTGCTCGTCGTCGGCGGCGGCATCTGCGGGCTGATGGCCGCCTGGGATGCCGCCACTCGCGGCCTGCGCGTCGCCCTGATTGATCGGCACGACTTCGGTGCCGGTGCCACGTTCAACCATCACCGCACGCTGCACGGCGGCCTGCGCTATCTGCAGTCGGCTGACCTCGCTCGCCTGCGCGAATCGGTGCGCGAGCGCCGGACGTGGGCACGCATCGCGCCACACCTCATTGCGACGCAGCGGTTCGCGGTTGAAGCGAACGGCGCGCGCGGCAAGAGCGCCCTGCTGCTGCGCGCGGGTCTGCTCGCCGACGCGTGTTTCGCGGCCGACCGCAATCGCGGCGTCGCCGACTCGCTGCGGCTGGCGCGGGGCCGCGTGATGTCGGGCGACGATCGCGCCGCGATCGACACCGGCGAGCTCCTGCCCGAGGCGGCGTCGCTCGCGGTCTGGTCGGACTATCGCACGGAGCATGCCGAGCGGCTGACGCTGGCGGTGGCGATTGCCGCGTCGCAGGCGGGCGCCGTGCTTATCAACTACGTCGATGCCATCGAACCGGTGCGCGAACAGGGGCGCATTGCCGGCATGATCGGTCGCGACGGGATCGACGGCGCACGGCTGTGCCATCAGGGCACGGGTCACGCTCAACGCCGCGGGCGGCGCCGCTGGACGCGTGATGGCGGCCTTTGGGGTGCGGCGATCTGACGCCGCTCGTCAAGGCCATGAACGTAGTGACGCGGCGGCCCGCCCCGCCGATCGCCTGCGGCGCACCGACTTCCTCCGGTCGGCTGCTCTTCACCATTCCCTGGCAACAGCGGCTTTCGATCGGGACCTGGCACGGATCGGAGCCATGCGGCGCCGACGCCGGGCTCGTGACGGCGCAGGAGCTCGGGAGCTTCATCGACGAGATCAACGACGCGTTTCCGTCGCTCCGCCTGGGCCTCGAGGACATCGCCCTGGTTCAGCGCGGCATCGTGCCCGCGAAGGTCAACCGCGGCACCGTGACGCTGGCCGATCGGCCGCTCGTCCGGGAGCATCGCCAGGACCACGTCGACGGCGCCATCACCGTGATGGGCGTGAAGTACACGACGGCGCGTGCGGTCGCGGAATATGCCGTCACGCTGGCGATGGCCCAGATGGGTTACAGCTCGCCTCCACGCACCGACGCGCTTCGTCTGCCCGGCAGCGAGCCCGACGGCGCGGCATCCCCGTCGCCCCACCTCGATCGCGAGGCGTGGGCGCATCTACAGCGCATTTACGGCGCCGACGCGGGCCGGGTTGTCGCGCCTGCCGTTGACAATCCCAGGCTCGCCGAACGCATCACACCGTCATTGCCAATCGTGGGCGCTCAGATCGTCGAGGCCGCACGCCACGAGATGGCGTTGACGCTCGAAGACGTCGTGCTTCGTCGGACCGGCCTCGGCGCGGCGGGTTACCCCGGCGACGAGGCGGTCCTGAAAGTCGAACGGCTGATGCGGGAGGAGCTGGGCTGGGCCTCGGCGCGCGTGGAGGACGAGGTCCAGTTGCTCAAGGAATTCTACCTGCCAGTGCATGTCTGACAGGGTGCTCTTGTGGAGGCGGGGCTTTAGCCCCCTAGCCACGCGCGTCGTCAGTGCAATGTCCCGACGATCGTCACACCCGCCATGATCCCGAAGTCGGGCGACCGCTCCGTGAAGCCGAACAGGACGCCGCCATCCACGCGCGTGCGGCCGCGGGTATATCGCACGGCGGCTCGGACCTCGCCCAGCGGCTCGGCACCAATTGGCGGCACGTCGGCGAAGAAGACCTTCTGTCCGCCGATCTCGCCCACTACCTCCAGCCCTTTCGTCATCGCGCGAGCGACGGACACGCCGGCCACGAATGCATCGTCCTGGATCGTGCCGACGAGCGGATTGCTCAGAATGGCGACGCCGGCGTTGGCGACCATTCGAACGGACCCGACGGTCTTGCCCGCCAGCAGCGCGAAGGCAAAATCGGTTGTGTCGAGGCCAAGGCCGCTCTCGTTGCTGGCGTTTGGCAGGCGCGTCGAAAAGCGCACGCCGATGGCCGGGCGACGAGCGCCTTCCGAGATCACACGGATCTTGGTGGCGACGACGAGATCGATCAGGTCGTGGGTTCGCGTGGCATCTGCCGGGACGCGGAAGGCCAGCGGCGCATCGACACGGCTGTCGATGCCGAACCACGTGTATCCGGTGTCGAGCTGCAGCTCGCCAATCGAGCCGAGACCGAAACTGATGCCAAGCGGCATCGCCAGACGATCACCCCTCAGGCCCGACAGCGGATAACGCGCGTCCTGGCCGGTCTCGACGCCACCCTCGAAGAGAAAGCGGCCGGCGCCAATCGTTTCCGGATCTTCGGTGTGAGCGGACGCTGCTGCGCGACGCGGCGAAGGCCTGGGACAGCCACGTCGCCAGCACCACGATCGTGAAACAGCGGAACGCAGGAACGCGCAACATCAAAACCGTTTGCGGCTGTCGAGCAGGATGGTGACGGGGCCGTCATTGACGAGCGCCACCTGCATCATTGCCTGGAACACGCCGGTCGCGACGGTCAGCCCCGTGGCTCGAATCGCCCGCACCACATCCTCGTAGAGCAGCTTCGCCTCTGCCGGCGCCGCCGCATCGTCGAACGACGGACGCCGGCCCTTGCGCGCATCGCCGGACAGCGTGAACTGCGAGACGACGAGCACACTGCCCGAGACGTCGGCGACCGATCGATTCATTCGGCCGTCAGCATCCGGAAAGATCCGGAGGTCGCACGTCTTGGACACGATGTAATCGCGATCATTCGGACCGTCACCGTGCTCGACGCCGAGGAGCACGAGCAGGCCGCGAGCGATCGCGCCGACTTCCTCGCCCTCCACGGTCACGCTGGCGCTGGATACGCGCTGCAGGACAGCTCGCAAGGTATAGGCGATTTGTCGAAATCAATCGCCGACCCCGATCAGCGGCCGGAGGTCGGCCAGGCCGGGATCGCAGGACGTCATGCGCGGCCGCGCACGGGTTCGAGTTCAGCCGCCGATCGAGCAGGTGACGCGGCTGGACGTTCGAGAGCGACTTCAGCAGCGACTGCTTGATATCCGGATGCTCGCGCTCGAGGTCCATGAGCAGCCGTTTGATCCGTTGCCGCTGCAGGCTGAGGTCGCCGCAAGCCGGACAGCAACAGCCGATCACCGGCAGTTCGGACGCCTTGGCATACGCGCGCGCTTCGTCTTCCCAGACGTACACCAGCGGCCGTATCACAACGTGACGCTGGTTGTCCGACACGAGCCGCGCCGGCATGGCTTTCAGCGCGCCGGCAAAAAACGTGTTGAGAAGCAGCGTTTCGACGAAGTCGTCGGCGTGGTGACCGAGCGCGATCTTCGTCGCGCCCAGCTCCGACGCGACGCGATACAGCACCCCGCGGCGAAGCCGTGCGCAGAGCGAGCACGGGGTCTGATCCGCATCGAGCACCGTATCGATCGTTTCGCCAATCGACGTGCTGACCCGATGGAACTCCCAGCCGCGCGCACTGGCACGCCGCCGCGACGAGCTCGTGCTGGTAGCCCTCGTAGCCCGAATCCACGTTGACCGCGACGAGCGAGAAATCGATGGGGCGCGCTCGCGGAGCACGCTGAGAATCTGTAACAGGGCCCAACTGTCTTTCCCGCCCGAGAGGCCGACCATCACGCGATCGCCATCCTCGACCATGCCGTAGTCGAGAATCGCGCGCGTCGTCTTCTTGGCGATTCGCGCCTCGAGCGGAGTCCGATAGCTCATGGGATTTCAGTTTACAGGAAGCAGCAAGCGAGAGAGGGTCGCGGGCCAGGTCAGGCGCGCCGCGAACGCGGCGCCAGCCATGCCCATGCGTGCGGCCGCCGTCGCGGTCGTCGATGATGCGGCGAAAGGCCTTCGCCAGCGCCTCCGGCGTCGGTTCGACGACAAGGCCGGAGACTCCATCCTCGACGATTTCGGCAGGGCCGCCGCTGTCCTGGCAGGTGATCACAGGGCGCGACGACGCGAAGGCTTCCACGGTCACGAACCCGTAGTCTTCATCGAATGGCGGGAACACGACCGCACGGCAGCGCGCCAGATGGCTCACGAGATCGCTTTCGCTGAGCCGCCCCGTGAGCTGCACTCGCCGCTCGAGTCCGGCACTCCTGATGCGCGCCTGAATGTCCGGACAGCTCTTCGCCTTCGCCCGCCAGAACCAGGTTGATGCCCGACGCCTCGGGCTGCGCCAGCGCGTCGACGATCAACGACATCCGCTTCAGACGAGTGAAACGTGAGACGGCAAACAGGTAGGGCTCGTAGTCGTCAGCGCGATAGGGGCGCGGCGGCGGCGGCGGGTACAGGACTTCGGCATTGACCTCCGGCCATCGCGAGAGGCGGCGCCGGATCGTCTCGGACTGGACGAACAGCTTGTTGACGTTGCGGCCGAGCAGATAGCGATCGGCGCTAGTGAATCAGCCGGCGTCGACGCTCTCCTTCTTCTGGTTCACGCTCGACAGCTGCGCACGGAACGCCGGCCAGAGGTCGTAGTACTCGCGCATCGTGTGGTTCAACCAGCACACGTGCCGCGGATGACGCACCGCATAGCTCGGAAATCTCAGTGAGATCACTTGATCGACTTTCCTGCCGTCGGCGGTCTGCCCGACATCGGTCAGCCAGGTCGCGGCGTAGGCGGCCGCCTGACGGCCGAACCGGTTCTGCGGGGTGAGGACGACGTCGGCGGTGTGGCCCGCGCTCTTGAGCGCCGTCACCAGCGCCCGGGCGATCACCAGATGGCCGCCCTCGACAAACGGCGGACTCGACGTGACCACCGCCACGGTGCTCATGGCACGAGCTCGGGCTTGACCATGACGCCCAGATACCGGGCATCGTTGGCGCCGTTGACGAAGAGAGGAACGAAGCCGCCGCGCACGTGAATCGTGACATACCACGCGCGCGTGCCCTGATAAGGAAACCCTCGCGGCAGCTGCAGATCGACGACGCTGACCTGCTCGGGCTCGAGCGAGACGCTCGTGCTTTGGCCAGCCGCGTGCACCGTGACCGCGGCCGCAGCGGAGCCGCTCGCGCACGTCAGGCGAAGCTTCGTCGAGGCGTCGGCGGTCTTGACGATCAGATCGGCGCGAGAGTCGCCCCGCACCCAGAACGCATCCTCTCGCGGCCGAACGCGTTGTCGTCGAGGAAGTAGATCTGGAATCGCGCTCGCTTCAGGCCCGAACGCGACGCGGACGCGATCGAGGCGCGTGTTGATCGGCAGGTCGTTGATCAGCGTCATCTCGACCGGCAGCCAGCGCAGGGGCCCGGCCTTGGCGTGCTCGGCGGGATAGAACGACGAGTAGAACGGGTTGAGCACAATCTTCGCCGTGAAGAGCGCACCGACGGCCCACGGCACGAGCGCGGCGCCAAGCGATTCGAGCGGCGGCAGCAGGAACAAGAACAGCCCGTAGCTGTTCATGAAATAGCGGTTGCCGAGCACGCCTCCGCCGCCGAAGTAGTTGTAGGGAATCCACACGAGGATCAGCAGGATCTCCGCGACCGCCACGGCGAGGACCAGCCACTGCCAGGACGCGCGCCGACGGCCCGGCCACAGGAACGCCACCAGCGCAAACACGCCCGGAAAGAAATACGGCACCATCCCGGAGTGCCGTCCGACGAAGAAGTACAGGACGTTGTGCCCGAGTCGTGACCAGAACACCGACGGGTCGAACACGATGTCTCGTCAGGACCTGGTTGGTGGCGCGGTCGAGCCCGACATCGAACCCGGCCTCCGGGGTCTGGAACGGAAATGCGCCGTAGTAGGTGTTCCGGTCGCCACCCTGGAAGTTCCAGTCGCCCGTCACGCCGAGGTTCATCGCGAACAGGCCGCCGACCACCACGCCGAAGACAAGCCCCAGGAGGATCGCGGCGTTCCAGCGGCGCCGCACCGCGAGCGTTCCCAGCACCGGCAGAATCAGCAGGCCGTTCGATGGCTTCGAAAACGTCGCCACGGCCAGAAGAACCGCAGCGATCACATCGGAGGTCCCTGTCTGAAGCCATCCGAGGCCGCGAATCGCCGTGCCCCTGGAGCACTTGCTTGAACAACCAGCAGAAGTACCCCAGCGTCACCATCACCAGATTGAATAGCTCTGGCGTCGTCCACACCAGATAGCCGGGCGTCGACCGAAGCGAGAAAGAATCCGCTCGCCAGGACCAACGCGACTGGCGACGGACTCCGGGCCGCCAGGAAGACATAGCCCGCCGCGACGACAAGTGCGAGCAGCAACGCATGGAGCAGGAGAAATCCGTTCGTGCCGAACAGCCACACGAACGGCGCGGCGACGAGCGGATACATGAACGACTTCCCGTAGTACAGCCGCTGCTTGTCCGGGTCCGGGCCGTACGACACATGAAGGAACGGGAACGCCGCGTTCACACGGGCTCGCACCGTGCGTCCCAGCTTGAGGAACACGCCCGACGGGCCGCTGGGGAACTCACGCCACACGCGAACGAGATCGGCGCGGCGGTATTCGAGGTCGCCGTCAGCCGCGAGGCTGTGCGCCATCATGTAGTAGGTCGCTTCGTCGCTTTGAAAGCCGAAGGCCGCGCGCGGAAAGTCCACCGACAACGCCAGGCCGCCGTAGACGAAACAGACGATCGCCGCAGCAATGAGGCCAGGCCGGACATCGAGAGCCGGCCTGTCCGCCGTAGCCGTGGCGAACGGCGGAGCTCACGCTCACGCCGCGATGCCCCCGGTGAGAAACGACAAATCCTGCGTCAGGATGCCGCGGCGCCGCGTTGGCCGCGAGACGTCGTGGAGCAAGGTGTAGAGCTGCTCCATCTTCCGGACGAAGGCGGTGATGTCGAACGCCCGCGCCGCCTGTCCGGCATTGGCCGCGAGCCGCGCGCGCTCGGCGGGATGCTCGATGGCGTAGACGATCCGCTCCGCCAGCGCCGCCGCGTCGCGCTTCGGCACGATCCAGGCCGTGCGATCGGGATCGAGGATATCGGTCAGCCCATCCGCATCCGTCGCAACGATTGGCCGCGCACTGGCCAGCGCCTCGAACGCAGTGAGCGGAGTGCCCTCCCAGAGCGATGGGAAGACACTGAGGTCGAACTGCCGACAACATCGTCGCGACATCCTTGACGAAGCCGACGAAGACGAAGCGATCGCCGAGGCCAAGCCGCTGCGCCTGGGCCTCGAGCGCGGGTCTGAGCGGCCCTTCCCCCGCGAGGAAGAACCTGGCCTCGGGATGCGCGTCAACCACCAGCCGCGCGGCATCGACGAGATACTCGTTGCCCTTCGAGTCGTGCAGGCGTGTGACCGTGCCGGCCGCAAACTCACCGGGTCGAATGCCGAGCGCCTGGCGCGCCGCCGCGATTTCGCGTCCGGCGTTCGCGGCGCGACTGAACTCCTCGACCGGGGCACCGAGGTAGACGACCTTGATCTTCTCGGCCGGCACCAGTCGCGCCTCGCGCACGAAATCGGCCGTGCTCTTCGAGACCGCCAGCGCGATATCGGTGTAGGGCTCGAGCAGACGATCGGCGACCTTCTGGAACCAGGGCGTGTCGGTGAGATTCGCGTGCTCGTGCAGGATCGTGGGCAGCCGCCGCATCGCTCCGGCCAGGCGCCCGAACGTCGTCGCGCCGTAGCCGTGCAGGTGCAGGATGTCTATCCCTTTGCGATCGATGATCTTCAGCAGCGCGGTCAGTGTCGCGGGATCGAACTTGGAGCGGTGCAGGTATTCGATGTCGATGCCGAGCGCGTCCAGCGTCTCTTCTGACAGATCCCGCTTTCGCAGGCTTACCAGCGACACGTTGAAGCGGTTGCGATCGAACCGCGGGATCATCCAGGAGAAGAGGCGCTTGACGCCGTGCATCCGCGAGCCTTCCCACCCGAGGTGATCGCACACCTGCAGCACGTTCAACCGACGTGGCGGCGGCCCTTCAGGGCCGCGATCGGGCGGATGGCTCATGCGCCGGCCTTCTCAACGCGCGTGCCGACGACCCTGGCCGGCACGCCAACCGCAATCGCCTGTGCCGGCACGTCCGCATTCACCACGGCGCCGGCGCCGACGATCGCGTCGTCGCCGACCGTGGTACCGTCGAGGACCTTCACGCCCGCGCCCAGCCAGGCGCCGGCGCCCATGCGCACACCGGCGGCGACGCGACCCTGTTCGACCACCGCACGGCCGGCGTCCTTCCAGTCGTGATCGCCGCCGATCACGTAGCAGTACGCCGCGAGCAGCGCCCGCGGTCCGATCTCGACACGCGCGGCCGAGAACACCTCGCAGTTGAAGCCGATATTGGCGCCGTCGCCGACCACGATGTCGCCGTTCTTGCACGAGAGGATGGTGTTGCGTCCGATGAACGTGCGGGCGCCGATCGTGATGCCGGCGTTGCTCTCTCCCTTGGCGTCGATCAGGCAGTTGTCGTCGACGACCACGTCATCGCCGATCCGGATCTTGTGCGGATGCCGCAGCGCGACATGCTGGCCGAACACGACGCGACGCCCGCACGCGCCGAGGAGCAGCGGATACAGCGTCTTGCGGAGCGCGAGGCCCAGCGCGCCCGGCACCCATTGCGAAAAGAGCTGCACCAGCTCGTAGCCGACCAGGGCGCCCCAGCCGTCGCGGCCGACGATCAGCCGCGAATACTTCTGGCGAGCCGAGGTATCGCGGGCGGTGAGCTCGTCCTGGGCGCGAGGGATGCCCGACACAGGCACTACAGCCATCCTTCCGCGCGATACCAAGCCAGGGTGCGACGAATGCCCTCTCGAAGCGTCACACGCGGGCGGAACTCGAGCTCGGTGCGCGCACGGGTGATGTCGAACGCGCGGCTCTTCGTGAAGAAGTCCACGCGGCGCCGGTAGAGCGGCGGCTCGATGCGGAGCGGCGCGCAGATCGCCTCGCAGGCAGCTCCCGCCATCCAGAACGGCCACACTGGCAGGTGCCATGGCTCACCGGGCACGCCGGCTTCGACTCCGATGATCCGCACGAGCTCGTTCAACGTCGTCACTTCCCCACCGGCAAGGATGTAGGTGCGCCCCGCGGCTCCAGGAACCGTTGCCGCCAGCCGGAATCCTTCGACCAGATCGTCGATATGCGTCAGATGGTAGAAGATTTCGCCGTCGCCGAGGATGACGAATCGACGCCGCGCGACGCCGCGAAACAGCTTCAAGAGCCGTCGATCGCCGGCCCCGTAGATCCCGGAGGGCCGCACGATCACGAGCTCGACGCCGCCCTGGCGCGCCCGCTCGCGGGCACGCTCCTCGCCTTCGAGCTTCGTGACCTGATAGACGTCGCCGGGTCTGAGCGGCGCGTCCTCGTCGGCGGGCGGATGCTCGATGTCGCCGTGGACGCCCACCGTGCTGCAGTGCACGACGCGCCGGACGCCGGCCTGGGCGCACGCGTTCACGATGGCCCCGGGCGCTTCCGCGTTCACCTGTCGGTACGTCGCCTCGGGCAGGGCCGCCTGACGGTAGAGGGCGGCGACGTTGTAGACCACATCGACGCCATCCACGATGCGAAACAGATCGTCGGTTGCCTGCAGATCGCCAACGATGGCGTCCGTGCCGGCAAGCGCCGGCAGCGCGGCCTGCGAGGCTTTGCGCACGAGGACGCGGACCGAGTCGCCCCGAGCGACCAGATAGCGCGCGAGGTGGCCCCCGGTGAAACCGGTTGCTCCCGTGACGAGGGCCTTCACCGCTCGGCCAGAACCGTCACCGGCGACCCGGCCGCCGTCAGAAGGCCGACCGCCGCGAGCCCACCTTCAACGCGCTCGGTGAGACGTCGGGAGCCCAACCGCTTGTGCAGCGCGATCGGCAGCACGAACTGGCGATGGGTGCGCGTCACGCGGAAGCCCCGCGCCCGAAGCTCGCCTTGGATCTGCGCTTCACTGAAGACGCGATACGCCTCGACGTGCGCCCCGGCCGCCGCAGCCGCGCGGCGCGCGAGCGCCTGCAGCGCGGCAACGCTGCCGAGCGCAGGAAAATCGAGAATCACGCGGTGGCGGGCGACACGGCACAGCTCGGCAATGCACTGCCGCCAGTCCGGCGTGTGCATCAGCACGCGCAGGCTCACCGCAAGGTCGAACGACCGGTCGGCGTGCGCGAGGTGGTGGGCATCGCCCACCTCGAAGCGGATCGCCGCGCCGCGCGCCGCGGCGCGGGCGCGTGCCACGCGCAGCATCTCGGACGACGCGTCGAGCGCGGTCACCGAGGCGCCGGCGTCCGCCAGGAGCAGGGCGGCGCGCGCCGTGCCGGTCCCGACGTCGAGCGCCGACTGCCCGGCGAGCTGGCCGCCGGCGAAATCACGCAGCACGGCGGCCTGCGACTCGGCCAGCAACTCGCCTATCGGGCCGCCGAATCGAGCCCGATCGAAAGCCTCGGCCATCGCCGGATCGGCGTAGACGGTGTAGCTGTAATGGTCGGACTTGACGCCGGTCAGCGGCTCGGCGCTCACACCACGCTCCGCTGCACCGCCGGCGTGGCGGTCGAGGCGAGCCGGCCAATCGCCTCCTCGGTCCGGGAGAGGTAGGCGGCATAGCTGTATTTCGTCGCCGCCAGCTCCGCCGCGCGTGCACCGATGTGCGCCGCGCGCTCGGGATCCGCAATCGCCTGCAGGATGCCGGTGGCGAAATCGGCGGGCGTCGCGCGGGTCAGGATCGCGATGTCGTCGGTCAGGACCTGCGTGTGGGTCAGCAGTCGGGTCGCGACGATCGGCCGGCCGGACCGGAGATACTGGTAGATCTTCAGCGGCGTGTTCGTGCCCCGGCTTCGCGGCGAGACGAGCACGTCGGCCGCATCGAGCAGTGAAGGGATTTCGGCGGCGGGCCGTTCGCCCACGAGGAGGACGTGGCGCTCGAGCCCGAGCCGCGCCAGCTCGCGTCGCGCCTTCTGGAGCTGATCAGGTCGGCCACCGGCAAGAAGAAACCGCACGTCCGGTCGGGCGCGGACCACGTCCGCCGCCGAGTCGAACAGCAAGTCGAGACCCTGGTACGCCTCGAAGGTCCCGGTGTAGAGCACGAGGGGCGTGGACGGCGCCAGGTCGAATGCGGCCCGCACGCCACTCCGTCCACGCAAGGCGCCCGGTTCGCCGGCGCCAGGCGCATTTTCGATCAGTACCGGCTGCGACGACGGATCGATCTCGCGCACCAGTCGCTCGAGCTCTGCGCAGATCACGATCACCACACGCGAGCGCCGCACCGCCGCGCGCTCGAAGATCTCGAAGGCCCGTCGCAGGAGCCACGAGCGGCTGTACTTGAAGTTCCCGAGCTGCTGCGGAAGGCTCGAATGCATGTCGTACAAGTGCGGCACGCCGAGCAGCGCGGCCAGCACCATGCCAATCGCCGCGCCTTCTTCGTGCGAATGCACGGCATCGTAGCGACCTCCGACGGCGCGGCGGAACGCGCTGGCTGCGAGCGACAGGTCGAGCGGCACCTTGGCCATCGACGGGCCGATGCGCACGCGCCGGATGAAGGGCGGGCGCCGGCAGCGAAACACCCTGAGGCCCGGCATCGTCACGTTCTCGCCGAACGGGTAGGTCACGAGGTCGACCGTATGTCCCAGCTCGATGAGCGCGCGGATGCGGTGGTATTCGCTGAACGGGGTGCCTCGGGGCTCGAAAAAGGGCTCCGGGGCGATCATCAGGATGTGCATCGAGAGTCGCTGTGCGGGCCGCAGGCGCGGCCGCCGCCGATTCGACCGCGAGGCCTCCGGCAGACGCGAACAGTCGATTGTAGGCCGCCGCTCGACGACCGTCAACGCGCGCCCGAGAGCCGGATCTCTCCGATTGGACAAGGGCTTGGGGCCGTGCTACGGTGGCTTTTTCCCGGGCAGGCGACCTCCTGCCCCGCGTCGATCAACGCCTGAACGCTTGTCCGAACTTCCAGAGTCCTCGACGTCGGGGCGCGGCCGCCGCGCGCTCGTCCTCGCCATCAAGATCGCGATCAGCGTCGGCCTCCTGGCGGTGTTGATCGTCAAAAGCGATGCGCCGCGGCTCTGGCACTACGTGCGGACCGCGTCGATCGCGTGGCTCGCGGCCGCCCTGGGCCTGTACTTCCTGATGATCCTCGCGAGCGCGTGGCGATGGGGGCTGCTCCTCGAGGCGCAGGGCGTCAAGATGCCGGCGCGGACATTGACGGGGTCGTTCCTGGTCGCCACGTTCTTCAACAACTTCCTGCCCAGCAACATCGGCGGGGACGTGATTCGCATTGCCGACAGCGCCAAGCCGGCGCGCTCGAAGACACTGGCCACAACGGTCGTGCTGATCGATCGCGGGCTCGGGCTGCTCGGCCTGATCCTGCTGGCCGCGATTGCGGCGTCCGCGGCCCATACGGAGGGCGTGCCGGCGGGGCCCGTGCCGGCGGCGCTCCTGTGGATTGCGTTCGCCGGCGCCACCGTCGTCGCGGCGCCCGCGGTTGCATCGCCGGCGCTGCTGGTGCGCGTGCTGGGGCCGCTCCGCCGCCTTCATCCCGAATGGGTGGGCGCGAAGCTCGAACAACTTTCGGGCGTGCTGAGTCGCTTTCGGGAGGCGCCGGCGGCGCTCGTCGGCTGCTTCATCGGTGCCGTGCTCGTCCAGGCGCTCCTGGTCGCGTTTTACGCGGCTGTCGCACAGGCGATTGGGGTGCGGGTGTCGCCGTGGCACATGGCGGTCGTCGTGCCCGTGTCGTTCCTGGTCCAGATGCTGCCGGTCTCGCTGAACGGCTTCGGCCTCCGCGAGGCGACGTTCTCGTTCTACTTCACGCGGCTGGGGCTGCCCATCGAGGCGGCGCTCGTGATTTCACTGCTTGGCGCGGGGTTGGTCATGTTATTCTCCCTCTCCGGAGCCGCTGTTTACGTCGTCCGTGGCACGTAACGGGCTCTCCCCGCCACCAAGATTTGCGAAGACTGGCGCGTCCCAGCGCGTCGGACAGGGCGTCGAACGGCCGGTCATCGCGACTCGGTCGTCTACGGCGGTGCCCGACCTAAATTTCCGTAACTTTCGAGGAAGAGTGGATGACCTCTTTGCGTTCGTGGTTTGTTTCGATGGCGGCGTTCGCCACGATTCTGGCGAGTGTTCCGGCTCAGGCCCAATCTCAGCCCCAATCTCAGCCTCAGGCCCAGACTAAGCCGTCACTCTTCGGTGGGCGCGCCACCGTCCATTTCAACTTCGGCGCGCAGACCGGCTCCGGAGACATCTCGCAGACCTTCACGCCGCTCATCTACGACGAACCGGCCACGATCAACATCGCGCAGACCTACGAGACCGGCGGCCTCATCGACATCGGCGGCAGCTACATGGTCTACGGCGACTTCGGCGTCGGCGTCAGCTACTCGCATACGTCCGGCGACGGTGACGCGGCGATTGCGGCGCAGATTCCTCACCCGCTGTTCGCCGACCAGCCGCGCAGCGCCTCGGCCACCGCGACCGGGCTGGACCATTCGGAAAACGCCGTGCACATCTCGATGCTCTACCGCTTTGCGGCGACGCCGAAGCTCGATGTCACGGTCGGCCTCGGCCCGACGTTCTTCTCAGTCAACCAGGATCTCGTGCCGACGGTGGACGTGTCGGAAGCCTCAGGTGGTCCCGTGATTACGCCTGTGGTAGTCGAGGGGTCCGATTCCGCGGTTGGCGTCAACGTCAGCGCGGACGCGACCTACATGATCACGGATCTCATCGGCGCCGGCGTGCTGCTTCGCTACGCGAAGTCAACGGCAGAAGTCTCGGCGGCCGATTCACCAGCGGTCGACGTGCGTGCCGGCGGCTTCCAGATTGCCGTCGGGGTGCGTGTCCGGTTCTAGACGACGACAGCGCGGCCTCAAGCTCGAGACCGCTCGGAACGATAAGACAGATTAGTAGACAGGAGTACGAATGATGAAGCGACAGTTCGTCTTGTTCGTGGCATGTGGGGTGCTCGCCACGGCTCTGGCTTGCGGTGACAAATCGTCAAACCCCGCCGCGCCCTCGTCTCCCGGTGGCGTCACCGACGGCGCAACCGCGGATGGCAGCACGCTGAAGGTGACGGCGCCGACGCTGGTGTCGCCCGCCAATGGATCGACGCTTGCCGACTCGAATGTGCCGCTGACGATCAGCGCGTCGACGGGGAAATTCACGAACTCGGGGCACTCGCCTATCGCTTCCAGGTCCTGCTGAACGGCCAGGTCGTGAAGGAAGCGCGCTTGTCGTCGCTCCAATGGGCGCTGCCGGATCTCGAGAGCAACACGACGTACTCCTGGCGCGCGCGCGCCGAGCAGGGGGCGTTATTCGGCCCGTGGGCGGCGGAGTGGACATTCAAGACCGCCGAGCAGCCCGACGGCTACATTCGCGGTGGCGAGCTCTACGACCCGCTGATCGACGGCAAGACGGTCGGAATTCTGCACGGGCCGGTGACGTTCATTCCCGGGGTCGGCGCCAAGATGGACAACTGGGCCGCGTACATCGAGTACCACCTGCAGCAGACCGTCGCCGGCGGAGAGTTCTCGATGCTGATCACGAACCTCGCGACGAACACCGAGGGCGGCAAGACGAAGGTCATGGCCATGAGCGAAGGCGGCGCCGACATCACGACGAACGATCGCCGCTTCACCGCCGAGAAGCGGGGGCGTGGCCCGGCAGGGGCAATCGCCTGGCGCATGATCACCAGCAACGACCAGATCGACACCGTCGGCCGGCAGCGCGTCCAGCGCGACTTCAACCCCAGCAAGACCTATCTCTGGAGAGCAACCTGGGGCGGCGGCCGCTTCAATCTGTCGATTCGTGAAGGCGGCGCCAGCGGCAAGCAAATCTACAGCTTCGGCAAGGGTTACGGCGGGGTCTACGACCCGAGCCCGCACTATGCCTACGCCGGGGGACCGGCCGGCCGGGCTGGCACCGATTCCGGCAGCGTGAACGACATGATCATTCGGCAGGTGTGGCTGTCGAGCCGGCCGCGGCCAGGGTTCGCGAACAAATAACGTTCTGGCTCCGGGACCCCTCGGACCACCGAGAGGTCCCGAGCCGGACCCCTAAACTCGCACGCGCCATTGGTCGATACGCAGAATTGCACGGGAGAAGTGTCTTCCCGCGCCGCTGCTTGCTGGAGATAGAGCCATGAACGTGCGACATGCCTGCGCCGTGGCGGCCCTGGCGGTCGCGCCGCTTGTATCGGCCTGCGAGTCGAACAAGAGCGCGAACCCGCTCAGCCCGTCCGTGGCTGGCCCGATACCCGGCGTCGAAATCACCGCGCCAAAGCCCCTCGAACCGAGCGCTGAGTCCGAGGTGCTCGACGACAAGCAGCCGATCACGCTGCTGCTCGAAAATGCCGGCACCAACGGCCAGCGTCCGTTGAGTTACCTGATCGAAGTCGCGTCCGACGCAAATTTCGCCTCCAAGGTCTTCGCGAAAGACGGTGTCGCGCCAGGCAATGCGGGCCGCACGTCGGTCCGGATCCCCGACAAGCTGCAGAAGGACCGCACCTATTTCTGGCGGGCCCGCGCGCAGGACGGTGCCAACACCGGCCCCTTTTCGGCCGCGGTGAAGTTCAGCATCGTCACGCCGTCGTCGCTGGGCGCGCCTACGCTGGTCTCCCCTGTCAACGGCGCCAAAGAGACCGATCCGACGCCGCAGTTCAAGGTGAAGAATGCGTCGCGGGCAGGGCAAGTCGGCAGCATCTCCTACACGCTGCAGGTCTCGTCCAATGAATCGTTCACGGGCATGATTGCGATCTGGACGTTCCATGAGCAGGGCGGCGCCGGTGGACAGACGACGTTCCCGGCGGCCGCGAAACTGCCCGCTGACATCACCATCTACTGGCGCGTGCGTGCCTCGGACGGCGCGACAACCGGCTCGTGGTCGTCTACGGAGTTCTTCAAGTCGGCCGACGCGTCGGGCGGCGGCGACGATGGCGGCGGCGATGACGGTGGTGGTGGCGGCGGCGGTGGTGGTGGCGGTGGCGGTGGCGGCAACCCCGGCAACTGCGCGTCGCGGGACGGCAACTTCATCGTCGCCTGCATCTCGGACAAGTACGAGTCGTACCGGCGCCCGGGCGTGAGCTCGGGGAAGCGGAAGTCGAACATGGAGTTCCTCCGCAACCGCATCATCGAAGCGGGCATCTGCGGCGGGCTCAACCTCGGCTGGAACCTGAAACGCGGGGGTCCCTCGCTCAGCACCGACTTCATCGCGGAGCGCCGCGGCAACCAGACGATCGGCTACGACATCGCGCGCGACTACGACAACACGCGTAAGTGGCTGCAGCTCACGTGGTCGTCGGACGGCCCAGGCTCGCACTTCAAGAGCTACTCGCCACGACCGAGCTGCAACTAACGCAGGACGAAGAAGGAAGGACGAAGGACCAGGGGTCCTCAAACGCCGCGATGGTCGAAAGGCCTCGCGGCGTTTCTCTTTTGCAGGCGTCGTGCGGACGTGATCGCCATCAATCGGGCGTCTGATCCGTGCCCTCGTCGCCCGATGGCGAGTCCCGCCGGCCGGGCCGAATCGCCGACCGGCGCAGCACGGGCCCCTGAGGGCCCTGGCTCACGACGAACACGTCGAGTGTGTTCCGGCCATCCCGCCAGGCACTCGAGGGAGGCGTCGCGAGCCAGTCGGCGGGCGACGACGCGCCATGTGCGGGTTACGGCCTGCACCACACCGTTGACGGCGATGGCGACGTAGGTCGTGCCACGCGCTTGCGCCGGTCTGAATCGGCCGGCAAAATCGAATGCCACGGACTCGTCCGAGACGTCCATGTTTTCGAAGTCGCTCAGGTAGTCCACGTGCACCTCGCCGCCGCCGCCGGCAACCTCGAGATCGCGCACCGGCCTGCCGACGAGCTCCGCGAACGCATCGGTGCGAGGCACGCGATACGGGTCGGCGGCATCGAACAGCGAGCGCTTCCACCGCAAGGCTGCATCCGCGTCCGGTCCCTGGTCTCCGACCTTCGCCACCCGCCGGGCGGAGTCGAAGTAGATCACCTTTTCTGATGGCCTCCTCGCCTCGAGCAGCGAGCGGCCGTCGGTTGGCCAGGGCACCTGGACACCCGCCACCTGGGCCACCGTCGGCGTGACGTCGATCGTCTGAACGTTCACGTCGCTGATCCGCTGGCCGCCGACGTCCAATGTCTTGACGGCGTTGGTCGAGACTCGTGGCGGGAACTTGATGAGCAGCGGCACGCGCATGACGTCACCTGCACTCCGCTCGGTGTAGTCGCGCCGGGGCAAACCGGGACGAAACGTCGCGCCGTGGTCGGAGACCACGACGATCATCACGCGATCGTATAGACCGACACGCTCGAGCTGCGCGATGAGCTCGCCGACGATCCGGTCGGCAAATCCGAGCTGCAAGAGGTGTCGCTGGTAACTCTGGGCCACCAACCATCCATCGTCCGACCAGGGTTCCCATGGCTTGCCAGGCACTGCCCTCGGCAACTGCAGCGCCTCGGATCGTGTGCCGTTGAGCTGACCGGACGGCAGGAGGATGTGCGGTGTGTGCGACACCATCGAATGCAGGAAGTAAAGAGCCGGCCGCGCATCGTCGGCAGTGATGCCACGGATGAATCGCCGCGCCGACGCCGTCCGATCGCTGACCCTCAGAATCACGTCGTTCGCGCGGCGTCGGGTGGCGGCCCGGCGTCGGCGGGCTGCGGACCTCGCCTTCTGGCGCGATTCGCCGGCCGCCCCGAAATGCGCCCAGTCGTCAGTCAGCGCCGGCAGGCCTGCCTTGAGCGTGCCGGGCAGCACGACGTGCAGATACACGATCGCGAGGTCATTGGCCATCATGCCCAAATGGGCATCGAGGTCGCTCCCCGGCTGCGCGCACAGCGCGTCAGGGCACAACCCCGTCACCGTTTCCGAGACCTCGAGGTGATGGGTCGGCGCGAGCAGCGTGAACAAGGTATCCGGATGGTCGCGAGATGACGGGGCCAACTCCGCCCGCGGGTACCGGCCAGTGACGAGCGCCGGGAGTGCCCATCGCGTGTAATCGCTGACCGTCGTGGCGTTCCGGAAGAAGATGCCGTCTCGCGCGAGCCTCGCAAGGTTGGGGTAGTGCCGCTCTTCAATACGGCCGCGATCGTCGAGCACGGACGCGAGCGGCACTTCGTCGAGCACGACGATGACGACTGAGGTCAGCTCACCGGTCGGCCGCACCGAGATGGCGGATGTGGACGCCGCTCGCGGCGCGATGAGCCTTCGGATCGGCGGCCGCGTGAGGAAGAGCAGCGGGACGGCAATCACCGCGATGGCGAGGCCAGACGCGAGTAGCTGCGCCCAGCGCGTGCGTCCGTAGGCGACCGCGCCCGCCAGGCCTGCCAGAGCTGCAGCGGGGATCGCCACAGCGGCCTGGTCGGCAACCGTCTGCTTGAGAACCTGCACCGCGATCAGGCCCAGCAGCACGGCGACGAGTGCCAGCGTCGTCACGCGGCGCAGTCGGGCATTCCATAGTGCGGTGACCCCAAGGAGCGCACCGGCGATGAGTGGGCCGAGGAATGTCAGTCCTGCGGTCAGCAGAAGGATATCCGCGCCCTCGGCGCGATGTGCTGTGAAGAATTCGGGGCTGCGAGCGAGCAGATCGAAGAGCGGCTGGGCTACTGCGATGACCCACAGCGCGCTGACGTGAAGCGCCGCGGTTGCCGCGCCCGGCGGCCCTTGGAATTGAACGTGACGGCGAGGCGCCGGCTGTCGTGAGTGGTCTTCTGACACAAGCTCCTTCGGTGGAGTAATGATGATTGGATGTGAGTTGTCCCTTCTACCGTAGATCAAACAGCGCCGTGTTCGCCGGTGCGCCATTCAACGTGACTCGCCGCTTGGAACTGAGATAGAGCGCCAGATCCGGCTGACGTCGAACGACGTCGGAGAGCCGTGTGGTCGCGAAATACCGCGCTCCCCTGCTTGTGAGACCGCGCACCGCGTCGGCACGAGCCGTCTCGGCGTCGAGACTCCACCCGCGTGCATGTGCGAAGTACAGGAGCATCGGCGAGTTCACGCCGTAGTCGTCGACCGCGACGATAAGCGCGCCGTCGTCTGCGGCTTGGGCGATCGCCTGCCCGGCCCTGAGCATGCGGACGTCGGGATTCTCGGGACGGAAGTGCCGATCGATGACGCGGCTGTTGACGAACGCCAGCGACGCCACCGCGCCGAGGACCGCGGCCACGGCGACCTGCCAGCGGAGTCCGGAACCGATGGCACGCGCGATCCAGTCGCCGTCGAACGCGTTTCGTGCCGCCGCCGCGAAGTAGAACGCGCAAATCGCCACCAGCGGCAGCTGGTAGTAGTCGTGGCCCATCTGCCCGTAACCCGCCGCCAGGATGAATACGAGCATCGCGAGGAACCAGCTGTCCACGATGGCTCGTCGGGGCACCCGGCGCCACAGCAGGATGCCGATCGCGGACAGCGCCAGTCCGGGCGGCGTCAGGTGCAGGAGCCAGAGCCGCGAAATCATCGTCTCGTAGAAGGTCCAGCTCGTCAGAAGATCGAGCGAGCTCCACTTCGAGAAGGCAGTGGTCCACGGCCCAGGCGCGATATCGGGTGGGTACGTTTTCGTGGTGCCGAACACGCCAAAGGTCAGCCCTGTTTCGCGAAAGAGCTGATAGGCATGCCAATACCAGGCAGCCGAGAGCAGAGCCGGCACGACGAGCGCGGCGATGAGGGCTCTGTCGCGGACGACCGCCCAGCGCCGCGCCTGCCAGACCATGACGGCCAGCGGCGCCGCGACGATGATCGCCGGCAGTTTGACCAGCACGGCCAGCGCGAGCGACGCACTGCCAGCGAGGAGCGCGCGTCGGCTGTCCCGAGTCAGGTAGCGGTGAAAGCCGAGAATCGCGCCGACGGAGAAACAGACCATCAGCGTGTCGGGCATGAAGGCGCGGCCGTAGAAGACCGCGCCGGGTGACACCGCGACCAGGAACGCGGCCGCAAGACCCGCCGGATGATCGATGAGATCGCGCGCCAGCACGTAGACGAGGGCAACAGTGGTGAGCGAGAAAAAGACAACGACGAGACGACCCCACGTCTCGGTGACGCCAAAAAGCTTGTAGCAGATCGAGACGACCAGCGACAGCAGAGGAAACTCGCTCTCGACGTAGCCGTGCGCCCCACCCCAGTTCGCCTCTGGCTTCAGCGGGTTCATCGGGCCCTCGTAGAAGGCGCGTGCGACCGCGGCCGTGTCGACCTGGCGCCAACGATGCGCGTCGAGGAGGGGCGCCGTGATGTATTGAAGCCGGAGGCCTGCGGCGACGAGCAGGAGCAAGACAAGCGGGACGTGACGCTGCATCCATCGGCGAGTGTAGCCCAGTCGATTGCGGATTGCGGATTGCGCGCGAGCGTGCCATGATCGAGTCGAGTGAAACCCGTCCGTCTCCTCTTTCTCGTCCTGCTGGTCGCATTCTCCTGCGACGGCTTCCAGGGCGCGCTGGCGCGTGGCGCCGAAGCTCAGGACGCGCCCGGTCGTCTCGCGCCGTGCGGGCGGGCGTTCTGCCGCAGCGACGGCTCGCGCTTCAGATGGCGCGGCGTGACCGCATTTGCGCTCCTCGATCTCGTTGCCGACGGTAAGGAGCGAGAGGCAAGAGCGTTTCTCCAGTGGGCCCGCGACCAGCGCTTCACGATCGTCCGCGTGCTGGCCATGAACCCGAGCGGCTGGTTCGACCTTGATGCCAGAGATGGCCGGCGTGCGCTTCCGACACTGCTGCGTCTCGCCGGCGAGCATCGGCTCTACGTGCAGATCGTGGCTCTGGCCAACACCGTCGAGCGGCCGCGAAGCGAGCTTATCGAGCAGGTGCGCGAGGTCGGCCGCCTCTGCGCGGCCGGCGACAACTGCCTGCTCGAAATCGCGAACGAGCCGTATCACTCGTCGCAGGCCAGGCTGCAGAACGCCGATCGGATGCGGGACTTCCAGGACCAGGTCCCGAAAGGCGTCCTCACCGCCTGGGGCGCGGCGGCAGACTACACGTCCGATGTGATGGGCGGCGGGACGTACGTCGTGGCCCACGTCGCGCGCTCGGGCGAGCGCTGGCACCGTGTGGCGCGGGTGCGAGAGCTGGCGGCCCTGTCGAAGCGGACGGGCAAGTTCGTCGTCGACAACGAGCCGATGGGCGCGGCGGAACGGATCGAGCGGAGCCGCCGCGACACGGCGCCGGCAGCGTTCTATGCGCAGGGCGTCCTGTCGCGGATCCTGGAGATCGGATCGACGTTCCATTGTTCGGATTGCCTCGAGGCGCACGTGCCAGGCCCGACGCAGCAGTCGTGCGCCGAGGCGTTCATCGCTGGAGCGACCGTCGTGCCGGATGACGTCGTGCTGTCGGAGGTGGATGACGGCACGCCGGACGCTGCAAGGTTGCGAGAAGATCTCCACGCGCTGGGAACGGGGGCGTTTGCTGCCGTCTCCGGTAATCGCGGCTGGCTGGCACTCGTCGGCGAGGGCAGCGATCGCGCGATCGTGTGGAAGGGGTCGTGGAGGATCGAGAAGCGGATTGCACAGTGGCGCGGAGTCTCCGTCTGGGCGTTCCACCGATGAGGTCCGGCGGCGTTCCGTGTCATCATGAGTCGTCGTTTTGATGAACCGCCGAATCTTCTGCCGCATTGTCAGCAGCTCGCTCGTGGCGGGTGCGGCGTGTGCACGAACGCCGACTGAGGGCGCCAATCAGGGACTGGTTCGCATCCTTGGTCTCGGCCCGGCCGAGCGTGACTGGCTGCAGTCGCTGTCCGCGGCCGAGCAGCAGGAGCTCTACGCCGCGCTGACCTCCGCGCACGAACGGCGCTCGGCGCGCGCGATCGACCTGCTGATGAAGGTGGTCGGCCGCCGCGAGCGGCTGTTTGCCTATGTAGGCTATCCGCCCCTGCCGAATCGCCTGAGCGCGTGTGATGGCCTCCTTCGCGAGTGAACGCTCCGCGGATCTCTGCATTCTCGGCGGCGGCATTGCCGGCATGCTTCTGGCGGAGCGGGCGCTCGCACGAGGACGCCGCGTCCTCCTGATCGAGCGTGGCATGCCGCTGACCGCGCAGGAGCGGTTGCAGCAGCATTCGCACGACGACCCGCTGCCATTCAATCGCGCACCATTGCGGCTGCCGCACGAGCCGCCGCCGCGTGGTCCGACGATCCGCTGGGGCAAGGACTACGTCTTCTGGCCCGTCTACAACCTTGGCGGGTGCACCAACCATTTCTTCGGCAACGTCCCGCGGTTCCATCCGTCGCATTTCGATCAGCCGGCCTTTGGCGGCGGCATCGCGCGACGCTGGCCGATTGGCTACGCCGACCTCGAGTCGTACTACGTGGAGACCGAGCACCGGCTGCAGGTGGCCGGCAGCTCGGCTCGGGTACCGTTCGCGGGTCGATTCGACTATCCCCTGCCCGCGCATCGCCTGAGCCCGTCCGATCGCGCGTGTCAGCGGCTGTTCGGCGCTGATAGTGTGCTCGAGGTCCCGACCGTGCGGCCGACGCGTCCGGTCGGCTCGCGGCCGCAGTGCTGCGGCAGCAACCAGTGCAATCTCTGCCCAATCGACTCGAAGGGCACCGCGCTCAACACCGTCTACCCGTCGATCCACGATCGTATCGAGCTCCGCTCGGGGCTGCTCGCGACGACGGTGCACTGCAAAGCGGGACGAGTCGACGCGGTAACGGCGATTGACGCGACGGGACAGTCACATCGACTGCACGCGAAGCAGTTCGTCGTCGCGTGCAACGGCGTCGATTCGTGCCTGCTCCTGCAGCGGTCGCCAGACGTGCCGAAGCTCACGAGCCTGGGCCGCCACTTCATGGATCATCCGATCTTTCAGATCGGGATCTACGACTCCGGCGTGGACGCGCGGCCCGGCTATGGCGACAGCGCACAGACCGGCATGCTGGTACCGTTCTTCGAGAAGACCGCGACCGACCTACCGGTCTCGATGCTGGCGGAAATCCGCACCGGCTCGCTCTCGCAGGGACGCGGCGAGCTGATGCGGGACATCATGATGCGCGACATGATCAGCCACGCCCTGGCCCAGGCCGAGGATCCGGCGGTCTTCCGCTCGCGCTTTCGCGACGTCTGGCGCTCGTCGCTCGATCTCTGGTTTCTCGTCGAGCCGCAGCCGAACCCGGAGCACACGCTCTCGATTGAGCGCATCGAGCCGAATGGCCAGGCCGTGCCGCGCATCGCCTTGCGCTACCCACCCTATTTCGGCGAGTGTGTCGACCGCGTCATGAAATGGGTTCAGGGCCGTCTGCCCCGCGGCACCGTGAAACACCTCGGCAGCATTCCAACGTCGTTCCACTGGCTCGGCGCGACGCGTCTGTCGCGGTCGGCGTCGGACGGCTGCGTGGATCCGACGCTTCGGTACCACGAGTTGGAGAATCTCTACATTCTGTCGACGTCGGTTTTTCCGTCGGCATCCAGCGCCAACCCGACTCTCACACTCGGTGCCCTGGCGTTGCGCCTCGGGGATCACCTCGGTCGGCGGGGCTGAAGCCCCGCCTCCACAACCATGGGGTGGCGGCCCTTAGCTATCCGGCTGTAGGCGGTTACCTTTTGAGCGCGATCGCTGGGCCAACCCGGGCAACATGAGTAACCGGGCAACCCGGGTAACTGCAGCGCGGCCGGAACATATTGACTCAATTGGAGTAGCCCGTTCGACTGGGAGGAGCCGGATGGTATACTGATCGGCGTCCCTGATGTCTACAGACGCATTCCGGCTCCAGTACCTGGCGCGCACCGCAGCGGGCGTCCCGCGCGACCTGGCTAACACCCTGGTCGTGTCGAAGATCAAGCCGATTCGCCCGACGGTGCTCATCTTCAACTGCACCTTCGTCTGCGATGCGCGTTGCACGATGTGCAACAACTGGAAGCGCGGGAACCGCAAAGAAGACATGACGCTCGACCAGATCGACGGTGTCTTCGACCACGAGTTCTGGGGCGCGGTCGAGAACCTGAACATCTCCGGGGGCGAGCCGACGACGAGAAACGACCTGCCCGAGATGGTCGAGATGTTCCACCGCCGCCTGCCGCGGCTGCGCAAGATCGGCATCAACACCACCGGCCTGACGCCCCACCGTGCGATCCCGATGCTGACCCGCATCGTCGAGTTCTGCGCGGCGAAAAACCTGTTGATCAGCATTCGCGTGTCGCTCGACGGCATCGGCGACATCCACAATCAGGTCCGGAACGTCAAGCGCGGCTTCGACAAGGCGAGTCAGACAATCGAGGCGATGCAGGCACTCGCCGAAAAGCATCCGCAGTTCCAGTTCGGGATCGCCTCGACCATCTTCGCCACGAACCTCGAAGACGCGAAGAACATCCTGGCCTGGTCGCGCTCCAAGAAGCTCGACGTCGTCTTCAACATGCTGCGGTTCACCGACAACATGCTCGGCAACCGCAACCTCGAAGAGTCGATCGGGTTCCAGGAACGCGAAGAAGAGTTCATGCGCCAGTTCTTCCTGGATCGCGTGCAGGAGGAATCCATCCTCTCGGGCCAGGCTTTCATGTATCTGCACTACGCGGACATGATCGCGAATGGCTATGTGCGGACGATGCCGTGCCCGTTCCGCACGCAGGGCCTGCTGCTCAATCCGAACGGCGATCTGTTCTACTGCGAGAATTCCGATCTGCTCGGCAACGTGCTGGATCGCAATGCGGGCGAGATCTATTTCCAGACGGAGAATCTCGCGCACCGCGCCACGTTCGAAGAGACCATCTGCAAGAACTGTCTCAGCCCCTGCCAGGTGAACGTCGGCGCGATGAAGCAATTCGTGCCCTACGCGAAGTTCCTGATGCGCGCCTATCAGGTGAAGAACAACCCCGCGCGGCACGCCGAGACCCTCCCAACCGCGCAGTGACCAGGCTTGTCCGGAGCCGTGCCGTCCGGTTGGCGATTGCCGCCGGGCTTACCGGATACCTCCTGTGGATCAGCCATCCAGAACAGATTGGCCGTGCGACGGCGGGCGCCGCGCCGTCCTGGCTGTTCGTCGCCTGCGCGCTCGTCCTCGTTGATCGCACCCTGATGGCATGGCGTTGGATCGCGCTCCTTCGCCCGCTGACGGTGAGCGCCCCGCCCCGCCTTGGTGACGTTATCCGGGTCTTCTTCGTCAGCACGTTCGTTGGGACGTTCCTGCCCGCCAGTGTCGGAGGCGATGCGGTCCGCGCGTTCAGCCTGAGCCGCCACAATGTGCCCGCGGCGCCGGCGGTCGCGTCCGTCGTCATGGATCGCGTGCTGGGAGTTGTCTCAATCCTGCTGCTCGGCCTGTTCAGCCTGGCTGTGCTGCACGCGCGGCGTACCGCGCGGGGTCTACGCCGTGCTGATACTGGGCGGCGCGGTATCGTTGGCGGCAGCCATCGTCATCTTCTCGGACCGCGTCGCCGATCTGGCGACGCGGGCGATAGCGCTGGTGCCCGGCGAGCGAATCCGGCGCATCGGACACAGCCTCCTTGACGCGGTCCGGACGTACCGACACCATCATGCCGTTCTCGTCGCCGTGCTGATCTACTCGGTTGCGGTGCAGGTGATTCGCGTCCTGCAGGCCTGGTGCCTTGGACGCGCGCTGCACATCGACGCGCCGGTGACGCTGTATTTCGTCACGATTCCGGTGATCCTGCTGATCATGCTGCTGCCGGTCACGGTCAACGGGCTCGGCACCAGCCAGGCCGCATTCCTGTGGACCTTCGGCGCCGCGGGCGTAGCGCGACCGTCGGCGTTCGCCCTGTCGCTGCTATTCGTCGCCCTGGGAGTTCTGGGCAACCTGCCCGGCGGGCTGCTCTACGCCTTCGGCGGATCGTCGACATCACGTACGCGATCGCAATGACTGTCTCCGGCGCGCTGGTATCGCCCGAGGAGGCCGCGGCGTTCGAGGCGGGCTGGTCGCCAGCCGCAGATCAGGCCATCGCGCTGATCGCCGCGGCCGGACGGGGGACCCGCCTCGGGTATCAGCGGCCGAAACTGTTGTACCCGGTGGAAGGGCGTCCGCTGATCGTCTGGCTGGCGGAACGATTGACAGGGCTCGTCGGCCGCTTGACGATCGTGCTCAGTCCCGACGGCCGAGCGGCCTTCGACGAAGAAGCGCCGGTACTGGACCTGCCGATCACGACGGTGATTCAGCAATCGCCGACTGGCATGGCCGACGCCATCCTCGCTGCGGAGGCTACGGTGTGCTCGGCCGACGCGCCGGCGACTGCGGTCATTCTCTGGGGTGATCAGATCGGTGTGCGGCGCGAAACGGTCGCGCGCGCGCTTGCAGTTCATACGCGCCATCCACTCCGCCCGGCGGTGACCGTGCCGCTCGCTCGCGTCGATGCCCCGTACGTGCACTACGAATTCGACGCGCACAGCCGGCTGATCGCGGTCCGACAGCGACGGGAGGGCGATCAGCTGCCCGATGCGGGTCAGGCCGACTGCGGCTGCTTCGTCGTCTCGCCGGCGCGCGTCTTCCCTGTGCTGCGGCGCCTCCGCTCGTCCAACCTGCTCGAAGGACCCCTCAGCCACGAGCAGAATTTCCTGCAGGCCCTGCCGTTCATCGCGCGCGAGGCGCCCGTCGTCGGCGTCGCCGGCGCAACGCTGGCCGATACGATTGGCCTGAACTCGACATCCGACCTCGCGCGTCTGGTTCGTGCGAACACCCCGCCGGGCCGCCCACCGGCATGAGCAGGATGCGGGTTGGACTGGCGCCGGCGGTCATCGGCGCGATCGTGGCAATTGGCTACCTCGCAGCCGCGCTGGCGATAGGCCCAACAGTCGTTGACGTGCTGCTCTTCGCCGCAGGATTCGCGGCGTTCACCGCCGCCGGCTGGCCGCTGGCGCGATGGGTCGTCGGCCACGAGGGCGATCCAATTTCTCGCGCCATCCTTGCGCTGTTCCTCGGCTACATCGTCGGAGCGCTCCTGTTCTGCCTGCTGCGGCTCGTGCACCTGACGCTGGCCGTCGAATCGCTCGGCGCGGCGCTCGTCGCCGCGTGGCTGCTGAACCGGTACCTGCCGCGCGCTGCTCCGCCAGTGCTGCCCGTGCCGTCGTTCACCCGGGGTGATCACGTGGCGCTGGTCATTCTCGCGACGCTCGTGCTCCTCGTGGTCGGTCCGGTATTCGCCAACATCGGTAAGCCCATGCCGCTCGGCCTGGCCTATCGCGCGTATTTCACTGCCGATCTCTTCGCGCACATGAGCGTCGTCGGCGAGCTGGCCCATGGCACCATCCCGCCGCTCAACCCTTACCTGCCGACCGAACCGCTACCCTACTACTGGGCGTACTTCTCATACCCGGCGGTGTTCAAGGCTCTTCGACCGAACCTGCTGGTCGACCGTGGAATATTGCAGACCGACCTCGCGATGGCGCTGGTCTTCGTCGGCGTCTGGTACGTCGCGTTGCGGACGCTCGGCGCTTCTGCGATGGCAACCGCATGCGCCTGGGGGATCGCTATCGCGGCGCCGAGCTTCGAGGGGCTCGAGCTGTTGTGGCTGGAGTTCTCGCGCGGGCGTGCGCTCCCGGATTTCCGTTTCATCAATGTCGACGGGTTCACGCGGTGGCGGTGGGACCTGCCGCCCGTGGACAGCCTTCATCGGATCTTCTGGTACACGCCGCAGCACGCAACGGCGCTGACGATGGGCGTGCTGCTGATGGCGACGGTTCTGGCGGCCCGCAAGGCCGGGCCGGTACGGCGAGGCGTCGTGGAAGCCTTGCTCCTGGGCGCGGCGATGGCCTTCAGCAGCTTTGTCGCGCTCCTGCTGGTGGGATGGTACGCGGTTACGGAGGTCACCTTGCTCGCGCTCGATCGAGGGCGCGGGGCCTGGCGCTGGCTGGCGGGACGCGGCCTGGCGGCGATCGCCGTCCTTATTGCCCTGGCGCTGACGATCGGTCTCGGGATGGTACGGCTCGGCACGGCAGGCAACCTGTACTTCAAACCGAACGCGCACCTCGCCAAGGGTCCGCTGCTCTTTGCTCTCCTCAGCTTTGGCCCGCCGCTCGTGCTCGGACTCGCGGGCTTGCTGGTGGTCCTGCGGCAGCGAACACTCGCCATCGGGCTCGTGGTCATGTCCGTCATCTGCGTCGCCTGTCTTCAGCTGATCGAGATGCAGGGACATCTGAACAGCTACGTACCGTTTCGCACGGGACAGATGCTGTTTGTGGTGTGCGCGATCTCGACGGCGATGCTGATCGATGCGCTGAGGCGTCGCGCGGCCACGACAAGAGCACTCGCATGGATGGCACTGGTCGTCCTTGCGGTCGGTGGCGTGCCCACCATGGCGCTCGACTGGTACAACGCACGTGACATCTGGAACGATCGCGACACCGGGTTCGGGTTCCGATGGACGACGTACGTCAGTGACGACGAGGTGCGCGCGGCGCGCTGGCTGCGACGGAACGTGGAGGTCAGCGATACCGTGAACACCGACCCGGAAGCGCGTGGCCGCGGCGAGTGGGCGCTCGTCCCCGCGTTCGGCGAGCGCCGGATGGGCATTGGCTTCGGCCTCTTCGAGCCGAACCCCGAGCGGTTCCGGCCGCAAATGGCGCGTGTCGCTCAGGCCTTCCGGACCCCCGACGCCGACGTCGCCTACACTATCCTGCGGGAAGAGCGCATCTCGCTGGTGTTCGTCGGGCAGCCGGAACGCGACCGCTACGGCGAGGGAATCCGCAAGTTCGGCGTGCGTCACGATCGGTTCCAGGCCGTGTTCTCTCGCGGGCCGGTCGCGATCTACCGGCTCGTGCCCTGACGGGCGTTGCCAACCCTCGCATGACTTACCTCCTTTTTTGGGCGGCCGCAGCCGCCCCAGGCGTTCCGCTCGGCCTGCGGCTGTTCGGGCGTCAGCCACTCGGATGGATTGCCGGCCTCGCTATCGGCTACACCGCGTCGTGCATTGCCTTCTGGGGTGTATTGGCCGGAGGCATAGCCTCCGGATCGGCGTTCGCCGCGGTCTGGGCCGCGGAATTCACGGCGCTCTGGCTGGCCGCGCGCTTCTGGCCATGGCCGCCCACCGTAGCCGCGTGGACCCGTCGTGACACTGCGATCTTCACCGCGGTCGTCTTGATCGCGCCGCTCCTCATGGCCGCGCCGTACTTCAACCTGGGCCGCGCCGATGCGTCGGGGACGCGCTATTACCGCGCCTACTTCACGGCCGACTTCGTCTGGCACGTGGCGTTGACGTCGGAGCTCGGTCGGTTCGAGATGCCGCCGCGGAATCCGTACATGGCGTCCGAGCCGCTCCACTACTACTGGACGTACTTCCTGGTGCCCGCCGCAATCACCGCGACGGGACCGGCCGCCGTCAGCGATGTCGAGCGTGCGCTCGAGGTCAACGCCGTCTGCACGGCCACGATCCTGATGGCGTCGATCTTCCTCCTCGCCTGGTCCGCCGGGGCCGGCAGCGTCGCAGCCGCGATTGCCGTGCTTCTGGTGGTGCTTGCGGCGAGTGCCGAGGGCGTGATCGCCATCTGGGAGCTGGCCGTGCGCGGCACGCCGCTGGTCAAACTGCGTGATCTGAACATCGACGCAATCACCGCCTGGAAGCATCACGGTCTGCGCATCGACGGCGTGCATCGAACGATGCTGTATACGCCGCAGCATGGATTGTCGTGCGCGTTGGCCCTGCTCGGACTGGTCCCCGTCGCGCAGCGTGGCCTCGGCGCTCCAACTGGCGTCGTCGTGGCGACGGGCCTGCTCCTCGGCCTGTCCACCGCAGTCAATCCATTTCTGGGAGCCGCCTTCTCGCTCATCTACGGGCTCTTCATCGCCGCAGACGCTCTCCGCAGCCGCCACTTCGGCACGGCACCACTTCGTCACGTGTGGGCCGCGGTGCCGCCCGCGGTCGCGGTCGTTTGGGGCATGGTGAACGGCATGGGTTCGGGCGCCGGCGGTGCCTTGACCTTCGGGCTTGCCGGTTTTGCCAGGAACGCGCCGATCCTGACGCTGCTCATGTCGCTGGGCCCGGTACTGTTGCCGGCACTGGTCGCATTCGTGCCAGACCGTCGCCTGCCAACGCGTCCGGTGATGCTCGCCGGCTGCGGACTGGCCGTGGGCCTCGGCCTTCTGTATTTCGTGATGCTGTCGGAAAAGTCCTGGGTTGGCTTTCGTGCCGGGCAGATTCTGCTCGTGATGCTGACCGTGCCGCTGGCCAATGTCGTCGGGCGGCTGCTGGTCTCGAGGCGAGTGGCCGCGTGGACACTCGCCGTAGCAGTGCTGGCCATCGGTGCGCCCACGGTCCTCATCGATCTGCACAATGCGTCCGACATCGGCAATCGCTCGATGGGCCCGGGGTTTCCCTGGACGCTGACCGTGTCGCCCGCACAGCAGGAAGCGCTGGCCTGGGTGCGGACGAACACGCCGGACACCGCGATCGTGCAGATGGATCCACTGGTGCGCGGACGCGGCCACTGGAGCTTCATCCCCACGTTTGCCCAGCGCCGGATGGCGGCAGGCTTGCCGATCTCGCTCCTGCCCGATCCCGCGTATCGCGATCGATCGCGCGAGGTACGCGCAATGTTTCGATCGTCCGATCCCGCCCGTGCGCACGACATCGCCCGCGAGCTGCGGATTGACTACCTGTGGGTGGACGACAACGAGCGCCGCGCCTATCAGAGCGGCATTGCGACGATTGATGCGGCGACGGGATATTTCAAGCCGGTATTCCGCAATTCGGAAGTGGCAATTTATCAGGTTAGATAGCAGAGCTGCAGTAGGGCGCCACTTGGACAACTCACCCATTCCGATATTTCCAGAACGTCTTCACTCCCACGAACCAGTCGCGCGCGCCGATCTTCTTCCCCTCTTCCCGGCTGCGCGGCATGTACTTCACCGGTACTTCGACGATGCGCAAGCCGCGCGCGAGCACCTTGGCGGTGATCTCGTGGTCTGTCTCGAATCCCTTCGTCTCGAGCGCAAGAGAGGGCAGCAGGGTCCGCGGAAAGAGCTTCAGCGCGGTCACCGTGTCGGTGATGTAATGCCCGGTCGTCGCCCACATCACGAGGCTCAGGCTCCGTCCGCCGAGATAGGCAGTCAGTGACTGGTTGGCATGGCGGCCGCGCCCGAGATAGCGGCTGCCATAGACGACATCGCCGCGCCGTTCGAGGATCGCGCGCATCATCGGCACGTAGTCCTGCGGGTCGTACTCGAGATCGGCGTCCTGGATGATCAGGTAGTCGCCGGTCGCGAGCCCGATGCCCGCACGCACCGCCGCGCCTTTGCCGCTGTTGACGGGAAGCCGGTGGAGCCGCACGTCCGCCACGCCGCCGACGATCGCGCTGGTGGCGTCCTTCGAGCAGTCGTCCACGACGATGACTTCCCTGCTGACCCCTATATCGTCGAGCGGAACGGTGCGGACCTGCTCGAGCAGCGTGCCGATAAAGCGTTCCTCGTTGTAGGCAGGAATGACGATCGACAGGGTCGGCATGCCGCGTCGCCGGCGTCAGTGCGCCGGCGGCGCGTCGTCGGCGTGCTCGCGCGCGATCCCGACTCCGGGCTCCGGGCTCCGCGCTCCGGGCTGATCGGCGACACGAGGTGGCTCCGCGCGCGTCAGGCGGCGCCACAGAATCGTGCCGACCGCGCGGGCGCCGTCGCGAATCGTCGTCCGGCGGACCTGGTCGGGCGACAGCGAGTAGAAGTGGACGGGCACCTCGAACATCTCGGCCTTGCGGCGCAGCAAGTCCGAGAGCAGGTACTGGTTCACGTCCTTGTGTGTCAGCGTGACCGGCGCCGCGAGCACGTCCGCGGTGCGGATCGCGCGCGCGGCTGACAGCGTGTCCGAGACATAGCGGCCATATAGCAGCAGGTACGCGAGGCTCAAGACGTGGCTGCCGGCGTAGCTGACGGCGCCCAGCACACCGTGCTTCCGATATTTGAGCCGGTACGACTCCTCGATGTCGCGCACCGACAGTCGCCGGCTGCCCCAGACCGCGTCGAGCCGTCCCGTCAGGTGGGAGGTCAGCCACGGGATGTCTTCGCCGCTGTACATGCCGGACGACTCGAACAGCAGGACGTACTCGAACCTGCCATCCATCAGGCTGCGCCGCAAGCGAGCGTCCTCGGCACCCTCGGCCAATGAGCCCACCTCTCGCACGGCGAACGGCAGCGTCGCGAGGAACTCGCGATCCATCGGCTGGTCGGTCTCGCAGAACACCACGAGGTCCACGAGCTGGTCGTGCACGCCACCACGCACCATCTCGAGCAAGGTCTGGGCGAGCTTGTCGCTCGAGCCCGCGTCGTGCAGGACCACCGCGACCCGATGCCGTTCTCGGCGCTTCGCCAGCAATCCGGCGACATACGGCGCCAGCACTTTGCTGGCGTCGTGGCGGCCCGACCCGCCGTGCTCGTAATGGCCGACGCGCACGAGCCGCGGGTCCTGCAACGCATCGAGCCGGCCGAGCGGCACGTAAGTCTCCCGCTCCTCCGCGGCGCCCCCCTTCGAGGGGCTCTGGGTGTCCCGAGTCTGCCGAGAGGCGGGATCGTTGACCAGGTAATGGGTCACCAGGGCCGGCGTCGGCGTCGCCAGACGCCCCTTCTCCTTGAGGTAGAAGACGGCGCGCTCGATGATGTCGACCGCGCTGCTACCGGCAATCTCCGCGTCAGCCTGGATGTTCGTGATCAGCAGCTTGACCGCGCGCGCGTTCCTGGCCAGCGCGGTGCTGAGACCGTGCGTCAAGTAGGAGGGGAACAGGCTGGAGTGCTGCGTCCCCGGCGCATACACGATCAGGTCCGCCTCGGCCACTCGCTGCGCAAGTCGCGGGTTGAGCACCGGATGCAGACTCTCCGCCTCGAGCCGTGCAGCGGCGCCATCAGGTCCCAGCGCAGCCACCGCTCGGCACGCCTCGGCATCAAGGGGATCTCTGCGCAGGTAGATATCGCGAATCCGGTTCTGGCGGGTGGCATCGACGATGTCGGCCTCGCGCCCGAGGACGCAGCCGTCGAGGTCCAGGGCGACGAGATGCGCGTTGGTCCCGTCGGTGACGTTCTCGATCAGGCCGCCCCGCAAGCCGACCAGCGCCGCGTAGTCGTCCACGGCCTCGTTGAACCGGCGGCCCAGCAGGAGGTAACTGCCGGCGAAGACCAGATTGCCAACGCTGCAATCGCGAAAGCTGAACGGCCGGCCCGACTCAAGCGCCTCGCCGAAGCGCTCGAGCCTCGCAGCCACGGCCTGACGCGCGGCGGCGGGAAGCTCCCGGAGGCCCACGTCACGCGACGGCGCCCGCTTCAGATCGTCGATCAGTTCGTGAACCGTTGCCGCCGAGGCGTCGTCCGGCAACCGTCGATCCAGCAGTGCGACGAGCGGCGGAGGGCACGTCGCAAGCTCGGTCGCAAGCCGTGAAGCGTTCTTGCGAAAGTCGGACGGCCCGAGCGCGTCGCCAAGAAATCGCCGCACCTCGCCGGTAGACGCGCCATCGTCGTAGCCGTTGATGGCCACGGTCAACTGCACGCCACGCGTGCGCACCAGCGTGGTCGTCAGCGCGCCCGAGCCGCGGCCACCAGAGAACAGCACCACTCTGATGTGCGCCAGCCCGTCGATGTCGTGCGGCACGCCTCATTATGTCATCACTGCCGCAGGGCTGAAGCACCGCCTCCCCGAAGGCTTCGCTATAATTGAAGCCGATGCCGGTGGCGACGCTCAATCTCGAAACGGTTCCCTGCAACCTCTGTCACTCAACTGATCTCGAAACCGTCTACGACGCGCGGGCCCATCTCGAGAAGGATCCGGAGCTGGCTGTGAAGTTTCGGGCGTCTTCCGACGAGCTCCTCACGCAGCCGCTCGTCAAGTGCCGGAACTGTTCGCTGTTGTTCGTCAATCCGCGAGTCCGCGCGGCCGCGATCCTTGCCGGCTATGCAGAGGGCGACGACCCTCAGTACGTGTCGCAGATGAACGCGCGGGTGCGGACGTTCGCCGGCGCGTTGTCCCATGTCAACCGCCTGAAGCCGGCGAAGGGCCGCCTGCTCGACGTCGGCACGGCCGCGGGCGCGTTTCTCCGCACTGCCCGGGACGACGGCTGGGAGGCCATGGGGATCGAGCCGAACCGCTGGCTCGCCCGCTGGGGCCGCGATGAATACGGCGTCCCGATTCAGGTCGGGTCGATTGACGACGTGTCGACGCCGGATGGCCATTTCGACGTCGTAACGTTGTGGGATGTGATCGAGCACACGCCCGATCCGCTGCACGTGCTGCGCCGCACGCGCCAGCTTCTGAAAGACGATGGCCTTCTCGTCGTGAACTTCCCGGACATCGGCAGTTGGATCGCGCGAGCGATGGGCAGGAGCTGGCCGTTCCTCAGCTCGGTCCATCTGTACTATTTCACCCGCGACACGATGCGCGCCACGCTGCAGACGGCGGGATTCGAAATCGCCACGGTACGTCCGCACGTCCAGCGGCTCGAGCTGGACTATCTCTTGTCCCGCGCGGCCGTTGTCAGTCCGACGCTATCCCGGGTTGGCGCGTCGGTCGTGCGCCGGGTGGGACTCGGCGCCTGTCAGGTGCCGTACTGGATGGGGCAGACCTGGGTTGCCGCCCGCGTATCGATGGCCAACGCCCGCTCGACCATCACCAGCGCGCTGCTCTCGCTGCACCTGCTGCTGAGCGGCATCGAGCTGCTGATCCTGTCAGGCGCCTAGCAGCTCGCGCTCCGCCTCCGGGGTTCCGCTTTCGCGAATCTCACGAATCACGTAGGTCGGCTTGTCCTGCGACTCGTGATAGGTGCGCGCCTGAAGCTCGGCGAGGAGTCCGAGCGTCAGGAGCTGAAGACCCGTGAAGATCAGCAGGATGCCGAACAGGAGCAGCGGCCGGTTCGCGATCGACTGATAGCCGAACAGTCGCTGATACGCCAGCCAGGCCGAGACGACGAAGCCCCCAAGCAGCATCCCACCGCCGACCAGCCCGAAGATCTGCAGCGGCTTGGTCGAGTAGCTCAGAAGGAACTTCACCGTCATCAGATCGAGGACCACGCGGATTGTTCGCGAGAGGCCGTATTTCGACGTGCCGTGCTGGCGCGCGCGGTGGTTGACCACGACCTCGCGAATCGTGACGCCGAGCTCGCTGGCGATCGCCGGGAGAAAACGGTGCATTTCGCCGTACAACTTCAGCGGCTTGACGACCTCGGCGCGAAACACCTTCAACGAACAGCCGTAGTCGTGCAGCCCGACGCCGGTCGCCCATGAGATCAGCCGATTGGCGAGCATCGACGGGATCCGACGCGTGATCAGCGCGTCCTTGCGGTCCTTGCGCCAGCCGCAGACGATGTCGGCGCCATTGGCGATCAGGTCGACCATGCGGGGAATGTCGCGGGGATCGTTCTGCAGATCGCCGTCGGCGGTGACAATCAGCGCGCCTCGCGCGTATTTGAACCCGGCCGCGAAGGCCGCGGTTTGACCGAAGTTCCTGCGGAACCGGATCACGCGGACGCGTGGATCCTTGGCCTGAAGCTCCGAGAGGAGCGCGAAGCTCTGATCGGTGCTGCCATCGTCGATCAGGACAAGCTCATACGGCCGGCCCCAGGCCGTCAGCGTCTCGGTGAACTCGCGATATAGCTCCGAGAGATTCGGCTCTTCGTTGCGGATCGGGATGACGACGGAGAGATCCGGACTCATCGTGGCGTCAGCGTCAGGGCATGATATCGGCGCGGGATGCCGGCGTCAAAGCCGCGTCGGGCCGCCGGAAGCGCTTCCAGAGCAGGTACACGGCGCCGAGCACGACGATGGCGCCGCAGATCGCGAGCGCGGTGATCCGGCCGTTCTCCTCGAGAAACGTGATCGCGCGCTGGCCATACCAGATGGTCAGCAGCCCGATGCCGAAGTAGCGAATGCCGCGGCCCACCGCAATCGCGGCGGCGAACGGCCCGACGCTCATGCGCGAGGTGCCGGCGAGGAGCACGAAGAGCTTGAACGGCGCCGGCGGCGGCAGGATCGCCGGGATCAGCAGCGTCAAGACCCCGTAGCGTTCCACGAGCCGGTGGGAGCGCTCGAAGATCCGGCCCTTGAAGCGCCGGCGCACGAGCGTGTCGCCGCCTTTGCGCGCCACGAAGTAGATCGCGAGACACCCGGCGACCGAGCCCGCCGTGGCCATCCCGGCGTAGTAGATCATCCAGTACGGGTGCTGGACGATCATCGAGATGACGAGCAGATCGGTGACCTGGGGGAAGGACAGAAACGACGAATCAAGAAAGGCGATAATGAACAGGCCGGGTCCGCCGATGGCGGCCGCAAATGCCTTGATCCACGCGAGCGCTGTTTTCATCGGGACGAGCTCGTACCTGCCGCTCAGTCATCGAGTCCCTGCGCTGATATGACCGAACCGTCTGAGGAAAGTATAGCGTGGCCGGTCGCCCTGGCGGCCATTGCGGCCGTCTGGGGCATCGTCGCCGCGCTCGTCTACTTCCACGAAGGGCTGACCCTCAGCCACTACGACGCGAAGGGGCACCTGGTCGTCGCGCGCCGCGTGATCGACAGCCTGACGCCGGGCTGGCAGCAGATCGGCGCCGTGTGGCTCCCCCTGCCGCACGTGCTGAATCTGCTCCCGGTCCAGATCGACGTCCTCTACCGCACCGGCGCCTCGGGCGTCGCGATTTCCATCGCCAGCCTGGCGGTCGCGGTCTACGGTGCGACGCGCCTGATAATGGCGAGCAGCGGGTCTCGCGTCGCTGCGGTCTTCACGGCGCTGTTGCTGGCGACGAATCCCAACATCCTGTACTTGCAGTCCACACCGATGACCGAGCCGCTGCTGCTGGGACTGCTGGCGCTCGGCATCGCGCTCCTCTACGAGGGGATGGCGCACGACAACCTGCCGCGGCGCCGTCTGGGGTTTCTCGCCCTCGCGCTCGCCTGCCTGACGCGCTATGAAGCGTGGCCCGTGACGGGCGCGGCCGTGATCGTGACCGTCCTCGGCGGCTGGAGGCGGCACGGGTCGGTGCGGGCGGCCCTGGTGGACGCGCTGAAGCTGGCGGCGATTCCGGCGCTCGCCATCGGCTGGTTCTTCGTGCACAGCCGCGTGACCGTCGGGCACTGGTTCGTCACCGACGGTTTCTATGTCGTCGATCCCCGCTACCAGAGCAAGCCGCTGACGGTGACCGTTGCGGTGTGGTGGGGTGTCAAGTCGCTGGGATCGACGACGCTGGCGGTGGCCGTGATTGCCGCGGTCACGCTCCTGTTCGCGATCTGGTGTCGCCGGCGTGACCGCCATGCGCTGATCGTGCCGCTCGCGTGGGTGGGCGTCATCGCACTCGCCTGGTACGCGTTCTACCAGGGACACCCGTATCGCATCCGCTACATGGTGCCGGCCGTCGCGGCATCGTCGATCCTGCTGGGGCTCGCGGTCGGGCAGCTGCGACGATGGCAGGCGCCGGTGGCGGCTGCGCTCCTCGCGCTGGTGTGGCTGCAGGCGCGGCCATTCGATCCGAAGGCCGCAATGGTGATGGAGGCGCAGTGGGATCGTCCCCGCGGCGTGCAGCGCCGGGCCGTCACCGCGTGCCTGCCCCCGCCCGGCCACGGGGAGATCGTGATGGCCAGCATGGGCGCCCTCGCGCATTACATGCAGGAGCTATCGGCCGTGGGCTTCGCGCTGCACGACTTCCTGCACGAGGGGAACGGCGATCTGTGGGCCGCGGCTCTCGCGCACCCGATCGCGCACGTGCACTGGATGATGATCGAGGAAGTGTCGGAGGGCGGCGACATGCTCGCCGAACGTGCACGGCGCGACCCGACGTTCCTTCAAGGATTCACGCGCATCTGCGAGGGCGGAGGCGTGGCACTCTACAGAGGGAAGCAGTAGGGCCGAACTTTAGTTCGGCCATTCATTCCCGACTGAAGTCGGGCCCTCCTGCGATCTGTTCCCACCGTCAGGGCTCAGAACTTCCAAGTCAGGTTCACGAGAAACGTCGTCCCGCCCAGGTCGATCCGGTCGCCCTGGAACTGGCTCGTGTCGAGATCCCCTTCGGCGCTGGTGAAGCGCACTTCCCCGCCGATCAGGAAATTGTCGCCAATGGGCGCGCGGACGCCGCCGAGATAGATTGGCGCCACCTCGGTGCCGTCGGCCTTGAACTGGTCGCGAAAGATTTCGAGCGTACGCGGGTCGAGGAACTCGCCGCTTTCGCTGTAGTGCCAGCGCAGGGCCGCGATGCCGATGCCCGCATAGGGTTGAATCGGCGCGCGGCGGCCGGTCGGCATAACTCGAACGATGCCCGTAATGGGAACGATCTTGAGCTTCAGATCCGAGTCAATCTCGCTGCCGTCGATGTCCTGGAAATGCTCGTAGATCGCTGGCGCGGACCCCGACTGGTAGCCGATGCCGCCGCTGACCTCGATGAAGCGCCCGAGACCGACGATGTACTCGGCGCCGAATACGCCGCTCCCAAAGTCGTCGATGTCGAAGAGCTGCGGCTCGCACACGAAGTTGACGTCGAGACACTTGTTCGCGTTGAGCACGTCCCCCGAGGCGCGGCTCTCAGAGCCCTTTGGCCAGAAGTAGCCGAAGTTCACCGAGAATGCCTGATCCTGCGCCCGAGCTGGCGCGGCGGCGGCGATAAGCGCCGCGGCCGCGAGAGTAGAGACGATGAAGCGTTTCATGCCGGCCTCCGAAGCGCGCCGACAGGCGCGCTGCTTCCCGGCCGCGGGGCCGGGCCTGTCGAGGGGCGGAGCACGAGCGATGCCAAGCAGGCGGTTGCACGTTTTGCTGCGAATTGCGCGCGACGGCGGGTACGTGTTGCTGTCGAACTGTTGCGTAACGAGGACAGTGCTGCTTCGTGCCGCAGTTCGTTTGCGCAGTAGGGCCCGACTTCCGCCTTCGCTCGGAAGCTTCGGCGGACCGCCGTAGCCTTGGCGGAGGCTGGTCAGTCGGGCCATTGTCAGGCCGAACTGAAGTTCGGCCCTACTGCGGCTCGCGACCAGCGTAGTAATCACTGATCACTTGCCTGAGCTCGTCGTGAATCCTTCCGTTGGTGGCGACGATCCGACCGCTGCGTAATTCGAAGGGACCACCGTCGAGGTCAGTGACCCTGCCACCGGCTTCTTCGACGAGCAGCACGCCGGCCGCGATGTCCCACGCGTTCAGCCCCTGCTCCCAGAAGCCGTCCATTCGTCCCGCCGCCACGTAGCAGATGTCCAGCGCCGCCGACCCGAGACGCCGCACGGCACGCGATCGCGACAGGAACGCGGCGAACAAGCCCACCAGCTCCTCGAGTTTCGCTTGCACGGTATAGGGAAAGCCCGTCACCAGCAGCGAGTCGATCAGCGCGTCGGCGCTCGAGACGTGAATCGGCGCGCCGTTCAGGCAGGCGCCCCGTCCGCGCTCGGCGGTATACAGCTCGTCGCGCGTGGGATCGTAGACGGCGCCCACTTCGAGACGCCCGTCGATCTCGAGCGCGATCGTCGAGCAGAAGATCGGCACCCCGTGCGCGAAGTTCGTCGTGCCATCGATGGGATCGCAGATCCAGCAGTACGGCGACGTGCGCGACTCCGGCCCTCCCAGCTCCTCGGCGAGGATGTCGTGTCCCGGATGCCGCTCGGCAATGAGCGCGCGGATCATGCGCTCGACTGCGACGTCGACCTCGGTCACGAGATCGATCGTGCCCTTCTTGCTGATCTGGAACGTGCCGCCGAAGGCCGCCAGCTGAATGACGCCAGCCTTTCGAACGGCGTCAACGGCGGTTTGTAAGTAGTTGGTCGAAGGGTCTAAAGGTCTAAGGGTCAAAAGGTCTCAGGGTGAAGGGTCTCAGAGTCCAAGGGTCAGAGGGTCGCTTTCGCCAGCTTCTTGACCATCCGGACTTCCATGCCGCCCTCGGCGCCCTTCATCAATTGCACGTCGTCCATGAAGCTGCGAATCAGGAAGATGCCGCGGCCGCTCGACTTCAACATGTTCTCGGGGGCGAGCGGGTCGGCGACCTCCTCGGGTTCGAAGCCCTCGCCTTCGTCGCGGACGCTGATGGTGAGCCCGGCGTTCTCGGGATCGTGTGACGAGGTGAAATCCACGTGCACCATTTTGCCGGCGTCGTTCCGATTTCCGTGCTTGATGGCGTTGATGACCGACTCGCGAATCGCCACGCTGACCCAATGCATCGAGTCCTCGTCGAACCCGAGCCGGCGGCACAGGTGATCGCTCACGAGCTGCACGAAATCGAGCATGTCGAATGCGCTGCAGAACTCGAGGCGCACGACGTCGGTGGGCGGGCTCGTCATTCGAAGACTACCGGGCGCGGCACCGCGCCGCGCGTCGCAAGTGGATAACACATGCCTGAATGACGGGTCAAGCCGCGATCCCTTTGTGCTTGCGCGCTTTTTCGCCATCTCCCGCTGTAGCGTTCACCTGACAGGACCCTGCAAAGTCACGTGGTATAGTGGCCGAATGGCCTCGGCTCTGGAGGCGCGCATTACGCCTGCTCGCCGCGTCGTCGGACAGGTTCGGGTGCCCGGCGACAAGTCGATTTCCCATCGCTACGCGCTCATCGCCGCCCTGGCTGCGGGCACCACGCGAATTGCCAACTACTCGCCCGGCGCCGACTGCTCCTCCACGCTGGAGTGCCTCCGATGCCTCGGCGTGAAGGTGCACGTCCAGCCTGGCCCCGCAGATCGTCCCTCCGCCCGCACCGTCACCATCGACGGCCGCGGGCTCGCCGGATTCCGAGCGCCCGAGACGGTCCTGGATGCCGGCAACTCCGGCACGACGACGCGGCTCTTTGCCGGAGCGCTGGCCGCTCACCCGTTCTCGACGACCATCATCGGCGACGAGTCGCTGCGCCGGCGGCCGATGAAGCGGGTCATCGAGCCGCTTTCCCGCATGGGCGCCCGGTTCGACTCGGCGAACGGCTGCCTGCCGCTCACTATTATCGGCAGCTCGCTTTCCCCCATTGAATTCCGTCCTGCGGTGCCGAGCGCCCAGGTCAAGAGCGCCGTCCTCCTTGCAGGCCTGCAGACACCCGGCCGCACCATCGTGCATGAGATAGTCCCTACACGAGATCATACGGAGTTGGCGCTCGCCGCGTTTGGTGCCACCCTCGAACGGGCCGACGGACGCATCGCCGTCACCGGCGGGGAGCCGCTGACAGCGATTCAGGCGGCCGTACCCGGAGACCCGTCCTCGGCCACGTTCTGGGCCGTCGCCGCGGCGTCGCTGCCAGGGTCGGACGTCGAGATCCTCGACCTCGGATTGAATCCGACCCGCACCGCGCTCCTCGATGTCCTGGTCCGGGCCGGCGCGCGCGTCGAGAGGACCATCGACACGATCGACCAGGGGGAGCCGCGCGGTCGCGTGCGGATTCGCCATGGCGGCCTGCAGGCCCTGACCCTCGGTCCCGAGGACGTTCCCGGGCTGATCGACGAGATTCCGGCCCTGGCCGCGATGGCCACGGCGGGTGGCGAGCTCACCGTGACAGGCGCCGGCGAGCTCAGGGTCAAGGAGAGCGATCGCATCTCGGCGCTCGCCGCGGGCTTCAGGGCCATGGGCGCCGACATCGACGAATCAGCCGACGGCTTTCACGTTCGCGGCCGCACGCGCCTTACGGGCGGCTCACCGGATGCCGTTGGCGACCACCGGCTCGCGATGGCGTTCGCCATCGCCGGCCTGGCGGCGTCCGGGCCCACGACGGTGGCCGGCGCCGAGGCCGTGGACGTCTCCTATCCCGGCTTCTTCGAGACGCTCGCCACGCTGGTCCGTGAAGACTGACAAGGTCTATCTGGTGGGATTCATGGGGGCGGGCAAGTCGACCCTGGCTCGCGCGCTGGCCGCGCGCCTCGATTGGCGCGCCGAAGACATCGACGCGCGCATCGAGGCCCGCGAAGGTCGCACGATTGCGACGATCTTCGCCCGGGACGGCGAGCCGTACTTCCGGAGCGTCGAGCGCCAGGTGCTCGTCGACCTCGTGCCGCTGCGCCATGCCGTGGTCGCGACTGGCGGCGGCACATTCGTGGATCCGGACAACCGTCAGCTGATCAAACGCGACGGGTTCTCGGTCTGGCTCGACGCGCCGATCGCGACGCTGGTCGACCGGTTGCCGCAGGATGGAAGGCGTCCGCTGGCCGCGGACCGGGCGCAGTTCGAAGCGCTCTACGAGAGCCGCCGCGCGGCGTATCGTCAGGCCCATTTTCGTCTCGACGCCAATCGTGGTCCGGTCGAGGCCCTGGCAGAAGAACTGCTCGAACAACTGGAAGCCTGACGCGTGCGCTACCTGATCATCAGCGATATTCACGGCAATCTCGAGGCGCTCGACGCCGTGCTCGGCGCCTTGACGCCGCTCGGCTACGACAAGGTCCTCGTCCTCGGCGATCTCGTCGGCTACGGCGCCGATCCCAACGCCGTCGTCGACCGGGTCCGCGCCCTCGACCCGTTCAAGATCATCCGCGGCAACCATGACAAAGTGGCCGCAGGGCTCGAAGACGGCGAAAGCTTCAACATCGTCGCCAGAAGCGCGGTGCAGTGGACGCACGACACGCTGACGCCGTCGAACCGTGACTACCTCCTGAATCTGCCCCCGGGCCCGAGCATCGTCGACGAGCGCATCGAGATCTGCCATGGATCGCCGTTCGACGAGGACGCGTACGTCTTCGACGAGCTCGATGGGCTTAAAGCCTTCGAGTCGTCCACGCGACAGCTCTGCCTGTTCGGACACACGCACGTGGCCCTCGCGTTCCGGCGCACGGCCGAACGGCTGGACGTGCTCGCGGGTCCAGGGGATACGCACGAAGTGAAGATCGTGCTGGAGCCGGGGGCGATGTATCTGATCAACGCGGGATCCGTTGGACAACCTCGCGATGGCGATCCACGCGCTGCCGCGGCGATTGTGGACGCCACGGCCGGCAACATCGAGCTCTTTCGCGTCGTCTATCCGATCGAGGAGGCGCAGCGAAAGATCCGCGCGGCGGGGTTACCTGACGTCCTCGCGAAGAGACTGGCCCTCGGACGATAGGAGGCTTCAGTAGGCCCAAGCTTTAGCTTGGGCAATCGATGATACGGGCGAAGCCCGAGCTGAAGCTCGGGCCTGACGTACAGTCGACCCTACTGCGGCAACAATCAAATCACACCTTCCTGATCGCAGCGCCTTCGCCGCCAGATCGACCGCCGCAAGGGGCGTCAGATCCTTCCCCGTCAACGAGCTCACGAAAATCCACGAGCGGGTGCCGCGCTGCACGTGGCCGACGATCCATCGCGTGGACGTCCCCGATCCGTCCGACTGGCTGCCCGTCTTCGCACTGACGACCGTGCCGGCCGGCCACGGTCCGCCGAACGCGTGCGTTCCCGCCGCGTTGACGACCTGTCCCTGCGGCTGCACCAGAATTGCGCGAACGATCTCTCGCGCGCGCGGGCTGACCGGCAGCGCGTCCTGATAGAGCTTCAGGAGGAACGCCTGCTGCTCGTCGGGCGAGATCTGCAACGAGCCGCCGAGCCAGAAGGTGGTCAGCCCGCTGGACGAGTCCTGGTTGCCGTAGTCGAATTTCCGCAGATACTCGCGCTCTCGCTCGGCCCCGAGCTTCGTCGCCACGCGCTGGAAGTACCAGAGCACCGACGACTGCATTGCCGACGCCAGCGTGTGATCGCGGCGCCACGATTCGAAGTTGACCGGAGCCCGATCGTAGGCCAGTCGGGTATCCGCGCCTTCGATGACGCCGGCGTCCAGCGCGGCCAGGGCGTGCGGAATCTTGAACGTCGATGCCGGCGTCACGCGATTTGCACAGCCGGAGGACGGCTCGCGGCGCACCTGACCGACGCCCACCTCGAAAAGCAGAAAGCAGTCAGTCCGCACGGGATGCGTTGATCGCATCGCGGCGTACACCATCGAGATGACGGTCGCGAGCGCGAACCCGGCGACGGCAAAGCGATGTCTTATAACCGATCGGTTATGTACCATTCCGATGGCGTTCCTGTCAGCGGCGGCGCTCGTCCACGCTGGCCCGGATGCCGGGGACGTCGACGATCCGTACCTGCCCGGGTCCGGGGGCCTGCTCCACCGCCTTCACGAGCGCCGCGATCATCTGCCGAATGGTGACGAGCCCGAGCCGCTCGGCGCTGTCGCGGAACCGCGGCACGAGCCGCATCGTGGCGTAAAGAGGCACCAGCATATAAGGCCAGCGGTGTCCGGGACCCAGGACGTACCAGGGGCGGAGAATCGTCGCTGGCAGCGCCGTCTCGCGAATCAGCCGCTCCGCTTCGGCCCGCACCTCGAGAAACGCGCGCATGACGGGCGCCGGCTGCGCCACGCTGACGTAGACGACGTGCGAGACGCCAACATCGCGGGCGGCCTGAACCGCCGCCCGCACCGACGCCAGATCGACGGCGACGAACTCCTTGGCTTTTGTCGGACTGGGATGGGCGGTGCCGACCAGATGAATCAGGGTGTCTTCTGGACGGAGCGCGGCGGCGATCGACGATGCTTCCAACGCATTCCCGATGATCGGCTCGGCGCCCGCGGCAACCCGGCCGCGCGAGACCTCGCGGGTGAGGGCGCGCACGCGATGGCCTCGCGCGACGAGCGCGGGGATCAGGCGGGTGCCCATGTAGCCGGTGGCCCCCGTCACCAGCACGTCGCGCGACGGGCTCACGACGTCTTCGCCTTCCTCAGCGGGACCAGCTCCGTCGTGGTCCCGCGCGACGTCGGACCGGACAAATCGCGCACGTATTTCTTCGAGGCCGGCGTGTTGTATTTTGCGGCGTATCCGGCGGAAACCGCGTCCTTGAGTCGCTCGCTCCGCGTCTGCACGGCTCGCACCCGGAATTCGCGGTCACCGATGGTGATGGCGCCGACCGGATCGACGAGGAACGTGCGGTACCAGCTCCGAGGCTTCAGGCTCCACGACCGGATGAACAACCGGCCTTCGACCACCACCATCCACACGCCGATGAACCGATGCGGAGCCGAGCCGGCGCGGATGCCTCAGGATTTTCCCCGTGTGCAGCTCGTCGACGACGCCCTCGGGAAAAGCGGCGACTCGCGGCGGGCGTTTCCTGGCCATGGAGGTTCAACCTCGTACCCGTTCTCGCTCGCGCTGGGCGCGCTCCTCGCGTCGTTTCAGCTCCGCCGCGTACGCGTCGTGCGCGGCCCTCGAGCCGAGCACCCAGCCGATCGCGATGCCCAGCACCAGCACCGCCGGGATGAAGATGAAATGGGCGGCGCCCATGTTCTCCATGCCTCAGCTCCGGAGCTGACGTTTCAACGCGTCGAGCTCCTTCTGTACCACCGCCTGTCGCCGCCAGATCGTCACCACGTAGACAAGTACCGCGAGCCACATCACGCCGTACGCGATGAACACGAGCGGGGCCGCCGGCAACTGCTCGTCCGGCGGCACCTCGGACATGGGGACATATTCGTCCTGCGCGGCCGGCGGGGCCGTGCGTGGCTGCGACGAGGCTGGCGGCGGCTGACCGCGCGCGTCTGCCGCCACTCCCAGCCATACCAGGCAGCACACCAGCGCAAGAAATCGGGTCGGGATAGTTTTCAAAAAATGCATCAGAGTGGTACCGGGCGATCGCCCAGCTCGAGATACAGCCGTTCCAGCTCCGCCTGCTGTTCGGCGAGTCGCACGCGAACGGCCAGCAGGACGAGAAACAGCAGCAGGAAGGTGGCGACACAGAACCAGAACGGGCCCCGCATCCCCTCGCCCAGCGAGGGCACCACGGTCGTCTTGGGGTGCACCGTACGCCAGACGTTGACCGAGACGTAGACGAACGGGACATTGGCCATCCCGAACAACGAAACGGCCGCCGCGAGCTTCGCCGAGCCTGGCCCGCCGTATTTCCTCACCAGCAGACATGCCACGAACATCATCCACAGCAGCAGCGACGAGGTGAGGCGGGCGTCCCATTGCCACCAGACACCCCATGCCTTCCGCCCCCAGAGCGGACCGGTCATGAGCACGATGGCGCCAAAGAGCACGGTCAGCTCCGCCGCGGCGTCGGCAATCCGATCGGCCGACGCCTTGCCCCTGAACAGGTACCAGGCGCTCGCCACACCCGACACGCACGCGGCGAGGAACATCGTCATCCCGGCCGGAGCATGGAAATAGAAGATCTTCTGGACCAGCCCCATCGTCGATTCGTAAGGCGCCGCGCCAATCAGGAATGGCGCGGCGGCGAAGAACGCGATCGCGACGGTGACGAGGAGTGGAAACGCGCGGCGGAGCACTGAGGTCCTCAATCCGTCATCAGCGGCTCGAATGTCCAGAGCGCGAGCGTCAGGAAGACGGCATCGAACGACGTCAGCAGCATCAGCCAGAACAGCGCCATCGGCTCGTCGGGCGGAGGCTGCATCAGCGCGGCGGTGCCGCGCACGCCGGCAATGATGACTGGAATCGTTATCGGATACAACATCACCGGCAACAGGACGTCGCGGCTCTGCGCACGGACCAGCATCGCCGCGAACAGCGTGCCGACCGCGGCAAAGCCGACGGTGCCGGTGACGAGCAGCGCGATCAGATGGAACGGCCGCGCCAGCAGAGCCGCATCGAAGAGCAGCGCGACCAGCGGAACGAGCAGGCACTCGGCGACGAAGATGACGGCGAGGATGCCAAGCAGCTTGCCGACGTAAATCGCCGGCCGATCGACCGGCGCCAGCAGGAGCGCGCGCAGCGTGTCGGTGTAGCGCTCGCGTTCGAAGGTGCGCCCGAGCGCGAGGGTTCCGCTGAACGCAATCGCGATCCAGAGGATCCCGGCGGCGGCGTCGGCGACGACGCGGCCGTCGCGGACCAGCGCAAAGGCAAAGACGACGACTACGGAGAGCGCAAAGAAGATGGTCGTCGCCAGCGTCTCCCGGCTGCGGATTTCAATCGTCACATCCTTGCGGAAGACGATCCACGCCGACCGGAGGAACATCCTCAGACGCCTCGCCCGATGGTGTCGCGATACGCCGTCCGCCAGTCGCTCACCCCGGCGAGCGCGGCGATCCGGCCATCACGCATGATTGCCGCCCGATCGAGCACGCCTTCGGCGAGATTGAAATCATGGGTGGCGAGGAGCACCAGACATCCCCGGCCGGCAAGGGCACGCAGGCGCTCGCGCAGGAGCCCGGCCGACGCGCCGTCGAGCCCGGTGAACGGTTCGTCGAGGAGGACGAGCCGCGGGTCGTTGATCAGGGCGCGCTCGAGAGCCAGTCGCTGGCGCATCCCGCGCGAGTAGCTGGAAACCGGATCGTCAGCGCGACTCTCCAGGCGCGCTGCGCCGAGCGCCTCAGCGACCCGCTGACCCGGATTCGGCACATCGAGCAGCGCGGCGAAGAACCGCAGGTTCTCGCGCGCCGTCAGTTCCGGGTAGAGCTGCAGGTCGTGGCCCAGCCAGCCGAGTCGACGCCGCAGCGCCGACCGGCCGGACGACGCGTGGTGCGCGCCGTAGCGGACCTCGCCCGACGTGGGCGTCAGGAGCGTCGAGACGATGGCGAGCAGCGTGGATTTGCCGGCGCCGTTCGGACCGACCAGCGCGACGACCTCGCCGGCCTGACAGGTCAGCGTCACGTCGTGCAGGGCACGGCGGCGGCCGTAGTGACGTGAGACGCCGACGAGATCGACGCGATCGAAGTCCACCGTCACGCGGCGAGCCCGTGATCGCCGCCGGGAAGGTCGCCCATCGCGTCGAGCGCGCGATAGACGTGTTCGAGCTCGCGAAGAAGGATGGCCCGCTTGTCGCCGTAACTGCGCACGTCGATCGCGCCAGCACGTTCCTGCTCGTCGAGCGCGATGAGCGCCGACAGGCCCCGCCGTCTCCGGTCCTCGAACTCGCGGCGCCGGACGGCCTCCGCAGGCTGCAACGCGGCTCTCGCCGCCGCCCACACGCCCCAGACGATCAAGGCCACGGCGATCGCCAATGCCAGGTACAGCGGCGTCGCCGACCGATGCGGCAGTCCGCGCAGGGTCACCGTCAGCGGCGTGCCCGCAGCGATGCCGTTCCCCATCGCCACGAGGTATGGCTGCCCCTGAAACGACGTCTCGCGTACGGTCGTGGCCTGAGGGCTTTCGAGCGTCATCCCGCTCAGCTTCTGCGCGGCAACCGCGACATTCTCGAGGGCCACGGGAAAGCGCTGTTCGAGCCTCCAGTCAGCCGCCCAGCTCTCGACGCGGAACGCCACCGGGACCTGCGTGACGCCGGGCGCGAACGGCCCGGCAATCGAGACGCGCGGACCAGCGATGCCGGCCAGCGGCGACCCACCCTGCATCAGCGACGCGCCCGAGGCGTCCGGCGGCAGGTCGATCACGATCGGCGCCGACGGCGTGACCGGCCCCGCCGATCGATTCACGATCTCGAGCAGGTAGAAGACGGTGAGCTGATCGTCCTGGAACTCGATCGCGAATCTCGTGTCTGCGCCCAGAGCCAGCCCCGACTCCCCTGCGCCTCGGGCGCCCGGCACCGGAGCTGCCGATGGCGGCGTGCCGTCCGTCGTGCCCCCGCCGGCTGGCGCCCCGGCGCCGACGCCAGCCGCCAGCAGCGTGCGCGCACCGCCCGACGCGGGCACCGCAAACTCGATCGACTCGAGACGCTCGCCGTCGACGACCGCGACGGCGTGCACCCGCGCGCCGACGGGCAGCCCGTCGAACTGCGCCCGGCCCAGTGCCGTCGTCACCGCGCGCCGCACATCCCCCGCACCATGCAGTTCGACCGTGATGCCAGGCACGGCGTTCGCCATTGTCTGACGGATGACTCGAACGGTCACGGTGCCGGCGGGCAGATCGCTTGACGGCAGGATCTGTCCGGACATCCGGCGGGGATCGGGCATCTGTGCCCCGACGGCGACGGACCACAGAATCGCGACGGATGTCGCCAACCAGAGCCGCGGCGCCGACGCGATCACGAGCCGAGGCTCCAGGCCAGACGGGTGCCGCACCCCTTGCAGAACCGCGCGTCGACGTCGTTGACCGTACCGCACGACTCGCACTCGCCGATCGGTGGCGCCTGCCCCCCGCGCCCTGTCCCCTGACCCCTGACCTCTGCCCCCTTACCCTTGACCTCCGTTTGGAGGTCCCGCTCGATCATCTGCTGATACAACGCCGACCCTTCGAGCTGGCGCATCAGCCGCAGTGCGCGCCCGCGGAGCCGCTCGCGCATCTCGATGAAGTCGGTCTCTGATACCTTCCCCATCGCCCGATCGAATTCCAGCTCTTTGATCGATCGCAGCGTCAGCAGCTTGTCGCGCTCGAGGGCCGCACGCCGGCGCCCATGGATGCGCGGCGAGCCACCAGGCGCGCCGCGCGTGAACGGCGTCAGCACGCGGATCAGCGCCACGCCGGTCAGGCCCGCGGCGAGCAGCGTGAGCGCCACGAGCGACACCGATGCCGGGTCCTGGCCGCGCAGCAGGACGATCGCGCCGAGGGCGAGAGCCAGGCCGGCGCCGAGAAAGATGTTGAAGCCGTGTTTAGTCGAGGTCGCGGAGCTCATCGTCCAGTCGCGATTCGAGCTCGGCGTCGGCGACCCGGTCATCCCCGCCGGCGGGCCTCGCGTCCTCGGTGTCACGACGACGCGACCATTTGACGGCGACCGAGCCGACAAGCGCCAGGCCGCCCGCGCCGAGGAGGTACGGCACTGCCCACGCCAGCCGGTTGAAGCCGCGATCGATCGGTTCGGCGAGCGGTTCCTGGCTGCCGTACTTTGCCATGTAGTAGTCGACGATGTCCTGCTCCGACTTGCCGTCGGCCACGAGCTGCGCCAGCTCGGCCCGCATCCGGAACGCGTAGCTGCACTGGCACGCCGACAGCAGCTGCCGCCCGCAGTCGCCGCACATGCAGATCAACTTCTTCTGCATCGCCCGCTCGAGCGGGCTCCGCGCCACGACCGGCACCGTCGTACCCGATTCGGAATGCTGCGCGCGCGCCGGCGACGCCAGACCGCCGACGAACAGCAGCGCGAGCAACACCGTCGTGGTCGTCGCCGCTTCCGCGGGCAGGCGTGCGACGGCGAAGCTGTACGCCCGTTCGGGCAGGAGCGCGATCCCGGTGCCCAGCGCCATGATCCCGAACCCCACCCAGATCCAGTTGACCAGCGGGTTGATCACCACGTGCAGGCTGACCGATTGGTCCTTGAGATCGAAGGCGGGCATGACGATGTAGAGGTCTTCGCTGATGCTGCGGCGAATGGCGACCTCAGTCGTCGGCTCCTCCTCGTGCTTCCGGAAGAACCACTTTGCCGGATACATGCGGCCGACGACCTTGCCGTCCTGGAACACGGTGAGGTGGCCGGTGATCATCTGCTTCTGCCCGTCGTCGGTCACCTGCACCCGATCGTGGCGAACGGTGTAGGGGCCGACGGTTGTCTGCTGGCCCGGACGGAGCAGGACCTGCTCTTCCCGCTTGAAGCCGTCGCCGGCGAAGCCCAGGAAGATAAGCACAATCCCCACGTGGACGATGTAGCCGCCGTAGCGGCGCTTGTTGCGTCCGACCAGGCCGATGAGCGCCGTGACGAGGTCGGTGCCGGTCGTGTCCTGTCGAACGCGAGCGCCACGCCAGAACTCCTGGAGGATGCTGACCGTCACGAAGATGCACAGCGCGAAGCAGAGGCCGGACGACCAGACGCGGACGCCGAGCAGGACGAGCGCCACGGTGCCGGCAATCGCCGCGGCCACCGGCCAGAGGAATTCGTCGCGCAGGTTTATCAGCGTGGTCTTGCGCCACGCGAGCAGCGGCGCGACGCCGGTCAACAGCAACAGCGCCAGGCCGATCGGCGCCATCCACTTGTTGAAGAACGGTGGCCCCACCGTGAGTCGCTCGCCGGTGATCGCCTCGCTCAGCGTCGGGAACATCGTCGCGAACAGAACGAAGAGGGCGGCAAACAACAGGATCCAGTTGTTGGCGAGGAAGGCCGCTTCGCGCGACGCCCACGAGTCGAGCGTGTGCCGCGATCGCAGCAGCGGCAGGCGATAGATGACAAACCCGAAGCTCACGGTCAGCACGGCGATCATGAAGATCGTGAAGAGATACGCGAGCTGACGATCCTCACCGAACGCGTGCACCGACTGCACGACGCCGGAGCGTGTCATGAAGGTCCCGAAGATCGTGAGCAGGAACGTCACGATGACGAGCGTTACGTTCCAGACGCGGAGCATCGCGCGGCGCTCCTGGACCATCACCGAGTGGAGGAACGCCGTCGCCGTGAACCAGGGCAGCAGCCCCGCGTTTTCGACCGGGTCCCAACCCCAGTAGCCGCCCCATCCCAGCTCTTCGTACGCCCAGATCATCCCGAGCGTCAGGCCGAAGGTGAGGAACAGCCAGCTCACCATCGTCCAGCGGCGTACCGCGCGCAGCCACGAGTCGTCGAGATACCCGGTGATCAGCGCCGCCATGCCGAAGGCGTACGGGATGGTCATGCCGACGAAGCCCGTGTAGAGCGACGGCGGGTGAATGACCATGTAGGGGTTCTGGAGGAGCGGGTTCAACCCGCGGCCCTCGGCCGGCGTCGCCGTCAGGAACGTGTCGAACGGATTGCGGTGGACGATCATCAGGAAGAGGAAGAACGCCTCGACGATCGCGATCACCGCCACGACATACGGCATCAGCTCGCGATGACGCTCGCGGTTGATGGCGACGGCGGAGGCGCCGAAGACCGACAGCAGGAACACCCAGAACATGATCGAGCCGTCGAGGCCGCCCCAGTACCAACGTGATCTTGTAGAAGAGCGGTTGGACGGCGTCGGAGTACCGCTGCACGTCACTTGATCGTGTAGTCGCCGACGACGAAGGCGTGGACGATGATGCCCGAGGCCACCGTCATGAGCGCCGTCGTGAGGTAGAGCGCGCCTATTCCGGAGTCGATCCAGCGTTCAGAGCCGCGGCGGGCGCCGGCGATCGACACCACCGCCGCGTAGATACAGACGACGAACGTCGCCAGCAGAATGAATGCGCCAAGTGTGGCCATGGACCTTCAGTAATTCGAGACGTCGCGCGGAAGCGGCGCTTACACGCCCGGACTCTTCGATCGGGCCGAGCCCGGCTTCGGTTCGTACTTCGACGGGCACTTCGCCATCACGCCGTTGGACTCGACCTCGAAGCCCTGTGGCGTCAGCACGCCCTTCAACACCACTTCCGCCTCGTCTTTGAAGGTGTCCGGCACGATGCCGCGATAGCTGGCCCTGACGATCTGGCCCTTGCTTTCGACCTCGAAGCGATAGTCGAGCGAGTCGCGCCGCCGCATGATCGAGCGCGGCACGACGAAACCATGGAGTTGGAGCTTCTTGCCGTACCAGTCGTGGGGCTGCGCCGTCACTTCTTCAACGTGCTTGTCGTACTCGGTGCCTTCGCGCAGCGTGGACCAGAGCAAACCCGCGAATGCGGTGACCAGCACGATCGCGGTCAGTCCAACCTTCAAAGCCTTCGTGTTCATGGGGTTGCGCTTCTGTCCAGCATAGTCGCCGGGAAACTGCCGGTCAATGCTGCACGAGCCTGGGGCCTGTCCCCAAAAACCGAGATTCCGTGCCATTGGGGACAGGCCCCAAACCCGACGGCACCTGGGGCCTGTCCCCACGTGACCCGGCTACGTCGACAGCAGCCGGTAGACGACTGCGATCGGCAGGCCGACGACGTTGCTGTACGAGCCTTCGATGCGCGACACGAAACGGGACGCCAGCCCCTGAATGGCGTACGCGCCGGCCTTCCCGAGCGGCTCCCCCGACGCGACATACCAGTCGATCTCTTCCGCGCTCATCGGCGCGAACTCGACCGCGGTGACCTCGACGGCGTCGCGGATCGCCCCGAGCCGCCACAGCGCAACACCCGAGTAGACGTGGTGCCTGCGGCCCTGGAGCAGACGGAGCATACGCCGCGCATCGCGCAGGTCGCTGGGCTTGCCGAGCATCACCGTGTCCACAACGACCACGGTGTCGGCGCCGAGGATCGTGGCGCCGGGCACGATGGCAGCCGCCGCCAGCGCTTTCTCGCGGGCGAGACGGCGGACGTAGGCGTCTGGTTGTTCCTCGGGCCGCGCCGATTCGTCGATCGCCGCGGTCGCGACAGAGAACTGAAATCCGGCAGATTTCAGCAGCTCGGCGCGCCGCGGCGACGCCGACGCCAGGACGAGGTCCATGTGAAGCGCGATGATACACTCGATAATGTGAAGCCGCTGACGACGCTGGCCGACAGCGTACTGCCCGAATTGCTGGCGCGAGCGCCGCTGACACCTGAGAAGATCGACTTCGCGTGGCGGCTCGCAGTCGGCGCGCCAGTGCATCGCGCCTGCGCGATCACGCTGACGAACGGCACGCTCGCGGTGAGGGTGCCCGACCGCGCCTGGGCGCGCGAGATCGAACGATCGCTTGACGTCATCCTGGTGCGGATGCAACGCATGCTCGGCCGAGAGACGGTTCGCCGCATCGAGTGCCGCGTGGGGTAGACCTGAAGGTCCGCCAACGCCATGCCCCATCCAGTCATTCTTTCCGCCGCCCGGACTCCCACCGGCCGCTTCCTCGGTGCGCTCAAGACCCTTACGGCCGCCGAGCTCGGCTCGATTGCCATTCGCGAAGCAGTGGCGCGCGCCGGTATCGACCCGTCAATCGTCGACGAATGCATCATGGGCTGCGTCGTCACCGCGGGCATCGGTCAGGCGCCGGCGCGCCAGGCGGCGCTCAAGGCCGGTCTACCCGACTCGGTCGGCGCGCTCACGATCAACAAGGTGTGTGGATCGGGACTGAAAGCCGTGATGCTCGCCGCGCAGGGCATCGCCACGGGCGACGCGTCGGTGGTCGTCGCCGGCGGCATGGAGTCGATGAGCAACACGCCGTACGCCCTTCCCCGCCTCAGGGAAGGCCTCCGAATGGGGAACGCCGAGGTTCTCGATCTGATGGTCCACGACGGCTTGTGGTGCGCGTTCGAGCAGTGCCACATGGGCGTCTCCGGCGAGGTCGTCGCCGAGGAGTACCAGGTGTCGCGCGACGATCAGGACAGGTACGCCGTCGAAAGCCATCGGCGCGCCGCGCAGGCGACGGAGGCCGGCTGGTTCCGCGACGAAATCGTGCCGATCACGCTGGCGCAGAAGAAAGGCGACCCGCTCGTCGTCGATCGCGACGAGTCGATCCGGCCCGACACCACGCTGGAGGCGCTTACGAAGCTGCGTCCCGCGTTCAAGGCGGACGGCACCGTGACCGCCGGCAATGCCCCGGGCGTCAACGACGGCGCGGCGGCGCTGGTCGTGACGTCGGACATGCGTGCCAAGGAGCTCGGCATCAGGCCGATGGCGCGCATCGTTGGCCAGGCCGTGAGCGGACTGCCGCCCAAATACGTGCTCATGACGCCGGTCGAGGCGGTACGGCGCCTGCTCACCAAGACCGGCTGGTTGCTGAGCGACGTGGACCTCATCGAGTTGAACGAAGCGTTCGCCGCGCAGGCGGTGGCGGTCATCCGTGAACTCGCGCTCGACCCTGCGCGCGTGAACGTTCAGGGCGGCGCCGTTGCGCTCGGTCACGCGATTGGATCGTCCGGAGCGCGAGTGCTGACGACGCTGCTCTACGCACTGCGGCGAACCGGAGGACGCCGCGGCATCGCCACGTTGTGTCTCGGCGGCGGAAACGGCGTTGCGCTGGCGATCGAACAGATCGATCAGTAGCTAGCGGCCGGAGCGGGCAGCAATACGAAGGAGTCCCCGCATGGACGCACGAAGAATCGGGGTCTTCATGCTTGTTCCGGTCTTGCTACTGATCTCCTTCCTCCCTCTCAGCACGGCAGGTCAAGCGCAGAAATCAAACGCCGCTTACTCACCGACAGTTCCAAACACGTGGGATGAGGAGGCACTGGCCAGCCTGGAAGTGCCGCTGGCCGGTCCGGGGCATAGCCCCAAACACATTTCGGCCGCGGACTACTATCGACTTCCGGTACGGCCCATCTACAAGAGTTATACCCAGTACCGACCGGGACCGCGAGCCGAGCGGTTATCGGGATTGGCTCCGGCAGCAAGATCCGATTGTCCTCTGGGATGACGGTGCTCATCGTCCCCGACTGGAGACCGAAGCCGATTGGATCAAGGCCGGTGAAATCGTCTTTGACGCACCGGTGCTGTTCTTCCCCGGTCTCACCAGCACTGCCGAAGAGAGCCGGGCATTTGACGCAAAGACCGGCGACTTTAACGACAGCAGGGGCATCAGCCCGTTTGCGGACTACGTCATTCGGGAGCGGGGAAAGGTGGAGATCGGCGAGGCGTCTTGCAGGGAATGTCATACCCGCCTCATGCCAGACGGGACAGTGATCAGGGGCGCGCAGGGTAATCGCCCTGTGGAACGGGTGGCTTTCTTCGGCCTTGCGAAGGACGCGGCGCAGGCCGCCGACCGAGAAAAATTCCTCACCGGAGTGCGGCAGGGACAACGTGGATCCTTCGCGGCACCATGGCTGCGGCCGGATCCCAACGGTCGTCTCGAACAATTCTCGGCGGCTGAGATCGAGGCCGTCCACTTCGCGATTCCGGCCGGCGTCTTCGCCCGTCAGGGCACGAGTCCTTTCTCCCCGGCCAGGCTTCCCGATTTGATCGGGATCAAGGAACGCCGCTACCTGGATGCCAGCGGCCTGGTGCGCCATCGAAACATCGGCGACCTGATGCGCTACGCCGCGCTCAATCAAGGGATGGACATGCTGGCGCGCTACGGCGATTTCATCCCTGCGAGAGCGACCGATGTCCAGTCACCGGGCGGTTTCTTCGCACAGACTATTCACGCTCGGTACAGCGACGAGCAACTCTACGCACTCGCGCTTTACATTTACTCGCTCGAGCCGCCGCCAAATCCCAACAAGCTCGACGCGGTCGCCCTGCGAGGCCGGCAAGTATTCGCCGATGAAGGCTGTAGCAGGTGTCACCCGGCGCCGCTCTACACCGATAACAGACTGAATCCCGCCCCCGGCTTTGCAGTGCCCGACGATCACTTCAAGAGGTTCGACATTCTGCGGCGCTCTGTCGGCACCGATCCGGGCTTGACGCTGACCACGCGTCGCGGGACGGGTTATTACAAGGTGCCGTCGCTGAAGGGCCTGTGGTATCGGGGCCCGTTCGAACACAACGGCTCGGTGGCAACACTTGAAGATTGGTTTGATCCTGGCCGCCTGCGTGATGACTACGTACCGACCGGCTGGAAGGGGTATGGGGTGCGGACTCGGGCGGTCAAGGGACACGAGTTCGGACTGGACCTGTCAGCTGAAGACAAGCGGGCGCTGATCGCCTTTCTCAAGACACTGTGACGTCGGACACATCATTCCTGTCTCATGCCCGTTCAAAGTGCAGGCCTGCTGATATATCGGCAACGCGGCCACGGTCTCGAAGTTCTCCTCGCACACCCGGGCGGGCCGTTCTGGACTCGGCGCGATTCGGGAGCATGGTCCATTCCCAAAGGCGAGTTGAGTCCCGGCGAGGATCCCCTCGCCGGAGCCCGTCGGGAAGTGGCCGAGGAGCTGGGATGGACACCCGCCGGCGCGGTCAGATCGCTGACGCCGATCGTCCAGAAAGCCGGAAAGGTTGTTCAGGCCTGGGCAATAGAAGCTGACTGGAACCCGGCGACGCTGCAAAGCAACACGTTCGAGCTTGAATGGCCACGCGGCAGCGGACGAGTGCAGCACTTTCCCGAAGTGGATCGCGCGGCGTGGTTTTCAATCGACGAAGCGCGACAGCGAATCATTCCTAGCCAGGTACCCTTTCTCGATCAGCTGACGCAACAAGTGGCCTAGACGCAGTCGTTCGTAGCTCGTCGTTCGTCGTTCGTAGCTCGTCGTTCGACAATAATGCTCCTTATGACCCCCCGTCACATCGCCGTGATCGGTTCAGGCACCATGGGCTCGGGCATCGCGCAGGTCTTCGCGCAGTCGGGCTTTACCGTCTTGCTGCAGGACGTGTCGCAGCTCGCGCTGGACCGCGCGCGCGGCGGCATCGAACGGTCGCTCGGCAAGTTCGTCGAGAAGGGCAAATTGACGGCCGCCGATCGTGATTCGACGCTCGGGAGGCTGACGACCACCGTCGATCTCGAGGCGCTATCGGGCGCAGACTTCGTGGTCGAGGCGATCATCGAGGACGTCGAGGCAAAATCGCAGCTCTTCCGATCGCTGGACGGATTGCTGCGACCGGACGCGATTCTGTCGTCGAACACCTCGTCGATCTCGCTGACGCGTCTGGGCGCTGCCACCTCGCGGCCCGACCGCGTGCTCGGCATGCACTTCATGAACCCCGTGCCGCTGATGACCCTCGTCGAGCTGATTCGCGGTCAGGCCACCAGCGACGCGTCGATGACGGTGGCGACCGAGTTGACGCGCGTCCTGGGCAAGACGCCGGTCGAATCGGCCGACTATCCGGGCTTCATCGCGAACCGGATCCTGATGCCGATGATCAACGAGGCCTTTTTCGCACTGATGGAAGGGGTCGGGACGGCAGAGGCGATTGACACCGTGATGAAGCTGGGCATGAATCACCCGATGGGCCCGCTCACGCTCGCCGACTTCATCGGCCTCGACGTCTGCGTCGCGATACTGGACGTGCTCCATGACGGTCTCGGCGACCCGAAGTACCGCGCGTGTCCGCTCCTCCGCCGTTACGTGGCCGCCGGGCAGCTCGGGCGGAAAACGGGCCGAGGGGTTTACAACTACTCCTGATGTCCGTGTGGAGGCGGGGCTTTAGCCCCGCAGGGTCAGCGTGGAGGCGGGGCTTTAGCCCCGGGCGACAGTCTCACGGGTCGACGCCACAAATAGGCTGCGACGAAGAGCGGACCGAGGATGATGATTTCCTTGAAGGCCGCTCTGAGATTCCCGAAAATAAATTGCTCAGGAAGCCAGTAGCGCCGCGAGATCGCATCGAAGATGGACAGCGACGACTGGTAGTAGCCGCTGTCGAAGGGCCACAGTGCCATGATGCCGATCGGCGCTGACGTATCGCTACCCAACCAATCGAGCAGAAGGTGGCTGCCCCACGCGGCCCCGACGCCGAGTGCGACGCGCCAGTGCCCGAGTCCGACGACGGCCGTCGTCAACGCGACGACGATGAGGACGGCGCCGATGCTGTGCGTGTAGGTGCTGTGGGTGCCGAACAACAGGTCGAGATCGGGAGCGATCGCAACGGCGGCGAAGAAAGCAGCTTCCCTGCCGAGCAGCGGCCTGGCGGCGGTGCGCCCGGCCGGGGCGCGTCCGCCGGTGAGCCACGCGGCGGCGACGCCTGCCAGCGCATGGCCCACGGGACTCGGCATCAGCCGGCATTGAAGCAGTTCATGCCGAACGCGGCAACCGTGGCGGCTGCAGAAATGTGCAAATGCTGTTTTTGACGCCCGAAGAGTCTGCTGTGTCAATACGTTTATAATCAAGGCGTTAGCGTGATCTCGCCGCTGTCACTTTCGCTTGACTTTCACCCGGCACGATCCTAGAATTCTCGAGGTCGCCGGCGCGCCGCAGCCTTGGCGAAGGCGGGCCGGAGTGACATCCCATTTCAGACCTCAAGGAGCCCCATGCCGCTCGATCGCGACGACCAGAAGGAACGTAACAAGGCCCTCGAGCTGGCCGTCGGCCAGATCGAAAAGCAGTTCGGCAAAGGCTCGATCATGCGCCTCGGCCAGAAGGGCGGGATTCTCCCCATCGAGACGATCTCCACCGGCGCGATCAGCATCGACTACGCGCTGGGCATCGGCGGCATGCCGCGCGGGCGCGTCGTCGAGATCTACGGCCCTGAATCATCGGGCAAGACCACGCTGGCGCTTCAAGTGATCGCGCAGGCGCAGAAAACCGGTGGGATGGCGGCGTTCGTGGACGCGGAACACGCCCTCGACGCGTCGTACGCGCAGAAGCTCGGCGTCGATCTCGAAAGCCTGCTGGTGTCGCAGCCCGACAACGGCGAACAGGCGCTCGAGATCGTCGAGGTCCTGATTCGCTCGGGTGGCGTCGACGTCGTCGTCGTGGACTCGGTGGCCGCGCTGGTGCCGCGCGCCGAAATCGAAGGCGAGATGGGCGAAGCGCAGATGGGGCTGCAGGCACGGCTGATGTCGCAGGCGCTGCGGAAGCTGACCGGCGTCGTCTCGAAGTCGAAGACATGCCTCATCTTCATCAACCAGCTCCGCGAGAAGATTGGCGTCATGTTCGGCAATCCCGAGACGACGACGGGCGGGCGCGCGCTCAAGTTCTATGCGTCGGTCCGCGTCGACATCCGCCGCATTGCCAGCATCAAGGAGGGCGAGGCCGTCGTCGGCGGCCGCACGCGGGTCAAGATCGTGAAGAACAAGCTGGCGCCGCCGTTCCGCGAGGCCGAATTCGACGTGATGTACGGCGAAGGGATCTCGCGCGAGGGCGACCTGCTCGACCTGGCGGTCGAAAACAAGGTGATCGAAAAAAGCGGCGCGTGGTTCGCCTATGGCGGCGAGCGTCTCGGGCAGGGGCGCGAGAACGTCAAGCAGTTCCTGCGGGACCATCCCGACATCACACGCACGATCGAAGATCGGGTCCGGAAAGAGCTTGGCCTCGTTCGCGAGGTCGAGGTTGCGGCCGTCTGACCGCGGGTGCTTCTTCGCCAGGGCGGCCATCTGTTCGCAGCGGGTGGCCGCCCGTTCTTCGTACAGGCTCCAGGCCAGATCGTGTCCCGGTGAATCCCAACGGTCAGGCAGTACCCGTAGCCCGTAGCCCGGAGGCCGGAGGCCGATATGATCGAGTCCCTCCTCGCCGTTGACGCCGCCCTTCGCGATTGGATCGTGCAGTTCAATGCGCCGGCGATCGACGCGGTGATGTGGTTCTTCAGCGCGATCGGCTACTTCGGCGGGATCTGGGCGGTGATCGCGATCGTGATGGCGGCGTGGGCACCGCGCCTGCGGCCGATCGCGTTCCAGGTGCTGGTCGCGCTGCTCCTCACCCAGGGCGTGGTGGATCTCGGCGTCAAGCCATTTGTCGCACGGCCGCGGCCGTTCGTCACCACCATTACAACGCGCGTCGTCGGTCACTATCGCCCGCCGACGTATTCGTTCCCGTCAGGCCACGCCGCGCTGTCGTTTGCGTCGGCCACCGTACTCGCGTTCGGCGTGCCGCGATGGAAGGCGTTCTGGTTCGCGCTCGCCGCGCTGATCGCGTTTTCGCGCGTCTACATCGGCGTGCACTACCCGCTCGACGTGACGTGCGGCGCACTGCTCGGCGTGGCCGTCGGCGTCTTGGTCAGCGGCGGACGCGCATGGTATAGTCGGGGTTCGTACCTTCATACCCTCGACGTGCCGAGGTAGCTCAGTTGGTAGAGCATACGACACTCCCAACAAATCCCAATCTCGCAGCGCTACCAGATTCACGCGGACAATTCCGCGCAACCGCTCAGCTCTTCCAATCTTCTCCTGCATGCCTTCTCAGTTTCCCGTCGCTAACACTTCGATTCCCATCAACGGAACCGACGCTATATCTCCTCGAAGTCGAGCCGAGCCCGACACGCTCAGCTGACGCAGGGCCAGAGCACGCGATTGCGTGGCCCCGAACTGGCCGATGTTCGTTCCCGTCAGCAGAATGGACTCTTCATCAACGGCCAGAATCTCGCTGACTAGTCGCTCTGCCGACGCGCCGTATCCAGCGCGACGATCCAGCGCGCACACGCCCCGGGCGAGCTCGATCTGGCGATCACGCTGCGCAACGCCCAGTGCCACACCCGGCGAGCCGCAATTGCATGATGCCAATGCTCTGCGTTCGCCCTCATCTCTGCAGTCTGGAAGTGCCGATCTCAGCTCGCCTCGGTCTACGAATTGCCCTTCACAAGACTACAGCAGAGGTGACACGCACGCAGCGACTTACACCTGCGATCCTTAACGGATCTCTCGCCCTATCGCGAACGTCGATCGCAGGCGTGCGCCGCGTTGATGGCGCGACGACGCATCGCGCCCGATCGTCAATTTCAGAAAAACTGCGGCAACTCACTCGCTCTTCGGACCGCGTTCGTCAGCCCACTTCGACAATGACCAAGCAGGCACGGACCGTGTGACCGGTCGCCCGATGTGCGTCCTCAGGTGCTCGAGCCGGACGCCCACCGATGAGGTGCTCCATGAAACATCGCACGTGGTTATCTTCTCTCGTCCTCACGGCGGTCGTCGGCGTATCCACTCCTGCAACGGCGGGACCCGTGAGTCTGACCTATCTGGTGACCGAGATCAGTCGGTCCAGCCCGCGAAGCTCACGAACACGAGTCTGAAGAACGCATGGGGCGTCTCGTACCCGCCGGCGGCCCGTTCTCGGTTTCTGATGCCGGGACCGGCCTGTCGACGCTCTCATCGCGTCGATCCGGTCACCAATCAGCCGACGAAGTTAGCGCTGACGGTCACGATTCCCGGCATAGCGCCGACCGTCAGGTCTTCGAGCTGCACACGCAACCACTTCAACGGCGATGCGTTCATCTCCGCGAACGTCGACGGCAGCATCTCGGATCGCGCGGAGCGTTGGTACGACCGCCGAAGTGCTGGTGCCCGCCAATCCAGCGAGCTCCTATACCGGGCTGGCGCAAGCCGTGATCAGCTGCAACACGTATCTGTATGGCGCGGATTTTCACGGCGCGCAGGTCGACGTCTTCAAGGGCAGCGCCGCCGCGCCCGATTTGACGGGCACCTTCTTCGATCCGAATCTGCCGGCCGGATACGCGCCGTTCAACGTGCAGAACCTCGACGATCAGCCTTCGTCGCCTATGCGCTGCAGGATGCCAATCAAGAGGAGGAAGTCGCGGGTCTGGGCTTCGGCTTCGTCGATGTCTTCGACCTGCAGGGAAACCTCCTCGATCGCGTCGGCACGCAGGGCCTGCTCAACGCGCCGTGGAGGATGGCGATAGCGCCGCAGCACGTTCGGGAATTCTCGCCGGCGATTTGTTTGTCTGCAACTTCGGCGACGGACGGATCAATATCTTCGACCTCGACACCCAACATGTTCGTCGGCCAGCTGCGCGACATCCTCGGCAACACCGTCGCAATCGATGGTCTCTGGGCCCTGATCGCGGGGAACGATGCTCTGGCGGGAAGCTCGGGGAAGATCTACTTTTCGGCTGGCCCGAACGACGAAACCAACGGCGCCTTCGGCGTGCTCGAGCCGGTGCCCGAGCCGGCCACGCTCACCCTGCTCGCCAGCGTGCTCGGGGGGATCGGACTTTTCGGCCGGCTTCGTCGTCGACCTTAGCCTGTTTGCCGCCCGGAGATGCCCTGCACGGTGGTCCTGGTGCGCGATGGGCGCGCATCGGGACCACCAGTCGGCGATCACGCCGATTATCCTGAGTGCCAGTTCCTTCAGCTGCGTGACATAGCGGCACCACGCGTGTCGATCGCCCGCCACCTCGTACTCGAGACCGGTAGAGCCTCGGAAGTTGTGCGCCGCGAACATCCGGAACACCCGATTGAAAATCGTAGTGTCGGCAGTTCAATTCTGCCCCTCGGCACCACCTGATTTGGTCCCGGGACACTCGGGCGCTACTCCCGAGGCTCCTCCTCGTAGATCACTCCCTCGATATCCGCGAGTTTGCTCTGCATGAAGCTGGAGGCATCGCGGACGCATTGGTTGTAAACCGGAGGACCGAGCTCGCGCACAAAGAAATCGAGGAGGCCTTCGGCGCGAAAATCACTGAGCGGCTCGTCGAAGTGCGCCTCGAAGTGCTCCTTGATCGAGCGTAGGAGACTCGCACGACGTTCGTCCGAAAGTCGAATCCGCATCGAAGGTCGAGTGTGCTTTGCCATGTGTGAGAGCGCGCGGCCCAGGGACACGCCAGCGCGACGCCGCCGTCAGACGGGCTCGGCGAGCTTGGCCTGGACAGAGGAACGCCGCCGGAAGTAAAGGCCGGACAGCCCGGCGACGGCTGACAGGAACCAGCAGGCCCCGGCCACGGCCAGGACGAATCGCCCCGCACGCGCCCAGGCGGTCGGAACACTCGCCATCGACACCACGAAGCCCGCGGAACCCGCAAGCGAAAGCCAGGCCTCGACGCGCTTCAGCCGCGATACCTGATTGGCGCGCTCGGACATCGCCTGCATCTTGCAACAGTTCGGCGGGCCGACCAAAGGTCATAATCTCAGCCTTGCCTCGGCTTTCTGGTTGTAGTGTCGTGCCGCGGACGTGGTTCCGTCGAAGGATTTAACTCTTCGTCAGCGCGAACGGTTCGCCATGAAATCAGGAGCCGCGCACCCGCCCGTAATCGTTCGCCCGTCGGCTTCCAAGCGGCCCGCCAAGGTGAAGTCCCGGAACGGACCTATCTTCATGCGCAGACGGAATCCCTGCGCGTCGACCCGACCGGGGGACGCCGGATCCGTCTTGGCTGCGGCCGAAGGGATCGACTCATCCACAAGGGACCGGTCACCCAGCTCGCCAAATCCCCCCACCCGAGCGAGAATGAGGGCTTGCTCTAATGCGCGGCCGTTTCCGATCGCTTCTAGTCGTGTTGGCCGCGTCGCTGATCCTCTCTTCGGGCGAAGCCGCCATGAGACAGGCGTCGAGCGTCGCGCCGGCGGCTGGCGAGGACCCACGTCTGGCCATCCAACGGGAAGCAGCCAGCCTGTTGAAGCAAGCCGCACGGCCCGGCAACACGAGAGATCAGGCGCAGCGCGCCCTCCGTGATGCCGCACAGCGGCTCGAGGCGCTGGCAGCCGACCCCGATCCCCCCAAAGTGTCCAACGCCACGGCGGCGCACCGGCTCGATCCGGCGCTGCGAGACGAGCTGCGCCGCGCTGCCAGCGCGCTCGCCGCCGGTGCACGCGACACTGAACACGCTGGAACACCTGACACGAGCCGTGTCCTCGCGCTGCTCGAGCGCGTCCGCGCGCAGCTCGAAGGTGAGATCGCGCTCGGATTGACCTTTCAGGGTAGCTACAGCCAGTCGAAACCCAAGGAGCCCGCGTATGGCGGCCATGCCTCCGCTATGGGCCCGCCACCGGTGAACGGTCCGTCGCCCGACGATGCCGCGCTCTCGGCGGGCTCTCCCGTGACATTTGAGGAAGCCGGCCACCTTCCGGCGCGAACCTACGGCGGTGGGCCTACGAAGGACCATATCCTCGAATCTGGCGGCAGCGGGGTCGCGCTCATCGACTATGACGGCGACGGCCGTCTCGACATCTACGTGATCACGGCTGCCGAGCTCACGCCCACACGCGAGCGCATCCCGCATCGGAACGTCCTCTATCGCAACCTCGGAGGATGGAAATTCGCCGACGTCTCGAAAGAGGCTGGAGTGGACGCGGCGGCGTGGGGTAACGGGGCCTGCGCTGGAGACGTCGACGGCGATGGACGCCTCGATCTATACGTGACGAACTGGGGCCCCAACTTCCTGTTCCGCAACCGCGGCGACGGCAGGTTCGACGAGATCGCCGACAAGGTGGGTGTGAGCGCCGGCGGTTGGAGCACGGGCTGCACGTTTTTCGACGCCGACGCCGACGGCGACCTGGATCTGTATGTCGCGCGCTATGTCGAAACGACGTGGGACGAGGTCGTGCGCGCCAGGCGGACGCTGGTCTGGCGCGACGGCCCCCACATCATGGTGGGACCAGCCGGCCTTCGCGGCGAGGCCGATTTGTTCTTCGAGAACCTGGGGGACGGACGCTTCAAAGAGGCCTCTGAGGCGAATGGTCTTGCCGATCCGGCCCGCGCCTACGGGTTCGGCGTCGTCGCGACCGACTACGATGACGATGGGTTCGTCGATCTCTTCGTGGCCAACGACTCCAACCCCAACTTCCTCTACCGGAACCTCGGGAACGGCCGCTTCGAGAGCGTGGGGCTTGCCGCAGGCGTGGCATTGAACGGCGAGGCCAGAGCCCAGGCCGGGATGGGCGCTGACGCCGGAGACTACGATGGCGACTCGCGCATCGATTTCGTGCTCACCGCGTTTGCCCACGATCGCAACACGCTGTACCACAACATCGACGGTCGCCAGTTCGAGGACGTCAGCGAGTCGGCGGGCCTCGCCGCTCCCACATTCGGGCCGATGGGCTGGGGCACCGCCTTCCTCGACGCCGATCTCGACGGCAAGCTGGATCTCTTCTTCGCAAACGGGCACATCTTCGCCGACATCGACAACTATCCGCAGCTCGGAGAGACGTACCGGCAGAAGAACCAGCTGCTGCTGAATCTCGGCGCGCGTTTTCGCGACGCGTCCGCGCGTGCGGGAGGCGGGCTGCAGGTCGCGAAGGTCAGTCGCGGCCTGGCGATCGGCGATCTGGACGACGATGGAGATCCCGACGTCGTTGTGAGCAATATGGACGACACGCCGACACTGCTCGAGAACCGTCAACAGACCGGGCATCACTGGATTGCCGTCCGCGCCGTGTCGCCCACGACCAACCGATTCGCGATTGGCGCGAAGGTGACTGTGGAATCCGCGGGTACAAAACAGCTGCGCGAGATCCGTTCAGGGGGGAGCTACCTGTCCCAGAGCGACCTTCGTGCGTACTTCGGTCTTGGCAGCCACGCCGAGGCCGTGAACGTTGAGATCCGCATGCCGGGAGGCGCTCGCTGGCGCTGGCAGGGATTGCCCGTGGATCGGCTGCACGTCCTCGAGCTGCTCGAGTCCGCGAAGATCGCGCCCGGCGCTCCGGCCCGATGAGCCGCTTCACAACTTCTCCTCTCCATCATATCCCTTCCGCTCCTCACGCGTGGCCGTGACACGGCAAGACCAGACGCCGCAATCTTGGCCCGCGCTCGCGGTTCCCGAGTTGCTGGCGCCATTCGTGAAACACCTCGAGTCGGGCAACGATGCGTTCCCTGCCGAGCGCGTTGCCACGGAGCTCGAGCGTCGTCTTGCCGAGCTGTCCGAGGCAATGCGCGCAGGCCCCGAGCGTGTGACACGATCGCCGATTGGCTTCTCGCGGAGGACTTCCGCGGCACGCGTCTGCGGCCGCTCGAGCGTGGAGGCAGGGCATCAGCCCCGCGATCGCTGGAGATGAATACGGCGGCAATGCCGCAGGAGCTGACCCTCAACGCCGCCGCATTCAGTGCGGAGCTGCAGACGATTGTCGACGAGCTGCGAGAGTCACCGTTGCCGAGTTCCTCGTAACGGCCATCGATGTAGATGCGTCTGGAATTGTGCGGAGCGAGGTGCGTTACGACATTGCCGGCGTCGGGAAGACGTCCTGGCGTATCGAGCATGTCGGCGTCTGGCAGCTTCGCTGGCGAAAGCGCTCGTCAGATTGGCGAGTCGTCGAGTGGGCCGCGGTATCGGATGTCACGAGCCTCGCGAGGGATCCCATCTTCACGGACGTCACGGCGGCCGTCCTCGGCGGCAACGAGTCATTCACTCGGCAGCTCCAGACGCCGCTCGACAACTGGATGGCCACGCTCGATTCGGTGCTGACACGCGACTCGAACGGTCATCACGGCATCTCGGTCGGTGACGCCGATGGCGACGGCCTCGACGACCTCTACGTGGCGCAGCCGGCGGGCCTGCCGAATCGCCTCTATCGAGCCCGCGGGGATTCGACGTTCGAGGATGTGACGGAGCGCGCCGGGCTCGGCGTCCTCGACGACACCGCGCAGTCGCTCTTCGCCGACGTGGACAACGACGGCGATCAGGATCTCGTGCTGGCGACGGGAACGCGATCCCCTGCTGTTCGTCAACGATGGCACGGGGCGATTCTCTCCGGTCGCGGACGCGTTCCGGTTTCAGCGGCCGCTCCAGGGCGCCCTGACGTCGATCGCGATGGCCGACTACGACCGTGACGGCTTCCTCGACTCTCTATCTGTGCGTGACTCGTACTTCTACGGCGCGGGCGAAGACAAAGCGGGCACCCCCATGCCCTACTACGATGCCCGCAACGGTCCGCCCGGCGTGCTGTTTCGCAACGACGGCCACGGCCGATTCGTCGACGTCACGAGCGAGTCGGGAATCGACGCCGGCAACGACCGCTATCACTTCGCCGCCACATGGGGCGACTACGACGGCGACGGCTGGCCCGACCTCCTCGTGGCCAACGACTTCGGCGCCAAGAACCTGTACCGCAACCAAGGGCGACGCAATGGAAAGGTGACATTCCAGGACGTGGCCGCCGACGCCGGCGTCCTCGATTACGGCGCCGGCATGAGCGCCGCGTTCGTCGATTACGACAACGACGGCCTCCTCGACATCTATACCGGCAATATGTGGAGCGCGAGCGGGCTGCGCGTGACCGCGTCGCCCGCCTTCCTCCCCGACGCGCCACCCGAGATCCGCGCGCTGTATCGCCGCCATGCGCGCGGCAACTCGCTCTTTCGCAATCTGGGCAACGGGCGCTTCGAGGACACGACCCTCGACGCGGGCGTCGCGATGGGTCGCTGGGCCTGGTCCTCGGATGCGCTGGACTTCGACTCCGATGGTTGGGAGGACCTCTACATCGCCAACGGCATGTTGAGCAGAGAGGCGGACAGAACGATCTGGAGGGGTTCTTCTGGCGTCAGGTCGTCGCCCGTTCGCCGCTCACTCACGTCAAAGGCACGCAATACGACGACGCGTGGCGCGCCATCAACCAGCTGCTCACACACGAGTCGCTCGCCAGCCGCCAACGGAACGTGTTCCTGCGGAACGACGGCCAGGGCCGCTTCGACGACATCTCGGCAGCCGTCGGACTCGATCTCGATCAGGACGGCCGATCGTTTGCCGCGCTCGATCTCGACGGCGATGGCGATCCGGATCTCGCGGTGATGGCGGCGCGGCAGGCGCCGCAGCTTCGCATGTTCCGCAACGACTTCACGGGGCGAGGGGCGCGTCCCTTGCGATCCGTCTCGCGGGCACGGCAAGCAATCGCGACGCGGTTGGCGCACGGGTGGTCGTCGAGACCGATCGCTTGCGACGGACGAAGATCGTGCAGGCCGGGTCCGGCTTTCTCTCACAGCACCCGAAAGAGCTGCTCTTCGGGCTTGGTCGCGAGCCAGCGCGTGCTCAAGCTGACCGTGCATTGGCCGTCGGGAAGCACTCAGGTCTTCACCGACGTGAAACCCAACACACGACTGACGCTGGTCGAGGGAGGCACGATCGCCGCGCACGTATTCGCACGGCCGTCAGCGCCCGATCCGTCGGCTGTCGCATCGGCTCAGCCGTCGCCGGCCGCGAGTACCGAGGGCATCACAGGGGCAAGGTCTTCCGCCGGGTCACGAGGCCTCATGGCTGTATGAGCCCTTTCCGGCACCGGACTTCTCGCTCCCCGATGTGAATGGAGCCACGCGATCGCTCGCGGCGTTGCGCGGACGTCCCGCAGTGCTGCTGTTGTGGTCCAGCCAGGTCAGTGCATCGCGTACTGCGTTCGATGCGCTTGCCCGCGACGCTCGCGCACTGGCGGACGCCGGAATCGGCGCGCTGGCGATCGCGCTGGACGCGCCCCCGAACCCGGCGCCCCTGCGCGAGCGTTCGGCGGCCGGACTGCCGGTCACTCGCGGCGACGCCTGAGGTCGCCTTGAGTTATGCGCTCCTCAACCGACACGTGTTCATGAATCGCCAGGATCTCCGGCTGCCAACCGCATTCCTGCTCGATGCGGCGGGCGGGATCGTCAAGGCGTACCGCGATCGTCCGGACGTCGCACTGATCTCTCGCGACGCGGCGACGATCGATGCACCCGCGGCGGCACGCCTCGCGCGGGCGGTGCCGTTTCCAGGACAGTTCTATTCGCCGCTACCTCGGCGCAACTACTTGCCCTACGGACGAGAGCTGCTGGATCAGCATCTGGAAGCAGCCGCGGTGGTGGCGTTCGAGCGGGCCGCTCAGGCGAGCCCGAGCGCGTCCACGCTCTACCGCCTCGGCACCCTCCTGTCGAAGACAGGTGACGACGCGCGCGCGCAAGCGACGTTCGAGCGCGCTCTGAGCCTTCAGCCGGACCTCGCTGAAGCCAGCAACGATCTCGGCACGCTACTCGCCCGCCGGGGTGAGCTCGACGCCGCAATCGAACACTTCCGCGCCGCGCTGGCGTCCACGCCCGATACCCGCTGCGTAACAACCTGGGTACGCGCTGCTGTTGAAGGGACACCATGAGGAGGCGCGCAGCCGTTGTACGAGAAGGCGCTAGCGCTTCAGCCCGACTTCCCCGAGGCGCTGAACAACCTGGGGCTGCTGCGCGGCCGGGCAGGAGATTTGGACGACGCGGAGCGTTACTTCCGTGACGCGCTGGCGCGACGGGACGATTATGGTGAGGCGGCGAACAATCTGGCTCTAGTCCTCGTCGCCCGCGGCCAGGCGGACGCCGCGATCGCGCTGCTGCAAGCGTTCCTCGTGAAGAATCCGGCCTTCGAGAACACCTACATCACGCTCGCCAAGATCTTTCTGAAGGCCGAGCGACGCGACGAGGGGCTTGCAATCCTCGAACGCCTGCTGCAGCGCAACCCGACGCACTCCCAGGCGCGGAGATTCTGCAGCAACTGGGCTCAGACGCGGTCAAGGAGCGATGATGGCTCCGTGTGCGGGGCTCAAGCCCCGCCTACATGTGAGCCGTAGTCGATAGCCCGGCCACTACGCCACGACCGGCGTGCCAAAATGCTGCTGCACCACGAGCGCGATCGCGCCGCGGAGCCGGGGCCGTGTCGTCGGGTCGGTCGGCACAATCCTCGTCGTCGCGTCGGGAAGCGCCCGGGCGGCGATGCCCTCCGACACGATCGGCCCGAGACTCTCCCAGAGCGCTGTGACTTCGCCGACGAGCACGATGACTTCCGGCGCCAGCCCCGTCATCAAGTCTCCCAGTCCCTCGCCCAGCGCGCGTGCCATCCGGTGCAGCGCAGCGATAGCGTGCCGATCGCCGGCGGCCGCGAGGCGCGATAAATCGTCGAACCGCAGGGGTCTGGACGGCTTCACGCGGCCCGAACCGCCGTGGATCGCCTCGAGATACATCACCACCGCGGCCGAATTCGAGGCGTACCGTTCCCAGCACCCGCGCCGGCCGCAGCGACAGGGCGGGCCCGACGGGTCGACGACCCGGTGGCCGAACTCCCCCGCCATCGCATCGGCTCCGTGAACGAGCTGCCCGTTCAGCAGCAGCCCCACGCCGATGCCCTCCGACACCGTGACCGCGACGATATGACGCACGTGCTCCGGATGCTGGCCGAACCAGAGCTCGGCGAGTGCGCAGGCGTTGGCGGCGTTCTCCACAGTGGCTGGAAGCCCGACCGCCTTGGCAATCATCGGGCCGATGGGAACGCGCGGCCATCCGAGATTTGGCGCGAAGATCAGCGTCCCGGACGTGTCCACGCGTCCAGGCAGGCTCACGCCCATGCCCTCGCATTCGATCGACGGGTGGGCGCGCCGCAGATCGCGCGAGGCCTCGGCGAGGTCCTCGAGGAACTGTTCGGGATCCCGAGCTGTCGCAAACGACCGTTGCGCGACGAAGCGCGCGTCCAACCCGGCCAGGCCGACCGTGGTCATCTCCGGCCGCAGCTCGACGCCGAGAATGCCTGCGCGCTCGACGTTCAGGTGGAGTTGGCGCGGGCGTCGTCCTCGCTGCGCTCGTCCACGCGCGCCTTCCGTGATCCATTTCTCTCTGATCAGCTGATCGACGATCGCCGAAACCGTGCTGCGCTGAAGACCTGATCGGCGGGCCAGGTCGGCACGGACAGCGGCTGGTGCAGCCGCAGGAAATTGAGCGTAATCCGGCGATTGATCTGTCGTGCCGTTTCGCTGCTCGCCAGCCGGAAGTTCGTCAGATCGATTTTGCGCATGGAGATGGGCATTCTACCGCCTGCGGCTGAGGTTCTGGCAGCGGCTGGTGAATCGTTAAAGCTGTTGACCAATGAATCTAAAGGTCTATTACGTCGGTGTACTGGTCATACCGATTTGCTCGAAAGTGGATATCGCCTCGCGGGCTCCGTCACCCCATAATTTGCCCCGAACTGGCCCGGCTGTTGACATTTGCACAGTCTGAGCCTATAAAAACGCCACGTTTGTTCGAGTGTCGAACTTGACGGCGAAACCCCAACTTGCAAGGAGGATGGTATGTCCTTCGTTAGAGTGGTCAGGGCAGTGGTCGGACTAACAGTCCTGAGCCTCGTCGTCTTGACCGTCCCAGCTGTCGTCCTCGCGCAGACCACCAGCGCCTCGGTGGCCGGCACCGTGCGTCGACGCCCAGGGCGGCGCCCTGCCGGGCGTCGACCGTGACGCTGACCAGCCGCACGCAGGGCAACAGTCCTGACCGCGTCGACCGACGGCGAAGGCCGCTTCGTCTTCCCCATCGTGCGCCCCGACGCCTACACCGCTTCAGTTCAGCGCTCGAAGGCTTCAAGACCCTCGAGCGAACCAACCTCGTCGTGAACGCGAACGACAAGTTCACCACCGGCACGCTCACGATGGAGGTCGGGCAGATCACCGAGGAAATCACCGTCACGAGCCGCGTGAGCGAGGTGCAGTCGGAGAGCGGTGAGCGCGGGTTCACGCTCGACAGCGAGGCGCTCAAGAACATTGCCGCCGGCGAGCGCTCGTTCTTCACGTTCACGACGCTGGTGCCGGGCGTCCTGCAGCAAGGCATGGGCGGCCAGTCGCCAACGGCCGGAGACGGCTTCACCGTCAACGGGCAGCGGCCAGAACTCGAACAACGTAACGATCGACGGCGTCGCCAACATCGACACCGGCAACAACGGCGGCAACATGGCCGAAACGAACATCGACGCCGTCTCCGAGTTCAAGATCCTGACCAACGCCTACCAGGCCGAATACGGGCGCGCGGTCGGCGGACAGGTGCAAGTCGTCACGAAGAGCGGCACGCAGGCGTTCCACGGTTCGGGCTACTGGTACGGCCGGCGCTCGGAGTGGAACGCGAACACCTGGTTGAACAAGCGCGCGACACCAGAGGTGCCGCTGCCCGAAAGCGAGTCGAGACGATCGCGGGTACACCGTCGGCGGTCCCGTCTTCCTGCCGGGCCTCTTCAACGAAGACAAGCGAAAACTCTTCTTCTTCTTCAGCCAGGAGTGGCAGAGCCGCAGCGATCCGGTGGCGGAGCGGGCGAGCCGGTGCCGACCGCGCTCGAGCGGCTCGGCGACTTCTCGCAGAGCGTGGACAGCGGCGGCAACCCGTATCCGTTCATCCGCGACTACACGACCGGGCTTCCCGTGCGATCCAGGGAATACCAGCGGCTGCTTCCAGGACGGCGGCGTCCTCGGGAGAATTCCCGCCAATCGCCTATACCAGCCGGGCCTCAACGCGCTCGAACATCTATCCGACAGGCAAACGCCTCCGCGCGGCAGCGGCATCAACTACATCAGCCAGGCGCCGACCAAGAACCCCAAGCGCGAAGACCTGCTTCGCTTCGACTACCAGGCGACCGACAACTGGCGTGTCACCGGCCGCATGCTGAAGACGAAGAACGATCAGGAGCAGCCGTACGGCACGACGTGGGCGGGCGCCGGCAGCAACAACCTCGACACGATCGACACGCTGTTCCAGACACCCGGGACCAACTACCTGGTGTCGGCGACCGGGGTCCTCAACTCGACGACGACGCTCGAGTTGAGCTGGGGACGCGCGCACAACTCGCTCGACTTCTCGGTGCGGAATCCGCTCCTCACCCGCGCGGCCGCGGAACTGAACGGCGTACCGCTCCTGTACCCCGACGCCGTCCAGGCAGGATTACGTGCCGGACTTCCGCTTCAACGGAGGACGCCTCTCGCCGGCCGATGGCAACGCCCGCGGCGCCGCGGCTTCTTTCAGACCGACCGCGGTCCCTTCACGAACGAGAACACCACGCACGACGTCGATCGCCAACCTGACGAAGGTCATGGGATCGCACACGGCCAAAGGCGGGTTCTATTTCCAGCACAGCTACAAGCCGCAGAGCATCTTCTCGAGCTTCAACAGCCAGATCGACTTCGTCGACGATTCGAACAATCCCTTCGATACGAGCTTCGCCTACGCGAACGCGGCGACCGGCGTGTTCCGCACCTACACGCAGGCGTCGAAGTACGCGCTGCCGGAGTGGCGCTACAAGAACTTCGAGTGGTTCGCTCAGGACAACTGGAAGATCACCGACCGGTTGACGCTCGACTACGGCGTCCGCTTCTACTACCTGACGCCGCAGTGGGACACGACTCTGCAGGCCTCGAACTTCCTGCCCGACCAGTTCGACCCGAGCCAGGCCGTGCGCCTGTTCCAGCCCGCCATCTGGTCGATCGGCGTGACAGGTTGGGCTCGACCCGGTGACCGGCCAGACGGTCAGCGAGCGCTTCATCGGGCGCGTGGTGCCGGGCTCGGGCGATCGCTTCAATGGCGCGTTCCAGGCCGGCCAGGGCATCAACGACCAGCTGCAGGACGGCAGCAGCTTCAAGACCTCGCCGCGCGTCGGCTTCGCCTACGACATCACCGGCAAGTCCGACGACGATCATCCGCGGCGGCTGGGGCATCTTCTACGATCGGCCGCAGGGCAACATGGTCTTCGACATGATTGCCAATGCCCCCGGCGTGCTGGTGTCCACGCTGCAGTGGGGCCGCCTGCAGGACCTCGGGGCAGCCGGCGGCGACCCCGATCCCGTGCTCTCGCTGAACCCGACCGTCTTCGACTTCGAGCCGCCGAAGGTCTACGCCTGGAACGTCGGCGTGCAGCAGAAGCTCTGGAAGAACTTCATCTTCGACCTGGCCTATGTGGGATCCGAGTCGAAGGATCTGCTGCGACAGGTGCAGATCAACGCCGTTGCCGTTCGGCGCCACGTTCCTGCCCGCAGAACCAGGATCCGACGCGCGCGCCGAGCGCGACGCCGGGCGCGACGGCGCTGCCCAACGACCTGCTGCGGCCCTATCAGGGTTACGGCAACATCCGGATGTGGGACTACAGCGGGTATTCCAACTACCACGCGCTCCAGACCTCGCTGAACCGGCGGTTCGACAACGGGTTCATGTTCGCGGATGTTCTACGTCTGGAGCAAGACGCTGGGCATCAACAACGACGACTTCACGCCGGGCGTGCCGAACCTCAGCGAGGCCGAGACACGCCGGCTCGACTACTCGTACATCGCCTCCGATCGTCCGCACAACTTCGTGGTCAACTTCGTCTACCAGACGCCGAACGTCGCGAGCGGCGCGCTCGGCGTACTGGCGAACGACTGGCAGGTCTCGGGCCTCTACCGGTGGACGAGCGGCCGGCCGTACAACATCGCCTTCAATATTCCCGGCATCGGCGCCGCAAATCTCACCGGGCACCGACGGCAACCCCGAACGCGCGCGTCGTGCTCACGTGCGATCCGGGCAGCGGCTGGAGCAGCGATCCGTATCGGCAGATCGACACGTCGTGCTTCGCGCCGCCGCAGCCCGGCAGCGACGGTGCCGAATCGGCGCGCTTCTTCGTGCACGCGCCCGCCGATCAACAACATCGACCTCTCGCTCTCCAAGAGGTTCCGATGCGCGGAGGACATCGGCGTTCGAGGTGCGCCTCGATATGTTCAACGCCCTGAACCACACGCAGTTCACTGGCGTCAACAACACGGTGAACTTCGCGAGCCTGACCGATCCGACGATCACCAACCTGCCGTACGACGCGAGCGGCAACCTGGTCAACCAGAACGGCTTCGGCACCATCAACGGCGTCGCGCCAGCCGCGCCAGCTCCAGCTCGTCATGCGGTTTACGTTCTGATATGGTCTAGGGCCGCACGTCCGAACCGACTGGTACCGGCCGCACCCACCCGGGTGCCGGCCGTTCTGTTTCTGGACGAAGACCGGCTAACGTGCGACGAAGTTGATCGCGATCTTGATTGGCGTCTCGACTGGCACGCCGCCCAGACGCGTCGGCTCGAAGCGCCAGGCCGACACCGCGCCCATCGCAGCGCCCGCGAAATCGCCTTCGGCCGGCGCCGTCAGCCGCAGGCCCTTCACGAACCCGTCGGTGCCAATGCGGCCCTCGAGCTGCACGCGCGCGTCAACGCCGGCATCGCGCTTCGACGGTGGATACTGCGGGAGCACATTGCGAAGCTTGATCGGCGGTTCGAGGCATCCGCCAACCGTGGCATCACTGCACGCCTCGCGCATCGCGTGCAGCCGTGCTTTCGATGGTGGCGCGGGAGGTGGCGGTGGGGGCGCCGTCGTCCGATCCACTCCGGTTGCCGGCGGCGGAGGTGGCGGCGGCGGTGGCGCAGCGGCGTTCGACGACGTGACGGTGATCGTCTCCTGAACCGATCCCACCTGCAAGGCGACGTCCTGCTCCAAGTCTTGCCCGGCGTCGATGACGACCCGCCCCTGAACGCGATCGAAGCCTGCCCGCTCGATCTCGATGACGTACTCACCCGGCGCGAGGTCGCGGAACTGGAAGCGGCCGGACGCGTCGCTGACCGTCTCGTGTGGCGTACGATCCTGGGTGCTCGTGAGGACGAGCGCGAGATTGGGCATCGCGCGGCCGACGGTGTCCATCACCGATCCGGAGAAGCGAGCGGAACCGGCTTGCGACGACGCCAGCAGCCCGGCAACGGGCAAGACAACGGCGACGAGCGCCAGCGTGACACAGACGCCAAGCACGCGCGACACAGGTACGCGACTGCGGTGTGTATTCAACATGGCACGCACTCTCCTCTCGAGGCTTGACCGGCGCGCCATCGCGGGCGCTGGGAACGTGATGTCGAACCGCTGTGCCTGCCGAAGGTCACGAGCGATCCCGAGCAGATGCTCCGCATACGCCGGCGCCGCCACGCCGAGCCGCAACACCACATCGTCGCAGGCCAGCTCGCTTTGCCGCCGCAGGCTGCGGCAGGCGATCCACACAATCGGGTTGAACCAGTAGATTGCCTGGAAGATCGAGGCGCCCACCTGCACCAGCCAGTCGCGCCGGGCGATGTGCGCCAGCTCGTGAGCCAGGACGATGCGGATTCGATCGAGCGGCCAGGCGTCAGCTTCGGCCGGCAGCAACACGCGCGGCCTCAGCCAGCCCCACGTAGCCAGAAGCGCCGGATGAGAGCTCTGAAGCAGCTCGACATGCCTTAGCCCGAGCTCCCGCGACACGGCGTCGCGCTGCTCACCCCACGGTCCGTCCGACAGGCGCTTCGCCTGCGACGACAGCCGGGACACGCGCAGCCAGCCAACCGCGAGCACCAGAAGGCCGACGGTGGCTCCAGCCATCCAGACGCCGGCCGCCGCGCCGGCGATCCACGCTCCGCCGGCGGCGTCGGCACCGCCATTCGCGAACCCGTTCGTCTTCGTGTCGGCGTGTTGGAGCGAGAGCGGAATAACCAATGCGATGCGTTCGCTCGTCCAGGGTGCGGCCACGCGGACAGGTACGTGCCAGGTCGGGACGATCCGTTGCAGCACCGGCATCAGCGCCGCGCACACGATCGAGACCGTAAGGAGCCAATGCCGCAAGGCGGCCGACGACTTCCTCATGGCCGCAGCGGCGGCGAGCCCGACGAGCAGGACGATCGTGAGCTTGATCATTTCGCCGCTGCCTTCCGTGCCTGGTCGACGAGCTCGGCAATCTGACTGAGGTCGTCGTCGGTGAGCCGGGCCGCTTCCCCACCGAGAATGGCCGCGACGATTTGCTGGGCCGAGCCGTCGAAGAACGTCTGCGCCAGGTGACGCAGGGCCAGGCGCCGCGCCGCATCGCGGCGAACGACGGGCATGTAGACGTAGCGAAGCCCGAGTTCCTCGTGTCGCACATGCCCCTTGCCCTCGAGGACGCGGAGCTGCGTGCGCACCGTCGAGTCCGCCGGCTGTCCGGGCAGTTCCTGCTTGATCTCGGCCGCCGTGGCGCGGCCCAGCCGGAACAGCACGTCCATGATTTGGCGTTCCCGCCTCGACAGTGCGGTGTGCAGTGTCTTGGACATGTTATGAAAATAACATAACCGTTATGAAAATAACATGTCAAGGGGGCGTGTCGCCGGCTACCGCCTGAGCTGGCCGCTTGCCTGTTGTGACGGGGCTAAAGCGCCGCCACAACTGTCGCTGCCAGTGTGGCGGTAGCCTCGCCGCCACGACCGTCGCCGCCAGTGTCGTGTGGAGGCAGGGCTTCAGCCCCGTAGTCAATAGATGATGCAGTTAGCCCTGCATTAATCGTGTCAATCGTGCACAGGTTGCATACACACGATTCCCGAACTCATTTGGAATGCGCGAATTGGCCGTGGCTCAGCGTGGCACGCCCTTTGTGATCCATCAGCCGCGGAAATACGATCGCTCGTGCTCGCACGCACGGGCTGAGGGAGGCACTATGACCATGGACGATTACACCGACGGACGCGGCATCTCGACCGGCGCGGCGCTGCTGATCGGCGCCGCGGTCGGCGCGGGGCTGGCCCTGTTGTATGCGCCGCGCAGCGGGCGCGAAACGCGCCAACAGCTGTCGGACGGAGCGCACCGCCTGCGCGAGAGGGCGAACGATACCTACGGCACCGTCTCCGCGCGTGCGCGTCAGACAGCCGACCGGGCGCGCGGCGTCGCCAGCGACGTGCAGAGCAAGGGCAAGTACGTGGTCGATCGCGCCCGTGACGCCTACCGTCAGACGCGCCGCGACCTCGAATCCGCGGCCGAGGACATCGCCGAGGAGAGCGGCATCAATGGCTGACACCTGGTTCGAGGACACCCCGCTGACACCATCGATTGCCTACCTCCTTGGCGCGGGGTTCGTGCTCGCCGCGGCGATCCGGATGCGACCGCGGTCGGCCGGGCGGACGTTGGCGCTCACAGCCGCCAGCGTGCTGGCGGGACGCGGCGCCAGCCTCCTGGTGCCGGCGGTGGCGGCCGTAGCCACGCGGCGCGCGGACTTCGACAGGGTCGACGAGGCGGGCGACGAGTCGTTCCCTGCCAGCGATGCCCCGTCGTGGACGCCCATGATCGGAGCCCGCCAGGGCGCCTGAGTCCGACTTCGGGTGCGGGCGGCTCCCGCACCCGACGCGACCCCCGGTGGCCTCCTGCCGACCGGCCTCGGATGCCCGCGAGTGCGCGTCACTTCACGGTATTCTTGCGCCTGGCGAATTAGAGCGCCTGCGACCCGACGCCGATTATAAGAGGACGCCGCAGATCTGTTCCGGCAGCCAAGTACCGTGAGCCTTCTGTCCTCTTCCCGACGCCCGCCGCGCCTTGTCGTGCGCACGCTCGTCACGACGTCCGCCGCGATCGGCGCCGTGCTGATCGCGGTGTTCGTGGTGTTGTCGATGGACGCGAGGAATCGCGCGATGGGTACAGCGGTCGAGAACCTCGACGCCGCGCAACGCGTCTTCGCCGAGTTCGAGCAGCACCGCCAGCAGGAAACCCTGATCAAGTTGAATGCGCTGGCGGAGAACCGCTCGCTTGCCAGAACGGTGACCGACTATCGCCGCTCGTCCGGCGTCTCGGCCACCATGCAGCGCGAGCTGGACCACCTGGCGGCGCAGCTCGCCGTGGACGCCTTGATCCTGGCGTCGCCCGACGGGAAGATCATCGCGAGCGCCGGGCCGCGCCGCGCCGCGTGGCCGGCGCATCAACCGGTCCACCCCAACGATCGGCCCGGCATCTCGGATCCGATCGACGAGGTGGTCGCGCGGCCATCGGCGCGTTTTCGCGTCTCGGCCGTGGACCTCAGCGCGCTGAACGAATCGGTCGGCGACATCTACGTCGCCGTGGCGCTGGACGATGCGTTCGCGGCGCAGATGTCCACGTTGCTGCGTGTGCCGGTCAGCGTCATCGTCGGCGGCGAGGTGATCGGCAGCACGTTGACGTCGAGCGAACGAAGCGCCCTCCTGCGACAGGCGGACACGCTCCCTCGCGAGGGCACGCTTGAGCTGGCCGACGAGCCGCATTCTGTCCGACGCTTGAACGAGGGCGGACCGATCACGGTCTATGCGATGGAGTCGATCGCGCGCTCGACCCATCGCGCCACTCGGAATGCGGTGCAGAGCCTGAGCTATGTCGCAATCGGGGCGATGGCTCTGGGAGCGCTGGCCAGCCTCTGGCTGGCGCGCGCGCTGGCCAACCCGATCGACCAGCTGTCACAGCAGCTTCGGCAGATCGCGTCGTCGCACGACTTCTCGCGCAAGGTGGAGAAGACCGGATCGAGCCGCGAGCTCGATACGTTCACCGACACCTTCAATCACATGGTCGCCACGCTGCAGACTGCGGAAGCGCAGACCGAGCTCGCGTATGTCGGCGCCATCAAGGCGCTGGCCGCCGCGCTCGACGCGCGCGACACCTACACCGCCGGCCATTCCGAGCGCGTCAGCACCCTGTCGGTGTTGATCGGTCGTCAGCTGCACCTGGATCAGTCGCAGCTCGACATTCTTCGACTCGGCGCGCTCCTTCACGACATCGGCAAGATTGGCGTCGCCGACCGCGTCCTGCAGAAGAATGGCCCGCTCTCGCAGGACGAGTTCGAGATCATCAAGGCGCACCCCGCGCTGGGCGCGCATATCCTGCGGCAGGTGCCCTTCCTCACGGCGCACATTCCGATCGTCGAGCTCCATCACGAGCGCCCCGACGGACGCGGCTACCCGCACGGGCTGCTCGGCCATGCCACCCCGCTCCTTGCGCGCATCGTCCACGTCGCCGATGCGTTCGACGCGATGACCACGGCGCGCGCCTATCGTCCAGCGCAGACGTCCAGCCACGCCGTCGGCGAGCTGTGGCGATATGCCGGATCGCAGTTCGATACGGAAGTGGTCGAGGCGTTCGTGGCGGCGTGGTCGGCGATGCCGGTGCCGGACGACCAGAGCGTGCCCACAGCGCCGAGCGCAACCGTGCTGCCGTTCGATCGCGGGGACACCGGCCGATCCAGCGCCTAGATTCCTACTTCAGAGACTTCAGGTACGCGACGAGCGCGTCGATGTCCTCCGGCGGCAGACTCCGGTAGGACGGCATCCGCATCAGCGGGCGCCCTGCCTTCTTCGCCTGCTGCGCATCGGGATTCAGGAGCCACTCGCGGATGTCCGCGTCGCTCAATCGCGAGCCGACACCGTCGAGGGGATACTTCTTGTTGCCCTTGCCACCGGCCGAGTGGCACACCGCGCACTTCTGCGCCGCGTAGACGTCTTCACCGGTGGCCGCTCGGCCCCCGGCCACGCCAGCGAGGGTCGTTCCAGCCAGGAGGCTGGACATGGCGGCGACAGCAAGACAACGTCGCGCAGACGTCCAGCTCACACGCATGAGATCCATGATATCAGTCACGTGACAGGCCGAATTTCTCGATGCGGTAGCGGACCTGGTCGCGATTCAGGCCGAGCAACGTCGCGGCGCGGGTCTGGTTGCCGCCGGTCCGCTGGAGCGCCTGGACGACGAGATCGCGCTCGAGGCGCTCGAGATTCACGCCTGACGGCGGTAGATCCATCTCGCTCCCCTCCCGGCGAGCGACGCCGTCGAGCGCGAACTGCGCTGACTGCAGCATGCCGCTATCGGCGACGAGCATCGCGCGTTCGACGACCGTCCGCAATTCTCGAACGTTGCCGGGCCACGAATACGCTTCCAGCGCGTCGAGCGCCTCGGGCGTCAGGCCTTCGACCTGCGTTCCCAGATCGCGATTGAAGATGTCGATGTAGTGCCGAACCAGCGGCTCCACATCCGATGTTCGTGCGCGAAGCGGCGGAAGGTGCACCGTGGTGGCGCTCAGTCGTTCGTATAACTCGCGGGCAAATGTCCCTGCTTCGACGGCGTCTTCGAGACGCGCGTCCGACGACGCCATGATCCGAACGTCGGCAATCGGCGCCGTGCCGTCGACTGGCGTCACGGCCTGTTCAGCAAGGAACTGGCGAAGCGTCTGTTGCAACTCCGTACCGGATTGATGGAGGCCGCTTAGAAACCACGTGCCGCCGTGACAGGACTCGAGCGGCGCGGACCGCGTAACCGCGGACGGACGGCTCGCGAATGGACCGGTGCTTCGATCGGAGAGGTGGTGGACGATGCGTGCCGCAAGCGACCGGCCGGTGCCGATCTCGCCGAGGAACAACACCGGCGACGCGGGTCCGCGGGCAATGCGCTGAATGGCTTCGCGCACCTCGATCAGCGCGGGCGATCGACCCACGAGGCGATCGATCGACCACATGTGGTCGTCGTCAACGACGAGAATCGTCGCCGGCATGTGGGGCCGCCCCCTTTCCCGACGGCATCATACACCCAGCTCTGCAATGGCAGGAAATTCCGCGCGATATCGCTACGCGAATCCGGCGCGGCCGTGTCGCGGCGAGCGCTATCGCACGCGCCGCCGGACGCCGAGATCGGGCGGTTCGTCGACCCATTCGACGGGGTCTTCCGGGGCCGGCCCCCCTATAAAGGTCCGGCGGATCGCTGTGTTACCATCAAGTCTTTCTTTTCGGAATGGAGAGTATCGAGTCACCATGCCAGTGCGTTTGTTCGTCGGTAACCTGTCCTATGACGCCACTGAGGCGGAGCTGCGCGAGCACTTTGGCAGCGTCGGGCTGGTCACCTATTGTTACCTGCCGACCGATCGCGAAACGGGACGGCCGCGCGGGTTTGCGTTCGTGGAATTCGGCGACGATGCACACGCGCAGGCAGCCATTTCCCGTCTGAACAACCAGACGTTTCGTGGTCGCCCCCTTGCCGTAAAAGAGGCTCAGCCCCGCGAGAGCCGTCCTCCCGGCGCAAGCGGTCCCCGCTCGTTTGGTGGTCCACCGTCGTCCGGTCCGCGACCCCCATTCGGAGCCGGCGGCGGTGCCCCGCGACCCTTCAGTGGTCCGCGCGAGGGTGGATTTGGCGGCCCACCCGCCGGGCCGGGTGGGGCCCGACGCGAGCACAACTTCGGTCCCGACGCGCCGCCCAAGGGCAAGAAGAAAGCGCAGTACGGCCGCGGTGCCGAACAGCGCGGACCCAAGGGGCCGATCCGCACCAAGACCGATGGGCGCATCTACAACGCCTTCGATGACGAGGGTGAGGAAGCGACGGTCGACTTCGATGATTTCGCAACGAGCCGCCCGGAAGACGAAGCAGGCCGGCCAGAGGGTGAGACCAGCCGTCCCGAGGATGACACGAGCCGGGCCGAGGATGATTCGACCTCTGACGACAAATAGTCCCATTCCCATCCGCCCGCATCAACCCGTGAAGCAACTGATTTGTTCCGTTCTCCTTGCGGCGGCAGCCGTCGGCTGCCAGAAGCCGGCGCCAAGCTCGAGCTCCGCCGCCGCGAAGCCTTCGACCGCACCGGCACCGGCCGGTGCGGTTCTCCCGGCGGCGCCCGCAAAAGCGAAGCCGGTGCCGGCAGTGCTGCCGGACCCGATCGCCACTGTGAACGGCGAGCGCATCAGCAAGGCCGACCTCGAAGTGGCGATTCGCGGCCTCGAGCAGCAGAATGGCGGACGATCCATACCGCCCGAGCGGCGCGACGAAATCTATCGCGGCGTGCTCGACAACCTCGTCTCGCTCCGCGTGCTGCGGCAGGAAGTGACGGCGCGGCACATGACCGCGTCCGACGCCGACATTGCGTCGCGCATCAACGAGGTGCGGAAGCAGTTCCCCACCGAGGCCGCGTTCAAGCAGGCGATGGCCCTGCAGCAGCTGTCGCCGGAAAAGCTGCGGGACGACGCACGGATGGACCTGCTCGTCAACCGGCTGCTCGAAAACGAAGTGACCGCCAAGCTTTCGGTCAAGCCTGGCGACGTGAGCGAGTTCTACGAGAAGAACCCGGACAAGTTCAAGCAGTCCGAAAGCGTGCGCGCCAGCCACATCCTCATCATCGTGCCGCAGGGGGCTGACGCGGCCACGAAGGCGGCGGCAAGGGCGCGTGCCGAGGAGGCGCTGAAGGCCGCCCGGAGCGGCAAGGACTTCGCGGTGCTGGCGCGGCAGTATTCACAGGACGGCAGCGCGCAGCGCGGCGGCGATCTGGGTTTCGTCGTGCGTGGCCAGACGGCGCCGGCCTTCGAGAACGCCGCCTTCGCGCTCCAGGTCGGCCAGATCAGCGATGTGGTGGAATCGCCGTTCGGCTTCCACGTCATCAAGCTGATCGAGCGTCGGCCCGGCAGAGCCGTGCCCTTCCCAGAAGCGGCAGCGCAGATTCAGCAGTACCTCGAGCAGCAGCAGCGGCAGTCGCTCGGCAAGGCATTCGTCGACGGCCTGAAGGCCAAGGGCAAGGTCGAGATCTTCATCTGACGGTCTCAGAGTCGAAGGGCACAGTGTGGCGGTGCAGGGCGCAGCGAGCGATCGACCCGCGCCGGACGATGTACGGCTTGACGTGTGGCTCGACGTCTCGTGCCTCTTCAAGACACGATCCGAAGCCCAGCGCGCCTGCAAGAGTGGAAAGGTCGAGTTGAACGGCGTGTCCGGCAAGGCGCATCGCGCCGTCCGCGTCGGCGACGAAATCCGCATCACCCGCACCTCAGGCACTCCGCAGATCGTTGTCGTGCAGCGGCTCGCGGAGCGGTCGGTGCCGAAAGCCGAAGCACGAACGCTCTACGAGGATCGGACGCCGGCACCACCGCCCGAGGAGATTGCCCTCCGACGCGCCGAGCGCGTCTTCCGCGCCGCACAACGCGCGGCAGGGCCGCCGGACAAACGGCAGCGCCGCGCACTCAAGAAGGTTCGAGGGTACTAACTGCAGTACGGCCCTGCTGCGCCGTCACGGTAGTTCGTCGTCGTCATCCTCGTCTTCGTCCGGCGCGGGCGGCGTCAGCTTCGCCAGTCGGAGACCGATCGCGACACCCAGGTGGAACGCGCCTTCCTGCTGCAGCCAGACCTGTGCGGCCTGGTTGTCGACCAGCTCGTCGACCAGCTTCTGCAGGTGCTCGGGCAAGGCGATCTGCACGGTTCGCACCAGCTCCTCCTGCCGCTCGAGATCGGCGGCCGCGAACACGTCGTCTTCGTGCAGCAGGCCAAGCAGGTCCTCGTACTCGTCCGGGCACTGCTCTTCGACCTCGGCGAAGCTCGCATACCGGCGGACGCGTCGCGGCAGCGAGACCCGCGCTGCGCAGGCTTCTGCCAGCTGCATGACGTCATCGGATGTTGGCATCGGAGCTCCTTCCGCCGGGGGCGACGGCGGGCGCAGGGCGATCGCTTCTCTCGAGGGATCGGTCGACGAAGGCGACGACGTCGCGACGCAGCTTCGCCAGCTCGCCGACGTCGATGTACATCATGTGGCCGGCGGCGTATTCTCCCGTGCTGACGCGATCGGCGAGCGACGGGTGCAGGCCCAGATGGCTCAGCGTGTAGACCGTCGCGAAGTACGGGGTCGCCAGATCGAAGTAGCCCGAGGCCACGAACAGCCGCATGTACGGATTCCGCGCGAAGGCGCGCCGCAGCGCTTCCGAGGTGTCCACGAAGCCGTTGTCGCGGTTCCAGTTCCACTGCGTGAACCCGCCGCCGAGAATGTGATACGGCTCGTCCGAGCTGAAGCCCAGCTCACCGCTCACGTACTGCTGAAACATCGCGGTGTACGGCGGACGGATCGCCGCAAGGCTGGGATCGAACTCCGGCTCGCTCGTGACGCCCAGCTCGTCGAGGCCGGTGAAGCGGCTGTCGAGCCGTCCGACGGTGCGCCCATCCCGTCGCAGGAGCTCCTTGCAGAAGCGCTGAATCTCGATCCGCAAATTGCTCTGCTCCACGTACTCGACCGACAGCCCGGTGAAGCGCGCGAGGTCACGGGCGATGGCCTGCCGGCGGTCGGCCGGCAACCGATCCCCGCGTGACAGCGCCTCGACGTACGGTCCGCTCGCGAATGCCTCCGCCTCGGTCAGCGTCGTCTTCAGATCCTTCTGCAGATCGGGTGCGAGCCGCTTGTGATACCAGGCGGTCGCGGTGTAGGTGGGCAGGAAGAGCGCGAACGGCAGATCGTTGCCTTTGTTGAACTCCGCGGTCTGAAAATTGAGGATCGACGACACCAGCACGATGCCGTTGAACGCGATGCCGCGATCAATCAGATGACCGGCCAGCCCCGCAGCGCGCGTCGTGCCATAGCTCTCCCCCACCAGAAACAGCGGCGACGCCCAGCGCCGATAGCGCGTGAGGTAGAGACGGATGAACTCGCCGACCGACTGGATGTCGCCGTCCAGCGTCCAGAACTTCGATCCGAGCTCGGGCTTCGCGGCACGGCTGTAGCCCGTTCCCACCGGATCGATGAACACCAGGTCGGTGCGATCGAGCCAGGTCTGATCGTTGTCCACGAGCTCGTATGGGGCCGCCGGCATGCCGCCATCCGGCCGCATCTTCACACGCCGGGGACCGAGCGCGCCGAGGTGCAGCCACACCGAGGACGATCCAGGACCGCCATTGAATGAGAACATCAGCGGCCGCTTCGCCGCATCAGCGACATCGTCCAGGGTGTACGCCATGAAGAAGAGGCGGGCCTCGACGTCGCCGGTGCTCGATTTGATTGGGAGGAATCCCGTGGTCGCGGTGTACTTCAGGGCGCGGCCACCGACTCGCACCTCGTGGTGCGTGACGATCGGCGGTTCGTCCGCCTTGGTCGCCGGAGACACCGGCTTCTCCACAGGCGGTGTCTGCGGCTTGTCCTGCGTGGCGACGGCACAGGTGAACGCCAGGCTCCACGCCAGAATCGCGAGCACCTGCTTCGGAGATCGCACCGGGGCTCCTTGTGTGGACGGGACCGCGACTCAGCGAGTCGACGGCATTGCGGCGCCGACGATCTCGTCGGCTAACGCACCGGCATCGTAGACGGTCCGAAGCGCCGCGAGGATCGCCCGCGCATCGACGCTGATGGTCCGGTTCCGTGCGGCATCGTAGACGAAATACGCCGGCAATGACTGGATATTACCGTCGAAGACCAGGCCAACCAACTCGCCGGACTGGTTGACCACCGGTGATCCGCTGTTGCCACCGACGATGTCGAGCGTGCTGACGAAATTGAACGGCAGCTTCGGATCGAGGCTCGTCTTGCGCTCGAGCCAGCGGGCCGGCAGGACATACGGCGAGCGCTCGCGTCGAACCTGGGCGCGGGCGAACAGCTGTTCGAGCCGTGTGAACGGCGGGACCGGCGTGCCGTCCTCTTCGGTGTATCCCTTGACAGTCCCGTACGTGAGACGCAAGGACGAGGTCGCGTCCGGGTAGACGGCTGTACCCTGCACCGCGAACATGGCCTGCGCGATCTGCGCGTATGCCGGGCGCTCCAGCCCGAGCATCGTGTCTTCGTAGCGTTGGCGCACCGCTCGTGCGGCAGGGTCGATGGCGCGGGCAAACTGAATCATCGGATCGGTGCTGGCAGCGACGGCCGCGGGCCCTCCTTCCACCAGGGCACGGCGAAGCGTCACATCGGCCAGCTTCGAACCTCGCACGAGCGCTTCCGCTCTCGCTTCCGCCGCTTGTCCGGCCAGGGCCATCTGCACGACCGGGTGCGATGCGCCCAACCGATCGCGTGCATAGCCGAGCGAGTCCGACAATCGCGCGATCTCCGCCGCCGGATAGATCGGCGATTGCGAGAAGAGCTTGCGCTCGAGGTTTGGCAGCCGCGCTTCGGAGTATTCCGACAGGCGCTGGCCATCCGGCTTCTGTCGTTCCGCGACCAGGCGCACGATGAGGCGGGCGTAGTAGAAAAGCTGCGAGCCGAACCCGGCGCCGCCCTCGACGACGACGTGTTCGGGCAGAAACGTGGCGAGGGCGCCGCGTGTCTGCTCGACGACGTCCCAGGCGCCGCCGTACTGCCGCTTCAACACCGGGTCGCGATCGATTGCCTGGCGCAGCCGCCGTTCGGCCTCCTGCTTGTTCGCAAAGATGCGCGTGTCGCGCAGACCCGCGAGCTGTCCGACGTAAGATTTCTCGCTGTTCTCGAGCTCGAAGATCTCGTCCTGCACCTGGCGCCGCTCATCGGCGCCGCGATTGGCATAGCGCATCATCGCGGCATGGCGTCGATCCAGCCATGCCAGAGAAAACGGAATGCCCGTGTCGCGCAAGGTACTCGAGGTGCGCGACCGTGTTGAGGCGCTGCGATGACCCCGGATACCCGGCGGCAAAGACGGAATCGCCGGGCTCGGCGCCTTCGCTGCTCCATCGCAGGTAGTCGGTCGTCTGCGCCGGACGACCGTCCTCATAGACACGGAACATCGTCAGGTCGAGGCAATAGCGAGGGAAGGTGAAGTTGTCAGGGTCACCGCCGAAGAATGCGATGTCGAATTCGGGCGCGAAGACGAGCCGGACGTCACCGTAGCGCTTGTAGCGATACAAGTGGTAGAGCGCCCCCTGGTAGAGGGCGACGACTTCTCCCTTGGCCTTGAGCGGGTCTGTCGCGCCGCGCTCGACCTCGGCGATCGCGGCGCGGCGAGCGAGATAGGCCTCTCCGGGACTCTGTCCGGGCTGCACCGCGGCGTTGATGCGGCCGGTGACGTCCTCGATGCGATCCAGGACCAGCAGCTCGAGGTCCGGCGCACGCAGCTCGTCGGAGCGCTTCCGCGCCGTGAACCCATCGCTGACCAGATTCCGCACGCTCGACGACAACGTCGTCAGCGTGTTCAGCGCGACATGATGATTGGTGAGCACGAGACCGTCCGGCGAGACGAACACGCCGGATCCGCCGGGGAACTTCACGACGGATCGCTGCAGGTGATTCAGCCAGGCGTCACTGACATCCGCGCCGTGGGCGGCGCGGATCTTCTGGTGCGGGATCGAGGTGAACGGCCAGAAGCCTTCATCGGCGCGCGCCGCGTTGGACGCGGCGGCGACGGCGATCAGGATCGCCACGGCGCGCCGGATCCGGCGCCGACTCGTCATCTCGAACCTCTGCACACTGTAGGGAGCGGCCCTCGAGGCGTCAAGCCGGCCCCGAGTGTGCCGAGGGGCGCGGGGCTGAAGCCCGGCCTCCACAACGCGCGGACGCACCATCGGCGTTGAGGCCTTCGTGATACAACCATCCCGAGTGGAGTGACCATCTGTGACGAAATCCCTGCGCTGGCTACTGCCGGCGTTGCTGTTTGCATTGTTCATCGGGCTGCCCGCGCTCGCGGGCTACTACACCGACTGGCTCTGGTTCGGCGAAACCGGTTACCAGCGCGTGTTCCTCACTGAGCTTACGACGCGCGGCTGGCTGTTTTCGGGCGGGCTCCTGCTCGCCTTTCTCGTGCTGCTGTTCAATCTGCGCCATGCCCTCGCCGGAATGCCCCCGACGCCGGTCCTGTGGGTGGGCCAGCCGGCTGTGCCTGTGACGCTGCCGGGGCGCCCGCAACTGCAGCGGCTGGTCGCGCTGGTTTCGGCCGTTGCGGCGCTGCCACTGGCATTTCAGGCGTCAAGCCTGTGGCTGCCAATCCAGATGTGGCGAAACGCCGTGCCGTTTGGACAGGCCGACCCGGTGCTGGGACACGACGTTGGCTTCTACGTATTCACGCTGCCCGTGGCGGGAGCGCTGGGCACGTGGCTCCTGCTCCTGGTGGCGCTGGCCGCGGTCGGCAGCATTGGCATTTATGTGCTGGGCGGACGAATCGCCATGAGCCCGCGCGACGGCCTGACGATAGGCCCCACGGTCCGCCGCCATCTCGCGCTCCTCGCCGCCGCCGCCTTCCTGATGCTGGCCTTCGAGGCCTGGCTCTCTCCGCCGCGTCAGCTGATTTCCGGCGGGCCGCTGATCTTCGGCGCGTCCTACACGGATGTCGCGATTCGCATTCCGGCCGCCCGCGTCCTACTCGGCGTCTGCCTGCTCGGCGTCCTCGCCGCGTTCCTGTCTGCACGCGGCTCGTTGACGCCGCTCGTGGCCGCGATCGCGCTCTACATCGTCACCAGCGTCGGCGCGGAGTTCGTCGCGTCGCAGTATCAGCGGTTCGCCGTCGGCCCGAACGAGCAGGCGCGCGAGACGCCGTACATGGCGCACAACATCGCCGCCACCCGGGCCGCCTTTGCGCTCGGGCGGGTCGCCGAGAAGGAAATCTCGGGCGATGCCACTCTCGATGCCGCCGACATCACGCGCAACCTGTCGACGCTGCGGAACGTCCGGCTGTGGGATCACCGCCCACTCCTCGACACGTTCTCACAGCTGCAGGAGATTCGGCCGTACTACGACTTCGTCTCCGTCGACAACGACCGCTACATCGTCGGCGGCGAATACCGGCAGGTGATGTTGTCGGCCCGCGAGCTGAACTCGGAAGCGCTGTCGAACCGCACGTGGATCAATGAGCACCTGACGTTCACGCACGGATACGGCCTGACGCTGGGTCCCGTGAACCAGGTGACGTCGGAAGGCCTGCCGGTGCTGTTCGTCAAAGACCTGCCGCCGGTGTCGACGGCGGACCTGGCGATCGCCGAACCCCGGTTGTATTTCGGCGAGATCTCGAGCGACTACGTCTTCGTCGGCACTCGAGCGGCAGAGTTCGATTACCCGCGTGGCGACGACAACGTCGTCTCACGCTATGAGGGACGCGGCGGCGTGCCGGTTGGCTCGATCTGGCGAAAGCTGTTGTTTGCGCTGCGATTCCGGTCGCAGCAGATCCTGTTCAGCAACGACCTCGGCCCCGACACGCGCGTGCTGTTCCGGCGGCGCATCGACGAGCGCACCGCAAGCATCGCTCCCTTCCTGCGCTACGAAGGCGACCCGTACCTGGTCGTCGTCGATGGCCGCCTTTACTGGATCGAGGATGCCTATACGACGACGGATCAGTATCCGTACGCGTCGCCGGTGTCGCGGGACGTGAACTACATCCGCAACTCTGTGAAGGTGGTGGTCGATGCCTATCACGGCACGGTCACGTTCTACCAAGCGGACCCGACCGATCCAATCGCCAGCACGCTGAGCCGCGTGTTTCCGGACCTGCTGAAGCCGATCGACACGATGCCGGCCGGGCTGCGCGTGCATGTGCGGTACCCGCACACGCTGTTTGCCATGCAGACGGCGATGTACGCGACCTACCACATGACGAACCCGGCGGCCTTCTACAACAAGGAAGACCAGTGGCAGCTGCCCAGCCTCGATTCCGGAACCGAGGCGGCGCCGATGGAGCCCTACTACACGATCATGAAGCTGCCGGGCGAGACGCGCGCCGAGTTCATCCAGATGGTGCCGCTCACGCCGCGCCGCAAGGACAACCTGGCGGCATGGATGGTCGCGCGCAGCGACCCACCCCATTACGGTCAGTTGATGGTGTTCCGGTTCCCGAAGCAGAAGGTGATCTTCGGACCGCGTCAGGTGGTGGCCCGCATCAATCAGGACCAGTCGATCTCACCGCAGATCACGCTCTGGAACCAGCAGGGGTCCGAGGTCATCCAGGGAACGCTGCTCGTCATTCCGGTCGAGGAGTCGCTGCTTTACATCCGCCCGCTCTATCTCCGCGCCCAGGGCGGGCGCATCCCCGAGCTGAAGCGCGTCATCGTCGCCTACCAGGGGACGATCGTCATGGAGCCTACGCTCGAGCAGGCGCTCGAGCGGTTGTTCGGAGGCGGTGGGAGCATCTCGCGGGCCGCGACGACCACGCCGGAGCCCGGCGGCGCGCCGCCCGCCTCCACAACGCCCGCGGCGTCCCCGCCGGCTGGCGCGGTGGCGCAGGCACTGGCCGAGGCGCGAAGGCACTACGACAACGCGATCGCGGCCCAGCGCGCGGGCGACTGGGGCAAATACGGGGATGAGTTGAAAAAGCTTGGCGAGGCGCTGGCGCGCGCGTCAGCAAACCCGCCGAAGCCCTGACTGGGTTTGTATTTCGACCACCGGCGTGTCCTCTGGCCGAATCCGCGCGCTGGACGATCTCGGAGGGCTCGTCTTCGACCATCCACTCGGTGACACCCACGCTCAGCGTGATCGTGCCACTCGATTCCTTCACGCCGAGCCGAATCGTCGCCAGTCGCTCGACCAGGGCCTTGATCCGTTCGAGCGCCTGGTTCGCGGTCGAGTGCGCCAGCATGATGACGAACTCGTCGCCGCCGTAGCGCGCCACCAGGTCGCCGGGCCGGAACGCAGACGACAGCGTGCGCGCGACTTCGGTGAGGACGCGGTCGCCTTCCTGATGGCCCTCGGTGTCGTTGATCTTCTTGAAGTCGTCGACGTCGACCATCGCCAGCACGAACGGCAGCCCGCTCGATCGGTGCGCGCGCACCCACTGGTTCAGGGTCCGTTCGAAGCGGCCGCGGTTGGCGATCCGCGTGAGCTGGTCGAGCGACGCCTCTTCCATCGACTGCGCCAGACGCACCTGCAATCGCTCGATCTCGGCGGCGAAGCGTGTCTTGGTGGCCTCTTCGCTGGCCCGCTTGTCCACACCCAGCTTCCGCAGGGTCTCGATCTCGATGCCAAGCCGTCGCTTCAGGATTCGGATGTCGTTGATGTCGACGATACGGGTGAGGCGCTCGGCGCTCTTATCGAGCTGATCGTGGAAGGTCGCCTGGCCGCCGTCGATCGCCCCGACCATCTCGGTCAGCATGCGCACGAGCTCGGAGAACTCGCTCTCGCGCTCGGCCAGGAGCGACTGAGCCTCCACGAAGTACGCGCGGCACAGCTTGATGCACTCTTCGACGATGTCGCGGGTCAGTGAGTCGGCGCTGGTCTCGAGGAGCGCGGAGTACTGGCCCAGGCTGCGTCGGAAGTTTGCCGTGGCGAGCTCTTCGACCTCAGGTGCGACGTCGCCGATGAGCCCCAGCAGCTCCCGCGCGAACGCGGCGAACGTGGGCACAAGGTCCTTCGGCAGCACCGGCTCCGGTGCTGCCGGTCCGGGTCGAGAAAGACCCAGCTCAATCCATTTGTTCGATGTGTTCTTCAGCACTGCCCGTCGACGCGTTCCTGGCGTCTTGTCCTCGCCGGAATTAATGGGCAGCAGCTCTGCAAAACATCAATATTGTGTGAAGGAAGCGGGAACGACGCCGGCACCTGGCAGTCGCGTGCAAAGGCGTGAATGAGACGAACGACGAGGGACGAAGAATGAAGGACGAAAGAGGGCGGACCTGAAGGTCCGCCCTACATTCGCGAAACTACATCCGCAAAGAGGAGATCAGGCGGGGACCGGCACGGGCTTCTCCCAGGGCAGGCCCGCCTTGCCGAAGTGCCCGTAGTTCGTGGTCTGGCGGTAAAGCGGCCGCAGGAGATCCAGCTCCTTGATGATATTGGCCGGGCGGAAATCAAAGTTGTCTGACACGAACCGCTCAGCCGCGGCGGGGTCGCCGGTGCCGAAGGTATCGACCTTCACCGACATCGGCTTGGCGCGTCCAATCGCGTACGACACCTGCACCTCGGCGCGCTCGGCGAGGCCCGCCTGCACGATTCGGCGCGCGACGTACCGGCAATAGTAGGCGCCGCTGCGATCGACCTTCGACGGATCCTTGCCGCTGAACGCACCGCCGCCGTGCCGGCCGGCGCCGCCGTACGAATCGACGATGATTTTCCGGCCCGTGACGCCGCAGTCGGCCGAGGGCCCGCCCAGAGCGAAGCTGCCGCTCGGGTTGACGATGATCTCGGCGTCCGGCGAGTACCAGTCCCCGAGCGCCCGGGGCGCGAGCACCTTCTCGACGTAGTCGCGGATATTGGCCTGGCTGATTTCGGCGGCGTGCTGGGTGGAGATGAGGATGCTCGAGACGCGGAGCGGCGTGTTGCCTTCGTAAACGACCGAGACCTGCGACTTGGCGTCGGGGCGGAGCCAGTTGAACGATCCGCTGCGGCGATCGTCGGCCAGCCCCTTGGTGAGCCGGTGCGCCAGCAGAAGGGGCAGCGGCATCAGCTCCGGGCTCTCCGACGTGGCGTAGCCGAACATGATGCCCTGGTCGCCGGCGCCCTGCTCTTTCTGGTCGTCGGTCGCGTTCACGACGCCGGCGTTGATCTCGCCCGACTGCTGCGAGATGAGAACCTTCACCTTCACACTGTCCGCGTTGAACGCTTCCGTGCTGTCGGTGTAGCCGATCTCTCGCACGGCGCGCCGCGCAATCGCTTCATAGTCGACTTTCGCATTGGTCGTGATTTCGCCAGCGAGGATGACGTGGCTGTCCTTGCAAAGCACTTCACACGCGACGTGACTGTGAGGATCCTGCTCGAGGCAGGCGTCGAGGATCGAGTCGGCGATGTAGTCGCAGACTTTGTCAGGATGTCCTTCCGACACCGACTCGGATGTGAACGTGTAGGTCTGGTCGCTCATGTTGATGGTTCCTGCTGCTCCAGCGTTTGCCGTACAAACGAAAAAAGGCCCGCCGACTGTCGTCGCGAGCCTTGAAAAGCGCGACTTAGATGGTGTTCCCGGCGCGGAGCGCCAGGGACGCGCGGCCCATCAAGTCGGGGAAATCGCCACGCCCATCGAGTGTCGTTCAAGCCGCCTTCGGTGTCAAGTCGGGGGTCGAAACAGTTTGGGGGTCGAAAAAGTCCAAGGGTCGAAGGGTCGGACTCTTCGACCTTGAGACCTTTCGACCACGTTAGAGCGTGAGTGGCGGCAGCGGCACCGGGCCCGCTGCGTCGCCTGGATACGTGACGCGGGCGAGGAAGAGGCCAGAGGCCGGCGCCGTGAGCTTCGCGGGGATCCCGCTCGGCGTCTTCATGAGCTGCGGCACGGCGGCCGCGGTCATCTCCCCCCGACCGATCTCGACCAACACGCCCACCATTCGTCGCACCATCTTCCACAGAAAATGCGAGCCTTCGACGACGATGTAGATGACGTCGCCGTGAGGCGTCACGGCAACGACGGCGATGTCGACGAGCGTCGACTTCTCTTCCGGATCGTCGTCCGTGAACCCGTGGAAGTCGCGGCGGCCGGCAAAGAGCGCTGCGGCCGCCTGCATCGCGGTCACATCGAGCGGTTCTTTCACCCACCACACGAACGGCTTCGCGAAGGCGGTGCGCCGCTGCGCAATCTGGTAGACATAGGCTCGGGACACGGCATCGTGCCGCGCATGGAACCGATGAGGAGCCTTGTCGACGGCAAGGACGTTGATGTCGGACGGAAGCGCGTCGTTCAGCCGCCGGCGCAAGCTCTCGGGCGGCAACGTCGTGCGAACGTCGAGATGCGCGACCTGGTTGAGCGCGTGGACGCCCGCATCGGTACGGCCCGCGCCGTACAGCTCGAATGTGCGCTCTCCGGTGGCCTCGATCACCGCTTCCCCGAGCGCGCCCTGGACGGTTCGCGCGTTCTTCTGGATCTGCCAGCCGCTGTAACGCGTGCCCGCGTACTCCACGCGCAGCTTGAATCGAGGCATGCGCTCAGGCGAATCTGCCGAGGCGGAAGAAGCGTGCGTCGACTCGGGGCTCGCGCCCCGTTACCGTATCAGCGATGAGCTCGCCGATCGCCGGCGCGAACTTGAAGCCATGTCCGGAGCACGCGCTGACCAGAAACACGTCGGCGTACGCCGGATGCCGATCGAGGATGAAGTGCCCATCTGGCGTGTTCGTGTACGTGCAGACCGAGGACTCGACTGGCCCGTCAGGGAGGACCGGGAAGTACGCCTCGACGAAGGCGCGAAACCGATGTGCCTCGTCTGCATCGACTCTCCTGACGACCTCGTCGCGGGAAGAGAGTCGGCCGCCGTGATGCTCGGCGAGCTTCAGGCCGTGCCCCTGATCTGGCAACCCGTAGAGGAACCGATCGTCGGGCGTCTCGAGCAGGAAGATCGGGAAACGGGAAGGCGCAAACCGGTCGTCCACGGCAGGCTGAAACCAGTATTGGACGGCGCGCTCGATCGTGAGCGGCAGCGCGAGATCGGGAAGAAGGGCTGGAAGCCAGCCACCGGCGGCACAGATCGCGAGCCTCGCGATCGTCGGCTCGCCCGTTTGGGTCTGGATAGTCACGGCCCCGTTGACGGTCTCGATCGCTGCCACCGGCGTGTCGAAACGAAGATCCGCGCCGAATGCGGTGGCCTCGTCGAGCATCGCCTGGACGCCGCGCTCGGGAGAAAGAACACCCGCGCGCGGCTCGAACAGGCCAATCATGCCCCCGCCCGGACGAATCGCGGGAACGTGAGTGCTGATGTCAGCCGAGGACCACTCCTCGACCGGCAGGCCGTGCTGGCGGGCACTCTCGCGCGCGCCGGCAACGAGGGGGCCGGCGGGATCGCCAATCATCACGCCGCCGCAGATGGTCAGGAGCTGCTCGTGCCGCGCCGCTTCGAGCTCGCGCCACAGGTCGTAGGCGCGTTGAACGAGCGGCACGTAGACAGGACCCTCGAAATAGGCCTCGCGAATGATGCGCGAGCGTCCGTGGCTCGATCCCATCTCGTGCGGAGGGCGGAACGCGTCGAAGCCGATGACTTTGAGGCCCCGGCGGGCAAGCTGCCAGGCGGCCCCGGCCCCCATCGCTCCCAGCCCAATCACCGCGGCGTCATACAGAGTCCCGGCCACAGGCGCCGATCTTCAGCAGGCGCCGTACCCGGAGCCCGTAGCCCGGAGTCTGTAGCCCGGAGTCCGTCCGCTATCATTGTCACGCTCATATGGGACAACGACTCGTCGTCAAGTTCGGAGGCACTTCTGTCGGCAGCGCTGCCGCGATCGCGCAAGCGGCTGACATCGTCTGTGCCCTGCATGACCAGGGATCTCAGGTCGCGGTCGTGATTTCCGCGATGAGCGGCGTGACCGACGCGCTGCTGACTGGCGCGGCCGCCGCGGTGTCGCGCCAACGCGCGACGATCCGCGACATCGCCGCGACCATCGAGGCCAAACACGAGACAGCTGCCGTAGCGTTGAACCTCCCCACGGAGGAGCACCGTGTCGTCGTCGACGCCGTTCGTTCCAGGCTGGACGAGTTCATCCTGCTCTGCGATGCGCTGGCAGTGCTCGGCGAAGCCTCGCCGCGGGCGCTGGACGCGGTCTCGTCGCTTGGCGAACGCATGAGCACCCAGCTCGTCGCGGCGGCGATCCGGGCGCGCGGTCGCGCGGCATCGCCAATCGACGCCTCGACCGTCGTGCGCACCGACGGCACGTTTCAGGCCGCTGTTCCGGTGATGGACGTCACCGCCCAACAGGTGGAATCGATCCTGCTGCCGATGCTGAAGGCGGGTGCCGTGCCGGTGATCACCGGTTTCATCGGCGGCACCGCCGATGGCGTCGTCACGACGCTGGGGCGAGGTGGCAGCGACTACTCGGCGGCAATCATCGGCGCCGCGCTCGGCACCGACGAAGTGTGGATCTACACCGATGTGGACGGCGTGATGACCGCCGACCCGCGCGTCGTGACGGGCGTCCGCACCCTCGATGCGCTCTCGTATCGGGAGATGTCGGAGCTCGCCTACTTCGGCGCGAAGGTGTTGCACCCCAAGACGGTGCTGCCCGCGCTCGAACGCGGCATCCCGATTCGCATCCGCAACACGTTCAACCCGTCGCATCCGGGCACGCTCGTTGTCGGACGCCAGGACGATGACGATCGGCAGTTGAAGGGTGTCACGGCGATCCGGGCGCAAAGTCTGGTGACGATCGAGGGCCGGGGGATGCTCGGCGTGCCCGGCATCGCCGCGCGCGCCTTCGGATCGGTCGCGCGCACCGGCACCAGCGTCTCGATGATCTCGCAGGCTTCGTCGGAACAGAGCATCTGCTTCCTGGTCTCGGCGCAGGCCTCGGCGACGGTCATAGATGCGCTCTCGAAGGAATTCCACCAGCAGGTGGACCGCCACGACATCGAGCGCATCTGGAGCCTCGACGACGTGGTGATCGTGACCGTCGTAGGCGGCGCGATTCGTCAGACGCCGGGGATTGCGGGGCGGGTGTTCGGCGCCGTCGGGACGGCCGGGATCAACGTGATTGCGATCGCGATGGGATCGTCAGAGTGCAGCATCAGCCTCGTCGTCGCCGCGGCGGATGCCGACAAGGCGGTGCAGAGCCTGCATGATCTGATCGTTGAATGATTGACGGTGCGGAGGTGTGCGGTCAGGTGCGTCAGGTGCGACGGGTGCGTGGGTCCGGCGTGCTGCGGGGTGCACCCCGCGCACCTGTCGCACCCGACGCACTACGCACCCTCTTCGAGACATCTATCCCCGAATACTCTTCCTGCATCACGTTGCCTTTGTACTCCATCTCGTCGTGGATGCCGGTCTTCGAGCTGTAGTAGCCACGGACAGTGTGCCGCTTGAGCTGAACGAAGAACTTCCCTTCCTCCGACTTCGGCGCCTTTTCCTCGGCGGCCATCGCTGTGACGATGGCTTCCCTGTCGGCGGGCGTCAGCGACATGAACGATCCGCCCCTGGTGTCCCGCGCGATCTGATCGACCCGCGCGAGGCCGGCGAGAAACCGCTGCTTCGGCTCGAGCTCGACCGCATTCGCCAGGCGGCTGTCGATGTAGGCGACGACGCCGGCTGCGCGCGCGCCGCCGGAATGCTCGTCGGCCGGAATGAGGATCTCGGTCAACTCGTCGACGAGGGCGTACTGCGCCCGCGTGAAGAACCTCGGAGTATGGTTTGGCGTCGCCACTGCGGCGACCAGCTGATCTCCCGAGACGAGCGGCGTCGCCGCCGCGGCCGCCGCGGCCGCCTTCAGTAGCTCGCGCCTGGTCGAGTCCATCAGAGCGCTCCTTTCTTGAGCTCGTCCGCCAGGTATTCGCACGAGCGCCAGGCCAGCGCCATGATCGTCCAGGTCGGGTTCTGGCAGGAGGCGTTCACATGGCTGCTGCCGTCGACGACGAAGAGATTCTTCACGTCGTGGGACTGCTGGAACTGGTTGAGGGCCGATATCTTGGGATCGCTGCCCATTCGCGACGTGCCGAGCTCATGGATCGACCAGCCCTCGGTCAGGAGCCTCCGGCCGACGTCGACGATCTCGAAGCCGGCCGTCTCGAACATCTCCTGGGCGGCGACCGCCATGTCTTCGGCCATCTTCTTTTCGTTGTCTCCGAACTTGTAGTCGAAGCGGAGGACCGGGATGCCCCAGCGATCTTTCACCACCGGATCGATGCTGACGCCGTTCTCGTAACGCGGCAACACTTCGCCGAAGCCGCCCATTTCGATGTACGCGCCGGCATAGTCGCGGACGTGCTTCTTCCATGCCTTGCCAAATCCGGGCTCGGACGTCGATTCGCCAGGCGTCATGCTCGTGCCGCTGCCACCCTCGAAGCCGTAACCGCGGATGTAGCCGGCCTGCTTGTCCTCCAGATTCCGGAATCGTGGCACGTAGAACCCGCCGGGACGCCCGTCGTCGAGGGTGCGGGGCGCGCCGATCCGGTCCTTCGCCAGGCCGGTGACTCGCGGTCCCATCAGATGCTCGCAGAAGTAGTGACCGACAACGCCGCTCGAGTTCGCGAGGCCGTTCGGATGCTGCCGCGACTTCGACAGTAGAAGGAGCCGCGTCGACTCGAGCGTCGAGGCGGCGAGCACCACCGCCTTCCCTTTCGCCACATACGACTTGCCGGTGACGGTATCGATGAAGCCGACGCCGCTGGCCTTGCCGGTCGCCGGATCGACCTGGACCTCATGCGCGGTGGCATTGGTGCGAATCGTCAGCCGGCCGGTGTCGCGCGCCGGAAAGATCAGGCCGGTCGGAGAATCGAACGCCGCGTGGATATCGCACCCACCGGCGCGCCGGCCGCAGGCACCGCGGCCGTAACATTTGCTTCGATACTTGTTGTGGAGCAGCCCGTCGGTCGTCACGCCGGCACGGTAAGGCGTCGCGGTGCGACCCATCTTCTGCAGCGACGTGCGGAGCGTGACCTCGGCGGCATTCAGCTTGAACGGGCGCTGGAACTTGCCATCCGGTAACTGCTTCAGGTTTTCCTTGACGCCTGAAATGCCCAGCAGCAGATCGACCTTGTCGTAGTACGGCTCGATGTCCGCGTACGAGATCGGCCAGTCTTCTCCATAGCCGTCGTGCGTCTTCCCCTTGAAGTCGTAATCCGACAGCCGGAGCGCCAGCCGCCCCCAGATGTTCGTCTTCCCGCCCAGACAGCGCGCCCGCACCCATGCGTAGTTGGTGCCGGTATAGGGATGATCCTTCTCGTTGACGACAATCGAGGTGCTGTAATCGGAACCCGACCAGCCCTGGACGTAGGAGAAGACCTTTTCCGCGGGCGAGTCCTTCGTCGCGTACGGCGGCGTTCGCACGTTGTATTCGTTCAGCGACAACGCATGGTACTTAGCCGGCATGTCGCCGCGGCGCGGATGGTCGTATGGCCACTCCATCGACTTCAGCACCGACGTCGTGTCGATCTGTTTGCCGGCTTCCAGGAGGAGGACGTTCAGACCCTGGGCGGTCAGGACGAAGGCCGCCATACCGCCCGCTGCGCCGGATCCGACGATGACGGCGTCGTAGGTTTTTCGCAGGTCGGCTTCAGGTGGACGAGACGCTTGCGTGGCGAGAAAGCGCATCCGTTGAGTCTACTGCCAACTTTGCCGTCACCGCGAGCGTCTGCTAGCGTGACGGTTCATGACGACCAGTCCTCGAGAGCTGACGCTCCAGGTGGGACCGCTGGGCACGGTGACAGCGCGGCACTTCGCTGCCTCATCGACTGGCGCGCCGATTCTGGTATTGGCGCACGGTGCCGGGGCCGACCAGCGGCATCGGTTCATGGTGACGATGGGCTCGAGCCTGGCGGCGGCAGGGGTCCACGTGGTGACTTTCAATTTTCTGTATACGGAGCAGCGGCGGCGCTCGCCCGATCGCGCGCCAGTCCTCGAAGAGACGTGGCGGCTTGTGCTCGAGGGCGTCCATTCCGAGTTGTCGCCGAAGAAGACGGTTGTGGTGGGGGGCAAGTCGATGGGCGGCCGCATCGCGTCGCAAGTGCTCGGCTCGCCACCCGCATCGTCGGCCTGGTCGCGAGTGAAGGGACTGGTGCTGCTCGGCTATCCCCTGCACCCGCCCGGCAAGCCGGAAGCCCCGCGCACGGCGCATTTGCCCGGGATCCGCGTGCCGATCCTGCTTGTCCAGGGGACTCGCGACAGCTTCGGCACTCGCGACGAAGTGACACCGGTCTTCGGCGCGATCCCGGCCAAGGTCTCGTACGACTTCATCGAGGGCGGCGATCACAGCTTCGCCGTGCCGAAGTCGTCAGGCCTTACCGAACGCGATGTGCTGGCTGGTATCGCGTCGCGCACGGCGGCGTGGATCAAGCGGCTCGGCTGACCACTGCAGTAGGGCCCGACTTCAGTCGGGCCTCGTTCGGCCGCACTAAAGTGCGGCCCTACTGCAACCCGCGGACGGTGCGATCGCACCCTGCACTCGTCGCACCCCGCACCTGACGCACCTGACGCACCCCATGGGTGCCCTTAACTCCAGAGCCGATCGTTGCTTCGTTCCTTGTCCCACTGCGGCGTGGGCTCGAAGTAGCCGGACTCGGGTCGCAGGTGCGCCTTCACGACCTCTTCAACCGGCTCGACGCCGAGGCCGGGGCTGTCGGGCACGACGGCGAACCCCTTCTCGACGAGCGCAGTGCCGCCGGTCGTCTTGACCAGGCTCTCCCACCACGGCACATCGAGCGAGTGATGCTCGAGCGCGACGAAGTTTTCGGTCGCGGCGGCGCAGTGGACGTTGGCCATGAACGAGATCGGGGAACCGGCAAAGTGCATCGCCATCGCCACGCCGTGCTCCATCGCGTAGTCGCCGATCTTCTTGGTCTCGATGAGGCCGCCCGAGCTGGCCAGGTCGGGATGGATCATGTCCACCGCGCCCATGTCGATCAGCTTGATGAAGTCCTCCTTCAGGTAAATGTCTTCACCGGTGAGGACCGGCACGGTCGTGGATTCGCGAATCTGCTTCAGCAGCTCGCCGTACTGCCACGGCAGAATGTCCTCCATCCACGCGAGGTTCCACTTCTCCATCGCCCGCGCCAGCTTGATACCGCTGTTGACGCCGAAGTGTCCGTAGTGATCCGATGAGAGCGGAATCTCCATGCCGATCACGTCACGCACCTGGCCGACCCAGTCGGACAAGTAGGCGACGCCCCTGTCGGTGATCTCGACCGCGGTGAACGGATGCTGGACGCGACTGCCTCCCCAAGGCTCTGGATCGCCGGCCGGTCCGCTCAACATGCCGGGCTTGCCTTCGAGCAGCTCGATGCCGAAGTCCTGCTTCAGATAGGTGATGCCGCGGTTCATCCGTTCCTTGAGCCGCTCACCCTGCTGTTTCGGGTCGTCGCCATGCGTGGTGTCGGCATAGAGGCGGACGCGATCGCGGAACTTGCCGCCAAGCATCTGCCAGCACGGCACGCCCCACGCCTTCCCGGCCAGATCCATGCAGGCCATCTCGATGCCGCACACCCCACCGGCCTGGCGCGCCGGCGCGCCGAACTGCTTGATCTTGCGGAAGATCTTGTCCACGTTGCACGGGTTCTCGCCGAGGATGCGGCTCTTGAGGAACAGCGCATACGTTTCGCTGCTGCCGTCGCGCACTTCGCCGTAACCGGAGATGCCCTGGTTCGTGTCGATGCGAATGATCGGACAGGTCATCGGCGCCTTGACGATCACGGCAAATCGGAGGTCCGTGATCTTCAGCGCCGACGGCTCGGATGAGCGCTTGACATTCGACTGCACCAGCGCCGACGCGGCCGCGGCCAGCACCTCCGGCGTTTCGACCAACGCGGCCGTCGTCGCTCCGGCGGCAACAGCGCCAACTGACTGAAAGAACCTGCGCCGATCGAGCATCTGCCGCACTGCAGGTTTCATGAGCATCATCCCTTCGAATGCAACGGCCGGAGCGATCGCCGGCGCGGCGTATCATACAACCGGTCACACCATGCGTCACCCGCTTCGCAACTGCCTCGCCTTCGTGTTCACGGCCATGACCGCATCTATCGGAGCACAGGCGCCGGCCCCTGACGCCGGCGCGCGCCTGCACGCCATATTCGACCGCGAATGGGAGTGGGAACTGTCCGAGAGCCCGCTGATGGCATCGGGCCTTGGCGACCTGCGCTGGAACGACAAGTGGGACGATATCAGCCTGGCCGCGCTGGAGCGACGGCAGCACCATCGTGAGGCGGTGCTGGCCGAGGTCAAGGCCATCGATCGCGCCCAGCTCTCCACGGCCGACCGGACCAACCTCGACGTCTTCCGCTATCAGTACGAGATGGCCGTGGAAGGTTTCAAGTACCGCTACTACCTCATTCGCTCCGACACTTACGCCGGCGTCCAGAACAGCCAGCAGGTGATCGACACGCTCCGGTTCCAGACGCGGAAGGATTACGACGACTGGCTGGCCCGGCTTCGCGCCTTCCCCACCTACGTCGAGCAGAGCATTGCGCTCATGCGCGTCGGGATGCGCGACAACGTGCTGCTGCCGAAAGTCATCGTACGACGGGTACTCGATCAGGTTGTCACGCTGGCAACGCAGCCGCCACAACAGAGCGGCTTCTACAAGCCGTTCACGCATCTGCCTGAGACTCTTGCCGACGGCGATCGCGCTCGACTGGAAGCCGACGCGCTGGAGCAGGTTCGCACCCGCGTACAGCCGGCCTTCGCGACGCTCCGCACGTTTCTGGAGCGTGAGTACCTGCCGGCATCGTACGACCAGGTGGGCTGGTCGCAGACGAGCAACGGCGAGGCCGGCTACGCCTACTTTGCGCGTCTCTTCACGACAACCGACCTGACACCGCGGCAGATCCACGAGCTGGGGCTGAAGGAGGTGGCGCGCATCCACGCGGAGATGGAGCGCGTCAAGGACGCCGCGAACTTCACCGGGACGTTGCAGGAGTTCTTCATCCTCCTTCGAACGGATCCGCGGTTCTTCTACAAGACACCCGCGGACCTGCTCGAGGGCTACCGCGCGGTGGCCAAGCGCATCGACCCGGAGCTGATCAAAGTGATCGGCACGCTGCCGCGACTGCCCTACGGTGTCAAGCCGATTCCGGACGCGGTCGCACCCAACACGACGGCGGCGTACGCGAACCAGGGTGCGCCCGACGGATCGCGGCCGGCGTATTTCTTCGTCAACCTGTACAAGCCCGAGATGCGGCCAAAGTGGGAGATGCTGGCGCTGGCGCTACACGAAGCAGTTCCCGGTCACTGCCTGCAGGCCTCGCGCGCCTTCGAGCTTGGCGAGCTGCCCGCGTTCCGGCGCTATGCCGGTTTCACCGCGTATGTCGAGGGCTGGGCGCTCTACTCGGAATCGCTCGGCGAAGACATGGGTCTCTACGACGACGACCCGTACTCACGCTTTGGACGGCTCACCTACGAGATGTGGCGCGCGGTCAGGCTCGTCGTCGACACCGGCATGCACGTGATGCATTGGGACCGCGACCGCGCGATCCGGTACTTCATGGACAACGCCGCGAAGACGGAGCTGGACGTGACGAACGAGATCGATCGCTACATCTCGTGGCCCGGCCAGGCGCTCGCCTACAAGGTCGGCGAGCTGAAGATCAAGGAGCTGCGAGACCGGGCCCGTGGCCGGCTGGGCGCGCGATTCGATCTCCGTGCCTTCAACGATCGCGTGCTGGAGACGGGCCCCGTCCCGCTGCAGGTGCTCGACGCGCAGGTGGAGGCGTGGATTGCGGCGGGCGGCCCGGCACTGGCGGAGGCACCACGGGCGCGCTGATCCCGGAGACCGAGAGATCGAGCGCGCCCGAGGCCGGGCGCGGACGACTGGCGTCCCTTACTTCAGGTGCTTGCTGACCAACTTGGTCATCGCAAACATGTTCACCGATCCCTTGCCGCCGAAGATCGGCTTCAAGGTCGCGTCAGCGTTGATCTGACGCTTGTTCTTGGGGTCCTGCAGCTTGTTCTTCTTGATGTAGACCCACAGGCGCTTCGTCACCTCGGTGCGCGGAATCGGCTTCGATCCGACGACCGCCGCGAGCTGCTCGCTCGGCGTGACCGGCTTCATGAACGCGGCGTTCGGTTTCCGGGCACTCTTCTTCGCGCTCTTCTTGGCAGTCTTCTTCTTCGCAGTCTTGGCCATGTGGTCTCCAGAAAGGTGAAAAGGCGGTCGCAGCGGGATGATCAACAATTTCGCGATGAATGTCCACCAGTTTCAAGAGCGGAACAGGACCGGCACCAGCTGTGATCCCATCCCGCTCGCCACGAACACCATCTTCCGGTTCGCCGTCAGCGTCCCCATCCAGTCGAAGGCACCGCCGTCGATCAGCGGCACGCCGGCGCCGGCTCCGCCGCCGGACCACAGCATGAAACGCAGGCCGTCGTAGTAGGGATGCTCGAGCGGGCGGCGCTCGACCTCGAGCCCCGAGATACCCTCGGCGATCCGGTCGGCGAGCGGCGCACGTTCCGGCGTTGCCAGGAGGGCCAGGCGCCGATTGGGGAAAGAGAAACCGGCGCGTTCGAGGCGGTCCAGCGCGGCGCGATGGGCCGCGATGTGGCTGGAGACCTCCGCGATAACGAACGCCTGATCCTTCTGTTCGCGCCCGGCGCTGGCCAGGCAAAAGATGCGAAAGTGCTGGGCAAATCCCGATTGCTTCGGCACCGGCTGCGCGCGCACGGCACGGTGACACGTGGCCAGGCGGACAACGGCGCCGGCGTCGGTCCGCAGCCGCCGGGCGCACTCGAGCGCGAGCACGTTCGTCGGGTCCGAGACGACCTCGGTACCCCGGAGCGCCGACACGATCTTGTTCTGGCTCGCCAGGCCGACGACCGAGCACACACCGAGCGGCGCCAGCGGCGACAGTTCCACCGCCTCGAAACGCTCCACCGCCGCCAGCAGCTCGGCATCCACGGCCAGCATCGTCCGCTGATCGACCGGTGAGAGCCGGACGAAGCCGTCACGCTGCCACTGCTCCAGGAGGCTGGCCGGGCTTCGCTGGCCTGCTCGCGCGCTGAGCACTTCCAGCAGCAGCGACCAGAGCTCCGACGCCGAGAGGCGTTCCGCCAGGGCGCGGTAGGCGTCATCGCTGACGCCGCCCAGGGCCCAGCGTCGTTCATCGGCCATCAGTCGCCCCGTCGAAACGTCGCCCAGCTGGCGGCGCCGGCGGATCGACGGGCGTCGGCAGCTCGTACCAAATCTCGAATTCGTAGCCATCGTGGTCGATGGCGAAGAGGTACGGCTCGCCCGGCACGAATTCCCCGGTCTCGCGAACCCGACCGCCCGCAGCTTCCACCGCGGCGACGGCGGCGCCGATGTCGGCGCTGGCACGAAGTCGAAAGCCGAAATGGATGACGCCACCGGGCGCACCGGCCCGCTCCGGCGTTTCTTCCAGCACGAGGACGTCGTGCGTCCCAGGCGTCTGAAGCTGGGCGAATTTCTCCTGGCGGTACACTTCGACCGCACCGAGCACCTGCTGGTAGAAGCGGGAGGCCCGCTCGACATCGCGAACAGCGAGGGCGATGTGCGTCAGGCCATAGGTCTTCACCACAGAGCGTTCTCCAATTATCGAAGCAGCCGCGGAAACATTCCGCCCGTCCGCTGCATGTAGCGGCGATAGTCGTCGCCGAACTTCGCGAGCAGTGCCCGTTCCTCGAGCGGCACGACCAGCAGCCGCATCAGGACGACTACCAGGCTCGCCAGACCGAGAATGAACCAGTTGGCGGCCATCAGGCCAACCGCAACGAGCAACGCCCCACCGGTGGCATACAGCGGATGACGTATCCACCGGTACGGCCCCGACGTCACCAGCGCGTGATCCGATTTGGTCAGGACCGTTTCGCTGACGTTCCGGCCGAGATTGCTGAACAACCACCAGGCGCTGGGAATCGCCAGGCCGCCGATCGCCACGCCAATCCAGCGGACCCAGCGAGCCAGCGAAAACTCCGACCACGCCATCCAGTCGGGATTGATCAGATACGCGACGATCGCGGCAAACAGCGGAAGGGCGAACACGGCGCGCAACGCCCCGAACACCGCGCCCTCGCGGCGCCGGGCGATCGTCTCGCCGCCCTTCCGCGCCAGACGACGGTAGTGGAAGGAGATCGCGAACACGCAGACTACGCTGACAAGCGCCAGCCATCTGAACATCGGCTCCCCTCCGGTCAGTCGATCACGATCGATCCCTTGGGCGTGTCGAGCGTCGCACGCAATCCCGTCGTGTCGGATCTGGTGACGACGGCATCAAGGCCAAGCGTGAGCAGGGCCGCCTGCAGTTTCGGCGGATCGGGGTGCCGGATCTCGAGGGCCGTCAAACGGCAACCTGGGGGCGAATCGGTGGACGGATGCGTCGAATCCGCGGCCCACTGGATGAAGAAGGGCGTCGGATCGACGACAGCCTCCGCGAACCCGGCCAGCACGCCGACGCTGCGCCAGCGCAGCGTCACGCCATCGGGCCGGGCCCGCGATCCGTCGCGCGGGCCGAATATCTTGTATCCGGCTGTCGTTGCCGCCGCGGCGGTCGCGTCGACGTCCGCGGCAGCCGCCGCCCACGTGACGAGGCGCGGCGCGGTCAGGCGGCGGAGATCGATCTGGAAATTGAAGGCGGCCTGCGCCGGATCGGGCGCGATGATCTCGAGGTATTGCCGGCCGCCGAGCGACGCCAGCGCGTTCCGCGTGCCGGCGCCGGGGTGAACGCCCCCGATCGCGGCCTTGACGCCGGTGCGCGCCTCGAACCAGGCAATGCCGGCATCGAGGTCAGGCGTGCCGAGCAACAGGTGATCGACGGCATCGCGCGCGGTTGTTGGAGCCGCCATCACCAGTCCTTCATAAGCAGGCCACACGCTAGCGGCCGCAGCGACGCGCGTCAGCCAGTCACGCCGGGTCATCCTGTTCTCTCCGACGGTTCGTAGGCCCAAGCTTTAGCGTGGGCGGACATCGACGATCGTTGCCCGAGCTAAAGCTCGGGCCTACGTACGTTTGTCACACCCGCAGCAACGCCGCCGACACCGGCTTGGACGTCGCGCGCGCGATGGCCGCAGCATACAACGCCACCTGGCGCTTGTAGCGTTCGAGGCCGAGGCGTCCAATTTCGAGGTCGGTCTTCACGTCCACGACGAACCACGTGCCGTCTTCTTCGAACGCCAGGTCGGCCACGCCCTCGACGAGCGTCGCGTTCGCAGCGGTGTAGGTGAGCGGCACTTCCCGACGACACTGGCCGCGCGCCGCGGCGGCGCGCGCACGGACCAGCAGGGCGTGCGCCAGCGTCCGCTCGACGAGATCGCCCGCCGCGCTCGCCTCATCCGCCGAGGCGCCCAGGAGGCGGCTGTGCACCGCTACGACCTCCTCGATCCGAGGCCGGTCGGCATCGAGCGCAACGCTGCCCAGCGTCGCGTGCACCAGTGCGCCCAGCCGGGCACCGGATGGCCGTACGCGATCGCCGCTTGCGACGGTGTGGACGGCGACACGATCCGTTTCGACGTCCGGCGGTGTGTCCTCGTCGCTCCCCGCCCAGTCGGTGGCCGTCTGGACGACGAGACTCGATCGCGCACCGCGCTCGAGTGCCTCGGCGCGATCGGCTTCCCAGGCGCGATACGCAGCTATAGTATCCTCTACTATAGTACGGGGAGCGTCCTTGCCGATCAGCCCTTCGTGACGCACTCCCATCGGCACGCGGTCTCCCAAATTCAGCACGGCGGGATCCCACCACACGACGTCATACGCGCGATCACCGGTCTCAAACGGATGGGCGCCGGGATGGACGGTATCGGCGCGCGCCGGATCGCCGTTCGGCCGCTCGAGCACGCTGTCGCGCTTGAAGGCCGGACAACTCTGGGCGTCGGACGCCGAACGGCGCTTGTCGAACGACGGATAGATCGCGTCGTTCAGTGGGCTCGCCCACCCGTCGGTGAACGGTCCGTCGCCGACAGCGGGCACGACCAGCAGGTCGCGCGCGCGCGTCGCCGCCACGTAGGCGAGACGATGCCCTTCATGCTTGTCGCGATCCACCTCCAGCGGCTCGTGGTCCAGCAGATCCGCCGGCGCCCAGCCCGCGAGGCGCAGCGCGCACAGGTTCCGATCCGGATCGAGGTACCGGTCGGCCGTATCGCGCGACAGCTTGCACGTGATATCGACCAGCACCACGACAGGAAACTCGAGCCCCTTGGCCTTGTGCACCGTCATCAGCCGCACCCCGTCGCTGCCGTCTTCGAGGATCGGCGCTTCCGGTGCCTCGGACCGCCTCGCCGCCTCGCTGATTGCCTCGACGAAACCGCGGAACGACAGGCCGCCCTCGGCCTCGTAGCGGCGCGCCAGATCGGCGATGTGGAGAACGTTGGCCAGGGCCTGTTCGCCACCGGGCCGCAACGCAAAGGCGACGTGACCACGTGTCTCGCCAAGCAGATCGCTCAACGTATCCGCGACAGGACGGCGGTTCCGGCGCTGGTGCCACGTCCGCAACCGCGTCAACGCTTCTCCCACCGGCGCCAGCCGCGCCGTCAGATGCTCGGGCACCTGGTAGGGATGGAACCGCTTGAAATGGTGCCGATACTCGAGCAGCAGGTCGTCGCCAATCGCGAAGAGCGCCCCTCGCAGGGCTGCAAAGACCGACAGCTCGTCGTCCGGCCACTCGATGGCGGTCAGCGCGGCGCGAACCGTCTCCACCTCTTCGCGGTCGTGAAAGGACTTGCCGCCGACGAGCAGGTGCGGGATGTCGCGCGCTTCGAGGGCCTGGACGTACGGCCGCGTGATGTCGTCGTCGAAACTGGTGAACCGCCGGAACAGCAGACACACGTGGCGCGGACGAATGTCGATCCGCTCAGGATCTCCCGTCATCCGGCTACGCTCGGTGACCTTCCACCCGCTCTCGCGGAAGAGCCACTGGAGAAACGCGCCGACGGCGTCGGGCAGTGACTCCTCGATCGCCTTCTTGGTGACGTTCCGCGCTCCATAGGGCCGCGGCACCGGCAGCGCGACGATGGCCGGCTGCTGCGCGCCCTCGTCGCGCCAGGGCGTCAAGGGCACATACTCCGGCTGCAGCGTCACCGTGTCACCCGTCATCAGCGGTTCGAATGCCGCGTTCACGAGACGCTGAATCGACGGCGTCGCGCGGAAGCTGGTGGTCAGCCAGGCGCGGCGAGCACCCCGCTCTGCCAGCCACCGGCAGACTCTCTGGTAGGTCCCCACGTCGGCGCGACGGAACCGGTAGATCGACTGCTTGGGGTCGCCGACGATGAAGAGCGAGCCCGGACGGGGACGGACGTCCTCCCAGTTCACCGGGCTGACCGTGTCCTGCTCGGGATCGCCCGAGAGCAGGATCAGGATCTCGGCCTGCAGCGGATCGGTGTCCTGAAACTCGTCGATGAACAGGTGCGTCAGCCGCTCCCGGAATGTCCGCCGGACCTCGGCGTTGTCGCGCAGCAGTGTCCGTGCTTCCAGCAGCAGATCAACGAAGTCGAGCGCGCCTTCTGCCGCCTTGAGCGCCTGATAGCGATCGAGGCTCGCCTGCAGATCGATCTGCAGCGCGGCGGCCAGGTCGGCGTTCGCATGCCGCTCGAAGTCGCCGAGCGCGTCGAACAGCTGCTGGCGCGCATCCCATACGGCGGCCCGAGTCTGGCGGCGGCTATACCCCGCCCCGCCGCCCTTGTGCGGCTTCGCGAACTGTCGGTTGTGATGCAGATCGATCAACGTCGCCTCGACGCCGTCGAGATCGTTCGATGGCACGAGCCCACCGCGAATGGCCCCCGCACAAGTGCGTGCCGGCGTGATGTCGACGTAGAGGGGATCGCGGTCCCAGATCGGGTTGGCCGTGAGGTCGGCGAACGCCAGGACCCTCTCGACCATCCGCGCGATCTCGTGCTCGCGATCGAACGGGTTACGCCGCCACGCCGCCGGATGGTCGCGCCAGTCGAGCAGCGACCGTCCCGCCCGGCGCAACCGCTCGACCGGTCCGTCCTCGTCGATCTCGGTACCGAAGTTCCGGCGCGCCGACCGTCGCAGCGATCGCCTGACACCCTCGCCCGGATCGCGCAGCTGATCCTGCAGCCACGCGTCGAACGCAACGTCGTACATGCGCGACGCCTGTTCGTCGGTCAGCACCTGGAACTGAGGATCGACGCGCGCTTCGACCGGCCGCTCCCTCAGCAGATCGGCGCAGAACCCGTGAATCGTGCTGACGCGCGCCTCCTCGAGATACGCGAGCGCCTGGTCCAGCCGCGCGCGCTCTTCCCCCGACGCGCCGGCGCGCGCCGTCTCGAGATCCTCGCGGAGTCTCAATTTCAGTTCGCCCGCCGCCTTCTCCGTGAAGGTGACGGCGACGATGTCGTCGATGGTCGCGCGGGCCGACTTGAGAACGTTGACGATGCGGGCAACGAGCTCGGTGGTCTTGCCGGTCCCCGCGGCAGCTTCGACGATGTAAGAGTGCGCGAGGTCGTCGCGAAGCCGCGTTCGGTCGTCGTGATCGGCAGGAGTCCGATGCGGGCGGCTCATGACCGGGACCTCAGCTCGTCGAGATCGGGGAAGCGGCCCTTCGATTTCAACCTGACGCGCCGCTCCTCGTTCGGCCCGCACACCGAACGGAAATCACACCAGTCACAGGCGCCCTCGCGTGGATAGGGCGCGAGCGTGCCGTGCTCCACGCCCCGGTCGATGATCTCCAGCACTTCGAGGCCGATCCGCCGTGTGGTCTCGGTCAGCGGCACGTCGATGACCGTGAACGCGCCCGCCGACGTGCAGAACGAGAGCCGCCCGCCGTAGACGGTGGCGCCCGTCGCCGCCTCGAGCACGAGGCTGTACAAAACGGGCTGGAGCACTTCCCCACCGGCCACGATCATTCGTTCGGGCCAGCGCGCGCGGCCGGTCTTGTGGTCCGTGACCCGCAGCGCGCCAGTGGCGTGCCGCTCGACCAGATCGATCGAGCCGCGCAAGACGAAGCGCCCATCGAGCAGGACCGGGTCCGGCAGACTCGCCGTGTCGCGGCCGGCGCCGTCGCTCAACCCGAACGCGTACTCGAACCACTGCGGCACCCAGCCGTCCTTATCCTCGGCGAGCATCTGCGTCCAGCGCCCGAGATCGCGGAGCATGATCGCGAGCTCGTCGTCCCAGACGCGCGGGATCGCCGGGGCGAGTCGCGCCCGTTCGTCTTCGGCGACGTGCGCCAGCGTGTCGCCGAGCGTCTGCAGCGCGGCGTCGAGCGTGTCTGGCCGGATCGGCAGACGGTTCCCGTCGCGGAGCGTGCGCAGGAACTCGGCCTGCACGCGATGGAACAGGCTGCCCTTCGTGAGCGGATCCAACCGCTGCAGCGGGATGGCGTCCTCGCGCGGCGCGAGGCGGTAGATCGCGGACAGCAGGAACCGGTACGGACACGACGCATAGTGCTGGAGCGCCGACAACGAGTACGGTCGAGCGCCAAGACGCTGCGCGGCCAGCGGCTCCTGGACGGCGTCGGTCACCTTGGCGAGGCCGTCGGCATCGGACCACTGCTTGTGATATCTGGCCCAGCGCTCGCGCACCGAACGGCCCAGGCAGGGATTCAGCTCCAGCAGGTAGCGCGCCCGCCCTGCCACCTTCGCGCGATCGCGCTCGTCGAAGAGCGGCCGCAGAATGGCGAGGTCGTGCTCGAGCGCGTCGATCGCGCGCATCGGTTCCACCGGCGCCGGCCAGCCCAGCGTGGCCGCGCCGCGGTCGTAGGCGTCGTGCTGCAGATCCTCGTGCGACGGAATCCGGCCGGTCAGCGCGCGCTTCACGTCGAGCGCATAGAACGACGGCACGCGCGGGCGCGACTCGTTGACGTCCAGTCGCGGGTACGACAGGTACAGCCGCTCGGTCGCGGCGCCGATCGCCAGTCGCAGCTGCAGGCGCTCCTCGCGCGAACGGTCCTCTCTCACCGGCAAACCGACGCCCAGCGCGGCGCGCACGTCATCCAGGAGCAGCGGATCCTCGCGCAGCTTCTGCGGGAAGATGCGCTCGGCCAGTCCCGGAATGAAGACGACCCTGAACGTTCGGCCGCGCGCCTGCGACGGCGCGCCCACAAAAATGCGGCCGAACCGGCGGCGTGGCGGCTCGACCGCGAGCGTGCGCAGCCGCTCGGTCAGCACCTTCCGTACCTCGCCGATCACGACCGGCCCGACGGCCGCCATCGGTCTGAGGTCCGCGAGCACGCGAAGGACGCGCGCCGGCTCTCGCAGGACGCGTGGGGTCAGGCGCTCCAGTCGATCGAGCCAGTCGCCCCACGGCGACGCCGACGTTCGCCAGGCATCCAGTTCCTCGATGATCGGCAGCGCGAATGCCCGAAGGTTGCCGAGCTGAACGAGATCGCGGGAGATTGCCGCGACGCGGGGGGCTTCAGGTTCGTCGGCAGCGAGTTCCGTCAGCCGCTGGCGGTACTCATAGGCCAGACCGTCGAGACGCGAGACCCAGCGATCCAACCCGCCTATCACAGCCGACTCGACGAGCAAGGCCTCCCATCGCCACGGCGCGCGCAGCGAGCCGTCCACGACGGCCAGCTCCGGTGGCGCCGTGACGCGCATCGGCGGCGCCGGCGGTTCCTCCAGCTCGATCGCGTCGGTCAGCCCGGCCGCCAGCACTTCGTCGTCGGGCGGTGCGTAGGCCAGCGCGGCGAGGTCCAGCTCGGGATCGGGTACCTGCGCCAGCGACAGGTACTCGGCGAAGCGTCGCGCTGACAGCCCCTCTTCTGCGCAGTGCAGCAGCGCCAGCAACGCGCGGCCGGCGGGATCGGGCCGCCGCGTCCCGCGATCGAACCAGGCCGGCACCGCCGCGCGCGCCAGTGCGTGCTCGAGTAGCCCGAGATACTGCTGTGGCGCACGAACGAGAACGGCCATCTCGTCGAACGGGACACCGCGCCGGGCCTCCTCGATCGCCCGGCGGGCGATCTCGACGCTCTCGCGCGCTTCGCCCGGCGCCGAGAAGAGCTGCACGTCGGCGGCGTCCTCACCGCTGGCCGGCAGCTCCGGCGAGAAGATCCGGCTGCGCAGACGGCCCAGCGCGCCGCCGTCATCGTCTGTCGCCGACTCGATTGGGGCTGCCAGCTTCGCCGTGAGCAGCCGCTCCGCGCTGGCGTCGCCGGCCGGCACCGTGATCACCGTGCTCGAAGCCGCGCCCGCCAGGGCCGCGACCAATCGCGCCTCGGCCTCCGAACCGACGGCGGGATCGAGCAGGACGAGGGCCGCTCCGCCAACGAGACCGACGGCATCAGCGGTGTTGGATTCGAGCGCCGTGGCGGCGGTCGCGACGAGCAGAGCGCGGTCGGCCGCGCCGGCATCGCGAAACTCTTCCTCGATTTGATCGATGAGATGCGCGAGGTCGTCGCCGCCTGTACCGTGCCCTTTCAGCGTGGCCCCGCGGACACCGGCCAGGCGAAGCTCGCTGACCGTCTTCGCCAGCGCCCGGGGAAAGCCAGGCGTCTCGGCGACCGGCGCGAAATATCGGAGCTGGCCGCTGCCGATGACGTCGAAGATCGCACGCGCCGTGACCGCCTCGCCACCGAGGGGCGAGCTCGGCGAGCAGCCGCGGCGAGCGAGGTCCGTCAGGGCCAGTCGTGCGGCCAGCTGCAGGACGCTGAAGCGATGCCAGCCGAAGGATGCGCCGCGCTGCCGCGCCGCCCGTCGCGCGAGATCGTCGGCCGCGCCGCGCGAGGCCGCGACAATCAGCGTGGCTTGGCCCGACGGCAAGGTGTCGAGGAACTGTAAGGCGGCCCTGATCCGAACGGCGCCGCTGGGAGAGGTGAGGAGTCGAATGGAGGACGTGCCGCTGCCGGTCGCCATGCCGGCTCCTTTCGGGGAATTTCAGCGCCGCCACGGCGCCGACGGTCGAAGTGTAACACCTGTCGCCAGTGCGGCAACGACAAAAGAATTACATTCCACCCGCCCGGGAATGGGCGTGATTACACAAGTCTTACACCCGGATGTCAGTCCAATTGCTACTGTGGACTTCGTCGACCGCCGATGAAATGACCGAGGGTGCAGCACGCTGCCACCCGGGAGGCAACGAACCCGTGACCGTCGAGACCATGCACGCGCCCAGGGCCGATCGCTACCGCACAATCAACTGGATCACCTTCGTGGCGATGTCCGCATTCCACGTCGGCGCCGTGGCCGCGCTGTTCTATTTCTCCTGGACGGCGGTAGCCCTGACCGCGTTCTTTTACTGGGTCTCGATCGGGCTCGGCATCGGCATGGGCTATCACCGGCTGCACACGCACCGGTCGTACAAGGTGCCGAAGCTGCTGGAATACTTCTTCGCCGTCTGCGGCACGCTGACGCTCGAGGGCGGACCGATCTTCTGGGTCGCCACCCACCGCATTCACCACCAGCATTCCGATACCGACAGCGACCCGCACACGCCGCATCACGGCGGGTTCTGGGCGCACATGGGATGGATCCTGTTCGGTGAGGGGCACCACAACGACACCGCGATGATGTCGCGGTATGCCCCCGACCTCGCCGCCGATCCCTTCTATCGCTGGCTGACCACCTGGCACTGGGTGCCGCTCACCGTCTTCGGCTTTGCCGTGCTCGCGCTTGGCGGATGGCCGATGGTGATGTGGCTGATCTTCTTCCGGGTCACCGTGGGGCTGCACGCGACGTGGCTCGTGAACTCGGCGACGCACATGTGGGGCAGCCGCCGGTTCCAGACCAAGGACGATTCGAAGAACAGCTGGTGGGTCGCGGTTCTGACCTTCGGCGAGGGATGGCACAACAACCACCACGCCCACCCGACCTCGGCGCGACACGGACTCGCCTGGTACCGAAGTCGACCTGACCTGGCTGCAGATTCGTGCGCTCCGCTTCCTCGGCATCGCCGATCGCGTCCGCACCGTGGATGTCAACGGACGTCAGCCCGGCCAGGCCCGCCGCGCGGCGTAGGCGTGTTCCTCCGTACGTAGGCCCGAGCTTTAGCTCGGGCAACCATCCTTCGACGCGGTCCTGGTGCCCAAGCTAAAGCTTGGGCCTACTGCTGCCGCCTCGGCCTGTGGCATCCTAGCCACATGATCTCGGCGCCCAAGCGGAAGTCGGTCGTCTTCGCGACGCTCGGGATCTGCCTCATCGCGCTGGTCGTCACGCTGAACGTCAGCTGGATCGTCCTCAACTGGCGCGAAGGGCTCCTCCTCGTCCTCGGGATCGTGCTGTTTCTGGTGATCCTCGCGGGTGTCGTCGTCAACACCGTCTTTCTCGTACGGGAAGCGCGGCGCAACGAGCAGCACGATGCGTTCATCAACGCCGTGACGCACGAACTGAAGACGCCGGTCGCCTCGATCCGCCTCTACCTCGAAACCCTGCAGCGGCGCGAGCTGGCCGAAGACAAGCGGCGCGAGTTCTACGGTGTGATGCTCGCCGACAGCGATCGGCTGCTCGATCTGATCGAGCAGGTGCTCCGGGCCGGCCGGACGAGCGCCAAGTCGCGCGTGCTGCACCAGGTGCCCATCGATCTTCGTGACACGGTCCGCGAGTGCCTCGATCTCGCGCGCGTCCGGCATCACCTGCCAGACGAAGCGCTGGCCTATGTTGACCGCGTCGCCGAGACGGCGCAGGCGACGGTGATGGGCGATCCGGACGAATTGAAGGCCGCCTTGTCGAACCTGGTCGACAACGCGATCAAGTACTCGAACGGCGATGTCCACGTGCAGGTCGAGCTCGCGCCGCTCGAGAACCGTCGTGTGGCGGTCCGCGTGAAAGACGCCGGGATGGGTATCTCCTCCGCCGAGCTGAAGCGGATCTTTCGCCGCTTCTATCGCATTCCGGAGGCCGTCGCGATGCGGATCAAGGGGACCGGACTCGGCCTCTTCATCGTGAGCTCGGTGGCGCGCAAGCACGGCGGGCGAGTGTTCGCCGAAAGTCCGGGCCCCGGCCAGGGAAGCACCTTCACGCTGCAGCTGCCGACGGCGCCCTCCGCATGAGCAGAATCCTGGTCGTCGAAGACGAGCTCCATCTGGCCGACGGTCTTCGTTTCAACCTCGAGGCCGAAGGCTACGACACCGAGGTCGTCGACACCGGCGAGAAAGCGATCACCCGCATCGCCCTCCTCGACGATCCAATCGATCTCGTCGTGCTCGACGTCATGCTCCCCGGCCTCAACGGCTTCGAGGTCACCAGCCGGCTGCGCAGCGATCGCAACTACGTGCCGGTGCTGATGCTCACCGCCCGCGGGCGCGCGGACGACGTCGTGAAAGGGTTCGAGGCGGGTGCGGACGACTACCTGCCAAAGCCGTTCGACTTGACCGTGCTCATCGCGCGAATCGGCGCATTGCTCAGGCGCCATAGCTGGGGCCGAAGAGTACCCGAGGCTCCGGCGGCGGCCGACCCGGTGGCGGCCGATCGCTACACGTTTTCCGGACGAGAGATTGACTTCGCCGCGCTCGAGCTGCGGCGAGACGGCAAAACCCTGCCGCTGACGCTGATGGAGGCCAACCTCCTGCGCTTCCTCGTCCAGCGCGAAGGCCAAATCGTGTCACGCAAGGACATGCTGGAGCAGGTATGGGGCGTGCACGAGGACACCGACACCCGCGCCATCGACAACTTCATCGTGCGCCTGCGGCGATACATCGAAGACAACCCCGCCGAGCCTCGCCACCTGCAAACGATTCGCAGCGTCGGCTACCGGTTCGTCGCGACACCCTGACCTGACGCATGCTGAACCCCGATCGCTATTTCAGTGCTGTTCCTGCCGTACGCGACATTGCGCGCGAGCTTTACCGACAGGTGGCGGCCCTGCCTCTCATCTGCCCCCACGGCCACGTCGATCCGCGCCTGCTGGCGCTCGACGAACCGTTCCCGGATCCCGCCACGCTCATCGTCATCCCCGATCACTACATCGTCCGCATGCTCTACTCGCAGGGCGTGCCGATGGAGCGCCTCGGCATACCGCGGACGGACGGGGCCGCGGTCGAGCGAGACCCGCGCCGGATCTGGCAGCTGTTCGGGGACCACTTTTACCTGTTCCGGGGCACGCCCAGCGGCGCGTGGCTGGCGCATGAGTTCGAGGACGTCTTCGCGATCACCGAACCGCTGAACGGACCCTCGGCGATGCGGATCTACGAGGCGCTTGAAACGAAGCTGCGGCAGCCCGCGTTCCGGCCGCGCGCGCTCTTCGGCCGGTTCAACATCGAAGTGTTGTGCACGACCGACGCGGCCACCGATTCGCTGGAGCACCACGCGCAGATCAGGCAATCGGGATGGCCGGGTGTCGTGCGGCCGACGTTCCGACCGGATCTTGCCATCAACATCCGTCATCCGCAGTGGGCGAAGGAGATCGAGCGGCTGTCAGCGGCGACCGCCGAATCGGTCACGAGCTACGCCAGCTACATTCGAGCGCTCGAGAACCGCCGCGCCTTCTTCAAGACCGCCGGCGCCACGGCCACGGACCACGCCGCCGAGACCCCGTACACGGCGGAGCTCTCCCCTGCCGAGGCCACGTCGCTGTTCGAGCGGGCCCTGGCTGGCCGTGCGACAGCCGGGGACGCCAGTGCTTTTACCGGACACATGTTGATGGAGATGGCGAGGATGAGCATCGAGGACGGGCTCGTCATGCAGCTCCATCCGGGTTCGGATCGGAACCATAACGCGCTCGTGTTCGAGCGCTTCGGTCCGGACCGCGGCTGCGACATTCCGCTGCCAACGGAGTACACGCGGAACCTCAAGCCGCTGCTCAACAAGTACGGCAACGATCCGCGGCTGACGCTGGTGCTCTTCACCCTCGACGAAACCACCTACTCGCGTGAGCTGGCGCCGCTCGCTGGGCATTATCCGAGTGTGAGGCTGGGGCCTCCGTGGTGGTTCTACGACAGCGTCGAGGGGATGGCGCGGTTCCGCTACCAGGTCACCGAAACCGCCGGCATCTATAACACCGCGGGCTTCAACGACGACACCCGTGCGTTTCCATCGATTCCCGCGCGGCACGACGTCGCACGCCGGGTGGACGCGAACTTCCTGGCGGATCTCGTCACCCGCCATATCGTCACCATGGACGACGCGTCGGAGATGATCCGAGCGCTCAGCTACGAGCTGGCGAAAAAAACGTACAGACTCTGATCCGCCGTACGTAGGCCCAAGCGTTAGCTTGGGCGACAGATGCCCGAGCTGAAGCTCGGGCCTACGTACGTCCCGTCAGATCTCGGATCCTCGCATCCAGATCCGCTAATGCCTGGTCCAGCATCTGCCGATGCGCAGGCGCTGTAGCACGCTCCAGATCTGCCGCCACGCGCGCTCTCGCCAGGCTCAAGTCACGACGCTGCGCCTCGATGGCCTGCGCCTCCGGCGTCAGCGCCCGCTTCTTCGTGCGATCCGCCGAGGCATCCGCCTGCTGCGATTCGATCGATTTGCTCTCCCAGCCTCGTGCCATGAGTCACCCGCGTCCAGGGCGCATTGCCATGCGCCCCTACTATTGGCCTTTGATTCTGCCCCACAACTTCCCTAACAGACCGCCGATCATCTTTTCGATCACGCGTTCCGCTCGCTGCTTGAACGTGCCAGAGTGGATCTGGCAGTGCGCACGCGGCGCGGCATCGGTTTCCTTCAGAGTACTCCGTATAGACGGGACAGCCGTCCACAGGACGCAGGTACGAAACCGAGCAGAGCTCGACGGCGCGCATGCCCGCTGGCGGCGTAAAGGCCGCCGGCGGCACGAAACGGCTGGCGCGGCGCATGAACTCGGCCCAGATCGGCAAGGCAATGCGACTGCCCGAGGCGTTCGCCCGAATCGTCGACGGATCATCGAAGCCCACCCACACCCCGGCGACGACGTGGGCGGAATAGCCGACAAACCAGGCGTCCTTGAAGTCGTTGGTGGTCCCGGTCTTGCCGGCCACGGGGAACCGTACGCCCCAATCGCGTACCGCCGTTCCGGTTCCCCGCGCCACGACGTCGGACATGAGCGAGACCATCTGAAACGCGACGTCCTCCGGAATCACGCGGTGCCGCGCGAACGGCTCCTCGAGGACGACGACGCCGGTGTCGTCGACGACGCGACGAATGCCGCCCGGTGAAAGGCCGTAGCCGCCGTTTGGAAAGGCGGCGTACGCGGCCGTCAGCTCCAGCGGCGTCACCAGGCCCGACCCGAGCGCCAGCGAAGGGACATCCGGCTGCGACTCGATCCCGAGATCCGACGCCAGTCGCAGCACCGGTCGCGTGCCGATCTGCCGCTGGAGCGCCACCGCGGCGCGGTTGTTGGATTCGATGAACGCCTCACGCACCGTCAGCTGATCCTCGATCTTCCCCGACACATTGCGCGGCGTCCATTCCTCGCGGCCCTGAGGCGGCAGCTCGGCGAGCCCGCGCAGCACGCTGACCGGGCTGAACCCCCGCTGGAGGGCCGCCGCGTACAAGACCGGCTTGAAGGCGGACCCCGGCTGACGCCGGCTGCGCACCGCCCGATTAAACGTCGTCGTCGTGAAGTCGCGGCCGCCGACCACGGCCAGCACGTGGCCGGTGTCGGAATCAATCGCGACGAGCGCTGCCTGCAGGTTGGGGATGCCGAGACGACGCAACCCCGATGTGACCGCCTGCTCGGCGGCGTCCTGCAGCGCCGGCACGAGGGTCGTGTGGACCTCCCAGTCCGCCGGACGATCGCCGCCGAAGCGGTTCCGGAACTGCTGGCGCAGGTACGCCTTCGCGTACCCGTGCCGCGCTTCCGCGAGCGCCGGGTACGGGCGGATACGGAGCCGTTGTCGGCGAGCCGCGTTGGCCTGCGCCTGGGTGATGAATCCTGCCGACTGCATTCGCCGCAGCACCGTGTCACTGCGACGGCGTGCGCCGTCGAGATTCGACCACGGCGAGAGGGCCGATGGCGCCTGGACGAGGCCCGCGATGAGCGCCGCTTCCCCGAGACTCACGGCGTTGGCGTGCTTGCCGAAGAGGCCCATCGACATGGCCTCGACGCCGTACAGCCCACCACTGAGATACACGCGATTCAGATAGAGCTCGAGGATCTGCTGCTTCGTGAGGCGCGTCTCCAGCATCGTCGTGATGACGGCCTCCTGCCCCTTTCGCGCCGCGGTGCGGACATTCGAGAGGAACAGCGTTCGCGCGAGCTGCTGTGTGATCGTCGAGCCGCCCTCGACCATGTCGAGGCGACGAAGGTTGACGAGCATGGCCCGGGCGAGCCCCAGCGGATCGATGCCGGGATGCCAATAGAAGCGGCGATCCTCGGTCGCGATGACGGCCTGCTGAAGGAAGGGAGAGATCTGCTCGAGCGGAACATCGCGACGTCGATCGTCGAGCCGGAACCAGGGGCGTCCGTCGGCGCCAAAGAACACGACGTCGCCAACGCCGCCGGCGAGACGATTGACCGCAAACGCGTAGCGGACGGTCCAGCCGAACGCGATCAGCCAGACGGCGACGGTTGCGATCAGCAGCAGCACCGCCAGCAGGTCGCGCAGGCTGCGGATACCCCGCAGGAACTGCGCGAGGGCCCGGCCCAACGATCTCATCGATCGTCTTTGGTGATGAGGTCAGCCGCTTCGTCGTCGTGATGCACGTGCCCCTCCGCGCCGTGGCGGCGCGCATAGAGGAACGACGCCAAGAAGATCACGACGATGAGCGAGAGCGACAGCCACTTGGGAATGACGAACTCGATCCAGCCGTAGCTGTGCGCCCATTCAACGAGCAGCTTGATGGCCACCCAGAGGATGATCAGGAACGCGCCATCCACGATCGCGGGGTAATTGCGGACCACGGCCAGGAGCTGGCCGATCACCATTCGCATCGCCACGATGCCGAGGATGCCCCCGGTCAGCACGACCCACAGCTTCGGCGACATCGCCACGGCAACCAGGATCGAGTCGATTGCAAACACGATGTCGGTGAGCTCCACCTTCACGACGGTTGCCCAGAAAGCGGACAGACCCATCCACGGCCGTGCGGGAACCGGCTTGCGGCGATCTTCGACGCTGCCGCCGCGAAAAAAATGCTGGTAGGTCAGCCAGACGAGATAGAGGCCGCCAATCAGCTGCACAACACGCAGCTGAATCATGTGAACGGCGAAGACCGTGGCTAGGGTGCGGAAGGCGAACGCCCCGATGATGCCGTAGCGGAGCGCGGGCCGCTGCTGCTCCTTGGGGAGGCCGAGGACGAGCACCGCCAGCACCATCGCGTTGTCCGCGCTGAGGAGTCCTTCGAGGATGACGAGCAGGCCGACAGTAAGAAGATCACTGGGAGTTACATGCATCCGAAAGTCGAGTATGACGCATCCCCCGCGGCGCGTGTTGACATGATTCGTGTCAATGCCTACACTTGATGTGACGCAACTTGTATGGCGGCGACGCAAGATCTTTGTCTGATCAGCATGGCGGCTCGTCTATTGGGTATGCACCCGCAGACGCTGCGCAAGTACGAGCGGCTGGGGCTGATTCAACCAGGCCGGACGCTCGGCAGCATGCGAGTCTACACGCGGGATGAGCTCGACCGGCTTCGCCTGATCAAGTATCTGGTTGATGAAGCCGGTGTGAACCTGGCGGGCGTCCAGCGACTGCTGTCGGTCGTGGAAATCGTCGAGCGGATGCGTCCGCTGGTCGGCGACGATCCGGGCCCGCGCAGCGACACGCGACAGCGGCTCGCACGCGAGCTCGACGCGCTCAGTCGCGTCCTGGGACTGTAAGACGATGGACTTCAAGGACTACTACGCAACGCTCGGCGTGTCGAAGACGGCGACCGACAAAGAGCTGAAGCAGGCGTATCGCAAGCTCGCGCGGAAGCACCATCCCGACGTCAACCCGGGCGACAAGGCGGCCGAAGCGAGGTTCAAGGAGATCAACGAAGCGTACGAAGTCCTCGGCGATCCGGGCAAGCGGCGGAAGTATGACGAGCTCGGCGCCAACTGGCGGGCCTACGAGCAGGCGGAACGCACCGGCGCCGCCAATCCGTTCGAGCAGGGGGGCTGGTCCGTCAACATGGGCGGCGGTCCGGGCGGGTTCCGGACGATGACCGAAGAAGAGATGCAGGAGATGTTCGGGACGGACAATCCGTTCTCGGATTTCTTCAACACTTTCTTCGGCGGGAGCGCCGAACCCGACGGGCGTCGCGGCCGGGCGACGCGAAGTCGCACGCGCAAGGGCCGCGATCTGGAGCACGAGCTACCGCTGACGCTCGAAGAGGCCGATCAGGGCGTCACGCGGCGCTTTTCGATCAAGCACGATGGCCACGCGCGCACCGTGGACGTGCGCGTACCGGCCGGTGTCGGGGACGGGTCGCGGGTACGCGTTGGCGGCGAGGGCGAACCGGGCGCAGGCGGAGCGGCTGCCGGCGATCTCTATCTGCGCGTCCGCCTCGAGCCTCACCTGCAGTTCGAACGCAAGGGGCGCGATCTTTACACGCGCATCGCGGTCCCGCTGACCACGGCCGTGCTCGGCGGCGAAGTGACCGTGCCCGCACTCGGCGGCCGGACGCTGAGACTCAAGGTGCCGCCGACGACCCAGAACGGACAGGTGTTCCGTCTGCGCGGCCAGGGCATGAATCTGAGCGGCAAGCCCGGCACGCGAAGCGATCTCTACGCCACCGTCGACGTCGAGCTGCCGCGGCAGATCACGCCCGAGGAGCGCACGCATTTCGAGGAGTTAGCGAAGATCGAACGCAAGAAGCACAGCGCCGCGTAACCGACGGCCGTGTCGTGGCGGGCCCTGAGCCCAGCGGGTTGGCGGACCTGACGGTCCGCCCTACAAATCGCAATCGATGCAGCCCGTAAGTGAACACATGTAGGGCGGACCTTCAGGTCCGCCACGTTGAATGTCATGAATCTCAACAAATACACCGAAAAGGCCCAGGAGGCCGTGCTGGCGGCGCAGCAACTCGCCGAGAAACAGAATCATCCGCAAATCGAGCCGGAGCATTTGCTCGTTACGCTCGTCGAGCAGACCGATGGCGTGGTCCCCGCGCTGCTGCGCAAGCTGGAGATCGATCCGGCCGCCGTCGCGCGCGATGCCCGCCAGCTGTTCGGACAGCAGCCGCAGGTTCACGGCGGCGCGGCCGCGTCGATCTCGCCGCGCCTGAAGCTCGTCACCGATCTCGCGCAGGCCGAGGCCGAGCGCCTCAAGGACGAGTACGTCAGCACCGAGCACCTGTTCGTGGCCATCGCCGGCGAGACCGGGCGGTCCCCTGCTGCTCGCCTGCTGCACAAGCTCGGGCTCTCGCGCGATCGCATCTTCGAGGCGCTCACCGAGATCCGCGGCAGCCAGCGCGTCACGGATCAGAATCCGGAAGGCAAGTACCAGGCGCTCGAGCGCTACGGCCGCGATCTCACCGCGCTGGCCCAGAAGGGCAAGCTCGATCCCGTGATCGGCCGCGACGACGAGATCCGGCGGGTCGTGCAGGTGCTGTCACGCCGGACGAAGAATAATCCCGTCCTCATCGGGGAGCCCGGGGTCGGCAAAACCGCGGTCGTGGAAGGCCTCGCCCAGCGCATCGTGCGCGGCGACGTGCCGGAAGGGCTGAAGAACAAGAAGATCGTCGCTCTCGACATGGGGTCGCTCATCGCCGGCGCGAAGTATCGCGGCGAGTTCGAGGAGCGGCTGAAGGCAGTGCTGAAGGAAATCGCCGACGCGCAGGGCGAGATCGTGCTGTTCATCGACGAGCTGCACACGGTGGTGGGCGCCGGCGCGGCAGAGGGCTCGATGGACGCGTCCAACATGTTGAAGCCCATGCTCGCGCGCGGCGAACTGCACACAATCGGCGCCACCACGCTCGACGAGTACCGCAAGCACATCGAAAAGGATGCGGCCCTCGAGCGGCGCTTCCAGCCGGTGCTCGTTGGCGAGCCGACGGTCGAGGACACGATCAGCATCCTGCGCGGCCTGCGCGAGCGCTACGAGATCCACCACGGGGTGAAGTTCAAGGATTCGGCGCTGGTGGCGGCGGCGGTGCTGTCCCATCGCTACATCCCCGATCGGTTCCTGCCCGACAAGGCGATTGACCTGATCGACGAGGCGGCGGCGCGCCTGCGGATGGAGATCGACTCGATGCCTGCTGCGCTCGACGAGGTCGAGCGGCGAGTCATGCAGCTCGAGATCGAACGGGAGGCGCTGCGCAAGGAGCGCGACAAGCCGTCGCGCGAGCGGCTCGAGAAGCTCGAGCGCGAGCTCGCGGACCTCAAGGAGGAGCGCGGCCGGCTGAAGACGCAATGGGAACAGGAAAAGGCGGCGATCCAGCAGACGCGGCACCTGAGGGAAGAGCTCGAAACGCTGCGTGTCGACATCGAGCGCGCGCAGCGGTCCGGCGACTATGCGACCGCGTCCGAGCTGCAGTACGGCAAGCTCCCGGCCCTCGAGCAGCAGATCCGCGACAGCGAGTCTCGGCTCGCCTCCGGGCGCCGCATGCTGAAGGAGGAAGTGGACGAGGAAGACATCGCCGGGATCGTGAGCCGCTGGACGCACATCCCGGTCACCAAATTGATGGAAGGCGAGATTCAGAAGCTGCTCAAGATGGAAGAGCGGCTCCATCAACGCGTGGTCGGGCAGGACGAAGCGGTCGAGGCCGTCTCGAGCGCGATCCGCCGCGCCCGGGCCGGGCTGCAGGATCCCAATCGGCCCCTGGGCAGCTTCCTGTTTCTCGGGCCCACCGGTGTCGGCAAGACCGAGATGGCTCGCGCACTGGCCGAGTTCCTATTCGATGACGAACAGGCGCTGACACGGATCGACATGTCCGAATACCAGGAAAAGCACACCGTGTCGCGCCTGATCGGCGCGCCGCCGGGGTACGTCGGCTACGATGAGGCAGGTCAGCTCACCGAGGCTGTCCGGCGGCGCCCGTACGCGGTCGTCCTGTTCGACGAGGTCGAGAAGGCGCATCCCGAAGTCCTGAACGTGATGCTGCAGTTGCTGGACGACGGGCGGCTGACGGACGGCAAGGGCCGCACGGTCGACTTCCGCAATACCGTCGTGATCATGACCTCGAACCTGGGCAACCAGTATCTGACCGCGGAGGCCGCCAGCGGGACGCTCTCGGAGGGCGCGCGGCGGCAAGTGATGGACGTGGTGCGGACGCACTTCCGGCCTGAATTCCTCAACCGGATCGACGAGATCATCGTGTTCCACGCGCTGTCGCGCGAGCACATGGCGCAGATCATCGACATCCAGGCGCGTCACTTGCTGAAGCGGCTGGAGGATCGCAAGATTCATGTCGAGCTCACGGCCGCTGCCAGGGATCTGCTGGTCCGCGAGGGCTACGATCCCGCTTACGGGGCCCGCCCGCTCAAGCGCACGATTCAGCGGCTGGTGCTCGACCCGCTGGCCCGCCGCGTGCTCGAGGGTGAGTTCCACGAGGGCGACCACGTGGTGATCGATACCGACGGCACATCGGTGGCCTTTCGAAAGGCCACCCAGGCGCAGCCGGTCTGACGAAGGGACTCTCGTTGGCCACTCAACCCTCTGTACCGCGTCCGCGTGAGAAGAAGCCAGGCGAACGCCGCCCGCTTCCGGTGCGGCGTCCGTCGTTTTCGATTTGGTACGTGCTCGGACTGCTGCTGGTGCTCGCGGTTGCGCAAACCTGGCTGCTCAACCCATCAGGCCGGCAAATCCCGTACAGCGAGTTCAAGTCGCTGGTGAGGAGCAAGCAGGTCGTCGAGGTCACGGTGGGCGATCAGACGATCAGCGGACGCCTGCGCGACGCACAGGGACAGGGGCGGCAGCGCACCGATCGGTTCGTCACCACGCGCATCGAAGATCCGAAGCTGGTCGAGGATCTCGAGGGGAACCAGGTGAAGTTCAGCGGCGAAACGGTCAGCCGGTGGCTGCCGGAAGTGCTCGGCTGGATCATCCCCCTGGTCCTCCTGGTCGCCGTCTGGAGCTTCTTCTTCCGGCGGATCGGCGGCGCCGAAGGTGGCGTCATGTCGTTTGCCAGGAGCCGCGCCAAGATCTACGCCGAAGACGACGTGAAGGTCAGCTTCGGTGATGTGGCTGGCGTGGACGAAGCCGAAGACGAGCTGCGCGAGATCGTCGAGTTCCTCAAGACGCCCAAGAAATACACGCAGCTCGGCGGCCGCATCCCGAAGGGCGTGCTGCTCGTCGGCCCCCCCGGCACGGGCAAGACACTGCTCGCCCGCGCCGTGGCCGGCGAGGCCAAAGTGCCCTTCTTCTCACTGAGCGGATCGGAGTTCGTGGAGATGTTCGTCGGCGTCGGCGCGGCGCGCGTCAGGGACCTGTTCGCGCAGGCGGAAGGCAAGGCGCCCTGCATCGTCTTCATCGACGAGCTCGACGCGCTCGGCAAGGTCCGCGTGCAGAGCCCGGTCGGGAGCCACGAGGAGCGCGAGCAGACGCTGAATCAGCTCCTCGCCGAGATGGACGGCTTCGATTCACGGAAGGCCGTCATCATCATGGCCGCGACGAACCGGCCGGAAGTGCTCGACCCGGCGCTGCTGCGTCCTGGCCGCTTCGATCGACAGGTGCTCGTGGACAAGCCGGACATCAATGGCCGCGAGGCCGTCCTCCGTATCCACACGCGCAGCGTGAAGGTCGCGCCCGAGGTGGACCTGCGGGTGATCGCCGGCCGCACGGCGGGGTTCGCCGGCGCCGATCTCGCCAACCTCGTGAACGAGGCCGCGCTCCTGGCGGCGCGCAAAGACAAGGTCGCCGTGGACATTCGCGACTTCGAGGAGGCCATCGATCGCCTCGTCGCCGGCCTCGAGAAGAAGCGCGTGATGAACGCGCGCGAGCGGCAGATCGTCGCCTACCACGAGTCCGGTCACGCGATCGTCGCGTCGGTGCTGCCCGGCCTGGATCCGGTGCACAAGATTTCCATCGTCCAGCGCGGCTTCGGTGCGCTCGGCTACACAATGCAGCTGCCGCTCGAGGATCGCTACCTGATGACGCGCACCGACCTGCGGCACCAGCTCGCCGTCCTCCTCGGCGGCCGCACCGCGGAAGAGATCGCACTGAGCGAGATTTCGACAGGCGCACAGAACGATCTGCAGCGCGCCTCCGACATCGCCCGCGCGATGGTCACCGAGTGGGGCATGAGCGACGCGATCGGCGCCATCAACTACGCCGGTGACAAGCGCTCCCGCTTTCTGGAGCTCGGGCTCCCACAGGAGCGCGGTGTGTACGCCGAGAGCACGGCGCAGCAGATCGACGCCGAAGTCAAGCGCATCATGACCGACGCGCACGAGACGGCGCGGCGCATCCTCGGCGATCGGCGCGACAGTCTCGAGTCGGTGACCCGCCTGCTGCTGGAGAAGGAAGTGATGGAAGGCGAAGAGCTGCGCCGGCTGCTCGGCCTGCCGTCGGTACCGGCGGAGCCACCGGCCCCCACCCCTGCAACTTTGTAATCGGACGCCCTTTCAATCCTGCGTGCCGGCTGTGCCGTTGTGGAACGCGCCGGCCCGTCGTGCCTTTGTATGCAAGCGAGGCATGGCATTGACACGCAAGCGCTTACCCGCACGAGCGCGACAGGCACACTGCTTGCCCCTTCGGCCATCGTCCCCAGTCGTGGAGAGGCTTCGATGCAGGCTCGATGGGCACTCACAGGCGTGCTGGCGTTCGCACTCGTCGCCGGCGGCCGCAATTTCGTCACGAAAGCTGCAACACCGACGGTGCCCGTGGACGATCTCGGTCCCACGGCCTCACCCACGTATGCACGCGCCGTCAGTGCGTCCGGACGCGCCGTCGGCTTCGGATACGACGCCGGCCCATCCGGCTTCGGGTTCGAGCAGTCGACCGCGCCGGCGTTTGTCCCGCTGCCATCCGGCGCGAGCGAGTTGTTTGCCTACGCGGTCAACGGCGCGGAAGTCGTCACCGGGACCTTTCGCGGCGCTGATGGCGTCTCGCGAGCGTTCCGCTACAGCGCGATGAGCGCAGACTGGAGCGACGTTCCGCTCCTGCCCGGAGCCACGTCGGCAACGGCGCAAGGCATCAACGACGGCGGCGTCGTCGTCGGCTTCTCGTTCACGCCGAGTGGCACGCGCGCGTTCCAGCAGCGACCGGGCTTCGCTGCCGAAGACCTCGGCGATTTCGGCGGCGGCTACGCGGCCGCCTTCGCGATCAACGCGTCAGGCGTAATCGTCGGCGAAAGCCGTGACGACCATCTGGCATTCCGGGCCTTCCGGTTCAACGGCGTGCTGCACGCGCTGTCGCCGCTGGCCGGGTCGTTCGCGCGCGCCGCGGCAATCAACAGCGCTGGGATCATCGTCGGCTACTCGTCGTCTCTGGCCGGACCGCTGCATGCGGCGCGGTGGCGATCGGACACGGTGGTGGACGATCTCGGCACGCTCGGCGGGAGCACCAGCACCGCGCTCGGCATCAACGCGGCGGGCGAAATCGTCGGCCGGGCGGATGACGGCAACGGCCAGGCGCACGCGTTCGTGTTCAAGGACGACCAGATGATCGACCTGAATACGCTCGTCGACGACACATCGGGATGGGTCCTGCAGGCCGCTTACGCGATCAACGACAACGGCGTGATCGTTGGAGAGGGGCTGCTGAACGGAACGCCGCGCGGGTTTCGGCTGACCCTGCCGTCGGAAGACGAAGCGGACGTGACGGCGCCGTTCGTGGCGGCGGTGACGGCAACGCCAGACTCGCTCTGGCCCCCCAAGCACCAGCTGGTCGACGTGTCGGTCAACGTGACCGCGAGCGACGATTCCAACGAACCGCCGTCATGCCAGATCGCTGGCATCACGAGCAGCGATCCCGACAGCGGCACCGGCGACGGCGACACCTCGGGCGACGCCGTGATCACCGGCGCTTTCAGCGCAAAACTTCGGGCGGAACGGTCGGGTGGACGGGAACGCGTCTACTGGATCACCGTGCAGTGCACGGACGGCGCGGGGAACGTCGGGACGGGGATCGGCAGCGTCAAAGTGGGCAAGTAGACCGCGCGCAGTTGCCCAGGTTGCCCGGGTTCGGCAACGCCGCCAACCGGGTCCAACCTGGGTAACCGGGGTAACCCGAGCAACCGGGTAACTGCGTTTATTGCGGCTTGGCAGCCGGCGCTGGCATGGGCGCCGCCTGGGGCTTCGCGGGCGCGGCCACGGGCTGCGGATTGTGCCGGCGATGTCCGCCGCCGTCGGCGATCTGCGTGAGCGCGAAGATCGCCTGCTGCCGTACGTCGGCAACCGGATCCTTGATCGCGGCGGTCAGCGCCTCGATGGCCGACTCGTCCCCGATCTGACTCAACGCAAACGCCGCCTGCTGGCGCACCTCCGCATCATTGTCCTTCAGCGCCGTGATCAGGCCTGGCACGGCCGCCCGGTCGCCGATCTGACTCAATGCGAATGCGGCCTGCTGCCGCACGTTGGGCTTGGCGTCGCCGAGCGCGCCGATCAGGGCCGGCACCGCCGTAACGTCGCGGATTTGGGACAGCGCGAACAGCGCCTGCTCGCGCACATCCTCGTCCACGTCCTTCAGGGCGGCCGTCAGGCCCGGGACGGCCCTCGACTCGCGGAGTTGGCTCAGCGCGAATGCGGCCTGCTGACGGACGTCCGCGTTCTCGTCCTTCAATGCGCCGATGAGCGCGTCCGTCGCGCGGTCGTCTCGGAGCTGTGACAGTCCAAACGCCGCCTGCTGCCTGACGTCCGGATCCAGATCTTTCAGCGCCACCATGAAGGCATCGAATGCGGCGGGCGTCCGGAACCGCGTGAGCGCGTGCAGGGCGCTCTTCCGGACGTCCGCGTCGCTGTCCTTCAGCGCGTCCGTCAGCGCCTGGACGACTGCTGGCGACGGCGTGCGCTGGCTCTTCTCATCTTCGCTGTCGTTATCGTTGTCGTTGCCCGCCCCCTTGCCGACGCCCTTGCCAACGCCTCCGCCGATTCCCCCGCCCACTCCTGCACCGGTGCCGCCGCTGACTTCACCCGCAACACCGCCGGCAATGCCGCCCCTGACGCCGCCGACGACCTGAGGTCGAGCGGACGCGCTTTTCGACTCGGCGGCAGCAACAGCCGGCGACGCGGCAGGCCCCGGCGTCCGAGCCGTGCCGGCGACCGATGCGACAGTCGCGGCCTGCGCGGGCGCGACGTCCGCTGCCCTCGCCACGAGCCGCACGGTTGCCAGCGGGAGCGCGACGAGCACCGCGAGACACGCGATCTGCCACAGGACACCATGCGCCGCGCGGGCACGGCTACGCCGCGGATCGAGAATCGCCAGCAGGCGGCCTTCGAGCTCTGACGGACGGGCCATCGCCAGCGCGGCGCTGGCCAGCCTGGGACGCGCGTCGACGGTCGCCGCGCGGGCAATGTCGAGCAGATGTTGGGCGTACGCCGCGCCGGCCGTGCCCGACGCGAGCACGAGATCGTCGCAGGCGCGCTCGCGCTCGGCGCGCAGCTGCCGCGCGCCCACCCAGGCGAGCGGGTTGAACCAGTAGAGCGCGCAGACCACGTGACTGACGGCCTGGAGGAGGCAATCGCGCCGGGCGACGTGCGCGAGCTCGTGGAGGAGCACGACATGAATGCGCTCGTCGTCCCACGCAAGCGCAGACGTCGGGACAACCAGTACCGGGCGCAGCAATCCGCAGGTGAAGGGCACCGATACGCGGGTCGACGCGACGAGATGCGGCGTCCGGGTCAGACCGATCATCGCCGATGCGACGTCAAGAGCGTCGCGCCAGCGATGGTCATCCAGCGGCTGCGCGTGTCGCGTCATCCAGCGCACGGCCAGGAGGCTGGCGACGTAACGCAGAATCAAGCCCACCGCAATGGCGGCCCAGGCGATGAGTGCCCATGACAGCGGTGTGGTCGACGTCACGGGCACTGCGCCCGTAGCGGGAGCGGATCGGGTGGCTGCGCGCGGCGTCGTCGTGCGCTCGATCTGCGGCGCCGCGGGCGAGTCGGGCACCGGAGACCGTGTGCCATCGATCGGCCGTGACACCGTCGCGCCTGCACCGTCCTGCGGCGGCAGCACGGCGAGGCGCCACGATGGCAGAACGCCCGTGGCAATCGGCAGCACAAAGGCCGCGATGAATCCGGCGGCCCAGACCGCGTAGCGTGTCGAGGCCGGCCGGCGGAACGCGAGCCGGGCGCCAATCCAGGCCAGCGCCAGTACCAGCGCGGCTCTGCCCGCCAGTTCGGCCAGCATCGGGATCGTGATCGCGGCGGTTGCCATCATGCCTCCTCGCGTGCGCGCTCGAGCAGCGTCGTCAGCTTTTCCAGTTCCTCGGGCGCGAGGCGCGGGCCGTCGGAGCCGAGGAGCGCCGCCACGGCGTCGCCCGTCGAACCATCGAAGAACGTCTGCACCAGGTGCTTCATCGCCGATTGCCGCGCGCGGTCGCGGTCGACGCGCGGCAGGTAGACGTAGCGCGGACCGTCCTGCTCGTGCCGCACGTGCCCCTTCTCTTCCAGGATCCGCAGCAGCGCGCGCACCGCCGAGTAACTGGGCGCCTCTGGCAGCCCTTCCTGGACCTCGGCGGCCGTCGCGCGGCTGCGCTGGAACAACAGATCCATGATTTGCCGCTCGCGGCGACTCAGATTTCCAAACAAGCTCTTGGCCACGCAATCCCCCAATGCCTGCTAACAAATTAGCAGAAACGCCACCGCTCCGTCCAGAGCCTAGCGCTCCATCAGTCGCGACAACGCGACGGCAGCGTTCCGACGAACGTCCGCGGCTTTGTCCTTGAGGGCGCCGGTCAACGGCTCTTCCGCCCGGGCATCGCCCAGTTCGCCTAGCGCCAGTGCAGCATGCGAGCGCACGTCGGCGACCGGATCCTTGAGCGCAGCGATCAGCGGCGTCACGGCGGCGGGATCCTTTAGTTGCCCGAGGGCGAGGCAGGCGTGCTGCCGCACATCAGCGGACTCGTCGCTGAGCGCGCCGATGAGCGTCGGGACGACCGCGCGATCGCCGGTCCTGGCCAGTGCCCAGACGGCCTGCTGGCGCACGTCCGCATCCTTGTCCTTCACCGCCGCCGACAGGATCGGTCTCGCCTTGGGATCGCGCGACCGTGCCAGCAGGCGCATCGCCTGCTGTCGCACGTCGTCATTCGGGTCCTTGGCCAGCGTGATCAGGGACTCGACGGGGACCGTGGCGTGAACGCGCGTCAACGCCCACAGCGCGTGCTGGCGGACATCGGCATCTGAATCCTTCAAGGCGTCGATCAACGCCGCGATCGCCGCCGGCGGCAGCGTGCCGCCGCCGCCCTCGTCGTCGTCCTCGTTGTCGTTGTCGTTGATGACCGGCATCGGGTTCGGCATCGGCATCGGAGTGGGCGTTGGGGTCGGCGTCGGCGACTGTCGCGCGCCGATGGCAACGCTGCCCGATACAACAGCGGCGACGAGCGCCATCCCGACAAAGCGAAGATTCTTGGTCACATCTCCTCCATTCCTGGGGACAGGCCCCAAGTTGGGGCCTGTCCCCATTGGCACAAGATCCGCGCCATTGGGGCCTGTCCCCACCATCAGTGGTCGGTTACTTCTGCGAGCGCCCAGGCGGCCATCTTCCTGACCTCCGGATGCTCATCTTTGAGGCTCGCGCTCAACGCCTCGGCCGCGCGTTGATCGGCAATCTCGCCGATCGCCCAGGCGGCCTTCGCGCGCACCTTCCACTCGGCATCCTTGAGCGCCGCGATCAGGCCGTCGATCGCCGTCGGGCTCTCGATCTCTCCCAACGCCCAGGCGGTCATGTCGCGCACGTCCGCGTCCGCGTCGTGCAGCGCCGCGATGAGGCCGGGCACGGCCTTCGAATTCTCAATCTCTCCAAGCGCCCATGCCGCCATCTGACGTGTGCCGGCGGCTTCGTCCCGCTGCAGCGTAGCGACCAGGGCGTCGACGCTCTCGGCGTCCTCGATTTCGCCCAGCGCCCAGGCCGCCTGCTTGCGGACGTCTGGCTCGGAATCCTTCAGCGCGCCTCTCAGCGCGGGCGCCGCACTGTGGTCTTCGATCTCGCCCAGCGCCCAGGCCGCCATGTGACGGACCCGGGGATGCTCGTCGCTGGCGAGCCGATCGCTCAGGACGGCGACTGCGCCACGCGCCTCGAGCTCGCCGAGGGCGTGCACCACCTCGCGACGCACCGTCCACTCGGTGTCTTTCACAGCCTCGAGAAGCGCCGACACCGAGCGCTGATCCTCGAGCTCGCTCAAGCCGTGTGCGGCCATTTCGCGGACGCGGGGATGGGCATCCTTCAGCCGAGCCGCTACCGGCTGCACCACCGTCGCGGTGCCGACCTCGCCTAGCGCCCACACCACGCTGCGGCGGACCTGCCAGTCGGCGTCGCCCAGCGTCGCCACGAGCCGCTGGACCGCGGCGCCGTCGCTCCGGCGATCGACCAATCCGAGCGCAATCGCGGCGTAGCGACGCATCGTCGCGCGCACATCGCCGAGCGCCGTCATCAGCGGTTGGATGGCCTTCGTGCCGATCCGCGACAGCGCACGGGCCGCCTCGCGCGCCGGCGACGTCAGACACTGCTGCGGCTCGCCGCCGATGCTCCAGTCGCGGCGATCGTGGTCGTTGTCGCCGCAATCGAGCGCCTCGACCCGCGCGTCGTCGGCCAGCAGCGCGATGAGCGCCGGGATCTGCCCGATGGCGTCGGTGCCGCGCAGGCCCAGCTCGCAGGCGGCGCGCGCGCGCTCGCCGGGATCGGCCGCCTGCAGGGCCGTGGACAGAGATGTGACAGCCGGCGTCTGCTCGGCGGCGTGCGGCGTGCCAGCCATGCCCCAGTTCGGCCGCCGCTCGATGATGGGCGGAAGGACGGCGACCAGGCTCAATGTCAGCAGCCAGGCGTTTGCTCGTCGTGCCACGGGATCCTCCTGAATTCGACTCGCTCGTGCGAATGCTAAAAACATAGCACTGGCCCCATCGGGTGTCCAGCTAAATTTTTAGCTTCCCCGAATCAGACGAGTGCGCCGGCCAGGTTTGTTCCCGATTCGCCTGGGCTCGCTAACTCTGAAACCCTGCGACTCTGAAACCCCGCGACCCTGAAACCCTGCGACCCTGAAACCCTGAGACCCTAAACAGACCCCAGCGAAGCGGACTTGCAATGCCTGCAATGTAGACATACAATGCCTGCATTGCAGACATGAGCTCCTATCTTGGCGAATTCGAATATGCCGTGATGCTGGCCGTGCTCAGGTTGACGGATGAGGCGTACGCCGTCCCGATTCGTCAGTTGATCGAGACACGGACGGGCCGCGCGGTGGCGAGAGGCGCCCTGTACACCGCGCTGGAGCGGCTCGAAGCCAAAGGCTGCCTGAAGTCGACCATGAAGCATGCCGATGCGCAACGCGCCGGACGCGCCCGCCGCTATTTCGGGTTGACCCCGAGCGGCGTCGCTGCGCTGCGCGCGACGCACGTGGCGCTGCGGCGGATGTCGAGCGGCCTCGAGGCCATCCTGGAACACTGATGCCGGCGCCGACCCCTCCCACGCTCGCTGAACGCCTGCTCGCGATCACGATTCGCGACGCGGAGTGGCGCGACAGCATCCTGGGAGACCTCGCCGAAGAGTTCGCGACCGCCTCCGAGCGACTGCCCTCTTCCACTGCGCGGCGCTGGTATTGGCGCCAGGCGCTCAGCATCGCGGGTCACCGACTGGCCCGACGCGTCACCGGAACTCGCCTGGCCGTTCGCCCGCGGCCGGAGCCCGAGGAACCACGGGCCGGAGTGATTGCCATGCAGCTTCAGGAGCTTCGCTACGCGTGGCGCAGCGTGTGGCAACAACCGGCGCTGTCGGCGACTGTTGTCCTCGTGCTCGCCGTCGCGCTCGCCGCTAACGCGACGACCTTTGCCCTGATCGATGCCCTGGTCCTGCGGCCTTTCCGATATCCCGGCGTCGGCCGCGCCGTGCTGGTCGCCTCGGCCGGACACCACACGTTCATCGATCGCGAGTCGGTCGCCCCCGGCGACTTCCTCGACTGGCGCGAGCAGGCTAATGACGTGTTCGATCGCCTCGCCGCGGTTGATTGGTGGGATCCGGACTACACCCGCAACGGACCGCCGCAACAGCTCGCCGGTTTCCGCGTCTCGGCCGCGTTGTTCGAGGCGCTAGGTGTGCAGCCGCTGCTCGGACGCACCTTGCTTCAGTCAGATGAGGACAGCGCAACGCCCGCCGTCGTGCTGAGTCAGGGATTCTGGGAGCGCCAGTTCGCCGGACGGCGCGATGTGCTCGGCATGTCGCTGCGACTCGACGGGACGGTCTATCGCGTGGTCGGCGTGATGGCAGCCGACTTCCGCGTCCCGATCGGCGCCGATGTCTGGGCGACGCTGCGACTGCCGCCAGAGGCCCGCGCAGATCGTGCACGCGGCCACCTCATGGTCGTCGGCCGCCTTCGCGGCGACACGACCGTCGAGGCCGCCGAGCGCCGGGTGGCAGCGATTCTCGCGCAGCAGAAGCGCGCGTTCCCCGACACGCACGCGAAGCGTGAGGTCAGCGTGCGCTCGTTCACGGAGGGCTTCCGCGATCCCGGCTCGGGTCCGTTTCTCGCCGTCTGGCAGATCGCCGCGCTGCTGCTCCTCCTGGTGGCCTGTGCAAACGTCGTGAACCTGGTGCTCGCGCGCAACACCGAACGTGAGCGGGAGTTCGCGGTGCGCCTGGCGCTCGGTGCCAGCAGCCGCCGCATCGCGTGGCAGCTGCTGCTCGAAGGATTGCTGTTGTCCGGAGGAGCGGCGATCCTTGCGCTGCCACTGGTCTGGGCAAGCCTGCAGGGCTTGCGCGCGATGATGCCCGACACGATTGTGCGCTTCGTCGGCGGATGGCCGTACATGCGCATGGACGGCCGGACATTCGCCGTGACGGCGGCGCTCGCCGTGGGCGCGACGGTACTGTTCGCGATGGTGCCCGCGTGGCGCGCCGGACGGCAAAGCGTGACGACCGGCCTGCGCCAAGGCGGCCGGCTCACCAGTCACGGCCGTCAGCGCGGCCGCGCGGTACTGGCCGCCGCACAGATCGCGCTCACGCTGATGCTGCTGGCCTGCGCAGGCCAGACGTTGGCGACGCTCTATCGCGTCACGGAAGGCCCGCTTGGATTCGATCCCGAGGGCGTCCTCGTCGGACGACTCACGCTCCACGGCGAGCGCTACGAGGATTCCGAATCGCGGCGGCAGTTCGCCGATCGCGTGCTCACCCGCCTTCGCGCCATTCCCGCCGTCTCCTCCGCCGGCATCACCAGCATCGTCCCGTACGGAGGCGCGGATTCGACGACCAGCTTCTGGCCGGAATCGATTCAACCGCGTCCAGCGGATGCGGTGGACGTGAATTGGAGGCGAGTCACGCCGGACGCGCTGCCGCTGATGCGCGTCTCGATCCTGGCCGGGCGCATGATCCAGGAATCGGATCGCAGCGATGCCCCGCCGGTCGCGCTCGTGAGCCAGTCGCTCGCAAGCCGCTTCTGGCCGGGAAAGAGCGCCATCGGCCAGCGAGTCCGCCTCCGGGCCGACGGGCCATTGATCACCATCGTCGGCGTCGTCGGCGACGTGACGCACGACTGGCTCACCGGCGTGAAGCGCGCAACGGTCTATCAGCCGTTTGCGCAGGATCCCGCGTCGTTCTTCGGCATCATGCTGCGAACGGTCACCGATCCGATTCAACTCGCCGCAGAGCTGCGCGCGGCCGTGCAGGCCGAGGACGAGGACCAACCGCTCCTCGATCTTCGCGCGTTGTCACGAGTAGTTGCCGACAACACGGTGGGGCTGCGCATCGCCTCGCGCGGCCTTGGCGTGATGGCGCTGGTGTCGTGCCTGCTGTCGACGATTGGGCTCTACGGCCTGATTTCGTTTCTCACCGGCCTGCGCACGCGCGAGATCGGACTGCGCATGGCGCTCGGGGCATCACGATGGGACGTGATCAAGCTGACCGGCGCCACCGCCGCGGGCCTGGCGGTTGCAGGCGTGACAGTGGGCCTCGGGCTCGCGTACGCCGTCGGCCATCTGCTCGAGCAGCAGCTGTTCGGCGTCATCACCAACAACGTGCCGCTCGCATCGGTGCTCGCGGGGCTGCTGGGGATCGTCAGCCTGCTGGCAGGATACATGCCGGCGCGCCGCGCGGCGAACGTCGATCCGACGATTGCGCTGCGGTCGGAGTAGCTGCACGGCGGGGCTAACGCCCCGCCTCCACAGGTCGCTCAGCCCAACTTCTGCATCGCCGACAGGAACTCGGCGTTGCTCTTCGTCTTCGCCATCTTGTCGAGCAGAAGCTCCATCGCCTCGACCGGCGACAGCGGCGTCAGCACTTTCCGGAGGACGTAGACGCGGTTGAGATCGTCTTTCGGCAGCAGCAGCTCTTCTTTCCGCGTGCCGCTCTTCTGAATATCGATGGACGGGAAGACGCGCTTGTCCACCAACTTGCGATCGAGGTGGATCTCCATGTTGCCCGTGCCCTTGAACTCTTCGAAGATCACGTCGTCCATGCGCGATCCCGTGTCGATCAGCGCCGTCGCCATGATCGTCAGCGAGCCGCCTTCCTCGATGTTGCGCGCCGCCCCGAAGAACCGCTTCGGCTTCTGCAGGGCGTTACTGTCGAGGCCGCCCGAGAGCACCTTGCCCGAGGGCGGGATCACGGTGTTGTAGGCGCGCGCCAGACGGGTGATCGAGTCGAGCAGGATGACGACGTCCTTCCGGTGCTCGACGAGGCGCTTGGCTTTCTCGATCACCATCTCCGCGACCTGGACGTGGCGCTGCGCTGGTTCGTCGAAGGTCGAGGAGATCACTTCGCCCTTCACCGAGCGCTGCATGTCGGTCACTTCTTCCGGCCGCTCGTCGATCAGCAGGACGATCAGATAGACCTCGGGGTGATTCGCGGTGATCGACTGCGCGATGTTCTGCAGCAGCATCGTCTTGCCGGTGCGCGGCGGCGCGACGATCAGGCCGCGCTGGCCCTTGCCGATCGGCGCCATCAGGTCCATGACCCGACCCGACAGGTTGTCGGCGGTGGTCTCGAGGCGCAGATGCTCCTGTGGGTAGAGCGGCGTCAGGTTCTCGAAGAACAGCTTGTCGCGGGCCGCGTCTGGCGGTTCGAAGTTGACGGCTTCGACCTTGATCAGCGCGAAGTAGCGCTCGCCTTCCTTCGGCGAACGAATTTGTCCCGAGACGGTGTCGCCGGTCTGGAGATCGAACTTCCTGATCTGCGACGGCGAGACGTAGATGTCGTCGGGACCGGGCAGGTAGTTGTAGTCGGGCGCGCGCAGGAAGCCGAAGCCATCGGGCAGGACCTCGAGCACGCCTTCAGAGAAGATGAACCCGCTCTGCTCGGTCTGCGCCTTGAGGATCTGGAAGATCAGATCCTGCTTGCGCATGCCGGTCGCCCCGGCGACGTTGAGGTCCTTCGCAATCTGCGTGAGCCGCTGGATGCTCATGTCCTTCAGGTCGGTGATGTTCAGGCCGTCCTGACGGCGCTTCTCATTTTCGGACGACGGAGTTTCCGCGACCGTCGCATCCGGCGGCTCGCCGGCGGCGCTGCCGCCACGGCCTGCGGATGGATTCCGCTTCTGGTTCGTTGCCATGGGTGTACCGAGAGGAAAGATCCGGTTGGCGTGGAAAACGGTGGGACCAAAATCGCGCGGCGCCGGGGACGCGCTCGACCGCTTGATGTGTCGAAGTATAGGCCCCGCCAAATCGGACTGTCAAGAAATCTGGTCAGTATTTCGTTGGCGAATCGCCGATGCCCATGATGCTGCAGGCTTCGATTGGCGCGAGGCCCAGTGCCCTGGCACGCGCCAGCAGCGCGGGGGATTCGCTGCCCGGATTGAACCACACCTCCTTCACGCCCTTCCGTGCGAGATCGTCCACGATCGTGATGCCGATCTCAGGTGGCACGTAGATCGTGGCCATCTCGACCGGCTCGGGCACGTCGGTGACTCTCGCGAACGCAGGCAGTCCCTCGATCGCGACTTCGTGCGGGTTGATGGGATAGACGACGTAGCCCTGCGCCTGGAAGGCGCGGACCGCCTTGTTACCGTACTTGCGCCGATCGTTCGACGCGCCGATGACCGCTACGCGGCGCCGCATGCGCAAGGGAACCTCCGTCACCAATATACAATCGTCCCACCGTGCAACGGGCGACTCTGCTGATCCTGCTGCTCTGCGGCGTCACCTTCCTCGCGGGCCTCGGACGACCGGCGATCGGCGATTCGGACGAAGCGTTCTACGCAGAGGCGGCGCGCGAGATGGTCGAGCGCGGCGATTGGCTGACGCCGCGCTACAACTACGAGCCGCGCTTCCAGAAACCCATCCTGTTCTACTGGCTGGTCGCCGCCACTTACACGGTGGCGGGGATCGGCGAGACGCAGGCGCGACTGTGGGCCGCGCTCTCGGGCGTCGGCCTGTCGATGGTGGTCCTCGCCGCCGGGCGTCGCTGGTTCGACGCGCGGACCGCGATCATCGCGTCGGCGATCGTCGCGACGACGTTCGGGTACTTCTCGATCGGGAGGCTGGCTCTCCCCGACCTCCCGCTGGCATTCTTCATCACGGTCGCGATCTGCGCGGCGCTCGCCGGCACCCTCGACGACGACATTCATGCAACAGCATGGTTGCATATCTCAGGCGCCGCCGCCGGATGCGCCTTCCTCACGAAGGGACCGGTCGGGGTGCTGATTCCGGCGGTGGTGCTGATCCCGATCTGGATCTTCGAGCGCCAGCGGTTCCGGCTCACGCCCCCGCGGGCGCTGGGAGCGATCGCCATCGCGCTTGCGGTCGGCGCGCCGTGGTACCTCGCGATGGCCGCCGCACACGGAACCGGCTACCTGGCGAGTTTCTTCGTCGGCGACAACCTGGAACGGTTCGCCACGAGCCGGTTCAACGATCCGCGCCCGCTCTGGTTCTATCTGCCGATCGGTACTGGGCGGCATGCTGCCATGGACGCCGCTCGTCGCCGTCATCGGGCCGATGCTGCGCACGGGCTCGGCCCGACGCCGCTGGCTGTCTCCGCGTACCTGGAGGATGATCCTCTGGGCCGGCATGCCGCTGGTCTTCTTCACGGTCTCGATTGGCAAGCAGCCTCGATACATCCTGCCCATCCTCCCACCGCTGGCGCTGCTCCTCGCCGACGCGCTCGTCCAGCGATGGCCGACGCGAGGTGAACGCCGCGATCCGCTGGTCCAGATTCCGGCGGTGTTCGTCGCTCTCCTTCTTGGCGTGATGGCAGTGCTGCTCTATCGCGCTCGTCCGCTCATCGTCATGGTGCCGCCGGTGTTCATCACCGCGTCGGTCATCGCCATCGCGATCGCGTCCGGCGTCGTGCTCGGCGCTTCGCTCGCCGCGCGCTCGCGCGCGGTGCCGGCGTGCATCGCGGTCTCCGCCGCCCTGACGCTCGCGGGCCTGCAGTACGCGCTCTCTCCAGCCGGCCACGATCCGGTCCAGAACATGGCGGCGCTCGTGCTGCAACACCGGACCGCCTCGGAACCGGTGGTGACGTTCAGGATCTTCGTACGGAACCTGATTTTCTACACCCACGTGCAGCAGGACGATCTCGAGACCGAATCCGAGGTCGTCGCGTTCCTGCGATCGAACGAGCGCGTGCTCTGCGTGATCGGCGCCGGCGAGCTCGAGCGGATTCAGCGGAACGCGTCGCTCACGACGCGAACGCTGGGCGAGGTGTCGTACTTCAACGCGTCTGCGGTGAAACTGCGGACGCTGTTCTCCCCGGATCCCGACAGAGACCTCGAGCGCGTGTTGTTGGTGACAAACAGATAGGCGCATCGGCGCACGGGGACATGAGTGCATGGGTGCATCCGGTGGTCCCATGCGCCCATGCGCCATGCGCCAGCGCCATGCGCTCATGCGCTACCCCGGCGGGAAGATCTTGCCGGGGTTCAGAATCCCGTGAGGATCGAACGCGGCTTTCACGCGCTTCGAGAGAGCAATCACGTCCGGCGACAGCTCGAGGCCGATGTACGGCGCCTTTGAAAAGCCGATGCCATGCTCGCCGCTGATCGAGCCCTCGAGTGCGACGACACCTTCGAACAGCTCGCCGACGGCCCGACGCGCGCGCGCGACCTCGTCGGCATCCTCGGGCGACACCATGATGTTGACGTGAATGTTGCCGTCGCCCGCGTGGCCGAAACACGGAATCCGCAGCCGGTGGGCGGACCGCAGGCGTTGCACCAGCTCCATCAAGGCCGGCACCCGGCCGCGCGGCACGACGACGTCGTTGTTCAACTTGAGACCGGCGATCGTGCGCAGCGCGTAGGACGTCTCGCGCCGCACACGCCACAGCGCCGCGCGTTCGTCGTCGTTGGCGGCCCGCAGCACTTCGATCGCGCCGGCAGCACGGCATGCCTCGTCGAGGCGGTGGGCCTCCGACTCGATCGCTTCCGGGAAACCATCCACTTCGAGCAGCAGCAGCGCCCCCGTGCCGTCTGGCGCCAGCCGCTCTCCGACATAGTCCACGACCGCCCGCAGTGAATCCGCATCCATCAGCTCGAGCGTGACCGGCACCACGCGGCGCCGCAGCAGCTCGGTCACGGCACGCACCGCCGAGGGCACATCCGGAAAGCACGCGCGGAGCGTGGCGACAGCCGGCGGCTTCGGGATCAGGCGAAGCGTGATTTCCGTGATGATCGCGAGCGTGCCTTCCGAGCCGACCAGCAGCTGAGTGAGGTCGTAGCCGACGACGTTCTTCACCGCTTTCGATCCGGTGCGGACGATCTCGCCGGACGCCAGCACGGCCTGGAGCGCCAGCACGTAGCGCTTGGTGACGCCATACTTGAACGCGCGCGGACCGCCGGCACACTCGGCGACGTTGCCGCCGATCGACGATTCCTTCAGGCTTTGCGGATCCGGGGGATAGAACAGCCCACGCGCCTCCACCGCCGCCTGCAGGTCGCCGGTGACGACCGCGGGCTGCACCACGGCGAGCAGGTTCTCTTCGTCGATCTCGAGGATGCGATTGAGGCGCTCGACGCTGAGGACGACGCCGCCCGACGTCGGCACCGCGCCGCCGGTGTAACCGGTGCCGGCGCCGCGCACGACGAGCGGAACCCGCGTCTCGTGACAGAGACGCGCGATCGCGGCAATGTCCTGCGCCGATCCGGGAAGGACGACGAAATCGGCGGGATGACCAATCTTCAGCGCATCAGTGCCATACGCGGCGAGAGACGCGGCGTCCTGCCGCACATGATCCGCACCGACAATGTGTTCGAGCTCTTTCTCGATCGAGGGAGACAACATGTCGAACAACGAGCTTCGAGCGACGAGACCGACTGATATGTAGGGCGGGGCTTGCCCCGCCATGATGGCGGACCTGAAGGTCCGCCCTACATATGAAGGTCGCTCGTCGCTCTATACGCCGGTGGCCGCAGGCACTTTGCCTTCCTGTTCCAGTTTCTGGATGAAGGCGAAGATGCGGTTCGTGCCCTCGCGCAGCTGCTCCATCGAGGTCGCGTACGAGATCCGCAGGAATCCCGGCGCCTCGAACGCCTCGCCCGCCGTCAGCGCGACGTGCGCCTCGTGCAGCATGCGCTCCGCGAACTCCGCCGACGTCCGGATCCCATCAGGAGACAGCAGCGCCGAGATATCGATGAACAGGTAGAACGCACCGTCCGGCTTGACGCAGCGGATGCGCGGGTCGGCCGTCAGCCAGGCGTGGAGCTGATCGCGGCGCCGGCGATATTCGGCGAGCATCTGCTTCACGGTGTCGTCCGGCCCCTGGAGCGCCGCGACCACGGCCTTCTGCGAAATCGAGCAGACGTTCGACGTCGAATGGCTCTGCAGCGCGTTCGCGGCGGCGATCACCTCCGCCGGGCCGAGCGCCCAGCCGCAGCGCCAGCCGGTCATCGCATATGACTTCGACGCCGATCCACAAAGGATGGCGCGATCGTGAAGGCGCGTCGCCAGCAGCGTCGGCAGATTGTGGGGAACCGGCTCGTAGATCAGCTGCTCGTAGCAGAGATCGAGGATCACGTAGATGCGCGACCCCTCGATGCCGTCGATCAGCTGATTGAGCTCCTCTTCGGACATCAGCGCGCCGGTCGGATTACAGGGCGAGTTGATGATGATGGCGCGCGTCGCCGGCGTCACCGCGTTCAGGATCGTCTGGGCCGTAATCGCGAAGCCGTCGTCGGCGTAGGTCTGCACGACCACGGGCGAGGCGTCGGCCAGCTTCACCTGCTCGAGCAGCGTCGGCCAGCATGGCGCGTGCGTGATCACCTCGTCGCCGCGGCCGAACAGCGCGACGGCCACGTTGTAGAGCGCCTGTTTGCCGCCGGCGGTCACGATGACCTCGGACGGCTTGTACTCGACGCCGTAGTCCGCCTTGTAGCGCGCGCAGATCGCCTGCTTCAGCTCGGACGTGCCCGCCGCCGGGGTGTACTTGGTGAAGTTACCGTCAATCGCCGCGTGTGCGGCGCGTTTGACATGGTCGGGCGTCGGGAAATCCGGTTCACCGGCGCCGAACTCGACGACGTCGACGCCCTGCTGACGCAGCTTGTCGGCTTCCACCAGCACCTTGAGCGTCGGCGATGCCGACACCCGCCCCATTCGTTCAGCAAGCATGCAAATTCTCCGTTCGCCCGGCGGGGCTAAAGCCCCGCCTCCACAACTGTTCGCGCTACGTGCGTTGCACCCGCCGGTCGCGTAACCGCGCCTCGACGGCCGATGGCACGAGACCGCTGATGTCGCCGCCGAGGCGCCACACTTCCTTCACGAGCCGCGAGCTGATGTGTCCGAGCTCCATCGCAGTCGGCAGGAACACCGTTTCCAGCGACGGGCGCAGGTGCCGGTTCATCAGCGTCATCGGCAGTTCGTACTCGACGTCCGCCGCGCTCCGCAGGCCGCGCACGATCGCCACGGCCCCGCGACGCGTCGCATAGTCCACGACCAGGCCGTCGAAGGTATCCACTTCGACGCCGGCGACCGCCCCGAAAACGGCGCGTGCCAGCTCCACCCGCTCGGCCTGCGGCAGAAGCGGCGTCTTCTCCGCGTTGACGAGGATCGCCACGACGACGCGATCGAACAGGAGCGCCCCGCGACGCACGAGATCCACGTGGCCCAGCGTCAGCGGATCGAACGAGCCCGGACAGATCGCCAGCCTCAATCGTGCCTGCGATCCGGACACGGAGCTCATGCGGCCTCGTCGTCCTCTGGCTCGGTCCCATCGCCCCGGAAGAAGCTGAGCGCGCTCTCCCCTGCCGCAAGGAGGCGTGTCCGCCGCAGCCCGCCGATCGCGTCCGGCACATTCATCCGCCGCGCGTGCTCCACCACCAGCAGGCCTTCGGCGTCCAGCGCGGAGGCCACCACGGCACACGCATCCGTCGGGTTCGTCTCGTACGGGGGATCGAGAAAAATCAGATCGAACGCCGTGGGGAATGCTGCGAGCCCGGACCGGGCGAGATCCATTCGCTGGATAGTATAGCGGTCCGTCACGCCGCAGCGCTCCAGATTCTGACGTATGAGCGCGAGCGCACGCGGGTCATGATCAACGAACATGACATGCGCCGCGCCGCGACTCAGCGCCTCGATGCCGACGGCGCCGGTTCCGGCAAAGGCGTCGAGCACGGACGCACCCTGACAGGTCTGTCCCAGGACGTTGAACAGCGTCTCGCGCAGGCGATCGGATGTGGGACGGAGGCCCGTCCAGGTCGGCGAGGTCAGACGACGCCCCTTGAGCGCACCCGCGACGATGCGCAGGCCCTGGCGCGGCCCGGAGCGCGAGGGCACTAGCCGACCTCGACGAGACCGAAGCGCTCGCCCCAGGTGCGGCGAAGGTCGTCGAGTCGTGAGGCGTCCGGCGTCTCGGCCAGCCAGCGTTCCGCGGCCTCGCGCGCCTCGACCATCAGCGCGTGGTCGCGCCGGAGATCTCCCAGGCGCAGCGCCGGCAGTCCCGATTGGCGCGTGCCCGACAGATCGCCGAAGCCGCGCAGCTCGAGGTCCTTCTCGGCAATCACGAACCCGTCGTTCGTCTCGGTCAGCACCTTCAGGCGCTCGCGCGCCTGGTCGCTGAGCGGATACTGGTAGACGAGCACGCACGTCGACTGCTGGTCGCCCCGGCCGACCCGCCCGCGCAGCTGGTGGAGCTGCGCCAGACCGAAACGCTCGGCATGCCACACCAACATGACGGCGGCGTTGGCCACGTCGACCCCGACTTCGACCACGGTCGTCGACACGAGCACGTGGACGTCGCCGGCGGCAAAGGCGCGCATCACCCGATCCTTGGCGTCCGGCTTCATCCGTCCATGCAGTAGCGCCACGCGATACGCGGGAAAGATCTCGTTGGCGAGATGGTCGGCCATCTCGGTCGCGGCACGGACGTCAATCTTCTCCGACTCCTCGATGATCGGATAGACCACGTACGCCTGGCGCCCGGCCTCGAGCTCGGTCCTGACGTAGGCGTAGACCTCGTCACGTCGTGAATCGGGCTTCGCAACGGTACGGACCGGCCGACGCCCGGGCGGCAGCTCGCGAATGCTCGACACGTCGAGATCGCCGTAGGTGGTCAGCGCCAGCGTGCGCGGAATCGGCGTCGCCGTCATCACGAGCATGTCGGGCCGCAGGCCCTTCGCCCGCAGCGTGGCGCGCTGCAGCACGCCGAAGCGATGCTGCTCGTCCACGACCGCCAGCCCAATCGCCTTGAACTTCACGTCGTCCTGCACGATTGCGTGTGTCCCGACGACCAGATCGATGTGGCCGGCGCCGATCTGCCCGAGGAGGGCCCTGCGCGAGGCGCCCGAGACCGTGCCGGTCAGCAGCGCCACCTTGAAACGCGTCTCGGCCAGCAGCCGTTGAATCGTGCGGAAGTGCTGCTCGGCCAGCAGCTCGGTCGGCGCCATGAAGGCCACCTGCTGGCCGTTCTCCATCGCCAGCAGCGCGGCGAGGACGGCCACGATCGTCTTCCCGGATCCGACATCGCCCTGCAGCAGCCGGTTCATCGGCTTGGGCTTCTGCATGTCTTCGCCGATGTCCTTCAGCGCGCGCCGCTGTCCCTGCGTCAGATGGAACGGCAGCACGCGCCTGAGCGAGGCGCGGACCGTGTCGTCCACGCGCGTGACCAGCGTCTTCAGCTCGCGCTCGGCTTCGCGCCGCCGCAGCAGCAGACCGACCTGGAAGCGAAAGAACTCTTCGAGGATCAGGCGCCGCTGCGCTGGCGACCGAAAGGCATTGAGCGCGTCGAGCGGGGTGGTCGGCGGCGGAAAGTGGGCGGCGGACAGGGCCTCCTGTCGCGAGGGCACCCGCAGCGCCGCGCGCACGGAGGCGGGCAGCACATCGTCGAGATCGGGTGGAAGCCCGGCCAGCACGTCGGCCACGAGGCGACGCTGCATCTTCGGCGTAATCGACTTGACCCTCTCGTAGACGGGAACGATGCGGCCGCTATGGATCGTCTCGACATCGTCGTGCTCGACGACCTCGAACTGCGGGTTGGTGATCTGGAGCCCTGCCCACTGATTGCGCTCGAACGTGCCGTAGACAATGAGTCGCAATCCCGGCCGGATCTGATCCTTCAAGTAGGCGGAGTTGAACCAGGCGAGCCGCAACGTACCGGAGGCATCGCGCAGGAGGGCTTCGAAGATCCGCATGCCCGGCCGCCTCGTGCCGCGGAGGCCGCACGTGATCACGTCGCCGGTCGTCGAGACGGTCTGGCCTTCGCGCAGCGAGGCGATCGTTTGCAACCGCCCGCGGTCTTCGTACCGCAAGGGAAAGCGGTAGAGCAGGTCCTCGATGGTGTTGAGGCCGACGCGGGCGAAGTCGGCGGCCTTCCGCGGACCGACCCCTTTCAGAAACTGGAGCGGCGTCTGCAGGTACTCGGCAGAACCCGTCATCGCCGTGCCTCAGGCGCCCTACTGCACGATGACGGCCTGGCCGCGAGCCGTGCGGATCTCGCGGATCTTGGCGGGGAGACGGAACGGCGCTTCGAGGTTGAGGCCCTGCGGCGACGCGTCGCTGCGCGAGTAGTACGCGACCAGCTCCTGCAGCATCGACTTCGGCACCACGATCCCGCTCACCGTGAGCGACTCCAGCGTGAACGCGCCGACGCCCTGGCCTGTGCGCAGCACGCCGATCGCCTCGACCGGCACGCGGCCGGTCACGGGAATGAACGTGCCCGCGCCGTCGTTGGCGCGTGCCGCGCGGAGCGCATCGAGATCGACCGTGGCCCGGCCCGAGAGCCGGCCGTCCGCCAGGAAGCTCACCTGTGGATCGACGAGCCCTTGCGGCAGGTCTTCCGCGGGCAACGCCTTGATGTAGGCGTTCACTTCTTCGTCAGTCACCGGCGTCTGGCGTGCTTCGGGCGTCTCCGCCATGCCGTTGGTGGCGATCTGCAAGAACTTCTGACGGAGCGCGTCGGCGTCGGCGCCGGCGACCCGTCCCGAGAGGGACGCGGACCACACGCCGAGGCTTCCGAGCGCGATCACGAGGCCGAACGTTACACGGCTTCGCATACAACCAACCCTCCACGAGCGAGGCACCGCACGTCGGATCATGGTACCACGCCGGGCGCAGTGCTGAACTAGCGCCTCAAGAACTGCTCGACGTCCGCGGCCCGCGGCAGGCCATCGCGGGCACCCAGCGATCGGCACTTCAGCGCAGCGACGGCGGTGGCGTAGGTCAACACATCCGCGACGTCGGCGTCCGCTCCCATCTGCAGATAGCCGCTGATGAAGCCGCCGCGAAACGCGTCGCCGGCGCCGGTGCTGTCCACGACCTGGACCTCGAAAGCCGGCGTACGAATCTCGCGGCCCTGGCAGATGGCCAGGCTTCCCGATCCACCCAGCGTCACGCACGCCAGGGCCGGTCCGTATTCACGAGACATGGCCGCCAACGCGGTGCCGGTGTCGTGATGGCCGGTCAGCCGCTCGGGAAACGTTTCCGACGCGATGATGACATCGATGTGCCGCAGCAGCGCCGGCACTCCCGGCAGGACCGCCTCGACGTCGATCACCGTCAGCGCGCCGCTCGCGCGCGCCGCCTTGGCGGCGGTGGTTGCCGCGGCGATGTCTTCGCAGTCGACGTGCAGCGCGCGCGCACTGGTCCAGACGTCGGACGCCACGTCGGCGGGACGCATCGCCAGTGCGGGATCGCGATCCCACAGCACCGTACGATCGCCGCTGCGGCCATCGACCAGCACGATCGCGAAGCGCGTCCGGGCCGCCACCGTCTGCGCGGCCGAGACGTCCACGCCTTCCTGCTCCAGGCTCCCGAGGCCGATCTGCCCGAGCTCGTCGTTGCCGAACCGCCCGACGTAGCGCGCCCGCCAGCCGAGCCGCGCACAGCAGACCATCGCCGACGCCACCTGCCCGCCAGCCAACCGGGCGAACGTCTCGATGCGGTGCTTCGTGTTACTGCGAGGAAAGGCGCCGAGAACCGCCAGGAGATCGACGCTGTTCTGGCCCAGACCGACCACGTCGAACGGGCGGTCGGCGGAATCGAGCAGAGAAAACGGAATCTGCACGACCCGTGATGCTAGCACGCCACCTGCTGACAATTGTCGCGTTCAGAAACCCAATTTGAGACGCCGCTGCTATGGAATTCCGTGCTATGGAATTCGGAGATACAGCGCGTCCTCGAAATCTGACGTGAGCATGTTCTCGTAATACGACACGGCAAGGGATTCCGCAGTGAGCACCCCGGCGGCACCCCAAGGCCCCGCGATACTGGAGCCCTCCCATTCGAACGTGATGCGCGCGCCCGCTTGTTTGTACCTACCGCGGTACTCAACGTGGGGATACTGCAGCACGAACGCGCCCTCATCGGAGAGAACATAGCGCGACCCTCTCGTATATCAAGAGCGCCAGCAGCCCTGCGCGAACGATCAACGGGTCGGACTTCATTGGGGTTCTCCTTGGGCTGGCCATGCCCGGGAGGCCGTCGCGCCCAACTCGCGACCAGACACGCGACAACACTGCGCCGTCTCTTGTCCCTGCAAAAATGTCCCTGTAAAAAGGGCTAGCACAGGCGAAGTGTCAGGCGGCCGGACCTCCGGACGGCTCACTCAAACAGAGCCACATCCACGCGCGTTGGGTTTGTGAACGCGACAATTACCCACCTGCTTGACCTTCGCCTTTTGTTTGCGTAATATGGCGCCGCATGATGCCGCTGACCAAGCGCCAACGCGAGATCCTCGACTACCTCAACGAATTCATCCAGCGCCACGGCTACGCGCCCAGCCTCGAGGAAATTGGCAAGCGGTTCAGCCTCTCGTCGCTGGCGACGGTGCACAAGCACCTGACGAACCTGCAGGAGAAGGGCTTCATCAAGCGAGCCTGGAATCGAAGCCGTTCGGTCGAGCTGGTATCGACGCGGGTCGGAGGCCGTGCCGTCGAGCTGCCTCTTCTCGGCTATGTCGCGGCCGGCATGCCGATCGAGGCCGTGGCGACGAGCGAAACCATCTCGGTGCCTGAAGATCTCGTGGGACGGCGCGACACCTATGTCCTGCGCGTGCGCGGCAACTCGATGATCGACGAGCAGATCCGCGACGGCGATTTCGTGATCGTCGAGGACCGGAAGACCGCGGACAACGGCGAGATGGTGATTGCGCTCCTTGGCGGGTCGGACGCCACGCTGAAGAAGTTCTATCGCGAAGGCCCCGGCGTCCGCCTGCAACCGGCAAATCCGACCATGCAGCCAATCATGGTGCCAGCCGAGCAAGTGCAGATCCAGGGCGTCGTCGTCGGCGTCATGCGAAAGTACTGACGCTGGCAGTTACCCGAGTAACCTGGCTAACCGCCAGCAACAAGCGCCAGGCGCGTCCGCGTTGATCTAGACTGCCCTATGGCCGAACTGAAACAGATCAACTTCACCATCGTCCCCGATGACAATGGTGGAAACGAGCGGACGTACGCCAACTTCTGCGCGATCTCCCAGACGCCGTTCGATTGCACGCTGACGTTCTGCGAGGTTCAGCCGCTCTCGGAAGACGAGATCCGCAAGATCAACACGTCGCCGCCGGGCGAGATGGTCGTCCGAGCGCCAATCCGCGCCAAAGTCGTCGTGCCCTTCCAGGTGCTGCCAAATCTCGTCGCGGCGCTCCAGGAACAGCTGCGCAACGTCGGCGCGGCGGTACCCGGCGGCCCCGTGCACTGAGGCCTGCGGTGGCCGATCCTCGTCCTCGCGCCGAGACCGTCGCCATCCTCGACCGGCTCGACGAACAGCATCCGAACGCGGACACCGAGCTCACGTACCGCACGCCGTTCGAGCTCCTCATCGCGACGATCCTTTCCGCGCAGTCCACGGACGCGCGCGTCAACATCGTCACGCCGTCGCTCTTTGCGAAGTATCCCGATGCGCGGGCACTGGCCGCCGTCGAGCCCGAAGCCGTCGAGCCGCGCATCGTCTCGACTGGTTTCTTCCGCAGCAAGGCGCGATCGATCGTCGGCACCGCGCGCGCGCTCGTCGAGCGGCACGGCGGCGAGGTCCCCGCCGACATGGCGGCGCTGGTGGAACTCCCGGGCGTCGGGCGCAAGACCGCGAACGTGGTGCTGGGCCACGCGCTCGGCGTGCCCGGCCTGCCGGTGGATCGCCACGTGCTCCGCGTCGCGAATCGGCTCGGCATCGCGGCGTCGGACGACCCCGAGATCGTCGAGAAACAGCTGTGCGCGGCGTTGCCGCGGAAGCGCTGGACGCGCAGCTCTGATGTGCTCATCCTGCACGGGCGCCGCGTCTGCCGGCCGACGCCGCTCTGCGATCGCTGCAACGCGCGCGAGTTGTGCCGCTACTACGCGGCGCTCGCCGCGACGCCGCCGGCCGCGCGTGCGCGCAAGCCCGCACGCCCACCCGCAGGGGGACGTGCCACGGCGCCAGCATCAACCAAACGCGCCGGCAAGAGATCGTCCCGGTGACGAGGCAAAGTTTCGAGGCGCTGGTGCGCGAGGCGCTCGACGCGATCCCCCGGAGTTTTCGCGATCGGATGCAGAACGTCGAGATCGTCGTCGAGGACCGCGCCTCTCACACCGTCGAAGCCGAGATGAGCGACGGATCGGACGAGGCGCTGTTCGGGTTGTACGAAGGCACGCCGATGACGGAGCGAAGCTGGGCGCACGGCAACGCGCTGCCCGATCGCATCACGCTCTTTCAGCGCACCATCGAAGAGGCCTGCGACACCGAAGACGAGGTGTTCGAGGAAGTGTGTCTGACGTTGATTCACGAGGCCGGCCACTTCTTTGGACTCTCGGAGGAAGAGATCGAGGCGATCGAGGACGAATTCTGGTACGGCGGCCCGCAGTGAGGGCCCGGAAGCGGTTCGGGCAGCATTTCCTCGAGCGGGCGTGGGTGGCGAAGCTGGCCGCGGCAATCGATCCGCGGCCGGAGCAGACCTTTCTTGAAATCGGTCCGGGTCGTGGCGCCCTGACCGAGCCGCTGTCGGCGAGCGGCGCGCGGGTCGTCGCCGTCGAAGTCGATCGGGATCTTGCTGGCGCCCTCCGCGAGCGTCAGTTGGCGAGGGTCGAGGTTGTCGAGGCCGACATCCTGGACGTCGAGCTCGCCTCGCTTGCCCTGCCGCCGGCAACGCGCGTCGCCGGCAATCTGCCGTACAACATCTCCTCGCCGATCCTCGCGCAACTGGTCGCGATGCAGCGCGAGACCGGGCGGCTGCACGACGCCACCCTGATGTTGCAGCGCGAAGTCGTGGACCGCATCGTCGCCCAACCCGGCACGCGCGACTATGGACCGCTGGCCATCCTCCTGGGCCTGGCGGCCGAAGTCGAACGATTGATGACGCTGCCGCCCGGCGCGTTTCGGCCGGCACCAAAGGTGACGTCCGCCGTGGTACGCCTGACGTTCCACTCCGGCGAGACGCTGCGCGCGCTCCCCCGCCCGCTCGACCTCCTGGTGCGACAGGCGTTCACGAAACGCCGGAAGACGGTGGCCAATGCGCTGTCGGGTGGCGACATCCGGGCCCGTGGCTGGCACGGGGCCGACTTGCTTCGGCGGGCAGGGATCGACGGCCGGCGGCGGCCCGAAGTCCTCGCGCCGGATGAATGGATCGCGCTGGCCCGGCTCGCCGAAACGGCGGAGTAAAAAATCTCCGTCGACTTCGTTTCCGCAACCTTCGCCTGTGCTATAGTTTCCGGCGTTCTATCCCTCCAGTTTTCGCTTCACAGGCTGTCCCAGCGGCCTGCCGCGATCGACCTTCGGGCGCCCGCCTGATCGTTGTCGCTTTTTCGGTCTGCGTGCGTTAGCCGCGCGGCCGGGGCAGGTGTCGAGGCCGGATGGCACTCACCGCAAGCCCGCTCGAAGTCGTGCCGCTGGGCGGACTGGGCGAGTTCGGCATGAACATGATGGCGGTCTCGTACGGCGAGACCACCGTGGTCGTCGACGCGGGGGCGATGTTCCCCGGGCCCGAGCTGCTGGGCGTCGACCTGATCGTGCCCGACCTCACCTATCTGCAGGGGCGCCGTGTGACCGCGCTCGTGCTGACGCACGGGCACGAGGATCACATCGGCGGCGTGCCCTATGTGTGGCCGCTCGTCGACGGGCCGGTGTACGGGACGCCGTTCACGCTGGCCCTCGTCAAGCCGAAGCTGGACGAACACGAGATCGACGCGGGGGATCGGCTCCGTCCCGTGAAGCCGGGTGACCGGGTATCGGTGGGCGCGTTCGAGATCGAGTTCCTGCGCGTCACGCACAGCATTCCCGACTGCGTGGCGCTGGCCATCCACACGCCGGCCGGAACGATCGTGCACACCGGTGATTTCAAGGTTGACCAGACGCCGCTCGACGGCCAGCACTTCGATCTCCACCGCTTTGCGACGCTCGGATCGGAAGGCGTGCTGGCGCTCTTCGCGGACAGCACCAACATCGACCGGCCCGGCTTCACCGGCTCCGAGCTCGAAGTGGTCGGCGCGTTCGAGGAGATCTTCACGTCGTCCACCGGGCTGCTGGTCGTGGCCACGTTTGCCTCGAGCCTGTATCGGATGCAGGTGCTGGTGCGGCTCGCGGAGCGCTTCGGTCGAAAGGTCGCCTTCGTGGGGCGGTCGATGGTGCAGAACACCGAGATCGCGATGCGCCTCGGGTTCCTGTCGATGCCGGCCGGCCTGCAGATCCACGACAGCGACGTGGGGTCGCACCCGGCCGACTCGGTCGTCTGCATCACCACCGGATCGCAGGGCGAGCCGCGCTCGGCGCTGTCGCGGATCGCGATTGACGATCACCGCCACGTGAAGATCGGTCCCGGCGACACCGTGGTGCTCTCGGCACGGGCGATCCCGGGCAACGAGAAAGCGATTGGCCGCGTCATCAATCACGTGACGCGGCGCGGCGCCGACGTCGTGACCACGACGACCAAACACGTGCACGTCTCCGGGCACGGCAGCGAAGAGGAGCTGAAGCTCGTGTTGTCGCTGGTGCGTCCGCGCTACTTCGTGCCGGTGCACGGCGAGTATCGGCACCTGGCGCTGCACCGGCGCGTCGCGGAACGCGTGACGCGAGGATCCGAGCGTCCGATGGACGTGATGTTGATCGAGAACGGCGACGTCCTGCAGTTCGACGGCGAGGGCGCCGCCGTCGCCGGCAAGGCGCCAACCGGGCGCGTGCTGATCGACGACACGCGCGTCGGCGAGGTCGCCGACGAGGTGCTGCGCGATCGCCGGCATCTTGCGGTGGACGGCATCGTCCTGCCGGTCGTCGCGGTGCGAAAACAGGACGGCGAGCTCGTCGGCTCTCCCGAAATCATCACACGCGGCGTCGTCGCCGATGCATCCAGCGAGGCGTTGCTGATGGACGGCTCGCGACTGCTCGCCGATGTGATCAACGCGCTCGGCGTCGAAGAGCGGACCGATCCGGGCTTGCTGCGCGAGACGATCCGGGTCGAGACACGGCGGTTCTTTCGCAAACGGACGGCGCGGCGGCCGCTGGTGCTGCCGGTCGTCATGGAGATCTGATCACACGTGGCGACCATTTCCAGTCTGTCCCGTCGCGCCAGCGAGTTCACGGGCGTTGCGCTGTTTGCCGGCGCGCTGATCTGGCTGATCGCGCTCGTCACCCACGAGCCGGGCGATCCGGTTTGGTTCTTCAGCGCCGGCGACGGCCACTCCGCCGCGAACTTCGTCGGCCTCGTCGGCGCGTTCCTGTCCGAGGCCTCGCTCCAGGTGTTCGGCTACGCGTCGTACGTGGTGCCGGCCATCCTGGGCGTCGCGGGATGGAACTTCTTCTGGTGCCGCCAACTCGATGCCGCCTACACGAAGGCCATCGGTGCCGGCCTGTTCTTCACGTGCCTGGGCGCCCTGCTCGCGCTCGTGATTGGCAACAGCGAGCTGAACGGGCGCACGTTCCGGCCGGGCGGCTACGTCGGTGAGTGGATTGCCGACCTCTGCTCGGCCTACCTGAATCGGCCGGGCGCCATCATCGTCGTCCTGACCCTGCTGACGCTTGCCGTCATCATGGCCACGCAGTTCTCGTTCGGCCGCGCCTTCGCGGCAGGCATCCAGGGCGGCATCGGCCTGTCGAGCCGCGGCTTGGCGTCATGGCGCGCGTGGCGTGAGGAGCGGCGCCGCGACGCCGAGCGGCGTGAAGTCATCGCCAAGCATACGAAGAAGAACGGCGCGGCTTCGGCAGCCGACGCGCGTGCGGCGGTTGCGGCAGGCCGCGCCGCGCGGAAGGAGCGCGAGCGTCCGGTCGAGGAGGTCGAAGACGAGCCCGAGGTCGAGGCGCCACCTGTGCCCCGCCGCCGTCAGGCCGCCGAGCCGCCCGCCATGGCTCCCTCCGCCCGCGAGCGCGCGCGCGTCGTCACGCCGGCCCTGCCGCTCGACGAGATCGACGCCACGTCGCGGACGCCCGTCGAGCGCCGGATGGGCGGCTTCACGCTGCCGCCGATGTCGCTGCTCGATGCGCCGAAAGCCGAGCGGAAGATTGACGAGCGAGAGCTGATGGAGGGCGCGCGGCTGCTGGAGGAAAAGTGCCGGGAGTTCTCGGTCGAAGGCTCCGTGGTGCAGATTCATCCGGGCCCTGTCGTCACCACGTTCGAGTTCAAGCCCGACGCGGGCGTCAAGTACAGCAAGATCACCGGCCTCGCCGACGACCTGTGCCTCGCCCTGCAGGCCGAGTCGATCCTCATCGATCGGCTGCCCGGAAAGTCCACCGTCGGCATCCAGGTGCCGAACCAGCTGCGCGAGCAGATTTCGCTGCGCGACCTGCTCGAATCCGAGACCTATCGCCGCTCGGCGTCGAAGCTGTCGCTGGCGCTCGGCAAGACGATTCATGGCGAGCCCTTCGTCGCCGACATGGCGGCGATGCCGCACCTGCTCATCGCCGGCTCCACCGGCACCGGCAAGTCGGTCGGCCTGAACGCCATGCTGACCAGCATCCTGTACCGGGCGACGCCGGACGACGTGCGGTTGATCATGATCGACCCCAAGCGCCTCGAGCTCGGGATGTACGAGGACATTCCGCATCTGCTGACGCCGGTCGTTGTCGATCCGAAGCAGGCCGCCAACGCCCTGCGCTGGGCGGTCCGCGAAATGGAAGAGCGCTACAAGACGCTGGCGGCGGAAGGCGTGCGGAACATCGATCAGTACAACCGCAACATCAGGCATGTCATCGAGGAACAGTCGGGCAAGGAAGGCGCCGAAGTACCGAAGCCGCTGCCCTTCATCCTGGTCGTGATCGACGAGCTCGCGGATCTGATGATGGTGGCCGGCAACGAGGTCGAAGAGTCGATCTGCCGCCTCGCGCAGATGGCGCGCGCCGTCGGCATCCACCTGATTCTCGCGACGCAGCGTCCATCCGTTGACGTCATCACCGGTCTGATCAAGGCGAACCTGCCGGCGCGCATCGCGTTCCGCGTCTCGTCGCGCATCGACTCGCGGACCGTGCTCGACGGCAACGGCGCCGAACAGCTCCTCGGCAAGGGCGACATGCTGTTCCTGCCGCCGGCGTCGTCACGCTACCTGCGCCTCCACGGACCGTACATTTCGGAGCAGGAAAGCGCCAGGCTGGCGAGCTTCCTCCGCAAGCAGGGCAAGCCGGTCTACGACAACAGCATCACCGTCGAGGAACGGCCGGCCGATACGATCGAGTTCGAGAAGGACGACCTCTACGACGATGCCTCGCGGATCGTCGTGCAAAGCGGGCAAGCGTCGATCTCGTATCTGCAGCGCCGGCTGCGCATCGGGTTCAGCCGCGCCGCGCGTCTCGTCGACATGATGGAAGCCGACGGCCTCGTCTCGCCGGCGGCAGGCGGCAAAGCGCGCGAAGTGCTCGTGAGCAAGGACTACTTCGACGAAGTCGACGCTCAGATCCGGTAGGAAGGCGAACGCATGCACCAGATTATCGCCCTGACCCTCGCCGGCGTGCTGCTGGCTGCCATGCCGGCAAGCGCGCAGACCACGGCCAAGAGCCTGTACACGCGACTCAGCTCACGTGACGCCGCTGCGCGGAAAGCGCTGGTGTCGACGCGCAGCGCCGACCTCGTGCGCAAGGACGTCGGGCGGATCGTCGCGGGATACGAGAGCCTCGTGAAGAAGTATCCGGGCAGCCCGTACAGCGACAACGCACTGTGGCAGGCCGCGATGCTCTCGGCCGAAAGCTTCGCCCGCTATCGCGCCGAGGTCGACCGCGTCGGCTCGCTCCGGCTGCTGCGACGGCTGCAGGCGGAGTATCCGTCGAGCTCGCTGGTGCGACAGGCCAAGCCGGCGGTCGCGCGGCTGGAAAATGAGGGCCGCGCCACGTCTCCGCCTGCCCAGGCGCCGGTCCGCGCCGCAGCGCCTGCACCGCCTCCCGCGCCAACGGCAACCGCACCACCGCCGGCTCCTTCGCCCGTCGCAGCGGCGATGCCGGCGCCCAAGCCCGCTTCCGACACGCACGGCAGCCCCGCGGAGCTCAAAGCCATTCGCCGCACCATTCTTCCCGATGTCGTGCGCGTTGCCATCGAGCTGGATCGTGAAGTCGAATACCACAGCGATCAGATCGACGATCCGGATCGGGTCTTCGTCGATCTGCGGACCACGTCCGTCGGGGAGTCCGTCGAGGCGTCGCAGACGTTCGAGGACACGCTGGTCAGGGCGGTGAGACTCGGCCCGCGTCCGGGGGGACTACGCGTGTGGTGCTCGATCTCGAGCGATCGAGCGCACTACAGCGTCTTCACGCTCTACAACCCGTACCGGATCGTGGTCGATCTGAGCCTCGCGGCGGGGCAAGCCGTTCCGGCGGTGCTTGGCTCGGCGAGCCGGGACTCGAAGTCGGACAAGGTCGTGCGCGCGTCCGAGTTGCATGTCCCCGCGTTCGAGCCGATGCCAACCACCTCCGCCCCACTCCTCGAGCACGTGGACGTGCCCGCAGATGACGACGTGAAGCCGGCGCCGCAGGTGGACTCGGTGGCACCCGGCGCCACGTTGTCTCCTGCACGAACGGCCGCTAACGCGGAGGACTCCCGGTCGTCGGAGACACCGCTGCCGGCAAAGCCGCTCGCACCCCGAGCGTCGGGCGCACCGATGATCGCGCCGGCCCCACCGTCGGTAAATCTCGAGGGACGGTTCTCACTGTCGCGGCAATTGGGTCTGGGGATCTCGCGGATCGTCATCGATCCGGGGCACGGCGGGCACGACCCGGGCGCGCAGGGACGCGGCTTGAGCGAGGCCGATCTGGTGCTCGATATCGCCCTGCGACTCGAGCAGTTGCTGACGCGCGAGCAGGGTGTGGAAGTGGTCCTGACCCGCCGCACCGATGTCTTCGTGCCGCTCGAGGAGCGCACGGCCATGGCCAACCGCCAGAACGCCGACCTCTTTCTCTCGATCCACGCCAACGCGAGCCGCAGCTCCAAGGCGCGCGGCGTCGAGACCTACTTCCTGAACTTCGCCTCGACGCCGGATGCGGAGGCCGTGGCGGCGCGCGAGAACTCGGCCTCGGGACGGACGATGCACAGCCTGCCGGACATCGTGAAAGCGATCACGCTGAACAACAAGCTCGACGAGTCGCGTGATTTCGCGACGATCGTGCAGCGCGAGATGGTCGGCCACCTGTCGAGCGCGAACAAGGACCTGCGCGATCTCGGCGTCAAGCAGGCGCCCTTCGTTGTCCTGATCGGCGCCGGGATGCCGAGCGTGCTGGCTGAGATCTCCTTCATTACGCACTCGCAGGAGGGCAAGCTCCTGAAGAACAAGGCGTACCGCCAGAGGATCGCCGAGGCGCTGTATCAGGGGGTCGAGCGGTATCAGCGGTCGCTGAAAGCGGTAAAGACCGTCGCCAATCAGTAGATGATGCCCGAGCTAAAGCTCGGGCCTACGTGACGTCCGCCCCTCATCCCTCGGGACGTAGGTACGTCCGTCCCTCATCGGGACGTAGGCCCAAGCTTTAGCTCGGGCATCTTCGATCAATTCAATCGCAACGACAGCTCGTCGGACGTCTCGCCGTTGAACGCGTTGTCGGGACGATGGGTGCGGAGATAGATGAACGCGCCGCCGAGCAGAATGCCAAACACGAGTGCGACAAGCGTAATCACTCCCGTCAGGCCGAGCGCCTGCAGGATGACGTCGCCGAGCGTCACCGCGTCGGTCGGCGGGCCGATGACCCGGACGATGATTGGTGAGGAATCGGGCCCAACCACGCTTCCAGTTTACCGCGTTATGTGCCGCCAGCTCTCCGGTTCCAGCGCCATCTCGGCGAGCAGGCCGGACCGCGACGCCGGTAGCCCCCTTGACCTGCCAGGGGCGGCCCTCGTCGGCCCAGGCGGTACCGGCGATGTCGACGTGGGCCCACGGAAGATCGCCGGCGAACTGCTTGAGGAAGACGGCGGCCGTCACTGCCGCCGCCGGGACGTCCGCCCGTGTTGCTCATGTCGGCGACGTCGCTCTTCAACTGTTCGAAATAGTCGTCCGTTGATGGCATGTGCCAGCAGCGATCGCCGGTCACCAGGCCGACGCGGCTGATGGCGTCAACGAAATCGTCGGGCGCGCCGAAGATCCCGGAATGTAGGCGTCCCAGCGCCACCACGCACGCGCCGGTGAGCGTCGCCACGTCGACCAGGTGTGTTGCGCCCTGCTCGCGCGCGTACCAGAGGCCATCGCCCAGAATCAATCGCCCTTCCGCGTCGGTGTTGACGACTTCGACGGTCTTGCCCGCCGGCGCCGCGCAGGACGTCTCCCGGCTTCGACCGCGCGGCCTCCCGGCATGTTCTCGGTGGACGGCACGATGCCGATCACGCGAATCGGCGCTCGCAGCAGCGCCACGGCCCGCAGCGCGGCGATCACGGCGGCGCCGCCCGCCATGTCCACCTTCATCTTCTCCATGCCGTCGGCTGGCTTGATCGAAATCCCACCACTATCGAACGTCACGCCCTTCCCCACCAGCGCCAGCACGGGGCCGGCCGGCGCCTCGGGCGGATCGTGGCGCAGCACAATCACGCGCGGTGGCTCGATGCTGCCTCGAGAGACGCCGAGGAGCAGCCCCATGCGGAGCGCCGCGATGCGTTCCTCGTTCAGGATCTCGACCCCGAGCGTCGTGCCCTCGGCGGCGGCGCGCGCTCGCTCGGCGAATATCGACGGCGTCAGCAGGTTGGCCGGCTCGTTGCCGAGATCGCGCGCGAGGTTGGTGCACGAACCCAGGACGGCGCCACGCTCGACCGCCTTGGTCGCGTCCGCGCGCGATTGCGGCGCCAGTTCGGGCGCGACGAGCCGGACGTCCGCGACTGGCGCCAGCTCGGGCGGTGCGCTCTTGTGCCGGCCGATGTCGTGCTGCGCGAGCACGATACCTTCGGTGGCGGCCTGCACCAGCCGCGCGACGGTTGCCGCGGGCGCAGACGGCACGGCAGCCGCGCGAAAGAGAATCGCGACGCGAGCCACTCGACGCTGCCGCGCCGCGAGGACGCCGGCGGCGGCGACCCGGCGCGCCAGGTCGGCGTCGTACGCGGCACGTTTGCCTGCCCCGACGAGCGCGATCCGACGTACGTTCCAGTGGTGAGTGACGGTTGTCACGAACACGTCGCCGGGCTTACCGCTCAGCTCGCGCGCGGTGACGGCGCGGCCCACATCGCCTCCGGTGGCCGCATCCAGTCCGGGGACGTCCACGAAATCGTCGCCCTCGAAGGCGGGCACCACGAGAAGGTCGGCATCAAGCTGGGCGAGTGGCGTCCAGACCAGCAGCGGAGAGAACTCGGGCGCGGGCATTCGAACGGATTATTGCCGATGTCCGGCCTCCATTTCCCAACTCCGCAAAACACCGTTACAATGCGAGCGACCCGCTTCCCCGAAGGGCGACCTGCCATGACTTCGGACTCTCGTGCTCGCTGGACCTCTTTACGCGCTTGCGGGCGTGCGCTGCCACTCGTCTGCGTCGTGCTGCTGGGCGTGGCAATCGCCGCGCAGGACGACAAGGGCGAGAGCAAGGACAAGAAGGACACGAAGCGGGCGTCGCTGTCGTTGAAGGCGAACCCGCCAATCGCGTTTTCACCCGCGAAGATCGTGGTCACTGCCGAGCTCAAGGGCGGTTCGGACGCCGACGACGAGCTCTATTGTCCGAGCCTCGAGTGGGATTGGGGCGACGGCACGAAGTCCGAGTCCAACGCCGACTGCGAGCCGTTCGAAGCGGGCAAGAGCTGCGATCAAGCGGCGCTTCACGGCTTCGCATACCTACGACATGGCCGACAACTATCGCGTGCTGCTGCGGCTGCGGCGCGGCTCGAAGACAATTGTCGGGGGCAATACATCCATACAGGTAAAGCCGGGGTTCCGGGATCCGTCCGAGAACTACTGACGCCCGGGCGTGCGGGCTCGACTCGTGAGTGCTCCCCGGCACCGGAGTTCAGGCTGACGATGCCTCGCTCGTTCGGGTGGTTGTGCGTATCCTGATTGCGGAAGACGAGCCTGTTTCGCGGCGGCTGCTCGAGCAGTCGCTGACGCGCTGGGGCTACGAGCCCGTGACGTGCGTCGATGGCCGTGAAGCGTGGGATGGCTTGCGTGAGCAAGGCGCTCCACGGGTCGCGATCCTCGACTGGATGATGCCGCACATGGACGGCCTCGAGGTCTGCCGTGCGGCACGCGCCACCGATCTCGCACTGCAGCCGTACCTGATCCTGCTGACGGGTCGCTCGAAGCCTGAAGACGTCATCACCGGCCTGAAAGCAGGGGCCGACGACTACCTGACGAAGCCAGTCGACCGCGGCGAGCTGGAAGCGCGCCTCCAGGTCGCCTCGCGCGTAGTCGCTCTCCAGGAGCGCCTGTCCGATCGCGTCCTCGAGCTGGAGGACGCGCTGCGCAACGTCCGGCAGCTTCAGGGCCTGCTGCCGATGTGCGCCTATTGCAAACGCATCCGCGACGACAAGAACTACTGGAGCCAGCTCGAGAACTACTTCGCGGACCACTCGGACGTGCAGTTCAGCCACGGCATCTGCCCGAGTTGCTTGGAACGCGTGATGCGCGAGGACCCCAACCTCCGCCAGGATCCGTAGCGACGGTCGCTCAGGTCGCGTTCGTCAGCGCGTGAGCGGCAGCGGCGTGCGCAGCTCGCGGCCGCGAAGCCGCCGGCTGGTCAACTCGGTCGTCTCGCTCTGAAAATACTCGGAAAGCGCCACGGCCTGGCGAAAGAGAAACCGTCCGAGGGCCCCGATGCCGCCCGAATCCTCTTCGCGTCCGAACACAGCTTCGTTGACGTCGTCGGCAGCATGCTCGCCGAGGGTTCCCGCGACGAGGCCGATGTGGAGGTAATAGCGGGTCTCGTCGTCCAGACGTGACAGCGGCGCCAGATCGAGCCGCACCAGCAGCGGATCGGCCCAGAGTGGCTGATCGTATTCGGTCCCTCGTGAGTCGCTCACCGTCAGCGATCCACCCACGGCCGACGAGCGGATCCTCCAGGTCCCGACAAGAGCCGGCGCGGCCAGCCGATCCCAGGCGCGATCTTCCCAGAGCTCGGCTCGGATGCGCAGGTGCAACGTTCCGCCGCCGTCAATCAGCCGGCGGAAGCGCTCGGCGAAGAGCCCGCGCACCGACAGCTCCGCACGCGCCGTGGATCCGGTGGCGCCCACTCGGGCGACATCCATTCCCAGCGCGGCGAGCGTGGCGTGCGCGAGAAGCGCAACGCCCGCGGTCAACAGGATGACCGCGGGCGGCTTCATGCCTCCGACGGGCCGCTCATCGCGGGAAGCGGCGGTGGATAGTCGTTCGGCGTCGGCATGACCGGTCGTGGCCCGCGCGTGCCAAAGCGCGTCAGCAACGCCGCGCCGAGACCGACCGTCCACGCGACGTACTCGGCAAAGAATCCGATGACGCCGAGGAACCAGGTGATCGGCCAGAGCGGCGCGGGGATCAGGCCGAAGGTGCGCCCGAGCAGACCAACCGCGGCGACGATGATGACGCCGACGGCCAGCGTGACGAAGGCCGGGCGATCCGGCCCGGCGGCCCACCGTCCGAGCCTCAGGACGACTCCCGTGAATCCGATCAGCACGGCCAGCAGGAAGCCGAGGATGGCGAACGGCACGAGCACCAGCAGCGGAATGCCGATGATCGACACGGCCAGCACGACGATGCTGAGCACCAGCACCGGCACGAACAGCAGCTGCGCGAGGAGCCCGGTGAATCCGCTCATCCACGGCTCGCGGGCGGCCCGCTCGCCAATCCGCTCGACGACGCGCGGAGCGGCGAGCACCGCCACGAAAACGAGCATCAACACGATCCCCAGTCGCAGGAGCGTGCCGACCAGGCGGAACCAGCCGGAGAACATATCCCACCCGACGAGCGGGCCGAGAAAGAGCCCGGGATGGAACTGGAAGTTCGGCGGACCGAATCGGATTTCGTTGACGTGCCCGCGGATGACGGCGCCGTGCGACTGCTCGATGCGACCGCCGACCGACGTCACGTCGCCTCGGACCACGGCGTTCGGTCCCAGGTGCACGCTGCCGCCGACCGCCACGACGTCATCGTCCACGTGCCCCAGCACGGTGACGCTGCCGCCGACGGCCACGACCGGATCGGAGACACGCTCGTCGGCTTCAATCGTAATGTCGCCGCCGATGTTGACACGCGCGGCGCTGCGGCGCCAATGCTCCTCATCGGGCTGGTCGTCGGTGTGCTCGTCCGCGGGCTCGGGTGCCGCCGGTGGTGAAGGCGCAGCCTCGGGCGCGGCTTCGGGCGCAGACGGCGCCGCCGCGGGTGGCGTCACCGGCGCAGGTGGTGGCGTCACCGGCGCGGGCGGCGTGTACCAGCCGGTCAGCACTTCGGTGGTCAGGTACGAGACCTGCAGCACGAGATCGGCGTCGGCGCCGAGCTTTTCGCGCAGCAGCGCGCCTGACGCCGGCGCGCCGTCGACGTCGATGGCGCCATCGCGAATCTCGATCACGCGGACGGCCGTCGTCCGTTTGGGCTTCAGGACGACGCCGCCCTGGATGGGTAGCACGTCGAAGCGGCGCTCCACGCGCTGTTTGAGGACGGGATCCACCGTCGCGGTCGCGGCGCCCTGGCCAGCCACCGCACCGGCAGCCAGCGCCACGAAAACGGCGATCAACGCTCCAAGCCGAATACCGACACGCATCAAAGCTCTCCCCGTTCGCCTGGTAGTACGCGGCTCAGGCCAGCCAGCGCCAGCGACGCCGTGAGGACGCCGCCAAGCAGAATGAATGTTCCGATCGGACTCGCGATCGCGGCCGCAATGATCCGCGCCGCTCGCGCCAGCACGTCCCACATCGACAGACCTGCGCTGAGCCATTGCACCAGCAGCACGCATGCGCGAGCCGTGCCGTTGACGACGACGCTGGCATCGAAGATGAAGGCGGCGGCGATGAGCGCCACCGGAATCAGCGTGAGGAGCGCTGCGCCACCAACCACGCCGGCCGAAATCGCCAGCTCCGAACGCGTCGAGTTCCAGAACCGCCCCTCCGCGCCGGAAGGCCAGGCGTGCCGGGTTGCCGTCGATCAATCGCGACGAGAACGCCGGTGACGCAATTCGCCTGGGTAAGGCCGTCATAAGAGCGTCGAGGGCCTGCTCCTCACGGTCCCGGTTCGGCGGAAGATCCCGGTATTCCATGCGCTGATCAGCCTTACGCGCCGTGAGTGGACCGGGTTTCACGACCAAATCCTGCGGCACCAAGGTGGCGTGCCAGCTCGCGCCGGGCGCGATGAAGATAGGTCTTCACCGTGCCGAGGGGCAGGTCGAGCACGTGCGCAATCTCGTCGTATTCCAGTCCCTCCTGGTGACGCAGCACGATCGCCGATCGATACTCGGGCCGGAGTTGCCCGATGGCCGCGTCCAGCGCCGCGGCGAGCTCGCGGTTGGAAGCGGCCTCTTCGGGCGACATCGCCGCGATGTCGGCAATCGAGGCGAGCGTATCGCGCTCCTCCCCGTCGTCGTCGACCGGCGGTGTGAAGAGCGCGAGCCGGCGCTGCCGCAAGTAGTCGATCGCAGTGTTGTGCGCGATGCGGAACAGCCAGCTCGAAAATCGCAGACGCGGATCGAACGTGCCGAGCGCGCGGAACATCTTGATGAACGTGTCCTGCGTGAGGTCTTCCGCCATGCCGGGATCCTGCACGAGTCGCGCGATCAGGTTGTAGACCGGCCGCTCGAATCGCGTGACCAGCGCCTCGCAGGCGACGCTGGAGCCGCCGAGCGCCTCGACTGCGATCTCGGCGTCGCTTTTCAGATCGGTGTGGAGTCGGGACGGCCCATGGCCGTCGGCCTCACGCATCGCGCGCGGCTCGTCCGCAGCCTAGAACGGTGGCGCGAGCCGGACCACGACCTGCAGCGACTGCGGAATGTCGTCGGCCCGCCACCCGCATTCGACACGCAGGTCGTCGTTGAATTCCCAGCCCACTCCCACACCGTTGAGCCACGTGTCGTTGCTGCCCTCGAAGGTCTTGAACGTGCGCCCGGCATCGCCGAGCACGAGCAGGCGGCCATGGCGAAACACCGTCAGGCCGTACTCGAGGTTGACGAGCGTCATTTCCCGTCCGCGCGCTTCCTTGAATGTATAACCGCGGACGCTCCCGAACCCGCCCACCGCGAACTCGCGCTGGGCTGGAAGGTCGCCGTCCGACCATCCGCCGATGACACGCGCCCCCAACTGCTGACGCGGGCCGAGCGGCATCCATCCTCGCGCGCTCAGCACGTGCCGTGTGTAGTCGAAGTCGCCGCCATAAGAGGGTCGCGCGATTTCGGACGACCACTCGAGCCGCCATCCGAGCTGACGTTCCGCCGGCGTGCCGAACGGGAGATCGAGCTGATGGCGCACATACGATCGGGCGAGCGACTCGGTTTCGAAGCTGCGCGAATCCCACGCCAGCCCCAGGACAAGGGCCCGCGACTGGCCCTCGTCGATAGCCGGATTGACGCGAAACGGCTCGTCCTGCTTGAAGGCACTGGTGTCCGTAGACACCTCGAGCGATTCCTGCCGCTCCGCACGCCACGCGGCCATGACCTCCATCGACGGCAACGGCCTGACGGCGAGGTGCACCTGATAGCCGCGCCGTCGATAGTAATCGCGATAGGAGTTCCGGAATCCAAGCGACACGAGACTCTGCTCGAGTGTCGAGATCCGCCAGGCATCGTCCGACGCGGTGAGATCGAAGAGCGACACACCGGCAAACAGGCGCGAAGCGGTCAGAAATGGCTGCGACAGCCCAATGGCATAACCGGGCCGATCGGGCCCGAACTTCCAGCTCCCCATCGCTTCGATGTAGGTGTGATTGAAGCGACGCTGATCGAAGATCGTGCCCGAGAAGCCGAGCGCCGGAGCGAACCCGTCGACAGGACTGAACCAGTCTTCCCTGTCGGTGGCGCTCGTGGACCACTGGAGACGGCCGGCGCGCTGCTTCAGGTGCACGCGCAGGACCGTCGCACCGCCCCGTTCCACCACTTCGAGTCCATCCTGGGAGACGAGCACGTCGCCTTCGGATGGCGATGCTGGCGGCATGGCTTCAATGGCGCCGCGCGATGGCGCTAGCAGCCGCGTCAGGGCGCTGCGCGCGGCCGGCAGGTCGAACAGGTCGCCCGACTGCAGTTCGAAGGCCTCCTGAAACGCAGCCCGGCGATCGGGACCGACACCGACGAACTCGACGGCCGTGAGACGCCCTTCACGCACGACGATCGCCAGCGCGCCGGCGGCGTCGATGGCTGCGGTCGCTCGAGCGGCGGCGTAGCCTTCGCGCGCATAGAACGTTTCGACGTCGCGAGCGAGCTCTTGTGCGGGCTTCGGAATGGGATGATCGACCTCGAGACCGAGGCGATGGACGAGATCGGGCTGCGTGAAAACCGTGAGCCCGTCGATCGTCACCGTGTGGACGGTCGGCAGCGGAGGCGCAGGCGCCTGCGCCTCCTGGGCAAGGCTGCCGCGCCAGCCGCCAAGGACCAGCACGAGGGCCAGGACCACACGCGGGCACAAGGCGGCCATTACGAGAGAGGGACGAGCCTCGCTCCGCGGAAGTTCCGCCGGACGTCCCTGTGCGCTGGCATCGATCTCAGGGCCGCTCGACCACCATCGCGACGCCCATCCCTCCTCCGACACAGAGCGACGCCACGCCGTACCGTCCTTGCTTGTTCCTGAGCGCATAGAGCAGCGTTGTCAACACGCGCGCGCCGCTGGCGCCAATCGGATGGCCCAGCGCGATGGCGCCCCCGTGGACGTTGACGCGCGCGGGATCGATTCCGAGCTCGCGCACGACGGCGACCGCCTGGGCGGCGAAGGCCTCATTGAGCTCGAAGACATCGATTTGATCCAGCGTCAGGCCGGCGCGCTCGACGGCACGCGTCACGGCCGGCACTGGCCCCATCCCCATGTACTTCGGCTCGACGCCAACGGTCGCGTACCCGAGCACCCGCCCGAGGGGTTTGGCACCCTGCTTCGATGCCCAGGCCTCGGTGGCAACGACGAGCGCCGCCGCACCGTCGTTGATCCCCGACGCGTTGCCTGCCGTCACCGTCCCGTCTTTCTGAAACGCGGGCTTCAGCGCCGCAAGCCTTTCACGCGTCGTACCCGGGCGCGGATATTCGTCCTTGTCGACGCGGACGGCGGCGCCCTTTTTCTGCGGCACCTCGACGGCGACGATCTCTTCGGCGAACGCGCCGCTCTGGACCGCACGCTCCGCGCGCTGCTGGCTTTCCGCGGCGAAGACGTCCTGAGCTGCGCGATCGATGCCGTACTTCGCGGCCACCGCTTCCGCCGTGTTGCCCATGTGGCAGCCTTCGATCGCGCAGCTCAAGCCCTCGGCCAGCATCGAATCGACGACTTCGCCGTGCCCCATCCGGTAACCCCAGCGCGCACCCTTCAGCAGATAGGGCGCGTTGCTCATCGACTCGGTGCCGCCGGCGACGATCACATCGACAAACCCGGCGCGAACACCTTCGACCGCGTGGACGACGGCAGTGAGGCCGGATCCGCACACGCGGTTGATCGTTTCGGCAGGCACCTCGTACGAGAGACCAGCCTTGATCGCCGCCTGCCGCGCGACGTTCATGCCCGCGCCAGCCTGAAGCACGCAGCCGAGGATCACCTCACCGACCGCCTCGTTCGCAATCGACGCACGTGCGATCGCTTCGCGAATGACGATCGCACCGAGATCGGGAGCGGTAAGGTCCTTGAGCGCGCCGCCGAAGGCGCCGATGGGCGTGCGGCAGGCGGAGAGGAGAACGGCGGGCGAGTCCATCCAGCTATTGTACGCAACGACGCTGGCCCGACTAAAGTCGGGCCCTACTGCCGTAGGGCCGCACTTCAGTGCGGCCTATCTCAAAACGATCTGACCACCCCGTCGAGCAGAAGAGGCGCACCGGTTGCCGCGCGAACCGCGTCAATGGTGGTATCCGACGCCACTTCCTTCAGGACGAGGCCGCTTTCGCCAACCTCGATCACGGCCATCTCGGTGACGATCAAGTCCACGACGTCCATGCCGGTCAGCGGCAGCGTGCACCTGTCGAGAATCTTGTGACCGCCGTCCTTGGTGGTGTGTTCCATCGCCACGATCACGCGGCGCGCTCCCGCAACGAGATCCATCGCGCCGCCCATGCCTTTCACCATCTTGCCTGGAATCATCCAGTTCGCGAGGTTTCCCTCGGCATCGACCTGCAGGGCGCCGAGGACGGTGACATCGATATGGCCGCCGCGCACCATCGCGAACGAGTCCGCGGAGCTGAAGTACGAGCAGCCTGGAAGCTCCGAAACCGTTTCCTTCCCCGCGTTGATGAGATCGGGATCGATGTCCTTGTCCAGGGGATACGGCCCGACGCCGAGCATGCCATTTTCCGAATGCAGCGTGATATCGATGCCGGGCGGCACATGGTTGGCGACCAGTGTCGGCATGCCGATGCCGAGGTTCACGTAGTCGCCGTCCCTCAGCTCTCGCGCGACACGGGCGACGATGCGATCGCGCTTATCCATTGGCGTGGGCGCTCCGTGTCGTGCGCTTCTCGACCCGCCGCTCGTAGGTCGCACCCTGAACAATGTGGCGCACGAAGATGCCGGGTGTATGGACGCTGTCAGGCTCGATCTCGCCGGGCTCGACCAGGTGCTCGACCTCGGCGATGGTGGTCCGCGCCGCCGTCGCCATCATCGGGTTGAAGTTGCGGGCGGTCTTGCGGAACACCAGGTTGCCCAGGCGATCGCCCTTGAATGCCCGCACCAGCGCGAAGTCGGCCTTGAGCGGCATCTCGAGCACATACGCGCGGCCGTCGATGGTCCGTGTCTCCTTGCCTTCAGCGACGATCGTGCCGGCACCGGTCGGCGTGAAGAAACCGCCAATCCCCGCCCCACCCGCGCGGATGCGCTCGGAGAACGTGCCCTGCGGCACGAGCTCGACCTCGAGCTCGCCGGCGAGATACTGCCGCTCGAATTCGCGGTTCTCGCCAACATAGGTCGCAATCATCTTGCGGATCTGTCTGGCCTTCAGGATCGGGCCCAGGCCAAAGTCGTCGATGCCGGCGTTGTTGCTGATGACGGTCAGCCCTTTCGTTCCCTGTGCGAGCAGCGCCGCCAGCAGGTTCTCGGGGTTCCCGCATACGCCGAAGCCGCCGACCATGATCGTCGCGCCATCGGGGATCTGCGCAACGGCTTCCACGGCCGTCGCGAGCACTTTGTTCATGCGTCGATTATGGCCGAAAGGCGGATGGCGGTGCGCCCCAACGGGTCACCTCACGCGAGCGCGCCAGCGCTGCGCCGACTCGAAGAGCGGCGCGATGGGGTCGTTGGACGCGACCTGCGCGCGCAACGTGCGAAGGGTCTCGATCAGCCGATCGAGCGCCTGCAGGATCTCGTCGGCATTGGTCTGGCAGATGTCGCTCCACAGAACAGCGGAACTGGCGGCGATGCGGGTGGCGTCGGCGAGGCCGGCGCCGGACCACTGCAGGCCGGATGCGCCCACCGTGTCGCCGACGACGTGCATCAGCGCGGAGGCGGTCAGCTGCGGTAGATGACTGGTGTAGGCCAGCACGTGATCGTGCGCGACGGGATCCATCTCGACCGGGGTCGCGCCCAGCGCCCGGATGAACCCGGCCAGGCGATCGACGATCGGCCGTGGCGTCTCGGGCGAGGGCGTCAGCACCCAGGGCCGGCGTTCGAACAGATCGACCCTGGATGCCTCGATGCCGCCGCGGGCGGCGCCGGCCAGCGGGTGCCCGCCGACGAACGCGAGGTGCGGCGCGACCGCCGCCGCCTCGGCGACGATGGCGCGCTTGGTGCTGCCGGTGTCCGTCACCAGCGTGCCCGGACCGACGAGATCCGGAAGCGACGACAGAATCCTCAGGTTCGCGAGGACAGGCGCGGCAAGCACGATCAGGTCCGCGCCGCGGATGCCATCGAGGCTCGTGCTCGTGTGCGTCAGCGCTCCGAGCTGACGCGCGGCAATCACCACGTCGTCCGTATCGACGCCAACGATCGTGGCGTCGGGGAACGTGCGTCGCACCGCAAAGGCGATCGATCCGCCGATCAGGCCGACGCCGACGATGGCGATGCGACGAAAGTCGTCTGTACTCAGCTCCAGCCTCTCCTGACCACGGGCTCGAGGCAGATGGTCCGGCCGATGGCCGGAGCAATGATACGCAGTTCGGCCATCAGCCGATCGAACTGCTGCGGGAACAGCGACTGCGCTCCGTCGCTCAAGGCGTGATCGGGATCGCAGTGGACCTCGATGAGCAGCCCGTCGGCGCCGGCCGCGATGGCCGCCCGGGCCATCGGCGCGACCTTGTCTCGGCGCCCGGTCCCGTGGCTCGGGTCGGCGATGATCGGCAGGTGGCTGCGCTTCTTCACCACCGGAATCGCCGAGATGTCCAGCGTGTTGCGCGTGTAGCCCTCGAACGTCCGGATGCCGCGCTCGCACAGGATGACCTGGGCGTTGCCGCCGGCGAGGATGTATTCAGCCGACAGCAGCCACTCTTCAATCGTCGCCGAGATGCCCCGCTTCAACAGCACCGGCTTCCGCCCGCGGCCCAGCTCGCGGAGCAGCGTGAAGTTCTGCATGTTGCGGGCGCCGAGCTGGAAGATGTCCGCGTAGCGGTCGATCAGCTCGATCTGGCTGATGTCCATCACCTCAGACACGAGCTTGAGATCGTGCTGATTTGACGCGGTCTTCAACATCCGGAGCCCGTCTTCGCCGAGGCCCTGGAAACTGTAGGGTGAGCTGCGCGGCTTGAAGGCGCCGCCGCGCAGGATCTTCGCTCCGGCCTTCTTCACGGCCGCGGCGACGGCGTTGACCTGCTCGTCGGTTTCCGCCGAGCACGGGCCGGCCATGACGATCACCTCGTCGCCGCCCACCCTGACATCACCGATCGTGACGACCGTGCCTTCCGGCTTGAAGGCGCGGCTCGCCAGCTTGTACGGTTCGGTCACCCGCAGCACTTCCGTGACGCCGTCCAGCATCTCGATCAGCCGTGGATCGATCTGCCGATCGTCCCCCACGGCGCCGAGCACGGTCCGACTCACGCCCGTCGATCGATGTACGTCCATGCCCAACTCCACCAGATGGGCGACGACCTTCTCGATCTGGTCCTCTGTCGCCCGCTCCTGCATTACGACCACCATGCCCTAGCCTCCGGATTCGTCCGACACCTTATGTTCCGACGCCGACTCGCGTTCGAGCCGGCGCGCTTCGTCGATGATTCGTTCGAACACTCTCGTCAGGGCCTCTCCGCCCAGCGGCCCACCGAGCGCCGCGCCGTGCGCGCGCACGTGCCCGAGCACCTGCGCCTCGCGCTCCGGCTGGTACAGCTCCAGCCCGAGGCGCTGTTTGAGATCGCCGATCTGCATCGCGCACGACGCGCGCTGGTTCAAAAGCTCGACCAGCCGTTCGTCGAGGGCGTCGATGCGCTGCCGCAGCTCGTCGAGGGTCTTCACGCGAGCTGCCCGCGGGGCTGACCGCCTACGCCAAGGCTACGGCGGTCCACCGAAGCCTTTGGCGAAGGTGGAAGCCCCACCTCCACGGACGCCGGAGCGCCGGCGTGTTCGGGCTGCGGCCCGATGCCCTTCAACCATCGGACGTACCCTTCGACCGCCGGAATCAAGTGCCCGCTGTCGCCCGCGTCGGCGATGACCTGCACGAGCGCGCTGCCGACGACGGCCGCGTCGGCGACGCGGCCAATCTCGCGCACGTGATCGGGATGTGAGACGCCGAAGCCCAGGGCCACCGGAAGGGACGTCTCACGTCGAATCCGCTCGGCGAGCTCCGTCGCGCCGGCCGCCACGGCGGCGCGCGCCCCCGTCACGCCGAGTCGCGAGATCCCATAGAGGAATCCCCGGCCCAGACGCGCCGCCTGACAGATCCGCTCCTGCGTGGTGGTCGGGCTCAGGAGAAAGATCGTGTCCAGGCCCTGGTCGTCGAGGAGGGTCCGGCACTCGTCTGCCTCCTCGACCGGGAGGTCGAGGATGAGGACGCCATCGACGCCGGCCGCAGCCGCGCGACGCGCGAACTCCGACAGCCCCATGCGCAGCAGCGGATTCGCGTAGGTGAACAGCACAATGGGTGCGCTTAGCGAGCCGCGGACCTGTTCGACGAGCGTGATCACGGCATCAAGCGTCGTGCCGCCGGCCAGCGCCCGCTCGGTCGCACGCTGAATCACCGGCCCATCGGCAAGCGGATCCGAAAACGGTACACCCAGCTCGATGACATCGGCGCCGGCGCGCTCGAGCGCGAACAGGATGTCTGCCGTGCGCCCGAGCGATGGATCGCCCGCCGTGACGTAGGTCACGAGGCCTTTGCGTCCCTCTCTCTTCAGGCGATCGAATGTGTCCGTTATGCGTCCCACGATGGCTCTCTTGGTTTGCCCAAGCTAAAGCTTGGGCCTACGTATACGAACTTGTTGACGTCGCCGCGTACCTTGACGTCGCCGTGTACGTAGGCCCGAGCTTCAGCTCGGGCATTACGTATGATGTTTCTTCATCGCGTTCTGAACCGTTGCCAGATCTTTGTCACCCCGTCCTGACAGGTTGACGAGGGCGATTGCATCGCTGCCAAGCTCCCTCGCCAGCTTCGTTGCGTGCGCCACGGCGTGAGACGATTCGAGCGCCGGCAGAATGCCCTCGAGCCGCGCGAGCGTCGAAAACGCCGTCAGCGCCTCATCGTCGGTTGCGTACGCGTACTCGGTTCGCCCCTGTTCGCGCAGCCACGCGTGTTCCGGCCCCACGGCCGCGTAGTCGAGACCGGCGGAAATCGAATGCGTCAGCTCGATGTTGCCGTGCGCATCCTGCAGCACCCAGGTCTTCGTCCCCTGCAGAATGCCGAGCGCGCCGCCGGCAAAGCGCGCGGCGTGCCGGCCGGGACTGATGCCCTCGCCGCCAGCCTCGACGCCGATCAGCCGCACGCTTCGGTCGTCGATGAAGGCGTCGAAGATGCCCATGGCGTTGCTGCCGCCGCCGACCGATGCGACGATAGCGGTTGGCAGTCGGCCGGCCTGGGCCAGCATTTGCGCGCGCGCCTCCCTGCCGATCACCGACTGGAATTCGCGAACCATCAGCGGATACGGATGCGGCCCGAGCACGCTGCCAAGCAGGTAGTACGTATCGGCCACATTGGTGACCCAGTCGCGCATCGCCTCGTTGATCGCGTCCTTCAGCGTTCGGCTGCCCGAGTCCACCTGCGTAACCGTCGCGCCAAGCAGCTGCATCCTGAGCACGTTCGGCGCCTGCCGTGCCATGTCCTCGGCGCCCATGTAAACGACGCAGTCGAGCCCGAGCAGGGCGCAAGCAGTTGCGGACGCGACGCCGTGCTGACCAGCGCCGGTCTCAGCGACGACCCGGCGCTTGCCCATCCTGCGGGCCAGAAGCGCCTGACCCAGCGCGTTGTTGATCTTGTGCGCGCCGGTGTGCGCCAGGTCTTCGCGCTTCAGGAACAGACGCGCGCCGCCGAACTCCGCCGTCAGCCGCGTCGCTTCGTAGATCGGCGTCGGCCGCCCGACGAACGTCGTGAACAGTTGTTCGAGCTCCGTGACGAACGACGGATCCCGCCGGACACGGTAGTACGCGTCCTCGAGCTCTGTGACGGGCGCCACCAGCGTCTCGGGCACGAATCGCCCGCCGAAGGCGCCGTAGTAGCCGCGCGCATCGGGATCGCGCGTGCCGAAGATCAGCTGCCGGGTCGCCTGCTCGACTGCCACTATGCCTCCATGACCGTGCTCGGCTTGTTGCCTCGATATGTAGGGCGGAGGCTGGTCAGGTCCGCCCTATGCCGGGGCTAAAGCCCCGCCCGACATCTATGCTGCGCAGTGCCTCGAAGAGGGTCCGCAGCTTGTCGTGATCCTTCACGCCGGGCGAGACCTCGACGCCCGAGGACACGTCGATGCCGTACGGCCGGACCCGGGCGATCGCATCCGCCACGTTATCGGGTCTCAGTCCGCCCGCCAGGATGACCTCCCGGCTCGCGGCGATGTCCCCCGCGTGCTGCCAGTCGATCGTGCGCCCCGTGCCGCCTTTCCGTACGGGGTCGTGGGCATCCAGCAGTATCGGTATCCCGCGCCACTCGTCCAGCGCTGCCGGTTCACCGGCCCGCTCGAGTGCCAGCGCCTTGATGACGCGAGTGGCCAGTGCCGCCGCGAACGCCGGCGTCTCGCTGCCATGCAGCTGCGCCGCGGTCAGATGTGCGTCCTCGATCACACGCCGAATGTCGTCCGCCGGCGCATCCACGAACACGCCGACCTTCCACACGTCGTCCGGCAGCGCCGCCGAAATCGCGGCCGCATCGGCCGTGCTGATGCGCCGGGGGCTCCCCGGCCAGAAGATGAAGCCGACGGCGGTCGCGCCGAGCGACACCGCCATCTCGGCATCCTCGACCCTGGTGACGCCGCAGATTTTCACCATCATGCCCGCGCCCCGCTGCCGACGAGCGATCGCAGCGCCTCGCCGGGGTCCGGCGCCGTCATGAACCGTTCGCCGACCAGAAAGGCGCGATAGCCGGCCGCCTGCAGCCGATCGAGGTCGTCGCTCGTCTTCAATCCGCTTTCTGCGACGGCGACCACATTCGGCGGCATGAGCGGTGCGAGCCGGAACGACGCGTCCACCGACACCTCGAGGGTGCGGAGATTCCGGTTGTTCACGCCAATCAGATCCGCGCCCACGTCAACCGCCGTCTCGAGCTCGCGCTCGTCGTGCACCTCGACCAGGACATCAAGGTCGAGATCGCGAGCCGCACCGTGCAGGTCTCGCAGCGTGTCACGATCGAGGGCCGCGACGATCAGCAGGACCGCGTCGGCGCCCACGGCACGCGCCTCGAGCAGCTGATAGGGATCGACTGTGAAATCTTTGCGCAAGAGCGGCAGCGTCACCGCGCGACGGACTTCCTCGAGATGCGACAGCGCACCGTCGAAGAACGACGGCTCCGTCAGCACGGAAATGGCGGCGGCGCCCGCGGCGGCGTAACTCGACGCGATCGCCGCCGGGTCGTACGAGCGCCGCAGGATGCCGCGCGACGGCGACCGTCGCTTGCACTCGGCAATCACATTGCGACCGGGCGCGGCGAGCCGCCGCCGGAACCCGCGCGCTGGCGCCGCGGCGACGATGGCCTGCTCCAGCGTCCGCGAGCTGACGCGGGTGCGCGTGGTCGCCACTCGCCGCTCGGTCGCTGCCACGATCGCCTTCAGCAGATCCGGAGCATCACTCATACACGCTGTTCCGATGAGGCCGTGACGTCAACGAGCCGCTGCAGCACGTCTCTGGCTCTACCTGTGTCAATCGCCGCACGTGCCAGGCCAATGCCCTCTTCCACGCTGCCGGCGCGGCCCGCAACAAACAGTCCGGCGCCGGCGTTCAGCGCGACGATGTCGCTGACCGGGCCGCCCTCGCCGTCCAGCAGCCGCCGCATCATCGCGGCGTTCTCCGCGGCGTCACCGCCCGCAATCGACGCCAGCGGCGCCTTGCGGATCCCGTAGTCGGCGGGATGGACGTGAAAGGTCCGAACGGCACCGGCGTAGGCCTCGGACACTTTCGTGTAGCCGGCGGTTGAAATCTCGTCGAGCCCGTCCGCGCCGTGAACGACCCAGGCCCGCTCGGCGCCAAGCATCAGGAGCGCGCGCGCGACCAGCTCGGTGAGCTCGGGCCTGGGGACACCGACAATCTGACGGGCCGGTCCCACCGGGTTCGTCAGCGGGCCAAGAAGGTTGAATGCGGTGCGGAGGCCAAGCTCTCTCCGCGTCGGCGCCGCGTGTTTCATCGACGGATGAAACGCCGGCGCGAAAATGAACGCCAGGCCGACCTCGTTCAGGCTGCGCTCGACGACCGCCGGCGTGACGGCCAGCGTGACGCCGAGCGCCTCGAGCACGTCGGCACTGCCGCAGCGGCTCGACGCTGACCGGTTGCCGTGCTTGGCAACGACGACGCCGGATGCGGCGATGACGAGAGCGGCGGCCGACGACACATTGATCGTGCCGGCGCCATCGCCCCCCGTCCCGCACGTATCGAATGCCTCCGGGTACGGGCGCGAGAGCTTCACCGCGTGCGCGCGCATCGTCCGCGCGAGCCCGACGATCTCTTCGGGCCGCTCCCCCTTCATCGCGAGCCCGATCAGGAACGCCGCCAGCTGCGCGGGCGTCGTCTGGCCCGTCATGACGAGCTCCATCGCGGCGCTCGCCTCGTGCGCCGTGAGGTCCTGGTGTTTCGTCAGCTTCCGCAGCAGCTCGGTGAGCACGTCAGAGCGTCCTATCTCGCGTCCAGGAAGTTGCGCAGCATGCGCCGTCCATCGGCGGTCAGCACCGATTCGGGATGAAACTGCACGCCGTGCACCGGATACTCGCGATGCCGCACACCCATCACGATGCCGTCCCGGGTTCGCGCGCAGACTTCGAGCACGTCGGGCATGTCGTCAGCCGCCACGACCAGCGAGTGATAGCGGGACGCTTCGATGGGGCTCGTCAAGCCCGCGAACACGCCACGGCCGTCGTGCTCGATCACCGACGTCTTGCCGTGCATCGGCACCGGCGCGCGGACCACGCGGCCACCGTACACCATGCCAATCGCCTGATGTCCCAGACAGACCCCCAGCATCGGCACCCGCGAGCCGAACTGGCGGATGAGATCGCCCGTGACGCCGGCGTCTTCGGGCCGACCCGGCCCAGGCGAAATCACGATATGCGACGGGCCCATCGTCTCGACCTCGCCCATCGTCACCTGGTCGTTCCGTCGCACCACCATCCGGGCGCCCAGTTCCCCGAGGTACTGGACCAGGTTGTAGGTGAACGAATCGTAGTTATCCAGCACGAACACCATGCGCGTCCTTCGTCAGAAGCCCTGCTGCGCGAGCTCCAGGGCTTTCACGACGGCCCGCGCCTTGTCCCACGTTTCCTGGTACTCCGCGGCCGGATTCGAATCGGCGACGATGCCCGCGCCGGCCTGGATGTAGGCCCTGCCGCCCGTGAGGACGACGGTCCGGATCGTGATGCAGAAATCCAGGTTGCCGGCGAAGTCGAGATAGCCCACGGCGCCGGCGTAGATGCCGCGGCGCGTCGGCTCGAGGCCGGAAATGATCTCCATCGCGCGAACCTTCGGCGCGCCAGAGACCGTACCGGCCGGGAAACACGACGCCAGCGCATCGAGCCGATCGGCGTCGGCGGCAAGCGTGCCCTCGACGATCGAGACCAAATGCATGACGTGCGAGAAGCGTTCGAGCGCCATGAACTTCGGGACGCGGACCGAGCCGTACTCGCAGACCCGGCCGACATCGTTTCTGCCGAGGTCAACGAGCATGACGTGCTCGGCGCGCTCCTTTTCGTTGCGCTTCAGTTCCTCGGCAAGCCGGACGTCCTCGTCGCTGTTGCGGCCGCGCGGCCGGGTGCCGGCGATCGGATGCGTCTCGACGCGCCGGCCTTCGACCCGCACCAGCATCTCCGGCGACGAGCCGACAATCGCGAGCTTGCCGAGGCGCATGAAGTACATGTACGGGGACGGGTTCACGTGGCGCAGGGCGCGGTACACCATGAACGGATCCGCGCTCACGTCCGCCTCGAAGCGCTGCGACAACACCACCTGGTAGATGTCACCCGCAGCGATGTGCTCTTTCGCGACCCGGACCGAGTTCTCGTAGGCGTCCTTCGTCATGTTCGAGCTCAGCGTCACCGGCCCGTCCGGCGTCGGCCGCGCCGTCGAGAGGCTCCGCTCGAGCTCCGCTTCAAGGAACTGAATCCGGGCACACGCAAACTGATAGAGCGCCTCCAGGTCGTCGTCGGCCGTAATCCGCGCGTTGGCGATCAGCAGCAGGCGATGTTGCGCGTGGTCGAAGCCGAGGACGGTGTCGAAAAGCATGAACGCGCCCAGGTCCGAGGCCTCCGCGGGACCCTCGATGGGGCCGCTGGCCGTCGGGACCGACTCGAACCAATGCGCGGCGTCGTACGCCAGGTAGCCGACGGCGCCACCCGTGAATCGCGGCAGGTCCGGCACGTACGGGGCGCGGAAGTCGGCCATCAGCTTCCGCACCGTCGGCATGAAGCCTTCGCTCGCCTCTTCGATCTGGCCGGTCCGCTCGATCGTGGTCTTGCCGTCGCGCGCTCTGACGACGAGAAATGGATCCTTGCCGAGGAACGAGTAGCGGCCGACGTGCTCCCCGCCCTCGACACTTTCGAGCAGGAACGCATAATCGGAGTTCTCCGCGATCTTGAGAAACGCGGAGACCGGTGTCAGGAGGTCGGCGATGATCTCCTTGCACACCGGCACGAACGTGCCGCGCGATGCCAGTTCCGTGAACTCGTCGAACGTCGTGAGCTTCATGACTGTGACAGGGACGGCGCCATCGGGCGCGCAAACGAACGAAGACGCGAATCGGCGGCCGCGCGCATGACGCCGGCCTCGGGACGACGGCCGGTCCACAGCTCGAACTGCATCGACGCCTGGGCCACCAGCATGTCCAGGCCTCCGAGCGTCTCGCAGCCGGCGGCATGGGCGTCGCGCAGGAGCCGCGTCTCCTGCGGGTTGTAAATCAAGTCGTACACGAGCCGGCCATCGAAGTGCGCCTCGGGCCAGGGCGTATCGGCGACCCGCGGGTCCATGCCAACGGGCGTGGCGTTCACCAGCAGGTCCCAGCTTCCGGGTTCGGGCGGCATGGCGGCGTAGCCGACGCCCAGATCGTTCGCCGCGTCACGGGCCGCGTTCAGGCGTCGAGCGTGCAACACCACCCGCGCCCCCGCGTCCGCAAGCGCGAGCGCCGCACCGCGCGCGGCGCCACCGGCTCCCAGAATTGCGGCGCGGGCGCCGTCGAGATCGATCCGCCCCGCGAGCGGCGCCAGGAATCCGCCGACGTCCGTGTTGGTTCCCCGCCACGCGTTCGCCGCGTCACGCACCAGAGTGTTGACGGCACCGGCACGCCGCGCGAGATCGTCGGCGGCCACTCGTGACAGGAGATCGACCTTGAAGGGCAGCGTAATGCTGGCGCCGCGCACGTCCATCGCCGAGGCGAATGCGAGGAAGTCGTCCGCATCGGTCGCTTCGAAGGGGACATAGACCGCATCGAGCCCCGCCGCGCGGAAGGCCGCATTGTGCATCGCCGGGGATACCGAATGCCCGGACGGCCGGGCCACGACCCCATACAGCGCCGCGCGCTCGGAGACGCGACCGAGCTGAAACTCGTCGCGCAGGCGTGCGGCCGACAGTTGACCCGGCGCCCAGTCGTCGCCGGCGTACGTCCATTTCGAACCAAAGCGGTCGGGAAGGATGCGCGTGACGACGCCGGCAGGGCCCATCGCCAGGAGCACCTGCGGCCGGTCCGACGACGATCTCGCCAGATCGCGCAGCCGCAGCGTATCGCCAAGCGAGCTCGCCGTTACGGCAATCTTCGCGACGGCGGCGGGCGACTGGCACATCGCGCGATGTCGTGCCTGGAGATCTCCCGGCACGCCCCCGAAATCATGGGAGGAGAAGATGAGGCGCTCGCCTCTGGTGCCCGCGATCCAGGGAGCGGCATCGCGAGCGGCCCACTCGACGTCGACGAAGTCGGCGCCGGCGGTCCATGCCTGCCCCAGGAGGCGAAGCCGCTCCTCCTCGGTGCCGCGGAAATACCCGCCCTCCCATGCCGCGCGGCAGGTCACGATGACGCGACCGGTTCGGCCCGCCAGCGCGCCAGCCACGTCCGGGTCGGCGACGGTGTCGAGCCGGATCTCGACCAGATCGGCCTGCGACTCGGCGCGAGTGCGGCGATCGCGCAGCTCGGCGAGGGTCTGGGCGCCAACGACGATGCAGAGGTCGGCCATAAATGAAAAAAGCCTCGTCCACCGTTCCGGTGAAGAGGCTTGGGTTCGTCGGTACTCACGCTGTCGGATGCAGTCGTGCGGCTAGGCCTCTCCCCTGAAGGTGCCATAAAACCGCCACCAGCCCAGATATGCACCCGTGCTGTTCCCCGTCCGCGCGGTGGCGCGGTGGGCGGAAACGCACAGGATGTGAGCCAATGTCGTCTGCATGACTAACCATCGAACCCTACCAGACGCCCTCCGAGACTGTCAAATAGATGTCGTTTTGGACTGAAGTTTGGTGAAGCTTGCGACGATAGGTCGGTTATACTTGGGCATGGGGGTTTGACCGGCCTCCATTCCCGACAATTCGAAGGCAGGGCCGCTCCACGATGCGCTTTCGCTCACGTGCATTGCTAGCGCTTTTCACCGCGATCCTCGCGATCTGGCCTCTCGGGGCCGTCCGCACGGTGATGCCGGTCAAAGAAGTCAAGGCCGGCATGGAAGGCATCGGCCGCACGGTCTTCTCCGGCAACACGCTCGAAGAATTCAAGGTCCACATCCTCGGCGTGCTCGAAAACGTCATGGGCCCGAGCCGCAGCCTGATTCTGGCCAAGCTCGAAGGTGGGCCGCTGGCGACGACCGGCGTCATCGCGGGGATGAGCGGCAGCCCGGTCTATATCGACGGACGCCTGGTGGGCGCCGTCTCGTATTCGCTCGGCCAGTTCCCGCGCGAGGCGATCGCCGGCATCACGCCCATCGACGAGATGGTCGACGCGACGGGCCTGCCCGAGCGCCGCCCGACCGGGACGCAGGCAAAGCTGCAGCTGCCGATTACAGGCGCCACGCTGGCTGCGGTGCTGCAGGAAACGTTCGGGCGCACGTCGCCGTTTTCCCGATCGAGCAATGACCTCCGGTTCACAGGCCTGGGGCTCGACCGGATGTCGGGCAACGAGCTGGGCGCGATGCTGCGCCCAATCGCCACGCCGCTCGTGATGGGCGGCTTCGGGGGCGATGTCGCGGACGTCATCGCCAACGGCTTCGCCGCCAGCGGCTTCATGCCGGTCGCGGGCGCCGTCGGCGGCGGCATCGTCAAGGCCAGCTCAGTTCCGGGCGCCACGCCGCCGCTGCGGCCGGGCGATCCGATCGGTGTCGGCCTGGTCTCGGGCGATCTCGCGCTCGGCGCCACCGGCACGGTGACCGACGTGGTCGGCGACCGCGTCTACGCGTTCGGCCATCCGTTCTACAACCTCGGCCCAACCCGCTTCCCGATGACCCAGGCGTTCGTGCACGTCGTCCTGCCGAGCCTGATGTCGTCATCGAAGCTCGCCAGCCTCGGCGCCGTCGTCGGCACCATCGAGCAGGATCGCGCGACGGCCATTTCGGGGACGCTCGGCGCTGCGCCGTCGATGCTGCCGATCCGGCTCGCCCTCGAAACGGATCGAGGACCTCGACGCGAGTTCAAGTTCAGCGTGGTCCGCGATCAGCTGTTCACGCCGCTGCTGACGTATTTGTCCGTCGTCAACACGCTCAAGTCGTACGAGCGGGAGTTCGGGACCTCCAGCTTCGTCGTGAAGGGCCGGGCGCTGGTCGATCAGCACGACGAGATCGCGTTCGAGGACCTCTTCACGGGCGACTCGCCGTCGATCGGCGCGGCCAGCTACATTGCCGGCCCGATCGCGTTCCTCCTCACCAACGATTACGAGCCGGTCGAAATCAACGAGCTGGACTTGACGATCGTGTCTTCCGAATCACCGCGCACGGCGACGCTCGAGCGCGTCTGGATCGACGCGCCGTCAGTGAAGCGTGGCCGCACGGTCCCGGTGAAGATGCTCGTGCGCAACTATCGGGGCGACGAGGTGATTCACACCGTGCCGGTCGACGTGCCCGTGAACGCCACCGGTCCGCTGACGCTGCTCGTCGCCGACGGCGGACGTCTCGCGCAGCTCGAGCAGCGTGAGATGCGGCAGAGCCAGCAGGTCCATGGCGTCGCGCAGATGGTGAAGGCGTTCAACAAGGCACGGAAGAACAATCGCCTTTACGTCCGCCTGATCAGCGCCGATCAGGGAGCCGTGGTCGGCGGCGAGGCGCTGGCGGCGCTGCCGCCATCGGTGCTCGCGGTGCTCGATGCCGACCGCAATGGCGGCGCGGTCACGCCCTTGTCGAGCGCGACGCTCGGCGAGTGGACGATTCCCACGGAATACGCCATCAGCGGCGCCAAGGCTCTGTCGGTCAGCCTGGACGACAACTGAGCCGCGGCCGGCTCGACGCACGTCTGCCATACTCCATCATGCTCAGAACGTTCCGGCCGCTCCTGGCCGTTGCTGTCATCTTCTCGTTCGTTTCGATCCTGCACGGGGCCGGCGCCCGCTTCTGGGAAGTCGGCACACTCAACGATTTCCTGAAGGGCGACGCCACCAGCCTTTCCGTCGATCTGCACGGCCGCCTCGTCCTCGGACCCGCGCTCACCGAGCTGGCCGATACGGCGAGCCCCGTGCTCTGGACCGGCATCGAAGGCAGCGACGGCGACATCTATCTCGGCTCCGGGAACGACGGCCGCGTTCTGAGGATCGCGCGCGACGGCTCGAGCCGGGTGTTCTTCGATTCCAACGAGCTCGAGGTCCACGCGCTGGCGCGCGCGCCTGGCGGCGGCCTCTACGTCGGCACGTCCCCCGACGGCCGAATCTACAAGGTGGACAGCGCCGGCAAGAGCACCGAGTTCTTCGATCCGGACGAGAAATACATCTGGGCGCTCACGGTCGCGCCCGACGGTGCGGTGTTCGCCGCCACCGGGGACAAGGGACTCATCTACCGCATCACGCCGGACGGGAAGGGGTCGGTCTTCTACAAGACGAAATCGACGCACGTGCGATCGCTGTTGCTCACCGCATCGGGCGAGCTTCTGGCCGGCACCGAATCGCCCGGCCGCGTGTTCAGGATCGGTCAGGACGGCAGCGGCTTTCTCGTTCTCGACGCGAGCCTTCAGGAGATCAGCGCCTTGCGTGCAGGCCCCGGCGGCGTCGTCTACGCGGCGGCGCAGACGGGCAAATCGTCGGACGACCGGACGAGCAGTCCGCCGGTCATGACCGACTCGCCGCGCCAGCCGCCGCTGCCCACCGTCTCGACCGAGATCACGGCCGTTGCTGTGGTCGGCGACCAGGGATCGTCCGGATCGGGCAGCCCGTCCCGCGAATCGGGACGCGCCAGCGGCAAGGGCGCGGTGTACCGCATTCAACCGGACGGCGTCTGGGATCAGGTGTGGTCGTCTGCCGATGACGCGCCCTACGACGTGGCGCTCGACGGCCAGGGCGGACTGCTCGTCGCCACCGGTGGCAAGGGCAAGATCTACCGCGTCACCGGCGAGCCCACGGAAAGCACGCTGCTGACGCGGGCACCCGCGCAGCAAGTCACCTCGCTCATCGCCGACGGCGCGCGCGGCCTCCTCATCACGACGGCGAATCCCGGCAAGATCCTTCGCCTCTCGGCCGACGCCTCGACAACGGGCTCGTACGAGTCGGACGTCCGCGACGCCGAGGCCGTCGCCACGTGGGGCGCAATCAGCTGGCGCGGTGCGGTGCCACAGGGCACCGACGTCCGCCTGTTCACGCGCACCGGCAATACCGCCGCGCCGGACGACACGTGGAGCCCATGGTCGGTCGCCTATCGGCGGCCGGAGGGCGAGCAGATCACCAGCCCGAAGGCTCGCTACCTGCAGTGGAAGGTCGAGCTCGCGGGGGCCGGCAACCGCAGCCCCGTCGTCACGTCGGTGACCGTCGCGTTCCAGCAGCGCAACCTGCGTCCCGAGATCACGTCGATCACCGTTCATCCGCCTGGCGTCGTCTTTCAACGACCGTTTTCGACAGGCGAAGCCGAAATCGCGGGCTACGACGGCAGCACGATCGCGCAGCGCGTGCAGAGCGGCAACTCCGGCGGCAATCCGGTGCTCGGGCGGCGCGGCTACCAGAAGGGGCTTCAGACCTTTCTCTGGAAGGCGCAGGATCCGAACGACGACGATCTCACCTACGACATCCTCTATCGGCGAGAGGGCGAGACGAATTGGAAGGCGTTGAAGCGGAACCTGAGCGATCCGATCCTGGTGTGGGATACGACGTCGGTGCCGAACGGCACTTATGTGATCAAGGTGGTGGTGTCCGACGCGTCCGCGAATCCGCCGGGCGCCGCGCTCGTCGCCGAGCGAGAGAGCGACACGTTCGACATCGACAACGCGCCGCCGATGATTACGGTCAACTCAGTCTCGCGCGAGGCGGGCCGGACCATCGTGCGTTTCGTCGTGAAGGACGCCGACTTCCCCGTGCAGCGGGTGGAATACTCGCTCGACGCCGACCGCTGGCGGCCGCTCTACCCGAGGGACGGCATTGCCGACTCGCGGACGGAGGAGTTCGAACTGACCCTGGATCAGGACGTCAGCGAGAAGGCGATCATCCTGCGTGCGTTCGACGGGATGAACAATGTCGCCACGGCGCGCGCCGAGGCGCCGGTGCCGACGACGGCCCCGGCGCGCTGACAGGGAGGGGTCAGGCGCGCGCGGGCGCGCCGGCGGAGATCGCCGCCGGGAGCTCGGTGATCCCAGGGGCGCGGCCGGCACGCGGCCGGCCGACCGGCACCGCCAGCGGCGGCACGACAAGCGGCATGGGCACGAGCGTCATCGTCTTGCCGCGCACGCGCGTCTGCGCCACGAGCCATACCATGTTCACCGCGACGGGCGCACCGCCAAGCGCCCGCGCCGGCTCGAAGCGCGTCTGCGCCACCGCGTCGAGCAACGCGCCAATCGCGCGGTCGCCCACCGGGGCATGCCCGGCATCCTGCAGCAACAGCTCGAGGTTCCGCACCGTGCCTTCGCGCGTGACCACCGCCGCGAACGCGACCAGCGCGTCCTCGCGGTCGAGCATCGGCGGATCGACCATGCCTGCCAGGCTGGCCGTCGGCATCAGCAGTCGCCCGTCGGGCGCGAGCGGATTGCGGTTGGAACCGGGATCGGCCATCGCGACGATCATCGCCTTCATCGAGGCCGGCTGCTCGCGCAGCGTGAGCCGCATCAGGCCCAGCGCGGCCGCCACACAGACCAGCGTTGCCGCCGACGCGCCCATGCCCGCCCAGATCAGGTGCATGTCCTCGAAGAGCGTTGCAAGCTGCCGGCGCCACGAGAGCTCGCGGACGACCGGCAACGTCACCAGCACGCGCCGGCCTACCGTCTGCGCGTCCTCCAACATCGGATCCGACATGGCGTCACGCATCGTCGCGCCGACGCCATCAAGGCGCATCCGTTCGCCGGCACATGCGCGGCAGTCTGCGAGATGGGCCTGCACCGCAACCTGATCGCGCACGGGCAGCTCGCCATCGTGAAAGGCCTCGAGCGCGCGCCGGGTCCTGCGGCACGTCCAGGCGCTCATGATGCCGCCTCCTGCAACCCGTCCCGCAGCGCACGTCGGGCACGGGTCAGGCGCGACTTGACCGTCCCCAGCGTCACCCCCAGCGAAAACGCGATCTCGTCGTAGCTCAAACCGTCGATCTCCCGGAGGATGACCACGGTGCGCTGATCGAACGGCAGCGCGTCGAGGGCGTGCCGCAGCTGCGATGCCAGCCGCTTCTGCACGAGAACGTTGTCGGGCGCAACCTGCGGGTTCCCCGACGGCTCGCCATGCGCCTCGAGGTGCTGATCGAGCGAGACCTGGCTGGCACGATGCCGGCGCCTCCACCAGCGCTGACGGTTGCGAGCCTGGTTGACCACGATGCGATAGATCCAGGTGCGCAGCTGGGACTGTCCGCGGAACTGCGGCAGGGTCCGGAAGACCCGCATGAACACGTCCTGCGAGAGGTCGAGCGCCTCGTCGCGGTTGCCCAGCAGGTGAAACGCCAGCTGATAGACCATCCGCTGGTGTTCGGCCACGAGCTCGGCGCAGGCGGCCTGGTCGCCCTGGGCACACCGGGCCACCAGCGTCGATTCGCGTCCTTCAACTTCATCCCAGGCACCAGCCTGGGCGGATTTGACCAGGAGTTCCTCGGCCACGGGTGCTGCTCCGACTATAGCAAGACCGCTCGGGCGCGGCCAGCCAGCGTCCTCGTCTGGAAGATTGGACACCGGGTGTCCGGAAAAGTTCCGTCGGGCACGCGGCAACGCCGGTTCTGCCGGCCCGCTGCTAGGATAGGACGTCGTGAGACGAACGGTCGTCGCCACCGTGCTGGTACTCCTTGCCGGCGTCGCCGCGGGAGTCGCCTACAAGGCGGCCTCGAGCGATCGCGAATATCAGCGATTGATTGCCGCGGGCGAGTCGGCCCTGGCGACCAGCCAGACCAGCCTCGCCGTGGAGGCGTTCAGCGGCGCGATCGCCCTCCGTCCCGATTCGATGCTGGCGTATCTCAAACGGGGCGAGACCTACCACCACCAGGGCGACCTCCGGGCGGCGCTTCGCGATCTGCGGATCGCGAACAGCCTCGACCCCACCGCGATGCGGCCACTCGAGCAACTCGGCGACGTCTTCACGGCGCTGCAGCGCTATGACCGTGCCGCCGAGCGCTACGCCGCGTACGTGCAAATCGACGATCGGTCGCCGCAGGTGCTGTACAAGCTCGCGCTCGCGCAATACCGCGCCGGCCATGCCGGCGACGCAATCAGGCCCGCCCGCCAGGCGCTGGCCATCAACACCAGGTTCGGCGAAGCGCTCTACCTTCTTGGACTGTGCCACGAAGCCAACCGGGAACATCGCAACGCCATTCGTGCCTTCGAGGAGGCCATCCGCGTGGCGCCGGCACTCACGCCGGCGCGCGAGGCGCTCGCCGCCACCTACCGCGTCGTCGGACGTCACCGCGATGCCATCGATCAGCTCGAGGCGATCGCCGCACTCGATCGCGAACGGGTCGACCGCCTCGTGGCGTTGGCCTCTGCCTATGCTGACGCCGGCAGGACGGATTTGGCCGTCTCGACGCTGGGCCGTGCGGCCGAGCGGTTCCCCGAGAATCCCGCTGTGTTTGAAGCGCTGGGCGAGGTCTGGCTGAAGAGCGCCGAGGCGCGCAATGACAGCGTTGCCCTGAGCAAGGCGCTCGAGGCGCTGCGAATCGCCGTGATGCGCGGCGGTGGCACCGGACGCGAGCTCGCGATGTACGGCCGTGCCCAACTCCTGGCGGGCGACAGCGCCGGCGCGCTCCGCTCGCTCAGTGAGGCCGCGACCAAGCTGCCCGTCGCCCCGGAGACGTTTCGTCACCTGGCGACCGCGGCATCACGACAGGGCGATACGCGTCAGGCACGCGACGCGCTCGTTCGTTTCGTCGCATTGCAGCCCGGCTCCCCTGTGCCGCGCGAGCTCGCGCATCAAATCGGCGAATGGTCGCTGGCCCTGCGCGAGCCGACCGCCGCCTCGGCCTGGCTGGTGCGGGCGCTCGATACCGCCTCGCCCGATCCCACGGTCACGGCCGATCTGGCAACCGCGTATCTCGCGGCAGGACATCCCGACGCGGCCCGCGAAGCGGTCGAGAACGGTTTGCGGCACGTCCCCGACGATCGACGCCTGCTGCGCCTCCGGGCGCAATTAAGCAAAGGGCGGACGTAGGTACCAGGCGGTAACGGCACGTACGTAGGCCCGAGCTTTAGCTCGGGCATGACGATGCCGCGACAGTGCCCAAGCTAAAGCTTGGGCCTACGTACTGGACTACTAAAGCTTGGGCCTACGTACTGGACCGCTGTCGACTGGACCGCGCGTTCGCCGCGCGTGAGAGAAGCAGGCAGAGGACGAGCGCCGGAATCCCCAGCAGTCCGGCGCCGATAAAGAAGAGTGCGTAGCCGTCCATGAGCGTCCGTCCGGACGCGAGGTTCTCGACAATGACTCCCGAGAAGCCCTTGGCGAACTTGCCCACGTACGTGTAAGCCGAACTGAGGAGCGCGTACTGCGTCGCCGTATAACCGATGCTGGTCAGGCTCGACATGTAGGTGACGAGCCCGACACCGGCGAAGCTGATGCCAAAATTGTCGGCCGCCATGACGGCGCCAAATGTCTGCAGGTCGGGACCGCGGTAGGCCAGCAGCGCGAACGCGGCAATGACGACGCTCTGCAGGATCACGCCGACGATCAGCGTACGGAAGTAGCCAAAACGCAGCGCGCTGAAACCGCCAGCGGCGATCCCGAGCAGCGACGCCGGCAGGCCGATCGACGCGCGAACGGCCCCAACGGCGTCCTTGGACAGCCCGAGGTCGTGGTAGAACGGGTTCGCCATCGGCCCCATCATGAACTCGGGCAGCCGATAGAAGCTGATCATCGCGAGCATCAGGAGCGCCAGCCACCCATAGACCCGAAAGAATTCCGCGAACGGACCGATCACCGCGTCGATGAAGCCCCGGCCGGTTCGGCTCGTGTCCCGCGCCGCGCCACCGTCGGCGCCCCGCAATGGCTCGATCGCGATGACGCTCGCGCACAAGCCGACCGCCATCAATGCGGCCATCACCGAGTACCAGATCGGCCACCCAAGACGACTGGCGGAAATCAGGATCAGCGAGTCGGTGACCAGCAGCGCGCCTCGATAGCCAAGTTGATAGGCCGCTGAGAGCAGCCCGAGCTCGTCAGAATCGGTCGCGGCTTCAATGCGCCACGCGTCCACGACGATGTCCTGCGTCGACGACGAGAACGCGACGAGCACGGCCAGGGCACCGACGAACGGCAGGCCGGCCTTCAGGCCGACCGCCGAGAGCGCCACTAACCCCACCGCGACGAGAAGCTGGCTGACGATCATCCAGCCGCGACGACGACCGAAGCGGCCGAAGACCGGGGCGTCGATGCGATCGATCAGCGGCGCCCAGAGGAACTTGACCGAGTAGGCCAGCCCGACCCACGAGAGGAAGCCGATGGCCTGAAGCGTCGTGCCCTCGTCACGCAGCCAGTAGCCCAGCGTGTTGCCGGTCAGCAGGAACGGCAGGCCCGAAGAGAACCCCAGCATGAGCATCACGGCGACCTTTGGCTGGCGAAGGGCAACGATGACGTCGCGCTTGCTTTTCTTCGAGCTCACCTGTGCCATCGTTCAGGCTCCTGCCGTTTCGACATCGAGGCCCAGGCGCCCGAGCAGCTTCACGAGGCCCTGTCGCGTCACGCCGAGGTCGGCGGCCGCCCGTCCTTTCGAGCCGCCCGCGCGCGCAATCGCCGCGCGGACGAATCCGGCTTCGAACCGGCGCCGTGCTTCGTCGAGCGTCAAGACGACGCCGGGCTCCTTGATACGTATCTGTGCGGGGAGCGCGGACGCGCGGACGATGCCACGTGCAGGAGCGCCGGCCGCCAGCGCCGCCAGCGCGTTCTGCAGCTCGCGGACGTTGCCGGGCCAATCATAGCGTGCGAACGCGGCCAGGGCGTCTGGGCCGAGGACCGCACGGCTTCCGACGCGCGCCGCGGCGCGCGCCCAGAAATGTCGCGCCAGATGGACAATGTCCTCGGGACGCGCCCGAAGCGGCGGTACCTCGATGCGAAGCACGTCGAGTCGAAACCTCAGGTCGGCTCGAAACGCGCCGGCGGTGACGCCGGCCACGAGCGATCGATTCGCCGCGGCAACGACGCGCACATCGACGCGCCGCAGCCGTGTCTCCCCTATCCGCCGGATCTCGCCTTCCTGAAGCGCGCGCAGCAGCTTGGCCTGAGCGCGAGCGCTCAGCTCGATCACTTCGTCCAGGAACAGCGTACCGCCGTCAGCCTCCTCGAAGATGCCGGCGCGGTCGGCGATGGCGCCGGTGAACGCACCGCGCGCGTGACCGAACAGTTCGGCTTCGAAGAGCTCGTCGGTCAGCGCGGCACAGTTGACGGCGCAGAACGCGCGGGCTCGGCGAGCGCTGCGCTCGTGGATCGCCCGGGCGACGAGCTCCTTGCCGGCACCGCTCTCGCCCTCGATGACGACCGAGAACGGCACCAGCGCCGCGCGATCGATCGCCTGACGGACCCTCCCGATCGCGTCGCTCGCCCCCAGGAGCTCCGCGATCGCGCCCAACGCGGGAGCCGGCGCCACGGGCCGCGCGCGCAGCAGATCGACGACCGGACCGAGCGCCGTGGCGGCCGTCGCGGCGAGGTTGACCAGTTCGGCAGCGGGACGCGCCTCGACACGACCCCACTGGCACACGAGTGCCCCCGTCAGCACGTCGCGATGAAGGATCGGCCAGGCCGCTTCCCAGGTTCCGCCCTCCTGCTCGGGTCCGACGGCGCTGCGAAGAGCCACCGCGCGCTCGCCGAGCCTGGTGCCCGGCAGCCGACCGAACCGTGCCCGAGCGACAAGCCCGCACTCTTCTGCGGTCAACACCACCACGCCGCTCGAGGCCGTGCGCTCGCGCACCATCGACGCCACGCGCCGCACGACAGCCGGGGGGTCCTCGTCCTGCTGGCACGCCTGGAGGATCGAGACGATGTCCTGAACCATGGGTGAACTCCGATTCCCGCCCCGGGGCGGCGGCCACGGCGGGTGCGGTACCGTCGCAGGCAGGAGCGCCCGTGCACCCGTCGCCAATGCCGCTCGCCTGACCTCCTTCAACAGCTCGCCGCTCGCAGTGCACCCGCCCGCAAGCGCCAGCACCGTGCGGGCGCGCGCCCGCGGCAGTCGCGGCTGCGTTCGGGCCGCGAGCGCGACCACGTGGTCGCGAACGTCTTGCGGCCACGCGCGGCGATGGAACGTCCAGCACTCGGCCACGCTCAACACCGCTTCCTCTTCTGCGAACACGTCGGTCGAGGCGGTGCGCTGACGGATCGCTTCGGTCGTCGCCGCGAGCCGGTCCAGGTCTCCGATCACGGCATCGATCCGCAGACGAACCGCCAGCGCCCTTGCCACTGCTCCGTCGTCGGCGAGGTCACGCGCCTGCAGGAGGGCATCGACGGCTTCACGCGACGCCAGCGCCTCGTCCCCGAGCCGAATGGCCGCGCGAGCCTGCAGCGACGGCCTGAGGACGTGCTGGCAATCAGCAACCACCGCGCGCATCTCGGGGAGGCGGTCCTGCCAGTAGAGCGACTCGGCCAGCAGAATCGCGACCATCGGCGGCGCCCTGAGCTCGGCCGCCGCGGCCGCGGCCATCGCAGCACGAAGAAGACGCTCGGCTGGCACCAGCGCGGCATCGCGGATCCAGGCAGTCGCGACCGGCGGAATGCCGTCGAGCAGCACGCGAAGGTCGTCGTGTTCCGTGGCCTGCGTCCACGCTCGGCTCCAGTCGGCAATGGCATTGGCAGATGCATGGCGGGCCTCGCGGATCGCCAGGGCTGCCCAGACATGAAGTCCGGCGGCAATCTGGCCGCGCCGTTCCAGCGCTGCGCGCTCACGGCGCAGCTGCCGCCGCGCCGCAGCGTGGCGGCCTCGAGCTTCCAGGGCTCCGGCTCGCCCGAGCACGCGATCGAGGCCCTCAGCTTCCAGCGCGTTCGAGTAGATCGAGCCGGCCGGCGGCCGCTCGTGAACGACGGGCGGCGTCCCGTCCCGCGGGTGGACGACGGCGGCAACCGCCGCAACGAACGCGCCAGGCCGGCCGTTCACCCGTGTGGCCAACGCACGCAGCCGGCGTTGTCCCATCGCCGGCCGGCCAGTCCAGATCGCGCGCGCGAGGCTGAACGGAGAAAACGGTTCGAGCGCGAACTGGGCGCGCTGCGGTCGCCCCTCTCTGACGACGTCCAGGACGACCGATGTTCCCGAGTGCAGCCCACCGACCACCATCACCAGCGCGGCAAGGTTGTGTCGGGCTTTCTCGGTCCACATCTCGGTGCAGTGCGCGACGAGCAGCGAGCGATCGCGAAGCTTCGATAGCCAGCTTCCGGCCGTGCCGGACGGACTGCGGACGGCTCGCGCCAGCAGGGCGGCGTCGACCGGGACAAAACCCAGGCGGCGTGCGTCGCGCGCCAGCATCGTCCAGCACGTCCGCCAGCCGCTTTCGCGCGGCGCGTCGATGGTCCACACATGCGGGCCCGTGTCCAGCGGCTCTTCGAGCCAGCACACCACCGTCGACACGATCGACGGCTCGAGAAGCCGGATGCCAAAGCCTCGAATCGGTGCCACCGACGAGCGGCCCGGCGCGCGACGATCGGGCAATGCGAGCAGGCTAGGCTGCAGCATGTCGAGCGACGTCTCTTCCAGGCTCACGCACCGCAGATCCTGCGCGTCCAGGAACGCTTCGACGTCGACACGCCCGGCGTTGGTCATCAGCGCCGCGGAAACGGAAACGGTCGCCACGGCCTCGAACCACTCGCGCTCGCCAAGTGGACCGAAATCAAGGTAGGGGGTTAGCAACGGATGCCACAGCCGGGACAATCGCGCACCCTCATCCGCAAGTATCAGACGCGCTTCGTCTGCAATCGTGCCGCGGGTCAGCGCCGCGGTCGTTGCCGTGGCCAGATCGAGATGCGTCCCGTCGCCGAGCGCGACGAACCGATTCGCCACGAGCAGCGCGTCGTCCATCGCCGTAGCTGTCTGCAAAGAACGTTGCCAACGATTCGCAGCGCACGCGAGACATGAAGACGACGCGCCAGATATGACGACGGCTCAGCGAGTTTGCTGCGATCAAGGCGCTCGAGTGGCAGCCCGCGACAGCACGGCGCGCCCGAGGGAAGGTCGCAAAAAGTTCGTATAGAATGAGGCCCGTATGCTGCGTTTTCTCACCGCCGGCGAGTCGCATGGACAAGGACTTGTCGCGGTGCTCGAAGGCATGCCAGCGGGACTTGCGCTCGATCTGGATGCGATCACGATCCAGCTTCGGCGGCGTCAGGGCGGTTATGGGCGGGGCCGCCGGATGGCGATCGAATCCGATCGCGCCGAGATCCTGTCGGGCGTTCGCAAGAGCAAGACGACCGGCGGTCCGATCGCGCTCCTCATCCCCAACAAGGACTGGCAGAACTGGCAGAAGACCATGCACGTCGAGGCCGAGATGCCCGACGAGGCAACCGGCGCCAATCGCGCACCGGTCACGCGGCCACGGCCTGGCCATGCAGACCTCGCTGGCGCGCTCAAGTATGGCCACGAGGATATTCGTGACGTGCTGGAACGCGCGAGCGCCCGCGAGACCGCGGCACGGGTCGCGCTGGGCGCGCTCGCGCGCCAGCTGCTCGGCCGGTTCGGCATCGAGGTCATAAGCCATGTCACGCGCATCGGCGGCGTCGGCATCGACGAGTCGTTGAGCATTCCAGTCGACCGCATCCGCGCGATCCCCGACGATTCGCCGCTGCACTGCGCCGACATCGCCGTCGAGCGGCAGATGATCGCCGCCATCGACGCGGCCAAGGAAGCGGGCGATACCCTTGGCGGGTCGTTCGAGGTCGTCGTGACCGGTCTTCCGGTCGGGCTCGGCAGCTACGTGCAGTGGGATCGCAAGCTCGATGGCCGGCTCGCGCAGGCCATCATGTCCATTCCCGCGATCAAGGCGGTCGGCATCGGTAAGGGACCGGACGTCGCCCGACTGCCGGGGTCCCGAATCCACGACGAGATCGTCCCCGCGGGCGACCGGCCGAGCGGCCATCCGGCCGTCGGGGTTTCGCGGCTGACCAACAACGCGGGAGGACTCGAAGGCGGCGTCACCAACGGCGAGCAGCTTCGCGTCACCGGCTACATGAAGCCGATCGCCACCCTGATGCAGCCTCTGCGTTCCGTGGATCTCTCGACGCTGGCGGAATCGCCGGCAGCGATCGAGCGCAGCGACGTGTGCGCCGTCACCGCCGCCGCCGTCGTCGGCGAGGCCATGGTGGCATTGACCGTCGCCGACGCCTTCCTCGAGAAGTTCGGCAGCGACAACATCACCGACATCGCCAAGGTCGTGGAGGCGGCGGGCGATTCCGTCCGCACGCGATTCGCGGCGCGCCCCACGTCCGCTCCCGCGCGTTCCTGACGCGTCGGCACCGCATGCTTCGGCCCATCGTCAAGTACGGCGACCGCATTCTCAACGACAGAGCCGCGCCAGTTGATCAGATCACCGCTGAGATCGACGTCGTCATTGACGACATGGTGACGGCCATGCACGCGGCTCCCGGCATCGGCCTGGCGGCCCCGCAAATTGGCGTGCCGCTGCGCATCTGCATCGTGGATCTGTCGGTCGGACGACGGACGGAAGACCTGCGCGTGATGATCAACCCGGTATTCGTCGAGCGCGAGGGCATGCAGCTCGAGGAGGAAGGCTGCCTCAGCCTGCCCGGGTTCACGGCGACCGTGCTACGCGCGAAGCGCGCGACGATCCGCGCCCTGGATCGCCAGGGGCGTGAACAGTTCGTCGAGGGCAAGGAGCTGCTCGCACGAGCCCTCCAGCACGAGGTCGACCATCTCGACGGCACCCTGTTCGTCGATCGCCTGCGCGGCATCAAGCGGCGGCAGATCGTCGGCCGGATTCAGAAACTGAGGCGTGTCGGCCGATGGTGACCCACGCGCCCTTGCGCATCGTGTTCTTCGGGACACCCGACTTCGCCGTACCTGCCCTGCGCACCTTGCTCGAATCCCGCCATCTCGTCGTCGGCGTCGTCAGCCAGCCGGATCGTCCGCGCGGCCGGGGCAGGAAGCTGGGTCCCGGCCCGATTAAGGTCACCGCGCTCGAGCACACGATTCCGGTGCTCCAGCCCGAGAAGATGCGCGACGAAGGATTCGTCCTGTCGCTCAGGGCCCTTGACGCCGACCTGGGTGTGGTCGCCGCATATGGTCGAATCCTCACTGATGCGATTCTCGCCGTGCCGCGGCTGGGAATGATCAACGTGCACGCGTCGCTGCTGCCGCGGTGGCGCGGCGCGGCACCCGTGCACCGTGGCGTGCTCGCTGGCGACGTCGAGACCGGCGTCACGATCATGCGTATCGTGCGCGAGCTCGATGCGGGCCCGATGCTGGCGGTCGCGCGCCGGCCGATTGGGCCCGACGAGACGAGCCTGGAAGTCGAGCGCATGCTGTCCACGATGGGCGCGGCGCTGGCGCTCGAAGTGGTCGAGCAGCTCTCGCAGGGTCCAGTGCACGAGGAGCCGCAGCCCGATGCCGGCGTGACTTATGCCGAGCGGCTCACCAAGGAGGACTCGCCCATCTTCTGGTGGCGCTCGGCGCACGAACTGCACAACCAGGTGCGCGGGCTTCAGCCATGGCCGCTGGCGTCGACCACGATTGGCGGTCACCGCCTGCTCCTGGTGAAGACGACGATTGCCGACAGCCCGGCGCCGGCCACCGCCCTGCCCGGCACGCTCCTCGAGGCGAACGGCGATCGCTTGGTCGTGGCGGCGGGACACGGTGCCATTCGCATCCTCGAGCTCCGTCCTGAGGGTCGGCGGACGATGACCGCGCGAGACTTTCTCGCCGGCCATCCCCTTGCCGTCGGCGCGCGCATGGAATGATTGCCGCCGCGCGGCGCGTGGCCTACGACGCGCTGAGGGCCGTGGCCACGCGAACCCGGGATCTCGGGGAGGCGCTGGCCGACAGCCGCGAGCGCCTTTCGGACGATCGCGACCGCGCGCTCACGGCCGCGATCGTCGTAGGGACACTACGCTGGCGCAACCGGCTCGACTGGCTGCTGGCCCGCACGTCCAACCGCGACGTGGAAAGCCTCGATCCCGAGGTCCTCGACATCCTTCGACTCAGCCTCTTCCAGCTTCTCTTTCTCACGCGCGTTCCCGCGTCCGCAGCGGTGGACGACGCCGTCTCGCTGACGAAGGCGGCGCGCAAGAAGAGCGCCGCGGGCCTCACCAACGCGGTGCTGCGACAGCTCGCGCGCACGCGGAACCGACTGGAGCTGCCGCAGCGGTCGTCGCCGATTGGCGAGATGCCTCGAGACGCGCTCATCGAATTCCTGACCGTGTCCGGGTCTCATCCGCGGTGGCTGGTCGAACGCTGGGTCGACCGCCTCGGCGCGGACGCCTCGGCCGCGTGGGTCGAGTTCAACAATCGCGAGCCGGCCCTCGCGCTTCGCGCGAACACGCTGCGCATAACGCGACATGAGCTCGCCGGCCGGTTGAAGGCCGTCGGTGTCGAGACCACCGCAACGCGGTACGCGCCTGATGGACTGATCGTCCGCGAAGGCCATCCGCTGCGAACCTCGGAGTACGCGGCCGGAATGTTTTTCGTGCAGGACGAAGCCTCGCAGCTCGTCCCGCTGCTTGCCGGAGCGCGCCCGCGATCGAGAGCCCTCGACGCGTGCGCCGCGCCGGGCGGAAAGACCCTCGCTCTGGCCGCCGGCGTCGCACGCGGGGGCGTCCTCGTCGCCAGCGATGTGAGCAGGCGGCGCGTGGCGCTGCTGCGGGAGATCCTCGCCAAGGCAGGCGACGATCGGACGCACGTGATGCAGTTCGACCTGGAACGGGGCGCGCCGTTCCCGGCTGTCTTCGATCTCGTGCTGCTCGACGCGCCCTGCACGGGCCTCGGGACGCTGCGGCGGGACGTCGACATTCGCTGGCGCCGATCGCCGGAAGACGTGCGACACGCCGCCGCCAGGCAAGGCCGGATGATTGCCACGGCCGCTTCGTTGGTGGCTCCGCACGGACGCTTGGTGTACGCGACGTGTTCCAGCGAGCCCGAAGAGAACGAGGACGTCGTCGACGGCTTTCTTGCCGGGCACGCCGACTTCGAGCCGGTCCCGACCGGCGATCTCGTGGCTGACGGCGTGCCGGCGGAGTTGCTGGACGAACGCGGCAGGCTCGTCACCCGCCCGGACCGGCATGAATTGGAAGTCTTTTTCGGTGCGGCGCTGGAGCGACGGCGGGGCTGACCTCCCTATGTCCCCATGCCCCCATGCGCCCATGCGCCCATGCGCCTGTTGGACACTGTGGGATTGCATGGCACTATCGTCCCGCGTCTGGGGCGCGGGCAAGCTTCTTGTCCTGCTCGCGGGCCTGGCCGCGACCTTTTTTCTTTCTGCATTTCTCTCGATCCGATTCGCCGTTCGCGCGCGCGAGGTCGCGGTGCCGAATCTCGTCGGCCAGTCGGTGAACGATGCCTCGACGAGGCTCGAGGAGATCGGGCTCACGCTGCGGGTCGATGACACCCGCCGCGTGGACGAGAAAGTGCCAGCCGGTCATATCCTGCTGCAGGACCCGCCGTCGGGCCTTCGCGTCCGGAGCCAGCGATCCGTTCACGTGTGGATCAGTCAGGGTGCGGCGGTGACCGTGGTGCCCAGCCTTCTCGGCGACACGGAGCGCAGCGCACGTGTTCGCCTCGATCAGGGCGGTCTGACCCTGGCGGGCACGGCCGAAGTCCGCACCCATGACTACCCGGCGGATGCCGTGATCGCGCAGGATCCCGCGCCGACCACTCGCGGCACATCGGTGGCGCTCCTCGTCAACCGCGGCGAGCGGGGCGCCAGCTACGTGATGCCGGATCTCATCGGTGTGGACGGCGACCGCGCCGCCGAGTTCCTGCGCAAGCGCGGATTCCGTGTGGCCGTCGTCGGCACGCAACCCTACCCCGGGATTCCCGCCGGCATCGTGATTCGGCAAACGCCCGCCGGTGGCTTCCAGATCGCGCCAGGCGAGGCCATGGCGCTCGAGGTGAGCCGGTGAGCGTGCGCCTCGCCCCCTCGATCCTGTCGGCCGACTTCGCGGCACTTGGCGACGCCGTCGCGACGCTCGAGCGGGGTGGCGCCGATCTCGTGCACCTCGACGTCATGGACGGGCACTTCGTCCCCAACCTGACGATCGGTCCAGCCGCGGTCAAGGCGGTCCGTCGAGTCACGAAGCTGCCGCTCGAGGCGCACCTGATGGTGACCGATCCCGACAGTACATCGAGGCCTTTGCCGCCGCCGGCGCGCAGACGCTCACCGTGCACGCCGAGGTCCTGCCCCACCTCCACCGGACGATCCAGGCCATCAAGCGTCTGGGGTGCCGGGCCGGAGTGGCCCTGAACCCGTCGACGCCGCCGATGGTGCTGAGCGAGGTGCTCGGCGATGTCGATCTGGTGCTGGTTATGTCGGTGAATCCGGGGTTCGGCGGTCAGGCTTTTATTCCGAACAGCGAGTCTAAAATCCAGCGGGTACGGCAGTTGCTGGAGGTGTCGGGCTCGAAGGCCGACGTCGAAGTCGATGGCGGAATCGACCTCGGCAACATCGCCCGTGTCGTGGCCGCAGGCGCCTCGATCATCGTCGTGGGCGCCGCGATCTTCGACCAGCCGGATCCCGAGGAGGCAACGCGCGCGCTCCGCGCCCGGGCAGTCGAGGCCGCCGGCGGCCGCGGGCCTCGGTGACGTGGCCGGGCGCCAGGGATCCTCGCGCGTGCGGGTCCGGTATGCCGAAACCGACCAGATGGGCGTCGTCTATCACGCCAACTATCTCGTCTGGTTCGAGGTCGGCCGGACCGATTTGCTGCGGCAGCTCGGGTGGACGTACCGCGAGCTCGAGCTCGCCGGGGTCCAGTTGCCGGTCATCGAGGTGGAGTGCCGCTACCACCGCCCCGCGCGCTACGATGACGAAATCGAGATTCGGACGACGGGCGAGCTCGTGTCGCCCATCCGGCTCGCCTTCGAGTACGAGGCGGTGCGGCTGCAGGACGACGTGGTGACAGCGAGCGGCCGGACGATCCACGCCGCGGTCACCGCCGAGGGGCGGCCGACGCGGCTTCCGGATCGCGTGAAGGACCTGTTTCGATGAATGTCTTGATCACCGGGGTTGCTGGATTCGTGGGATCGCATCTGGCCGAGCGGCTGCTCGAACGCGGCGAACGCGTCATCGGCGTCGACTGCTTCACGGATTACTACGCGCGCGCAATCAAGGAATCCAACCTCGCCTTGATGCTGGGGCGGCCCGGGTTCCGGTTCGTCGAAAGCACGATCCAGGAGGCAGAGCTCGAGGCGCTGCTGGACGGCGTGACGCACGTCTTCCATCTCGCCGCGCAGGCAGGCGTGCGGCGCAGCTGGGGGCGCGACTTCCAGGTCTACACCGTGAACAACGTCGAAGCCACGCAGGTGCTCCTCGAAGCGCTGGTGGGCCGGTCGATTGAAAAGCTGGTGTATGCGTCGAGCTCCTCCGTCTACGGCGACAACGCGCCGATTCCGATGCGCGAGGACACCGTGCCGCAGCCGCTCTCGCCGTACGGCGTGACCAAGCTTGCCGCCGAACACTTGTGCCATCTGTACAGCACGAATCACGGCGTGCCCGCCACGTCGGTGCGCTATTTCACGGTGTACGGTCCGCGACAGCGGCCCGACATGGCATTCAACCGGTTCCTGCGGGCCGCTCTCCAGGGCGCACCGATCAGTGTCTTCGGCGACGGCGAGCAGACGCGCGACTTCACGTATGTCGACGACGCGGTGGCGGCGACGATATTGGCGGCTGAGCGTGGCACACCCGGACGTGCCTATAACATCGGCGGCGGCTCTCGCGTGTCGGTCAACGACGTCCTCCAGATCGTCGAGCGCATCTCGGGGCGGCGCCTCGACGTCCGTCGCGAGCCGGCACAGAAGGGCGACATGCGCGACACCTATGCCGATACGTCCCGGGCGCGTGCGGAGCTGGGCTTTGCGCCTGCCACGTCGCTGGCCGACGGTCTCGCCGCGGAATACCGCTGGCTGTCATCCTCTCCAGTACTTGCATGATGTTGCCGAAATCCATCCGTCCGATTCTTCTGCTCGTCGTCGGCCTCTCGGTGGCCGCGGCGGGCTGCGGCGCCAAGAAAGACGCGGTGCCGCAGGGCACCACCGAGCCCGACAAGTTCCTCTACGACAAGGGAAACGAATCGCTCGAGAAGCACCGCTGGCTGAACGCGCGCGAATACTTCCGGCGCATCCTCGATACCTATCCGCAGAGCAATTACCGGCCCGATGCCAAGCTTGGCGTCGGCGATTCCTATCTTGGCGAGGCCAGCACGGAATCGCTGATCCTCGCGGTGAACGAGTTCCGCGAGTTCCTGACGTTCTATCCGACCAGCTCCCGCGCCGACTACGCGCAGCTGAAGCTCGGGATGACGCACTACAAGCAGATGCGGAAGCCGCAGCGCGATCAAAGCGAAACGCGGGAAGCGATCCGCGAGTTCGAGACGTTCGTCGAGCGCTATCCGAACAGCGCGCTGATGGACGAGGGCAGGCAGCGGTTGCGCGAATCGCGCGATCGCCTGAGCACGCACGAGTACCGAAGTCGGCGTGTTCTACTTCAAGCAGCGCTGGTATCCGGGCGCCATCGATCGCTTGAAGGCGCTTCTGAAGGACGACCCCGGCTTCACCAGTCGCGACGGGGCGTACTACTTCCTCGCCGAATCGCTGATGAAAGTGAAGCTCACAGCCGAGGCGCTGCCCTACTACGACAAGCTGATCGCGGAGTTCGAGACGAGCGAGTACCTGGAGCCCGCAAAGGTGCGGCGCGACGAGCTGAAGGCGCAGATGAATCTGAAGCCCGGTGCGGCCACGCCGCCGACCGCGACCAGCCAGAAGCTGCCGCCGTCGCAGAACGCGCCGAAGTTACCGTAGCTGCCCGAGCTAAAGCTCGGGCCTACGTACGGAAGTTACAGAGCGCACCGAGGTTAACCTGATTGATGGCCGCACTAAAGTGCGGCCCTACTGCAGCCCGACTGCAGCCCGACTGCAGTAGGGCGCGACTTTAGTCGCGCCGGACGCCAAGCGCCGACTACCCCGTTCGCCGCGTCGCGCGCTGGCGCGCTTCCTCGAAGTCGGCGACGCGGGCGGTGTCGGACGCGGGCGGCGACTGATAGGTCCGGTAGTAGTCGACGGCGGATCCGAGCGCCGTCAGCAGCACCACCCACAGCGCCACCTGTCCAAGCCAGAGAAACGGCTGCGCTCCGTTCTGTCCCAGAATCAGCAGCAGGATCGCGGTGACCTGCGACGCCATCTTGATCTTGCCGAGCATCGACGCGCCGAACCCGGCGCCACGGGCCGACGCCAGGCTGCGCAGGCCGGTCACCGCCAGCTCCCGGCCGATGATGACCGCCACCATCCAAGCGGGCGCCAGCCCGAGCTGCACCAACGAGATGAACGCCGCCGACGTCAGCAGCTTGTCGGCGATGGGATCCATCATGCGGCCGAGCGACGTCACCTGGCCGCGGCGGCGCGCCAGAAAGCCGTCGAGCCAGTCGGTCAACGAGGCAAGGCCGAAAATCGCGGCGCCAACGAGGGGCGTGGGCACGCCGACGAGCGCATGCCCCTCGAATTTCGTGAGCAGTACGACCACCAGCAGCGGGACCAGGAAGATGCGGGTAACGGTGAGCGCGTTCGGCAGGTTCATCAGCCGCTCAGCCGCATTGTAGCAGGCCGATCGACGGGCGCTGCAGTAGGGCGCGACTTTAGTCGCGCCGGTAGGCGGTAAGCCCCGCTGCCCGACGTTGTGCCCATGGGATATGATCGGCGATTGCATGAAGGCCATCCTGCTCGCCGGGGGCAAAGGCACGCGGCTGCGCCCCCTGACGCTCCATACCCCCAAGCCAATCGTTCCGATATTCAATCGCCCGTTTCTGCACTACCAGATCGATCTGCTGCGCCAGATTCCGGAGATCGACGAAGTCATCCTCAGCTTGAACTACCAGCCGAGGCGGATCGAAGACGTGTTCGGCGACGGGTCCAGCATTGGCATCAAGATCCGGTACGTAGTTGAACCGGCGCCCCTCGGCACCGGCGGCGCCGTGCGGTATGCGGGCGACACGTTGACCGAATCGGTCGTCGTCTTCAACGGCGACGTGCTGACCCAGGTGGACCTGGCCGCTGTCCTGCGCCTGCATCGCGAGCGCGCGGCACGCGCGACGATCGTGCTGACGCCGGTGGACAATCCCAGCGCATACGGTCTCGTCGAGACGGACGACCACGCCAACATCGTCAGGTTCCTCGAGAAGCCGTCGCCCGAGGAGATCACCACGAACTACATCAATGCCGGCATCTACGTGCTCGAGCCGGACACGTTCGATCGCATCCCGAAGGACACACCCTGGTCCATCGAGCGCAGCTTCTTCCCGTCGTTCATCGAACGCGGCGAGACGTTCGTCGCCTGCCGCTACGATGGCTATTGGATCGACATCGGCACGGCGGAGAAGTACGCTCAGGTGCACCGCGACATCATGGATGGGCGCTACCAGGCGCCACCCTTTGCCGGCGAGCCGACCGCGCACATCTACCGCGGCGAGGGCGTCCGTATCGAGGAGGGCGCGTCGGTCGAAGGGCCGGCGTTCCTCGACGCCGGGACCGTGGTCCGCGCCGGCGCACAGGTCGGGCCGTATACGGTGCTGGGACGCGCCTGCGTCATCGAGGAAGGCGCCAGGGTCCGCGGCAGCATTGTCTGGCCGAACGGCCGCATCGCGCGGGAAGCGTCCGTCTCGGACGCGCTGGCTGGTCGGCACGTGCACGTCGGCCGCGGCGCGGAAGTGCGCGCTGGCGCCGTGCTCGGCGACAAGAGCGTGATCACCGACTACAGCCGGGTATGACCTCAGGGGTCGAAGGGTCTCAGGTCCAAGGGTCTCGGGGTCGAATGGTTCTTTTGGGGACAATGAACGTATGAATCCCAATATCTTCAAGGCGTACGACGTTCGTGCGTTGTATCCATCGGAGATCGACGAGCAGACGGCGCGGCTGATCGGGCGCGGCTTTGTCGCCTATCTCGGCGCCTCGGCGATCGCGGTGTCGCGAGACATGCGTTTGTCGTCGCCGTCGCTGGCCGACGCCTTCATTGCCGGCGCGCTGGAGCAGGGCGCCGACGTCGTCGACTGCGGGCTGATGGCCACCGACATGCTGTATTTCGCGGTCGCCAGCGAGGGGCTGCAGGGCGGCGCGCAAATCACCGCGTCGCACAATCCGTCTCGGTACAACGGGATCAAGATGGTGCGGCAGGAGGCGCTGCCGCTCAGCGGCGAGGCAGGGCTTGGCGAGATCCGCGACATGATCCTGCACGGCACACTGCCGGCGCCGGCAGCCGCGCCTGGCCAGCGCACCTCGAAAGATATCCTGGCGCCCTACATCCAGCACGTCTTCTCATTCATCGACAAGCGCGTCGTGAAGCCATTCAACTGCGTGCTCGATGCCGGCAACGGCATGGGCGGGCTGGTCGCACCGCGCCTGTTCGACGAGCTGCCCTGCCGGGTCGTCCCGATGTGCATGGAGATCGACGGCCGCTTCCCGAACCACGAAGCCAATCCGCTGATCGAAGAGAACCGCGCCCACATCGTCGAACGCGTGGTCCAGGAACGGGCCGACGTGGGCATCGCGTGGGACGGCGACGCCGATCGGTGTTTCTTCATCGACGGCACCGGCGAATTCGTGTCGGGCGACTTCATCACCGCCCTCCTGGCCGAGGCCTTTCTCATGAAGTATCCGGGCGCGACGATCGTGTACGACCTGCGCGCCAGCCACGCCGTGCGCGACGTCGTCACCAGAATGGGCGGGACGGCGATCATGAACCGCGTCGGCCATTCCTTCATCAAGAAGACGATGCGCGAGCGGGATGCGATCTTCGGCGGTGAGGTGACCGGGCACTATTACTTCCGTGACAACTTCTACGCGGACAACGGCTTTATCCCTGCCCTGCTGCTGCTCGAGCTGATGTCGAACAAGGGCCAGGCGCTCGCCGAGTTACTGGCGCCGCTCAAAGCAAAGTATTTCATCTCGGGCGAGATCAATACGAAGGTCGCCAGCATGGACGTGGTCGCGGCCAAGTTGGACGGACTCAGCAAGCAATACGCATCAGGAACCGTTGAACATCTCGATGGCGTGTCGGTGGAGTTCGACGACTGGCACTTCAATGTCCGGCCATCGAACACCGAACCGCTGCTGCGCTTGAATCTGGAAGCGACCACGCCGGGCCGGATGGCCGAAAAACGCGACGAGGTGTTGGGGTTTATCAGGAGCTAGGGGCTGGGGCTGCAGTAGCACCCGGAGCCAGGATGCTAGTGCGTGGCGAGGGGCGGCCTTCGGCCGAGGGTCGTTTCGCTTCACTCAACGAGGGTGCGCTCACTTCGTTCGCGCATGGACTACGTGGAGATTGCGCCTTGATGCAGTAGGGCCCGACTTCAGTCGGGCCATCCACCGCCGTTTGCTATAATTCCTCAACACCGCAGGCGGGCTTAGCATAGTGGTAATGCTCTGGCTTCCCAAGCCAGCTAGACGGGTTCGATTCCCGTAGCCCGCTCCACTAAATTCCTCTCTCGCAAGTAGTTCCGGACTCGGCCCCTCGAGTGTCCAAAGGTACGCGTCCGTCCCGCCCCGACGAGACCTATCCGCGCGTCGATCCTTCGCAGCGCTACCGGCGCCGCGGCAGAAGAATGACGATGGCGCCGCGGATCTTCCACGACGGCCCGGTGTCGGGATGCGCCACAAATGCGCCGAACCCGAGCTGGTAGCTCGCGGGGAATGTGCCAAACGACGACAACCTGGCCAAGAGCACGTTGATGGGGACGGTCCACCTGTTCTCATCCACTTCCCAGTTGGCAGTCGTCTCGGATTGCAGGGTTACCGTCACGGTCCGTGTCGCCTGGTAAGCGAAGAACGGTTGCAAGAACATCTGGTTGACGTCCGGCCGGTCTGAATTGCCGGAAAAGGACCAGATCTGATTCCACAGTGTCCCGTAGGTCATCTTTCCAGACTGCTTCAGCACGACAACCGTTGGGCCTGCGCTCCATTTCTCTGTGCCGAGGCTCGGAACACTCGTTGAAGGGAGACTGATGGCTGGCCCCACTCCCCACGTCAATCCGGGCTTCGAGGGCGAGAAGAAGAACGACGCGAGGATGTCGCTGACGCCGAAGGCCGCCGCCCCGCCGTCGACCAGCGCCGGCTGGCTCACGAAGGGGACGATCACTCTCGCGATCAGATTCCAGTCTTTGTTCAGCGCAAACGGCATCACCGGCTGAACGTTCAAGATGAAGCGCGTGGCGTCACTCGTTCCGACGTTCTGTTCCCAGTTGAACTGCAACGGCACGCTCACCAGATCCGAAATCGGATTCGCGAGTTTCTTCGCGAGTTCCTCGGCCTCTCCCGGCGCCTGTGCGGGTGGTTGCTGGGCCCGGCTCACTGTTGGCCAGGACAGCACGATCGCGATGAAGATCACGCTCGCACACGCCTTCCGCATGCGCACCATGTCGCTCGTCATAGTCTGTCGCTCGCGTTCTTACCGACCGAGGTTGTGGATCGCGAAGCGAAAGGGCCCGCCGGAGACCCTGATCACGCCGTCGAAGGGCCCGTCCAGCTCCACGATCAGGAACAACGCCGCCGCGACCGACACCGCAGCGATGAAGAGCACGCTGACGACCGTCGCGTTACGAGGCGCATAGAGGCCAAAGCTTCCGAAGGTCACTGACAGCCAGAAGATCACGACGACGATGAACACCTGCGGAATGGCGCCGCCGCTCGCGAACACCCACCACCGTATCTTCAGCACCTCCTGGCTGAGCCCGAGCGCCTTGTCCTTGAACCAGCGCTGGGCTTCGGTCACCGGCGAGAGGTGAAAAATCTGGTTTTCGATTTCCTCGACTTTCGGTGTTGGCAGCGCGACGACATTATGGCTACGTCCTTCGGCCGGCCACGTCGTTTCAACCTGGAATACCAAGACGCTTCGCAACAGGTCGCGCGTAGGTTTGGTCTCCGGGCCGTACCGCGCAAGGTGGCGGTCCAGTGTCAGGATGTTGACTGCGCTGTTTCTGATCGCCGTATCGTTGGCGTCGAATGTGCTCCGCGCAGCGGTGGTCACGAGACCCAGCAAAACGGCAGTCATCGTCGCGATCAGGCCCATGGCGAGCCGTACCGCGTCCTGGGACTCCTTGCTCAGGTGCGGCGCGGGCAACCGGTCACGCACGTAGGCGCCGATCACGGCGGAGCCAAACGCGCACACGAACGTGATGGCCGCGATCGTCAGGGCTGTCACGGCGGCCGCTCTCTCATTTCAGCCTTACGCTGGGAACGGGAAAGGTCGCCGTAACCGTCAGAGTCTGCCCTTCCGTCTTCACCCGTGCGCCCGTTTCCCAGAAATAGCGGATGTTGACCAGGGCGAAGAGCGTCGACTTGGTCGCGATCGGCAACGTCACGTCCGGCCCGAGGGCAAACACCCTGTGCTTGTTGGGAAAAGCCACCGTAATCGGATCTCCGCCGGGCAGCACAAAGTCGGTCAACTGATCCTTCGTGAGCTTCCACTGCGCGTAGTAGGCACCGCCGATCACGAGACCGCCACCGAGAAACGACTTGCCCAGGCCTCCTTCGAGCGAGAGGATCTGCCCGACCTTGACGTTGGAATCCTCTTTGTCCCCGTGGAACTCCCAGAAAGCGGTGGTGGCGAGACTAGTGGTCCGCGCCTCATCAAAATAGAGCGTCGTCCCGATGAAAGGCTCGTATGACCACATGCCCTTCCCGATGTTGTCGTTGCCACCAAGCTCGTATCTCCCCGTCGGCACATAGAACTGGAACCCGGCGGAGACGTCCGCGCGCTTGGCGTGCCATCCCAGGTCGAGCGGCCGGACGAGCATGTCGGTGAAGCTCGTGCCGACTGTGTGGCTGAGCGCGAAGGCGGGCGCTTCGAGCGACGCGTTGGCCCAGGGGAGCACCGCCATCACGCCGTAGTTCGCCCCGAGGATCTTGGCTTTGCTCACGTACCAGAGCAGGGGAGCAGCAGCGTTGATGGCGATGCTCCCGGGAGAGTCCGGCGACAAGCGGACGGTGTTTCCGTCAGCATCCTTGATGGTGTCGGTGTCGACTCGAAAATAGAAGAGCGCGGCATAGAAGCCGGGCGCGGGCTGCGATCCAGCTTGCACGCCGAAGTCGCCCAGGGTGTGAGTTCCGTTCAGTTGAGCCTGGACCGGCACGGCCGGAAGCAGCGTGAGCCCGCACGCCGCGCCAAGCAAGATCAGTCGTCGTCTCATCGGAATCACTCCTCTCTTGACGCTTCAGCCTGAACCCCCCGGCCTTGGGCTGCCGTCGCTCAGATAGCAAGAAGGACGCCGCTTCAATCGACACCGTGCACACAATCACGACCTGAGGAGTGAATACGGTCCCGTCGAGCGTCCGTTCGCTCCGCAAGACGGCCGCGTCACAGCATGCCGTCAGCGTAGTCACCAAATGCAGTAAGCCCCATCGCGCCGCGGCGTGTCGCCATCGTCGTGCCGCGCGCGGCGGACCGCGGGCTGCCGCCTGCAGGAGCCACGCTTCGGCATACGCGTTGCTCTGGCCGCTCGTGGATGCGACATCTCAATTCGGCGCGCGCCTTCGGAGTCGCGATCGCCGCGACGCTGGTCACGGCGACGTTTGCGCCGGCAAACGCCCAGACGACATCGGATGCGGCGTTGGCCGATTTGCGCCGTCTCGTCGATGACCAACGTCGGCTGCTGGAGGAGCAGACGCGTCGCCTCGACGCTCAAGCGCGTGAGCTCGAGGCGTTGCGCACGCGACTCGATGACACGAGCGCTGTGGCGCTTGCGGCGCAAACACAGTTGGCAGCGTTGACAGGGAGCGCCGCGCCCGCAGCCCCGCTCACCGCACAGACGTCCCAGGGCGACAGCCAGGATCCGCAGCGCACGCCCGAACTGCCGGCCCCGGTCGTGTCCGCCGGCGACTTTCCTGGCTCGCTCCGCATTCCCGGCGCCGACGCCGCGCTCAAGATCGGCGGGCAGGCGCGCATGACGCTGGTGCACACGCTCGCGGCGCTCGGCACCGATGATCGCTTCGTCACCTCGTCCATTCCGGTCGAGGCCGAAGTGCCGGGTGACCAGGCGCGCACCACCTATTCACCTGCGGCGAGCCGCGGCAACCTGGACGTCCGGGCGCACACGCCGATCGGACCCTTGCGCACGTTTCTCGAGAGCGACTTCGGCGGCTCGGGACGAACGATGCGGCTGCGTCATGCGTTCATCCAGTCCGATCGCTGGCTGATCGGCCAGACGTGGTCAACGTTCTCGGATCCCGAAGCAGAGCCCATCGGCATCGACTTCGAGGGCTTGAATGCCATCTCGCTCTTTCGTCAGCCGCTTCTTCGCTATACACGCGCCCTCACCGGGCACCTGAACGCGTCGCTGGCGCTCGAGAACCCGTCGCCCGACCTGACGGGCGCGCAGGGCGTCAATCTCGTACCAGACTTCATCGGGCGACTGCGCTGGGATCCCGAGGCCGCACGCGGTGTCAGCTTGCGCCTTACCCGCACGTCGCACGTGCAAGCCGCGCTGCTCGCGCGCTCGCTGCGCGGCACTCCGACCAACGGTTCGGACATGACTCTGTCTACTGGCGCCTTCGGCGCCAACGTGAGCGGCGTGCTTCTGCCGAAATGGGACAGGGACGATCGCGTCAAGTTCGCGGGCAACGCGGGTTGGGGTATCGGACGCTATATCACCGACCTCGGCACGCTCGGCGGCCAGGACGCCGTGTACGACGCGACAACCAATCAGCTTCGTGCGCTGTTCGTCTCGTCCGGTTACGTCGGCTACGAGCGCCAGTGGCGGCCGACCTTCACCTCGGCGATTACGTACGGCATCGTCACCGTCGACAATCTCGACGTGCAGCCAGACGATGCCCTGCACCGCACGCAGCGGTCCTCGATCAATTTGACCTGGACGCCGATTCAGCAGCTCGATCTCGTGCTGGAATTTCTCGGCGGCAGACGCGTGAACAAGGATGGCAAACGCGGAACGTCGTCTCAGATCCAGGCCGGGTGGACGTTTCGATTCTGAGCCGCGCGCTTCACGACAGAGTTCATGTTTCGGGCTGCGTGACCATCTATTGCGAGCCGTCACGGCCCACCGTGATCTCGCAGACGGCTTGCGCTTGCCGGAGTTCGTTTTTGCCACTCCAGGCGTGGTCGCCCGGCGGTCCGGATTTTGAGTACGAGCTGACCATTCCGACGTGCAAAGGAGAACGCTGTCATGAGCCAGAACCATCTCACGATTGACTTCCCGATCAAGGGGCCGGCGAATGCCAAGGCGCTCACCGAAGAGCTGCCCCCGTTGATGCCCGATTTCGCAAGGACGCAGGACCAGCTCGGTACCGTGCACTTCTCCCGTTTCATGATCAAGGGAGACGAGAAGCTTCTCTTCATTTCGGACATCGACGGCGAGATCAACCCGCATATTGCACGGCTCGTGGAGAATGCCAGTCCGGTGCTTGACGCCATCTTCAAACACGTCGACGACCCTCCGGCCACGTCGGTGGCTGGTAACCCTGAGAGGGTGATCAGATGGCTGAAGCATCGTGTCCGCGAGCCTCTAGATACGTATGTCGCTTACGAGGCTTCGGTTCAGGACATCAAGGCGTGTGCGCGCGCGGCGAGCTTTACAGGCAATACGCCGCAGAGTCCCTTGCTGACTTACATGTCCTTCAAGTCACGTCTGCAAGGTTTTGCCATGAAGCTGGTCGGGAGCGCCCTGTTGCATGACAAGGGCGCAGAAGGGTTGACTTCTGTCGGGACGGTGCATTTCTCCGATTGGGTGCCCTTTGACAGCAACCACATAGCCTTCTTTACGATCTTCGACGGTTCCTTCGAGAAGTACATCCAGGACTTCGCGGACAAGACCACGGTTGTGTTCGATACTCTGTTTCCACACGTTATTGGCGCGCCGCCAATCTCAGTCGCAAAGAACGCCAAGGCGTTCTATCAGTGGGCATTGGAAAACAACCATCCGCCCATCGGGTTTTACAGCGCCTATCCAGGCCTCTCGGTTCAAGACATTCAAAGCACTGCTGGCCGACCGCAAGTCACAACCGGCCACCACTCGATAGCCGTTGTGAAGCGACGATCAACTAGGAAGCTCCACGTTGGCAACGCGGAAAAGGACACAAGGAGAAGACGCCATGAGTCAAAGTCATCTCGTCGTTGACTTCCCGATCAAGGGACCGGCGAATGCCAAGGCGCTCACCGAAGAGCTGCCCCCGTTGATGCCCGATTTCGCAAAAGCGCAGGACCAGCTCGGTACCGTGCACTTCTCCCGGTTCATGGTCAAGGGAGACGAGAAGCTTCTCTTCCTTTCGGACATCGACGGCGAGGTCGACCAGCATATTGAGTGGCTCGTGGAGAGTGCCCGCCCCCTGTTTGACGCCATCTTCAAACACGTGGACGACCCTCCGGCCACGCCGGTGGCTAGTAACCCTCAGAGGGTCATCAAATGGCTGAAGTCTCATGTCCCTAAGCCACTAGACACGTATTTCGCTTACGGCGACGCTTCGGTTCAGGACATCAAGGCGGCCGCTCGTGCGGCGGGCTTTACAGGCAATACCTCACAAGCCCCCTTGCTGACATACATGGCCTTCAAGTCACATGTGCGAGGTTCTGTCTCGAAGTTAGTCGGGCCGGCAATGCTGAAAGAGAAGGGACATAAAGCGAATGATGTTGTCGGGACGCTGCATTTCTCCCATTGGGTGCCCTTCGAGAACAACCACTTAGGCTTCTTCACCATCTTCGACGGTGATTTTGAGAAGTATATCCAGGACTTCGCAGACAAAACCTCGTTCGCTTTCGATACCATCTTTCCACAAATCGTTGGCGCGCCGCCAACTCCAGTAGCAAAGAACGCCAGGGCGTTCATTCAGTGGGCAGCGGACAACAACTATCCGCCCATCGGGTTTTACAGCGCCTATCCGGGCCTCTCGGTTCAAGACATTCGAGCCCTGCTGGCCGATCGCAAGGCAAAAGCGGCCACCGCTGGATAGCCGTCGTGGAACGACGATCATTCAGGAGCTGCGCGTTGGCAAAGCAGAACAAAACACAAGGGGAATCACGAGATGAGCCAGAGCCACCTCACGATTGACTTCCCGATCAAGGGACCCGCGAATGCCAAGGCGCTCACCAACGAGCTGCCCCCGTTGATGCCGGATTTCGCAAAGACGCAGGACCAGCTCGGTACCGTGCACTTCTCCCGCTTCATGGTCAGGGGAGACGAGAAGCTGCTCTTCCTTTCGGACATCGACGGCGAAGTCGACAAGCATATCGACCGTCTCGTGGAGAACGCCGGCCCGGTGTTTGACACCATCTTCACACACGTGGACGACCCTCCGGCCACGCCGGTGGCTGGTAACGCTCCGAGGGTCATCAACTGGCTGAAGCAGCATATCCGCAAGCCTCTAGACACGTATTTCGCCTACGAGGACGCGTCGGTTCAGGACATCAAGGCGTGCGCGCGTGCTGCGGGCTTTAGGGGCAATACCTCGCAGGGCCCCTTGCTGACATACATGGCCTTTAAGTCACGTCTACAAGCCTTTGCCGTGAAGCTGGTCGGGAAGGCCTTGATAGGAGAGAAGGGACATAAGGCTTCGGATTCCATTGGGACGCTGCATTTCTCCCATTGGGTGCCCTTTGAGAACAACCGCATAGGTTTCTTCACCATCTTCGACGGTGATATGGAGAAGTACTTCCAGGACTTCGCCGACAAAACCTCGTTCGTGTTCGATACTCTCTTTCCACATGTCGTTGGCGCGCCGCCGACTCCAGTAGCAAAGAACGCCCAGGCGTTTCATCAGTGGGGATTGGAAAACAACTATCCGCCCATCGGATTTTACAGCGCCTATCCAGGCCTCTCGGTTCAAGACATTCGAGCGCTGCTGGCCGATCGCAAGTCACAATCGGCGGTCGCTCGATAGCCGTTGTGGAACGACGAACAATCAGGAGCTCCGCGTTGGCACAGCAGAACAAAAGACACGGGGAAACACGTTATGACCCAGAGCCATCTCACGATTGACTTCCCGATTAAGGGACCGGCGAATGCCAAGGCGCTCACCAAAGAACTGCCCCCGTTGATGCCCGATTTCGCAAGGACGCAGGACCAGCTCGGTACCGTGCACTTCTCCCGCTTCATGGTCAGGGGAGACGAGACGCTTCTGTTCCTGTCGGACATCGACGGCGAGGTCGACACACATATCGACCGGCTCGTGGAGAATGCCGGCCCGGTGTTTGATGCCATCTTCAAACACGTGGAAGACGCTCCGGCCATGCCCGTGGCTGACAACCCTCAGAGAATCATCACATGGCTGAAGTCCCATGTCCGCAAGCCTCTCGATACGTATTGCGCTTACGAGGCTTCGGTTCAGGACATCAAGGCGTGCGCGCGTGCGGCGGGCTTTACAGGCAAGACACAGCAGAGTCCCTTGCTGATAATCATGGCCTTCAAGTCACGGTTGCGGGCCTTTGCCTTGAAGCTGGTCGGGGAAGCGCTGTTCCACGAGAAGGGCAAAGAAGCGTTGAATTCTGTTGGGACGGTGCATTTCTCCGATTGGGTGCCCTTTGACAACGACCATATGGGCTTCTTCACGGTCTACGACGGTGATTTCGAGCCGTACGTCCAGGACTTCGCGGACAAGAGCACGGTTGTTTTCGACACTGTCTTTCCACATGTCATTGGCGCGCCGCCAACTCTCAGTAGCAAAGAACGCCCAGGCGTTCTATCAGTGGGCATTGAAAGAAAACAACCCGCCGATCGGGTTTTACAGTGCCTATCCAGGCCTCTCGGTTCAAGACGTTAAAGCACTGCTGGCCGACCGGAAGCCACAATCGGCCACCGCTCGATAGCCGTGGAGTGACTTGATCGCGAACCATCATTAGTCCGGAGGGACGCGCGTTGGCCAAGAACTTCAAAGCACCAGCAGCCCCGGCGAGGGAGGCCCCGGGGCTTCTTCGCCGAATGCTCCGTCGAAGGGAACGCGAGAACGCGCAGACGGAGAGCGATTCGGGGACGATGGACAAGTCCGCGCTCGACCTCGCGGACATTCAGGGCTTCATTCTCCGCGGTTACAGGATGCCGATGGTGCGGCATTTCCTGTTGACGGTAGGAGCTTCGGCACACGCGCGCAGGCAACTTGAACGGCTCGTCAGCGGCGACGAATCCGATGCCCCGCAAATCACCACCGCCGAGGACTGGCACGTGGGGTTCGCGCCCGGACCTGGAGACAACCCCGCGGCGGCCCCACGTCGCAAGCCCGACTATTGTCTCAACATCGGTATCACGTGGCCCGGACTGGTGGCGCTCGAGATAACCAAACGCGTCCCAAATCTATCGTTCAAGTCATTTGGCGCCTTCACCGAAGGAGCCGCGCGACGAGCGGAGTTGGTCGGAGATGTCGGAGCCAGTTCGCCCCAGAACTGGAGTGGCGGTTTTGGAAAAGGGGACGATCACGTGCTGGTGACTCTGCACGCGATCAGCCCGGAAGCGATGCAGAGCTACAGCGACAGGGTGTGTGCCTGGTTTGCCGAAGGCAATGCCTTTCGAGAAATGTGGCGCCAGGACGGAATGGCGTTGATGGAGATGCAAGACGGCCAACCCGTCCCCACTGGCAAGACTCACTTCGGATATACCGACGGCATCTCCAGGACCACCATTCGCGGCGGCCCGGAGAAATATCCCCCCGACCACCAGCAGCCCTGCGAGCCATGGCTCTTCGTCTTGCGGGAAGACGCTGAGAACTACGAGGTGCCGGAGCCGCGACAGCTCGGCCTGAACGGCAGCTTTGGAGTGTTCAAGAAGATCGAGACCGACGTCGTAGGCTTTGAGAATTTTCTGCAGTCGAACAAAGACAAAATCGATCCTGAACTGCTCGCGGCAAAGATGTGCGGGCGATGGCGCAACGGCGTTCCGCTCGCCTTGTCACCGGACACGGATAGCCCTGCGGAAGGGATTTCGCCCGAACAGTTGAACGATTTCGAGTATGTGAATGCCGATGGTTCGGGAGATGCGAAGGGGATCCGCTGTCCCGTCGGCGCACACATACGCCGCGTCAATCCACGAGGTCAGCCAATCGCGGGCCAGGGGGTCCCCGGCGGCAGCAATAATTCTCACCGGCTGAGTCGTTGCCTTCTGCCGTACGGGCCGACCTACGATCCAAAGAAACCGTACGATGGCATCGAGCGCGGGATTCTCGGTTATTTCATCAACGCGAACATCGAAAACCAATATGAGTTCGTGCTGCGACGCTGGGTCAATGACAGCGAATTCGCCGGGGCCGTCAGGCTTCACCCACAGTCGAAAGATCCACTGATTGGCACCCAGGACCCCGCGGAAAGCATTTTCGTGATCCCTCAGGCAAATGGGGGCCCGCCGATCGAGGTAACAGGTCTCTCAACCTTCGTGACGACCAAAGCCGCTGCATACATGTTTCTACCGAGCATCACAGCCATCAGATTTATCGCCAACGTGGCATGAAAGGAAACGACGATGGCCATGACACAAACCAGGGCGGGTGCTCCAGCGCAGTTCGTTCGATATGCACCGGAGCTCGACGCGCTGAGTGCACATTTCGAGGAAGATCTCAAGACAGTGGTCGCCGGAGTCGAACAATACGTGGTCAATTCGGTTGCGGGCGAGGGCGTGGGACGCGCGGTACGGTTCGCCCATGCGAAAGGGTATGGGCTTGTGCGTGCCGAGGTGGAAATTCTTGACGGGCTGCCGCCGGGATATGCCCAAGGCATCTACGCCAGACCTGGACGGCACGATGCGCTGATTCGCTTCTCGAACGGGGTCGCGCATCTCGGTGCAGATGCGACACTGTCGAATGCATTCGGGCTGGCGCTCAAGATGTTCAACATTGCCGGCACGACCCTTGTGGACGACGAGCCAGACGCAGGGACGTTCGACTACAACACCATCAACATGCCCGTCTTCTTCTGTAACTCAGTGGCGCATTATCTGTTCATCCAACAGCTGTTCACCGACGCCCCAAGTTACTTTGCGAGAGGCAGAGCCGGCGCCCATCAATTGCTTTCGGAGTTCTTGACCGGGAAGGGCACGCTCGCTGAGAAGGACTGGGCGTGGGATGAGCTGCTGGCATTTCTCGCACTGGCTCGGCTGCCCGCGCAGAATGTCCTGCTTTCGACACTACTGGACGGAGGGGGCGGTCCGCCACGGTGACTTCATCGCAAAAGTGCGCTTCGCTCCCGTGCGGGCATTTGCAGACGCTGTCGAACGACGCGTTGTCGATCTGGCGTCCGATCCCGACGCCTACCGGCAGGCGCTGGTGGCGGAGCTGAAGCAGCGCCCCTTCGAGTTCGACCTGCAGGTGCAGCTCTGCACGAATCTCGAGCAAATGCCCGTCCAGGACGTGACCGTCGAATGGCTGGAGGCGCTCTCGCCATTCGTCACCGTGGCCAAGGTACGTTTACCGGCGCAGGACATTTCCGGTGCTGACAACCTCGAAAAAATGGACGCGTTGTCCTTTACCCCCTGGCGGGTCACGGCGGAGCATGCGCCACTCGGCGAGATCATGCGAGTACGAAAAGAAGTGTACCGGCGCTCGTCGATCGCACGCCATCGGCTCAACCGTCAGGAGCGACGGGAGCCGCGAAGCGTGCGCGAGGTGCTCGGCGAGCGACAAGCCATCTAGCTGATAAAACCACGGTTCCCTCAGCGCTGCGAACGCCAGGAGATCGTGAAAGTCGTGTCGTGCATTGTGCGCTGGCGCCGAAGCTTGCCTTCACCTTTGTTTCGACTTGGGAGGGGTAAATGAGTAACGATCCCGCTGATTTGGCAATAGCTCAACACGAAGTATCGAGCCGCCTATCCGCTGATTCTCATGGAACTGACGCGGCGGGTCTCCACCAATGTCGCCGACACTCGATGGTTCGCCAGGCCTCGGTATTGGAAAGAGCGTTTACCATGTCAGTGACTGGTTTCGTTGTCGTCATCATCGGCGCGTGGTTGGCGTTGCCAGTCACCGCTGCCGTGGCTCAAGACGAGGTCGAGAAGGTCGGCAAGCCCGAGAAGCTCGCCAAGGACGCGGAGTGGGCCCTGTCATCGCTCTATGAGAAGGATCCAGCAACCAAGACCTTGGCCGAAAAGGCACAGGCGATCCTCGTGTTCCCGAAAATCACGAGAGCGAGTGTGGGAGTCGGCGTCCAACGCGGCACCGGCACGCTGTTGAAGGACGGCAACCCGGAAGGGTTCTATACCACCACTGGCACGTCCGTCGGCCTGCAGGCCGGGGCGAAGACCTATGGCTATGCGCTGTTCTTCATGAACGACAACGCCGTGCAGACGCTGAGCAAAGCCAAGGGCTTCGAGGTGGGCGTGGGCCCGACGGTTGTCGTGGTCAACAAGGGAACGTCGAAGAACCTCACGACGACGACGCTCAAGGCCGACATCTATGCGGTCGTGTTCGACCAGAAGGGCCTCATGGCCGGTCTCGGAGTTCAGGGAAACAAGATCACGAAGACGAACCCCAAGTAGCACGTCCGTGCGGGCATTCGCAGACGCTGTCGAACACCGCGTGGTCGATCTGGAATCCGAGGCCGACGCCTAGACTCCACGCGCCGGCGCTTCCCTGGGCTGTCATCGAGCAGTTGTCAGGGCCTACGGAATGCCGTGAGACGGTCACTGTCCGTAGTCACTCCAAGCTCTGAGACACACGCGAACAGTGAGGCCACAGTCAAGATCTCGGCGTGTAACGGATCGAGCTCGAGCCGGCGACCTTTTTGAGCAACGCGCGTGAGCCCTCACGGACGTGGCGGCTTCGAGCTGGTGCTGGAGATCACGGCCCGAGCCACACGGGTTGTCTGGGCGCAGACAGTGGGTATTCGTATTGGCCATGCGGCGAAGGAGGAGTCATGTGGAGGAAGTCGGCGTGGTTGATGGCGATCGTAATTCTGACAGCGGCGAAGGCGGCGGCCCAGGACCCGCGGGTCGAGATCAGCGCCACTGCTGGATGGACGTTCAGCAACGGCGTGGAGGCAGACGGTAGCCTGACCGTGCCCGGCGTGGGAACATTCAATACCATTGAGCCCAAGGATGCATTTTCCTGGGGGCTGCGGCTGGGATTCTTCGCCGGCGAGCACTCGGAGATCGGCTTCCTCTTCAATCAGCAGGCGACCGAGCTCGAGCTCCGAGGAACGACGACCGTCAAGCTCGGAGACTTGAACATCAACAATTACCACGGCTATTACGCCTACAACTTTGGTGACGCTGCTGCCGCGGTTCGCCCGTACCTCCTCTTCGGGCTCGGGGCGACGCAGTATAGCCGAGGTGACCGCGACCGTCTCCGGGACCTCACGGGACATCCCGGGCGACACCAGGTTCTCCGGCACAGGAGCCGTCGGAGTGAAAGTCTACCCGGGCGAGAATTTCGGCCTTCGCCTCGAAGGTCGCTGGACGCCGACCTATATCACGACGACTACCGCGGGCTGGTGGTGCGACCCCTATTGGGGCTGCTACCTTGTCGGCGACTCCAAGTACTCGCACCAGTTCGAGCTGAACGCCGGCATTTCGATCCGATTCTGACAGTCGCCGCACCTCGCCGCTCCCGTATCTCATTTGGCAGTTGCTGCGGTTTTCAAGACTTGAAACGAGTCGAGCGTCTTGCCGTCGGCGCCGATCGCTTCGATTCGGATGGCATCGGGGGTCACATGAGCGATCAGGAACGAGTGGATCGTGCCCACGGCCTTGGCCGTGTACGTGTTGCGAGGGTCGACGGTAGCTGTTCTCAGGCGCGCGCTCGCGCCAGCCGTCACATACTGGACGCGGTGCCCGTTGGAGGTGTTCACGGGTTGCAGCGTCGACCGGTCGTAATGGTGATCGTGGCCGGCAAGGACGAGGTCGACTCGGCGATCGACGAAGATGGGCTCGAGCAGCGCCCGCAACGTCAACACGGATTTCTCACCGCCGTGCCCGTTGCGCCTGGTTGCCGCCGAGTAGATGGAGTGATGCAGGAATACCACCTTCCATCGCGCCTTCGATCGTGTCAGCGCGTCGTGTAGCCAGACGAGCTGTTCGTTCTTCACGGTTTCCTGCACCTTGACGAACTCGACGTCCTCGCCGAGCTCGGCGTTGATCCGGGCGAGCCGCCGCGTCTCCGAGGCGTGAGCGTCGCCTTGCGCGCGAGGGCGGCGCGCTCCTGGTCGAGCCTGGCCTTCTCGACGACGACGAGCGCGCTCGCCTCTCCCGCGAGGGCCGTCGAATCGAGCCCAAAGAACTCGACGAGGTCGTCCCTCTTCGAGAACGAGTAGAAGCGCCGGCCGTTCATGTTCCAGCCCGGATAGTTGATTTGCAGTTCCGTTCCCCGGCGGATGTCGTGGTTGCCGAGCACGGCATAGAACTCGACGCCAGCCTGGAGAAGATGGGCGAAGGGCACTTCGAACACGGTGGGAATTCCGCGCCCGACGCCATCGTTGTAGATGTTGTCGCCCAGCAGCAGGACGAAGTCGAACCGCGCGCGCTCGCGGCGGTAGTCGCCCATCTCACGCACAACGTTGAGCAGCCCCTTCGAGACCTCTCCGGTGTCGCCGATCACACCAAACACCACTGGCTCCTGCGAGCGCACGGGCGTCGCGAGCAGCGCCAGCGCTGCGAGCCAGGCCGACAGAATGATCGCGCGCCGAACGACCGTGAAGCGCGCGGCTATGATCAGCTTAAAGAACGTGAATCGGTCTGAGGCTCGACGGCTTCTTCACTGTGCTGAGGATCGCCATCACCTCGTCCGCGTAGCGTCCCTGGCGCAGCAGCTCGGCCATCATCCGCATCGGTCGATCGATATGCGTGAAGAATGCCTTGTACCCGGCGCACAAATAGTTCAGGCCGGGCTCGCCGTCCGGCGTCGTGATGAAGCGATTCTTGGGACACTCACCGTGACAGGCGAATCGGACCGAGCACTCGCGACAGTACCCGAGGCAGCGTGTCCCGTTTGGCGAGGCCGAATTGCCGCTGCTGCTCTGACGTGACGAGCTGCAGCATGTGCACCTGCTGGATGTTGCCCAGCAGATGCTTCGGCTCGACGAAGTGATCGCACGAGTAGAGGTCGCCGTTGTGCTCGAGCGCCAGGGCGCTGCCGCACGTCTCGTTGAAAATGCACATCGCCGACGGCAGGCCGACCCACGACGCCAGCGCGGCATCGAACATCTGCACGAACACGCGCCCGACATCCGCGCGGATCCATTCGTCGAAGATGCCGATGAGAAAGCGTCCCCACTGCTCCGATCCCACCGATCGATCCGTCACCTCGTTCCCCTCGAGCACGTACAGCGGGCGCGGATCGCTGCCGCGCTCGCCCCAGCCGCGATTGGCGAGCGGCAGCATCTCCGCGCTCACCCGCTCGACGATCGGGATGAACTGGAGGAACTCGGCCCCGAGCTCGTCCCGGAAGAAGCGGTAGACATCGTGTGGATGTTCGCCGTTGGCCGCGTGCACGGTGCAGAGGATGTTGACGTCGACGCCGTGCTTCTGGAGCAGACGCCAGCCTCGGATCACGCTATCGAACGTGCCTTGGCCGCCTTTGTCCACGCGATAGGCGTCGTGCAGCTCGCGTGGTCCGTCGATGCTCAGCCCGACGAGATATTTGTGCGCCTTGAAGAACGCCGCCCACTCATCGTCCAATCGCGTGCCGTTGGTTTGAATGGTGTAGGCGAGCGTCTGGTCTGGTCGCTTGTAGCGCTCGGCGTAGTCCACCGCGCGCTTGAAGAAGTCGAGGCCCATCAGCGTCGGCTCGCCGCCCTGCCAGGCGATGCTCACCTCTGGCCCCGCCTCGGATTCGAGCAACTGGCGGACGTAGGTCTCGAGCAGTTGGTCCGCCATCCGAAAGCGGCTTCCCGGGTAGAGCATTTCCTTCGAGAGGAAAAAGCAGTATTTGCAGTCGAGATTGCACACTGCGCCCGTCGGCTTCGCCAGCAGGTGGAAGTTGGCTAGCCGACGCGACGCCTTCGTGACGGGTTCGTGAACCGTGCTCACCGGACGACTCCGTTGCAGGACATGGATCGCGGTGTCAGGGAATCATGCCGCAGTCGAACATCTTGTTGACAATCGGCGCCGCCACCTTGTCGAGGAACGCCTTGCGCATGTCGGGATCCTGGCGCAGTTGCTGGACCGCCTTGGCCTTCATCTGGGCCTGTTGCGGATTTGGCGGCTGCGCCTTCTCGGCCGACAGCTGCTCGCACGGTGTGGTCTGGTATTTCTCAATCACCTTCTGCGCGATGGCCTCCATCACCGGGTATTGCGGCGTCGGCTGTTGCGAGGCCACCGCGACGGCGGCGAACATTGACGCAAAGACCGCGGCGGCGATTGCTCGACTCATGGCGTGACTCCTTCCAGTTGTAGATTCACTACTGTGCAAGCTTCTGGTAGTTCGACTTCGTGATGCGGACTTCGATCTTGCGCTTCGGCATCCCGAGCACCACCTCGCCAGGATGGCTCACTCCGTCAGGGAGTCGGTTCATCGTGACCTTCAGCGTGACGGCGTTGTCTGGCTCGTCGAGCCAGGTCTGGACATCGATTTGCTGCAGCGACTTGACGGTCGTGTCGAACGTCAGCGTCAAGGCGTCGTTGGCCTTGGCGTAGCCCGGGAACTTGAGCGATGCGCGGCCCGGGCCCGCCTGAGAGATCGACGCGGTGCCGGCATTCATCACCACCTGCATCATGTCGGGGGAGGGTGGGAGGTATTGCTGGACGAGCGCCACCGCCGCCTGGAGCTCTTCTTTCATCTCCTCGGTCTTCTTCGCGACAATCTTGCCCTTCACCCCGCGCTTCTTGTCTGGCGGGGGTGGCTCGACGACAGGTGTCTTCTGCACCTTACCGTCGGGCCCGTAGCGGCACATGTCCACCTTCGTGCTCTTCACCTCGCCCTTGAGGCTGAGCTCCGTCTTCTCGACCCAGGAGTACGAGCGAAGGGCCTTTTGATTGAGGGCCGCGGCCTGCTTGGCGGCGGCCAGCTTCTGCTGCAGGTCCTGCGCGGCCAGCGGCGCCAGCACGAGTGCGGCGAGCGCGCATGCCATCCCGATTAACCTCGAATGCCTCGTCTTCATGGTCCTCTCCTGCTCAACGCACGGCCACGTTGGTCGTGATCTCCAGCTGCAGTGGCACGGCCAGGGTGAACGCCTGCGGGGTCTGCGCTGCAATGACGGCTGGTTTGACGGAGCTGGCGGCGGCCGCCGCGCCGCCGACGCCGGTCCCCACCGCCGCGCCGATCGCGGCCCCCTCGCCGCCACCGGCAATCGCACCGATGGTGGCGCCCACCGCGGCTCCGCCAACGAGCTTCTTTGCTCCGCTTGCGGTCCCGCCCGAGACATTCACCGGTTGCGTCTTGATCGGCCGCACGCGGCCGCCGACCTGGATGTCCGTCAGCGTCACGCTCAACGTCGGCTGGCCCTTCATCTTGCTGCCGGAGTCAACCGCACTCACCACGCCGTACACGCCGGTGCCGCGCGGTGCGATCATGCGGCCGTTGGCGGCGAGGTCCTGGTCCAGAAAGCCCTGAAAGCGGTTGCCGACCTGCGCGGTCGCGGAGCTCACTTCGGTGGCGAGCCGGACCACGAGGACCGTTCCCGCAGGGGCCTCGAGGTGCTCCACCACCGCACGGACAGGGGCGGCCACTGGTGCCGGGGGCGTGGTGCCTGGAGCCGACACCGCAGCCGCTGGTGCGGAAGCATGGACCGGAGCCGCCGGTACCGCCCCCGTCGAAGACGGCGTCGGCGGGGTGTCTACCATGACGTACCTCTCCACGCCGTCTGGCGAGAGGTATGGCACGTAGTAACGGCCGCCCGCCTTGAAGTACATCGTGTTCAGCTGAACGACCTCGAAGTTCGCCGGCAGTGCCGCGACGAAGACGAACCCGGCTGGTGCCGTCACCACCACGAACGATTCCTGCGCGCCGTTCATCACGCGCCGGTAGAACGCATTGGCGCTGAGATAGTAGGTGGTGCCTGCGACGCTCACGAGCACGCGCGTCGACGGCAGCGTCGCCATCGCGGCGCCCTGCGGCGCGGGCACCGCCTGGTACGCCGTCTTTCCGTCGCTGGTCGTCGTTTGCTTGCAGTAGCTGCCGTCCTGCGACACCAGGTACGTGACGCCCGCAATTATGAGAATCGTCGCGCCTGGAGGAGGGTAGCTGTAATACGAGTAGTACGGTGGCGGAACCGGGTAGTAATAGTGGACGCCGCCATACGTATAGGGCCGGTAATACGCGCCGCCGTACGTGTAGTAGGGACGACCGTAATATGTCGCCGTCCTGTAACCTGATGGCAACGTCGTCGTCACACGTCCGCCGTACGGACCGGCCGCCGCGGTGTTCCACCCGCCGTACGGCGTGCGGGCGGCGGCGGCGTTGTAGGTGCCGTTGTATTTGGTGTTGACCGTTCCGGCGACCGCCGGCTGGCCGTAGTAGTTGCGGCCCGCCACGCCTTCGCCGGAGGCCGAACGCCCCGTGCTGGTGCGCCCGCTCCCTTCGATGGTCGCGTAGCCACCGTGACCCTCGACCTCCCGGGACCGGGTGCCCGACTCGCCCCAGGCCGTGGTGCCGGTCGTCGTCTTGTTGATCTCGCGGTTCTCGGCGTCCACGTCCCTGGTCGTGCTCCGGCTCGCACCGCTCTGCGTCTGTGCCTGCCGGGTAGCCGTCCCGCCGGAGCTGGTCTGGTTGACCGTCCGCGTGCCGCTCGCATGCTGCCCTTGCACGGAGCCCGTGTTGCCGGAGTGGCTGTAGGTCCCCCGCGCCGACGACACCGATCCACGGGAGCGTTGCGCCTCGAGCGCGGTGTTCGAACCGATGACGAGGGTGATGAGGGTGACCGAAACGGTCAGGCGACGGGTCACCGCGGTCCTCCCGCCGACGGCTCGGCCCGGGCGACAAATGCCGGCACTTCCACCCGGGTAGCACCCTCGGGCGGCGTGAAGACGAACAGCGCATCCGGCAACCGCGGCTCGAGGTTCCACTTCCGGATGGTCGCCGTGTACTGCGGGACTTCGTCCTCGGTCTTGTAGGTAATCACCAGCTTGCGCGGCAGCGGGTCCTTGCCGGCATCGATCCAGAGCTGCCAGTCGATGGTGGCCTGCTCGAACGCCAGGTGGTGGCACGGCACGCCGGCGGCCTCGTGGATGCCGAGGTACTCGGCGCGCTGCACGCCGCCCATCAGCCGCTCGTAGCTATCCGCATAGAGGAAGTCCGCAAGTGGAACGACAGTGCCAGTCTTGTCGAACACCCAGTCGAGCGCAGCGTCCACGGTCGGCGGCACGTCACCGCTGGCCCAGACGTTCTGTTCCTTGTCGAGCGCCGCGAACACCTTGCCGTCGTACCAGAACGAACGGTTCACCGCGTCACCTGACGCATCGCCCACCAGCCGGTCGGGACGACGCAAGGCCGCGCGGCGCGTGCTGGTGAGCTGCCGCCGCGGGCTCTGCTCCGGCACCTCGTCGTAGAGTTCCTCGGCCTCGAGGGCAAACGCCTTGGCTCGAGCGAGGCGCTCGCTCATCTGGCGCACGAGCGCGTCTGCGCGCGGGTCCACGAGGCCCGCGCCTGGACCGAGTTCCGGCTCAATGAGAGGCGGAGGCGGCTCGGATGCCGACGCCACCTCCGTGTTCCCCGCGCGGCAACCCGTCGCCACTGCACCGAGCAGAAGTACCGGAAGGAGATATCGCGTCATAAAACCTTCGCCGGCCAGCACAGATCGCGATGTAGCAAGAAGTCGCCCAACGGCTGTGCCGCTGGGCAAAAGGTGATTCGCTGCGAAACCTTCAGCAATGACGCTCTTGGCGGTGAGCGCGAGATCGTCATCTACGGCCCTTCACCGCATGCTGTCAGAGGGCCACGAAATGCTGTGAGCCTTGAGAGCGACGCGAAGGGCGCCGCCATCACTTCACGATGTCATTGGAGAATGCGGCGGCGTTTGCTGCGCAGTTCCAGGTGCGCCACCATCGCCTTGTAGGCGGTGTAGTACTTATAGATATTCGAGACGTATTCCACGGTCTCACGGCCGCTTATCTGGCCGGCGACCAGCTCCACGTTGTTGAACCAGACATTCGCGTCGAAGCCCATCTCCTTTGCCTTCTCCCGCATCCGGCGCACCTTTGCCGGCCCAGCGTTGTAGGACGCAAGCGCAAAGAGTGCACGGTTCAGACGATCCAGTGGCTCGTTCTTGTAGTAGCGATCCACGAGGAAGCGAGCGTACTTCACGCCGGCGTGGACGTTGCCGTCGATAGTATTGATGTCTGGCACGCCGACTTCGGCTGCCGTGGTCGGCTTGATCTGCATGACGCCGACCGCGCCCGCGGCGCTCTTGAGGCTTTGATCGATGCGCGACTCCTGATACGACTGCGCCGCGATCACCAGCCAGTCGAAGTCGTACCGGGCCGCGTATCTCTTGAACGACTCGGCGGCGACGCGGAAGCGCTCGAGGTCCTGTTCAGCGGACGGATTCGTCAGACGCGTGGCGTCCCGATACCGCCTGAGGAGGACATTGCCAAACACCGTGCCGGCGCGATGCGTCCGAACAAAGTCGTTCACAACGCTGGTGAGCCGTGGCGCATTGCGGCGGATCGCCCATGCCATGTCGGCGCCCACACGCACGGTGAGGTTGTCATAGACAGTAATCCGATCGTAGACCTGCTTCCAGAACTCGCCGTAGAGCGTGTTGGTGATTGTGATCGGCAGGATGCCCGCATCCACCATCTGGAGGACGTCCTCGTCCTCCAGCACCTCGTCGACCGGGACGATCGTGATCGCCGCCTTGCCTTCCTTCTCAAATCGCTCGTTCAAGGCGGTCAGATCGTCGTGGTAACTGCTCGATCGGCGAACGTGTACTTCACGACCGCTGAGGTCGTCGAGTGTGGCGAGGGCTGGCACGCCTGGCCCCGCGACCACGATGTGACGGACGTTCTGCAGCGTGGGCTGGGAGAAATCCACCGCCTGCTTCCGGCCCTCGGTGACCGTGATCCCTCCGACCGCGATCTCGCCGTAGCCTTCGGCCAGCGCGGGGAGCAGCCGATCGCGGCTGGTCGCGATGATGACAATCTTTGGCTTGACCTGGCCCTTTCCCGCGGTCTCGCCGAGGACCTTCTCGAATTCGCGGAGCGACTCGAAGGCGATGCCCCGCTGCTCGAGACCGTCGGTGTAGTACAGCGTTCGGCTGACCGGCACGAGCGCGCGAATGAATCGCCGCTCGCCATTGGCGATAGAATCGAAGTCACCGGTCCAGGGTCGATTCAGTTCAAGGACCTCGGCTGTCTCGAGGTTCTGGAGCGGGACGGGTGTTGTGGCCGCCTCATCCGTCGCGGCGCGCGCCGCAGCCTTGGCCGCCGCGGGCGCGGCAGGTGTCGTCGCCGGCTGCGCCCTGTGATCCGTCGCCGGCGCCGGCTTGCAACCAAGCGCCGGTACCGAGGATAAGCGAGACGACTGCTGACCATCGCCAGCCGGCGACATCTGGAGCGTCGGAACGATCTGGTCTCGGGCGCGCCATCACATTCGGTACTGCGACCGGATTCCTGTCAGCGCCGCCATCACTTCACCATCGCAGCATCACCGTGGTCAGCGCCAGGACCCCCAGAATCGAGAAGAGGCCCGCCACGATCGCGGCGACGGACCATGGCACAATCCGGCCGTACTCGGCGCGCAGCGCACGCATGCTCTGCCGGTGCTGGGCAGTCGACAGCAGCAAGGCGACGAGCCCGATCGCGATCATGACCAGTGCGAATTCGTGCGGGCCCAGCATGGATCCTCTCGCCACGGGTCGGTTCCTGAACTCGAAGTCGAAAAACTTGTAGATGGTGAACCCGAACGTGATCATCGACACGGCGGTGCGGATCCACGCCATCAGCGTGCGCTCGTGCGCCAGTCTGGTGCGATCGACCGCGAGCAGCGTGTTGGCGTCGGTGTGATGGCCACTCGGTTCCATGTCGCTCACGACCTTCGAACCAGGCTGCGTGCAATTCGCGTGACGGAACCGCGGATCAGCAGATAGGGAACGATAGCCAGCATGGTGGCGACAATCAGGGCTTCGTCCGGATAGACCCACCGCTGCTTGATGATCTGGTAGACAACGTCGATTACGAAGGCGAGCACGAAGACCTTCGCCACGTCCGTCCACCCCTCGCCCAGGTGCTCGCGCCGATGCTCCGGATCGCTCAGGATCGCCCAGAAGTAGGCCCGCCGTCCCATATGGGCATCGGCGAGACCAGCGCGAAGCGCGAGGGTCGCTGCCACCAGCGGCTGGACGATCAGCCGGAACGTCAACGGTCCGCCTATACGAGCAGCCAGGTGTTCAAAGATACGGGCCAGCGTGTCGTCCATTGCGTTCACTCCGCGCTCGTCGCGCGCCACGGCCAGCGCCCCTCAATCTCGACGACGAGCGACCAGCTGAGGAACGTCCGCACCACGACGAGCAGCCCGAGCAGGCCCACGCTCTGCAGCGTCGGGTCGAGCGCGACGGTTCTCACGATGTCGGCGGCCACGAGGAACTCGAGCCCCAGCAGGAGCGCTTTCCCGAGGTAGATCTTGTAGCGCCGGTAGGCGTCGCTCCGATCCACGCGCAGGTGAAGAAGGTACCGTGCCGTGCCGTGGACGATCGCGACCAGGATGAGCGCGACGGCCAGTACTTCCACGGCGACCGCCGAGAGCTCGATCGCCTGTCGAATCGCGCCCGCGATTTCCACGGATCACCCCACCATCGCTTTCATGGCTCGTGCTTCGTTCGGCTATCTGTGTCCCTCCGGCGCGATTCACGCGTAGGCCGCCCCGGAGGGCGCTCGCGGGCCAGCGACTCGATCTTCAAGTGCAGGTACTCGGGCAGCCCGTCGAACACCGCGCCCATCTCCCGGACGCGAAGCAGCGCTTCGATCCCGACCGCATCGACGGAGACGAGCTCGCTCAGGTCGATGCGCAGCGGCCTCGTGGCCTTCGCGCACGTCTCGACGAAATCGGCCACCTGCACGTCCCCAAGCCGGCCCGCGAGATGGACGACCGTACCCAGAAGGCCGCGGACGACCTCGATCCGGCATTCCACGCCTAGGACATCGCAAGAGCCAGGCCACGTGCATAGAGGCGAGGCGGGCGACGCTGAACACCAGAATTCCAAGGGATCCGCGATCTCTGGTCGGCGGCACGACGAGTTCGCGCCACACGCTCGCTCGACCTCACAACATTTCGTGAGCGTTCCAACAGCGGATCGTGAACCTGCGCCGGTGCCGTACGCCATTCGTCGCCGGTGAGTCGACCGGTGTCCTCGGATTTCCGCATCGAGCCCTCCGATCGACCTCGCAGGACGCAGTGGACGCCTTCTTGCGTAAAAGGGCGACGCGAATGCACTCTGTGCGCGCTTGGAATATTCATCGATCAAACCGACGAGCATTCTCATGATCAACAGACTGGCCTCATTCACGGTTCTGGTCGCGACCGCGCTGGCGTCGCCGGACAGCGTGGGCGCCCAAATCATGGAATCGATGGACGGCGATTCAGCAACTGCAGGCCGACCTCAAGGCGGATCGTCAGGCGGTCGTGGCGACGAACCTTCCGCTCACCGAGGGCGCAGCGCGCGACTTCTGGCGCGTCTACAAGGAGTATCGCCGCGAGGTCGAGGGGCTCGGTGACCGCGTGGCTGGCGATTGAGCGCGACAAAGCCCTGCGGGTGAGAACGCTCGTGGCGAAAGGACTGCCCTTCTTCCTGCTGATCAGCGTCGTGTACGGAGCCCTGCCGCATAGGGCGCTCGCTCAGTCCGTGGACCCGTTGGAGGGGCGCATCGTCACGGAAGTTCGCGTGACCGGCCAACGACACCTGTCAGCCGATACGGTCGAACGGCACTTGGCGACGAAGGCGGGAGAGCCTTTTCGCCGAGCAACGATCGCGTTGGACCGGCGCCGGCTCGACGAGCTCCGACTGTTCACAGCCGTCCACATCGAAGCACACCTCGAGAATGACGGCGTGGTCGTCGAGGTTGCAGTGACAGAGACACTGCGACTGCTGCCTGTGGTCATCCTCCGCGTGACGGATGAGAACGGCGTCAGTGCCGGCCCGGGCCTGCGAGGCATCAACCTCCTGGGGCGTGAAACACTAACCAGCGTGTCCACCCGTTTCGGCGGCGAAACGGGTGCAAGTGCGATCTTTGTTGCGCCGACGATCACGCCGGGCACCTGGATGAGGCAACTCGGGTTCAGCTATTCGAAGCGGCGGAATACGCTTTACGACTTCGACGAGCGCGCAACCGCCGCCGACGTACGCATCGCTCGCAATTGGAGGCATGGTCTGAGGACCGGCGCGACCGCCGCGGTCCTGGGGGTCGACACGGGGTCCTCCGGTGCGTCGCTCGCTGCGGATGGCAAGGACGTGATTGGCACGCTCGGCGCGCTCGTCACGCTCGACACGCTGGATTCGTCCACGAACCCGCGAAATGGCACATGGGCCGAAGTCGAGGTGGACCGACTCTTCGGAGACGCACAATCGTGGACGTTCATCCTGGACGGACGGAGATTCCAGCGGCTGGCAGAACGTCACGGGTTCGGGCTCTTCTCGCTCGCGATGTTTCAGACTGGCGAGGTCGGCGTCGAGCTGCCGGAGTACCTCAAGTTCTCGTTGGGGGGCGCCAACAGCGTACGCGGCTGGAGCTTCGGCTCGCGGCGCGGTCGAGACCAGTTCATTGGCACTTTCGAATACAACTGCGTCGTGCTACCGGTACGAGCATTCACCGTGAAGGGCCTGAATCTGTACGGCGGAATGCAGCTCGTCGGGTTCGCAGACGTTGGCCGCGCATGGGGCGATAACAGCGCTCAGGAATCGGAGTCGGCCATCGATGGCTACGGTATCGGACTGCGACTCCTAGTGCCGTTTGTCGACGTCATCCGGCTCGACGTGGCGTGGGGCGAGCCGGGACGAGGCGCGACCGGGTATTTCTCGGTGTCGCTCAAAGCCGCGCGCCAACGCCAACGGGTTCGATGACGACGAACGGCCAAGTTCTCCGTGGCCTCTACGTCGGCCTCAGCCGGACCTCGAAGGTCCGACTGAAGGCGGACGCGACATCCTTTGAAAACCGCGCTAGTGATCGCCGGCTGCCACTGGCGTCGAGGTGCGCGACGACGCAGCCGCCTCCGCGGGCTTCGCGAACACCGTGTACTTGACGGTGACCTGGTCGATCCTGCCGTTGAATTTGAACGGCGCCTTGTCGTAGTAGTCGAGCGACACCGGCGAGCCGAGCGCGATGCCGATGTCGAGACACTCGTTGGCGGTGAAGGCCAACGGGGCGCTGATCGGGACGCGGCCTTCAGCGAAGAGCTTGCCGTTGACCGTGATCGTGACGTCGAGCGGACCGGCAGGTTTCAATTCCGCGTACGTGGTAACGACGTCGATCGTCACGCTGCCGGTCGGAAGCTTCTCTTTTGCGCGAATCTTCGTGCGCTGGACGATGAAGAGGTTGTACTCGTAGCAGAGGATGCCATCCTCCACAAAGCACGTCAGACCCCCGGCGCAGGATCCCAGCTTGTAGAGCACGCCGTTGGCGTTGGCCGGCACCTCGGCGGTGATCGTCACGATGTTCGGCTTGTTGCCGAGGGCTGGCGCACAGAACTCCGGCATCCGGGTGATATCGCCCGAGAACGTCCACTGGCGATACGGGGGGGCAATACGCATCTCGGGATGTAACACCGGAATCCAGAGGCCGCCGCCAATGGGCAGCACTTTGTTTCGCGCCGCCTCCATCGCGAAGAGCTCTTTCAGCTGCGCGAGCTTCTCCGGCATCGTCGCCGCGAGATCGTTGTTCTGCGTCCAGTCCTCGTCGAGGTGGTAGAGCTCCCACGTGTCCTGATCCGGAGTCCACTCGCGGATGCCGGGAGGCAGCCCAAGCACCCAGGGCACCCGTGGCCCGAACACCGATGCCATCCAGCCATCGTGATAGATCGCGCGGCTGCCCATCACCTCGAAATACTGCGTCAACAGACGGCCTGGAGCGTGCGGATCGTCAAAAGAATACGCGAAGCTCACGCCGTCGATCTGATCCTGGGCGATCCCGTTGACTTCCCTCGGCGGCGAGATGCCAAGTACCTCGTAGATCGTCGGGACGACGTCGTTCACATGATGGAATTGCGCGCGCGGTGTCGTATCCGGCGTGATCTTGGCGGGCCACCGAATCGCCATCGGGTTGCGGGTCCCACCGAAGTGCGACGCGTTGAGCTTCACGCCTTTGTAAGGCGTGCTTCCGGCCCAGCCCCAGCCACAATGGTACTGGTTGTCAACTTTCGGAGACCCGAGCACATCGAGACCACCAAGGGCCTCGAGCGCCTTGATGTGCATGGACACAGTGGAAGGAATGCCGTTCTGCGCGATCAGCTCGCTGATCGTGCCGTTCTGGCCCTCGGCTGAAGATCCGTTGTCGCCCCAGATGTAGAAGATCAACGTGTTCTCGCCGTAACCGAGCCGATCGAGCTCGTCGACGATCCGACCGACTTGCGTGTCCACATGCTCTGTGAACCCCGCCGCGACCTCCATCAATCGTCGCTGGAAGGGCTTCTCGTCCTCCGGAATGCTGTCCCACGACACCATCCTCGGATCGCGTGGCGTGAGCTGCGCGTCCTGAGGAATCCATCCCTTCTCCTTGGCGCGCGCACAGACGCGCTCACGATATTTGTCCCAGCCGTCGTCGAACTTGCCTTTGTACTTGTCGGCCCACTCCTTCATGATGTGGTGCGGACCATGGATCGCACCGCTCGCCCAGTACATGTAGAAGGGCTTGTCGGGTTGGAAGGCACTATGCCTGCGCAGCCACCCGATTGCATCGTCGGCAAGATCTTCGCTCAGGTGATAGCCCTCCTCGGGCGTGCGAGGCGGAGCGACGTATGTGGTGTTACGAACCAGGTTGGGCTCGTACTGCGACGCTTCGCCGCAAAGAAAGCCATAAAAATAGTCAAAACCGTAGCCAGTCGGCCAGAGATCGAAGGGGCCGGCGGCGGTCGTGTGTTCCGCAGGCGTGTTGTGCCATTTGCCCCACGCGCCTGTCGGTATAGCCGTACTGTCGAAGCACCTCCGCAGCGGTGGCGCAGCTCTTGGGAATTTTGCCGGAGTAACCGTCCCAATCGTTCGCCATCTCCGCAATCTGTCCGTTTCCAACACGGTGGTGGTTCCGCCCGGTCAGAAGGGATGCTCGAGTCGGAGAGCACATGGCCGTGGTGTGAAACCGGTTGTAGGTAATGCCTTCCCTGGCGATTCGGTCGAGTGCCGCGGTATGTACTTCGCCGCCGAACGTTGTAGGGAGTCCGGGTCCGGCATCGTCGATGAGAACGATCAGGATGTTCGGTGCATCGGCAGGCAGACGGCGCGGTTCGACGCGCCGATTGTAAATCGACTCCTGCATGGTCCGTCCGGCGACACTGGCAGACGGAGTGGAGGGGAACGGGAGAACGTCCTGCGCCGGCAGTTTCGGGAACACCGCGTGCGCGTCTGGGGTCGAGTCTGGTGAACTCATACGTGCCTCCAAGAATTGCCATCGTGAACGCGCACATCCTTCTCCTCAATGTGGCTCGAAGCCCGGGCCCGTTTGCACGGCGATGGGCGCGAGCGCAGTTGGTCCGCCTACCTTCACGACTCCGGCCGACATCTTGCCGTCCAGCACCGGCGCCCAGAAATAGAGCGGAACGGTGCTGATCCTCCACTGATCGCGCTCCTGATCTTGCTCCGGCTGTGCGTCGGCCCTGGCAGGGGCGCCACAGACGAGCGCCATCGCCATCAATGTCTGCAGCAAGACGCTGTTCTGACATTTCACAACGGCGCACTTGTGCAAGACCGGGGCCGGAGGCGGCGCTCCACTGCAGCACTCGCGACACGGCACTAGACAGACGCCCAGCGCCCATAAGGTTGCCGGCCACCCGTACTGATGCGTCACTCGATCACGACATGCTGTGAGGGCGCTTCCCAAATGTTGGAAGCAGGTTCTAAAACTGGAACCGCGCAGCAGACAGGTCGTGTCCGGAGTGCGAGTGATGCGTCGGAGTGAGTCTTGCTTAGAGCGCGGAGACAGGAGATGCGCATTGCATGTCTCGCTCGTCCTGATCGTCAGCCACCAAGAGGAGTCCGCATGTCGCTGCGTAGGTGCTTGACCTTATCGGTCGTGTTCGTGCTCATGATGGCGGCGCCCGGTCGCTCACAGCCGGTCGCGGTGAATCCGAATGACCCGCAGATCGTGGTCGCCGTGGAGGCGATTCTCGACAAGGCCGTGGCCGCAGCGGCGGCAACCGACGCCGAGGGAGCGCTCGCCGCAACGACAAAAGACGACACGTTTACGTTCATCAGCGAGGACACGATGCTGCTGGGGTACGACGAAGCCCTTGCGGCGTTCCGCGAGACGTACGCGCTGCTGCAAAAGCAAACCAATCAGATCATCGAGAAGCGCACCCGCGTGCTGTCCCCGGACGTGGTCCTGGTGTCGGCGGTGTGGGAAGGTACGTACACCGACAAGGCCGGTTTCACATCCCCGCCCGTGGGGCTTGCATCGACGGTCGTATTCGTCCGCCGCGACGGGCAGTGGCGGGTCATTCACTACCATCAATCCGTTACCAAATAGCTGCGACGTAGCCAAGGGAGGTTCACATGTTGTGTCGTGTCGCGGTGCTCGCCGGGTTGCTGGCGGCCGGTCCGGCGTTCGCACAAGTGGCGGCGCCGAAGACGGAGCCTCCGCCCAAGCTCACGTTCGCCCAGATTGGTCTGTTCATCTATCCCGCCAGGGACCAGTCGGCGGATCAGCAGAGAAGAGACGAGGACGCCTGCTATGAGTGGGCCGAGATGAACACGGGCTTGACTCTGGTACCTGGCCAGGTGGACGCCGAGGCTGCCGGCAAGGCGGCCGCCAAGGACGCGGGTCAAGGCAAGGTCGCCGGAGGCGCGGTCGGGGGGGCCGCAGTTGGAACCGCGATCGGGGCGATCGCTGGAGACGCTGGCAAGGGGGCAGCGATTGGCGCCGTGGCGGGCTCTGTTGGCGGCGCGCGTGGCCGTAAGAACGCCAAGCAGGAGGCAGGTCAGAAAGGTGCACAGCAGGCCGTCCAGGCGAATCAACAGGCCGTGGACCAGTTCAAGAAGGCGGCGGGGGCCTGCCTCGAGGCGCGGGGGTACTCCGTCAGATGACCTCGATACGCCGGCTGCGACTCGTGTCACCGGTCGTCGGCGATTCCTTGCCACGACGATCGGCGTGTGCGCGATCAGTCCGGTTACACGTGCATCGGCGCAGACTGGCACGAGCGGAAGCGGTTCCCTGACGAAGGAACAGCGCGACCGGATGACGCCGGGCCAGGTGCTGGACGCCTTGAAGGCGGGCAACGAGCGTTTTCGAACGGGAAAGATGGCGTCTCGAGACTATCGAGATCAGCAGCGTACGAGCGCCGCCGGTCAATTCCCCGCCGCCGTAGTTCTCGGATGTATCGACTCGCGTGCACCGGCCGAGATTGTCTTCGATTCGGGCATCGGCGACACGTTCAACGCGCGGATCGCGGGGAACGTCGTGAACGACGATCTGCTCGGGAGCCTGGAATTTGCCTGCGCCGTGGCCGGCGCCAGAGTGCTACTTCTCTTCGGACATACCGCGTGTGGCGCGATCAAGGGGGCGATCGACGACGTGGAGATGGGCAACTTGACGGGGCTGCTGGCCCGCGTGAAGCCGGCGATCTCGGCCACGACGTTTGACGGGGCGAAGTCGAGCAAGAACGCCGCGTACGTCGACGCGGTCGCCCGAACCAACGTCCTGCTGGGCCTCGACAGCATCCGTCGGCGAAGCCCCATTCTGGCCGACCTGGAAAAGAAGAAGACCATCCAGATCGTCGGCGGGATGTACGACCTGGTCACGGGCACCGTGGAATTTTCGAACGAGGGCTAGACAAACTAACCATTCGCATTGTCATGGCACGGCCGTAGGCTGCAGGCGGCGTGGGCTGGCAGAATGACGACCGGTCGCCGCAGGGCCATCGTCCTGGCTGCGATTCTCGCGTCTCCCTTGGACCTTGTCGCCAGCGCGTTCGCGGCGAGGTCGTGGAGCTCTCCAACGGCGATCGCGTAACCGGTGAGATCAAGGGCCTTGATCGATCCCAACTGACTTCCTGAGCACAAGAGTTGCAGTGTGGCTCGCCGATGGTCCTCGAATCAATTCGGACCCGTTTGCGGGCCAGCAGACTGTGCGCCACCGCTTGGGCAAGTCTCGTGCTCCTGTGGTGCCTGCTCACCGCGAGCGCCTTCGCGCAGGGCGGCGCCCAACCGACGCAACCAGCGTCGGAGGCCGGCGTGCCCCTCATCTACCGCGGTCAGGAGATCGTTCGGATCTATCGCGGCGTTGGCGGCATGGCACCCGCCGAGCGCGCGCGATTGGCGTCCGAGCGCCTGGATCAACTCGTTCGTGATCCCGACTTCGAGCCCGCACGCCTCACGGTCAGCGATCGCGAGACGTACAGTGAACTCGTACACGGCGACCGCGTCATAGGCATCGTCACGGACGAGGACGCCCGGGCTGTGGGACGGCCGCGGGCGCTGTACGCCCGGCAGGTACGGGATCGCCTGGTCGAAGTCATCAGCACAACGCGGGAGGAATTCAGTGTCTGGTCGACCGCCATCGGCCTTGCATGGACTGCGCTGGCGACCGCGATCCTCGCGGTCCTCCTATGGCTCCTCGCGCGCCTGGGCCGCCGGTTCCACGCACGCGTCGAGACCGGGTACCAGCGGCTGACCGCCGATCCCAGAGTTGGACGCGCCGCGGCGGTTCGGGCGACACGCGCCCAGCCGAGGCTGCACACCGCCGTCGCGATCGCGAACACGGCCGTGGCCGTTGCCCTGGTGGCGGTGTGGGCGCAGGTGGTGCTTCAGTTTCTCCCCTGGAGCCGGCCGTACGCGCGGCTGATCTACCGCTATCTCCTGGATCCAATCAGGGCGCTCTGGCTCGGCTTCCTGGGCGTCGTGCCCGGTCTCTTCTTCCTCGCCGTCATCGCGCTCACCACGTACCTGGTGTTGAGAGTCGTCCACATCGTCTTCAAGGAGATTCAGGTCGGTAATATCCGTCTCGCCTCGTTCCCGGATGACTGGGCCGAGCCCACCTACAAGCTGGTGCGGGCGCTGTTGCTGGCCGTGGCCTTCGTCGGCGCCTTCCCGTATATTCCCGGATCGCAGTCGCCCGCGTTCCAGGGGATCTCGATCTTTCTGGGCCTGCTCGTGTCGCTCTCCTCCAGCTCCGCGCTCTCGAACATTATCGCGGGCACGATCCTTACTTATACCCGGGCCTTCAGGCTCGGCGACATCGTGCACATCGGCGAGACGTTCGGCGAGGTGACCGTCAAGCGCCTCCTGGTGACGCAGGTGCGAACCTACAAGAACGTCGTGGTGTCCATTCCCAATTCGTTGATCCTGACGACCCAGGTGCTCAACTACACCACGCTGGCCGCCGAACGCGGGCTGATCGCCCACACGTCGGTGACGATCGGCTACGACGCTCCGTGGCGGAAGGTCCACGAGCTGCTGATCGCGGCCGCCCTGAAGACCGAAGGGGTGCTCGAGGATCCGCCGCCGTTCGTCCTCCAGACGACGCTGAACGACTTCTCGGTCGCGTACGAGATCAATGCGTTCGTGGCCTCCCCGATTCCGCTGCCGCACACTTACTCGGCCCTGCACGCGAATATCCAAGAGTGCTTCAACACGGCGGGCGTGGAGATCATGTCTCCGAATTACTTCGCGCTTCGCGACGGCAATCAGGTGACGATACCCAAGCCGCATTTGCCGCCCGATCACGCCGCGCCGGCGTTCCGCGTGCAGTATGCGGAGGAGCGCGATGTCGTGCCTGGTCCTCGAGAAACGGGAGGTTGATCCGGCCAGCCCGAGTCGCGCGCTGCAGGTCAACCGTGCATTGACACGGCCGTCCGCTGCGGGCGACGCACCGTGATGCCCAGTTTCTTCATGCGGAACCGGAGCGTGTTCGGGTGGAGTCCAAGTCGTTCGGCGGCGTTGCCGATGCCGTTGATGCGCCAGTTGCACTGCCGGAGCGTGTTCTCGATATGCACGCGCTGGACTTCGTCGAGCGTTCCGGAGGCGGCCGGCTCTCTTTCACGCAGGCCATCGCCGAACGTCGCATCGAGCTGCAGGGTGTCGCCGGTGGATCGAATCAACGCGCGCTCGATGGCGTTTTCCAGCTCGCGCACGTTGCCCGGCCAGTCGTGCCGGGCGAGCGCGCTCATCACCTCGTCGGGTACTCCGGTGATGCGGCGCCCCAGTTCCCTTTGATGATTGTGAATGAAGAACCACACCAGCGAGGAAATGTCCTCTCGACGTTCGCGCAGTGGTGGCACCTTGATCGGAAACACGCTCAGTCGATAGTAGAGATCGGCCCTGAACTGCCCTTTGGCCACCGCCGCCTCCAGATCATGATGCGTCGCCGCGATGACCCGGACGTCGGCGCGGCGCGTCCGTGACGAACCCACGCGCTCGAACTCGCCTTCTTGCAGCACGCGCAGGAGCTTGCCCTGCATCTCGAGCGGCAGATCGCCGATTTCGTCGAGGAAAAGCGTGCCCCCGTCCGCGAGCTCGAAGCGTCCCTGGCGCAGGCTGACGGCGCCGGTAAACGCGCCCTTCTCATGCCCAAAGAACTCGCTCTCAATCAGGCTGGGCGGCAGCGCGGCGCAGTTCACCCGTACCAGCACGCGCGACCGGCGACGGCTGCGTTCGTGCACGGCATGGGCAAACAGTTCCTTGCCGGTGCCAGTTTCGCCGAGCAGCAAGACGGCGCAATTGAGCGGCGCGACCTGGGCGATCCGCTCCAGGGCGTCGCGCATCACCGCGCTCTCGCCGACGATCTCGTCGAAATCGTGGAACGTCTTGATGTCTTCCTTGAGGCAGACGTTGTCGGCGGTCAATCGGCGGTTGAGTTGCTGGATTTCGGCCATGCTCGCGCGAAGCGCTGAGTCCTGGCTGCTCCGCTGCAGCGCGCCACAGATGATGCCGGCGAGGAGCCGCGCCCGATCCTGGATGGGCGCATGCCACTCGCGCAAACGCTGGACGCTGCCGATCACCAGCGCACCAACGGTTCGTTCGCCGATCGTCACCGGCACGGCGAGCATCGACGACATGCCGCTTCGGCGGGCATATTCCCGTTCGGCCAGCGCCTCCATCGGCAGATCTTCGAGACGAGACACGCTGACCACCTCACGGCTCATGAGCCGGCCCGTGAGCCATCGCCAGCTTGCCGGTTCGACTTCGACGCGCGGCTCCTCGACGCCGCATCGCTGGCATGAGTGCGACGTGTCAATCGTGCCGTTCTCGTTGAATTCGATGATGGTGCTGCGATCGACATTCAGCGCGAGGCACGTCTGTTCAAGCGCATAGACGAGCGCTGGCGTGAGCTGTTCGAGCTCGAGCGACGCAAATCGCGTCGACAGGCTCGTCAACAGGCGTTCGAACCCCAACCCGTCGTCGGCGGCTGGCGCGCGTGGTGAAAGTGTTACGAGTTGCATAGGCACCACCGTTCCCCTCGGAGTGCGGCCCGGACGGCCAGCACGAGTTCCTCGCCGGCCGACACCTTGGGCACGTAGCCCAGGCCGCCGACAGCCAATCCCCGTCGCATCAGCAGCGGGTCGGCGTGAACCGTCACGAACACGACCCGAGCCGACGGGTTCCTGCCCAGGATTTCCCGCGCCGCCTCGATGCCATCGAGGACCGGCATCGAGATATCAGTGACGATCGCGTCGGGGGACACGCGAGCTGCAGCATCGACAAGCGCCTGTCCGTCGCGCACGGTGGCCACGACGTCGAACTCGGTTTGCAGCAACTGCTCGAGGAGCGCCAGGGCGGCGGCCTGATCGTCCGCGAGCAGTACTCGCGGCCTCGGATCTCTCGAGCCTGTCGTCACGATGGCGGAGACTCTATGCGAGCGACGGCGAATGCGGTAGCGGAGTACTCGCAACGCGCAAGAGAAAAGCTACGGAAAGGCGGGCCCGTAGAACTACGGAGGCGGGCGGTTCAGACCAGGCCTCTCTTGACGGCCAGCGCAACCAGCTCAGCCGTCGACTGCACACCCAGCACGCGCATCATCTCGTACTTGTGTGTTTCGACGGTGCGAGCCGAGAGCTCGAGCACGGCGGCGATTTCCTTCATCCGCCGGCCCTCGACGATCAGGCGCAACACATCTCGCTGGCGTGGCGTGATCTCGACCTCGTCGCCACGAGTCTGATCGAAGGCTGCGGCGAGCACATCCTTTGTCACGGCTGGCGTGAGATACGTGCGCCCGTTCAACACTTCGTCGATCGCGTCAATCAGTTCCTCCCCGGCCGAGGCCTTCAAGAGAAACGCGGACGCGCCGGCGCGCATGGCCCTGGCTGCGACACTTGCCTCTCGATGCATCGTCAGGATGACGAACTTGCTGGTCACACCGCGCTTCTTGAGACGCTCCAGCGCTTCCAGCCCGCTGACGGAAGGCATGTCCAGATCCGCGACGATGATATCGGGGCGCAAGCGTTCCGCTGCCTCGATCAGTGCCGTGCCATCTGCGACAGTCGCAACCACCTCGAAGCGGCCGCTGAGCAGTTTGACGAGGCCCTCCGCAACAATCGTGTGATCGTCGGCAATCAGAACACTGGGGCGGCGCATGGGGCTAGACGCCGGCAAGCTCACGAACGGGTGATACGAGAATCTTCACCCGGATCGTGAGGGTGGTGCCCATCTGCGGCGCGGTCTCGATCGCGAGCCGCCCGCCCACCAACCGAACGCGCTCTTCGATGCTGCGCAGGCCCAGACCGCCGCCCTGCTCGCGCGCCTTCGCGAGGTCGAACCCCTTCCCGTCGTCCGCCACTGCAAGCTGCACCTCTTCTTCGACGCGCCGCACCGTGACGTGCACCTGCCGAGCGTCGGCGTGTTTGGCGATGTTGCGCAATGCCTCCTGGACGACGCGGTAGAGACACAATGCGGTCGTCGATGATCGGAGATCGTCAGATCGTCGTCGGCCTCGACGACCACATCGATTGATTGTTGTCTGGCGAACTCATGCGCAGTGGACTTCGCAAGGCATCCACCAAATCCGCATGCTTGAGCACGCCTGGGTGAAGATCGTGTGACAGCAGTCGAATGTCCTCGGTGAGCTCGATGGTCTGCCGCTGTGCGGCGGTAAGAACCTCCAGCAGCTCCCCGCTGCCTTGCAGTTCCGGCGCCGCTTGCATCCGCTCATCGCGATCGAGATGGCCGCGAGCTGCTGACTGATGTCATCGTGCAGGTCACGGGCAATGCGCGCGCGTTCTGTCTCCTGCGCCGCGATCAGACGTCCGGCGAGGTCCCGAATCTCCGCGTGGCTCTGCGTCAACGCCGCCTCATTGGCGCGCAGCGCCTCTTCGGCCTGACGACGCTCGGTGATGTCGATACACGACCCGATGTAGCCGAGGAGCGCGCCGTCGGAGTCCAAGCCGGGGTACACCCGTGTCGAGCACCCATCGGTATTCGCCATCCGCCCGCTGCAGGCGGTACTCCATCCGGAAGGACTCGCGGCCGGGCCAGGCGGCGGTGTAGGTCGCCAAACAGCGATGCAAGTCGTCCGGGTGCACGCCTTCCGTCCAGCCCTCGCCGATCTCGTCCTGCACGCGGCGTCCCCGGAACTCCAGCCACGGCTTGTTGAAGAAGTCGCAGCCTTGGTCCGGGCCCGCGCGCCACACCATCACGGGCGCGGTGTCGGCCATCACCCGGAAGCGTTCCTCGCTCTCTCGCAGCGAGTTCTCGGCGCGGCGCCGGTTTCGCCGCTGAATCAGCAATCCCGCGATCAGTAACGTCTGGAGCAGCACCAAGGCGAGGGTACTGAGAATGTAGCCGCGGTACTGCTCGAACAGCCCGGGTTCGCGAAACCTGAGCTCCACGCCCGCGGGGACGCGGGCTTCGCTGATGTGCCAACGATCGAGTTGACGCCAATCGAGCGCATCGACGCTTGCGTCGGTCGCCGTGATGGGAATGTCCTCGGGCCGCTCGCCGCCCAGCACGCGCAGTGCGAGTTCGCATCGTCTTTTCGGCGACCAGTTCGGTCGATCGGAACCGGCCGCCAAACGGGCCCGGAACGTCGCCGTTCCAGGTGTAGATCGGCGCATTGCTCGAGGCCGCCAGGCGCTCGATCACCGATACTGTCCGAAACTCGCCGGCCTTCACGATCGGACGTGAGCGCTATCAAGAAGACCACCGAGTGCTCCGGCAGCGCCGCCAGCCGGTCGGTCAGCGCGGGCACGGGGAGCCCACGCAAACTCGTGAACGCCACGCCGGGCGGGGGCGTCGGCACCTGCGAGCGAAAATCGTTTTCGTACCATTCATCCGCTGGTGATGTGCCGCACACGAGGAACACGTGACGTGTGTCGGGGTGCACGCGCAGCGCCAGCTCGAGCGACTCTTTCATCGCGAACCCGAACGTCTGGCCGGTTGATTTCGGAACGGGCCGTTCCTTGACGACACTGGTGAACACGATGGGAGGGTGCGACGCGAGCCGCGCCTGCAGGCGCCCCGCCAAAGCGGTCGCGGTTTGGCCATGTGCGAGCAGCACGTCGATCGGCCGGTTGTGATACTTGCGCACGAGATAGTCTTCGAAGTCTGATTCGTACGTTGGGTCTGGGAAGTGATGGGTGTCGAGTAATTCCCAGTAGTACTCAACCCGATCGCCCAGTGCGTCGGTGAGCCGCTGGCGATAGATCCGATCGGTGGTCATGTACCAGGGCGTTTCAGGACGTAGCGTTTGCAACGACAGGACCCGCGTGTGACCGCGAGTGGATGGCGCAGTCACTTGGCATTCCACCGCCGCCGGCGCCAGGCACGCGGCGACCGTGATTGCCGTGCGAAGCCATGGCCAGCGCATCATGACCGTTAGAAATACTCCTGGGCTAGACGCCGGCAAACTCGCGAACGGGTGATACGAGAATCTTCACCCAGATCGTGATGGTCGTGCCCCTCTGCGGCGCTGTCTGGATCGCGAGCCGCCCGCCCACCAACCGAACGCGCTCTTCGATGCTGCGCAGGCCGAGACCGCCGCCCTGCTCGCGCACCTTCGCGAGGTCGAATCCCTTCCCGTCGTCCGCCACTGCGAGCTGCACCTCTTCCTCGACGCGCCGCACCGTGACGCGAACCTGCCGAGCGTCGGCGTGTTTGGCGATGTTGCGCAACGCCTCCTGGACGACGCGGTAGAGACACACCGCGGTCGTGAGATCGGAGATCGTGAGATCGCCATCGGCCTCGACGACCACGTCGATTGACTGTTGCCTGGCGAACTCCCGGCAATGGATGCGCAAGGCATCCACCCAATCCGCATGCTTGAGCACGCCTGGGTGAAGGTCGTGTGACAGCAGTCGAATGTCCTCGGTGAGCTCGATGGTCTGCCGCTGTACGGCCGTGAGAGCCTCCAGCAGCTCACCGCTGCCTTGTAACTCGGGTCGCCGCTTGCACCCGCTGATCGCGATGGAGATCGCCGCGAGCTGCTGACTGATGTCATCGTGCAGGTCACGGGCAATGCGCGCGCGTTCTGTCTCCTGCGCCGCAATGAGACGTCCGGCGAGGTCCCGAATCTCCGTGTGGCTCTGCGTCAACGCCGCCTCATTGGCGCGCAGCGCCTCTTCCGCCTGACGACGCTCGGTGATGTCGATACACGACCCGATGTAGCCGAGGAGCGCGCCGTCGGAGCCAAGCCGGGGTACACCCGTGTCGAGCACCCATCGGTATTCGCCATCCGCCCGCTGCAGGCGGTACTCCATCCGGAAGGACTCGCGGCCGGGCCAGGCGGCGGTGTAGGTTGCCAAACAGCGACTGCAAGTCGTCCGGGTGCACGCCTTCCGTCCAGCCGTCGCCGATCTCGTCCCGCAAGCGGCGTCCCCGGAACTCCAGCCACGGCTTGTTGAAGAAGTCGCAGCCTTGGTCCGGGCCCGCGCGCCACACCATCACGGGCGCGGTGTCGGCCATCACCCGGAAGCGTTCCTCGCTCTCACGCAACGAGCGCTCGGCACGTCGCCTGTTTCTCCGCTGGATCAGCAGCCCTGCGATCAGCAGGGTCTGGAGCAACAACAAGGCGACGGCGGTGAGCACGTAGCTGCGGTATTGCTCGAAAAGCCCGGGTTCGCGAAACCTGAGCTCCACGCCTGCGGGGACACGGGCTTCGCTGACGTTCCAACGGTCAAGCTGACGCCAATCGAGCGCATCGACGCTCGCGTCGATAGCGGTGATCGGAATGTCCTCGGGTCGCTCGCCGCGCAACACCCGCAGTGCGAGCTCGACTCGTCTTTTCGGCGGCCAGTTCGCTTGAAAGCAACCGACCGCCAAAGACGCCCGGAACGTTGCCGTTCCACGTGTAGATCGGCGCGTTGCTCGCCGACGCCAGACGCTCGGCCACCGATGCTGTCCGAAACCGCCGGCCGTCACGATCGGAACTGAGCGAGACCAGAAAGACAATGGAGTGCTCCGGCAGCGCCGCCAGCCGATCGGTCAACGCAGGCCCGAAGTGTCCGCGCAAGAAGGTGAACTCCACGCCTCGCGGCGGCGCGGGCACCTGCGAGCGAAACTCGTTTTCGTACCGTGCATCCTTCGGTGATACGCCGCACACGACGAACACGTGGCGTGTGTCGGGATGCACCCGCAGCGCCAAATCGAGCGACTCTTTCATGGCATACCGATAGGTATGGCCGGTCGATTTGGGAACTGGCCGCCGCACATCGTGGCCGATGAACACGATCGGCGGTTGAGACGCGAGCCGCGCCTGTAACCGCCCCGCAAGAGCGGCCTCGTCCGGGCCATTCGCGATCAGCAGGTCGATCGTCCGGTCGCCATACCTGCGCACGAGATAGTCTTCGAAGTCGGATTCGTACGACGGGTCTGGAAAGTGGTGGCGGTCAAGTAACTCGGAGTAGTAGTCCAGCCGATCGCCCAGTGCGTCACCCAGCACCTTCCGGTAGGTCCGCTCATGGATGGTGTAAATATGGAGCCGGTTCGAGAAATGACCCTTCGGGAGCGTCCTTGGATAAGGCTGTACAACGTCAGTACGCGTGTCTGGCTGCGAGTGGGCGCTGCCGTCACTTGACCCTGCGCCGCGGCCGGCGCCAGGCAAGCGGCGACCGCAAGTGCCGTACGAAGCCATCGCCCGCGCCTCATGGCGTGCACGCCAGAAGGTGAGCCTCGCGGCCAGTTGGCCAGCGCCGCCGCCGGGGCGAGGACCAGGACGGCGAACAGGAGATACACACCCTTCTCCATGCCCAGCAACTCAACCGGTTCGGACGAATAACACACAGACCGGCAGCGGACCGCGAACGAACCGCGCGCGCTCGCTATCCTACTCTGTACCTATAACGACCGTCCTCGTCGGAGCGTTGCAGCCGGCACGTGGGCGGAGGCAGAGCCGGATTCCAGCCTCGACGGGCCCGCAACAGACCGTTAGAAGTACCCCTTCGCCCGAAACAGCAGTTGTCGCGGGATGGGCCATGTGGTCTGCTGGCCAAAGTTCGGGCTGGAAAAGACCCGCGACGCGAGGCTGCCGTCGCTCGTTTGCTGCAGTGTGTTACGCAACTCGACGCCCAACTCCAGCCGGCGCGGGCCACTGCGGAAGAGGATCTTCGACACTCGGAGGAACAGCCATTGCTCGCTCGGCAGACGATACGAGCCCGGCTCGTCGAAGTTGATATTGCGCCGCCCCTGCGGCAGGACAACCTGAATCTGAGGGGCATACGGAAGCCCGGACATGAGCGCGAGATTCCCCGACACCTGGACGTCGATCTTCGGAACCTCGTACGAGCCGGTCACATTCAGCACGTGCGGCCGGTCGTTGGGGCTCAGGCGACCAGTCAAATTGACGTAGTCATTAGGGTCTTGCCCGACGGTCGTGGCAAAGACGGACGACCCTGTCACCTGGAGGCCCTCGGTCTTCGAATAGGTGTAGTTGAGGTTCAGCATCCATCGATTCGCCAGACGCCGGTACGCGCTCAGCACCAACCCGTTGTATCGACTGAAGAAGCCCGGGCCGTTCGTCCGCAGGAACCTCCGCTCGCTGGGGGCGTTCATCAGCGGGTAAACCGTGACCGGACCGGCCGGGAGACGTCACGGTCTCGGTCCCGTAGATACCGCCGATATCCCGCCAACCGATCTGATCGCTCGAGGTCTTGTGCACGTAGGTGAGGCTGACGCCCAGGTTTCGTGCAATCTCACGATCGACGCCGATTGAGTACTGATCCGTGTACGGTGCGTCAATTTTCGAGTCGACGGCGAGATTCGCTTTCGAATCCGTTACTGAAATGATCGTCGTGTAGTCGCTGGTGACCGGATCGAAGCGCGCGAGCGTGACCGGCGTGATCCCGGGATGCACACCGGTGAAATCGTTGAGGAACACCGGGCGGTAATAGCGTCCGACTGTGGCTCGTAGCACTGTTCTGCTGTCGCTCGTCAGGCGCACGTTGATCCCCATCCGCGGCGACACCTTCTTCCACGAGAACATCTCTCCAAGCCCCGGAATCGTCGCCCCGGTTTCGCCGAAGGACTGGTTACAGTGGCAGAGCCCATCAGTCCCGCTATACGCCGCAGGGTCCACGACGGGCGCGGCAGGACTGATGGCCACCATCCTGTCGAATCGAACGCCCGGTGTCATCGTGAGCCGGCCCATGGTCAGTTCATCCTCAGCCCACACGCCCTGTGACCTGGATTCCGCAGCGTACACGAGGGGAGACTGATACTGGGCCTGGTCGGGCGCACCGTTGAAGTCCAGATACAGGACGCCGCCCGGCCACACATTCTGACCTCTATCGAGGTTACGCGCGATCTGTACGCCAAACCGAATGTTGTGGTCCATTCGGCTGCCAGACACGAAGTGATTCAGTTTCACATTCACGTCGTCCCGGATCGGTTGATACGCCTGGGATGGCCCTGCGGTGTAGTTGCTGCGGCTGACGCCGGTGAAGGTGTCAAGGTGTCCAGGCGTCTTCAGACTTTCCGTATCGGCGTTCAAATTGGGTCCCAGCCCGTTGTACCCGTACGGTATCGACTGGTGGAAGAAGCGCGCCGTGAGCACAGTGGAAGGCCTGAGCGTCGCCGTCAATTCCGAGCCGAAATAGCGCATGTCCCCCGTGTACCGAGCGCTCGCCTCGAGCGGCGTGGTTGCGGTGGGAAAATCGGGGGTCCGCCAATTCCACCATTCGTAGTAGAGGCTCTGCTGGAACTGCATCCTGTCGTTAATCTTCCACGTCACCTTCGCCATGTTCCGCACTTCGCTCTTGATCCATTGCTGGTCTTCCGGTCGGTCCGGCTGGCCGGGGTACCGAATGGCCGGGCCGCTGTTGGTCTGGCCTCCGTGGAACCATAGTCGGTTCTTGACGATGGGCCCGCCGATGTGAGCGGCATAGTCGCGATACTTGTACAGCTTGAATCCCGTTTCGCCCAGGGGACAACTGCATGGCCGCGTGACGGGAACGCTCGTCAGACCTGGGGGCGCCCAGTAGATTGAACCATCCCCTCGATAGACATTCGTCCCGGCCTTGCTCACGTAGTTCATCACGCCGCCTTGCGCTTGTTGGTACTCCGCCGACGCGCCGAGCGACACAAGATTGATTTCCTCGGCCGCGTCCATGTCGTAAAAGGCCCAGGCCAATCCGTTCGAGGGGTGATTGGTCAGCATGCCGTCGACCATGTAGGACGAGTCAGTTGAGTTGGAGCCCATGATCACGGGATTCGTACCGCTGTTATAGTTGCCCAGCGCCACGCCGGGAAGCGTCCCCAGATAAGCGGTGACTCCCTGTCTCGCGGTCGGAAGCGCCTCGACGGCTTCTCGTCCGAGACTCCTCGCCACCCCTGTCTGCCGCGGATCGACCACCGGCGTTTCACCAGTCACGGTAATGGTTTCCGCGACCGTTGCCAGACCGAGCGTGACGTTGCGCTCGATGGTACCGCCCACGGTGACCGATAGATCCTTCTCAACGTATCTGGCAAAGCCAGTCCGCGACATCCTCATCTCGTAGGTGCCCGGCGGGAGTGTGCTGAACCGATACGTCCCTTGCGCATTCGTGACGCTCGTCACGGGACCGCCCGGCAGCGCGGGGGATGTGACAGTGACCGTGACCTCGGGCAAGACGGCGCGAGAGTCGTCGCTTACCACGCCGGTGATGGTGCCGGTCACGACCTGCGCGTCGACCGAACGCGCGCAGAAACACATGCCCACGACAACGGACGAAATCAGCCACTGTCTCACGAGCGCCACCCTACATTGAATGGAGCCGTGGCACATCAAAGTCCAACCTGTTATCTGCAGGGCGGGGTCCCGCTAACCGACCGTGCGGCGCTCCCCGTCGTGCCCTGTTGCCAATCACGACCGTCTTCGTCTGGAGCCTTGCGATCAACGCGCGCGGGGGACGGAGCCGAATTCTAGATCGGGGTGAGTGTCAAGTGCAGCTGAGCAGTTGAAGTTGTACGGAGTTTACAGAGCTCGCCGCCGTCACGTTGGCCGAGGGCCGGGCGGCGCCGCCTCACGAACGGTTGTCAGCGCTCACGGAATGCCGTGAGCAGCCAGTCCGCGACGAACGAGAACGCAACCGGAGGCACGGCCTGCATTTTGCTCCCCACGAACCCGTCGAATCAGCGGCGCCGGTGCGAGATTGTGCCGCGAGACGATGGTCGCCGTCGATCGCTCCTGCGCCACGACCGGCTCATGATTGGTCAGACCCTCGCGCACTACGAGATCCTCGGGCCGCTCGGTGAAGGCGGGATGGGCGTGGTCTACAAAGCCCGCGATACCCGCCTCGGTCGGCTCGTCGCCATCAAGGTCCTGCCATCGGCAGCAGACACCAATCCCGACGGAAAGCGCCGATTTGTTCGCGAAGCCAAGGCGGCGTCAGCACTGAACCATCCGAACATCATCACGATTTACGGCATCGACCACGCCGCGGACGTCGACTTCATCGCCATGGAGTACGTCACGGGCACGCCGCTGAATCAGCTCATTCCCACTGCGGGGCTTCGGCTGGCGATGGCGTTGCGGTATGCGGTGCAGGTGGCCGATGCGCTGGCCGCTGCGCATGCCGCGGGCATCGTGCATCGTGATCTGAAACCGAGCAATGTGATGGTGACCGACGCCGGTCTGGTCAAGGTGCTCGACTTCGGCGTCGCAAAGCTGACGGATCCGACGCCGGCTGACGAATCGGCCGGCGCGAACACCGCTACGGCGGTGTTATCGCCCCTCACCGAGATGGGCACCATCCTGGGCACGATCGCCTACATGTCGCCAGAGCAGGCCGAAGGCCGGGCCGTCGATGCGCGCTCGGACATCTTCAGCTTCGGTTCCGTGCTGTACGAGATGCTCAGCGGGCGCAAGGCGTTCGAGGGCGAGTCGCAGATCTCCACCCTGACCGCGATTCTGCGGGAAGAGCCGAAACGCATCGGCGAGATCGTCAGCGATCTTCCGGCCGAGGTGGAGCGAGTCATTCTGCGCTGCCACCGCAAGGATCCGAGCAAGCGCTTCCAGCACATGGCTGATGTGAAGGTCGCGCTCGAAGAGCTGAAAGAGGAATCCGACTCGGGAAGGCTGCATAAGACCCAACCCACGGTGGAGCAGCCCGTTCGCAAGCCGCGATCGATGTCGATCTGGTTGGCGGCGGTGACGGGCCTGGCGCTCGTCGGCGCACTCGTGGCATGGTTTCGTTGGCCCGCTGCCACCGTCAGTCGGCCCGATCTCACGGCCGTCGCGCTCACCACCTATCCCGGGATCGCCGACTTCCCGACCTTCTCACCCACGGGCAGCCAGGTGGCGTTCATGTGGAACGGTCCTGCACAGGACAATTTCGACGTCTACGTCAAAGTCGTCGGGGCTGAACCGCCGCTGCGACTCACGACCGATCCGGCCGCGGATTACAGTCCGGCCTGGTCATCCGACGGGCGCGCCATCGCATTCCTCCGCGACATCTCGGGTGGGCGGCTCGCGGTGATGCTGGTGGCGCCGATCGGTGGCCCCGAGCGAAAGGTCGCCGAGGTGTCGTCACGTTTCGCGGCGCTGGGCGCACTCGCATGGGCACCAGATGGGAAGTCGCTGGCCATGCCCGATCGCGACGCGCAAGGCTCCGATGGGATCGTTCTGGTCTCCGTCGACACCGGAGACAAGCGCAGGCTGACATCGCCGCCAGTCGCCTCGAGCCACGATTATGCTCCCGCGTTTTCGCCTGATGGCCGGACCCTGGCGTTCGTTCGAGCGAAGCAACGAGGCGCGGACGTCCTGGCCTTGCCGCTTTCGAGCGGCCTGGCTCCCGAAGGCGAGGCGAAGCTGCTGATGTCGCACAGCTACCTGTTCTTCGGCCTCACCTGGACTCGCGACGGTCAACAGGTCCTCGTCGTTCCTGGAATCGGCACCAAATCCGGTGGTCTGTGGAAAGTTGCCGCCGATGGTTCCGGACGCCGGGAGCACATGCCGTTTGCCGGAGATGAGGTGGCCAACCCCAGCGTGTCGCGACAAGCCAGTCGCTTCGCGTATGTCCATGGTGCAGTCGAAGACCGGAATATCTGGCAACTCGACCTGACTGTCGCCGGAAGCGCGACGCTCTCCGAAAAAGATCTGTTCGTCGACTCGCCACGACGCCAGTGCGCAGTTCTCACCGGACGGGAAGCGAATCGCCTTCCATTCGAACCGCTCGGGCCATGACGAGATCTGGGTGTGCAGCAGCGACGGCACCGGCGCAATCGCAGATTACGTCTCTCGGTGGCCCGCGATGCGGAACGCCACGCTGGTCGCCTGGTGGAGATCAGGATCGTCTTCGAGGCCAATCCTGAAGGGCACTGGGACCTCTTCGCGGTGCCGGCGAGCGGAGGCGCGGCACGCCGCCTCACCGCGCAGTCATCGCAGGACGCCATCCCGAGCTGGTCGCACGACGGCAAGTGGATTTATTTCTGGTCTGACAGGACCGGCACGCCGCAGATCTGGAAAATGCCCAATGAGGGCGGAGCCGCGGTTCAAGTGACGCGACAGGGCGGCTTCGCCGCACTGGAATCGCCCGATGGCAACTTTCTCTATTACACCAAGACTGACGATGGCGGTGATGGCCTGTGGCGCGTGCCGGTCACCGGAGGTGCAGAGACGCGAATCATTCAGAGCGTCGTCGCCACCCGCGCGTTCTTCGTCACTGCCGACAGCGTCTACTTCATCAAGGCGACGGCGAGCGATAGCCCCTACTTCGTCAGCCGTACGGTCTCCGATACGATCGAGGTTTACAGTCTCCGCACCGGACAGACACGAACGCTCGCCAGGATTGACAATCCGTGGCTGTACTTGAGTGTCGCTCCCGATGGCGGTTCGCTCCTCTATTCTCAGAATCAGCAGGGAGACAACGAGCTCCGGCTGGTCGAGCACTTCGAGTAAGCCGAACGCGATGGCGCAAGCGGTGATTGGTCGCACGCTCAAGCAGTACCAGATCGTCGAGCCTCTGGGCGAAGGCGGCATGGGTGTGGTCTACAAAGCCCGCGACAGGCAGCTGGATCGCGTCGTGGCCCTCAAGATTCTGCCGGCGGCGAAGGTCGCCGACGCGGACAGCAAGCGGCGGTTCGTCCAGGAAGCCCAGGCCGCGTCGGCCCTCAGTCACCCCAACATCGTCACGATCTATGGCATCGACGAGGTCGACGGTACGGACTTCATTGCCATGGAGCTGATCGCGGGGGCGCCACTGGAACGGCTGATTCCCCGGCAGGGACTGCCGCTCATGACGGCGCTCCGCTACGCCGTGCAGATTGCCGACGCCCTCGCGGCGGCCCATGCCGCGGGTATCGTGCATCGCGACCTGAAACCGACGAACGTGATGGTCACCGGGAGCGGTCTGGTCAAGGTGCTCGACTTCGGGCTCGCCAAGTTGTCGGAGGACGCTGCGCGTGTCGTGACGGCCAACCGCGACACTGCGGCGATCGCGTCAAAGCCGGGGACGGACAAAGGGGTGATTGTCGGGACGGTCTCGTACATGTCGCCCGAGCAAGCCGAAGGCCGTCCTGTCGATGGGCGGTCCGACGTTTTCAGCTTTGGCGCCGTGCTCTACGAGATGGTCACGGGGCGCAAGGCGTTCCAGGGCGACACCCGGCTCTCGACGCTGTCGGCGATCCTGCGCGACGAGCCGACGAGCGCCAGCCAGATCGTGCGGGACGTGCCCAAGGAGCTCGAGCGCGTCATCGCTCGCTGCCTGCGCAAGGACGCGGGCCGCCGTTTCCAGCACATGGCCGACGTGAAGGTCGCGCTGGAGGAGCTGAAGGAGGAATCAGAGTCAGTCAGGCTCCCCACGGCGTCCCTGGCGCAGTCTGACGCGCGTGGCAAGTGGCGACGCCGACTGATATGGGCCGGGGGGCTGCTGAGCGTCCTGGTGGTGGCGGCGCTGACCGTCTGGTTTCTGCGCACGAGAGGCAGGAGCCCCGCAACTGATCTCACGGCGGTGCCGCTCACCGCGTACCCGGGATCTGAAGATTCTCCAAGCTTCTCGCCGGACGGTACCCAGGTCGCCTTTTCGTGGAACGGCGGAAGCGGGGACAACCTGGATATCTACGTCAAACTCGTCGGTCCCGGCCCGCCGCCGCTTCGGCTGACGAGCAATGCGGCGACTGACTCGAACCCGGCCTGGTCTCCCGACGGGCGCTTCATCGCTTTCAAGCGTTCCCTGCCCGGAGGGCGAAACCTGGTGCAACTGATCGCGCCAACCGGTGGTCCGGAGCGCACGGTCGGTGTTGGCCAGATCTCCCCCATAACACAGCGGATCCCGTCGTCGATCGCCTGGACGCCGGACAGCCTGTCTCTCCTGGTCATAAACCAGGACGGGCCAGACCGACCGGAGGGCGTGTTCCTTCTTCCTCTCGACGGGCACGAGAAGCGGAGACTGACGTCGCCCCCACCAGGCCAGTGGGATGCGTTTCCAGCCCTCTCTCCGGATGGGAGGACACTGGTGTTCTCGCGGGGCAACGGCATCTTCATGGTGCCGTTGTCGAGCGATCTCCGTCCGCAAGGTGCGCCGAAGACGATCATGTCAGACACCTACGCCGGCGGTCTCGCCTGGACGGTCGATGGGCGCGACGTCATTGCCGGGACTATTTCGAACTCCGGAGGCGGTACACATAACTTATGGCGAATTGCGGCCGATGGGTCCCGCGCGCCGCAGCGCCTTCTCGTCGGGAATGAGTGCGGCAGTCCCTCTGTCTCCGCGCAGGGAGGACAGCTGGCCTTCGCTTGCAACACCACGGACTCGGAATGTCTGGCGGATCGACCTCGACCGTGCAGCGGCGGCACCGGTACGACTCATCTCATCGACTCGGCAGGATGATAGCGCGCAATTTTCACCAGACGGCAAGAAAATCGCGTTCTATTCGACACGTTCCGGGAACCCTGAAATCTGGGTGTGCAACCGGGACGGCACAAGCGCCGTGCAGGTGACGTCCCTGCGAGGCCCGACCTGCGGGACTCCGCGCTGGTCCCCTGATGGCGAGCGCATCGTGTTCGACTCGAGCATGAACGGCGGCCAGTGGGGTGTCTATGTCGTCGCGGCCAGTGGGGGCCGGCTCGTTGCGCTGACCGATGCGTCATCGTTCAACGCCATTCCCAGCTGGTCGCATGATGGCAAGTGGATTTATTTCTGCTCCGACCGCGGCGGGACGCGGGACATCTGGAGGATGCCGGCGCAAGGCGGAGGGGCGGTGCAGGTAACGCACACGGGCGCCTTAGCGGCGCTCGAGTCGGCGGACGGAAAGTTCGTGTACTACACGAAAAGCGACGAAGGGACGGCAGGCCTGTGGAAGGCGGCAGTGGAGGGAGGAGAGGAAACCCAGCTCCTCGACGCGGTTGTTCCGAATCGGGGCTTCGCGGTGGCGGATGACGGCATTTACTTCGTCACCGGCACGGCCGCCTACACGCTGAGATTCTTGAGTTTTCGCACCGGACGACAGCGGGTCCTCGCCACGCTCGACGATCACGTCATCTACCTGAGCCTCTCGCCGGACGGCAAATCGATCCTGTACTCGCAGAACGAGCGGGCGGGCAGCGACCTGATGCTGGTAGAGCACTTCCAGTAGGAGCACGCGGTCACGGACGACGCACCCGCTCGCCACGAGCCGAAGGCGAGTCGCGGCGTGACGGATGACTGAGGGGCGAAACCACTCCGACCAGGAGGAAGAGCACGCGACAGTGGGAATCGCACCCGCTCGCATGAGCCGAAGGCGAGTTGCGGCGTGACGGATGACTGAGGGGCGAAAACCACTCCGACCGAAGCGAGAAGTGTGAGCCCGGAAGGAATCGAACCTTGAACCTACAGATTAAGAGTCCCAGGGGCGGCATCCGCTGGATGCCACCCCGTGGGTTTTGTTCCAGAAATCGCGTAGTTGGCGTCCGCCGAGTGCTGCCGATTCCGCCTACCTCCAGCTGGTAGTGGTCAAAGAGGTGGTCAGATGCGCCGCGTGAACTACGGTGGAGCGTGGTCGCAACAAGCCATCGCCCGCCTGATGACCCTCGCCGACTCGTCGGACAGAACTCGGCCGCGTTCGCCAGCGTTCGCTGTCTTCGACAGCAGTTACTGCGGGAAGCCGATACGGCGAAGCAGGTCTGCGAAGCGGGGGTCGGAGCGCAGGCTGTCCCACTCTGGACTGTACCTTCAGATATGCCCACTGTGTCCGCTCGTTCCAGGCCCTTTCGAGCCAATGGAAGGCCTTGTCTTTGTTGCCCAGACGCGCATAATCCGCCGCCACACTCGCAGGCGCATAGACACGGTGGTTCGCGTTACTTTTCAGCTCGATGTCCTTCAGCAGCATCCCTTTCATTCCGGCCTCCGTGTAGGCCCTCCGAAGCGCTGCGGCAACCTCGGGTAGTCCATTCAGCTTGAGAGCTGTCTCAATCTCATCCATCTCCTGATCGTACATGCCTTTCTGTGCGTATACGCTGGCGAGGCCCGAACGCACCCTGGCGTTATTCGGATCGAGCCCAAGCAGTTGCTTGTATTCGAGCATCGCTCGGTCGTAGTCGCGCTGGAAATGCCACATGTCGGCTTGAGCAATACCCATCTGAATTGGGAGGGGATCGAGTGCGCGGGCCTGGTTTACTTCATGCTGTGCTTCCTTGAATCTCCCGAGCGACTTCAGGAACGCATGATAGCGATCGTGCGGGACGGCCAGGTTTGGATTCAATTCGATGGCGCGCCGGAATTCACGTTCCCCGCCGGCAAAATCCGTAGTCAGCCACGAGACGAGCCCCGGGCCGCGTGTGCTTCCGCAAGCATGCTGTCGAGCGCCAGCGCACGTTTGGCCGCCGCATCGGCCTTGGCATTTGCTTCCTTGGCCGGAAGAGCCCCGATGTACCCGAGGATGGCCAACGCATCCGCCAGACCTGCGTAAGCGGCCGCGTAATTTGGGTCTTGATCGATGGCCTGCTGAAAAGACTGCCGTGCCTTCTCAAAGCTGGAATCCGTGGATCGATCGATTTGGTATCGACCCAGCAGATACAGCCGGTAGGCTTCTGCATTCGCAGAACCATGCCTCGACTTCCCTCCTTCTCCGCCCTGCCCGAGCCTGTTCCCGAGAGCGTGCGTGATGGTGGTGACAAGCCGCTGCTGCAGGTGCGCGAGGTCACCGGATCGTTCGGTATAGCGTCCGCCCCATAACTGGGTGTTGTCGCGGACATTCACGAGCTCGGCTGGTGATCACCACGTTCTCGCCGCGCTGGACGATCCGACCGGTCACGACCGCATCGACCTTCAGCGCCTGGCCCACTTGCTGTGGGTCAATTTCACGCCCCTTGTAGCGAAACGTCGAACTACCCGAAATCACTTTCATCGTGGGCCACTGCGAGACGGTGTCGATGATTCCTACCGTGATCCCGTCTGCCAGCTCCTCGACTGTGGTGTCCGCCTGCGC
>CAVXSR010000011.1:0-142385 GCA_963764495.1 Vicinamibacteria bacterium | reverse complement strand
GACGTCCTGGGCGGTGGCGTCGGGCTGCCCGGCGACGCGCAGGGCCTCGATTCGCCAAGCGCCGAGTAGCCGAATGCGCAGGCCCTCGATCTCGCGGCCGCCGTAGTTCACGAGCTGAAGGCGGCGATGGGTGCATCGCCGGTCAGCCGCGCAAGGACGACCTCGCTGCCGTAGACGCGCAGCGTCCGGCGATCGTCGGTGAGCTCGCGGCGAACCTTCAGCGCGAACTCGCTCGGGTTCTTCTCGGCCTCCTTCCGCGAATACTTTTCGGTGCCCAGCGCCACGGTGATCGCGTAGCGGGACGACGCGTCTTCACCGGCTCGAACAGGAGGTTGCGCCCCGCCAGCAGGTTCATCACCTCGCTCGCTTCGTCGGAGCCATCGTCCACGACGGCAATATCGGCGACGGGCGGAAATCCGAGGCCGGCAGCCCGGCGACGAACGCGAGCACCTTGCCGACCTCGGGCAGGTCCGTGGGATCGATCTTGAGCACGACGTCCGCTTTGAATTGCGCCGCTTCAGCGGCCGCGAGGGCTGCGCTTCCGGCGGGCAGCTCGTAGACGAACCGGCCCGCGGGATTCTGCACGAACCGCCAGCCATTGGCATTCACCCACGGGCTGCGTGTTGACGACACTCGATCGACCCGGCTCTCGATGCCGGGAATTGGCAGCGCCTGCCGCGCGGCGAGATCGCTCTCCGCCGTGGCGATCGCGTCGAAGCCCGCGGCGCGCCACGCTTCTGCCCGGTCGGGCGGCACGCAGACGCGATTGACACCGGCGTTCTTCAAGGCGGCGCTCGTGTCTTCGGCGCCGGTCCAGTAGAGGCACGGCGGCGAGGCTGCCGTCGTCGTCTGCAACCAGGCGATTGTCAGCAGCGTGAGCACGCGACTCATAACTCGACGTCGCGAACCGAGATCTTCGCGCGATCGGCAACGCCGAGGCCGAGCGTGGACGCGTACTCGATGTGCTCAGGCTCGCGAAAGATGATGTCCACGTCGGGGCCCTGATTGCGCTCGGTGGCCTGATCCATCCGAACTTTTTCGGGCGATCGGTTGAAGATCGACAGCGCGCCCGCATCGGTCCGCTTTTGATCGACGACATCGCGCATCAGCCGATCGATGGCCACGGGATCGGTGCCGATGAGGATCCGCTTCGGGTAGAAGACGTATTGGTCGGTTCTGGCAAACGGGCCGCCGTGCCAGACGCCGCGCAGTCCGTCCATGATTTGCAGGACTGTGCGCGAACGGAGGGGCTCGACCGCGGCCAGCGCGCCGACGAACGAATAGGTGTGCGATCGGCCGTGATAGTGGGTGCGCGCGACGTTCGAGAAGCTGCCGTAGGCAATGTTCTTCAAGCACCCGGTCACCCCGGCGGCGCGATGATCCTTCATGTTCGGGATGTTGATGATCTTGGTCAACTGCTCGCTGACGAGGCGCATCATGTTCGACCGCGTGTCGTCCTCACCGAAGAAATCGGCCTCGATGAAGGTAAAAGGATCGTAGCCGCTGTTGTCGGCGTGCCGATTGGCGCTTTCGGCGGCGACAGACTGCACTCCCTCCGGCAGGTGCGCGGCGTAGTTGCATTCGTCCATCTGGTTCTGAAAGCGCTCGTAGACATAGATGTTCGTCGACGGGATCCCCAGCGAGGTGAGCCGCCGGACGACCTCCGCCACGATCTCGTAGTCCGAGATGCAGTAGGGGTAACCGCCGCAATTCACCTTCAGGCCGACGATGTCGGCCGGCGTGAAGAACCGGCGCCACGCCTCGTTTGGCGTCGCATCGCCGGTCAGCGTGCACATCCCGCGCGCCAGCATCTCGCGCACGACGTCGGCGTTTGCGGCACCTGTGGTCGAATCGACGCACTTCTCCGAACGGATTTGCGCAACCACGCCCGGATAGGGCCCCGGCATCCCCAGGTTCGGCTGCGCTGGGTATTTCGTCACGACGTGCAAGCGGGGCAGCCCGGCCGCCGGCCGCACCGTCGCCGCGAGCGGCATCCCAGCGAGCAAACGAACGAAAACACGTCGATCCATCGCCAGTTCCTCGTTCTCCGTGTCCGCGGCAGGCACTATATGCCACACTTCGCGATCACGCCGGCGGCACCCCGAACCGCACGAGGCACCAAGCACGAAGCACTAAGCACGAGCCAGTGACCATTGCCAGCTTTACCGATGCAGATAGCGATTTTCTCGATGCTACGCACGATCCGGCCCCCTTTTCAGGCTCAGCACTTATGAAACCGCTTGACAAAAGTGCCGAGCTAGGCCACTTTTAGCCACCCTCGAACCCCCGGCGCCCGCGCAACGCGGCATTTTTCCGCCCGGGCGACCTTGTCAATGCGTCTAGGAGTAGATCCATGCAGAGACGATGGTTCCGGACGGCGGTGCTCGTGTCATGCGCGGTGGCGGCCGGTTGGGTGTCGCTGCACGCGCAAACACACTTCGCCAGCCTGACCGGTGCAGTCGCCAGCAGCGACGGCGTATCGGTCCCGAACGTCGAGGTCGTCGCCACCAATCAGGACACGCAGGTCGCATATCCCGCGACGAGCAACGACCAGGGGATCTACACGATCACGGCATTGCCGCTCGGCACCTACGTCATCAAGGCCCGGGCGCAGACTTTCCAGCCTTTTGAGACGAACCCGATCAAACTCGAATCGGGTCAGAACGCCCGCATCGACATCACGCTGACCGTCGGTGTGACCGAACAAGTTGAAGTCACCGCCGTGAGTCGGATTCTTCAGACCCAGAACGCGGTCGTGGGCGAGGTCATCTCGGGCATGACCATCGAGCACATGCCGCTCAACGGACGGAACTTCTCGCAGCTCGCGCTGCTGCTGCCGGGCGTAATTACGACCGAGCCCGATAGCTTCACGCAACCGAAGAACTTCGGCTCGGGCCGTCCGTTCGTCAACGGGCAGCGCGAGCAGGAGAACAACTACACGCTCGACGGCGGCCTCGCCCGCGCGCCCGAGGCGATCACCTTCGACTCGCTGGTGCAGCGTTCGAGGCCGGCGACCCGCTCGCGCGCGGTTGTGACCGACGCCGGCTGCTACATGGGCCAGGCGGTCCCGGGCCTGATGGGCGCGCTCAACGTCCAGCGCATCGTGATCGCGGGAGAGATGGCCCGCTTCGGGCCGCCGCTGCTTGACGTGATCCACGAAACGATGCCCCGCACCACGCTCGCGCGCCTGGCCCGCGAGACGAGCGTCGATTTCGAGCAACTCGGCCACAACGAGATCATCCTCGGCGCCTCCGCGCCGATCCCGCGCGACTACTCGCCCCGTTCCGGCGCCAGCCCGGGCGCCCCGAAGGCCACGTCAGTGCGGCCCGCCGCAGAGCGCGGGTGGTTCCTGATCCGTGTGGTGCAGGGCCTGCCGACCGGCGAGCGGGCGCTCGCGCGCGTTCGGTCGAGGACGACCTAGCTTCGAGCGGATTTCTACTCAGGAGGAAGACGATGCAGAGGATGCGAAGGTGGCCGTGGTCGGTCGCGCTGGCAATACTGCTGGCGCTCGCCGCTCGCCCGGCCGCTAGCCAGAACGTGACGGCGAGCGTCACGGGCACGGTGACCGACGACACCGGTGCTATCGTGAGCGGCGCGACCGTCACGGCGACCAATAACGCAACCGGTGTTGAGTCCACGGCGACGTCGAACGACGCCGGCGTCTACACGATCACCGGGCTCAATATCGGAACATACGTGATTCGCGCGGAGGCGTCCGGGTTCAAGAAAGCCGCGACGAACTCGATCCAGCTCGAGTCCGGACAGGTCGCCCGCGTTCCCATCAAGCTCGAGGTCGGCGGCGTCACGGAGGAGGTCGAGGTCAAAGGCGTCAATCCGATCCTGCAGACCGAGAACGCCGTCGTCAGCGAGATCATCACTGGCTCGACCGTGGTCGCGCTGCCGCTGAACGGGCGCAACTTTGCCCAGCTCACGCTGCTCACGCCGGGCGCCCAAACGCACGCGCCCACCAGCTTCACCGACGCGAACCCGACCACGTCCTCGGGCCGTCCCTACGTGAACGGCCAGCGCGAACAGAGCAACAACTTCATGCTCGACGGCGTCGACATGAACGAGGCCGTGGACAACCAGATCGCCTACTACCCGAGTCCCGACGCGATCGCCGAGATCCGCATCGACACGAACAACTACTCGGCGGAGTACGGCAACGTGGCTGGCGGCGTCGTCACCGCGATCACCAAGTCGGGCACCAACGTGTACCACGGCAGCGGCTTCATCTTCGGGCGCAACGATAACCTCGACGCCAACTCCTGGGTGAACAACAGATCCGGGGCCAAGAAGGGCGACTTCACGCAGCAGATCTACGGCGGCACACTGGGCGGCCCGCTCATGAAGAACCAGCTGTTCTTCTTCGGCAACTTCCAGGGGACCCGCGTCAACCGCCCGGGCGAGGGCGCAGCGGACGTCGCTCTCCCCGAGTGGAGGAATGGTGACTTCTCGGGCCTGCTCGCGAGCGGTACTGTGATCAGGGACCCCTTGACGGGGCAGCCCTTCCCCAACAACCAGATTGACCCCCGCCGTTTCAGCCCGCAGGCGCAGGCGATCCTCAGCAACCAGACGAACTACCCGCTCCCGAACCGTCCGGGCCTTTCCGGCAACTACGTGAGCAACCGCAACTCGGAGGACCGCAACTATCAGGGCGATGGCAAGCTCGACTGGGCCGCCTCGACGAACAACAACCTCTCGCTGCGCGTCTCGCTCGCGAGCTACGATCACAACGACATCCAGACCGCGTTTCCCCTTGTCCTTGGCGGATCGCAGCTCAACGACGGCAAGAACATCGCCGTCAACTGGTCGCGGGTCTTCAGCCCGACGATGGTCAACGAGCTCCGGGTCGGCTGGAGCCAGCTTGTGCTCGACAACCCCCCGCAGGACAACGGTCTTGGCGACTATAACGCCACGGTCGCCATCCCCGGCGGCCAGCGGATTCCCGGCATGAGCGCCATCACCTTCGGCGCCGGCGGGCCCTGGAGCATCGGCACCAACGCCATCCGCCACAAGACCGACAACAAGACCTTCCAGGTGAGCGAGAAGCTCGCGCTGTCCAAGGGACGCCACTACCTCTCGATGGGCGGCCAGTGGATCCATTACCACATGGGCCAAGACTACTCGAGCAATAGCGGCATTCTCGGCGGCTTTGGCTTCAACGGCGCGTTCACCGGCTTCGGCTTCGCCGACTTCCTGCTCGACCAGGTCGGCTCGAAGCAGATCGGGGAGAGCACCCCCTGGGTCCAGCTCCAGAACCGGATCGGCCTCTTCGTGCAGGACGACTTCAAGGTGAACTCGAATCTGACGCTGAACTTGGGCCTCCGCTGGGAGTACGCCTCACCGATCAAGGAAGAGAACAACCAGCAGGTCAACTTCGACATCACCACCGGCGAGCGGATCAACGTCGGCGATCGCGGCCTCGGCGACGGGCTTTACGAGGCCTACTACGGCGGCTTCTCTCCGAGAGTCGGGTTCGCCTGGACGCCCAACGACAAGACGGTCTTCCGCGGGGGTTACGGCATGGTCCAGTACCAGGAAGGCACAGGTGCGAACTGCCGCCTGCCGCTCAACCCGCCGTTCTTCGGCGACTTCAACACGCCGTACGTCGGCACTCCCGGCTCGATGAGCGTGGGCTTCGACGACATTCAGGGCAACTTCGCGAACGTGCAGCTGCGCGCCTGGCAGACGGACCTCAGACCGCAGGTCACCCAGCAGTGGAACTTCTTCGTCGAGCGCCGGCTGAGCAACGCCATGTCGCTGAGCCTGGGCTACGTAGGCAGCAAGTCCACCCACGTGGTCGCCTTCCGCGATATCAACCAGCCGGTGCCGGGCGTCGGCGATCCGTCTACCTGGGCACCGTGGGCAGAGCGGCGGCGGCTCGCCTTCGCTGGCATTACCGGTGCCGTGCGCTACACGTCGTCGGACGCGATCGCCAACTACAACGGACTGCAGGCGAGCCTGCGTCAACGCCCCGCCAACGGCCTCGAGTTCCTCGCCTCTTACACCTATAGCAAGGCCCTCGGCGACAACCCCGGCTTCTACGGACCCGGGTGGGGCGGCTACAGTGCAAGCTCCCCGAACACGGGGCTGGGCGGCGATGGCAACTACAACTCGTACGACATGATGCTCGACTACGGCCCGCTCTGGTTCTCGGCGCGCCACAACCTGACGTTCGCCGGCACCTACGAGCTACCGATCGGCAAGGACCGCGCGATCGGCGCGGACTGGGGCGGCGTCACGCAGGCGCTGCTCGGAGGCTGGAACGTGAGCGAGATCGTCACGATCCGCTCGGGGCTGCCCGGCACGACGACGGCCGGCTGGGGCCCCGGCAGCTCGCTCCAGAACAGCGGCTTCTCCTTCGAGCGGCCCGACGTCGTTTCCGGCGTCGATCCGGTGGCCGACAGCGGCAGCTGGGACAAATTCCTGAACGCGGCGGCGTTCCAGCCGGCGGCGCTCGGAACCTTCGGTAACGCGGGCATCGGCATCTGGGAGGGACCGGCTTACTGGAACGTCGACTTGAGCCTCGAAAAGCGGTTCCAGTTCGGCAGCTCGAACTATTTTACGTTCCGGCTGGAGGCGTTCAACGTGTTCAATCACCCGAACAAGGGCATGCCCGTTCGCGACATCACAAACACGGCCCAGTTCGGGCAGATCCTGGACACCGCGAACGCCGCACGCGTGCTGGAGCTCGTCCTGAAGTACGTGTTCTAGCGGCCGCCTGATCGGTCGCTCATGAACGAGGGAGGGCCTTCGGGCCCTCCCCTTCTTTTTGCCCTTCACCGATTCCTGGACGCCGCTTGCGACAGCCCTTCGTCCTGCGTGCTGGCGCTCTCGCGCTGGCCGTTGCCGCTTGGCCCTGCCGCGGAGCGGGCGGCGTCCCGGAAGGCGACCACTACCGCGCGCGGCTGCGGCCGCCGGTCTCGCTCGCGGCGATCCTGCAGCACGTCGAACCGGGAGCGGACGGCTTCCCCGAGGAGAAGGTCGCGGCCGAGCTCGACTCGCGGCTCGAGGAGCTCGCCCGACTGCTGCGCGCGGGCCGCGCGCACGACGCGACGCCGCTCCTGACGGCGGACTTCAAGGGCAGCCGGATCCGGCCGCTCAAGACGACGGCGGTGTCGAGCGGCGCGCTCGAGGTGCTGCGCGCGAAGACGATGCCGCAGGAGCTCGGGCTCGACCGCGCCGGCTTCGTGGGCGAGCTGCGCGCGCTGCTGGCGGGGATGGACGACGTACGCGTGGCGGAGTTCCTGATCACGAGCATCCAGGTCCCCAGCGACGGCCGCGCGCGCACCGACGTCCACTTCGATCTCGTGGGCTCGGGCGCCTCGGCCTTCCGGACCGAGCTCGTCGGGCGCTGGCGGATCGAGTGGCGGCGCGATGAGCGGGTGTGGCGGGCAACGGAGTGGCGGGCTCTCGAACTGCAGCAGAGCCGCGCCGCGGCACCGATCTTCCGCGAAATCACCGAGGCAGTGCTCGGTGCGAACGAGTCCTTCCACCGTCAGCTGGCGTTTCCGCTCGACCCGTGGCTCGCCACCATCGACTCGAGCTTCATGCTCAACTCGATGGGACACCACGGCGTCTCGGCGGGGGACGCGGACGGCGACGGCCGAGACGACCTCTTCGTCGCGCAGCCGGCTGGGCTGCCCGACCGGCTGTTCCGGAACAAGGGCGACGGCACGTTCGAGGACGTGACCGAGCAGGCCGGCCTGCTAGTGCTGGACGAGACCTCGCAGGCCCTCTTCGCGGACGTCGACAACGACGGCGACCAGGATCTGATCCTGGTCGTGACCGGCTCGGGCCTGCTGCTGTTCCGGAACGACGGCAGGGGCCGCTTCACGGTGGACCCGGACGCCTTCCACCTGAACCTCGAGGGCACGCCGATATCCATCGCACTCGCGGACTATGACCGGGACGGCTTCCTCGACGTGTACCTTTGCAACTACTCCTATTTCGTCGGCACCAGCGAGGACAAGGGCGGCTCGCCGAACCCGTACCACGACGCGCAGAACGGTCCGCCGAACGTGCTGCTGCGCAACGACCACGGCCGGCGCTTCTTGGATGTGACTGCCGAAGCCGGCCTCGACCAGAACAACACCCGCTTCAGCTTCGCCGCCGCCTGGGGCGACTACGACGATGACGGCTGGCCCGACTTGCTCGTCGCGAACGACTTCGGGCGCAAGAACCTCTACCACAATGAGGGGCTGCGTGACGGCAAGGTCCGTTTCCGCGACGTGACGGCCTCGGCCGGCGTCGAGGACCACGGCGCAGGCATGAGCGCCGCGTGGCTCGACTACGACGGCGACGGCCGCCTCGACATCTACACAGGCAACATGTGGACTGCCAACGGGCAGCGCGTGACCGCCGAGCCCGGTTTCATGCCCGATGCGCCGCCCGAGCTCAGGGCCCTCTACCGGCGGCACGCGCGCGGCAACTCGCTCTTCAGGAACCGCGGCGACGGCACCTTCGAGGACGTGACGCTCGCCGCGAACGCCGAGATGGGACGCTGGGCCTGGAGCTCCGATGCCCTCGATTTCGATCGCGACGGCTGGCCCGACTTCTACGTCGTGAACGGCATGTTCACGCGAGAGCCGGGGCACGAGGACTTGGACGGGTTCTTCTGGAGGCAGGTCGTGGCCCGCTCGCCGGCGACGCACGTCGCCGGCACGCCCTACGACGACGCCTGGCGCGCCATCAACCGCCTGCTCGCCGACAAGTCGCAGGCGAGCCACCAGCGCAACGTGTTCCTGCGCAACGACGGCCAGGGCGGCTTCGACGAAGTCGCCGGCAGCCTCGGACTCGACCTCGACCAGGACGGCCGCTCGTTCGCAGTGCTCGACATCGACGGCGATGGGGCGCCCGACCTCGCGGTGATGGCGGCGCGGCAGACGCCGCAGCTGCGCCTGTTCCGGAACGAGTTCAAGGATCCGCGCGCGGGCCTCGCCGTCCGCCTGCGCGGCACGAAGAGCAACCGCGACGCCGTGGGGGCGCGCGTCACGGTCGAAACGGACAAGATGAGGCGCGTTCGCGTCGTCCAGGCCGGCTCCGGCTTCATCTCGCAACACTCGAAGGAGCTGCTGTTCGGCCTCGGCGACAGCGCGAAGGTCGCGAAGCTCGAGGTTCGCTGGCCGAGCGGCGAGGCGCAGGTGCTGACCGACGTTGCGATCGGCCAGCGGCTCTATCTCGAGGAGGGCGGCGCGCCGCACTACGAGCCCTTTCGTCAACCGCGATCCGAGCCGTCGTCCGGGCCGGCGCCGTCGGCGCGGCGCTACAGCCTGCCGAGCGCGACCTGGCTCTACGAGCGCTACCCCGCGCCGGACTTCGGCCTTATCGACCTCGACGGCAAGAAGGTGTCGCTCGCGGGGCTGCGCGGGCGCCCGGCGCTGCTGCTGTTCTGGACGACGGGCGCGGAGGCGTCCGTGAAGGCGCTCCAGGACCTCGCTGCGAGCCGCGCCGCCCTGAGCGCAGCCGGAGCGGGGCTGCTGGCGGTATCGCTCGACGGGCCGGGCGAGATTGCGAAGGTCCGCGCCGCCGCCCAGGCGGCGACGGGGCTGAGATTGGCGTTCGGGTCCGAAGAGCTGGGGGCGACGTACACGCTTCTCAATCGCTACCTGCTCGTGACCAAGGAGGACCTGCGGCTTCCCACGCTCTTCCTGCTCGACTCTGCCGGAGACATCGCCAAGCTCTACCGGGGCCGGATCGACGCGGGGGAGCTGGTGGCGGACCTCGCGGCGATCGACGCCGCGCCGGCCGAGCGACTGCGCCGCTCGTTCCCGTTCGCGGGGAAGCTCTACTCCACGCCCGGCCAGCGCAACTCGCTGCAGCTCGGCCTCGAGCTCGTCGAGCAGGGGATCGAGGCGCCGGCGGTCGCGGCGTTCGAGCGAGCGGCTTCGGGCACGCCGAACGCGTTCACGCTCTATAGCCTCGGCACGCTCTACATGAAGGGCGGCCAGAACGACAAGGCGCGCTCGGCCTTCGAGCGCGCGCTCGCGCTCAAGGCGGACTTCGCCGAGGCGAGCAACGGATTGGGCGTGCTCGCCGGCCAGGGCGGCGACCTGCCGGGTGCCATCGCGCGCTTCCAGATGGCGCTCGAAGCGACGCCGCAGTACCCGGACGCGCTCGACAACCTCGGCTACGCGCTCCTGCAGTCGAACCGCGACGCCGAAGCCTACGAGCTATTCCAAAAGGCGCTGAGGCTGCAGCCCGACCTCGCCGAGGCCTGGAACAACCTCGGTATCTACGCCGCGAAGCAGGGCGACCGGCCGCAGGCCGAGGCCCGCTTCCGCAAGGCCGTGGAGCTGCGCCCGGGCTTCGGCGAGGCCGCCAATAACCTCGCGCTCGTGCTCGTCGCCAAGGGCGACGTCGCGGGAGCGGAAGCCGCGCTCCGTCACGTTCTCGAGCAGAACCCCGGCTTCGCGTCGAGCTATGTGACGCTCGCCAAGATCTACCTGAGCACCGGCCGTACGCGCGACGCCGAGCAGGTGCTCGAGCGGCTGCTGCAGCGCGAGCCGCAGAACGCCCTCGCGCTCTCGATGCTGCAGCAGCTCAAGGGCGGTCGGTGACGCGACGGGCGAGAACCGGGGCGTGGGCGGTCGCTGCCGTGCTGCTAGCGCCGCTCGCGCCGCGGGCGGCCGGAAGCCGGGAGACGAACCCGACGTCCATTACGAGCCAGCCCGCAAGACGCCGGACGCCCTCGGTCCCTACTACGCCCAGCTCGCGCCGGGCCAGGGCGCCTTCCCCGGCGCCCAGGACTGTGGAGCTGGTGCTGAAGTTCACGTATTAGACTGACAGTGTGATTTTCGGCCGTGTGATAGCGGCGAGCAGCGTCTGTGCGCTGCTCGCCGCAGCTCTTCCCGGGGAGCTCGGCTCCCAGCCCGCCCGCTCCGCTCCTGCAGTCAAGACATACCGCTACCGTCCCGAGCAGCGTGTGCCTCCCTCCCTCGAGGCGCTGCAGAAACAACTGGTCGTGGGGAACGATGCGTTTCCTGACGAAAAAGAAGCCGAAGAGATCCGCCAGCGACTGGCGCAATTCGGCCAGGGCCTGCGGGAGCATCTCGATCGCGCCGCCACCCTCGCCGACTCGCTCATCGCCCCGCAGTTCAAGGGCGGTCGACTGAGCTCCGACGACGAGCAATCGGTGGGCAACGGCCCTCAGCTACAGATTCAGCGGTCCGGCGTTCCCCGTGCGGATCTCGTCGTCGATCGCGCATCGTTCCAGAAGGAACTGAACACGGTCCTCAGCGACTTTGCCTCGCTCGAAACGGCCGAGTTCCTGGTGACCGCGATCGAAGTGAAGCGGGATGCGTCACCATCGGCGACGACCACGATCCGCTTCGATCTCGTGGGGCCAGCGAAGGGCAGCGGACGGGCCCAGCGCGTCGGCCACTGGCGCATGCGTTGGCTGGCGTCGCCGGACGCGGCGTGGCACGTCACCGAGTGGAGCGCGCTCGACTACGTGCGGTCACGCGCTCCGGCGGCGGTGTTCAGCGATGTCACCAGTGTCGCGCTGGGGAGTAACCCGTCGTTCGTCCGCCAGCTCGTGCCCGGCCTCGACAACTGGGCGTCGCATCTCGACGCGATCTTCACTCCCCGCGGCATGGGCCATCATGGCGTGTCTGTCGGCGACTACGATGGCGACGGCCTCGACGACCTCTACGTAGCGCAGCCCGACGGGCTGCCCAACCGGTTGTTCCGGAACGCCGGAGACGGCACGTTCGAGGACGTCACCGAAGCGGCCGGCGTGGCCGTCCTCGATCGCACGTCGCAGTCGCTCTTTGCCGACATCGACAACGACAACGATCAGGACCTCATCCTGCTGGCGCGCACCGGGCCGGTCCTGTTCCTCAATGACGGCAAAGGCCATTACACCCGCAGCAGCGATGCTTTCCAGTTCAAGCAGCCGCTGCAGGGGTCGCTGACCTCGGCGGCGATGGCCGACTACGATCGCGACGGCTTCCTCGATCTGTATCTCTGCACCTACGGCTACTTCATCGGCGTGAGCGAGGACAAAGCCGGGCCGCCCTCGCCGTATCACGACGCGCTGAACGGATCGCCCGATGTCCTGCTGCGCAACGACGGGCACGGCAGGTTCATCGACGTCTCTGCGGACGTCGGCCTCGACGACGAGAACAACGATCGGTTCAGCTTTGCGGTGGCGTGGGCGGACTATGACGACGATGGCTGGCCCGACCTGCTCGTCGCCAACGACTTCGGCCGCAAGAACCTGTATCACAACCTCGGCCTCGTAAATGGCCGCGTGCGGTTCAAGGACGTCGCGCGCGAAGCCGGCGTCGAAGACTACGGCGCCGGCATGAGCGCCGCGTTCGTCGATTACGATAACGACGGCCGGCTCGACATCTACACCGGCAATATGTGGACATCCGCCGGTCAGCGCGTGACGGCGGCCGCCGGGTTCAAGCCGGATGCCTCACCCGAGATTAAGGAGATCTATCGGCGTCACGCTCGCGGCAACAGCCTGTTTCGAAACCGCGGCGACGGCACCTTTGAAGACGTCACGCTGAAGGCGCGTGCCGAGTTCGGCCGCTGGGCATGGTCGTCAGATGCCTTCGATTTCGACAACGACGGGTGGCAGGATCTGTACGTCGCGAACGGGATGTACACGCGTGACGATGACGAGCCTTCGGTTGACGTGGACAGCTTCTTCTGGCGGCAGGCGGTGGCGCAGTCGCCCCTCACCCGGACGCCGGGCACGACGTATGACGACGCCTGGCGGCTGACGAATCGAGTGCTGGTGAGCAACGGCTCGCAAGCGCAGCACGAGCGCAACGTCCTGCTGCGCAACGACGGCCACGGCGTGTTCGACGAGATCTCCGGTCCGTCGGGCATCGGCCTGGATCAGGACGGCCGCGCCTTCAGCATCTTCGACTACGATGGCGACGGCGATCCAGACATCGTGCTGATGGCTCCGCGGTCGTCGCCGCAGCTCCGCCTGTTCCGCAACGACTTCGCCTCCGGCAATGCGTCGGTCGCCCTGCGTCTGAAGGGTACGAAGAGCAACCGCGACGCCATCGGCGCGCGCGCCACCATTGAAACCGATGTCGGTCGCGTCACGCGTATCGTGAGTGCCGGCTCGGGCTTCCTCTCCCAGCACTCGAAGGAGCTCGTCCTCGGCCTCGGCAAGAGCCAGCGCATTATCAAAGCGACGATCACCTGGCCGAGTGGTACGGTGCAGACGCTCTCGAACCTGCCCCTCAACCAGCGCAGCTGGATCGAGGAAGGCATCGATACGATACGGAGCGAGCCGTTCAAGAAAGCGAGCGTTCCTTCGACGGCTCCGGGCAAAACGCTCCACGCGTCCGACGCGAAAGCGATCGATCCGGCGACCTGGCTGTACCAGCCGTTTCCGGCGCCAGACTTCTCGCTGCACGGGCTCGATGGGCAGGAGTATTCGCTGTCGGCCATGTCGGGCAAGCCGGTGCTCGTCTGCTTCTTCGCGAGCTGGGCGCCGCCGTCGCTCGCGACGATCCAGGATCTCTCGAACGAGCGTCAGGCACTGACCGCGGCCGGTGCAACCGTGCTGGCCGTCGCCGTCGATCCGCCCGCAGACGAGGCGAAAGTGAAGACGTCGACGCAGGGCGTTGCAGTGCCGGTGATGATTGCCGGTGACGAGGTCGCAGGCACGTACAACGTGCTTCATCGCTACCTGTTCGACGGGCGTGAGGATCTGGGACTGCCGACCGCGCTGCTGATTGACGCGAAAGGCGAGATCGTCAGGGTCTACAAGGCGCCAATAGCTGCGGCGCAGATCGTACAGGACATCCCGAAGATCGAGGTGCCGGCCTCCGAGCGGCTGGCACGAGCAGTGCCCTTCCCTGGAACGTTCGTCGGCAAGCTCGGCGACCGCAGCTACTTCCAGTACGGGCTGGAGCTGTCGGAGCAGGGCTTCGACACCCCGGCGCTGGCCGCGTTCGAGCGCGTCGCGCAAACCGATCCGAGCGCGATCACGTTCCACAACCTCGGCACGCTGTACATGAAGCGCGGCAAGACTGCCGAGGCGAGGGCGGCGTTCGAGCGTGCGCTGCAATTGAAAGCCGACTACGCGGATGCCGACAACAGCCTCGGCGCGCTGATGGCGCAGAACGGCGACGTGCCTGGCGCGATCGAGCGCTTCCGTGCGGCGCTGGCGGCAAGGCCGCAGTTCGCCGACGCGATGAACAATCTCGGCTTCGCGCTCTTCCAGACCGGCGAGGCGGCGCAGGCGCGAGAGCTCTACGAGAAGGCATTGGCGCTCCAGCCCGAGTTTCCCGAAGCGCTGAACAATCTGGGCATCTTTTACGGGACCCAACGCGATCTCGATCGCGCGCTCGAATACTTCCAGCAGGCCGTGAACCAGCGGAGCACCTACGGCGAGGCCGCCAACAACCTCGCGCTCGTGCTGGCGGCGCGAGGCGAAACCGCCAAGGCCATCGAGGTCCTGCAGCGGCTCCTTCAGGCAAATCCGGCGTTCGAGATGGGATATGTGACGCTGTGCCGCATTCATCTGAAGGCCGGCCAGCGTCAGGAGGCCACGCAGGCGCTGGAGCGGCTGCTTCAGCGCAACCCGACCCATCCGATCGGGCTGCAGCTGCTGCAACAAATCCGGGCTGGGCAATGAGTCCGGGCGATGAGGCCTGAATGGAGGCGCTTGTGACGCCGTCGCGCCGCGAATTTCTCCAATCGCTCGGGACCGCCGGCCTTGTCGCCGGAACGAGCCCACACGCCGTGACCGCGCCGCTCGCGCCCGAGGCCATTACCCAAAGCGAGGGGTCGGGGCCCGACATCGGCAGCCTCTATCCGTTCGTGCAGCAGCAGGCCGACCGATCGCCCCTCGAGCTGTCGTTTCTCCATGAAAAGTTCACCGACCTGGCGGCGTGGCAGGCGACCGCGCGCGCGACGGTGCTGCAGCGCTTGTCGTACGAACCTCCGGCGACGGCTCCGGCGGCAGACATCGTGCGGCGCGAAGACCACGGCGACTATGTGCAGGAATACGTCACGTTCCAGACGACGCCAGACGTCCGCGTGCCGGCGTACGTCCTCGTCCCGAAGAAGGGCGCGCGTCCGGCGCCCGGTATCGTCGCGCTCCACTGCCACGGCGGCTTCTACGTCTGGGGCAAGGAGAAGCTGGTGGAGACCGCTCACGAGCATCCGGCGCTGACGGAGTACAAGCAGGAGCTGTATCACGGCCGCAGCATTGCCAGTGACCTCGCTCGCCGCGGCTACGTCGTCATCGTCATCGACGCCTTCTACTGGGGCGAGCGCCGGATGGTCCTCGACGACGATCCCGCGTCGTATCGTGAGCCGTCGCGGATGACCAAAGAGGACGTCTCGAACTTCAACCGTCGGTCGCAGCAGGGCGAACAGCTCGTGGCGCGCAGCCTGTTCACGGCCGGCATCACCTGGCCCGGCGTCGCCTTGTGGGACGATCTGCGGACGGTCGACTATCTGGCGTCGCGCCCGGAGGTCGATCCCGCGCGACTCGGGTGCGTCGGGCTCTCGATGGGCGGCTACCGCAGCTTCCTGCTTGCCGCGCTGGAGCCGCGCATCAAGGTGGGCGTGGATGTCGGCTGGATGACGTCGCTCGGCACGCAGATTCGGAAGCACGTCGTGAATACGGTCGGCTTCTCCTTCCATATCGCCGGCTTGTACCGCTATCTGGATCTACCGGATCTGGCCGCGTTGATCGCGCCCCGGCGGCTGATGGTCATCAACGGATCGCAGGACTCACTGTTTGCGCCCGACGGCGTCCGCGCTGCCTTCGAGAAGATCGAGGCGTGCTTCCGCAAGGCCGGCGTCGCCGAGCGGCAGCAGTGCCGCCTCTACGACACGCCGCACGAGTTCAATCCGGCCATGCAGGATGAAGCATGGGCGTGGATTGCGAAGACGCTGAACGCATGAACGTCGTCCTCTTCGGCGCGACCGGCATGATCGGGCGGGGCGTGCTGCGGGAATGCCTGATCGATGGGGGCGTCGATCGTGTGCTCACCATCGGCCGGAGCCCGACCAATCAGCGTCACGACAAGCTGCGCGAGATCGTCCACGAGGAGCTGCTCGACTTCACATCGATCAGAAACGAGCTGGCCGGATACGACGCCTGTTTCTTCTGCCTCGGGATCACGTCGGCGGGGATGAACGAGGCCGACTATCGCCGCGTGACGTACGACATCGCGCTGGCCGCGGCAAGAACGCTCGTCGAATTGAACCCGACGATGACGTTCGTCTTCGTGTCGGGCACCGGAGCCGACAGCAGCGAGCACGGGCGCGTCATGTGGGCGCGCGTCAAAGGCGCCACCGAGAACGCGATCCTCGCGCTCCCCTTCAAGGCCTCGTACGTCTTCCGGCCGGCGTTCGTGCAGCCGATGCACGGCATCAGGTCGCGAACGGGCTGGTACAACGCCCTCTACCGCGTTTTCGGTCCGCTGTATCCCGTCCTGAGCCGTCTGGCGCCCGGCTACATGCTGACGACCGAGCAGATTGGCAAGGCGATGCTGCACGCGGCGAGGCAAGGCGCACCAATACGAGTTCTCGAGAGCCGCGACATTCGTGCATTGGCCGCCAAAGCAGAGGCGCGTGTGACGGCGGCCCTTTAGGGCCGCGTACGCTGTGGCGGCGGCCCTTTAGGGCCGCGTGCACCGATCGAGTTACGCTCATCACGTGACGCCGCTGCCCGACCGACTCATCCGTGCCTTCAACGAGCTCTCCGGAACCAAGCGCACGACCGAATCGTTCGTGCCGCGACGCACGTTCAGCGACGTCATCCTGCCCGAGAAGACGTACCGCGCCCTGGACCAGGCCCTCGCGCAGGTCACCAGCCACGATCTGATCTTCCGCCAGTGGGGCCTGGGCGAGCGCCATCCCACCGGCGTCGCCCTCGCCTTCAACTTCGCCGGACCGTCGGGCACCGGCAAGACCATCTGCGCCGAGGCGATCGCCCACGCCCTCGGCCGCCGGCTGCTGAACGTGCGCTACACGGAAGTCGAGTCGATGTGGTTGGGCGAGACGCCGAAGAACGTGGCCGCCGTCTTCCGCACCGCGCGCGACGAGAACGCGGTGCTGTTCTTCGACGAAGCCGATGCGATCGCCTCCCGCCGATCGACGTCCGTCGAGCAGGGCGTCCAGCGCGAGATGAACACCGTCGTCAACGTCCTCCTGCAGGAGATGGAGCGCTTCAACGGCGTGGTGATCTTCGCGACGAACATGGCGTCGAACTTCGACCCCGCGTTCGAGCGGCGGATTCGCACGCACGTCCTGTTCGAGATGCCGGGACCCGCGGAGCGGGAACGGATCTGGCAGGTCCAGCTGTCGCCGCGTACGCCGCTCGACGCCGACGTCGATTTCGAGAAGCTGGCGCGAAGCTACGAGTCGAGCGGCGGGGATATCCGCAACGCGGTGCTGAAGGCAGCGCTGGCCGCCGCCGCCGAGCCGGGCGACGATGCGGCGAAGCGGATCACGCATCGGCATCTGGACGAGGCGATGCGCGACGTGCTGGACGGCAGGCGGGTGATGCGCCAGTCGATCCTGCGGGACGCGGGCATCGCTGCGGGCGGACCATTGGACGCGCTCGGCAGCGTCGAAGCCCGCCTGCAGCGGCTGCTGACGATCGCCGCGCTCCTCGGCGCGAGCGCGTTGATCCTCGCGATCGTCGCCCTCGTCGTCGCGCTCGTTCGCTGAGCTTCCCGGCCGGCAGACTTCCAACTACTTGACATCGTCAACTAGTTGGTTGACACTGTCCACCATGGACTCGGCTGCCCGGATTCAGGCGGTCCGCGGCTTCAATCGCTTCTACACCAGACAGATCGGCGTCCTGCAGCAGCCGTGGCTCGGCAGTCCATTCTCGCTCGCGGAAGGGCGGGTGCTCTACGAGATCGCGCATCACGAGCAGCCGACGGCGACCGACGTCAGCGGAGAGCTCGGGCTCGACGCCGGATACGCCAGCCGGATGCTGCGCAGCCTCGAGCAGCGCGGCTTCGTGCGCCGGACGCGCTCGACGACCGACGGGCGCCGCGCGCACCTGTCGCTGACGCGGAGCGGACAGGCGGCGTTCGCGCGCCTCAATCAGCAGTCGCAGGACGACGTGGCGGCGATGCTGCAGAGACTGCCGGTCGGCGATCAGCGGCGGCTGGTGACCGCGATGCAAGCGATCGAGCGATTACTGGGCGCGAAGCCGGAGCACGGCACGTCCTATGTGCTGCGGCCTCCGCAGGCAGGCGATCTGGGGTGGATTGTCTACCGTCAGGGAGCGCTCTACGCAGAGGAATGGGGATACAACGAGGAGTTCGAGGCGCTGGCCGCGGCAATCGTGGCCGAGTACGTCCAGCGGTTGCATCCATCGACGGAGCGCTGCTGGATCGCGGAAAAGGACGGCGAGATTGTCGGCTCGGTCTTCCTCGTCCGCAAATCGAACACCGTGGCAAGGCTCCGATTGCTGTTCGTCGAACCATCAGCGCGTGGCCTTGGCATCGGCTCCCGCCTGATCGACGAGTGCGTACGGTTCGCAAGGCAGGCGGGCTATCGGAGGATCACCCTGTGGACACAGAGCGAGCTCGACGCCGCCAGGCGCCTGTACAAGAAGGCCGGGTTCACGCTGACCGCGAAAAAGCCTCACGACAGTTTTGGCAGGAAGAACCTCGTGGCCGAGACGTGGGACCTTCTGCTCTAAGCGAAGAGGCTCGATCGAGCGGTCGCGCAGACGCCACGAAGGCAAGGACTTGTCGCAGCTCATCGCGCACGGCGCGATCCCGATTGACGAGGCGGTGCCCATCGCGAAGCAAATCGCCGAGGGGCTCGAAGCGGCGCACGAGCAGGGCATCATTCATCGCGACCTCAAGCCCGCGAACATCAAAATCCGTCCCGACGGCAGGGCGAAGGTGCTGGACTTCGGTCTCGCCAAAGCGCTGAGCGCCGAAACGGCCAGCGCGTCGGTGGACAACACCCCCACACTCACTGCCCATGCCACGAAGTTGGGCATGATCATCGGTACAGCCGCCTACATGTCGCCAGAACAGGCCCGCGGCAAGCCCGTCGACAAGCGCTCGGACATCTGGGCCTTTGGCTGCGTGCTCTACGAGGCGCTCAGCGGCAGACGGGCTTTCGCTGGAGAAACAGTCACCGACATCATTACCGCGGTGGTCAAAAACGAGCCCGAGTGGTCGGCGCTCCCTTCCGACACGCCAGCTCATATCCGAACGCTCCTTGTTCGTTGCCTGCAGAAGGATCCGCGACGGCGATTACGCGATATCGGCGACGCGCGGCTGGAGCTCGAGGTTCCGACAGCTCCATCCTCCAGCGGTCGCGCGGGTAAGGCCTTCTCGCGCGAGCCGCTTGTCTGTGGTTCGTCGCCGGCAGCTTCGTCGCATCCACCGTTCTTCGTGGGCATCCGGCAACTGGGAAGAGGTCAGGAACATCCCGCGCGAGTCGTCGAGCTGCATACAATTCACCGCGTCCGTCGGCCTCGAGGAATCTCCCGTATTCTCTGCAGACGGACGATCCATCGCGTTCGTTGCGCCAGCTAATGGGCATCGGCAAATCTGGGTGCGGCTCCTGGCGGGTGGAACCGCGCTGCAGTTGACGCGCGACGCGATGATCATCTGCAGCCGCGGTGGATGCTGGACTCAGCGGCTATCGTGTATTTCATCGCCAGTGCCGGTGGCGCAGGAGAAGGAACGCTTTGGGAAGTGCCGGCGCTTGGCGGATCCACCGCGTCGTATCGTGACCGCAACGAGTGGCGGAGACTTGAGTCACGACGGCAAACGCCTCGCTGTCTTTCAGCTCGAAGCCATGCGCACGGTGCTGAGCATAATCACGCGCGATGGCTCTTCGGCAACCCGGACAATAACGCTGCCAGTGGGTTTCATCTATCTCGACCCACGATGGTCTCCGGACGATCGTTGGATCGCATTTCAGCGATCCGCCCCCGCTGAGTTCAACCACTACGTCGCCGTCATTCCCGCGAACGAGGGAGTACCGCGATACATCGCACGAGGCGACGCACTGGGTGGCCTGGCCTGGACTCCCGATGGTTCAGGCGTTGTCTACAGCTCCTCCCAAGGCAGCACGGTCCTCTACCCCCCTACCATGAATTTACGGATGGCGCCGCTGCATGGCGGTGGCGATCAGCAACTCACGTTCGGCGATGATTCTTTCGTCCAGCCGGACATCGATGCGAGTGGCGCTCTGACCGTCAGCCGAGTGAAGATGCGTGTCAGATCTTTGGAAGATTCCTGTCACCGGCGCACCGGCCGAAAACGCGCGCACGGCAACGCGCATTACGAGGCAGACCGCGGCGGCACAGGTACCGTCGCTCAGCCCCGATGAAAACGAAATCGTGTACCTCTCCGACAACGTCGGCCATGGCAACCTGTGGATTGCAGCGACTGACGGATCCGAAGTCCGGCAACTGACATTTGAAGGCGACGCGAAAGTGTCGATTGGCGTACCCGTCTGGTCGCCGACGAGCGGCACAATCTCGTTCATCATGTCCCGCGCGGGGACGGGATACAGTGGCTGATCAATCGTGACGGCAGTGGCCTGCGGCAGTTCGTCACTGGCCTCTGGCCGCACTGGTCTCCCGATGGCCGCTGGCTCTATCACGTTGTGGCGCGCGACAATGCGTACATCATACAGAAGGCTTCACCTGACGGCGGCGAACCATAGAGTGAGAATCGTATCACGGCCGGATCACCGTGCCGTCACGCCGTCTCGTCGTGCCCCACGAGTAATCGAAGTTCGGCGGGCCGGGCGGGAACGGGAACTTCGCGGCCAGCTTCTCGTCGACCTCGATCCCCAGCCCCGGGCTGTCGTTCGCCAGCATCATGCCGTCCTTCGTTTCAGGACAGCCGCGAAACACGTCACGCGTCTCCTGCGGGAAGTTGCCGCCCTCGTGGACGCCGAAGTTGTAGCTCGCGAGCTCGAGCGCGAGCTGTGCGGCGTGCGCGAGCGGTGACGCGTCGCCCGGTCCGTGCCACGCCGTCCTGACGCCGAAGAACTCGCTGAGCGCCTGCACCTTGCGCGCCGGCGAGAGGCCGCCAATCTGCGAGATGTGGATGCGGATGAAGTCGATCAACCGTTCGGCGATGAGCGGCACGTACTCGTGCTGCGTGTTGAACAGCTCGCCCATCGCCAGCGGCGTCGTGGTCTGCTGCCGCAGCTGGCGGAAGTGATCGTTCTCTTCGGGCGGAAACGGATCTTCGAGGAAGAACAGCCGGTACGGCTCGAGCGCCTTGCAGAGGGCGATGCCTTCGGGCAGCGTCACGCGCTCGTGGACGTCGTGCAGCAGCTCGACGTCCTCGCCAATCGTCTTGCGCAGATGCTCGAACAGCTTCGGCACCATCCGCACGTACGGCGCCGACTCCCAGATCGACCCTGGCATCGTCGGACCCACGGCCGGCGGTGGCGTCCCGGCCGCCCCGCCCGTCGAGCGTGCGCCGTAAGTCGAGAGGCCCTCGACCGACGCCTGCACGCGGACGTGCCGGTAGCCGAGCGCCATGCCCTTGCGCGCGGTGTCCTCGACCTCCTGAAAATCGCGTCCGGACGCGTGGTAGTAGCACGCCGCGCCGAGCCGGCACTTGCCGCCGAGCAGCTGGTACAGCGGCATGCCGGCGCGTTTGCCCTTGATGTCCCACAGCGCGATGTCGACACCGCTCATCGCGTTGAACAGCACCGGCCCGTTCCGCCAGTACGAGCTCACGTACGACGACTGCCAGATGTCCTCGATCTCGTCGACGTTCCGCCCGACCAGGAACGGTTTCAAGTACTGATCGATTGCCGTCTGGACGACGAGCGCGCGCTGCGTGAAGGTGGCGCAGCCCCAGCCGTACAGGCCCGGCTCGCTCGTCAGGACCTTCACCAGCACCAGCCGAATGCCGTTGGGTGCAGTGAGGACCGTCTGAATGTCGCGAATCGTGACCGGCGTCCCGCCCGTGGCGGATGGCGCTTGTTCCGCACGCGCCGGGCTCCGGCTGGACGACCACAGCCCCGCCACGCCAAGCGTGCCCGCAGACAGCCGTTTGATCGCATCGCGCCGTTCCATACTCCCCCTTCAATCTCTCGGGCGCGAAGCCCCGCCCCTCGCGCGAGCTGAGCGAGCGCGGCCCCCGCGGCCGAAGGCCGCGTCCTACTGAAGCTTCGCGATCTTCTCCTCGGCGCTGGCGCGGATCGCCTTCTTGTATTCCTCGGTGCCCGGGTCGGCCGCCAGCATCTCGAGGCACTTCTTTGCGGCCGCAAGCGCGAGGTCTTTCTGCCCGTCCGCCAGATATCCGTCGCCGAGGCTGTCCTGCGCGTTGGCGGATTGCGGATACGCCTCGACGTTCAGTTGAAAGATTGCCACGGCGTCCTTCGTGGCGCCCGCCTGCAGCTTTTCGTAGCCCGAGAGGTTCAGCACGCTCTCGGGAAACAGATACGCGTCCGGATCCTTCTGCCGTGCCTCGTGGAAGAGCGCCGCGGCCTTGGTGGCGCCGTCCGGCATGTCGAGCGCCTTCCAGAACTCGGACGTCGGCGTGGGCTTCGCCGTGACCGGCATCTTCGGATCGGCCGGTGCCTTCACCAGCGTATCCACGTACCACGCGACGATCTGTTGTGGCAGCTCAGGATGCGGCCCGAAGATCTCGGTGCCGTGCTTGCCGTCCTTGAACCCGACGAACGTGTTGCGCGGGTTGCCCGACAGCTCGGACAACCACTGCATCTCCGTGATCACGGATGCCCCGAACTGATCGTCGGCGGCGGCGGAGGTAAACACCGGGAGCCAGGCATTCTGCAGGAGGAACCGTCGCCCCCCGGCATCGGTGGGCCCGGCGAGGAGCACCAGGGACTTCACCTCGGGATGACGGCGCGCCACGTTCACCGCCTGCGTGACGCCGCAGCTGCCGCCGCCCGCGCCGACGCGCGTTTTGTCGACGCCCTCCTGCGACACCAGAAAGGTGTACGCCGCGTCGATGTCGCCGACCCATTTCTCGTTGACGAGCTTCTGCCGTGCCGGCGGCGGCAGCTCGGTGAAGCGATCACCCGAGCTCTCGCCGTAGCCGCGATAGTCGAGGGCGAGCGCATGGATGCCGGCCGCGCTCAGCTGTCGCCCGACCGAATCCCAGGAGCGGCGATCGGCGTTGCACATGTGGAGCAGCAGCACGGCCGGCCCCGGCGCAACGGCCGCGTAATACGTCGCTTTGAGCATCGCGCCGTCCGCCGCGGTCACATCGACCGCGCGCGGAGCCGGCGCTTCGGCAAACGCGACCGTGGGTATCAGCGCAACAAGCGCGGGCAGGACTCTCTTCAGCATTCGCGAAGCTTACTGCAGGCCCGGCCTGTCTTATGCTAATATCTTAGCAGGCGCTCCTCTCGCGGCCGAAGGACGCGCCCCTCGAGCCAGCGTGAGCGAGTCCGGCCTTCGCGCGAGCGGAGCGAGCGTGCCTCTCGTGGCGGTCGAGCAAACACCCGTCCACGCCCTTCGTCTAAGGACCCGTATGACGTTCACATCCGACCTTCGGCTCGCCGTTCGCGGCCTGCGCCGCAGTCCCCTTTTCACGACCGTGGCCATCCTGTCGCTGGCCCTCGGGATCGGGGCGAACACCGCGATCTTCACGCTGATCGACCAGATCCTCCTGCGAAAGCTGCCGGTGGCCGAGCCGGATCGCCTGGTCATGCTCTACCAGCGCGGCGCCCATAACGGCAACAACATGGGGAACCGGGCGCATTCGTATCCGATCTACAAGGACTTTCAGCAGAGAGCGGCGCCGCTCGCCGAAGTCATCTGCCGGCGCTCGGCTGCGGCATCGGTCAGCATCGACAGGCAAACGGAACGGCTGGACGTCGAGATGGTGTCGGGGAACTACTTCACGATGCTGCGGGTGAAGCCGGCGGTGGGTCGCGTCTTCAATTCCAAGGAAGACGATCAGATCTTCCGCGGCCACCCCGTCGTCGTCCTGAGCTACGACTACTGGAGCAGCCGCTTCGCCCGGGACCCCGCCGTCGTCGGCAAGAAGATCCTGGTCAACAACTATCCGATGACCATCGTCGGTGTCTCCGCCGCCGGGTTCGCCGGCCTCGATCCCGCGCGCTCGCCTCAGATTCGCGTGCCGATCCTCATGATGCCCGTGATGATGCCCGAATGGACCATGTGGCTCCACATGGACGATCGGCGCTCGCGCTGGGTGCAGGTGTTTGCGCGTTTGAAGTCCGGCTTCACCGTCGAATCGGCGCAAGGACCGCTCCAGGGACTGTTCACGCAGATCCGCAGCTACGAATCCACGCTGCCCGAGGCGAAGGACTGGTCCGCATACTCCCGCAAGGAGTTCATGAAGGGCCAGATGCTGGTGGAGCCCGCGGCGATGGGATTCTCGGGGCTGCGCAACGACTTTTCGACGGCGCTCGTCGTGCTGATGTGCATGGTGGGCCTGGTGCTGCTGATCGCGTGCGCCAACGTCGCGAACCTGCTGATCGCGCGCGGCATCATGCGGCAGCGCGAGATTGCCGTGCGCCTCTCGCTCGGCGCGTCGCGGGGACGGCTGGTCAAGCAGCTGCTGGCCGAGAGCCTGCTGCTGTCGTTCCTCGGCGGCGCGCTTGGCGTCTTCGTGGCGATTGGCCTGACGCGCACGCTGCTGGCGATCGTGCCGTCGGAAGGCAATCCCCTGCTGATTCGCGCCACGCCAGACCTGCGAATCCTCGGGTTTACGTTCGCGCTCACGTTCCTGACCGGCCTCGTCTTCGGGCTGTTGCCGGCACTGCGCGCGAGCCGGCCCGATCCGTGGGCGACGTTGAAGGACACGGCGGGCGCGGTGGCCGGAACCGGCGGATCGCTGTTCGTCCGCAAGGGGCTGGTGGCGGCGCAGGTCGCGCTCAGTTTTCTGCTGCTCTTCGGCGCCGGCCTCTTCGTGCAAAGCCTGCAGAATCTCAAGTCCACCGATACCGGCGTCGATCTCGACAATCTCGTGACCTTCCAGCTCTCTCCTGCGTTGAGCGGCTACGACGACGAGCGGGGGACGCTCTTCTATCGGGACCTGCTCGATGGTCTGCGGTCGGCGGCCGGGATCAAGTCGGCGGCGCTGGCCGGGGTGGCAATTCTCAGCGGCGACGAGTGGGACAGCACCATGTCCGTCGAAGGGCACAAGGCCGCGGACGGTGAGGACATGCAGGCGTTCATGAACCAGCTGTCGCCAGGCTACTTCGAGGCGATGCGGATTCCGTTCCTCGAAGGACGCGACTTCTCGCGTCTTGACGTCAAGCAGGATTCGAAGGTCGCGATCGTCAATCAGAAGTTTGCCGAGCACTTCTTCAAGGGCAAGAGCGCGGTCGGCAGGCGCATCGGCTGGGGCGACGGTCCCGACACGAAACTGGATATCGAGATCGTCGGCGTCGTCGCCAACTCGCTGTACGAAGGGCCGCGCGAAGGCGTCCGCCGGCAGGTGTTCATCCCGAAGTATGGCCGCAGCGGCGCCGTCTTCTACGTCCGCAGCGGTGTTGCCTCGTCTGCCGCCTACAACGTGATCCGGCAAGAGGTGAAGCGGGTGGATGCGGCGATGCCCATCTATGCAATGAAGACGCTGGAGTCGCAGCTCGACGAGACGCTGCTGAGCGATCGGCTGGTCGCGATGCTCTCGGCCGGCTTCGGCTTCCTCGCGACGCTGCTGGCGTCGATCGGCCTCTACGGCGTGATGGCGTTCGTGGTCGCGCGGCGGCGGAAGGAGCTGGGCATCCGCATGGCGCTCGGCGCGCGCCCCGGTCTGGTCCTGTGGCTGGTGATGAAGGAAGTGCTGGTGCTGCTCGCGATCGGCCTCGCGATCGGCATCCCCACCGCGTTGGCGCTTGGGCAGTTCGTGTCGAGTCAGCTGTATGGGATCCAGCCGCGCGATCCGTGGATCGCGGGCGGCACGGTGCTCCTGCTGGCAGCCGTCTCGGCCGCAGCCGGATTGATCCCCGCACATCGTGCGAGCCGGATCAATCCGATTCTGGCGTTGCGGTACGAGTAGGCGCACAGGCGCAGAGGCGCATAGGCGCATAGGCACATGGGCACAGAGGCGCATGGGCACATAGGCACATAGGCACAGGCGCATGGGCGCAGAGGGAGAGCGGGGTATTACCAACTGGGAGGGCTAGGATAGGCGGTGGCGTTAGCATGGCGGTTCTCCATGCGCCCATGCGCCCATGCGCTCATCCGCCCATGCGCCATATGCTCATGCGCCCACGCTCCCATGGTCCCATGCCCATGCGCCGTGTAGCACTCGCGACCTGCGCCTCGATTCCCGACCTCACCGATGACGATCGCCTGCTGATCCCCGCGCTCGCGGCGCGCGGGATCATCGCCCTTCCAGCGGTGTGGGACGACGACACCGTCGACTGGCGAACGTTCGACGCGGTGGTGATCCGATCGACGTGGGACTACCACCTCAAGCCGCACCTCTTTCTCGCCTGGATCGATCGCCTCGAGTCGCTCGGCGTTCGGCTGATCAACCCCGCGCCCGTGCTGCGGTGGAATGCAGAAAAGACCTACCTGCGCGATCTCGCTGCTGCCGGTGTCCCAGTCGTGCCGACGCGCTGGGTCGAGCGGGGCGACACGACTCCCCTCGCCGAGATCCTGCGCGAGAGCGGCTGGCCGCGCGCGGTCGTCAAGCCGTCGATTGCGGCGACCGCGTACCGGACATGGTCAACGGATCTCGAGTCAGCAGGCGCCGACGAGTCACGCTTCCGGGAGCTCGTCGCCGACGGGCGGATGCTGGTGCAGGAGTTCATGGAGGCAATCACGGCGGAAGGTGAATGGTCGCTGATGTTCTTTGGTGGCGAGTACGCGTACTCGGTGCTGAAGACGCCAACGGACGGCGATTTCCGGGTGCAGAGCGATTTTGGCGGGAGGGCCATGATACGCGAGGCGGATCCGTCGGTCATCGTGCAGGCCTCCGGCGTCCTGGATAAAGTCCCGTTCAGGAGGTCAGCGTTGGCTTATGCGCGAGTGGATGGGTGTGTCGAAGAAAGCAGGTTCGTGCTGATGGAGCTGGAGGTACTGGAGCCCGGGTTGTTCCTCGCGAACGGGTCACGTGGCGTCGATAATTTCGCCAGCGCGATCGCCCGCGCGCAATCAGAGCAGCTGTCACATCGCCGCAGTGGGGGTTGACAGTCTGACTCCGTCGAGCAGACAGTAGCCTCGAATGTCGTCGTTCGACCTGCTCGTCATCGGCTCCGGCCCCGCCGGCCAGCGCGCGTCGATCCACGCCGCCAAGTCGGGCAAGCAGGTCGCCCTAGTGGAACGGAAAGACGTCATCGGCGGCACCTGCATCAACACCGGCACCATCCCGAGCAAGACGATGCGGGAGGCGGTGCTGCACCTGTCGGGTTTCCTCTATCAGGGCATCTACGGCGTCAATTACCGCGTCAAGGAAGGCATCACCATGGGGGACCTGTCGTTCCGGGTCCAGCAGGTGATCAAGAACGAGATCGACGTCACCCAGGCGCAGCTCTCGCGCAACAACATCACGCTGCTCAGCGGATCGGCCAGCTTCGTCGACCCCCACACGATCAAGGTCGAAGGCCCCCGCGGCGATTCGGTGCACCAGGCCGCGTCGGTGATCATCGCGACCGGCACGGTGTCCGCGGAATCGCCGGCGGTGCCGGTCAACGGCCGCACCATCGTCCTGAGCGACCAGGTGATGCAGATGCCGCAGCTGCCCCGGACGATGATCGTCGTCGGGGGCGGCGTGATCGGCGTCGAGTACGCCTCGATGTTCGCGGCGCTGGGCGTGCGCGTGGTGCTGGTCGAACGGCGCCCGCGGCTGCTCGAGTTCGCCGACCAGGAGATCGTCGAGGCGCTGTGCTACCACCTGCGCGATCACCGGGTGACGCTGCGCCTGGGCGAAGAAGTGGCGTCGGTCGAGGAATCGGACGGCGCCGTGATCGCCACGCTCCAGAGCAAGAAGAAGATCTCGGGCGACGCGCTGCTCTATTCAGTCGGCCGCAACGGCAACGTCGCGCCGCTGAACCTCGCCGCCGCCGGCCTCGAGGCCGACGATCGCGGACGCATCCAGGTGGACGCGGAATACCGCACGAAGCAGCCGCACATCTTCGCCGTCGGCGACGTCATCGGCTTCCCCAGCCTGGCGTCGGTGTCGATGGAACAGGGCCGCATCGCCGCCGGCTACGCGATGGGCGTGCCGGTGCAGTCGAACCCGGCGCGCTATCCGTACGGCATCTACACGGTGCCGGAGATCTCGTTCATCGGAAAAACGGAAGAACAGCTGACGGATGAAGACGTGCCGTACGAGACCGGGCTCGCCTACTACCGCGAGATCGCGCGCGGGACAGATCCGCGGCGACACCACCGGGCGCTTGAAGCTGATCTTCCACCGGGAAACGAAGGAGCTGCTCGGCGTCCACATCATCGGCGAGGGCGCCACGGAGCTGCTGCATATCGGCCAGGCGGTGCTGTCGTTGAACGGGACGGTGGAGTACTTCGTGAACACGGTCTTCAATTACCCGACGCTCGCCGAGTGTTACAAGACCGCTGCGTTCAACGGCCTGAACAAGCTGTCGCGGTTTTGAGGGCGCGGCCATTCGGCCGCGGGGGGCGGCTTCGCCGAGGGGCGCGCTCGCTACGCTCGCGAGGGGCGGCTTCGCCGAGGGAGAATACATGTCACGCGCGATCGGGGTGCTGGCGATGGAACACATCGCCGTCGGACTGGTCGAAGACGGCGCGCTCGCCGGACCGATCCGCGTGTATCCGCCGCTCGGCTCGCCCTCGGTCGGGCTTCACGCGATGCCACCCGAACAGATAGCCGAGACGATTCGCACCGAGATCCTGGCCGTCGCCGGCGGACTGCCAATCGACGCGGTCGGCATCGGGTTCCCGGGCATCATCCGCGGCGGGGTCGTCCAGGACTCACCCAACCTCCGCCAGGTCAAAGGCTTCAAGCTGCAGTCCACGCTGGCGTCGATGCTGTCGCCCGGCGTGCCCGTGCACGCGTTGAATGACGCGGATGCGGTGGCGGCTGGGATCGCCGCCAAGCACGGACACCTCGGCGCCCTGATTCGCGTCTGGACGCTCGGCAGCGGCGTCGGCTACGGCCGGTACCCCGCCACCGACGGCATCTGGGAAGGCGGCCACATCGTCGTCACGCTGGACCCGCGCGAGAAATACTGCGGGTGCGGAGGCATCGGCCACCTCGAGGGCATCGTCGGCGGGCGAGCCATGCGCCTGCGTTTCCTCGACCGTGAGCCGGACGAAGTGTTCAGCGACGCGAAAACGGGCGACGAGCGCTGCACCGCGTTCGTCGCGACCTGGCACCGTGCGCTCGCAGCCGCGATGGCGACGAGCGTTCACCTGGACGGACCGGGACGCCTGTTCCTGGCCGGCCCGAACGCGCGGTTCGTCGACCTCAATCCGCTGAACCGCTACCTGCACGACATGGTCAAGCTGACGCCGGTCCAGGGGAGCGCGATCGAGATCGTCGAGGCGGGAGACGAAACGGCCATCGTCGGGGCGGCGGTCCACGCGCAGCAAACCGGGTAGTCGGGTCGCTCGGGTCGGCGGTATGAGCGTGGGGACAGGCCCCGCGTCACGAACCGCACTGGGGCCTGTCCCCACGTGCCTCGAACCCCGTTGATCAGGTTGATTGCAGAGTTGTCGCCGCCTCAGCCTTAGGCGACTTGTTCAACCAATCCGCATTTTCTTCATCAAAGTAGTTCCGTTTCGTCACCTCTATCCGTTATCCTCCGTCCCTGCTTCGTTCTTAGCGCCGCGTCGATCGTTCACGTCGGAGGTGATTCCATGTTTCGTGTAGTGAAGATCAGTGCGCTCGCACTGCTGCTCTCGGTCATTGCGGCGAGTCAGACGTCGGCGGCGACGATCCTCGATCCGATCGTCCGCACGAAAGCGGGCGGTACGTCGATTGGGATCCCTCCGCCCTTGCCTTTCGTCTTCCCGTTCGGGAGCTTCCCGACGGATCCAGACGGCTCCGACTCCAACTGCGGTTTCATTGAGGATGGCGATCCGTTCGGCGATCTCGTGTTCTGTACGTTTCAGAACCTGACCGGGCAGACCATCCAGTTCCTCGATTTTGACTTCGGTTTGCCGGGTTCGCCCGGATCCCTCGTCTTCTTCGGCCGAGGATCCGGACGGTTTCTTCGACTTGAAACGGCGAATTCGGCGGGTGCGCAGTTCATCGGCGGCGGTATCCCGTCAGGCTTCTGCGATGAAATCGAGGGCTGCTTTGGCGGCGAGTTCATCGTGGAGCTGGTCGGGTTCCCGGAGGGAACGATCATCGACATGACTGCCGCCGCGAGTGCGGTGCCCGAGCCGATGACGCTGACGCTCGTCGCGACAGGACTGGCGTTGGGCGCCGGCGCGCGACGGCGGAACAAGAAGTAATCTAATCGTCGGGACGAAGGACGAAGAAGGAAGGACGAAGGGCGCAGGCGCGGGGCTGAAGCCCCGTCTCCGCGTCATCAGGTTCCCGTCGAGTAACGCTGAATCAGGCGGCTGAACGCTTCCGTTTTCGCGAGCTCCTGCAGCTCGGGATCTTCAGCCGCCTCTCGCGCCGAATAGCCACCTGCCAACGCCTTTTCCAGTGACGCCAGCGCCGCGGCATCGCGGTGCGCGAGGGCGTGGACCACGGTTTCGTAATACAGCAGCGCCGCGTTTTTCGGATCGATCGCGCGCGCGCGCTGGATGAAATCGCGCGCCCGCGCGTCGTTGCCGCTCTTCGCGTAGTACTGCGCGACCATGGCCAACGTGGTCGTGTCCTTCGGATTGACCTGCAGCTCCTTGAACGCGAGCGTCAACGCCCTGCCATAGGTCGCAATCGACCGCTCCCGCTGCCCCGCCCATCGCAGGCCGTCGGCGAGATTGCCGATCGTAATCGCGTCATTCGGATTCAGCGCTGCCGCCCGCTCGAACACCTTCACGGCGTCGTCATAGCGCTTCAGATAGAAGTACGCCGTGCCAAGGTTCGAATACGTGAGCCAGTGCGGCTGCAGCTTGATCGACTGCTCGTAGGCGGGAATGCACTCTTCCCACTTGCCCTGCGTGAAATACGCCGACGCGATGTTGTTGTAGCCGACAAAATTGTTCGGCTCGAGCTCGATGACGCGCTTGAACTCCTCGAGCGCCAGATCGTGATCGCCGAACTGGAGGTACGCCTCACCGAGCGAATTGTGGTTGACCCAGAAATACGGATTGACGTTGACCGCCTTCTTCAAGGCGTCGATCGCGTCGGCCTTCCGGCGAAGCGCCTGATAGGCCAGGCCGAGGCGCCGATACGCCTCATCCGAGTTGGGCGCCAGCTCCAACGCCTTGCGCAGGACGATCACGGCCTCGGCATTTCTGCCGCTCTCCGAGTACACCGAACCGAGCGCGAAGTGCACTTGCGGAAGCTTGTCGTCGATCTCGCGTGCGCGTTCGGCGGAGGCGCGAGCTCGCTCCACCCAGAATACTGTCCCGTTTCTCGCCGTACATCGCCAGGCTCGCATCGGCGAGACCGGTATGCGCGAGAGCGAAGCGCGGATCCTTGCGCACGGCTTGCTGAAAGAAATCAATCGCGGAGTCGAGGTTCTTCTCGTCGGGCCCCGCGCGCAGTGCGTCGCGCCCCTTCAGGTACAGGTCGTAGGCCTCGATGTCGTCGGTCGGGCGATCGGCTGAGTGCGCGAGCGTCTCAGGACGCGGCGACGTGCCGAGCGCGGCGACCAGCCCGTCGTAGACGTCGTCCTGCAGGGCGAAGAGCGTCTCGCGCGTTCCGGTGAACTGGCGGCTCCAGGTGCGCTTGCCGGTCGCGATGTCGTGCAGGTTGACGACCAGCCGCAGCGAGTCGCCGGCCGACTGCACGGTTCCCTCGACGATCAGATTCGCGCCTAGCGTCCGAGCAGCATCGGCAATCGAGGCAGCCTTACGTGCCTGCTCGACGTCGCGATTCGAGACGACGGTGAGATTCGACAACTGGAAGAGCCGCGACGAGAGCGCCTCGACGACGCCGTCGCTGACGTAGCGAAGCTGCTGCGGATCGCCAAGCACCCGGAAGGGCAGCACGGCGAGATACCGCGTGTGCTGCGGCGCGACGGGCGCTGTCTGCGTCGTGGCGGTTGACGACGCGGCCGGCCCGCTGCGCCGGCCCAGGGCCAGCCATCCGGCAATGCCGGCCACCGCGAGGATGGCGGCCGCGACGGCGGCGATGCGCTGGCGCGACCAGGTGGCGGGCGCGGGCAACGCAGGAAGCGGCAGCGGAATCGGCTGCGTGCGCCGATAGTTGCGGCGCGAGCTGCTCCGCCCATCGTCCCCGAACGCGAGCCCGGCGAGGATGTCTTCGGCGGTCTGATACCGGAGATTCGGGTTGGCCTCGAGACAGCGCAGGATGACGTCGGCCAGCGGCCCGGGGATCTCGGCGTTGACCGTGCGCGGATCCGGCGGCTTCGTCTGCACCCGCATCAGCAGCTCCGCGATCGCGGAATCGCCGTGGAAGGGCACCGTGCCGGTGACCATCTCGTAGAGGATCAGACCGAACGCGTAGAGATCGACGCGATGGTCCACGTGTCCACCCGACACCTGTTCGGGCGCCATGTAGCGCGGCGTGCCGAGCAGCTCGCCGCTGCGCGTCATGTCGGCGGCCGAGGCCAGCGACTTCGCCAGGCCGAAGTCCGAGACGTACGCCGTCCCCGCGTGATCGATCAGGATGTTGTGCGGCTTCAGGTCGCGGTGGACGACGCCTTCGGAGTGCGCGGCGGCGAGCGCGTCGGCGATCTGCCGCGCGATCGCGATGGCGCGCTCGATCGGCAGCCGGCCTTCGCGGCGCAGGATGCCGTGCAGATCCTCGCCGTCCACGTAGGCCATCGAGATGAACTTGAGGCCCTCGACTTCGCCCAGGTCGTGGATGCGGAGGATGTGCTTGTGCGAGACCTTCGAGCCGAGGAGCAGCTCCTGCTTGAACCGCTGGACGGCTGACGGGTCGGCAACGAGCCCGGGGCGAATGACCTTGATCGCCACCATCCGGTCGAGCTCGCGGTCGTAGGCCTTGTAAACACTGCCCATGCCGCCTTCGCCGAGCAGCGTCTCGACGTGGTAGCGCGAGCCGAGCTCGGAGCCAGGCTCGACGTAAAAGCGCCCCGACACTGACGAGCCGGAGCCTGCGGCAGAGCTTTTGGCACCCGGCGTCCCGATGGTGCCACCCTGGGACGAGTCGGAAAAGGTGACGTCAGCGTCGGAAAACGGCCGTTGCGAGTGCGGGGGAAGCGAGTCGCGGGGGCCGGGCAATGCTCACCTGAACTTTTACTGTCGCCATTATGCAACAAGGCGCAGATCGAAGGACGAAGGACGAAGAATGAAAGACGAAGGTCGGGGGTGTAACGGTTTAGTAAAACCTTCCGAACGAGCTCATCCGGAGGGTTGGCCGGTGGTTCGCGGTGATAACGTCAGCTTCGGCGAAGTCGCGCCGCGCTTCGCTCGGAGGCGGATAGTAGGCCGCACTTCGCCGCACTTCAGTGCGGCCGAAAGTTGCCAAGCTAAAGCTTGGGCTACGTAGAGCCTGTGACGAAACCCCCTTTGACACGAGCGGCAGTGGCCGTGATCGACGTCGGCGCGTCGGCCATCCGGCTCGTCATCGCGCAGCACGCGCCGGGCGAGCGGCCCCAGGTGCTCGAAGAGGCGTCGCGCAGCGTCCTGCTCGGCCGCGACACGTTTGCCGTCGGGCGGATCGGCGCCGCCACCACCGACGCCGCGGTCCGCGCGCTCTGCGGCTTCCGCCGGATGATGGACGACTACGGCGTCGTGCGCGTCCGCGCCGTCGCCACGAGCGCCGTCCGCGAAGCCGCCAACTGCGACACGTTCCTTGACCGCATGCGCGTGCGCACGGGCGTGGAGATCGAGGTCATCGACGGCTCAGAGGAAAGCCGCCTCACCTATCTCGCCGTGCGCGACGGCCTCAGCTCGCACGCGGCGCTCGCCGCGCCCGCGACGCTCCTCGTCGAAGTCGGCGGCGGCAGCGCCGACGTGACGCGCCTCGAAAACGGCCAGCCGGTCCAGGCCGGCGTCTTCCCGCTCGGCGCGATTCGGCTGCGCCAGCGGCTCGGCGTCTGGTTCGGCTCGCACGAGCAGCGCATTCGCCTCCTGACGGCGCAGGTGGACACGACGGTCGGCGAAATCGTCACCGAGGTCCCGGTCGAAGACGCGTCGTTCGTCGTTGCCCTCGGCAGCGAGATGCGGTTCGCCGCCGCGCGTCTGGTCGACAGCGGCGACGGTACTGTGGCCGAGATCGCACGAGGGGCGTTCATGGAATTCGCGCAGGAGGTGGCCAGGTGGGACGAGGACGAGCTCGTCAGCCGCTATCGCCTCTCGCCGGTCGAAGCCGAAACGCTGGTCCCGGCGCTGCTCGTGTATCGCGCGCTGATCGACGCTACCGCGGCACAAACGATCGTCGTGCCGGAGGTCTCGCTGCGCGCGGGCCTCCTGGTCGATCTCGTCGGCGGCAGCGCGGCGCAGGCCGACTTCGCGCCGCAGGTGCTGGCGAGCGCGAAGACGCTGGGCACGCGATACCGTTCCGACGTCGATCACGTTACGCACGTCGCCCGCCTGGCGACACAACTCTTCGACAGCCTGGCCACGGAGCACGGCCTCGGGACGCGCGACCGGCTGCTCCTCGAGGTCGCCGCGCTCCTGCACGACATCGGCCTGTTCGTCAGCCTCCGTGGTCACCACAAGCACAGCATGTATCTCCTGCAGTCCACGGAGATCTTCGGCCTCACGCGCGACGACATGCAGATAGTCGCCAACATCGCCCGCTATCACCGGCGCGGCCTGCCGCAGAAATCGCATCCCGAGTTCATGCGGCTGGATCGCGACGAGCGCGTGCGCGTCACGAAGCTGGCGGCCCTGCTGCGCCTGGCGAATGCCCTCGACGCCGAGCACATGCAGAAGGTGTCCGACGTGAGCCTGAGCGAGGAAGACGGGCGCTGGGTGATCGAGCTGCGCGGCCGCGGCGATCTGACGATGGAGCGCATGGCGGCGACATCGCGCGCCGATCTGCTGGTTGACGTATTCGGCAAGCACGTCGTCATTCGCGGCACAGGAGCAGGAGCATGAGCCCGACGCTCACCGGTCAGGAGCCGGTGTTCAACCGCGAGCTGTCGTGGCTCGCGTTCAACGATCGTGTGCTGGAGGAGGCCCGCGACGAATCGAATCCGCTGCTCGAGCGGGTGCGTTTCGCGACGATCGTCGCGTCGAATCTCGACGAGTTCTTCATGGTGCGGGTGGCCGGGCTCAAGGGCGCGGTCGCCGACGGCGACAAGCGGCCGCACGCCTGTGGCATGACGCCCGCCGAACAGCTCGCTGCCATTCGCGAGCGCGCGGCGCCGATGCTGAACGAGCTGCACAGGCTCGTTGTCGGCACGCTTCTGCCGGCGCTCGCTGCTCAAGGCATTCACGTCGTCGAGGTCGCCTCTCTCGACGCGGCGTCGCGCGCCGCGATCGGCGCCTATTTTCAGTCCGATGTCCTGCCGGCGCTGACGCCGCTGGCGATCGACGTGGAGCGGCCGTTTCCGATGCTGTCGGCGCTGAGCCTCAACGTCGCGTTCTGGCTGCCGCCGACGACCGAGGACACCGAGCGACGCCTGGCTATCGTGCAGTTGCCCTCACGGCTGCCGCGGCTCGTGCGGCTGAAGGGGATCGACGCGCCGACGTTCGTCCTGCTGGACGACATCATCCGCTCGGAGAGCGCGGCGCTCTTCCCCGGTCAGGTCGTCGGCGAATCCGCCGCCTTCCGGCTCGCACGCGACTCCGAGCTGGAACTGGACGACGAGGGCGAGTCGTTCCTCGAAGCCGTCGAGCGGTCGCTGCGACAGCGCCGCCGCAGCGACGTCGTGCGGCTGGAAGTCGCGGCCGGCGCCAGTGACGATGCCGCCGCGCACCTTGCGAACCTGGCTGACGTGGGCCCGGACGACGTCTACTGTCTGCCCGGCTTCGTCGACGTCCGCGCCCTGTCGGCGGTTTGCGATCTGCCTGGCTACGACAGGCTGCGGTTCCCGCCGGCACCGCCGGTCGTGACCGTCGCGCCCGTCGAGCAGGACGACATCTTCGCGGCGATCGAGCGGCGCGACATCCTGCTGCACCATCCGTACGAATCGTTCGATCCGGTGGTGGCGTTCGTGGAGGCCGCCGCCGAGGACCCGGACGTGCTGGCGATCAAGCAGACGCTCTACCGCACCAGCGGCGACTCGCCGATCGTCGTGGCGTTGACGCGGGCGGCCGACGAGGGAAAACAGGTGACGGTGCTCGTCGAGCTGATGGCGCGCTTCGACGAGTCGAGGAACATCCGCTGGGCGCGGCGCCTGGAGGAGATGGGCGCGCACGTCATCTACGGCATCCGCCACTACAAAGTGCACGCGAAGATTTGCCTGGTCGTACGGCGAACGAAAGAGGGCCTCCGCCGCTACGTCCACATGGGGACCGGCAACTATAACGACGGCACCGCGCGCCTCTACACGGACATGGGGCTCCTGACGGCCGACCCCGATATCGCCGCCGACGCGTCCGCGTTCTGGAGCGCGCTGACCGGGTACTCGGATCCGCCTCGCCTTCGCAAACTGATCATGGCGCCGACGATGCTGCGCGACCGGCTGCTGACGCTGATCCGGGGCGAGCGACGGCGCGCCCAGGACGGGCAGCCGGCGCGGATCATGGCGAAGATGAACTCGCTCGTGGACGTCGAGATCATCCGCGCGCTCTACGAGGCGTCACAGGTCGGCGTGCGTATCGACCTCAACGTCCGCGGTATGTGCACGCTCAAGCCAGGGATTCCCGGGCTGAGCGATCGCATCACGGTGACGAGCATCGTCGGACGCTACCTCGAACACGCGCGAATCTTCGTGTTTCAGAGCGGCGGCGACGAGGACGTGTATCTGGCGAGCGCCGACTGGATGCCGCGCAACCTCGACGCGCGCGTCGAGCTGATGTTCCCGATCGAGTCGCCGGCCGCGAAGCGCAAGGTGCTCGATGCGCTGGCGGCGCTCTTTCGCGACAACGTCAAGGGGCGGCGGCTACAGGGGGACGGCCAGTGGCGAACGCCGCCGCTGGGCCACGCGGATCCGTTCGAGGCGCAGACCTTCCTGCGCGAGCAGGCGCTGCGATCGATGGTCACGGATCCGACGCCGGTATTCGAGCCACGAACCGAGCCGGGCGACCCGCGCGCCGGCCGCTGACGGGGTCACGGATCAGACTGTCACGGATCGACGCGGACAAGCATCTGATCAGGGATCCAGACGGGTCACGGATCAACGCTGACAAGCACGGATCCGAATGCTACCTGACACCCGGGTAACCCGAAGAACCCGGGCAACCCGGGTAACTGCGAGGCGCGCCTATTCGGCGCCCACGCCCAGGTACGTGCGCAGTTTTTCGTCGTCGAACTTCGCTTCCGCGGAAGGCTCGCGCGTGAGGAGCGATCCAATGATGCCGGCGACGAACGCGAGGGTCATCGAGATGATCGCCGGGTTGCGCAGTGGGACCAGCGGCGTCGCGTTGCCGAGCAGCTCGACCCAGACGGTCGGACTGCCGAGGATCAGCAGCACCGACAACGTCGCGCCGCAGACGATCGAGCTGACGGCGCCGACGGTGTTGAAGCGCCGCCACACGATCGAGAGCAGCAGCGGCGGGAAGTTGGCGCTGCAGGCGATGGCGAACGCCAGCCCCACCATGAACGCGACGTTCTGACCGCGGAACGCAATCCCCAGCAACACCGCCACCGCGCCGAATACCACCGTGGCCATGCGGGCGACACGCACCTGCTCGGCTTCGCTGGCGTGCCCCTTGCGGACGACGTGCACGAAGATGTCGTGCGAGAGGGCGCTGGCGCCGGCCAGCGTCAGGCCGGCAACGACGGCGAGGATCGTCGCAAAGGCGACGGCCGCGATGAAGCCGAGAAACGGCGTGCCGCCGAGGAGCTCGGCGACGAGCGGCGCCGCCATGTTCCCGCCGGCGTCGATCTTCCGGATCAGCTCGCGGCCGACCAGCGCCGACGCGCCGAAGCCGACGATCGGGATGATCAGGTAGAAGTAGCCGATGAAGCCCGTGGCGTAGAGCACCGAGGCGCGCGCGGCGCGGGCATCGGGCACGGTGTAGAACCGCATCAGGATGTGCGGAAGGCCGAGCAGGCCCAGCATCAACGCCAGGCCGAGCGACACTGCTTCCACCGGATCGGTGACCAGGCCGCCCGGCTCGAGCGCCGACTGCCCGTAGCGCGCCGTGACGGCCGCGAAGAGATCGCCGAGATTGAAGTGGAACCGGGCCAGGATCATGCCCGTCAGGCAGGTCACGCCGGTCAGGAGGAGCGCGGCCTTGATGATCTGCACCCAGGTGGTGGCGATCATCCCGCCGAACAGAACGTAGGCCAGCATCACCGCGCCGACCGAGACCACAGCCCACTGATACGGCAGGCCGAACATCAGGCTGATCAGGTTCCCCGCGCCGACCATCTGCGCGATGGTGTAGAACAGGACGGTCAGGATGCCGCCGCACGCGGCCGCGATGCGCACCGGCACCTGGCGCAGCCGGAACGCGACGACGTCGGCGAAGGTGAACTTGCCGAGATTCCGCAGCGGCTCGGCAATGAGGAACATCAGCGCCGGCCAGCCGACCAGCCAGCCGGTGGCGTAGATCATGCCGTCGTAGCCGCGCGTCGCGACCAGACCGGCGATGCCGAGAAACGACGCGGCGCTCATGTAGTCGCCGGCCAGCGCGAGGCCGTTCTGGAACGCTGAGACGGATCGGCCCGCGGCATAGAAGTCGCGCGTCGATCGCGTGCGCCGCGCCGCCCAGTAGGTGACAACCAGCGTCAGCGCGACGATGGCGAGGAAGAACAGGACCGCGGATGTGGTCGGGGTGCCGAGAGCGGTCTCGAGCGGCGGCATGCGTCAGTCGCGGATGTTGTCGCGCAACCGCGCGACTTCCGGATCGTAAGCGCGGTTCGCCCAGATGACGTATAGGGCCGTGAGGACCCAGGCGCCGACGATCACGGCCGCCCCGAGCGGTATGCCGATTGTCGTGACCTCGCCGATGCGTCGCGACAGCAGCGCCTTGTTGGTCGCGATGAGCAGGATGTACCCGTAGTAGAGGACGAACAGGCACGCTGTCAACGCCAGCGACACACGCCAGCGGCGCGTCACCAGATGCCGGAATTCGGATGACGCCAACAGTTCCCGGGTGGTTTTGTGCACGGCGGAAGTATACGTGAAGGTCTCGAGGTCGAAGGTAATTGCGGAATGCGGATTGTGGATTGCGATGGATTGCGCGGATTGCGCGGATCAGGCGTGTTGCTCGTCTCCTGCGTTCTGGGGCTGACGACAGCGACCACGGAAACCACGCGTCCGGTCGCGATCCGCGTGGACGTGTCGCGCGAGACCGGAGCGTTGCCTCCGGTCTGGGCCTTCTTCGGCTACGACGAGCCGAATTACACCTACATGAAGGACGGGCGCAAGCTGCTGTCGCAGCTGGCGGCGCTCAGTCCGGTGCCGGTCTACGTGCGCGCGCACAACCTGCTCACGAGCGGCGACGGCACACCGTCGCTGAAGTGGGGATCGACCAACGCCTATACCGAAGACGCGCAGGGCCGCCCTCACTACGATTGGACGATCGTCGATCGCATCTTCGACACCTATGTCGAGCGCGGGATGCGGCCGCTCGTCGAGATCGGGTTCATGCCGGAGGCGCTCACCACCGGCCGGCCACCGTACCGGCACAGCTTCAGCGTGGAAGCGCCGAGCGACATCTTCACCGCCTGGGCCTACCCGCCGAAGGACTACTCGCGCTGGGCCGAGCTCGTGCACCAATGGGTGCGGCATGCGGTGGATCGGTACGGCCGGGCCGAGGTCGAGCAGTGGCTGTGGGAGGTCTGGAACGAGCCGAACATCGGCTATTGGAAGGGGACGCCCGAGGAGTACCACAAGCTGTACGACTACGCGGTCGACGCGGTGAAGCGGGCGCTGCCTTCCGCCCGCGTCGGCGGACCGCACTCCACGGGCCCCGGCAACGCCAAGGCACGCCAGTTCCTGCGAGACTTTCTCGAGCATTGCGCCCGCGGCAGGAACTACGCGACCGGGGCCACCGGGGCGCCGCTCGATTTCATCGGCTTTCACGCCAAAGGCAGGCCCGAGGTCGTCGAGGGCCATGTCCGCATGGGCCTGTCGAATCAGCTGACCGACGTCGATCAGGGCTTTGCGACGGTCGCGTCGTTCCCGGAATGGAAGCAGACGCCGATCGTCATCGGCGAATCGGATCCCGAAGGGTGCGCCGCCTGCTCGTCGCGTACCTACAAACAGAACGGTTATCGGAACGGGACGATGTATTCCAGCTACACGGCGGCGTCGTTCCCGCGGCAGTACGAGCTCGCGAAACGGCACGGTGTGCGCCTGCTCGGGATCGTCACCTGGGCGTTCGAGTTCGAGGATCAGCCCTGGTTCGACGGGTTCCGCGACCTCGCGACGAACGGGATCGAGAAGCCGGTATTGAACGTCTTCCGGATGTTCGGGACGCTGAGCGCTCGCCAGGTCGCGGCCGACAGCTCCGGGGCCGTCCCCATCGACGACATCGTCCGGTCGGGCGTGCGGACGTCGCCGGACGTCGGCGTCCTGGCGACGCGGACCGCCAGCGGCGCGGCGGTGCTGTTGTGGCACTATCACGACGACGATGTGCGCGGCCCGGCTGCGGCCGTGGACGTGACTGTGAGCGGCCTGCCCCTGTCGAATACCCGGGCACTGGTCCAGCGGTACTGTATCAACGAATACCATAGCAATTCGTACGCGGCGTGGCAGCGCATGGGATCGCCGCAAACGGTATCGGCCGCGCAATACGCGGCGCTCGAGCGGGACGCGGCGCTCGCGACCTGCGGAGCACCCGAATGGCGCGCGGTGGCGTCCGGGACGATGACCATGCGCATCGAGCTCGCGCGGCAAGAGGTTTCACTGATCGAAGTGTCGTGGTAGGGACTTTCGTACGTAGGCCCAAGCTTTAGCTTGGGCAATACTGTTGCCGTAGCTTGGGCATCACGTATTGCCCGAGCTGAAGCTCGGGCCTACGTACGATTCGGTCTGGTTCGCAGCAGGGCCGCACTTCAGTGCGGCCGATCCGGAGGACTTTCGACGATGCCCGTGGTCAAGCTTCTTGGTGCGGCGGTCCTGATCGTCGCGAGCGCCCTGGCCGCGCCGGCCGCGGGACAGGCTCTCGGGTACTTCGAGAAGAGCGGCGACGTCGGCCAGCCGGCGATCGCGGGCTCGACGGCCTACGATCCGGCGACGCAGACCTACACCATTGCCGGCTCGGGCACCAACATGTGGGCGACGCGCGACGAGTTCCAGTTCGCCTGGCGCAAGATGACGGGCGACTTCATCCTCCGCACCCACGCGGCGCTCCAGGGCACCGGCGTCGATCCGCATCGCAAGATTGGCTGGATCATCCGCAAGACGCTGGATGCCGATTCGCCGTACGTGGACGTCGCCGTCCACGGCGACGGCCTGACGTCCCTGCAGTTCAGGAAGACGGCCGGCGCGATCACCGAGCAGGTCCAGTCGGCGGTGAAGGGCGCCGACGTCGTCCAGCTTGCCCGCAAGGGCCGCACCTACACGATGTCGGTCGCGCGCTTCGGCGACACGTTTACGCACGACGAGGTCGCGGACGTCGATCTCGGCGATGAGGTCTATGTCGGCCTGTTCGTGTGCGCGCACAACCCGACGGTGTCGGAGCGCGCCGTGTTCAAGAACGTGCGGATCGTCGTGCCGCCGAAGGACGGCTGGGTGCCGTATCGCGATTACATCGGCAGCAACCTCGAGGTCATGGACATCGCCACCGGCGATCGGACGGTCGTCTCGACGTCCCCGATCTCGGTGCAGGCGCCCAACTGGACGCGTGACGGCAAGGAGCTGATCTACAACAGCGAGGGCAAGCTGTATCGGTTCGATCTGGCCAGCCGCACGATCACGCTGCTCGACACCGGCTTTGCGACCTCGAACAACAACGACCACGTGCTGTCGGCCGACGGAACGATGCTCGGCATCAGCCATCAGCCGGCCGAGGAGCAGCGGCGATCGGTGGTCTACACGCTGCCATCGTCCGGCGGCACGCCGAAGCGCATCACCACGAACTCCCCGTCATATCTGCACGGCTGGTCGCCCGACGCGAAGTTCCTGGTCTACACCGGCGGGCGCAACGGCGAGTTCGACATCTACAAGATTCCTGTCGGAGGTGGCGAGGAAATCCGTCTGACGACCACGATTGGCCTCGACGACGGGCCCGAGTATTCGCCGGACGGCCAGTGGATCTACTTCAACTCGCTGCGCAGCGGCCGGATGCAGATCTGGCGCATGAAACCGGACGGCACCGGCCAGGAGCAGCTGACGAACGACGAGTTCAACAACTGGTTCCCGCACTTGTCGCCGGACGGAAAGGTAATGACGGTGCTGTCGTTCCTCGCCGACGTCAAGCCGGAAGAGCACCCGTTCTATCGCCAGGTGTACATCCGCCTGATGCAGCCGGACGGCTCATCGCCGAAAGTGATCGCCTATGTCTTCGGCGGCCAAGGCACGATCAACGTGCCGTCGTGGTCACCCGACGGGAAGCGGATAGCGTTCGTGAGCAACACGGCGCTGCCCGCACCGCATTAGGCGCGGCTTCGGGCGACGGCCGGGTGATAAGGGGACAGGCCCCCTCGGCGCTTCGGTGACTCGGGGCCTGTCCCCGCATTCCGCCATTCATCGCGTCAGCCACTGCGCGAAGGCAAGCCAGGGACCGGTGCCGCCGACGATCAGCCGCAGCGGCTGCATCGCGAGCACGAACAGACCTCCCCACTTGAACGCCGGGTGAATGCGCCCGCTCGTCACGCGGTCGTAGACGAAGCACGCCACGATGAAGAGGTCCGTCAGGCCCCAGAACGCCGGCGGTCCGGCGGCGGCGATGCCGGGAAGCCGCGCAATGGCCGGCGTCAGGAGCGCGATCGTCGCCAGCAGCATCAGCCGTTTGTGCGTCTGACTCCGCTGCCGGAGATACAGCGCCGTGCCGACCAGCCCCGAAAAGACGACGAGATCCCCGAGCGGGATGATCAGGAACGTGAGGGGCGGCGGACCACCCGGCGGCGTGAAGCCTCGTCGCGCCGCGGCGATGGCCGCCAGCGTGCCGACCACCAGCATCGCGACGGCGATGAGGCCGCCAACGACGCCCAGGCGCCGGTGGAGCGGCGTGCGGCGGCCGGCAATCAGGCGCGTCTGCACGATGAACAGGACGACCCAGCTCGTGAAGATCAGGCCGTGTACGTGGAGGAGCGGAGACAGCTGCGGCCCGCCAAACGCGCCTTTCAGGTAGTAGGTCGGCGCGAACCCCGCGAAGATGACGAGCGCCACGGCAACGGCCATCCCGCTGAAGAACAGGCGATCGCGCCGCCAGGGCCATGCCGGGCCCGCCTGCGGGTGTCGTTCCGCGACCGCTCCAACTTGAACGCTCATTCGGCCTCCTGGCCTTGACGGTCGAGCTGCCGGCAGTCTAACGTTTCGCCACCGCAGATCAATCGTTTTTCGAGTTCTCGAGTTCTCGAGTTCTCGAGTTTTCGAGTCCCTCTCCCGGAGGCTCCATGCGCGTGACGACTCCCCTGCTGCTCGTCGTCTCTCTCTGCCTGCCCGCGACCGCCCACGCGCAGAGCCGTCACCCGCTGGACGCGCTGACGTTTGCCGAGCACTGGGCGGTTTACGACGTCATTCGCGATTCGGGGAAACTGCCCGACACCGGGCGTTTCGCGGGCGTCTCGCTCGTCGAGCCTCCGAAAGCGGACGTCCTGGCATGGACCCCCGGAGCTGCGGTCACGCGCCACGCGAAGGCGATCCTGATGATTGGCCCCACCACCGTGGAAGCCATCGTCGACATGGGCGCACGAACGCTGGCCTCCTGGCGGGAGATCGCCGGTGTCCAGCCGGATATCACCGACGAAGAGCTGCAGGAGCAGGACGGGATCGCGAAGTCGAGCCCCGAAGTCCTGGCCGCCCTGAAGCGACGAGGGATCACGGATCTGAACACCGTCGAATGCATCGGCGTCACGCGCGGCTACTTCGCGATCGCCGAAGAGGGATCGCGGCGGCTCGCGGCGGCACCCTGTCTCGATCGCCACGGCGTCGAGAACCTCTGGGGACGGCCGGTCGAAGGGCTCACGATCTACATCGACCTGCACGAGAAGAAAGTGTTTCGGGTCGTGGATACGGGGGTGGTGCCGGTGCCCACAGCGTCGCCCGACTACCATCCGGAGGCGCTCGGCCCGGCGCGGCCGGCGCTGGCGCCGCTCGACGTGACGCAGCCGGCGGGACCCGGCTTCACGCGCGACGGCGCGACGGTGCGCTGGGATCGCTGGCAGTTCCACGTGCGCCTCGAGCCCCGTCGCGGCGCGGTCGTCTCGCTCGTGAAATACAAGGACGGCGACCGCGACCGGTCGGTGCTCTACCAGGGATCGGTCTCGGAGCTGTTCGTGCCTTACATGGATCCGGACGAGAGCTGGTACCACCGCACGTTCTTCGACGGCGGCGAGCTGGGCCACGCGCTCGGCCTCGCGCGCCACCCGCTCCAGCGCGGCACCGATTGCCCGCAGAACGCCGTCTGGATGGATCTCGTGATCGCCAATGCGAAGGGCCTGCCGCAGCGCATGTCCGACACCGCCTGCATCTTCGAGCGCGCGGCCGGCGACATCCTCTGGCGGCATCGCGAGGAAAGGCTGCTGGACAGCCGCGCGAGCCGCGATCTGGTCGTCCGGTGGATCGCCACGCTGGGCAACTACGACTACGTCTTCGACTGGGTGTTCCAGCAGGACGGATCGATTCGCGGCCTGGTCGGCGCGACCGGCGTCGCCGAGGTGAAGGGCGTGAAGAGCCGGACCGTCGTCGACGACAAGGACGGCTCGGACGGCACCTACGGGCACTTCGTCGCCGAGCACACGGTCGCGGTCAACCACGATCACTTCTTCTGGTACCGCCTCGATCTCGATGTGGACGGAACCGGCAACAGCCTGGTCGTCGATCAGTTGACGAAGAAGCGGCTGCCCCCGGCGCACCCCCGCAAGAGCCTCTGGGTGACGACTTCACGCACGGCGCGGGTTGAATCAGAAGGCATGATCGACAGGCACACGCCCGCGCTGTGGCGCATCGTGAACCCAGGCGTGAAAGGGCCGCTCGGGTATCCGACCAGCATCCAGATCAAGCCAGGGCACAGCGACGAGTCGCTCCTCGATCAGGACGACTTCCCGCAGAAGCGCGCCGGCTTCACGAACCATGCGCTCTGGATCACGCCGTACAAGCCAGACGAGCTCTATGCCGCCGGCGACTACCCGACCCAGAGCCGCGGCGGCGACGGCCTCCCTGCCTGGACCGCAGCCAATCGTCCCATCGACAACACCGACATCGTCGCGTGGTACTCGTTCGGGATGCATCACGTCGTGCGCGCCGAGGACTGGCCCGTGATGCCGACGGTGTGGCACCAATTCGAGCTGCGGCCGTTCGATTTCTTTCCGAGGAATCCGGCGCTCGACGTTCCCAGACAGTAGTACCAGGGGACAGTAGGGCCGCACTTCAGTACCGTAGGCCCAAGCTTAGCGTGGGCATCACCGCTTCAGTGCGTAGGCCCAAGCTTTAGCTTGGGCATCACCGCGATCTGTTGCCCGAGCTAAAGCTCGGGCCTACGTACGTATTCCGTATCGTCCCGGCGCGAGAATGCCGTTCGGATCCAGCGCGCGCTTCAGGGTGGCGAGGAGCGCCGCGTAGGCGTCCTTGTCCGCCATCTCCGCGGACGACTGGATCCCGAGCCGGTACGAGTGATAGCCGGAGGCGGTGAGGCGATCGAGCAGCTCGCGGTAGCACTGCATCGCGCGATCGTCTTCGCCCGGCACATCGCGGTCGTAGCAGATCGAGACGACGCACGTCAGGGCGCGGTCGGTGACGAGCGAGAGCGACAGCATCGGCTCGAAGCCGTGCGCGAGCAGCGTGTCGATGCTCAGTCTGGTCAGCCGTTCGCCGTGGCGGGCTTCGAGCGGCGCCACCGGCGCGCACCACAGGAGGCCGCAGCGATCGCGATCGGGATCGAGGTCGGCGGGCGGCGGCGTGCGCTTGCGCCAATACGTGGTCGCCATCGGCGCCGCGGTCGGAGCGCCTTTCAACAGTGAAAACACCGGGCGCACGAGATCGAGCGCCGCGCTGATGTCCCACCCGGTGACCAGCCCGTACGGTCTGGCGAACCGGCGCGCCAGTTCCAGCTTCCGCTCGCCGAGAAATTCCAGCTTTTCCACTTTGCCCTGGAGCTCGCGGCGCATCAGGCGCTTCGCCTCACGGACCTGCGCGCGTGTGCCATAGAGGCCGCCCGACCCGTTCCAGGCGCCGAAGCGCAGCTTCTCGCGGAGGCCGGCCATCTGCTCGGGCCTGAGCGGCGTGGTGCCGCCGGTCAGCTCCCACGGGTACTGGCCGATCCCGTTCAGCACCTTGTAGTCGTTGCCGATGTGGGCCGCGCTCCGCAGCGTGCCGCTCAGGCGCAGGCGCCGAAGCGCGTCGAGCAGCGCGCCCAGCCCGCTGTCGTCGTCGCAGCGAAAGAAGAAGGCCTCGAAATGCTCGGGCGCCGGCATCAGCCAGATCGACATCCGAGTGACGATGCCGAAGTTCGATTGCGTGAAGAGGCCGTCGAGCGTCGGTCCAAGCCCCCAGCGATACAGCGGGCCGGTGGAGGTCTGGGCAAACCGCGAGAAGCCGGTCTCGATGCATTCGCCATCCGGCAGCACCACCTCGAATCCGCAGACATGGGCGAAGTGATCCCCGTACGGCGTGTGGCCGAAGCCGCGCTCCATCGTGTTGCCGATCAGGCTCGAATCGGGGCGGGCGCCGGTGGCGTCCATCCACAGGCGCGAGTGGTTGGCGCGCAGGAAATCGAACAGCTGCTGCTGGGTGACCCCCGGTTCGACGGTCACATACGCGAGGTCTTCGTTGAAGTCGACGATCCGGTTCATCCGGCCCAGATCGAGAAGGGCCGAGCCGTCCGCCGCGGGGACCCGCGAGCCGTAGCCCCAGTTCCGGCCGGTGCTGATCGGATAAACAGGGACGCGATTCGCGTTCGCGATGCGGAGGCACGCCTGCACCTGCTGCCGATCGGCAGGGCGCAGAATCAAGGGGATGCGGGCCGCGGTGGCGAACGTGGCGGTCTCGGCGGCGCCGAGTGCCGAACGCTCGGTGATGACGTGGTCGGCGCCGACGATGCCCGACCATTCCTCTATGGCACGGCTCAGATTGCGATCCGTGCTCGTCGACATGGAGCCGACTCCTCGATCAGCGTTCATCTGTCGAGTTCATGCGTAGGGCGGGGCTTCAGCCCGCCTGGCGGACCTAAAGGTCCGCCCTGCATATACGGGAGCGCGCCGCTACGCGCACGCTTCGCGGAGGGCCGGCAGCGGCACGAATGCGGGCCGCTCGATCGCGTTGGGGAGACCCATCGCGGCGCGGGCGCACACCACGGGGAACTCGAAAAACCGGCTCAGAATATCATCGATGCGGGTCTGGTACTTGGGATTCGGTGTGTTCGAGTCGAAGCGCAGCAGCTCCATCTCGCAGCCGTACTGCGCGTCGAAATAGGACGGCAGCGGGCATCCGGGGAGCCCCAGCGAGCGGCCGCCAATCTTGCGCAGGATTCTCGAGGAGCAGTTGCGGACGGTCGCGGTGGTGAGGCCGATGGCGCCGCCGATGCTCTGGGCCAGCGCAAACGTGGAGAGCGCGATGTTCATCGCCTCCATCGTGAATCGCATGTCCTCGGCAATCGCCCAGCCCCCGACCTCGACGTAATCGACCTTGCGCTTTCTCGCCAGCGAGATCTCGGATTCGAGCGCCATGTGGAGCGTGCCGCGCCAGGTCCGATCGTTGGCCAGCGCCGACCGCCACGCGCCGAGATGCTCGGGTTGGGTGTTCTTGCCGTAGGCCCGGTAGCGGGCGCATCCGGTGACGCGGCCATCGGGCTGCGCCGAGACGACATGCCAGCTGGCGGAGTCGACGCCCAAGACGTGACGCCCGTCAGACCCGAGCTGCGCGGATGTAATGGCGCCGTCGTGCAGATACACGCTGCCGCGCAATCGCTGGAGTTGCGCAAGAATTTCTTCATGGCGATCCGGGTTCACATCGACCGCAGGAAACGATGCCGGCACGTGCGCCTCCGATGGCGCCAGGAGCATCAACGTGCCGCTGCGTGAACGCGTAGAACCCAGAATCCGCATGTGAACTTCTCCGTTCCTCCCTCAGGACCCCGCGAACGACGGTCCCTGGGAGCACACAACACGCCCGGCGTGCCGCGCAACGTCGGCGGCGCTAAGCGCTTAATCGACCTACAATTAATGGTTGTTGCGAGCTGCGCGTGCAGGCTCGCGAAGTGCCTGTCGCGGCGACTGAAACCCGCAATGCCTCAGCCGCTGGCCGAGCTTCACGCAAGGCCCGTGCCGGTCACCGAGGCGATTGAGAGGAGAAAGCGAGGCGAGCGAGATTCGGGTGAGAAAGCCGAGAGCCAGCCGCCGGAAATCCCTACTCCACAGCACACGTCGCGGGACGCGTCTCGGACGTTCTTACACTCGCCCTTACATTACTGTGGTCCGACTTACACACCCCTCGCCCACACCGCACATCGATCGAATCTCGGCGCAAAGTAACGGACCCGCGACGCTCTGCCGCGCAGTTTCCATGTCCACGATTCGATCCGAATCGTCTGCGTATTGCTGAACTGTGCAACTCTGTTGCCGGCTTTGTTGTGGGACGATAGAGAAGAGAATGGGGACAGGCCCCCGAGGGACAGGCCCCATAGCGCCTGTCCCTTGTCTCCCCTGAAGAGGATCGTTGCGTGTCTGCTAGTCCCGCCGCCGTCTTGTCACGTTCAGCAGAGCCGTCCGCGCCGCCGGCCGAGTCGCTCGACCTCGTGAGCCGTCGACTCGTCAGCGATCTTCATGCGCCGCGGCCGCTGATCTTCTGGTCGGACCTGCTGGCCAGCGGCGGGATCGGCTGGGCCGCATTCGCGGTCGCGCTCCAATCCACACCGTGGACGCCAGTGATGCTGGCGGCGGTGGTCGTCTCGGGGTTTGCGCTCTATCGCGGCCTCTGCTTCACCCACGAGCTGACACATCTACGCAAACGATCGCTGCCGGGCTTCGAGACTGCCTGGAATCTGATCTTCGGCGTCCCGCTGCTGCTGCCGTCCTTCACCTACATGGGGGTGCATCAGATGCACCACGGTCTCACGACCTACGGCACGAAGGCGGATCCGGAGTACCTGCCGTTTGCAAGCTCGCGAAAACTGATCGTCGCCTTCGCGCTGCAGTCGGCGCTGCTCCTTCCAATCCTCCTGTTCCTTCGCTTCGTGGTCGTGGCGCCGTTCGGTCTGCTCTGGCCGCGCCTCCATCGCTGGCTCGAGGTCCATGCGTCCTCGTTCTCGATGAACCCCGACTACCGGCGCGCGATGCAGCCCTCCATGGTGCGGCGCATGCGGCGATGGGAGCTCGCGATGCTGGCGTGCTTCGCGGGCGTCCTGGCGCTGATGTCCGCCGGCGCGTTGCCGGGCCGCACGCTCTTCGTCTGGTATGGCGTCCTCACGTTCGTGAGCTTCTTCAACACGCTGCGCGTGCTGGGCGCGCACGAGTACGAGAGCGACGGCTCGCCGCGCGATCGGCACGAGCAGCTCGAAGACTCGATCGACACGCCCGGCGCGTTCTGGACCGAGCTCTGGGCGCCGGTGGGGCTGCGGTATCACGCGCTCCATCACTTTTTCCCGGGCATCCCGTACCACAATCTCGGCATCGCCTATCGGCGCATCGTCGCCGCGGTGCCGGCTGACTCGCTCTTCCTCCAGTCGACCAGCCACAGCCTGCCGCATTCCCTGACGGAGCTGTATCGGAAGGCGAAGGCCGCCGGAGGGCGGATCGTCGGCTGGTAGGCAACGGCGCATGAGCGCAAGGGCGCAAGGGCGCATGAGGGCAAGGGCGCACGAGCGCATAAGGGAAGCCAGCGTGCCAGTAGCCCAGCCCGGTCTTGCGCCCGCATGACCCACTTCGGGATCGTTACGCCGCCGGTCCCCGGGCACATCCATCCTTTTGCCGCGCTGGGGCGCGAGCTCGTCGCGCGCGGCCACCGCGTCACTTGCTTCCAGGTCGCAGACCTGGAAGAGAAGATCGGGGCAGAAGGTCTCGAGTTCCATCGCATCGGTGCACGCGACTTCCCGCCCGGTTCGTTGCGGGCCTCGCTCGATCAGCTCGGCCGGCTCGCCGGGTTCGCGGCGCTGCGCTTCACGATTCGCGCGGTGGCCGAGACGACGGCGATGGAGTGCCGCGAACTGCCGGACGCCGTGCGCGCGGCCCGTGTCGAGGCGCTGCTGGTCGATCAGATGGAACCGGCGGGAGGGGCCGTCGCCGAGCGCCTGGGCCTCCCCTTCGTCACCGTCTGCAACGCGCTCCTGATCAATCGCGACCCGATTGCGCCGCCGCCCTTCTCGCCGTGGGCCTATACGGACGCCTGGTGGGCGCGCCTTCGGAATCGCGCCGGGTATGCCGTCTCGGACCGGCTGACGAAGCCGATCGCGGATGCGATCGCGACGGTCCGCCGCGAGTGGAAGCTGCCGGCGCTCGCCTCGCCCGACGATTCGTTCTCGCGCCTCGCGCAGATCTGCCAGATGCCGCGCGAGTTCGATTTTCCGCGCACGGCGCTGCCGCGGGCGTTCCACTACGTCGGGCCGCTACGCGGCGGCCTGCCGCGGCCGATTGCCTTTCCGTGGGATCGCCTCGACGGGCGGCCGCTCGTGTATGCGTCGCTCGGCACGCTGCAGAACAGCCGCGAACCGCTGTTCCGGACGTTCGCCGAGGCGTGCCGCGGGCTCGGCGTGCAGCTGGTGATGAGCCACGGCGGAGGGCTCACGGCGGACGAAGCGGCCGGCCTTCCCGGCGACCCCCTCGTCGTGAGCTACGCACCCCAGTTCGATCTCCTCGCGCGTGCGGCGCTGACGATTACACATGCCGGCCTGAACACGGTCCTCGACTCGATGGCCAACGGCGTCCCGGTGGTGGCGGTCCCCATCACCTATGAGCAACCGGCAATCGCCCGGCGCGTCGAATGGGCCGGGGCGGGGCAGACGATCGCGCTGAACCGGCTCACGCCCGGCCGCCTCCGCCACGCGGTGCAGGCGGTGCTGGAAGAGCCCGAATACCGGATTGCTGCACAGAAGCTCGCCGAGTCGATCCGGGCGGCTGGAGGAACCCGGCGAGCGGCCGATATCGTGGAAAAGGCAAGACGGTAACCATGGCCCACTTCGGACTGGTGTGCCCTCCCGGCACGAGTCACGTGACCGGGCTCACGACCATCGCCCGCGAACTCTGCGGACGCGGTCATCGAGCCACCGTCTTCAACATCCTCGACGTCGAAGGCCTTGCCCGCCGCGAAGGCGTGGAATTCCGCGCGCTCGGCGTCGAGCATCATCCTCTCGGATCCTTCAAAGCGTTCTCGGAGCAGCTCAGCCGGCTGCAGGGGCTCGAGGCGCTGCGCTTCGGCCTCAAGGTGGCGCGCGCAGAAATCGCGATGCTGCTGCAGGAGGCACCAGACGCGATGGCCGCTGGCGGCATCGACGCGCTGCTCGTCGATCAGGGGCAGCCCGCAGGCTCGACCCTCGCCGAGCGCCTGAAGATCCCGTTCGTTACGATCTGCAACGCCGTGCCCGTCAACCGGGATCCGGACGTACCGCTCTCAGGGACGAGCTGGGACCCGGCACGGTCGTGGGCCGGTCGCCTCAGAAATCGTGTCTGCTACAACGTCTTCGACATTGCGGCGCGGCCCCTGAGGCAGACCATCAACACGTATCGTTCGCGCTGGGGCTTGAGGCCGCTGCGATCACTGTTCGACACGACGTCGCCGATTTTGGAGCTCGCTCAGCAGACAGCAGAGTTCGACTTCCCGCGCAGAACCCCGCCGCAGTTCCACTACATCGGCCTGATTCACCGAAGAGGGTCTGCGGACGTCGGCTTTCCCTTCGAGCGCCTCGACGGCCGCCCCGTCGTGTACGCCTCGCTCGGCACGGTCCGCGGGGACGGGCAAGGCGTCTTCCCACTGCTCGCCGACGCGTGCAACAGTCTCGACGCCCAGCTCGTCATCACGCTTGGCGGGAAAGGCAGCGTCGCTGACTACGCGGAGCTCCCGGGCCGGCCCCTCGTGGTGGACTATGCGCCCCAGATGGCGGTCCTCGCGCGCGCAGCGGTCACCGTCTGCCATGCCGGCAACAACACCGTGCTCGAATCGCTGTCCTGCGCTGTCCCCGTTGTAGCAGTGGCGATGAATGGTGACCAGTACGGTGTCGCCGCACGCCTCCACCACTGCGGCGCCGGCGAGCGGGCAGACGCGAGGCGGCTGACGGCCTCCAGCCTTCGGGATGCGATTTCGCGCCTCCTCAGCAACCCGTCGTACAAGCTGCGCGCCGCGGCAATCCAAGCGTCCCTGGCGCGCGCCGGCGGCGAGCGGCGAGCGGCGGACCTGGTCGAAGAATCGATCGGCCGCGCGGATGGCCGCGTAACCCTAATGGGACCATGACGCCGCCCGCCAGAGTCCTGGTGTTCTCGCCGCACCCGGACGATGTGGAGCTGTTTCTGGGGGGGACGCTGCTGAAGCATGTCGCCGATGGCTCGGCGGTTCGCGTCGTGATGATGACGCGGGGCGAGAAGGGCTCGCTCCTGTCACTGCTCGGGAAGGCCCGTCAGGAGGCGCTGAAGCGCACCAGGGACGCGGAATTGAAGGAACGCTACCTCCGCATCCCCTCAGCGGACTTATTGCACCTCGACCTTCCTGACCGTGGCGTGCGGGAGAGCCCGGCGACCGTCAACCGCGCGCTCGCGTGCATTTGCGAATTCGGGCCCGAGTTGATTTATCTGCCTGAGTCCCAGCAGGCGACCTCGGTCTACACCCACCCGGACCATCTGGCGACCGGACGAATCGTGGAGGCTGCGAGACTGCAACAGTCCCCTCTCTCACGGCTCCGCTACTTTCATTCGAAGGCTCCCAACGTCTTCGTGGACGTCACGGATTTCCAGGACGAGAACCTGAAGGCGCTGCGTTGTTACGCGAGCCAGTATCGCGCAACCGCCGGCCCTCCCTTCCTGCTCCACCTGCTCGAGCGCAATCTCATTCGACGCACTCGGGCGTACGGCGAAGAAACAGGGACCAGATTCGCGGAGGCATTTCGCGAGGTTGTGGAAGGGATGAGGTAGAAAAACACGTACAGAACGACGCTCAGGGCTCCGGGTGACCGGAGTCCTGAGCGGACGTTCTCAACCGTGGGATTCGACGAATCGCGACGGAGTTTTCAGGAGCCCAATCTAAGGACTCGGTGACTACTGCTGCTTCTTCCTGCGGCGGCGGGCAGCGGCCAAGCCGACGAGACCCGAACCCAACAGGAGCATTGACGCCGGTTCCGGGATTTCACTGGGATTGGCTGTCACCAGCCACGCGGACGAGTGGCTATTGGAAATCTGGCCGCCATTCTGCGAGAAGATGGCCGCGATATCGTCAGCACGGGTCCCATCAACGAATTGACTGGTAAATCCCGCGACGAACGATGACGTCTCGCCGAGCCCGTTCGTGAGGGTTCCCAACATCGAAAGGCTGATGTCGGATCCCAACAGCGTGTTGGTGATCGTGAAGGGCGAACCAGGAAACGTGCAAACCGATCCGAGGTTGCCGTCGCATGCCAACGGACTGCCGATTCCGTTGTTGATCAACGTCAATTCAAAGTCCCAACCTGCCGGGATGGAGCCGCCGCTCAGAAAGTCGGAGTGGCTAATGGGCAACCCAACCAGGTCGGGCGGGAAATTGAGGTCGTCGAGCGTCGCATCGGTCCCGTCCAAGAAAGCGAAATCGCCCGTTCCGCCGTTGTTGAACCCGACGTTGTTAGGTCCACCCCAAAGAATGCTGCTGGCGGTAACCGTCACCATCAGGTTACTGCCTAGGCTGAACGTCCCAGCCAACGGCGCTGCCGAAACAGGCGCTGACATCAGCACGCCCATAAAGGCTGCGGTCGTGATCAAACCCAAAATTCGTCTCATAAAGCGTCTCCCCCCGTCGGTTGACGGCCTTCAACCGGCTGCGTTTCGACACAGAGCGATCGGGCCGCGCCCTCCGTGATAGCACGTAACGTGCCCGCGGCCGCGTACTGACGAGATTGCCGACAACTTGCTGATTCTAAAGACACAGTTAAACCCATCCATTAGAAACAGGGCGTGAAAAGGTTTAAGAGAGGAAGACTTTAGACCGCGCGGCGCGCTCACGCCGCGAAAAGTACGCCAATTGAACGTCTACGGTCGTTCGAGCTCCGCCTTTACCGCCGACATGAAACGGGCGACGGCCCGCCCGTCCCACACGCCGTGATCGCTCGACAGCGTGAGCGTCATCACCGGGCGGACCGCCGGCTGCCCGTCGACGGCGACGACCCGCGACCAGATCTGCCCGCCGATCAGCACGCCTGACGTCGCAAACGTCGAGGTGAGCGCCCAATCGCCGGCCACCGTGGAAATCTGGAACGTCCCGGCGCCCTTGCGCCGGAACGCGCCGCTCCTGAACAGCAGCCGCAGGATGGCGCGGCGGAGAAACGCGAACGGCACAATCCAGCCCCAGCGCCTGAGGACCGTCAGCATCTGGCGATCGGCCCCGCGGACCTCCGGGGCGCGGCGCGCGATTTCGGCCGCGATGTCGGCGATCGACTTCGTGTTGGCGCTCTCGATGACGAGGACCGGCGCGACGAAGGTTTCGCCGGTCACCGACAGCCCGATATCGACCGTCGCCGGCCGATGGCGTCGGGTGCCCGCAATGAGCTGGTGCAGGGTGGGATTCGCCGCCAGGGCGCGCGCCGCCGCCTGCACGAGCAGGTGCGTCGCGGTGGCGTGCACGCCGTCGCGCCTCAGCTCCTCGAGACGCCGCGTCGCGTGCGTCATGTCGGCTGTGACTTGGAGCGCCGAAAACGGCGGGCGCAGCACGTGCAACCCGTCCAACAGCCAGCGTTCGGCGTAGTCGAGACGCACGCTCGTCGGATCGGACACGCTACTTCCCCTCCACTCGCAGCGCTGCCAGCAGCGCCTGGTAGTCGATCTTGTCGCTCGAGGTACGGGGCAGCCCATCGCGGAAGACAAAGCGATCGGGACTCATGTACGCCGGCACCTTCGTCGCGCAGAACGTCTTCAGCTCGACGATCGACGGCGGCGGGACGTCTTCAGACGACACGAACGCAATCACCTTCACCCCGGCGTCCACGTCCGGCATCGACACGACCGCGGCCTCGCGGAGGCGCGGGTGCGCATGCAGCGCCGATTCGATCTCGCCGAGCTCGATGCGGTAGCCGCGCCGCTTCACCATGCGATCCTGCCGGCCGACGTAGGTGAAGCCATCCGCCGGGTCGAACCGGACGACGTCGCCGGTGTTGTACCAGCGGATCCCGTCTCGCTCGAGAAAGACGGCGGCGGTCTCGGCCGGCCGGTTCCAATAGCCGGCAAAGACGGACGGACCGCTGATGTACAGCACCCCTTCTCCGCCGGCGCTCACCTCGCGGCCGTCGGCATCCAGCACCAGCGCGCCGCAATGCGTGCACGGGAACCCGATCGGATACGGCGCCTCCCTGTCCACCGCCACATCGTCCGGTATCCGCGCGGCGGTGCAGGCGACGGTGATTTCCGTCGGCCCGTACAGGTTGTAGTAGACCGCGGATCGCCAGTGGCGCTTCAGCTCGCGCAGATGCTTGACCGGAAATATTTCGCCGCCGAAGAGCACCAGCCGGAGCGCCGACGCGTCGTGGGCGCCGAGCTGTCCGAACTGCACGAGCAGGCTGAGGATCCACGGCGTCGAGAACCACACGGTCAGCCGCGAGTCCGCCACGAAGCGCGCAAGCTCTTTCGGGCTCCGCCCGAGGTCATCGGAGATCAGATGGACCGAGGCGCCGTGCTTGATCGAGAGGTAGATGTCGACGACGGACGCGTCGAAATGGAACGGGGCGTGATTGCTGAAGCGATCGTCGGGGAGGGGCGCGAACGCCTCCGAGCACCAGTCGATGAAGCTGATGGCGTTGCCATGGGTGATCATCGCGCCCTTCGGCATCCCCGTCGAACCGGACGTATACAGGATGTACGCGAGATCGCTCGGGTCGTTGTGGAGGCGCGGCTTCAGCCCCGCGGGCCCGTCACTGTGGAGGCGGGGCTTCAGCCCCGCGGGCTGGTCGCCCAGGTCGACCGCGCGTTCCCACAGCGTGACGTGCGTCAGCCCGGAGGCGCTCGCTGCCGCGTTAGTCACGATGACGGCGGCCAGATTGTCTGCGGCTTCCGCTTGAGGAATGACGTCGAGACAGCCGGCATCCACGATTAGCGCGCGGATGCCGCAGTCGGTGAGAATGCGGCGTCCGCGGTCGGGCGGCGCCGACGGATCGACGGGCACGTAGGCGGCGCCGGTTTTCAGCACGCCGAAAATCGAGATGACCGCCGGCAAGCCTTTCGGCAGCACGATGCCGACCCGATCGCCCCGGGATACGCCATGGGACGCGAGACACGACGCGAGCGCGTCCGCCTGTCGATTGAGGTCCGCGTAGGTCAGCGGCTCGCCGTGCGGATCGACGACGGCCGTGCGAAGTGGGTACTGGGCGGCGCTGGCTTCCAGGTAGTCGGCCAGGTGGCGCGCCATCACCTGCCGGCGCCTCCCGTCTGGCCGGCGCCCTGTGCCTGCCTGCGTTCGACCGAGGCGGCGATGTCCTGAATCCGGTTGAAGCGCTCGACGCTTGTCTCGTAGACGTCGAGCTCGACGGCGAATCGCTCCTGGACGAAGGCCGCCAGCCCCAGCGCCGCCAGCGAATCCAGGATGCCGCTTGTGAGCAGCGGCGTGTCGTCGCGCAGGTTGTCCGGCGACTCGCCGGGCAGATACGTCTTGAGAATGAATTGCCGAATGACTTCCCTGAGGTCTTCCATGTCGGCTCCAGATTGTCTCACCAACTGGGGCCTGTCCCCAATGGCACGGAATCTCGATTTTGGGGACAGGCCCCAAGCGGGGCCTGTCCCCACGATCAACGGGCGCGCCCACAACAACCGATCCGACGGCGCGATCGGACGGCCCAGGCCCTTGATCGCGGTGTTGAAAATCACGTTCCACGTCTTCTCGCGCGGGCGATAGAACAGGCTCCACTTGAACCCGCTGTACTTCGACAGGTCGACGGCCAGTCGGCTCCAGGCCGGCGCCGATCCCAGGCTGACTTCCGTCGCGCTCAGCTCGTCGTACGCGCGTTCGTCCGAAATGCCAATGCGGAATACGGCCCTGGCCCCCATCGCGACCGTCATCTGCGGCGACGCGCCGACCGCTGTCCGCAGCACGGCATGGTCCGGCATCCGGACCGTCCAGACGATGCGGCTCATCGCGGGCACGTCAACGGCGGGCTCGGGAGGCCCGTCGAGCGTGGCGATCGTCGTCGTGATTGCCTCTGCGCTGGGACGCTTCTCGGCCCGATTCACCGACGCGAGCAGATCGACCTGCTGCGCGCGCGTCTCCCGCTCGCGTTGGTGACAGCCCACGGCGATTGCCCCCGCCAGCAGGATCGCGATCGTCTGTAACGCCGAGCGCGCCATCTATCGCCAGACCCGCAGCAGCACAGGGGCGTACAGAACGGTCAGGTTGCCGGCAATCAGCAGGCTCCAGAAGCGGCGGGGATCGAGACAGTCTCGCAGCAGGACGTTGAAGGCCAACGCAAGCGGAATCATCACTCGCATCGCCGTGGGGAGCTCGCCCTCCCACAACGGCCGTCCGAGAAGCAGCAGCAGGCCTGCATATGCGACCCCCAGTCGCCACCAGTGGCTCTTCCACTCCAGCCGGATCAGCACGTAGCCGGCCTGGACGATCAAGGACACGAGCGTCAGGACACTGAACCTGGTGAAGGCGCGGATCCCATGGCTCGCCGCGTCTGCCCACACCATTCTCAGCTTCCAGCCAAGGCCACTGAACGGCAGCGAGATCGTGCTGCCCGATGTGTAGATCAGGTCGCGATAGAGCGAATACAGGTAGTCGAACCAGATGACCAGCGGAGCGATCACGAGCACGGCCTGGACCGCCACTCGCGCAGCAGAGGACCATGACCATTTCGCCGGCGGCAGGATCGCGATCGCGAGCAGGTTCGTCTCCCGCCCGAGCGATGCGACGCCCAGGACCGCGGCCGCCACCCACGAGCGGTTTCGCTCGACGGCGGCCACGGCGGCGGCAATCATCAGCAGACTCGGTCCGTCGAGCAGCGCGAATCGGACCGACCACAACAGCCCGCCGCTGAACAACGTTGCCATCCAGAGCGCGGCCATGCGCGTGGTGCCGGGCTCGAACCAGCGAAGCAACAGCAGGCTCAAGGCGATCCAGCAGACCACGTTCTGCAGCGCATAGGCCTGCAGAATCCACCAGGGCCGCCCGAGGCCTGCCACATACGCCGTCCACGCGAAAAGAATGCGCCGCGCGCGCAGCGGCATGTCGTCCATCGCGCGATCGGTGGCCGGATCCTTCAGTAGCGGGTCAGTGGCGATTTGCGCATAGAACTGACCGTCGTATCCCGACGAGCGGCGATAGACGTGCCGAGGCAGCGCTGCCACCGCGGCCACGCTCCGGGGCGCGAATACGCTGCCAAAGCCGATGAGCGACGTGAAGCCCTCGCGGGGGTCGTAGAAGCGACCGATGCAGGCAATGAACGCCAGGATCGCGACGAAATGCGGGAGTAACGCGAGTAATGGGGACAGGGCCCCGTACCGCCGTTGACGCGGGGGCCTGTCCCCACCGGTCATTGCGTCCCGGCGCCGGCCTTGCCGAACTGCTCCTCGAGGAACCGCAGCATGTTGCCGATCATGATCACCTGGCCGCCGCGGCGGGCCGCGCCGTGGCCTTCGCCCTCCACCAGGATGAGTCGCGACGGGACCCCTCGCTTCTCGAGCCCCTCCTGCATCTGGATGGCTTCGCCCGCCGGCACGCGCGGATCGTCGAGCCCCTGGATCATCAGGAGCGGCGACTTCACGCGGTCGATGTAGGAGACCGGCGACAGCTTCTTCAGCGCGTCTGCGTCTCTCTCAGGGTCGCCGTATTCGCTCGCCCGCAGCTTGCGCCGGTAGGGGGCGGTGTTCTGCAGGAACGTCTGCAGGTTCGAAATCCCGACGATCGACACGCCCGCGTCGTAGGTCCCGGCGAACATCGTCATGCCGACGAGCGCCGAGTAGCCGCCGTAGCTGCCGCCCACGATCGCCACCTTGGGGGCCTTGCCGTTGCGCGTGAAGCGGCTGCGAAGCGCTTTGCCGGCGTCCTCGATGTCGGTGATGACGTCGAGGCGCTTCGGCCCGTTGTCGGCGTTGAGCCACGCCTTGCCGTAACCGTCGCTGCCGCGCACGTTCGGCTCGACGTAGATGAACCCGCTGTCGACGAAGAGCTGCGCGTAGCCGCTGAAGCCGGGCGTCGCCTGACCCTCCGGGCCACCGTGGAAGTCGACGACCACGGGACAGGGGTCGGCGGCATTGGCCTCGGGCGCGCACGGCGCCGGGTAGCGTACGAACATCGGAATCTTCGTACCGTCGCGCGCCGGGTAGGTCTCCAGCTTCGCGACGGCGAATTTCGAGAGATCGATCTCGGGGGCGCTCGGCAGCGTCCACGGCGTCAGCGTCTGTGTCTGCCAGTCGAAGACATAGCTCGATCGCGGCGCCTTGGCGGTCTCGACGCCCACCGTCGCGTACCGCCCGTCCGGCGTCATCGTGCCCACGCTCACCGAATCGGCGTCCTGTGGCACCGGCAGCGTCAGCTCTCCCAGCGTCGTCGCGTCAATCGCGCGAAGTCGCTCGTAGCCGCCGTCGTTTACGGTGTAGTACAGCCGCCGGCGCGCATCGTCGATGCCGAAGCCCGAGACGTCCTTCGGCATCTCGGCGGTCACCGGCACGAGGTCCCCGCCCCGCTTCCACTTGTAGAGACGACGAAATTCCCCGAGCTTGTTCGTGAGGACGAACAGCTCGCCCGACGCAGGCGCGTAGCCGGCGTCGTATTCGACCGTCTCGTTCTGACCGAAGAGCGGCGTCAGCGCACGGGTGGCGACGTCGTATTCGGCGAACTCGCGCGATAGCGCACCGGTAGCTTTCGCGAGCAGCAGGGTGAGCGCGCCGCCCTGGCCCTCCCGATGGTCGGCGATCATCCAGAGCCCGGGCTGGTCGAAGACCAGCTCGCGCTTCGCCGCGGCGATGTCGTAGCGGTAGATCGCGTAGCTGTCGGGGGCGATATCGTTGGCGCTGAAATAGATCGTCTTCGCGTCGCGCGTGGAAAAGCCGTACCCCGCGCGCGTGCCCTTCTTGTGGTGCACTTCGGTCAGCGGCCCGCCGTCGGCGCGCTGCAGATAGAGACCGGGATCTTCCTGGCCGCCGACGTCGCGCCCCAGCACCAGGTACTTGCCATCGGGCGTGACGCCGGACAGCCGCGTCGGGTCTTCCCCGCCGGTCAGCTGGATGGGGAAGCTTTTCGGTCCGTCGACGCGCCAGACGTTGGGCGTGCCGGTAATGCCCCAGGTGAAGAAGAGGCGCTTGCCGTCAGGAGACAGGGTGCCCAGGACTGCGCCGCGGACATCGAGCATCATCTGGATGCGGCGCGTCACGTCGCCGGGCAGGGGTGTCGGCGCGTACTTTGCGACCTTGTCGCGCGGCACGCTTTCGGCGCCGTGCCCGGCGTACGGCGTCTGCGCCTGTTGCGCGCCGACAACCACGGTCAACGCGAGCGCGCCCAGGCACAGTCCGGAAACCCACCGTGATCGCGTCGAACTCATGGCTTTCTCCTGTCGGAATGTTTCTTGTTGCCCGAGCTGAAGCTCGGGCCTCCGTACTAGCCGAGCTGAAGCTCGGGCCTACGTACGCGTCCTCCGGTACGTAGGCCCAAGCTTTAGCTTGGGCATTCCTTATCGCGAGGCGCTGGCCTTCGCCAGGAACGCGTTGGCGTGCTGCAGCGGCTCTCGGCCGGGCGTGTCGGCTTTCTCGCAGATGTCGACGAGCGATCGGTAATGGACGCTCGCGCCTTCCATGTCGCCAGCCCGTTCGGCAGCGAGACCGGCGCCGAACTCGGCGCGGAACCGCCGCGGCTCCTTCTTCAAGACCGCCTCATACGCCTGCCGCGCGTCGCCGGCGCGGCCGGCCTCGAGCAGCATTTCCCCCAGCATCTCGCGGGCAGGCGCAAGGGGCCCAGGCGATGTCGCCGCTTTCTCCGTCGCGTCCTCGGCGTCGGCGCCCTTCGCGGCCAGTGACAGCGCCTCGTCTTTGCGTCCGGCCGCCCACGCCGACCACGCTGATGCCATCTGTCGCTGGATCTCCACCTGTCCGGCCCAGTAGACGTCTTTCTTACCCGTCAACTCGTCGCGCAGCTTCACCAGTTGCGCAATATCGCCGGCGACGGTTGCGGGATTCCCTGCACGCGCCGCACCGATCGCCCGTGCGAAGTAGGTGACGGCCGAGGCCTGCGGCGCAACGCCCTCAACCGGCTGCAATCCGGCGGCGCGCGCCCACTCGCCGCGCTCCAGCGCGTAACGCGCCGGGATGGCGGATGCCGCGTAGCCGCCCGCGGAGATTGGCGCCGCGCCGCCGCCCGCCGTGGGAGACGAGAGCCGCGCCACGATGGCCGGCAGCTTCGCGACCACTTTGCCAACGGCATCGTCTTGTCCCATCTGCAGGTAGGCGTATGCCTGGTAGTCGAGCGCGTGCAGTTCCTCCGCCGTGGAGCCCTCGCGCTGTGCAGCCGCCGCCGAGGCCAGGTTCGTCTCGACCGACTCGCGCCAGTAGCCAACGCGAGTGAACGTGTGCGAGGGCATGTGCAGCGCGTGCGGGGCGGACGGCGCTATCTGTGCGTAGCGGCGTGCGGCCTCGAGCGCGCGCGGCGCAAGGGGCGGCACATCGTAGGCGTGGATGATGTAGTGGGCCAGGCCGGGGTGATCGGGCGCCTGCGCGAACATCCGCTCGAGGACGGCGCCCGCCTGGAGCTGCTTGGCGTAGGTCTTGTCCGTCGGCGGCGCGGTCGGCAGCACCGCGAGGGCGCTGAAGATCTGCGCTTCACTGTCGTCGGGGTACGTCGCCGCGACGTGGGACATGGCGCGCGCGTACGCGGCAAGACGCGTCGGGTGATCAACCGTTTGCGCGTCCTTGTACAGCTCGGACACCGCGGCAATGTAGTCGCGCTCGCGTTGAGACTTCGCGCCAATCGTCTGCGCGCGCGTCACCGCCGCCGCACCCTTCTCGATCGGCGCGCCGACCTTGATCCCGGCAAACGGGTTGCCCCATGCGCTGAGCGCGATGCCCCAGGCGGCGATTCCGCACGTCGGGTCGACGCTCAACACCTTCTCGAACGCGTTGGTCGCGGCGAGAAATGCGAAGGAGTGCAGCAGCGCCGTGCCGCGATTGAAGTCGGCCTTCGTCGCCGGGGCGCAGGTCGTCTGGAAGTCCACCGACCCGAGGCGTTCGGGAACGGGATGATCGTGTTGATGTGGATCGGCCTGCGCGACTGCCAGGCGCGGCGCCAGGCAGACTGTCACCATCAGGCAAGCGGCCAGGATATTCACGCGCATAAAGTCCTCGTCAGGGCGCAGATGCGCCCCTACTTCGAGTTCGTCGATCACGTTCGTCGCTCGTCGTTGACGCTCGTCGCTCGTCATTCGATGTTCAACAGTGCGGGCTTCAGCGTCCACGCCTGAAGCCGTGCGAGCGTCATGATATCCGGCGCGTGAAACCCCGGCGGAAAGATCGGCCAACTCCAGAGCTTGGGCGAATCGGCGGCGACGTATCTGTCCGCCGTGAACCGCCCCGCACGCCGCTCGACCTGGGCCGGTGCCGTACTCGAGGTAGCGACGGCCTCGAACACGCCAGCGAGCGTGGCCAGATAGTCGGCGGGCGACAGGCTTTCCGATCCGATCCAGATCTCGGCAGGCAGCTGTTGGTGCGACCGCAGGAACGCGCCGACGTCGTGGACGGCGTCCGCGAACGCCGCCCAGGCGTAGGCCTGAGACGACGGTGCTCCTTCAGACGGTTTGAATTCGCGCGCCGGTCCGTACACCATCGCGAGCGACGTCGCAGGGGCAAGGGCCTGGCGATCCGCGAACGATTCGACTGCCGTGTTCAGCAGCACGAAGATGTCGGCAGGCGAGACGACGTAGCCGTCTCGCTTTTGAAAGGTGATCTCGCCGGCAACGCCTCGAGCCAGCGCGACGAGGTCGTCGCGGGTGAACGATCTCGAGAGCGCGGCATCCTTGTAGATGCGCATCAGATCGCTCGCGGTGACGAACCGCACGCCGGGCTGCGCCTTCATGAAGGCGAGATACGCGGCAAAGTCGCGGAACGCGGCCTCGGTTTCGGCCGGCGGCCGCGTCCCGGGCGGCTTCCACTGGCTGCGCGGCGGATTCGCGCCGCCGCTGAAGTTCACCCCGTCCCAGAACTCGGTCTGCACCCATTCATTGGGATGATAGTAAACGCTGATCGTGCCGCCGCCGCGGGCGCGCAGCGCGTCATACGCCTTCGTAAACGTCGCCTTGCCGGCGGCGAGGCCCGTGCCAGTCAGCTCCATGCGCGCCAGCATCGACCGCATCTTGAAGACGTTCAGCATGCCGTCGAAATAGAACGGCTGATCGTCAACGCCGACATGATCGGCTTCGTCGAGGTACATCCCGATGCCGAGCTTCGTCAGCGCTGGATACGTCTGCGGCGCCCAGGCGGCGCCCGGCTGGCCGTAGCAGGTCGGCGTCGTCCCGAAAATGCGCGTCACATCGCGGACGCCCTGCTCCTCGCGGCGATAGAACTCGGCGACGCCCTCGTCCCACCCGGCGTGCTGGAGGTAGACCGCAATCGTCGGCTGGCCGCTGTGCGTGTTCGAGTGATAGCCGATCTCGTGCTTCTTGAGCGCGGCAATCACGTCGCGTCGCCCGCGCTGTTCCAGCACGCGCGCCTTCTCGCCGACGACCTTGAACGTCGCCGTGATCCCGGCGTTGGTCAGCGTCTCCGCAACCCGCTTCGTCGCATCGTCATCCTGCGGCAGGATGTAGTCCTCCGTGTCGAACCACAGCGTGACGTAAACAGGTGGATGCGACGACTGTCCGAATGCGGCGGTCGTAATAGTCAACAGCACGAGCAGCGCGGAGACTGGCACGCGAGGAGTGGACAGCCCGGACACGGCGCGATGCATGCGCAACAAGATAACAGGACCATCCAGCTGCAAAACCGTGAAGTGCGAGCGCAAACGGCCGAGATAAACTAGGGACGGTTTCGAGTCATCAGGCTTTGCCCTTGAGCATATCCGCACACGGTCAGCTCTCCGCCCCCGGCACTCAGCGGGGCGTGCGCTACGCAATCCCGTCGCTCGGCGCGTTCTGGACGTCGCAGGTTCAGGAAATCGGCGCCGATGGCGTCTTGAGGCTGTACGGCGCCTGTCTCGCACTCACCCATGTTCTCTCGGTCCTGTTCTGGCTGACCTCGCGCAGCTGGCAGTACATGCACGAGGCCAGCGAGCCGATCTGCTGGCCGCTTTTCCCTTGGTGCGAGCACCTGCGGGTTCTCTCGCCCGACCAGGTGCGATACGGCCTTGTCCTGTTCGCCGCCGCCGCTGTCGCCGTGGCACTGGCGTTTAGCCGGCGGCGCTGGACCGCGGCAGCGTACACGGGCCTCCTGTTGCTGACGATCGCGAAGATCGGCCTGATCGCGCTCGACTATCGCCTGCGCCTGAATCAGCACTACATGGCGTTCTGGGCCTGCTTCGTGTACCTCCTCATCCCGGGCAAGCGCGACGCCGTGCGTCTGCTGCTCGTGCTGTTCTACTTCTGGGCGGGCACGCTGAAGGTCAATTGGGAGTGGATCTCAGGAGCGGCACTCTATCGACCCCTCTGGTTTTTCAGTGGCCGCGGCGTGATCGTCGCGTGCGCTTACGTCGTCCTGATGGAGCTGGCTGTGTCCTGGGGCCTGCTCGCCCGCCGATCGTGGATCTTCTGGAGTGCCATGGCGCAGATCGCACTGTTTCACGTGATGTCGTGGGCGGTCGTCGATTTCTTCTACCCGGTGCTGATGTTCCTTCTCCTCAGCATCGTTGTCCTGGACCGGCTGTTCCCCGGTCGCAGCACGTCGGCGTGGCACCAGCGGATGGACTTCGGTTCGCTGTTCAGCGGTCGCGCACGTCCGGCCATCTACGTCACCGGCGTGCTGTTCACGGCGTTCCAAGCGGTGCCCTACGCGTTCCCCGGCGATCGCACCATCTCGGGAGAGGGCCGGCTCTATGCACTGCACATGTTCGACGCGCAGGTCGCATGCGACGCCTGGGCCGTAGAGACCGCGCCCGACGGGACCGATGCCCGTATCGACTTGCGGGCCGGCACACTGCCGCGAGTCAATTGCGATCCAATCGTGGTGATTGGCCGCGCCCGCAATCTATGCAGGCGTCTGGGCCGACCAGGCGCCCCGGTCAACCTGCACGTGATACTGCGGGCACGCCGATCGACTGACTCGGAGCTCCAGACCGTCATCGACCTGCCGGCCTTTTGCGCACGCGACGTGCGCTACGACCCGTTCCGACACAATGACTGGATTCAGCTCACCCGAACGCGGTGACGCTGCCCTTGGCCTGCGCGTCCTTCACCTCTGGCCCGAGGCGCCGGAACCGTCGCCGTTCGGCGTGCGCCGCCGGTGCCGCATCGAACGGCACGGTGGGGACGCCCACGTCAAGGCGCCAGAAAGCCTCTGGTTCGAGTTCGAGCCCTCAACCCACGATCCGTCCGCGACCGATGCCGAGCCGTTTGCAGTCGCGATGCTTCCGCAGGCGATGCGAGAAGCGCGTGACCTCGTCGTGCACGGCGCCGTCTCACCCAGGCTGTTGCAGAATCTGTCGGAGCTCGTGGACGCGTGGCATTGCTGGCTGCCGGAGCGGTACGCGCGCGTGCGAGTTGTAGCGGACTCCGTCGCCCAGCCGGGTCCCCCGCTCGAGGGCGCGGTCGCCGCGTTTTCGGGCGGCGTGGATTCGACCTTCACGCTGTGGCGTCACGCGGCGAGGTCCTCGTCCGATGGTCGCCGAACAATCGCACTCGCGGTGCTGATTCACGGCCTCGACATTCCGCTCGATGACGAGACGGCGTTCCGCATCGCGTTTGCGCGCGCGGGTCGTGCAGCGGCGGACGTCGGCATTCCTCTCTCGCCCGTCCGCACGAACTTCCGTCAGATGGTGCCGGGAGAATGGGTGATGAGCTTCGGTGCCGCGCTCGCCTCGTGCCTTCACCTCTTCAAGGGCCGGTGCGGCGCCGGCCTGATTGCGAGCTCGAAGCCGTACGACGACCTGCTGTTGCCCTCAGGTTCCAATCCCATCACCGATCCGCTCATGTCCGGAGACCGGTTCGAGATCGTCCATGACGGTGCGGCCTTCAGCCGCGCCGTGAAGGTGGCGGCAATCGGGCAGTGGCGAGCCGGAGTCGAGGCTCTGCGGGTCTGTTGGGAGGGGCCGCACAAGGATCGGAACTGCGGGGCGTGTGAAAAGTGCATCCGAACCGCGTGCTCGTTTCTGGCGAGCGGGCTTCCCGTGCCAGCGCACTTGGGCGGAACACCGGGCCCCAACGCGATTCACGGAATCCGGTTGTCGAAGGATCGGACGATCAAGGAATGGCGGCACGTGCTCGAGGCAGCTACGGCACACGGCATCGCCGACCCGTGGGTCCGTGCCGTGCGGTGGCGTTTGCGCCGACTTGCGGTCCGCAGGGCCATCGCGGCAGCAGCACGCAGCCTGTGGACAGACGGAAAGCCCGAACGGGAGAAGGTCTGGTGACCGCCGCAGATCTCCAGCTCCTCGACCGCCTCCGCGACACGCTGCACCACACCCTGGCCGGGCTGGGCGCGTTAGAGCCTCCGGTTGTCCTCCTCGATTTCCCGAACCACGGCAACGTCGGCGACAGCGCCATCTGGCAAGGCGAGATGGCATGGCTTCGTCAGACCATCGGCGCCTCGTGCTTCGTCAGCGAGATCGCCAACTACAGCAACGTGCAGCTGCGAGGGGTCTTGAGACACAGGGGGACCATTCTGCTCCACGGCGGCGGCAACCTCGGCGATCTCTGGCCGACGCACCAGGTGTTCCGGGAGCGCATCCTCGACGAATTTCCCGACCGTCGCGTCGTCCAGCTGCCACAGTCGATGCTGTTCGAGTCCGACCGTGCGCTTGCATCAGCTCGTCAGGCGTTTGGCCGGCACAAACGGTTCTCGTTGCTGGTTCGCGAGAAGCGCAGCTTCGACATCGCTCGCCGTGAATTTCAGTGCGACGTCCGATTGTGTCCGGACATGGCCTTCGCGCTGCCGCCGGTTCCGCGGCCTGCGCCGTCGAGGGACGTCCTGGTCCTCGCGAGAACGGACAAGGAATCGCGGCTGGATCCGACAGTGGTCGAGCATCACGGGCCGATTGACTGGTTGCGTGACAATCCGACGTTTGCCATTTCACTCGAACGGCGCACGCGATACTGGTCGCCGCGGTGGGGCCTGCGCCGGCGGCTGGTACGGCCGGCTTGCTGCTGAACGGTTACAACGAGGTTGCCAGCTGCTGGGGAGCGGCCGGACGGTCGTGACCGATCGGCTCCACGGCCACATTCTTTGCCTGTTGATGGGCATTCCTCATGTCCTTCTGGACAACGCCTATGGCAAGGTCAGGAGCTTCCACGAGACCTGGACGCAGGCCAGCACCGTGACCGCCTTCGAGGACGATTTCTCGCGAGCGCTCGAGCGAGCGCGAACCTTGTGTGGCCACTGCGGCGAGGGCACAGATCGATGACACGCCGCCACGCGACGATCGACGTCACCGTGATGATCTGTACTTGGAACAACGGTGTGCAACTCGATCGCACGTTGGCGACACTCGGCCGCTGCCGGATCCCCACCGGCTTCACGTGGGAGGTTGTGGTCGTGAACAACGATAGCAGCGAGGCCACCGACAGGGTTGTGGCCAGGCACCGTCACACGCTACCCCTCGTGCTCGAGCACGAGCCGTTGACCGGGCTCAGCCGCGCCCGCAACCGCGGCCTCCAGGTTGCGCGAGGCAATCTCATCGTCTTCACCGACGACGACGTGACGGTGAACGAGGGCTGGCTGGAGGCGTACTGGGAAGCCTACGCGGCCAGGCCCGATTGTTTTCTGGGAGGTCGCATCAGGAGTCAGTTCGGCGGACAGCCCCCGGATCCCCGTGTGCTCCGGTTCGCGCCGCCCTCGGTCAAGGGCCTGGACTACGGCCCGGACCGTCGCCTGCTCGAACCGGGCGAGTACTTCATCGGTCCAAATTGGGCGTGCCCGCGCTGCCTCCTCAACAAGGTCGGGGCCTTCGACGAGTCGAGAGGGTTGGACGCCAGCTGCAGGCGCGTGCGCGTGGGCGAAGAAACCAATCTCATGAGGCGCTTGCAGGCCGCAGGCGCCAGCGCCCTTTATCTGCCCGAGGCGATGCTCGACCACCACGTGCCGCCGGAGAAGAGCACGTTGACACACGTCGCGCAGCGCGCGGAGGCCACTGCGTACGACGCGCAAATGAACGTATCGTCGGAAGCGCCGGTGCCTGCGCTGCTGGGTTATCCGCGCTGGCGCGTTCGGAATCTCCTCGACGGGGGGATGGTCACCGCCTGGCGGCTGATCGTCGGCGGAGATTGGATCGCATCGTACGTGGAGGCGCGACGAACCTTCGGCGTGCTGCGCGCGACCCGAGACTTGCGCAAGCACCGCGCGCGGGCCGTGCCGACTTTTCGGCCGACTTCCGACTCGGGAATCGAGTCCGAGTGATACCGGATCGCACGCACGCCTTCAACACCCCGCGTGCGCGACGATGTACCAGAGAGCGACGATGCTGAACGGCACCCCGAGCGCCCACGCGAGGATGTAACGCATCTAAAAAACCTCCGCGAGCGGTCAGAGCAAGAAGCCGACCATGCCTAAACCCTCAATCAGAGGCTCGCGGTTGACGCAATTCAAGACAGCACGCTCGCTGATTGCATGACCAGCAGTCAACGTCAGTCGGCGAAACGCTCCGGCACCTCGTATGATCGCCGCGAAACAGGGCGGCACGGCGGGGATGCGCACGTGGCATTGATGTTGATGGGGGATTGGCGGAGATCGGCCACGAACAGGCTGATCCATTTCGAGATATAGAGGGAACACTATGGCGGGTATGAAGACCTTGCGAGACTTGTTCGAAGATGAGTTGCGGGACGTCTACGACGCTGAAAGACAGATCGTGAAGGCGCTGCCCAAGATGATCAAGGCGTCAGCGAGCGAGGAGCTGAGCTCGGCGCTGGAGGCGCACCTCGAAGAGACACGCGGACACGTCGAACGGCTGGAACGCGTTTTCGAATCAATTGAGGTGCGGCCGCGCGGCAAACACTGCGCAGGGATGGCGGGCATTCTCGAGGAGGGCGCCGATCTGATGGAAGAAGACGGTGACGAATCGGTGCTCGACGCCGGGTTCATCGCGGCGGCACAGCGGGTCGAGCATTACGAGATCACGGCCTACGGATCGCTGATGGCCTGGGCGAAGGCGCTCGGCTTGAAGGACGCCCTGTCGCTGCTCAAGGAAAACGAGCAGGAAGAGAAGGCCGCCGACAAAAAGCTGACGGCAATCGCGGAAAGCGGCGTCAACCAGGCCGCCGCTGCGGGGCAAGCCGTGGGCGAAGAAGCGATGGTCGGCCGGCGCAGATAGCGCGGCCCGGCCGAACGTGATCCCCGGCGAGGCCTGGCCCTCGCCGGGGCGTCGTGCGGAGCGACATCCGTCCGAGCTTCGCGGGCCTCTCCGGCATCGCCGACGGCATCCCGCTGACGATTGCGCTCACGCTCGTCTCGTCGTCGACGTGCGAGCCGCTCGCCGGGCGGGCCGTGTATCTGTGGCATTGCGACCGGCTCGGACGTTATTCGTTGTACTCCTCGGGTGCCACAGACAGATCGCGCTGCCGAAAGCCACCTGCGACGAGGTCTTCGCGACGTCGGGATATGAGGCGAGCGTGACTACCCTCAGTCGGGTGTCGCTCGCCACCGACAACGTCTTCAGTGACGGGTCGTCGCTTGAACTCGCGACGATGACAGGGGCTGTGTCAGGGGGACTGACGGCGACGCTTACTGTGGCCGTATGAGAGGGCGGTGAAAACGCTCAACGCCCAACCTCCAACTTCCAACTCCCAATTTTCGCGGTGCGCGTTGGGAGTTGGGCCTTGGGAGTTGGGAGTTTGCACGCGAAGTACCCTAATTCGCCGAGCTTGTCGCTGTCGCACCCGGCGCCCACGCCAGGCCGTCGGCACCCTTGCCCGCATCGATCGTGGCGGCAATCGTCCAATCGGCGAGACGAATCGCGACGACCTTGGCCATCACGTCGCACGACACGTACGCGATTTCGTTGTCGGGACGGATCAGTACTTCCTGCGGCGCCTGCGGCACGTCGATGGTGCGCGTCACGGCGAACGAAGTCAGATCGACGATGGCGACCTTGTTCGCGCTCGGCATCGCGACAACCAGCCACTTGCCGTCGCTCGTCGCGGCCGTGCCGTAGCCGGAGGCTGGGAGCGGCACCCACCGATCGACCTCGTTCGTGCTCGTGTTGATCACCGCGAGACGGGGGGCGCGTTGATCGGAGGTGAACGTGTACTTGTCGTCGGCGGACAGCGAGATCCGCTGCGAGTACGGGGAGACCTGAATCACCTTCAGGGTCTTGCGCGCTTCGAGATCGAGCACGGACACCGTGCCGGGCCCGACGTTTGAGGTGTATCCGCGCTTGCCGTCCCGCGTGATCGCCAGCATGTGCGACTCGGGCTGGCCCGTCGGCACCGTCCCCACCACCTTCATCGTTGCCGGATCGATCACGCTGACCGTCTGATCGAGCTCCGTCGTGACGTAGAGCAGGCCGTCGCGAGGGTTGATCATCGGGCAGTGCGGCCGCACCCCATGCCCGAAGTCGAGCGTCGCCTTGATCGTGCGCGACGCCAAATCGATGGCGATGAGATGCCGACCGTCCGACCCCGCCTTCCCAACCCCCGAGTCGCCGTAGATCGGCACGTAGGCGGTGCGCCCATCCGGCGAGGCGATGACCTCGTGACCGGTGACGCCGTTTTCGGGGACCTGCGTGACCTGCCGGCCGGTCTGCGGATCGACCAGGCCGAGCGCCCGCTCACCCTTGTTCGCGACGAGAAGCAGGCCGGACGTCCCGGCGGCGGAGGAGGCAGATGTCCACGCCATCGAGACCACCAGCAGCAGAGCCGCGCCCAGGAACGTAGCAAGGAACGGTTTCATGGGGATATCTTACTCAGGCTGCAGGCTACAGACTACAGGCTACAGACTACAGAAGTTGCGCGCCACAGCCGGAACCTCCTGCAGCCTGCAGCCTGCAGCCTGCAGCCTGAAGTCTGTCCTATGGTTCTGCGACCATCATCACCGTCGCGCCGGGAGCGAGCTTGATCGGGCGGACGGTGCGGACGCCTTGATCGTCGTTGACGAGCGCGATCGTGTGCTGGCCGGCGGGGAGCCGGAACTTGGCGTTGGCGCCAGACCCGATCAGCCGGCCGTTCGCGTAAACGCGAACCTCCACCGGTGACGAGACCTGAATCCAGCCGAGTGCGTTGGCGGCGGCGCGGTCGTCGAGCAAGATCGTTCCGACGGCCCGCGTCCCGTCCACCGCCGGGCTCGCGTCGAGTTCGGCCGTCAGCTCGTTCATGGTCGGCAGACGCGGGGCGGCGGATGACCGGGGTGTCTTCGCCACGAGGGGCATCGGCACGGGCAGTTGATCGGGAGCGCTGTAGCGCGTGACCAGCGCCACCAGACACAGCGCCTCGACGACGGCAAGGATCGTGAGGACGCCGTTGATTTTCCACAGGCGCCGGGTGATCACCGCGTCGCCGGCCGGGAGCGCCAGCGGCGGCGCCGTCGCGAGATCGGCGTAGGGCGTCAGCGCCCGCGTCGCCGTCGACATCCGCGCCAGCCCCTTCCCGTTCGAGGCTTCAGCGGTGGCAGGAGCCGGCACGAGCCGCGACGTCCACGCGCCGTTGACCCCCGCGACACATCCGTCGAGCGCCGACAGCGCCTCCCACGGCGATCCGAAGCCTTCGTTCGGCTCCAGCGCCTTGATGAACCACGGGCGGAGGGCGAGCGACGAGCGCCAGGCATTCAGGGCTGTGTCGATGGTCGCGACGCGAACCGGATATTCGTCCTGCCGCAGCGGACGCCCCAGGAGCACCGCGAGCGCGACGAGTGCGATCTGCGTGACGTCGGTGCCGCGATCGAGGATCGCGCGGCCACCGCCCGCCCGTCCGGCGACACCGAATTGGCGCCACAGATCAACGGCCGAAAACCCCAGCGCTTCGACCGATCCACCAAGCGGGTGCTCGGTGACCGCCAGCCGACCTTCCGGCGTGACGACGATGCGATTCGTGCCGAGGACGCCGTGCGGCAGCCCGCTGCCGGCGTCGTGGAGCGCGGCGATCGCTGGAAGCAGCTGCCGGAGCAGCCACACGGCCGATCCAGGGTCCGGACGCAAAGCGGCGTGCTCCGCAGATTGCAGCAGGGTCGTCAGCCGTTCGCCTTTGACCAGCTCGGAGACGAGTGCCAGCTGCGGCGCCGGGTCGTCGAGCATCGTGACCGAGCGGACCTTGGCAAAGAGCGGGTGCTTGAAGTCGGACAGCTGGTCGGCGCGGCGGCGGACGGCCAGCTCGAACCCGCGCAGCGACGTGAGCGTGACGTGGAAGCGGAGCAGTTCCATCGCCGGGCCCGCGTTGTCGAACAGCAGCAGGCGTTCGCCCAAGCTGTCGGCGAAGCCCTCGGCATACCACGCGACGAGACCGGGACCGGAAATGCTCGAAGGGGAGGCGGTTGCTGTGCCGAGCGTCGGCGCGATGCTCACGCGCGCGACATCCGGAGCAGGTGATCTGACGACGAGTGCGGACGTGCGATGTGATCGACGGTGCTGGACGATGGCATCAGCGCTGAATAGCCGCGCTCGTCATTGTGCACGAAGGAGAGCGGCAGTCAAGCGACGATCGTCACGGAGCCGAGTGGACCGACGCCATGTGGATGTCACCGAGCGCGCGGATCGTCATCGGCACAGCGCGGATCGGAACGTCACGGAATGACGCGGTTCGGATCGTCACGGAAGACACGGAAGACACGGAAGACACGGATCAAACGTTTCGACAGAGGACGACGCACGCGCCATCCACAATAGACACTGCCATCCCGGGACTCCCTTTCAGACCAAGAAGCACTCCGTGTACATCCGTGTGATCCGTGACCTATCCGGTTCGTGTTATCCGTGACCGATCCGGTTCGTGTTATCCGTGACGGATCCAGTTCGTGTTATTCGTGACCGAATCCTCGCCGTGGATCCGTGACCGATCGCCCCGACTTCGACCGTGATTTCAGTTGCGGGAGCCGAGGATTGTCCGTATCATCCGAGGCGATGGAAGAGGCTCGACCCTCCGATCGCGAGCAGTCGATCGAGCAGCGCGAATCCGATCTGAGACTGCAGCTCGAACACGTCCACGTCGCCCTCCAGCAGCTTCGCCAGACTCAGGAATCGATGCACGGCCTCGAGACGCGTCTCGCCGACATGACGCGGGACTGCGCGGGCATCCTCGATCGCTGGGCAAAAAACGACGAGAAGCACGCGGCGGCCGTCGTCGAACTCCACAGCCGTCTCAGTGAGTGGAACGACATCGAGCGGCGGCTGCTGAACGAATCGACGACACGCATCCACCAGTTCGAGCGCAGCCTGCAGCACGAATGGGGCGCCCTGAAGCAGTCGCACGAGGAGCCGATCCGTCAGCTCGACGCGCAGACGACCCGCATCACCGAAGCGTGTCTCACGGCCGTGGACCAGGCGCTTCGCGGGTTCGAGCGCGCCGAAGCGCGGCTGACGACGCTCGAACAGGAGCTCCACCGCGAGATGGGCACGCTCGCGCGCGAAGTCCGCGAGGCCCTGGCGGACGTGCGCCAGAAGGCCCCGGAGCTCGGTGCCCGGCAACCCTGGTCGCTCGACGACGTCGTCCGGATCCACAACGAGCTCAGGTCGGACGGCGAAGGCGCCGGCGCTGGCGCGCCCGCGCTCGCAGTGGCCGGCGGTGTCGTGGAGGCCGGGCTTCAGCCCCGCGCGGGCCACATCACCGCGACCGCGCCGGCGCGCGGCACGCTGGCCCTCGCCGATCCGTTGCCGCTCGAACGGATCGCGCCCATCCACCCCCGGGGCGGGCAGCACACCTTCCTGCCCGCCGATTCGGTCGCGATGCACACGGCCGGGCCGACCTGGCGCCGGCCGGCAGTGCTCCTGGGCCTGCTCGTGGTCGGCGTGGGCGCGTTCGCGCTGTACGAGCAATCGCAGGTGCGATCCAGCCTCCAGGCCGCCACGTCCCGTGCCGAAGCCGCCGAACGCGGCGCGAGCGAGACACGGCAGCGCGCCGAGAAACAGTTCGAGGCCGTGCGCAAGGCATCTGACGAGCAGCTCCAGGCCGCACAGCAGACGGCACGCTCGGCGCAATCGCTGGCCACGCTGCTCGCCGCGCCGGATCTGCACCGCTTCGATCTCGCGGCCGATGATGCTCGCGTCGCCGCGCAGGTCCTCTGGAGCCGATCGCAGGGGATCGCGTTTTCGGCGTCGCGGCTACCCGCGCCACCCGCCGGGCAGGGGTATCAGCTCTGGCTGCTGACGCCGACGCGCACGACGAGCGTCGGGCTGATCTCGCCCGACGCGAACGGCCGCGCCAGCGCGCTCTTCGACCCTATCGCGAACCTGCCCCGGCCGATCGTGCGCGCCCTGTTGACGCGTGAAAAATCCGACGGCGCCGCGCAGCCTTCCGGCACGCCCTATCTGGCATCGCCCGAGCGGCCGTCCAACGCAGCCGCGTCCGCGGCCGCGCCCTCCCCCGCGCCTGCCCCGTGACGTATCTGGCCCAGCAACGCGAGACCTGGTCTCCACGAGAGTGGTTCCGCGGTTACTTGAGGCTGCATACCAGAGGCACGGCAGACCTCACGTGGTACTTCCTCCAGTCGGTGCCGCGGTTCGGCACCGATCCGGAAGTGCAGCTCGCCGTCGAGGAGCTGGTCGATCAACTGGGCCGCATTCTCGGTTTCGAGGCGTTGCGCGATGAAGACGCCGGCAGCGCCGTGTGGACGTCGCCGGCAGGCTGGCACCTTCTGGTCTGGGTGGTGGACGCGCAGCACGCCGCCACGCGCCTTGGGAAGATCGGGCACGCGCGCGACGCCCTGCTCGCCGCCGTACAGGTGCCGACCGACGATCGTGTGACCTGCCTCTGCATCGTCTGCGGCGCCGCCAACCAGCGGCTCCTGACCGACGTGCTGGACCTGCGGCGTCAGGCCGCGCACGTGCGTCTCGTCGGAGTCGATGCGTTGATCCGGATGGCCGAGACCGTCGAGCGCCGGGGACTCTCTCACGACGAAGTCATCACGCTCCTGAGACCCGCCAGCCCGTTTGCCGACGCCGTTGTCTCGCTCGTCACATCGCGGGCGCCGTCCGCCACGACCCACGACACGTCTCGCGGCGCGAACCAGCTCGAACCCGCCATCGACTGACCCGTTTCTCACCGCTGCACACCTCCGGCCGCTCCGACCGGGCAAGGGATTGTCTTCGGCGGAGCTCCGCTGTTTTGGATTAATCGCTTGTAAATACGGGAGTTAGTCCGTTCGACAGCCGAGGCGGCTAACGCGCTGGCCGATAAGACAGATTGGTAAAAACCGGAAACTCAGCAAATCTCTGTGAAAACGCGTTGGTACGTCTCGTGCTCTCTTCTGGACCGTTCCCGCGGTTTCGGCACCCTTGAGGTGAGTGGACTTTCAGCCATGACGCAACCCAGCACGCCCCAGCACGTCGCCCTTGCCACCCTCGTTCTGATCACCATGACCGCCGCCGCATGCGGCCATTCGTCGCCTGTGGCGCCCGACGCGGCCGCCACGCGCACCGATGCGGCGGTCAGTGCTCCGAACGCCGCGCTCGCCGCCAAGCCCGGATCGGGCGTCGTCCCATCGGCCGCCAGATTCCCGCTGTCGGCGGGGACGTTCACGATCGCCGGCCGCAAGGGCGCGCGAGTCAGCGGCATCTACACCGGCGAGACCACCGAGTTGAATGGCGTCTCGACGACGACGCTTCGCCTCGAAGTTCAGAACGGAACCGGCGGCATGGCCGGCGCGGCCGGCGTGCTCGAGGGTAAGGGCAGCGGCGCGTTTACCGGCGAGGGAAGGTTCACGCTCCAGGTTTCGGGCTCGCTCGCCACCGACGGGAAGAAGAAAGCGAAGTTCAGCGCGTCCATCCGGGGCTCGTCGACGCTCGCCTGCGCGGACGGGACCGTGATCGTCAGCCTTCACGCGGATGCCTCGGACGGCACGAAGAGCGGCGGCCGAGATGCGGCACGAAGTCGGCAACGCCGGCTGCGGATTCTGAGGCCTACGCCGGCGCCACCTCCCCGGCGCCGGCGACGCGGACGGACCGCAACAGACCGAGGATCGGCGCGAGCTGTTCGACGAAGGCCGTCGCGCCGAGTTCGATGACCGGAACGTCGTGACTGGCGCCGCACAGGCGCGCAAAGACCCGTCCCACTCCATAGGCCCGGCCGTAGTCGGGATGTGGCTGGCTCAAGAGGTGCTGATACTCGCGCACTCTCGAGCGCCAGCCACGTTCCGTTGCGCACCACTCGGGCGCCGCCCAGATTGTTCGGTAGAACCCGTTCACGATCGCGGCGTCCAACCCGCTCTGTCCGAAGACCACACCGATACAGAAGTGCATGGTGATGATCGAGATGTAGGCGAGCTCCGACTGCACGCGCTCGCGCGGCACGTTCATGCGCGTCGCGAACTCGACGAGACCGGGACTGAGATAGGCGGCACGCGCCAGGACCGACCGCGCGAGCGCGTCGCCAAGAGCGGCGGGATCGAGGGGACCGATCGTTTCGGCCGGTGGTTTCCCGTCGTCGATCACGAACTCCTCCCCTCCTCGCGGCGTCGTGCTGGGGAGGACGGCGGCACTGAAGTGCGGCCCTGCTGCAGCGGATCAACAGTAGGGCCCGACTTCAGTCGGGCCAGATCAGGGCTTCACAGGTTCGCCGAGGGAGTGGCCCGTGTGTCGGGGGCCTCGACGATGCGGCGCGTGATCGGATCGTACCGCATCTTCCGACCGGTGCGCTCGGCTTCCCTGCCCAGGCAACAGGCCACCGCGTGCGCGTAGCCGGCCTGTATCGGGGCGTTCGGCGCCTGGCGCGAGCGCATGCACTCGAGCCAGTTGCCGATATGCCCGTGCTCCAGCACGGGCGGCATCGGCAAGGTCGTGTCGGTCGCCCCTTCGGAGCGCGTGTTGGCCGCTGGGCGGCTGATCCAGTCGCGCGTGTCGAGCGTGCGTTCCTGTCCGTAGAAGATCTCGTAGTCCGATTCCGGCCCCGAGCCGAGACGCGACGAGAACGTCAGCAGCCAGCCCTTCGGGAATTCGAAGACGTACTCGGCGGTGTCGCTGATCTGCCGGCCGTCCTTCCAGGTCAGGATGTCGCCGAGCGCAACCGCCGAGGCCGGGAACGGATCGTTCATGAACCAGAGCGCGACGTCGATCATGTGGCTGCCAAGAAGACCGACGAGTCCGGTCGTGTACTCGTCAGGACCAATGCCAGCAGCGGTACCGCACCGGATCGAAGGCCTGCTTCGGGTGGTACATCTGGTACTGCTCCCAGTCGACATCGGCCTCTTTCACCATGTCGACCGGCCGCCGCCAGCTGGGCACGTTCCGGTTCCACGCCGTTTCGATCTTGCAGATTGGTCCGAGCGCGCCTGACTTCACGTATTCCGCAGCCGCCTGGAACCTGGGGTCGCTACGCCGCTGCGTGCCGACCTGGACGATCTGCTTGCTGCCTTCGACGGCATCGAGCGCAGCCGCGGCGTCCTCGAGCCTGGCGCTGAGCGGCTTCTCGACGAACGCATCCTTGCCGGCGCGCACGACGTCGATCAAGACGCCAGGATGCGCGAAGTCCGGTGTCGCGATGATCACGCCGTCGAGGCTCGGCGTTTCCAGCAACTCCTGGTGCCGCGACACAAGGCGGGGCTTCTGGCCGGGCAGCTTCTCGGCGACGAGCGCGGCCATCTTCTCGCGTGCCATCGACCACACGTCGCAGAGCGCGACGATCTCGAGCTGTCCGGGCGCGGCTGCCAGCGCCTGATTCAGCAGGTATGTCCCGCGCCCGCCGCAGCCGACGATGCCAAGCCGAATACGGTCGTTGGGTGAGGCGCCGACTGGTGCGCTGCTCAACGCCGCCGCGGCCAACCCGACGCTGGTGGCCAGAAATTCGCGACGATCGACGTGATTGCCTGACATGTCGGACATCATGAGAGTCGAGCGCGACGCGTGTCAACCGCATCGCTCGAGAGTAGACTCTCGGCCGTGAAGCCCCGGCACGCCCGCCAGCCGATGTCGCGTCGCGCCGTGATGGAGATCCTCGGATTCGGCGCGGCGGCCGCCGCGCTCGGCGAGGGCGAATGGGTCAGCGCCGCCGGCGCGTCGCGCATCACGGCCATTGACGCCTTCCCCGTCCGCTATCCCATGCACGGACGCTTCAAGTTCTTCGAGGGGCCAGACGGCTCGCCGATCGGGCGTCCGGCCGTGCTCGTCCGCGTCACGGATGACGACGGCGCGATTGGCTGGGGGGAGAGCGTTCCGATTCCAAAGTGGAGCGACGAGACGCTCGAGACGGTGACGACCACCATCCGGCGGTATCTTGCGCCCGAGGTGATCGGCCGGGACCCCGCGGACATTCCGGGCGCGCACGCCGTGATGAACCGCTCCATCGCCCCGGCGTTCTCGACGGGACAACCGATTGCCAAGGCCGGCATCGACATCGCGCTGCACGATCTCGTCGCGCGGAAGCGCGGCGTCAACGTGACGGCGCTGTGGAACCGCAAGCCCGGACCAGCGTTGACGCTCAGCTGGACGCTGAACCCGAGAACGCTGGACGAGATCGACGGCCTGATCGACGCCGGGCGGACTCTCGGCTATCGACATTTCAACGTCAAGGTCGCGCCCGATCCGGAATTCGATCTCGCGCTGTGCCGGAAGGTGAAGGCGCGCGTCCCCGACGGCTTCCTGTGGGCCGACGCCAACTGCGGGTACGACGTCGAGACGGCACTGGCCGTGGCGCCGAAGCTTGCCGATGCGGGCGTGGCCGTGCTCGAGGCGCCAGTGCGTCCGAACCACATCGCGGCGTACCAGGCGCTCGCGAAGCAGGGCGCGCTGCCGATCCTGATGGACGAGGGGATCGTGTCGGCCGACGAGCTCGTGGAGTTCATCCGCCTCCGCATGCTCCAGGGCGTTGCGATGAAGCCGGCGCGCTGCGGCGGACTGCTGATGGCGCGGCGGCAAATCGAGATCGTCACGGACGCCGGCCTGATGTGGCTGGCCAGCGGGCTCACTGATCCCGACGTCTCGCTGGCGGCGACGCTCGCGCTGTTCTCCTCGATGGGGCAGGAGCGCCCCTGCGCGCTGAACGGTCCGCAGTTCCTCGCGCACTCGGTCATCGACCGGCCTTTCGTCCCGAAGGACGGCACGCTGGCGCCGCCGCTGGGGGTCGGATTGGGCGTTACGGTCAATACCCAGAAGATTCAGGCGATATCGGCCAGGCAGTAGGGCGCGGCCTTCGGCCGCGAGGGTCGCCTCGCTCAGGCTCGGCGAGGGACGCGCTCGCTACACTCGCGCGAGCGGCGCGGCCAGCGGTCGCGGTGGGCGGCTCGCTCAGGCTCTCGGCGAGGGACGCGCTCGCTACGCTCGCGCGGGGGCGCGGCCTTCGGCCGCGGGGGCGCCTCGCTCACGCTCGGCGACAGACGCGCTCGCTACACTCGCGCGAGGGGCGCGGCCTTCGGCCGCGAGGGCATGGCTGATCACCAGCGGCCCGCACGTCAGTGCGGCCAACCCCCGCCGTGCGCAGCACGCCCCTCGTGCGCAGCACGCCCTCGTGTGGAGCGCGCTCCCGTGCCCAGCACGGCCTTGAATAGTTGAGGTTGACGTGGTCGGCACCGCGCAGGATAGTCGAGGGTGCGCCGTCGCGAGACGAACCCACGAGGAGATCAACAAATGAACCTGCGACAGAAGTACGACCATGCGATCCAGGTCGCCAAGACCGTGCGGATGCAAGGCGCCGCTGAAGAACGGGACGGCAAGCTTCACTTCAACGGCGTCGTCAACTCCGAGGACGAGAAGAACCAGATCTGGAACGCGATCAAGACCTCCAGCAGCTGGCAGCAGGAGGTGGTGGCGGAGATCCGCGTTCAGCCGACCGCAGCGGCAGCGGGACCCGCGGCCGCTCCGGCCACGACCTATACGGTGAAGGCAGGCGACACGCTCAGCAAGATCGCCAAGGAGCATCTGGGCAACGCCAACGCGTACATGGAAATCTTCAACGCGAACCGCGATCAGCTGACCGATCCCGACAAGATCAAGCCGGGCCAGGTCCTGAAGCTGCCGGTCGCCACCGCCTAGCGTCGTCGTCACGAACAGTCACGGACGCTGACACAGACTGCCGCGGATGCAGGTTCGTCACGGATAACACGGATAACACGGATCTCTTGATTATTGTTAGTCCTTAATCCGTGTTTTCCGCGTTGTCCGTGACGAGTAATTCCGTGTCGTCCGTGACTGAAAATTCCGTGCAAATCCGTGACTGCGTCGGCGCTCGTCCGTGACCATGACGGCGCCGTCAGTCCCACGCGGGCTCGACGCCGCCAACCCACGCAAACGCCGCCTGCAGGTTGGTGAACGCGCGCAGCGTGATCCCGCTGCCCGCCGTCAGCGCCTCTCCAACGCGCGCCATGCCGAACGCCGCGAGCGCGGACGGCTGCACGACCAGGGCCCAGCGCACCGGGCCCAAGACGGCGGCGTGGTCATGAATCCATCGTGCAAACCGCTCGACGTCGGCGCGTGCGGGAACGCTGGTCACCGCACGGCAGTCGTCGACGACGTGCGCGCCGGGCGTAAACGAAGGATCCGAGAGGAGCTCGGTCATCGCCTGCGACCATTCCTCGAAAGTCGCCGGGCGGATGCGGGTCACGACGATCAACGACCGGTCAGGATGGATCGCATAGGTCAGCGGTACCCGAAAGATCCACGAAGGCAATCATCGGACGCTTCCCGCCAGCAGTAAGCGGGGCCGCCAAATTCTCCGTGCAAATGGCTGAGATGGTCCGGATCGCCTGGCCTGATTCAGCCGGCGCTTGGCTCTGGCGCGCCAATGCAGTACAAGAAGGCCGCTTCGACACTCCCGGGGAGGAGCCATGACCGCGCGATCTCGCCGCTCGTTCCTCAAGGTCGCCGCCGGCGCCCTTTCTGCCGCGGGGGCAACCGCGGCGGCGGGGCTCCCCGCGCAGACCGCCAGCTCGCAGGATCGCGTCGCCGGCGCCAATCGGCGGGTGCGCGTCGCGCTCATCGGGTGCGGCGGCATGGGCACGGGCGACCTGCGCGACATGCTCCGCTCAGGAGCGCAGTGCGTCGCGCTCTGCGATGTGGACGACGCGCAGAGCGCGAAGGTGCGCGACCTCGTCGGTCGCGACTTCAGCCAGACCCCGGACGTCGTGACCCGCGACTTCCGCCAGGTGCTCGATCGCGCCGACATCGACGCCGTCATCGTGGCGACGCCCGACCATTGGCACGCCCTGCCGACGGTGATGGCGTGCGAGGCGGGCAAGGACGTCTACGTCGAGAAGCCGCTGTCGCTGACGATTGGCGAAGGTCGCGTGATGGTGGACGTCGCGCGGCGGCAGAAGCGCGTCGTCCAGATGGGGACGCAGCAACGGAGCGCGCAGCACTACGCCGACGCTGTCGAGTACGTGAAGAGCGGCAAGCTCGGCACGATACGCGTGGTGAAAGCGTGGGCGTACCAGGACTGGATGGGCAACGTGCCCAAGGTTCCCGACAGCGAGCCGCCGGCCACGGTTGATTACGACTTGTGGCTCGGCCCCGCAGAGAAGCGCCCGTTCAACAAGAACCGCTTCCACTTCAACTTCCGCTGGTATTACGACTACTCGGGCGGCCTGATGACCGACTGGGGCGCCCACATGATCGACGTGGCCAACTGGGGCATGGGCGTCACCGCACCGAAGGCCGCGGTCTCGGTCGGCGGCAAGTTCGGGTTCCCCGACGACGCCGAGGAGACGCCGGATACGCAGCAGGCGCTGTGGGAGTACGACGGATTCAGCCTGATGTGGGAGCACGCGACCGCTATCGGCCAGGGGCCGTACATGCGCGATCACGGGGTCGCGTTCCACGGCAACAACGGCGTGCTGGTCGTGGATCGCGGCGGCTGGGAAGTGCTGCCCGAGACCGAATCACCTCCCGGGCAGACGAAGCGCTACCGGATGACCGGCGAGCCGCGCCGCGGCACGGGCGGCGGCGACTACCACCTTGCGCACGTCCGCAACTTCCTCGAGTGCATGGACTCGCGGCAGACGCCGCGGTCGGATGTCGAGATTGGCCACAACTCGATGCTGGCGTGTCATCTCGGCAACATCGCGTTCCGGGTTGGACGACGCGTGCAGTGGGATGCCAAGGCCGAGCGGATCGTCGGCGACGACGAGGCGCAGAAGCTGGTAATGAAGCCCTATCGCGCGCCGTGGTCGCTGCAGAAGTTCATGTCAAAAGCTTAGGCGTAGCATGATCGATCGTGGGCGCAAGCTTTAGCTTGGGCATTGTCGGCGATGACCGCCCGAGCTGAAGCTCGGGCCTACTTCCGTCCGCGTGTCCCTTTGGCCCAATCGTCCCAGAGATTGAACGTCTTCATCTGGTCGTCGAGATCGGTGCGGTCCATCAGCGCCTGCACCTCCGCGCGAGTGTGGCGCGGCAACCTGCTGGTGTCGTTGGCGTAACCCCACATCAGGCTGCCGATCACGGCCGCGTTCAGCTTGACGTCGCCGACATCGCATTGCTCCATCTGATCGTTCGAGGCGTGGTAGCTGGGCCCGTACAGCGCCGGTTTCTGGTTCGCGACCAGGTTCGGCACGCCCTCGAGCATGAAATCGAAGTTGTCCGTGCCGACGAGCGGCAGGTCGATTTGCGTGAACGGGCCGAGTCCGCCGATCGGCTGCAGCAGTCGGTCGACGACCGGGACGACATCAGGGCGGCCGCCGGTGAAGAAGCCCGTGATCCGCCCGCATCCGACATCCGTGGACTCGGCGACGACATGCCGATCGAGCTCCGCCGCGTGCGCCTTCACGTAGCCGAGCGAGCCGAGCATCCCGAGCTCTTCTCCGTTCCACATAGCGAATCGCACCGTCCGTGACGGCTGAACGCCGAGCTTGGCCATCTGCCTTGCCACGTCGATGAGGAGCGCGATGTTCGCGCCGTTGTCGAGGGCGCCGCCGCCCAGATCCCAGGCATCGAGGTGCGCGCCGAAGATGACGACCTCGTCAGGCCGATCACGCCCGCGGATCTCGCCGATCACGTTCTCGCTCTGCGCGTCGCGCGCCGTGACGATGTCGAGGTGAAGCGTGATCGTCAGCGGCACGCCCGCCGCGAGAATCCGCAGGACCTTGGTCGCCGCGGCGCGCTCCATCACCACCATCGGCCTGGTGTTCGCCGGGCCGGCGGCGACGTTGTGGCGATACAGGATGCCCGGTGCCCGCGAGCTCATGTAAACGACGCCCGCAACCTGCGCGGCGTCTGCGCGCTGCTCGATCGCGGCTGATTCGTTGTACTCGCGGAACAGCGCATCCACGTCGGCGAGCTCGTCTTGCACAATCAACAGGAATGCGCCCTTCGCCGACGTCCCGAGACGCGCGAAGTCGGCTTCAGCGCCCCGGCCGCCGTCGAGGAGCGCACCCGACGCGCCTCCGGGCGGCGTGCCAATCGAGTAGGGCATCGCCGCGATCGCGGGCGCGAACTGCACGCCCTCGCCCTTCACGTCTGCACGCGCCGACTGTTCGAGCCAGCCGGCCGGAACGGTGAATGGCTCGCGCCGCGTGGCGACGCCGGCTTCGCGGAGCCGCGACTCGGCCCAGGCGACGGCCTGGCGATTCGCCTCCGAGCCGGTGGCGCGCCCGCCGATCCGGTCACTGAGCGCCTCGAGATCGGCCTCGAGCGGCGTCACGCCAAGAAGCGCAGCCACGAGACGAGCGCGATCACCGTCGGCGTCGCCACGCGCCGCGATGACCGCGCTCAACGATCCGGCGACGAGACCAGCGATGAGCAGACGGAGGGCACGAATCATGGCAACATCTCCTGAACACGATGACCATCGAGGAAATCAGACGCACGCTCCGGGATCCCGAGGCGCCGGCCGGCCTGAGCGAGCCGCTGCGGGCGCTGTGGCACGACGGCCACGGCGACTGGAAGACGGCGCACCGCATCGCGCAGGACGTCGATGACGAGACCGGCGCCTGGGTGCACGCCTACCTGCATCGCAAGGAAGGCGACCTCGGGAATGCCGCCTACTGGTATCGCCGCGCCGGGCAGCCCGTGGCCGCCGACGATCTCGAGTCCGAATGGTCGCGCATCGTCGGTGCGTTGCTGGCTGGACTTCGGACGTAGGCCCAAGCTTCAGCTTGGGCAATGGCCGCACTGAAGTGCGGCCCTACTGCAGCCAATACTTCGTCTCTCGTCACTGCAGTAGGGCCCGACTTCAGTCGGGCCAGCAATTCGTCCTCGTCACTTCTCCAGGCTGCTGTAGAAGATCGCCGAGAACCTGGCAAACACATCGTCTTCGTTGAAGGGAAAGTGCTGCATGAACAGCAGCGCCATCGTGTTCTCCTTCGGATCGATGTTGAAGTAGGTCGTCGCCGCCCCAGACCAGCCGAATTGCCCGAGCGAGCCGGGAACACCCTCGCCGCCAAGGGTCACCCTGACGCCGCCGCCGTAGCCGAACCCGTAGCCGCCACCCGGCTCGGTCGTGGGCTGCGCCAGGCTCACCAGCTGATTGGCCATCATCAACTCGACGCTCTTCCGTGCCAGCACGCGGGTGCCATCGAGTTCGCCGCCATTGAGCAGCATCTGGCCGAACCGCGCGTAGTCGGGAACCGTCGAGAACATCCCGGCGCCGCCTCGCGCGAACCCCGTGCCGTCGACGCTGACGCTAGCGACGACCGTCGCTTCCTTGAGGGCGCCGTCTTTGTCGCGTGAGTAGATTTTCGCGAGTCGTCCGCGTTTGTCCGCGGGCACCGAATAGCCGGTATCGACCATGCCAAGCGGTCCCGCGATCTTCGCGGCCACAAACCGATCGAGGCTCTGTCCCGTGACCTTCTCGATGACCGCGCCGACGAGATCGATGCCGAAGCCGTAGCCGAACTTCTCGCCCGGCTGGAATGCCAGCGGCAGCTTCGCCATCGCCGCGACAAACGCGTCCATGGACGCCGCCGCGTAGGGATCTGCCTTCTGATAGCGCTTGTCGATAGGGGCGTCGCCGAACCCGTAGATGAAGCCGGAGGTGTGGGTGAGCAGGTGCTTGATCGTGATCGGCCCTTTCGCCGCCACGAGCGTGGGTTTCCTGTCGGTGCCGCCGGTCCAGACGCGCTTCTTCGCAAGCGCCGGCAGGTATTTCCCGACTGGATCGTCGAGCCGGATCCGACCATCTTCGACGAGCGTCATTGCCGCCACGGTCGTGATGATCTTCGACATCGAGTAGATCCGGACAATCGTGTCCTTTTCCATCGCGAGACCGGATTCGCGATCGCGCAGCCCGAACGCGCGCCAATCGACGACGCGACCGTTGCGCGCCAGCAGGAGCACGGCCCCGCTGTAGTGCTTCGCCTCGATCTCCGCCGTGAGGAACGCATGGAGCCGCTCGACCCGCTCCGGCGCAAGGCCTTGCGACTGCGGCGAGGACGTCGGCAGCTGCTGCGCGGCGAGCGTCGCGATGGCGATGAGAACGGCGCAGGTGACAATCGGGAGTCGGCGGCGAACAGTCATGTGGGTACGACAGCGTCCGAGTGATCGCTAGAGCCCGAGGAACGAAAGCGACGCGTTCTCCTCCAGCAGCTTGCGGTGCGGCTCGACGAGCGCCTTGTTCTTGTCCGACGCTCCCGGAACGTCCCGCACGACGTGGCCCGTCTGGCCCGGCGATCGCCCGGCTTGCACGTCTTCGATCACCTGCGACACGTCCATGTCCGTGAACGGGACGCCGATGGCGCTGTAGGCCTGCTGCTGGATCCAGCGGTACTCGCTCAACGACAGGTTCCGGGCGTTCAGCGCATCCACCTGAGCCCGCTTGCCAAGGATGTAGAGGCCAGCAAGGTCTTTGTAGGCCCCGATCATCTCGGGGATGTCGAGCGCCGAGTGCTGGTTGCGATTGATCCGCTCCGACAGCGCTTTGTAGTGGGCGTCGAGCTCCTTGAAGCGCGCACCCATCGTCTGCCGCACCTGCTCGCGGACCGCCACGTAACGCGTTACCTGATCGGCCGAGAGCTCGCCCGAAGCGGGTGGCGCGAAGGGCGACGTGTTCCTGACCTGCCGTTCGAGGTCGGGCACGACCTTCAGCTCCGTGAGCCCGGCAACCAGGGATTGCGCCTTGTGGAGCAGGTAATACGCCCCGATTCCGCCGGCGACCACCGCGATCACCAGCACGATTCCACAGCCAATCGCGAGTTTTTTCATGGAAACCCGCGAGAGTATAGCCCAAGGCCGGCCACCTGAGCCGGGCTGAAGTCGGCCAGCCGCCGAGCCGAAAGATAGGCGGGCCAAACGCCCGTTGGGCTGGCCACGCCTCCCCAGATGAGAGTCCTGGTCGTCGAAGACGACGCCGCAACCCGCGCCACCATTCTGGCTGCCCTCGAGGCCAGGCGACACGACGCTGTGGCCTGCGCCGACGCGGAGTCGGCCTGGAGGGCGATGGGCCCGGAGGCCACGGCGGTCCCCTTCGACCTGGCCATCCTCGACACCGCGCTGCCCGACCAGGACGGTCCGACCTTCTGCCGCCAGTTCCGGCGCCATCCCGCCGGACGTCATGCCGTCGTCATCGCCGTGACCGTCGACGACCGGCTCGAACGGCTCTCGGCGGCCCTCGATTCGGGCGTCAACGACTACATGCTGAAGCCCGTCGATCCACGGGTCCTCGCCATCCGCATCGTCATCGCGGAGCAGCGCTCGCTGGCGAATGCGACGAGCCGCTACTCGCGGGAGGCGCTCCGCGAGAGCGAAAGTCGCTTCGAAGCCTTCATGGCGAACTCGCCGACGGCGGCGTTCATCAAGGACGCCGAGGGTCGCTTCCTGTACGTGAACCGACGCTACCTCGAGCTGTTCAATATCGCGGAGTCGGATCGGATCGGCCGCAGCACGTTCGAGGTGTTCTCGCCGGAAGTGGCCAGGCTGCAGCAGGTCACCGATGCCGAAGTGCTCGAACGCGCGGTCTCGGTCGAAACGATCGAGCGCGTGCCGCTGCCCGACGGCGATCACGACTGGCTCACCTACAAGTTTCCACTGCACGACAACCTCGGTCACCCGACGCTCGTCGCCGGCCTTGCCGTGGACATCACCGATCGCATCCGCGCCGAGCAGGCGGAAGCGGAGGCGTCCGAGGCGCTCCGCCGGCAGAAGACGCGGCTCGAGACGCTGCTGCGAGTCGCCGCGCGCCTGAACTCGCTCACGGATCGCCAGGCCGTCCTCGACGCCGTGTGCGTTGAAGTCCGGTCGATGCTCGGCGCCTGCGCCGCGTCGGTCGCGCTGCTCGATCCCTCCACTGGCGCCTTGCGGCTCGCGGCCTCCTCGGGCCTGCCAGACGATGCCCAGGCCCTCCTCGCGAACGTGCCCTCGAACGTGTGGATGCGCATTCGCGAGGACTTCCGTCCGGTGCTGTCGATCCCCGAGTTCCGCGACCGCGTGGTTCCGGAGGATCGCGAGCTCGTCGAACGCGCCGGGATCCGGACCTGCCTGGCGGCGATGGTGCGTCACGAGGAGCGGCTCCTCGGCACGATCACGGCGTGGACACTGGGTGAGGTCCGGGAATTCACGGCCGACGAGCGAGCGCTGCTGCAGGGGGTGGCCGACCAGGCGGCCCTGGCGATCAGCAACGCACAGGCGCTGGCCGACCTGCGGCAGAGCGAAGAGCAGATGCGCAACGCGCAGAAGCTCGAAAGCCTCGGCGTGCTGGCCGGCGGCATCGCGCACGACTTCAACAACCTGCTGGTCGGCGTGCTCGGCAATGCCAGCCTTGCTCTGAGCGAGCTTCCCGCCGACTCACCCGCGCGGCAGTTCGTGCAGGACGTCGAAACGAGCGCGCAGCGCGCCGCCGAGCTGACCCGGCAGATGCTCGCCTACTCGGGCCGCGGCAAGTTCGTCGTCGAGCCAATCAACCTCTCGCATGTGGTCCACGAGATGACGCAGCTGCTGGGGCGCGTGATCTCGAAGCGGGCGCGGCTGTCGCTGCACCTGCGCGACGACATGCCGCCCACCGTCGCCGACGCCACGCAGCTGCGGCAGGTCGTGATGAACTTGATTACCAACGCGTCCGATGCGCTGCTGGGCGAGTCCGGGCTGGTGACCGTGAGGACCGGCACGGTCCACGCCGACGCCAGGATGCTGGCGGGAACCTATCTGAACGAGGAGCTGCCGGCGGGCAAGTACGTCTACCTCGAGGTGACCGACAGCGGCGTGGGCATGGACGCGGCGACCCGCGCACGGATCTTCGAGCCCTTCTTCACCACGAAGTTCACGGGCCGCGGCCTCGGCCTGGCGGCCGTGCTCGGGATCGTGCGCAGCCACAAGGGGGCGATCGACGTCACGAGCGAGCCCGGATGCGGCACGACGTTCCGCGTCCTCTTCCCCGCCAGCGCGGCACTGGCCGAAAAGCCGGTCACCAGGAACATCCCGGCTGCCGAGTGGAAAGGCAGCGGGCTGGCGCTCGTCGTGGACGACGAGGAGGCGGTGCGCGTCGTCGCCCGGCACGTCCTCGAACGCAGCGGCTTCACCGTCGTCGAGGCGGCGACTGGCGAGGAGGCTCTCGTGACTATCAGCGCCATGCCGCACAAGGCGCCTCGCATCGTGCTCCTCGACCTGACGATGCCCGGCATGAGCGGCGAGGCGACGCTGAGCGAGCTGCAGCGGCAGTGGCCGGCGGTTCCGGTGATCGTGTCGAGCGGCTTCATGCCCGATGACAGCAGCACCATCGCCGGCGTGCCCTTCCTCGCGAAGCCCTATCGTCCCTGTGAACTGATGGACATCGTCCGCCGGCTGTTTGAGCACGAAGCAGTGACGCGTAGACGGCCCTTCGGCAGGACGGCGCCGAAGGTCGTCTCGCTACGCTCGCCGAACGAAGTAAGGCGCCCCTCGGCGCGAAAGCGACGCCTCTCGCAGAGCCGAAGGCGAAGCGCCCTTCGCGGTGCGAAGCGCCGCGCCTACTTCTTGAGGACCGCCTCGAAAAACTCCACCGCTCTCGCGTCGCCGGACTGACCCAGCCAGAACATCGCCTGCTTACGGACCTCTGGATCGCGATGCGTCCCGGCGAGCTCGATCAGCTTCGGCACCGACTGATCTTTCGGGAGCTGGCTGATGGCGAAGACCGCCTTGATCCGCACGTCATGATCCGGATCGGCATCGACGGCACGACCGAGCGTGCTGACGGCGCGCGCGCCGGCCTTCTGGCCCAGCCAGAACAGCGCCTGTCCCCGCACGTTGCTGGCACCATCGTTGCGCGCGAGCTCGATCAGCGTGTCGATCCCATGATCGCCGGTCAGCGTGAGCACGAACGTCAGGTGCTCGCGAAAGCGAGCGTCCGGATCGGTTCGGGCCAGACGTTCCACGACGACGGCGCCTGACGTGCCGCGCGACGCGCCGAGCCAGAAGGCCGCGTCGCGGCGCAGCCAGCGCGGATTGGACGCGGCGACGAATTCCTCGAGCACGCGGTCCGCCGACGGATCGGCGGTCAGCGCGAGCGCCACCAGGGCGTGTTGCCGGCCATGCCGCCCGCGATCGTGGTCGTCATCGTTGCGGGCGGTCTTGTCGGCCGCGTCCTGTCGAACGAGCCCGGCCAGCAGCGCGACGCTCTCGCCCGGCACGACCCGCTCCAGCCAGTAGACCGTCTTCGCGCCCGCATCGACGATGCAGCGCGAGTCCGCGATCGCGACGCGATCGATCGATCGGCTCACGAGCCGCGCGAAGAGGACGAGTCGTTCGGCCCCGTCGTCCACGCCGCCGCCATCACGGAAGTTGCCATCGTCGTCGAGGACACAGCGATTGACGTCGCGATACCAGGAGCGTTCGTTCGAGCGGGGATGGCCCTGGGCCGGCGTCGTCCAGGCCAGCCAGACGGTGCCGGTCTCGGCGCGCCCGATGGCCGCGACGGCGGTCGACAGGCCGGCGGAGGCGTCGCGCCGTTCGAGCCGTGCGGCGCGAATCGGCGGCGCCGCCGATGTTGCCGCCGCAACCTGGGCTCCGGGGGTCATCGAGAGCGCTGGCGCCTCGACGTCGGCAAAGGGCGCGGCCGCCATCGGTTCGGTCCACGTGCCCGTGGCGCCGACCAGCGGGATGAGCGAGAGGTAGAGGCCGGTGGCGAAGATGGAGCGGAGCCTCATTTGAGCAACTCCATGAAGTACTCGGTGGCTTCCTTCGATCCCATGACCGACAGCTTCTCGATGGCGTCCTTCTTCAGCCTCGGGTCCTGCTCCTGCTTCGCGACCTCGATCAGCGCTTTGGCGTTGCCCTGCACGAAGAAGGCATTCAGCACGGCCCGCTTGATCTCGGGATCCTTGTCGCTCGCGTAGATCGTCTTCAGCGTCGGCGCGCTCTGCTGGCCGGTCAGCCCGAGCTTCTCGATGGCTTCGCGGCGAAGCGCCGGATCCGGCTCCTTCGTCGCGAGTTGGCTGAGCTGCTCGCTGCCGCCACCCACGAAAAGGGCGTTCATGATCGCCCGCTTCGCATCGCTGTCCTTTTCCTGCTGGTACATCTGCCAGAGCTCCTCGCGACCGCCCGAGACGCCGAGCTGATTGATGGCTTCACGGCGCAACTCCGGTGAAGCCTCCTTGCGAGCCACTTCGGCGAGCCCAGCGCGATCGCCGGACAACATCAACGCGCCCAGCACCGCCTTGCGCGCCTGCATGTTCTGGCTGGTCGAGTAGATCTCGATCAGCGACTGGCGGCTCTCGTGCCCGCCGAACAGTCCGAGGTTCTGGATCGCTCGTGCCTGCAGATCGGGATTCGCGTCCGAGCGGGCGATCGCGACCAGCGTCTGCCGCGCCTCGGGCGAGCCGCTCTGCGCCAGCACGAAGAGCGCGCGATCGCGAACCTTGGGCGAGGACGAGGCCGACTGCAGCATCTGTTTGATGAGCGGCATGGCGCGCGCCGGATCGGCGTTCATCAGGCCGCTGAGCGCCATCAGCTTCAGCTCGTCGTTGTCCTCGGCCTCGACCTGCGGCGTCTGGCCGCTGGCCTGTCGAATCTCGAGCTCCAGCGCGCGGCGTTCGCGCTGCCATCGGCTCTGGGGATAGCCGGCCTTCAGCGTTGCCAACGCCTTGAGCGCGTCCTCGCGCTGGCCGGCTTTGTTCAGCGCATACGCCTGCCAGTAGAGCGCCGCGTCGGCACGCTCGCCCTTCTGCCGCGCCAACTCGCCGAAGGCTTTCACGGCGCTGTCCCAGTCGCCCCGATCGATGGCCGAGGTCCCCTGCTTGTAGAGCGGGTCCTGCGGCTCTTCGGCGACGAGCGCCGATACGGGGCGCACGTCGGCCCACGCGGTCGGCACCGGGCCGCCGAGGAATGCCAAGAGGAACACTGCAATCATGATGTCTTCTCTCCAGAATGAATCAGCGCCTGCTGCCGCGCGCGCACGTCGGCGCCGGTGACGCGCACCTTGAACACGAGGCTTCGATCGTCGATGCGGGTTCGAAGCGATTGGAATTCGCCGGCCGACAGCCGGCTCGGACTGTGGACGATGTCGAGCAGGACTGGTTCGAGCTCGCCGAGGAGGCCGACGAGCGCCGGCGAGGCCGTGCCTCGCGCCGACTGCCGATAGAGGCGGTTCGCATCGAGCAAATCGCGGGCCCACGCCTGCTCGGCGGAGATGTCAATCGTGCCGCTGTCGTCAGCGTTGACGAGCTCCACCAGTCCCCGTTCCGTGCGATCGAGGTGATCGGACAGCGCGGCGAGCACCACGCGCTCCCGGATGCTGTTGGTCGGCGATTCCGGCGGTGCCGTCGCCACCTGCACCGGCGCATCCGTGGGTCGCGACCAGCGTCCGATCAGGAATGCGCCGACGGCCAGGAGCGCGACCGCCGCGGCCGCGAGCCACGGGCGCCACGACCGCACTCGCCCTGGCATGTGGAGGCGGGGCTTCAGCCCCGCGGATCCGACAGTTGCGGCGCAAGCCGTTCCCAGACCTCGGCGCCGTAGTTCGAGGACCGCTCGGGCACTTCGAGCCCGGCGGCCGCAACGAGCACTCGCCGGAGTTCGCCGAGCGCCTCGCGGCACTCGACACAGGCGGCGACGTGGGTCTCGATGACGCCGCGCGCGGGCTCGTCGGCATCGTCGAGCGCGTAGGCCACGAGCTGTTCTTCCGAGACGTGGGTCATGAGCTTGTCCTCACGAGCGGCGCCAGCTCGCGCCGCATCTTGGCCACGGCGCGGAAGATGCTGTGGCGGGTCGCGCTGGGGCTCTGGCCCAGCGTCTCGCTGATTTCCTCGACCGGCCGCTGCTCGAGGTGCCGCAGCGTGAACGCCGCGCGTTCGAGCGGTGTCAGCGCCTGCAACACCGCCTCGATGCGCGTGCGCAGCTGCTGCCCCGCGAGCTGGCGGTCGGGTCCCGGCGCCGGGCTCGCCAGCCGGGCGAGGAGCGGCTCGGCCTGGTCGCCGCTTTCCTGGATCACATGTTTCGGCCGGCGGCGGATGGCATCGATGGCGCAGTTGGCGGCGACCCGATGGATCCACGTACCGAACCCGGATCGCGCTTCGAACCGCGACAGCTCCCGATAGGCCTTGAGAAAGGTTTCCTGCACCACGTCCTCGGCATCCTGCTCGTTGCCCATGATTCGAAAGGCGACCCGAAAGACAGCCCGGCTGTGCCGCTCGACGAGCGTGCGGAATGCGTCCCGATTTCCGGCCCTCGCGCGGGCGAGGACGAAGTCTTCAGCGTCGTCCACGGTCTCAGGAAGGTTAGACGCGGCAGGCCGAGCGGTGTTAGGGGCGCCTCGCCTTCGGCTCGGCGGGGGGGCGGGGGCTTCGCACTACGGGGGCGCGCCTTCGGGCGCGAAGGGCGGCGGGCTTCGTTCGCCGGTGGAAACTGCAGTAGGGCCGAACTTTAGTTCGGCCAGCCTTCGGCGCGAAGTGCCGTCCCTCGCCGAGCTGAAGGCGAGGCGCCCCTCGGCCGAGCACAGCGAGGCGGTCCCTCGCGCGAGCGCAGCGAGCGCGCCTCTGCGGCCGAAGGCCGCGCCCTAGAGGCCCCGCACCGCGGCCAGTACCTCGTCGGCGTGAGCGGACACACTAACTTTGTCCCAGCGCTTCGCGACTTTGCCGGAGGCGTCAATCAGGTAGGTGATGCGGGCGACACCCATGTATTTGCGGCCGTACATGCTCTTCTCCTGCCAAGCGCCGTAGCGGTCGGCCACTGCGTGGTCGGGGTCGGCGAGGAGCGGGAAATTCAACGAGTGTTTCGTCGCGAACCTGGCCTTGCTGGCGGTGTCGAGGACGCTGACGCCGAGGACCGTCGCCTTGATCTTCGAGAAGTCGGGCAACGCGTCGCGGAAGCTGCACGCCTCGGTCGTGCAGCCCGGCGTATCGTCCTTGGGATAGAAGTAGAGAACCACGGGCCTGCCCGCATAGTCCTTGAGGCTGTGCGTCTTGCCTGACTGGTCGGGCAGCGAGAATGCGGGGGCTTTCTGTCCTTCGTCGATGAGGGGCATAGAGCTGCATTATCATTCGCGCATGGCTGACTCTTCACGTCGTCAATTCCTGCAGGCCGTCGCGGCCGGCGCCGGCGCATTGCCCTTCGTTGCGGGCGGCCGAGCGCTCGGCGCGCCGAAACACTCGCTTCCCGGTGTCCTCGGGCTGGAGCTGTACACGCTGCGCCACCTGATGGAGAAGGATGTGCCCGGAACGCTGAAGCTCGTGAAGGACTGGGGCTTCGAAGACGTCGAGGGCGGCGGATTACCCGGGAAGACGGCCGCCGAGTTCAAGGCCCTGCTCGGTCAGTACGGCCTCCGCATGCAAAGCATGCTGACCGGCTACGAGCAGCTGCGCGACGACCTCGCGGCGGTCGTGAAGGACGCCAAGGCCATCGGCAGCTCGTACGTCGGGACGGCGTGGATCCCGCACCAGGGTCCCGTCACGCGCCAGACGATCGATCAGGCGTCAACGGACTTCGCGAAGTGGGGCAAGGCGCTCGGCGGTGAAGGCCTGCAGTTCTTCTATCACGTGCACGGCTATGAGTTCGGCACGTCGCCGGACGGCACGTTGCTCGACACGCTGATGAAGCAGTCGCCCAAAGATGTCGCCTTCCAGATGGACGTCTTCTGGGTGATGCGCGGCGGCGGCGATCCGGCAGGGCTGCTGACGAAATACCCGGGACGCTTCCTGCTGATGCACCTGAAAGACATCGCGAAGGGCACGCCGCTCGGCGACCCCACCGGCTCGGCGCCTGACGAAACCAGCGTGCCCCTGGGGCAGGGCCAGGTCGATTGGCCCGCGGTGATCAAAGCCGCAACGGCCGGCGGCACGAAGATGTTCTACATCGAGGACGAGCACCCGAAGGCGGAAGAGCAGGTGCCGGTCACGCTCAAATACCTGGCGGAGCTGAAGACGTAGACGTTCAGAAGTCGAGAACTCGAGAAATCGAGAACTCGAGAACTCGAGAATGGTCCTCAGCTGATTCGACGCACGGTCACGCGGATTGCCGTGTGACCGCGGAACAGGCTGCTGTCTTCCGGAACGCCTCGCAGGCCTTCGATCATGCGCGGCGTTGCAAGCTCGATCGTCTCACCGTCGGCGACGGTCTCTTGCTTGAGCCCACCGTCGCCAGTACCTAACGATCCAACCCACACCGTGCGTCCCAGGCTGACGACGAGATCGATTCGCCCGTCGGAACGGACGCGGCCTTTGACTTGGCCCGAAAGCGCGATCGAGACGGGGCCCGTTGCGCTCCGCGTACCGTTCGTGTCGTAGTGTTGCCGTCGGAATGCGTATTCGGTGTCGCGGCCCTGAAACCCGCGGGGCTGTACTCGATCAATGAATTCCCTCCCACTCTCATCGGTCTGCAGCAGCCAGATGTCATAGTCGAGCAGCGCATTCTCGAGCTCGGGCGGGTCCTGGAATCTCAGTTCCAGTTCGAGCGAAACGCCCTCGCATTGGTTCGTCAGAACGCGTGGCCGGACAAGATCGAGAGTGATCTTTTGGTGCTCGCTGAGCGACACCTCGTAGCTGCGCTCGATCGAATCGGCGTCAACGGCTGCAGGATCGTGAACGGTGCGTGCCCAATGCAACGCGACGACCGCTCCGCTGCGATCGGAGGACTTCAAGCGCATCTCGAACTGCCACGTCACGATTGCGCCGGCTGGTCCGACGTTCTCATCCCTGCTGAGATCGCCCCCGGACAGCACGCATGCATCGGGAATCTCAGTTGAACCGACCGCGATGTATGTGCGTGTTGTCTTGTCGGTCAGAAGCACGTTGCCGACTGATACGCCACCGCCGCCGGGCAGGAGTGGACTCGCCGATACCGTCAACTGCGGAAATGGACCGGCGATCGGTGTTCTGACCGCGGGACCCTCTGGATTGGCACGCGGCATCTCCGGGCACACCAAGCACAGAGCGGCGAGCGTGCCGATGATTCGAGCTCGCATCATGCCTCCTATTTCCGATTCCAATCCACGCCCGGCGTGAACGACACGACTCGGTCGGGGACGGGCGGTCGTTCCTGTCTCGACCAATCACCGACCCACCACCCGCTGGCGATGCCGACGCCGAGCGGGAGCAACACGGCCGCCGCGAGTCGCCACATGCGAACGTGCGTACGCCGCCTTGTTGTGGAGCCGCTCGTCTCGACGTTCCCGCTCTCAGCGTCTTCACGCTGGAGCTCGAGCCGGAGCCGGACGAAATCGACGAGCCTCGCCCTCCCGTCGGGATCCTCCAGGGCGATTGCGAGCGCATCGGGATCGACCGCTTCACGATCGATCAGGGCGGAGAGCACGGCGTATCGTTCGTCAAGCATCATCATTCCTGTCCTTCGAAATCGAGTGCGACATTTGCGCACCGGCAGGCGGCAGCACCGTCGCTCTCAGCTCCATGCGCACGCGATACAACAATGAGCGGACCGCAGCGACGCTCAGCTCGAGAACGTCCGCCAGTTCCTGGTATGTGAGTCCACCGATTTCGCAGAGGAGGAGGGCGTGCCGCTCTTGTTCGTCCAGCCCCGCCAGAGCCTCTCGAAGGCTCAGTCGGAACGGCTGCGAAGCCCTCCGCATCGGCTCAACCACCATTGCCGACGTGTCGGGACGGCTCAATTGCCGGCGAGCATGGTCCGTGATCAGATTCCGCGCGATGCGAAACAGCCACGCGCGTTCGCGCTCCCGCGGCCGGTACCCTTCAGCACCGCGAACGACGCGGAGGAAGACGTCCTGTGTGAGGTCGTCCGCGAGATCGGCGCTGCCGGTCGCGAAACGCAGATAGCGCCGGAGCGGCTGTTGGTACTTTTCGAAGAGCGTCGCCGCGAGATCGTCGGACGGCGGGCCGGTCACACCATGTATAAACGCACGCGGAGGCGAAAAGTCTCAACCCCGAAAACCGAAATTGACGAGATCGGGCGAATCGGGCCTAATGGGCCCGAGGACTCCGCAATCTCGACTACCGAGTCAATCGCCTCAGAACAGCGCCCCTCGGCACGCTCGAGGCGTCACCACATTGTCCGCCCGCTCCTCAAGTGGGCTGGCGGCAAGCGGCAGCTCCTGCCGGCGTTCAGGCGTTTCTATCCGCGCGAGTTCGGCACCTACTTCGAACCCTTCGTCGGCAGCGGCGCGGTCTTCTTCGATCTCCAGGGCGCGCACGTGCTGGACGGACGACGGGTGGTGCTGACCGACAGCAATCGCGATCTCGTCGGCTGCTACCGAATGGTGCGCGACGATCCGGGCGAAGTGGTGGCGGCGCTGGAGCGGCTGGCACGCGGTCACGCGGCCGGGGGGGCAGGGCACTACTATGCCGTCCGCGACGAGTTCAACGGCCTGCGCAGCCAGCTCCCCGCGCGCGCGACCAGGTATACACCGGCGCTGGCGGCGATGCTGATCTACCTGAATCGCACGGGCTTCAACGGCCTGTTTCGGTTGAACGGCGACGGGCGCTTCAACGTCCCGGCCGGGCGCTACGCGCGGCCGCGCATTTTCGAGCCCGATCACGTGTTCGCGATCTCGCGCATCCTCGCGCGGCGCGGCCTCTCGATCGCGCTCGCGGCGTTCGATCGCGTGTTGAAGAGGGCGCAAGCGGGCGATTTTCTCTACTTCGATCCGCCCTACGCCCCGCTGTCACCGACGGCGCGTTTCACGGCGTATACCGCGGAGCCGTTCACGCTTGCCGACCACCGGCGGCTCCGAGACGTCGCCGCGACGCTGGCCGGTCGCGGGTGCCACGTGATGGTCAGCAATTCGAGCGCCCCGGCGATTGCCTGTCTGTACGAAGAAGATCCGGCGGTCGCCGCAACGGGACTTCGTCTCTACCGCCTGCCGGCCCGGCGCGCGATCAACTCGCGAGGCGACGGCCGCGGCGCGATCACCGAGCTTCTGCTGACGAATCTCGAGCCACGGCACTGACGGTCGCCCGACGATTTTCCGGCTTTCGCACCCTCCGGCGTGCGCGGTCTGCCGAAAAACGTCGGTCGCCTGACATCGCGGACCCCTGCTCATCAAATTTTTGACAGCAGCTCGACCATGACATCGCCGCAATTGCACACCACTGCGCGCGACGGCTCGGCGTGTGCGCCTTCGCACACCTCTTGCACAGATGAGCCGCACATGACCTCTCCCTCCCTGAGCGTTCTCGTCGTTTCGGGCGACGCGCTCGTGACGGGCTCGCTGGAGCACATGCTGTCGCAGGCCCGCGGGACCCGCGTGCAGCGCGCGACGACGATCGCGAGCGCCTGCGCGAAGCTCTCCGAGCAGTGGATCGACGCCGTCGTCGTGGACCTGGCGATGATCGACGGGACGGAGCTCACCGAACTGACACGCGTCGGGCAGCCCGAGCCGGTGACGGTGCTGGGTGTGCTTCGACAGGATTGCGCGCTCCGCACGACCGAGGCGCTTCGGGCCGGCGCGCAGGAATGCCTCCTCTTCCAGGATCTGACCACGGATCGGCTGATGCGATCGCTGCGGCAGGGCATCGAGCGCCAGCGCGTGCAGCAGCGCCTCGCCGATCTCGCGCTACGGGACGAACTGACAGGCCTCTACAATCGGCGCGGCTTCTTCGCGATTGGCGAGCACCTGCGGCGGGAGTGCCTCCGTAACGCCCGCGACCTGGCGCTCGTGCAGGTGGACGTCGACGGCCTGAAGGCGATCAACGATTCGTTCGGCCACGCGTCCGGCGATCAGGCGATCGCGGCCACCGCCGCCATCCTTCGTTGCACGTTCCGCGAGTCGGACGTCGTCGCACGCCTCGGCAGCGACGAGTTCGTGGCGGTCGCGCTCGATGCCGATCGGAGCGCCGCCGCCCGCGTGATGGCGCGCCTCGACGACGCGCTCGCGCAGCACAACCTCCGGACGAGGGCACCCTACCCGCTCTCGTTCAGCGTGGGATCATCCGTGCTGACGCCGCCAGAGCGTCCGACGCTCAACGACCTCCTCGACAGCGCGGACCGCGCGCTGTATGCCGACAAGCGCCGCATCCGCAAGCCCGCCTGGGTCGCGACGCTCGCCGCCCCTGCGGAATTGCGCCCGACCGTCGCGGCTTAGTCGCAGCGCTGCGGCCCAGCAGTCCCGCGGTCCAGCAGTCCGTGAGTGCAACGGTGCATTACTGCGGCACCGCGGCACCGCGGCACCGCTGGACCGCAGCACCGCGAGGATGCTACCGTCGCGAAACGAGCGAAAGTGGCGGAACTGGCAGACGCGCTGGACTTAGGATCCAGTGGCCGAAAGGCCGTGGGGGTTCGACTCCCCCCTTTCGCACTTGCGCTTGGGCGCATAGGCGCATGAGCACATAGGCGCATAGGCGCATAGGCGCATAGGCGCATAGGCGATGTCTCGCATGCGGAGTTTGCGCTCGATCACGAAGGGGCCTACGATCCCGTCACGCATGATCGCGTAGGTGCATGGGGGCTTGGGAGAATCCGGGCGTTGCCCCCGCTCTCCCTATGCGCATGTGCGCCGATACGCTCATGCGCCCAGCGATTCCAGTCGTCACGATCACGCTCCACGTCGGATTCGTCGTGGCCGGCATGGCCACCACGCTCCTCGGACCGATCCTGCCGGCGCTCACCTCGCGCTGGGGCATGAGCGACGTCGTCGCGGGCAGCCTCTTCACCGCGCAGTTCCTCAGCGCGATGACGGCGACGCTCGTCGCGCCGACGATCGCCGGGAGGATCGGCGCGCGCGGCGCGCTCGCGGTCGGCTTCGGTCTGCTCGCCGGCGGCACCTTCACGATCGGCATCGCGCCGCACGCGATTGGCGTGGTCGCCACCGTCGTCTACGGGCTTGGGCTCGGACTCGTGCTGCCGCTGACGAACATCGCGATCGCCGCGATACAACCCGATCGGGCCGCCAGCGCGCTGAGCCTGGTGAACGTGTCCTGGGGCATCGGCGCCGTGATCTGGCCAATGGCCGTACGATCGTTCGGCACCAGCGATAGCGTGGCGATCCCAACGGCGGCGCTGGCGATCGCCTGCGCGCTGATGGGGATCGTCTGTCGGGTCGCCGTGCCGGCGGCGCTGCTCGCCGCGGTACGAGGCGTCGATCTCGCCGCCGCTGAGGTCGGCAGCACCGAGATTGAGCATCGCCGGGCCCATGACGGCGGGACTAAAGCCCCGCATCCACATGGAACGAGCATTCCGCGAGCGGGCATCGTCGGGCGTTCGATCCTGTTCGGAACGCTGATCTTCCTTTACGTCGGAACCGAAAACGCGGTGGCGGGATGGGTTGCGGAATTCGCGCGGCGCATGGTCTCTGGCGCGACCACCGCGTGGGCCCTGGCGCCGATGGCGTTCTGGGCCGCGCTCACCACCGGCCGCCTGCTCGCGGCCGTCGCGTTGAAACGCGTGAGCGAACCCGCCCTGGTTCGCGGCGGGCTCGTGCTCGCGACGCTTGGCGTCCTGGCCATTATCTTCGCCGCGTCCACGCCCGAGCGAGTGATTGCCGGGGCTGCGGCCGCGGGACTGGGGCTGTCAGCGATCTTTCCGCTGCTGTGGGCGCTGGTCACGCGATCCGTCACCAGCATTGCGCCAAGTGCCGCGGGGCCCATGTACGCGGCGGGAGGTCTCGGCGGCGCGGTGGTGCCCTGGGTCGTCGGCGCCGTGTCCAGCGCGCTCGGTGACCTGCGTGCGGGTCTCGCCGTACCGCTCGGCGCCCTCCTCGTGCTGCTGGCACTCTCGAGCCTGAAGTCGGCGCGATAGATTACGCCGGTGTGACCCTTCGACCTTGAACCCTGAACGTACAAAAGAAGAGGGCCGGTCGTGCCCGCGACCGGCCCTCGGAGCGGAATTTCCCCCTGTACCTCGTCCGCCCCTTCGACTAGCCAAACCACTAAATCGATTTAGCGTCCTTAGTCCTAGCAGTTCTGCCGGTTTGCGTCAAGCCGGGCGGCCGCTGGCCTTGCCGGCGGCCCCACCGCGTGGGACACTGCCGCGTTCACATGGCGAGACGCAAAGCCAAATCCCCCGCGTTGCCCGAGTCCGGCCCGGTGACCCTTCGGGTCCTGGCCGATCATCTCGGACTGTCGCCGGCCTCGGTCTCGCTCGTCCTCAACCAGGCGCCAGGGGCGGCGGCAATCCCGCGCGCGACGCAGGAACGCATCGTCGCGGCGGCGCGGAAGTTCAACTACCGCCCGAATACCCTCGCGCGATCGCTCAGGCGACAGCGCAGCTTCACCATCGGCGTGCTGGTGCCGGAAATCAGCGAAGGCTACGCGACGCTGGTGCTCCGCGGCATCGAGGACCGACTCCTGCAGGAAGGGTTCCTCTACTTCGTCGCGAGCCATCGGCATCGGCGCGATCTGCTGGACGAGTACCCGCGCCTGCTGCTCGACCGCGCCGTCGAAGGGCTGATCGCGATCGATACGCCGTGCGAACGGGAGCTGGGCGTGCCGATCGTCGCCGTGTCGGGGCACCATCACACGCCGGGCGTCACCAACGTCATCCTCAATCACGATCGCGCGGCGACGCTCGCGCTCAAACACCTGCAGTCCCTCGGACACCGCCGGATCGCCGTGATCAAGGGACAGACCTTCAGCTCCGACACGGGGATCCGCTGGCGCGCGATCAGGAAGGCCGCTACGCGACTGAACGTCTCGCTCGACCGTCAGCTCGTCGTGCAGCTCGAGGGCGACGGCCCGCTGCCCGAAGCCGGCTACGACATCACCCGCCAGTTGCTGCGCACCCGCCCGGGCTTCACGGCGATCTTTGCGTTCAACGATCTCTCGGCGTTCGGCGCGATTGGCGCGCTGCGCGACGCCAACCTGCGAGTGCCGGACGACGTGTCGGTCGTCGGCTTCGACGACATCCTGAGCGCCTCGTCGCACAATCCGCCGCTGACGACGGTTCGGCAGCCGCTGCGGCAGATGGGGGAGATCGCGGCCGAGACGATCGTCAAGCGTATCGCCGCGGGCCGCACCGCTCGCGCGCCCCGCATCGTGCACGTCGAGCCCGAGCTGATCGTGCGAGCGTCGACCGCAAAGGCGACCAGTGGAGCGGACGTGCGCCGGGCGCGCAAGCGGGCGTAGCCTGTTGCCCGAGCTAAAGCTCGGGCCCACGTACGCATGTGTGTGAGCGAGTCGTCCCGTAGGCCCAAGCTTTAGCTTGGGCATCGCTGTGCTAAAGTTGAAAGTTGCCTCTCATGAAGACCGAGTTCCTGGACGTTTCCGATACGCGCAAGCAACTCGTCGTCGAGATCCCGAGCACCGTCGTGGACGCCGAGATCGACCGCATCGCGCGCGACTACAGCAAAGCCGCCCGCATCCCCGGGTTCCGGCCGGGCAAGGTGCCGGCGAAGGTGGTGCGGCAGCGCTTCCGCGACCAGATCCTTCACGACGTGGTGCACGACCTGATTCCGCGGGCGGTGGACGATGCGCTGCGTGAACGGGGCATGGAGCCGGTCGACACGCCGGATATCAAGGACGTGCTGGTCGAGGAAGGCCAGCCGCTGAAGTTCACCGCCAATTTCGAGACCGTGCCCGCCTTCGATCCGGGCGAGTACTCGGCGCTGAAGCTCCGGCGGCCTCCCGCCGTCGTCGAGGACGATGCCGTGGCACAGGGACTCGAGCGGCTGCGTCAGCGCGCGGCACGGTACGAGCCGGTCGAGGGCCGCCCGGTCGAGGCCGGCGACACCGTCGTCGTGGACCTGATACGCGAGTCGGCGAACGAAGCGCCCGACACGCACGAAAACGTGACGATCGAGATCGGCGCGACGGCCAATCCGCCCGGCTTCGACGAGCAGGTGATCGGCCTGGGGATCGGCGAGCAGAAGCGCTTCCCGGTCGAGTATCCGGCCGACTACTCGGTCAAGGAACTGGCCGGCACGACACTGCACTATGTGGTCACGGTGAAAAGCCTCAAGAAACGCGCCGTCCCGGCGCTGGACGACGAGTTCGCCAAGGATCTCGGCGACTTCGAGACGCTCGACGCGCTCGGTCAGCAGGTGCGGGCCGATCTGCAGGCGGAGGCGGACCGCGCGGCGGAGCGAGACGTGCGCAGCGACCTGCTGCGGCAACTCGCCTCGCGGGTCACGTTCGAGGTGCCCGATACCCTGATCGATCGCGAGATCGACCGGCGGATCGAGGAGTTCGTGCGGCGGCTGGTCGAGCAGGGCGTGGACCCCCGTGAGGCCGGGATCGACTGGCAGCGGTTCCGCGACAACCAGCGCGATTCGGCACGGGAAACGGTCGCCAGCGCGATCGTGCTCGACGAAATTGCGCGGCGCGAGGACATTGCCGTGGAGTCGGGCGAGGTTGCTGCCGAAATAGAAAAGTACGCGGCGGCGATGGGGCGTCCGGCCGACGCGGTCAAGGCACGGCTCGAGAAAGAGGGCCGTATCTCCAGCCTTTATACCAGCTTACGGAGAGAGAAGGCGGTTGACTTCCTCAGGTCGCGTGCTACAATTGCTGAGGAGTAAGTCGAGCCTGCCGAGCCACCCGCTTTTCTCGGGTTGCTTTTAATGCCTACAGCGTTAGCGTCGGCCTTCAACCGTTGACGGTCTGAACCGCGTCTCATCCTTATATGCGTGATACCCAGCCCCGGATGCAGCTTGTCCCGATGGTCGTCGAGCAGACGAACCGCGGCGAACGGGCCTACGACATCTTTTCGCGGTTGCTGAAGGACAACATCATCTTCATCGGCACGCCGATCGACGATGGCGTCGCCAATCTGGCGATTGCCCAGATGCTGTTCCTCGAGGCCGAGGATCCCGACAAGGACATCCACCTCTACATCAACAGCCCGGGTGGCTCGATTACTGCAGGGTTTGCGATCTACGACACCATGCAGTTCATCAAGCCCGACGTTCAGACGAACTGCATCGGGCAGGCCGCCTCGATTGCCGCCGTGCTGCTGGCCGCCGGCTCGAAGGGCAAGCGCTATGCCCTGCCAAATTCTCGAATCCTGATCCATCAGCCCTGGATGTCCGGGCTGGGCGGTCAGGCGACCGACATCGACATTGCCGCGAAAGAGATTCTGCGCATGCGCGAGCGGATCAACGAAATCCTCGTGCTGCACACCGGTCAGGCCGTAAAGCGTATCCAGGAAGATACGGAACGTGACTACATCATGTCGGCCGATCAGGGTAAAGAATACGGTATTATTGATGATGTCATCCGCAAACGGGCGTAACGGGTCGGAACGAGCGACCCGGCGTTAGTCCGGGCACCTCGCGCGGGAGCACAGCCCCCACATGGTCAAGAAGAACGGCGAGACCGAAGTCCTGCGTTGCTCGTTCTGCAACAAGGATCAGAATGACGTCCGGAAGCTGATTGCCGGCCCGACGGTGTTCATCTGCGACGAGTGTGTCGAGGTCTGCAACGACATCATCGCGGACGACAACCGGTTCGAGACGCGCGGCGTCCGCTCGTCGCTGCCCTCTCCGCCCGAGATCAAGAAGTTCCTCGACGAGTACGTGATCGGCCAGGAAAAGACGAAGAAGAAGCTCGCAGTCGCGGTCTACAACCACTACAAGCGGATCGAGATCCAGAAGCAGCCGCGCAGCCGGCACGATGTCGAGCTGACGAAGTCGAACATTCTCCTGATCGGACCGACCGGCACCGGCAAGACGCTGCTCGCGCAGACGCTGGCCAAGCTGCTCTCGGTTCCGTTCACGATCGTCGATGCGACCACGCTGACCGAAGCCGGGTACGTGGGCGAGGACGTCGAGAACATCATCCTCAAGCTGCTGCAGTCGGCGGGCGGCGACATTGAGAAGTGCCAGCAGGGCATCATCTACATCGACGAAGTCGACAAGATCTGCCGCAAGGACGAGAACCCGTCGATCACGCGCGACGTGTCGGGCGAGGGCGTCCAGCAGGCGCTGCTCAAGATTCTCGAGGGCACCGTCGCCAACGTCCCGCCGCAGGGCGGCCGCAAGCACCCGCACCAGGAGTTCTTCCAGATCGACACGACGAACATCTTGTTCATCTGCGGCGGCGCCTTCGTCGGCCTCGACAAGTCGATCGAGCGGCGCGTCGGCAAGAAGACGCTCGGCTTCAAGGCCGACGTGAAGTCGGTGCGGAACCGCGACATCGGCTCGACGCTCGAGCAGCTCGAGCCGGAAGACATGATCAAGTACGGGCTGATTCCCGAGTTCGTCGGCCGGTTGCCGGTCGTCGGCACGCTGCACGAGCTGGACAAGCCCGCGCTCATCCAGATCCTGACGCAGCCGCGCAACGCCATCGTCCGGCAGTACCAGAAGCTGTTCGAGTACCAGAACGTGAAGCTGAAGTTCACCGACGACGCCCTCGAGGCCATCGCCGAGTCCGCGCTGAAGCGGAAGATCGGCGCGCGCGGCCTCAGGATGATCATCGAGGAGCTGATGCTCGAACTGATGTACAACCTCCCGTCGCAGAAGAAGGTGCGCGAATGCGTGATCACGCGCGATGTCGTGGAGGCCAAGGACAAACCGATCACGCTGGTTGAGAAAGCCGGCTAATTGCGGATGGGGGATTGCGGGTTGCGGATTGATTGCGGATTCAATCGACGCAACCGCTCTAGCCCGCCCGTGACATCGACGCTCTTCCCGGCCGCTCAATCCACAATCCACAATCCTCAATCCGCAAGTGATTAGATGGAAGTCTACGAGACATTACCGATAGTTCCGCTGCGGGACGTTGTCGTGTTCCCGCACATGATGATGCCGTTCGTCATCGGACGGCCGTCCTCGACCCGCGCGCTCGAGCACGCGCTCGGAAAGGACAAGAAGATCTTCCTCGCCGCGCAGCACGATGCGTCGATTGACGACCCGCGCCCGGAAGACATCTTCACGATGGGCTGCGTCGCCAACGTGGTGCAGTCGCTGAAGCTGCCCGACGGCAACATCAAGGTGCTCGTCGAAGGGCTCGATCGCGCCCGCGCCATCGAGTGGAAGGAAGACAAGGGCTTCTACCGCGTCGTCGTCAAGCTGCTGGCGAAGCAGAAGGACGTCGCCGGCGACGTCGAAGGCACGATGAGCCGCGTCGTGTCGCTGTTCGAGCAGTACGTGAAGCTGTCGAACAACCTGCACTACGACGCGATGATCGCCGCGGTGCGCGTGGACGATCCCGGCAAGCTCGCCGACACCATCGCCGCGCACCTGCTGGTCGGCGTCGACGAGAAACAGAACCTCCTCGAGATCGTCTCGCCGCTCGAGCGGTTGAACCGCATCGCCAGCATCCTCGAGAGCGAAGTCGACAAACTGCAGGTGGATCGCCGCATCCAGTCGCGCGTCAAGAAGCAGATGGAGAAGGCGCAGAAAGAGTACTACCTCAACGAGAAGATGAAGGCGATCCAGAAAGAGCTGGGTCGGAAGGACGAGAAGGGGAACGAGATCGACGATTTGAAGAAGAAGATCGAACAGTCGAAGATGCCGAAGGAGGTCGAGGAGAAGGCGGTCCAGGAGCTGAAGCGCCTGGAAGCGATGCCGCCGATGTCGGCCGAAGCGACGGTGTCACGGAACTATCTCGACTGGCTGATCGCGGTGCCGTGGCACAAGAAGACGAAGGAGAGCCGCGATCTGAAGCGCGCCGAGGAGATCCTCAACGAGGATCACTACGGTCTCGAGAAGATCAAGGATCGCATCCTCGAGTTCCTCGCCGTCCGCGCCCTGGTGAAGAAGCCGAAGGCGACGATCCTGACGTTTGCCGGCCCTCCGGGCGTGGGCAAGACGTCGCTGGCCAAGTCGATCGCGCGCGCGATGAACCGCAAGTTCGTGCGGCTCTCGCTCGGCGGCGTGCGTGACGAGGCCGAAATCCGCGGCCATCGCCGGACCTACATCGGCGCCTTCCCCGGCCAGATCGTCCAGATGATGAAGAAGGCCGGCTCGATGAACCCGGTGTTCCTGCTCGACGAAGTCGACAAGATGTCGATGGACTTCCGCGGCGACCCGTCGGCGGCGCTGCTCGAAGTGCTGGACCCCGAGCAGAACGGCGCCTTTCTCGATCACTACCTCGACGTCGAGTACGACCTCTCGAACGTGATGTTCATCTGCACGGCCAACGTCCTGCACACGATTCCGCAGGCGCTGCGCGACCGCATGGAAGTGCTGCAGCTGGCCGGCTACACCGAGCAGGAGAAGGTCCAGATCGCGAAGAAGTTCCTCGTGCCGAAGGCAGTCGAGGGCGCCGGGCTCACGGAAGCGAACATCCGGTTCGAGGACGAGGCGCTGCAGACGATCATCAATCGCTACACGCGGGAAGCCGGCGTCCGCAACCTCGAACGCGAGATCTCGTCGGTCTGCCGCAAGGTCGCGCGCAAAGTCGTGGTCGAGGGCAACGGCTTCAGCGAGGAGATGGACACGACGAAGATCACCGTCTACCTCGGCGTGCCACGCTACCGCTCCACCGAGGCCGAGCAGCAGAACGAGATCGGCATCGCGACCGGCCTGGCCTGGACGGAGGTCGGCGGCGAAATCCTGGTGACCGAGGCGACGCTGATGCCGGGCAAGGGCACGCTGATGCTCACCGGCAAGCTTGGCGACGTCATGCAGGAATCGGCGCGCGCGGCGATGAGCTGGGTGCGGTCCAAGGCCGACGAGTTCGGCCTCGCGAAGGACTGGAACCGTAAGCACGACGTGCACATCCACGTGCCCGAAGGCGCCATCCCGAAGGACGGGCCGAGCGCCGGCATCACCATCGCGACGGCGCTGGTCTCGGCGCTGGCGCGCGTCCCGACACAGCGCGACGTGGCGATGACGGGCGAGATCACGCTGCGCGGCAAGGTGCTGCCGATTGGGGGCGTGAAGGAAAAGGTCCTCGCCGCACACCGTGCCGGCCTCAAGACCATCGTGTTGCCCAAGGACAACGAGAAGGACCTGGCCGACATCCCGAAGGCGGTGCTCGACGTCCTGAACGTCTACATGGTGCAGACCATGGACGACGTGCTGAAGATCGCGCTGGCCGATGCGCTGCCCGGACCGATTGCCGCGCCGGTGACCGAAGGCGTCGACGTCGAAGCGCCGGACGACACGATTACTCACTGACGCTGGCCGGTCTAAGGGTCGCCGGGTCTAAAGGTCGCAGGGTCCAAGGTCGAAGGGTCGAACACCGAGTGCTGGCGGAGTTCGTCAAGAGTGCGGTCCGACCCATCGACTACCCTGGTGATGGCTTGGCGGAGCTCGCGTTGGTGGGCCGGTCCAACGTGGGCAAATCGACGGTGGTGAACCGACTCGCTGCCTCGCGCATCGCGCGCACGAGCGCGGCGCCCGGCAAGACCCGCACGTTGAATGTCTACCGGCTGGAGCCAGCGGGCGAGCGCCCGTTCCACCTCGTAGATCTTCCGGGGTATGGGTATGCGCGCGGCGGCTCAGTGTCCGTCGACGCATTCGAAGCACTGACACGGGATTATTTCGGGTATCGCACCGCCGGACAGACGGCGCCGGGAACCAGGCATCGGCCTCCGGCGGCCTTTGCGGCGCTGCTGCTCGTGGACGGGCGTCATCCCGGACTCGAGAGCGATGTGCGGGCCCATGACTGGCTCGCGGCCCTCGAGATTCCTCTCGGCGTCGTGGCCACCAAGATTGACAAGCTGACGCGCGCCGAACGCTCACGCGCCCAGCACGCATTTGAACGAGCGTTTACCACGCCCGTGCTGCCGCTCTCGGCGGTGACGGGCGAAGGACTGAAAGAACTGTGGATACTGATAGCAAGACTGCTCAGCAGCCCGCCGCCACCGCCGCCGCAACCGAAGGGCCAACCGTCATCGAGTTGAGTCACCTCAAGGAGATGAGCGTCACGGAGCTGACGCGCATCGCCAAGCAGCTCGAAGTGCCCGGCGCCACCGGGATGCGCAAACAGGAGCTGATCTTCGAGATTCTCCGCGCCCGCGCCGAGAAGAGCGGCCTCATCTTCTCGGAAGGCGTCCTCGAAGTGCTCCCCGACGGCTTCGGATTCCTCCGCGCGCCCGACTACAACTACCTGCCGGGCCCCGATGACATCTATGTCTCGCCCTCCCAGATCCGGAAGTTCGATCTGCACACCGGCGACACCGTGTCGGGTCAAATCCGGTCGCCGAAGGAAGGCGAGCGCTACTTCGCCCTGATCAAGGTCGAGGCGGTGAACTTCGAGCCGCCCGAACGGGCGCGTGAGAAGGTCTTCTTCGAAAACCTGACGCCGCTCTACCCGCAGGGCAAGCTCCAGCTCGAGACCGAGGGCGAAAACCTGTCGGGCCGCGTGCTCGACCTGATGACGCCGATCGGGAAGGGCCAGCGCGGCCTGATCGTGGCGGCGCCGCGCACCGGCAAGACGATGCTGCTCCAGAGCCTGGCGAACAGCGTCGCGAAGAATCATCCCGAGGTCTATCTCATCGTCCTGCTCATCGACGAGCGGCCGGAAGAGGTGACCGACATGCAGCGGTCGGTCCGGGGCGAGGTCATCTCGTCGACGTTCGACGAGCCGGCGCAGCGCCACGTGCAGGTCGCCGAGATGGTCATCGAGAAGGCCAAGCGCCTGGTCGAGCACAAGAAGGACGTCGTTATCCTGCTGGACTCGATCACGCGGCTGGCGCGCGCCTACAACACGATCGTGCCGGCGTCCGGCAAGATCCTGTCTGGCGGCGTGGACAGCAACGCCCTGCAGCGGCCCAAGCGCTTCTTCGGCGCCGCGCGCAACATCGAAGAGGGGGGCTCGCTCACAATCATCGCGACCGCGCTCATCGACACCGGCTCGCGGATGGACGAGGTCATCTTCGAAGAGTTCAAGGGCACGGGCAACATGGAGATCCATCTCGATCGCAAGCTGATGGACCGCCGCGTCTTCCCCGCCATCGACATCCAGAAGAGCGGCACGCGCAAGGAAGAGCTGCTGCTGCCGAAAGAGGATCTCAATCGCGTCTATGTCCTGCGCAAGGTGCTGACGCCGCTGTCGCCGGTCGAGGCCATGGAGCTGCTGCTCTCGAAGATGAGCAAGACGAAGAGCAACGCCGAGTTCCTCGGCTCGATGAGCAACGGCAAGTAAGGGCGCTCGCTAACGCTCGCGAAGGGCGGGCTCGCGTTCGCTCGCCCGAGGGGCGGCTCACTTCGTTCGCCGGGGCGCGGTCCTCCGCCGTGTGGGGCATCCGACTGCAGTAGGGCCCGACTTTAGTCGGGCCGATCTCGTCACGATAGTAATCATCAATACAGCTGGGAGGCGGCCATGATTGCCGTCGCAGGCGTCTCGGGGCACACCGGTCGTGACGGCAATGACCTGCCGCGTGGGAAACGTACGCCAACCGGCGTCCTCGTGTCACGACTACCCCTGGAGCCTTGCGGACCGCGGTACGGTCGGATTAGGATGACCGTTCATCCTTGGAGGAAAGCATGTCGATGGGGACCACAACAGCGCTTGACGTTCTCGTCAGCACCGACTGGGTCAAGCAGCATCTCGGAGACGCCACCATCCGGGTGGTCGAAGTCGACGTCGATACTGCGGCCTACGATCAAGGCCACGTTCCCGGCTCGCTGGGCTGGAACTGGACCACGGAGCTCTGTGACACGCTGATTCGCGACATCATTCCGCAGAAGAAATTCGAGGAACTGATGTCGAAGTCCGGCATTGCGAACGACACCACCGTCGTCCTGTACGGCGACAACAACAACTGGTTCGCGGCGTGGGCCTTCTGGCAGATGAAGATCTACGGCCATCACGATGTGCGCATCATGAACGGCGGACGGAAGAAGTGGGTCGCCGAGGGCCGCGAGCTCGAGACGGCGGTGCCATCGATCGCGCCGGCGTCCTACAAGGCGAGCGCTCCCGATCTGTCGATCCGCGCATTCCTGCCCGAAGTGCAGGAGGCCGTCAAGCAGAAGAGCGCGGTGCTCATCGACGTGCGTGGACCGCAGGAGTTCACCGGCGAGATCCTGTCGCCGCCGGGATTGCCCGAGACCTGTCAGCGCGGCGGCCATATCCCCGGCGCGAAGAACATCCCCTGGGCGAAGGCCTGCAACGACGACGGCACATTCAAGACGGTGGATGAGCTGAAGCAGCTGTATGGGGCCGCTGGCGCGACCGCCGACAAGCCCGTCATCGCGTACTGTCGGATCGGCGAGCGGTCGAGCCACACGTGGTTCGTCCTCAAGCATCTGCTGGGCCACAAGGACGTGAAGAACTACGACGGCTCGTGGACCGAATGGGGTAACCTCGTCGGCGCGCAGGTCGAAAAGCCCTAGCGAACATTCGATGAACGCCGAAGGCTACACACGCCGCGAGCAGGAGCTCTCGGGCTGGTCGATCCTCCTGGAGACCTACCGCCTGGGCGAAACCTACTTCTGCACGATCTCAAGCGTAGACCCCGGCGCGCGATTCGCGCGCGCCGAGGGTCCCACGCGCGAAGAAGCCGAACGCATCGCCCTCGAGAAAGCCGCGCGCTGGCTCGGTCAAACGCGGCGATTCAGCACGACGGGCTGAGCGGCGGGGCTGAGCGGCGGGGCTGAAGCCCCGCCTCCACAACTGACAGCGCGTCGTCGCACTCGGCGCCGTTGCACGCCGCACCTGACGCACCTTCCGCACCTGAAATAGAATCCCCCTATGCGGTTTCGCACACACGCACGTACAGGGTGGGACATCTCCGAGATCGGCTACGGCATGTGGGGGCTTGGCGGCTGGACCGGCTCCGACGACCGCGAGACGATGCAGGCGCTGGAAGAGAGCGTCGCGCTTGGCTGCACCTTCTTCGACACGGCCTGGGCCTACGGCGCCGGCCACAGCGAACGCCTGCTCGGTCAACTGCTGCGCGCGCATCCCGACACGCGGCTGTACGTGGCCACCAAGGTCCCGCCAAAGAACCAGCGCTGGATTCAGCTGGACGGCTTCCCGCTGGATGCGGTGTTCCCGCCGGATCACATCCGCGAGTACACCGAAAAGAGCCTGAAGAACCTCGGCGTCGACCGGATCGACGTCCAGCAGCTCCACGCGTGGAGCGACGACTGGGCGGCGGACGAGCGCTGGCAGCGCGTCATGGAAGACCTGACGCGCGAGGGCAAGGTCCAGAGCTGGGGGATCAGCGTGAACCGCTGGGAGCCGACGAACGTCCTGAAGGCGCTCGAGAGCGGGCTCATCGACTGGGTACAGGTCGTCTACAACGTCTTCGACCAGAACCCGGAGGACACGCTGTTTCCGTACTGCCAGGCGCACGGCATCGCCATCATCGCGCGCGTCCCGTTTGACGAAGGCAGCCTGACCGGCACGCTGTCACCGGACTCGCGGTGGCCCGAAGGCGACTGGCGCAATCTCTACTTCACACCGGAGAACCTTGCGGTGACGCTGCAGAAGGTGGAGGCGCTCAAGCCGCTGATCCCTTCAGGGATGACGCTGCCCGAGCTCGCGCTTCGCTTTATCCTGCAGCATCCGGCGGTGACGACGACGATTCCGGGCATGAGGAAGCTCGCCAACGTGCGGGCGAACTGCGCCAGCAGCGACGGCCAGCGCCTGCCGCAGCCGCTCGTCGACGCGTTGCGCGCGCATCGCTGGGAGCGGGACTGGGTGGTCGCGTAGTAGGGGGCGCACTGCGTGCGCCCTCGACAGGGACGAGGAACGAAGGACGAGGGACGCCGCGGTGATCCAGCTGTACAAGAATCCACGCGCTGAAGAACCGGGTGATTACACGCTGCATCGGCTGCCCACAGCGTCCGCATCGATCATTGCGGTCGACGCGACCGCGTGGCGTGAGGCGCCGGCGATCGAATGGGGACCCGAGCGCTACCGGACCCGCTTCCAGGCGTGCTGGGACCAGGCGGCGCTGCACGTGCGCTTCGATGCCGTGGACGACGCGCCGTGGCACACGATGACGACGCGCGACGAGCACATCTGGGAGGAGGAGGTCGTCGAGATCTTTCTCGACCTCGATGGCTCGGGCGTCAACTACGCGGAGCTGGAAATCAGCCCCGCCAACGTGGTTTGCGATCTGCGCGTCGAGCGGCCGGCGCCGTCGGTGAAGTCGCTGACGGAATGGGACTGGACCGGCATGGCCTCCACGGTCGTGCCGCTCCGCGATGCCCACGGCAAGTCTGAGGGCTGGACGGCGCTGGCCCGGCTGCCCTGGGACGGCCTGGGCACGCTGTCGCCGCCGGCGGCGGAGCGGGTGCCGCCGAAAGCCGGCGATGCCTGGCACTTCAACGTGTTCCGCATCAAGCGTCCGGGGGGGGCAAAGGCCCCGGGCGAGGGCGCCGTGTTCGCCGCCTGGTCGGTCCCCGACGGCCAGAGCTTCCACGTACCGGCGAAGTTCCGCCCGTTCCGGTTCGCGTAGAAACCTGCCGGCATCTCAAAGGTGTTGCGGGGCTGAAGCCCCGCCTCCACAACCGTGTATCGCGGGGCTGAAGCCCCCCTCCACAAGCGCGATATCTGTGTGGCGGCGGGGCTTCAGCCCCGCCCAGTCCCTTTGCTATACTGGTGTTTTGCCCTGAGCGCCAAGGAGTTCGCCGTGAAGCCCGATATCCACCCCAAATACTTCGACGTCGAGGCGCGCTGCGCGTGCGGCGCGACGTGGAAGACGCGCTCGACCAAGCCCGAGCTGCACTTGGAAATCTGCTCGAACTGCCACCCGTTCTTCACGGGCCGTCAGAAGCTGATCGACACGGAAGGCCGCGTCGAGCGGTTCACGAAGAAGTACGGCGCGCAGACCGTCGAGCAGCGGAAGCAGACGGCGGCGAAAACGGCCAAACCGAAGAAGGCCGCGACGAAGGTCACCGTTCAGTAGCCCTCCGCATCCTGCCACAACCGCCCGGGCTGACGAGGTCCGGGCAGTTTCGCCATCTTCCGATCCAGGCGCGCGAGCCGGTACCGGCTCGCCTCCATGCTGCGCGTGCCGACGCGCTCGGCTAGCGACAGGCGCGCGAAGTGGTGTGCCTCCGACAGGTCGCGCGCGCGGTGTTCGAAGTGAATCGCGAGCGCCTCGAGTGCCTCACGGCGCAGACCCGGTGAGGCCTCCCGTTCCACGACGATCGCCCGCCACACGTCGGCTGCCTCGGTGAATCGGGCCTCGCGCCGGTGGCGCAGCGCCAGGGATCGCATCGCGTCGGCGCGCACGCTGCCGGTGTCGGCACCGCGTTCCAATCGTGACCGATCGATGGCGTCGAGATAGCACCGCTCTGCATCACCCAGCCGCCCTGCGGCTTCCAGGAGCCGGCCGGCCGCGAGGCTCTCCCGCGCGGACGCGCAGCGTGCCGGGGCGTCTTCCAGGACGTGCAGAGCGCGCGCCGTGATCAAGGCGAGCGACAGCAGGTCGAGCCGGTTGTGCTCGAACACCGGCTCGAGGCGCTCGGCGTTGCCGCTGCGCACGTAGTCGAAGTAGCGATTCGGGATCTCGACGCCCTGCACGTCGCCGACGCGCCGCACGCCGAACAGGACCCGCTCGAGCGCGCTGAGGCGACAGCTGTCGGTGTCGGGCCAGGCGCCCGGCGCGGCTGGCGCGCTTCGCCAGAAGCGGCGCGCCACATGCAGCATGTCGACGTGCGCGAAGCCCCCGAACGGCGGCTCGAGACGATTGAAGTGGTAGCGTGTTTCGAGCATCGGCACGTCGAACGACTTGCCGTTGTAGCTCACCAGACCGGCGGATCGGCGGACCAGGCCGTCGACCTCGTTCAGCAGCGTGCGCTCGTGCTGGAACGCGCCGAGGAAGTACTGCCGTGTACGGAAGCCATGCGGCTCGAAAAAGGCGCAGCCGACCAGGAACGCATAGGTGCCGGCGCCGCCCGCCAGTCCGGTCGTCTCCAGATCGACGAACAGGAGGGGGCTCGGCGTCGCCGCGTCGGACGGCTGCCCGCCTACCAGCCGCAGCTCCGGCGCATTCGAGAGCGACAGGCCGCGGACGTCGCCGATGCGGACCGTGCCGTGCCAATGGTCGGCCGGATAGAAGCGCTCGATCACGACGCACGGGCCGCTCGCCGCGTCGATGACGTCGCCATCGAGAGTGGCCGCCGCGTGGCGAAGCGTGTCGCCGAGCGGCGTGCGGCAAACCGGGTTGATGTCGGCGCATCGCTCTCGCGGGACACTCGTGGCGGGACGCTGGTCGCGCAGGATGTCGCGGAGCCGGGACTCGAGGTGCGCGCTCATGCGGGTCGAAGACCGAGAAGCCGATCGAGAATCAGCAGCGCAACCGGCTTGGCCTCCGGGCCGGTCTCACCGACGGGACCGACGCACGTCGGGCAGCCGTGATCGCACTCGCAGCCCGCAATCAGCTTGCGCGTTTCGGCGACGAGCGCATCGTGCATGCCGAAGAGCGGCTCGCTGAAGCCGATGCCGCCCGGGTAGTTGTCGTAGACGAAGATCCGCGGCTCCTCGAGATCCTGGGTCGCGAGCGCCTCGCCGGCGCTGCCTTCGTCGCCAGACCCAATCGAGAGCCCCAGATCGCGGCGGTCGCACATCAGCAGCAGCTGCGCCACCTGCACCATCGCGAACGCCAGGCCGGCCACGCCGTCCCGCCGATCCTCGAGGCTGTACGGCAAGGTGACCATCAGCGCGCGCGGCAGCGTCAGCCAGTACGCCGTCGTGTGCATCTGCTGCTCGGGCAGATCCAGCTCGCCGCTGCCGACGTTCTCGTTTGTGTAGAACTTGATCTTCTTGAAGCCGACGACCCGTGACACGACGCGGACGTCGCCGTGCGATCGAAGCGCCGGCACGTACGTAGGGCCGAGCTTCAGCTCGGCCGATTCAGCCGGAGCCCCCGCAATGCCGTCTTCGTCATCTGTATTGCCCGAGCTAAAGCTCGGGCCTACATTGCCCGAGCTGAAGCTCGGGCCTACGTACGGCCCTGACGAGACGGCGGCGCTGTCGGTCTGGAACACGTCGAGGATCGTCACGCGCGAGTAGGTGATCGCGTCGGTGTAGTAATCGCACTCCACCCGCCGGACGTACGCCTTCCTGCCCTCGATGTCGAGCCTCTCGACCTGGAACAGCCGCCCCTCCACGAGGTAGATCGCCTTCTCGTGCAGCGTCGACAACGCGCTGGTGTAGTCGGTCTCGCCGATGATGTCGGCGCCGCGTGTCATGTCGACGACCACGAAGTTGTCGGACGAGATTGAGCGGAGGCTGACCGCATCGGCGGGATACGACTCGTTCGTCCAGTTCCATTGCCCTGGGCTGGAGCCGTCCTCCACGAGGTGCACGAAGCCCTCTTCGGAGAGGAGCTGCAGGATGGCCTGCACCGGTTCGCGGCCGAATCCTTCCTCCACGGCGAACGGCAGCTCGAACGCGGCGCACTTCACGTGATCGAGCAGGATGTGGAGGTTGTCGGGGTTGACGAGGGCATGCTCTGGCGAGGCGTCGAAGAAGTACCAGGGGTTCCGGACGACGAACTGGTCGATGGGTGCGCTGCTGGCCACCATCACCGCCGCTGACCGCCCCTGCCGTCGTCCTGCGCGTCCAGCCCGCTGCCAGGTGGAGGCGATCGTGCCGGGGTATCCGGCCATCACCGCGATGTCGAGCGCGCCGATGTCGATCCCGAGCTCCAAGGCATTGGTCGCGACGACGGCGCGGACCTGCCCCTCGCGGAGGCCCCGCTCGATCTCGCGACGGCGCAGCGGCAGATAACCGCCGCGATAGCCGCGCACCGTCTCGGGCATTCCCGGCGGGCCCTCGAAGTCATCTTTCAGGTAGGTCGTGAGAATCTCCGTCGACAGGCGGCTTGGACAGAAGACGATCAGCTGAAGCTGCCGCTTGAGGAATTCTCCCGCGACGCGACGCGCTTCGCTGAGATACGACCGGCGGATGCCGAGCTCCTTGTTGACGACCGGCGGGTTGACGAAGAGGAACAGCTTCTCGCCGCGTGGCGCGCCGTTGTCGTCCACGAGCGCGAAGGGACGCTCGGCGAGGCGCTCCGCGAGCTCGCGCGGATTCGCGATCGTCGCGGACGAGCAGATGAAGACCGGATCGGATCCGTAGTGGCGGCAGACGCGCTGCAGGCGCCGCAGCACGTTGGCGAGATGGCTGCCGAACACGCCGCGATAGGCGTGCAGCTCGTCGATCACCACGAAGCGCAGGTTCTCGAACAGCTTCGCCCACTTCGGATGATGCGGCAGGATCCCCGAGTGCAGCATGTCGGGGTTGCTCAGCACGACGTGTGCGCGCGTGCGAATCGCGCGGCGGGCGTCCTGCGGCGTGTCGCCGTCGTAGGTGAAGACGCCGAGGTTCGTGCCGGCCGCGGCATTCACCAGGCCGGTCAGCTCGTGCAACTCGGCGAGTTGATCCTGCGCGAGGGCTTTCGTGGGAAAGAGATACAGCGCGCGGCTCGCGGGATCGGCCAGCGCGGTGTTCAGCACGGGCGCGTTGTAGCAGAGCGTCTTCCCCGATGCGGTCGGCGTGATCACGACCATGCTGCGGCCCATGAGCGCCAGATCGAGCGCGGCCGCCTGGTGCACGTAGAGCTGGGAAATGCCGCGTGCCTCGAGCGCGCTGCGCAGTCGCGGATCGATCAGGTCGGGCCATGGGGCGTGCCGGGCCTCGGCTGCGGGGATCGTCCTGACGGCGGTGACCCACCCGTCCGGAGTGTCGGTGCGGGGGGTCGTGCGCATCGCCCCGAATCGCTCCAGCGCCGCCGTCAGCGCCTGCTCGCGTGCGGCGCCCGTCGGCTTTCTGGTGACCGCGATCGCGGCCGTTCCGGGTCCATCGGCCGGCAGCAGTTCAGGCTGATGACTTCCCGGCACCGGCGCAGGCATGGGAAGCGATGGTAACACGAAGAGGAGGCGAAACTTCGTCTCGGGCCGCGGGATCCTGGCAGTCGCAGACGCGCCTACGATGCGGTCACGGGCACGGAAGAGAGGGACGTACAGGGAATTTCCAAGGTCACGGATGACGCGGACAAGCACGGATTCTCTTGATAGCCTGAAACCCAAAAGGAAGAAACCTATCCGCGTTCGTCCGCGTCCTTCCGTGACTGATCGATCGGTGTGAATCCGTCCCGATCGGTGATTCTCCGCGACTACGGCACGAGGACAGTTGCCATGCGCTGCGACTGGCGACCATACTCGTCGACGACTCGGGCCGCGACGGCGGCGGCGTCACCCTCGCGCACGAGCGCGACGATCGACCCACCGAAGCCGCCACCGGTGAGGCGCGCCCCGTAGACGGCTGGCTCGGCCTGCGCGAGGGCGACCAGCAGATCGACCTCCGGAACCGAGACCTCGTAGTCGTCGCGCTGCGACGCGTGCGACGCGTTGAACAGCGCGCCCAGCCCCACGGCGTCGCCGGCCTCCATCGCCGCCTTCGCGTCCACGACGCGCTGGTTCTCGGTGACGACATGCCTGGCGCGGCGATCGAGTGGCGCGGGCAGCGTGTTCACGCGGACCAGTTCGCCGACACCAACGTCGCGAAGCGCGGCGACCCCGAGCAGCGCTGCCGCCCGCTCCGACTCCGCCCGGCGCGTCCGATAGTCGCCGCCCGCATGCTGGTGCGCGACGCCAGAGTTGATCACGACGAGCTCGGTTCCCCGCGGCAACGCCACAGGTTCGTACGACAGCGACCGCGTATCGATGAACAGCGCCACGCCGGGTCGCCCGAGACTCGAAGCCATTTCATCCATGATCCCGACCGGCGCGCCGACGAACTCGTTTTCCGCCCGCTGCCCGAGCCTGGCGATTTCCACGTCGTCAACCTTCAAAGTGAACAGGTCGCGGAGCGCCCTGAGCACTGCCACCTCGAGCGCGGCGCTCGATGACAGCCCACTTCCGAGCGGCACCGTGGACCGCAACGCGAGATCGAATCCGTCAATCGCGTGGCCCGTGGCAGAAAGCGCCTGCGTCAGGCCCTGCACGTAATCGAGCCAGCCCTGTCCCGGTCGCTCTTCGCCCAGCGCGAAGCGTTCAACGACCTGCCCGGCACTGAGCTCCGCGCTCCATGCGCGCACCACGCGGTCGGGTCGTCGCGCCATCACCGCCACGGTCGACTGTGGAATCGACGTCGGCAGCACAAAGCCGTCGTTGTAGTCGGTGTGCTCCCCGATGAGATTCACGCGGCCGAACGCCTCCGCGTGTGCGGTGTGCGGCACACCAAACAACGCCGTGAACTCATCGCTGGTAATCACCGGGCGGCGGCGATGCTCAGGCATCCGGCACCTCGACGGCGCGCAACTGCGCCGCGGCATCCTCGGGCAGTGTGTCAGCCGTGAAGACACCGGCCCCCGACTCGCTGCCTGCCAGGTACTTCAGGCGGTTCGGCATCCGGTACGCCGGGTAAAACTCGACATGCACGTGCGCTTCAGGATGCGGCTGGCCATCCGTCGGCGCCTGATGAAACGCCATGATGTACGGAAACGGCTTCTGCCACAGCCCGTCGTACTTGAGCAACACGGTCTTCAACGCCCGCGCGAAGTCCCGGCGCTCGGGCGACGTCAACGCCTCGAGCGAGGGCGCGGCGCGGCGCGGCGCGATCCAGACTTCATAGGGATACCGCGCGCAGACCGGCACCAGCGCGACGACGTGCTCGCTCCGATACAGCACGCGTCGCGCATCGTCTTCGAGCTCACGCACGAGCAGGTCCTCGATCAGGCCGCGGCCATGCTGCTCGAGAAAGGCATGCTGCTGCGCCAGCTCGCGCGCGGCCACGGGCGGCACGAACGGGTAGCCGTAAATCTGCCCGTGAGGATGGTGCAGCGTCACGCCGACCTCGACGCCGCGATTCTCGAAAGGAAACACGTACGACACGTCGTCGCGCGCGCCCAGCTGCGTGTAGCGGTCTGCCCAGACGTCGATGATGAGCTCGAGGCGATCGATCGGCAAACGCCCGAGCGACGCATGTGGATCCTGCGTGAACACGACGACCTCGCAGCTGCCGACGCCAGGCCGTGTCTCCACGATCGTCGCGGGCGGCGCACCTGGCGACGCGCTCAGCGTCGGAAACATGTTCTCGAAGACCGCGACCTCCCACGGACCGGGAGGCACTTCGGTGGGCGCCGTCGGATCGACGGTCACGGCGAGCGGGTTCCACTCGGGGGGTGGCAGGAATGTCCGATGCTGCCGATGCGATGCGTATGCGATCCACTCGCCTCGAAGCGGGTGCCATCGGAGGTGAGAGTTTGCGGCGACAGGCTGCTCGCTCGGGCTGGGCGCCATGGTACCGGCGTCGAACGGCTGTCGGGCGTACAGCCAGAGCGCGCGGCCGTCAGGCTTGACGAGATGCGCCTTGAACACCGGAGCCATCCAGCGCGAGCTTCGCCACGAGCCCGCTCAACCCGAGTACACCGATCACATTCGGAAAGATCTGCAGCGCGTTCATCAGATCGCCCCACGCCCACACGACCTCGACTTTCGAGATCGCACCGAGCGGGATCAGCAGGCAGTAGACCCAGCGATAGGGCACGACGATCCGCGGACCGAAGATGTACTCGAGGAACTGCTCGCCGTAAAACGCCCAGCCGATCAGCGTGGTGTAGCCGAACAGGAACACGCAGAACGCCACGACGTAGGCGCCGATGCCGGGCAACGCCGCGTCGAACGCAAGCGCCACCGCCGCCGTGCTCGTCTGGCCTGACTGCCACGCGCCGGTCAGCAGAATCGTCATTGCTGAAATCGTGCAGGTCACGAATGACACGATGAACACTTCCATCATCGCGTTCAACCCCTGCTGCACCGGATGGCGGCTCTGCGCCGTGCCATAGGCCACGGCGGCCGTACCGTAGCCGGCTTCGTTGGCATACATGCCGCGCGCAAGGCCGTATCGCATCGCAATGAAAATCGCCAGGCCGCCGCCGGCCGCCGCCCTGGTCGAAAACGCTTCGCGAAGGACCAGAGCGAGCACCTCGGGGATCCGCGCCGAGAACGTCACGATGACGATGAAGCCGCCGGCGAGATACAGGCCGACCTTGAGCGGCGTCAGCTTCTCGGCGGCGCGGCCAATCGACTTGATGCCGCCGATGATGACCAGCCACGTCAGCACCGCTACGACGACGCCGGTCAGCCACGTCGGCACGCGCACGGCCGAATGCATCACCAAGGCAATCGAGTTCGTCTGCGTGAACGGCGTCGTCGTGAGCGCCGCGACACCGGCCACCAGCGCGTAGATCCAGGCGAGCGCCGGCGATCGGAGACCGTCGCGCAGGTAGTACATCGGGCCGGTCCGCACTTTGTCGCCGTCACCCTCCCTGAACGACACGCCGAGGACGGCCTCGGAAAACTTCACCGTCGTGGCGAAGAAGCCGTAACACCAGATCCAGAAGAGGGCGCCCGGCCCGCCCGACACGATGCCGGCCGCCACGCCGGCGATGTTGCCGGTGCCAATCGTCGCGGCGAGCGCGGTCATGAAGGCCTGGAATGGCGACAGCGCGCCGGCGGCGCCCCGGTCGTGGCTGGCCACGAAGACGCGAAGCGCGGTGACGAAGCTCCGGATCTGGACCCCGCGGTAGCGCAGCGTCAGGAAGAGGCCCGTGCCGAACAGCAGCACCAGCAGGCACGGCACGTAGAGCAGATCGGCAATCGCCTGGATTGCCGCTGCAACCGAGGGAGGGATCATGTGGCGCGCAGAGTATATCGTTCTGCCGAGGGGTCACAGATTCGACTTCGACTGACAGCCGTCGACGACGACCGACGCGCCGCTGACCCAGCTCGCGCGCGACGAGGCGAGGAACGCGACGACGTCGCCGACCTCTTCGGCACGTCCGAAGCGGCCGAACGGCAGATCGCGTTTCACGAACTCGGCAATCCCCCTCGGATCGGACTCCTGCCGCCGATGCCAGGAGCCGCCGGGGAACAGAATCGAGCCGGGCGCCACGCTGACCACGCGAATGTTGTCGACCGCAAGCTGCTGGGCGAGCGATTTTGCCAGGCTGGTTTCCGCCGCCTTGACGGCGTTGTAGGTCATGCGGCCGCCCGACTCGCGACCCCAGATCGACGTGATGAACACGATCACGCCGCCGCCGCGGCGCCGCAGGTGCGGCACGGCAAGCCGCGACGCGCGAATCGCGGGCACCAGCGTCTGCGCGATCGCCTCCTGCCACTCGGCGTCAGTCGTCTGCAGCAGATCGCCGCCGCGCGCCAGTCCCAGGTTGTTGACGAGGATGTCGAGGCCGCCAAACTGACGGACGGCGGCATCGATGGCCTGCGACACGCCGTCCTCGGTCGAAAGATCGCCGGAGCAGGACCCGATGGCGTCGGCGCCGGCCAAGCGCTCGGAGCTCGCTGGTTGCCGTGGCCAACGCCTCGGCGCCGCGGGCGGTGAGCATCACGCGGCAGCCTTCAGCAGCGAGCGAGCGCGCGCTGGCGAGGCCCAATCCGCGGCTCGAGCCGGTAATCAGTGCGACTTTGTTTGTGAGGCCGAGATCCATGGGGGATTCTAACGGTTGGTGTTGGCCCGACTAAAGTCGGGCCCTACTGCAGTAGCCGCAGTCGAGCTGCAGTAGGGCGCGACTTCAGTCGCGCCGAGCATTTACGGTCTCCCACCGGAGAGATCGTTCAGTCGCCAATCGAATGGCGCGAACTGCACGCGGAACTGGTTGCGCTCGAGGAACTCGCGCTCGTGCGGGAGCATATTGGGCTGGATGAACGCGAGGAGCGCCTGCTCGATCGGGCTGCGCGCCGCATAGCGAGGCGCGACGGTCGACGCGTACGCGGCAATGAAGTCGGCCTGCCGCCAGCTCACGATTGACGTCACGATGACGGCGCCCGCCGACTCGTCGATGTCGAGCAGGTGCCCGCCGGTCGCGAACTCGCTGGCCACCGATGCGAGCTGCTCTCCCAGCGTCGCGCCGTCGTAGGCCTCGCTGCGCAGGCGTCCGCCGCCCATCGCGCCGCGGCCAATCGCCAGATACAGGCGCGGGTCGTGGAAACCCGCCAGCACCTTCGTTTCGATCTGATCGAGCGTCAGCGAGCGGCCGGCGACGGTGTGCGGCGTCCTGTCGAACGCTCCGGGAATCTGCCGGACGCTGTTCGCCGGATAGTTCGAGGCGCGTCCGCGGATTGGATAGTTGTCGACGACGGTTTGAACGACCAGCGCGTTGTAGGCGTTCAGCCAGAACGCCATCTGCTCGTCGTTGGGCGCACGATCGATCGCGCGCGCCTGCGGACCGTTCAAGGCCTCGACATAGCTGTCCAGCCGACGCCGGTCGCTCTTGACCGCGTTGTAGTAGACCAGGCCGTCACGCACGTACAGCTCGAGCACCTGATCGAGCGCCGCATGACTGCCGGAAGAGGCCGGGGCCTGCGCGACGACGCGGGGCACGACATCCAGCAGACACACGGCGCAGAGCGCGATCGTCGCGAATATGCGCTTCATGGTCACAGTCCCGCCAGCCACGGCCGTAACGCCGCATTGAATGACGCGGGATTCTCGATGTTCGACAAGTGGCCGGCCTCCGGCAGGATCGCCAGTCGCGCATCCGGCGTCCCTGTCACAATCGCCCTGGCATCGTCTACCGGCGTCACGGCGTCCTCTTCTCCGACGATGACCAGCACGGGCACTCGGATGTCGGGAAGCTGCGGTGACGCATCGGGACGATCGCGCAACCGCACGATCGCCCGCCGCAGGCCCGCCGCGGAATTGGCCGCGACGAGCGCGCGCACGCGCGCGTCGATCGACGGGCGGGCGCGTCTCGTCGTGCCGCCGAGCAGCTTCGGCAGCATCTCGTCGGCCACGCCGACGCTGCCGCGCTCGTCGACCACCTGCAGCATGGCTTCGCGACCCTGGCGCGCGGCGGCCGTGTCGGCCGTGCTCTTCGTGTCCGCCAGGATCAACCCGCGCAGCCGCTGGGGCGCGAGGCGATGAACCGCGAACGCGGCGTACCCACCCATCGACAGCCCACCAAGGACCACCTGTTCGAGGCTCAAGCCGTCGAGCAGGTGCTCGACGTCCCTGGCGAAGTCGTCGATTGACGGCCGGTCCGTATGATCGGTGGTGCCGCCGAAGCCCGCAAGGTCCGGCGCAATCATCCGCCAGCCGCCCGGTACGGAGTCGAGCTGATCCGTCCACATGGCACTGGAGACGGGAAAGGCGTGCAGCCACACGACCACGCGCTCGGAGGACGGGTCGCCGGCCTCTATCCATTGCAGACGCCGCTCGCCAAGCACGAGCATTTCCGTGCGGACCATGCGACTCATTCTAATGGACCGACTGCCGCCGTCATCACTTCGCGACACGTTTGCGACATGATGTCGCCAGGAGGATCGATGACTGGATTCCGTGTCGGATTGGCTGCTGCCCTCGTCGCGGCGGCGCTGACCCTGATATCGGCGCAAGGCCGTGCTCCCTACGTCGTGATGATCTCGATCGATGGTCTGCGGCCGCAGCTGCTCACGGAGTCTGGCTCCCTCAAGATTCCAACGCTGCGGCGGTTGATGCAGCGCGGCGCGTGGGCGCGCGTGACCGGCGTCCTGCCCACGGTCACCTACCCGTCGCACACCACCCTCATCACGGGCGTCCTTCCCGCCGTGCACGGCGTGGTCGACAATCGCATCTTCGACCCGGAGAACCTGTCGAACCAGGCGTGGTTCTGGTATTCGAGCGCGATCAGGGTGACGACGCTGCCGGGCGCGGTGCGGGCGCGCGGGCTGAGCACGGCGGGCGTGAGCTGGCCGGTGACCGTCGGCATGGGGCTCGACTACAACGTGCCCGAGATCCTGCGATCGCGGCATCGCGAGAACCTCGATCTGATGGCCGCCGTGTCGTCACCACCGCGGATCCTCGAGTCGTATGGCTACTCGACGGGCAAGCCGCTCGGGTGGCCGCCCACCGACGCGGATCGGGCGGGGCTGGCGGCGTGGGTGATGCGCACGTTCCAGCCGCACCTCCTGTTGCTGCACATCTTCGACACGGATACGGACGCACACACGTTCGGACCCGACGCGCCGGAAGCGCTCGCGGCGGTGGAGCGCGCCGACGTCGAAGTGACGCGCGTGCTCGACGCGGTCAGCCAGGCAGGGCTCAGCGATCAGACCGATGTCGTGATCGTGTCGGATCATGGGTTCCTGCCGTTGCAGAAGCAGCTGCAGCCGAACTACGTCTTCAAGCGAGAGGGGCTGCTGACCCTGAACGAGCGCGGGCAGGTCACCGGGTGGGAGGCGTCCTTCCACAGTTCCGGGGGATCGGGCTTCGTGTACCTGAAGCGTCCGGACGATCGCGCGCTGGCGGCACGGGTCGGCGGCCTGCTGGAACAGCTGGCGGCCGATCCGAACAACGGCGTCGAGAAAGTCTGGTCGCAGTCAGAACTGCGGCAGGCGGGCGCCCATCCCGACGCCAGCTTTGGCGTGACGATGAAGCCGGGCTTCTACACCGGCTGGGCGCACGACGCGTTGCTGGTGAATTCGACCAGCAAGGGCGGCCACGGATTCGATCCGGCGCGGCCCGAGCTGAAGGCGACGCTGGTCCTGGCCGGCCCGGACGTGCCGAAAGCCGGGGATCTCGGCCTCGTGTCGATGACGCGCATCGCCCCGACGGTGGCGAAGTGGTTCGACGTGCGGCTGTCCCCTGAGGCGGATCGCCCGCTCGAGCTCGCCGTCCCCGCCAGCGTGCGATAGCCCTGGGGCCTGTCCCCAAAACCGAGTTTTCATGCCATTGGGGACAGGCCCCATTTCGCGTTCAAGCCGCCGCGGCGGCCGCCGATTGTGCGGCCGTGCGGGGAGCGTCGTTTGCTCAGGTGCTGGATCGGCTCATCGACGATGGCGAGTGCGCCATCCTCGGCCCCAGCGTGACGACCGCGCCGATCGGCGGCGCTCCGTTCGTGCACCGGTGGGGATACGTCGCAGTGCCCTTTGCCCAGGGCCGGCCACGGCCGCGAAGAGTCCTGAACCGCCGCCTGCGAGCGGCGCTCGACGTGCTGCGCTCGGCGGGCGCGGTCGATCTCGGCGACGACTTCCTCGCGGCGGAATTGAAGACCGCATTCCGCCGTCTGGCCCGCAGCGCCCATCCCGACATGCACCCGGGCGTCAGCGGGCACGAAAGGCGCTGCCTCGTCGAGCGCTTTCGAGAGATCCGAGACGCGTATCAGGTGTTGGCGGAGTGTGGCCCGAGCTAGAGGATTCAAGGCCCGACTAAAGTCGGGCCCTACTGCAGTAGCGGCCACCAAATTACGGCAATCGAAGCGCGCGATTCAGTAGCTCCAGTACCGTTACCAGCACGAGGCCGCCCGCGCCGACGGCGACGAGCAGAAGCGGCAGCACTGTTCGCAGAAGGTGGCGCGTGCGATCGGCTCCCTCGAGCCACGCATCCGGTGACAACCGTGCGCGGAAATCGCGAACGGCCTCGTCATGGGCGCCAGCGTGGACGTACCAGCGCCGCCACTGCCCGTCGAGCTCGACGACCAGCCAGCGCCGCTGCATCCACGCGTGCCGGACGTCATGCCACCCGCCGCGCCACTCACGCCACGGATGCTCGAGCGCGAGCTCGTCGTCTTCGATTGTCAGCGTCGTGCGCGACCACGCCACCAGCACCCAGGCCATGCCGACAATCGCCATGGCCTGCAGCGTCAGCGCCGTTCCAAGCACGACGAAGCCGAGCGCCGCACGGCGATCGCTGCCGGGATCGAGGAGGATGCCGAGGCGCCAGGCGCTCGCAAACAGGCCGATCTCGAGGATGGCGAGCAGGATGGCCGCGACGAGCGATGCCTGTCGGACCTGTGCCGACGCCGCGACGCGTTGGGACATCCTCGGCGAATCATAAAGGCAGGCGCCGCGTTATCCTAGCGAGGTCAGTCTTGAGGACCCGTGGAACGCACTGACGTTCGCATCGACGACCGGACGATCGCGCGACTGCACGGCTCGAGCGGTGCGGTCGGCTGGGGCGTTTCACAAGGGGCGTTCGGCGACGTCCTGCGCGCGAGCATCGCGCACCGGTTCGCAACGTCCCCGTCGCCCGCCGACCTCGACGTCTACCTGGCGTCTCTTCACGCATCAGACCTGGCACTGGCCTGCGCCTGCCGCGCCGGCCACGATGGCGCCTGGGAGCACTTCATCCGCGAGCTGCGGCCGGCGCTGTACGCCTCGGCACGCACGATTGCCGGAGACGAGGGACGCGAGCTGGCGGACTCGTTGTACGCGGAGCTGTTCGGCCTGCCTGGGGCGGATGGGGAACGGCGATCGCTCCTCGCCTATTACCATGGGAGGAGCCGCCTGATCACATGGCTGCGCTCCGTGATGGTGCAACGGTTCATCGACCATCGCCGCGCGCACGCCCGGTTCACGCCGCTCGACGACGACGAGCCGCTCGACGTTCCCGCGACAACGGCGCCGACGGATCCGGAACGCCAGCGACTGAGCGGGTTGGCACAGCACGCGCTCGATGCGGCGATCGATTCGCTCGAACCCAAGGATCGCCTTCGATTGCGGCTGTACTACGGACAGGATCTGACGCTCGCGCGGATCGGCCGCCTGCTCGGCGAGTCGGAGGCGACGGCGTCACGCAAGCTGGAACGGGCGCGGCGTGCGCTTCGCGCCGACGTCTCGTCGATTCTGCGCAGCCGGCACGGCCTCTCCGCTGCCGCCGTGCAGCTCTGTTTCGAATACGCGGCCGAGGCGCCGGAGCTGCAGCTCGATCGCCTCCTGGCCGGAGCGGAGGACGGATGAGCGCAAGAAACCGGCGCCCCGGACGTTCTAAGGACAAGAGGCGGTGATGGCGGATCGGAACTTCGAGCGCGCGCTGCGGTCGGCGGCCCGGCGGGGCCGCGCGGCCGGCGTGTGCCCGGACGCGGCCACGATCGCGGCGTACGTCGATCGAAGCCTGTCGGCGGAGGAGCACGCCGCGGTCGAGACGCATATGGCCGACTGCATGGCGTGCATGGAGCGCCTGGCGCTCGTCGCGGCGCTCGACGCGCCCGAAGAGTCGCCGGTTCCCATGCCCGTCTTCGATCTCGGCGCGCTCGTTCGGAAATGGGGCTGGCTCGTCCCCGCGATGACCGCCGTGCTCGTCGTCGCGGTCTGGTGGCGATCGTCCGATCAGCGTCGAGCCGATGCATCGCTGCCCACGCCGAATCGCGCCGCCGACCAGGCACGCGCCGAGCCGCAGCCTGCCGCGCCGAGCGTCGATCGCGACGCGTCGCTGGAGGGCGCGCGCGACCTGGAGGCGAAGCGCGACGTCCCGGGCGCGGGCGAGCGCAAGAAGGCCGAACGGCCTGCCCCTCCCGCGACACCGGCCTCGGCGGCGGCAAACGCCGCAAAGGCGCCGTTGCCGCCTGCACCGAGCGAAGCGGAGGCGGTCGCGATAAAGCCGTTCGCCGACCGCGCCGCAGACGACGAAAAGAACAAGGAGCACGCGCAGACGCAAGGCGGTGCTCCGGCCGCTCCGCCTCCCGCCGCCATGGCGGCGCCGGCAGCGACCACTGATACGCGCGAGGAAGGGCTGGCGAAAGTCGCGCCGGAGGCGGTGACGAGCGTCGGGGCCGCATCGGGGCGGATGCGCAGGGCCGTCAGTCAGGAATCGGCGGCGACGGCCGGCGCCGTCCGCGTGCGGACGGTTTCCGGGCGCATCGATCGGTCGACCGACGGCGGCCAGTCGTGGACCAGCGAGCACGCCGGCCTGTCGGATCAGATCCGGGTCACCCTGTGCCCCACCGCCACGGCCTGCTGGCTGGGCGCCGACAACGGCGCGGTGCTCGTGCGCACGGCCGATGGTCAATGGGTGCGGCGCGTCGTCCCGCCGCCCGCCGCCGCGGTGCGGCGGATCGTGGCGCTCGACAACCAGCACGCGACGGTCGAACTGTCCGATGGCCGGCGATACATGACCGCAAACGGCGGGATCACGTGGACGGTGCCCCCCGCGCAGCCCTGAACGGCGGGGCTAAAGCCCCGCCGCCACATGAATCGCGGGGCTGAAGCCCCGCCTCCACAGACCGGACTACCGTCCGGCTGCAAGAATTCCCCGCCCGCACGTTCTCCAGATGAGGCGCGCATCAGCGCGACCCACGGAGGACCGACAGCATGTCATCGATCATTCGCCGCCGCGGCACGGTCGCCGCCGCGATCCTGACCGGCCTTATCGCGATCACGACCGCCGCCCGCGAGACACAGGTCGTCGAAGCCAAGCGTGACGACGCGAACGCCGGCGTCGCGGCCACGTTGAAGGACCAGGTGGACCTGGCGGTCACCGTCTACAACTCGAACATCGCGCTCGTTCGCGACGTCAGGCAGATCGCGCTCCCCGCCGGCGCGTTCGATCTGCGCTTTCTCGACATCGCCGCGACCGTGAATCCCGCGACGGTCCATTTCCGATCGCTCACCGAGCCCTCGAAGCTCGGCATCCTCGAGCAGAACTACCAGTTCGATCTGCTCGATCCGCAACGCCTGCTGAAGAAGTATGTCGGGCGTGACGTCACGCTCGTCCGCCGCCGGCAAGAGAACGGCACCACGACCGAGGAGGTCGTGAAGGCGAGGCTGCTCGCGTTCAACGACGCACCGGTGTGGCGAATCGGCGACGAGATCGTCACCGGTTTCATGCCCGAGCAGTATCGGTTCCCCGAGATCCCGGAAAACCTGCACGAGCGGCCGACGCTGATCTGGAAGCTGGAGAACGGCGGCTCGCGCGACCACCGGATCGAGACGTCGTATCTCGCGAGCAACATGACGTGGAACGCCGATTACGTGCTCACGGTCGCGCGCGACGACCAGCACGCGGACCTGGACGGCTGGGTCACGGTCTCGAACACGAGCGGGGCGTCGTATCGAAACGCCAGGCTGCAGCTGGTTGCCGGCGACCTGCATCGCGTCGCCGAGGGGATGGCCGACGCGCAGATGGTGATGGCCAAGGCGGCGCGGGAAATGGCCGCCAGCCCGCCGGCGTTCACGCGCGAGGCGTTTTCCGAGTACCACCTCTACTCGCTGGGACGCCGCACGACGCTGGTCGAGAACGAAACGAAACAAATCTCGCTGCTCGGCGGCACGGGCGTACCGGTGAAGAAGCTGTTCGTCGTCGAAGGACAGCAGTTCTACTACCGTAACCGCCAGCATCCGGGCTCGCCGCTGAAGGATCAGGTCGCGGTGTTCTACAAGCTGCGCAACGACGAGACGTCAGGCCTCGGCATGCCGATGCCGGCCGGCACCGTCCGCGTCTACCAGGCGGACTCGAAGGGCGGCGTGCAGTTCGCCGGAGAGGATCGCATCGACCACACGCCGAAGGACGAAGACGTGCTGCTCAGGATCGGCACCGCGTTCGACGTCGTGTGCGAGCGCAAGCAGACCGACTACCAGAAGATTGCAGACGATGTCTACGAGATGGCGTTCCAGATCACGCTGCGCAATCACAAGGCGACGCCAATCGCCGTGCAGGTGAACGAGCCGATCGCCGGCGACTGGCGGATGCTGAGCTCGACGCACACCGCAACCAAGACCGACGCCTGGGCGGCGCAATTCACGGTTCCCGTGGCGGCAAACGCAGAGGCGGTCTTGAACTATCGGGTTCGCGTGCGCTGGTAACGAACGGCAGCATATGATCGGCGGGAGGAGGACGGCCGCGTGAAGGCGACTCTCACCCGCCGATTCGTGCCAGGTGCCGCCGCCGTGCTGTTCGCGACCGCGGCGGCGTGCCGCGTGTGGGCGCCGACAACGGACATGGACGTGTCCGCCGCCGAGCAGTTCGTGAAGGGAGTCAACGACACGCTCGGCCGGCTCGACGTCGTGGAGCAGCAGACCGGGTGGATCGCGGCCACCTACATCACCACCGACACCGAAGCGGTCGCGGCGCGCGCCAGCCAGGCCTTGCTCGAGGCCCGCTCGCGGTTCGCCAAGGAAGCCGTGAAGTTCGACGCCGTCACGGTGCCGACGCCCGTCCGACGCCAGTTGACGCTCCTGAAGTCGGGGCTCGAGCTTGCGGCGCCGTCGGATCCGAAGGCGGCCGAGGAGCTGACGCGTCTGGCGGCCAGAATGGAAGGCGAGTACGGCCGCGCCCGCTGGTGCGAGGATTCCTCGAAGCCCGATTCCTGCATGGACGTCGAGGCGATCACGGATCTGCTGGCGCGCGATCAGGATCCCGACCGGCTGCGGAAGGCGTGGGAGGGCTGGCACGCCGCGGCGGCCCCGATGCGCGGCGACTACACGCGCTTCGTGACGCTCGCCAACCAGGGCGCGCGCGAGCTCGGCTTCGCCGATACCGGCGCGATGTGGCGGCTGAACTACGAGATGCCGCCGGATCGGTTCACCATCGAGCTGGATCGCTTGTGGGAACAGGTGCGGCCCCTCTACGTGTCGCTGCACGCCTACGTGCGGATGAAGCTGCGCGAAAAGTACGGCGACCTGGTTCCCGCCCGAGGCCCCATCCCCGCGCATCTCGTCGGCAACCTCTGGGCGCAGGACTGGTCGACTGTCTACGCGCTCGTGGCGCCCGCCGACGCCGACCCGGGCTTCTCGCTCACGAACATCCTGCGCGACAAGGCTGTCAGCCCGATCGACATGGTCCGCACCGGCGAGCGGTTCTACACGTCGCTGGGGTTCGCACCCCTGCCGCAGACGTTCTGGGAGCGATCGCTCTTCGTCAAGCCGCGCGATCGCGACGTCGTCTGTCATGCCAGCGCGTGGGACATCGACGCCGCCGACGACCTGCGCATCAAGATGTGCATCGATCGGAACGCGGACGACTTCTCGACGATTCACCACGAGCTTGGGCACAATTTCTACCAGCGCGCCTACAAGACGCAGCCGACGCTGTTTCGCGACAGCGCGAACGATGGCTTTCACGAGGCCGTGGGCGACACGATTGCGCTGTCGGTGACGCCGGACTACCTGGTGCGCATCGGCCTGCTCGACCGTGCGCCGCTCCAGTCGAGCGACATCGGCCTGCTCCTCGCGCGCGCGCTGGACAAGGTGGCGATCCTGCCGTTCAGCCTGCTCGTGGATCAATGGCGGTGGCGGGTGTTCTCGGGCCAGATTCCACCGGAGCGCTACAACAGCGAGTGGTGGGCGCTGAAGCGGCAGTACCAGGGGATTGCGCCGCCGTCGCCGCGCGGCGAGCAGTTCTTCGATCCCGGCGCGAAGTATCACGTCGCCGCCGGCACGTCGTACACGCGCTATTTCCTCGCGTCGATCCTGCAATTCCAGTTTCACCGGGCGCTGTCGGACGCGGCCGAGTGCCGGCTGCCGCTCTCCAGCTGCTCGATCTACGAGAGCAGGGAGGCCGGACGGCGCCTGCAGGCGATGCTCGCGCTGGGAAAGTCCAGGCCCTGGCCGGAGGCGCTGGAGCTCCTGACCCACTCGACGGAGATGGACGCGATCGCGATTCGCGACTACTTCGCGCCGCTCCAGGGCTGGCTGAATTCGCAGCTCGAGGGGCAGCCGAGGGGCTGGTAACGGGAAGAGAATTCGAGAACTCGAGAAATCGAAAACTCGAGAATTCGAGAACTCGAGAAATGGGTCGCGCTTATGATCGATCGGTGCATCGTCTGGCGCGATATGCCTGGGGGCTGCTCGCCTACAACATCGCCGTCATTCTGTGGGGCGCCTACGTGCGCGCGTCGGGCAGCGGCGCCGGGTGCGGCAGCCACTGGCCGCTCTGCAACGGCGAGGTCATCCCGCAGGCGCCGGCGACGGCGACGCTGGTCGAGTTCTCGCATCGTCTGACCAGCGGTCTCGCGCTCGTCGGTGTGGTCGTCCTCTACGCCTGGACGCGTCGCACGCGGCCAGCGGGCGACGCGGCACGGCGGGCGGCGGCCGCCTCGGTCATCTTCATGCTGAGCGAAGCGGCCGTGGGCGCGGGCCTGGTGCTGTTTCGCCTGGTCGCCGACAACGCCAGCATGGCGCGCGCGCTCTTCATGGCGGCGCACCTCACCAACACGTTCGTGCTGCTGGCGGCCCTGACGCTGACGGCGTGGTGGCTGTCGGGCGGCGGCGCGCCGGCGCCTCGCGCCAATCCGCGCGTCGCGACCGCCTGGGCGTTCAGCGCGGCCGCGTTCCTCGTGGCCAGCATCAGCGGCGCCGTCGCCGCGCTCGGGGACACGCTGTACCCGTCGGCGTCGCTGGCGGAGGGCCTGCGCGCCGATCTGTCGGCGGCCTCGCACCTCCTGATCCGGCTGCGGATGCTGCACCCGGTGTTCGCGGTGTCGGCGGTGGCGATCGCAATGCTGATCGCGCCGCGCCTGGTTCGCGACGATGACGCGACCGGCCAGCGGCTGGCGCGGGTGGTGGTCGCGGTTTCAGGGCTGCAGGTCCTTGCGGGGCTGACCAACGTGCTGCTGCTGGCGCCGATCTGGATGCAGCTGGTGCACCTGCTGCTTGCCGATGCGGTCTGGATCGCGCTGGTGTTGCTCGGCGCGCAGGTGATCTCGCCGGGGCACGCCGCCGCCAACCGGACGCAGGCGGCGTAGGAAGGGCGGCTCGCTGCGCTCGCCGAGGGGCGCGGCTTCGGCGCGAAGGGCGCGGCCTTCGGCCGCGAGGGCCGCTCGCTCACGCTCGCCGGCCGCGCGCATCCCCACTGCAGTAGGGCCCGACTTCCCCACTGCAGTCAGGGCCCGACTTCAGTCGGGCCGACGCGCGGGACCTTCAGCTTGGCAGCGAATCGTCGCGCTTGTCGCTCGGGGTTTCGCCGAGCGCCCCGGTGCCCGAGCCGGCAGGCTCCAGGCCCAGCCGCTGACGTTTCAGATACAGACCCTTGCGGGAGATGCCGAGGAGTTGCGCGGCCTGATCCATGTGGCCGTGCGCGAGGGTCATGGCATGCTGGATCATCGTGCGTTCGAGATGCTCGGTGGCGGACCCCAATGGCTGGTCGATACGGACGACGACCTCGGTAGGCAGCGGGTCGCGCTCTGATACGGGCACGGTGCGCCACTCGCTTCGGTTCCTGATGCGGTCACGCGCGTCGCTGCACTTGGAGATCCTCGCGCTCCGACACCAGCTCGCGGTCGTGAACCAATCCCGCCGACCACGTGTCCGTTTTCGCGTCTCCTCGACCGGATGCTGTGGGCGTGGCTGTCGCGCTGGTGGCACGGCTGGCGCTCGGTGACGTACAGGTCGTCAAGCCGGCGACCGTCCTCGCGTGGCATCGGCGCGGCATTCGCTTGTTCTGGACCTGACTGCGGCATAGCTCGGAGCCGGCCACGCTTTCCAAGCGTGCTCCTTCAACCACTCGGACATCTCTCCGTGTCTTTAGAATCTAGCACTTACGGGGACACTTTTTCGAGCCGACAACCTGATTGTGCCCCGGATTGTGCCCTAACCCTTTCGGCATCTTCACACATCTTAACGGCTACTCGCTGCCCATGTCATCGAAGACCTCGCGCCGCCCTGTCGCTCATGGAGCCGGGTGAACGCCTGGTTTTGGGCGCTTCCGGAATCGGTTTGCCGCAGGCAATCTCGGGTTGTCACGGAGTTCCGGCGCTGTCCGCGGTGACCGCCGTTTGTCTGGCTCTCCACCCTCGATGGCGCCCTCCCGCTTCATCGAAGCTGCCGGCGCACGTGAAGGACTCCGAGAATCGGCGACAGCCGCCCGGCTCTTCCCGGGTCGAAAGTGGACGGACTTTGGATTTTGAGACGACTCTAATCGATTCTTCAGCTTAGGCGGTGCTACTATTGATGAGTTAGCACAAACCAGTCAGCAAGTGCTTCAATGCCCGAACCCTGGGTAGATGTCGGCGTTGTCGCCGAACACCTCGGCGTAGCCAAGGACTCGGTCTACCGGTGGATCGACAACCGTGGTCCCCGCCCATCGCATCGGCAGGCTGTGGAAGTTCAAGCTTTCAGACGTCGACCGATGGGTTCGAGAAGGCAATGTCAGCGTAGCCGACCGACTTGGCAACGAAGGCGACCTGTGAGTTCTTTCAAAGACGGAACTCTGTGGTCTCCCCAATTGATTCAACGGGCCACCCGTCAGAAATCTCCGTACATCACAGCGGCAAGAGAGCTTCTAGCTAGCAGGCTGCTGAAAAACGGCGGTCGATCATGACGTTTACCGGGGCGAGCGCGGGCGATCGTTACACCGCCAGGCGCTGCGGCGATTCTCCTGTTGCTCGCATCGTCACGCGGTGGTCATCAAGGTGCGCATCCGCACCAGGTTGTACGCCGCAGCCGTTAAGAGGAATTGCCAGTTCACCCGTTCCCCACCCCGATGTTTGAGCTTGCGCATGCCGCCCACGGTCTTCATCCAGCCGAAGACTTCTTCAATCCGCTTCCGCACGCGTTGACTCACCGTGTAGCCGGCGTGGCGCGTCGTCCGCCGATCCAGCGTGCGGCTCTTGGCCTTCAGCGCGACGTGCGGCGTGGCTCCGAGCGCCCGCATCGTGGCGACGAAGCCTCGCGTGTCGTAGCCTTTGTCGCCGCCGACGGTGATCCGCGGTCTCGGCTGAGCCGCGATCAGGCTGACGGCGGCGTCGCGTTCGCCGGTGCCCGTCGCCGGCACCACGCACGCATCGACGACGAAGCCGTGCCGATTCTCCATCAGGACTTCGCCCAGATACGCGAGCTTCGCTTCGTGCCCGCGGGCCTTCTTGAACAGCCGGCTCTCGGGATCGGTGGTCGACTGATGCGTGGTATTCGACCGGCGCTCCCCGTGAAAATTCACCGTGGGATTGCCCGGGTCGTCGGGCGGACTCGGCGGCTGATCCTTCCGCCGGAAACTCTTCTGCCCGGCCCACGCCTCGAGCAGCGTGCCATCCACCGTGAAGTGCTCGTCCGACAGCAGACGCCGCCCTCGCGCTTGCTCCACGACGTCCTCGAAGAACGCGCGCGCCACATCGCCGGCCAGCAGGCGCTCGCGGTTCTTCGTGAAGGTCGTCGGGGTCCACACCGCGTCGTCCATCGCCAGGCCCACGAACCAGCGAAACAACAGGTTGTATTCCAGCTGCTCGATCAACATCCGCTCGCTGCGAATCGAGTACAACACCTGCAGCAACAGGGCGCGCAGCAAGTGCTCCGGCGGGACCGAGGGCCGGCCAGTCTGCGCGTAGAGCAACGCGAACCGCGACGACAACCGCTGCAGCGCCGCGTCCGTCATCTGGCGAATCGGCCGTAACGGATGATCCGCCGGGACCCGCGCCTCCGGCGACAGATAGCTAAACAGGTGCCCGCTCTGCTCGTCGTCTCCGCGCATCTGCCCTCCAATGGCGGGCAGTGTAGATGCTATGCAGAGCGATGCACTGACGGGCCGTGGCGGTTACGCTCATCGTGACGTTTCAACACGGAGGAGCGTAGCGATGATCACCATGACCCGTCCGATTGAGTCTACTGCACCGGCGTGTGGCTTATTGTTGGCGTTCGAATTGGGGCAGCGATCCTGGAAGCTGGGATTCACCGTGGGGATGGGGCAGCGTCCGCGTATTCGACAGATTCCGGCCGGCGCCGTCGGCGTTTTGGCGACGGAGATCGAGCGAGCGAAGAAGCGACTGGGCCTGTCATTTGACTCGCCGGTGATGAGTTGTTACGAAGCTGGCCGCGATGGCTTCTGGTTGCATCGCTACCTGCTGGCGCAGGGGATCACCAATTACGTCGTCGATTCCTCGAGCATCGAAGTCAATCGACGGGCCAGGCGGGCCAAGAACGACCATCTCGATCTCGCGGGTCTCCTGAGTTTGCTGGCGCGGTATGTCCTGGGTGACCGGCGCGCGTGGCGCGTCGTCCGGGTGCCCACGGTAGCCGAAGAGGATGCGCGCCACCTCTCCCGGACCTTAGAAGCGTTGACGCCGGATCGGACGCGGCTGATGAGTCGTCTGAAATCCCTGATGGCGACGCAGGGCGTGTCGCTGCGGATCGATACGGAATTTCTCCATCGGCTTGAAGCGGCGCATCTTTGGGACGGCACCCCGCTCCTCCCGGCCTGCAGGAGCGACTGACCCGCACGTGGACGCAGCTGCAAGAGGTGGATGGACGATTCGCGACCTGCAGGGGCTGCGACTCGCGCGGCCGGAGCATCTGACCCCGGCGACGAGCCGTGCCCTTGCCCAGTTCTTGATGATGCGGCTATTGGGCCGATCGGAGCCTCGGTGCTGGCGACAGAAATCTTCGGCTGGCGTCGCATTCGGAACGGTCGAGAACTCGGCGCCCTGGTCGGCTTGGTCCCGGCGCCCTATCAGAGCGGCGAGACCGACTAGACCAAGGCATCACACGCGCGGGGAATGCGCATGTCCGTCGCGTGATCGTGCAGCTTGCGTGGGGCTGGATCCGCCACCAACCTGGCAGCGCCCTGACGCACGTGGTATCACCCTGTATTTCTGGCCAGTCCGAGATTTGGCTCGGGGTCGTTACTGGCAGCTCGGTGTCGGCCAAATTGTCGTCTTTTCGGGAGTAAAGTTACACGATCAACAGCATTTTTCAACGAAACCCTGGGACGATGGTCGAATTTCACTTCAGGGAAAATTTCGCGTTCTTTCACCCGTATTCGACGGTGACGGCCGCCGCCTGCCTCGTTCTTGTGCTGCTCGTCGGTTATCGGTGGAATGAGCAGCCGCGCTTCCTGCGTGTCGCCTCGCTGGTGATCATTCCGCTGGTGGGGCTCACTCTGTTTCTTGGTATGCTTGACGAGCTGCGCGACTACTACGAAGCGTTCCCGGCGATCGTCCTTCTCCTGTTCCATGGATTGGCATGCCTGATGGGCACGGACGTGAGGGCGCAGCCGGATACAGAGACAGAGCCTGGGCACAGCGTCGGAACCTCATCGCACACAGCATCGCACCGATAGCAGCCGCCTCCTCAAGAGGGATGATCATGGGGGCAGGCGCGCTCAAACAATGGAGATCAACCCGCGGTTGAAAGTATACGCGATAACGTCGGCGCACCGACGGGCGCCGATCCGCCGCCGATCGCGCCGATCACACCTCACGACGACCTACGGGCACCGGGAGTTCGCCTCATTGAAACGGCCATTCCGCCGGATTTGGCGGAACGGCGAACCAGCCAAAGATCCAATGGAGGTACATACGCGACGTCGTACGGGAATACCGACCACTTCGGTTTGCCGCTCCACGTCCAAGTCCATGGCATGAGCACCCAGGCCACGAAGAGCGCAGCGAGCTCCTTTTTGGCGAGCTGTGTCAAAAAGGTCGCGTTGAACAACCAGTACTCGGCAATGAGCGGAAACGTGATAATCCCTAGGATTCTGGTCTGGTCTCCGGATATCGGCAGAGGAGCAGCATGCAAAACAATGTCACGAAGAATGGTATCGTCGATCGTCCCAAATCCAGATATCTCAACGCGACCAACCAGCCAAGGCCAAGAATCGACCACACCGCGTAATGGATATGGAAGACGAATGCTTTCACGGCCGGATGAACATCAGCCAGATAGACTAAACGCCCTGAATTCACTGTGGCGCCGAAATATTCGAACAGGCCAGTCAGGATGAACTTCCCGGCGATTATGGCGACAAGGAGCAAGACAGGAAATTGGACTGAGTGATCGCCGTTCGAGGCATGCCGGCATTGGCTCTGCGGCCGATCCTCACGCACGACGGCTGTGCGGCTCAAGCAATTGGCAAAAAGCAGGCCCGCTGTCGCCAGAACGCCCTGCTCGAAATGGTGCATACCTAACGCAATCCCAGCCAGCAGTGTCACTAATGTGTACTGTTGATAGGCAAGGCCAACGAGCATAATGAACAAGGTGAGCGAATCGTACCCAACCCAAAAGTACGCCGTCGCGGACACTGGCAGGACAGCGAACAGAATAATTGCCGCGCGAGCGGCGTGGTCCGGGAGTCTCGAGAGAGCAATGACAACAACAACAAATTGAAGGCGATCGCAAACGCGAAGTAGAACAGGAAGAAGCCGAGACTACTGTGTGCGCCGATCAGCCAAGCGAGAAACGGACCGAGCCAGCTCCATATAAATACTGCGCATAAGGGTTTCCGATGGGATTGACAAAGGGATTGACGCGCGATCGCTCTCGCCTCTTCCAAATTCGGATGTACCGGATACCCGTCCGAAAAAGCATGATCGCACAGAGGACAGCAATCACGCGCCCGTACGGAAGTCGAAGAGGAAAGTCTCCAGGTATCGAAGTACTGTCACGATCGAGTCCTCCGTGCAGACGCGCTTCGTTCAGGGACGAGATTGCTCGAGCCAAAAAATACTGGTTGCGCCACGTGAGAGCCAAGAGGCGCTGGTCCGAATAGTTGGAAGAAGAACGCCAGGAGCAGGAATGGCGACGGCTGTCCTACGCCGTCGTGCTGTATATCGCGGTGCAGCGACTGCGAATTTGCATCTGGAACCTGGGAGAGCTCGACCATGTACGCTCAGTGACAGGCCTCATTGCTCACTCGTCGGGGGCCATCGTGCGGCCACGTTGGCCATCGCGGAGCGTACTTCGGGTCGACTCGTCTCATACAGGAGTATCGAGTATCCGGCTCGCGCCGACGGCGTGATGGAGCGGAACGGCCGAAAGATGTCGTCCGGCACGTACAGGCCGTTAAGGTGCGTGATCGACAGGGCCACCCAGTCCCATCGCGTGAAATCGGGCGGACGTCGCTGTCCCAGACGTCAGCGGAGACGCCGTACTGATCGAACGGAGCGTTCCCGAAGTACGACACGAGCGGCCGTTTCGCCCCCACCCGCGCCAGCGTCTCGCGCAGCGCCGGCAGGTCCTGTCCCCAGTCGATGTTCGAATCGGCGAGGTAGAGATAGCCGGTTTCCGGGCCACCCGTGAGCCGATTGAAATAGCTGAGGTAGTGGGGCGCGATGGTTGCGGCGCTCACTGCCTGCGCAACCACGAGGGCGAGGCCTGCCGCCCAGGACCATCGCGGGCGACCCGCGGTACGCCGATCCAGTGCTCGAACGCGATCAAGAGAAGGAGCGGAAGGACCAGCAACACGTAGCGAACCCCGAGCGCCAGACGGTTCACGATGGCCAGGGTCCGCGAACGTGATCAGGGCCACCCGCCACACGAGGGTGCGGGAAGACACTCGCCGCCACCCCGTCACACAGGCCCACACACCGTAGGCCATAATCACCAGTTCCGAGGGCGTGCTCTTCAGGGCGAGCGCAATGGGCATGTAGTACCACCACCCCACGATAGAACGATCGCCCATCAGGAATGCGGGATGTCCTGCGCGTTGGTGCCTTGCCTGATCGAGAATCCCGACGATCGCGGCGGGCAGCGGATCGGAGCCGAGCCGCCGACTCGTGGGTGGCGCAAACGTGAAAGCATGTAACGCCCACACCACCACCACGGCAATGGCCCCAAGAACGCATGTCACCTGTACGGGATGCGCGATCCGCCGCACACCTGCGTCTGACGTCCGTAATGAACAGAATAATTGACGTCACCGCAAACAGCGCCACGCCCGAGTACTTCGCCGCAAGCGCAATGCTCAGCGCCACGGCCAGCCAGGCGACGCGAGCCCGCGTCCGTTCCTCCACGTACAGGATGAGGGCGTAAAGCGCCACCAGTGCGGTGAGGACGAAGCACACGTCCGTTGTGGCGAGCGCCGCATGCGCGATCATGTTCGGCGACAGCGCGATCAGCGCCGTACCGGTCACAGCCGCGGCGCGACCATAGGCGCCAAGCAGGATCGTATATGTCAACAGCACGAGCGGAATGCCGAAGAGTGCGATGGCACTGGCCCGCGCGACGCGAATGGCATCGGCATATCCGCGCACGTCGAGTGCCGCCGGCGCGGCCATCGAGAGGAGGACCGGCAGCGGCGCGATGCCATCCCCCGGCAGCCCGCTGAAATCGCCGTGATGGTAGATGCTGAGCCCGTTCGAAGGTACGCCGTTTCGTCCGACGTCCCGCTGGTGCTTGCGGCAAACCAGCCCGCCTGCACGGCGAAGACGAGAGCGAGCGCTGCGAACAGCGGAGATCATGTCCGGAAAATTGCATGCGCCAGTTCCGCTGGTGATGATATGGACCAGAGGCGTGCTCTCGCACTATTTCACCGTGACTGCCATCGGCTGTCCCTGCTGCGTACCGCGACGCCCGCGTTTGATCCATCGAACCCCGTGCGCAAATCCAATCGACGCCACGCAACCGGCCACCAGAACGACGCCGACGAACGGCCACTCACGCCTTGCAGCATGCAGAAAGAGCACATCCGCCGAAAGTAAGCACGAGCCCGAAACAGAATACCTCGAGTGAGTGCTGCCCCGTCACCACGACCGGCATCACACCGGCGCGTCTCCAGGCTGGTCGAGAATCCCGACGATCGCCGCGGCACACCGATGCGTTGACGATCCGTGATGAACAGAATAATGCCGTCACCGCAAACCGCGCCACGCCCAGGACCTCGCCGCAAGCGCAAGACTCAGCGCCACGGCCAGAGCCATCCGTTCTGTGTGAGGGGGGCTGAGAACGCGCGTTATGCTAATCCCAGAAGGCGCTAATGTTGCTATCGTCACTCTTATACTCGCGGGGTGTTTTCACCTCCGACCGCTCGCCTCGGCGTTAATCCGCGCTGTCGAAGACAGCGAACACGGTAACGGGCTTAATGCTAACCACACACGCCCTAATGTTGCTATCGTCCTTCATATCCAACGATCGTCATCGCCGTGCTGTAGCGACGGGCAGTTCATGCGGAAGATCGCGGATACGAGAGAGCCGGGGGCCGTGAGGATTGTCGTGGACGACGGCGTGGAGACAGGTTCGGAGGCGCTTGCCATCCACGGGCACAGGGTGTCGGTCATAGCTGTGTTCCTGGTCATCGCGACGCTCTACGCCATCACCCTGTTCGTGCCTGACCCCTCCCTCCACTGGGCTGCCGAGGACGAGGTCTGCTGTCACATCCCGGCGATCAGGGCGTTCCAGGAGCAGCGGCTACTGGAGACGCTACAGGTACTATCCGAGCGCGACAACGCCGCTGTATCACCTCCTGATGGCGCTCGTGTTCGGTCGCGTCGATTCACACCTGCTCAGGATCGCATGGGTTGTCATCACACTCGCCGGCGGCTTCCTGCTCTACCTCCACGTCCGTAGCGATGTTTCATTGCGTCGACGAGAACGGCAGCCGTTGCACTAGGCATGGCCTTCCTTCTGAGCCCCACGATCCGGGCATCGGCGGTGTACTTTGTCACGGATGGCCTGGCCGTGCATCTAGCGATTGCGGCCCTGGTCCTGCTTGGGCGAGCACGTGCGGGTTCTGCCCCTTCTCTACCGTTGAACGCATTGGCCGTCATCCTCGGCTACTCGAGCTTCTACACAAGGCAGTACTACCTGTGGGCGACGCTGTATGTCGCCTACAACGTCTTCTCGAACGCGGCAAGCAGGTACGCGAAACTCGCTAGACGGCCGGCTGCCTCCTCCTGACCGTTCCTGCTGTTGGTCTCTTCGCGCTCTGGCACGGCTTCACGCCGGTCAAGGGACCGTTTCACATACAGCCTGCGCTCTTGTCGACTGTGCCGAACGAGCTGGGCCTCCTGGCTGTCTACAGTCTCCCCCTCGTGTGGATCGCGGCGCGTGACGGCGCACGGGTCTTGCGCCAGAGGACGGGCGGAGGCCGCTCTTGGTGTCGCTGCTCGTCGTCGGTGGCCTGGCTTTCTACGTCGCCACGGGGTTGGCCCTGGGCTTCGAGATCCCCAGAGCGGGAGGAATACTGCGGACCGTGAACGTCTTCGGATGGTTCGGCGATGTGCTGTTTCTGGGGGTGTCTACGTGGGGTTGGTCATGCTCTTGCGATGGCTTGTCATCGACGGGCTCTGGCAGTTGTGGTGGTGCGCCTTTCTGCTGCCCCTCCTCGCCGGGGAGATGCTCCTCCAGCGCTACTTTGAGCCCGCGATATTGGTATTCATGTTCCTCGTGGCGCGCCCCGGCGACGCGTTGAAAGTACCTGGAGAGTAGGCTGGTGTGGTTCTATCCACTGTTCGCCGCGGTGTACGCTCTGCCGAGCGATCTACTACGCGTAGCCAAGCGAAGCTGCGGGAGT
>CAVXSR010000010.1:0-322251 GCA_963764495.1 Vicinamibacteria bacterium | reverse complement strand
GGCTGGCGACCGTCCTTCGCCGTGTCTCCTTCGTGCCTCACGACATCACCGCGATTGCGATGGGATCCTATTACCCTCTGATTCCTCTGGTGACGTTTGTGGCATGGCGATGCCCATATCTTGAGACTTGATGTCGATCGGTCTGGACGCATCAGTTCCTTTTTCGGACTTCCTGTACCAGACGCGGCGTAGCGCTCTTTTTCTAGAAGGCACGCTGGTCGAACTACGCCAGACAGTTCGTGGCCGCCTTGATGCTTGCCACGGTCACACGGGACCAGATCATGACCACATCATTTGCTAATACCCTGACGCTGATCAGCATCGAGGCGGGCGCGGCCAAGATCTTGATTGATCCGTTTCTGTCCGATAACCCGTCCTGGGACAAGGGGTGGAACGGCAACCGTGCAGGCGAGGACTCGACACAGGGAGGCGGGCGATAGAGGCGATCGTGGTGACGGACCAGGGTGCGGGAACGGCCGGGATGACGCTGGCGGAGCGGCCCGAGCCGCAGGCAGCGATAAACGACGTCGTCGTTCAGGTTCATGCGTCGGGATTCGTCCCGACTGAGCTGGCCTGGCCCTCGACCTGGACCGATCGCCTCGGCCGTGACCGGACACGTCGATCCCTGGGCACGAGCTGGCCGGAGTGGTCACCGCCCTCGGCTATGGTACGAGGGGGCTGTCGGTGGGACAGCGGGTGTTCGGCCTCACGGACTGGACTCGCGACGGCACCCTGGCGGAGTACGCGGCCGTCGAGGCACGAAACCTCGCGCCGCTGCCGGGCGACGTCGACTTCACGGTGGGCGCGAGCCTGCCGATTCGGGCCTGACTGCGTGGCAGGGACTGTTCGAGCACGGCCGCCTTCAGGCGGGGCAGAGCGTCCTCGTGCACGGCGCGGCCGGCGCAGTCGGGTCGATGGTGACGCAACTCGCACGAGAGGCCGGCGCCTACGTCATCGGCACCGGACGCGGCGCCGACCGTCAGACGGTGCTCGACTTCGGCGCGAAGGAGTTCGTCGACCTCGACAACGACGCCCTGGAAGACGTCGGCGAAGTCGATCTGGTGTTCGATGTCATCGGCGGCGACATCGGGAAGCGGTCCGCAGGCCTGATTCGAGCCGGAGGCACACTGGTGTCCATCGTCGGGCCGCCCGAGGCGCGGCCCGCCGACGGCCTAGGGGTCGACTTCGTTGTCGAGTCCGATCGTGCCCAACTGAGTGAGATCGTCCAGCGGGTGCGGGACGGACGACTGCGGACGAACATCGGCAACGTTTCGACCCTTGACGACGCCGTCGCCGCCTTCAACCCGACCAAGCGGATCAAGGGGAAGACGATCATCCGCGTTCGTCCGTAAGCGACAGGCGCCCATCGATGCACGCAGCCGTATGGCGGACGAAACGCCGGACGGAGCTAGCGACTTTAAGAATCTGCCTGAAAGGTTTCGTCCCAAACTCGCGTTCATACGAGTAGGGACGGGTGTGCTTGCGGAAGAGTTTGGCTGGGTGTTCGGGACGATTTCCGCAACTGGCTCATCCGTGCGGCATGATGATTCTGTCCGGTGTTAGGGACGGAATTCGCGACTGGCTGGGTCACGGCCGGCTAGCCACCGGTAACCGCAAGTGATTCGACCGGAATGCCAGCGAGCGCGACACGGACGTTCCTGGAATTCAGCTGTCCGAATTTTTGTATACACATTTTGGACATCCATCGAATGACCACTGGAGGGACCGATCAGCAAAGCGGTTCCAGAATACACGACCCAAGGTCACGAGCTGGACGCCGGCATGCTCTCCTTCGGCGCGTAGTAGACTCACTGCGTGCGGCGTCTTGCGGCACTCCTGCTTGCCTCGTCGCTGGTCGGGTCTTCGCCCTGGCCTCCTCGATGCACGTGCACGAGTACGCGGAGCACGATCACCCGGAGCATCATCACGGGCCGGCATCTCACGAGCACAAGCATTCAGCGCTAGCCGAGCAGGACCACCACTCGCCGGCAGACGACGACCACCCGGCGTTGCAGGCCGAATCCTGCGATCCTGGCCGCCATGCGGTCGCGGCCACCTTAGGTTGCGCCCAAGTTCCACAGGCACACGTCGACCTCGGCGAACTGCCAGGGCCGACGTTCATCGTCCCGGCCGCACCCATCCGATCCGCCACACCCGTCGTTGACGTTCGCGTTCACGGTCCGCCCACTGATGCTCGAATCCCCGCGCGCGCCCCGCCTCTAACCCACCTCGCCTGATCACCTGACCGGCGCTTCGCTGGTCGTCCGTCTGTTCGATTAACCAAGGACCGTTTGTATGCCGACCCGAGCCCAGGTCTGTACCTGGATCGCTGCGGTCGGCCTGCTGGTGCCATCTGTGGCCGCCGGCCAGGGCCGAACCGAGCGCGAAATCGTGGAGCAGATTGTGCGCGATGGGCCGCAGGCCCAGGGCAATCCGGGCCGAATCGGAGGTCACGCGCCGCGAGCAAGACGCGCGGCTCTCGTATCCGAATCCTTCCGTCACGTACAGCCGCGAAGGGGCGGGCTTCACCGAATTCTTCCAGGCGGAGCAGTCGCTGTCCTTGTTCGGAGCGCGCGACGCGCTATCGCGAGCCGGCGTTGCGGCGACTGCCGCGGCAGAGGCCGAACGTGACAGGCGGCTCTGGCTGCTCCGCTCCGATGCCGCCGCAGCGGTCGCTCGCGTCGTCGCCGAGCAGGAACGCCTCGAGTCCCTTCGAGCCCACATGCGCGAGGTCGAACGGCTCATCGAGATCCTTCGCACCCGTGAGCGAGAAGGCGAAGGCTCGCGATTCGATCGGTTGCGCGCAGAACAGGAACTCCGCGACACCAATCAGGTCGTGACGTCCGCGGCGGTGGCACTTGCCGAAGCGCGCACAACGGTCTCCGGCATGCTGCCGCGTGACGCTTTGCTCACCACGGTTGCGGCCACCGAGATCACCCAGCGGTCGCCGGTCCCCCTTGAGACGTTGTTCACCCGAGCGACGTCCAGTCGCGCAGAGCTTCGTGCCCTTGAGCAGCTTGGTCAACGCGCCACATTCGAAGGCGACGCGGCTCGAAAAGCACGGCTTCCGTCCCCGAATCTGTTTGGCGGCGTGAAACGAGCGGACGAGCTGTCGGGACGCAAAACCGGTGGCGTGTTCGGAGTGACTGTGGCGCTGCCCCTGTTCGATGACGGCGGCCGCGAAGCTGCGCGTTGGGAGGCCGAACGGCTACGTGTCGAGGCGGAGCGGATGTTCATCGAATACCGCATTCGCAGCGAGATCACCGGCGCCTCGGAGGTGCTGACGCTGCGGCAAGCTGCGCTGTCCCAGGATCAACAGCAGGGAGCCGCGGAGGAATTGGTGCAGATCGCCGTGGTCGCGTATCGCGAGGGTGAGGTCGGCATTCTGGAGCTGCTCGACGCGGCTCGTACCGCATCACGAGCACGGACTCGCAGCATCGATTTGCGGCTCGACGCGCGCCTGGCACAGATCGCTTTGGAACGCGCAGTGGGAGACACATTGTGGCCCTGAAATCTCTGTTCTCGATCCTGCTCATCGCCATTGTGGCCGCTGGGTGCAATCGATCCGCGGAGCCTGAGGCCGCGCCGGAAGAACCCGAGGCCTTGAGCGTCACGCGATGGACGGAGAAGACGGAGCTCTTTGCCGAGTACCCGCCTCTCGCCGTCGGTTCCACGTCACGATTCGCCATTCACCTCACGCGGTTGAGTGATTTCAAGGCGCTGACTGAAGGCAACGTGGAGGTTCGGCTCGAAGGCGGCTCGGCGCAACCGGAAGTGTTCCGCGTCGACGCGCCGTCTCGCCCAGGGATCTTCGGTGTCGACGTGAAGCCCACGCATGCGGGCAAACGCCAACTCGTGATCGTGCTCAAGGCTACGGGATTAAGCGACGAACATCGTGTTGGCGACGTCGATGTACACCCGAATGCTGAAGCCGCCCGTGCCGCCGCGCCAGCCGGAGGCGAGGATGCGCCAGGCATCAGTTTCCTGAAGGAACAGCAATGGAGCCTGGACTTCGGCACCGCGCTCGTGAAGGAACAGGCGGTTCGAGAATCGATCCGCGTTCCGGCGCGCCTCGAAGCAAGACCTGGCGGCGCTGCCGACGTGGCTGCACCCATCGACGGTCGCCTGACGAGCGTCGTGGAGGTCGCGCTTGGCACCAGCGTATCTCGGGGGCAGGAACTCGCGCGACTGCTGCCCCCACCCTCGGCGCCAGCCGACCTTCCGCAGCTGCAACGAGCGCGCACGGAAGCACAAACGGCGCTCGCCCTGGCGACTCGTGATCGCGAACGGGCCGAGCGGTTAACGACCGCGGGAGCGGCGCCTGCCAGGCGCCTGGAGGAAGCGCGATCCGCCGAGGAGCAGGTGAAGGCTCGCCTGACGGCGGCCGAGGCAAGTCTGGCGCAGTACAACGCCGCACGCACGGGAAGCGCCACTGACCCCGAAGGGTTGTTCATCGTCCGCGCCCCCGTGAGCGGCGTCATTGCTCAACGCAATGCGGCAACCGGAGCGAACGTCAGCGCCGGCAGCGTGCTGTTCCGCGTGGTGGATGCCGCACAGGTCCACGTCGTCGGTCAGGTTCCCGAAGCACAGGCGGCTCGTGCTCGCCTCGCGAAGGCCGCCGAACTCGAGATCGCCGGACAAGCCGATCGCCTGCCGGCCGGTCGGCTCGTGAGCGTCGGCAAGGTGTTGGACCCACAGTCCCGGACGTTGCCCATTACATTCGCCTTTGAGAACCGGACGATCGGACTGCCGGTGGGGCAAGCCGCATTCCTCCACTTGCTTCTGGAGGCGACGCAAGCGCGTCCGGTCGTCCCCGCGACAGCCATCGTGGACGATGCCGGGCGGCCGATCGTGTTCGTGCAGCGCGAAGGCGAAACCTTCGAACGGCGGGCGGTGACGATCGGCCCACGATCGGGCGAGGTGGTGCAAATCACCGAGGGCCTCAAGCCTGGAGAACGCGTGGTAACGAAAGGCGCGTACCTCGTGCGCCTTGCGTCGTTATCCACGTCGGTTCCGGCCCACGGGCACGTGCACTGAGCGGAGCCGAAGATGATTGACGGACTCATTCGCTGGTCGCTTAGGCATCGCCCGATCATCGTCGCGCTCGCCGTAGCGTTCCTGATTTGGGGCGGGTGGACGGCCACGCGCATTCCCCTGGACGTGCTGCCGGATCTCACCGCGCCGACCGTGACGATCCTGGCCGAAGCGCCGGGTATGGATCCGCTCGAGATCGAGTCGCTGGTCACGTTCCCGATCGAATCTGCGCTGAACGGCGCGGCGGGCGTTCGCCGGGTGCGTTCCGCGACGGCCGTAGGCGTCGCCGTCGTCTGGGTGGAGTTTGACTGGGGACAAGACATCAACCGCGCCCGCCAGACGGTCACGGAGAAGCTCACGCTGGTCTCAGGTTCGTTGCCTCCAAACGTCGAGCCCCCGTTCCTGGCACCGGTCTCCTCGATCATGGGCGAGGTGCTGTTCATCGACCTGGAGTCGGACCGCCACTCGCCACTGGAACTCCGGACCATCGCGGAAACCGTCGTCAGACGTCGGCTTCTGGCCGTGCCTGGCGTCTCGCAAGTCATCGCCACCGGAGGGGAACAGAAGCAGTACGAAGTGGTCCTCGATCCGATCCGCCTTGCCGCACACCAAGTGACGCTTCAGGAAGTTGAGGAAGCGCTGATTGCGGCGAACCAGAACGCGACCGCAGGATTTCAGGTCGCACAAGGTCAGGAGTACCTCGTGCGCGGTGTCGGCCGTCTGGGTGACGCCGACGCCATCGCTGCAGTCAGCGTCAAGACCACCGACGCAACTCCTGTGCTCATACAGGACGTGGGTATGGTTCGCGAAGGCGCGGCGATCAAGCGGGGCGAAGGCTCGCACAATGCCAGACCTGCGGTCATCGTTGGCATTCAGAAACAGCCGGCGGTCAACACGCTGGAACTGACCGAGCGCATCGACGCCACGCTTGAAGATATCCAACGGGCCCTGCCTCAGGGCATGCAGATCCATCGCGACCTGTTCCGGCAGGCGGATTTCATCGAGCAGTCGCTCGCCAACCTCTTCACGGCGTTCATCGAGGGTGCGGTCCTCGTCATCCTCGTTGTCGTCGTGTTCCTGATGAACGTGCGGGCGGCGGTCATTACGCTCCTCGCGTTGCCGTTGTCGCTGGTGGCCGCCGTCATTGCGATGGATCGATTCGGTCTCACGATCAACAGCATGAGCCTGGGCGGGCTGGCCATTGCGATTGGCGAACTGGTCGACGACGCGATCATCGACGTGGAGAACGTCGTCCGGCGCCTGCGAGAAAACGCGACACGACCGGAGTCCGAGCGCTTGCCCGTGCTCGAGGTCGTCTACCAGGCAAGCACGGAAATTCGGCACTCAGTCGTCTTCGCGACCGTTATCGTCGCGCTCGTCTTCCTGCCGCTGTTCATGCTGAGCAGCGTCGAGGGCCGACTGCTGCGGCCCCTTGGTTTCGGCTATGTCGTAGCACTGATCGCGTCGCTGGTCGTCGCACTCACGGTCACTCCAGTGCTGTGCTCCTGGCTTTTGCCGCAATCGCGCCTGATAGCGTCGGGCACTGAGCCCAAGTTGACGCAACGCCTCAAGGCCGCGTACGAGCGATGGCTCGGCCATGCGTTCACGTACTGGCGGACAGTGCTGACCGCTGCCGTCGCCCTATTGGTCATGGCCCTCGTGGGCATCGGTGCGGCAGGCAGATCGTTTCTCCCTGAGTTCAACGAAGGCGCCTTGACCGTCAGCGCCGTGACAGTTCCGGGCACGAGCCTCGCGGATTCAAACGCGCTCGGCAATGCCCTGGAGCGGTTGATGCTCAGCGTGCCGGAGGTCACGTCCACGGCGCGACGAACCGGCAGGGCTGAACTCGACGAGCACGTGCAGGGAGTCGAATCCGCGGAGATCGACGTCCGCCTCGAAATGAAGGATCGGCCGCGCGAAGCGGTGCTCGAAGAGCTGCGACAGAAGGTGTCACTGCTCCCGGGCACCAACGTCACGATCGGGCAGCCCATCTCGCATCGCATCGATCACATGCTCTCGGGTACCCGAGCGAACATCGCCGTCAAGATCTTCGGCGACGATCTTCCGACCCTCCGCCAGCTGGCAGGCCAGGTGCACGGTCAGATGGCGCAGGTGGCGGGAGTGGTCGACCTCGCGACAGAGGCCCAGACCGACATTCCGACGCTGAAGGTGCGGGTCGATCGCGGCAGCGGCCGCGCGTCACGGGCTCGCGTCGGGCACGGTCGCGGAAGCCCTGCAGACGGCGCGCGTCGGGCATGCCGTGGGTCAGATTCTTCAGGGACAGATCGCGTTTCCGCTGGTCGTTCGCTACGCCCTGGACGAATCGACGGAACTCGACGCGATTGGGATGACGCAGATCCAAACACCAGACCGTCGCCAGATTCCGCTGTCTGCGGTCGCAACGATTCAGGAAGACCGTGGCCCGAACTTCGTCATGCGGGAGAACGTCCAGCGCCGAATCGTCGTCCAGAGCAACGTCTCCGGGCGGGACTTGCGCAGCGTGGTCAACGACATTCAGCGAGCGGGTCACTCAGAACGTCAAGCTGCCGCAGGGCTATCACGTCGAGTACGGCGGTCAGTTCGAAAGCGAGGCCCAAGCGTCGAGGCAGCTCCTCTGGCTCTCGCTGGGCGTTATCGTCGCGATCTTCTTCATCCTCTCGGCGGCGTTCGGCTCGTCGCGAGATGGTCTGTTGATCATGATCAATCTGCCGCTGGCGCTGATTGGCGGTGTCATCGGCGTGTATCTGGCAGGCGGTGTTCTGTCGGTCGCATCGATCGTCGGCTTCATCACCCTGTTCGGAATTGCCACCCGCAACGGCATCATGCTCGTCTCGCACATCCGCCATTTGCAGGAACACGAGGGCGTGACCGATTTCAAGACGGCCGTCGTTCGAGGCGCGACCGAGCGGCTCGTGCCGATCTTGATGACCGCGCTCGCCGCCGGGCTGGCGCTGGTACCGATTGCGCTGTCTGCCGGCGAGCCTGGCAGCGAGATTCAGGCACCGATGGCGATGGTCATCATGTTTGGCCTGTTGAGTTCGACCGCGCTGAACATGATCGTCGTCCCGATCTTGTACGAACGGTTCGGTCGACCGGTGGCGCGACTGCCTGCCGCGTCGGTGTGACCGGTGTCATTGAATACAGAAGAGGACTGGACATGATTCGAAGGTCATCCAGTCATTTGAAGGGCGGATGAGCTTGTCCCTTCGCAAGCCGAATCGCGGTCGATCTGGATCGTCGTGTGACGGATGCCGAACCGCTCGGCAAGCGTCGCTGGGCCTGGCTCAGCAGGCGAATCGTGGTTGTAGTCGCCCGGACAAGTCACGTGCGCGGACAACGCCACAAAGCCGCTCGTGATCGTCCACACATGAAGATCGTGAACGTTCGACACGTGCGGAAGTTCGAGGAGGGCCGAGCGCACATCGTCGACGTTGATATGGCCCGGAGCGCCTTCCATCAGGACCGCGACGGATTGCCGGATCAGCGACCACGACGAGTAGATGACGAGCAAGCCGATCAGCACCGAGGCAAGCTGGATCAACCCAGTACCAGCCGTACGCCCAGATCAACGCCCCAGCGATGATTGCTTGAAGGCTTCCTAGCGCATCGGTCAACACGTGGAGCCACGCGCCACGCATGTTCAGATTGGCGTCATGCCCGATGTGCAGAATCCAGAGGCCGGCGGCATTAACGAGCAACCCACCACTCGCGACCGCCAGCATGAGTCCGCCCCGCACCTCGGGAGGCGTTCGGAGGCGTTCGAATGCCTCGATGAAGATGTACATCGCCACGGCCACGAGTGTGGCGCCGTTGACCAGCGCCGCGAGAATCTCCGCACGATACGAGCCATAAGTGCGCTGCGCCGTTGCAGGACGGCGTGCGAACCGCATGGCAAAAAGCGTCAGGCCGAGCGCGCCGGCATCGGAGAACATGTGACCGGCATCGGCGATCAACGCCAGCGAATCCGCAAGAAGACCACCCACGACCTCGACTCCCATGTAGAGGAGCACAAGCACCAGCGTCAGGGTTAGTCGTCGCGCGTTTGTGCCGTCACCACCGTGGTCGTGCTGGTGATCGTGCGCCTTGCTCACGCTGAGGCCTCACTTGCGCCTTGCGAGCGTCGTTCGAGCCACCCGTGCACCTGCAGATAGAAGGTCGGCAAGCACGAGCAGCGTGAATAGCGTCGACGTGACGAGGCCGCCGATCATGACCACCGCCAACGGTCGCTCGATCTCAGTTCCGTGCAGCTGCAGGACCAGCAACGGAAGCAAGTCCCAGAGTCGCTGTGCCGGCCGTCATCAACTTCGGCCGGACACGGCCGATGCTCGCCTCCCGGACCGCATCGGGCAGACTGCGGCCCTCGGACAGCAATCCTCGCGTCTGCGTCACGAGCACGAGGCTGTTCTGCACGGCGATGCCGAACAATCCGATCAGACCGACGAGCGACGAGACGTTCCAGGTCTCGCCCGCGATCAGCAGCGCGAGGATTCCGCCGACGAACGCGATCGGGACGGTGCCCAGAATCATCGCCGCCTCCACGGCCGATCCAAGCGCCACCAGCAGCAGGACGAACACGCCGAACAGCGCCGCACCGATGGCCAGCGTGAGTGCGCGAGAGGCGCGTGCCTGACTCTCGACCCTGCCGCCGAGATCGAAGAAGTAGCCCGGCCGGCAGCTTCAGCTGCTCGGTGAGGATCTGCCTGACCTCCGACGCGGTGCTGCCGAGATCGCGCCCGCTGACCGATGCCTCGACCGCGATCCGGCGCGTCCCGGCCTCTCGCCGGATGGCCGCCGGACCGAACGTCTGGGTCACGTCGGCGAGCTGCCCGAGTGGAATCTTTCGGCCGTCATGGCCGTCGATGAGCAGCGTGCGAATCGCATCGAAGGTGTCGCGCCGATCGTCGCGCAGCCGAACGACGAGATCGAAGCGACGCTGGCCGATCCAGATCTGCGACTGTTCTTCACCGACCAGGCCGATTCTGATGGCTCGGATCACGTCCCCCGGCGCCAGACCCACGCGTGCGGTCGCCTCCCGATTGACCGCGATCTGCAGCTGCGGGAGCCCCGTGAGTTGCTCCGCACGCAAGTCGGCGATGCCGTCAACGCCTCGAATCAACCCTTCGGCCTGCTCCGCAAGTCGCGACAGTTCGTCGAGATCCGGCCCGAAGATTCTGACCGAGAGATCCGCCGGCGTCCCGCCCAGGCCCTCGTCGATGCGCATGCCCAACGGCGTCGTGAACAGCACGGCGACGCCCGGCATGCCTTCGAGCTGCTCGCGCATGTCCGCTCTCGATCTCCTCGAGCCCACGGGAACGGTCGGCTTTGAGAACGACCAGCACATCCGAGACCGTGTGCGGCATCGGATCCTCCGTCCGTTCCGCACGACCGGTCCGGCGCACGACGTCCTCGACCTCGGGTACCTGTCGCAACACGTCCTCGACGCGATGGTTCAGCCGATCGACTTCGTCCAGCGCCGCTTCCGCCGGCAGCACGGTCTGCAGCAGAAACGCGCCTTCGTCCAGCTGCGGCATGAAGTCGCTACCGATGCGCAGGCCCAGCGCAGCGCTCGGGACCGCCATCGAGCAACGTGACCAGACGCCACAAGGACGGGATGGCGGAGGCACCGATCCAATGCCGGCGCATACCACTGCTTGATCTTTCGAAGCAGCGCGACGTCTTCGTCCGCCCCGGCCCGAGACGGCCTCAGGACCAGGGCCGCCGCGATGGGCACGAGCGTGACGCGCCAGGATCAGCGCCGCGGCCATCGCCGCGATGACCGCGGCCGCCAAGGGCTGATACATGCGGCCTTCGATGCCGGTCATGCCGAACAGCGGAAGGAACACGACGATGACGATGAGCGTCGCGAACGCGATCGGGCGAGCGACTTCGGCGGCGGCGCGCAGCGCACGCTCCCGGCGCTCGCGACGAGTCGTCGCGCCGCTCAGCCGGTGCAGGATGTTCTCCACCATGATGATCGCGGCGTCGACCAGCAGGCCGACGGCGATCGCCAGGCCGCCGAGCGTCATCGTGTTCAGGCCGACGCCGAGCGGCCTCAGCAGCAGCCCCGCGAGCGCGATCGACAGCGGAATCGTGAGCGTCACGACCAGCGCCGCTCGGACGTTGCCGAGCAGCACCAGAATGACCAGCACGACGAAGACGCCGCCGAGCATCACGGCGCGGCCGACGCCGCCGAGTGCCGACGACACGAGCTGCGACTGGTCGTAGACGATGCGAAGCTGGACGCCTTTCGGCAGTGTTCGCCGGATGTCTTCGACCGCGCCGCGGATGCCCGCCGCGACGGTCACCGTATCCGAGCCGAACTGCTTGATGATGCGCGCGCTGACGACCTCGCCCTTCAGGCGATGCGCGACGCCACGTCTGACCGCCGCCGCCTCGCGAATGTCGGCGACATCGCCGAGCAGGACCGGCACATCCCCTTGCGTCGTCACCACCGTGCGGCGAAGATCGTCCACGGTCTGCGCACGGCCGATGCGCGCGGACGGTCCATTCGATCGAGCCCTGGGCGACGATCCCGCCCGACGCATTGAGGTTCGACTCCTCGACCGCGTGCATCACCTCGTCGAGGCTGACGAGCCGCGCCGACATGCGCTCGGGGTCGAGCTGCACCTGGAACTGCCGGAGATAGCCGCCCAGCCGCTCCACGGCGGCGACGCCGGGCACGGCCAGCAGCCGGTTGTTCACCTCGAACTCCGCGAGATCCCGCAGGGTCATGAGATCCGCGGCGCCCGGGTCAGCCTCGAGCGTGAACTCGAAGATCTCGTTCAGACGGCCGGTGAGGCTGGAAATCAGCGGCGGATCGGTGCCGGCTGGCAGCTGCCCGGACACCTGCCCGACCCGCTCGGCGACGAACTGCCGCGAGCGGTAGTAGTCGGCGCTCGGCTCGAACTCGATCGTGACCTGCGCGACGCCGAGCTGCGAGTTCGATCGCACGCGCCGCACGTCCGGCAACCCCGCGAGCGCGACCTCGAGCGGGATCGCGATCGCCGTCTCGAGCTCCTCGGCGCCCATCGCCGGCGTTCTGCGTGATGACGTTGAAGACCGGCGCCGACAGATCGGGGAACACATCCCGCCGCAGATCCTGCATCCAGAACGCGCCGATCGTCGTCCCCGCCGCGACCAGCAGCGCGGTCAGCAGCGGCGCGTGAAACGACTCGCGAATCAGCCGGCTAATCATGGCGTGCCTCAGTGAGCATCGTGATCGCCTTCGCCCTTCTCGGCCTGCGCCTTCAGCAGAAACGCGCCATCGACGACGATGTTCTCGCCGGCGCGAAGCCCGGAGAGCACCTCGACTTCGCCGCCGAGATCGCGGCCTCGGCCGATGCGGCGAATCTCGAAGTGGTTCGCGTCCTTCGGCAGGAACACGCACCACTCGTTGCGCACGCGTTGAACCGACGCCACCGGGACGGTCAGGATCGGTGCGCCGGTCTCGCCCACGGGCAGTGTCGCGCGTCGCCGACATGCCAGGACGAAGGAGATTGTCGCTGTTCTTCACGTCGATCCGAACGGGCACGGTGCGCGATTCGCGCTCGACGTGACGCCCGACCATCGCCACCGTGCCGTCGAAGTCCTGGCCCGGAAGCGCGGGAAACGACAGCCGCGCGGCGACGCCCTGGCGGATGCGAACGGCGTCGCGCTCGAAGGCGTGAACGGTCAGCCACAGCGTCGAGAGGTTGCCGATGCGGAACGCCGGCGTCGCCGGATCCAGCATCTGCCCGACGACCGCGGTCCGCTCGATGACTGAGCCCGCGACCGGCGACCGCAGCACGAACGCCGACGACGTCGCATCGTCGCCGTCGTCCGCGGGCGGCTCGACGCCGAACGCGGCGATCGCCGCACGGGACGCGCGGAGCGCCGCGCGCGCCTCACCGGCGGCCGATTCCGCCTCCTGCACTTCTCGCAGCGGGACAATCTTCTCGGCCGCCAGGCCGCGCTTGCGCTCAAGTGCTGCTTCGGCCAGCTTGAGGCGCGCGCTGGCCGACAGGTACTCTGCGCGCTCGCGTCCGAGCTCCGGACTCGTCAGCTCCGCCAGCGTCTGGCCGGCTGCGCACCGCGTCGCCGGCATTGACGAGCAGTCGCGTGACTCGCGCGGCCGACAGGTGTGCCGACCTCGGCGTACGCGCGCTGATCCACGGCCAGCTCGCCCAGGAGCATGACCAGTTCGCCGCCGGTCGCGCGATTCGACGGCTCGCGTCGTGATCCGAAGGTCGCGCAGCATGCCTTCGTCGACTTCGACCGTGTTGGGGTCCTCCTTGTGCGGCGTCGGCTGCGGCGGCGTTCGGTGTCGCCGGCGCCGGTTTCGCGGTCTCCTCGGAGCGCCGGCCGCAGCCGACGAGCGCCAGACACGCACGACGAGGATGACGAAGGGTCTTGACAGTCATCGCAGTATTGCGGCGCTGGCATCCAGATCGATCCGGGCCAGCGCAGCCTCCAAGAGAGCGTCGAGATATTGAGAACGGGTGTCGAGAATTTCGCGGCGAATCAGCAGCAGCTCGGGCAGGCCCAGTTGCCCGACCTCGAAGCTGCGCGTCGTGAGCTGTTCGTTCTCGTCGAGGCCGGGCATCGCCTCGGCTTCGAGCACGCGAACAGCGGCGAGCCGTCGGGTGTACGCGTCGAAGGCCGCACGGACTTCCAGCTGCACGCGAGCCCGAGCGGCGTCGAGCTCGGCACGAAGTCGGGCCGCGCGGGCCGAACCGACCGCGCGCTGCTCCTGGCCCTTCGAGAACATCGGCAACGTCACGGTCATGCCGCCGAGTGACGATCTGATCGCCTTCTTCTCGCGAGTACCGAACGCCGACGCCGTATTCGGGCTTCGAGAAGCTCAGGCCCAGTCGCAGCTCGGCTTCGGCTTCCTGGATGCCGGCTTCGAGTCGCTCGAAGCTCGGGCCGCTGAGCACGCCGACTGAAGGCCGCGTTCAGATCGGCCTCGGCTGGACGCGAGAGCGATCCTTCGACGCCGACGTCCGGCTCGAGACGCAGCAGCTGCCGCAGCTCTCCGAGCGCGAGAGCCTTGGAGGCCTCGGCCCCCTCGCGTTCGGCGCGACACGCGGCCAAGCGACGCGCGAGCGATGTTCACATCGAGGACCGCGATGTCGCCCGCCTTGAACCGGCGATCGGCGGTGGCGTACACGCTCTGCGCCAGTTCGTGCGTGGCTTCAGCAGCCTGATCCGGTCATTCGCGTGGACCGCGCGGTAGTACGCCGATGCCGCCGACCGGAGCACCGTCCGCGTGACTTCGTCGATATTCGCGGAGCTTTGCGCGATCGCGGCGTTGGCGCCGGCAATACGCGCGGACCGGCGGGCCCCCGGCTCGAAGCTCTGGCCGAGACCCAGCTCGAAGTCGGTGAATCGCGTCGCCGGTCCCGTTGCGGTTGCCGAGCGCCGCGTCGATCTTCGGGATTGGCCTGAGATCGAACGGACGCTCCGAGCAGCCGGCCGCGGGCCTCCTCCAACGCCAGCCGCGCGCTGACGATCTGAGGCGCCTGCTCGCGCGCCCGCGCCAACACTTCCGCGAGCGTCAATGTTCTGCCCTGAGCGGCGGCTGTCGCGGCGTGAACGCACACGACCGCGCACACCGCGACGGTTCTCGTACCCATGCGCATGCGAATTCCTTCTACCGACTCGTGTCGGCCCGAGCTAAACGAGATCGAACGGAGGGACTACGCGAAGCGCGGCTTGGGGACGTGGAGGATGTCGCGAGGGCTGGTTTTCGCGAGGCGAGGAATGAGAGGACTGACGTCGGCGACGGGAGCCTCGAGCGAACTCGTCACCGGTACCACGGCAGGCTCAGCGGCCTGCGCGCAGCAACCGCAGGTCACGCATGTGGGCGGGCACGCGGCGTCTTCGCTCCCGGCTGCTCGTAGCCGGTGCAGGGCTCGCCGACGATCAGAGTCGGGAAGCCGGAGGCGCTGAACGTCAGCAAGCCGACGATGATGGCGAGGACGAACCGCCGCACCATGCGAGTTTAGCATTCCGAGCACGAGGCTCGTTTCGGAGCGGGGATGTGTCCGTTCGATGCGGCGTTGAATTGAGTTCAGTTCGATACTGAAATCACCCTGCACTGTAAATGATTGAAAACAAAGGCAAAATTCTGTGGCTGGCAGGCAGGGATTCGAACCGCGATAAACGTGGTCCGGAGGAGGCGAGCGGCCGCAGACGGCAAGTCCGATTGCAATTCCGCGGAGTCGTTCCTGATCTGTTCAGTCTGATCCGTGCACCTCTGCGTTCATCCGTGACCGATTGAGATCCGCATTCGTCCGCGTCCATCCGTGACCGATCTGAGATCCGTGGTCGTTCGTGTTCATCCGTGACGATCTGGATCCGTGACCGTCCGCGACCTAGAACAGGTACGCTCCGCGTTCGACCGTGGCGTCCGCGAGCGCGCGGCGGCAGCGGACCGTGTCGGCGGGCAGCACTTTCAGGACGCGCCTCAACGCGGCCAGGTGCGTGCGCAGCGTGTCGCCGTCCGCGATCGCGGCGAGTATCTGTCGTGCGGTGCTGTCGACGCGCAAGGCGGCGTCGCTGATGAAGGCGCGTGTGGCCGCGTGGTGGAAGGCAATAGAGCCGGAGTCGATCGCCTCCGCGGTCGTGGCGCGTGCGAGCGCGCTGTCCGCGGCATAGGTATCGATCGCAAGATCGGCGATCCACAGCAGGACTTCCTGCTCGTCCTGAAGCGTCGCTCCGAAGCGTTCCATCGCCGCTCCCAGCGCCAGGATCGTGACCTTCTTGAACGCGTCCACGGCCTGCGCTTCAGACGACAGCACGTGTTCCCGTCCGGAATCGGCGGCAAACACAGGCGGGCCCATGAGGGCGTCGAACAGGCGGCGAGCCGCCGGGATCAGTGCCAGGTCGCCCTTCATCGCGCGCTTCGCGAGCCGTCCGGAGATCACCAGCCGGTTGATCTCGTTCGTGCCCTCGAAAATGCGATTGACGCGCGCGTCCCGATAGTGTCGCTCTGCGGGGTAGTCGCGAACGTAGCCGTTGCCGCCATGGATCTGCACGTTCTCGTCCAGGACAAAATCGAGCGTCTCGCTGCCGAACACCTTCGCGATCGACGCCTCGACCGCGAGCTCGTCGAGCGCCGCGGCCAGCGACATTCCGCGTTGTGGAGGCGGGCCTTCAGCCCCGCGCCCTGGAGGTGGGGCTTCAGCCCCGCGAGGCTCCCTCGCCTGTTCGCCCATGTGCTGATCGATCAACCCCGCCGTGCGATAGAGCACGGCCTCGAGCGCGTAGGTGCGGGCCGTCATCTCGCCCAGCTTGTGGCGAATGGCGCCGAAAGCCGCGATCGGCTGCCCGAACTGATGCCGCGCCGCCGCATATCGTGCCGATTCGCCGATCGCGATGCGGCAGCCTCCGGCGCACATCGCGCCAAGCTTGAGACGACCGAGGTTCAGGACGCTGAAGGCGACTTTGTGGCCGCGGCCGATCTCGCCGAGCACGTTCGCCGCGGGCACCGGCACGTCCTGCAGGATGAGCGGTGTCGTTGAGGAGCCGTGGAGCCCCATCTTGTGCTCTTCGCGTCCGCTGGCGACGCCGAAGGCCCGCTCGACGAGGAAAGCGGTGAAGGCGTCGCCATCGACTTTGGCGAAGACCACGAACACGTCGGCGAACCCGCCGTTGGTGATCCACATCTTCTCGCCGGCGATCCGGAAGCTGCCGTCCGGCTGTCGAGTGGCGCGTGCCCTGGCGCCGAGCGCGTCCGATCCTGAGCCGGCTTCGGTCAGGGCATAGCCGCCGACGCTGGCGCCGCTGACGAGATCGGGGAGGTAGCGCGACCGTCTGATCGTCGGTGCCAAACATGACGAGCGGCAGGATGCACAGGTTCGCCTGCGCACCATAGGTTGCGCCGAACGAGGCCGATCGCGCGATGTGCTCGGAGACGATCAGCGACGAGATGCGGTCGAGGTCGACGCCGCCATAGGCCACCGGCACGTCCACGCCGAGCAATCCGAGCTCGCCGCACCGCTTGATCAGCAGTCGCGCCGTGACCCAGTCCTTCTGCTCCAGTCGATCGAGCGCGGGCAGCACTTCCTGCTCGGCGAACTCGGCCACCGTTTCGGCGATGAGCCGATGCTCCTCGGTCCGTCGTTCGGGCGTGAACGGGGAGGATGGCGGCGGCTCGAGCAGCCACGAGCCTCCGAGCGATGCCGGTCGCATCGTGGTCATGCGATGCGCTCGAAGACGCCCGCCGCCCCCATGCCGCCCCCCACGCACATCGTCACCAGACCGTATCGGCCGCCGCGGCGCTTCAGCTCGTGCAGCAGCGTGGTCGTCAGCTTCGCGCCGGTGCACCCGAGCGGATGTCCCAGCGCGATGGCGCCGCCGTTGACATTCAGGATCCGGGCATCGATGGGCAGCTCCCGCAGGCACGCCAGCACCTGTGCGGCAAAGGCTTCGTTCAGCTCGACCAGGTCGATGTCCTCCAGGCGGAGACCGGCGCGAGCCAGGACCTTCCTGACCGCCGGCACCGGTCCAATCCCGAAGCGCTCCGGCTCGACGCCGGCCGTGGCGTAGCCGACGAACCGTGCGAGCGGCGTGAGGCCGAGCGTGCGGGCGCGGTCGGCCTCCATGACCAGCACCGCGGCAGCACCGTCGCTCATCTGCGACGAGTTTCCGGCCGTGACCGATCCGGTGACATGGAACGCGGGGCGAAGCTTCGCCAGCGCGTCGGCGGTCGTGTCGCGCCGCGGCCCCTCGTCCACATTGAAGTCGAGCGCGCGGATCGTCGGCGCGCCGTTCCCCGAGGCCGAATCGACCATCGTCACCGGCAGCGAAACGATCTCGTCGGCGAAGCGGCCGTCATCGATCGCTGCGATGGCTCGACGATGACTCTCGAGCGCGAAGCCGTCCTGCGCGTCCCGGGAGATGGCGGATTCCCGCGCATGGTTCTCGGCCACGAGACCGGTCGTGAGGTAGACGTCGGGGTATGACGCCACCAGCGCCGGATTCGGCGCAACCTTGTGCCCGCCCATCGGGACCAGGCTCATCGACTCGGTGCCGCCCGCCAGAATCGCCGTCGCCTGCCCAGCCGCGATGCGCTCGGCCGCCTGCGCGATCGCCTGCAGCCCCGACGCGCAGAAGCGGTTCACGGTCACCGCGGAAGCACTGACGGGAATACCGGCACGCAGGCTGGCAATCCGGGCAACATTCAGTCCCTGCTCCGCCTCCGGCATCGCGCATCCGAGAATCACATCGTCAATCTCCGACGGATCGAGTGCCGGCGCCCGTGCCAGCGCTTCGGCGAGCACGACCGCCGCCATCTCGTCCGGCCGCGTCGCGCGCAAGGTACCGGCCGGCGCCTTGCCGACCGCCGTGCGGACCGCAGACACGATCACTGCGTCTTTCATGGCTTATGATTTGCACCCTGCACCAACGGATGCACCCCGCTGGGCGCATTGCATGTGCCCCTACTCTGTCACTCCACAACCCTGACGTCAGGGCGCACGCAGTGCGCCCCTACCCTGCAACCCTGCAACCCTGCAACTTTGCAACCCTGCAACCCTGCAACCGTCAATTCGTCGGCGTCTCATAGTCGGCGAGCAGATCGACGATGGCATCCGCGACTTCCGGAACCTTGCCCTCGAACAGGTGGTTCGCGCCGTCGATGACGACCAGCTCCTTCGGTTCCGAGAGCTGAGCGTAGAACTCGTAGGCCCGCTTCAGCGGGCAGATCTCGTCGCGCTCGGCCTGGATCAGGAATTTCGGCTTCGGACTGGTCCGGACCGCCGAGTAGTCGTAGCGATTGACCGGAAGCGCGATACCCAGCAGCAGACGGACCCGATCGTCGGTGGCGCCGGCGGTCAGCGCGATGTACGAGCCGAATGAGAAACCGGCAGCCCAGAGCTCGGATTGCGGATACAGCGAGGCCATGGCGTCGAGCGCGGCGCGATAGTCTGCCAGTTCGCCGGGGCCCTCATCCCATTCGCCCTCGCTGGCGCCGACGCCGCGGAAGTTGAAACGCAGCACCGCGCATCCGAGGCTGGCCAGCGCCTTCGTGGCCCGGTACACCACCTTCGTGTGCATGGTTCCACCATCGGTGGGCAGCGGATGCGCAAAGACGACGGCCGCGCGGACGAGCCGATCGCCCTCGAGGACCGGCGGTTCGAGGAGCGCCTCGAGCCGGCCGGCCGGCCCCTGAATCTCTCGGAGACGTTGCGTCATCTCTCTACCGTGCCGCCGTGTGCCGTTCGCGGAAAACGCCGACAGCATGTGCGCCATCGATGAATGCGCTGACCTCGGCCGCAAAGACGTCGGGCCGCGTGACCGTGCCCAGGTGCCCGGTGCCAGCCAGCGTCCTGACCTCGGCGTGCGGGATCAGCGTGCAATACCGGCGGCTGATCTCCGGGGGAACCGTACGATCCAGGCGGCTCTCGCCGGTCACGATCAGCGTCGGCGCGACGATCGGTTCGCCGCCGCCAAAGTTCACGCCGCGCATCGACTCGATCCGTCGTCCCATCAATCCTGGCGATGCCGGCGCCATGACGACGCGCCGGCCAACCCGGGCGGCCTGCCGCAGCCGAGCGCTCCAGTTCGGAAATGACGCCGACCATTCCGGCATGACGCGGCGCGCAGAATCGAGGCAGAACAGCGGGAAGAGCAGCCGCGGCGCACGGCTGTACAGCCGGAACCGCCCTTTGAGCTCGAAGTCGGGCGGCAGCGGCGACGCGAGGATCACATGCCGCACCCGCCGGCGGCGAAGCGTGGCATACCGAAAGGCAATCAGCGCGCCGAACGAGACACCGCAGATCGTCGCAGACGATTCCCCTGCCTCATCGAGCACTGCGTCGATCTGATCGACGTATGTGTCGAAGGCGGCGTCGGCACCGAGCGGCGTGTCGCTGCCGTTGTCGCCAGCGAGCGAGAACGTGAGGACGCGGAATCGCGGTGCGAGCGCATCGACCGCCGGACGCATCCATTCCCAGCGCCCCTGCAGGCCGGGGATGAGAACGAGCGGTGGGCCGGTGCCGATGTCGATCATCGATCCGCGGGGCTGAAGCCCCGCCTCCACAAGGCGTCAACGAATCAGTTCGGCAGAGTGTAGGGCGGACCTTCAGATCCGCCGTTCAGTTCCGAAGCGGCTTTCCCGTCTTCAACGTGTGCTGAATCCGCTCCAGTGTTTTGCGCTGGCCGCACAGGCCGAGGAACGCTTCGCGCTCGAGATCGAGCAGGTGCTGCTCGCTCACCGTGGTCTCGTGCGGGAGCGCGCCGCCGGCCAGCACGCCGGTCAGGGCGCGCCCGATGATCACATCGTACTCGCTGATGCGACCGGCGCGATGGGCGAGATGGATGCCCAGGTCGAGGGCGGCCCGAATCGAGTCTCCCCCGACACGGATGGCGGTTCGGCGCACCGGCGGCTGGTAGCCGTCGCGAACCAGATCGAGCGCGTGCTGTTTCGCGTCCCACATCAGCCGATCGCGGTTCATCGAGATGCCGTCCGCCTCTCGCAGATAGCCGATCGCTTTCGCGTCGTGCGCGCTGGTCGAGACCTTCGCCAGCCCAATCGTCTCGAAGACGCGCTGGACAGGTGGCAGAAGGTCGGCGCGCGGCGGAAGATCCCCGACCGCTCGCGCCAGCAGCTCCTTCGTGCCGCCAGCCGCGGGAATAAGGCCGACGCCAACCTCCACGAGGCCCATGTAGGTCTCGGCGGCCGCCTGCACGCGGCAGCCGTGAAGCGTCACCTCGCATCCGCCCCCCAGCGCAAGACCGGCGGGCGCGACCACGACGGGAATGCGCGCGTACCGGAGCGCCGAGGTCGCCGCCTGGAAGCCGCGCACCATCAGGTCGACCTCTTCCCAGTTGCCTTCCTGCGCTTCGAGGAGCAACAGCATCAGGTTCGCGCCCGCCGAGAAGTTCGCGGCGTCGTTGCCGACGACCAGCGCGACGCCGCGGCCCTCGGCCTCGGCGATGCCAGCAGTGAGCATCTGCACGGTGTCAGCGCCGATCGTGTTCATTTTCGAGTGGAACTCGACGGCCAGAACGCCATCGCCCAGATCGAGGAGGCTTGCGCCGGCGTTCTGCTTCACGGCCGCCGTCGTGCCCTTCCTGGATCGCAGCAGCATCAGTTCTGCGGCCGGCGGCTCGAGGGCGTGTATCCGCACGCGGTCACGCCCCGATTTCAGTGCGTCGTCCAGTACCGGCGGGACCACGGGGACAGGCCCCTGGGGGCCTGCCCCCCAAGACGAACCGGAAGCGGCATCGATCACGCGGCGCAGGCCGATCGCGTCGATGGTCTCGAAGGGCCCAAGCTCCCAACCGAAGCCCCACTTGAGCGCCCAGTCCACGTCATCGATGGAGTGCGCGACGTCCGGCGCGATCCGCGCCGTGTAGACCAGCGTCGGCGCCAGCGTCGTCCTGAGGAACTCGCCGACGCGATCCGTGCCCTCGAAGAGCGAGCGTGTACGCTGACCGACGTCCGCGATCGACTTCGCTGCGTCGAGAGAGGGAAGCGCGACCGAGATGGGGTGGTACTCGAGCGTGACCGGATCGATGGCGAGTATCGTCGACTCGCCGTCCGGACCCTTCACACGCTTGTAGAACCCCGCGCCCGCCTTTTCGCCGATCAGGCCCTTGCCGACCATTCGCTCGAGCAGTGGCGGGCTGCTGAAGGCGTCGCGGGTTTCAGCCGGCAAACGGTCGTGCAGATTACGGAGCACGTGCGCCAGCACGTCCAATCCCGCGATGTCCATCGTTCTGAACGTTGCGCTCTTCGGCCGGCCGAGCGCCGGTCCGGTGATGGCGTCGACTTCGGCGACCGTATAGCCGCCCGATTCGACGGCCTCGATCATTCGCAGCACGCCGTACAACGCCGCGTGGTTGGCGATGAAGTTGGGAGTGTCCCTGGCGATGACGACGCCCTTGCCAAGCCGCCGGTCGGCGAACCGTCGGACGGCGGTGACCACGGCGGCGTCGGTCTCCTGCGTCGGGATTACCTCGAGCAGCCGGAGATAGCGCGGAGGATTGAAGAAATGCGTGCCGAGCCAGTGGCGGCGGAAGTCCTCCGATCGCCCCTGACCGAGCACGTGGATCGGAATCCCGGACGTGTTCGAGCTGACGATGGCGCCAGGACGGCGCGCCGCGTCGACTCGCGCAAGCAGCTGCCGCTTGGCGTCGAGCTGCTCGACGATCGCTTCGATCACCCAGTCGACCGCGGCGATTCGACCGAGATCCTTCTCGAAGCCTCCAACGGTGACGAGCGCGGCCCGATCGGCGCCGAAGAACGGATCGGGTCGCAGTTTTCGGGCGCGGTCGAGGCCCGCCCGCGCCGTCGCCTCATCCAGATCCAACAGCAAGGCGGGCACGCCGGCATTGGCGAAATGGGCGGCAATCTGGGCGCCCATCGTGCCGGCGCCGAGCACGGCGACCGATCCCACGAACGGGGACCTGGCAGTTCGGGCTACTTCCATCGCGTCAGAATGGCTTCGCGTCGGAACAGCTTCACGCCAAGGAACAGGAGCAGCACCCAGGCGGCACAGAGACCGGCGAACACGAGCAGCCCGGTCCCGACCGTGAGGACGAACACGCCGGACATCTGGGCCATGAAGAGCGCCGTCAGCGGCAGGATGAAGAGCGCGCCGAACTGTTGGGCGGTGCGCGGATCGTTGACCCGCGCCGAGACGAGCACGCCGACCTGAAGCGCCAATCCCGAGGTGATCGGGCCGAGACCGAAGACGAGCAGCGCCGTCTTCGGCGACAGCAGGGCGCGCAACACGCCCGGCTCACCCAGCCATCCGACGCCCACCAGGTAGATCGCGGTGGTGATCATCATGATGGCCAGCGACGGCAACATGGCGCCCGCCACTTTCGCCAGCAGCAGCTCGGTGGTCGTGATCGGCGTGGCCAGGAGCGGCTCGAGTGACCGCCCGATCTTTTCGCCGATCAGGCTGTGGCCGGCAAAGGTGATGGCGCCGGTCACCGGAACGAGGAGCGTCATGACGAGGAAGCGGCTGAAGATGAACGCCTGAACGGCGGCCTCTTCGGACAGATGCTCGATGCCCGGCAGCTCGCCCGACGCCTTCGTCAACGAGTGCACGAGGTCGGCATCGTTCGACAGCGGATGCCCCGACAGCTTCGGCGTCACCACGGCGATGAGGAAGGGGAGCGCCGTCGTGATCAGGGCGACGAACGCGACCGGCAGCAGCGCCGATCGGTTGCGCGCCAGCTCGGCGATCTCCTTCCGCAGCAGCGCGAGGACCCGCGCTGGCACGATCATGACGCGCGCTCCCCGGCGGAATCGTCGCCGACAAGGGCGAGATAGACCTCTTCCAGCGGGCGATCGTCTGCGCGCACCGAGAGGATCGGCGCCCCGGCGAGGACGAGCGCCCGCACGATTGCCGGCGTCCCCGCTTCGATGTCTTCAAGAGCAAAGGTCAGCATGTTGCCCGCGGCGACGGCCACGTCATTGGCACCCGCGCTTGCCACGACGCCGACGAACGCCGCGGCATTACCGGCAATCGTAATTCTGACACGCGAGCCGAACAGCCGGTGACGGAGCTCGCCCGGGGTCGCCACGGCGAGGAATCGGCGACGCAGAACGCCGACCCGATCCGCAACCCGTTCGGCCTCGTCGAGATTGTGCGTCGAAATGATGACGGCATGCCCGCGCTTTCTGAGGTCGAGCACCATGTCGCGGACCAGCCGCGCGCTCTGCGGGTCGAGGCCGGACGTCGGCTCGTCGAGCAGCACGACTGGCGGATCGTGCAGCAGCGTCCGTGCCAGGGCGACTCGCTGTTTCAGACCTTTCGACAGCTCCACCGCCATGCTCTCGGCGCGGTCCGCCAGCCCGAAGCGCTCGAGGGCGCTCGTCACCGTGGCCGCAGGATCCTTCACCTGGTGCAGTCGTGCATACGTCAGCAGGTTCGTCCTGACGCTCAGTCGCTCCCAGAGGCCCGGCGCTTCAGTCAGGAATCCGACGTGCTGCCGGACGCGATCGATGGTGCGGCTGGTGAGCGGCACGCCCGCGACCGACGCCTCACCGCTCGTCGGCGCGATCAGCCCGGCAATCATCCGCAGCGTGGTTGTCTTGCCGGCCCCGTTCGGGCCGAGCAGGCCGAAGATCTCCCCCGCCTTGACGTCGAACGTGACGTCCTCGACGGCGGAGCGATCGCCAAAGATGCGCGACAGGTGACGCGCCGCGATCACCGGGCGCCTCGCATGAGCGCTGCGCCGCCGAAGCCGGCCGAGGCCCCGAGGAGGCCCGTGACGACCGGCGGCACCCCGGCGATTCCCTGTCCGCCGCTGGCCAGATAGGTCACGAGCATGGCCGACAACCCCACCGCCATCGAGCTCAAGGCCTCGACGCTCGTCGGTCTCGTCCACAGCAGGGCACCCACGACCGGCACGAACAGCGCGACGGTCAACACGCTGTAGAAGATCTTCAGGGCATCGACGACGGTCGGCAACACCAGCGCCATTCCAAGTCCGGCGGCCGCGGCGACGCCCGCCGACCAGCGAGCCACCTGCACGATCTGCCCATCCTCTGCATCGGGCGCCAGGAAGCGGCGGTAGAGGTCCTGCGACAGCGACGTCGAGAGCATGAAGAGCACCGCGTCTGCCGCGCTCACCTCCGCCGCAAACACGCTGGCCAGCGTCAGCGCGCCGACCAGTGGCGGGAGGTCGGAGCCAAGCAGAACGGGCAGCGCGAGGTCCGCTGACGGCAATGCCGGATGGCGCACGCGAGCCACCATCCCGAGAGCGACCGGCACGATGGCAAACGCCACCAGCGCGACGGCGTTGGCGCCAACGCCGATCCGGATGGCCCTGGCGTCCACCGCTCCATACGCCTTCTGCACGAGGCCGGGCGAGACGATGAAAGCGGGGGCCAGAAGCGGCAGCAACCAGAGCGTCGATCCCGCGCCGCCTGTGAAATCGAGGAACCGATCCGGCATCGCCTCGGCACTTCGAAGGCCAGCCCACCCTCCCACCGTCGCGAGCGCGAGTGGCAGGGCGATCGCGAACCCGCTCAACTTCACGGTCAGCTGTACGAGGTTCACCCACGCCGAGCTGAGCAGGCCTCCTGCGACGAAGTACGCGACGACGACGCCGGCGGCCGTCGCGGCACCAACCCACCGAGGCAAACCCGCGACGACCTGGAGAATCGAGGACGCGCCGAGCAGCTGGCCGGCCAGGATCGAGAGCGAGACGAACCAGATCAGGACGCTCGTCAGCGCGCGGACCGATCGGCCGTACCTCCACTCGAGGAAATCCCCCAGCGTCAGGAACTGATTCGCGCGCGCGAGCGCCCACAGCTTCGGTCCCGCCCAGAACGCGAAGACGAGCGATCCGAGGCCCGCCGACGCATTCCACCACCAGCCGCCGAGGCCGACGCTGTATCCCAGGCTGGCCGCGCCAATCGTCGATCCCGCGCCGATGTTCGCCGCGAGAAATGTGCCGAAGATGAGCGGCGCCGGCAGGCTTCGCCCGGCGACGAAGAAATCGCTGGTACCGCGGATGCGGCGGCCAATCCACAGACCGACGCCGATCTGGAGCACGACGAAGATGCCCAGGAGCACCGTGTAAACAGTCATCGTGGACGCGCGAGGTCGTCGACCGCCGGCAGGCCGGGCAGGCCCCGAGCGTTGCGCACGGCTCGCAGGATCGCGTCGGCGGTGACATCCGCCGCCAATGCGCCCACGCGCAGCAGATCGGCTGGTTGCGTCAGCGTGCCGGTGGCCAGCGCGAAGGCCGTATCACCGTCCACAGGCGTGTGCACCGGCCAGATCGCGCGGGCGATGCCGTCGTGCGCCATCTGCGCAACCTTGGAAGTTTGCGTCTTCGTCAGCCTCGCATTGGTCGCGACGACGACCAGCGTGGTGTTCTCGCCCGGCCGGCCCTGGACGATCCCGCCGCGCATCAGTGTTCGCACGTCCGCGAGAGAATGCCCATCGTCACCGCGCACGCCGGCGATCACCTGCCCGGTTGCGGGATCGATCACGTCGCCGTACGGATTGACCGCCGCCAGCGCCGCCACGACCAGTCCATCGGCGGTGGCGATCGCGGCCGATCCGACGCCCGATTTCATCGCGTGTTCGGAGCCGCGCGCATGACCAACCGTGGCGCCGGCGCCGGCGCCAACGTTGCCTTCCTGCACGGGCTGCGCACTGGCGGCACCGGCGGCGCGATATCCGCAGTCGGCCGTCGGTCTGATCCGCGGATCGCCGACGCGCAGATCGAACAGGATCGCGGCGGGGACGATCGGCACCCGCGCCACGCCGACGTCGAAGCCGATCTGGTGCTCTTCGAGCCAGCGGACGACGCCGGATGCGGCGTCGAGGCCGAAGGCGCTGCCGCCGGCGAGGACGATCGCGTGGACTTTCTCGACCGAGTTGACCGGTGACAGGAGATCGGTCTCTCGCGTTCCCGGCGCCGCGCCGCGCACGTCCACGCCGCCGATGGCACCGGCTTCTGCGAGGACGACCGTGCACCCGGTCGGACGCTCGCTGAGCGTGACGTGACCGACCTTGATGCCGTCGACGGCGGTCAGCGTGTGGTTGGCGGCGCCAGACGATGGGGCGGACTGCGCCGAGCGGCTCGCGATGCTTTCGGCCGCCGCGAGCGACCCGACAACGATCGCCACCGCTGAAATCACACGCACGGCGGGCTCAATTGACGGTGGTGACGTCGGCTTCAGGCAACGCGATGAAGGGTACTGCCGAGGCGTGGTGAACGGCCAGCCGCCACGCGCCGTCGTGCCTGACGAAGATATTCGTCGCATGGGCCAACGACGACGCCATGCGGCCATCGCTACGCGTGGCGATGCGTTCGGCGCACGAGACCCAGGCGACGTCGCCGACCAGCCTGACGTGCACGTCCGTCGCCGCCACGAGCAGGGTGCCAGGCGCGCCGAACAGCATCGCCCAGCTCTCGCGCACAGCGTCCCAGCCGCGGATCGACGCCATCCCCGGGTGCACGCATTCCACCCAGTCCGCCGGGAACCACAGCCGCTCCATCGCGGTCAGATCCCGCTGCGTCAGCGCCTCGTAGAACGCCTCGTTCGTCTCGGCGACCGCCTGCTGTTCGGCCGTGAGCACCATCCGCGCATCGTAGCGCAGTTTCTGTCGCGGCGCGTCGAAGGCTGCCGCGGTCACGCACGGGCACCGACAGGTACCAGTCGCGGGTCACGCTGAAAGCACGGAGGGACACGGATCGGAACTGGTCACCGAGGACGCGGAGCCACCGGAATGCCATTCATGAGGACAGTCTGAGCTGCTGTCCGACCCGCAGTAGGGCCGCACTTCAGTGCGGCCTATTACATAACCAATCGGTTATGAATGTTCACGGCTTGAATATGTATCCACCAGGCGTCGCGAGGAGATGTCCGTCAGGTGCGAACGAGAGGCTGGTGGGTGCGAGCGGCCCGGCGCCGTACAACTGGATCGTTCGGCGCTTTTCGCCATCCCCGTCGTAGACATACGTGTACGGCACGACGAAGCTGACCCACAATTGCCCGGCTGCGTCGACCGCGGCGGTGCGGACGAGCGACCGCACGATCGGCACTGCCGCTTCTGCGGTCGCGCCAGTGCGACCCCAGCTCGTCGGCTGCTCCTGCATCCACCGATCGAGCTCGCGGCCCTGGATCGCGCGGTCGAACATCAGGGCGCCTGCCGCCGAATAGCGCTGAAAGTGTGGCGCGCCGCTCCGGAAGACGAAATAGTACCCGCCTGTCGGAATCGGAAGGGGAAAGCCGCTGTTCATCGCGAGGTGGACGACCGGCGTCGCCTCGTGGCCGGTGACGCGCAGCCGGCCAATGGTTCGGACCACTTGACCGCTGAAGTCGTACTCGGTGATGAGCGAGCCCGTCTCGGGTTGGTTCAGGAGGACGGTCTGGTGGGCCGTGATGCGCAGCGTCGTGATGCCGTTTAACGTGACGCCCTCGAACTGTACCCGCGCATCGGCCCTCGGACGCAGCGAAAATCCGCCCAGGCGCGTGCCATCCGTCGAGAAGACCTGAATGCGCTCGGTCGACCCCGGCGCGTCGCCGACGACCAGCAGGCCGGTCGGGTCGAGATCGAAGCCGAAGGGCATCAGGATGCGGCCCGGCTCGACGCCGATGCTCACGAGCGGCCGCGCCGACTCGAGCCCGCGATCGACACGGAAGACCGTATGGGCGCGGCGATCGAACAGCAGATAGTCGCCTGACGGGAGCTGCGCGAAGCCCGCCGGTTCTGCGAACCGGCCGGCCACGTCAGGCGGAAGGGCTGCGACGGACCGCACGGTTTCAATCCGTCCTGGCGCTTCCGCGCGGGCCGCCGGCTGCCCGCCTGCCGGGCGGATCGCGCCGGACGCCGCCATGGCGATCACGCCAACGCCGATATTGTAAAATCGCCCTCTTGGCATATCGACGCCCCTCCCGCTCCTCGCTGGGCGCCTTCCTACTCGGATTCTTGATCACGGCCGGCTGCGGCGACGGATCGTCGGGGCCCGGTCCTTCCGATCCCACCCTGACGCTGTCGTGTCCGGCCGACGTGCAGGTGCTGAAGCACAGTGGCACGCCCGCGACCGCAACGTTCGAGACGCCTGCCGCGCAGGGCGGGCGTCCGCCCGTGAACGTCACGTGCGCGCCCGCGTCGGGCGCCGAGTTCCCGGTCGGCGCGACTCCCGTGGCGTGCACGGCGACCGATCAGGCGTCGCACACCGCCACCTGCTCCTTCTCCGTGATGGTCGAGGGGATCCCGCAGATCGCCAAGACGAAGTTTCTGGCCTTTGGCGACAGCATCACGCAGGGCGTGACGTCGCCGGCGCCGTCGCTGCTGATTTTCAATCCCGTCGACGCGTATCCGCTGAAGCTCCAGCAGCTCCTGAGCGCGCGCTATCGGGACCAGACAATCGTCATGACCAATGCGGGGCAGGCCGGCGAAAAGATCGATGACGGGCGCGCGCGGCTGTCCGGCGTGCTCGATGCCAACGACCCGCAGGTGCTGCTGCTCCTCCACGGCGCCAACGACCTGAACACCGAGAAGGGCAACGCGATCTCGACGATCATCCATGGCCTGGAGGACATGATCGGCAAGGCCGATCGCCGCGGCATCACGGTCTTCCTCGCCACGTTCCCGCCGCAGAATCCCGCCGGCAAGAACGGCAATGGTGCCAACTACGTTCCCGAGCTCAATCAGAAGATAAGCGCGCTCGCGGCGGACGAAGGGGCGATCCTCGTCGATCTGTATGCCGGCTTTGGCGGCACGTGGGTCGGGTACATCGGGGAGGACGGCCTGCACCCGACGCCGCAAGGCTACGATCGGATGGCCGAGATCTGGCGCGACAAGATCCAGGCGGTCTACGACCGGCCGGCGCCTGCGCTCGACGAGGTCGCGCCAGTGCGGTCGACGCGCGCGCTCCGCTGACGACGGGCTCCAGGCTCCGGACTACAGGCTCCGGGTGTCATCGGCGAGCCACGAACCACAGGGTGATCGTTGTCGTACGCCCTTTCGAACCAGTCGCCCCCCATTCCAAAGCATCCACCCCTTCACCTTTGGCAACCGCCCGAGGATGCGGGCTTCAAGTTGGCGACGTTCGGGCCCGTCACGGCTTCTACGACGTGTAGCCCGCCCATGCCACGAACGTTGCGACGACGTCGGCCAACGACAGGCCGCAGGCCTGTTTGCCCGCATGAGCCTCGAGAATTGCTGTCAGGTGGTCGCGCAGTTCATCCGGATGCACGGTCTCAGGATCATGAGGCGTGACACGCACGGCACGCGCCCCAGTCTCGCCGTACGCTGGCACCGTCCGCAGTTCCAGGACTCGGCACATGCCCGGAGCCTTGGGACCCTGAGACCCTTCGACCCTGAGACCTACTAATACCGGCACACGTCCCGAATCGCCTTCAGCACGTCTGCGGCCTGAGGAAGAATCTCTTCCTCCAGCTCCGGCGCGTAGGCGACGGGACAATCGAGGGCCGCGACCCGTCGGATCGGGGCGTCCAGGTAGTGGAACAGCTCGTCGGCGATCCGCGCGGCGATCTCGGCGCCGAACCCGCACGTCAACTGATCCTCATGCGCGACGATGACGCGGTTCGTCTTCTGCACCAGCGCGCTGATGCCATTCCAATCGTACGGAATGATCGTCCGCAGGTCGAACACCGCGACACTGAAGCCTTCCTTCTCGGCCTGCTGCGCGGCGAGCAGCGCGCGCTGCACCAGCGCCCCCCACGTCAGCACCACGACGTCGGTGCCTTCGCGGCGAACCGCGCCGCGGCCGAACGGAATCGTGTAGTTCGAACCCGGATATTCGCCCTTGTTGTAGGTCTGCCGATACAGGTGCTTGTGCTCGAGGAACAGCACCGGGTCGTCGCAGCGAATCGAGGTCCGCAGCAGGCCCGCCGCATCCTGCGCCGTGCAGGGATAGGCGATGCGGATGCCGGGACAGTGCGCGAAGATGCTTTCGCCCGACTGGCTGTGATACGTGGCGCCGCCGCGCAGGTAGCCGCCGATCGGGACACGAATCACCATCGGGCACGAAAACGTGTTGCCCGATCGGTAGCGCAGCATCGTGACCTCGTCACGAATCTGCATCATCGCCGGCCAGATGTAATCGAAGAACTGGATCTCGGCGACCGGCTTGATGCCGCGGACCGCCATCCCGAATGCCCGCCCGACGATGTTCGCCTCGGCGAGGGGTGAGTTGAAGACGCGCGTGCCGCCGAACTGGCGCTGCAGACCGTGGGTCACCTTGAACACGCCGCCCTTCCCCGAGACCTCGGTCAGGTGATCGTCGCGGCTGCAGTCGGCGACGTCCTGGCCGAACACGACGATGCGCGGGTTCTGCGCCATCTCGTCTCGCAAGGTGCGGTTGATGGCCGCCACCATCGTGTCGGGTTTGCCGTTCGGCTCGACCGGGGACGCGAACGCGTCCGATGTCGGATCGACGTCCGGTGAGAACACCCAGTCTGCCGCCGTCGATCGTGCCGGCTTCTCTGCACCGAGCGCGCGGTCCGTCGCCTCGGCGATCTCGCGATCGACGTCGGCGAGCAGCTGCTCGAGATCGCTCTCCGTCGTCAGTCCTTCGCGCAGCAGAAGGGCGCGGAGCTGCGCGATCGGATCCCGCTCGGCCTCGGCCGCCCGTTCCGCCGCGGTCTTGTACAACCGCTCATCATCTGACAACGAATGCGAGTATGGCCGCACGACCGACGCGTGCACCAGGGCGGGACCACGACGCTCGCGGGCCCACTGCGTGGCGTCGTGCATCGCGGCGAAGCTCTTCACGAAGTCGCAGCCGTCCACGCGCAGCACTTTCAGGTGGGGGAAGCGCTCGACCAGGGTCGAGATCGAGCCGCCCGCAGTCTGGACCTCGACCGGAACCGAGATGGCGTAGCCGTTGTCTTCGACGACGTAGACGACGGGCAGTTTCTCGAGGGAGGCGGTGTTCAGCGATTCCCAGAACTCACCCTCGCTGGTGGCGCCGTCGCCGACGGAACAGTAGATGACTTCGTCGCCTTCGAAGTGTTGCTGGCGATCGGGAATGGCGTCGACGCGCTCGTAGAAGCGACCCGCTTCGGCGATGCCGATCGCCTGCAGGCACTGCGTTCCGGTCGGACTGCCCTGCGAGACGATGTGCAGCGCGGGGTTGCCCCAGTGCGACGGCATCTGCCGGCCGTGAGACGCAGGATCGTCCTTCGCGCCCACCGCCTGCAGCAGCATGTCGTACGGCGTGACCCCGAGCGCCAGGCACAGCGCGCGGTCACGATAATACGCACAGAACCAATCGTGGCCCGGGCGCAGCACCATCCCCGCCGCGACGAGGATGGCCTCGTGCCCGGCGCCGCTGATCTGGAAGAAGATGTGGCTCTGGTTCTTGAGCTGAATCTCCTTGTCGTCGAGGCGTCGCGACAGGAGCATCAGCCGGTAGGCCGAGCGCAGGTCGTCGGCGGAGAGTTCTCCGGCGGCGGGGGTGTGTGTGTGAACGGTGTGATCTGAACGGGCGGCGGCCATGGCGTGGCGGGCTGAAGCGCTCAAGGCATTCCGGAGGCGCTCGGCCCCGGCACACTAGGTGAAGTATAGCACCGGGTGCGATGCTATAATCCGCGCGCGTCCGGCCCGCACCCTCGCCTCAGAGAACCCAATGAATCAATCACTTGCAGTCATTCTCGCATGCAGTGTCGTGTTCTTGCCCGACGCCCTCGCCGCGCAGGAGTCGCCGTTCCTGCCCGAGCCCGTGTACCGGGCGCTCGTGAACGAGATGTCGGGCGACATCGCCTATGAACACATCCGCTGGTTCACGCATTACCACCGGCCGATGGGCGGCAGTGAAGGGTTCGAGGCCGTGGCGAAGTACGTGGAGGAGAAGGCACGCGAGTACGGACTGGAGGACGTCCGCTACATCCCGCTGAAGTACTCGTCGCACAGCTGGACAGCGCAGCTGGGCGAGCTCTGGCTGATCGCGCCGACGGAGCGGCGCCTCGCGTTCAGTCCTGAAGTCGCCGTGTCGCTGGCCGACTACAGCCGCACGACGGACCTCGCCTCGGCCGAGCTCGTCGACGTTGGCGCCGGTGCCGCCGACGGCGACTATGCGGGCAAGGACGTCTCGGGCAAAGTCGTGCTGAGCCACGGCTCGCCGGCCGACGTGATGAAACAGGCGGTCTGGACGCGAGGCGCGCTTGGGGTCATCACGTTCACGCTGAACCGTCGCGAGCTGATCGATCAGGTGCCGTGGCAGCGGATCCCGGTCGAGAGCGACGACAAGACGAAGCCGGGGACATTCGGGTTCGTCCTGTCGCAGCGGGAGGGCCTTCGGTTGCGAGCGGAGCTTGCCGCGGCCTCGTCGCCGTACCGTGTCCGCGCGAAGGTCGTGTCAGCGTTCCGCGAGCCTGCCTCGCAGGCGATCGTGGAAGCTGTCATTCGCGGTTCGTCGATTCACGACCAGGCGATTGTGCTGACCGGCCATCTGCAGGAAGGCCCGTTTTCCGCGAACGATGACGCCAGCGGCTGCGCGAGCGTGCTGGAAATTGCGCGCACGCTGAAGCGCCTCATCGACAGCGGCCGCCTGCCGCGGCCAGCCAGGGACATCCGCTTCTGGTGGGCGAACGAGATTTCCGCCGAGGAGCAGTACTTCGCGGATCATCCCGACGAGCGCACGCGGATCATGGTGAACATCAATCAGGACATGGTCGGCGCGAGGCAGTCGGCGGGCAGCCGCGTGCAATTCGTCACGCGACCGCCCGCTTCGCGCGCCAGCTTCCTCGGCGACGTCATCGAGTCGATCGTCGAGTCGCTGGTGCAGGGCAACACGTCGTTCCTGGCGGCAGGGCAGGCCCTGCAGACGCGGCTGGGACAGCCCGCGACGTCCGGCGGCAGCGTGGCCACCGAAGAGGAGAAGTTCACGCGGCCGATCCTCTCGAGGCTCGGCACGCGTGAGCGGTACGACGCACGCCTGATTCCGTTCCACAACAACACCGACCACCAGGTGTTCAACATGGCGCCCGTCGGAATCCCCGCCGTCACCTTCACCAACTGGCCCGACGACTACATCCACTCGACCGACGACGATCTCTGGCAAATCGATCCGACGCAGCTCAAGCGGAACGCGGTGGCAGTTGCCGGAAGCGCGTGGTTCATCGCGACGGCCGGCGCGCCCGAGCTGCGCGTGCTCTCCGCGCAGGCGGTCGGCCGCTCGCTCGAGCGGATCGGTCGCGACACGCGGCGTGCCACCGAACTCGCGCTGGCTGAATCGGCCACACCGTTCGCCTTCGAGCGTGCCGACGCGGTGGTGCGCGAGAGCGTCTCGCGCGAGCAGCGAGCGGTGGCGTCGATGGCTGTGTTGTCGCGCGAGTCAGGCAAGGGCGTGGTCGCTGCCGCGCTGGCGCAGCTGCCGTCCGCGGACGACGTCGCGACGAGGCTGCGTGCACTTGTGCCCGGAACGCCAGCGACGCAGGCGCCGGCTCCGGGCGCCGCGCCCGACGCGCGCGTGCCCACGTTCGTGGACGACGTCGCCGGCTTCATGGACCGCCGGAAAGCGCTGAAACGGCCGACAACGCTCCATCCGCTGATGGCGTACGAGACGCTCAACTTCGTCGACGGCACGCGAACGGTCTCCGAGATCTTCCGGGCCGTCGCAGCTGAGGCCGATTCCGCCGGCGACTGGTACTATGGCCAGGTCACGCGCGACGACATTTCGTCGTATCTCGACTCGGCGGCGACCGCCGGCATCGTCACGATGCAGCCGGCGCCGACGGTGTCGAAGAAGGCCGGGACGGGCAAGAAGGGGCATTAGCACCATGGCTGAAGGCGTACGGTTGCATCGGTGGGATGAGATCGCGCTCGAGAAAGTGACCGAGGTGATCTCGCGCAAGATTGTCACCGGCGAGCGCGAGATGCTGTCACAGATCTACCTGAAGCGAGGCGCGCTGGTGCCGATGCACAAGCACGAGAGCGAACAGCTCACCTACGTGATGCAGGGCGCGCTGCGGTTTCTCGTCGGGGGCGAAGAAGCGGTCGTGCGTGAGGGGGAAGTGCTGGTCATCCCCTCGTGGATCGAGCATCAGGTCGAAGCGCTCGACGACACGCTGACGCTCGACATCTTCAGCCCAATCCGTCAGGACTGGCTGAATGGCACGGACGATTACTTTCGACGGTAGTTGCCTCCGTGATGCCCGAGCTAAAGCTCGGGCCTACGACTGAGGCGTCCTTCGTCCTTCCTTCTTCGTCCTTCGTCAGTGGATCTTCCGATCCCAATCGTCCGTACGGCCGCCTGGATGTACGTCGAACTTGCGCCGCATGCGGTTGATCTTCCACCTGAGATATCGGTACTTCAGCTCGGCGATCAGATTGAAGCGTCCCAGACGGAAGCCTCGCAGGTACACGTACCCTATGACGATGCCGCCAAGATGCGTGACGTGCGCGACGTTGCTGCCGCCACGATCCCCGAAAGACGAGAACAGCGCGACGGCGCCGACGATCATGACGAAGTACTTCGCCGGAATCTGGAAGAGGAAATACAGGTAGATCGGGCGATCCGGAAACGTCACGCCGTAGGCGAGCAGCAGTCCGAATACCGCACCTGACGCGCCGACGGTGCTCTGGACGTAGATGTTGTTCCCCGCCTCGAACGGTAACAGCGACATCAGGATCGTCGTCAGCCCGGCGCCCATCCCCGTGACGAAGTAGTAGCGCGTGAAGAAGGGCGTCCCCCACAGGCGCTCGAGATCGGTGCCGAACATCCACAATGCGAGCATGTTGAAGAGGATGTGGAAGATCCCCGCGTGCAGGAACTGGTAGGTGAACAACTGCCAGATCCATCCGCGCCCGATGACGTCCGAGGGCCGGAGCGCAAGCGCCTCCCAGAAGGCCGTCATCGGCACCAGCGTCAAGGCGACGAAGACGGCGACGTTGGCGATGATCAGGGCGCGAACGGCGGGCGTCATGCCTCCGGGCCCGAACTGATACCGTACGCTGGAGGGATACCGCGCCATCGCCCGGAGATCGTACCACACGGGCCCGGCGTCCGTCGGCCGTTCAGGCCTGCGGTGGGACAGAAGGGCCCAGACGTCGCAGGCGGCGGATGATGCGGTCCACAAGCTCGTTGAGCTCCGATACGCCGAGCACTCGCGCCGCGGCGACAAGGACCGCGAGCGCCACGACAATCGACACGCCCACGTGAACCACCTGGGACAACAGGTCGTGCGCCGGCAGCGCCGCGCGCAGCTCGCGCTCGACGATCCAGGCCGCGGCCGCCATGGCCAGACTCGCCACGCCTTGTCGCACCAGCACGCTGCCGAGCCGGCCGCCATCGATCCCGCCCAACCGATTCCGCAGGATCAGCATCAGCGCACCGGCGTTCAGCAGGGCCGCCAACGACGTGCCCAGCGCCAGGCCGCGATAACCGAGCGAGTGGACGAACGCGAGGTTCAGCGCGGCGTTGGCGAGGACGGTCATCACACTCAGGACCACCGGCGTCCGGCTGTCGCCGAGCGCGTAAAACGTCGGCGTCGCGACCTTCACGATCGAGTAGCCGGTGAGCCCAATCGCATAGCACATCACGGCGTTCGCGGTTGCCGTCGTATCGGCCGCAGTGAACCGTCCACGCTCGAAGAGGAGTGCGACGATCGGATGGGACAGCACGATCAGCCCCATCGTCGCCGGCACGTTGAGGGTCAGCATCATTGCCATGCCCGACGACAGCGTCTTGCGCAAGCCGGCGATATCGCCCTCTGCTGCACGCCGCGCGATCGCCGGCATCGAGGCCGTGGCAATCGACGCACCGAAGAGCCCGAGCGGCAGATACATCAGCCGGTACGCGTAGGCCAGCCACGAGACCGCGCCCGTGCCTTCCCCGGTTGCCAGCCACGTGTTCACGAGCATGTTGATTTGCGTCGCGGCGAGGCCAAGCGTCCCCGGCCCCATCAGCAACAGCACCTCACGAAGCCGCGGTTCGGCTGGATCGAGGCGCGGCTCGTACCGGTAGCCCTCGCGGTAGAGCGACGGCACCTGCACGGCGAACTGTCCGATACCGCCAACCAGCACGCCGATCGCCACCGACAGGATGACGGGAAGTCCGATCGACGACAGGACCGGCACCAGGGCAATCGTGGTGAGAATGCTGAGGACGTTGAAGACGGCGGGCGCCAGCGCGGGGACGAAATAGCGATCGATCGAGTTGAGCATGCCCATCGCGGCCGCGGCGAGCGCCACCAGGATCAGAAACGGCATCATCACGCGCGTCAGGAGGACCGTCAGCTCGATCTTTCCGGGGACGGCCGCGAAGTCGCCGGCGAGCAGCATCACGAACGGATGGGCGAAGACGAGACCCGCGACGACGATGGTGACTGTCGCGACCAGCAGACCGTTGATCACGTGGTTGCCGAGCCGCCACGCGGCGGTTCTACCCTCGCGCGTCAGGCTGCGCGTGAAGGTCGGGACGAAGGCCGCGCTCATGACGCCCTCCGCAAACAGGTCGCGGACGAGATTCGGGACGCGGAACGCGACGTTGAATGCGTCGACGGCATTTCCGGCGCCGAACAGGTAGGCCATCACCTGCTCGCGCGCCAGGCCCAGAATGCGGCTCGCCATCGTGGCCGCGCCGATCAGGCCAGCCGACCTGGCGAGGCTTCTAGACGCTGACAAGGGAGGAAAAATCGGGGTCTTCGGTGGCCCGTCGACCCCAAGAGGAGGATGGGAATGTGCTTCCCAAGGAAGTAGACGGCGGCCGGTGCGAGAAAGTTTGATTCAGCCGAGCTTCTTCTTGACGGCCTCGCTGACGGCTTTACCGTCGGCCGTCTTGCCCGCCAGGTGCGCCAGGGCCGCCTTCATGACCTTGCCAAAGTCTTTGGCTGAACTGGCGCCCGTCTCCGCGACCGCGGCCGTGACGGCCCCCAGGATGTCGTCGTCGGTCGCCGCAGGCGGCTGAAATCGCTCCAGAATCGCAATTTCCCGGGCTTCTTTCGCCGCCAGTTCCGGGCGGTTGCCCTTGGTGAACTGCTCGATCGAGTCGCGTCGCTGCTTCACGAGGCTTGCGACGACCTGCAGCTCCTCTGCCGGCTCCAGGCCCCGCCCCTTTTCCACTTCGCGCATGGTCAGCGCGGTCTTCAGCATGCGGAGCGTGCCCAGCACATCCGCGTCCTTGGCCTTCATGGCCACGACGATTCCTTTGCTGACATCCTCGACGAGCGACACAGTGACCTTCAGCATACGTCAGACCTGGGGACAGGCCCTCAGGGGTCTGTCCCCACCAAACCCTGGGGACAGGCCCCCAGGGGCCTGTCCCCGACCTTAACGAATCCAGACCAGCCAGACCTGGGCGGCCACAATCAATGCCGCAGCCAACACGCCAATGCTCGCGGCGCGCGCCGCCAGGTTGACGCGCCAGGCCCAGACGACGCCGCGCGCGGCCAGCACGACGGCCACCGGCATCACGGCGAAGTTCACGCGGCTGATGAACTCCTCGGAATAGCGCTGGAAGCGCGGCTCGATTGGGGCCATGGCCGACACGCCGACGAATCCTACGTACACCAGGCCGCACGCAGCCGCCAGCAGCGTCACCTGGTCACGTGTTCGCCCGGCCCACAGCGCGATGGTACCAACGGCAGCCATCAGCGCAATCGGCCATCCAAACGAGGTCACCGCCAGCTGCGCCGCCTTCAGCAGTCGCTCGTGTCGCGGCTTCGCCGCCACGGTTCCAGGCTTTGCGGACGGCGCCGCTTCAACCGGAGCAGCGCCTGCCGGTGTGGTCACGGTCGAAGGTGCTGGAGCAGCACGGCTCTGGGCGCGCACGCGCTGCAACGTGCTGTAGGACTCGGGGAAGTGCCCGTAGTAGACGACGACCGAGGACAGCGCCGCCAGAACGCCGGCGAGGGCAATGCGAGTGGCCGCGGACCTGAGCTCGGCGCCCCCGAACAGTCGATAGATGGCGGCCGCGACCAGCATGATCGCCAGCAGCAGCGGAAAGATGCCGACATGCGAGAGGAACGCGACAGACGCCGCGACAAAGAGCCCCGCCGTCTGCAGCCACGCGCGACGGCCGAAGGGATACGTGGCGAGTGCCGCGAGCGTGACGCCCGCCATCGACTGGCCGAACGCGTAGGTCATGTTCGCGTTGCCGATCACGATGAATGGCAGTGGCACGAGGTGAAACAGCCCGACAGCGACCACCGCCGCGACGCGATCGTTCCAGGCCCGCGCAATCATCGGATAGAGCAGAAGTCCGGCGAGCGTCCGCGAGACGCTGACCACAATCTTGAGCAGCACGACGTAATCGCGCGTCAGGAGCGACCACGGCGCGGCGACGACGTAGAGCGCGATGGCGTACGGGAATTGAACGCCATCGGGCATCGGCTGCGTGAAGTAGTAGCGGCCCTCGAGCACCCACTGCAGGCGATGCGCGTGAAAGATCGCATCGACGACCGCCTTCGAGGGGTGGAGCAGAGCCAGCAGCTCCAGAAGAAGCGTGCCCGCCGAGCCGGCGATCGCCAGTCGGGCCATCGGGTGCGGCGGCTGGCCCCGCCAGCGGGTGGCGAGTGCGGCGCCGACAACGCTGGCGAATGCAATCCACCACGCGACCCACGGGACCATCGTCACGTAAGGGGTGTACGGAGCCAGGCCGCTCGAGAGCGGTATCGCCTGAAGGACGGCGACGAGAATCGTGCCGGCGGCGGCATGCCACGCCGCCAGTCCCAGAGCGCCGAACGCGGCTCCGACCACCGCCGCGGACAGGCCGCCCGCGGTGACGAGAGCGCGAGGTGCCCGCACGAAGCGATCGTTCGGTTGGCAGGTCAGGCTCTGCACCTGGACGCCCAGCTCCCGCGAGTCTTCGGGCCCCGGGACGAAGGTTGGCGCGGTGGCGATTGTCAGCAGCAGGCCGCTTTTTGCCCTCGTCGGAATGGTGACCGCGAGGTCCTGGTATTCGTTCGTGCCGGCCTGCCGCGCCACGACCACTCCATCGGCGGCGATCTGCACGAGCGGTTGCTGCCGGGCAGCCGCGCGCGCACCGCGAAATCGCAGCGTGCACGTCCACGCGGATGTTCGATCGAACCCGCGCAGCGACAGATCGGCTCGCGACGAGGTCCAGGCGAACACCAGGTCTCCCGCGCGTTCCGGCGGGTAGAATCCGCGGGCGACCGCGGCCAGTCCGGGGCCGATGTCGACCCTGAGCACCGGATCGTTGAGATACGCGACGGCAACGCTGGCGATACCGGTCACTGCACCGAGAAGGCCGAGCAGCAACACACGGCGGATCACGCCGCACGCCCTCCGGCACCGGCGTCGATCGCGGTCTGGTAAATCTCGGTGAACTGGCGCAGCACCGCGGGCGGCCGGAATTCCTGCTCGATGATCCGCAGCGTCGCATCGCGGACGCGGCGTCTCGCGTCGAGCGCGGCGATGATGGCGCGGGCCAGCGCCAACGGGTTCTCCCTGGGCACGACGGTCACGTCGTACCCGAAGATCTCACCCAGCTCCACGCCGCCAGGGTTGTCCGAGGTCACGACCGGCGTGCCGGTGGCCAGCGCCTCGAGCGCCACGGTGGGGCACGCCTCGAGCAACGACGGCAATACGAACGCGTCCGCCGCCGCGTCATATCTGGCAATCAACTGGTTGTCGACGAGGCCGGCGAACGTCACGTGTCCCAGCACCCCGTTGGCTTGCGCGATCCCCTTCAGCTCGTCGAGCAGCGGCCCGGTGCCGCAGATCACCAGGCGCGTGTCCGGATGGGTGCGAATCACCTCGCCGAGCGCCTCGAGCAGGTAGCGCTGACCCGCCAGCGGGTGCAGACGCTTCACGTTCACCAGCAGGTGACGCTGGCGGATCCCGAGGGACGCACGGATTTCCGCCTGGGCACGCTCGTCGTGGAACGAGAACTCGGTCGCCACCGGGGGATAGACCACCGATGCCTGGCGCCGTGCGAGGCCGAGCTCCACGGCCCGGGTCCGGAGGCCATGGCTGTAGAACGTCACGAACGACGCATGGCGATAGGCGCGAGTGAAGAGATCGGGTCCCGGACGCTTTGGTGCGTAGTGCCAGATCTCGGTGCCGTACAGCGTGAGGACGACCGGCTTTCGCGCCCGCTCTGCGAGAAGGGCGCCCATCTCGGCGAGCAGACCGTTGCTGTGCACGTGGACGACGTCGGCGGCCGCGATCAACGGCCGTGCCGCGCGCGCGATTCGCAGCGCAGCGGCCAACGATCCCATGCGAAGCAGCTTGTTGACGCCGCTGCCGGAACGATTCGGCTGGACCCAGGCCACCGGCCCCGGTAGCCGATCCGCCGCCCACGCGCCGCTCGTTGCCGCTCGGGGCGGATGCGCGACGTAGGAAACGTCGTGGCCCGCTTCACGCGACCACCTGCCGAGGTGATACGGCAGCAGGGCATTAGCCGCCTGGTCCGGCGGCAGATGCGGCGTGATGTGGCAGATGCGCACTGATAAGCGCTCACTTGTGTTGATGTGGAGGCGGGCCTTCAGGCCCGCCTCCGGCGCTGAAAGCGGGGCTAAAGCCCCGCCTCCACGTGTGTGTGCTCGACGATGCTCCCCACGATCGACGCCGCGGCCGGCCGCACGTAATCCGCGTGGAACTCGCGAAACGTTTGCGGCACTGCGCCAAGCTCCTTCGTCGCGTAGACGAGGAAGCGCGAGAGCCGATTGAGAAAGCTGTCGAGCTCGCCCTGCGTGCGGTTGTAGGGGCTGCCGCCGATCATGGCCTCGCTCGAATGAAACAGCATGTTCAACACGGGGACGCCCTGGTCCACCAGCCGCCTGGCGAGCCCGCACATCTCCTCGAGCGACGAATACGACGGTCTAAGCCAGTCGATCCGGACCACGCCCAGTTTGCGCAGCACGCGCTTCGTCATGTACGGCCAGGGCACCCGCGCGTAGGCGCGGGCAAGCGATGCCGGCACGCGCCGATCGAGCGCGGCGGAACAGGGGATCTCGAGCACGCGGCTCGTCCCGGCGCGGACGGCGGAGTCGTAGCCGAGAAAATACGGCGTCAACGGCGCGTCGACGAAGTCGGGTCCGCCCTTGTGCGCCTCATAGAACAGTGGCGCCACGCTCGATTCGACCAGATAACCGAAGCGCTCGAGCGCAGAGACGTGCGAGGCATCGAAGCCGAATCGACCGGATCGGTACGAGACCGGCCGATCGCCCGCGGCGCGCGTGATGGCCGTCGTCAGCTCGGCGAGCTGCGCTTCGAACTGCGCAACCGGCAGCGACGCCGCATACGGGTGCCGACGCACGTCCTCGGGCGTGCAGGGCGGCGTCTCCCATGCGTGATGGTGCGCGCCAATCTCGCAGTCGCCGCGAAGCAGGAGGAATCGCAGCACCTCCTGCGACCGCTCGTCGCTGGCCACCGGCCAGGTCACCACGTAGGTGGGACGCACGCCGTGCCTCTCGAACAGCGTATGCAGGGCGGGCAACGCGTAGATGTTCTCGAACGTCTGGTGTTCGCGGGCGTCCACGCTCCACTGATTGTCGCCCTCGGTGTCGATGCCGACGAGCAGGCGTGGGGTCATGTGCATCCTGTGGAGGCGGGCTTCAGCCCCGCGATTCACCGATCCTGGTCCGAGTCGCCGAGCGTGACGTGCCACGCATCGGTCTGCGCGTAGAAATCGGACGGCACCGCGACGCCGTTCACTTTCACCGTGAACTCCATCGTCGACTTCACCGAGAAGTAGCCCGACCGGCGCAGCACACGGCGATACTCCGCGTGCAGGCAGAAGGTGCGGATCTTGTCGGAATCCGCCGCGCGCGCCTCGCGATCGATCCAGCGCAGCAGGGTCGTCAGGCCTTCTTCATCGGCCGGATCGGTCAGGAAGTCGACGATGCTCGTGACCCGTCCCCGCGCTTCCTGAATGTGGCGGTAGACGGCATAGCCGTGGAGCTCACCGCTGCGCCGCAACGCCGCCATCGAGTAGCGCACGTACGGCGCCTCCGCGTACTTCCAGTTCAGGTACGGCGCGTCGCGACGGACGGCGAACTGAAAGCGCGGCGCCAGGCGCGTCCAGAGATCGGTGAATTCCGGCGAGAAGCGCTTGATCACCTCGACCTCGGCCCTCAAGGGCCGCGACCGCGCGATGAGCTGCACGAATGGCAGCGTGACGGCCGAGACGAACCGGTTGATCGATTCAGGCCACTGCTTGTTCTTCAGCGCCCGTCGCGTCAGCGGCTTGATGAAGCAGGGAACCGGACCAGGCTCGGGCCATCGCAGTTTCCGGAACAGCCGATGCGACGAGTCGGAGAGCCCGAGTCCGAGCGACGCGTCGACGTGGCGATCCCACGTCCGAAACAACCCCTCGCCGATCCCCTGCCGCTGCCGCTCGGGCGCCACCATGACGTCCATGCCCCACGATGCGGCCAGCTCCTTGCCGTTCACCTGCAGCCGGACCGGCATCGTGGCGTACTGGCCGATGACGCTCGGCCCCTCGCGTGCGATCCAGATCACGGGCGCTCCGCCCGGATTGTTCGGATTCCGCCGGTACTGCCACTCCCAGCGCAGGCGGTTCACCTCGGCGGCATCGGGCCCGAAGACCCGGCGATACAGCGCCTCCACGGCCCGGTGGTCTTCCTGTCGGTAGCGGTCGATGTCGGCCATGTATTGACGTGGGCCGTGCTCTCAATCTCTCGCCAGCAAGTATTGCACGTGCCCGATCACGATGTCCTGCGTGAGCCGGCTGTCCCTCAACCATCTGGCGAGCCGAGACGGCAGGCGGCGGAACGTACCGGTCACATAGAGATCCTCGTCGACGATGCGGAAGCCGGCGCGGGCGACCTGCGCGCGCAGCCGTTCGATTCTCGACGAGTTCCAGCAGGTCATCGTGCTTCCGCCCGTTCGCCCTCGCGATTTTGATGAACGAGTTCTGGTCGGCCTTCTCGCGCAGCGTCCACTCGGCGTGCCGGGCGAGGAAGCGGAACGTCGCAAACGACAGGCGCCGCCCCACCAGCAGGTGCAGCGGCAACGGCACCTTCAGCCGCGGCAGGTGGGCGCCCGCGAACGACAGGTAGGGCGCGGTCGACAGGTACATCGAGCCGCCGCGCCGAAGCACTCGTGCGCACTCACTGAGGTATCGCGGGGCGTCCGCCACATGCTCGATGACGGCGTGCGAGAACACCCAGTCGAACGAGGCGCTGCCGAATGGCAGCGCCTGGCCGTCCGCTTGAAGGAACCGGAGATTCTGAAGCGACCGCTCCCGCGCGAGCGAGACGCCGGCCTGCCCGAAGCGGTTGACGAGATCGATGCCGACGACGAAGTCCGCTTCTTCGGCGAACGAGAGCGGCATGCCACCCCCGCCGCAGCCGGCGTCGAGGACGCGCCCGCCGATCCGGCCGCCCACGCGCTCGAGATGCGCGAAGACCTTGGCGCTGCGGTAGTACTCGAAGAGCGCGTAGTCGGTACTCGGACCTGAAGCGGCGGTCCGCGTGCTGCTTGATCAGGGCGTCATCGACAACGCGCACGACCGAATTCTACTTGTAGTCGCTCTGGCCGCTGTGGAGGCGGGGCTTTAGCCCCGCCGGCGCATAGGCCCTTCAGGCGCGCCGCGGTCGTTACCGTCGCAGGAATCGCGGCACCATTGCCGGTCGCGACCATGGCGTGCGGTAGAAGACGAGCGCCGGCGCGCCGGCGGAGTCCTGATGCGCGTGGATCCGGTAGATCTCGTGAAAGAGATCGGTGCGAGCCACGATCTCCGGATACCACTCGGGAAAGATGATCAGGAGATCGGGCCGCTCGCTCTCCAGAAACGGCACGAATTTCCGCAACCGCTTCGGATGGATCGCCGCCGGTGTCACCAGCCCCTCGGTGTCGATCAGGAAGCGGTGCGAGAAGTACTTGATCGCGCCGATGTCGTTCGTCGCGATACGGGCATCCGGCGACGTCTCGGCGATCAACCACCGCGCCGTGGCGATCTGCAGGTCGTTGATGTTCTTCACCATCGCCGCGTACTTGGTCGCGTCGTCGTACAGACCCAGCCCGAGCCGCAGCACGGTCAGGACCAGGAACAGCGGCACGATCCACCGCAGTCGGACGATTCGCCTCAGCTCGAGAACGCCCACCACCGAGACGACCAGGAACATCGCCAGCAGGTGAAACAGATAGCGGCCATCGTGAACGAGCAGCGGCGGCTCGGGCGCAACCAGTCCCTTGATGAGCGGCGCCGCGATCAGAATCGCGACGAGCAGATATGCGCCGCGCCGACGGGTCGTCGGGTCGCCGGTTGCGCCGATCAGGGCGAGCGCGCCGAGCAGAGCGCCGAGGGCCAGGTCGGGGTACTCGGACTCACACCACGTCAGCAGTTGGTAGACGAACTCGATCGGGTACCAGCCGGTGGCGACCAGGGCATCGTGCCAGCGCGCCTCCATGAGCGACGGCACGGTGCCCATACCGTACGTCTTCGCGTAAAACGTCAGCGGGAGCGGATGCCCGCTGGCGTGCATGTTCAGCGCGACGAAGATCGTCGTGGGCGCCCCGAAGAGCAACAGGGGCAGGATGAACCGCACGCTCCGCGGACCGGGCAGCACGCCCCGCACGACTCGCACCGTCCAGTCGAGCGCCAGAATCGGGAAGACGATGAAGGCCTCCGGCCGGGCGAAGCCGGCCAGGCCGGCCAGCACACCCCACCACGGCGAGCCGGTTTCGAGGGCGCGGAGGTAGGTGACAAGCGTCGCCGTCACGAGGGCCGCGTAGAGCGTCACCTCCATTCCCGACAGGCTGCCCCACGCCATCTTCGGCGACAGCGCAAGTGCCAGTCCCGTGAAAAAACCGGCGCCGCGGGATCGTGTCAGCCACTCGGCGAGCGACGCGGTGAGCATCGCGGTCACGATCGTCAGCATCGTGCCGAGGATCTTCGCGCTGAGGATGGGGTCCCATCCGAACCGAGCCGGCGCGGCCAGGATGATCGTCCAGAGCGGCGCCGTCGATCCCGCGACCGGAATGCCCGGGTTGTAGGAAAAGCCGTAGCCTGCGCCGAGGTTTCGCGCAAACTGCAGGTGAATCCAGGCGTCGTCGAGCGGGAACCCGGTGAACGTCTTCGACCATTCGATGTGCGTGAAGTACAACGCCGCACCGATGGCGGCGGTTGCGATCACGAGCCAGTCGATGAGGCGGGGAATCCGGCCGAATCCGATCACGGCTTCTCGATCAATGCCGCACGATCGTGGCCGTCTGCCGTCTCGGCCACGTCGAACACGCGGATCACCCGCCATCCCGGATGAGCGTTGAGGACGTCGAGGATCACGGATCCCTCGTAACCGATCCGAGGCTCGACATACGTGAGGATGTAGCGGACATCAGGGCGTTTCGCGCGGTCTTCGTAATTGCCGAACCCGCGGCCGACGAACACGGGCCTGATGCGGTTCTCGAGCGAGAGGCCGTTCGCCAGCTTGCCGTGCACGAGCGTTCCGGGCGGCAGCCATTCCCCCACCAGTCGTGACGCGTTCACGTTCTCATAGGTCCGAAGGGCGGCCCACTGCGCGAACTGCGTCAGGTCAGAGACCACGATGACGGCAGTCAGCAGAAGGCTCGAGGCCACCGGCCACCGGGCGAGGCTGAGGCGAGTGACGACCCGGTGCCAGTTCAGCAGGAGAACCGCCACCAGCAGCACGGCTGCGATCGCTCCAAGCCGAACTCCAGGCCTGACCTGATAGATGAAGGGTACCCGCAGAATCGCGCCAGCTATGATGTACGCGGCAAACAGGAGCAGCGGCGCCGCCAGGAGCGCCTTGCGACGGGTGACCGTTGCCGCTGTCCGCGGCAGGAGCGTGCGGTCACGACCGAGCGCGATGGCTGCAAAGGCGACCAGGGCTGGAACGAAGAACACGAAGCGACGCTCGTTGCCGACGTCGTGCGCGATCAGTTCCGCAAACCCCAGCGCGATCCAGAGCCCGAGCAGCCGCTCGGCGGGTGCTGCCGTACGCCAGCGCGTCAGCAGCCCAAGCGTTGCGAAGATTCCGAGAACGGCGACCAGCCATTGGCGGGTGAAGAAGTCGTGAATGATCGGGATCCACGAGATCCGGTCGAGAAATGCCTTCACGGTGTAGTCCGGCTTGCGAGTAACGGACATCTGCCAGTTGTAGAACCGGAACTCCTGCCAATACGGAATCACGAACACTATGAGGGCGATCAGCCCGGCGACCGCGAGGCCGGCGACAGTCCACAGCGCGGCCTTCGCGCGTACATCCCGCTCCCAGTCCGATCCCCGTGCCTGGCGCACGAGCCACACCGTCAGCACCGCCTCGAGCCCGAGCGCGCCGACGAAGAAGGCTGCCGCCGCCTTCGTGAAGAACGCGAGCCAGGCAGCGACGCCCGCCGCGAGTCCGAGCGACGTGGATGCGATGTGGAGGCGGGGCTTTAGCCCCGCCATCGAGGCCACCGCCTTTGAGGCGATCGCGTATGCAGCCCACGCGATCGCCATGAACGCGGTCATGGTCGCTTCCATGAGCGCGGCCCGGTTCCACATCACGTAGATATAGTTCGTCGCAAGCAGCGCCGCCGCGATGAGACCTGCGCGGCGTCCGGCGAGTGCCGCCACGCCCAGCGCCAGCGCGACGACAGAGATCGTTCCCATCGCTTCAGACACCAGTCGCGCCTGCCACGTGCCGACGCCGAAGGTCGCGAACGACGCGTACTCGAGTCCCGTAAACACGGGCGCGAGATACATCGGATTCCAGCGGTCCAGCGACCACTGGCCGAAAAGCGCCCGGTTCCGGGCGTTGTGGACCCACGGGCCTTCGTCGTGCCAGGTGATGCCGACCGGTGCATGCCACGGTGGATCGGCCGTCGGGAACAGACCGCGCAGGAGAACGGTCAGCGCAAGGATCGCCAGAAGGCCGGCGAGGAACTGCCGCGTCGTCACGGGCGGCGCCGCCACAGCTGGAAGTTGTGCATCCGTCCCGCGGGCTCGTAGCCGTCGCGCAGCCACGCGCTGAGCCGCGGATTCGCGAGAAAGAAGTCGGCCGAGTTCGGTCCGTCCGGATCCCAGTCGCGCTCCTGCAGGACCACGAGCGGCGGATGATAGCGGTTGAGCTCGCCGATCAGGCCTTCGACGCCATAGCCTGGTCGATCGCCCTGGAATCCGATGATCACCGGGCGGCTCCAGAAGAATCGCGTGGCGCTCACGCGTCCCGAGCCCACCAGCGCCCACGGCGAGAAGCCGAAAATCAGGACGCGGTCGTTTGGGCCGGCTCGATCCCGCAGGAACGTCGCCAGATCGGCCACTGCCTCGGCCGAATACTTGTCGCCCGAATTCGCCCGCCCGAATCGCGACAGGTACTCGCGGCGGCTCGTCTCACCGCGCATGTGCGCGAGATCGTAGGCGGTGGCGTCGGCAACCTTCGAGAAGTTGCCGATGCGAAGGACGGCCATCACCAGGAGCCCCGCGGCCAGCGCGCGCCACAGCGGACGGACGCGCGGCCAGCACCAGGCGGCGGCGACGCCGGCGGCCAGCGCCAGCGGCGCGCCCGCCTGCAAGAAGTACTGCGGCAGGCCGCGGCTGCCGTTGATCGCAATGGCGAGGCAAGCGGCGGCCACCCAGATCGGCGCGACGAGCAGCGGCCATCGTTCCCGACCTCGTCGACGGGCGATCGCGACCGCGATGAGCGTCGCCGATCCCAGCCCGCCGAGAAACCACAGGGAATCCAACCGGGCCTGTCGGATTGGAAAGGTGACCAGATACTCGATCATCGCCAGCCGGCTGGGATACGTTTCGCCTGAATACCGCAGGTTGTAGTCGATGGTCGCGAAGTAGAGGTCCGTCAGCGCTCCGGCGCCCGTCATCCACGCCAGGACGACCACAATCGGCACGACCGCGCCGGCAATCAGCACGCCCGCATCCGCGACGACGTTTCGCCATGTCGCCCCGTCCGTGCGGCGCAGAACCAGCACGCTCGCGACCGGCAGACCGTAGACCACGGCGTTGTACTTGAACAGCGCCGCGAGCCCGACCAGGGACCCGGCCGCCAGCAGCCATCCTCGATGGCGGCGCGGCGTGTCGGTGGCTCTCCATGCCGCCAGGAGGGCCGCCCCGATCGCAAGCGCGATGAACACCTCGCATTGCGCCCGCACTCGCACGCCGCCGAGACGCCCGAACGCCGGATTGCCGAGCAGCAGGAACAGCACCGCCGCCGTGACGCCGGCTCCCGCATAGGACGAAAGGCGCGAACCAAGCGCGACCAGCGCTAGTGCCGTCAGGGCCGCGACGACCAGATCGGCGCCGGCGACGACCGATTCATGCGGCCACAGCGCGATGAGCGCGGCGTACGTCAGGTGGACGGCAGGCGGCTTCTGGTCCCAGGCGTCGCGATACGGCACGTCTCCGGCGAGGATGCGCTGGCCGACGTATGCATAAAGCGCCTGGTCGGCGCCCGCCGGCTGGACGAGTGAAGGGATGCGAATCGCGAGGAGGCCGGCCAGCAGTAGCCAGGCGACCAGTCCGGTGCGGTTGGAGCGCGTGGCCAATCTGGCACAGAATCGTACTACAGCGCCTCCTCGCGTCCGGACCGAACTTGCCCACTGCCGACACGCCGCCCGCGCCGCAGCTTTCCATCGTTGTCCCGACCTACAACGAGCGCACGCGCATCGCCGAGCTCATCGAGGCAGTCTTCAGCGTGTTCGCGACGCATCGCCTCGACGGCGAGCTGGTGATCGTCGACGACAACTCGCCGGACGGCACCGGTGCCATCGTCGACGGGCTCTGCGCCCGGCACAGCGCCCGGCTCCAGGTCGTGCACCGCTCCGGCAAGCTTGGCCTGGGCACAGCGGTCATCGCGGGGTTTCTCGCCTCTCGCGCGCCGGTCGTGGGCGTGATGGACGCCGACTTCAGCCATCCGCCGGACGTCCTGCCGACGCTTTATCGCGTGCTGCAGGAGCGGCACGTCGACGCCGTCGTCGGCAGCCGCTATATCGCGGGAGGACGCGTCGAGAACTGGCCGTTCCTGCGGCAAATGGCCTCGAAGCTGGCCTGCGTGATGGCCTGGCCCCTCACACCCGTCCGTGACGCCACGTCCGGGTTCTTCCTGATTCGTCGCGACGTCGTGGAAGGCGTTCGCATCGCGGCAGGTGGGTTCAAGATCTGCCTCGAGCTCCTGATGCGGAGCCCGGTGCAGTCCGTCGCCGAAGTGCCCTACGTTTTCACAGATCGAACGATTGGCGAGAGCAAGATGACCCTGCGCGAGGCTTTGGGATACCTCACCCAGCTCCGCCAGTTGTACGCCGTACGGTTCTTTGGAAGCGCGCGCGGACGACGCCTCGAATATACGCAGTACACGCCGTCTCGCCCGAGCTAAAGCTCGGGCCTACGTACAAACACGCTGTTCCCTCATTCGTACGTGGGCCCGAGCTTTAGCTCGGGCATCGGGTTAATCCGCGCGAAGGGCGGTAATCGGATTCACGCGCAACGCGCGCAGCGTAGGCACGAGCGTGCCGGCGACGGCCATGAGCACCGCGAGCGCGATCGCTACGCCGAACGTCATCCCGTCGTACGGCTCCACGCCGGCGAGCAGCGCTTCGAACGAGCGGCCAACGGCATAGGCGATGGCCACGCCGGGCACGACGCCGGCCAGGGCGAGCCACAGCCCCCGTTTCATGATCATCCCCAGCACGTCGCCCGGTTGCGCGCCGAGCGCCATGCGCACGCCAATCTCCTTCGTGCGCTGCGAGACGGCAAAGGCCAGCACGCCGTGAATGCCGATGCCCGCGAGCAGCAACGCCACGGCGGCGAAGGCGCCGAGGACGCGGATCTGCGTCATTCGCGGAGCCGTCTGGAGCTGCACCACCTCCGACATCGTCCGCATGTCGGAAATCGGCAGTCGGGGATCCGCCCGCCTGATGATGTCGCGCAGCGGCGGCACCAGGGCCGCTGCCGGCATGGATGCCTTGACGACCAGATCCTTCGGGATGTAGCCGATGATCGATCCATCGTCCACCTGCTGGTACGGGAGATACACCTGTGGCTCGCTCGTGCGCTCCAGTCCGCGAACCTTGACGTCGTCGACCACGCCGACGATGATGCGGGGGTTGAACACGAAATGGAACAGCTGACCGATCGGCTGTCGACCGGCGAGATGGCGCCGCACGAATGATTCGCTGACCACGGCCACGAACGGGTGGTCGCGGGTGTCGGTCTCGCTGAGGTCGCGGCCCTGCCTGAGCGGGATGCCCATCGCCGCGAAGTATCCTGGCGTCACGTAGCGCAGGCTGGCGGCGCTGTCGCCGGTACGGCTCACCGCGTCGGCGGCGGTTAACGAGACGGGCCAGATACCACCGCCGAAGGCCAGCGGCAGCCAGCTGACATACGCCGCCCCGGAGACACCCGGTAACGCGCGAACGTCGGAGAGCACTCGCGTGTAGAACGCCTTGCGCGTGGCGACCTTCTCGTACTGCGGCAGCGGCAGCGCCGTTCGCATCGTCACTCGGCCGTCCGTGCTGAAACCGGGATCGATCGCCTGCACCTTCCAGAGCGCTCGAATCAGCAATCCCGCTGACACCAACAGCACGACCGAGGCGACGATCTCGAAGATCACCAGACCAGATCGGATGCGCTCTCTCCGTCCGCCTCCCGAGCGCGCGTCTTCCCTGAGGGCCTGGAGGCGTGCATCGCTGCCTGCGCCCGCCACGGGCGCCAGGCCGAAAATGAGCCCGGTCATCATCGTCAATACCGCGGCGACGAACAGCATGCGCGCATCGACGCTTGGCGATTCCGCAATCGGCAGGTTATTCGGTACGAGGCGCGCCAGGAGCGGGAGCGCCGCAACCGCGATGCAGACGCCAATGGCGCCGCCGATGCCCGCCAATACCAGGCTTTCGGTCATCAAGTGGCGCACGAGGCGCTCCCGACCAGCGCCCATGGCCGTCCGCACGGCAAGCTCGCGTCGACGTTCCATCGCCCGGGCGAGCAGGAGGTTCGCCAGGTTGGCGCAGGCGATCAGCAGCACACACGCCGAGGCGCCGGAGAGCGCCACGAGCAGCAGACGCGAGCGGGCCGGGACGTCGTCGCGCAGCGCGTACGCGGTGGCGCCGGTTCCTGCGATCTCGCGGTACTGCTTCGCGGAGCGAGCCGCCAGCACCGCCCATTCCGTTCGCACATCTTCGATCGTGAGGCCTTCGCGCAGACGGCCGACCGCATACAACCAGTTGTCGTTCCGATCCTGGTAGTTGCCCTCGTCGAACCTCATCGTCGTCCAGAGCGCGACGTCGCTGGCCGGGAAGAGGAAGTCGGGAGGCATGACGCCGATGATCGAGTACCAGGCGTTGTCGAGATCGAGCTGCTGCCCGATGACGCGCCGGTCGCCCGCGAAGTCATTCTGCCAGAGGCGATAACTGAGGATGACCGTGCGCGGCGCGCCGCTGCGGTCGTCGGCGGCCGTGAAGGTCCGTCCAACGATGGGCCGAACGCCAAGCGTCGGAAAGAGATCGGCGGACACGGCGGCGCCTTCGAGCCGCGACGGCTCGCCTTTGCCGACCAGGTTCACGGTGAGGCCGTGGTACGCGCCGATCGATTCGAACGAGTGACTGGCGCTTTTCCAGTCACGATAGTTCGCCGGCGACAGCTCCATCCCGTCAAATCCCGGCTTCGTCTCCCAGAGCGTCACCAGGCGGTCGGGCTCGTGAAACGGCAGCGGGCGAAACAAGACGAAGTCCGTGACCGAAAATGCGGCGGTCGTCGCGCCGACCCCAAGCGCCACGATGAGAATGGCTGTCACGGTAAAGCCAGGCGTCCGTGCCAGCGTCCGTCGCGTGTACCGGAGATCGTGTCGCAGGATGTCCCCATGCACCGCGGCGGCGTTGCCGGTCAGCTCGAGAATCGTCTGCAGCCACAACGCCGCGCGCGACAGGACGCCAGAGGATTCATCGAGCCGCCGCGCGAAGATGAGGCACATCTCGTCGCCGTACTCGTGGCGAAACGACTTGGGATAGAAGTGCAGCAGCAGGCGATATGCGCGCATCAGACTCTCCGGGGTGCCAGGCCGCGCGCACGCGCCATCCGCACCAGGTTGGTGAGACGCTCGGCTTCCGCCCGCGCCACCGCCTCGCCGAGCGGCGTGATCCGATAATAGCGGCGGCGTTCGTCATCATCCACGGGCGCCGGGCGCCTGCGGGGCTCGACGATGAGGCCTTGCTCCAGCATGCGCTGGATCGAGCGGTAGAGCGTGCCGGCGCTCAGCTTGAGCGCGCCACCTGTCCGATCCGAGACGTCCTGCATGATCGCGTAGCCGTGCCGGTCGTCCTCGGCCAGAGCCAGCAGGATATGGAACGTGGCGGGCTGCAGCGGCAGGAAGGCCGCCGCCTCTTGCAGGATCTCACTCATCGCACTGAGGCTATATCCACTGTGGATACATCGTCAAGGAGGGAGACGAGATCGGCCGAACGAAAGTTCTGATGATGCCCAAGCTAAAGCTTGGGCCTACGTACGTCCTTGGGCCTACGTACGTCCTTGGCTTACGTACGTCCTTTGTCCTGCGTACGTAGGCCCGAGCTTCAGCTCGGGCATCTCATGGCCGTTTTGGCAACGCGCTCTTGGGAAACTTCGCGACAACCGTATAGTTCGGGTCGACCATGTTGGCGACGCGGACGGTGCCCGCCTGCGACGCGATCTGGTAGGCGTCGATCTTGTCGAAGCCATAGTCGGCGACGAGCCATTCGATCAGCTCGACGTACGCGATCCGCAGCGCGTCGCTGAGCGGGCGGATGCTGCCGGCCACCATGATGTGCGTCGCGTCCTCCAGCCGCGGCCACCGGATCTTCCGGCCCTTCTGGACGTCGAACTGGAACGTCACGTCCGCCGTCGATTCCAGGCCCGAGCCGATGATCTCCCCGTCTCCCTGCAGGGCGTGAAAGTCGCCGAAGTAGAAATACGCGCCCTCATGAAAGACGGGCAGGTACACCGTGGTGCCCTCGCGCACGTCCGAGGCGTCCAGGTTGCCGCCGAAGTTCCCGGGCCACATGCCGCCCCACGCCTCATCGCCCTCGGGCGCGACGCTGACACGGCCCAGCATCGGGCCGAGCGGCAGCTCGATGCGTTTGCTCGCAGAGGCCGGCAAATCGAGCACGCCGACCATGCGCTGCCGATCGATCCGCCACACGAACCGGCGTTCGGGCAGCGGGTCGTTGAGCATGCGCGTGCTCGAATCACCGGCGACGGCGCTGATGCCCGAATGTCGCAGGTTCGAGATCGCGACATCGCGATTCGGCGTCAGCTTGAGAATCTGCACCACTAGCGTATCGCCAGGCTCGGCCCCTTCGATATAGAACGGCCCTACTTCGCCGGGCCACGGGCCCGCGACCTGCGGGTCGTAATAGTCGCCCGGCTTCGAGAACGTCTGCGTTTCGACGATGTCGCCGGGCCTGACGCGCAGCACGGGTTCCCGCACGGCAAACGTTTGCACGCCGCTCGACGGGACGAATTTGCGAGTTTCGGCAGCGGACGGCGCGCCGATCAGAAGGGCGAGCAGGACGACGTGGAAGAGGCGAGTCATGGTGGGAGATGATATAGCGCCATGGATGCTTCGTACCAGGCCGAGGAACGCCGCCTGATCGCGCTCTGGGAGCGGCACGTCCGATTCGAGTTTGCCGACCGCGATGCCGCCGCCACCGTCGACACGATGTCCGACGAGAACTATGTCAATCACGTGCCGGTCATGACCGGCGGCCGCGGCCGCGACCGAGATGCTGGAGTTCTACGGGAAGCACTTCATCCCGAAGATGCCGGCTGACACCGCGATCACGCCGGTGTGCCGGACGGTGTCAGTGCGCGAGGAACGCGTGATCGACGAGATGATCTTCAGCTTCACGCACGATCTCGAGATGGACTGGATGCTGCCGGGCGTCGCTCCAACGGGCCGCCGCGTTGAAGTGCCCCTCGTCGTGGTCGTGCAATTGAAGGGCGACGACATCGTCTCCGAACGCATCTACTGGGACCAGGCGTCCGTGCTGGCACAACTCGGCCTGATCGACGCGTCGCGCCTGCCGGTCGCCGGCGCCGAGACCGCACGGAAACTGCTGGATCCGACACTGCCTTCCAATGGTCTGATTCTGCGTGCGGCCAGGGTCACGGAGTAAACCGTTGCCAGTACGGACTGACACGAATGCAGAAGGTCACGGATCACACAGTACGCTTGAGGTTCTTTGAATCCGTGTATTCCGCGTCAGTCCGTGACGGCATGATCCGTGTAGATCTGTGACGCCCAGTCCGTGACTTATACTCCGTGATCGGATCCGAGACTAGGTCCATGAAGCCGTCCGACGTCGCCGTCATCCTGAAGCGCTTCGACGCGCCCGACGAAACAAAGGTGTTCGAGAAGGGCCGCTTCGAGATCATCCGCTTGGGAGGCGTCACGATCGGACGGGCGCGGTACGAGCCCGGCTGGCGCTGGTCCGAGCACGTCGGGCCGTCGCTCGGACAGACCCGCTGCCCGGTCGAGCACGTCGGCCTGGTCCTCAGCGGCATCGCGACCGCGGCTTTCGACGACGGCCGCGTCTTCGAGCTGCGCCCGGGGCAAGCGTTCTACATCCCACCGATTCCGCACGACAGTTGGGTCGTCGGCGACGAGCCTGTACGTATCGCTGCATTTCCTGGGCGCGGATAAGTACGCCAAGTAGCGGTCCCGCAATGCTGCGGTCCTTCGGTGCTGCAGTGCGGTGCCGCGGTGCTACTGATGCCGGAGCGCGGCCTGCGGATCGATGCGCATGGCGTGTCGCGATGGGAGCCAGGTCGCTGCCAGGGCGATCGTGAGGAACAAGATCGAAGGCGCGACGAACGAAACGGGATCCAGCGTGGTGACCCCGTAAAGGACGCCACGCAGGAGCTGCGCAGCCCCGCTCGCCAACATCACACCGGCCGCTACTCCGCTGAGAACGGGCCTCGCGTTCTCGCGGAGGATCAGAGCGAGAATGTCGCGATTGGCGGCGCCGATCGCCATTCGGATTCCGACCTCGCGGGTGCGCAGGGATACGACATAGCTGACGGTGCCGTAGATACCGACCGACGCGAGCAGGAGGCCCAGGAGGCCGATGCCGGAGGCAATCGCTGCCGAAAGGCTGGCAGCGAGAAAGGCATCGGTTTGACGCTGCATCTGCTGCAGTGTCGCCGTGGAGGCGACAACGTCGCGATCCACGCCAGCGATCGCAATGCTGATCGCCCGCATTACCGGCGTTGGATCGGACTCGACGCGGACCAGAACCGGATAGTCGTGGAGCCGGTCCGGCGGAAGCGGCAGATAGACCTGTTCCGAGTCGCTGCCGTCCAGTGCGACGCCGCGCGCGTCGCGCGCGATCCCGACGACCTGCCAAGTCGGTCCGTCAGGAGTCAGCTCCCCGGGCGCTCGGAACTGACCGTCGGTGCCCAGCCGCAATGCGCGACCGATCGCGTTCTGCCCCGGCCAGAGCCTCCGAGCTGCTGACTCGCTGAGGACGACGGACTGCTCTGCCGGAGACTCGAAGCCGCGGCCCGATGTCAGCGGAATCCCCAACGTCTGGAAGTAGTTCGCCTGAACCCAGGTGTACGAGACGATGGCGCGCTGGCCGCGGGCGGTCGGTTGTTCTCCGGTGAGCGAGACGGCGGCCCGACGCCCGCCGTGGTCGTTCGGCGCCCGCGCGCTGGTAGTCGCAGCGACACCCGGCAGCGCCGCGATCCGGCTGCGCAGAGAGCGGATGATTGCGTCCTTGTGATCGGCCGTATATTTCGAGGCCTCTGGAAACTGCAGACTGACGTCGACGACCTCCCGGTCGGCGTATCCCGTTTCCAGCGCGAGCGCCCGGTTGGCGCTTCGCAGGAGCAGGCTCCCTGCGATCATCAATGTGAGGGATACCGCCACCTGTGTCGCGATCAAGAGCGCGCGCAGCCGGCTGCGACCGAGCGAGGTTCCCGTTTCCCGGAACATCGAATTGAGTCCAGCGCGCGACGTCGAGATTGCAGGCGCCAACCCGAACGCGACTCCCGCGGCGAGAGAGATGCCCAGGACGTACAGGAAGATCCCGAGATCCGGACGTGCATCCAGCACGACCTCGACGGGCAGCACTTCGGCCGCTTTGATGAAGGCCACGTGCATGAGGGCCCAGGTCAGCGGCAGTGCCACGCAGCCGGCCGCAACGCCCATCAGGGCGCTTTCCGTCAGCAGCTGGCGGACCAGCCGCCACCGGCCCGCTCCAAGCGCGTAGCGCATACCCAGTTCCTGATGGCGCGTGGCCGCGCGCGCCAGTTGCAGACTGGCGACATTCGCACAGGCGATGACGAGCACCATCGCCGCAGCGAGCATGATCAAGACGACCGTGAGTCGCAGGCTCGGGGCTAACGCGCCAGGCATCGGTGAGCCGGGCGTAATCAGCGCACTCACTTCCTTGCTGAGATCGGAGCGCGAATCGTGGAGCGTGCGAAGGCGGGACGCAACCACCGATGTCTCGGCTTCCGCCTCGCGCATGCTGATACCTGGCGCGAGCCGGGCAAATACGCGGCAGCACGGAGCATCACGATCGCGAGGCCGATGGCTTTGAGGGCGAACCAGCGGATACAACTCGAACGGCAGCCAGAAATTTGGCACGGCAACGCTGGTCCCGACGAAGTCACGAGGCGTGACACCGATGATCGTGAAGGCGGCGCCATTCAGGCGGATGCTTCGGCCCAGCACCTTTGGATCGCCGCCGAATCGCCTGTGCCAGTAGTTTTCGCTGATGAGGACCGAAGGCGACGCGGCGAGCTCCGATCGACTCATTGCCTCGAAGGTGCGACCGCGCACCGGCGGCACGCCGAGGACCGAGAAGTAGTTTTCGGAAACGATGAAGGTGGTCGCGAACTCCGCGCTCGAGTCTGGCCGCACCAACCCGAACGTGCCGAGCAGGGATGCTGCGGGGAGATCCTGACGCTGGCGTTCCGAAACGGCGGTGAGCTTCAGCTCGTCGATGGAGAACCGCGATCACGCCACTGAACGACTCGAGTCGATCGCGATACGCTTCGTAGTCCGGATAACTGAACATGGCGCTCGTCGCGCCAGAGTGGAGGCGCAGCGCAAGGTTGACCATCGAGGCCGGATCGCGCGCATCGAGCGGTCGCGCCACGACGGCCTTGTATGCCGTGAACACCGCGGTATTGACGCCAATCCCGAGCGCCAGCGCCGCAATCGCCACGAGGGTGAACCTCCCCGTGCGAAGCAGCATCCGCGCCGCGTAGCGCAGGTCCTGCCCCAGCGTTTCGAACAGGTTCGGGATTTGTCTCACTTGACAGTTCTGACCGAGCGATACGTTCGTGAACGAGCGATGGTTCCGAACGGACCACAGTAGGGCCCGACGTCAGTCGGGCCATTGGCCGGCTGTACTGAAGTGCGGCCCTACTGCAGCTAGACGGAGCTAAAGCTCCGCCCTACGTACATCCGGCGTCTGCGCCACCGCGAGGTTCGGAGGCGTTGCGTCGACGACTTTCTGACCAAGGAGGATGCGTGAGGCGAGGTGGCCGACGATCGACGGCTTCGACCAGGCGAGGCGTGCGATGTCGCCGAGATGACGCCCGAGATAGCGCGGTCTCAGGAAGAAGCGTCGCTTGGCGCGGTTGATCGCGCCCATCACGACCTGCTCGTCGAGCCCGTGGCCCTCGAGCACGTAGGACGAGTACTCCATCTTCGACCAGTCGTCGTTCTTCAGCAGACCGTCGGCCTGGACTTTCTCGTAGAGCGCCGTGCCCGGGTAGGGCACCGCGGGATAGAAGTTCGCGAAGTCGGGAGCCAGATCGATCGCGTAGTCGGTGGTCGCCTCCATCGATTCGGGCGTGTCGCCCGGATATCCGAAGATGAAGAAGGCGAACGACTTTATCCCGGCGTCGCGCAGGTTGGCGAAGGCCAGGCGGATCTTCTGCTCTTCGAGCCGCTTCACCATGTCCTTGCGGATCTCGGGTGACGATGATTCGATCCCCATCGCAAGCATCCAGCAGCCCGATCGCTTCAATCGGTGGACGAACGCCGGATCGGTCAGGTTGTCGGCGCGGGCGTTGCCGAACCAGTGGATATCCAGGTGCCGCGCGATCAGCTCCTCGCAGAACGCGCCGAACGTCTTCTGGTTCAACGTGACGGTGTCGCCCCAGAGATAGAAGTAGCGGATCCCGAGCTCGCGGCGCGCCCATTCGATCTCGTCCACCAGGGCCTTCGGCTCCCGCTCCCTGAACTTGTGGCCCTGGTGAATCGGCGCCACGCAGAAGTCGCACGCGTACGGGCAGCCGCGGCTGGTCTCGACGATGATGTAGGCCTCGCTGACCATCGGCAGGCGATAGTTAGCGAGCGGCAGGAGGTCCCAGGCCGGCCGCGGCATGTCCTTGAAGCCGGCAAATGCCCCGTGTCCGATCGCGGGAACGATCGATCCATCGGCGCGACGCCACACGACGCCCGGCACTCCGGTCAGGTCGCTCAGCTCTGCGCGAGTCGCCAGTGCGACCGCGGCATCTTCCGGTTCGCCGACCAGCATCGCGTCGATCTGCGGCGCCCGCAACATCGAATCCACCGGCACGGTCGAGGCGTGCGGGCCGAAGCAGACGAGCGGCGCGCCGAACGCCGCCTTCAGCTTGGCCATTTCCGCGACGTCTGCCGCGAGCGTTGGCGTGGTGGACGGGAATATCACGAGCGTCGGCGTGAACGCCGACTGCTTCAGCTCGTCAATCAGCGATTCGGTGGTGCGCTGCTCGGCGGTCAGATCGACCAGCCGGAGCCTGTACGCCCAGCTCGCGGAGAAGCGCGGCGATGACCAGCAGCGTGTACGGGGGCTTCGTGGTGCCGAGCACCTCTTCGCGCTCCTGGCAGCGCCCCTGCCGTGTGAACGCGACGCCGCCGACAAGGGGCGGGTTGACGAGAAGGATGCGCGGTTCGGCCATGAATCGTGTCATCGGACAACGGTCAGCGGAATCGCGCGCGGCGCGCGCACGGCGTCATTCGCCTCGAGCGCCGCCGGGTGCGGCGACAGCTCCACCTTGCAGCAGCGGCGGCAGACGGGAAAGAGCTCGGCGTCGAGCAGTTTCTTGCGCAGGCCAACGTAGGCCCCGCCGTTCCAGACCTCCTCGAGCGACTGTTTCGTGAGGTCGCCGACCTCGACGCGAATAAACGGGCAGAAGTAGACCTTGCCGCTGTACGACACGCGCGCCCAGTTGAAGGGATACAGGCAGCGGCCATCCAGCCGGCTGCCCGGCCGGTAGTAGCTGTCGACGAGCTGCGTCAGGACCTTCGGCCGCATGTCGAAGCGGATCCCGCGCGCGCGGCATTTCTCGCGCAGCGCCGCAACCTTCTGGTGGACCGGCTCGGGTCGGACCATCGGATCGGCCGTGACGAAGGTTGCGATCACCGATCGATCGTCGCTCCCAATCATCCGCAGCGTGTCGGTCACTTCCTGAGGCGTGCTGTACATCAGGTGATTCAACCCGATCGCCTCGATGCCGAGGTCTTCGGCCACGTCCACCATCTGGTCGAGCGTGTCGAGGCTTTCGTGCGCGACGGTCGTGTTGATGCTGATGCGCAGCGGGGCGCTCTTCCGGCGCGCCGCCGCCTGCAACCGCCGCAGACCTTCGGTCGTGCGATCGAACGTGCCCTTCTGTCCGCGCGCGACGTCGTGCAGCTCGCGCGGTCCGTCGATCGAGACCGAGATGTGCTTGAGGAATCCCTTCAGTGCGAGATCCGCAAGCGCCTCGGCCCGCTCATCCGTGATGATCGTGCCGTTCGTCGTGAGGCAGCCGCAGTCGTAGCCCTTCTCCTCGAACAGCGCCAGGACCGACAGGATGTCCTTGCGCATGAAGATCTCGCCGCCGGTGAGGTTGACCTGAAGGCCGTCCTCTTCCGGAAACGCGCGCCGCAGCGCGTCGAGCGTGAGCTCTTCGCGCCACTGACCTTCGATGTTCAGGAGGTCGCCGACATAGCAGAACTCGCAGTGCAGGTTGCACCGCATCGTCGCCTCGTAGACCACGCCGCGCGGCAGCCGATCGGCCCGGCCCGAGCCGTCGGTGAGAAATCGGGACACCTGCGCTTCGTAGCGCCGTTTGCGGACGCGCGCCCATGCGTGCTGCGCCACGGGCAGCGCACGGACACGGGCGAGCAGGTGTTCGCGAATTCGACGAACCAGTTTCACGGTAGTTGCCAGATCTCGATCACGGGCCCTGGACGCGCCAGCGCGGCGTCGAGTCGGGCATCGGTGTTGTGGAGGAACGGCTCGACGCTGACCCCTCGGGTGGACGATCCATACGGCGTCACCTCGTGCAGGCGTCGTGCTTCCCGGCCCAGCGCCTCGACAAGGGGCGCCATGACCGCGGACTCGTCATTGTAACGTTTCAGGATGACGTACTGCACGTGAAGTCGTCTAAGTGCAGACAGGCCAGCAGTTCCACCGAGCTCCGCGTAGTCGACGTAGATCTTGTCCACGTCGAGCCCGCCGCGACCGAGGTAAAGCACCCGATAGGCCGGGCGCGGCCATTCCGGCAGCGCGAGCTGCATCTGAAACTTTCTCGAGGCGCGCGACGAGCTGCCAAGATGGACGGTCAGCGCCTCGACCAGCCCGTCGCGCGACTGCGAGAGGGGCACGGAATACGGCTGGATCACGATGGTTGCGCCATCGGGAACGTGCGTTCGCACGAAGGCGAGCGCCAGCGATCGCGTGTCTTCCTGCCTGAAAAATGTCCCGGTCCGGATGCTCGCGGCCAGTGCCGGCCAGGCCGCCAGCACGGCGGCTGCTGCGACCGCCACCACCCGCGCGGGCGTGGTGCGGATTGCATCGCCCAGTGCCGCCAACCCGATGCCCGCCGCGATCGCGACAAACGGCAGCACCGGGTTCAGGTACCGCGTTGCGGCCACGGTGTTGCTGATGAACAGCAGGAAGATCAGCGGGAACGACGCCAGCAGCCACATGAGGCGCGGCCTGGAGCGCGCCAGCGTGACCACGCCAGCGACGGCGAGGAGGGCGATTGGCCATCCAACGGCGTCGACCGCCAGCATGCGCGCGTAGTCGCCGGCGCTTGGAAACCATTGCGCGGCGCTTTCCACCGCGCGATCGATCACGATCTGCCGGTTGGCTCCGATGTCGCGAAGAGCGGTGAACGGTTCGACGAGCAGGAACGGCGATCCGAGAAGGAAGGTGGCGGCCGAGATCGCTGCCGCCTTGACCATCTGCATCAGGCGCCGCGCCGTGGTCGCGTCCGGCCATGCCAGCGATACCGCAATCGCAAGCGGCACGCCGATGAATACGGCGTAGTAGTGCATCGACGTGGCGAGGCCGGCGAGAATCGCCGCGACCCACATGCGTCGCCTCCGGTCGGTCTCCCGCGCCTCGGCCAGTGAAACGACGGCGATGAGCGTCACGACGAGCGCTGCCGTGGTCGGCACATCGTGCTTCACATAGTGCGCGTCGCGGACGGCAAACGGCGCGACGGCGAGGAAGAATGCCGCTGCCAGCCCGGCGGTCGCACTCCATATCCGCGTGCCGAGGCGCCACACGCCGTAGATACTCGCCATGCCGAAGAGCACCGACAGCACACGGCCGGCGACGTAGATATTCGAAGGATTGAGAAAGAACGACTGTTGAAATGCCGCCAGCGACGGGATTGCGCCCACCGTCCATGCAGCCGCGAAGTACATTCCGATCCAGCCGAACAGCAGATAGAAGTACAGCGTCGGGTACAGGAAGTTGTGAGGATTGAGATCGCCCGACGCAAAGGCGAGCGCGCGCGACATGATCGCCACTTCGTCCGGGTTGTAGACCGCGGGAAGCCCGAAGGTGATGCCGCGAAGCCGCAGCCACGCAGCAAGCGCCATCACCAAGACGATGAACGCCTGATCGCGCCGGCGCGAGCTCATGTCGTCGCCACCAGTTGCCGGTAGCGCAGGCCGAGCGCGCCGATGCCCGCAAGCATGCAGACGAGGAGCAGGCGCACCGTCGTACGGGAGGCCAGGCCCATCCGGAAGAGATACATCCACCAGAAGTCCAGCGTGTCGGCGAATTGCTGCGAGAAGTCGGACTGGGCGGCGCCTGGCACGGCTCGCACTGCCGCCGGCGCGGCACCACGTCCCACCAGCCAGCGGACGTTCCGTGGCACGGCGTCGATCGTCGCGACGGTGTTCAATGCCAGCGGCGACACCCGCCAGTTGAACAGGCGATCGTCTGTCGTGGGCGCGCCGCTCGCGCGCGCATGGGCCACCGATACCTTGGCGTAGTCCACGGCCACGCCCGGCAGCTGCACGGCGAAGCTGATCGACAGCAGCAGCGTCGCCTCCCATCGCGACGAGAGGAGGTGCCAGCGGTTCACGGCCACCAGCGCGAGCATCAGCATCGGGATGACCGGCACGAGATAACGCGGCCCGTACGATCGCCCTCCCATCCAGTTGCCGAGCTGCGCATAAAAGAACAGCAGCACCAGCACCGAGCCGCCGAAGAGGATCGCGGCCGCCCGATCGCGAGGCGCCAGCACCAGCAGCGCGGCGACGGCCACGATCGCGATCGGGCAGTACACGAACAGCGACGCGGTTGGCGAGAGCAGAAGCCCGTAGAGGCCGGTCGTGATCGCGCTGCCGAACTGCGGGACGCGATCGCGGAGATAACCGGCGTCGAGCGGGTTGCCGAACCGGTAGACGTTGAGCGCGCACCAGGCAGCCGCCGCCGGCAGGAATCCGATCGCGACCGCGATCATCCGGCGGATGAAGACACCGCGGCCCGGCGACTCGAGATACAGCCAGATCGCAATCGGCAGCAGCAGGATGGGCAGCTCGTGGCGCGTGAGCAGAGCCAGGCCCATCCACCAGCCAATCCATGCCGGGCTGATGGGCGTCCGCGCGTCAAGCCGCGCCTCCGCGTCCGATCGTGTCGCGCTCCACGCGCAATAGATCGCTATAGTAACGAATAATACAGATAGGGGAGCGTTGAAGCCGAACTTGCTGGTACGGCCAGAGCGGCGTTGCGAAGGCGGTGGCGAGCGCGCAGCGGGCGGCGGTGCGTGTCGAGCCGGTGATGCGCCGCGCGAACAGGTAGCAGACCCAGACGCCAGCGGCCATGGCCACGGTGTTGCCGAGGGCCACCGCGGCCTTCTCGATGGCATCGGCCCGCCCGATCGACAGCCCCGTCACTCGCGAGGCGATACGACCGGCAACGAAGAAAGGCACATTGAACAGGGATTGCGTGATGCCAAACGGCGAGTAGTAGCGGCCGTCCCGGCCGCGATGCGCTTCGTTCCCGAGCACGTCCCGAGGAAGCGCGATCGATTGATGCTCGACGAGCTGCCTGGTCACCTCGAACGCGACGACCGCATCCGTCGTCGTCAGGCTGCCGCCGGCGGTGAAGACGTAGACCGCGAGGACCAGAGCGAACAGCGTCGCGCCGACTCGCCGGGAATGGGCGTCCATCAGCCTCGCAGCAGCTGCCCGAGCACGCGGAACGGCACGACGAACCTGGCGACGCCCAGGCCGTACACCCCGCGTGGATACGGCGCCAGGTCGCGCCAGCCCTTGAGAAACATCTGATACTGGAACAGCAGGAGACAGTTCAACGTAATCGCTACGACCGCCACGCTGACCGTCACGGTTCTGCGGTCCAGGGCGGAGGCGAGCGCCGCGAGCCCGAGCACGAAGAGCGGAACGCAGCTCACGAAGCGGCGCGAGCCGAACGCTTCCCCTGCCCACCAGTCGGCCACCGCCGCGTTCGTATACCACGCCGTGACCAGGAGCACGATGACGGCCGTCGCCACGTGCCGGTCCCGTCGCCAGAGCGGGATGACGCCGACGACCGACAACAAGACGATCGGCGTCCACGTGAAGAGGCCGTGCCAGTCGGACAAGAGGACCGCCCCCAGGGCGGCGTCGCGCCATCGCATGAACTGCCCGCCCTGCGGGATGACGAATGGTTCCCCGTAGAACGAGTTCCAGACGATCATCTGGGGCGTGAACACGACGAGCGCCGCAAGTCCGGCGACGGCGACCCGCACAATCGCATGACCGGCGCGGCGCAGTCCGACGGGCGATTCCGGTGAAGTCAGTCGGAGGGCGTCGATCACGGGCAGCGCCAGCAGGGTCGCCTCCTGCCATCGGACCAGCGTCGCGCACCCGATGAGCGCGCCCAGGACGGCAAAGCGAGCGACGTCCGTTCGCGACCGCGTCTCGAGCCAATACACGATCGCCGCGCCGTTGGCGAGCATCGAGACCGCGTGGGAGTAGGTTGGTGACACGAGCGAGTAGTACAGCGGGCTTGCGCCGAGCCAGATTGCAAGCGTTGCCCAGATCGCCGGTCGAACGCCGAACATCGCCGCGGCGGCGCGATACGCCAGCCAGGCGCCCACGGTCGCGGCCGCAATGCCGCTGAAGCCCGCCGTCGCCTGGAACAGCCGGCCATAGCCATCGACGGCAACGGCGACGCCGATTGTGCGCAGCAGCGACAGCACGCCGGTGACGATCAGGTACAGCGGCGCCCACGCGATCGCCGTGCCGATCGGCATCACATTCCGGATGTAACCGCTTGGCAGCGGGTCGTACACCCAGGCCACCTCCGGGCCGCGGTGGGTCAGCCCGTAGAGCCTCACGTATTCATTGTGAAACTGCAGGTCACCGTCGAACACCAGCGACCGCAGGTAGACGTAATAGTGGACCGCGTCCCCGACGACGATCCGGCCGTTCGGCTTGGGAGAGACGACCAGGGACGCGCCGTAGGCGAGGGCGAACAGGCATCCAATCAGCGCGATCGTCGTCGCTGGCGACCGTTCGACGCGGTCCATCAACCGCCGCATCATCGCGCGGCGGTGCTCCGCACCTCGGCCTCGGGCGACTCCTCGACGAGCTCCGCATCGTCTGTCGTTGGCGCCGACACCACCTCGCCGGCGAGCTCGGTCGATTCAACCGGCTGCTCGATCACCTTTCGCCTGCGCACACGTGCGAAGACAGCCGCGAGGCGCGCCACCTCGTTCGAAACGAAAAACTTCGACCAGATCAGCACGCCGAAGAACACGACGATGACCGTCGTGCCGTGGAGCAGGATGCCGACGACCGGTTTCGTCGCCGGAACCAAGAAATAGGCGACGGCGACACCGCTGAACGCCGCGACGACAATCCTCGCAAGCCGCCGCGACTCGTACTCTATGGGGAAGAACCGCTGTGAAAAGCGCCACGACACGAATGCCAGCACGGCGTACGCCAGCATGTTCGCCCAGGCGGCTCCGACGATGCCGAACGACGGCACCAGCAGCAGGTTCGCGGTGACGCTGGTGGCCGCGGCAATCCCGGTCGCCATCGGGTAGTACTCGGTGTGCTTGGTGATGTTGAGTCCAATCGACGTCAGCAGGTACACGCCCTGAAATGCCACGCCCAGCGCGATCCAGGGAATAACACGCGCGGCCTGCTGGAATGTCGGTGTGGTCGCCAGCGCGATGACGTCGTGCGCGCAGGCGGAGAGCCCGGCCGTCAGCAGCGCCAGGATCAGCACGCCGTACGTGGTCACGCGACTGAACGTGTCCCTCGCATCGGGCTCGCGCATGACGCCGAAATAGAAGGGCGCCCACGCCGACTCGAACGAGCTGAGAAAGAGCTTGAGGCCGAGCGCGAACGACGCGCCGGTCGAGTAGAGGCCCAGCTCGTGAAGGCTGACGAATCGGCCGAGGACGTAGCGATCCGACACCGCCACGACCTGGTGCGCGACGCCGTGGGGCAGCCGCGGCAAGCCGAAACGGAGCGATTCGCGCAGCAGCTGACGCGAGAACACCGGCCGAATCAGCCGCGCGAACCAGGGCAGAAGCGTCAGCGTAAACAGGGCCGTCACGGCCACGTCGGCGAGGACGACGCCGTGGACGCCGCGGCCGAGGCCGATCACCAGCAGCAGGCGCGCCAGGAGCGTGCCGCCCGAGCGGAGGAAGCCGAGCGTGATGTAGGTGGAGGTGCGGCCCTCGATCCGCATCACGTGATAGGGCAGGAAGTAGAAACACGTCACGAACGTATTGATCAGGACGAGCCGCAGCGTCGCGTCGTATTGATTGGTATGAAACAGGTAGCGCCCGATGGCCGGCGACAGCACGACGGCGATCGCGAGCAGCGTGCCGTTTGCCGCGGTCAGGAAATAGAACTGTGTGCTGGCGAGGAGCCGCCGCGCCGTGACGTCCGGGCAGTCGAAGTACAGCCGCATGAACGACGCGTCGATGCCCCATCGGAAGATCACCTTCGCGGCCACTTCAACGGTCAGCAGCAGCGCCAGCACCCCATAGTCGGCCGGCGACAGGTACCGGACGTAGATTGGGAGCAGGAAGAAGCTGATGATTTGCGTGGCGGCGTCGCCGATGCCGTAGACGACGAGATTTCCGCCCAGAGCCTTCAGCCGGGTGAACACGTCAGGCGGCGAGGCGGGGTCGGAGTCGGACCAGGTTCAGGAAACACCATCCCGGCAACGGCAGGAGCCGCGTCAGCAGATCGTGCAGCCAGGCGCGAGAGCCGGGGTCCTGCCGAATCCAGTGCGTCACGACCGGAAAAGTGGGGTTGATGCCGGCCCGCGAGACCAGGTCGAAGCCGGCGCGCTCGGCAAGGCGGAGATACTCGCCGATCGGCCGATCGCCGGGGTGCTTCAGCTCGCTGGCCGTACGAATCAGACGTCCCGAGATCAGGAAGTTGAGCCGTGACTGCAGGTGCGCCAGATTCGGCAGCGACAGCAGCACCTCGCCGTCGTCGGCCACGACGCGTCGCAGCTCGGCCAGCGCGCGCGGCTGATCCGCGTACGCCAGGTGCTCGAGGACATCGAGGCACAGGACGCGGTCGAACGAGCGATCGGGGTAGGGCAGCGCCATCAACGAGCCGCGGCGAACATGCGTCGAGCTGTAGTTTTCATCGAGGCCCTCGATGCGCAGCCGGTCGCGGAACTCCTCGACGAGGATGCCTTCGCCGCAGCCCGCATCGAGCACGCGCGTGTCGGTCGGCAGGGCGCCGAGGTAGCGTCGCGTGAACGAGAGCTTCAGCGCGTAGGTCGGATAGTAGTCCCAGTCGGGACTCGGCGTGCGATGGTAATCGCCGCGCGTCGCGTATTCACCGGAAGGCGCATCTGAATCGGGCACTTCCCTCACTGTCGCGGCTGCGGAGCGGGCGGCGGGGGCGGCAGGACGCCGGGGGTTGGCGTCGTGAACTGGCCCGGTGCGGTGCCGGGCGTGATGCCCGGCGTCGGCAGAACGCCGGGGTTGGCCGGCGTCTCGCCCTCTGAGTCGGAATCGCCGGGTTCCTGCGCAGGCTGTGGCGTGGGCGGCACGAAGACCGGCGGCTGCCGCTGCTGCGGATCCGCGGGCTGCTCGTCCGCGGCGTTCGGATCTTCCCCCTCGCCGTTGGCCAGCTCCGTTGGATCGGGCAGGATCGGGGGCGCGATGGCGATACGCGGCCGCGCCGCCGCCGGTGGCGCCATTGCCGCGGTGCTCGTCGGGAGGATGAGAATGCGGTCGTACAGCGACGCGCCAGGCACGGCGACCGCGCGCGGGGCGGCGATGTAGCCGGCAACCGACCGCAGCACAATGGCCAGCGCCTTCTGCTCGGGCAGGTCGTTCAGCTCGAGCGTCAGCGGAGGACCCGCGACCCGTTCCAGATTGACGATCCTCGTACTCCCCTTCCGGGCCCACTCGCCGAGCACCTGCTGGATCGGCGCCCGGCGGGCGAGTAGCGTCACCCGTCCGTTGTGCAGTTGCAGCGACACGTCGGCGGCTGCCGGCCGCGGGAGGAGCGCGAGGAGGACCGTCGCCGCTACGAGTGGTCGCACAATGTCCAGTATACGGCGTGGGGCGTGCGTAGGCCCGAGCTTTAGCTCGGGCAACCAGGGCGGCGTGGGGCCCGACCTCAGTCGGGTGAATCGATGCCCGAGCTAAAGCTCGGGCCTACGTACGATTAGAGCGATTAGAGCAGCTTTGTGACCCAGAGCGGCGAATCCTTCTTCGGCAAATCGCAGGATCGGCAGATGTCGGGCCCGCCCGATTCCAGGTGCTGCCGGCGCACGCCGCGATAGGCCTCGGAATTCCAGACTTCCTTGATCGTGGACGTGCGCAGGTCGCCCAGGATCGTCCGGCCGTCGAAGTCGGCGCAGCAGAGCGACACCCGGCCATCCCAGAGCGTGGTGAAGGTGAGCCACGGCCGATAGCAGGGGTAGTGCACATCCGAGCGCTGGTTCAGCGTCCCCGCCCAGTTGTGCAGATCAGTGATGTGAATCTTGTCGGCGCGCTTGCGCCAGTGCTCGATGAAGGCGCGCTCGTCGTCGCTGTTGTCCTGGCGCACGAACGACAGAATCAGCTTGGGACGGGTCGTCCCCGCCGCCTCGCGCAGCGCGAGCAGCCGCTCGACGTTGGCGATGACCTTGTCGTACTTGAGGCCAAGACGCGTCTTCTCGAACGTCTCCTTGCCCGACGCGTCGACGCTGATGTTGATCGCGTCGAGGCCGGCGTCGATCATCCCGCGGGCCGCCGTCTCGTTGAGGAGCGAGCCGTTGCTGATCATCCCGACCTGGGGCACGCCCTTCTGCTTCGCGTAGCGGACCTTCTCGACCAGTGCGCGATCGACGAACGGCTCGCCGTAGTTGTGCATCCGGACGTGCTCGATGCCGAGCTCGACGCACTCGTCCACGATCTTGCGGAAGAGGGTCATGTCCATGATGCCCTGGCGCCGCTCCATGTCGTCGCGCGGGCAGAACACGCACTTGGCGTTGCAGATGTTGGTGCTTTCGATCTGGACGATCTCCGGCAGCGGCGCCTCGTCGCGGCCCGTCGCGAGCAGCAGCCGCCTGACCGTTCTTGCGTTAGTGCGAAGTGCCGCCTCCGCGCCCGATCGTGCCTTGCGGCGCAGCGTCGCCAGCACGCTCATTGACCTCGCAGGTGATCGATCACGCCGGTGAGGATCTGGTCGAGATCGGATTTCGGCGCATAGCCCACCAGCGCCTGGATCTTGCGCAGGTCGGGAACCCGCCGCGGCATGTCCTCGAAGCCGGCCTCGTAGGCCTGTTCGTACGGGACCGTGACGATCGACGACCGATTGCCGGTGAGCGCGCGGACTTTCTCGGCGAGGGCCATGATCGTGACTTCCTGATCGTTGCCGATGTTGAACACTTCGCCAATCGCCCTTGGTTCCTGCACCAGGCGCAGCAACCCCTCCACGACGTCGGCGACGTGGCAGAAGCTTCGCGTCTGGGTGCCGTCGCCGTACACGGTGATCGTCTGGCCCGACAGGCCCTGCCTCACGAAGTTTGGAATCACCATGCCGTAGCGGCCGGTCTGGCGCGGCCCGACGGTATTGAAGAAGCGCGCGATGATCACGGGCAGCTTCTTCTCTTTCCAATACGCCAGCGCCAGGAACTCGTCAATCGCCTTGCTGCAGGCATACGCCCAGCGGTGTTTCGGCGTCGGTCCCATCACGAGGTCGTCGTCTTCGTTGAAGGGCACGGCCGTGCTCTTGCCGTAGACCTCCGACGTAGACGCGATGACGACCAGCTTCTTCTTCTTGTTGGCGTGCCGCAGGACGACTTCGGTGCCGTGGACGTTGGTCTCGATCGTGTGGACCGGCGCTTCCACGATCAGCTTCACGCCGACCGCCGCCGCCAGGTGGAAGACGACGTCGCAGTCGTCGATCAGCTCGGCCAGGAGCGGCTCGTTCGTCACGCTGTCGATGGTGTACCGGAACCCCGGCCGCCCCTTGAGGTGCTCGATGTTCTGAATCGCCCCCGTGGAGAGGTCATCGAGAATCGACACCTCGTTGCCCGAGGCGAGCAGCGCCTCTGCCAGGTGCGACCCGATGAACCCAGCGCCGCCTGTAATGAATGCACGCACGAAATTCAGTGTCCGGAGAGCTCGAGGATGACGTCGGTCGCTCGACGTGCGGCCCCGCCGTCAGCGTGGATGCGGTGGCGCGCGATAAACGCGTCACGGGCCGCGGCCAGCCGGCCGCGCATCCCTTCATCATACAGCAGCGCTCGTAGAGCTGGTTCGATCGCGGCGTCGGTCGCCGCGCCCGCCATCACCCCCGCTTCCACGAAGGGGCTGAGATTGTTGGGCAATCCCACAACCAGCGCCGGAACCCCCAGCGGCATGGCCTCGATCGCTGCCGTAGAGTTCACGGTCACGATGACGGACGCGACCGACGTCAGGGCCCCGAGCTGCAGTCCCGGCGGCGCCGTTCGCACGTTGGCCGAGCCGTGCATCGCCGTCGTGTAAGGCGCCGCGCCTTCGGCGGGGTGCGGTTTGACGACCAGGAGGACGTCGGGCATTCGTGAGACGGCGACGACCAGACTGCGAAACGCCGTCGCGATCTGCGTGTATTTCGCCACGACCACGACAATCGAGGTGGCGTCGGCGACGCCGAGCGTCTCGCGGATCGCCCTCCGGTCCGCATCCGCCAATCGTTCGGCTTCGTGAACGATGGCGTCGAGACGCGAGCTGCCGGTGACGACCAGCGACGACGGGGGGAACCGACCACATTGCTCGAGGTAGTCGCGCGCGAGCTCGTCGAATAGCAGCGTCCGCGTGGGCAGCGGAAACCCGCGATCGTCGGGATTCCCCGCCGACGGCATCATCTCATCCGCCTCGTGTCGGTAGTTGAGCCAGTGACGGTAGATGAAGCCGTGCTGCAGCGCCGCGACCGGAATCGCCCGGCGCCGGGCCTCGAGGATGAGCGCGCGCCCCCAGCCGCCGGCTTCGGCGTAGGTGACGATGCTTCGCGGCTGCAGGTGATCGAGCGCTGCGCCGGCTTCGTCCATCGCGCGGACCGACCATGGAAATTGCAGTTTGGCGATGCCGTCGAGCTCCGGCGCCAGCAGTTCCCAGAGATCGAAGCCGTCCACGGTCGTCGCCGCCCGAACGTCGGCGCTCGTGCGCAACGCGCCGGCGACATCGCCGCGCGCACGCCATTGCGCAAGTGACGGCGCCAGGTCCTGCCAGCGCGCGTACGAATCGACGGGGGTCAGCGGCAGGCCGCGCGCGCCGGGGTCGGTGAACTCGCGCGCCCGATCGAGCCAGCGCCGCACCCGGAAGTTCGTCCTCGGGCCGAGGCCCACCAGGTGCAGGTGCTCCTCGCCCAGTCGCCTGCGCAACTCCCGCAGCACCGGGCCCAGGTAGGTCTCATCGTCCGCTGACCGCCGGGCAAACGCGCTGTGGACGAACGCGGCCACGATGGGGCGGCCGCTTCGCGCAGCCGATCCGGGCCGCAACCGATCGGCCAGCGCGCTCGCGGTGTGAAAGACGGCTTTCACCTCGGCCGACAGCCGGCTCGAACGCGGTCGCGCCTCCCGTGGTCCGGAACACGGGAAGCCGCGCTGGGCCGCGATGGCGTGCGCAACGTGCCCAACGACCGGATCGGTCCCGTCAACGCGCCAGGCGACCGGCCGCTCCACCGCCAATGGCTGGAGCGCGCGGAGGCTGCGCAGCGCGCGCGTGACGATTCGGCGCTTGTGCAGGTAGAGCTCGGCAAACCACCAGAGCGAATCGCCGCGCAGCGTGAACCGATCCCGGAGCGGGGCACCATCGACACGCGCGTGGCGCAACTGCTTGATCCAGGCGTTGGCCTCGGTCTCGGCGCGCTCGGCGATTTCAGCCGTTACGAGGTCATCGATCGCGAGAGTCCGATCGCCGCCGGCAGTGGAAACGACGATCGTGCTCATACGTGTGGAGGCGGCCCTTCAGGGCCGCGTGTTCGCGGGGTTAAAGCCCCGCCGCCACGCGAAGAACTGCCGAGCAGCTCCCGCCCGGCCGCAATGACGGCTGTCGTCGTCACCTGATCGAGGCAGTCGGGCACGTGGCCTCGGCAGCGTTCCGGTGGCAGGCGGATTCGATTGCACGGGCTGCACGGCAGATCGACTCGCACGATGCGATGCGGCTCGACCAGCGGCGCGTAGCGCCATGGCATCGACGGCCCGAAGACGGCCAGGACCGGCGTGCCCACGGCCGCAGCCAGGTGCATCGGTCCCGTATCGCCGGTCAGCAGCAGTCGCGAGAGCGACAGCAAGCCGGCGAGGACCACGAGATCGACGCCGCCCTCGAGACCGAGAACGGTGACGCCGCGCGCCTGAATCGCCGCCGTCGCTTCGTCGACGAGTGCGCGGTCGTCCGGCGTCCCGGTCAGCACGACGGCCGCCCGCATGTCGGCCGCGAGCACGGACGCCGCGTCCGCGAAGCGCGCCGCCGGCCATTGTTTGATCGCGCGTCCGGCCGGGATATGGACGGCCAGCAGCGATTCGGGCAACTGGCCCCCAGCCGCCTGCGTCAACGCCGCCCGCGCCGCTGATCGGGCCGACTCGGGGATGACCAGGCGCGAATTGCGCAGCCCGTCCGGCGATCGTGCGTCGGGAAGCGCGCCTGCCGGCAGGTCGAAGGCGCGCTCGACCAGTGCGAGGCTGTTTGCCGCCACGTGCCGGCCGCCGTCGTGCTCGACCACGTCAGTCAGCAGCGGTCCGCCGCCGCCAACCGCGAATCCGACACGCCGTCTCGCACCGGCCAGCCAGGGCAGCAGGTGCGTTCGGATGTCGCCTTCGAAGTTGATCGCCAGATCGTAGTGCCGGCTGCGCCACGACAGCGCCCGCGAGGCCAACTCGGTGGCGCGACGCGCCGGCACGCCCCGTGCGAGCCAGGGCGCGGCGAGCGGCTCGGCGCGGTTGATGCCGGGAATCAACTGCGCGAGAGGCTCGTTCCAGGGGCCGACCACGAGATCGATCTCGGCATCGGGTGCGAGCGTCCGAACCGCCTGAATCGCACCAACCGACATCAGCAGGTCGCCGATGCGCTCCAGCCGCAGCAACAGAATCCGGTGGACGTTCCCGGAGCGGCGCGCCGGCAGGAGCCGCAGCGGCAGCAGCCCGGCCCCGAGCGCCAGGTCCGCCGCGCGGACCGCGATGCGTTCGCGCGGCTCGGCGATCTCGAGAGGGTGGAATCCCCAGCGCATGATGCCGCGCCTCAGCGGACCTCCACCCGATCGACGATCACGCCCAGATCGCGGTCGTCCGCGGTCCCCATCGTCGCGCGCGGATTCCAGGTCTCGGTCACCAGGCGGATCGTCGTCGTGTCGCCGATCAATGCGGGGTTGGCAATCGGGAACGAGTACGGCTGCAGCGTGGGCCCGACCACCACCGTCCCGATCGGTTGATCGCCGATGAACGCCGCCACGCGCGCCGGCGGTGCTTTCGGCGGGCGGCCGCCGTTCTGCATCCACAGCACCAGCTCGTGGCGGTCCGCGGTCAGCGCCGGGATCGACAGGTATGACTGCCTCTGTGTCCAGCGGAACGTGCCCCGCCGGTCTCGTTCCTTCGCGTGGAACCGGACGACGTAGAGGTCGTCCTTGTCGCCGATGTCGAGCGTGAAGACGCCGTGCGCCGCCGCCGGCGTGACGAAGCGATACAGGCCGTAGTCGAATTCCTTGCCGCGCACGCGCGTCGGGTAGGCATTGCGCCGCGATTCGTATTCGGGCACCTGAAAGCGCTCGCTCACCACTGGCTCGACGCCGACGCTGGACGAGAGGAGATCGGTGCCGCCGCCGCCGAGGAAATACACCTGCCGATACCGCTGCCGCGCCCAGCCGACGAACTTCGCAAACGCCAGCTTGTCCGGCTTGGGCGAGTTCAGGACGAGCACCGGCTTGGCGTAGATATACGCCAGCGGCAGGGCGAGCACGTGAAGATCGGATGCGTTGCGCGACTCGACGACCAGGAGCTCGTCGGACCCGATCCGCGAGGCGAGCGACTCGATGCGCGCGATGATGCCGGCATACTCAACGTGGTGCAGAATCGGCCGGCTCGATTCGACGAAGCTCCACGCAATCAGCGCTGCCAGCGCGATCCGTAACGCGACGCGCGGCAGGTTCGTCCGCCGCAGCGTCGCCAGACCCGTCGTCCCCGCCCATTCCATCAACACCGCGCCGATGCACATCATGGTCGCCGGCAGGATGACCGGCAGGAAGCGGCGCGCCATCCAGAAGTGCTCGGGCACGATCTGAATCTTGTAGAAGAAGAACAGGCTGTAGAACGCCACCGCCAGCAGCCACGCCGGATCCTGCCAGAACCGGCGCCAGACGACGAGGATCAGGCCGATCAGCGCCGCGCCCAGCGCCGCGGGGTGCACGTACCACGCGTAGGTGCGCAGCGCATTCGCGTCGTGCACGGCCAATCGCCCGCTCGGCACGCGGAAGAAGAACGCGTAGATGGCGAGCCCTGCGAGCACGACCGCCAGGACCCGGGGAATCCAGGCGCGAAGAAATGGGCCGAGCGTCTTGCGACCGGTCGCGACGTAGAGGGCGACAACGCCGGCGGCCAGAGCCGCGAGCGCGACGAGGTGCTGCTTGGCGGTCCCGATCGGGCGCTGCGTATAGGGTGAGAGGATCCGGGTGAAGTACAGCCATCCGGTCACGCAGACGGCGATCATCGGCCCGAAGAACGAGAAGCCGGCAGACCCGCATGTTCACCCGCAGGAGGATCGCGGCAACGCAGGCGGCGGCAATCGCGAACACGCCGTCGATCCTCGCGAACAGCGACACGCCGAGGAGCAGCGCCGCGACCGGCCCGAAGAACCGGTCTCCGTCAATATACGCGCGCGCGAATGCCAGCATGCCGGCGAGGATCAGGACCTGCGCGACGATCTCCGAGTTCGGATAGCGCGCGAACCAGACCTGCACGACGTTGACCGAGAGGAGCGCGGCGGCGACCGTCGCGGCGGGACGGCCGACGAGTCGCGCCGAGAGAAAGAACAACGCCACGATTCCGAGCGCCGCATATGTCGACGAGACATGCCGCGCGCCGGTCAGCCCGTCGAGGTCGTACCCAATCGCGACGGCCGCCGGATACAGATGCGGAAACTGGCCGACGACCGCACCACTCGCGGGATCGGTCACGAAGAAGCCCATGAACCGAATGCCGTAGTACGCGCGGCGATAGTGGGCGGGAATGAACAGGCCGCGCAGATCCGGCGGCAGACTCTGGACGAGCGTGTCGCGCGTGATGACGTCGCCGCGCTGCGCGATCTGGACGCCTTCGTTGAGATACACGCCCGGGTCCTTGCCGCCGATGATGTATTCCGCCGGCGGGTGGTACAGCCAGAGGGCGAATCCGAACAGGAGCGCCGGAACGATGGCCTGAAGCCGTGGCCCCGTCGCACTGCGATACCGGAGCCGGGACCTGAGGGCCAGCGCAAGGATGGCAGCGCCGGCCGCGTTGAGGGCGAGCAGGCGATCGAGCGAATACGAGCCGAACACGGCAAGGGCGAAGGCCGTCCCCGCCGACCACGCGATGCTGAGGACGATGGCCCAGAACGCGCGTTCGTCCCAGTCGAGGCGCTCGCGACGATCCCGATCGCCAAGTGGAAGACGGAGCGCCAGAGCCCCTGGGACCCAGCCAAGCAGCAGGCCGGCGGCCACGAGACGGATCATTCCGCCAACCCGATCACAACCCCTGAGTCTAGCCCACCGCCCGCAGGTGCCTTAACATCCTTAACAATCTCTTAGCGCGAGCTTAACCATCCAAGGCCGGGTGGCCGGCAAAGATCGGTAGGATCGAGTGGTCGCCAGTGAGGCCGCAGTAGGGCGCGACTTTAGTCGCGCCGACCAGATGGCCTACTGGGTCGTAAATGCTCCTGAGCGGTTCCGCGTCTTATCCTTGAAGCCCTCCATACTCGTCAACGTGCCGACAATGCCGCGGATCTCCAGCCATCTTGCGCCCGCACTCGTGCTGAGCGTTGCCCTTGCCGCTCAGCCCGGATGTCGCCGCGAGGAAGCGCTCGACGCCGCCAGAGCCCAGACGCCGTCTAGCGTGGCGGTGCGCACGGCCCTCGTGACCGGACAGGACGAACCGGTGACGCTTCAGGCCACCGGAAGCTTCGTCGCGGACGAGGACTCCGACGTCGCCCCTGAAGCATCCGGCCGCGTCGTCGCCACACCCGTGGACGTCGGCCAGTACGTGAAGCAGGGCACGGTGCTCGTCCGGCTTCGCGGCGTCGACGCCGGCCTGCGGCTGGACGAAGCCAAGGCCGCGGTGGCGCGCGCCGAAGCGAACGTTCGCCTGGTTGAGTCCCAGAACACGCTGGCGCAGACGACGGCCCAGCGCTACGAGCGGCTGGTGGCGACCGGCGACCTCTCGCGCGAAGTCGCGGATCAAGCCAAGACCCAGGCCGAGACCTCGAAGCAGAACGTGGCGACCTCGCGCGCCTCGCTCGCCGAGGCACAGGCGCAGCTGGCGCTCGCTGAAAAAGCGGTCGCGGACGTCGTCGTCGACGCACCGTTCACGGGGTTCATCAGCGCGCGCAACGTCTCGGTGGGGGAATACGTCCAGCCCTCGACGCCGGTGCTGAAGCTGCTCAAGATCGATCCGCTCCGGCTGCAGCTGGTCGTTCCCGGCATCGAGACCAGCCGCGTGTCCCGCGGTCAGCACGTGACCGCAACCGTGGACGCGTTTCCCGGCCGGGTCTTCACGGGCGAAATCACCGCCGTCAACCCGGCCATCGTGCAGCAGTCGCGCTCGCTCATCGTCGAGGCGCGCGTCCCCAACCCGGACGCAGTGCTGAAGCCGGGAATGTTCGCCGTGGCGCAGATCGATCAGGGCAGGACCGCACGCACGCTGATAGTGCCGCGCGCGGCCGTGATTGAGGATGCGAACACGAACTCGTTTCGCATCTTCGCCGTTGATCGTGAGAACCGCGCAAGGCTTCGCGTCGTGCTCCTGGCGCCGCGCCAGTCCGGCGACACCGTGCGCATCGTCTCGGGCGTGAAAGAGGGCGAGCGCGTCGCGACCTCGAGCCTCAATCAACTCTACGACTCGGCACCGGTGACCCATGCAGAAGCTCGCTGAGATCTGCGTCCACCGGCCGGTCTTCGCCACGATGCTGGTGCTGGGCCTCACGGTCATCGGCGGCGTGTCGTTCTTCACCCTCGGCGTCGATCGCTATCCCCGGATCGAGATGCCGACGGTGTCCGTCCAGACGACCAATCCAGGGGCGACGCCGCAGAGCATCGAGACCGAAGTCACCGATCGCATCGAAGCAGCGGTGAACACCGTGGCCGGCATCGACGAGCTCCGTTCGACGTCGACCGAAGGCAATTCGCGCGTCAACATCACGTTCGACCTCTCGAAGGACCCGGACGTCGCGGCGCAGGAGGTGCGGAGCAAGGTTGATCCGGTCATTCGCAATCTGCCCGAAACCGCCGATCCGCCAACCGTTCAGAAACAGGATCCCGACTCGGCGCCGGTGATGATGTATTCGATCTCGGCGCCGATGCCGGTGGTCGAGCTGACGACGTACCTGGAGCAGACGGTCCAGAAGCGCCTCGAGACGGTGAACGGGGTCGGCGAGGTCCTCCTGTTCGGCGCGCGGCGCCGCCAGGTGCAGGTGCGGATCAACCCGGAGCTCCTCAACTCCTACGGGCTGACCACCACCGACGTGGCCAGCGCGCTGCGCGCCCAGAACCTGGAACTGCCTGGCGGCCGCATCGACGAAGGGTCGCGCGACTTGTCCGTGCGCACCCTTGGACGGCTGCTGAGGCCGGTCGACTTCGCCGATCTGGTGGTGGCGACGCGCAACGGCTACGCGATCAAGATTCGCGATATCGGCGAGGTCATCGACGGCGGTGAGGATCCGACGTCCGTCTCGGTGCTGAACGGCCGTCCGGCGGTCTCGCTGGCGATACGCAAACAGAGTGGCGTCAACACCGTCGCGCTGGTCGACGGCATCAAGCGCCGCATGGCCGAGATCCGGCAGACGCTGCCGCCGACGTTCCAGGTGCGGATGATCCGCGACGACTCGGAGTTCATCCGCGCGTCGCTCGACGCCATCGAAGAGCACCTCGTCCTCGGCGCGATCTTCGCTGCGCTGGTCGTCTATCTGTTTCTGCGGAACTTCCGCTCGACGGTCATTGCCGCCATCGCGATTCCGACGTCGACCATCGGCGCGTTCGCGCTGATGGCCGCCCTCGGCTTCACGCTGAACCAGATGACGATGCTCGCGCTGACGCTGATGGTCGGCATCGTCATCGACGACGCAATCGTGGTGCTCGAGAACATCTACCGGTTCGTCGAGGAAAAGGGCATGTCGCCGTTCCAGGCGGCGATCGAGGGCACGCGTGAAATCGGCCTCGCGGTCATGGCGACCACCCTGTCGCTGCTCGCCGTGTTCCTCCCGGTCGGCTTCATGGGCGGCATCGTCGGACGCTTCATGTCGTCGTTCGGCCTCACCTCGGCGGCGGCAATCGCGATCAGCCTGCTCGTCTCGTTCACGCTGACTCCGATGCTGGCGGCGCGCTGGATCCGGGTGAAGGAGAACCACGAGCCCTACGAAGTGTCACGCAGGGGGTTCTACGGCCACGTCGATCGCACGTACACGCGGCTGCTCGAGTGGTCGATGGCCCACCGGTGGGCGGTGGTCATCACGTGCGCGATCGTGGTCGTCTCGACCTACCCGTTGTTCAAGGCGTCGGGGCTGAACTTCGTGCCCGACGAAGACGAGTCGCGGTTCCAGGTGTTCGTGCGCCTGCCGGTGGGGTCGAGCCTGGCGGCGACGCAGTCGCTGCTCGATCGGATCGCGCGCGACCTGCGTGACAAGATTCCAGGCGTCTCCGATACGCTGGCGATCACCGCCTTCGGTCAGGGTGGTGGCCAGGCGAATCAGGGCATCGTCTTCGCGCGGCTCGTGCCGATCGGCGATCGGGCGCACTCGCAGGCCGCTCTCGTGACGATGACGCGGCCGCTGATCAAGCCATACCGGAGAGAGGCCATCGTCGCCGTACAGGGCAGCAGCAGCTCGGTGTTCCAGCGCGGCAGCGGCCCGGGGGGAGGCGGCATCCAGTACGCCTTGTCAGGACCGGTTCTGGAGAAGCTCGATCAGTACACGACGAAGGCCGTCGATCTCATCGACCAGAACCCCGCGATCGTGGATATCACGCGCAGTTACGTCCCCGGCCGTCCCGAACTGCGAGTGGTAATCGATCGGAAGCGCGCGGCCGATCTCGGCATTCGTGTCGAAGACGTCTCGCAGACCGTCAACGCGCTGATGGCCGGCCAGCGCGTCACCACCTTCAACGCGGCCAGCGATCAGTACGACGTGATGCTGAAAGCGCAGGACGCCTTCAGACGCGCGCCCGATACGCTGGCGGCGGCCACCGTCCGGACCGCGAGCGGCGAGCTGGTGCAGTTGCGGAACCTCGTCACGCTCGATCAGGGAGTGGGGCCTGCCTCGATCGACCGGTTGAACCGCCAGCGACAGATCACGATCTCGGCGAACTGGGCGCCAGGCCATTCGCAGGCCGAGGCCCAGCGCATCATCCAGGAGACCTTCGACCGCCTCGGCATGGAGCCTGGCTACAACCTGGTGCCGAGCGGGCAGTCGCGGGAGCTGGGGAATGCGATCTACTACTTCGGGATCGCGTTCGCGCTGTCGTTCGTGTTCATGTACATGGTGCTGGCGGCGCAGTTCGAGTCGTTCATCCACCCCGTGACGATCCTGCTGACGCTGCCGCTGTCGGTCCCGTTCGGGCTGCTTGCATCGATCCTGTTAGGGCAGGACCTGAACATCTACTCCGCGCTCGGCGTGCTGCTCCTCTTCGGGATCGTCAAGAAGAACGCGATCCTGCAGATCGACCACACGATTGGCCTGCGAGCGAAGGGGCTGCCGCGCCACGCGGCGATCATCCAGGCCAACCGCGATCGCCTGCGGCCGATCCTGATGACGACGCTCGCCCTTGTCGCCGGCATGATCCCGCTCTGCGTGAGCTCGGGTCCGGGTGCCGCGACCAACCGGTCGATTGGCCTGCTGGTCGTGGGCGGCCAATCGCTGTGTCTGCTCCTGACCCTGCTCGCGGTGCCCGTCTTCTATTCGCTGTTCGACGACGCGGGGCAATCCCCGGCATGGTCGCGGGTGGCCGCGCGATGGAACCGGACGGCCGCGATGGTCGGCCGCCTCGCCGGGCGTCGGCGGTGGCAGGCCGCTGACGAGGGAGTGCCTCGATGAGGCGTCGGCTGCTCGCAGCCGGCATCTCTGGCATCCTCCTCTCGCACGGCTCGCCTGGCGCGGCGCAACAGCCCGCGGCCCCGGCCACAGCGCCCGCCACACAGCAGTCGCCCCGCGTCGGTGTCACGGGAGCCCCGAACCCGCTGCGCCTCGACGAGGCGGTGCGGTTGGCGCTCGAAGAGAACAACGACGTCGCGATCGCCCGGCTCGAGACGCAGTCCGCGCAGGAGGACATTCGTGCCGCGCTGGGCGTGTACGATTTGCGGATCCTGCCCTTGATCGGCTACCGCCACACGTCCACGCCGATCGCGTCCTCGATCGGGGGTGCCAACAACGGGAAGGTCGAAGAGAAGCGCGTCGAGGGCGCCGTCTCGCTGACCGGCTACAGCCTGTGGGGCGGCGGCCGCTTCAGCGTGGACTTCACCTCGGCGCGCTCTCTCAGCAGCAATACCAACCTCCGGCTGAATCCGCAAGTTCCCTCGGCGATTGGCGCAACCTACACGCAGCCGCTGTTTCAGGGACGCGTCATCGACGTCGAGCGGCACCAGATTCTCATCGCCAGGCGCGCCGCCGACCTCACTGACCATCAGCTCGAGCAGGTGCTGATGGATCAACTGTCGTTGGTCGAGCAGGCCTACTGGGATCTCGTTTTCGCGAGCCGGAATCTCGACGATCAGCAGTCCGCCCTCGGTCAGGCGCAGGCGCAGGTGCAAAGCAACGAACGGCAGGTCGCCGAAGGCCGTCTCGCAACGATCGACATCATCGAGGCCCAGACGCAGGTGGCGCGCTTCGAGCAGACCGTGGCGACGGCGCGGCAGATCCTGACGGCTGCGGAGAACCGGCTGAAAAGCCTGATGCTGTCGAACCGGACCCACGCGCTCTGGAATCGTCCGCTCTCGCCGGCCGATCCCACCGATCGGGCCATTCCGCAGCTGAGCATCGACGAGGCGATGAAGCTGGCGCTGGCCCGGCGGCCGGAGATTGGCGTGCTCGACGCAACCGTCGCGCAGAACGCGATCGATCAGCAGCTGTACGCCGACCAGGCACGCCCCCGCGTCGATCTTGTGGGCGGGTATTCGCTGGCGGGCCTGGCGGGAACGGCCATCACGCAGCCGAGCGCGCTCTTCAGGACCGATCCCGCCGTCGTCACCCGGCTGAACGAGCTGTCGGCGCGCGCGTCGCTCGACGACATCGTGCCGAGCGTGTCGCCGGCGAGCGCGCCACTGCCCCCGTTTCTGATCGGCGGTTGGGCCGACTCGCTCGCGAACATCGCCAATCGCCGCTACCCGACCGGCACCGTCCAGCTGCAGTTGGACTTGCCGCTCGGCAATCGAACCGCCAAGGCCAATCTGGCGAGGAGCCGCATCGAGCAGACGCAGCTCGCGCGGCAGCGGCTGCAGCTGGAACAGGCGATCGAGGCGGAGGTCCGCAACGCGCTGCAGGCGGTGGAGTCGTCGAATCAGAGGTTTCGGTCGGCGGCCACAGCTCGTCGCAACGCCCAGGAGCAGTACGACAGTGAGCGCCGGCGCTTCGATTCGGGCCTGAGCACGGTCTTCCTTCTCCTGGATCGGCAGACCTCGCTCGTCACCGCACAGACGCTCGAGCTCCGTGCCCGCGCCGACCTCAATCAGGCGATCGCCGTCTTCGATCGATCGATTGGCGCCACCCTGCTGCAGCACAATGTACGGCTGCAGTAGGGCCGCACTTTAGTGCGGCCTGGACAATGGCCCGACTAAAGTCGGGCCCTACTGCTGAAAGTCGAGCCCTACTGCTGTACGTGGGCCCGAGCTTTAGCTCGGGCATCGCCCACGTGCCATTGCGTCCAAGCTGAAGCTTGGGCCTACGTACGAACGGCGCTACGTACGACGGCGCGTTCGTAGATCTCTTCAAAGCGCTCGGCTACCTGATCCCATCCCGCGTGCGTCGACGCCCACACGCGCGCGGCGGTGCCAAGCCGCACCGCCAACGTCCGATCCGAGAGCACGCGATCGATCGCGCTCGCGAGCGCGGCGGAATCGCGTTCGCCGACGAGCAGCCCGTTGCCTTCGTGCTTCACCACGCTGCCGATGCCTCCCGCAGCGGTCGCGACGAGCGGGGTTGCCGAGGCGAGCGCCTCGAGGACGACGTTGGGGAGCCCGTCCACGTTGCCTGCCTCATCGCGTACGGAAGGGACGACCGCGACATCCGACGCGGCGAGCGCGTCGGCCACGCCGCCCTGTGCCAGCACGCCCGGCAGGATGACCCGATCGGCGATGCCGAGCCGCGCGACGCGCTCGCGGAGCTCGCCGCCGAGATCGCCGCCGCCGGCGAGCACCAGCCGAAGGCGCGGCCGACGCGGGGCGAGAATCCCGATGGCGTCGACGAGGTACTCGAACCCCTTCTTGCGTACGAATCGCCCCGCGGCAAACGCGATCTCGTCGTCTGCCTCGACGTGCCACGCCGCACGCCGTTTCGCACGAATCGCCGGGTCTGGACGGAACCGCCGCGAATCGACGCCATAAGGGATGGTGACGGACCGCTCGCCAGAGGCACCGAGCGCGATCGCGCGGACGCGGAGATCGTTGCTGCACGCCGTCACGTAGCTCGCTCGCTGGAAGACCCATCGCGCAACGCGTCCGACCAATCCGTGTCGCTCCGCGAGGTAGACGTCCGATCCATGGAGACTCACGACAAGCGGCACACCCGCCGGCGTCGCCGCCGCTGCCAGCGCGCCGCCAGGCACCACCCAGTGGCCGTGCATCATCGTGGCGCCGACGCGGCGCGCCACCGTGTGCGCGGCGCGCCACCCGGCCGCCAGTGCCAGCGGCGTCACGGCCAGCGCCGAGCTCCGCAGCGCCACATCCGCCCGGAGCGCCGAGGCATAGCCGAAGACGTTCAGCGAGGCGATCGGCGCATACCGGAACAGATGGAACGTCACGCCCTGGTCATGACCGCCGCGGGTCCACTCGGGGTGCCAGGGCAGGACCATGTGCACGTCGTGCCCGCGCGCCGCCAGGCCCTGCGCAATCGGCTCCATGAACGTCCCGACGATGTCGCCGGGGAATCGGGGATAGGAGGACGCCACCATCACGACACGGTGGCGTCTCGTCACGGGCGGCCTCGGACGAGCGACCGAAGGCGGAGACTCCACGGCGTGATGCCAGACTCGAAGAGCACACTGCCGGACAGCTTCGAGACGCCGAGCCGCCGCTCGACGAAGATGATGGGCACCTCGCCGATCCGGGCGCCGCGGCGATGCGCCTCGTACAGCATCTCGACGAGAAAGGCGTAGCCGTCCGACACCACGCTCTCCAACGGCAGCTTGATCAGCATCTCGCGCCGCCAGCAGCGGTAGCCGCTGGTGCAGTCCTGCGCCTTGAGGCCGAGGATCCCGCGGATATAACGGTTCGCGAATGCGCTCAGCACAATCCGCCGCAGCGGCCAGTTCACCACTGACACGCCGCGCAGGTACCGCGACCCGATGACCACGTCGTGGTCCGCCGCCGCGCGAACCATCTCAGGCAGATACTTCGGGTCGTGCGACCAGTCCGCGTCCATCTGGCAGATGAGGTCGGCGCCTTCCTTGATCGCGATCTGAAGACCCTCGACGTACGAGCGACCCAGGCCTCGCTTGCCCGTGCGGTGCACGACGATCACGCGACCCGGGTATTCGGCTGCGAGCGCATCGGCAACCGCGCCGGTTCCGTCCGGCGACTGATCGTCCACGACCATGACCCGCGTGTCGGGATGCGACAGGATCGCACGCACCAGATCGGGAAGGTTCTCGCACTCATTGTAAGTGGGAGTCACAACCAGAACTGTCATCTGCCTCAGTCTCTAAGGAGCCACTGAAAAAGAGCTCGGTGTGTGGCGCCGCACCGCGAACGCCGCGGCGCCGACGATCAGAACCGGGTCGATGACCGGAATGCGGAAGCGCTCCTGCGAAAGAAAGATCAGGCAGGCAATGACGGCGGACAGCAGAAGCAAGCCGAGCGGCTGCGGCCACCGGCCCTGGCGGGCGAGCATCACCAGGCCCGCGCAGCCAAACGGCAGCAGCAACCCGTACGAGACCAGCGTCGCGGTCAGGTATCGCGCGGAATGCAGCATGTAAGACGGCCCTATCGGCACGATCAGGTAGAAGAGTTTTCGCAACTCGAGGCCGAGCCACCACACGGGCTGCGATGCGATGTGATGAAGCGCCTCGCGGTAATAGATCGGCTCGAGCTCTTCGGCGCTCAGCCCGGGATGCTCGGCCCGCAGGCGCTGGTTGTCACGCTTGATTGCCGGATTTGCCGCCATGTCGCCTTCTCCGGGCGAGAACGGATGGTTGCCGGTCCAGAACGTGATTCCTCCCTCTGAGGCGATCAGCACGAGGCGCCCATGCTCCTGATAATTCCGCACCGTCCATGGCGCAATGACCATGAACGCCCCCAGTGCTATCAGCATAGCCCACCGCAGGTGATGCCTCAGAAGCAGCCAGGCGCCGAGCACGATCAGGAAGAACATGTGCACGGGCCGGGTGAGAGCGGCCAGACCACCGAGAACGCCACAGGCCAGGCAAAGCCAGCTCGAGTTCTGTGGGCTCCGGCCTACGGGCTCCATGCTCGGGGAAAGGCTTTCCCCGGAGTCCATAGCCCGAAGCCCGTAGCCCAACGCGCCGACCAGCAGTACGTTGCCAAATGCCAGCGGCATGTATAGCGATTCTGACAAGACATACGCAGGCATCCACACCAGAGGTGGGTACATCGCGGCTATCCATGCGGCGATGGTGCCGGCAGATGGTCCCGCCGCCTGTCGCGCCACCAGCGCGATCACGACGATGGCCAACCCGCCGAGAATCGACTGCACCACGCGAACCGCGGTGAGCAACGATGCCGATGGCGTGACGCGGGCGACCAGCGAGAGCAGCAGTGGATACAGAGGAGCACGCCCGAAGCGTTCGACCTCAGCCTCGCCGTCGCCCGGGCCGTCGTAGGTGAGGCCCCGCCCTGCCGCCGCATTCCGCGCGAGATGCAGGTACTCCTGTTCGTCGTGCGTGAGCGGTTTGTCGACCCAGTAGCCGAACGCAAAGAGCAATCGGACGAGGAGGCCGGCTCCCACCGCCGCCGCGACGCCGCGGCTCACGACGTTCGTGCGCAGCAGGGCTCCCACGTCACTGACGTCGTTCGAATCGCAGCGCCGAGATCTGCTCCGAGACGAGGCCCACCAGGAAGATGATCACGGACAAGATGATCAGCAGCACCGACGAGTTGGCGACGTGGGACTCGTGCCAGATCGTCCACAGCCCGTACAGCGACCCGACGCCGAACGTGACGGCCGCCACCGGCAGGAAGATTCTGAGCGGGCTGAAGATGGTGATGATCTTCAGGAGAATGAGGAAGAATTTCGCGCCGTCTCTCGCCAGCTTGATCTTCGATTTTCCCGTCCGCTGCCCGGCATCGATTGGCTCGAACCACACGCTGTAGCCGGCCTTGATGAAGGCCAGCGTCGTCGTCGTGGGCGTGGAGAAGCCGTTCGGCATGAGATGGATGAACTCGAGCAGGCATTCACGTCGGGCGGCGCGAAAGCCTGAGGTGAGATCGGGGATCGGGCGCTCGGTGAGATAGCTCGCGAGCCAGTTCAGCGAGGCATTCCCCAGCCGCCGCGCGGCCGTCGCCTGAGTGCCTGCCGATCGCGCTCCCACCACCAGTTCGAACTCTGAAAGGCGGCTCACCAGGCGTGCGGCGTCGCCCGGCCGATGCTGTCCGTCGCCGTCCACGATCAGGACGTGAGCGCCGGTGGCGCGCCTGATCCCGGACTTCACGGCAGCGCCGTTGCCCTTGTTGTACGGATGCCTGACGACGACTGCGCCCGCCGCCGCCGCGCGCTCGCCCGTCCCGTCGGTCGAGCCGTCGTCGACGACGATGATCTCGTGCCACGACCCGGCGCTGCGGAGCGCCGCGACGACCTCGGTGATCGCGTCCTCGTTCAGCGCGGGGACGATGACCGATGTTGTCGAGGGATCGGCCACGCTACTTCCGATCCATCGCCGCATGCTCGGGCGACCGATCGTGCGCATCACGTCCGGTCAGCTCCAGCAGGCGAACGCGATAGAGCAGATCTTCGAGCAGCTTGCGGCTGCCGGAAATCATGTCGGACACGAGGCCGATCAGCAGGACCTGGAAGCCGACGATCATCAGCACCGCCGAGATGATCAGCGACTGCACGTGGCCGCGGCCCGCCCCCGTGAAGTAGTAGTAGAGAAAGCGGACGGTGAGCGCCAGCCCCGACGCGAAGATGACTGCGCCGAGGTACGAGAAGACCTTCAGCGGCTCGTACATCGCGTAGATGCGGACGATGGTGGCGGTCGACGTCTTGATATAGCCCCAGATGCTGTCGAAGAGCCGCGACGGCCGCATCCGCGGGTTCGTACGAATCGGCACGTGCGCGATCGCCATCCGCTTCTTGCCGGCCTGAATGATCGATTCAAGCGTGTACGAGAAATCCGAGACGATGCTCATGCGCAGCGCGGCGTCGCGCGTATAGGCGCGGAAGCCGCTGGTGGTGTCGGGCACCTCGGTGCCGGATACCTGCCGCACGACCCAGCTGCCCAATCGCTGCAGGCGCTTCTTGTGCGCGCTCATCTCGGCAAGCGCCTGGATGTTGCGATCGCCGATCACGATGTCGGCCTCACCGCGGACCAGCGGCTCGATCAGCTTGACGATGTCGGCGCCGAAGTACTGATTGTCGGCGTCGGTATTGACGATGTAATCGGCGCCGAGCTTCACCGCGGCGTCGATGCCGGCCATGAACGCCGCGGCGAGCCCCTTTCGACGGCGGAAGCCGATGATGTGGTCGACGCCGTGAGCGCGGGCGACCTCGGCGGTCCCGTCGCGCGAGCCGTCATCGATGATCAGCACCTCGATGACGTCGACGCCGGGCAGGGTTCGCGGCAGGTCGGCGAGCGTGGCCGGCAGGGTCTGGGCCTCGTTCAGGCACGGTATCTGGATGATGAGTTTCGTCACCGCACCAGTTTCTCGATTACGCCGTCCCACGTGATCAGCGACGCGCGAGCGTGACCGGCATCCCCGTGCGCCGCGGCCCGGCTGCGGTTCGCCGCGTAGCGGTTGATGGCATCGGCCAGGGCCTGCGGACGCGGCGACACAATCGCGCCGTTGATGTCGTCGATGACGAACTCGAGCGGACCGCCCGCGTCGGTGGTCGTAATGACGGGCTTCCGCGACAGAAACGCCTCGAGCGTCACGTAGCCGAAGTCCTCGTCGAACGGAGCGTAAACGACGGCCAGCGCCCCCGCATAGAGCTCGATCAACCCCTCGTCCGGTATGGCATCCAGAAACTTCACGCGATCCGCGACGTCGAGCTGGCCGGCGAGCGCCTCGAGGGTTTCGCGCTGCGTGCCCTCGCCGACGAGCAGCAACCGTACTGGCGGGTCGACCAGCGGCATCGCCCGGATCGCGAGGTCGGGCCGCTTCACCGTTTCCAGGCGACCGACGCCGAGGACGTAGTCGCCATAGGATCCCGGTTTCAGCTGGTCCGCCAGATGGGGCGGATGATACAGCGGCTCGGCCTCGAGTCCGTTGAACTTCCGCAGCCGCGCCGCCGTGTTGCCCGCATTCGTGTAGATCCGACGGCACTCGCCGAGCATGCGCGTGTCCAGGTCGATCAGCGTCGCGCGGAGCCCGACGTCGCCTTCGACGTGCTCGAAGTCGCTGTACTCGGTGCCGCACAGCTCGTAGGCCGCGCGATACTGGTGAATCAGCCACGCGACCTTGTTCGGGTGCCGGGCGAAGTACGACGGAAACTTCGTGCCGATCACGAGGTCGATCGGCCGGCCGTTGCTTTCGCTCAGGTCGAGGAGGCGCCACGCGGCCGCGTGGGCCAGGATTTCCCCCTTGGGATACCACTTGAACGGCAGGGCGACCCGTTCGACGAGATAACCGGCCCAGCGAAGTTGCTCGACCAGCGCGCGGACATGCTTTTCGGCGCCGCCCTCGACAAACGGCACCTGCGCTTCACACACCACCACGGTGCGGATGCTCATCGTCCTGGCCGCGCGATCACGTGGCGTGGCGGAAGTTGATGATGTCGCCGTCGGCCACGGGGTATTCCTTCCCTTCGAGCCGCATCTCGCCGTGATCGCGGCAGGCAGCCAGCGACCCGCGCGCGATCAGCGCGTCGTACGGGACGACCTCGGCGCGAATGAAGCCGCGGGCGATATCGGAGTGGATTTCCCCGGCGGCGGCTTGCGCCGCCATGCCGCGCGGGATCGACCAGGCGCGGCACTCGTCCTCTCCCACGGTGAAGAACGACATGTAGCCCAGCAGATCGTATGTCGCGCGGATGACGCGGTCGAGCCCCGATTCGCTGAGGCCCAGATCGGCGAGAAACTGGGCCGCATCGGAGGCATCGAGCTCGGCGATTTCGAGCTCGATCTTCGCGCAGACCGCGACCGCGCGGGTTGCCGCGCGCGACAGGAACGCGGTGAGGCCGGTCTTGTCTGCGGCGCGCTCGACGCTGGCGCCCACGTCGCCGACATCAGTCTCGTCGAGGTTGATGACCACGAGCAGCGGCTTCGCCGACAACAGTTGAAATCCGCGCAGGCGCTTCAAGTCGTCGCCGGCGAGATGCAAGGCTCGCAGTGGCGTTCCGCCCTCGAGCGCTTCGCGGCAGCGCGACATGAGCTCGCGCTCCTTCTCGAGCTCCGCCGTACGCGATTTCTTGAGATCCTTGTCGATGCGCTCGAGGCGGCGTTCGGCGACGCCGAGATCCGCAAGGATCAGCTCGTCTTCCATGGCCTGCGCATCTCGCGCGGGATCGATCGTCTCTTTCACGTGCGGCACCGCCTCGTCGCGGAACGCGCGGACGACGTGCACGAGCGCATCGGCGTTCTTGTACGCGGCCACGTCCACGAGCGCCTGGGCGCCGCCGCCGGCGGCGAGATCCGCGAACTCGACCGTCGCCGGCACGCGCTTCTTCGGGTTGAACATCGCGGTCAGCCGGTCGAGCCGCGCGTCTGGCACCTTCGACACGCCGATCTGAACCTCGCCGCGGCCGTGCGCCGTGCGCCCGGCCTCGCGGACCGCGGTCATGAGCTGAAAGAGCGTGGTCTTGCCGGTGGCGGGAAAGCCAATCAGGGCGGCGCGAAGCATTCGGTGGCTGGCGAAACGAATATCCTAGCACGCGGCCCTCGGGTCATTCCGAAGCTGGACCACTACCAGTGGGGGTCATCGTAATCACTGGGGCGAAAATTTAGCGTAAGTTATTGAGCCTCCAGAATTTTGCGTTGACAACCCTGACCCCTGTCCCTACCATCTCGGTGGACCAGAGTGGACCAAAGTGGACTCAGCCGCCGTCCTGCGGGGCAACGCCCCGGCGAAAATCGATGATAAGGGACGGCTCAAGGTCCCGAACGGGTTTCGCGCCCTGGTTCAGCAAACGTACGGCCGCGAGGTCTTCGTGACAAGCCTGACCGGGGAAAGCGCTCGCATCTACCCGATGCCCGTCTGGCAGGAGGTCGAGCAGAAGCTCGGCCAGATGCCATCGTCGCACCCGGCCCGCCTGCGATTCCTCGACCGCGTGAACTACTACGGCCAGATGGCAGAGATCGACGCGCAAGGCCGCGTCCTGATTCATGGGCGCCTGCGCGATTCGGCTTCGATGACCGGCGAGGTGGATGTCCTTGGACAGTTCAACTACCTCGAGGTGTGGAACCACGAGCGGTTCGTGGCGAAGTTGCAGCGCGAGCCGTTCGGCGACGACGACGCCCGCGCACTGGCGGAATTTGGGATTTGACTGCACGACCCGGTGCTGCTGGAAGAGGCCCTGCTCTTCTTGCGGCCGGAGCGCGGCGGCACTTACGTCGATTGCACGCTCGGTCTCGGCGGGCACACCGAGGCGCTGGTGGCCCGCGGCGCGACGCGCGTCATCGGGATCGACCGCGACGCCGAGGCGCTCGCGAGCGCGAAGGAACGCCTGGCGGCGGTCGCCGGACGCGTGGAGCTGGTCCACGCGGACTATCGCGCGCTGCCAGCCGTCCTGTCGGAGCGAGGCATTACCGCGGTTGACGGCATCCTGGCCGATCTCGGGGTGTCGTCGCTGCAGTTCGACAGCGAAGGGCGCGGGTTCAGCTTCAGACGCGACGAGCCGCTGGACATGCGGATGGACCGATCGAGCGGCAAGACGGCCGCCGATCTGGTGAACGCGGCCAGGGAAACGGAGCTGGCGGACGTGATCTTCCGGTACGGCGAGGATCGTCAGTCGCGCCGCATCGCGCGCGCCATCGTGGCGGGCCGGCCGGTGACGACGACCGGCGCGCTGGCTGCGATCGTCCGTCGCGCGATTCCAGGTCGGGGGTGGCAGCGCATCGATCCCGCGACGCGCACGTTTCAGGCCATCCGGATCTGGGTCAACGGGGAGCTCGACGATCTCGACACGTTCGTGAGGACCGCGGCGGCGCACCTGGCGCCGGCGGCGCGGCTCTGCGTGATCTCGTTCCACTCGCTCGAGGACCGCATCGTCAAGCACACGATGCGCGGCCTCGCGAGCGAGAGCAGCGAGCTGCGGATCCTGACGAAGAAGCCGATCGCGCCGGACGACGCGGAAATCGGGCGCAATCCGCGGTCGCGCAGCGCGAAGCTGCGCGCGATCGAGCGGCAGGCCGCCTGACGGGGGAACGATGGAAGCCTTCGAGTATGCGATCAAGAAGGACATCCGGAACAACCCTATCGTCCGTGAGGTGGACGAGGCGCGGCTTCGCGAGATGCTGCGCTCGACGCTCATCGGCGCGTTCGTCGTGGCGATTGTTCTCTATTCGGCGTGGCAGCACTTCGAGCTGGTTCGCTATGGATATCGGATCGAGCAGATGCAGCAACAGCGTGCCGCCGAGGAGAAGGTGAACCGGCATCTGAAGTTGAACATCCAGACGTTGAGCCGGCCCGATCGGATCGAGCAGCTTGCGTCCCGCCGATTGAAGCTGGTGCAGCCGACCGCGGAGGACACGTTCATTCTCGAGCGTGTCATTCCGTCCGACCCGCCCGCGCGCTCCGTCGTCGCCGCCCGTTGAGGAGGTCCTGTCATGGCTGAGGCCCAGAACCCGGATGCCTGGCGCGGGACGCTCCATCGCCGCCTGATTGCGATCTCGGCACTCTTCGTCGTCTGGGGCATCGGCATCCAGGCACGACTCGTGCACCTGCAGGTGTTTCGGCACGAGGAATTCGTGTCGAAGGCCGAGCGCCAGCACATGCGTACGCTGACGGTGCCGGCGCTGCGCGGCGACATCGTCGATCGTGACAATCGGGTGCTCGCGACGAGCGCGAGCGTGGACACGATTTATGCGGTCCCGTCCGAGATCGACGATCCGCAGCAGGCGGCGGCGGCGATCTGCCACGCCCTCGCCCAGTGTTCCAAAGACGATCAGAAGGATTTGATCGAGCGCCTGACGAAGAAGCGGCCGTTCCAGTACGTGAGGCGCCACGTCTCCCCGGACGAAGCGAAGCGGGTCAGGGCACTCGCGCTGGACGGCATCGGGTTCATGGCCGAGAGCCATCGCTTCTATCCGAATCGCAACTTGCTTGGCCCGATCCTGGGTTACGTCGGGCTCGACAACAAGGGGCTGGGCGGTCTCGAGCAGAGCTACAACTCGGTCATTCGCGGCGCCGACGGCAAGGTCATCGTCGTCACCGACGCGAAGAAGAAGGCGTTCGATCGCATCGAGCGGCCGCCGTCCGCAGGCGCGTCGATCGAGCTGACCATCGACAGCGTCCTGCAGCACGAGGTCGAGCGCGAGCTGGCGGCCGGCATCTCCGAGAACCGCGCCGAAGGCGGCGTCGCCATCGTGATGGATCCGTGGACTGGCGAGATTCTCGCGATGGCCAGCGAGCCGGCCTTCAACCCGAACGTCTTCGGGAAGATCGATCCCGACCTGCGGCACAACCGCGCTGTCGAGTCGATCTACGAACCCGGGTCGACGTTCAAGACGGTCACCGCTTCGGCCGCCCTGGAAGAGAAGGTGTTGACGCCCGACACGCTGATCGACTGCGCGCCCGGCTACATCGACGTCGGGGCGCGGCGCGTCCACGATACCCATCACTACGGCACGCTGACGTTCACCGACGTCATCGTGAAGTCCAGCAACGTCGGCGCGATTCGTGCCGGCTTCCGGATCGGCCCCGAACGCCTCGAGCGCTACGTGCGCCGGTTTGGGTTCGGCTCGCGTCTGCTGGAACAGCAGCTGCCGGCCGAGTCGCCCGGCATCGTCTGGTCGAAGCTGAGCGACGACGCGCTGACGTCGGTGTCGATGGGATACCAGGTTGGCGTCACGCCGCTGCAGATGGCGACGGCTGTGAGCTCAATTGCGAATGGCGGCGTGCTGATGCGCCCGCGCCTCGTGCGGGCGACGATTCGCAACGGTGTGCGACAGCGGGTAGCGCCGCTGGCGCTGCGCCGGACGGTCAACTCGGAGACGGCGTCGACGCTGACGACGATCATGGAAGGCGTGGTCGAGCGCGGCACGGCGAAGGCCGCGCAGATCGACGGCTACACGATTGCCGGGAAGACCGGTACCTCCGCAAAGCTGGTCGACGGTCAGTACCTCGAAGTCGCAGTACATGTCGTCGTTCGTCGGCTTCTTCCCGTCGCGCAAGCCGGTGCTGACGGTGCTCGTCGTCATCGATACGCCGCGCAACGGCGCCTACTATGGTGGCGCGGTGTCGGCGCCGGTCTTCAAGCGTATCGCCGAGGTCGCGATTCGCCACGTCGGCATTCCCCGCACCATCGACCCGGAAGCCCCCGTCGTGATCGCTCGCGCCTCCCAGGCGAGCGCGACCAGGCCGGTGACCTTCGTGTCGCCGTCGCGTGCCTTGGCGCCGCCGACGCCGGACGGGTTGATGCCGGACCTGCGCGGGCTGAGCGCGCGGGCGGCGGTACGCACCCTGGCGCGTGTCGGCCTGGTGCCTCGACTCAAGGGCGACGGATTCGTCACCGCGCAATCGCCCGCGGCCGGCTCGCCGCTGGATCTCGCCGGCTCGGTGGATTTGCGGCTCGAGCGCCAAGCGCCGGCGCCGGCTGAATCGACGGACGCACCGGCCACTCCATGACGCTGGGCGATCTGCTCGCTGGCCTTGTGACTCCCGCGCTGCTCTCGGCGCCGCCGGTCACGACGACGCCCTCGGCCCAGGTGACGGCGGTGACCTACGATTCGCGCCGCGTCACGCCGGGCACGGTGTTCGTGGCGTTGCGCGGACTGAAGGCGGACGGCGCGCAGTTCGCGCCGCAGGCGGTCGCGCGCGGCGCGGTGGCCGTGGTCGCGGAAACCGAGCCGGGGAGCCCGAGCCAGGTGCCATGGGTGGTGGTGCCCGACGCGCGCCTCGCACTGGCGGTGCTCTCCGATCGGACTGCAGGGCCACCCGAGCGGCCTGCTGAAGGTTGTCGGCATCACCGGCACGAACGGGAAGACCACGACAGCGTACCTGTTGCGGTCGATCTTCGAAGCCGCCGGCATGCGGTGCGGGCTGCTCGGCACCGTCGTCTACAGCCTCGGACATGCGGACATCGAAGCGACCCGAACGACACCGGAGTCGGCGGACGTGCAGCAGATGCTGCGGCAGATGGTGGACAACGGCTGCGGCGCCGCCGTGATGGAAGTGTCGTCGCACGCGCTCGCGCTGCGCCGCGCGGATGCCATCGCGTTCGCCGCCGGCGTGTTCACGAACCTGACGCGCGATCACCTCGACTTTCATGGCGACATGGAGTCGTACTTCGCCGCCAAGCGTCGTCTGTTCGAGATGCTGCCGCATCGCGCCGCGGGCGTCGTGAACCTCGACGATCCGCGCGGCGCAACGCTGGTCCCGATCTCGCCGCGGGCAGTGACGTATGCAGTGCGTCAGGCCGCCGCCGTGACGCCCGGAGCCGTTCGAGCTCGCCATCTCGGGCCTGTCGTTCACGGCGACTACGCCGCTCGGCCCGGTGCGGGTGCATTCGACGCTGGTCGGCCGGCCCAATGTTTACAACCTGCTGGCGGCGGTGGCGACGGCATCAGCACTCGATCTGCCGGTTCGCGCGATCGAAGAAGGACTCGCCACGCTGCCCGGGGTCCCGGGCCGGTTCCAGGTCGTGTCATCGCTAGACGACGACGTGGCGGTGGTGGTCGATTACGCGCACACCGACGACGCGCTGAAGAACCTGCTGGAGACGGCACGCGCGCTGTCGAAGGGGCGGATGCTCACCGTCTTCGGCTGCGGCGGCGATCGCGATCGCACCAAGCGGCCGCTGATGGGGGCCGTTGCCGGGCGGCTGAGCGACGTCGTGATCATCACGTCCGACAACCCACGCAGCGAAGACCCGGCGCGAATCATCGAGGACGTTCAACGAGGTGTGCCCGGCGCGCGCGCTCAGGGGAAGAAACCGGACGTGTTGGCGATCGTCGAGCGCGGTGAGGCCATCGCCCGCGCGATCGAATTGGCCCGTCCCGGCGATCTCGTGATCGTCGCGGGCAAGGGTCACGAGAAGACGCAGGTGATCGGCGATCGCGAGCTGCCGTTCGACGACGTGGATGTTTCTCGTGCGGCGCTGACGCGCCGGCGCGCCCGGCAGCGGGTCTGTTGAGCGTGGCGGCATCGCGTCCTCCCGTCGTGCTCACGGCCGCCATCGTCGCGGAGGCGGCGGGTGGCCGGCTTGCGCCAGGGTCGCCGCGGACCAGGTGATCGCGAGCGTCACGACCGACTCGCGGCGCATCGCGCCCGGCCAGCTGTTCATCGCGCTTCGGGGTGAGCGCTTCGACGGCGCGACGTTCGCGACGGCAAGCCTGAACGCGGGAGCCTGCGGCGTGCTGGTGCCGGCCGGGACCGCCGTCGAAGCGCCGGCAGACGCAATCGTGATTGACGCGCCGGACACGCTGCTGGCGCTGCAGAACCTGGGCCGCTACGTCAGACGTCAGTCGGGAGCGCAAGTGGTGGCGATCACTGGAAGCGCAGGCAAGACCTCGACGAAAGAGGCCACCGCCGATTTTCTGTCAACGCGCTACGCCGTATATCGCAACGCAGGGAATCTGAACAACCACATCGGGCTGCCGTTGTCGCTCCTCGAGCTGGCCGCGCGTCCCGAGATTGCCGTCGTCGAGCTGGGGATGAATCACGCGGGCGAGATACGCCGACTGGTCGAGCTGAGCGAACCGGAGGTTCGCGTGTGGACCAACGTTGGCGACGCCCATGTGGGGTTCTTCGGGTCGATCGAAGCGATTGCGGATGCCAAGGCTGAGATCCTGGAGAACGCGGGGCCGGCCACGCGGCTGGTCGCGAACGCCGATGACGCGCTCGTCATGGCGCACACCGACCGTTTCCCCGGGATCACCACCACGTTTGGCGTCAGCGACGATGCCGACGTTCGCGCCGTGACGATTCACGACGAGGGCATCCGGGGAACGTCGGCGACGCTCGAGACGCCCGTCGGTTCGGTACCGCTCCGCGTACCCTTGGCCGGACGCGGGCCGCTGCTGAACGTGCTCGCGGCTGCGGCCGTCGCGCTCGTCTTCGACATCCCGCTCGACCAGATTGCGTCGCGAGCGGCGGCCTTGACCGCCGCGCCCCGGCGCGGCCAGGTGATCGAGCTGGGCCGCGGCGTGACCCTCGTTGACGACTCCTACAACTCGAGCCCGGCAGCGCTGTCGCGTGCGCTCGACACACTGGCGGCCACCGCATCCGACCGTCGGCGGGTCGCGGCGCTCGGCGAGATGCGGGAGCTCGGCGATCTGTCGATCGCGCTCCACGAGGACTCCGGCCGACGCGCTGTCGCCGCCGGCGTCGAGCGGTTGATTGCCGTCGGCGGCGACGCGGCGAGCGCGCTCGCCGACGCCGCGATTGCGGCGGGACTGACGCCCGATCACGTGTCGTTCTTCACGACCAGCACCGAGGCGGCGGACGCTGTCGCCGCGCTGTTGTCGCCAGGCGACGTCGTCCTGGTCAAAGGATCGCGCGGCACACGCATGGATATCGTGGCGGACCGCGTGCAGCAGGAGTGGGCCTGATGCTCTATCACCTGCTGTTCCCGCTGCACACGACGTTCTCGGTGCTGAACGTGACGCGCTACATCACGTTCCGAACCGCGGCGGCCAGTCTCACGGCGCTGGCGATCAGCCTCGTCATGGGTCCGTGGCTGATCCGGACGCTACGCGAGTTCCAGATCGGCCAGGTGATCCGCCATGAAGGGCCGGCCACACACCGCACGAAAGCGGGCACCCCGACGATGGGGGGACTGTTGATCCTCGCCGCGGCGCTGGTGCCGACGGTCCTCTGGGCGGACCTGACGAATATCTATATCTGGATTGCGGTCGGTGCCACCGCCGCGTTCGGCGGGATTGGATTCGCTGATGACTACCTGAAGATCACGCGCCGTTCCCACCATGGGCTGCTGCCGCGCTACAAGATGGGCGCGCAGGTCGCGGTCGCGCTCGCGGTCGGCGTCGTGCTGATGGTGCTCGCGAACTACAACTTGTACAGCACGCGGCTGATCTTCCCCTTCTTCAAGTGGCTGATCCCGGATCTCGGGTGGTTCTACGTGCCGTTTGCGGTGCTCGTGCTCGTTGGCGTCACCAATGCGGTGAATCTGACCGACGGTCTCGACGGACTGGCGATCAGCACGTTCGCGATAGTCGCGGCCGCGTTCACCGCGCTGGCCTACGTCACGGGCCATCGGATCCTTGCCGAGTACCTGCTGCTCGTGCGCTTCGCGCCCGCAGGTGAGCTGACGATCTTCTGCGGCGCCCTCGTCGGCGCCAGCCTTGGCTTCCTCTGGTACAACTCGTACCCCGCCGAGATCTTCATGGGCGATGTCGGGTCGCTCGCCCTCGGCGGCGCGCTCGGCACGGTCGCGATCCTCATCAAGCAGGAACTGCTTCTCATCATCGTCGGCGGCGTCTTCGTCGCCGAAGCGCTGTCCGTGATCATCCAGGTGGCGTCGTTCCGCCTGACCGGGCAGCGGGTGTTTCGCATGGCGCCGCTTCATCACCACTTCGAGCTGGTGGGATGGAGCGAGCCAAAAGTGATCACGCGGTTCGTGATCGTGGGAATCATCTTCGCGCTCTTGTCGTTGACCACATTGAAGCTGCGTTGATGCGAAGACTTTTGTGGAGGCGGGGCTTTAGCCCCGCGATCGAACGCTGATGTCGTTCTCGGTGACTGGCCAACACGTTGTCGTCATGGGAGCCGCGAGGAGCGGACTCGCTGCCGCCGAGCTCCTCGTGCGCCGCGGCGCGCGCGTGACGTTGACCGACGTGAAGAAGGTGATCGACGGCGGCGACGACCTGGTCGAGCACGGTGTGACGCTCGAGCTCGGCGGTCATAGGCAAGAGACGTTGCTGCGTGCCGATCTGATCGTCGTCAGCCCGGGCGTGAAGCTCGATCAGCCGGTATTGATCGCGGCGCGCGATGCCGGGATCCCCGTGATGGGCGAGCTCGAGCTCGCATCGCGCTGGCTGCGCGGGCGAGTCATCGCCGTCACCGGCACGAAGGGCAAGTCGACGACGACGACGCTGACCGGACGGATGCTGGAGCAGTCGGGGTTTCGCGTGCGGGTCGGCGGGAACATCGGAGTGCCGTTGAGCGCGCAGGTGGACGACTCGACCACCGACACGCTCCACGTCGTGGAGGCCAGCAGCTTCCAGCTCCAGACGAGCGATACCTTCCACCCGTGGATCGCGGCGCTCCTGAACTTCTCGCCCGACCACCTGGATCAGCACGCGTCGATCGAGGAATACGGCGCGGCGAAAGCGGCGATCTTCCGGCGGCAGACCGCCTCCGACTGGGCGGTGGTGAACGCAGACGACGCGCCGGCCGAGCGGCTGGCCGCAGCGAGCCCCGCCCGACGCGTGCGCTACGGACTCTCGATTGCCGGCGACGGGTTCACCGTGGCCGACGGCGTGATCGTCGAGCGGCGATCGGCGATCGCGACGCCGCTGGTGCCGGTCGATGCGGTACGGGTGCCGGGCCGCCACATTCTCAGCGACGTCGTGGCGGCAGCGGCGATCAGCCGGACCGCCGGCGCCGCGCCGGACGCGATGCGCGCCGCGGTCTCGGGATTCACCGGCCTCGAGCACACGATGGAAGTGGTCGACACCATCGAGGGCGTGCGGTTCGTGAACGACTCGAAGGCGACGAACATCGAGTCGGCGCGTCGATCGATCGAGAGCGTGCCGTCGAACCTGGTGGTCGTGATGGGCGGGAAATACAAGGGCGGCGACTTTCGATCGCTGGTGGGGCCGCTCGCCAATCGCGCACTGGCGGTGGTGGCGATCGGCGAGGCCGCGCCGTTGATTGCGTCGGCGCTGGCCGACGTGGTTCGCGTCGAGCGCGCGGGGTCAATGGCCGACGCGGTGCGAACCGCGTTCGGGTTCGCGCCACAGGACGGCACGGTGGTGCTGGCGCCGGCGTGTTCGAGCTTCGACATGTTCCGCGACTACGCGGAGCGGGGACGGGCGTTCAAGGAGGAGGTCAGGCGGCTCGCCGTGGAACGGCGAGCCACACGTGAGCAGTGAGCAGTCGTCAGTCAGTTTGCGGCGATCGAGAGCTGGCCGCTGGGAACGCAGGCTGCCCCGGTCTGCGAGGCCCGTGTCCCGACCCCAAGCTGGCTGATGACTGCTGACTGCTCACGTGCAGCAGGTCCGGGCGTTTGTTTCGGTCCATGTCGGGCGGACCTTTAGGTCAGAAGCGGATGTAGGGCGGACCTTGAGGTCCGCCAGCACCAGGCGGAGCTAAAGCTCCCCTACATGTAAGGCGCAACGGGCGGGAAGTATGGCGCGAAAGCTCAAATCCGACAAGGTGCTGTTCCTGGCGACCCTGCTGCTCGCCCTGGCGAGCATCGTCATGGTCTACAGCGCCTCTGCGGCAATTGCGGAGGAACGCTTTCACAGCCCGTACCTCTTCCTCATCAAGCAGTCGATCTGGGTGGGCATGGGCCTGGCGATGCTCGGGCTCGTGATGCGGGTGGACTACCGCGCGTGGAAGCAGCCGGTCCTCATCTGGTCGGCGCTCGGCACGGTGCTGATCGCGCTCGTGGCCGTGCTCTTCAGCGCCCCGATCAACGGGACGCGCCGCTGGTTCGGGATTGGCGGCTTCGGCGTGCAGCCGTCGGAACTGGCGAAGCTGGCCGCGATCTTCTTCACCGCCGCGCTGCTCGAACGGCGGATGCACCGCATCGACGAGACACGCTACTCGCTGCTGCCGATCGGGCTCGTGATCGGCGCGGTCACGACGCTGGTGCTGCTGGAGCCGGACTTCGGCACCGCGGTGTCAATCGTGCTCGTCGCCGCGGTCATGGTGTTCGCCGCCGGGCTGAACTGGAAGTACGTCGCCTACTCCATCTGCCTGCTGGCGCCGCCGACGATCTACGTGCTGATGAGCGCCGACTACCGCGTGAAGCGTCTGACGTCGTTCCTGTGTCCCGAGTGCGATCCGATGGGTGCGGGCTTCCAGCTGCTCCAGTCGCTGATTGCGATCGGCACGGGCGGCGTCTCGGGGAAAGGCCTGATGGCCGGCGTGCAGAAGCTCTTCTATCTGCCCGAGCCGCATACCGATTTCATCTTCGCGGTGATCGGGGAAGAGCTCGGACTCGTGGGGACTACGCTGACACTGCTCGCGTTCTTGATCATTACGTGGCGGGGCGTCCAGGTGGCCGCCCGCGCGCCCGATCGATTCGGTGCGTTTCTTGCCCTCGGCCTGACCGGCATGATCGCTGTCCAGGCATTCATCAATCTCAGCGTCGTCGTGGGGTTGATGCCGACGAAGGGCATCCCGCTGCCGTTCGTGAGTGCCGGCGGATCGTCGCTGCTCATCAACCTGGTCGGCATGGGCATCCTGCTCAACGTGTCGCAGCACGCGTCGATGGTCAATGAGGCCTGAGGCAGGAAGCGGTGACCGAGACCGCAGCAGGGCTGCGTGTAGTCGTGGCGGGCGGCGGCACCGGCGGGCATCTGTACCCGGGGATCGCGGTCGCGCGGGAGATCGCGCGGCAGCGTCCCGGCGCTGTCGTGACGTTTGCGGGCACGGCCCGCGGCATCGAGTCGCGCGTCGTCCCCCGCGAGGGGTTCGCGCTCGACGTGATTCGGAGCGGAGGGTTGAAGGGCAAGTCCGTTGGTCAGCGGCTCGCGGGTCTCTCGCTGCTGCCGCTGTCGGCGGTAGACGCCTGGCGCGTGTTGTCGCGCCGGCGTCCACACCTGGTGATTGGCGTCGGCGGGTACAGCTCGGGCCCCGTCGTTGCCCTCGCGGCGCTCAGACGCGTCCCGACGCTGCTGCTGGAGCAGAACGCCGTCCCGGGCCTCACGAATCGGCTGCTCGCGCCGTTGGTGCGGCAAGCCGCGGTGACCTATGACACAACGCTGCCGTTCTTCCGAGGGAAAGGGTTTGTCGCCGGCAATCCCGTCCGCGCCGAGTTTCTCGAGCCGCAGGCGGATCGCGATGGTTCATCGGCGCCCGCGCGTGCGCTGCGGGTTCTGATCTTTGGCGGTTCTCAGGGGGCGCACGCGATCAACGTGGCCTGTGTGGAGGCAGCGGCGAAACTGGCGGCCTCACCCACACCACTCGCTGTCGTGCATCAGACCGGGGAACGAGACCTGGCGATGGTGCGGCAGGGTTACGAACGTGCCGGCCTGGCTGCGCGGGTCGAACCGTTCCTCTTCGAGATGGACCGCGAGATGAAGGCCGCGGATCTCGTGGTCTGCAGGGCCGGCGCGACGACGCTGGCCGAGATCACCGCGGCGGCGAAAGCGGCGATTCTGGTGCCGCTGCCGACCGCGACCGATGACCACCAGCGGAAGAATGCCCAGGAGCTGGCGAAGGCGGGCGCCGCGGAGGTGATCGATCAGCGGGATTTGAGCGGCAACCGTCTGGCTGTGCGGATTTTCGCGCTGGCGGCGGATCCCGCGGGCCGACAGCGCATGAGCGACGCGGCGAAGGCGCTGGCCCGGCCGGACGCGGCACGAGTGATCGCGGCCCGGGCCATTGCGCTGGCCGGAGCCTAGCGCGTGCCCGAGCGCTGGAAGGCCGTGCACTTCGTGGGTGTGGGGGGCAGTGGCATGAGCCCGCTTGCAGAAATCCTGCTGCGGCGAGGCATGCGGATCAGCGGATCGGATTTGAAGGCGTCGTCCGTGACGGCATATCTGGAATCACTGGGGCTGGAATTTCACGAGGGACACGCGGCCGGGCACGTTGGCGCCGTGGACGTCGTGGTGCGCTCGTCGGCGGTGCGGCCGTCGAACCCGGAAATCCAGGAGGCCGAGCGCCGCGACATTCCGGTGATTCTGCGCGGCGCGTTACTCGCCGAGCTGATGGCGTCGAGCCAGGGTGTCGCCGTGGCCGGCGCACACGGCAAGACGACGACCACCGCGATGCTCGGTCTGGTCCTCGATCGCGCCGGACTCGATCCGACGGTCGTCATCGGGGGCCGTTTCGCGGCGTTCGGGAGCCATGCGCGCGTCGGCCGCAGCCGGCTGCTCGTGGCCGAGGCCGACGAAAGCGATCGCTCGTTTCTCTGGTTGCGGCCGCACGTCGCCATCGTGACGAACATCGATCACGAGCATCTCGAGAGCTACGGCACCTTCGACGACCTCACGCAGGCGTTCGCGCGATTTGCGGAATCGGTGCCGAACGAGGGCGCCGCGGTTCTGTGCGTCGACGACGCACCCGTGATGGCGCTGTCGGAGACGATCGCCGCTCCCGTCATCTCTTACGGGATCGACCATCGCCACGCCGCGATTGGTGCCGCCGACGTGATGGTCGCCGGCTACGGAGCGCAGGCCACCATCCTGCGGCGCAGCGCCGACGGCCGCGACAGCGTGCTCGGAACGCTCACGCTCCAGGTGCCCGGCCGACACAACGTGCTCAACGCGCTCGCGGTCGTGGCGGCAGCCAGCCATCTCGGCGTCACCTTCCCGGTCATCGCGGCGGCGTTGGCCGAATTCCGCGGCGCCGAGCGCCGTTTCGAACGCAAGGGCGAGGCGAACGGTCGAGTGGTCGTGGACGACTACGGCCATCATCCAACCGAAATCGCCGCGGTATTGCGCGCTGCCCGAGCGACCGGCGCCGGCCGGGTCCTGTGCGTGTTCCAGCCGCATCGCTACTCGCGCACCGCGCATCTGCTGCGCGACTTCGGGCCGGCGCTTGCGCTCGCCGATGAAGTCGTTCTCACCGACATCTATCCGGCCGGAGAGGACCCGATTCCCGGCGCGACCCTCGAGGCGCTGGCCGACGACGTCAGGAAATCCGTGGCCGGCCCCGTGCACGTGGTCGCCCGGCTCGATGAGGTTCCGGCAGCCGTTGCGCGATGGTCGCGCCCGGGCGACATGGTGATCACACTGGGCGCCGGGTCGATTGGCGCCGCCGCCGATCGCATCCTCGAGGAGATCCGCACGTGCCGGTAACCGCACCGGCCGATCGCCGATTCCGCCGCTCGCACGTGAAGCCGGCGCGGCAGCGCAAGGTCCTGCACGCGCGCATCGCGCGAATCGCGAGGCTGACGGCCGCGATCGTCGCGGTGGTGACGGGGATCTACTACGGCGCACATGCCGTGGCGCAGGCGCACACGCTCCAGGTGCAGGACATCCGCGTAAGGGGGAACCAGCACCTCGCCCGGGGCGAAGTGCTGGCCATCCTCGAGGGACTGCGAGGCGAGCATATTCTCGCCACCAATCTCAATGCGTGGCGGCAGCGGCTGCTCGGCTCGCCGTGGATCGAGTACGCGGCACTGCGCCGCCTCCTGCCGTCCACGGTCGAAGTCGTGATCCGTGAGCGGCGTCCGCTGGCGCTGGCGCGACTGGGCGGCAACCTCTTTCTGATCGATGACGAAGGTCTGGTGATCGACGAGTACGGCCCCAACTACGCGCAGCTCGATCTGCCGATCGTCGACGGGCTGACCAGCAGTCCGCCCGCCAACGGGCCGACGATCGACCCGACGCGCGCCTACCTTGCCACGCGCGTCGTCGCGGCCCTCGGCCCGCGCCCGGATCTGCTGCAACGCGTGTCGCAGCTCGACGTCAGCAATCCCCACGATGCCGTGATCCTGCTCGACCAGGATCCGGCGTTCGTGCACATCGGGGAAGACGAGTTCCTCGAACGCCTGCAGGCGTACCTCGATCTGGCGGACGCGCTGCGCGCCCGCGTGCCCGAGATCGAGTACGCGGATCTGCGGTTTGCCGATCGCGTTTACGTGCGGCCGGCGCGCGGCAGCGCCCGCCGCGTCCCCGCTCCGGCTGACGAGCCGGCGCATCAGGACTGAGGAGGAGACGTGGGACGGAAGGATCGGTACCTGGTGGGGTTGGACGTCGGCACGTCGAAGGTCTGCGCGATTGTCGGCGAAGCGCTCGATGACGGCTCGATCGACGTAGTCGGCATCGGCGTCGCCGAGTCGCGCGGCATCCGCCGCGGCGTCATCGTCAATCTCGAAGCCGCGGTCGAGTCGATCAAGAAGGCGATCGAGGAGGCCGAGCTGATGGCCGGCGTCGAGATCGACGCCGTCCACCTGTCGATGGCGGGACCGCACATCAAGGGCTTCAACAGCCGCGGTGTGATCGCCGTCGCCGGCAAGAGCCGCGAGATCACGCGCGACGACGTGCGGCGGGCGATTGAAGCGGCGAAGGCGGTCTCGCTTCCGGCGGGCCGCGAGATCCTGCACGTGCTGCCGCAGGACTTCGTCGTCGACGAACAGGACGGCATCGGCGCGCCCGTCGGCATGACCGGCGCCCGCCTCGAGGTCAACGTCCACATCGTCACCAGCAGCTCGACCGCGACGCAGAACATCGTCTCGTGCGTGAACCGCGCCGGCGTCGGCGTCATCGATACGGTGATCGAGCAGATCGCCGCCGCCGAAGCAGTGCTGACGCCGGACGAGAAGGAATTGGGCGTGGCGTTGGTCGACGTCGGCGGCGGCACCACTGACATTGCGATCTACGAGCGCGGCAGCCTCTGGCACACCGCCGTGATCGGTGTCGGCGGCGATCACTTCACCAGCGACATCGCCGTCGGCCTGCGCATGCCGATACCCGACGCGGAAAAGCTGAAACGCAAATGCGGCTGCGCGCTGTCGGCGATGGTCGACGAAGACGAGACCATGGACGTCGCCAGCGTCGGCGGCCGACGCTCGCGCGTGATGGCGCGGCGCATCCTGTCGGAGATTCTGCAGCCGCGCGCGGAAGAGATCTTTCACCTCGTCTGGGACGAGATCCGCCGCGCCGGCTACGAGAAGTCGTTGAACTCGGGAATCGTCCTCACCGGCGGAGGCGCGATTCTGGAAGGCATGCCGGAAATCGCCGAGCAGATCTTCGACCTGCCGATTCGTCGCGGCGCACCCGCGGGGATCGGCGGGCTGGCGGACCACGTGAGCAGCCCGGCGTTTGCGACGCCGGTGGGCCTCGTGGTCTATGGACAACGGAACCAGGTTGTTGAAGCGCGGACGTCGGGTGTCGGCGCGTTCAGCCGCGTGGCGGGCCGCCTGAGGGGCCTGTTTCGAGAGTTCTTCTAAACGGGCAGGGAGGATACGGGATGTCGTACGAACCGCATGTGACGCCAATCTTCAAGGACATCGATCCTCGGGACCTTCGGCTTCGGCTCGAAGAGGACCGACGCGCGGGCGCCCGGATCAAGGTCGTGGGCGTGGGCGGGGGCGGCAGCAATGCCGTCTCGCGCATGGTGAGCTCGGGCTTCGAGGGCGTCGAGTTCATCGTCGCCAACACGGACCTGCAGGCGCTGCAGAACAACCCCGCGCCGGTGAAGATCCAGATCGGCTCGAAGCTGACGAAGGGGCTTGGCGCCGGCGCCGATCCCGACGTCGGCCGCCAGGCGGCGCTCGAGGACACCGACAAGCTGATTCAGGCGCTGGATGGCGCCGACATGGTGTTCGTGACGACGGGCCTGGGCGGCGGCACCGGCACCGGCGCTGCTCCGGTCATCGCCAGCCTCGCCTCCGAGCTTGGCGCGCTGACGATTGCCGTCGTGACCAAGCCGTTCAAGTTCGAGGGGCGCCGCCGGCAGATGCAGAGCGAGGCGGGCCTCGAGTCGCTGCGCGAGTGCGTCGACACGGTCATCACGATCCCGAACGAGCGGCTGCTGACGATCATCGAGCGGCACACGACGCTCAACGACGCGTTCATGACAGCAGACGATGTGCTGCGCCAGGCAATTCAGGGGATCTCGGACCTGATCATCGTGCCCGGGATGATCAACCTCGACTTTGCCGACGTGAAGACGATCATGGCAGGCATGGGCCTGGCCATGATGGGCACCGGCGTCGCCGAGGGCCCGAACCGCGCCGTAGACGCGGCGCGCCGCGCGATCTCGAGCCCGCTGCTCGAGGGCGCATCCGTTGACGGCGCCCGTGGTGTGATCATCAACGTCACCGGCGGCCCGGACCTGTCGCTGCTCGAGGTGAGCGAAGCCTCGACGATCATCCAAGAGGCGGCGCACGAGGATGCGAACATCATTTTCGGCGCCGTCGTCGACAAGCAGCTCGAAGGCCGCGTGAAGATTACCGTCATCGCCACCGGATTCGACCGTGTCGCGAGGGAGCCGATGGCCACGCCGAGCCAGACTCCCGTCGACCTGGCGCACTACAACACGCGGACGCGGCCGCAGGATCCCTCGCCCGCGATCTCGGTGCCGAGCCTGTCGGTCCCGCCCCGGCCGTCGGTTGCGCGCCGTGCGTCGATCGATCTGCCTCAGCCGATGGCGATGGCGGCGGGAGCCGAGAATCAGGTGATGGGCGTCGGCGACGAGTCGTCGTCGCCCCTCGACGTGCCCGCCTTCCTGCGGCGCCAGCACGAGGGGTAGGTGACCAGTCCGTCGCGTGGTTGTCGCGCGCGACGGTCGTGGAACACCACGTAGCATCCGGCGGCGCGCCATCGCCGCCGCCGGAGCACGAGCTCGCGTGTCGGCCGGACCGTCCAGCGGAAGACATCGGGACGCACGTCACACGGTCGCCGCGTGCTGTTCCTCGTATTCCGCGTACACCTGCAGGATCAAGTCCCGCAGGCGATCCTGACCGGTCGCGTCGGCCACCGGGCGGAGCAGCGAGAAGCTCCGGCGCTCCCCGTTCACGGAGTACTGCCGGGCCGGGAACGTCACGTTCCTGCCGTTGCCGCTTTTGCGCTCCCAGACTGAAAAGCCAATCAGCTTCAGCCCTTCGAGCGGGCCATCGGTGAAATTGAGCTCGGCGTCGGCCAGCTTGCCGGGCGGGTTGCCCTTGTCGTTCGGTGTGATTTTGACGACCACGGCGGATGCTCCTCTAAGAAGGTCTCAGGGTCGAAGGGTCTCCGACATCGGCCACACAAGGGTCAAGGGCCGTGCCGGTTGTGCCCGACTTGCGCCGTTCACGTAAGCCTCAGCGGACGAAACAGATGGGTGTCGGGCGGGCGCGGCTGGCCCTCGAGGCCAGTTGGCGCTGCGCGAGACGCGTTAACGCTGGTTGCGCGCGGCCGCGGTCAGACGCGGGCTTCGCCCACCAGAATGACGTGCGCCAGCGCCAGGCTGTTGGTGTGCGTGATGGTCAGCAGGGCCCGCGACGCCCCCACCCGGGCGAAGTGGCCGGCCGCGGCGTTGTGAAACTGCAGTTGCGGTGGACCGCCGTGCCGGATGACCTCGAGGTCCTTCCATAACACCCCGAAGGCATGGCCGGTACCGATGGCTTTCATGCCCGCTTCCTTCGCGGCAAATCGCCCGGCAAGGTGGGGCGCCGGATTCTTCCGGCGCATGCAGTACTCGAGCTCGCGGGGCGTGAACACTCGATGGAGAAATCGTTCGCCGTACCGCTCGACGGTCGCGGCAATCCGCTCGATTTCGGTCGCATCCATGCCGAGCCCGACGATGGTCATGGCGGTACTCTACAATCATTGGTTGGTTGTGTGATGGTGATGCCGAGTGCGGCGCCGAGCGCGCCGCGTCCTGCAGACGGGTTTGAGTGGGTCGAGGCGCCGTGGGGCCTTCGGCTCGTCGCCGCGGCCCTGACGGACTTCAGGCACGGCTGGACGACGAGGCAACTCCAGTTGCGCGGCACGGCGGATGTCGAGCGCGCGGGCTGGGCGAAGGTTGCCGAAGCCGCTGGGGTGCAGCCGGGGGCTGTCCTTCGCATGCATCAGGTCCACGGCGTGGCCGTCCATCGCGCGTCGGTCCCGGACGTCGGCACGTCTCCGCATGAAGCCGACATCATCAGTACGTCCGACCGTGCCGTGGCCCTCGCGGTGCAGGTCGCCGACTGCGTACCCTTGCTCCTTGGCGATCCGCGGACGGGTCGCGTTGCGGCTGCGCATGCGGGCTGGCGCGGAACAGCTGCAAACGCTGCAGGGGTGGCGGCAGCCGAATTCGAGCAGAACCGCGATGCATCGCCGACGCTCGTCGCGGCCCTTGGCCCCAGCATCGGGCCGTGCTGCTACCGCGTGGGGCCCGAGCTGCGACTTTCATTCGAGGCGCTCGGCTGGCCGTCATCGCTTCTGGATCGCTGGTTCAGCGCTCGTGCCGGCGGACTCTATCTTGATCTATGGCAGGCGAACACCGATCAACTCCTGACGGCTGGTGTTGCGGCTCGGGACATCCATGTCAGCACACTCTGCACGGCGTGTCACCCTGACTGGTTCTGCTCATATCGTCGCGACGGACCGGGGACCGGGCGGATGGTGGGATTTGTCTGCAGTGCCAAGTGCTAAGTGCGGAGTGCCAAGTGGAGTGGGAAAGTTGAGAGTGGAAAGTGGGAGGCAGCGCGAGCCTCCAAGGCCGACGCGTGGGGCAGTGCAGGCGGCGGTCAACGGGACGGTTCCGGATTTGATCGAGCGCGACCTCGCGGTCCTGTTCTGCGGCATCAATCCCGGCCTCTATTCCGCGGCGACGGGCCATCATTTCGCTCGACCCGGGAACCGGTTCTGGCGCGCGCTCCATGCGGCGGGTTTCACCGACCGCGTCCTCTCGCCGTGGGAAGAAACGATGCTTCTCGCACGCGGCTGCGGCATTACGAATCTGGTGTCCCGTGCCACGGCAACTGCAGATGAATTGACTCGTGACGAATTGATTGCAGGCCGCGCCCGGCTCGCGCGCAAGGCCGCCCGCTATCACCCGCGATGGATTGCCGTCGTCGGCATCGGCGCCTACCGCGCGGCTTTCGGCCGGCCGGCGGCGACGATGGGTCGGCAGCCTGAGCGTCTGGGGCCGTCGGGACTCTGGGTGCTGCCGAACCCCAGCGGCCTCAATGCGAATCATCAGGTCCCCGATCTCGCGCGCGCATTTCGCGCGCTGCGAAGGGCAGCGGAGGCAGAACGGCGCTGAAGGGCAATCTGCACGAACCAGGAGAAATCATGTCGACGCAGTACGTAATCGCTGGCGGAGAAGCCGGATGGCGCCGGTTGAACCTGCTCGCCCGCACGATGGGACCGAGCACGCGCGCGCTTCTCGTCGATACAGGCGTCAGCGCCGGCATGACATGCATGGACGTGGGGTGCGGTGGCGGCCATGTCACCCGGATCCTCGCGGACATGGTTGGATCGTCAGGCCGCGTGGTGGGGATCGACGTCGATTCGGTCAAGCTGGCTGCCGCGACAGCGGATGCCGACCGTGCCGGCCTCCGCAACGTGGAGTTCCGAGAGAGCGACGTTCTTCAATGGCACGAATCGTCCATCTACGACGTCGTCTACGGCCGCTTCATCCTGTCTCACTTGCCCGATTCCCCGCGCATGCTCGCCGGCATGCGTGACGCGCTGCGCCCGGGCGGCGTCGTCGTGCTCGAAGACATCGACTTTTCAGGCGGGTTCTGTTGGCCGGCGAACGACGGCTACAGGCGCTACAGCGAGTTGTACCGGGCTGTCGTGCACCGTCGCGGCGGCGATGCGGATCTCGGCAAACGGCTGTTCGAGCTGTGCTGCGCCGCTGGCTTCGACGATGTGCGCGTGCGGGTCGTGCAGCTTGTCCATACCGGGCACCAGCCCGAAAAGGCGATGGCGCTGCTCACGCTCCAAAACATCGTCTCTTCCGTTCTGTCGGAATCGCTCGCGACGGAATCCGAGTTGCAGGCCGATATCGCGAAGCTGGAGGCGTTTACGAACGACCCACACTCCCTGATTGGCTTGCCGCGCGTGTTTCAGGTGTGGGGCAGGAACCTCTGATGTCCCGTGGAGAGCGCGGCACGTTCCACAGCGTCTGGCTTCCGAGCCGTGGTCTGCTCCCAGCGGTTGTCCTTGTGGCGGCGTTCGTGACGACGTGCGCACCGGCCGCCAGCGTGCAACGCACCAGCGTGGCGCTGCGAGTGCGGTTCACGCTGACCGATCTGGACTATCGGCCCATTGCAGGCGCCCCGGTTCGAGTGGTCTTCGGATCGGATCCCGGCTGGCAACGGCAAGACAGCGGTTATCGATTCCTCACCGACGCCAAGGGCGAGCATCGATTCGAGGCACGCGTCAATCTCGACAAGCAGCCGCGCAAGCTGCCCACGAACTTTGTATCCAGCCTTCTGAGCGGGCCGCAGCTGACCGATCATCTGCTGATCGGAGCTGAGCTCGAGTACACGACGTTCTCATGGCTGTACACCGTTGACATCTACCGGTTTCCCGGAGGCGACGACGTGCTGCTCGACGGCGAATCCGTCTGGACGCGCGATTCACACAGCGACTTCACCCGGAAGGCGTCGCACGACGCCGACGGCTGGCGAATGGCCGATTTGGGGAATCTGGTGCTGACCTCACCCGGCCATCAGCCGTGGAACTTCATGCTGCAGCCCGATCCCACCGAGAAGGCTGAAACACAGTGGACGCTGGATATGGCCTTCAAGCGATCGCCGGCGCCGATCCGCCGATAAGTCCCGACAAGGAGCCCGAGGCCCGCCGCGGGAACCGCCTACTTTGTCGCAGCCGCTTCGTCCATCGCGAGGTTAGCGAGTCGATCGGCCTCTCGATTGAGCTCGCGACGCACGTGCTCGAAAGTCACCTTGCCGAGGCGCGCCACGCGTGCGCGCGCCTCCTGGTACAGCGGCTGAAGGCCGGGATTCTTGACGCGGTATTCGCCTTTCAATTGCCGGACCAGCAGCTCGGAGTCGGAGCGGATGTGCAGCGCCGTGATCCCCTGATCCAGCGCCCAGGCGAGCGCCGCCAGCAGACCCTGATACTCCGCGACGTTGTTCGTGGCATGGTCCAGCGCCCGATGGAGCTCCGCCACTACCTGGCCCTCGCCGTCCACGATCTGAACTCCATAGCCGGCAGGCCCAGGATTGCCCCGCGACCCGCCATCGATGTACGCGGTCGTCATGCCGAGGGCGCGGTGGCGGCTTCTTCGGCTTTCGGGGGAATGAAGTACAGCACCCGCTGGCAGCTGTCGCACTGAATGATCGCGTTGTTCTGGCGGATATGCTGATACACCTGCGGGCGCAGGCGAACGTGGCATTCGGAGCACCGCTCGTCTCTGGCAACGGCGACGGCAATGCCTTTCCGTCCGCGCGCCACCAGCTCGTAGAGCGCCAGCGTCGGCGCTGCCACGCTGGCGGCCACCCCGCCACGCTCTCGGGTGAGCTGGTCGACCGTCGCGACGGCGGCTTCCAGCTGCTTGTCGAGATCGGCGCGGTCGCGCACGATCTGCTGCTCGGCGGTCTTGAGCGCTCCCTCCGCGCTTTTCAGCGCGGCCGTGATGTCGTCGCCGGCCACCATCAGTTCGAGCATCTGATCTTCGAGCCGCTTGACCTCGCCCTGCGCCGTATCGATCTCGTGCTGCATGGCGTGATACTCACGGTTGGTCTTCACTTCCATCAACTGGTCTTTGTAGCGGGAGAGGCGGGCTTGAATGGCGGCGATGTCTTTCTCGAGGTCGCGGCGGCTGGCGTTGTTGGCGGCGAGCCGTTCTTTCGTGGCCGCCACCGCCGCCCGCGCGCCCTCGAGCCTGTCATCGAGCGCGCGCTGCGTTTCGGGGATTGTGACTTGTAGCCGGCGCGCCTCCGCCACGCGCGAGTCGAGCGCCTGGAGTTGGATCAGGCGCTCAAGATCTGGATGCACGAAGGCGACTGTACCACAGGAGAACTCGGGAAACCGAGCGCGCGTCCGCCGTCCCGCTCAGTCGGTGCGAAGAGCGATCAACGGATCGACGCGCGTCGCGCGCCGTGCCGGGAGGTAGCTCGCCAGAAACGCAGAGGCCGCCAGCATCGCCACGACCGCGAAATAGGTCGCTGGATCCGTGCTGGTGACACCCGTCAACACCCCTCCCATCATCCTGGTCACCGCGAGCGCCGCGGGCACGCCGACGATGAGTCCCAGCAGGGCCAGACTCATGCCGCTGCCGACGAACAGCCGAAAGATATCGCGCCGTGTCGCGCCCAGCGCCACGCGCACCCCGATCTCGCGGATCCGCTGCTGAACGCCGTAAGCAAGGAGCCCGTAAAGTCCGACCGCCGCCAGGAAGAACGCGGCGGCCGCAAAAAAGGTCATGACAATCGTGGTGAAGCGCGGTTGGTTGGCCGTGTCCGCGACGACGTCCGCCATCGGCCGGACGTTCGCCAATGGCAGCCCCGCATCGATGGAGGCCACCGCGGCGCGGGCGGAACCCACAAGGGCTGACGGTTCCCCGCCGCCAAGCAGCACGAACGTCATCATCCGCCCCTCATACGGCGGCCGCGGGGCCTGCGCAAACGGGACGTAGACCGAGGGCGGGGCCGGCGCGCGTGGGCCTTCCGAACGGACGTCGGCGACGACACCAACGATCTGAATCGACGGGCTGGTCTCCTGAGGGTAGTAGCGGATCGTCTTGCCGATCGGATCGCCGCCCGACCAGTAGAGTCGTGCCGCGGTCTCGTTGATCACCGCTACCAGCGGCGCGCCGGCCACGTCGCCGTCACCGAGGAGCCGGCCTCGCTTCAGCGGGATGCTGAGCGCGCGAAACATCCGTGGCGTCGCCATCAGATATCTCGCGTTCCACCTGGGAGCCCCGGGCGGCGGCATCGCCCGACCTTCGATGACGAAGTCGTCGCCTCCTCCGCTCGAGGCGAGCGGCAGCGCCGACACGGCACCGGCTGCGACGACGCCTGGCGTCGTCGCGAGGTGTCCCTCGATGGCGGCGAGCGTGCGGCGGGCGGTCGCGGGATCCGGCTGCCGCGCCGGCGGCACGAACACGTCGAACGTCAGTACGCCATCCGTCCTGATGCCGAGGTCGACCCGCTGGAGCTGTTGGTACGACCGAATCAGGAGCACCGCGCCCGCGAGCAGGATCACGCTCACTGCCAGCTGCGCGACCGCCAGCCCCGAGCGGGCGACCAGTGCTCGACGAGAGCCTGTGGCCGTGCGGGAGTCGGCCCTGAGTGTGTCCTGCATGCGCGAGCCGGTGGCGCTCAGCGCTGGCACGACGCCGACCAGGAATCCCACGACGATGACGAGCGCGCCCGTGTAGAGGAGCGTGACGTAGTCGATGGTGATGGCCTGTGCCGTCGGGAGGCGGTCGGGGTAGAACGCCAGAAGCCCCGCAAGCGCCGCGTTGGCGACGAACACACCGACGATGCCGCCGATGACCGCAAGCAGCATGGCTTCGACGACCATCTGCCGAACGAGCCGACGGCGATTCGCGCCAAGCGCGTGCCGCACGGCGAATTCCCGTCGTCGCGCCTCTCCATTCGACACGAGCAGCCCGGCGAGATTGACGCAGACGATCAGCAGCACGGAGAGCACCGCGCCGCCCAGCAGCAGCAGCGCGTCGCGCTGGTCGCCGACCAGGTCCTCGTGTAGCGGGACGCTGACCGCGAAGTGGCCTTTCGCATAGTGGTCCGGATACGCCTCCGACCAGTAGGCGCGCAGCGACTGCAGCTGCCCGTCCGCCTGTTCTGGGCTGACGCCGCTCTTGAGTCGGGCGATCGCGAGCACGCCATGGCTCTGCCGATTCAGCGAGTTTTCCGATCGGTCGATGGTCAGTGCCGTCCACACTTTCACCGCGTCGTCGCGAAACGCGAATTCGGCGGGCATCACCCCAATCACCTCGCACGGCGCGTCGTCGAGCCTGATCGTCGAGCCCACGGCGTTGCCACTGGTCGCGGAGGCGTCGCCGGCGAGAACGGCCAGACATCCGCCGCGCCGCGCTTCCTCGTCGGTGAAGGCGCGCCCGCGGGCGGGCTTGACGCCAAGCACGTCGAAGAACTGAGCGGTAACCGGCATCGTCAGGACGCGCTCGGCGGTCCCGTTCGCACGCGTCAGGTTGCGGCTGCTGAAGTCGAAGGCGGCGATGTGCGCAAACGCCGTGACCCGGCGCTCCAGGTCGGTGAACTCGGGGCCCGACAGGCCGAAGAACGGGAAGTCGTAACCTGAGGACGGCAGGAATCGAGAGTACAAGGCGACCAGCCGATCGCCGTTCGGATAGGGCAGCGGCCGGAGCAGCACGGCGTCGACCACCGAGAAGATGGCGGCGTTCGACCCGATGCCGAGCGCGAGCGTCACGACAGCCGCGATCGTGAACCCGGGCTGTTTTCTCAGCGTGCGGGCGGCGTAGCGCAGATCCTGCCAGAGATCCCCGAGCAGATGGCGTCCGGGAGAGATGCCGGGCGTGATCGAGATCGGCGGATGCGCCTGCCGCAGCGGCGCCAGATGCCGCGCCAGCGCCTCGCCGTCCGCGAAGTCGGCGAGCGCCAGACGAGTGGCGTCCTCGGCTGACGCGCCGCCGGCCACCAGCTCGCGCCAGCGGTCCTCGAGGTGCTGCGAGAGCTCGTCGACGATCTCGTTCTCGCGGGCTGGAGGCAGATGAAGCGACACCAAGCGCGGGCGCACGTGCGGTTCCCACCTACGCATGCTCGTCGCCGGTGACGCGCCGCACCGCCTCCACGAAGGCCGCCCATGTCTTCCGCTGCTGCGCCAGGATACGCCGACCTTCGGCCGTGACCTTGTAGAACCGGCGCCGCCGCTCGTCCGGCTTCTCGACCCAGGTGCCTTTGATCCAGCCGCGCTCCTCGAGCCGGTAGAGCAGGGGATACAGCGAATCGATGTGAAACCTCAGTTGGCCACCGGACCGCGCGTGGATCAGCTTGCTCAGCTCGTAGCCGTGCCGTGCCCGCGCCTCCAGCAGAGACAGGATCAGCAGCTCGGCGGAGCCCCGCTTCAGCTCGCGATCCAGCGCCCGCGTGTTGATATCTGTCATGAACAGATAGTATGTAGACAGATAGCAAGGGTCAAGGAGCAGTGCCAGGTGCCAAGTGCAAAGGGAGTGACGAGTGGGCAGTGGCCAGTCGGGGCAACGCCTCAAGCCGGGATGGGCCGCAGAGGATTCGTGCCCGCTGACGGCGACAGAGTCGCCGTCGCGAGCCTGAAGGCTGGAGGGCCCAGCCAACGACCGAGCGAAGCGTGTGAGTTGGTGGGCCCTCCAGGATTCGAACCTGGGACGAGCCGGTTATGAGCCGGCAGCTCTGACCACTGAGCTAAGGGCCCGAAGGAAGTGCCAAGTGTGAAGTGCTAAGTGCCAAGTGAAGTGAAAAGTGGCCAAGTACCAGTGGCGGGAGCAATCGGCCAGCCTGGGGCGTTGCCCCTCGCTGCCCACTGCTCACTTCCCACTCCACTTAGCACTTGGCACTTTGCACTTGGCACTGTTCCGCGCCGCCTAGGTTCTTCCTTCCAAGAAGGCGCGCAGTTTCCGGCTTCGCGACGGGTGGCGCAGCTTGCGCAGCGCCTTCGCCTCGATTTGCCGGATGCGCTCGCGGGTGACGGCGAAGTTCTGTCCGACCTCTTCGAGCGTGTGTTCGGAGCCGTCGCCGACGCCGAACCGCATCTTGATGACCTTCTCCTCGCGCGGCGTCAGCGTCTTCAGCACCGATTCGGTCTGCTCCTTCAGGTTCAGATTGATCACCGCGTCGGCCGGCGACACGATGCCGCGATCCTCGATGAAGTCGCCGAGATGCGAATCCTCCTCCTCGCCGATTGGCGTCTCGAGTGAGATCGGCTCCTGCGCGATCTTGAGGACCTTGCGCACCTTGCTGACCGGGATGTCCATCCGCTGCGCGATCTCTTCCGAGGTCGGCTCGCGGCCCAGCTCCTGCACCAGCGCCCGGGACGTGCGAATCAGCTTGTTGATCGTCTCGATCATGTGGACCGGGATGCGGATGGTCCGCGCCTGGTCGGCAATCGCGCGCGTGATCGCCTGGCGAATCCACCACGTCGCGTAGGTCGAGAACTTGTAGCCGCGGCGGTACTCGAATTTGTCCACCGCCTTCATCAGGCCGATGTTGCCTTCCTGAATCAGGTCGAGGAACTGCAGGCCGCGGTTCGTGTACTTCTTCGCGATTGACACGACGAGCCGCAGGTTGGCTTCGACCAACTCCTTCTTCGCCTGCTCGGCCTGCCACTCGCCCCTGGTGATCGTGTCGAGGGTGCGCCGCAGCTGCTCGGGCGTTTCCTGGAGCTCGTCGGCCTGCGTCTTCAGCGTCGCCTTCAGATCCTTGATCCGCTTCTGGAACAGCTTCTTGTCTTCCTCGCGCAGCTTCAGCGGCTTGCGGCCCTTCGGCGGCACGAGCTGACGATCGACGTGCGCGATCTCGCGCTCGGTGCGCTGGACAACCTCGACCTGCTCCTTGATCTCCTCGATCATCCGGCGCTTGACGAGCTCGGTGAACTCGATCTCACGAATCCGCTTCGACAGCTCGACCCGCGCCTCCAGGAACTTCCAGCGCGCGCGGCGGTACTTCCGCTTGTCCTTCTTCGGAACGGTGGCGAGCTTCTCCTCGGCCTTCTGCACGAGCCCGCGTGCTTTCTTGACCGCCTCGATCTGCTTCAACACCTCGCGCTTGCGGTCGTCGATCTTGTCGTCCGTCAGCTCCTCGTCGGAAAACGTGACGAGCTCACGGATCGTGCGCTGCTCGTTCTTCAGATCGTCGCCGAGCTGCAGCACCTTCTTGGTCACCATCGGGGTGCGTGAGATCGACTTGATGACCGACAGCTTGCCGCGCTCGATGCGCTTGGCAATCGCGACTTCACCTTCGCGCGTCAGCAGCGGCACCGTGCCCATCTCGCGCAGATACATGCGGACGGGGTCGTTGGTCTTGTCGAGCGCGCCCGGCGTCAGATCGAGCTCGAGCTCCTCGGCACCCTCGGCGGTGCGGTCGAACGGTTTCCCGTCCTCCCGGAAGGCCTTGTCCGAGTCGAGCACCTCGATGCCGGCGCTGCCGAAGGCGTTGAACAGGTCGTCCAGCTCCTCCGACGATGTGATCTCGGAGGGCAGCAGTTCGTTGACCTCGTCGTACAGCAGGTAGCCCTTTTCCTTGCCGACATTGATGAGCTGCCGTACCTCGTCGTACTTGTCCTCAATCGACAAGGGCATCCTCCTTCGAAAACGAAACGTTCATGTTCATGAATAAGTGCAATTGAGACTGTCCGTAGGGGCGCACCACGTGCGCCCATGTATTAGATACCGCGCCCGGCCAACCGGGCATTTACCCTGCCGCCAATTGCTCGATCCGCCGCTTCAAGTCCACTTTCCGGTCGTACAACTCCTCGATCCTCGCTGCCGTCGTCGCCGACCCATCGTCGCGCAGCCCGTCGATTTGCCTCTGAAGTTCGGCCCGTTCCCGGTCGTACCGCAGCAGTTTCAGGGCCCGGACGCAGTCCGGGGCCGGGGCCGGGGCGGCCGGTTCGGCCGCGATAGCGGTCAACTGTTGCGCCAGCCGTTCATTTAGACGCTCCAGAAGGGCAGTTGGGAAGGCCGTCGAGGGCTGATCTTGCAGACTGCGCGCCACCTCGAACATGGGCGCCGCCCCTAGAGACGACAAATCCTCCTCGTCCAGTTCCTCGAGTGCCGCCCGGCCAGCGTCCGGGTCGTGCACGAGGCTCCAGAGCAGCCCCCGCTCGGCCGGCTTCAGCGGGGCAATCGGCGCGAAAACCTGAGTTGAAACCGTGGTTTTGCGTGCCGCAGCCGCCTTACGAATCTCTGCCCTCACTACGTCTTCCGTAATACGGGCCTGGTGCGCCAGCCGATCCGCGAACTGATCCCGCGCAGCGGCATCCGGAATTCGGGCGGCCACTGAGAGCATCTCATGCAGGAACGTGCGCCGACCGTCGTCCGATGCCAAATCGTGGGTTGCGGCTGCCCGCTGCAACAGAAACTCCAGGTATTTGACCGATTGGCGGAGGCGCTCCTGGTAGGCTTCGCGCCCCTGCTGCCGCACCAGGGTGTCCGGATCGGCCCCGGGCGGCAAAACTGCCACATTCACCTCGAAGCCTTCCGCCACAAGCAACTCACACGACCGCACCGCCGCGCCAACGCCGGCCGCATCCGGGTCGAAGCTCAGGACCACCTTCGATGTGAACCGCCGGAGGAGCTGCGCCTGCTGCGATGTCAGCGCGGTGCCACATGACGCGACGACCGGGCCGATTCCCGCCTGCACGAGCTGCGCGAAGTCGAAATAGCCCTCGACCAGGACGGCGAAGTTCATCTTCCGGATTGCCGCTTTCGAGACATTCAGGCCGTAGAGCGTGCGGCTCTTCGAATAGATCGGCGTTTCGGGAGAATTCAGGTACTTCGGCTGCTGATCGCTTTCGGTCGCCCGTCCGCCAAACGCAATCACCGACCCGCTGTCGCGGTAAATCGGCACCATCAGCCTGCCGCGGAAGCGATCGACGACTTCGCCCCCGTCGCGCTGCACGACGACCCCGCTCCTGAGGAGCGTGGGCAGGTCGATGCCCTTGCCGAGCAGGAAGGTCTTCAACGCCTCGCGCGCCGGAGGCGCGAACCCGAGACCGAGCTCGGTGATGGTCCGGTCGCTGATCCCGCGGTCGGCGAGCTGACGACGGACACGTGTACCCGACGGCGTCGCCAGCTGCTCGGCGAACCACTGCTGGGCGAGCTCGTGCACGCGAAGCAGCGCCTCGCGATCGGCCGCGTTCACGCCGCCGCGATCCTCAGTCGTGTCCGGAATGGCCAGGCCGAAACGGCCCGCCAGCATCCGCACCGCTTCGGTAAAACCCACCTTCTCGTGCAGCTCGACGAACTTGATCACGTCGCCGCCCACACTGCAGCCGAAGCAGTGGAAGAAACCCTTCTCGCGGTTGACGTGGAAGGACGGCGTCTTCTCGCCGTGGAACGGGCACAGACCTTTCCACGTCGCGCCGGTCTTGCGCAGCGACACGACGTCTCCCACGACCGACACGATGTCGGCCTGAAGATGCAAGTCGTCGATGAAGGTCTGCGGAAAGAGCGCCATCAGTCCTTTAGCTCCACAACGGTGACGCCGCCGCCGCCCTGCTCCATCGGTGCGGTGTGAAATCGATCGACCAGCGGATGCCCCTTCAGGAATCCAGCGATCGCCTTCTGCAGCTTCCCTGTCCCGTGCCCATGAATCACGCGCACCGTGCGCTGATCGGTGACGAGCGTTTCATCCAGAAACCGTTCGGCTCTCGCCAACGCCTCGTCCACGGTGCACCCGATCACGTTCAGATCCGACAGCAGGCCCGGGCGCGGCGCCAGATCGACCGTCACCTTCACGCCGTTGGCCGGGCGCTCGGCTTTCACGGACGCGCCGATCACTCGCAGGTCCCGAGCCGACGCCCGCAGCCGTTTGCCGTGGACGTCGATCTCCGCCTGTCCGTCGGCAATGGCCCTGACGACACCCTGCAGCCCGAAGGGCGGGACCACGACCGTGTCGCCGATTCGGGCCGGACGCGATTCAATCGGTGCCGGCGCCGGAGGTTCTGGAACGGCGTCGCTGGTGCCGTCGATGGCCCTCGCCGCGGCCGCTTCGACCGCCGCGCGGGCATGAGCGCGCAGCGAGCCCTGATCGCCGGTCGACAGGCGCGGTGCCCCCGCGTCGCGACTGGTCAGGGCCGAGGTCTGCCGCTTCAGCGCCTGCACCACCGCGTCGATCTCACGCGTCGCCGTTCGCACACGTTCGTCGACGCGATCGGTCAGCTTGCGCCTGAAGGCCGCCTCGCGCTCGTGCAGCTCCTCTTCCCGCCGTTCGGCCCGCGCCCTCGCCTGCGACAGCGCGGCGCGCTCGGCGACCACGGCTTTCCGGTCCTCGGCGAGCTGCGCGAGGTCGCGGTCCATGCGTTCGAGCTGTGTCGCCAGCTGTTGTTCGCGGGTGCCGAGCGCCTGGCGCGCCCGGTCGACGATCTGCCGGTTCAGCCCCAGACGGTTCGCCATTTCGAGCGCCAGACTGCGGCCGGGCGACCCGTAGATCAGGTGATACGTCGGCGCGAAGCCGACGGGATCGAACGCAAACGCGGCCGACGCGACGCCGGGCGTGTTCGAGGCGTAGGTCTTGAGCGCATCGTAGTGCGTCGTGCCAATCACGAGCGCACCCCGCGTGCGGAAGTGGTCGACGATGGCAACGCCCAGCGCGCCGCCTTCGACCGGATCGGTGCCGGCGCCGATTTCGTCGAGCAGCACCAGCGCCGGAAGCGCGAGGTCGCGATCCATCGACGCGATGTTGGTGATGTGCCAGCCGAACGTGCTGAGGCTGGCCGCAATCGACTGCTCGTCGCCGATGTCGGCGAAGATTGATCGGAACACCGGGACGGCCGAACCGGCTTCCGCCGGGACGTGCAGCCCGGCCTGCGCCATCAGCGGCAGGAGGCCGGCTGTCTTCAGCGCAACGGTCTTCCCGCCGGTGTTCGGCCCGGTGACGAGCAGCGAGGTGTCAGGCGGCACGAGTTTGATGTCGACGGGTGTCGGCACCTCCGGCAGGCCCGAGAAGTCGTCGGTGTACCGCGAGACCACGCCCTTCATCAGGAGCGGATGGCGGGCGGCGAGGAGCTCGAGCCGGCCGTCGGTGGACAGCGCCGGGGCAACCGCGCCGGTGATCTCCGCGAAGCGGGCCTTCGCCTGCAGCACGTCGAGCGACGTCGCGACGCGTTCCGTGCTCTGCACGTCCGCGGCGCGATCGCGGAAGCGATCCGTCAATTCGAGGAGGATGCGCTGGACCTCCTCGGCCTCGTCCGACTCGAGCGCAACGACATCGTTGTTGATCTCGACCGTCGCGAGCGGCTCGAGATACAGCGTCGCACCGCTCGACGAGCTGCCATGCACGAGGCCCGGCAGCGACGTTCGATGCTCGGCCTTCACCAGCAGCACGAAGCGGCCGTTCCGCTCGGTGACGATCTGGTCCTGCAGGTACTTCGACGTGTCCTTCCCGCGCACGTACCCGTCGAGTGTCTCACGCAGCTTCGATCGCTTCCTGCGCAGCTGATCGCGAATCGATGCCAGCCGCGGGCTCGCGTGGTCGGCCACGTCACCCGACGGTTCGATTCGCCGGCGCACGTCCGCGATCTCGTCACGGAAGGACGCCGCCGTCGCGATCGCCCGGCGAAGGTGGGGAAAGTCGCCGGACGCGCGGCGAACGGCGGACGCCGACGTTTCGACCGACTCGAGGTAGTCCGCCAACGTCAAGAGACGAAGCGGTTCGAGCGCCCGGCCCTCGACCGTGAGCAGATCGAGGAGCTCCGGCAGATCGTCGGTCGCCCGCAGCGGGAAGATCGCGTTGTCGGCAAGATAGCGGACCGTCTCGGTGGTGGCGGCGAGCGCTTCCCGAACGCGCGCGAGATCGACCTCCGGGTGCAGCGCCCCGAGGCGTGCCGCGCCCGTCGGCGTCAGGGCAAAGCTCCGCACCGCAGCGACAATCCGGTCGAATTCAAGGGCCCGCAGGGCGCCGGGGTGCATGCCGTGATCAGGTTGTTAGGGGAGGACTGCCGGGCGCTTGCGACGCCAGCAGGATCTCCGGAGGCAACCCCCAAGTATAGCGAGTGGCGGTGGAGGGGTCAATAGGCTCGGGCATTCGTCCATGCCCAGTGCAGAGGTACTCGGCTTGCACTTAACCCCCATATGGACCGTCATTTGCCCGGATCTCGACGGTTGGTTGTTGGGCTGGCCATCACTGGCGTAATTGTTACCTCGCTTGCCTTCGGCTGCCGGTCCAACAAAGCGCCCGAGGAAGCGGCGGATATCCGCTTGGCACTGGCCGACCGGACAATCGGGCTCCAGGCGGCCAGCCCGGCGCAGACGCGTGCCGCAGTCGCTCGGTTCTACGAACTGCGCGGAAGGAGGTTCGCGTGGACTGCGCGGAAGCCACTGTCAGCCGCCGATGACGCGCTGGCGCTGATCGCTGCTGCCGAAGCGCACGGTTTCGATCCCGCGTCGTACGGATACGAGGGACTCCGCGCCGCCCGCGCGCAACTCGGGACGAAACCGCCTAAGGGCGACGCGGGCCGGCGTGAGTTGGCGCGCTTCGACGTGCGGCTCACCACGAGCTTGATGTCACTGGGGCACGACGTCGCAGTCGGCCGCACGCGGCCGACACAATGGCGCGCACAACGGAAGCTCCCGGATCTCGGCAACAGCCTTTCGGACGCCCGGAACGGCCGGCTCTCGTTGTGGCTCGACCGTCTCCGACCACCGCACGATGAGTACGCGGACCTGCAGAAAGCGCTTGCGGCGCTGCGCAGTGTTCACGAGAAGGGTGGCTGGCCGACCGTGAACCTGGGACGCACAAAGGCGTCGCGTGGTGCGCTCGTCCGGCGCCTCGAGATGAGCGGAGACCTCGAAGCCGGCAGGACTCCATCGCCAGACTCGATCCGCGATGCGGTGGAATCCTTCCAGAGCCATCATGGCATCGCGCCGACCGGCCGCCTCGATCGCGCCACCATGACGGCGATGAATGTACCGCTCGCCGAGCGCATCCGTCAGGTTCGAATCAATCTGGAGCGGTGGCGCTGGATGCCCGACGATCTCGGCGACCGCCACATCATCGTGAACATCCCGGAATTTCACCTGAAAGCGATCGAAGGATCCCGTGAGGTGCTCGACATCCGCGCGATTGTCGGCCGGACCGGAGATGAAACGCCTGTGCTCAGCAAAGACATGACGACCGTCGTGTTCAGTCCCTACTGGAACATTCCGGAGACGATTGCCACCGACGAGACGCTGCCCGAGATTGCGAACGATCCCGGTTTCCTCGAGAAGAACAACATCGAGGTAGTTCGCGTGAGCACGAGTTCACCGGAAGTAGTGGACCCCGAGACGGTCGACTGGGACGATCCAGAGACACTGAAGAGCCTGTCGTTCCGGCAGCGCCCCGGCGAAGGCAATGCGCTCGGCCTGGTGAAGTTTCTGTTTCCGAATCCGGAGAATGTCTATGTGCATGACACCCCCGGCGATCATCTGTTCAGTCGTATCGGCCGGTCGTTCAGTCACGGTTGCGTCCGAATCGAGCAACCAATCGCGCTTGCCGAATACCTGCTCCGCGATCAGCGCCAGTGGAGCCCTGAGGCCATCCAGGCTGCGATGCATGCCGGCACCGAGAAGCACGTCAAAATCACGACGCCGATTCCGATCCACTTGACGTACTTCACGGCGTGGACTGATGCGAACGGAGGGTTGAACTTCAGAGACGACGTCTACGGGTACGACGGCGCCCCGCAAGCGCTCCGGCTCGCCAGACGCTGAGCTGTAAATGGCCGCGCTTGAAACGCTTATGGTCGTTCTGCATCATAGGAAGACACGGCTTCCTAATGAGCAATCTCCGACGCCCCTTGCTGAGCGCGATTGCGCTCTCCATCGCGACCTTTGCGGCCGCGGCGCCAGCTGATGCGCCCTCGCGGCCCCGCTTCGCGCCTAGCCCTGCCGTTCCGTCCAGCGCGACGGCGTATCTGGTTAAGTCGCGCCTCGAGCGCCCGAGCACGCTGAGTCCGCAGGTCCTCGACCTCGCCATGGCGGCGGCCACCTGCGCGCAGTCGCGCAAGCTGGTTGATGCCCCGAAGACGCTCACGATCATCGACTACTCGTTGCCGTCGACGGAACCTCGCCTGTGGGTGCTGGATCTGCAGACCGGTCACACCTTGTACGAAGAGGTCGTCGCCCATGGGCGCGGATCTGGCGGCAACATGGCGACGGCATTCTCCAACGCGGCCGACAGCCATCAGACCAGTCTGGGTCTGTTCCGCACGGAAGACACCTATGTCGGGCAGAACGGCTACTCGATGCGGCTCAATGGCCTCGAGCCCGGCGTCAACGATCACGCACGCGCCCGCGCCATCGTGATGCACGGCGCGCCGTACGTGGATCCCGCGATCGCGGCCGCACAGGGTCGTCTGGGCCGAAGCTGGGGATGCCCGGCGCTGCGCCCCGCGGTCGCAAAGGCGCTCATCGACCGGATCAAGGGTGGGAATCTGGTGTTCTCGTACTACCCGGACAAGGCGTGGCTGTCAGGATCGCCGTTCCTGGGCGGTTGTTCGGACGGCGGCAGCAGCGACAGTAGGGCCGCACTTTAGTGCGGCCGAAGACTGGCCCGACTGAAGTCGGGCCCTACCGCAGCTCCGCGAAATGTAGGGCGGACGCTTGGTCCGCCGATCGGCGTTACGGCAAATGGTTGATCGAGCTCGCGATACAGCCCGCGCCGAAGCCGTTGTCGATGTTGACCACGGACACGCCGTTTGCGCAGCTGTTCAGCATCCCCAGTAGCGCCGCCACCCCGCCAAAGCTCGCGCCGTAGCCAACACTGGTCGGCACTGCGATCACAGGCACTTTCACCAGCCCGGCGACCACGCTCGGCAAGGCTCCTTCCATGCCCGCGACAACGATGATGACGCGGGCGGAGAGGAGGCGTTCGTGTTCGCGGAGGAGGCGATGGAGGCCGGCGACGCCCACGTCGTACAGCCGATCGACCTCATTCCCCATCACGGACGCCGTGACCGCCGCTTCCTCAGCCACGGAGTAGTCGGACGTGCCGGCCGCGGCGACGAGGACCATGCCGCGCCCCGGGGTCACGTCGCTCCGCCGCAGCGTAATGGCGCGGGCGCCTTCCTCATAAACACAGTCGGGGACCACTTTCGACACGGCATCGAAAGCCGCGCGGTCCGCCCGCGTCACCAGAACCGAGTGGCCCCGAGCCGCGATCCGCTCGGCGATGCCAGCAATCTGGGCGGGACTTTTCCCCAGTCCAAGGATGACTTCGGGGAAGCCCTGCCGGGACGCGCGGTGGTGATCGACTTTTGCAAAGCCCAGATCTTCGAACGGCTGGGCCTGATACCGACGGTCGATCTCCAGAACCGCCTGATCGATCGACAGTTCCTCTCGGCTGAGCCGCTCCAGGAGCACGCGGATTTCGGCGGGGGTCATCGTGCCGCCGTCAGATCTGCCAGATGGTTGATAACATTGACTTTAGGTCGTTGCACAGTATAATCGGCCGACCGCCTACTGCGAGGGACTTCTCCGTCAATGACCCCGTTTGAAACGCTCATCCTCGCCACCTACTTCTTTATTCTTATCATCCTGGCCGGATACGGGTGGCACCGCTATTACCTCGTTTACTCGTATGTCAAGAACCGCGACAAAGTTCCAGTGGCGGCGGGTCGTTTTGACACACTGCCTCTCGTGACGATCCAGCTCCCGATCTACAACGAGATGTACGTGGCCGATCGCCTGATCGACGCGGTCTGCAAGATGGACTACCCGCGTGAGCGGCTCGAAGTCCAGGTGCTGGACGATTCGACGGATGAGACACGGTCCATTGCCGAGTTGGCCGTCCGCCGCGCCCTCGCTCAGGGTCTCGACATCACTTATCTACACCGCCAGGATCGGACCGGCTACAAGGCGGGCGCGCTCGAAGCCGGGATGAAGCTCGCGAAGGGCGAGTTCATCGCCATCTTCGACGCGGACTTCATTCCGTCGCGCGAGTTCCTGCACCAGACCGTCCATCACTTTGTCGACCCGAAGGTGGCCGTGGTACAGGCGCGCTGGGGCCATATCAACGCCGACTACTCGCTGCTCACGAAGATTCAGTCGGTCCTGCTCGACGCGCACTTCGTGCTCGAGCACGGGGGACGGAATCGGGCCGGCCACTTCTTCAACTTCAATGGCACCGCGGGCATCTGGCGGCGGGCGGCCATTGAGGACGGCGGCGGCTGGCAGCACGACACGTTGACCGAGGATCTCGATCTCAGCTACCGCGCCCAGCTCCGCGGGTGGAAGTTCCACTTCCTGCCTGACGTCGTCGTTCCGGCCGAACTGCCGGTCGAGATGAACGCCTTCAAGTCCCAGCAGCACCGCTGGGCGAAGGGGTCCATCCAGACGTGCCGGAAGCTCCTCCCGAGCATTCTCGGATCGCAGCAGCCGTTCGGGGTCAAGGCCGAGGCGTTCTTCCACCTGACCGCCAATTTCAACTACGTCCTGATGGTGCTTCTCTCGATTCTCATGTTCCCGGCGATGGTGATTCGCTACAACATGGGTTGGTCCGAGATGCTGCTCATCGACGTGCCGATGTTCTTCGCGGCGACCGCCTCGGTCGCGAACTTCTACATCGTCTGTCAGCGGGAACTCTATCCCGGCGACTGGATGGCGCGGTTGAAGTACCTGCCGTTCCTGATGTCGATTGGCATCGGCCTGGCCATCAACAATACCCGGGCGGTGTTCGAGGCCATTACCAACACTCAGACCGAGTTTGCCCGCACGCCAAAGTATCGGATCGAAGACAACAGCGACGAGTGGATTGGAAAGCGCTATCGGCAACCGAACATCATCCAGCCGATCATCGAGCTCTCGCTCGGGCTGTACTTCACCTTCACCGTGTTCTACGCGCTCTCGAACCGCATTTACGGCACCCTGCCGTTCCTGATGCTGTTCCAGGTCGGGTTCCTCTATACTGGCCTCCTGTCGATCGTGCAGCAGTTCGCCGACGACAGCGTCGCGCTCAAAACGCAGATCGCCGGCGAGTAACATCCCAGACGCCACCGTTCGCCGCGGGAGGGAACATGGGCTCATTTCGGTCCCGTCGGTCCTTCATGCAGTTCCTCGGCCTGAACGGCCTTGCGGCAGCGGCGGGCTCGTGCGCGCCGGCTTCATCGGCGAGGGTGGGACCTCACCTGATCGCCGGGGCCGCGGCGCCTCTGGGCGGCATCCTGCGCCTTGACTCGAACGAGAACTCCAGTGGTCCGGGCCCTCGCGTACTTGCCGCGATCCAGGAGGCATTCGGTGAGATCAATCGGTACGCGTTTGCCGCCTCGCGGGAACTGACCAGCGCGGTTGCCGGATCGCTGGGCGTTCAGTCGGACCAGATCGAGCTCGGCTGCGGGTCCAGCGAGATCCTGGACGCGGCCGTGCTGTCCTTCACAGCGCCCGATCGTGCGCTCGTCACGGCCGCTCCGACGTTCGAGATGCCGGCCAACCTGGCGCAGCATCTCGGTCATCCCGTCGTCGAGGTTCCGGTCACCGACGCGCTGACACTGGATCTTGGCCAGATGGCGGCGCAAGCGGCCGGCGCCGGGCTCGTCTACGTGTGCAACCCGAACAATCCGACGGCGACACTGCACGGCGCCTCCGCGATCGAGCAGTTCGTCGACGACCTGCTGAAGCGGGAGCCGAAAGCGACCGTCCTGATTGACGAGGCCTATCACGAGTACGTCGAGCGGCCCGACTATCGAACGGCTGTCCCGCTCGCGCTCGCGAACCCGCGGGTGATCGTGTCGCGGACGTTCTCGAAAATCTTCGGCCTCGCGGGAATGCGCGTTGGCTATGCCGTCGGTCAGCGGCAGACGCTCACGGTGTTGAGCAAGCGGCTCGACGCCCTCCGGATCTCGCGGTTGTCCACGACGGCCGCGCTCTCGGCGCTTGGCGATCCCCCGCATATCGCCGAACAGCGCAAGGCGAACCATGACGCTCGAGCGTTCACCGCGAACGCCTTCAAGGACGCCGGCTACGAGCCCGTCGAATCGGAAGCGAACTTTCTGATGGTCAACGTTCGCCGCGACATCCGCTCGTTCCAGTCTGCGTGTCGCGAGCGTGGCGTCGGTGTGGCGCGCCCATTTCCGCCGCTGATGACCTACGCCCGCGTGACGATCGGGACGATGGACGAGATGAAGCGCGCCGCCGCGGTCTTTCAGGACGTGCTCGCGCAGCCTGCTTCCGCGGCACGCCTCGAGCCCGTGCGCCGCGAATCCAGGCGCCGCGATGGCCGCGACTGGGCCTGCTAGTCCATCCCCTGGTCTCTGCGCCACGTGCGCCCACGCGCGCGTCCTTCAGTCGGATCGCGGCGCGCGGTTCTACCGCTGTTCGCTGAGCGATACCGATCCGCGCTACGCTCGCTATCCGCGCCTGCCTGTGATTCAGTGTCAGGGCTATGAGAAGCCAGCCCTCAATATTGAGGGGGCGGACCGCGCCAAGTGCTAAGGTGCCAAGTGTAAGTGGAGTGGCAAGTGGTAAGTGAGTAGTGGTGGCCAAATCCGTCAGATCGCCGAACGTGCCCCGCACTGGGGCAATCAGCAACCACTCACCACTATCAACTCCTCACTCCACTTTGCACTTCGCACTTCGCACTTGGCACTCTCTAGTCCCGCTACAATTCCCGAGAATGCATCGTTCCGTCTGGGTCGTCCTTGCGGTCGCGACCATCGCCTTCTTCGCGGGCCTCGACCGCGCGGCGATCAGCGACGCGGACGAGGCGTTCTACGCAGAAGCCGCGCGCGAGATGATCGAGAGCGGCGACTTCCTGACGCCGCGCTACAACTACGAAAACCGATTTCAGAAGCCGGTCTTCTTTTACTGGGCGGTCGCGGCCGCGTATGCGATCGCGGGCGCTGGGGCGGCTGCGGCACGGGTGCCCTCAGCGTTGGCCGGTGTCGGCATCGCCGCGATCGCCTGGTATCTGGGACGCCGGTGGTTCAGCGAACGGACGGGCCTCGTGGCCGGCCTCATCGTGTCCACGTCGTTCGGCTGTGTGGCGATGGCGCGGCTGTCGCTGCCGGATCTCCCGCTGGCGTGTTTCATCACGGCGTCAATTGGCGCTGGGTGCGTTGCGCTGTTCAACCCGGGCCCGGTCCGATTGGGACCGCTGCTCCTGTCCGCCGCTGCCGCCGGCCTCGGGTTCCTCACGAAGGGACCCGTTGGTCTGGCGGTACCGCTGGTTGTACTGGGTCCCATCGTATTGCTCGAACGCCGGGACGCTCTGCGACCCGGGCCCGTCTCAGTATCGATCCTCGTTTTCGCGGCCGTCGCTCTGCCCTGGTACGCCGCCATGACGGCGGTGCACGGCACCGCGTACCTTCAGAGCTTCTTTCTCACCGACAATCTCGAGCGGTTCGCGACCAGCCGCTTCAACTATCCGCGCCCGGTGTGGTTCTACGTGCCCATCATCCTGGGCGGCCTGTTGCCGTGGACCGCGTTCGCGCCGCTGTGGATCCCGGGCATTGCCCGGTTCCTCCGTCAGCGGACGGCGCCGGCGCGCGCCACGCTGTGGCTCCTCGTCTGGGCGATGTTCCCGCTGCTGCTGTTCAGCGTGTCGGTTGGAAAGCAGCCGCGCTACGTCCTGCCGATCCTGCCGCCGGTCGCGCTGCTTCTCGCGGCCGCGCTCGACGCGCGGCTGCCATCCTCTGGCCGCTCGCCCGGCGGACGCCTTCTGGCCGGCTGCGGGTTCGCAGCCGGCGCGGTCGTCATCATCGTCGGCATCGTGCTGCTCACTGTGCCGGCAGCTGCCCTCGGTCTCGATAGCACGGCGCTTCGCATCGCGGGCGTCGCCGCCGTGGTTGCGGGGACGGGCGCGATGGCCGCGGCGATGTGGAGGCCGGCCTGGATTCCTTCGGCGGTCGCGACGGCCGCCGTTGTCCAGATGCTCGCCCTGCAATTCAGCCTGTTCTCGACGCCCGGCACGGATGTCGTCGAGAAGGTGGCGGCCGAGATTCGCCGGCGACTCGGTCCCGACGTCCAGTGGACGACGCACGACATCTTCGTGCGGAACCTGGTCTTTTACATCGGGCATCGCCAGAGCGGCCCGTACGACGATGATGCCGCGCTGGTGGAGTTTCTGCGCGGACGGCCCGCCCTGGCGGTGATGACGTTGCGGGAGTACCAGCGCCTCGCGCCGCTCGTGGGTGCGCCACTCTACGAAGTCGGCCGATGGCGCTTCTTCAACGCCGTCGCCATCCGCATCGGCACGCTCGTCGAGCGCAATCCGGAGCGCCAACTGCGCACGGTCCTGCTTGTGTCGAACCGTCCGCTTGGCCCCAATTGAAGGCGGACCTGAAGGTCAGCCCTACACATCGAGGGCAGCTTCACATGTAGGGCGGACCTTCAGGTCCGCCTTCACGAAATGGCTCAATCGTTCGAGTATGATCGCGGAAGCATGAGCGCCGGAGCCGAAGCGAAGCCCAAGGGCGGACTGGAAGACGTCGTCGCCACTTCGTCGTCGATCTGCTTCATCGACGGCGACCGCGGCATCCTCGCGTATCGCGGCTACGACATCCACGATCTCGCGCCCAAGGCCACGTTCGAAGAGGTCTGCTACCTGCTGTGGCACGGCCGCCTCCCGAATCGAGCCGAGCTTGGCGAACTGCAGTCGCAGTTCGCCGCGGCGCGCCCGCTGCCCGGTGGCCTCGTTCGTCTGATGCGACAGATGCCGGCGTCGGACGCGATGGACACGCTGCGCACGCTGGCGTCGGCGCTCGCGCACTTCGACCGCGACGCGGCCGACCAGTCGCCTGCCGCGAATTACCGCAAGGCCGTGCGGCTGACGGCGCAGATCGGAAGCCTCGTCGCTGCCATTGGCCGGCTCGAGAACAACGCCCAGCCCATCGATCCCGATCCCGTGCTCGGCTACGCGGCGAACTTTCTCTACACCCTGACCGGTCACCGCCCTGACGCGCTCTCCGTTCGAGCCTTCGATTGCGCGCTCGTGCTCCACGCGGATCACGAGCTGAACGCCTCCACGTTCGCCGCCCGCGTCGCGGCGGCGACGCTGACGGATCTGCATTCCGCGATCGTGGGCGGTATCGGCGCGCTGAAGGGCCCGCTGCACGGGGGCGCGAACGCCGAAGTGATGAAGATGCTGCTCGAGTTCGGCGTGCACGCCACGCCCGACCGCGTCGAGGCGTCGATCCGCGACAAGCTCGCGCGGAAGGAGAAGATTCCCGGCTTCGGCCATCGCGTCTACCGGACGATGGACCCGCGCGCGGTGCACCTGCGGCAGCTGTCGAAGGACCTTGGGCGGAGGTCCGGCGAGCCGCAGTGGGTCGAGATGTCCGAGCGGATCGAATCGCTGGTCAAAGCCGAGAAGAAGCTGAACCCGAACGTCGACTTCTACTCGGCCTCGATGTATCACGCGCTCGGTATTCCGCTAACGCTCTATACCCCGATCTTTGCGGTCAGCCGCACGTCGGGGTGGACGGCCCATGTCCTGGAGCAGGACTCGAACAACCGCCTGATCCGGCCGCGCGCGGAATACACGGGCCCGACGGTCCCGCAGCCGTGGGTCCCACTCGAACAGCGCTGACCCTCACCCTCATTCTCGCCTCTGTCGCGTTGCGCACGCGCGGTGATGCGGCGCACGGCAGCGGCTCACGCCTGTCGGGGCAGCTCGTGCCCGGCATCGTGCGGGAATTGGCCGTCGGCAAGCTGTTGATCGCGGCGCGCGACATGGCGGACGGAAACTTCTCCGAGACGGTGATCCTGCTGGCCGACTACAGTAACGAAGGCGCGATGGGCGTGATCATCAACCGGCAGACCGATCTGCCGCTGGCGCGCGCCTTCCCGCAGATGAAGAAGGCGTCGGCGGTCGCGCGAATCTACGCCGGAGGCCCCGTGGCCACGACCAGGATGGTCGGGCTGCTCCGCGCGGCGACAGCCGCCGAGGACAGCCGGCACATCGTCTCCGACCTGTACCTGGTTGCCACTCGCGAACCTCTCGAACGGCTGATCGAGTCGGGCGCCGATCCCACGCATTTCCGGGTGTATTTCGGCTACGCCGGCTGGGGACCGGGCCAGCTGGAACACGAAGCCGTCCAGGGCGCCTGGCACCTGATGTCCGGCGACGCCGCGCTCGTGTTCGATGACGATCCGTCGTCACTCTGGCGCCGTCTGATCCGCCGCACGGAGGGGCTGATGGCCTCGAGCAAGGCACATGAGCGCATCGGCACATGGGCGCATCGGCACATGGGCACACGGGCGCATGGGGAAAGAGGGCCTGGTTAAACCCGCCGTTCTCCCTTTGCGCCCTGCGCCCCCGCGCCTATTCGCCCTGCGCCCATGCGCCCATGCGCCTATAATCGTTATTACCGTCCCGGGTCCGAGCCAAATTCTTGAGCCAACAGAACATCCGTAATTTTTCGATCATCGCGCACATCGATCACGGCAAATCCACACTGGCCGATCGGTTTCTGGAGTTCACGGGCGCCTTGCAGGCCCGTGAAATGGAAGCGCAAGTGCTCGATTCGATGGACCTCGAGCGTGAGCGCGGGATCACGATCAAGGCGCATCCGGTGCGCCTGCACTACCACGCTAAGGACGGGCAGGAGTACGTCCTCAACCTGATCGACACGCCGGGCCACGTGGATTTCTCGTACGAGGTCACCCGGTCGCTGGCCGCCTGCGAAGGCGCGCTGCTCCTGGTCGATGCCTCCCAGGGCGTCGAAGCGCAAACTCTCGCCAACGTGTACCTTGCGGTCGAGAACAACCTGGAGATCATCCCCGTCATCAACAAGATCGATCTGCCAGGTGCTCAGCCCGACGAGACACGCCGGCAGATTGCAGACATCGTCGGTCTCCCCGCCGAAGGGGCCATTCTTGCCAGCGCCAAGGAAGGCATCGGCACCGAAGAGATCCTCGAGGCCATCGTGGCCCGCCTTCCGGCGCCCGAAGGCGATGAGACCGGACCGCTGAAGGCGCTGATCTTCGACTCCTGGTACGACTCCTACCGCGGCGTCGTCATCGTTGTCCGCATGCTCGACGGTGTGTTGAAGCCGGGCATGAAAGTACGGCTGATGGCGACGGCTCAGGACTATCCGATCGAGTCGATTGGTGTGTTTTCGCCCAAACCGATTCCGGTCGAGCAGCTGGCCGCCGGCGAGGTCGGCTTTCTCACCGCCAACATCAAGACCGTCAAGGATGCGCAGATCGGCGACACGGTCACCGAGACGGCGCGGCCGACGACGCAGCCGTTTCCCGGGTTCAAGGAGCTGAAGCCGATGGTCTTCGCCGGCATGTATCCGGTGGAAGGGCATGAATACCCGGAGCTGCGGGAAGCGCTCGAGAAGCTGCGCCTGAACGATGCGTCGCTCTTCTACGAGCCCGAGACGTCGATGGCGCTGGGGTTCGGATTCCGCTGCGGCTTCCTCGGCCTGTTGCACATGGAGATCGTGCAGGAGCGGCTCGAGCGCGAGTTCGACATGGACCTCGTGACCACGGCGCCGGGCGTGCTCTATCGTGTGACCACGACCGACGGCGAGGTGCACGAGATTGACAGTCCGGCGAAGCTGCCAGACCCCGGACGGATTACGAAGCTGGAAGAGCCGATCATCACCGCGATGGTATTGACGCCGTCGGAATACGTCGGCGGGATCCTGCAGCTCTGCCAGGACAAGCGGGGCGTGCAGAAAGGGCTCGAGTACCTGTCCTCCGACCGGGTGCTCGTGACCTACGAACTGCCTTTCGCCGAGGTGGTGCTCGATTTCTACGACAAGCTGAAGACGTTGTCACGAGGCTATGCCTCGCTCGACTATCACATCACCGGCTATTGGGAATCGCCGCTGGTCAAAATGGACATCATGGTCAACGGCGAGCCGGTTGACGCGCTGTCGCTCATCGTTCACCGTGAGACGGCGTACGAGCGCGGCAAGGCACTGGTGTCGAAGATGCGCCAGCTGATCCCGCGCCAGATGTTCGAGGTCGCGATACAGGCCGCCATCGGCACGCGCGTCATCGCCCGCGAGAGCGTCAAGGCGATGCGCAAGAACGTGCTGGCCAAGTGCTACGGCGGCGACATCACGCGCAAGCGGAAGCTGCTCGAGAAACAGAAGGAAGGCAAGAAGCGCATGAAACGCGTCGGCCAGGTCGACATTCCGCAGGAAGCATTCCTGGCTGTCCTGAAGGTAGGAGAATAACTTGTCGCTGGCAACCCGGGCAACCTGAGTAACTGCAATGAATACCCGTAAGAAGTCGACGGTGCGCGAGTACTTCGAGTCGATCGTCATCGCCGTGATCCTCGCGCTGTTCATCCGGACGTTCGTGGTGCAGGCGTTCAAGATCCCGACCGGGTCGATGGAGAACAACCTCCTCGTCGGCGATCACCTGCTCGTGAACAAGTTCGTGTACGGTCCCTCTGCCACGCCGCTCGAGCGGGCGCTGCTGCCGGAATCGGCCGTGCATCGCGGCGACGTCGTGGTGTTCAAGTATCCCGAGGAGCCGGATCGCGACTTCATCAAGCGCGTCGTCGGCCTGCCGGGCGAGACCGTCGAGCTGCGCAAGAAGCGCGTCTACATCAACGGCAAGCCACTCGACGAGCCGTACGTGCACTTCCTGGTTCCGCCGTCGTCGCACGCGCAGGAAGTGGCGGCCTCGGACGTGCGCGAGCAGTTCGGCCCGGTGACCGTGCCGGAAGATGCCTATTTCGTCATGGGCGACAACCGCGACAACTCGCAGGACAGCCGCTACTGGGGCTACCTGCCGCGCGACAACATCAAGGGCAAGGCCTTGATGGTCTATTGGTCGTATCAGGCCGATAGAGAGGATTACGAACAGGAAGGGATCGGGGCAACCATCTCGGGGGCGGTGTCCGTAGTGACGCACTTCTTCACTCGGACGCGATGGGAGCGGCTCCTGCATCAGATCCGATGAAGACCGTCATCAAGCTGATCATCGTGGCGCTGGTCCTGAACGCGGCCTACCGCGTCGGTTCGGCGTACTGGACGCATTACCAGTTCCAGGACTCGATTCAGCAGATGGCGCAGTTCTCGGAGCACGCCGCGCCCGAAGACCTCCGCACCAAGATTCTGGAGATGGCCGGGACGCTGGGTGTGCCGATCGAGCCCGACAACCTGACGGTCACGCGAGGGAACCGCCGGATCGACATCGACGGCAGCTACTTCAGGGATCTGGAGGTCGTGCCGCGCTTCAAGCGGCGGTGGGACTTCACGATACACGTCACGGTGCTGACGCTCAGTTGAGCCTCAGCTCTGAACGGCTCTCACGTCCTTTGCCAGTTCAGCCGCCGAGGCTTCGAGGCGCTCGACCTCGGCGCCTACGCCGTCGACGTACCCGACCTCGCGTATCGACTTCAGGTTCTCCCGGACGTTGAGCGACGCCGAGCGCGTCGCCGCCATCAGCAGCTCGACGGCAACCGCCACGTCGCTTCCTGCCGCCGGATTCCCGCTCGTCGCGACATCGATCGCGCTTACGAGCCCCGCCTGGCAGGCACGCATCACGTCCAGTGGCACTTCGGCCGCGCCCCGGAGAGCGGCTTCGATGGCGGCGCGGCGTACCGTCTTTTCGTCCTCGGTCGTTTTCGGGAGCCGGTACGCGGCGACAACCTCCTCGTAGGACGCGGCGTCGTCGTCCACGAGCTGGACCGCGTGGTCGCCGAGGCGCTGTGTTTCCTCGCTGACCCGATCGAGTGTGGTCCGTTCGTCGTCCGTGCCGGTGCGGGTCCGCGGCATGCGCGTGACCATCGTCAACAGCGCGAATGCGACCGAGGCGGTCAGGGCGGCGGCAGAGCCACCGCCCGGGGTCGGTGCCGAGCTGGCGAACGCGGCGAGCAGCTCGCGGAACGGACGATCGGTCAGTCGAGCCATCGGGGTGAGTCTACTGCAGTGCCAAGTGCTAAGTGCGAAGTGCGAAGTGGAGTGGGAAGGAGGAGTGGGAAGGAGGAGTGGGGAGTGCGGGGGTTCTCCGCTAAGTCTGCGCACATTCGACGATCTGACCGACCCAGCCACCACTTGGCACTTTCCACTCCCCACTCCACTTCGCACTTGGCACTTAGCACTTCGCACTGCCATGGTTCACCACAACCGCCCCGCGCTTGATCACCGAGTGGATCGACGCGGCGCCAACGCGCAGCAGCTCGACCGCCGGCCCGTCGACGACCACCGCGTCGCATTGCTTGCCGACTTCCAGGCTGCCCACGTCGCCGGCGCGGTTCAGCGAGTGCGCGGCGTTGAGGGTCGAAGCGACCAGCGCTTCCTCGAACGTCAGCCCCATCCCGAAGCAGCCCAGCGTCATCACGAACGGCATCGACGGCGACAGGCCGCCGCCGGGATTCGCGTCCGTCGCCAGCGCCACGGCCACGCCTGACTGAATCAGCAGCCGCGCGGGAGCAAAGCGTCCGAGCCGCAGGTAGAGCGCGGTCGTCGGGAGGAGGGTGGCAACGACACTCGCATCCGCGAGACGGCGGGCTTCAGCGCCATCGACGAAGACCAGGTGGTCGGCGGAACGCACGCGCAGGTTGGCGGCGACCGACGCACCTCCCGTCGCGCCCAGCTCGTTGGCGTGAATGCGCGCGTCGAGGCCGGCGCGGCGGCCGGCCTCGAGAATGGTCGTTGCCTGCCCGGGGGTGAACACACCTTCCTCACAGAAGACGTCGCACCACCGCGCAAGGCTCTCGCGCGCGACCGCCGGGATCATCTCGTCGACGATCACCCTGATGTACGCGTCGGTATCGTCGCGATACTCGGGCGGGACCTCATGCGCGCCCATGAAGGTGGCGTCGATCTCGATGGGCTGTTCGGCGGCGAGCCGGCGGATGGCGCGAAGCTGCGTGAGCTCGCTGTCGAGCGTCAGGCCGTACCCACTCTTCACCTCCGCCGTGGTCGTGCCGCAGCGAAGCATCTCGCGCAGGCGGGGTGCGGCGGTTTCGACCAGCGCATCGGCCGTCGCCATCCTCGTGGCACGAACCGTCGAGAGGATCCCGCCGCCTTGCTGCGCGATGTCCTGATACGTCGCGCCCGCGAGCCGTTGCCTCAACTCATCGCGTCGATCGCCGGCGTAGACGATATGAGTGTGCGTGTCGACGAATCCGGGCACAACGGCGCGGCCGGCCGCATCGATGACCGTCGCGCCCCGATCGAGCTCGGGAGCACGGTCGTCGGAACCGACAAAGACGATGCGCCCATGTCGTGCAGCAAGAGTGGCGTTGGCGATGCGTCCGGCGTTCCGCATGTCGTCGCCGATCCGCGGCGCCGGTCCCGCGCAGGTGTAGAGCTCGGACGCGTTCCGGATTACGAAATCGGCGAGCACGACGGGGAGGATATACGAGGCTGCCAGGGGAGCAGTAGGGCCGACTGGAGCAGTAGGGCCCGACTTCAGTCGGGCCATGAGTCGGCCGCACTGAAGTGCGGCCCTACTGCAAACGGCGTCCGATCTCGTCGATCGTCAGACCGTCGATCTCTACTCGCTTGTTCCGGCTCCGTTCGCCGCTCACGATGCGAATGGCGCGTTTGGGGAGGTCGAGCGCTTTGGCGAGCAGTGTCACCAGGGCGTCGTTCGCGGCGCCGTCAACGGGCGCCGCGGCGAGCCTTACCAGGAGAACCGGCGAAGATGCTGCCGAAGCTCGGAGGGCGAAGTCGGACCAGCCGACGATGGTCGTGCGGCCGGCACGGGGAGTGACGCGGACGTCGAGAACTGTCGAAGGGCTCACGCCTCCGCGACTTTGAGCGGCGAGGCCTGAGGCACATCGGCGGCCGGTCGCGGCCGGTGCAGCAGCACCTTGTCCTCGCGCTCCTTCTGGTCCTGCTCCCGCACGAACTCGAGCGCGTTGCGGAGGGCCGCAATCGTCGCCTCGAGCGAGCTCTCGACGTCGCGTCGCTTCAGGCGCAGCCCGTCGATCTCGCGCTGGATGTCGTCGACCCGCGCCTGTGTCTTCTGCTGCAGCAGGTCGGCCCGGGCCTCGGCCTCGCGAACGATCCGCTTGGCCTCGGTCTCGGCGTTCGCCTTGATTTCGTCGGACAGCCGCTGCGCCGTGAGCAGCGTGTTGCGGAGATTGCGCTCGCTCTCGCGATGTTCCTCGAGCGACGCCTGCGCGCGCGTCAGGTCGTCGCGCAACCGATCGGTTTCCCGCAGCGCCTGTTCGTAATCGTCAGCGGTCTCGGACAGGAACGCCTCGACCTCCGCGCGGTCGAACCCGCGCACCACGGTCCGGAACTTCTGCTGCCGCAAGTCGAGAGGCGTTACCTTCATCAGAGCGTCTCCGTGCCGGCCGCTGCCGGGCGTTCGCCGAATATCGCCGTGCCGATCCGCACCATGGTCGCCCCCTCTTCGATGGCAACCGTGAAATCGTGGCTCATCCCCATGGACAGCTCGCGAAGCCGTGCCGCCGGCACTCCGCGGGCGGCGAGCCGGTCCCGAAGCTCGCGGAGGCGCCGGAACCAGGGTCGCGCCTCTTCCGGGTCTGCCGCAAACGGCGGCAGCAGCATCAGTCCGACGAGGCGTGCCGCGCCGAGCGACTCGGCCGCCTCGAAGATCGCCGGTACCGTGTCTTCGGGCGCCCCGAACTTCGTGGCTTCGGCCGCCATGTCCACTTGCACGAGGAGCTCGGGAGTCTTGCCGAGCGCCGCGGCGGCGGCGTCCACCTTCCTGAGCAGGTCGACGCCGTCAATCGAATGAATCAGGTCGAAGCCGTCGACCGCTTTCTTCGCCTTGTTCGATTGCAGGTGGCCGATGAGATGCCACCTGAGTTGTTGATCGGCAGTTGCACGGATCTTCTGTAGCCCCTCCTGGACGCGGTTCTCGCCGAAATCGAGCTGGCCACAGGCCGCAGCGGCCCTCACGGCTTCGTGCGGAAACGTCTTGGAGACAGCAACTAAGCGGACACTGGCGGGGTCGCGGCCGGCCGTGCGCGCCGCCTGTTCGAGGCGGCGGCGCACGGTGGTCAGGTTGGCCGCGACAACTTCGGCAATCGTGGGCACATTCGCATCCGCGCCGTCACGCGGCGTGCGGCGCTACTTCTTGACGCTACTTCTTGATCAGCGGCTGCAACTGCTCGATGTTCTTCTTCACTTCGTCGGCGTGTTCGCCGGTCGGCGCGGCCTGCAGGTAGCCCTCGAAGGCCGCCACGGCCCCAGCGAAATCGTTCAGATTGATGTTGGCTTTGCCGAGCAGATACCAGGCTTGCGCGAATTTCGGGTCGGCCTTCGTCGCCGCGTCGAACTTCTCCTTCGCCAGGTCGAACTTCTGCGCGTTCCAGAGGATAACCCCCTGGTTATATAAGCCGCTGGCATCGGCGCCGCCGCCGGTGGCCCCTGGCGCGCCCCCGCCGCAGGACGACGACTTGGCGGTCGCTTCGAGCGCCAGGTCGGTCTTGTTCTGGATGTTGTAGACGTTGGCCAGGCCGGCCCATGCCGGGCAATGATCCGCCTTCAACTCGATCGCCTTTTTGTAGGCCGTCTCGGCTGCGGCGTAGTCCTTCTTCTGCGTGCTCGCGAAGCCGATGTTGTAGTAGCAGTCGGCGCACGCCGGCAGCTGCACGAGCGCCTCGTTGAACTTGGCGATCGACTCGTCGAACTTGCCGGCCTTGCTGAACTCGACGCCTTCCTCGAACAACTTCTGCAGCGCGGCGGCCTTTGCCGCCATCTCTGCGTTTCCGCCGGAGGCGGGCGCCAGGCGGAACTCGAGCGGAGGGTTGTCGCCGATGCTGACCTTCGCATCTTGCGTGGCCTTCAGCTGCTCCTTCTCCGCGGTGATCGTGTAATCGCCTGGGAAGAGGCCCACCTGGACGAACTCGCCTTTCTTGTTCGTCTTGACCTCGCGTGCGTTCTTCACCGACTTTGCCGAAATCGTGACCTTGGCGCCTTCGACGGGCGCCCCCTGCGCGTCGAGGACCTTGCCGCGTACCACGCCAGTTTGTGCCGACGCCGTCGCTGCGACTGCCAGAACCAGGGCGGCGGACAGAACAGCCGGAACGAGGCGGCGGAATGCCATCCGAATCATTGACGTTGCCTCCAGCGCGTCGCCAGGACGCGGAATCGTGCCCGAAGCCTGTTAGTTTACCCTCAAGTGGTGGCGGGCCTTCAGGCCCGCGGCGGCCGAGTCGCGGGGCTAAAGCCCCGCCTCCACAAAAAGCGTTCGATGTCGTCCAGGTCGTGGGTCACCGGGGCCGCCGGCATCGACGCCAGGAATCGCCGCCCGTATCCCATCGTGCGCAGCCTCGGATCGAGCACCGCGAGCACGCCGCGATCCTGTCGATGCCTGATCAGCCGCCCGAGGCCCTGGAGCAGGGTGAGGATTGCCATCGGCACCTGGTAATCGGCGAACGCATCGCCGCCGCCCGCCGCGACGGCTTCCATCCGCGCGGCCGTGACCGGATCGCCCGGCGAGGCGAACGGCAGCTTGTCGATGATGACGCAGCTCAGGGCGTCGCCGATGACGTCCACGCCCTGCCAGAAGCTCGAGGTCGCCAGCAGCACCGCGTTCGCGGTGTCGCGGAACGTCTCGATGAGCGCCGATCGGGGCGCTCGGCCCTGGACCAGCAGCGGATAGCTGAGCCGCTGGCTCAAAATCGGCTCGACAGCCCGCAGCATTGCGTAGCTCGTGAACAGCACGAATGCGCGCCCTTCGGTGCGGCGCAGAATCTCCAGGCACTCCCGCGCCACCGCCTCCGCAAAGCCTGCGTCCTTCGGCGGCGGCATGCGGCGGGGAAGATACAGCAGCGCCTGCGAGGCATAGTCGAAGTCCGAGGCCAGACGCACCTCCGCTGCCCGTCGAATGCCGAGCCGTCGCCGGACGTACTCGAACTGGCCTTCCACGGTCAGCGTCGCTGACGTCAGGACCGTCGTGCCGAAGCGCTCGAGCAGGTGCTCCCGTACGACACGCGAGACGTCGATGGGCGCGGCCCTGAGGAACACGCCGCGCCCGCGGACCTCCAGGAAGTACACGAAATCCGCATCGCTGGCGCTCAGCAGCGTCTTGAGGTCGCGCCGCACGCCGTCGGTCCGCGCGGCGATCTGCAACACGTCTTCGATGACGGACGGCCGGGCAGACTCGCCGCCGGGCGCCGGATCCTTCAACAGCAACAGCGCCGCTTCGAGCGCATCGAGCGTGCCGACGAGCGCCAATCCGCTGTCCTGCACGTCGGCAAGCGAGTCTGGCGTCACCCGCGCGCGCTCGTCGCCGACGCGCCGCGCCGGCTCGAGCTGCTGGAACAGACGCCTCGCCCGCTCGTCCACGCGGGTCACGATCCGCATGACGTTCTCGCGCTGCTCCGTATCGCGCCATCCCGCCATCACGCGCGCCGCGTCGCGCACCAGTTCCTCGAGGCGGTAGTTGCTCACGACGATGCCGAAATACTGCGTCGCTACATCCTCGAGCTGATGCGCCTCGTCCAGCACCGCGGCGTCACAATCGGGAATGACCGCGCCGTAGTTGCCGTCGCGCACGGCCGCGTCGGCGAACAGCAGGTGATGGTTCACGATGACGAGGTCGGACTCGGCGGCGCGCTGGCGCATGCGCGTGACGAAGCAATCCTGATAGAGCGGGCAGGTCGTGCCGAGGCAGTTCTCGGCCGATGCGGACAGCTCCGTCCAGAGCGCGAGGTCCTCCGGCAGGTCGGCCAGCTCCGCGCGGTCGCCGGTCTCGGTCTCGATCGCCCAGCGCTCGAGCATCGGCAGCAGGATCCGCTCGTCCACTTCGTGGCCGCGTGCACCGAATCCGCCAAGCCGCTGCTGCCTTGCGAGGTCGCCGGTCTTCATCGCCTGAAGCCGGTGCAGGCAGAGGTAATTGCCGCGGCCCTTCATCACGGTGGCGGTGAACGAGTCGCCAATCGTCTGCGCGACGACAGGCAGGTCCTTGTTGACGATCTGTTCCTGGAGGTTCTTCGTGCCGGTCGAGACGAGCACGCGCCGCCCGCTCAGTAGCGCCGGGATCAGATAGGCGAGCGTCTTGCCGGTTCCGGTCCCGGCCTCGACGAGCAGGATGGCTTTCGACTCGATGGCGTCGGCGACCGCGTCGGCCATCTCGCGCTGGGCGGTACGCGACTCGAAGCCCGACACCGATCGACGAAGCGGACCGTCCGGCGCGAAGGTCGATCGCACGCGCGCCGACAGTGTCTCCGCCGGATGTTCTGGTTCAGCGGCCCGCATACCCACCGCCGAGTGTAGCAAGTCGGGCGTGGCGGTGCGTGCCGCCTCGCTGCGTCACGGATGTTGCAGAATCCGCCGACACCGCCGCGGCGTCACGGATCGCCGCGGATCAGATCGGTCACGGATGCACTCGGATCTGATAGGTCACGGATTACGCGGACAACACGGATACAGAAAGGGAAATGTTCAGGGATTCAGAATGCGCCGCACTTCAGCGGACGGCAAAAAGTGCACCACGTTGCTCTGCGGGGCGTAGCATTCAGTCGATTCGACGCGTACGTCCGCACAGCCGAGGTCGCGCAGCAGCGCGGCGAGAACGAGGGGCGATCTTCAGCTCTCGACGATCCGCCGACAACATCGACGTGCTCGCGTAGAAGCGCACGATGGGCAGCATCCCTTTCGGCCGTTCGGGGAATGGCTGCCCCCGCGCCTGTCACGATAGAGCTCATCCAGCGCGCTGGTGAGCGGACCTGAGGCATCCGATCTGCCACGCACTCAGAACCAGTACGAAGGAGGTCGTTCTGAGAATCGGCGCCAGTTCTGATCCGTCTGACTCCGCGTCATCCGTGACCAGTCCGATCCGTGCGTGTCCGTGTCGCTCCGTGACTGATCCGATTCGCGGCCGTCCGCGACTACGTGCGATACAGCGGGAAACGCCGACAGAGCGCTTCCACTTCCGTCTTCACCATGCCCAGGGTGCGATCGTCGTCGGGCGTGGCCAGAGCGCGCAGGATCAGGTCACCCACGACCTCCATTTCCTTCTCGGCCATGCCGCGCGTGGTGACGGCGGGCGTCCCGATGCGGATGCCGCTGGCGACGAGGGGAGGATTCTTGTCGAAGGGGATCGCATTCTTGTTGACCGTGATGCCGGCTTTCCCCAGCGTCGCTTCTGCCACTTTGCCGGTGAGCCCCTTCGAGAAGACGTCCACCAGCATCAGGTGATTGTCCGTGCCGCCGCTCACGAGCCGATAGCCGCCGCCGGCTATCACGGTGGCGAGCCGCGTCGCGTTGGCCACTATCTGGCGCTGGTAGGCAGCGAACGACGGCTCTGCCGCTTCCTTCAGGCAGACGGCCTTCGCGGCGATCACATGGACGAGCGGCCCGCCCTGGATGCCGGGGAAGACGGCCTTGTCGACTTCCTTCGCGAACGGCGCCCGGCACAACACCATTCCCGCTCTCGGTCCCCGCAACGTCTTATGGGTGGTCGTGGTCACGAAGTCGGAATGCGGAACCGGGCTCGGATGCACGCCGGCGGCGACGAGGCCCGCGATGTGGGCCATGTCCGTCATCAACAGGGCGCCACTGTCATCGGCGATCTGGCGCATCCGCGGAAAGTCGAACACACGCGGGTAGGCGCTGGCGCCAACGATGATCAGCCTGGGCCGGTGTTCCTGGGCAAGGGCCGCGAGCGCGTCGTAGTCGAGGCGCTCGTCGTCGGGCCGTACGCCGTACGGCACCACCTTGAAGTACTTGCCCGAGAAGTTGAGAGGATGACCGTGGGTGAGGTGGCCGCCGTGGGCCAGGTTCATGCCGAGGATCGTGTCTCCCGGCTTGAGCGCCGAGAGAAAGACCGCCATGTTCGCCTGGGCGCCCGAGTGCGGCTGGACGTTCGCGTGCTCGGCGCCGAAGAGCGACTTCGCGCGACTGATGGTGAGCGATTCGACCACATCGACGTTCTCGCAGCCGCCGTAGTAACGGCGGCCCGGATAGCCCTCGGCGTACTTGTTCGTGAAGACGGTGCCGGTCGCCTCGAGCACTGCGGCGCTCACGAAGTTTTCCGACGCGATCAGCTCCAGTCCGGTCTCCTGGCGGTCGATCTCGCTCGCGATCGCGCGCGCGATGTCGGGATCCACGTCAGCAAGGGTGCGGGCGGAGAGGGCAGTCGTCGTGGCCATGTCGCGCGAATTGTACTATAGGGCGTGCCGCCCGCTGCCCGATCTGCCGTGGTCTCGGTCTCACACCGTGGCGAGGACCGCATTCGCCGCGGTCATCCATGGATCTATCGAAGCGACGTGCTGTCGGCGACGGCGGCTCCGGGCGACCTGGTCGCCGTTCTCGGCAGCCGCGATCGCCGGCTCGGCGACGCGCTCTGGAGCTCGCGGTCGCAGATCGCGCTGCGCATGATGTCGGTGGGCGACGAGGCGCCGGGCGAAAGCATGTGGCGGCACCGCCTGGCGGCGGCCCTGGCGTTTCGCGACATGCTCCACATCGACGCGACGGCCTATCGCGTCGTGCACGGCGAGGCCGATCGGTTGCCCTCGCTCGTGGTCGACAAGTACGGCGACTACCTGGTGGTGCAGACGTTGTCGCAGGGAACGGATCGACGCCTGCCGGAGCTGACGCAGGCGCTGGTCGAGCTGATGGCGCCGAAGGGCATTCTCGCCCGGAACGATCCGAAGATCAGGATGCTGGAGGGACTCGAGCAGACCGTGCAGGTGTTGCACGGCGACGTGCCAGCGGTCGTGCAGGTACGCGAGGCCGGCGTCGGGTACGGCGTCGATCTCCGGCACGGCCAGAAAACCGGACTCTTTCTCGACCAGCGCGAGAATCGCATCGCCGCGGGCCAATACGCGCGTGGCCGGCTGCTCGATGCGTTCAGCTACAACGGCGCGTTTGCGCTGTCGCTCGCGCACCGCTGCACTGAAGCTCTGGCGATCGATGCGTCCGCCGATGCGGTCGCGCGGATCACGCAGAACGCGGCGTTGAACGGGATCGCCAACGTCACGGCCCGCGAGGCCAACGTCTTCGACGAGCTCCGCCACTTCGAGCGGAGCGGCGAGCGCTTCAACACCATCGTGCTCGACCCGCCGGCCTTCGCCAAGAACAAGACCGCGGTGGAGAAGGCGCTGTCCGGCTACAAGGACATCAATCTCCGCGCGCTGCGGATCCTGGAGCCCGGCGGCGTGCTCGTGACCTGCAGTTGCTCGTACAACGTCGACGAACCGATGTTCCTGCAGGTGCTCGCCGACGCGGCGGGCGACGCGCGGGCCCATGTGACGATCCTGGAAAAACGGATGCAGGGACGGGATCACCCGGTGCTGCTGACGGTGCCGGAGACGTATTATTTGAAGTGCGTGATTTTGAGGAAGCACTGAGGATGCAGTAGGGCGCGACTTTAGTCGCGCCGATTGCGGCCGCACTGAAGTGCGGCCCTACTGTAGTCCTTGTGGGAGCCGTGCCGGTGGGAATGCAAACGACTTGTGTCGGCGCTGTACAAACGCCAGCGATCCGAAGGCCGCGCCCTGCTCGAGACCGACCACGTGCTGTTTCGAGGCGACTTCCGCGTGAAGGTGCCCTTCTCGTCGATCACGTCAATCAAGGCATCGCGCGGAACGCTGACGCTCGGTACGGCGGACGGCGTTCTCGCACTGCAGCTGGGAGCGGCGGCCGGGAAGTGGGCGGCGAAACTCTCGACGCCGAAGAGCCTCGTCGAGAAGCTCGGCGTCAAGCCGGGCTCGCGCGTCGCGACCGTCGGCATCGCTGATGACGCGTTCGTCGAGGACCTGCGCCAGGCCGGCGCCATCGTGACGAGCCGACCGGGTGCGACGCCCCTCGACCTGATCGTTTTTGCCGTCAACGTGGAAAAGGACCTCACGCGGTTCGAGTCGCTGCAGCGATCGCTTGCACCGGACGGGGCCCTCTGGTCGATTCGCCCCAAGGGCCGTGCCGAGGTCTCTGAATCGATCGTGATGGCGGCCGGCAAGGCGGCCGGGCTCGTGGATGTGAAGGTCGCGCGGTTTTCGGACACCCACACTGCCGAGAAGTTCGTGCGCCCGAAGAGGCGTCGATAGAGCCCCCATGACGCGATCGACGACGGCGCCGCACTTCCTCGGCTTCGATCTCCGACTCGATCCGGTGAATCTCGCCCGCGGCTGGTCGGCCGAGCGTCGCCGGCAGTACCTGCTGCGCGACGACATCGACGTGCCGATCTCGATCGATCCGATGGTCTGGCCGTCGAAGTTCTGGCAACGGCATGTGCCGCCGGGAATGGGAATCCCGCGCCATCTGGGAACCGTCAAGGTACCCGACGACACGCCTGGGTTTACCATCCTCGGGCTCTGGGCCGATCTCGCCGAGCTGACGCGCTTCACCCAGGACGCAGGCCTGACGATCGGTGCGGGAACGCTGATCGCGATCCTTGCGTGGCCCGGCGACGAGCACGATCCCGCCGGCCCCGCCCGGCCGTCGTCGCTCGACCTGTCCCTCGAGACGAGCGGAGCCATGCCGGACCTCGCGGACTGGACTCGACTGGGGTTCGACGTTGCGGACCATTCCTTTGTGAGCGGCCTCAACAATTGTGGCTATGACGCCGAGGAGCGAGCCGGCCTCGCCACGGCGTGGTGGGAGGACCTGAACCAGCACGGGCTGCTCACGGGGCTCGATGCCGCCCGGCGATTCGCTGACATGACGGACGCTCGCGTCCCGGAGCACGCGCCGTTTCTCGTCTTCGAGATGCGGTCGCCCTCGCCCGGCAAATCTGGGGTGCTATAGTCGAACCACCATGTCTCCCAAGGAATTCGAGACGGCATTTCCGAGCTCCCGCAAGGTTTCCGTGCGGGCGCGCGCAGGCGAGATTCCTCTGGCCGTGCCGATGCGGGAAATTCAACTCTCCGGCGGCGAGCCGCCGCTGCGCGTCTACGACACCAGCGGCCCGCAGGGCGTCGACGTGCGGCAGGGGCTGCCACCGTTGCGCGCCGACTGGCTCGCTGCCCGCGGCGGCGTCGAACCCGTTGCGCGCTCGTACCGGCCTTCGGCGACCGTCGCCGCTCCCGAGCTGCCGCCTTCCCTCGAGCGGCCGGTCCTGCGCGGTACCCAGCCGGTCACGCAGCTTCATTACGCACGGCGGGGAATCATCACCCCCGAGATGGAGTTCATTGCCCTTCGCGAAGGACTCGACGCCGAATTCGTGCGGAGCGAAGTGGCGCGAGGCCGTGCGATCATTCCGGCCAACATCAATCACCCCGAGCTCGAGCCGATGATCATCGGCCGCAACTTCCTGGTGAAGATCAACGCCAACCTCGGCAACTCCGCCGTCAGCTCCTCGATTGAGGAGGAGGTGGCCAAGCTGCAATGGGCGACGCTCTGGGGCGCCGACACCGCGATGGACCTGTCGACCGGCAGGCACATTCACGAGACGCGCGAGTGGATTCTCCGCAACTCGCCGGTGCCGATCGGCACGGTGCCGATCTATCAGGCGCTCGAAAAGGCCGGCGGCCGGCCCGAGGATCTGACCTGGGAGATCTATCGCGACACGTTGATCGAGCAGGCCGAGCAGGGCGTGGATTACTTCACCGTGCACGCCGGCGTCCTCCTGCGCTACATCCCGCTGACGGCCAAACGCGTCACCGGCATCGTCTCGCGCGGCGGATCGATCATCGCGAAGTGGTGCCTCGCGCACCACAAGGAAAGCTTCCTCTACACGCGCTTCCGCGAGATCTGCGAGATCATGCGCGCCTACGACGTCAGCTTCTCGCTCGGCGACGGCCTGCGCCCGGGATCGATTGCCGACGCCAATGACGCCGCGCAGTTCGCGGAGCTGAAGACGCAGGGCGAGCTGACGCGCATCGCGTGGGAGTACGACGTCCAGGTCATGAACGAAGGGCCGGGACATGTGCCGATGCACCTCATTCGCGAGAACATGGAGAAGCAGCTCGAGTGGTGCGACGAAGCGCCCTTCTACACGCTGGGCCCGTTGACCACCGACATCGCCCCGGGCTACGACCACATCACCTCGGCGATCGGCGCGGCGATGATCGGTTGGTACGGGACCGCGATGCTCTGCTACGTCACGCCGAAGGAACACCTCGGGCTGCCGAATCGCGACGATGTGAAGGCGGGCGTGATTGCCTACAAGATCGCGGCGCATGCCGCGGATCTGGCGAAGGGCCATCCGCGGGCACAGGCGTGGGATGATGCGCTGTCGAAGGCGCGGTTCGAGTTCCGCTGGAAGGATCAGTTCAACCTGGCGCTGGATCCGGTGACGGCGCGCGCCTATCACGACGAAACGCTGCCCGCGGAAGGCGCGAAGGTCGCGCACTTCTGCTCCATGTGCGGGCCGAAGTTCTGCTCGATGGAGATCACCAATCAGGTGCGCGAATACGCCGCGTCGCACGGCGTCGATGCCGGCGAGGCGATCGAAACCGGGATGGCCGAGAAGGCGGAGGAGTTCCGCCGCACGCGCGAGATCTACGTCGCGAAACCCGTCGAATAATCTGTCAGTAGGGCCCGACTTCAGTCGGGCCACGACTTGCCTGAGCTGAGGCTCGCGCCTACGCACGCTCCCGGAGGAGATGTCATGGTCAGCCGGCGCCAGGTGATCGCAGGGACATTGGCCGCCGGAGCGACATCGCTCGACGCACGGCGCCTGGGGGCTGAGACCACACCGGCTCGCCGACTGGTATGTCGCGACGCGCCAGCCCGTTGACGTTGGGCGCTTACCCGATGGACGGTACCTCCTGCCCTTCGTCGGGACGAGCGTCGTCCTCCGACCCGAGCTGCCGGAGGGACACGTCGGAATCGGGTCGGAATCGCCGAGCAGGTTGTGATCCAGAATGGCCGCACTTCAGTCGGGCCAAGACGCTCAGTTCGTCGCCTGAATCGGCACGATCTGAATGACGGTGGGGAAGCGCTGGGGAGACGGCCCGGGCTTCGGGTTGAGATACCCGCCGTTTCCGCCCGAGGCGTAGTCTTTGATCGTCACGCTCGGGGGGAACGCCATCGCGTTCTCGTCGTACTTTCCCACCTCGAAAATGTGGGTCGCGGGGCTCTCGAACACCGCCGTCCCGCGCTGCTTCAGCAGCGTCCGGTAATACGCAATCAACTCCGTGTATCCGGCGGCCGAGCCGTACAAGTAGAATCGCTGGCCCTTGCCCGCTTCGTACGAGGTCAGGAACACCGCTCCTGGATACACGGCGACGCCCAGCAGCTGCTCGGTCGGCGCGGCCTCTTCGGGGAACAGCGGCTGCGCGGCGGCCGCGGGACGCGGCGGCTGCGGACGTTGTGGCGCGGGAGGAGTCGCTTGATCGGCCCGACTGAAGTCGGGCCCTACTGCGGCTAGAACGCCAAGGGTGGCAAGCGCCGCCGCGACAAGACGAATCATGTCGCCATTGTAGCCCGTGACTGGAGTCCGTAGCCTGGAGCCCGTAGCCCGCAGCCAATGCGTTCTCTCCTGACCGCCGCCGAGTCTCATCGCGCATGGATCGAACGTCTCATCCAGGACCTCGTTCAGCTCGAATCGCCGTCCACCGACAAGGCGGCCCTTGACCGGTGCGGCCGCGAGCTCGGACGCCGCCTCGAGACCCTTGGCGCGCACGTCACCACATACCCGCAACAGGCGGCCGGCGATCATGTGAGAGCTGAATTCGGCGATGGCCGCTCGCAGGTCCTCGTGCTCGGCCATTTCGATACCGTCTGGCCGATCGGCGAGCTTGCACGTATGCCCTGCGAGCGCCGCGCCGATCGCATCACCGGGCCGGGCGCCTTCGACATGAAGGCCGGGATCGCGATCGCCATGCTCGCCGCGCGAGTCCTGACGGAACGGTCGGACCCGCTTCCCCATCGAGTGGTGACGCTGTGGACCACCGATGAGGAAATCGGGAGCGGGACGTCGCGCGCGATCGTCGAAGACGAGGCGCGGCGCAGCCAGGCGGTGTTCGTCCTCGAACCGTCGCTGCCTGGCGGCGCCGTGAAGACGGCACGCAAGGGCGTGGGTGACTTTCGTGTCGCGGCGGAGGGGATTGCCTCCCACGCCGGCATCGATCCCGCAAGCGGCGCGAGCGCCGTTCACGAGCTGGCGCGCCAGGCCATGCGTCTCCTCGACCTGCACGATCCCGATCGCGGTGTCACGGTGAACGTTGGCCGCTTCTACGGCGGCGACCGCACCAACGTCGTGGCCGATCGCGCCGTAATGGATGTGGACGTCCGAGTGCCGACGATGACGGATGCCGAGCGCATCTCGTCGGTGCTTGCGTCCTTGACGCCGCACGATCCCCGCGTGCGGCTGACCGTGACCGGTGGCGTCGACCGGCCCCCGCTCGAGCGGTCGGCGGCCGTCGTGGCCCTCTACACCCAGGCACGAGACATTGCTCGAGCTCTCGGCCGGACGCTGGAGGAAGGGGCTACGGGCGGCGGATCCGACGGAAACCTCACGGCCGCGCTTGGCGTCCCAACATTGGACGGCCTCGGCGCCGAAGGCGGCGGCGCGCACGCCCGCGACGAGCACGTGCTCGTCGAATCGTTGCCGTTCCGCGCCGCTCTCCTGGCGGGCCTGATTCTGGCGGTACAATGAGTAGAGGCGGTGGTCCCGCCACTAATATGGCCAACACTCTGAAAACGACGCTGCTGCTCGGTGTGCTGAGCGGCATTTTTCTGTTGATAGGCGAATTGCTGGGCGGTGCCCAGGGCGTGATGATCGCGTTTCTGTTCGCGGCAGTCACGAACCTGGTCTGGTACTGGTTCTCCGACCGGATCGTCCTCGCGATGTACAGCGCGAAGGAAGTGGGTCCCGGTCACCCGCTCCACCAGATGGTGGCGCAGCTGGCGCAGCGTGCCGGTCTGCCCATGCCGCGCGTTTACGTGATCCCCGATCCGTCGCCGAACGCGTTTGCGACGGGTCGGAATCCGTCACACGCCGCCGTGGCGGCGACTGAAGGCATTCTGCAGGTGCTCGATGCCGAGGAGCTTGCGGGCGTCCTGGCCCACGAGCTCGCACACGTCAAGCATCGCGATATCCTGACCAGCTCCGTGGCGGCGACGCTCGCCGCGGCGATCATGATGGCCGCCCGCATGTCGTTTTTCTTCGGCGGGCGGGACGATCGCAATGGCGGCAGCCCGATTGCCGGCATCCTGATGCTCATCCTCGCGCCCCTCGCTGCCATGCTGGTGCAGGCCGCGATCTCGCGGTCGCGCGAGTTTGCCGCCGATGCCGGCGCGCGAGAGCTTGTCGGATCGCCGGACGGGCTCGTCCGGGCGCTCCGCAAGATCGAGGCGGCGGTGAAGCGCGTGCCGCTCGACGCCAATCCTGCCACGGCGCACATGTTCATCATCCAGCCGTTCTCGGGCCAGGCGCTCTTCTCGCTGTTCTCGACGCACCCGCCGACCGAGAAGCGCATCGCCGCGCTCCTGCAGCGCGCCTGATTGCAGTCCGGCAGTGCCGGAGGGCTGCGGTGCTGCAGTCCGTTCCGCAGTGCTGCAGTGCCGTTGGACCGCAGTAGGGCCGAACTTCAGTTCGGCCGGACGATGGCGCGACTGAAGTCGCGCCCTACTGGTGTCGAGCCCGCGGGACCGCGTGCGCCGGGCAGAGTGACGACCGCAGTCATCAACTCTGGTCGCTCCGTGTCGCTGCGCCGACGGAGGGGCCACTGCCCTCCATCGTCGCTGCTGTCGTCCTAAATAGTTTCCGTTCAACGAGTTCAACAGGCGCTGCCATGCCGGTTCACAGCCTGAAACACCTGGACCCATTCTTGCTTCGTCACTCTGCCAGGAGGCTCACTCCCCTTGGAAGATTTCGACATCGCTCCCAGCAAGGTTGGTGAATCGACGCAGCGGTTGATGGACCGCGCGGTCGAAGATGCTCGGCGACGGGAACACGCCACGGTCGGCAACGAACATCTGTTTCTGGCGTTTGCGCAGGCGGAATGGGATCTCTTCGCCGCCGTCATGCGCGACCTCGATCTGAATCCCCAGGCCATCCTTCACGCCGTCGAGAACGAGGTCGTCCGCCAGCCGCGCTTCGACGTGCGCGAACTGCGCGTCTCGCCCGCGTCGAAGCTGGTCTTCAAGCTGGCGTTCCATCACGCCACCCGCGCCGGCCGGCCGACGATCGAGCCGCCGGACGTGTTCGCGGCGCTCTTCGAGGACAGCCAGGGCGTGCCCGCCGCGGTACTCCGCAAGGCCGGCGTCGATCCCGAGTCGCTGGTGTCGCGCATCGCGGCGCGCGTCCGTGACATCGAGCGTGTCGAGGAGCGGCTGCGCAAGCAGTTCGAGCTGCCCCCGTTTCTCAAGCACTTCGCGACCAACCTGAATCTCCTGGCGCGCCAGGACAAGCTGCCTCCGGTCTTCGGGCGCAATACCGAGATCCAGCAGGTCGTCGAAGTCCTGAGCCATCGCGAGCGCGCCAACTCCGTCATGCTGGTCGGCGAGCCCGGCGTCGGCAAGACCGCAATCGCCGAGGGCCTCGCGCGCCGCATCGAGTTCGAAGCCGAATCGGTCCCGGTGCGCCTCCGCGACTGCCAGATCATCAGCCTCCAACTGAACAGCCTTGTCGCCGGCACCATGCTGCGCGGGATGTTCGAGGACCGCATCCAGAACGTGCTGCGCGAGCTGAAGGAGCGGCCGAACCTGATCCTGTTCATCGACGAGGCGCACACGCTGATCGGTGCGGGCTCGGCGCTGGGCGCGCCGGCCGATGCCGCCAACGTGCTCAAAGGCGTGCTCGCCCGCGGCGAGGTCCGCATCATCGGTGCGACCACGCTCAGCGAATACAAGGAGTTCATCCAGGAAGACGAGGCGCTCGCGCGCCGCTTCCGGACCGTCCACGTCGCCGAACCCACGATCGACGAGACCCGGCGCATCCTGCGTCACATTCGCCCGCGCCTCGAGCGCAACTACGGCGTGCGGATTGACGACGACGCAATCGAGACGACGCTGGATCTGTCGGCGCGGTACATGCGGCACCTTCGGCTGCCCGACAAGGCGATCGGCTGGCTCGACACCGCGTCCGTGCGCGCCGAAATCGATCGTCGTCCCGAAGTGCGCGCCGCGGATGTCGTGTCCGTCATCTCGCAGGCGGCCCGCATCCCGGAAGACATGGTCGTGCGCAACGTGTCCGACCGCTTCCGCGACATCGAGACGAAGTTGAGCGCGCGCGTGGTCGGCCAGGCCGACGCCGTCAAGGCCGTGGCTCGCCGCATGATCCTGAACAAAGGACCGCTCAAGGACGGATTCGATCGTCCGGATGGCGTGCTGCTGTTCCTCGGCCCGACGGGCGTCGGCAAGACCGAGCTCGCCAAGGCCGTCGCCGAGTACCTGTTCGGCGACGAGAAGAAGATGGTCCGCATCGACATGTCCGAGTACCAGGACGGGTCGGTGGCCGTGGACAAGCTGATCGGCATGCCCCGCGGCATCGTCGGATCCGAACGCGGCGGCGTGCTGACGAATCAGCTCAAGGACAACCCGTACACCGTTGTCCTGCTCGACGAGGTCGAGAAGGCGAGCCCGTCGCTCCTCAACGTGTTCCTGCAGGCGTTCGACGAGGGCTGGGTGACCGACGGCCGCGGCAAGCGCGTGTATTTGAGCGATGCCATCGTCATCATGACCTCGAACGTCGGCGCCGAGCACTTCCGCAAGCTGTCGAGCCCGCTCGGGTTCCGTTCGCGTCAGCAGCAGATCGGCGACGTGCAGAGCGAGGTCATGCGCGAAATGGAGCGCCGCTTCGCGCCGGAGTTCCGCAACCGCATCGACGACGTCGTCCTGTTCGCGCCGCTGGCGCGCGACGAGGTGCGCACCATCGCGAAGCAGCATCTCGCCAAGCTCGAGGAAACGCTGCAGAGCCGACGCAAGACCCTGGAGATTGATGACGAGGCGCTCGAGGCGCTGGTGGACGAAGGCCACAGCCTTGCCTACGGCGCGCGGTTCCTGAAACGGCTGATTGACGAGCGCATCAAGCTCCCGATCAGCGAGCGCTGGTCGGAGGGCGGGCACTTCCACTTCAGCGCCCGCGATGGACAGGTCACGCTCGAGACCGGCGGCCCCCGCCTGGTGGCCGCACTGGCATACGGGACGTAGCGTTCGTTAGCCACGATCCCGCGCGGGTCACGAGCTCCAGCGACCGGCTGATGTCCGGCGCCGCCTCGTGGCCCGCGTTTACGATTCGATCGCCGCCGTTTCCCACAGCAGCGCGTCCCGGGCCTCGGGCCGCATCTCGCCGTCGTCGCCCTCGCGCTCTTCATCGGGCTGTTCGCGGCCGCCGTCCGATTTGCCGCGGCCTGACATGCCGACGCGCTCGCGGGCGTCGGCAACAGTGTCCTGGACCGCCTGCGAATACGCCTTCGGCGCCCGCTTGGCGCCGTTCGCATAGAGACGCGCATAGCCGTCGACCAGATGCGGATAGGTGCGCTCGAGGAACTTGAAGAAGTGATCGCGCGTGCCGCCCTCGAGGTGCAGCACGTTCGCGCCAACGAACGAGGCGCCATGATCGGCGATGGCGGCAAGCGTCGCCTCGACGCCGTGGCGCGCGGTGGTGATCCCGGGCACCAGCGGCGCCATCAGGACGCCGGCGCGGATCCCCGCCCGAGTGAGCGCGCGGACGGCCTTGAGGCGCTGAAACGGGTGCGCGGTGCCGGGCTCCATCTTCCGCCAGGCGTCTTCGTCGACGCTTGGGACGCTCATGCAGACGGTGCACTTCGCGGCCGCAGCCACGTCTTTCAGCACGTCGATGTCGCGGACGACCATCGGCCCCTTCGTCACGATGCTGACGGGCGTGCGCGAGGCGGCGAGCTCGACGAGACTGCGACGCGACAAGCGGTAGTGGCCCTCGATCGGTTGATACGGATCGGTGGCCGTGCCCATCGCCACAAGATCGCGTTCCCATTTCGGCCGCGCGAGCTCGCGGCCGAGCACCTCGACGAAATTCGTCTTGACGAGGATGACCGATGCGAACTCGTCGTCGGCGTCGAGCTCGAACTGCGTGTGATAGCGGCGCGCGAAACAGTAATGGCAGCCGTGAGTGCAGCCGCGGTAGGGATTCAGCGTCCACTCGAACGGCATCCCTTTCACGTGATTGAGGGCCGAACGGCAGCGTACCTCCTGGTAGCGCGCGTCATCAGCCTTCCGCTCGGCACTCGGAAGTGCCGCGGCGCCGACGCCGCGCACCGCGTCAGCAATCGCGCGCGTCGTCGGCCGGATTGTCAGCGGAAACAGGCTCTGCTGTTCCAATGTTTCGCCTTTTGTTCGTCATCGTCTCGCGCTTCGCGATCAATGTCAATTGAAGGCCTGAGGGGTACCCTCGTTAAGCGGAGGCGGAGGCGACCCGGTCCCGCCAGTAATCGAGCAGATCGTCGAGGGTGCGGTCGAGAGGGATGAGCGGAGTCCAGCCGGTCTCGGTGCGCAGGAGAGTGTTGGCGCCGACAAGGCGGGGGACGTCGACGGGCCGAAAGCGCGCCGGATCGATCACGATCTCGACGGGGACTCGCGTGCGATCCACCAGGGCCTGCACCAGTGCCCTCATGCGCAAACCCTCGCCGCGGCACACGTTGTAGGCAGCACCACGGCGGCCCTTCGCGGCCATCGCCTGATACGCACGCACCGTGTCGCGCACGTCGGTCAGATCGCGCTCCGCCTCGAGGTTCCCCACCCGCAATTGGGGCTCGGCACGCCCGGCCTCGATGATCGCCAGTTGGCGCGCGACGCTCGCCGCGACGAAGGCCGGCGATTGTCGCGGGCCGACATGGTTGAACGGCCGCGCCACGATGACGTCGAGGCCATCGAGCAGGCCGGCGCGGAAGGCCAGGATTTCCTGCGCGAGCTTGCTGACGGCGTAGGGGCTCGCCGGCTTGAGCGTCGAATCTTCCTTGATTGGCTGATCGTCAGGTTGGTAGACCAACGCCGATCCGGTCACTACCACTCGTGCCGACGGCACATGGCGAGCGACCGCCGCGAGCAGGTGATGCGTCCCGCGTACGTTCACCGCGAAAGTCGCGCCGAGACGGTCCCACGAGCCGCCCGATTGCGCGTCGCCCGCCAGGTGAAAGACGAGATCCGGCAGCGACGCCCCGACCGCACGATCGACGCCGCCCGGGTCCAGCACGTCAACGGCCTGCCAGGTGCCGGGCGCGCCCCGTGGCTTGTGATGGCCGCCGCGGTGGGACCACGCGATCAGGTGCGCGTCGGTCGTCGCCAGAAGATCGAGGAGGTGGCTGCCGGCGAAGCCCGATGCGCCGGTCACGAGCACGGTCTGGGGCACGAACGGTTAACTCTTCAGGTGGCCGTACTGGGCTTGGTAATAGGCTCGGTACTCGGGGTCCTGCTCCTTGATCGGACGCCACCACCAGTCGCTGCTCCGGTACCAGCCCACTGTTTCCGCAAGGCCTTCCTCGAACGGCACCTTCGGCGCCCAGCCAAGCTGGCGGAGTTTCGTCGTGTCGAGCGCGTAACGGCGATCGTGGCCGGGCCGATCGGGCACCGGCCGGACCAGCGATGCCGGGCGCTCGGTGAGCTCGAGGATTCTGTTCGAGAGCTCGATGTTCCTCACTTCGTTCCCGCCGCCCACGTTGTAGACCTCACCGGCGACGCCGCGCTCGATCACGAGATCGACGGCGCGGCAATGGTCGATGACGTGCAGCCAGTCGCGCACGTTCTGGCCGTCGCCATAAAGCGGCAGCGGCTGCTGCTCGAGGGCGTTCGTGACGAAGAGGGGAATGATCTTCTCCGGAAACTGATAGGGCCCATAGTTGTTCGACGCCCGCGTGATGATCACCGGCAGACCGTAGGTCGCGAAGAAGCTGTAGGCCAGGCGATCGGCGCCGGCCTTGCTCGCCGAGTACGGGTTGCGCGGCTTCAGCTCGTCGGTCTCGCGGCTCGCCCCGGTCGGCACGCTTCCGTAGACTTCGTCGGTCGAGATCTGCACGAAGCAGCGCAGATTGCGCGCCGATTTGGCTGCATCGAGCAGCACGTAGGTGCCCATCACGTCGGTGCGGATGAAGTCCGTGGCCGACTGAATCGACCGATCGACGTGCGTCTCAGCGGCGAAGTGGACGACGATATGCGACTGCTCGACGAGGGGCGCGGCGATGACCGCATCGGCCACGTCGCCGCGGACGAACGAGTGCCGCGGGTGATCCATGAGGTCGTGCAGATTCTCGAGCCGGCCACAGTAGGTCAGCTTGTCGAGCGTCGTGATCCGCCAGTCGGCGTGCGTGCCGAGCGCATAGCGGACGAAATTGCTGCCGATGAACCCCGCGCCGCCGGTGACGAGGACGTCAATCATGTTGAACCGCGTTCCGCTCGGGTAGGACGGGGCTTCAGCCCGCCTTCTGGCGGACCTAGCGGGCCTAAAGGTCCGCCCTACATTTAGAATTAGATCCGCTCCGCGTTCAGTAGCCGCTGCCGGATCCGCCGCCCATGGCGCCAAACGGATTGGAGAACGACCCGATGCCCGCGAGCGTGATCGTGAAATTGAGCCGCGTGTCGGCGGGCACCGGGCTGGACGAGATCCCTGTCAGATTGTACTGCTGGTACTCGAGCGCAAAGCCACAGCATTGCGCGTTGTAGTAGCCCATGATGCGCTGCTGCAGGAATCTGTCCCTTCGCACGTCGTAGTTGAAGTTGTAGACCGCGCCAAGCCGATTGTTCCACCCCTTCCAGGTGGTCGCGCTGTTCAGGTAGTGGTCGAGGCGCGTCGGATCGTTGAACCCTGGCAGACCCTCGATGAATCGCCGCTGGCTCCAGCCCGCCGTTGAACGAAGCCAGTCGCCGACCGACACCGTCCCGTCTGCCGTCATCGTGCGGATGGCGTTGAACGTCGTGTCGTAGTCCATCCGGAATTGGGCCTGCACGGTGTCGGTCGGGGTCGACCTGACTTGCAGCGAGAGCGGCGAGAAATGGCTCGGGGCGCTGCCGTAGGACGTCTGGTAGTTCTTGTCGTACTGCGCCGCCCGTTGGTCGCTGTAGTAGCTCTGCCCGAGCGATGCGGTCAGAAGCTCGCGCGACCGGCCGCCGCCGCCCGGCTTGCGAAAGAACCGATTGGTGACTCCGTATGCGATGCGGCTGACCCGACCGACGATGACGTCCGTGCCATCGATCTGCACGAACTTGTCGAAGTCGTCGATCGGCGAGATGCGCTGGAGGTTGAAGTACGGCTCGATCGAGTGCTTCAGCTTCTCGGCGTACTGGCTGCCGGTGCGATTGAAGATGCGCGCGAAGACCGGGCCGGTGATCTGTGCGGACAAGTCGTAGTAGTTTCGATTGATCGGATCCGCGACGTTCAGCGTCGTGGTGACGTCACGCTGCTCGGTCCAGAACGTCTCGCGAAACGCCGCGCTCGTGGAGATCGTCAGGAACTGCCACTTCGTGAACGGAACGCGCACCCGAGGGAACAGGTCGAAGCGCGTGACGCCCTGATCGACGGTCGCTGAAGAAGTCTTCCGCTCGGCCACCAGGTGCACGGCTTCGCGTGTTCATCGAAAAGTAGATCGGGCTGCCGAACAGGGGCTTGTCCGCGCGTTGCAGGGAAATCCGGGGCGTGCCCCCGCGCACCGTGGACTGCGTCGTCCCGTAGAAGAACTCGCTGCGATCGTAGCTGCCGGTCAGGTTCCAGCTGCTGACCACACCGCTGACCGAGCCACTGACGACCCGCTGGCGCTGCGAAGCGTTGTACACGTTCTGCTGATAGGTCTGCTGGACCGTGATGTCGGAGAAGTAGTTGACGCGGCCGCGCGCCCGGAAGGCGCGCCCGAGGCGCTGCGACAGGCTGCCCTGGATCTGATAGCTGGTGCGCTCCGGCGTCGTCGTCACGCTGCCGTCATCGTCGGTGTACTCGGCCGTGTGCTCGCGCAGGTTGTAGAAGCGTATCTGTCCTTCCGACCCCGGAGACGCGACGTACCGATACTCGGAGCCTAAGCCCTGACCGGTGGTCGCGAACCAGTCGTGGTAGAAGGTGGCGTCGTGACTGCGATTGATCGCCCAGAAGAAGGCGTTGCTCAGCGTCTGCCCGCGGATGGTGGAGGAGCCGTACGATCGGGAGGAGAAAGCCGGTGGCGCGGTCCTCCTTGTTGATCGGGTAGTACATGACTGGCAGATAAAGCACCGGCACGCTCTTCACCTTGAGCAACGAGTTGGTCAGGAACGCGTACCGGTCCAGGTTCAGGGTCACGCTGCCGGATGTGAGCTGCCAGCGCGGCGTCGGCTGCACGCAGGTCGTGAAGCCGCCCTTGGTGATCCGGTACTTCTCGTTGCCGACCTTCGCGATCTTCTCCCCGTAGAAGTAGACGTCCGGCTCCTGCGTGCCGAACAGCGATTTCGGCGTCTGCTTCACCGGCTGGCCTGGCCGCTGCGTGTTCGGGTCCTTCATGGTCGCGGTGCCCGTCGCGTTGAAGAACGTGCCGGTTTTCGTCTCGGTGTTGTATTCCATCCGATCGGCGGCGATGCGGCTGGTGCCGTGCGTGAACACGACGTTGCCCGTCGCGATCATCTTGTGGGTATCGTTGAAGCCTTCGATTTCATCAGCCGAGAACGACTGATCGCCGCAGTAGACCTCGACCTGCCCAATGAGCTTCCAGTGGTCCTTGGTCAGACGGTCCATCGTCCATTGCTTGGACGTCTGGCAGTTCCCCATGTCCTGCGCCACCGCGGGGCGCGCCGCTCCGAGGCACGCGGCCGCGATCAGGCTCCAGACACCGGCACGAAGCATCATCGTCTGGAAGATCCTACCGCATTGCCACATCACGAGATCCGTACGTCGAGCAGTCGGTAGACCTCGCCGGCCAGGTACAGCGAACCGGCGACGGCTATCGCATCGTTCGCCGACCAGGCGGCCGCCAATGCCCGCTCGATCTCCGGTTCGACGATGATCGGGTCCGCCGCGCCGACGACCATCGCGGCGAGCGCATGCGGATCTGGCCGCGCGCGTTCCCGGCGCACGCGTCAGAACCAGCGGGCGCGCGAGGGGTGCCAGCTCGGCCAGCATCTCGCGCGCGTGCTTGTCGGCCATGACGCCGAACACAATCGGCAGACGTTCGGGATGCGTCTCAGACAGATACGACGCCAGCGCCTTCGCGCCGGCCGGGTTGTGCGCGCCGTCGACCAGAACCGTACCGGTCGCCGAGGGCAACGACGATCCAGGCGGCCCGGCCAGCGCGCGTCGCGAAGTCCCGCCTCGATCGCTTCGCGACCTGGCTTGAGGTCGGCCCGGAGCCGATCGAGGATCATCGTGGCGACCACGGCGTTGCCGATCTGATGCCGGCCGCGAAGGCCAAGGACCACCGGCCCATACTGTGGGGGCGGGGCTTCAGCCCCGCGATACGGTGTCGGCGGCACCCTCCCGCTCGCATGCGGCAGGCGCACCGCATTCGTAGCGGCCGACCGCCGACGTCTCACCCGATGTCGGCGGACGTGCTCGAAATCAACGGCGCGCCTCGGCAGACGCCATCGACGCAATCACCTCTGACGCCTCGTCGTTCATCGCCCCGACGACCACGGGGACGCCGGCCTTGATGATGCCGGCCTTCTCACGTGCGATGGCGGCGATCGAGGTGCCGAGCTGCGCTTCATGATCCCGGTCGACCGTCGTGATCGCCGTGATCTCGGGCGCGACGACGTTGGTGGCGTCGAGGCGGCCTCCGAGTCCGACCTCGACGACCGCGACGTCCACGGTCAGGTCGCGAAAGATTTCGAAGGCGACGGCCGTGGTCACCTCGAAGAACGTCGGCTCGACGCTCAGCCCGCCGCGTTCAGCCAGCCGTTCGACGGCAGCGCGGACGCGGCCAAGGGCCGCGTCGAAGTGGTCCGCGGGGACGGACGCGCCGTCGATCGCGAACCGCTCCTCGAGGGTGACCAGGTGGGGCGAGGTATAACGGCCGGTCCGATGGCCCGCCGCGGTGAGCGCGTGGCTCACCATCGAGGCGACGGATCCCTTCCCGTTGGTGCCGGCAATGTGAATGACGGGATAGGTGCGGTGCGGCTGGCCCAGCTGGTCGAGGATGGCGGTGATCGTGTCGAGCCCCAGCTTGATGCCGAAGAACTCGAGGTGTGCGAGCCAGTCGCGGTCGGTCATGTCGGATCGGCGGACCTGAAGGTCCGCCCTACACATGATGGGGATGGCACTGCTCGATTCAGATGTAGGGCGGACCTTCAGAGCCGCCAGGTCAGCCGGACGTTTCGCTTGCGGGCGCCGGTTCCGGGGCTGACGCAGGCGCCTGCTCCGGCATCATGAACCGCAGCGCCCGGGCGATGGCCGCCTTCAAGTCGCGTCGATCGACGATGAGATCGACGAAGCCGTGTTCGAGCAGGAACTCGCTGCGCTGGAACCCTTCGGGCAGCTTCTGCCGGATCGTCTGCTCGATCACGCGCGGGCCCGCGAAACCGATCAGCGCGCGCGGCTCCGCGATGTTCAGGTCGCCGAGCATCGCGAAGCTGGCAGTGACGCCGCCGGTCGTCGGATCCGTCAGGATCGACAGGTACGGCAGTCCGGCGCGATCGAGCCGCGCCAGCGCGGCGCTGATCTTCGCCATCTGCATCAGCGACAGCGCGCCTTCCATCATCCGCGCGCCGCCCGAGCAGGACACGACGATCACCGGAAGCCGTTCCTCGAGACCGCGTTCGATGGCGCGCGTGATCGTCTCGCCGACGACCACGCCCATGCTCCCGCCGATGAAGCCGTATTCCATCGCCGCCACCACGGTGCGGCGTCCTTCGATGAGCCCGGTGGCCGAGACGATGGCGTCGCGGAGTCCGGTCTGCTGGCGTCCGGCGGAGAGTCGCGCGCTGTACGGCTTGGTGTCAGTGAACTCGAGCGGGTCGAGCGCGACGAGCTCGCCGTCGTGCTCCTGGAACTCGCCGTCGTCGAAGAGCGCGCGGAGCCGCTCGAGCGCCGAGAGCCGGAAGTGGTGGGCGCATTTCGGGCAGACCTGCAGATTGGCCGCCAGATCTTTGTTGTAGATCACCTGCGAGCAGCTCGGGCACTTTACCCAGAGGCCTTCGGGAATCTTGCTCGACTTGTCGGCCGGCGCCTCGATTGGCTTGCGGCTTTTCTTGAACCACGCCATGCGGCTGAGGCAAGGGTACGTACAGGTCACGCCCGCGGCACGTAGTAGCGTGTGCCCTTGCCCATCCCTTCCACCTGGCGGATCAGGTCGTCGACGATCTCGTCGGTCGGCTCGGATCCGAATCCCGAGGTCTCGACGACCAGCAGGGGGCTGGCGGCGTAGTGGAAGAAGAAGTGCTGGTACGCCTCGTTCAGCTCCTGCAGGTACGCGGGATCGGGCAGGAAGAGATCCTCCTCGCTGTCTTTCGCGCGATCCCGCAGCCGGCGCACGAGCACGTCGGGCGGCGCCTGGAGATAGATCGACCAGATCCGGCGTCGAACGTCGCGCGCGAGCAGATCGAAGAGGCGCTGGTAGATGAAGAGCTCGTTGTCGTCGAGATTCAGGTAGGCGTAGATCTTGTCGCGATCGAACAGGTAGTCGCAAATCGTGATCTGGCTGAACAGGTCCGACTGTCTGAGCGAGCTCTGTTGCCGATGACGCCCGAGCAGGTAGAACAGCTGCGACTGCAGCGCGGCCCCGGGTCGATCGGAGTAGAAATCAGCGAGGAACGGGTTGTCCGGATCTTCGAGGACGAGCGTGGCGTCGAGCCGCGCGGCGAGGCGTTCCGCGAACGCCGACTTGCCGACGCCGATCGGGCCTTCGATCGCGATGTGGCGAAACTCCAACGTGCGCGGAGTATACCAGCCCGCCTATTCGCCTATGCACCAATGCGCCCACGCGCCTATGCATGCGCCATGCGCCCATGCGCCTGGAGACGGCGTGCTATCCTGCCCTGCTCGTGACAATCGACAGCATCGAGCTTCGCCTGCTACGCCTGCCGCTGGTTCACCATTTCGAGACCAGTTTCGGCCGCTCGTACGATCGTGAATTCCTGCTGGTGACGGTCCGCGGGGACGGCACAGACGGCTGGGCCGAGTGCGTCGCCGAGCACAACCCGTTCTACAGCAGCGAGACCACCGAGACCGCGTGGCACGTGATCACCGGCTTTCTCGCCGCGATGTTGATTGGGAAGGCGTTCGCACACCCGAAGGAGATGTTTGCCGCGTTGTCCCGCGTTCGCGGCCACCTGATGGCGAAAGCGGCGCTCGAGATGGCGGCGTGGGATCTGTACGCGAAGCAGCAGGGCATGCCGTTGTGGCAGGCGCTCGGTGGCAGCGGACGGCCGGTCGCCTCCGGCGTGTCGATCGGGATCCAGGACTCGCTCGACGAGCTGGTCGAGCGCGTGCGGAGTCGAGCGCGAGGCGGGCTACCAGCGGATCAAGATCAAGATCAAGCGCGGGTGGGACGTCGAGGCCGTCGAGCGCGTGCGCAAGGCATTTGGCGACATCCCGCTGATGGTCGATGCCAACGCGGCGTACACGCGCGCCGATGCCGGACATCTGGCGACCCTCGACCAGTTCGATCTGATGATGATCGAGCAGCCGCTCGATTACGACGACTGGCTGGATCACGCGGCGCTGCAGGCCTGGATTCGCACGCCGATCTGCCTGGACGAGTCGATCACCAGCCCGCGCGATCGCCGAACTGGCGATCGAGGCGGGCGCGTGCCGCATCGTGAACATCAAGCCCGGCCGCGTCGGCGGCCACGCAGGAATCGATTCGCGTGCACGATGTCTGCGCCGCGCACCAGGTGCCGGTCTGGCACGGCGGCATGCTCGAATCGGGCATCGGCCGCGCCCACAACCTGCATCTTGTCCACGCTGCCGAACTTCCGGCTTCCCGGCGACATCGCGGCGAGTCGCCGTTACTATGCGGAGGACCTGATCGACCCCGCCATCGACGTCAACACCGACGGCACCGTCACGGTGCCGGATCGAGGCCCCGGCATCGGCGTCGAGATCGTGCCGGAGCGGGTCGATCGCGCGACGTTGCGCCGAACGGAGATCCGAACATCGTGACCATTCGTCCGCTGTCGGCCGTGAGTGCGGCGCTTCTCGCAGGCGCGTGCGCCAGCGCGCCAAAAGTGCCGCCAACGCCCGAGATCACGCCGCGATCAGAAGATGTCGTGGATCCTGCAGCTCGAAGACCATCGGATGCTGCAGGAGACGGCCCCGGCACCGCCGCCCGATCCGAATCGGAAGAAGGGCGCACCCGTTCCGCGCGCCGCCGGTGATCGACCTGGCGGTGCTGGCGAAGGACGGCCAGGCGCGCGTCCGCCGCCGCGCCGTCCTGGCGGTCGGCCGAACGAAGCTGCCGCAGGGTGTGGCGATCCTGACGCCGCTGGTGGCGTCGGACCCCGAACCTGAGGTGCGGCAGATGGCCGCCTTTGCGCTCGGCCTGATCGGGACGGAAGGACGCCGCGCCGGCATTGCGGACGGCGCTGTCCGATCTCTCGCCCGTCGTGCGCGGCCGCGCGGCGGAAGCGCTGGGGCTCATCGGCGACATCGAGAGCGCGCCGGCGATCGGTGTGATGGTCGGCACGTATGTGAAAGCCGGTGTTCTCGCCTCGATCGCGGCCGACGAATCGGCGTATCCGCTGGCGCCGGAAGTCGAAGCGGCGCGCCTGGGCATCTTCGCGTTCACCCGGCTGAAGGCGTACGACCCGCTGGCCGGGCGCGTGCTCGATGCCGTCGGGTACGCCGCTCAGTCCGATGGTGGCCGGTTGCCTACGCGTTCCGGCGCGTCGGGGATGCCAAGGCCATTCCGGCGCTTCGCGCCCTGCTGAACGGCGACGGCGCTTACACCCGGGCATTTGCCGCGCGAGGGCTGGGAGCGCTGAAAGACCCGGCAGCGTCGACCTGCTGATGACGTACGTGCGGTCCGCGACTGGCCAGTCGGGATCGCGGTCGAGGCCGTGCGCGCCCTCGGGGAGATCGGCGATCGCCGGGCGCTCCCAGCCTTCACCGATCTGCTTCGCACCCGCGACATCCACCCCGGCATCCGCACGGAGACGGTGCGGCCATCGGACAGCTGCGTTCTCCCGAAGTGCGGACCTGCTGCTCGATCTGATTTCCGATCCCTATCCCGCGGTCCGCGCCGAGGCCCTCATCGCGCTGGCGCGGCTCGGATCCCGAGCGCTTCGTCAGCGTGCTGTCGGGGCTCGATCCCGACAAGCAGTGGACCGTGCGCGCGGCGCTGGCGACCGCGCTGGCGGAGCTGCCGGCGGATACCGCCGCGCCGCTTCTCGAACCGCTGGCCCGCGATGCCGACCAGCGGGTGATCCCGGCGGTGCTTGCCGCGCTGGCGAAGCTGAAGACGCCCAACGCCGGCGCCATCGCGCTCGAGATGCTGAAGGCCGACGATGTGGTGGTGCGAGGCGCGGCGGCGAGAGCGCTTGGAGAAATCAAGCCGCCGGGCGCGGTCGACGCGCTGCAGGCGGCCGCGCAATTTGCCGGCGCGACGCGCCGTACACGGCGCGTGCGGCGGCGCTCGAGGCGCTGCTTCCGTTCGGCCGCGCGGCGGCCGAACCGTCGCTGACGGCGGCGCTCAAGGACAAGGACTGGGCGGTGCGCGTGAAAGCGGCCGAGCTCCTGCGCGGTCTCGATCCGTCGCGCGACCTCGATGCCGAGATCAGGCCCGCGCCGAGCCGTTTCGACGGCGCGACGTACGCGAACCCGTCCGTGGTCGCGCCGCCCGTGTCGACGCACGTCTACCTCGACACCGACAAGGGCACGATTCAGATCGAGCTCGAGGTTCTCGAGGCGCCGCTGACCGTGAAGACCTTCACGGATCTCGCCCGCGAGGGCTACTTCGGCGGCGTCGCGATTCATCGCCTGGTGCCGAACTTCGTCGTGCAGGACGGCGACCCGCGCGGCGATGGGGAAGGCGGCCCGGGCTACACGATTCGCGACGAGCTCAACGAGCGGCCGTATCTTCGCGGCACTGTCGGCATGGCGCTCGACTGGGCGGACACCGGCGGCAGTCAGTTCTTCATCACGCACTCGCCGCAGCCGCACCTCGACGCGCGCTACACCGTCTTCGGCCAGGTGATCTCGGGGATGGACGTCGTCGACAAGCTGGCGCAGGGAGACTTCATCCGCGCGGTGCGCGTGTGGAATGGTCCGCCGCCCCCTAGTCCGCAACCCGCAATCCTCAATCCGAAATAAAAAAGGGGGCCCGGAGGGCCCCCTTGAGGTATTACGAGGTGCGTGAAGCGTTAGCGCTTCTTCGCAGCTTTCTTTGCGGCCTTCTTGGCTTTCTTTGCCATCGCTCCTGATCCCCCCTTTCCGGGTGTAGGGTGCGCGTCAGACCGCACTACGTCGGGTCTCGATCTCGACCGCCTGGCCCGCTGATCGCCCTTCGCAGTGTCTTCCGCCTTGAGTCCACCGCGGGCGCCCGGCGTCGTGCGCGCGTGGTGGAGAACCGGGGAGGCCTACGTTGAAAGTGGCCTGAAAGAAGTAGGGGGTGACACACACCTGGTCACCCCCGCGCGGTCACGTGAGTTACCGCTTCTTCGCAGCCTTCTTCTTGGCCGCCTTCTTCGCTTTCTTCGCCATTCTTCCTCCTAGAGTGAAGGTCACTCACCTCAGGCCGTCGTAACTACACGTTACTACTGGTGGCCTGAGCGAACCACCCTCATACAAGATGTAGATTATGGATGAGAAAAAACGGATGTCAAGCACAAACTTTCCAAAAGTGTCAAGACTTGACACCTGATCGCGTCGATCGATCTCGACTCGCGCGCCTCTGCACGTCGTCGTCGTGATCTCGCGTGCGCTCGACGTCCATTCGGCACCGACGATCGCGTGCGAGACATGCGCCAAGCACGATCGCGCTCACCCATTTGTGCCACCAATGCGAATGTGTCGGAACGAGAGGAGAAGAACATTAGTGCAGTCCTGCTGCGCACTGCAGGACTGCCGCACTGCGGCACTGCGTCAGCGTGAGAGCCGCGCGATCGCCTTCGCCGCTGCAGCAGTCAGTCGGGAGTCGGTGCCGAAGATGCGACCGACAGCGCGATAGCGCGCGAGCGCGACGTCTTTCCGCCCCTGCTGTTCGAGCAGCTCGGCGCTCCAGAAGTAGGCGGAGCCGAGCGCCGCAGGCCCCGCCTGCGATCGCATCGCAATGATGCGGTCGAACTCCGCCAGCGCCGGCTCGATCTCGGTCCGCGCGGCGCGCACGCGGGCGAGCCGCACGCGAATCATCGTGTCGCCCGGCGCGGCGGTGGCCGCTCCGGCGAGCGCGCGTGCCGCCTGCTCGAGCGCCCCGCGCTCGAAAGCCCGCCACCCGGTGAGGCTGAGGCCGTACGCCTGCGCGGCGGCAAGATCGGTGGGCGGGCGGCGGAGGCCGGTTCGGGCCGCGGCGGCGACACCGTGGGGATCCGCGGGCGGCACCGCGTCGAGCGCTCGCGTTGTAGGCGACCACGGCGGCGGCACGATCGCCCAGGCGATCCAGCATCTGGCCAAGCCGGAGCTCGGCCTCGGCCATCGCGCCAAACGGCGCGGCCGGTGACGAGGCGACGACGCGACGCAGCTCGTCGACAGCGCGATCCGTCTCGTACAGCACGTCCAGCATGCGCGCCGCTCCCATCCGGCCCATCGTGGCCGCCAGCCGCGGATCGCCCATCTGCTGGCGCGCGCTGGATCATCGCCTGCCAGGTCTTCAGGCTCGCGGCGTGGTCGTGCAGGTAGCGGTCCTCGGTGTCGGCGGTCCGCTCGACGAAATGCGGGTTTGCCGGGTACTGCGCGCGCGCAGCGCACGCAGCAGCTCGAGCGCGCGCTGCGGCTGATTCTCGTACCACAGATAGATCCAGTGCAGCTGGTAGTCGGCCTCGCCGCGCAGCAGGACGCCGCGCGCGTGCACGGCTTCCATGTCGCTCAGGCCTTCCTCGCGATCGCCGCCAGGCAACAGGAACAGAAACCGGAAGAACCGGGCGACCGCCGGTGCGATCGCCGCGTAGTACTTGTAGAGCCCGATGCCGAATCGCGCGTCGCTCAGGCCGGGGTCGAGCGCCAGCGCACGTTCGAGCGCCTCCTTGATGCGCTTGCCGTCGCGGGCCGCGGCGAGATGCTCCTTGCGCTGCACCCGCCACGAGACCCGGGCCCCATACGCGGCACCGAGATAGAACCACGCTTCGGCGGATCGGGGCTCGCGTTCCGTCCAGCGCTCGGTCGCCGCGATCGCGGCGGCCACGCGCTGCTGAAAGTCGTCGTCCAGGCCGGTGTCGTCGGGGTTGATCAGGATCCGCCACCACGTCGTCGTGGCGTCCAGCACCTGGCAGGCCTCACGCGGTGCGGGCGCGCAGGCGCCGGCCAGGGTTTCCTCGGCGCGATCGAATCGCGTGTTCAGGATCTGCGCGTAGACCGCCGCCAGGCGATCGCCGCCCGTGAGGGCGTGCCCCTGGGACCTGGCGTCAGGCGCCGCGAGCAGCGCGCCGGCCATCGCCGCCGCACCCGCGTGCCGCGCCAGGCTCACAGCGCGCTCGTCTTCAGGCGCTGTTTCTCGGCGTGACGCTCGAGCGCGAGCTGGATCAGACGATCGAGCAGAGCCGGATAGTCGACGCCCGTGGCGGCCCACAGCTTGGCGAACATGCTGATCGTCGTGAACCCGGGAATGGTATTGACCTCGTTGACGTAGAGCGTGCCGGTCTCGCGCGACAGCAGGAAATCGACCCGCGCCATGCCGGCGCCATCGACGGCCTGGAACGCCTCGACGGCCATCCGGCGGACGTCCGCCTGCTGCGCGTCGTCGAGCGCCGCCGGAATGTGCACCGATCGATCCCGAGTCGAGGTACTTGGCCTCGTAGTCGTAGAACTCGCGACCCGGCACCACCTCGCCGGCGACGGACGCCTCGACCTGGTCGTTGCCCAGCACGCCGACCTCGAGTTCACGCGCCGCCGGCACCGCAGCCTCGACCACCACCTTCAGGTCGAACTCGAAGGCGAGATCGATCGCCGTGGCGAGCTCGCCGGGCGTCTTCGCCTTGGAAATGCCGACGCTCGATCCGAGGTTCGCAGGTTTGACGAAGACCGGAAAACCGAGCGTCGACTGAATGGCCGCGATCAGGCGCACGCGATCGGTGCGCCATTCGGGCGTGCGGAGGACGCGGTACTCGGCGACCGGCAGACCGCGCGCGGCGAACGCCAGCTTCATGAACGCCTTGTCCATGCCCACCGCCGATGCCAGGACACCGGCGCCGACATACGCGACGTTGGCGAGCTCGAGCAGCCCCTGAACCGTGCCGTCCTCGCCGAACGGGCCATGCAGCACGGGAAAGACGACGTCGAGGCCAAGGCCGGTCACTCGGGCGCCGTCGTCGCCTTTATCGGCTCGTCGATCGATCGTGATCAGCGATTCATCGGTCGGGTAGGCGACGAGATGCGCCTCGCGCCCGGGGCGGACCGGGTGCGCCGCCGCCAGCCGTCCCTGCTCGATCACGTCGGCTGCGGCGAGCACCGTGGGCGGCCGGTCGGGCAGCGTCCAGCGCCCGTCCTTTTCGATGCGGATGGCGACCGGATCGTAGCGGGTGCGATCGAGGTGTTTGAAGACCGCGGCGGCCGACGCGACCGATACTTCGTGCTCGCCGGACCGGCCGCCGAAGATGACACCAACGCGGAGCTTCTTCACAGAGTGAGCCTCAAACAGTGCTAAGTGCCAAGTGCGAAGTGCTAAGTGGAGTGGGAAGTGGATAGTGACAAGTGGTTGCAGGTTTGGTCAGATCGTCGCTCGTATGCCCAGCCGGAGCTATTAGCCACCACTTGCCCACTTCTCACTTCCGACTCCACTTGGCACTTCGCACTTGGCACTTGGCACTGCCAGTGGGTCCTAATATAGCGCCAACACCATGGGCTTCTCGTTCGAGCTCGTCACCACCGACCACGGCGCCCGCCGCGGCCGCCTCACGACCGCGCACGGCGTCGTCGAGACGCCGGTGTTCATGCCGGTCGGCACGCAGGGCACCGTGAAAGCGCTCACGCACCGCGACGTGCGTGACGCGGGCGCGCGGCTCGTGCTCGCGAACACCTACCATTTGCACCTCCGTCCCGGCGAAGCGCTCGTCGCGCGATTTGGCGGCCTGCACCGGTTTATCGGCTGGGACGGCGCGATCCTCACCGACAGCGGTGGATATCAGGTGTTCAGCCTCGCCAGCCGCCGGACGGTGACCGAAGAGGGCGTGCGGTTCAAGTCGCATCTCGATGGGAGCGCGCGCTTTCTATCGCCCGAATCGGCCGTCGACATCCAGGCCGCGCTCGGGTCCGACATCGCGATGATGCTGGACGAATGCCTCTCGTGGCCCGCCCCGCACGACGAAGTGCGCGCGTCGGTCGAGCTGACGCTGCGCTGGGCGCGGCGCGGGCGCGACCGGTTCCTCGCAATCCACGACGCGCCGACGTCCGGCCGACGCGATGACGCGCCCGCGCTGGTGAACCCCGGTCAGGCGCTCTTCGGGATCGTGCAGGGCGGCACCTTCACGGATTTGCGCACGGCCTCGGTCGAGGGGACAGTGGCAGTGGGGTTCGACGCCTACGCGATCGGCGGGTTGAGTGTCGGCGAGCCGATTGATGTCATGTATGACACGGTCGCGCACACCACGGCGCGCCTGCCAACCGATCGGCCGCGATATCTCATGGGCGCGGGCACGCCCGCCGATCTCGTCGAGTGCGTCGCGCGCGGCATCGACATGTTCGATTGCGTGATGCCAACCAGAAATGCGCGCAACGGCCAGCTTTTCACGAGAACCGGGCGCCTCAACATCAAGAACGCCCGCTACGCCGAGGACGAGCGCCCGCCGGACGAGCAGTGCGGCTGTTACACCTGCCGCACCGCGTCGCGGGCCTACCTTCGGCATCTTTTTGTGGCCGGAGAGATGACAGCGGCGACCCTCAATACCCTCCACAATATCCAGTTCTACCTTGACACTATGGAAGCGATCAGGGAGGCTATTAGTTTCGGTCGCTTCGAAGCTTTCCGGCAGGATTTTCACCGGGCGTGCGACCGCCCCGCGCTCGATACATGACCGTGACCGTCCGACTTCGTACCGAGCCTGGTGCTGGCGATTGCATCGCCTCCCGACGGAGGAGCCGTCAGCCCGTGGGTCCAACTGGTTCCATTCGCGCTCGTCCTCGCGATCTTCTACTTCATCATCCTGATGCCGATGCGGCGGCGCCAGAAGAAAGTCGATGAATTCCTGAACACGCTGAAGGTCGGCGACAAGGTCGTCACGTCCGGCGGGCTGTACGGCAGCATCACCAAACTCGGCGACACGTCTCTGCAGCTGCAGGTCGCCGACAAGGTGCGGGTCGAAGTCGCGCGCACGGCCGTGGTCGGCTATCAGGGCCAGCCGCCGGTCGCGCCGGAGGGCGCGCCGCAATAAACCGGGCCTGACGCGCCGTCCCGCGCGTCGCGGCCCGCCACGCATCATGACCAAGAATCTTCGCTGGAAATTTCTCGCCATCGTCGGCGTCGTCGTCCTCTGCGCGTGGGCGGTCTACCCCCCGTCGGAGAAGGTCCGCCTCGGTCTGGATCTCAAAGGCGGCGTCCACCTGGTCTTGCGCGTGCAGACCGACGACGCGCTGCGGTTGGAAACCGAGGCGCGGATGGAGGCGCTGCGGGAAGAGCTGGTGAAGGCCGGCGTCACCGGCGCGACAGCGACGGCCCTCGGGCCTGATGCGTTCCAGCTTGCCGGCATCCCCCCGGATCGCGACGCCCTCGTGCGGCAGCTCGCGACCGAAGTCGAGGCGACCTACAACCGCGAATCGGGCGCCGGCGGCTCGTACACGTTCCGCATGAAGCCGAACATCGAGAATCAGCTTCGGCAGGAGACGGTGGAGCAGGCTCTGCGCACGATCGAGCGCCGCGTCAACGAGCTCGGCGTCTCGGAGCCGATCGTCGCGCGTCAGGGCGCTCAGGATCAGCTCCTCGTGCAGCTTCCGGGCGTCACCGACGTCGCGCGGGCCAAGGAAATCATCAAGTCGACGGCGCTGCTCGAATTGAAGCTCGTGGAAAAGGGCCCTGCGAGCACGAAAGAAGAGCTGATGACGAACGGCGCCGTGCCGCCGGAGATGGAAATCGTGCCGGGCGTAAGCGCCGGCAACGGACAGGCCGGCGTCGTCTATTACCTGGTACGCAGGGTCCCGGTGGTCACCGGCCGCGACCTGCGGAACGCGAAACCCAGCCTCGACGAGAACAATCGCCCGGCGGTGTCGTTCTCGCTGAAACCGGAAGGCGCGACCAAGTTCGGCAACTTCACCGGCGCGAACATCGGCCGCTACCTGGCCATCGTGCTCGACAAGCGCGTCGTGTCGGCGCCCGTCATCGAGGGACGCATCACCGACGACGGCAGGATCGCCGGCAGCTTCACGCAGCAGGAAGCCAGCGATCTCTCGCTGACCCTCCGGTCGGGCGCGCTCCCCGCGTCGCTGACGTACCTTTACGAGCGCACCATCGGCCCGTCGCTCGGCGCCGATTCGATCCGCGCCGGCATGCTGGCATCGCTCGTCGGCCTCGGGCTGGTCGTCGTGTTCATGCTGACGTTCTACAAGCTCTCGGGGATCAACGCCATCGTCGCCATGGCGATCAACCTGCTGGTGCTGCTGGCGCTGATGGTTTACTTCCACGCGACGATGACGCTGCCGGGCATCGCCGGCTTCATCCTGACGATCGGCATGGGCGTCGACAGCAACGTGCTGATCTTTGAGCGGATCAAGGAAGAGCTCGGCACTTCCAAGGGCGTCCGCGCGGCGGTCGCGGCCGGGTTCGATCGGGTCTTCCTCACGATTCTCGACACCCATGTCGCCTCGCTCATCGCCGCCGGGTTCCTCTTCCAGTTCGGCACCGGTCCGATCCGCGGTTTCGCGACGACGCTGTCGATCGGCTTGCTGACGAACGTCTTCACGTCGGTCTTCGTCTCGCGGTCATTGTTCGAGCTGGCGCTGGGGAAGCGCCAGGCGGCCAAGCTCAGTATCTAGCGGAAAACGCGGACAGCTCTCATGCAGATCTTCACGAACGCCAATTACGACTTCATCCGCTGGCGCTGGCACGCGCTGATTCTGTCAGCGATCCTCGTGCTCGCCGGCATCGGCTACGGGGTGATTCGCGGCGGTATCCCGCTCGGCATCGATTTCACCGGCGGCACGCTGATCGTCGTCCGCTTCTCGCAACCGGTGGCGGAAGACGCCGTACGCAAGGCGCTCGACGGGCTGCCCGGCGAGAAGGTGGTGCAGAAGTACGGCGGCGCCGCCGCCAATGAAATCCTGATCCGCCTGCCGCAGGCCACCGGCGCCGAAAGCGGGTTCAGCCTGGAGCAGGGATCCCAGGCGGTCATGACTGCTCTTGAACGAGCCGGGCTGCCGAAGTTCGAGGTCACCAACCGGGAAGTGGTCGGGCCCGTCATCGGTGCCGACCTGCAGCGCAAGGGCATCTACGCGACCCTGGCCTCGATCATCGGCATCACGGTCTACATCGCGCTGCGGTTTCGTTTCACGTTCGCGATCGGCGCCATCGTCGCGACGTTCCACGACATCCTGGTCGTGTTCGCGATGCTCGCCTTCTTCAACTACGAGCTGTCGTTGAACGTGGTCGCGGCGATCCTGACCATCACCGGCTACTCGGTGAACGACACCATCGTGATCTTCGATCGGGTGCGGGAGAACTCGCGCCTGCTGCGCCGGGAGCCGCTCGAGAAGGTCGTCAATCTCAGCGTCAACCAGACGCTCGGACGGACGATCATCACCGCCAGCACCACCTTCCTCGCCGTGCTCGCGCTGTTCCTGTTCGGCGGCGAGGTGCTGCACGGCTTTGCGTTCGCGATGCTGGTAGGCATCGTCAGCGGCACGTATTCCACCGTTTTCATCGCCTCGGCGATCGCCATCATCCTGAGCGGGCGCAAGGCGTCGGCAGGCCGCGCCGCCGTCCCGGTGGAAGAAGCCGTCGAGCGCCCGCGCAAGGGCCGCAACGTGCGCGTCTCCTAGTCACTGACGACGCGCCGTGTTCCTTCTCGAAGCGGCGCTGCTCGGGGTCGTGCAGGGGCTCACCGAGTTCCTGCCGATCTCGTCGACCGCGCATCTCATCATCGGCAGCAAGCTCCTCGGGTTCGAGGATCCGGGCGGCGCGTTCACGGTGATGATTCAGCTCGGATCGATCCTGGCCGTGATGTGGCTCTACCGGCAGCGAATCGTCACCGTCGTGTCCGGGCTGGCGTCCGATCGCGATGCGCGCCGCTTCGCGACGATGATCCTCGTGGCATTCGTGCCGGCCGTCGTCGCCGGCACCCTGCTCGCCGGTTTCGTGAAGACCGTCCTCTATCACAGCCCCGGCGTGATTGCCGCGGCGTTTGTCGCGGGTGGCGTGGTCATGCTGCTGGTTGAACGGTTCGGGCCCGCGCCAGCCATCGGCGACGCGGAACGGACGCCGCTTGCGCGCGCATTCGGGATAGGTGTGTGCCAGACCCTGGCCCTCATTCCCGGTGTATCGCGGTCCGGGGCGACGATTGTCGGCGGCATGCTGATGGGGCTCGACCGTGCGGCGGCCGCAGAGTTCTCGTTCTTCCTGGCCATGCCGACGATGACCGCCGCCTTCGTGCACGATCTGATGGAAGTACGGCATCATCTCGCGCCCGAGCGCGCCCTGGGAATCGCCGTTGGCTTCGTGATGGCCTACCTGGCGGCCGTGGTCGTGGTGCGGCCGTTCCTCCGGTTCGTGGCGCGGTCCGGCTTCGCTCCATTCGCGTGGTACCGCATCGCTGCCGGTGCCGCCATCTTCGGCGCGATCGCGGCAGGTTGGCTGTGATGCAGTGGCTTCGTCGCCGCTTCATCACCGGTTTCTTCGTGGTCGTCCCCGTCGTGGCGAGCGTGGCCGCGTTCGTCTGGACCTTCCGCGTCATCGATGGCTTCACGGCGCCGATTTACGCGCGCCTGCTCGGCCGGCCGGTCCCCGGTCTCGGGCTGCTGACGACGGCGGTCGCGGTGCTGTTCGTGGGCGTGGTGGCGACCAACGTGATTGGTCGACGTCTGCTGATGCGCATCGAACATTGGCTGCTGCTGGTGCCGCTGTTCCGTACCGTCTACGCGCCGGTCAAGCAGCTGGTCCTGGCGTTCTCGCCGGACAACGAGTACGGCTTCAAGCAGGTGGTGCTGGTCGAGGAGCCGGGACGCCGGTACGTGTTCGGGTTTCTGACACGGGAATTCACGGCCGGGGAGTCGGGAACGACCAAGACCCTCGCCGCGGTCTACGTCCCGACCAATCACCTCTACCTGGGAGACGTCGTCGTCTACGCGCGCGAGCAGCTGATTTTCCCGGATCTGACGGTGGAGGAGGGGGTCCGCTTGTTCCTCACGGGCGGCATGGCGCTCCCGTCGCGGATCGAAGGGCACAGGGCGGCGGCCGGCGGGGCTGAAGCCCCGCCTCCACATGAACGGCCCTAAGGGCCGCCACCGTAGACACCTGTGGAGGCGGGACTTTAGCCCCGCCGCGACAACTTATATAATCGAGCGTTTGCCAAAACCGTCAATGAGCCGAGAGGACGTATCAATGCGAGGGAATGTGACCAGATGGACGCTCGCCGTCCTGACGATGGGGATGACCGCGTTCGCGCCGGCGGCGCTGGTTGCCGCGCAGCCGGAGGCTTCCGTGCCGCATCGCGGCGGTGAGGCCAACCTGGTATTGCCCGATCTCAGCTCCGTGACGTTCCTCGGGTTCGACGGTCACACCCTGCTTCTTGCGGGCATTCTGGTCTCGGCACTCGGCCTGCTGTTCGGGATGCTGATCTACGGGCAGCTCAAGCGCCTGCCGGTCCACAGCTCGATGCTCGAGATCTCCGAGCTGATTTACGAGACCTGCAAGACCTACCTGCTGCAGCAGGGGAAGTTCCTCCTGATCCTCGAGCTGTTCATCGGGGTCATCATCGCCTTCTATTTCGGCGTCCTGCAGCAGTTCACCGCGGGCAAGGTCGTGATCATTCTGGCCTTCAGCCTGGTGGGCATCGCCGGCAGCTACGGTGTGGCGTGGTTCGGCATCCGTGTGAACACATTCGCGAACTCGCGGACGGCGTTCGCGAGCCTGCGCGGCCTGCCCTATCCCTGCTACGCGATTCCGCTCAAGGCGGGCATGAGCATCGGGATGATGCTGATCAGCGTCGAGCTGCTGCTGATGCTCTTCATTCTGTTGTTCGTGCCCGGCGACTACGCCGGTCCCTGCTTCATCGGGTTCGCGATTGGTGAATCACTGGGCGCGGCCGCCCTGCGCATCGCCGGCGGGATCTTCACGAAGATTGCCGACATCGGATCCGACCTGATGAAGATCGTCTTCAAGATCAAGGAAGACGATGCGCGCAACCCGGGCGTGATCGCGGACTGCACGGGCGACAACGCAGGCGACTCGGTGGGCCCGTCGGCCGACGGCTTCGAGACCTACGGCGTGACCGGCGTCGCGCTGATCTCCTTCATCCTGCTCGCGGTCTCGAGCCCGGTCGTGCAGATCCAGCTTCTCGTGTGGATCTTCATGATGCGCATCGTCATGGTCGTCGCGTCCGGAGTCTCCTATCTCGTCAACGAAGCGATCACCAAGGCGCAGTACGAGCACGCGCCGACGATGAACTTCGAGGCGCCGCTGACGCGTCTCGTCTGGCTGACGTCGTTCGTCTCGATCGCGCTGACCTACGCCGCGTCGTACCTGCTGATCCCGACGCTCGGCGACGGCACGCTGTGGTGGAAGTTGTCGACGGTCATCACGTGCGGAACGCTGGCGGGCGCGATCATCCCCGAGCTCGTCAAGATCTTCACGTCGACCGACTCGGCCCACGTGCGCGAGGTGGTGACGTCGTCTCAGGAGGGCGGCGCGTCGCTCAACATCCTGTCGGGATTCGTGGCCGGCAACTTCTCGGCATACTGGCTGGGCATGAGCATGATCACGCTCATGGGCGCGGCGTATCTCGTGAGCGGTTACGGGTTCGCTGATCTCGGCATGGTCGCTCCGGCCGTCTTCGCGTTTGGTCTCGTGGCATTCGGTTTCCTCGGCATGGGCCCGGTGACGATTGCCGTCGACTCGTACGGGCCGGTCACCGACAACGCACAGTCGGTCTTCGAGCTGTCGACCATCGAGCAGATTCCCGACATTCACGCTGAGCTCAAGAAGCAGTTCGGATTCGACGCGAACTTCGAGCGCGCCAAGGAACACCTCGAGGAGAACGACGGCGCGGGCAATACATTCAAGGCGACCGCCAAGCCGGTGCTGATCGGCACTGCGGTGGTCGGCGCCACGACGATGACCTTCTCGATCATCCTTGCGCTGACCGAAGGGCTGAAACCGGATCTCGTCGCCAAGCTGTCGATTCTTCACCCGCCGTTTCTGCTCGGCCTCATCGCCGGGGGCGCGATGATCTACTGGTTCACCGGCGCGTCGACGCAGGCGGTCACGACCGGGGCCTATCGCGCGGTGGAGTTCATCAAGGCCAACATCCGCCTCGAAGGCACGACCAGGGCGTCGGTGGCCGATAGCAAGAAGGTCGTCGAGATCTGTACGCAGTACGCCCAGAAGGGGATGTTCAACATCTTCCTGAGCGTCTTTTTCGGCACGCTGGCGTTCGCCTTCGTCGAGCCGTTCCTCTTCATCGGGTATCTCGTCTCGATCGCGCTGTTCGGCCTGTATCAGGCGATCTTCATGGCCAACGCCGGCGGCGCCTGGGACAACGCGAAGAAGGTGGTCGAGGTCGAGCTGAAGATGAAGGGCACCCCGCTCCACGACGCGACGGTGGTCGGCGACACGGTCGGCGATCCCTTCAAGGACACGTCGTCAGTAGCGATGAATCCTGTCATCAAGTTCACGACACTGTTCGGATTGCTCGCGGTGGAGCTGGCCGTGAGCCTGTCGGCACGGCAGGGGACGACGTTCACGCTGGTCTTCGCGGCGGCGTTTTTCGTGGTGTCGGCGTTCTTCGTCTGGCGATCGTTTTACGGCATGCGCATCAACCGGGAAACGCGAGCGTAACCGGTTGATGTTGTTGACTTCGCACAAAAGCGACCGCTAGAATGCCGAGGTTTTTCCAGTGTCCAGGGCTGTCTCGCCGGGCGCCGGATGTCGCAAGGGCTGGTATTCCCAGGCTGGCTCGAGCGTGGCGAACGGCGAGGTAGGCCCGGCCGAGGCGTGGCGCGACGGATCGCGAGGCCAAGGAACTGCCATTCGTCACCCGATGAGGGCCGCCCGCTGAGGCGGTTTCACTTCCCGTAACGGTCGCGCTCGTGCGCGGCATCCGCCGTGCCACTGGCGCGCGGTGCCCGGCTTGGCGCAGACTGGAGTTTGGCGCAGCCGATTTTTCGTGGGCGGTGTCTAAGCCGGTACGACGCGGGATCTTCGCATTCCGTTGACACCCCGGTTGGCGGGTCGCATAATCGGCCGCTCGCTGATCGGTGTCAGCAGGTTGGTGTAAGGAGGAGACGTTCGTGCCACGTGATATGTTCGGCGACGTTGTCGACCCGTCGATCAAGGTGGGCGGTCAGAAGTGGTATACGGTTCCACTGTCCATCCTTGTTCACACGGTCCTCATCGCGGCGGTAATCATCGTTCCGTTGCTGGCGGTGGATGCGCTCCCCGAAGTGCCGTCGATGATGGCCTTCGTCGCTGCGCCCCCACCCCCCCACCGCCGCCTCCGCCTCCACCTCCGCCGTCAGCGCCCACGCCACAGCCCATTCCAACGAACGTCAATCCGAACGCGGCGCCAATCGAGGCCCCGAAGGAAATCAAGCAGGAGTCGAGCATCGACGCCGGGTTTGAGGGCGGTGTGGCGGGCGGTGTCGAAGGCGGTGTGCCGGGCGGCGCGATCGGCGGGGTCGTGGGTGGTTTGCCGGAAGCCCCTCCCCCTCCGCCTCCGCCTGCCGCGCCGGTGCGCGTCGGCGGCAACATCAAGGCGCCGACCAAGACCAAGATGGTCAATCCGGTCTATCCGCCAATCGCCCAGTCGGCGCGCGTGCAGGGCATCGTCATCATCGAGGCGACGATCGGCCCCAACGGCCGAGTGCAGGAGGCCAAGGTGCTGCGGTCGATTCCGCTCCTGGATCAGGCGGCGATGGATGCAGTCAAGCAGTGGGAGTTCACGCCGACGCTGCTGAACGGCGTGCCCGTGCCGGTCATCATGACCGTCACGGTCCAGTTCACGCTTCAGTAGGTCGGTCTGCGGATCAACGCGGAATCGTACATATTCAAGGCGGAGGATGGGACGATGGGTGAAGGCGGTCTGAATCTTATCGAGATGTGGGGACAGATGACGTGGGTGGCGAAGGGCGTTGCCTTCATCCTCTTCTTCATGTCGATGTGGTCGTTCGGTGTCGCCATCGAGCGGATCTACACGTTCACGCAGGCGCGCAACCAGTCGAAGGCGTACGCCCCGCAGGTGGCGAAGCACTTGAAGGATGGCCGCCTGAAGGACGCGATTGCGCTCTCCTCCTCCAAGAACTTCCGGTACAGCCATCTGGCGAAGGTCGTGCTGGCCGGGCTCCAGGAATATCAGTTCCAGCAGGAAGCGGGCGGCGGCCTCAGTCGTGAAGACCTGGTCGACAGCGTGCGCCGCTCGATCCAGCGCGCCACGGCCCTCACCCAGTCGGACCTGAAGAAGGGCGTCAACACGCTCGCCACCATCGGCACGACCGCGCCGTTCGTCGGACTGCTCGGCACGGTCGTCGGCGTCATCAACGCGTTCGTCGGCATCGCCGCGACCGGCTCGGGCGGTATCGGCGCCGTGTCGGCTGGTATCGCGGAAGCGCTGGTCGAGACCGCGCTCGGCCTGGTCGTCGCGATCCCCGCGGTGTGGTTCTACAACTACCTCACCGGCCGCCTCGACTACTTCAACGTCGAAATGGATAACTCGTCGTCGGAGCTGGTCGATTACTTTATCAAGAAGACGGCCTAGCGTATTGAGTGTGGAGGCGGGGCTTCAGCCCCGCATGAGAGGGTTCCGCTCATGTCAATGCAACTGGGCAAGTCCGGCGGCGTCAAGTCGGATATCAACGTGACACCGCTCGTCGACGTCATGCTGGTGCTGCTCATCATCATGATGATCGTGGCGCCGATGCTGCAGAAGGGCGTAGACGTGAAGCTGCCGGTGGCAGCGAACACCACGGACAAACCCGAAACGCAGGACCAGACCGTGGTCGCGGTGTCCGCCGACGGCCGGCTCTTCCTGAATTCCGTCGAGGTGCCTGAAAACGACCTCGTCCGGCGCGTCACCGACGCGCTCGAGGCCAAGAAGGCGAAGATCGTCCTGATCAAGGCGGACGAGGACGCGCCCTATGGCCGCGTGATGGCGGCGATGGACTCGCTGCGCAAGGCCCAGGTCGAGGACATGGGGCTCGTCACCGAGCGGAAGATCAAGCCGGGGCAGACGCAGGGAGGCAACTGATGAAGCACGCCCACAAGCACTTCGGGGCCGAGGAGATTACGCGCGGCGTGGAGCTGCAGGTGACGTCGGACATGAACGTCACGCCGCTCATCGACGTGCTCCTCGTCATGCTCGTCATCTTCATGGCCGCGCTGCCGCTGACGCAAAAGGGTCTGGACATCAACCTCCCCGCAGAGGCGACCGCGCAGGAACAGCGTCCCGACGTCAGCCAGATCGTCCTCGAGTTCACCGCCGACCGTCACATCTCGGTGAACAAGCAGGACACGACGATTGCGGAGCTCGAAACGAAGCTGCGGGCGATCTTCGAGCAGCGGAAAGACAAGACGATGTTCATCGCCGGCGCGCCGTCGCTGCGCTACGGTGAAATCGTCGCGGTGATCGATGCCGCCAAGGGCGCCGGCGTCGAGAAGGTCGGCATCGTCACCGAGGGCATGAGGAAGGAAGCCACCGGCCAGCCGGCGAAGAGCGACTAGACCTGGCGAAGCGTTCAGCTCAAACAACAACGGCCACCTGCCGAGAGGCACGGTGGCCGTTTTCCTTTTAGCAGTAGGGCCGTACTTTAGTGCGGCCATTGAGTTGGCCCCGACTGAAGTCGGGCCCTACTGCAGGCTTGGGCTAATCCCCGCCTACTGCGTCGGGGTGGCCCCCGCGCCTGTCGCCTTGGTCTTCTGGAGCGACTTCGCCCGGTCGCGCAGCGCGTCGGCTTCCTTGAGCAGCGCTTCCTGCTGCTTGCGGTCCTTCTCGATCGTCGCCTGCAGCCGGAGCAGCAGGCCCTTGTAGACGATCGCTTCCAGGTAGTCGGACTTGATCTTGATCGCCTTGTCGGTCGCCTCGAGCCCCTTGCTGATGTACTCGCGCTTCTCGGGATCCTTGAGCGTCTTGTCGCGGAAGGTCTTGTCCCAGTAGTAGGTCGCGATCGTGTAGTAGCCCTCGGGGTTGTTCGGCTCCTGGGCCGCGCGCTCATTCAGCGCTTCCATCGTCTTGTCGAATTGCCCCTGACGGTTGTAGTAGGCGCCAAGCTGCATGTAGACGGTCGGATCCTTCGGGCGCGCCTCTTTCGCCTTCAGCAGGGTCGCTTCTGCCTGCTCATAGTTCCCGGCGTCCTCGTAGATCTTCGCCAGCGCGAAGTAGGTGGCCGGGTCGGTCGGGTCCATCTGGATCATTTTTTGGACGATCGGTTCGGCCTGGGACGGATCGTTCATCTTGTCCGGTCCGTACGCGGCCAGCAGATACTCGTACGAGAGCTTCCGGAGCTTGGGCTCCTGGATGGTCTCGGTCGCCTTCTTGTAGTAGTCGATCGCCTTCTGGAGGTTGGCGTCGTTCTCCGGCTCGCCCTTGCGCGCCGGCTTGTACAGGTTGTCGTAGCTGTTCGCCAGATAGAAGTAGGCGTACGACAGCTCAGGGTTGTTCTGCAGCGCCTCCTGATACTTCGTGATCGCCTTCTTGTAGTCCTGCGACTGGTACGCGGCGTTGGCGTCCTTGAACGCCATCTGGCCCTTCAGCATGCCGAGTTTGCTGCAGGCCGAGGCGCCAAGGCCCGCCACGACGAGAACGGCAGCGAGGAGCACTGCCCTGGAACGCGTCCGCATTCGATGTCTCCCTGGGTGCTGGATTTCGTTTCGTTTTCTGAGCCTGCTTGAGCAAGACGTGGTCAGACGCGGGGTCTGGCGTTCGCGGCCTGAGGCGGTCTCCAGGTCGGCGAGCAACACGGACTGCCGAAACCGGGGCCAGTATAGTGAACGCAAAAAACCAGCGTCAAGCAGGTGGCATCCAATGGCTGGGGCCGCTTTGGACCCCGCCTGAGCCGCCCTGCTATCATGACCCGAAGGGCTTCCCCTTCACCAATTAGACACCGTTCCCGATGATTCGCTTCGAGGACCTGCTCGAAAAGGTCCGGGCGTACAACCCCGAAGCCGACCTCGAGCTGCTGCGCCGCGCCTACGTTTTCTCGACTTTCGAGCACAAGGGACAGGTGCGCCATTCGGGGGAGCCCTACATGGTGCACCCGTTGGAGGTCGCCGATTTCCTGGCGGATCTGCGCCTGGACGCGGTCACCATCGCTGCCGGGCTGCTCCATGACGTCGTCGAGGACACCCTTACCAGCATCGAGCGAATCGAAGAGCTCTTCGGCGCCGAGGTCGCGCACGTTGTCGCCGGCGTGACGAAGATCAGCACGATCCCGTTCTCGTCGAGCGAGGAGCGCCAGGCCGAGAACTTCCGCAAGATGCTCCTGGCGATGGTGGATGACATCCGGGTCATCCTGGTGAAGCTGGCCGACCGGCTTCACAACATGCGGACGCTGCACCATCTGCCCGAGGAGCGTCGGCTCAAGATTGCGCAGGAGACCCTCGACATCTACGCCCCCATCGCCAACCGGCTGGGGATGAGCAAGGTGAAGAACGAGCTCGAGGAGCTCTGTTTCCGCTATCTCGAGACCAAGGGCTACGAGTCGCTGCGCGGGCGCGTCGACGCGCGGCGCCGCGTGTCGGACGCGTTGAGCGAGGAGCTCAAACAGACGATTGGGGCGAAGCTGACCGAAGCCCAGGTCTCGTTTGTCCGCATCGACGGTCGCATCAAGCGTCTCTACAGCATCTGGCAAAAGCTGCGGAAGCAGAAGATCGAGCTCGAGCAGGTCTACGACTTCGTGGCGCTGCGGATTATCACGCGGTCGGTGAAGGACTGTTACGCCACGCTCGGTATCATCCACAACACGTGGTCGCCGGTGCCCGGCCGCATCAAGGACTTCATCGCGATGCCGCGCCCCAACGGCTACCAGTCGCTGCACACCTCCGTCATCAGCGAGAAGGGCATGCCGTTCGAGGTGCAGATCCGGACCGAGGAGATGCATCAGCAAGCCGAGGAGGGCATCGCCGCTCACTGGAAGTACAAGGAGGGCCGCGTCGGCGATCAACGCGACGAACGCTATTTCCAGTGGATGCGCCAGCTCCTCGAATGGCAGCAGGAGGTCCGCGACCCGCAGGAGTTCATCAACAACCTGAAGATCGACCTCTATCCCGAAGAGGTCTACATCTTCACGCCGAAGGGAGAGGTCAAGGCGCTCCCCCGCGGCGCCACGCCGCTCGATTTCGCCTACGCGATTCACACCGACGTCGGACACCGCTGCGTCGGCGCGCGCGTGAACGGCAAGATGGTGCCGCTCCGCACCCGCCTGAAGAACGGCGACATCGTCGAGATCATGACGCAGACCGGCCATGCGCCCAGCCGCGACTGGCTGAACTTCGTCGTGACGTCGCGGGCGCGGCAGAAGATCCGTCACTTCGTCCAGCAGGAGGAGAAGGCCCGCAGCATCGATCTCGGACGGAAGCTGTTCGAGAAGGATGCGCGACGATTCGGATTCAACCCGAAGACGCTGCAGGAGACGCCCGAGTTCACGAAGCTGGCGGAGGAGTACGGCGGCGGCAAGGCCGACGAGTTACTGGCGGCGATTGGCTACGGGCGGCTGGCGCCGCGCACGATCCTTGCGCGGCTGATGCCCGACGGGCAGCAGCTTCAGGAGAAGCCGGCGGACGGCCGCGTCGTGTCGGTCGTCAAGCGGGTATTGCGGCCTGGAGAGGATCGGATCACGGTCAACGGCGTCGACGACCTGCTCGTCTACCGCGCCCGGTGTTGCAACCCGATCCGCGGCGAGAAGATCGTCGGGTACATCAGCCGCGGCAAAGGCGTCGCCGTACATTCGGCACACTGCTCGAACGTGGTCAACCTGATCTACGATCCCGAACGCCGGATCGACGTCGAGTGGGAGAAGAGCGGCGAGGCCGCGGCGCGCTACACCGTGCGCCTGACGATGCAGGTGGAGGACCGGAAGGGGATCCTCGCCGATGTCAGCGCAAAGGTGGCCGACATCAACACCAACATCACGAGCGTCGAAGCCACCACCGACGAGGATCAGCGCGGCCGCATCGACATGACCGTGCAGATCAGCGATCTGAAGCACCTCGAGAAGGTGATGAAGTCGCTGAAGTCGGTGGCAGGCGTGCTGGGCGTGGAACGGTCCGTCAGGTAGCGGCGCACTGCGTGCGGCCTTCTCGCTACACGACCACCGCAATCACATCGATCTCGACGCGCGCATCACGGGGTAGCCGCGCCGCCTGCACGGTCGATCGCGCGGGCGCGGGCGCCGAGAAGAACGTCGCGTACACCGCGTTCATCGCCGCGAAGTCGTCCATGTCGGCGAGATAGACAGTTGTCTTCACCACGTGATCCAGTGACGCGCCTGCCGCTTCGAGCACCTTACTGAGGTTGGTGAGGACCTGGCGCGTCTGAACCGAGACGTCACCGTCGATGATCAGCCCGGTGGCGGGATCGATGGGGATCTGGCCGGAACAGAAGACGTGAGTGCCGGCGCGAACGGCCTGGGAGTATGGTCCGATCGCCTGCGGCGCGCGATCGGTTGCTATCGGCTCGCGCATGGTTGCTCGTATCGTGTGGAGGCGGGGCTTCAGCCCCGCGAAGTCCGCGATCAGGCGGCCTTGACGACCTTGCCCGAGCGCAGGCAGCGCGTGCAGACCCGCAGGCGCCGGACGCCGCCGTTCACGAGCGCCCGAACCGTCTGCAGATTCGGCTCGAACCGCCGCGGTCTGACATTGTGCGCGTGGCTGACCGTCCGCCCGACCACGGGCCCCTTGTCACAGATTTCACATCGCTTGGCCATGTGCTGGTTTCCTGTCGCTGGATAAGGACAAACGACAGATTATAACAGACTTCAGGCTCCCGGACTTCAGACGCGGCACCCGCCACGGACAACCGATCCATCCAATCTAGGCGCCCGCGAATATCGATTTGTTGCCGCCTTCGTCCGTTGCCCACACCGCATGGCACGTCCTGCATCGCCAGTACTGCACACCCGGCGACAGGTCCTGGAGCTGGATGGCCGCCGTCTGGTCGTTTTTCCGGCAGGCTGGACAGAGTGGGGGAGCGTCACCACTGGCTGAGACCTTCACGGGCTCCTGCAGAGGCATACCGACTCGCTTTGAAAGAAAAAGCTAAGTAGAACCTTACCGAACTGCGGATGGGCTGGTCAAGCGAACTGTGGTAGAGTCGGCGGCCTCCCCAGGCGAGGGACGCGCTATGCCCAGCGTCCAAGCGGATCGACTAGATCCGCGCTGCCCGAAGTGTGGAACCGCGAAGGCGGTTGTCCCCCTACATGCCGTCCGCCTGCGTGAGGGCGCGCACTGCTATGCCTGTAAGGACTGCGGCCACGTGTTCGGTGCGTGCGTCGATGAAGCGCGTGCAGCGGTCGAGCGAGAGCCCGAAGTCTGAAGCCTGACTCCGCCTACAACTGCGAACCACGTCCCGAAGGCAGTCCGTTCGGCACCAGCGGCAGGGCGCGGAGCCTGACGCCAGTGGCATCGAAGATCGCGTTGGCTACGGCAGGCGCGATACCGATGATTGGCGTCTCACCAGCCCCCGCCGACGGGAGATCGGTCCGATTCACCAGCACCGTGTCGATGATCGGCATGTCGCTGAAGCGCGGCAGCCGATAGTCCGCGAAGCGCGACGTGTCGATGTGCCCGGCGTCGAACGTCACCGCCTCGAACAAGGCACCGCCGAGGCCCTGCGCGACGGCGCCCTCCACCTGATTCTTCAGCCCGTCGGGATTCACGATCGCGCCGCACTCGAACGCCACGACGGCGCGGCGCACGCGCACGGCGGCGCCGTCGATTGCGACCTCCGCGCACGTGGCGACGTAGCCGCCCTTTTCAGTGCCGGTGGCCAGGCCGAAGCCGCGTCCTGGCGAGCGCTGACGGCCCGTCCATCCGAAGCGATCGGCGGCGGCCTGAAGCACTGCGCGCAGACGATCGTCCCGGAGGTGCGTCAGACGAAAAGCCAGCGGGTCGACCCCGAGGGCTGCCGACACTTCGTCCATGTGCGATTCGCGCGCGAAGTGATTCGCCGTCGCCGCCAGGCCCCGGTACGATCCCTGTCGCAAGGGTGATTGCGCGGGATGAAACGCGATGCGCTGATGCGGGATCTCGTATGGCGTGCGAATACCGGAAGGGCCCGAGTTGTAGTTGCGATACTCCCAGGCCACCAACCGGTTGTCGGCGCCGACGGCGCTCCGCACGTCGATCACGCCGGCCGGCCGGAAATACGCCCAGGACAGCTCCTCTTCACGCGACCACACGAGCTTCACCGGCGTCCGCGACGCCCGCGCAAGCCGGGCGGCTTCGATCGCGGCCTCGCCGGTGTGCTTGCCGCCGTAGGCCGCCCCCGTGTCGGGCACAATCACGCGAATGCGCTCGCGGGGCACGTGGAACGCGTCGGCCAGCTCGCCCTGGACCCCGAACGGGCGCTGCGTGCCCGTCCACACCGTGACGTTATCGCCGTTCCATTCCGCGACGGCCGCGCGCGGCTCGAGCGGACAGTGCGCGATGTAGGCCACGGTGTAGGTGGCCTGGAACGGGCGTGAGGCGCCGGCCAGCGCCGCGTCGACATCGCCGCTCGAGTACCCGCCGTTCTCGGCGGCGGGTTGCGCCGACTTCTTCAAATCATCGAAGAGCGTCCGCGAGGACGCAGCGGTCCCGCCCGTCCACTCGGCTTTGATCAGTGACGCGGCCTTGGCCGCCGCCGGCGTGCTTTCGGCGATGACGCCCAGAAACTCCCCCTCGTGGACGACCGTCACGCCCGAGAGGGCTTGCGCGGCGGCGACGTCGACGCTCGAAAGCGTCGCCCCGATCCGTGGCGCGCGCACGACGCGGCCGTAGCGCATGCCCGGCCGCTTCAGATCGGACGTGTACTCGTGAGCGCCGGTGACGAAGTCGGTGCCGCCAATCTTCGGGAGCGGCGTCCCGGCGACGCGCCAGGCGGAAGATGACGCGGTGACGATGTCGTCGGTGACAGTCGCGACCAGCGGCCCGCGCGTCGCGAGCTCTCCGATCGAGAGGACGTCGCTCGATGTGCCGCCGCGCGCGACTTTGCCAGCCGACAGCGTCAGCGTCTCGGGCGCAACGCTCCACAGGCCCGCCGCACGACGAATCAGCAGCGCCCTGGTGGCCGCCGACACCCTTCTGAGCTGCGCGTTCATGATCGGCGTGGTGCGGCTGCCGAAGGTGCCCGCGTCGAATGGCGTGCGCGCGGTATCGGCCATCACCAGCGTTACCGTCCCGACCGGCACGTGAAGCTCCTCGGCAACGGCTTGCGTGAGCGACGTGCGGATGTTCTGCCCGACCTCCGTCTTGCCCGTAAAGACGGTGACCGCGCCGTTGCCGTCGATGTGCAGCCACGCATTCACGTCATCCGGCAGCTGTTCGCGCCCGCCGCGCCCGCGTCCTGATTCCTGCGTCTCGCCGCGAGGCGCCACCAGCAGCACGAGCAGCCCGGCGCCGGCGCTCCGCAGGAAATCGCGGCGATCGAGATCGAAGCGGTAACGCGCGCCTTCGATGAGTTCGTAGCGCTCGAACTCGACGGTCATCGTGCATGCTCCCGCGGTTGCTGAGCGGCCTGACGGATCGCGGCGACGATGCGCGGATAGGTGCCGCAGCGGCAGAGATGCCGATCCATGGCCTGGACGATGGCCGCGTCGGTGGGAGCGGGATGGGTTCTGAGCAGCGACACGGCGGCCATGATCATGCCGGGCGTACAGTAACCGCACTGCATCGCATCCTGATCGAGGAACGCCTGCTGCACGCGATCAAGCTTCCCGTCCGTGCCGAGACTTTCGATGGTCTCGATGCGATGACCAGCGAGCGTAGCGGCGAACGCGGTGCACGAGCGGATCGGCCGGCCATCGACGAGGACCGTGCAGGCGCCACACTGTCCCTCACCGCAGCCGTACTTGGTGCCGGTGAGATCGAGGGATTCGCGCAAGACCCAGAGCAGCCGCGTATCCGGATCCACGTCGACAGCGCGAGCTGAGCCATTGACGTTCAGCGTGAGTCGGGCCATAGGTCCAGACTATACGCCTCGCGGACTCCGGGCTCCGGGCTCCGGGAGTGTGGCGGCGGGGCTTTCGCCCGCGTTCAAGCCCCAGGCGGAGCGGGTGAGGTACCTAGCCACGATCGGCCAAGGATCTGTAGAGTTCGCCAGGCCGAATCAATGGTATGCAAGTGAAGGCGATGCTAGACGTCGGCCGCGCAGTGAAGTGCGGCCCTACTGCTGCCTACTGAAGTACGAAGCCTGATGTCCGATCGCGGGGCTAAAGCCCCGCCGCCACATTCGGGAGCCCGGAGTCGGGAGCCTCCTCTACCTTCAATCGGCGGTGCGTATGCACATGAACAACATCGCACGAAAATACACACTCTCTGAAATCTACCGGGTGTCACGGCACGATGATCAACCCGCCACCTGACGGCTCGGCGGCCTTTTCATCGGCTGCCGCGCTGGCCGGGGTCGGCTTCAACAAGCGCCGCGCAAGTTCCAGATACCCTTGCCGCTCGTCGCCAACGATCTTCCCGACTCTCCTCGCGGCCTCCTCGATCCCTCGCAGGGCCTTGGCCGCATCGCGTTCGAGCGGTGATCGCGGACCCTCCATCTGCGACGTCAGTTCGGCGAACGCCTGTTTGAAGGCAGTCGCCAGCTCCTGCGCGTTCAGGCCCGGGGGCGCCTGCTCGTAAATGACGCCGCGCGCAGAGGTCTCGAGCGTTCCAGCCACACTCGCCGTCGCATCCGCCACATCCGAGTCGACCAGGGGTCGCAGCGGATCGGCTCGGTGCCGCACGATAATCGACTGGAACAGGAAGAAAAACCGCGACTGCCGTTCGGTGAGCTCGCTCATCGCGGGCAGCAGCAAGGCCACGTCGCGCTCGTGCTGTCGCTGGGCGACGGCCGGCGGATGCTGGCGGGCGGCTGCGAGATACCCGCAGTCGGAGGGGCACCGGATCTCTACGAGGCGCTTCGTGCCACAGCACACCGCGCAAATCATCTCGCCGCGCGCCGGGCACTGTCGCTTCGCCGGGCGGGTGTGACAGATGGGACAACGCATGTCGGCCGAGTCACAGACTGGTCCAGGTGCCGCGAACTGTCAATCAGCGGTTGCGCTGATCGGCCCATGTCCCTATAATTCAGCCCTAATTTCTCCAGGTGAATAAGGAACGGCAGTTGCACTTGCCTCGATAAGGCTGGGCTCTTCAGCCGAAGGCGCATCTTTCGGGAGGCGTGGATGGCAGACGGGCTGTTTCGCAGCGAGTCCGCTCTGGAGTTCTTCAAGGAGCAGGTCGAGGGCGCCATGGCGCGCCAGAATCTCCGCACCTCGGAGTGGACTGAGTACTACGTCGTCAGACTTCTCGCGGGTTACGTCGCCGCCGGTCGCGAAGACACGGCGTTCGACGGGCAACCGCTCGGGGTCCGCCTGGCGTACGCGCTTCAGGCCGAAGGCGCTGCCCAGCGTGAAGGCCTTCGCAGCGTCGGAGACGCCTCCCTTTTTCTCGCGGGGTTCTTTTCCGACAGCCTGCATCGGCGTCTCGTCGACTCCGACTATTACATTGCCCTCGGCGCCAACGCCTACGGCCGGCTTGCCGGCGATGATCACGATGCGTTCGCGGACGTCTTTGGCGAAATGGCCGACAAGTTCGTGCCGCTCGTCGACGTGCTCGCGGAGATCAGCGACCGCGCGTCGCTCAGCAGCAATCGCGAGCTCCTGCGCCTCTACGATCGCTGGCTGCGCACGGGCAGCCGGCGCGACGAAACGCTCCTGGCCGAGCGGGGCCTCGTCCCTGGCGCGGCCGTCAGCCGTCGAGTCCAGTAAGGGTTGTGAACGGCATCACGTGGTCGGCAATTATTACACTGCCGCGGCCAGCCAGACGTGTCGGAAACCCGTGTTATAATCCCCACCTTCGGAGTGGTGTGGCTTTCTCGCTACGGTCTGTGGGCGTCCTGCCTCCCTGCAACTGTCACCTGTAGTTGACATCGGGCTCAGCCGTTCGAAAGACGAACCGGATCCGACCGAGCGGCGTCTAATCGGTAGACCGGCGCCGCTCATGTGATTGGCGACAATACCGAGCGGCGGCAACCTGTTTTATATGAATGTGTTGCACGGGTGCCGAGTTCTTGCCGGAGGGTCGTAACCAGCAAATGCGCGCGCTTGGATTGCTGACCGTCCTTCCGACTTCGAGCCTCCCCGAATAACCAATCGCCGGTCACCGAAGACCTTGGCAGATCCGCCTGCCCGTGCGGCAGGCGCTTTGCAAGGTCACGCGGCATCATACATTCGAGATGGGTAGGAAGGGAGCGGTTGTCATGAAGAAGAAGGTAGCCACCAAGGCCCCAACGAGGCGCTACGAGGACCTGAAGCGGATCCTCGAAGATCGCCGGCGCGAGATCCTCACTGAGGTCCAGGGCAAGATCCGCGACGTCAGGACCGAGGGCTCATCGAGCAAACTCAACGAAGTGTTCGATGCCGGTGAAAGCTCGGAAGCCGACATCCAGGAAGATATCGAGTTCGCACTCATCCAGATGAAGGCCGAAACGTTGAACAAGATCAACGAGGCGCTGGCACGGCTCGAGGAAGGCGTCTACGGCAACTGCTTCGAATGCGGCGAGGAGATTTCGGAAGCCCGGCTGCGCGCCCTGCCGTTCGCGGTCCGCTGCAAGGACTGTGAAGAGGCGCGTGAGGTTGCGGCCGAGCGCGAGCGCATCTGGCAGCAGCGCCGGGGCGGGGCCTCGCTTTTCATGGATATGTCCAGCTAGACTAGGCTCGCTTCCGACCTTAAGCGGGGTCAGGTCCCTGCCACCGGCGTCGGTGGTAGACGGCCTGACCCCTTTTTCATTTGTTTGTCAGGTCTGGTCCGGAGGATCGCCATGAGCGATCACACCGAAACTCCTGAGACATCCGAACCCGAATCGGCACCGACCGAGACCGTCGCACTGGCGACTGAAGACCGCCCGCCGGTCGTACCGGCGGAGCTGCCCGTGCTGCCGCTGCGCGACACCGTGCTCTTCCCGAATTCCTTCATGCCGCTCGCCGTGGCGCGCGAGAGCTCCGTGCGCCTGATCGACGAGGCGATTGCCAACAACAAACTGATCGGCGTGTTCGCGCAGCGCGATCCCGCCCTCGACGAGCCGATCCAGGCCGACCTCTATCCGGTCGGCACGGCGACGCACATCCACAAGATGTTCAGGCTTCCCGATGGCAGCCTGCGCCTGATCGTCCAGGGGTTGTCGCGAATCCGTCTCGACGAAGTGATCGCGGTGCGGCCCTATTTGCGCGCGACCGTCACGGCGGTCTCCGACGAGCTGCGCGACGAAGACCGGCTCGAGATCGACGCGCTGTTGCGCAACATCAAGAGCAACTTCCAGAAGGTGGTCTCGCTCTCTCCGCTGCTCTCGGACGATCTGCAGACGCTGGCGCTGAACATCGAGGAACCGGCGCGGCTGGCCGACTTCATCGCGTCGAGCCTCAGCACCATCAGCACGGCCATCAAGCAGGACGTGCTCGAGACGCTGGACGTGCGGGCGCGCATGGACAACCTCAATCGCATCCTGATCAAGGAGCTCGAGGTCCTGGAGCTGGGCTCGAAGATTCAGTCGCAGGTGCAGTCGGAGGTCGGACGCAACCAGCGTGAGTACTTCCTGCGCGAGCAGATGAAGGCGATTCAGAAGGAGCTGGGCGAAGACGACGAGCAGCAGAAAGAGATCGAGGAGCTTCGCGAGAAGATCGAGGCCGCGGGCATGCCGGAAGCGGTGCAGAAAGAGGCCGTCCGCGAGCTCGACCGGCTGTCGCGGATGCCCGCCGCGGCGGCCGAATACACCGTGTCGCGCACCTATCTCGACTGGCTCGTCGCGCTGCCCTGGAACAAGCGAACCGACGAGGTGATCGACCTTCCGAAGACGAAGCAGGTTCTCGACGACGAGCATTCCGGGCTGGCGAAGGCTAAGGATCGCATCCTCGAATACCTCGCGGTGCGCAAGCTGAATCCCGCGGTCAAGGGGCCGATTCTCTGCTTCGTCGGGCCTCCGGGCGTCGGCAAGACGTCGCTGGCGCGATCGATTGCCAGCTCGCTCGGGCGCAAGTTCGTGCGCGTCTCGCTGGGTGGCATGCGCGACGAGGCCGAAATTCGCGGCCACCGGCGCACGTACATCGGTGCCCTGCCTGGACAGGTCGTCCAGGGGCTGCGCCGCGCCGAGTCCAAGAACCCGGTCTTCATCCTGGACGAGATCGACAAGCTGGGGTCGGATTTCCGCGGCGATCCGAGCTCGGCGCTGCTCGAAGTGCTCGACCCGGAACAGAACGACACCTTCCGCGACCATTATCTCGACGTGCCGTTCGATCTCTCGGAGGTGCTCTTCATCACGACTGCGAACGTGCTCGATCCGATTCCGCCGCCGCTCCGCGATCGCATGGAAGTGCTGGAGCTGCCAGGTTACACGGAGGAGGAAAAGCTCGAAATCGCGCGCGAGCACCTGGTCGAGAAGCAGGTGAAGAATCACGGCCTCACGGCCGAGATGATGTCGTTCACCGACGACGCGTTGCGGGCCGTGATTCGCGGCTACACGCGGGAAGCAGGCGTCAGAAACCTCGAGCGCGAGATCGGTGCGCTGTGCAGGAAGGCGGCCCGCCGGCACGCCGAGGGCCAAGTCGACCCGATCACCGTGACGCGCGAGCTGGTGATGGAGCTGCTGGGCGCGCCGCGCTTCCTCGACGAGGAGATGGAGGAGCGCACGAAGAATCCCGGGGTCGCAATCGGGCTCGCCTGGACGCCGGCTGGCGGCGATGTGCTGTTCATAGAGGCCTCGAAGATGACGGGGCCAGGCGCCCTCACGCTCACCGGTTCGCTCGGCGACGTCATGAAAGAGTCGGCCCGCGCCGCGCTCTCGTGGACGCGCGCGCACGCCAAGGAGCTCGGAATCGACCCCGACTTCTACAAGTCGGCCGAGATCCACCTGCACGTGCCGTCAGGCGCGATTCCCAAGGACGGGCCGTCCGCGGGTGTCACGATGGCGACGGCGCTGGTATCGGAGCTCACCGGACGTCCGGTTCGCGGCGATTTGGCGATGACGGGCGAGATCACGCTGTCGGGCAAGGTTCTGCCGGTGGGCGGGATCAAGGAGAAGGTCCTCGCGGCGCGACGCGTCGGTATCCGCGAAGTGATTCTGCCGCGCCAGAACGAGAAGAACGTCAACGAAGATCTCAGCCCGGAGCTGCGCGGCGACTTGACGATTCACCTGGTCTCGACGATCGACGAGGTGCTGGTCCTGGCGCTCACCGCCAGATCGCATAAGGATCGATCGGCTTCCCTTCCCACCAGCGTTTCTCCGGTCCCAGCTTGAATACCGCGAAATGCAGGTGCGGCGTCTCCGGCGGCGCATTCCCTGTCGTCCCGACGTACCCGACGATGTGACCGCGCGGGACCACGTCACCTTCCTCGAGGTCGTCGGCGTAGCGATCCAGGTGGGCATAGTAGTAGCAGTACGTGCCTGACCGGTCGAACAGGTAAACCGTCAGCCCGCCGCGCTCGCTCGTGAACAGCTTCTCCACGCGACCCTCTTCCACGGCGACGGCCGGCGTTCCCCGTGGCGCGAGGATGTCGAGTGCTTCGTGCTCTCGGTTGACGCCCCGTATCTGGTGAAAGGTCGGCACGAGACTCGACGCCGCAACACCTTCGACCGGAATCGGCAAGTCACGCCTGCGGAGCTCGACGACGTCGGCGTCTACGAGCACGGCTGGCGGCGGCCGCACGGTTGCCGCGGCTGCGCTCGCCGCGGTCTGCGGTTGCAACACCGGATTGCGCGGGGGCGTCTCGACGACCGCTCGCAGTTGGAACGTGAACCACGCGAGCGTCAGCATGGCCGCGGCGATGATCCAGGGGAGGAACAGTCCGGCCAGGGCACGGCGACGCCGAACGCGCGTCATCGCAACCTCACTGGCGTTCCTTCGGTGACCAGCGCCGCCAGCCTCATCGCGTCCCAGTTGGTCATCCGCACGCAGCCGTGCGATTGCGTGCGGCCGATCTGCGACGGCTCGGGGCTGCCGTGAAAACCGAAGTGCTCCTTGTCGATCCCGATCCAGACGACCCCGACCGGGTTGTTCGGCCCCGACTGGATGGTCGCCTTCGCGTGGCTCGCGTCCGCGTCCCAGAACAGATCCGGGTTGTAGTTGAAGATCGGCAGATCGAAGACGCCAGTGATCGTCCAGTCGCCCACAGGAAGCGGGTCCTCCTCGCTGCCGACCGTCACCGGCGCGTAGAGGAGAACGCCGCCTGATACATCGCGGGCGATCACCGCTTGCGTGTCACGCGACAGCTCGATCGAGGCGGCGACGACACGGTTGCCGCTCGTGCGAGGCCGTTGTCCCTGTCGGCCCGGAAGCAGGAATGGTTCTACCGCAGGCACCGTGATCGTCGATCCCGCGGTGAACGACGCGGTCGGGTTCAGCGCCTTCAGAAGGGCCGGGCTCGCATGAAACCGTTCGGCGAGCGCTTCGACGATAGAGGTGTAGGCGAGCGACTCGAGGGTCGCCTGCTGCTCGGTATCGCTCGGGATCTGCTCCACAAACGGGCCCGCTACATCCGCCTCGGTGATCGTGTACTGCGTAAGCGGATCCGTGGAGAGCTCGATCGAGACTTTTCTTGCCTCGACGTAGGCCTCGCGCGCACGGGACGTGAAGTTACCGTTCAGGCTATCGATCTGTCCGGGTGAGAACCCGGCGCGATCGAGGGCGACTTGCAGCGCGAGCGCAGGAAGGCGTGGTGTGGCGCCAATCTGCGCGCTGGCGACGAGACAGATGAGCGCACCGGCAAGCAGCCGAGGTCTGGGCATACCCGGCTTTAGTTCAAGATCCATTCCCCCAGAAGGCGGGGACAGGCCCGTCGAAAAACAGCCGAGGGCCTGTCCCCTTACTACCCGGCACAAAAAAGGCTCCCGAGCCCTGTCCTCTTCCCATCGCGATGTGGCTAAGAAGCGGACAGACGCCCACCTTTTGCACTCGGGTGCTAAGGGGACAGGCCCCTCGGCTGTTTTCGACGGGGCCTGTCCCCGCATTTTCTCGACGAGGCCTCTCCCGCATTGGTGGTGGTCACCGCGACAGCAGCCACACTCCCGCAACCGTCTTCAAGTCGGCGATCTCGCCAGAGACGATCAGCGCCCGGATCTCGTCGACCGTGTACGCACCGACCTCGATCGACTCGTCCTCGTCCTGATGTGCGGCTGGATCGTCTGGCCCCGGCTCTCTCAGATCGGTTACCTGAAAGTAGGTCATTGCCTCGGTGCAGAACCCTGGCGTCGGGAACAGCGTCTGCAGCCGCTCGATGCGTCCGGGGATCAGTCCGAGCTCCTCCTGGCACTCCCGCGCCGCCGCCGCTTCGGGATCCTCGCCTGACTCGAGGCTCCCCGCCGGCAGCTCCCACAGGAAGCGTCCGACCGCGTGGCGATACTGGCGTACCAGCAGCAGCCGTCCATCGGCCGCGATCGGGACGAGCACGACCGACCCCTCGTGCCGCACGACCTCGAGGGTGGCCTCGTGACCCTGCGGCAGCCGCACGCGATCAACCGTGACATCGAAGATGCGGCCTTCGTATACCCGCTGCGACGAGATCAGTCTGGAATCCGGCATGGGCATCTTCCTGACGCGGAGCTGAAGCCCCGCCGCCACATATATTCTGACGCTTCGACCCTGAGACCCGTCGACCCTTAGACCGGCTGGCGCAGCAACAGGTCATCGAGCACTGCCTGCAGGTCCGCCGCAAGCGGCGCCTCGAACTGCATGCGGCGGCCGTCGGTCGGATGCGTGAAGGTCAATTGCAGCGCATGCAGGAACGGCCGCTCGAGTCGAAGGAGGGGCAGGAGATCGGCGGGAACGCGCTTGCGCGTGCCCCCGTACGTGGCGTCGCCCACGATCGGATGGCCGATGGCGCTGAGGTGCACCCGAATCTGATGGGTGCGTCCGGTCGCGATTGCGACCTGGCACAGCGTCACGCCCCGTAGATGCTCCGCCCGCGTGATGCGAGTGACCGCCGACCGCGACCGCCTGGCGCGTGCCGACATCTTCTGCCTGTCGTTGGGGTCGCGCCCGATCGGCAGATCGATCCGACGTCCGGCCTGCACCACGCCCCAGACCAGCGCCGCGTATTCCTTGTCCACCTGCCGGTCCTGGAACTGCTGTGACAGCGCATCGTGCGCCGCATCGTTCTTCGCGACGACCATCACGCCCGACGTGCCCTTGTCCAGGCGATGCACGATGCCAGGACGCAGCTCGCCGCCGATCCCGCTGAGATCGGTGACATGGTGGAGCAGCGCATTGACCAGCGTACCCGACGCGTGACCCGCCGCCGGGTGCACCACCATGCCGGCGGGCTTGTTCACCACGATGACATCGGCGTCCTGGTAGAGGATTGGGAGCGGCAGATCCTCGGCCACGACTTCCGTGGCCGCCGGTGCCGGAATGTCCACCACGACACGGTCACCCTTGCGCACCGCGAGGTTCGACCGCGCTTGACGGCCTTCGATCGTGACCAGCCCCATCTCGATGAAGCGTTGGACCTGCGATCGCGAGTGTCCAGGCAGGACCGCGGCGAGATACCGATCGAGCCGTTCGCCCGCCTGGTCGGCCGCGACTTCGACGGTGACGGCGGTCATCGGATCCGCCGCGTCAGGCACGGCCGACGGCTCGCGCCCCCACACCGGTGGGAAGGGCGGTTCGCCGCGACAGATACAGCAGCATCGCGACCGCGAGCGGGACGATCAGCAGCGAGATGAACTGCGAGGTCGAGATGCCGTCGAACACCATGCCGCGCGCGTCGCCGCGGAAGAACTCGATGATGAACCGCGAGACCCCGTAGAGCAGCATGTAGCTCCAGAAGGTCCGGCCCTCGAAGCTGCGGCCCCGTTTCTCGGTGGCCAGCAGGAAGATCAGAATCAGGAGCTCGGCCCCGCTTTCGTAGATCTGCGTCGGATGGAGCGGCACCCCCAGCGGCGTGCCGACGTTTGCGGCTGCCGCCGGATTCGTGAAGGTGATCGCCCACGGCACATCCGTCTGGCGCCCGTAGCAGCAGCCCGCCGCCAGGCATCCGAGCCGCCCGACGGCATGTCCCAGCGCGATGCCCGGCGCGAACACGTCGCAGGTGGTCCAGAGCGGCATGCGGTGTCGCCGCATGTACCAGAACGCGATGGCGACCGCCGCGATGAGGCCGCCGTAGAACACGCCGCCGGCCCGCAGAATCGAGAAGATCTCGGCGGGATTCTGCCGGTAGTGATCGAACTCGACGATCACCAGGAGCAGCTTGGCGCCGACCAGGGCGGAGACGATGATCGCAATGCCGAGGTCGAGCGCGCGATTGGGATCGAGACCGCGCGTTCGCGCGCGTGTCATCGCGAGCTTCAGTCCCAGCAGATAGGCGGTTGCCAGCAGGACGCCATACGTGTAGACGGTGATTGGGCCGAGCTTGAACAGTTCCGGAAACACGTGAAAGCCTCCGCGATCAGCCAGCGCTCACCGGCGGCGCCGGCCGCACGAGATCGAGTATCAGGATGCTTACGCCGACGCTGATGGCGGCGTCCGCCACATTGAACGCCCAGAAGTGCCACGAGCCCCAGTAGGCGTCCACGAAGTCCACCACGTAGCCCTGACGCGCGCGATCGACGAGATTGCCCGCCGCGCCGCCGAGGATGAGCGCCAGTGCCGTGCGGGCCCACTTCTGGTGCGGCGAGAGCTGCGTCGTATACAACGCCACGCCGATCAGGGCGGCGAACGCCAGGAACGCCATCAACGCCGGCTTGAACGCGAAGCTCGTGGCATTGAGGAACCCGAACGCGACGCCGGAGTTCCGCACGTGTGTCAGGTTCAGCAGGCCGGGAACCACCTCGATCGTCTCGTGCAGGCCCAGTTCCATCACCACCAGCAGCTTGGTGGCCTGATCGAGCAGCGCGACCGCGGCGACGACAGCCAGCTCCAGTCGGCGCTTCACGAGCCCACGGGCTCCGCCAGCGCGTCCACGCACCGATCGCAGAGGCCCTGGTGGTCGGTATCGGAGGCGACCGACGGCACCACGCGCCAGCACCGGTCGCACTTGATGCCGTCCGCCTTCGCGGTGGCGATTGACAGCCCGGCGCCTTCCTGGACGCGCACGTCAGAGACGATGAAGAGCATCGGCAGGCTGGATGCGTATTTCCGCAGCAGCGCCAGATCGTCGCCGGCCGCCGTGATCGCCACCTGCGCGCCGAGCGAGGTGCCGAAGAGCTTTTCCTTCCGACGGGCCTCGATCTGCACGTTGACGTCGTTGCGGAGCGACAACAGCCGCTGCCAGTCGGCATTCAGATCGGGATCGACCAGCGCGTCGAGCGCCGCCGCGTCGGGGAACTCGGCAAGGTGCACCGAGACGTCGCGCTTCCCGGGCAGCGCTTTCCAGAGCTGCTCGGCCGTCACCGGCAGGATGGGCGCCGTCAGCCGGGCCAGACCGTCCACGATCCGGTACATCGCTGTCTGCGCTGCCCGCCTCGTCGTCGATCGCGTGCCCAACGTGTACAGCCGGTCCTTGGTGACGTCGACATAGAACGCGCTGAGATCGACGGTCGCAAACGCGTTGAGCCCGTGCACGACGCGCTGGAAGTCGAACGCGGCATAGGCACGCAACATGTCGAGCGTCAGCTCGGCGTACCGCGACAGGATGTACCGATCGACGGGTTCGAGGACCGAGGGCGCTACCTGGTCGTTCGACGGATCGAAGTCGAACAGGTTGGCGGCCAGGATGCGCAGCGTATTGCGCAGCTTCCGGTACGCCTCGACGACTCGTGCCAGGATCTCCGGCCCGATGCGGATCTCCTCGCGGTAGTCCACCATCGCGACCCACAGGCGGATGATCTCGGCCCCGCTCTTCGCGATGATCTCCTGCGGCTCGATGGTGTTGCCGAGCGACTTCGACATCTTCCGGCCTTCCTCGTCCACGAAGAAGCCGTGGGTGAGGACCGCCCGGAACGGAGGTGCGCCGCGCGTGCCGAGACCGACGAGCAGCGAGCTCTGGAACCACCCGCGATGCTGATCGCTGCCTTCGAGATAGAGATCCGCCGGCCAGGTCAGGTCGGGCCGGAACGGAAGCACCGCTTCGTGGCTCGAGCCCGAGTCGAACCAGACGTCGAGGATGTTCGTCTCTCGCTCGAACGCGGTGCCCCCGCATTTTCCGCACGTCAGACCTTCAGGCACGAACTCCGGCAGGGGGCGCTCGTACCACGCGTCTGCGCCGTACTCGTCGAAGACCGAGGCCGCGCGCTCGACGATCTCCGGAGTGAGGACAGCCTCGCCGCAGTCGGCGCAATCGAGCGCCGGAATCGGCACTCCCCAGGCGCGCTGGCGCGAGATGCACCAGTCGGGGCGATTAACGACCATGTTGTAGATGCGATCGCGGCCCCAGGATGGGATCCACTCCACTTGCTCGTCAATAACGCGAAGCGCCGCGTCGCGCAGCGTCCGGGGGGACGCGCCATCAGGCGTGACCACTGGCTGCCCGTCCATCCGCACGAACCATTGCGACGTCGCCAGGAAGATCACGGGATTGTGGCAGCGCCAGCAGTGCGGGTAGGTGTGTTCGTATGGCTCGTAGTGCCACAGGCGACCACGTTCGGTGAGGGCTTCCACGATCCCGGGGTTCGCCTCGAACACCTGCTCGCCCGCAAACAGCCCGACATCGTCCGTGAACCGGCCGTCGGGTCCCACCGGCGCATAGATGTCGAGTCCGTACTTGAGGCCCGTGAGGTAGTCGTCGGCGCCGTGACCGGGGGCGGTATGCACCGCGCCCGTGCCCTGCTCGAGCGTGACGTAATCGGCGAGGACACCGAGAGAGGTCCGGTCGTAGAGCGGATGCGTGAACCTCAGGCCTTCGAGGTCCCTGCCCGCGATGTGAGCGATCGGATCGCCGAGCGTCCGCTTCGCCGCCGCGGCCACGCGGGAGGCGAGCGGCTCGGCCATGAGCACGACCCGCCCGTCGTGCTCGTAGGCGCCATAGATGAAGTCGGGGTGAAACGCGATCGCCAGGTTCGACGGGATCGTCCACGGCGTCGTCGTCCAGATCAGCACCGAGATGTTCCGTCCGGCGAGCTCCGGCGCACGGGACGCCAGATCGGTCGCGCTCGACAGGTCGAGCGGAAACTCCACGTAGATCGACGGCGACGTGTGCGCTTCGTATTCGACCTCGGCTTCCGCCAGCGCTGTCCGGCAGTGGATGCACCAATGGACCGGCTTCTTGCCTTTGTAGACAAGGCCGCGCTCGACGATCCGCCCAAGCGCGCGGGCGATCGCGGCCTGATAGCGGAAGTTCATCGTCAGGTACGGATGCTGCCAGTCGCCGAACACGCCGAGGCGCTGAAACTCCTCCGTCATCACGCCGATGAATCGCTCGGCGTAGGCGCGGCAGGCGCGGCGGAAGTCAGCCGTGGACATCTCGCGCTTTTTCGGTCCCAGCTCGCGGTCGACCTTCAGCTCGATTGGCAAGCCGTGGCAGTCGTAGCCGGGCACGTACGGCGCATCGAAGCCGGCCATCGACTTCGACTTCACCACCAGGTCCTTGAGGATCTTGTTGAGTGCGGTGCCGAGGTGGATCTGCCCATTCGCGTAGGGCGGCCCGTCGTGGAGGACGTAGCGCGGGCGACCGGCCCGGTGGGCACGGAGCTGTCCGTACAGGCCGATCTGGCCCCACCACGCAATCGTCTCCGGTTCGGCGGCCTGCAGGTTCGCCTTCATCGGAAAGTCGGTCCGCGGCAGGTTCAGCGTGTCCTTCCAGTCGGGCATATGAACTAGCAATTGTACCAAACAGATCGTGCTGGTGCGGCAGGTGTGGAGGCGGGGCTTCAGCCTCACGGGCGAGTAGGCGGATGGTTGTGGAGTTGGGGCCTCAGCCTTGCGGGAGCTTTGTGCGGAGTGGGGCGGGGCTAAAGCCCCGCCCCACAGACCTGAATCGCCTATCGCCGGAGCAGATCGACGCCGAACTCGCCCGAATTGTCCTGCACATGATCGTCATTGACCCTGAGGAACAGCAGCCCCGAGGCTGGCGCCGAGAAGCTGCTCTGGTCGCCTATGCCGAACGGCGCGCTGTTGCCGACGCGTCCGATCAAGGCGCCGGCCAGGGCGTTCGGAATTGGCGAACCCGCGGCGTAGCGGCCCTTCATCGAACCGGCCGGCTGCGCCGTGTCGCTGGCATCGCTGCTCAGGCGCACTTCGCCGGTCGAACGAATTTCGATGCGCTGGCCCTGCCTCACGTAGAGACCCGTCGAGACCCAGTCGCTGTTGCCCGGCACGCGGATTTGTCCCGTTCCGGGCTGCAACTCGCCACCGCCGCTGCTGCCGCCGCCCGTCCGCGCGAAGTAGATTCGGGCAACCTCGTTGGAGTTGAAATCCCGCGTGGCTCCGTCCGCGACGAATGAGATGCGTAGAGGGTTCGATCCGCCGACATCCGACAATCGTCCAAGCATCACGGATCCGCTGCGCAGCACGAGCGCATGCACGCCGCCCCCCACCCGATTGGACTCGGTCGCCGGATACGAGGCCGTGTTCGTGAAGTCGATCACCGCGAGATCGCCGATGCGAAACGTACGGGTGCCGCCGCCCACGCGCGCCGTCACGCCGCTCGCGCCGAAGTCCACCAGACTGCCCGAGATGCGCTCGCCCGAGCGCAGGACGAAGGTGGCATCCACCGCGGCGTACGCCGGAATCGCCAGCAGCGCCGCCACAGCCACCGCGCCCGCTGTCCTGAGAATGCTTGTCATCGGTAGTCGAGCTCCTTTATCTGTCGGGGTTACTGCAATTGGCTCGCCGTACCAGGCGGTTTTTAACTGGCTGAAACAAAACCACTTGCAGGCCGGCAACCGGCAGCCGTCGCGTATCAAGCGAGGACAGTCTGCCCGATATAATGAATAGATGCCTGTCACCGGAACCGCGCTTGCAGGTGTCCCGGCCCTCCGTCGCACCCAGCTCGATAACGGCCTCACGGTCTTCGTACAGGAGATGCGAACCGCGCCGCTGGCCTCGGTCTGGTGCTGGTACAAGGTGGGTTCGAAGGATGAGCGTGCCGGCCTCACGGGCGTGTCCCACTGGGTCGAGCACATGAACTTCAAGGGCACGGCCAACATCCCACGGGATCAGGTCAAGGGCATCATCGAGCAGTTCGGCGGCAGCTGGAACGGCTACACCTGGATCGATCAGACGACCTATCTCGAGACGGCCATCACGAATGCGCTCGACCGGATGCTCTTCATCGAGGCCGAGCGCATGTCGAACGGCCTCTATCACCCGGACGATTGCGAATCCGAACGGACCGTCATCATCTCTGAACTCGAGGGCGGCGACAACGATCCCGAGCAGCTGCTCGACACCGAGGTCACGGCCGCTGCGTTCAAGGCCCACGGCTACCACCACCCGACCATCGGCTGGCGCAGCGACCTCGAGTCGATGACCCGCGACGACCTGTTCGGGTTCTATCGGACCTGGTACGTCCCCAACAACGCCGCCCTCGTCATCGTCGGCGACGTCGATGCCGACGATGCGTTCCGTCGCGCCGAGCGCCAGTTTGGGGGGATTGGCGCCGGCACGCTGCCCCGGCGGGTGATGACGTCCGAACCCGAGCAGCTTGGCGAGCGGCGCGTCCGCGTCGAGCGGCCCGGCACGACCGCCTACCTGAAGCTCGCGTGGCGTGCGCCCGAGGTGAGGAGCGTCGATTTTCATCCGATGCTCATCCTGGACGCCGCGCTCAGCGGAGCAAAGGGCATCAATCTGTGGGCGTCGTTCCGCAATCCTCCACAGCGCAGCACCCGGCTCTATCGCGCCCTGGTGGACACCGGCCTGGCGTCCAGCGTGTTCGGCGCCCTGCTGCCCACCGAACACCCGTTTCTCTATAGCGTCTCGTGCACCGCCACGTCCGGGACCCCGCTGGCCTCGCTGGAGGCGGCTGCGGACGAGGCACTGGCCGACGTCAGGGCCAACGGCATCACTCCCGCCGAGTTCGATCGAGCGCGACACCAGCTTCGAGCCCGGCTGGTATTCGAGGCCGACTCTGTCACGAGCATCGCGCATCAGATCGGCTACTTCCACACGGTTGCCGACGTCGACGTGTATCACGGGATGGAAGCCGCCCTCGCCGCAGTCACGCTGGAAGACGTCGCGCGCGTCGCCCGTCAGTACCTGGCGCCTGCCAACCGAACCGTCGGTTGGTTCGAGCCGCTGGCCGACGAGGCTGTCGGCGCCCGGAGCGAATGATGGCCACTCTGACGCATCGAGGCCTGTCGCCACTTCGCCGATCGCTCGGCAATGGCGCGACTGTGCTGGTTCAGCAGACGGCCACTCATCCCGCGGTGACGTTGTACGCCACATTGCCCGCGGGCAGCGGCTTCGATGAAGACCATCTGCTCGGCCGGTCAAACTTCCTCGCCCGGGTCATCGACCGCGGGACCGACCATCGGACCGCCGACCAGCTGGCGGAAGACCTGGACGGCCGCGGCGTCAGTCTGAACGTCGGGGTCACGCGTCATCTGCTGTCGGTCTCCTGCACGTGCCTCGCCGAGGACCTCCAGGCGATGCTCGAAATCATCGCCGACGTCCTACGACACCCGACATTTCCGCCGGAGCAGATCGAACGCCGACGTGGCACGATCGTCACGGCCATCCGCCAGGACGAGGACAATCCCGCTGCCGTGTCGATGGAAGGCCTGATGCGTCTCGTCTATCCCGACGGCCACCCGTACGGGCGTCCGGCGCGGGGCACGGTTGATTCCGTCGAGCGCATCACTCGGGACGATCTCGTGCGCTTCTATCAAGCGCAGGTCGGCGCGAGCGGTCTGCGGCTCGTGATTGTCGGCGACGTCGATCCCGAGATCGCGTACGCAGGTGCCGAGCACGTCTTCGCGGACTGGGTCGTGCCGGGCGGTCGCGCGCTCCAGCCGCCGAAGGCGCCTCAGGCGCGGACCCGTCAGATCCGGACGACGGCGATGCCCGGCAAGGCGCAGTCAGACATTGCGTACGGCTTTGCCACCATTACCCGGCGGGATCCCAGGTACTTCCCGCTCACGCTGCTCAACAACGTGCTCGGCCAGTATGCCCTTGGCGGACGACTCGGCGACAACATCCGCGAGCGCCAGGGAATGGCCTATTACGTGTTCAGTTCGTTCGACGCCAACATTGCCGAGGGCCCTCTTGTGATCCGCGCCGGCGTGAACCCGGCGAATGTGGAGAAGACGGTGCGGGCCATAGACGATGAGGTCGAGCGCATGGCGAGAGACGGAGTGAGGCCGGAGGAACTCGCCGATTCCAAGCGCTACCTGATTGGCTCGATGCCGCGAACGCTCGAGACGAACGGCGGCATCGCCTCGTTCCTGCACGATGCCGACTACTTCGCGCTGGGACTCGACTACGACCGCCGCCTGCCAGCGCTCCTCGACGCGGTCACGCTCGACGAGGTGAATGACGTGGCCAGAGCGTTCCTGTCGGGCGATCGGGCTGCGATTTGGGTGGCGGGACCGCCCGCGCGCGAAGGAGGCGAGGCGGTCGCGTGACGGCGGCGGTCTTCTTCGACGTCGATTTCACGCTGATTTATCCCGGCCCGATGTTCCGGGGCCCTGGCTATCGCGAGTTCGGCGGGCGCCACGGCCTCGATCTCGACCCGGCGCGCTTCGATTCGGCAGTCCGCTCGGCCGCCCCCATCCTGGATGCCGCGCAGGGAGACATTTACGATCCGGCGATCTTCCATCGCTACACCGCGATGATCATCGAGGCGATGGGCGGCAGCGGCCCGGGCGTTGAATCGTGTGCGGTGGAGGTGTATGACGAGTGGGCGTCGAATCGTCATTTCGAGATGTACGACGATGTCCCCGACGCCCTGCGAGCGATCGATGCACGGGGCATCCGGATCGGGTTGATATCGAACAGCCATCGCTGCCTCGCGACCTTTCAAAGTCACTTCGAGCTCGACGGCCTCGTCTCGGTGGCGATCTCGTCGTCGAACCACGGCTATCTGAAGCCCCACCCGAGCATCTTCGAATCGGCGCTGCGGCTGATGAACGCGCCGGCCGCCGATTCCGTGATGGTGGGCGACAGCGTCGGCCAGGACATCGCCGGCGCCCGCGGCATCGGCATGCGCGCCGTACTGGTCCGCCGCGGTGCAGACGACCAGCCGTTTGGCGGCGAAGTGAACCCCGAGGTTCCGGTGATTCACAGCCTTCGCGACCTGCTTCCCCTGCTGTGACTCGATGCCGACGATTCAGCCGCTGACAACCCTTCCGCAGTTCCGGCAGGTGGAGCAGTTGGAGGCGACAATCTGGGGCGCCGTGGATCTCGTGCCGGTGCCAATCCTGGCCGTCACCGTACGGCGCGGCGCCGTCCTGCTGGGGGCGTATGACGGCGACCGCCTGGTTGGATTCGTGTTTTCACTGGCCGCTCTGCGCAAGAGGAGCGATGGTGCATCCGACGCGTCACACTGGTCGCACATGCTCGGCGTTGAGCCGCGGTTGCGGGGCACCGGTCTCGGTTCGGACCTCAAGCTGGCTCAGCGTGACGCGGTGTTGAACCTCGGACTCGATCTGATCGAGTGGACGTACGATCCGCTTCAATCGATCAACGCGCACCTCAATTTCGCGAAGCTCGGCGTGATCGTCGAGGAGTACGTCGAAAACATCTACGGCGAGTCGACCAGCGCGCTGCATGGCGGGCTGCCGACGGATCGATTCATCTGCCAATGGTGGATCCGCCGGCCGCACGTCGTCCGGCGGATCGCCCCCGCCGCGATCCGCGCCATCGACAAGGCCGCGGCCGAGGCGCCGGTTGTCAATCGAACCCGGTCGTTGGGCGAATCGTTGACGCCGGAGGGGTTCGACGCCAATTGGAACGAGCCCCGGATCAAGGTCGAGATGCCGCTCGACTTTTCGGGGATGCTGACCGCGGATCCGGCTCTGGCACTGCGGTGGCGTCTCGAGACGCGCGCGATCTTCCAGCACTACCTGGCGCGCGGGTATCGCGTCGTGGACTTCGCGCACGATCGCGCCAAGGGACGGGGACAGTACCTGTTGACGACGATCCGCGCGGAGGAGTGATGCCCGAGCTAAAATTCGGGCCTACGTACACCATTCGGAGTTCGTTCCGTTGTACGTAGGCCCAAGCTTAGTGTACGTAGGCCCAAGCTTTAGCTTGGGCATCACCCCGGCGGCCACCCCAAGTGGCGCCCGGCCAGCAGGTGCAGATGGATATGGAATACCGTCTGTCCTGCTTCGCTGTTGCAGTTCAGCACCGTTCGATAGCCGCGCTGGTCGTACCCGTGCTCTTTCGCGATCGCTGCGGCTCGCCGGACGAGCTTTCCCACCACAGCTTCATCGTCGATCGCCAGCTCATTGGTCGTGGCGATGTGCTTCCTCGGCACGATGAGCACGTGGAGCGGCGCCTGCGGATTGATGTCGTTGAAGGCGAAGAGATCGGCGTCTTCGAACACCTTCGAGGACGGGATCTCGCCGGAGATGATTCGGCAGAAGAGGCACGACATCTGCGAATTATAGTGCCGCGCGTAAAGGTCGACGCGCAGCCACCAGCATGCGCTCGTGCCCCTGTAAGTCCTTCAGGACGCAGACGACCTCGAGACCAGCCCACGCTGCGCCGGCTCGCACGGCGTCCCCTTGCCCATAGCCGAACTCCATCATCAGCCGTCCGGACGGCGCGAGCCGTGTCGCCGTCTGTCGCAACAGCTCTCGCACATCGTCGAGGCCGTCATCTCCTCGACCGAACAGGGCGACCGCGGGCTCGTGGTCGCGGACATCCGGCGAGAGCGTGGACTCGTGAGCGCGAGGGATGTACGGCGGATTCGCGACGATGACATCGAACGGGCCCGCGAGATCCGTGAGGAAGGACGTGCGCGCGAAGTGGATCCGGTCAGCAAGGCCATGCCGGTCGGCGTTTCGTCGGGCGACGGCGAGCGCGTCTTCGGAGACGTCGGTCGCCACGAGCGTTGCACGGGGCCGTTCAAAGGCGAGGCTGACCGCGAGGCACCCGCTGCCCGTGCCGGCATCCGCGATTCGCGCCGGCGCCGCGGCGTCGCTCAGAAACGTCAACGCGGTTTCGACGATCAACTCGCTCTCCGGGCGGGGGATGAGGACGGCCGGCGTCACCTCGAAGTCGAGCCCCCAGAACTCGCGGTGCCCCGTGATGTAGGCCACCGGCACGCGCCGCTCGCGCTGCACGAGCGCGGCTTCGAACCGTGAGGACGCTGTGACGGGGAGAGGCTCGTGCCGCGACGCGAGGTAGTGTGCGCGATCCCAGCCCAGCACATGCCGAGCCAGAACCTCCGCGTCAATCCCGGCCTGATCGGGAGGAACGCCGGCCCGAATCAGGCGCTCGCGTGCGGCGACGACGAGCGCGTGAATCACGCGTCCGTCTCTGTCGCCTCTTTCAACCGTTCCGCCATGTAGTACGACGTGACGGCATCGACGAGCTCCGTCAGGTCGCCGTTCAGCACGTTCACCAGCTGATGCGTGGTGAAGTTGATGCGATGATCGGTGATGCGGCTTTGCGGGATGTTATATGTACGGATCTTCTCGGAGCGCTGGCCGGTGCCCACCTGGCTGCGGCGATCCTTCGCGATGGCTTCCTGCTGCTTCTGCATCTCGATCTCGTAGAGCCGCGCGCGGAGCACCTTCATCGCCTTCGCACGATTCTTGATTTGCGACTTCTCGTCCTGCTGCGAGACCACCAGCCCGGTAGGCAGGTGCGTGATTCTGACCGCCGAGTAAGTCGTATTCACACTCTGGCCGCCGGGTCCGCTCGAGCAGAAGGTATCGACGCGGATGTCCTTCTCGCTGATTTGGACGTCGACCTCTTCCGCCTCGGGAAGCACCGCGACCGTGGCGGTGGACGTGTGGATCCGTCCGCTGGCTTCCGTTTCCGGCACGCGCTGGACACGGTGGACGCCGCTTTCGTATTTCAACTGGCTGTAGACGCGCTTGCCCTCGATCGACGCGATCGCTTCCTTGATCCCGCCGATCCCCGTCTCGCTGAGCGACATCACCTCGAGCTTCCAGGCCTGGCGCTCGGCGAAGCGGCTGTACATCCGGAACAGCTCGCCGGCAAAGAGGGCCGCCTCGTCTCCGCCGGTGCCGGCGCGGATTTCGAGCAGCACGTTCTTCTCGTCGTTCGGATCCTTCGGCAGGAGCAGGATGCGCATCTCCTCGAGCAGCGCCGCCTGTCGTGGCTCGAGATCCTTCAGCTCCTCCCTGGCGAGGGCGGCCATCTCGGGATCGCCGCCGCGGACCAGCTCCTGTGCGTCTCGCGTCTGCTGATCGACGGTCTTGAACTCGCGATATTTCTCGACGAGCGGCTCGATTTCCGAGAGCGCCTTCGCGCTGTCGCGATATTTCGCCGCGTCGTTCTGCACGGCCGGATCCGCCAGCAACATCGTCAGCTCGCCGTAGCGGGCCTCGACCGCATTGAGTTTGTCGAACATCGAAACCTAGCCGCCCGAAACAGGAGGAAGAAACGCGACCTCGTCGCCGTCGGCGACCGCCGCGTCGAGCCGCGCGTAATCGGCGTTGACCGCACCGGACACCGAACGGCGGTACGGCGCGATCGCCGGAAACTCTCCGGCGAGCGCCTGCCAGACGCCCAGGAGCGTGCTGCCATCCGGCACCTCACGCTCGAGCTCGTCGGCGCCTGCGATCTCGCGCAGGCGGGCGAACAATCGAATTCTCACGCGCATGCCCGGCGGCGCGCCTCGTCCCGCGCTGAGGTGTCGTCCGGATCGGCCGTCGCCCCTTCAATCCAGACCTGCCCACCCGAGAAGTGCTCGCGCTTCCAGATTGGCGCGATCTGTTTCACGCGCTCGATCACGTACCGGCTCGCGGCAAAGGCATCGCCGCGATGCGCGGACGCGGCGACAATCACGATGCTCGCCTCGCCGACGTCGAGGCGTCCCGTGCGATGGTGCACGCCAATCGTGGCCGACGGCCACGCCTGATGGACTTCCTGCTCGATCCGCGAAAACGCGTTCAATGCCAGCGGCTCGTAGGCTTCGTATTCGAGGAACATCACGTCGCGATCCAGGTTGCGGCCGCGCACCAGGCCGACGAAGCTCGCCATGGCGCCGACCGGTCCCTCCGTGGAGGCCAGCACCGCCGCCGTCACCGCGTCGAGCGACAATGCCGCGTCCGTCACCGCAAATCGTGGACGCTCCATCCCTGAAAGTATATGACGCCCGTTTCGAGACTACCTACTCTCGCGATGGCGACGTGCCCTGCTGGCGCCAGAAGTGGTCGAGCGCGCCGTGGCCGCGGCCGATCGCAAAGCCGTGCGCGATCGCGCCCGCGACGAAGTCCGCCGTGCGGGCGACGGCCGCGGGAAGCGTGTGGCCGAGCGCAAGGTTGGCGGTCAGGGCGGCCGCAAACGTGCATCCGGTGCCATGGGTATGGCGGGTCTGCTGGCGTGGATGACGGAACTCGTGGAAATCGCGCCCGTCGTACAACAGGTCGACGACGTCGGGGTCCTCGAAGTGGCCCCCCTTCACGATCGCTGCCCGTGCGCCGAGATCGATCAGCGCCTTCGCGGCGTCTCTCGCGTCGTGCCGGGAGACGACGGCGCGCCCCGTGAGCGCCTCGGCTTCCATGCGATTCGGTGTCACCACAAAGGCGAGAGGCATCAGCACGCGTCGCACTTCATGAACGGCGCCGTCGTCCAGCAGCCGGTCGCCACTTTTCGCGATCATGACGGGGTCTACGACCAGCCACGGAAGCCCGCGGCGCGCGATGACGTCGGCGACGGCGCACACGACGGCGGCGGTCGCCAGCATCCCGGTCTTGGTGGCGGCGATCGGGATGTCGTCGGCGACCGCCTCGATTTGCGCGACCACGAAATCCGGCGGGACGACGTGGACGCCGTTCACGCCCATCGTGTTCTGGGCGGTCAGCGCGGTAATGGCGCTGGTGCCGTAGACGCCGTGCGCGGCAAACGTCTTCAGATCGGCCTGAATGCCGGCCCCGCCGCCCGAATCGCTGCCGGCAATTGTCAGGGCTGTGACCATACGCTAGAATTTCGCCTGTATGTTGACGACTCGCCGCGTCCCCACCTTCATGGATGCCGCGCTGGTGTCCGTTGAGGCGACCAACCTGTCGACGCCGCTCAAGCTGGCCGCGACCTTGTTCGTGATGGTGGCCACGGCCGCCGCGGCGCAGATCAGTGTACCGCTCCCGTTCACCCCGGTCCCCTTCACCCTTCAGCCGATGGTGGTGCTGCTGGGCGGCGCGGTGCTTGGACCCGAGCTGGGCCTGGTGAGCCAGGTGTGCTACCTGGCCGCGGGTCTGGCTGGATTACCGGTGTTTGCGGCGTCGCCGGAGCTGCCTCAGGGCGCTGGCCGGCTGCTCGGACCGACCGGTGGATACCTCATGGCGTATCCGCTGGCGGCGTTCGCGACCGGTTTCCTGGCGCGCCGCGCCTTCGACCGCCGCTATCTGACCTCGGTCGTCGCCATGGCGATCGGCTTGCCGATCGTCTTTGCCGGCGGAATCACGTGGCTCACGCTGTTTGCGCCCGGCGCCGATGCCCGATCGCTCCAAGCTGCGCTCGACGCGGGGTTCTATCCCTTCGTCGTCGCCGACCTCGTGAAGATCGGCCTCGCGGCGACGATCATGCCGGCGGCATGGCGGCTCCTGGGGCCGAGCTTTAGCCCGCATGAACAGCCCGACTGAAGTCGGGCCCCACTGCAGCGCTACTGCAGTAGGGCCGCACTTCAGTGCGGCCATCAGTCTACCGCCCGAAGATCAGCATGTACTGAAACTCCAAGAACGATTCGCGGTTGACGCGATTCACCAGCCGCAGGCCCGCCTCCTGCGCGTCCTTGATCACGCTCTCCTCGCTCTTTCGCTGATTGAGCGGAGGACCCGGGCCGCCGCCCTCGAGCGTGAAACCGACAATGCCAATCCGGCCCGTGGCATTCAGCGAGGCGCTGACATTGCGTAGCAGCTCGATCGGGTTCGCCACCTCGTGATAGACGTCGACGATGAGGACCGCGTCGAGCCGGCCTGCCGGCAGGCGCGAGTCGTCGCCGTCCAGGCTGCCCTGCACGTATTCCACGTTTCTCAAGCCTTCTCGCCCGACACGTCGCTTGATGGCTTCGAGCATCTGCCGCTGAACGTCCTGCGCGAACACCGTCCCGTTGGGGCCGACGCGCCGCGCGAGGCGGACGGTGAACCAGCCACCGCCCGCGCCAAGATCGGCGACGACCGATCCTTCGCCGATGCCGAGCGCATCCATCACGAGATCGGGCTTCTGCCACGCGTCCCGGTCTGGTCCTTCGAGCACGCCCAGCTCTTCGGGGTTGAACAAACGGCGTCCGCGGTCCTGCTCGGCCAATACGAGCGGGGCAGCCAGCGTTGCGGCGAGGAGCGCCACCCCCATCGGTGCTCCGTGGCGGAGGCGGGCCTTCAGCCCTGCGACGGTCATCGGTGCTGCCCTGCAATGCCAGGCTGCGTCATGGCGTCGGCCGACAGGATCTCGTCGAGGCGTGCGGCATCGAGCAGGTTCCGTTCGAGCACGATCTCGCGCACCGAGCGGCCCGTGGCCACCGCCGCTTTCGCGACGTCCGCGGTCGCCGCATACCCGATGTACGGACTGAGCGCGGTGGCGACCGCCGTGCTGCGATCGAGGAGCTCGCGGCACCGGTCCTCATCCGCTTCGATGCCCTCGACGGTTCGACTGGCGAACACGGCGATCGCGGCGGCGAGAATCGTCGTCGCGTGCAGCGCGTTCCAGGCGATGACGGGCATCATCACGTTCAGCTCCAGCTGTCCGCCTTCGGCCGCCGCGGCAATGGTCGCATCGCAGCCCGTCACCTGGTAGCAGACCTGGTTCACCATCTCGGGAATCGAAGGGTTCACCTTGCCAGGCATGATCGACGAGCCGGGCTGCACCGCTGGCAGCCTGATCTCCGCGAGACCCGCGCGAGGCCCCATCGACAGCAGCCGCAGGTCGCTTGCGATCTTGCTCGTCTCGACCGCCAGGCGTCTGACGGCGCCAGATACCGCCAGCAGGTCGCCCATGCTCTGGGTCACGCGGAAGCGGTTTGCGGCCGGTACGACCGGCTTGCCCGTTTCCTGTGCCAGGAACTCGATCGTGAGGGTCATGTAATCGTCGCCGGCGTTCAGCCCGGTGCCGACGGCCGTGGCACCGAGATTCAACTCCAGCAACTGCGTCGCCGCCCGCTCCACGTCGTCTGCGCCACGGGCGATGGATGACGCGTAGCCGCTGAATTCCTGTCCCAGCGTAATCGGCACCGCGTCCTGCAGGTGTGTGCGGCCGACCTTCAGGACGTTGGCAAAGGCGCGCGACCTGGCGTCCAGCGCCGACGCCAGCTCTCTCGCCGAGGCCACGAGTCGATCGACAACGACTAGCAGCGCCAGCCGCGTCGCCGCCGGATAGACGTCGTTCGTGGACTGGCCCATGTTGACGTGGTCGTTGGGGTGCACACGCGTGTAGGCGCCGCGTGGGCTGTCGAGCAGTTCCCCGGCGCGGTTCGCCAGCACCTCGTTTGCGTTCATGTTGTGCGACGTCCCGGCGCCCGCCTGATAGACGTCGACGACGAATTGATCGCGAAGCTGGCCACCGATGATCTCGTCGGCAGCCGAAACGATGGCATTGCCGATATCCGGGGCCAGGCGACCGAGCGCCATGTTCGCGCGCGCCGCACATTTCTTGATCAGGACCGTGGCGGTGACGAGCTCGGCATGGGCGCGCAAGCCGCTGATGGGAAAGTTCTCGAGGGCGCGCGCGGTCTGGATGCCGTAGTACGCGTCTCCGGGGACGGGCTTGTCGCCCAGGGGGTCTCGCTCGATGCGGTGGGTCATGGCGGCAAGCGTGGGCGACCGGCGCCTCTCTCAGAATTATACTGCTCGCATGCCATCCGCCCTGTTCGACTCGGTCCTGGATCTCATCGTGAAGACCTCGACCGATTTGCCGCCAGACGTGCGAGCGGCCATGCGCCAGGCCGGCTCGACGGAATCGCCCGGCACGCGCTCGGCGCAGGCGCTGACGATCATCGCGCAGAACATCGATCTCGCCGCGAACGGCGAGGGGGCGATCTGCCAGGACACCGGCATGCCGACGTTCGAGATCAAGACGCCGGTGGGTGTCAGTCAGATCGTGATGAAGAGCGTGATCCGTGATGCGGTCGCGGAGGCGACGCGACGCGGCAAGCTGCGGCCGAACTCCGTCGATTCGATTACCGGCGAAAACTCAGGCGACAACCTGGGACCCGGGACGCCGATTCTGCATTTCGAGCAATGGGATCGCGACGACGAGATCGAGATTCGGTTGATCCTCAAGGGCGGCGGCTGCGAGAACATGAACGCGCAGTATTCGCTGCCGATCGAGCTGGCGCATCTCGGCCGCGCGGATCGCACGCTCGAGGGGGTTCGCAAGTGCATCCTTCACGCCGTCTGGCAGGCGCAGGGAAAGGGTTGCGCGCCGGGCGCCGTGGGCGTGGCGATTGGTGGCGACCGCACATCCGGCTACAGCGAAGCGAAGCAACAGCTGTTTCGCACGCTCGATGACGTCAATCCCGACGAGCGGCTGGCGGCAGTCGAAGCCGACATCATGCGGACCGTGAACACGCTTGGCGTGGGCACCATGGGGTTCGGCGGCGCCGTGTCGCTGATCGGGTGCAAGGTCGGGACGCTCAACCGGTTGCCCGCCAGCTTCTTCGTGTCGGTGGCCTACGACTGCTGGGCGTTTCGTCGCCTCGGCGTCGTGCTGAACGCGAAGACCGGTGCGATTACGCGCTGGCTCTATCGCGATCCCGCATCGCCGGTGATTCCGATGATCGATCAGGCCGGTTTCCAGCGGACTGGTCGCGAAGTGGCGCTGACCACCCCGCTCGACGAGGCCACGATTCGGTCGCTGAAAGTCGGCGACGTCGTCCTCGTGTCGGGGCGCATGTTCACCGGGCGCGACGCGGTGCACGCGCATCTCGTGAAGCACGAGCCGCCGGTCGATCTGCGCGGCGCCGCGCTCTATCACTGCGGTCCGGTTGTTCGCAAGGACGGCGATGGCTGGTCGGTCACGGCCGCGGGCCCGACGACGAGCATTCGCGAGGAGCCCTACCAGGCCGACATCATCCGCCGCTATGGCGTCCGCGCTGTCATCGGCAAGGGCGGCATGGGCGGCAAGACGCTGGCGGCGCTCCAGGAGTCGGGCGCCGTGTATTTGAATGCCATCGGCGGCGCGGCGCAATTCTACGCGCGCGCGATTGAGGGGGTGGATGGTGTGTCGCTGATGGAGTTCGGCACGCCGGAAGCGATGTGGCACCTGCGGGTGAAGGATTTCCCGGCAATCGTGACCATGGATGCGCACGGCAACAGCCTGCACAAGGATCTGGAGCACGCCTCCGCCGCCGAACTGGCAAAACTTGCCTAGTTTGTCTCCGGATCCCGGATCTGGCGCAACCCCCGTGCCATAGGGGCCAGGCCCCAACCTCAGCTTGAGCCTGCCCGGACCGGCCGCTATAATCAAGTAGGGAGCGTTAGCACAATGATTCATGTGACGGAGACGGCCGCCTCGAAGATTACCGAACTGCTGGCCGAAGAGCAGAAGGACGGTAGCGGCTTGCGCGTGTTCGTGCAGGGCGGCGGATGTTCAGGGTTCCAGGTACGGCCTCATGATCGATGAGGGCGGCACAGGCGGGGACCAGATCTTCGAGAGCAACGGCGTGAAGCTGTACGTCGATCCGATCAGCATCCGCTATCTCGGGGGCGCCGAGGTCGATTTCGTCGACACGGTCACGGGCGGCGGCTTCACCATCAAGAATCCGAGCGCGGTGTCGACCTGCGGGTGCGGATCATCGTTCAGCGTCTGATTCCGAAGCGACTGCGGCCGGTGGCGACTTCCCCTCCACCCGAACTCGAGAGCCTCCGTCCTGCCGGCGGCAAGCGCTCCGGCAAGCGTGATTTCATCGTCAACGTCTTTCTGCGTCAGGAAGGCCACCTCAGCGCCGACGATCTCGTCGATCTCATCAAGCGCGAAGATCACCGGATCAGTCGCGCCACGGTGTACCGCACGCTGCAGTGGATGGTCGACGCCGGCATCGCGCGGAAAGTCGACTTCGGCGAAGGGCGCTTCCGCTTCGAGCACTCGTATCGCCACCCGCGGCACTTTCACCTGATCTGCAAGAGCTGCAATCAGTCGTCCGAGTTCCTCAGCTCCGACATCGAAGTGCTGATCGAGGAGGTCGCGACGGCGCGGAACTTCGCGGCCCGCCAAAGCGTGCTGCAGATTTACGGTGAATGCGAAGACTGCAGGACCGGCCGTCGCGCGACGCCGGTCAACGGCTCGACCACGGAGCTCCTCTTTGCGCGCGATGCGCTGCGCATCGCCATCGCCACCGAGCGGAGCGGACTCGAGTTCTATACCCGGGCTTCGGCAATCACCCGCGACACGCGCGGTCGCGCCGTCTTCCAGAAGCTGGCGGAAGAGGAAAAAGAACATCTCGGCACCCTCGAAACGCGCTACAAGCACCTGCTCGAGCGCGACCCGCAGCTCGAATCGCGCCCGACGTTCCTGTTCTTCAAGGGCGCGGCCAACGGGCTCTTCTCGGAAGGCGCCGAGCGGCTCACGCGGGGCGTCAACGATCAGCAGGCATATCTCATCGGCATCCGCTGCGAACGTGGTTCCCATCGCTTCTTCAAGCGCTACGGCGAGAAGTTCGAGGATTCCGAAGGCAAGCAGGTCTTCCTCGAGTTCGCGCAGGAAGAGCGTGCGCATCTCGAGCTGCTGATCCGCGAATACAAGTCGCTGCTGAAGCGGCAGGGGCGCGCGTCACGCCGGCCGCCGCCGAAGCCGACGACCGGCTCGGGCGCTCGCCGCGCCGCCTCTCGCTGAGGCGCGCGCCTACGTGATCGATCTCCATACGCATACCGACGCATCCGACGGCTGCCTGGCGAGCCACGAGCTGGTTCAGCGCGCCTGGATGGCCGGCATTCGCGTGCTCGGCATCACCGATCACGACACGATTGCCGGTCTCACGAGCGGCCGGCAGGCCGCCGCCGCTTTCGGCGTCACCTTCATCGACGGCGTCGAAGTCACGGCCGTCGAGAACGGTCGGGACGTGCACGTGCTCGGCTACTTCGTCGACCCGACCGACGCCGATCTCGCCGCGTTCCTCGGGCGCCAGCGCGAGCAGCGAACGGCGCGCGTGAAGGACATTGGCGCGCGCCTGGAGCGGATCGGCGTGCCGATCGATATTCCGCGCCTCCTCGCCTCGCGCGAGGCGCGCGAAGCGATCGGCCGGCCTGCTGTCGCCGCGGCGCTGATCGCGGCCGGCCACGCGACGTCACAGGCGGATGCGTTCGATCGCTTCCTGGGTGAAGGCGGCGCCGCGTGGGTGCCGAGAGAAGGACCGTCGGTGTCGCAGGTCATCGACGTCCTGCACCGGGCGGGCGCCATAGCCTCGGTCGCACACCCCGCGCTCAACCGCTGCGATGCCCGCATCGCCGAGTGGGCGGCAGCCGGCCTCGACGCCGTCGAGGTGTTTCACAGCGAGCACTCGCCCGACGATGTGACGCGGTACCGATTGCTGGCGGCCGCACTCGACCTCGCGGTCACGGGCGGGTCCGACTACCACGGCCACGATCACGGGTCGCGCGCGCACCTCGGATCGATAACACTGCCGCCAGAAGAACTGGACCGGCTGAAGGCGTTGGCGCGCAGGGCCTGAGGCGTGCAGCCCGGCGTGTCGGCCCCCGTCCTCGAGATCGACAGCGTCATCAAGCCGTTCGGCGGGCTTCGTCCGCTCCGGTTGCAGCAGCTCGTCGTGCAGCCCGGCGAACGCGTCGGCCTCGCCGGCGTCGATCAGACGATGGCCGAGGTGTTCGTGAACCTGGTGACCGGCGCGACGCTGCCGGAGCACGGCGAGATTCGCCTGTCGGGACGCGCCACCAGCGACATCGCCGACAGCGCAGACTGGCTGGCCACCGTCGATCGCTTCGGGATCGTCAGCGAGCGAGTCGTTCTGCTCGATCAGTTCACGCTGGCGCAGAACATCGCGATGTCGCTGACGCTCGATCTCGAGCCGCTGTCAGCCAACGTGCGCGATGAGGTCGACAGGTTCGGCGGCGACGTAGGGCTGACTTCGGACGACCTGAACCAGAAGGCCGGAGATGTCGGCGCCGCGCAGCGGTTACGCACCCGACTGGCCCGCGCGATCGTGACAGGGCCGTCGACGCTCCTGGTGGAACATCCGGCAGTGAACCTGACGCCGCAGGAGATGACGAGCGTGAGCGGCGACGTGGCGCGGGTGTCGAAAGCGCGCGGCCTGGCCGTGATTGTGCTGTCAGCCACGCCGGACCTCGGTCGTGCGTTCGTCGAGCGGATGCTGATCCTGAACGCGGCGACGGGGGCGCTGACCGAAGAGAGACGCGGTGTGCTGGGACGGATATTTGGACGGTGATTCAGCTCCGATGCCCAAGCTAAAGCTTGGGCCTGACGTACCGAAGCGCCAGCGACGAAGGACGGAGGACGCCTCGTACGTAGGCCCGAGCCTCAGCTCGGGCCCGATACGTAGGCCCGAGCCTCAGCTCGGGCATTTGCAGCGCTAGCGATCTATTTCTTCGCTTGAATCACCCCGCACGCCACCCGCGGCCCGCCGCTGACGCCGGACTTCGGTTCGCCGGTGATCCCCTGATCCGGGTTGCCGTGGATGATGATCGCAGAGCCATCCGCATCGAGGAGCGTCGTCGGTCCGTCCGAAAGCAGCGCGCGGGTGGTCAGGGCGTTCAGCTCGCCCTTGCCATCCGCCCCCACCTTCAGGTTGGGAATGTCGCCGAGGTGATACGGATGATTCGCGTCAGGGTCCGTGTTCCCGGCCGGGCCCGGATCGAAATGGCCGCCGGCGCTGGTAAAGGGGGGCTCGCACTTGCCGACAGCATGGAGGTGGATGCCGTGCAGGCCCGGCTTCAGGCCTGACGCGGTCACGTGCACCATCAGGACGTTGCCGTCTCCATGCTTCATTTCCTTGAACGTCGCAGTACCTGTGATGCCGTCACCGGCGATGTCGGCCGTGGCTTCGGCCACCGGCGTCATCGACATCGCCTCGTGGCCCGGCGTCGCGGGGGACTGTGCCGTCAGCGAGATGCCCGCTGCCGCGAGCACCGCCAGCGCCAGACCTGTAACCTGCCTCATATGGAGCCTCCCAGTCTCTTGAAGTACAGAATTGTAGATCGGGGCACAGCTCGCACCGAGCTCTGCGGTGAGGCATGACTCAACAACTCGTCCTGTTCGATATCGACGGAACGCTCGTGCTCACCGGTGGAGCCGGCAAGCGAGGCATGACGCGCGCATTCGAGACGCTGTTCGGCGTCGCCGACGCGTTTGCGACGATCCCGCTTGCAGGACGGACCGACACCAGCATCCTGGCAGACGCGCTGGAGCGATATGGCGTGCCGTGCACGTCAGGCGAGATCGCGGCGTTTCGCGTCCGCTACCTCGAGTACCTTCGCGAAGAGGTTGTGCAGACTACGGCGGGCAAGCAGGTGCTCCCGGGCATCCTTCCGCTGCTCCAGGCACTCGAGACGTCGCGGCACTGGTTTCTGGGACTCCTGACCGGGAATTACACCGAGGCGGCGGAAGTGAAGCTCGGTCATTTCGATCTGTGGCGGTACTTCCGCTGCGGCGCATTCGGCGAAGACGCGCACGATCGCAATCATCTCGTCCCCATCGCGCTCGACCGTGCGCGGGCCTGCGGCTTGCCCTCGGCCATCGAAACCGATCGTGTCGTCGTCGTCGGGGATACGCCGCGCGACGTCGCGTGCGCGCACGCGCACGGCGCCAGAATTGTCGCCGTCGCCACGGGCGAATACTCGGCCGACCAGTTGGCCGAAGCGGGGGCCGAGGTCGTGTTCGAGGACCTTTCGGATACCGGCGCGGTCCTCGCCGCCCTCAGGCGTGCGGCGGTGGATTGAGTGGCGGAAGCGCCTGGGAGTCGAACCCAGCCTCCCCGACTCGCGGGGAGCAACCGATTTTGAAGACCGGGAAGGCCACCGGGCCCCGTTCGCTTCCCCGGATGCCTGGTAGGGGCTGAAGGCCGTGTGAGACGGGACCGAGCTCCCCGGCCCGGGAGGGCCGGGGTGAGACCGGCGATTCAGTTCTCTATCAGGCGGATATCTCCGGCCCGAGGCCCCTTGGCCGACTCTTCCGGGACGAATTCCACCCGCTGGCCCTCGCGCAGCAGCTCGAATACTGCCCCGCGGACGGCGCTACGGTGAAAAAAGTGCTCGACTCCGCCTTCATCCCGAATGAACCCGAAACCCTTGTCGATCAGGAGCCGTGCGATGGTGCCGGTCGGCATAGCCGTGTCCTCCGATGACGTGACCGTGAGGATCTCCGGGAAGGCAAGCGAGACGAATCCCGCCACGGTGCGGCGCCCGACCATCTCCGAACCTGACCCGGCACTTCCCGGGCCGCGGCCCGTCGCGCCCGGTGGAGTTTCAACCCGGAGCGCGGTCCTGTCGACCTTCGGAAATCCGAGGGCACTATAGGCGGATCTCCGCAAGCAAGTCAACGATTGGCTAGAATTTAGCTGCCTTGGCCATGCCCAAAAGTCGGGTTTCTTATGCCGCCCAGCCAGCTCGACACTAGACTTGATGAGCCGGCGATTTTGGTGTCTGCCAGAACGGCCACGGTCGAGTTTCTCAAGCGCGACCGTCAGGGATCGCCCTTGTTTACGCGGAAACTCAGCAGTAACGCGTCGTGATTGCTTCGCCACCGACACATCGGCCCCGCTTGCCCGCGATCATCCTCGCCGCCGGCGCGTCGTCACGGATGGGGCAGACAAAAGCGCTGCTGCCGATCCAACCGGGTCGCACGCTCCTCGGCCGCATTCTCGGTACTTTCCGCGAGGCGGCGCTGGCCCCGCTGGTGGTGGTCTCGCGCACCCACCTCGACATCGCCGATGCGTGGGGAGATCCGCAATCGGACGCGGTCCTTCAGGTGATCAACCCTGATCCGGCGCGTGGTCAACTCTCCTCGCTCCTCTGCGGACTGGAAGCGCTGCCAGAGCGTCCGCCGGCGATCGTCATGACGCTCGTCGACGTCCCGCTGCCCAGCGTCGAGACGGTGCGCACACTGATGGAGGCGTGGCACCGTACCCGCGCACCCCTCGTCAGACCGGTCTGCGACGGCCGTCATGGGCATCCAGTGATCTTCGGCGGTCCGCTGCTGGCCAGCCTGCGAGCGGCGGACCTTGCGGAGGGCGCAAAGCCGGTCGTGCGAGCATTCGCCGCGCGCGGCGTGGACATCGGCGTCGACGATCGCGGCGTTCTCGTTGACGTCGATACGCCGGAGGACTACCGCCGACTGACCCAGCCGTGATCCTCGACGGCGAGGCCCGTCGGTCGATGTCCTTCAGCGGTCAGCCGGGGGCGCGGCTGGCGGCACGCCGGGGCGGAGGATCACGTAGAGCGGCGCCACACCGAAGATGAACAGCATGAAGTAGAGGCTGGACGGCGCGCGGTTCACACAGGTGTAATGCACGTGCGCGCCGGGATCGGCGTCGAATTCCACGGTCTTCCAGACGAGCGTATTGTTCGCACGGAGCGTGTGGCGCCCTGGCGGAATCTCGCGCGTGACCTGCTGACCGAAGAGCAACGTGGCGATCCGCTTGCCGTCCAGCGAAAAATACACTTGCCGCGTCCGCGCGTCGTCAGGAGCCGTGCGATGAATCGACAGCAGGGTTGGACGCAGCAGGGGCCAGCCCTCACGGTCGACCGTGTCAAAGGCCAGATCCCCTTGCGCCGGCGGAATGACGGTCGGCATGGCCATGGGACCTAGGCCATTGTAAAACCGCGCGGCGTCAGAACTGATCGGCGGCGACGTACGCGTCGATGAGCTTCAGCTCGCCATCCGCACCGGGCTGGGCGTTGCCGTGCTCCATGCCGAGCACGAACTCCCGGTTCGATTGCGCCGCCTTCTGCGCGATGTGCGCAAAAATGTTCTTGTAGTTCATCTCGCCGGTCCCCGGCTCCTTGCGTCCCGGCACGTCGCCGATCTGGAAATACGCGATCTCGTCCCACGCCCAGTCCATGTGCTCGATCATGCGGCCCTCGTTGCGCTGCATGTGATACATGTCGAAGAGAATCTTGCACGCCGGGCTGCCCACCGCGCGGCAGACCATGTAGCCCTGATCCGATGTTCGCAGGAAGAGATCGGGATTGTCGCTGAGCGGCTCGAGCACCATCGTGAGGTTGTGCGGTGCCAGGATGTCAGCGCCCTTTTTCAGCGCGTCGATCACGTGGCCCGTCTGAATGCCAGTCGGCAGGTTCCGCTCGAAGTAGCCCGGCACGACGGTCATCCATTTCGCGTTCACGCGCTTCGCCACGTCGACCGATTCCCGGCAAGCCTTCAGGAACACGTCGGTGAATTCCGGCTTGCCGGTCGCCAGCGACACTTTCCAGTTGTCGCCGCCGTCGATGACGAAGACTCCCATCGTCATGCCGCGCTGGGCGAGCAGGTCGCCCATCTGCTTCTGCTGCTCGACCGGCCGCTTCATCATGCCGTTGTCCTCGAGCGCGAGGAAGCCGGCGTCGGCCATGAACCGAATCTGATCGAGCGGGTCCTTCCCGGCCGAGTTCTCGAACATGCCGATGTGCGGGGCGTATTTCAGCTTGAAGACCTGCTTCTTCACCGGCGCCTTCGTCTGCGCGCCAAGGTGACCCGCGCTGGCGAAACCCAGCGAGGTGGTAGCGAGGGCAGTCTTCGAAAGGAACTCACGTCGATTCATCGGGTCTCTCCACACATCAGCTGGTGAATCCGGTGCACCTGAACCAATGAGCCGGCTACGCCGGCTTGAACACCATCAGCGCCACGATCGTGATGACAATCACGCCCAGGACGCCGCCGAGGATGCCGCCGCGCGTCGAGAGCTTGAGGAATTCGGCATCCGACGGACCATTCGCCTCGAGCACTTCGATCTGTCGCCGCAGCGTCGGCGTGTAGAGCACGATCGCGATCGCGAACGCCGCAATCAGCAGCCCGAGCGAGAGATAGATCCACTTGAGCGTCCACGGATAGCCGCTGACGTAAACCATCGCGCCGCCGGTCACCAGCAGCAGCGCGTAACACGGGTTCGCGATGTAGTCGTCCATGAATTTCACGGTCCGCAGGGCGAAACGCATCTCCCGGCCGTCGATGCCGCCGGACCGCGCTCGGGCGATCAGGATCCCGTACGACGCGTTGTAGCCGATCGCGACGATGGCGAGCCAGACGTGGACGAATTTCAGGATGGTGAACAGCATTGGCGTGTCACACAGGCTTGGCGACCATCAGCCAGATGATCGTCAGCGTGATCAGGCCGGCGACGCCACCGAGCATCGCCGAGCGTTTCGACAGCTTGATGAACTCGGGATCGGAGGGGCCGCGGCTCTCGAGAATCGCCAGCCGTCGTTTCCCCATCGGCCCCAGCACGAAGATGCCGATCGCGAAGGTGATCAGGAAGAGCGCCGCCGAACCGTGAATCCACATCGGCGCCCACGAGTAGCCGCCGAGGTGCACCATGCCAACACCGATCAGCGCGAGCAGCGCGAAGCAGACGTTCGCGATCGTGCTCATCAGCCGCACGGTCCTCAGTGCGTATTTGAGCTCGCGACCATCCTGATCCGCCTTTGCGGCGCGCGACAGGATGAGACCGAACGTCATGGAGTAGCCGACGGCGATAATCGTCAGGACGATGTGAAGGAACTTGAGAGTGTTATAGAGCATTGTTCATCCGAGCCTGTGGGATTCGGAACCCGCGGATGCCCCGAACGATCCGGAGCGCGTCAATGTCCACCTGCTCATACCTTAAGCGGGATCATGCGGCGTTCAGCGGCGGATTTCCGGGCAGCCTCGATCACGTCGAGTGACCCGGACGGCATCCTCGGGACGAACCGGTGGCGCGACCCCGTGTCGGAGCGCATGTTCGAGCAGGCGGTAGAACTCGGGATAGTTGCCGGCCTCGGTGGCAACCGCCCGTGCGTCATCGTCGGTCCCGAGCTGCCCCCAGTGCTCTGGCCGCTCCTCGCCCCAGCCCGGACCGGGACGTGCGCCGGCGCGAAGGGCTGCTTCCTGCACGTCGAGGCCGTACTTCGTGTACGCGGCGGCGCTCCCGAGCACGCGCAGTCTCGGCGCGGCCTGCGCGGCGACGCTGCTCATCCAGAGGTGCGAGCGAACACCCGACGCGTGGGTCAGCGCCACGAACGAATCGTCGTCGACGACGACCCCGGCGCGACGTCGATCGAGCTCCGCATAGACCGTCGTTGCCGGACCGAACAGCACGAGCGCTTGATCGATCAGGTGGCTGCCAAGGTCGTAGAGAAGCCCGCCCGCCTCGGACGGCGTCCCGTCTTCCCGCCAGGTGCGCCGCGGCTCCGGACGCCATCGTTCGAACCGCGACTCGAGGCGGTGCACGGTGCCGAGGGCCTGGTCGGCGATGAGCCGCCGCACCGTGAGAAAGTCTCCATCCCAGCGCCGGTTGTGGAACACCGTGAGCAGGACGCCGTGCTCCCTGGCCGCGTCGATCAGCGAGCGGCCTTCGTCCGGCGTCGCCGCGAAGGGCTTGTCGACGACGGTAGCGATTCCAGCGTCGATGGCGGCGGCGGCGAACGGCACGTGGGTGCGGTTGGGCGAGGCGATGACAATCACGTCCACCCGTGGATCGCGTGCGAAGAGCTGTTCGGCGTGTGACACGATCCGCGCCTCAGGATGGTTCTTGGCGGCGGCCGCCTGCCGCTCGGGGTTGCCGGTCACGATCGCGGCCAGGCGCAGCCCGGCCGTGGTGGCGATGAGCGGCGCGTGGAAGGCCAGCCCGGCGAGGCCGTATCCGATCAGGCCGACGCTGATCGCTTCGGACATGTGACGGCATGATCCGCCACTTTCCCGTTCCCTGTCGACTATTCCGCCCAGTGGAGGCGTGACTGTCGCCTCGCACTCCCCGCGGCCCTGAAGGGCCGCCACCACATATCTCGTGTCTGTCGTCTCAAATATGCAACCAAAAGATTGCATATACCGGCGACGCCTGGTAATATGCAACCAGGAGGTTGCGTATTATGACCACCGCGAGTACCGATCGCATCGAACGCAGGATTCTGTTGCGGGCCCCCCGAAGCCGCGTCTGGCGCGCGCTGACCGATTCCCGGGAATTCGGCGCCTGGTTCGGGGTCACGTCCACCGCGACGTTTGCGCCAGGCACCCGCATCCGCGAGCATGTGCAGATCAAAGGCTACGAACACCTGATGTGGGACGTCGTGATCGAGGAGATGATTCCCGGGCGGCGTTTCTCGTGGCGCTGGCACCCGGGTTCGGAGCCCGCGGTCCCGAACGAGCCGACGACGCTGGTGGTCTTCGAGCTCGAGGATGCGCCGGGCGGAACCTTGCTGACCGTCGTGGAGACCGGCTTCGACGGTCTGCCGGCGGCGCGCCATGACAAGGCATTTCGCGAGAATACCGACGGCTGGACGGAGCAGATGGAGTCGCTGGAGCGTTATGTCACTGCACACGCGTAAGCGCCAGCCCGGCGACGCCGTCATTCGGGCCTCGGCGCCCATCTTTGCGGCCCTCGGCGACGACACGCGCCTTCGCATCGTCGGACGCCTCTCGGCCGATGGGCCGACGTCGATCGCCCGGCTCACTCTGGGCACCGGCGTGACCCGGCAGGCGGTGACCAAACACCTGCACGTGCTCAGCGAGGTCGGTCTCGTGCGCGGTCACTATGTCGGTCGCGAGAACGTGTGGGAACTCCAGCGGCAGCAGCTGAATCAGGCGCGCCAGTCGCTCGACGCGATTGCGGCGCAGTGGGATCGCGCGCTTGGACGGTTGAAGGCGTTCGTCGAGCGTCCGTGACACCGTGCCGTCACGGACGACACACGGACGACCTGGTCACGGACAGACACCGGCGACCACCGATCAGATCTGTCACGGAATACACGGATCAACATCTATGAAAGGGCCGTCCGGGTCGTACGTTCCACCAGCGCAGGCCCGGGATCCTGATGGCTCGTTCAGCCATCTATTCGAGCGCGCCCGTGAGCGCAGCATCAGTGTGGACCAGGACGGGCGTCAGTCACGGATCGACCACGCGGGGTCATGTGGTCCTCGACGACACCGTCCTGGAGAGGCATCACGCGATCCCGATCCACACCCGATGGATCTCCTCCGCCAGCACACGCGCGAGGGCCACGCGCGCGTTGAGGACGCCTTTGCGCATCGCCACGCCACGGCTCCACCGGCCGACGCGATCCGTGCGTCGGGGTCCATGGACCGCGGCTTCCCCCAACGCCCAGCGGAGCCACGGGGCGCCGCGGCGGGTGATGCGGCCATCGCGAATACGCCCGGCCCTGGCCTCCACGCGGGGGACGAGTCCCGCATCGCTGGCCAGGTGCCCCGGCGTCGGGAAGCGCCCGATGTCCCCGATCTCGGCGCGGATGGTCAAGGCCAGGACCGGGCCGATGCCGCGCAGGTGCGGCCACGCAGTCGCGATCGGATCACACGCGGCGGCGTGCGGCACCGCGGTGTCGAGCTGCTGGGTCTGCGTGCGGACGATCGCGAGCACCTGGCGCAGCCCGGCCACACTCGCGGCGGCACGGGGGGAGCGCGAGCGGCTCGAGCCACCGGTCGTCGGCGGTCGTGGCGAGTCGCCGCGCGTCACCCAGACCCCGACGCCGCAGCACCGCCCGCAGGCGATTGATGACGGCCGTGCGGACCCGCACCAGCGCGTGGCGTTGGCGACACCGCACGCGGAGCGCCCGAATCGCCAGCGGCGGGTAGTAGATGCCGACCACACGGTCCCGGCGGACGACATCCGCCAGCCGCCGGGCCTCGAGCCGGTCCGTCTTCGCCGCATAGCCGGCTTTCAGCGTCGTCTTCAGCGCGTCGACGATCCGCAGGTCCCCGACCGCCGGCGCGACCCCATCCGCGACGTGCCACGTCGGCGTGCTGGCTTCGACCGCCAGCGCGCTGTGCGGCGTACCGCGCGCCGTGAGCGCCGCCACAGCGCGGCCGGGCGGGGAAACCGTCCTTCCCACAGCCGCGCGCCGGTCGCCGTCACCGCACACGCTTGGAAAAACGCTTGGTGCAAATCGATTCCGATGTAGTGATCACGCATGGGCCGTCCTCCTCTCAGCCCGAGCCTGCGCTGGTGGAACACCCATGCTACCGGGACTGGCCGAGAGACGGCCCTTTCATCTGATCACGGATTTTCTTTGTTCGTTCCGTGTTGTCCGCGCCATCCGTGACGGACTGATTAGTGTGATCCGTGCTCGTCCGCGTCGATCCGTGACAGATCTGTTCCGTGTCATCCGCGACTGGCTTGATCCGTGTCCTTCCGTGACGACGACTCACCAGGTCCACCCGCCGCCCGGCGGCGGCCACAGGCCCATCGTCTGGCGGAGCGACACGATCTGGCCGAGGTGATAGGCGTTGTGATTCGAGACGTGCACGATCGCGTCGCGCGTCGTGTAGTGCATCAGCGGCGGAAATTCGATGGCCGGCATGATCGGCTGATCGAGGCCGGCCTGGGAGGCTCCGTGCGCGGCGACGCGTTCCAGGCCCACCAGAAAGTGCGCTTTCAAATCCTCCCAGCCGCCAGGCGTGGGCTCGGGCCAGCCGAGCGCCGCGGAGCCGACGATCGGTTCGTGGATGCCATCGAGGCGGCGGCAGAACCAGTTCTGCCAGAACGCCATGTGCGCCACGATCTCGGCCACCGAGTGCGTCGGCCCTGGAGCCGGGCCATGGCGCTCGGCTTGCTCGGGCGTCAGGCCGTCCAGCGCCTGCGCCGGCGGGGCGAACGCGGTGGTGTCGATCAGCAGTTCTCGCGGTTTCATGGGCTGAATCGTACATCTGCGCGGCCCCTTCTGAGGCAGAATCTCCGGCGATGAGGCACACCGTCGCCGATCTTCGCGGCGCGCTCCGCGCCCTGGTGCGTACGCCCGGGTTCGCGGTGACGGCGATTCTGTCGATCGCGATCGGCGTCGGCGCCAACACCGCGATCTTCAGCGTCGCCAGCGCGCTCCTGCTGCACCCGCTGCCGTACCGTGACGCCGATCGACTGGTCATCCTCTGGAACCGATCGCCTGGCATCGGCGTCGCCGAAGACTGGTTTTCGACGGCGCAGTATTTCGACATCGTCCGCGCGCACGGCGGGTTCGAGACCGTCGCGATTGCGATTGGCGCGAACTGGAATCTGACCGGTGACGGTGAACCGGAACGGATCGGCGCGATCCGAGTCTCGTCGAACCTCTTGCCGATGCTCGGCGTGCGCGCCGGGCTCGGGCGGCTGTTCGCGCCGGACGATGATCAGGCGGGCCGCTCCGGCACGGCGCTGCTCGCGCACGGCACGTGGATGCGACGGTACGGCGGCGACCGGCATGTACTCGGCCGCGTCCTCACGCTCAATGGACAGCCCTACGAAGTGATCGGCGTGCTTCCCTCCGGGTTCGACCTGCCGCGCGAAGTGATGCCGACGCTCGGGGGCGCCGAGCACGCGGACGTCATCCTGCCGTTGCCTCTCACCTCCGACGCCGCGCTCGTGAGAAACGGCGAAGACTACAACCTGCTTGGCAAGTTGAAGCCAGGCGTGCCGATCGCGACCGCTCAGGCCGAGATGGACGCGCTGACGGCGCGACTCCGCCGCGAGCATCCGGACGTCTATCCCGCCAACGGTGGCCTGACCTTCAGCATCGTGCCGTTGCAACAGCAAGTCGTCGGCGACACGCGGCGATCGGTGCTCGTGTTGACGGCGGCGGTTGGCTTCGTGCTGCTGATTGCCTGCGCGAACGTGGCGAACCTGCTGCTCTCGCGAGGGCTCATGCGCCGCCGCGAGATGGCCGTCCGCGCTGCAATCGGCGCGACGAGAGCTCGCCTGATCGGCCAGCTTCTGACGGAGAGCGTCGTCCTCGCGCTAGCCGGCGGCGGCGTCGGCGTGCTGCTGGCCGTTTCGGCGTTGAATGGCATCCGCGTGCTGGGATCGAAGAGCGTGCCGCGTCTGCACGAGATCGCGCTGAACGCGGAGGTGCTGCTCTTTACGCTGGCCGTGTCGATCGCGGCGGGGGTGATCTTCGGGATCGTGCCCGCGTTCAGGGTGACGTCCGCAACGGTGGACGGCTTGAAGGACGCCAGCCGCGGCACCTCGGAGAGCGGTGCACTGTGGGGGCGAGGGCAGAACCTCGGGCGCCTGCTGGTCATCGCCGAGCTCGCCCTCTCGGTCATGCTGCTCATCGGCGCCGGACTGCTGATTCGAAGCTTCGGGCGGTTGCAGCAGGTCTCTCCAGGGTTCAACGCCGACCGAGTGCTCACGCTCGAGCTCACCCTGACCGGCCCGCGCTATGCGGAGACGGAGCGCGTGCTCGCGACGTATCGCGATCTCTGGAGTCGATTGACCGCGATGTCAGGGGTCATGCGCGCCGGCGGCGTGTCGATGCTGCCGCTCAGCCAGATGTTTGCCTGGGGCCCGATCGTCCTCGAAGGGCGCGCGCTGCCCTCGGGCGAGTCCTTCGTCAACGTCGATCAGCGCGTGGTTGGCGGCCACTACTTCGAGGTGATGCAGATTCCGCTGCTGAGAGGCCGGCTGTTCACGGAGCACGACACCAAGGACGCCCCGCGTGTCGTTGTCATCGACGACCGCATGGCGCAGGTGTTGTGGCCCGACGAGGATCCGATCGGCAAGCGGCTTCGTCGCGGCGGCATGGACGCCGCCGATGATGCCCCGTGGCTGACGGTGGTCGGAATGGTCGGGCGCATCAAGCAGTACGCGCTCGATGAGCGCGACTCGCGGATCGCGATGTATCACCCGCACACGCAGGTGCCCTCGCGCGCCATGAACGTGGTGGTTCGTGCGGCCGGCGATCCGGCCGGTCTCACGGCGGACGCGTCGCGGCAGATTCGTGCGCTGGCCCCAGACGTGCCGCTGTACAACGTCCGCACCATGCGGCAACGCGTCGACGAGTCGCTGGCGCGGCGGCGGTTCGCGATGGTGCTGTTGGCGGTGTTCGCCGCGCTCGCGCTGGGACTGGCGAGCATCGGGATCTACGGCGTCATGGCCTGTCTGGTCACTCAGGGATCGCGCGACATCGGGATCAGGCTGGCGCTGGGCGCGACGCCGCGCGACATGCGCATGATGGTGATGCGCCATGGCGCGATCGTCGCCGGAGTCGGGACTCTCCTTGGCCTCGGCGGCGCCATCGTCGTCACGCGCGCGCTGGACCACCTGTTGTTCGATATCGCGCCGACCGATGGCGCGACGTTCGGCGCCGTCGCGGGCGTTCTGATCGGTGTCGCGCTGATTGGCAGCTACGTGCCAGCGCGGCGGGCGGCGAACATCGATCCCGTCGTGTCGCTGAGGGCCGACTAGCGCTATTGAGCCGGACCCCGCAGCGGGATGACCACGGTCGTGGGTTCGCGCGCCGGCGCCAGTCGGACGGTTCGCTCGTCGGCTGAGAACCCGTCTTTCAGAACACGCACGCGTTTCTCACCGGCAGCAAGATAGCGAATGGTCACCGGCGTCGTGCCGCGCCCGATTCCATCGACAATCACACGGGCGCCCGGCGGGTCCGTCACCACGACGAGCTCCGTGATGAGCCCTGCAACCGGCGCCGCTTGTGGAGGCGGGGCCGTGGCCGTGCCGGTTTGCGGAAGCGTGTTCGTCTGTTGTGCCGTCTGTTGTGGAGGCGGGGCTTTAGCCCCGCCGGCTTTAGCCCCGCCAGCTTCCGCGCTGGCGACCGCGATTGCGCGTCGTTCCTCGGTCGGCAGCGGCGTCATCCGGCCATACCAGGCGACCATGCCGATCAACGCGATCGCAATCGCAAACGCTGCCGCCAGAAATGGCCGATGGCGAAGGCCTTCGGTCCGATCCTCCAGGCGGACCTGCCCCTCGCTCGACACGGCGCTCGTGCCAAGCGCGCGCTCCAGCTCGCCCAGCGCCAGCGCCGGATCGAGACCAACCGCCTTTGCGTAGGCGCGAATCTCGGCTCGCTGGTACATCCCGGCCGGGATTGCGCCAAAGTCGCCATGCTCGAGCGATTCCAGCAGTCGCCGCGGAATCTTCGTCTCGTTGGCAATCTGCTGAATCGTCAGGCCGCGGCGCTCGCGGGCGCTGCGGAGGAAATCGCCGAACGTCGTGGTGCCGAACGGGTGCTGGAGAACCGTTGCCATGAAGCGTCACCTGCCTGCGGGCGTGGATCCCGATCATGCCCAAACTGCGGCCCGCAATAAAGCTCTTCCACAGCTCGGGTCGCTCGGCTCGCTTCACCCGTAGAATCGAATCGTGTATTCGCGACACGAGCTCGCCGACGGGTTCCGACGTCTTGGCGTCGCGCCCGGCGACACGATCATGGTGCACGCGTCGATACGAGCCGTCGGTCCCGTCGCGGGGGGTCCGGATCAAATCCACCTTGCGTTGAAGGAGGCGTTGACCGCCGGCGGGACGCTGATGATGTATGCGAGCTGTGCGGAGCACTACGACGATGTCGGCCGCGGACATTTGCGGGCGGAGGAAGAGCTCGAGATCCTCGAGAAGCTGCCGCCGTTCGATCCGCTCACGACGCGATCGGCGCGCGACAATGGTGCGCTGGTCGAGCTCCTGCGAACTTATCCTGGTTCGAAGGTCAACGCGCACGTCGCGCGATTCGTCGTTTGGGGAGCGCACGCCGATCATCTGATTTCGCCGCAGCCATGGAACTACGCGTTCGGCCGCGAGTCCCCGCTCGAGCGATTCCTGCAGCTGGACGGCAAGATCCTTCTACTCGGCTGCGATCGCGACACAGTGACCTTCCTCCATTACGCCGAGCACATCGCCGACATTCCGGACAAGCGCGTGGCGCGGTTCAGGGTGCCTGTTCTGGAGGATGGTCGCCGTGTGTGGCGCGACGCAGAGGAGTTCGACACGTCGTCGAAGGGCGTCCATCCCCACTGGCCGGATCGGTTCTTTGCCAGGCTTGTCGACACGTACTGCGTGAGCACCGGCAACCTCGGCGGCGTGGTCGGAAGTGCCCAGTGTTTTCTATTGGAGGCGCGAGGTCTCCTCGCCTTCTCGCTGAGAGTGATGACTGCCCTCGCCGCAGACCGGGCGGCCGCCGAACGCCATCTGGCCGGCTGAGGCTGGTCGGGTGTCCAGGCTTTCCGCGGATGCCATGTCCGGCTGTCGATTTCGCCCCACCGTGTTCGACGTATAAGCAGGACATCTTTCGAGGGAGTCTCTGTGGCGCAATCATTGTCGAGTCAGTCGATTTCCAGTCTTCAAGCCGCTCTGAGCGGCCGCGTGATCCAGCCGGGCGATGCCGAGTACGACGCGGCGCGCATGATTTTCCACGGCGGATTCGATCCGCGTCCGGCGCTGATCGCGCGCCCGGCTGATCCATCGGACGTTGCCCGCGTCGTCACCTTCGCGCGCGACCGCGGCTTGCCCCTCGCCATTCGAAGCGGGGGCCACAGCGGGCCCGGGCACAGCACGATCGACAGCGGGATCGTGCTGGACGTACGCGATCTGAGAACGCTGGACATAGATACCGACGGGCGCACCGCCTGGGCCGGTACAGGCCTGACCGCCGCCGAATACTCCGCCGCTCTCGGCGCGCATGGATTAGCGACCGGGTTTGGAGATACCGGCTCGGTCGGGATTGGCGGAATCACATTAGGCGGCGGGATCGGATATCTCACCAGGAAGTACGGTCTCACGATTGACAGCGTGCTGGCCGCCGAGCTCGTCACTTCCAACGGTGACATTCTTCACGTGGACGACTCGTCGCATCCTGACCTGTTCTGGGCGATCAGGGGCGGCGGCGGCAACTTCGGTGTCGTGACTCGCTTCTGCTATCAGCTTCACCCGGTGGGGCAGGTTGTCGGCGGCATGCTGCTGCTCCCCGCCACGCCCGACGTCATTGCTCGCGTCGTCCAGGAAGCAGACGCGGCGCCAGAGGAATTGACGGTCATCGCCAACGTGATGCCGGCACCGCCGCTGCCGTTCGTGCCCGAGTCAGTGCACGGGCAGCTCGTGGTGATGATTCTGCTCTGCTACGCGGGAGAGGCTGAGGCAGGTTCGCGCGCGGTTGCGCCGTTCCGGGCGCTCGCTGTTCCAATCGCCGATCTCGTGCGGCCGATGCGCTACCCGGAAATTTTCCCGCCTGACGACCCGTCCTATCGTCCGAAGGCCGTCGGACGGACGCTGTTCATGAACACGGTCGATCGCGCCACGGCCACGACCGTCATCGACCATCTGCAGCGCTCTGACGCGAGCCTGCGCGTGGCGCAGATCCGGGTGCTCGGCGGCGCGATGGGGCGTGTGCCGAACGGAGAGACGGCCTTCGCGCATCGCCACCATCGCATTCTCGCCGTCGTGGCGTCGTTCTACGACGGTCCCGCCGACCGGCCGGTTCGCGAAGCCTGGACGAACGCATTCGCCGCCGCGCTGGATCAGGGACGTCAAGGCGCCTATGTCGGCTTCGTTGGCGATGAAGGAGCCGCGTGGGTCCGCGCGGCGTATCCGGGCGAGACGTGGAATCGACTCGCGGCCGTCAAGGCCCGGTACGATCCCACGAATCTCTTCCGGCGCAATCACAACATTCCGCCGGCGGTACCTGCGTCGGTCTAGTGTGGCTTCGCTCAGTGACCGGTGGCCGGCCGTCCCGCCTTCGCGGCTTTGCCGCGTCGGCGGACACCTTTCGGCACGGTCAAGCGCCATGAGACGGACAGTAAGTCACGCAAGGCGTCCCGATCGATGCGCGACAAACGCACCAGCACCACTGGGTGCCGTCGATAGTAGTCCGTCACGTAGTAGGTCTCGGGCGCCTCCTCGAGGAGAAAGTCGCGTTCCTCGAAGCCGCTTCTCACCACGAGCGTGTCGAGCTCCGCCGAGCGATGCCATGCCAGGCCGGCCATGAAGGCGCCACGCAGCCTCAGTACGGGAGAGCCGTCGTACTTCGTCGTGGCTTCCACGTCCGGCAGCTCGAGCCCGATCTTCTTGACTGTTTCGAAAGAGCTGGACAGGGGCATTTGCGACGCTCGCCGCGGATTATAGCGACTGTCTCTGGGCGTTCAGGAAAAGAGCGCAACGCGTGAGGTAACATCTTCGTCCGACGGGTTCGCCGCGTCGCTGCCTCAATGCCCGACACGCTTGTAACTTCATGCATTCTCGTCGCTGACGATCAGCCCGACGTGGTCGACGCGCTTCGGCTGGTGCTCAAGATGGCGGGGTTCGAGACCGACTCCGCCAACTCGATCGCGACCGTGCGGGAGCGCCTGCTGGCGCGACGCTACGACCTGCTCCTGATGGATCTGAACTACGCGCGCGACACGACATCGGGGCGTGAGGGCCTCGAGCTGCTGGCTGAAGTGCTCGGGCGAGACCCCCTGCTTCCCGTCATCGTCATGACCGGATGGGGGACGATCGAAACCGCCGTCGAGGCCATGCGACGAGGTGCCCGCACGTTCGTGCACAAGCCGTGGGACGATACCGAGCTGGTGCGCACCGTGCGGCGTGAAGTCGACGAGGGACACGTGCGCCGCCGCGCCGGCGCGATCGCGACGCGAGAGCGGGAAGACGCACGGCTGATCCAGCGTGCGCTGCTGCCGTCGGTGATGCCGGCAATCCCCGGCTGTGAGATCGCGGCGTTGTGGGAGCCCGCGTCGGACTTTGGTGGCGACTGCTACGACGTGCTCCGGTTGGGGGGCGGCCACGTCGGCGTCTCGATTGCCGACGTCACCGGCAAGGGTCTGCCCGCGGCCTTTCTGATGTCCAACCTGCAAGCCTCGGTTCGGGCCTTTGCCGCGCAGCAATCGAGCCCGCGCTACGTCGCGGAAGGTATCAATCGCGCGCTGTGCGGAAATCGCGCGCTTCGGACGTTCGTGACCTTTTTCTACGCGGTCATCGACACGATCACGCGGACACTGACCTTCAGCAACGCCGGCCACAATCCTCCGATTCTGGTTCGAGCGGACGGATCGGTGGAACGCCTCTCGGTCGGCGGACTCGTGCTCGGGGTGAGGCAGAGCGCGCTTTATGAGCAGCGGGAGATGCGCATCGTTGCTGGTGATCGGCTGGTGCTGTTCACGGACGGGCTCACCGAGGCGGAGAACGCCGAGGGTGTCGATTTCGGAGACGAACGACTCGTGGAGACCGTGGTGTCGTATCGCGACCAGCCAGCCGGCGCGTTGCTCGAACAGGTGTTTGCCAAGGTTCGCGAGTTCACAGGCGGCCGTTTCACCGACGATGCGACGCTGATCACGATCGCGATTCGCTAGCTCGCTGACGAGCGCCGCCTCAGCTCCGCGCAGGATTCGCTCGCGAAGCCGTTTCGTGAACACCACTTGTTCGGCGAGTCAGGACTTGAGCATGATCAGCTCCGGAACGGTTTGCCACCAGGTCCGGTTGGCCTCATACAGCCTCCAGTCGGTAACCCGCACCACATCCTCTGCCGGTAGCAAGCGCACTCGCAGTTCGACCAGCGGTTCCCGGCGTTTCCAAGGCACCACCCTGGCCACGAGTTGCCGGCGGGAGAGCCGACGCATGTCTGGCGAATGGAGCCCGCACGCGTACGCGGTGTCCAGATATTCTTCCGCCACGCTCGCGACTGCAGCGCGGATACGGAGCACCCAATGCCCCCTCGGCCCTTCCGGGCGAGAGCTCACGTTACAGAATCGGGACCAGTCGGGCGCACGCTCGAGATCCCAGAGCCGACCGCCCTCCGCCGTGAGTTGGACCCAGGGGCCAAGGTCGGGCCGGCCGATGGCGCTGCGCAGCCGCAGCAATCCTGCGGCGGCTAACCGCCGCACCAGCGAGTCCAGCGTCACGGCATCGAGGTCATGGGTGTACGGCAGGTTCAGGGCCGCAAACTCCTCCCGCCGCAGAGCGCCGAGGCGCTGGGAGACGTCAAACATGGCGTCGAACAGATAGAGCTCGGCGTCGGTCAACGGCGTACGTTCGGTTCTTCGTGGCACTCGGCTCATGACAAAGGATCTTCGCAGCGGCCCGCCGCCGCCGGCTGCGAGGCGTTGTCAGGCAGTCTGGCCGGCCGTGGGACGCAATCGAAAGCCGCTCAACGTCAAGAAGAGCGTAAGGTCGTCGGCGACGTCTACGAATCCTCCGCTGGCACTTTGCACCCGCCCTGCGACGGCGAGCATCTCCAAACCGTCGGCCCGACCGCCGGGCCACTCTGGCGTAACGAGGAGGGGGAGATCATGCGTCTCCCCGAATCTCCGCACCAGTTCCACGCCCTGCTTTGCTGCAGGCGGGATCACGTCGTTGGCCCACGCCCACCGGAAGGTTCCTTGTGCGGCGGAAACCGTGCCGACGACGCAGATATCTGCGACGACGCGATCGGCGGCCCGCTCGAAGATCAGCTCCGCCGTGTCGAGGTCCCAGCGATAAGGGGCGCGCTGAACCGCGAAGCGTGTGACCCACGCCTCATTTTGCGCTTTCATCGCTGTCACGGCGTCGCGACTCCATTCACCCCAGTCGGTCATGTCATCCGTTACCTGCTACTCGGTGACCTCACGAATCACACGGCACGGATTGCCGGCGGCAAACACGTTCGCGGGCACGTCGCGAGTGACCACGCTTCCCGCGCCGACAATGGCACCCGATCCGATTCGTACGCCAGGCAGGATGATCGCCCCTCCACCCACCCACACGTCCGATCCAATCTCGACCGGTTTGCCGAACTCCTCGCGACGTCGCAATTCGGCATTGAACGGGTGCAGGGGCGTGTAGATCTGAACCGCTGGACCGAACAGCGTGAAGCTCCCGATGCGCACGGAGCACACGTCGAGCACCACGCAGTTGAAGTTGAAGAACACCCGCTCTCCGAGCTCGATGTTGGATCCGTAGTCGCAGAAGAACGGAGGCTGCATCCACACCGTCTCGCCGCCGCGACCGAACAATGCGCGCAGAATCCGACGACGCTCGTCGTGCTGCGCCTCGCGCGTCGAATTCAGGTCCTGGCAGAGGTCCCGTGCCCGCTCCCGGGCAGCCGTCAGGTCGGGATCGAGCGGATTGTACGGCTCTCCAGCCAGCATCTTCTGACGCTCGTTACTCATCAGCGCTCCCTGGATGAAAATGTTCTTTATTCGGTGCGTCAATCCTGTAACGAAATTCGTTATGTTTCGAGTAGCGCTTCAACGCCACTCCTTGACAGTCTAGGAGACTTCGCATACCGTTTCCTAGACCGTATAGGAGAGCCATGACTAAGCCAGCGGATCTGATCCAGGGCACGCTGGATATGCTGATCCTCAAAGCTGTTTCGCTCGGACCGCTGCACGGCTACGGCGTCCTCCTGCGCATCCAGCAGATTTCCCTCAACCGCCTCGAAATCCAGCAAGGGTCGCTCTATCCAGCGCTGTACCGCCTCGAGCATCAAGGGCTCATCGAGAGCGAATGGGGCCAATCCGACAACAGGCGGAAGGCGCGGTTCTACAGGTTGACCCTCGCCGGCCGGCGCCACCTGCTACAGGAAACCCGAAATTGGAACCGGATGGCTGACATCATCGCGGGAATCCTGGACGCACGTCCGGAAGAAGCCTGAAACAATCGCGACGTCCACGAGGCCTTTCCGTTGCGGGCGCTTCAGGTCGGGCACGCGGTACGCATCCCGGAACATCAAAGCAAGGAGCGTGATGACCGCGTTCGGCGAAGTGCCGTCTGATACTACTCAACGGCCCCTCGCTCTCGGAGCAGAGTCACCGTTCTCCTGTGACTCGGGCCGCCGAAACGCATCGCATATCCCAGGGCGGTGCACTCTACGACCTCACCTGGCCGCTCGTAGTCACCCGGAAGCTTCGCGCGGAGTCCGAGGTCGGCACCGCGCTCAACCAGTAACTGTGTTACCGGCAAGCCCCCATCATCGAACTGCGTCACCGCATGGAAGATTGCCGTGTGCCCGCCGACGCCGGCCTCGTCGACTGTTGCGCGGGCATTGACGTCCGCCCCGCGGTCGAGGAGCAGCGCGACTGCTGCAACGTTGCCGTATTCCGCGGCTGCGTGCAGAAGAGTTCCCCCCTGAAGGGTGAGGTTTCGCCCGCCGGTTTGCCCGCAATCGAGTTCCGGGAAACGCGTATTCACGAGCGCGAGATCGGCGTCAATCTGTTCAGCCAGACTGTCGAGCCGGCCGCGGAGTAGTGGCATCAGTCCTGGAACGTCGTACTTGGTTACGCCACCGGCCTCGAGAAGGATGTCTATGCAGGTGCTCAGTCGTCGTGGGGAACGCGCGTACGAGGCCACGAGGTAATCGAGAGCCGTGCCTGGATATGGATGGGCACCCATCTTGTACCCGTGGTCGCGACAGTTCGGATTTGCGCCGTGATCGAGCAGCCATTTGAGAGCGGCCGGATCCAATGACTCGCAGGGGGCAAAGATGATGGGGAAGTGTCCGTGCCAGAGAGCGTTTACATCCCCACCATGGGACACCAGAAGCTCCATCATCGGGATGCGATATCCATTCAGCGCAGCTCGCATCAGCGGTCCGTCGCCGCCCTGGTGTACGTCCGACCCGTGCTCGATCATCCACTTCGCCATCGCCAGTCTCGCCGGACTTGGTGACTCCCATGGGACGCGGCATTCGGCAACCCACGTGAGCGGCCCATCCTCGCTGTAACCGAGTGGAGCACTGTGCAGCGTCGGGTCGTGCGTCATCATGGTCTTGACGCGATCGATGTCGTTGGTGTCGATAGCCTGCTTGAGTTGCCCGATTTGCTCTGGATGATCGATCGACATGACGACAGGTGGGCTCCTACCCTTTCCGCGGACCGGATGCGTCCTCTACGCGACGAAAATCCTATCGTATTGCTCCGAGAGCCGCCAAGCGATCTACCATTTCGTGACGAAGTCACATGGCAGACATCCAAGCGCTCGGGCGAGCCCGCACTGCATTCGCGCGAAGGGCGTGGGCGGAATCGCATCGTCTGTTGGAAGGCGTCGACCGTGAAGCCCCGCTGGAACCCGAAGACCTCGAGCGACTGGCGATGGCCGCCTACCTCATGGGACGCGATCCCGAGAGCGAGGCCCTTAAAGCGCGCGCACATCAGGCCTGTCTCGAGCGAGGCGATCAGGAAGGGGCCGCTCGATCCGCATGTCGGCTGGGATTTGGACTGCTGCAGCGAGGTGCCATCGCTCCCGCGTCGGGGTGGTTCGCCAGAGCTGAACGTATCCTCGACGAGGCGCACCTCGACTCCGTTGTGCGCGGGTATCTGCTGATTCCTTCCGCCATTCAACGCATTGTGCAAGGCGATCCCGCCGCAGGCGACGCCACATTCACGCGGGCGGCCGAGATCGCTCGCCGGTTCGGCGATCGCGACTTGGCATCGCTTGCGTGCTCCGGGCGTGGGCGCGCGCTGATTCGACTCGGAAACCTCGCCGAGGGCGTTGCGCTGCTCGACGAAGCGATGGTCGCGGTGATTGCCGGCGACGTGACGCCACTCCTCGCGGGTGACATCTACTGCATCGTCCTCGAGGCCTGTCAGGAGACCTTCGACTTGCGTCGCGCGTACGAGTGGACCATGTCGCTCGCAGAATGGTGTGCCGCTCAGCCCGATCTGGTCCGCTACCGCGGTGAGTGCCTGCTCTATCGCGCCGAAGTCATGCAGCTGCGCGGGAAATGGAGTGACGCTGCACAGGACGCGCAGGATGCCTGCGAGTTGCTCGCGTCCAGACCCGCGGCTGGTGCGGCGTTCTACAGCGTCGGTGAGATCCATCGACTGCGAGGCGAGTTCGCGAGCGCTGAAGCGGCGTACACGCGCGCGAACGAGCGCGGACGAAAGCCACAACCAGGCCTGTCGTTGCTCCGTTTGGCGCAGGGTCAGATCGACGCCGCAGTCGCATCGATCCGCAGCGTTCTGATCGATACGCGCCTTCCCGCCGCCCGCGCCAGAATGCTCCCCGCTGCCGTCGAGCTCCTGCTGGCCGCGGGTGATCTTGAGAACGCGCGCGCGGCCGCCGCAGAATTGGCGGAAATCGCAACCGCCATCGGCGCGCCGCTTCTCCACGCCGCGTCCGCGCACGCGACTGGCGCAGCCCGTCTTGCCGCAGGGGAGATCGCCGATGCATCGATGTCGCTGCGCGAGGCGTTGGACATCTGGCGGGATCTGAACATGCCATATGAAGAAGCGCAGACCCGCCTCTTGATGGCGGCTGTGTGTGATCGGCGCGACGATCAGGACGGGCGCCGTCTCGAACTCGATGCCGCGCGAAAGCTGTTCACTCAGCTCGGCGCCGAGCCCCGCCTGGCGCGGGTCGCAGACCAGTTCGACCGCGCCACGCATCGGCCGGCCGGCTCGCTCAGCGACCGAGAAGCGCAGGTTCTTCGCCTGCTCGCGGCGGGCAAGACGAATCGTGAGATCGCGGAAACGCTCTTCATCAGCGAGAAAACCGTGGCTCGCCACGTCAGCAACATCTTCGACAAGCTTGGCGTCTCGAGCCGGACGGCCGCCACAGCCTGGGCCTATCAGCACAACCTCGTCTGAAGCGCATCCGCAGGATTACCCAATTTCACGGCGAGCGCAATTTGGGTAATCCGTCCGATGTTCTTGTCGCCCCGCGTTGGATAGGGTGTCTACGAAAGACCTCGGCCGCCTGATGGCCGCCGCGAAGGATGTCGAGTTCCACGCGTGAATGACTTGTGAGAGGAGTGCGCCCATGTACGTCATCCGTGAAGTCCTGCACTGCAAACCCGGGAAGGTTCGCCAGATGGTCGAGAAGTTCAAAGCGATCTCAAACGCGCTCGAAGAAATGGGACAGGAACCGCTCCGCCTGCTCACGGATGTCACGGGTGAACCGTTCTGGACGATCGTCGCCGAAGCGAGGGTTCCGAAGGTCGATGACTTCTTCACTACGGAGCAGCAGCTCATGGCGAACGAGATGCTCCGGAAGAGCATGGCGGACTATCACGACCTCGTGGAGAGCGGGCGGCGCGAGATCTATCGGATTGAGAATGCCTGATATGCAGATCGGAACCGCCGTCATCGGCGGAAGCCAAGCAGGTCTGGCTGTCGGCTATCACCTCCTGCGACATCGTCTGCCGTTCGTCATTTTGGACGACAACGACCGGATTGGTGATGCCTGGCGCAAGCGGTGGGACTCGCTGCGTCTGTTTACGCCAGGCCGCTATAGCGGGCTACCAGGGATGCCCTATCCCGGAGCCCCCTCCTCGTATCCGAGCAAGGACGAGATCGCCGACTATCTGGAGGCGTATGCCCGTGGGTTCGAGCTCACTGTGCGTACCGGCGTCAACGTTGAGAAACTCTCCAGGGTCGGGGATCGATTCGCGGTGATCTCTGGCGGGCACACGCTGGTCGCCGAGAACGTGGTCGTGGCTACCGGCGCCTATCACAACCCCCGGATCCCGACGTTCGCACGGGAGCTCGACGAGAGCATCGTCCAGCTCCACTCCAAGGAGTACCGCAACCCAACCCAGATTCAGGAGGGGGGAGTGCTGGTGGTGGGTGCCGGCAACTCCGGCGCCGAAATCGCCATTGAACTCGCTCGTGACCACCAGACATGGTTGTCCGGCCGGGACACGGGGCAGGAGCCCACGCGAGCCGGGAGTCTTGCCGATCGCCTGATCACGCCCATCATCTGGTTCATGGCGACCCGGGTGTTGACGGTGAAGACGCCAATGGGAAGAAAGGTCCGCGACCATTTTCTCGATCCCCCTCGTGGAATCCCTCTGGGGCGCGTGCGACGGAAGGACTTTGCCGCGGCAGGCATCGAACGAGTGCCGCGAATGTCAGGCATGAGGAACGGATTTCCGGTCCTCGAGGATGGAAGGGTCCTCGAGGTGTCGAACGTCATTTGGTGCACTGGATTCACACCGCATTTTGACTGGATCGATCTCTCTCTCCCCACTCACAACGGCTTTCCTATTCACAATCGCGGCATCGTCGAGGCGTGTCCTGGTCTCTACTTTGTGGGACTCCCGTTCCTGTACTCCCTGAGCTCGGCGCTAGTGGGCGGCGTGGGACGGGATGCCGAGTACATCGTCGATCACATCGATTCCACGCGGCTCGCCAGAAGGAACGACGTTCATGGCCAGAGCGTGCCGCGATGAGCGTCCTCGCCGACGTCGGGCGATAATCGTACCGGCCTCGTGTTTGATATGGATCCGCTCCACCGACGGGCGATTGTTCAAGGACTGTTCGGGACTCTCCTCTTTGTCGTCCTCATCTTCTGGCCGGCTGGCACGTTCGACTACTGGCAAGGCTGGCTGTTCCTGGGGATCTTTGCCGCGTCGACCGTCGGCTTCACCGCGTACCTGGCGATCTACGACAGACCGCTCCTCGAGCGCCGGTTGAAGGCCGGGCCGCAACATGAGCAAGAGTGGTCCCAGAAAATCATCGTGTCGTTGGTCCTTCTCGCGTTTTTTGCGGTGATCGTCGTGCCCGCGCTCGATCACCGCTACGCGTGGTCGCCGGTTGCGCCCGGGGTGTCGATTCTTGGCGATGTGGTGATCCTGCTGTCCTTCCTGTTCATCTTCTGGGTGACCCGGGTCAACAGTTTCGCCGCGGCCAACATTCGGGTGGAGAAGGATCAGAGCGTGATCGACACCGGGCCGTACGCGCACGTGCGTCATCCGATGTACGCCGGCGCCATCTGGCTCTTCGTCGGAATGCCGCTCGCGCTCGGTTCGTGGTGGTCGCTCGTCCTCATCCTGCCTTTGGTGCCCGTGCTTTTGTGGCGGCTTCTCGACGAGGAGAAAATCCTGCAGAGAGATTTACCCGGGTATACGGAATACATGCGCCGGGTACGCGCTCGTCTGGTTCCGTTCGTGTGGTAGAGGCGACGTGAAGGTCAAATGCTTCGGGTGTGATGCGTCGATCGAGGCCGACGGCGGCGACGACGTCGTGGACGCTTTCGTCGTCCACGGGCAGGAGAGGCATACCTGGCCGTATCCGGAAGAGGCGATCCGAAACTACGCCCGTAACTACGCCGAGGCGAGCGCGCGACTCACCGGGGGCACTGAACGATTGGCCGAGATCGGCGACGTGACGGTGCATCCGGTGAGCGAGGACCGCGTCGGCGACTGGCTCCGGTTCTTCGATCACGAAGCCTTTTCCGGCAACCCCGATTGGGCCTCATGCTATTGCCTCGAACCCCACGTGCCGGCGACGCCCGAACTACCTGAGCGCCCATGGCGCGAGACACGGGCGACCGTCGCCGAGCGACTTCGGTGTGGCAGGACCTTCGGATATCTCGCGTACGTCGACGACCGCCCCGCGGGCTGGGTCAACGCCTCATTCCGCTCCGACTACGGCCTCTACCGCCTTGTCGACCCCGACGGCCCCGAGCCGCCATCCGTGATCGGAGTCTCGTGCTTCGTGATAGCCCCGCCGTTCCGACGTCACGGGATAGCCTGCGCACTGCTCGATCGCGTGATTGCGGACGCCTCTGCGCGCGGGGCGTCGTGGATCGAGGGATACCCTCACAATGCACCCGAAGCCAGCGACGCAGGCCATTTCCGGGGCCCGCGGTCCATGTACGACGCACGTGGATTCGAGCCGATCGCGGTGCGGGAACATGACACGGTCGTGCGCCGGTCGGTTGTTTCTAACCGATCATCGTGACAAGTCTCGACCGGCGTCCGCCTCGGGCAGTCAGGGCTTCGCTGGCTTCCCGCCCGAGAAGAAGAGCCTCTGCGCATTCCCGTAACGGATCTTGGCCTTCTCGGTCTCGGTCAGATCCAGCCGCTCCAGCGCATCGACGTTGTCTTTCAGCGAAAACTGCGGATAGTCGGAGCCGAGGAGGACGTTGTCGATGCCGACGTTGCGGATGGTCCAAACGAACTCCCTTTCGAGGGGCGAGCCCGCAATGAGCGTGACGATCGCCGAAATGTCGAAATGGATGTTTTCCTTGTAGAAGTTCTTTGCGGTCCGGGCCGCCCAAAGGATGTTCCAGAACCGAAAGTTCAGGGCGCCCAGGTGAGCGAACACGAACCGGGTATCCGAGCACTTGAGCGCCAGATTGAAGAGATCCTGGCTATCGCCCGGGACGATGTTGGCGTTGTCCATGAGGATGGTGATTCCCAGCTTCCCGGCGAGCTGGCAGACGTCGAGCACGCGCGAATCCGTGACCTCGAAGTGCTGGGTATGCGGGTGCAGCTTGATGACTTTGACACCCGCACCCGCCAGGCGCTTCAGCTCGTCGAGCGCGGCGGCGCCATCGTATGGGTGCACTGAGGCGATCGGCATGAGCTTCGGATAGCGCCGGGCGAGCCCGACGAGCTCGTCGTTCTTCTGCCGCGTTCGCTCGATCTCGCCCACCTTCGCCATGAGGATGCCTCCGAACCCGGAGACCTGCTGCTTGTCGCGGTCCAGTTGCGAGAGGTATTCCTTGATCGACGCCTCGCCATTCCACATATGGACGTGGAAGTCGAAGACGTTCTCCGCAGATAGTTCGACGCGCGAGATGGCAAGCAGCAGAAGGCCCAGGAGGAGTTGTTTCGGCACGGTGATGATCGCTCCGCCGGGCCTTGGCCCAAGACAACTACTTCGGCGGGACGAGCACGTAGTCCGTCCATGTCCGGCTTTCGAACACCGCGGCGGCGAACTTGGGATCCGTCAGGGCGGATCCCTCGACAAGGTAGGTGCTTAGCTCCGTGGTGAGCGGCTGCACCGGCGTGAACGCCTCACGCAAAGCATCGGAATCGGATCCGCCAGGCCAGGTACTTGTCCCGTGACTCGCGCGTCAGCGCAAACAGCGCGATGTAGTTGCCCGCGTCGGGGCCGGCCGCCGCCTTGTAGTAGAGGAGCCGCAGATCCGGCCGGAGGTTGGCCACCGCCGGATGCAGCGTACAGGCCGACGAACTGCTCGAACGCGTCCGCGCGTTCGGGCCGTACCTTGATGTAGTGGATGCCGAGCACGTCGACGTCCGGCAGCGTGCCCGCCGTTTCGGGGCTGAGGAGCCGATACTCGGAGGCACGGCCTCCTCCTGGCGCGGATTCCGCCTTCGCTGCCGGCGTGGTGACCACCAGGTACTGTCCCTTGCGGCCGCCGCGGTCAGCCTGAAAGACCACTCCCTCCGCCAGCGGCGGCGTCGCGGCATCGAGCGGGACCATCACGAGCACCTGGCCGAGTCGCATCTTGTGGCTCTCCGCATCGGCCGCTCCTGCGAGGATCGAGACGCCGATCACCACGGCAGTCGCGCGCATCATGCTGCCGCAGTCTGTGCATTCGATGCGGACAAGTCAAACCGACAGTCTCGCGCGACCCCTGGCAGACATCTCACCGCTTGGGCCATCCAGCAGCCAAGGATCTGGTTACGCAGGCGTCGGCGTGTCGCTCAGGTTCATAATCTCCGCTAGCTTGCGCCAACGCGGACTCTCTCGCAGAGGTCCGACGATGGGCGAGCGAACGTAGACGACCGCAAACGGCTCACGGAGCTCGATCATCGTTTCGAACCAGTCGGCGGCGGCGTCGATCTCACCAGAGACCAGGTGATAGAGCACCCGTCCCCAGACGGGGAGAGGCGCGTCTCCCATCTGCCCGATCAACGCCGCCGCCTGGTCCTTGTCGCCGAGCCGGGCGAGCGATCCGGCGAGGAGCCCCAGCGGAAGCGCATGCCCCGGCGCCGCGCGATGCGCCCGTTGGAAGGCGGCAACCGCCTGCTCGAGGCGCCCGCTCGCGAGATACGCCCGCCCGAGGACGAGGGGTGGCCCGAAGTGGCTTTCATCGAGCTCGATGGCTTTCAGCGCTTCTTCGATCGCGCGGTCGTGCCTACCGGCGTTGGTCAGATGCTCGGCCCACTCGGCGCGCCACACGGCGTTCAACGGATCGTGCTCGACGGCGCGTTCCATTTCGGCCGCCGACTCCTCAAACCGGCCAAACGCGCCGAGGTAAATGGTGGCGTACGCCCAGCGGGCGTCGGCCGACACGTGCGTGGCCTTCATGGCGTCCCTGAAGCGAACCGCCGCTTCGTTCCAGTCGTAGTCCTGCGCGGCCGCCACGGAGCCAAGCAGGAAGTGCGGCTGGGGATCGGACGGATTGAGCGCCAGCGCGCGTTGCGCTTCGGCGCGGACCAGCCATGCCAGGTCGCGCAGTGGCCGGGCTCCGGTGAACGCCTGGAGGAAATAGCCCAGGCCCAGCGCCATGTGCGGGTCCGCGTATGCCGGATCCAGCGCGATGGCCTGCTCGAGCCATTCCTTGGCGCGGGCCCACGAGTCCGGAGGGAACCTGAAGAGCAGCTGTCGTCCCCTCAAGAACGCCTCGTATGCGGGCAGCGCCGGCGTCTGAGCGCGAAGGCCTGCCTTTTTTGCGGCCATCTTCATTCGAAGCGCCTTCGCGATCGCCTGCGCGATGTCGTCCTGGATCGCAAAAACGTCGGCCATCGAGCGATCGTAGCGCTCGGACCACATGTGAGTGCCGTCGGCCGCCGAGATCAGCTGGGCGGTGACCCGGATGCGGTCACCCGCGCGCCGCACGCTACCTTCCATGACTTTCGTCACCCCGAGCGCTTCGGCAATGCGGCGCACGTCCTCGTTGCGCCCCTTGAAGGCGAATGCGGAAGTGCGGGCGATCACCTTGAGCCCGGGGATCTGCGCCAGCTCGTTGATGATTTCTTCGGTGAGGCCGTCGCTGAAGTACTCGTTCTCTTTGTCTCCACTCAGGTTGGCGAACGGCAGGACCGCGATCGACGGCAGGCGGGTGGCTGGCCCGAGCGACGCCTCCTCGAGTCCTCTCCTGACCTCCGCCATCATTTGATACCGATCGGCGGGTTGCTTCGCCAGGCATCGCATCACCACGCGCGCGAGCGCGGGCGGCGCGCCGAGCGGCGGCGGATCGTCGCGCAGGATTGCGGTGATCACCTGGGACGGCGTCTGCCCGGCGAAGGGCCGCTGTCCGGCGAGGAGCTCGTAGAGGACCGCGCCGAAGCTGAAGACGTCGGATCGCGCGTCGACCGGTTGTCCCTCGACTTGCTCCGGAGACATGTACGCGGGGGTCCCGAGCAACGCGCCCGGCGTGGTCTCGGTGACGTCGCCCGCAGGCTGCAGGCGTTTGGCGATACCGAAGTCGAGGAGCTTCGCCGTGCCGCCCGGGGTGACCATGATGTTGGCGGGCTTCAGGTCGCGGTGCAGGATCCCTCGCTCGTGCGCGGCCTCCAGCGCGCCGGCGATCTGAATTGCCACGCGCACCGCCTCGTCTGGAGGCAGAGGTCCGTGCACCGGCTGACCTTCGAGGTACTCGAGCACCAGATAGTCAGGTCCGACGTCGGTACACCTGGCAGATGTGGGGATGGTTGAGCGCCGCGATCGCGCGCGCCTCGCGCTCGAACCACTCGCGGTGCTCGGGCGTCAGCTGCTTGATCGCGACGACGCGGCCGAGCCGGGTGTCGAGGGCCTTGTAGACTTCGCCCATGCCGCCCGCTCCCAAGAGCGATTCGATTTCGTAAGGACCGAGGCGAGTGCCGGCGGCGAGAGGCACGCTTCGATTTTATCCCGGCCCGCCGCTCGGCCTGCTCGGGTCCAGCGTCAGCAGCCTCTTGGGGAATCCTTCGACGAACTATCGGTCACCGATAGTCACTTCGTTTTGTTTTTTTCGTCCCACGGCATGGGCTCCCAAAGTTCGACTTTGTTTCCGTCGGGATCGAGGATCCATGCGAATTTTCCGTTCTCGTGGGATTCAGGGCCCTTCCAGATTTCGACGCCGTTTCGCTTCAGATCCGCCACCATTTCGGACATGTTGTCGATTCGGTAGTTGATCATGAAGCTGGAGGAGCTGGGGCTGAACCATTCGGTGTCCTTCTCCGCGACATGCCACACCGTGAGGCCGTGGTCCTCGGACTTGTCGTCGGTCCATTTGAGGATCGCGCCGCCCCAGGGCTCGAGCTGAATTCCCAGGTTTTGGCTGTACCACTCCGCGAGCTTCTTGTGATCGTTGGTGGATTTGAAAAATACACCGCCGATTCCTGTGACCTTCGCCATCAATCCTCCATTGATTGAACTCCAATTCTAGGACCAGTCGCCGGCCGCCAGAATGGCGGCATCGCGCAGATGGCGCTAACGAACCCGCCAGCGGTTGGGACGGTGTTGGACGCCACTGCTGCGCTCAGATTGCAGTCCTAAGACCGCGCTCAACCAGACAGGAGAAAGGCAGAACGACATGCTGCCGATGCCAGGTGGGTGGGAGGATTCCCTTGCCGCGGACAGGAGTCGCCCCACGAGCGCACTTCGCGGATTGTTGGGGAAGCGCGGCCGGGTGTCCAGACAGTTCCGGGGCTGCTACACTTTCACGAAGATCCTCCGCTGGTACATCCAGTAGCAGAGCGACCACAGCACGGCCAGCACGGTCACCGACTCCGCGACCGGTGCCAGCGTGCCTATTCCCCGGTAGCGGAACGTGAACACGCCGACGGCGTTGTCCAGCCACTCGCGCAGCACCATGTTGAACGAGTAGATGAAGATCGAGTTCGCGCCGAAGACGACGAGGGGGAACGTCCACCAGCGATAGCCAAGGACCTCGATCACGGCATAGAACCCAATCAGCATGAGCAGCACCCAGCCGAGGCTGTATAGCACGAAGGACGGCGTGCACAGCTGCTTGATCATCGGGATCCAGATGCCCAACAACAGTCCCGCGGCGAACGCCAACGCCATCCCCGCGGCGAGCCGCTTCAGCTTCACCTCGCTCGGCAGCGGTCCCATGAGGAGCTGGCCGGTCCACACGCCGGTGAGTGTCCAGACCGTGCTCGCGATGAAGTTCAAGGTCGAATACGCAGGGTCGTAGTCGTAGTGAAAGATCCAGCGGTCCACGACCAGACCCACATGGCCGGTCTTCGAGTACGGCCCATCAGGGCCCGGAAATGCGAACAGCAGCGCCATCCAGAAGACGAGCAGCCCCACGGCGGTCACTACCTGCCAGCGCCACTTCCACTGCATGATCAGGTAGCTGAGGAAATACGTGAAGGCGATCTGCGAGAGGACGATGATCATCTGCAGCTTGATCCGGCCGGAGCCGACCGAGACCAGGATCTGGCTGAGGAGGGTGAGCCGGAGGGAACGCGCGAGGACGTGCCGGAAGTTGTCGCGTTCGGTCGCGCCGCGAGCCGTCCGCGCCGCCAGCGCGAAGGGCATGGCGACGCCGACCATGAACATGAATGCCGGCTGGATCAGGTCCCAGAAGACCAGACCCTCCCAGGGGACGTGATCGAACCAGCCCGCGACGCGGCCCCAGGTGGGATCCCCCTTCAGCATCGAGAAGCCAAATCCTTCCGACGCGAGCAGCAGCATGATGAAGCCGCGATACGCGTCGAGCGCGAGGTAGCGCCTGGGTTCCGTCGTCGTCCCAGTGCCTGTCGGTGCCTCGGTTGAAGCCGGACTGCTGGCCACCATCGGATCGACCTCCACTGACTCGTGGGCACGCCAGGCCATCCAGGCTGCCGGCGCGATGTTACATCGAGGGACGGATCTGATTCGGCCGCACGTTGCGCGAGACGAGAGGCGAGATGGCGGGAGTCCCACCGGGGAGACCGCCGTCGCGGCAGCCTCCCGGCGGGCACGTAGGCCCGAGCTTCAGCTCGGGCGGTGCGCTAGTCGACGCGCTTCCGCACGGTTGCGAGTCACGCGCTTTGCGACTTGAGGGTTTCGGCGGGCAGCGGTACATCGACTTCTATCGTGGTGCCGCCGTTGGGCTTTGAAAGAATCGAAATCTCGCCATTCACGAAACGCACTCTCTCACGCATGCTGATAAGCCCGAGACCGTGGCCGCCGAGCATCTCCTCGACATCGAAGCCGACGCCTCCATCACGGACACTCAGATGAACCCCCCCACGTGAAGACCTCAAGTGAACGTCAAAAGATTTCACGCCGCTGTGCTGCAAGGCGTTTACCAGTGCCGCCTGCGCGACGCGGAACAGGCACAGTGAGATCTCTTCCGGCAAGCCTTCGGGGATCGGATCGTGTGAGAACTTGACGTCGGCGCGGTGCTGATCGGAGAACTCGCGACAGAAGCCCCGCAACGCTGCAACCAGGCCCAGGTACTCGAGCTTTGAAGAATGCAGACGATGTGAGAGAGCCTTTACGCTCTTCGAAATTTCAGCTGTCTGGCTTTCGATCCCTTCGAGGCGGCCAGGGATCGCCGCAACCGATTCCGGTGGGTTCTGCCTGAGTTCGTCGAGCGACATCGACAGGAACGCCAGTTGCTGGTTGATATCGTCGTGCAGCTCTCGTGCTATTCGAGTGCGCTCCTGTTCCTGCGCCGCGATCAACTTTCCTCCAAGGCTGGCCAGCGCTTCTTCGGCCAGTTTCCGTTCCGTGATGTCCAGGCACGAACCGATGTAGCCGGCAAAGGAGCCATCAGCGTTGAACCGTGGCACGCCGATGTCGAAGACCCAACGAAATCCTCCGTCATGCCGGCGAAGCCGGTATTGCATCTGGAATGACTCACGGAGGTCGAATGCGCGCCTGTATGTCCCCAGGCATGACTCACGATCTTCCGGATGTACACCCTGCGCCCAGCCATTGCCCAACTCGGCGTCAAGGGGCCCCCCGGTGAAATCCAGCCACGGCTGGTTGAAATAGGTGAACGATCCATCTGGACCGGACATCCAAATCATCACTGGCGCTGTGTTGGTGACAAGACGGAAGCGCTGTTCGCTCTCGCGTATGACAGCTTCCGCCTTCCGCCTTCGCGCGCGCTGCCACAACAATCCGACAATCAGCAAAGACTGGACGACTATCACGGCGCTTGCCGCGACGATGTATTTCCAATGGCGCTGCCAGAGAGTGGGTTCACGGTGCAGGACACGAGTGCCCGCCGGGAGTGCCGATTCCGGAATGTTCCATCGGCGAAGCTGTCGCCAATCGACGGACAGCTGAACATGGGAGTTCTGCACAACGGCAATGTCGTCCGCCCGCTCACCAGAGAGCACCCGTGCTGCGAGGTGTCCCGCCAACACCGCATCGTTCGTGGCATCGTAGGTTGCGGCGCCAACGGCTCCGCGGTCCAGAAGGGGCAGGATGGAATAGGTGGGCAGGCGCTGTGTGACCGAAGCGAGGACGTCATAGGCTCCGAACGCCAGTTGATCTGAATCCTGCGGAAACAGTTGAAACAGCACCACGGTACGGGGCGGAAGTGCCGCAACTTTCTGAAGCAGTTCAGGGCTTGGAGGTCCGATGAGGTCGATTTCCCGTACTTTGTCTCGATGGCGAAAAAGTGCAGCGCGCTCAGCGAGCAGCCAGTCTTTGTCGACTCCCACGACATTCGTGATTACTGCGACGGCTTCGGTGTCCGGATGGAGACGAAGCGCCAGATCGATGATTTCAGGAACGCCGAGGGGGGATTCGACGCCCGTCACTCCCGGCCACATCTTCTCCGGCAGGGCGGTGCTGATCGACATGAAGACGATGGGGACGCCTGGAAATACCTTGCTGCCGTATTGAACGGCAAACTCGAGCGACGGGGTCATCACTGCAACGATGAGATCCAGCTTCTCACCGGCATACCCACTTCGGAGCGCTTCTGCGAAGTGCTCCTGGTAATCCGGCTGGTCGAACCGCGGGTTCTCGAGATCGACGATTGAAAAGTTCACGGGCTCTGGAAAGCGAGCCCGGAGCGATGACTGCATCAGATTGATAGAGACGCGGCCGCGTCCACCGGACAGCACCAGGACGTTCTTGGGTTTCGTCTGGGCCGCGGCGGCAGGTTGAGCAAGAGCGAGGACAACGCAGACAACAGCCAGAAGGGGTTTCATCGGACCTTCAGCACAATGATTCGGGGGAAACGCCGCCGTGACCACCAGTAGTATGCCTTGTGGCTGATGGAAGCGCTGAAGAAGGCCTGATGAGGGGGCCTTGTCACCACCTAGTCGGACGCGGGGCCCTTCCCAGCACTCCGCTCTTCGGCGACAGGTGTCGCATTGAGATTGGGTTCTCCACGGTGATGGGCCAGGGCCCCGAAGGCCGCGAAGAACACTTCGTCAGGAAACAGCTCCGGGGTCAGAATTCTTTGCAGCACAAGTCCTTCGATCAGGGCGTGAATCACGCGGACCAGGTGCTCCGGCGGCATGGGTAGTTCGTGCTGATCTCCCAATGTGCGGAGCCATTCCGCGCCAAGCTCATAACTGCCAGCGGTGATCTCGCGAACTCGCGCGCGCAAATCCGGGCTGTTCAGCGCGTAAGCCAGCCCTGTCAACCGTCCCACCGCCGCCGTCGTCCGCTCCGGGATCGCCTCGAGCGTCGCCTCCGCCATTGCGTGCATCACTTCGGCGAACGTCGCGCCAGGTTTGATCCGCGGTGTGACCGGAGCCCAGTAAGTCTGGCCGAGCGCGATGAAGAGCTCGTCGCGGTTCTTGAAATTTCCATAGATCGCCCCTGTGGTCATGCCGGCGCGCCGCGCGACCGCTTCGAGAGTGGTGCGCGCGTAGCCCTTTTCCCGAACCATGGCTCGCGCCGCTTCGAGCAGCGTGGCTCGCGTGCGATCGCGCTTGTCGCCCTTGGGTCTACGGCGCGAAGACTCCGCGTTTTTCACTGCCATGGCACAATAAATAGTTGATTTATTTAATAATGTCAATATTATCTAGGCATGTCTGGTCACAATTCGATCGAAGCTGCTCTTCGAGCCTATGTAGATGATGGGACCCTCGCGGGCGCCGCGACGCTAGTGTGGCGGGACGGCCGCGTCGTGCAGACGGCGACCCTGGGCCGTCGGAATCTGGTGACGAATCTGCCCGTCGAGCGGGACACGATTTTTCGAATCGCGTCAATGACGAAGCCGCTGACGACCGTGGCCGCCTTGATGCTGTTCGACGAAGGCCGCTTCGCGCTGAGCGAGCCAATCGCGCGCCAGGCTCCGGAGCTCGCCCGCCTTCGCGTCCTGCGCGATCCCAATGGTCCGCTGGACCAAACGGATGCTGCGGAGCGGGCGATCACGTTCGGCGATCTCCTGACGCACCGCTCAGGGCTCACCTACGGCGAGTTTCATCGTGGGCCGATCTCTCGCGCCTGCGCCGAAGCCCTCGGAGGGACGATCGACAACGCCCTCGGCCCGGATGAGTGGATTGCACGACTCGGCACGCTGCCTTTGATCGATCAGCCGGGGGCTGGTTTTCATTACGGACTGTCAACCGACCTGCTCGGCTTCCTCATCGCGCGTCTCGAAGGTGTATCTCTCGGCAAGGTTCTCGAGCGGCGCATCTTCAGGCCGCTGGGCATGCGCGACACGGGTTTCATCGTTCCTCGAGAGAAGCGAACGCGGCGCGCGGGCCTCTGCGGGTTCGACGCCGAGGGACAGCTGGCCGCGTTGACGGCCACGCCTGGCGGGCACGCACTCGCGGAACGGCCTGACGAGATGACCTTCGAGTCGGGAGGTCAGGGGCTCTGGTCGACGCTGGACGACTATCTTGCCTTCGCCCGAATCTTCCTTGGCAATGGAGAGGTGGACGGTGTGCGCCTGCTGCGTCCTGAAACGTGCTCCTTGATGGCCTCGAACCAACTCACGTCGCACCAGCGGATGACAGCTCGATTGCTGGGCAGGCCGGTGTTTGCGGCCGGCCACGGATACGGGATGGGCCTCGCTGTGGTGACGGAACCCGACAAGGCGGATCCCTTGACGTGTCGCGGCGGTGTGGGGACTGTCGGATGGGCCGGCGCGTATGGCGGCTGGTGGCAAGCGGACCCGAGCGACAACTCGGTCCTGATCTTTCTGTCACACAACATGGCGGAGCTGCATCAAATGGCGAGTGGCATCGGTCTGGGCGCGTGGAGCGCCATAGCGAAGTTCCACGAACTCGCGTCCGCATGACCAAGGGAGGAACTTCCCGCTTCCATAGTTCGTCTATGCAAAGAGAAGCTGATGAAAGAAGCCAAGACGAAGAGCAAGAACGAGCTGCTTCCGGGCACGCTCGAGATGTTGATTCTGAAGACGCTGTCGATCGAGTCGATGCACGGCTACGGCATCGCGCAGCACATCCAGATGCTGTCGGCGGATGTGCTGACGATCGAAGAGGGATCGCTGTATCCGGCGCTGCAGCGAATGCGCGTCAAGGGATGGCTGTTGGCCGAGTGGAAGATTTCGGCGAACAACCGGCGAGCGCGCTTCTACACGCTCACGACTGCCGGGAAGAAGCAGCTCGGCGTCGAGGAATCGCGATTCTCCCAGATGTTCGGCGCGATCATGCGCGTGATGAAGACGACGTAGTGTCCTGACTCTCAGGGGGGTGCCGTGGGTTCTGTGCTCCGACGTCTGCTGTTCTTCTTCCAGCGGAATCAGTTCGATCGGGATCTGGAAGACGAGCTGCGCTTTCACGAGGAGATGAAGGCGCACGCCCTCGCCGACGCGGATGGCATGAGCGGCGACGAGGCGCGGGCGGCCGCGCGGCGGCGGATGGGCAATCCGCTGCGGCTGCGCGAACAGTCGCGCGAACCGTGGAGCTTCGTGACGGTCGAAACGTTCGCGCAGGACGTGCGTCACGCGCTGCGATTGGTGCGGCGCGATCCGGCGTTCACCTTCACCGCCCTCGCCACGCTCGCGCTCGGCATCGGTCTCAACACCGCGATTTTCTCCGTCGCCTACGGCGTGCTCTGGCGTCCGCTGCCGTATCCCAATCCCGACCGCCTCGTCATAATCTCGTCAGCGCAGCAGACCGAGACGGGCGTCAAGACGTTCTCGACCTGGGCGCCCATGTCGTACGAGGCGCTGCGCCCGCGCGTCACCGCGCTCGATCATCTCGCAGCCTACAGCTCGATCGACGCGCAGCTCACCGGACGCGGCGAGCCACTGCAGTTGCCCGCGGTCGACGTGAGTCCGAATTTCTTCGCCACGCTGGGCGTCACTCCCGCGCGCGGCCGCGCGTTCCTCACCGGCGCCGCGGCGTCAGACGACGATCGCAGCGCGATCGTCAGCGATCGGCTGTGGCGCACGTCGCTCCAGGCCGATCCGGCGATCGTCGGACAGTCCATCACCATCGACGGCCTCCCCCTGTACCGTCGTCGGCGTGCTGCCGCCGGACTTCAGCTTCAGGCCGGTGATCCCCCGGCTCGGCGCGCTGCCGGAAGCGGACATCTTTCTGCCCAATCGCTGGCCCGGCGACACCGGCAGGGACGCGTTTCTCTTCCTGCTGGGCCGGATGAAGTCAGGCGTGACGCAGGAACGCGCGGAAGCGGAATTGACGGCGCTGGTGAACGACTCGTCGATCGTGCCCGCCGGCGCACTCGCGCCCGAGGGCACACTCGCGCCGAACGTCCGCACGCTCGCGCGCGCGGTCGGCTTGCAGGAGTACGGCACGGAGTCGGTGCGCACGCTGCTGCTGATCCTGCTCGGGGCGGTGTCGTTCGTGCTCCTGATCGCCTGCGTCAACGTCGCGAACCTGCAGATGGCGCGCCTCTCCGCGCGCCGCGGCGAACTGTCCGTACGCATGGCCCTCGGCGCCGGACGCCGGCGGATCGTGCGTCAGCTGCTGACGGAAGCGGTCGTGTTGTCGCTGCTGGGCGCGGCGCTCGGCGTGATGCTCGCGCAGATCGCGATCGGCGTCACGCTGCCGCTCGTGCCGCAATCCGCGCTGCCACGCCTCGGCGGCATCATGATCGACACGCGCGTGATGGCGTTCTGCCTCGGCTTGTCGCTCGTCTCGACTCTGCTGATCGGCCTCGTGCCGGCGCTGCGCGTCGGCGGGGCCGCGTTTGGCGAAGGCCTCGCGCTGCACGCCGGAGAAACGCGCACGACGGGCGACCGTCAGGGCGAGCGGCTGCGGACGCTGCTGGTCGCCGGGCAGATCGCGATGACGCTCGTCCTCCTGATCGCCGCGGGCCTGCTGATTCACAGCTTCGTGCGTCTCACGTCGGTGTCGCCCGGCTTCGAATTGAGCAGGCGCGACGGCGTCGTGCAGACCGTCAAGGTGACGCTGCCCGAACGGCTCTACGACGAGCCCGAGCGCATCCACGCGTTCGCGCGCGGCGTGCTCGATCGCATCCAGTACCTGCCGGGCGTGACGTCCGCGAGCCTGGTCAACTCGGTGCCGTTCGGCATGATGTTCATCCGCGACGAGTTCGGCATCGAGGGGCAGCCGAAGCCGACGCTCGATGTCGGCCAGCCGAAGATCGACGCGAACTATTTCAAGACCATGGGGATTCCGCTGCTGGCGGGACGCGAGTTCACCGCGCAGGATACGGCGGCAGCGCCGAAAGTGGCGATCGTCAGCGAGCGCATCGTGCGCGAATACTTTCCGGGTGGTCCGGGCGCGGCGCTCGGCCGGCGCGTGCGCTTGAGCGATCGCGGCGAGTGGCTGACGGTGGTGGGCGTGGTCGCGGACATCCGCCAGATGGGACTCGATCAGGAAGTTCAGCCAATGCTCTACGCGCCGTTTCAGCAGGAGCGCGGCTTTGTGATCCGGTTCGTGTCGTTCGTCGCGCGCACGGCCACACCCGCCCGCGTGGTCGAAGGCATCCGCGCGGAAATTCGCCGCGCCGCGCCCGATCTGCCGATCGAGGGCACGGTGACGATGGACGAAGCGGTGGCGGCGTCGGTGGCGCCGCCGCGTTTCCGGATGTTGCTGCTGGGGCTGTTCGCGATGACCGCGACGCTGATCGCGACGTGCGGCATCTACGGATTGATGGCCTACGCGGTGACGCAGCGCCGCCGCGAGATCGGCGTGCGCATGGCGCTCGGCGCCACTCGCCGCGACGTGCTCCGCCTCGTGCTCACGCGCGCGCTCCGCATCGTCGTCGCCGGCCTGATCGTCGGCCTCGCCGGGGCCGCCGGCGTGACTCGCGTGCTGCAGAGGTTCCTGTTCGGGGTGACGCCGATGGATCCGATCGCGTTCACGATCGTCACGCTGTTGCTGATGGCGGTGGGATTGATCGCGGCATGGCTGCCCGCGCGCCGCGCGACAAGGATCGACCCGTGCGCCGCGCTGCGCGCGGAATAGCCGTCAACGGACGTGACCCATCAGTGATGGGCGTGTGATTTGTCTTGCGGCACGTCGGGTCGGCAACCCACGACGCGATGCGTTCGGGCGTCCAGTGATGCGCGTCGTTCCGAAAACTTTGCGACAGCGTCTGAAAAGACAGCCACAGCGAGTATCAAGAGAAGCGCCGAGAAGCTCTCAGCGCAGATGACGCTTGGCGAAAGCGCAGCCCGATCCGGATTTGAGGTAACGCTCGAAGGCGAGCGCGCGTCGTTCGTCGGCGAATTCGATCAGAACATCAATCTCCCACGGAGATCCGTCCGCCGTGTGCGGACACCTGCATTGTGTGCCTCGAGGCGGAGTCGAAGGTTACTAGTTACGCCGGTGTAGTACCGCGTCGCCTCGGTCAGGCTTCGCAGCACGTAGACGCAGGATTTGCCACGGGACATGGCGAGCCAGCGTGCAACGGATGGTCCGCCGGAAATACGTGGGAAAGCTGCTCGACTGCGGAAGGAGCTGGCAGTTTCTTCAATGTGCTAACCGCCGTAGTGATGCAGACGGTCAGTCGTCCACCTTCGCGGCTGCGCCGCTACGGTGGACAACGCTCCCTGGCAGCGTGCGGTGGCCCTAACTTTCGCCAGTTGGAACCGGATCGCCGAATGGCTGAAGTCGGTCCAGCAATTGAGGTCCGCCGCCTGAATGGCGGGTTCAGCGCGCTCGATCGTGCCGGATCCTCGACAATACGTGTCCCATGGTCTACAGCACCATGCGGATCACCCTCCTAGCAGTCGCACTGATCGCAGCCGGGATTGTTGCACTCGCGGAAGGCGAGGCCGCCGGGGAAGCCGGAGCGCCTAAGAACGACGAGACTCAAGCAGTCATCGTCGAAACGTTGGCTGTCCAACCCCAGTTGCAAGGCTGACCAGCCAACCGACGCTTGAGTGGATGGGTTTCTGACTGAGGTCCACCTTCGCAGACGACGGGCTCGCCTGCCAGACAGTCCTCAGCTCGAACTTAGGTCCTGGGGTGGTTAGGTCGAAGTGCGTCGCACGTTCTCGGCGCGAGGCCCCTTCGGTCCTTGCCCGACATCGAACTCGACGCTGTCGCCCTCGCGCAGATTGTCGAGGCCCTCGCCATACACCGCGCTCTGGTGGAAGAAGTATTCTTTCCCCGCCTCGTCCTTGATGAACCCGAACCCCTTGTCCGCCCGTAACGTACGAATCGTTCCCGTCATTGTCGCCACCTTCGTAGTATCCGCTTAGAGGTTGCGTCGCCTGAGCAACGCGCGTCAGGTCTACAAAAGGGCCCTCACCTGCCAATCCGATGCGTTGAGCAGGGCCTGGTATTCCGCTTCTGAAATCGAACGCTTCGAATACCGGCACGCCGTGACGAACATGTTCTTGTCGTCATGCCAGTTGCTCGCAACCACCTCGCACTGGAACGATGCCTCCGAGCCGATCGTCATCGTCAGCAGGTCTCCCGACTTTGGAACGCGCTCGAGCTCGACGCGTTTGACGAACCGGACATCGCTGTTGGAAATGGTTTCCGGGGAGTCCTTCCCCTCACGGCGGACGCGCAGGGAAGGAATTCTGAGGCTTATCTCAAACATGCGCTAAGCATTCTACCGGCAACCGGACAGCATAGCCGCACTCTCGAACCAAGCGCCAACGGTTCGGATTCGGCTTTCACCAGACGGGAGCCGGGCCCGCTTAGACTTAGCCGCGCAGACGCGAGGCTGCGCGTCCGAAGCGCGTCAGGTCACCGTCGACCGACCGAATGTGAGGGAGTTGGTGGACCTGACCGGGATCGAACCGGTGACCTCCTGAATGCCATTCAGGCGCGCTCCCAGCTGCGCCACAGGCCCACTCTGGCGGGATTCCGAACCTCCAATCTTAGCAATCAGGCCCCAACCTGGTCAATCGGCCCCGCAGGCGGTCTCGTCGCGACGGCACAACGGTCCGGTGATATGGTGGACCACCGCCGGCGCGGTGACAGCAGGATCGATGCCGGGCCATGACCGATGTGTACGCCAACATCGGCGACGCCGATCGCGCGGTACAGGAACGCCTGGCCGCTGTTCTCGAATTGCGAGCCGCCGACCCGCAGCAGCGTGCGATCGTCGACGACTACCTGCGCGACGTCGAAATTCGACCGACCGCGCGGGCGCTCGACGTCGGGTGCGGCACCGGATTCATCACACGTGTCCTCGCCGGCATGTCAACGGTCGCGTCGGTTACGGGCGTCGATCTCTCGCCCGTCTTTGTCGCGAAGGCGCGCGAACTCTCGGCGGTCCAACAAAACGCGACCTTCAGCGAAGCCGATGCGCGGGCGTTGCCCTTTGCCGACGCTGAGTTCGATCTCGTCGTGTTCCACACGACGCTGACGCACGTCCCACAGCCGGAACGCGCGCTGGCCGAAGCCTTCCGCGTGCTGCGCCCGGGAGGATGGGTGACGGTCTGTGACGGGGATTACTCCACGCTCAGCGTGGCGAACGGGGAGTGGGATCCGCTGCAGGCGTGCATCGAGGCGCTCAAGACAGCATTCATCAACGATCTCTGGGTGACACGCCGCATGCCGGCGCTTTTGCGCGCCGCGGGGTTCGACCTGGTGAAGACGAAGAGCCACGGCTACTTGCAGATCTCGCATCCCGACTACGTCCTCTCGCTGATCGATCGCGGCGCCGACGCCCTTGCCGCCGCGAATCGCATCGGGGCCGAGCTCTGTCACTCACTGAAGGCCGAAGCGCGCCGGCGCGCTGACGACCATGCGTTCTTCGGCTTCATCGGGTTCGCCACCTTCCATGCATCCAAGCCCGCGATGTAGGCGCGCTCGGTGCCCTCGAGCGAGATTGACCGAATATGATGCCCGCAAGACTCGTGCACCGCCCACGATGTTCACGACTATTTCGTGCCGCTGAAGGTCGGAGACGAATGGAAAATCGCGAACAAAGTCTACGTCGCGCGTCGGACTGGCGAGTAAATCCGCCTTCTTCGCGCCGAGCCTTTCTCACCGTAGCCGGAGCGGCCGCGATCGCGCCGCTCGGCCTTCACCGCGCCCGCATCACCGCGACGGAGAACACATCAACCATGTACGGATTGATTGGCAAGATGACAGCCGTGGCAGGTCAGCGTGACGCGCTCGCGTCGATTCTCCTCGACTCTACGGGGTCGATGCCTGGCTGCCTCAGCTACGTCATTGCCACTGATCCGGCAGACGCCGACGCGCTCTGGATCACCGAGGTGTGGGACAGCGCAGCGAGCCACAACGCGTCGCTGGCACTGCCGGCCGTCCAGGCCGCGATAGCAAAAGCGAAGCCCCTCATCGCAGGGTTCAGCAACAGAGTGGAGACCGTGCCTCTGGGCGGCTATGGCTTGAGAAAGGCGGCACCGTGAAAAGGCCCCCAGCCGTCCTGCTGTTTGTGGTCGTCGCGCTGTCGGCGCCCGCAAGCCAGGCTGCCCTGCGTGCAGCGAGTCCTCCCGGGCAGCAGGCCTCCCCGCTCCCGCCAAGTGCGACGCCCGAGGAAGTCAAGACCTACGAGGCGTTCCGCGCGTGGATCACCAGCCAACCGAAGGACGTTCAGGACGCCGACGATGAGATCGTCTATCAACGTTACGCAACAGAGCTCCGTAAGGAGGGCAAGTCAGAGCAGGATGCCGCGACGACCATCGCCGCGCTGAAGTCGATTGGCGACCGGGCCGAGATCGAACGGTGGAACCGGATTCTCACGTCGCCCCAGCCTCGGTTCAACACGTCGCCGAACGCCTTTCTCGTCGCCATGACCAAGGGCCTGAAGCCGGGACGCTCGCTCGACGTCGGCATGGGGCAGGGGCGCAACACGATCTACCTCGCGCAGCAGGGCTGGGACTCCGTCGGCTTCGATCCCGCAGACCGTGCGATCGCGGCGGCGCAGGAACAGGCGACGAAGCTCGGCGTGAAGATCACGACGCACGTCGCCCGCGCCGAGGACTTCGACTGGGGAACCGGCGCGTGGGACCTGATCGTTCTGAGCTACGTCGGTGGGCGTGAATACGCAGCGAGAGTCGTTCAGGCGTTGCGTCCGGGCGGCATGGTCGTCGTCGAAGGGTTCCATCGCGATGCCACGAAGACGCGGCCGATCGGAGGAGCGGTCGTCTTCGATACGAACGAGCTGCTGCAGCTGTTCGCACCGCTTCGGGTCGTGCGCTATGAAGACACGGATGCGGTCGGCGATTTCGGTCAATTCGACACGCGCGTCGTCCGTCTGGCGGCAGTGAGGCCGTAACCCGCCGCCAGGCGGGCGCGACTAGCCCAGTTCGCGGAATGCGGACACCAGCGCACGGGCGCGCTCGGGGTCGATGGGATTGGACCACAGGCCCTCAACCTTGATCGACGAACCCACGATGAAGGCGTCGGCGTCCCGATAGTGGGCGAGGTTGTCGCTTGTGATGCCGGAACCGACCAGGGTAGCGGTAGACACGGCACGGCCAACTGCCTTGACTTCGTCAGGCGCCGCGGGAACGCCGGTCGCCGTGCCGCTGACGATGACACCGTCAACCTGAAAGAACTCGGCCGCTTTCGCAGTCTCGACAATGTCCAGATCGGCGGTAATGGCGTGCGCCGAGTGCTTCTTTTTCACGTCAGCGAATACCCGGATGTGGCTTGCGCCAATCGCTCGTCGATAACGCAGCATGGCTCCGGCGCTCGATTCGATGAGTCCCTCGTCAGCGACGTGCGCGAACACGAAGCCCTCGACACGTACGAAGCTGGCACCACAGGCGAGCGCCACAGCGATCGCCTGTGGGTTCGCGCCGGCAAGGATCTGAATTCCAAGGGGCAATGCGGTTGCTCGCCGGACGGCCTCACCGATCACGGCCATGGACGCGACGATTTCCGGGCCGGCGTCGGTCCTCAAGTAGGGACGATCGTGCGTGTTCTCAATCAACAGACCGTCGAATCCCGCATCTCGGTAGAGATTGGCGTCTTCGACCGCTCGCGAGACGATCGCGCCGATATCGAGCGAGCTCGACGGCGTTCCGGGCAACGCCTCAACGTGGATCACTCCGACGAGCGCCCGCGAGACGCCGAAGAGCGAGTGAACGACACGGCGCGTATCCATCTATTCAGTTCGCAGTGCCGCCGCTGGATCGATCCGCGCCGCACGCCAGGCCGGACCCGCGACCGCGATGGCCGCCGTCAGCGTCAACACGATCGTCACGGACACGAACGTCGTCACGTCGAGGGGGCGGACACCAAACAGCATCGTCGTCAGCAGCCGGCTCAACATCGCCGAAAGCACGAGCCCCACGACGGCGCCGCTCGCAATCACGCGAATGGCGCTGGCCATCACCATGCGCAGGACATCCTCGGTCGTCGCGCCGAGCGCTCGCCGCACCGCGAAGTCACGCACTCGCTGCTGGACGGAGTAGGCGAGAATCCCGAACACGCCGACCATCGCCAGCAGCAATGCCAGCCCCGCGAACGTCACCACCATCACCGCCCGGAACCGATGGCGTGCCGTGGCGCCCCACGCCACATCGTCGAGCGTCATGACGTCGCGGACGCTCACCAGCTGCTCCTTGTCGACCCGGCCGATCGCGGCACGGACCGAAGGCGCAAGCGCATCGGCGCGTCCTGCGGAGGGCTGGACCACGAGATAGATGTCGTCGGTCGCGTTCTGGGCCATCGGGACATAGATCTGAACGACATCTTCGGTTTCGTCGGGTCGGGTTTTCACCTGATGCGCGACACCGACGATCTCCTTCACGACTGCCGCGGCTTCCGGCGAGTCGGGAGGCCGGAGCGCGACACGCTGGCCAACCGGTGAGCGACCGCGAAGGTAGCGGCGTACGAACCCTTCGTTCACCATGCAGACAGGAACGCTGTCGGCCCTGTCCTGATCGGTGAAGCCGCGCCCGGCGACGACCGGGAGGTCGAGAGTCCTGAAGTACCCGGGGCTCACGATCTCGTAGTTGGCAACCGGGCGCTGGCGCGCGTCCACCGGCGGGCCGCCTGCGATCTCGAAGGACCGCTCGCCACCATCCGACGGACCCAATGGCAACGTGCTCGTCCACGCCATTCCGCGTACGCCCGGGAGAACGGTGACCTCGCGCTCGATGGCGTCGAAGAACTGCAACAGCGCCGCGTCGGTCGGGTAACGTCGGCCGAGCGGGTCGACCATCATGGTCAACACGCTTTTCGCACGATAGCCGCGGTCGACTCCTTCGACAGCCTGCAGCGTGCGCAACAGCAAACCCGCGCCGAAGAGCAGCAACACGGCCGTCGCTACTTCCGCGATGACGAGGAGGCTGCGGAATCTCCCGCCATGCCCCGTCACAGTCCGGCTGTCGGAAGCGACGACCTGCGACGACGAGAGCTCGGTCGCCTGCCACGCCGGCGCGAGCCCGAAGAGCACGCCGACGAGAAGCGCCGTACCGGCACAAAACGCGATCACCCGCAGGTCGAACGCAAGCGTCACCGCGCCGGGAAGCAGCTCCTGGGGAATCACCGTCGGCGCAACACTCACGATGACCGCGCCGACGCCCGCCCCCAGCACGCCGCCAATCGTCGACAGCACGAGGCTCTCGGTGAGGAGCTGGCGGATGACGCGTCGACGTCCCGCGCCAAGCGCCGAGCGGATCGCCAATTCCCGCGTTCGCACGGTGGCGCGTGCGAGGAGCAGATTGGCGACATTGGCGCAGCAAATCAGCAGGACGAAGCCGACGACGCCCAGAAACAGCATTGAGGTCAACCGAAGATCACGGCCGATGACCGCGTCGTGCATCGGTTCGAGGGTTACGCCGCGGCCCTTGTTCGTCTTCGGAAACTCGCGCGCCAGCCGAGCGGCGACCGCCGCCAGATCGGCATCGGCGGCCTCGAGCGTTGCGCCCGGCCTCAAGCGGCCAATCGCCTGCAGCACGTGGGCGCCGCGAGCCTCGGGCGGCGCCCCCTGCATCGAGACCATCGCCCAGATGCTGCTCCGGCCAATCAGTTCCGACTCCTTCGGCACGATGCCGACCACCGTGTACAGCGAGCCGTCGAGCCGGATGTCGCGGCCGACGACCGTGCGGTCGGCATTGAACCGCGCCCGCCAGAACGCCTCGCTCAAGACGACGACATTGGCGCGGCGCGTGTCGTCGGAGGGAAGGAACGTGCGACCGACAATCGCCTTGACGCCGAGCGCATCGAAGATTCCTGCGGTGACCCACTGGCGAGGCACCGTTTCCGCGCGGCCATCGGCCCCCGCCATGACCATGCCACCGACGCCAGCCACGAATCCGCCGATCCGTTCGAACGTCCGATTGCGCTGGTCCCAGTCGGTGAGGTTCAGCGGCGAGACCCCGTCTCTCGGCGACGGGTCGGTTCGCTCCCAGATCATCACGAGGCGATCCGGGTCGCGGAACGGAAGCGGACGAAGCAGCGTCGCGTCGACCAGTGCAAAGATCGCGCTGTTGGCGCCGATGCCGAGCGCCAGGGTCACTGTCGCCACGAGCGCGAAGCCGGGCGAGCGCCGCAACTGCCTCAGCGCGAACTTCACGTCGTCCCGCAGTTCGTCGAGCCATTGAACGAGCCGCATCTCGCGATCCCTCCTCCTACCCAGATCCACGCACGATTGTTTGAGACTCGCCAGATCGCCAAGGCGGCCGGCCGCGACGTGTCGAGCCCTGATCGGATCCATCCCGCGCTCGACCAGCTCGCGCGTTCGCATGTCGAGGTGAAACGCGATCTCTTCGTCGACCTCCTGGTCGAGCGGCACTCGCCACAACCATGAGCGGAGCGAGCGCTTCATCGCGCGAACAGAACCTTCGACACCCCGGAAGAGAACCGCCGCCAGGTGGCGAGCTCGGCGGCCAGTCGCGCGCGGCCGGTCGCGGTCAGGCTGTACAGCTTGGCGCGGCGACCGAGCTCGGACATGCCCCACTCCGCTTCGATCCAGCCGCGCCGTTCCATGCGGTACAGCGCCGGATAGAGCGACCCTTCCTCGACGAGCACGGCCTCGCCGGTGGTGTCCTCGATGAACCGCGCGATCGCGTAGCCGTGGCGGGGGCCACGCGCCAACGTCTTGAGAATCAACGCGTCCAGCGCGCCGTGCAGCAATGCGTTCGGAGGCTTTGGTGGGTCGAGCATGCGTCACATTACCACGACAGTCTAGGTAATAGACGCGAAGGGACTCGCGACGGTTCACTAGGTCGGCGATGTAGGCCCAAGCTTTAGCTTGGGCATCTCAGCGACTTCTCGTACCGCCACACGTCCAGCGGGAACTGTCCGCTGGAGGTTTCGGCGGGATACACCACCGTTGCCACGCGATGCCAGCCGCGTTTCTCGTAGAAGCGCGCGGCCCGGTCGTTTCCAATCGCGCACGCGAGCCAGGCCGTTTCGACGCCGCTCGCCGCGAGCCGCGCCTCCGCGTCGTCGATCAACGTTGCGGCGACCCCTGTCCCTCGTGACGTCGCCGAGACGTACAGCTGATACAGCTCGTCGTCTTTGACGATGGCAAAACCAACGGGTGCACCGGACGCGCCGACGACCCTGACGTCTGCAAACGCGCCCAGCAATCGGTCGCGAAAGCGCTCTCGCGTACGGTGTCGCACCAACTCGGCTGGTACCAGGTGCGCATGAGCGTCGTTCCAGCCCTCGTACCAGATTCTGGCGAGCTGTTCGATTTCGTGTTCTTCTGCGGCTCTTACGTCCATCGCGTCGTCTCAATAGTCGAGGTCAAGACCCTTTGACTTTTAAACCCTTCGACCCTTGGACCCTTCGACTCTTTTACCCTTCGACCTATGATGCGCTAATGACCGATCTGAATCCGCAAGCCCGCGAGATGGCCGACGAGTCGATGGTGCGCAACCTCGACGCGCAGGCGCGGGCGATCTGGCCGCAGGAAGTCGAGCTGTTTCGGCGGTACGGATTGTCGGGCGCGATCAGGATCCTGGATGCCGGGTGCGGCCCGGGCGAGATCACGTCGCGGCTGGCCGACCTCTTTCCGGACGCGCTTGTGCTCGGCGTCGATATCGTGGATGCGCACCTGGCGCTCGCACGCAGCCGCTACGGGCGGTTCGGTTCGCGGGTCCGATTCGAGCATCAGACGGTCTTCGGTCTCGACGCCGCTGACGGCACGTTCGATCTCACCGTCTGCCGCCACGTGCTCCACGCCATTCCACATCCCGATCGGGTGGTGGCCGAGCTCGTGCGTGTCACCCGGCGCGGCGGGCGGCTGCATCTCATCCCCGAAGACTACGGCATGCTGCACTTTCAGCAGGGTCCGCTCGATCCAACGCTGTTCTGGCACGATGCCTCGACTGCATTCGGCGAGAAGACCAGCACCGATCTCTACGTTGGCCGCGACGCGTTCGAGATCCTCACGCACCTCGGCATCGCGGACATTACGGTGGACTACGTCGCCGTCGACACGATCCGCGTGCCGCGCGACACGTTCGCGACAATCATCGAGGCGTGGCGTGACGGCTATGCCGAGTCGATTGCCGAGTGACTCGCGCTTCACGCGCGACGATGCCATCGCCTATTTCAATCAGATGATTGGCGACATCCGCAACCCGCGCCGCTATGCCGCCTGGATGGTGCCGGTCGTCTCGGCCCGGGTGCCGTGAGACACGAGCTCAGTCCTCGCGCAGCAGGATGCTTGGGTCGATCCGTGCGGCACGCCGGGCGGGAAGCCAGGTCGATGCCGCAGCCATTGCGACAAGCAGCAGGGCGGCGCACGCCAGCGTCGTCGGATCGTTCGCGGGCAGGTCGTAGATCAAGCCACGGAGAAACGTCGATCCCCAGAAACTTGTCACTGCCCCCACCATGATGCCCACGCTGACGAGCCGTGCCATGCGAGCAAGCACCAGTCGAATCACGCCACGTGGCGCGGCGCCAAGCGCCAGACGAATCCCGATCTCGGCTCGTCGGCGCGACACGGCATAAGCGGTAACGCCGTACAGGCCGAGCCCCGCGAGCAGCAGCGCGATCGCGCCGAAGAAGCCGGCCAGCTGCGCCATCAGGCGTTCCCGCGTCAGCGACGCATGCAACTGATCTGCGAAAGGTTGAAACGTGAGGTCCAGGCGCGGTTCGACTGTTGCAATTGCTGTTTCGAGGCTCTTCATCAAGAGCAGGGGTGACCCACTCTTCGCGCGCACGCTGAGTCTTGCCTCTGAGAACGGAAACTCAGGAACGTCGAATTGCGCGATGGACATGTACCAAGTCGGCGGCACAGGCTCGTGGGGCGAGGCGTAGATGGCGTCTCCCGCAACTCCGACGATGGTCCTCGACATCGCCATCGGCGTACCCGGAAACACTGTGAGCGTCCGTCCCAGCGGGCTGCTCGATCCGAAGAACCGGTGCGCGAAGGTCTCGTTGACGATCGCCACTCCTGGCGTGCCTTTACGGTCGCTCGTGGTGAAGTCGCGTCCGGCGACGACATCGGTGCCAAACGTGCTGAACCATCGCGGGGAGATCAGGTTGCCACACACGTCGCCATTCGCACGGACCGAGACGCCCTTACCCATCGAGATCGCGACCCCAGGGGTGAATCCACCGCCGCTCACGGGTGTGAGAAACGAGATGGCGGCGGCCGCCACGTTTGGCTGCCGCAGCGCCGCATCGCGCGCCCGCTCATAGAGTGGGATTCTCTGCGTCGGGTCCCCCGTCGCGCGTTCCGAATCCATCGTCACCACCAGCACGTGATCGGGCTCGACGCCAAGCTTTCGGTTAACGAGCGAGAGGAACGACTGGATGAACAAGCCGGCCGCAGCCACGAGGATGACCGAGAGGGCCACCTGGCCGGCAACGAGCCAGGCCATCAGGCCGTGTGTGCGCTCGGTGGACCCGCGACTCCTCTCCCTGAGTGCATCGATCGGCTGGGCACGCGCAGCCCGAAACGCGGGCGCGATGCCGAACAGCAGGGCCGTCAGCGCCGCGACCGCCACGGTGAACGCGAGGACACGGCTATCCAACGATACGTCGAGGAACACGACGTCTGCCCGCGTCGACAGCTGGCCCACCAGAAATCCGCTGCCGTATCTCGCGATGGCGACGCCGAGCGCCGCCCCGCATCCGGACAGGATGAGGCTTTCGGCAAAGAGCTGTCGGGCAAGCCGCCAGCGCGAGGCGCCGAGCGCCACCTGCACGCTCAGCTCGTGGCTTCGTGCGGTCGCACGCGCCAGCAGCAGATTGGCAACGTTCACGCAACCGATCAGCAGCACCAGGCCGACGACGACGGCAATCGCCAGGAGCGGGCGTTCGTAGCTGCGCCGGAGGTTCGAGTACCCGGTCGCTGCCGGGAGCACGGTGAAAGGCGCGGAAAGATATTCGTCACCGTCGTAGGCCGGCTCAATCGTCGCCTGACGGATCGCCGGCTGCGCACTTCGGAGTTCTGCGGTTGCGCTGTCGAGCGACTGGTCGGGTCGCAGGCGGGCGATGATGGTGAGGAAATTCGTTCCCGCTGAATCCAGGACCGAGTCGCCACCGCGAACGAGTGGCTCGGTGCCCAGCGGGACGATGACATCGAACCTGCGTCCGACCTCTGTGCCGAAGAACTCCGGGGCCGTGACGCCGACGATCGTGAAAGGCACGGAGTTGAGCCGCACGACGCGACCGATCACGTCGAGGGCGCCGCCGAACTGTCTCTGCCAATAGCTGTAGCTGATGACCGTAACAGGACCGTCGGGGCCGCCGCCCCGTCGGTCATCCAACGACGACAAGGTCCGACCGAGAATGGCTCGCACGCCAAGCGTGTCGAAATACGCCCCGCTGGCCCAGACGCCGTCGACGAACTGCGTTTCGCCGCCAGCGGAGCGGTTGAACCGGACGAACGACCATGCGGCCGCCGCCTGAAAGAGCTGCCGCCGCTTGCCGAACTGGTCCCACTGCGGATAGCTCCAGGCACGCACCCGCGTCGTCCCGGATTCGAGGACGACAGAGTCGGTGACGTGCACGAGGCGCTCCGGCTCGTGGACCGGCAATGCCCGGAGCAGCAGGCTGTTCACCAGCGAGAAGATCGCGGTGTTTGCGCCGATGGCGAGGGCAAGAGACAGAATGACGACCGCCGTGACGATCGGCGTCGCCCGGAGCGCGCGCAGCGACAAGCGCAGGTCCTGTCGCATCCCGCTCAGGATCGGCAGCCCGCGTTGATCGCGGAGCGCCTCCATGGCTTGAGGAATGCCGCCGACCTTCAGACGCGCCGCCCGATCGGCCTCCGTGACCGGCTCCCCGCGGCGTCGAGCGTCCTCGGCGGCCAGATCCAGGTGCAGCCGCAGCTCTTCCTCGAGGTCCTCATCCGGCCGGCGGGGCCGAAGCGATCCCAGCAGGCGCTGTCCCCATTCGCGGAGGAATCGCATTCACCGGCTCCTCGCGTCAGGCCTCGCCGTGCAGCAGCGACTGGATGATCCCGGCCATACGGTCCCACGCGTCCCGCTCTTTTGCCAGCTGGCGCCGCCCGCCCGCGGTGAGCGCGTAGAACCGTGCCTTGCGATTGGTCTCGGTGGTGCCCCAGGTGCCGCGCAGCAGGCCTCGCTGCTCCAGGCGCATCAGCGCCGGATAGAGCGTGCCCATATTGAGCTGCAGCGCGCCGCTCGAGACCTGATCGAGGCGCGCCGCGATCGCGTAGCCGTGCAGCGGCCCCAGCGTGTCGAGCGTCTGCAGGACCATCAGGTCGAGCGTCCCCTGCAGAACGTCGGCTTTTGCTTCGTCTCTATTAGACACTCGAATACAGTAACAGGGTACTGCATTAGAGCGTCAAATGAAATCGTGGGCGACGCCGTCACTTCTGCGGTGTAATCCGCACGTTCGCGAAATCGCCTTCGCTGTTGTTGCCCACCCACAAACCGACCAGTCCGCGATCGAGCTGCCCGAGTTTGCGCACCTCCAGCGTGGGCGACTTCACGGGGCCGGCGTAGATCTGAACCCGTGTGCCCTGCACGACCACCTTGAGCGTGACCCAGTCGGTCGGCACCAGCGAGGGATCGACCGGATTCTCGAACTCCTCGGGGAATTCTTTGCGAAGGCGGGGCCAGTCGTATTCGGGCAGCGAGATGTACTGCACTGCGTGCTGATGCCTCGTCGGATCCTGGGAGCGAAAGTTGAACGGCCGGAGATAGACGGCCTCGTAGGTGTTGTCGTCCTTCCCGTGGAACGCGACGCCAACGAAGCTTTGCTGCATCACGTCGCGTCCCTTGATATCCACTTCGATCGTGCCCTCGGCGAAGTCCGTGCCTTCGATCCACACGAACCCGTTCCCCGGATTCTGCGAGACATGGATCGCGCGCGCACGGTCCTGCTGCGGGGAGACCTCGCGATTCACGACCCGCAGCTTCTTGGCGCCCATCCGCTCCGCGAGATCGATTGCCTGCACCGCCGCAGGCTGCTGCGCCGATGCAGCGACGGCGCACGTCACGAGCACGGCGGCCGCAAGCATCCGTTTCATGGCCACAGTCATTCGTCCTCCTGGCTCTGTTTGATCATCTCGGCAACTTCCGCGGTGATCCGATCGCGCAGCGCCTCTGGCACGACCACCCTGACGCGGGCGCCGAGGCCCAGCACAACGAAACACGCGTCGGCTTCGTCCTCGAAATCCACATCCAGCTCGACCCAGCCGCGCGGGTCAGAACGGCCACTCGCCGGGTCGGAGCGCACTCGACACCACGCTTGGACGATTTCCGCGGCTGATGGTTCGAGGCGCAGCGTCGTCGCATATCGGCGGCGGCGTGCGAACTGCTCGGACGACGTTTTCCAGAAGGCGGCAAGATCGAAGCCGGCTGGCCGCTCGCTTGGTGTGTCCAGCACATCAGCGTGCTCGATGCGTGAGACGCGATACGTGCGCAGGCCGGCTGGCGTATCGGCGACGAGATACCACGCCGCTCCCTTTGCGACGAGTCCGAGCGGATGGATCGTCCGCTGCACTCGTTCCCGTCCGGTCTGCCGATACTGAATCGTCGCCATGCGATTGCGCGACAGCGCGTCCTGCACGACAGGCAGCGCGGCAAGATTGTCAACGGTGCCCCGCCAGCTGGTTGTGTCCACGTAGAGGCGCTGGCGCATCGACTCGGCGCGGTCCCGCAGCGACGCGGGCAGCGCCGCGAGCAGCTTGACCAGCGCACGTTCGGCTGATGACGCGAGCGCCGTGTCGCCGATTACGCGAGGCTGGGAGAGTAACAGCGCCTGCAGCTCGTCCTCGGCGAGTCCGGGGACCTGCGTCCGCCAGTCCTGATCCAGCTGCCAGCCGCCGCGCGCGCCGCGCATCGCGAATACCGGGACGCCGGCGGCGCTCAACGCGTCCATGTCGCGGTGAACCGTGCGTTCCGACACGCCGAGCCGCTCGGCGAGGGCGCGGCTCGCCAGCCTGCCGTGCGCCTGCAGCAGGAGGAGGGTGGCGAGAAGGCGTTCTGCTCGCATAAAAGAAAGAATGCGGCGCCAATTATGACAGCAGGTGTCATATATGTGGCCGCAGAATCCTCGGTAAATGCGGAATCAACCGCGAATTCAGCAGCTCGGAGGACGCCTTGTCATCCAGCCCATCTTCGTCAGTGACGATTCCCTCGGATGCGTTCCTCGATCACTGGCAGGGACACCGCCGCGTGACCCGCCGGGTCATCGATGCCTTTCCGGAGGAACCGCTCTTCCGCTTTGCCGTAGGCGGCATGCGCCCCTTCGCGGCGATGGCGTTTGAAATGATTTCGATGACCTCGGCCGGCGTGCGCGGCGTCGCGACGCGACAGTGGGCGATGCAGGACAACCATGCTCCACCACTCGGGAGCGCAGCCGCCATCGACCAAGCCGGACCTTCTGCGGTTGTGGGATGCGACGACCGATGAGTTGAACGCGCTGTGGCCGGGGATTCCGTCACAGCGCTTCAACGAAGTGGACACGGCGTTTGGCGTGTACGAAGGCGTGATCTACGGGCTGATCCAGGTACCGGATTGACAACGAAATCCACCACCGCGGCCAGGGCTACGTCTACCTGCGCGCGCTGGACATCGAGCCGCCTGCGTTCTACGACCGCAGCTGACGGTCAGGTACTCGCGAAACACGCGTTCGATGTCGGGCGTTCGGAGCCCTTGTGCGAGCGCGAGCATCAGCAGCACTCTCGCCTTGAGCGGGCCGAGGTCTCCCGCGGCGATGAGCCCCTTGAGCACGGCGACCTCCTCGGCGCCGACCGACCCGCCCTCGACTCGCGAGGCGAGGACGACCGGGATGCCTTTCGCGAGGGCCTGCTGAACGGCGCGCACCTCGCCTTCGGCCAGCGCGCCGGCGCCGGCGCTCGCCATGACCACACCGCGAGCCCCGTTCCGGATCGCGGCGGCGATGAGATCGCCTGGTGCATCCTGGTAGGTGAGCAACACATCCACGCGCGGCAGCACGTCGATGCGCGCGACGTCGAACTGGCTGCGCGAACCGTGGCGGCTTCTGACGTCGCGCGAGAAACGGACGCCATCCTCGCCAAGCCGCCCGACCGGCTCCGAGGCTCTCGAGCCGAACGCGTCCGTCTTGCTGGTCGAAATCTTCTCGACGTCACGCGCCTCGAACACCAGGCCGTTGAATAAGACAAGCGTGCCTCGGCCCCGGGCGCCTGGACTGGCCGCAACCTGGACGGCACCAAGGATGTTCTGCGGTCCGTCCGCATCGATCGTCCCCGGCCGGCGGATCGCACCCGTGACCACCACAGGCCGGTCGCTGCGGACCGTGAGATCGAGAAACCAGGCGAGCTCCTCCAGCGTATCGGTGCCGCCGGTAATGACGACGCCCGCCACATCCGGCGCCGCGAGCACGTCCGACACCCGCTTGCCGAGCCGAAGCCAGTCGCCAAGCGTCAAGGACAGGCTCGAGCCGCGGGCAAACGTCTCGGCCTCGACGCGCGCAAAGCGCGCCACGCTCGGCGCTTGCGCGACAAGCTCCGGACCTGTCAGGCGGCCAGTCACCTGGTTGGCGATGGTGCCGCCGGTCGCGATCAGCCGTACTCGCGGCTGCGCGGCGGCGGGAACGATGGAGGCGAGAGCGAGGCTGAGCGTCAGGCAGGCCGTCAGCCAGGCCGGGCGCAGCACGCGACCGCTCAGTTCGCTGGACCTGACCGCGCGGTTCGATGCGCCAGCGCCAGCCAGTCGCTCAAACTGCGAGCCGCTTCGCCTGGCGTCGGCCCATAAAAGGGCATGAGGGCGGGGCGAACTCCCGTTGCTGAAACAATATGGGCGCGCCACCGGTCGCTGGTGATGCGCGAAACCTCGATGTGGTAGGTACGACCATCGATGACTTCGTTGAAGTGATGCACGAGTCTCCGCTGCCTGAGTCGATTGTGGGGACCACGCTGCAGGCCGAACGCTCCGTTGCAGCCTCGTCATTGTAGGGACTGCGCGCAGGTGATCAAGCGAAAGGATGCACGAAGATGGCGTCCACATCGACGCGCTGGTGAAATCGCGCCACGTTCGTGCGCAGAAATATTTTTGCTCGAGGCGGCGTCCACAGTGAATCCACCGTTCGTCCACATGATTTCCACAGGGCGACTCGTTCGCGGACGGTCGCTTGACCGTCTTCAGCCCGCACACTACGCTCACTTTGGTGCAAACGATCGGTGGGCGCGGCTCGACTCGTCGTCGCAGGGGCTGGGCCTGTGCCGCATCGCTCCTGGCCGTCGGCCTCGCTGTCGGCCCTTCCGGCGCAGGCCGAAGTTGCGCCGCTTTTCCGCCTGTTTCTGCGCGACGGCACGGTCGTGACCTGCCTCGGCGAGTATGCCAGAGTCGGCGAGCGCGTGGTCTTCACGCTGCCCTCTGAGCGCTGAAGGTGCGACGGAGCTGGCCTCGCTGCCCGCCGCCGGAGTCGACTGGACGCGGACAGAGCAGTACGCGGAATCGCTGCGCGCCGCCCGTTACGCCGACTCGCGGGGCGAGGCGGACTTTGCCGATCTTGCCGGCGACGTCGCCCGCATCCTGAACGAGATCGCACTGACGCACGAGGCGAGCCGCAAGCTGCAGCTCGCCGTCGAGGCGCGTCGCCGGCTCGATTCGTGGCCGCGCGAGCATTATGGCTATCGCACCGGCGACATCACGCAAATCGTGGAGCTGGTGGATCAAGCGATTTCCGAGTTTCGCGTCGCCAGCGGCGAAAATCGCTTCGACCTGACGTTCGTGGCCTCGCCGGAACCGCCGAAGCCGATCGAGCTCCTCGCCTCGCCGTCCACCGAGCAGCTCCTGGAAGGGGCGGCGGCCGTTGCCGATCGCGCCGACGATCCTGCCGAGCGGCTGACGCTGTTCGAGTCGCTGGGGCGGGCGATCGACCGGCACGCGAGCACGCTGAGCCTGCCCGTCCTCACCCGCCTGAAGTCGCTTGTGACCGCGCGCATTCGGACCGAACGGCGCGTCGAGGCGGCGTACAGCAAGCTCGCGGTCTCCGCGAGCCGCGCGGCGGAACGACGCGCGCTGCGCGGCGATGTGCGGGGAGTGGAGCGCGAGATCGCCCGCGTCCAGCGGGAGGATCAGCGGCTCGGCGGCAAGCGTCCCGACAGCGTCTCCGCGATCCTGGCAACGCTGCAGGAGCGCCTCGACGCAGCGAGGCGGCTGCGCCTGGCGCGGGATCAATGGAGCGTCAAGGTCACGGCCTTTCGGAGCTATCGGCGCGCCATCGCCGCGCCTCTCGCGGATTTCCGGCTGATGTCGGCCGGGCTCGACGACATCAAGCGCCTTGCCGGGCCCGCAGCCGCCGATCTGCCCGCGTTGGCGAACCGTGCCACGAGCGCCGCGAAGGCGCTGACCCGCGTAGTGCCGCCAACGGACCTTGCCTCGGCTCATGCGCTGATGAAGACGGCGGCCCAGCTCGCGATGCAGGCCGTGACCACGCGCGGCGCGGCCGTCACCAGCGGCGCGATGGACCAGGCCTGGCAGGCCTCGTCTGCTGCGGCCGGCGCGCTGATGCTGCTGGCGCGCGCCAGGCAGGAATTGGATACCGCTCTCGCACCTCCTGGCTCACGGTGACCACGCCCCGACGAACCCGGCTCCATCGCGCGCCCACGCTTGCCGCCCTTCGAGCCCGCCTGATCGACCTGGCGCCACTGCATGATGTGGCCGCCGCGAGGTCGACGGTCGTCCTGTTGCCGACTCGGTCCGCCGCGGAGCTGGTGAGAAGGACGTTCGAGAAGCAGCGCTCGGGGACAGTCCCTCGGTCGACGCGATTGTCCTGCCGGATCTGCTGACGCGGCGCGACTGGTACCAGCGACTGCACGAGCGGGCGGAGACCGTTCCCCGCCTCCTGACCGTGTTCGAGCGCGAGGTGCTGATCGAGGCCGCCGCGCACCAGGCGATCACGGACGGCGCCACGCCGCCCTTCCATCTGCGTCCCGCGCTCATCGGCGAGGTGCTGGACTTCTATGATGCGCTCCGTCGCCATCGGCAATCCGTCGAAGACTTCGAGCGGCTGCTCGTCGCGACGTTCGAATCGGCCGCCGAATTCGATCCCGGAGCCGAACGCCTGCTGCGCCAGACCCGGTTCCTCGCCTCCACGTTCGCGGGCTACGAGCGCCGCGTGGCCCTGTCGGGACTGCTCGACGAGCACCGCCTGCGAGACACGCTCTGCGAAACGCCACTGGCACGGCCGTACGGGACGGCGATCGTTGCGGTTGGTGAGGCCGCACACGATCTCAACGGCCTGTCGTCCGCCGACTTCGATCTGCTCGCGCGCATGCCGGATCTCGAGTCGCTCGAGATCCTGGCGACCGAGGGACAGCTTGCCATCGGGCTGCTCGAGCGGCTGCACGGCCTGCTGCCTGGGCTCGAAGAGCTGCGTGTGCCGGCCGGAGACCTCGCGGTCGCGCCGCCGGCCCTCGCCGTGCCGCCGGGCGACGCGTTGTGTTTCTCCAGCCGCGATCGCGAGGACGAGCTGTCCGACGTCGTGCGCCGCATTCGCGCCCTTCATCATCGGCATCCGGACGTTCCGCTCGATCGGACAGCGGTCGTCGTCCGGCGACCGCTGCCGTACGTCTATCTCGCCGCTGCCGTCTTTGCCTCGGGCGGCGTTCCCGTGCAACTGCGCGACGCGCTTCCGCTGGCCGCCGAGCCCTTCGCCGCGGCGCTCGATCTCGTCTTCACCGCGGTCGCCACGCGCTTCAGCGCGGCGGCGCTGACCTCGGTCCTCCGGTCGCCGCACTTCAGGTTTGCCGTGTCCGATGTGGCCGTGACCGGCCGCGACGTCGCGGCGCTCGAGGTCGGGCTGACCGTGTTCGACCATGCCGGAGAGGCCGACCGGCTCGAGGAGCTGGGAGCCAGCTGGGTCTCGGGGGCGCTCGCGCCTCCGCGCGATCCGCGATGGGACAAAGACGGGGCCGCCCGCGGTGCGCACGCGGCGGCAGACCTCGTTCGCGCGCTGGTGCCGCTCGCTGACCAGCGGCCGGCAAGCGCGGCGCTCGAGGTGCTGCGACACTTCCTCGATGAGTTCGGGGCGCCGATCGCCGCCGCCGATCCACGCGCCGAACGTCTTCGCCGAGCCCGGGTTGGCGTCCTGTCGATTCTCGATTCGCTCGCCGATGCCCATCGACGTCATCACGACCTCCACTGGAGCATCGACGAGCTCTCGGCTACTGTCCGGCGATGTCTCGAGAGCGAGACCTTCACGCCGGTCCGCGGACGCTCCGGCGTGCAGCTCGTGGATGCCGCTGCGGCCCCTTTTGGCGACTTCGAGAGCATGCATCTCGTGGGGCTCGTCGACGGCGAGTGGCCCGCACGTCGCCGTCGTAACGTCTTCTACTCGTACAAAGTGCTGAGCGGGCTCGGCTGGCCCGCCGAAGCCGACGAGTCGGCGGCATTGCGCGAGAGCTTCGTCGATCTCCTCCAGTCGCCGCGACGTCACGTCTCCTCTCGACGTTCTCGCTCGAAGACGATGCGCTCGTGGATCGATCGCCACTGATAGACGAGGCAGTCCGCGCCGGGTTGGCGGCCTCGACCCTTGCGCTGCCACCGACACTGATCTTCGAAGACGAGGCGCTGAGGTCGCGCTCCGTGCCAGCTGGCCTGCTCGATGAGGAGGTGCGCCCGTGGCTCGAGCTGCGAGCCTCGCGTCCCGATGCCACGGCACCCCAGTTTCACGGGGCCGTCGGCGAAACTGTCACGTTGCCCAAGCTAAAGCTTGGGCCTACGTACGATGCGTGGTCAGTGAGCGCGGTGGATCTCTACGGTCAGTGCCCGTTCAAGTTCTTCGCACGGCACGTGCTGCGCCTGCCCGAGGAGCACGAGGACGAGGAAGGCCTGACGCCGCTCGAGCGCGGACGATTCCTCCACGAGACCTTCGAGGCGTTCTTTCAGGCGTGGCAGAAGCGTGGGCACGGGTCGGTGACGGCGGATCGGCTCGAGGACGCACGCACGCTGTTCGTCGACGTGTTGACACCCCGGCTCGAGAAGCTGTCGCCCTCCGACGCCGCGATCGAGCGCACGCGGTTTCTTGGATCGCCGGTGGCCGCAGGGCTGATCGACGTGGTCCTGCGGATGGAGGCCGAGCGCGACGTGCCTGTCGTCGAACGGTGGCTCGAGCACAGGCTCGAGGGATCTTACGCGCTCCGTTCGAACGAAGGGCTGCGTGACGTCACCCTGCGAGGCGTGGCCGACCGGATCGATCTCCTGAAGGACGGCACGTTTCGCGTCATCGACTACAAGTCCTCGCGCGCGTCCGACGATCTGCAACTGGCGATCTACGCGACCGCGGCGAGGCAGCGGCTGGCCGGATACCGCGGCCGCGACTGGGCGCTGGCCGAGGCCGCCTACGTGGCGTTTCGCGAGGACCCGCCGGTCAGAAGGCTCGCGCGCGGCAGCGAGGAAAGCGAGAAGGTCCTCGAGGAACAGGAACGCCGCGTCGTCAGCTATCTCGACGCGATCGCGCGCGGCGAGTTTCCACCCCGCCCGGCGCACCGCAGTCTTTGCGTGACGTGCGCGTGGGCCGGTGTCTGCCGGAAAGACTATGTCGAAGCGGAACCGCTCGATCCCGAGCCTGCCGTTTGACGAGCCGCCGCTCCAGGGCCCACCGCCTGAAGGCGCCGCGTTCGCCGACGCCGCCGATCGTGCGGCGGCGGTAGATCCTCGGCGCAACGTCGTGCTCGAGGCCTCCGCAGGCACGGGCAAGACGCGGGTCCTGGTCGATCGCTATGTCAATCTCGTCCGCGCAGGTGTCGAGCCGCGGAACATCCTCGCGATCACGTTCACGCGCAAGGCCGCGTCGGAGATGCGCGATCGCATCCTCACGACGCTGCGGCGTACCGCGGACGAGGGCGGCATCGAGCCCGCCGTCTGGCGCTCCTTGCGCGATCACCTCCAGGATGTGGCAATCAGCACGATCGATGCGTTCTGCCTGTCGCTGCTCCGCGAATTCCCGCTCGAAGCCGATCTCGATCCGGGCTTCGGGATGGCGGATGAAACCGAGGCGCTCCGCCTCGTGGACGAATCGCTGGATCGGACCTTGCGAATCTGCCGTGCGGCCGCGCTCACCGATCCCTCGACCGCGCTGGTCCTCGCGCGGCTGGGCGAGTGGCAGCTGCGCGAGGGCCTTCGCGGCCTGATCGATCGGCGGCTCGTCGCCGCACCGGTGCTCGCCCGCGCCGTCGGCCCCATCCCCGAGCACCTCACGCCCGCGCGCGCGGCGCAGAATTTCATCGAACGGCTTCACGGCACGCTGGGCGGGCGGCTGAACGCCTTCATCGCCAGCGGGCCCCTGCACGCGCCTCGATTTCGGGTGCTTGCAACGGATCTGCGCCGCCTCCTCGGGTCGGGAACGATAGACGACGAGCAGGCCTTCCGGATGGCGCGCCTGTTGATGGACGGCCTGCGCGAGTATTTCCTGACCAAAGAAGGCGCACCCCGCAAACGGTCGGCCTACCTGAAGGAGGCGTTTCCGGACGAACGCGCGCGCCGCGCGCACCTCGAGATTGCGAGCGCGCTGGCCCCGGGCATCGTCGAGGACATCCGGACGTTCAGACGCGATGTCAACGCCGTGCTGACCCGCGGCGTGTCGAACGTGTTCGCCGATCGCCAGAAAGGAATACCGGCGCACGCTCGATCAGCACGCGGTCGTGGATTTCCCCGAAGCGCTGGCGCGCGCCCTCGATCTCCTCGGCGCGATGGGCGAGTTCACGGAGAGCCGCTTTCTGCTCGAATCGCGCTATCACCACCTGCTGGTCGACGAGTTTCAGGACACGAGCGACGCGCAGTGGCGGCTGGTCTGGCAGCTGGTGCAGTCGTGGCGCGAGGGACGGGGGCTGGCGGACGACCTGCCGCTCGAGCCGACGATCTTCGTGGTCGGCGACCGCAAGCAGTCGATCTACGGCTTTCGCGATGCCGACGTCGGAGTCCTTCTCCGCGCCGCCGGTTTCGTCGCCGAGCTCCGTCCCGGCCAGGACGGCGTCCGTCACGCCATTCGTCGAAGTTTTCGTGCAGTTCCGGCGCTGCTCGCCTTCACCAACTCGCTTTTCGAGGCGATCGACAAGCTTCCGGGCCGGCCTGATTCGTTCACCTACGAAGAGAAGGATCGGTTTCCCGTGGAGGCGGTCAGCGGGAACGAGGGGGAGCCGGCGCTCGGGCTCGTCGCTGCTCCCGATGGCGACGCGTGCGCGCAGGCGGTCGCCGCCGAGATCGCCCGCCTCCTCGAGCACGGAACGGTTCGGGATCGCCAGACTGGCGTCGCCCGGCAGGCGCGGCCGGGCGACTTCGGGATCCTGTTTCGCACCCGCGACGGGCATCAGGAGTTCGAACGCGCGCTCGAGGCGCGCGGCATCCGCAGCTATGTCTACAAGGGTCTCGGCTTCTTCGACGCCGACGAGATCAAGGATGTCATTGCGCTTCTGCGCTATCTTGCCGATCCTTCGTCCGATCTTCGTGCCGCCGCCCTGTTGCGGTCGCGATTCGTCCGGTTGTCCGATCGCGCGCTTGCGATCCTCTCCCCACGACTCGCGATCACGTTTCTGGACGAAGGGACGGACGTGAGCGCGCTCGACGCAGACGATCGCGCGGTCCTCGCACGTGTTCGCGTGTCGGTCCCTGCCTGGGTTGCGCTGGCCGACCGGGTGTCACCGGCGGAGCTGCTCGACAAAGTGCTGGCGGAATCCGCCTACTTCTGGGAGATCACCGGTCCCCGCGCCGATCAGGCGCGGGAAAACCTCAAGAAGATCCGCGGTGTCGTCCGGCGTATTCAGAACAGGGGATACGCGACGCTGGCGCGAGTGACCGATCACCTCGATCGGCTGTCGGCAGGCGACGAATCGAATGCGGCGATCGACGCGGTGGACGCCGTCAACCTGATGACGGTCCATGCCGCCAAGGGTCTCGAATTCCCGATCGTCTTCCTCGTCAATCTTGGAAAAGGCGCCGGGGGCTCGCGAGCGCCGATTCGATTCTCGGCGCCTCCCGACGACGCGCCCGTGGTGTCGATTGGCGATTTTCGATCCGAGGCCGACGAAGATGCCGTCGCCCGCGAGCGCGAGGAAGCTAAGCGGCTGCTGTACGTCGCCGTGACACGCGCCCGCGACCGTCTGTATTTCGCCGCGGCGTTGCACGATGGCGTCTTTGTCGCGGGCCGGCTTGGGCTGGGTGATGTCCTCCCGCCTGACTTTCGCGATCTGTTTCCGCGCGCCCTCGCGTCACCAGGTCAGATCATCGATTGGGTGGGTGGGGACAGGCCCCAATCGATAGGCGGTTTGGGGCCTGTCCCCAATGGCACGGTTTGCATGCATCGATTTCGCGTTTGTCCGATCCCGGAGGAGGTCGTAGCCGTTCCGTCCTCCGAACGGAAAGCCGTCGGTGAGCCGGTCCTCCATGACTTCCAGCGCTTGGGCCCGACGACGGCGGTGGCGCCTCGGCGCGTCACGGACGACGGCGAAGGGGCGAAGGCCCGCGATTCCGAAGCGGCCGACGACTTTCGGTCAAACGCCCGCATTGTGGGATCGCTGGTCCATCGGCTGCTCGAACGTCGGCCGCCCGGTCCAAATCGCGAGGAAATTCTCGATCTTGCCGTCGGCCTCCTTCGCGCCGACGACCGGATTCAGCAGGACGATCTGCCTGCGATCCTGCAGACTGCCGTCGATCGCTATCAGGCCCTGATCGCTCGCCCTGACGTTTGCACGCTGTTTTCGCAGGGGCACCGTTGGCACGAAGTGCCGGTGACGGTGATGTCCGGCGGCCGTCGCACCCGAGGGTCGATCGACACATTAATCCTGACGGATCCGCCGAAAGGTGGGGAAGCACGGGCAACCGTGCTGGAATTCAAGACGGGCGCCCCCATGCCCTGGCACCAGACCCAGCTCGATCAATATCTTGCGGCCGCAAAGGCCCTTTTTCCGGGCGCGCAGGTCGAAGGAATGCTGGTTTATTCGGGATCGACTGCCGCAGACACATGTAGGGCGGGGCTTTAGCCCGCCATGAAGGCGGACCTCAGGGTCGGCCCTATATGCCCGTGGGGATGTGCAGCGCCTCGAGCTGGAGCCGGCCCCGCTGCTTCGGCCGCTGCGACAAAGGTCTGCCAGAGGCATGTTTCTTGTTTACCCACGGCCGGGCTATCCCCTACAATCGGGCGTAGATGGCTGTAGCACACGAGACCGGAGAGAGGAGCGCCCGAGTGGCCCTGACCTGCCCGAACTGCGGGAATGACAAGAACTTCCTCGTGAAGTCGCTCCAGATGCACGTCGTGCACCTGGAAGACTCGCGCGTGGAGGTTTCCGAGGAAAGCCGGCCGGCGGTCCTCGAAGTACTGTGCGATGAGTGCGATAGCGCCCTCAAGCTGGAGGACCTGGACGACACGATTCGCAAGGAAGTCTTGCTGACGATCGGCGCGCGGTAATCCTGCCTTCGGCCGGCACTAGTCGTGCCCGGCCCCGTCCTCCTGCTCCTCGAAGTAGTCGCACTCAGGGCAGACCCACTCGCGGAACCGGGTGGTCTTTTCCTGCGCGCTTCCGGGCACGCGATCGACGACGGTGCGCTCGACGAGGCGCATCATCTCGCCACAGAGGGGGCACTCGCGGGCCGCGTCGGTCATACCGGCGCGGACCGGCCGCGGTCGGCTGTCTCGCTCGATCGCTGCTCGGTGTAGCCGCAAATCAGGCACTGGCGCACGAGCACGGCGTCGTCGTCAGTATCCGCGCTGGCGACTTCGACGCTGGTCAAGCGTTCGATGCGCGTCGGATGCAGAATGCCTCCGCAGTCGGGGCAGGTCGGCAGCACGGGAGACGTCGAGTCTGGCATCAAAGAGCTCCTTCACCTGCCGACGACGTGTGGTGGCGGGGCTTCCACCCATAAGGTTCGGCGGACTGCGTAGCCTTGGCGAAGGCCCGTCAGCTCCGCAGGAGTCGAGCGGCATCGTACTTCGCGGCGTCCAGCCTTGACAAGGCGCGACGTCGGTTCCAAAGGACGATCCGAAAAAGGGCCGGCGACGGTCCGCGGAAACACGTTCGTGAACGAATTTTCCCGAATTCCTGGCGGCGACGCGATGCCGCTGCCTGCCACCGGGCAGGCGGCCCTGAGCCTCGTTCGCACCTGCTTCGCCGACGAAATTGCCATCGACTTTCCGTCGATCGGCCCGGCGGTCGAGCGCGTGCGCGAGATGTTCGTGTCGCCGGACGACCACGTCGCGGCGATCACCGCCCAGGTGACGGTGACGCCGCGGCAGGCCTCGAGCGGCGCGATCGTGCGACTCGAGCTCGGGCTGAACGGGTTGTGCACCGGATGCGGCGGCCGGGGCGAATCATGGGCCGAGCCCTGCCGGCGCTGCGCGGGCACGGGGGAATGTGCGCGCCCGCATCACTTTCGCCTCGCGGTGCCGGCCGGCGTGGCCGACGGCACGCGCTTCCGCTTCGTCGTCACGCCTCCCACCGCACGCGCGACGCGCGTTGAAGTCACCGTCTCGGTCGCTTAGGTGGCCTGCCACTAGTGGTGCGGCACGTCGATTTTCTTTCCCGCCTGTTTCTTGTCTGGAGCGCTATCAACGGCATTGTCGCGATCGCCGTCTTCGCCTTCGCGGTGGCCGCGGCCTCGCTCGCATTGTCGAGCGGCGCTGAGCGGCCCGGCACCGAGGTGGCAGCCGTCGTCACGGCCGCCACGCTCATGGTGATCGCGCTGGCGGCCGGGACCTGGACCTGGGTGCACTACGTCTGTGCCAGAGGGCTGAGCACGTATTCGTCCCGCGCTCGGACGCTAGGCATCGTGCTCGGGCTCTTCAACCTGATGTTGTTTCCGTTCGGGACGGCGCTCGGGGCGTACACGTTGTGGGTCCTGCTCGACGACCGGGTTCGGGCGTCCTTCGAACGCTCCGAGCTCGTTGTTCGTCACGGGTAATCGACCGTCCCCATCGGGGTGGCAGGACGGCAGCGCGCGATGCGACGCGCGGTCAGCCAGCCGCCGCGGGCGAATCCATACTTCTCGATGGCCAGCACGCCGTAGCGGCTGCACGACGGTTGGAAGCGGCAACGAAAGCCCGCCCTCGACACCATCGGCGATCCCACGCGCTGATAGAGGTGGATGACGGCGATGGACGCCTTACCCGTCCACTGCCGCTCGGGCGAACGCGACGCATCGAGAATCACGCCGCCGAGGAACATCGCGGCGATGAACAGGAACCAGAGGAGGGCGGGGCTGAAGCGCCGCCTCCACAGAGCGGCTCTGGTCCTCAGGCCTTTCCACAGTACGGACACACGCTCAACGTCTGCAGCCGCGAGTTGTTGCACTGCGAGCATTTGACGATTGCGCCTTGCGGACGCGAGAAGACGTAGACGAGCAGGCCGATCACGGGTACCAGGAACACGAAGATCATCCAGACGACGGCCGCGTCCATGCCGCGGGCCTTCGCGTCCCGTGCCACCCACACGAGAATCGCGACCTGCAGGACGAACGTGAGCAGGATGCCGAGGAAGAAAATTCCCCAGCATCCGGCGCACGCTGCAATACCCGCCGCGTCGTCCGAGTCGCGAAGGAGTGCCGTCGCGACTGCCAGGCTCATGGTCAGAAGCGGTCCGCGTATTCGCTGACGCCCGGCACGATCAGGCGCTCACCCTTTACCGCCTTCATGATCGCGATGATGATGAGCACGATGTAGCCAATCCACACGCCGAAGCCGGCGACGAACGACACGATGGAGAACAGGCACCCCAGACCCGGGACGAATCCCAGCACCATCGTTACGATCCAGAGCACGATGAGCGCGATGACGAAGGCCGCGAAGATCACCAGCCCGTTTTTCGCGTGCCAGAGGACGTTCTTGTCCTCCTTTTCCACCAGGAGTGGGACCAAAGCGAGGAGCCCTAGGTACGACAGCACCAGCATCGCGGTCTTGTCGGAGGGGGCCGAACCTGCCCCGGGGGGAGGCGGGGGAGGCGGAACGCCGGGCGAAGTCGCGTCGCTCATGCGCGAGAACTCCTTGGGCTTCAGTTCGGGACCGGGAGTGGTCGGCGGGAGTCTACCGGAACTGGAAGGCGAATGCCAGCCGATGGGCCGGAAATCGCGGGTGTTGCGAGACCTTTCTTGTCAGCCGCGGAGCGAGGTGAGTAAGCTGAGAAGACCATTATGACCGCTCCCCAACAGGCCGTCGTGCTCGACGCGCTCCGGGTCGTCACCGATCCCGATCTCGGTCGCGACATCGTGAGTCTCGGTTTCGTCAAGTCGCTGGAGATCGACGCCGCCGGTGCGGTGTCGTTCGTCATCGAGCTGACGACCCCCGCCTGTCCGGTCAAAGACCAGATGCAGGCGCAGGCCGAGGCCGCGGTGGCGGGCGTCCCCGGCGTCACCTCGGTACGCGTGTCGATGACCGCGGCGGTGCGGACGTCGAGTGTCGCCGACGGCACGCGTCAGCCGGTGGCGGGCGTGAAGAACGTGATTGCCGTCGGGGCCGGCAAGGGCGGCGTCGGCAAGACGACGGTGGCGGTGAACCTGGCGGTCGCGCTCGCGCAAGCCGGCAGCCGCGTCGGGATGATCGACGGCGACATGTACGGGCCGAACGTGCCGATCATGCTGGGCCTCGCGTCGGAGCTCGTCGCGGACGAGCGCGGCCGCATCATTCCGGCGGAAAAGTATGGCCTGCAGGTCGTCTCGATGGGCTTCATGACCTCGGACGACGCGGCGGTGATCTGGCGTGGCCCGATGCTGCACGGCGCGATACAGCAGTTCTTTCGGCAGGTGGCCTGGGACGATCTCGACTATCTCATCGTCGACATGCCGCCGGGGACCGGTGACGTGGCGCTCAGCCTCAGCCAGTCGGTACCCGTCGCCGGTGCTATTGTGGTGACGACACCGCAGAAGGTGTCGCTAGCGGACACGCGGCGCGCGGTGCGGATGTATCAGAAGCTGAACATCCGGCCGCTGGGATTGATTGAAAACATGAGCCACTTCTCGTGCCCGAATTGCGGCCACGAGTCGGATATCTTCGGGCGCGGCGCCGGCGAGGGCCTCGCGCACGACATGGCGATTCCGTTTCTGGGACGGTTGCCGATCTACGAACCGGTTCGAGTGGGTGGCGACACCGGTCGTCCGATCGTCGTGAGCGAGCCCGAGTCGCCGGTTGCGCAGGCCTTTCGCGCGGTGGCCGAGCAGGCGGCGGCGCAGGTCTCGATTGCAAGCTTCACTCGCACGATTCCGCTGACGCCCGTGCGCTGACGTTCGGTCGTCGCGGCCGCCGCGTTATTCAATAGGAGACTACTCATCATGCGATACGTGTCACGAGTGTTCCTGGTCCTGGTCACGATCGCTGCCGCAGGCAGCGTGGCGCACGCCGGCGATCCCGTGCTCGCGCTGCTCGATCCGTATTTCCGCATCCAGACGCAGTTGACATCCGACACGACGGACGGCGTCAAGGGCGACGCGGCGCTGATTGCCAAAGGAGCGCAGGCGCTTGGCCAGACAGGCGAGCCCATCGCGACGGCAGCCGACATGCTGGCCGCGGCATCGTCGCTCACCGAGGCGCGCGCTGCGTTCGCAAAGCTGAGCGACGCGGTGATTGCCTACGCCGATCGTGTGAAGGCCGAGCCCGGCAGCGACGTACACACCATGTATTGCCCGATGGAGAAGAAGTCGTGGCTTCAGAAGGGCGACACGGTGCGCAACCCGTACCTGGGCAAGGCGATGAGCGACTGCGGCGAGAAGAAGAAGAAGGCCAGCTAGCGTTCGGAGGCGGCGACTGGGATGGAGATCCGTTGCGAGCGACGCGTGCTGGACAACGGCCTGTCCGTGCTGGTCCATGAGGACCGGACGTGCCCGATTGTCGCCGTGAACGTGTGGTACCACGTCGGGTCGAAGAACGAACGCCCGGGGCGCACGGGTCTCGCGCATCTCTTCGAGCACCTGATGTTCGAGGGCTCGGCGCATCACGATCGCGGCTACTTCCAGCCGCTCCAGGCTGCCGGCGCCGTGCTGAACGGCTCGACCAACACGGATCGCACCAACTACTGGGAGGTCGTCCCGACGGGCGCGCTGGAGCTGGCCCTGTGGCTGGAGTCCGACCGGATGGGCTATCTATTGCCGGCGCTCACCGATGCGAAGTTCACGAACCAGCGCGACGTGGTCCTCAACGAGCGCCGCCAGAACTACGAGAACCGCCCCTACGGCCTTGCCGCCATGGCCACGGTGGCCGCCCTCTATCCGAGCGAGCATCCCTATCACTGGCTGACCATCGGATCGGCCGACGACCTGCGCGCGACCACAATCGACGAGGTCCGCGCGTTCTTCGCTCAGCACTATCACCCGGCCAATGCATCGCTGGCGATTGCCGGCGCCGTGTCGCCCGACGAGGCGTTCAGCCTCGCCGATCGCTATTTTGGAGAGATTGCGATGGGGCCGGCGTTGTCGCATGTCAACGGCTATGCGGCGCTGGCGACGGAGCAGCGGCTGCAACTCGAAGATCGCGTCGAGCTGCCGCGGCTCTACCTGGCCTGGCACTCGCCCGCGATGTTCGCGTCGGGCGATGCCGAGCTCGATCTGGTGGCCGATCTGCTCGCCAGCGGCAAGACCTCTCGTTTGTATCGTCGGCTCGTCTACGACATGCGGCTGGCGACAGAGGTGGCGGCATTCCAGCAGTCGCGCGAGGCGGCCAGCTTTTTCCAGGTCATCGCGACCGCGGCGCCGGGTCACACGCTCGAGGAAGTCGAACGCGCCGTGAGCGAAGAGATCGACCGCTTCGCGCGCGAGGGCCCCACGACCTCCGAGCTCGAGCGCGTGATGGCGCAGGCCGAGGCGCAGTTCGTGTATCGCCTGCAAACGGTCGGCGGCTTCGGCGGGAAGAGCGATCAGCTCAACGCCTATAACGTCTTTCTTGGTGAGCCCGATTTCTTCGCGCGCGATCTGGGCCGGTACCTGGCCGCCACGCCGGAGTCCCTCGCCGCCGCGGCGTCACGCTACCTCGCGTCGGCGCCTCGCGTCGCGGTCAGCGTCGTACCTCGGGGCCAGGGCCGCCTGGCGCTGGCCGACTCGGTGCCCGCCGCCGTCCACTGACGTGCCCGACAGAACCCGGCTCCCGGCTCTGGCCGAGGACACACCGTTCACGTTTCCCGCGATTCGCAAAGCGTCGCTGCCGAACGGCCTCGCGATCTGGACCGTCCAGCACCGCAATATCCCGGTCCAGACCATGGTGCTGCTCGTGCGCGTGGGATCCTCGGAGGACCCGGACGATCGGGCCGGTCTGGCCTCCCTCACGGGCGACATGCTCGACGAGGGGGCCGGCGATCACGGCGCACTCGAACTGAACGAGGCCCTGGCGCGGCTGGGAGCGCAGTTCGACACCGAGGTCAGCCCCGACGCGACGTTCCTGACTCTCACAACGCTCTCGCGGTTCAGGCGTCGCGCCTTCGATCTGATGGCCGACATCGTGGCGCGGCCGCAGTTCTCGGAACACGAGTTCGAGCGGGTGCGGCAGTTGCGTGCAAACCGTCTACGTCAGCTGCGCGACGTGCCGTCGGCCGTCGCGGATCGCACGTTTGCCTCCGCCCTCTACGGTTCTCATCCGTACGGGCATCTGGCGATCGGCACGATGACGGCGCTTGAAGCGGTGGCGTTGCCGGAGGTCGTGGCCTTTCATCGGCGCGAGTTCCGGCCCTCTCGTGCGGTTCTCGTGGTTGTCGGCGATGCGCCACACGACGACATCGTCCGATCCGCGGAAGAGGCGTTCAGCGGGTGGGCTGAAACGGCGCCGACCGGTCAATCGCCGTCGGTCGATACCGCTGCGCGCGTGTTGCGGCCGCCCGCAGTGCCGCCCTCCCGGCTGGTGTTGGTGGATCGGCCGGGCGCCGCGCAGTCGGAGCTGCGCATCGGGCACCTAGGCGTGTCGCGGCGGACCCCCGACTACCACGCACTGCTGCTCTTGAATCTGGTGCTTGGCGGGCAGTTCGTCAGCCGGCTGAACATGAACCTTCGGGAACACAAGGGCTTCACGTACGGGGCCCGGTCGTGGTTCGAGTTCCGCCTTGGACCCGGGCCGTTTCAGATGTCGGCCAGCGTGCAGACAGAGGTGTCCGCGGATGCGATCCGTGAGGCGCTCGCGGAAGTGCGGACCATGCATGGCGATCGGCCGGTGACGAGCGACGAGCTCGACGTGGCTCGTGCTTCCTTGACGCGCGGCTATCCGCGCAACTTCGAGACGGCCGACCAGGTCGCACGGTCGGTCGCGCAGCTTGCCCTCTACGAGCTGCCCGATGATTACTTCGCCGTGTTCGTGCCTCGTATCAACGCGCTCGAGCTTGAAACCGTTCGGGCTGCGGCGGTACGTCACCTGGACGCCGATCGTTTGCTCACAGTCATCGTCGGTGACAGCGCGAAAGTGCTCCCCACCCTGCCGGGGCTGGGTCTCGGCGAACCCACAGTGGCGGAAATTCCGTAAGGACAAAGGACGAAGAAGGAAGGCCGAGGGACGACAGACGGTGTCTAATCGTCTGTTACTTCGGAGTGGTAGGCTAGGCTCATGCAATTGGTCCGCTGGAGCGCGAGCCTCTTCGGGACCATCGCCGTGCTGGCGGCGCTGTTTGCCGGCGCCACCATCTGGTTATTGCTGACGGATCCGGTGACCGTCGCTGAATCCGTCAACCAGGGATCGGTGTCGCCGCTCGTCAGTCAGCTGGCAACGGTACTGTATTCGGCGCTCAAGGGCCTGCTGAAATACTTGTAGGCGCATGCGCACATGGGCGCATGGGCGCATGGGACGAGCCTGCCTCACGCCCCTATGTCCCCATGTCCCTTTGTCCCTAGCGACACTCGAAGTTCTGCTCTTCGTCAGTGTCCCCCGATCCTTTGTAGACAGCCCGCTGCGGATATGGGCACGCCGGATGTGTGCGGGCCGGTTGGTGGTCAGCGCCGAGCTTCGTGCTGATCAGCCGCTGCGGCGCCTTGCCATGCTCGACCCAGTCGACGAGCGCGCCCAACCAGTCGACTTTGTCCGGCCCCGGCCCGCCGTTGCAGTGTCCGACGCCCGGCAAGAGATAGAGCCTCGTGAAGTCGCGCGCGCTCCGGTCGCGCTGTTCGACACGTTTGTAGTAGTTGATCGTGCTGATCGCGTTCAGCGCGGGGTCGGCCCATCCGTGCCAGATGATCAGTTTTCCGCGCCTGGACTCGAGTCCGCTCAGGTCGGGGTTGTCGGCGTTCAGCACCGGCGCGATCGCCTTCGTATCGCGAGCCCAGTTCGCGAGGTCGTAGGTCGTGTAGTCCCACGCCGGATTCCCGAACACGAAGTACTTGAAGACTTCGGGCCCGAACGCCAGTTGCAGGCTCGACGCCTGGCCGTTCGTGTCTGCCAGCACTCCATCGTGCACGCCGGTGATCCACAAGCGCCATCCGTCGGCGTCGTTCTCGGCGCCGACCGGCTGGCCCGGATAGATCTCGCTCTTGCCAGCCATAGCGGGCGCGTAGACAGCCTCGATCGCGTGACGCTGCGCCCTGGTCAGGCAATCGGCCGCTGCCGCGTCGTTCGAGCAGGCTTTCACCCCGTCAAGCGAACCCCGGCACTCTCTCGGCAGGCCGATCACGTTGTCGCGGATGCCATCCGAGGCATCGCAGGCCTCGAGCGCCGTCCGCTCGATCAGCGCCAGATTGTCGCGGGTCACCACCGGTGTCCGTGCGCTGTCACGAGCGGGGAACACCGCCTTGATGTTCTTGATGAACCCACCGGCGATGTTCGTAAAGTCATACGCCGGCGCGCCCGAGATCAGCCCGTCGAAGTCCTGCGGATATCGCTGCGCCTCCATCAGCGCCTGGCGGCCACCGTTCGAGCAGCCCCAGAATACCGAGTACCGAGGATCGCGGCTGTAATAGGCGCGGACGATCGCCTTGGCCGTCTGGGCTGCGCGATGGACGGCGACATGTCCGTAGTTGATGAAGCGCTCCGGATGCCCCAGCGCCCAGCTCGCCTGGATGCCCGAGGCCTCGTGCCCCGTGTCGGTGTCCGCGAACGCGTAGCCAAGCTTGACGGAACTGAAGTCGTTGTCGAGCGATCCGGCGAATCCGCCATTGCCGCCCATCAGGAATCGGCCGTTCCAGCTGTCCGGCAGTAGCACCTGGAAGCGGATTTCGGTCCCGATGACCCCGAGGACCTTGCAGTGCGGAACCGGAATCGTGTCCGGGTTCGGCGCAACGGCGTCTGCCGACGTGATGCGCGCGTCGGGGAAGCTCGTCGAAAGCAGACCGGTACAGTCGCGCGAAGCGGTCTTCGCGGCCGAAGCTGACTGCGCGCCTGCGGTCGTCGCCGTGAAAAGCGCGATCAGAGTCACGGCTGCCACGCACGGCTGCCGCATCATTGACTCTCCTTGGTCGCCTACATGCGGCGCATCATCACGTCGTCGCGAACCTCAAAACCGTGCCGCTCGTAGAGAGGACGGCTCTCCGGCGTCGGCCAGAGCATAACCGCATCCACTCCATGCACATCGGCATCGCTCCCGGTCGCGCGCCGGATGGCGCAATGCACGCCCGATCGTAGGCCCAACCTTTAGCTTGGGCAATGCTGGGTCGCAAATTGCCCGAGCTGAAGCTCGGGCCTACTTAGTGCGGCCATCGTCCGGCCCGTTCGGGCCCTACTGCAAGGCGCCGTGAAGGAATCTCGTCAGAACCGCGCCGTCGAGGTACCTGAACGGCGCCGATCCGGTGCTGTAGTGGCCGCACGGCAGGACGCTGACCCGGCAGGGAACGCGCTTCTCCCTGAACGCATCCACCAGATTGCGCGACAGGTCCACGGGGAAGGTCAGGTCGTATCTCGCGTAGACCAACAGCGTCTTCAAGTTCCTTCCCGCCAGCCGATCAAGATAGAACTGCGGGCTGATCGGCATCCAGAGGCGGCGCAGCTGATCCAGCGTGATGTGCCCGTTCAGACCGGCACGCACGTGGCGGGTGGAGAGCCCGCGCCACACGACATCCGCAAAGTACGGCGAGATATGGTTCAACGCTTGTGCAACGACCAGCGGCTCGTGGCACGTCGTCAACATCGAGAGACAGGAGCCGAGACTCGTCCCGAGGATGCCGATTCGTTCATAGCCTTCGCGCGCGAGCCATTGGATGGCCCGGCGCGCGTCGAGCACCGCCTGCCGGCACACCTCCAGCGTGCGAATGACGTTCGAGCTGACGATGTAGTCCGCGCGCACGAGCTCGGGAGGCATGCGCCTGTCGTGATAGGGCAGGCTGAGACGAAGCGCGCTCATCCCGAACCGTGCGAGCAGTTGGCAGAGGCCGACGTGGCCCTGCGCATCCGAGTTCCATTGCGGCAGGACGAGCACGGCGCGGCGTGGACCGGATCGCCCGGTCTCGCGGGCCGGAAAATAACGCGTCCCCACGGTGTTGTTGTGGTGGTGCGGCGTCGGGAGCGCCGTGGGAAACGTCACCCATGACGTCCCATCGCTCTCGCGCGCGACGTTGTAGGCCTCACAGGGCGGCGCGGTGAACCACGCCTGCGTGTCGGTGAGTGCCGACGCCACGTACTGTTCGGCACGATCGAGCGCCTGCCCGCCGGCCGGATGTCCGTTACCCTGAATCCAGTCGAGTCCCCATTCGAACGGGCGGACGACGCGATCCTTCGAGACGTCGGCGAGCCGGCGTTCCCAGTTGTGAAAGAACAGCGAGAGCATGCCGGCGTTAGTTCGTTCCTGCGCTCGCCCACTTCATGCCGAGCGACCTGCTGAGAAACGCGAAGATGTCTGCGCGCTCGTCGATGATCTTCGTGGTCGGCTTGCCGGCGCCGTGTCCGGCCTTGGTTTCAATCCGGATCAGGATCGGCGCGCTGCCGGTCTGCATCGCCTGCAGCGTAGCCGCGTACTTGAAGCTGTGCGCGGGCGCGACGCGGTCGTCGTGGTCGGACGTGATAACGAGTGTGGGCGGATAGGCCGCGGGCCTGATGTTGTGGAGCGGCGAGTACTTCAGCACCGTTTCGAAATCGGCCTGCTTCTCGGGATCGCCGTAGTCCGACGTCCACGCCCAGCCAATCGTGAACTTGTGGAAGCGCAGCATGTCCATCACGCCGACCGCCGGTACGGCCGCGCCAAACAGATCGGGTCGCTGATTGAGGCAGGCGCCGACCAGCAGGCCGCCGTTGCTGCCGCCGGCGATGGCCAGCTTCGGCGTGGACGTGTACTTCTCGGCGATCAGATATTCCGCCGCCGCGATGAAATCGTCGAAGACGTTCTGCTTGTTCGCGAGCCGGCCGGCGTCGTACCACTCCTTGCCGTATTCGCCGCCGCCGCGCAGGTTGGGCTGGGCAAAGATGCCGCCGGCTTCCATCCAGGCAATCATCCCGGGCGAGAACGCCGGCGTCAGCGAAACGTCGAAGCCGCCGTAGCCATAAAGGTAGGTCGGGTTCTGCCCGTCCTTCTTCACGCCCTTCTTGCACGTGATGAACATCGGGATCCTGGTGCCGTCTTTCGAGGGGTAGAAGACCTGATTCGTCTCGAACGCCGACGGTGAGAAATCCACCTTCGGCTGCCGGAAGACGGCGCTAGTGCCCGTGGCGAAGTCGTAGCGGTAGACCGTGCCTGGGTACGAAAAGGACGAGAAGCCGTAGAAGCCTTCGGTGTCCTTCCGCTTTCCGGTGAACCCGGAGATGGCACCCACGGTGGGCAGCGCAATCTCGCGCTCGAGCGCGCCCGTCGGAGAGTACACCTTCAGGACCTCGTGCGCGTCCGTCATCCATTGCGTGACGAAGCGGTTGTCGACCATTTGCGTGCCGCTCAGCACGTCCCGGCCCGTGGCCTCGGGAATCACGACGGCCCATGCCGAGGGTTCCGGCCTGGCGAGATCGATCGCGACCACGCGGCGGCGCGGCGCATCCTTGTTGGTCTTGACGTAGAAGCGTTCGCCGTCGTTGCCGACGACGGTGTATTCCGCGTCGAACTTCTCGAGGAACGGCACGATCCCGGCGCCGGCCTTCGAGAGGTCCTTGACGTAGACGCGGTTCTCGGGCTTCGTCCCCTCGCTTTGCACGATGATCAGGAAGCGGCCGTCCTCCGTTACGTCCGCGCTGAACAGCCAGTCGGGCTGATCCTTCCGCTCGTAAATCAGCGTGTCCTGATCCTGCGCGGTGCCGAGCTTGTGGAAATACAGCTTCTGGAACTTGTTGACGCCCGTGAAGGTCTCGCCTTCTTTCGGCGCCTGGTAGCGGCCGTAGAAGAAGCCGCTGCCGTCCTTCAGCCAGGCGGCGCCGCTGAACTTCGACCACTTGAGGTGATCCGGCAGGTCGGCGCCGGTCGCGACGTCGCGGACCTTCCACTCGATCCAGTCCGATCCGCTCGCGGCCAGCGAGTACGCCATGTAGCGGCCGTCATCCGTGAAATGCATGCTGCCGAGGGCGACGGTACCATCCGGCGACAAGGCGTTCGGATCGATCAACACATCGGCGGGCGAGTCGAGCACCTTCGTCTTGTATATAACCGATTGGTTCTGAAGCCCGTCGTTCTTCGCGTAGATGTACCAGGGCCCTTCTTTCGACGGGGGCGTGAACCGCTCGTAGTTCCACAGCTTCGTCAGCCGCTCGCGGATGCGCGGCCGCTCGGGAATCTGCTCGAGGTAGCCGAACGTCACTCGGTTCTCGGCCTCCACCCAGGCCTTGGTGGCGTCGCTGTTCGGATCCTCGAGCGGGCGATACGGATCCAGGATGCGGTGGCCGAAATGGTCCTCGGCGGTATCGCTCTTGGGTGCGACCGGATACGAGACCGGGCCAGGCCCGGACGCGGCAATGATGGTTGGAATCATGAGACCTGTCAGGAAGAGGAGCCGGGCTTTCATGTCACCTCCGAACTCACAATTGTACGCGACCTGCGCCTTTCTGCCCGAGCGCGAGACGAGCGATGCCTCCGGAGGTCCGTCGCGTTACCGGTTCCCGAGTAGAGCCGAGCGGGCCTCCGCGATCCAACCCTCGCCCCACGTTTCGTGGGCCGATGCGGCGACGCCCTGCCGCAATCGCTCGAGGACGGGGTTTGGCGCCGGTAGTCCGCGCAAGAGCCTCTCGAGATGATTGCAGCAGTCGTCAGCGGTCGTGAACAGCAGACCGTTGACGCCGGGCCGAACGAGCTCCCGGAGACACGGACCGTAATCGAAGGCACACACGGGAATGCCGGCGCCGAACATGTCGGCGATTTTCATCGGCAGGTCAACGCCCGACGCGGACACGTGGCAACAGATCCCGAGATCCGCGGCGGCGATTGCACGCGGGTACTCGTCTGGTTCGAGCCAACCAGTCTGGATGTCGACGCGCGCGAGCGGCGTGGCGGCCACGCGCTCCTCGAACGCCCGCTTCAGCGGCCCGTTTCCGGTGATGAGCACGGCGAGGGAAGGCAACCCATTCGCGCCTCGGTCGGCTCGAGCTCTCGCATCGTATTGCTGCAACGCCTCGAGAAACACGTCGAGGTTTTCGTCTGCCGTCCAACTCGTGGGGCTGACGAGCAGGGCGATCGCCGGATTCGAGCCCGCGAGTCGGGTGGACAGGCGAGCCCGTACGCGGGCGCGCTCGTCGGCGGAAAGAGGAGTGAATGTGTCCGCGGGCCGATCGCGGAGAACCGTCCCGCTCACGCCAAATCGCTGGCCAAGCATCTGCTGCATGTGCGACGAGACGAACAGGTTTGCATCCGCCGCCCTGCCGAAGAGCCCCTCGTACTGCGCGACCACCCTCACGAGTGGATGGCCGGCACCCAGCCGCATGGCGAGCATCGCGCTCGTCAAGTTGTGCCAATCCACGGCATAGCGCGTCGATCGCAACGTTGCCGCAAGCCACGCCACCGCCATCGTCGGCACGCCCGGAGGGTTCTGAACGAGAATCACATCGGGCCGGCTCAGGCGCCAGCAGAGCAGACTCGCCAACGCCGTCAGGAGTCGCGTCCCGCGCAGCACGGTTCGAACGAGATACCGGAGGCCCGCTGAGCGCGCACCAGCGGCTGGCCCATGGTCTGCGATGGTGTGGACGTGGATGCGCCGATCGCCGCTGATGAACCCCGGCAACGCGGACGCCGCCGTGCCAATCAGGTCGACCTCACAATCTTCTGCGGCCAACGCCCGCGCATGAAACAGCATGCGTGGGCTGCGGCCGAGATCACCAAGCACGACGACGACGGCTTTCACGCGGCTATGGCGTCCCGTCGCCGATCATGCCCGACGTGACCGTGCCACGTCGCGAGAATCAGCAGATCGGGCATGCGTGGTAGGCTGGCGCGTCAATTATGACACGGCGGATCGCGATGGCCGTCGGCGACACGGCCGGTCACGTCCTCCCCGCGATGGCTATCGCCGACGCGTACCGCGACGCCTTTGAGGATGTCGAGGTGACGTTCCTGGCGGGCGAGGCCGGGTCGGCGAGTCACCTGGTACCCAAGGCCGGCCATACGCTGTGCGTCGTCCCGTCTACACCGCTGATGCGCGTCGGTCCGATCGGCTGGGTCACGGGCGCGATTCGTGTGGTGCCCACGTTCATCGTGGCGCGACGGATGTTGCAGCAGCGGGGCATCAGGCTTGTCATCGGCACCGGCGGCGCCGCCTCCGGTGGCGTGCTGCTCGCTGCCCGTAGCCTCGGATTGCGTACCGCCATCGTGGAGCCGAACGCGGTCCCGGGATTGGCGAACCGCTTGCTCAGTCGAGTCGCCGAACGCGCATACGTCATGTTCGACGAGGCCGCGAGTTGCTTTCCGTCGGGACGGACGCTCAAGACGGGTCTACCGTTGCTCGAATCACGTGCCCGACTGATGCGCGATCGAACGCCGCCTTCGTTGAACCGCGCGGTTCGACTGTTCGTCACCGGTGGATCGCGCGGTGACGCGTTCCTGGGCGCAAACGCCCCACTGCTGGCCTCACGCCTGCGAGAGGTCGGTATGCCCGTCGAGGTGCGGCATCAGGTGACCTCGCTCGACCCGAGCGCTCTGGCAGCGCAGTACTCACAACTGCGTGTCACTGCGCACACGGTTCCCTTTCTCGACGATGTGTCCGAACACTACGACTGGGCCGATCTGATCGTCGCGCGCGCTGGAGCGGGCACGCTGTCCGAGCTGGCGCTTGCCGGTCTGCCGTCGCTCCTCGTGCCGCTGGCTGACGCGGCCGCCGATCATCAGGCGGAGAACGCTGTCGCCTTTGCCTCCCGCGGAGCAGCGTTGTGGGTGCGCGAGCGGGATTGGGACTGCGCCGCCGTCGCCACCAGCATCGTCGGCGTGCTGCGAGAGCCGACGAAGTGGAGGGCGATGTCCTCCGCCGCCCGGGCGCTTGCCACGCCCGATGCCGCGGCGCAGATTGTCCGCGATTGCGAACGAGTGATGCGACAGCGATGGGCGTCTATCTAACCCTCTTCGTGACGGCGCTGGTGAGCTCGCTCGCCATTACGCCCGCGATTGTCCGCAGCTGCCATCGTCGGGGCCTCTTCGATCTTCCCGGCGAGCGCAAAGTACACACAAACCCGATCCCGAGGCTGGGCGGCGTGGCCATCGCGTTCGGCCTTGCCGTGGCCCTCGGGGTGGCCGTGGTCATCGTGGCTCATGGGTTCGCGAGCCCGAGGCCCGATCTCGAGGGTCTGTTGCCCGTCATTTCAGGCGCCGCCCTGGTTTTCGCGATCGGAGCCTGGGACGACCTTGATCCTGTCAGGCCTCGCCTGAAACTTCTGGTTGAAGGCGCCGCGGCATCAATCGTAATCGCCGCCGGTCTGACGATCACGCGCGTCACCATCCTTGGCACGACCTACGAGCTCGGATGGGTCGCCATCCCGGCCACCGCGCTGTGGATTCTCGTCATTACCAATGCCTTCAACCTGATGGACGGCCTCGACGGCCTCGCGTGCGGCCTGATTGCGATCGCGGCCACCACGTGCGCCACCGTGCTGATCGCCCGCGGCCAGCAGCCGAGCGCCCTGCTGCTCGTGTCGCTCGTCGGCGCCGTGCTCGGATTTCTGGCCTACAACTTTCACCCGGCCAGAATCTTCCTCGGCGATTCGGGAAGTCTCCTTGCCGGCTTCCTGCTCGCAGTGACCGCCGTCAGTGGACAGCAGAAAGGCGCGACGGCGCTGGCAGTCGGGATGCCGCTCCTGATTTTCGCGCTGCCGCTTGCCGACACCGTCGTCGCGATTGGACGTCGCCTGTGGGGTCGTGGCCACCCGCAGCAGCGTGGGATGGCGAGCCTCGCCGGAGCGCTGGAGCGGATTTTTACCGCGGATCGTGCACACATTCATCACCGTTTGCTGCGTCTGGGCCTCTCGCACCGCGCGGCGGTGCTCGCTCTCTATGCCTTGATGGTGCTGTGCTCGGCCATCGCGCTGCTGACGATGGAGGTGCCATGAGGCGCCGGGCGTCCGGTATCCGCCTTGGAACGGCGGCCTGGCTGGCAATGTTCGCCGGCATCGCCCTCGCGCTCAGAATCGGCATCTCCTACGACGTGGTATTTGGGCACGACTTCGTCAGGTTTCTCGAAAACGACTCGTGGTATCACATGCGACTGGTCGATGCGACCGTTCGGCACTTTCCGCACCGACTGTGGTTCGACCCATACCTCGTGCATCCCGGAGGCGATGGTGTAAATCCCGGGCCGTTCTTCGACTGGGTGATCGCCGGAGTCGCGCTCCTCATCGGACTAGGCTCGCCGTCGGATCACCTCGTCGACGTCGTCGGCGCGTACACCCCCGCCGTGATGGGCGCGCTCTTTTGTGTTCCTGTCTATGTTCTCGGCCGAGAGCTGTTCTCTCGCCGAGCCGGGTTGTGGTCTGCGTTCATTATCGGTGTGCTCCCTGGCGAGACGCTGATTCGATCGCTGCTCGGATTCACCGATCACCACTGCGCGGAGACGCTTCTGAGCGCTACCGCCTTGATGTGGATTGTGCTGGCTCTGGACGATTCGCGCCCTTTCCGTCTGAGGCTATGGCTGTCTGCCCTCGGGGGTGCGACGCTCGGCTGCTACCTGCTGACCTGGAGCGGCGGCAGTCTCTTTGTCCTCGTGATCGTGGCGTCGGCCATAGCCAGCCTCATCCTTCAAAGACTGCGCGGCGCGCCAGTCGAGAACCTGCCGCTGGTTCTCGCGCCGGCGGTCGTCGTTGCGACGGCCATGGTTGTCCCCTGGGTGGGCACACGTTTCTACTTCGGCTACCACGTCGCAACACTGATAGGCGGGTTGCTCATGCTGATCGCGTGTCGCGCCTGGGGCAGCGCGACTGCCCGGTATCGCCACGATCGAATTGTCTATCTGGCGGGTATCGCCGTTGCAGTAGGTCTGGTTCTCGCGCTCGCCTTCGTCGCCCGCGGGGGATGGAGCGGCTTTGCGCATGAGATCGGAAGGCTGTCGCCATGGCGGCGCGACGTGCATGTGCGTGAAGCCTTGCCGCTCCTACAGTCGGAGGATCGATATCCGCTGCCCCTCTGGAACCAATTCGGGACAGGCCTGTTTCTGGCCATCCTTGGCGGCGTCTGGTACGTAGCTCGCCTACGAGTCGCGTCTGCAAGAGGCATGCTGCTGATGGTCTGGACCGCCGGCATGATCGCTGCGACGTTCGCACAAGTGCGTTTTGCGTATTACCTCGGCGTGAACGTGGCGCTCTTCGCCGGGTTCGCCTGCGACACAGCGCTGCTTCATCTGGAGTCGAACCGCCGCCAATTACCGAACGCCTTGGATCCGGCGACAGCCACCACCGAGGCGTCCCGCCGCAGCAGAAGGATTGCTCCATGGGCGGCTGGCCTTGCGACGGTCCTCCTCGTGACGATGCCGTTGGCCGCGCGCATCGAGACCGAACGAGGCAGAGAACGAAGTGTGCCCGACGATTGGTTCGACGCGCTGCAGTGGCTGAATGCGAACACTCCCGAGCCGTTCAACACCGCTGACGCGTACTATCGAACCGAGTTCACGACCCCATCCGGGGGCGATCACGTGACCAGCGCCTACGGAATTCTGGCGTGGTGGGACTACGGCTATTGGATCATCCGCGTGGCCCACAGGGTTCCGAACGCGAACCCGAAGCAGACACAGGTGAAGGAAGTCGCGTCGTTCCTGCTCGCCGAGCGTCCGGCGGAGGCATCAGCCGTCCTCGACACGCTGGGTTCGCGCTACGTTGTCGTGGATGCGTTCCTGCAGGTTCGGATTTTCGGTCGGCAGCGGAATCTGGACGGCTCCTTCGCGAATATCGTGCAATGGGCGAGGCGCAGACCGACGGACTATTGTCAGGAAATCGAGGTGCCCGGTGACGGAACCGCGTCCTCGGTGCGCCTCTACTGCTTTCCCCAGTATTACCGGACCATGGCCGTGCGCTTGTACGCCTTTGGTGGACGCGCCGTCACCCCACAGTCAGTGACCGCCATCTCCTGGGCGGATCAGCAACAGAGTGGCGGCCGCCGCGTGAGGCGTCTTGTGGGCGAGAGGGCCTTCAGAGACTTTGATGAGGCCACTCGCTTCATCGCCACGCGACCATCCGAGCGGTGGCGAATCGCGAGCCCCGACCCGTTGACGAGCTGCGTCCCGCTGGAGGCACTGCCTGGTTACCACCCGGTGTTTCGATCGTCCGGAAATCAGCCGACACGGACTGGCGGATTCGGGCCGTCGATCGTGCAGATTTACGAGCGTTCCGTGCCGCCGCCGACTCAACGCCAGACGCAATGAATTTCGTACGGTCCGGTCCGGCGGACAACGGTTTCGTAGCCGAAGCCGTAGTCGCGAAGGAGACGACGGCAGCTCTCCGTGTCGCACAAGTCGTCGTGGAGCTCGAACACCGCAACCTCCGTCTTCAGGAGCAGGTCGCGATACGTCTGGATAAACTGCAGCTCGGCGCCCTCGATATCGCACTTGAGCAGATGAATGATCGGCTCGGACGCGAGCCGCTGCGACAGGTCAACGAACTCGAGCTCATCCCCGCGGGCTGACGACTCCGGCCGCTCGAACAGACTGGTGTCGCCGTGAGACCGCCCCTCATACAGCACCGCCGTACCGGCACGATTGCCGACGAGCCCGTTGATCACCTGAACCTGATCCCTCAGTCCGTTCTCGACGAGCACGCGCGATCGGAATTCCTCGACTCGGCCGGGGCTGCCTTCGACGGCGGTGATCGCGAGGTCACGCGATCGAGGCTCGAGGGTTCGGATCGCATCGATCACGCGCAACGTGAAGAATCCGACGTTCGCTCCCAGATCGACGATGCAGAGTCGGCCGGAGCGCGTGGATGTGACCGCACGGCTGATGGCCGCGTCTGTACTCACCTTTCCGGAACACCTCCGTGTAGACTGTCCAATCGGTGTCGTTCGCAATGCGAAGCCGGACTCCGGATGGTCGTGTGAAGCGCAGGCCCCGAATCGAAAAGAGCACGTTCCGAAGGCGAGCCCGCCAGGGCGCCGGCACGAGGTGGCGGCCGAGACCGAGCAACCGCATCATCGGCGCATTGGTAAACTCGATTCCCGGACGCGGGCCGTGCACTCGTGTAGGCTATCAGCCATTCACATCAGTTCATCAGGTGGAGCCGCTCTGAGCATTGGGCGCCGCGTGCTCGTGGTTCAGCCGTCGTTTCAGCCGCCAGGCGGCGGCAATGCCGTGGCGGCGTGGATGCTGGACGCGATCCGCGGACAGCACGACCTGGCTGTCCTTCCGTGGACGAAGCTCGACCTGCGGGAAATGAATCGGTTCTACGGCACGTCGCTGCGGCGAGAGGAGGTCATCGTCGAGCCCTTGCCCGCCTGGATGCGGGCGGTCGCGAAGATCGTGCCGGCTCGCGTCGATCTCGTCAAACATGCGCTGTTGCGGCGCGCCGCCGCGTCCGTCGCCGGCCGGTACGATGTACTCGTCAGCGCCAACAATGAGGCTGACCTCGGACGCGCCGGCATCCAGTACATTCACTATCCAACGCATCTGAGACCCCGACCCGCCGGTGACCTTCGCTGGTACCACGCGATCCCGCTGCTGCTGCCTTTGTACTACTGGCTGGCCGATCGGCTCGCCGGCTTCTCGGTGGACCGGATGAAGCGCAACGTCACGCTGACGAACTCTGACTGGACCGGCCGTGCGGTGCAGCGGCTCTACGGTATTCCCACTCGGACACTGTATCCACCCGTGGCGACTCGATTTCCAGACGTGCCATGGTCGCAGCGACGCGAGGGCTTCATCTGCATTGGGCGCTTCGCCCCGGAGAAGGAGCTCGATCGCGTGATCGACATCGTGGCGGGCGTACGGCGTTCCGTTCCGCACGCCACCCTTTGCCTGGTGGGTACACCCGGGCCGACCAGCTATTACCGGCACCTTAGGGATCGCGAGCGTGCCGCAGGCGGGTGGCTCAGCCTCAACGAGAACCTCTCGCGAGCAGAGCTGCTCGAACTGATTCCGCGCTTCCGCTATGGGATCCACGGGATGTCAGCGGAGCACTTCGGCCTCGCGCCGGCCGAGATGGCGTCGGCCGGCTGCATCGTGTTCGTGCCGCGCGGGGGCGGCCAGGTGGAGATCGTGGGTGGCGATCCGAGGCTCGTCTACGAGACCGTTGACGGCGCTGTCGCGGCGATGACCCGAATCATGAGAGATCCTGCCGAGCAACGCTCCCTCAGCGAGATGCTCAAGACACGCGCTCAGTTGTTCTCGGTTGAGCGGTTCGTGTCGACCTTTCGGGAGATCGTCGAGCAGGTTGCCGCGATCGCCTGATCGTCACCCCCCGGTGTTGGCGTCGACCAATCGTTGGAAGCTCTCGTCTCTCGCCAGCAGGTCGGCGTACGAGCCGATCGCCGCGATTCGTCCCTCACGCAGCACGATGATCCGATCGCAGTGCCTGACGGTTGCGAGCCGATGCGCAACCACGATGACCGTGCGGGTGCCGTGCAGCGCCTCGATCGCGCGGGCGACCTCGCGCTCGGTCTCGAGATCGAGCGCGGCCGTCGCTTCGTCCAGGACGAGTACGGCCGGGTCGCGGTAGAGCGCACGCGCGATCGCCACTCGTTGCCGTTGACCACCCGACAGGCGGGCGCCCCGATCCCCGACCGTCGTGTCCAGACCTTGCGGCAGGAGCGCGACCATCTCGTCGAGCTGAGCGGCCGACACGGCCATCCGCAGGCGGTCCTCGTCCACAGTGTCGCCGGGCAGACCGAACGCCACGTTGCGTCGCACGCTGTCGTCGAGCAGATAGGGTGTCTGGCTCACATACCCGATCTGTCGCTGCCAGGCGCGCGACACCTGGGTGAGGTCGTGGCCGTCGATGAGTACACGGCCACTCGTGGGCGCGATGAGCCCGAGCAGCAGGTCGAGGAGCGTGCTCTTACCGGCGCCGGTCGGTCCGATGATCCCGACCGACTGGCCCCGCTCGATCGCCAGATCCACGCCGCTGACCGTCGGCCGTATGCCCGGCGCATAGGCATAGCTCACGTGGTCGAACTTGATGGCGTTCGAGAAGGTCACTGTCCCATCAGTATCGCGGCGTTCGGGAGTCGCCCGGCCCAAGGCGGACAATTCGTGGACGAGATCGGCGCTGAAGGGCAGCCCGTGCCGCAGGCTGGTGAGGTTGAGTGTGATGCGATTGATCGACGGGATCAGACGGAAGCCGGCGTACGCGTACAGGCCGAGCAGCGATACGACGTCGCTGCCTTGTCCCCCGCTGCGCGTGACCACGATGATCACCACCACCAGAATCAGCGCGAAGGCCGTCTCCACACCGACGCGCAATCCTTCACTGAGGACATCCCGTCTCCGCTGGATTGCTGCGAGCTGTTGGCGGAGTGAAGAGAAGCGCGCTTCGAAAAAGCCTTCTCGCTCGTTGAGTTTGACTTCCTTGAGACCACCAAGTCCTTCGTTCAATTGCCGGAAGAGGTCGTTCTCCAGCTTCCGCGCCTCGCGTCCCCAGCGGTTGAAGATAGGAGACGTCAGAAATCCGGGCACGAGCAGCAACAGGGCCGTGCCCGAAACTGCCGCCAGCGTGACCAGCGGCGCGGTGAGGGCGAGGAGCAGCACGAGGCCGGCGACGACGAGCGCTTCGGCGATCAGGTTGAGGACAGACGCCAGTACCAACGTCGGCACGACCTCGGACGCCCGTTGCACGCGCTGTATCATCTCGGCGGAATTTCGCGCCCCCGAGAATGCGAAGGAGGCGCGGAGGTACGCCGTGTAGCTGCGCCGCGACAGCTCGGCGACCGAGCCATAGACCATCCGTGCGCGGGCCCACGCGCTCGCGCTGAGCAGCACGTTGCGCGCGAGGTAGATGATGGCCAGGAGCGTCGCGAAGGCGATGAGTTCTGTGCTGCCGCCCCCCGTTGGCAAATAGCGGCGCACTACGCCTGCCGCTGGAAGCCGAGCGGCCGCGGCAGGATCGACAATCACGCGCAGGAGGGCGAAGACCGCGAGCGCGCCGGTTGCTTCGGCGGCGGCGGCGGCCAGCGCAAACGGCAGCAGCCCGACCCAGTGCCAGCGAGTCGCGCGGGACAGCAACCCGAACGCCTGACGGATCTCGACAACTGTGCGACGAGCGGCATGCACGGCGCTGGTTATATCATTCGGCTGCCCAATGGCCACATCCGCGCATTCGGCTGACGGCGCTGCCGGTGGCTCGCCGACGGTCGGGTTTCTTCGCCCACGGCTCGGAATCGGTGGGGGCGAACGCGTGGTGCTCGATGCCGCGACCGGGCTGCAGCGGCGAGGGTGCCACGTCCGGTTCTTCGTCCCTGGCCGGCTCGAGGCTCCGCAATTTCGGGAGATTGCCGACGGCGCGATTGCCGTGGAGGAGGTCCGGACGTTTCTGCCGACAAACATCGGCGGCCGACTACGAGCTCCCCTGGCAATTGGCCGTACCTGCAGCGGCAGCCCTGGCCCTGGCACGAGGCCCGCTCGTACACGACCTGGTCGTCTGCGATGTTGCCTCGCACATCGTACCCCTGATCAAGCGCCGCACTGGCCGACCGGTGGTCTTCTATTGTCACTACCCCGATCGTCTGCTGACACCCTACATGAGCCGCGCATCGCTGGCCTACCGCATGTACCGGCAGCCGATCGATCGGCTCGAGGCCAGGGGACTGCTGGCCGCCGACCGGGTTGTCGTCAACAGCGCGTTCACGGCCACGAAGGTACGGGAAGCGTTTCCAGAGCTGTGGGACTCGGTGCTGACAGTGGTGCATCCCGGCGTGTTGGTCCGTGATCGGCGGCCGAACACGCCAATCCCGACCGACCCGGCAGAAATCGTCCTGCTCTCCGTGAGCCGGTTCGATCCGCGAAAGGAGCTCGAATTGGCAATCGCGGCGTTTGCGCTTCTGCGCACGCGCGTCCCGCAATCGGTGTTCGACCGCGTGAGGCTTGTGTTGGCGGGACGCTATGATGCGACGCTGCCCGAGCAAACGATCGTGCTGCGCGATCTTCGGACGCTGGCGGGACGATTGGGCGTGACCGAACAGGTGGCTTTCGTGCTCTCGCCCTCGTCCGAGGAGCGCGACCGGCTGCTCGCGCGCTGTCGCGCGGTCATCTACACGCCCGCCGCCGAGCATTTCGGGCTCGTGCCGCTAGAGGCGATGGCTGCCGGCCGTCCCGTCGTCGCGGCGAACCACGGCGGTCCGAGCGAGACCGTGATCCACGGCCGCACGGGTCTGCTTTGCCCGCCGGAATCGCATGCCTATGCCGACGCGTTGACGGCGCTGGTCACCCACCCGGACGTCGCGCAGCGATTGGGCGCCGCCGGCCGGGACCACGTGCAGCAGCATTTCTCGATCGACGCCTTCGATCGGCGACTGTGGAATGTTGTGGAGCCATTGCTTGGGGTCGGACGCTGTTGAGCTCCGCTCAGCTCTTAGCGGCGTCCGATCTCAACAGCGCCTCGACCCCGGCCGCCACATCGAGCAGCCCGACGCTCCGCGTGCCAACGAGCTGCAGGCTAACTGGCAGCGAGCTCGGCGTCATCCCGCACGGCAGCACAATCGCCGGATGTCCCGACACGTTGAACGGTTGCGTCATTCGCAGCATCAGGGCCCGCACGGGTTCGGCGACACCGTCGATGGACACGGTCTCGGCCCCCAGCGGCGGCGCGGTAATCGGCATGCCGGGCAGCACCAGCGCGTCGACGTCGGCCAGGGCCAGGTCGACCTCGCGCCTGAGAACCTCCTGACCCGCCCGCGCGCGAAGGTAGTCTTCCGCGAGGATGTATCGGCCCATCTCGAGCCGGATCCGGACGGGAGGCGAGTACAGTTCCGGGCATTGCTGCAGCGTCGCCGCGTGGTACGCGGACGCTTCGGCGAGCACGATTCCCAGATAGATGGCCGCGATGTCCGGGGCGTGCGACAGGGTCACGTCCGACAGCGCCACGCCTGCGTTCGCGATCGACGCGAGCGCGGCTTCGTAGCGGGCGCTCACCGCCGGCTCGAGGCGCGCCTCGAAATACCCGCGAAGTCTCCCGAGCCGGAGGGTCGTGGCCCTCCTGACGATGGGCGACCGCGGCGCCGATCGTGCCAGCACATGAAACATCGCCGCCGCGTCGGCCACCGTTCGCGCAAGCGGCCCGACATGGTCAAAGGTCGCGCTGAGGGGCACCACGCCGTCACAGGGGACCTCGCCGAACGCGGGTTTGAAGCCGACGAGACCGCAGGCCGCCGATGGAATCCGGATCGATCCGCCCGTGTCGGTGCCGACCGTGGCGATTGACATGCCTGTCGCAACCGATACGGCCGACCCGCCACTCGAGCCGCCTGCCGACCGCGAAGCGTCGTACGGATTCCGGACCGCTCCGAACGCCGTGTCCTCGCTCGTGGTGCCAAACGCGAACTCGTGCAGGTTGGTCTTGCCGACGAGCACGGCGCCGGCGGCCTTCAAGCGCGCGGTCACGACTGCGTCGACGCGTGCCGGGCGATCACCGGTCACGCGCGAGCCGGCAGTGGTCGGGACGCCCGCCACGTCGATCAGATCCTTGAGCGAGATCGGGATGCCTTGCAGCGGGCCACGGTCGTAACCGGCACGAAACTCGCGATCGGCCTCACGCGCGGCGGCCAGCGCCGCGTCCGCGGTGACGGCAATGAACGCACGCAGTTCGTCGTTGCGCGCGGCGATTTGCGCCAGGCAGCCTTCGGTCAGGGCGACCGAGCTCAACTCGCCGGCGCGCAGACGGTGGCCCGCGGTGACGAGGTCGAGGGAAGTCGAATCGTCAGTGATTCTCATCGCGTCCGCCCGATGCCGTCCCCCGGCGCGCGTCGTGATTCCAGTCGCCCGCGCGCAGGCGGGCAACCGTCGTCGAGAGGCCCTCGATGAGGGGTGCCAGGTGCGGCAGGCCACGCCGCTCGGCATCGGCCTTCGCCCAGTCGAGCCAGGCCCTCACGGAACTGTCGTCAGACTTGTCGGTCACATCGTCTCCACGTCATGAAATCCGGACCGACAGCGCTACACCGTCGCCCACCGGGAGGAAAGTGGTCAACAGGCGCGTCTCCGCGGCCAGCCGGCGATTGTAGGCGCGGATCGCGTCAGTCGTGGCCGCATCATGCCGGGGCGTCTCGACGAACCCGTCGATCACCTCGCCGTCCCAGAGCACATTGTCGCTGACCAGCACCCCACCGGGCCTGAGATGCGCGATGAGCGGGTCGAGCAACGGCTCGTACAACCGCTTGTCGCCGTCCTGGAAAATCAGGTCGAACGGTCCGGCTACCTTGTGCACGAAGCGAGCGGCATCGCCAACGATGACGCTGACCGTGTCCGTGAGCTGCGCGCGCTCGATGTTGCGCCGGGCGGTGGCCGCTCGCCCGGCATCGAGCTCGAGCGAGATCAGCCGGCCCTCCGGCTCGAGCGCCTGCGCCATCCACAGCGCCGAGTAACCGATGGCCGTGCCGATCTCGAGCACGGCACGCGCGTGCAGGGAGACGACGAGGCTTCGCAACAGCCGTCCGGTCTCCGGCTCGACGAGCGGCAGGCCGGCGGCAAGGCCCTCGGCGCGGATCGCGTCGATCAGCGGGTCGACAGGCGGATGGAGGTCCGCGAGATAGCGACCGAGCGGCGCGGCGAGAATTTGTCGCATCGCGCATCCGATTGTAAGCTGGAGCCCTTCGACATGCGTCACACGAGGATTATCGCGACGGTCGGACCCGCGTGCGACGCACCCGACCTGCTCGACCGCCTGATTGGCGCCGGCGTCGACGTGTTCCGCCTCAATTTTTCGCACGGATCTCACCAGACGCATGCGGCCACGATCGCGCGCATCCGCGATGCGGCAGCGCGGGCCGGACGCATGGTGGCGATTCTTCAGGACCTGTCTGGACCGAAGATTCGCACCGGCTCCATTCAGGGCGGGCAACCGATTCCGCTGCGGCCGGGCCAGCGGCTCAGAATCGTGACCGGTGACAGCGAGGGGGGCGGCGATACCGTCTACACCGCCTACGCGCCATTGGCCGCAAGCGTACGCGCTGGTCAGGAGCTGCTGCTGGACGATGGCCGGATCGTCTTGCGCGTTGACGGCACCGACAGCAAGGTCATCGACACGACGGTTGTGCACGGCAGCCAGCTGGGAGAGCACAAGGGGATCAATGCGCCGGGCGTCCGCCTGCCGTCTGCCGGGCTCACCGCAAAAGACGCCGCCGATCTGCGCTTCGGCCTCTCGAACGGCGTCGACATGGTCGCGCTCTCGTTCGTGCAGAACGCGGCGGACGTCGAGATCGCCCGCGCGGCGATCGAGGCTGCAGGCGCAACAGGTACCCCGATCGTCGCGAAGCTCGAGCGTCCAGAAGCGATCGCCCAGCTCGACGAGATCCTGGCCCGCGCCGACGGCGTGATGGTCGCCCGCGGCGATCTCGGGCTCGAGGTACCTCTGGAGCGCGTGCCACGACTGCAGAAGGAGATTACCCGCCGCGCCCGGGCCCTCGGACGCCCGGTGATCGTCGCGACCCAAGTGCTCGAATCGATGCGGCAGGAGCCGCGTCCGACCCGTGCGGAGGTGAGCGACGCCGCCAACGCGGTGGACGACGGGGTCGACGCCATCATGCTGGCGGGGGAGACGGCCTCGGGCGCCTATCCGGTGAGGGCCGTCGAGACGCTCGACGCCATCATCCGCGACGCCGAAGCGCTGCCGCCGCTCGCCATTCCGTTCGTCGGCAGCCTGATGCAGGCCGAGCATGGCCGCGCGCTGTGCGAGGCGGCCGTGAAGCTCGCCGACCGCGGCCATGCCGGCGCCATTGTGGCGGTCACGCGCGAAGGGAATACGGCTCGCATGCTGGCGGCGCTCCGGCCGAACGCGCGGATTCTCGCGGCGACGGACTCAGCGATCGTCGCGCGCCGATTGATGTTGTACCGCGGCGTCTCGTCGATTGTGACGGCGCTCGGCGAGAACGTCGAGGAGACGGGCGCGTCGATTGGGGACGAACTCCGGCGACAGGGGCTCGTAACGTCGGGCGATCAAATCGTCTTCGTCAGCGTTCACCCCGACATCTCACGCCGGGGGGCGAATTTCCTGAAGTTGCATCGAGTCGGATAGCGCGCAGTAGGGCCCGACTTCAGTCGGGCCTTTGTCAGGCCGAACTAAAATTCGGCCCTACTGCGGCACCGAAGGGCGCCATTCCCCGCCAAATCGACCGTAAAACACCGTAAACACCTGCCGGCGCTCTGCTCGCTGCGCCATTGTCTGCCCCTCAATCGAATCCGGGGGGCACATCGATGGCCAGCGGGATCGGATCGAGGCTGCTGACGCTCGCGATGCTAGCGACGGCCAGCGGTCTGGCGCCTGCGGAGCCCATGATGGTCGAGCTGCGGCTGGGCGCTCGTGGCGGGCTCGATCCGGCCCCGCTCGCTCTCGCGCAACGGACTGCCGGCGCCTTGCTGTTTGCCGCTGGGATCGATTTGCCGAGGCCCACGTCCGTCCGCTTGGAGAGCTTGCGGATCGCGTCGCGCCGTTCGGACCCAATCGTTTCGTGGTCGCGTCACGAGATGGCCGGTGGGTGCTCGCCGCCCATATCGATCGATGGGATCGCGACATCATGGTCATCGATAACTTCCGATAGCCAATCGTACGTAGGCCCGAGCTTTAGCTCGGGCAACGTCGGCCGAACTGAAGTTCGGCCCTACTGCGGCTCGGGTTTCCGCAATCTCGAGTTCCAAAACCCGTAGGCGAAGTAGAGCGCGATCCCGATCACGAGCCAGATCCCGAACCGTTCCCAGGCCTGTTTCGGCAGACCGTGCATGATGAACGCGCAGGCAATGGCGCCGAGCGGCGCGACGACCCAGACGAGCGGCACTCTGAAAGGACGTGGACGCTCGGGCTCGGTCACTCGGAGCACCAACACCCCAATGCACACCAGCGCAAAGGCGAACAGCGTGCCGATGTTCGTCAGGTCGTACGTCTCCGCCGCATCACCCACCAGCGACGCAACCGCGACCCCGATCCCGGTGATGAGCGTCGTCGTGGAGGGCACCCGGGTCACCGGATGCAGCTTCGCCGCCCACTGCGGGAGCAGGCCGTCGCGCGCCATCGCAAAGAAGATGCGCGGCTGGCCGTACTGGAAGACGAGCAGCACCGCCGACATCGAGACCGCAGCGCCCAGCGCCACGAGCCAGCCGACGCCGCGGAAGCCTGCGGTCTGGAGCGCGTAGGCCAGGGGGTCTGCCGTGTTCGCGAGGTTCTTGTACGGCACCATCCCGGTCAGCACGGCCCCGACGATGACGTAAATGAGCGTGCAGATGGCGAGTCCGCCGAGAATGCCGATCGGGAGGTTCCGCTGCGGGTCGCGTGTCTCCTCACCCGCGGTCGAGATCGCATCGAAGCCGATGTAGGCGAAAAAGACGATGGCCGCGCCCTGATGAATGCCGGTGAAGCCGTTCGGCGCGAACGGTGTGTACAGCTCGGGTTTGAGGTGAGTGACGCCGACCGCAATGAACAGGCTCAGGGCGATCAGCTTGATCACTACCATCACGTTGTTGACGCGCGCGCTTTCCTTCGCGCCTCGCAGCAGCAGCCAGGTGATCGCCGCGACGATGGCAAAGGCCGGAACGTTGACCAGAATGGGAATGCCGGCGATGTGGGGGGCGGTCTGGAGCAGGCCATGGATGTCGGGGTTGGCGCTGAGGAGCGCCGTCCGATAGCCGGTGGTGAGCCACATCGGGAGCTGCAGGCCGACGCCCCGGACCAGGGTGTGGAAGTAGTCGCCCCACGAGATGGCCACGGCGACGTTCCCGACGGCGTATTCGAGGATCAGGTCCCAACCGATGATCCACGCCACGAGCTCGCCGAGCGTGGCATAGCTGTAGGCGTACGCCGATCCGGCCTGCGGAATCATCGACGCCAGCTCCGCGTAACAGAGCGCCGCCAGCGCGCAGGCGCCGCCCAGGAGCAGGAACGAGAAGACGAGCGCCGGGCCCGCGCCGTAGCGGACGACGGTGCCGTCGGAGGCGATCTGGCCGGCCGCCGCGGTGCCAATGGCCCCGAAAATGCCGGCGCCGATGACGGCGCCAATCGACAGCATGACCAGGTCGCCGGCGCCGAGGACGCGCTTCAGCGCATGCCGGCTGTCGGCCTCGTCGACGAGGAGGGCGGCAATCGGCTTCCGGCGGAAGAGCTGCGACATAGAGCGGGATTCTATCCATCTTCCCTGGCGGGAGCCTAACGCTCGGGCCGCCTCGAGCCGAAAAGCGCTTATAGAGGGCTCCAGCCCCAGGAGTTGCTCACATCTTCAGGCGTTCCGGTGTTATAACCCGGTGCGTCCCCGGACATCGGAGCGTCAATGTTTCTCGCCAACGTCTTCGGCCTCACGACCGATCTCGCGATCGACCTCGGCACCGCCAATACCTGTGTGTTCGTTCCCGGACGCGGCATCGTCTTGAACGAACCGTCGGTCGTGGCCTTCAATACCGAGCACAACCGCATCGAAGCAGTGGGTACGAAGGCGCGCGAGATGATCGGCCGCACGCCTCAGAACATGGTGGCGATCCGTCCGCTGCGGGACGGGGTCATCGCCGACTTCGATGCCGCCGAGCGGATGCTCAGCGACTTCATCCGCCGCTCCCACCGGCGCACCGGCTGGGTCCGCCCCCGGGTGGTCGTTGGGGTGCCGGCCGAAATCACGCAGGTCGAGCGCCGCGCGGTGAAAGACAGCACGCTGCGGGCGAAGGCGAGCGAGGTTTACCTGATCGAGGAACCGGTGGCGGCGGCGATTGGCGCGGGCCTGCCGATCACCGAGCCGACCGGCAACATGATCGTGGACATCGGCGGCGGCACCACCGACATTGCCGTGATCTCGCTGGCCGGCCTGGTCTACCGCCGGTCGGTGCGGGTCGGCGGCGACGAGATGGACATGGCGATCATCGATCACATGAAGCGCCAGCACGGCCTGCTGATCGGGGAGCGGACGGCCGAGCAGATCAAGATCGAGATCGGATCGGCGGCGCCGCTCGAGTCGCCGCGCCAGATGGAAGTGCGCGGCCGCCACCTGCTGGAAGGTCTGCCCAAGAGCGTGCTCGTGAGCGATGGCGAGATCCGCGAGGCGCTGAAGAGCACCGTTGACGTGATCGTGCACGCCGTCCGCGGCGCGCTCGAGCGGATTCCGCCCGAGCTCGCCGCCGACATCTACGATCGCGGCGTCGTCATCACCGGCGGCGGATCGCTGCTCAGGAATCTGGACGAGCGGCTGCGCAACGACACCGAGCTGCCGGTCCAGATGGCCGAGGATCCGCTGACGTCCGTCGTCCGCGGCGCCGGCCGCATGCTGTCGAACCTGGAGCTGCTCAAGAAACTCGCGATGGACTGAGGGCGCAGTCGCGGAATACACGCGGCCTGTCCCGGTCGCGGACCTTCACGGATCCGATCTGTCACGGACTTACACGGACGTACACGGATCAAAGAAAGAGAAAACCAAAAGATCCGCGTGATTCAGTGTTACTCCGTGACCGCCTTTCTTCGGTCTCAATCCGTGACCGGCATCCGTGACTAAGCCCACGCGCGATTGACCCGCCACGCCCTCTCGTTCGACGTGACGACGACGGTCCCCGAGGGTTCGAACGCGACACCCACGAGCCCCTCGCCGGCGATCACGAGCTCTGGCTCGCGACCCGGGGTGAGCCGGTACAGGCCGCTCGCGCCCGCGAGCGCTTCCACGACATACAAGAGTCCGTCGGGACCAAACGAGAGGCCTTGCGGCCGTCCGAATCCGGTCCACGCGATCTCAACCTGGCCGTCGAGCTGCACGCGATACACGTAATCGCGTGACGTCAGCGTGGGAGCCGTCACGTACAGCGCCCGATCCGGGCCCATCGCCAGATGAAAGGCGGCGACCGACTGCGGCAGGGTGGCCATCATCGTGGCTTGACCATTCGCCCGCACGCGGAAGATCGTGCCCGACCGATCGCCGACAAAGAGCGTCCCGTCCGGCGCAAATGCGAGGCCGCAGGCGACACCGACGTCGGTTACCACCGGTTCGTACTGGCCGCTCGCGTCGACGCGATAGACGGTGCCCTCGAACCGGCTCGAGACGTGGAGCCGCCCCTGAGGATCGAACGCCATCGCGGTTGGATTCACGAGCCCCGTCACCAGCGACTCGCGCGTGCCATCCGGGCTGATGCGAAAGATCGAGACGGGCACCTGTTCGCCACGTGATCCCGAGTAGGTCACGTACAGCCGGCCTTCGGCGTCCACGACGGGATTGTCCACCTGATGCAGTCCTGCCGCGACGACGGTGCCGATCTCGATGAACGGCTCATCGCCTTCGACGCCGTCCACGTGCAGCCGGTGCGTGCCTCCGGCCAGCCCCGGGGGTATCAACAGTGTCAGGCGTGAGACGCGCGACGCGATGACGCGGACGGGATGGGGCCCCAAATGCACCTGGGGGCCGAGCGGTTCGCGGGTGCTGAAGCCCCCGCCGTAGACAGTGATGCGGCCGCGCTCGCAGGCTGCCATCGGCACCACGCCGGTAATAGTCGCGGACATGTTGAGCGCCTTGAGCGTACCACGGCGGCGACTACCGCGTTTCGACTATTGACCTCCAACAGCGCCGCCCGCCATGCTTGGCGCACCATGGTTCGTTCCCGCCGGCTGTGGCCGCTCTGGACGGCGCTCCTTCTCACGATCGCCGTCGGCGTCGGAGTGATCGCTTTTCCGACGTTCTACATCATGCCGTTCAAGCCGCAGCGCGCGTCGCTGATGGCGATCGCGCTGCGGGCCCGGGCGCTTGCGCCGGTCGCGACCACGATCGCCTTGGTGCTGTCCGTCGCGATGGCGCTCATCCTGGCGTTCCGCTTGCGCCGCTGGTGGTCGCGCAGTCTGGCGATCCTGGCCGTCGCGCCTGTCGTGCTCGCCACCTGGTTCGCGCATCAGAATCATTTCGAGTGGATGTTCAACCCGCTCGACTCGCCGAAGTACGTGGACGCCGGCAAGGCAAAGTTCGTCAAGCCGGACGACGTCGTGATGGCGGTCGAGATTAGCGGGGAAGCCGTCGCCTATCCCATTCGACAGATCGGGTATCACCACGTCATCAACGACGTCATCGGCCGCAAGCCGATCGTCGCCACCTATTGAACGCTCTGCCACACCGGTCTGGTGTGGAGCGCGGTGGTCGATGGGCGGCGGCTGACGTTCCGCCTTGCCGGCATCAACAACCAGAACTTCGTCATGCGTGACGAGCAGACGGGGAGCTGGTGGCAGCAGGTGTCGGGACAGGCCATCGAGGGCCCCCTGAAGGGCAAACAGCTGACGCCGGTTTCGCACGATCAGCTCACCTTCAATACCTGGCGAACCGAGTCACCCAGGGGCCGCGTCCTGATGCAGGACAAAGCCATCGTGGATCGCGACGAGTACGAGCCGTCCGACTGGGAAGACTACGTCGAGAAATACCCGGTGCGCGTCGCCACTCCGCCCGGCGGTCCGATACCGCCACGCACGCTCGTCGTCGGCATCGCGCTGAAAGGCAAGAGCAAAGCCTGGCCCCACGCCAGCGTCGTCGCGGCCGGCGCGACCCTCGATCAGATTGCGGACGTCCCGGTCCTGCTGGTGGTGTCGCCCGATGGACGGTCGGTGCGGGCGTTCGATCGCCGGGCTCGCGGACAGACGCTGTCGTTCATTCGCGCTGGCCGGGACATCACGTCCAGCACGCTCATGGACCTCGAGACGATGAGCGAATGGGACTTCACCGGCCGCGCAACGGTCGGCGAGCTTGCGGGCGCTCAGCTGGCGCGAATCGACATCCTGCTCGACTACTGGTTCGACTGGAAAACCTACCATCCCGATACGGAGGTGCTGAAGCCCTGGCGGCCTGCCGTGAAGAAGGCCAAGCCGACGCCGATTCCAAAGCCCAATAACGACGCGAAGATCCCCGCCGACCCGCCAAAGCCGCCGGCGAAAACGAAGTCCTAGCAGGGCGCAGGGGCGCATGGGCGCGTGGGCGCAGGGGCGCATGGGGACATGGGCGCATGGGGACATGGGACCATGGGGACAGCCGGGCGATTCGAACCGGAATGCCCCCGGCGGCGTCTTGTGGGTGAGATCATGACGCGTCTGGCCATCCCGGTGCCCCCATGCGCCTATGCACCTGTGCCTCCATGCGCCTATGCGCCTGTGCCCCCATGCGCTGATGCGCCTGTGCCCCCCATGCGCCGATGCGCCTGCGCGCCCATGCACCCATGAATGAGTACGCCGATCGGTTGGCGGTCGGTCTCGTAGCCGTGGAGGACGATCTCGTTCGCGAATTCGAGGTCCGGCTCGTCGAGTCATCGGGGCTGGCGTTTCGCGTCGCCTACAGCGTCCTGCACCATCGGGAGAACGCCGAAGACGTCGCGCAGGAAGCGTTGACGCGTGCCTACCGGCGCTTTCGACATCTGCGCGATCGCGACCGTTTCCGCGCCTGGATCGTGCGCGTCACCTGGCGCGCAGCGCTCGATCGCCAGCGGGCCGATCGGCGGCGGGCGCTGCGCGAATCGGAGCCACTGACACCGCCGGCCGGCGAATCGACGACCGATGCGATAGCCGCGCGTGAACGCGCCGCGCACGTGTGGCGCGCCATCGATGCCTTGCCGCCGAAACTGCGCATCGTCGTCGTGCTTTCCACCATCGAGGGACACGACGTTCAGGAAGTGGCGCGGCTGCTCGCGATTCCCGAAGGCACGGTCAAATCGCGGCTGTTCGCAGCGAGGGCGCGTTTGAAGGAGCAACTCCAATGGTTGAAGAGCGACGGACGCCCACGCTGACGGACACCGAGCTCGATGGGGTCCTGGCGGACGTGTTCACCTCCGATCCGTCACCGGACTTCGTCGCGCGCGTGCGCGGGCGACTGGCCAACGAGGAGATCGCTGTCACTCGTCCATTCTCATTCCTTGCGGCGGCAGCGGTTCTTGCCGCTGCCGCGATCGTCTTCGTCGTGGTGATGCTCGAACGCAGGCCGGAAATCGAGCAGCCAAGCGTCCGCGTCGCGGCGCCCGGCCGCTCGGCCGCTGTTGGGATAGCGGCCCCGGTCCACCGAGCCGTTGCCCCCGCTGATCGGCGCTCTGCTCGACCGGTCCGCAACAGGCCGAATGCCGGGCCGACGATCGCCGCATCGGATGACGTGTTGATACCGGCGACCGAGCAGCAAGCCCTTCGCCGGCTGCTCCAACGACCGCCCACTACCGTGCTCCGTTTTGCGCAATCAGACCGGGACGAGCCTGTTGCCGTGGCCGCCATCGCCATCGCGCCTCTCACTATCGATCCCCTGTCGCCCGAGCTGGAAGAAGGAGGGCACCAGTGACGCCAAGAACGTGCGCGCTCGTTCTGTTCGCCGCAATGGTCGTGACATGTGGACGCGGAACGGCGATTGCCCAAGAGCAGACGGAGAAAGAGACTCAAACAATCGTGCCGCCGAAAGACACGGCGCCACCTTCGGCGCGTGTCCCGCTCGTCGTGGCTTTGAAGCTCCAGGTCGTGTTGTCGAAATATCAGGGCGACAAGAAGGTCAGTGCGATGCCGTACATGCTGTCGCTCGCAACCAGTCGCAACCGCGTCAGTCTGCGAATGGGCGGAGAGATCCCTATCGCTACGTCCGTTGGAAACGCTCCCGTGACCTCGTTCAATTATCGGAGCGTGGGTACCAGCATCGATTGTTCCGCCGAGGCCCTGGACGGCGGCCGCTACAGTCTGAACATCGGCTTGGAGGATTCCTCCGTGTATTCCGAGGATCAGGAGGTGCGGGGGCTTTCGAAGGCGGGCAGCGACCAGCCGTCGTTCAACACCTTCAAGGCCAACGAGACCGTGATCCTCAAGGACGGGGAGTCGAGCCAGTTCACGGTGGCCACCGACAAGATCACCGGTCAGGTGATCAAAGTCGATGTGACATTGACCGTGCTCAAGTAGGGGCGCATGGGCGCATGGGCGCATAGGCGCATGGGGATGCCCGGATGCACCCTCTGCGCTTCATGTCGCCCATGCGCCTTGACCCATGCGCCTTTACGTGTCGTCCAGCTCGACGTTCCAGTACAGGTAGTCGCGCCAGCTTTCGGGCGCGTTCCGCAGCCCGATCGTGAATCGCACGGCTGGCGCCGAGTCGGGTCGCCGGGGCTGTGCGGTGAGCCGCATTCCCGCCTCTTCCGGCGTGCGCCCGCCCTTCCGCCGGTTGCACGAGACGCAGCACGTCACGATGTTCTCCCAGTCCTTGCGCCCGCCGTGTGCGACCGGGATGACGTGATCGAAGGTGAGCTCGCTCGTGGGGGCCTGATGTCCGCAGTATTGGCAATGGTGCCGGTCGCGCGCGTAGATGTTCGCCCGCGAGAACGGCACGTAGTCGATCCGGCGTTTTATGCGGATGTAGCGGAGCAGGCGGATCACGGACGGCAGCTTGAAGCTGATGGAAACCGACCGGACCTCGCGGTCATGGACGGAGATGACCTCCACCTTCCCCTGGCACCAGAGGGTGACGGCCTTCCGCCAGTCGACGACCTTCAGCGGCTCGTACGTCGCGTTGAGCAGCAGCGTCTGCTCCATGGCACAGTATATTGTGGGGGTCCGGTCGAACCTGTCAAGCGATAGGCCCGTAAAACCTGTGTAATCCGCGTGATCCCGTCACCTCCTTGACGGGCACGTGCGCGCCGATAACGTGAACATGCACGCGGGGCACCGGCCGGGCTTTCGCCTCCACACGGCAGCGGGGCTCAAGCCCCGCCTCCACATGGCGATTGCGGCGCTCTCACTGGCCGCCGCGGTCGGAGCGGCGTCGTGCGCCTCGTCTGGCGCGCGCCCGCAGCCCTTTCCGTCTCCGCCGGCCGCGGACGGTGTGCCAGCCAAAGCGCCTTCCGATCCGGCGACAACGCCCGATGCATTCTCGTGTGCCCATGCGCCTATGCGCCCTTGCGCTCACGACGGCTACGCGATCGCCAGCGCCGCGCTGCGGTTGCAGGGTGTCCCCTACAGATCCGGCGGATCCGATCTGCGCGGCTTCGACTGCAGCGGTCTCGTGCAGTACGTGCTCGCCCAGTACGGCCTCGCAGTGCCACGCGTCGTGCGCGACCAGTACGACGTCGGGAGCCGGGTACATCTCGACGAGCTCGAGCCTGGCGATCTCGTCTTCTTCACCACGGAGGGTCGAGCACGTGTCTCACGTCGGCATCGCCATAGGCGGCGATCGCTTCGTCCACGCACCGAATGCGCGCGGCACCGTGCGCGTCGACAGTCTGGCGTCGGGTTATTGGGGAGAACGGGTCGCGGGCGCCCGACGGATCGATTGATGCCCAAGCTAAAGCTTGGGCCTACGTATCGGCCTTCGCGAGTGAAGCGACGACCTCGGGCACGTGGTGCCCGCCGCTCGGCGAGCGAGCGAGCCGCTCGCGGCGAAGGCCGCGCCCGTCAGGCCGCGCGCTGAGGCTGGTCCCGCTGCTGGCGCGGACGAGCGAGCCGTTTGCTCGCGCGATAGCCGAACTCGCGCACGTCCAGGTCGTCTTCGGTGTAGCGGGCGCGGCTGCCGGCGGTTCGCACCGGCTCGATGCGCACGCCCGGCTCGATGACGGGCTGATCGGTCAACACTTCCACGTAGCGCTGCGGGTACGACGGGAACGATCGGAACGCTGTCCCGGTCACGCGTCCGTAGCGTCTGGTCAGCCCGTCGAAGTCGTGCTTCAGGAACTCGAGCAGCCCGGGATCGGGCCGCGACGCGAGGTACGCGTTCGTCATCGCAATCACGTCCTCGAAGAACTCGGGGCTGTGCGTGCGCGTCGTCGATTTGCCATTCGTGCTCGGCAGCTTGCGAATGCCCTCCATCGTCGGATCGATGTGATACAGCTCGTGCACGATCGTGTCGAGCTTGGCCACCCATGGCGCGGCGCCGGGATAGGACTCCTGCTTGTGGGCCCGCGCGATCGTCTGATCGCAGAATCGCGGCAGGCAGAACGAAATCAGGTAGTCGATGGAAGAGGATCCGCGCTCGACCGACGGCGACTTCGTGATGAACCACTCCGAGCGGCGCGTCATCTCGCCGGTCTGGCGGTCGCGCCAGAAGTAATAGCTGGGCTCGCTGGTCGGAAGATTGATCGCGTGGCAGGTCGCATACGCGCCCTCCGCGTCCGAACGGCCGAAGCGCGCGAACACCAGCACGCGCGACATGTCGATGTGACCGAGCGAGGGAACGCGGCGGACGATGTCGTGCATCAGCCGGGTGATGTGATCGGTGTAGTTGATCATCACCTGGCCGAGCGGACGCTCTGAGGAGACAACCTGAAACGCGCGCGCTTCACGGTCGAGCTTGGTGATAACTGTGCTCATGGTCGGTGTCAAGATATCGTCAGAATGTCGCGCTTGACGACTGACCACGTAACAAGTTCCACGCCACGCTCGATTTCGATCTTCAGCCGCAAACGTTCCCACGATTTCTCGAATCAACTGACGATTGTGTCACCGCACTGACAATGGATGAGCGTCGAAACGCTGCCAGGCGGTGTCGGCCGTTCGGCAGGTGGCAGGCTCTGGTTGAGGTCGGCTGCTGAGTTGGCTTTTCAGGCGGTGGCTCTTGCTTCGGCGCTTCTTCCGCATGGCGGCTCGTTGCGGCGGCTCTGTTGGCTCTGGTAGCGGACTACGCTTCGAGCGGCAGAGGGCAGTTGCGGTTCGGGCGCGATCGTCGGCGGCGCCGGTTCCGGAATCTCCGGCGCTTCCGGCGGCGGCTCGACCCATCCCATGCGTTTCAGGATGATCTGCTGGCGTACCTTGAGGCGCGCCGTCGGGTGCGCCGGATTGTGGACTCGCGGATTGATGATAGCACCTGCCATGAGCGCCGCCTCTTCCTGGCTCAGCGCCCCCGCCGACTTGCCGAAATAGCGTCGTGCTGCCGCGTCGGCGCCGTAGATCCCGTCTCCCCACTCGATGACATTTAGATAGATTTCGAAGATGCGACGTTTCGACAGCGCCGCCTCGAGCTTTCGTGCGATCAGGAACTCGCGCAGCTTACGGATGGGACTCCGCGACGGCGACAGGTACAGGTTCTTCGCCAGCTGCTGCGTAATGGTGCTGCCGCCGCGCGCCATCTTCCGTTTCTCGAGGTTCGACTCGATCGACTTCCGCAGTTGCTCGACGTCGACGCCATCATGCTGCCAGAAGGCGTCGTCTTCCGCCACGAGCACGGCTCGGCGCAGGTTGTTCGAGATCGCCTCGTAGCGGATCCAGCGCTGCACCCGGCGGGGCTTCTGTCCGGCCGCGCGAGCCTCGGCTGCCCGCAGCTCGATGAACGCCGTCGTCGGAGGATTCGTCGTCGCCAGCGCCCGAACGTCTGGCAGGTGAGATAGAGATAGGAGAAGTACGCGAAGCACGCGGCCGGAAGGCCGACGGCCACCTTCGCGGCGCGATGCCGCATGAGGTGGATTATAGCGTCAGTCGGAAAGGCTCGCCCATTGCCACAAGTGCGCCCATTGCCATCCACCGCGCGCCACGGCGTGAGGAGCGACGGCTCGAGCGTGCCTTGCCCTGTCGTCTCTGCTTCTGCATTGGCGTTATCTCCTCAAGAGCTCGCTTGGCCCGCTCGACTCCACGATTTGTAGGGCGGACCTTCAGGTCCGCCTTGGCGGGGCTAAAGCCCCGCCCTACCTGTGAGTCGGTGGTCAACAAGTGAGCTCAATCTCAAGCGGCGCTGCTCTGACGCGGCTCCTGAATCGTCTGCCGGCGCCACGCGGCGAACCGCCGAAGCGACAACGCAAGGCCGGTATAGACCAGCATCACCGCAGCGAACGACGCGGCGCCGGCAATCGTCTGCCCGGCGAGCCCGAGCACCTCGCCGGTATGTGCGAAACGCAGGATCGAGCGCAGGCGCCGGCCCGGCGCTGAGCGACTGAAACGGTTCCCACGAGACGACCGCGCCTGTCGCGCGATCGAGCGTGAGCTGGACGCGCCTGCTGCGGTTGGCCGCCGGTGCCGCGATCGACCGTGATCACGATCTGCCGATCGCGGGCCGATGGCACGCTTCAGCGACAGCGCTCGCCAGCCCTCGATGCCTTCGGCCCGGGCCCAGCTTCGGTTGAGACCGTCAAGCGAGAGCGGCTTCACGTCAGCTCGCCTTGACCACGTTGCGCTCCGACCTCTACGCGCGGTCGGTCCGACGGGAACCGCTGGCGGCGCCTCGCCCGCAACGCGATACACGAGCGCGTTGGCCCACGGGTAGGACATCACCACACCGGAGGCGACGCACGACGACGAGCGGGATCGCCGCCCAGAAGCCGAAGACGTGATGCCAGTTGAACTCGCGCGCCTTCGCGCTGGCGCTGCTTCGGAACCACATCAGTCCGCGGAGCACCCGCCAGGTCCACATCCGCGGCAGCCAGATGTACGCGCCCGAGAGGACCAGACAGAGGAACGCAAGGTTTGCGGCTCCAGTGACCGCCCGGCCAGCAGCGCGGCCGTCACCGCTTCGCCCGAGCCAGCGATGCCAGTCGGTGACGCTTCGGAAGAACGCCGCGGACGCGCGAGCCATTGCCGATGACCTCTCCGGTGTAGCCGTTGACCAGCAGACACGCCGGCGTCGCGGCCGAGCGGCAGCACGACGGGTGCATCGGAATCGCTCGACACGGTGACCGTTGTCGGCGTCACACCGGGCCGCTGGGACCGAATGCGGCCGAGCAGCGCCTCGATTGGAAGACGACGAGCCGCGGGGGAGGGCGGCGCCGCGCCGGGGCCCGACTCGGTCCACTGGACGACCTGCTTTTCGTAAATCAGCAGGACACCCGTGGCCGACATGACCAGGACGATGGCGCCGACGATGACGCCGGTGGTCAGGTGAAACCAGAAGAAAACGGTGCGGAACGGCATGTCGGTTGCAATCTTGAGATTCAGTCTCAAGATTGCGTCAGACTAGTGCCGTAAACTACGACCAGTCAAGTCCGATTTCTGTAAGGGTTTTGTAACCGGGGCCACCAGGCCGGCACGTGGCGGCGGTAGTCGTCATATTCCCGCCCGAATTTCCGCGAGAGGACGGGTTCTTCGTAGGCGCGCACAAACGCGGCCATGGTCACGGCCACGACCCCAGCATAGGTGAATAGCCGGAGCTGGCCCAGGAGGAGCGCCTGGCCGACGATCACGCCGAGCACGGCGAGATACATCGGATTGCGAACGTAGCGGTAGGCGCCGCCTACGACGAGACGCTCCGTCGGGGCCACGGGGGCTGGGGTTCCTGCACCTTCGGTGACGAATCGCGCGAAGGCGTGGACGAGGAAAGCGGTCCCGGCGACGATCAGCGTGCCGCCGACGAACCGCAGCGCCGCCCACCCGGAAAATGGCGTCTGCATCTGCCAGCGCGTGATCCACCACGGAACGAGACCTGCGACGATGCCGGGCGCGATGAAGAAGAACGCAGTCGTGCCGACCGCCGCGTAGCGTCTTCGCACCCCTCTGCCCCCGCGCGCCTATGCGCCCATCCACCTATGCGCCCATGCGCCCATGCGCCCGACTGCCCCATGCGCCCACGCGCCCATGCGCGATTGTGGCGCGATGCCCGCAAGATGCCAGCGAGGTCGCGAACGCCGAGGCCAGCAGCTTCACGTGAGCGGGCGTGGCGCCCGCGCCCATGAGGCCGATGCGCCAGATCTTGCCCGCAAGCGGTCCCATGCCCGCGCCGATCTCGATGTTGAACGTTTCGCGGAGCTCGCGGCGAACCGCGGCTTCATCGATGCCGTCAGGCACCGTGACCGCGTTCAGGTTTGGCAGCCGGTCGCTCTGCGGCGGCAACAGCGAGACGCGCATGGCGTCGAGTGCTGCGGCGAAGAGGCGGTGCGCAGTCCGACGTGCCGCGCCCAACGCGCCTCGAGTCCCTCTTCTTCGATCGCCGTCAAGGCCTCGTCGAGCGCATAGATCAGCGACGACGACATCGTGTGGTGATACTTGCGCCCGATCCAATAGTCCTGCAGGAGCCCGACGTCGAGATAGAAGCTTCGACATGACACGCGCCGCTCGAGAGCAGAGGGCGCGAATGCGATTGGCGCGAGGCCCGATGGTGCGCCGAGGCATTTCTGCGAACCGCTGTAGCAGACGTCGGCACCCCAGCCGGCCATGTCGACAGGGACGCCTCCGAGCGATGTCACGCAGTCGACAATCGTCAGGGCGCCATGCTGGTTCGCGAGCGCGACGATCTCGGCGACCGGGTTTCGCACGCCAGTGGACGTCTCAGCGTGCACCACCGCCACGACGTCCGTCTTGCCCGCCTCGAGCGCCCGCTCGACCGTCGCCGGATCGATCGCATCGTCCCCAGTCGCACGGCACCTGTCTGACGTCGCCGCCGTACCGCGTGCACATCTCGACGAGACGCGTGCCGAAGTAGCCTGTGACGACCACCAGCACACGCGTGCCCGGTGCGACCAGATTCGCGACCGCGGTCTCCATCCCGGCCGTGCCCGTGCCCGACACGGCGAACACGAAGCTTTCGGATGGAGCCTGGAAGACGCGCTGCAGGCGTGCGCGCAGGTCGTCCATGAGAGTGAGGAACTGCGGATCCAGATGCCCGAGCGCCGGCGCCGCCAGCGCGCGCATTACGCGCGGTGTGACCAGGCTGGGACCAGGGCCGAAGAGCCAGCGTTCCGTGGAGGGAAGGGTCATAACGGTACAGACTACTCCAGGCGAACGTAGGCCCGAGCTTCAGCTCGGGCATCACGTCATCGCCGCCCAAGCCTGGCGCTCCTCACTGGAATCACTCCCGCACAATCGTGGGGTCGCTCGCCTCGTCGCCGAGCGCGAGATTGACCAGCAGCGTGACGAGAAAGAGCGCGGCGGCGGGGGCAAGAATCCACGGGAAGGCCGCGATCGCCGTGACGTCGGCCGCTTCGCGCAGCGACGTCCCCCAGCTTGGCGTGGTGTCGGGCAAGCCCAGCCCCACGAACGACAGCGTGGCCTCCGCGAGCACGAACACCGGAAGCAGCAGCGTGGCCTGCCGCAGGATGAAGCCGCGCGTCGCCGGCAGCAGGTGAACGAACAGATCTGGTACGGCGCTTGAGCAGGATCGGCCCCGCGTCGGCGAAGCCCATCCGATCGTCGGCAGGTCCGCCGTGCGCGGGATTCACCGGACGCGCGCGGGGATCGTATGCCCCATGAGTCGCACGTCCATGTCGAGCCGAGTGCTCAGCCACTCATCGGCTTCGGCTCTGGCGGGATGCGCGGTGCCTGGCGGCGTGTGGCCGACGGGAATCGGTGCGGCATCCGTCGGCACGTCCACCCGGAGCGGGTCCCCAGCCCCGCCGCCCAGCAGCAGGCCGCCGTCGGCGGCGCCCCCGCGCCCACCGCGAGCATGGCGTTGCGCTCGCGCGCGGTCACCGGCGCGCCGGACGCACTCCACCAACGCCCCACCGGTGGTCGGCCGCGAGACCCCAGGGCAGCACCTCGGCGGAGCCGACATCGAGCTGGGTGAAGAACGACTTGACCGGTGGGCACCCTGATCTGCGTCACCTGCATCCCAGTACGGTACCGAATCCGAGCCGCCACGGGGGCCACGTCGTGACCGGGACCTCAACTCCTGTCGTGATGCTCGCGCTCGGCGCGGAGCGATAGCGCTCCCGGCTACGGCTCTGGCCGGCCGGGGGGAGGTCGTCACGGGAGAATCGGTCAACATGTCGACTTGTTGATTTGTTTACCGATTCTCGGGAGGAATACCTCCGGCGCCGCGCCGGCGCCGGGGCCGGGGGCCGGCGGCCTTGCGGGCTTCGCGGCACGGACGTGCCAAAATGCTCGAGCGCATTTTGGCAACGACATCCTCTTGACGCGGT
>CAVXSR010000009.1:0-586531 GCA_963764495.1 Vicinamibacteria bacterium | reverse complement strand
GGCTGGACCAGCGACGCGCCTTCCATTCGGCGCCATACCGTGTGCCTGAAGGACGGCTGTCATCCACGCCGTTCTGAAGCTTCCAAGCGGCTCTCCTGTCTCGTCACTGAATACCAAACATTCCCCCGCTTCTCCTCGCCGGCCGCGTCGAGCCGCAGCCACCCCAGGACAGCCAGTAGCCTCGTCGTGGCGATTGGGACGACTCGACTCGTCGCTACATCGACAGCCAGTAGCTGACCTTGAGGAGTAGCACGTTCGACGCGGGCGTGTTCCACAGCTGGTTGAACGCGCGGCCGAGCGACTCGTCCCACTGGTCGATCCCCGCCGTGCGCCCCTGCGCCCACACCACGTACATCGTCGAGCCCGGCTTGAATTCCCAGCGCGTCACCAGGTTGGACCTGAACTCGCGGAAACTGAAGTCGGGGTTCGCGAACGTGTATGTCGCACCTGCCTCGGAGACAGTGTACTGGTTCGAGGTGCCGTCGTAGGCGAGCTCGTCGTTCGTCAGCACGTGGAAACGATTGGCGTAGTCATCCGCGTGCGGCGCCGTCACGCGCTTGAAAGTGGTGTACCGGCCGGTCGACACGAACGGGCTGCCGTAGTACTGGATGGAGAGATCGGGCGTGATCTGCAGGTCCGCGCGGAACGTGACCGCGAGCGTGTCCTGGTCGATCCGGCCGAGCAGGTACCGCGGGCCGCCGGAGGTCTCGGCCGTTTCGACGTACCTGCAGGTCGTCGAGGTTCTTGGCGTACGTGACGACGGGCTGCAGCACGAGTCGCTGCGAGACACGCCACCTGAGCGATCCGGACACTTCGGACTCGTGCGTGCCGGCCTCCAACCCAACCTGGCGGCGCAGCTGCCCGCCGAGGACGACCCGCCGCGACGGATCCGTCGAGGCGGAGAAGAAGGTACCCCAGAACCCGCTCGTGAGCATCGACGGACCGCCGCGCAGCAGGCGAGTGTCGTTCGGTTCCTCGATGGCATTGACCGAAGCGGAGACGGTCCACTTGTTGTCGAACGTCCCGTTCGCCTGGACGCCGGTCACGGCGTCCGTACGCGCGCCGGAATAGTCGAAGGCGTCCTGGCGATCGACGGTGACTCCCCATGTCCGGAACGGCCCGATTGGATCGGTTTGCACGTAACCGCCGGACGCCTCGTTCACGATGAAATCGGCCTGGCGGAGGAACCCGATGTCGTTCAGGTCGAAGCCCGGCGAGACCCAGCGGGTCGCATTTGCCCACCGCCACTTGCTGTTGCCGTACCGGGCGAACCGGAACGTCCCGGCGTGCCCGGAAAGGGAGGTCGCCGCTCCATCCACTCCCAGGTGATCCGCGTCGGGCCGCTGGTAATAGTGCACCGGGTTCCGCTGCAGCTCGGTGATGGCCGCCGGGTCTCCGGTAATCCGGCTGAAAGCGCCCTTCGCTTCGAGCACGTACGACCGGTTCGCGAAGTACTGGACGAAGTCCACGGCGCCGGTGAGCGCGTCGCGCGGGAGAAACTCGAGGGTGGGGTCGCCGATCCAGCGGTGCGTGTTCGTAAGCATGCCGCCGAGCACCGTGTTGCCCTTCGCCCAGTCCTTCTGCAGCCGGGCAGCGAAGTAGTTCGTCGTCGGCTCGACCGGCCGCTCCCGTTCAACACCGTCGAAGGAGACGTGCGCGTGCTCGGCACTCGTGACGCTTTGCAGGATCCCGACCGACAGGCCATCCGGCGTCTTCCCTGTGACCTTGGCCGCCGTGATGATGGAAGTGCTATCGGGCACGTCGACCGACTCGCCGGCGGCGGCAGCCGGCACGTAGTGCGGCGCCTGGCCGATGCGCCGCGAGTAGAACATCATCTCGTTCGTGCCGGCATCGACGGGCACGTCGCCGGTCGCCTGCACGGCATCGAGGTTGAGCGTCAGGATGTTCTTGCCCTCCATGAAGAACGGCCGCTTCTCCTCGAAGAATGTCTCGTACGCGGTGAGGTTGACGACGGATGGATCCGCTTCCACCTGCCCGAAGTCGGGGTTGACCGTTGCGTCTAGCGTGAAGTCGGTCGTGAGCCCGACCTTCGCGTCGAGGCCGGCGGTGCCATGGCCGCGCGCGCCGTCGCGGTAGGGGTTGCCCTCCTCGACCGGTTGTCCCTCGACTCTCCCGACAGTGTGAGGCAGCAACTCGACGTGGCGATAGCGCGGGAGCCCGCTGATACCGTGCAGCTCGCCGATGTTCTGCATGCGGCCGGTGCTGTTGCGCGGGATGAGGTTCCACTGATCCTCTTCCTGGTTGCGGTCCACCCAGCGCCACGCGTGGAGCCCCCAGACCTGCTCTTCCTGAGTGCCGTAGCGCAGTTGACTGAGCGGGACCTGAAACTCCGCGGTCCAGGCGTCCGCCTCGAGGCCGACCTTGCCGTGCCACACGGCGTCCCAGCTCATGTCCCAGCCTTCGTTGGTGAGCACCAGGTCAATCTTGGTGCCGGCCGCGGTCAGGTCGAATTCGAACCCCGATCGCTTGTCGAAGTAACTGTCGAAGCAGACGCCCGTGATGTCGCCGGCGAGGTCGTCACGCCGCGACGGGTAGCGGTGGATGAGCGCGGGATCGTCGTGCGCCCGGATGGCGATGTACACGTTGCGATCGTCGTACAGGATCTTGAGCTCCGTCTTGACCGACGGGGCGGCGCCCTCGACGGGCAACTGCTGGATGTAGTCGCCGCTCCACGCGCCTTCGTTCCACGCGGCGTCGTCGAACCGTCCGTCGATCTTGGGCGCGGGTCCCTCGAGGCGCACGGCGTTGAGGATCCGGGGCGGCCGCGCCCGCCCGGAAGGATTGGCGGCCTGGGCGCCATCGGCCGGCGTTGGATCTGCCGGGGCCGCCCTGGCGATAGTCGCAGGTGACGGCGGCAGGAACAGAAGACAGAGGAGAAGGCTCGTATGGATATGCCGACGCCGCATGGTGGGAAACCGAGAGGGGACGACGGCGAGGAGATCGCCGTGGTGCTCGGTCGAGCATAGCCCAGCTGCGACGCTGACGCGAGCGGAACGGCGGTCTCGCGGATCAGGGCAGGCCGGCCGGCGTACGGTGGCGGGCCGAGGGAGGTCACCGTCCATCGCCGGGCGCGAGCTCGATCCCCTCGATCAGTTCGGAGCCGAGACGCTGGCCGCTCGAGATTCGCGCCATCACGTTGAGCACGCGCACCGGCGCTGAGGCGACTGTCACGCGCGCGGCGCGGTCGATCGTGTCGGAGACCGATCCAACGAACGGACGCGCCGCCGTCCGTTGGGTCAGAGTGGTGGTGCGACTAGTTCAGGCCGGACGCGTGTTGCCGCGGCTTGCGAAGGCGTAGAAGCTGCACGATCGTGACGATCATCGCGGCAGCCACCAGCGCCAGCGATAGAGGCTCCGCCGCGTCGATCGGCAGCGCCAGCCACGCCGTCGCGAATCCCAGGCCGCACAGCACCCACGTCCAGCCAGCAAGCCGCTGAAACGCCTGCACTCGGGCACCGTTGCACGGCATCGACGACACCGGCGGGAGCATCCTCGGTAAGGTGTTGCCGAAGGCGGCGAAGTACGCCCCGAAGATGATCATGGTCGCGCGTCGCCCGCTGTCAGGGTCGTCCACGAGGCCGTACACGTGCGCGAGTGTCACGGCCAGGGGAATGACCATCATCAATGCGCCGAACACGACGGCGGCGGTCACGGAGGCGAAGCTCCGAACCCACGGGGCATCTCCCGACGACCGGCGAAGGGCGAGTTGCGAGCCGTGCCGCACGGCGATCATGACCACGAGGGTCGCGATAGCTGCCGCCCATGCCCACGCCGCATCCGGTCGTGCGTTCCAGTTGGCGAGCGCCAGCACGATACCAATGGGGGGCAATGCCGCCGCGGCCCGGGCAGTGATCGAGTTGATTACCATGTCAGGCTTCTCCTTTGACCGGCCGCCGGGCCACCTTGTGACGATTGACGCGAGTCGCGCGACCGGATTCCAGGCCCCACCCGAACGTCTGGGCAAAGCCGAGGAGCGCCTCCTCCAAGACCGACATCACCAGCCGGTAGATGACGGTTCGTCCGGATTTCTCCGATTCGATGAGGCCCGCCCCCTGCAAGACGGCGAAATGGGCGGACATGGTCGGCTTCGACACTGCGAAGTGATCCGAGAGTTCTCCCGCTGACATCGGCCGTTCCCGGAGCAACTGCAGCACGCGACGACGCGTCGGATCCGACAGCGCCTTGAATACCTTGTTCACGGATCAATATTTAGCTAAAAATCGAAATGTTGTCAAGTGGTCGGCGGCGGCCAGAGCTGCTCTTCCCGGCCGGCCTCAACGACCGGATGAGACGCTACGACGATTTGCCAAGCATGACTGTCGGCTTGATGTCGGTGAACGTGGCGACATCGGCCCGGACCTCGGCCATCGCTGGATTGGCGAGAGCGGCCTTCAGAGCCTCAGGCGAGGCGAACTCGAAGTGAGCAATCATCGCGTACGGTGGAGCCGAATCTTCCATCGGCACACCCTCGATCAGGATCACCTTGTCGGCCTTCATGACCTTCATCGCCAGCGGGATGTGGGTGGCACGATAGTAGGTGGTGTCGAACCGCGCCCCATCGTGATTCGGGTAGAGCACGTTCAGACTCATCGTCTGTGCGGGTGCCACCTCCACCATCCCGGACGACATGACCGCCATCGCGCCGAAGCCTGTCGCCCCGCGCATTATGAAGCCGCGTCTGTTCACCATTGCTGTCATCTCCTGACCGACGAGATGTGACCGATGGTCCCCGTCTTCGCTCTTGTCAATGGCCGTCGGCACTCAGACCATCGGACATCAAGGTGACCCGCACCATCGTAGGTGGGCGCAGGTCTATCAGGCCTGAGTCCGCGCGAAATCGCCGGACAGAATTCAGCCCGGACTGATGTCCGCGAGATCTCGCGCGATCTGACGCGTTATTAGGCGAGCGCGAGATTCAGGTTGTCGATCGCTTCGTCGATTTCGGCAGGGCTCTTATAGCCCACCGTGACGCAATCGACACCCGCGTCGCGAAATGCAAACCTCATCGCCTTCCGGCGGTCCTCGCGACCGTAGGTGCCTTCGCCCGCAAGCTTCATGGCGATCACGCCCATGCCTTCCTTGCGGACCTCCTTCACGTGGGTAACGACTTCCGGGACGTTCCCAGGACCCTGCGTCGCATAGTCCTCGGCGTCCATGCTCTTGCCCGTGTGGTTCACGCGAATCATCGCCACCTGGAGCCAGTTGTTGCCGGGAACCCGGCGCAAGGCGGGCAGTCCGTGAACCGAGGCCCCATGGCTGACCACGACCTTCCGTGATTGGGCCTCGAGCACCCCGTCCTGCCAGCGCGCGGTGTCGGCCGGCCAGGTCGCCGTGTGCTGCCAGTGGAGCAGCATGATGTCGAAGTATTCCGTGTTGGCGAGGCGGCGGAGCTCGTCGAACTTCTGCTGCGGGTCGACACCGTTGCGGGTCGTCACCTTGGACATGAGCTGATAGCTGTCACGCGGAATGCCCTTCAAGGCGACACCGAGCATCTTGTGCATCTCGCCGTACGATTCGGCCGTCTCGAAGAAGCGGATGCCGCGATCGTACGCATGGCGCACCAGCAGCGTGAAACCGTCCTGTCCAAGCGCGCGCTGGACCTCGCCGCTGAAGCTGCCCGTGCCGAACGCCAGCCGCGTGACTTTCACTCCGGAGCGGCCCAGCGTGACCACGTCGGTCGCGCTCCCGCGCCGGGCACCGAGCGGAACAGCTCCGGACACGGCAAGGGTTCCCGCGGCGAGTCCGGTCTTCAGGAATTCGCGTCGAGTGAAATGCGGCATTTTTTGTCCTCCACGGCCCGAATTCCCGATGGTATCAGAACTGTTCGCCGCGGGCCTGGAATGCGACTTGGAACGCGCCGTCGCCAACGCGCAAAGGCTCGAGCGATGTTGGTCCGTTTACCATCGTCTTCAGCGGCGCGTCTGCGGGTTGCCAACTCAACACCCAGCCAACGCCGTTTGGGTCGGTCAGAGTGATAGAAGGTCGGGCAGCTTCCGCATGAAGGTGCGGATGTCGCCGATCTGTGCGGCCGTGGAAATGAAATCGAACGCCGTCGCGCTGACGGCCGTAGTCCGACCTTCGAGAATGGCGGTCAGCGCTGCGGGCAGGATGGGACATTCGTCCAGCAGGCCGAGCACGCTGACCCACACCGTCATGTCGAGTTCCGCGAGCACTTCCGCCGCGCCTCGCGCTAGCCAAGGCGTGCCGGCGTCGCGTTGCTGCACGAGCGTGCGCCGCAGTGAGACCAAGCCGCGCTGGATGTCTGGATCGACGCAGTGAAGATCCTCGAGCATCGCGATGAGTTGTTGGGCCACGGCCACGCTGACGTCCTGATGCAGCACAGACCAGCCCGCTTCGAATGCTGTCACGAGATCGTGATCGATCAGGAAAGAGTCGGCCGGGACCGTGTTGGGCGCGGGCCAATATTCGAGACCCAGGTTGCAGATGCTCGCGGCGGCATCGGACGCTTCCTGAGGTGTGAACTGGCGCGACTGGACGGAGCATCCAGTGAGTAGCGCGTTCGCGAGGAACGCGAGTTCACGACTGCGCGAGAAGTAGGCGGTTCCGTCGGTGTCGCGCACGTACTCCATCAGCGGCCGCAAGCGCGTGAGCCTGGCTGCCTGCGGTTCTCCATCCGCGGCTTCGAGACGCGCGCGCGGGCGCTCCGGCACCACGCCGGCTTCGGTCAACAGTTCGATGACCGCTTCGATCGATTCGTGGACCTCGGTTGCCTCTACCTGCACGTCGGTCGGTCGTGATGCGCTCGACGGTGACGATTCCAGCGTGCGTTCCGGTATTCGCGCAGTCTCGTTCGACGGTTCTGGCGCTTCGTCCGCCTCCCGAAAATATGCCGTGACGATCGGATTGACCTCGATCGACCCGGTCACCGACGCTCCGGATCGCGAGTGATTCGGCTGCCGCGCCATCTGGAGGAATGCGCGCGCGTCGCCGGGCGTCGCGTAGCCTTGCTGCGATCGCCGGCGCTCCCGTTCGATCGTGACGTCGCGGAGTTGCTGCTCCGGTGCAAGCAGCAGATCGTCCAGGCCATCGGCCTCCGGCCTGGAGTTGGAGAGGCGCCGGCAGCCGTCCATCACGGCGTGGAAGTCGTTGCTGTGCTCGGCGGCGAGCGCAACCAGCAGAGTGACGATCGCGTCCCACGCGTCGGCTCTGCGCGCACGGACGACGTAGCCGGCCACTTCGCACTCGAGCCAGACGGCGCTCGACTCGTGCACCGGCGCGACGTCGGCAGGCATCGACTCGGCGTCCCTCGCCGCGTCGACATCCACCGAATCTCCTTCACGCATCGCGTCGTGACGATCCGTCGACTCGTCATCACTCTGCGCGGTTGGTTCGAAGATGCCGGGATCGAACACACGCACGTAGCGGGAAAGTCCGGCGACGACGAGGGTCTTGTCGAGGCCGGCCACCGTCCGTGCGGCCACCGAGTCCCCGCTCTCCACCAATACCTCGATCCATTCGCCGAAGCGATCGGCGTCGAACTGCTCGTCGCGTCCCGGCCGCGCGTGACGCCATAGATCGAGGTCGAGCACGAGGGTGAGCTGCGCGGGCGTCGCCGACGTGACGAGCTCGCCGCACGCATCGAGTCCGCGGTACCGAATGAGCTGATGCAGCGTTTCCGGCGGGAGGTGCGGGACGACGCGCGCGAGGAATAGCCCGTCCAGCAATCGCGCGAGTCGATGTTCGACCGGGCCCCCGTCCTGCGGCGTCGTATCGCGGTTCGTGATTTTGGACATGGGCCCGCGATGATAGCGGTCCTGGCGTCCAACAAACAGTCTTGAAGAATGGGGCGGTGTGGGCGGATACTATTAGTGGGATCGACGTCTATCGTCCCATCCTCTCAAATTCGCACCTCCGGCTCGTCACCGTTCGCCGTCGGCGAACCCGTCGCTAGAGACGCTGAAACATCACCAGCGCGTCCACGTAGCCGCTCGTTGGATGTCTGAACGCGAGCGGGAGGCGTCCAACAATCTCAAAACCGAGCGACTCCCAAAGGCGTATTGCCCGGTCGTTCGTGCTCACGACGAAATTGAACTGCATGGCTCGATATCCTCGCGCTCTGGCGTGATCCAACGAGTGCTTGCACATCAGCCGAGCGATGCCCCGTCCGGTCGCCACCGTGCTCGTCACATAGCCGCAGTTGCAAACGTGTGCGCCACCGCCGGCCTGATTGGGGCGTATGAAATAAGTGCCCAGGATCGAGCCGTCCTCCTCAGCAACGAACGTGTCCTTGTCCGCTCCCAACCAGTAAGCCACTGCGTCAGCTTCGCTCATCTGCGGATCGAGGGCATAGGTGTCCCCCGCTCGGATCGTTGGCCCGATGATTGACCAGATGGCGGCGGCGTCCTCCGAGCGGGCAGGCCGGATCAGCATCGGTTCATGGCCGTTTCATCGCAGTGTTCTCGCCGAGCGGCGCGCCCTAGAAATACCCGAGTATCTCCACGATCCTCGCCGCCGCCGCGGGCCGGAATGGTCCGTGCGCACGACATCGCTCGCAGGGGACGATCTCGCTGGAATACTGCTCGACGACGACCAACTCCGGATGGCTCTCGAGCAGGCGAGCGGCCTCCTGTGATGCCTCGTCCAGCGGACCTGGCACCTGCGGCCGATGATCCGCCCATGCGGCGGCGAGCTTCGCCGCGTCACCGAAGCCGCGCAACCGCCTGAACGCCATTGCGTGCTTCACGTCGATCGCCTGACGCCGTCTCAAATGACCGCAGACGAGCGCGGTGGTTCGGGCGACCAAGTCTTCGATCGAGAGCACATCGAGCTCGCCCGTCTCGCTGTTCAAGGGGTGCGCCCGCGCGAGGGAGGTGCCGAAGCCCGCGAACAAGTCCACGCGGATGCGTTGCTTCTCGTCGACTAGCTGCAGCAGCGTTTTTCCGTCAGTCGCATCAGGATGGACATGGTGCTGTAGAAAAAAACCGGGACAGTGATTCTGGAATGGAAGCGAAGCACTCGACGACAAAATCGATGTCGTTCAGGCCCCGGCGCTCGATGACCTGCCCTTGTGCGCGAAGCTGCGCGTCGATTGCGCGATGGGCGCTGTCGACCCTCCCGGTGATCGAATCAAAGTCGGCATTGTACGCGCACGACCGTGCTCCATAACCGCGTCGGACAACATCGACGGGTAGCTCTCAGGCAGCGGTCACCAGGCAATTGCGAATTCCGTCCGTAACACCCGCCAAGCCCCCTCGCCTTCGGCTCGGTTCGCATCGTATTAGCGGGCGCTCACGACAGCCTTTCCGTCTGACTGTGTCAAAGCGAAACGTGCCCACACCGGGTAATGATCCGAGACGACATGCGACAGGCGCGACGATTCGACCGGAACGGCACCATTCATCCCGAACAGATAGTCAAGCCGTTGCACTGGGAGCTTCACTTCGAATGTGGGTCGCCCCCACCAATGCGTTGCCAGGTACGCGTCCTGGGCCACCTCGCTCAGTCGTCGAATCAACCTCGACGACGGCGGAGCATTGAGATCGCCACCGAAGATGACGGGGCCCTTCAAGTGGGAGAGGTAGTCCAGAAAGAAGTCGCCCTCCTTGTGGTGCGTCTTCACGAGGTAGCGTCCCCACGCGAGCTGATCCCCCGGTCCCTTCGACGGCGGCCGGCCAGCGATGAAGCGGATGGAGATGACATGGATGGCGAACCCCTGCATGTCGAGTTGGGCATGAAGAAAGCTGCGGTGCCCACGGGTAGGTCGATCCTCCAGCCGGTTGGGACGGCGGAGCGATGCCTGGAAGCTGGGCAGCTCCACCTCTTTCACGTCGCGCAGCGGATGGCGTGAAACAATCGCCGTCTCCTCCGCCCGGCCGGCGTAGAAATGCAGCGGAGCAAAGAGCGCCTCGAGGTCCGGCACCTCTTCCGGAGGCACAGCGTTCTCAGACAGAAGAACCACGTCCGCATCGATGCTCTTGACCGCGTTCACGACCCGCTCGCGCCCCGCTCGATAGAACTGGACGTTCAAGCCCGCGACCTTGAGCACAGGCGCGCCAGGCGCCGTTGGCACGTGCCGACCGGGCCACGAGAGATCGTCCTCAACAAACACTAGTACGAGGAATGTCGTGACGCATACGAGAGCGAGCCGTCGCTGTTGAAGCGCCCAGCACGCCAAGCCAAGAGGGACGACGAGCACTGACAATGACCACGGGGGCAGATAGTCGAGTCCGTCAAGGAAGGCCCCCTCGTTCGTGAGCGACGAGCCTGCCACGAACCGGGCGAGCAGGACCAACATCACAAGCCCGGCCGCACCTCGCGTCATCCATCGCGCAATGCGTCTTCCTGTCAGAAGCGACACCCGCGCCAATTGCTTCGTTCCACCTTGCTCCAAAGATCCACGTCATTCATACGGTGCACGTCAGTCTAAACGATCGCCTGAGAGTGCTAGACTCGAAGGAGGGCAACACCGTCACGTCGGTTCGGCTTCGAGACGTGTTGAAAGACGGCGGATTCGCCCCTGAGCGAGATGGACAGCGGCGAAGCGAATGCGGAGTTGAAGTATGCGGCGCCTGCGCTCGAACGCGTAGCGATCAGTGCTGTTCCATCAGCGGTCTACGCACGGCGCCGCCAGGAAATGGCTGCTCGAGCGCTGAACAGTCTCTAGCCGACGCGAATTCGACGGAGTGCAGCAGGGCCGGGCCGCACCCCTTCCGACTTCACGCCAAGACCATCAGGAGCCCAGCCCGCGCGTCAGCGTCTGGACGCACCATCGGCGGGCGATGCTCGGTCGACAACCCGATGCGGCGGGTGGGACAGGATCGGCCGCGTGTGGAGCAGGCGCTCGCCGTCGTAGATGCGGTAGTGCCCCGCCAGTTCGAAAGGCTGGCCCTCGAGGGGCACGTACTGGGCGAGACGCGCTGAGTCCGCGACGGTGACGGCAACCAGCGTGCCCGGCACCGGCTCGTGACCGGGCACCTGCGGGCTCGACAATTGGAGAACGCGATCGGCCGTGAGCCCACGTCTCAACGCGGGATCGAGGTAGAACACCAGCGATCCCCGGCGTTGCTCGACCATCCACAGCTGCGGCGGGAATTGGCCCGAGCGATTGATCGCCTGGGCCAAATCGCGCGCCGTCGTGATCGTGGCCACCGGCGGCACCAGTACCGCGAGTGACACGGCGACCGTCGCCGCCGTCAGACTGGCCCCGAGCGCGGCTGCCCTGTCCAGTCGACGTGCCGCCAGACGCGCAGCGGTCCACCAGCCGCCGGCGATGGTCAGGGCCACGACCCACATCCACGCCACGTGCGGGACCGGGAACTTTGCCGGCGCGAACAGGAGCGCCGCGGGGAGGATCATTGCACCGATGCCAGCCTGGACGACACGCATCCGCGCAAACCAGCGGGAGGGATGTTGTCCCCCGTGCTCGAGGCACGCGAGCCACGCCACCGCCGCCAGCATAGCAATCGCAGGGAACACCGGCAGCGCGTAAGTGAGCAGCTTCGACTTCGACAGGCTGAGGAACAGCGTCCCCGTCAGCAGCAAGCTCCAACCGAGTCGCGTGGCGTCGCCGAACCGCTGGTCCGTGGCGTTGTCCCGCGCGCGGGAGCGGAGACGGGCGAGCGAGAATGGCGCATAGAGTACCCACGGCAGGCCGCCGCCGAGAACGACCGGCAGGTAGTAGTGCCACGCCGCTTTGCCGTGCCGCTGCGTCGTGGTGACGGCCCCGAGCACATGGCGCTCGAACAAGTAGTACTTCAGGTAGCCAGGCTGCGCGTGTTCCATCGCCAGGAAGGCCGGCGCCGCAACGGCCGCGGCAAGCGCGAGCGCCAGCACACCGCCAAGGACGACCACGACACTGAGGCGGCGCTCGAGGAGGCACACGGTGGCGTGCGCCAGGCCAACGATCGCAACCCCGGACAGCCCCTTGGTGACCATCGCGAGCCCGAGACACCCGCCGGCGGCCAAAGACCAGGCGAGCACTGCGACTGCGCGCGGGCTACGTGCAGCGCGCCAGAGGGCGAGCAGCGCTCCGTTGGTGAACGGCACGAGCGCCAGGTCGTGCACCGGCACCTGCATCAGGCCGATGGGCAGAGCCAGCGTCGCGTAGAAGATGCCTGCGAGCCATCCGCCCCGCCTCCCGAGGATCGTCCCTGCCAGCAACCCCGTGGTGATCGCGCCGAGCAGGCCGAACGCCAGCCCGGGAGCTCGTACGGCCGGCTCGGAGAACCCCAGCAGCCGGAGCGAGCCCGCCATCGCCCAGAAGAAGAACGCGGGCTTGTCGGGAAACGGCTTCCCGAGAAACCGCGGCACGATGTAGTCACCGCGCTCCACCATCTCCTGTGCGATGGCTGCGTGGAGGCCCTCGTCCGGATCGATCAGCGGGTGGTGCAACGTGAGCGGGAAGATGAAGAGCGCAACGCCGAGGAGGAACAGGGAGGCGAAGAGAGCCCGTCCGGTCACAAGAGGGGGATCAGCTTTCCCAAGCCATTGGAACATCGGGGAACTGCCCTCGCTTTGGGGGGCACAGGCAGCCGCCGCGTCAGCGAGTCCGCCCGGGCTCACTCCAGGCGGGGCCCCGCCACGGGCGTTTCCCACCCACCACGTTGGCGACTGCCCGCGTCGGATTCAACAACACCGCCAGCGTGTTGCCCCAGTACAAGTGGTTGCGTTTCACGCGATCGATGATGTGGAGCCGAGCGGCGTCCTCGCCGATGGAGATCAACAGGCCGATCCCTGGCGTGAGGACGAAGTCGCAGTACGTCATCTCACCTGGCTTCAGGCCAACGTTGCCGATGGAGGCTTCCGACAGCGGCCCAATCTCGTAGTTCAGGCTGTAGATGAACGAGTAGAGGCCTTGAGCACCTTTTGCCTTCCAGTAGTGACGGCTGTTCCCTATCGGGGTCTCCTGCGACGCGCGGTGGTTGTTGGCAAAGACGAACGACGCCGTTGACCCCAACAGAGGGTGGAACAGGTAGTTCGTCGTCATCCTGTCCCCATCGTCCCAGCAGCAAAGGGTGCTGACCGAGTCGAACCAATCCTTGAAGAACGGCCCCCCAAGATTTTCGCGCGTGGTGGCGTCTTCTAAGGTGAGCCGATACGTCTGCTGCATGAGCAGCAGGACGATGGAGTCCCGGAAGAGGCTGCGCCACGCAATCGCCCCCTTCTCCGGCGAAGGCGGAGTCGCAGGGTTCTCCGACGGAATCGGATGCTGGAGCACGAACGCGGTGGAGAGACCAGCCTTGGGGAGCTTTGGCGGAAGGGACGACTCCGGTGTGAAGACGCCGCGCAGCGCCCGAGGGACCTCCGGCCCAGCCGGTCCTGACGAATCGGCTTCGTCAAACAGGTCGAGGGGCAGCCGTATCGACGCGGGGTCTTGCCCCGATGCGGTTCGAACACCGGACAAAACGAGCAGGGCCCCAAGGCCAACACGCCCCGTGAGCATCCACGCACGCCGAAGAGCCACTGTTCCCCCGTTCCAGCGAATGAGCAGCCATAGACTAAGCGCAACCTGACGATCTGCCAAGTAACCCCTTAGTGCAGGCTGGCTCGCACGATGAGCGTGACCGCAGTACCGGCTACGCCGTCCGCTGGCCGTTCACGGTCGCCTTCCACCACCGCTCGTACCTGGGCGCAAGCCACACCGTCCAGGGCACGAGGCACGTGCCCGCCAGCAAATCCACCACCCAGTGATGGCGCAGGTAGACCGTGGACGCGAGCAGCACGAGCACGAACATGAGCAGGATCGGGAAGTACCAGCGGCAGTACTTCCACGCGTAGTACAGGCTGAGGCAGCTGACGGCCGAATGCAGGCTGGGGAACGCCGCGCGTGCCGCGTGGTTCGGCATCATCCCGATCAAGTACTCCTGGAAGTTCGTGATGGGCCCGCCGTGGAGCGTCACATGGAACAGACCGAGCGACGCGTAGTACACGCGCGGTGGCGCGGCGGGCAGGAGCACGTAGAGGACGTAACCGCTGTAGAAGCAGACAATGATGCCGAGGAGCGCCGTGCGCGCCTCGTTCGACCGGCCACTGAACCAGAGGATCAGCACGACCGACGGCGCGACGAGGTAGAAGTTCGCGTAGAAGGCGTTGAAGAACTCGGTTCTCGCCGGCGTGATGTACGCCTCCGCCCAGAGGACCGGCTGGCCCCCGAAGATCCACTCCTCGATTGCCGACAAATACGCGTGAATGTCGTGCGTGTTCACATACCTCACGGTGTCGTGTAGGTTCGTGTACACCGCGATGCACATGACGAAGGGGAGGAACGTTCGGACGAACTCCGCCGTCGCGAGCCACCGTCGCGAGCCCTGTCGGCGCCTGAGCGTCCGCTCGAGCCACGGCAGGCTGGCGGCCAATCCGACGACCACCGCGAGCCGCAGCAGGCCGCCCTGGATGCGCCGCGAGTTGATCTGCTGCTGGTAGAGGTCGACATTGGCATAGATGGTGAGGACGGCGGAGGCGACAAACGCGATGGCGAGCAGTCCCTCCTCCGGCCGCAGGCGCCGGAAGACGGTCATCAGCCGGGAGCTTCGAGTCGACACCTCGTCCACGAGGGAATCATAGTCTTGGGATTCGCCGCCGAGGCACGTAGAATGCCAATGCCCGTGCGAGCCTTCCTCGTCCACGTTCGCGATCCACAGTTTTACGCCATCCCACGGCACACGCGGGCAGCGAACGGCCGTCTGCGGGTCATGGGATTTCCACCGATCGGCATCATGTCCCTCTCCTCGGTGCTCAAGCGCGCCGGCCACGAGGTAACGATGTTCGATCAGGCCAATCCCGACACGCCCAACACCGTCATCGTCGACGAGCTGCGGCGGCAGAAGCCGGACCTCGTCGGCATGAGCTTCCTGTCGACCACGAGCTATCCCTACGCCAAGATCCTCGCGCGGCAGCTGCGCGCGGCCGATGAGAACGTCAAGCTGGCGTTCGGCGGGGTGTTCGCGACGCTGAACGCGCCACTGATCAAGGCGCAGTGTCAGGAAGTCGACTTCGTGTGCCGGGGCGACGGCGAGCAACTCATCGTCGACCTGCTCGAGCGCCTGAACGATCCCGACACGGTGACTGGCGTCACTTGGCAGGAGAAGGACGGCACGCTCCGCAACAACCCGAACCGGGCCCTGCCGCGCGATCTCGACCAGTGGCCCCTCCCCGACCGCGAGAGCCTACCGCTCGACTTCGTCGAGTCGATGCCGCTCGACGTCCCGGCCGTGCTATCGCTAGATCGCTTCACCACGATGCAGACGTCGCGCGGCTGTCCCTGGCCTTGCGTGTTCTGCGACATCCCGATCTTCAACGAGGGCAAGTGGCGGGCGCGGACCCCCGCCCACGTCATTGCGGAGTTCGAGCAACTGCGGAAGGATGGTTATGGCTCGGTCTACTTCGTGGATGACCATTTCCTGCTCCAGCCCAAGCGCATCGAGGCGATCTGCGACGGCCTCATCGCCGCAAAGAATCCGATCAAATACGGGCTCGAGGGCCGCGTCGATTCGGTTGCGCAGCACCTCTTCCCCAAGCTCGCGCAATCCGGATGCCGGACGATCATGTTCGGCATCGAGAGCGGCAGCCAGAAGATCCTCGACCGTCTCAAGAAGGAGCAAACCCTCGCGCAGATCGAAACGGCGGTCACCAATGCCAAGGCCGCCGGCATTGAAATCGTCCACGGCTTCTTCGTCGTCGGTATTCCCGACGAGACCGAGGAGGACCTGCGGGCAACGTTTCGCTTTGCGTCGAAGATCCGCATTGATAGCTTCGGCTTCAACCGCCTGTGTGTCTATCGCGGTACGCCGCTGTGGCAGGAGTACGTCAAGCGCGGGCTCGTCAACGACGCGCTCGACTGGTACAAGTACTTCAAGTGCACCTCGATCGATCCAAGCTGCCTGGCGGGCGAAGAAGTCCACCGCATCCGATCGGAGGAGATGCGGAAGCTCATTCTCTACAAGTTCACGCGCTTCCCACTCCAGACCTTTCGACTGCTGCGGCGGTTCCTGCGTTTCATGCCGCTGCGCGACGTGATGTACTTAATCGTGAAGCCCTTTCTCGGCCAGAAGGCGGGGGCGACGAACGCCGAAGTGGTGTCGCGCGCCGTCGAGCATGCCGACGCAAAAAGTGCCGCGGCAGACCTCACCACCCTCTCGGACGACGCGCTGGAGCTTGCGATCGCCGGATCCAAGGCCGAGCGCGCTCGGATCCAGGCGATGACCGAAGCCGGCGACTGATCAGCTTTCAATTCCGCGGCGGCCTGCCGGTCCGTCACGCGATCACCACCGGGATGAGCCTGGGAGTCGCCCCCTTCTCGGCCAGCCAGAATTGGTCCTCCTTCACGACATCGATGCTGAGCTCGTAGTCGCCGCGCTGCAGCTCTCCCGGATCGAGCACCAGGCGGAAGGCGACCGCGTCCTCCGGGGTTTCCGGCAGCCCTTCCAAGAGAGCACGGAATTCGCGCACCGCCTCGCCCTTGACGGACCGCCGGAACAGGCGTGCGCCGAGTTTCAGCGGCTCGCCGCCCGCGCCCTCGGGCCACGGCTTGCCGCGGGTGTTCCGCAAGGTGCCACTCAATACGGCCGTGCCGCCGGGCGACAGGGTCACGGCGTCGGCGTCCACCGCGATTTCGTGGCTGAACGTCTCGATCCGGAGGGTGGCGGCGACCGGAACCGCCCCGTGGAGCGCCATCCAGTTTCGGCGGTCCATCAGCATGTCGATCCACACCTCGTAGATGCCGGCCAGCAGCCCGCGGGTGTCGATGGGCAGGGCGAACTCCAGTTCGCCGTTCTGCGGCACGCGGCAGTCCGGGGGGCTGGTGCGCAACTCGCGCACCCACTGCTTTCGCCGCCCGATGCGGGTGAGGTAGCCGGCGACGCTCCACCGGCCGGGTCCGCTGCCGACCTGCCACACGGTAGGAGACAGGTTGCGGATGCGACCCTTCAGGATCAGGACATCTGCCATCAGCACGCGCGTGATTGGGTTGTCGAGCATCACGTCGTAGCTGCAATCCATGAACACCATCTCGTTGGCCATTTTGCGGTGCGACGGCGCGATCTCCTCGAAGAAGGTCCGCTCGGGGAGGGAGTAGCGCGCGATGGTGCCCTCGTTGTCCACGCCCTGCCAGGACGACAGCGTGAACTCGACCTTGTTCTGTTCGCACCACGCCTTGTACTCGGGCGCCAGATAGAGCTGGAGCGGATAGCCCACGTAGTTGACCGAGACATCGAAGCCCGCATTCCTCAGCAGGAGGACCGAGCCTTTGAAGAGCTCCCAATTGAAGCCCTTGGAGGTGGGGTGCAGGCTGCAGTTAATCCCAGAAAGGCCGATCGGCACATGGCCAAAGCCTTCCACGTCACACCGCCCCCCCGGACGGATGCGGCCGCGGGTGAACTCCATGATGTTGCGGCTGATGTTGGAGGTGATGTAGCAGGCGAACTTCTGCGTGACCATGCTGAGCACGGGGATCGTCGCTTCGCTGAGCAGCGGCTCGCCGCCAGTGATGCTGAGGATGCCGTACTCGAAGCGCTCCAGGATGTCGCTCCAGATGTCGGTCCACTCGTCGACGGTCAGCTCGGGGTACGACGAGGGAAAGTCGTTCCTGATCTGCTTCTCGCCGGCCGCGCAGCCGCAGTAGGCGCAGGTATAGTTGCACGCCAGCGTCGGTGACCAGATGAAGTAGGCCATCTGGCGCTGCGGCGACTCCAGGCGCTGCGAGCACAGAAACGGCGAGACCTCCTTCCGTATGTCCTTGCTTTGGCCTTCGAAGGTCTTCTCCAGACGGCCCTGGCCATCGACCTGCCACTTGGTCGTCCAATCCAGGTCGCAGGCGTTGTAGCAGCGCTCGTGATCGCACACGGTCGGATCGACGGCACCCTTCCAGCCGTCGCGCTTCAGGTTGAACATCGGCTGCCGGCGGGCGTTGTAATCGGCCAGGCAGCGGTACACGTCGCCGTTGGGATAGACGTGGAAATAGCTCACGCCGGCCGAGCACAACATGTTGCCGGCGAACTCAAGCGTCATGAATCAGCTCCCGGAAGGCACGGTTACGCGCCCCGCGGAGGGCGGAGAGCAGCACAGCGCATCGGACAATCAAGAGCCGTCGGGAGAGTCACCCCTATGCGGAGAAGTCACGGCAGCGGCTAGCTGCGGCTCGATCTCAGCGTAGCACGGAGGCGCATTCGAGGGTGCGTTCCGAGTCGGCGCCTTCCCCAAGTGCGACTCATCCAACGCCTGTGTCTTCAGGGCGTTGATCATGACCCGCCCAAAGTGGCCAAATTTGCGAGTCGGAACATGACCAGAGCTTTTCTCGATGTGTGTTCGACGGCCCAATTTGTGCCTCAAGAGGCCGCATGCATGGAAGCGACGCCGACCCGAGTCGCCGCTACGTCGGGATCACAAACGACCTTCGCGAACGACTTGACTCGCCCGCCGTCGTAATCGGACAGCGTGGCGACAAGCGCCACGCCAAGAATGCCGATCCCTATCGTCATCGCTCCTCACGCAATCCGGCCCGCCGCCACGCCGCCATGTGTCCTCGGAGGTAGGTGACGCGCGCGTATCCCCGCCAGCGCAGCGCCACGCCCGCGAGCCACGCTCGAGGACCGTGGCCGCAGTAGACGACAACGGTCTGGGATTTCTGCGCGCGCACGTCGTCCGATCCGGCGAGCACGCTCGTGAACGGGACATTCACCGCACCTGGCACGTGACCCCCGGCGAACTCGCGAGGCGATCGTACGTCGAGAACGGCAGGGGCCTCGCCCCGGCCGATCCGGTCCAGCAGCGCCGCCGGGGAGATCGCCTCTCCTCGCATCAGCGGGATTGTAATTGCCGTTTCGGCGTCACGCCGGTCGACTCGCGCATCAACTTCGTTCGGCGACTCGCGTCGCCATCACGATCGGCGCTACCATCCGAAAGGAGACGCCCGTGAGCAGGGACATTCCGGTGGAGGGTGTGCATCACATCACGCTGGTGCAGGACGCGAATGGCCTCAAGGCCGAGCTCGCGTGCTACAAGTTCGCGCCTGAGCTCGCAAAGGATCGCTGCGGAGGGTACGTCATGCAGGAGCGCCGCGACCAGAGAGGAGCGATTGGTGTGACGAACGTCGATGGGGTAGGAATTCTTTTTGTCGCTGGCTTCGGGCCAATCACGTCCGATCCGCCGTCCAGTCGGGCCCTCTACCGCGACACACTTGGCCTGCCGCTGCAGAACCGACCTGAAGACCCAGACTACTGGCACGCGGAGAAACTCGATGGCGTGCGCCATTTCGCCGTCTGGCCCCTGAGGAGTGCGGCACAGTCGTGCTTTGGCACCGAGACATGGCCAGCTGATGTGCCGATCCCGCAAGCCTGGATTGAATTCGACGTCGAGGACGTTCAACGGGCGAGTGCGATGCTGAAGCAGCGCGGCTGCACCCTTCTCGTCGATTCGCGCACCGAGCCATGGGGGCAGGTCGTCACGCGCCTGTTGAGTCCTGAAGGCCTGCTGATCGGGATCACCTTCACGCCTTGGCTGCGCTGATCGGTGTCGTCGATGTTCTTGAACGCGACCGCCAGTTCGTAGTGTGGCGTGCGGTTCTGCGCGTCACCCTCGACGAAGAATCTTCTCTTTCAAGTCGGGGCGCACTCGATTGCGCTCACGCGAATTGATTCGCATACCGACGAAGATCGTCACGAAGCTCGATGGGAAGGTGACGATCACGCAGACGCTCGTGGTGTCGGCCGACGGGACGACGCGGACGATCCACACGACGGGTATGGCCGCAGCGCCCCGGAGTGGGCGCTTCTCGCCAGCTCCGTTAGACTCAGCCGCATGACCGTACTGGACTGGCTGCTCGATTCGGACCCCGCCATCCGCTGGCAGGTGTTGCGCGATCTTGTCCATGCGCCGGCAGAGGTCGTCGCGACGGAACGCGCGCGCATTGCGACCGAGGGCTGGGGTGCCAGACTGCTGGCGTTGCAGGGCGAAGACGGGCAGTGGGCAGGAGGCGCGTGCTTCCCGTCGCAAAGCTTCAACTGGCGCGCCGAGAATCAGGGCCAGCCGTGGACCTCGACACTGCCAACACTCCAGCTGCTGCACGATTTCGGGATTGACCCGACCGCTGACCGTGTGCGGCGGGCAGTGGCGCTGGTCAGAGATCACTGTCGCTGGGAGCACGCCGGGCAACCGTTCTTCAGCGGCGAGGTCGAGCCGTGCATCAATGGCAGGACCGTCACCTTGGGCACCTACTTCGATCAAGATGTGGATGGCGTGGTCGCCCGGCTACTTGGTGAGCAGCTCGAGGACGGCGGGTGGAACTGCGAAGCGGAGAATGGTTCCGTCCGATCGTCGTTCGCCACCACGATCAACGTCCTGGAAGGACTGTTGGCGCACGAGCGCGCAACCGGTGGCTGTGCGGAATCCATCGCGGCCCGGCGCCGGGCTGAGGAGTACCTCCTCGAACGAAAGCTGGTCCGACGCAAGAGCACCGGCGACGTCGTCAACCCAGCATGGCTGCAATGCTCGTTTCCGACCCGCTGGCACTACGACGTGCTGCGTGCGCTCGAATACTTCCGCTCGGTCGGGGAGGTGCCGGACTCGCGGATGGACGAAGCGATCGATGTGCTCCAATCCAAGCAGCAGCCCAACGGCACCTGGCTGCTGGAGAACACGCATCCCGGCAAGGTCCCCTTTGCGCTCGAGGACGGCGACAGTCGGCCCAGCCGGTGGAACACGCTGCGGGCGCTGCGTGTCCTCAGCTGGTACGAGCAGTCGGCTACCTGAGGCCGACCGCAGCGAAGTTCGTTGACGGCCACCTGAGGGGACGATCGTGGATCGCGCGCACGAGAGCAACGAGAAGCAGGCGAGGTTGTGGAATGGCCTCGCCGGACGCGCCTGGGTCGACATGCAGGAGTTGCTGGACCAGCTGTACCGGCCATTCGAAGACATGCTCGTCGCGGCCGTTGGCGCCGAATCGGGAAGCCGGGTGCTCGACGTCGGTTGCGGCACGGGCATTACCACGCTCGCCGTCGCGCGGCGGCTCGGAGCAAAGGGCCGCTGCACCGCGGTCCGGGCTTTTGCGAACCTGCGGCGTGCCGCAGCCAACGACGCACGCCTTCGCTTCATCGCGTGGATCGAGGCCAGGTCGTGACGCTCTTCCGGCAACTCGGTTTGCAGCCGCCTTCGTTCGACCTGCTGACGGCGCTTGCCAGGATGGTGGAACGTCGTGTTATCGTCCCCACTGGGATTCCTGAATCCGCCGCGCCAGGACTTTCGCCGCAACGATCCGCGAATTCAGCGGATCACGAAGAACATCCTCGATCGAATAATCAGCACGACGCTGACTGACGTCCCTTCCCCATGCCATCACTGATTGAAGCGCTAGACATCAAGCGCAAGATGTTCGTCGAATACGAAGGCGCGCCGTACCACTGTCTCGACGTCGAAGTGTCGCGGCCGACAGCGCGAGGCGGTCAGACGCTGGTTCGAGTGAAGATGCGGAATCTACTGACGCGCGCGGTGTTCGACCGGACGTTCAAGGCCGGAGAGAAATTCAGCGAGCCTGATCTGGTGAAGATCAAGGCCACGTATGTCTACACCGACAACACCGGCTACCACTTCATGGATCAGGAGAGCTACGAGACGGTCAGCCTCACCAGCGACACGCTCGGCGACGACCGTCTGTTCCTCGTCGACAATCTGCCGGTGGACATCCTCAAATACAACGGCAATCCCATCGGCCTGGCCTTGCCGCCTCACGTGGAGCTCGTCGTCACCTACACCGAGCCCGCGGTCCGCGGCGATACCAGCAGCGGCAGTGTGACCAAGGCGGCGACGCTCGAGACGGGGATGGAAGTGCGCGTACCGCTCTTCGTGAAGGAAGGCGACCGTGTGAAGGTGCACTCCGAGACGCGCGAGTTCGTCGGTCGAGCGTAGCGTCGGATCTCAGCGCGCCGTCGCCGCCTGAAGATGTCGTCCCGTCACTCCGCGCGGAGCGCCGCCATCGGCTCGATGCGCGATGCACGCCGCGCCGGCAGGTAGCCAGCCACGAGCGCGACACTCGTCAGAACGGCGATCATGCCCACGAACGTCTGAGGATCCCCCGCGGTCACGCCGAAGAGCAGCCCCGAGGCGCCGCGAGCGAGGAGCCACGACGCTCCGGCGCCAATCACCAGTCCGATCGATGCCAGGCGAAGCGTCTGGCCGATGATACGGGCCTGCACGTCGCGCGCCGAGGCGCCGAGGGCCATGCGGATCCCGATCTCCTGGATCCGCTGGTTGACCGAGTACCAGATCAGCGCGTAGATGCCGAGCGAGGCCAGGACCAGGGCAAAGATGGCATAGCCCGCCAGCAGCAGCACGGTGAAACGCCGCGGCGACACGGACCGGTCCACGATCTGCTGCAGCGTGCGGAAGTCGTTGCGGGCAAGGTTGGGTGCAATCGGGGTGAGCGCCGCGCGCAACGCCGCCGCCACCTGACCGGCCGGGAGCGTCGAGCGCACGACCAGGTACGAACCGGCAAGGTCGTCGCACTGGCGCGCCGGAATGTACATCTCGTTGCCGGAGGGCTGCTCCAGCGACAGATGCCGCACGTCGCTGACGACGCCGACGACGCGGCGTTCCTTGGCGCACGGCCCGACGACGAACTTGCCAATCGGATCCTCGCCGGGCCAGAGCGCGCTCGCGAGAGTCTTGTTCACCAACATCACTTGTTCCTTGTCGGGCATGTCGCTGGCCGAGAAGTCGCGCCCGGCCAGGAGGGAAATGCCCATGGCCCTGGGATAGCCTTCGCTGACCACGCGCACGAACGCCAGCGGGTACTGGCCGGGCTCGTAGGCCGCCCCTTTGGCCCCGGCGCCCCACGTGCGATTACGTCCCAGGGGCAGGCTGTCGGTGATGGCCGCGCGGTCGATGCCTGGCGCCTGGCTGACCCGTCGCAGGACGTCATCCATGTAGGCAAGGCGCTGGGCCTGTGTGGTGACGCGGCTGTCAGGATCGACCCGGATCGTCGACGTTCGCGATGGCTCGAAGCCCATGTTCACGTCGAGCACCCTGACCAGGCTGCGGATCAGGAGACCAGCGCCGACGAGCAGGACACAGGCGAAGGCAATCTCCGACACGACCAGCGCATTCCGTACCCACGCACGTTCGCGGCTCCCGGTGGACCCGCGGCTCGCCTCCTTCAGCGCGCCGGTGATGCCCGGCCCGGACGCCTGCAGCGCCGGCGTCAGGCCGAAGACGACGCCAGTGATCAGCGCGACGATGACGGTAAATACGAGCGCGGCGGCGTCGGTGTGCACCTCGCGGAGCAACGGGATGCTGACCGCATCGAGCTGGGTGAGCAGGCGTGTGCCGGCGACGGCGAGCGCGAGGCCGAGGATGGCGCCGCCCGATGAAAGCACGAGGCCTTCGGTGAGCATCTGGCCCAGCAGCCGCTTTCGCCCGGCGCCGAGCGCCATGCGGATCGCAATCTCCTTGTGTCGTGCTGCCGTGCGCGCGAGCAGCAGGTTCGACAGGTTGGCGCAGACGATCAGCATCACCATCCCGACGGCGCCGGCGAGCACCCAGACGGCGAGCCGGATGTTGCCGCTGACGTGCACGGACAACGGCTTGACGATGCCTTCGAAGCCGTTGCGCTCCGGATGCTGACGGGTCATGTGCTGCGCGAGCACGCGAATCTCGGCCTGCGCCTGGGCGGCGGTGACGCCCGGTTTCAGCCGGCCGATCATCGCCATCGTGTTGCCCCAGCGATTGGTCTCGGGGCTGAGCGGAAAGGGGAAGTACAGGTCGAAGCGGCTGCCCGGCGCGAAGATCGTCGCGAAGTCGAACGACGCCGGGAGCACGCCCACCACCGTGTGCGGGGCATCGTTGATGACGAGCGCGGTGCCGACGATCTTCGGATCGCTGTTGAAGCGGCGCTCCCAGAGGGCGTAGCCGAGCATCACCGCTTTCGGTCCGTTCCACGCGCTTTCTTCAGCGGTGAACGTCCGGCCCAACAGGGGCTTCACGCCAAGGACGTCGAAGAAGTTGTCCGAGACCGGCACGCCGGTCAGCCGCTCGGGCTCGCCGCGGCCGCTCAGGAGGTTGTCGCCCACGCCATAGAACGCGAAGTAGCCGGCAACCGCCGACAGTGTCTGGGTCGTGTCTCGCAGGTCCAGCATGTAGCCAACCTGCGTCGTCTGGCCCGAGAGGCCGGCAGCGTCGCTGTTGGCAATCCACGCCAGTTCGGACGGCTTCTCGAAGGGCAGCGGCCGCAGGAGCAGTGTGTTGACGACGCTGAAGACGGTCGCGCTGGCGCCAATGCCGAGCCCCGCGATGAGGATGGCGAAGATCGCAAAACCGGCGTCGCGGCGCAAGGTTCGGAGGGTGTAGCGCAAGTCCTGGAGGAGGTGTGGGAAGACCATCGTCTCCGGCTTAGACGACGGCACCGTCCGGACCGTTGGCTGCCTCAGTTCTGCCTTCTCCTATTTAGCGTCGCTGCTTCAGGGCCGCTTCGATGGCTTCCGGACGGCCCTCACCTTCCCGCTCTTACCTCCGCCGCAGAAGAACTGATCGCCGCCATCGGACTCGAGCCCCGACACGCCCACTCCGGACGGCATCTCGAGCCTCTCCAGGACCTCACCCGTTCTCGGATCGACCCGCCTCAATTCGCTCTCGTCTCCTTCCCAGGTGCCGTGCCAGAGCTCTCCGTCGATCCAGGTGACGCCGGTAACGAAGCGGTTGGACTCGATCGTGCGAAGAATCGCCCCTGTTTCGGGATCGACTTGATGGATCTTCCGATCTCGATGCTGCCCCACCCAGAGCGTTCCTTCGGCCCACGCGAGCCCCGAGTCACGGCCGCCGCCAGGCGCCGGGATCGTGGCGACCACACGGCCGGTCTTCGGATCGATCTTCTGGATGCGATCCTCAGCGAGCTGAAACAGGTGTTCGCCGTCGAAGGCCGTTCCCGCATGCGCGGCGACCTCGATCGAGCGCAGCAGCTTCCCGCTCGCCGGATCGAAGGCGTTCAACGTGTCTCCGGCAGCAAACCAGACGCGCTGGCCGTCATACGTGACGCCATGCACGTGGTCGACACCCGGAAAGGGCCCATACTCGCGAACGATTTCGGCGGTTGATCGGCTCATGCTTCGATCCTAGTCGGTCGGAAGCGGAGCGGGGAGCAACAAGGTCGTCGTGAATCCCGGCACGGGCGGGGTCATCCAACGCCGCGCTCGCCCGCGACCGAACGACTGCGCCTTGCCTGCTGCCGCAAGCGAATCGAGCGCGCGCTGCACGGTGCGCTGGCTCGCTCCAAGCGCAAGCGCCAGAGCCGAGCTCGACCAGGACTCACCGTCGGCGAGGAAGGCGAGCACCGCCGTATGCTCCTCTTCGACGGGCCGCGCCAGCACGACGACCTCGCGGGCGCGGCGCGGCGCCAGCGCAAACCCTCGCTTCGTCGCGCTCACGCCGGCCAGCGTCCGCAGCACCCTGCGAAGCCGTCCGGCTTCGACTCGCAACCGTGCGCGATGCGATTCATCGGCGAGCGTCGCTCCGAATGCCCGCGCAACGAGCGTGTCCCTCGGCACGTCTCCGGGCCACGCTTCACCCAGCGCGCGTGCGAGCGCGAACAACACCGGACGCCGTGCGAGCGAGACCACCGTGCGTGCGTCACGCACGACATGGCGGCATGCATCCACGACGAGCGCCTTCGACGCCAGCAACGCTTCGACCTCCTCGAGCAGGAGAGGTCGCTCCTCGCCACGCGCAATCAGGCGCGCCGCGGGCGTGGTCAGCACAAGGGATGCGCTTTCGACCTCCGCCGCCAGGGCCGGGATACGTGCGTGACGCGCGGCGCGGTCGGCCCGGGCGAGCGCAGCGCGCGCCGCCTTCGTCCGGAGACGCCGTATCGCGATGCCCGCGACTACCAGCTCGTGGGCGGTCTTCAATGCGGGAGGGAGGGGAGCGCGGTCGAGCCCGGCGAGCCTGCGCTCGGCCTCGTCGAGGCGCCCGATCAGGAGGAGGCGCCGGACCTCCAGATACCGCGCGTGCGCGGCGTTCATCCGGTCGCCGTGCTCTTCGAGCGTCGCCCGCGCCGCGTCCAGCGCCTTCGCGGGCCAGCCCAGGTCGCGCGAGACCAGCGCGATCTCGGCCTCGGCGACGACGCACCGTGCGCGGGCCACGGCCTCTTTCGGACCGAAGGCACGCGCCGCACGTCGCAGGAGCGCCCTCGCTCGAACAAAATCGCCGAGCTGCGCCATCGCGATGCCTCGCAGCGCGAGGGCAGGCGCGTCGTCGCGCAGGGCAACCCGCTTCAATGCGCCGAGGGGATCACCAGCCGCGAGCGCACGCGCAGCGGCCGTGATCAGCGAGTCCATCGGAATCCTGCCACACTTGTCACTCCCACCTGTTCCAGCCCCGGCGCTAAATCTATCTCCATGCCTTCGCGCACCGTTAACGCGTTGCGCTGACAGGAGATGAGCGATCGATCGGAGTCCGGCAGAATGACGCGGACTTACCGAACCGCGAGGAAGGAGATGCGAGCGATGGCGACGCACATGACCGGGACACGTCAAGAGTGGCTTGCCGCGCGGCTCGAGCTGCTCGAGGCAGAGAAGGAGCTGACGCGGCGCGGTGACGAGCTGGCACGGCGGCGGCAGGAGCTGCCGTGGGTGCGAATCGACAAGGCGTATCGATTCGAGACCGACGCTGGGAGCGCCTCGCTGGTAGACCTCTTCCAGGGCCGCTCGCAATTGCTCGTCTACCACTTCATGTTCGGCCCCGACTACACGGCGGGGTGTCCGGCCTGCTCGGCGATCGCGGACGGCTTCAACGGGTTCGCCGTGCACCTGGCCAACCACGACGTCACGCTTTCGGCGGTGTCGCGCGCGCCGCTCGCGAAGCTGCAGACGTACAAGCGGCGGATGGGATGGACGTTCCCATGGGCGTCCTCGTTCGGCGGCGACTTCAACGTCGACTTCGGCGTCGGGTTCACCGAGGCGCAACAGCGCGAGGGAGGCATCGAATACAACTACCGGAACGAGCCGCCGTCGCGTTTACCCAGAAGCGAGGATCCCGAGATCCCCTCGCGCTCCACACCCGACGGGTCCACTGTGTTCGCGGCCATGAGCGGAACCGACGTGGCCACGTACACGCGCGAGAGGCCGGGCATGAGTGCGTTCGCGCTCGAGGACGGCGTCATCTTCCACGCCTATTCCGCCTATGCGCGCGGACTCGACGGCCTCTGGGGCATGTACCAGTGGCTCGACCGCGCGCCCAGGGGGCGCAACGAGACGGGCGTCTGGTGGCGGCGCCATGACGAGTACGACAAGCGCTGAGCGGAGTCGTCATGGCTTCCGAGCGAGCCTTCTTCGGCGTCTCGGCGCTGCTCTTCGCCGCCAGCGCCGCGGCGACGATCGTCTGGTGCGCGTCCATGTCGGCGATGGGCGGGATGCCGATGCCCGGCGGCTGGACGATGTCGATGGCGTGGATGCGAATGCCCGGGCAGACGTGGCCCGGCGCCGCGGCGTCGTTCCTCGGCATGTGGATCGTGATGATGGTGGCGATGATGCTGCCATCCGTGGTCCCCATGCTGTGGCGCTACCGACAGGCGGTTGGCAGGAAGAGCGAGACGCGCCTCGGTCGGCTGACCGCGCTCGTGGGTCTGGGTACTTCTCCGTGTGGACCGTGTTCGGAATGACCGCCTTTCCGCTCGGCGTCACGCTGGCGGCGATCGAGATGCAGGAGCCGGCGCTGGCGCGCGCCGTTCCGATCGCGGTTGGCGTGGTCGTCCTGATCGCCGGCGCGCTCCAGTTCAGCGCGTGGAAGGCGCGTCACCTCGCCTGCTGCCGGGAGGCACCCGGGCGCGGCCGTACGTTGCCGGCCGACACCGGCACGGCCTGGCGATACGGTCTCCGCCTCGGACTCCACTGCACCCACTGCTGTGCCGGGCTGATGGCGATCCTCCTGACGATCGGCGTCATGGATCTTCGCGCGATGGCTCTCGTGGCCGCCGCCGTCACCGTCGAACGTCTCGCACCGGCCGGTGAGCGCGTCGCGCGAGCCATCGGGGCCGCCGTCGTCGGGGCGGGGATGTTTCTCATCGCGCGAGCAGCGGGCCTCGGATGACGTTCGTTCTACGCTGACGCACGTAGTCGACCATTCATCCGGATGGATGTCGACGTGAGCGTCACCGACGAGCGCGATTCTTCGAACCGCTCGTAGTCGCGCGTCCGGGGATCGCGGCAGCCCCACGCTCGACCAATAACTCCACCACCGCAGCCTTGCGGCAATTGATCGCTCGTTGCAGCGGCGTATCGCCTTTGCTATCCCGCGCGTCAATCGCCGCGCCGGCGTCCAGCAGCGCCCGTGCGATCGCCGCGTGGCCCCGCCGAGCAGCCAAATGAAGAGGCGTCGCCCGCGTGACCCCGGCACACGCGTTCACGTCAGCGCCCGCTCGCAAGAGCGCGCGCACGACGTCGGGTCCCGTTTCCGACGCGCATTCGTTCGCCACGCAATACAGAGGCGTATGGCTGCCGCGCTGTTGGATGTCGGGGTCAATGCCGAGCTGGAGCAGCGTTGCGACCACCTCGAGGCACCCCGCGCCAGATGCGTAATGAATGAGCGTGCGCCCTCCATAACGCCGCGATGACAGAGTCGGGTCACGCGAGACGGCCTCGATCACGAAGCCGATCAGATCCGCGCGACGAGTGTGGACCATGCGCGCCAGGAGTCCCACGAACACCGAAGGTCGGGACAGAAACCTGGGCGCGACGGCGATCGCGTCACGATCGCGGCCGGCCACAATCGCCGCGATTGCGTCGTCCAAGACCCGTTGCTCGCCCCACCGCACCGCCAGTTCATCGTGGGCTGGCGCACCAGCCTCATCGCCGACGACATACGCAGAACTGTGCTCGAAGAATTGCCGAAGTGCGTTTCGCGTCGCGACATCGAGCGCGGTCACGTCCAGCGTCGCACCCATGTGCGTCAACCACGCGTGCCGCTCGGCGGGACCAATCTGGAACCGCGCGTGCGATTCTCGCAAACTCAGCCACCAGCGGTGCTGTGTCTGCTCCTCATCCCCGCCAAGGAATTGAATCAGGAAGGCGCCGAACTCTTCGATGGCGCACCTCAGGCTCTTACCCGGAAACAGGGGACCGAGGACCGGGTCCTTGCCAACGCGCGCATAAAACGCCGCCGACAGTCGCTGGCAACCCGCTTCGCCGCCCAACACGTCGAGCAATGCTGCGCGCTTCTCCACGATCGGCCCCGGACTTAAACCGGCAGTTCCCACCCTTTGCGGTAGCTGCCCTCGATGAAGGGCTGGGCCTCGGGTGCGTTGGTCGCCTTCATGCCCTCGGCGTCCCATTTCACGACCTTGCCCGTTTTCAGCGCAATCGTGCCAAGAAGGACGAACTCGGTGAGGCGCGCGCCGTATTCGAAGTTGCTGCACGCCGGCGTCCCTCCCTTGCAGGCCTGCAGCCAGTCGGCATGATGCCCCGCGACCCGGGGAAGCGTCTTCGGCGGACGTTTGTACGAGCGGTGCAGCTCCATCGGGAGCAACCGGGGCATCCCCGACCAACCGGCGCAGGTGAGAATCCCCTTCTCGCCAATCAGCAAGAGGCCGTTGTCGCCCTCGCCGAGCCGCTGCAGCGGGTCGTCCGGATCGATGCCGAGCGGCGTCGGCGGCCTGAGGCCGTTGTCGTACCAGAAAAGCGTCAAAGGCCCGCGGTTCCCGCGTGCGTCGTACTGGTAGATGACCAGGTTGCTTCCCACGGTCACCTCGGAGTCGACGAACGACGCCGTCGCCTTCACCGTGACCGGCGCGTCGAGGCCGAGCGCGTTGAACGCGGGATCGAAATGGTGCGGCGCCATGTCGGGCATCGTGCCGTTGCCGAAGTCCCAGACCCAGCGCCAGACAAACGGCGTGAGTTTCCCGTTGTAGGGCCGCTCGGCTCGCGGGCCGAGCCAGAGATCCCAGTTGAGCCCTGCAGGTTTGACAGCCGGACCCTCGCCCGGCCAGGTGGACCCGGCGGTCCGCGCACTGCCGCTCCAGGCGTGCACTTCCTTCACGGCGCCAATCGCGCCGTCGGTGAGCCACTCCACGGTCTGGCGATGCCCTTCGCCCGAGCGCCCGTGATTGCCCATCTGCGTGGCGACCCCCGTCTCCTTCGCGACGCGTGCGACGAGCCGTGCTTCACGGATGTTGTGTGTGAGCGGCTTCTCGCAGTAGACGTGCTTGCCCGCTTTCATCGCGAGGATCGAGATGTAGGCGTGCCAGTGGTCGGGCGTGGCGATCAGGACGGCGTCGACGGCCTTCTCCTTCTCGAGCATCACCCGGAAGTCCTCGTACGCCGTGCAGGCGAAGTTGGGCGTCTTGGCGCCGTAGTGCGCTTCGATCTCCTTTTTCACGGGCCCGCGGCCCGACAGGCCGGTGTAGTACCACTTCGAGAGGTCCCACTCCTCCGCCGGATCGGCCAGCGCGATGATCTGGCAGTCGTCCTCCTGGAAGAGGGCCCGCGCGTTCGTCCGCCCCTGCCCGCCGGCGCCGATCAGCGCCACGTTCACCTTGTCGCTTGGGGCGACGAAGCGGGGGCCACCCAGAACGTGCCGGGGGACGATGGTAAACGCGGCCGCGGCGGCGGTCGTCGTGGCGATGAACTGTCGGCGGGTGGCGGTCGGCTTGGGGTGCATGTGCTCCTCACTGGGGCCCGGGACTGGAGACGCCCGCATCATAGACTGAGCGGGGGCCGTTGTAAGATCGAGGATGCGGCGGCGGCGCGCCGAACCGTCTTACCCGACGACACCGACGACGTCTCCCGAGGATTTTCGATGACCAATCGCACGCTCGCCTGCTCGCTGTTGTTCGCCCTGGCCTTGACCCCGCTTGCCGCGCAGCCCGAGCCCGGCAAGGAGGAGTTGAAGCTGAAGCTCCCCAAGCCGATGTTCATCGGCACCCCCACCAACATCAAGAGCGCCAACCTCGGGCCTATCACGGGCAAGCCCCGCCCGCCGTTTTTCGTCCCGAAGGGCACCGTCCTGCTGTCGGCGAAAAAGCCCGTCACCTCGAGCGACATGCAGCCGGTCATCGGCGAGCTCGACATGGTGACCGACGGCGAGAAGGCCGGCAGTGACGGCTACTTCATCGAACTGGGGCCCGGTACGCAGTGGGTCCAGATCGATCTCGGCGCCCCGCACCCGCTCTCCGCCATCCTCGCGTGGCACTACCACAGCCAGGCGCGCGTCTACCGCGACGTCATCGTCCAGGTTTCCGACGACCCGACGTTCAAAGCGGGCGTGACCACGGTCTTCAACAACGACCACGACAACTCGTCGAAGATCGCGCTGGGGCAGGACAAGGAGTACATCGAGGTGGCCGAGGGCAAGCTGTTCGACCCGAAGGGCGCGAAAGGCCGGTATGTCCGGCTCTACTCGAAGGGGAACACGACGAACGACCTGAATCACTACGTCGAGGTCGAGGTCTTCGGTCTGCCGAAATGACCCGCGGGTGCGCGAGCGCCCTGATAGCAACCGCACTGGCCATCGGCCTCGCGCTGCGTGTGGCCCGGCTCGACGTGCGGCCGATGCACCATGACGAGGCGAACCAGGCGGTCAAATTCGGCACGCTGCTCGAGCGCGGCGAGTACCGCTACGACGCCCACGACCATCACGGGCCGACGCTCTACTACCTGACGCTTCCGGCGGCCTGGCTGCGCGGCCAGGGCACGCTCGCGTCGCTCGACGAAGGCACGCTTCGCGGCGTGACGGCGGTGTTCGGCGCGGCGACGATCCTGCTGCTGCCGCTGCTGTCCGTGGGAATTGGCCGGACGGCCGTGGCCGCGAGCGCCATCCTGATGGCGTGCTCGCCCGCGATGGTCTTCTACTCGCGGATGTTCATCCAGGAATCGCTCTTCGCGTGCTTCACGCTCGCGTTCGTGATTGCCGTCGGACGCGTGATGACGGGCGGCGGACTCGGCTGGTCGACGCTGGCGGGCGTCGCCGCAGGCCTGGCGATCGCGACCAAGGAAACATCGCTCATCGTGCTGCCCGCTGCGATCGCGGCCTGCACCTTCGCGCGGTGGTCGCTTGGACCGAATCGGTCTCGTGGAGGCGGGGCAGAGAAGCGCCGGATGGTCGCCGCCCTCGTGAGCCTGGCGGCGGCCGTCGCCATCGCGGCGCTCTTCTACTCCTCCTTCCTCACCTCGCCGTCCAGCCTTCTCGAGCCGTTTCGAGGGGCGCGCACGTACCTCGATCGCGGCATGACGCCCGCCAGCCACGCGCATCCGTGGCACTACTACATCGGCCTGCTCACCTACACCTCGTCCGGGGGCCTGAAGTGGAGCGAGGGGCTGGTGCTCGTGCTCGCGTGCGTCGGCGCTCTCACTGCATGGCGCCGGCCAGAACGCGGGGCTCAAGCCCCGCCTCCACATCAGGGGGCTGAAGCCCCGCCTCCACATCAACGCGGGACTGGAGCCCCGCCTCCACTTCGCGCGTTCTGGGCACGCTCGCTCACGGGTTACGTCGCCGTCGTCGCGACGATCTTCTCGATCATTCCGTACAAGACTCCGTGGAACCTGCTGCCGTTCTACGTCGCGGCGATCGTGCTTGCGGGAATCGGGTTCTCATACCTCCTTCACGCGACACCATCGCGCGCGCTCGCCGCCGTGCTCGCTACTGCGTGCCTCGCCGCCTCGGCGCACCTTGGATGGCAGGCCTGGCGCGCGGCGGTGACCTACGCCTCGGATCCGCGCAACCCCTACGTCTACGCCCAGACCGTTCCCGACGCGGTCCGCATGGCGACGCGCATTCGCGAGCTGGCGGCCATGCATCCGGCCGGGGCGCGCATGCAGGTGTCGGTGATCGCATCCCCGTACGAGCAGTGGCCACTGCCCTGGTACCTCCGGACGATGCCGAATGTGGGCTACTGGACGACGCCAGGCGACCCGCTGGCCATGCAGGCGCCGGTCGTCGTCTCGTCGCTGGAACACACGGCCATGCTCGACGGTGCGCTCGGAGATCGCGACGTGTCGGAGTTCTTCGGCCTCAGACCCGAGGTGCTCCTGGCGCTCTACGTCGATCGCGGGCTGTGGGAGCGTTTCCTGGCTCGCCGCGGTGAAACGGCGGCGTGCCTCGCTGAGGGCCCGCCAGTCGCGGAGCGTTGCGGGCATCCGCTCACTGTGGCACTGTGGGCGACGAGCGCACCGTGACGTCCCCCGATCTGGCCCTGGTCGTCCCCTGCTACAACGAGGCGGCCCGTCTCGACCCCGCGGCGTACCTGCAGTTCGTCAGGGCGCACCCCGGCGTGCAGCTCGTGATGGTCGACGATGGGAGCCTGGATGCCACCGGCGAGATCCTCGAGCGCATGCGCTCGTCGGCACCTGCGGCGATGATCGTGCTTCGGCACTCGCCGCGCCGCGGCAAGGCCGAGGCGGTGCGTGCCGGCATCCTCGCGGGCCTCGAGCGGCATGCGCGCCTGGTCGGGTTCTTCGACGCGGATCTGTCCACGCCGCTCGGCGCGATCGACGACTTCCTGACCGTCCTCCGCCTCCGGCCGACCGTCGAGTTCGTCCTCGGCTCGCGCGTGATGGTGCTGGGCCGCGACATCAGGCGGAAGGCCACGCGACACTACCTCGGCCGCGTGTTCGCGACCGCCGTGTCGCATGCCCTCGACCTTCCGGTGTACGACACCCAGTGTGGCGCTAAGATCCTGCGCGTGAACGCTGCGACTGCCTCGCTGTTCGCCGCGCCGTTCCGCAGTCCCTGGATCTTCGACGTCGAACTGATCGCGCGGTACCTCAAGCTGCCGGTTGCTCCCGGCGAGGCTGCCCGCCGCGATCGCCTGTACGAACTGGTCTTGCCGGCGTGGCACGACAGGGCCGGGTCGAAGCTGCGCTGGCACGACTTCGTGCGCGCACTGGTCGACCTCCTGTACATTTGGCGCGACCGCGGCGATGGCGGTTCGCGCGATCGCACGACATCCGCCGCCCTCGCGACGCGCGACCCTAAAGGGCCGCCGCCACAGGCTGCCTTCCAGGGACCCTGACGGAGTCACCGCATTGTTTTCGCCGCCGTCGCCGAGGCGCGGTCGACGGCCTTCATGTCGCAGGAGAACAGACGAATGACCAATGAGAAGCAGTCCCCCACGTCGGTGTCCCGCCGGGCCTTCATCGGCGCCGCCGCCACTGCGGCCGGGATCACGATCGTGCCGCGCCACGTGCTCGGTGCCGGGTTCCAGGCACCCAGCGATACCGTCAACGTCGCCGTCGTCGGATTCGCGCACGGCATGGGCACGTCGAACCTGATGAACGTGGCGAAGAGCGACAACATCGTCGCGCTGTGCGACTGCGATGCGAGCGCTGCCGCCAAGGCGGCGATGGCGAAGAACCAGATCTCCGAGAAGTTCCCGAAGGCGACGCTCCATCAGGACTACCGCAAGATGTTCGAGACGCAGAAGGACTTCGACGCGGTCGTCGTGGCCACACCCGATCACAATCACGCCGTGATCGCGATGGCGGCCATGCAGCTTGGCAAGCACGTCTACGTGCAGAAGCCGCTGACGCGCACGGTCAGCGAGGCCCGGGCGCTGACCGAGGCTGCGCGGAAATACAACGTCGTGACGCAGATGGGCAACCAGGGCCACTCGGAGGAAGGCCTCCGACTGATGCAGGAATGGGTGGCCGCCGGCGCGATTGGCGCCATCCGTGACGTCCACTGTTGGACCAATCGTCCGGTGTGGCCGCAGGGTTTCCCCCGGCCGACCGAAACGCCCGCGGTTCCCGAAGGTCTCGACTGGGATCTGTGGATTGGTCCGGCTCCGATGCGACCGTTCAGCCCTGAGTACCATCCATTCGCCTGGCGCGCATGGCAGGACTTCGGAGCCGGCGCGATGGGCGACATGGGCTGCCACGTGATGGACGCCGCCTTCACGGTGCTGAAGCTCGGCGCGCCCGACAGCGTGATTGCGGCCGAAGCGGTCAACGTCATCAGGATCCCGAACACCCCTCCCGGGTGGGGCGGCTACAAGCGCATGGAGTACACCGACAGCTATCCCCCGGCGTCGATCATCCACCTGTCGTTCCCGGCGCGCGGCGACATGCCGCCGGTGAAGCTGCACTGGTACGACGGCGGCATTTTGCCCGAGCGGCCCGACGACCTCGAGCCGGAGCGCAATCTGCCGGAATCGGGCACGATCTTCGTCGGCGAGAAGGGCAAGATGTGGTGCGAGACCTACTCGGAGAGCCCGCGTCTGATCCCCGAGTCGGCGATGACCGCCTTCACGCCGCGCCCACCGAAGACGTTGCCGCGCGTGCCGGAGGGGCGGAACGGCCACGAGAAGAACTGGCTCGATGCCATCCGGCAGAAGGGCCAGGCCGTCTCGAACTTCGACTACGCCGGACCGTTCACCGAGGCCGTGCTGCTCGGGAACGTGGCGCTGCGCTTTCCCGGCACGCGGCTGATGTGGGATGGTCCGAACGTGAAGGTCACCAACGTGCTGGAGGCCAACCAGCTGATTCAGCACACGTATCGTCCGGGCTGGTCGCTGTAAGAACCAGGCTACGGGCTTCAGGCTACGGGCTACAGAGCGCTCGGATGCATCCCGATGCCGAGCTGAACCTCGAGCCGAAGCCCGAAGCCCGAAGTCCGAGGAGCCTGTACCCGAAGACCCATGCACCCTGGAGCGCCATCCCGCCGTCATCCGGCGTCCATTGACGGCGGAGTAGGCATTGATCACGCTCGTGGTCTTGCCGACGTGCGGCGCTTCGCTCACGAGGCAATGGCCACCGTCTTCGAGGTGTACGCCGAGCATCCCGACGAGCAATACGCGGCGCAGGCGGCGCAGGCGGCTTTCGATCTCGTCGATCGCCTCGAGCTCGAACTGAGCCGCTTCCTGCCCAACAGCGATGTCACGCGCGTGAACCATCTCGCGGCGGGCGAGTACACGCGCGTCAGCGCGTCGACGCTGGAGTGCCTCGTAATCGCGCGCCACATGTTCGACCTGACGGGCGGCGCCTTCGACATTTCGATCGGCACGGGGCTGCCGTCGCTCGAGCTCGATGCCGACGACTTCGTCGTCCGTGCGACGAAGGGCGGAGTCCAGGTCGACCTCGGCGGCATCGGGAAGGGCTACGCGATTGATGTCGTGGCCGAGCTGCTCGAGGAGTGGGGACTTGGGAGAGGGCTGGTTCACGGGGGATTCAGCTCGGTGCTTGCACTGGAAGCTGCCGACTGGCGGCACCGGCTGGCCTTTGACGCTGAGCGACCCTGGTGCGTCCTCCCGGGTGCTGGCCCGCCTGTCCATGCGTCAGACGGCGCTCGGGGCGTCCGGCGTGCGCAAGAAGGACCACATCGTCGATCCGCACACCGGGACACCCGTTCGCGGGCGGCTGGCGTCGTGGGCCGCGGTGCCTCGTCCCACGATCAGGTCCGCGGCCCCGGTCGGGGACGGCCGTCGTCTCGCGGCCGCAGCCGTCACCGATGCTCTGACGACTGCTTTCATGATGCTGAGTTGCGACGAGATCGAAGGGCTTTGCGAGCGGAGTCCGGGGCTCGAGGCGTGGATCCTCCCGGAGCCTACCGGGCCTGCGCAGAGCGAGCCTCAGCTCGTTCACTTCGGCGGTCCCGCGGTGTAGCATCCAAAGACGACCTTGACAGGTCGATGGAATCGTACGTAGGCCCAAGCTTTAGCTTGGGCGGGGAGAACGCGCAATGGCTGGCCAGGACGATAAGGACAAGACGAAGCCGGTGAGTGGAAGCGGCGCGCCGAGAAAGCTCGATCGGCGGGACGTGCTCAAGGGGTTGTCCACGGTCCCTGCGCTCGGCCTCTTCGGCTACGCGTGGGAGAAACAGCGCGAGTACCAGCAAACGAAGCTGGAAGAAATCGCCGCGACGCCTGCAGCCGCGGCCGGCCTGCAGGAGATCAATATCGCCCTCCTCGGTGCGGGAGCCCAGGGCCAGGTGTTGACCGACGCGATGTTGCGCATTCCGGGCCTGCGCTTCCGAGCGGTCTGCGACGTGTGGACTGAGTACAACCAGAAACGCGTCGTCAACAGCCTCAAGCGCTTCAAGCACAATCCGAACGCCTACGAAGACTACCGCGAGATGCTCGACAAGGAGAAAGAGCTCGACGCGGTGATCGTCGCGACTCCGGACTTCTGGCACGCGCAGCACGCGATCGATTGCCTGAAGGCCGGCAAACACGTGTACTGCGAGAAGGAGATGTCGAACACGCTCGAGGGCGCGCGCAGCATGGTCGTGGCGGCCCGCGAGACCGGCAAGCTTCTCCAGATCGGCCACCAGCGCCGCTCGAACCCGCGCTACCTGCACTGCTACAACAAGCTGCTCACCGAGGCCAAGCTGCTTGGTCGCATCGTGACCGTCTACGGGCAGTGGAACCGCGCCGTTGCGCCTGACCTCGGCGCCCCCGATCGCTACGCGATTCCCCAAGCGCGCCTGACGCAGTACGGCTTCAAGGACATGCACCAGTTCCGCAACTGGCGATGGTACAAGGGCAAGGGCGGCGGGCCGATCGTCGATCTCGGATCGCATCAGATCGACATCTACAGCTGGTATCTCGGCGCGAACCCCTCGGGCGTCATGGCGAGCGGCGGGCAGCTCTATTACGAGCCAAAGACGCACGAGTGGTACGACACCGTGATGCTGGTCTACGACTTCGACACGCCGCTCGGGCCGGCGAAGGCGTACTACCAGACGCAGACGACCAACGGTAGCCAGGGCTATTACGAGAGCTTCATGGGCGATCAAGGCACGCTGCTCATCTCCGAGTCGGAGGTGAACTACGCAGGCACGCTCTATCGCGACCCGAATGCGCCGGCCTGGGACGAGTGGATCCAGAAGGGCTACATCTCCGCGCCGAAAGAGAAGGAAGAGAGCAAAACCAGCGAGTCGGCGGCGATCGTCGATGTCCGCGAGTCGGTCTCGCCGGACCAGCACACTGTGCCGGTGACGCTACGCGATCCGTATCACCAGCCGCATCTGCAGAACTTCTTCGATGCAGTGCGCGGAAAGGCGAAGCTGAATTGCCCGGCGGAAGTCGCCTATGAGACCGCGGTCGCGGTGCTCAAGGTCAACCAGGCGGTCGAGGCGCGCACCTGGCTACCGTTCAAGCCGGAGGATTTCAAGATTCCGGAAACGCCTGGGGAGGCGCCGCGAACGGACTAGATCATTCGACGCGAAACGAGGAGGATGAGAATGGATGACGGGAACTTCTCGCGCGGGCCGATGGTCGCGATCACCCTGTTGCGAGTGTTCGTCGGCTGGCACTTCCTGTACGAGGGCCTCACGAAAATGACGTCGACGACGTGGTCGGCCGTCGGCTACATGAAGGCCTCGCGCGGACCGTTTTCGGCGTTCTTCAAGTGGATCGCGAGCCAGCCGCACCTTCTCGACAATGCGAACCTCATCACGATGTACGGCCTCACGCTGGTGGGGGCGTTGCTGATACTCGGTCTGTTCACGCGGCTCGCGAGCCTCGCCGGCGTCGGCTTCATCCTGCTGTTCTACCTATGTAACCCGCCGTTTGTGGGCTACTTCTACACGATCCCCACTGAGGGCAGCTACCTGATCGTCAACAAGAACCTGGTGGAACTGAGCGCGCTCGTCGTCATCCTCCTGACCGGCAGCGGCCGCTTCGCCGGGCTCGACCGCCTCCTGCACGCGATGTTCGTCCGGCGGGTGCAGCCGGCCACGGCCTGACCTGCGTTCGAATCCCGCGTTCTCGTGTCCTGCGCGGTATCGGACACGATGCAGTCGCCCAGGGGCCGAAGATCTGTTCAATTGACGACAGTATTGAATGGCGGGCGTCGAGTAAGATGGACGGCTCCCCGTTCTTTGCGGGCGGCTACGTCGGATGGGCGGCGGGGCGTCTGTCCACGCCGAGTGTATCTGAGGCAGTTTCGCGGCGACTCAGCTGACCGGAAGCTCCACGGCGACAAACGCCGTACGAGTGTTGAACATGCATAACTCTGTGCGCGAATCGGTCGGAGTGAAGGACGACGTCACTGAGCGCCGGCGTGCAGACAATGCTCTGCGCTGGAATGAAGAACGCTATCGGACGCTGTTCGACCTGGGTCCCGTGGCCGTCTATTCCTGTGACGCCTCCGGCGTGATTCAGGAGTTCAATCGCCGCGCCGTTGAATTGTGGGGCTGCGAGCCAGCGTTAGGCGATACCGACAAGCGGTTTTGTGGGTCGTTCAAGTTGTTCCGGCCGGACGGTCGTTTCATGCCGCACGAGCAGTGTCCCATGGCCGAAGTGGTCGCTGGTACCCTGGCGGAAGCGTGCGACGCGGAGGTGCTCATCGAACGGCCCGATGGCTCGCGGATCACGGTCGTCGTGAATATCCGTCCTCTGAAGAACGAACGCGGCGACATCATGGGAGCCATCAATTGCTTCTATGACATCACCGCTCGCAAGGAGATGGAAGACTCGTTGCGCGAGTCGGACCGCCGTAAGAGTGAGTTCCTGGCGATGCTCGCCCACGAGCTGCGGAACCCGCTCGCACCCATTCGCCACTCCCTTGAAGTCATGCGTCGCGCCCGGAAGGTCGAATCTCCTGCGGCGCTCAGTCAGGGGACGGGCCGGACGAAACCCGCTCCCAGTCAACCGGTCGATGCCGCCATGGATGTGCTCGACCGTCAGGTCGGACAAATGGTGAGGCTGGTCGATGATCTGCTCGACGCGGGGCGCATCAGCCGCGGCAAGATGGTCCTTCGGAAGGAGCGCGTCGAATTGTCATCGGTCGTGCATCATGCGGTGGAAGCCGTCCGTCCGCTCTGCGAAAGCTCGGATCAGGAACTGACAGTGACATTGCCGCAGGAGCCGGTGTACCTGAATGCCGACCCGACTCGTCTGGCGCAGATCGTCGGCAACCTGTTGAACAACGCGTGCAAGTTCTCCGACCGCGGCGGTCACATCTGGCTGACGGTGGAACGCACGGAGGAATCCGCCGGTGACACCGAGAAGGCGTCACGCGGACTTCCGCCGAACGTCGTCATCCGTGTGCGCGACACCGGCATCGGCATCGCCCCCGATCAACGGTCATGCATCTTCGATATGTTCACGCAAGTCGATACGGCTCTGGAGCGGGCGGTGACTGGGCTCGGTATCGGCCTGACGCTGGTGAGGACCTTGACGCATATGCACGATGGCAGTGTGGACGTCACCAGTGCGGGCATCGGCCAGGGCAGTGAGTTCACCGTGCGGTTGCCGATCATGGTTGAGACTGCCACGATGCCGCTGCCCGCGATGACTCGCGAGCCAGCGGTGACGGCGACGGGGCTCCGTATTCTGATTGTCGATGACAATCGGGACGCCGCCGGCATGCTTGCCATACTGCTCCAGTTCAGCGGACACGAAACGCACACGGCCCACGACGGCGTGGAAGCGTTGGAAGCGGTGACGAAACTTCAACCCGACGTGATCTTGCTCGACATTGGTTTGCCACGCCTGAACGGGTACGAAGCGGCTCGAAGGATTCGTGAACAACAAAAGCAACCAGGACGTCCATTGCTTGTGGCCTTGACCGGGTGGGGGCAGGACGAGGATCGCCGCCGCTCCGAGGAAGCTGGCTTTGACGCTCATCTGGTCAAACCGGTGGACGTGGCCGCGCTCGGCAAACTGCTCGTCGACTTCGGTGCAGGCAAACAAGAAGTGATCTCAATGTCGAACGGCTGAGTGAGACGCTATGGATTCCGGTCACGTGCGCCGGCCGACGGTGAAGAACAATCCACCCTCCTGGCCGAGCGTCCGAATCCATCCCAGCTGCGCCAGCCACCCTTCGGGCCCCCAGTTATCCGGTGCGGGCGTCAAGAGCTCCCCTGGCTCGTCGTCGAGCACCGCGCTCGGATAGGCCCGGAGGTATTCGACGCCGTTCTCGGCAAACCAGCCCTGCACCTCGGCGAGCGTGTGACTGTGCTCTTCGGGATGCTGGTACTGATCGCGCAGCCACGCCTCACGCCGCGCCGGTTCATGGCGTCGCCCTCGCAGCACCGGATCGAACGGGACGATCCGGTACCCCGAAAGACGGGCCGTCAGGCGCCGAAGCTTCGCGGGCAGCCGCGCAAACGCGTTGTAAACGCCAAGCACGATCGTGCCGCCTGGACGTGCGAGTTGCGTGAGGCGCGCGAACGAGGCGCGCGGATTCGGCGTATGGTGCAGCACGCCCGACGAGTACACCACGTCGAAGGCGCCTGCCTTGAGGCCCGGACGCTGCAGATCGGTCTCGACGAATTGCACGCGATGGAGTCCGAAGCGCCTTGCCGCGTCGGCGCCGAGCGCGAGCGACGCCCGCGCCAGATCGGCGCCGACGACCACACGATCGGCGCGCGCCAGGAACAGGCACATCTGACCGGTTCCGCATCCGACCTCGACGATCCGCGCATCACCGGGAATCGCCCGATCGATCAGGCGCGGAAACGGGCTGCGCTCGGCCCGCGCCCGCAGCGCCTGCAGGCTGTCGTGCGGCGGGTAGCCTGGAAATGGCGCGCGCTCGTAAAAGCGCCGCACCGCGTCGGTTCGTTCGTCGCCGGGAAGTCGCAAGGCGGGAATCCCGTCGAGCACCTCGAAGCGCGTGCCGCACTCGCGGCACGACCAGTCCTCAGCGAGCGTCCCGGCGCAGGCCGGGCAGGCGAGCAGCTCGCGGATGGCGTCCACTCAGAAAATCGCGTAGATGAACGGCGCGAGCGCCTCGACCGTCGTCGCCAGGATCAGCACGACGCCAAACAGGCAGAGAAACACGGCCAGTGGCAGCAGCCAGCGGTTGCCCTGCTCGCTCCGCCACATCCCGCGCCCAAGGTCCGCGATCGAGCCGCCGACCGTTCCCAGCATCATCAGGCGACGTCGGATCCCGCCAGGCTTCCTGACCACCATGCCACGTCCTCCTTCAGGGGTCTTGCCCGTGAGGCGGCGCGTTTCGTCACCAGGGTCGGGGCCGCGACGAGCAGGTCAATCCCGCAGCGCCGGAAACTCGAATACCCCTCGAGCGCACGCGTGACGATCGGCTCGCCGGAAAGGTTGAACGAGGTATTGAGCAGGATTGGAATCCCGGTGCGGCGCCCGTACGCCTCGAGCAGCGCGTGCAGCCGTGGCGCCATGTCACGCTCGAGCGCCTGCAGCCGTGCGGAACCGTCGACGTGCGTGATCGCGGCGAGCCTCGTCCGCCATTCCGGCCGGACCGGAAACACACCCGACATGAAGCGAGCCAGCCGCAGGCCACCCGGCGGCAGCTCGAAATACTGATCCGCCGCCTCGATCGGCACGACCGGGGCAAACGGCCGGAACTCCTCGCGGTACTTGATGTCGCGATTGAGCCGGTCGCGCATCTCGTGCGAATGCGGCGCAGCCAGAATGCTGCGGTGTCCCAGGGCACGAGGCCCGAACTCCGTGGCGCCGTCCATCCACCCGACCACGTTGCCTGCCGCGAGCGCATCGGCGACTCGTTCGATGAGCACGGCGTCATCGAGCTCCGCGACGTCCTGGTCGTCCTCTCGCGCCGCCCGCGCCAGGTCCGTCGGGTCGACGACCGGCCCCCAGAAGGGGTGATCGGGTACGTCCCGGTCCGGGTTGCCGAGATAAATGCGGTCGGCGTACAACGCCGCGCCCAATGCGCAGCCGGCATCGCCGGGCGCCGGCGGCACGAACACGCGCTCGAAGCCGGACTCCCGGAGGATTCGCGCGTTGGCGACGCCGTTCTGTGCCACGCCTCCGCCAAAACAGAGATCCGGCAGGCCGGTCTCGCGATGGAGCGCACTCGCGATGTCCACCAGCGTATCTTCCAGGACGCGCTGCACGCTGGCGGCACAATCCGCGAAGCGTCGACCTTCGGCGGTCTCGATATCGATCGGGTCGTACGGATTGCGCGGCGGACCGAACAGCTCGACAAACGGCGAGGCATACGATCGACTTGCCGTCGTCTGGTACTCGAAGTACTGCGGGACGAGCGCGAAGGCGCCATCCGGCGTGCGGCGAATCAGCTTGTGGACCTGCTCGGTCATCGTCGGGCGCCCATAGGCGGCGAGCCCCATCACCTTGTACTCGTCCTCATTGACCGCGAAGCCGAGATACGCCGTGAACGTCGAATACAGCATCCCCAGGGAATGCGGGAACCTGATTTCACGGAGCAGCGTGATGTCCGTACGGCCATCCTGGCGCCGCTCGCCGTGACCGACCGTGAGCGTGGCCCATTCGCCCACGCCGTCGGCGGTGAGGATCGCCGCGCGCCGCGTCGGTGCCGTCAGGAAAGCGGCAGCCGCATGGGATTCGTGGTGTCGCGTGAACAGGATCTTGCGCGCCGGCACCCCGAGATTCGACGAGATGATGCCGCGCACCCACACCTTTTCGCCGAGCGAATTCTTCATCGCGTGCGGAAACGACCGCCAGGAACGCGGAAAGGCCCGGAGCGCGCAGGTGAGAATCCGCTCGAACTTCAGCATGCTGCGCTCGTAGAAGACGACCGCATCGAGATCAGCCGGATCCAGCCCGGCGTGATTCAGGCACCACTCGATTGCTCCCGCCGGAAACGTGGCGTCGTTCTTGTGCCGCGACAGACGTTCTTCCTGGACGGCGCAGACCGGCACGCCATCGACGACGAGCGCGGCAGCCGAATCGTGATAGTGCGCGGAAATCCCGAGAATCCTCATTCAGTATTGCCTCGTCGGCGACTCGTCGCGCGTGCGGGGGCTGGGCGTCCATCCGATCCGCTCGCGCTGTTCGGCGCGTTTCGCCAGCCACGCGAAGGGTGGCAGCACGATGAAATAGATCATCGTGAGCACTGCAGCGCCCAGCACGCTCGCGATCGCGGCCGCGACACGCAGATACCGTTTCCAGACCCGGCTCGCGCGCGCCAGCCACACCTGCCGCCGGTACGACCGTGGCATGACGCGGGCGAGCTGTGTGTACGTGTAGTTCATATGGAAGACTTCATCGCGCAGGATCTCTTCGAAAATCTCGCGCGTATGCGGATCGTCATCCACGAGCTCCCGGTAGATCGTGAAACGGCCCGCGGCGGCTTTCTCCGCGACGTGCAGGAAGGCGAGCAGACGATGGTCGGGCTCGTCCTGGACCGACAGGTCGTCCAGCCCATGGCCGCCGGGAAGCGGCGTCCCGTTGAAGAGCGTCGTCGAGTGTGCGGAACGTTTGCTGAGGAGGGCGGCGCCTCGCTGGCGGAACAGGTCGCCGTGATGCAGCTCGTCGATGGCATGCTCGAGATAGAGCCGCCGCAACAGCGGATCCGGCGTCAGCTCGGCCGCACGCAGAATGTCACGTCCGCCATCGGACTCGACTTCCCCGAACGCGAGCAGCTTGCGCACGCGCCGGTCGAAATCGCTCCACACCCATTGGTGAACCGGGCGCAGGAGCCGATCCAGCGGTGCGATTCGCGCGAGTGGAGGCATATCGATCTCTCGCGGGGGAAGAGAGGAGCACCTTGATCGCAGAATATCTGTGATTCCCGTGTCGTATCAAGACCGCCCTTCCGAGTACCCGCTGTCGCGCTTGCTTACCGAGGTCACGGTTGCGTCGTTCGGCGTCGCGCTTCTGGCTACGCCTCTGCTCGCGAACCAGCGCTGGCTCGACCGGCACTTTCTGCCGTCCTTCTTTCTGACGCGTGAGACGTACGTCCTGCTCGAAACGATCGTCCGCCTCGCCATGGGCGTGCTCGGCATGTTGCTTGCGCTGGTCGTGCGGCCGCGCATCGGACGTGCCGTCGCGCGAGCGCCGGCTCGCGTTCTCCACGTGGCGATCGCGGCCGTCCTCGCCCTCGCCGCCAGCGAGCTGGTCCTCCGTCTCGTGCACCTTCGTCCTGCCGAGTGGCTCGGGCGTGACCAGGAACCGCGCCGCCAGGCCGATCCACGGCTTGGCTGGACATTCGTCCCATCACGCACGGGCCACAGCGCCATCGGAGGACGCGTGGTCGACTACGCGTTCGACGCGGCCGGGTATCGCGTCCGCCGTCCGGACGCCCCCGTCGACCCTGAGCTCCCGACCCTGCTGTTCACCGGCGAGTCCGTGATGTTTGGCAAGGGGCTGACCTGGGACGAAAGCATTCCAGCGCAGGTCGGCGCGATGCTGGGGAAGCAGAGCGCGAATCTCGCCGTCGATGGCTACGGCAACGACCAGGCGTATCTGAGAGTTCAGGACGAGCTGCCACGCTTCGGCCAGCCTGCCGCCGTGGTCTCCATGTTCATGACGACCCTCTTCGGCCGGAACCTCGATGACGACCGACCGCACCTCGGGCCGGGCCTGACATGGCTGCCAGGAGTCAGACACGGGCGGCTGCGATCGTTTGTGCAGCTGGTCGCGCCGTACCGCAGCGATGAAACCGTCGAACGCGGCATCGCGGTGACACGCGAGATCCTGCGTGCCACCGTTGAACTGGCTGCGCATCGCGGGGCCACGCCCCTCATTCTCGTGCCGCAGTTCGGTCCGGAAGATCGCGTTGAACAGACACTGCGGCGCCGAATCCTTGACGAGTCAAGACTGCCCTACGTGCTGGTCGAAATCGACCCCGCCTGGCGCGTGCACGGCGACGTCCATCCGAACGCGCGCGCCGCGCACGTGATGGCCGCTGCCGTCGCGGGCCGCCTGGCACGGCCCTGAGAGCACTTCACGCTCGTCGCCTGATGAGCTAACGCGCAACCCTGCGCGACGCTGACGTCATGTCAGGTGAGCCATAATCAGCGCCCGTCCGATGCCGTCACGAGGAGTGTGAAATGAGCGACCTTTCTCTTGAAGAAACGCCGCCATCCCCTCACGACGGCCACAGACTGCCATCCGCAAGCCCAATGTCGAGGAAAGGACGCGAAGAAAATAGACGGCCTTCTCTTCGGGAGGAACGCATGAATCGAAGGACCTTTCTCCGAGCGATCACGGCGGCTCCTGCCCTTTCCCTGTGGCGTCCGTTCGATGCGGCGGCCGATCTGCCGAAGGCGACGATTACTCGTGTCCGGATCTACCGGCCGCCGAACCTCAACCCGCTCTTCAATCAGAGCAACATGGTGGTGACGGTCGAGACCGATATCGGCATTACCGGCATCGGCGAAGGCGGCGCCAAGGATACGCTCGAGCAAGTCGCCGGGACGCTCATTGGTAAGAACCCGTTCCGGATCGAAGCGATCTGGCAGGAGGCGTATCTCGCCTGGTTCTATCCGCCTGGCCGCGAGAAGACTCATGCGCTCGGCGCGCTCGATCTCGCTTTGTGGGACATCAAGGGCAAGGCGCTGAAGCTGCCGGTGCACGAGCTGCTCGGGGGCGGCGTGCGCGACTACTGCGAGTGCTACGCCACGAGCGCCGTCCGTCCTCCCGGCACGCCCGCCGACGCCACGCTGAGCCTGAAGGAACGCGCGCGGGCGACGATGGACGCCGGATTCCGCGCGTTCCGCATGCACTCCGGCGACGTGCCGATCGGTGACGTCTTCGATACGCGGTCGATCGTCCGTCGGATCGCGCAGGATTGCCGCGACGTCCGTGAAGGAGTCGGCGTCGACGGGAACTGGTGCATCGACCTGCACCAGCGGTTCGATTTCAACGACGCCTTGCGATGCTGCAAGGCTATCGAAGAGTACGAGCCGTTCTTCGTCGAGGATCCCGTCCGCGACGAGCACGCGCTTCAGGACATCCCGAAGCTTCGACAGATGACCGCCGTTCCGCTGACGCACGGCGAGGAGTGGGGGCTGAGGTGGGACTTCAACAGGCTCGTCGAGAACCATGACATCGACTTCATCCGTGCGACGCTGCCGAACGTCGGCGGCATCACCGAAATGATGAAGGTCGCCGGGATGTGCGAGACCCACGCCGTGGGCATCATCCCGCACTTCACCGGACCGATCGCGACCGCCGCGCTGGTGAACTGCCTCTCAACGTTCTCCGGTCCGGTCATGCTCGAGGACTACTCGGACGGCCGTCCCATCGACTACCTGCCGGAGAGCTTCGATTTCAAGAACGGGAAGATGTACATGAACCAGCGGCCGGGCCTTGGCGTGACCGCCGACATGAAGCTGCTGACGATGATCGGCGAGGTCACGCAGCCGGGCCGCCGGAACGTGTTCAGGCGCCCTGATGGTTCGCTCACACATTGGTGAGAGCGCTTCTGAACTGCGTCGCGTGCCTCATCGCCGCCCTCATCGCTGCCGGATGTGGATCGTCAGCGGTGCAGCCGACGGTGCTGCTGGTATCGTTCGACGGGTTTCGTTGGGATTACGTCCATCGCTATCCGACGTCGGAGATCCAGCGACTGCTGGCGCGCGGCGCGCACGCCGAGGCGCTGATCCCTCCGTTCCCGAGCAAGACCTTTCCCTCGCACTACACCGCCGTGACCGGCCTCTACCCCGAGCATCACGGCATCGTCGCCAACACGATGTACGATCCCGAGTTCAGAGCGCGGTTCTCGCTGGCGGATCGGGCGGCGGTCGAAGATGAGCGCTGGTGGGGCGGCGAACCAATCTGGGTGACCGGCGAGCGGCAGGGTCGCGTCACCGCCTCGCTCTTCTGGCCCGGATCAGAGGGCAGCGTCAAAGGCGTCCGCCCGCGATATTGGGCCCGGTACGATCGCGCCATCTCCCCGGCGGCGCAGGTGGACCGGGTGATCGAATGGCTCGACAAACCAGCGTCCGAACGCCCCGTGTTCATCGCCGTCTATTTCAGCGACGTCGACGCCGCCGGTCATCAGGACGGCCCCGACTCGCCGGCGGTACGCGCGGCGATCGAACGCCTGGATCGCGCGCTCGAGCGGCTTCGCCACGGGCTCGAGCAACGGGGCCTGGCGGATCGGATCAATCTCATTCTGACCTCCGATCACGGCATGACCGAGGTCTCGCGGGATCGCCAGATCATCCTTGACGACTATCTCGATCTGACAACCGTCGACGTGGTGGACTGGTCGCCGGTGCTGATGCTCGCCGCACGCGACAGTGATCACGAGCGCGTGTATCGCCAGCTCGCGGGCGCTAACCCGCATCTGGCTGTTTTTCGAAAGGCCGATATCCCGGCGCGCCTGCACTTCCGCGACAGTCGGCGCATCACGCCGATCGTCGGCATCGCGAGCGAAGGGTGGACCATCGCCTCGCGCGCCGAAGCGGCCCGACGTGCTTCCGAGGCCGCGCCGGCATCACGCGGCGCGCACGGCTACGACAATGCGGTGCCGTCGATGCGAGGCATCCTGATCGGCACCGGACCGGCGTTCAAGCGCGGCGCCGTGATACCGCCGGTCGAGAACGTGCACTTGTACGCGATGATGTGTCGTATCCTGGGCCTGACGCCCGCCCCGAATGACGGCTCCGCCGACGCCTTGGACGCGCTACTCTCGTCACAGCAGTGAAGTGGGCAGGAGATGATATGTCGGACGCGCAGATCAACTTCGTGAAGCAACAGGGGTTTGAAGGCGCGAGCGCCACGGCGTGCGACTTGCAGTATCCAGCGCTGATGTTCCAGCCACGCGCCATCGGCGTGCTCGTGGTTGCGGGCGTCCTGCTGCAGGCGCCGGTCCTGTTCCTGACGCTATCGGCACTCCTGTGGTGGAACGCGCTCGTACCCGCGCTGAATCCCTTCGACCGGCTGTACAACAGCCTCATCGCCGCCCGGAAACAGCTTCCACCACTGACGGCGGCGCCCGCTCCGCGGCGGTTCTCCCAGGGCATGGCCGCGACGTTCATGCTGGCCATCGGTCTGTCGCTCCTTGCAGGTTGGCACATGCTCGCATGGGTCCTCGAGGGTCTTCTGGTCCTGGCACTCGGGGCGCTGATCTTCGGCGCGTTCTGCCTCGGCTCCTTCATGTTCCATCTGCTCACCGGCAACGGTGCATTCGCCAGGCGGACCCTGCCGTGGGCTCGAGGCTATCGCGCATCCTCATAGAATCTGCCCATTTGATTGAATCGCGCCTCACGAGCGCACTTGTGCGGCAAGATACCCGGCGAGATGGGCGACCACCTCGCGTGCATCGTCCTCGGCGCCGCAGATGAACGTCGACTTGCGTCGTCGCAGCACCGGCAGGCCGATCGCGTACAGGCCTGGTGCCTCGACCACTCCGCCGTCGTGCCGCAGGTGTCCCTTCGCGTCCACCACCGGAACATCGAGCCAGCTGTAGTCCGGACGAAATCCGGTGGCCCAGACAATGGAACGGATCTCGCCACGCCCGAAGTCGAGGCTCAGTCGCGGCGATGCCGGCGCGCGGGTGGGCTCAAAGCGCTCTGGAGGGCCGACGTCCGCATCGTGTGAGCAAACGCGCGCCCACTCGTCGAACGAGTCGAGCAGCCGTTCCATCTTGAGGTCGGCCAGCGCGAACAGATGGCGCAGCCCGCCAGAGAACAGCGCTCGGCCGTCGCGAATCGCGGCAAGGCGTCCGACGATCTCGACGCCCGCCGCGCTGAGCGCGTTGAGATCGAGCGTCGTCCGTGCCGGCGTCCCGACCAGCTGTGGCGAGGGGAGATTGCGGGCACGCGTCAGGTCGTCGATCTCGTCGTACCGCTGGTTCCAGACCCCCGACGCATCCATCCACCACAGCACGTCGCGCCCGCGATAGGTTCTCGGCATCCGCACGTGCTCGCCGACCGCGAGCGTCACCCGGCGGCCCGAGCGGTGGATTTCATCGGCGAGCTGCACTCCCGTGGCGGACGCGCCGACCACCAGCACGCCGCCGTCGGGCAGCTCCGTCGGATTGCGATAGTCGAAGGCGGTGAAACACTCGATCGCCGGTGGCACCGCCTGTCGAAGCGCCGGGACGTGCGCGGCGTTGCAGGCTCCGCTCGCCAGCACCAGGCTGCGGCACCGAAACTCGCCGTTCGCGGTCGCGACGTCGTACCCGTCGTCGGCCCGTCTGACCGACGTGACCGCGGTCTGCGTTCGCACCGGCGCGGCGGCGACTTCGGCAAAGCGCGAGACGAACGCGACCACCTCGCCCATCGTCATGAAGCCGTCTGGCTCGCTGCCGTCGTACCGGTAACCCGGCAGACGGCTCAGCGAGTTCGGCGTCAGCAGCCGCAGCGAGTCCCACCGTTCGCGGCGCCAGGAGTTCGCCACCTCGCCTCGCTCGAGGACGACGTGATCGATCGAGCGCTCGGTGAGACAACGGCTCGTCGCCAGACCGGCGTGCCCGGCTCCGATGACGACGGTCGTAAGGCGTTCGATGGCGAGCTCCGCTGCAGGGGCGAGGGACGCTAGGCGACTACGACCGTCACGTTGGTCGGGTTGGTGACCACGTCGTACACCGCCGACCGCTTCTGCGACTGCGCGACGATGGCTTCGATTTCTTTCTTGGGCGCATCCGCGTCGATGTTGAAGGTGACCTTGATGTCGTCGTAGCCGTTGCGCACGTCGCTGTCGATGCCGAGGATCCCCTGGATGTCCATCGACCCTTCGAGCTTCGCCTCGACCGATCGGAGCTGGACCCCGCGGTTCTGCGCGACCGCGGCGACGCCCGCCGTCAGGCAGCTGGCGAGGCCGACGAGCACGAGCTCGATGGGCGTGGCGCCGAGGTCTTCCGACGCGAAGATCTCGGGGTGATCGGCGTCAAACGAAAACGAGGTCTTGTGCTTCTGCTCCTCGCCGAGGCCATGGAAGCCCTGCACGCTCGTCTTGCTGTGCGTGCCGTTCTGCCACTTGCAGGAGGCCCGCCACGTGAACTTGGCCGCCTGCGGTGCGCTTTTCAGCGCCTCTCGCGCCGCCAGCAGCGCATCGACGTTCACGCCGTTGTTGACCTTCGTTTCAGCCATCATGAGCCTCCTGGGATGACGCGAACAGCCGCGTTGATCCTGTTTGCCGGAAGTGTTGGATCATACAACCGACCGTGTCCTTCGTGACACCGCCGGCGGCGTGGCACAGCCCGCCAAGCTCAAGAGATATGATCGCCAGATGACCACCCCAGCGCCGAAGGCGGCCGCGGGTTCCGTCGGCACCGTCGAGACGCAGTTTCTCGACCTTCCCGGCGCGCTGCCGCTCGACTGTGGACGTGAGCTGCAAGGCGTTCGCGTCGCGTACGAGACCTACGGCACGCTGGCGCCGGCGCGCGACAACGTCATTCTGGTCTGTCACGCGCTGAGCGGAGATGCGCATGCGGCGGGCTTTTCCAAGGCGCCGGTCGCCGCGAGCACGAGGGACGGGTTTCGCGCCGACGAGCGCGATGCCGGCAAGGACCGCGGGCTGGGCTGGTGGGACGGCATGATCGGTCCCGGCAAGGCGTTCGACACCGACCAGTTCTTTGTCGTCAGCTCGAACCTGCTCGGCGGCTGCCGGGGCACCACGGGGCCGTCATCGATCGACGCTGCAACTGGACGCCCATATGGCGCCGACTTTCCAGTGATCACGGTGGCCGACATGGTGCGGGTCGAGCGAGCTCTGCTGCACGAGCTTGGCATTACGCGTCTCGCCGGGGTGGCCGGCGGCTCGCTCGGCGGGATGCAGGCGCTCGAGTGGGCTGTCCAGCACGGCACGGAGGTCGGCGCGATTATTCCGATCGCGAGCACGCATGCGCTGCAGCCTCAAGGTGTCGCGTGGAACGCGATCGCGCGCAATGCCATCACCGCGGATCCGGACTGGCAAGGCGGCCACTATTACGGCACCGGGCGAGCGCCCCATGCCGGAATGGGTGTGGCACGGATGGTGGGCCACGTGACCTACCTGTCCGCCCGATCGCTGAACGACAAGTTCGGACGGCGGCTCCAGGGATCGGACCACATCCGCTACGAGCTGACGAAGCCTGAGTTCGAGGTCGAAAGTTATCTGCGACACCAGGCCGACACGTTCGTGAAGCGGTTCGACGCGAACACTTATCTCTACACTTCACGCGCGCTGTCGTACTTCGATCTCGCGCGGCAGCACGGAGGCGGCCGGCTCGTGGACGCCGTCCGCAACGTCTCCGCCCGGACGCTGCTGATCGCGTTCAGCTCCGACTGGCTGTATCCGCCATCGGGCTCGGAGGAGCTCGCCGGCGCGCTGCGCGCGGCGGGGAAGGACGTCGATCTCCACGTGATCGAGGCGCCGTACGGGCACGACTGTTTTCTGTTGGAGGAGGCGCGGCAGACGCCGATGATTCAGCGCTTCCTCGCAGGTTAGGAGCCGGTCCTCATGGAAGAGTCGCGCCGCTTCGGGTTCGACACCCGTCAAGTGCATGCAGGGCAGCGCCCGGATCCGAACACCGGCGCGCGCGCCGTGCCGATCTATCAGACGACGAGCTACGTGTTCGAGGACCCCGAGTCGGCCGCGGTGTACTTCAATCTGCAGGAGTACGGAAACACCTACTCGCGGATCATGAACCCGACCGTCGCCGCGTTCGAGGAGCGCATGGCGAACCTCGAAGGCGGCTGCGGCGCGGTCGCATTCGCCAGCGGGATCGCCGCGCAGGCGGCTGCTCTGTTCACGCTGCTGACGCCCGGTGACCATGTCGTCTCCTCGTCGGCCCTGTATGGGGGTACGGTCAATCAGCTCAAGCATCTGCTGCGCAAGATGTCGGTGGAGCTGTCGTGGGTCGATCCCGACCATCCCGAGGCGTGGAAGGCGGCGGTTCGCGAGAACACGAAGGCCTTTTACGGCGAGACGATCGGGAACCCCGGCGGCAACGTGCTCGACATCGAAGCGATCTCCGCCATTGCCCACGAGCACTCGCTTCCGCTGCTGATCGACAACACCTTCGCGACGCCGTTTCTCTGTCGTCCTCTCGAGTGGGGCGCTGACATCGTCCTGCACTCGGCCACGAAATTCATCGGCGGCCACGGCACCAGCATCGGCGGCGTCGTCGTCGATTCCGGGCAGTTCAACTGGTCGAACGGGCGCTATCCGGTGATCGCCGATCCGTCGCCGGCCTATCACGGTCTCCAGTTCCACGAGACGTTCGGCACGTACGGGTATCTGATGAAGCTCCGGGCCGAGACGCTGCGCGATCTCGGCGCCTGCATGAGCCCGTTCAACGCCTTCCTGTTCCTGCAGGGACTCGAGACACTCTCGCTGCGGATGGCCCGTCAGTCAGAGAATGCCGCCGCCGTGGCGAGCTATCTCGAGTCGCACGAACTGGCGTCGAACGTGACGTTCCCCGGGCTGCGCTCGAGCCGTTTTCGGCCGCTCGTCGAGAAGTATCTGCCGCATGGCGCCGGTGCCGTGTTCTCGTTCGACTGCCAGGGCGGTCGCGCTGCCGGACAGGATTTCATCCGCGGCGTGACCTTGTGGTCGCACCTGGCGAATGTCGGCGATTCCAAGAGCCTGATCATCCATCCCGCGAGCACCACGCACCGCCAGCTGAGCGAAGAAGAGCTCCGCGCCGCCGGCGTCGGGCCCGGGACCATTCGACTGTCCGTCGGCATCGAGGCCGTTGACGATCTGATCTGGGACCTCGAACAGGGCTTCGCGCGTGTCGCCGCCTCGGCGACGGCGGATGCGACCGCACGGTGACACCGATGTTCGACTTGAGCCGCTATCAGGACCCTCTGACGATTCAGCACGTCATCCACACGTCGAAGACCATTGCCATGGTCGGCCTGTCAAAGAACGCGCTGCGCGCGAGCTATTTCGTCGGGTTCTATCTCAGGCGCCACGGCTACCGCGTCATCGCCGTCAACCCGCGTGAGACAGAGATCTTCGGCGAGAAGAGCTTCAAGTCCTTGACTGACGTGCCGGTGCCGGTGGACGTCGTGAACGTCTTTCGCGCGCCCGATGCGCTGCCCGGGATCGCCGAGGAAGCCGTGGCCATTGGTGCCGGGAATCTCTGGTGCCAGTTCACGGTGATCAACGAGGAAGGCGCGCGCATCGCGGAGAAGGGCGGCCTCTCGGTCGTCATGGATCGCTGCATCAAGGTCGAACACGCGCGATACGTGGGACGGATGCACTGGCTCGGCTTCAACACGCAGCGCATTACGTCCGTGCGCGGCGGGCTTCAGTGACTCCCCTTTTCTCCGGCCGCGTACTTGAGCACACGCACGCGTTCGACCGTGACCAGCGCGCCGCCGGTGACCATTTCGTCCAGGATCGGGAGCAAAGCGTCCACGTGCGCCTGATCGTCGATTACCTCGATCAGGACGGGCAGGTCCGTTGAGAGTTCGATCATGCTCGCCGTGTGAATCACGCTGCTCGCCCCGAAGCCGGCGACGCCATGGATCACCGTCGCGCCTGCGAAGCCCTCGCGGCGGAGACGCTCGAGCAAGGCCCTCGACAGGGGCATGTGGTGAAACCGATCGGACTCGCCGAGAAAGATTCTGACCAGGCACTGATCGCCGTCCAGCACGCGCATCGCAGCCTCCTAACGGCCAAGCACCAGCCTGGCGCACAGCATGCCCAGCCATCCGGCCACGAACGCACCGGCGATCGTCGCGATGGCATTGGCGGCCGCGGCGCCCGTGGCGCCCTCCTCGATCAGCCGGCTGGTTTCGTAGTTGAAACTCGAATACGTCGTCAGCCCGCCGATGAAGCCGATGGTGATCGCGGAGCGAAGGGCCGGAGGCCAGGAGAGCGTCAGCGCCGCGTGCATGACGCCCGCGATGGCAAAGCAGCCAACGATGTTGACGATCAGGGTGCCGTAGGGGAAGGCGCTGCCGAAACGTTGCGCCGCCCACAGGGCGATGAGGTACCGGGTCCCGGTCCCCACCGCTCCCGCCAGACAGATCAAGGCCAGTCGTTCCATGTCGCGTCACCTCGTGGGCGCCGCGGCATCGAGGAGCGTGCTCCTACGGCAGCCCGTAGGAGTCATTGGCCGTCGAGGGACGGCGGTTGTGGCGGACTCCACCGCCAAGCGAATTCGAGCTGAGTGTGTCTAGGCCCCGCGCATGTGTCAAGCCCAGACCACGCAAGAGATCACACCGGACGCGCTGAAGCAATCGCGCAACTTCCCGGCCGACGGCCTTTCCCTCCTTCAACCCGTCCTCCACCGCGTGGACGAAATGGATCCCGCCGAACACCCGCGACATGCCCGCTTCGTCGGCGGCGTGTCTGAAGCTCCGGAAGCGTCGGGATGCCGACGTCCAGAGCAGTGGCAGCCACTCCGGGTCGGTCGGTATCGTCGTTCCCGTCCTCGGCCGCCCTCCGAATCGCGGTAAACGGTCGCCAGAAGCGAAGCGATACTTGCCTTCGAAACACACGATGCCCGCGTCGGCCAGCGCGACCAACACGTCGCGTGCGGCGCTCGCGATGGCAGCGTCCAACGACGCTCCGGAAGACGTTCGACAGCGAGGGCAATCCTCGCAAGCCGACTGTGTGACAAGGACCAGCGCGTTTGCTTCGGCGAAACCATCCAACGCGGTTGACCGCGTGATGGGTGATTTCCGCTATTCTCGGCTACACGCCGTCGATCTTCCAGATTTCGCCTGTCAGCGTGACGACGTAGGCCGTGTCCTTGATGAACTCCAGCGAGGTGGGCAGGTTCAGCCGGTCCGCCAGGACCGTGAGCGTGCCGTCATGGTTCACGCTGAGGAGCGCGCCGGTGTCGGGCAACGCCGGCGACCCCGCAGGTCCGCCGCCGAACTCGCCCTGTGACAGTGCATACAGGCGACGACCACGACCAAACTCTACGTCGACGAGGAGACTGGCGCCTGACGCCAGTTCCGACGCGACGGGTACCTTGGTGCGGAACGACACCACTTTGCCGTCCTCGGGCAGATGCGGAACGGGTCCGGCCTCTGCCATGTAGACCGTGTTGCCCGACAGCGCCAGCCCGGTCGGCACGATGTTGCCAAACCCGATCAACTCGGTGATCGTTCCGTCCAGCGTGACCTGCAGCACTCGATTGTGGTGCCCATCGGTGACCAAGAAGCCGCCGCGGTAGGTGTCGAGCGCGAATTGAAGCCCCGTCGGCACATCGAACGGCGTGCTCGGCGGATTGGCGAGCGCGAACGCGCCGATATCGGCAATCACCGTGAAACTGTCGGCCCGTCCACGCGGTAGATGCCCACGACATCGTCGCCGCCGACGTCCGGCCCGACCAGCGTGACCAGGACGTACGCCGTCTTGCCGATGAACGCGACGTCCATCGCGCCACCGACGCCGATGATCGCCGGTGGCAGGCCGCTCGCGACGATTGTGACGTTCCCGGTCCCGGGGTCGACGCGCGAGATGCGGCCCGCCGCGGGTTCCGTGACTTACAAGGCCCCTCCCGGGCCGATGGTGCTGCCCGCACCACCTTCCAGCCCGCTGACGAGCGGGGTCACGGTCGGCGCGTGCGAATGGGGACGCGCCGCCAGGACAGCGCTGGAAGTAACGGTGAGAGCGATCACCAGGAAGTGTCTCGTGGTCATGGGAGTCTCCGTTTCGACCCGGTGCAGGGACAGACCCCAATCGATAGCGGGAATGGGCCCGTCCCCAGGACCGAGCGTCGCGGCGATCGTGGCTGCTGCCCGTGCGCGAAACAAGTGAACTGCGCCCGCTTCACCGTGAAGTGTGGTGGAGCTGATCACGGGATAGAATCGCCGAGGCTCGCGCCTGTCTGGACAATGGCCGAGGCGGAAGGGAGCGTCCCATGCCGCAGTTCGTGATTGAGCGGGAAATGCCGGGCGCGTCGAAGTTGTCGGAGGATCAACTCCGCGAGGCGTCGCTCGCGTCACTCGAAGTCCTCCGCCAGCTCGGGCCGGAGATTCGGTGGATTCACAGCTTCGTGACCGACGACAAGATCTACTGCATCTACTATTCGCCCGACGAGACGCTGATCCGCGAGCATGCGATGAGGGTCGGCATCCCGGCCGACCGTATCTCTGCGGTTCGCCGGCTGCTCGATCCGGTCAACTTCGAGTCGTGACGCTCGCCGGCCGCTCGAGCGCAAGCGCAATGGCGTCGTCGAGCGTCAACTGCTGGCCCGCGCTCCAGACCGCATGCGCCGTCGCCGGATCGCAGGCGTTCCAGGCACCGTGCAGCGACCGCTCCATCACCGCTTCGTCGGCAGGACGCGGGACGGCCCCGAAAGCCTGGCGCACGGCCGCCGCGGCGGCCGCGAGCGTCAGGGCACGATCGAATTGGCCTTCGCGCTGCGCGAGGTAGGCGAATCCGTCGAAGACCCGCGCGATGCCCCGCTTGTGGTCGAGCCGCTCGAGCGCGACGAGCGCTCCCGCAAAGAGCTGATGGGCCGCCTGGTAGTCGCCAGTGTCGCACGTGACGTACGCCAGATCCGCCGACGATCGCGAGATGCCCCACAAATCGCCCAGAATGCCGAAGCGTTCGACCGCGCGCTGATACAGCCGTCGCGCTTCGCCAGGGTCAGCATGCCTCCTGGCCACGTCGCCCAGGTGATTGACCGTCCACGTGGCCGCTACCTGATCGCCGAGCTTCTCGAAGATCGTGTGGGCCTCTTCCAGCAGCGCGTAGGCCCGGTCCCGATCCCCGCAGCGGCTGACCACTCCTGCCAGGTTGCTGAGCGCCGCAGCAATCTCCGGTTGGCTGCCGATCGCTCGGCAGACCGTCACGGCCTGCTCGTAATAAACACGCGCCGTCTCGGTACTGGCCGTTGAACCCGAAAAACGATCCGAGCGCGTTGAGCGCCAGCGCCTCGCCTTTCCTGTTTCCCAGAGTCCGAAACGTCGCCAGCGAGGTCTCGTGCAGCTCACGCACGGTTGCCGGATCGCCGCCGAGCCCGCCCAGAGCAGCGATGTACGAGAGCGCGTGTGCCCAGCGATCGGCGAGCGCCTCTGCGCCATCGAGATTGACGATCGCTTCGAGGCGCTGGCGCCCCTCCACGAGATGCTCGCGGCGCTCCCAGAAGGCGTAGAGCGCAAGGCCGAGACGAAACGCCCAATCGGCGTTGCCAGTCGCGATGACCCAGTCGAGGGCAGCGCGGAAGTTGTCGTGTTCCAGATCGCAGCGCGCCAGCCAGCGGCCGCGTTCAGCGGCCAGCAGCTGGGGATTGCCTTCCTCGGCAATCACGATGCAGTACGCCGCGTGAGCACGGCGTGTTCGCCCGTCTTCGTTCAAGAGGCGCATCTGCTCGAACGCGTACTCGCGCAGCGTCTGGAGCATGCGATAGCGAGCCTCCCCGTCGAACGATTCCGCATGCTGCACCAGGCTTTTCTCGACCAGCGACGCGATGCCAGCCTCCACGCCGATCTCGAGATCACGATGAGCATTGCACACGGCCTCTGCGCCTTCGAGCGTCCACCCGCCGGCAAAGACGGCAAGCCGCCGAAACAGCCCCTGCTCGGCCGGAGATAGCAGCCGATGACTCCAGTCAATCGTGTGGCGAAGCGTCTGCTGGCGCGCCGGACGTTCGCGTGCCCCTCCGGTCAGAAAATCCAGTGAGTGCGGCAGACGTGCCAGGATGCCGTCGACCGGAAGCACCTTTGCCCGTGCGGCCGCAAGCTCGATTGCCAGCGGCAAGCCATCGAGGCGACGACAAATCTCGGCCACGCACGCTGCGTTCTGCGCCGTCAACGCGAAGCCGTGTTGTGCCGCCTCGGCGCGCTGCGTGAACAGACGCACCGCCGGATTGCATTCGAGCTGCCCGAGCGCTGCGGCCGGATGCGGAAGCGCCAGTGGCGGCACCGGATAGTCGTGCTCACCATAAACGCGCAACACGGCTCGGCTGGTCACGAGCAGCTTCACATGCGCCGATGCGTCGAGGAGATCCGCGACAATCGGCGCGGCGGCGAGCACGTGCTCGAAGTTGTCGAGCACCAGCAGCGTCGGGGCGGCAATCGACCTGGCGACGTGCTCGCGAACGGCGTCGGCGGTCGCGCGGCCGCCGGTTTGCCGCAATCCCAACATCTGCCCGACAGCGGTCACGACACTGGTCGGATCGACGAGGGGCGCCAGCGGAAGCATCAGGACGCCACCGGCAAATTCGTCCGTCACGGCTCGCGCCGCTTCGAGTGCCAGGCGCGTCTTTCCGCTGCCGCCCGCGCCGCTGAGCGTCAGCAGCCGAACGTCAGGATCCATCACCAGCTCGGTGACCTCCTCGAGCTCGCGCGTGCGTCCGACGAGCGGCGTGCGCGGCACCGGCAACCGGCCGCCTGAGTCACTGGTGAACCCGCGCTCACCCGTCTGTCTCTGGAAGAGGGCGACGTAGCCGCCGGTCGGCACCTCGATCCGGATGGAATCGGACTGTCCGATCGCACCGTAGTAGTCGCGCAGCCGGAAGCGGAGACGACGCGCCTGCACGCGGACGATCGTGTCGGTGCGGGGGTCGAACGAGTCGCCCCGATCGAACACGTCGACGCCGAGCGAGTACTCCTTCAGCGCGTCGGTCGCCCCTGCCAGCGTCTGTTCCACGACATGCCGCAAGAACCGACTGAGGATTGGCGCCTTCAGGAAGGACTGACTGTCGAGAATGCGCGCCAGCTGCGCACGGACATCAGCTGCAGGAACGGGGAACGCTGGCTCCGACGGGCTTGCGCACGTCATCGTCTTCAGGAACGCGGACGGAAAGCATAACGCGATTCCCCGGGATGCGGCGTGGGGAGCCGCGACTGCCACCATTGACAACAGGCGTCCTGCAGAGCTTAACTCCCGCCATTCCGATCAGCTGAAGGAGGCAAATGAGATACCTATCCCCCGTCGTTGTTGGCGCGTGGTTGCTCGCGTGTACGCCGGCCGCCGCGCAGGCGCCCGACGTTCAAGTGATGGCGCCTATCCAGAAGTTCATCGACAGCTTCAACAAGGGCGACGCGGCGGCGGCAGCAGCCACCCATGCGGCGGATGCCGATCTCGTCATCGTTGACGAAGTGCCGCCGTACGTCTGGCGTGGGCCGAAGGCGTTTCAATCCTGGGCGGCCGATCTGGACAGCGATGCCAAGGCACGCGGCATCACCAATCAGATGGTCACGATCAGCGCGCCCACCAGGACCGAAACGCACGGCGATCACGCATATGTCGTCGTGCCGTCCGTTTACTCGTTCGAGGAGAAGGGCGTGGCCATGCGTGAAGAGGCGCAGATGACCGTCGTGCTGAAAAAGGGCGCCGGCGGCTGGCTGATTCACGGCTGGACGTGGACCGGACCGCGAGCCCAGAAAGTCGCGACGCCTGCCAAACCGTAGCGCTGCGAGGTGCCTGTCAGGCCCTCTACGGAGAGGACGCGACCGATGCAAGGCGGACTTGCGCGTCCGCCTTGCGCCCCCCGCGAGCGCCTCGCTACTTGACTGCGACGATGATGAACTCGATGGGCTTGCCGCCGGCGTTCTTCGACTCGTGCGCCAGGCCGCGCCCGATGAACTGCGCGTCGCCGCGGGCCCAGGTCGTCTTAGCCGGCTTGCCGTCGACCCTGTGGAGGCGGGGCTTCCGCCTTCGCTGAAGCTCCGGCGGACCGCCGTAGCCTTGGCGGAGGCTGGTCAGCCCCGCGCCAGAGTCGCTCAGGTCAGTAGAGCACTGGCTTGATGTCGACTACCGGCGTGCCGTCGATGGCTTCGATTGGTCCGACACGCAGGCGATTCCCCTCGATCGCTCGCACGACCACCGGATGAAGTCCCAGCGGGTTCGGCCTGTCCGGCGATCGCGTCGCGAAGACCCCCGTTAGCGGGTTCCGGGGATTGGAGCGCGGGTGCACCTGAAAGACATCACGCCGCGCTTCGTGAAGCCAGGTGATGACGATGAGCTCGTCGCCGACGGCGAGACCGTGGAGCGCCTCCGCCGCCCAGGCGAGCACGTCGATCCACGCGTCGGGCGCGCCTTCGGACCCTTGCTTGGGCGCGCCCTTTCGCGCAGTGAGCTCAGACCGGATGAAGCCAATCGGCCGGACGTACGGTTTCATCGTGATTGGTCTCCTTGTCCGAGCGCTCCAGACCTTTTTGCGTGCCACACTGGCGGTATGGCGACGGGACTTGGCGCCCTGTTCGACGCGGATGTTCCATCGGGGTTCCACTATCGGAATGACTTCATCACGCATGACGAGGAAGCATCCCTTGCCGACCAGATCGCGCGTCTCGAGTTTTCACTATTCGAGATGCGCGGCGTCGTCGCTCGCCGGCGCGTAGCCTTCTTCGGCCGGACCTACGACAGCGGCGGTGCATCCACGCCACCAGTGCCGGCGTTTCTCATCCCTGTCCGCGACAGGATCGCCGCGTGGGCGCGCGTGGATGCGGACGCGTTCGCGATGGCGCTGGTCAACGAGTACCCACCGGGCGCACCGATTGGCTGGCATCGCGACGCGCCACAATACGACATCGTCGCCGGCCTTTCCCTTCTGTCGTCGTGTCGCCTGAAGTTTCGCCCGTACGTCTCGCCTGGTGCGAAGAGCCCGCACCGGCGGACCGCGACGCACGAGGTCACGCTCGAGCGGCGATCGGCATACCTGATGACTGGCGAGTCGAGGAATGCCTACGAGCATCACATTCCTCCGGTCACCATGCTCCGCTATTCGATAACCTTCCGTACCGCCCGCTGAACCGCTACGGTAGAGCTAGAGCCTTGGCAGGTCACTTGTGATCCGCGACGTGAATCTCGATCCGGTGAGCTTCCGGCGCGTCGGCGATGATCCTCGCTCGCACTTGACTCCAGGCGGCCGCTTTCACAAGCTCGCGTGACGGGCATCGTGCCCATGCGTGAGGAGAGGCTTGCATGCAAGGTGCGCTCGTGTTCGCTGCTGCGTTGTGCGCGATGGTGACGGTCACCGCGTTCGTGCCGGCCGACCCGCCAGCCGCAAAAGCGGAGTGGCTCGCCAGCCCGCTCGAGGCGGCGCGGATCGCGCGCGTGGAATCGCGGGTGTCGGCCGCGATCAAGGGCGATGCCCCAATCGAGCTGCCCCTTCAACAGTGGATGGAGACGTTCAAGGTTCCAGGCCTCAGCGTTGCGGTCTTCGATCGCAACGAGCTCGTCTGGGCCAAGACGTACGGCGTGAAGCAGGTGGGCGCCCTCGATCCTGTGACCCTCGACACGCTGTTCCAGGCCGGCTCGATCAGCAAACCCGTCACCGCCATGGCCGCGCTGCACTTCGTCGAATCCGGCAAGTGGACGCTGGACCAGAACATCAACGACAAGCTGATCTCGTGGAAGGTGCCGGACAACGAGTTTACGAAGGAGCAGAAGGTGACGTTGCGCCGGCTGCTCGGTCACACCGCGGGCACAACCGTCCACGGTTTCCCCGGCTACGCGGTCGACCAGCCGGTGCCGACGCTGGAGCAAGTACTCGACGGAGAGAAGCCCGCCAACACGCCGGCGGTGCGCGTGGATGTCGTTCCGGGGACGAAAGGACGGTACAGCGGCGGCGGGACGACCATCGTGCAGCTGATGATGGTCGATCAGCTTCGTAAGCCGTTCCCGCAGATTATGAAGGAAACCGTGCTGCAGCCGCTGGCCTTGCACCACAGCACCTACGACCAGCCGCTGCCTCCCGACCGCGCCGCGCTGACCGCCACCGGCACGTCTGCCAGCGGCACCGCCATCGAGGGCCGATGGCACGTGTACCCGGAGATGGCGGCGGCGGGCCTCTGGACGACCGCCGCGGATCTCGCGCGGATCGCGATCGAGGTGTCGAAGGCCAATGCGGGAATATCGACGCGCGTGCTGTCACAGGCGATGACGAAGCAGATGCTGACCGAACAGGTGCCTGGCGCCGGCATCGGCTTTGGGCTGGGCTTCGCCGTGGGACCCGGGAAGAGCCAGTATGGCCACAACGGCTCAGACGAAGGCTTCCAGGCCTATCTGACCGCATTCGCCGACTCCGGCAGCGGCGTGGCGATCATGGCGAACTCCGACAACGGGTTCATGATCTTCGACCATCTCGCGGCGAGCATCGCGCGAGAGTACCGGTGGACATTCTTCGACACGCGTGAGTCGCCGCCGGCCGCGACCGTTTCGCTGCTCGCGCACATTCGTGGCGCCGAGCGCGCCATAGCCTGGTACAAGTCCGCGAACACGAGCGGTCCGCGAGAGGCGTTCGGCCTACGCGTCCTGAACGAAGCCGGCTACGGCCTGCTTCGCTCCGGCAGGACGGCAGATGCCGTGAGGTTGTTCGAAGCGAACGTCGCCCTCTATCCAGACGATGCGAATGCCTACGACAGCCTGGGCGAGGGCCAAATGGTTGCCGGCCTCAAGGCTGAGGCGATCGCCAGCTACAAGAAGGCCGCTGCAGATGAACCCGGCGAACACCAACGCCGTCAAGATGCTGGAAGAGCTCGGCGTCGAGTGGACGCCTCGAGGCAGGCAGTAGCTATCCGCAGGGCGGCGCGGCTCAGGCCCTCCTCCGCCTCTTTCGCGTTCACTTCTGAGAGGCGAGGATGCAACAGATGGTCACGGATAACACGGACGGACGCGGATAGACCTGGGTTTGACGGAAGATCACGCAGGGTCGCGCCGCGCGAAGCGCGGCTGGGACGGATCGCAGGCGCGGATCACAAGCCAGGCTGAGCGTTCTTCAGGCTTGCGATCCGCGCCTGCGACCCGTCCATGCACCGGCCTGCGGCCGGCGCGCGACCCTCTAATCTGTGTACTTCCGTGTTAGTCCGTGACCAATCAGTCGTCAGCCGATGAGGCCTTCCCACCCGTCCCGATACTGTTCGCGACGAATCAGCGCGTTCGCTTCGTCCGAGTTCGTGAACGCCATCTGCTTCGCGTCCCATAGCAGCCGCTTGTACGGCACACGGAGCGCAATGGCCGCGAGCGTCACGGCCTCGGCGAGCGGCGCGATCTGCTCGAAGCTGCCCTTCGACTTCGTGCCCTGCCTGATGGCGTTGAGCCACTCGTCATCACCTGACGTGAGGTCGGCGTCGGGAACGGCGATCGAGCCCTCGAACTCGCGCTGACGGCGTTTCGGGATCAGGCGCGGTTTGTGCCCCCGGAAGTCGCAGAGGATCTTCCCCTTCTCGCCGACGAACAGCATGCCCTCGTCCTCGAGGTCCTCGTTGTCTTCGTACAGTTCCTCCGGGGTCTGCGGCTTCATCCCGCCGTCGTACCAGAACGTATCCACCGACGGCCGCTCACCCGTGGCGGCGTGGCGCCAGCGCACGGTGCTGGCTTTCGGGAATGCGACGCGCGAGACGTGTCCGCCTTCGCTCACATGGTTGTCGCCGACGAACGCGTCGGTGCTCGGTCGCGCCTCGACGCATTCGGGGACGCCGAGCTGCAGAATCCGGTACGGCTGCCACAGGCTGTAGTGCCCCATGTCACCAAGACACCCGGTGCCGTACGCGTACCAGCCCCGATAGACGGCGAAGGTGTAGCTGGGATGGTACGGACGATCCGGTTCAGGCCCCTGCCACAGCGTCCAGTTGAAGCCCGCCGGTACGGACGGCCCGGACGCGTGGTACTCCTGCATGCCCTGCGGCCAGAACGGGCGGCTACTCCAGTTGTGCACCTCACGCACGTGACCGATCGCGCCGCCGGTAATCCACGCCGCCAGCAGGTGCCGGTCGGGTTTGTTGCTGTAGGCCAGCAGGTGCGATGGCGCGGAGCTCTCGCGGGCCGCCGCGAGCACGCGACGCACCTCGTACAGCACGCTGGCCACCGGCTTGTGCGAGATCGCAGCCTTGCCCTTCCTGAGAGCCGAGATGTTGATGGAGCCGTGCTGGTGGTCGGGCGTGATGTTCACGATCCCCTGAATGTCGGATTCCTTCTCGAGCATCTCGCGGAAGTCTTCGTAGGACCGGATCCCGCGGCTCGGGCGATCCTGCGTGCGATAGTAGGTCTCCATAATCTGCCGGGCCACGTCGCGGCCGGCCCGAATGCCCGTGTCGCCGGCACCCCATGTGGGCTCACCGAGGAACTCACGGATGTCGTCCCTGTTGCCCCACGGTCCCCAGTCCACATAGTCCTGGCTGTCGGTATTGGGATCGACGACGGCGACGAACTGCAGATCGGGCCTTTTCACCAGGCCCGTGTTCACCTGCCGCTGTGCCTGGGTGCCGCAGCCAACCTGGGCCAGCAGGATCATGTCGCTCGGCGGCACGAACCCGCGTCCAAGCACGCGCCGCGGCACGATGGTCAGGCCCGACGCGGCTCCAAGTCCTCCGAGAAACGTCCGCCGATCGATGGTCGTCATGGCGACTCTCAGCAGTAGGCCGAACTTTAGTTCGGCCGAACCGTGGCCCGACTGAAGTCGGGCCCTACTGCACCTGAATCGGGCCCTATTGCAACCTGAAGTCGTGAGAGTATACCGGCCGAGGAAAAAATATGACTGCGATGACACGACGAGAGTTCGTCAAGATCGCGGGGACGGAGGCGATCGTGGCAGGAATGCTGGCGGGCGGTGGCACGACGCTCCGTGCCAATCCGCTCGGGCTGCCCATCGGCAGCCAGACATGGCCGCACCGGGCGATGATCAAGGCCGGCAACTTTGCCGGGCTCCTTGAGGCGCTCAAGAGCATCGGCGTTCAGTCGATCGAGCTGTGCTCGGCGCTCGACTACGAGGACTTCACGAGCCTGTCGGACGGCAAGCAGGTGCGGAAGCTCATCGCCGATCACGGCCTGACGTGTGAGAGCGCGCACTTCGGCATGGACGAGCTGCGCAAGCGCCATTCGGAGTCTATCGCCTGGGCACACGACGTCGGCATCACCCAGATGGTGACAGCCACGCTCGGCGCCGGCGACACGCCGACGCTCGACGACGTGAAGCGCGCGGCAGACGAGTACAACAGGATTGCCGCCGTGTCCGCGCGCGAGGGGATTCAACAGGGCCTGCACAACGAGGGGTTCGAGGTGTCGCAGGTCGGCGGTAAGCGGACCTACGACATGCTCTTCGAGCTGCTCGATCCCAAGCTCGTGAAGTTCCAGTTCCAGATGTCGACGATTGGCCTGGGCTTCGTGGCGGCCGAATACTTCACGAAGTACGCGGGCCGGTTCAACTCGATGCACGTGCAGGACGTGGATCTGAAGGCGAAGCATCCGGTCGGCGGCGATGAGGACGACCAGGGTCGCGGCGCGCAGGTGCCGGTCGGCAAGGGCAGCATCGACTGGGTGAAGACGTTCCAGGCCGCGAAGATCGGCGGCGTGAAGAGCTACTTCGTCGAGCAGAACATGGCGTTCACGAAGGAGAGCGTGGCGTATCTCAAGAACCTGCAGGTCTAGCTCCCGGACGGAGGTTCCCATGCCGTACGCGACAGAGTCCGAATACCGGGCCGCACTCGGTGCGTACCGGGCGCTGCATGACGTGTTCTACCGGTTCCACAGGAGCGTGTGCGCCCAGCAGCCCGCTCCGACAGCGGCAGATCAGGGCCATGTCGCCAGGGATGCCATTGCAGTGGACGAACGCGACTACGGCGGTATGGTTGGCGAACTGCTGCCGGCTCTCGCACGGTCGTACGCCGGTCCGCGACAGTACCTGGACCGGCTTGCGGATACGCTCGGAGAACTCGGCGTGAAGCACGCCGCGTCGCGGAAAACGCCGTTCGATGCCCTGCTGACGCACCAGGCGTACGTCGACGTCGACAACATCCTGCAGGACCTGCTGCGCGATCGCGAGCAGTACCCGAGCGCCTTCGACGAGACCTTCGCCGGTGACGACGAGTGACTTGACGAGCGGGCACCGTATCGATTCAATCGACATTCTTCGCGGCGTGGTCATGGTCCTGATGGCCGTCGACCATGTCCGCGTCTTTTCCGGCATTCCCGCCGGCGGCCCGACGCTGGGTGTGTTCATCACACGCTGGATCACGCACTTCTGCGCGCCCGCGTTCGTTTTCTTTGCCGGCACCAGCGCGTTTCTCTACGGCGAGACCAGGCCACGCCGTGACCTGTCGCGTTTCCTGGTCACGCGCGGCGCGTGGCTCGTGCTGCTCGAGCTGACCGTCATCCGCTTCTCGTGGACCTTCAATCTCGACTACGCGAACTACATCCTGGCCGGCGTGATCTGGATGATCGGCTGCTGCATGATCCTGATGGCCGGCATCGTGCGACTGCCGCTCCCGGCCGTTGCCGCGTTCGGCCTCCTCGTCATTGCCGGCCACAACGCCATCGATCCGTACGTCCCTGCCCTCGCCGAAACGCTCGGCGCGTCCCGCCTCGCGCTGTTCTGGCAGGTGTTGTACTTCGGTCCGATGCTGCAGCGCGACGGCTCGAACTTCGCCGTGCTCTACTCGATCGTGCCGTGGATTGGCGTGATGGCGGCAGGCTATGCGTTTGGCGCCGTGCTGCGGATGAAGGACTTGACCCGCCGCCAGTGGTGCATCCGCATCGGCGTCGCGGCGATCGCGCTGTTCCTCGTCCTGAGAGGGTTCAATCTGTACGGCGACCCGAGGCCGTGGTCGGCGTCGGTGCAGTCGTTTCTCAACACGACCAAGTACCCCGCCTCGCTCAGCTTCCTGCTGATGACGCTCGGCCCTGCGATTCTGCTGGTTCCCGCGCTCGCCCGCGCGCGCTCACCCCTCACACGGTCGCTTGCCGTCTTCGGGCGTGTGCCGTTCTTCTTTTACCTGCTCCACATTCCGCTGATTCACCTCCTGGCGATCGCCGTGTCGAAGATTCGCCTTGGTGAGGTCAGCTTCTGGCTCTTCACGAACCACCCGATGGGGAATCCGCCGCCGCCAGAGGGCTACGTGTGGAGCCTGTCGCTGCTGTATCTGGTCTGGGGCATCGCGGTCGCGCTCCTCTACGTCGCGTCGCGATGGTTCGACAGGGTCAAGGCGTCGCGGCGATCGCCCTGGCTCAGTTATCTTTGACGTGCGGCGACCGTCATGAGCATCCTGACTGTCAATCTCATCTTCAGCACCGTTGTGTTCTGGATCGCGGCCCGGATCTACCTTCTGCCGAAACTGCCGGAGCTGACGACCCGATCGGTCCTGCTTCCAATCCTGCTCCTGCACGGCCTCCGCCACCTGGGACTGATGTTTCTGGCACCCGGCGCGACGTATGCCGGGATGCCGTCGCAGTTTGCCTATCCGGCGGCGTACGGCGATCTGGTGGCTGCGATTCTGGCCGTCGTGGCGATTCCCGCCGTGGCCACCAACGCGCCGTCAGCCAAACCCCTCGTCTGGGTGTTCAACGTCTGGGGTTCACTCGACCTCGCCTACGCCATCTTCCTCGCCACGACCCTTGATGCAGCGCCGATGATGGGGCCTGCGTACTGGATTCCAGCGTTCTGGGTGCCCGCACTGCTGGTGACGCACTACACGACCTTCCTCATCCTGCTGAGACCCTGGCGGCCGGTCCCGCCGAGGTAAGACATCGCTCGTCTCCTGCATCGGCGATGTCGAGAACCGGACCTCGGCTCCGATCTACTCCCAAACGCGGGAAAATCCGCCCCCACTCGCCGAGGAGCCAGTGATGCCGACCGTTACGCCGTTTCTGTGGTTCGACACGCAAGCCGAAGAGGCCATGAATTTCTACGCCGGCGTGTTCAAGCGCTCGAAGGTCCTGACCGTCAATCGGGCGCAGGGCAAGGTGATGTCCGTCGAGTTCGAGCTCGAAGGGCAGAAGTTCATGGCCCTGAACGCCGGCCCGATGTACACGTTCACCGAGGCGATCTCCTTCTTCGTGGCCTGCGAAACGCAGCAGGAGATCGACGAGCTCTGGGCCAAGCTGACGGCTGACGGCGGCGCGCCCAGCCGATGCGGGTGGCTCAAGGACAAGTTCGGTCTGTCGCTGGCAGATCATCCCGACCTCGCTTGGACGGATGTTGAACGACAAGGCCCCGGACAGATCACGGCGAGTCATGAACGCGATGCTGCAGATGAACAAGCTGGACATGCAGCAACTGCAGCAGGCGTACGACGAAGTTTGATAGGCGGCAAACTGATCACTTCACTTTGCACTTCGCACTCAGCACTTGGCACCGCAAGGAATTACGTAACGGCGGCGCGAACGCTGAACCGGGGCTCGCGCCAGAGTTCGCTGACCAGCACGTCCTTCAGGCGATCGACGGCGTCCCACGCGTCGACGAAACGGGTGTAGAGCGGTGCGAAGCCGAAGCGCAGGATGTCCGGCGCGCGGAAGTCGCCGATGACGCCGCGCTCGATGAGCGCCTGGACGATCGCGTAGCCGCCGGCGTCTCGCGCGAACGACACCTGGCTGCCTCGCGCCGCGGCGCTCCGCGGCGTGACCAGCCGCAGGCCATGACCCTCGCAGCGCGACTCGACCAGATCGATGAACAGGTCGGTCAACGCGATCGATTTGCGGCGTATCGCAGCGAGGCCGCCGGAGGTCTCGGCTTCGAGCACGGTATCCAGGCCGCACTCGAGCGCCGCGAGCGACAGAATCGGCGGGGTGCCGCAGAGAAAGCGGGCGATGCCGGCGGCCGGGGCATAGTCGGGTGTGAACGCGAACGGCGCCGCGTGGCCCATCCAGCCGGCGAGGGGCTGCCGCCATCCGTCGCGATCCATCCGCGCGGTGTGCCGGGGATGCGCCCACGCGAAGGCAGGTGCGCCGGGTCCGCCATTGAGGTACTTGTAGCCGCACCCCACGGCGAAGTCGGGCGCGTCGTCGGTCGTGCCGCCTCCGTCCAGCCGAATCGGCACGACGCCAGCCGAATGGGCCAGATCCCAGACCATGATCGCGCCGGCCCGATGCGCGGCGCGCGTGATCTCGGCCATCGGGTGCATGCAGCCAGTGCGGTAGTTGACGTGCGTCAACAGCAGGATCGCGAGCCGTTCGTCGAGATGCGCGGCGATCTCGTGCTCGTCGACGAGGGCGAGCTCGAAGCCGTGCGCGCGCGCCAGCGTGTCGGCGATGTAGAGGTCGGAGGGAAAGTTCTGACGCTCCGACACGATCCGTCGCCGGCCGGGCGCGTCGGCCTTGACCATCTCCACCGCGCTGCTGAGGACTTTGTAGAGATTGATCGAGGTCGAGTCGGCGGCGACCACCTCGCCCGGCCCGGCGCCGACGAGGCGCGCGATCTTGTCGCCGATGCGCTGCGACAGGTCGATCCAGCCGGCGGTGTTCCAGCTGCGAATCAGGCCGGTGCCCCATTCGTCCTCGAGGACCTGCCGCAACCGCTCTGCCACCGCCTTCGGCGGGATGCCAAGCGAGTTGCCGTCGGCGTAAATGAGGCCCTGCGCATCGAGCGGCCCGGTCGCAAACTGCTCCCGCAGCCGGCCCAGCGGATCGGCGGCATCACGCGCGGCGCAGCCGGCCCGATCGATCATCTAGAGCGATCGCAGCACCGCGCGCACCGGCGATGCATCCGCGTGAAGCAGTTTCAGGGGCAGCGCGATCAACTCGTAGTCGCCCGGCTCGATGCCATCGAGCACCAGGTTCTCGAGGACGCGCATGTCGTGGGCCAGCAACTGTCGATGGCTGTCCAGTGTCTGGCTGTCGGCTGGATCAACGGACGGCGTATCGATGCCCACCAGCCGGACGCCGAGGCCAGCCAGCCACGCGATTGTCTCGGGGGCGAAGGCCGAAAACTCCGCCGACCAGCGGGTTGGCGCCCTGACCGAGGTCCGCACCAGGACCCGCGGCGGCAGATCGTCGACGGCGTGCGACAGGTGCCCGGGTTTGATCAGCGCGCCGGGGTCGATGGCATGCACGACGCGGCAGCGACCGAGAAAGGGGTCGAGAGAGACGCCGCCGATGGCCGCGGTGTCTGGTCCGTAGTGGAGCGGCGCGTCCGCGTGCGCGCCGACGTGCGGCGACATCGTGATCGCGCTCACGTTCACCGGCGACGCGGCACCGATCCGCGAGACCCATCGCTGCGAGTAGGCGGTATCACCGGGAAATGTCGGCGTGTCAGGTGAGATGAACGGCGAGATGTCCCACACCACGCGCATGTCTCCGACACAATAACACCCTCGTCCCGGCGCCTGCCGCGATCAGTCGGATGGTAGGCTACGCATCGTGCCTGCCGCAGTCGCGCCACCAACGCGCCCGACCCCCCACGGGGAGCCGCTGCTGCGCGTCATCGGCACCTTCGGCCTGGCGGCGGCCATTGTCAACATCACCATCGGCGGCGGCATCTTCCGCCTCCCGGCAAACGTCGCTGGCTCGCTTGGCCCGGCGGCGCCCATCGCCTATCTCGTCTGCGCCATCGCGATGGGCCTCATCGTCTTCTGTATCGCCGATGCCGGACGCCGCGTGCCGTTGACCGGCGGGCCGTACGCCTACGTCGGGACCGCGTTCGGACCGTTCGTCGGATTCATGGCCGGCGTCCTGCTCTGGATGCTGGGCACGTTTGCGACAGCCGCCGTCTCGACCGTGTTCGCCTCGAGCGTGGGTCTCCTGTTCCCGGCGGTGAACGGCCGCTTCCGAGAAGGTGCGCTCCTCGTCATCGTGTTCGGGTTCTGGTCTTTCATCAACCTGCGCGGCGTGGCGCTTGCCGTGCGGCTCAACTCGATCGCGACGGTGGCCAAGCTGCTGCCGCTGCTGATGGTCGCCATCGGCGGCGCGTTCTTCGTCGACACCGGCAAGCTGCAGATCGCCGCCATGCCAGCCGCCGGAGATATCGCTCGCACGTCGCTCCTGTTGATTTTCGCGTTTGCCGGGATCGAGTGCGCGCTCGTACCGAGCGGCGAAGTGCGAGACACGGCGCGCACCGTCCCGCGTGCGATCGCCCTCGCCATGATCGGCATCACCGCGTTGTACGTCGGGCTCCAGATCGTGGCCCAGGGCATTCTCGGCAGCGCGCTCGCGACGTCGAGGGTGTCACCCCTTGCGGACGTCGCGGCCGCGTCGCTCGGCGGATGGGCGCGATCGCTCCTGCTGGTGGGCGCGACGGTGTCGATGTTCGGCTATCTCGGAGGCATGACGCTCTCGATTCCCCGCATTGTCTTCGCGCTGGCACGGGACGGCTTCCTGCCACACGCCCTGTCGGCCGTGGACGCGGTTCATCGCACGCCGCAGAGGGCCATCCTGCTGCAAGCGGTGATCACGCTGGCGATGGCGTTGTCGGGGACGTTCGAGAAACTGGCGATTCTCGGCAACGTCTCGGCTCTGGCGCTTTATCTCGGGTGTGCGCTCGCGTCATGGCGGCTGCGGCAGTCGGACACCGTTGACCGGACCGGATCAGCTCAGGGCGCGCTCAGTGGTGTCGTTCCGTGGCTCGCGACCGGCGTCATCGCGTGGCTGCTCAGCGGCATGACGACCGACGAGTGGATTGCGTTTGGTGTCTGCCTGATCGCGGCGACGCTCGTTTACCTCGTCACACGGCGTCGTGACCCGTTGCGTACGTAGGCCCGAGCGCTCGTACGTAGGCCCGAGCGCTCGTACGTAGGCCCGAGCTTTAGCTCGGGCAATCACCTCGATGGGCCCAAGCTAAAGCTTGGGCCTACGTACGATCTCGCGGCCCCGATTACTTCCGATCTCGCGGCGCCCGATTACTTCGCGAGTGAGGCTTGCACCTGCTTCGCGTGCTCCAGGTGCGCCGCGAATGCCGGTCTCACCTTCACGAGCAACGCTTTCAACTCGGCGTTCTGCGCACTCGGGATCAGCGTCTTGTCAACCGCGTCCAGCACCTGCTGGTGATACGCCACCTCGTGATCCACGTAGGCCTTGTCGAACGCGGCGCCGCTGAGCGATGTCAGTGCATTCACGTTATCGGCGCCGCCGCTCTTCAAGCTCTGCGCCGTCGGATTGTCTTCCGGCTTCACACCAAGCTTCGTCACGAGCTCGGTAGCCAGCTTGTTGACTCCGGTGTGGTCGGTCACCATCTGTGTGCCAAATGCCTTGACCTCCGGACTTGTCGCTTTCGATTCGGCGAGCTTTCCGGCGTCGATATCGACCTGGTTTGCGGTCACGACGATGGCCGCGATCTGCGCGTCGTTGGGCTGCTGGGCGGAGAGCGTGGCAGGTGCGGCGAGCACCAGGCCGCCGAAAACAAACGAAAACATCAATCGCATGGAACCTCCTGACATAGGGACGCGGTCGGATAGGAGCAAAGAAACGGACGTTTACTTCACGTGCAGCCTTGCTTTCATTCCCGGATGGAGCGTGCAGACGTATTCGAACGTGCCGCGGTTTCTGGGCAGGAATCGCCACTTGCCATCTGGCGCCAGGTTGCCGGAACGAAAGTCGCCGGCCTTCGAAGAGACGTTGTGCGGAAACGGATCCTTGTTGATCCATTCAACGGTCTGGTTGACGGAGACGGTGATGTCGCCGGGACGGAAGCTCGTTCCCTCGATCGCGACCGTTGTCGAGGTCTCGCGATCTGCGCCATGCGCCGGCTGGTGCCGGTCGGCGGCGACGCCGTCGCTGCGCCCGGCCGCAAGCGTGCCCAGAGCCACCAGAACCATTGCCGCGATCGCGGCAAGCCCCGACTTCGTCCTATTGCGCATTCGGCCAATCCCTCTCACCATGAGAGTGGGTCGCCCCTGAAAAGGTGACAGCAGCGGCGATGTAACCAAATACGCGACTGGGACTCCAATGGATGTGGACGTTTCTCTACCGGCTGGGGCACCTCCTGCTGCCGACGTGCTCACCGATGCAGAGCTGGTAAAACGCATCCTGGCTGGAGACCGTGGTCTGTTCGAGATCCTGATGCGCCGGCACAATCAGCGCCTCTATCGGGCGGCACGGGCGGTCATGGGCGACGAGGCCGAAATCGAGGACATCATGCAGCAGGCCTACATGAATGCCTTCGCGCATCTCGATCAGTTCGAATCCCGATCGCAGTTGTCCACCTGGCTGACACGAATTGTCCTCAACGAGGCATTTGCACGACGCCGTCGCAGGCGTCAGACGATGTCGGCGGACGCCACGGCCGAGGATCTCTCAGCCGGGCGAGAACCTATGCATGCACTGACGGCTCCGCAACCGGACCCCGAGCGGCAGGCTTACGCCCGCGAGCTGCATCGCGTGCTGGAGCGCGCCGTCGATAGGCTTCCCGAGACGTATCGCCTCGCGTTCATGCTGCGAGACGTCGAGGGCCTGAGCACCGCCGAAACAGGAAACGCGCTCGGTCTCCGCGATGAAGCGGTCAAGACGCGACTACACCGGGCCCGCGCCATGATTCGCCGCGCCGTCACGGCGCAGATTGGCGCCGTCGCCGCCGACACCTTCCAATTTCACGCGTCGCGCTGCGATCGTGTGGTCGATGCCGTGCTCGGTAGACTGGACCCCTCGATCCATCGCCATGCCGACGTCTCCGCTGCGCGCGATGCTCCGCTGGAGCCTTCCGAGTGAGTTCAATGCGCCGCTGAGCCGAGTCGATTCGAGCCTCCGGCTATGATCCCGCCGACACGGGATGGCTCTCGGCCCTGCCTCGCGTTCCCATCAATCCGTAGGCCCGAGCTTCAGCTCGGGCATCAGTTCGGCCTGATGTTGCGGTTCACGCAAAACAGGTTCTCAGGGTCGTACTTCTGCTTGATGGCAACCAGACGCGGGAAGTTGGCGCCGTACGTCGCGCGAACGCGCGACTCGTCCTCGTCCGCCGTCTGGAAGTTGATGTAGTTGCTGCCCGTCGTAAACGGTGCCACGCGCTGCCACGCCTCGCGGATCCATTGCCGGAACTCGTCGGCGCGCCGTTCGTCTGGATCCCACATGCCGTTCACGCCGACGATGAACCGCGCGTCGCGGTTGCCGACCGCCCCGTCGTCGACCGCGCGCTGGTTCAGCGCGCCCTCGAGCTGCAGCGCGCCGATCTCGACTCCCGGAATCGCGCACTCGGCAAAGAGCGTGGTCAAGGTGGACAGCAGCTGGTCGTCGAGCGTTGCGAGATAGCCGGTCTTCCAGTAGTAGTGCAGCCCCTTTGGCTCGGAGATATCGAGATAGGACTGCAGCTCCGTGTACGGCTGCTCCCGAAGCAGGTCGACAGCGGGGCTGCCTAGCGCGTGAATCCGTGCGAGGACCTCGTTCGTCTTGCGCAGGTCGCCCGTGTAGCACACGCACATGGCGCACAGAGGCTTGTGATGCCAGGCCGCCGGCACGAACGGCGCTGGCGGCGCGTTGAGGAAGATCAGCCACGTCGCCAGTTCTGGCGGCGACTCCGCGGTGATCGCGCGGTAGGCGTCGACGCACTCGCGCGCCCGATCGAACGGCCAGGCAATCAGACCGCCGTAGACAGCGGGTCCCACCTCGTGCAGCCGAAACGTGAACCGGGTGACGACCCCGAAGTTGCCGCCGCCACCCCTCAATGCCCAGAACAGGTCGGCGTTCTCAGTGAGATTGGCCGTTCGGGTCATGCCGTCGGCGGTGACGACCTGCGCTTCCTCGAGGTTGTCCACCGTCCATCCGAATCGGCGCGTCAGATATCCGAGGCCGCCGCCCAGCGTCAGCCCGCCGACGCCGACCTCGGAGATGAAGCCGAGCACGGTGGCCAGACCGTGTTGCTGCGTCGCCCGATCGACGTCCTTGAGCCGACAGCCGGGGCCGACCTGTGCCAGCTTGCGCGCGGCGTCGACGCTGACGTCATTCATCCGCGACAGGTCCAGCAGCAAGCCGTTCTCCGAGATGGCCGTGCCGCCGATGTTGTGTCCGCCGCCCTTGACGCTGATGAGCAGCCGGTGATCGCGGGCAAACCGGACGATGGCGGCGACGTCGGCCGTGGACGCCGGCTGGATAGCCAATGCCGGAGCCTTCGTCACCATCCCGTTCCAGATCCGGACCGCGTCGTCCCAGCCCTCGTCTCGCGGGTAAAGCAGCGGACCCCAGGTCCGAGCCTGAAGGTCATCGAGCTGATCGGATGAGAGCCGGATCGGTCTGCCATCGAGTCCGGCGATATCGACGGTTGTTGTAGTGGCCATGCCCAACTGTGCGACAGGGGCCGGCCGGCGCGCTTCCGCGAAACTACCCAGACTGTGGCAGGGCCCGCATGGGTAGATTCCGCCAGGCAGGCTCAAAGGAGCTTGTGGTCGTATCCGTACGCGGTCGCGGCGGCGCGCGACGGCACGTCGAGCTTGCCAAGGATGTTGCTGACGTGACGGTCGATCGTGCGCTCGCTCAGGCGGAGCTGAGCGGCGATCGCCTTGTTGGTGTGGCCGGCCGCGATCAGCCGGAGCACATGAAGCTCGCGGGCAGTCAGCACCTGGGCTTTGGGCGGGGCGTCATCGTCGGCGAGCGCGTCAAGGTGCGCGAGGTCGGGTTGAGCGCCGAGCCGTTCGAATTCGGCCCTCGCCGCGTCAAACTCGAGACCGCTGGCCTCCTCGTCGCCGAGCGCGCGGCACGCCATGCCCGTGAGCACGCGCACGCGAGCGGCGTCGTACGGCGCTTCAAGACGGCCCCACAGCTCGAAGGCGCGACGGAGTGGCGGGAGTGCCGCGTCTGCATGGTCGTCGGCGAGCTCGATCGCACCCTGCGCTTGCGCGGCCGTCGCCCGGAGCGCGTCGGCGTCGAGGGTGTCGGCGAGCTCCTGAAGCTCGGCGCACGCCCGCCGCGCCTCGAGTCGATCGTCGGACGCCAAGGCGATCTCAACGTAGGCTGGCAGGAATTTCGCCCGCTGGAGCGGATCGGCCGTGGCATTGACGACCCGGCGAATGGCGGCGCTCGCGGCGTCGATCCGTCCCTGCGCCAGTCGCAGCAGGGCGAGGCCCGGCTGGGGCTCGCAGCCGCATCGGCTGGCGCTGCCATAGGCCTCTTCGGCCGGCCCGAACTCGCCTCGCAGGCGATGGATTTCGCCCTGTTGATAGAAGGCGGCTGCGGGCGGCGTGCGATCGATTTGCCGCGCCGCTGCGCACGCGCGGCACGCTTCGGTCAGCGCCTCGGACCATGCCCCCTGGAACCGCATGATTTCGGCGCGGTACACAAGGCACTTTCCCGTGAACGCGAACTCGGGCTGCAGCTCGCACCAATTGGACAGGGCGAAGGTCCACTCGCGCGCGCGGCTCAAGGCGTACACCTTCTCGCAGGCACCGATCACGCTGCAGTACATGAGGCCGGTCATGACGGGCGACAGCTCGCCGCCGATGACGGCGAGCATCGTCTCGTCGAGGAGGGCGAGCCCCGCCGGAACCTGCCACTGCTGGATGAGCGCGCGGCCCTGCACGTGGCGTGCGACCGCAACCAGATCGGGGTCGCCGAAGCGCGCGCCAATCGCGGCGGCATTGAAGGCGATGTCGTACGCGGTGTCGGGTTTGCTGGCCTCGAGTTGCTGCTCGGCGATCGGCAGGAGGAAGTATCCCTGCTCGGCGCAATCGTGGCCCTCGATGAGGCGTTGGCCTCGCGTCAGCCAGCCGTTCGACTGCGCCGGCTCGCCGCGAAGCAGGAGCGTAAGACACAGCCAGAACGCGCAGCGGGCCGCGCGCTGAGGATCACCGCGGTCCAAGTGCGTACGATGAAGACGTTCGATGTAACGATGGAACTCGAGGTCTCGCCCCGTCAGGTACGCCGATGTCGCCAGCCGCTCCAGATCGTCAACGTCGAGCGGCGTCGCCTGATCGGCTGACACGAGCGATCGGTACGCCTCTCTCCAGACGTGTCGCGCATAGCGCTCGCGGCCGTGTTGCAGTGCGTCGAGCATTTCCGAGGGCGACCGGCGCGATCGCCACACGCTGGGGAAGCACCTAGCGTAGGTGCCTTTCAACCCCCTGAGCAAGACAGAACTTTGCGGTCGAGCTCGTCCGTCGTGTGGCGCACGCAGTGCGCCCCTACAGGCGCTTGATCCGAATGCGGCGGTATTCCATCTGGCCGCGATCGCCCTCGAGCCCGATTGGACCGGATGCGGGAACTTTCAGCTCGCCTTCGAGCACCTCGTCATTGCAGGTCGCGCGTGCGATGCCGTTCTTCACCGTAATGGTCAGCTCGTTCCAGTCCTGCGGCTTGTACATCTTCAGGTTGGTGAACGGCCCTGCGAGGCCGTAGTCGCGGCACTGCAACTGGGGGCCGCGGACGTACACGCCGCTGTCCGCGTTTGGCGTGGCGCGGAACTCGAGCTTCAGGATGAAGTCCTCGCCGAACTCACGCGTCGTCCAGAGCTGCTGGATCTTGCGGCCTTCTGGCGGCGTGGTGACCACCAGACGCCCGTTGATCACGGCGAAGCGCCCGTCGGGCGACGAGGTCCGGCCATCGAAGTCCGCGCGCTCGGTCACGAAGGGCCACGCCGCCGCGTTGGGATCCGCGGCCTGCCACCGCTTCGCGCCCTCCTTGTCGGCTTCTGACGTCGGCCGGTAGCCCCACCCGTTCAGATCGCGGCCGTCGAAGAGGCTTTCGAAGCCCTCTTCCGGCGTAAACGGATCCGGCCCGGTCTCGGTGAATCGCAGCGTCGCGAACAGCGGGTCGAGAGCGGCGGCCCACTTGGCGTATCCGATCCGGTTCGGATGGAGCAGGTCGGGAAACTCACTGGGCTTTGCGTCGCCGTTGCCGTCGGCGAAGAGCGCCCAGGTGTCGAGCGGAATCACCTGCGGGTCGTTCTTCACGGCGGCGAGATACAGTGCGTTGACCTTCTTGATCTGCTCTGTCGACCGGCTCAGCTTCGCAGCACTGGGAAAGACCTGACATAGGACGATGGGCATCTGAGGGCTGGATGCCTTCATCGCCGCGAGAATCAGCTTCACGTTGCCGGCAATGATCTCCGGCGTGGCGTGCTCCTCGAGGTCGTTGGTGCCGATGAGCACCACCACGGCCTTCGGCTTCAACACCAGCACGTCATCGTGTAGCCGGATCAACACGCCGCGAGTCGTATCGCCGCTGATGCCGCGGTTCGCGGTCTTCACGCCAGGGAACGCCGCCGGCAGCGCGTCGCCCCACTCCTGCGTGATCGAATCGCCGAGGAACACGACCGCGCCCTGGTCCTGCTCGCGAGTCTTCGCCCATGCGGACCGCCGCTCGCGCCACAACTGCTGGAACCAGTCGTAGCGGCGGACAGGCCCTGCACCCGGCAACCCGTCGTCAGTCGCCGGCAGTGCAAACGGACCGGGGGTTTGCGGCGCGGCGTTCTGCGCCCTGCCGATGCCCGATGAGGCGAGCGCGAGGAAGCAGGCGATAAGGATCGGAAGGCGACGGGGCCATGTCGGCTGAATCATGCGCGGAGAATACCCTATCGGAAGTACGTAGGGCCGACGTCCGTTCGGCCGTATATGCCGACGTAGGGCCGCACTTTAGTGCGGCCTGGCAATGGCCCGACTAAAGTCGGGCCCTACTGCATCCGAGTCGGGCCCTACTTCTATGTGTAGGGCGGACCTTTAGGTCCGCCTGGCTGCGGTCTTGACGTGCAAGTTGGCGTGTGTATATAACCAAATGGTTATGAATAGACACGCCGATCGACTCGACGCCACGTTTGCCGCGCTGGCCGACCCGACGCGCCGCGCGCTCCTCGCCCGCCTCGCCCTGGGCGAGGCGTCCGTCAGGGAACTGGCCGGACCTTTCGAGATGACCCAGCCGGCGATCTCGAAACATCTGCAAGTGCTCGAGCGCGCCGGCCTCGTGTCCGGCGGGCGCGACGCGCAGAAGCGGCCGCGGCGGCTGGAAGCGAAACCGCTGGCCGAGGCCAATGAATTCCTGGAGCGGTATCGCCGCTTCTGGGAACAGAACTTCCAGCGGCTCGACGCCGTGCTCGAGGATCTGAAGGCCCAGGGCAGACGACGGGCACCGAGACCCGCGAAGAGGAGGCCGTGATGTCATCCGCTACGATGTTACGTGGGGTTGGGATCCATCCGTCGTCCCTCAATCGGAGGTCACTTGATGCGCTGCGAACGATGCTTCTCGAGTTTATTGGGCGCGGCGGTGATAGCCGCCGCCATGGCGTGCCACGCGCCCGTGCCGCCGCCCAGCGCGGCCCCGACGCCGGCACCCGCGGCCCCTGCGAGCCCCGGTGACATCGCGAACGATTCGTCAGCCCCGTATGACGGACCGGCCGTTGCCGTCACGCTGAATCGAAACGGCAGCGGTCCAAAGGCCACCGTGAAGGTCACCTTTCCAACCGCTGGATGGGAACTGAAACACGACAGCTCGCGCGTGAAAGATAAGTTTGGCGTCGCCCGCTTCACGTTCAGCGGACCGGCTCCCGACGACATGGTGGCGCAGGTGCTGGACGAAAAGGAGTGGGGGTGGGACAGCCCCGAGTCCTTTTCCCGCGCCGAGGTCTGGGTCAGGATCGTGCGGCGCGGGCAGACCGGGCCATCCGACTATCGACTCGCCGCGAAAGCGCCGTAGGGAGACTTGATCATGCGGCCGCTAACAATGGCGCTCCTTCTGCTGTCCGCTTCTCCCGCCAAGCCCGCGTCCGCCGCGCAGGGTTCGCCGCCCGCCGATCTCGTTGGCAAGGTCTGGGTGTCAACCGATCCGTCGGCGTCGCCGGGGACGTTCCGAATCTTCCTTGCGGATGGCACGCTCGTCATGGACTCGTGCGGAGAGACCTACCGTCTCGCCAGGTGGCGACGTGTTGACGATCGTCACGTCGAATGGACGGAAGACGGCGTCCGTATCGGCGCGGAGATCGCGCAGCTGACGGCGGATCGCCTGAGGCTTCGCCTTCACCTGAAAGGCGAGACAAAGGACGAGTCGTACCGCACGGCTCCGGTGCCCACGGTCTGTCCCGACATGCCGCGCGGCGAGGAGCAGGCACCGACGCCGCTCGATGTCCGCATCGATGCCTATGCGGAGAAGCAGCGGGTCATCGTGATGACCGACATCGCCAACGAGCCGGACGATCAGATGTCGCTGATCCGCTTTCTCGTCTACTCGACAGACTACGACGTCGAAGGGCTGATCGCGACCACTTCGACGTGGATGAAGAACAAGGTGCGGCCCGACGTCATCCGCACCGTGCTCGACGGGTACGCGCAGGTGCAGCCCCAGCTCGCCCTGCACGCAAACGGTTTTCCGAGCACCGACGCGCTGCGCTCGGTCATCGTCGAAGGACAGCCCGGATATGGCATGGGCGCGGTCGAGTCCGGCAAGATGAGCGCCGGTGCTGCGCTCATCATCCGCGCCGCCGAACGGGCCGACCCGCGGCCCTTGTGGGTGCTGGCCTGGGGCGGGACGAACACGCTGGCGCAGGCCTTGATGACGGCGAAGGCCACCAGGACGCCGCAGGCGCTGGACGCCATCGTCACGAAGCTCCGCGTCTATGCGATTTCCGATCAGGACGATGCAGGACCGTGGATTCGGCGCGAATTTCCGCGGCTGCAGTTCGTCGGCATCCCCTCCACGACCGATGGCGAGCAGTACTACCTCGCGACATGGACCGGCATCAGCGGCGATCGGTTCTACAGGAACGCCACTGGAGCGGATTTCACGACCTTTACGCAGGCGTGGGTCAACGACAACATCCGAAGCAAAGGGCCGCTCGGCAGGCACTACCCGTTTCCCTGCTGCATCCACGAAGGCGACACGCCCTCGTTTCTGGGTTTGATCAACAACGGGCTCGCCAGCTTCATGAGCCCGACCTACGGCGGGTGGGGTGGACGCTATGTCTGGCGCACCTACTCGGGCGAGTCGCGGCCGTCGTGGACGCAGGGTGGCGATTCGTTTCCCGGCCGCGACAGCTCCAGGGACGCGGTCACCGGCATCGACGGCCAGGTCCACACGACCGACCAGGCGACGATCTGGCGATGGCGCACGGCCTTTCAGCACGACTTCGCGGCGCGGATGGACTGGACGGTGAAGGCGCCTCGGGACGCCAACCACAATCCCGTCGTGATCGTGAATGGCCAGTCGGGCAAGGCCCCCATCGCGATCGACGCGGCTCGCGGCGTGCCGTTCGTGCTCGATGCGACCGGGACCCATGATCCGGACGGCAACGGCCTGAGGTACACGTGGTTCTTCTACCCGGAGGCGGGCACCGGGATTCCGGAGCAGCCCGTGGTGGTCGGCGGATTCGCGGCGACGTTCGGCGGCACCCCTGGTGAGGGCGGTATCCCGCCTGCGCCGCAGGGCGGTCTGCCCGAGCCAACTCCGCGCGTGACCCTGCAGGACGCCTCGACCGCCCGGGTGACGGTGACGCCACGCGTCGCCGGCAGCGCCCACATCATCCTCGCAGTCGAAGACGAGGGGCGTCCGACGCTGACGGCGTATCGGCGGGTCATCGTTACGATCAAATAGCAGGTCGGATCGGGTCGCACGGGTCGGCCCGACTGAAGTCGGGCCCTACCGCAGTAGGGCCGCACTTCAGTGCGGCCGAACACGTCCTACTGGCACAGCGCTGCTAGCTTCTCGAACACACCGTCGCCAGGAGGCAACGGAAGACCACGCGCGGTCATCAGTTGATGGAGCAGCGTGCCGTTCCAATTGGCCGCGAGATCCGGCGCGCTCGCGTAGGCGTCGTCCGCCTGTGCGTCTTCGAGGGTGGTGAGCGTGAAGCCGCGCGACGCGAGCAGATCGAGCAGGGGCGACAGCATCACGGTCTGGAAGCCGCCGATATGCAGGAGCATCACGTGTCTGATGTCGCGTCCAAACAGCTGGCGGGCCGCCTCTTGTCCGCGAGCGAGACTGTCCGCGGCGCGGCTCAGGAAGCTGTCTTTGAGCCAGTCGATCCCCTGCGTGTCGTTTTTCGTGAGACACCGCGCGTAGGGTTCGTTGTAAGCATAGTCGTCGAAGCTGAGCGTCACTTGCGCCACTTTGTACTGCCGCTCACCCAGAAACGCGAGGACGGCGCGATGCTTCTCCGCCGTGTCCCCCTCACGTAGATACGGATACCGGAACCAGTGCCAGTCGTCGCTGCCCATCAGCGACTGCAGCATCGACTCGTTGCCACGGACGTCTTCCTCGAAGGCGCTGACAGCGTTCGCGTGGAGATCCATGTGCGAGTAGGCGTGGTTGCCCAGTGGCAGGCCCGCCCCGCGCCAGACCCGCAGGACCTCGATGTCCTCCGCGCGATCGGCCACGGCCTTGGCGTTGATGAACCCATACACGGCCGGCGCGTGGTGGCGGCGCAGCGACTCGATGATGCTGTTGGCGACGTCGACTCGGCTCATGCCGGGGGGAAGTGGCCCGTGGGAGGGCAGGTCGTCGAACGTGAGCGCAAGGCGGGCCCGCGGCCCAGCCGCATTGCCGGTGGGTGGCCCCTTGATATAGCGAGCCGCGAACGTCAGGAACGTCGGCCAGTTCGGCAGTGTCGTGTGGCCGCCGCTATGCTGCCGGAATGCGACGTCGCCGTCGATGAGCGCCGTCTCCATCGGAGGGAATTCGGTTGTGCCGAGGTCCTTCCTGCCGAGCAGTCTGTAAACGGGTCCCGCACCGACGGCGGCGAGGAACATCCCCTTCGCATCTACCCATCCGCCCTCGACCTGTTGCGATCCGACGCTGATGAACACGGGCCGCGGCGCGCACAGGGCGATGAGCTCGTGCGAATCGACCGGCAGATCCCCTGCGTTCAGCGGGCCGGCATACTTGATGAAATTCCCGGCAACCCAGTGGTACTCGCCCGACCCGGCCACGTTCTCGACCTGCTCTCCGAAGTTGCGGCGATGAAGCTTGGCACCGCCTTCACCTGACGACCCGATGAACCCGATCGCAAAGCGCTGGTCGTACGCCATGGTGACGAGCGCCGCCTTGCCATAGCGCGATAGGCCTTCGATGCCGACCTGCCTGGCATCGACCGCCTTGTCGGTCTCCAGGTAATCGAGGGCGCGGCTGGCGCCCCACGCCCAGGCACGCAGCGCGCCCCAGTCGTCCACCTTCCTGGGCTGGCCCTTGTTGACGAGACCGATGATGCCCTGCGTCAGGCCGGCGCCGTTGTCGGCTTGCACGGTGGCCGGGATGAGGATCGCGTACCCCCACCCCTTGGCGAGCAGCTGCTGCTGCCAGGTTGGACCTGGTGGCGGCGGCGGAAAGCCCGGTGGCGTCCGACCGCCAGGAAAGACGAAGCCGAACTCCATCATGACCGGCACCGGACCTTTCGCCTTCGCCGGTGTGCTCAGCGTGAGCTCGATATCGACGGTGACCAGCGGGTAGGCCGAGTTGTCCACGTGCCCGACGAGTTTCTTCGTGACGATCGGCACGTCGCCGTTCATGTCCTCGGCCGTCGAGGTGACCACCCACTTCACCGATGGCATCTGCGCGGGGAGACGACCGTAGATCTCGCGGTCGAAGTCCTCGACGATCTCCGCGCGCCGCGTCTGCCACCACACAGCGGCCGTCTTTACCGGCTTGCCGCTCTCGAGCCTGAGCGGATCCGGCAGCGCCGGATACGGGTTGGCCTTGGCCTCGTCGAAGTTCGCGGCGTCCGGCGCCTTTGGGTTGCCGCTGGGCCCGCGACGAATCGACGTAATGTGGAGCAGCGTCATCAGCCGCTGATGGTCCTCTTCCGCCGTCAACTGCACGGGAGGTTGGAGACCGCCGGCCTTTTCAGGGGTCTGTTGCGCGTTCACCGTGCCGAGCGCTGCCAACGCAGCGATCGCGAGATACACCGTCCACACGACGCGTCGACGCACAGTGGGTTCCTTTCTATCGAGTTCGACCGCCGTCGCGGACCGGATCGTCCGGCTGCCAGAACGGTTCGTCCGCAGCGATGAAGTCGACGGGCACCTCGGAGATGAACGACCGGAGCCATTCGGCGCAGTATTTCATGCCCGCCTGTTCCGAGGCGACGTGGCCGATGACGATCAGCGCCTTTCGCTTGCCTGACGCGATCTGATCCTGGACGTACTCGACCAGTTCCCATTCGCGCGTCTCGCCCACCACCAGGGCATCGACGTCGTCGCGCGCAATGTACGGGAGCCCGGGCATCAGGCTGACGTATCCCCAGCTGGCCAGCGCCCGGTTCACCTTCATCGCCGGATCGCCAAGGACGCGCATCGTCTTCACACGCAGCCGGTGCTGCAGTTCGCGCGCAAGCTGCAGCAGCGTGCGATCGGTAAAGGCAAACTCGCGCTCAGTGGTCGGCACCAGGTGCCGGTCCCAGCCCACCTCGCGCGCCATGCCCAGCGCGATGCCGTCGGGCGTGCGACGGTGCCAGTGATCGTGGAAGTGAAGGACGACGAGATCGTGCTGCTTGATGAAATCGCGTTTGAGCTGATACGTCGGGTCGGCGCCGATCTCGTCGATCTTGTCCTGGTGCGAAAAAAACGTGGACTCGTGGGTGACCACCATGTTGCGTCCGGCGGCCGCAGCCCTTTGCAGCACGTCGAGCGTAGCCATCATCGTCGTCGCGATCCCTTTGACGGGTGTGCCGAGATCGCCGCTGATGACGTTGTCGACGGTCTGCGCCATCCAGGGGATGCCGACATTGGCTTTGATGCGATCGATGATTTGCGCCGCCGTGAGCGAGGCGGCGGAAGGCGTCGTGCGACAAGCGGCCAGCGCGGTTCCGGTCGCGAGAAAGGCTCGGCGGGAGATCTCCATGGCCGCCGATTTTGCCACGGCTCGTGACGACCGTGGCTGTCAGGGACGCTTCTTCGAGGCTTTCCTGGCGACCTTCAGATCGTCCACGAGCATCGCGAAATACTGCTCGCCGTCATCCGCGCGCAGGACGGCGGACGGGTGGATGGTGACGACGACCGCCGGCGCCCAGGTCGTATCCTTCAGTACCTGCCCGCGCGCCTGCATGACGCGGACGTCCGGGCCCAGCAGCGACTGCGCGGCCGTCGATCCAAGGCAGACGACGCAGGCCGGACGAACAGCCTCGAGCTCGGCTTCGAGCCAGGGCCGGCAGGCACGCATCTCCGAGAGGCGCGGCTTCTTGTGAATACGGCGCTTGCCGCGCTCCTCGAACGAGAAGTGCTTCACCGCGTTCGTCATGTAGACGCCTGTGCGATCGATGCCGGCGGCCGCGAGCGCCCGATCGAGGACGCCGCCTGCCGGGCCGACGAACGGACGGCCGCGCACATCCTCCACGTCGCCCGGTTGCTCGCCGACGAGGACGATGGCAGATCGTTTCGGGCCTTCGCCAAAGACGACCTGCGTCGCTCGCGCGTAGAGGTCGCAGCCGCGGCACGACGCGGCGGCATCGTGCAGTTGACCCAGATCCCTGGTGTCCGGCACGTACGGCGCAGCCGACTTCGGCGTGGTCTTCGCCACTCGCGCATGCGGGCCTAAAGGCCCGCCTCCACATAGCGAGCTGATTTCATAGCTCGCACGACGTGCCATCCCAGTCTCGCGGGTCGACGTCCGCGATCGACTGCGTGAAGTTCCACCGATGCCCGCCGAGGTCTTCGACCGAGTACCGCCGTTCGCCGAAGGGATAGCCCTGCGGTGCATCGATGATGCGCGCGCCCCGGGCCCGCGCGCGTTCGTGATGCCCATGCACGTCGTCGATGCGCACCATCACGGAACCGCCGTGGCCAGCCTCCTTCCTCCACTGAAAGAGATCGCCTATCCTCTCCCCGTGTTTATCACATTGCTCCTGGCATTCACGATGGTATCGGCCGACGCGGGGCCTGCCGATGATCTCGCGTTACAGCTCGAAAGGCAGACGCAGGAACTGCTGGACGCCGTTGCCGGCGGCAATCGCGATCCGTGGACTCGGTACCTGCACCAGGACCTCATCTACACCGCCGAGGACGGCAGCATCAAGTCGAAGGCGCAGCTGGTCGAAGAGGTACAGCCGCTGCCGAAGCCGATCTGGGGCAAGCTTCGCGTGACGCGCTTTCGTACCGTGCGCCACGGGTCGACCGCGGTGTGCAGCTATGTGGCCGAAGAGGACGAGGGCTACTACGGCCAGACGATCCACGCGCGCTATCTGAGCACGGATACGTGGATCGAGACGCCCGAGGGCTGGCGCCTGATCGCATCGCAGGTGCTGGCGTTGCGCGACGACCCGCCGCAACTGACGCTGCCGAACGCGGCGCTCGATCAGTACGTCGGGTCGTACGCCCTCACGTCCGAGGTGACCTACACGATCCGGCGCGAAGGCGACGGGCTCGTTGGTCAACGAACCGGCCGCCAGCCGGAAGCGCTGCGCGCCGAGGTGGCCGATTACTTCTTCGTCCCCGGTCAGCCGCGGCTCCGCAAGGTCTTTCAGCGCGATGCGAACGGTCGAATCACCGGCTTCGTCGAGCGCCGCGAAACGTGGGACATCGTGTGGCGGCGGCGACTGCGGACACATTGACCTACCCACCCGCCATCGCCCCGACGACGAGGAACGGCTCGGTGCCGGCAGCGACGGCGTCGGGCAGCGGCGTGTCGGGGCGCTCGTGGGACCAATCCTCTTCACATGCGAAGAACCGCACGAACGGCCGCCGTTTCCGTGTGACGTGATCCCGGATGGTGCCGCGCAGCACCGGGTAGGACGCCTCGAGGGCGTCGAGGACGGCGCCGACGGTGACGTGGCCAGGCACGTCGACCGAGACCTCGCCGTTGACGCGCGCGAGCGTGCGGAGATGCGCGGGCAGCTCGACGCGAATCATTGCAGTGTCTGCACCTCGACGGACAGGACCGCCGGAAGATCGTGAACGATGGGCGTCCATGTGTCGCCGCCGTCTGGAGAGACGTAGACCTGGCCGCCGGTGGTTCCAAAATACACGCCGCAGGAATCGAGCGAGTCCACCGCCATCGCGTCGCGCAGGACGTTGACGTAGCAATGGCTCTGCGGCAATCCCTTCGTCAGCGGTTCCCACTCGTGGCCTCCGGACCGGCTGCGGAACACGCGCAGCTTGCCATCGGGCGGAAAGTGCTCGGAGTCGCTCTTGATCGGGACGACGTAGACCGTGTCCGCCTCGTGGGCGTGGACGTCGATCGCGAAGCCGAAGTCAGTCGGCAGGTTGCCGCTGATCTCCTGCCACGAGTCGCCAGCATCGTCGCTCCGCATCACGTCCCAGTGTTTCTGCATGAAGAGCACGTTGGGCCGCGCGGCATTCATCGCGATATGGTGCACGCAGTGGCCGACCTCGGCTTCGGGCTTTGGAATCCCTCCCGACACCAGCCCGCGGTTGATTGGCTTCCACGTCTTCCCGCCATCGTCCGTTCGGAACGCACCGGCGGCGGAGATGGCGATGTAGATGCGATTGGCGTTCGTCGGATCGAGCAGGATCGTGTGGAGGCACAGGCCGCCCGCGCCTGGCTGCCACGACGGGCCGGAGCCGTGCTCGCGAAGCCCGCGCAACTCGTGCCACGACGTGCCGCCGTCGGTCGAGCGAAACAGCGCCGCATCCTGGACGCCGGCGTACACCGTATCGGGATCCGTCAGCGACGGCTCGAGGTGCCACACGCGCGCGAACTCCCAGGGATGCGGAGTGCCGTCGTACCACTGATGGGTTCCGGGCACACCGTCGTAGACGAACTGGTTGCCGACCGGTTGCCACGTCTGGCCGCCGTCATCCGACCGCTGAATCAACTGCCCGAACCAACCGTTGCACTGCGAGGCGTAGAGACGGTTCGGCTCGGCGGGCGATCCCTTGAGGTGGTACATCTCCCAGCCCGCAAAGTGCGGTCCGCTCACGTCCCATTGCCTGCGCGTGCCGTCCGCGGTCAGGACGAACGCGCCTTTCTTGGTGCCGACAAGAACTCGAACGCCGCTCATCAGTGGCTCCTTCTCGCGTACGTAGGCCCGAGCTTCAGCTCGGGCACTGTAGGCCCGAGTACGTGGCGTACGTAGGCCCGAGCTTCCGCCTTCGCCAAGGCTTCGGCGGACCGCCGTAGCTTCAGCGGAGGCTGGTCAGCTCGGGCACTGCTTGACATATTCCCGTATAGGAATATTATTCTCTTTATGGCCCGCGCCGCCACCACGTCCGATGCGTTCAACGCCGTGGCCGAGCCACGCCGCCGTGAAATCCTTCACTATCTCGCCGCTTCCGAACGCCCGGTCGGGGATATCGTCGCCGCACTGTCCCTCGCACAGCCGAGCGTCTCGAAGCACTTGCGTGTGCTGCGGGACGTCGGGCTCGTGGACGTCCGGCGCGAGGGACGGCAGGTCTTTTATCGGACGAATGTACAGGCGATTCGGCCGCTCCACGAATGGACTCGTCAGTTCGAGCGATATTGGCGCAATCAATTGACGCGCATCAAGGAGCGCGCAGAGAAGGACTGAAAGGAACACGCATATGCCCGTGCTTGCCTCCGCCCTCGACAACCTGACACTCTCGATCACTCAGGAGATTCTAGTCCGCGCCTCGCTCGAGAAGGCATTCGCCTCGTTGCTCGAGCAGCTCGGCCCTGCCAACGAAGGACAGAACGGCACGCCGATGCCGATGACGCTCGAAGCCAGGCCCGGCGGCCGCTGGTTCCGCGATCTTGGCGGCGACAACGGCCACTTCTGGGGCGTCGTCCAGGCGATCAAGCGGCCAACGCTGCTCGAGATCACCGGACCGCTGTTCATGTCGGTCCCCGTCGTTTCGAACGTGCAGTACCGCCTCAAGGAAGTCCCCGATGGCACGCTGATTACGCTGAACCACTCAGCCTTTGGTCTCGTCCCCGACGGTTACCGCGAGGGCACGGCGCACGGTTGGACCAAGATCTTCGAACGCGTCAGGAAGCAAACGGAAGGAAAGTGACCCATGCAGACCACCACGGAAACTCGATCGGCCCTTATCGACGGGATGCTGCAGGAGCTCGACCAGGAAGCGCAGACGACGCGCCGGGTGCTGGCGCTCGTGCGCGACGAGCATCTGGCCTGGCGGCCGCACGCGAAAGCACGGACGCTCGGCCAGCTTGCGCTGCACATCGCGCAGCTGCATGGCGGCGTCGCGGCGATTGCTACCCCGCCGGAGGCGCAGGCGCCGCAGTTCATCGATCCCCATCCGGCGAGCGCCGCCGAACTGCTCCCGACCTTCGAGGCGAGCATCGCCAGAACCAGGGAGCTGCTGGGCGGGATGGACGACGCGACGCTGATGGAGACATGGCGGCTGAAGAGCGGCGACCGCGAGATCTTCGCGATTCCTCGAATCGCGTTCCTGCGGTCGGTCCTGCTGAACCACGCGTACCACCATCGCGGGCAGCTGAGCGTGTATTTGCGGATGCTGGATGTGCCGATCCCGTCGATCTACGGGCCGAGCGCCGACGAAAATCCGTTTGCGTGACCAATCGGCAGTAGGGCGCGACTTCAGTCGCCCCACGAGGAAAGGCCCGACTAAAGTCGGGCCCTACTGCTTTCTCTTATTTCTTCTTCTTCCGTGATCGTGGCGGCGGCATCTTCGCCGTGCTCTCCCACGCCACGATCACGGCGCTCCTCACCGCGGGCTCGGTGGCCTTGGTCAGGCGGATCCTCGTCCATCCCTGACGGCCCCACGCGCCCGCTGCCGGGACGAACACGTCCTTTGCCGAGCGCGTGAACTCGCGCTGCTCCTCCGGCGTCAGCTTCACCACGCCCCAGTCTTCCTTGGCGTCGAGGCTCGCGAAGATGCGCCCGTTGACGCGGAAGTCCGGGTGCCCCATATGGGCTTTCTCGGCCGCGCCTTCGAGCGCCAGCGTGATGCGACGGAAATCGTCGGCGGTCATATGGCGCATTCTGCCACGGACTCCCGGGCTGACCTGAGCGACCCGAGCGAGCCGAGATATAGTCTGCACCTCATGCAGTCACAGCCCCGCACAGTCCTTCCTCTTATGGCGTTCCTGGCGCTGATCGCGGCACCGAAGGTTGTCGGCGCAAAGACGCTGATTCATGCCGGGCGCCTCATCGACGGCCGCGCCGACGCCGCCCGCACGTCCGTCACCATTACCGTTGACGGCGATCGGATTGCTGGCATCGCCGACGGCTTCGCCGCGCCAGCGGCCGGCGATACGGTCATCGATCTGCGCACGGCGACCGTGATGCCGGGCCTGATGGACATGCACGTCCATATCAGCCACGAGCAGCAAGGCGCTGCCAGCTATGCCGAATCCTTCTTCCTGAATCCAGCCGACATGGCCCTGCGCGCGACGACCTACGCGAAGAAGACCTTGATGGCGGGCTTCACGACCGTGCGCGACTGCGGCGCCAGCGGCAAGTTGAATCTCGCGCTGCGCGATGCGATCGCCAAGGGCTGGATCGTCGGGCCGCGCATCGTGGCCGCCGGCGGCGTCACCACAACCGGCGGGCATGGCGACGGCACGAACGGCCTCGCCACCGAGCTGCAGGAAGCGCTGAAGCCGGTGCTGCCCGGCACCGCTGACGGGCCCGACGCGATGCGCGCCGCCGTGCGGCAGCGCTACAAGGACGGCGCCGACTTCATCAAGATCGCCGCCACCGGCGGTGTCCTGAGCCTGGCGCGCAGCGGTCAGGCCCCGCTTTTCACCGACGAGGAGCTGGCCGCCGTCGTGCAGACCGCCCGCGACTACGGGATGGCCGTCGTCGCGCACGCGCACGGCGCGGAGGGGATGCTGCGTGCCGTTCGTGCCGGCGTGCGATCGATCGAGCACGGCACCTTCATGACCGACGAGGTCATGGCCGCAATGAAGGAGCGGGGCACCTATTACGTGCCGACAATCAGCGCCGGTAAGTTCGTCGCCGAGAAGGCGAAGATCGACGGCTACTTCCCTGCCGTCGTCCGGCCGAAAGCGGCCGCCATCGGCCCGCAGATTCAGGACACATTCGCGCGCGCGTGGAAAGCGGGGGTGAAGGTCGCGTTTGGCACCGATCAGGGCGTCGCGCCGCACGGCGACAACGCGAACGAGTTCGTCTACATGGTCGAGGCCGGCATGCCGCCGATAGCGGCGATCAAGGCGTCGACGCTGGAGGCGGCACGATTGCTCGGCATGGAGAAGGAGATCGGCACGGTGGAAGCCGGCAAGGCGGCGGATCTGGTCGCGGTTCCCGGGGATCCGCTCGCCGACATCACGCAGATGACGCACGTCACGTTCGTGATGAAAGCGGGCGTGGTCTATAAGCAGTAGGCGGAATGCGATCTCTGCAGTGCCAAGTGCCGAGTGCTAAGTGCTAAGTGGAGTGAAAAGTGGGGCAGTGATGAGTGGTGGGTACCGGCGACAATTGTACCAATGCGGCAACCACTCCTCACTAGTCCACTACCCACTCCACTTGGCACTTAGCACTTGGCACTTGGCACTTGGCACTGCCAGTGGTTACCTCCTCTCCTGCGCGACACCGAGGTCGCGGAAGCGTTCGGCGGCTTCGCTAGGGCCGAAGTCCTCGATCTCGTAGAGCTGCCGGACTTCAACCTCGGAGTCCGTGTGCTCGCCGAAAGGCGCCGGGAAGCGCTTGGCCCACTCCAGCGCCTCTTCCCTCGACTTCACCTGAATCAGCGTGTAGCCGGCGATCAGCTCTTTCGATTCCGTGAAGGGCCCGTCCACCACCGTGCGCCGGCCGCCGGAATACTTGATGCGGAAGCCCTTCGAAGTGGGCTGGAGTCCCGAGGCGTCGAGCAGCACGCCGGCTTTCGCAAGCTGCTCGTGGAAGTCGGCCATGTCCGACATCAGCTTCTCTTCCGGCTTCATACCCGACTCGCTGTCCTTGTTGCCTTTCACCATGATCATGAATCGCATGTCGCTCTCCGTATTGGACTGTCGAGCTCGACCGTACAGCTCCGAGTCCAGGAATCCCTCACCTTCACTATCATGTCGAACGAGCACAGACGCGATCGACACATCCCAAAATTTTGCCGGCCGTTTTCCTCTTAGGATCCGTGTTGTCCGCGTTCGTCCGTGACCAGAAGATCCGTAGGCTGTCCGTGTCGATCCGCGACCGCGTCGCGCGACTAACCGAAGCAGGCGCCGTCGCGCCCGCCGGAGGACGTCACCGTGAGATATCTCTGCATGGTCTACAACGAAGAGAAGATGCTGAACGCAATGCCTCGTTTGGAGTTCAAGACGTTCGTCGACGAGCACCTGGCGTACGACGATGAGCTGCGACGAAGCGGGCACTATCTGGAATCCGCCGCGCTCGAGGATGAGCATACGGCGACGATCGTCCGGATCCGCAATGGCAAGATGTCCGTGACGGATGGGCCGTTTGCCGAGACGAAAGAGCAGCTCGGCGGCTTCTATCTGATCGAGGCGCGCGACCTGAACGACGCGATCCAGGTGGCGTCGAAGATCCCCTCGGCGCGGACGGGCAGCATCGAAGTGCGGCCCGTTCGGGAGCTGATCTGACGGCCCCGTACGCCACGATGGCCGACGAGACCGCCGCCTTCGCTCGCGATGCCGTAGCCCGCGTCTACCAGTCCGACTCGCGCCGCGTGCTCGCCACGCTGATTCGCCTCCTCGGCGACTTCGACCTGGCCGAGGAGGCGCTGCAGATTGCCGTTACCACGGCGCTCGAGGCGTGGCCGGTGGAGGGCGTGCCCGCCAATCCCGGCGCGTGGCTCGTCTCGACCGGTCGATTCAAGACCATCGACGCGATCCGCCGTCGCGCCCGCTTCGACGCCTCCCTGGGCGAGCTCGCACGGCGGATCGAGGCCGCCGCGCCGCCGGCGTTCGCGGAGCCGGGCGGCGAAAGCGTTGACGACGATCGCCTCCGGCTCATTTTCACCTGTTGTCATCCGGCGCTGGCGCCGGACGCGCAGATCGCGCTGACGCTGCGGACGGTGTGCGGTCTGACGACAGAAGAGATCGCTCATGCATTTCTCATCAGGCCCACGACCCTCGCGCAGCGCATCGTTCGCGCCAAGGCCAAGATCCGCGACGCGCGAATTCCGTACGACGTGCCGACACTGGCCGAACTGCCCGATCGGCTCGATGCGGTCCTGCACGTCGTTTATCTCGTCTTCAACGAAGGCTACGCCGCGTCCGCCGGCGCCTCGTTGACGCGGCACGATCTGTCGGGCGAAGCGATCCGGCTGGCGCGCCTGCTGGTGGAGCTGCTGCACGAGCCGGAAGCCGTCGGCCTGCTGGCGCTGATGCTGCTGCACGAGTCCAGACGAACGGCACGGACGTCGGCGGACGGCGAGGTCGTGCTCCTCGACGAGCAGGATCGATCGGTGTGGGATCGCGGGATGATTGCCGAAGGGTTGACGCTCGTCGAACGCGCGCTCGCGTCACGCCGCATCGGCCCCTACACGCTGCAGGCGGCGATTGCGGCGGTGCACGCCGAAGCCCCGACCGCCGCTGCCACGGATTGGCCCCGGATCGTCGGTCTCTACGACGTGCTGCTCAGAGCCGAACCTTCGCCGGTCGTCGCGCTCAACCGCGCGGCCGCCATTGCGATGCGCGACGGGCCCGAGGCCGGGCTCGGGCTCATCGACGATCTGCTGGCGCGCGGCGAGCTCGCCGAATATCGTCTCGCGCACTCGGCGCGCGCCGATCTGCTACGGCGTCTGGGCCGGGTCGCGGAAGCTACGGAAGCCTATCGCACCGCGCTCGCGCTGTCGCGGCAGGAACCCGAGCGCCGCTTCCTCGAAGGTCGTTTGCGTGAGCTGGGTGGCTGACACGAACGGTCGCGGAACGCATGCTCACGGACGGACACGGAGAGGCACGGATCCGGGAATAGTCACGGATGAACGCGGAGTAACGCGGATCAAATAAAAGAGTTTCTTCTTGATCCGTGGTGTCCGTGTTATCCGTGACTCTGTATCCGTGTCTCTCGTGTCCTTCGCGTCGACCAGTCATCCGCGTTCGTCGGCGACTGCGACGCTACTCAGCCCGCAGCGCCACGACGGGATCGTATCGCGACGCCCGCCAGGCTGGCACCGAGCACGCGAGCACGGCAACAGCGACGACCATCAGGCTGACGGCGATGAGGACAGCGGGATCGCCGCCGCCGACGTGAAAGAGCTGACTGGACAGGAGTCGCGCCGCGCCGATGGCGCCGACCAGACCGGCGACGAGACCGATGGCCAGCATGCGTAGTCCGGCACGAAGGACGTGGCCGATCAGATCTCGGCGCACCGCGCCGAAGGCGATCCTGATGCCGAACTCGCGTTGACGGGTGGCGACGGCATACGCCATCACGCCGTAGAGACCGATCGTCGCCAGCGTGAGCGCGGCGAACGCGAACGCCGCGATCAGTCCGAGCACCACCTTGCGCTGCAGCATCGACTCGGCCATCGCCGCATCCAGCGCCCTCGGCGTCGCGAGCGCCACCCCGGGATCGAGGCGCTCGATTTCGCGGCGGATGGTGGCCACGAGGCTCATGGGCGCCACGGCGGTGCGAACCACCACGGACAACTGACTCGTGTTGAATGCCATCGGCACATACGCGAACGCGCCTCGCGGGACGTCGAGACGGCGGTCGACAACGTCGGCGATCACGCCGATGATGGTGCAGGTATTGCCCGCAATGACGATCGGGCGCCCGATAGGATTCTCCCGCGCGTAGAACATGCGCGCGGTGGTCTCGCTGATCACCGCCACCCTCGGCCGCGTGGCGCCGTTGTCGGCGTCGACGATCGTGCGGCCGGCGCGGAGCCGTGCGCCGAGCGCTTCGAGATATCCGGGTGACACGAAGTCCATCCGTCCGATCGTCGGGTCGGCCGCGCGCACATCCGGCCGGCTGAAGTACCTCGCCATACCCGCCGCCGGCGAACGGAATGGCCATCGCGGTGCCCGCACCAGCGACGCCCGGCAGCGCGCGCAACCGCGTGAGCATCGCCGAGGCAAAGGCGAGCCGTTTCTCGTCCGACGAGTACGAGGATTCCGCGAGCGACAGATCGAACGCGAGCGCACGCGTGGGATTGAAGCCAGGATCGATCGACGCCGCGTTCGCGAGGCTGCGAAGCAACAGACCCGCGGAGGATAGCAGGACCACCGTGAGTGCGAGCTCCACGATGACGAGCGTCGCCTGCGTGCGCTGATGGCCACCTGCCGTTGCGCCGCGGCCGCCGTTCGTCAGCACGACGTTCAAGTCTGGCCGGCGCGCGCGGAGCGCCGGCAGCAGCCCGCAGAGGGGACCAATCGCCAGTGTCACGGCGAGCGTGCACAGCAGCACGCGCAGATCCAGCTCCGGCCTGAAGGTGATCGGCATCGCGGCGGCGGCCACAGCGTTCAGGAGGGCCAGGCCGCCGTAGGCCACGACGATGCCGGCCGCGCCGCCGGCGAGCGCGAGGATCAGGCTCTCGGTCAGGAGCTGGCGGAGAAGGCGTGCCCCACTGGCGCCTATCGCCGCGCGAACCGCGAGCTCCTGCTGGCGGTGGCAGCTTCTCGCCATGACGAGGTTGGCGACGTTCGCGCAGGCGATCAGAAGCACGACTGAGACCGCGGCAAGAAGGATCAGCAGCGGCGTCCGCGTGAGGTCGCCGAGCACTTGCGTCACCGGCTGCGTCATGACGCCCCAGCCCCGCTTGAATGGCGGATATTCCGAAGCCAGCTGGCGGCGAATGGTCTTGATCTCCGCGTCAGCCTCCGCGACACTCGCACCGGGGGCGACCCGTCCGATCACCATGGCCCAGTGCGGAGCGCGTGCCGCGCGGGGCGTGCCTGGCGTCAAGACGGCCGGCACGAAGAACGAATCGGCCGGAAACAGCCAGGCGCCGGCCGGCAGGACGCCGATGACCGTACGCGGGATCTCGTCGAGGACGATCCGGCGTCCGACGACCGATCGATCGCCGCCGAAGTGCGATTGCCAGAGCTCTTCGGTGATCACGACCACGTCGTTCCGTCCTCCCGTGCGATCGTCGTCGGGGAGGAACCCGCGTCCGAGGAGCGGCGGGATTCCGAGCACGCGGAAGAACTCGTGGGAGACTTCCTCTCCCACGAGACGTTCCGGGGGGCCGTCGCCGCGGAGGTTGAAGCGAACCGGGGCGACGAGAGTCAGAGCGTCGAAGCGCCTGGCGTGCGTGCGCCAGTCGAGAAAGACGCCGCCGGCGACGCTGTTCTGCCCGCTGGTATCGTTCACCTCCGATACCATCACCAGGCGATCCGGTTCCGGATACGGCAGCGGGCGCAGGAGCACGGCGTCGAGCACGCTGTAGATCGCGGTATTGGCGCCGATGCCGAGCGCCAGCGTCAGGATCGCGATCGCGGCGAACCCGGGGCTGCGCCTGAGCAGGCGCACGCCCATCGTGAGGTCACGTACCAGCTCGCCAACGATCCGGCTGAAACGGCGGCGGCGCTCGACGCGGTCGTCTATCTGCTCGATCGCTTGCAGGCCTCCTTCGCGCTGGCCGAACTCGCGCGTCGCCTGCCGCCTCGCCTCCGCCTCGCTCAGACCGTTTCGTGTCAGCTCCTCGGTCCGCATGTCCAGGTGGAAGGCGACTTCGGCCGCCACATCCGCGCGAACCTGGTCACGCGTGCGCGACGGAAACGCGAACAGCCGCTTGATTCCCCAGGGTCTCATCGTCGTCACCTCAGGCTGGCTCTTCGAGCACCTTGAGCAATGCGGCCATGTACTGCTTCCAAAGCGACACTTCGCTGCGGAGCTGCCGCCGGCCGGCCGTCGTCAGTGAGTAGGTACTTGGCGCGTCGGTTGTTCTCCGACACGCCCCATTCGGCCTCGATCAACCCCTTTTGCTCGAGCCGATGCAGCGCCTGATAGAGCGCCGCATCGTCCATCGTGAACGCCCCATCGGTTCGATCCCGCACCCACCGCGAGATTGCGTAGCCGTGCGCGGGGCCGGTCTGGAGAGCGCGGAGGATCAGGAGGCCCACGGTCCCCTGCAACAGCGAGAGAGCAGTCTGGCTCACGGTCGTTTGCCTGTTCGACGGAGGCGGCGGCTGGATTGTTCCCCTAATAGCGTGAGTGGAGTGCCGAGACGGCAATGGCAGAGACCGCAGTCATACTGTTGCGATGACGTCCCAATCGGTGGTCGCGGTAACGATGTTGCTCGCAACGATCCCGTTCGTTCAAACGCAGGCGCCCCCGACCACTGGCGGCACGGTCGAACGCATCAAGGTCCACGGCCGCGCGCTCGAGGGCAACCTCGAAGGCGATTCGGCCGACCGCGACGTAATGGTCTACCTTCCTCCCAGCTACAAGACGGAACCGAATCGCCGCTATCCGGTGGTCTATCTGCTGCACGGGTTCACCGACGACGTGGATCACTGGTGGGGCGTGGTGCCGCACTTCGTGAGCGTGCCGAAGTCCATGGACACGGCACTTGCAAGCGGCGCGGCGAAGGAAATGATCCTCGTGATGCCAAACGCGTTCACGCGGTACTACGGCAGCATGTATTCCAGCTCGGTGACGACCGGTGACTGGGAGGCCTTCATTGCCGGCGAGCTGGTCGCCTCTATCGACGGCCACTATCGGACCATGGCCGACGTGAACAGCCGCGGCCTCGCCGGCCACTCGATGGGCGGCTACGGCACGATCCGGATTGGCATGAAGCACCCCGATGTTTTCTCGAGCATCTACGCGATGAGCGCGTGCTGCCTCTCGCCGACGCTGGGGTTCGACACCGATCGCGGGCGGAAAGCAGAAGCGGTGAAGAGCCCCGACGAGGTGAAGAGTCTCGACTTCATGACGAAGGCCACGTTCGCGTCAGCCGCCGCCTGGTCACCGAATCCGAAGAATCCGCCGCTCTACCTGGACGTGCCCACGAAAGACGGCACGCCGCGGCCGGATGTGCTGGCCAAATGGATCGCCAACGCGCCGCTGACGACGCTCGACCAGTACGTCTTCAACCTGAAGTCGCTGAAAGCGCTGGCCTTCGACGTTGGCACGAAGGACTTCCTGTTCAACGACTCGAAGTCGCTCGACGCGAGCCTGACGGCGTATGACGTGCCGCACACCTTCGAGACCTACGACGGCGACCACGTCAATCGCGTCGCCGATCGGTTGGAAACAAAGGTGTTTGCGTTCTTTTCGAAGCAACTGAAGTTCGAGTGATATGGCCGCAGTAAAGTGCGGCCCTACTGCAGTAGGGCCCGACTTCAGTCGGGCCACGCCGCGCGTCCTTCGTCCTTCCTTCCTCGTCCTTGTCACAAATCTTTCACACGTGAGCCGCGGGAGTTTCACGTGCCCGGCTGGCGGGTGGGACTAGAGTGCCCGCATGGACGCGGCTCCACGCGCTCAATCGCTTTGGCCTCCGGCGCGCGCCCGGGCGAGCGCCAGCGCCTCTCGGATCCCCGAGGGTGGCTGAAGAGCCAGCTGAGCGGCGGCCCGCCGTCGATGCTGCGTCGATCCCGGCCGCCGATCGCGTGGCGCTGACCCTGGCAAGTCCCGCGCTGCAGTGGAGATGAGCATGAACCGCCGCACCTTCCTCGAGACGATGTGTCTGGGCGGACTGGCGACGTTCGGCCGCCCGCGCGTGACCTTTGCGCAGGTGCGGCAGCCCGGACGTCTGGTCTTCGTGCTGCTCCGCGGCGGGTTCGACGGCCTTGCCGCCGTCGCGCCGCACGGCGATCCGGCGTACCGCTCGCTGCGCGGATCCCTGGCGTTCGAAGACGACGACCTCGTGCCGCTCAACGGCCTGTTCGGCCTCTCGCCCGGTCTCGCGCCGCTGCGCGAGGCGTGGGATCACAACGAGCTCGTGGTCCTCCACGCCATGGCCATCCCGTATCGCACGCGCAGCCACTTCGACGGGCAAGCCATCCTCGAAACCGGCATCGACCGGCCGGCCGGCTCCGCTGACGGATGGCTGAACCGTCTGCTGCAGGTGATGCCGGGCAGGCGGTCCGGCATCGCGATTGCCTCGGGCATGCCTCGCTCGCTCACCGGCACGTTCGACGTGCAGACCTGGTCGCCCGCCCAGCTCGGGGCGGTGGACGATGCGTATCTCGATCGGCTCGCGACGCTGTATCGATCCGACCGCGTGCTGCACGGTCGATTCGAGGCGGCGCTGCAACAGCACGTCACCGTCGGCGAAGAACCGATGGCCGCTGGCAGGCCTGCCCACCGTAGCCTTGGCGCAGGTGGGCGCGCCGGGATCGCCCCGTTGATGCGGGCGGCCGCTCGCATCATGCGCCCCGACACCGGACCCAACGTGGCCGCGGTGGAGTTCAGCGGCTGGGACACCCATGCGAACCAGGGCCTCGTCGGCGGCGCGCTGGACCGCCTCCTGGGCCAGCTTGCCGAAGGCCTGATGACGTTCCGCGCCGACATGGGACCTGCCTGGTCCACCACGACGGTCGTCGTCATGACCGAGTTCGGCCGCACGGCGCGGCCGAACGGCACGCGCGGCACCGATCACGGGACGGCGGGTGCCGGGTTCCTGCTCGGCCCGACGGTCGCAAAGTCGGCGGTCTTCTCCGATTGGCCGGGCTTGGCCGCGAACGAGCTCTTCGAAGGCCGCGACCTCCGGCCTACGCTCGACACCCGGGCGGTGCTCAAAGCGGCAATTGCCGGGACGTTCGATCTCACGGCCGCTCAAGCAGATCGGGTGTTTCCCTCGTCGGGCGCTGTCCGCGGCGCCTACGAATTGATGGGGTGATTTGGCCCGACTGAAGTCGGGCCCTACTGCGGACTCAGCGGCTGCAGTAGGGCCGCACTTTAGTGCGGCCAATAAAATCCCGCGCGCGGAATGTCGATCCGGCCCCTTCCCAATCGACATCTAGACAGCGGATAGTTACGACGAGTACAGACACGCGCCAGGACGCGTAATAGGACTGCTATGGGCTTCATTACCGATTTCAAATTCGCGCTGCGGTCGCTGGCCAGAGTGAAGGGGCTGGCGCTGACGGTCATCATCACGCTCGCGCTTGGCATTGGCGCCAACGCCGCGATCTTCAGCGTTGTGCGGGGTGTGCTCCTCCGACCGCTGGCCAACAAGGACGAGGATCGCCTCATCTACATCCGCCAGACCGCGCGCGGAATCGGCGCGGACAACGCGAACTTCTCCGTGCCCGAAATCCGCGACCTGCGGTCGCGCGTCAAGACATTGACGGCGTTTGGCGACTTCTCGGTCATCGAGTTCACGATGGTCGGCCTCGGCGAGCCACGCGTCGTGCGCGCCGGCGTCGTCGGCGGATCCTATTTCGACGTGATGGGGCTTCGTCCCGTCCGCGGCCGCCTGCTGGATGCGACTGACGACGGGCCGCAGGCGGCCGGCGCCGCGGTCCTGACCTACCGGTTCTGGACGACCGCGTTTGCCAGCGATCCGAACGTTCTGGGCAAGGTGATCCGGCTGGGTGACCGCTCCGCCACGATCGTGGGCGTCGTCGAGCCATCGGTCCCGTATCCGGCAGAGACCGAGATCATCGCGAATGTCGTCACCAGCCCGCACCATCTGTCGGCCACCATGGTCGAGGGGCGCGTGCACCGGATGACCGAGCTCTTCGCCCGGTTGGCGCCGGGCAGGGACCTCGAGGCGGCTCGCGCCGAGCTGCGAGCGGTGCACGGCGCGATGGTCAAGGCCCATCACGAGGCGTATCCGACGAACGGCGACTTCCGCATCGAAGCCGTGCGCCTTCGCGATCAGATCACGTCGCCGGCGCGCACGGTGTTGCTGGTGCTCCTGGCCGCCTCGGCCCTGGTGTTCGTGATCGCCTGCTCGAACGTCGCCAACCTGATTCTGGCGCGGTCGGTGCGGCGCGAAGGCGAGCTCGCCGTCCGCGCGGCGCTGGGTGCCAGCGCCGGCGCGCTTCGGCGCACGCTGCTCGCGGAGAGCCTGCTGCTCTGCGGCGCCGGCGCGACCCTCGGCGTGCTCATCGCCAGGCCGATGGTCGCCATGCTGTCGCAATACGCGTCGCGCTTCTCGGTGCGGGCGCTCGACGTCACCGTCGATTCGACGCTGCTCTGGGTCGGGGTCAGCCTCGCGATTGCCGCTGCGATCCTCCTGGCGTTCGTGCCGCGGCTGCCATCATCCGAGGCGACGAGCGGCATGGGCCTCTCGAGCAGCGGCACCGTGCGGATCACGTCGGGCACGAATCGCCGCCTGCGGCTGTTCGCCGTCACGCAGGTTGCGGCGTCATTCGTGCTGCTCGCGGGCGCGGGCATGCTGCTGACCACGCTGATGGCGCTGCAGACCGCCCCAACCGGCTTCAAGACGAGCAACGTGCTGGCGTTGAACGTGCCCGTCGTCTCGTTCTCACGTCCACCTGAACAGGTCGCCGCGTTTTACAAGGAAGCGCTGCGGCGCATCAGTGAGCTGCCCGGCGTCGAACGCGCCGCGATCGGCACCATCGTGCCGTGGCGCGACGCCGGCACGTTTGGTCCCGGGTTCCAGTTCCTGGCCGAAGGCTACAAGAAGGGCGTCGGCGAGGAAGATCCGCGCGCCCGGTTCAGGACGGTGTCGCCGGGGTTCTTCGCGTCGCTTGGTGTCCCAATCATCGCGGGCCGCGATTTCAATGCGGCTGACACGCACGATGCCGAGAAGGTCGTGATCATCAGCAAGAGTGTCGCGCAGCGGATGTTCCCGACGCAGGACGCGGTGAACCGGAACCTGATGTGGACCGATCCGGTCATGAAGTTCATCGACGTCTCCACCGGGCCGCGCCGCATCATCGGTGTCGCCGCCGACGTCGACGACGAGAATGTGGTGCCAGGTCCGGCCCTGAGCATCTACCACCCGTTCGAGCAGGAGATTGGCGGCGGCCGGCTGTTCGTGCATGCGCAGACGGATCCCTACACGCTGGTCACGCCTATCACGCGAATCATCCGCAGCCTTTCGAGCGAGCAGCCCGTCGAGCGGGCGGCGACGCTCGACGACATCCGCGCCGAGGTCCTCGCGCCGGATCGATTGAACGCGCTCGTCTTCGGCGTCTTCGCCGGCGTCGCCCTCCTGATCGCCATCGTCGGCGTGGCCGGTGTGCTCGCGTTTTCGGTCAGCGCGCGGACGCGTGAGTTCGGCGTTCGGCTGGCGATCGGATCGGAGCCGAAGCACCTCCTCACCCGCGTGCTGACGGAAGGTGCGGTGATCGCGGGAGCGGGTGTCGTCGCAGGCGCCATCGGCGGCGTTGCGCTCGCGCGCCTCGTCGCCAGCTACATCACCGACGTCCGCATGCCCGGGCTGGTGCCGATCATCGTGTCGGCGGCGATTCTCGTGCTGGCCGCGATCCTGGCATCGCTGATGCCGGCCGCGCGCGCGTCGCGCGTGGATGTCATTCAGGCGCTGCGATCCGAGTAAGGCCAGCCGGGCAATAGAAATATGGGGCGAACGGATCCAGCCGACCTTCGACTTCGAGCAATGATGATTCCGAGGAGCATTTCATGGCCAACGCATTCGTGCACGTCGAGCTGAACACTACGGATCCCGCGAAAGCGAAGACGTTCTACGGCAAGCTGTTCGATTGGAAGATGGAAGACATGGACATGGGGCCTACCGGAACGTACACGATGATCAACCCCGGCGAGGGCACAGGCGGCGGCCTTTTCAAGAACCCTATCCCGGGTGCGCCGTCGTTCTGGCTCGCCTACGCGATCGTGGACGACGTCAAGGCGGCGACCGCGAAGGCCAAGTCGCTGGGCGCGGCCGTGATGAAGGACGTCACCGAAGTGCCGGGCATGGGCTGGTTCAGCATCATCACCGATCCGACCGGAGCGCATCTCGGTCTGTGGCAGGCCACTGGCAAATAGCACCCGCTGAACTTGCGCCTGATGGCCGCACTGAAGTGCGGCCCTGCTGTACAGTAGGCCCGAGCTTTAGCTCGGGCAGCTCGCGATGCCCAAGCTAAAGCTTGGGCCTACGACTAAATGCTTGGGCCGATACGTAGGCGAACGTCGGCTGTTAGCATGTCGCCGTGGCGAGCAAGACCGAGCATGAGGTCATCGAGGTCGACGGCCGCGAGATTCAGATCTCGAATCCGCGCAAGGTCCTCTTTCCTAAGACCGGCTACACCAAGCTCGATCTTGTTCGCTACTACCTTGCCGTCGCGGACGGCGCGCTGCGCGGCAACGGCGGACGGCCAAACGTGCTGGTCCGCTATCCGAACGGGATCGACGGCGAGTTCTTCTATCAGAAGCGTGCGCCCACCTCACGGCCCGACTGGATAGAGGTCGTCTCGCTCCGCTTCCCCTCCGGACGAAGCGCAGAGGAGGTCGTGCCGCGCGATGCCGCGGCGCTTGCCTGGATGGCGAACCTCGCCTGCCTCGAACTGCATCCTCACCCGGTCCGCGCAGAAGACCTCGATCATCCCGACGAGCTGCGCGTCGATCTCGATCCCGTGCCTGGAGTGGCCTGGGATCAGCTGCGCCAGGTGGCGCATGTCGTGCACGCGACGCTGACTGACCTCGGTCTGATCGGCTGGCCGAAGACGTCGGGCTCGCGCGGGATGCACGTCTCGGTGCGGATCCGGCAATCGTGGACGTTCGACGAGGTCCGTCGCGCGGCGCTGGCGTTTGCGCGCGAGGTCGAGCGTCGTGCCCCGGCGCTGGCCACCAGCAAGTGGTGGAAGGAAGAGCGCCACGGCGTGTTCCTCGATTACAACCAGAACGCAAAGGACCGCACGGTCGCCGGCGCCTACTCGGTGCGGCCGAAGCCGGACGCGCGTGTCTCGGCGCCGCTTCTCTGGGACGAGATCGACAGCTGCGATCCCGGCGACTTCACGTTGGCGACGATGCCGAAGCGATTCGCCGACCTCGGCGATCGTCACGCCGACATCGACAGTCACCCGTGCTCGCTCGACGCGCTGCTCGAGCTCTCGGCCCGCCACGAGCGCGAGGGACTCGGCGACGCGCCGTGGCCACCGCATTACCGAAAGCAGGCCAGCGAGCCGCCGCGCGTGCAGCCGTCGAAGCGCCGCGTCCCGAAGCATCCGCTGATCGAGATCGCGCGGGCGCAGAAGAAAGATGACGCGCTTGCGGGCCTGGAGCGCTGGCGTCAGCGTCACCCGAAGGCCGCCGCCCACCTCGAGCCGGCCGACGTGCTGGTCGATGCGATGCGCGGCCGCTTTCATACCTGGACCCGCATCCGCGTGAACCTGCAGCACGTGCCAGAGGGCATCCGGCCGCCACAGGAAGCGCTCGATCCGGACGACGCGCCGAAGAATCCGTGGGCTACCGGTGAAGGCGGCCCGCCCCGAAGACCTTCTCGAGCTCGTAAGGCGTCGTGACCTCGAGCTGATCGTAGCGGCAATCTTCCGGCGCCTTGTCCGGTCGCCACCGCAGGAAGATCGCCGCGTGGCGAAACCGGTCGCCCTGCAGATGGTCGTACTTGACCTCGCAGACGCGCTCGACGCGCACCGGCTCCCACGACAAATCCTTGCCCGCGCTCCAGCGACTCTGTCCGCCCGGCATCCGTGAAAACTCCGCCTCTCGGCCCGCCCATTCCTTCCAGGGGTGATCGGCGAGGGCGTCCTTCCGCAGAGGTTCCAGCTCGGTCGCGAGTTGTCTCCGCATCGCCATCGTGAACGCGGACGTGACACCGATGTGTTGCAGCTTGCCTCGGCCGTCGTATAGACCGAGGAGCAGCGATCCCACAACGCCTTCACCGGTCTTGTGCCAGCGGAACCCGGCCACGACACAGTCGGCCGTGCGCGCATGTTTCACCTTGAACATCGCGCGTTTGCCCGGCTGGTAGGTCCCGTTGGCCGGTTTCGCCATCACGCCATCGAGCCCGGCCCCCTCGAATTCGGCCAGCCACCGGGTGGCGACTTCGCGGTCACGCGTCATCGGCGTCAGGAACAGCGGCGGGGCCGTGCCGTCAAGCAGCCGCTCGAGCCGCTCGCGACGTTCGGCCTGCGGCCGGGTTCGGATGTCTTCTCCGTCCACCGCAAGGAGGTCGAATGCGACGAAGGCTGACGGCTGTTCCTTTGCGAGCTTGGCCACGCGCGATGCGGCGGGATGCAGGCGCAGTTGCAGGGCGTCGAAGTCGAGTCCATCCGGCGTGGCAATGACGATCTCGCCATCGACGACGCAGCCGGGCGGAAGCCGATCCACGAGCACCTCGTGGAGCTCGGGGAAATAGCGGTCGAGCGGCCGCGAATCGCGGCTCTGGATGAAGACGTCCGAGGCGCTGCGGAACACGATCGCCCGAAAGCCGTCCCACTTGGGCTCGTAAAGCAGGTCGCCACCGTCCGGAAGCTCCTCGGCCAGCTTCGCGAGCATGGGTTCGACGGGTGGCGCGATCGCAAACTGAGCCCTTTCGTCCATCGGTTTTACGGAGCATAACCCGCAAAATGCAACGCCAGACGCTCGCAATCCGTCCAACGTCGGCATGACGTCCTGGAACGACCTGCGTCTCGCCCTGCGCGGCCTCCGCCGCAGCCCGCTGTTTGCGACCGTGGCCATCCTGTCGCTGGCGCTCGGGATTGGCGCCAACACGGCGATCTTCACCCTGATCGACCAGATCTTGCTGCGCAAACTCCCGGTGAAGAGTCCCGACGAGCTGGTGATGCTCTACCAGCGGGGCGAACACAACGGCAGCAACATGGGCCCGCGGATGCACTCGTATCCGATCTACAAGGACTACCAGAAGCGCGCCGAGCCATTCGCCCAGGTCGCCTGCCGGCGGCAGATCTCGGTCTCCGCCAGCATCGACAACCGCACCGAGCGGCTCGACGCCGAGATGGTCTCCGGCAACTACTTCTCGATGCTCGGCGTGAAGGCGGCGGCCGGCCGGGTGTTCAACTCGCGCGACGACGACCAGATCTACGGGGGCCACCCCGTCGTCGTGCTCGGGTACGACTACTGGGTGTCCCGGTTCGCCGCCGACCGCCGCGTCATCGGCAAGAAGATCCTGGTCAACAACTATCCCATGACGATCGTCGGCGTCTCGGCGGCGGGCTTTGCCGGCCTCGACCCGGCGCGCGCGCCGCAGATCCGGGTGCCGGTCCTGATGTTCCGCGCGCTGGCGCCCGAGTGGACCTGGCTGCACATGGACGATCGCCGCGCCCGCTGGGTTCAGGTATTCGCGCGATTGAAGCCGGGCTGGACCGCCGAATCGGCGCAGGCGCCGCTGCAGCACCTGTTCACGCAGGTCCGCTCGTACGAGATGACGCTGCCGGCGGCGAAGGATTGGTCCAAGTACTCGCGCGACCAGTTCATGAAGGGCGAGCTGCTCGTCGAGAGCGCCGAGCTCGGCTACTCGTACCTTCGCAACGATTTCTCGACGGCGCTCGTCGTCTTGATGTGCATGGTAGGCCTGGTGCTGCTGATTGCGTGCGCCAACGTGGCGAACCTGCTGATCGCGCGCGGCTTCATGCGGCAGAAGGAAATCGCGGTGCGCCTGTCGCTCGGCGCCTCGCGTATGCGGCTGGTCCGGCAGCTCCTCGTCGAGAGCCTCGTGCTCTCGATCGCGGGCGGCGTGCTGGGCATCCTCGTCGCCGTCGGCCTCACGCGCGCGCTGCTGTCCTTCGTTCCCGCCGAGGGGAATCCGCTCCTGATCCGCCCCGAACCCGACCTGCGGATCCTCACGTTCACGCTGTCGCTGACAGTCCTCACCGGCATCGTCTTTGGGCTGCTGCCGGCGCTGCGCGCCAGCCGGCCCGATCCGTGGACGACATTGAAGGACACCGTTGGGGCCGTCGCCGGCGGCAGTGGATCGCTCTTCCTTCGGAAAGGCCTCGTGGCCGCGCAGGTTGCCTTGAGCTTCCTGCTGCTCTTCGGCGCCGGCCTGTTCGTGCGGAGTCTGCAGAACCTGAAGACGACCGACACCGGCATCGTCCTGGACAACCTTGTGACGTTCCAGCTGTCACCGGCCCTCAGCGGTTATGACGAGGCCCGCGGCGACATCTTCTATCGGTCGTTGCTCGACCGTCTGCAATCGGCGCCAGGCGTCCAGTCTGTCGGACGCGCGGCGGTCTCGATTCTGAGCGGCGACGAGTGGGACAGCAGCATGTCGGTCGAAGGACACAAGCCGGCGGACGGCGAAGACATGCAGGCGTTCATGAACGCGCTCTCGCCCGGATACTTCAAGACGATGAAGATTTCGATTCTCGAGGGGCGGGACTTCACCGTCTCGGATCCGATCCCCTGGGACACTGCCGAGGTGAAGGGGCCGAAGGTCGCGATCGTGAACCGCCGGTTCGCGGAGCATTTCTTCAAGGGCAAGAGCGCGATCGGCAAGCGAGTCGGGTTTGGTACCGGGCCGGACAGCAAGCTCGATATCACGATCGTGGGCATGGTGGCCGACTCGCTGTACGAGGGACCGCGGGAAGGCGTGCGCCGGCAGGTCTTCGTTCCGAATCATGGCAGCGGCAGTTCCGTGTTCTACATGCGCACGCACACCGGGTCTGCTGTTGCGTACGGTCTGATCCGCAACGAGGTGAGGCAGCTCGATGCTGCGCTGCCGGTGTACGCGATGAAGACGCTCGAAGGCCAGCTGGACGAAACGCTCATGACGGATCGGTTGATTGCGATGCTCTCGGCCGGCTTCGGCCTGCTCGCGACCGTGCTCGCGTCGGTCGGCCTCTACGGCGTGATGGCGTTCGTCGTGGCGCGCCGGAGGAAGGAGATCGGCATCCGGATGGCGCTTGGAGCGAATCCCGGCAACGTGATCTGGAGCGTGATGAAGGAAGTGCTGATCCTGCTCGCGCTGGGACTCGCCATCGGCGTGCCGGCGGCCATCGGGCTCGGACGGTTCGTGGCGTCGCAGCTCTATGGCATCCAGGCGCACGACCCATGGATCGCGGGCACGACGGTCGTGCTCCTCACCCTGGTGTCTGCGGCGGCAGGGCTGATTCCCGCGCACCGCGCGAGCCGCGTCAGTCCCGTGCTCGCGTTGCGCTACGAATAGTTATCCGCAGTAGGGCCGCACTTTAGTGCGGCCGCAACATGGCCCGACTGAAGTCGGGCCCTACTGCAGCTACTATCTCGTCACCGTAATCGACAGCGCCTTGGTCGCCGTCGCCTGTTTCCGCATTCGCGTCAAAGTTCAGCGAATTTCAATCGTGGCGGAGTAGGGCCAGGCGGGAAATGTAATCCGATGTGCTGCTGCAGTAGGGCCGCACTTCAGTGCGGCCACGTGGCCCGACTAAAGTCGGGCCCTACTGCGACAGGACGCCCCGAGACTTCTGCTTGACAGCCACAGTCATGGCGAATATATTCGCTTGTGGCGAAAATATTCGCCCTCAGATTCGCGAGACGCTGATGCAGAAGCTGGCCAAGATCGACCTCACCAGGCGCGAAAGCCAAATCATGGAGATCCTTCACCGACGCCGCCGGGCGACGGTCGAAGAGATCAGGGCCGAGCTGCCCGACGCGCCGAGTCCCTCGAGCGTGCGCAAGCTGCTCGACATCATGATCGAGCGGCGCCTGCTCGGTCGTGAGTACGACGGGCCCCGGTTCGTCTACTTTCCCACCGCCAAGCTCGAGGAAGCCAGTCGATCGGCGTTGAAGCAACTGGTTCGCACGTTCTTCAACGATTCGCCGGGATCCGCCATGGCGGCGCTGATGGACCTGTCGAGCAAGTCGTTGTCCGATGACGAATACCGGCGGCTGTCCGCTCTTCTGAAGCGCGGCCGCGAGCAGGGAGAAGGGCGATGAGCACAGTCGCTGCACTGCTGATCAAGGCATCCCTCGTCGTTGCGGTCACCGCGGGATTGTGCGCCATCCTCCGGCACCGGACCTCGGCGGCGACGCGACACCTCTTCTGCACGCTCACGCTCGTGAGCCTGCTGGCGCTGCCGTTCCTGTCGGTGGCCGGACCGACCTGGAGCATCGCCATCCCGTCGAGCGCGCCGTCATGGGTCGTCGAGGCGACGAACGCCTCGGTCCCGTCGCACGAATCGGGCGCAGCGTTTCGAGGCGATCCCGTCGATCTCGATCGTGCCACCATACCCCCCAGCGCCTCCGTGTCGAGCGCGCCGGTGACGGCCACGGTTCCGTCTCGATTCTCGTGGCGGGCCACGGCGATCGCGGTCTATGCGGCCGGAGCGCTGCTGCTCCTGCTGCAGATGGTCATCGAGCGGATGTCCATCGCGCGTCTGGTCCGGCGTGCCGACGCGGTGACGGATCTCGACTGGCGCCGTCTGCTGCGCGACTCGGCGGCAAGTCTCGGGGTCGAGGGCCCGGTACGTCTTCTCCGAAGCCGGGAGCAGACGATGCCGATGGCGTTCGGCATCCGCACGCGTTCCATCCTTCTTCCCGCCATCGCCGACACGTGGGCCGAGGATCGGCGCCGTGCGGTGCTGCTCCACGAGCTGGCCCATGTCGCGCGGCACGATTGCCTGTCGCAGGCCATTGCGGCGTTCACGTGCGCGGTCTATTGGGTCCATCCCGGCGTCTGGTGGATGGCCCGTCGCCTTCGCGTCGAGCGCGAGCTCGCCTGCGACGATCGCGTCATCGAGGCGGGCACGATGGCTCGCGACTACGCCAGCCACCTTCTCGAACTGGCGTATTCGCTCGGTGGACACCGGGCCCCGGCGCTGGTCGTGACGATGGCGAGGCGCAATCAGCTGGAGGGTCGAATGCTGGCCATTCTGGACGACCGTCGAAACCGGGCCATTCCCGGCCGTCAACATCGTCTCGCCGCCACGGCCATCGCGGCCGCGATCATCGTGCCGCTCGCGAGCGCGGAAGGCACGGGTGTCCCCGCGGACGCCACCTACGTCGTCGAAGCGCCGCCGTATGCGGGCGCACCAACAAGCACTCGGCCCGCGTCAAGCGGGTTGGGCGCGGCGGAAGGCATTGGCGGGGCTAAAGCCCCGCCTCCACAAGCGCAGCGAGCAGACACGGCGGCGGCCACGGCGAGTGTCGAGCGATGAAGACAGCGGACCCGGCACCTGGGACGCGCGTCCATCGATGAAGCCGGGTTTTGTGCACCTGCAGCTCAGGGAATTGCATTCGTCGTCCGGGTCGGACATCGCGCTCACGCAGCTGGAGGGCTTGACGGCGCAACAGCTCGAGAGCGGATCCGGACCTGTTCGGTTCTCGCTCCGGCGAGACGCTGGAACGTTCACGTTCAACGGCATCGTTGGCGGGGGTGTCGGGGCCGGCACCTACACCTTCGTGTCCAACCCGTCGTTCGCCGCCGAGCTCGAGAAGCGAGGCTTCGGACGGCCGACAGCGAAGGAGCAATACCGGATGGCGCGGAGCGACGTCAGCCTCGCCTTCGTCGACGAGCTGAAGGCGCAGAACTACACGGGCGTCACCACAGCGGAGCTCGTTCGTGCGGGGGATCATGGGGCCAATCTGGACTACCTGCGCGCCATGGGCGAGCTGGGGTATCGGGTCGGGTCCCTTGACTCGCTGATCACGCTTCGTGACCACGGCGTGAGCCCCGAATACGTGCGGCAGCTCCAGGATCTCGGATACAAGAAGCTGACGGTCGACGAGCTGCGGACGGCGCGCGATCATGGCGTGACGCCCGAGTACGTCCGAGAGCTCGCAGACCTGGGGTACAAGCTGACGATCGAGGAGCTGCGGAACGCGCGCGACCACGGAGTGACCGCGGAGTTCGTGCGCGGCATGAAGGATCTCGGCCACACGTCCCTGTCAGTGGAACAACTCGTGAACGTCCGCGATCACGGCGTCACACCGGAGTTCGCGCGGCAGATGAGCGAGCTCGGCCTGCCGAAGGTGCCGGTCGATCAGCTGGTCAAGATGCGCGATCACGGCGTCACTCCGGATTTCCTCCGCGAGCTGGCGGCTCTGGGCTACAAAGGTCTCGACGTGGACGCGCTCGTGCGCCTTCGCGATCATGGCGTCACGCCCGGCTATGTTCGAGAGCTGAAGGATCTGGGCTACGCTGGCTTGCCGGTTGACGAGCTGGTGACGCTGCGTGACCACGGCGTCACGCCGGATCGGATTCGGAAGGCAAACGCGCGGGCAGGCGCGAAGCTGCCACCGGACATGCTCAGGGCCTTCGTCGACGGCGGCATGCAGTAGTTATCTGTGGAGGCGGGGCTTTAGCCCCGCGGTCATCCGGGTCCAGCCACCTCAATGTGTAGGGCGGACCTTCAGGTCAGCCTGGCGGGCTGAAGCCCCGCCCTACATCTGAGAAAAGCCTGCTCAGCATCGCGTCCCTCAGCAGGTGCGCTTCGGGTGAGCAGCCGGCAAGCTCGCTGAATTCACGGATGAAGTGCGACTGATCCGCGTAGCCGCACGCGGCGGCGGTGGCGACGCCACGATGTCCTGAGGCGCCCTGCTCGAAGATCCGAAGTGCGTGCTGAAAGCGCGTGATCCGGGCAAACCGCTTCGGCGAAAGCCCCACCACTTCCTGAAAGCGTCGTTCCAGGTGGCGGCGCGACACGCCCGTCCACGTCGCCAACGTGCCAACCGATACCGCCCCGCGTCCTCGCTGAATCGAGCGGATCCCGCCGCGCACGCAGGGATCGATCCGCGAGTCGTCCAGGTGCCGAAGCAGGCAGTCGTCCACGGCCCGCACCGCGCGCGAGACAGCCGGCTGTGCCTCGCAGGCGTCGCGCAACTGGCGCGCCAGCGTTGCTGAAAGATCGCCGAGGTCGAGCGTCAGGCCTGCGAGCCGGTGTTGCGGGCCCCGGATGACCGCGGGCACGCCGTCCGCCCGAAAGCGAACGCCGACCACCGCGATTGTCCCGGTCGGCCGTACGACAAGCGGCGACGTGAGCTGCCCGGCGAAAATCGTTCGTGGCTGGCGCGCCGTCGCACCCGATTCGTGCACCCGCTCGAATGGATCGCCGACATGAACAATGATCTCCGGCCGGCCATCGGGCAGGATCGGCTGCGCGGCCGCCGTCAGATCGTCGGCCTGACCTTCGAGCGTCCAGATGCAACGAACAACGCCGGAGAGGCCCGGCGACGGCGTGTATTCCACGTATTGCACGGCGCGGCGACGCTAGCACGCGTGTCGCATTCGTTCAAGCTCCGCCCCGAACGACCGGCTAGAGTGTGCGTGGGAGGCGTTCGAAGATGATGGGTACCACGCTCGCGATCGTGGCTGGCATCGTTGTGGCGGCGGGGCTTCCGCCTTCGCAGACGCTTCGGCGGACCGCCGTAGCCTTGGCGGAGGCTGGTCAGCCCCGCGCCGTGTCCGCCAGCGCGCAACAGGTCCGGCAAAGAACGACCCCTGCCACGATCGATCAAGTCGCCTGGATGGCGGGGACCTGGATCGGCACGGACGGCGGAGTCACCGTCGAGGAACGCTGGACGCCGCCCGCTGGCGGCGCGATGCTCGCCGTCTCGCGCACGCTGAAAGGGGATCGCATGGCCGGCTTCGAGTTCCTGCGCATCGTGGAGCGTGACAGCGGCCTCGTCTATGTGGCGCAGCCCGGCGGCAAGCCGCCGACCGACTTCACGCTGACGGCGCTCTCGGGGAACAGCGCGACCTTCGAGAATCCGGAGCACGACTTCCCGAAGCTGATTCGCTACACGAAGCGGCCCGACGGCGCGCTCGAAGCCCATGTCGGCGACGGCGGGGCGAAAGACGAGACGTACGTGTTTCACAGGCAGCAGTAGGGCCGCACTTCAGTGCGGCCAGACAAATGGCCCGACTAAAGTCGGGCCCTACTGCAGATCCCTGAGTGCCAGCCACTCCGGAATCGTCGTGGCGGCACGCACGGCCCGGCCGATCGCGTCGGCAACGACCTCGGACGCGATCGCACCGAGCGCGGTCAGCGAGACGTCTCTGTTCAGCATGCCCGTCGAGACGGCCAGCACCTGATCGCCGTCGCCTTGTGTGTGGTAGGGGCTGATCGCCCGCGCGCAGCCCGTATTCGCCATCATCGCGAGCTTGGTCAGATTGGTCTTCGTGACCGGGGCATTGGTCGCGATGACCGCCAGCGTGGTGGCGCGGAACGGATGGTCTGCCAGAGGACCCGCGTCCGCGCCGCGCGCCTCGAGATCCTTCCTCAGCACATCGACCGATCGCGCGAAGCTGCGGCCGTCGGCCGAGCGTGCGCCGGCGATGATCGTGCCCTGCCGCCAGTCGAGGATGTCGCCGGCGGCATTGACGACGACGAGTGCGGCGACGACGACGTCGCCGAGTCGTGCGGACGCGGTACCGATGCCGCCCTTCATGCCTTTCATGCCCCGCCCGACGAAAATCTTCCCCACCGTCGCGCCCGATCCGGCGCCGACGTTGCCTTCGGCCACAGGTCCCGCGCCGGCGGTCTGGCACGCGCGATACGCCTCGTCCGGTCCAACGCGAATATGGCCGTCGCCGATCGCGAGGTCGTCAATCACGGCGCCAATCACGAGCGGGACGCGAATGTTCGGGACGCCCCAGTCGTACCCGATGTGCCGCTCTTCGAGATACCGCACCACGCCCGCGGTCGCCCCGAGCGCCATCGGGCCGCCGCCCGTAAGCAGAATGGCGTGAATCTGATCGACCGGGCTGACCGGCTGCAGCGCCACGCCGAGCGATTCCCCGGGCGCCGAGCCGTCATAGTCCACACCCGCGGTCGCCGGCTTGTCGAACAGGATCGCGGTGCAGCCCGTCGGCCGGCGCGTGTCCGTGAAATGTCCGACCCTGAGCCCGCCGACATCTGTCAGCGCGCCCGCCGAAACACTCGGCGGTTGCCCCATCGCCGCGCGCGCGCCACCAGCAAAAGACGCCGCCCAACCAAGCGCGCCAATCACTGCCCGCCGTGAAATCGCCCCCATGTCCCTAGGCCCTTCTGCGCCCCTGCGCCTATGCCCTCATGCGCCATTCCCCCGGAACTTCGAGAAATGTCCCGAGCCGCTTGGTGGCGTCGTCCACTGTCCGGCTGTTCTCCCGAGTCAGACGCCCGAATGGCGAGACGGTCACACGCACCGCGCGTTCGGTGACATCCCGGCGCCAGGTGCCCGCCAGCTTTCCGTCGAGCACCAGAAAGTGGGCGTAGGCATCGAACGTCCCTTCGACCACGCGCTGAGCAATGACCGTCGAAACGCCGGCGTCGCGGTCTTTGTACGCCACGAGGTACTCGTCGTAGTTGGGGAGCAGGAAGGCTGTTCTTGACGCGGCCGGCGCCGACGATTTCGACGGCACGAACCAGTACGTCCGATTGCCGATGTCTTCCTTTGCCAGCGCGGGCTTGACCATGGCGATGCCGTTCCTGACATCCTGGACGGTCAGCCCCGACCACCACGCGAAGTCCTTGACAGTCGCTGGTCCATGGCTCGCGAAGAAGCGGACCGTCAGCTCGGCAAGCGCCTGGTCGCGAGTCCAGGCGTTGCCGGCGGGAACACGCTCGTCGAACAGCGCATAAGTAAAATGCTTGCCGCGCCGCGCGCCGCTGCAAATCACCGCATCGAGCTCGGCACGCATCACCACGAATGCCAGCCGGATGCCCGCGACCGCAATCTTCGCGCGCGCCAGCGCCTGCTGGAGCTCCGTGCGCGTCAGCTGATGCCCACCCTCGAGCGCTCGCTCGAACACTTTGCGGCTACGGTTCAACAGGGCCGGGTCCAGCTCCAGTTTCGTGTAGTACGTCCGGCAGCGCGCGTCAACGCGTGGTCCGCTGAGCGCCATCATCCAGCGCAGGTCGGCCGGCGCGACGAAGTGCCAGGTCGGGCGAAGGATGTGCGTGCGGAGGATCGCGCCCTCATTGAACGCGCGTTCCACCGAGGCGTCAGTCGAGCCGATCGCCCGCTGGCCGAGCGCCCATTTCGCACCCGGGTAGTCCTGTGACTGCACGGCACCGAGCCACGCGACCACTTCCGCAGGGTCGCGAAACGTAGTACGCGTCAGCCACTGGTTGCGCAGTCGCAGTGCGATCAGGCGGGCCGCGAAGTCCTTCATCGTGCGGCAGTGAACCCCGATTCACGATCACGGGTCAAGGGCGGTCCGGCGAAGCGGCCGGCCGATTGGGCCATAATGTTGGATTCCGATGTTCCAACGGACCGACGACCTCCGCATCACGCAAGTCAGGCCGCTCCTGCCGCCGGCGATTCTCGTCGAGGAAATCCCGGTCACCGAGCGGGCCTCGAACATCGTGGCCGGCACCCGCCGCGCGATCGCTGATGTGCTCGAGGGACGCGATTCCCGGCTCGTCGCCATCGTCGGACCCTGCTCGATTCACGACCCGGTGGCGGCGCTGGAATATGCGCGACGGCTGCTGCCGCTGCGCGAGCGCTATCAGCACGCGCTGATCGTCCTGATGCGCACCTACTTCGAGAAGCCGCGGACGTCGGTCGGCTGGAAGGGAATGATCAACGATCCCGACATCGACGAGAGCTTTCACATCAACAAGGGCCTGCGGCTCGCTCGCCGGCTGCTGCTGGATGTGAACGACCTCGGCCTGCCGACTGCGTCCGAGTTTCTCGATACGCAGATCCCCCAACACCTCGCGGATCTGACGTCCTGGGTGGCGATTGGCGCGAGAACGACCGAAAGCCAGGTCCACCGCGAGCTGGCCTCCGGGCTGTCGATGCCGGTGGGCTTCAAGAACAGCACCGACGGGACGACGCAGACGGCGGTGGATGCGGTGCTGTCGGCGCGCTCGCCGCACCTGTTTCCGTCGGTGACGAAGCAGGGGGTCTCGGCCATTTTCGAGACGACCGGCAACGACACCTGTCACGTGATCCTGCGCGGCGGCACGCGCACCGGGCCGAACTTCGATCGCGAGCACGTGCTCGAGGCCTGCGGCCAGCTGCACGCGCGGGGATTGCGTGAATCGGTGATGATCGACTGCTCGCATGGCAACAGCGAGAAGAACCACCTGCGCCAGGCCGGCGTGGCCGAGTCGATTGCCGAGCAAGTGGGGTCGGGGTCGTGGCGCATCTTCGGCACGATGCTGGAAAGCCACCTGGTCGAAGGCCGGCAGGATTATGTCGCAGGATCCGCCGTTTACGGCCAGAGCATCACCGACGCCTGCATCTCGATCGAGCAGACCGAACCGATTCTCGAGGAACTCGCCGCCTCGCAACAACGGCGTGGCTCGGTCCGCAGCTGAGCGCGCGCTCGCGTCGGCGTGATCCGCAGATGACGCGGATTTCCTTTTGTCTTCAGCTCATTTGCTCGAACGTCTGAACACCAGCGGAAGCTTCTGGCCGCCCTGAGTCCACGTACCCTCAATCTGTCCGTTCGCCACTACGCCTTCGTAGCTTGCGCCGATCGCGCTGACGAGCAGTTTGAGGTTCGCGTCAGCCTGCGCGACCTGGGCGATCGGAATCCTGGTGCCGCCCTGATCCACGCTCGTCAGCGTGCCGACGCCGCTGCCGGCCTCGTTCGCGAGATCCACCCGCAGGCGCAGGCTGGTTCCCTGGACGTTCAGGGTCCCTTCCCAGGAGCCTTCGAGGTCCTTCGTAATAGCGGTGCTCGTCGGCGTCGGTTCGATCTTCGGCTCACCCTTCCAGGCGAGGGTGAACGGCAGCGTCGCTCCTCCCTGATTCAACTCGCCCGACAGCGATCTCGGCTCCTCCGAGACGGTGCCCTTGAACAGCGGATCGCCGGGAATGCCTTTCATGCCGAAGGTGACCGCATTGCCGTCAACGCTTAGGGGAGTGAGCGCAAAAGCCTTCACGTTCTGGGCGGGAATCGTGATCGTGCCCTCCCACGCGCCGTTGGGACGGCTCACGAGATCCACGATGATGTCGAGCTTCTGTCCGGGCGCCGCAATCGTGCCTTCCCAATGCCCCGCCGCACCCGCGGGGGCTTGGGGCACAGCGGCGCCCGCACTGACGACCACTGACAGACTCCACGCTACGCCGAGCAATGCCTGCTTGTTCATGACCGTCCTCCTTGTCTTTGATCCTCGAGCGCCGGCTACCGGTTGCCTTCGTGAACGACTTCATGGCATGCACGATCTCGCGCTCCTTGTCAGCCATGAAACGCATGTGCGTCGTGCCGGTGAGCTCGACGACGGCAATGTTCGCTCCGCTACGGCGAAGCGCGTCGACCGATATTGAGCAGCCGCATCTCGAACCAGGTTTCCTCAGAAGTCGCGTCGCTCGACGATGCGCATCGACAGCCAGATGAGCGTGCAGCCAACAGTCGCGCTCAGGGCCAGCCCGGTCCACGGCACGTGGTGGTTGAAGAAGTAGTCCGCGCCGTTCATCACTCTGAAGATGCTGTACGGCGTGAATCCCTTGACCAGGAACGTGAACAGGCCAACCAGGAAGACCAGGCTGCCCATTGCCATATAGGCGGCGACGTCCCTGGTCATCACGCGCAGGAACATCGTCAGGCCGAACAGGCCGAGGCTGCCGACCATCAGGATGGCCGAGTGGATCAGCGCATCGCTGACCGGATAGCGCTGTCCCTGGAGCGGCGCCATCACGCAGACCAGCAACGACGGAACGATCGTGATCACCGCGATCTGTCCGGCGCTGACGGTCAGACGCGAGATCGCGATCCGCCGTCTGGTCGTTGGCAGCGACAGCAAGTACTCGCGTCCCGCCGACTCCTCGAGCCCTGTCCCCGCCAGCCGAATGGCGAACACCGGCCAGATCAGCAGCATCGTCGTGCTGAACCACCGCAGCCAGATATAGCCGCGGAACTCGTCCGTACGAAGCCGCGTCATTTCCGCCGCGGTGACGCCGAGGGCGCCATTCGGATACGTGGTTGCCGGGTCCATCGGGTACGACATGTAAAGAGCGATGACCTGTGCTGACAGGGCCAACAGCCCCAGATAAAACCAGAACTGCGAGTCGAGCCACGATTTATAGCGAAGCATGGCTGGCCTCCGATCGACGCGCGGTTGCTGCGTCGAGAAAGATGTCTTTCAGCGTGACGGGTGTGACTTCGACTTCTCTCGCGTGCTCCTCGCGGGCTCGTGCCACGACCTCCTCGACGTGCCCGCTGACGAGCAGCGACAGCATCCGACCTTCGCTGCGCGATTGGCGGACGCCAGGGGCGCGAGCGAGGCTCGCCGGGGGCGTTCCGTCGAACGTGGCCATGACGCGCCGATAGCTCGCCTTCATCTCGTCGAGCGATTCCTCGAAAATCAGGCGGCCGCCCTCGATGATGCCGACGCGATCGGCAATCTGCTCGACCTCGACCAGGTGATGCGAGGAAAAGAAGATCGTTGGCGTCGGCGTCTCGCCGGCGGCGTGCATCAGCGCTTGCAGCACGCGCTCGTTGATCACGGGATCGAGGCCTTCCGTGGGCTCGTCGAGGAGCAGAAGCTCGGCACCGCGGGCGAGTGCCAGCACCATCGCGAACGCCGCGCGGGTGCCCTTCGAGAAGCCGGCCACCTGCCGCCGATTGGGAATCTCGAACGCATCCAGATACCGTCGCTCGACCTCGACCCGCCAGTGCGGAAAGAACGGCCGAGAGATCTTCAGGATTTGAGCGACCGTCATGCCGGGCCAGGCGCTGCGGTCTTCGCCGACATGAGCCGTGCGCCGCCGGATCTCGACGCCGGCGCCGTCGTCGCCGATCGGATGGCCCAAAATCCGGCCCTCGCCGCCCGACGGTCGCACCATCCCCATCAGCGTCTTGATGGCGGTGGTCTTGCCTGCGCCGTTGCGCCCGAGGAAGCCGTAGACCGAGCCGCGCGGCACGTGAAGATCGAGGCCGGCGAGTGCTTCAGTCGACTTGTAGCGCTTGGTCAGCCCGTGCGTCTCGATGACGAGATCCGGAGTGCTCATGATTTCCTCGTGCGCGGCCGGTCGGCCAGCCGCAGCAGCTCCGCCTCAAACATCCGCCTGATCTCTTCAGGCGTGAGCCCGGCCGCGATCAGCCGCTCCAGAGCGGCCTGCAGCACGGGCTGCCCGGTTTTCACTCGCGCGACCCTGCCGGCGCGGCCGTTTTCGCTCACGAACGCCCCCGACCCCTGGCGAAGCTCGATGACGCCCTCGTGCTCCAGCTCGCGATACGCCTTGGCCACGGTGTTGGGGTTGATCACCAGGTCCTCGGCAACCCGCCGGATCGCCGGAAGCTGGTCGCCGGGGCTCAGCGCGCCCACGTCGATCGCGTGTTTCACCTGCTCGATCAGCTGGAGATACACGGGAACGCCGGATGCGGGATTTGGACGGAACAGCATTACTGTCCTAGTTGACTAGTACAGTAACACTGTCTCGAATTCGGTGTCAAGGGATCACACTGGCGCATGGGGGCATGGGCGCATGGGCGCATAGGGCATAGGCGCATGGGGGCATAGGGGCATGGGGGCATGGGGAAAGGCGGCATCTCCGAGCGCACGGGTTCATCCCTGCCCCATGCGCCTCATGCGCCTATGCCCCCATGCGCCTATGCGCCCATGCGCCTATGCGCCTATGCGCCCATGTGCTTATGCCCCCATGCGCGTTATCGTGGTCGCATGGAGCTCGCGCCCGGCGCCTTTCATCTGCCGCGATTTCTCTCGATCGACGAGCAGCGCGTGTTGGTCAGCCAGTGTCGCGCGCTGCTGGATGGCCCCGTGCCGGCTTACGTGCCGACGGTCCGCGGCGGCGGCAAGATGCACGTACGGATGCTGTGCCTGGGTCGGCACTGGAACGGCAGGACCTATCGCTACGAGCCGACGAGGGCGGACTACGACGATCTACCGGTGCCGCCACTGCCCGTGGAATTTCGCCAGCTCGCGGCCCGTGCTGCGTCGTCTGCCGGCATGTCGCTCGATGCCGACCTCTGCATCATGAATTTCTATGAGGCGGACGGCCGCATGGGGCTTCATCAGGACAAGGACGAAGGCGAGCGCTCCCTCGCAGCGGGCGTGCCGGTCGTGTCGATCTCGCTCGGCGACACCGCGCGATTCCTGTTCGGCGGTACGCGCCGTCGCGAGCCGGTCGAATCGATTCTGCTGGAATCAGGCGACGCCTTTGTGTTCGGCGGCCCGGCGCGGCTCCGGTATCACGGCGTCTCGCGCATCATTCGCGGCACGGCGCCGCTCGAGCTCGGGATCCACGGCCGCTTCAACCTCACGCTTCGGCAGTACGACGTGGGCGCATAGGCGCATGGCGCTTGGGCGCATGGGCGCAGGGCGGCGCATGGGTGCAGGGGCGCAGCGGCGCAGGGGCGCAGCGGCGCGCATGAACTTCCGCTCTTCGCCCTTCGTCTTATGGTCTGCCAGCTCCTGCCGCCCGGGTCTTCGATGCTGCGACTACCTCGCCTGTTCCTGGTTTTCGCTGCGCTGCTCGTCGTGTCTCAGCGCCCCGCGTCGGCGCAGCCGGCGGCGGACCTCGACCGCTTCATGGCCGATGTGCTCGCCAGGCGCGACGAAAACTGGCGGAAGCTACAGCAGTACGTCCTGGACGAGCGCGAAATCGCCGACTTCCTGGGCCCCGGACGCATTCGCCTGTTCGGGCTCGACCGCGAGTACACCTGGTTCATCCGCGATGGCATCTTCGTCCGGAGTCCCGTCAAGTTCGACGGGGTGCCGCTCGGCGATGATGAGCGTCGGCGGGCGGAGCAGGAGTGGATCGACCAGGAGCGGTCCCGCCGGACGGAACGGGCGACCGCAGACGCCGCTGCTCCGCAAGCGGCCGGAACGGCCGGCCCTGCGAGCCCGGACACACCGGCTTCGGTAGACGCCATTCTCCGCAACACCCGCGAGCCGCAATTCGTGTCGGCCGCGTATTTCCTCCGCTTCAAATTCGAGCCCGGACACTACGCGTTTGTCGGTTCCGAGACCTACGAAGGCCGACAGGTGTACCGCATCGAGTACTACCCGATGCGGCTCTACACGGAGCACGACGACAGGAACGATGCGAAAACGGAGACCGCCAAGGAAACCAAGGGCACGAAGGACGACGACGACCAGGAGCGCATCAATCGGCAAATGAACAAGGTGGCGCTGGTGACCCTGTGGGTGGAGCCAACCGAGCATCAGATCGTGCAGTACAGACTCGACAACGTGGCCCTGTCGTTCCTTCCGGCCCGGTCCGTCGTGCGCGTGAACGGGTTCGGCGCCACGATGAAGATGGGACAACCCTTCAAGGGCATCTGGCTGCCTCAAGGGATCGACGCCAGCGGCAACTTCACTCTGGCGACCGGCACGTACGAAGCGCACTACGCGGTGAGCTACCGCGACTACCGCGAGGCCGACGTCAAGGCGAGAGTCCGATGATCGGGCCCGCCCTGTTCGGCGTGGCCTTGCTCATGGCCCAGGCCGCGTCCACACAAAGTCCAGCAGCCGGCTCGGCGGCGCACATCACAGGGATCCGCGTGCGAGGCAACCACACGACGCCGGACGGGGACGTGATCCGGCTGGCCGGCGTGAGCGTGGGCGACGCGTTTCACGACGACCTGCTGCCGACCGTGAAGGCGCGCCTCGAAAGAACCAATCGGTTCCAGTCGGTGGATGTCCTCAAGCGCTACGAGTCGTTCACCGATCTCACCGCCATCCTCCTGGTGATTGTCGTCGAGGAGCGGGCGGGCGTCACGATTGAGGATCCGACGCCGGGCACGATGAGGGTGTTACGCTCGAAAATGATGTGGCTGCCCGTGCTTCGATTCGAGGACGGGTACGGCTTCACCTACGGCGCGCGCGTGGGGCTGGTCGATGGTCTCGGGCCAAGGTCGAGGCTGTCGGCCCCGTTCACGTGGGGCGGCGAGCGGCGTGCCACCGTCGAGTTCGAGCGCACATTCGAGCGCGGACCGCTCACGAGAGTCGTGGCCACCGGCGGGATCCGGCAACGGGACCAGCCGTCTCTCGACATCCCCGACCGCCGCACCGGCGGGACGCTGCTGGCCGAGCGTGCCGTGACGTCCTGGTTCCGCGTAGGCGGTTCAGGGGGCATCGAGTCGGTGCGGTTCGGCGAGACGTCCGATACCCTCAGGACCGCGGGCGTCGAGGCCACCCTCGACACGCGGCGCGACCCGGCGTTTCCGCGAAATGCCGTCTACGCCTCGATCCGCTGGGAGCGCCTCTGGTTCGACCAGGCGACCGACACCAATCGCTTCACGGCTGACCTGCGCGGCTTCGTCCGGCTTTACGGCCCTGCCGTTCTCGCCGTGCGTGCGCAGCACTCGCGCGCCGCCGACGGGTTGCCGGTCTTCGAGCAGGCGCTTCTCGGAGGCACCCAGTCGCTGCGCGGTTTTCCGCTCGGATTCCGCTACGGCGATCGCCTGTCGGCCGGCACCATCGAGATCCGCTTGCCGGTGTCGTCACCCCGTAACGTCGGTCGGGCGGGGGTCGCCATTTTCGCCGACTCCGGAGCCATCTACGACGCCCACACCACGCTTGCCCACGCCAAGTACGACACCGGCATCGGCGCGGGCTGGTTCCTGCAACTGCCGGTGCTCTCGTTCCGAATCGACGTTGCGCACGGCTTGAGTGCCGGCACGCGCGCGCACGTCACGCTGGGAGTGACGTTCTAGGGGGGCGCATGGGCGCATAGGCGCATGGGGACATTCGGATTAGATGCCCAGTCTTCCCTACGCGCCTATGCGCCTATGCGCCTATGCGCCCATGCGCCTATCCGCCTATGCGAACAACGACTGAATCGCCTTCCCCTTGCCATCGCGGGTGACGTAGAACGGACGCTCCTCGATGGTGTAGGCGAGCGTCGGCGCGATCCCGAGCGTGTGCAGAATCGTGGCGTGAAGATCCTCGATCACCACGCGGTCCTGCAGCGTCCGGCAGGGTCGCTCGTCGGCGGTGACGCCGTGCAGATGGCCGCGCCGGATGCCGCCGCCGAACAGGAGCACGCAGCCAGCGTCGGTGAAGTGCCGGTGCATGCCATAGTGCTTGGGCTCGGTCATGACGTCCGGCACGTCGACCTGATCCTTCACTTTGCGATCGGGTTTGCCTTCGATCAGCAAGTCGCGGCTGAACTCGCTGGCCAGGACGATCAATGTGCGGTCAAGAAGGCCGCGTTCTTCGAGATCGAGCACGAGCTGCGCGACCGGCGCGTCGATCTGCTTCTTCATCTGCTCGGTCCGCGTGTGGCCGTTCTCGTGCGTGTCCCAGTTGAGAAACGGGATGTATTCGGTCGTGACCTCGATGTACCGCGCGCCGGCTTCGACCAGGCGCCGTGCCAGCAGGCACCCGAGGCCGAAACGGCCGACCATCTGCTGCTCGTATTTTGCGCCGAAGCGATCCTGCGTCGCGCGAAACTGCTGGCCCCGGGTGTAACCGGGCACGTACTTCTGAACATGTTCCAGCGGCTCCAGCGACAGGTCGAATGCCTTGGCCGCGGGCGAGCTCAAAAGCCGGTGCGCGTTGTCGTAGGCACGCAGCAGCGAGTCGCGCTGATAGCCGCTGCCTTCCTGGCCGATCGGGCTCGCCTCGAGCAGCTTCTGGAAGAACCTGTCCCGACTCTCGAAGCGGCCCGATGACATCCCGCCCGGCGGTCGAACTACATCCGCCGCTTCATCCGGGTACGGCACGCTGAACGGGCCGAACTCGGTGCCGAGAAACCCCGCGGTGGTAAAGGCCTTCAGCTCCTCACCTTCGCCGACGTCGAGCCGCTGGCCGATATTGATGAAGGGCGGCACGGCAGGATTCCTGGGGCCGAGCGTGCGCGCCACAATGGCGCCCAGATGCGGCGCCGCCACCGTCTGAGGCGGCGCGTAGCCCGTGTGCCATTGGTACTGATGCCGCGAGTGCAGGATGAACCCGAGATCGCCGGCCGTGTAGCTGCGGATGAGCGTGGCGCGATTCATCACGCTGGCGATTCGTTCCAGCCCGTGCGACACCTTGATCTGATCGACCGCCGTGTCGATTGCTGGAAACGTGCTGAGCACCTGCTCGGGCTTCAGCCCGGGCTCGAACGCCGTGTAGCGTTTCGGGTCGAATGTCTCGGTGTGCGCCATCCCGCCCGCCATCCACAAGACGATGACCGCGTCAGCGGTGGGAGTGATGCGCTCGTGGTCTTGCGCACGGACGGCGCGAGGCCGGCCGGCCGCGAGCGCCGAGAGCGTCGCGGCGCTCGCGCGCGCCAGGAAGTCACGCCGCGTCCAGTCCCGGGTCGTCATGGGATGAACTGAAACTCCGGCAGCATCACGACGCTCCAGAGCAGATCCTCGATGCCGCCGATCGTGGCCGTCCGTCCAAGCGCCTGCAGGCAGAGCGCCCGTTCGCGTGACGTGGGCGGCCGGCCGAGCGCCCGCTGAAACACGCCGGTCACGAGCGCGTCGGTCTGCGGCGTTCTCGCCTTTAGACGAACCGCGCCGCGATGCAGCGCATCGGCCAGCGTGGACCCGTTCGACAGCTCGAGACTCTGCAGCGTCGTCGCGGCCGACGCCCGCATCGTCACGACCTGTTCGCGATTCGGGCGGCCGAGGGCGGTCATGAGCGGGTCGGCGTTCACGAGCGCCGCGCGCACGCGGCCCGCCGGTGGCGCAGCATGCGAGCTGACCAGCGAGAAGTCGAACTGCCCCGCCACCTTCTCGCGCCAGACGCCGGTCACGGCGCTGATCGCGTCGGCGAATTGCTCGGCGGTCATCCGGCGGATCGCGGGCCCGCGAAAGACGTACGCCGCCTGCCGCTCGGCGACGTCCACGGCTTCGCGCTGATACGCGTCGGACGTGAGGATCACCGTCATGGTGCGCTTGAGATCGTAGCGATGCGCCACCAGATCCTCGGCGAGCCAGTCGAGGAGGTCCGGGTGCCACGCCGACTGCTCCATGTCGTCCACGGGCTCGACAAGCCCGCGCCCAAAGAACCGCGCCCACAGCCGATTCACGATCGTCCGTGCCAGGCGACCGTTCGTCGGCCCAGTGAGGACATGGGCAAGCTGCTGCAGCCTCGCCGCCCGCGGTGCGCTCGCGTCGATCGTGCCGAGCTCGCCGTACAGGAACTTCATCGGCGCTGTCTTGCCCGTCGGCCGATCGCACTCGACCATCTCGAGCGGGCCGTCGGCGTAGATCGCCGCCAAGCCATAGGCGTCTCGCAGCTGCCAGTCGTTGATGAAGCTGTCGTGACACGACGCGCACTTCAGGTTCACGCCCAGGAACACCTGCGAGATGTTCTGAGCGGCCTGCATCTGCGGCGTCTGGCTGGCGTTGACGACGCCGCGCCACACGATGCCTTTCGTGAACCCGGCCGTCGCCGCGCCGGGGCTGACCAGCGCATCGACAAAGCGGTCGTAGGGGATGTTGTCGGCGAGGGCCGCATAGAGCCAGGCGCTGATCTGCTCGCGGCCGCCGTCGATGTAGCCGGTGCCCTGGTAGTCGTTTCTGAGCAGGTCGTTCCAGAAACTGAGCCAGTGCGCCGCATAGCCGCGGCTGTCGGCCAGCAAACGTGCAACCAGAAGGTTGCGCTTTTCAGGCCGCCTGTCGGTGACGAACACGCGGACTTCGGCCTGGGTCGGCAGGACGCCGATGGCATCGAGCGAGACGCGGCGGATGAACCGGCGGTCGTCGACCAGACGGCCCGGCTCGGGCGCGTGCTCCGCGAAATACGGAGCGAGCAGGCGGTCGATTGGATGCCGCGCCGCGGCGGATTCGGCGGGCAGCGCGGGCTCGCGCCGAGCCAGATTGCGCGGCGGCGCCTTCGCGAAGCTCACCGCGGGATCCCAGGTCGCGCCCTGATCGATCCAGGCGCGCAGCACGGCGATCTGATCGCGCGTCAGCCGCGATCCCTTCTGCGGCATCACGACGTCCGGCTCGAGACCGGCCACCAGCGCGATGAGGCGGCTGTGCGCGCTGTCGCCCGGCACCACCGCGTCGCCGGAATCCCCGCCCGCGAGCAACCGCTCGCGCGTCTCGATGCTGAATCCGCCGCGATCGCGTCCGCGCGCGTGACAGCGCACGCAGCTCACCTGAAGAATCGGCTTGACGTCCTGGGCGAAGTCGATCGGACGTGTGGCTGGCGGCGGAAGCTGGGCTGGGGCCGCGGCGGGGCGGGGCCTGCGCGGCGGCATGGAGCGAGCCGATCGCCACCATCGACGCGAGCACCACGAACGGGCGCCAGGCTACGGAACCGCTCACATGGGCGAGCCTAAAAGATGGGCGGGTCCACGTCAACCCGAAGTGCCGGACGTGACGTTGACGGCATGAAACCCGCCCGCCGGATTCCGGCGTATCAGATGGTATGGAACGAATCGTCATGGCGCCAAAAAGCGCAGGCACCGCGGCGGTCTTGAGCCTCGTCATTCCGGGCGTCGGCCAGTTCTACAACGGCGACTTCCTTCGCGGGCTGTTCTGGCTGATCGTGACGCCCGGCCTCTGGATTGGCACCGGCGGCCTGCTCGGCTGGGTGTGCCACGTCATCGCGTCGATCACGGCGTATCGGCGTGCCAACCTCAAGAACGACGTCGCGCGCGTCGTCGCGGCGTAGGGCGAGCCAACTCCACCCAATGCGGGACAGAATGCGGGGACAGGCCTCAATGAAATGCTCCGGAGGCCTGTCCCCTTCACACCCGAATGGCGATCGTCGGGCGCACTCCTAGACGCATCCGGGTAGTAAGGGGACAGGCCTCTGAAGATCGACGACCGAGGCCTGTCCCGCATTCAGAGGCCTGTCCCGCATTCGGTAGCTGCCGTGACCGCCGCCTGCCGCTGTGATACGGTCTGCGGCATGGACGCCACTTCAATCTCCCGTCGTACGTTCCTGGCGCTGGCGGGCACGCTGCCGCTGGCGATGCGCACGCACGCCGCCGGGAAGGTGCCAGTCGGCATCGAGCTCTATTCGGTCCGCGACTTTCTGACGAAGGATCTGTCAGGCACTGTGCGCGCGGTGGCCAAAATCGGCTATGAGGTGGTCGAGTTCTACTCGCCGTATTACGACTGGACGCCGTCGAAAGCCTCCGAGGTCCGCCGGCTCCTCGACGATCTCGGCATCCGCTGCCTCTCCACGCACAACAGCAGCAACGCGCTGGCGGCCGACGGCCTGCAGAAGGCGATCGAGCTCAATCAGATCATCGGCAGCAAGTCGATCGTCATGGCCAGCGCCGGCGAGGTCGCGACGGCCGACGGCTGGAAGGCGGTTGCCGATCGCTTGAACGCGGCGGCTGAAAAGCTCAAGCCCCTCGGCATGACGACAGGGTTCCACAATCACGCCGCCGAGTGGAAGGCCATCGACGGCACGCGCCCGATGGACATCCTCGCGTCCTCGACCAGCAAGGACGTCGTGCTGCAGCTCGATGTGGGCACGGCGCTCGAGGCCGGCACCGATCCCGTCGCGTGGATCAACGCGAACCCTGGTCGGATCAAGAGCATGCACTGCAAGGACTGGTCGCCCACCGGCGGCTACGCCGTCGTCTTCGGCGAGGGCTCGGCGCCGTGGCCGAAGATCTTCGAGGCCGCCGAGGCAACCGGGGGAATCGAGCACTACCTGATCGAGCAGGAGGCCGGTCCGTCCGACCAGCAGCTGCAGCGCGCGGAAAAGTGTTTCGCGAACTGGAAGCGCCTTCGCGGGTAGCGTCGCGGTCACGGATGGCGCGGATCGGATCGGTCACGGAGTACACGGACAGGCACGGATAAAGAAACTTCAGAACAAGAACGAAACAAGAAGAATCCGTGTCCGTCCGCGTAGTCCGTGACGATCTGCCCCGTGTCGATCCGTGACGAAGGGTCAAGACGAAGGCGTGGCGTCCCGAATCTCTTCCGCCTTCGCGTCCCAATACACCTTTCGTCCGCTCCAGTACGACTGCGCCGCCATCAGACACGCGATCGAGTGCGCGAACCCGTCCTGCACGGTCGCGTGCGGCTGCTCGCGGCTGCGCAGGCACTCGAACCAGTTCTGCATGTGATGCAGATCGAAGTCGTCGATCGACGTCGGCGGCTGGGCCGTGTCGCCAGGCAGAAGCACGTCCTTCCGCCGATGTTCATCAACGTCGCCTGCTTGCCCATGTGCGCGAGAAGCTCGGCGAGTCGTTGCCGAAGCTGGTCGCGTAACTGACCAGGAAGCCCTTCGGATACTCGAGCAGCGCTGGAACGTGTCGGGATTCTCGCGCCCGTCGCGCCACGCGAAAATGCCGCCATGCGCGATCACCGTCAGGAATTCCCGCCGGTCAATCATGAGTGCCTCCTGAAGGCTTGAGATTACCCGATTGGCGATTGGCGGATCCGCGATTACACTAGGCCGCTCCGACCGAGGTCAAGCCCGATGCCCAGGTATCGCCTCATCGCCATCGTCGCGACGCTCGTCGCGTTTGCGGCCGTTCATCGATCGATTCGCGCGGCCGACCACCCGGAGCCGCTGGCGATCGGGTCGCCGGCGCCGGATTTTTCGCTGCCTGGCGTGGATGGCAAGACCTATTCGCTCGCCAGCTTCAAGGACAGCAAGGCGCTGGTGGTCATCTTTACTGCCGTGCATTGCCCCACCGCTGAGGTCTACGAAGGCCGCATCAAGAAGCTGATTGCCGACTACACGCCAAAAGGCGTGGCCTTTGTCGTCATTCAGCCGAACAGTGCGAAAGCGCTTCGGCTCGACGAGATGGGCTACACGGACGTCGGCGACTCGCTCGAAGACATGAAGGTGCGCGCCGAGCACCGGCAGTTCACGTTCCCGTTCCTTTACGACGGCGACACGCAGGAAGTCGCTGTAAGGTACGGGCCTACCGCCACGCCGCACGTGTTCGTGTTCGATGAGAAGCGCACGCTGCGTTACCAGGGACGCGTCGACAGCAATCCCCGCGAGCCGTACGCGAAGGTGCCGGACGCGAAGAACGCCATCGATGCCGTCTTGTCGGGTGGCACGGTCCCGGTCGAGAAGACGCCAACCGTCGGCTGCTCGATCAAGTGGCTCGACAAGGCCACGCTGCATAACGCAGAAGCCGAAGCCATCAGCAAGGAGCCCGTGCCGCTCGAGAAGGTCGACGCCGCCGGCATCAAGGGGCTGCGGCAGAACACCACCGGCAAGACACTGCTCGTCAACTTCTGGGCGACCTGGTGCGGGCCGTGCACGGAAGAATTCCCCGATCTCCAGAACACCTACCGGATGTACCGCAAGCGCCCGTTCGATCTCGTGACGGTCAGCATCAACTATCCGGACGAAGAAGCCGCCGTGCGCCGCTTCCTCGAAGGGCAGCACGCCTCGTCTCGCAACCTGCTGTCGGCGTCGATGGATCCGTACGAGCTGATGCGGGCGTTCGATCCGGACTGGGGCGGCGGCGTGCCGTATTCGATGGTGATTGCCCCGGGCGGTCAGGTTCTTTACAAGGAGAACGGTCGCATCGATCTGCTCAAGGCGCGGCGTCTCATCCTGGCCAGTTTCCCTGACGATGACTACGTCGGCCAGAACGCGTATTGGAACAGCAAATAGGTCGAAGGGTCGAAAGGTCGACGAGTCGCAGGGAGAGTAGGGGCGCATGGCAATGCGCCCCGGTGGCATTGCCCCGTGGCACGTGCTGCAGTAGGGCCCGACTTCAGTCGGGCCATCGATCGGCCGAACTAAAGTTCGGCCCTACTGCTCTATCACTGCTCGATCACGACCCAATCCCGTTTGCGCGGGCTGAAGTAAGCCAGACGCTGGCCGTCCGGCGCCCAGGAAAACGCGCGAGCCGATGGATCAACCGCGATCCGCCGCATCCGTGATTGCTCTCTGCCCGGCAGATCCAGCAGCCACGTGCCTTCAGCGCCGGCAGTGAAGACCACCCGGCGGCCATCGGGCGACACCGCAAGACTGCGAATGCGGCTCCGGCTCGGCGCTCGGAACCGGCGCGTCTGTCCGGTCTTCAGGTCGACGATCCTGACCTCGCTGCCGTGGCTGTAGCCAAGCGTCCTGCTCTTGGGGAACCACGACACGCCTGACGGGCGTCCCGAACTGTCGAAGCTCACCTGCTTCAGGGCGCCCGTCGAGACTTCCACCGTCCACAGGTTCCACGTCCCGCGGCCTCCAGCGCGCTCGAACGCGAGACGGCGGCCATCGGGCGACCAGATGGGCCGTTGTGCGAAGCCTACCCCGCTGACCCGCCGGAGGTTCTGTCCATCCCGATCGACCACATACACGGCGCGTGAGCCGCCGCGATCCGAATCGAACGCGACGCGCTTGCCGTCCGGCGATGGCTGCCGGTAAAAGGTTTTCGCCTCGGTCCTGGCCTTCTTCGCCTTCTTCTTGAACCCGTCACCCACGATCGGTGCCTCGGGTGTATAGCGATACGACACCGGCTCGGCCTGCACTGAGAGCCACCATTCCGTCAGTGGCGTGGAGGGATCCGAGGCCATCAACGCCAGGTTGCTCACGGGCGCGGCCACGCTGGATCTCGCCACGTTGACAGGGGGCCGCACGAGGTGCGCGAGCGTGCCGCCAAACCACAAACCTCCCGGGACCGTGATCAGCAGTAACGCGGACGCGAACGCCAACTCGCGTGCGGCGAAGGGCTCGGCGTCGGCGCCAGCCCGATGATTCTCAGCTGGGGATTCGCCCGCTTTTGTCAGCAGCGCCACTTCGGGACCCGGAGTGTTGAACGCGACCCGCTCATATCGACGACGGTCCGGTTTGCGTACAACGACCGCCCGCCCGGTGCCGGTCGCGTCCAGCAGGACGAGGCGAACGGTTTGCGCGGCCTCGGGCAGATCGTTCGCGAGATCGCAGACGGCCCGCCATCGCGCGAACAGTGCGCGGCGATCGTCGGAGGGGTCCGGCCCCTCGAATCGTCGAAGCTCATCCGCAAGCGCCTCGACGGACTGGAACCCGTCGGTGCCAGGCGCGCCCTGCCCACGCGCGACGACGTCGCAGAGCGTTGGCGATGGGCGTTGGCCCAGTGGCGCGCGATCCAGGAGCTGCCACAGCAGCCTTGTCAGCAGTGTCGGAGCGGGCAGGCGACGCTCGCGCCCTGTTGCAGTCAACAACTCCCCGTCCGCCAGAAGGACAATCTCGGTGGGGTGACTGAGACGCGAGGGGTGGTCTTCGGCCAACGCGCACAGACGCCGTACGACTGCCACAGCTTCGGCGGGCTGAATGGGCACCCCATCCGCAAGCAACTCGGCGATCGAAACAGCAGCTCGTCGTTTCACGCGGAAGACCGTTGCGAAATCGAGGCCATTATCGCAGGCTCCCAGGGTGGCAGGCGAGCTCGACGTTACGGCTCGGCTTGCCGGTCAAATTCGGACGGGCGTAGAGTCTGGCGGAGGAGGTCACGATGGCTGAAAAATGCGCGCATCCTCCCTGTGAGTGCAAGGTCGAAAAAGGCGGCGAGTTCGGCAAGTTCTGCAGTGCGCACTGTCAGATGAAAGCCGGAGCCGTGGAATTACGTTGCGATTGCCACCATCCCGAGTGCCGCTGATCGCGGCGCTTCTTCGATGCCCGAGCTGAAGCTCGGGCCTACGTGACGTGAGTGCACGCGCGATCCGCGATTGCCAGGCCGCGATCGATGATCGCAAATCCTTCGCGCAGCGCGTCCTCCGTGATCGTCAGCGGTGGGTTCGTAAAGAATGTGTTCCATCGCACGAATGTATAGAGGCCCTCCACGCGGAAAAATTTTCCCAGGGCTGTCATTTCGGGCGACGTACTGTTGAAAGGCGCCATCGGCTCGCGGGTCGCGGCGTTTCGGATCAACTCGACGATGCCGAACAGCCCGATCGACCTGACCGCACCGACCGAAGGGTGGCGGACCTGAAGGTCGGCGAGTAATTCCGCCATCAGGCGCCCCATGGTCTTCGCCCGCTCGATGAGCCTGTCCTCCTCGTAAACGGCAATTGTCGCCAGCGCGGCCGCGCACGCCAGGGTATGGCTGTTGTAGGTGAGCCCTCCCGCAAAGACGCGGTCGCGGAAATGATCGGCAATCGGGCGCCGCAGCCCGACGGCGCCAAGGGGCACGTACGCGCTGGTCAGCCCCTTTGCCATCGTCAGCACGTCGGGGACGACGCCCCAGTGATCGACGGCGAACCATTCGCCGGTACGCCCGAACCCCGACATCACTTCATCGGCGATCATCACGATGCCGTGCTTGTTGCAGAGCGCGCGGACGCCTTGCAGGTAGCCGTCCGGGGGCACCAGCAGGCCGTTCGTGCCGGTCACCGGCTCGAGGATGAAGCCGGCAATCGTCCCAGGCCCCTCGAGCTGAATGATTTCTTCCAGCGTCGCCAGCGCGGCGTCCACGCTGTCCCATCCACGCTGAATGCCGTGATACGGGTCCGGCACGTGCACCACGCCGGGAAGGCCCGGCTCCGCGGCCCATCGCCGCGGGTCGCCGGTCAGCGAGATCGCGCCGGCCGAGCCGCCGTGATACGAGCGGTAGCGCGCCAGAATCTTGTGACGACCGGTGTACCAGCGTGCGACCTTGATGGCGTTCTCGTTGGCCTCCGCGCCGCCGTTCGTGAAGAAGAAGCAGTCGATGTCGCCCGGCGCGATCTCGGCGAGCTTCGCGCCCAGTCTGGCCCTGGGTTCGGTGGCCATGAACGGATTCGCGTACGGCAGCACCGCGGCCTGGTCCTGGATCGCCTTGACCACGCGATCGTCGGTGTGGCCGATGTTCACGCACATCAACTGGCTGTTGAAGTCGAGAAAGCGCTTGCCGTCGGGGGTCCAGAAGTAGACGCCCTTCGATCGCGCGACGGGAATCGGATCGACGGCTCCCTGCGCCGACCATTCGAAGATCGTGTGTTTCTTCGAGAGCGCGATGATCTCGTCGCTGGTCATATTGTGGTCAATGGGCGCACGCAGTGCGCCCCTACCTTGGGTTCCGCTTCAGGAAATTGCCGGCCCCGGCGCGACCCACGAACGTGCCGTTGTCGATGATCACCTGCCCCCGCGACAGCACGGTCTCGGTGACGCCGGTGACTTCACGGCCCTCGTACGGGTTGTAGTCGACCTTCATGTGGAGCGTGCGTGCCGACAGCGTCGTCTTTCCTTCGGGATTGAAAATCACGAGGTCGGCGTCCGAGCCCGGCGCGATCGTGCCCTTGCGTGGAAACAGGCCGAAAATCTTCGCCGGGGACGTTGACGTCAGCTCGACGAACCGATTGACCGAAATGCGTCCGGTCCGCACGCCGCCGTCGTAGACGAGGCTCATCCGCGTCTCGATCCCCGGAGCACCGTTCGGGATCTTCGAGAAGTCGTCGCGACCCAGCGTCTTCTGCTCTTTCATGCAGAACGGGCAGTGGTCGGTCGAGATCGCCTGCAGGTCGTTGAACGCCAGGCCACGCCACAACCGGTCCTGTGTCTCCCGGGGCCTGAGGGGCGGGCTCATCACGTATTTCGCGCCATCGAATCCCGGCTCCTCGTAGTTGTCGTCCAGAGAAACAGGTACTGCGGACAGGTTTCAGCATAGGCCGGCAGGCCGCGGTCCCGCGCTTCGATCACCATCTCGAGCGCCTCGGCGGCCGAGAGGTGGACGATGTAGATGGGCACGTCGGCGATTTCGGCGAGCGCGATGGCCCGATGTGTCGCTTCGCCCTCCGCCCTCGCCGGCCGGGTGAGCGCATGGTATTTCGGAGCCGTCTTCCCTTCCGCGAGCGCTTTCTTCACGAGGACGTCGATGACACCGCCGTTCTCGGCGTGCATGCAGATCGTCCCGCCGTTCTGTCCGGTCCGCAGCAGCGCTCGGAAAATGCTCGCGTCGTCGAGCATGAAGACGCCGGGATAGGCCATGAACAGCTTGAAGGACGTGACCCCCTGGCGGACGAGCGCGTCCATCTCCGTCTCGACCTGATCGGACAGGTCGGTGATGATCATGTGGAAGCCGTAGTCGATGGCGGCGTTCCCTTGCGCCTTCTGCATCCACGTCTCCCACGCGTGGTGCAGGGTCTGGCCCTTGTATTGGATGGCGAAATCCACGATCGACGTCGTCCCGCCAAAGGCCGCGGCGATGGTGCCCGACTCGAAATCGTCCGCCGACTTCGAGCCGCCGAACGGCATGTCGAGGTGCGTGTGCACGTCGATGCCGCCGGGGACGACCAGCTTGCCGGAGGCATCGATGACGCGATCGGCCGGCATCGACAACGATGTGCCGATCGTCGAGATGCGCTCGCCTTCCACGAAGATGTCCCCGGTGTAGAGATCGGTCGCCGTGGCGATGGTGCCGCTCTTGATCAGGATGCTCACGGCAGCAGCTCCGCCATCGGCGAGTACGTCTCGGGCCGGCGATCGCGGTAGAACTGCCAGACCCGCCGCACCTCTTCGATCATGTCGAGATCGAGCTCGGCCGTGACGAGCTCCGTGCGATCCTCCGAGGCCACCGCCAGCAGGTTGCCCCGCGGATCGACAAAGTAGGAAGAGCCGTAGAACCGGCCGATGTTCCAGGGCGCCTCCGTGCCAACGCGATTGCTGCACGCCATGAAGTAGCCGTTCGCGACCGCGTGCGCCGGCTGTTCGAGCTTCCACAGGTACTGCGACAGTCCGGCCACGGTCGCCGACGGGTTGAAGACGATTTCAGCGCCGTTCAATCCCAACAGCCGTGCGCCTTCGGGAAAGTGGCGGTCGTAGCAGATGTAGACCCCGACGGTGGCGTAGCGTGTTCGGAACACGGGATATCCGAGATTCCCCGGCTTGAAGAAGTACTTCTCCCAGAACCCGCTGGTGTGCGGGATGTGGTTCTTCCGGTACTTCCCGAGATACGTGCCATCCGCGTCGTAGACCGCGGCGGTGTTGTAGTAGACGCCCGCCTGCTCGCGCTCGTAGACCGGAACGACGAGCGCCATCTCGAACTTGCGTGCGTATTCCGCCAACCGCTCGGTCGTCGGCCCCGGCACGGGCTCGGCGAGATCGTACCAGTGCGGATCCTGCGACGGACAGAAGTACGGTCCGTTGAACATCTCCTGCAGGCCGAGGATCTGCACGCCCTTGGCGCCCGCCTCCTCGATCAGGGGAATGTGCGCGGCGATGGCGGATTCCCGGACGTCGGCGAGTGGCGCCGCGGGATCGGTCAGCGGTGCGGCAGCTTGGATGAGTCCTGCAAGCACTTTACGCGGCATTTCGCTCCAGATGTGCCCGAGCTAAAGCTCGGGCCTACGTACTCTCTGGCCCGACTTCAGTCGGGCCCTACTGCAGTAGGGCCGCACTTTGTGCGGCCGGACGCGACGTCAGTACCAGCGTGAAATCGTCACCTTCTTGTCCGTATAGAACTCGAACGCGTCGCGGCCGTGCGCCTTGAGATCGCCGAAGAAGCTGTCGCGCGCGCCGCCGAACGGAAAATAGGCCATCGGCGCGGCGACGCCGATGTTCACGCCCACCATCGACGCCGTCGCACGGTGGCTGAACTCGCGCGCGGTCCGGCCGCTCGACGTGAAGATCGACGTGGCGTTCGCGTTCGGATGCGCCTCCATGACGCGAAACGCCTCGCTGAGGTCCTTCACCGGGCAGACCGACGCCACCGGTCCGAAGATCTCCTCGCGCCCAATCGCCATCGTCTCTGACACCTGATCGAAGACCGACGGGCCGACGAAGAATCCTTCGGGTCGGTCGTCTACCCGAGTGGCCCGTCCGTCGAGGGCCAGTCGTGCGCCCTCGGCTACGCCTCGTTCGACGTACGAGAGCACGCGCTCGCGATGCTTCGCGCTGATGACCGGTCCCATTGCCACGCCGGGTTCGAGGCCGTCGCCGACCTTCATCGAGGCGGCCGCGTCGATCAAACGATCGCGCGCCGGACGATGGGCCTCGCCGACCGGGAGCAGCACGCTGCCGGCCAGACACCGCTCGCCGGCGCAGCCGTAGAACGACTCGGCGATTGCCGGGATGCCCCGATCGAGGTCGGCGTCCGGCATGACGATGATGAAGTTCTTGGCGCCGCCCAGCGCCTGCACGCGCTTTCCGGCATGCGTCGCGCGCTGGTAAACGGCGCGCGCAACCGGTGTCGATCCCACGAACGACACCGCCTTGATGCCCGGGTGATCGCAAATCGCTTCGACGACGTCGCGCCCGCCGTGCACGAGGTTCACGACGCCCGGCGGCAGGTCGCAGCGCTCGAGCAGCTCGAACATGCGCTTCTGCGACAGCGGCACCTGCTCGGACGGCTTCAATACGAACGTGTTCCCGCAGACGATCGCAAAGGGCAGGAACCAGAGCGGCACCATCGCGGGAAAGTTGAACGGCGCGACTGCCGCGCACACGCCGATCGGCTGCTTCATCACCGAGCAGTCGATGCCGGCGGCCACGTTTTCCAGGCCGTAGCCCATGAGCAGCGACGGGGCGCCGCAGGCGACCTCGACGCACTCGATCCCGCGGCGCACGCTGCCGCGCGACTCGTCGAGCGTCTTGCCGTGTTCGGTCGTCACCAGCCGGGCCAGCTCCTCGAAATGCTCTTCGAGCAGCGCCTTGAACCTGAACATCGCCCTCGCGCGCACGACAGGCGGGGTCTCGCTCCAGCCGGCGAATGCTTTCGAGGCGGCGCTGACCGCGAGATCGACGTCCGTGGCGGTCGAGAGCGGCGTGCGCGCGATGACCGTGCCGCGGGCGGGATTGTGGACGTCGAGGAATGCCGTGGCCGACGACGGCGTCCACTTGCCGCCGACGAAGTTGGAAAGGATTTCGGCTTGCACGGCCGCATTATGACCCCAACACGGGGCCATCGCCAGGCGCGACTAAAGTCGCGCCCTACTGCCGCTGTACCGTATAGTTCCGCTTATGGGCCTGGATCTTTCCGTCACGTTCGCGGGGCTGCGATTCGTCAACCCCTTCCTGCTGTCGTCCGCGCCGCCGACCGAATCCGACAGCAACATCATTCGTGCCTTCGACGCCGGATGGGGCGGTGTGGTCACCAAGACGATTGGCCTGCATCCGGTTGTCAACGTGCTGGGACCGAAAACGAAGTTCCTGCGCGCGACGCCCGACGCTCCACACCTGTCGATGCAGAAGCGCCCGGGGACGTCGCTCCACTCGTCGTGGAACTGGGAGCTCATCTCGGACAAGCCGCTCGACTGGTGGGTGCCCCGCATCTCGCGGATCAAGAAGGCGCATCCGGACCGGATTCTCGTGGCCTCGATCATGGCGGGTTCCGGCAGCGATCGCGAGCTCGCCCACTGGCAGACGCTGGCAAAGGCCTGTCAGGACGAGGGCGCCGACGCCTTCGAGCTGAACCTGTCCTGCCCCCACATGGACCGGAAGGACATGGGCTCCAACATCGGCAAGGACCAGGAGCTCATCTCCACGGTCACCGAGGTGGTGAAGGAGGTGGCCCGCGTGCCGGTCTGGGCCAAGCTGACGCCCTCGACGACCGACATCGTGGAAGAAGCCCGCGCCGCGTTCCTCGGCGGCGCCGACGCGATCACATCGTCCAATACGTTTCCGTCGTTGCCGCTGATCGATCCCGAGACGCTCGAGTTCGAGATGAACGTCGACGGGCTCGTCTCGAGCGGCGGGCTGGGCGGACCGGCGATTCTGCCGCTGTCGCTGGCCAAGATGGCGCAGCTGACGCAAGCCTTCCCCGACAAGGCCTTCTCGGGGATCGGCGGCATCGCGGAGTTCGCGCACGCCCTCAATTACTTCCTGCTTGGATGCGGCACCGTGCAGGTCTGCACCGCGGCGATGCTCGATCATGCGATCGGCCCGAATGTGATCGCAAGCTTGACCAAGAGCCTCGGCGACTTCCTCGAACGTCACGCCGATCAGGGATGGAGGTCCGTCGAAGACATCCGCGCCCTCCGGCGCGACCGCGTGGTGCCGCATTCGCGGATTCGACGACCCGACTCGAAGGAGTACTTCGGCGGCCACGACACGAGCGAGGGATATGCGTCCGCCGGCTCGTCGGCGCGGACCGTCGATTGATGACGAACGAGCGCCGGCTCCCGGACGGCCGCGTCGAGCTGACAGACACGACGCGCATCGAAGCCAGCCCGCTCTATAACCACGACCTCGCGCCGGTGCCGCTCTCGCGGCGCAACTGGTCCACCTACGACTACGCCGCGCTCTGGATCAGCATGGCGCACTGCATTCCGACCTACATGCTCGCCTCTGGGCTGATGGCCTCGGGCATGAACTGGTCGCAGGCGCTCTTCACGATCCTCCTCGGCAATACGATCGTCTTGATCCCGATTCTGCTGAACTCTCATCCCGGGACCAAATACGGGATTCCCTTTCCCGTCTTCGCGCGCGCCGCCTATGGAACGCTAGGCTCGAACGTGCCGGCGCTGATGCGGGCGCTCGTCGCCTGCGGCTGGTTCGGAATTCAGGCGTGGATCGGCGGGGAAGCGGTGCACATGACGCTCAGGACGGTCATCCCCGCCTGGCCGACGCTGCTCGGGCCCGGATTCGGCGGGCACACGACCACTGAGTGGGTGTCGTTCCTGCTGTTCTGGGGCCTGAACGTGTACGTCATTTACCGCGGGATGGATCTGCTGCGGGCCGTGGAGAACTGGGCGGCACCGTTCGTACTCGTGATGACGGCGTTGCTGCTCTGGTGGGCGATCGGACGCGCCAACGGGATCGGCCCGCTGCTGGCGGAGCCTGGCAAGTTCCGCAGCGTCGGCGAATTCCTGCCGATCTTCTTCCCGGCCCTCACCGCGATGATTGGCTACTGGGCCACGCTGTCGCTCAATATGCCCGACTTCACGCGGTTCGGTCGGAGCCAGCGCGAGCAGATGATCGGCCAGGTGGTCGCGCTGCCGACGACGATGTCCCTGTTTGCGGCGATGGGGGTGCTGATTACGAGCGCCACCGTGATCATCTACGGCGAAGCGATCTGGGATCCGGTCCAGCTCGTCGGCCGTTTCTCGTCACCCTTCATCGTGGGCATCTCGATGTTCACGGCCGTGGTCGCCACGCTGGCCGTCAACATCGCCGCCAATGTCGTCTCGCCGGCCAACGACTTTGCCAACGCCTTCCCGCGCGTCATCGGCTTCAAGACGGGCGGCCTGATCACGGGCATCCTTGGGGTCGCGATCCAGCCGTGGAAGCTCCTCGACGATCCGTCCGGCTACATCTTCACCTGGCTGCTCGGCTACTCGGGCGGGCTGGGTTCGATCGCCGGCGTGCTGATTGCCGACTACTGGATTGTCCGCAAGAAAGAGCTGCGTCTCGAGGATCTCTATCTCGCCGACGGGATGTATCGTGGGTGGAAGTGGCCGGCGATCGTTGCCACGGCCATCGGATGCGCGCTGGCGTGGAGCGGGCTGGCGGTCAGCAGTCTCCGCCCGCTGTATGACTACGCCTGGTTCGTCGGCTTCATCGTCTCCGCAGTTGTGTACGTGGCGCTAGTCAACTTCCAACCCCCACTTCCCAATTCCCAAGGAAAGCAGCTTGGAGGTTGGGAAGTGGGAGTTGGGAGTTGACGCGATTCAGGGAATAAAAGTGAATTTCGCCTGCCCGGTGACGGCGTTGGCGAAGGCAAACGGGAAGGATCGCTGCGGCCGCTTGCGGGCGCTGACCCGGACGTAGTATTCGCGGTTACGTTCGAGCCTGGTCGTGTCGCACAGGGGCAGGCGCGACAGCGTCGTCAGCCACTGCCGGACGATGGCTTCGTCTTCGGTGACGACCGATTCATCCGTCCGCCCGTCGACGACACGCGACAGCGTGTGCCGGCGTGTCAGGTTGTCGTACTGGTCGCTGACGGTGACGACGGCGGTGGCCACGGTCCGGTCCACCCAGCCGCCGACCAGCATCCGGAGCTGCAAATCGTAGGTGAACGTCGTCCGCAGTCCGCTCGAGATGGTCTCGCGGATTTCGTCGGTGTAGGCGTCCGCCATCACCAGCGTCACCACCACCTGTTTTTCGTGCACGACGGGCACGATGCGGAGGCTCTCGTCGGCCGTGAGGCCGGCCGCGGACAGGAGCAGCACGATCGCGCACGAAAGAAAATGTCTGCGGGTCATGGAGTGACTTTGCCTACGCGAACTACGCCGGCCATCGTCGCACGCCAGAAGGACAGCTGCTCGTTGCCAAAGCTGAGCCCTTTGTTGTCACCAGCGCCAATACTGCGGAAGTATCGCACGTCCCAGCTGACTCCGATACGGTTCGTGAAAAACCCGGTGACGCCGCCGCCGATATCCAGCGCCGCCAGATTCCGGGATACCGTCAGCGCACCGCCGTCGTCCGAGCGCGCAAACATGATCCCCGCGCCGCCAACGACGTAGGGCCGAAGCGAATACTGCGCCAGCCGCTTCGGAAGAGCCAGCACGACGTTGCCGGTCAGCGTCGTGACGCGACTGTCGACGACCAGGATCTGCGTCCCGCGCTCGAAAAAACCTGGCGTGTGGCCCAGGTCGCCCTCCACGCCAAGGAACTCGCCCAACCAGACCGCGTTGGCGCCGATCGTGAGCTTGTTGTCGCCCGCAGCCTGGTCGAGATCGATCAGCGTCGTACCGCCACCGAAAGTCGCACCGACAAACGGCCTCAGCTGCCACTCGGCAAATGCTCGCGACGGGGCGACGAATGCCAGCAGCATAGCCGCCAGCGAAGCTCGCACCACCGTCGAACGCACGTTCACGAGACGAAGAGCCGCAGAAATACCTTGGCGAAGGGCGACGCCGTCACGTCCCCCGCCGCCAGCGGAAACAGCTTCACGAGCCCATCGCTGTTCGCGAACAGGATGAGCGTCAGTCGACGGCCCGGCACGGTCATCACGATGGACGACGATGCGTTCTCCGAGACGCCGAACTGCCAGACGACGCGCTCGCCGTTGTACTGCTGCACGAACCAGCCGAGGCCGTGCGGCAGCGCCTGTCCGCCGGCGCCTGTTGCCGGCGTCCACGCGAGCTCCAGCGTCTCGGGGCGCAGCAGGATCCCCTTCCGCAGCGCCAGGTCGAACTGGGCGAAGTCACGCACGGTCGAGACCAGCCCGCCTTCCGGCGTCAGCGTCGTCACCGCGCGTGCGGTGGCGGTGAACTGCCCGGGTGACGAGACCGAGTAGTTCGTGGCCAGGCGCGCGAGCACATCGTTGTAGCGGGCGGCGACGGCTGGATCGGGGACACCCTCCGCCGGCGGCACGAGCGTGACCACGTCCGCGCCGGGAACCGACGACATCATGGCAAGCCGGTTGAGCAGGTTGGCGATCGTCTCGCGATACGAATTGCCACGACAGACGCGGATGGCCGACTTGAGCGGATCGAGGCGTTCGGGCTGATACGCGAACGTCTGCGCTCGCGCCGAGCCATGCGCGTGTGACAGGACCTGGGCAATCGTCGCGCCGGCCCAGGGGCTGTCGGCGTCGAACTTGCCAATCACGTCGGACAGCGCCAGGCGCCCTTCTTCTACGCATTGCAGGACGACCGTCGCCGTGAAGAGCTGCGTCAGGCCATCGATGAAGTACGGCGTGTCGGGTTGAGCCGGCAGGCTCCGCGCCACGTCCTGCTGGCCAAACCCCCGTTCCCAGAGGAGGTCGTTCTCGCCGACGACCGTCACGGCAACGCCCGGGATCCCGGCTTGCGTGCGCAGAGCGTCGACATACAGCCCGAAGCGGGCAAACAGCAGGTCTCCCGACGTCGGCGCCGACGGCGCCAGCTGGAGGGCGGTAAGGGCGAGAACGAGAGTCAGGGGCCGCATGGCCAAGGATGAGTACGCTGCTCATCATATCGGATGTCACCGCCGTCCCCGCTAGCCCCTCAACGACGCAGGGCGCCTCCGATTTTGTCGAGCAAATCCAGGCTGGGCTGCTGGGCCACGAGCACGAAATTCTGGGCGAGAATCTCGTCGGGATGGAAAACATGGGTCGTGAAGTTCCGGCCGACGAGCGAGAGGTACTGCGCCATGAGCGGACCGCTCTCATACATCAGCGGCAGTCCCTCGCCGCCAAGGAGCGGAACCCACTGCCCGGCTTCGTCCTGCTGTACGGCCATGAACAGCCATTGCAGGTAGTCGAAGAAGCTGCCGCCCTGATACGGCCCGGTCGCGATCAGGAGGGGGAGGAGCGAACGGGTCAGGCTGCTGCCTTCCTCGCCGCCCGGCGTCGCCGGAACCAGCATGTTGATATACGCGTCCAGCGCCGGCGTGTCGGGATTGGTGATCTTCAGATCGGGCAGGAGTGCGCCCGTCGGTCCCCATGGAACCGCCGGCAGCGTGACCGGGTCCGGCATCACGCGGTAATTCAGCAACCCGTACAGCCGCGCGCGGACGACCGGGTGGTGCTTGCTCAGGACGTGAAAGAGCTGCCGCGTGATGACGCGCTCGAGATAGACGGTGCTCGAGCCCCGGTGGAGCGGGTCATCGAAGCCATTGACGGCGATCAGGCTGGCGACCAGGTTCTCGGGCAGGACGATCACGTGGTTCTTGCGCGTGTAGGCCGTGTACCCTTCTTCGAGGCCGGTTGTCTTCACGAGGTGCACAACCGGAGGCAGCGGCACGTTCAACGCCGCGATCTTGTGGGCGACGGCGCCGATGATCGCCTGCAGATCGCCGATTTCGGCTGGCGACCACGGCAGCACCTGCGACGACACGTAATCGAGGTAGATCGGCAGCGTCACCGGGGCGACCTCGAAGCGCACCTTGACGCGCGCCTGCCGATCGAAGCGGCTCTGCGCCTCGACGAAAGCGTCTTCGGTGGTCAGCAGCGTCCGTCCGTGGTCCTGTGTAGCGGCGACGATCTGTGTGCCGCCCGCCAGCGTCCCGAGAAAGACGTCGCCGTCGTTCGCGCTTTTCATGGATCCCTCACGCCTGGCCAACGGCGGACGCCGTTAGAAGGATCCACAGCTTACACGACGTGTACTGACCGACCCGAGGGACCGACGTGACGCGCGCCGCGGGGCTAAAGCCCCGCCTCCACAGCGACCTATTGCTGCGTGATCCCGCCGAGCGCCTTGTAGATCGCGACGGCGCTGGTGAAGACGCCGGCCTCCGCCGACGCTACTTCGTCTTCGGCCTGCAGCGCCGTGCGCTCCGCGTCGAGAAGCGCAAGGAAGTCGGCGAAGCCCTCGCGGTAACGGGTTCGCGCAATGGACGCCGCGCGCGTGCTCTCGCGGACCTGGTCGTTCAGCTTCACGAGCCGCTCCTGCTGCTCGCGGTAACTGACCAGCGCGTTCTCGGTTTCCTCCAGCGCGCGCAGCACCGCCTGGTCGTAGGACGCTAACGCTTCCCGCGTGCCGGCCTCGGCGCCACGCAGGCGTGCGCGGGCGCTGCCCAGGTCGAAGGCCGCCCAGCCGAGCGCCGGCGTCACCGCCCATGCGCGCGAGTCGCTCTTCCCGAACATGCTGCCGCGGCCGGCAATCAGGCCCAGGAACCCGGTCACCGTGATCCGTGGAAACAGATCCGCGGCGGCGACACCTTCGCGCGCGGCCGAGGCGGCCAGCCGCCGCTCGGCGGCCCGTATGTCTGGCCGCTTGCGCAGGAGCGTCGTCGGATCGCCGAGTGGCAGCGGCTTCGCGAGCGGCGAGTAGGCCCGCGGCGCCAGGTCGACGGTCATTTGTCCCGGCCGTACCGCGGTGAGCACCGCGAGCCGATGCTCGCGCTCGGCCAGTTGCGAGCGAACCGGTGGCACGCTTGCCTCGATTGCCGCGACCCTTGCCGCGGCGCTGGCGACGTCCTGCTCCTCGCCGTAGCCGGCGTCGCGCCGGACCTGGGTCAAACGCAGCGTTTCGCGCTGATTCGCGAGGCTGCGGTCCAACACCGCCAACTGCTGCTGAAGGCCGCGCAGCTCGAAGTAGTTCCGTGCCACCTCGGCGGCGACAACGACGCGCACGTCCTCGAGCGTCGCGTCGAAGCTTTCGGCGTCCGCCGCGGCCGCACGAATTGCCGAGCGGACGCGGCCGAACACGTCGAGCTCCCAGAAGGCGTCGAAGCCCGCCCGATAGGTGGACGTCTCGATTGGCTCGTCGATGAAGCCGGGAATGACCTGCTTCCGGCGGTCGATACTGGCATCCGTGGTGACCGTCGGATAGCGATCCCGCTTCACGTCGTCGAATAGCGCCCGCGCCTGGTCGACGCGAGCCACCGCGATCTTCACGTCATGGTTCGACGCGAGAGCCGTCAGCTCGAGCTGCTCGAGAACCGGATCGTCGAACTCCTTCCACCACCGGGGGTCGTAGGTGCGAGTCGCGAAAACGTCTGGCGTGGCGTTCCGCAACACCGGCGCCTGGACCTCGGGCGCCTTGTACGGGCCCCGCAGGCTGCACGCGGCCACGAGCGGCAGCAGCAGCGCACTCGACAACTGGACGAGACGCGCGCTCATTGGCCCTCCACGACCACAGGCGTGGCCAACGGTTCCGGCAGCGCGGGCTTTCGCCTCGAGACGAACGCCACGACCTGACCGACCAGCACGAAGAACACCGGCGTCAGGAACAGGCCGAAGAAGGTGACGCCGAGCATGCCGGCGAACACCGCGATGCCCATGGCCTGGCGAATCTCGGCGCCAGACCCGGACGTGAACACCAGCGGGAGGACGCCCATGATGAACGCGACCGACGTCATCAGCACCGGGCGCAGTCGCACTCGGCAAGCCTCGAGAATGGCCTGCTCGTGCGTCTGTCCCTCGATCTCCCGCTCGCGCGCGAACTCGACGATCAGGATCGCGTTCTTGCAGGCCAGCCCCGCCAGCACGAGGAAGCTGATTTGCGTGAAGACGTTGTTGTCGCCGCCGGTCAGCCACACGCCCGCGATCGCCGAGAACAGCGTCATCGGGACGATCAGGATGACGGTCAGCGGCAGCGTCCAGCTTTCGTACTGCGCCGCCAGCACCACGTACACCAGCAGCACGCAGAGCGGGAAGATCAGCATCATCGTGTTGCCGGAGACGATTTCCTGATAGGCCAGCTCGGTCCACTCGAACGAGAAGCCTCGAGGCAGGCTGCGCCCCAGGACGTCGGCAATCGCCTGCTGCGCCTGGCTCGAGCTGTAGCCCGGCGGCGGGCCGCCGTTGATCTCGGCAGCCGGGAAGCCGTTGTAGTGCATCACCTGATCGGGGCCGTAGCCGCGGCTCACCTCCACGAGCGATCCCATCGGCACCATGCCGCCGCTCGCGTTCCGGGTCTTCAGCCGCGCAATCTGTTCCGGTTGCAGCCGGAACGCCGACTCGGCCTGCACGTTCACCTGATAGGTGCGGCCGAACCGGTTGAAGTCGTTCACGTAGAGCGAGCCCAGATAGACCTGCAGCGTGTCGAACACGTCCGTGAGCGCGACCCCGTATGTCTTCGCACGCTCGCGATCGACGTGCGTGTCGATTTGCGGCACGCTGACCTGGAAGCTCGAGAAGAGCGCTGTCAGCGACGGCAGTTGGCGTCCGGCGTTCAGCGCATTCTGCGTTTGCGAGTACAGCTCCTCGAAGCCGGCGCCGGCGCGATCTTCGACGTACAACTTGAAGCCGCCGACCTGCCCGATTCCCTGCACTGGCGGCGGCGGGAAGATGGCGACGAACGCGTCCTGTATGCCGGCGAACTGGCCGTTCAGCATGCCGACGAGCTCGCCCGCGCTTTTCTGCGGTCCGACGCGCTCCTCGGCCGGCTTCAGGATCACGAACACGATGCCGGCGTTCGAGGCGTTCACGAAGCCGTTGATGGACAGGCCAGGAAACGCAACCGAGTTGGAGACGTTCGGATTCTTGAGCGCCAGGTCGGACATCCTGCGGATCACCGCTTCGGTCCGATCGAGCGTCGCCCCATCCGGCAGCTGCGCGAAGGCGACCAGATAATCCTTGTCCTGCGCTGGGACGAATCCCTGCGGGACCCGGGCGAAACCGAGGCCGGTCAGGGCGATCAGGCCGACATAGATCGCCAGCGCCGCAAGCGACACGCGCAGCAGGCGTGACACGCCGACGGCATATCCGGTCGACGCGCGCCCGAAGAACCGGTTGAACAGCCGGAAGAACCAGCCGAATACGCGGTCGGCGGCACGTTGCACGACGTCGCGCGGCGCGCCGCGCGGTTTCAGCAGGCGCGACGCCAGCGCCGGGCTCAAGGTCAGCGAGTTGAACGCCGAAATCACCGTCGAGATGGCGATGGTCAGGGCGAACTGGCGGTAGAACTGGCCGGTGAGGCCGCTGATGAACGCCGTCGGCACGAACACCGCGCACAGAACGAGCGCGATCGCAATGATCGGCCCCGACACTTCCTCCATCGCCCGACGCGTGGCCGTAATCGGATCTTCCCCGAGCTCGATGTGCCGCTCGACGTTCTCGACCACGACAATCGCGTCGTCGACCACGATGCCAATCGCCAGGACGAGCCCGAAGAGCGACAGCGTATTCAGCGAGAAGCCCAGGCCCAGCATGACCGCGAAGGTGCCGATGAGCGAAATCGGCACGGCGACGAGCGGGATGATCGATGCGCGCCACGTCTGCAGGAACACCATGACCACGATGACGACGAGGAGAATGGCTTCGAAGAGCGTTTCGACGACGGCCTTGATGGACTGGCGAACGTAGATCGTGGGGTCGTAGACGATCCGATAGTCCACGCCTTCCGGAAACGACTGCTTCATCCGCTCCATCAGCGCCCGGACGTCCGACGACGCCTGGATCGCATTCGAGCCAGGCCGCTGCGAGATCCCAATCGCGACCGCCGGCCGGTTGTTCAGCAGGCTGCGCAGCGAGTAGGCATTGGCGCCGAGCTCGACGCGGCCGACGTCGCGAAGCCGCGTGATCTGGCCCTCCGGCGTCGCGTTGATCACGATGTCGGCGAACTGCTCCTCCGACGTCAATCGTCCCTGCGCGTTGATCGACAACTGAAACGTCGTCTCGCTGGGCGAGGGTGGCGCGCCGAGCACACCGGCGGCCACCTGGAGGTTCTGCTCGCGGATCGCCCGCACGACGTCGGTGGCGGTCAGCTGCCGCGCGGCCAGGCGGTCGGGATCGAGCCACACCCGCATGCTGTATTCACCGGCGCCGAACACCTGGGCGCTACCGACGCCGGGAATCCGCAACAGTTCGTCGCGCACCTGCAGGTATGCGAAGTTCGAGAGGTAGAGCATGTCGTAGCGCTCGTCGGGCGAGACGAGGTGCACGACCATCATCAGATCCGGCGACGCCTTCTCCGTCGTCACGCCGATTCGCTGCACGTCGATGGGCAGGCGCGGCAACGCCTGCGAGACGCGGTTCTGCACCTGCACCTGGGCGTTGTCGAGATCGGTCCCCAGGGCGAACGTGATCGTCAGGGTCAGGCGGCCGTCGGCGGTGGACTGCGAGAACATGTAAAGCATGCCCTCGACGCCATTGATCTGCTGTTCCAGCGGCGACGCGACGGTTTCGGCGATGACCTTCGGGTTCGCACCAGGGTAGACGCCGCGGACCACCACGGTCGGCGGCACGACGCTGGGGTACTCGCTGATCGGCAGTGCGACCATCGCGATCAGCCCCGCGGTGAGGATGATGAGCGAGAGAACGGCCGCGAAGATCGGCCGGTCGATGAAGAATTTCGAGAAGCTCATCGATCCCTCACTTGCCCGCTCGCGCGGCATCCGGCGCGTCACTGGCCTTACGCGTCGTCGGCGCGTCGTCCATGCCAACCTTGTCCGTGTCGACCTTCACGCCGGGCCGCACGCGCTGCAGGCCGTTCACTACCACGAGGTCGCCGGCCTTGAGTCCGCTCTTCACGACGCGAAGGCCATCGACAATCGGCCCAAGCGTCACCGCGCGATACTCGACGGTGCGATCGGAGCTGACGACGAACACGAAGCGCTTGCCCAGATCCGTCCCCACCGCGCGGTCCTGGATCAGCACGCCTCGATAGGCACCGCCGCCGGGCAGCCGGACCCGGACGAACAATCCCGGCGTGAGGCTGCCGTCCTTGTTCGCGATCGTGGCGCGGCCGCGGATCGTCCCCGTGGCCGCATCGACCTGGTTGTCGAGGAACGTCAATCGTCCCTCCCGCTCGAACTCCGGATCGTCGGTCAGCGCAATCCTGATCGGAAGGTGCGCCTCGGTCGTGCGCGGTGTGCGACGTGAATCGAGGTAGTGGACGAAGGCCTGCTCGTCGGCGTCGAAGGACGCATAGATCGGATCGATCGACACCACGGTCGCCAACAGCGTGGCTTCGCCGGGGCCGCTCGACACCAGGTTGCCCTCGGTGACGATGGCGCGGCCGACGCGCCCGGTGATCGGCGACGTGACGCGGGTGAACTCCAGGTTCAGCTCGGCGGCACGCAGTGCGGCGGCGACCGCCTCGACGGTCGCGTCGGACTCCTGCGCGAACGAGGCGCGCCGATCCTGCTCTTCGCGCGACATGGCGTTCTCGGTTGCCAGCCGTTCAGCGCGCGTCAGCTCCGATTTGGCGCGCTGCACGGTGGCCCGCGCGCGGAGCAGCTCGGCGCGCAGCCGATCGACTTCTGCCTGGAACGGTCGCGCATCAATCGTGAAGAGCAGGTCGCCGCGACGGACGATCGCGCCTTCGACGAATCGAACGGCGGACACGAAGCCCGAGACGCGCGGCCGGATGGCCACGGTGTTCACGGCCTCGAGCCGGCCGGTGAATTCATCCCATTCCGTCACGTCGCGCGAGACGACTTCTGCCACGGTTACCTTCGGCGCCGGCGGCGCGCCCTGTTGTGCCGCGGTTTGTGCGCAGGCCGTTGCGGTGACCGCGGCAATCCCCGCCACAACCAACAGCCGCGCATGCGCTAGAACGCCGGCGCCAAGGCGAACGCGGGTCCGACTTTCGACTGAATTTTCGATGGACATGTCAGTGCCAGCATCGTCGGTGCCGCCGTCAAGCACAATTGGACGCATGGGCGATCATCCGTTCCCGCGAAAGCGGCAGGCCCGAGCACCACTGATTGGCGAGCGTTTTCTGCGACTTTCGGCCGAGTGCGGCCTCGCCCGACTGGGCCAGTCGAGTTTGGGGGGAAGGTGCCCGATAATGGGAAGGTCGAGGGGGAGTTGAGCGTGCAGTCATACACCAAAGACTCGGAAGAGCGCGATCTCGTTCAGGACGTGCCGACTCTGCCTCACGATGCCTGTCGTGACGCCAAACTCGAAGCGCTGATGACGGCTCTCTCTCTCGAAAGGGATCAGCGTCGCCGTGCCGAGTGCACCACGCGCATTCAGAGCGATGCGGTTCAGCTCGCGCTCGACTTGCTCGTGCGCGAACCCGACATCGCCGGGTTCTTCCGCGTGTTCATCCGGAAGCTGGTGGAGGAATGTGAGAGCTACGCGTGCGGCGTCTGGCTGCTGGACGACGAGTCGAAGAAGTGTGACCTCTGGATGGCGTACGTCGGCGATCGGTTCTTCACGAAGGAGAGCGACGACTGGACGTCACTGAGCCTGCCACGCGAGAGCATGGCGGCGCATCTGCTCGCCTACGAGTCCGGATGGCGCGACATCGCCGAGTACAGCGCCGACGATGCCCGCCTGCCGGCCGCGGTTCATCAGTTCAACCAGTCCTCCGGCGTGCAGTCGATCCTGGTCGCACCGCTGGTGCTGTCGACGAGGAATCTCGGCTGGATCGGGCTCTCGACCGGCGCGACGTCGGATTGCGAGACGCAGTGGCGCCGGGCGATGCTCGACGCCATGGCGCGCCAGGCGACCCTCGCGCTTCATCAGAGCCAGCTCGCCGAGCGCAACGGCGTCGAAGAGCGGCGGCAAGCCGTGCTCGAGGAGCGCAACCGGATGGCGCGCGACATCCACGACACGCTTGCGCAGGGCTTTGCCGCCATCCTGATGCAGCTGCAGGCGACGCAGCGAGCGGCCAGCGCCCTGCCGCCTTCAGTGGCGAAGAGCCTCGAGACGGCGGTGGACCTCGCCCGCACGCACATGATCGAGGCGCGCCGGTCGGTGTCGGCCCTGCGCCCCAAGCAGAGCGCCGTCGAGGATGTCTCGGGCGCACTGCGTCGGATGACGGACCTGGCACGCCGCACCGCGGACGTGCCGATCGACCTGTCGATCGAGAACATGCCGGCATTCGGCGGTGGCGTCGAGCGCGAGATCATCGGGATCGCGCAGGAGGCGTTGACCAACGCCGTGCGGCACTCGCGGGCCCGCCGGATCACGATTCAGGCGGCCGCGGTCCGCTCGGTCGGCTTCCGGATGTCGATCGCCGACGACGGCCGCGGCATCGCGAAGGACCATGCCGGCCTCGGGTTCGGGATGACCAGCATGCGCGAGCGGGCCGAGCGCATCGGCGCGTCGCTGACGATCGTGACGGCGCCGCGTGCGGGTACCGAAGTCGTGCTCGCCTGGGAGCCGCCGTCGTTCGCCATTCCGAGGCGCGATGATGTCTCTGCTTGATGCGACCGCGCCGGCCGTCGCCCGCGCGAGTGTCCTGGTGGTTGACGATCATCTGCTGGTGAGGACCGGCGTCGCGAACATCATCAGCCACGAGCCCGATCTCCACGTCGTCGCCGAGGCCGCCAACGGGCTCGAGGCGCTCGATGCCTTCGACCGCTACCACCCGGACGTCACGCTTCTGGACCTGCGGATGCCGATCCTGGAAGGGGTCGAGACGGTCCGGCGCATTCGCGCCCGCGATCCCAACGCCAAGGTCATCGTGCTCACGACTTACGACACCGACGAAGACATCGCGCGCGCCCTTCAGGCAGGGGCGAAGGCGTACATCCTGAAGGACATCTCGGCGGACGCCCTGGTCGCCTGCATCCACGACGTCCTGGCCGGCAAGACCTACCTGGCGCCGGCGGCGGCCGCGAAGCTGGCGGAACGGATCACGCAGGTGCAGCTCACGCCGCGCGAGCTGGCGACGCTGCGGCTGATGGCTGACGGGCGGGCGAACAAGGAAATCGCCAATGCGCTCGGTATCAGCGAGCGCACCGTGAAGACCCACCTCGGACATCTCTTCGAAAAGCTTGGCGTGACGAGCCGGACGGAAGCCGTGAAGGTGGCTTCGCGGCGCGGACTGGTTCGCCTCGACTAGGCGCCGCCTTCGGCGGCGAGGGGCGCGCTCACTGCGTTCGCGCGGGCGTGGCCCGACTGAAGTCGGGCCCTACTGCGGAAGAGCCATTGCCCTTCGGTCTCGAATGCCGCAAACCTTCGGCACGAAAGCGGCACTGCTTGATTGCAGTAGGGCCGCACTTTAGTGCGGCCAACCTTCGGCGCGAAAGCGCCGCCCCCGGGCGAGCGGAGCGAGCCCGCCCCCCGCGGCCGCAGGCCGCGCCCCTCTCTGACGGTCCGCGAAGCGGCCATCAGAGGCCGTTATACACAACGGTGACGAATATGTCGGGCGGCATGAAGCCCTTGCCCCACTGCTCGTCGAGGTCCGAGGTCGGCTTCTTCGCGAGCACCTGCTCGAGCGTCTCTCCGGCCGTCTTCAACTTCTGCACGCGATCGCGCGCCGTCACCATCATGTCGCGATAGCGCGTCAGCGCCGCCTTGTCGCCCAGCGGGCCGTGGCCAGGCACGATCTTCGTCGTGTCGTCCGCGAGCTTCAGCATGCTGTCCGACGCCGCGATCATCCCGCCGATGTTGCCGGCCGTGCTGGTGTCGATGAACGGGTACGTGCCGTTGAAGAACAGATCGCCCATGTGCAGCACGTTGCCCTTGGCGAAATGGATGTAGATGTCCGTATCGGTGTGGGCCGGTGGCACGTAGCCGAGGTGCACCTGCTCTCCGTTCACGTCGAGCGTCTCGGTTGATTGGAAGGTCTTCGTCGGCATCGCGGCAGCCGGGCGGGGATCGAAGTGCATGCCCATCAGATCGTGCGGTTCGCCCAGACGCTTCGACGTGTTCTCGTGCGCAAGCACCGCCGCGCCGGCGGCCCGGAAATTCTCGTTCCCGTCGGAGTGATCGAGGTGCCAGTGGGTGTCGATCGCCGTCGTGATCGGCGCCTGCCCCATCCCGTCGAGCAGCGGCTTCAGCTTGTCCCAGACGGTGCGGACGAACGTGTCCACGACAACCTTCCCGTCCGGCCCATTGAGGACCACCACGTTCCCGCCGGGGCCCGAGAGCATGGTCAGCTTGTCGGCCAGCGGCGTGCTGGTGATGGGAATGGCGCCCATCTGCTGCCGCATCGCCGCAGCCGAATCGACCTGCTGCAGCCCGTCGAACGGGCTCGCCCATGCGGTGCCGGCCAATCGTGGCCAACTGTTGAACGCGAGGGCCGCGCCCGCCAGCCGGGCCGTGTGCCGGAAAAGGTCGCGACGCGTGAAGCCTGCCACGATAAGGGTGTCACTCATTGGACGTCTCGCTCCTGGACCCGCAAAATATACTATCGACGCACCCATTCCTGCACCGAATCGCACGGGATTGCGCGCGCCTTCCCGCCGGCCGGTTCCGGCCTCTTCTCGCGACTAGAGGAAACCGACCGAGTGTCGATTTGTACGAAAGCACGGACGCAACCGCGACTCACGCGGCTCGCGCAGAAGGTGCGGAGAGATGTCAGAACAGGTCGACTACTACGAACTGCTGCAGATCAGCCCGAACGCCGAGCCGGACACGATCCATCGGGTCTACCGTCTGCTCGCGCAGCGATTTCACCCCGATAATCGCGAGACCGGCGACGACCGCAAGTTCCGCCAGCTTCACGACGCGTATGTCACGCTGACCGATCCGGTGAAGCGCGCGCAGTTCGACGTCTTCCACGAGAAGCAGCGCAACGATCGCTGGAAGCTGGTCTCGGCCGGCCAGCGGTCCGAGACAGACGTCGACGTCGAGAAGCTGACGCGGTTGACCGTCCTCGAAGTGCTCTATACGCGGCGCCGCGTCGAGCCGAACAATCCCGGCCTCTACGATCGCGACATGGAGCAGTTGATCGGCCGCGCCCGCGAGCACCTCGAGTTCACCTACTGGTACCTGATGCAGAAGGGCATGATCGCGCGCGGCGAACAGTCGCGGCTCCTGATCACCGCGCACGGCGTGGACCATCTGGAAGAGAACTACTCGACGATGATGCAGCATCGCAGGCTGCCGTCATCGAGCGAAGCCGCCTAGGCCGGACCGGGCGCATCCGCGCCCGGCGCATCTGCACGACCGGGGCGTCAGCCCGCCTTCAGACACTCTCCTCTGCTCCAGCAGTGCCGGTATAGTGAGTCGGACATGGAGCTCTTGCTGCTCGTCCTTGGCGTCCTGATCGTCGGTGCCGGCATCGTGAGCCTGGCGCTGCCGCTGGTGCCCGGCGTGGCCATCATCTTTCTTGGCATCGTGGTGGTGGCGTGGGCGGACGACTTCACCAGGATCGGACCGTGGATGCTGGGGACGCTCCTCGCGCTGACGCTGGTGGCGATGGTGGCCGACAACGTCGCCGGCATGTTCGGCGCGAAGCGCGCCGGCGCGTCGGGCTGGGGTGTCTTTGGCGCGGGCGTCGGTGCGCTGGTCGGGCTCCCCTTCGGCCTGCCTGGCGTCGTCCTTGGTCCTGCCGTCGGCGCGCTCGCGTTCGAGTACCTGAAGAACCCCGACCTCGCGCGCGCGGGCAAAGCCGGGCTCGGCGGCCTCTTCGGCTTCGTGCTGGCCGTGGTCGCCAAGGCCGTGTTCGGGTTGACGCTCGTCGGGCTGGCGATCGCGGCTTACCTCTTTTAGGAGCTACGGGCTTCGGGCGACAGGCTTCGTGCAACCCTCCAGACCGTCCGCGTCCTCGTTCACGGTGTTCAGCGCGTTGTGGGCAGCGGCCACGCTGTTTCACATGGCGTCGTACGACCAATGGGGGCACTCGCGATACCTGGCGCTCGCGGCGGGTTGGGTCCTCCTGCGGCCCGGGTCGATCACGCCGGTGGCGGTTCTCGGCGCACTCGAGATCGACAGGGCGGTCGCGCTGTCGCCCTACGTGTCCAACCACTGGGTGTTCACGACGCTCGTCAACGTCGCGATTCTGCTCGCGATCGCGATCGCCCTGGTGCGTCGCCGTGGTCGGGTTGATCGCGCGGAGCTGTACGAGATGTTCGCGCCGGCGGTGCGAGTGTCGGTGCTCGTGCTCTATGCCTTCGTCGTGTTCCATAAATTCAACCGCGACTTCTTCGATCCGGACGTGAGCTGCGGCACGACGTTCTATGCGGCGCAACTGGCGCGGCTGCCATTCCTGCCACAGACGGCTCTCGCCCAGATCGGCTCGATTTACGCGGCAATCGGCACCGAAGCCGCAATCCCGCTCCTGCTGGCGTTCCGGCGGACCCGCGCGCTCGGCATCCTCGCCGGCGCGATCTTTCACGTGTTTCTGGCGATCAACCCGCTCGATCGCTTCTACAACTTCTCGTCCATGCTGCTGGCGCTGTTCGCGCTGTTCGCGCCGGCGTCGGTCATTGCATTCCTGAACCCCGATGGCACTCGCTTCAAGTGGTTCACGCGCACGATCCTGGCGGGAATCCTCGCGGCTCTCGTCGTCCAGCGCTGGGTGCCGTCCGACGCCATCGGCGGGACGGATCCGTTCTTCGTCCTCTGGAATGCCTACGCGCTCATCGTCATCGCCGTCTTCGTGTTTGCAGTCCGGCGGCGCGGCGCCGCCCGCCCCCACGAGGGAACGCGATTCTTCGCGATCCGCGAGCCCGCGCTGATCGGCCTGCCGATTGTGGTGCTCCTGAATGGCCTCACGCCCTATGCCGGCCTCAAGACCGAAACAGCCTGGGCGATGTTCTCGAACCTGCGCACCGAGGGCAATCGCACGAATCACTTCTTCGTGCCGGCGCGGCTTCAGGCCTTCGATTACCAGCGCGATCTCGTGCGGATCACGAGCTCGTCGGACCGGATCCTGGATCTGATCGCGCGCAAGGGACAGCTCGTGCCGTATTTCGAGGTGCAACGACGGCCGAGCGCCTCCGTCTCCTACGTGCGCAACGGCGTGGAATATCGATTTGCGAGAGCCTCCGACGATCCCGCATTCACCGGTCCGATCCCGCTCGCGTTGCGCCGCTTGATGCTGTTCCGCGGCATCGACGCGGGAAGTAAGCAGCCCTGCGTGCACTGACCGGCCTGTCGCTCGGGCCTCAGCGGCTAGAATGGCCCGAATGCGAATTTCCCGCCGCCGTCTCGTGCTCTCGGCGTTCGCTGGCGCCGCCGCCGCGGTCGGCGCGACGTATCACTGGCGTCGTCTGCGCCGGCCCAATGCCGGCGACATCGTCGCGCTGCTCGAGAATCGACTGGCCCACCTCGACCTCGACCCGGACGGCGTGCGGCGCTTCGCGCAGGAATACGACCAGCGCTTCGGCGTGTTCTCGATGAGCGTTCACCACCGCGACACGCTTGGTGGTGTTCTTCGCCTCGATCCGATTCGCGAGCTCCTTCCGGCTCGCCGCCAGCAGGCGGTGCTCGAACTCGAGCGGCGGCTGGTCAGCTACTACCTCCGCTCGACGGATTACTTCCACGCCGGCCGACAGGGACCGGTCCGCTTCGTCGCCTTCCCCGATCCCTACGCTGGAGCCTGCGCGAACCCGTTCGCGGTCTTGAAGCTGTGAGCGCGTTTACCCGTTGGGCGCCTCTCGGCGCCACCGTTGCGGCGCTCACGTTTGCGTGGATCAACTTTCTGACCACCGCACGCTGGGCGGCGCAGCCGGGCGCGCTCCATGGCTGGCGGAAGCCGTGGTACGCCCTCGCGCTCATCGTCACCACAGTGTTGCTGGTGGCCGCGAGACGGCAGGTCGGCCGGCCCGCACGCATGGGCCGCGAGGTCTCGATGGCGTTTCTCGCCGCCGGCGCCGGTGTCCTGGTGACGTCGCTCCTCGGCCGGTTGCCCCTATCCACATGGACGGAGATCCCCTTCAAGGACGACTGGACGCCGCTCTTCCAGCAGGCCGTGAATGGCGCCGGGCTCCTGCGACGCGGCGTCGTGGTCGGCTGGAACTGGTGGTTCCTCGGCGGGTATCCCACGTCCACCGATATCGCCCAGAACTTCGGCACGCTGGCCTTGGTACCGATGGCGCTGTTCGGCGACCGCCTCGGCTATCACGTGCTCCACGCCGTGCTGTTTCTGGCGGTGCCGGTCTTCGTCTGGTGGGACCTGCGCAACGAGGATCGGGAGACCCGCGTCGTGGCGACGGCCTTCGCGTGCTTCTTCGCATCGGGCTACTTCGGCACGATCGGATCGAGCGGCGACACGAATTCGCTGGTCGGCGTGTTCTGCGCGGGCCTGGCCCTGATCGGCGGGCATTCAGCCCGCCTGGGCCGCCGCTGGGGCGGACCGCTGATGCTGGCCGGCCTGACGCTGGCGCTGTATACGCACGCCGCGTTCTTCGTTTACGCGGGGATCTTCCTGACGCTCGACGCGCTCTACTTCAGGGATCGGGCGGCCATGATCCGCGTAATTGTTGCCGGCGCCTGCGCGGGCGTGGCGGCGCTGCCGGTCCATTGGGAATCGCTGCGGTTCCCCGAATACGTCAGCTTCAACAACACGGTCTACGCGCCGGGCGGTCCGTTCAGGTGGTCGGTGTTCGCGCGCACGTTCTACTACAACGTCGAGATCCTGCTGCTGCCGCATCGCTGGTTCAACGATTACCGGAGCCTTGCGAACGTCTGGCTGCCGGCGCTCGTGGTCGTCGCGGCCATGCAGCCTCGATCGCGGATCGGCTTCTACGCGTGGGCGGCGGTCCTCACCCAGGCGCTGCTCCGCTTGAACACGCCAGCGGCCGGGGCCATCTTCGATCGCATCCAGCACATGTTCCCGTTGCTCGTCGCGCCGGCGCTTGCGGGATTCGTGTTGCGGCAGGCCGGCACGCGCGGCCTGGCGATCGCGATGGCGGTTGCGATCGCGCTGTTCGTTCAGACGTCACTGGCGCCAATCCGCCATGTGCCCGACCTCCGCGCCTTCGATCCGGCCCTCATCGATCGCGTGGCTGCTGCCGACGGCAGCATGGTCCTCGTCGAGATCAGCCCGCATCGCGACATGGACGCCAGCCCGTTGCGAAAGACTCCGACCACGCCGTTCGACGTCCACTTCGAGGGTCTCCTGCCGCGGGTCGCCGGCCAGCGGTTCTACAGCCAGATGATCGACGGGTGGGTGTGGAACATCTTCCGCGGACAGGTCGTGGGCGCCGGCACGTTCGCCGGGCAGGCGATCGATCTCACGCCACCGGGCGTGTTTGCCGCGGAGATGCGGCGCTGGGGCGTCCGGCATCTGTTCGTCTGGACCGATACGTCGCGCAGTTACCTGGCGCGCAGCGGTCGTTTCATCGAGCGATGGCGCGGCGGCCGATGGTCGCACTTCGAGCTCGCGGACGCCGACCTTCGCTCGGTCGTAATGGCCAGCGGCAGCGGTGCGCTGCAGCATCTCGACTTTCTCGGCGCGGACGTCGCCCTGGCGAACGCGAGGTCGGGCGAACCGGTCGTCGTGCGGGCGAACTACTACCCCGCATGGCGCGCGTTCGTGAACGACGCCGAGGTGCCGCTCTATTCCGCGGATGGGCAGCTCGCCTTTCGCGCCCCGCAGGATGGGAGCTATGTCGTCCGACTGGAGTATCCGCGGTACCGGTGGCTGTCGCTACTGGCGAGTGCGTCGCTGATGATCGGCACGATTCTTCTGCATGGGCGTGTTCGTGTTCGGCCCGACTAAAGTCGGGCCCTACTGCAGTAGGGCCGCACTTCAGTGCGGCCAATCACGTCCTTCGTCCTTGGATCCCATTCTTGGATCTTCGTCCTTCGTCCTTCGTCCGTCTCATCGGACGCGCCATAACACGCGTTTGCCCGTCGGCCAGCCGCGAAGCGGATACGACGCAATCGCCGTCAGAGGGATCGGCGCGCTGCTGAAGCGTTGCGCCTTGCCCATGATCCGCTCCTCATCGGCAATGTAGGCGATGCGGTGCCTGGCCACGTACTCGTCGAGACGCCGTGTGGTCCAGAAGAGACGCGCCTCATGATTCACCAGGCCGTCGAGCGCCACGACGCGGCCGGAGCCGAAGTAGGCGGGGATGCCGGCGTTGAAGCAGCCGATGCGTTCGGGCGCAAGCACGACCGACTCGATCGCCAGCTGACTGCGGCGGACGTCCGGCTGCCAGGGATAGGGCGTGTGTCCCTTCACATGCCAGCGGACGAACAGCAGCAGCGCCACCAGCACCAGGGCGATGCGGGCCGCGGCATGAACCCCGTCCCCGACCCGCAGCGATCGCAACCACGTCGGGACCGCGACCAACATCAGCAGCAGCGTCGACACACATGGCAGCGTCAGCCACCAGATCTGCCGTTCCACGAGAGCCAGCCCGTAGACGACGGTCAATGCGGACATCACCACGATGACTGCCCGCGAGGCCCGTGCCTCGATGGAATCGGACTGGCGAACCAGGACCATGACGGGCGCGACAGCCAGTAAGACCACCGCCATCGCGAAGCTGCGACCCGAGTAGTTCCACACCGTCATCAGCGTCAAGGTTCGCCGGGCGAAGAACGCCAGCGTATCGCCGATGTTCTGCAGCCGGCTAGATGCGGTGGGAAACGAGTCAGAGGCCCAGAGCGCCTTCATCGCGCCGCTGTCCTGAACGACGGTGCCGACCTGCGCAAGCGAGAACAGCCACCACGGAATCAGGACGATTGCGAGGACGGCGCCGGCGGCCAGCACTCGAATCGCCACCTGCCCTGCAGCGTGCTGCCTCGAGAACGCGAAGCTCGCCAGCCAGGCCAGGGCCAGCGCGGCGACGACGAGGCCTTCAGTGCGCGCGAGGCACAACAACCCCAACGCCGCGCCATACAGCGCCGTCAGCTTCACCGATGGCAGGCTGCCCGCCGCCCACGCTTTCACCAGCGCGAGATGTGCGACGAACACGGTCAGGGCGGCCGACGCGTACATCGCCGCCTCGGTCGCCGTGATGGCGATCGAAAAGGCCAGCGGGTTGATCAACCAGCAGGCGGCGGCGGTCAACCCCCACGCCGCATCCACCACGCGGCGGATTGCGTGGAACAGCAGGACTGCGACCGACGCGTGCAATGCGAGCGCCAGCCCAATCGCGATCCGAAGCAGCATCGTCCGGTCGTCGACGAGTGCGGCCAGCGCCGTCAGGCTGGCCATCCAGAGCGGGTGAAATCCGTTCGTGCGTGACAGGCCGTCGAAGGTCGAGTCGCCACTGGCGGCGAGATGCCGTGCGATCTGCAGATAGTAGAAGGCATCGTCCGGCACCACCTTCAGCAGCGCGTCGAGGTTGGACGTGACGATCCGGTACGTGGCGAGGGCGAATGCGGCGACGGCGGCGGCTACAATGGTCGGCAGCAATGACCTACGACCTGATTGTGGTCGGTACCGGATTCGCATCGTCCTTCTTTCTCCTCGAGTATCTCGGCCGTTCGCCTTCCACGTGCCGTGTCCTCGTCGTCGAGCGCGGCTGGCGGGAGCCGCGTGCGTGGCAGCTCGAGACGCGGAAGGTCTCGCGCATTGTGTCCGAGAAGACGGTCCGCCGTGAGGGAATGAAGGAGAAGGAGTGGAAGTTCACGCTCGCCTTCGGCGGGGGCTCGAATTGCTGGTTCGGCAGCACACCGCGCCTGCTGCCGAACGACTTTCGCATGCAGAGCCTGTATGGCGTGGGTGACGACTGGCCTCTCACCTATGGCGATCTCGAGCCGCACTACGAGCGCGCCGAGCAGGTGATGGCCATCTCCGGTTCGCCCGATCGGGCGCCGTACCCGCGGCGAGGGCCGCACCCGCAACCGCCGCACCGCCTGTCGGATCCGGATCGCGTTCTGGCCAACGCGTATCCCGACCACTACTTTCCGCAGCCAACGGCGCGCGCCAGGGTCGCGGTCGGCCGGCGGCCGGCCTGTTGCGCAAACGGCACGTGCGGCCTGTGTCCAATCGACGCCAAGTTCACGATCGAGAACGGCCTCTCAGAGCTCTACGACGATCCGCGCGTGACCCTGCATTTCGGAACCACTGTGAAGGCCGTCGATGTCGCCAACGATCGGGCGACCGGCCTCGTCGTCGAACGAAACGGTCGGGAGGAAACGGTCAGCGCCGATCTGGTCGTCCTCGGCGCCGGTGCGGTGTTCAACGCCGCCGTGCTGCTGCGATCCAACATGCCGCACCGGCTGCTCGGCGCGCGGCTGTTCGAGCAGGTCAGCATCACGGCCGACGCCGATCTTGCGGGCGTGGACAACTTTCAGGGCAGCACGGCGTTCACCGGCCACGGCTACATGCTGTACGACGGGCCGCATCGCGCCCGTCATGCGGGCTGCCTGATCGAGAGCTGGAACCGTCCCGACCAGTTACGCTGGGAACGCGGTCGCGAGCGACAGCTCCTGCATCTGAAGTTCCTCGTCGAGGACCTGCCGCAGGAGCGTAATGCTGTGGTGATCGGGCCCGACGATGTGCCGGTGCTTCGGTTTCAGGACTACGACGACTACGCGTATCGCGGGATGAAGGCCATCGGCGACCGCCTCGAGCACCTGCTGGCGCCGCTCCCCGTCGAGCGCGTCGTATTGGACCCGGAACCAGCCTCGACGGAAGGCCACGTGCTGGGCACCGTGGTAATGGGCAACGATCCGGCGACAAGCGTCGTGGATCGCTTCATGGTGCACCATCGCATCCGCAACCTGGCCGTGCTCGGCGGCAGCGCCTTTCCGACAGGGTCACCGTCGAACCCGACGCTGACGATCAGCGCGCTCGCGCTGTGGAGCGCGGCGCATCTCATGAGCAGCAGTAGGGCCCGACTGAAGTCGGGCCCTACTGGAGAACTCTGATCCGTGTGACAGCCCGAATGTCCGCGCTCGACGCGCCAACGCCGATCTCGTACTCCGCCGGCTCCACGTCAAAGGCGCGCTTCGTCTCGTCGTAGTAGCCGAAGTCGCGCACGGGCGTGAGCGCGAACCGGACCTGCCGTTTCTCGCCGGGTTCGAGAGGCACGCGCTCGAAGCCGCGGAGCGATCGAATCGGCATCGGCTTCGTCGCGTTCACCTGACGCACGTACAGCTGCACGACTTCGTCGCCAGCCCGCCGACCGCTGTTTCGGACGGCGACGTCCACTGTCAGCGCGTCGCCGGCCTTCACCCTCGCTTTGTCCGCCGTCAAGTCCGAGTACTCGAACGTCGTGTACGACAGGCCGTGCCCGAACGGATAGAGCGGCTGGCCTTCGAAATAGCGGTAGGTTCTTCCCTTCATCCCGTAGTCTGCGAAGGGCGGCAGATCGTCCACCGACCGGTAGAACGTGACCGGCAGACGGCCTGCCGGGTTGGCGGTGCCGAACAGGACGTCGGCGAGCGCGGTGCCACCCTGCTGACCGGGATACCATGCGACGACGATCGCCGGCAGGTTCTGCGTCGCCCATTCGATGCCGAGCGACGAGCCCGTCAACAACACCAGCACGACAGGCTTGCCCGTCGCGTGGAGCTGGCGCAGCAGTGCATTCTGCGAGGAAGGCAGCGCGATATCGGTACGATCGCCCCCGGCAAATCCGGGAAACGAGACCTGCATCTCCTCGCCTTCGACATCCGCCGTCAGACCGCCGACGAAGATGACCACATCCGCCGCCCTGGCGGCGTCGAGCGCGTCCTCCACCGGCGGCTTTGCGCCCGGAAGCTGCCACGTCAACCGCACTTCGGCGTCTCGAATCGACTCGAAGTACTCGAGGCGCACGTCGTAGGCCCTGCCCGCCTCGAAATGGATCGTTGCTGCCTTCGCCCGCGCGCGCGGGCTCGCCGTCCACTCGTCGATGACCGGCTTTCCGTCCACCATCAGGCGGAACCCGTCGTCGCCGGTCACGGAGAGCGTGTAGTCGCCCGAGACCGGTGGAAGCAGCTGTCCCGTCCACCGTACTGAAAAGTCGTCGTTGTCGATGGCGCGATCGGCAGCGACTTCGCCGCGGGCCACGAGGTCGCTCGTCGGCGATCCGCGATACCACCGGAAATCGATCGTCGGATCGATGCGCGCCAGCACCGGCTCGCCGCCCGGCTCCTTGCCGCGGAAGTACTCGCCTTTCAGCCCGTGTCGGGCGGAACTGGCAGAAGGCCGCAGGTGCTCCGCGTCGATCGGCGCGATGGCTCCGGGGTCCTGCCGGCCCTCGATGAGATCGGTGCCCCGCGCGTAGATCACTTTTGCACCAGCCTGCGCGGCGGCAGTCCGAATGCCGGCGAGGGCCGTGACTGGCCTCGAGGGTGTTCCATAGTAGTTGCCGAGCAGCGACATCAGCTCGTTGGCATTCGGACCGACGACCGCGATGGTCCGCACGGTCTTGGCCAGCGGCAGCACGCCGTCGTTTTTCAAGAGCACGATCGACTCGTCGGCCATCCTCCGCGCCAGCCGGTCGTGCTCGGGCGACTCGTTGACGCGGTAGGGAATCTGCGCGTAGGGCACGCGCCCCGGCGGGTCGAACATCCCGAGCTTGAACCGGGCGCGCATCAGGCGGCGGACGGCAACGTCGATGTCCTGTTCGGCGATCAGCCCCTGCTCGAGCGCGCCCTTCAGCGCCCGATAGGTGTTGCCGCACTCGAGGTCGCAGCCGCGGCTCACGCCGAGCGCCGCGGCCTCTTCCGGCGTCTCGACGATCTGGTGGAACTTGTAGATATCGTCGATGGCGCCGCAGTCCGACACGACGTAGCCGTCGAACCCCCAGTCGCGGCGAAGGATGTCGATCAGGAGCCGCCGGCTCGCCGACGCCGACTCACCGTTGACGCGGTTGTACGCGCTCATCACCGACTCGACGTGCCCCTCCTGCACCAGCGCCTTGAACGCCGGCAGATACGTCTCGTAGAGGTCGCGCTCCGTCGGCCGCGCGTCGAAGCGATGACGATCGGCCTCAGGCCCGCTGTGCACGGCAAAGTGCTTCGCGGTGGCCACCACCTTCAGGTAGTGCGGGTCGTCGCCCTGCAGCCCCTTCACGAACTCGACGCCCATCCGCGCGGTCAGGTACGGATCCTCGCCGTAGGTTTCGTGACCGCGTCCCCAGCGCGGGTCGCGAAAGATGTTGATGTTGGGGGACCAGAACGTCAGGCCCTGATACCGGTTGCGCTGGCCGCGGCGAATGTACTCATGGTGCTTGGCGCGCGCTTCGTCGCTGATCGCGGTGGCCACATCGTGCATCAGGCGCGTGTCGAACGTCGCCGCCATGCCGATTGCCTGCGGAAACACCGTCGCCGCGCCCGACCTCGCCACGCCGTGCAGGCACTCGTTCCACCAGTCGTAGGCCGGCACGTCCAGCCGCGGAATCGCCGGCGCCACGTTCATGAGCTGCGAGATCTTCTCTTCGACGGTCATCCGCGCGACGAGATCGGCGGCGCGATCGGCGGCGCTCGCGTCAGGGTCGAGATAGAGCGGCGGCGATGCGGCGCCAGAACCGATGAAAATGCCTGAAGAAAAGAGAATTGCCGGCCAGAAGCCAGCTCGACGTCGGAGAGCCATGGGACGCGAATTGTACGAAGCGCTCCGGCGTTCCCGCTAGCGGAAAGGCTATGCTGGAAGAACGGATTACGGGCTACGGACTCCGGGCTCCAGATGGGGGTGCGATGAAGCTGCGTCGGATCGGCTCGCTCGAGGTGTCGATCATTGGCCTTGGCGGCAACAATTTCGGATGGCGACTCGACGCAGCCGGCACGGCTGATGTCGTGGAGGCCGCGCTCGACGAGGGCATCAACTTCTTCGACACCGCCGACATGTACGGCGGCACGAAGAGCGAGGACTTCCTCGGTCGTGCGCTGGGACGTCGTCGCGAGGAGGCCGTCATCGCCACCAAGTTCGGCTGGGAGATCGACGCATCGCGACGGGGCGCGCACCCCGACTATGTCCGTCGCGCCGTCGACGACAGCCTCAAGAGGCTCGGGACCGACCGGATAGACCTGTACCAGCTCCACAAGCCGGACCCCAGCGTGCCGATTCGCGACACCCTGGGCGCGCTGGCCGACATCGTGCGCGCGGGCAAGGTCCGTGAGATTGGGTGTTCGAATTTCTCCGCCACCCAGGTCCGCGAGGCCGATGCCGCGGCGCGCGACGGCGTGCGCTTCGTCAGCGTGCAGAACGAGTACAGCCTGCTCCATCGCGAGCCCGAAGCCGACGTCCTGCCGGAATGCCAGCGCCTCGGTCTGGCGTTCATTCCCTACTTCCCGCTTGCCAGCGGCCTCCTCACCGGCAAGTACCGGCAGGGACAACCGATTCCGAAAGGCACGCGCCTCAGCGATCGGCGCCCCACCGAGGACCGGCTGATGATCGTGGAATCGTTGATCGAATTCGCCGAGTCGCGAGGGCATACGCTGCTGGAGCTGGCCTTCGGCTGGCTGCTGTCGCACCCCGCCGTGGCCTCGGTCATCGCGGGCGCGATGGCCCACGCGCAGGTACAGGCGAACACGCAGGCCATCGACTGGGTCCTGACCGCCGAAGAGCGCGCCGAAGTCGCCCGTCGGCTCGACGCCACCGCGCCCGCCTGATCGCGGCAGAGGGCGGGTTACACTCGTCCCGGCCATGGCCAGGAATTTCCGGGACCTCTCGGAGCGCGAGCTCCTCGCCCTCGCCATCTCCCTCGAGGAAGAGGACAGCCGCATCTACGGCGAGTTCGCCGACGGCCTGCGCGAACGCTACCCGAAATCCGCCTCGATGTTCGATCAGATGCAGCACGAGGAGACGCTGCACCACTCGCGGCTCGTCGAGACCTACAAGCAGCGGTTCGGCAACCACATCCCGCTTCTCCGCCGCCAGGACGTGAAAGGCTTTGCCGAGCGGCGGCCGGTCTGGCGCGTCCGCCCTCTCGGCCTCGACACCGTGCGCAAGCAGGCGGCGACGATGGAGCTGGAGACGCGGCGGTTCTACGAGCGCGCGATTCAGCGTGTGACCGATGCCTCGGCTCGACAGCTGCTCGGCGAGCTGGCGGAGACCGAGCGCGAGCACTACGCGCTCGCGACCACGCTCGAAGAGGCGCTGCTGACGCCGGACGCGCGCGCCGCGGAAGACAACGCCCAGCGACAGTTGTTCGTGCTCCAGATCGTGCAGCCGGGTCTGGCCGGCCTGATGGACGGCTCGGTCTCGACGCTTGCGCCGCTGTTCGCGGCCGCGGTCGCCACCGAGAACACCCACGACGCGTTCATCGTCGGCCTTGCCGCGTCGATTGGCGCGGGGATTTCGATGGGATTCGCCGAAGCGCTGTCAGACGATGGGTCGCTGACTGGACGGGGCCATCCCTGGATCCGCGGGCTGGTGTGCGGCCTGATGACGGCTGCCGGCGGCCTTGGCCACACCGTGCCGTTTCTGGTGCCGCAATACCGCGTCGCGATGACGCTGGCGATCATCATCGTCGCGCTTGAGCTGCTGGCGATCAGCTACATCCGTCACCGTTACATGGACACGCCGTGGACGTCGGCGACGGTGCAAGTGATGCTTGGCGGCGTGCTGGTGTTCCTGACGGGATGGTTGCTGGGAAGTGCGTAAGCGGGTCTCAGGTTGCCCGGGTCGAACAGCTACTGCAACTTCCTCATTGCGCCCGTGATCGTCGGTGTGGTGAGCGAGCCGTCCTTACCCACCGCGAAGATGTGCTCGCCGGCGGGACACGAGACCGGAATCGTGTCCACCGCAACACTGTACTTGCATTCCTCGCTGCGGCTGGGCTCGGTAAACCTGGCGGCGCCGTCCTTCTTCAGCTCGAGGACAATCGTGCCGGTGGCATCGGCGTACGTGCCTTGGGTGCGCTTCACTTCGCAGCCCGCGGCGAAGAAGCCAGCCGACAGAACGACCGCCACCGTGGTGAATACAGCTCGCATCGACGTACCTGACCGGTACATCGATTATGGTCGAGCTAGCGCCTTTGTCAAGTGACCCAAGATGTCCGAGTCAGGGTTTTCGCGTGCTGCGCGCGTGGCTGTGTTCGGCCTCTTCGACGGGATCCGTCTGCGGCCCCGTCGGCTCCTCGTCTTCCGATCTCCAGGAACCCCTTCATCCCTGCATCTAAATGAAGGGGCGGGGGTTCGTAGTGCACGAGGTACTCGAACTCGCGCCGGAATTCCTGAAGCGACATTCCCGCCGTTGCCGCAAATTTCGCGAGCTCGTGCGGGTCGTCGAAATCGTCCCGCCGCAGCCGAATCATGTAGCGGCGTGCAATCGCGTAGCGGGTCGAATGCACATCCACCAGCCGCACTTTCGTGCGCCCGGTCGCCGGATCCAGCAGCTGTTCGAAGGGAATCGGCACGAAGTGGCCGCCCTGCATCGAGATCATCACGCCGTTGCCGCCCGAGAGCAGGTACTTCGCCGCGCAGTAGCCGAGATCGCGCGTGTACTCCATGTCGGCCGGGACCGGGTCCGCGCAGCGCAGTTCGTAGCCGATGTTCTTCGCCACGAGCGTCGCCTTCAGACCGAATTCCTTGAGGCGCTTGGTGACCTGTGACTTCAGAATCTCGCCGATGTTCACCTCGGCGATGCGGATGTGGCCGTGCGCGTCCCGCTCCACTTCCTCGAGCTGGCTGAGATCTGCGGGGTCGATATCGAGGACCAGGCCTTCCGCGATGATCGCCACGCCGTCACGGCGGCCGTAGCTGAGGCGCTTGATGATCGCGCCCGCCAGGGTGTCGACCATCGCCTTCAGCCGCACCGGATGCCCCGTGAACTCCTCGGGGATCATCGTCAACGTCGCTCCGGCCGACTTGCCTATCCCCAGGGCGAGATGCCCGGCCTTCCGCCCCATCGCGATCACCAGATACCAGCGCGACGTGGTCTTCGCGTCGACCATCAGGTTCTTGACGATCTCGACGCCGTAGTGCCGAGCGGTCTGATAGCCGAACGTGTCGACATACGGCGGCAGGTCCAGGTCGTTGTCGATGGTCTTCGGGACGTGAACGACGTGGATCCGGCCCTGCGACTTCTGCTCGAGCTTCATTGCGGAGAACGCTGTGTCGTCGCCGCCGATCGTGATGAGCCGCGACACGTTGAGCCGCAGGAGCGAGATCACGGTGTTTTCGAGCAGCGCCGGATCCTTCGTTGGATTGGCGCGCGAGATGCCGATGTGCGACCCGCCGCGGAAGTGGATGCGGCTGACGCTTTCGATCGTCAGCGGCGTCGTGTGCTCGACATCGCCCTGCATCAGCCACTCGAACCCGTCGCGGATCCCGACGACGTCGATGCCCTCGAGCTGGGCGCGGATCGTGGCGGCGCTGATGACGCTATTGATCCCGGGCGCGGGCCCGCCGCCAACCAGGATTGCGACGTTGTTGTGGTGAGTGACGGTCATCGTGGTGCCTGCGCCTCCGGCCGACTGCGAATGGTTCGGGTAACGAAAATACTATACTTCGCGGTTCGATGCAGTGCCGCCGTGCCGCAGTGCCGCCGTGCACACCCGTTCCGCAGTGCGTACTGCCTGCCGGGCGTGCCGAGATGTCGCTGTGCAGCCGCACTATCGCCCCGGCGCACTGCCGCACCGCAGGACTGCCGCACCGCAGGACTGCTGCACGGCAGCACCGCAGCACTGCCGCACGGCAGCACTGCGACAATACCTTGAACTTCTACACGTGGTCGGCGTATATGTGTAGAAGCCCGAGGTATTGATGACCCTTCCGAAGTCCGATCTGCCGCAAGGCACGCTCGACATGCTGGTGTTGAAGGTCGTGGCGCTGGGGCCGCTGCATGGCTACGGCATCGCGCAACGCCTGCAACAGCTGTCGCACGACGTCGTGCAGGTCCAGCAAGGTTCGCTCTACCCTGCCCTTCATCGCCTCGAAAACAAGGGGTTTCTCGCCTCCGAGTGGAAAGACTCCGACACCGGGCGCGAGGCGAAGTTCTATCGGCTCACCCGGAAGGGCCGGGCGGCGATGGATGCCGAGGAAGCCAACTGGCGCCGGCTGGCCGAAGCCATCGGGCTGATCCTCGCGACTGTCGATGGAGGAGCGTCATGACCTGGTGGCGGCGTCTCGTCAGCGGCGCACGGCTCGATCGCGATCTGGATCGTGAGCTTCGCGATCACCTGGAGCGGCAGATCGCCGACTTGATGCGCGAGGGGATGAGCCAGGCCGAGGCGCGGCGGAAAGCCGCGCTCACGTTCGGCGGCATCGAGCGCGTCAAGGAAGACTGCCGCGACGCGCGCGGAACCCGATGGATCGATCAACTGGTCCAGGACGTCAGATACGGCCTGCGCGTGCTGGCGAAAGCCCCCGTATTCACGGCCGTTGCCATCCTCTCGCTGGCACTCGGCATCGGCGCGAACACGGCAATCTTCTCGCTCGTCAACAGCCTGTTGATCCGGTCGCTTCCCGTCCACGCGCCCGATCGCCTCGCGATTCTCAACCACGGCTCGTGGACCAATCCGATCTGGGAACAGCTCCGCGACAAGCAAGCGCCGTTGTTCGCCGGTGTCCTGGCCTGGGGCAACGACGCCTTCGATCTGGCCGCCGGCGGACCGTCGCAGCGAGTCGACGGCATGTGGGTCAGCGGCAGGTTCTTCGACGTCCTCGGGGTCCCGCCGATCCTGGGACGTACGTTCGTTGCTGACGATGACCATCGCGGCGGCGGCCGTGCGGGACCCGTGGCAGTGATCAGCTATCGGTTCTGGCAGCAGCATTACAACGGCGCCGCCGCCGCAGTCGGCCGCCCGCTCACGCTGAACGGCACCACCTATACGGTCATCGGGGTTACCGGGCCAGAGTTCCTTGGTCCAGTCGTAGGCCGCTCGTTCGATGTCGCAGTCCCGATTGGCACCGAGCCGCTGATGCGGGGCAAGGAATCGTGGCTCGACAGGCGCTCCACCTGGTGGCTCGACATGATCGTGCGTCTGAAGCCCGACCAGTCGATCGACGATGCCGCCCGCGCTTTGAACGGCGTGCGGCAGCAGATTCGACAAGCGACGCTCCCCGAGTGGCCGGCCGACATGCTCAAGCAATATCTGGACAGCCCGTTCACCCTGTCGACCGCCACCAGCGGCGCCCCCAACGTCAGAAACCGCTACCGCGAGCCGCTCGTCGTCATCATGGTGACGGTCGGTCTGGTGCTGCTGATTGCCTGCGCCAACATCGCGAATCTGATGCTGGCGCGCGCGAACGCACGGCGTCATGAGCTGAGCCTTCGTCTGGCGATGGGCGCGTCGCAGCTGCGCATCGCGCGTCAACTGCTGACTGAGAGCCTGCTCCTGTCCGCCGCCGGCGCTGCGCTCGGCCTGTTGTTCGCACAATGGGGCAGCCGTCTCCTGGTGCAACAGCTGACGACATACGAGGAAACGATCTCGCTCGACCTGTCGCTCGATTGGCGGGTGCTCGGGTTCACCGCGGGAATAGCGGTGACGACAGCGCTGCTCTTCGGCGTCGTGCCGGCGTTTCGCGCCGGCCGCGTCGAGCCGAGCGAGGTCTTGAAGGAACATGGGCGAACCGTGGCCGGCGAGCGCACGCGAATGCTCGGTCAACCGTTGTTGGTGCTGCAGGTAGCGTTGTCGCTGGTGCTGGTGGTGGGAGCGGGGCTTTTTCTGAGAACGTTTGCGAAGCTCGCCACAGTCGATCTCGGTTTCGATCGCGATCCGCTCCTGATCGTCGGCCTCGATCTCCAACGCGGCGGCATCACGCCAAACGAGCGGCTCGGACTCGCGCAGCGCCTCGAGGCGGCAGTGCGCACCGTGCCCGGGGTGAATGACGCCGCGCTGTCGAACCTGACGCCGGTGAGCGGCTACGGCTGGAACGACGACGTCGAGGTTCCCGGCGGTCGGCGCTACTCGGGGCGCGAGATGCTCGTCTGGTTCAACGGCGTCTCTCCCGGGTACTTCGCCACCTACCGCACGGCGCTCATTGCCGGGCGCGACTTCGCCCCGACCGATCGCGAGGGTGCTCCTTCAGTCGCGATAGTCAACCAGGCGTTTGCCGAGAAGTTCATCGATTCCGATCCCGTGAAGGCGCTGGGCCGCACGATCCGTCTCACGCAGCGGCCCAACGGCGACCCGAGTCCGGCTTTCCGCATCGTCGGCCTGGCCGGGAACGCGGCATATCGGGGACCGCGTGACGGTCTGCCGCCGACGATTTACCTGCCCTACGCGCAGGCCGAAAGCAAGGACTGGCCCTCAGCGTCGTTGACGGTTCGATCGAACGCCGCGCGTCCTTCGCTCCTCGTGAAAAGCGTAGCGTCGGCGCTCGGGCGAGCCGATTCGCGCGTCTCGCTGTCGTTCCTGACGATGAGGGAGCAGTTCGACGCGAAGCTCGTATCGGAGCGGATCATCGCGATGCTCTCCGGCTTTTTCGGCGCCCTGGCCTTGCTTCTGGCCGGCATCGGGCTGTACGGCGTCACCTCGTACGGCGTGAGCCGGCGCCGCATGGAGATCGGGATTCGCATGGCGCTCGGCGCCGACGCGCGCACAGTGACTCGGCTGGTGCTGGGTCGCGTGGCCGTTCTGGTCGGGCTTGGCGTCGCGATTGGGGCCGCGCTGAGCTTCTATATGTCGCGCTTCGTCGCGACGCTCATCTTCGGCGTCGAGCCGCGCGATCCCTCGACGTTCATTGGCGCTGCGGTCGTGCTGGCGGCGGTCGGATCGCTGGCGGCCTGGTTGCCGGCCCGCCGAGCGGCGCGGATCGATCCAATTGAGGTGCTGCGCGAGGGGTAGACGGCCTCTGCTGTGGAGACGGGGCTTCCCGTCAAACTCTTCGGCTGTGTTTTTCGTCACACTTAGAGTGCCCCGCCTGCGGAGAACCGCAGATGCCGTCAGTCCGTCTTCTTGTTGTCACCGTTCTTGGCGTGCTGGCCCTGCCCGCTGCCGGCCGCGCCGATGTGCTCTTCACACCGTTCATTGGCGGCAATCTGGGAGGGTCCGTCACATCGCGGTTCGCTGACTTCGTCGGCGACCAATCGCGCACGACCTTTGGTGGCAGCATCGCCACGATGAGCGGCGGCATCTTCGGCGTCGAGGGCGACCTCGCATTCACGCCGAAGTTCTTCGGCTCTGACCTCGAGCTTGGCGGCGTGCCGATCAGCGTTGCGCGCAACAACGTGCTCACCGCGATGGCCAACCTCAGTGTCGGCGTGCCGATTCAGAGCCGCGGCGGCCCTGGCATCCGCCCGTATGCGGTGGGTGGTGTCGGGTTGATTCGGCAGCAGTTCGATCTCGTCGGCGGGCTCGTGGGTACAGCGCCAACGATCTGGGCTACGACATCGGCGGCGGGGTCCTGATCTTTCCGAGCAGCCACGTCGGCATTCGCGGCGACCTGCGCTACTTCCGCAGCATCGGCGGCGATACCGTCAGCGATCTCCTCGACCTGCAACCGGGAGCGTTCAACTTCACTCGCGCGTCGGTGGGGGTCACGTTCCGATACTGATAGTCGCGGCTCCCGCATCCATGTGGAGGCTGGCCTTTAGGCCCGCCTCCTCACACGTGCAGGGCTGAAGCCCCGCCTCCACAGGTGTCTGAAACTTCAGGTGAACAGTTCGTCATGCACGCGCCGCCTCTCCCTGTCGATCTGATCAGGTGTCGCGCCGAGCCGCTGCAGGAGCGCCTCGGTGAGGGCCAGCGCCACTTCGCCTTCGCCTGAGAACACGCCTGACGCCCCGGCGTCCCGCAGGATCGGCAGATCGCGCAGATTCGCCGTGCGCGTGAGGACGTAGAGGTCGGGGTTCAGATCGCGGGCGACGCGGATGACCTCTCCAGCCGAGGCGAGGTCGGTGGTCAGGATCAGGCTTCCCGCCGTGTCGGCCCCCGCGCCTTTCAACACCTCCCGCTGGCTCGCGTCGCCGTAAACCGCCGTCACGTTGTCTTCACGTTCGAGGGCACGAACGGTGTCGATGTTCAGCTCGACCACCGTCGGCTCGATCCCGTTCTCCTGCAGCAGCCTGGTGACCGTGCGGCCGGTCGGCCCGTACCCGATCACCACGGCCCGGTGTGCGTTCGACGGTGGCGGGCGGCGCGGCTGGTCGCGGGAAAACGCCTCGGCGTGCGCGGTTCGCGCGCGCCTGGCAAGTTCGGGTACCCAGCGATACAGCACAGGGTTGATCACGATCGACACGATGGCGACCGCGACCAGCGTGTTCATCGCGTTGGCCGACAGGATCCCGAGGTCTCGCCCGACCGTCCCAAGGATGAAGGAGAACTCACCGATCTGCCCGAGCGCGACGCCGATGGCCAGCGCCACGCGCAGCGGGTAGCGCATCAGCCGGACGACGGCAATCGCGACCAGCGGCTTGCCGATGACGACGACTGCGAGCGCCGCCGCGATCAGTCCTGGCGCCTCGAGCAGGTAGCGCGGATCGAGCAGCATGCCGACCGAGACGAAGAACAGCACGGCAAAAGCGTCCCTCATCGGCAGCGCCTCCGAGGCGGCCCGCAGGCTGTAGTCCGATCGCCCGACAACCATGCCGGCCAGAAACGCGCCGAGGGCCATCGACACGCCGAAGATCACGGCAGAACCGACCGCGATGCCGAGCGCGATGACGAGCACGGTCAGCGTGAACAGCTCACGCGACCGGGTCCGCGCGATCCGGTCGAGCAGGCGCGGGATGACACGGCCGCCAACTGCCAAGGTGAACACCGCGAGACCGGCCACCTTCAGGATCGTGACGCCGATGGTCAGCGCCAGAGCCGCGGCGGGGCTGAAGCCCCGCCTCCACGAAGTTACTGGCAAGTCAGTCGCCGCGAAGACCGCCGGCAGCACCACGAGGACGAGCACGGTGAAGAGGTCCTCGACCACGAGCCAGCCAACGGCAATGTGCCCGGTCGGCGTGTGCAGCTCGTGGTTGTCAGAGAGAACGCGGATCAGGACAACTGTGCTGGCGACGGCGAGCGCGATACCAAAAACGATCGCGGCAGGCCACTCCCAGCCAAACAGGTGCGCGACGGCCGCGCCAAGCAGCGTCGCGACGGCGCTCTGCGCAATCGCTCCGGGCACGGCGACGCGCCGCACCGCCAGCAGTTCCTCCAGATGGAACTGCAGCCCGACGCCGAACATCAGGAGGATGACGCCGACCTCGGCGAGCTGCTCGGCGAGATGGGTGTCGGCCGTGAAGCCAGGCGTATGTGGCCCGACGGCAATTCCCGCCAGCAGATAGCCGACGATCGGCGAGAGGCGCAGGCGTTCGGTGATGTAGCCCGCGACCAGCGCGGCCGTCAATCCTCCCGCCAGCGTGGCGATAAGTCCGAGATCGTGCATCTAGGAAGGTGCCGCTGCGCGCGCCGCAGTTACCCGGGTTGCCCTGGTTTCTCGGGCTACCCGGATCGGTGTTGCGGGTAACCCGATCAACTTGCGCGCCAACCCGGGCAACCCGGGGTAACCCGTCCAACCCGGGTAACTTTGGCGACGCTATGTATTGTCGATCGCGTCAGCGATGCGGTTCGCCGAGCGTGTGCCCGCTTCCTGGCCCCAGTTCAGGTTGTCGGCGTAGGCACCGACGAAGTACACGCGGCCCACCGGCTCGATCAGCGACGGCCAGAAGCGCGAGAGCTCGCCTGGCTTGTAAGCGGTGGTCTCGCACGCGGAGCGCCACGGGTCGGTCGCCCAGACAACCGCCTTCACCTTCTCGATGTTCTCCGACTTGCCAGGATAGTACTTTCTGAACGTCGCCAGCGCCTGCTCGACGGTGCCCGGTCCCGACGACGTGGCCGCGAGCAGCCCGCGCGATGTGTTCACCTCGTCGCCGGTTTTCCACACGTTGTACAGCGCCGGATCGTTCAGGTTCATGTTCGGGCTGACGTGGTCCTCGGCCCAGAACTTCGACTTCGCCTGCATGATGTAGCGAGTATCCGAGTAGTACGGCACGTTCCCGATTGCGAACGCCTTCTTCTCCGACCACGCGGGTGTCACCGCAATCTGCCGCAACATCCAGGCCGACATCGCGCACACCAGGTATTCGCCCTCGACCGTCGTCTCGCTGCCGGCCTTGCCGCAGGTGACCTTTACGCCGTCCGGGCTGTAGGTGATCTTCGTCACCGGCGAATTCAGCTTGACCCGATCTCCCAGCTTCGCGGCAAACGCGTCGGGCAGCTTCTGATTGCCGCCGACCAGTCGATACACCTTTGGCGGGACCAGGGGCACCTTGCGGATGTTCAGAATCGCCGCATGCCAGATGGATTGCAACGCCGATCCGCCGCCGCCGATGAATTCGAGCGCGCCCGCCGACGCGCCGTCTTTCTTGAAAAGCGCCGTCGTCGTGGTGTGGTCCAGTTGATCGAGGCCAATCCCGAATGGCTGGTACTCGTCGTGGAAGGCATCGAGATACGGCTTGTAATACAGGCTCGCCAGCTCGGTGAAGGGCCGATCTTTCAGGAACGCGATCTCGCGCGCGTTCAGGCCAAAGCCGGCGAGCACTGCCGGATCGGCCAGCATCTCGTCCGTGTACATCTTCCCCTTCATGCGTTGCACGATGTGCTCGCGGCGCGGGTAGTAAAGGAACGGTAGCTTGAACTCGTCCACATACTGCCGATAGCGATCGTAGCCAGGATTGGTGAAATGTTCGGCCCCGCCGTCGCCGTAGAGGCCGTCATCCAGGCCGTCAGTCACGGTGAAGACGTGCCCGCCGGTGCGATCCGACGCCTCGAGCAAGGTGACGTCGTGACCGCGGCGCATCAGCTCGTAGCCGCAACACAAGCCGGCGATGCCGCCGCCGGCCACGATCACGCGCTTGGCCGCGCGCGCGCCCAACCGAACCGGGAGCAGAGCCGCGCCAGCCACTTTGAGAACGTCACGCCGGGTCAGGTTAGTAGAAGGCATGGATGCATCTTAGTGCAGTCGCGATCGCAACTGCAGTAGGGCGCGACTTTAGTCGCGCCATTGTCCGACCGCACTGAAGTGCGGCCCTACTGCGGCGAACAACCCGGGCTACCTGGATAACCCGATCAACCCGAGAAACTGCGGGCTATTCGTACCGGAGGGCCTGCATCGGCTCGATCTGCGCGGCGCGGTGCGCGGGGATCGATCCGGCAGCCAGCGCGACGAGCGAGAGCGCGACGGCCGCGCCGACGAGGACGACAGGGTCGTAGCCTTTGAGCTCGTAGAGCATCGATTCCGCCAAACGTCCCAGCCAGACCGCGCTGGCAAGACCGATGATGCCGCCGACCAGCGTCATCAGGCCGACCTGACGCAGGACCATCCGGCGCACGCGCCCGGGCTCGGCGCCCAGCGCCATCCGCAGCCCGATCTCCCGCGTCCGCTGCGTCACGGTATAGGCGAGGACGCCGTAGAGGCCGATCGCCGCCAGCAGCGTCGCGAGCACGCCAAATGACGCCGACAACACGCTGATGAACAGGTCGAGGAACACGTTCTCGTTCACCTGCTGTGGCATCGTCCGCACGTTCTCGAGAGGCAGATTCGGATCGAGCCGCGCCACGACGCGCGGCAGCATCGGGATCACCGCGCTGGGCTCCATCGACGTCCGCACGTAGTACGTCATGAATCCAACCCCGTCGTCCTGACGGTACGGCCTGAAGTAGAGCGGTGGAATCGCCCCCTTGACCTCGCTGTACTTGGCGTCTCTGACGAAGCCGATGATCTCCATGTCGAGCTTGCCCTCGTCGGGGCCGTCGTTGTCCCCCATGTGCTTGCCCACGACGTTCCGCCCCAGATTGAACTTCTTCGCGAACGCTTCATTCACGATCGCGACTTTGGCCTTCCCCAGAGCGTCGGCCTCGGTGAACTCGCGGCCGGCGATCAGCGTCACGCCCATCGTTCGGAAGTAACCGGGACCGATCTCGTTGTAGCGCGAGCCGTTGTCGATATCGGGACCGGTCTTGAATCCTTCCACCTGGACGCTGTTGCCCCAGTTGTTGCCCGCGAGAATCGGCACGAGCGACGCTGTCACGCCCGTCACTCCCGGAAGCGACGCCAATTCGCGCTCGAGCTGCTGGAAGAACACCATCGACCGCTGCGGGGTGTAGCCGTTCAGTTCCGGCGAGACCGCAAAGGTGACCATGTTGTCAACTTTGACGCCGAGCTCGATGCGGCTGACGTTGTTGAGGCTTCGGATGAACAATCCCGCCGCCACGAGGAGCGCCATCGAGAGCGCGATCTGCGCCGTCGCGAGCGTCGTCCGGAAGCGGGCCGCGCCGCGGCCGCCGGACGGCTGGCCCGTCTGGCCCTTCAAGGTAGAGAGCAGGTCGGGCCTGGTGCTGTGAATCGCGGGAAAGAGCCCGAAGAGAAGCCCGGTCGCCACGGTGACCGCGGTCGCAAAGAACGCGACGCGCGCGTCGACATGGAAAGCGAAGCTCGCGGCGGCCTCGTCGGGCAGGGCCGTCGCGATTGCGTCGAGCGTCCAGCGGGCGACCAGCAGTCCGCCTACGCCGCCGAGAATGGCCAGCAGTAGCGATTCGGTCAGCAGCTGCGCGATCAGGTGCCTGCGACCCGCGCCAATCGAGGCCCGCACGGCCATCTCCGAAGCGCGGGCGGCCGAGCGCGCCAGCAACAGGTTGGCGATGTTCGCGCAGGCAATCAGCAGGACGAAAGCTGTCACGCCTAGTAGCAGCCGCATCGGCCCGCGCACTTCGTCGCGCACCGTGCTCTGCCCGCGGGGGCCCTCTTCGACAAGCACCTGCTTAGCGCGGAACCGCTTCATGGTCTGCGCGCTCATGCCTTCCTGAAGCGGCGCTTCCACCGTGTTCAGAATCGCGTGGTACTGGCCATTGAGTTCGGCGCGAGCCTGATCGATGAAGACTCCCGGTCGCAGCCGGGCAAACAGGTAGATCCAGTAGGCGCGGCGGTTTTCGAAGATCTTCGTCGGGCCACCTGACCACATCAGCTCACGCAGCGTGATTGGCACGAAGACCTCGGGTTTCACCCCGAGCGTCGTGCCCTCGAATCCTCGCGGCGCCACACCGACCACAGTGAGCGGATGGCCGTTGACGATGATGGTCTTGTTGAGGACATTGCGGCGGGCGCCGAAGCGCGTCACCCAATAGGCGTGCGAGAGCACGGCCACCAAGGGCTCGCCGGCCTTGCGGTCGTCGCCGGGCCCCAGCAGCCGCCCGAGTGCCGGCTGCACGCCAAGAACGGGAAAATACCCGCCGGAGACGAGGACGCCGCGGCCGCTTAGCGTCTGACCTTCGAAGGCGAGGTTGGCGCCAAAAGCCCGATGCGCCCCGATGCCGGTGAGCACCTTTTGTACCCGTTCGAGATCCCGGAGCATCGGGTAGCTGAACACGGTGTCGCAGTCGCCGGCCTGGCCGCAGGTCTGCGAGCCCGGCTTGGGACCAGGCGCGCCGAGGTTGACCAGCTCCGCCGGCTCGCGCACGGGCAGGGTTCGCAGCAACATCTGGTCGAACATCGAAAAGATCGCGGCGTTCGCGCCGATGCCCAGGGCGAGCGACAGAATGGCCACCAGGGTGACCAAGGGCGTTTTGAACAGCGTCCGGAAGGCGAGCTTCAGGTTCAGCGGCATGTTCGGAATAACGGCGGCGCGGTTGCCCAGGTTCCCCGGGTTCCCGTGGTTGTGCGGGTTGCTGTTGCGGGCAACCCGATAAAGGATCGTCGTCGAGCGCGATCGGAGCGACAAATCATCGCAGATGCGGACCTAAAGGTCCGCACTACATGTGACGGGCCGGTTATGTGCAGGGCGGACCTTCAGGTCCGTCGATTCAAACTCAGCCGTGGGTGGGAGACGTGACCGGGAGCGACGAGAGGAGCGCCGTGGCTTCCACCACGTCACGCGTATCGAGGCCTTCGCTCACGCTCGCCACGACCGGCTCGAGAACGGCGCGCGCTTCCGCGATCCGTCCTTCGCCGGCGAACCAGGCGGCGAGCGAATGCGCGGCGCGAAGCTCGAGCAGCGCTGCGCCTTGCCGTCGCGCCTCGGCCAGCGCCTTCTCGAACGCCTCCCGCGCCGCGTCGCCCTGCAGGCGATCCGCGTCGAGGAGGAGCTCGCCGCGAAGCCGGTGCAGTTCCGGTTCGAACATGTGCTGCGCGGTGTCGAGCGAGGCGGTCGCCGCTGCTTCCAGACGTTGCGCAGCCTCCTCGGTGCGCCCCGAGCGGCGGAGCGCGTCCGCCTGGAGGAGCAGATAGTAGGGACGCAGCAGCGCCGAGTGACGCTCTTCCTGATCGCTGACGCCGTGCTCGATCTCGGCCAGGCCGCGCTCGCGGTCGCCGAGCTCGTAGAGGGCCCAGCCATTGACAGGACGAGCCCAGAGCATCTCCTGCGCAAAGCCCTTCTCCATGCACAGTGGCACCAGCGCGTCGTACAGGGTCCGCGTCTCGACTGGCTCGCGACGCAAATGGTGCAGTAGCATGCGAAACACCATGACGAACGCCAGCGTTTGCGGATGGCGCAAGTCGCGCGCGGCGGTCTCGGCGCGAGCGATCTGGTCGAGCCCCCGATCGACCGCTCCTTTGAGCGTCAGGGCGCGCGACGTCTCGCACATGCAGAAGATGCCCGGCTCGATGCCAACTTCCCACGCCCGGGCACGATGGAACTCGGGATCGTACAGGGCGAGCCCGCGTTCCAGGTGCTCGTGTGCGCTCTCGAGCTCGCCCAGGTGGTGCAGCGCTGCGCCGAGGCACCACTCCGCGATCATCTCGACGTGAGGATTGCCGATCTGGGTCGCGAGGCCGAGTAACTGGTCCGCGAGCTCGTGCGCCACGCGAATGTCGCCCGACGTGATGTAGTGGGCCGAGAGGCCCATCAGCACAGGGATGACGAGGCCGGGGTCGTCGATCAGGCCACACAATTCGCGGGCGCGGCGATAGGCCTGTCCCACCTCGGGCACGCCGAAGCCGCGATTGGTCTTCACGGCGAGGGCATGAGTCATCTGCAGCTCCAGCTCCACCTTCCGTCGAGTGGTGTCGTCCGGAAGTGAATGCAAGAGGGCAAGCCCGCGAAGTGCGAGTTGACGCGCCTCCTCGTGCGCGAACAGGCGTGTCGCCGATCCCGCCGCCAGGCTGAAGTAGCGCGCAGCCGCGATCGATGCGCGTGCCGTCTCGAAGAGCACCGCGAGATTGGCCGCAATCTCGGGCGTTCGATCGGCCCAGCGGCGGACCAGACCCGCGGCGATCGCGCCAGCCATCGCCGCGCGCCTCGTCGGGCGCAGCGACGAGAACATCGTGTTCTGGTACAGCACGTGCGCGAACCGGTAGCGCAGGGTCACTGTCCGATCCGGACAGGTCTCCTCCGCGGTGAAGCGCACGAGGGCATGTTCGCGTTCCAGCCGATCCAGCCGATCTTCGACATCCTGCTCGTCGATCTCGAGCGCGTGCGCAACCATCGCCGAATCGAAATCCACGCCCTGCACGGCGGCGGCCGCCAGCAGCTGCCTGGCATCGTCGCCAAGCGCGTCCAGCTTCCGCTGGATCATGCTGCGCACCGATTCGGGCAGTTCGCGTTCGATGGCCGCAAGGCCCTCCGCGAGCATCCAGCCGCCGCGCGGATCCTCGACGAGGACGCCCCGACGCCGCAGATCGCGGAGCAGATCGACCATGAAGAGCGAGTGCCCTTCCGTCCGCTCGTGGATCAGTCGGATGAATTCTTCAGGGAACGAGTGGTTGGGGAACTCCAGCGCGACGTATTCTGTGACGGCCGATGGCTGCAGGTACTGAAGGTAGATCTCCCGGCACGCGCGCCGCGCCTGCAGATCGAGCTTCAGCGACAGGAAAGGGTGCTTCGTCTGGACCAGCTCCGAGGGCCGATACGTCACCACCATCGCGAGGCGCATCGTGGCCAACCGGTCGGCCAGATATCCGAGCAGGTCCACCGTCGAGCCGTCGGCCCAATGGAGATCGTCGAGAAACACCACTACCGGCTGCAGTCGCGACGCCTCCTCGAGGAAGGCCGCCATCTCGCGCTTCATGCGCTGCTGCGATCCGGTGCCCGCCTCTGCGAGCACCCGCGTCGCCGACGAGTCGTTCGACGGCAGCGACATGACCTGCACGTACCAGTTCGGCGCGACCGCTTTCAGCACGCGAGCGAGGTTGCCGTGGCTCTCGCTGCGCAGCAGCGCGTCGATGGCCTCGAGAAACGGCAGGTACGCCTCGCTGCCGGCCAGCCGCTCCGAACACCGCCCGCGTGCGATGCGCGCTTCACCCGTGCAGGCCAGGAGGCCGAGGCAGTTCTCGACGAGCGCGGTCTTCCCCAGCCCGGGCTCGCCCGCGACCGCGATCAGCAGGCCGTGTCCCGCGGCCACTTCCAGATACGCCTCGGTGAGCAGCTCCACTTCCGCCTCGCGGCCCACCAGTCGTGGCGGCGCCGTCGGCCGGCCGTGCGTCGAGGCGGGACTGACGAGGGCGGACGGCTCGTTGCCGCGCAATCGCGCCGCGACTTCGGCCGCCGAGGGGCGCACGCGGGCGTCTTTCTGCAGGCACTCGAGCGCGAGCTGATCGAGGGCGGCGGGCAGCTCGACGCCCATCCGCGAGGGCGGAACCGGTGCGTCCGACAGGATCCCGTGCAGGACCGCCAGGGGCGAGCTGGCATGGAACGGATGCTGGCCCGTCAGCATTTCGTAGAGGATGATGCCGTAGGCGAACACGTCGCTGGCCAGCGTGACGCTGTCGCCGCGGGCCTGCTCGGGCGACATGTAGCCGACCGTGCCGAGCACCAGACCGGTGCGCGTCGCACCCGTCAGCGTCGCCTCGTTCTCGTCACCGCTGTTGGCGACGCGCGCGAGGCCGAAGTCGAGCACCTTCACGTAGCCATCGTCGCGCACCATCACGTTGTCTGGCTTGATGTCGCGGTGCACGATCTGCGCGGCATGCGCGACGGCCAGCGCCTCCGCGATCTGACGCGCGATGTCGACGGCCCGATCGAGCGGGAGGCCCTGCCGCATCGCCTCCCGCAGGCTGCGGCCCTGCACGAACTCCATCGCGATGAAGCGCCCGCCTTCGAACTCGCCGGTCTCGTGGATGGTGACGATGTTGGGATGGTTGAGGGCCGAGACGGCGAGCGCTTCCCGGATGAAACGATCGACCGCGTCGGTTTCCGCCGAGAGCCGGCTCGAGATCAGCTTGATCGCGACGTCGCGCCGCAGCCGCTCGTCGAAGGCCCGATAGACCTCGCCCATGCCGCCCGATCCGAGCAGGGAGTGCACGACATAGGGCCCGAGCCGAGAACCTTCCGACAGCGCCATCCGCGGGTGACGGAATTATAAACGGGTCGCTCAGGTCAGCGGAGCCCGTCGATCAGCACCTGTCCAAGTTCCCAAATCAGCTTGTCGCCGACGTTGTCCGGGGAATAGTCGGTCTGCGGCATGTCATCGACCGTGATGGCCATCGCGATCGGGCCGCTCGATGAATAGACGATACCAACATCGCTGCGCAGCGCATCGAGCGAGCCGCTCTTGCTGGCGATCACGAGCTCCTCGGGCGCGTGGCGGGCGATGCCGTCGCGCACCTGTTGCATCTTCATGATCTCGAGGATGTCACTGGAGGCGGCGGCGCTCACGACCTTGCCCTGGTCCAGCATCTCGAGCAGCCGCACCATCTCGCGCGGCGTCGTCACGCCAAGGCCGTATTTCTTGTTGTCTTCCCGCTGCCCGGCCCGGCTCCATCCGGTCGGCTCTTTCAACTTCGTGCCGTCGCCGCGCACCTTGCGGTTCGAGCGCGTCAGGGGCAAGCCGATCGCATCGAGATAGTCGTTCACGGCGTCCGCGCTGATTCTGTCGAGAATCAGATTCGTCGCGGTGTTGTCGCTGACGATGATCATCAGGATCGCGAGGTTGCGCACGGTGAGGTCCGTGCCGTCGGCGAGGTTGCCAAGGACACCCGATCCGGTGACCTTGTCATCGGCCTTCAACACGATGCGTTCGTCCCAGCGCACGGTGCCGGCCGCGATCAGCGACTCGAGCGCGCAGAGCACCGGCAGCTTGATCGTGCTGGCCGTTCGCACCTTCGTGTCGGCGCCACGCGCGAACTCGCGGCCGGTCCGCAGGTTCTTCGCGTAGATCATCACGGCGCCCTTGAAGGGTGCGGTCAGTGCCGTGATGCGGGTATCGAGATCGTTGTCGGCGGCGTGCATCGATCCAGTCAGCAGCAGAAGAGAGACCACGGGGAGAGACGCAAGGGTTCGGATCACGGCCGACATCTTCTCACAGCGGGCGCACGCAGTGCGCCCTACGCGGAGCGTTGATATGCCCGGAAAGCCCGCGCGGCAAGCCAGGCACTGCCGATTGAGAGCAGGACGAGGGCCGCCATCCGCGTCGCAATGAGCGACCACTCCGGTGCCGGCGACAAGGCGCTCCGGGCGGCTTCGACACTCCACGCCACCGGGTTGAACCGCGACACGGTGCGGATCCAGGCCGGCATCAGCGCCGGCTCCATGAAGACCGGGGACAGGAACGTCATCGGCAGCAGGATGAAGTTCGACGCGCCAATCACCGATTCGGTCCGCCGAATCACGAGCGCCATCGCGTTCGACAGCGCGCCGAACGGCACCGCGATCAGGACGCTGCACACCAGCAGCACGAGCAGGCCGACGACGCCACCGGCATATCGTGCGCCAGTGAGATACCCGAGCCCCAGCAGAATCAGCGACTGGAACGCCACGATGAGTGCCATCTGCATCAGACGCCCTGCGATGATCGCGACGCGGCTGACCGGCGAGACCAGGAAGCGGTCCATCACCCCCTGGTCGATCTCCATGATGATGATCATGCCGTTCCAGCCGCCTCCGAAGAGCGCCATCATGATGACGATGCCGGGCGTGACGAAGGTGGAGTAGTTGGAGGCGCTGAAGCCGGGCAGCTCGACGACCCGCGAGAAGACCTGGCCGTACAGCAGCAGATAGGTGACCGGCTGCACCAGCGAAATCACGATCCACCACGGCTGACGCATCAGCGCCCGCAGGTGGCGCCCCATCATGAACCACGAGTGGGCGATTGCCGTCATCCGACCTCCCCGCGGTCCGCTTCGCTGAAGCTGCGCCCCGTATGTCGCAGATACACGTCATCCAGCGACGCGCTCGTCACGCGCACGGCACGGACGCGGGCCGAGGCGGCCTCGAGCGCCGTGATCATCGCGGGCACCGCAGAGGCGCCGTGATCGGCCCGAGCGCGCACCACCGCGCCTTCGACCCGAATCTCCCGCGCCGCCGGCACGGTCGCAAGCGCCGCCAGGATCCGCGACGCATCACAGGCCTCGGCGAGATCGATGTGCACGGCATCGCCCGAGAGCTCGGCCTTCAATCCGTCGGGCGTGCCTTCAGCCACGATCTTCCCGCGGTCCACGATGGCCAGACGATGCGCGAGGCGATCGGCTTCCTCGAGATAGTGCGTGGTGAGGAGCACCGTGATGGCGTCTTCTCGCGACAGCCGCGCGATCTCGGCCCACAGATCGGCGCGCGCTTCCGGATCGAGCCCGGTCGTCGGCTCGTCGAGGAAGAGCACGCGCGGGCGATGGATCAGCCCCATCGCAATATCGAGCTTGCGCTGCATGCCGCCCGAGTAGCCGCGCGCCTGCCGGTCCGCCGCCTGGGCCAACCCGAACCGCTCGAGCAGCGCCGCCACCCGCGTCTTGAGCTCGGTGCCGCGAAGGCCGTGGAAGCGTCCCTGCAGCGTGAGGTTCTCGCGACCCGTGGCGTTGACGTCGACGCCGGACTTCTGTGCCACGCAGCCAATGACGCGGCGGACCCGATCCGGCCGCGCCAGGACGTCGATGCCCGCGACCTGCGCCCGGCCCGAGTCGGGCCTGGTCAGCGTATTCAGCACCTTGACCGTGGTCGACTTGCCGGCGCCGTTCGGGCCGAGCAGACCGAAGACGGTGCCCGCCGTCACCGAAAACGACAAGCCGTCCAGGGCGCGCGTGCCCTTCGGGTACACCTTGACGAGCGAGTCGGCCGCAATAGCCGCGGCGTCCTCTCTCATTTCTTCGGCCGCCATTCGACGATTATCGTCTGAAGGCTCGAAGCCGCTCGCAGCGCGCCCGGTCCTTTCCCCGCAATCGACTGGAGGAACCGCTGCTCGGCAAAGCGGGCCTCTGTCTCGGAATCGCCGGCGAGATGCCGCGCCTCGTGGTGAATGACGGCCGCGAGCTCCTCGATCGCGCGCGGGTCGCCCGCGCAGGCTTTCTGCACGATGGGCGAGAGACGATTGAGGTAGATCACCGGACGGAGATCGCCTCGCGCGTTCCTCACGACGAAGGCATCCAGCCGCGCGATCGCAGCGGGATCCGGAGCGAACTCGGGATCGACCAGCGCGACGCGGATTCGCCGATCGATTGAAACCAATTGCAGCGACCGCTCGACGGCGCGCCATTCGATCGCGCGGCTGCTATCGGTGCCGGCGTCCTGCGCGAGCCCGGATCCGTGCGAGACCACGAACGTGAACAGCATCGACGCCGTGGCGATCCGCGCGACCGCCCTCACTGATGTTCTCATATGACCTCCTGGGACGCTGAAGGCTGGAGCAGATCGCATGCCTGTCGAGAAGAATCATGCAAGTGATTGAAATAAAATGACTTATTGGTTGCAGCTCCGTGAGTTGCGGCACCGGATTCGCAATATCTTGAGAATTAACAAGGACGTTTGATAATCTGCGAGGGCAATGCTGGAACCCGAAGCTGGTGGCGAGCCAGTTCCCCAGGGGCTCGTCCTGCGGGTGTGGGAAGCCGTCAATACCGAGCGATCGCTGGTGCGCGTCGTCGAGGCCGTCGCTGAAACTCTGCGGCCGGTCGTTCCGTTCGGAGGCGTCGCGGTCCTGTCGGTGGACCGCGCGTCCGACATGCTTCTAGCGGCGCACATCACCGGCTACCCCTCGCGGGAGGGAGAATCTGCGGTCGAGTATCTGAGCCGTCCGGAGTTCCTCGAGTTTTCGAACCGATACGATGTGCCACGGCGGCCGATCGTGGCGTACGACGACACCGCGAACACGTGGGCGACAGAGGGCGAGGTGTACACGTGCCCGGACCTGCTGGCGAAGGACACGTGGTACGAGCACGAGTTCGCCATGGCCCGCTCCGGTGTCCGCGCGTACGCGTCGGTGCCTCTGCTCGTTCGCGGCTCGCTCATCGGCATCGGCGCGTTCAGTCGTGTGGCGCCTGATCCGTTTGCGCCGTCGCAGCTGGCGCTGCTCAAGGCCGTCGGCCGTGCGCTCGCCGTTGCAGTTGCGAACGCGCTGGCCAACGACGAGATTCAGCGCTTGCGCGATCGGCTGCAGGCGGAGAACTTCGAGCTGCGCGCGCTGCTCGGTCAGGCGCCGTGGTTCGAGGAGATCGTCGGCGAATCGGCGGCGCTCCGCCGCGTGCTCGAGCGCGTCGAGCAGGTCGCCGTCACGGACGCGACGGTGTTGATCACGGGCGAGACCGGCACCGGCAAGGAGCTGGTGGCGCGGGCGCTCCACCGGCGATCGCCGCGCGGGAACGGGCCGATGGTGAAGGTGAACTGCGCCGCGATTCCCGAGGGCCTGATAGCCTCCGAGCTCTTCGGCCACGAGCGCGGCGCCTTCACCGGCGCGGGCGAGCGCCGCCGCGGGCGATTCGAGCAGGCGGACGGCGGCACGATCTTTCTCGACGAGATTGGCGAGCTGCCCGCGGCAACGCAGGTCGCGTTGCTGCGCGTGCTCCAGGAGCGCGAGTTCGAACGGCTCGGCGGCACGCACACCGTGGGGGTGAACGTGCGCGTCGTTGCCGCCACGAACCGCGATCTGGCCGCCGAGGTCGCCGCGGGCAGGTTTCGCAGCGATCTCTATTACCGGCTGAACGTCTTTCCCGTGCACGTGCCGGCGCTGCGCGATCGTCCGGACGACGTCGCGTCGCTCGCCGCGCATTTCGTGCAGAAGTACGCCGGCCGCCTTGGGCGGAGCCTCACTCGGATCGATGCTCGCTCGTTGAAGTGGCTGCAGACCTACACGTGGCCCGGGAACGTCCGCGAGCTCGAGAACATCATCGAGCGCGCCGTGATCCTTTCGACCGGCACGACGGTGCGTCTCGATCGCGAGGCTCTGCCTACTGCCGAGGCGACCTCGCTGCAAAAGGACGTCAACGAGCGCGAGCGGACGCTGATCGAGGCGGCGCTGGCGGCGTGCCGCGGCCGGATTTCAGGAGCGCATGGGGCCGCGCGCCGGCTCGGGCTTCCAGCGTCCACGCTGGAGTTCCGCATCACGCGGCTCGGCATCGACAAATTTCGCTATCGTCGTCACGGATGACGCGGAGTGACGATCGGTCGCGGATTTTCGAGAGGGTCACGGATTACACGGAAGGACACGGACACGAGACCTGCGCCTCCTGAACAAGACTGGCAAGACTAAACGGTTCAGTTCGGAAACGCCATCACGGACGCCGTCACGGATTGACACGGGTCGGGACAGGTCACGGATTCACACGGACGAGCACGGACAAAACCATAAGCAGATCCGTGTGGTTCCGCGTTATCCGTGACGATCTCCCCGCGTGATCCGTGACGGTCTCCCTGCGCGTGATCCGTGACGGGCGCGTCACTCGCTGGCGATGTTGTAGAAACCCGACCGCGTCCTGACTTTCAGGCCGCGCGGCTTGACCTTGATCTTCACGCGCTTGAACTTCGGCCGATCGTTCGCGCTGACCGTCCCGGCTTCGGGCTGATAGCCAATCAGGTAGTAGCCCTGCTGATCGGTCATGATGCGCTTCATGCCGAGCGCGAGGTCGTTGGAGTTGATCACCGCGAAGCCGCCGGTTTCGCCGGCCAGAAAGCGGAGTCCATCCTGGGATTCGCGAAGGGCGTTCGCGCGCATGCTCGAGACGCTCGCCAATCGGGCCGGGTTGCCGCCGGCATCGGCCGCCGTCAGGCCGGTGATGACGAGCCCGCGGGGATCGATGGCGTAGATGACGACGCCCGCCCGGTTCGCGCGATCGACGAGCGCCTGCATGGCATCGCGAATGTAGTTGCTGTCGATGCCGAACCCGCCGACTGAAAACCCCTCCGACACGAGCACCACGGATTTCCGGCCCGGCAGCGGCTTCAACGCGTCGATGACGTTCTCGATGCGCGCGATGGCGCTCACCGCGAAGGTGTGCTCGCGGAAGGTTTCAACACTGTCGAACGCATCGGTAATGCTATCGATGGGATCGAGGGCGCTCGCTCCCGTGATGCCCCACATCGAGTAGCGGAGTCGATTGGCCGCGGCCTTGAAGACGTGGGCACTTGCCGTCAGCTCGGGCGCCCGGCCATAGCCGTCGCTGGTCGTGACGAGCATCACCCGGTCGCCAGCCAGGAACTGACGATCGGCGAACCTGCCGAGGCCATGCCTCGCATAGAAGACGCTTTCGAACGACATCCGCAGATCGTCGACAACGATGCCGATGACGCGGCGGGCCTCGATCGGGCGGACCGCCTCCGGAGGAAGGGGCGGCAATCCGGACGTGTCGTGCCAGTCGACTGCGGCATCGACATACGACACGGCCGTGATCGGCTGGGATCTCCCGTCCTGGAAGATTTCGAAGTCGTCTCTCCCCAGCGTCGTCACCTGACGGCCGTGTCGATCGGTGACGACGGCATCGAGCTGCACCAGCGACACCGAGAGGCGGAAGATGGGTTGTCTCTCGACCGCCTCGGCTGCGGTCTCAGCGCGCTGGGCCGAGATCCCGGACGGGTAAGTGGCAAGCGCGGTGAACGCCAGGACCAACAGGCGTCGCACGGAACACCTCCTTCGAGGACGCCCGCTGATTGGCGTCTCGTGGGGGAAGGAGTTGTCAGTATAGGGCGATCAGGCTTGCTGCGCGGTGGAGGTGGGCTGCGAGGACGAGAACGTCGAGGTCGAGCTGCGGCGAAGCGCTCGAGCCATGGCGGCTTCCAGCTCCTCGCGGCGGACGGGCTTGGCCACGTAGTCGTCCATCCCGGCATCCAGGCACCGATCGCGGTCGCCGCGGAACGCGTGCGCCGTCAACCCCACGATCGGCGTCCGGCGCGACGTGGTTTCCGCACGACGGATGGCAACCGTCGCCGCCAGGCCGTCCATCTCGGGCATCTGGACATCCATCAGCACGAGATCGAATCGGCCGGCCAGTACCATTTCCATCGCCTGCAGGCCATTCTCGGCCAGCGCCACCGTGTGCCCGCCACGCTGGAGCATCCGCTCCGTCACCATCCGGTTGATCGCGTTGTCGTCGGCCACGAGGACGCGCAGGCGGCGTCGCAGCGTGTCGCGCGACTCCTCCTCGTCCACCTTGACCTCTTCGCGGGTCGCCCGTGGAAACTTCACGACGAAGAAGAAGGTGCTGCCCGTGCCGGGCGTGCTGGTCACTTTCAGCGCTCCGCCCATCAGCGTCACGAGTCGGGCCGCAATGGCCAGGCCGAGGCCCGTGCCGCCGCGTTCCGCGGGCGCGCCCGCGACCTGGACGAACGCGTCGAAGATGCGCGCCTGATTGTCGGCCGAGATGCCGACGCCGGTGTCGCGCACCGCGAAGTGCAGCTCCACCTCGCTCGCCTCGGTCTCGTGGCTGTCGAGTGCGCGCACCTCGATGGTCACCGAGCCGCGCTCCGTGAACTTCAGCGCGTTGGCGACCAGATTGAGGAGCACCTGGCGCAGGCGTACCGGGTCGCCGACGAACAATTGCGGCACGGAGTTGTGGATGCGCGCGTTCAGGATCAAGTCGCGCGCTTCGGCACGGGGGCCCATCAATGCGACGAGCTGATCCACCTCGGCGCGGATATCGAGCTCCACCGGGTGCATGTCGAGCCGGCCCGCCTCGACTTTCGAGAAGTCGAGCACGTCGTCGATCACCTGCAGCAGGAGATCGGCGGATGACTGCGCGACTTCGAGGTAGCGGCGCGCCTCGGCCGGCAGCGGCATCTGCAGCGCGAGGTCCGTCATTCCCATCACGCCGTTCATCGGCGTTCGGATCTCGTGGCTGACGTTGGCGAGGAACTCGGACTTCTGTCGCGAGGCGTTGAGCGCCGCTTCGCGAGCCGCTTCGAGCTCCACGGCCGCGCGCCGGCGTTCAGCGATCTCGGCCGTCAACTGTTCGGTGCGCTTGGCGACGAGCAATTCGAGGTGCCGCTGATGGCGGATGTCGTACAACCGGACGGCCGCGGCGCCTGCCGCGGAGAACAGCAGGATCCCGAGAAGCCGCATCCAGCCCGGGGCGGTGGCCGCTTCTGCGGCTTGCGGCACTTCCCCCGGCCCGCGCATCGCGCCGGCTGCGACCGCCGTCGGCGCCCACAGCAGCAGGACGGCGGCGAGTGCAAACCCGGGCAGCCACGCGAAAGCGCGGCGGTCGGGACGTGGGGTCGAAGTGAAAATATGTGAACGCACGATGATCACAAGTTCCCGTATCGCCGCCGGGCCCGTGCAGTCGGTGTCCTGCGGCTTCCGTGATCATCGGCAAGCAACCGGTTGAGCTTGAACTGGGGATAGGGACATAGGACATAGGGACATAGGGACATGGACGGACATGAGGACATCGGGACACGGGGACATCAGGGACATGGGGACACCGGGGAATGCGGACGCCATGATTCCGTCTCCGATTGCCGGTGTCGGATAAGCCCCAGCAGGGGAGCTGCGGCATGACGAATATCCGTTTCGATTTCGCACCGCAGTTGGGGAGAGATGTAGCCCAGTCGTTCGGCGACATGGATGTAGTAGCCCGCTTCCAGTAGCGAGGACCAGGCGATTCGCAGAAATTGCAATTGTTCGCGGCGATGAATGCGTGCGGTTCCTTCAACAATGTTTGCGGGAACTGACAGGGCCGCCCGCACAGGCATGCCTTCTTAGGCGCAACACGCATGCCTTGTCCCATGCCCCAGCGCCATGGCCCTCCTATGTCCCCTTGTCCTGATGTCCCGACCCTGGCCCTATGTCCCCTGTCCCTCTGTCCCTCCCACGTCCCCTACACCTCCCGTCCCGTCATCTGCCTGTGGATTCCCCGGACCGTGTCGATCGTGTCGGCCTCGGCGGCGGTCTTGTCGGTCCGGTACCGTTTGACCCGGGCGAAGCGCAGCGCCAGGCCCCCGGGATAGTGAGGGCTGGCCTGCAGGTCGTTGAACGCGATCTCGACGACCAGCTCCGGCCGGACGTACACCACGTAGTCGTCCCGACCGACCTCGCGCGCGAGCAGCTCGCGCGTCTGCCACTCGAGGAGCGCGTCCGTCATCCCCTTGAACGTCTTCCCCAGCATCACGAAGCCACCGGTTGCCGGGTCGCGCGCGCCGAGATGCAGGTTGCTCAGCCAGCCTTTGCGCCGGCCGCTTCCCCACTCGACGGCGAGCACCACGAGATCGAGCGTGCGCACGGCCTTCACCTTCAACCACGACGAGCCGCGGTTGCCCGCCGCGTACGGCGCGCCGCGCGACTTGGCCATGACGCCCTCGTGCCCCCGCGCGAGCGCGCCCTCGAGGAACGCGCGTGCGGTTGCCGCGGTGACGCCCGCCGCGTGCGGAATCACGAGTGGCGCCGGGACCAGCTGCTGCAGCGCCGCGAAGCGTCCCGACTGCGGTTCGTCGAGGACGTCGCGTCCGTCCACCGCGAGCAGATCGAAGAAGAACGGCGTCAGCGGCAGCTGCTGGCGCAGCGCCTCGACGTCGAGGCGACGTCCGAACCGCCGCATCGTGTCCTGGAACGGCACCGGCGTGCCGTCGGGCCGAAGCACGATCACCTCGCCGTCGAGGATGGCGTCGCGCGCAGGAAACGCGGCGACGGCCTCGACGACTTCCGGTACGGCAGCGGTCACGTCGCGCAGTCCGCGCGAATAGACGCGCACGATCTCGCCCGCCTTGTGCACTTGAATGCGCGCGCCATCGAGCTTGTATTCGAGCGCGGCATCGCCGAGCGCCGTGACGGCGTCTTCCACGGACTCCGCCGAATCGGCGAGCATCGGCTGGACCGGCGTGAGCACGCGCACGTGGAAAGCCGAGAGGCCGGCCTCGCCTTCGCCAAGGGCGGCGCGTGCCACCCGGGGCAGATCGCCGGCCAGCATGGCGGCCCGTCGAACGCGTGCGGCTGGAAGATTTGCAGCGCGGGCGACGGCTTCGACCAGCACTCCCTCGAGCGCGCCCTGCCTCAGCTCGCCAAAGAGCAATTTGATCAGGAACGCCTGCTCGTCCCGCGTCGCGGTCATGAACAGCCCGCTCAGCCGATCCTGTCGGGCGCGCGCCGATCCCGCCCCGGCGATCGTGCTCAGTTCCTGGAAGACGCCATCGACGCCTTCAATGGTCAGCGACGCGGTGTCGGCAGGCGGGACGTCGTGTGCGGCGCGGATTGCCGCACCGCCGACCCCAATCCGGCCCTGACGCAACGTGCCCGAGAGAAACGCAATCGCGATCGGCACCTCGTCGGGGGCGAGCCGCTTCAGCAGATCGGCGAGGCGCCCGATCTTCTCGAGGCGTCCCCTGACGGCCGCGACGGCCGACGAGGTCGCCGCCAACTCAGCGAGCAGCATGGACCCCGCCCTGCACGCCAGTGCACGTGGCGACACGCCAGGAGGGCACGCGATTTCCCAAAGCGTAATGTCCTGACACGGCCGGCCCGATAGGTGTGCGAGCAAGGAGTGGCAGCGGCATGACGATCGCGGAACTGCGCAGGGCCCGGATGGCCCGAGGCCTCAGTTTGACCGAAATCAGCCGCCGGACGCGCATCGGCGTCGGGCACCTTCGCAAGATCGACGACGGCGATCTGCAGGGCTTGCCGGCTGGCTTTTATGCACGGGCGTTCGTCCGCGCGTATGCCGACGCCGTCGGGCTCGATGGCGAGCTCGTGCTGAGCCGGCTGGCCGATCACCTGCCAGCGGTGGAGTCTACGCCCGCGCAGGCCGGGCAGGCCGCGCTGCCGTACACCGATGCCGCCGCGCTCATCCCCGACGCCCGGATGCAGGTCCTGAAGCAACTGCTCGAACGGCACGACCGCGGGGTCGAGACGGATCGCCAGGTGCGAGTCGCCGCCTCTGACATCCCTCGCGGTTCCCGGCGGTTTCTCGCCGCGTGGGTGGATGGTCTGCTGCTGGCGACGATCTACTTCACCGTGCTCGCGCTCACGGCGCTGACGTGCGGCGTCTCGATCGTGCAGCTTGTGGACAGGTCCGGCCTCGAGGTCTTCGCCGTTCTCGCGATCATCACGCTGATGTACGTGCTGCTGATGGGTGGGATCGCAGGCCGGACGATTGGCGCGATGCTGCTGGATGTGCCGCTGATGGAGCGTCCTCGCCATCCGCTCGACCTGCACGCGATCGCGCGCCGCAGCCTCGACTGCGTCCGCGCCGATGTCGTCGCCGCCGGCGAGCTGTCTGCCATCGTCGAGCGGATCTTCGGTCGCACCCGCCGCGCGGCGTAGTTGTCAGCGATTGGCGGATCCGCGGGGCTGAAGCCCCGCCTCCACCCCGTGCTGGCCCGCCTCCACACCGCGCAATGTGGCGGTGGGGCTTTAGCCCCGCGCCCTACGATCCGATGTTCTTCAGCGCTTCGCGCATGATGAGGCCGCTCAGGCGAGCGCGGTTGGCGCGAACGTAGCGGCGCACTTCTTTCGGGTCGGTCCACGCATACTGCCGCAGCGCCCAGCCGATCGCCTTCCGGATGAAGAATTCGCGATCCGCCAGGTTCGGCTCGATGCAGGCGTAGAGGAGGCGGAGGTCGGTGGCCTGCTTGAAGCCGAGCTGCGCGAGTATCGCCGCGCGTCGCTTCCAGAGATCGGCCGACCGGCTCCAGGCGCGAAGCACGGGCTTCATGTCGCGAGGAAAGCGGTCGAGCAACGCGCCGACGCGTTTGCCGGCGATGACATCGACGTAGTCCCACCACGCGCCGGTCACGATCAGCTCTTCGTACAGTGGCAGCGCGTCGAGGGTTTGATACGGCGCGTAGGCCCGCTCGCCCGTGAGGGCGATCGCGGCATAGCGCTCCTCGCGGAACCGCGCGGTTCGCCAGAGTTCCAGCACCGTTGCCCGCCACACCGCTTCGTCGATCAGGAGTCGGGCGCGGAAGACGCGGCGCCAGATGTCCTTCTGGAGCGGCGCATTGACGCCGTAATACGGCATCGCCGACTTCATGTAGGCCTGCATCGCTGGCGCCTTCGCGGCGTCGGCGCTAGCGCGCAGCTCACGTCGAAGCAAGGCAATCAGCCGGCGATCGGCGGCGCCGTGAGTCACATGTCACCGATGACGCGGATCGAAACCGTCACGGGTCGCGCGGATTCACACTGTCGCGGATCACGCGGATCACACTGTCACGGATGACACGGATCGCACGGATTCGTCTTGATCTTCGGAGTCTCCTTCATCCCTGCAGCCACTTCTTCATCGTCTGGATGTACTGTGGGAAGGCGATCTCCGGCTCGTCGATGTCCGGATGCCACATCTTTTCCCACTCGAACCCGAAGAAGCCGTCGTAGCCGCCGCGCACCAGTGTCTGCACGATCGCCTCCACGCCAACCGTCCCCTGCCCCAGCAGGACATAGCGGCGATCGGTACCGTCCGCGACCGAGTCCTTGATGTGCGTGTGATGAACCCACTTGCCGAGAGCGGCCCAGGTGTCTTCCGGCTTCTCGTGACCTTCGACGACCGTGTGGTGCGTATCCCAGACGAGCCCGACGTTATCGGCCGGCCCCGCGGCTTTCATGATCGTGGCGATGCTCGCCGAGTCGGTGAGCGCGCCGTGCGACTCCATGAGCACGCCGACGCCGCTCCCTTTCGCGAACGTGCCGAGCTCCGCAAGCGTCTCGCCGATTCGCTGTTGCGTGCTTTCGTGAGGCTCGTCGGGGAAGTAGGCGTCGGGAAAGACGCGAACCCAGGGCGCGCCGAGGTTGTGGGCGAGATCGATGAAGCGCTGCGCTTCGTCGATCTGCGCGGCACGCTTCGCCGGTTCGCGTTCGTGCATCTTGCTCGACGCGCCGAGATCGCTGATGACCAGCCCACGGTCGGCGAGCATCGTCTTCGTCTCGGCGAGCTGTCGTGCCGAGAACTCCGGCCGCTTCGTGAGATCGATCTCGCCTTCGAGACCACGGAGCTCGATGCCCGAGTAGCCCAGCGCCGAGGCCTGCTCGAGCACTTTGGTCCAGGGCCATTTCGGGCAGCCGAGCGTGGAGAAGCCGAGTCGATGAGGCATGGCGCTATCCTACTCCGGAGATCGCCTCGATGGCCTCCTCCGCTGCCGTCACGCCACGGTACTGCGCCTCTTCGAAGATCGAGATACCGCTCAGGTCGGAGTGCGCGTAGAAGAGGCGATCGCGCGACGCGGACAGCTGCCGCCTCGCGGCGGACGCCAGGAAACCCGGCGTCGGACGAATCATCGCGTGCCCCATCCGGCAGATGTCGACCCGGGTCGCGCAGTCGCGGATATCAGGATGCGCGCGCGACAGATCATCGAGCACACGATCGCGCAGCGTCCGCCAGTCCTGCGCCAGGAGCCACGCACGATTCATCCGGGGCGTGCCCTGGTCGAGGGCCCAGTAGTACGTCCAGACGGTTCTGGGAATGAACGTGCGCACCGACTGATGCGTCGCGATCACGTAGCCAAGCGACGGCGACTCGAAGATCACGTTGTCCCAGGCGGGTGGAACTCCGTGCTCGCTCGGCCATCGATCGAGCCACACATTTGCCGTCAGCCATGGCGAGTACTCGAAGTCGGGCGTGGCTGGACCGTGCTCGACCACGCGTGACGCGAGAAAGCTCGGCGCCGCAAAGATCACCGCGTCGGCGATCCAGGCCGTGTCCGGTGTCAGCACCGACCAGCGACGTCCGGATCGCGCGATCCGGTAGACGACTTCGCCGGTGTGGACGGACTGGCCGATCCGCTCGAGCAGGCGAGCGGTGATCCACCCATTACCCTCGGACCAGGTGAGCGGGCCGGTCTCGTGGCGCTCACGGCTGGCGAAGTAGTGCAGGCCGGCCCACGCCGAGGTGACCGCGGCGCGCGCGCCGTAGTCGTCGCGGCAGGCGTAGTCGATCGACCAGCGCAGCCATGGCGAGTCGAGCCGCTGCTCGGTCAGCCATTCGCCCATGCTCTTCCCGTCCAACGGCGACGGCTTCGCGCCGAGCGCCATCGGAATCGTGAACTCCCCGGTTGCGCGCGCGGCCTCGACGATCGCATCGAATCGAGCGATCTGATCGCGATCTCGTGCCGAGGGTCCGACCTGCGGATCCAGTCCCTCCTGCCATCGGCCGTGGAGGAACAACCGCTCCTGCGGCGCCTGGCACAGGTGTCGCTCGTCCCAGACGCCTCCGTGGAGAACGCCAAGGTCTTCGAACAGCTCGCGAACCAGCCTGGCTCGCGGTCCAGGCACCGGTACGTAGTGCGCCGCCCATGGGAAAGCCGTGGCATCGTTGCGGCCGGATCGAGCGTTGCCGCCGGCGGCCTCCTCCATCTCCAGCACAACGAATTCCGCACCGCGCTTCTGCAGCCTCCACGCCGCAGAGAGCCCGGCAATGCCGCCGCCGACGATCACGACTGGCACCTTTCGCGTCTGCTGCGGCGTCGGGAAAGGCGCGCCATCGCGGAGGCGGTGCCCGATGCCAACCGAGTCGTGAACGAAGCCGCCGCCAATCTCGCGGCCGCTCTTGCGCGTGAGGCCGAGCAGCGTGACGCTAAGGAATTCGCGACGCGTCAGATCGGGGCGGCGCATGCGCCTTCAGGATAGCGTCACTGACTGCAGTAGGGCCGCACTTCAGTGCGGCCAACACCTGGCCCGACTGAAGTCGGGCCCTACTGCAGGCTCTGGTCCCGTGACCTCTGTGGCGTATTTGTCTTATGACTATAATCGCCGGCGATGATGCGTCGGCTTGCCATTCTCACTCTCTGGATCGCGTTCGGCACGAGTGCGTCCCTTGAACAACTGCAGCTTCTCGACACGGCGAAAGACATCTTCCGCGAGCTCGTCGCGACAAATACCGCGGAACCGGATGGCAACACCACCAAGGCCTCCGAGCGCCTCGCGGCGAGGTTGAAAGAGGCTGGGTTTGCCGATGACGATGTAAAGGTTCTCGGCCCCGATGATCGTCATGGCAGCCTTGTGGCGCGATTGCGAGGATCGGGAAAAGGCCGGCCCGTGCTCTTCCTCGCGCACCTCGACGTCGTGCCGGCCGCGCGCGAGGATTGGAGCGTCGACCCGTTCGTCCTGACCGAGAAGGACGGCTACTACTACGGACGCGGCACGACCGATGACAAGCAGTTCGCCTCGATCTGGGCAGCAGCGTTCATCGCGGCAAAACGCAGCGGCTTCGTGCCCGATCGCGATCTCATCCTCGCCCTCACCGGTGGCGAAGAGGGCGGTCGTGGCGATCTGAACGGCGTCACGTTCCTGCTGTCACACCACAAGGCGCTTGTCGACGCCGAGTACGTCATCAACGGCGATGCCGGCGGCGGCTCCATCCAGAACGGCCGGAACGTCGCGTTCGGACTCCAGGCGGCCGAGAAGCTCTACATGGACGTTACGCTGCAGGTCACCAACCCCGGCGGGCACAGCTCGCTGCCTGTGAAGGACAACGCGATCTATCGGCTGTCGCGGGCGCTCGGCCGCGTCGACGAGCTGTCGTTCCCGATCCGATTGAACGACGTGACGCGCGCCTACTTTGAGAAGCGCGCGACCATCGATGGCGGCGCTGTCGGCGACGCGATGCGCGCGCTCGCTTCGGGAACCGCCGATGCGGCAGCGATCGCGCGCCTCACGGCCGACCCGATCAACAACAGCATGATGCGCACGACGTGCGTGGCGACGATGGTGACGGCAGGCCATGCCCCCAACGCCCTGCCGCAGCGCGCGAAAGCCAACGTCAACTGCCGGCTGCTGCCGGATGACGCGCCGGAGGCCGTCCTGGCCGCCTTGAAGCAGGCCATCGCCGATCCGGCGGTTTCGGTCACACAAGTTGGCACGCTCAAGCCTGTGCCGCCGACACAGGCGCTGCATCCCGGCGCGATGGCCGTCATCCGGTCCGCCGCCGAGGCCGTCTGGCCGGGCGTCCCGCTGGTCCCTCTGATGGAACCGGGCGGCACCGATGGCGTGTTCTTCCGGGCTCTCGGCATTCCCGCCTTCGGTGTGAATCATTTCGGACCGGACGATGACGTGCGTGCCCATGGGCGCGACGAGCGAATCGGCATTCGCGAGTTCGCCGACGCGGTCAGGTTCGGCTATGCGGCGGTTCGCATCGCCGGCGGCGATACGCCGCCGAGTAGGGGCGCACTGCGTGCGCCCTGAACGTAGAGTTCGATAAGTCACACATGCGCAATCCTGGCGTAGTCGTCGTCGGAGCCGGCGTTATGGGTGCCAGCGTGGCCTATCACCTGGCAGCCAGAGGCCGCCGAGACGTGCTCGTCATCGACAGCGGCCATGCGCCGGGCGAAGGCAGCACGAGCCGTGCGACGGGAGGGTTTCGCGCCCAGTACGCCACGGCGATCAACGTTCGACTCTCGCTCTTGACGCGTTCGAAGCTGCTGCGATTCTCAGAAGAGGTCGGCGGTGACTGTGGGTATCTTCCCGCCGGCTACCTCTGGCTCGCCTCGTCTGATGGCGTCCTGAAGGCCCTTGCCGAGGGTCGTGCGCTGCAACAGGCCGAGGGATTGACCGAGACGACGGCACTGGCGCCCGACGAGATTGCGCTGATCAATCCCGCAATCGACCTGGACGGCGTGCTCGGCGGGTCGTTCTGTCAAACGGACGGATTCATCCGGCCGCTCGGCATCCTCAACGGCTACCTCGACGCGGCCCGCCGCCTGGGCGTCGACGTCTCGTGGGGCGAAGAGGCCGTCGATGCGGAACGGAGCGCCGCCGGACGCATCACCGCGCTCGTCACGACCCGCCGGAGGATCGTCGCCGAGACGGTGATCAACGCCGCGGGCGCGTGGGCCGGTGCGCTCGGAGCGGCCCTGGGCCTCAACGTTCCTGTTACGCCGCTCCGACGCCAGGTGGCGCTCACCCAGTCAACTCGCGCATTGCCGGACTCGATGCCGATGACGATCTTCACCGACGACGGTTTCCACTTGCGCGTTCGCGACGGCCGTGTGCTGCTGCTGTGGCCGACGCCGGGGCTGCCCGGGCGTCCCTTCGACGCCACCGTCGACGCCGAGTGGATTGATGCGGTCGCGGCGAAGGCGCACGCCAGAATTCCCGCGCTGCGCAACGTGAGGATCGATCGTGATGGTTCCTGGGCCGGCCTGTACGAGATGTCACCTGACAAGCACGCCATCCTCGGCGCGCATCCGGAGTGCGAGAACCTGTTCCTGATCAACGGCTCCTCCGGTCATGGCGTCATGCACGCCCCCGCCCTCGGTCATCTGCTCGCGGAAATCATCCTCGACGGTCGTGCCACGACCATTGACACCTATCCGCTGAGGCCGGCGCGCTTCGCGGAAGGCGATCTCAACGAGTCGGCTGGACCGCTTTGACCCTCGCGGGGCTGAAGCCCCGCCTCCACAACCCGCAGTACCTAGAGTTGCAGTAGGGCCGCACTTTAGTGCGACCGATTGTTGGCCCGACTAAGTCGGGCCCTACTGCAGTTGCTAGCCCGCTATCGATTCAGCTCCTGCCACTCGCGCTCGTAATAGCGCACCAGGATTTGCGTGTTCAGTCGATTCGGCTCGACCGGGACGCGTGCCATGTCGGGCGGGAACGTGAAGAGCTCCGGCAGGACGCTGACGGTAAGGAAACGCAGGCGATCCGGCAGGGCCGTCGCGCGCCGGTACCGGGTCCGGCCGCCGAGGACGAACCCCCACTCTCCGAACGAGGGCACGTAGGCGTGATAGGGCGATGCCTGGAAGCCGCTGGCTTCGACCGTCGCGACGACGCACCAGAACGCCTGCCGGGCAAACAGGGGCGATGTGCTCTGGACCACGAACCGTCCATCCGGCGGAAGATGCCTGCCCAGGGCGCGATAGAACGCCGTCGTGTACAGCTTTCCGACCGAGAAGTTCGACGGATCGGGAAAATCGACGACCGCGAAATCGTACAGATCGGTTGTCTCGTCGAGCCACACGAACGCGTCCTGATTGATCACGCGCACACGCGGATCCGTCAGCGCACCGAGATTCAGCCGCGTCAGCTCTGGATGCGTCGAGAAGAGGCGCGTCATCTCCGGATCGAGATCGACCAGCGTCACGTGCTCGATGCCGGGATGCTTCAGAATCTCGCGCACCGCCAGGCCATCGCCGCCGCCAAGAACGAGGACGCGGCGCGCGCCGGGAAGCGCCGACAGGCCGGGATGGACGAGGGCTTCGTGGTACCGGTATTCATCCTTCGAGCTGAATTGAAGGTGTGAGTTCAGGAAGAGCCGCAGGTCGTCCTTCCACGCGGTCAACACGATCCGCTGATACGGGGTCGTTCTCGCCAGCACCACATCGTCGGCGTAGAGATTCGTTTCCCCCATGTCGAGGATGCGGTCCGCCCAAATCCAGCCACAGCCGAGCGCCAGCATCACGGCCACGGCGATGCCCTGGAGCCAGCGCCGCGCCCCGAGCACGTCGGCAAGGAGCACGGTGGTCCAGAGTGCGACGCCCGTGTTGATCAGTCCGAACAGTAAAGCCGATCGCACGAGACCGAGGTGCGGTACCAGGAACAGCGGAAAGAGCAGCGACGCGCCCAGCGCGCCGAGATAGTCGAACGTCAGCACGTGCGCGACGACGTCCTTGAAGTCGAACCGGTCCTTGAGGATGCGCATCAGGAGAGGAATTTCGAGGCCGACGAGCACGCCGACGACGCCGACCAGGACGTACAAGACGATACGAAAGCTTGCCGTGTATGCGAACGCGGCGAAGAGAATGGCCGAGGAGAACCCGCCGACCAGGCCGACCAGCAGCTCGATGGCCACGAACCGCGCGGCAAGGCCGCGGCCGATGTATCGCGACAGCCACGATCCCAGCCCCATCGCCGCCAGATAGGCACCGATGACCGTCGAGAACTGCGTAACGCTGTCGCCGAGGAGATAGCTGGCCAGCGTCCCCGCGATGAGCTCGTAAACGAGCCCGCAGGCCGCAATCAGCAGAACCGATGTGAGGAGCGCCGCAGCCACATTCGTAGGGGCGCATGCCAATGCGCCCCGCCGGGGTTCATCTCGTCGTCAGTGAATTGCCGCAGCGATCACAATCGCGAGCCCCACACCGATCAGCCCCATCAGGATCGCGACGGCGACGTTCTGCTCCTCGATCACTTCTTTCCACAGGTCGTACGGCGTCAGGCGATCGACGATCCAGAACGCGGCGACGAACGTCGACACGCCGAGCACCGCGAACAGGATGGCACCGACGATGTTCGGAGCGAGCGCGGAGAAGTTGGTACCCATGCGTTACTTGCCTCCGAAATAGCGCGGCGAGCCGCGGTAGAGAGACCGGTACGACCCCGGGTTGTCGCGAATCGACTTCGGCACGTTGTGAAGCTCGGTCGGCCGCACGAGGCTCCACCCGCGATAGTCGGCGGCGCCGGCCGCCCCAAGGGCCAGCATGCCGAGCATCAGATACAGCAGTCGGCCCATGGTGCCACCTCACTCATCGTCATCGTCGTCTGCAAAGCTGCTTTCCTGCCAGCGGCGCGATTCGAACGCGGCCGAGCGGAGCGTCACGAAGATCGGCGGAACCAGCAGGATACCGAGCGCCATCAGATAGTACTCAGGCGACGGCACATCGCGTCGTAGCGCGATCTTGTACGAGATCGGCGGGCTCGTGGCGTCGGTTTCCGGCTCGACGCGCAGGTAATAGCGTCCCGGGGCGATCGTCGGAAGCACGGCGCTATCGTGCTGCGATCCTTCGGTCCATCGTCCGTCGCTGTCGGTGCCGGAGTAGTAGCTGACCTCTCGCGCGAAGTCGAAGGCGTCGCCCGTGTCGGCGTTGATCAGCGCATAGTCGAAGCCGATCCAGTTGTTCTGCACGTTCGCCGTCGTGTCGACCTCGACATTACTGGTCCGGTTGCCGATCGTGAATATCGGCGTGACGAAGGCGCTTTCAGCGGTGCCGGGACGATACAGGTACGACCCTGTAAACACGGGCTCGCGCGCCGCGGCAATGGTGCGCAGCGCCCCGACGGCGAACAGAATCAGGGCGAGGATCAGGAAGAGTCCCCAGTAGTACGACGGCTTCCCCGCATACGGTGACGGCTGATTCGCGAACACGCCGACCGGTCTCGGCGCGTTTCCCGGGAGCCGGAATGCCTCCCAGAGCCGGCGGCCGTCCATGTATTCGCCGATCGACCACGTGGTCTCGTCGGGCGTGCGTTCAGCAGACAGCATCAGCGGCGGCGCGACGTAATCGCTGACTGTCGCCACGTCGCCGCTTCGCACCTGCCATGGGAACTCGCCCAGCACGTATCGCACCGTGGCGCTGGCGGTTTGAAACAGGCGGTAGGTGCGCCCAAGGTACGAGGCCGCGGGCTTACCACCGCTCTGCGCCTGCTGCGGCATGCCCCGTACCGTCCTGATGTCGCTCCAGTGGCCTTCGTACTCGCTCAGGTAACGGAATCCCTGGCGGCGATTGAACAGCACGTACTCGTTCCAGCCGTACTCTTCGTCGTCCACTTCGATGGTCCGACGCGCGAAGCCTATCACCTCGTACTCGTGGCCGTGCAGCGGGCCGCGCGAGCCAAGCGGGATCGTCGGCGTGATCCGCTCGCGTGCGCGCGCTTCCTGCAGGATGAGGAGGTTCGGATCGTTGGGATCCTGGATCGCGCCGCAGCTCGTGCACGCGACGGTCTTCGTCATCTCGAGCGCGCGCAGCTCGATCGCGGCGCCGCAGTTGCGGCAATTGAATCCGGCGGTCTTGCCGGCGCCTGGGGTGTCGGCAGTCTTGAGATTCGACAGTGCAAGGTCGTCGAACTCGACGAACACGCCGATGAACAGGAGCGGCGGAGACTCGCTGTAGTCGAGCGTCGCGAAGTGGCCGTCGGTCGCCTTCAGGTCGGCGAAGAGCACGGTGTCTTTGTCCCAGGTACTCGAACGGCAGCTCGCCGTCCACCCCTCGGTACCGCGCCTTGGTGCGCGTCGTCACCGTGAAGTACATCCGGTTGAATGCGAAACGCTGACCGCTGGTGACCGCCTCCTCGGATGGCAGCGTTCCGGGCTCTGCCAGCAGTCGTGACACCGCGTACTCGGCCTGTGCGTCGGACAGCCAGCCGCTCGAGTTGTCGGCAAACGCGAGATGCCACTCGTTCCAGGTGCCCTGCTCGTACTCGTAGACGATGCGTCCGGTGACGGTGAAGGGATCGCCGTCGAATCGACCGGTGGTGCCGATCTGGATCGGGGAGCTGTCGAACGGAAGGTCGGCGACCTCGCCTACCTTACGGAGGTCGACGTCATGCCGGACGAGAACCGAACGGCAGTGTGCGCAGACCGTCTGCACCGCGCTCGACCACAGGAACTCGATCGGCGCGCCACAGTTGGGGCACGAGCCCACTGGGCGGGACACTGGGGGAGTATAGCGAATTGCGGATTGCGGATTGCGGATTGCCGATTAGCGGACCTTCTCGTCGAACGCCTTGACGGCCTCGACGATCATATCGGCGACATCGCCGAAGAATCGCCCGTCGATCTTGTCGGCGGTATCGGTGGGCCGGTGGTAGTCGGCGTGGTCCTCGACGCCGAAGTACACGAACGGCACGTTGTGCGCCGCAAACGCGCCGTGGTCCGACTGGTCCGTCCAGTCGTCGACGTTCCCAGCCTTGTGCACGGGCCGATCGTGTCCGAACAGGATCTTCACGCCCGAGCGCCGCTGCACGTCCTGGAGCAGCGGCTTCAGCCACGGCGACTGATAAGTGCCGGTGGCGAAGATCTCGTTGCGATCGTTGCGCGACAGCATGTCCATGTTCACGTTCAGCGCAATGCGATCGAGCGGCACCAGGCCCGACTCGACGAAGCATTCCGCGCCCCGAAGGCCCTCCTCCTCGGCGTCGAACGCGACAAAAACCAGCCGGTGCGTCGGCCGTTCCGCGGTGAACGTGCGGGCAATGGCGGCGAGGGCGGCAACGCCTGAGGCGTTGTCGTCGGCGCCAGGATAGGTCACGCCATCCACGATCCCGAGATGATCGTAGTGCGCGCTGATCACGATGGTGGTGGCCGAGGGCGATGCGCCGGGAATGGCGCCAACCACGTTGGCCGCATCCGGATAGTCGGTCGCGAACGGCCGGCCGGGCGTGAACAGGCCGCGGATGCTGTGATGGGTGAAGGAGAACGGTTCGAGGTAGCCCGAGGCGCCGGCGGGCTCGAGGCCCATGGACGTGAAGCGTTCGACGATCCAGGCCCGCGCCTTCAAGCCGCCAGGGCTGCTGGTGCGCCGCCCTTCGAAGGCGGGCGAAGCCAGGAGCGCCACGTCCGACATCAGCAGATCCCGGTCGACGTGACGCCGGATGGCCTCGCCCGACGCCGCAGCCGGCGACTGCGCCGCAATGGCACGCTGCTCGAGCCGCCCCGCGACCTGGAAGTAGGCAAACAGCAGGGCAACGACACCGAGCGCGATCAGACGACGCGGGCGAATCCGCACATGGGGAGTCTAGCAGGCACATGTAGGGCGGGCTTCAGCCCAGCCAGAGAGGCGGACCTAACCAGCCTCCGCCAAGGCTACGGCGGTCCGCCCTACACGTGGACGCGGTCAGTTGCAGGTCTCCCGAATCGTCTTCACCGACTTGACGCCGAGATACGGCACGTCGTCCAGATTGCCCTGCATCTCGGTCTTCGACTGCGTCTCCTTGTCGTCGGCATGCTCGCGTTCGATCTTCGTCTTGGTCTTGACTTCCACCTTGCCGTCGTTGCCGACGTCTGCGGCCTTACCCTTGATCTCGACGAGGTGACCGACGTGCTCCTCCATCGAGTCGTCCTTGCCGACGAGCAAATAGTGGCGGCTCTCGACATCGTTCCCCTCGGTGCTCGTCAACATGAAGCCGCTGCCGCTCGCCGCCCGTTCGACGCAGCCGGTCACGGTGACGTTCTTGCCGTCCTTCACCGAGATTTCCGTTTCGGACTTGACCTTTGCCGATTGCGCCGACAGGCCTGCGCCACAGGCCAGCGCTACCGTCGTTGCGATGATGACTCGCTTCATCTCCTGCCTCCGGCGATCAAAATCTGCAACAACGCGGCCGTTGGGCGCCGGTCCCTTAAGTTGCGGAACACCCACGAGTTCGACGGATGAGCCGTGGCGAGAGCGTTGTCGAGCCCCTGAACAACCGCGCGTAATTACATGGCAGGCACGTGGAGGCGGAGCTTTAGCCCCGCGGCGTGTAATCACGTAGAATCCGCGGCATGCCGACCCGACGAGACTTCCTCCGTGCCGCGATCGCCGGCGGCGCGGCCTTCGCGATCGCGCCACGCTCAGCCCACGCCGCGGACTCGAGGATCGAGATTGTGCTCGGCGACACGTTGGGGACCATCCCGCCAGATCTGTACGGTCACTTCGCGGAGCACCTCGGCGGCGTGGTGTACGACGGTATCTGGGTCGGCGAGGACTCGAAGATCCCGAACACCGGCGGCATTCGCACCGCGCTTGTCGATGCGCTCAAGAAGATCAAGGCGCCGGTCGTTCGCTGGCCGGGCGGTTGCTTCGCCGACAGCTATGACTGGCGGGATGGAATCGGTCCGAGCAAGAGTCGCGCGCGCCGGACCAATTTCTGGCTGAACACCAAGGTGCCCCCGGGCCCGCAGCAGTACGACCCGAACCACTTCGGCACCGTCGAGTTCGCGCGCTTCTGCCGCTTGTCGGGTGCCGCGCCCTATCTCGCCGCCAATATTCGCAGTCTCAACGCTCGCGACTTCTATCAGTGGGTCGAGTTCTGCAACTCGCCGGCGGGCACGACGACCCTCGCCGAGGCCAGAGCCGGACAGGGCGAGCGGGAGCCGCTGAAGGTCGCCTACTGGGGCGTCGGCAACGAGCCATGGGGGTGCGGCGGGGATTTCAGCGCGGAAGACTACGCGGTGGAGTTCAAGCGCTACACGTCGTGGGTGCCGTCCTTCGATGTGCCGCTGAGGTTCATCGGCGCCGGTGCCAGCAGCGGCGATTTCGAGTGGACGCGCCGGTTCTTCGAGAAGCTCACCGAATCGGGCCCGGGCATGGTCAACCGCCTGTGGGGCTTCTCGTTCCACCACTATTCGACGAACGTGAGCGGCGGACGATCCAACGACTGGAATGAAAGCAAGGGCCCCGCGGTCGGTTTCACCATGGAGCAGTACTACGAGCTGCTGCGCGAAGGTCAGCTGATGGAGGACTACATTCATGGCCATTGGCAGGCGCTGGGCGGCCGCGATCCCCGTCGCCATGTGAAGCTGGTCGTCGACGAGTGGGGCTCGTGGCACAGGCCGGGATCGGAGGCCGTTCCCTCGCATACGCTCGGCCAGGTGTCGACGATGAGAGATGCGCTTCTCGCGGGCCTGACGCTCGACATCTTCCAGCGGCACGTGGACAAGGTGGCGATGGCGAACATCGCGCAGCTCATCAACTGCCTGCAATCACTATTTGTCGCCCACGAGGACAAGTTCGTCCTCACGCCCAACTACCATGTGTTCGAGATGTACATGGATCACATGGGTGCGGAAGCGGTACGGACCGAGTTCGTCGCGCCGCGCGTGTCGTATACGCGCAATGGTCAGGCGGCCACGTTCTGGGGACTCGCGGGCTCGGCGTCGCGCAGGGACAAGGCGTTGACACTGACGGTGGTGAATCCGAGCGCGGACCAGCCGCGCGAAGCCGAGATCGCCGTCGGTGGCGCGCGGATCGCGGCGGCCACGGCGCGAACCCTCGCCACCCCGAAGCTCGACGCGCACAACTCGTTCGAGGCGCCCGACGCCGTGCCGTCGCCGGCCGAGCGCACGGTATCGGTCGGCTCGCCGTTGGTGTTCTCGTTTCCGCCGGCGTCGGTGACGAAGCTCAAACTGACGATCGCCTAGGTCGCACCAGTCGCACGGCATCATCACAAAGGTTCAAACTCCCCCTATACTTCCCCCATGCCGAAACGCGCTCTGCTTGCTGGTCTCGCCCTCCTCTCCGTGACGTCGCTCGCCGCGCAGGCACCTCCGCCTGGCGAGGACTGGGTTGCCCTCTTTAACGGCAAGGACCTGACCGGCTGGGTCGAGGTCGGCAAGGAGAAATGGTCGGTCGAAGGCGGCATCATCCATGGCGTCGCCGTGACCCAGGAGTACGGCTATCTGAAGACCGCGAAGAACTACGTCGACTTCCAGCTCGCGGTGAAGTTTCTCTGCGAAGGCGACGGCAACAGCGGCGTCTTCTTCCACACCGACTTCAAGCCGGGCACGGCCGACGTCTCTCAGGGCCTGCAGTTCGAGGTCGATTGCACCGTCAACAAACACACCGGCGGAATTTATGGCGATGGTCGCGACTGGATCGTGTGGCCCGCCCCCGAGAACGAACCCGTGGTCCGGCAGGGCGAGTGGAACGAGTACCTGCTGAAGGTGGACGGCAACCGCTACGTCTCGCGATTGAACGGCGTGACGCTGGTGGACTTCACCGATCCGAAACCGGTCTCGAAGGACGGCGCGATCGCGCTGCAACTGCACTCGGGCGGCCGTGGCAACATGAAGTTCAAGGACATCTACGTGCGGGATCTGACCAGGCGATGACTGTGCGTGCCATCCTTCAAATCGTCCTCGCGGTCAGCCTGACTTTCGGCACGATTGCGGCTGTGCACTCGGATTCACCAGGACGGCTCGTCTACATCGGCACCTATACCGGCGCCAGCAGCAAGGGCATCTATGCGTTCCGCTTCGACGATGCGTCGGGTGCCCTGACGCCGGTCGGCCTGGTGGCCGAGACCAAGAGCCCCAGCTTCCTCGCGGTCAACCCGAACCGGAAGTTCCTGTATGCCGTGAACGAAATCTCGTCGTTCGGCGGCGAGCGCGCAGGCAGCGTCACCGGATTCGGCATCGACCCAGCGAGTGGCAAACTGACGACGCTGAACGCGAAGTCGTCGAAGGGAGACGGTCCGTGCCATCTGGCCGTCGACGCCACCGGGCGGTTCGTGGCGGTGGCGAACTACGGCGGCGGCAATTTCTCGCTGCTGCCGATCGGCGCTGACGGCCGTCTCGGTGACTCGATCGCGATTCTCGCCAACGGCGGCAGCGGTCCGGACAAGGAACGGCAGGAAGGGCCGCACGCGCACGCCGTGGTCTTCGACGCGCGCAACCGGTATCTGCTGGGCGCCGATCTCGGGCTCGATCGCGTGTTCGTCTACAAGTTCGACGCTGCCACCGGCTCGCTCGGCGCCAACGATCCGTCCTCCGTACAGCTCGCGCCCGGCGCCGGACCGCGCCATGTCGCGTTTCACCCGACGCTGCCGCTCGCGTTCGCGATCAACGAGCTGACGTCCACCATCACCAGCCTGTCCTGGGATGCCGCAAGCGGACGGCTTGCCGCGGCGGGCAGCGTGTCATCGCTTCCCGCAGGTCATGCCGGCGAGAACTCGACGGCCGAAATCGCCGTCCACCCGAGCGGCCGCTTCCTGTACGGGTCGAACCGCGGCCATGACAGCATCGCGGTGTTCAGCATCGGCACGACGGGGACGTTGAGCCTGATCGAGCACGAGTCGACGCGCGGTCAGACGCCGCGAAGCTTCGCGATCGATCCGACTGGCAAGTGGCTGATTGCCGCCAATCAGAAATCGAACAGCCTCGCCGTATTCAGCATCGACCAGCAGACCGGAGCGCTGACGCCGGCCGGCCCGCTTGCGCAGGTCGGCACGCCTGTGTGCGTCCTGTTTCTCTAGGCGCATGGGCGCATGGGCGCATGGGCGCATGGGTGCATGGGCGCATGGGGCGTTGGCGCATGGGTACACGAGCGCATGATCTACGTCGCCGGTGGCTTGTCATTTCTTGATCAAACCCAGTAGCGGCGCCGCGACCTGCCGAATTTCGGCTTCGAGGTCCAATCGCGTTGCCTCGGAAATGTAACCGAGGCGCTCGGCGACGTGAACAAAGTAGCCGGCCTCGCGCAGCGAAGACCAGGCCACTCGCAGAAATTGCCGCCTCTCCGCCCCGTGAACGCGGGCAGTTCCTTCCACGATGTTCGTGGGCACCGATAAGGCCGCTCTGCGCAACTGCGACCCCAGTTCAAACCGTTCGTGCGGCGGAAACTCAGTGAACGTCAAGCGATGCAGGCGAATGAACAAGTCATCCGCACGCTGCCAGACGACAAGCGATCGATAGGCGGGCGGGATAGGCATGTCGCTACAGCGGCAACCCCGATGCCACCCCATGCGCCCCTCTACCTATGCGCCTATGCGCCTCATGCGCTTCTGCCCATGTGCTTCTGCGCCCATGCCCCCATGCGCCTCTGCGCCCATACGCCTCTGCGCCCAATGACGTGCCAACGTTTTAGCACTGAATTCCGTCTAAGGAATTCGTGCCTGGTTCGCGTGCCGAACTCCTGCTCAACCTCGTCGTTCTGCTCGTACTGACCGGTTCCGGGACGGCGGTCGCGCAGAGCGCGCCAGCTCCAGCAAAAGCCGCGATCCCGCCGATGACCGCGACTGCAGTGAGCACGCCGCCGGTGATCGACGGCAGCCTGGACGACGAGGCGTGGGCGGGTCCGCCTCTGCCAACCGGCGAGTGGAAGTCCTACAACCCGTTGTACGGCGACACGATCAAACAGCAGACGACGGTGTGGGCGGCGTATGACAAGGACGCGCTCTACTTCGCGTTCCGCTGCGACGATCCCGATCCGTCCGGCATCAAGACCTCGATCACGCGGCGCGACAACATCTGGTCCGATGACTGGGTCGGTCTCAGCCTCGACGCGCTGGGAACCGGCCAGACGTCTTATCACTTGATGGTGAACCCGAGCGGCATTCAGCTCGACATGATCAACACGATCTCGGGCAACGAAGACACCTCACCAGACTGGGTCTGGCAGAGCGCCGGGCGCGTCACCGATCGCGGCTACGTCGTCGAGATCAAGCTGCCGCTGCAGACGATTCGCTTCAAAGGCGGACCGCAGGTCCGGATGGGGATTCTCTTCTGGCGCCGCGTCAGTCGCATTGGCGTGTCGGTCGCATGGCCGGCGCTCGAGGCCGGAAAGTGGGTGTTCGAGACGCATGCGCCGCTGACATTCAAGGACCTCGCGGCCGTGCCGACGCGCGAGCTGATTCCGTCGCTTACCTACTCACGGAATTACGACCGGGCGACGCCGTCGCGCTGGGATCGCGACGCGACGGGCGACCTCGGCATGAGCGCGAAGTGGGGACTGACGTCCACGGTCACGCTGGACGCCACCGTGAACCCCGATTTCAGCCAGGTCGAGAGTGACGCCTTCCAGGTCGAGGTGAACCAGCGCTACCCGGTCTTCTTTTCCGAGAAGCGGCCATTCTTCATGGAAGGCGCGGGCCTCTTCAACCTCGCCGGCAACGCGCAGGGCGATGCGAGCATGCTCTACGCGGTGCACACGCGGAACATCGTCGATCCGATCTTTGGCGCCAAGCTGACCGGGACCGCCGGGCGCGTGACCTTCGGCTCGCTCACCGCGATCGATCAGGCACCAGGACGGACCGAGGACGACGCCGATCCGCTGCACGGCAAGGACCAGCTGTTTCAGATCGCCCGGGCGCAGATCGGGTTGAAGCGCGGAAGCTATGCCGGTGCGATTGCCACGTTCACCGAACTCGCCGGGCGCCAGAACGCGGTCGCCGGCGCGGACGTGAACTACAAGATCAACGACGCGCAGCGCGCCACGGCCTTCGTCCTCGGCTCGAGCACCGCGAACGACAGCGATGCCGACGATCAGAATCGCTCGGGCGTCGGCCTCCAGGCGAACTACTACTACGAGAAGAATCGCGGGTCCATCGGCGCGCAGTTCGAGCACTACGATCGCGGCTTCGTGATGGACACCGCGTTTCTGAATCGGGTCGGGTTCACGTCAGGCTGGATTTACGGCGATCTGAACTTCTACCCGAACAAGGACCGATACCCATGGATTCGGCGCGTGTCGTTCTTCAACTTTCTGCAGGGCGGTCGCGACCGGATCAACGAAGGCAACGAGTACATCGACGTCGCCGGCGTGCGTCTCAGCTTCACCCGCCAGGGTTTCTTCCGTCTCGATCAGGGCGTCGGCGACGAAGCGTGGCAGGGCCACATCTTCAAGCAGGGTCGCACGCGCATGTTCGGCCAGGTGCAGCTGTTTCGCTGGCTGCGGACATACGGGAATCTCAACTGGGGTCCCGCCACGTATTACGACGAGGTCGATCCGTTTCAAGGGAAGTCGACCGCAGGCACCCTGGGCATTACCTTCCAGCCGAACGGACGGTTCACACAGGATGTCGAAGGCACACACATCATCTTCGACCGCGAATCGACCGGCGAGCGCGTCTACACGGTCAATATCCTCAACACCAAGACGACGTATCAGTTCTCGAAGGAGTTCGCCATTCGAGGCATCGTGCAGTTCGATAGCCAGGAGACCCGGGTGCTGACCGATTTCCTCGGCTCCTACGAACTGCGGCCAGGAACAGTCGTCTACGCCGGCTACGGCTCGCTCTACCAGAAGCGGGCCTATCAGGACCCCGACTGGATCGACGGCCAGGGCGACTACCTCACCACCCGGCGCGGCCTGTTCTTCAAAGCCAGTTACCTTTATAGGTTTTGATGGGCGCATGGGCGCATGGGCGCACGGGGCGCATGGGCGCATGGGGACAGGGGCGCATGGGGACATGGGGACATGGGGATCTGACCCCGATCCCCCTATGTCCCTATGTCCCTATGCTCCCATGCTCCTATAATTCCCCTATGCTCAAGCCTGCTCTGCTGGCCACGGCGTCGGCGCTTGTCGTCGCCACCGCTCTCCACGCGCAAACGCCGACCCGCACGTTCACGCTCGACGATGTGGCGAAGCTGAAATACGTGTCGGATCCGGAGCGATCTCCGGACGGCAAATGGGTGGCCTACACGGTGTCGGGCGTCGACACAGAAAAGGACAAGCGCGACAGCGACGTCTGGATGGTGAGCTGGGATGGGAGCGAGCAGGTGCGCCTGACGTCGAGCAAGGACAGCGAGTCGGAGCCGCGGTGGAGTCCTGACGGGAAATACCTCGCGTTCCTGACCTCACGCGGGAATGACGACGAAGACGACGAGAAGAAGAACAAGAAGAAGGGCGCGCAGGTGTGGCTGCTGAATCGCGCCGGCGGCGAAGCCGAAAAGCTGACCGACATCGAAGGCGACATCGACGACTACGCGTGGTCGCCCGACAGCAAGCGCCTGGTGCTCGTCGTGGACGATCCCGATCCTTCAGCGGATCCGGAGAAGATGGACGGCTGGAAGCGGAAGACGAAGCCGCCGATCGTCATCAACCGCTACGCCTTCAAGAACGATCAGTCGGGCTATCTCGGCAAACTTCGCTCGCACCTGTACCTCTTCGACATGGCGACGAAGAAGACCGAGCAGATCACGAGCGGCGATTTCGACGATCGCGACGCCAGCTGGTCGCCGGACGGCACGCGCATCGCGTTCGTGAGCGAGCGCGACAAGGATCCGGATCGCACGAACAACCCGGACATCTACGTCATCGACGCGAAAGCGGGCGCGATGCCGACGAAGCTCACGACCTTCGCGGGACCCGACGAGGCCAGGCCGGCGTGGAGTCCTGATGGCAAGACGATCGCGTACGTCCAGGGCGACGAGCCCCGTTACTACGCCTACAACCTCGCCAAGCTTGCCGTCATTCCGTCGACCGGCGGCACGCCGCGCATCCTGACCGATTCCCTCGATCGCGCCGTCAGCGCACCGGTCTGGGGCAAAGACGGCAAGTCGATCTTCGTCATCGTCGAAGACGATCGCGCCCAGTACGTCGCGCGTGTTCCCGCGGCCGGAGGGGCGGTCGAGCCGGTCACGACCGGCCGCCGCGTCGTGAACGCGCTGTCGTTGGGATCGGACGGCAACCTTGCGGTGGCGTCGTCGACGACGAGCGAGCCCTTCGAGGTGTACGCGGCCGAACAGGGCAAGCTGCGCAAGCTGACCGCGCAGAACGCCTGGACGTCGGACATCGCATTTGCGAAAGTCGAGGACGCGACGTTCACCGCCCGCGACGGGACGACGGTCAACGGCCTGTTGTCGCGGCCAGCCGCCGCACCGGCAGGACAGAAGCTGCCGCTGATCCTCTGGATTCATGGCGGTCCGAACGGGCAGGACGATCACTCGTTCGACGACGAGCGCGAGTACTTCGCGGCCAGCGGCTACGCCGTGCTGCAGGTCAACTATCGCGGGAGCTCGGGCCGCGGTTCGACGTATCAGAAGGCGATTTACGCCGACTGGGGAAACCTGGAAGTCGTCGATCTCCAGGCCGGCGTCGATTGGGCGATCAAAAGCGGGATTGCGGATCCGGAGCGGCTCGCCATCGGCGGCTGGAGCTACGGCGGCATCCTCACCGACTACATGATCGCGAGCGACACGCGCTTCAAGGCGGCGAACTCCGGCGCCGGCAGCGCGCTGCAGCTCTCGATGTACGGATCGGACCAGTACATCATGCAGTACGAGACCGAGCTGGGTCCGCCGTGGAAGAGCCAGGACCTCTGGATCAAAGTGAGCTATCCCTTCTTCCACGCCGATCGCATCAAGACGCCGACGCTCTTCATGGCGAGCGAAAAGGACTTCAACGTGCCAGTGGTAGGCGCCGAACAGATGTACCAGGCGCTTCGCAGCAACGGCGTGGAGACCGAGCTCGTGATTTATCCCGATCAGCATCACGGCGTCCGCGTGCCGAGCTACGTGCGCGATCGGTTCGAGCGGCGGCTCGCCTGGTTCGACAAGTACCTGAAGGCCGGCGCGACGCAGCCTGCGCCGCCGCCGACGGGCACAAAGCAGTAGCACCGCCTGGTTGGGATGGACCGCCGCTCGCCGCTCGAGCTCGACCCCGAGACGTTTCGTCGCCTCGGCCATCGAGCCGTCGATCGACTGGCCGATCTCCTGGCGTCCCTGCCGTCGCGGCCCGTCACGACGGGCCGCGATGCCGCCTTCCTTCGCGGCGCGCTCGGGCAAGGGCCCGTGCCCGACGACGGCGCGGATCCGGAAGCGCTGATCGACGAAGTCTCCGCGCTGCTGATCGAACACTCGCTCTTCAACGGCCACCCGCGCTTCATGGGCTACATCACATCGTCGCCGGCGCCGCTCGGTTCCCTGGCCGAGCTCGTGGCGGCCACCGTGAATCCCAACTGCGGGTCGTTCAGCCTGTCGCCGGTTGGCACGCTGATCGAAGAGCAGGCGGTGAGGTGGATGGCGGAGCTCCTCGGGCTGCCGCCGACCTCGGCGGGGCTGCTCGTGAGCGGCGGCAACATGGCCAACATGGTGGGCTTCTGGGCCGCGAGAACGGCGCTCGGGAGCACCACGGTCCGCGAGGACGGCCTGCGCGCTGAAGCCGCGCAGCTCGTCGCGTATTGCTCGGCCGAGACGCACACGTGGATTCAGAAGGCCGCGGACCTCTCGGGGCTGGGCACGCATGCGATTCGCTGGATTCCGGTTGACAGCACGCAGCGCATGCGCGTCGCCGATCTCGAGGCGCAGATTGTGGCGGACACGGCCGCCGGCCTGCATCCATTCCTTGTAGTAGGCACTGGCGGCACCGTGAGCACCGGCGCCGTCGATCCGCTGCGAGAGATCGCGCGCGTCTGCCGAACCCACGGGTTGTGGTTTCACGTGGACGGTGCCTATGGCGCGCCGGCCGTCATCGCGGCCGAGGCGCCGCCCGATCTCGCGGCGATGTCGGAGGCCGACTCGGTGGCGTTCGATCCGCACAAGTGGCTTTACGCGCCGCTCGAAGCGGGATGCGCGTTCGTCCGCGATCCGGCGGCGTTGAAAGGCGCCTTCAGTTATCACCCGGCGTACTACCATTTCGACAGCGGCGACCGGAATCCGCCGCCCAACTTCTACGAGCTCGGCCCGCAGAACTCGCGCGGCTTCCGGGCGTTGAAAGTGTGGGTGGGCCTCAGGCAGGCGGGCCGGAATGGCTATGCACAGTCGATCGGCGAAGACATGCGCCTCGCCCGCGAGCTCTTCGAGCGCGCGGCCGCGCATCCCGAGCTCGAGGCGGTGACTCATAACTTGAGCATCACGACATTCCGCTATGTGCCGCCCGGAGCGGACCGTGCCGCCACGGATCAGCAGACGCTCAATGCGTTGAACGAACGGCTGCTCACGACGTTGCAGCAGAGCGGCCGCGCGTATGTCTCGAACGCGCTGCTTGACGGCCGCTACCTCCTTCGCGCGTGCATCGTCAATTTCCGGACGACGTCGGAGGACCTGCGCTTGCTGTGCGATGCCGTCGTCGAAATCGGGCGAGATCTTTCGAAAACTCGTTGACGATGCCCGAGCTAAAGCGCTGAAACTACAGTAGGGCCCGACTTTAGTCGGGCCATTGTCCGGCCGCACTAAAGTGCGGCCCTACTGTCGCCCTCGATCCTCCGGTCCGGGACGAACCACCAGATCGCGACCGCGACGTAGATCGCCTCCGAGATCCGCTGATCGACGAACGCAGCCGGAATCGCGATCGCGTAGAGCACCAACGACAGCTTGCCTTTGAGATCGCGTCCGAATGCCGTTGCCAGGTCCGATGTTGGACCATGCAGTGCGATCAGCGTCCGGGCAAGCAGCAGGAACGCCGCGCCGGAGAGCAGTAATACCAGACCGTAGACCGCGGTCGGCAGCGGCGCGTTGTGATTCCTGCCCATCCAGTGCGTCACGAACGGCACCAGCGACAGCCAGAAGAGCAGATGGAGGTTCGCCCACAGCACGCGGCCGTTGACCTTCGTGCAGGCGTGGAGCATGTGATGGTGATTGTTCCAGTAGATCCCGAGATACACGAAGCTCAGGACATAGGCCAGAAATACCGGCGCCAGCGGCAGGAGCGCGTCCAGGCTCGCGCCTTCGTGCTCGGGCACCTTCAGCTCGAGGACCATGATCGTGATCAGGATGGCGATCACGCCATCGCTGAATGCCTCGAGGCGGCCCTTGCTCACTGCGTCCCTCCGCCGGCGCGGCGTGACTTCCCGGGCCCGGCGCTCAACGCGGTTCCTGGCGGCGCGACCACCGCCTGATACACCAGCCCGCGGAACTTTTCGTGCAGGTCGCTCCCCGTCGCGGGCAGCAGCTGCGTCATGAGGACGGCGACGATCTTCTCCTTCGGATCGGCCCAGTAGGTCGTGTGATAGGCCCCGCCCCACATGAACTCGCCGGGCGATCCATAGGTGCCTGATTTGCCGATGTCGTCGATGACTTCGAAGCCGAGGCCGAAGCCCGTCTTCCCTTCGTTGAAGAGCACGCCGGTGTGATTGGCAGTCATCAGCTCGACCGTCTTCGGACCCAGGAGGCGGACGCCATCGAGCTCGCCGCCGTTCAGCATCATCTGCAGCAGCCGCGCGTAGTCGGACGCCGTCGAGAGAAGGCCGGCGCCACCCGAGAAGCACAGGCGCGGCCCGTCGATGTAGGCGCCCTGGCCCGTGCCCGGATCCGGTGCCCGCGCCAGCCGGCCACTCTCGTCGAGCGAGTACACGGCCGCGAGCCGATTGCGCTGGGTCGCCAGCAGGAAGAACTGCGTGTCCACCATCTTCAGCGGCTCGAAGATGCGCGTCCGGAAGAACGCGTCGAGGCTCAGGCCAGACGCCTTTTCGACGACGACACCGAGGACGTCGGTATTGAAGCCGTAAACGAACCGCTCGCCGGGCTGTGCGTCGAAGGGCAGCGCCGCCAGCCGGTCGATCGTCGTGGCGATCGGCTCCTTCTTATCTGCGAAGTACCAGCCGTGGACGTTTGCTGCCTTGTATTGCTCTTCCGCGGGTCCGCCGCCGTAGCCGATCCCTGCCGTGTGAGTGAGCAGATCGCGAATCGTGATCTCGCGCGTCGCCGGCACGATGGACGCCGGTGATCCGGGGATCGCGCCGGGAGGCGGCGGCACGATCACGGTCGTCTTCTTGAAGCTCGGGATGAACTTGGAAACCGGATCGCTCAGGCCGATCTTTCCTTCTTCGACCAGCATCATGACCGCGACGCTGGTGACCGCCTTCGACATCGACGCGATGCGGAAGATCGTGTCTTTCTGCATCGGCGCGTTGGCCTCGATGTCGCGCGTTCCGTACACCGCAAGCTCCGCCACCTTGCCGTTGCGGACGAGGATCGTGACGATGCCCGCTACGCGATGCGTGTCGACGTACTCCTGCATCACCGCGTCGAGACGCTGCAGTCGGGATGAGGATAGCCCGACCGCCTCAGGTAAGGCCGTCGGAAGGCCCTGGGATGCGGCTGGCGCCGCCGAAGCGATGAGAGTCAGCAGGATCAAGACGCGCATTCGGACATCCACTCCATTCCATTCGGTTGCGAGTAAGTATTACGCGACAGCATGGCTCTCGCGACACCCCGGCGGCCGAGCGTGTTTCACGGCGCAAGGCCTTGATTGCAGTGCCTTTAGCCCGGCCACATGGCAACGTGCTGCGCTGGCATCAGGTTCGCTAACTGGGCCTCTGGAGGAGAATCTGAATGTTGTGGACCATCTTCGTGTTGCTGCTCGTCCTCTGGCTGCTCGGCGTAGTGAGTTCGTACACGCTGGGGGGGTTCATTCACATCCTGCTCATCCTGGCGATCGCGGTTGTGCTGATCCGGGTGATTCAGGGTCGCAATCCCGTATAGCTGCCAATCGGGGTCGGGATGGATTTCAGTTTCTGGCGTACCAATCGCCTGGCAGAAACCGAAATTCATCCCGACCCCGATCTCGATGTCAGTCTGCCTGTTTCAGGGACGGGATCCCAATGAGGCGCTCGGCGTTGGCGTAGTACACCTTGCGCAGGATCTCCTCCGGAAGCCCGAGCCCGTAGATACGCCATCGTCCTTGTGGCGGGATCTTCGCCGGCGCGTAGTCGAAGTACTCGTCCTCGGTTTCAAGGAACCTGAAGTAGATCGAATACAGGTCGTCGCCGAAGACCTGTTGGGGCATGTCGGTGCCGCCCGGCACGGCGTCGGTGCCGAAGAGGATCCGGTCCTGGTAGCGTATCGAAAAACTTGCGTGAGGCGCGAGGCTGGCGGCCGAGCTCGCCAATGCGTGCGCCGATCTCCACGTTGAAGTTGGGAAACTTGTCGAGCGCTTCGCCGACACGCGCGAGGTTCTCGGAGTCGTGTCCCACGTGCAGGCCGATGAAGGTCGTCTTCGGGTGCCGCGCCAGGACGCGGTCGCGCGCCTCGATGAGTGCATCGAACGACGGGTAGTCCTTTCCGTGGAAGGACCAGTCCGGGTGTTCGTGCAGCTCCTCGTAGCGCTCGTTGAACCGATCGATGGGGAGGAAGAACGCTTCCGGATCGGCAATGTGAATCGAGACCGGAAACCCGAGTGCGCCGCAGGCTTCCCACATCGGATCGAAGCGCTTGTCGTCGATCGGGATCAAGGGGCCTGATGTCACCTGCTCGCGGACGTAAAGGCCGAGCGTTTTCAGTATTTTGATGCCACGCGCGCCGGCAGCCTTGGCGCGTCCGAGCTCGTCCGCCTGCCACGTCGCATACCCGGCCTCGGCCACGCGATCCCACGACGGCTCGGTGAAGACCACGAACCGATCCGGATGCGGCTGCTGGAACGTGCGGATCGCCTCGGCCAGACCCGCGCCCGCGCTGCCGGTGAGATTCACCATGATCCGGACGTTCCGGCGATCCATTGCGGGCAGGACATCGCGCGGCGGCGCCGAGATCGTGATGGCCTCGCCCTGCGTGACGCCGCCGGTCTGTTTCGCGCGAAAAGTGACGTGCGTGTGGACGTCGATCACCGGAAACCTGGCGCGCGGCACCGCGGTCTCCTTGACGTGCAGCATGCTGCGAGGCTCGAACTCGGTCAGGAGCAGCGATCCCTTGTCCGAAGGCGGCTGCGGCGCGCCCTGTCGGAGCCCGGCTTCCGTGCGGTTGGCGGTGATCGACGCACCGGCACCCGCAAGGCCGGCGGCAAGCGTCCTGAACAGACGGCGACGAGAGAAGGATTCGAACATGACAGCGGAGTATACCGGGTCACGACCACTTGAACGTCCGCTTCGCGGCTTCGTGCGCGAGGTGTCGCCAGAGCTGCTCGGCGACCCGACGATCCAGGTAGGGAATCGACACGCGGTGCGACGGGTCGCCGGCTCCCGCCGTGTCGACGCGCACACCCGCCATCGCAGTCCGACGGTCAAACGGCGACTCGTGCAGGCCGACGGCCTGGACGCGAGCGAACGGCGCGACGACAGTCTGACGCCAGAGCCAGCCACTCCGAAACGCGATTAACTCCTCGGTCACCGCAAAGCCCATCGCCGCCGCAGAGCGCCGTGCGTGCAGCACGCCCCAGGGAATGAAGATCGTCAGGCTCAGCAATCCCCACAAGCCGGCCCACGCGACGACTAGCGCCTGGCCCAGCGTCACGAGGATGAGAAAGCGCTTGATGATTCGTCGTGCCGCTTGCGGATGCACGCCCCGCCAGTCGAGTGCGTCGAGCGACAATATTGGCAGCACCTGGCTCACGAGCGCCTGCAGCTCGGAGGTTGCGACGAGCGGCGCCAGCCAGTGCCGATCGGGCGGCGCGTTCTGACCGGCGTGGCTTCCCGCCGTGGCCACGCGCGCGGAGGTGCGGCCGATCAAACGGTGTAGCGGACCCTCCTGCAACGTCAGCAACTGGATACGTCGGAGCGGGACCGTCGCCTCGATTCGCGTGAGCACCCTGTACACAGTTCGTAGCTCGTCTCCGTCGCGAGTCAGTGTGAACCCGTACAGCCTGACTGCCGCCCAGGCCATGGAGAGCAGGCGCACCGCAACGAGCAACGCGACGATGCTCGCCGCAGCGATCAGGACGTTGACGAACAGGTTGTCGGCACCGGTGTGGATCGCGCGGACGAGCGCGCGGATTGCGCCTCCCCGGGACTCCCGTGGCGGCTTCTCGTCAGAGATGATCCAGCGATCGACGAACCACGGCCACGGCAGCGAGTCGGCGAGCCCAAACTCCCACACGAGGCCGAAGAAGGCGCCGATGACGACCATGCCGCGGCCTTCCACGAAGCCGTAGGTCAACAGCTCGCGCGTATTCAGCGCCAGCAACGTTCGGCGGGGCGGGCGCTCGGACAACTCGCTGGCAGAAATGTCCGCGGCAGCGGCTGCCGATCCATCGCTCGCACCACGTTGAGCGGAGACCCTGCGGCGCATCTCCTCGAGCGCAGCCATCGGCAGGACGCTCATGGTCGCCTCAGGCTCCTTGCCGCCCGCGGTCTGGACCTTCACGTCGACGACGTTCAGCAGGCGATGGAAGACCGTCTGAACGCCGTCGACGCTCTGGATTCTCGCGTAAGGAACATGGCGCTCGTTGCGAAAGAAGAAGCCGCTCCTGATCACCATCTCGTGCTCGTCGTAGCGATAACGGAAGCTCAGCGTCCGACCGATGGCGACGATCGCGTATGGAATCACCAGCCACAGGAACCAGCCCTGCCATCCCAACCCGGAGCGTCCCGCGGTGACGATCAGCACGACGAGAGGCAAGGCGAAATCCTTGAGACGCGCGCCGATTCCAAAGAGGAACGACAGCGGGTGCAGCCGGTGCTCAGACGGCATCACCGCGCTCGGTGGCAAGCAGGTGGTCGCGAATGCGGAGCGCGGCGGCATGGTCGAGTCCGCCGAGCGTCACTCTCGCGTGCTCCGTTCCTGCCGTGAAGATTACGAGCGTCCCGAGTCCAAAGCTTCGCTCGACCGGCCCCTGCGAGACGTCGGTATGCTGGACGCGGTTCCTCGGGATGTCTATCACGTGGCGCCAGAACACGCCGCGCCGGATCTCAATCCCTTCGTCATCGACACGATAGGAGGAATGCCGATGCTCGACGACGGGCCACTGATGCGCGAGCCAGCCGAGACTTACTGCCAGAACTGGCAGCGCCACGAGGGGCAGCAACAGCTTCGCCCAGATTGGCGCTGGCAAAACGAACGCGCCCACGATGGCGGCGATGATTGCCGGCAGAAAAATGCTCGAGAAGAAGATCCAGCCTCCAATGCGATGAACCGAGATGCTGCGGGGATCGAGCGGGTATTCGACACCGTCGGCCACCGAAGCGGGTGGCGGCGGCGCTGTGCGTTCCATCGCGTTCAGAGATTATACGAACCGCGCACGTGACGCCGCAGATCAGACCAGTCGCGCTCAGGACCGTTGCGGGCCGACAGCGGACACCGAAGCGACCCCCGCGTTAGAATGGACGTTTCTATATGGACACTCCGAGCGCTCCGGCCGAGTCCCTCGATTTCATCCGCGAAATCATCGTCGCGGACCGCGCCGCGGGCAGGCACGGCGGCCGCGTGCACACCCGGTTCCCGCCCGAGCCGAATGGCTACCTGCACATCGGCCACGCCAAGGCGATTTGCCTGAACTTCGGCGTCGCCGAGGAGTTCGCCGGCTGGTGCAACCTCCGGATGGACGACACGAACCCCACCAAGGAGGACATCGAGTACGTCGAGTCGATCGAGCAGGACGTGCGCTGGCTCGGGTTTCACTGGCACGACGGCGTGCTCTTCGCCGCCGATTACTTCGAGCAGATGTATGCCTACGCCGAGCAACTCATTCAGATGGGCAAGGCCTACGTGGACGATCTGACCGCGGACGAGATCCGCGCCCACCGCGGCACGCTCACCGAGCCCGGCACGGAAAGCCCGTACCGCAATCGATCGGTCGCCGAGAACCTCGACCTCTTCCGACGCATGCGCGCGGGGGAGTTCGCCGACGGCACACGAGTGTTGCGCGCGAAGATCGACATGGCGTCGCCGAACATCAACATGCGCGACCCGACGCTGTACCGGATCCGGCATGCGTCACACCACCGAACCGGAGATGCCTGGCGCATCTACCCGATGTACGACTACGCGCACCCGATCGAGGACGCGATCGAGGACATCACCCACTCGCTGTGCACGCTCGAGTTCGAGGACCACCGGCCGTTCTACGACTGGGTGATCGAGTCGCTGCAGACGCCATCTCGTCCGCGGCAAATCGAATTTGCCCGACTGAACCTCACCTACACGGTGATGAGCAAGCGCAAGCTGCTGCAGCTCGTACAGGAAAAACATGTCAACGGCTGGGACGATCCGCGGATGCCGACCATCGGCGGCCTGCGTCGTCGCGGCTACACTCCGGAGGCGATCCGGGACTTCTGCGACAGGATTGGCGTCGCCAAGAAAGAGAACGTGATCGACGTCGCGCTGCTCGAGCACTGCGTGCGCGAGGACCTGAACCGCCGCGCGCCACGCGCGATGGCCGTGCTCAGGCCGCTGAAGGTCGTGCTCGAGAATTATCCCGACGGTCTCGTCGAAGAGATGGACGTCGTCAACAACCCCGAGGACCCGTCGGCGGGTACGCGGAAAGTGCCGTTCTCACGCGTGCTCTACATCGAGCACGACGACTTCCGCGAGGATCCGCCGAAGAAGTTCTTCCGCCTCGCGCCGGGCCGCGAAGTGCGGCTCAGAAATGCCTACCTCATCACCTGTCGCGACGTGGTGAAGGATCCGGCGACCGGAGAGATCGTCGAACTGCGCTGCACCTACGATCCCGCGACGCGTGGCGGAGATGCGCCCGACGGCCGCAAGGTGAAGGCCACGCTGCACTGGGTGTCGGCCGCGCACGCGGTTGACGGAGAGGTCCGACTCTACGATCGGCTCTTCTCGGTGGCGGACCCCTCTGCCGACGATGAGGGCGATTGGAAGGCGTTCCTGAATCCTGACTCGCTGCAGATCCTGAGGGCGTGCAAGCTCGAGCCGTCGCTTGCCATTCCCGCCGTCACTCGCTATCAGTTCGAAAGACTCGGGTATTTCGCGCTCGACCCCGACGCGAAGCCGGGCGCGCCGGTCTTCAATCGCACCGTGACGCTGAAAGACACCTGGGCAAAGATCGAGGCGCGTGGCTGAACGCGGAAGGTCACGGAAGTTCGCACAGAGGTACCGGAAGTACACGGACCGAATCAGTCACGGACGAGCACGGAAGCTCACAACAAATTAAAATCCGTGTTGATCTGTGTTTGTCCGTGACGAATTTGATCCGCGTTTGTCCGTGACAAGTCCAATCCGCGAATGTCCGTGACGGCGTCTCACTTCGTGCACGGCGGGCCCGAGACGACCGACAGCACCCGCAGCGGCGTCTTGCCTTTTCCATTCCACTTCAACCCACGGACTGTTCCGCGCGGAACGACTGCCACCGTCCCCTCCTTCGCCGACAGCGGCACGTCTTGATTCGCAAGGCGCAACGTTCCTTCGCCAGTGATGACGTACAAGGTTTCATCGGCATCAGGCCGCGCGGTTTCGGGAGTGGGTTCAACCACCTGCAGGAGGGTTGTTCGAGCGCTGGCAGTACAGCCTATCTCGTCTTCCTTCTGAGGCTCTCCGCCGCGAATCAAGTGCTTGTCGATGAACGGGGCCATGTCGACCCACTGCGCCTTGCCGGGCGGCGCGTTCGACGAGGCGGACGGCGGTGGTGCCGGCGCCGGCGGCGGTGGAGGCGCGGGCGACAGCGAGACGTCGATCGTCGCGGGGCTGCCCCCCTTGACGGTCAGGTCGCGCTCGAGCGTGATGAAGCCCTCGTGCTCGAACCGCAGGCGATAGTCGCCCGGCTTGACGCTGTTGAGCCGTGCGATGCCGGTGTCGATGCTGAGCGTCTGCCGGCTGACCGGCCCGGTTGCCGACACGTGGACGTTGTCGAGCGGTGCACCCGACGTGTCGGTGATCGTGACGGTCACGCTGGTCGGCACCATGCTTTGCGCGGGCTGCCGTCTCGCCGCGGGCTTCTTCGGCGCCGCCGTGGGAGGCGTCGCGGGCGGCTGCGCCGGTGTCTGCGCGGGCGGTTGCGCCGGTGGTGCCGGCGTCTGCGCGAAGGCGTCCGTTGTCATGACCACCGCTACGACACAGGCCAGCAGAACACGCATGCACATCGTTCGACTGTAATCGGGGGTGCCGGCCGGGTTCAAGCGAGCACAGCCGAGGCAGGACGAGGTTGCTCGGGTCGCGCAGGTCGCTCGGGTCACGCAGGTCGGTCGGGTTCCCCAGGTCGGCGAGCGGAGAGGTGCTGACAATTTAGCACGAGTGTGCTAAATTTCTAGCTTCAACAGGAGCGACCCGATGCGGCACACGATCCGCCTGTTTGCGCGCACCCCAGCGTCCACGGTCACCGCGGTCGCCACGCTGGCGCTGGCCATCGGCGCTTCGACGCTGGTCTTTTCAGTCCTGGACGGCGTCCTGATTCGCGATCTGCCGTATCGCGATCCCGATCGGCTCGTCGTCGTCTGGGAGGCCAACCCGCGCCTTGGCGCGATGGAGAATGTGGTCGCGCCCGCCAATTTCCTCTTCTGGCGCGATCTGAACCGATCGTTCTCGCAGATGGCGGCCGTCAGCCCGACGTTCCAGGCTTCGGTTGCGCACGGCCGTGCCGCTCCAGAGCTGTTACCGCTTCAGGTCGTGTCGGCGAGGCTCTTTCCAATGCTCGACGCCAAGCCAGCCATCGGCCGCGGCTTCACGGAGGAGGAAGAGCGCCCGAACAGTCATGTCGTTGTCGTGAGCCACAGATTCTGGCGCACGCGGCTCGGCGGCTCGGTCAGTGCGATTGGCCAGACGATTCGCATGGACGGCGAGCCCGCCGTGGTCCTCGGTGTCATGCCGGCCGGGTTCGCGGTTCTCGACCCCGACGTCGATCTGTGGGTGCCGATCGGTCTGACTGAAGAGAGCCGGACGCCTCGCGGCCGCTGGCTGCGAGTCGTGGCGCGGTTGCGCGACGGTGCGACGGTGGCCTCCTCCCAGAGCGATATGACGACGGTGGCGGCGGCGCTGACGCGGCGGTTTCCGGACTTCAATACCGGATGGTCCGCCCGCGTCGTGCCGATGCACGCCCAGGTGACCGGGCAGATCGCGCCTGCCCTGACGCTCGTCGGCTGGGCCGTCGCCTGCGTGCTCCTGATCGGTTGCGCCAACGTCGCCAACCTGCTGCTCGCTCGAAGCAGCGCGCGGCGACGCGAGCTGGCGGTGCGTGCCGCGCTGGGCGCCGACCGTGGACGACTCGTGCGCCAGCTTCTCGGGGAATGCCTGTCACTCTCGGTGGTGGGCGGCCTGGCCGGCTGGGTCCTCGCCGCCGGCGGATTGCTATTGATCCGCCGGTTCGTCGTCAGCGACGTGGTCCCGCGCCTCGACGAAGTGACATTGGATCTTCGCGTAGTCGCCTTCGCGATGATGGCGTCTGCCGGCGCTGCGCTGCTGGCCGGACTCCTCCCCGCGCTCTCCGCTTCGCGCCTGGCGCTCGTCGATGCCCTGAAGGACGGGTCGCGCGGTCAGACATCGGTGTCGGGTGCGCGCCTGCGACCAATCCTCGTCGCGCTGGAAGTCGCGCTTGCCGTCGTGCTGATGAGCGGGGCCGGATTGCTGGTCCGGAGCCTGTCGCGGCTCGTCAACGTCGATCCCGGCTTCACGGCGGAGGGTGTCGCGACGATGGGGATCAGCCTGCCGGGACCCAAGTACGAAACGCCCCCGCCGCGGATCGCGTTCTTCAATCGGCTGGTCGACGAGGTCACGGCGCTGCCGGGGGTCGAGGCAGCAGGCGCCGTCAGCTACCTGCCGATGGTCGGCCTCGGCTCGGCGACCGGATTCGAGGTGGTCGGCAGGCCCAAACCTCCCGCCGGACAGGAGCCGGTCGCTGACGTCAGGATCGTCTCGGGCGACTATTTCGGGGCGATGCGGATTCCGCTCCTGAAAGGCCGGCTGTTCCGATCGACCGACTCGGGCGATCGTGCGCATGTCATCGTGATCAACAGAGCGCTGGCCGACGAGCTGTTTCCCGGCCAGGATCCGCTCGGGCACGAGTTGGTTCTCCAATGGGAAGACACCATCCCCGATCGCATCATCGGCGTCGTCGGGAACGTGCTCCATCGCGGCCTCGACTCGAAGCCCAGGCCGATGACCTACTGGCCCGAGGAGCGGTTTGCGAACAGCTTCATGGCCTTGACCGTCAAATCGCAGGAGAGCGCGGCCGCGCTCAGTCCGCTCCTGGGCCGAGTGGTCCGTCGACTCGATCCCGACGTGCCGGTGACGCCCGTGGAGCCGATGGACGACCTGGTGGCGTCGACGGTCGCGACGCGCAAGCTCGTGATGACGATCATCAGCGTCTTTGCCGGCCTTGCCCTCGTCCTCGCCGCACTGGGCATCTACTCCGTGATGAGCTGCGTCGTCGCCGAGCGCCGAGGCGAGCTCGCCATCCGCCTGGCGCTCGGCGCACAGCCCCGAGGTGTCGTGCGGCTGGTCGTCGTCGAAGCGCTCGTTACGACCGCGATTGGCGCCGCGTGCGGATTGGCCGTGGCGCTGGCGCTGGGACGGGTGGTGCGGAGCCTGCTCTTCGAAGTCGCGCCCACCGACCCGATTGCGCTGGCCATGCCCGTCGTGCTTCTCCTGCTCGTCGGAATCGTGGCAAGCTGGGCGCCTGGCCGGACGGCTTCGCGGGTCGATCCGATGGACGCGCTGCGCGCTGACTGACTGGAGCACCCACCATGCGTTACGCCATTCGCCGCCTGATCCATCAGCCAGGCTTCACGCTGATCGTCGTCCTCACGCTGGCGCTGGGCATCGGCGCGAACACTGCGATTTTCTCGCTGGTCAACGCCGTGCTGCTCCGGCCGTTGCCGTACGAACAACCCGAGCGTCTGGTCACGCTCGATCATTTCTACCCGTCGCTGAACAATCTCGAAGCGGGCTTTGCAGTGCCCTCGTACCGCGACCTCCGCGAGCATATGAAGATCTTCGAACGGTTTGCGGTGCAAACGGGATGGAACGCGAACCTGACCGGCAGCGGCGAGCCGGAAAAGCTGACCGGTTCGGTGGCGACGGCGGAGTTCTTCCGCGTCTTTGGCGTCGCACCGCTTCTCGGCCGCACCTTTGCGCCGAACGAGGACCAGGCGGGACGCGAGCACGTCGTTGTGCTGAGCCACGGCCTCTGGACCCGACGGTTCGGCGGCGATCGCGCGATCCTCGGCAGGAAGGTTGTGCTCAACGGCGAGCCATTCGACGTGATTGGCGTGATGCCGGCGAGCTTCCGCGGCGTGTTCACCGAGCGAACCGAGGTGTGGGCGCCGCTTGTGTTCAAGCCTGAGCAGTTTGAGGAGAACCGGCGCACCAACGAGTTTCTCGCGGCGGTCGGCCGGCTGAAGAGGGGCATTGGCGCCCAACAGGCGACGCGAGATGTGACCGCATTCGCCGAAGGCCTGAAGCGCGATCACAAGGACTCGTACCCGCGCGACTGGACGATTGAAACCCGGACGTTCGATCAGTACGCGACCGCTCGCGTGCGGCCGGCGCTGTTGGTGCTCCTCGGCGCCGTCGGGCTGGTGCTGCTCATCGCCTGCGCCAACATCGCCAACCTGATGCTCGCGCGCTCGATGGCTCGCAGCCGCGAGATGGCGGTCCGCGCCGCGATTGGCGCGACGCGCGGCAATCTGATTCGGCAGCTTCTGACGGAAAGCGTTTTGCTGTCGCTCATCGGCGCAGCCGCCGGTCTGGGGGTTGCGGTCGCCGCCATTCGCGGATTGGAGGCGATGGGCCCGCTCGATCAGCTTCGCGTCGAATCGGTTGGGATCGACGGCACGGTGCTCCTGTACACGCTCGCAATTGCGGTCGCGACGGGTCTGATCTTCGGCTTTGCGCCGGCGCTCCAGGGGTCGCGTGCCGATCTTCAGCATTCGCTGAAGGACGGGAGCCGGACCGTCAGCGAGCACCGCGGCCAGTGGATTCGGAAGAGTCTCGTCATTGCGGAGATCGCGCTCGCCCTCACGCTTCTGGTCGGCGCCGGCCTCTTGATCCGCAGCTTCGCGCGGCTTCAGAAGGTCGATCCGGGATTCGATCCATCGCATCTCCTGACGTTCAACATCTCGTTGCCCGACTCGAAGTACAAGACCGATGCCGAGCGGGTTGCGTTCTTCGAGGCGGTCCAGCCGCGGCTCGCGGCGCTACCTGGGATCGTCTCGGTCGGCTCGACATCGACGATGCCGTTCAGCGGCGACTGGTCGACCGGAAGCTTCACGGTCGAGGGATACCAGCCACCGAAAGGCACGCCAAATCCGTGGGGCGATATGCGTCTGGTGACGCCCGGCTTCCACGAAACGCTGAAGGTTCGGCTCGTCAAGGGCCGGACCCTCGCGGCTGCCGATCGCGCCGATGGCGCGAAGGTCGTGGTCGTCGATGAAGAGAGCGTCAAGCGGTTCTGGCCGGCCAGCGATCCCATCGGCAAGCGGATCTCGTTCGGCGAGAATCCCAAGCCCGAGGAGTGGATCTCGGTGGTCGGTGTCGTCGAGCACACGGCCCACGAGGGTCTGGATGCCGAACACCGCGTGCAGCTGTACTTCCCGTTCGCGCAGAACCCGACGGCGAACATGTCACTGGCGCTGCGGACCGCTGGTGCGCCGTCCGAATTCGCGAACGCGGCACGTGCGGCGGTCCGTGCGGTCGACCGCGATCAGCCGATCGCCGATATCAAGACGATGGACGAGATGATGGATCGCGCGGTCGGCCAGCGGCGCCTGTCGATGCTCTTGCTGGGCGCATTCGGCGCACTCGCCATGCTGCTCGCCTCGATCGGCATCTACGGCGTCATGTCGTTCGACGTCACGCGGCGATCGCAGGAAATCGGCGTCCGGATGGCGCTCGGAGCCGCTCGCGTGTCGGTGCTCTCGCTGGTGTTCCGTCAGGGCTTCGTGCTCGCCCTGTCGGGCATCGTCATCGGCCTCGTGTGCGCGCTGGCGTTGACGCGGGTCCTGCAGGCGCAGCTGTTCGGCATCGCCCGAACCGATCCCGCGACGTTCATCGGTGTCGGCGTCGGTCTGGCGGCGGTGGCGGCCCTCGCGATTCTGATTCCGGCGCTCCGTGCCACGCGGGTCAATCCGATCGAAGCGCTCCGCTACGAGTAGGGCTACGCCTTCGGCGTCGACGGACGCGCTCGCTCCGCTCGCGCGTGGGGCGGCTCGCTGACGCTCGCCGAGGGTCGCTTCGCTCGCATGGCGCCTTTGCACGTAGGCCCGAGCTTCAGCTCGGGCATCACGCCGTACAATTGCGTGATGCCTCCCGTTTGGGTCGTCCTCCTGCTCGCGCTTTCATTAGGCGCGGCAGATCCGGACTACGAGAAGCAACTCCTGAAATGGCGCGCTGACCGGCTCGCGGAGCTGACCGCCGACGATGGATGGCTGACGGTGGTGGGCCTGTTCTGGATGCACCAGGGCCAGAACCATGCGGGCAGTAGCGGCGGCATGGACCTGAAGATGGCACCGCCGGCGCCACCGGAGCTTGGCACGTTCACGCTCGAGGGCGAGCACGTGTCGTTCACGCCGACGCCGGGCGTGCCGGTGAGGATCGCCGGCCGGCAGGTGACGGCTGCCGTTCCGATCGAGACCGACAAGACGCTCCTGGAGCATGGTCCGCTCCAGATGGTCGTCATCCGTCGCGGCAAGCGGGTTGGGCTCCGCGTGCGCGATCGCGACAGCGCGCAGCGCCGTGCCTTCAAGGGCCTCGAGTACTTTCCGGTCCAGGAGAATCGCCGCGTTCGTGCGCGCCTCGAGGCGTTCGAACCGCCGCGGCGTATCCCGATCGTCAACGTGCTGGGCGACCAGAGCGAAATGGTCAGCCCCGGACGGCTCGTCTTCGAGCTGGACGGAGTGACGCACTCGCTGGACGCCGTCTACGAGACGCCAGAGAAAAAGGATCTGTTCGTCATCTTCAGGGACAAGACGAGCGGCGAGTCCACATACCCGGCTGGTCGTTACATGCATCTGCCGCTCCCCGTGAACGGCGAAACCGAGGTGGATTTCAACCGCGCGTACAACCCGCCGTGCGCGTTCACGGATTTTGCGACCTGCCCCCTGCCGCCTAAACAGAACTGGCTGAAGGTGAAGATCGAGGCCGGCGAGACGTCCGTCGGCGAACATTGATCCCGGCTTGCCGAACAGCAGGGCTAAGGCGTATTGTCTGGCGCATGTCTCAATCTCTGTCGCGGCGGGAGATCCTGCAACGGTGTGCGGCGCTCGGCCTCCTGGTCGCGGGCCCGTCGTTTGGCGCCTCCGTGGCCGACGTGTTCGCCGAAGGCGAGCGCGGCGTGCGCCAGCCGACGCCGTCGAATGCGCTGGGGCCGTTCTACCGGCGTGGCGCTCCCGTTGCCCGCGACCTTCGCGGCGGCACCGATCCCGGCCTTCCCCTGCTGGTCGCCGGTGGGGTCTTCGACACGCGCGGCGAGCCGCGTCCAGACGCCACCGTGGAAGTGTGGCAGGCGGACCATTTCGGCCATTACGACATCGAGGGCTATCGATACCGCGCCACCTTCGGACCCGATGCCAAGGGCGGCTACGAGTTCACGTCCGTGATGCCGGGCCACTACCCCGATCGCGTCGCGCAGCATGTGCACTACATGGTCAAGGCGCCGGGCTGTAAGCCGCTGGTGACACAGTTGTACTTCGCAACCGATCCGGCCTTCGAAGGCGATCCCGACCACAAGTTCTCCAACGACCCGTTGGTGCTCAGTCGCGAGCTGGTACGACCGGTGCTGCTCACAGGCGACCCGAAGGATCCGATGGCACGTGTGACGTTCGAGCTGTGCCTCGAGCGACTCTGACATGCGCGCGACCATCTTCGTCCTGACCCTGCTCGCGTCAGCGGCCGCGCCTCGAGCGGCATCACCCGCTGACGACGGCGCTCGCCTCGTGCCCGACCTTCGGATCCTCGAGTTCGGGATGTGCCCAGACGGGCGCAGCCTTGTCGTGCGTGGCGACGCAAGCGTGCTGGTGGTTGACTGGCCAGGAGGTGCCGGGCGTCCGCCGGCGATGAAAAGCCAGCTGCCGCCCTGCGCGGCGATGGCCCTCGGCTTTTCAGCTGACGGGCGTCTCTATGCACAGCCGGGCGCCGGCGGCGCCATTGCCATCCTCGATGCTGCCACAGCCGCCACACGGAAGACGCTGACCGGGCACGTTGGGTCGGTCGGCGCGGTCGCATTTTCGCCGGACGGCAAGTGGCTCGCATCCGGCGGCCTCGACAACGACGTGCGCGTGTGGGACGTCGCCGCCGGGACGTGCGTTCGCACGCTGACGTCGCCGACCCATGCGACGTTCTCGATCGTCTGGGCGCCGGACGGCCAGACGTTCTACACCGCGGGGGCGTCACGAACCGTGACCGCGTGGAGCGCCGCCGGCGAACGGCTTCGCGAATCGCCGTCGCTGGGCAAGCCGATCAACAGCCTGGCGTTGTCGGCGGACGGGCGTCGGCTCGTGGCCGGCACCTTCGCTGCGGAAGGCACGAATCTTCCCGCCGACATTCGTGTGCTGGACGCCGCCACGTTTGCCGAGCAGCGTGCGATCCAATCCCCCGACGGCGGCTCCGTCGGGTTGGCGTTCAGCCCGGACGGCCGCCAGCTGCTCTGGGCCTCATCGGCGGGCAAGGGCATCGCCGTCACGTCGTTGGAGCAGTAACTGAGTACTTGCTGCAGTAGGGCCCGACTGTAGTCGGGCCTGACAATGGCCGCACTGAAGTGCGGCCCTATGCGTGGATTTTAAAGTGCGGCCCTACGGCCGTGGATTTTTATGTCTGACCGCAAATACCGCCAGCGCGGCTACCAGGACGAGCCCCGGCGCGAGAGCCAGCCGAAGCCAAAGGCCGAGCCGACCCCGCGCGAGTTCCGCACCCCGAACATGCCTGGGTTCACGCAGGTCGTGCGCTGCACGCGCTGCGGCAACACGGTCTCCACGGAAGTCGCGATGGACAGCCGCTGCACCCGATGCGGGGTCGACCTGCGATCGTGCGTGCAATGCCAGTCCTTCGAACCAGGCGCCCGGTTCGAGTGCCGCGAGGCGATCGCGGCGCGAGTGTCACCGAAGGACGTGCGGAATACGTGCGAGCTCTACCACCCGACCGTGCGCGTCGAGCGCGAAACCGGATCGACCGCGCCGACGAGCTCGAGGAAGGCATTCGACGATCTGTTCAAATGATCGTGATGCCCAAGCTAAAGCTTGGGCCTACGACGATTGGTGATGCCCAAGTTCAAGTAGGGGCCAAGGCGGCAGTAGGGCCGCACTTTAGTGCGGCCTGACGATGGCCCGACTGAAGTCGGGCCCTACTGCTGTCCGAGTCCCAACACGTCCTTGCAGGTACTTGATGCTGCGCTCGATGTCGCCGCGCTGGTAGGCCTGCTCGGCGGCGGCGCGTTCCTGACCCGGCGGCGGCTGGAACGGCGCCCGGGGCGTGCCGCGCTTCGCGATCGCCAGAAAGCGAGCAAAGGCGGGCGCCGGCATCGACGGCCAGGCCCTCCAGAAGTCCTCCGTCAGGTACGGCATCTCGCGGTTGAAGCCGGAAATCGTCTCGATGTGCACGGCGATCCCCGGACAGAGCGCGTCGAACCGGGTGAAGAATGCTTCCTGGTCGATTTGTCCCTCGCCCATCGCGGTCCACGCCACCGCGGCACCGTTCGCCGTCTCCCACACCGCCGAATCGCGCAGGCTCGTGGTGACCGTGAAGCGTCCCAGGTTGCCGAGCGCGTCGATTGGATCCTCCAGCGTCCACAACGCGTTCCCCGAATCGAAATTCACGCCGACGTAGTCCGTGCCGGCGGCTTCGACCAGGCGCGCCAGCTCGGTCGAGTGCATGTCGCCGGCGTGGTTCTCGATCGCGATCTTCACGCCGGCATCGAGCGCGCGCGATCGCTGTCGCCGGCACACCGCCAGCAGGCTCTCGATGTGCCGATTGATGCCGCCATCGCTCAGGCGATCCTCCCACGTCCCCAGCACGACGCGAATCACCGGCGACCCCAGCGCCTTCGCCGCGCGAATGCCAAGTGCGAGATGCTCGTCGGCGCTGCCCCGGTTTGGCTTGAATGCCTTCGACGTCGGGCAGACGCTCCATGTGCCGACGTGGATCTGCAGCCCCTTCGCAGCCGCCTGCTCGCGGATCTTCCCCAGCGGCGCGTCCTCCAGCGAGTCGAACGCGTCGAGATCCGAGATGAAGAGCGACGTGCAGCCCAGCGACGCCGAGTAGTCGACGAGCTGCGCCGCCTTCCAGCCCATGCCGCGCACCGAGAAGTTGTCGAGACCAAGACGATGGCCCGGATGTCTCCCGCGACGTGCGGACAGAGTGGTCGATGCGAGGGCAACGCCGGCGGCAATGCCCGCGGTCCGCTGAAGGAAATCCCGGCGGCTGACCGATCGGTTCATGGCGCCACAGAGCTTAGCTGATCGCGAAACGTGGCGACCACCGGCGCGTGATCGCTTGTGCCGACGTCCACAGCCACGGGGCATGACTCGGCGGCGGCCGCCAGCGCCGCGCTCGCGACGACGTAGTCGATCCGCCAGCCGATGTTTCGCTGACGCAGGTTTCGCCACGGCGCCCACCACGAAAACAGGTTCTCGTTCTCCGGATCCAGTGTCCGGCCGACGTCGACCAGGCCCTGGGCCAACAGGCGGTCGATCAGCGCGCGCTCCTCGGGACGCTGACCGACTCCGCCGGCCTTGCGTTCCTTGGGATGGAGATCGCGATCCGTGTGCGCGACGTTGAGATCGCCGCAGATGACGAGGGGCTGGCCGGTCGCGCGCAGCTCGCCCGCCCACGCGACGAGCGACTCGAGGAATTGCATCTTCGCGGGAAAGTCCTTGCCGCCGTTGGGCACGTAGACCGACGCGACGAGCAGTCCGGCGACGCGCGTCGTCATGATGCGCGCCTCGAAATCGAAGGCCGGGTGCTCGAAGGCCGGCAGCTCCGGCGCCAGCGTTTTCTTCACGAACATCGCCACGCCCGAGTAGCCGCCGAGCCCGTGCCAGCGGCACCAGTAGCCCTCAGGCTCGAACAGGAGCGGCCCCAGTTGATCCGGGCGCGCTTTGATCTCCTGCAGGCACACCACATCCGGAGATTCGCGCGCGATCCACTCGATCACCTGGCCGCTCCGCGCGCGGATGCCGTTGACGTTCCACGTCGCTATCTTCACGGGTACGAACTGTACTGCAGGTCGTCTGAACGACGAGCTCAGAACAACGAGCCGTCGCTCGTAGTTCCGAGCTCGTCGCTCGCATGTGGCTACCGTCCGACGCCGTATTCGTACGCGCTGATCACGTTGTCGTGATTCCTGTCGAGCCGATTGAACGCCGACCTGTCGCCCCACTCGTCGCGCGTGACGCGGCCGTCGTGATTGCTGTCCCGGCGCGCGAACAGCACCTCATCACGCTCCGTGCGAATCGAGGTCGTTCGCTGGACTGGCGCTGGCCGTGACGCCGTGTGCACGACGACCGGTCTGGCAGCCTGTCGCAGCTCAGAGCCCGAAAGGACACCATTGTGGTTCCAGTCGTGGCGACGGAACGATTCGCTGTTGCCCCGCCACTCACGCCGGGTGATTACGCCGTCGCGGTTGTCGTCCATCTCGTGAAACCGGATTGCACGCTCGACCGCATGCTTTCCATGGTTCGCGTGTTTCTTGCGATCGTGCTTTGAATCAGCAAGCACGGGCGCAGTAAGAAGCACGAGGACGAGCGCCGCCGGCAGGACCCGATGATGAGGTTTCATGTCTGAGGTTCCTCCATGAAGACGTGCCATCAATCAGTCCATGGAGCAAAGGACGTGCCTGGGAGAAACGGGCAACGGACGAAGGACGAGAGACCAATGACGGTTATGGACGAGTCACAAGGCGTGCGCGGTATTGTCGCAAGAGCTCGTACAGGACAACACCGCCGGCCGTGGCGACATTCAACGACTGCTTGAAGCCCAGCATGGGGATCCGAACCCGATCCGTGGCACGTCCGAGGAGCGCCTGCGGCAGGCCATCGACTTCGTTGCCGAAGAGCACGCAGAGCGGGAACGTTGGGGACCAGTCGAACAGATCTTCCGCGGTGAGAGACGTTTCGATCGCGACGATGCGAACGCCGGCCTCGTTCAACCGATCGACGAGCGCGAGCGGATCCGCCGCGACGCTCCACGCCACTCGCTGCTCGGCGCCCAACGCGGTTTTTGCCACGCCGCGATGCGTCGGCGGCGGCGAGATCCCGGCGAGGTAGAGATGCTCGCATCGCACGGCTTCGGCCGTGCGGAAGAACGCGCCCACGTTGTAGGCGCTGCGCACGTCCGCCAGCAGCACGGACGCCGGAAGTCGAGTGATGCCGTCGTAGGCGGCGCCGCCGCGAGTGGCTCGATACGGGAGCCGATCGTCCTCCATGAGCAGGGATTGTAGCGAACGAATTTCGTCCCAGCCCTTTCGCCACACTCACTGGCCACGGCGCTAAGAATTCAGCACAATCGGCGCATGGACCTTGTCCTCCAGGACATCCGGCATGGGGTGCGCGGGCTGCTGCGCGAACCGGCGTTCGCAGCCGTCGCTATCCTCACCCTCGCCCTCGGCATGGGCGCGACGACGGCGATGTTTGGCGTCGTGCGAGGCATTCTCCTCGCGCCGCTGCCGTATGCCGACGCCGACGCTCGCGTCATGATCTGGAGCCGCTGGACCGGCTGGGACAAGACGTGGGTCTCGCCGATCGAGGTCCAGGACTACCGGCAGCGCGTGCGCAGCCTTCGTGGCGTCGCCGCGTGGGATAGCGGACAGGTCAACCTGACCGGTGGCGCCCAGCCGGAGCGCGTCGGCATCGGACGACTGACCGCAAATGCGTTCGAGATCCTCGGCGCCCGCCCGCTGCACGGTCGCGGCTTCCAGCGCTGGAGAAGACGGGTCCGGCACCGGCGCGCGGGTTGTGGTCCTCAGCCATGGCCTCTGGCAGCGACGGTTTGGCGGCGATCAGGGGGTGCTCGGTCGCACGATGCAGATCGACGGCGCCAGCTACCAGATCGTCGGCGTCATGCCGAAAGGCTTCAAGCTGCCCACCGACTTCCGCGAGGACTTCGCGGAGCCCACCGAGCTCTGGACGCCGCTCGTTCTCGAAGTCGATCCGAACGAGCGCGGCAATCATGGCTATTACGCTGCGGCGCGGCTCGCGCCCGGCGTGACCGCCGCACAGGCGTCTGCGGAGCTCTTCGCACTTGGGGAGTCGCTCGAGCGCGCCGGCCTGTACTCGCCGGCGATGCGGTTCCGGCCGTTCGCGGTGTCATTCGTCGACGAAGTGGTCGCTCCCGTTCGTCCGGCACTCGCCCTGCTCGTCGCCGCCACCGGCTTTCTGCTGCTGATCGCCTGTGCCAACGTCGCGAACCTGCTGCTTGCCCGCGCCGAACGCCGGCGTCGCGAGCTCGCGCTCCGTACCGCCCTCGGTGCCGGACGCTGGCGCATGCTTCGTCAGCTCGTGGTCGAAACGCTCCTTATTTGCTGCGTCGGCGGCGTGCTCGCTCTGTTTCTCGCGTGGGGCGGTATGCGGCTCGTCGCCGCGTCGAACCTCGCCGGCATCCCGCGGGCCGGCGACGTGCGGCTCGATGGCTTCGTGCTGGGCTTCGCCGCAATTCTCACGATCGTCACAAGCCTCGTCTGTGCGGTCGCGCCCGCGCTGCGGACGTCGGACACGCCTCTAGCGGATGCCTTGAAGGACGGCGCCCAGAACGCCACGGCAGGCAGCGGTCGGCAGCGCCTCCGCAACGCGCTCGTCGTTGCCGAGATGGCGCTCGCCGTGGTGCTGCTCATTTCAGCCGGCCTGGCGCTGCGCAGCCTGTGGGCGCTGCAGCAGGTCTCGCTCGGGTTCGACCCGCGCGGAGTATTGACCATGAGGCTGGCGCTGCCGGAGGCAAGCTACGAGTCCAACGCGCGCGTCGAAGCGTTCTACCGCGAGCTGATCGATCGAGTGCGGCGCGTACCGGGTGTTCAGGCAGCCGGCGCCGTACGCTCGCTGCCGCTGGCGAACACGATCGGCGATTGGGGCCTCGACGTCGAAGGCTATGTCGAGTCGCCCGGGAACAACGCGAAAGGCGACTGGCAGGTCTCGACCGACGGCTCGTTCGAAGCGCTGGGCGAACGGCTGATCGCGGGCCGCTCGTTCACGGCCGCCGATCGTGCGGACGCGGCACAGGTCGCTATCGTCAACGAGAAAATGGCGTCGCTCTACTGGAAAGACGGTCACCCGATCGGACGGCGTATCCGCATGAACTCAAACGCCCAGCGTCCCTGGGCCACGGTCGTCGGCATTGTCGCCGACCTTCAGCACAACGGCCTCGGGTCGATGGTGAAGGAAAAGTTCTACCGGCCCCACGCCCAGTTCGCGCAGTCCACGGGGTTCGCAATCCGGAACATGACTCTCGTGGTGAAGACGCCCGGCAATCCGATGACTCTCGTCGGCGCGGTTCGGCACGAGATTGCCGCCATGGACCCGGCCCTTCCTGTCGCGGCGATCCGCCCCATGACCGATGTCGTCGAGGGCGCCGAATCGGCGCCGCGCTTCACGGGCTGGCTGCTCGGCCTGTTCGCCGGCCTCGCGCTGACCCTCGCGGCGATCGGCATCTATGGCGTGCTCGCGTATCTCGTCAGCCAGCGCACCCGCGAGATCGGTATCCGCATGGCCGTCGGGGCGGCGCCAGGATCGGTCCTGCGCCTCGTCGTCGGTCGCGGCCTGCGGCTGGCGCTCCAGGGCGTCGTCATCGGTCTGATCGCGGCGTTCGTCGGCGCCCGCGTGATGGCGGCGCTCCTCTACCAGGTGCAGCCGCGCGATCCGGCGACGTTCGTGGCCGTGCCGCTCGTGCTGTCGTTCGTGGCCCTGATGGCGAGCGTGGTTCCGGCCCTCCGCGCGATGCGGGTCGACCCCATCAAGGCGTTGAGAACTGACTAATCCATAATCCATAATCCACAATCCACAATCCGCAATCCGGGACTATCCTGATCCCCGTGTCTGTGCACGTCCTCGGGTTCCACGCCGGCTATCGCTGCCGCCATGCCGGCGTGTGCTGCAAGTCGGGCTGGACGATACCGGTCGAAGCGCCACTTCACCGCACGCTGCAGGCCGCCGTCGCATGGGGCCACCTCCGCGTCGATCGCGAGGGCTCCACCAAGGGGCTCTTCGAGCCGGTTGACGCGATGCCCCATGGCGAAACGGCGGTGCTGCGGCACAAGCCTGATGGCTCGTGCGTCTTCTTCGAACCGACACGCGGAAATCTGTGCGCGATTCAGCGGCAGATGGATCACGATCACCTGCCGTCCGCCTGCCGGCATTTCCCGCGCGTCGTGGTGCTCGATCCGCGCGGGACCTTCATCACCCTTTCGCATTTCTGTCCGACCGCGGCGCGGATGCTGATTGCGGGCGGATCGGCGGCGGTGGTGACGGGCGCGGCCGGCTTCGACGACCACGTCATCTGGGAAGGGCTCGACGCTCGCGATGCCCTCCCACCGCTGGTGCAGCCGGGCGTGCTGTGGGATTGGGATGCCTGGGATGTCTGGGAACGCGCGATCCCCACACGTCTGGCGACTGCAGACTCGGCCGAACGCGCGCTCGCCGAACTGGAAAGTGCGGTGTCCCGGGTCGCGCGGTGGCGGCCAGGGACCGAATCCCTCATCGACGCGGTCGAGGCGGCGCTGTCCGGCGGGTCGTTGCCCGAGCCAGCGGCCTTCGAGACCTCTCACCTTCTCACCCTGGAGCGGCTCGTCCGGGAATCGGTCCCCGGCGACCTTCGCCGGCATCTAAAAGAAGAACCGGTGACGCCTGCCCAGTTGGACGTGCCGGGCTGGACCGCCTGGCAGCCCGTCGTCGGCCGGTATCTGGCCGCGAGGGCCTTCGCCGGCTGGGTGGGCTACTACGGGTCGGGACTGCTGACTTGGTACCGATCGGTGACGGCCGCGTACGCCGTCCTCCGTGTTTCATGCGCGCGCGCGTCGCTCGCGGCGAGCAGGGCGCTCGACGAGCCGATGATGGTCGAGGCGCTCGGAGATGCCGATCGTTTGTTGATGCACATGGCGTCGGCCGCCGATCTCGCGGCGGCGCTCGATGCCTGGGAGCCGGAGAGAGATGAGCGCACTGACCGCTGACGAGAGAGGAATCCTCACGCCTTGCCCCGCGTGTGGCAAAACGAATCGACAAAGCTTCGCGCATCTGGGGCAGCGCGCCCGATGCGGCAGTTGTCAGAGCGATCTGTCCGCGCCGCAAGAGCCCGTCGATCTGAACTCGGCCGGGCAGTTCGATTCGCTCATCCGCGAATCACCCCTGCCGGTTCTCGTCGACTTCTGGGCGCCATGGTGCGGCCCGTGCCGTGTCGTCGCGCCCGAGCTGAAGAAGGTGGCAAGCGCGCTGTCGGGCCGGCTGATCGTGGCGAAGGTGGACACCGACGTCGTCGATGATGTCTCGGCGCGTTTCGGCATCCGATCGATTCCTACGTTCATCCTGTTCAAGGCGGGGAGTGAAGTCCATCGCGTCTCCGGTGCGATGGCGGCTGCCGACATCGTCCGGCTCGTCGGAGACAAGGCAGCGTAGCGAGGCCGCACGCTCGCGAGGCTACCAGCGATTCCGCAGCCGCTGAACTCCCTGGTCCGCAATACTCGTCGATTTCGGTGCAGCAGCCGGGTCGGGTTGAGCCACGGGAACCGGTTTCGGCTCTTCGCCAAGGAGCACGTCGATGATGCCGTCGAAAGCGATCGCGGACTGATACTGCAGCGCGCCGCCTTCTCCAATCGCCGACACCTGGCATCGGACGACGCGGCTCTTCATCGGACCGAAGGCGCCGGGTCCCTCGAAATTCACGGTGAGGCGCGTGCCGGGCACAAACCGTGTCTTGCCCTCAACCAGAACGCCGCTTGCTGAAATGTTAACGAGCGTCACCACGTCGCCAGGCGAGAGGCGTATGCCGGTGATGCCGGTCACGCTCTCGGCCGGGTATCGCGGATGAAGTCGCGTATTCTCCGCGGCGATGCTGTCGGTCATGGCGTCAGACATGGATTTCGGCCTCCGGGATAGGGTCGCCCGCGCGCGGGACGTACAGCTCGAATACGAGGTCTGATGCGCGTTCACGCGCAAGCCACATCCACCCGCGTGCCAGTCGCATCGACTCGAACGCCGTGAAAAGGCTCGATCCGGCAAGGGCCCAAACCGTTGGGTCCGTGCATTCGAAAAGCTCCGGCGCGAGCGCGACGTCGGCGTCGCCTGCAAGCACGTGCATCGCGACGAGCACATAGGCGCCGGCGGGGATTCCTCCCCGGCTTCGAGATGCGCCCTCATCGATATCGACCGGCGCGATCTCGATGACGATCCGGCCATTCGCAACCACTGAGCTCCTGTTCGTCGCCAGCGCAACGAGGGCCTGCTGCACGACCTGCATCGGTGTTTCGCTCTGCACGTCCGGCGCGGCGACCATCATCGTCACCGATAACCTGCCGTCGACGGCGGTGGTGATCGCCGCTTCGAGCTGTGCTCCCAACTCACTTATCGCGGTGCCCAACTCTGCATCTGCGCCAGCCACCTGCGAGATGAACTGACGCGCGATCCGCTGAGTCTCTTGTGACAGCTGTCGAGCCCGGGCGATCGCAGCACCTCGGGCGCTGTGCGCTGCGGCAAGCGCCGTTTCGAGCACCGTGAGACGCGCAGCGACGATGTCGGCCTCGAGCTTCGAGCGTGCGGCAGCTTGGGCCTGCGTATTCATCGACGTCTCCAGCGCCTCGCGGAGAGCCGCAATGTCAGCCTGGTGGCGCGCCGTCTCCAGGTTGGCCGTCTCGAGGAGCCGTCTGCCGGTCTCGAGCTCCTGCTCGAGGCCTGTGCGAACAGCTTCGGCATCCTCGCGACGCTGCGCCGCTTCCTGGGTCAGCGCTGCAAGCGTAGACTCGGCGTTCTGCCGGCGCTGATCGAGCTCCTGTGCATGCGCGCGTGCCGCATCCGCCTCCAGGCGGCTCTTTTCGAGCTCGTCGGTGAGGGTTCCCACCGCGGCCTCTGTGGCGTTGTATCGCTCTGACAGCTCCGTGAACCGCGGCTCGAGGTCGGCGAGGCGTTCGAGCCGCGATGCCTGCTCGTCGCTGACCTGCTGGCGATGTTCAAAAGCTTCTGTCAGCGCGTCCAGATCTTTGGCATGTCGCTCGAGGGCGGTCGCACGTTCCAGTTCCGCGGCCCGCAAATCGGCGGAAAGACGTTCACGTTCCGCTTCGTGAGCGGCTTCTTGATCCGTCTGCCGCGCCATCGCCTCGACCAGTGACTGTTCGAGTCGGCGCGATTCAGTGATGTCAAGTAACGTGACGAGCACCGATTTGATGCCGTCTGGCGAGCCGGGGTGCGGCGTCGCGTGAAGCCGCATTGTGAAGCGGTTGCCCGTGAACGCGGTCAGGCTCAGCTCGAGTGAACCACGATGCCCGGCAGCCACGTGCTCGAGAAACGCCAGAAAACCGCTGTGCTCACCCTCCTGCAGTACATCGGTGAACGAGGTCTCGAGAATCTGTTCCAGGCGCTCGGCCCCGATGACAGCACGCCCGGCGTCGTTGATCGCGAGCACTCTCCCGTCACAGCCCAATCGAATGAGGGTGACAGGCTGCGCCTCGAGGACGTCCCGCAGGTGGATGTCGTCCCCGCCAGGTTCCTCAAGGCGTACGGCAACCTCGCGAGACGTGGTACTCACACTGAACCGTATCGGGCGAAGTGGCGATTGAGTTTACCGGCTTTCCAGGACGATTCGATCGAGTGTCGAGGTCGAAACGGCGTGATAGAAGGGCCTGGCTTGCGCGTAGATGCGCACAGCTTCAGGCTTTCCCCAGTCGCGTGACATCAGATCCTGATAGAGCGGCTGCAGGAACTTCCGTCGTCCCTGCGACGTGAGAAAGTGCTCGAGCGCAGGGAGCGCCGGCGTGTAGTGATGGCGAATCGCAATGCGGAGCCACGCGAACAGGATCTCGCTGTTCCCGGTCCGGCTGAAGCCGAAGGCGTCGTCGAGCTGACGAAGCTGCTCCTCTCGCATCTGCTCCGGCAGCAGTCCAATGAACTGCTGCCACTGCTGCGTCACCCAGCCTGACGTATCCAGCTGTCCGGCTGGAATCCCGCTCTTGAAGCGGTCCGCCTGCGCCTCGACGCGCGCGAAGAGCTTCGAGGTCGGCACCGTCGCATTCGTCGGCAGGCCTGGCTGCTCGATCCATTCGGTGAGCCGCATCTTCTGTTCGAGATTCGCGTCGCCGTCCAGCAGATTCACTCGAAAGTCCTCGAGGAACTGTTCGGTCGTCAACGATGTGAACTCGTGTCGATTGAAATAGCCCACCAGCCAGGTGTCGAACCGGTCCCGGCCGACCGTGTGCTCGACCATCCTCAGGAACGCTGCGCCTTTTTCGTACGCCACTGGCGTCGCGGCGTCGTCGGGATCGCGCCCGGCCAGGTTCAAGTGAAGAATCTGGTCGCCTGGCTGGTCCTTCAGCGCCGCCAGCTTGTCGACGAGCTCGCGGCGGCCGAGCGACTCGAGCATCGCCGCTCGATCGGGACCGTACAGCGTCTCCATGATCCGGTTTTCGACGTATGTCGTGAACCCCTCGTTCAGCCAGAAATCACGCCACGTCGCGTTCGTGACGAGGTTACCCGACCAGGAGTGCGCGAGCTCGTGAGCCACCAGTGACGTCAGCGATCGATCGCCCGCCAGTACCGTCGGCGTCGCGAACGTGAGGCGCGGATTCTCCATGCCGCCGAAGGGGAACGATGGCGGCAGCACGAGGATGTCGTAGCGTCCCCATCGGTAGGGACCGCCCAGCTCCTCGGCGGCCTCGATCATCTTTTCCACGTCGGCGAATTCGGACGCGGCCCTTTCGACCACGGACGGCTCGGCGTAGACCCCCGACCTCGAGCCGATTGGCCGGAAGGTGATGTCGCCGATCGCCAGCGCGATGAGATACGGCGGAATCGGCTGCGCCAGCCTGAAGCGGAATGCGCGCGCGGCCCCGCTCGGCTCGCCATTCGGCGTCAGCTGCTCTGCGCTCATCACGGCGACGAGCGGCTTCGGCACGACGATGCGCGCCTCGTAGGTCTGTCGGATGCCGGGGCTGTCCTGCGTGGGAATCCATGAGCGCGTCAGGATCGCCTGCCCCTGCGAGAACAGATACGGTTCCTTCCCTCCCGCCGTCTGGGCCGGCTGCAGCCACTGGAGTGCCGCGGCCTGTGGACTGGTCGTGTAGCGGACGACTATCCGGCGCCGGTCCTCGGGGAGCGTGACACGGAGCGCGCGACCGAGGATCGGATCAGCCGCTGACAGCTCGTGTGAGAGCGGCCGGCCTTGCCCATCTGTCACGGCCTCGATGGCCAGATCGCGCGTATCGAGCACGATCTCGCGCGCGGCTGGCGTCGAGTGTACCGTCAGCGTGGCAGTGCCCGACAGGCGATGCGTCGCGAAGTCTGCGGCCAGGTCGAGCGCGACGTGCGTCACGCGCGCCTCGATCGGCCTCGCGAAGCTGTGAATGTCACGCTCGTGGGCGGGCGTCGTCACGTCCTGTAGAGTCACGGTGGAAGGAGTCAGGTGATTGGCCGCACTGAAGTGCGGCCCTACTGCTGTCGCTGGACGACGATCTGCAGTAGGGCCCGACTTCAGTCGGGCCGTTCGATTGCCGACGGTCGAGCCCGGCCCTGCGTACGAGACTGCGACGACCGAAAGGGCCACGGTCAGCCCGAACACGACCCGCATGTCGAACGCGTGCGCTCAGCGCGACGCGAAGACGCGCTGCTTGCCGCCTTTCTCGAACGCGACGACGTCGTAGCGCTCGGAGTGGCTGCCTTCCATGCCGGGCGAACCTGCCGGCATGCCGGCGACGGCGATACCCGCCACGGCCGGCTTTTCCTTCAGCAGCTTCTGCATGACGTCGGCTGGCACGTGGCCTTCAACCACGTAGCCGCCGACGAGAGCGGTATGACACGACGCCAGGTCGACCGGCACGCCGTTGGCAGACTTCACCTCTCCGACGTTCGGCACGTCCTTGACCGTCACGGCGAACCCGGCTTTCCGGACGTGCTCCACCCATTTCGCGCAGCAGCCGCAGGTGGGCGACTTGTAGACCGTCACGGCCGGCGGCATCTGGGCCGCGGCAGGCCGGGACAGGCTGGCGAGGATGAGAGCGGCTGGAAGAAATGTGGATCGAAGCATTTCTTGATTCTAAACCCACATCGTGTATGATCCGCCCGCCAATCGCACCGCTATGGCTAGCGACGTGCACCAACCAGACGCCTTCATCGCGTATCCAACGAATCGCGTGGTGGGCACCATCGTCGACCCGAAGCATGCTCAGGCTGCCATCGAGGCCCTGCTGCAGGTCGGGTTCGCGCGGCAGGACATCGACATCCTCCACGGGGAAGCGGACCTCCACCGCCCCGATTCCACGGGTGCCGAGCATCGGTTCCTCGCCCAGTTTCAACGGACGCTGGTTCGGACGCTCTCCGACGAGCACAAACACCTGCTGCATTACATAGAGGACGTGCGGGCGGGCCGATCCGTGATCATGGTGCTCGCGAAGAAACGCGACAAGCGTGAGGCCGCTGCGGACATCCTGGGCACCCACGGCGCGGCCTCGATCGAGTTCTACGGCAGATGGGCATGGCACTCGCTGGAGGCGCACCCAGCGGCGCCGGACGGCTCGCTTCGCGATCCCGCGCCAGGTCGGACCTACGAGGTCCATCTCGGTGAAAAGACAACACGTGTACGGTTGGACTCGGAATCCAGGGTGACGATCCTTCGGAGGTCGGCCGGTTCTCCAGATCTCTCCCGCATACCGGTCACGCATCTCAAACCGCATCTGCTGATGATCACCTGGCAGGAGGCGGACCAGGCGACCATCGTGCATGTCTACGACTTCGAGAGCGGCGAGGCGCACGGCGTCGTGAGTTACGCCAACCGGAGTGTGCACCGCGAAAAGGGCACTGTGCGGCGAGCGGACTAACCGTCCGAACGCAATCGTCTGCGTGCGACAGTGCCGTGAGGGTGCGGCGCGCTTGACGCTCTTCCAAGTTCGTGGGTAATATCGCGACCTCAATCGATAGGATTTCTGTCGTTCCAGCGACGAATTCTTTGGGGCGCGAGGATGTGGCATCACAGTTCCATCCCGGACTCGCAACCTGGGCTACTGTCCTCCAGCGCCCCGGAGCCGTAGTCGTTGGCCCAGATATTTCCCCCTTGGTGGAATAAGCTCCCGATCGTGGCCGCCATCGCGGGCAGCCTCGGTCCGACGCTCGTGATCGCGGGCGTCTGGTACTGCTTTTCTCCGTGGTACACAGACGTGGGCTACCGTCCCGTTCAGCCGGTCCCGTACAGCCATAAGCTCCACGTCGGCGAGCTTGGTCTCGATTGCCGATACTGTCACGCCTCGGTCGAGCTGTCTCCCGTCGCGAACGTTCCGCCCACGCGCACCTGCATGAACTGCCATGCGCTCGTGAAGAAGGACAGCCAGGCGCTCGCACCGATTCGTGACAGCGCCCAGAGCGGCCGGCCGATGCGCTGGATTCGCGTCCACAAGCTTCCCGACTACGCCTATTTCGCCCACAACGCACACGTGGCGGCAGGAATCGGCTGCGTCACCTGCCACGGCCGCATCGACGAGATGGAAACGGTCACCCAGATGATGCCCCTCAGTATGAGCTGGTGCCTCGACTGCCACCGCAACCCCGGTCCCAACAGACGCCCGGTCGCGGAGGTCACCAACATGAAGTGGACCCCTCCCAAGGACATGCATATGCTCGCGGCGCAGCTCGACCGCGCACGACCGGTCAATCCGCCGACTGAGTGTTCGGGGTGCCACCGGTGAGCCGGACCTATTGGCGAAGTCTCGCGCAGATCGAAGATCGCCCCGAGTTCCGCGCCGCTCTCGAGCGGGAGTTCCCGGAGGGCGCGTCGGAGCTTCCCGAAGGCGTCACCCGGCGCGAGATGATGATGCTCCTGGGCGCCTCGCTGTCGCTCGCGGGGGTCGCAGGGTGCCGGCGCCCCGTCGAAGAGATCGTCCCCTTCGTCAACGCTCCCGAAGAGATCATTCCCGGGATCCCCCGCTACTACGCGACGACCATGCCGTTCGGCCGGAGCGCCTACGGCCTGATTGTCGAGAGCCACGAAGGGCGACCGACGAAGATCGAAGGAAACCCCTCGCACCCCTCGACCCTCGGCGCCTCGAGCTCGCGCGTGCAGGCGTCCGTGCTCGGCCTCTACGATCCGGACCGTTCGCAATCGGTCACGTTGCGGGGTTCGCGGAAGTCCTGGAGCGATTTCGTGACGGCCTGGGGGAAGCTGTCCGAGGCTCATGCCTCGGACGAGGGCGCCAGCCTTGCGGTCGTCTCCGAATCTTTTTCGTCCCCCACCCTGGCGCGTCTGGCCGCCGAGCTCCGCGCCCAGTACCCTCGCTTACAGTGGGCGACGTACGACGCGGTCAGCGACGAGAACCGGCTCGCGGGCCTGCGGTCCGCCACGGGCCGCGACCTCGACCTCATGCTCCGGCTCGATCAGGCGTCCGTCATCCTCGCCCTCGACGCCGACCCGCTTCTCACCGACCCGGAGATGATCCGTCACGCGCGGGGCTTCGCGGCCGGAAGGCGCGCGGGAGCCGCCGGTGGCGCGATGAACCGACTCTACGCGGTTGAAGGGGTCTACTCGCTGACGGGAGCCATGGCTGATCATCGCCTCCGTCTCGAGAGCCGGCAGATCGGCCCCTTCCTCGCGGCGCTCGCAGCACGGCTTGCTCCGCCCGCGGCCGGAGCCGTGAGCCCGGCGGGAGCTGGCATCCCCGGTGTCGACTCGCGGTGGATCGACGCCCTTGTCAAAGATCTTCAGGCGAACCGCGGCAAGGGGCTCATCCTGGCTGGGGAACGCCAGCCTGCGGCCGTTCACGCCGCCGTCTGCGCGCTGAACACGTATCTCGGCAACACGGGCAAGACGGTCAGTTACTACGAGACGAAGGATGCGGCGCTTCCGAGCGTCAGCTCGCTCGCCTCACTCGTCTCGGCGATGAAAGCGGGCGCGATAAAGACGCTCGTCGTTCTGGGCGGCAATCCTGTATTCGATGCCCCTGCCGATCTCGATTTCGCCTCGGCCATGGCGAAAGTCCCTCACTCGATCGCACTCGGGCACACGAGCGACGAAACCTCCTCCAAGGCGGAGTGGCATATCCCCCGGGCTCACTACCTCGAATCGTGGGGAGATGCGCGCGCGGTTGGAGGCGTTCTCAGCGTTGTCCAGCCGCTGATCCTCCCCCTGTTCGGCGGACGAACCCCCGTTGAAGTGCTGGGGCTGATGGTGGGAGGCGCGGATCGTCCCGGTTACGACATCGTGCGGGAGACCTGGCAACCGATCCTGGGCGAGGACGAGTTCGACAAGAAATGGAACCGCGTGTTGCACGACGGGTTTCTTTCCGGCAGCGAGCTTACAGAAGTGGTCCCCGATGTCACCGGGCAACCGCTGGCGGAGCTCGCGCGCTCGATCGGCCGCCTTCGCGCCGAGGCGGGATCTCCGGCTGGCCTGGAGATCGTGTTCCTCCCCTCCCCGTCGCTTCACGACGGCCGCTTCGCGAACGACGGGTGGCTGCAGGAGCTTCCCGATCCCCTCACGAAGCTCACCTGGGACAACCCCGCGCTCGTGAGCGTGAAGACCGCCGAAACGCTCGGTCTCACGAGCGAGGATGTGATCCGCGTCGATTACTCGGGCCGCTCGCTCGAGCTTCCCGTCTCGATCCTCCCGGGCATGGCGGACGGCGTCGTCGCCCTAACGGTCGGCTATGGCCGTTCGCATGCGGGCCGGATCGGCTCGGGAGTCGGATTCGACGCGTTCAGGGTGCGAAGCTCCAAAGCACCCGGCTTCGACAGCGGGGTCAAACTCACCAAGGTCGCGCGCACGTACTCGCTGTCGGCGACGCAGAACCACGGCAGCATGGAGGGGCGCCCCCTCGTCCGCGAGTCGACGCTGACCGAGCTTCGATCGAAATCGGCTGCCGGGGCGGAGCGAGCCGAAGGGTCGCATGCGGGGGACGCCCCTCGAGTCCCGAAAGAGGGAGGAGTGCCCGGCGCACTCGGCGTCTTCGAGGAAGAACCGCATCACTTCTCACTCTGGAAGGAGCATGCCTACGACAAAGGCCCCCAGTGGGGGATGACGATCGACCTGAACTCCTGCATCGGCTGCAACGCGTGCATGACGGCCTGCCAGAGCGAGAACAACGTGCCCGTCGTAGGCAAGATCCAGGTCCAGAAGGGCCGCGAGATGCACTGGCTGCGGGTAGATCGGTACTTCTCCGGCGAGCCCTCCGGCAGCCCCGAGGTCGTCTTCCAGCCCGTTCCCTGCATGCAATGCGAGGATGCCCCCTGCGAGCAGGTCTGCCCCGTGGCGGCAACCGTTCACGACGGGCAGGGCCTCAACGTGATGGTCTACAACCGGTGCATCGGGACCCGCTACTGCTCGAACAACTGTCCTTACAAGGTCCGCCACTTCAATTTCTTCAACTTCACCAAGGACACGCCCGACATCCTCAAGCTCGCGATGAACCCGGACGTCACGGTTCGCGCGAGGGGCGTCATGGAGAAGTGCACGTACTGCACGCAGCGGATCAATGAGGCGAGGATCGACGCCAAGCTCGCGGGGCGCGCGCTTCGTGACGGCGACGTCAAGACCGCGTGCCAGCAGGCCTGCCCCGCCTCGGCCATCGAGTTCGGAGATCTTCGCGACGGATCGAGCCGGGTCGTGAAGGCGAAGGCCGACCCGCGCAACTACGCCCTCCTCGAGGAGCTGAACACGAAGCCCCGGACGACCTATCTGGCCAAGGTGCGCAACCCGAATCCCGACCTGGAGGGGCTGGCATGATCGCCCGTCGTCGGCTGGGCGCGGTTGTGCTCACCTCTCTCGTCGCCAGCGGCTGCGCGCGCGGCTGCACGTCGAGCCGCCCTCCCATCCATCCCAATCCGAGCATGGACGACCAGCCGAAGGTCCTTCCGCAGACGGCCAGCACGTTCTTCTACGACGGCGCGTCCATGCGCGAGCCGGTTCCAGGAACGGTCCCGATCGGCGGGCTGAAAGAGGACGCGGCCTTCTTCACGGGCAAGGGAGCGGACGGGGAGTTCGTCGCGACGATGCCCGTGACCGTGGACGAGGCGCGTCTCGAGCGCGGTCGCCAGCGGTATGCGATCTATTGCCAGCCGTGTCACGACGCTCGGGGGGACGGCAAGGGGATCCTGTTCCAGCGAGGCAACGTCCCCACCGCGTCCTTCCACCAGGAGAAGATCCTGAAGTACCCGGACGGGCAGATCTTTGATGTCATCACGAACGGCGCGGGGCTGATGTCCGGGTACCGCTGGCCGATCCCTCCCGCAGACAGATGGGCGATCGTCGCCTACGTGCGAGAGCTCGAGCGCAAGCGGCTGGCGAGCGCCGCGGCCGCGCCCGCGGAGACCAGCAAGTGAGAGAGGCGCCGTGATGAACCGCAAACTGCTGGTCATTCTCGGTCCCGTCGCCGGCATCGTGATGTTCATCGCGGTCGTGTGGATCGCGACGGTCTTCGTGGGCCACAACGAGTACCCGGGACCCTTACCGGACTCCTTCCACGACCGTCGACCCCACGCCGCGCGCGGGGGGACTGGCCGCCGAGAAGGCCGATGCCGAGACCAAGGCCAAGGCGAAGCCTTACGCGGAGGCGGGGTACCGCACCTTTCCGGTCGTGGGGAGCCGCGTCGCCATCTGGGCGGTCGCGCAGCTCCACCTGCTGTTCGCGGCGTTCGTCCTTGCCGTCCCCATCTTCGCGTTCATCGTCGAGGCGATCGGCTACAAGACCGGAGATCGGCGATACGACCGGCTCGCGCACGAGTTCACGAAGCTGCTCTCCGTCTCCTTCTCGCTCACCGCGACCTTCGGGGCGTTCCTGACGTTCATGCTGATCGCGCTGTATCCGAAGTTCACGAACTACCTGATGAGCGTGTTCTCCCCCACTTTTCTTCCGTACGTGCTGCTCTTCTTCTTCGAGGCCTTCTTCCTCTACACCTACTATTACGGCTGGGGGAAGTTCCATCCCCTGGTGCATCTCGGTCTTGGCCTCGGCCTCAACATCGTGGGCACGGCGATCATGTTGATCGCCAACGCCTGGCTCACGTTCATGATGTCGCCGCGCGGAATCTCGGACACGGGAGCGGTGCTCTCCGTCTGGGACGCGGTCTACAACTTCACGTGGATGCCGATCAACGTCCATCGCATCATCGCGAACGTCGCGTTCGGCGGATCGGTCGCCGCGGCCTATGCGGCCTTCAAGTTCCTGCAAGCGGAAACCGAGGAGGACCGCGCGCACTACGACTGGATGGGGTATATCGGGAACTTCGTCGCGATCAGCGCCTTCCTCCCGCTCCCCTTCGCCGGCTACTGGCTCGCGAAGGAGATTTACGCCTTTTCGCAGACGCTCGGCCTCCAGATGATGGGTGGGGCCTTCTCGTGGCTGTTCATCATTCAGGCGGTGCTGATCGGAAATCTCTTCCTCGCGGCCAACTACTATCTCTGGCTCGGGATGGGGCGGGTCGAAGGGGCGCAGCCGTTCCAGAAGGTCATCAAGTACCTGCTCATCGTGATCGTGCTCTGCTTCATGGTCTGGGCGACGCCACGGTCGATCATCGCAACGGTCTCCGAAATCCGGGCGATGGGAGGATCGGCGCACCCGGTTCTGGGCTTCCTGGGTGTCATGTCCGCGAAGAACACCGCGGTGAACATCCTGATCCTGACGACGTTCATGAGCTTCCTCCTCTATCGCCGGACGGGGAAGGTCGCGACGGTGGCGTGGGCGAAGATGGGCCATGCGGTGCAGCTGACGATCTTCGCAGCCGTCGCCTTGTTCGTGATCTTCCTCGGCGTCTACGGGTATTTCGTCGAGGCGACTGTCCGGATCGGGCTCTCCGTGCCGCAGGTCCTGTCGGTCCTGTTCGCGATGGTGTCGATCACCGCCATCGACGTCTTTCTCTTCCGCGGTGCGCGGAAGACCGGCGAGGTGCGCTGGGGCAGGATCCCAGCGATCTCACAGTACGTGCTGATCTTCATCGCGGTCACCTTCACCTGGCTGATGGGGCTGATGGGCTACGTTCGCTCGGGGCTCCGCCAGCATTGGCATGTCTACGGCGTCATTCGCGACCAATCGGTAGACGCGTTCACGCCCACTCTTGGCTTTGCGACGAAGGTCGTCTCGGTGACCGTGCTCGCGTTCTTCCTATTGATCGGCGTTGTGTTCTGGATCACCAGCCTGCACGACCGGCCCGATTTCGAGGGGCGGACCAAGGCGTCATGAGAGTCCCGCTCATGATCCGGATCGGGGCTCTCGTCCTGGCGACGACCGGGTTCTACGCCTATGTCGGCCAGATGGTGCCGCAGAAGGAAGTTCAAGCTCCTCAGGAGATCGCGCTGAAAAGCGATCTGACGACAGACGACATGGTCAAGGTCGGCCGCGAGATTATGGAGGGCAAGGGGGTCTGCCTGACCTGCCACACGATTGGCAAGACCGGCGCGCTCCGGTTTCCCGACCTTGCGGGGGTCGATGCGCGCGCCAAGACCCGCGTGCCGGGTCTGAGCGACATCGACTACCTCGCGCAGTCGATGTACGAACCCGGCGCCTACGTCGTGCCGGGTTTTCCTCCGGCGATGCCGGCGATCAACAAACCGCCGATCGGCCTCAGCGATCAGGAGATCCTCTGCGTGATCGCGTACCTCCAGACGCTTGGCGGCACGCCGACCGTCACGCTGCAGACGAAGCACCGCTACAACAGCGGCGCGGCCGCACCGGGCGGGGCGCCGGCACCTGGCGGGACGCCGGCACCCGAGGCAGTTCCGGCCCCAGGCGCCCCGCCGGCGGGGGCGCCGCCTGAAGCCACGCCGCCAACAGGCGCGGTGCTGAGACCTGCGACTCTCCGGCCGGTTGCCGCCCATCACGTGGCGCGGCTCGATGGCCGCCTTCGCGCCGCAGGCGCTTCGGCGAGCCTCGCCGTAGCTCTGGCGGAGGCGGGAGCAGTGACGCGATGAACATCCCCGTCGTCCTCGCCGTTGTCGCCGTGTTCGGGCTCCTTCGCTTCCGTCGGACGAATCTCCTGGTGTGGGCCATCGTCTGGTGGGTGGGGATATACGTTCTGCTCAGATTCGGATTCACCGCGCCGATTCCTGCCTCCGTCGTCGCGATCTACATGGGTATCGTCTCGATTGCGATCCTGGCCTACATGTCCTCCAGCCAGGAACGCCGCGACGAGATTTCCGGCCCTCTGGTCCGGTTCATGACGGAGAAGCGGTACTCGCTGCTCCTCGGCGCAACGGTCATCGCGATCCCGGCGCTCGCCGCTGCGAACGTCTACGTCAAGATGAACGCGCCGCTCCAGCCGCCGTACTTTCCGCGGACGGTTCATCCTGCATCCCCGGCCGAGATCACCGTCCACGACAAGAAAATCAACCTCGACGCTGGCGACAATCCCTTCCGGGAGCTCGAGAAATCGAATCCGCAAGAGTTCCGCAAACATGTCGAGAACGGGCGCCGGGTCTACTATCGCAACTGCGTCTTCTGCCATGGCGACAACATGGCTGCCAACGGCATGTTCGTGCACGGCCTGGATCCGATCCCGACCAACTTCCACGACACCATCCCGCAGCTTCGCGAGACCTTTCTGTTCTGGCGAATCGCGAAGGGAGGCCCCGGGCTTCCCGATGAAGGGGGTCCCTGGGATACGGCGATGCCGGCCTGGGAAAAGATGCTGAAGGAAGAGGAGATGTGGGAGGCGATCCTCTTTCTCTACGACTTCACGGAACTGAAGCCTCGCGCCAGGGAGGAGGCTCACACCCAATGACCTCCTGTCTGGTTGGTGAGCGCGCACGTCTCGCTGTTGTGGTCGCGTTGTGTGCTGCTGCGATGGGCTCGGTGCGTCTGGCGGCTCAGGACATCGGGACCGAGGCGCAGCGCGAGTCCGGCAAGAAGCTGTATGCGAAGTACTGTTCACAATGTCACGGTGACAAGGGCGACGGCGAAGGCTACGCCGCGCCGCATATGCATCCCAGGCCGCGGAACTTCACGACGGGCAAATTCAAGATTCGGACGACGCCCAACGGAGCGCTCCCGACCCACCAGGACCTCGTGAACATCATCAGGCACGGCATGCCCTACACCTCGATGCCGGCCTGGCCTGGCCTCTCAGACCAGCAAGTGGCGGATCTCCGCGTACTTCATCACGACGTTCTCCGCCCGACTTCTCGAACAAGGAAAACGTCCCCAAGCCCGTGGAGCTCCCGAGCGCGCCGAGCACCTCGAATGAATCCATCGAGCTGGGCAAGAAGCTCTACGTGGACACCGGCTGCGTGCGATGCCACGGGACGCTCGGTCGCGGCGATGGGCCATCGGCGCCAACGCTGAAGGACGACTGGGGCTACTCGATTCGTGCCGCAGATCTGGCGCAGAGCTGGACCTTCCGAGGAGGCTCGTCTCGCGAGGACATCTTCAGGACGATGAGCACGGGGTTGAACGGCACGCCGATGCCGTCGTTCTCCGACTCGCTCACACCCGAGCAGCGATGGGCGATCACCGACTTCATCGTCTCTCTTTCGGGGGCAAACGGACCTGCGTACGCGAACTTGGCGATCGCCAAGCACGTCGAGGATCCGATCGACCTGGCCAAGGGGACGAAAAGCTTCCAGTCGGCACCCGAGGCTCGCTTCCCTATCGTCGGCCAGATCATGGAGCCCGGACGCGCGTTCCATCCGCCCGCCACCTCGGTCGTCCTGCAGGCGATCTACGACGCCGAGTCGGTCGCCCTTCTCGTTCGATGGCACGACCGGAGCGCTGAAAAAACAGGAACGAACGGACTGTCGCTTCCCGTGCCTCCGGAAGAAGAAGAGGAGCCCGCGGTAGGAGGTGCCCAGCCGGAGGGCGGCAGCCCGTTTGGCGACGAGGAAGTCGCGCCCGGGGCGCAGCAGGCCGAAGCGGATCCATTTGCCGAGGCAGAATCGCCAGCGGCCAAGCCATCCGAGTTCTCCGACGCTGTCTCGATCCAGATTCCTTCGCAGGCGCCGACGGGCGCCCGCAAGCCCTATTTCATCTTCGGCGACGCTCAGAACTCGGTGGATTCTCTGGTTCTTCGATCTGGCCCGTCCCGCGCCCCTTCAATTCACTGGCAAGGGCAGCGCGGACATCGCGCCCAATGATACGGGGGATGTCACCGGTGTCGCGAGCTACGACCAGGGAGAATGGTCGGTCATCTTCAAGCGGCCCCGTCGTCGCGAGTTCGGGCGTCGTCGTTCCTGCCCGGAGAGTTCCTGCCGATCGCCTTCTCGGTCTGGGACGGGTTCTCGCGCGAGCGCGGCAACCGGCGAGGTCTCACGGTCTGGTACTCCGTCTACGTCGAGCCGGAAGTGGTCCCATCGGCCGCCGGCCCGATGGTCAGGACGGCGCTCATCATTCTTGCCATCGAGCTGGCCGTGGTCGGCTGGGTGCGGTGGCATCACGGCTCTCGCGCCCGAGGAAAGCTCGGGAATGAGCCGAGCCAATCGGCAACCACCAGCGCGTGAGCTGTCGCGGGCTATCCGGAGGATCCGATGTACAAGAGCATCTACGTTCCCGTCGATAACTCAGACCATTCCAACCGCGCCGTCGCCTGCGCCCTCGACCTGGGCAAGGCGTACTCGGCGAAGCTGGTCGGCTGTCATGTCTACGCGGCAAAACTGCACGACTATCGCTTCAGGCAGATGGAGTACACCCTGCCCGAGGAGTACATCGACGAGGTGGAGCTCGAGCGCCAACGTAAGATCCACGACAGCCTCATCACGATGGGCCTCAAGCTGATATCCGACAGCTATCTCGATGGCATGTCGCGCCTCTGTGGGGACTCGGGGCTGGCATTCGAGCCCCGGATGATGGACGGGAAACATCACATCGAGATCCTCAAGGATCTCGCCGGCTCACAGCACGACCTGGTCGTGATCGGCGCCCTGGGGATCGGGCGCGCGCGGGACAGCGTGATCGGCTCGGTATGCGAGCGCGTCGCCCGCCAATCCGACCGCGATGTCTGGGTCGTCAAGCACGTCCCGGAGGCAGGCGAGGCGGAGCGGGACACGATCCTGGTCGGCCTCGACGGCAGCCCCCAGTCGTTCGGCGCGCTCATGACCGCCCTCGACCTGGCACGCACGTTCGGCAAGAAGGTCGAAGCGATCGCCGTCTACGACCCCTATCTGCACTACTCCGTCTTCAACGGCATCGTCAACGTCCTCACCGAGCAGGCGGCGAAGGTTTTCCGCTTCGAGGAGCAGAACCAGCTCCACGAGGAAATCATCGACACCGGGCTCGCGCAGATCTATCAGTCTCACCTCGAGGTGGGCGAGCGGATGGCGAGCGAGGCGGGCATCGCGATCAAGAAAACGCTCCTCGACGGCAAGGCCTTCCAGAAGATCGTCGACCACGCACGCAAGACGAATCCCTGGCTCATCGTGCTGGGACGGATCGGCGTTCACAGCCCGAAGGACGAGACGGGGCTGGGGAGCAATGCGGAAAACATTCTCCGCGCCGCGCTCTGCGATGTCCTCCTCTCCACGCGCCTCGAGGTACCACGCCTCGACGTGCGCGCCGAGGAGACCGTCCGGTGGACGCCCGAGGCCGAGGAGCGCATGACCCACGTTCCGGAGCAGGTCAAGGGGATCGCCCGCACCGGGGTCCTTCGCCTGGCGCTCGAGAAGGGGCATTCGGTGATCACCAACGCCGTGATTGACGAAGCGATGGATCGGTTCATGCCGAAGAGCGCTTCGGCCGCGACCAGGGCGCTGGCCGAGGCGGTGGCTCTCGAGCGGGCGAAGTCCGGCCCCGTGTCGATATGCCGGGCGTGCGGCGTGGCCGCCACGCAGAGCGGCGCCGTGAAGTGCACCGTCTGCGGCGCCGCGGATTTCGAAGTGATCTCGCGGGAGATGATCGAGAGGATCGCGGAGGTGGAGGGAGGTCTCGAGGAGGAGACCACCTACGACGGGCGCAAGCTCCGATGGTCGGAGGAAGCCAGGAAGGGCCTCTGGACCATGAAGAACGCCTATCAGCGCCGTCGCGTGAAGGCGCGTGTCGAAAAGCGCGCGCGCATGATGAAGCTCGACGCGATCACGCTCGAATTCGCCCGACAGGTGATCGAGGAGGAGACTGGCGCGCCCCTCGAGATCGGGACAACCACCACCGGCGCCGTAACCGACGCCAAGCTCGTGGCTCGCGACGACAAGAAGAACCCGCTGATCTCCACGTTCGAGTGGACCAGCGACGCCGCCCAGCGGGTTCTCCGGGTTCCGGCTGGATTCATGCGGAACAAGACGCAGGAACGGATCGAGGAGCTGGCGCGGGAGCGCGCCGCGGCGTCGATCGACCTTGCGCTCGTCGAGGAGGGAATCGAGATTGGTAAGAAGATGATGGCCGAGATGATCGCGACCTACAACGCTCCGCCGCCGGCGGGCGCAAAACCTGCGGCTCCAACGACGCCGGCGTCTGCGGAGGGCGGCGGGAGCGGTTATTTGAACGAGGTCAGATCCCGTTAACTCCCAAATCCCAACTCCCAATTCCCAAGGGCGCCGGTTGGGTGCAACCGCGCGCATTTGCCCGACATTTTGGAAGTTGGAAGTTGGAAGTTGGAAGTTAGCCTACGTGAGCTCCTACCGCTTCTGCCGCACGGACGACATCGAGCTTCTCGTCGGCGCGCTGAATCGCTGCTGGTCGCCGTACTTTCCCGACGAGCCGCCAATGACCCCGGCCGCGTTCAAGCGGTCGATCCGCGACCTTCAGGTCTGGTGCAGCAGCTGCATGGTCGCCTTCTCGGGCTCCGACCCGATCGGCGTCCTGATCGGCGCAAAGCGGCCTTCCGGTAGCCTCGTCCACAAGATCGCCGTCCATCCCGATCATCGGCGACAGGGGCATGGCCGTCACCTGCTCGCCTCCCTCGGCTCGAAGCTCGCGATTCTCGGCCCCCCACGAATCGTCGCCGAAGTCCCTGAGACGCTGGCCGCTGCGTGCGGGCTGTTCAGCGCAGCCGGATATGTCGAGGAAGCCTGCCTGACAGACTACGTTCTCTATGACGTAGGGCCGAACTTTAGTTCGGCCGTACCGCAGAGTGAAGAGAATGATGGAGGCAGGTTCGTGATTCCTGTCACGGTCGACGATCTCGCCGCCAACGGTCTCCTTGCAGAAGTTCATCCGCAGCTTTGCTGGGAGCGGTCGGTCGAGACCCTCACTGCCACGAAGGACGAGATCGCAGGACTCGCCGTTGCCAATGAGGAGCGAATCGAGGCCTACCTCCTCTACTTGGGGCGCGAAGGGCGGGCCGAGATTGTGTCGCTCCGCACGTGCATCGAGGACGATGGGGCCCGCCTGAAGCAGCTGCTCTCTCGACTTTGCGCGCAAGGCATGAGGAGCTTCCGGTTTCCGACAGTCCACCCGTCGGAGATCTCGCATGAGTTACTGGAAGCGGTCGGTTTCCGCCCCGCCGGCGCGCATCGACTCTACGCAGCGAGGGCGCGGTCCGACTGAGACTGGCGATTCCTCTAATGCGCGTCCCAGCTCAGTGCGTAGACTTCTTGTGAGCCAATGTCCCGCAACACGAGAAATGCATTGTCTGGCGTCAAGCCGCTCCAGCAGCGTTCCGGTCCGATCGTGCGGCGAAATTCTTTCAACGAGCCAATCTTCTCCTGCCGCCGGTCGCGGATGCGGATACGCATCGCACCGATGTCGTTTCCCCATCGCTCGAAGTAGACGTACTCGCTGTCGCTCGACCAGTTGGCAAAATGCAGAATCCCGCTCGCAAGCGTCTCCCACTTCCCGGCCGCCACATCGAACAACATCAGCTGGCGGAAATCGAAGCGATGACCCACCAGGTACCGGCCATCGGGCGACCATCGCACAGCCCAGATTCCCTCCGACCCCGGTAGCTTCGACACGCGCCTCGTTCTGAGGTCCAGCACGTGGAGCGTCCGTGGGGCCCTTGGCCCTGGGGTCGAAGAATGGGGATCCGCTAAAGACGATCTCGTGCCCGTCGGGAGACCAGGCGGGAGCCGCCTCGTTCTCTTGTCCGTCCAGCAGGGGAATCGCCTCACCACCGGTTCGCGCGACGACGTGCAGCTTCCACGGGTGTCCCGGTTTCCGCGCCATGAAGACAATGCGGTCCGCGTCCGGTGACCAGCTGGGACCCGCGACCTCCATTGGTGGAAAGGTGAGTTGCTGTCGATCCGTATCATCAGGACGGCTCCGCCAGAGCGTCGCCTCCGGATAGGTGACGTAGGCGACCCAATCACCGCGCCGCGAATATTCCAAGGAGGAAATCGATCGGACGGACGATCCCAGTGCAAGCGGCGTCCACTCTCCGGACGAGGGATTACGGCGCATGATCTCGCCGCGAATCTGATCGCCGATCGCGAAAATCCTGCGCCCGTCCTTGCTTGGAGTGGGCGAGCGGAAATGAAGAGGTCCCGTGGTCAACTGTACCGGTCGTTGTGCGCTCCGACGCCACTGCCACCGACCCGGCTCTCTGATCGCCCACAGGCTGGTGACTCCATTCTGCTTGGATTGGAAGATGAAGTAGGCGCCGTCCGGAGTCCAGCGGCCGCAGCACTCCGCTGCCGGGGTGTTCCAGCCTGGCAACAGCGGGCGAAGCCCTGCGCCGTCGGTTCCGATTTCCCAAAGAGACGATTGGCCGGCATCGCCCACGGTGAACCGTAAACGCCGTCCGTCCGGCGCCCAGGCTGCCGACCCAAGACTGCGGTTCGCGAGCATCGTCAGCTTGCGCCGGCCGCTTCCGTCGCGCTTGCTCACGTAGAGATCGGAGCCGACGATGTACGCCATCTGATCGCCATCCGGCGAGAAGTGCACGTCATGAGCGCGCAGCTCCCCCAGTGGCCGCGCTTCGCCAGCGTTGGTTGGTACGAGCCAGTAAGGAAAGGGATAAGGTCCGGCGTAGCTTCCGACGATCAGTCCGGACCCGTCCGGCGCGATATCGTCGAGTCCCGGCTCCGGGAACGGCACGGCAATCGGAGTGGACGAGCCGCCCGTAACGGGAACTTTGACAAGCACCGGCCGGTTGTCCACGTGCTCTGACACGTAGATGAGCGAGCCGTCCGTGACGAGACCACCGGACTTCTGTTGCTCGTCGTTGGTGAGCTTCACATAGCCTGTAACACGCGGGGCCGGCACCTCGTGCCGTACCCAGGCGACGGCAGCCACCGCAATCAGAACACCAGCGCCGAGGACGAGGGCGCGCGCACCAGGCGAAGTGCCGGCCGGCGGCGACAGTGCGTCATCGCGCGGAACAGTTGGCGACAGTTGCCGCAAGGCCGCTCCGAGCTCTTCCGCGGTTTGGAAGCGCAACTCGCGGTTCTTCTCGAGGCAGCGCGCGATGATTCGCTGCAGGGCCCCCGAAACGCTCTCGGGCAGAGGAGGTGGAGGATCCTGCAGGATGGCGTCCAGCGTTTCGCCGACCGTGGGCCGGTCGAACGCTCGGGTCGCGGTGAGCATTTCGTGAAAGACGAGTCCCAGGCTGAACAGATCCGCGCGTCCATCAATCTGCTCCCCTCGGATCTGCTCCGGCGACATGTAGCGAGCCGTGCCGACGAGTGGCCTCGATGCCGTGGACCCCTCTGCTATCGTCGGTATGGGAGCGGCCGTCGTGAACGACGCGAGTCCAAAATCGAGCAGCTTGATACCGCCGCTCGTGATCATGATGTTTTGTGGCTTCAAGTCGCGATGGACGATGCCGTGCCGGTGTGCGCAGGCGAGCGCGTCGGCGATCTCGAGAGCATGTTGCACCGCGACGTCGCTTGGAAGGGGACCTCGTGAGAGTACCGTCGCAAGTGTTTCCCCGGCGAGCAGTTCCATGACGAGGAACTGAATTTCGGAGTCGCCGACTCGCGCGCTGCTGATGTCGTGGAGAGTACAGACGTGAGGATGCGTGATGCGGGAGATCGCGCGCGCCTCCCCTTCGAGCCGTTCGCGAGCGTACTCGCGCATGCCCGGGCGGCCGGCGAGCACTTTGATCGCGACGCTGCGATCGAGCCTGGTATCGCGCGCGTGATACACGGCACCCATGCCGCCCGAGCCAATCGGCGACACGATCTCGAACGCACCGAGACGGGTTCCAGGATCCAGGGAGTAAGCGGCTGGAACTGGCTCCGATTCCCGCTCGAGGGCGGCTGTGGATTCGAGAAAGGCCGCTGCATGCTCGTGCGCCTGCAGGAGCGACTCGATCTCGGCGTGCAGCTCGTGATCGTCTCCACATGCCTCGGCGAGGTACTCTGCGCGGAGGGGATCCGGGTGGAGGACGGCTTCCGCGAACAGCGCCTCGACCCGCAGCCAGCGATCACGATCGATCACGGCTCTTCTCGCCAAGTTCGCGGCACAACCACGCCCGAGCCAGCGTCCAGTCGCGTTTCGCCGTGGCTGGCGAGACGTTCAGCACGTGCGCGGCCTCCGCAATCGATAGCCCGCCAAAGTAGCGCAGCTCGATCAGTTCGCTGTGGCGCGGGCCGATTTTTTTGAGCCGCGAGAGCGCCGCATCGAGTGATAGCACATCCAAATCCAGCTCGGATTTCGATGAAGGGCCGCCCGTCTCCTGAATCGCAGAGTCCGAAAGCCGGACCGCGGTCTGGTCGGCCCCGCGCTTGGCCGCCGCACGCGCGCGTGCGTGATCGACCAGCACGCGGCGCATCATGCGCGCGGCCAGGGCAAAGAACTGGGCCCGATTCCGCCATCGAACACGGTCCTGCGCCACGAGCCGCAGGTAGGCTTCGTGCACGAGGCCGGTGGCATCCAGCGATTCCGCTTCACGTTCCCTTCGCAGTCGCCGGCGTGCCATTCGCCGAAGGTCGTCGTAAACGGCCGTCACGAGCGCGTCGTGGGCCACCGTATCGCCGCGCCCCCACGCCAGGAGGAGATCGGTCACGTCGCCGGATCCGGGCATGAACTGTCGATTGGGAGTCCCGATTGTAAAACAGATGAGCCAGTCTACCTTCGAAATCCGCGTCTTCTCTCAACCGGCCATCCGCGGGATCCCGAGTCCCAACCCGCGGCTTCGTTGCCGGTGAATGGAGAAATTGGCATGCGGACTTCGGCACTTTTGGGCATCGGCGCCACCTTGACACTTGTCCTTGCGGGGTGTGGCACGTCAGGACCCGCCGGTCCAAGTCCAGCCACCACCGACGGCGCGCCCGTCCAGACGCCCGGCCCGGCGGTCACGGAGACGGCCAGTACGCCGCCGTTCAACCTGGAAGCGATTCTGCGACCTGTTCAGGACAGGCTTCGGATACGTGAGTTCAGGCAGCCGAAGGACACTGCTCTGACCATTTACCTGGACGTGTGGGTGAGGGATCTCGCACCGAATACCCCCTACCAGTTGCAGCGGGCCGTTGACGCCGTCATCGACGGCGAGTGCACCAGCACGGCTTGGCTGACACTGGGGAAAGGGCTTCAACCACAGTCCATTACAACGGATGCTTCGGGCACTGGCCGGGAGTCGCTCTTCCGCGTGCTTCCCTCGTCCTTGTTGGGCACAGCCTTTGACATTCATTTCCGCATCGTCGAGGCTTCCACGCAGACGCCGGTTCTCCAGAGCGCTTGCTACAGGTTTGTAACGAGTCTGTGACCCCGTCGGACGCCAACCGCGTCCGGTGAACATCGCGAGGTCTGATCAGGAGTGCGAGAAGAATCAACTCCCAATCTCCATCGCCCAATTCCCAACGAAATCATCATGGAAGTTGGGTTTGGGAGTTGGCCTTTGGGAGTTGGAAGGTCTCTGTTCAGCGGGTCAGTGTACTGCAGGGATCTCGCGGCGGCTCGGCGGCACGGACGGCCTCCGCGCGGTGAGGATCGAGACAAGCGCGTGAGTGGCATCGAGGCCGCGTTGATCGATAGTGCGGAGCACGATGGTGAGCACGTGCTGGCTGTCGGCGCCGCGGGCGGTTCGGTTCCGCCGCCACACATCTTGCGCGTGACCACGGCGGGACGCAGCGCGTGATGGCGCGCGAGTTCGTCACCTCGTGTCGGATCGAAGGGAAGCCGAAGAGGGCGTGATTCGACTATGAGGTGCTGTCGAAACCGCCGCACGCGGAGACGCCGACTCGGCGTGCGCGCGAGCAGCCGGCCGAGCCGGCCGATGAAGTGGCCGCGCGCGATGGCGAGGCCGGTGCAGCGGCCCGTCGTTCGCCGCTTCGACGTGCAACTCTTCTTGGTATTGCGTGGCGATGCGGATGCGGCGCACCGGATGGCGTCCTTGCACGCGTCGGCCGCATTGGGTGCACTGCCCCACGGCCCGCAGCAGTGCGGACAGGCGACCGGCAGCGGCGCCCGATAGGTTTCGTCGGCGTGCCACGGCGTAGACCGATGGGCGCACCGGCCATACGCCGCACCCGGTTTGCGGCCGGGGCGCTGCGTTCCGCCACGCGCGCCCCGCGCGAGAACGGCGCCGCCTGCCGATAGACGGCGCGCCGCGCGGCCTCGAGCTCGTCTTTCAGCTTCTCGTTTTCGCGCCGCAGCCGCTGGCGCTCGGCTTCAGATCGCCGCAAGTCTCCCGCAACTGGTCAATCTCGCGCCGCTGCTCGTCGATGATCTGCTCGGGTTCGCCGGAGGCGTCAGCTGGTCGCGCTGGGCACACCGCCGTTATGCCTCAAAGCCGCGATCAAAGTACAAGAGGAAACTGCGGGCCAGCTCCACTGACCCGCTAAACAGATACGTTGGAAGTTGGAAGTTAGCCTCGCCGCCTCATGACGCTGGACAAGATCGAGTATCGAATGCCTCCACATGGCCTCGCCGTGTCACCGGACGGCAACAGCGCCCTCTATGCCAGGCTGGGCGACGCCGCCGACGACTTGATGCTGATCGAGAACTTCCACTAAATTTGCCTCCTTGGGGCCGACTGGGAGTGACGCGATGGCGTCAGTTCGAGACCCATCCCGAGGAAAACCCGCCTCGTCCGGGGCCAGCCGATCCACTAGACTCGGCACCTGGCACACGCTCCCTCATCCGCGCCTCCTGCGCCGGCGCCGATTGCCGGCGCGCTCACCGCGTGGATGTTCTTGCGCGCGCTCGGCCTCGTTTACGTGATCGCGTTCAGCTCGCTGCTGGTCCAGGTGGCGGGCCTCATCGGGGACCGTGGCGTGCTGCCAGCATCCACGTTCCTCGCTGCCGTCTATGAAGCTTACGGCGCGCGTGGGTACTGGCTGGTTCCAACGCTCGCCTGGTTTGGCTCCTCGACGACAGCCCTCCAAGGCTGCTGTGTCGCTGGCCTCGTCGCCGGCGCCCTGATCATCATCAACCGTGGAACACGCGGAGCGTTGCTCGCGGCCTGGGCGTTGTATCTGTCGCTGCTCGGCGTCGGCCAGGCGTTCCTTTCGTTCCAGTGGGATACGCTGCTGCTCGAAGCCGGCGTCCTCGCGCTGCTCGCCACATGGTGGCCGGCGCGCATCGCCTGGCTGTTTCGCTGGCTCCTCTTCCGACTGCTATTTCTGTCGGGAGCGGTGAAGCTGCTGAGCGGCGACGAGTCCTGGCGCGGACTGACGGCGCTGACGTTCCATTTCCAAACGCAGCCGCTGCCGAACATCGTGTCGTGGTACGTGCACCAGCTTCCCCGATCGGTGCTCGAGGCGGGCACTGTTCTTACTTTCATCGCTGAATTGCTCGTGCCGCTGCTCTACTTCGCGCCTCGATCCGGCCGGCTCGTCGCCGCCGCCGCGACAGTGATGTTCCAGGTGATGATCTTCGCGACGGGGAATTACACGTTCTTCAACCTGCTGACGATTGCCATCACCGTCTGGCTTCTCGACGACCGCGTGCTGTCGCGATGGGTTCCGCGCGGGCTGGTCGCTATCGGTGAGGCAGGCAATGCGCCGCCGTCCAGACCATGGCAGCGTTCGCTCGTCATGGCCGCATCCGCTGTGCTCGTCGTACTAAGTGGCACGCAGGTGTACGAGGTGTTCCGAGGGCCGGCTTCCCAGCCGTTTGCCGGCGTGGCGCAGGCCCTGGATTCGCTACGGCTGACGAGTCGATATGGGCTGTTTGCCGTGATGACCACGACGCGGCCAGAAATCGTGTTCGAGGGAAGCGAGGACGGCGTCAGCTGGCGGGAATACGAGTTCAAGTACAAGCCTGGGGATCTGCGGAGGCCACCGCCGTGGGTTGCCCCGCTCCAGCCGCGACTCGACTGGCAGATGTGGTTTGCCGCGCTGAGCAATCCTTCCACTGACCGCTGGGTGGTGTCGTTGGCGCAGCGCCTGCTCGAGGGCTCACCGGATGTCCTTGGCCTGCTCGATCGCGCACCAGAAGACCACCAGCCGCCCCGATACGTGCGCGCGCAGTTGTACGACTACCGGTTCACCACCCGCAGCGAACGGGCGGCATCGGGCAACTGGTGGTCGAGGCAACTGATCGGCCCGTATTTGCCGCCGCTCGTCGTTGACAACGGGCGACTGCGCCGCGCCAACTAGCGCGTTGCCCTCGGAGATTTGCCGTCCACTAGGCCTGGATCCAAGTTCTGTCATTACGGTTTTCATCGCGGCAGCGCCAATCATGTCGCCGCCACTCGCATCGCCCTGACCCGCTCGTCGCGAAAACACTCGCGAATCCACACCACAACGCCGATGGCAGGCAGGTTGCGCAGGTCACCCCTTCGATCCGTCAGGTCACGTGCGCTGACGGTTTTGGCAGGCGCGAACGTCCGAGGGTCCGAATCCGTTCGGGCAGTTCGCTTCGCCGCCGGAGGAACGTCTCATGCGGATCAGGACACTGTTCGCAGCATTGGTGCTCGTGGCGTCCGTATTCATCATGCGTTCGTCGGCCCAGACGGCTGCGGCGAACGGAAGATTCGTCTCCGGCGAAATCATCGTGAAATTCAGGCCAGGCGCGAACGGCAACGCGAAAGGGGACGCGCACCGGCAGGGCGGTGGCGTTCTCAAGCACCAGATTGCGCGCACCGGCCAGCAGCTTGTCGCGGTGTCGCGAGGCAACGAAGCCGCAGCGATCGCGCGCTACCGCAACAACCCGAACGTCCTGTATGCGGAACCGAACTACGTGCGCAGTCTTCCGGAGCCGGCCGCCCAGAGCCAGGCGGCGCCGGTGATGCCTGGCGACTACTACTTCCGTGAACAATGGGCGTTGCACAACACCGGACAGCTGTTCTTTTGCTTACCGTGGATCAACGGCGAGCTCCTGTGCTTCTACGTTGGAACGCCGGATGCCGACATCGACGCGCCCGAAGCCTGGGCCGTGTCCCAGGGGACCAACATTCCCGTCGCCATCGTTGACTCCGGCATCGACTACACGCATCCCGATCTCGCATCGAAGTACATCGGCGGATGGGACTTCGTGAACAACGACGGCGATCCGATGGACGATCACGGCCACGGCACGCACGTCGCGGGGACCATCGCCGCCGCCATGAACAACCCGACGGGCGATCCCTCCGCTGATGAAGGGGTGGTCGGCGTGGCGCCCAACGCCGTGATTCTGTCCTACAAGGTCTGCACGCCAGACGGCAGCTGCGACGACTTCGCGATCGCGCAGGCCATCGATCGCGCGGTAACCGACGGCGCGCGCGTGATCAACCTGAGCCTGGGCGGAACGGAGTACTCGCAGGCGATGTTTGACTCGGTGCAGGACGCCTGGAACGCCGGCCTCGTCATCGTTGCCGCGTCCGGGAACAGTGGCGTGACGACACCGTTCTATCCGGCGGCCTTTCCCCACGTCCTCTCCGTGGGCGCGTTCGATGAGGATCATCTGCGGGCGTCGTTCTCCAACTACAGCACTGACGCCAATGACTGGGTCGAGCTCGCGGCGCCAGGCAACGCGATCATGTCCTCGTACCCGATGAGCCAGTGTGCCGGCGCCGCGACGCCACCGGGAGATACTGGCTGTTACCAGTGGTTGTCGGGAACGTCGATGGCTGCTCCACATGTCTCCGGCGCCGCGGCGCTCGTGTGGTCGCGAAGCGACGTGGTCAGCAACCAGCAGGTCGTGGATATTCTCGAGAACAGCGCGGATCCGGTTGGCGTCTCCCCGATGCGCCTCGATTCGTGGACCAGGCACGGCGGCCTCAACATCCACAACGCCATGACCTACAGCCTCAGTACCAACGTCAAGCCGATCGCCAACGCTGGGCCCGATCAGACCGTGGTCGACAGCAACAACGACGGCTCGGAAGAAGTGCCGCTGAATGGCAGCGCGTCGAGCGACCCAGACGGGTCGATCGTGTCCTACGAGTGGCGTGAGGGCACGACCGTAATTGGGATGGTCGCATCACCATCGGTCTGGCTGAACGTGGGCACACACACACTCACGTTGCAGGTCACCGACAACGCCGGCGAGTCGAGCACCGACGCTGTCCTCGTAACCGTGAACCCGCCGCCGAATGCGCCGCCGAGTGCCAACGCGGGCGCGGATCAGACCGTGACGGATAGTGACGGCGACGGCACACAAGCGGTCACGCTGAATGGCGGCGCGTCGTCCGACTCGGACGGCACGATCGTGAGCTACGTCTGGCGCGAGGGAGCCAGCACAATGGCCACAGGCGTGAGTCCGACTGTTTCGTTGAGCGTCGGTACTCACACCTTGACGTTACAAGTCACCGATGACGATGGCGCCACGGCGACCGATAGCATGACGGTAACGGTGAAGCCCTTCGTTCCGCCGCCTCCGTCGCCCACGGTGCACATCGGCGACCTCGACGGCTCGCAGAGCGGGAACAAGAGCAGTTGGTCGGCGACGGTAACCATCGCAGTGCACAACAACAGCAATCACGATGCGGTGTCGGGTGCGCTGGTCACGGGCACGTGGAGCGGCGCGGCCAGCGGAAGCCGAAGTTGTACGACGAACGGTGGCGGCACGTGTCAAATATCCGTCAGCAACCTGCGTAAGCGCGATGCCTCTGCTACGTTCACGGTGACGGGAATCACCGCCAGCGGAGCCGCCTACGCGTCAGGGAACAATCACGATGTTGACGCGGGCACCAATGGGACACTGGTTGTGATCGCGAAACCGTAAGCCCGGCATGCCAGGGCCTTCACTCGATCGCGTCGCGCAATTCTCGGCATGACGTGATTTTCAGTGAGGCATCGCTGAGGCGCTTGCGCCGGTTCCGCACTTCACGCGGGGATTCCAGTCGGCAAAGAGCCCGCTCGGACTGGACTCCCACGTCCAGACGTGGAGGTACCAGATGCCCAAGCTGTCCGCGCGCTTGAGGGCTTGACCCATGATTCGCGGCGGCTCCGTGGCAGTCCAGGCCGAGATTGGCACGAGAAACTCCACGCCGTTCAGCTTGAACCCGCCCTCAGGCTTGCGCTCGTAGACCAGCACCTCCGGATGCTCGAGGTCGAGCGTCGTGTCGAGCAGCGTGTTGTTCTGAAAGTGGTAGCCCATCGCGCCGGCTGGCTGGTGTTCGACGCAGTCGGTGACGCGCGCATAGCCGGCCGCCTCGGCGGCATCAGTCGACTTGAACCGGGCCGTCGCGGCACGAACCCTGGCGACGTCCCGATCCACGGCATCACCAAGCCCGGTCGGAAGGACGTCTGGCGCCTGCGCTGTGTCCGTGGGCGACACCTGCGCCACGGCCGCACAGGTCAACGCACCCGTCAGCACCAACACTCCGCCGACTCGCATGGCCAGATCAGTCATCGTCGTCGTCCTTTCGGAAGCGTGTATCGTTCGCGGCATGTTGCGGATCCTGGAACAGCGGCGAGCGGCCCGACAGGCGTTTTTGACAGACGGTCCTATGGGAATGCCGAACCGGACCGGGGCCCCGACGAACGCTCCGTTGGTCCTCCCGACAGGCCGCTTCGTCAAAAGCTGGCCCGGGTCACGGCAACCCACGGCAGAATGAACGCGTGATGTCGCCTCGGGCGCGCGAGCGGATCCGGCAGATTGCGGGACTCTGGCTCGCCTGGACCGTCGCCGGACTCTTCTACATCACCCAGGACTCGGTCCCGCGCCTCTATCGGGGCGAGCTCGTGCCCTGGAAGTACGTGTTCGTCGGCTGGATGACGGGCATGTACATCTGCGCCGCGCTCACCCCGGCGCTCCTGTGGCTGGGCAACCGGTGGCCGCTCGAGCGGCGTGTCACGTATGCAGGGTTCCATCTGTGCGTCAGCGTGGTCTTTTCAATCGTGGCCACCGTCATCGAAGTCCCGCTGCTGATGGCGCTCGGCGTCTTTCCCGCCGCGTCGCCCCCTCCATCGGTTGCCGCGGGCGTCAGCGTGATGCTGTCGTTCGGCATTCAGGGGGGCGTCATCCGGTATTGGGCGGTCATCGCACTCCAGGCCGTGTACCGGTCGCAGGAGAACGCCAAGGTCCGTGAGCGGGAGGCATTCGAGCTGAAGGTGCAGGCGTCCGAGCTGGCGCAGCAGCTTGGGGCGGCGCAGCTGAGCGCGTTGAAGATGCAGCTGCAGCCGCACTTCCTCTTCAACACGCTCGGGGCAATCATCGTGCTCGTCCAACAGCAGAAAACGGCCGAGGCCGAGGCGATGGTCGCGCGCCTCGGAGACCTGCTGCGCCTCTCGCTCGACGACGTGGACGCGCAGGAAGTGCCGTTGTGGCGTGAGCTGGAGTTCCTGCGCCTCTATCTCTCGATTGAGGAGGTTCGGTTCAAAGACCGCCTGCGGCTGCACATCGCAGCGGACCCTGACCTGTCGGACGCGCTCGTGCCGCACATGGTGCTCCAACCCCTCGTCGAGAACGCCGTCCGTCACGGGCTGGGTCAGAGCGAAGAGGTGGTCACGATCGACGTGAGCGCGACGAAGCGCGATGGCTCACTCGCCCTGATCGTCTCGGATGACGGGCCTGGCTTGCAGCCGCCGCGCTCGGAGCAGCCGGGCATCGGTCTCGCCAATACCCGGAGCCGCCTGGGACGACTGTACGGCGATCGGGCCAGTCTCATTGCGGAGAACACCGCCCCACACGGCGCCCGCGTCACGATCACCCTGCCGCTCCGGACGTCGCGTGAGGAGGTCGGATGCGGCTGAAGGTGCTCGTCGTAGACGACGAGCCGCTGGCGCGCGAGGGGCTGACGCTGCTGGTCGGCCGCCAACCAGGTGTCGAGTCTGTGTCGGAAGCGCGAAACGGGCGGGAGGCGATCGCGATCATCCGCGAGCGGCCGCCCGATCTGGTGCTGCTCGACGTGCAGATGCCGCGGATGGACGGATTCGCCGTCGTGCATGCGGTCGGACCGGAGCGCATGCCGGCGGTGATCTTCGTGACCGCCCACGACCAGTATGCGATCCGCGCGTTCGAGATCGCCGCGCTCGACTACCTGCTCAAACCCGTCACCGAGGAGCGCTTCGCCCTCGCGTTCGAGCGGGCGTCCAGCCGGATCCGGATGCAGCCGCACGACGACACGGTTCACCAGGTCGCCGCGATGCTCGATGCGATCGCGAGCCCGCCGCGGCGGCTCGCGCGGTTCGCGGTGCGATCCGGCGAGCGGACGATCTTCGTGCCCGTTGACGATGTGGACCGCATCGAAGCGTTCCAGAACTACGTCCGGTTGCATATCGGCGAGACGACGCATCTGCTGCACGTGCCGATGAACACGATCGAGGGGATTCTCGATCCCGAGCGCTTCCTGCGCATTCATCGGTCGCACATCGTGAACGTCCAGCGCATCTCGCAGTTGTGGTCGCTCGCGCACGGCCAGTACGTCATCGAGCTGCGATCCGGGCAGCGTCTGCAATCCGGGCGGACCTACGGCGACAAGATTCGCCGCGTGCTCTCGAACCCGTTCTGACGGGGGCGGCGAATACGGGATCGCAGTCGCGGACCGACCGGAATATTCGCGGCTACCTCGGCAGCTGAATTCAAAGGTATGGTCCCCTCCGGCAATTTCTCATCTGCTGAGCTAGCCGGCGGAGATTCGAGCGCATACTGCCCGTGTTCGATCCTCCCTTGAGACTCGTTCTGTCTGAATGACGCGGCGCCAAACGCACGCCGGCATGGTGCTGACATGATCAAGAAAGAATTCTTCATCAGCTACGCACACGAAGACGAGCAGATTGCCGCGGCGCTGGCTCGCGCGCTTCGGCAGATCGACGACACGTTCGTCGTCGTGAACATGGACAAGGTATCGCTGGCGAGCGGATTCAGTTTTCGCCAGAACCAGCCGGACAGCGCTTCGTATACTTCTGTGATGAGCGTCGGGCCATTGTGATGCGGTGGTCGACGTTCCAAAGGAGACTCAGCTGCTATGTTGATGACCACAACGTCGGTCGTGGAGGGCCAGCCTGCCACTCGCTATCTCGGCGTCGTCACGGGTGAGGCGATCATCGGCGCCAACGTTTTCCGCGACATGTTCGCGGCGGTCCGCGATGTCGTTGGCGGCAGGTCGGCGACGTACGAACGTGGCCTTGCCGAGGCACGCGAGATTGCATTGAGCGAGATGCAGAAGAAGGCTCAGGAGCTCGGCGCCACGGCGGTTATCGGCATCGATCTCGACTACGAAGTCCTTGGCCAGAACAATGGCATGCTGATGGTATCGGTCAGCGGAACAGCTGTCGTCTGCTGAACGCCTACGGCGACAAGACTCGCCGCGCGCTCTCGAACCCGTTCTGACCGGACGTGACCATCCTCGGAGGGTCAGTCGCTCGACGCCGATCCCGCCACAGGCACCGCGCGCACGATGAACCGCTTCGGCGCCGAGCCGACGTGGTAGAAGGGGTAGCAGCCGACGAGCGTGACTGCCGGACTAGGCGTCGGATCGATCACGCTGACGTCGTCCGGAGTGGTGATCCGGATCCACTCCACACGGTATTGCTGGGCTGCGACGGGTGTGTCCAACAAGAGGGAATCGCCTTCCTTGAGATCCTTGAGCACCCGGAAGAACCCGTCGCGATGGGCCGCGATGCCGACGTTGCCCGTCGTCCCTGGCAGGGCCGTGCCCTCGATCCGACCGGCCGCAAGGTCGAGCACCGCGTCGGTCGTGCCGTCGTAGACGGGCACCTCGAGCTTGAGCCGCGGGATGCGCAGGATCGCGAGCGTGGGCGGCGTGCTCTGCTGCAGGGCAGCGCGGTAGGCCTTCACCCGGGCTGACGACCAGAGCGCCATGTCGACCTTTCCACTCCAATTGAGCTCGCGCGGGGGGGCAGGCGGGGGCGCAGGTGCGGGAGCGACAGGTTGTGCCGGTGCGGCCGTGTCGGCGGCCGCACCGTTGCCTGGCGGGTGTGTGTCAGCGCCGCGGCCGCACGAGGGCAGCGTCACCGCGATAACGAGCGCACCGAGGAACCAGCGGTGAGGCGATGAGCCAGTCTTCAGCATTACGTTGCTCCGTCTGTTGGTGGACATCCTACTGCTCAACACCCGGCACAGCTTACGTGGTACACGTACGCGGGTGTGCTGGAGCAACTCCTCGCCGATGATCAGATGGCGTCGCGAGCGACGGGCCCCATGGACTTGAGGGCTTCGGCGTACGGCGCGCCGCACGCCAGGCCACGATACCGCGCGAGTATCGTCTTCGCCTCCGTGGCCGAATCCGGTCTGGCCGGGTCCCACTCCTCCTTGCGGACGAAGGCCATCAACCGACCAAGCCAGTCGCGCACGCGGTCCCACTCCGCCGTGACATCGATGTAGGTGTCGGGCTCGAACCCGATGGTATGGCCCGGACCGTTGTCGTACCAGTAGGTGACCGCGGGCGTCTTGATTTCGTCGCGTCCAAGCAGCCTCGCTGGCTGCTGCAGCGCCGCGTGGCAGATGGCGCTCGCCGCCTCGTGGTCGGGGTGCCGGTCCCGCGGCCAGAGCATGAAAGCGACGTCGGGTTCGACCTCCGCCAGGACAGCGGCCACCGCGCGCTTGGTTTCGAGCGACGGCTCGAACCCCATGCTCGCCCAGGGCAGGAAACGCATCTCCATCCCACGCGCATGAGCCATTTGAACCGACAGATCGACGAGCGCGCGGGAGCGAGCAGCCACCGGCGGCCAGTTGGTGTAATCGCCAATCAGGCTGAGGATTACTACTCGGTCCCGATTGTGCGCGGCCTGCAAGAGAGCTCCGGGGATCCCGAAGACGCAGTCGTCGTAATGTGCGCCGATCGCGAGCAGTGTGCGAGGCCTCGCTTCGCGGCGGGCGGCCTCGGCCGCGATGGCGGCGGAGGACGTAATCCCGGCAGCTCCGGCCAGCAGAAATGATCGTCGGGACAGATGGCCGGACATCGTGCGAGAGGAGTGTAAGGGTGAGGTCAGGTTGGCGTCCAGCCGTGCGCTAGTCCGGACACTCGCCGCCCAGGCCGGCGCCGACGTTGTAAGCTATCAACTTCGGAACGTCAGCAAGATGAAGCGCTACCACGACATCGTCGGCGACGGAGGGTCCAGAGTCCTCGAGCAGGTTGCCGAGCAGCGCACGCGCATCACCGACGGGCTCGCCGGCGTGCGCCATCTCGTGGCCGTTGGCTCCGGAAAGGGGGGAGTCGGCAAGAGCACGTTGACGCTGCATCTTGCGGGCGCCCTGCGCGCCCGCGGGCTTCGGATTGCGATTCTTGATGCGGATTTCAACGGCCCCTCACAGGCGCGCATGGCAGGTGTGCAAGGCGCGCTGTTCGTTCCGGGCCGCCAGAAGGTCGCGCTCCCACGGACCAGGAACGGGATTGGCGTCTTCTCGATGGGCTCGCTGATCCCGGAGTCGGAGGCCCTCGAGTTCGAAAGTGCTGCGGACGGAGAGTCGCATACGTGGCGCGCCACGAGAGAGTTCGCGCTCCTCAGCGAGATCCTCGGGTCGTTCGAGTGGGGCGCGCTCGATCTGCTGATGTTCGATCTGCCGCCGGGCGCCGAGCGGACCGTTCAGTACGCCGATTTTCTCGGGCCGCGGACCTCGTTCCTGCTCGTGACGATCCCTTCCGAGGTGGCACGGGGCGTGGTCGCGCGTTCAGTGGCAGCTCTGTCGAAGGGACCCAATCGCCTCCTGGGGTACGTCGAGAACATGAGCGGCTACTACTGCCGCGACTGCAACGGCATCAAGCCGCTCTTCGCCTCATCTGACTCATCGGGCCTGGCGATCCCCTGCCTCGGGACCGTTCCATTCGATCCCGAGCTGGCACGGCACTGCGATAGCGGGATGCCCCTGGCGGAACTGCCCGAAACACCCGTCGGCCGCGCCCTCGAGGCTGTTGCGCAACAACTGTTGGATTGTCTCGAATCGGAGCCTCCGCGATGAAGTTCCTCTGTGTCCCCTGCGATACCCCGATGAAGCTTCAAACGGTCGGGCCACCTGAGCGCGGCTCGCTGTCGATCGCCTACTCGTGTCCCGAGTGCGGCTACGAGATCGCGATGCTCACCAATGCGTACGAAACGCAAATCGTCCAGTCGCTCGGCGTGCGGATCGGCCCCGAGACGAGCGCAGACGCATCGAGCACGTCCAGCACCGGCTGCCCGTTCGCGGGGATGATCCCGACAGCGGAGGGCGCACCCGGTAGTGAGAATCGGCCCTTCGATCGGCAGACCGGCGAGCCGATCGCCGTCCGGTGGACATCCGCGGCCGAAGCACGGCTCGCGAACATCCCCGAGTTCGTTCGGCCAATGGCGCGAACCGGCATCGAAAGATTCGCCCGGGAGAGGGGGGCCCTGGAAGTGGACGAGACGATCCTCGACGCCGCTCGCGAGTTCTTCGGGATGTGAACGGATGAACCTCGTCAACTCCCAACCTCCAACTACCAACCTCCAATTCCCAACGCCCACGTTGTGGAGTCTTGGGAGTTGGGAGTTGAGAATTGGGAATTGAGAGTGAAGATGCCGCCCGCCGAGGCCAGCACATTCGCGAGGCCATACGTCATCTCCTGGAACCTCACCTACCGCTGCAACCTCGCCTGCGAGCACTGCTATCTCGACGCCGGCGGCGCGCCTCTGGTCGGCACGGAGAACTTCGCCGATAGGAGCGAGCTCGGCACCGAGGACTGCTTCAAGGTCATCGACGAAATCGCCGCGTTCGCGCCTGAATGCCTGACGATTTTGACGGGCGGTGAGCCGCTCTTGCGGCGCGACATCCTCGAGATTGTCGGGCGCGCGGCAGAACGTGGACTCTGGGTCGTCGTCGGCACCAACGGCGTGCGCATTACGGAGAACGTCGCGCAGCGTCTGGCGGAGGCCGGCGCACGGGGACTGTCCCTTTCGCTCGATGCGCTCGATCCCGATCATCACGACCGCTTCAGGAAAGTGCGTGGCGCCTGGCAAAACACGGTCGAGGGAGCCGAAATCCTGAACCGGACCGGGCTCTCCTTCATCGTGCAGACGACCGCAGGCGCGCACAATCTCGGCGAGCTCGACGCTATCGCCGACTTCGCGCACGATCGCCTGGGCGCGAAGGTCTGGAACCTCTACTTCCTCGTGCCGACGGGTCGCGGGCAGTTCGTGTCGGACATGACCGCCGCGCAGTACGACGACGTTCTGGCTTCGCTCTATCGAATTCAGAGGAAGTACGACCGCCGGATGCTCGTGAATGCGAAGTGCGCGCCGCACTACATCAAGACGGTTCTGGAGCAGGGCGACGCCGACGCTCGGATCAGGACCTACTCCGGAGGAGCCGGCGGGTGTCCCGCCGGGACGCATTACATGGGGATACGGCCGAACGGCGATGTCACGCCGTGCCCCTATCTCCCCGTCTTCGCGGGGAATCTTCGCAGCTCGCGTCTCACGGACCTCTGGACGTCCTCGGAGCTCTTCACCGACGTTCGCCGCCGCGCCTCGCTCGGCGGGCGGTGCGGCGCATGCGAGATGAACGCTCAGTGTGGGGGCTGTCGTGCCCGGGCCTACGGGATGACCGGAGATCTGATGGCCGAAGATCCCCTCTGCACCCACATCCCCGGCAAGTTCGCTGGGTCGCCACTTCTCGCGCAGAGTCCGCCCCTTCCGGGCCTCGGCGATGGCGGACCTCAAGGTCCGCCCTACATGCGACTGCGCTCCGCTTCCGCGATCGAATACGGGCTGGACTCGTCGAAGACGATCGCGTGGGACGATGCGGCTGCCGAACGCATGAAGAAGATTCCGGCGTTCGTTCGGGGGATGGTCGTCAAAGCCGTCGAGGAGTCCTGCCGTAAGGGCGGCCTCGACCGCGTGACCGTCGAAGAGCTCGAGCGGATCCGCGCGCGGATGCCGACCCCGAAACTCTTCGGCTAATCTAGAGCGTCTGGAATCAGAACTCGAAGCGAGCCGCAACCTGGATACTGCGTGGGTCTGACACAGTCCCGTTCCACGTGCCGAAGTCTGGGCTCGAGAGATCGGTGTTGAATGCCGCGTTTCCCCACGCTCCATACGTGAACATGTGCCAGTTCCAGAAGTTGAAGACCTCCACCCGAAGCTGCAGGTTCGTTCCGCCAGACACCCTCGCGTTCTTGACGAACGCAAGATCCTGGTTGTGGTAACCGAAGCCGCGGACGCTCTCCTCTATGCGATTGCCCCGGCCTCTGTAGAAGTTGAACGCGCTCACCGGTTCGAACGCCGTGACATCCAACAGCGGCCCCTTGGCCGGGTCGAACGACCCCTTCTCCTGTGCGAAGACGGCGTCCGGGTTGATGATGGCGGGAATGCAGCCGGCCCGGAATGGTCCGGGCACGTTGCACGCTGTGCCTCCCACGCGGAAGAAGAGCGGCAGACCCGAGGAGTACCGGAAAATCGTGCTGATCTGCCAGCCACCCAGAAGCGCGTTCTTCACGCCGCCGGCGTTGAGGAATCTCTTGCCGCTGCCGAAGGGCAGTTCGTACACGAAAGCCGCCGAGAGGACGTGCGGCGTGTCGGTGACGGCAATCGCCTCGTTGCGCTCCCGCTCGAACGGCGAGATGACACCTTGCGCACCATTCCACGTCAGCGCCTCACGCTGTGTGTCGTCCGAGCCGCTCGAAACCGTTTTTGACAGCGTGTAGGACACCAACCCATAGAATCCATTGGCGAAACGCTTCTCGAGCTTGACTTGCAACGAGTTGTAGCGAGATTCCCCGTGGTTCTCATTCAAACCCTGCAAGTTGTCGCAGTACTGTGGAAATGGCCGCAACGCCTGGGCGACCGACGGCGAGCACCCCGTCATTTGCTCGACCCAGCCCGCGTAGGGCAGGGGCACGCCATGGAGGCTCGTCATCCCGCGCTCAAACTCGTCATCGAGCGCCGGCCCCATCGATAGATGACGGGGATCGACGGCGTTGATCGGATCGATGCTCGATGGGAGCCGGCGACCGGCGCTGCCCACGTACGCGATGCTCAGAGCGAGGTCGTGACCGAGCTGGCGATCGACGGTGATGTTCCACTGGTGGGAATACGAGCGCTGGTTCGCATCAACCGGCCGATAGAGAATCGTCTGCCCATTCTTGTAGTCCGAGCGGATGATGGGAGGGGCCTCGAAATTCTGCGGGAAGCCTTCCTCCAGGAAGAAGGCCGGCTGAATTCCGCCGAGCCCGCTCGAGAATGAAGGGCTAGCTCGAAAAGCCGTCCTGCGTGATGCCGCCGCCCCAGCCCGGATAGAACGCCTGCGTGTAAAAAACGCCCCAACCGGCGCGCACGACGGTCTTGTCATTCCACGAGTACACGACGCCCAGGCGCGGCGCATACCCGCCGTACCAGTTCTGCTCCGGATAGCGGGCGCGAAAGCTCGCCTCTCCAAAGCTGTCTCCGGCAAATGCGAGCCGACCTGGACGACCGCCGGCTCCGGGGTTCTCGCCGTCCTTATCGAAAAAGGAGAAGCGATCGTACTTTTCTGACGACGGAGAGAAGTAGTCCCAGCGGAGACCGTAATCGACCGTGAGCGTGTCGTTGACGCGCCACGTGTCGCCGGCATGGACGATCCAGGCGTGTTGGCGCGGATAGGACGAATTGACTGCCCGGAACGTCGCGTTGGCATTGTCAACGGCGCCGAGCAAGAAGCTGGCGATTGGACTGCCGCTATTCACACCGAGCAGCCCCGTTGCGCCGGGCTGAAAGTCAAAGCTCCCCGCTTCATTGTTCGCGCCGTGGAGGTTGCCCATGATTTTCCGGGTACTCCATCCCCAGCTTCATCGTGTGCGCGCCCCTGGTCCACGTCACGATGTCGTTGATGATGAAGGTCGGGCGAGTGGTGATGCTCTCGTGCGAGGGACCCCCGGGACAGCCGAAGGCACTAAATGCCCTGTCATTGAACGAAATGTACGGTGGCACGTTGTGACTGGCCACCCCGGCGATCTGAGGAAAATCGTCCGCGAAATCCTGGTTGACGCATCCATATCCCTCATTGCGATTCAGATAGCCGATCGACGTGTGGTTCAGCAGCGTGCCGCGAATGGTCTTGTCGTAGTTGAAGCGGCTCACCCATGAGTTCTGGGGATCAGTGAAGGATTCATTGGCGAGGGACCTCGGAAGCACCGAGGAAAACTTCGCAGGCGATCGCTGGTGCCACACGCTCACAAACAAGTGATCATTGCCGCCGAGCTGGAGATCGTAGCGCCCCATGTAGTAGTTGGAGTCCGCCAGAATCGTGTCGGGCACCGCTTGTGACGGGTGGTAGTTGTTCAATGGCCCATCGCTTGTTGTCACTGGCAACGCGCTGAGCCAGGCGGAAACGATCGGGTTGATGCGCGACGGGCAGATGACATTGGGTGTGTTGCCATCGCACCCCATGAACTGGTCCTTGATGAAGCCGCCGTGGCCGTCCGATCGAAGGGTGAGCGGGTCGTAGATCGGAATCAGGTTCCCTGCGGCGTCCCGCCAATCCCGGAAGTCACCGCCTCGTTCCTGCATGGAGGGAATCGAAATGGTGGGAAGGTTCGATCCCCCCTTCTGCCGGTAGCCCTCGAAATTGAAGAAGAAATAGCTCTTCCACCGATCGTTCCACAACCCGGGCACTTTGGCTGGTCCGCCGACATTGGCGCCGAAGTTGTCCCGCTTGAATGTCGGCTTCTCCGAAATTCCCCACTGTGTGGCGCTGAGCGAATCATCACGGTGGTATTCGAAGGCCGCGCCGTGGAACGAGCTGCCGCCGGACTTCGTCACCGCCATGATTTGCCCGGACGTCGACGCGCCGAATTCGGGCGCGTAGTTCGAGGTGAGGACCTTGACTTCGCTGACCATGTCCGGCGACATCGGGAAGTCGAGGTAGATCGAAATCATGCCGCCCTGGCTCATGAATCCCTGCTGCATGCTGACGCCATCGATGGTGGCCTCATCGCCGGATTGCAGGCCACCGTTGATTCGGGCATTGAGCGGATCGGATCCTCCAGCCGTCGCAACGCCCGGCATCAGTGTGGCGAAAGCGGCCGCCGCGCGGGGACCGCTGGCCATGGCGAGCGGGAGCTGTTGGAGGGTCTCAGGCGTGATCCCGTGTTCCTGAGTGGCGCTGGTACTGAGCACCGACGAGCCGCCGACGACCTCGATTCGCTGTTCTTGCGTGCCAATCGGCAGCGTGATCTCGACACGCTGCACCGAACTGAGCGTGACTTCGATATCAGGATGGGTTACGTGCTGAAAGCCTGGCTTGGTCGCATGAATTTCGTACTTGGCGGGAGCGAGATTGCGGAAGGCGTATTCGCCCTCCGAGCCAGAACGCGTCATCCCGACAGCGTGATCGGTGGCGACATCGCGCAGCGTCAGCACGACGTCGGTCACGACAGCTCGCGAACTGTCCCTCACGACGCCTGAGATTGCGCCGTTGAAGCTCTGACTCCGCGCGCTGGCGCAGACGCCGAGAAAAACGCCGAACAACGGGCCGACGAGGCTGCATTTCAGCATCGGCCGGCCTCCCCGGCAAGTTCCGACGTTCACTGCCTCTCAGATGTCGAATTCATCCCCCTTCGCTGCTGGGCGATAGGAAAGACCGGGGCCATTCTAGGCCATCTCACGGTTACCATGGTGCGCGTCCTCAACCCCCAGGACACGCCACATTTTCGCCGATGAGCTTCACCAGAACCTGGTAGGAGCGCATCAGCGACGCTTCTGTAGCAGGGCGAAGTAGCGCATGCCTACGCCGCTCTCCACGCGACGCGTGAGCATGAACTCTTTCCACAGCTGCTCTTCAGCTTGTTGTGCCCCCGCCTCGTCGGCGCCAGCGATGTGGGCCATCTCGTGCCAGATACTGTGGCCAGCACGTAGTCGAAGATCCCCGTCCCTTCAACGCCGCCTGGAGCGTGACACCCTGCCGTACCAAGAAGACCTCACTGCCGCCGTGATTGACGAACGCCTCCGTCCGGGGCTTTCCCGTGTGCAGGTGCGACCCGTCGGCACGCTCGACCAACACGACCTTTTCCGGTTGTCGCGGCAGGAGGCGCAACGCCCGCCCGATGGCGATGTCGTAGGGACTTTGGGCGGCCTCGACGGGTGAGAATCCGAGTAGTGCTCCAAGGACCACGAGGGATCCAAAGACTTGGTGACGGGCGGCCTGACCCGCATGAGCGCACCTCCGTGTGGGCGGTTGTGCGTGCACGCTGGGCGTTCGGAGTGGCCACCTCAATGACTTGGGAGTCAATCTGCCTCTTACAGCCGTCGCCGGCCAAGTGACGAGCAGACAAGCAGTTGGGCGGGTACCTCACAGGCGGCAGCAGCGCGTGCTAGGATGTCGCCGCCTCCACGGGCTGGTCCTGACAGGGTATGGCGATGGCAGAGATTCCCGCGCCAGCGCGCCGGCCGCTTCGATTCGGCATCTTCGAACTCGATCTGCAGTCAGGCGAGCTGCGCAAGGCGGGCGTGCTCGTCGGGCCTGCAAGAGCAGTCGCTGAAAGTGCTGGTCGAGCTGCTGGAGCGGCCCGGAGATCTGGTCACCCGCGAGCAGCTGCGCCAGCGGCTCTGGCCGAACGGCACGTTCGTCGACTTCGAGCACGGCCTGAACGCCGTCATCAACCGCCTGCGCGAGACGCTGGGCGATTCGGCTGACTCGCCGCGCTTCATTCAGACGGTGCCCCGGCGCGGCTACCGCTTCATCGCGCCCGTCGAAGGTGTGCGGTCCATGCATCGGCAGCTGGTGCCACGCACCGGCCGACCAGAGCCCTGAAACGCGCACGCGTACTGGATGGTGGTTGGGCGGCCAGCCTGGCATCGTGCTCGTTGTCGCGGCCGTTGCCATTGCTCCTGCGCCGAGCCCCCTCGGTCGAGGAGCCCATCGCCGAGCGTCGTGCCGATCACGAGGTTGGCGCGGCAAGGAGAGCGGGCCGGCGTTCGCGCCGGATGGCGAACAGGTCGCGTTCGTCTGGTCCGGCGAGAAGTTCGACAACACCGATATCTACGTCACGCTGGCGGGGTCGACCATCGTCCGGCGGCTTACCACGGATCCCGCAGACGACTTCGCCCCCAGCTGGTCACCTGACGGCCGGCGCATTGCGTTCCTTCGCAAATCTGGCAATTCGGCTCGTATTCACCTCGTCTCAGCGCTCGGTGGGTCCTGATTCGAAGCTGAGTGACTTCCCGGTCGGCATCACGAGTTGCAAGGCGATCTCGGTGCGCAGATCGCGTGGTCGCCTGACGGACGCCATGTCGTTGCAGGCCGCGATCCGCGGTTCTCCGACCGCGTCGTCCCCGGCCTTTATCTCATCCCCGTGGAGGCTGGAGAACCTCGCGCGATCACGCGGCCGAGCGCCTCCTTCGTTCCATCTCTCTCCGGTTTTCTCGGCCGACGGTCGCCGCCTGGCGTACCTGGCGTGCGCGTTCGATTGGTTTGTTCCTGCCGTGGCTACTGCCGGACCGGTGTGCCGTCCGCATGACGGATGTCGACAACACAGGTCTGCCCACCACCGCACCGCGAATCCTGACTACGCAGCCGATTGAACCTGCGGGCCTGACATGGAGCCGCGATGGCAAGTCAATCCTGTTTGCGATGGGAGCTCCCCTTCCTGTGCGTCTCTGGCGGCTCTGGGTTGACACCCCTCGTGCACCTGAGCTGATCGAGATCGCAGGCGAATCGGTGGAATACCCGGCGACGGCCGCGACGCGCGACCGACTGGTGTTCTCACGAGCCACGTGGGATTTGCATCTCTATCGCTTCGACGCCGGCCGTGCCTCTCGAGGCGGTCGCGCCGTCCTCGTCGTTTGAAACCGACCCGCACTTTCTCCCCGGATGGCCGGCGCATTGCGTTTGCTCTCAGGCGCGCTCCGGCCACGTTCAGATCTGGGTCGCGGCGGCCGACGGGTCGAACGCCACGCCAGCTCACCCACGACGCGCGCCAATTGCCAGGCTCGCCTTCATGGTCGCCGGATGGACGCTCGATCGCGTTCGACAGCGGCGGCGTTGGCGCACAGGTTCGCATCTGGATCATTGACGCCGATGGCGGCACCCCGCGACAGATCACAAGCGGGCCCGGCAACCACTCGGTGCCAACGTGGTCCGCGCGACGGCAAGTGGATCTATTTCGCCCACGAGCGCGGAGCGACGCGAGATATCTGGCGGGTGCCCTCACGGGGAGGGCAACCGCAACAGGTGACGCGGACGGGCAGCGGCTTCGTCGCCTATGAACTCGACGGCGGCACCAGTCTCCTCTACCAGCCGGTTAACGGCGACTCAGCGTTATTGTTGCTGTCGCTCACCGGCGACGCCGAGCACCGAGGCAGCTCGTCGACTGCGTCAGATCGTCGGCGTTCGCTCCAGCAGGGAACACAATGGTCTACGTGCCATGCGATCCGAGCGCAAGGCCACCACTTCGCGCCATCGATCCCGTCAGCGGAAAGGACCGTCTCCTTGGGCGACTCGAGGATTTTCCTCCGAGGGGGTTACATGTGAACCTCGCGGTGTCGCCTGACGGCAGCACCATTCTTTTCACAGGCGTCGTCGGACACAGCGGCGACGTGATGCTGATCGAAGATTTTCGCTGATTTGAAAGCGATGACAGGCGCTTCAGGGCACCGGCGCGCGGCTCTTTCCGCTTCGGCACGTTCGAACTGGATGTGCGCTCGGGCGAGCTGCGAAAGGCAGGTGTACGCGTCGGGCTCCAGGAACAGTCACTCCAGGTCCTGACGCTGTTGCTCCAGCGGCCCGGCGATCTCGTGACTCGCGATCAGCTGCGCCAGCGACTGTGGCCCAACGGTACATTCGTCGACTTCGAGCACGGCCTGAACGCGGTCGTCAACCGCCTGCGCGAGACGCTGGGCGATTCGGCCGACTCGCCACGCTTCATTCAGACGGTGCCTCGGCGCGGTTACCGCTTCATTGCGACTGTCGACGACGCGATCGCTGATGCGCGAACCGAGGACCCCACGTCCACAGCGGTACTCGACACGCCGCCTGCGGCGCCGAACTCGATTGTGGCCGTGGATAGCAGGGGCAGCGGCCCTCGTCACGATTGTCGCGGTGGCGGTCGCAGCAACGTGGCTGGTCCGTCGAAGCCCGCCGGTCGAGAACGTGCCTCCGAGAGTCGTGCCGCTGACGAGGCTTGCCGGTAGCGAAGCGTGGCCAGCCTTCGCTCCCGACGGCGAGCAGGTGGCGTTCGCGTGGTCCGGCGAGAACTACGACAACACCGACATCTATGTCACGTTGGTCGGCTCGACAGGTGTTCGGCGCCTGACGACGGATCCGGCGGACGACTACGCACCGAGTTGGTCGCCCGACGGCCGCCGTATCGCATTCCTCCGCAGAACGGGCAATGCCGCGCGCATTCACGTGATGTCGGCACTCGGTGGGCCCGATTCGCGGATCAGCGAATTTCCAGTGGGCGCGACCGATCCGATTGCGCTCAGGGCGTTAAACATTACCTGGTCGCCCGACGGGCGGTATGTGGCCGCGGGTCGCGACCCGCGCGATGCGAGCGGCGATTCCGCCGGCATCTATCTGATTCCAATCGACGGCGGGGAGCCTCGCGCGATCACGCGGCCGAAGCCTCCCACGTTTCATTTCTCGCCCATTTTTTCGCCGGACGGTCGCCGCATCGCGTACGCGTCGTGCGACACGGCCGGGCTGACTGCATCAACGTTGATGCCAGGCAATGTGCGGTCGGTGGCCTGTCGAGATCGACGAGCGCCTTGCTTCGGTCGGTGCCGCGAAAACATTGACGACGCAGCCGGCGTACCCGGAGTCGGCCGGCATGGCCTGGAGCCGCGACGGCAAGTCGATCGTGTTCGTCGGCAAGAGTGCGAGTTCGTTAAACCTCTGGCGGATCTGGATCGACGGCACGCGGCCCCCGGAACCGGTCGAGATCGCCGGCAGCCATGCCGAACATCCGGCAACGGTCGCCGCGCGAGACCGGCTGGTGTTCTCGCGATACGACTGGGAAGGCCACCTCTATCGCTTCGTCGCCGGGACGCGCACCCGAACGGGTCGCGGCGTCCTCATCCAACGAAGGTGATCCGCACTTCTCGCCGGACGGCCGGCGTATTGCGTTTGCCTCGGGCCGGTCAGGTCAGGAGGCGATCTGGGTGGCGGCGGCCGACGGATCCGATCCACGTCAGCTCACCTCACATCGATGGGGATGGCAGGGATCGCCCAACTGGTCGCCGGATGGCCGCACGATCGCGTTCGATGCATATGATCCGGATGGCCACGTCCATGTCTGGACCATTCCCGCGGAAGGTGGCGCGCCGCGGCGGATCACGAAGCCGACCGGCGATCAGACCGTGCCGACCTGGTCTCGCGACGGGAAATGGATCTACTTTTCTGAGGCGCGTGAGGGCGGCCGAGACATCTGGCGCGTGCCCGCAACCGGCGGAGCGGCGGAACAACTCACCCGAACCGGCAGCGGATTTCTCGCATATGAGACCGCTGACGGAGCGAGCCTGTTGTATCAGCCGAAATACGGCAACTCGCCGCTTCTGGTGATGCCGCTCACAGGCGCCGGTCCACCGCGGCGTCTGATCGAGTGTGTGCGGCATGCGTCCTTCATTCCGGTGGGAACGACGATCGTCTATGCAGCGTGCGAGCCGAGCACGACCCCGTCGCTCCATTCGATCGACCTGGTCAGCGGGCGCGACCGGCTACTTGGCACGCTCCAGCATTTTCCGCCGGATCCGTTGGGGCACCCCCTGGCCGTCTCGCCCGATCGAAAGACGATCCTGTTCGCAGGACTGGTGCGCAGAGGCGCCGATTTAATGCTGATCGAGCATTTCAGGTGAGCATCGCTCGCGTCACCGTCGAAGAGCACGAGCGGACCCGCGCGGCGGATGCCGACCCCGAAAATTGTTGGGTAGGGCGTCCGTCGTACTTAATCCGCAGCGGCGTCAGCCAGCACTCGGGGCTCAGCTCCCAAGAAACTGCCTCGAATTAAACGGATGCGGCATGCAGGATCTCGCCGGTGCTGCGATTCACAAGGTCGAAGCCGAGTTTTACGGCGCTCTGACGGAGACGACGGAGCACGCGAGTACGTTGCTGCAGGTCGTATGCATCCGCACCGGGATCCCGGTAGACGAGTTCGCCTTTGAGGGCACGATAAACCAGGATGGCGAGCTTGCGGGCGGTCGCGGTGATTGCCTGGGCTTTGCCGATGCGCCCGGCTAAACGCCGGTAGAACGCACCAAGGGCCGTCTGTCCGCGACCGAGGGTCATCGCGGCCATCCGCAAGATTACGGCGGCACGATTGGCTGACGGTTCCGTCCGAGAGCTCAGGAGGCGCCCACCGGAGATCTTGTTTTTGGGGGCAAGCGTGAGCCACGAGGTGAAGTGTTTTTCAGTGGTCCAGCGGTGCATGTCGGTACCAATCTCTGCGATCAACTTCAACGCCGTGTACGGGGCGATGCCGTCAATTTGTGTGAGATCGACGCCACCGGTGAGCTGATGCAGCGGCGTCCGGATCTCGAAGTGCGGTTCGTTGTCCGCGCGTTTGCGGTTGACCCGCGCCGCTGGCAGCGGCGCGGGCGGCGCCTCTCGGCTCGCGGTCAGTACCTGGACATGAGCTTCAATGGCGCGATCACAGGCCGAGAGCTGAGTCTGACACGCGTCGAAGAGTTCCAGATTTTGTCGCAAGACGAAGAGGTGCTCGGGCCGATAGTGTCCGGTCAAGGCTGCCTCAATCTCGGCTTGCGATGCGCGACACCGATAATCCCGATGCTTGGCGAGATGCTGCGGGTTGTGCTGGCCGGCGACGATGTCCCGTAAGATCTTGAGGCCGGTGACGCCCGTAATATCGCTCACGACCAGCGGAAGTTGGAGGTTCATCTGCACGAGCGCTTTCTGCATCCGCTGAACGTAGGTCCCTGCGCTTTCGACCAGGCTCTGCCGATGGCGGACATAGGTCCGCAACGCGACAATGGCCTCCGGGGGACGAAAACTCCCGCGGAGCAAGCCGACGCTGTGGAGCTCGCGTAACCATTCGCAGTCCGACACATCGCTCTTTCGCCCCGGGACGTTTTTGATGTGTCGTGCGTTCACGAGCAGGACCTCGATGCCACGGGCCTCGACGATTTCGTAGATCGGGATCCAGTACACGCCGGTGGCTTCCATCGCCACGCTCGTCACCCTACAGGCGACCAGCCAGTCCGCGAGGCGTAACAGATCGCTCGTGAACGTCTTGAATGATTGGACGGGGGATGCGCTTCGATCAGGAGGCACCGCGACGTAGTGCTCCGCTGATCCGCAATCGATCCCTGCGGCGTGTGGATTAATGCGATCGAGTACCGACGGGGACACGCGAGGTTTTCCAGGACGACGGCGGCGATTGTCTTTCATCGAAGGCTCCTCCATACTGCACGTCGAGCATCCGGGACGGGGAGCCGGCATCGGAACATTCTCCCAAACGGGATCACGCGCGTCCGACCGCGCGTGTCACCAGTGACGCTGCCGCAAGACTCTCCAGGCCACGCTCTTAAACGGGCAGATCCGCTCCACTTACGGTTCGGCCTCAGTTCCCGGATGCTTGCGTGATTCTAGGCGGACCCTGCACGGCCCCTGCGACACGGCCCCCGTTTCTGATCTGATGCGTCGCGATCACGTCGCGTGGACCGCTCTTAACTCGCTCGAGCAGGACCCTGACCGTAAGTCATGTCTACAACCTTCCACCCCTGCTCTACCGCCGCTTTCAATTCCTGGTGAAAGGTGGAGGTTCTGACCGCGGAGACCGTCATGTACGCATAGACAGTCGTCATTTCCGGGGCCTTTTCCATGATGACGACGCTGTTCCGGTTGAAGATCGTGAGCCCCTGCTTGACCATCGAGCTGTGCGACAGCAGGCGAAATCCTTCCGCAGCGGCCGCGTTCATCTCTTTATCGCCAGTCTTCTCGGAAAACGTCGCGACCATCCGGTATTGATAGGTCCCGGGCAGCTGGGCGACCCGCTCCATCAGCGCCTGGATACGCTGGCCTTCCTCTGAGGTCGTCGACATCATCAGCCGGAACCCCTGCTTGGCAGCGATGTTCAGTTCTTTTTCGAACGTCGAGAGCTTGGTGACCTCGATCACGAAGTACCGCTGATCCGGTTCGGCCTTGATCTCCTGCGCCAGCGCCACGCTCGCCGTCAGCAACACCGACATACCGATGCTCATCGCAGCTGTTCGCATAGGTCATCCGCTCCCAGGAACGATTCTAGCTCATCAACAACGGTTACTGCGGGGCAATCGGCAACCGTGCGTGTTACCGAAGGCTTCGCGACGATGCTGAGTCCAAGGACGTATCCGCTCAGCGGACGAACCGGCCGGGATTGGGGTTGGGTCGCAGGACTCCAGATTGCATGTCACGATCGATAGCTGCGGAAGGAGCTGAGCAATGGAGATCTCGACCGCCATTACCCTCGCGCTTGTGCTGTTCGCCGCGCTGTTTGTCCCTTACGCGATTATCTATATCCGTCGGGGGAAGGCGCACGGACATACCTGGTTCACCTGGTGGAAACCGCGGGGCCATCCCGACATTGGCCCGGACGTCGGATTCCGACAGACTCGACCGGGCGCAGACGATGCGCGGGATGCTCGCTACTGATTGAAGCGATCGCCAACCTGATGTTCGACTGCCGCGCTGGCGATCGGCGATTTGAAAGGTTCGTTTCTACTTCGAACTGAACGACCACGCGTTTCGGCGCGCAGTAGCATGAACATCATGCTGAGGCGCGCGAAGCTAGGCGTTCCGGATGAAGTCGAGGAATATCGCGACGCGACGTGGTGGCGCGAACCGACGCGGCAGGTCATGACGCCGCTCGATGCCGAGCGCTTCATCGAGCAGGTGGGATTTGCGTCGTGTCTCATGGATTCCCACCGGCCTGGGCCGTCGCTCTACGTCGCCGTGTGCGGACGGCGCGATGCGGTGATGCCGCGGAATGTCCAGAAGGATGGTGAAGCTTCACTCACCTGGAATCTGAAAGACGAGCTCCTTCGCCGCGGCAAGATGTACTACGCCAAACTCGTACGGGGGAGGGCCACCTTCATCGCGCCTCGGATGATTCCGTACTTCCACGCGATCTGGGGCATGCGCAGAACCGAGGAACCGCGGCGCCTGAGCAGGGCCGCCCGCGCCATCCTCAAAGTGCTGCGCCACGAATGGGAGATGGGCACGGCGGACCTGCGCCAGGAGTCCGGAGTGAAGGATCGCGCAACTTTCAACCGCGCGCTCGATGAGCTGCAGGCGGCGATGATCGTGATCCCTGGCGACGTCATCTATCAGCCGTTCACGTACATCTGGACGCTTGGCGTCGGCCGGTTTCCCGACGGCCTGCGCCGCCGTGTCAGCCGCGAGGTCGCCGTCCGCGAGATCGCGCGCTGTTTCCTCGCCAGTGCAGGGCTGACGATTCCAGGAGAACTCGCTCGAGTGACTGGCCTCTCACGCCCGGAAGCCGGCCGCGGCAACCGCGCTCTTGTCGCCGAAGGGTTCGCGACGATGCTGAGCCCAGGCACGTATCAGCTCGGCGCAGGAAGCGGTCGTGCCACCTCGAAGGACTTCGGGTAGCTCCAAGACGCGCCGAGGTCTGCAAACTGCCGATTTCAAATTTCCAACTCCAACCCCCAACTGCCAACTCCCAATCTCCAACAGTTCATCGAACTCGCGCGGCGCGGCGCCGCGCGCCGAGATTGGGATTGGGAATTGGAAGTTGGGAATTGGGGTTGGCTTGGACGTCGGGAGTAGCTCGGATTGGCTCATTGGCGACGTGGCGTCAGTGATGCATGTCATGGATCGCCACGACTGGATCATCAAGGACAAGCCCTATGATCTGCGAGAGCGCCTGTTCAATTTCGCCTGCGTGATCACGCGGCTGGCGAGGTTTCTGCACACTCAGGGCCCGATTGCCATTGCACTCTGTGCGCAACTGTTAAGGAGCGGGACGTCTGCCGGCGCGAACTACGAGGAGGCCGATGACGGGATCGAGCCCGAAGGACGCTCGGGCGAAAAGGCAGATCGTCCTACGCGAGTTGAAGGAGACCTCGTTCCGCCTTCGCGTTCTTGCGCCCAAGCCGGGATGAAGTTGATCTGATCGCCACCCCCCGGTCCCCCGCTACTTGAAGGGGTCCTCTTCGGACTGCTCCTGGATCTTCGCGTCCATCCACTTCTGGAACTCGTCCGCGGTTTGGACGGTCACAAACCCCCGCATCCGGGCATGGCCCAAGCCGCAGAGCTGCGCGCAGGCAATCTCGTATTGAAATTCGGGATTCTTCATTCGGGTCCGCATCTCCGCGGTCGTAACGTTGGGGACGAACCAGATCGGGATCGTCAGGCCGGGCACGGCGTCCTGCTTCACGCGAAACTCCGGCACGCCGAAGCTGTGGATGACATCCTTGCTTCTGAGCCTCACGATGATCGGCTTGTTCACGGGCAGAAACATCTGATTGACCGTAGTGACGTCGTCTTTCGCGGCCGGATCGGAGCGATCGAGTCCCAGGGGGTTCGACTGAAGGTCGAGCAACTTGATGTCGGTGCGGCCGAATACCCCGTCGGGGCCGGCGTAGTGGACATTCCACGCGAACTGCTCGCCAGTGACCTCAACGAGGAGCGCTTCCTTCTCCGAGGGAACGTGGTCCACCCGCGCGGCCCAGAGCGGAATCGAGAATCCGACCAGCAGAATCGCTTCGACCACGGCGACGGCGACTTCGAGGTAGCTCGACGTGTGCGACTTGACTCCGGCGTAGTCCGCTACGGGATGCCGCGATCGCCGGAAACGAACCAGGCAATAGGTGAAGAAGCCTCCCCACCCGACGAACAGGATGAGCATGAACACGTGCGTCCAGCCAATCAGGCCGTCGATCTCCCCGCCGTGAGCCGAGGCGAGCGCCGGGAGTCCCATCCACTCAGTCATGATGTTCTCGACCCTCGTTGGAGCTCCGACCATTCGTCTTCAAGCTCGAGTTCCGCCACGCGCTTCGCACGCCTGTAGAGATAGAGAAAGAAGCCCGCGAACCCGCCCTGCACGACAAGCGTGATCACCAGCAGCACCATGACGCCGAGCTTCGCCCCGTCGACGAGCGAGGTCTCCTGCGCGCCGAAGCACTGCGGGCAGGCCAGGACGTTCGAGCTGCCGACCATCAGGGCTGCCACCGTGATGACAATCAGCCTGAGTGCAGACGCCAACCTCCCGGATGCCTTCATCTGAGCGTCCTCGTCTTGCGCAGAAACCACCGGTCGTAGACGACCAGGCCGATCGACACGGCGAAAGCCGCGACGGCCGCGAGCAGGCTTGCGACCCCGTCCTCGCGCGCGTACAGGCTCAGGCACCAGACCCCGAACAGCACCGCGAGAGCCGCGGAGAGGAGGATCAGCACCGCGTGGACCCACCTGAGGTTCATCAGTGAATCCAGAAGCCGTCGTGGACGGTGAAGACGGGAAGGGCCAGCAGCGCGACGAAGAACACAGCGGTCAGCGCGAGGACCGCGTAGATCAGCTTCTTCTCGGAGATCAGGTGCATGAAGTAGCACGCCACCAGCGTTCCCTTGATGGTCGCGACGATCAGCGCAAGCGTCACCGCAAGGTGGACGGGAAGGTGGAGTCGAGAAATCGCCACCGTGACGATGGTCAGGACCATGAGCGCGACGAAGACGGTGATGTAGATCCTGACGTGTCTGTCGATGTCAGCTGCGTGGTCGCTCATGGAGGCTACCTACAGAAGGTACAAGGTCGGGAAGAGGAAAATCCAGACCAGATCCACGAAATGCCAGAAGAGTCCCGAGTGCTCGACGCGGTTGGTGAACCACTCCGGGTTCGTCTTCCACTGCTTCGCGCCGGGGCCCCAGAACTAGGCGTTCACCACCATCCCGCCGAACACGTGGAGCATGTGCAGGCCGGTCAGCGTGAAGTAGAGGGCGAGGAAGTTGTTGGTGCTGGGAAAGAGCCCGTCGTGGAACTTGTGGCTGTATTCGAAGTACTTGACCACGAGAAAGACGAACCCGAGCAGGATCGTCGCCCCCATGTAGATCCGGAACGTCCCGAAGCGGTGGCGCATCAGCGACGCCCAGGCCATGACCATCGTGACGGAAGACGAAATCAGGACGATCGTGTTGAAGGTGGCGAGCGGGACATTCAGAATCGTGTCTCCCCGCGGCCAGCTCGGCGCGCCTGTCCGGATCAAGATGTAGCTCGCGAACAGGGCGCCGAACAGCATGACCTCCGAGGCCAGGAAGAGCCAGATCCCGATCTTGCCGTTGGTCAGACCGGTGTCGCGGCGCAGCTCTACGGTGTAGGGGATTTCCATCAGGTCAGCTCTCGCGGATCGGTCTCAACTCACAACTCCCAATTTCCCAACGCCCAATCTCCTGCGCGCCCCCATTCATTTGGGAGTTGGAAGTTGGAAGTTGACACATTCTATTCACAACCTCTCAGGCCTCGAACTGCGGCACGAAGTCCTTGGCCGCACCGGGAACGCTGTACTCGTACGGCCCGCGGTACGCCTGCGGGGGCTCGAGGAAATTGCCGTGCGGGGGAGGCGACGGCGCCGCCCATTCGATCGTCGTCGCCTGCCACGGGTTGTTGTCTTCGGTCTTCTCACCCTTCCAGATACTCCAGAAGAAATTGAAGATGAAGGGAATCTGGAAGAGCGCCATGATCCACGCGCCCCACGACGAGACGACGTTCCAGTGCAGCACCGGCTGCGCAAAGTCGTAGGCCGCCCCGCCGTCATACAGTCGCCGCGAGACGCCGGCCAGCCCCACGAGGAACATCGGCATGAAGACGACGTTCATGCAGATGAACGAGCCGCGAAGTGGATCTTGCCGAGCGTCTCGTTCATCTTCCGCCCGGTGGCCTTCGGGTACCAGTAGTAGATCCCCGCGAAGAGGGCGAAGATCGTCCCCGGCGCGACGACGTAGTGGAAGTGGGCGATGACGTAGTAGGTGTCGTGGAGCGGGATGTCGGCGACGTTCAAGCCGAGCGGAAGCCCGGTCAGCCCGCCGATGCCGAACATCGGGAGAAAGGCGATCGCAAAGAGCATCGGCGTGTTGAATCGTATCGATCCGCCCCAGAGCGAGATGATCAGGGCCGTGAGGATCACGACCGACGGGATCGAGATGATCATCGTCGTCGTCTGGAAGAACGCCGCCATCGCCGTCCCCATCCCGGTCATGAACATGTGGTGCGCCCACACGATGAACGACATGAAGCCGAGGAAGACCAGCGAGTAGACCATCGAGCGGTAGCCCCACAGAGGCTTCCGCGTGTTGTTCGCGATGATCTCGGCGACGATGCCCATGGCCGGAAGAATCAAAACGTAGACTTCCGGATGCGCCAGGAACCAGAACAGGTGCTGCCAGAGGAGCGGATTGCCTCCGCCCGCATGCTGGAGGACCTGGCCGCTGACCACGAGGCCGCTCGGGAGGAAGAAGCTGGTGCTGGCGACACGATCCATGAGCTGCATGACCGCCGCGGCCTCGAGCGGCGGGAAGGCCAGGAGCAGCAGGAAGGCCGTGACGAACTGGGCCCACACGAAGAAGGGGAAACGCATGAACGTCAGCCCCTTCGCGCGCAGCTGGATCGTGGTCGTGATGAAGTTGACCGCGCCGAGCAGCGACGAGGTGATCAGGAAGATCATCCCGATCAGCCACACCGTCTGGCCCATGCCCGCGATGATCGACGAGGGGCGCATAGGAGGTCCACCCGGACTGCGCGGCTCCCCCGGGGACGAGAAAGCTGAGGAGCATCGTCACGCCGCCGAGGAAGAAGGCTTGGTAGCTCGCCATGTTGAGCTTCGGGAACGCCATGTCCGGGGCTCCGATTTGGAGCGGGAGCACGAAGTTGCCGAACCCTCCGACAGCGAGTGGGACGACGCCGAGGAAGACCATGATGGTGCCGTGCATCGCCCCGAGCTCGTTGTAGAACTCGGGGAGCATCTGCCCGCCCGGCATGCGCGCCTCGCCGAAGAGCCCGCCGATCAGCGGCAACGGGGCACCCGGATAGGCGAGCTGCCAGCGCATGAGCATCATCAGCGAGAAGCCGAAGAGGAGGAACAGCAGGCCGGTGATGGCGTACTGGATGCCGATGACCTTGTGGTCGGTGGAGAAGACGTACGCGCGCCAGAAGCCGAGCTCCTCGTGATGGGCGTCGTGCGCGACGTGCGGTTTGTGTCCGGCGACAGCTGCTTGCTCGCTCATGCGGCTGTTCTCCTGGTGCCTACTTCTTCGCGGCAGGCATGGTGAACTTGAAGTTCTGGGTCTTGGTATCGCTGCCGCCAACCGTGACCGAGGCCGTCTGCGTCCCCAGCCTCTCGTGCCAGGCGGTGATCTCGTAGGTGCCCGGGTCGAGGCCCGAAATCGTGAACTTCCCGTCCGTGCCCGTCGCCGAGAAGAACGGATGCGTGAAGACGGCGATGTAGGCGCTCATCCACGGGTGGACGTCGCACTTGATGTGGAAGACGTCCTCGGGTTTGTTGAACACCGTGGTCGCCTCCTTGAGCGTCGGCGGCATCCCCTTGTTGAAGGCCGCGTTGACCTTGGGAAGCGTGTGGATGTTGTGGAGGACGCCGTCGGAGTTGAGGATCTTGTAGGTCTGACCGACCATGATCCCCATCACGTGCGGCTTGTACCTGACAGCCGTGCTGATCGAGGGTCACGGGCGTCTTTGGAACCGGCCATGTCTTCCCGGCCGGGAGCCCCTTCGAGACAAACACCAGAATGTTCCCCATGGTGTTGCCGCTGCCGAGGACCAGCATCTCGTTCGGCACGGGTGCCGAGTGCTTCTTGGCGCACACCGGGTCAGCGTCCATGGCGAGTGGCCTCAGAGTGGGGGCTTTCCCGTCGAAATTGACGGTGCCGGTGACCGTCGCGGCAGCCGCAGCGACGCCCGGCCACGCCAACGCCACAACCAGCCCAGCCGCCAGTAACAATCTCCCTGTCGCGCGCACCATCGGCTCCTCCGTCCTCGTTCACGCGCCTCTTTCGGCGCAGGAATTCGATTTCGAGCAAACTGTACACCCGACCCGCCTTCGCGCGCAAAAGGACCCGGCGCGCTTCGGCGGGCAGGCTCCGACCCCTCACACGTTCTCGAACGCGAGGGATTCTGCGAGCCTCGGGTCACGTAGCGGTACGAGCGCCTGCCGTCGCATCAGCCAGCTCGCCGCCGCCACGAAGCACCCACCGATGGCGACGAACGCGGCGACGTCCAGGGCCGACGGACGAACCCCTTCGGGATGGAGCGTCGGCATGACTTGCCAGTAGAGATCCACGAAGTGCATCGCGAGGAGCCACGCTCCCCCGACGGCCAGGGTCCATTCCCTTCGCTTGACGTCGCGGCCCATCAGGTAAAAGAACGGGACCCCGAAGTGGCCCGCCATGAGGAGCAGCGAGATGGTCTCCCAGGACCCCTCGAGCCGCGCCTTGTACCAAATCGTCTCCTCCGGGAGGTTCGCGTACCAGATGAGGAAGAACTGGGAGAAGGCGATATAGGCCCAGAACGACGTGAACCCGAAGAGGAGCTTGCCGACGTCCTGCAGATGCTCGGCGCTGATGACCGTGTCGAGCAGCCCCGCGCGGCGCATCGCGGGCGCGACGACCGAGAGCAGCGCGATGAACCCGACGAAGGCGCCCGCGAAGAAATAGACGCCGATGATGGTCGAGTACCAGTGCGGCGTCAGCGACATGATCCAGTCGATCGAGGCGAAGGTCTGGGTCAGGGCCAAGACGATGATGGCGGGCCCGGCCAGGCGCCGCAGGCGGGCCGAGACGCCAGGATCGCCCGTCACGTCCTGACTGCGTGAGCCTCGGTAATAGAGGAGGGCGATGAAGGACCACGCCCCGAAATAGATCGCCGCGCGGATCAGGAAGAACGGCACGTTGAGGAATGGCGCCTTCCAGCGAAGCAGCGCATCGTGCTCGGCTGCGCCGGGAACGGTCCACGAGTAGAGATCGCGCAGACCGAGGAGCAACGGGAGGAAGAGAACAGCCATCACGGGGAGCGTCGCGAAGGTTGTCTCGCCGATCCGTCGCAGCACGACTCCCCATCCTCCCTGGGACGCGTACTGGATCAGCACGAAGAAGAGCGCACCGACGGCCAGGCTCAGAAAGAACAGGAACGAGACGAGCCACGAGAAGAAGAACTGCTTCGGATTCGCCGGCCCCAGAATCGCGCAGGCCACCGCGCCCAGCAGGGCGCAGGCGGCGCCCATGACCGGAATGCGGTTCCACGGGTGCCCGGGCGGGATCGTGGCCTGATCAGGCCGCAGCACGGCTGTTCCTTTCTCGGGGCCATCGCGTTCGGAGATCATCCTAAGACTCCAGGAGCTCGACGTTTCGTGCGCCCAGGGACTCCAGCAGCTTTCCGGTGGCCGACGGATCGAAACGGGGATCCCACGATTCGACCGAGATGAAGAAGGCGTCGTCGGTCGCCTGCTCGAAGACCTTGGATCGGAAGAGTGGATGGTAGTGCATCGGGAGCCGGTTCAGACCGAGCATGCCGAAGACGGCGCCGAGCGAGGCGAAGAGGACCGCCACCTCGAACGTGATCGGAATGAAGGCGGGCCAGGAAAAGTACGGTTTGCCGCTGATCACGAGGGGGTAGGCGACGGCGTGGACCCACCACTGCAGGCCGAACCCCAACGCGGCCCCCGCCAGTCCCATGCCGAGGACGATCCAGGGAAGCCTGGAGCGCCGCAGCCCCATGGCTCGATCGAGGCCGTGCACGGGAAACGGGCTGTGGGCGTCCCACCGCGTGAAGCCTGCGTCACGCACCCCCTCGCAGGCGTGATAGAGGTCCGTCGGCGTCGCGAACCTGGCGAGGATTCCGTAGAGGGGCCCCTTCGGGAGCTGGGGCAGGAGCGGCATCACGAAGCCCCATCCTCGGGAGCCCGACGGGGCGGCAGCTGGGCTCGGTGTGTCCCTGATCTCACGTTCCGGTCCGGTCCCGCCGTGCGGATCGGCCTGCGGCAGGACGGTCTTGACTTCGGAGGTCGCCACCATCGGAAGAAAGCGCACGAACAGGCAGAACATGGTGAAGAAGAGCCCGAAGCTCCCGAGCAGGCATGACACGTCCCAGATCGTGGGCGTGAAGTAGCCCCAGGCCGACGGGAGGAAGTCACGGTGCAGCGACGTCACGATGATCACGAACCGCTCGAACCACATGCCGATGTTGATGACGATCGACAGCACGAACAGAATTGGGATGCTCGTGCGCGCCTTCTTGAACCAGAAGAGCTGAGGGCTGATCACGTTGCAGCTGACCATGATCCAGTAGGCCCAGGCGTACGGTCCCATGGCGCGGTTGCGGAACGCGAAGACCTCGTAGGGGTTCCCGCTGTACCAGGAGGTGAAGAACTCCATGGCATAGGCATAGCCGACGATCGACCCGGTCACGAGCATGATCTTCGCCATGTAGTCGAAGTGCCGGAGGGTGATGATCTGCTCGAGGCGGAACGCCTTGCGGCAGATCACCATGAGCGTCAGCACCATGGCGAAGCCGGAGAAGATCGCGCCGGCGACGAAGTAGGGCGGGAAGATCGTCGTATGCCACCCGGGGACGAGGGAGACCGCGAAGTCCATCGAGACGACCGAATGAACCGAGAGGACCAGCGGCGTCGCGAGGGCAGCGAGGACGAGATACGCGGTTTCGTAATGGTGCCATTGCCGCACGGAGCCCCGCCATCCGAGGGCGAGGATGCCGTAGGCGAGCTGCCGGATGCGGGTCTTCGCCCGATCGCGCATCATCGCCAGGTCCGGGATCAAGCCGACATACCAGAACATGAGCGAGACGGTTCCGTAGACGCTGACCGCGAAGACGTCCCAGAGAAGGGGGCTCCTGAAGTTGGGCCACATCCCCATCTGGTTCGGGATCGGGAACATGAAGTAGGCGACCCAGACGCGTCCCACGTGGATCCCGGGGAACGTCAAGGCGCACATGACCGCGAAGATGGTCATCGCCTCCGCCGCCCGGTTGATCGAGGTGCGCCATTTCTGCCGGAACAGAAAGAGGATCGCCGAGATGAGCGTCCCGGCGTGCCCGATGCCGACCCAGAACACGAAGTTCGTGATGTCCCACGCCCAGCCGACGGGAACGTTGAGTCCCCAGATGCCGATCCCCTCCCAGAACAGCCACGAGACCGCCACGCCGAGAAGGCCGAGGAGCGCGAGGGAAGGGATGAAGAAGAGCCACCAGCCGATCGGTGTCCGCCGCTCGACCGGCTCTGCGACGACCTCGGTGATGGAGTGGAAATCCGGCGAGCGCAGGATCAGCGTGGGGTAGCCTGCGACAGGGTTGTCGAGCAGTTCTGCTTCCGTCTGGGCCAATCCCGCCCCCCGCTTTGAGCTTTTGAAAGTGGCCGGTTTGTACTATCGCGCCTCGCGCGAGTCAAGTTATGGGGTCGGGATGAATTTCACTTCTTGCCATGTCTGGTGAAAATTCATGAAATTCATCCCGACCCCATTTCTCGTACCCGGGCAGCGACAGAAGCGGCCTGCTCGAGGAGCATCGGCACGCCGATGCCCCCCACGTAGTTCCCCACCAGGAAGACGCCCTTCGGCAGGTCGAAGCCGCACGCCCGCACCGACTCGAGCTGCAGGTCGAAGTGCGGTAGCGCCGCGCGCCACCGGTGCACCACTCGTGCGGCGGGTGCGACGGATCGGCCACAGAGCAGCTGCCGATCGCGATCCATCAGCGCCTCGAGATGGTCCTCGGAGAGGTGCACGACGTCACGATCGGCAGCGCCTCCGTAGATCCAACTCTCGGAGTATTGCCCTTCGCGGTTGGGAAAGATATTCGTGTTGAACAGAACGCCGAGCGCGCGGATGTTTCCACCACGCGGAAAGAGGACGCCGCGGGCCTTCTGATGCGCCTCCTCATCGGGGTAGAACGCCGTGATGCGGACCAGGGGGAGCATGTCGATCGTCGACAGCGCCTGGCTGGCGGCTGGCGCCGCGTCCTGGAGGCATTCCGCCGCATCGCAGGCCGACGTGCAGATGATCGCTGGCGTCGAGCCATTCAGCCGTGCAGGGGTATTCAGGCGAATGCTCACATCGCGCGTCCGCAGGCGCCGCTCCAGGGCGTCGATGAGTTGCTGCATCCCGTGTGCGGGTGACACCAGCCCCTTCGGTGCAGGTCGCGCGGGCCGTTCCCGCGGTCCAAGCACGAGCGAGGCGCTCAGGCACGCAGGGTCGCCGGCGTAGATGCCCTGGAGAGTGGGACCGAGGAGCCACCGGGTCGCCCGAGGTCCCATGACACGCGCACCCCATTCCTCGACGGTCTCGCGCGGCCGAGGGCACCGCGAGCCCCGCGCGGTCGCCGTCGCGAACCGCGCGGCGAGCGCGAGGCACTCCCCGGGGTTCAACGGCCACCGCCGGGGTCGCTGGCGGTAGATGTAACGAGCGCGGCTCGACGACTGGGCGGAGCACAGCATCGGGAGCCCGAGATCGCGGCACACGGCGTCGACGCGAGCAGAGTTCCTCATCCCGATCGCCGCGGTTTCGACGGGACCGTGTGGCGTCTGGAGCGTTGCGATCAGGCCGCCGAGCCGATCGGTCTTCTCGACAATCTCGACGGGGATTCCTGCGCGCGACAGATAGTACGCGGTCGCAAGCCCGGAGAAACCTCCCCCGACCACCGTGACGGCCCTCATGGGGCGTTCGAGACGATGGGACGATCCGACTCCTTCGTCCGAAGGCGATGAGGGAGGAGCACGGCGGCTATGATAGGAAAGGTCTACTGGATTGTCACGGTTTGTTGCAGAAATGGCCGGTGTGGAGGCACTGCTGGCGCCAGATACTGATCGCCGGATCGGCGTGTTGGCCGCTCAACTCGGCACGCCGGACGCGCCGACGCCGGCGGCGCTTCGTCGATACCTCCGCCAGTTTCTGGGTGACCGCAGGGTGGTCGAACGCAACCGGGTGCTGTGGTGGTTCGTCCTGAGGTTGCTCGTGCTGCCGCGCCGGCCTCGCCGGTCGGCCGCCCTCTATCAGCGGATCTGGTCGCCCGCCGGCTCGCCGCTGCTCGTCACCTCGCGTGCGCAGGCACGCGCGCTCGAAGCCGAGCTCAATCGTCACGAGCCGGAACGATTCAAGGTTGCGCTGGGCATGCGCTACGGCAGTCCGTCGATCGAGTCGGCCGTGAGGGAGCTGATTGCCTGGGGGGCGGATCGGCTGCTGCTGTTTCCGCTGTACCCGCAGTACGCCGCCGCAACGACGGGATCGACCTACGACGAGGTGTTCAGGCAGCTGTCGACGTTGCGGTTCGTGCCGGCACTCAGGGTCGTCCCGCCGTACTACGCCCATCCGGCCTATATCGAGGCGCTTGCGCAGTCGGTTCGTGAGGCGATGGCGTCCCTGCCACGGCCGCCCGACAAAATCATCATTTCCTTCCACGGCATCCCCCAGCAGATGGTCGATCGCGGCGACCCGTACGCGGCGCATTGCGAGGCGACCGCGCGATCGCTGGCGGCCCGGGCCGGTTTGGAGAAAGGCAGCTACCTCATTGCCTATCAATCGCGCACCGGCCGGGAGCCGTGGCTGCTGCCGAACACAGACGAGACCTTCGTCGAACTGGCACGGGCCGGTGCTCGTCATGTGATGGTGATTTGTCCGGGCTTCGTTGCTGACTGCCTGGAGACGATCGACGAAATCGGGCTCGTCGGCCTCGAGCAGTTCCGGGCTGCCGGCGGCGAGACGCTGCAGCTCGTGGATGGGCTCAACATTCGGCCGCGCTGGATTTCTGCCATGACCGAGATCGCGCTCGAGCAGCTCGAGGGCTGGCGGTAAGGACCATCGGACAAGGACCGCAGTAGTAAGCGCCATCGGACAAAGACCGCAGTAGGGCCCGACTTCAGTCGGGCCGGGGATGATCGCCCAAGCTTCGGGGCCGGCGATCGCCCAAGCTAAAGCTTGGGCCTACGGAGGCTACGAGGCGTCACTGCAAGAAACGCCCGGTCGTCCGTTCAGAGGGCATGACCGAGTCCCGACGAGGTGCCCTCGACCCCCGCCTCTACCAGATCCTCGTGCTCGGAGCGCTGCTGGTCTACGGCTGGACGTGGCTTGAATTCGACATCACCCCGGCGCGGGCGGCGCTGCTGCTTGCAACGGTGCTGCTGGCGCAGTGGACCTGCACGCGGTTCTGGGGGGTCGCGACGTTCGATCCGCGAAGCGCGCTGATTTCCGGTCTCTCGCTTTGCCTCCTCTTCCGGACCAGCGATCCCTGGCTGGCGGTTGCCGCAGGCATCCTCGCGGTCTCGAGCAAGTTCGCGGTGCGGATTGGCCGCAAGCACCTGTTCAACCCGACGAACGTCGCAGTGGTCGTGATGCTGCTTGTCAGCGACCGGGTCTGGGTTTCGCCCGGTCAATGGGGCAGCGTCGCGTGGTTCGCCTTCCTGATGGCGTGCGCCGGCAGCCTGGTCGTAACGAGGGCGGCGCGGGCGGACGTCACGCTTGCCTTCCTGGCGACGTGGGTGCTGCTCGTCGCCGGCCGCTCCTGGTGGCTTGGCGACCCGATAGCGATCCCGCTCCATCGATTTCAGAGCGGCGCGCTCCTCCTGTTCGCGTTCTTCATGATTTCGGACCCCAAAACAACACCCGACTCGCGCGCGGGGCGGCTGCTCTTTGCGGCGGTGGTGGCGTTCGGGGCCTGGTATGTGCAGTTCCGGCTGTTCAGGACGAACGGCCTGCTCTGGTCGCTCGCAGCGTGCTCCTGTCTCGTGCCTCTCATCGACCGATGGCTGCCCGGCCCGACGTATGCCTGGCCCGTGCCGGACGTCGCTTCAGCAAAGGATGCCTCCCATGCGTCGTCTCCTGGTCGCCGCTCTGTTGGTGCTGGCGCTTCAGCCCTGGCTCGCTGACACCCTTCGCGCGTTCTGCGGCTTCTACGTCGCGAAGGCCGACACCGCCATCTTCAATCGCGCGTCGCAGGTCGTGCTGGTGCGCGACGGCGATCGGACCGTGCTCACCATGGCCAACGACTTCAAGGGCAGTCCGACGGAGTTCGCGGTCGTGATTCCGGTGCCGACCTTCATCCGCCGGGAGCAGATCCACGTGGCGGAGAAGGCGCTGATCGATCACCTCGACGGCTACAGTGCGCCCCGGCTGGTCGAGTACTTCGACGAGAACCCGTGCCAGAGGTACGAGCCCTCGTTCACCAGACTCGCCGGGGCCGCTGGGGCGCCGGCGGCCAAGATGGCCGACGCCAGCGATCGACGCGCGCGGAGCCTTGGTGTGTCGATCGAGGCGAAATACAGCGTCGGCGAGTACCGACATCCTGATCCTGTCGGCGAAAGAGAGCAACGGCCTCGAGACGTGGCTGACCGAGAACGGCTACCGGATTCCGGCCGGCGCGTCGAACGTGCTCGGCAGCTACATCCGCCAGAACATGCGCTTCTTCGTCGCGCGCGTGAACCTCAAGGAGCAGTCCCGCCTCGGATTCACCTACCTGCGGCCGCTGCAGGTCGCCTACGAGTCGCCGAAATTCATGCTGCCAATCCGGCTCGGGACCGTGAATGCCAATGGCCCGCAGGAGCTCTTCATCTACGCGCTGACGCGGACGGGCCGCGTCGAGACGACGAACTACCGCACCGTCCGCCTGCCCACCGGCATGGAGCTGCCGGCCTACGTCAAGGACGACTTCCCGCGGTTCTATCGCGCCATGTTCGACCAGCAGGTCCGCCGCCACGACATGCGTGTCGTCTTTCTCGAATATGCGTGGGACATGGGCTGGTGCGATCCGTGCGCCGCCGATCCGCTCTCGAGCCGCGAGCTGCAGGACCTGGGAGTCTTCTGGATCGTCGAGGCCGATTCGCCCGCGCCTGGTGGCAGACCTCGAGGCGTCCGGGCGGGACCCCAGGCGAAGGACGTCTACGTCACGCGCCTGCACGTGCGCTACGACGGCGCACACTTCCCGGAGGATCTCGTGTTTCAGGAAACCGGCGATCGCGAGAACTTCCAGGGCCGTTACGTCCTGCGGCATCCGTGGACGGGATCGGATACCTGCTCGGCCGCGGACGACTACCGCCGCGCGCTGCCAGCGCGACTCGATCGCGAAGCCCACACGCTGTCGTCGATTACAGGGTGGCGGGTGGAAGAGATCCGGAAGCGGGCGGGAGCTCCGCCAGTGGCAGTCGGCGAAGACGTGGCCTGGTGGAGGAGCATCTGGAGATAGAAATCGAGAAATCGAGAAATCGAGAACTCGAGAACTCGAGAAGGGCGCGCTGGCAAGAAATGCGGCGCGCCCGGAAATGCGGCGATGCAGAATCGGCACTCGGTCTGACCTCCGCGCCCACTTCCCGACATTTTGCCGCATGGAAGAAAGCGGAACGGCCGTTGCTCCTCGCCGGGCATGGCCGACTACGCCCTGGATCGACTGACGCCGCAGGTTGCGTTCCTCACGCTCAGGATTGTCCGCGCACTGCCGGGCCACTGGATCGCTCGAGAGCTGGGTCGCCAACTCCTTCGTTCTGGCACAGGCGTCGCGGCAAACTATCGAGCGGCCAAACGCGCCCAGTCAGGGGCCGATCTAATTGCCAAATTGAAGAAGGTCGAGGAAGAAGCGGACGAGTCGATGTGGTGGTTGCACCTACTGGAGTCGGACACTCCTCCGACCGTCGCAGATTCAGCAAAGCAACTGGCCGGTCTTTGTAACGAGGTGACCGCCCTTGCCGTGGCCGCGGTGCGCACAACGCGACAGAAGATTCGAGCGACGCGCGTGAAACCCGCGAAGCGCGCGTAATTTCTCGAGTTCTCGAGTTCTCGAGTTCTCGATTTCTCGATTTCTATTTTTCTTTAGGCTCTAATCCACCTCCACATCTCCCCCACCGATACTCCCTTGCCCTGCATCAGCAGCCCGGTCCGCACGATGCGGCCGGCGGCCCAGACGACGGCCATCGTCGCGGCCAGCGTCAGCAGCATGCCGAGGACGACCTGCCAGGCGGGCGGGCGCTCGGGCAATGCGAGGCGCAGCAGCATCAGGAATGGCGTCGCCGGCGGGAACAGCGACACGCCGACGGCGAAGGCACTCTGTGGCGCCCGTGTCACCAGTGTCCAGGTCAACGCCGGGACCATCAGGATCACCATCGCCGGCCCCATCAGGTTCTGCGCGTCCTTCAGGTCGCTGCACGCCGCGCCGATGGCGATGAAGAACGATCCGTACATCAGCACCGACAGCAGCAGGAAGACGACGAACCAGGCGACCATCCACGGATCGAGAACGTCGAGATAACCCCACCGGTTGGCGGCCCACCCGCCGCCGGTCAGATAGACCACGGTCATCACCGCCGAGACCGCGGTGCTGGCCAGAAGTTTCCCGAGCATCAGCTCGAACGGCCGCACCGAGCCGAGCAGGACCTCACTGATGCGGCTCATCTTCTCTTCGAGGACGCTGTTCATCAGTTGTGGCGTCGTCATCACGACGACGAGGAACAGGACGAACATGAAGGCCACGGGAATCCCGATGGTCCGGACGCGATCCAGCTCCAGAGCTTCGCGCACGTGTCCATCCGTCCCTCGCGCGGCGAGGCCGAACTCGTCGGTCCCAACCGGCTTGAGCAGCGACGCGACGACGATCGGACTGACGTTCGCCTGGATGAACCGCCGCGAGACCACCTCTTTCAGAATGGCGCGCTGCAGCCAGTCGGGCAGCTCGCGGAACGCCGGCGCCGCGGAGTAATAGCGGATGCGCACGCTGCCGCTCGTCCCCAGCAGGCCCGCCGGCAGCTCCACGAACGCGAACAACTCCTGCCGTCGCACCCGCTCCGACAGCGCCAGGCGAAGCGCCTGCCGGTCCGGCCCGGGCGGGATGCGCTCGACGGCGAACTGCGGGCCGTCCGGCACGTTGGGGCCGATGTCGCGCTTCCCGCGGTTCCACGCCTCCGTGGCGGCCGCCAGCGGCGCAAAAAGCTGGCCCGTTTCGTCGACAATCCCGACCCGGCGCATCGCGCTGTTCGACTGCCGCTCGACGATGCGCTGCAGGACGACGGCGCCGCCGAAGAGGAGCGGCATCAGCATGATGCCGACCAGGAAGCCGCGCGATCGCACGGCGGTCTGGAACTCGGAGCGCGCGATGGTCAGCACCCTACGCATGTGTCCCCTCCGGCGCGAGCTCCTCGGGCCGAGGGTTCGCGATGCGCACGAAGATGTCGTGCAGCGACGGCCGGGCGACCTCGAAATGCCGGACGCGTGCCTGCGCCACCAGGGCGGAGAGAAACACCTGCGGATCGCCGGTGAGCCGCACTTCCTGACGCTGCCCGAAGTCGGTGACCGCCACCACGCCCGGCAGCGAGTTGAGGATGGCGGACGCGCCCTCGATCTTCACGCGCACCGTGTCGCTGCCGTACGCCGACTGAATGTCGTCGAGCGTCCCGTCGAGCACTTTGCGGCCGCGGAAAATCATGAAGATGCGGTCGCACATCCGCTCGGCCACGTTCATGTCGTGGGTGCTGAACAGAATGGTCGTGCCCTGGCGGCGGACACTCAGGATCGCGTCGCGCAGCACGTCGGCGTTCACTGGATCGAGCCCCGAGAACGGCTCGTCGAGGATGAGCAGCTCGGGCCGCGAGACGACCGCCGCGATGAACTGGACCTTCTGCGCCATGCCTTTCGACAGCGTCTCGATGGGTCGGTCGAGCCACGCGCCGAGGCTCATTTGGTCAATCCACCTATCAATCTCAGAATCGATGAATTTTCTCGTCTTTCCTTTCAGTTCGCCGTAATACCTGAGCAGCCGTCGGACCTTCATCTTCTTGTAGAGACCGCGTTCTTCTGGCAAATACCCAATTTTATCGCGCGCCATGTCGGTTCTGGGATTGCCAAACACCTCAATCTGCCCGCGGTCCGGCAGAAGGATATGCAGGATCATGCGGAGCGTCGTCGTTTTCCCGGAGCCATTCGGACCGATGAAGCCGTAGACCGACCCGGCCGGAACGTCGAGCGACAGATCGTCGACCGCGACGTGAGGGCCGAATCGTTTGGTGACGCGGGCGAGATGAATAGCGTTCATCCAACGAGCGGCGTGCGCACGCGAAATGATGTCACGGCAGCGCTCGCGGGAGGAAGAGGTTCGGGTTGACACCCCTCTTTCGGGGGTGATACTTCTGTCCCGCGGGCGCGCGTCGCGGCGTCTCAGTCCCACCCGATTCCTAACAGACGACCGATGTCGCAGATCTTCCCACGCAGTGCCAACAGCTATGCCCGAGGAAGCATCGTTGCGCTGGTGATTTTCGTGGGGGTGCTGGGCCTCACCCTCGATTCCCTGAGCCGGTCGCCGTACGTTACGCGCGCCAACACCGTGCGGGAGCAGCCCGTGCAGTTCAGCCACCAGCACCATGCCGGTGGCCTTGGCATCGACTGTCGCTACTGCCACACGACCGTCGAGAAGTCCGAGTCGGCCGGCATTCCGCCGACGAAGACCTGCATGAACTGCCACTCGCAGATCTGGCTCACCAGCCCGTACCTCGAGATTGTGCGTTCCAGCTTCCGCGACGACAAGCCGCTCCAGTGGCTGCGCGTCCACGATCTGCCCGACTTCGTGTACTTCAACCACAGCGTGCACGTGAAGAAGGGCGTGGGCTGCGCCACATGCCACGGTCGCGTCGATCGCATGCCGCTGATGTATCAGCAGTCGACGCTGCAGATGGAATGGTGCCTCGACTGCCACCGGAATCCGGAGAAATACGTGAGGCCGCGTGAAGCCGTCGCCCGGATGGACTATCAGGCACCGCCCAATCAGATCGAGCTGGGGCGTCGGCTTGTGAAGGAATATCAGATTCAGTCGTTAACCTCGTGTTCGACGTGCCACCGATGAGTCGAGACCAGACAATCGATCTCGCCGCCATTCGGGCGAAGCTCGCGGAGTCCACCGGAAAGCAATACTGGCGGAGCCTCGACGAGCTGGCCGAGACGGACGAATTCCGCGAGCTCCTGCACCGCGAGTTCCCGGCACAGGCGTCCGAGTGGCTCGATCCCGTGGGCCGCCGCGGCTTCCTGAAGCTGATGGGCGCGTCGATCGCGCTGGCAGGCGCCACCGCGTGCACTCGCCAGCCCGACGAGCTCCTGGTTCCCTACGTTCGACAGCCCGAAGACGTGGTGCCCGGCAAGCCGCTGTTCTACGCCACCACGATGACGCTCGGCGGCCTCGGCACCGGCCTCCTGGCCGAGAGCCACATGGGGCGTCCGACCAAACTCGAAGGCAACCCCGATCACCCGTCGAGCGTCGGCGCAACCGACCTGTTCGGTCAGGGCACCATCCTCACGATGTACGACCCCGATCGGACGCAGTCCGTGATGTATCGCGGCGAGATTCGCCCCTGGGGCGGTTTCGTCCAGGCGATTCGCAGCCAGGTCACCGCGCTCAAGGCCCACGGCGGCGCCGGGTTGCGATTCCTCTCCGAGACAATCGGGTCGCCCACGCTCGGTGCGCAGATTCGCGAGCTGCTCGCGGGGATGCCGCAGGCAAAGTGGCACCAGTACGACCCGGTCTCGCGCGAGAACTGTTACGCCGGGGCCGCGCTCGCCTTCGGAACGCCGGCAGAGGTCCACTACCGGTTCGATCAGGCCGATGTGATCGTCGCGCTCGATGCCGACGTCTTCGCCGCGACCACGCCGGGCAACGTGCGGTACGCGCGCGACTTCGCCAACGGCCGCCGGGTCCGCCGCGCGAAGGCCGAGATGAACCGGCTGTATGTGGCCGAGCCGACGCCGACGCCCACCGGATCGATTGCCGATCACCGCCTGCCCGTCCGCGCCAGTCAGATCGAGGCCATGGTCCGCGCGCTGAGCGGCGCCATTGCGGGCGGCTCCGCGCCGACGATCGGCAACGAGGAGATCGACAAGTTCCTCGCCTCGGCTGCGAAGGATCTGGCGACTGCGAAGACGCGCGGCCTGGTCGTGGTCGGGGAGCGGCAGCCGCCGGCGGTCCATGCGCTCGCGCTTGCACATCAACCAGACGCTCGGCAGCATCGGCACCGCGGCGGTCGTGACCGATCCGGTCGTGTTCGATCCGTCGCCGCAGACCGCGTCGCTGGCGTCGCTCGTCCGGGACATGCAGGCGGGCGCGGTGAAGCTGCTCGTCATCCTCGGTGCCAATCCCGTCTTCACGGCGCCGGCCGACCTGAACTTCGCCCAGGCGCTGCAGAAGGTGGCGACGCGCGTCCACGTCGGTCTCTTCGACGACGAGACGGCGGCGCTCTGTCACTGGCACGTCCCGTCGACGCACTTTCTCGAGGAGTGGAGCGACGCGCGCGCGCACGACGGCACTGCCTCGATCGTCCAGCCGCTGATCGCTCCGCTGTATCAGGGACGGTCGTTCCACGACGTGCTCGTCGCGCTCAGCGCCCGGCCGGATCGCAAGGGCCTCGACGTCGTCAAGCAGTTCTGGCAGACGCAGCCGCAGGCCGCGAATGTCGACTTCGAGAAGTTCTGGCGCCGGTCGCTGCACGACGGCGTCATTGCTGGAAGTGCCGCGGCGCCGAAAACGATTGGTGCGGTGCCGCCCGTGCCCGCCGCACCGCCGGCGGACGCCACGCGCGGCTACGAGGTGATCTTCGCGCCGGACCAGACGCTTTACGACGGCCGCTTCGCGAACAACGGCTGGATGCAGGAGCTGCCGAAGCCGCTCACCAAGATCACCTGGGACACGGCGGTCCTCCTCTCGCCGGCGACCGCCGCGAAGCTGAACGTGACCAGCGAGGACGTGATCGAGATTCGCGTCAGGAACCGGACGCTCAGTGCGCCGGTGTGGGTGCAGCCCGGTCATGCCGCCGATGCGGTGACGGTGTTCTTCGGCAACGGTCGCGCACGGGCGGGCCGCGTCGGCACGGGCATCGGCTACAACGGCTACGCGATCCGCACCTCCGACGCGCCCTGGTTCGTCAGCGGCGCCGACATCCGCAAGACGGGCGAAACGGTGCTGATCGCCTCGACGCAGGGCCACCACTCGATGGAAGGACGCGCCATCGTGCGCTCGGCGTCGCTCGAGCACTACAAGCACGAGCCGGAGTTCGCGCACCACCTCGAGGAAACGCCGCCGAAGACGCTCACGCTCTACGCCGACCACAAGTACGAAGGCTACGCGTGGGGTATGGCGATCGATCAGACCGTCTGCACCGGCTGCACCGCCTGCGTCGTCGCGTGTGTCGCCGAGAACAATATTCCCGTCCTCGGCAAAGAGCAGGTGCTCAGGAGTCGAGAGATGCACTGGATCCGCATCGACCGGTACTTCGAGGGCGATCCCGAGCGTCCGGATATTCATCACCAGCCGATGCTGTGCCAGCAGTGCGAGAACGCGCCGTGCGAGGTCGTATGCCCGGTGGCGGCCACGGTGCACAGCAGCGAGGGCCTGAACGACATGGTCTACAACCGCTGCGTCGGCACGCGCTACTGCTCGAACAACTGCCCGTACAAGGTCCGCCGATTCAACTTCCTGCTCTACGCAGGACTGGTACACGCCGAGCCTGAAGCTGCAGCGCAATCCCGACGTCACGGTGCGCAGCCGCGGCGTCATGGAGAAGTGCACTTACTGCGTGCAGCGGATCAACCACGCGCGTCAGGACGCCAAGGTCGAGGGGCGCAGCATCCGCGACGGCGACATCGTCACCGCGTGCCAGCAGGCGTGCCCGACCGAGGCGATCGTGTTCGGCAACATCAACGATCCCGAGAGCCGGGTGTCGAAGCTGCGCGTCGAGGCGCACAATTACGGCGTGCTGGCCGATCTCAACACGCGGCCACGGACGACGTACCTGGCCGAGATCAAGAACCCGAACGCCGGCGCTGCGGCCCGAGGAGCCGCGACACGAAGGTCCCAAGCCCGCGCTGCCGAAGGCGCCGCCCGTGCGGCCCTCGGAAGAAAACAGCATGACGCACGCGGAGAGGTAGGGTCGAGTTCCCTATGCCCGATCGTCATCAACCCGCCATGGAATCGCAGTCCGCCGCTCATCCAGCGGGGATGACGCGCGCCCGATCCGACGTGGTCGGCCCCGGGCATTCGTTCGGCTCGATCACCGACAAGATCACGTCGGCGGTGCTGCTTGCCTGGATTCCGGCCGGGATGGCTGGTGGGGTTTGCGATCGCCTTCAGCGTGATGATGCATGTTCTTCTTCGCCATCACGTGGCTGTTGCTCAAGGGCACCGGTATCTGGGGCGTGAACATTCCCGTCGGCTGGGGCTTCGACATCATCAATTTCGTCTGGTGGATCGGCATCGGCCATGCCGGCACGCTGATCTCCGCGATCCTGCTGCTGTTCCGGCAGCGGTGGCGCATGTCGATCAGCCGCTTCGCCGAGGCGATGACGATCTTCGCGGTCATGTGCGCGGCCATCTTCCCGGTCTTCCACACCGGCCGTCCATGGCTCGCGGCGTACTGGCTGTTCCCGTATCCGAACACGATGGGCCTCTGGCCGCAGTTCAGAAGCCCGCTGATCTGGGACGTCTTCGCGGTTTCGACCTACGCCACCGATCTCGGTGCTGTTCTGGTACGTCGGCCTGATCCCCGATCTGGCGACGATGCGCGATCGGGCGCGAAACATCTGGGTGAAGCGCATTTACGGGGTCGTGGCGCTGGGCTGGCGCGGCTCGGCGATGCACTGGCAGCGCTACGAGGTCGCCTCGCTGCTGCTGGCCGGCCTCTCGACGCCGCTGGTGCTCTCGGTGCACACCGTCGTGAGCTTCGACTTCGCGGTGTCGGTGATGCCCGGCTGGCACGCCACGATCTTCCCGCCCTACTTCGTTGCCGGCGCCATCTACTCCGGCTTCGCGATGGTGCTGACGCTCGCGATTCCCATCCGCGCCTACTACGGGATCGAAGACTTCATCACGATGCGCCACATCCAGAACATGGCGAAGGTCATGCTGGCGACCGGCCTGATCGTGGTCGTACGGCTACGCGGTCGGAAGCGTTCATGGGGTGGTACAGCGCCAACCAGTACGAGACCTTCATGATCTCGAACCGCATGTTCGGGAACTACTGGTACATGTACTGGTTCCTGATCCTCTGCAATGGCGTGATCCCGCAACTGCTCTGGTTCAAGAAGGTGCGGACCAATGTGCTGCTGCTGTTCGTCATCGCTCTGGTGGTGAACACCGGCATGTGGCTCGAGCGCTACGTGATCATCGTGACCAGCCTGAGCCGCGACTTCCTGCCCTCGTCCTGGAGCATGTATGCCGGGACCAAGTGGGACTGGATGACCTATATCGGGACGCTCGGGCTGTTCACGTGGATGCTCTTCCTGTTCCTGCGGTTCCTGCCGATGATCTCGATGTTCGAGATGCGGACGATTATCCCGTCGGCGAAGGTGAAGAAGCCGGAGGGCGCCCACTGAGGTGGCGGTCGCATGCAACTAGAAGATCCGACCCCGAAGCTCTATGGCCTGCTCGCCGAGTTCGATTCGGCGACGGCGATCGTCGTCGGCCGCGCGGCAAGCACGTGAAGCCGGCTACGTGAAAGTGGACGCGTTTACGCCGTTCCCGATTCACGAGCTGGACGAGGCGCTGCGCTTGCCGCGCACGAAGCTGCCGTGGATCGTCCTCGGCGGCGGGCTCGCGGGCATGCTGGCCGGGTTCGCGCTCCAGTATTGGGCGTCGGCGATCGAGTATCCCGATGAACGTTGGCGGCCGCCCCTACGCGAGCTGGCCGGCGTTCGTCATCCCCGCCTACGAGACTGACGATCCTGTTCGCATGGTTCGACGACGGTCGATCGGCGATGATTGCTGCTGAACGGACTGCCGCAGCCGTATCATCCGCTGTTCAACGTGCCGACGTTTTCGAACGCCTCGGCGGATCGGTTCTTCCTGTGCGTCGAAGCGGTCGATCCGAAGTTCGAGATGGGCGCCACGCGCGCGTTTCTGCAGGGGCTGAAGCCTTTGGGAGTGAGCGACGTTGTCGACTAGCGTCAGGGCGCATCGTTGCTTGTTGTGGCGGCGGGGCTTTAGCCCCGCATTCATCGTGCTGCTGCTCGCAGGCGCCGGCTGTCGTCAGGACATGCACGACACGCCACGAGTGGAAGCGTACGAGGCCACCGATGCGTTTGCCGACGGCCGCGGCAACCGCATGCCGGTCGAGGGCACGGTCGCGCGGGGCCATCTGAATGATGACGAGCTGCTCTACACCGGCAAGGTGGACGGGCAACTGGTCGACGAGTTCCCGTTCCCGGTAACGAAGGCGGTTCTCGAGCGCGGGCGCGAGCGGTTCGACATCTACTGCTCGCCGTGCCATGGCCAGACCGGGAGGGGAAACGGCATGATCGTGTCGCGCGGGTTGCGGCCGCCGCCGTCGTACCACGACGAGAAGCTGCGGACGCAGCCGGTCGGCCACTTCTTCGACGTGATGACGAACGGCTTCGGCGCGATGCAGGACTACCGCGCGCAGGTCGACGTCACCGATCGGTGGGCGATCGCCGCCTACATCCGCGCGCTGCAGTTGAGTGAACATGCGACCGTCGAGGACGTTCCTGCGGACAAGCGTCCGGAGCTCGATGCGCCGAAATCGTCGCACGAGCCAACCCAGCACGCGCCGGCGGGCGAGCACTGAGACGTACGTAGGCCCAAGCTTTAGTACGTAGCACTGAGACGTCGTAGGCCCAAGCTTTAGCTTGGGCAGATGCGACAGAAATCGAGAACTCGAGAACTCGAGAATGGCAGATTCCACTTACACGGTCCCGTCCCGCATCAGCGGCCTCCAGCGCCTCGCGCTCGGCGTCGGGGTCGTCGGGCTGGGCTTGTGCGCCGTGGGCTTCATGGGCAACCGCGAGCACTTCTTCCGCGCGTGGCTCATGGCCTACATGGTGTGGTTCGGCGTGGCGCTGGGCTCGATGGCGTGGCTGATGATCCAGTACCTGTCGGGCGGCGCGTGGGGGGTTGTGACGCGCCGGATTTTCGAGGCCTCGAGCCGCACGCTGCCGTTCATGGCCGTGCTGTTCCTGCCGATCGCGTTCGGGGTCCACGATCTGTATCTCTGGTCGCGTCCGGACGTCGTCGCCGGCGACGAGATCCTGCGACATCGTGCGCCGTATATGAGCCTTTCGTTCTTCTACGCCCGTGCCGTGCTCTACTTCGTGCTCTGGTCGGTGCTGGCGTATCTGCTGTCGTCGTGGTCGCGGCAGCAGGACGCGGCGCCCGACGACAGGCTGGCGCTCCGCCTGCAGCGGCTGAGCGGCGGCGGCCTGCTGCTCTACGCCATCACCCTGTTCTTCGCGTCGGTGGACTGGGTCATGTCGCTCGACCCGCACTGGTTCTCGACGATCTACGGCATCCTCTTCATGGGCGGGCAGGGCCTCGGTTCGATGGCGTTCACGATTGCCATCGTCGTGTTGCTGGCGCAGTCCGAGCCGATGTCGCACGTGTTCGGCCCCAACCACCTGCACGACCTCGGCAAGCTGATGCTCGCCTTCGTCATGTTGTGGGCCTATTTCCAGTTCTCGCAGTTCCTGATCATCTGGTCGGCGAACCTGCCCGAGGAGATTCCCTTCTACCTGACGCGCATCGAAGGCGGGTGGAAATGGGTCAGCGCGCTCCTGATTCTCGGTCACTTCGTGCTGCCGTTCATGCTCCTGCTGAACCGCGATCTCAAGCGGAGCCGCTCCGTGGCTGTAGTGGCGGTGTACGTGATTGTGATGCGCTTCGTGGATCTCTTCTGGCTGATGGGCCCGGAGCACGGGCAGACGGGCCTTTCGGTACACTGGCTCACGCTCGTGACGCCGTTCGCGATCGGCGGCGTGTTCATAGGTCTGTTCCTGTGGCAACTCGGGACGCGGCCGCTGCTGCCGCTCGGCGAGCCGGCGCTCGCCGAGGCGATCGATCAGGGGCAGGGGCATTGAGGATTGAGAATTGTGGATTGTGGATTGTGGATTGTGGATTGTGCAGTAGGGCCGCACTTCAGTGCGGCCATGATTGAAAGGCAATGACTGTTCACCCTCAAGGCGACGAGACCCACGAAGTCATCAAACTTCTGGGGTACGAGACGACGGACGCCGATGCCGGCCCTGTCGTCCGGTTTGCGATCTTCCTGCTGGTTCTGACGCTGGCGATTGCCGCTTTCGTCGTCGGCTTCTACAAGTATCTCGACGCGCGCGAGGCGGCGGAGAAGGGGCAGCGCTACCCGATGTCCGAGATGGTCCAGCGTCCGCTGCCGCCGCGGCCGCGCCTGCAGACCTACCCGTTCACGGACATCACTACCCTGCGCGCGGAGGAGCACGAGGCGCTCGAGGAGTACGCCTGGGTCGACAAGAACACCGGAGTCGTGCGGATTCCCATCGAGCGCGCGATCGAGGTGCTCGCCGAGCGGGGCCTGCCGCACCGGGCGGCGCCACCTGCCGGGACGGCGGCCCCACCACCGAGCCAACAGCCGGCCGCGAGCGAGGAACACCAGGGTGCCCAGCACTAAACCCGGTGCCGCCCGTACGCCATGGGGCGTGGCGGTCCCCGCCATCGCGATCGCGCTCGCCCTGGGTCCGCATGCCGTCGCGGCGCAGGATCTCGGTCCCGCGCCGACCGACCGCGTCGGTGCCGGTGCGCCGGCGGCTGGAGCGATGCCGGAGCTGCTGCAGGACGTCGGCCTCGATCAGAGGCTGAACACGCAGTTGCCGCTGACCCTCCAGTTCAAGGACGAGGAGGGCCGGACGGTCCGGCTCGGCGATTACTTCGGGAAGCGGCCGGTGATCCTGACGCTCGCGTACTACGAGTGCCCGATGCTGTGCACGCAGGTGCTGAACGGCGTGGCCAGCGCGATCGGCGTGCTCAAGTTCTCGGTCGGCCAGGAATACGAGATCGTCACGGTCAGCTTCGATCCGAGAGACACGCCCGAACGGGCGCGCGCCAAGAAGGCGAGCTACATCGAACGATACAACCGCCCGGGGGCGCAGGCCGGCTGGCATTTCCTCACCGGCAATAGCCGCGAGATCTCGGCGCTCACCCGCGCGGTCGGTTTTCGCTACGCCTACAACGCGTCAGTCGGTCAGTTCGCCCACGCCAGCGGCATCATGGTCGCGACGCCGGAGGGCCGGCTGTCGCACTACTTCTACGGCATCGAGTACTGGCCGCGCGATTTGCGGCTGGCGCTGATCGAGGCCGCCGATCGGAAGATCGGCAGCCCGGTCGACGATGTCCTCCTGTATTGCTTTCACTACGACCCGGCGAGCGGCAGGTACAGCCTTGCCGTGATGACGGTGGTCCGGATTGCCGGCGTGCTGACGCTCGTGGCGGGCGGCACGGCGATCGTGTTGATGCGGCGGCGCGAGCGGCACGAATCGCTGCCGCGAAACGCGCACGCCTAGCGCGCCGCAGATCGAGTCGAGGGACTTCAGAGCGCACATGGAACCTGGCATCCCACTGTTCCCCGAACAGGCGTCCACGATGGCGGCGCGCGTGGACCACTTGTATTTCTTCATCACCGCGGTGTGCTCGTTCTTCGCCCTGGCAGTGACGGTGGTCGTCATTGTCTTTGCCATCAAGTACCGCCGGCGGACGCCCGAGGAGCAGGGCGAGCAGATTCACGGATCGCTGGCGCTGGAGCTGGCCTGGACCGGGATTCCGTTCATCCTGGCGATGGTGATGTTCGCCTGGGGGTCGAGCGTGTACTTTGCGCTCGCGCGCGTGCCGGACGAAGCGATGGACATCTATGCCGTCGGCAAGCAGTGGATGTGGAAGTTCCAGCATCGCGAGGGGCCGCGCGAGATCAACGAGCTGCACGTCCCGGTGGATACACCGGTTCGGGTGCTCATCGCTTCGGAAGACGTGCTGCACAGCCTCTACTTCCCGAGCTTCCGCACGAAGATGGACGCCGTCCCGGGGCGCTATACGCAGCTCTGGTTCACGGCCACGAAGCCGGGCACGTACCACATCTTCTGCGCTGAATACTGCGGCGCCCGGCACTCGGCGATGATCGGGCGCGTGGTGGTGATGCCGCAGCAGGATTTCCAGGCGTGGATCGGCGGCGGCGCCACCGAGGGCACGCTGGCGCAGGCCGGCGAGCGGCTGTTCACCGATCTGGCCTGCGTCACCTGCCACCGCGCCGGCGCGGGGCAGCGCGGGCCGGAGTTGAACGGGCTGTTCGGCTCCACGGTGCAGCTCGCCAGCGGTGGCACGGTCACCGCGGATGTCGCCTACATCCGCGAGTCGGTCCTCAATCCGCAGGCCAAGGTGGTCGCAGGCTTTGCGCCGATTATGCCGACGTTCCAGGGCCAGGTGAGCGAGGAGCAGCTGCTCGCGCTGACGGAGTACATTCGATCGCTGCCGAAGTCCTCCGGCGGATCCGCGCAGCCTGCGGTGCCCGGCCCCGCCGGCGGCAACGCCCCGACGCCCGGCCCGACGCAATAGGGAGTGGAAACCAGCGCCATGAACACACCTGAGGCGGCCGCGGCGGTCTTCCCCGCCCGCCATTACCTGAACGAAACGACCGGCATCAAGAGCTGGTTGCTGACGACCGATCACAAGCGCATCGGCCTGCTCTATCTCTTTTCGATCACCGGCTTCTTCTTTCTCGGCGGCCTGTTCGCGCTCCTGGTTCGTCTCGAACTGCTGACGCCAGCGGCCGATCTCATGACGCCCGACGTCTACAACCGCGCATTCACGGCGCACGGCGTCATCATGGTGTTCTTCTTCCTGATCCCGTCGATCCCGGCGACGCTTGGCAACTTCCTGCTGCCGATCATGGTCGGGGCCAAGGATCTCGCGTTCCCGAGGATCAACCTGCTCAGCTGGTACATCTACATCCTGGCCGGGGTCCTCGCGATCGTCTCGCTCGTCGGCGGCGGCGTCGACACCGGGTGGACGTTCTACACGCCGTACAGCTCGATGTCATCGAACAGCCGCGTCCTGACGGCGGCGCTCGGCGTGTTCGTTGCCGGCTTCTCGTCGATTCTCACCGGCCTCAACTTCATCGTCACGGTGCACCGCATGCGCGCGCCCGGGATGACGTGGTTCCGGCTCCCGCTCTTCGTGTGGGCGCACTATGCGACCAGCCTGATCATGATCCTGGGGACGCCGGTCATCGCGATCACGATCCTGCTGCTCGCGTTCGAGCGCGTGCTGCGCGTCGGCATCTTCGACCCGTCGATCGGCGGCGACCCGGTGCTCTTCCAGCACCTGTTCTGGTTCTACTCGCACCCGGCCGTCTACATCATGGTGCTGCCGGGGATGGGCGTCATCTCAGAACTCGTCGCCTGCTTCTCGCGGAAAAACGTCTTCGGCTACAGCTTCGTCGCCTTCTCCAGTCTGGCCATTGCGATCATCGGGTTCCTGGTCTGGGGCCACCACATGTTCGTGTCGGGCCAGACGGTGTATTCGGGCCTGGTCTTCTCGATCATCACGTATCTCGTCGCGGTGCCTTCGGCAGTGAAGACCTTCAATTGGACGGCCACGCTTTACAAGGGATCGATCTCGTACGACACGCCGATGCTCTACGCCTTCGGGTTCATCGGCCTGTTCCTCGTCGGCGGCCTGACCGGATTGTTCCTGGCCGCCATCGGCCTCGACGTGCACGTCCACGACACCTACTTCGTGGTCGCGCACTTCCACTACATCATGGTTGGCGGCACGTTGATGGCCTATCTCGGCGGCATCCACTTCTGGTTCCCCAAGATCACCGGCCGCCTCTACTCGGAGGGCTGGTCGAAGCTGAGCGCGCTGATCGTCTTCATCGGCTTCAACCTGACCTTCTTCCCGCAGTTCGTCGTCGGCTACTTGGGCATGCCGCGGCGCTACGCCGCCTATCCACCGGAGTTCCAGGTCTTCAACGTGCTGTCGACCGCGGGCGCGACGGTCCTCGGCGCCGGTTACCTGCTGCCGATGGTCTACCTGACCTACGCCTGGTACTTCGGCAGACCGGCGGGCAACAACCCCTGGGGGGCGAAGGGCCTCGAGTGGGAGACGACGTCACCGCCGCCGACGTTCAATTTCGATCGGACGCCGATCGTGACGGAGGAAACCATGGCGTACGGCAATCCGGAGGAGGTCAAGGTTGCCTGAAGCCTTGATCACCGACGCGGGCGCGCATGCGCACGCCTCCCCCCGGTTCCAGCATCATTTCGACTCGCTGGCGCATCAGAAGGACGCGGCCACCCTCGGCATGTGGGTGTTTCTCGTCACCGAAATCATGTTCTTCGGCGGCATGTTCGTGGCCTACATGATTTTCCGGATGTGGTACTTCCCGGGATTTGCCGCCGCGAGCGAGGAACTGGACATCACGCTCGGCGCCACCAACACGGCGGTCCTGATCGGATCGTCGCTGACCGTGGCGCTCGCCGTGAACGCGGCGCAGGAAGGCAAACAGAAGCGGATCGTCACGATGCTCGTGCTGACGGGCGTCCTCGGCCTCGTCTTCCTCGTCATCAAGTACTTCGAATACAAGGTGAAGATCGTCGGCCACCATTTCCCCGACGGCACGACGATCACGCTGTTTCCGGCGGCCGGCTTCTTCGACGTGTCACAGAGCCATCATCTGGCGCCGCTGGCCAGCGAGATCCGGATCTTCATGTTCATCTACTTCGCGCTGACGGGCATGCACGCGGTCCACATGATCATCGGGATCGGCGTCCTGTCGGTGATCCTGTGGATGGCCGTCCGCGGCGAGTTCACGAAGGAGTGGAACACGCCGGTCGAGATCTTCGGCCTCTACTGGCACTTCGTCGACATCGTCTGGATCTTCCTCTTCCCGCTGCTCTACCTGGTCGAGCGGCACGGGTAATCGCGACATGAGTGGCGGCCATATCGAACACGTCGAGCACCACATGCCGAAGAGCATGTACTTCGTGATCTTCGGCGCATTGATGGGCCTGACCGCCCTGACGGTCGGGCTCGCCTTCGTCAACCTGGGGCAGATGAACATCGTCGTCGCGCTGGCGGTCGCCATCGTGAAGGCGTCGCTCGTGGTGATGTTCTTCATGCACCTGAAGTATGAGTCGCCACTGACGAAAGTGGTGCTCGGCGCCGGCATCTTCTGGCTGATCCTGCTGCTCGGCATCATCATGGATTACTTTTCGCGCGGCTGGATGTACGTGCCCCACCTCCCCAAGTGACGCGCTGGGCCCTCGCCGCAGTCTCCGTCCTGGCGCTGGCGGGACAGCGCCCGATCGTTGCGCAGACCCCTGCGCCTGCGGCCGCCGCGCCCAGGGAATGGATCGCCCGCAGCAACGCACACGCCAGGATCCTGATTGACGTCATCGCCCGCCTCTCGCCGGAAGGTGCGGGACGGATGGGCGTTGACGGTCTCGACGAAGCGATTACCGACTATTCCGACGGCTTCGAGGACCGCGTCATCGCGGCCAACCGCAACGCGGTTGGCGCGTTGCGGGCGGCCATGACCACGGCCGACGATCCACGGGTCAGGCAGGACCTCGCAATCATGATCGAGGCGGCCGAGGACAACGCGAAGGGCGTGGAGCTGTCGCGGTCGCTGACCGTGCCGTTCTACAACGTCGGGTCCATCGTCTTCAACGGCGTGCGGGCGCTGCTGGACGATCAGATCCCGGCCGCGCGGCGGCCGGCCGCGCTGGTCAGGCTGCGCAAGTACATCGGCGATCTTCCGGGCACGACTCCGCTGGCCAAGCGCGCCGAGGCGATCATGCGGGAGCGGATGACCAATCCCGGGCTCGCGATGCCGTCGAAAGCCGAGGTCGAGCGCGCGCTGGCCGACAGCGCGTCCTTCGTCGATGGGGTGCCGGAGCTGTTCAAGAAATACGAGGTGGCCGGCTCCGAGGCGCCCTGCGCCGCGTTCACCGCACAGATGGCGCTGTACGACGCGTTCCTGCGGACGGCGGTGCTGCCCAGAGCGCGCGCCGATTTCCGCCTGCCGCCGGCGCTCTACGCGTTTGGGTTGAAGCGATTTGGCGTCGAGATCGCGCCGGAGGCGCTGATCAAGGCGGCGCATACGGCGTTCGACGAGATCCAGGGCGAGATGCAGACCGTCGCGGCCTCCGTGGCCAAGGCTCGCGGGTTGACGGTCACCGACTATCGCGACGTGATACGCGAGCTGAAGAAGGAGCAGCTCGTCGGCGACGCGATCCTGCCGCACTACAAGGCGCGGCTCGCCGAAATCGAGGCGATCATCCGGCGCGAACATCTCGTAACGCTGCCGGCACGGCCGGCTCGCATCCGGCTGGCGACGGCCGCGGAAACCGCCGCTTCACCGGCGCCGAACATGCGGCCGCCGCGCATGCTTGGCAATACCGGCGAGCAGGGCGAATTCGTGCTTCCGCTCAACGTTCCGACGACGGACGGGAAGACGCTGAAGACGGACGACTTCACGTTCGAGGCGGCATCGTGGACGTTGACCGCGCACGAGGTGCGGCCTGGCCACGAGATGCAGTTTGCCGGGATGCTCGATGCCGGCGTCTCGATCGCGCGGGCGCTGTTCTCGTTCAACAGCGCCAACGTCGAAGGATGGGGCCTCTACTCGGAGCTCGTGATGCAGCCGTTCCTGCCGCCGGACGGGCAGCTGATCGCGTTGCAGCATCGCCTGCTCCGCGCCGCGCGCGCGTACCTCGATCCCGAACTGCAGGCGGGAACGATCACGCCCGATCAGGCGCTCGCGGTGCTGTCGAAGGACGTGGTGCTCTCTGACGGCATGGCGCGGCAGGAAGTCGATCGCTACACGTTCCGCATGCCCGGCCAGGCCACGTCATACTTCTACGGCTTCACGAAGCTGGTCGAGATTCGAACGGATATCGAGCGGGCACTTGGATCTCGATTCAATCCGCAGCAGTTCCACGACTTCGTCCTGTCGCAGGGCCTGCTCCCTCCGAGGTTGATGCGCGACGCGGTCGTCGATCACTTCGCGGCCATGCCATAACTCGGGTCGCCCGGGTCGCTCGGGTCTCGCAGGTCGTTCAGGTCACTCGGGTCGCTCGTGACCCTCCGGTGAGGCTCGCGACCTGTAGATTTCTATCCCTGGATCTGACGTCGAGGATGAGTCGCGCCGAATGACGGCGACCCGGCGATAGCGAGCGTTCACCCACTCGAGCACGCGGCGGCCGTACCGTGCATCACTCCCGAACATCGGATAGCCGTACTCGCCCATGTCCTTGTGGACGAGCACGATCACATCCGGCGGTGCGGCGCCGAGCGACCGTTGCACATCCTCCTCGCCGAATGCCCGTAGCTCTGGTGGCATCAGGTTGGTGACTCGAAGTGGCGAGTCGCGCCGCAGCAGGTAGTTCAGCATGACGCCTTCGGGGAGCACAGCCATCGTGCTGGTGGGCGTCGCGACGCGCTCGAGCTCGCTGAGTGCGGCGGCCACAGCAGCGCCATGCCACTGTCCCGGCGCTGTCGATGCGTAGAATCGATCGCCGTTCCGGCCGATGGGCAAGGTCTTTCTCTGGTACACCCACTGCGATGCTCCCAGGTACGAGACGATCGCTCCTGCCAGCGTCCAGAGCGCGATGGCCCTGAAGGCACGGGCGTTTGCCCAGGGCCAGCGCTTCTCGATCGCTGACGGGACCACCCAGCCGATGAGCACAATCGCAACCGTGGTCGCAGGAAGCGCGAGGTAGAAGCCGTAGTGCGCGACCCGCGCGTTCAGGGCCATCTTGCCAAGAAGGACGAGCGCGAACGCCGACCAGGCGATGAGCACCACGAGCGAACCCGCACGCTCTCGGTCGCGACGTGTCTCGCGGAGCTGCAGGGCCAGGGCAAGAAGCGCGGCAGCCACAATGATCGGCAAGGCCCGCGGCACCGAGCCCCAGGGGACCAGGCGTATCGCGACGACGAGCAGGCACACCGGTATGGCGAGCCGGAGCAGCCGGGATCTGGACGTGACTCGTGCGAGGGCCGGCGAGAGAGCAATCGCCACACCGACGAACCCGATGATGCCGGCAGACGCCGTCAGCATTCGAGTCAGGTTCATGAGCGGCGCATCCAGCCCCATTCCCGCTCGATAAAAAGTATTGTCTGTGATTCCGGTGACGAAGAGCGTGGCCCACGCCCCGCCAACGGCGCGCAGGGCGTCGCCTGTCGGCATGTGGAGGCGGAAGTAGAGGAAGAAGGCAACGGGCACGAGCGCCGCGCCAGACACGAACAGCACGAGGCCGCGGGTCAGGACACCTCGCTCCGATCGCTGGAGCACGGTCGCGGAGACCCAGGCCACGAGGACACCGGCGGCTGCTGCCAGCGACAGCTCTGGTTTCGTGAGCAGGATTGCGCCAAACGAGATCCCCGCCAGCGCCCAGAAGACTGCTCGTCGATCGCCCAGCGCCCGCTGGACGCACAGGAACAGGCCGACACTGAGCGCGAGGCCGTGGGTGGCCTCGTGCGAGTAGGGACAGACGAAGTTGTAGTTGCCGACTTCAGTGTATTGAGAGAAACCAAACAGCAGTGGGATGACCATGCTGGCCGTTGTCGCGGTGGCCGCATCGGTCGCGTCGCGAATGAGCCGGTGGATGCCGGCGACGATCAGACCGAGGATGGCCATGTTGCAGATCGCCAGGGTCAGCATGGATACGCCGAAGAGGCGGAACCAGAGCGCGTTCAGGTAGGGCGAGAGAGGACCGAAGAGCGAGGCGATGTCGCGATACAGCACGCGACCGCGCGTGATTTGCCACGGCGTGTAGAGCTCGCGTCCGAAGTCGATGAGCGGGTCGGGCCACTTGCGCCAGCTCCACCAGGCGAGTGCCAGGAACAGCAGCACGTGGCCACAGACGAGAACCAGTGCCCGGCCGTGGGAGCTCCGCAGGTTCAACGTGGGTCGTATCGGCCCGACGATGTCTCAGCGACAGCGCGCGAGGGTCGTCCCGCTAACCGAAACCGAGATCCGCCGTCGCCGCGAAGGTCGGTGTCTTCCGATGCTTCGTCCCCTGCTCGAACGCGTACGCGAGCTTGAACAGCGTCGGCTCGCTCCAGGCGCGGCCGATGAACGAAATGCCCACTGGCAGGCCGAACACGAACCCACCCGGGACGGTGATGTGCGGGTAGCCGGCCACCGCGGGCGCGCTGGAGCTGCTGCCCGTTCCGTAGTCCCCGTTCACGAGATCGATCAGGGTCGCCGGTCCGCTGGTCGGGCAGACGAGCGCGTCGAGACGGTGCCGCGTCATCACCGCATCGAGGCCGAGTGTCCGTGCGTAGCGCACGCAGGTCGCCCGCGCCTGCCGGTATTTCAGATCGGTCAGCGGGCCCTTCTTCTGGGCCATCTCCAGGATTTCCTGTCCGAAGAACGGCAGCTCGCGCGCCTTGTGCGCGGTGTTGAAGGCCATGAGATCGGCGAGCGAGGCGACGCTGGATTTGCGTGCCGACAGGTAGGCGTTGAGATCGGCCTTGAACTCATACAGCAGGACCTCGAACTCGGGATCGTCCAAGTCGCTGATGTGAGGGATGTCGGCAGGATCCACGATGATCGCGCCCGCTTCCTTCATTGCGGCGATGGCGTCTTTCCCGATCCGATCGGCGCCGTCGCTGTAGCCGGACAGCTTCTTCCGCGGAATGCCAATGCGCGCACCCTTGAGCCCACCCGCATCGAGTGATTCCGTATAGTCGCGACTCGCATAGCGCGAGCCGCGGGCTGTCGCCGAGTCCTTCGCGTCGACGCCAGCCATCGCCGTCAGGAGAATCGCGGCATCGCGTACCGTTCGCGTCATCGGTCCCGCGGTGTCCTGGCTATGGGAGATAGGGACGATGCCGGTGCGGCTGACGAGCCCGAGCGTCGGCTTCACGCCGACGAGCCCGCAGTTGTTCGACGGGGAGACGATCGATCCGTCGGTTTCCGTCCCGACGCCCACCGCCGCCAGATTCGCCGCGATGGCGGCGCCCGTCCCCGAGCTCGATCCCGACGTGTTCCGATCGAGCGCGTAGGGATTCCGGCACTGCCCCCCGCGGCCCGACCAGCCGCTGGTGGACCGTGTCGAGCGGAAGTTCGCCCACTCGCTCAGGTTCGTCTTGCCGAGAATGACCGCGCCGGCCTCGCGGAGCCGCGCGGCAATGACGGCGTCGGCTGTGGCCGGCGGCCCTTCGAGCGCCAGCGACCCCGCCGTGGTCATCATCTTTCCGGCCGTGTCGATGTTGTCCTTCAGCAGGATGGGAACGCCGTGCAGCGGTCCTCTGACCTTGCCCGCCTTTCGCTCCACATCGAGCGTCTTGGCATCGTTCAGAGCATCTGGGTTCGTCTCGAGCACGCTGCGAAGCGACGGTCCCTTCTTGTCGAGGGCGGCGATGCGATTGAGGTACGCCTCCGCAATCTCGACCGCGGAGCTGCGTCCATTCTGCATGCGGTCCTGCAGGCCGGCAATGGTGGCCTCGTCCAGCTCGAAGCCGGAGATGTCCGGTGCCGCGGCCGGGTCTGTGGCCTGGACCGGCGCAGCGCCCCGCGTTCCCGCGAGAAGCGCTGCCCCTCCTGCACTCGCGCCGCTTCGCAGGAAGGCGCGACGCCCGATGACGTCCGGTCCGCGTTCAGTGGGCTGACCCATGCACGATCTCCTCGACAGGTGCGCCGGCGCGGCGCGCGGGTCCGGGGAGTATCGCACGGGGAGCGCTCATCAACCATCCGGCGACGGCGCCAAACAGGAAGCCCGACGTGACCGTCTCGACGAAGTGGGCCCATCGGACGTGGTCCGGCAGGATCGAGTTGGGGACGATGAGCGGAATGACGCCGAGGAACAGGGACATGGCAGCGGCGCCCGCCGCAGCATGAAGGCGACGCGATCCCGGCAGCATCCGCACGAGCAACGTCAGCGCTGCGGCCAAGAGCGGGCCGCGGACGAGGAGTTGCATCGCAGCAATCGCCCAGGTGCCGGGCAGGTGCCGTGAGGCGTAGAAATCGCGGACATACGGCCATACGAACTCGCCGCCGACGAAGTAGCAGCAGTAGTAGGCAATTGCAACGAGTGCGCCGCGGCCGACGAGAAAGGACGCAGTCGGAGTGGGCGATGGCCCGTCGGCGCGGGCAGGCCGGCGCCAGACGCCGAGGGTGGCGATCACGGTCACGATGCACGCGGCGAGCGGCAGCGTGAACATGGGGACGTAGCTTGGCACGTCGCGCAACGCGACGACGTCGAAGAAGACCGCCTCGATGAACGCGCTCAAATTGCCGATCGAGAAGGCAATGGCGAACAGCGCCCCTGCCAGTTTCCAGCCGTGCCAGCGCGCGCGGCTGGCGAACACGGTCACCGTCAACGCCATCAGAAGGTTCGACGCGATGCCCCATGGAACGGCATTGGCGGGAAGGGGTGGGGCCGCCGGCGGCGACATCGCGCCGACGACGCCCTGCGCGATCGACAACGCCAGCATCCCGGCGATCGACGACAAGATAATCCGCATCACGTGCTCCTTTTTCTGGATGCCGCGGCCGCCGCGCGGCCGAGCGCCCGCTTCGCCAGTCGCGCCCATCGCAGCCGCGCCCCGCCGCCTTCGAGGCCGGCGCGCAGGCCGAGCCGTCCGCCAAGCGGCATCCGCGTCGCCTCGGCGCGATAGAAGCGGCGCAGATCATCCAGCCACGCGGTCATCTCGCGTTCCAGCTCCGCGAGGAACCGAACGGTCGCCGCGGCGCCAAGCACCTGCGGCATGAACACGAACCGCAGCAGGTACACAGCCCGGTCATCGTCCACGGTCGCGCGCGTGACCGGCGTCGAGAGCCACGCCTTCAATTGGTCCCGGCCTTTCGGCGTGACGCGGAACACCTGGCGCGGGCGCAGCGATCCCGGGTTCTCGATGGCGCCGGCGATGAAGCCATCGCGCTGCAGCCGCCGCAGCGCCGGGTAGATCGATCCCGGGCTGTCGCTGAAGTGCCCGATTGGCGTCGTCACGAACAGCTTGCGGAGGGCGTAACCGGACTGCGGCGTGTCGTGGATGAGCCCGAGCAGCGCCCCCGCCAGTGGCGTAAACGGCCGTTCTGCCATACGCCGCATATTAATACGTAACGTACTATTACGGCGTTCCGACGCGGGGCGGCCGCCTCCGGCGGTCTAGGGGGGCGGCCTCGCTTGGCTCGGCCGGGGGGCGCGCTCACTCACGCTCGCGCGGGGGCGGCTCGCTACGCTCGCCGAAGGCTTCCGTGTGGGGCTTGTCCCCTCGCCGCCGAAGGCGGCGGCCTTCGCACGAGCGTGAGCGAGTGCGCCCCTCGGCGCCGTAGGCGCCGACCCTCGCGCGAACGAAGTGAGCGCGCCCTTCGTGGTTCAGCGCGCCTTTTGCTTCAGCCCGCGCACCTTCATCGGCAATCCAAACAGATCGATGAAGCCGCGGGCGGCGGTGACGTCGTAGCCTTTCATCGCGAAACTGGCGAGCTTGGTGTCGTACAGCGATGTCGGCGAAACCGCGCTGACCGCGGAAGCGCGCCCCTTGTGCAACTTCACGCGGACGGTGCCGGTGACAACCTGGTTGGCGGTGTCGATGAACGCCTGCATCGCCTCGCGCAGCGGGTGGAACCACTGCCCGTAGTAGACCAGCTCGGCGTAGCGGAGCGCGAGCTGCTGTTTGTAGTGATACAGGTCGCGCTCGAGGCAAATCTGCTCGAGCGCCTTGTGGGCCTCGTACAGGATCGTCCCGCCGGGCGTTTCGTACACGCCTCGGCTCTTCATGCCCACGAGGCGATTTTCAACGAGCGTGACCTGGCCAACGGCGTGTTTGCCGCCGACCCGGTTGAGCGCGTCGACCAAGTCGTGGCCAGCCTTTCGATACTTTTTACCGTTGACCGCCGTCGGCACACCACGCTCGAAGGCGATTTCGACATACTCCGCCTTCGCCGGCGCCTTCGAGACCGGGACGGTAATCGTGTAAACCTGCTCGAGCGGCTCCCGTGCCGGATCCTCGATCTCGGCGCCTTCGTGCGAGATGTGCCAGAGATTGCGGTCCTGTGAATAAATCTTCTTCTTGGTCTGCGTGATCGGAATGCCGTGGCGCTGGGCGTATTCGATCGCCGTCTCGCGATCGGTGAGCCCGTCGGCGAGGAACCGCGGGTCCTTCCACGGCGACACGATCGTCAGCGTCGGATCGAGCGCCATGTAGGTCAGCTCGAACCGCACCTGGTCGTTGCCCTTCCCGGTTGCGCCATGGCCGACCGCATCAGCGCCCGTCTGATGCGCGACGTCCACCTGGGCCTTCGCGATCAGCGGCCGCGCGATCGACGTCCCCAGCAGGTAATCGGCCTCGTAGGTCGCGTGCGCGCGCAGCATGGGGAAGCAGTATTCCTCGGCAAACTCGCGCCGGAGATCCGCGACCACGACCTCGTCGGCGCCGCTCTGCTTTGCTTTCCGCTCGATGCCCTTGAGCTCGCTTCCCTGACCGAGCTCCGCCGCGAAGGCGACGAGCTTCACGCCGGGATAGCGTTCTTTGAGCCAGGGAAGGATGACCGAAGTGTCGAGCCCGCCGGAATAGGCGAGCACAATCTTCTTGGGGCTAACCGTGGCGGCCACTGAGTCTCCTTGAAACTCGCGATGGTACTACACACGCTCGAAATTGGCCGCGCGTGGTTAGAAGGGCGCGCTCGCGCGAAGGGCGACGTCGGCTTCGCTCCGCCGAGGGGCGTGCTCGTTCCACTCGCACGAGGGGCGCGCCCGAGCTAAAGCTCGGGCCTACGACGTACGGATGGCGGTGGCGACTTCAGTCTGGCCATCGACCTTCGGCGCGAAGCGACGACCTTCGGTCGAGCGGAGCGAGACCGCCCCTCGCCGGGCGAAGCGAGGCCCTCGGCGCCGAAGGCGCCGCCTTTCGCGCGAGCAACGCGATCGCGCCCCTCGCCGGGCGAAGCGAGGCGCCACTCGGCGCCGAAGGCGCCGCCCTAGTCAGTGACGCCGAGCACCGCTCGGACGAACTCCGGCTCGGGCAGCGCGCCGAGCACTTCGATCGACTCGTTGACGACGGTCTTCGGCACGCCGGTGACACGGAACGTCCGCGCCAGCTCGTGGAATTCTGTCGCCACCACGGTGCTCGCCGTGATCTGCGGATTGAGGATGGCCATGCGGTTGGCGAGCGCGACGGCGCGAGGGCAGTAGACGCACGTCGGGGTGACGAAGACCTGAATCCTCGTGGGTTCTGACACGGCCGAGACCAGCGCGACGCTTTCGTCGGAGAGCTCGGTATCGCTCGCACCGCTGACCGCCAGGATCGCATCGACCATCGCCATGAAGTCGTACCCGGCCGGCGCGCCGTGAAAGCGGATGCGCGTGTCCTCGCCTCCGGCGAGCAGCACCAGCGCCGGCGCGCGATCGATGCCGTACGCCGCCGCGCGCTCCTTGTCCAGCACGAGGTTCACCTCCTCGACGACGATCCGATCCGTGACTTCGGTCAGCTCTGCAAGGATGCGCTTCGTCTCGTCACAGGTCTCGCACTCGAAGGTCTGCGTGAAGAAGAGCAGCGTCACCGGCCGCTTCATGTCGTCGAACATCCCACGCAACGTCTGCTGATCGGCGGGAGAAAGGAGGGCCATCCCTCGATTATCACATGCTCCGGGCGGATAGAATGCGGCCGGCGGAGGAGCCGGGTTGCACAGGTCGCACAGGTCGCTCAGATCGTTGTGGAGGCGGGGCTTTAGCCCCGCGTCCACATCGCTCGGGTCAGTCCGGTTGCTCGCCTTGGCGGCACTCTGGGTGCCGGCGGCGGTGTTCGCCGGCGACGCGCAGCCGATCGAGTATCGCTTCTCGTTTCCCGAAGCCGCCGAGCATCGGATGGACGTGGACGTCACGTTCACGGATCTGCCGGCCGAGACCCTTGAGCTCCGCTTCAGCCGCAGCTCCCCGGGCGCTACGCCCTGCACGACTTCGCCGCCAGCGTCGATCGCGTGTCGGTGACGACGGCAGATGGTCGCCCGCTTGCGGTCGAGCATCCGCAGGGCCACGAGTGGAACGTCACGGAGCATCCCGCTGAGGTCCACGTCCGCTATCGAGTGACCGGCAACAGGATCGACGGCACGTACGTCGCGATCGACCAAACCCACGCCCATCTCAACATGCCGGCGGTCGTTCTCTGGGCACGCGGGCTCGAACATCGCGCCGCGCGCATCACCTTGATGCGCGGGCCGGCGGGCGAGGCGTGGCAGGCCGCGACCCAGCTGTTTCCGACGGATGATCCGCTGGTATTCACCGCGCCGAACTTCCAATACCTGATGGACAGCCCTGTCGAGTTCGGGCCGATCGTGTGGCGCACGTTCGACGCACCACAGCCCGATGCTCAAGTCGGGTCCCCGCCGAGAATCCGGATCGCCCTTCATCACCTCGGTACCGATGCGGAGGCGGACGCGTTTGCCGCCGGCGCGCGCAAGCTCGTCGAGGAAGCGCGCCAGGTGTTCGGCGAGTTTCCCGCCTATGAGCACAACACCTACACCGTGCTCGCCGACTACCTGCCGGCGGCCGCCAACGACGGCATGGAGCATCGCAACAGCACTGTGCTCACCAGCAACGCGACGCTGGCCGCGGCGCGCACGAATCTGCTCGACACGGTGGCGCACGAGTTCTTTCACGGCTGGAACGTGGAGCGCATCAGGCCGCGCTCGCTCGAGCCCTTCGACTTCGAGCGCGCCAACGTCTCGGGCGAGCTCTGGTTCGCCGAAGGCGTCACCAGCTACTACGACGGCCTGCTCATGACTCGCGCCGGCCTGTGGACCCTCGACGATCTGCTTCGCGATCTCGGGTCCGCGGTCTCGAAGGTCGCGACCAGTCCGGCGACGAAGATGCGGAGTGCTGAAGACATGAGCCGGCTCGCACCCGAGGTCGACTCTGCCGGCGGCACCGCAAGTGCGGCCACCAATGAGACCTACATTTCGTACTACACATTTGGCGCCGCGCTCGGGCTCGGCTTCGACTTTGCCATCCGCGAGCGCACCAGGGGCGCCGCGAGCCTGGACGATGTGATGAGGGCGCTGTGGCGGGAATTCGGACGGCCTGGCGGCAAAGAGGTAGGGTACGTCGATCGTCCCTACACCGCGTCAGATCTCGAGCGCGTGCTCGCGCGAGGTGACCGGCGACGCAAAGCTTGGCCGCGACGCTGATGGGACGCTACGTCGAAGGCCATCATGTGATGGACTACGGGCGCCTGCTGGAGCGAGCAGGTCTGTTGCTTCGACGGCGCGCGGCTGGCGGGGATTCTCAGGCGCCGGTGCTCGAGATCGTCACCCTGGAGGCCATTGGGCGCCGGCCGTCGAAGCGACCAGCTGGCGTTCCGGAATCGCTGGCTGCAAGGAGGTCACTTGTCTCTTGGCCGCCGCTGACATATCTTTCGGAACGCCAATGCCTGCCCGCGCTGCAAGCTCGGGCGTATGACCACACCCTCGCACTTTCTTCCCCTCGCGCCGATTGCGTCCGCCGGGCGAGCCGAGCGCGCGTCCGCCACCGATCCTGAGGTCGCGCACCACCCGCTGAACGCGGCCGGTGTCCTGCTGCAGCCGTCGTTCGGCGAGCCGATCAGCAAGGCCAAGCAGCCCGAGTTGGCCTTTGCCGTGTCGCTGCTGGTCGATTCGTCAGCGCCTGCGCCCGCAGCGACGCTCCAGCTGCTCCAGAACGGCCAGTCGGTCGCGCAGATCCCGTTGCCGCTCGACAAGCCCGGCGCCGACGGCCGGCTTCTGCAGGTCAGCCGGCTGCCGAGCGCAGCGATTCCCGTGGGCTCGTACGAGCTCGCGGTGACGGTGACCTCCGGCGACGCGAAGGCGACGCGCTCGCCGCCGTTCACGCTGGTGGACTAGCCGGGGACAGGCCTCGGATGGGCCTGTCCCCTGATTGGGGGCAGGCCCTGGAGCGCAACCGGATTGGGGCCTGTCCCCATCCGCGTACAATTGCACGCGGATGCCCTTCCTGCGCCGCGCATGTGCCCTCTTCTTTCTTGCCGCCATGTCCATACCGTTCGAGACCGACGCGCAGCAGAGCCGTGAGCCAGCGCCGCGAGCTCAGATCGTTCCGCTCCGCTACACGCTGAGATTTCCGGCGCCTCACACGCACTACGTCGAGGTCGAGGCGATCGTGCCGACCGATCGGCACCCCGCCGTCGAGCTCGACATGGCCGTCTGGACGCCCGGGTCGTACCTGGTGCGCGAGTACGCGCGCAACGTGGAGCACCTCACTGCCGAGGGCGGAGGCAAGACGCTTGGCGTCGTCAAGACCCTGAAGAACCGCTGGCGTGTGGAAACGGGAGGCGCGGCCGAGATCGTCGTGCGCTACCGCGTATACGGGCGCGAGATGACCGTGCGCACCAACTTCATCGAGGCCGACTTCGCGATGCTGAACGGGGCGCCGACGTTCCTGACGCTCGCCGGCGATCGCGGCCCGCGGCCGCACGAGATCACGCTCGAACTGCCGTCGTCGTGGAAGACGTCGATCTCGGCGTTGCCCGAGGTCCCGGGTGGCGCGGCGCACCGCTATCGCGCGCCCGACTACGACACGCTGGTCGATTCGCCCATCCTCGCCGGGAACCCCGCGATCTACACGTTCACGGTTCAGGGGATCCCCCACTTCATCGTCAACGTCGGCGAAGGCGGGATCTGGGATGGGCAGAAGACGGTCGTGGACGTCCAGAAGATCGTCGAGACGATTGCCGGCTTCTGGGGCACGATTCCGTACGAGAAATACGTCTTCTTCAACCTGATCACGGAGGCCGCCGGCGGGCTCGAGCACCGGAACGCCTGCACGCTGATGACGAGCCGCTGGAAGGCCAGGACGCGGCGCGGCTACGTCGATTGGCTGACGCTCGTCAGCCACGAGTTCTTCCACGCGTGGAATGTGAAGCGCCTGCGCCCGTCCGAGCTTGGCCCGTTCGACTATGACCGCGAGAATCCAACACGCTCGCTGTGGGTCGCCGAGGGGATCACGAGCTACTACGGAGACCTGCTCGCGGCGCGTGCAGGTGTCATCACTCGAGACGAATACCTGAACGAGCTCGGCAGTCTGATCGCGGAGCTGCAGTCCACGCCCGGCCGCCTGTCGATGCCGGTCGAGGACGCGTCGTTCGACGCATGGATTCGCTATTACCGTCCCGACGAGAACTCGCCCAACGTCGCCGTCAGCTATTACACCAAGGGCGCGGTGGTCGGATTCCTGATCGACATCGAGATCCGGCGCGCGACGAACAACGCCAAGTCGCTCGACGACGTGATGCGGCTTGCGTGGCAGCGCTATTCCGGCGCCCGTGGCTTCACGCCGGAGGAATTTCGCGCGCTGATTTCCGAGATTGCCGGCCGCGATCTCTCCGCGTGGCTTCAGCAGGCGCTCGCATCGACCAACGAGCTCGACTACACGCAGCTGCCGTGGCTCGGCATGCGCATCCGCAACGACGCTCAGCCCATCCCGCGCGCGTGGATCGGGCTCGGGACGTCGGGCACCGCCGCCACCCTCAAGAACGACGCTGGACGGCTCGTGGTGACGCAGGTGCGGCGGGGCTCGCCGGCCTACGATGCGGGCGTCAACGTGGACGATGAGATCCTGGCGATCGACCAGTACCGGGTGCGGCCCGACGGGTGGGAAGCCCGTCTGGATGCGTATCGTCCGGGCGACCGCGTGACGCTGCTGGTGGCGAGGCGGGAGCACATCATGCCGATCGCGGTGGTCCTGGCGCCGGAACCGGCTCGCGTGACTCGTATCGAACCGGATTCAACGGCTGATTTGGCGGCGCGTGAGCGGTTCGCGATATGGTTGAAGCCGTGACCACTTCCCGCCTATCCTGACGGCGCGGATGATCGTCAGCACGACCACGTCGACGGTGGACATCGCCCTGCTGGACCGGATTGCCCGGCGTGATCAGGCCGGCCTGGCGGAGCTGTACGATCGCCACTGCCGGCTGTTGTTCTCGCTGATCCTGCGGATTCTGCGCGACCGGGGCGAAGCGGAAGACGTGCTGCAGGAGGTTTTCGTCCGGGTCTGGGATCGGGCCGACAGCTATAACGCATCGCTCGGGACGCCCGCTGCGTGGCTGGTCCGCATCAGCCGCAACCGCGCCATCGACCGTTTGCGCTCGCGCACGGTCCGCGCCGGCATCCAGGCGCCTGAGGTCGATCGGCCGGAACAGGCCGCCGATCCCGCGCCTGACGCCGATCCCGAGCGCTACGCCGCGTCCGCCGAGGAGCGCCGGGTCATCGGCGATGCGATTGCCGCGCTGCCCCCCGAGCAGCGGCAGCTGATCGAAAGCGCGTTTTATCGAGGGCTACACGCAATCGGAGCTCGCCGAGCGCTTCGATCTGCCGCTCGGCACCGTGAAGACGCGGATTCGCACCGGCATGCAGTCGCTGCGCCGCGCCCTCGCCCCGCTCGCCGGAGGCCCCCGATGAGCGACCGGATCGACGGATCGTCGCTGGCCGCGCTCGACGCGCTTGGCCTGCTCAAGGAGGCCGAACGCCTCGAGCTGGAGCAGGCGCTGGCCGCGTCGCCGGCTCTTCGCCAGGAGCTTCAGGATTTCTACGAGGTGGCCGCGGTCGTTTCGCGTGTGCTGCCGCTCGAGGCCCCCTCTCCGTCGGTGCGCGAGCGGATTACGGCACATGCCACCGGGTTGAAGGAAGCGCTTCACTTCATCCGTCGCGACGAAGGATGGCAACAGCATCCGATTCCTGGGATCACCGTCAAGGTTTTGTCGGTTGACGAAAGGTCTGGCGTGGCGACGTTGCTCATCAAGGCCGCTCCGGGGACGACCTACCCGGCTCATCATCATTCGGGGCCGGAAGGCTGCTACGTCATCGAGGGAGAAGTGCTGGTCGCCGGCCGGTGCATCGGTCCAGGCGACTTCCATCTCGCTGACGCCGATTCCGATCACGACCCGCTGTACACCGAGACCGGGGCGACCGTGCTGCTCATCTGCGCGGCGGCAGATTACATGTAGTGGCAGGCGATCGCGGGGCTGGAGCCCCGCCTCCACATCGTGTGGTGGCGGCCCTAGGGCCGCGTCGCACCTGTAATGAGACTGCCCATGCGGTTCGCGCCCGAATACGTCAGATACGTCCTCAACGACAACTTCGAGGACGCCAAGCGCCTGTTCCTGTCGCCGCTGATGGCCATCCACTGTGCGCATCTCGTGATGCTCGCCGATCGCGCCATCCTCGTACCCACCGACGCGCGTCGTCTTCGCGAGGCGCTCGATTCGATCTCCCAGGACGAGATCAAGGACGTGTCCTATGACGGCACCTATGAGGATCTGTTCTTCTACGTCGAAAAGCTTCTGATCGCCGCCTGCGGCGACGAGGTCGCAGGCCGGCTGCACACCGCGCGCAGCCGAAACGACATCGACATGACGATGTATCGGATGCGGCAGCGCGAGTTCATTCTCGCGCTCTACGAGGGCACACTGGCGCTGCGTGACAGCCTGCTCGACGTAGCCGGGAAGCATCGAGCCACCGTGATGGCCGTGCACACGCACACCCAGCCGGCGCAGCCGACGACGGTCGCGCATTACCTGCTTGCCGTCATCGAGCAGCTCGAGCGCGATGCCGTCCGTCTGCAGGCCGCCTTCAAGACGACGAATCGGAGCCCGCTCGGCGCCTGCGCGATCACGGGGACGGGGTTTCCAATCGATCGCCAACTGACCAGCGACCTCCTCGGCTTCGACGGGCCGACCGGCAACACCTACGGCAGCATCGCCACCGTGGACTATCTGCTCGAGAGCGTTTCGGCGACGACGGTGCTCCTGAGCGGCCTCGGACGCTTCGTGCAGGATCTGCTGCTGTGGGGGACGCGGGAGTTCAGCTACGTCCGGTTCGGCGATGGGTTCGTGCAGTGCAGCAGCATCATGCCGCAAAAACGGAATCCGGTGGCGATCGAGCACGCCCGCGCCATCGCGAGCAAGGCGCTCGGCCAGGCGCAAGCCATCGTCCTCACGATCCACAACACGCCGTTCGGCGACGTCGTCGACACCGAAGACGACCTGCAGCCGCTGGTGTCGTCGACGTTCCGCGACGCGATGAGAGCGGTGCGGCTCGTCGGCGGCCGCCATGCAGACTGCCGAATTCGATCCGGAACGGCTGGAGGCACGGGCCGCCGAAGGCGGCACCACGCTCACCGAGCTGGCCGACACGTTATCGCGCGATCACGACGTGCCGTTCAAGACCGCGCATCAGATCGCCTCCCGCGTCCTTCAGTCGCTGAACGAAAATCCTGCTGCCGATCTCCAGAGCGTGCTGGCCGCGGTCTGTCTCCAGTGCATCGGCCGAACGCTGCCATACACGCGAGACGATCTGGCGCGGATCCTCAGCCCTCGTCATTTTGTCGAGGTCCGCCGCACGCATGGGGGGCCCGCGCCGGAAGAGACCGAGCGTGCGCTCAGCGAGTCGCAGCAGCTGCTGGAGCGCGACCATGCCTGGCTGACCGATCGCCGCCGGGCGGCCTCGGCATCGGAGGGCCGGCTGCGCGAGCGCACGGCCGCTCTCTGAGTGGCGATGTCGTCACTGCGCCGGACGACGTTGGCGGTGCTGGCCGCGGAAGCCCTCGTGCTTCTCGCGCTGTGGTGGCTAGAACGGCACTTCACGATCTGATCGACCCTGAGACTCTTCGACTCTGAGACCCTTCGACCCTGAGACCTTTCGACCCTGAGACCAAAAATAATGTCTGACCCGAACCCAGCGGCTGTGTTCGACACGCTTGTCGCCTATCAACGGACAGCGGCGCTTCGCGCCGCGATCGAGATCGACGTCTTCCGCGCGCTGGGGGAATCGCCAGCGACGGCCGCGATGCTGGCCCAACGCTGCGGAGTGTCCGAGCGCGGCGTCAGGATTCTGTGCGACTACCTGACCACGATTGGGCTCATCGCGAAGGAAGACGGCACATACCGACACTCGCCGACGAGCGAGGTCTTCCTCGATCCGCGATCGCCGGCCTCGATGGCGCCGATTGTCCAGTTCCTCGGCCACCCGACGATGCTCGAGCCGTGGGCGCATCTCACAGAGATCGTGCGATCCGGTCATACCGTTCTGCCCGGCCAGGGGACGGTCGAGCCGGACAATCCCGTCTGGGTCCAGTTTGCGAAGTCGATGGGCCCCCTGATGGCACCGGCCCTCGCGCCGCTCGCCGGTGCGGTGGCTGCTCACCGACCCGGTGCGATCACCGTGCTGGACATCGCCGCGGGGCATGGGCTTTTCGGCATCGAGATCGCGAAGCGAAATCCCGAGGCACATATCGTTGCGCTCGACTGGGAGGCGGTGCTCGCCGTCGCGCGCGAGAATGCCACGGCCGCCGGCGTCGTCGATCGGATGGACTTCCTGGCCGGCAATGCATTCGACGTGGTGTTCGGCGGCCCTTACGATGCGGTGCTGCTGACCAACTTCCTGCACCACTTCGACGAGGCCACCTGCATCACGCTGCTGAAGAAGATTCGCTCCGCGCTGAAACCGGGCGGCGTCACGGCGGTGCTCGAATTCGTGCCGAACGACGATCGCGTGACGCCGCCCGATGCGGCCCGCTTCAGCATGATGATGCTGGGGACGACGGCATCGGGCGATGCCTACACCTACCGCGATCTCGAGCGCATGCACGTGGCGGCCGGCTTCAAGGGCCTCGCGCCCGATTCCATCGAAGCCGGCGCGGAATCCATCCTGATCGGGCGTTCCTAGACGGCGATATGATCGCGACCAGGGTTGAGCCGAGCAGCAGGCCATGGCCACAACGATGAACGATAATCCGGCGGCACTGGTCGGCATCATCATGGGGAGCAAGTCCGATTGGGAAACCCTGCGGCACGCCGACGAGCTGCTGACGCGCTTCGACGTGCCGCACGAGTGCCGCATCGTTTCGGCCCATCGGACGCCAGTGGAGATGGCGGAATACGCGTCGGGCGCCGAAGCCCGGGGGATTCGGGTGATCATCGCCGGCGCGGGCGGCGCGGCGCATCTTCCAGGCATGGTGGCCGCGCACACCATCCTTCCCGTGCTCGGCGTCCCGGTCGAGAGCCAGGCGCTGAAGGGGATGGATTCGCTGCTCTCGATCGTGCAGATGCCGGCCGGGATCCCGGTGGGGACGCTGGCGATCGGGAAGGCCGGCGCCACGAACGCCGCGCTCCTGGCCGTCGCGATCCTCGCCACCACCGACGCGCCCCTGCGCGAGAAGCTGCGCGCCTTCCGCAAGGAACAGACCGCGAAGGTCAAGCAGGACTCACTGACATGAGCATCGAGCCCATCCTTCCGGGCTCGACCATCGGCGTGCTCGGCAGCGGACAGCTTGGACGCATGTTCACCATGGCGGCCCGCCGCCTTGGCTATCGCGTGCACGTGTTGTCGCCGGACACCGACACGCCCACCGGCCAGGTCGCCGATGTCGAGGTCGTCGCGCCGTACGAGGATCTCGACGCGGTCGCCGCGTTCGCCCGCGGCGTGGATGTGGTGACGTTCGAATTCGAGAATGTTCCCGCCGAAACGACCGATGCCGCCTCGGCGATCGTCCCGGTCAGGCCGAGCGGCCTGGTGCTCCACATCTCGCAGCAGCGCGCGCGCGAAAAGGGCTATCTCGAGGACAAAGGCTTCCCGGTTACGCCGTTTGCCTGGCTGCGCCAGCCGGAGGATCTGGAGAGCGCGCTCGTCGCTGTCGGCCTGCCGGCGATTCTGAAGACGGCCAGCTTCGGCTACGACGGGAAAGGACAGGTGCTGGTCGAGACGCCCGAGGCTGCGCGCGACGCCTGGCGCGCGATGGGCTTCGCGCAGGCCGTGCTCGAGCGTTTCATCCAGTTCGACAGGGAAGTGTCAGTGATCGCGGCACGCGGGCTCGAAGGCTGGGTCGTGACGTATCCCGTGATTGAGAACACGCATGTCAAGCACATCCTCGATACGTCGGTGCTGCCCGCCCGCGTCGAGAGCGACATCGACGTCCGCGCCCGTGAGATCGCCCGCGGCATCCTCGAAACGCTCGACGTCATCGGCGTCCTGTGCGTCGAGTTCTTCGTCACCATGGACGGCGAGCTGCTGGTGAACGAAATCGCGCCGCGCCCGCACAACTCGGGACACTTGACCATCGACGCCTGCATGACCAGCCAGTTCGAACAGCAGCTCCGCGCCATCTGCGGTCTGCCGCCCGGATCGGTCGATCAGTTCAGGCCGGCGGCGATGGCCAACCTGCTCGGCGACCTGTGGGCGGCGGGCGAACCCGATTGGATGGCGGCGTGCCTCCTCCCTCACGTCAGGCTGCACCTGTACGGGAAGGCAGCCGCACGCCCGGGGCGGAAGATGGGTCACATCACGGCGCTGGCGGCCACCGCCGACGAGGCCCACCGGATGGCGATCCAGGCTCGCGCGGCGCTTACTTGGTAGGGCGCACTCGCTGCGCTCGTGCGAGGGGCGGCTTCGCCGGAGGGGCGCACTCGCCAGGCTCGTGCGAGGGGCGCGCTCACTTCGTTCGCGCGAGGGGCGGCTCCGCCGAAGGGCGCTCGGCCTCCAGAATCCGTGCCTTTCGCTCCGGCCCCCACCGATAGCCGCCGGGACCTCCAGTGGCGGGCACGACACGGTGGCATGGAATGATCAGCGCCACCGGGTTGGTCGCGCAGGCGCGGGCGACGGCGCGCGCGGCGCCGGGTGCGCCAATCGCCGCCGCAACTTCGGCATAGGTGCGCGTCTGGCCAGGCGGGATGCGCTGCAAGGCGTTCCAGACGCGGCGCTGGAACGCGGTCCCCAGCACGTCGAGCGGGATTGGCAGCTGCCGATGATCGGACTGCAGGATCGCTGTCACCGCCGCCGTCTCGCGCTCGAGGGCGCGGTCGTCCCGCGTGATCGCGGCAAGCGGAAACTCCCGCGTCAATGCCGATTCAAGCGCGTCGGGCTTGTCGCCGATCGAGACGCGGCATACGCCACGCGCCGTGCGCGCGACGAGCACGACTCCGATCGCCGTCCTCGCGATGCCGTATCGAATCTCCTGGTTGGCGCCGCCCTTTCGGTAAGCGCCGGGTGTCATCCCAAGGGCTCCGCTCGACTCGTCGTACAGGCGGCTCGGGGACCCGTACCCAGCCTCATACCCCACCTCGGCGAGACGCGTCTCCGAGCGCAGCTCGCGCTTCAGTTTCCCGACCCGTTGGGCCGCAGCATATTCGCGAGGGCTGACGCCGAAGAGACGGGTGAAGCTGCGCTGCAAATGCCAAGGCGATGTCCCGGCCAGGCGCGCCAGCTGTTTCAGCGAGGGCGTTGCGCCCGGATGCGCGTCCACCCATCGGCGGGCGCGCTCGACCTTGGTCACGAGCGGCGATGCCGCATCCTGCGGCCGGCACCGGCGGCACGCGCGATACCCGGCGCGCTCGGCGTCCGCCGGTCCTGAAAAGAAGAGTACGCCGCCCGGGCGGGGTCGCCGGCTCGGGCATGACGGCCGGCAGTACACGCCCGTGCTGGTGACGCCGTAGACGAACGTACCGTCGGCGGTCAGGTCACGCGAGGCGAGCGCGCGCCAGCGCGCGTCGGTCGTGGTCGAGGCCATGGGCAGTGCTGTAATCATCATGCCTCATTGGACCGCGATCGGGTCCGGTGCTGCGATCCGGAGTTTGCGGTCAGAAGAGGGCGCCTCGCTGCGCTCGGCGAGGGGCGCACTCGCTTCTCGCGGCGGGGGGCGGCGCCTTCGGCGCCGGGGGCGCACTTGCTCCGCTCATGCGAGGGGCGGCGCCTCTGGCGCCGAGGGGCGCGCTCGCTTTCGCTCGCGCGGGGGCTATCTCCGGCTGGCGATGCGCGAGAAGCCGAAGTACTCGTCCGATTTGTCGGTCGAGCCCTGGCAGGCCCGCGCGAGGATTCGGCTGGCGAGGAAAGCGACCGTGAGGTTGGTGCCGAGCCCGAGCGCGAACAGGTGATGCGGATAGTTGCGATGCGTGCCGACGAACGGGAGCTCGTCGACGCTGCGGCTCCAGGGCGCATGCCAGCCGTATTCCGGCTGCACGCCGGAGATCGCCGGCATCGCGATCAGAAGCTCGTACATCAATTGCCCAGTGCGCTGGACCAACGTCGCCTTGCGGAGCCGCTCGGCGACCCTCGGCTGATCGGCGCCGGTCCACAGGATGCGACCGTCGGCGGTCCAGCAGAGACGATGCGGCGGCTCGGCGCGATCGATGACGATGGCTTTACGCGTGCCGCCCGCGCGGCGGACATTGGCTCCGAGGGGCGGGGTCAGCACTGCGTAAGTTTCGGCCTCGACGAAGTGGCGCGCGAGCGCCTTGAAGAGCGGCGCCGCGGTGCCTGTGGCGACGATGACCGTGCCGGCCTTGATGCGAAGCTTTCCGGCGGCGAGCTCGACCCCGGATCGCCCATGGCGCACCCCGGTGACGGGCGTGCGCTCGAAAACCGCAGCGCCCCGCAGCGCGGCGGCGCGGGCCAGGCCGAGCGCCGTGCGGTAGGGGTCGAGCGAGGCATGACCTTGTGTCTTGAGCCCGCCAACCCCCTCGAGACCGGTGGCCTGCGCCAGCGCCTTGGCGGCAATCCAGGACCCGTCGACGCCGGCGTCACGCAGCGCCGCATGTTCCTTGTGGAGCGCCCTGGCTTCGTCGTCCGTCCGGGCGACGACGATCGCGTCGGCCGGCTGCAGGTTGCAGCGAACCTTCAACCGCCGCAACAGCGCCTGCGCATCCAGAGCCGCTCGCCGCGTGTCCTGCCAGAGTGCCCGCGCGATGCGCCGCCCGTGGGCCTTTTCGAGCGCCAGGAAGTCGACGCTTGGCGTGGCAAGCATCAGGCCGGCAGCCTCTGCCGTCGCGCCTGCCGCCACGTGGTCCGCCTCGAAGAGCGCCGTGCGGACGCCCGCCGCGGCCAACGCATAGGCGGTCGCGCAGCCCGTCAGACCCCCGCCGACAATCGCAACGGGGATCTCGAGAGGCGTGGAAAGTTTGGGATAGCTGGGCCGTCGGGCCTTCGGGAATTGGTCGAGCCAGAGCGACTGGCCATATCGGAGCGGCATCGGACCGAATCCTGTTTCTTTTCAGGAGGATTCGTCAACAGCCCGGCGCCTCCGGCGCCGGGGGGCGGCTGCGCCGGGGGGCGGCTGCGCCGGGGGGCGGCTGCGCCGGGGGGCGGCTGCGCACGCCGGGGGGCGGCTGCGCCGGGGGGCGGCTGCGCCGGGGGCGGCTGCGCCGAAGGGCGGCTGCGCCGGAGGGCGGCTGCGCCGGAGGGCGGCTGCGCCGGAGGGCGGGCTCGCCTGACGCTCGCCCGGGCGGCGCGCTCACTCTGTTCGCGCGGGGCGCCTCGCTTACGCTCGGCGAGGGGAGATCGCTGCGCTCGCGGTGGCTCTGGTTGCCCGAATCAGGCCAAACAGTGGCGCGGCCGTCTTTCGAACGTCCATTTCCAGCTCGGCGTGGAGGTCTTCAGACAGATAGCCGAGGCATCTCGCAACGTGGAGGTAATAGTGCGTCTCCATCAGCGATGCCGAGGCAGTACGCAGAAACTGCAGCCGCTCCCTCGGGTGATGCCGCGCAGTTCCTTCAACGATATTCGCCGGCACCGAGAGAGCCGCGCGACGGAGCTGCGACGTCAATTCATATCGCTCGTCGACCGGAAATCGCTGTCGCGTAACCTGATGCAAGCGCATGAACAAATCGTCAGCGCGCTGCCAGGCCACCAATGATTCGTATTTGGCTCGTTTTGCCACACCGATGGAGATGGCAAGGCGCATTCCGCCGCGGTGAGCGAAGCGCAGCCGCCCTTCGGCGCAGCCGCCCTTCGGCGCAGCCGCCCTTCGGCGCAGCCGCCCTTCGCACGAGCGTAGCGAGTGCGCCCCGATAGCGAGTGCGCCCCCGACAGCCCTCCGTGCTCCGTGAGGTACAGTTGACCCCATGTCCCTTCGCGCGACCGAAGTGAGCGCGCCGTCCCTCGCCGCCGGAGGCGGCGCCCCACGGGAGAGCGAAGCAAGCCCGCCTCTCGCCGCGGGCCAGCGAGGCGCCCCTCGCGCGAGCATCGCGAGCGCGACCTTTCTTGCCGCCAGCGCCGTCCTCGCGGCGGCCACTGTCACCCCCGAGCGCGGCGAAGTGGCGCTCGCGCTGATGTTGCGTAAGCTGGCCACCGTCGGCACCGTCATGCACGTCACCGCGCACCCGGACGACGAGCCGAACGGCTTGATGGCGATGCAGAGCCGCGGGCAGGGGTTACGAGTAGTCCTCGCCACGGCAACGCGTGGCAACGGCGGGCAGAACGAAATCGGTCCCGAGATCTTCGAAGCGCTCGGCGTCCTGCGTACGGAAGAGCTGCTGGCTGCGCATCGGAGCGACGGCGCCGAGCAGTTCTTCACGCGCGCCGTGGACTTCGGCTTGTCGTTCAGCATCGACGAGTCGTTCGAGAAGTGGGGCAAGGACGAGATCCTTGGCGATTACGTCCGCCTGATTCGCTCGACGCGGCCGGACGTGATGTTCACGATGCGCCCCGACGGCGGAGGGGGCGGCCAGCACCATCAGGCGTCCGCACGTCTCGGCCTCGACGCGTTCCGCGCGGCCGGCGACCCATCGCGCTACCCGGAGCAACTGGTGCAGGGCCTGCGCGCCTGGCAGCCGAGGAAGATCTACCGGGTCGGGCGCTACGGCTTCGGCGGCGAGCCCCCACCCGATCCAGGCATGAAGCTGGTGCCCGTCGATACCGACGTCTACGACTCGCTGCTCGGCAAGACTTACGCCGAGATCGGCAGCGAAGCACGTGCGATGCACAAGTGCCAGGGCTTCGGCCAGCTCCTCGCACTTCCGGGTCCCTTCGTCGTTCGCTACATCCTCGCCGACGCCACGATTCCCGGCGAGATGGAGAAGATCGAGAACAGCACGCTGGACGGTCTCGACCTGACGTTCGGCGCGCTCTCGCAGTTTGCCGGCGCACCGCCGCCTCAGGCGCTCGTCGCGCGCCTCGACGAAATCGCGGCCTCGATCAAGGCCGCCGATGAACACCTGCGCGCGGACGGTCCGGGGGCTGCGGCGTCTCCGCTGGCAACGGGCCTGCTGAAGGCGCGCGCCCTCCGCGACGCATTGCCGACGCTGGGCCTCCGTGACGAGGCTGTTTTCGAGATCGGCTTCCGGCTGGCGCAGACGATCGAAAAGTTCGAGGGCGCGCTTGTCCTTGCACACGGCCTCCGCTTCGAAGCGCTCGCCGACGACGGCGTGGTCGCTCCGGGACAGCCGATCAAGCTGACGCTGATCGCGGCCAATCGCGGAAAAGATGCCGTGACGCTCGACTCGATCGCGCTCGAGGGTCTCGACGGCGCGGCCCCGACCTGTCAGACCGGGCCTGTGCAGAGCGGCGCGCTCGTCCGCTGCGAGGCGCCTGTCAGCATCCCCGCGAATGCGGGCACGACCGAGCCTTACTGGACCCGCAAGGGCGAATCTGGCCGCTACGTGTTTGCCGACGACGCGCCCTTCGGCTTGCCGTTCAGGCCGACGCCCTTCCACGCGCGATTCGAGCTGACGCTGTCCGGTGCGAACGTGCCCGTGGTCGTCGATGTCGCGAACCGGTATGAAGGCAACATCTTCAGCGGCGAGAAGCGCATGGATCTGCTCGTCGTTCCCGCGCTGACCGTGCGCCTCACGCCCGACATCGCCATCGTCCCCACCGCCAGCATCGCGCCGCAGAAGACGACGGCCACCGATGGGGCCGAGCGTGACCAGCGGGTGCGCATGCTCAGGGTGACGGTCGCGCACAACGCGCCGGGGCCGGCTGAAGCCGAGGTCTCGCTCGACCTTCCGCGGGGATGGCGGGCGACGCCGACCAGCACCCGCCTCGCGTTCGAGCGCCCGGACGACGTGAGGACCATCGAGTTCAGCGTGGAGCCGCCGGCGGCCTTGGCCACGGGATCGTATCCGGTGGCCGCGAAAGTGCTGTCAGGCGGGCAGACGTTCACGCGGGGATTCGAGACGATTGAATATCCCCACACGCGGCGCGAGCACATCTTTTCGACGGCGACGGCCACGATCAAGGCGCTCGACGTGCGATTCCCGGCGGGTCTGACGGTCGGCTACATCATGGGCGTCGGCGACCAGGTGCCGCCAGCCATCGAACAGCTTGGCGCGAGGGTGACGATGCTTGACGCCCAGGATCTCGCGACGGGCAATCTCTCGCGCTACAACGCCATCGTTACGGGCGTTCGCGCCTACGAGCGTCGCAAGGACCTCCGCGCCAACAACTACCGTCTGCTCGAATACGCCACCGAGGGCGGCGTCGTCATCGTGCAGTACAACAAGTTCGAGTTCAACCAGGCGCAGTACGGTCCATATCCGGCGAAGGTCAGCTCCGATCGCGTCACGGACGAAACCGCCCCGGTGACGGTGCTGACGCCGGATGATCCCGTGCTGACCAAGCCGAATCGCATCACGCCGCGCAGCTGGGAGCACTGGGTCCAGGATCGTGGGTTGTACTTCCTCGGCGAGCGCGATCCGCGGTACGTCGACCTCCTCGAGCTCACGGATCCGTTCCCGCTGAATGCGGGCCCGAAACGCGGGGCGCTGGTGGAAGCGTCAGTCGGCAAGGGGCGCTGGGTGTACGTCGGACTGAACTTGTGGCGCCAACTGCCGGCCGGCACCGAGGGCGCGTACGAGCTGCTCGCCAATCTTCTCGCGCTCGGCGCGGACGCCAGGACGACGAGCTCGCGATGAGCGCCGCGACCCCGGATGTCCTCGTCGTCGGCGCCGGGCCGGCCGGTGCCACTGCTGCACGCACGCTGGCCGCGGCGGGCGCCCGCGTGCGCCTGCTCGATCGTGCCCGCTTTCCTCGCAACAAGCCGTGTGGTGGCGCGATCAGCATGCGCGTCCTCGGCCGCTTCCCGTACCTTGCGGCGGCGCTCGATCGGATTCCGACACATCGCATCTCGCGTCTTCATCTCGAGAGCCCCGGAGGCGACAGCCTTCTGGTGCGGTCGCCCTCGCCGGCGGCGCTGATGATCAGGCGGCTGGAGTTCGACGCGCTGCTGGTGCGCCTCGCGCTCGAGGCTGGCGTCGAGATGGTCGAAGGCGCCGAGGTCACCCAGGCGCGCACGACCGATCACGGTGTGGAGCTGAAGACGCGCGCCGGCGAGCGGTTCACGGCGCCGCGCGTGATCGCCGCCGATGGCGTCTACAGCGTCGTCGCCCGACGCCTCGGGATCAACACCGGTTGGCGTCGGACCGCAGTTGCCCTCGACATGATGGAAGAGACGCCCAGCGACGTCCTCGCCAGCGTCGATCCCGACACATTGTGGGTGGCGTACGGATATGGCGGCTCTGAAGGGTACTGCGTACGTCTTTCCGAAGCGCGATCACGTCAACGTCGGCATCGGCTACGTGCTCGACTACTTTCGGTCGAACGTCGGGCAGTCTCCGTACGCTCTGCAATCGTCGTTCGTGAAGACGCTGCGCGAGCGTGGTGTCCTTGCCGGACGATCGAGCCGCGCGCACTTCACGCCGTATCAGATTCCTGTTGCCGGGCCGCTGCGAACGACAGCCACGGATCGTGTCGTGCTGGCCGGCGATTCCGGCGGGTTCGTGAACGGGATCACGGCGGAAGGCATCTATTACGCGATGGTCACCGGTGATCTGGCCGGCCGCGCACTGGCCGGCGCCGGGGCTCAGGCGTTCGAGCGGCTCTGGCGCGCCGAGATTGGCGCAGAGCTTCGCGACGCGGTGCTCGTCCAGCGCGACCTGCTGACCACCCCGTCGCGGATCGATCGCCTCATACGGGCGGCTCACGGCGCTCCCACCGTTGCCGCCCTCATCGTCCGCTACGCCATGGGCGAGGTGTCGTACTCCACGGCAAGGCGACGGCTGCTCCTCGGATCGCCCATGGCCGCGCTCCGGCTCACGCTTCGACACCTCAGAGGCGCACACCGACGGGCCCCGCAGGCATCAACCGGGGAAAGCGGCGCCGTCTGACCCTGGAATTCGCTGGGAATCTGCTGTCGGCGCGGTCGCGTAGTATGAAGAAGGGGAGTGGTGTAACTCGGTGACGCACGAGGAATTGCGCGACAATCTCGAGGCCTGGGCCATTGGCGCCCTGCGTGTGCCCGAAGCGCAGGAACTCGAGCGCCATCTGCTGACGTGCGAGAGCTGCGCCGAGGTTGCGCGGGGCTTGTCGCTCGTCCCACTTGCGTTGCAGGCGAATCGGCCGCTCGAGACCCCGTCCGCGTTCACTCGTACGCGGTTGCGGTCGACGATCCAAGGGAGTGCCGGGAATCAGCCGTCAGCAGCCGCTTCGGCCGTTTCAGCATCCGCCCTTGCCGACGCTCCCGCCGGCACGAAGGCGGACGGCGTAGGGATCGCGCAATGGCTCGCGGTGGCAGCAGCACTGGTGCTCGCAGCTTTCCTCGGGTGGGACGGCGTGCGGCTGCGGGGACGCATCGCCGAGCTCACGAGCGAGCTCGATCAGGCGCGCGCCGCGGTCGCGGCAACCGAAAGCCGCATGGCGATGATTCAGCAGAGTGCCGATCGCAACCAGTCGGCCCTTGCGGTCTTGACCGCGCCGGATGTCGCGCGCATCGATCTCGCCGGGCAGCCCGATGCGCCGAAGGCGAGCGGACGGGCGTACTGGAGCCGCGAGCGGGGCATGGTGTTCTCTGCGGCAGCCCTGCCGCCGCCGCCGACGGGCCGCGCCTATCAGGTGTGGGTCGTGACGTCCGGGCCGGCGCCAGTGAGCGCCGGGCTCATCGAACCCGACCGCGGCGGTCACGTCAGCGCGGTGTTTGCCACACCACCCGACATCCCACAGCCCGTCGCCGTCGCCGTCACGGTCGAACCTGCCGGCGGCGTGCGGTCACCGACGGGTCCGAAAGTCCTCGTCGGCACCGTCTGACGTCGCCGTCACGGAGCGAACAGCAGGCCGGTCACGGACACGGAAAAGCTGGTCACGGACTGACACTGATAAGCTGATCACGGACTACACGGATCTCCACGGACCTTTCATGTGGTCCGTTGAGAGCGTGTAACCAAACCTCCGAAACTTGATCGTCGTCGGCGAGGTAACGTGAACATGCGATTTCGGATCGCGCCTGCCTCACCGGCATTGTCTTCGTCCTCCGCAGCGGTATTCCCCGGCAGATGCTTCCGCAGGAGCTCGGGGGCGGGTCCCCGAATCAACATGCACCCTCGGCTGCAGGTGCTGGTTGGGCGGGCAATTTTACGCTCTTCGTGTACCGCCGACCAGTGCAGGTGTAGCCGTTCATCTCGTAAAAGGCGTGCGCGTCCGTCCGCTGATTACCCGATGTCACAACGAAGACGCACACGCCGCGTGCAATCAACATCGATTCGGCTGTGTGCATCAGCATCCGCCCGATTCCGCGCCGTTGATAGTCGGTGGCTACAGCCAACGCCATGATCTGTCCATGGTGCCCCTCGCTCTCGTAGAGTGGGCCAACCCGTGTCCCGATCAAGGCTATGACGGTCGTCTTGATCGGCGCGGAGACAGGCGGTCTTCTGCCTGTCGTCGTAGATGGCTGCTGATGCCACTGTCGCCGTGACGTCTAACGCTTTCTGTTCCGCCTAACTGATGTGTGTGATGTAGACCGACCGGCATCGCGGCCGACCCCGGCCGTTGCGGTTTCAACACGGACAAACTTTGAAGTCTTCTTGTCCGTGTACGTCCGCGTAGTCCGTGACCGATCTGATCCGCGTCTGTCCGTGACCGATCTGATCCGCGTTTGTCCGTGACCGATCTGATCCGCGTTTGTCCGTGACCGATCCGTGTTCTCCGTGACGTCGACTTCAGACAAACGGACGCCACGTGTAGAAGAGCGCCGCGGCCAGCGCCTGAAGCATGGCAAACGCGATGGCCACGACGACGGTCGTTCTCGTGGATTGGCCGATCGCCAGCCATATGAAGATCGGGAACATCGTTGCGGTGACACGTCCGATCGACATGAAGCCGCCGACCAGCAGCGGCGGCACGAGGTTGGACAGGAGGAAGATGGCGTACGGAATGCCTAACCGCAGGGCCACGGGGATCGCCGCCGCAAGCGCGAATATTGCCGCGGCGCCGTTGATTACCTCGTACGGCGAGTGGCGGGCATAGTGCTCGAATCCGTGCTCGGCGGCAACTTCGGCTGACCGCACGAATGGGGCGGCGCCGGTGAACGTCCGGCCCCACGCCGCATGCTGGGCGGACCACTGGAGCGGATTGCCCGTGAGAGCCCAGATGTAGATCGAATAGAGCACCACACCCAGGACGGGTGCGCCGATCGCTGCGAGAGCCGCAAGGCGATCACGTACCGAGCTGTCGCGGCGCGTCCATATGCGCTGAGCCAGCCCGAGCGCCGCCAAGGTCAACGCGAGCATGAACCCGTTCGGCCGCGTCAGGCCAACAATCAGGCCCCAGGCCGCGGCGCGCCCCCATCGCCTCGCGTTGAACTCATAGATGGCGCCGACCGCGCCGAGGAGAAATATCGACTCCGTATAGATGGCGCCGTAGAAAACTGCGAAGGGATAGGTGGCGATCAGCAGGATGACGTCGCGGGTCCGGCGACCATCGCCGCAGAGGTCCCGCGACAGCCGGTAGAGGTAGATCAGCGCCCAGAGAAACGCCGCGTGCGAGAGCAGGACGGCGGCGGTGACGTGGGCCGTGATCGAGCCGCCGAAGAAGCGGCCGAGCAGATAGATCGCGACGGGATAGCCCGGGAAGAACGCGATGTTCTGTTGCCTCTCTTGATGTTGGGGATCCCAGCGGTATCCGCCGCTGGCGATGTTCAGATACCAGCCCGCATCCCACCGCGCGGGCAGGTTCAGCGCTTCGCTATTGGAAGCACGAAAGTTGGGCACCTCGTCCGGATAGCCGATCGTGTAGATCGCCAGCAGCCCGACGACGAGCACGGCGACGCGCGTGGCGACGAAGATCCCCCAGGTCTCCTGCCAACTGACTGAGGAGGTGATGCGACGATACACACGAACCAGACGACTCAGCACGCTCGGCCGGGGCCACCACGAGTGTCGGGCGATCAGGAGCGCGAATCCCACGGCCATCGGAGGCACCCAGGACAGGAACGACACGCGCATGTCCCCCACGTGTATGCGGAACCCGCCGCCGACATGAATGACGAAGGCGAACAGGAACAGCGCAATGCTGAGCGCGTCGAGCGCGCGTACCAGTGGCGAAAGGGCCTTGCCGTCAGGCGGTGGAACGTCGGAGTCGGTCATTTGCTGGAATGGCCCGCGCTCAATCCCGGGCCTGCCTGGCAGGAGCCAATCGTCACGTGCCGCGAAGAATTGCCGCAAGGGCGTCGTCGAGCCGCGGGAATGCAAACGAGAAATTCGCGCCCGTCAACTTCGCGGGAACGGCGCGCTGCCCGGTGAGGACGACGTCGGCCATTTCACCCATCACGAGTCGAAGAGCCACCGATGGCACCCGGAAGAGACATGGTCGTCCGAGCGTCGCGGCCAACGCTCTGGAGAACGAGGCGTTTGTTTCAGGCGAGGGCGCCGTGACATTGACGGGACCGGTGACCGCCTGGCCGGACACCAGCCAGACGACGCTCGCGATCCAGTCGTCGCGGTGAATCCATGGCCAGTATTGCGCGCCCGAGCCGAGCGGCCCGCCCACGCCCAGCCGGAACGGCGTCAGCAGCCGCGGCAGCGCGCCGCCGTCGCGTTCCAGCACCAGCCCCGTTCGCAGCAGAACGACGCGAAGGCCGAGGCGCTCGGCGTCCAGCGCGGCAGCCTCCCAGTCGTGCGCCAGTGTGCCGAGGAAGTCCGTCGCCGCCGGCTCCGATTCGGTGACGGGTTCGGATCCGCGAGGGCCGTAATAGCCGACGGCGGACCCGCTGATGAGCGCGGCGGGGCGATTTCGCGCGCGCTCGATGGCGCCGACGATGCTGCGCGTCGCGTTCAGCCGGCTGTCGCGGAGATGCTCCTTACGCGCCGCGGTCCAGCGGCGATCCGCCAGCGTCTCGCCCGCGAGGTTGATTACGACGTCGGCGCCCTCTACCTCGCCGACCCAGGAGCCCACGGCGCCGGTGGGCTGCCACTCGACCTCGCGGGCGGCGGATTGGCCGTTGGCGCGTCGGGTCAAGACTGTCACGTCATGACCGGCCGCCCGCAATCCGATCGTGAGCGGCCGCCCGAGAAAGCCGGTGCCTCCGGTCACCACGACGCGCATGGGGCTCCATTGTAGAGGCGCATCGGCACCTGGGGGCGTCGGATTTGACAGTTCCGCGCGACGCCCGCCATTATTAACTAACCGGTTGGTTAATAGTGTGGCTACAGCTCGACATCGGATCAAGGGCGACAAGCGCGCCGCCATCCTGCGCGCCGCGACTCACGAGTTCTCGGACCGCGGCTTCGCGGCCGCTGGCGTCGATCGGATTGCCCGACGCGCGCGCGTCAACAAGGCCCTCCTCTACTACTACTTCGGCAGCAAGCTCGCGCTCTACCGCGAGGTGGTGGCCGTCGGCATACAGGCGCTCGCGGAACGCCTTGCGGTAGTCGCCAATGCGGACGCCGGCGCCGACCAGAAAATACACCGGTGGGTCGAAGAGCTGTCCGCCTTCCTGGCCGACCATCCGGTGATGACGCCGCTGATGCTGCGCGAGCTGGCTGACGGCGGCCGGCACTTCGACGCGCCGACGCTTCGCCGTCTCGTCTCCATCCTCCCCATGGTCGTCGGCATCGTCAAACAAGGCCGCGATGAGGGAGCGTTCGGGCCGACCGATCCGCTCGCCCTGCACTTCGTGATCCTCGGCTCGACGATGCTCTTCAACGCCAACGCGCCGATACGGCGGCGAGTGAACCAGCTCGGCATCGCGCAGCCACCGATTGACGTCACGCCTTTCGTCCGCTACTTGCAGCAAGTCGCGATTCGCATGCTCCGCAAGGATCCCCATCATGGCCACTCGAACGACTGACCCTCCGACGCGCCGGACGGCGCGCGCCCTGCTCATCCTCCTGCTCGGCGCGGCCATCGGCACTGCCGTCGCATGTCGCGACAAGACACCCGAGAACCGCGTTCGCGTCTCGGGGCACGTCGAGGCCGATGACGTGCAGATCGCGCCTGAAGTGGGCGGGCGAGTACTCGAGCTCAAGGTGGCGGAGGGCGACCGCGTGAATCAGGGCGATCTGATCGCGCGGCTCGACACGCGTGACACCGAGCTCGCCCTGGCCCGCGCCCGCGCCGATCGCGCGCAGGCCGACGCGCAGCTGCGTCTGCTGATCGCGGGGTCGAGGCCCGAGGACATCAGGCAGGCGCAGTCACAGGCGACAGCCTCCAGAGCGGATGTGTCAGCTGCCGAAGCCGACCTGACGAACGCCCAGGCCGACCTCGATCGCTACGACGCGCTGCTTCGGGCAAACGCCGGCTCGCGCAAGGCGCGCGACGACGCGCAGATGCGGCGCGACGTCGCGGAGCACAGAGTACGCGCAGCGAAGGAGCGGGCCCTGGCGAGCCAGGAAACCGCCGCACGCGTCAAGGCCGGATCCCGCCCCCAGGAGATCCAGGCCGCGCGCGCCAGGCTGGCCGCGGTGGACGCGCAAATCGCCACCAGCCAGAAGGCGCTTGCCGACGCCACGATTACGGCGCCCGTCGGCGGCGTCGTCACCGAGAAACTGGTCAACGTCGGAGAGCTCGTGGCGCCGCGCACGCCGCTCGTCGTGATCACCGATCAGGATCACGCCTGGGGCGAGGTGTTCGTCGACGAGCCGATTGTGCCGCGCGTGAAGCTGGGTCAGCCGGCCACGGTGTTTACGGATGCCGGACAGAGTATCCCCGGCAAGCTGACGTTCATCTCGCCGCGTGCCGAGTTCACGCCGCGGAATGTCCAGACCGCGGAAGAGCGATCGCGCCTGGTGTATCGAGTGAAGGTGAGCGTCAACAACACGAGCGGCGTCCTGAAGCCCGGGATGCCGGTCGAGGCCGAGATTCAACTGCAGTAGGCGGTCAGGGGGTCAGAGGTTAGCGGCCAGGGGTCATGGCAGACATCGCGCTGAGTCTCGACAACGTCGTCAAACGCTACGGCTCCGTCGCCGCGCTGAACGGCGTGTCGTTCGACGTGCGGCACGGCGAGATGTTCGGCCTGATCGGGCCCGACGGAGCCGGCAAGACGACCACCATCCGCCTGCTGTGCGGCCTGCTCCACGCCGACGGCGGCGCCGTCCGCGTGCTGGGCCACGATCCGGTTGCGCACCACGCCGAGATCACGCGCTCGGTGGGGTACCTCTCGCAGCGGTTCAGCCTCTATGGCGATCTGAGCATCGACGAGAACATCGCGTTCTTCGCCGAGATCCACGGGCTGTGGCGCTATGAAGAGCGGCGTCGCCGGCTGCTGGAGCTCACGCAGCTCCTCCCGTTTCGCAACCGCCTGGCCGAACGGCTCTCGGGCGGCATGAAGCAGAAGCTGGCGCTTGCCTGCACGTTGATCCACGAGCCGCGCGTGATCCTGCTCGACGAGCCGACGACCGGTGTCGATCCGGTGTCGCGCCGCGAGTTCTGGAAACTGCTGGCCGAGTTCCTGCAGCAGGGCATCACGATTCTGGTGAGCACGCCGTACCTGGACGAAGCCGAGCGCTGCCATCGTGTCGCGCTGCTGCACGACGGCAAGCGCCTCGCCCTCGACACGCCCGACGCGCTCCGGAGCAGTTTGCCCGGCCGCATGCTCGAGCTGACGGTCGCCGACCAGGCCCGCGCCATCCCGGTCATCGAGTCGGTGGGAGGCGTCGTCGATGTGCGGACGTTCGGCGAGCGGATGCATGTTCGCCTTGCGCCGGATGCTGGCCCTGACGCGGCCTCGAGCGTGACGCGGTCGCTCGAGGGCGCCGGCTTCCATGTGACTGGCGCGCGGACGGTGCCGGCCTCACTTGAAGACGTCTTCATTGCGCGGCTCGAGGAAGCCGCTACCCAAGGACAGTGATCATGCGACTTGCTCCATTCATCGCGGTTGCCATCATGGCCGTGGGCGCCCGTCCGCTGCAGGCGCAGGCGCCCGCCGACCCCGCCGTCCCGGCGCGGCTGTCACTCGAGGACGCGCTGGCACGGGCGATAGCGACCAGCCATCGGCTCGCCGAGCTGCGCGCGCGCGAGTCGGCGGCGGCTGCGGTTCTCGATCAGCGCAAGACCGCGGATCTGCCGACGCTCGCGCTTCAAGCCGGGTACCAGCGCACCAATCACGTGGACGAATTCGGATTCGTGCAGCCCGACGGGTCGCTCAGCATCCTGTATCCCGACGTGCCCGACAACTGGCGCGCCCGTCTGGACATGCAATGGCCCATCTACACCGGCGGGCGGGACGGAGCGCTCGAGCGTGCTGCGGACGCCGAGCGTCAGGCGAGCCAGAAGGACATCGACAGCACGAGGGCGGATTTGCGACTCGAGACGACGCGCGCGTTCTGGGCCCTCGTCACGGCAACCGACGCCGAGCGCGTCGTCCGCGAATCGGTGACCCGCATCGAAGGGCAGCTCAGGGACGTGCGCGCGCGGTTCGATGCCGGGTTCCTGCCCCCGAACGACGTTTTGACCGTCGAGACGCGGGTTTCGCGGGAAAAATCACTCCTCATCGATGCTGAGAGCCGGCGCGACTCGGCGCGCGCCGAGCTTGCCCGTCTGATCGGGGCACCCCTCGACGCCACGTTCGAGGCTGATGCCGCGCTCGAGCAGCCGGACGCGACCGCGCCGTCGGTTGCGAGCGCGATGGTGGCTCGCGCCGAACGCGCGGATCGCCAGGCGCTCGCGCTGCGCGCGGACGCCGCCAGCGCGCGCATCGATTCGGCGAGGGCGGGGTTCCGGCCGTCGCTGGCCGTCGTCGGGGGCTACGACTACGCGAACCCAAATCCCAGGATCTTCCCGCGCGAGGACGAGTGGAAGCCGTCGTGGGACATCGGCGTCAATGTGAACTGGTCGCTCTGGAATGGCGGGCGCACGGCCGCCGAAGTCGCCGAAGCGCGAAGCGAGGCCACCGCGGCGCAGGAGCGGCTCGCCGAGTTCGATACGGTCATCGGCCTCGAGGTCCGCCAGCGGCAGCTCGACCTCGACTCCGCGCGCGCGCAGGTGCCGCCTGCACTGGACGGCGTCAAGAGTGCCGTCGAGGCGCGACGGGTCGTGCAAGAGCGATTCACCGCGGGCGTGGCCACGAATACCGACCTGCTCGACGCGCAGCAGGATCAATTGGAAGCCGAGCTCCAGCGCACGCGCGCGCTCGCGAACGTGCGGCTGGCGGAAGCGCGTCTGGCGCGCGCGCTAGGGAAATGATGTGCTGCCCGAGCTAAAGCTCGGGCCTACTTACGCAAGGCTCAGACAAGTCGTAGGCCCAAGCTTCAGCTTGGGCATCGTGGAAGACGAATCGATATGCCATCGGCGATCAGCGTCAAGAATCTCACGCGCCGGTTCGGCGAGTTCGTCGCCGTGGACGACGTCAGCTTCGACGTCGCCGAAGGCGAGATCTTCGGGTTTCTCGGCGCGAACGGCGCCGGGAAATCGACGACGATCCGCATGCTGTGCGGCCTGCTGCGTCCGAGCAGCGGCACGGCGGTCGTCGGCGGCGTCGACGTGAGCCGCGATCCGGAAGCCGTCAAGCTGCGCATCGGCTACATGTCACAGCGGTTCTCCCTGTACGAAGCCTTGACCGTCGATCAGAACATCCGCTTTTTCGGCGGCGTCTACGGGCTCGAAGGGAAGCGGTACGAGGAGCGGCGCCGATTCGCGCTGGAGATGGCCGGTCTTGTCGGCCGTGAGACCGCCATGACGCGAGACCTTGCCGGCGGCTGGCGCCAGCGGCTGGCGCTCGGCTGCGCCATCCTGCACGAGCCGCCAATCGTGTTCCTCGACGAACCGACCGGCGGCGTTGACCCCGTCTCGCGGCGGCAGTTCTGGCGGCTGATCGATCGGCTCTCGCAGGAAGGTACCACCGTGCTGGTCACGACACACTACCTGGACGAAGCCGAGCACTGTCATCGCATCGCGGTGATGGCCGCGGGCCGGCTCGCCGCGCTGGGCACGACCGCCGAGTTGAAACACGTGTTCGACCAGCGCGCGATTGTCGAAGTACAGGCGCATGACGCGGTGGGCGCGATGCGCGAGCTCGAACAGATGCCTGAAGTCGAGAAGACCAGTCTGTTCGGCACGGCGGTGCACGCCGTCTTGCGCGACGTCAGGATGACCCCCGAGCGCGTCGCCGAACGACTGCGCGCGAAGGGCGTGACCGATGCGCACGCGGAAGCCGTCGAGCCGTCTCTGGAGGATGTCTTCCTCGACGTCGTGGAACGGAGCGCACGATGAGAAAGATCTTCGCGGTTGCCCTGAAGGAGTTCCGCCAGATCCGGCGCGATCGCCGGACCTTGATGATCCTGCTGTTCATCCCGGTGTTCTTCCTGCTGCTCTACGGCTATGCATTGAACTTCGACGTCCGGCACATCCGGATTGCCGTCGAGGATCGCGACTACTCGCCGGAGAGTCGGCACCTTGTCTCGGCCTTCGTGAACTCGACCTATTTCGACCTGGTGGCGTCGGTCGCGAGCGAAGCCGAGGTCAGCGACCTGATGGACCGCGACAGCATCCGGGCGGCGCTGATCATCCCGAGAAATCTGGGAGGCGACATTCGATCGGGGCGGCCGGTATCAATCGAAGTGCTGATCAACGGCGAGAACGCCAACACCGCGGCGACGGTGCTCGGCTACGCCCAAGCCATCATCGCCAGCGAATCAGCGACCTACGAGATGAAGGCGCATGCCCGCACTCCATCGGGCGTCCTGGTACAGCTCGAGCCACGGGTCTGGTACAACCCCGAGCTCAAGAGCAGCCTGTTCCTGGTGCCCGGGCTCCTCGCCTACATTGCAATGATCACGGCGGTCGTGTCGACAGCGTTGTCGGTGGTCCGCGAGAAGGAACGCGGCACCGTGGAACAGGTCCGCATGGCGCCGATCGGCACACTGTCGTTCGTCGTCGGCAAGAGCCTGCCGTACTTCGTCATTGCCTTCCTGGCAGCACTGGGCGTGGTGTTTGCGTCGATGGTGCTGTTCGAGCTGCCGGTGCGCGGATCGTGGCCGCTCCTGCTGCTGTCGCTGGGGCTGTTCCTGGCCGGCGCGCTCGGCATGGGACTTTTCATCTCGTCGGTGGCCGACAGCCAGCAGGTCGCCTTCCAGATGGCGCTGCTCTCATCGTTCCTTCCGACGATGATGTTGTCCGGATTCATTTTCCCGATTGCGAGCATGCCGACGGCGCTGCAGGTCCTGACCTACATCGTGCCGGCACGGTAACTTTCTGGTCGCGCTGCGAGGGGTCCTGTTGAAGGGCGTCGGCATCATGCCGATTGCGTCGCAACTCGCGGCCCTCGCCCTCTTTGCGATTGCGGTCACTGGACTGGCCGCGATGCGCCTGAAGCGGGAGTGGGCCTGATATGCGGCGGCTCTGGTACTTGATGTGGAAGGAGCTGCTGGAGCTGCGGCAGGATCCGCGGCTCTTCGGCGTCATCTTCATTGCGCCAATCGTCCAGCTCACGTTCCTCGGCTATGCCGCGACAACCGACGTCAAGAACGTGCCGATGGTCGTCGTCGATCAGGATCACACTCCGCAGAGCCGCGAGCTGATCACGCAGTTCGAGGCCTCCCCGTACTTCACGGTGGTCGGCAGCATCAACACCGTTGCGGAGCTCGAACCCTGGTTCGAAAGAAATCGCGCGTGGATGGGCCTGGTGATTCCCGGCGACTATCACGAGCGCGTCGGCGGCAACCGTCAGGCCACCGTGCAGGTCATCGCCGACGGTACGGATTCGAACTCGACGAACGTCGCGATGGGCTACGCGGTGAACCTGGTGAACGCCTACAACGAGCAGCTTGCGCGCGAGCGGCTGACCGCCGCCGGGCAGGTCGTGCCGCCGCGGGCCATCGACGCGCGGATTCGCGTGTGGTTCAACCCGCAGCTCGAGAGCCGCGACTTCATGATTCCCGGGATCGTTGCGCTGCTGCTGCTCGTCATCACGACGAACCTGTCGTCGATGGCCGTGGTGCGCGAGAAGGAGCTGGGTACGCTGGAACAGCTCAACGTCACGCCGGTGACGCGCTGGCAACTGATCCTGGGAAAGCTGCTGCCCTACGGCGTGATCGGCATCCTCGACGTGATTCTGGTCACCACCGTGGCCGTGACGTGGTTCCAGATTCCGCTGCTCGGGAGCCCGCTCCTGCTCTTCACCACGAGCTGCATCTACCTGCTGACCACCCTTGGTCTCGGGCTGTTCATCTCGACCATCTCGAACACGCAGCAGCAGGCGATGATGACGGCAACGTTCTTTTTCCTGACGCCGATGCTCTATCTCTCGGGCTTCATCTTCCCGATCGAGAACATGCCCGCCGTCATTCAGCCGATCACCTATCTGATTCCACTCCGCTACTTCATCATCATCGTTCGTGGCATCTTCCTGAAGGGGATTGGCGTGGCGGTCTTGTGGCCTCAGATCCTGGCGCTGCTCGCCTGGGGGTTGATCATCGTGGGGCTTGCGGTTGCGCGGTCCCGGAAGACGCTGGCGTAGCAGGCCTCGGCAGCAGCCGGAAAAAGGCGACGCGCCCCTGTCCGTCGCGGTCCTGCGCGATCGTCTTCACGTAGGGATCGCGCAGCAGGCGATCGACCGCGCCGGAATAGCTGGGCCGCGTGCCGCGAACCTCGTGAAGCACCAGGATCGTGGCACCACGCCGGCGAAGGATGTTCAGCGATCGCGTATCGGGGAACGAGCGCATGTCGAGGAGCAGGCGGATGTAGGATCGCGGGTAGTAGCCGCTGTACCCATTCAGCATCGGCCGCCAGTGAATCGTCGACCGGGCCATGTAGGTCAGGTCCACCATGTAATAGAGGCGCCACGGAACGGTCACGGGCCACTCGAACACGACCGCGTCATCCACGTCCTTCAACCACGCATACCACGGCGGGATGTCGCGGTCGACTTTCTTCAGCCGTGGAACGGTGAAGTATTCGATCGCCACGAGCGCGACCAGGACTATCGCGATGGCACCACGCCACCGTGGAGACAGCCCCTTCAGGCCAGGCCATCGTGGAGGCGGCACTTCAGCGCCGCGCGAGGCCGTCAGCCGCGCCATGCCGACACCTGCAATGACCGCGATGCCCATCAGCGCGAGGACGTAGGCGCGCGCCGGCACACGCAGGCCCCGAAACGGCAGCACCCACTCGTAGAGAAACCTGTAGACATGGGCGTTGAAGCCGAACGTCAGCTCGAGGGCCGCGATGAGGCCGACGACGTGCACCACCACCGTGCGGCTCACCGGCGGCCAGAGCCCGACAATCAGCAGCCCGGTCACGACAAGCCCGGGGAAGAGATGCCGTTCGGGAGCACCAAGCGGCTCGGACCAGCCATAGAGACGATTGGTCGCCGGCGTGCTCAGGAAATCGCTCGCCGACGCGCTGTACACGTTCACATCGTTCGTCCGGCGATCGCCAACCTTCTCGCGGTTGTGAAGGTAGGGAATCGAGTAGATCGCCAGGATGACGAGCGGCGGTACCAGCATGAGCGCACCGGTCCTCAGCGCTCGCGATGGGGCGCGCCAGAACCTGAACACGGTTAACACACCAAGCCACGTCAGCAGGAACACGCCGTAATAGATGCAGCTGAGGACTTGCGCCGCCACCAGCGCGGCGACCCGCAGGTAGCCCTGCGCCGACTCGCTCTCGGTCGCCCTGTGCCAGGCGAGCACGGCCCACGGGATCCAGAAGGCAAATTGCATCTCGAGGTGGTCGAAGTGGTCGAAGCGGTGCGGCGAGAAGGCGAAGATGCTGCCACCGAGGAGACCGGCCGCCATCGATCCGGTCAGATACCGGACGAGGCAGTACGCGGCGAGCCCGTTGAGGGTGAACGCCGCGATCAGGACGATGTTGTAAACGACAATGGGATCGACGCCGAGCCAATGCAGTGGCGAGACGACGGTCGCGGGCAGCAGAATCGCATCCGAGTAGGCCAGCGTTCCGGTTTCGGGGTAGAAGATGTTTCCGTCGAAGAGCCGATCGGGTCGGGGCCAGAGCTGATGCGCGATCCAGGCGAGCCGCCAGACCGAGAAGTACGAATCGCCGTGCTCGCCGATGAAGCTCGCTGGGGCGACGGCGAGCGGATAGCTGTTGAGGATCGCCAGCGCCAGGAAGAAGGGTCCCGGCGCGAGGCGCTTCCACCATGGCCCACGGCCAAGCTCGAGCTCAGCGACAGACTGGGCCACAAAAGACACTTTATCGAAGGACAGCGTAAGTTAGTGTTGCAATAATGCTGAGGTCGCTTCCGATCATCCCGGTCGTCCTGACGCTCTCCGGCGGGGCGGCCGTTGCGCAGGACGCGCCGGACCCGCTGACGCTCGTGCAGCAGGGGCGCCGCCTCAATGCCGACGGCCGGCAGGCCGAGGCGCTCGAGTTGTACGACCGCGCTCTGAGGATCAATCCCGACCAGTTCGAAGCGCATCTGGCATCGGGCATCGCACTCGATCTGCTCTCGCGGTACAACGAGGCACGCACGCATCTGTCGCGCGCAATCCAGCTTGCGCCCGAAGACGGCAAGCGGCCGGCATTGATGGCGATGGCCGTGTCATGGGCCTTTCAGAACCGCACCGCCGACGCCGCCAAGGTGTACGAGCAGGTGTTCGACCGAGACGTCTCGGCCGGGCGTCATGCCGACGCCGCAGAGGCAGCAAACGCGCTCGGGCGCCTGTATCTCGAAACCGGCGACCCCGCGGGCGCCAGGCGCTGGTACCAGACGGGATACGAGCAAGCGCGCCGCCAGCCGGCGGAACCCGGCTCGCAGCTGGCGCTCTGGAAATTCCGGTGGCTGCACGCACAGGCACGCATCGCCGCCCGCGAGGGCGAGCCCACCGACGCGACCCTTCGCGAGATCCGCGCGCTCGTGGCATCGTCGAAAGAGCTTGCGGACGAAGCGCCGGCCGTGGCCTACCTCGAAGGGTATGTCGCCTTGCACCGGAAGGATCCGAAAGCCGCGCTCACCGCACTGGCCGGAGCCGACCAGGCCGATCCGTTCATCCTGATGCTGATCGCGCGGGCGCACGAGCAGTTGAAGGAACGGACCGCCGCGCGTCAGACCTGGCAGAAGGTGTTGACGTTGAACGGACACTCCCTGCAAAACGCGCTCGCGCGCCCCGCCGCCCGGGCTGCCCTTGGCCAACGTTAGTAGGCGCGCATGGCAATGCGCCCCGCACGGGTGCATCCGCGTGACCACGAGGCAACGCCGCCTGGGCGCATTGCCATGCGCCCCTACTCTGCTGCGACCCGCTTTCCTTCTTCGACGTCCACCATCCACAGCAGCACCGCGCCGACGACGAAGAAACCAATGACCGAGAGAATCGCGTTGCGGCTCGAGCCGGTGGCGCGCACGGTAATCGCAAACAGCGCCGGCCCGACGATGCCGGCAAACTTCTCGAACACGCCGAAGAAGCCGAAGAACTCGGAGGATTTCTGCGGCGGGATCATCGAGGCAAACAGCGATCGGCGAGAGCGCCTGGCTGCCGCCCTGCACCATGGCCACGAGAAACGACAGCAGGAAGAACTGCCAGGTCGTCGTCATGTAGTAGCCGACGATGCTGATGACGACATAGACCATGAGCGCAACGAAGATAGAGGTCTTGGCGCCGATGCGGCCAGCGAGCCAGCCGAAGCCAAACGCGAACGGGATGCCGACGAACTGCACCATGACGAACGCGGCGATCAGCGCGTTCTCCGGCAAGCCAATCTCTTTGCCGTAAGGCCCGGCCATGCGGATCATCGTGCCGATACCGTCGTTGTAGATCAGGAACGCGAGCAGCATCAGGAAGGCCTGACGATACCGGCGCAGGTCGCGCAGCGTCGCAGCGAGCTGATGGAAGGACGCCGCGATCGGGGTGCGCCCCTGCAGGTCCCGCGGGCGAACGATAGGCTCCGGGACGCGACGGAACATCGGAATCGAGAACACGAGCCACCACACGGCGACGCTGAGGAACGACAGTCGGGACGCCACGCCAGCGTCCGAAAGGCCGAACAGCGCCGGCTTCAGGATCCACGCCAGATTGATGGCCAGCAGCAGGCCGCCGCCGACGTAGCCAAGCGCGTAGCCGGCGCTCGACACGCGGTCCATCTCGTCAGGCCGGGCGATGTGCGGAAGCAGCGAATCGTAGAAGACGAAGCTGGCCGAGACGCCGATGTTCACGATGATGAAGAGGATCGCGGCGAATTGCCACTCGCCCTTCGTGATGAAGACCATCGCCGCCGTGGCGCTGACGCCGACGGCGAGGAACACAGCCAGCAGTCGCTTCTTGGCTCCGGCGTAGTCGGCGTAGGCTCCCAGGATTGGCGCCAGGAGCGCGACGATGACCAGGGCAAGCGTGGTTGCCGTGGCGAATCGCTCGGTCGCGACCGCCGGCGGCAGATCCGCGCCGGCGACGGAAGCGAAATAGATCGGGAAGACCGCGGTGATGATCGTGCACTGCACTGCGGAATTGGCCCAGTCGTACATCGCCCACGCGCGTTGCTCACGGGTACGCAATCCAACGCTGGCGAGGAACGATCCGGTCATTCAGAAGGTCCTCCGGGCAATCCACTCGCGCATCAGGGAATCGACCACCACCCAGCGCTCGCCATCACGGGTAATCACGTCCTCGCGCTGAAGCGCCCCGAGCGCGGCCTGCACCGAGGACGCGCCGCCGAGACGATGGCGGGTGCGCACGTCGGCCGAAAGCAGGCCGGCGCCGTCTTCCAGGACCAGCGCACGAAGCACGGCCCGCTGTCCCAGGGTCAGGCGCTGCCAGCTGGCCTCGAAGAAGACGGCGTGTTCGGCAAGCAGCCGGCGCAGCGTGGCGTGCAGATGCTCGAGCCCGACCCGGCGCGCGCCATCGGCGCGGGCATCGTCCCAGGCCTCGTGCGCCAGCCGCTGGACGTCGTAGGGAAGATGGCCGGCGAGGTCGAGGACGGCCTGCCCGAAGCCGGCCTCGGGACGCATGCCGGCCTTGCGGAACTTGAGATCGATGAAGGCGGAGAACTCGTCGGCGGGAATTTTCTGGAGCCGCATCACCGGCCCGGCCTTGTAGAACGGCCGCCGCGGGCCGAGCATCGCCTCCATCAGGCTCGGCTCCGAGCCGGCGAAGACGTAGCCGACCTGGCGCTGGTGCTGGACGGCGGCCCTCAGGGTCTCCTCGACGGTGCCGCCATTGAATCCGCCGATCGCCTGGAATTCGTCGAGGGCGACGACGACGCGGCGGCGCCGGACCTCGGCGAGCCGCGCCGGCAGCGTGAAGACGTCCGGCGCGAGCCGCGCCACATCCTTCGCGGTGCGAACGGCCGGGAAGCGGACCGCGATGCCCGACGACCCGTCCGGCTCCGCTTCCAGGCGCACCTCGGGGCGTGTCTGTCCGAGCTGCTCGCTCAGCCAGGTGACCGCGCGCGACCACCGCGTTTCGGCCTTGACCACGGCCCGGGCATAGCCTTCGAGAAAGGCCAGATACGAGCTGTAGGCGCTGACCGTGACCGACACGGTGAGGCAGCCGGCGTGGCCGGCCTTGGCCAGCGCCCGGCTGATCAACGACGACTTGCCGTAGCGCCGCGGCGAGATCAGGAACACCTTCTGGCCGGCCAGCAGATCAGCCGACAGGCGCTTCAGCTCGTCTTCGCGATCGACGAACGCCGCCGCGGGCACGACTTCGCCATAGACGAACGGGTTGTCCATGAGAGCTCCGTTACGGTATCCGACGTAACGACTACGTAATCTAACGTAACGGAGCTCGAGAGGGAAGGTTCTACTTGAGGAGTCGAACGTCTCCGGAGAAGGTCTTGAAGTAGAGCTCACCGGTCTGGCCCGAGCTGAGCTCGGCGCGGAGCGAGCGCTTCGACTTGCTCTTCAACGTCATCGGCATCTCGGCGTCGAGGTCGCCGCTGAACGAGTCGAACTCGAGATTGCCGCCGGCGGCCTGCGGCAGCCGCACCTCGATGTCGCCGCTGAACGTCTTGGCGCGGAGCGACTGGTCCTTGACCCACGACGCCGGCGACAGCTCGATCGTCCCGCTGAACGTCTCGGCGTCGACCGGCCCGGTCGTGCCGCGCAGGTGCAGGTCCGACGAGAAGCCATGGACGTGGTGGCGTCCAGTCACACCGGTGACCGTGACAGGACTGCTGAACACGTCGATGTCCAGATTGGCCGTCGCGGGCACCCGCAGCGTGAAGGCGGTTTCCACGACGTTGTCGTTGTTCTCGTGCCAGGACTCGTCCTTCTTGTTGGCGTCGATGGTGACGGTATCGCCGCTCGACTGGATATCGAGCTTGATGTGATCCAGGCGGTCCCTGGGCGCCGTGCGGATCGCGATCAGGGCGATGTCCGACCGCTGCTCGCCGGTGATTTCGACCGAACCGGAAAAGTTCTTCAGCTTGAGCGTCCCGGCCGACGCGAACGGGATCGTCTTCTCGACGCGTTCGGTCTCTTTGGGGGCGCTTGCGGCGACGGATGGAATGCCGAGCGCGAGCAGGGCCACGGCCGCAGCGTTCGCGAGCCGGCCGGACAGGTAGCGTTGCGTCATCGAAGCCATATCCTCCTGACGGAGACATAGACGAGCCGCGCACACGGAAGGTTGCCCGGGTTTTGCTGTGGAGGCGGGGCTTCAGCCCCGCACTCGCTCAGGTTGGCGGCCGAAACTTGAGTTTTCCCGTGTAAATCGCCATCCCGACGACGGCGTCGACCCCTAACGCGTCCAGGGCGTCGATTTCTTCCTGCGTCGTGATGCCGCCGGCGGCGACGATCCGGCGGGAGGTGGCGTCGCGGACCGCGAGGATTGCCGCCATGTCGGTGCCCTGCATCAAGCCCTCCTTGTCCACGTGCGTGTAGAGGAACTCGCTGCAGTACGGCTCGAGCTGTCGCGCCGCGTCGACGGCGGTCAGCGGCACGGTCTCGCGCCAGCCCTTGATCGCGACCTGGCCGCCCCGGGCGTCGATCGCGCCGATGATTCTCTCCGCGGACACCGCGTCGGCCAGCTGCTGCGCGAAGGCGAGGTCGGGCCGACCGTCGCGAAAGAACGAAGAGCCGACGATGACGTGCGTCGCGCCGGCGTCGAGCACGTCGCGGGCGCGATCGATGGTCCGGATCCCGCCGCCAACGCGACAGGGCCGCGCCCGGCAGGCGTGCCGGACCAGCGAGTCGTTGCTGCCCGTTCCGATCGCCGCGTCGAGATCGATCAGCTGCAGCTTGGGGAAACCGGCGAAACGCGCAATCCACCCGTCGAGGTCCGCGTCCTCGAGCGCGAGCCGCTCGCCCTGCACCAGCTGCACGACCTTCTGGCCGCGCAGGTCGATCGACGGAATCAGCACGAGTCCTATTGCCTCACGGGAATGCCGCGAGCGTGCAGGTGGCTTTTCAGCCCAGACACGCTGCGTTCCGCGTAATGGAAGATCGAGGCAGCGAGCGCCGCGTCCGCGCGGCCGGCGGTGAAGACGTCGACGAAATGATCGAACGAGCCGGCGCCGCCCGAGGCGATCACCGGGATGTTCACGGCGCTCGAGACCGCGGCCGTCATCTCGCAATCAAACCCGATCTTGGTTCCGTCTCGGTCGATTGACGTCAGGAGAATCTCGCCGGCGCCGCGGTCTTCGGCTTCGCGCGCCCACTCGACGGCGTCGCGCGCGGCGGCGGTCGTGCCGCTTCGCGCGTACACCGCAAAGCCGCCCGGTATCCGCTTGGCGTCGATCGCGACGATGACGGCCTGGCTGCCGTACTGATTGGCCAGCCGCGTGATCAGATCCGGATGCGCCAGCGCCGCGGTATTCAGGCTCACTTTGTCGGCACCCGCATCCACCACCGCCGCCGCGTCGTCTCTCTCGCGAATCCCGCCACCCACGCAGAGGGGAATGAACAGCTCCTGCGCGACCGCGCGAACGGTGTTGGCCATCGCCCGGCGCTTCTCGAGCGTCGCAGTGACATCGAGGATGACGAGCTCGTCGATGCCCTCGTCGTTGTAGCGGCGCGCGAGCGCTGCAGGGTCGCCAGCCGACCGCAGACCCTCGAAGTTGATGCCTTTGACGACCTGGCCGTCCCGCACGTCGAGGCACGCGATGATGCGCTTTGCCAGCATGCCTTCTATCCGAACGCGTGCTCGCGCGACGTGACGAGCTGGAGGAAGTTGCGAAGGATGGCAAGTCCGGTGTCGCCGGATTTCTCGGGGTGGAACTGCACGCCCATCACGAGGCGGTCCTCGACCGCCGCGGAGAACTGTTCACCGTACTCGGTGATCGCCGCAGTTTCGGCGGTCACGGGCCCGGCATACGAGTGCGTGAAGTAGACGCTCGCGTCGCCGTCAATTCCCGCGAGCAACGTGGTTGGCTTGGGAAGTCGCAGCGTGTTCCACCCGACGTGCGGCACCTTCAAACGATCGGCCCCGCCGCTCAAGCGCCGACACTGTCCCTTGATTGCTCCCAGCCCTGGGCAGTCGGGCGCCTCGACGCTCCCCTCGTACAGCCATTGCATGCCGACACAAATCCCGAGCAGCGGCTTTCCGGCGCCGCGGCCGTTGCGAATCGCCGCGTGCCAATCGGGCGTCAGCGACCGGGTTGCGGAGAAATGGCCGACACCGGGCACGACGATCGCGGTGGCGCGCTCGAGATCGGCCGGCGCGTCGGGCGTGAAGATATCGGCACCAAGGTGGTGAAAGGCCTTCCTGACAGAAGTCAGGTTGCCGGCGCCGTAGTCGACAAGGGCAATGGGCATTTTCAGGGCTCCGGGCTCCGGTCAAATGAGTCCCTTGGTGCTCGGCAGCGCCTTGGCCATCTGCTTGTCCTTCGAGCAGGCGACACGCAGGGCCCGCGCGAACGCCTTGAACACGGCCTCGACGTGGTGATGACTCGACCGGCCGTACAGGACCTTCGCGTGGACGTTGGCGCGCGCGCCGATCGCAAAGCCCTCGAAGAAGTCGTGCACCAGTTCCGCCTGCAGATCGCCGACGCGGGCCACTTTCAGACGAAGGTCAATGGCGGCATGCGGCCGGCCACCGAGGTCGAGCGCGACCACCGCGAGCGTCTCATCCATCGGCATGACGAAGTACCCGGCCCGGTTGATGCCGCGGCGGTTGCCGAGCGCCTGCGAGACGGCTTCACCCAGCGCGATGCCAAGATCTTCGACCGTGTGGTGCTGGTCGACGTCGAGGTCGCCCGTGGCGCGTACACGTCGAGGTCGAACGCGCCATGCTTCGCGAACAGCTCCAGCATGTGATCGAGGAAACGGATGCCGGTCGAGACCGAGTAGCGTCCTCGTCCCTCCAGGACCAGCGACAGGCGGATCTGCGTTTCCGTCGTCCGTCGATCGATCAGCGCGCGCCGCACAGGTAGTCCTCCATGGCTGCCAGACACCGTTCGGTGTGCTCGACCACGCCGGTCGTGACGCGGATGCAGCCGTCGCACCCGTAGTCGCCGCTCTTGTTGCGAATATAGATGCCGCGGCCTTCGAGATACGCCGTGATCCTCGCCGCGTCTTCGCCGACGCGCGCGAGCACGAAGTTCGCGCCGCTTGTCCAGTACTTGAAGCCCTTGCGATCGCAGTAGTGGTAAACCAGCGCGCGCGACTGCAGCACCTGGCTCACGTACCACCGGAGCTGCACGTCGTCTGCAAGCGCCGCTCTGAGGCCGGCGGCGGCACAGACATTGAGACTGTAGGGCGGCGTGACGTATTGCAGCGGGCCGATCACGGCTTTCGATCCCATGATCGCGCCGACGCGCAGCCCGGCCAGACCATGAGCCTTGGCGAACGTCCGGCCGACTACGAGATTCGGACAGGTCGGCACGAGCGGCAGGCAGGTGTCGCCGCAGAAATCGTGGTACGCCTCGTCGACGAACACCATCGCGTCGCCCGGCACCGACCGCGCCACCGTGGCGATGTCGTCGTTCGTGATCCGTACGCCAGTCGGGTTGTTGGGGCTGGTGATGAAGACCAGCCGGGTGCGTTCGGTGATCGCGCGAAGCGTACTCTCGAGCGGGAACTCGAAATCGTCCCGGGGCATCGCGTCCACGACGGTCCCGCCGCACGAACCGACCGTGATGGCGTACATCTCGAACGCGGGACGAATCACAATGGTCTCCGGCACCGCGCCGTCAGGCCCCCGACGCTGCAGCGTCGCCATGACCGCGACCACCAGCCCTTCGTCCAGGCCGTTAGTGAGAATCAGCTGGTCCTCGGGCACGCCCAGGTAGCGCGCCGCCTCGCGATAGACGTCGTCGTAGTCGGGATAGAAGGCGTAATCGGTCGGCTTCAGGCGCGCGATTGCCTCGAGCACCCTCGGCGAGCAGCCGGCGGTGTTTTCGTTCAGGTGCAGACGCAGACCGTCGCCGGTCGGCGGCGGCCGATGGTAGGCGCCGTTCATGTTCCCCTCACCGCGATGGACTGCGCGTGCGCAGTCAGTCCCTCGGCCAGCGCCAGCGCGTGGACGGTTGGCGCCAGCATCGCGAGACCTTTCCTGGTGACGCGCTGAACCGAGACCACGCGAACGAAGTCGGCGGCGCTGAGTCCGCCCCGAACCCGCGCGGCCCCACCCGTGGGCAGCACGTGGTTCGACCCGGTCGCGTAATCACCCGCGACCTGCGCGGTGTGCTCGCCGATGAAGATGGCCCCTGCGTGCCGCACGGCTCGCGCGGTCGGCTCGTCGTCCACGACCAGGTGCTCGGGTGCCATGCGGTTGGCCAGCGCGATGGCCTCGTTGCGGCTCGCTGCGACGATGACGGCCCCATGCGCAGCCAGCGACGCTTTGGCAGGCCCATCGCCAGGCAGCTGCACGGCGACTTCACGCGCGACGCTGTCCGCCAGCGTCCTGCTCCACGTGATCAGGACCGCGCGGGCATCCGGGTCGTGCTCGGCCTGTGCGATCAGATCGGCGGCCAGCCACGATGGCCGGCCTCGCGACGAGAGGATGAGAATTTCGCTCGGTCCGGCCTGCATGTCGATGCCGACTTCAGCCGAGACATAATTCTTTGCGAGCGCCACGTACTTGTTGCCAGGGCCGACGATGCGATCGACCTTCGGGATCGATGCAGTGCCGAAGGCGAGGGCGGCAATGGCGTGCGCGCCGCCGAGCCGAAAGAGCCGGGTCGCGCCGGCCGTTGCCGCGGCCGCCATCACGACCGGCTCGGGACGCGGGCACATGACGATGATGTCCTTCACGCCCGCGACGCGCGCCGGTACCGCCGTCATCAGCAGGGATGACGGCAGGGGATAGCGGCCTCCGGGCACGTAGCAGCCGACGCGTTCCAACGGCCGTACCTGCTGTTCGACGCTGACGCCTGGCGCCACGAGGACACGCCGGCCCTTCGGCAGCTGGGCTCTTGCGACGATGGCGATATGCCGTGCGGCCGCACGCAGCGCCTTCCGCACAGCTGCGGGCGTCTGTCGCGCCATCTGCTGCCATTCCGCGCGCCGAATCTCGAACGCGCCAGACAGCCCGTCGAACTTCGCGGCGTACTTCCTGACCGCATCGTCGCCGTCCGCGCGAACGTCCTCGACGATGCGCGCGACCTGACTGGCGGCGCGCCCCGCGTCCGCGCGCCGCGGCCGCAGCAGGCGATCCACTTCAGCGATGTCAGTCGATTGAACGATTCGGATGGCCATTTGTTTATCGAGGCCCGACTAAAGTCGGGCCCTACTGCACCAACCCGACCAACCCGGGCAACCTGATCAACCCTGGCAACCTCAGACAACAATCTTATTGAGCGGATACTCGACGATCCCCTGCCCGCCCGACGCTTTCAGCCGCGGGATCAGGTCGCGAACCGTTCGCTCCTCGATGATCGTGTTGACCGCGACCCAGTCCGTATCGCTCAGCGGCGAGATCGTCGGGCGCTGGAGGGCGGGAAGCAGCGCCAGCACCTTCTCGAGATCGTCGCGTTTCACGTTCAGCATCAGGCCGACGCGTCCCTGCGCTTCGATCGCCGCCTTCAGCAGCAGCGCGATGTTGTCGATCTTGGTCTTCTTCCACGGATCGGCCATGGCATGCCGATTCGCGATGAGCTGCGTGTTCGACTCGAGCAGGGTCGCGATGATGCGCAGCCGGTTGGCGCGGAGCGTCGATCCGGTTTCGGTGGCCTCGACGATCGCGTCGGCCAGCACGGGCGGCTTGACCTCGGTGGCGCCCCAGGAGAACTCGACATCCACGGGCACCTTGCGTTCCTCGAAGTACGCCTTCGTGACCCGCACGAGTTCGGTCGCAATCGTCTTTCCCGCCAGGTCCTCGGGCTTCTGGAACGCCGAGTCTTCGGGCACGGCCAGCACCCAGCGCACCTTCCCGAAGCTCTGTTTGGCGTAGATGAGATCGCAGATGGGATCGAGCACGTCTTCGTCCGGGTGTCCGGCCTGGTGCTCGCGAATCCAGTCCTGACCGGTCAGGCCCGCGTCGATGACGCCGCCGGCCACGTAGCGCGCCATCTCCTGCGCGCGAATCAGCATGCACTCGACTTCCGGGTCGTCGATCGACGGGAAGTAGGAGCGCGAGTTGACGTAGATCGTGAATCCGGCGCGCGCGAACAGCTGTACCGTCGCGTCCTGCAGCGATCCTTTGGGAATGCCAAGGCGAAGGAGACTCATCGTCAGGACCCGCTCGTGAAGGGAGTGTCGGACGTCGCGTCGATGCGCCGGAAAAAGCACGTGCGCTGCCCAGTGTGACAGACGTTGCCGTCGCCCAGCCGGCGCACCCTCACCAGCACCGTATCGTCATCGCAATCCGTCAGCAGGGTCACCACCTCAAGCCGGTTGCCGGACGTCTCGCCTTTGGTCCAGAGCTGGTTGCGCGAGCGGCTGAAGAACGTCGCGTATCCGGTCTCGCGCGTGCGCTGGAGCGCCTCTTCGTTCATGAAGCCCACCATCAGCACCTCGTTCGACTCGTCGTCCTGGATCACCGCGGGCACCAGCCCTTGCAGTTTGCTGAAATTCATCCCGACCACCCATGGCAAAAACTGACATTCATCCCGACCCGATTTTGTCGGCCGCGCAAAAAAAAACCCCGCCGGCGACCGGCGGGGCTGCGTTTGTCGTGCTGAGCTCGTTGTCGGGTGTCTAACGAGCGATCTTGCGCACAGCTCCACCGGCCAGGCTGAAAGCCAGATGATGGTGGTGATGCGCGTGGCGAACCGCTCGACCCATGACTCTCAAGAGGCTAGCGCACGGTCGGACGGGGTGTCAAATCAGCAAGGAGCAGTAGGGCCGCTCTGGTGCAGGGCCCGTGCGGCTATCGCGTGGCCCGACTGAAGTCGGGCGCTACTGCCGCTACCTTGCCGTCAACACGCCCGCCCGGGTAAGGGCCGACAGTACCCGGCCCCGGTCGTGGTCGCTGCCGATCCCGCCGGCGGCTTCGGCCAGGGCCTTTCGCGTCGACGGACCCACGGCCTTGCTCCGGCTGATCGCGACAAGCGCTTCGGCGCGATCGTAGTCCGAGCTCATCCCGGCCGTCGTCGCGGTCGCCTGCGCTAGCGCGCCGTCGCTGACCGAGGCCAGCGCGACCGCCTGCAGGACCCTGCGCTGCTCGTAGTCGCTCTCGATTTTCGGAAGAGCGGCGAAGAACGACGGCGCCGTGCGGTCGGTGAGGCCGCCATCCTTGGCGATGTCGACGAGCACCTCGGCAAGGTCGTAGTCGGATTGGATTCCCGCGGCGGCCTTCAGGGCCTGGTCGGCGACCTCGGGCGCGACGCCCGGCCGGACCATGCCGGCGATGACCCGGCGGCGATCGTAGGATGACTCGATGGAATTCACGGCCGCGAACCAGCCCGAAGCGTCCTGCACGACCAGCGTCGCCGGCGTGCCGATCAGCACCTCCGCCAGGTCGTAGTCCGATGAGATGCCGGCGTTGCCGGGTCCTGGCGTTGCCGCCTTGAAGATCTGCGACGCGAGCGCCGGCGTCATCGACGGCCGGCCGAGCGCGCGGCTGTAGACATTGCGTGCGTCGTAATCGGAATCGATGCTGCGCGACGCGTCGACGAACGCCGACAACGCGCCGTCGATCGGCTGCGACTCGGAGGCGAACATCAGCACCTGTGCAAGGTCGTAGTCCGACTGGATCTCGCGGCCGGCCTGTTGCAGCGCCGTGCTGAGCAGCGGCGCGTCCAGCGTCTTCTGCTTGAACAGCTCCTTCATGTAGACGCTCTTGGCGTGATCGCTCCTGGTCTGCGAGACATCGGCGAGCACAGCCGCCGGCCCGCCGCGAGCCAGGTAGCGGGCCACGCGGCGATCCGCGTTGAGCGCCATCTCGCGCACGAGATCCGGCAGGAACGTCATCAGCCACTTGCGTCCGTCTTCGTCGCTGAGCGTCTTGCCGTTGACGGTGTATTTGCGCGCGATGGTTCCGTTCTGTTCCCGCGCTTCGAATCGTTCGCGCCCGCGCGACAGCGGGCCTCCCGTCGTCTTTTCGACGATCAAGTAGCCGCCGGGCGACAGCGCCTTCACGTCGGCATCGTCATCGGTGAAGTCGATTCGACCGCGTGCCTGGATCTTCAGCGACTCGTCGTCGTGCGTGGACGACATCATCCAGGTGCTGTCCTCTTTCGACTGCGACCACGACGCGCCAAACGGCGGCGCCGGTGGGGCCGGGGGCGCGGGCGGCGCTGGCGCGGCGGGCGGTGCCGGTGGCGCGGGTGGGGCCACGGCGGCCGGTGGCGGAACGATGTCCGCCGGCGGTTCGGGCGGTTCTGGTGCCTCGGGTGCCTCAGGCGGTTCCGGCGGCGCCTCGAAGGTGTAGAAGTCGTGGTTCGAGCGGAGGCCACGACGCGCCTCCCGGGTCGCGCGCTGAGCTTCCCGCAGCGCGGCGCGCGCGTCCTGAAGCGCCCGGCGCGCGGCCGCCATCATCTCACGCAACTCCGTCGTGACGGCCTCGTCGACGGCCGCCGCCCTCGACTGCTGCGCCACTCTCGCCGCGGCCCGGGCATCGCGGACCGCCTGCTCCATGGCCTGTCGCCGGGCGTCGAGCGTGCGTCGCAGTTCCGCGAGCGACCGCGCTGCATCCTCGCTTTCGGCGCGTATCGCCTTGTCGTCGCCGACCTCGGCGCGCGCCTTCGACAGCTCGTCCAGCGTCGCTGCCATCGCTCTGATCTGGTCGTGACTTTCCTGACCGAGCTCCCGCGCTTCCGCCTCGAAAGGAACGATCGCGGCAGGCGAGGCGCCCGCGTCGGCCTGATCCGATGTGCCATTCAGCGAGGCCACGACGTGCTCCTGGCCGAAGCCGCTCGGAATCCCCTTGACCCATCGGGTGACGCCCGCGCCCGACACCATCATCACCGTCACCAACGCGACGATCCAGCCGGACGAGGAGACAGGACGGGGCGACTTGACGCCGAGAAGCCGGCGCACGCGGGCCATCAGGGGAGAGCCGGTCACTGCCAGGGCAAAACCGATCGGTTCCTGGCGCAGCGCCTCGATGGCGGTCAGTGCGCGGGCGTAGAGCACGGCGTCTCCACAGGCCACGACCGCGAGATCGTCGCAGCAGTGTTCGCGCTCGGTACGAACGATCCGCGACACCCACCAGACCGCCGGATGATAGAAGAACAGCGTCTCGACGGCGGTCTGCACGAAGTTCACGAGATAGTCGTGGCGGCGGATGTGCGCGAGCTCGTGCGCGATGATGGCCTCGACCTGTTGCGGCGTGAGGCCGCTGAGCACAGCGCCCGGCACGAGAAGCGCCGGCTTCAGCCAGCCGACGACCATCGGCACCTGCACGCGGGTCGAGATCAGCAGCCGCACGTGGCGCGAGAGATTCAAGCGCGTCGCGATTGCCTCTTTGGCGTCTTCCCAACGCGACGGCGCTGCGGTCGTCCCTCTCGTGAGCAAACGCTGAACCTGCCACCAGCCGCCTGCGAGGCGCAGCGAGCAGAAGAGGACGCCCAGCAACCAGGCGCCGACGACCCAGGGCATCACGATCGCCGGCTCGAAGCGGCCGGCGGTGGCAAGCGGGGACGACGCCATCGGCGCCGTCGTTGCCTGCAGCATCGGCTGATCGCGACCGGCGGTTTCGCGACCCGGCACAGCGGCAGCAATTGCCGATCTACTGCCTGGCGCCGACTGATCGAACAACGGCGCTGCCGCCTCCGCGGGATGGGCGACTTTCCACGCGGTCGCGACCGAGGCGAGCGGCATCAGCGCCAGCGCGACGCAGCCGGCGACATAGCGAGTCCTGGCGAAGCCGCGGGGCACGAGCTGCAGCACGAAGCCGAGCGTCGCGGCGATGGCCGTGGCTTGCCACACGAAGTGAATCAGGGTCCAGCCGAGGACCGCGGTCACCTGCGGCGTGATCGACGTGAATGCGCTCATCGCGACCCCTCCTCGTGCTCGTCGAGCAATTGACGGATGCGGGCGAGCTCGTCGGGCGTGGCCTTCGCGCCCGACAGCGCCTGCATCACCAGCGTCATCGCGGATCCACGGAACGCCCGGGCCATGAGGTCGTCGAGCAGCTGGCGCTGCGTCTCGGATTCGCCGACGCTCGCACGGTACACGTGCGTGCGATCGGTTTCATCCCGCGCGACCAGGCCCTTGTCGGCCATGATTTGCAGGAGCTTGAGCGCTGTGGTGTAGCCGGAGGGACGGTCCTCGTTCAAGGCGTCGTGTACCTGGCGCACCGTGCTCGGGCCCCGGGTCCAGAGGACCCGCAGGATGCCGAGCTCGCCGTCAGTCGGTTTCGGTAGTTTTCGCATCACAGTTCTCGCCCCTCGACGAAGCTCGGAAAGGGAGTCTACGATAGCCTTCGTAGACATTCAACGAAGATCTTCGTAGAGAAGTTCCGTGAGCCAAAATCGGGGTGGGACGAACTGCGGGACGGATGGGATCGGGTTGATCGGAGTTAAGCCCGACCAACCCGACGAACCTGCGGACCTTACATCGAAGCCTTCATGGCTGAGACGGTGATGACTTTCTTGCCATCCTTCTCGGCCACGTCGCCGGTCGCTTCGACCTTCTTCGAGACGAACTCGATCAGCTTGGCGTTCTTGTCGGCGGTATAGTCGCCGGCAATCGTATAGACGCCGTCGGCGGTGAGAATGCCCATCACCGCGCCCTTCTTGGCGCAGCTGAGGGCGCAGTCTTCGTGCCCTGCGCCGACGTTTTCGGCCTTCTTCATCTGACACTGCACGTCGATCACTTCGCCCGTGACGGTCTTCGACTCGGCGCGCAGCGAGGCGGCCATTCCGGTGACGATCGCGAGGGCGGCCAGGGATGCGAGAACCTTACGCATCATGAATCCTCCAGTGTAGGGGAGAGCGGGGGGTGATTATACTCGCAGGGTAGGGGCGCATGGCAATGCGCCCCGCACGGGTGCATCCGCGTGGATCGCAAAGCCAGACTGAACATCTCGTCCGGCGCGCCGTGGGAGCCGATCGTCGGCTACTCGCGGGCGGTTCGCGTCGGCAACTCGGTTCAAGTCTCGGGCACGACCGCATTCGGGCCCGACGGCGCTATCGTCGGCATTGGCGACCCTGCCGCCCAGACGCGCCAGATTCTCGCGAACATCACCGCGGCCCTCGAAAAGGCCGGCGCCCGACTCGAGCACGTCGTCCGAACCCGCATCTTCGTCACCGACATCAGCCAGTGGGAGGCCGTCGGTCGGGTACACGGCGACGTCTTCGGCGACATCCGGCCCGCCTGCTCGATGGTGCAGGTCTCCGCGCTCGTCTCGCCCGACATCCTCGTCGAGATCGAAGCCGACGCCATCATCGAATAGCGGGTGCAACTCTGACCTGATCTGTCACACCCGGGCGTACAATCGCGGGATGCCGACCGTGATGTGGATCGCCGGCTTCGCTGCGTGTGCGTGCCTCGCGTGGGTGATGGCGCGTCAGCATGCCGCGCGCCGCGCGGCGGAAGCGATCACCGCCGTTGCCGCCGGCCAGGCGGCGGCCGAGGCCCGGCTCGAAGCGGAGCGAGAGAGAAGCGTCGGGCTGGAACGGTCCCTCGCCGAACGTACTCAGGAGCTCGACGCGCTGCGCCGCGAGACGGCCAGCCTCCGCGAAGGCGCGGCCAGGCTGGCCGCCGATCTCCAGGGCGCTGCCGATCGGCAGACGCTGCTGGATCGCGCCGAGCAGACGCTGCGTGAAGCATTCCGATCGATGGCGTCAGAGGCGCTACAGGCGAATAGCCAGTCGCTGCTGAGCGCCGCGCAAGCCACGCTCGACAAAGCCCAGGAACAGGTGAAGGGCGACCTGCAGCAGCGCCAGCACGCAATCGACGAGCTGGTGCGCCCGATCGCCGAAACGCTGCAGGCCGTGGACGCGCGCCTGAACGCCGTCGAGCTCGAGCGCGTCGCCACGTCCGCGACGCTGACGGAACAACTGCGTCAGCTTGGAACCGGCTTGGTCACGCTGCAAAGCGAGACTGGCCGGCTCGTCAAGGCGCTGCGCCAGCCACACGTGCGCGGGCACTGGGGCGAGGTACAGCTGCGACAGGTCGTCGAGCTCGCCGGGATGGTCGAGCACACCGACTTCATCGAACAGCAGACGCACACCGTCGAGGACGCGCGCTTCCGGCCCGATCTGATCGTCCGGCTTCCAGGCCGCAAGCGCGTCATCGTCGATGCGAAAACGCCGCTGGTCGCCTACTTCGACGCGGTCGAAGCGCAGGACGACGCCGAGCGCGCGACGAAGCTGGCCGATCACGCGCGCCAGGTGCGCGACCATCTGGGGCGCCTTGGCAGCAAGGCCTACTGGAGCCAGTTCGCCGACACGCCCGAATTCGTGGTGATGTTCCTGCCCGGCGAGGCGTTGTTCAGCGCCGCGCTGGCGCAGGATCCGCTGCTCATCGAGCATGGCATCGCCAACCGGGTCGTTCTGGCAAGCCCGACGACGCTCATCGCGCTGCTCAAGGCCGTGTCGTACGGCTGGCGCCAGGAGCGGATCGCCGAGAACGCCCAGCAGATCAGCGATCTCGGTCGTCAGCTGTACGAGCGATTGTTCGTGCTCGCCACGCACTTCGACGACGTGCGCCGCGGATTGGACAAGGCCGTGGAGGGATACAACAAGTCGGTGGCGTCGCTCGAGTCGCGCGTGCTCGTGACCGCGCGCCGCTTTCGCGATCTGGGTGCGGCCCCTGGCGATGAGATTCCGGAAGCCCAGGTCGTCGAGAAGAATACGCGCGAGCTGCAGATTCCCGAGATCAGGAGTCTCTTCGAAGAGGAGTCCTGACCGCGGGAGGCTCTGCGCCGCCGATCACTCTTTCTCGACGTTCACGGTGACGGGGGAGAGCACCTTTACGGTGACCGGCGAGCCCGCGGCGATCTGCGCAGCACGACGCCCGCCGGCCATGACCGCGGCAGTGCCGCCCGCCGCACCGACTGCGCCGCCAATCGCCGCGCCCTTCCCGCCGCCGAGGATCGCGCCGAGAATCGCCCCGCCAATGGCGCCGCCACCCACCTTCGCCGCGCTCGCATTGCCCGGCGATTCGCCGAGACGATAAATCGTATCGGTCTGGAGCGGCAGCTCGGTGCCGTCCGCGAGGATCACCGTGTGGAAGCGGACGCCAAGCCGCGCCTGCTCCTTCATCCGGCCGCCGCGATCCACCAGGCTCACCGACCCGATCACGCGGGAGCCCGCCGGAATCGCCACGCGTCCATCCGCCCGCACGTCACGGGTCACCCGTGCCTCGACGCGCTCTTCGACGCGCGCCGTTTCACTCGACAGCGAGGTTTCGATCCTCAGACCGATCACTGAATCGGTCGGCACGGTCACCTCGGTGAACTGCGGCTGCGGTGGTGGCGCCGGTGCCAGCGGTTCGACCGGTTCGACGCGTTCGGAGCGCGCGGCAGTGTTTTCCGCAGCCGTATGGTTGGGGGACACCGCTGGAGCCGGGAAACTCTGGGAGTGGCTGTCGACCGGGGCGCCGGCGCGGGCATTCTGCGGTCCCGCAGCGCTGCGGGGTGCCTGTGCCGTCGCGGTTCGTGAATCAAGCGGCGGCGGGGAGGTCCGCGACGCGACCGGCGCCGTGTCCCGGCGCGCCCGCCGCGCCGGACGGGCTGGCGCAACCGGCTGGCTCGGCGCGGGGGCCGGAGCCTCTGCCGCCGGCGGCGTCGCCTCAGGATCAGACGCCTTGTCGTCAACGACCGCTTCGGTCGACTCCACTGCCTTGCTGGCCGCACCGTCCGGGACTGCCGGGGCCTTGACGTCCTCGGTGACCGTCGGCGTCACGGAGGGACGTGAAGCCAAAAATGCCCCAGCGCCTGCGGCTCCTGCAAGCGCCAGCAAACCCAGCAGCGCGACCGCGACCTTGTTGCTCAACATCGGAACTCCTTGCCCGGCACACTGGTCAGCAAGGGCCGTACCTGACCTGCTTTTTCGATTGTGGCCGATCATCCGCGTCGGCCGGGCAGAAAAGCCAAATTTCCCCGGGTTGCTGTCCTGTCCTCAGGGCGCCCTGTCCTGCCTTGTGGGCCCCTGTGATCCGGTCGACAATGAGGGACTGACTGACGTCCTGATCCTCGGCGGCGGCATTGTCGGTTGCGCAATTGCCGACGAAATGTCACAGCGCGGCGCCCGCGTGACCCTGGCGGATCCGCGCGGCATCAGCCAGGGGGCCACGCAGGCATCGGCGGGGATGCTGGCGCCGTTCACGGAGGGCTTGCACGACGCCACCCTCCAGGCCCTTGGCGCGCAAAGCCTGGAGATGTTCGACCCGCTGATCGCTCGGCTGCAGTCCGACGGCCACGATGTCGTCTACGAGCGGGGCGGATCGATTGACGTCGCACTCGATGCTGCGGCCGCCGCGATGCTCGCCGCGCGCGCAGACGATCTCACCGACGCCGGTATCCCGCACCGGCTGCTCGATGGCGAGACAGCACGCCAGCTCGAGCCGTCGCTGGCGCCCGACACCATCGCGGCGCTGACCATCGACGCGCAAGGGTTCGTCGGCGTGCCGCAGCTGGCGGCGGCGTTGTGGAAGAGCGCCGAACGGCGCGGCGCGATACTGGTCGCCGAAGCGGCTCGACGAATCGTCCCCGGCCACGGCACGGTCCGGGTCGATCTCGAGACGACTTCCCGCGACTCGCCTTACGTCGTGCTCGCGACCGGCTGCTGGAGCGGACGCATCGATCTCGCGGGTGCGCCGTCGCTCCCGGTGCGGCCCGTCCGCGGGCAGTTGATTGTCCTGCGGTGGCCGGAGGGTGACCTGCCGCGCCGTACTGTATGGGGACCACGCTGCTACGCGGTCCCGTGGCCCGACGGCACGATGCTGGTCGGCGCGACGGTCGAAGAAGTGGGCTTCGACGAGCGGACGACGGTCGCCGGCGTGCACGAGCTGCTCGCGGCGGTGTCGGAGCTGATGCCGCGCGCGCGGAACGCCTCGCTGTCAGGCGTTCGTGTCGGGCTTCGACCCGCGACGACGGACGATCGCCCGATCATCGGCGCGTCCGGGCGCATCGAGGGTCTGGTCTACGCGACCGGCCACTACCGGAACGGCGTCTTGCTGGCCCCGATCACCGCGCGTGTCGTCGCCGACATCATCGAGGGGAAGGCCGCGGGCCGCACCCTCGACGCCTGCGGGCCGCGGCGGTTCGGCGAATACTAACGCCATATGAGAAGCCATCGAGGAAGGAGCGATCCATGGCGCTGCTGAACGACGCGGAGATCGAGAAGCACCTCGCGACGTCGAAGGGATGGACGCGCGACGGCGACGCAATCAAGAAGCAATTCACGTTCGCGGGATTTCCGGATGCCGTAGCGTTCGTGCAGCGCCTGGTCCCCGATTGCGAGGCTGCCGATCACCATCCCGACATCACGATCAATTACCGCCGGGTGACGCTGTCGTTCTCGACCCACAGCGAAGGCGGGATCACGGTGAAAGATATCGAGGGCGCGAAGCAGGCGGACAAGCGGGCGTAGGGCGGGGCAGACAAGCGCGCCTGGTGTAGGGCGCACGGCGTGCGCCCGACGATCAGGCCCGCGTCTTTGGACGAATCGGGAACACGTGTTCCAGGTCGTCCGCGGGACGCGGGATGACGTGCACGCCGACGAGCTCGCCGACGCGCCGCGCCGCCGCAGCGCCCGCGTCGGTCGCCGCTTTCACCGATCCGACGTCACCGCGGACGAGCACGGTCACGAGACCGGCGTCGACCTTGTCCCAGGCGACGATCACGACGTTGGCCGTCTTCACCATCGCGTCGGCGGCTTCGATCAGGCTGACGAGACCGCGGGTCTCGATCATGCCCAGCGCGTCTCCGACGTCCAGCTTCGCGGCTTCGGCTTTCACGACGTCGTTCTTCGTCATGGCCGCCAATTGTATTACAGGCCTTTGACGAGCGCCGCTTTTTGAATCTTTCCGAGCGCGGTGCGCGGCAGCCGGTCCACGAAGCGGATCGCGCGAGGAACCTTGAACGATGCGAGCTTGGCGCGGCAGAAGTCGATCAGGTCGGCTTCGCTCGCGTTCGCGCCCGCGGCACGCACCACGAATCCCATCGGGACTTCGCCCCGGACGCGGTCGGGTACACCGGCGACCGCCGCCTCCGCGACTGCCGGATGCTCACCGAGCAGCTCCTCGATCTCGCGCGGATAGATGTTGAAGCCGCCAGAGATGATGAGGTCGCTGCGACGTCCGCACAGCGTGTAGTAGCCGTCCTCCGATCGCATGGCGAGATCGCCCGTGTGAAACCAGCCGTCGCTGAACGTCCTGGCGGTCAACTCGGGCTGATTCCAATACCCGGCGCACAGCGTCGGCGTTCTCACCATCAACTCGCCGATCGTTCCCGTCGCCACATCCCTGTCCGTGTCATCAACGAGCCGCGTCTCGACGCCGCGTAGCGGAAGACCCACCGTGCCCGCTCGACGTTCGCCCTCGTACGGGTTGCTCAGCGTCATCAACGTCTCGGTCATGCCGTAGCGCTCGAGAATCCGCTTTCCGAAACGTCGTTCGAACTCTGAGAGGACGAGGGGCGGAAGCGGCGCCGAACCCGACACCGCGAGCCGGAGCGACGCGCCGATCTCGCGCGCCGACCCCTCGGCCACCTCGAGGAGCCGCACGTACATGGTCGGCACGCCGAAGAACAGCGTCGGGCGGAAGTCGAGCAACGTTGCGGCTGCGGACGTGTGATCGAAGCGCTCGAGGAGCCGCATCCGGCACCCCGACCTCAGCCAGCAATGAATGCCGTTGCCCAGTCCGTGCACATGGAAGAGCGGCAACGCGAGGAGCAGGCGATCGGCGGCTGTGATGCGCCACGCCTCGACGAGGGTCGTGGCGTTGGCCGCGAGGCTGCCGTGCGTGATCACGGCCCCCTTGGCGGCGCCCGTGGTTCCCGACGTGTAGATCAGCGCCGCCGGTGTGTGGGCATCCAGCGACGCGTCGGGCGCCTTCATGCCGCTCACGCGTGCTTCCGCGATCAGCTCGTCGACCTGCCAGGTCGGCACGTCTGATTCCAGCGGCGCGGCTCCGCTGACCACGAGCGCCCGTGGCGCCGAGTCACGGAGGATGTGTCCCGCTTCGCGCTCGCGATACAGGATGTTGATCGGTACGATGATGATGCCGAGGCGGGTGGCGGCGAGGAAGAGATCGACGTACTCGAGGCGGTTCGGCAGGAAGATAGCCAGGCGATCGCCGGCCGACAGCGCGCGCGCCGCCAGCACGGAGGCCATCCGATTGGCGCGTGAGTCGAGATCGCCGAACGTGTATTCCTGGCACGCCCACTCGAGGGCGACCTCGTTCCTGCGCTCTCGGAACGTTGTCGCGAACAGATCGATCAGGTTCATCGCGCAATCCGTCGTTCGTATTCAATCACGGACGAACACCGATCGGATCAGTCACGGATGGACGCGGACGAGCGCGGATAACATCGGTTATCCAAGAAAGATCCGTGTTCGTCCGCGTCATTCCGTGACGATCTGATCCGTGTCGTTCCGTGACCGTCTTATTCGTGCCATTCGGTGAGGGGCCCTGGCCGACGTCGCTTCCGCGACCCGCGACGGCTTGCTTTCGCGACGCGCCACGTTGTCCTATTCTCTTCAACATGCGACGTGCGCCGATCCCGGTGTCATTCGTCATGGCGTGCCTGGTGACCCTTGCCGGTCAGGGCCATTCCGCCGGCACACTGCTCATCCAAAACGGCCGCGTCATCGACGGCACCGGCGGCCCGTCTCGCCAGGTTGACGTTCGCGTATCCGGCGACGCCATCGTCGAAATTGCCCCGCAGCTGACCGCGGGGCCTGGCGAGCAGGTGCTCGATGCCGCCGGCCGCGTCGTGACGCCCGGGTTCGTCGATGTGCACAGCCACGCGGATGGCGGCCTCGTGGATCGCCCCGAGGCCGCGAGCCAGGTGCAGCAGGGCATCACCACCGCGCTGGTCGGCCAGGACGGTGGCGGCGATCTGCCCGTCTCCGACTTCCTCGAGCGGATGGAGCGAGCGCGGCCCGCCATCAACATCGCAACGAGCGTCGGGCACGGGACGGTGCGCGGGCTCGTGCTCGGCGCCGACTTCAAACGTGGGGCGACCGAGGGTGAGATCGCCGTGATGCGAGCGCTCGTGGAGCGTGCGATGAAGGACGGCGCCGTCGGGTTGTCGAGCGGCCTCGAATACGACCCCGGGTTCTATGCGCAGCCCGCCGAGTTGACGGCGCTGGCGTCAGCGATTGGCCCGTACCAAGGCCTTTATTCGAGCCACGTCCGCGATGAAGAGAACGAAGTGGTCGGCGCGTGGCGCGAGGCGATCGACGTCGGACGTCGCGCGGGCGTCGCCGTCGAGATCTCGCACATGAAGGTCGCGTCGAAGGCGGTGTGGGGCAAAGCCCGCGAGGCGCTCGCCGTCGTCGACGCGGCGGTCCGCGAGGGGCTGGACGTCGGCGGGGACTGGTATCCGTATCCGTACTGGCAATCGTCGATGTACGTCCTCATTCCCGATCGCGATTTCGAGAACGTCGAGAAATGGCGCACCGGGCTCGACGAGATCGGCGGCGCGCAAAACGTCCTGATCACCAGCTACAGCGCCGATTCGACGTGGAATGGACGGACACTGGCCGATCTCGCCGCCCGGGAGAAGATCGATCCGCCGTCGCTCGTCGTGCGGATGGTGAAGGCCGCGGGGCCCGACATCGGCATCATCGGCACCTCGATGGACGAGGCCGACATGCGCGCGATCCTGGCGCACCCGCGCGTGGTGATCTGCTCCGATGGCCAGCTCTCAGGACGGCATCCACGCGGCTACAACGCCTTTCCACGCGTGCTTGCGCGGTACGTCCGCGACGGCCGTGTCGTCTCTCTCGAGGAGGCGATCGCGAAGATGACCGGTCGATCCGCGGCGCGTCTCGGCTTCGCGGATCGCGGCATCATCGCCGTCGGCCGCAAGGCGGATCTCGTGATCTTCGACGCGACGGCCATTGCCGATCGGGGCACGCCGCAGGAGCCTGACCTGTCGCCGGTCGGCATCGACACGGTGATTGTGAACGGCGCGGTTGCGCTGTCGAAGGGAAATCCCACCGGGGCGCGTGCCGGGCACGCACTGCGGCCAAGCCGGCCGCAGGCATCGGCCAAGGCGTTGCGGATCGGCCGTCTCCGCGTATTCGACGGCGTCTGATGTCAGCGGCCCTCGTGCGCGCCACGGGCGCGCGCCTCGAAGCGATCTTCGACCAGACGTATCCGTTGTGGGGTGACGGGTTGAGCCGCCGCGCGTACGCGCAGTGGAACATCGCGCAGGAGCAGACCGACTGGGGCCGCGGCCATCTGCAGCGGCTGGCGCTCGTCGACGGCGATCGCGTGCTGGCCACGGCGAAGCGCTACGATCTCGTGCTCAGCGTCGACGGGCGGCAGATGCCGACCGTGGGCGTCGGCGCCGTGTTCACGCCGGTCCCGCTCCGCCGCCAGGGGCACGCGCGCGCGATGATCGACGCCCTGCTCGACGAGGCGCGTGGCGATGGCGCCGCGCTCGCGCTGCTCTTCTCGGAAATTGGCGCCGCGTATTACCAGCGGCTGGGATTCGCCGTCGTGCCGGTGGACACGGCGGATCTCACCGTGCACGTGAAGCCTGGAGCGCCGGCGGTCCTGGTGCGAGGCGGCGAAAGTGCCGACGCAGAACGGATCGCCGGGATGTACGCGCAACGCGGCGCCCGCTACCGCCTCTCACTGACGCCGAGCGCCGATCAGGTGCGCTACATGCTGACGAAGAAACGCCTCTTTGCCGGTCTCGATCCGCGCGGCCAGCGAACGGTCGAGTACTTCGTCGCCGAGGAAGGCCATCGCGCCGCGGCCTTCGTGCTGCTGCAGATCACGCGGGGCGGCGCCGACCGTCCGGATGCGTGGAGCCTCGAGGCGTGCGGCGACGCCGACCCCGACGGCGCCCGCATCGGTGCGATCCTGCAGGCGCTCATCGCTCGCGTACCCGCCGGGCGGCTGCCGATTGTCCGCGGCTGGTGGCCGGCGGCGCTGCAGCCTCCGCAACTCGGCGTCACGTTCCGGGCTCCCGCCGCCGAGGTGATGATGGTCAAGTCGCTCGTCGCTGGCACGTCGGCGCCGTCATTCGTCGCGAGCGACGTGCTCTTCTGGCACGGGGACGCATTTTGATCACGTCGGCCTTTACCGTCCAGGCGCGCGACGGTGCGCGGCTCGCCGCCGATCTGCATCAACCGGCCGGAGACGCGCGTCGCCCCGTGCTGCTGATCCGCACGCCGTACGGGAAGCAGGGCTACCACGACGAGCCGCTCGTCGCGAAGGCCGTCGACCGTGGCTACGCCGTCGTGGTGCAGGACGTGCGCGGACGCTACGCGTCGGATGGCGTCTTCGATCCGTATCGCCATGAAGGCATCGACGGCTTCGACACGATCGAGTGGCTGGCCCGGCAACCGTGGTCCACCGGGCGGATCGCGACCGCCGGGCTGTCCTATCCCGGCGCCGTGCAATGGCTCGCCGCCGTCGAAGCGCCGCCGCATCTGGTCTGCGCGTTTCCGGCGATGTGCTTTTCGTCCGGGCGCCAGTTTTTCTACTTCGGCGGCGCGTTCGATCTGTCATGGCTGCCGTGGACCGCCACCAACATCGCGCCGGACGATCGGCGTCGTCGCGGCGTGACGACCGGGCCGCAGACCGTCAAGGACGCGCGCGCGTGGTGGGAGACGAACGGTCGCGACGCCATCCGCCGCGTGCCCTTGCGCGATCAGCCGATCCTCGAGGGAGCGGTGCCGTTCTATTTCGAATGGCTCGATCACCCCGAAGACGGATCGTACTGGCATTTCGCCGACATCGAGGCGCAGCACGACAAGGTGCGCGTACCGATCTTCAATTTCAGCGGCTGGCACGACGAGGGCTATGGACCGATTGGCGCCACCCGCAACTATGCCGGGCTGCGCGCGTTTGCGGCGACGCCGGAGGCGCGTTCACCGCGGCTCCTGATCGGGCCCTGGGTCCACGGCCGCCCCACCCCGGAGACCCAGACCGTCGGCGACAGGAATTTCGGCGAGCACGCGGGCCTCGACTACGACCGGCTGGTGCTCGACTGGTGCGATCGGCACGCCCAGGGAATCGATCGCGCCGGTCCGGGCGGTCCGCCGGTGCGGCTGTTCGTCATGGGCGCCAATACGTGGCGGGATGCGCCCGACTGGCCCATCCCGTCGACGCCGCGAGCCTACTACCTCCGGGCGGACGGCCGTCTCTCGACCGAGGCGCCCGCCGCGGCCGAAACGCCCGACACCTACACGTTCGATCCGTCCGACCCCGTCGAAGACCCGCACTACGACGCCGGGCTCGGACCGCACGATCAGCGCGCGATCGAGTCGCGTCGCGACGTGCTGGTGTATTCGACGCCGCCGCTCGTCGATAACCTCGAGGTTATAGGCTCGATCGAGTGCCGCCTATGGATTGCCTCGAGCGCCGTGGATACCGACTTCTACTGCCGGGTCCTCGACGTTGAGCCCGACGGCACCGCCTGGAACCTCGTGAGCCCGACGCTCGAAGTCCTGCGCACGAAATACCGCTCCAGCGAGTCGGATCCGCACTGGTTGACGCCCGGGCAGCCGGTCGAGATCGTGATCCGGACGGCGCTGACCGCGAACCGATTCCTGCGCAACCATCGCATTCGCGTCCAGGTCACGAGCAGCTTCTTTCCGCATCTGGACCGGAATCCGAACACCGGCGAATCGTCGGCGACGGCGAGCCACCTGGCGACGGCCCGCCAGACGGTGTTTCACGACGCCACCCGACCGTCGCGCGTCATTTTGCCTATAGTGGCCGAATAGGATCGGCAACCTCGAGGCGACCACATGCAGGCATACGAAAAGCTTGGCCTCTTCTATCTGGGCAGAACCGTCGGCCAGGGCAACGGCGGGACGGAACCGTATCTTCTGTACGATTCGACAGACCTCGTCACGCACGCCATCTGCGTCGGCATGACCGGCAGCGGCAAGACCGGCCTGTGCATCGATCTGCTCGAGGAGGCCGCGATCGATGGCGTCCCGTCGCTGGTGATCGATCCGAAAGGCGACCTGGGGAATCTCCTCCTGACGTTCCCATCGCTTTCGCCAGAAGAGTTCCGCCCCTGGATCGACGAGGACGACGCGCGGCGTCACGACAAGACGCCGGACGAGTGGGCGGCGGCGCAGGCAGAGGTGTGGAAGAAGGGTCTCGCTGACTGGGACCAGGATGGCGATCGGATTCGACGCCTCCGGGACGCCGCCGAGTTTGCGATCTACACGCCCGGCTCGCAGGCAGGCTTGCCGCTGTCGATTCTCAACTCATTCGCGGCGCCAGCCGCCGATTTCGCGGACGACGCCGACCTGATGCGCGAACGCGTCGCGACCACGGCGACGAGCCTGCTTGGCCTTGTCGGTGTCGATGCCGATCCGGTGAAGAGCCGCGAGCACATCCTGCTGTCCACCCTCATCGACGGGGCGTGGCGCCAGGGGCAGGACTTGACGATTGCGTCGCTCATCCAGATGGTGCAATCGCCGCCGGTGAGCCGCATCGGCGTCCTCGAGCTCGAGGCGTTCTTTCCCGCCGACAAGCGGTTCGAGCTGGCAATGGCGCTCAACAATCTGCTCGCCGCACCGGGCTTCAGCGCCTGGACCGAAGGGGAGGCGCTCGACGTGCAACGGCTGCTGTTCACGTCCGAGGGAAAGGCGCGCGTCTCGATCCTCTCTATCGCGCACCTGAACGATGCCGAGCGGATGTTCTTCGTCACGCTGTTGCTGAACCAGGTGCTCGGGTGGATCCGCAAGCAACCGGGGACGACCAGCCTGCGCGCGATCGTTTACATGGACGAAATCGCGGGCTACCTGCCGCCGGTTGCGATGCCAGCCTCGAAGGGGCCGCTGCTCACGCTGCTGAAGCAGGCGCGCGCGTTTGGCGTCGGGATCGTGCTCGCCACGCAGAACCCGGTGGACCTCGACTACAAGGCGCTCTCAAACGCGGGCACGTGGCTGATTGGCCGACTGCAGACGGAGCGCGACCAGTTGCGTCTGATCGATGGCCTCGAAAGCGTGATGTCGAGCGCCGGCGGCGCCTTCGACCGCGACGCCGCCAGCCGCACGATTGGCAGTCTCGCCAAGCGCCAGTTCCTGCTCCACAACGTTCACGAGGATCGTCCGGCGACGTTTGAGAGCCGGTGGGCGATGTCCTACCTGCGCGGACCGCTGACGCGGGCGCAGATCAAAGTGCTCATGGGGGACAGGAAGAAACTCGTCGTCGGGTGCGTCGGGTGCGTCGGGTGCGTTGGGTGCGGCGCGTGCGTCAAGTGCGGAGGGTGCGACGGGTGCGGCACCCCGTGGAGGCGGGGCTTCCGCCTTCGCTGAAGCTTCGGCGGACCGCCGTAGCCTTGGCGGAGGCTGGTTAGCCCCGCCGATCTCGACGCCTGTTGTGTCAGCCACCTGGGTGCTGCCGCCTGGCATCTCGCAGTACTTCGCGCCTGCCGCGGAGGGAGCGACATTCGAGCCGATGATCCTCGGAACCGCCGATGTGAGATTCACGGACACGAAGGCGCGGATCGATGAAATGCGCCAGGTCTCGCTGGTCACGCCGCTCACGTCGGACGCGATTCCGGTGAGCTGGGATCGAGCGCAGCCCGCAGGGTTCGACCCTGCCAACCTCTCGACCGACGTTCCAGCGCACGGCACTTTTCACGAGCTGCCGGGCGCGGCGAGCAAGGCGAAGAATTACGCCGACTGGTCGAAGAGCTTCGTCGCCTGGCTTGCGAGCAACCAGACGCTCGACATCTTCAAGAGCCCGACCCTTGGCCTCGTCTCGAACGCGGGGGAGAGTGAAGGCGACTTCCGGGTCCGCCTGCAGCAGGCCGCGCGTGAACGGCGCGACGCCGAGGTCGCGCGGCTGCGCCAGAAATACGCGCCGAAAGTCGCAGGGCTGCAAGAGCGTTTGCGGCGCGCCCAGCAGGCGGTCGCCAAGGAGCAGCAACAGTCGTCGGAACAGAAGACCCAGGCCGCGATTTCAATCGGCGCGTCCGTCCTCGGCGCCATCTTCGGCAGGAAAACGCTGAGTGCATCGAACGTCGGCCGCGTCACCACGGCGGCGCGGGGCGTGGGCCGCGTTGCCCGCGAGTCGCAGGACATCGCACGGGCCCAGCAGAACCTGACGACGATCCAGGACCAGCTCAACGAGCTGGAGGCGTCCGTGCACGCCGACATCGCCGCGATCGATGCGACGTATCACCCGCAGACCGAGCCGCTCGACACCATCTCGTTGAAGCCCAAACGCGCGGGTGTCCAGGTCAAGCTGGTCGCGCTGACGTGGATACGGACCGCGTAACAGAGGCGAATGGCCCGACTAAAGTCGGGCCCTCCTGCAGGAGGGCCGCACTTCAGTGCGGCCGCTGATCGAATTCCGTCGTCCGATCGGTATTCGCTGCGGGCGCATGGCGCGCCGCGCAGAATGACAGAGGCTGTTTTCATGCGCGCAGGGTGGTGGGGTTCGGTGGTGCTCGGCCTGACGCTCGGGACCGCGGTCCAAGCGGCTCAGCAGGACCCAACCATCTTGAGCCGTCCCGGAACCGTGCCGGCCGAAGGCGTGACCGGCCCGCGCGATAGGGTCAAGCCCCCGAGCGGCACGGCGCGGATTCGCGGCCTCGTCGTCGGCGGTGAAGGCGGCGCGCCGCTGCGCCGTGCCATTGTCCGCGTCGCGGCCGGCGAGTTGCCTGAAGGTCGGGTGACCACGACCAACGAAGAAGGCCGTTGGGAGATTCGAGACCTGCCGGCCGGACGCTACGAGATCACGGCGATGAAGACCGGATACGTCACCGTGGCCTACGGTCAGCGCCGCGCGTTCGAGCAGGGAAGACCGCTTGAGATTCGCGATGCGCAGACCGTCGAGAACATCAACTTCAACCTGCCGCGCGGCTCGGTCATCGCCGGCCGAGTGACCGACGAGTTTGGCGATCCCATCGCCGACGTCGGAGTTGTCGTCCAGCGACTTCGTTTCGCCGACGGGCGACGGCGGATGATTCCAGTCGGCCGGTTCGCTCAGACGGACGATGGCGGCAACTTTCGCCTGTACGGTCTGTCGCCCGGCGACTACTACATCAGCGCGTCGCAGACGAATTTCTCGCTCGGCGAATCGTCGGACGACAGGTTCGGGTACGCGCCCACTTACTATCCGGGAACGGCAAACGCTCAGCAGGCCGACAAAGTGACCGTCGGTGTCGGCGACGAGGTTTCCGGTCTGGTGTTCGCCCTCGTCCCGACGCGTACCGCCAGGATCACCGGTACCGCCATCGATTCTCGCGGCCGCCCGATGGCCGGCGCGTTTCTTTCCATTATGGAGGGCTCCGGCGAGACCTCCGGCGTGAGCATCGGTGGGGGATCCCAGGTGCGAGCAGACGGAACGTTCAGCGTCAGCGACGTTGCGCCAGGCGACTACGTCCTGCAAGCCCGCCACTACACGAGCCAAAACGCGGCGCAAGAGCTGGCCTTCGCGGCAGTCACCGTGAATGGCGAGGACGTCTCGGGCGTCACGCTGGTGGGCACGACGGGCACGATCATTCGCGGCCGTGTCGTGTTCGACGTCGCGCCGCCGACCGGCAAGATCCTGCCGGGCGCTGTCGGCGTCATGGCGATGCCGCTCGATTCCTCGGACGCGATGATGTTCGTGGATGGCCAGGCACGAGAACACCTGAACGATGACTGGACGTTCGAGCTGCGCGCAGTGGCCGGTCCGGTGCGGATCTGGCCGATGCAGATGCCGGCCGGGTATTCGCTCAAGCAGGTGATCTGGCGCGGTCAGGACGTGACGGACTCCGGACTGGCGGTGAAGGGCAACGCGGCAATCACCGATGTTGAAGTCATGCTCACCGCGCGATCGACGACCGTGAGCGGCGCGGTCACCGGCACCGACGGAAAGCCTGTCCTCGATTACGTGGCGCTGGTCTTCTCCGAGGACAGCGACAAATGGAGCTCGTTCTCGCGGTACCAGTCGCTGGCCAGGCCCGATCAGCAGGGTGGCTTCGTCATCAAACAGCTCCCACCCGGCCGCTATCTCGCCGCCGCCTTACCGTTCCTGGAAGACGGCGACCAATCGAATCCCGAGCTGCTGGAACGGTTGCGCGGCCTGGCAACGCCGTTCACGCTGGCGGAGGGCGGTCAGCAAACGCTGGAACTAAAGGTCGTGGAGCCGTAGGAAGCGACCGCAGTAGGGCCCGACTTCAGTCGGGCCTTCGTCGGCCGCACTGAAGTGCGGCCCTACTGGCGAATCGGTCAAGCCCTGACCCGGCTTTGCTCTCGCAGGAATTGCTGCACGTACGTACGGTCCGCCCGAGCCTTTGCCGCTCGATCCGCTGCACTTCCAGCCGCCGAACGGGTTGACGCCGGGCCAGGCGCCGGTGGTCGCGCCGGCGCGCCGGTTCGCGTAGGTTACGCCGGCCTCGATCCGCTCGAAGAACTCGTCCACCTCGGCGGGTTCCTCCGAAAAAATCCCGGCCGTCAGGCCGTACTCGGTCGTGTTGGCGACGGCGATGGCCTCGTCGAGCGTGGCGATCATGGTGACCGCCGTTACCGGCACGAAGAGCTCGTCCTTGAAGATGCCGTGGCGGATCGTCAGGCCGTCGATGATGGTGGGCTCGACGAAGTAGCCGTGCCCGAACGGCTCGCCGGTGATGCGGCCGCCTCCGGCGAGCAGCCTGCCCCCGTCTGCCGTGGCGCGCGTGACCGCCGTCTCGAAGGTCCTCACCGCCGCCTCGTTGATCACCGGACCGAGATAGACGTCGCGATCGAGGGGATTGCCGACTCGCAGCTGCTTCGTCTTCGCGACGAGGGCGTCGACAAACCGATCACGCACGTCCCGATGGACGAGGACGCGCGAGCAGGCGGAACACTTCTGGCCCTGTGCGCCGAACGCCGAGCGCATGACGCCGTCGCTGGCCTTGTCGAGATCGGCTGACGGCATCACGATCGCGGGATTCTTGCCGCCCATCTCGGTGATCACGGGACGCGGCGTCGCGCGGCCGGCGTTCCCGCGCAGCAGCTTCAGGCCGACCTCCTTCGATCCGGTGAACACGACGCCATTCACGTCCGCGTGATCGCTCAGCGCCTGGCCGACGGTTGCGCCGCCGCCGGTGACGACGTTCAGCGCGCCGTCCGGCAGACCGGCATCGCGCGCGAGCGCACCGAAGCGCAGGGCGATCCACGGGGTCGTGGTCGCCGGCTTGATCACCACGGTGTTGCCGCCCGCCAGCGCGGCGCCGGCAGGACCCGCCGCGAGCGCGAGCGGGAAGTTGAACGGCGAGATGACCGCCCAGACGCCGTACGGACGGAGCACGCTGCAGTTGCGTTCGCCCGGTCCGAGCGGCTGCATCGGCCGTACGAAGCCGTCGGCCTGATCGACTTGATCGCAGTAGTAGTCGATGAGATCGGCCGACTCCTCCACGTCGCCGAGGCATTCCATCCGGTTCTTGCCGCACTCGAACCCCATGAGCGCCGACAGGTCCCACCGATCGCCGCGAATCGCGTCGGCGAGGCGCCGCATCAGGGCCACGCGCTCGCGCCACGGCAGCCGTCCCCAGACGCCAAACGCGCGCCGCGCTGCAGCGACGGCCTCGTCGGCGTGGACCCGGTCGCCCTCCTGGAAGTGACCGAGCACGATGCGCGTGTCAATCGGGCTGATGTCGGCAAACGTCCGCGTCGCCGTCACGGCGGTGCCGCCGATCAGCATCGGATGCGTCTGGCCGAACTGACCGCGCACCCGTTCGATGGCACTGTCAAATTCCCCGTGGATTTCGTCCATCCGATCCGCGGAGGTCACGTAGGTGATCTTCTGGGTCATCTCGGGTCGCTCAAGTTGTGATGGCCGTAGGGCCCGACTTCAGTCGGGCCTCGTCGGCCGCACTGAAGTGCGGCCCTACTGCAACGATGCTCTACCGAGCTAAAGCTCGGGCCTACGGACGACGTCAGTCATTGCGTCAGCGCCGCCGTTGCGCGATCGACGGCGGCAGCGACCTGTGTCACCGCAGCAGCGACGCGAGCCTGATCGCTGGCGTCAATCGCTTCCGCAATCGCCGGCAGCAGCTCGGGGGCGTAGGTGAACTTTGGCGCGTAGATCTGATGCCGGTACCACGGACGGCCGGGGATGCCCGCCGGATCGAGGAATTCCCGCTCGGCGCGCATCAACCGGCGATTCACGGCCGCAAGCGCCGCTGTGTCACCGCTCGCGAGCGCGGCCGACTGGTCCACCGCAGCCTTTTGGGCGGCCTGCTCGAACCGCACAACCGCCTCATGCAGCGGTTCGAACACGCCATCAGTCGACGCCGGCGGGGCTAAAGCCCCGCCTCCACTGGCAGCAGCACTCGTAGCACTTCGGTATTTCTTTTCCAATTCGCCAGCGAACTCGCGGACCCGCGCGGCATACGGCCGGTAATCGAGTGGCAGCGCGTCCGCGTTCGCCAGCCGCAGGGCCATCAGCCCCCACAGCTTCGTCATCGCCTCGTGATAGCGGAAGCCGGGATCGCCGATGCGCTCGACCCACTGGTGGTTGTCATACTGCGAGTGGTAGACGCCGTACGGGCCGTCGAACGCCATGTCCACGATCGGTACGCCGATGAAGTTCAGGAAGACCGTGTAGTCGGAGCCGCTCCCGAGACGGTTGTTGACGAGCGCCGTGCCACTCGCGTTTGGCAGCGATCCCTGTTCTCGCTCATCAGAACGTTGCTTCGCTTCCGTCAGCGAAAGGCCGGTCACAGGATCGGTGATGGCGGCCGCGGCTTCGGCAATGAACTGGTTCAGCGATGGAACGGCGGCGGCCGTGAACGTCGGACCAGACGTCGAGCTGTCGACGTTGAGATACGCGACCGCGGTGTCGTGCAGCTCCTGCTTGTGCTGTTCGCCCCATTCCGTCGACGAGGTGAGCGTGAATTCCTCGGCGTCCCAGTTCGCCAGGACGATCGAGCGCCGCGGCCGCAGTCCACCGCGCACCAGCGCACCAAGCGAACGCGCGAGGTCCATCATCGACGCCGTGCCGCTCGACGGATCGACGCCGCCATAGATCCACGCGTCGCGATGGTTGCCGAGGACGACCTGCTCGTCGGGCATGACGGCGCCGCGGATGCGCCCGACGACGGTCTGGATCGCGCGCACCTTGTCGTCCAGCTTCACGCGCATGTGCACGGAGGCGCCCGGTCCCAGGCGGTATCCGATCCCGAGGCCGCCCTGCCATTCCACCGGCGCCTCGTCACCGCCCATCGTCTCGAGCAGCGTCCGCGCGTCGCGCGCCGACAGCGGCGCGCTGACGATCCTCGGCAGCGAGACGGCCTCGTCCTTCGGGATCCGCCGTGCGCCCGCCACGGACGACCACCCCGGCGTCAACGGGTCGCCGGGCACGAGGAAGTCGTAGGGAATGCCGCCCGATTGGAGATGGCTCTCGTTGCCCCACGGGCCATCCGGGTAAACCGGGCCCTTCTTGACGCCGTCCTCGGCGGGGTCGGAGTAAATCAGGATGCCGGCGGCGCCGCGCCGCTCGGCGGTGAGCGCCTTGAACCCGCGATAGCTGTAGGGCACCGAGTAGCGAACCAGCACGATCTTGCCGCGGACGTCGATGCCCTTCGCGGCCAGATAGTCGTAGTTGTCAGGATTGCCGCTGGCGGCATACACGATCGGCGCTTCGAAATCTCCCGACGCCGAGTAGGCGTGATAGTGCAGCACCGGTGTCTGGGTATCGGGATCGCCGGGAATCGGATCCTCGTAGAGGGTCGCCTTCCACGACCGCGCCGGAATTTCTACGGTCACGTCCTCCGGCCACGGCAGCAGCACCTGGTGCTCGACGATCGACACCTCGTCGATGCCGTACTCGATCCAGCGATCGCGCACCCACTCGGCCAGCACCTTGTTGCGATCCGAACCGGCGACGTGGGGCTCGTTCGTCAGGAAGCGGTGGTACTCGCGTGCACGATCAGCCGACGGGAGCGCAAGGAAGCGGCGCTCCAGATCGCCCTCCGCGGCGAGCGACGCGCTGCGGAACCCGAAAATTGCCGATGGGGGCGTCGCGTCCCCGGCGCCGATCAGCGCCAGTGTCAGGAGCGCGACCACGAATCGGGCGGACGTCATCCGGCCGTCCTGTGGGGATCCTTCAGCACGACGCGCGCGGCATGCGCGCCCGGCGCGCCGGTGAGACCGCCGCCCGGGTGCGTGCCGGCACCACACAAGTAGAGCCCGGCGATCGGCGTGCGGTGCTGTGCCCAGCCGAGCACCGGCCGCATCGCGTAGAGCTGATCGAGCGCGTGCTCGCCGTGGAAGATGTGGCCGCCGGTCAGCCCGTAGCGCTGCTCGAGATCGACAGGCGTCAGGATCTCGCGCGCGAGGATCAGCGACGGCAGGTCGGGTGCATGTGCGGCGATCGCCTTGACGATCGCGTCCGCGAAGGCCTCGCGGGCCTGATCCCAGGACTCGCCGCGCAGCGCATAAGGCGCCCACTGCGCGTAGACGGACATGACGTGCTGTCCTTGCGGCGCCAGCGTCGGATCGCTCAGCGACGGGATCGTGACCTCGAGCCACGGCTCGTTCGAGACCTCGCCATACTTCGATCGATCGAACGCCCGCTCCAGATAATCGGGATCCGGCCCGATGTGAATCCGGCCGGCGAGGAGGGTGTCCGACGGCTGCTCGTACGCGGCGGCGCCGTGGAACTTCGGCAGGCGCGCGAGCGCGAGGTTGACCTTGGCGAGGACGCCGCGCATCCGGTAGTGCTCGATCTTGTGGCGGAACGATGGCGGCAGCCTCACCGGATCGACGAGGCCGAGCAAGGTCCGTCTCGGGTCGGCGTTCGAGATCACGATGCCGGCCTTGACCTGTTCGCCGGTGGCCAGCGTGACGCCGCGCACCCCGCTGTCATCCACATCGATCTGGACGACGTCCGCGTTGCGGCGGATCTCGGCGCCCGCGCCGGTCGCCGCCGCCGCGAGGGCACCGGCCAGCGAGCCGGGTCCTCCCGCGACGAACGTGGGCGCGCCGGCCGGATGCCCTTCGTGCGCCACCTGCAGGAGCCACGAGGCTGCGGTCCCCCCCGACCGTGGACCCGCCGCAGCGCCGAAGATCCCGCGACCGCAGACGACCGCGCGCGCGACCGGCGACTCGAGCCACTCGGAGGCGAGATCGGCGATCGGCATCGGCCCCCATCGCAGCATCTGGTACAACCGCGATCGTCCGAGCCCGCGGATCGCCCGACCGGTGGTCACCAGATCCCACAGCTCGCCTGGACCAGGCTCGTCCAGCGAAGGCGGCACCTGCCGGAGGAGTCCGCCGATTGCGCCCGCAATCGCGACCGCCGTTTCGGAGAACTCCGGCCAACGCGCGGCATCGGCCGCAGACCAGCGCGCGAGCGACTGCACGCTCTGCAACACGTCGCGCCACAGCACGAGAGCCCTGCCGTCCCCGGCCGGAGCGAACACGCTGACGGGGGGCCGGATGAGGTGCAGACCCTGCTTCTCGAGGTTCAGCTCCGAGACGATGTCCGTGCGCAACGCGACCGCATGCGCCAGTGCCGGCACGCGGAAGCCGGGCGCGAGCTCGTGGGTCACCGCCGCGCCGCCCACCTCGTCGCGACGCTCGAGCACCAGGGGCTTGCGCCCGGCGCGGGCGAGGTAGGCCGCGGCGACGAGGCCGTTGTGGCCGCCGCCGATGATCACCGGACGGCTCACTTGATTTTCCCGTTGAGGACGGCCAGAGCCGCGTTGCGGCCCGGCGCGCCCATGATGCCGCCGCCTGGATGCGTCGCCGATCCGCAGAGCACGAGGCCGTCGATTGGCGTCCGATAGTCGGCCCAGCCCGGCACCGGGCGCAGGAAGAACAACTGTTCGAGCGACAGTTCGCCCTGGAAGATGTTGCCCTCGGAGAGAGCCCAGGTGCGCTCGAGATCGAGCGGTGTCACCACCTGGCGGTGCAGGATGATGTCCTTCAGGTTCGGCGCGTATTCCGACAACGTATTGATGACGGTGTCGCCGAACGCCTCGCGCTGCTCGTCCCACGTCCCTTCGGCGAGCGCGTACGGCGCGTACTGGACGAAGCACGACATCACGTGCTTGCCAGCCGGCGCCACGGATGGATCGGTCAGCGACGGAATCACCACGTCCATGTACGGGCGCCGCGAGAACCGCCCGTACTTCGCATCGTCGTAGGCGCGCTCCATGTAATCGACGCCGGGAGAGATCGAGATCGCGCCGCGCAGATGCGGTCCGGCGCCGGGCAGCGCCGTGAAGTTCGGCAGCGCATCGAGCGCGAGATTCACCTTGCCGGACGAGCCGCGGAATCGATAGCGCTTGACGCCCTCGACGAACTCGTCCGGCAGCAGCTCCTCTCCCACCATCGTCAGGAACGTGCGCCTCGGGTCGACGCTCGAGGCAACAAGATCCGCCTCGATTTCGTCGCCATTCTCGAGCACGACGCCGCGGGCGCGATTCTCGCGCACGACAATGCGCGCGATCGAGGCCTCGGTGCGGATCTCGACGCCCGCCTGGCGCGCCGCTGCGGCGATCGACTCGGAGATCGCGCCGGTGCCGCCGCGGGCGAGGCCCCACGAGCGAAACGCGCCGTCGATCTCACCCATGTAGTGGTGCAGCAGCACGTAGGCCGTGCCGGGCGAGCGCACGCCCAGGAAGGTGCCGATGATGCCGCTGGCCGACATCGTCGACTTCAGCACGTCGGTTTCGAACCATTGATCCAGGAAATCGACGGCGCTCATCGTCATGAGCTGGACCTGGTTGAAGCGATCTTCGGACGGCAGGTTGCGGAAGCGCCGGCCGAGGAACAGCAGCCGCGCCAGATCGCGCGGGTGCAGCGACCAGGGATCCGGCGGCGTCATGTCGAGGATCGGTTTGACGAACCGCGCCATCTCGACCATCGCGAGGCCGTACTCGTCGTAGGCCTCGGCGTCCACACGCGAATGCCGCGCGATGTCCCGTCTCGTCTTCGCGTGATCGTTCACGCGCCACAGGTAGTCGCCGCTCGGCATCGGCGTGAACGTGCCGTCGAGCGGCAGGATCTCGAGGCCGTGGCGCGGCAGATCGAGCTCGCGAATGATCTCGGGCCTGAGCAGCGACACCACGTAGGAACAGACCGAAAAGCGGAAGCCGGGGAAGACTTCTTCGGTCACGGCCGCGCCGCCGAGGACGTGCCGGCGTTCGAGGACGACGACGCGACGCCCCGCGCGCGCGAGATAGGCGGCGTGCACGAGCCCGTTGTGCCCGCCGCCGATGACGATGACGTCGTATCGCTGTGGCATTGCTGAAAGGCCGGCGCAAATTCTACTTCGGGCGCTCTCCAATCGCCCAATCTCAATCAATCCGCAACCGCAATCCACAATCCACAATCCACAATCCGCAATTTGGTATATTCCGCCAATGCCCGTCGGCACCGCCTTCCACCCGCGCACGTTCCCGCTCTGCGAGAGCCTCAATTACCGCGAATGGTCCGGGTATTACACCGTCGGTGCGTACGAGGCGCACCACGAGCACGAATTCGCAGCGATTCGCAACGGCGCAGCGCTCATCGACGTGTCGCCGCTCTTCAAGTACCTGATCACCGGGCCCGATTCGATGCGGCTCGTCGACCGCATTGTCACGCGCGACGCCACGAAAGTGGACGTCGGACAGGTCATCTACACGCCCTGGTGCGACGAGCGCGGCAAGGTGATCGACGACGGCACGGTGTCGCGTCTGCGAGAGCAGGTGTGGCGCTGGACCGCCGCGGATCCGAGCCTGCGGTGGTTCCGGCAGAACGCGCACGGGCTCGACGTCTCGGTCGAGGACATCTCGGAGCAAGTGGCGGCGCTGGCGGTGCAGGGGCCGACATCAGCGCGGCTGCTGCGTCAGGCCGCCGATGACGCCGACCTCGATTCGTTGAAGTACTTTCGCGTCACCGCCGGACGCATCGCCGGCGTCCCGGTCGACATCTCGCGCACCGGCTACACCGGCGATCTCGGCTACGAGATCTGGATACCGTGGGAGCGCGCGCTCGACGTCTGGGATCGCATCATCGAGGTTGGCGGGGCCTTCGACGCCCGGCCTGCGGGGATGCTGGCGCTGGACGTGGCGCGCATCGAAGCCGGACTTCTGCTGATCGACGTCGACTTTCACGGCTCGAAGAAGAGCCAGATCGACGCGCAACGCTATACGCCATACGAACTGGGCCTCGGCCGGCTGGTGAGCGAGAAGAAGGGCCCGTTCATCGGTCGCGAGGCGCTGGCCGCTGAGCGCGCGCGGGGAGCGCGGCGCCAGGTCGTCGGGTTGGAGATCAACTGGAACGACGTGGACGAGCACTTCACGCGGGCAGGACTGACGCCGCAGGTGCCGGTGATTGCATCGCGCGTGGCCGTCCCCGTCTACAGCGGCGGCCGGCACGTCGGCAAGGCGACCTCGACGGCATGGTCGCCGACGTTGAAGCGGCTGATCGCGCTGGCCACGATCGACCGACCGCACCATAACGAGGGTCGCCGTCTGGAAGTGGAGGTGACCGTCGAAGCGCGACGCCGCCGCGCGCGCGCGACGGTGGTGCCGACGCCGTTCTACAACCCGCCGCAGAAGACCCTCACGCCGCCGATATAGCGAACGAGGATAGAACTCGAGAATTCGAGAACTCGAGAACTCGAGAACGAACGCGACGCTGCGACGCGAGGGTTGCCCCGAAATTCTCGGTTTCTCGAGTTCTCGAATTCTCGAGTTCTCGATTTCTATTGCCCTCCGCCCTGCGCGAACCGCACTTCGAGCATTCGATCCGCTTCGTCGACATCGCGCAGTCCGAGAAATCCGACCTGCACCCAATCGCGGATCGCGCCCTTGCCAGTGAAGTGGTAGTGCCGCTCGCCGTCGAACACCAGGTCGGTTCGACCGCTGTAGCGCTCGAGTCGACGTCGTGCGCGGATCTGGATCGGGTCGAACGACCAGAGCGTCTCGTGGAGGTCTGGCAGCACTTCCAGCCAGAGCAGCGACCAGCCGATGCCGCGGTAGACGAAGGCCCGTCGATCGGTGATGGCGTAAATCGTTTCGTGGAGCCTCGCGCGGTAACCCCACGGCGCTGCGACCATCAGACCGACGACCATGGTGCTCACGACAAGGAGGGCGACCGTCACCGGAATCCGCGGCTGCGACAAGTGCGATGACGCCCAGAGCGCGGCCACCGACACGATCGCGATCGCGCCACACACTGCCGCGAAGCCTCGCACCACTTCGCGCGACATCAGGTCGGCGTCCGGCTGACCGACCCAGATCAATCGCTCTCCGGGCAGCAACTGCCGTTCGATCGTGCCGCGGAGATGGTCTGGCGGCAAAACGCGTGGATCGTAGCACGCCGTGGACTACAATCCTCGCTCGCGACGTCGCATCCCAGAGGAGTCAGTCCATGTTCCGGCGATCCCTGCCTTCAGGTCTCGCAGTCGCGATTTATCTCGCGTTTGCCTCGGCGCCTGGCGCCATGGCCCAGAGTCCGGGTGGCGCGCCACTGCTCGACGGCATGGGCTCGTACTCGCATCCGATCCGAACGTCCAGCCCCGAGGCGCAGCGCTACTTCGATCAGGGACTGGCGCTGCTCTACAACTTCAATCACGCTGAAGCGGAGCGTTCGTTCCTCAGGGCGGCAGAGCTCGATCCCACGGCGCCGATGCCGTGGTGGGGCGTCGGCGTCGCGCTCGGCCTCAACTACAACCGCGATGTCACGAAGCTCGAAGGCGAGCGCGGAAAGCACGCCTACGATGCCGCGCAGAAAGCGTTGACGCTCAGCCGCAGCGGCTCCCCCATCGAAGCGGCACTCGCCGAGGCGCTCGCCGTGCGCTACTCGCTCGATCCGGCAGCGTCGCCCGACGCCCTGAATGCCCGGTATCGCGAGGCGATGAAAACCGTGCACCAGCGATTTCCCGATGATCCGGAAGTGGCGGTCATGTACGCCGACGCGATGATGAATCTGCGCCCGTGGCAGCTGTGGGCGGCCGACGGCACGCCTGCCCCGGACACGCTGGAGCTCGTCGCCCTCCTCGAAGGCGTCCTCCGTCGTCGTCCCAGCCATCCGGGGGCGAATCACTATTACATTCACGCCGTGGAAGCGTCGCCGACGCCGGAACGGGCGCTCGCCAGTGCGGATCGTCTGCTGACGCTGGTGCCGGGGGCCGGTCACCTCGTGCACATGCCGTCGCACATCTACATGCACACGGGCGACTACGCGAAGATGGCGGCGCTCAACGAGAAGGCCGCTGCGGTGGACGAAGCGTACATCGCCAGGGCGAATCCGGAGGGCGTGTACCTGTTCATGTACTACGGGCACAACATCCACTTCGCGATGTTCGCGCACATGCTGACGGGCCGCTACGGCCCGGCCCGCGCGCAGGCCGACAAGCTGGCGGCGCTCGCCGCGCCGCACGTCCACGAGATGGCCGCGATGGCCGAATGGACGCTGACGCTGCCGACGCTCGTGGATGTCAGGTTCCAGAAGTGGGACCGCGTGCTGGCGGCTCCGGCGCCTGATGCGACGCTGCCCCTCGTGACCGCGATCGATCACTTCGCTCGCGCGACCGCGCTGGCGCGTGCCAATCGCCGAACCGATGCCGGACATCACGCCGAGCAGTTCGAGTTGGCGCGGCCAAAATTGCCCGCCGAGACGATGTTCGTCTCATGGAATCCAGCGCCAGCCGTGCTCGAGCTCGCGAGCGATCTGCTGAAGGCGGAGCTCGCAACAGACGCGGCGACACGCGTGCCGTTTCTCGAGTCGGCTGTGGCGAAGCAGGACGCGTTCCGCTATGACGAGCCACCGCCATGGTGCGCGTCCGCGCGCGAGTCACTTGGGACAGCGTTGCTTCAGGCCGATCGCGCCCACGACGCCGAAGCCGTCTTCCGCGAAGACTTGCGACGGAACCCTGGGAGCGGGCGCGCCCTGTTCGGATTGATGAAGAGTCTCGAGGCGCAAGCGCGCGCCGACGAGGCCCAGATCGTGAAGCGCGAGTTCGAGGAAGCGTGGAAGGACGCGGACGGTCCGCTCACGCTCGACGCGCTTCGCTAATTAAGGTCTCAAGGTCGAAGGGTCGTCCAAGGGTACCAAGGGTCGAAAGGTTGCGGGATTACGGAGTAGGCGTGCATCCGGAAACAGGAGGAACAACATGTCTCAAGCGCTGATCGATGCGGCCAAGGCCTCGATTGTGGCCTACAACGACAAGAACTGGGAGGCGGTTCCGAAAGTGATCACGAGCGACTTCGAGTACGACGAGGTGGCCACCAACCGGAAGCTGGTAGGAGCGTCAGACGTCATCGCGGCGTGGAAGGGCTGGGCGACGGCGCTCCCCGATTCGAAGGCGAGCTTCCATGCGGCGCACGTCGGCGGCAACACCGTGACGATCGAGCTGACCTGGCATGGCACACACAACGGGCCGCTGCAGACACCCGCGGGCTCCATTCCGGCGACGGGCAAGAAGATCGATGTCCGGGCCGTTCAGATCGTGGAGCTCACACCGGACGGCAAGACGCGGCGGGTCCGGCACTACTTTGACATGGCCACGCTGCTCGCGCAGCTGGGCGTCAATACAGTCGGCGCGTAACAAGGGCGCGCTGCGCGCGAGGGCCGGGCTGCGGCCTTCGCCCGGGGGGCGTTCACGCGAGGGTGTCCCCCGCGCGATTGGAGTGAGCGCGGCCCTCGGCCGAACGCAGTGAGGCCGCCCATCGCCGAGCGAAGCGAGGCGCCCTTCTAGACCGTCAGTTCTCCCCGCAGCACGGTGACCGCGTGGCCCGCGAGGCGTACGCGATCGCCGTGCAGCGTCACGTGGAGCTCGCCACCGCGCAACGACGCCTGCCACGCGATGAAGGACGTCTTGCCCAGTTTCGTGGCCCAGTACGGCGCCAGCGAGCAGTGCGCCGATCCGGTGACCGGGTCCTCGTCAATGCCGTACGGCGCCGCGAAGTAACGCGACACGAAATCGTACGGCGCCGTATCGGCGCGCGCGGTGACGATCACGCCTGCCGGAATCTGGCGGAGCTCGTCGAACCGCGGCCTGAGCGACCGGACGCTCGCTTCGTCGGCGAGCTCCAGCAGCAGGTTCCCATGCGACTTGCCGGGCGTCGTCTCGCCGACCGCCCTCGGCTTGACGCCAATCGCCTCGAGCAGCCGCCGCGGTGTCGGACACGGCGCCACCGGCACCACGGGCAGCTCGATGGCGATGCGATCGCCGTCGCGCTCCGCGCTGAGGATTCCGCTGAGGGTCTCGAACGCGATTCGCGAGGTTGCTGGAACGCGCCCGCTCTCCCAGAGCGCGTGCGCCGAGGCCAGCGTCGCGTGGCCGCACAGGCCCACTTCCACGGTGGGGGTGAACCAGCGGAGCCCGAACGCGCCAGCGCCCGGCACCACAAATGCCGTCTCGGCGAGGTTCATTTCCGCGGCCACGTGCTGCATCCATTCCGGATCGGCGGGATGTTCCAGCAGGCAGACAGCCGCGGGGTTGCCACCAAACGCCTCGCGCGTGAACGCATCAACTTGCAGCAGGGGAACAGGCATGGCTCAAGACTACCGTTGATTGAGTTGGTGTCAATATGTATATTGTCACGGTGACAATATGGCAGCCGCAAGTCGATGTCGGCAAGGGACCAACTTACAAACAAGTGGTCGAGGCGCTGGGCCGGGACATCCGGGCCGGCCGGCTGCGCCCCGGCGATCGCCTCCCCCCGCAGCGTGACCTGGCTTCAGCGATCGGAGTGACGGTCGGCACTGTGACGCGGGCCTATCAACTTGCCGCTCGCCAGGGACTGGTCGGCGGCGAGATCGGCCGTGGCACATACGTGCGCCCGTTCCCCGGGCCGGACGATGCGATGCCGCTCGATCTCTCGCTGAACGCGCTGCCACCGCATGCGCATGTCGCGGAACTGGCGGGACGTCTCGAGGTCGGCGCTGACGTCAATCGTGCGACGCTGCTCGAATACCCGCCACATGCCGGCCGCCCGGAGCATCGCGCCGCGGGCGCCGACTGGATCGGTCGCCGGAAGGTGCCGGTCTTGCCGTCCCAGGTCCTCGTGACCGTCGGCGCGCAGCATGCGCTGGTGATCGCGCTGGCGACGATCGGTCACGCCGGCGCCCCACTGCTGGTCGAGGAGCTCACCTACGCGGGCATCGTGGCGGCGACGCGCCTTCTTGGCATTCCGATCGTGCCGGTGAGCCTCGACGCCGACGGGATGCGTCCTGACGCGCTGCGGGACGCCGCGCGCGAGTCGGGCGCGAAGGCGGTGGTCATCCAGCCCTCGCTGCACAATCCCACCGGCGTGTCGATGAGCGCCGATCGCCGCGCCGAGATCCTCGCGGTGATTCGAACCGAGCAGCTCGCCGTCATCGAGGACGACACCTACGGCTTCCTCGTGCCCGGGTTCCGGCCCCTGGTTGCGGATCTCGACGGAGCGTGGTGTTACGTGACCGGGCTCTCGAAGAGTCTCGCCGCGGGATTTCGCACCGGCTTTCTTGCGACGACGCCGTCAGTCTTCGACCGCGCCAAGGCGGCGATGTTCGCAACGGCTGTTGCCGCCTCTCCCATCTCAGCGCAGCTGGCGGTCTCGCTCATCGCCGACGGCACGGCGGATCGCATCGTCGCCTGGAAACGCGACGAGACGCGCGCGCGGATGGTGATGGCCCGCCAGCAGCTGCCGGACGTGCCGGATGCCACGCACGACGCCAGCCCGCACATCTGGCTGCCACTGGCGCGCCCGTGGCGAGCCGCGGCGTTTGTCGCCGCCGCCCGATCGCGGGGCATTGTCCTGGGCCCCACTGAGAGCTTTCTCGGCCGGCCGGGCGCCGTTCCGCGCGCCGTGCGCATCTCGCTCGCGCCGCCCCGCACGCGAGCCCGCCTCGCCGCCGCGCTCGAGTCCCTCGCCGAGATGGCGTCGGCCGCGCCTCTGCCCTCACCGACGGTGTGATGCACGAGGTGCTACGATTCGGCTGATGCGATCGGCGCGCGTCCTGTGGTGCGTTGTCATGGTAGCGGCGTTCTCGACCCTCGTTGCCGCTGCCGCCGATCCGATTTACAGATTGTCGTTGGGCGACGCCGCCCGGCGTGACCGCGACGTCGCGGTGGTGCTGGACGGGATCGTCGACACCGCCGGTGGAGACACGATCGATCCGACAACGCTGGCCGCGCGACTCGCGTCGGCGCGGCTGGTGCTGGTGGGGGAGGAACACACCAGCCTCGAATCGCACCGCGTCGAGCTGCAGGTGATCCGTGCGCTCGAGCAGGCCGGGCGGCATGTGCTGATCGGTCTCGAGATGTTCCCGTACCCGGAGCAGCCTTCGCTGGACGCATGGTCCGGCGGACGCTGGACCGAGGCCGAGTTTCTGGCGAAGGCCCGCTGGTACGACGTCTGGGGCTATCGCTGGAGCTACTATCGCGACATCTTTCTTCACGGCCGCGACGCGCGGATGCCCTTCGTGGCGTTGAACGTGCCGCGCGACGTGGTCTCGATTGTGCGGCAGAAAGGCGTCGGCGCCGTTCCGCACGACGCCGCCGATCACCTGCCTCCGTCGATCGACGTCGACAGCGCCGAACACCTGACGTTCTTCAGGGCCGCCCTCGAGGCCGGCGGCCTGCACGGCGGGATGCCGGACGAGGCGCTGAAATCGATGCTGGCGGCTCAGGCGACGTGGGACGCGGCGATGGCGTGGAACGCGGCAAAGGCACTCGAGCGCGCGCACGATCCCGCCGCCGTGGTCGTGGTGCTGGCGGGCTCTGGCCACGTCGGGTACGGCCTGGGGATCGAGCGGCAGGCCCGGGCGTGGTTCAGGGAGCCGGTCGCGTCGGTCATGCCGATGCCGGTTGCCGACGACGACGGACCAGTCAAAGCCGTCCGCGCCTCGTATGCAAACTTCGTGTGGGGCGTTGCCCGTGAGGCGTCGCCGGCGTGGCCGTCGCTCGGCATCTCGACGCGTCCGGGCGACGATGGCCGACGTCAGGTGATCGACGTGGAAGGGGACTCGCCGGCGCAGGGACAGATCGAGAACGGCGACGTCATTCTCGCGATTGGCGACGCCCCCATCGACAGCCGCGAGACGATGAACCGCGCAATCGCCGGATATGAATGGGGCGACGTCGCCAGGCTCGTCGTGAGGCGCGGCGTCGCGGAGTTGACGGTGGCGGTCCCGCTGCGGCGAAGGCCGTGAGGAGCGTGTGCGATGCAGGTCGAATTGTCCTGCCCCTATTGCGGTGAGCCGCTGACCTTCGTCGTCGACGAAACCGGCGGCAAGACGCAGGTGTACATCGAAGACTGTGCTGTCTGCTGCGAGCCAATCGAGGTTCGCGCGCAGGTCGACGCCGACGAGTTCGATGTGCAGCTGAAGCGCCTCGACGAGTAGCGTCACGGAAAGCGCGGATGACAGTCGGACTGCCGCGGATCAGGCTGTCACGGATTACACGCGGACGTACACTGACGGCAGAGAGATTCGATTGCATACGCCCACCGACGGTCTTGGCGCGTCCAGGTTCGTGGCGTTCTCGCGCGACGAGTGGTCCCGGTTGCGCGATCAGACGCCGCTGCTCCTCACCGAGGCCGATCTCTTCGCGCTGCGCGGGCTGAACGATCAGGTCACGCTGTCGCTGGTCGAGCAGATCTACCTGCCGCTCGCGCGCCTGCTCAATCTCTACGTCGCGGCGACGCAGACGCTGCACAAGGCCACCGACACGTTCCTCAGCAGCCAGGCGGCGAAGGTGCCGTACGTCATTGGGGTCGCCGGCAGCGTCGCCGTCGGCAAGAGCACCACCGCCCGCATCCTGCAGGCGCTCCTGTCGCAGTGGCCCGATCATCCGCACGTCGATCTCGTGACGACGGACGGGTTCCTGCATCCGAACGCGGTGCTCGAGTCGCGCGGCCTGATGCACCGGAAGGGGTTTCCGGCAAGCTATGACGTGCGGCGCCTGCTCGAGTTTCTGATCGAGGTCAAGTCGGGCAAGGCGCACGTGGCGGCGCCGGTCTACTCGCATTTGAGCTACGACGTCGTGCCCGACCGCGTCCAGGACGTGAATCGGCCGGACATCATGATCCTCGAAGGCCTGAACGTGCTGCAGACGGCGCCGCGGCAGCAGGGCCGCGCCCTGTTCGTGTCGGACTTCTTCGACTTCTCGATCTACATCGACGCCGACGCGAAAGACATCCAGAACTGGTATGTCGATCGCTTCATGACGCTGCGCGAGACGGTGTTCACGGACGCCAAGTCTGTACTTTCACCGCTACGCGGCGCTGAGCGACCCAGAAGCCCGCGAGGTGGCCTTGCGGCTCTGGCGCGAGATCAACCACGTCAACCTGCGCGAGAACATCGCGCCCACCCGCGAGCGCGCGCATCTGATCATCGAGAAAGGATCGGATCACGAAGTGACGTCTGTGCGCTTGCGGAAGCTCTAATCTGCAGCTCCGATCGGCGGTAGGGCCGCACTTTAGTGCGGCCGTTGTACGCCACCTTGGCCGCCTAAAGTCGGGCCCTGCTGCTGCGCATCGCCTTCCCCGCTCTCACGATTTCCTGGTAGCGGAAGCACGAAGTCATGTGGTCGTTCACCATGCCGGTGGCCTGCATGAACGAATAGCAGATGGTCGAGCCGACAAATGTGAACCCGCGTTTCCTGAGCGCCAGGCTCATCGCATCCGATTCCGCCGTGCGCGCCGGCACCTCGCGCATCGTCTTCCATGCGTTGCGCTTCGGTCGGCCGCCGACGAACTGCCAGAACCATGCCGAGACATCGCCGGTTTCTTCCGCGAGGTCCACGAACAGGCGCGCGTTCCGCACGGCACCTTCGACTTTCAAGCGGTTCCGAACGATCCCCGGGTCCGCCATCAGGCGCGCGATCCGTGCCCGGGTAAAACGCGCCACGCGCTGCGGATCGAACGACTCGAACGCGCGCCAGTAGTTTGCCCGCTTCCGCAGGATGGTGATCCAGCTCAGACCGGCCTGCGCGCCCTCGAGCACCAGCATCTCGAACAGCCGCGACGGGTCGGTCTGCGGCACACCCCACTCGTGATCGTGATACGCGACATACAGGAGGTCGCGTCCGGCCCAGGTGCAGCGTTCATGCGACATGGCGTTCCGGTGGGCTGAAGCCCCGCCTCCACGAACGACATGTCATCAGCATTTCCGGATCAGGACGACACCCGCGACAACCAACGCCGCGCCGACGATGCGCCAGAGGCTCAGCGGCCGCACCGCGAAGCCCACGAGACCGTAATGATCGAGCAGCAGCGCGAACGTCATCTGTCCGGCGACGGCGATGCTGAGCAGCGTCGCGGCGCCGAGTGTAGGCGCCAACGCCGCCGTCGTCACGACGAACACCGCGCCGAGCAGACCGCCGGTCCACACCCACCATGGCGCCTCGATTACCACCGCCCACGTCGGCCAGGTCCCGACGCCGAGCGAGCAGACGGCCAGCGCCACCGCGCCAACGACGAATGAGATGGTCGCCGCCAGAAGCGGATGGCCGACGAACCGGACGAGCTGCGAGTTGACGCCCGCCTGCGTTGCGATCAGGGCACCGGACAGGAAGACGACGGCGAAGAAAAACCAGATCATGAAGGTCGAGAGGTCACAAGGGTCACAGGGTCAAGGGTCAACAGGGTTTCAGAGTGGTTAGTGCCATCGGAGGTCGGTGAGCTGGGCGCGCGAATTGAAGCGGATGATTTGTCCTCGCGTGGTCGACCGATCGGAGACGAGCCACGCCACGTACTGCCCTACTTCCTCCGACGTGAGCCAGTCGGCGTCGCCCTCGGGCCGTGATCGACTGACGATCGGCGTGCCCACCACCAGGGCGTTGATGCGAATCGGCTCGTGGCGGTGCTCGGACGCAAGCACGCGCATCAGCATCAGCTCGGCGTTTGCCGACACCGACATCAGGCCCGAATTCGGCACCGGCACGTCGGCCGCGGCGCCGCTGATGAACACATAGGAGCTGCCGGGCCGCTTGTTGATCATCGGCACCAGCGCTGTCGCCGCGAGGTAGTGCGGCGTCAGGTTGTTTGCGAGCACGCGGTTCCAGTCCTCGAGCGTCGAGAAGATCAGCGGCCCTTTCTGCCACCACCCGCCGAGCGACGCGACGACGATATCGAGGCGGCCGCAGACGAACTCGACCCGGTCGCGCACGGCGAGCACGCCCGTGGGCGAGCCGACATCGCCATGAATCGGCACGTACTGGCCGTCCCATTCCACCGGCAGGCGATCATGGAGCTCGCTGAGGCGGTTGTTGTCGCGCGACGACACCGCGACGATGGCGCCGGCGGCCAGCAGCGCGCGCGTGATGCCTTCGCCAACTTCCCCGGTGCCGCCGAGGACCAGAGCCACCTTGCCCGCCAGGGCCGCCATCGAAGGATGATATTGCGGATTCTGGATTGCGGGTTGAGGCATTGATCAATTCGCGAAACGAATCCACAATCAATCCGTAATCCGCAATCCGCAATCCGCAATTACAAGGAGGCTCCCATGAAGCTCGTTGTTGCTATCGTCAGGACCGAACGCCTGAGTGCCGTGCTCGAGGAGCTGTTTCGCGCGGACGTGCAGGGCCTGACCATCAGTCGCGTTCAGGGCCATGGCGGCGAGCGCGAGCAGGTCGAGACGTATCGCGGCATGACGGTGAAGATGGAACTGTCGGACAAGATCCGGCTCGAGATCGGCGTGTCGAACCACTTCGTCGAGCCAACCGTGAAGGCCGTGCTGAAGGCCGCGCGCACGGGCAGCGTGGGCGACGGCAAGATCTTCGTTCTGCCGGTCGAGAAGATTTACCGCATCCGCACCGGCGAAGAAGACCAGTCCGCGGTGACGCCTGTCGGAATAACCCCGTAGCCCGGAGCCTACAGTTTTCTCTGAATCACCACCCGCACCGGCTCGTGCGCGTCGCCGCCGAAGATCTCGCGGAGGCGCTCCTGGCGGTAGGTGAAGATGCGAATCAGCGCGGGCCCGACCAGCAGTTGGTGCACCGGGTAGCCGCCGGGCACGTCGTAATCCACGCCATCCTCCACGATCGTGCCGTCACGCTCGGCGCGGAACAGGTGCGAATGCCGCCAGTACCGGTACGGGCCGCGGCGCTGCTCGTTGCGAAAGCGTGACGGGGCCTCCCACGCCGTAATCTCGGTCCACCAGCGAAGCGGCACGACCCCGTGCAGGCGCAGGCGGTAGTCGAGCATGGCGCCGCGCCGCATCTCGACGCCGGGGGTCAGCAGGCGGAAGCGCAGGAACGAGGGGCTGATCGTCTCGACGCTCGAAGCGTCGGCGAAGAACGCGAACACGCGGTCGATGGGCGCCGGGAGCCACAGGCGCGTTTCCAGGCGAAAGGGCACGCGCCAGCGATATTACCTTGGCTCAGCAGTAAACAGCGGAGCGTGCACGCGCTGGAACGGGAAGCCGCCGCTATCCACGCCCGACACCGCGAGCCGGAATTGCCGGGTGCGCGGCGTCACCTCGCCCAGGAATTCCCGCTCGTCGTCGCTCCCGCCCTCCTGCAGCTGCAGCGACAGTTGCTGAATCGTCTCTGCGGATGACGAGATCAAGCGGAACGCGGGGTTCCGCAGCGCCCCCGACAACGCGACCTCCAGTTTCTGCGCGACGCCGCGCTTCGGGCTGCCCGTGATCGGGAACAGGCCTTCGTGTCCCGGCCGCCCGCCCGGTTCGACGAACCTGACGCTGTCCAGCGACAGATCGGTCTTGGCCAGGAGCACCAGGAAGAACATCCCCTTGCCGGCGACCCGAACCGTCCAGGCGCCAGGTGTGGGTTTCGGCACCGTCACGATCCGCCCCGCCTGGAACTGGTGGAAGTCGACCTCCGGATCGTTGGCGCGGAGCTCGTCGCCAGACGGGCGGACGATCTCGACGACCTGCAGGCACTGGAGCGAGATCGAGAACATCGCGCTCTCGATGGTCGAATCGACCGGGATCGAAAACTCGTGCACGCCTTCGGCAAGGGTACCGGCCGCGCGGAACACCGTCTCGTCGTGCTTCATCGCGCCGATCATGAGGACCGACGACTCGCCGACTTCGGAAGGGTCGAACAGGAACACCTGCCCGCCGCTGCCTTCCGCGACGGTGAAATAGCTCGGATCGGGCTTCGCGACGCACGGCCAGCCTGGCTGGCTTCGCGGCTGCTGGTCCTGGGCAGCGGCGATGGTCGCGACCGCCACGACCAGAGGAACGATCAACGAATAAAGAATTAGCATCGTGATTGCCCAAGCTAAAGCTTGGGCCTACGTACTAAAAGCTTGGGCCTACGTACTACCGGACCATACCCATCGTACGTAGGCCCGAGCTTTAGCTCGGGCACCACGGAGCCTACGATTGTCCTGTATGCCCGAAACCGCCCGCGCCTCGCGCCGTTTCCGACAGCGATTCCGTTCGTTCCCAGGTGACGCGAGCGACTGGCGCCACGAGCAGTTGCGCGATCCGCATGCCCCGCTCGATGGTGTAAGGCGCGCGCCCGCAGTTGATGAGGGCGACTTTCACCTCGCCGCGGTAGTCGGGATCGATCGTGCCGGGCGAATTGACCACCGTGATGCCGGAGCGGGCGGCAAGCCCGGATCGCGGCCGGACCTGTGCTTCGAACCCGTCCGGCACGGCAATCGCGAACCCGCACCCCACGAGGAGAATCTCGCCGGGCGCGAGGACGACCTGACCGGTCACGGCCGCGCAGAGGTCCATGGCCGCGGCATGCGCCGTTTGATACGCCGGCAGCGGCAGGTCCTCGTTGCCGGGGAGAAGGGCAATAGGGATGTTCAGCATCCCCTTCGTCCTTCCTTCCTCGATCCTCGTCCTTCGTCAGGGCGCACGCAGTGCGCCCCTACATCCCGCCCTGGCTCGACGGCGGGACGAGACCCTTGATGCGCATGTAGGTCACGAGGTTGCCGTAGTGCTCCATGTCGTGCGCGATGTTGAACTGCAGGACATTGAGGCGTGGCAACTTCTGGCCCCCGAAGAAATCGACCATCTCGGCGGCCTTGGCATCGGTGATGGCATCGAACTGCGCCTCGCAGAACGCAAACGATTCCGCCAGCGCCTTCTGAAGGTCGGCCTTCGTCGTCTTCGTCTTTTCGATGTCAGTGTCCTTCATCGGGTTGGCGGCGCCCGAGCCCATTGAGCAGATCGCAAAGTTCGCGTTGGCGATGTGGCCGAGGATGGCGCCGAAGCTGCGGACGGTATCAACCGGCTTGAAGGCGTAGTCCGCTTCGGGGACCTGTTCCGCCGACTTCACGATATTGCCCTTGACGAACCCAAGTACGCCCTTCGCGGAGCTCGCAAAGGGGTTGGTCTGCGCCAGTGCCGGCGACGACAGGGCGATGACGGTGCACGCGGCCAGGATCACGATCTTCATCAGAATGCTCCTCGTTAAGGCCTGCCGGCCAGGCGGGCAGGGGGATGCCATCTTACTTCCGCCACACGGGCGCGACAACGAAAGACGACGTGGGACGAGTCTTGGACCGGCGGCCTGACAAGCGGCGTCGCATTCAGTTATGATCGGACCCCTCGGGTTGCCGCCGGCATCGCCCGCGCGCCTCGCCGCTTCATTCGTCCACCGGGCCGCCCACGTGGACGGCCCGTTTGTTCGCCCATTCATGCGTGAATCTATGCCGCGTTCATTGCGACGTTCAGGATCGTGCTTTGCGTCCCGGTCGCTGCTGGCCGGTGCCGCAGCGGTCCTGGCAGTAGGGTGCTCCAAGGGCCAGCCGACGGGTCCGCAGCAGGCGCCGGCGTTGCCGGTGGGCGTCGAAGTGCTGGCGCCGAAACCGGTGACCATCAGCTCGGAGTTCGTCGCGGTGTTGAAGTCGCGGCGCTCGACCGAGGTCCGCCCGCAGGTGGAGGGCATCATCACGCAGATTTTCGTGAGATCCGGTGCGGCGGTGAAAGCCGGCCAGCCGTTGCTCCAAATCGATCCGGCCAAGCAGCAGGCCACCGTGCAGAGCGAGGAAGCCGGGCGCGCCGCGCAGGAAGCCGCGGTCCGGTATGCCGAGCAGCAGTTCGACCGCGCCAAGCAGCTCCTTGGCGTTGGCGCCATCAGCCAGCAGGAATACGACCAGGCCGAGTCCGCCCTGCGGACCGCGAAGGCGTCGTGGGGCGTGACCGATGCGCGTGTTCGCGAGAACGAGGTCCAGCTCCGGTACTTCCGCGTCGCCGCGCCGACCGCCGGTGTCGTCGGCGACATTCCCGTGCGCGTGGGCGACCGCGTGCAGACCGACACGGTGCTGACGAACATCGATCAGAACGCTGGCCTCGAGGTCTACGTCCAGGTCCCCGTCGAGCGTTCGCAGGACATCAGACCCGGCCTTCGCGTCCGGCTGCTCGATACGCAAGGGCATGCGCAGGTGAACTCCGTGATCGACTTCGTCTCACCGCAGGTCGACGATCGGACGCAGTCCATTCTAGCGAAGGCCCCTGTGCCCACGGGCAAGGGCTTTCGCAACGAGCAGTTCGTGCGCGCGCAGGTGATCTGGCGCGAGGAGCCGGGCCTGACGATCCCTGCCGTCGCGGTCACGCGCATCAACGGTGAGTATTTTGCGTTCGTGGCCGAACCGGCCGGGAAGGGGTTCGTCGCGCACCAGCGCTCGGTGAAGCTCGGCGAGCTGGTCGGCAACAACTACGTGGTGGTCAGCGGCCTCAAGGCCGGTGATCGCCTCATCATCTCGGGCGTCCAGAAGATCGGTGAGGGCGCGCCGGTTCAGCCCAAGGAAAGTTAGTCGCCGCTCGAGAGCCCCTGATGTTCGTCGATCTCTTCATCCGCCGCCCCATCCTCTCGACCGTGCTCTCGCTCGTCATCATCCTGGCGGGCGCGGCGGCCATTCCGACGCTGCCCATCGCGCAGTATCCGGAGCTGGCACCGCCGCAAGTCAGCGTCACGGCCATTTACACGGGGGCGAACGCCCAGGCCGTCGAGTCGGCCGTCACCATCCCGATCGAGCAGGCGATCAACGGCGCCGAGGGCATGCTCTACATGACCTCGACCAGCACGAGCAGCGGCGTCAGCACCGTGACCGCGACGTTCAGCGTCGATCGCGATCAGGACCTGGCGGCGGTGGACGTGCAGAACCGGGTCTCGACCGCGCAGGGCCGGCTGCCCAACGAAGTCAAGAACATCGGGGTGACGGTCACGAAGGCATCGGCCGGTTTCATCATGGCGGCGGGCGTCTACGCCGAGGGCGGGCAGTACCGACTCGCTCTTCATGAGCAACTACCTCGATGTCTTCGTCCGCGACGCGCTGAAGCGCGTGCCGGGCGTCGCCGACGTCCTGATTTTCGGCGAGCGCAAGTACGCGATGCGGTTGTGGCTCGACCCGACGCGGCTGGCCTCGCGCGGTTTGACCGCCGCGGACGTGACGGGCGCGCTGCGCGAGCAGAACGTGCAGGTCGCGGCCGGCGCCGTCGGACAGCCGCCGGTGCCATCGGGCCAGCTGTACCAGATCAGCGTCCGCGCCGCCGGACGGCTCTCGGAGCCGACCGAATTCGAAAACATCATCGTGAAAGCCGGTACCGACGGCACGCTGATCCGGCTGAAGGACATCGGCCGCGCCGAGCTTGGCGCCGAGACCTACTCCAGCGCGCTGCGATTCAACGGCGTCGAAGCGGTCGGGTTCGGCGTCATGCAGCTGCCGTCGGCGAATGCGCTCGACGTCTACAACGACTGCGTCGCCGAGCTCGAGCGGCTCGCGAAAGCGTTCCCGCCCGGCATGAAATACCAGATTGCCTTCGACACCGCGACCGTCGTGCAGGACTCGATTCGCGAGGTCGTCATCACGCTGTTCGAGGCCATCGGGCTCGTCGTCATCGTGATGTTCCTGTTCCTGCAGGATTGGCGCAGCACCATCATCCCCGCGGCGACGATTCCGGTGTCGCTCGTCGGCGTATTCGCCTTCGTGAAGCTGCTGGGGTTCTCGATCAACACGTTGACGCTGTTCGGCATCGTCCTCGCTACGGGTATCGTCGTGGACGATGCGATTGTCGTCATCGAGAACATCCAGCGTCACATCTCGGAGTACGGACGAACCGCGCGCCAGGCCGCCTCGGAGGCCATGGGCGAGGTGCTGGGCGCGGTCATCGCCACGGCGCTCGTGCTGATCGCGGTCTTCGTGCCCGTCGCATTCTTTCCAGGCACGACGGGCCGGCTGTATCAGCAGTTCTCGCTGACGATTGCGTTCTCGGTCGCGCTGTCGGCGTTCAACGCCGTCACCCTGACGCCGGCGCTGTCGGCGCTTCTCCTGAAGAAGGAGGGGAAGAAGGGCCGATTCTTCCGGTTCGTCGAGGCGATCATCGATCGGGCCACCCACGGCTATGTCGCGGTGGTGCGTCGCGTCGTCCGCCAGCGCGTCGTGATGGTGCTCCTCTTCCTCCTCATGCTGGGCGCGACGGTCTGGGTGTATCGCACCGTGCCGAGCGCGTTCCTGCCCGACGAGGACCAGGGCTATTTCATCATCCTGATTCAGGCCCCGGAAGGGGCCTCGCTCGAGTACACGAGCAACATCGGCAAGCAGATCGAGCAGGTGCTGCTGCCCGAGAAGGACATCGCCAGCGCCTTCACGGTCGGCGGGTTCAGCTTCTCGGGCGCGTCGCCGAATCGCGGCCTCTTGTTCGTCCGGCTCAAGCCGTATGACGAGCGCAGGAACGACGAGCAGTCGGCGCAGGCGATCGTGACACGCCTTCGCGGGCCCCTCATGGGCGGCATCAGCGGGGCGATTGCCTTGCCGTTCCTGCCGCCGCCGATTCGCGGCCTCGGCGCGTTCGGCGGGTTCCAGTTCGAGGTGCTCGACCAGACCGGCGGGCCGATTGAAAACCTCGCTGCAGCGACGCAGAACCTCGTGCAGCAGGGGAACCGTACGACGGAGTTGCGCGGACTGTTCACCTCGTTCACGACCGGCGACCCGCAGCTGTACGTTGATATCGATCGGCAGCGCGTCAAGGCGCTGAACATGCCGCTCAACGAAGTGACCGACGCCTTGCAAGTGTTCCTCGGCTCGCAATACGTCAACGACTTCGACTTCAACAACCGCGCATATCGTGTGTATGTCCAGGCAGACCAGCGGTTCCGGAACGATCCGACGTCCCTGGCGCAGTTCTACGCGCGCGCCGGCACCGGGGAGATGGTGCCGCTCTCGAACCTCGTGCACGTGAAGGAAACGACGGCGCCGCAGGTCATCAGCCACTTCAACCTGTTCCGCTCCGCCGAGATCAACGGCGCGGCGGCGCCGGGATACAGTTCGGGCCAGGCCCTCGGGGCGATGGGCGACCTGGCGTCACGAACGCTGCCGGTCGGCATGACCTACGCGTGGGCGGGCCAGTCCTTGGAGGAGATCAACGCCGGTTCGCAGGCGGGGGTGATTTTCGCGCTCGGCCTGCTGCTCGTCTACCTCACCTTGTCGGCCCAATACGAAAGCTTCCTGCTGCCGTTCATCATCCTGCTGGCGGTTCCGGTGGCCGTGCTCGGTGCTGTCGGCGCGCAGGGCCTGCGCGGTCTGGCCAACGACATCTACTGCCAGGTCGGCCTCGTCATGCTGATCGGCCTCGCCGCCAAGAACGCGATCCTGATCGTCGAGTTCGCCGAGCAGCTGCGCGAGCGAGGGTTGTCGATTGCCGACGCGGCCGTTGAGGCCGCGCGCATCCGCCTCCGTCCGATCCTGATGACGTCGTTCGCCTTCATCCTTGGCGTGTTGCCGCTGGTCACCGCGCAGGGCGCCGGCGAGGCCGGCCGCCATTCCGTTGGCACCGCGGTTTTCGGCGGCATGATCGTCTCGACGTTCCTCAACCTCCTGTTCATCCCGGTGCTGTACGTCGTCGTGCGCACGCTGGCGCCAGGCGGACGGCGCGTCGTCGAAGCGCCGGTCGCGACGGAGTCGGCGCATGAGTAAGGCAACGATTGCGGGCGTGCTGACCCTAGCGCTGGCAGGACCGACCCACGCGCGGCAGCAGACGCCGCCGCCATCGCCGGCAGCTCAGACGTCTCCGGCGCCGAGCCCAGAGGCGCCCACCGCGCCCGCCCACCCGCCGGTCGTGCACCGCCGGAGCGCGTGACGTTCGACGATGCGGTCCAACGTGCGCTCGATCGAAACCCGAGCGTGGTGAGCGCAGCGGCCGACATTCTGCGCGCCGAGGGGCTGCTGAAGCAGGCGCGTGCGGTGATTCTTCCCGGCGTGGCGGTCAGCGCCACGAACACGACGCTCGACGACAGCCGCGGCCTTGGCGACCAGACGTTCACGCCGCAGAACACGTTCAACGCGGCCGTGTCCGTGTCGATGCCGCTGTTTGCGCCGGCGCAATGGGCGCGACGAGTGCAGGCGGAAGACGACCGGCGTGTCGCCGAGGCCGGGGTCGAAGATGTGAAGCGGCAAATCGCGGTGGCCACCGCGCAGGCGTATTTGCTGGTCATCGCCACGCACCGCGTGGTCGACTCGCAAGTGCGTGCGCGCGACACCGCGCAGGCGTTCTATGACTATGCGTCGCAGCGTCTCAAGGCCGGCGCCGGAAGCCGCCTGACCGCGCTTCAGGCGCAGCAGACGCTATCGACGGATCAGGTGCTGGTCGAGACGTTCGAGCTGGCGCTGTTTCGGGCCCAGGAAGCGCTTGGCGTCCTGGTGACGTCGGACCGGCCGCTCGATGCCGTGGATGAGCCCGCGTTCGAGATTCCCGAGGAGGCCAGCACCCTGGCGGACGCGGATCGAGAGATCGCGCAACGCGCCGACATCAAGTTCAGCAATCTTCAGATCTTCGCCGCCAAGCGGGTCGTCGACGACAGCTGGAAGGACTGGATGCCGACAGTGAGCGGCGTCTTCCAGCCGGCGTTCCAGCACCCGGGTTCGATCGTGTCGCCGGAACGGAGCTGGCGCGCGCTTGTGCTGTTCGACATCCCGGTCTTCGACGCCGGCGAGCGTCGCGGCGTCAAGATGGTCAGGGAGGCGGCGCTGCGCCAAAGCGAAGCGGCGCTCGGAGGACAAGTCCGCCAGGCCAAGTCGGAGATCCGGCTCGCCTACGAAGCCGTTCGCCGATCGGCGCGCGCCCTCGAGAGCGCGCGGGCCGCCGCGCAGCAATCAGCGGAAGTGCTGAACATCACGACATTCAGCTTCCGCGCCGGCGCGACGACGAACATCGAGGTGATCGACGCGCAGCGGCGCGCCCGCGATTCGGATACGGCGGTTGCCGTCGCCGAGGACGCCGTGCGCCAAGCGCGGCTGGACTTGCTCACTGCACTCGGACGCTTCCCGCGCTGACCGCGAGTCGGCCTCCACGAAGCGTCAACCCAGTTGCGGTTCTTCCGCCTGTGACGCCTGCGCGGTGAGCAGGTGCTCGTTCATTGCCGTCCGCGCCACTGCCGCGTCTTTCGCGCGTATCGCGTGGTAGATCCGTCGATGCGCTTCCGCGGCTGCCCGCAGGTCTTTTTCGGATGCGTTCTTCGCGGTCTCGCGCCGGTGCTCGTAGTGCAGCCCCGACACCATCTCGGCGAGTGACGCCACGATCGGATTCCCTGACGCCAGTCCCACCGCGCGATGAAAGCGGATGTCGTGTGACAGGAAGGTCTGCGGGTCGTCGATCGACGCGAACATCCCGGCGATTTCATCCGCCATCGTCGCGACATGATCTTCGCCAGCGCGTTCGGCGGCCAGGCCCGCGGCGCCCACTTCCAGAATTCGCCGGACTTCGTACATCTCGTCGCGCGTGAAGCCGTGCAGGGCGGCCAGGAAGCTGAGAGGCTCGCTGCCGAGGACCGGCGGGCCGTCGGTGATGAAGGTGCCGGACCCGCGCCGCGATCGCACGACGCCCAGCGTCGAGAGCTTGCGCAATCCGGCGCGAACCGTGGGCCGGCTGACCCCGAGGCGGGATGCCAGCTCGCGTTCCGTCGGCAGACGATCGCCCGAATGCAAGCCGCCGCTCTCGATCAGGCCGCGCACGTAGACGACGACCTGATCACCCGCGCGCGTCGAGCCGGATCGCTTCATCGGTCGGCTCATTCTACTTTCAGGCCCGACTAACCAGCCTCCGCCAAGGCTACGGCGGTCCGCCGAAGCTTCCGAGCGAAGGCGGGAATCGGGCCCCTCCTGCAGTCAATCGGCCTGACCGACGTCAATCCGCCATCACGACGATCGGAAGATCGCGGCCCGCAATCGCCTCGTTGCCGTCCGCATCCGCGACCAGGGCGCGAACAATGTACTGACCTGGCGGCACAGTCGAGCTGTCCCACGGCGTATCGACCGCGCGTCCATCTTCGACGCGCGTGGTAACCACATAGCGAAAGCGCGTGCGTCGGGTGCCGTAGAACGGAATCCCGCTGCCCGGCGCGTAGATGATGCGCGGCGCGTCGGTGTCGCTCGGCAGTTTGTCGAACTCCAGCGTCACGCGAGCCTGCTCGAACCCGGGGACCGGTTGTTCGTGGCTGTCCAGCACCTGATATCCGAGTCGGAACGGCCCGAGTCGGCGCGTCTGCGCGTTCCCATCCATGCGATCCCAGGCCTCGACGACGATGTTGACGAGACCACACACCGGGACGCGGCCACGAACGCGCGCCGTGATGGGGTCGCCGTTGATGCCGACGATCTCCACGCCTTTCGGGGCGATCGTTGGCGGAATCGTGTCGCGGAACTGCGGCAGCCCCACCAGCAGCGGATTGGCTTCCTCGCCCGCCGGCCCCACGTTCAGGTGCACGTGCTGAAAGCGGTTGATCGTCCCAATCACGTCGCCGGCGCGGATGCGCGAGCCGCGGCGGATCCGCACGCGCGTGGGCAGGCCCGCGGCGTCGAACGCAAGCGGCATCACATCCGGCCGAAGGGGAAGGCCCCGGCGATCGCGTGCCACGCGGATGTGCACGTACGTCACCGGACCGACGGACAGGAACTCGTTCAAGAGGCCAAAGGCACCGGCCGCGATCGGGAGATCGATCTTGGCGTCACGGACGGCGAAGACTTCGGCGCCCTCCGGCGCATGGATGTCAATGCCCGCGTGAAACCGCTCGCGGCCTTCGCCGCCGGCGTTCCCGCGCGCCTCGCCAATCGTGCCGGCGACCTCGTGCGGGCCCTCCAGCGGATCGACCGGCCAGATGAGCGGCACGCGAGCGAACCGCAGCAGATTGAAGCCCGGTGCGATCGCCGGCGGCGACGGCGGCATCGACCCGAGGCGCGATGGGACATCCAGCAGACGCACGAGATGATTACCTGCGTCGGCGACGATGACGGCGCCGTCTGGACGCACCGCGATACCGGTCGGATTCCGGAAGCGGATGGCGGCGCCGAGGCCATTGGCGAATCCCACTGCGCCACCGGCGAGCACACGCGCCCGACCGCCGGTCAGCAACTCGAGGATCCGCGTGCGTCGATCCGTGACGCAGATTCGCCCATCCGCGCCAACCGCGATCCCCGTGGGTCTCGAAAGCCCGACGACCGTGCCGCCACTGGCGCCGAGCGTGGTGACGATGCCGCCCGCGTTGATCCGGCGGACCACGTCGTTGCCCGTATCGGCGACATACACGTCACCATTGGCAGCGGCGATGCCGGTGGGCGTGTCGAAGGCTGCTTCGAGCGCGAGTCCATCCTGGAGGGCCGGTCCGCCGCGGCCCGCAAGCGTCGTCACGAACCCGGTGCGCGTGACGAGACGAATGCGGTCGTTGTAGGCATCGGCCACGAGCAGGCCGCGCGGCTCCAGAGCGAGCCCCATCGGACCGTCGAACTGCGCATCCCTGCGGTAGCCATCACGCCATCCCGGGCGCCCGTTGCCGGCCAGGGTGCTGACGCGTCCGAACGGCGTGATTCGACGGATGGCATGATTGCCGGTGTCGGCGACGTAGATCGTGCCGTCGCCATCGACGGCAACGCCCGATGGCGTATTCAGACGGGCCATCGCGGCGATGCCATCGCGAAACCCCTCCTGGCCGCCGGCGACGGTCGAGACGGTCCCGTCAGGCGAGATGCGGCGAATGCTGTTCGAATCGCCGCCATCCGCAACGTAGGTGGCGCCATCGGGTCCGACGGCAACTGCGAAGGGATCCGAGAACTGCGCATCCGCGGCGCTTCCGTCCATACGACCGTCGACCCCCGAACCCGCGAGGATCACGGCCGCGGCGGCCCAGTCGTCCGGCGGCCGCGCACTGCCCGTGCTGTGGAAGAACGTGAACCAGCCGCCTGCTGCGACGGCGGCGACGATGACGACTGCGGAAACGGCAATAACGGGGAGACGACCAGGTCGGCCGGCGCGAATCACTTCACGACAGTATGCCGGACTCGCTTCGTGGCTTTGCGCGCGGAGGGACGCACCGTCGATGCGGCCGACTCCTTCCGCAGCTCGATCGTTTCCGCATGCGAAAGCGTGTTGCAGCGCTCGATGAATTCCAGCAGAAACGCCAGCTCGTCGTCGCTGTATCCCTCGAGCAACCGGCTCGTCGCCTCCGCGATGCCGCTGAAGAGGTTCTCCGCCGCGGCGGAGCTCTTGCTGTGCGCAATCATCTCGATATCGACGCCGCCCGGGAAGGGACCTCTCCCCGCCTCGTCGCGCGCGCCATCGCCGGCGATGCGGAGGTCATCGCCACCCTCCTCGAGAGCCAGCGCCACCGGATCGTCGGGCTGGCGCGATTCTTCACCGGCAATGCCGCGGACGCGGAGGACCTGGCGCACGACATCCTGATACGGGTGATGCAGGGCCTGCCGGGCCTCGAGCGGCCGGAGATGTTCGACGCGTGGGTCTATCGCACGAGCCGCAACCGCTGCATCGACCACTTCCGCCGCCGCCGGCTGGAAGCGCCGCTGCCGGCGCTCGACGAGCGATCGCATCCGCTCTGGGTCGCCGCCCATCGCCGCCCCGACGAGTCGGTGCAGGCCACCGAGGCCCGCGCGCGTCTGAAGCGTGCGCTCGACACGCTGCCGTCCGCCTGGCGGCAAGCCGTTGTCCTTCGCGATCTGGAGGAGCTGTCCTACGAGGAGGTCGCCGAGCGGCTCTCGCTGCCGCTTGGCACCGTGAAGTCGCAGATCAGCCGCGGCCGGTCGCGTCTCGCGCACGCGCTCGTGCATTGACCCGAGCGTTCGTAGGCCCGAGCTTCGCTCGGGTATGTTGGCCCGACTAAAGTCGGGCCCTACTGCTGGAGGCCGCGCTGCAGTAGGGCCGCACTTCAGTGCGGCCACTCGAACTCTGCGACCCTTGGACCCTTAGACCCTGAGACCCTTCGACCATCAAGGGTCTTTGGTTCCGTGCTCCGCCGGTCCCCACCCCGACTGCTCGACGCCGTTGACGCGCCCGTTGCCGTCGCGGCGGAACTCGAACTGTGCGACGCCGCCATGCTCGTGAAACCGATCGCCGCCGACACCGTAAAGGACGCCATCGCCCGCCGGACCGTCCAAGCGCAGGTGATCGCCGTCGCGCGCGATGCTGATCCACCGGTTGGTCGGAAAGGCGTAGCGGCCCGCGAACTGGTCGAGCACTGACGGCGGGAGCGCGGACGCGGGCGGTTCGGCCAGCGGCGCTCCGACGAGCAGCGACGCGATCTTCCGTGCGAGGCGCTGTTGCCTGCGGCCGGGCGACCCGTCGTTCGACAGCACCGCCACGTAGACGTTCGCATCCGCGATCCGCACGACGTGGCACCGGAAGCCGTTGATGCCGCCCGAATGCTCGGCCACCGCATGGCCGCCGTATTCGGCCAGCCCCCAGCCGTAGCCATAGTTCGTCGTCGTCCCATCCGAAAGGCGAAAGGGCGCCATCATTTTCGCGAGCGACTCGGGCTTGAGGATTCGGCCCGACGTCAGCGCGGTATCCCACGTGAGCAGGTCGTCGACGGTCGAGACCAGTGCGCCGGCGGCGTACGGCTGCGACATGTCGAGATACGGCGCGTTCCGGTAGCCGGCCTCGTCGCGCTCGTAGCCGCGTGCCCGCCGCGGGAAAATGCGCTCGGCGCTGTCGTACCGTGTCTCGCGTGCGCCGATTGGCACGAGGATGTACTCGCGCAGGGCTTCCGCGAACGGCTGTTGCGTGACCTTCTCGATGATCGCGCCGAGGAGGGCATAACCCGAGTTGCTGTACGAGAAGCGCGTGCCCGGCGCGAAGTCGAGCGGGCGATCCTTGAACATCGCCAGGAGCGCATCCACCGAAAGGCGTCGCGCTTGTCCCGGCCCGTACTCGGGCAGCGCGGTAAAGTTCGGCACGCCGCTCGTGTGGGTCAGCAGGTGCTCGATGGTGATCGTTCGTCCCGTCTCGGGATAGTCGGGCAGGTACTTCGACACGGTGTCGGTCACGCGCAGCTTGCCCAGCTCCACCAGCCGAAGGATCACGCCGGCGGTGAACTGCTTCGTGACCGAGCCTATCCGCATCAGCATGTCCGGCTCGAGCATCGTCGAAAACTCGAGATCGGCGAGGCCGTAGGCACGTTTGAAGACCGCTCTGCCGTCCTTCGCGGCGAGGACGATCGCGCCCGGTTGATCGTTGGGGAACGCGGACGCTGCGAGCGCGTCGATCGTCGGGATCAGGCCGGTGCCGGCCCGCGCGGGCCGCGGCGCGGGCGCCTGAGCCGAACTGACGATGCCGCAGACGATAAACGCGAGAATGCCGGGGGACAGCCGACGGCCGCGCGCGGCTATTTTTGATCCCACCACTTGGAGAGGTTGGCGCGCGGCGAGCGCGGGTAGTCGGCGTAATGCGATACGTCGTTGAAGAGCATCAGGCGCGCGCGAACCGGATCCTTGAAGTCGAGCACATTCAGGCAGGCCGGGGCCTGGTCGAGCCGGTCGCGATACCCGCGCGCATCGAACCCGAGCAGGCTGCTGATGACGAGGCGAATCGTCGCCTTGTGCGACACCACGACGACCTGCTCGCCATGGTGCGCTTCGACGATGGCACGGATGACCGGCAAGGCGCGCGCCATGACGTCGACGCCACACTCGCCGCCGGATGGCGCGCTGCTGAACGGGTCTTCCTCCCAGCGCGCGTATTCGTCCTTGAACCGCGATTCCACCTCCTGGCGCGTCAGCCCCTCCCAATGGCCGTGGTCGATCTCCCGCAGCGCAGGCCGTGACACCGGTGTGAGGCGATGCGGATCGGCGATGATCGAAGCGGTCTCGAGCGTTCGCCGCATCGGCGAACAGTAAATCGCCTTGATCGGGTCGTCGCGCAGCCGTTCGGCCAGCGCCGCAGCCTGCGATCGTCCCTCATCCGACAGCGGGATGTCGGTGGCGCCGGCGAATCGATCCTCAGCGCTGAGCGTCGTGGCGCCGTGGCGAATGAGCAGAAGACGCGTAGCCATGGAAGCGGCCGCTATTCTATCCTTAGCGCGCGAGGATGGGCCCGCGTCCTACTCCTGTCGCCATCCGTTACGAGGAACACTCATGACCGCTTCGAGAGTCGCATGGACGTTCGTTCTGATCACGGGCCTGGCCGCAAGTGCCCGCGCGCAGTCGCCAGGGGGCGCCACGTACTTTCCCGCCGCTGCGGTCGACGCGTCGTTCGCGAAGGGCGGTCCAACCGTCCTGCTGCAGACGGCCAACGTCCGCGTTCTCACCCCGACCCGCACGCAGGGCGGCGAGGCGGAGTTGCACACAACCGACGGCGACATCTTCTATGTCGTCGAGGGCAGCGCGACATTCCTCGTCGGCGGCACGATCGCGGGCGCGCACGAGACGGCGCCTGGTGAGACGCGTGGCGCCAGCCTCGATGGTGGCACCCCATACGAGCTCAAAGCCGGTGACGTGATCACGATCCCCGCGGGCGTGCCGCACTGGTTCAAGTCCACGCAGGGACGATTCCGGTATCTCGTCGTGAAGGTCGGTGCCTCGAAGTAGGGTCTCAAGGTTTCAGGGTCTCAGGGTCTCAGGGTCTAAGAGTCGCAGACCTCTTCGACCTTCGGAGTGTCTGTGTCGCGCCAGACTTCCGGCCGCTACAGCCCAGGTGGCGTCCTCCTTTCTTGCACGAATGTTGCGGTCGAGAGACCTAATCCGCGGGAACCCTCTAGAGGCTGGGCGATAATCCGGCGAGCCCGGCCATGTTCACACCGCTCGCCCCGCTGATTCTCGGGCCGGCGATTCTCCTGCCCCTTGCGCTCTACGCGCTGCGGCATCGCCGCGTCCGCGGGGCGCGATGGTACGCCGGGCTCCTCGTCGCCATCGGATTCTGGAGCGCCCTCTACGCGTGGGAGCTCATGGCCGGCACACCCGCGCTCTCCATCCTGGCGATCAAAATCAAATACATCGGCGTCGTGGCGCTGCCCGTGACCTGGATCGGGTTCATCCTCGATTTCGCCGCCCGCGACCCGATGATCATCCGGCGCACCACGCGCCGGATGACGATCTTCGCGGTGCTCACGCTGCTCGTCTCCTGGTCGAACGATTGGCATCACCTGTTCTGGGGACCGCTGCTTGTCGAACGGGCGCCCAATGGGCTCTCGATGGTCGTCGGGCGCGGCCCGGGCTTCTGGATCAACACCGCCTACACCTACTGCGCGATCTGGGCTGGTGTCGGCATTCTCCTCAACCAGGCGGTGCAATCGCCGTATCTCTATCGCAAGCGTGCCGGCATCCTGGTGGCCGCGACGCTGGTGCCCTGGCTGGGCAATGTGGTCTTCCTCTCGCGGTTGGAGGGGCCGGACAACGTCGATCCGACGCCGTTCCTGTTCACGTGCACCGCGGTCCTCGCCGCGATTGCCGTGTTCCGCTATCGCTTGCTCGATCCGATTCCGACCTTCCGCGACGCGCGGATCGAGGTCATCGGCGACGGCTTGATCATCCTCGACGCGTCTCACCGCATCGCCGACTTGAACAAGGCCGCGGAACAGCAGATCGGCTGGAGCCGCGCCGCCGCGGCCGGCGTCGCGATCGAGCGCGTGCTGGTCGGCTGGCCGCCCTTGAACGGTACCGATCTCCGTCGCGACGTCACGGTGTCGACGGCTGCGGGCGAGCGGACGTTCGACGTGCGCGTGACGCCCGTGCGCGCCTATCGGGACCGCCTGACGGGGTACGTGGTGCTGCTGAGCGATGTCACGGAACGGCGGCGCGCCGAAACCGCCCTGCGCGACAGCGAGGAGCGCTACCGCGATCTGGTCGAGAACGCGCAGGACCTGATTTACACGCGCGGACTCGACGGCCGCATCCAGAGCGTGAACCGCGCCGGCCTTCAGCTGACCGGCTATGCGCGGGACGAGTTCATCGGCAAACACGTCCTCGATTTCATCGCGCCGGAACTGCGCGGTCAGGCCGAACGGCTGTTCCAGGACTCGCAGCACACGCCGCACCCGCACGATGAAGTCACGATCCTGTCGAAGGAAGGCCGGCGCATCGTCCTCGAGCTGGCGAGCTGGGTCGAGCGCCGGGACGGCGTGCCCGTTGCCGTGCAGGCCATCGGTCGTGACGTCACCGAGCGCCGACGGCTGGAAGACGACCTGCGACAGGCGCAGAAGATGGAAGCGGTCGGGAAGCTGGCGGGCGGCGTCGCCCACGACTTCAACAACCTGTTGACCGCGATCATCGGGTTTGCCGCGCTCGCCGAGGATGAAGTGACGGACGGCCCGGCGCGCGAGTGGCTGGCGCAGATTCGCCGGTCGGGGGAACAAGCCGCGTCGGTGACGCGACAACTGCTCGCGTTCGGGCGCCGGCAGATCCTTCAACCGGTCCAACTCGATCTGAACACCGTGGTCGAGGACGTCCAGAAGATGTTGCGGCGGCTGATCGGCGAGGACATCACGCTGACGACTCGCCTCGCGCCGGTGCTGCGGCCCGTGCGCGCCGATCTCTCGCAGCTTCAGCAGGTGATCGTGAACCTCGTCGTCAACGCGCGCGACGCGATGCCGCAGGGCGGTCACCTGACGATCAGGACCTACAACCTCTCGCTCGCGATCGGCGCGACGCCGCCGCACCCGGGACTGTCGCCGGGCCACTACGCCGCGATCATGGTCCGCGACACCGGCGAAGGCATCGATCCTGCGATCCTGCGGAACATCTTCGAACCCTTCTTCACGACGAAGGATGTCGGGCGTGGCACCGGGCTCGGCCTGGCGACGGTCTACGGCATCGTCAAGCAGAGTGGCGGCGACGTCCAGGTGAAGAGTGTGCGGGGCCGCGGCTCCACGTTCACGGTGTTCCTGCCCGCAGTAGCCGCGGTGCCGATCGAGCTGCCGCCACCTGCACTGGCGCTGCCGGTCGAGCCCATTCACGACGCGACGCTGCTGGTCGTGGAAGACGACGAATCGGTCAGGGAATTCACCGAGGAGGCGCTGCGCGGCGAAGGATGGACGGTCCTCTCTGCCGCAGACCCGACCGACGCGCTGGCCATCGCGGCGCGGGAGTCGCGCCGAATCGATCTGCTGCTGACGGACGTGGTCCTGCCGGGGATGAGCGGTGGCGACCTCGCCGATCGGCTGTGTTCGCTCAGGCCCGGGCTGCGCGTGCTGTTCGTGTCCGGCTACGCCGACGAAGACGTGATGGGGCGGGGTGGCCTTGCCCCCGGCTCGCAGCTGCTGGAAAAACCGTTCACCCCGGCGCAACTGCGGGAACGCGTCTATCAGATCCTCCAGTCGACCGTGGAATCGTGACGCGGTCACGGAGACACGCCGATCTGAGCGAACACGGACCCACGGAAATAGATCGGTCACGGGTCACGGAATACACGGAAGTACACGGATCGTTGTTTTGGCTGTTCCTTGATCTGCGTATGTCCGTGTCAATCCGTGACCGATCTGATCTGCGCGAATCCGTGACGGTCGGTGCTGGTCCGTGACGGAGCGATCCGCGCCCATCCGCGACAGGCTCTTCGGTCCATGTTCGTCGACGTGCGACAATCCCGCTCATGGACCTGCTCGCCGCCGTGCACGGGTGTACGTTCGATGACTTCCTGCTCGCTCCGCAGCTGAGCGTCGTCGACCGCCGCGATCCCGCGACCATCGACCTGTCGTCGCGGCTCACGACCAACCTCGCGCTGAAGCGTCCGATCGTCTCTGCCAACATGGACACCGTGACGCGCGCCGAGATGGCGATCGTGATGGCCGAAGAAGGCGGCATCGGGATCATCGATCGCGGCTTCCGGCCCGGCGACATCGAGCCGCAGGTCCGCGAAGTGCAGAAGGTCAAGCGCACGCAGCATGGCGTCATTCCCGATCCGCTGACCGTCGCTCCCGATCAGACGCTGGCGGACGCGCGCCTGCTGATGGAGCGCTCGCGGGTCGGCACGCTGGTCGTCGTGGACGAGGACTGGAAGCTGCTGGGCCTGCTGACCGAACGCGACCTCCAATTCGTGCCCGATTTGAGCGCCGCCGTGCGGGAGCGCATGACGCCGGTCGGCGCGCTCGTCACTCACCGCGGCCCCGCGACCCTTGATGACGCCGTACGGCTGATGACGGAGTACAAGATCAAGAAGCTGCCGCTCGTGGACGACGGGGGCACGCTCGTCGGGCTGATGACGGCGCGCGACATCCGACGGCAGCAGCGCCTGCCATTTGCGACGCGCGACACGCAGGGCCGGCTGCGCGTCGGCGCGGCGATTGGCGCCCGCGGCGACTATGTCGAACGGGCCGCCGAGCTGGTGAAAGTCGGTGTCGACGTGCTCGTCATCGACATCGCGCACGGCCATTCGATGGTGATGGAGCGCGCACTGCAGGAAGTGACCAAGCGATTTCCTCAGATGGAGGTGATCGCGGGGAACGTGGCGACCGGCGACGGCGCCGCCTTTCTCGCCGATCGCGGCGCCACCGCGATCAAGGTCGGCATCGGGCCTGGCGGCGGTTGCACGACCCGGCTGACGACAAGCTTCGGCGTGCCGCAGCTCCAGGCGGTGGTCGAATGCGCGCGCGCCGTGCACGGCCGCGTGCCGATCATCGCGGATGGCGGCATCCGCCGGCACGGGGCGATCGCCATGGCCCTGGTGTGCGGCGCCGACACGGTGATGCTGGGCAGCGCCTTCGCCGGTACGACGGAGGCGCCCGGCGACGTGGTGCAGAAACCGGTGGTCGTTCCCGAATCGCAGAAGGCCGTGAAGGTGCCGTTCAAGGTCCTGCGGGGCATGGCGTCGATCGGTGCCATCAAGGATCGCCTCGACGTCGAGGACGCCTCGGCGATCGACCTGCAGGCCATCGGTGCCGAGGGGATGGAGGTCAGCGTCGCGCTGCGGGGATCGGCGAGGCCCGTCTTCCAGGACATGATCAAGCACCTGTGCTCGTCGATCAGCTACGGCGGCGGTGAGAGCCTGGCCGACGTTCGCCGGCGAGTGATGGACGATCCTGCACGCTACCTGATTCGACTGACCGAGTCGTCGCGGCGGGAATCGTATGAGAGATGACTCCTCTGGTTCTCTTCGACCTCGACGGTACCCTCATCGACACCACTGACCTGATCCTCGCCTCGTTTGCGTGGACGTTCGACCATCACCTGCCCGGGCGGCTGCCCGCGCGCGAGACGCTCGTCCACACCTTCGGCCGTTCGTTGCCGGCGGTCCTGCGCGAGCTCGCCGCCGAACACCACGACGGCGATCCCGATCTTCTGGCGGCGCGCATGCTGGCGACGTATCGCGACTTCCAATTGGAGCAGCACGACACGCTGATCAGGCCGTTCCCGGGTGTGGCCGAGATGTTGCGCGAGCTGCACGCACGGCGGCGGCGGCTCGGGCTGGTGACGAGCAAGCGCGAGGGCTTCGCGCGCCGCGGCCTGGCGATCTTCGGCCTGGAGGCGCTCTTCGAGGTCGCCATCTTCCACGATGACACCGCACGTCACAAACCCGAGCCGGAACCGCTGCTCCTTGCGGCCGAGCGGGCGGGACTGATGCCAGGAAACGTGGTGTATGTCGGCGACAGCATTCACGACGTCGCGGCCGGGCGCGCGGCCGGCATGCGGACGGTCTCGGTGCTGTGGGGCCCGTTCGATCGTGCGGTGCTGGAGCGCGCCCGGCCCGACCACATCGTCGAACGCCCTGAGGATCTCGTGGCGCTCCTGACGAAGGACGACGTGCGGGGACAGGCCTCAACTCGTGAGTCCTGAGGCCTGTCCCCTTCCTGCCCGAGCGCCGCTCGAAGCCTTCGAGCCTAGAAGTTGAACTTCAGCGCGAACTGCATGCTGCGGTTGTCGACGATCGTCGTGGTGATGCGACCAGCGCTGGCGTTGCCAATCGCCGAGTTCGGGAACCCGAAGCCCGGATGGTTGAACAGGTTGAACGCGTCCCACCGGAATTCGACGTTGCTCTGACCGAACAGGCTGAAGCGCTTCGACAGCGACGTGTCGAAATTGATGTGTCCCGGCGCGTAGAGAATGCCGCGGCCGGCGTCGCCGTAAGTGTTGGCGGGCGGCGCGACGAACGCGGCGGGATCGAACCAGAGATCTACCGTTGGCTTGTCGAGCTCACCTGATGCGACCCGATTCGGCCAGCTCGGCGCGCCGTTGTTGACGCCGGTCTGGAGTGACACGCTGAACGGCCGGCCCGTGGTCAGCGTCGTAATGCCGGCAAGCTGCCAGCCGCCGACCACGGCGCCGAGCGCACCACCATCCTTCAGCCACTTGCGATTGGGCCCGAACGGCAGCTCGTAGACATAGCTGATGACGCCACGGTGCCGCGTGTCGAAGCCCGACGGTCCGTGCCACGCTGCGATGTCGGTAATCGTCTGGCCGTTGCCAACCGCGCCGCCGCCGCTGGCGGCCGACCCGCCGTAGTCGAGCGATTTGCCGTAGGTGTAGCTGACCAGGAACTGCAGGCCGTTGGTGAATCGCTGCTGTAACTTGACCGTGCCGGCATTGAACGTCGACTGGTTGCGCGGGTCGCACTGCAGCATGTTGTTGACGGTCGCAATCGGCTGGAGCAGACGACGCGACGGCTGCGATCCCGGTCCCGGCTGCACCTCGTTCGGGTTGTAGCAGACGATGAGGTGCTTCCCGGCGCTGCCGACGTACGACAACTCCAGCAGCATGGTCGAAAACAGCTGGCGCTCGATCCCGAGATGCCACTGCTCGGCGTACGGCGTCTCGTTCTCGAAGCTGTGGCCCTGCACGCGGGGGTTGGCCGCGATCAGCTCGGCTGTCGTCTGCGGTTTCACCGGTACGATCGTGGGGAACGGGTCGGCGATCGTTCGCAGCTTCGACATGTCGAGCGGGTTTGTCTCGTGATTCACGTTCTGTGAAATCGCGAACGGCACATTGATGCCCAGCAGGTTGCTCGCGGAGTGGGGATCCGGAAAGTAGGTGATCCCGAAGCCCGTGCGGAGAATGGTGCGGGCGTCACCGGTCAGATCGTAGGTGAGACCGATGCGCGGCGCGAAGTCGCCGTAATGCGTCTTCTTGTTGACGCTGCGGCTCGTCCCGTCCTCTCCCGCGTAGACCAGGCGGAACGTCTCGTAATCGAAGTTCACCAGTCGATTCTCCTCCTCGGTCGGCGCCTTGAAGATTTCATACCGCACGCCGAGGTTGAGGGTCAGCCGCCTGTTCACCTTGAAGTCGTCCTGCGCGAACATCCCATGTTCGACGACCTGCAAGGTGTAGGGCTCGCGCAGGAAGCCGCGGGCGGCAGAGTTGAAATTGCCGAGCAGCACTTCGGCGAGACCGGTACCACCGCTGTTGGTCAGCGGGTCGTTCACGAAGCTCGTGCCGAACGTAATCGTGCTGCGCGTGTCGGTGTGTGTGAAGGGCGACGGCCGCCGATTCACGAGACGGTAGCCGAACTTCAGCTGATGACGCCCGCGCAGCCACACGACGGCGTCTTCGATCTGGTAGTGAAACTGTTTCGGGTTCACTGGCAGGAATGCCGGCCCGCCGGATATGCCGGTGAAGTTGGTGATGTTGATATTGGGCAGCCCGGTCGTGATGTCGTTGACGTTGATGCCGTTGATGCCGAGCGACTGCGCCGACTGATGTCCGAAGTCGGACTGGAACGTCGACGGCTCCGTCTTGGCGTAGCCGACGCGCAGCTCGTTGATCAGATTCGACGTGATCACCTTCGAGTAGTTGAATGCGGCGCCGTGTGTCGTCAAGCGCGTGTTCTGGATGCCGGCCACGAACGGCCCGAGGTCGAACCGGGCCGCCGCGTCGGGCGGCGTCGGCAGACAGCAGTTCGCCTGGCCCTGTGGGGCGTCCAGCTTGAACTTGCCGTAGTTGAACCGCACGAAGAACGAGTCGTTGTCCGAGATCTTGTGATCCACTCGTCCCGAAAAGGCGTTGTCGGTGATCTCGCGATCCGGCGTCGAAATGTAGTTGTCGAAGTTGCCCGATCCCGTGTTCGGCAGCGGGTAGAGGCTGGCGATGTTCGCGCCGACCTCATTGATGCGGTCGGCGGGAATGACATTCCCGGGAAACGGGTCGCGGACGATCGTCCCGGTCGCGTCGACGCGGGTCGTCGCCGGGTCGTAGATGACGATCAGATTGCCGTTCAGGTCGCGATAGTTGCTGAAGTCACCAAGCCGCGCCTGCGCCGTCGGGACGGTGTTCACGGTCGTGACGCCGCGGCGTTCCTTGATGCCGGTGTAGTCGGCGAAGAAGAACGTCCGGTTGTGCCCGTCGTACATGCCGGGAATCACCAGCGCCCCGCCGAGCGCGCCGCCGAACTGGTGGCGATCGAGTGGCGGCACCGGATCCTTCTGCAGCGAGCCGTCGGGCCGCTCCACCTTGCGGACGAAGAAGTTCCGCGCGTCGAAGGCGTCGTTCCGCAGGTACTCGTACCCGGTTCCGTGCAGCTGGTTGCTGCCCGACTTCGTCGAGACCGACACCACGCCGGCGCCCCGGCCGAACTCGGCCGAGAAGACGCCGGTCAGCACTTTGAACTCGCGCACCTGTTCCACCGAAGGCGCGACGATCACGGTGTTGAACGTGAACTCGTTGTTGTCGATGCCGTCGATCAGCCAGGCGTTGGCGTTTGCCTGGTGGCCCAGGGCATTGAAGTTCGATGCGCCACGCGGATTGAACGTACTCGCGCCCGAGAGGTTCTCACCCGCCTGCCCCGGCGTCACGCCGGGCGTCAGGTAGACCAGCGTCGCGAAGTTCCTGCCGTTCAGCGGCAGCTCCTTGATCGCGCGCTCCTCGATGACAGTGCCGACCTCCGACGAGTCGGTGTTGAGCACCGGGCTCGACGCGACGACGGTGGTCGTCTCCTCGACGCCGCCCACTTCGAGCGTCACGTCGACGCGCGCCCGCTGGTTGACCTGCAGGATGATGCCGTCGCGCACCCATTTCTTGAAGCCCTGCACGTGGACCTCGATGGCATACGTACCCGGTACCAGAAACGGCGCGGCGTAGCTGCCCGTGGCGTCCGTCACGAACGTGGCGGCCGTGTTCTTTCCGGTCTCGCGGATGGTCACCGTGGCGCCGGGGACCACGCCGTTGACGTCGGTGACGGTGCCGACGATCGCGCCGGTCGTGACCTGCGCGTCGAGCGCGGTTGGCGTGCAGAAGCACAGAACGAGCGCTGCTGCAGCCAGCCGCGCCGCGAAATCGCGAAACGTACGCATGGGCAGCCTCCGGGTCAGGGGTGGACCAAACGGACGCTGCGCGGCACTTGCCCGGAGTGCGTGAGCGCCGCTGGCAGGGCAAATCGTTGACAACAGAGAAAACGGGGCGGTTGACCTGTGGGGCCGGAATCTACGCCTGTCGTCACACCACTGTCAAGGCGTGGTCCTGCTATTTGGCCAGAAAACGTGAAATCTCAGCCGGAGGCCGGCTGACACGCCCGAAGTGGTCAACCTCCGAGAGCCTGGACGATGACCCGGTCGAACTCCCAGAGGAGTCCCTCGCGCGGCGAGTAGAAGCCGGGCCGGTAGCCCCGCGAGCCGATGCCCTGCTGCGACAGCTCCGAGACGCGCCAGTCCTCGCGGTTGGTGTCGTCCCAGAAATCAATCACGTCGGCCGGATCGAACGACGGGTTGGCCAGCTCCTTGGGGTGGAAGTGCCATTCGCACCAGATCTCGGTCCGCTCTGGCGATTTCGGCCAGAGCACGTGTGACATCACGTAGTCGGGGTGCAGGCTCAGAAGCAGGTTTGGCAGAACCGCGTAGTAGTAGACGTGGCGCTGCTCCTCGGCGTTGAGCCCGGGCAGACAATCCCGACGGCGGCGGCCGTCGCGGCTCATCGTGCCAATCTCGGGGCGCAGCTCCATCCGGCCGCCTAGCCAGGTGGACGTTGGTGGGTCGTTGTCGCCGGTCATGTAGTGCGAGAGCTTCTGCAGCGCCGGATGGATGATCGGGCAGTGCAGGCATTCGGAGTAGTTCTGGATGACGAGCTTCCAGTTCGCCTTCACGTCGTAAACCACCCGGTAGGCGCGGCGCAGGCCGGCCATGTCCCACCCCGCGAATTTCTGCGGCAGCGCGCCGAGCTGCGCGGCGAGGGGCTCCGGCCGAGGATTCAGGGTCAGGAACACATGTCCGGCCCAGGTGTCGACGGCGATGGCGCCGAGCGAGATCTCGCTGCACTGGAATCCGGGGGCGTCGTCCATGTGCGGCGCCGCGACGAGCTGTCCGGTCAGATCGTAGGTCCAGGCGTGATACGGGCACTGGATCCGGCTGGCGAACCGTCCCTTCGGCTCGGTGGCGAGGCGCGTGCCGCGATGGCGGCAGACATTGTAAAAGGCGCGCAGTGCGCCGCCGGTATCGCGGGTGAGAATGCAGCTTTCGCCGGCGACGTCACGCAGCACGTAATCACCCGGCGCCGCGACGTCTTCCTCCCGCGCAACACACACCCACATCGTCGAGAAGAACCGATCCTGTTCGCGCGCGAAGACGCCCGGGTCCGTGTAGTAGGATGCCGGCAGCGTCGTGCGCCTCTCCATCGTCATGCCGTGAGGCTCCCCTCGAAGAGTGTCAGCGTGCGATCGACGTCGCGCAGCGTGTGCGCGGTCGACAAGTGGTAGCGGTGGAGCGGCGCGTTGTAGACGCCGCCGGCGAGCAGACGGTAGTCGAGCGCGCGCCGCTCGACGAGGTTCGATGTCCAGACCTCGCGTGATGAAGCGATCGGCGTCTCTGTGAAGTAGAAGTCGACGATCGAGCCGCGGCCGATCACCTGCAGCGCAATCCCGCGCCGTCTGGCGACCTCCGCAACCCCGTGCCGCAACTGGTCGGCGACCGCGTCAACCGCTTCGATGGCGCCCGGCTCTTCGAGAATGTTGAGCGTCGCCAGGCCCGCCGCCAGCGCTGCCGGCGTTCCGTTGTACGTCCCGCCGTGGAACACGTACGGCCGGACGTCCGCGTCGGTTCGAGCGGCGCGAGGCGCAACGAGCGACAGCAGATCGCGCCGTCCCGCCAGCGCCCCGAGCGGCAGGCCGCCGCCGAGCGCCTTGCCAAGCGTGGTCAGGTCCGGTCGAATCCCGAAGAGCCCCTGCGCGCCGCCCAGACCAACCCGCGGCCACACCACGATCTCGTCGAAGATCAGCACGATGCCGCGCGCCGTGGCGAGCGAACGGACGGCTTCGAGGAACGCGCGCGTGGGCTCGATCACGCCGCGGGCGATGGGCTCGATGATGATCGCGGCGATGTCGTCGCTCGCGTCGAGCGCTGCCGTAAGCGCGCCGGCGTCGCCGAACGGCAGAACGACCGTCTGATCGGCTGTGGTGCGTGGAATGCCGTCGGACGCGGGGGACTGCGGCAGCGGCCGATCGAGATTCCACAGCACATGATCGTGTGCGCCGTGGTAGTGCCCTTCGAACTTCACCACGCGTGAGCGCCCGGTCGCGCCCCGGGCGATGCGCAGCGCGTGCAGCGTGGCCTCGGTGCCCGAATTCGTGAAGCGCACCATCTCGGCGGACGGCAGCACCCGGCGCAGCCGCTCGGCCAGCCGCAACTCGAGATCGCCAGGAGCACCGAGGATGACCGTCCCGGTGCGCTCGATCTCGGCGCGGATGGCGTCGAGCACGCGCGGATGCCCGTGGCCGGTGACCAGCGGGCCGAACGCGAGGCAATAGTCCACGTACTCGCGCCCGTCCATGTCGATGACACGCGATCCCTGCGCCCGCGTCAGATAGATCGGGTGCGGCGGAAAGAACTTGACGTTCGAGGTGACGCCGGCCGGCAGGCAGGTTGAGGCGCGCGCGTGGAACGCCGCCGATGCCGGGGTCGCGGCGCGATACGCGGCGATTGCCCCCTCGAGCAGGTCAGGCGCGGTGGCGTCTGGAGGCACGCCGCGATCGTAGCACCGGCGACGTCGAAGCCGTAGCCACCGGCGCTTCCATCACCCGGTGACCAGCCGGGCGACGGAAGCGCCTGCGACCTGACTACTTGCGGGTGCGGAGTCGCCGGCCCGCCGCGACCCCAGCAGCACCAGCGATGCCGGTTCCGGCACCTCGCCGCCGGTCGAACCACCACCGAACATCACCCACTCGTCGTTGCTGTTGTAGTTGTCCACCTGGTGCAACGGGCTGGAGCAGCCGTCGCCCGACGCGCACACCCCCAGCCCATTGCCGGTCCACAAGCCGAGCGCGGCATCGTCGAAATCGCCGTTGCTGTAGGCCTTGGCCGTAACCGTGACACCGTTGCTCGTGAACGAGCGCGAGTTGTTGTTCGAGCCCTGGCCCGCTGCACCAGCGGCGCCGCCGCCGCTGGTGAAAGTGAAGCTTATCGTCTCAGCCTGGGCGGCGGGCGGTCCCGCAGCCAGGACTGAGGAGAGGACCGTCGCGCTCGCCGCGACTCTCCACGCGTATCGATTCATGCTGTCAGCTCCCATCCTCGCGCGCTGACTTCAGTTTGACGACAGGCCGGCGAGCCGGAAGTCAGCCACGCCAGCGAGATTCGTCGCGGCAATTCCGCTGACTGCTCCTTGATGGCTTCGCGAGGTCGCAAGGTCGCAGATAAGATCGGCGGATGTCGCTTCGTCTCGTTTCGATCGCGGTTGTGGCCGGTCTGATTCTTCCGGACGTGCTCGCGGCCCAGGACACGCCACCGCCAACCGAGCTCGGCCGGGTGTGGGACGCGGAGCATCTGCCGCTCCCACCGCCGCCGCTCGTTCGCCATGCTGACGTGGTCGCGGCGCTTCAGCAATTGCGGCAGAGCGCGCCTGATTTGATCCAGACCGAGACCATCGGCGCGTCTGTCGAAGGACGATCGATCAATCACGTGTGGCTCGGCCGCGGTTCGCTGAAAGTGCTGCTGTGGTCGCAAATGCACGGCGATGAGCCGACGGCCACGGTTGCGCTCCTCGATCTGCTCGACTACATCCGCCGACACCGCGACCAGCCGCTCGTCGGGCGGCTCCTCGATCGCCTCGAACTGCATATGGTGCCGATGCTCAATCCCGACGGCGCCGAGCGATTTCAACGGCGCAACGCCCAGGGGATCGACATCAATCGCGATGCGTTGCACCTGCAGTCGCCGGAAGGCCTGGCTCTCAAGCGGCTGCGCGACCGGGTGAATCCACCGCTCGGCTTCAACCTCCACAATCAGAGCTGGCGCACGTCGGCCGGGAAAACGGGGCAGGCCGCGACGATCTCGCTGCTCGCCGTGTCGTTCGACGAAGCGCGAAGTGACAATCCGGGCCGGCTGCGCGCGAAAAGGATCTGCGCGGTACTGCGCGACGCGCTCGAGCCGTTCATTCCCGGTGGCATCGGACGATACGACGATGCGTTCGAGGTCCGGGCCTTCGGCGACAACCTGACGAAGTGGGGCACGAGCGTCGTGCTGATCGAGACCGGCGCCTATGCCGGCCCCGATCCCGACCGCATGCTGGTGCGCGTCAATTTCGTCGGCCTGCTGACGGCCCTCGACGCGCTCGCATCAGGTGACGTCGATCACGCGGACCCGGCGCGCTACGAGTCGCTTCCGATCAACGACAGCCTGTTGCTCCACACCATCATCTCGAATGCCCTGATCGTGACCGGGACCGGCGTTGCGGCCTTCAAGGGAGACATCGGGATTACCGCCAGCCGCTCGATTCGAACGTCGTCGGGCCGGCGGTCGGTGGGCCTCTCCGCGCGGATCGAAGACATCGGCGACCTTCGCGTGTACGGCGCGCTGGAGCGAATCAATGCGGAAGGCCTGGTCGCGGCACCGGTTCGACACCCGGCATTGAAGGTCGGCGACACGGTCAGCCTCGAACCGCAGCGCAACAAAGGTCCCTCGCTGGCGGTCGGACAGCCTGCGGCGGTGGCGCTGCTCAGTCGACAAGCGTCGGGGAAGTATCGAGTCGAGCGAATCGTGCGTATCGAATAGTCGCCGTTGCGTCCTCACCTGTAGGGCGCACGCAGTGCGCCCCTACCTTCGTCCTACGTCCTTCGTCCCTCGTCCTTCTTCACCAACGCCAATCGTCTCGTTCAGATACCGTACCAGCGGCATGATCGCGCGAAACGTCGCGAGCAGTTCCGGCCAGAAGTTCTTGCTCGTGGCGAACTCGGGCGGCCACTCGCGACTCCCCAGGTAGTGCTTCAGACGTAGATATTCCGCGGCTGAGTGATCGGCGGGAAATCCGCGCGGCACGCGAGTGAGGCGATCGCCCTGGATGCCGCCGACGGCCTTCAGCGGCCCTTCGGTCACCATGCGCCGGAATTTCTGCGGCTCGGTGGCGATGCGCTGGCGGATCTTCACGAGGTCGCCACGTTCAGGCATGTAGATCCCGCCGCCGGCGAAGACCCACTTCGGCGCGATCTCGAAATAGAGACCAGCCGACGAGTGCCGCGTTCCGAGTCGGTGCGGAAAGACGGCGGCCACGTTCGTCTTGAGGGGCCGCTTGTCCGCGCTGAAGCGCGTGTCGCGCCAGATCCGGTACAGGCTCTTCTTCGGGTCCGCCATCAACTCCGGCGCCAACACGCGGAACTCCTCGCCAACCCGCGCGATGGCCAGGCGCATCGGCCCCTTGACGTGGGACTCGTACTCGTCGGCATGGGCGCGAAACCACTCGCGATCGTTGTGGCGCGCAAGCGCGCGCAGAAAGGTCAGCGTCTTCGCGCTGAATGGCGATGCCGCCGTCACGTGTCGGTCCTCCGTCGTCCTTTATGGCATCATACGGTGACTGCGACGCCTGTCGCGACTGGAGCCGGAACCCTGCCATGCAGTCACGAGCCACTTACGACGATGCCAGATTGATCCTCGAGCTGTACGAGATGCGGCGCGAAGAGCGCCTGCGCAAGGCACGCGCCTGGTTCGTGACGAGCTTCAAGCCGAAAAGCGCCGCGGATCTCGCAGCGTTGTGCCCGCGGGGCTCAGACGAGAGCGCATCCTACCGGATGGTCGTGACCTACTGGGAGATGGTCGCGTCGTTCCTGACGAGCGGTGTCCTCAACAAGGAGCTGTTCTATCAGAGCGGGCGGGAGCTTCTGCTCGTATGGGGCCGCCTGCACGAGATCCTGCCCGAGCTCCGCGAGCAGCACAAGGATCCACACTATTACGGGAACCTCGAGGCCGCGGCCATCGAATTCATCGACTACATCGAGCGCCGCACGCCGGGCGCGCACGAGGCCTTCATGAAGCGTGTGAGAGGTTGAATCTGGGCGCAGGCAGTACGCCCCTACGCAGCTCAGTTGGTCGTCGGGGTCGCGGCGTCCTGCTCGCGGTCGTACACGACGCGCCCGTCGAAAATCGTGACCGCGACGTTCGCGTCCAGGAGGGTCGCGCCGGGCGCGAAGATATCGGAGGTAAGGATCACGAGGTCGGCCAGCATGCCGGCAGCGAGCGTGCCCTTGCGCTGCTCATCGAACGACGCGAACGCCGCCCCGGCGCTGTAGGCGTCCAGCGCCTGTTTCAGCGTGAGGCGCTCCTCAGGTAACCAGCCGCCGTCCGGCAATCCTTCCGGCGAAGTCCTCGTCGTCGCCACGTGCAGACCGAGGCGAGGATCCAGCGTGACCACCGGCCAGTCGCTGCCGAACGCGACGCGCGCACCGCTCTTCAGGAGGCTGCCGTACAGCCATCCCCTCGAGGACCGTTCCGGTCCGAGGTTCTTCGTCCACAGGCTCATGAGGTCGGGAGCAGGATTGCTGTGCAGCGGCTGCATCGAGGCGATGACGCCTAGCTTTGCGAAGCGCGGTATATCCGCCGGGTCGATGGTCTCGATGTGTTCGATGCGATGGCGCCGGCCGCGAGCGGGCGGCGGATTTGCGGCTTGCGCGACCTCGAAGGCGTCAAGCGCCATCCGGACGCCGCGATCGCCGATCGCGTGGATCAAGACCTGCCAGCCCCGCCGATCGAGCATCGTGACGAGGCGATTCAGCTGCGCGGGCGTGTAATTGGGATGCCCGCTCGCCGGCTTGTCGGCATACGGCGCGAGCAGGGCCGCCTTGTGCGATTCGACAACGCCGTCGACGACCAGCTTGATCGCCCCGGCCTTGAGCACCGGATCGTCCGGATACTTCGTCCGAACGGCGTCCAGGCGATCGAGGTCGGCTTCGCTGAGCGTCGCGTCCGCCGACAACGCGTTGTAGACGCGGAGGTCCAGCTCTCCGCCGTCGCGCAGCGTCCCGTAGAGGTCGAATTCTTCCGGCGATCCGCTTGCGTTCTGCACGCTGGTGACGCCGAACCTGTGCGCGTGCGCAATCGCGCTGCGCAGGGCACTCAGTTGGTCCTCCCGCGTCGGCTGCGGCAGCGCGGCGTCCATCAGGTCCATCGCGTTTTCCTGCAGCGCGCCGGTCGGTTCGCCTGTGCGCGGATCCTTGACGATGGTGCCATGCGCCGGATTGCGCGTTTTCCGCGTGATGCCCGCTAGCTTCAGGGCGCGGCTGTTCGCCCAGCCCGTGTGCCCGTCGTACGCCGTCAGGTATGCCGGCCGCTCGGGTATCAGCGCGTCGAGCTGTTGTCGCGTCGGCAGGCCTTCGAACGAGTCGTAGATCCAGCCGCGGCCGACGATCCAGGGTCGATCGGCGTGCGCGGTCGCGTAGTCCGCGATCGACGCCTTCACCGCCTCGAGCGTCGTCGTGCCCGATAAATCCAGTTCCGAAAATGCGAGACCGCCCGAGAGCAGGTGGACGTGGCTGTCGTCGAATCCCGGCAGCACGGTGGCGCCGTGCGCGTCCACCATCGTCGTCTGCACGCGGCGCAGCCGTTTGACGTCACGATTCGACCCGACGAGCAGAATCTTGTTGCCGCGAATCGCGAGCGCCTGCGCGAGCTTGCCGTCCGTGCCGGAGTAGACGCGGCCGTTGGTCACGATCAGGTCGATCGGACCATTCAGATCCCCGCGCTGCGCGCCGACGATGAAGCCGGCGACGAGCGTGCCGCCGACAATGAGGACGACGATCAGCGTGGTCAGGCGGGACGCCATGAAACCTCCGGTGCCGGCGTTGAATGAGGCGGTGAGGGAGCCCGATCGCGCCGGATCTTAGCATGCACGTTCAGCGGCGCGCGTGCTATCGTCGCGCGACCTCGTCGATGGGGCAGACCACGGCAGACCAGGGCCGAGCCGCGCCGCTCGCCGCCCACCGCGATGCGGCGCTGGTGCGGGCCATCGGCCTCGGCGGCGCGACGCTGCTCGTCATCGGAAATGTCATCGGGTCAGCGATTTTCCTGACATCGGGCACGATGGCCGCCGAGCTCGATTCGGCGACAGCCCTGCTGGCCGTCTGGGTGGCCGGGGGGCTGCTGTCGCTCGCCGGCGGCTTGACCTTCGCCGAGATGGGCGCGATGTTTCCGCGCTCGGGCGGCCTTTACGTATTTCTTGAAGAGGCGTACGGCCCGCTGCCCGCGTTCCTGTTTGGCTGGGCGGGCCTGTTCATCACGCTGACGGGTTCGTGCTCGGCCGTCGCCGTGGGGTTCGCCGAGTACTTCAGCTATTTCGTGCCGAGCCTCGGTCGTAGTCACGTGCTCCTCTCGATCCCGGCCGCGCACCTGACGATCACGGCCGCCGGTGTGGTCGCGGCGGCATCGCTCGGCGTCGCCGCGGCGATCAACTACGTCGGCGTCTCGGCCGCCACGCGGACGCAAGGGGCGCTGACCATCGTCAAGGTCGCCGGCCTGGCGGCGATCCCCGTGCTCGCCCTGGTGTTCCATCCGGCATCGCCATCGCTCACGCCCGTGTTGCCGCCGGTACCGTCGCCTGGATCCGCAGTGGGTGTGGCGATGATTGCCGTGCTCTGGGCCTTTGACGGCTGGTACTATTTGCCGTTTTCGGCGGGCGAGATTCGCGACCCCGGCCGCGTGATTCCGCGCGCGCTCATCGCGGGTATCGGTCTGTTGTGCGTGATCTACCTGGCGGTGAACCTCGGGTATCTCTTTACGCTCGACATTCCGGGGATGCGCGGCGAAGTCCGGATTGCCGAGCGGGCGATGACCGCGCTCGTCGGCGGCTGGGGCGCGTCGTTCATGGCGATGATCGTGTGCCTCTCGACCTTTGGCAACAACATCGCCGGCGTCCTGTTCGCCTCACGCGCCGCGTTTGCGATGGCGTCAGACGGCCTGCTGTTTTCGCGAGTCGCCGAGGTGCATCCCCGGTACCGGACGCCTCACGTCGCGATCGCGGTGACAACTGTGTGGTCGGCGGCGCTCGCGCTGACCGGCAGCTACGATCAGCTGTTCACGTACGTGGTATTCGCGATGGTGCTGTTCAACATGCTGGGCGGGCTCGCGATCTTCCGGTTGCGGCGAACGCACGCCGCCCTGGCGCGACCGTACCGAACATGGGGCTACCCCTGGGTACCGGTTGCCTTCGTGGCGTCGTCGCTCCTCCTCGTCGGCAATACGCTGCTCGAACGGCCTCTCGAGGCGATCCTGGGCCTGGGTTTCGTCGCGTCCGGATTGCCGATGTTCTGGTACTTCAGACGCATCAGTAGGGCCGAACTTTCAGTACGTAGGCCCGAGCTGAAGCTCGGGCAATGCGACGATGAGCCCCGATGCCCGAGCTGAAGCCTACGTACCCCATGCGCCATGCCCCTATGCGCCCATGCGCCCATGCGCCTAATGGTCACCGCACCACGACGCCGCGGCGGATGACAGTGACGATCCGGCGAAGTGCGGTGACGTCCTGCAGCGGGTCGCCGCTGACGAGCACGAGATCGGCGTCCTTGCCGATTGCAATCGTGCCCGTCCGATTGGTGATGCCGAGAAGCGCCGCCGCGTCCGCGGTCGCTGACTTGAGCGCCGTCGCAGGCGACAGGCCGCCCTCGACGTAGAGCTCGAGCTCGCGCAGCAGGCTGACTCCCGGCGCCACCAACCGAGTCCCCGCGTCGGTGCCGGCCACGATACGACCGCCCATCTCCACGTAGTCCTTCACGAACCGCTGCCGTGCCGCCAGCGCGGCCTTCGCCTGGCGTGCCGCATCCGTGGCCTGCAGTCGCGCCTCCTCGCGAACCAGCGTCGGCACCAGCGTCACGCCGCGGTCGAGCAACGCGTGCGCCACGCGATCCAGCGCTTCATGAGAAACCGTCGTCCACTCCTGCTCCGATGACGCCCAGCCGCTTCCCCCATCGTCTCGCTGCCGCGCTACGCGATCCGACACGCTGGTCGCCGCTTCGATGATGCCGCTGAGATGTTCGATGCTGGTGACGCCAAAGGCTGCCGCCTCGACAGCCGTGGCGGAACCGAGGTCGGCGGCGACGGGGACGCCCCGCGCCGCGGCTTCCTGAACGACTATGGCGAGTAGCGGCGGTTTCAGCCGCGGCCCGATGGCGATGAGATCGGCGCCGCTGTCGACGTGCCCTCGAACCGCCGCGCGCGCCGACGTGAAATCGTCGACGACCGTCGCGCCCGTCCAGGCGCTGCCTGGCCCGTCGATGGCGCTGCGCAAATCGCGCACGGTCGTGACCCCGTTCTCGAGGAATTGCGCCAGCATCGATGGCTGGAGGCGCACGTGGGCATCGATCAGCCCCGGCACCGCCGTGCGTCCGGCGGCATCGATCGAGCGGCGCGCGGGCACGCCGTCCGCGGCGGCGGTCTCGTCGATTCGCGCGATGCGGCCCGAGGCGATGAGGAGCGTCGCCGACGAGGTGACGCGGCCGTCGCCATGCACGATTCGCGCATGCCGTACCGCGAGATCGAAGGTCCCGGGCATCGGCGCCACGAAGACAATCAAGCAGGCCATGCCAAGAATGGCGTTCGCCATGACGGTGCGTGAGCCTAGCGCCAGTTCATCGCCTGCAGCAAGGGCCGCGCTCGCAGGACCCTGCCCCAGTCTCGTCGCGGATACGCCGGAACCGGTGTCAGGGACAGGAGCGGACGGAATAACGCAGATCAGATTCGTCATGGATAGACGCGGAAGCACGCGGAAATTCTGGTTCTTGTGCTCCGTCGGCCCCGATCTTCTCTTCCGTTCATGTATCCGCGTTGTTCGCGTGATCCGTGACCAGTGTCCGATCCGTGACTGTCCGTTGATCGGCGACGGCGTTTCAGTGAACGCGACACTGATAGGCTAGGGGTGAATGACCACACCGCTCGACGCGATCCTGACCTTCTCGATGGGAATCGTGTCGGGCCTGATGGGCGGCATGCTCGGGCTCGGAGGCGGTGTCTTTCTGGTGCCGTTTCTGATCCTCGGCCTTGGCCTGAAGTTCCAGGCAGCCGCAGCGATCAGTTTGTTTGCCGTCATCGCGACGTCGAGCGCCGTCACGGCCGCGCGCGCCGGGCGCGACCTGATCAACCTGCGCCTCGGCATGGTCCTCGAGGTGGCGACGGCCGCCGGGGGACTGACGGGCGGCCTCACCGCGCAGATGCTCTCGTCGGCGACGCTGCAGGTGATGTTTTCGATTATCGCTGGTGCGATCGCGATCGCCGTGATGCGGCGGCCGCACGACGAGATCCTGCCGCAGCCCGCGGATCCGGGTCTGCTCGGCGGCGTCTATCGGGACGAGCGCACAGGCCGCTCTTTCACCTATCGTGTACAGCGCCTCCCGCTCGGGCTGGTCGCCTCGTTTCTGGCGGGCAACATCTCGAGCCTGCTCGGCGTGGGCGGCGGCATCGTCAAGGTGCCGGTGATGGTCACCTGGTGCGGAGTGCCGATGCGCGTCGCGGCGGCGACGAGCGCGCTGATGATCGGCGTGACGGCCGTATCGGGGGCTGCCATCTATCTGGGACGCGGTGGCCTGATGTATCAGCTGGCGGCGGCGGCCATTCTCGGCACGCAGATCGGATCCGCCGCCGGCCTGCGACTCTCGGCACGGACGCACACGACGCGCTTGAAGGGGCTGCTGTCCATCGTGCTGATGACCGTGTCGCTGCTGATGCTCGGGAGGTCGCTCTAGCCATGCGGCCGTTCTCGCCGGAACCCGCGATTGGCCTCGTGCTCCGTGTCGGCACCACCGTCGCGAGCGTAGCGCTGGCCATCGGCTTCATGTTGTCCTTCATCGCGGCGGCGCATGCCCTGTCTCATGCAATGCTGGTTGCCGGCATCATCGTGCTGCTGTTCACGCCGGTCGCCAGAGTCGTCGTGTCGTTGCTCGATTTCGTCGTCACCCGCGACTGGCTCTTCGTCGCGCTCAACAGCGTCGTCTTGTTCCTGCTGGGCAGCGCCTTCATTGCGGCGCTGATGTAGAGAACGTGCGCAACGCGGCGCGACGCTCGCCGTCTGGAACCAGCGGAAACGATTCGAGGATGTGCTCGAAATCGTCGGAGCTGACGCCGTACGCGCGTGCGGCGCGCGCTTGAACCGCAGCGTTCAGGTCGGGGCCGTGTTCACCGTTTCGAAGGCGCGCGGCATCGCGGGCAAGCTCCGAGAACTGGCGCGTGCCCCGCGTCGGCCGTGGCACCGGCAGCCGCTCGACGATCGAGGCGGTGACATGCGTCGTCACCCACCGTCGCACGAGATAGTTGGCGACGAAGCTGTTGAGCAGCGCGCAGAGGACGTCCTGCTCGTCTGCCGCCAGCGAAGTGCGGAGGCAGAAGACCGTGTGAACGCTGATCGTTCGTGCCGGCAGAATCGCCGCGATCAGCGTCAGCCGGTTGGTCGCTGCCGCCACCTCACGATAGGCCAGTCGGGGATGGTTGAATGCGGCAGACTGGCGCATCCGATCACGAACGGCGCGGACGGCGGCGCGTTTCGTGACGCGATCGAGGCGCACGACAAACGGATCGAGATGCTTGCCCTCGACTACGGGAAGACCTTCGCGACCCGGGGCTGAAGCCCCGCCTCCACAGGTTCCACCGGCAGTAGGGCCGCACTTTAGTGCGGCCGACTCCCAGCATTCCTTGTCGTCGCTCGCATTCAGCTCACGGCCAAACCTCGCGTGCCAGCCACGGCTGTCGCCGAGCGCGGGATGGGCGGCCGACAGGGCCTCGACCAGCCGTGCGTCACGCGGATCGGGCAGGTCGGGTATCGCCATCTGCTCGCCGGAGAGCCGCTCGATCAGGACCGGCGTCAGGGCGATCGGGAAATCACGCGTCGACTCGAGTGAGACGTGGTCGAGCCCGTCCGTCCGGTCGAGGCCGAACCGGCATGCCACGTATGGCAGTGGGCGTCGTGCCACCGCGGTCATCGCCGCGAAGCGGACGCCGCGATGAATTGGAAAGATCGCGCTGCGGTTGTCGAAGACGAGCAGCGATTCGAGGCCGTGACGTCGCAGCAGCTCGGCCCTGAGGTCGGCAGCGCCATGATCGCTGAGAAAGCCGCCCGGCACGAGCAGGCCGAGCCGGCCGCCGGGCCGCAGCAGGTTCAGTGCGCGCTCGACGAACAGTTGATACTGATTCGCGTGGCCGCGCGACTGCGCGTGGTAGACCCCCGCTTCCCGTGAAAACCGCACCGCGGCGTCTGCGGCAACGCGCCCGTGATCGGCACGCAGCATCTCCCACGGCGGATTGCCGACGACCGCGTCGAACCCGCCGTCGGGCGCGGCACGCCCGGCGGGATCGAGAAAGACTTCGGGAAACTCCAGCGGCCAGTGGAAGCACCCGCGTTCGGCGGCAAGGCGCCGCGCGTGCTCCATGACCGCATCGCCGGCCGCTGTTGGAAGCGTAGACGTTCTACCCAAAGCCCGGTCCAGCAGCGCGGGGTAGAGCGCGCGAATGTCGGTCGCGTCCGGAAACCATGCCGCGCACCACACATCGCAGGCGGCCTTCCAGCGAACCAGACCAGGGAGCGTCGTGCTGCCAGCGAGCGACCGCTCCTTCTCGCGGACGATCGCGGCGCTCTCGTCAGCCTGGCCTTCGATAGCAAGCCGGATCGGCACGACCGCTGCCATCTCTTCGATCGCGTCAAAGAACGCCTCGAGCGGAGGCCGGCCCGATGCGTGGCGCCGTGGCGCACGCCCGGGTGGCTGGCGCATGACGTCGCCAGGTGAGGCGCCAATCAGGCTGTCGCCGCGCAGCAGGTGATGATCGAGGAACGACAGCGGCCGCCCGGCTGCCAGCGTCGCGAGCCACAGCGACAGCTGCGCGAGCTGCACGGCCATCGGATTCGCATCCACACCGAACAGGCATCGCTGCGCCGCCCGCCGCCGCCACGCCGCGCGCATGTCGTCGTCGCATTCGGGCCCTCCGGCCGTGAGATGTGCACGCTCGCACGCCAGCGCGAGGTATCGGCACGCCGCCACGAGGAACGCGCCGCTTCCCATCGCCGGATCGACGATGCGGAGGGAGAGGATTTCGTCGACGGTTCTGCCGCGAACGAGAGGATCCAGGGTGACGCGGACGAGATAGTCGGTGAGGGCCGCCGGCGTGTAAAAGCTCCCGGTGACCTTTCGTCGCGACTGCGCCTCCGGTGCGAGGCCGGCGGGTTCGTCGTCCAGTAAGTGCTCGTAAATGGACCCCAGCTGCTCGACGCCGAGATCCTCGTATGCCACGCGTCGGCGCCCGTCCGGGCCCCTGCTCACGAACACGAGCGAGGCGAGCGCAGCGCTCACGGCTCGATCGTCCAGCCGGAGATGATCGAGAAGCGGCGCGTGGGCCGGGGCAAAGAGCCGCCCGTTGAAGGCGGCGACGCGCAGGTCGCCGATCTCGCAGCCCGCGTGCGCGAGCCGCGCCATCGCTTGAAGCGCCGCCCACGTGCCGCGTACGTTGGCGCGGGTCTCGAGCCGCGACCGCAACGCCGCAAGCGTGTAGCCGTCGCGATAGACGGGATGCCAGATTGGCACCAGGCGCCGCGCCTCGGCGAAGAGCAGGAAGAGAATCCGGTACACCGCCGTCAGCGCTTCGTCGTGGCGAGCGGCTCTCGCGCGCGACCCCGAGGGGCGCGACGTGGCCCGCTCAATCGCCTCGCGGATCGAGCCGAGCGCGTCGCGAACGCCGTGGCGAAGCGACTGACAGACCTGCACGCCGGCGCGATCCGACGCCGCGATGGCCTGCATCAGTATCGACGTGGACGTGTCGTGCGCCGTGGGGCCTGCGCTGGCGCCGGCGAGAGCCCGGAGCGCCGTCAATGCCGAGGCGTCGATCTGGCAGCGATCGAGGTCGAAGTCGAGCGCGCCGCGCACCGATGGGCGCGTGGCGTCGACGAGTCGCAGCACGCAGCCGTTGGTGGCGATGGCAAATCGGACGCCGTGCTCGAGCGCAAGCCGGCTGATCTCGCGCGTGGCGGTCGCGGGATCGCGCGCCCAGGGCATGGCGAGCATCCCAATCGCGTGACCACCCGTTCGGACCAGCACCGTCCACAGGCCGGTCGCCGTGCGCGCCGGCTCACCGGCGGGCACATTCCAGCCAAGCCATCTCGCCAGCGGCGCCGCTGCGACGCCAAACACCAGCGACGCGCCTGCGGTCGGGCCAAGCGTCGCCGCTGCATGCAGCCGATCTATCGCGAACCGATGCGCCTGAGACGTCATCGCACTGCCGCAGATCTCGCTGAGCCCGTGGCTGAGAAAGTCCTGGGACAGGAGCGAGCCTTCAATGGCGAGGCGCATCGCCGCTACTCCACGATCAGCGCGAACAGCGGCTCGACGAGCGGCAGGTCAGGCGATCGCTGCAGGTCGGCGAGCCGCGTGCCGTGGGTGTCCGCGCGTCTGCCGACGCGTTGCCGCGCCGCGTCGATCACGCGAGCGGCCCGCTGATCGAAGAGTGATGGCTGCCACCGCCCCAGAAGGCGCTGGTTCTCCGCCTCGACCCGCACCAGCAGATCCTGCTCGCGCGATCGGGCACGCGCTCGAATCTCGTCGGCACCCGTCAGGGCGAGGGCCGCGCGCCGTGACGCGCGCTCGTCCAGCCAGGGCAGCCACGTTGCCGGTGATCCGCGCGGCAGCCGATGCAGCGCAACGTGAATGGCGATGTGGACTCGTGCCTCGCCACGACAGCAGGGGAACGCGCAGTAGAGAAACACCACGCCGTGCTCGACAATCGCTCGAGCGCGTCGCGATCGAAGCCAGGGAATACCGCGCGGCATCCGTTCGGCGCGGCGGCGTCCGCGTGGCTCGGCACCGATCCGGAGCGCGCGGATCATGACCGCGGCGCGTGCGATCGCGTCGGCGGTGTCCGTGAGGTCGTTGGTGGCGACCCGCGGCGTGCCCCCGTCGGTATCCACACCCTCGGACGCCTCGGGCCGTACCTGCGCCCATTCACGCGGGATCGGACCTCCCAGGTCGCTGTGGATGCGCTGAAAGCGGCGCGCCAGCGCCGCGACGACCGCTCGCTCGTGTCCCCCTGCGCCAGCCAGCTGCCAGACTCGCACCGGCCGTGCCTGCCCGATCCGATCGACCCGTCCCACCCGTTGCACCAGAGTTGTCGGTGACCACGGCAGGTCGATGTGGACGACGAAGCGGCAGCGCGCCTGCAGATTCAGCCCTTCGGCCGCGGCGTCGGTGGCCACCAGGATTCGCGCCTTCCCGGTCGTGAACCGCCGGACGGCATCGCGGCGCGCCGTCCTGTCGAGGCCGCCGTGCAGAACGGCGACGGTCGCTATCGGCGACAGGCGCGACGCGACGACTTGCAGCGTGTCCCGGTATTCTGTGAAGAGGACGGCGGTTTCAGCTGTTCGCGTGACGATGCGTTCGATAGTGCGGTACTTGACCGAGGTCCGCGTCGCACACGTCGCCAGCGCGATCAGCGCGTGCAGCGCAGCCAACTCGTCGCCGGCGTCGCCAAGCCCCGCTGCGGCCAGCACCGCCGGCTGCAGGTGATCCTCTTCGGTCGTCTCACCCGGCTCGAACGGCAAGAGCGCTGTCATCATGACCGGGTCGGCGGCGCCGGAAAGATGGGCGATCCGCCGCCGAAGGCTGCAGAGGAGCGCATCCGGACTCGAGAGCGCGCGCTTCTTCAGCACGATCATCGCGAGCCTGGCCTCAGGGCGCTTCGTTCGGTCGACGCTCGCCGCGTACGCGTGCAGCGCCTGGTGCAGTGCCGCCTCGTCCGCGGCGTACTGCAGCCGCCAGGTGCGGCTTGCCCTGGCGCGCGGATAGCCGAGCTCCGATCGGCCGCGTCGAATCCACACCAGCGGATCTCGCGCGTGGTGCGCTCCGAGGGCGACGAGCTTGCGAAACGCGAGCGACGCGCCGTTGTGAGGCGTCGCGGTGAGCATCAGGACAAAACGGGCCCGGAGCGCGAGCGCGCGAACGGCCGCTGCCCGCTGTGAGTCTCCCGAGGCGGCGTGCGCCTCGTCGATGACGACCACGTCCCAGGCGTCGTGCGCGAGCGTGCGCAACACAGTGGGCTGCTTCGCGAAATCAAGCGACACAATCCGGCAGCCTCCACCCATCCAGGGAGAACAGTCGGCGGGTACGTCGCGGGTGAGCGTCGCGAGCCCAGCAGCGTCAATGACCTCGGCCGGCACGCCGAGGTGACGTCTGAGCTCGGCGCGCCATTGGTCCCGGAGTCCGGCCGGCGTGAGCACAAGCACGCGGGCGGCAAGATCGCGCGCCGCGAGCTCCGCGATCACCAGGCCGGCAGCCACCGTCTTGCCCAGGCCGACCTCGTCGGCGATCAGGATCCGAACGCCTCGTCCACGCGTCACGGCCATCGCCGGCACGAGCTGATGCGGCCACGGCACGCTCCTCGCGGTCGTCAGCGAGGCGAGCGGCATTTCGGGCCAGGCGCCGTCCAGCGCGGCGACGACGTGCCGCAGCCGGTTGCGCGAGGCACGGCGCCATCCGCGAGGCTGGCCACCCGATTCGATCCGATCGAACGGCGCGAGAAGCCTCGCAACGGCAGGCGCATCGCCGGCTAATGGCCGGACGTCGGCGGCCAGCACGCCAGGGCCCGCCTCAACGCGCAGCAGGCGCCACGGCCAGCCGCGACACACCACCGTGCCGCCGGGTTGCACGCGTTGCCACGCGGATGGACCGCTGAATTCAGACATTTTGCGTACCTCGCTCGTAAATTGCCGAAATACCGTGAACTACAGCGGTTGAGGGGCAAGTGATGTGCCGGAGGCGCCGGAAATCCGCAAACTGCTGACCCATAGCAAGATACAAAATCAAAAAATTGACTGGTCAAACCATTGGGCGATCCAACCGATTGGCTCTGAACCACGTCTAAAGCCCAGAGCACGGGGAAGCGGCCTCAAGTTGTGTCTCCACCGCCATCATGCTCCTTGACACCTCATCGGCCGGGTGATAGGAATGTGGCAACTTTCGACCGCGATCGTCGTGACTGGTTAGACCTCTCCAGCGACGAGGTTGTGAGTCATGAAACCAACCGAAGGGGTGACTGCAGAAATCGTCGTGTCGCACGTGCGCGCTCTGATCGAGCGCGGCGAGCTCAAGCCTGGCGATCGCTTGCCGCCTGAACGCGAGCTCGCCGTGCAGCTCGGCGTCAGCCGGCCAAGCGTGCGCGCCGGCCTGCGATCGCTTGCGGCGATCGGCGTGCTGCAGACGCGACACGGCGCCGGGACGTTCATCACGGATGGGCCGCCGACGCTCGGCAGCGAGCCGCTCAGCTTCCTCGCCGCGCTGCACGGCTTCACGCGGGACGAGATGTTCGAGGCGCGTCGAGCGCTCGAAGTGGGCGTCGCCGGTCTGGCCGCCGAGCGCGCCACCGACGATCACATCGCGACGATTGCCGAAGAAGTCACCGGCATGTTTGCGTCACTCGACGACGCGCATGCGTTCCTGATTCACGACATCCGGTTCCACCGCGCGGTGGCCGCCGCATCCGGCAACCCGATCCTGGCGTCGCTGGTCGAAATGGTGTCGGCGCTGTTCTACGAGCAGCGGCGCAAGACCATCACCCACGGGCGCGACCTGAAGGAATCGGCGCAGGCGCACCGCAACATCTACCACGCGATCCGCGCGCATGACGCCAAGCGCGCTCGTGCCGCGATGAGCGAGCATCTCTCGCTCGCCCAGCAGGCGCAGGCGCTCGAGGGCGGCGGTCCCGATCGCCGCTTCGTGCCGCCGGTGACGCAGGTGGCGGCGGATTCGGCAGGCATGCGCGTCCGGCGCGCACCGCGGCTCGTGCTGCCCGCGCCGTCGCCCGTTCGCTGATGCCGTACGCGCCTCTGGATTTGACCGGCCGCACGGCTGTGGTCATCGGCGGAACCTCGGGCATCGGACGCATCATGGCGCGCGCCCTGGCCGAAGCCGGCGCCGACGTCGTGCCGACCTCGCGTCGCGACGAGATGGTCGACGAGACCGCCCGCGAAATCGAGACCATCGGCCGCCGGTCGCTGCGCGTCCCATCCGACGTCACCGATCGTTCCTCGCTCGATACCCTGCTCGCCCGCACCGTCGACGCGTTTGGCAAGGTCGACATCATGATCAACTGCGCGGGCCGCACGAAGCGCGTGGCCACGCTCGATCTCGACGAAGCCGATTGGAATGCCATCGTCGAAACCAACCTCACGGGGACCCTTCGCGCCGCGCAGGTCTTTGGCCGCCACATGGTGGGCCGCGGCTACGGCCGCATCGTGAACATCGCCTCGTTGAGCTCCTTCGTGGCGCTGTTCGAGGTGGCGGCGTATGGGGCGAGCAAGGCGGCGGTGGCGGCGCTGACCAGGCAACTCGCCATCGAATGGGCGCCACACGGCGTCACCGTCAACGCGATCGCGCCTGGCGTGTTTCGCACCCCGCTCAATCAGACGCTGCTGGACGGCACCGAGCGCGGGCGCGAGTTCCTCCTCCGCACCCCGATGAGGCGCTTCGGCCGCCTCGAGGAACTTGCCGGCGCCGCCGTGTTCCTCTCGTCCGACGCCGCCAGCTTCGTCACCGGCGAAATCCTCGTCGTCGACGGCGGCTTCCTCGCCAGCGGTGTGAACCAATAGGCCGCTGTGCCCGCGAACAACGTTGGCCGCTACCGGTGGGTGATCTGCGCGCTGCTCTTCGTCGCGACGACGATCAACTACATCGACCGCCAGGTCGTGTCGCTGCTCGGCCCGACGTTGAGCGCGCAGTTCGGATGGACCGATCTCGACTACGGGCACATCATCTTCAACTTCTCACTGGCCTACGCGATCGGCCTGCTCGTCGTCGGCCGCGTCATCGACTGGCTTGGCACCAAGCTGGGATTCGCGCTGGCGATCGTGTTCTGGAGCGTGGCCGCGATGGCTCACGCCGGTGCGCACCTCTACAGCGGGCCGGCGATTCCGTCGATCGACATTTCGGCCGCGACCGGATTCGCGTTCGTCACGCTCACCAGCACGGTTGCCGGGTTCAGCCTGGCGCGCTTTGCGCTCGGCCTCGGGGAAGCGGGGAACTTCCCGGCGTCGATCAAGGCGGTCGCCGAGTGGTTCCCCAAGAAGGAACGCGCGCTGGCGACCGGCATCTTCAACTCCGGCACCAACGTCGGCGCGCTTCTGGCGCCGATTGCGGTGCCGTGGATCACGCTCACCTGGGGATGGGAATGGGCGTTCATCGCGACCGGCGCACTGGGGTTTGCGTGGCTCTTCGCATGGCTGGCGATGTATCAGCCGCCACAGCGGCATCCGCGCGTGTCGACCGCGGAGCTCGCCTACATTCAGAGCGATCCGATTGAAGCCGTGACCCCGGTCGCGTGGGGCAAACTGTTGCCGCATCGCCAGACCTGGGCCTTCGCGGTCGGCAAGTTCATGACCGATCCGATCTGGTGGCTGTATCTCTACTGGGTGCCCGACTTCCTGCACCGCGTGCATCACATCGATCTGAAGGGCAGCGCGCTGCCGATCTTCGTGATCTATCAGATCGCCACCGTGGGCAGCATCGCGGGCGGATGGCTCCCGGCGCGGCTCCTCAATCGGGGATGGACGCTGAACGCGGCGCGCAAGACGGCCATGCTCGTGCCCGCGCTGTGCGTGCTGCCGATCGTGTTCGCGCCGCAGGTGTCGAGCATGTGGCTCGCGGTCGTCCTGATCGGCATCGCGGCCTCGGCGCACCAGGCGTGGTCGGCGAACATCTTCACGTTTTCGTCCGACATGTTCCCGAAGCGTGCGGTCGCGTCGATCGTCGGGATTGGCGGTATGGCTGGCGCGGTCGGCGGCATGTTCATCTCGCTGCTCGTGGGGCAGATCCTGCAGCGCACCGGCAGCTACGTCCCGATCTTCATCATGGCCGGCTGCGCCTACCTCGTGGCGCTCGGATGCATTCACCTGCTCGTTCCGACGATTCGCCAGGTGACGCTCGACGAATCGTAGGCGGCCCGTCCACCACTCAAAGCGACCTGTCATGAAGATCGTCGACGCCAAGGTCATCATCACGTGCCCGGGCCGCAACTTCGTCACGTTGAAGATCACGACGGAAGACGGGGTGCACGGGCTCGGGGACGCGACGCTGAACGGCCGCGAGCTGGCAGTGGCGGCGTATCTGACCGAGCACGTGATCCCGTGCCTGATTGGCCGCGATGCCCGGCGCATCGAGGACACCTGGCAGTATCTCTACAAGGGTGCGTACTGGCGGCGCGGCCCGGTGACCATGAGTGCGATCAGCGCGGTCGATACGGCGCTCTGGGACATCAGGGGCAAGACGCTCAACGTGCCGGTCTACGAGCTGCTGGGCGGACGCTCTCGCGACGCGGTGCTTGTCTACAGCCACGCGAACGGCCCGGACATCGAGGCGACGGTTGCCGTCGTCGCGGAGCACGCGAAGCAGGGCTACACTGCGATCCGCGCGCAAAGCGGCATCCCGGGTCTCGAGGCGACGTACGGCGTCGCGAAGGGCGGTCGCCCGTACGAGCCCGCCGAGCGCGGGCTTCCGACCGAAAGCCTCTGGAGCAGCGAGAAGTACTTGTCGTTCGTGCCGGCGCTGTTCAAGCGTTTGCGCGACGAGTTCGGCGATGACCTGCACCTGCTGCACGACGTCCATCACCGCCTTACGCCGATCGAGGCGGCACGGTTGGGGAAATCACTCGAGCCCTATCACCTCTTCTGGATGGAAGACCCGGTTCCGGCAGAGGCGCAGGAAAGCCTCCGGCTGGTGCGCGAGCACACGACGACTCCCATCGCGATCGGCGAGGTATTCAACACGATCTACGATTGCCATCAGCTGATTCAGCAGCAGCTGATCGACTACATCCGCACTTGCGTCGTCCATGCCGGCGGCATCTCGCATCTCAGGAAGATTGCGTCGCTCGCCGAGCTGTATCACGTGCGCACCGGCTGTCACGGCGCCACCGACATGAGCCCGGTCTGCATGGCGGCGGCGCTGCACTTCGACCTCAGCGTGCACAACTTCGGGATTCAGGAACACATGCCGCATACCGCCGAGACGGATGCCGTGTTCCCGCACGCCTATACGTTCGAGCGCGGCACGATGTATCCCGGCGAAGCGCCGGGGCTCGGCGTGGATCTCGACGAGGCCGCGGCGGCACAATACCCGTACGTGCGCGCGTATCTACCGGTCAACCGCCGCCTCGATGGCACAGTACATAGCTGGTAAGTGGGGTCGGAAGACGTTATGCCGAATCACGTAACCGCGACGTTACTCAGCGTACTCCTGGCGCCTGTGCTCCTCTCGTCCGCATCTCCAGACGCCAACGGATCTGCCGTCCAGGTGATCGTGAAGGAGGCCGAGCGGCGCGTTGACGTGCTGATCGGCGGCCAGCCCTTCACGTCCTACATCTGGCCGACGACGCTGAAGAAGCCGGTGCTCTATCCGATCCGCACGGCAAAGGGCACGCTGGTGACGCGCGGGTTCCCGCTCGACCCGCGGCCGGGCGAGCGCGTGGATCACCCGCACCACGTCGGGCTCTGGTTCAACTACGGCAACGTCGACGGCTACGACTTCTGGAACAACTCCGACGCCATCGAGCCGGCGAACCGCAACAAGATGGGCACCATCGTCCATCGCGCCGTGACCTCGGCGACAAGCGGCGCCGACGCAGGCGTGCTCGAGACCGATTCCGACTGGGTGGCGCCTGACGGCACTGTGCTCCTGAAGGAGCACACGAAGTACGTCTTCCGCGGAACGGCGACGACGCGCGCAATCGATCGCATCACGACGCTGACGGCAGGAGCGAAGCGCGTGCCGCTGCCCGACAACAAGGAAGGCGTGCTCGGCTTGCGCGTGGCGCGCGCGCTCGAGCATCCGTCGGACAAGCCGGAAGTCTTTACCGACGCCGCGGGCAAGCCGACGACGGTCGCCAAGCTCGATAACACCGGCGTGACTGGACGCTACCTGACCAGCGACGGAAAGACCGGCGACGCCGCGTGGGGCACCCGGGGCCGCTGGTGCGTGCTGTCGGGAACGCTGGGCACCGAGCCGGTTGCGATCGCGATCCTCGATCACCCGTCGAACGTGGGGTTCCCGACGTACTGGCATGCCCGGGGCTACGGGCTGTTCGCAGCGAACCCGCTCGGGCAGAAGGATCTCAGCGCCGGGAAGGACGTCCTGAACTACGCGCTCGACGCCGGCCAGGCCGTGACCTTCCGGCACCGGATCGAGATCACCAGCGGAACGCCCACCGCTGGGGATGTCGAAGCCTCGTGGAAGCGGTGGGCACAATAACCACAGTGCTGCAGGACGCACTGCTGGACTGCAGCACTGAACTGGACTGTAGGACTGCTTTAGTTCCTTTTCGAGTACGTTGTACTCGTAGTGCTGCGCGACTTCCAATCCTCCATCCGACTCTCGATGGTCAGCGACGTGCCATCGGACGACAGCCGCCACGTGTCGACGCCTTTCATGATCATCACGTCACGGCGATTCAGCTGCCATGTGGTGACAAACGTCTCGTTCTCCCAATGGCTGGTCGAGATCTGCGAGAGCATGCCGCGCGGATTCGTCACCTCGCGGCCATCGGTCGGGAGCGTGAGCGTCGTGATCGGCGAGCCGTCGTCACCGATGAACGCGACGACCGCTTCCTTCGCCGCGATGGAAATGCGGAGCGGCGGCGGCGCCGGCAGGTCGCCCGGCGGAGCCGGCGGCGCATCGGGCTTCGTCGGGTCGACCGTCTTGAGCACCTTCGTGTAGGTCGCCTTGCCCGGATTGGGGATCCAGTAGCCGCTGAAGTCCACCGTCGAGGCCGGCGACTGGACCAGCACCGCACTCAGGAGCGCGGCGGCCGTCGTGCTCATCAGCGGGGCCCCGGCGCCGGCTCCATCGTCAACTCGACCCCACCGACGACACTGGCGGTCAGGTTGTACAACGCCGCCCCCAGCAGCGCGCCGAGCGCACCGAAGAACCCGTACATGAGCGGGAGCAGGATCACCGCGCCGACGCCGAAGATCGCGCCGAACAGGGCCGAATGGTCGCCGTTGGCCGCGCCAACTGTCGCGCCGAGCAGGCTCGCCACCGCCACGATGCAGCCAAGGACGAGGCCGATGCCGGCGTAGAGCAGGAACGCGACCTTCGCCACAGAGACCGGACCGATTCGAGTGATGCGCACGGCGCCTCCTTTCGGCAAACGGCGGGTGAACCAGCGCACTGTAGCACTGCAGGACTGCAGAACTGGGGGGACAGCGGCACCTGCGGGACTGCAGCACTGCCGTACCGGCCTGGGCTCATACTAAAATTCCGTCGTGACCGTAAAAGTCGGCATCCTTGGAGCCGGCAACATCAGCGAGACGCACGCGCGGGCGGCGGCGGCGATCGACAACGTCGAGGTCGTTGCGGTCCACGGCGCGAACCCGCAGCGGGTCGATCGGCTCGCCGCGGCGCATCATGCCCGGCCCTACGCCGACCTCGACGCCTTCCTCGCGCACCAGCCGATGGACCTCGTCGCGATTGGCAGCCCATCGGGACTGCACGCCGAGCAGGGCATCCGCGCCGCCGAGCGCGGATTCCACGTGCTCACCGAAAAGCCCATCGACGTCTCGGCCCGGCGCGCAGACGCCTTGATCGAGGCGTGTGATCGCGCCAGCGTCAAGCTCGGCGTGTTCTTCCAGGATCGCGCGCAGCCCGACATCGTCCGCCTCCACCAGGCCGTGCACACCGGGCGGATCGGGCGACCGCTGCTGGTGTCGGCGCGAGTGAAATGGTATCGGCCACCCGACTACTACAGCCAGTCCCGATGGCGAGGCACCTGGGCGCTCGATGGCGGCGGCGCGCTGATGAATCAGGGCATCCACACCGTCGATTTACTGCAGTGGATATTCGGCCCGGTATCGCGGGTGGTCGCGCGGACGAAGACGTCACTCCACCAGATCGAAGTCGAGGACACGGCTGTTGCGCTGCTCGAGTTCGCCAACGGCGCCCTGGGGACCATCGAAGCGACAACGGCCGCCTATCCCGGCTACAAGCGGCGTGTCGAGTTCACCGGCAGCGAAGGGACGCTGGAGCTGGAGCACGACCGGCTCGTCGCCGCCGACCTGAGGCAGCCGGCCGACGATCTGCTCGCCGGCGGCGCCGTCGATCAGAATCTGAGCGCATCCTCGCCGGTGGTGTCTGACGCCGGCGGGCATCAGCGCGTGCTCCAGGATTTCATCGACGCGATTCAGTCGGGGCGGGAGCCGACCTGCAGCGGCCGTGAGGGACGCCGCAGCGTGGTCCTGGTCGAAGCGATCTACGCGTCGCAGCGCAGCGGGACCTGGGCGGAGGTCCCATGGCATTGACGCGCTACGATCTCTCGCCGCCCGACTACGTGCACGTGCCACAGGCGCCGCGAATCGAGCGGCCGGAAATCCTGCGCCGCGGCGGCGATAACGAATGGCAGATGTTGGGCGTAGCCGGCGTCACCCGAGACGGCCAGCGCACCGGAGTGTCCAACCACACCTGGTCGCATCTCGATGCGCCGTTTCACCTTCTGGGCGAGGGATCGACATTCGAACGGCTCGACCCGAGGCAGTATCTGGCCGCCGAAGCCGTGATCGTGGACCTCACGCGAACCGACTCCGAGCGGCGCGAAATCGTCGAGGGCGTGAGCTATCACACCCGGATCGACGTCGAAGACCTGCCCGCGGCCGCGTCGGACTGCGAAGCGCTGCTGTTCGTCACCGGTTTTGCGGCGCTGTACCCGAGCGGCTATCCGATGCAGGAAGGGGCCGACGCGCACTATCCTCATGTCTCGCGCGCCGCCGCCGAGCGCCTGGCCGCGCTGCCCCGATTGCGCCTCATCGGCATCGACGGCCCAAGCGTCGACAAGCCCGACACGCACGCGGCGGCGCATCGAACCCTGCTCGGACGACAGCCGTCGCCGGTGCTGCTGCTCGAGACGCTGACGTTCGAACGGATGCGCCGCGACGCACCAACGCTGCCGTCTCACGTGCTCCTGACCATCGAGCCACTTCGTGCGTTTGGTCCGGGAGGGCAGGACGGCGCACTGTCGAGCGTCTACGCTTATGCGCCCGGCCCCGGCGAGGATGCCACGTTCACCTCGTTCTCGGCCGCGATGCGAGGGGCGAGGCTGGTAGTCTGATTCTGGCCGCACTAAAGTGCAGCCCTACTGTCCGCCTCCGCGCGAAGCGCTCCGGCGAGATCTCGCCGAAGCATAGTGAAGGCGGGCAGTAGGGCCCGACTTCCGCCTTCGCCAAGGCTTCGGCGGACCGTCGCTTCAGCGGAGGCTAGTCCGTCGGGCCACGATTGATCCGAGATGCCGAATTTCATCTGCATAACCTGCGGTGTCCAATATACGGAGTCGGGGGCGCCGCCCGATGGCTGCCGCATCTGCCTCGACGAGCGGCAGTACATCGGGTTCAGCGGCCAACACTGGACAACGATCGATGCCCTCGCCGAGACGCACGAGAACCATTTCGACGTCGAGGAATCGGGGCTGGTCTCGATCGAGACGCGGCCGACCTTCGCCATCGGCCAGCGCGCGCTGCTCGTACACCACCCGGCCGGCAACGTCCTGTGGGACTGCCTGACCCTGATCGACCAGCCCACCGTCGATCGAATCGCTGACCTTGGCGGCCTGTCGGCCATCGCCATCTCGCATCCGCACTACTACGGCGCCTGCGTCGACTGGAGCCAGGCGTTTGGCGGCATTCCGATTTACATCAACGACGCCGACGCGCGATGGGTGTGCCGTCCCGACCCGGTTGTCAACTTCTGGGCTGGCGAGACCTTTCCGTTGAATGACGGCCTGACGCTCGTTCGCTGCGGCGGCCACTTCGACGGCGGCACGATTCTCCACTGGGCTGAGGGCGCCGATGGCCGCGGCGCCCTCCTCGTCGGCGATATCGTCACGGTCTGCATGGATCGTGCGTCGGTCAGCGTGATGCGCAGCTATCCGAACCTGATTCCGGTCAACGCCGCGACCATCACGCGGATCGAGCGCCTGATCGAACCATTGACCTACGATCGTGTCTATGGTGCGTTCGCGGGACGGCGAATCGATCGGGACGCGCGAGCGGCGGTCACGCGGTCCTTCGATCGGTATCGCGCGGCGATTGCTGGAGATTGAACGCAGTAGGGCCCGACTTCAGTCGGGCCGCGCTATGGCCGCACTGAAGTGCGGCCCCACTGTGAAGTGCGGCCCTACCGCAGAGTCCGGAAAACCTGTCCTGAAATAAGTTGTCCCGGTTGAGTGGCGAGCAGCACTCAACCGGGACTTCAGTCAAGGAGACGGCCCGGGAAACTTGGAGGGGTGTGGCACCGTCGGTCAAACGGTGCATTCCCTGGCCACCATCAGTGTAGAGGGGGGCTGCCACCCCGCAATCTATCAAGGGTTATAGGGTCGCGAATAAAAGTGCGGCCGCGTGGTTTCCGCTGAAAATCCAGGTACTTGCCGGCGTCAGCCCAGGTCGGGGCTGAGTCCCTGGCGCGTGGCAAACAGGATGAGCTGTGGTCGGCCGCTCACGCCCAGCTTCTCGTAAATGTTGTGTAAGTGAATCTTCACCGTGCCCTCGGTGATGGTCAGCCGCTCGGCAATCTCACGATTTCTCAGCCCTTCCGCCACCAGCCGGACGATTTCCATCTCGCGCGGCGTCAGAATGCGCGACAGCTGCTGCAGGTCGGACTCGCGCTTCGCGACGCGGTCGAGGGCCCGCGCGACGGACTGCTTCTCGAGCCACTTCTCGCCCGCGTGCACTTTGCGGACGCATTCGACGAGGAGGCGCGGCGCCATTTCCTTCAACACCACGCCGGCCACGCCAAGCCGGACGGCTTCGAGCAGGCGCATCTCGTCGAGATGCGCGGTGAGGAGCACCACGCGCGTCTCGATCCCGCGCGCATTGATCTGCTCGACGACCCAGAGGCCGTCATGCCCGGGCATCGCCAGGTCGAGCACGACGATATCGGGCCGGAACGCGTCGATCGCGCCCAGCGCCCCCTCCGATGTCGTGGCGCGGCCCACCACTTCGAGGTCGGGCTCGGTGTTGAACAGCTGTTCGAGGCCGTCGAGGACGATGGGGTGATCGTCCACGAGAACGATGCGGATGCGCTTCACACGACCTCCCGGGCCAGCGGTACGGTCAGCTTGAGTCGGGTGCCCTGATCTGTTGTCTCGAGCAGCATGTCGCCGCCGAGCGAGGACACTCGCTCACGGAGCGTCCGCGGGCCAGTCTGCGTTCGAATCAAATCCGCCAGCGTGAATGTGCCCTTGAACGGAAACCCCTGGCCATCGTCTGCGACGGCAATCGAGATCTGGTGCGGCTCGCGGAAGATGGCCAGCTGGATCGCCGACGCATGGGCGTGCCGGGCGGCGTTGACCAGGGCTTCGTGAATCAGCAGGAACAGATCCGTGACCAGCAGGTCGGGGATCGCCAGCGTCTCCGGCTCGGTCGCCACGGTCACCGGAACGCCCCACTGACGGCGGACTCGATCGGCGAGCTCGTGGAGGCGGCCGCGCAGGTCGATGGGCGCGCTGGCGTCCGGCGCCCGCCGGGGACCGAGCTGATGGATGAAGAACCGCAGGTCGTTCTGACCCGCGGCGATGATCCGCTGTACTTGTGACAACCGTTCCTCCGATGACGCCGGATCCAGCGCCAGAAGCCGCCGGGCGGTCTGCAGCTGAAGGGCCGCGCCCGTCAGCGTCTGCAGCACGCCATCGTGAAGATCTCGGGCGAGCCGCAGCCGCTCGGTGGCGACGGCCGTGTCCCGGAGCCGCTGCACCAGGTAGGCCTGTGACAGTCGCGCCGTCGCAAGATCGGCAACGACATCGCCCACGGCCAGGTCCTGCAGCGAAAGGGCTGACCGGTCCAGACAGAACAGCCAGCCCTTGAAATCATCGCCTCGAAGCGACCAGCCGGCCAGCGCCCTGATGTGAAAACGGTCCCGGAGCGCCGCATCGATCGGCAGGCCCCTCCACGTCTCGACCCCTCGCCGGCCCCGCAGGTACGTAATCGGCACATCGATCGTCAGGTTGCGACAGAAAAAGCTGGACTGCGCGACGCGCTCGGCGACGATCTCCCCGAACGTACCGGGCGGTTCACGAAACTGCTCGATCCGGCCGTTGTCCCACAGCGCGACCTCGGTCCATGGCTCGTCGGACTGTTCCCACACCAGGAGCGTCCGCGGCGACTCGAGCACGGTGGACGCCTGCGCCAGCATTTCGCTCGGCAGTGCCGATGGGCGATCGGGATCGGGCCCGGTCCAGGCGGCGAGCCGCGCGAGCTGTGTGCCGCGCCAGTCCTCGTAGGCGCCCACCAGGCCGACGAGCACCGTCATCACGCCCATCAGCATCGCCAGAATGATGAACTGGGCCGGTGTCATCGCCGGATCGCGAATCAGCTCTGCGGCCCGGGCGCCAAAGCCGACGTGGACTGCCACCGCCACCGAGCCGGTGGTCAACGTGCCGCGCCAGCCCCACCTGAGCGTGGCCGCCACGAGCGCGAAGAGGAACCACGCCAGCACGGGAAGCGCCAGCCCGCCGACCTGGTACAGATAGGCGGCGTAGACGCTGAGATCGATCGCGTGCGTCGCGCCCGGCCAGTGGCGGCTCTCGACCGCGCGCGTATTGGCGAGCAGCAGGAGCAGCAGGGCGTAGGCGAGGAACACCCACGAGATCTGCATCGCCTCCGGGTCCGGCCGCATCCCGCCAATGCGAACTCCCAGCAGGCTGAACCCCGCGAGGACCAGACGCCCTCGCGAGATCAGCGTTTCGATTTGAACCTGTGAGGAGGCGCGAGCCGCCATGTCTCCTCAGTCGAGGTACTTGTCGACTGGCGGATGGAGCAGTTCGGCCGACTGCGGTTGCCCGAGGTTCTCTTTGGTGATCATCCACACGCCGGTGTCGATCCGGCTTTCCACCTGCTCGCCGCGCAGGGCGGCCACCATCTTTGTGACGCCCAGGTAGCCCATGTTCATCGGATTCTGCACGACCAGACCGTGGAGCTGCCCATTCTCGAGCGCGTCGATGAACGTCTGGCTGGCGTCGAACCCGATGAAGGCGACCTGCCCGGCCTTGTTGATGTCCTGGAGCGCGAGGAGCATGCCGTGCGTCGACGACTCGTTGACGCAGAATACGCCCTGCAGCTCGGAGGCGTAGCGATTCAGCAGATTCTCCGACGTGCGCTTCGCGGTGTCGCGGGTCGGGCCCGCGTATTGATCGGACGAGATTACCGTGATGCCGGGGAACTTGGCCTTCAGCCGCGACAGGAATCCGGTCTCGCGTTCGGTGGTGCTCGCCGATCCTTCCTGATACCGGAGCAGCAGCACCTTGCCGCGGCCCTTGAGCAGCTCGCCCATCCGATCGGCCGCCAGCTCGCCGCCCTTGATGTTGTCGGTGGCCACGAACGACAGGATCTCTTTGGTGTCGAGGCCGGAGTCGATCACGATGGTCGGGATGCCCGCGCGCTTCGCCTCCTCGATCGGCCGCACCAGGGCGCGCTCGTCGAGCGGGGCGATCACGATGCCGGAGACGTTCTGGCTGACGAACCCTTCGACGACCTGGACCTGTTGTTCGCGGTCGTCTTCCCGCAGCGGACCCTTCCAGGAGACAGTGACCGGGGTTCCCGCGGCGGTGAGCTCGCGCTCGGCCTTGATCGCGCCGGCATGGATCGACTTCCAGAACTCGTGCGTCGTGCCCTTCGGAATGACGGCGATCGACAGCGCTTTGCCGCCGGTTCCGGCTTTTCCCGAGCAAGCCCCGACTGTCATCGTCACGGCTGCCGCAAGTCCTGCTGCGGCCACCCACCGACTCGAACCGCTCCGCGCCACTCTGATTCCTCCTGACTGACCCATCCGGATATTACTCTCTCCCGCGCTCTTCCGTAGGGCGGACCTTCCGCCTTCGCTAAAGCTACGGCGGTCGGGTCCGCCATTGCAGGCGGGGCTAAAGCCCCCGCCCTACAGATGGATCTCTCAGGCAAGGGCCGCGCGGCTTTGGGATAAAATCGATCGTTCGAGCGAGCCCACCCATGCCACAAGATCACGCAGCCGCTGCGGCCCTCTCGCAGTACGCGATTGTCGTCGACCCTGCCGACAACGTCGCCGTCGCCAAGACGGCAGTCGAGGCGGGTTTGAGCCTCAAACTCCCCGACGGCCGGCCGGTCGTTGTCACCGGCATCGTCACGCCTGGTCACCGGTTCGCCATCCGTCCGATTCCGGCCGGCGAGTTCGTGCGCCAGTACGGGCAGCCAATCGGCACCTCGCGCGGTATCGACGAGGGCGACCCCATTACGCTGCAGAACATGAGCAACGACGTCCCCGTCGTGCGCGAGCTGCCGGCCGATCTGCGGACGCCCGCTCCCGACTATCTTGCGGCCTCCGAGGTCCCTTCCTGGATGGGGTACCGGCGCGCAGATGGAGCTGCCGGTACGCGCAACTTCGTGCTCATCGTTCCCACCAGCATGTGCGCGAGCCATGAGTCGCAGCAGATTGCGACGATCGCCGAGTTCACGCTCCACAACCGCGAACGGTATCCGAACGTCGACGGTGTCGTGGCCATCCCGCACAACAAGGGGTGCGGGTGCTCGGATGGCTCGAACATCGAGGTGCTGCTGCGGACGCTGTCGAATTACGCCGGCCATCCCAACGTCGGCGGCGTGATTTTCATCGGCCTGGGCTGCGAGAAGACCAACCTGACGGCGGTCGAGAAATATCTGCAGAAGGAACACCGCGACCTCGCTCGTCCGGTCGTGCGGTTCGGCATTCAGGAGACCGGCGGCACCCAGGCCGTGATCGACCGCGGGCTGAAGGAAGTGGCGGCGATGCTTCCGGTCGTGAATGAAGCCCGGCGCACGTCGATCTCCATGAACGAGCTGATCCTCGGCGTGAAGTGCGGCGGCTCGGATGGGTTCTCCGGCCTGTCGGCGAACCCGGCGCTTGGCCGCGCCGCGGATCTCCTCGTGCGCGCCGGCGGCACCGTTGTCATCACCGAAGTGCCCGAGTTCTGCGGCGCCGAGCACATCCTGGCCCAGCGCGCCAGAGATCGCGCCACCGGCGAGGCCGTCTACGAGATGGTCGACTGGTACAAGGAGTACGCCTCGAAGTTCGGCACGGTCCTCAACGAGAACCCGAGCCCGGGCAACGTGACCGGCGGCTTGCTCAACATCACCATCAAATCGCTTGGAGCGATCGCGAAGGCCGGGACGACGCGCGTCGAAGGCGTCACCGGGTACGGCCAGGTCCCGTCCGGCAAAGGGCTGTGGCTGATGCAGGGGCCCGGGTACGACCAGGAATCGACTCCCGGACTGGTCGCGGCGGGCGCGCAGCTCGTCGTCTTCACGACCGGACGCGGCACGACGATTGGCAACGCGATCGCGCCGGTGGTGAAGCTTGCGTCGAACACCGCGGTGCACGAGCGCATGTCGCGCGATCTGGACCTGTCGGCGGGCGGGATCATCGACGGCACCGAAACGATCGATCAGGTGGGCGCGCGCATATTCGACCATGTCAGGCGGGTGGCCTCGGGCGAGGTGCTCGCAAAGGCGGAAGAGACCAAACACCGCGAGTTCGGAGTGTGGGCCGAGCAGTCGGTGTCGCTCTGATGCGGGCGGCGGTCCTGGCCGATATTGGACGTCTCGAGGTTCGCGACGTGCCACTGGTGCCGCCAGGACCGGGTGAGGTGCTGCTCCGCGTCGCGGTCGTCGGCCTCTGCGGCACCGACTTCCACATCTTTGCCGGGCACGGGAACTATCACACGGACGAGCGCGGCCGCCCCATTCCTCTCTCGCAGTCCCCGCAGATTCTCGGACACGAGTTCGTCGGCATCGTCGAAGAGACGGGGGGCGGCGTGCTCGACCTCGCGCCCGGCGATCGTGTCGTCGTCGATCAGGGCCGGAACTGCGTCAGCGCCGGCCGGACCCCGATCTGCGAGTACTGCGGCAGCGGCGACTCGCATCAGTGCGCCTTTTATGCGGAGCACGGCATTACCGGCCCGCCGGGCGCGCTGGCCGAGTTCATCACCATGCCGGCGGTGAACGCGATCAAGATCGACCCGGCTCTCCCTCTGTTCGACGCCGCGCTCACCGAGCCGCTCGGCTGCATCGTGCACGCGAGCGATCACGTGGCCCGCTTCGAGTCGCGCTACCGGATTCGCGACGCGAATGTGCATCACCGCATCCGCACGATCCTGATCTTCGGGGGCGGGCCGGCGGGACTGCTGTTCACGCAGTATTTGCGGGCGGGGCTCGGATTCGACGGCCTGATCATCGTGTCGGAGCCAAACCCGCTGAAGCGGCGGCTTGCCGAGGACGCCGGCGCAACCCCTTTCGATCCGTCCTCGGGGGCGTTGAGCGAAGCCGTCCAGGAGCTGACCGAGGGGCGCCGCGCCGAATACATCATCGACGCCTCGGGCGCCGGGCAGATCTTCCACGACATGCCGCGCGTGCTTCGGAAGCAGGGGACCGTCCTTCTCTACGGCCACGGGCACACGGGCGTCGATCTGGGCGTGCTGAACAACCTGCAGTTTCTCGAGCCGCTGCTCGTGTCGCCGGTGGGTGCCTCCGGCGGCTTCGAGCCGGACGGACGGCCGACGACCTACCGTCGGGCCCTTGGCCTGCTCGAAACCGGCCGCGTCAAGGTTGGCCCGTTCATCACGCACCGCTACACGTCGCTCGAGGAAGTCCCGGCGGCGTTTGCGGACGACTGGACAGCGCCCGACTACGTCAAAGGTGTCGTCGAGCTGCGACCCGAGGCGACCTGATCGACCCGAGTGACGTGCCCGCGGGGCTGAAGCCCCGCCTCCACAGTGACGATGCGATTAATCACTTTTACCCCGAAGACCGCGCCGAGGTCGGCGCCCCGTGCCGGCGCCCTGCTGCCCGGCGATCAGTCGGTGCTGAACTTTTCCGTCGCCGTCGACGCGTCGGCTGACGTGCCGCTCGGTGCCTGGCTCGATCTCGACGACGAGTGGCAGCCGAAGGTCCGCCAGATTCACGATGCGCTGGCGAAGAACGCCGCCCGCGTGGAAACACTGCCGCGCGGCTCGGTGTTGTCGCGCGCCGACGTGATCATCGGTGCCCCCGTCCCGCGCCCCGGAAAGATCATCTGCGTCGGGCTCAACTACCGGGATCATGCCGCCGAGAGCAACATGCCCGTGCCATCGTCGCCGGTCACGTTTTCGAAGTACGTGACGTCGGTGACCGGCCCGGACCGCCCGATCCTGTTGCCGCCCTCGTCCCGGCAGGTGGACTACGAAGCCGAGATGGCGGTCGTCATCGGGCGGCGCGCCAAGTACGTCCCGATCGAGCGCGCCTTCGACCATGTGCTCGGCTACATGAACTTCAACGATGTGAGCGCGCGCGACTTCCAGTTCGCCGACGGGCAATGGCAGCGCGGCAAGGCCTGCGACACGTTCGCGCCGATGGGGCCGTTCATCCTGATGCGCGACGGTGCCGGCGATCCGCACGCGCTGCGCATCCGGCTGCGGCTGAACGGACAGACGATGCAGGATTCGTCGACGGCGCAGTTGATCTTTGGCGTGGATCACGTCGTGTCGTTCCTCTCGCAGACCGTCACGCTCGAGCCCGGCGACGTGATTGCCACCGGCACGCCGCCCGGTGTCGGCTTCGCGCGCAAGCCGCCTGTGTTCCTGAAAGCCGGAGACGTCGTGGAGGTCGAGGTCGAGGGACTGGGCGTGCTGTCCAACCCGGTCGCCGAAGACTCGCCGTCATGATGTCGCTGCTCAGGGTCGACGGCCTCTCCAAGCGGTTTGGTCCCACCGTCGCTCTGGACGGCGTGTCGTTTGCGCTCGACGCCGCGCAGGTCCACGCGCTGATTGGCGAGAACGGCGCGGGCAAGAGCACGCTGATGAACCTCCTGGCCGGCGCGCTGCAGCCGGACAGCGGGCGGATGGAGATCGCCGGCGCGCCATACGTGCCGTCCTCGCCGCACGACGCGAGCCGCGCCGGGATCGCCCTGATCCATCAGGAGCTGTCGCTCTGTCCGCATCTGACCGTCGCCGAGAACATTCTGCTCGGCCGCGAGCCATCGCGCTGGGGCCTCTTTCAGCGCAGCGAGGCCGAACGGCTCGCGATCGACGTCCTCGGGAGCTTCAGCCATCCGGACCTGAGGCCGAACCGCCTGGTCGGTGAGCTGCCGCTGGCCGCGCAGCAAGTCGTCGAGATCTGCCGGGCAATCGCCTCGCGGGCCCGTATCGTCCTCATGGACGAGCCCACGAGCAGCCTGCAGCGCGATGACGTGCAGCACCTGTTCGCGCTGATCGGGCGGCTGAAGCGCGAGGGGCTTGGCGTCATCTACATCAGTCATTTCCTCGAAGAGGTCCGCGAGATCGCCGACGTCTTCACCGTCCTTCGCGACGGGCGGAGCGTTGCGTCGGGCGTCATCGCCGAAGTCTCGAACGCGCAGCTCGTTTCGCACATGGTCGGCCGTTCGGTCGATCAACTGTTCCCCGGGCGGCAGGAGAAGGGGCGGGCGAGGTCGTCCTCGACGTCACGGATCTCGCCGCGCCTCCCGTCGTGAAGCAGGCCAGCTTCGCGCTGCGGCGCGGGGAGGTGCTCGGCATCGCCGGCCTGATGGGGTCCGGGCGCACCGAGCTGGTGCGCGCCTTGTTCGGCCTGGCGCCGGTCGCGTCTGGCGCCGTCCGCATCGCCGGTGCGGCGGCGGTCCTGAACGATCGGCCGGCCCACCGGATCGAGCAGCGCGTCGGATACCTGAGCGAGGATCGCAAGGGTGAAGGCCTGGCGCTGCCGATGTCCGTGGCCGACAACGTGACGCTCACCGGCTTCGGGTCGTGCACGTCGCGCGGTTGGCTGCGGACCGACGTGCAGCGATCGCAGACGAGACGCTGGATCGGCGAGCTCGCGATCAAGGTGCACGATCCCGATCAGGCGGTTGCGACGCTGTCGGGCGGCAATCAGCAGAAAGTGGTGCTCGGCCGGCTGCTCCACCAGGACGCCGACGTGCTGCTGCTCGACGAGCCGACGCGCGGCGTCGACATCGGCAGCAAAGCCCAGATCTACGAGGTGATCGCGGCCTCCGCGGCGAAGGGCAAGGCGGTCCTGATGATCAGCTCCTATCTGCCGGAGCTGTTCGGGATGTGCGATCGGCTTGCGGTGATGAGCCGCGGACGGCTCTCGCCGGTTCGCCCCATCGACGAGTGGACGCCGGAGCTGGTGCTCCAGGCGGCCACCGACGCGGGTTGAGTCATGGCAGATACGACAACGATGCGCCCGACGTCACCCGACACGTCACAGGTTCGCACCTGGCTTGCCAGGCTCGGTCCATTCCTGGGGCTGGTCGCGGTGATTGTCATCTTTGCCCTCCTCACCGATTCGCCCGAGCAATACCTGTCCGTCCGTAACTTCCGCATCGTGGTCGCGCAGACCGTCATCGTGGCGCTCGGCGCCATCGGGATGACGATGATCATGGTGAGCGGCGGCATCGATCTGTCGGTGGGATCGGTCATCGCGCTGACGGGCGTCGTCACGGCGATCGCGATTCGCGACGGCGTCAGCCCGCTCCTGGCGGTGCTGGAAGGCGTGGCGGCGGGCGGCGTCGTCGGCGTCATCAACGGCCTGTTCATCACCAGGCTGCGCGTGATTCCATTCATCGCCACCCTCGGGACGCTCGGCATGGCCAGAGGCGTCGCGAAGTGGATCGCCGGGCAGCAGACGGTCAACGTCCCTCCGACGTGGGTCAACGAGCTCGCCGTGACCTTTCCTCAGCCCGACTGGATCATCGTGGCGCCGGGTGTCTGGCTGACCGCCATGCTCGCGGTGATGGTCGCACTGGTGCTGCGCTACACGGTGTTCGGCCGCCGTGTCTTTGCCGTTGGATCGAACGAAGCGGCCGCGCGCGCCTGCGGCATTCCGGTCGATCGCTTGAAGGTGTGGATCTATGGCCTCGCGGGACTGCTGTTCGGCCTCTCAGGCGTGATGCAGATGTCGCGTCTGCGCCAGGGCGATCCGACCGTCGCGATCGGTACCGAACTGGACGTCATCGCGGCCGTCGTCATCGGCGGCGGATCGCTGAACGGTGGCGTCGGCACGATCCTCGGCTCGATGATCGGCGCCGTGATCATGGCGGTGCTCAGGAACGGCAGCCAGCAAATGGGCTGGCAGAACTACGTGCAGGAAATCATCATCGGCGCCATCATCGTCGTCGCCGTCGCGATCGACGGGTGGCGGCACCGGCGCTCTTGACGGGTCGCTCGCTCTCGCGGGCCGAAGGCCCGCGCCCTTCGGCGCGAAGCGCCGCCCCCCGCGCGAACGAAGCGCCGCCCCGAGCGAAGCGAGGCGCCCTCGCTAGGACCGCAGTAGGGCCGAACTTCAGTTCGGCTACTTCGCTCCCGTTGCAAGTGCACGGGCACAGGCGTAGAAGTGGCATCTGACGTCGTCATCGGCCTGGTCGCATACGCTGTCCTGAGCGCGGCCTGCCTGTTCGTACCATCCTGGACCGCGTCGATTATTCCGACACCCCTCATTCCTGCGACGATTGGTCCGCCAGCATTGTTACTCTGGGGGCATCAGGCGATCTCAGCGTCCGCTTGGGCGTCCGCACGGCGGCCGAACTGAAGTTCGGCCCTATTGCAGATCGCTCGTCGGCGCGAAGCGCCGCCCCTCGCGCGAACGAAGTGAGCGCGCCCCTCGGCGAGCGTAGCGAGCCGCCCCTCGCGGGCCGAAAGCCCGCGCTCCGCCGAGCGCAGCGAGGCGCTCTCGCTACGGTTGCCAGAACGGGTCCTTCGCCGGCACGAAGTCGACCGGCACTTCCGTGACGAACGTCCGCAGCCACCGCGCGCACTCGTCCATGCCGGCCTGCTCGGAGGGGATGTGGCCGATGGCAATCAGCGCCTTCGGCAGCCCCTCTGCCGCCGCATCGGCGGCGTGCTCGATCGCCTCCCACTCGTGCGCCTCGCCGATAACCACCACCTGCACGTCGGACATCTGCAGCAGTCGTCGGTTGTTCGGATAGCCGGCGAAGCCGGGTGATAACGCGACGGCGGTCACCTTGAGGCCCGGGTCACCGACCACACGCAGGGTCCTGGCATCGAGCTTCGTGCGAATGTCGGCGGCCAGCGCCTGCAGCGTCGTCTCTTTCATCGTGAACACCGAGGGGTCATCTGGCCGCTGATTCGATTCCCAGCCCAGTGCCTTCACCATTCCGGCCAGGATGCCGTCAGGTCTGCGCCGGTGCCAGTGATCGTGGAAGCGCCACACGACGAGATGATGTTTCGCGATGAAGTCCTGTTTTGCCTTGTAGGTGGGATCCTTCTCGTTCTCGAGGTCCACGGTCTGATCCTGATGCCCGTAGAACGTCGGCTCGTGCGTGATGATCAGGTTCCGGTTCGCGGCGGCAGCGCGCTGGAGCACGTCGAAGGTCGCCATCATGGTCGTCGCCACGCCGGTAATCGGCGTAGACGGATCGCCGGCCTTGAACGTGTCCACCGTCTCGCTCATCCAGGGCACGCCGACGTTGGCCTTGATGCGATCGATGACCTGAGCCGCAGTGAGGGTTGCAGCTCGTGGCGCAGGGTTCTCGCGATCGGCGGCGAGGGGCGTTGGTGCGAGAAACGCGAGCGCCAGGGTAACGGAGCAAATAGTGTGTGTCATAAGTGTCCGGCCCGACTGAAGTCGGGCCCTACCTGAAGTCGGGGCCTACTGCAGTCCGGCAATCCGTTCTGCGACCGGCGCGAGGGGCGCCGCGTTGGAGGACGGCGAATCAAGATACAGATAGACCGTTGCCGACACATCGTCGCGACGGTAGAAATTGACCCAGCCGTCCGGAAGTCCGGGACTGTCGAGCGCAGGAGCCGGGTCACGCTCCAGCAGCTTCACGAACGTCGCGCGATCGGTGGGATCGATGGTGATCGGCCGGAGCGCGACCCCCGATGCGAGCATCTTGATCACGTCGGCCTTCGGCGCGCCGCCGATCTGCTGCCACGACACTTCGCAGCTCGTGTCGAAGAAGATCGGATCGGGCACGTGCCAGCGGTAGAACGTCCAGCGCCGGTTCTTGCCGTCGGCGACCGGCGATCCTTGATAGCGATGCGTGTATGCGCCCTGACCCCAGCCGGTGCCAATGTAGTCCTCGGTTCCCGTGCCGACCAGCGTCTCCTGCCCGGCGCCCGCGTTCAGCACCAGCTTCATTTCACCCTCGCCCCACCATGTGTCGCCGTACATCGCATCGGTCTCGACGCCGACGACAGTGCCGAGATACCGTCCGCGCCCCTTGATGGCTGGAAGGACCAGGAAGTCCTGCCCGAGCGTCGTCGGACGTTCCCGGCGCCAGTAAGCGTGGAAGTACAACATGTCGGCTGACGGAGGACCGAGCGTGTAGTCGACGTCGTAGAAGATGCGCGGGAGATCGGTCGTCGATTCGTTGGTCAGCACCAGCCGGGCCGCGCGGCGAAACGGCATCGGCACGATCGTGTTGAACGATCGGCCCTCAGGACTCGAGAACAGCGCGTTCTCGAACGCGACGGTCTGCCCGAGCGCGGCGCCGAAGAAATCGCCGAGTGGCGCCGAGACGGCCGGCTTCTCGGCGTCGTCCCAGAACATCTCGAGCCGGAGCGACCGCAGCATCACGGGCGTGCGCGTCTCAACCGTGATCCAGATCCGCCGGATCATCCCAGAGCCCTGGATGTTCGCGAGGACCAGCGACTGGCCCGCGCGTATCGTGTCGTACGGATGGCCCTTCGCCCCCTGGTTCTCGCGGCCGCCCTGTCCCGACGGCCCGTCGCGCGTCTCCGGACTCGTCCAATGGCTCGTGTGCGGCTGAAACTCGAACAGCTCCTGACCGAACGCAGACGTTGCGGAGAGCGAGACGAGCAGCAACGAGAGGCGAAGAGTCATCGGCGGTTCAGACCCTCCAGAGCCCCAGTGCCTTGTCGGCATACGCGCCATCGCCTTCTTCGCAATCCTCGACGAGCACGTCGATCGGCGGCGGCAGATTGAATGGCGCACGCTCGAGATTCAGCATGCGCCAGTCGCCGTCCTCGATGTCGGTGTTCGCATCGTGCTCGAGAAACGTCGTGGTCAGCAGGTACGTCGCGCCGCTCGCCTGGATGTTGGCGAGGGCGCGCCCGATGTTGTCGAACGACAGGTGGACCAGGCAATCGCGGCAGAGGACGAGGTCTGCGTGAGGCAATGCGTCCTTCGTCAGGTCGAGAGTCACGAACCGCCGGCCCGCAGAGGGCCCGCCGTACCGCCGCTCGTTCTCGTCCACGAGGGAAGGGACGATGTCGGCGCCGGTGTAGGACACGCCGAGGTCGACCATGCTGAGCCAGCCGAAGTCGCCGCAGGGCGCGTCGAGGAGGGACCGCACCCCATGCCGCGAGAGAAAGGACGGGAGGACCGCCCGCAGACGCGACGTTGCGGAAAGCTCCGAGCCCAGACCGGACCGCGACTGCGCCCCCCAGAGGTTCGTCCGGACGATGCGGTCGAAGCGCTCGGCCAGCGGCAATTGCGACAGCTCATCGCGATGGGTCAGAAAATTAAAGTGTGCACGGGCGGTCGGTCGGATCCGGCCTGACATGGTCATCTAACCCATTGACAACAATGACGTTAAAATGCTCAGCTTGGAGCCTAACGTCCGGTGTTGACCGGACCGATAGTCTGCGTGCGGGCTGAAATGCCAAATGGGCAAACCCGACCCCGTTCGTCCCGGCACGATCGCCGGAGCGGGTAGAGGTTCCACGGACATGCACAGCATCGAGGCGGTGGTCACTGATCTCGAGTGGCAGCGACTGCGGCAGCGTGTCGGCAGGCACCCGAACCACTGGCTGGTCAGGCCCGGCGCCTGGGCTGCCATTCGCCTCCTGAAGCTCATCGTCCGCGCAGGTTTTTTCCGATCCGCTTGACCCTGTCACCCGCGAAGGTCTAACTTCCGTGGCGTGCAACTGCACGTCTTCGACGATCCCTCGACCCTTGGGCGCGTGGCGGCCACCGTGGCCGCCGAGATCATAGCCGATAGCATTGCGGCCCGCGGCCGCGCCCGCATCATCGCCGCCACCGGGGCGTCGCAGTTTCAGTTCCTGGCTGCGCTCGTCGAGCGCCGCGAACTGCCGTGGGCGCAGGTGGAGCTGTTTCACCTCGATGAATACCTGAACCTGCCGCCGACGCATGCGGCCAGCTTTCGGCGCTATCTCGCCGAGCGCCTGATCGGCCCGACCGGCATCACCACGGCGCATCTGCTCGACGGTGAACAGGATCCTGAGATCGTCTGTCAGACGGTCGGACATCAGATCGCGTCGGCGCCCATCGACGTCGCGTTCGTCGGCATCGGCGAGAACGGCCACCTCGCCTTCAACGATCCGCCGGCCGACTTCGACACGCGTGAGCCGTATCTTGTCGTCGATCTCGACGAGGCCTGCCGCCGGCAGCAGGTCGGCGAGGGCTGGTTCGACACGATCGACGACGTGCCGTCGCGGGCGATTTCGATGTCGGTCCGGCAGATTCTCGAAGCGCGTCACATCCTCTGCATCGTGCCCGACCTGCGGAAGGCAGAAGCGGTTCGCGCCGCCGTCGAAGGCCCCGTGACGCCGATGGTACCGGCGTCGATCCTGCAGACGCACCCGCACGTCGATCTGTTCCTCGATCGCGCAGCCGCGTCGCTGCTGACCCACGTTCCCGCCTTTCGCCCCGCGTCGTCCGCGCTTCGTTTCTCCTGATCGTGCCCTTTCGCTGGGTCATCGGGCTTCTGCTCTTTGCCTCGACCGTCATCAACTACATCGATCGCCAGACGCTGAGCGTTCTGGCGCCCCACATCAAGACCGAGTTCCACTGGTCCAACACGGATTTCGCGTTGGTCATCATCGCCTTCCGTGCTGCCTATGCGATCGGCCAGACGCTGTCTGGGCGCCTGCTGGATCGCATCGGCACGCGGGTCGGACTGATCGCAAGCGTGACGTTCTATTCCACTGTCGCCGTCGCGACGTCGCTGGTTACGGGGTTCCGCAGCATGGTTGCCTGTCGATTCCTGCTCGGCCTGGGCGAGTCCGCGAACTGGCCGGGCGCGACGAAAGCGGTAGCCGAATGGTTTCCGCGGCGCGAGAGTGGGTGGGCGGTCGCGCTCTTCGATTCGGGCTCGTCGATTGGCGGCGCGCTGGCGCCGCTCATCGTGCTTGGTGTGTATAAGTGGTTCGGCAGCTGGCGTCCGGCGTTCATCCTCACCGGCCTTCTTGGGATTCATCTGGGTATTCGTGTTTCGTGCGCTCTATCGGTCTCCCGAGTCACACGAGCGGGTCTCGCCGGCGGAGCTGAAGGTGATTCTGGAAGACCGGGAGAGCGGCATCGACCCGGCGCGCGCCGGCGAACGTCTCTCTTACAGCACCCTGCTGCGACTGCCGCAGACCTGGGGCATCGTCATCGGCAAGACCCTGTCGGATCCGGTGTGGTTCTTCATCACCGACTGGTTTGCCATCTATCTCGTGTCGCGGAACTACCAGCTCGAGGATAGCCTCATGGCGTTCTGGGTGCCGTTTCTCGCGGCCGATCTCGGCAACTTCGCCGGCGGCGGGCTCTCGTCGTGGCTGATCTCGCGCGGCTGGAGCGTCGGCGCGGCGCGAAAGCTCGTCGTCGTGCTCGGTGGTGCCGGCATGACCCTCCTGGCGCCAACGGTCTTCGTAGACTCCTTCGCGGTGATGGTGGCGTGTTTTGCCGTGGCGACGTTCTCGTACGCGGCGCTGTCGACAATGATCCTCAACCTGCCCGCTGACGTGTACCCCACCGGATCCGTCGCGTCGGTCAGCGGCCTGAGCGGTACCGGCGCCGGCATCGGCACGATCGCGGCCACACTCCTGACCGGCGCGATTGCCGATCGCCTGTCGTTCTCGCCGATCCTCATCGGCGCGAGCCTCGTGCCGCTTGGGTGTGTTGCAGCCGTTCTGCTGCTGGTGCGAAACACCGAGGCCACGCGCCGCGGCGAGCTCCGCTCTATCTGAACGAGGCCCGACTGAAGTCGGGCCCTACTGCAGTCTGCAGTAGGGCTGAACTTTAGTTCGGCCAGACACACGACGCTATCGAAAGCGATAGGTTGCGATCTGCACCGTCTCGCCATCGTCAACGATCGCGCCAATCACGTCTGCTGCCACGTCCCAGTCGTAGGCAAAGCGGGGCGCCGGTGGCACCAGCCACCCGATTTCCCTGCGATCGATATCGACGAGCGCTGCGCGTGTCTCTATCCAGCCGACAGATCGCCCCGATGATCCCTCCCCCTGGGCGTCAACTCGCCGTCCACGCTGCCGACAAGCTCGAGGCGCTCGCCTCCGAACCGCCAGACGCGCGTTGTCGCGCCATCCGTCAGGAAACACAGAATGTCGCCGCCGGGCGGACTGGGCTGACACTGTGCCTCCTGAAGCGTGCGCCCAACCAGGCGCGGCCCGGAGGCGCTCAGGGCGTCGAATCGGGCGGTCCAGAACGGAACGCCGCTGATATTTGCCACTTGGAGCAACGGCCCTAACCCGAGTCCTCGAGTCGGCGCGTCGACTCCCCACGCGAAGGCCGCGCGCGTCCCAGTGCTGACCCACTGCCGTCCCCGCAGCGCCGTGGGGATTGCCCAGTCCTTTCGCTCCGACACGACAGTGCCCGTCCCTTCGACACTGAACAACTTTTCAGCCGTGCGACTGCTGACTCGCCAGCGTCCAGACACCGTATCGGCGTCAAGATCCGCCGCTCCGCCGATGTCCAGCGCCGTTTGCCACAGCGGATTCTCACTGGCAGTCGTCGGATAGGCGCTGAGCACGAGTCGCGTTCCCGCGCGAGACAGCACCATCAGGCGACTGTCATCGATGAACGCCGCATCAACTGCGACGATCTGTTTCTGATGGCCGGCGAAGTCTCCCACTACGAATCGCCTGTCGTCGCGCCCCCATCCCTCATCGTCATACTCCTCGATGTCGACCATGAACCGGCTGCCGTCGCGAGAGAGATGGAGCGACGACGCATTGTCGGGAGCGGCGACGGAGGCGATCGCCGCAAGCTGAATCGGTCTGGAGGCAAACGTCGCGGTCGGCTGCAGAAATGGGTCGCCAATCATGGGTCGAGCGATCGCGGGCAGCATGAACAGCAGCGGCACGAGGGTGAGGATCGACATGATGGCGCCCGACCACCGCTTTCGCGGCCGTGACATCCACAGCGTGCCGGCCAGCGCAGCCGGCAGGATCGCCGCTCCTGGGAGCTCGACGGCCAGGCGGTGGAGCATCAGCAGATTCGTCGACGGCAGTGTCACGAGGAGCCAGACGCCGAGGACGCTGATTGCCAGCAGACCCCGTCGCCACCCGGGCTCGACCGGGACGTGCGGGTGTTGGCGCCACAGCCGCGCCCGCCACAGCAGAACCGCGCACACGAGCAGCGCGGCACCTGCTGAGAGACGCGAGGTGAACCCGACGTCGTCAATCAAGAACGTGAACGCAGCCGCCGCACATGCTCCGGCGATGCCGGCGAGCGACGCCGGTGTCATCCGAATCATCGAGACCAGGACGACAGTGCCCAACGAGACGGAATGGCCGATGATGGCGGCAATCAGAGCCGCAAGCGCCGAGAGCACGACAACGATTCGGGCAAGCGGATCGCTGAACGCCGTGGCGCGGGTCGCGAACTTTTCGTCAACCCCGTCAAGGGCCGCCTGAACCCGCTGGACATCGCCCTCGCTCAGCGCGCAGCGAAATGTGCGGCCCTCGCGGCTGACGATCTGAAGCTGGCAGCCATCGGCCTTGGTGACCACCCGCAGATCCGTCACGTCGTCGTAAGCCAGCGATACCGCCGTGGCAGCGGCGGCCACCAGACTGGGTACGTCCGTGCCGACGCCTGCCGGCACGCCTGCCAGGTGCCTGACCCGATCCGCTTCGATGACGATCCAGATACCGGAATCGGCTCCGCGAACGATGACCGGAGCGGCAGGCGGCGCGGGAGGACTCTCTGCGTGAGCGCGGATGTCACGAAGCCGTCTTGCGAGGCTGGGGTGTGTGGCCCGCTGCTCCATCTCGGGCGACCAGCGCCTGGGGATGCGCGCCAGCGTGTGCAGCTTCACGAGGGCCGACGCCAGGGCGTCAGGATCGCCGCACAGAGCGATTGCCCGTCGATCGCTGGCGGTTTCGTGCTGCTGGCTCTGTCTGGCACGCAGCGCCATGGCCCCGACCACGGCGACCGGCCACAGCGTGATCGCGATCCACATTCGGTCCGGCGCGAGTCGCGCCGTCAGTGGTGCCGAGGCGACCGCGCCAGCAATCAGCGCCAACGTCACCACCATCATCCGGCGGAGTCGTCGCCTGTCGTAGTGCTCCAGATGGGCGACCTCGTGCGCGAAGATCGCCGTCGCCTCTGACGGCGTCAATGACTCGAGCAGCGTCTCCGAGAAAAGCACGGACGACCCACCCAATGACGGCAGGGCCAGAGCGTTCGCGACTACGCCTCCTGGCGGTCCTGCACGCCACAACAACGGCGTCGCGGCGTGAGATGCAGCCAGAACGCGGCCGACGCCGTCGGCGAATTCGGCGGCAATCGACCTGGGGTCGAGCGGCGTCGCGCGAATGGTTCGAAGGAGCACCCGCGGATAACGCCATTGCCAGACGCCGAGGGCCACCGCGAGCACGCCTGCCGCCATCGGCCAGAATCGGCCCGCAGCATCGATGAGATATGGCGTCCACGCCAGCAGCGTCCAGTAGCCGGCCCAGGCAACAAATAACCGCACCGACCAATCCAGATAGCCGACGAGCGACCAGGTTTCTCCAAACAGGGCGCGTCGCAACGGATACGCGGCGGTTCTCGACAGCAGGACGACCCCGAGCATCCCGGGTATCGCCCACCCTGGACAGAGCATCGGGACCATCAGCATGCACGTGAGCGTCACTCTGGTGCTGCGTCCGACATGTGCGGTCCATCGTTCTGCGAGCGCCGCGTCCTCGGCACGCACCCGCAGTCGCCGTCCATCCCACCAGCGATAGGCGGCAGGGACGAGGAGGAGCGGGATGACGGTCAGACAGAACATGGGTTGGAATGACTATCGGGTCCTATCGGCGCGAAGGTCAGCGTTGACTTCAGCTTTTCCGGCGCGCCAGAATGGCCGATCTCGCCTCTGTCATGGATGCCACCAGGATTCTCATCGTCGGCTATGGCCGAATGGGCCGGCTGATCGAGGAGTTGGCCGCTGACAATGGCTGCACAGTCGCTGGCGTGCTCGACGTCGATCTCAACGCCGACGCCCAGGCCCTCAGCGACGGCTCCTGGAGCGACGTCGATGTGGCGATCGACTTCACAACTCCCGACGCCATTCGCCAGAACCTTCCGCGCTACGCAGCGCTCGGCCTGAACGCCGTGGTCGGGACCACCGGCTGGAACACGCAGCGTGAGGCGATGCGGGCAATCGCCGAAGAGGGCGGCATCGGCGTCGTGGCAGCGCCCAATTTCTCGATCGGCGCGGTGCTCTTCGAGAACGTCGCCGCCTACGCCGGCGCCCTGTTCGGGTCGCACGAGGAATTCGGCGGGTATCTCCACGAGATCCACCACGACAAGAAACTCGACGCGCCGTCCGGCACGGCCCTCGGCATCAAGGCGGCGATGGAGGCAGCTGGCTTTCCGCGAACGCTCGACGTGTCGAGCTCGCGGGTGGGTTTCGTCCCCGGCGTGCATACGGTGGGCTTCGACGGACCGTCCGAGACGATTACGCTGTCGCACAGCGTGCGCGACCGTGGTACGTTCGCACGAGGCGCTCTGCTGGCCGCCCGCTGGGTGAAGGGCCGCACCGGCTGGTTCACGATGAAGGACGTCCTGGGGATTTGACATGCACCGCGACTGGTCAGGCGTAGGGACCGCTCTCGTTACTCCTTTCCTTCCGTCGGGCGCGATTGACGACAAGGCGCTCAAGGCGCTGGTCGCACGACAGGTCGAGGGGGGCATTCATTTCCTGGTCCCCTGCGGGACGACCGGCGAGACACCGACCCTGACACGCGAGGAGCGCGATCGGGTCGTCCGGATCACCGTCGAAGTCGCCGAGGGACGCGTGCCGGTGCTGGCGGGCGTTGGCGGTTACGACACGCACGAGGTCGCCCAGCTCGCCGAGGACACCGAAGCCCTTGGCGTCCAGGGGCTCCTTTCCGTCACCCCGTACTACAACAAGCCGACGCAGGAAGGCCTTTTTCAGCACTATCGCACCATCGCCGAGCGGACGTCGCTGCCGATCATCGTGTACAACGTCCCTGGCCGCACCGGCTGCAACGTCGAGCCGCGGACGCTGGCGCGCCTCGCGACGATTCCGAATATCGTTGGCGTGAAGGAAGCGTCCGGCAACATGACGCAGATGTGCGAGGTCTGCCGCGTGGTGCCGCCCGACTTCCAGGTGCTGTCGGGAGACGACGCGCTGGCGCTGCCGTTGATGGCGGTGGGCGGTCGCGGCCTGATCTCGGTGGCGTCGAACATCGTGCCCGATCGAATCGCGAGGATGATCAACTTCGCGCTCGCCGGCGATTTCGCGGCGGCGCGCGAGGAACACACCGCGCTGCTGCCGCTGATGCTCGTCAACTTCATCGAGTCGAACCCGATTCCCGTGAAAGCGGCGCTCGCGATCCTGGGACTCGTCGACGAGGTGTACCGGCTGCCGATGGTGCCGCCGTCGGATGCCAGCCGCGCGAAGATTCGTCAGGCACTCGCCGACTTGGGTATGCTGGACTAGACATGGTCGAGCAGGAGCTGTCGCACCAGATCGAGCACTTGTTCGAGCAGGGTGACAAGGCCGATCCGCTCACCGCGCGGGGCGCCTTCGTACGCCTGCGCGATGGTCTCGGCGACGGCCGCCTGCGCGCCGCCGAGCCCGACGCGTCACAGCCCACCGGCTGGCGCGTCAATGCCTGGGTCAAGAAGGGCATTCTCCTCGGCTTCCGGTTCGGCCGCCTCGTCGATCACTCGATGGATCATGGGCGCTGGTCGTTCTTCGACAAGGACACGATGCCGCTCAAGACGATCGGCATCGATCGCCAGGTTCGGCTCGTGCCTGGCGGATCGGCGGTGCGCGAAGGCGCGTTCATCGGGCGCGGCGTCATCTGCATGCCGCCGATGTACGTGAACATTGGTGCCTACGTGGACGAGTGCACCCTGATCGACTCGCATGTGCTCGTCGGATCGTGCGCGCAGGTGGGCAAGCGCGTGCACGTCAGCGCCGGCGCGCAGATCGGCGGCGTCATCGAGCCGGTCGGGGCGCTGCCGGTGATCATCGAGGACGAAGTGCTGGTCGGCGGCAACACCGGCATCTACGAAGGGGCGGTGGTCAAGAAGGGCGCCGTCATCGGCGCGGGCACGATCATCACCGGGTCGACGCCGGTGTACGACCTCCCGAACGGCACGATCATCAGGCCCGGCCCCGATGCCCCGATTGTCATCCCCGAGCGCGCGGTGGTCGTGCCCGGTGCCCGGGCGGTGACCGTCGGCGCCGGCGTCGAGTGGAAGCTGTCGCTCGCCACCCCCGTCATCGTCAAGTATCGCGACGAGAAGACCGACACGCGGGCCGAGCTCGAGCGGTGGATCCGTTAGATCTCATCGCGCTCACGCGCAGCCTCGTCGACATCGATTCGACCACCGGCCGCGAGGCCGACTGCGGCGCCTGGCTCGCCGCGTACCTCCGATACCTCGGCTGGACGGTGGAGGAGCAGCCTGTCGCCGGCGACCGCTCCAACGTCATCGCGACGATCGATCCGCCCACCCTCGTCTTCTCCACGCACTTCGACTGCGTGCCGGCGTTCTTCCCGAGCCGAGTCGAAGGCGGCCGGCTCATGGGCGCGGCAGCCGGCGATGCAAAGGGCATCGCTCGCCGCCCAGCTTCACGCGGCCGAGCGGCTGCGCGCGGCGGGCGAGCGCCGTGTTGGCCTCGTCTTCGTCGTCGGAGAAGAACGGGGCAGCGACGGCGCCAAGACGGCCAACACGCATCCGCTGGCAGCGTGGATGCCGGTTCCTCGTCAACGGCGAACCGACGTCGAGCCAGCTCGGCACCGCCCATCGCGGCGCGTTGCGCATCAGCATGATTGCGTCGGGCGCGCCGCCCACTCGTCACGTCCCGAGCTGGGCGAGTCGGCCATCGACAAGCTGATTGATACGCTCGTCGGGCTGCGCGCGCAGCCACTGCCAGAAGATCCGCTGCTCGGAAAGACCTACTACACGATTGGACTCATTTCGGGCGGCGTGGCGCCGAACGTGATTCCCGCGCACGCGGAGGCGGAAGCGATGTTCCGTACGGTGGGCCCCCTGTCCGATCTCGCGCCGGCGCTGCAGTGCTTCGCGCGCGCGTCACGGTCGAGACCATCCTCGAAGTACCCGCCGTGCGTCTGAAGACCGTTGATGGGTTCAAGACCGCGTCCTTCCCCTTCACGACGGACATTCCGTTCCTGGATGGCTGGGGTGAGCCGCTGCTGTTCGGTCCTCGGCTCGATGCTGGAAGCCCACACCGCAGACGAGCACGTCGAGATCGACGAGCTCCATCGGGCGGTAGACAGCTACGTCGGCATTGCACGAAAGCTGCTTGGCTGATTCGCGGGGCTGAAGCCCCGCCGCCACAGTCTGTCTCTGTCCGTTTGTGGGGGCGGGGCTTTAGCCCCGCGGATTGTGTGGAGGCGGGGCTTCAGCCCCGCTATCATTCGACCGCGCGTCACTTCAGCGCGAGCTCTTGCTGCCCTTCCCTGAGCGCGAGCGACGTGCCCTTCCACGCAAGATGCCCGCTGACGCCCTTCGGCAGCGTCACCGTCGCATCGACGGTTTCACCCTTCCGCACATAGACGACCGAGACGTCACCTCTCGGGGTCGGCACGGTTGCCTTCACCGAGGTCAATGCGCCGAGGTGTGGACGGATGGTCACGCGTTCGAAGCCGGGCACCGCCGGCTGGATGCCGGCGACGATGGCGAGGAGATCGACGGACGGGTGGGCGCTCCAGGCGTGCGAATCGGAGCGCGTGGGCTCGGGGGTCTCCGCCCAGGTCGTGAGCCCGAGATCGAGCATCGCGCGCCACGGCGCCAGGAGATCGAGATAACGGTCGCCCATTCCGGCCTTCTGCAATGCCCTGAACAGATAGAACTTGAAGTAGTACGTCGTCTGCGTCAGCGACGGATCGTCCAGCACCTTCGTCATGAGGGCGCGCCGTCCGGCTGCCGGCACCGCGTCGGCGAGCACGCCCAGCAGGTTCACGTGCTGGCTGAACGTCGTCCTGGCCGGGGTATCGGCAAGCAGGCCCTTCCCGGCGTCCCAGCACGCCTTGACGACGGCGGCGACGACCTTGTCGGCGGTGGCGCGATAGGTCGCGGCCTGCGCGGCGCTGCCAAATGCCGCCTCGAGATCGGCGGCCTCGCGCAGGGCGAGCGCGAACTGCAGGCTGAGGATGGCCGATTCGCCGCCGTTGTTGGTCGGAGGCTCGCCGTCTTCGAACGAATCGACCCAATCGGCGAAGTTCCACCATTCGAGCTTGCCGAGGAGGCCGGATGGCGCGAGCCGCGCCTGGAACCACTCGAGCACTCCGCGTGCGCCCCGCAGATACGGCTTCAGGAACGTGCGGTCGCCTGCATACCACCAGTGGTCGTGCAGCATCCCGATCCAGAAAAGCGAGAAGGGCGGAATGAATTGGGGCAGCTCCCCCGGATACCGGCTTTGCGTGATCCCGTCGGGAATGCGCGACTCGTCGAACAACTCGATGGCGTTCCGCACCAGGCGATCGTCGCCGGACACGTACATCGAGACGAGGGCCTGGATCCGCGTATCGCCGACGTACTGGAGCTGCTCCCAGTACGGGGTATCCATGTAGGTTTCATGCGCGCACAGTCGCGCCGTGTGCCAGCCGACGTCGAAAATGCGCTGCAGCGTCGGATCGCTGGCCTCGAAGTGGCCCTTGCGCTCGAAGGGATACGCGCTGAACGATGCGCGAATGTCCGAGATCGTCAATGGCTCGGCTGCGGTCTCGATCGCCACCTGGACGTACCGAAACGTTCGCCACCACAGCGGGCGAAACAGCCGGCGCTCGCCGCCGTCGGGCAGGAACCGGTCTTTGAGGCCGGTGATGACCTTGCCGGCGATCTCGTTGCGGTTCCCCTTCTCGCCCTTCTTGCCGTCTTGTCGTGGCGCGCGCAGCGCTTCGGCATATGTCAGGGTGATCGACGATCCCTTGCCGCCCGAGGTCACGATCTCCGGATACGCCGTGGTCAGCTGCGATCGATCGAGCAGCGCCGTCATCTTCGTTCCAGCCGGGATCACCCACGGCGCGGTGCCTTCGAGCACGCCAGCCGGCGCCTCGCCTCCTTCGCTGCGAGCCACTGTGGCCAGCCGCTCGAGCCTGTCTTCCATCAGCGGGATGCCGCGCGGCACGAGGAACCACCGCGCCGGGCTGTCGCGAATTGCCCGCGGGCCGCCGATCGTGATCCGCTCGGCTTCGGCCCAGGACGTATCGTCGAACGCCGGTTGCTCCCAGCCCCACGGGTACGTGCTCGCCTCGACGATCTCGCCGGGCCCGCCGACGAAGTACTCGTTGAAGATTGCCGCCCGATCGATGGGTAGGAGCGAGATCGCGGGATTCGCCGCCGAGCGCCACGTCTGTCCGGTGTTGACCACCGCTTCCGCGTCGCTGTCGCCCTGCAGCAGGAATCCCGTCTGATGGCTGATCTGCGCCATCGGCGCTTCCTGCGCGTAGTTCCACACGATCGCCGCCAGCACGTTCCGGCCCGTGTTCAGCTGCTTCGCGATGTCGATCGTCTCGAAGCGCCAGTGATCGAGATCGCCTCGCGCCGGCCCGGTCGCCACGCGGTGGCCGTTGACGAACAGCTCATAGCGCTGATCCGCCGAGGCGTGCACGACAAAACGCGAGGGCGCGGCGGGGAGATCGAATGTGCGGCGGAACAGATACACGCCGAACGATCGCGGCGGAGAGCCCTTGTGCCGGATCCACGACGCCGCCCACCGCGAGGTGAGAAGCTCGGGATTGATCGACTGCGTGGACACACGCGCTGGCCCGTCGAAGACGCAAACCAGGAGCACGACAGCAGCGATAACGCGGGGGAGCGATTTGGTCATGATCAGGCTGCTGCAGTAGGGCCCGACTTCAGTCGGGCCAGCGCCTGGCCGCACTGAAGTGCGGCCCTACTGCTGTCAGATCTGCGAAAAACTCGTCGGCCGCAGTATGTACGACGTGATGTTCGTGACGATCTCCGCATCGGTGAAGCCCGGCGTCGTCGACAGCTTCTTCCAGTCCGGGTGCGCGACGAACTGGCCCCAGTTCTGGTCGCGTGCGGCCATGTTCTCGAACACCAGCATGTAGGTCAGGCTGGGCATTCGCTGGCCAACCAGATTCGATCCGAAGAACACGGGCGCCAGCCCCGTCTTCCGGAAGATGTCGATCTCGCCGGTGTTGAACATCTCCATCTTCTTGCGATGCGCGGCCTTGCTGTGGCTTTCATAGGTGCGCAGCTCGAACACGCGTGACGGGCCCGCGGCGGCGCCGGCGGGCTTCTCGAGGACCGGAATCCCGTCAAACGCCACCATCAACTGCGAATCGATGCGGACGTAGCCGGGATTCGACGCCGGCCGGCTGTGGTGCTCCGCGCCTTTCGTCTTGTAGTCCTGGTCGGCCTGGAGCTTGGCGTCGAGGCCGCCGAACGACTGCAGGTCCTTGTGCGGCAGCAGCACCCAGAACGTCGGGCTGTCCGGTCCGAACGCGACAGTGAACACGCCGACCGGGTTGATCCCGGCACGGTTCAACGCCGGCACCGACACGTCGCGCAGGTAATTGCCGAAGTCCTCACGCATCGTGGTGCGCAGGTGGTATTGGCGAAGCTCGTAGTATTCAGGCATCGGCTTGTTCGTCGTCTGCGCCTGTCCGCCGCTGGCGCCGAGCGCGCTCATGCCGGCCGCGCCAATGGAGGATGCGAGGAAGTCACGTCGCTTCATGCGGTTTTTGCCTCTTCCCGGTAGTTGAAGAACAGCGCGAACAGGACGAGCACGCCGACGGCCATCGCCGCGGGGATCAACCAGATCGTCTCCCACTCGTGGCCACCGGCCGTCGCGTACTTGCCGACGATCCATCCGGACAGGATGGAGCCGATGAACATGCCGAACCCGAGCGTGACGAAGGCGATGAACCCCTGCGCCGCGGCGCGAATCTGCAACGACGCCTTCTTGTCCACGTAGATCTGTCCGGTGACGAAGAAGAAGTCGTAACAGACGCCGTGGAGCAGAATGCCGGCGTAGAGCATCCAGACGAGCGACGAGTTGTTGCCGTAGGCGAACAAGGTGTAGCGCAGCGCCCACGCCGCCATCCCGACCAGCAGCATGCGCTTCACGCCGAGCCGCAGGAAGAACCACGGCATGATCAGCATGAAGAAGATCTCCGACCACTGTCCAAAGGCCATCTTGCTGTTGACGTTCGACACCGCGAGCTCGCTGAGGAAGGCGTTCGCGAAGGCGTAGTAGAACTGCAACGGGATGCAGACCAGGAACGAGCCGAGCACGAAAATCGCGAACGAACGTTCACGCATCAATTTCAGTGCATCGAGGCCGACGATGTCGCGGGCGGTGATCGCGTGGCCGAGTTTCGCCGGCGGCGTGTGCGGCAAGGCGAGGCTGAAGGCGCCGAGCACCAGTGACGCCGCCGCCGCCACCTGGAACATCCCCGCGCTCTTGCCGAAGCCAAGGATGTCGATCGCATAGCCGGCGATGATCCAGCCGATCGTGCCGAGCACGCGAACGCCCGGGAACTCCTTTCCTGGGTCGGTCATCTGATGGAACGACAGCGAGTTGGTCAGCGCCAGCGTCGGCATGTAGCAGAGCGTGTAGACGAGGAGCACCGTATAGAAAGTGCCGAACGACGACAGCGTCGAGACGTAGAACAGCAGGAGCGCGCCGATCAGATGGAGCGCCGCGAGAATCCGCTCGGTTGCGAAGAACCGATCGGCGACCATGCCGACGAAGAAGGGCGAGATCATCGCCGCCAGCGCAGTCGTTCCGTAGGCGAGGCCGATCTGCGGGCCGTCGAACTTCAGCGTCTCGTTCAGGTAGGCGCTCATCGCGACGTACCAGGCCCCCCAGACGAAATACTGGAGGAACATCATCACCGACAGCTTCAGTCTCGTTGTCGACGTCATCTCGCCTCGCTTGAATGGCCGAACTAAAGTTCGGCCCCTACTGCAGTCTCGGACAGCAGTAGGGCGCGACTTCAGTCGCGCCGGACGCTAGTTCGTACCCTTTCCCGGCAGCGCCTTGACCTTGATGTTCCTGAACGCGACCTCGAAGCCGTGCTCCTGCAGCGCAATGCGGCCCGACTTCGCCATCCCGTAGTCGGGCCACTGTTTGAACTTGCTCTTGGCGACGAGTGCCTTCCAGTCGTCGCTCCAGAGCTCGTACTCCACCACTTTCACGCCGTTCATCCAGTGCTGGACGTGCCCGTTGTTGACCACGAGGCGGGACTGATTCCACTCGCCGGGAGCGTGTGCCGTGTTCGCTGTCGGCGCGTGCAGCGCGTAGTTGCCGCCGGCGAAACGATCGGGTCCGTTCTTGCCGTCAGGGTGTCCGTCGTTGTCCAGCAGCTGGAACTCGGGCCCCGTGAAATAGACCTCTTTGTAGTTGGGCGACTCGACGACGTGGAAGAAGAGACCGCTGTTGCCGTTCTTCGCGAGCTTCCAGTCGAACTGCAGCTCGAAGTTCGCGAACTCCTCGTCGCTGACGATGTCGGTGGTCTTCGCAACGCGCGTCAGCGCGCCATCCGTGACCGCCCAGCCCTCGGGCATGCCCTTCTGGTTGTAGCCGTGCCACCCGCTCGTCGTCTTGCCGTCGAACAGCAACTTCCAGCCGTCGGCCTTTTCCTTGTCGGTCAGCGTGTTCGGTGCATCAGCGGCGCCGATCGGCGCGGCCGCAGCCAGCATGGCGATGAAGGCAGCGAGAATCGTTCGTGACATGAAGATCTCCGGCGCGATCGATGCGCGCCCTTACCGATGACCCGCGAGGACATTCCAGTCCCTGGTGTGTGTCCACTGGTCGCCGAGTGTTGTACGTGTCCCGACGAGCGCCGCTGCGCCGCGGTAGTGCGCGATCACCCGCGCCGCAGCGTCGGGCCCCAGCACGCTGAGGGCGGTCGCCAGCATATCCGAACTCGTCGCGTCACTGGCAATGACGGAAACCGAGCGGCGACCCTTCAGCGCGGTCCCGGTTCGGGGGTCGATGATGTGTGAATAGCGAACGCCGCCGATCTCCGCCCACTGTTCGGCGTCACCTGAGGTCGAGATGCCGCATCGCGCGACCACGATCGGGCTGGCCGGGGCCCCGCGCTCGGCATCGAGCCCTGCCAGCGTCACCTGCCAACCCGCGCGTCCCGGAGGCGGGCGCCCGATGGCGAGGTCCCCGCCCGCGGCGACCAGGGCGTGCGGAAGTCCGCTGGCGACCACCTCCTCGAGCGCTCGATCCGCGGCATACCCTTTCGCAATGCCCCCGGCGTCGAGCCGGATTCCCGCGCGCGCGAACCGGACCGTCCTGCGTGCCGCATCCAGCGTCACGAGCCGATATCCCGTCTCGGCGAGCGCCGTCTCGAGGTCCTTCGGGGGCGGCAGTTCGAGCTGACGCCGCGCGCGCCGCCAGAGCCTGGAGAGCGAGCCAATCGTGATGTCGAAGGCGCCGTCGCTCTGCCGCGCGAGGGTGTCGGCCGCGCTCAGGACGTTGAAAAGATCCTCGCTGATCGGTACCGCATGCCCCACCGCCTCGCTGGTAATGCGGCTGAGCTCCGACGAGTCGCGATAGTCGCTCAGCGCGTCGTCGAGGCCGCTGATGCGTCGGAAGGCACGCTCGAAGGCGCGATCAGCGGTGCGCTGGTCCTCGGCGTAGGCGACGACACGGAACGTCGTGCCCATGTGCGGCTCGCGGCGCTCGAAGCGCGCGAGTGCGGGGGCGGAAGGTGCTGCAAAAGGAAACGAAAGGATCGCGAACGTGACGAGAGCGTGTCGCACTCGCGCGACGGGTTTACTCGAGGCCGAGCGCCCAGCGGATGCCGCCGGCAATGAACTGCTGATACTCCGGCGTCTGCCAGAGGTCGGCGCGATGACCGAGTGCCGAGTAGAAGACACGACCCTTGCCGTAGGTACCTCGTCCAGGCCAGCGCGAAATCGCCGTCGGTGCGCTTCACGCCCTCTTTCTTGAGGTCCACCGAGCTCGTGTCGAGCGACAGCAGCACGTGCCGCTTCGATCGATCCCAGTTGCGATATTGATAGATCTCGTCGTTCAGCGTCCAGACCGGCGGAAGCCCCCTGGTCGCCGGATGCTGCGCATCCTCCACCTTCACCTTCACTTCCTGGTGCCACGGATGCCCGTCGAAGTAGCCGCCGATCATGTCGCCGTACTCGGGCCACTTGTAGAAGGTGTCGGTCGCGGAGTGAATGCCGATGAAGCCCTTTCCGGACTTGATCCACGACAACAGGTTCGCCTTGTCAGCATCACTGATCGGCAACTCGCCGGTCGTGTAGAAGACCACGGCGTCGTAGGCCGGCAGGCTCACCGGGCTGAGGAACGCGAGATCTTTCGTCGCGACCACGTCGAAGCCGTTCTTCTTCCCGATCTGCGGCAGCAGCTCCATGCTGAGCGGAATGACGTCGTGACGGAAGCCGGCCGAGTAGGTGATGTAGAGGACTTTCTTGTTGGCCGGTTGCGCCCTGATGGCCGCGAACATCATCACGGCCACCAGGACGCCCAGAATCAGCTGACGACGCATCTATTCTTGAGTTCTCGGTTTCTCGATTTCTCGAGTTCTTCTTGGGCGCACGCAGTGCGCCCCTACATCGTCTGCCCTTGCCCCGGAATTGCGACCGGCGGCACGGGGATCGGCCCGAACTCGAGCTTCGGGGGCATCAGGCTGAAGGGCGACGCCATGAGCTGCTCGAGCACCACGACTTTGCCCGTGTAAGCGGCTTCGCGGCCCGCAATCGCGGTGAGGGTCGATTCGGCCACGCGGCGCAGCTCGTTGAGCGGCGTGCCTGCGCGGATGCTCGCGATCAAGTCGGTGTGCTCCTGCACGTACGGCTCGGTGGGCTGGCCCGACCACTTCCAGGCGCTTGGTCCCGTGATTTCGTAGCGGAGGCCATCCTGGGTGTCGCATCGTCCCTTGCTGCCCGCGGCAAACTCCGCGACCAGCCCCGGCGTGCCCGGCTGCTGGCGGGCCATGCTCATCAGATGGACGCCGCCCTCGTACTCGTAATCGAGCCCGAAGTGGTCGTAAATGTGTCCGTATTCAGGACCCGTTCTGGCCTGGCGGCCGCCCACGCCGACCACGCGCACCGGGATCTTGTCGCCCATCACCCAGTTCGCGACGTCCAGGTTGTGCACGTGCTGTTCGACGATGTGATCGCCGGAGAGCCAGGTGAAGTAGAGCCAGTTGCGGAGCTGCCACTCCATGTCGGTCCATTCGGGCTGGCGCGGCTTGGTCCAGAGCCCGCCCTGGTTCCAGAACGCGCGCAGGGCGACTACATCGCCGATCGCGCCGTCGTGCACGCGCTTCATCGCCTCGATGTAGGCCGCCTGGTGGCGGCGCTGCGTGCCGGCGGCCACGGCGAGGTTCTTCGATTTCGCCAGATCCGCCAGCTCGTAGACCGACTTGATGCCGGCCGGATCGACCGCCACGGGCTTTTCAGTGAAGACGTGCTTCCCCGCTTCGATCGCCGCGCGCAAGTGCATCGGCCGGAAGGCCGGCGGGGTCGCGAGGATCACGTAGTTGACGTCGCTGACGGCGACGACCTTCTTGAAGGCGTCCCAGCCGACGAACTGCTTGTCGGGGGTCACGGCGATCTTGGCGCCGTGCTTGGCGAGGTTCTGGACGCTCGACTCGAGCCGATCCTTGAAGAGGTCGCCCATCGCGACGAGGCGCACGCCTTCGGCGGACGACAGGACGTTGTCGACGGCGCCGGTCCCACGACCGCCGCACCCGATCACGCCAACGCGAATCTCGTCGCTTCCCGCGGCATACGCGCCAGGGATCGTCGAAAGGCTCGAGGCAATGGTTCCGCCCACGACGGCGGCGGTGGAGGTTTTGATGAAGTCGCGCCGCGACGGCGTGCCGGCCTTTACATGCTGCTGATCCATGGCGAACTCCGTTCGAGATCTGAGCGCCGCTTCGCGTTTGCGTAAGCGGTTAAGTGGCCTGACAACCTACTATTACTTGCCCGAATTGTCCACCTCGGCGACAACCCTCAGGCCGACGAATGTGGCGTCGGTGTGCCACCACAAGCTCTTCGGGTTCTGCGGATCGCGGCGGCTCCACGCCTCGGTTGATGAGCGGCGTGCCGCCGACCGGAGCTTCGCCGGGTCGTCGTCCCAGGACCCGCCCCGGACCGCGTGGGGATACAGCTCCTTCCCCGGATCGTTGAAGGGCGCGGTCGCGGGGGACTGGCTGTAGTAGGCGGCGTCGTACTTGTCGGCAGTCCATTCCGCCACGTTGCCGTGGACATCGAACACACCCCAGGCATTCGCCTTCTTGCCGCCACCGACGTGCGGTTGCTCGCCGGCGTTGTCCTTGAACCAGGCGTAGTCGCCCGCCGCCGCTGGATCGTTGCCGAACGAGTAGGCCGTGGTGGTGCCGGCGCGCGCGGCATACTCCCATTCGGCCTCGGTCGGCAGGCGATACTTCTTGCCGGTCCGGGCCGAGAGCCACTCGCAGTAGCGTGACGCGGCGTACTGCGTGACGCCGATCACCGGCTGCGATTCCTTCCCCCATCCCCACGACTCGTCCGCGTAGGGCGGCGTCGGACGTGACACTGCGTCCCCCGCGTCTTTCGGCCCCGTCAACCCCAGCTTGCGCTTGCGCTGCAGGTCGAGGCTGAATGCGAACTCGTCGTATTCGCTCCAGGTCACTTCCTTCGTGGCCATGTAGAAGGCGGGCAGCGTGACCTTGTGCTGCGGCCCCTCGTCGGCGCCGCGACCGGCTTCGCTGTCGGGGCTGCCCATCGTGAACGTGCCGGCAGGAATTGGCACCATGTCGAACGTGACCTTGGTGTTCGGGATTGTCTCGGTGTATGCCGCCGGCGCAGCGCCCGTTGCTCGCGCTGCCGAATTCACCGACGCGTGCGCCGCGACCATCGCGCCAACGACCAGCGTTCCGCCAAGCACCCAGCTCTTGATGTGCATCAGGGGATTGTACTTCTTGGCCAAGATGGCTGGCCAATGACAGTTACCCGGGTTACCCGCGCAACTACACCATCACCTTGACACCCAGTAATTCGTCGTTCGGATAGAGGTGATCGACGTTCTCGCGGGTCACGATCTGATGGCGGACGAACACGGCGGGCGGGACCGCCTTGCGGGCGAGGATGTCGAGGGCGAGCCGAATCAGGCCCTCACCGTAGCGCTCGGGGAAGTAGCCGATCGACGCGACGAGCGGTGTGTGCGGCTCGCGCAGCTCGGCGCGCGCGTCGGGCTCCGCGTTCTGTCCGACGATCGCGCACGTCGTGCCGCGGCCGGCTTCCTGGAAGGCTCGCGCCGCTCCGAGCGCACTCGGATCGTTGGCCGCGCCGACGAGCACGTGCCTGGCCTGTGACTCCCGGAGATGTTTTCGCACGCGCTCGAACGACACCTTGAACTGGCCGTCACCGTCGAGCGTCGCGATGCGACAGGTTTCGAGCGAATCGGGCACCGTTTCCTTCAAGCCGGCGAGTATGCCGCCGATGCGCCCGTGGACGAGCGATCCGGCTCGCGCCAGTTCGAGCAGCAGCACCTCGTCGACGCGGCCGTTCCACTGGCTTCGCGCCCAGCGTCCCAGATAGCGGCCGGCGAGGAGACCGGCCTGGTAGTTGTTCGCGCCGAAGTAGGTGGCGCCTGGATGCGGAATGTCGATCGCGACGAGCGGGATACCGGCCTCCAGATATCGCGCCGCCACTTCAGGGGCGATTGCCTCGTCGGTCTGGAACTCGAGCGCGAGATCGAGGTTCTCGCGAATCAAGTGCTCCGCGTTCCGCAACGCGATCTTCGGCTGATACCGGTTGTCGACGACGATCAGCTCGACGCGCGCGGCTTCGGCGGCGCGCTCCAGGCCCGCGCGCACTTCGCCGGCAAACGACCCGCCAGAGCCCTGCCCTGCATAGCCGAGGCGGTACCGCTTGCGGGGACGGATGTCGCAGGTCAGGCGATAGCGATTGACGTCGACTTTTTCGAGCAGGCCGCAGTGGTGCAGGGTGTGCAGCAGGCGGAAACAGAGGCCCTTGCTGAATCGCGTGCGCTCGACGACGTCGCGCAGGCGCAGCGTTTCTCCCGGCGCGGCGAATGCCCCCAGCACCTGCGTCGCATGGACGACGGATTCGACCAGATAGGTCTTCGGCGTGGACGGCATCAATGTTCCTGGCGAACAGCGACGCGACGCTCGGAACCGGCGGCGAGCATACCATAGCGATGTTGGCGCACTCAGGAGGAGATGCAATGATTCGCCGCGCGTTCCGCATGTCGGTCAATCCGGGCGAGGAAGCGGAGTACGAGCGACGCCACCGTCCCATCTGGCTCGAGCTGGAGCAGACGCTGCTCGCGCACGGCGTCGGCACCTACTCGATCTATCTGGATCCCGCCACCCGCGATCTGTTTGCCTACGTCGAATTCGACAGCGAGGAGCGCTGGAACGCGGTGGCCGCGACCGACGTGTGCCGCCGGTGGTGGGCGTTCATGCGTGACGTGATGCCGTCGAATCCGGACAACTCGCCAATCGCGACGCCACTCACCGAAGTTTTCCATCTGGAACGCGCCACCGGATGAGGTGGCGCGCGGCGCATCGGCGTCGATCGCTGTTGCGCTCCTCAGAACACTTCCGCCGGCGCGGTACAGACGCGCCTCTCCGCACCTCCTTCGGAGCGCGTCGGCTTAAGTGTGGTCAGACCAGAAGTTAGCCCGCCCTCTTCGCCGACCGCACTGTTTCGCCACGCGAAACGCGACCCAATTGGTTGAAGTCGCTTGCATGCCGCTTCTGGCGAGGCCAAGACTCTCGCGTCTCGATTTCCGGGCACCCCGGGTTTGCGTGGAAACAGGCGGAGACTCCCTATGAGAACACTCGCGTCGCTCATCGCCGTGCTCGCCTGCCTCGGCCTCGCAGGCGGCGCGCATGCGCAGACCGCCACCGGTCAGATCACGGGCACTGTCACCGACTCGCACCGGCGCCGTGATGCCAGGGCGTCAAGGTGGTCGTCACCAGCCAGCAGACCGGTCTCACACGGGAGACGACGACCAGCGATGTTGGCACCTACACCGTGCCGCTGTTGCCGGTCGGGATCTACCTGGTGAGTGCCGAGCAATCAGGCTTCAAGCTGGCGGTCCGGTCCGATATTCAGTTGAACGTCGACCAGGTGCAGCGCATCGACCTGCAGCTCGAGGCCGGCAACGTCAGCGAGCGCGTCGAGGTGAAGGCGACGGCCTCGGTGCTCGATACCGAGACGGCGACGGTCGGACAGGTCATCAGCGAGCGCCAGGTCACCCAGTTGCCGTTGAACAACAGGAACTTCCTGCAGTTGCTGTTCCTCGGCGCGGGCGCGGTCGAGACCGACGGCGAGCAGGCGGGGATGCGTCAGGGCGTAGGCAACGCGATCAGCATCATGGGCTCGCGGCCGACGTCGAACAACTTCATGATCGACGGCACGTCGAACGTCGACACGTCGCTCGGCACGCCGGCCGCGATCCTGTCGATTGACATCATCCAGGAGTTCAAGGAACAGACGGCGACCTACTCGGCCGAGTACGGCTTCAGCGCCAACCAGATCAACATCGTCAGCAAGTCGGGGACGAACGACTTCCACGGATCTGCGTTCGCGTTCTTCAGGAACGAAAAGCTCGATGCGCGAAACTTCTTCGATCCGGTGGATGCCGAGAAGCCGAAGCTCGATCAGAAACAACCCGGGTTCTATGTCGGCGGCCCGGTTCGGCTGCCGTTCTACGACGGCCGCAACAAGACGTTCTTCCTGTTCAACTATGAGGCGACCCGAACCGAGCGTGGGTCCACCGCATTCTACACAGTGCCGTCGCCGGCGGAGCTGTCGGGCCACTTCAGCACCACGATCATCGACCCGGCCACCGGAAGGCCGTTTCCCAACAACACCATCCCGCAGGAGCAATGGTCGCGGCTCGCCAGGCTGGCAGCTCCATGGATCCCCGCGCCCAACATCGACGCCGCGCAAGGCAACTACCAGGTGATTCGGACGCTGCCGCAGAACCAGGACCAGTTCACGATTCGCGCCGATCAGGATCTCGCGAAGTACGGACGGGCATTCTTCCGCCTGACGCGAACGATGTACGACAACACCACGACCTCGAACCTTCAGGACATCGGCGATCGCCAGTTCGTCCAGGACACGACGAACTGGCAGGTTCAACACACATGGGCGCTCCGCAACAATTTGGTGAACAACTTCCGTTTCGGGCGCGTCGATGCGCGCGCCGATCAGAATGGCATCGCCTGCCCGCAGTCCGACGTCGACTCGCTGCAGCTGACCGGCGTCTACACGGACGTTCCCGACGTGCAGCGCGAGTGCCCGAACGTCGGGATTCAGGGGTTCATCGGAGGCGGTGTGGGTGGCGCCATCAACGCCTACTCGGCCAGCAACCAGCCGATGTGGGACATCAGCAATACGACCACGTGGATACGGGGCGCGCACACGGTCAACTTCGGCTTCAACTATCGGCGATGGTGGCTGCAGCGCGACCTCGCAACCGGGTTCCTGGGCAGTCCGTACACCTTCGGCCTTGGCGGCGGCCTTGGCTTCAGCGGCAACCCGGTCGCCGATTTCCTGCTCGGCTATTACAGCAACGCGGCGCTCTTCCAGCCTGGGGCGTTCAGCGTCCCCGGCCAGGCCGGCAATCCGCGCGAGTTCAATTTCAAGTACTTCGCGCCGTACGTGCAGGATGACTGGAAGGTCAATTCGCGGCTGACGCTGAATCTTGGCCTTCGGTGGGATTACCGTAATGTGCCGTACGAGACCAATAACCGGATGGGTTGGAGAAACCTGGATTACGCGCCGGGCGGCTTGTGGGTCGCCGACGAAACGCTCGTCAGCGGCGGCATCACCGACGGCGCGTACTACCAGTTCGCAGATCGTCGCAGTCCTGAAAACCCCGATCGGTTCAAGGTGTTCTCTCCTCGCGTCGGGTTCGCCTGGCGGCCGTTCGGGGACGACGAGCGAACCGTGCTGCGCGGCGGCTACGGCGTCTTCTTCGATTCCGCTGAAGGCCGTGAAATTGACGGCGCCGCGGATATCTACCCATATACCAGCCGCGGTCAATATCAGCAGTCACTCGGTCAGACGGCGCCGCTGCAGACGACCGACTCTCTGTTCCCGAGCTTCGCAGAGCCTAACGTAGCCACCCCGGCGGCGAATACGTTCCTGGCCGTCAGCCAGTCCCCGGAACCGAAAAATCCATACGTGCAGCAGTGGTCACTCGGCGTGCAGCGACAATTGACCAGCGCCACGACGCTCGAGCTGAACTACATCGGGAACAAGGGCACCAACCTGCTGATGCGTCAGAACATCGCGCAAGCCTTCCCTTATGATTCAGCCAGTCCCCTACCAGTCGAAGCACGTCGGCCATTTCCCAATTTCGTCGTCTACATCGACAGCAACTGGGGCGGAAGGTCGAACTACAACGCGTTCAACACCAAGCTGGAGCATCGCGGCCGCGGTTCGCTACTGACGTTTGCCTACACGTGGGCGAAGAGCACCGATTCGAAATCGGCGGCCGCCGGCATCGGCGCGAGCGGCTTCAACGGCTGGCAGGGATTCCTCAACAACCACGATCCGGAACGCGACCACGGCTTGTCGGACTTCGACGTCGATCATCGACTGGTCGGGAGCTTCGTCTACAACCTGCCGTTCGGCAACGGCGAGCGCTATGCTGGCGATGCGACGGGCGTCAAGAACGCGATCGTCGGCGGTTGGCAGGTGAACGGCATCTACACCTGGCAGAGGGGTTTCCCGATCACGATTCAGGCCGACGATCTCGGGGGATTGAACGACACGTTCGGTTCCAATCGCGCCGACATCGTCGGCGATCCGGACGTCGGCGACCAGACCGTCGAGCACTGGTACAACACAGCCGCCTTCGTGCAGCCGGGACTCGGACAGCTCGGCAACACAGGACGCAACATCCTGCGCGGCCCCGGCGTCAACAACCTCGACTTCTCGCTGTTCAAGAACTTCGAGTTCGGCCACGACATGCGGCTGCAGTTCCGGTTCGAGTCGTTCAATTTCTTCAACCACCCGCAGTTCAACCGGCCGGACAGCAACGTTTCGAGTGCGACGTTCGGGGTATTGAATTCCGCGCGACCGGGACGTATCAACCAGCTCGGGTTGAAATTTCTGTTCTGACATGGCGACCGTCGTGTGATCGACCTCAGACCCGGTGCAAGGCCGTATGCTTTGCACCGGGCCACGACAGACGATCGCGACGATCGCAGGCCCGAGCTTCAGCTCGGGCACCGCCAGCATGGCCCGGCTGGCCGTTTCGACGGAGCACCTCATGCGCGCGCACACCGGGCACGCTGCAGCCTTGACGATGATAATCTGTCTTGCACGGCTGGCCTCATGGCCGGACTGAAGTCCGGCCCTGCTGCAGCAGCCGCGCCGCCCGCGCGCCGAGTTCAGCGCGTCATTTCAGGAAGGCGAAGCGCGCGCTTGCGGAAGGCCGCTATGACGACGCGGCGCGCGCCTACGAAGAGCTGCGCAAGGCTCGACCCGACGAGCGGCAGACGTGCACGCACGGCTCGGCATGATCTATTTCCAGCGAGGCAAAGTTTGCCGAGGCGGTGCCGGTGCTGCAGCGCGCCGTGAAGCTGAAGCCGTCGCTGTCAAACGCGGCGGCGCTGCTCGCGATGTGCCTCTCCGAGCTTGGACGCTACGAGGAGGCGTTGCCGGGCCTCAGGACGGCATTCCGTCAGAGTCAGGATCCGGCGCTGAAACGGATGGCCGGCCTGCACCTGATGCGCGCCAACACGTTCCTCGATCGACCGGCCGATGCCGCGCAGGCGGCCCTGGAGTTGTCGCGCGCCTATCCCAAAGACCCCGAAGTGCTGTACCACACCGGCCGCATCTTCGCGAACCTTGCCTACGTGCAGACGATGACGCTCGCCGACGTGGCGCCGCAGTCGGTGTGGCTGCACCAGGCGAAGGGTGAGGCCAACGAGAGCGAGGGCGCCTTCGACGCCGCGGTCCAGGAGTACCGCGCGGTGCTGGCCGTCGATCCCCGTCGTCCCGGCATTCACTATCGCACCGGGCGTGCCCTTCTCGCACGCGCCAAGCAGCCCGATTCGGCTCCGAACACCCTGGCGCGAGGCGGCACAGGAATTCGAGCTCGAGCTCCAGATCGATCCCACCAACGCCAATGCGGCGTACGAGCTCGGCGAGCTGCAGCGAAAGGCGAATCGTCTCGACGAGGCGCAGCGGCTGTTCGCGCTCGCGCTGACCTCCGACCCCCAGTTCGAGGACGCGCTGGTCGGCCTCGGTCGAACGCTGGTGTCGGCGGGCGAGCCGGCGCAAGGCCTCGCGCATCTCGAGAAGGCGATCGCGATCGACCCGCACGACGAAGTGGCGATGTATCAGCTGGCGCAGGCACACCGCGCGTTGGGGCACACCGCGGAAGTCGAGAAGACGCTGGCGCTGTTCCAGCAGCTCCGCGCCGAGAAACAGCAGCGCGAGCAGGCCGCCATTCGGGCCCCAACCGGCGTGACGCGCCAGGAAATCGACTCGCAGGCGCCGCAGTGAGGTGCGTTTGAACCGATGCGGAACGTCAGGGTCGGGCTGTTCGGGATCGGACTGGACGCGTACTGGCCGCAGTTCGAGGGGCTGAAGTCAGCGGCTCGAAGGATATGTGCAGGTCGTGGCCGAACGGCTCCGTCGTCCCGGCGTGGACGTCGTCAATCTCGGCCTGATCGACACGCCGCCGAAGGCGCTGGATGCCGGGCATCGGTTTCGCGCCGAGGACGTCGATCTGATCTTTCTCCACGTCACCACGTACGCGCTCAGCGCCACGGTGCTGCCGGTCGTCCGGCGGGCGAGGGTGCCGGTGATGGTGCTGAACCTCCAGCCGGCGCCCGCCATCGACTACGCGCGTGTCAACGCGATGCGGCGATCGCACGGCGATGACCGGCGAGTGGCTCGCGCATTGCTCGGCATGCTCGGTCCCCGAGATCGCCAATGTCTTCCAGCGGGCGCGCATCGACTTCCACCAGGTGACCGGCATGCTGCACGACGACGAGCCGTGCTGGCGACGAGGTGGACGACTGGATCGCCGCCGCTCGCACCGTGCACGTGCTCGCGCACAACCGGCTCGGCCTGATGGGCCACTACTACGGCGGCATGCTCGACATCTACACCGATCTCACGCGCCACTGCGCCGCACTTCGGCGGCCACATCGAGATCCTCGAGGTGGAGGAGCTGGCAGCGCTCCGCCGTGACGTGCCGCCGGGCGAGATCGCCGCGAAGGTGTCGGCGTTTCACGAGGCGTTCGACGTCCAATCGGATTGCGCGCCCAGGACGAGTCGAGCGCGCCGCCCGCACCGCCGTCGCCCTGGACCGCCTCGTCGCGAAGCACGATCTGGGCTCGCTGGCCTACTACTACAAGGGAAGGGCGTCGACGAGAACGAGGACGCGATGAGCTCGATCATCCTCGGCACGTCGCTGCTCACCAGCCGCGGCATGCCGGTCGCGGGCGAGTACGAGGTCAAGAACGTGCAGGCGATGAAGATGCTCGACACGCTCGGCGTCGGCGGCTCGTTCACCGAGTACTACGCGATGGATTTCATCGACGACGTCGTGCTGATGGGGCACGACGGTCCCGGCCACATCGCGATCGCGAACGGCAAGACCAAAGTGCGGCCGCTCGAGGTCTACCACGGCAAGGTCGGCCGCGGACTGTCGGTGGAAATGAGCGTCAGGCACGGCCCGGTGACGCTGCTGTCGGTCGTCGAGACGGGATCGGGCAGGCTGAGCCTGCTGGTGGCGGAAGGGGAATCCGTGGCGGGGCCGATCCTCGAGATCGGCAACACCAACAGCCGCTATCGATTCCCCGTCGGCGCGCGCGCGTTCGTGAATGCCTGGAACAGTCACGGCCCCGCCCATCACTGCGCCGTTGGAGTCGGGCACGTCGCGGGCACGGTCGAGAAGATTGCGGCGCTGCTGCAGATCGACGCGATCCGCGTGTGCTGAAAGCGTCCGCGACGATGTGGAGGCGGGGCTTTAGCGCGCGCCTAATCAGGGAGCAGACATCGCGTGGGTCCGAATCCAATGCTGGGAGTGCTGTACCACTGGATAGGCGGCCTGGCCGCGGCCAGTTTCTACATTCCCTATCGCGGCGTGCGCCGATGGTCCTGGGAGACCTACTGGCTCGTCGGCGGCGTGTTCAGCTGGATCGTCGCGCCCTGGATCTTTGCCTGGCTCCTCGTCCCGGATCTCCGGGCGACGCTTCTGTCGGCGCCCGCTCGCACGCTCGTGTGGGCGTATGCGTTTGGCGTGCTGTGGGGACTCGGCGGTCTGACGTTCGGACTCACCATGCGCTATCTCGGCATCGCGCTCGGCGTGGCCGTGGCGCTCGGCTACTGCGCCGCGTTCGGGACGCTGATTCCGCCGATCGTCAGCGGCGAGATCGCCCAGATCGCCGCCAGCACCTCGGGACGCGTGATCCTTCTCGGCGTCGGCGTCTGCCTGTTCGGCATCGCGCTGAGCGGCCTGGCTGGGCGATCGAAGGAGCGCGAGCTCTCGTCCGAACAGAAGGCCGCGACGATTCGCGAGTTCGACTTCGGCAAGGGCATGCTGGTCGCGACGTTCTGCGGCGTGATGAGCTCCTGCTTCGCCTACGGCCTTGCCGCCGGGAAGCCGCTGGCCGATCTCACCCGCGCTCGACTCCTCGCAGGAGGGCCGGGCCGATCTCTGGCAGAACCTGCCGGTCTTGATCGTCGTCCTGCTCGGTGGCTTCACCACCAACGTCGTCTGGTGCGTGATCCTCAATACGAGAAACCGATCGGCGGGCGAGTACATCGCCGTACCCGGTCAGCCCGAGGTCTGCTGATCCTCAACTACGCACTCTCGGCGGTCGCCGGCGTCGTGTGGTACCTGCAGTTCTTCTTCTACAGCATGGGGCAAACGCGTATGGGTTCCTACGAGTTCTCGAGCTGGACGATGCACATGGCGAGCATCATCATTTTCAGCACCTTATGGGGCGTGGCGCTGCGCGAGTGGCGCGGCACGAGCAGGAAGACGCACCGGCTCATCGCCTCGGGCCTTGCGGTGCTCGTCGCGTCGACGATGCTGGTGGGATACGGGAACTTCCTCAAGAGCGGGCCTGTTCTGGCGCAGGGCGCGTCGGTGGACGAGGGGCGCGTCAATGTCGCCTGGGACAAGGTGATTCGCATATCGAACACCACGCCCACGCTCCAGGTGGTCGTCAACCCGCCGCTTCGCCGCGGTTCGGCGATCCACGACCGGGCATTCCAATCGCTGCGTGAGCTTGGTTGCGACTACGTGAGGTACGTCCCTTGGCTGCCGTATCCCGAGGCTGGCCGTGGCGGAGCTCGAGCCGCCATCAGGTGGAAAAACGTCCTGGGACTTCTCGCTCATCGATCCGATGACCGAGGATTTCCTGGAAGCGACTCGCGGTCACTCGGTGATGCTGAACTTCAGCACCATTCCGCAGTGGATGTTCAAGACCGACAAGCCGGTGCCGTATCCGGCGAACCCCGAGGAGCCGATCTGGAACTACTCGCAGGGCACCGAGCTGCGCGACCCGACCGGAAAGGAACTTGGCGACTACTACGCGCGGCTGATCAGTTGGTACACGAAGGGCGGGTTCACCGACGAAGCCGGCACGCGGCACCAGTCGGGCCACAATACACGATCCACGTACTGGGAAGTGCTCAACGAACCGGATCTCGAGCACCAGACGACCGCCGAGCAGTACACCGAGCGATACGACGCCATCGTCGGCGCCATGCAGGCGGTGGCTCCCGAGACGAAGTTCGTCGGTGTCTCGCTGGCATTTCCCTCTCAGGCGCCGCGGTTCTTCGAGTATTTCCTGAACCCGAAGAACCACAAGCCCGGCATCCCGCTCGACATGATCTCGTATCACTTCTACGCCGTGCCGACCGCCGACCAGTCGCCCGAGATCCAGCAGTTCACGTTCTTCGAGCAGGCCGAGAAATTCCTCGACGTCGCCGGCTATATCGAGACGATCCGCCTGCGCCTGTCGCCATCGACGAAGACGACCGTCAACGAGATCGGATCGATCGCCGCCGATGACCTGCACCAGGGCGAGGCGGGCTACGTGTTCAAGCCGCTCGACGAAGTCTACTGGCACTTGTCGGGCGCCTTGTACGCCTACGTCTTCTCGCGCCTCGCACAGCTCGGGATCGACGTCGCCGGCGAGTCGCAGCTGGTCGGCTATCCGACGCAGTTTCCGAGCGTGTCGATGGTGGATTGGGACACGGGCGCGCCGAACGCGCGGTATCGCGTGCTGCAGCTTCTGAAGGACAATTTCCGCGCCCGGCGACAAGCTGGTTGAGACCACAGTGCTTTTGCCGCTCAACCAGACCTACGTCCACGCGCAGGGCTTCGTGGCGCCGGATGGAAGGCGCAAGCTGCTTCTGGTGAACAAGCGCAACCGGCCGTTTGCGCTGACGATTCCAGGCGCGACGACGGCGATGGTCGTGGACCAGACGACGAAGGCCGCGCCGCCCGCAACGCGAGAGATCTCGGGCGGAAAGATGACGCTCGAAGGTCTGGCGGTTGCGGTCGTGACGGTGTCCAAATGATCGGTTGCCCGAGCTAAAGCTCGGGCCTTACTGGCACGAAGGTGGTTCCTACGTACGAAGGTGGTTCCTACGTACGAAGGTGGTTCTCAAGTAGGCCCAAGCTTTAGCTTGGGCATCACTGAAAGCCTCGATGGCAAAGCTGTTCGCTATCGCCACGCTTCTTGCCGTCGTCCTCACGGCGCCGCAGTCGCGACGGTCTGATCTGATCGTGGACGATCTGCGTTGCGAGTACGCGACAGATCCAATGGGGATCGATGTGGCCGCGCCTCGACTGTTCTGGAAGGTGGCGAGCGATGTCGGCGGGGCGCGTCAGACGGCGTACCAGATTCTCGTGGCCACGAGCCGCGATCTGCTCGCCAGAGACGAAGGCGATTTGTGGGACAGCGGGCGGATCGCGTCTGACGAGACGACACACATTGCGTATGCCGGCAAGCGCCTGGTCTCTACGCAACGCGTGACGTGGAAGGTGCGTGCGTGGGACGGCGCCGATCGCGCCTCAGCATGGAGCGCGCCGGCCTCTTGGACAATGGGGCTGCTCGCTGCGAGCGACTGGACCGCGCGCTGGATTGCCGATCCAGCAGACAGCGAATCGCCACTTTTTCGGCGTGAGTTCGCGGTCAACGCGGATCTGTCACGCGCCACGATTCACGTCTCCGGACTGGGCCAATACGAGCTCTACGTGAACGGCCAGAAGGTGGGCGAGGACGTGCTGTCACCGGGCTGGACGAGGTACGACAAGACCGTGCTCTACGACACGCGCGACGTGACGGCGCTCCTCCGGCCCGGCACGAATGCCATCGGCCTGATGCTGGAAAGGGCATGTACCGCGTCGACGGCGGCCGATACACGAAGTTCAAAGGCTCCTTTGGCCGACTGATGGCGATCGCACAGCTTCGCCTCGACTATGCGGACGGCACGACGGACGCGATCGCGACCGATGAACGCTGGCGAGCCATGGCCGGACCGATCACGTTTTCGTGCGTCTACGGCGGCGAAGACCACGATGCGCGGAAGGAGCCCACAGGCTGGAGCTCGGCGGCGTTCGATGATTCGACATGGCGCGCCGTCGCGGTGACCAGCGGGCCAGGCGGCGTCCTGACGGGTTTCACGAGCGCTGCGCCTCCGCTCGGCAAGTTCGAGACGTTGCAGCCCGTTCGCGTGACGCGCCTCAGCGATCGCGTCAGCGTCTATGACCTCGGCCAGAACGTGTCACTGATGCCCCGAGTGCGCGTCCACGGCGCCGCTGGATCGTCCATCACGATCACGCCGGCGGAGCTGCTGAACCAGGACGGGAGTGTCGACCGGCGGTCGGCTGGCGGAGGCACATCGGTACTGGAGGTACACGCTTGCCGGCGGCCAGCAGGAAACGTGGTTTCCGAAATTCTTCTACCACGGGTCGCGGTACTTGCAGGTCGAGCGCGCGGGCGCCGATTCGAACGGCGCGCTCCCAACTGTCGACAGCCTCGAAGGCATCGTCGTGCACTCGACGTCGCCGGCCATCGGCACGTTCGAGTCGTCCGACGCGCTCTTCAACCGCATTCACACGCTGATTCGCTGGGCGCAGCGCAGCAACCTCGTGAGCGTCATCACCGACTGCCCTCATCGCGAGCGCCTCGGATGGCTCGAGCAATACCACCTCAACGGGCCTTCCCTCCGCTACGAATTCGATCTCGCGCGGCTCTTCGCCAAGGGTATGCGCGACATGGCCGACAGTCAGCTCCCGACCGGTCTGGTCCCCGACATCGCGCCCGAGTACACCGTGTTCGAAGAGGGATTCCGCGATTCACCGGAATGGGGCAGTGCCTACGTCCTCGTGCCGTGGCAGCAGTACGAGTGGACGGGAGACACCGACCTGCTGCGACGCCACTACGACGGCATGAAGCGGTATGTCGCGTATCTTGGCACGCGCGCGACACACCACATCGTGTCGCACGGCCTGGGCGATTGGTACGACATCGGGCCAGGCGATCCCGGCAAGGCGCAGCTCACGCCGACCGCGCTGACCGCAACCGGTTTCTATTACTACGACACCGTCATCCTGAGCCGCGCGGCGGCGCTCATCGGCAGGACCGAAGACGCCCGCCGCTATTCGGAGCAGGCTGAAGACATCCGACGCGCGTTCAACGCCACGTTCTTCGACCGCGCCGCTGGGCATTACGCCACCGGCTCACAGACGGCCAACGCGCTCCCGCTGGTCATGGGCCTCGTCGATCCCGGCAATCGCGCCGCTGCGGTCAAGGCGATCGTCGACGACGTCACGAAGCGCGGCAACGCGTTGACCGCAGGCGATGTCGGGTACCGGTATCTCCTGCGGGCGCTGGCCGACAGCCGGCGCTCGGACGTGATCTTCGACATGAATCATCAGTCGGAGAAGCCGGGGTACGGCTATCAGCTCGCGCATGGCGCTACCAGCCTCACCGAGGCGTGGAACGCGGATCGGCGATCCTCGCAAAACCATTTCATGCTGGGCCATCTCGTCGAGTGGCTGTACCAGGACCTCGCCGGGATAGGCCTCGACCCGGCTGCGCCCGGCTTCAAACGGATCCGCATCAATCCGCAGCCCGCCGGGGACATCGAGTGGGTAAGCGCGAGCCTCGACACCATTCGTGGCAAGGTGACCAGCCATTGGACCCGGCGGGCGGGCAGGTTCTCTCTCGAGATTGTGATCCCCGCCAACGCGACCGCCACGGTTTCAGTGCCGGCGCGGGAGCGAACCGAAGTCACTGTGCATGCGCCCGCCGGCGGCGGCCACGCACGGCAGGTGAGTCAAGAAGCCGGGCGGACCGTCTTTGCGGTCCCGTCAGGGAAGTGGACGTTCGTGTCGACGTGTTGCGCAGAGTGAAACGTATTCCGGTGCAGCCTCAGGGCGATTGACCGGTGTGGCGGCCGGCCTCTCCGCACGCAAACCATTCATTCTCGACCGCTTAGTCGTCAACTACCCGCCGGCGGCGGTTGTTCTGCCGGCAGGAACAGCGCTCGAACGCACGAAAGTCGTTGGGTGGGTTGGACGGCCTGCAGGACACTCGCGCGCACCCGCGCGCGAGGTGTGCCCTCCGGCCCGCCAGCCAGCGCGCTCGAAACCTCCGAGGCTGCCCATGCTCACCCGACGCAGGCTCGTCGCCCGCGCATCGTCGATTTTCTGGTTCGCCGCTATTGCGGGACTGTGCGCCGCGCAGACCCCCGCCGGCTCGCCAGCCTCCGGAGCCGCGCTCGAGCAGGGTTTCGAGAGCCCACCCAATGAGGCGAAGCCACGCGTGTGGTGGCACTGGATGAACGGCAACATCACGAAGGAAGGCATCAAGCTCGATCTCGAATGGATGCACCGTGTCGGCATTGGTGGCTTCCAGAATTTCGATGCCTCGCTCTTTCCCGATCAGGTCGTCGAGAAGCGCCTGGTGTACATGACGCCCGAATGGAAGGATGCCTTCCAGTACGCCACGACGCTGGCCGACCAGCTTGGACTCGAAGAGGCGATTGCCGGATCGCCCGGATGGAGCGAATCGGGCGGCCCGTGGGTGCAGCCGGCGCAGGCGATGAAGAAGCTCGTATGGAGCGAGACGCGCGTGCAGGGCGGCACGCCGTTCTCGGGGACGCTCGCGAAGCCGCCGACGGTCAGCGGCCCGTTCCAGAACGTTCCGTTCTTCAACTGGTGCCGCTTCCATGAGCGGCGAGACCGTCAAGCCGCCGCCCGAGTACTACACGGACAGCGCCGTCGTCGCGTATCCGCGTGCCGTCGGGCGACGTGCCGCTGGCCTCGCTGAAGCCCACCATCACCTCGAGCGGCGGCACCGTTCAACGCGTCGCTGCTGTGGGACGGCGACCTCGTCAAGTCCAGCGCCGTTGCCCAAGGCACCCGTCGGCGAGAAGGCGTGGATCCAGATTCGCCTTCGCACAGCCGCAGGACGATTCGCGGCGTCTCGCTGGCACTGGCCGGGTTCGTCTTCCCCTTCGGGCCGCCACCTCCGCGGGCCCGATCTCGAAGCCAGCGACGACGGCCGGAGCTTCCGCAAGGTTGTCAACATTCCAAGCAGCCAGGCCAAACAGAACACGGTCGCGTTCCCGCCGGTCCGCGCCCGGTTCTTCAGGGTGACGTTCCTGACGTTGCCACCGGGTCCGTCTGGACTCGGTGATATCGACATTCCCCTTCCGCCGCCGCCCAAGGAGCACGAGATCGCGGAGTTGGTGCTGCACACCGGCGCGCGCGTGCAATCGGTTCGAGGAGAAGGCCGCGTTCGTGCCGCTCGCCGGCCTCTCCGACCTGCCGACGCCGGAGATCGCCGCGGGTGATGCGCCGCGCAAAGGCCAGCATCGTGGATCTGACCGTCGAAGATGCGGCCCGACGGCACGCTCGACTGGACGCCGCCGCCGGGCGAGTGGGTCGTGCTTCGCATGGGCTACTCGCTGCTCGGGCATCAACAACCACCCCGCCTCGCCGGAAGGAACCGGACTCGAGGTCGACAAGCTGAATCCGGCCGCACGTCAAGGCGTACATGGACACATACCTCGACAACTACCAGAGACGCGGTCGGCCCGCTGATGGGCGCAAGCGCGGCCTCCGATTCCTGATCAGCGACAGCTGGGAGGCGGGCGCGCAGAACTGGACCGACGACATGATCGCGGAGTTCACGAAGAGGCGCGGCTACGATCCTGCGCCCGTGGCTGCCCGCGCTCACCGGACGCGTCGTGGAGAGCGCTGCGGCCAGCGATCGCTTCCTGTGGGACTTCCGGCGGACGCTCGCGGACATGATCGCGGAGCACCACTACGACCAGATCACGCAGATCCTGAAGGCGCGCGGCATGGGCCACTACGGCGAGTCGCACGAGTCGGGCCGGGCGTTGATCGGCGACGGCATGGAAGTCAAGCGCACGAACGACGTGCCGATGTGCGCGATGTGGACGCAGCGTCCGGGCGTCAACGCGGATCAGCCCGGTTCCAACGCCGATATCCGCGAGTCGGCATCGGTGGCGCACATCTACGGCCAGAACCTGGTCGCCGCCGAGTCGCTGACCGCCGGTTCCGCGGCCTGGGCGTGGTCGCCTGCCACGCTGAAGCCGACAGCCGACAAGGAACTGGCGATGGGCCTGAACCGGTTCGTGCTCCACACCTCGGTGCACCAGCCGCTCGTCGACAAGGGCCCCGGCCTGAGCCTCGGCCCGTTCGGTCAGTGGTTCACGCGCAACGAGACCTGGGCCGAGCAGGCGACGCCCTGGATCAGCTACCTGGCGCGCAGCTCGTACCTGCTTCAGCAGGGACGCTTCGTCGCCGACATCGCGTACTTCTACGGCGAGGACACGAACGTCACGGCGCTCTTCCAGCAGAAGGCGACCCGCCAATCCCCGATGGCTACAACTTCGACTACGTGAACGCCGATGCGCTGATGCATCGGTTCTCGGTCGAGCGGCGGCCGGCTCGCGACGCCGAGCGGCATGCAGTACCGCGTGCTGGCTCTGGACCCGAACAGCCGGCACATGTCGCTGCCGGTGCTGCGATCGATTCGCGAAGCTTGTCAGCGCTGGCGCCGTAGTCGTCGGGCCGAAGCCGATGGCATCGCCAAGCCTCAGCGACAGCGACGCGGACTTCCACCGGCTGGCGGACGATCTCTGGGGCGCCGGCGATGGTTCAGGCGAGCATCGGCACGGAGCGGGCTCGGTGTACGGCGACGCCACGATCGAGGCGGTCTTGTCTCGCCTGCAGGTGCCGCCGGACTTTGTCTACACGAAGCCGAAGACCGATACGACCGCGCTCTTCGTCCATCGCACACTGCCGGACGGCGATGTCTACTTCGTCAACAACCGGCAGGACCGCGATGAAGACCTGGAGGCAACGTTCCGCGTGAGCGGACGAGAGGCCGAGATCTGGCACGCCGACAGCGGGACGGCGCGAACCGGCGCCGTATCGCATTGCGGGCGATCGCACGACGGTGCCGCTCCATCTCGATCCGTGGGGCGCGGTGTTCGTGGTGTTCCGCAAGCCTGCCTCCGCACCGTCGCGAACGATTGCCGCGCCAGTGGAGCGATCCATCGCGACGATTGCTGGGCCGTGGACGGTGCGCTTCCAGGCGGATCGAGGCGCGCCCGACACGATCACGCTGGACACGCTGAAGTCCTGGAGCGAGAACGCCGATCCGGGAGTGAAGTACTTTTCGGGAAGCGCCACCTACTCGAAGACCGTCGACGCGCCGGCGGGCTGGTTCGTACCCGGCGCCAGGCTTTGGATCGATCTCGGCGAGGTGAAGGAGCTCGCGGAGGTGTCGGTCAACGGCAAGCCGGCTCGGCATTGTCTGGAAGCGACCGTTCCGTGTGGACGCCACCGGCGCGCTGAAAGCCGGCGCCAACGCCCTCGAGGTCAAGGTGACCAACCTCTGGGTGAACCGGATGATTGGCGACCGCCAGCCGAATGCGCCGAAGCAGTACACCTTCACCCGTGCCGGTGTTCTACAAGACGGACTCGCCGCTGCTCCTCTCGGGCCTGCTCGGGCCCGTTCGCGTGGTGCAGGCGGTCGCGGACAAAGCCGGTGCGTCGGCGTCGCGCTGACGGGGAGCGGCGCGCGTTTTGGCCGAACTGAAGTTCGGCCCTACTGCAGTCCGCAGTAGGGCGCGACTTTAGTCGCGCCGATGTTGATACACTTTGAGCGATCCTGACCAGGGGAGTCGATGGGCGAGCGTGAGTTGCAATTGAGCCACGTGAAATACCTGTGGCGGGACGACGAGGCCGATCGTCTGTCGGGTGTCGATCGGCTCGTGTATCGATCGAACAAGCTTGGCGAAGATCTCACGCTGACCAACACCGGCGGCGGCAACACCTCGTCGAAGCTGATCGAAGCCGACCCGCTCACCGGCGATCCTGTCGAAGTGCTGTGGGTGAAGGGATCCGGCGGCGACCTTCGCACGACGAAGCGCGACGGCTTCGCGTCGCTCTACCTCGATAAGGTCCGGGCGATGAAGGCGATGTACCTGGCGTCGCCGGAGCGCGGTCCGAAGACGCCGATTGAAGACGTGATGTACCCGATGTACAGCCACTGCGTCTTCAACCTGAATCCCGCGCGCCTGCTCCATCGACACGCCGCTGCACACCTTCGTGCCGCATCAGCACGTCGATCACCTGCATCCCGAACGCGGTGATTGCCATCGCCGCGTCGGTGAATCAGGAGCGGCTGTGCCGGGAGATCTACGGCGACGATCTGATCTACGTGCCGTGGCAGCGTCCCGGCTTCGACATCGGCCTGATGATCGAGCAGCTCATCGCCGGAAACCCGCGCGCGAAGGGCGTGCTGCTCGGCCACCACGGCATGAGCTCGTGGAGCAACGACGACAAGACCTGCTACGAAACGGCCCTCGAGATCATCGACCGCGCGGCGAGCTTCATCGAGGCGCACGATCGCGGCGCTCGCACGTTCGGCGGGCAACGGCATGCCGCCCTCGACCCCGCGCGCCGGAAACGCGTGCTCGCCGAGATTCTTCCATTCCTGCGCGGCCAGGTCTCGGCCGCGCAAACGGTTCGTCGGGACGGTTCAGGACGACGAGCGGATGCTGCGGTTCGTCAACAGCGTGGACGGGCCGCGACTGGCAGCGCTCGGGACGTCGTGCCCTGACCATTTCCTGAGGACGAAGATCAAGCCGCTCTTCGTCGACTGGACGCCCGGCGACGACGTCGAATCGTTGAAAGCGGCGCTGGTCAGCGGCATCGCACAATATCGGAAGGACTACGCGGCCTACTACGCGCGGTGCAAGAGGCCGGACTCGCCGGCGATGCGCGATCCCAACCCGACGGTCGTGCTGGTGCCGGGCCTCGGCATGATCGCGTGGGGCAAGAACAAGAGCGAGTCGCGCGTCACCGCCGAGTTCTACAACTGCGCGATCGAGGTGATGCGCGGCGCCGAAGCGATCGACGTATACGAAGCGATGGACCAGCAGGAGGCCTTCGACATCGAGTATTGGTCGCTCGAAGAGGCCAAGCTGCGGCGGCTGCCGCCGGAAAAGGAGCTCGATCGGCAGATCGTCGTTGTCGTGGGCGCCGGCGCGGGCATCGGAAAGGCGACGGCGCACAGGCTGGTGAAGGAAGGCGCGCATCTCGTGTGCGTGGACCGCGACAAGGCGGGCGCGGAAGCGACCGCGCAGGCGATCATCGACACGTACGGCGAGGGCATCGGCGTCGCGGGCACCGGCCTCAGCAACTGCGGCCCGGCGATCGGCCTGGCCTGCGACATCACCAACCGCGACAGCGTCGCCGCCATGTTCGAGGACGTGCTGATCGCGTATGGCGGCCTCGACGCGGTCGTCGTCACCGCCGGCATCTTCGTGCCGCCGGACCGCAATGGGCGCGTCGACGACCGCCAGTGGGCGCTGACCTACGCGATCAACGTGTCGGGCGCCTACATCGTGGCTGATGAGGCCAACAAGATCTTCAGGCGCCAGCACCTGCCCGGGACCATCGTGCTCACGACCAGCGCCAACGCGGTGGTCGCGAAGAAGGGCAGCCTTGCCTACGACACGAGCAAGGCGGCCGCCAATCACCTCGTGCGCGAGCTGGCCGTGGAACTGGCGCCGCTGGTTCGCGTAAACGGCGTGGCGCCGGCCACCGTTGTCAAGGGCAGCACGATGTTTCCGCGCGATCGCGTGATCGCGTCGCTGACGAAGTACGGCATCGCATTCGAGGAGCGCGAATCGGACGACGACCTGCGGGCCAGGCTGGCGGGGTTCTACGCGAAGCGGTCGCTGACGCAATCGCCGATCGAGCCGGAGGACCAGGCCGAAGCGATCCTGCTGCTCGTGTCGCAGCGCCTGGCGAAGACGACGGGACACATCATTCCGGTGGACGGCGGGCTGCAGGACGGTTTTCTGAGGTAACCATGGCGATGAATGTCCTCGTCACCGACGAGCTGATCGAGCGCGAGAATCGGAACGCGAAGGACGCGCTGGACGAGGACTTCGAGGCGCTCGGCCGGCAACTGGCGCGACGGGGCATCGACATCGAGCGCCTGGTCGCGCGGGCGCTCGCCTTCAGAGTCGCCGTGCCGTCCTGGGGCGTGGGCACCGGTGGCACCAGGTTCGCGCGATTCCCCGGGTCGGGCGAGCCGCGCACCGTGTTCGAGAAGATCGATGACTGCGCCACGTTGTTCAAACTGGTGTGCTCGACGCCAGGCGTTTCGCTGCACATCCCCTGGGACAAGACCGACAGTCCGGCGGAGCTGCGAGCCTATGCGCGGGCGCGCGGACTGCACATCGAGGCGATGAACTCGAACACCTTCCAGGATCAGCCCGGCCAACCGCTCTCGTACAAATACGGCAGCCTGTCGCATCCGGATCCGGCGGTTCGCCGGCTGGCCGTCGAGCACAATCTCGAATGCATTCGCATTGGTGTCGCCGTCGGATCGAGAGCGCTGTCGGTCTGGATTGGCGATGGCGGCAACTTCCCCGGACAGATGCCTTTTCGGCAGTCGCTCGATCGGTATCTCGACAGCATGCGCGCGATTTACGACGCGCTGCCCGACGATTGGCGGATCTTCCTCGAGCACAAGCTGTATGAACCGGCGTTCTACTCGACGGTGATCAACGACTGGGGCACGAGCTACTACTGCGCGCGCGAGCTCGGGCCGCAGGCGTTCTGCCTGGTGGACCTTGGCCATCATGCGCCGAACGTGAACATCGAGATGACCGTGTCGCGACTGATTCAGCTCGGAAAGCTGGGAGGGTTTCACTTCAACGACAGCATGTATGGAGACGACGACCTGGATGCCGGCTCGATCAAGCCGTTCCAGCTGTTCCTGATCTTCAACGAGCTGGTCGACGCGGAGCTGAACGAGCCCGGTTTTGCACCAGCGTATATGCTCGACCAGTCTCACAACGTGACCGATCCCCTCGAGTCGCTGATGATGAGCGTCGGCGAGGTCGTGCGCGCCTACGTGCAGGCCCATCTGGTGGATCGCCGCGAGCTCACCGAGGCACAGCAGCGGTGCGATGCGATCACCGCGCTTTCGTGCCTGAAGCGGGCATTTCACACCGACGTCTCGCCGCTCCTCGCCATGGCCCGGTTCCGGGCCGGCGGCGCGATCGATCCGGTGGCGGCCTATCGCGCCAGCGGGTATCGCGAGCAAAAAGCCAGGGAACGTCCCGCTCAGACATCCGCCACTGCCGGCATCGTCTGACCGCTGATGGCGGCCTCACTCTTCATCGCCGTCGATCTCGGCGCCGGCAGCGGCCGGGTCTTTCTCGGCGGCACGGCGCCGGGAGAACTGCTGGTCGAAGAGGTCCGCCGCTTCGGCTATCCGCCTCGCCGCATCGACGGTCACCTTCGCTGGGACTTCGGACACATCGCGGTCGAGATCCAGGCGGGACTGCAGGACGCGGCCGTGCGCGCGCGGGCGCTCGGGCGCCGCGTGCACAGCGTCGGCGTCGACAGTTGGGGTGTCGACTACGGTCTCACCGATGCCGAGGGCAGCCTTCTCGAAGACCCCGTCTGCTACCGGGACGAGCGGACGGACGGCGCCATGGACGCGGCGTTTCACCTGATGCCGCGTGACGAGATCTTCAGGCGGACCGGCATTCAGTTCCTGCCGATCAACACGCTCTTCCAGCTCGTGGCGCACGCGAGCGCCGGGTTTCCGGCCCGCGCCGCGCACCTTCTGCTGATCCCCGATCTCGTCAATGCGCTCCTCGCCGGCCGCGCGGTCACCGAGTACACCAACGCGACGACGACCCAGTTGGTGAGCGCCGACACCGGCACCTGGGACGAGGACCTGATTGCGGCCCTGGGACTCCCTCGTCGACTGTTCTGCCCGATCGTCCCGACCGGTGCCACCATCGGTCCGCTTCTCTCGGGGATTGCCGGCCCGACCGGTCTCGACGGAACGGTCGTCGTGGCGCCGGCCACGCACGACACCGGAAGCGCGGTGGCCGGCACTCCGCTGCAGGACGACTGGGCGTACATCTCGTCCGGCACCTGGTCTCTGGTCGGCGTCGAGCGGCGCGAGATGCTGATCACCGCCGCGGCGCGCGCCCACAACTTCACCAACGAAGGCGGAGCCTTCGGCACGGTGCGGCTGCTGAAGAACTCGATGGGCCTGTGGATCCTCGAGTCGTGCCGCCGGGAGTGGCAGGCGGCCGGCGTCGACGTGGACTACGGGCGCCTGCTGGAGAAGGTGGCGGCGTCGGAAGAGGCCACCGGGTTCATCTTTCCCGATGACCCGCGGTTCCTCAACCCTCCGAGCATGCTTGCCGCGGTTGCCGAGCAGATGCGCGAGATCGGCCAGGAGGTCGTGTCGAAGCCTGCGCATGTCGCGAAGGTGGTCCTGGATTCACTGGCGCTGCGCTACGGATCGATTGTCGGGACGATCGAATCGGTCACGGGCCGGGCCATTCGCGGCGTGCAGATCGTGGGCGGCGGCAGCCGCAACGCCTATCTGAACCAGGCGACGGCCAACGTGACTGGCTTGCCGGTTCTGGCCGGCCCGGTCGAGGCGACGGTGATCGGCAACATCATCGCGCAGGCGATCGCCGCCGGACGCTTTGCCTCGCTCGCCGAGGCGCGCCAGCACGTGGCAGCGAACATCGCGCCGGCGCGGTTCGATCCGAAGCCGACCGCGTCGTGGACCGCCGCGCGCGGGCAGTATCAGGAGATCGAATCGCGGCTGGGTGGTGGACACTGACAGTGCCAAGTGCGAAGTGCCAAGTGCCAAGTGGAGTGAGTAGTGAATAGTGGCAAGTAGTTGCTATCAGCCACAACTGGCCACTTCCCACTTTCCACTCCACTTAGCACTTAGCACTTTGCACTTGGCACTGTGGGTATTCCCTCTAAACCTCGCCTGTTCTCAATTGCTCCGCAAGATATTCCGACCCGCGCCGTGCGAGCGCGAGGATCGTCCAGGTCGGGTTCTGACAACCGGCCGAGGCGAAGATGCTGCCGTCGAGCACGAAGAGGTTCTTGACGTCATGCGTCTGGCCGAAGCCGTTGGTGACTGACGTCTTCGGGTCGTTCCCCATGCGCGCCGTGCCCAGCTCGTGAATCGACGCGCCCTCGAGGAAATAGTCCTTCGAGACGCTGACGTCCTCGGCGCCCGTCGCCCTGACCATCTCCTCGGCCGTCGCGGCCATGTCCTTCACCATCTTCAGCTCGTTGTCGCCGAATCGATAGTTGAAGCGCGCCGCCGGCAGGCCCCACCCGTCGACAACCGCAGGATCGACGTCGACGACGTTCTCGTACCGCGGCAGCACTTCACCGAAGGCGATAATCGAGAGCGGCGTCGGATACTTCCTCAGCACGGCCCGCTTGAACGACACGCCGAATCCCGGCACCGAGTGCGCCACGCCGGGATACTCGCTGCAGCCGGCGCCGCCCTGAAATCCATAGCCACGGATGAAGTCCGGATGCCGCTCCCGCAGGTTGCGGAAGCGCGCGATGTACATCCCGGTGGGCCGTCCGTCGTCGTTGGCCGTCTCGCGCCCCGCGAGCGTGGTCAGCGTGCCGCTCGCGCTCGGCCCCATGATGTGCTCGCAGAAGTAGTGGCCGAGCACGCCTGACGAGTTCGCGAGACCGTTCGGGTAGAGCCGCGACTTCGAGTTGAAGAGCAGGCGGGTCGACTCGATCGTCGAGGCGCCCAGGACCACGGTTCGGCCGGAGAACTCCAGGTGCTGTTTCGTGTTGCGGTCGATGACGCGGACGCCCGTCGCCCGGTTGGTCGATTCATCGACCAGGACTTCGGCGACGATCGAATCCGTCCGGACATCCAGACGTCCCGTGTCCTTCGCGGGGTAGATAAGCGCGGTGGGCGAATGGAAGGCCGCCGAGATGTCGCAGCCGCGGCCGCAGCGGCCGCGGCCCATGCAGCGCGATCGGTAGCGGTTGGTGACGAGGCCGTCGGTCGTCACCCCGGCGCGGCCCGGGATGAGATGCCGCCCCATCGGCGCGATCGCCTTGCGGAGGATCTGCTCGCCGCAGGTCAGCTTGATCGGCCGCTGAAAGATGCCGTCCGGCAGCTGCGGCAGGTTCTCCTTGGTACCCGAGATGCCCAGCAGCGTATCGACCTTGTCGTAGTACGGCGCCAGATCGTGCGTACGAGATCGGCCAGTCCTCACCGAACCCGTCGTGCGTCTTGCATTTGAAGTCGTAATCCGACAGGCGCAGCGCGACGCGTCCCCAGACCAGCGTCTTGCCGCCCAGTGCGCGCACCCGTGCCCACATGTAGGGTGTGCCCGCGTAGGGCATCTTGCGCTCGTCGGTGAGGAGGCCTTTGGTGTAGGGACTGCCCAGACCGGAGTACACCGCCTTGTAGTGCGCGTACTCGCGTGCGAACGCATAGGGCCGCGGCAGCGTCCGGTACTCCGCGCCGGTCATCTCGTGCTCGTCCGGAGGCAGCGATCCGCGGCGCGGCGACTCGTAGCCCCACTCCATCGTGCGGAATTCCTTGTAGACGTCCACCGCCCGGCCCGCTTCGAGCAGCAGCACGCGCGCGCCCGCCGTCGCCAGCGTGTATGCCGCCATGCCTCCCGCTGCGCCGGAGCCGACGACGATTACGTCGTAACGCATGGGGCGAGCGCGACTCAGACATTGCCCTTCTTCAATTCTTCCGCGAGAAATTCGGAGCCTCGCATCGACAGGGCGAGGATGGTCCAGGTCGGATTCTGGTTGGCGGCCGAGACGAAGATGCTGCCGTCGACCAGGAACAGGTTCTTGAGGTCATGGGTCTGTCCGAACGAAGTCGTCGACCGACGTCTTCGGGTCGTCGCCCATCCGCGCCGTGCCCAGCTCGTGGATCGACCAGCCGGGCGTCAGCGGGGTGCGGTTGACGCGAATCTCTTCGGCGCCCGCCGCGTGCAGCATCTCCTCGATGCTGTCGCACATGTCCTTCGCCATCTTCAGCTCGTTGTCGCCGAAGCGGTAGTTGAAGCGCAGGACCGGCACGCCCCAGGCGTCCTTCAGCTGCGGATCGAGATCGACCTGGTTCTCGTAGCGCGCGAGCACTTCGCCGAAACCGCCGAACCCGATCGGCGTCGGGTAGAGATCGCGCACGGTCTTCTTGAAGGCGGCACCGAAGCCGGCGGTGTCGTGCGCCGTGGCCGGGATAGTCGGAGCACCCCGCGCCGCCCTGGAAGTGATACCCGCGGATGAAATCCGGATGCTTGTCCGTCAGGTTGCGGAACCGGGGGATGTAGGGCGGCACCGGTCGTCCATCGTCGTTGGTCGCCTCACGGCCCTTCAGCATCGGCAGGTAGGCCGACCCGCGCGGGCCCATCAGATGCTCGCAGAAGTAGTGACCGACGACGCCGGAGGAGTTAGCGAGACCGTTCGGGTAGAGGCGCGATTTCGACGCCGAGGAGAAGCCTCGTCGTCTCGAGCGTCGCGGCGGCGAGGACCACGGCCTTGGCGTGAAATTCCATCGGCTTCTTCGTCTGCCGGTCGATGACGCGGACGCCCGTGACGCGATTGGTCGGCCTCGTCGACCAATACCTCGGAGACGACCGAATCGGTCCGCACGACGCAGCGGCCGGTGTCCTTGGCGGGATAGATCAGCGCGGTCGGCGAGTGGAAGTTCGCCGAGATGTCGCAGCCGCGGCCGCAGCGGCCTCTGCCCATGCAGCGCGACCGGTAACGGTTGTGCAGCAGTCCTTCGGTTGTCACGCCGGCGCGGCCGGCAATCAGGTGCCGGTCCATCTTCGCGACCGCCTTCTTGAAGATCTGCTCGCCGCAGGTCAGCTTGGTCGGGCGCTGGAAGATCCCGTCGGGAATCCAGGGCAGGTTCTCGACCGTGCCCGAGACGCCGAGCAGGCGATCGACCTTGTCGTACCAGGGCGCCAGATCCTCGTACGCGATCGGCCAGTCCTCACCAAAGCCGTCGTCGGACTTGCCTTGAAGTCCTGCGGGCCGAGCCGCAGCGCGCCGCGCCCCCAGAGCAGCGTCTTGCCGCCAAGCGCCCGCGCCCGCACCCATGCGTAGGGGGTTCCCGTGAACGGGGATTCGCGCTCGTCGACCAGCCACGATTTCGTGTAGCGGTCAGCGGCGTAGGAATAGACCTTTCTTGTACGGCGCCATTTCTTTGGCCATCCCGTACGGGCGATCCAGCATCTCGTATTCGGCGACGTTCAACGCGTGCTGCGATGGCGCGAGCTCGCCGCGATTAGGCGCCTCATACGGCCACTCCATCGTCTTCGACTTGTAGACGTCGGTGTTGCCGCCCGCTTCGAGCAGCAGGACTTTCACGCCTTTCGTCGCGAGCACGAATGCCGCCATGCCGCCCGCAGCGCCCGAGCCGACCACGATGACGTCGTATGTCGCCTTGCGAGACGGTTCGATCGACTGACGTTGTTGCATCTCTTCTCCGGACGCACGCCCGACTTCGCTCTTCGAGCGTCGTCGAGGTCTCGCCGTAGCGCTCTGCGCGGAGGCGGACAGTGCGCCCCTACGCTCCGGGCGCACGCAGTGCGCCCCTACGCGACATGCCCGGAGTCCGGAGCCCGTTACGACATGTGCTCCGGGTGATCGCAGCCGACGAACTCGGGAAGGAACTGGTTGCCCTTGTATTTCAGCTCCTCGTGGATGCCGATCTTGCTCGTGTAGTAGCCGAAGATCGTGCGCGCCTTGGCTTCGCGGAAGAACTTCTCGAGCGGCGTCGTCGGGTTGAACTCGTTCTTCGCCGCTTCGGTGAGAATTGCCGTCTGCTGTTCGGGCGTGGCAGTCGGCGAACGCCGCGCCGTGCTGCGTGGTGCTGGCCGCGTCGAGCGCGGCCAGGCCCTCGGTCCACACCGTCCTGGCATCGGCCGGCGACTCGCTCAAGGCAAAATCGATGTAGTCGGCGACCTGTGCGGCCTTTGCGCCCGGCGATCGATCGTCGGCCGGGATGATGAGCTCCGACAGGACGTCCACGGTGCGGTGCTGCGCCGGCGTGAAGAACTTCGGCGCCGCCGCGGCGGCCTTGCGCTTCGCGACCGCCTTCTGCGCGGCCTCGGCGACGTCGGCCGGGATGAGCGGAATCACCGTGGCGGCGCCGATACCGGCCACCAGGGTCTTGAGCGCATCGCGGCGCGTCAGATCTGTGTCGTAGGTGTGGTCGTCGTGCACGGGAACCTCGAGAAAGCAGGGATCGGGACGGTCTTGTGTGCTAGACGCCCTTGGAGCCGCTACCTCGAATTCTGGCGTGCTATCCGCGAGGGGTCAAGCTGCCCCGGACCGTCGGCTGCTCGCGGACGGCGTTGAGGAGCTTGCGGGAGAGGATGATTACCTGCGAGTCGTCGCGTTTCGCCTGGCGCGCGGCGGGCGACACCCGGACCCGACGAATGCGTGCGCCGCTGGCATAGCGGACCGCGGCGATTGCGGCAGGAATGTTGAGCCGGGCCAGCAGCTCGCGGAAGTCGTCAGGGGCCAGGGCCGTTCGGTTTTCGAGCCGACGGCCGCGCCGGTTCCGCGGTCGCGCGCCAGGCCCACATCGAGAGCGGCCGCGGGTTGCGGCCGGTGGCCGGCGTGGCGGGTTCGATGGTCGGCTCGGTCGCGTCCGCCCCGTCCTCGGTGGGCTCGGTGCTTTCCTCGATCTCTTCGAGCTTCGCGTACAACGCCCCGAAGCCGCACTTGGCCGGGTCGTAGAGTCCCCATTCGTCCAGCGTCGGCCGCGCCTTGCCCTTGGGGGTTTTCGTCGCTGTTGGCGGCGACGCGTCACCGCGCTTGCCATTCTTGCCGTTTACCGCTTCAGTGTGGACGCGGGGCTTCAGCCCCGCCGGCTTCAGCCCTGCCGGTTTCCGCTCCGCGTTCTTCCCGGCGTTCCTGACCGCTGCCTTCGCGGGTCGCGCCGCTGATTCCGCCGCGCGGCGTTCCGCCTCGTGCGCGGCCCGCGCCTCCGCCTCGGTGCGGCGATCGGCCTCCTGTTTGGCGCGGTGCTCGGCCTCTTCTCGAGCCTTGCGCTCGGCCAGCATCCCGCGCTCGGCGTCTTCGCGTGCCTTGCGCTCGGCCTTCGCTTCTTCCCGCGCCTTTGCGGCGGCCTCCTTGGCGGCGCGCTCGGCCTCTCGCGCCACGCGTGCGGCTTCCTCGCGCGCGACGCGCTCAATCCGTTCGGCTTCCTCACGGGCACGCTGCTCGAGACGTTCCGCGTCCTCGCGCGCACGCCGTTCGGCTTCGTGGCGTGCGGCACGCTCGGCGGCGGCTCGCGCCTTCGGCTTCCTCCCGCGCTTTCCGCTCGGCGGCCACTTTCTGCTCCGCCTCTTGGCGTGCCTTTCGTTCGTTCTCTTCGCGGACACGTCGCTCCTCGATTGCCCGCTGCCGCTCGGCTTCCTCGCGGACGCGTCGTTCCTCGGCCTCCCGCTTTCGTTCGTCCTCGGCCTCTCGCGCCAGACGTTCGGCTTCCGCGCGGGCGCGCCGTTCGGCGGCGATCTGCAGCTCGGCCTCCTCGCGGGCCTTGCGTTCGGCCTCTTCGCGGGCCGCACGTTCGGTCTCGTCACGAGCGCGTCGCTCCTCAATCTCCCGCTGCCGAGCCTCCTCGGCTTCGCGCGCGACGCGTTCTGCCTCTTCTCGCAACCGGCGCTCGGCGTCCGCTTCCTCGCGCATCCGCGCCTGCACGTCGCGTGCGAGCCGCTCGGCCTCTTCTCGCGCCACGCGCTCGGCCTCTCGCCGCTCGGCCTCTTCCTGCGCGCGGCGCTCTGCCGCTTCGCGCGCCATCCGCTCGGCTTCGACCCGGCGTTCCGCTTCTTCCCGCGCGCGCCGCTCGGCATCGTCGCGTCCAAGCCGCTCCACGCGCGCTTCCTCGCGGGCCCGTTCCTCGACTTCGCGCGCGCGGTCCTCGGCTTCGCGGCCTCGGCGCTCGACTTCTTCCGTCGCGCGCGCGGCGGCGTCCTCCGCCGCGAGCTCGGCGCGGCGTTGCGCCGCACGTGCCTCGGTCAACGCCACTTCCACGGATTCACGGTCGGCGCGAAGTCGATCGAGATCCGCGCGCAACGCGTCGAGCGCCGGAGACTCGACGTCGACCGTGGCCTCCAGCGATGGCGTCAGCGCTGGTTCGAAAGCCGATGCGTCGAACGAGTCCCCCGACAGTGTGTAGATCTCCGGCTCGACCTCCATCGCCGCGGGCGGCCTATCATCGTCAAGCAGTCCGGAGAGGTCGATCTCCGCGGACGGCTCGACGATCTCGACGGCGGCGACCATGTCGGCCGCCGTCGGGGGCGCCGGCCTGAAGAGCAGCGATGCGACCGGATCGACGTCCGGCGCCGGCGGTTCCTCGATCGGCGCTGGCGCGTCGGGCTCGGGTGCCGGTTGTGCAAGCACGTCCCACGGGTTCGCCCACGACGAATCGCTGGGGGCCACGGTTTGCTCGGTCTCTCCGATCTCGGCGACGAGGGGGGGCGGAGTAGAGACCGATGCGGGCGCGGAATCCCAGTCCCAGTAGCTGCTGGAGCTTGCCGCAGCCGGCGGCTCGTCGGTCGCCGGCGCGTTCGACCGGTCGCGAACCTTTCCCCGGGGTTTCCGTGATGCGCGCTCACGCTGTGCGGCCGCCTCGGTCCTCTGTTCCGCGGCGCGGGCGATGTATTCGGCGATCTCGGTGGCGAGCACTGACGGATCGCAGCCCGCCGTCATCGGGGTCTCGGTGCTGTCTCCGGTCAGCGCGCTCAGCAGGCCGCGCTTCTTCTTTCTTCGGGGCCGTCACCGGCCGGCTGCAGCAGCAGCGGGATGGTCAGTGTCTGAAGATGTTCCGCGCCCTCCAGATCGCGAAGATGGTCGGTCAGGTCCGCTTCATCCCGCGGCGACAGCAGCGCGGTGACCAGGATCAGATCGGGCACACGATCGGCGAGCGCGGCCAGCGCCGCGTCCTTCGAGTCGGCGAGGACGAAGTCGGCCCCCACGCGATCCCGGACGATCTGTCTGACGATGGCGGCCTGCTTGGGATCAGGCTCGAGCGCCAGGACGAACGGCACCGATCTACGTCCTCACCATGAATCCCACGAGCAGGATTGCCACCGCGGTGAAGACCAGCATCGGCGCGTGATCGATGCTTTGATCCTTCAGGGCGCCGATCAACGCCGATCCGAGTTCCGACGCCCACTTCGCCAGCGGCCCGATTTCGCCGGCAGGTCCACGCGAGATCAACTGCGCAATCTTGAACGACACGCGCTGATCCATGATCACGAGGATGCCCAGCACGGTGAGAAAGCCGGCGGCGGAGCCAGCGTAATCACGCGCCCGGAGACCGTAGGACACCTTACTCATAGACACATCCACTTCTGAGTTGCGCCCTACGCAAGCGACGTGCCTGCTGCACGCGTGGCGGTGCCTACCAATCTGACCGCGAAAAACCGGCTCTGTAATCGACGAATCGATCGCGCGGCCCGCCACCGCCCGTCGCCGACCGCACAAAAAGCGCGCCGGAGATTACGAATGTGTTGGGTTGCGGAGTGCTGTTTCCGCGCGCCTGGCGATGGTGTCGTCGCCCGTCGCCACCCGCCTGGCGCGCGAATTTCCTAAGGAACTCGCACTATGCCGCACGCCGATCCACCTACGGCCGAGCTCGTGGCATGGCCGTTGCCTTTCCAGGGCACCGAGTGCGGTTCGCTGCGAACGTCGTGCATGCAGAGGCCGCAGAACGAACAGAACAGCCTCTCGGCGTGAACCGCGCCAGAGACAGTCGCATCGCGCGGGGCGATGCGTTGAGGAGGATGCAATGAAGGCTTTCACAACAGTGATCAGCTCGTTCGTGCGCAATGAAGAGGGTCAGGACTTGCTCGAGTACGCACTGCTCGTCGCGTTGATCGCGCTCGTCGCGGTTGGTGCGGTGACCGCCGCCGGCCAGAGCGTCAACACGATCTTCAGCCAGATCGCCACCGCGATCTAGCCGCCATCCGTTTTCGAGGGCTCGCGCCAAAGAGGAGACCGCATCATGCTGCTCAATTTTCTGAAGACGCTGAAGAACGAAGAAGGCCAGGACCTGTTGGAGTACGCGCTGCTCGTCGCCCTGATCGCGCTCGTCGCGGTTGGTGCCGTGACCGCGGCCGGTCAGAGCGTCAACACGATCTTCAGCCAGATCGCCACCGCCATCTAACGATCAGGTGGCGAGACGCGCCCGGGTGGCCGTGCATGTCGGCGCCCGGGCGTCTTGGCTCGGATAGATGAACGCTCCCCAGGACTGCGAGTGTCAGATATGAACGGTCTCGTGAACTTCGTGCGACGGCTGGTTCGAGCCGAGGACGCCCAGGACCTCCTCGAATACGCAATGCTCTGTGCCCTGATCGCGCTCGTCGCCATCGGCGCGGTGACACAGCTGGGCAACACGCTCAACACGGTGTTCTGGCAAGCCATTGCCGCTTCCAACATCTAACGCCGTCGTGCTCCTGGCCGTCGTGGTCGCTTCCAGCGCTGCCGCGGCCATCGACGTGCGGACCGGAAAGATTCCGAATCGCCTGACGGCAGGCGTCGCCGGCATGGGGCTGGCGCTCACCGCCGCGGGCTTGACGGGCCACTCGGTAGCCGCCGCCGCGATTGGCGGCGTGCTCGGGTTCGTGATGATGCTGCCGGGCCACGTGCTCGGCGGAACGGGCGCCGGCGACGTGAAGCTCGTCGCCGCGCTCGGCACGCTGCTCGGCCCGGCCGGCGTGTTCATGGCGGTGTTGTATGGCGCGGTCGCGGGCGGCGTGCTGGCCGCCGGACACGCGCTGCATCGCCGCCGCCTGGCAACGACGCTGTCACGCACGGCACGGCTCGTCGCCGCGCCGGTGGAAGCGAAGAGAGTCATCGATGGAGCTGCCGTCCACAGCCGGTTCGCGTATGGCCCGGCCATCGCGATCGGCGCGATCGCCGCGGCGCTCCTGGTGAGGTGAGGATCAGAACCATGACGCGCATCAAGTCCGAACGAGGCGCCGCGTTGCTCGAGGCAGCGATCACTCTCCCGATGCTGCTCCTCGTCGCCGTCGGTATCTTCGAATTCGGACGTGCCTATCAGACCTGGCAGATCCTGACCAACGCCGCCCGCGAGGGCGCACGCATCGCAGTGTTGACCGCGCCGACGAACAGCCTCGTCGAGCAGCGCGTCCGGGAATACATGGCGGCGGGACAACTGAGTGAATACGGGACCGCCGACGTCGACGTGAACCGCTCCGCCTCCTTCACCGTCGACGGCAACGCCGTCTCGGCCTCACAGGTCAGCATCGACTACCCGTTCAGTTTCATCGTGCTTCAACCCGTGGCCCGGCTCGTCGCTCCCTCCACTTCGCTCGGTGGCGCGGTGGTGATGCACGCGCAGGCTCTCATGCGGAACGAGACTCAGTAGGAGATTTCCATGGCTCGCATGCGCATCACTCTCGTGCTGCTCCTGGCCATCGCCGCGGGTGGCGGTCTGGCCTTCGGCACCTATCGCTACATGCAGAACGTGCCGGTGAAGACCATTTCGCTGCCGACCAAGCCCGTGGTGGTCGCCGCCACCGATCTCGAGCTGGGCGCCCAGATCCGGCCGGACGATCTCCGCGTCGTCGAGTGGCCGGAGAGCGCGATGCCGACCGGCGCCTTCTCGGCGCCGGACGAGATCATCGGTCGCGGCCTGGTGATGCCGATGATTCAGAACGAGCCGATTCTTCCGATGAAGCTCGCCGGCAAGGATGCCGGATCGGGTCTGCCGGTGGTCATCCCCGAAGGCAAGCGCGCCGTGTCGGTGCGCGTGAACGATGTCATTGGTGTCGCCGGCTACGTCCTGCCCGGCACGCGCGTCGACGTGCTCGCCACCGCGAGCACATCGACGAACCAGGCTGACACGACGACGAAAATCGTGCTGACGAACGTGCAGGTGCTCGCGGCGGGCACGAAGATGGAGCAGGACACCGAGCAGGGGAAGCCGGTCTCGGTGAACGTCGTGACGCTGCTGGTCACGCCGGAAGAGTCCGAGCGTCTCACGCTCGGCGCCACCGAGGGCAAGATTCAGCTGGCCCTGCGCAATCCGCTCGACAAGACCGAGCCCGTGACGCCTGGCATCCGGCCGGCGGCGCTGCTCGGCACCGCGCCGGCGGGACCGGCGAAGCGAGGCGTCTCCTCGCGTCCCCGGCCGGTGGCGATGGTCGCCGCCGCACCCGTGCCTGAACCCACCGTCGAGATCATTCGCGGAGACAAGCGCGCCGACGAAGTTGTGCGCTAGGAGGAACTCATGAACGCCCAGTTTGCGACTGGCGCCCCCCGGCTGCTGAGCCCAGCGCGCGCCAGCGCCATCGCCATGGCCGTCGCCGTGACGGTTGGCCAGGTGCACGCGCAGAATCTCCAGCCGGTCGCGCACAACAGTGACACCGGCGCCGTCAATGCCGCAGCCAGCGACACCGCCACCTCGGAGGTGCAGCTGCTGGTCGGGCGCTCGACGCTGCTCAACGTCGGCAACAGCATCACGCGCGTCTCGTTGACCAGCCCGAACGTGGCCGACGCGATGGTTACCACGCCGAGCCAGCTGCTGATCCACGGCAAGGCCCCAGGCACCATCTCGATGTTCGTCTGGGACAAGGCCGGCGGCATCAAGCGGTTCGAGGTCGTGGTGCGCCGCGATCTGAGCCAGCTGGGCGAGCAGTTGAAGCAGCTGTTCCCGGGCGAGCCCATCTCGATCCACAGCAACGGCAAGGACGTCGTCATCTCGGGCGTCGTCACCAGCAAGTACGTCGTCGACAAGGCAGCCGAAGTCGCCGCCGGCTATGTCGAAAAGAAGGAAGACGTCGTCAACCTCCTGCGCCAGCAGGAAGGCGTGGCGACGAATCAGGTGCTGCTGCGCGTGCGCTTCGCCGAGGTGAGCCGCTCGGCGATGACCGAGCTGGGCACGTCGATCTTCGCGAACGGCGCGGATCAAGGGCGCTGGTTTGGCCGCACGACGACCGACCAGATTCCAGGTCCGTCCTTCGACGACGGCAAGATGATCTTCAGTGACTTCCTCAACCTGTTCCTGTTCGATGCCAAGAACCAGATTGGCGGCGTGATTCGCGCGCTTCAGAACAAGGGCCTCTTCCAGAGCCTGGCCGAACCGAATCTGATCGCGGAAAACGGCAAGGAGGCGAGCTTCCTCGCCGGCGGCGAGTACCCATACCCCGTCGTGCAGGGCGGCTCATCTCAGAACTCCGTCACCATCCAGTTCAAGGAGTTCGGCGTGCGGCTGAACTTCACGCCGACGATCGTCGGCGACGACCTGGTGAAGATCAAGGTGCGCCCGGAAGTGAGCTCGCTCGACTTCTCGAACGCCCTGACCCTTGAAGGCTTCCGCGTGCCGGCGATTTCGACGCGCCGCACCGAGACGGAAGTGGAGCTGCAGGACGGGCAGACGTTCGCGATCGCCGGGTTGATGAACAACACGATGACGTCCCAGATGCAGAAGATCCCGGGCATCGGCGACATCCCGATCCTCGGCTTGCTGTTCCGCAGCAAGGCCGCGCAGAAGAACCAGACCGAGCTGGTCGTCATGATCACGCCGACGATTCTGCGCCGCGGTTCGTCGGGCGTCTCGCCGAAGCTGCCGAATCTCATCGAGCCGTTCATGCCGCCAGCCACCAAGACGCTGCCGTCGCCGGCGCCGTGGAATCCGGCCGCGTCCGGCCAGGCCGCCGCGCAGCCCACGGTTCAACCCGCGCCGCAGCCCGTCTCGCAGCCGGTGGCGCCGCGCGTGTCGCGTCCCGTGCTCGCAGAGCAGCAGGCGCCGGTCCAGGCCGAGCCCGTTGTTCAGGCGACGGCGGTGCCCGTCCAGACCCCGCAGGCGGCGCCCGTGGTGACCGCCGCACCGGCTGCCGCATCGGCCAAGCCGGCCAAGGTTGACAAGGCCGCGGCCGAGCGCGCGCGCAAAGCCGACGAGGCGCGCCAGAAGCAGGCGCTCAAGGACGTCATGGCGGAGAAGAAGCGGGCGGAGCAGCAGGCGAAGCTCGCGCAGCAGCGCTCAGAAGAAGAGCGTAAACGCGCCGCCAAGGCCGCGAAAGAACAGGCGCGACTGCAGGGCGAGCTCGATCGCCAGGCCGCCGACGCCGCCAGGCGCCAGTCGGAGCAGGACAAGAAACAGACCGCGATCGACCGCAAGAAGAACGAGGAGATCGCCGAAGCGCAGGCCCGCCTCGACCAGGCCCGCAAGGCCTACGAAGCTGAGGTCTCGAAGATCCAGGCGCAGAACCAGGCGCCGCAATAACGATCGACACGTGTAGGGGCGCACTGCGTGCGCCCTTGACAAAGGACGAAGGACGAAGAAGGAAGGACGGAGACGCCGATGACGACGAAAACGCCGACACGCCTCTATCGCGACGAACGCGGCATGTCCCTCGTGTTCGTCGGCATCGGCTTCATGGCGTTTCTGGCCTGCACGACGCTCGCCATCGACGTCGGCATGTTCATGACGGCGCGCAGCCAGGCGCAGAACTCCGCAGATGCGGGCGCGTTGGCCGGTGCTGTGGCGTTGGCGTTCGACGATTACGACGATCGCAGCACTGGCGGTCCGGCCGTGCAGAACGCGATGGCCGCATCGCACGAGAACGACGTCATCAGCGCGGATGTCAGCGTCCTGCCTGGCGATGTGACGTTTCCGCTGTCGCCCGACGGGCTCAACAATCGCGTGCGAGTGCACGTGTATCGCACCGGCGCGCGCACCAACCCGGTGCCGACGCTGATGGGGCAGTTCTTCGGCGTGACGCAGGTGAACATCGACGCCGTCGCTACGGCCGAAGCATCACCGGCCAACGCGATGACCTGCGTGAAGCCGTTCATAATCCCCGACCGATGGGTCGAGAACACGAATCCGGCCGTGGGACCCGGACGACACCTTCGACATGTACGACAACCAAAACAACCCGTTGTCGAACGCCGACCAGTACATCCCGGCCGGCCAGCCGGGCTACGCCGGCTACAACCAGGAGAGCGACCGCGGGGCGCGGCTCGTCATCCGCGCCGGCAGCGGCAACAACATCCAGCCGACGTTCTACTACTCGCTCGCGCTCGGCGGCATGAGCGGCACCGGCGGCTCCGATTACGACTGGAACATCGCGAATTGCAACACGACCATCATACACATGAACGACATCCTGATTCAGGAGCCCGGCAACATGGTGGGGCCGACGATCGACGGTGCCGAGGGGCTGATCGCGCGTGACCCGAACGCCTATTGGGACGACACGCGTAAAAAGGTCATCAGTGAGCAGAACCCGAGCCCGAGACTGTTCCCAATCCCACTCTACGACCCCGTCCACTACACGACCGGGAAGATGAACGGCCGGTTCGCCGATTTCAAGGTGGCGAACTGGATTGGCTTCTTCCTCGAGGACATCGAGAACAACCAGCTCTACGGCCGCATCATTCCGATCGGCGGCATCATCGACAAGAACTATCCAATGAACCCCGGCGCCTTCCCGAAGGCGATCCAGCTCGTGGAGTAGCTCGACATGGCCCAACTCGCTGCCCTCGTCGTCACTCAGGACGAGGAATTTCGCCGCCAGGTCGGGCGGCTCCTCCGATCGGGTGGTGTCCCGGTCGCGCTTCTGGAAGACAATCGTCCGATCGGCGAGCAGTCGCCCCCGGATCTGGTCGCCGTGGATATCCGCCGTGACGCCGCGGCGGGCATGGCGGCGATCGAACGACTGCGCGCGAGCCTTCCGACGACGGCCATTTTCGCTGTCGCTCAGACGAACGACCCCGAGTTGATACTCCAGGCGATGCGCGCCGGCGCGAACGAATTCTTCATGTGGCCGGTGCCGGAAGACTCGTTCCAGGGTGCCGTGCGGCGGACCGCCTCAAGGCGCGACAGCGCCCAGGCGCAGGCCAAGCCGCCGTCGGTGACGATGGTGTTCTTCGGGACGAAGGGTGGCGCCGGAACGACGACGGTCAGCGTGAACTGCGCCGTCGAGCTCGCCCGGCTCACGAAGCGGCAAACGCTCATCGTCGACCTGAAGGCCGGCTTCGGCGAGGTCGCGTTGTTTCTGGGTGTGCGACCCCGCTACACGGTGCTCGACGCCCTCGAGAGCCTGCACCGGCTGGACAAGGACTTTCTTCGCGAGCTCTGCGCGAAGCACAAGTCTGGCCTCGAGATTCTCGCCGGCTCCGAGCAGTTCGAGCGTCCGGGCGCGCAGGACGCCGGCGCCGTCGAAGAGCTGTTCCGGGTCGTCGGCAAGTCGCACGATTACGTGGTCGTCGACGCCGGCAACCAGATCAACTCGTGCAGCATCGCCGCCCTGTACGCGGCCGACACAATCTTCGTGGTCGCCACGCCGGACGTCCCGTCCGTGCGCAACGCGCAGCGCCTGGTCGACCGCGTGCGGCAGCTCGGGGTCGGCGGTGAGCGTATCCGCATCCTGCTGAATCGCGCGTCCGACCAGCACATGATCGGGCAGAAGCAGATTGAGACCGCGCTCGGCTACGGCATCCATCACACCTTCACCAGCGACTACCGGACGGTGTCGACCGCCCTCAATTCAGGCGTGCCGCTGGCGCTGGCGAATCAGTCCGAAATCGCGTCGCAGTTCGACGCGTTCACGCGCCAGATCATTTCACCCGGCGAAGTGGCCGACAAGGCGGCCGTCGAAAAGCGCCGAGCCGCCTTCAGTTTCTCCTTCGGATTTCTGAGCTAGGCCCGAGGTCATCATGTCCGCACACGCTCATGCTCCCCAACATGGTTCCGGCAGCGTCCCTGCCGCCCGGCCCGTGCCGGTGTCTCCTGGCCGGCCGGACGCGCCGCGCCAGCAGTACATTCAGCTCAAGGGGAATGTTCACCGAAAGCTGCTGAATCGCCTGAATCTCGAGGCGCTCGCGACGGTCGATCGGCAGCGCGCCGAAACCGAAATCCGGACGCTGGTGTTCGAGCTGATGGCCGAGGAGGCCACGCCGGTCAGCATGGCCGAGCGCGAGCAGATCCTCAGCGACATCCTCGACGAGGTCTTCGGTCTCGGGCCGCTGGAGCCGCTGCTTCGGGACCCCAACATCAACGACATCCTCGTCAACACCTACAAGCAGGTGTACATCGAGCGCGCGGGCGTCCTCACCAAGGTGGCCACGTCATTCCAGGACGACCGTCATCTGCTGCGCGTGATCGACCGGATCGTCTCTGCCGTCGGCCGCCGCGTCGATGACAGCTCGCCGATGGTGGACGCGCGCCTGGCGGATGGATCGCGCGTCAACGCGATCATCCCGCCGCTCGCGGTGGACGGTCCGCTCCTCTCGATCCGGCGATTTCCGAAGGAGCGGCTGAAGGGCGAGGACCTCGTGTCGTTTCGCGCGATGACGCGGCCGATGCTCGACTTCCTCGGCCACTGCGTGCGCGCGCGCCTGAACTGCCTGATCAGCGGCGGTACCGGCGCCGGCAAGACAACGCTGCTCAACGTGATGTCGAGCTACATCAGCGAGCACGAGCGCATCGCGACCATCGAGGACGCGGCCGAACTGCAGATGCACCAGGAGCACGTGGTCCGCCTCGAGACGCGGCCGCCGAACGTCGAGGGCAAAGGTGCGGTCAAGCAGCGCCAGCTCGTGATCAACGCCCTCCGTATGCGTCCCGACCGCATCGTCGTCGGCGAGGTCCGCGGCGAGGAAGCGCTCGACATGCTGCAGGCCATGAACACCGGTCATGACGGATCGCTCACCACCATCCACGCGAACACGCCGCGCGACGCGCTGAGCCGCGTCGAAACGATGATTGCGATGGGCGCCGTGAACCTGCCGGAGAAGGCCATCCGTCAGCAGATCGCGGCCGCGATCCAGGTCGTGGTCCAGCAGACGCGCCTGGCCGACGGCTCGCGCAAGGTGACCAGCATCTCGGAGATCACCGGCATGGAAGGTGACGTGATCACGATGCAGGAGATCTTCGCGTTCGAGAAGATTGGCATGACCCAGGACGGCAAGGTGATCGGCCGCTTCAAGGCGACCGGCGTGCGGCCGAAGGTGGCCGAGCGGCTGAAGGCCGGCGGGATTCACCTGCCGGCCGAGATGTTCGAAGGGATGACGGAGGTCCGGTAATGGCGCCCCTGCTGCTCGCGTTCGGCGTGTTCCTCGCCGCCACGGCGCTCGTCGTCGGCGCGTACTACGCGTTCACGCGGCTGCCGCAATATCTCATCGAGCGCCGCATTCAGCAGCGCATGGCCGATGTCGCCCGGCACGTCGAGCCCGAACCGACCGACGCGTTCAAGATCGTCAAGGAGCAGGTCGATGGCGTGTTGCCCGGGCTCGACAAGCTGGCGACCGACACGTCATACGGGATCAGCATTGCGAAGCTGCTCGATCAGGCCGGCAGCAAGAAGGGCGTCAGCACGGTGCTGCTGACATCGCTCGTGTTCGGCATCGCGGCGTCCTTCGGCGTGACCGCGCTGCTTCACGAGTCGTGGGGACTCGTGCCCGGGTTCGCCGCCGGCGCCGCGATCCCCTTCCTCGTGCTCATGCGCAAGCGGACGCTCCGGTTCCGCCGCTTTGAGGAGCAGTTCCCGGAGGCGCTCGATCTCCTCTCACGGGCGATCAAGGCGGGCCACGCGCTCACCACGGCGATGGGCATGGTGGCCGACGACGCGTCCGATCCGATCGGGCCCGAGTTCAGGAAGACGTTCGACGAACAGAACTTCGGCCTCTCGCTGAAAGAGGCGCTGAACAACCTCGCGACGCGCGTGCCGTCGCTCGACGTGCGGTTCTTTGCCACGGCGGTTCTGATTCAGCGTGAGACGGGCGGCAACCTGTCGGAGATCCTCGACAACCTGTCCTATGTGGTGCGCGAGCGGTTCAAGATTCTGCGCCAGGTGCGCGTCTACACCGCCCACGGCCGCATGACCGGATACGTGCTGCTCGGTTTGCCGGCCGCGCTCGCGATCGCCCTGATGTTCATCAACCCCGAGCACATGAACCTGCTGTTCAGCGAGCGGATGGGCCGCCTGATGCTGATGGGCACTGCCGTCATGCAGACGATCGGCTACGTGTGGATCCGGAAAATCGTGACGATCGAGGTCTAGCCATGTCAATACTGCTGCCGCTCCTCGCCTTCGTCTTCGCCAGCCTGCTCGTCGCGGCGTTCGGCATTCGCTATGCCACCGCGCGCGGCACGGCGATCGATCGCCGCCTCGCCGAAGTGACCGGGTCCGATGAGCGCGTCGAACGCGGGCCGCGCTTCGTCGTCCTCAAGGACGCGGTCAGGAAATTCGGCTCGAAGGTGCCAGTTTCGCCAAAAGAGATCGGGAAGGTCCGGCTGCGGCTGATCCAGGCCGGCTACCGCGGCGCCGAAGCCAGCCCGATCTTCTACGGCACGCGGATGGCAATCGCTGTCGGCGCCTTCCTCCTCTTCGCGACCCCGATCCTGTTCCGGCCCAGCGTGGCCGTGGGCCTCGGCGGATCGCTGCTCGGATACGTCCTGCCCGGGATGGCGCTGGCGCGGATGGCCAAGAAACGCCAGCACAAGATGCAGCTGGCCCTGGCCGACGCGCTCGACCTGATGGTCGTCAGCGTCGAGGCCGGCCTTGGGCTGGACCAGGCGATCATGCGCGTCGCCGACGAGCTCGCCTTCGCCTATCCCGACCTGTCGGACGAGCTGAAGCTGGTGAACATCGAACTGCGTGCCGGCAAGGCGCGCACCGAGGCCCTCCGCAACCTGGGCGACCGGACCGGTCTGGAAGATGTGACGTCGCTGACGACGATGCTCATTCAGACCGACAAGTTCGGCACCAGCGTGGCGCAGTCGTTGCGCGTGCACTCGGAGACGCTGCGCACGAAGCGCCGTCAGCGGGCTGAGGAAGCCGCCGCGAAAACCGGCGTCAAGATGGTGTTCCCGCTGGTGTTCTGCATCTTCCCGGCGATCTGGGTGGTGACGATCGGACCGGCCGCGATCAAGTTCGTGCAGGTGCTGTTCCCGATCGCCCAGAACATCAAGCGTCACTGACGAGCCTCCGTCGAACACTGGACCAACGACTGTGACACCAGAAACGGCTGCCCCAATCTTCGGCGTGGATCCCCAGGTCCCCGCCAGCCAGGAACTGCCCGAGCGCCGGGCGCCTGTGCCGCCGGCCCCGTCGACCATTGAAGATACGGGCCTCTCGTACGAACAGCTGAAACAGCTGATCGTGAAGGCGCTGTACGCCGGCGAGCTGAGCGGCCTGGCACTGGCCGACAAGCTGTGCCTGCCGTACATGCTGCTGGAATCGCTGGTGGAGCACCTGCGGATCGAGAAGCTGCTCGAAGTTCGCGGCGCGCACGGGTCGGGGACGGCGGGCTATCGCTACGCGCTGACGGATCTCGGTCGCGAACGCGGCGGTGTCTACTTCGAGGGTAACGGATACGTCGGGCCGGCGCCCGTGCCGCTGAAACAGTACGCCGCGGCGATGCACGAGCTGAAGGCGCAGCGCGGCTTTCTCGATCGCGAGCGCATCGCGCACGGCTTCACGCACCTGATCGTCAGCCCGGAGACGCTGGACCAGTTGGGTCCGGCCGTGAACTCCGGGAAGTCGGTGTTCCTCTACGGACCGCCGGGAAACGGCAAGACCGTCCTCGCGGAAGGCATCGGCCGTGCGCTCGGCGGCGATATCTACGTGCCGTGGGCGCTCGACATCGACGGTCAGATCATCACGATCTACGACCCGGTCAATCACGTGGCCCTCGACGACGAGTCGGCCAGCGGCAGCATCATCAAGCCGATCGCGCGAGATCGACGGTGGGTGCGCATCAAGCGGCCGGTCGTGACCGTCGGCGGCGAGCTGACGCTCGAGATGCTGGATCTCAGCTTCAACCCGATCGCGAAGTTCTACGAGGCGCCGCTGCAGATGAAAGCCAACGGCGGCGTGTTCGTCGTCGACGACTTCGGGCGCCAGCGCATCAGGCCGCGCGATCTCCTGAACCGGTGGATCGTCCCGCTCGAAAGCCGGATCGACTTCCTGACCCTGCACACGGGCAAGAAGTTCGAGATGCCGTTCGACGTCCTCATCGTGTTCGCGACGAACCTCAACCCCGAGTCACTGGCGGACGAGGCGTTTCTCCGCCGCATCCCCTACAAGATTTACGCGAAGAACCCGAGCACGGAAGAGTTCGGCAAGATCTTCGCCCTGAACTGCAAGCGCAAGGGCATCGCCTTCGATCCCGTCATCATCGAGTATCTCACTCGCCGGTATTACGAGCCGCGCGGTCTCGAGATGCGAGGCTGCCACCCGCGCGACATCGTCGAGCAGGTGGTGGACATCTGCCGGTATCAGAACAAGCCGCTCGTGATCAACCGCGAGCTGCTCGATCAGGCCTGCAAGAACTACTTCCTCGAGGAGCAGGCCCGCAAGGGACCATCCGCGGCCCGGCGTCCCGCCAAGACCCTGGCGGGCCGGCCGGTGACCGCGGTCAAGAGCGGCCAGCGACCGGAACGCCGACCGCAGCAGCGGAGCGACGAATGGCTGTCCTGACCCTGCCGGTTGTCCTTCGCCAGGCCGTCTCGAGCGACGATGCCGCGCGCCGCGACGCGGCGCGGGAGCGCCTCTCCGATTTCGTCGGTCGAGCGGCGATCAGCGCCTGGTTCGCGGTGTTCGCCGTCAGGATCGGCACAGAGTTTCTCCATACCGGCCATCTGACCGGCCTGCTGCTCCTTGCGAGCGAGCTGCTGGTCGTCGTGTTGACGATCGTGCGCCGGCCGGCGGTTCGTGTCGACCGCGCCTGGATGACGCGCGTGGTTGCCACTGCGTCGATCGTCGGGATTCCCCTGCTTCGTCCGGTTGGCATCGGCATCCTGCCTGACGCGGCGACCGCGGCGATCTCGGCCGCGGGGCTGCTGCTGATCATTGCCGGAAAGGTGGCGCTCGGGCGCAGTTTCGGCCTGATGCCGGCCAATCGCGGCATCGTCTGTCGCGGGGCGTACCGCCTGATGCGCCATCCCATCTACGCGGGCTACCTGATCACGCACGCCGCCTTTCTCGTCGCGCATCCAACCGGCTGGAACCTGCTGGTCCTGGTGGCCAGCGACACCGCGCTACTCGTGCGCGCGATCTATGAGGAGCGCACACTGGCGCGCGATCCCGAGTACGCGTCTTACATGACGACGGTGCGCTGGCGCGTCCTGCCCGGCGTGTTCTGATCGCGCTCGCTTTGCCAGTCGCCGACGTCCGCCCATGACGTTCAACCGGCTCGCCGTCACGCTGCTGTTCCTCGCGATCGCGACCGCCGCGTGCCTGATGCCGGCTCAGAGCGATACGTACTGGCAGCTTCGTGCCGGACGGGAGATCGTGACCACGGGCCACGTGCTGCTCGAAGACACGTTTACGCACACCGTACGCGGTGCGTATTGGCCGAATCACGAATGGCTCTCGGAAGTGCTCTTCTACGGGATCCATTCGGCTGGCGGCATGCCACTCCTGACCGCGTTCGCCGCATCGATGGTCGTCGTCGCCTGGGCGCTCGCGTGGCACGTGATGCGCGGCCCGGCGCTGCTGCGCATCGGCCTGATCCTGTCAGTCCTGGTGACGTCGGCTCAACTCTGGACGATCCGGCCGCAGGTGATCAGCCTCGCCCTGCTGGCGACGTTGCTGGTGCTCATCGCGCGACAGCGCTGGCAGTGGGCGCCGCTGCTGTTCCTGGCGTGGGCGAACCTGCACGGCGGCGTGATGCTCGGGCTGGCCGCCCTCGGCGGCGCGCTGCTCTTTCGGGGTCGGGATAGATTTCCCAATTTCAGGACAGTCACTGCGCCGCTGATCACGCTGGCGGCGTCGGCGGCGGCGGTGTGCGTGACGCCCCTCGGGCTCGCGATCTGGACGGAAGTGCCGGCGATGCTCAGTCGGCTCCGGCTGTACGACGTCATGGAGTGGCGTCCTCCGAGCCCGCTTGATCCGACGAACCTGCCGTTCTTCCTGGTGGCGGCCGCGATCGTTGTGCTGACCATACGCCGATGGCGCGTACTCGACGACCGTGCGGCGATGATGGTTGGCGCCGCCGTCGCATTGCTGCCGCTCGCGTGCAAGTCGGCGAGAAACGTGGCGCCCTTCCTGCTCGTCGCGGCGCCGGCGCTTTCCGCGCTGGTCGCCGACTGGGCTGGTGCGTTCGAGCGCGCGGATCGGTCTGCCCGACGCGGACTGGGATGGGCGCTTGCGGGTGCCGCACTGGTCATCTGCGCGTCCACCGTCCTGTCGACCTGGACGCATCCTCCCACCCGGTTGAACTGGCAACCGGTGCCGACCGAGGTCGCCCGCGCCATCGCCGAATGCCCGGGCAATCTCTACAACCAGTACGACAACGGTGGCTATCTCGTCTGGTTCGTGCCCGAAGCGCCGGTCTTCATGGACAGCCGGCAGGACCCGTTTCCGCCCGATCTGGTGCTGGCACATCGCAAGGTCGAGACGACCGGCGATTATCGGGACCTGTTCGACCGCTTCGACATCGCCTGCGCCGCCCTTCCGGCGTGGTCACCGACGGCGCAGCATCTGCGCGCCGCCGGATGGCGCGTGGCCGCGCAGGATGACGGCTGGATCGTGCTGGAAGCGTCGGCGTCCACGCCGTTTGCCGCGAGACGGCCCGCGCCGCCTTCGAGGAGTTCCTGATGATGCCGCACCGGGAATCTCTTCGCAGGAGATGCAGCGACGCGGCGGCGGTGGCGATCGTCACGTTTGTCGTCGCGTTCGTCCTGATTCCCGCGACGCCCGACGTCGATCTGTGGGGACACGTCCGCTTCGGTGGCGACATCGCCTACGAGCGCGCCATTCCGGCCGCCGACACGTATTCGTTCACGTCCGATCGGCCCTGGATCAATCACGAGTGGCTGACCGAGCTGAGCATGTACAGCGCCTTTGCGCTGGCGGGGCCGGCGGGATTGACCATGCTGCGGCTGGCGCTCGTGGCGCTGATGCTGGCGCTCGTCGGCTGGAGCCTGGCGCGCGATGGCGTACGAGCGCCGAGGCTGCATGTGCTGCTGGCGTTCGTCGCGATACTCACCTTCGCGCGGACGCAACATATCCGGCCGCAGCTGGTACTCGCTCGTGCTCTTTGCCGCGCTTCTCGTTCTGATCAGGCTTCACGATCGGCGTCCACGCGCCATCTTCCTCGTGCCGCTTCTGATGGCGGTGTGGGTGAATCTGCATGGTGGGTGGATCGTCGGTCTGGGCGCGCTTGGCCTCTGGGCCAGCATTGAAGCCGTGTCAGCCGGATGCACCTGGCGGCGGCGGATCGAGCTGGGCGCGGTCGTCTGTCTCGCCGCGGGCGCTACGCTTGTGAACCCATACGGTTCGGGGATGTGGGCGTTCCTGTGGGAGACCGTCGGGCTCGGCCGCACCGACATCTCCGAGTGGCTGCCGATGGTATCGGCGCAGCCGGGCGTCATCGTGCTGTGGTCAACCACGGCCGCCGCGGCCCTGTGGGCGATTCGCTTGAGTGTCGCGGCGGGGCTTCAGCCCCGCGAAGAGAGCGCGAGATGGAGTGATGTCGCGATCGTCGCGGCCCTGGGCATCCTGTCCTTTCGAGTCAGCCGGCTGGACGCGTTCTTCTGCCTTGCGGTGTTCATCCTCCTTGTCCCGCGGGCGTGGAGCCGGGTCATTGGCCCCGAGGCATCGGCGTGGAGGCGAAGCCTTAGCCCCGCGACCCCCGCCTATGTGGGCCTTCTCACCGCGGCGGCGATCGTGACTGCGCTCGCCGTCCGCTGGCCCGCTGCGACGAGCATCGACCTGACGCGTGCGACCTGGCTGCCCGAACCCGACGTCGTCGCCTACCTGCGAAGCCAGAGCGTCGGCAGCCGGGTGCTGACGTACTTCGATTGGGGCGAGTATGCCATCTGGCATCTCTCCCCTCGGGTCAAGGTCTCGATGGACGGTCGTCGGGAGACGGTGTACAGCTCGGCGCCGATTGCGGGACATCTCGCTGTCTATGACAATCTGCCTGGCGCGCTCGAGTACGTGCGACACCTGCAGCCCGATTACATCTGGCTGCCGAAGACATCGCCCGTCGTGCGCACTCTTCAATCCACAGGCGCGTGGACGACCGCCTTTGACGGCCCGCGTTCGTCGCTACTTGCCAGGCGTGGTCTCTGTCGTGATGGTCTCTGTTGTGGAGCCGGGGCTTCAGCCCCGCCGGCCGAGCCGCGGATCGCGCGAGTGATGACCAGCGGCGCCAGGCCTTTTCCGGGACCGTGAAGCGCCGTGGCCACCAGCCGTTCACGATATATCAGGCTCTCTGCCAGCGTGGCCGCTGCCATCGCGCTCGGCTTGATCGCGGCTGCGGTGAAGTCCGCCTGGCACGGCGTCAGCGACATCGACTTCCATGTCTTCTATGAGAGTGCTCTGGCGTGGAGGAGCGGCGCTGACCTCTACCCGACGATCCCTGACGCCCTGCCAAACCTGAACCCGCCACAGTTCATCGTCGCCTTCACGCCGCTCACCTGGGTCGATGAGCAGACGGCAATCGGGTTGTGGCTGGCCCTGAACCTGGCGAGCCTTCTCGTCGCTGCGCGCCTCATCTGGCGCGAGCTTGGGCTGCAATGGTCGTTCACCACGCTGATGGTGGCCATCGCCGCGTCGGGTCTCAATATCGGCCTGGTGTTCGGCGTCGAGGAAGGGCATCCCGTTGGCCTCTTTACTCTGTGCCTGACCGCCGCATGGGCCGCGGAGCGACGCGGCCAGTGGAAGCGCGCCGCGGTGCTCCTGGGCCTGCTGGCGAGCGTCAAGCCGTTCTTCGGTTGCATCCTGCTGATTGCGCTCTGTCGCGGCCGGTGGAGATCGATGATCTGGTCTGCGGGAACGGCCGCTGCGGCGTTGCTCGTGGGAGTCGGCCTTGCCGGAGCGGCCAGCTTCGATCGGTGGATCGAAACCGGGCGTCATGTCTCGTGGTTCCACCATCCGCTGAATGCGTCGATTGCCGGCCTGACGGCACGCGCCGGCTGGGACTGGCAGGTGTGGGCGCTGCTCACCATCGTCCTGCTCATCGTGACCGCCATCGTCATTCGCCGTTCGAACGACCTGGACGCGGAGTGGCTCGCGTGCGGGCTCCTGTCGCTGCTCGCGTCCCCCCTCGGCTGGGCCTACTATCTGCCGCTTCTTGCCGGCCCTCTTGCCGCAGCCGCGATTCGCCGGCCCATCATGCTGGTGGCGGGCGTCGGCTTCCTGTGGCCCGTGCCGTTCGCCATGGCGCTCGTCCCCACCACCTCATGGGCGAATGTCACCATCGTTTCAATGACCTCGTGGTCGCTCATCGCGTTGTGGTGCGCGGCCATGAACACCCTCACGCCCGCGACAATGTGGAGGCGGGGCTTTAGCCCCGCCCGCCCTGCGTACGATCCAGCACGGCGGGGCTAAAGCCCCACCTCTACATCCGAAATGCGTCTGAGGACCGCGACCGTCGCTCCGAGATGTGTCTCCGGCGCGTCCCCAAACGACTCGACCAGCGGGTGATCTCGCAACACCTGGTGGACACGCGCGCGCTGCACTCCAATCCCACGTCCGTGAATCAGCCGGACCTCGCGGAGGCCGGCTTCGTGGGCGGCGCGGATGTACTCCTCCACGACCGAGGGGATGTCGCGCGGCGAGAATGTGTGCAGGTCGATCGACGGTTCGATTGGAACGCGATGCACGTTTACCCGTGCGGGTATCTGGCGATGACCGTCGTCTTGATGCCGCCGCGCGGCGTGAACTCGCCCTCGACCGTCATCCGTTTCGGGGCGCAGGCGGCGACGAGGTCGTCGAGAATCTGATTGGTGGCGCTCTCGTAGAAGATGCCCTTGCTGCGATAGTCGAGCAGGTAGTACTTCAGCGCCTTCAGCTCGATGCAGTGCGCGTCGGGCACGTAGCGGATGTGAATGGTACCGAAATCCGGGAGCCCGGTCTTCGGACACATCGAGGTGAACTCGGGGCAGTCAATCGCGATTTCGAACTCGCGTCCGGGGCGCGGATTGGGAAACGTTTCGATCATTGCGCTTGACATACCATCGAAAAGTCTAGCACTGTGGGGCGGTTTTCCTAGGAATCTCGCGCGAAGTCCGTTGACAGGGTGAGGAGCGCGCGCTAGGATACGCCCTGCTTTTCGGCCATTTTTCGCGACCGACCGCCTGCGCGCGCGGTACCTGGGTCGCGCCCATTGGGCACGCGCGCCACACGATTTAGCCAAGGGGGATCGACATGGTAGAGGCTCGCAGGATGGGCAAGTCCGAGCTCTTCTCGCACTTCGCCGAGCGCTTCGAGGTGAAGCGCACGGCCGCGCGCGAGTACTTCGACGAGCTGGCCGCGCTCGCTGAGAAAGAGCTGAAGCGCTCCGGGGAGTTCACGCTGCCCGGGATGGTGAAGCTGGTCGTGCAGAAGCGCAAGGCGCGCATGGGCCGCAACCCGGCCACCGGCGAGGCGATCAAGATTCCCGCCAAGACGGTGGTCAAGGCGCGGATTCAGAAAGCGCTGAAGGACGCCGTCCTCCCGCGCAAGTAAGAGCCGAGAGACTCGCGGGCCCGCCGATGTCCTGGTCAGGCGTCGCCGGGCCCGTCGTTTGTTCAGGCGGCAGACTTCAGGCTGCAGCCTCCAGCGCTACCCTCCGCGCAATCGCTTGGCGAACTCGCGCACGTCCAGCTTCTCCAACTTGAACTTCAGCGTGCTCAGCGGCAGACCCAGGTAGCGCGCCGTCGCGGTCACGTTCCAGCCGTTCTTCTCGAGCGCACGGATCAGCAGGTTGCGCTCGAAGGCGGTCATCGCGTCCTGGAAGAGGCTCTCACCCGTGCGCGGATCGCTATCGAGCTGCGCCATCCGGAACTCGAACGGCAGGTCGTCCTCGGTGATCCACGTCTTGTCCGTGATCGCGACAAGGCGCTCGATCAGGTTCTCGAGCTCGCGAATGTTGCCCGGCCACCAGTAAGCGCTGAGCATGCGAACCGCCGATTCGGAAATGCCTTCCACCTGCTTGCGAAACTTGGTGCAGTAGCGCTTCAGGAAAAACGCGGCGAGCTCGGGCAAATCTTCGATGCGCTCGCGCAGCGGCGGCAGCTTCACCGGGATGACGTTGATGCGGTAGTAGAGGTCGTCGCGGAACTTGCCTTCTTTCACCGCCTTCTCGAGGTCGACGTTCGTCGCCGCGACCAGGCGGAACGTCGCTTTGATGGGGCGCGGGCTGCCGATGCGCTCGATCTCGCCTTCCTGAATGGCTCGGAGCAGCTTCGCCTGCAGATCCAGCCGCAGGTCGCCAATCTCGTCGAGGAACAGCGTGCCGCCGCCGGCCAGCTCGAACTTGCCGATCTGCTGCCGCACCGCGCCCGTGAACGCGCCCTTCTCGTGCCCGAAGAGCACCGACTCGACCAGCTCCTGCGGGATCGCGGCGAGGTTGACCGCCACGAAGGGCCGATCGGTGGAGCCACTTTCACGATGGATCAGCCGCGCCAGCAGCTCCTTACCGGTGCCGCTCTCGCCCAGAATGAGGACCGTGGCCGAGAGCTTCGCGATACGGTTGACCAGATCGACGACGCTCTGAACGTTGCGGCTCCGCCCGACGACGAACTCACGCTCCGTGGTGTCAGACGCTTCAGCCGACAGCACCTGGACCTGCCGCGACAGCGCCTGCCGTTCGAGCGCCCGGCCGATCAGCGCGCGGACGGCGTCCGCTCCGCCCGTCTTGGGGACGAAATGAAACGCGCCAAGCTTCACCGCTTCCACGGCGTGCTCGAGATCGGGCGAGCTCGCCGTCATCACGACTTCGGTGAGCTCGAAGTTCTCGCGACCGATGCGGAGCGTCTCGAAGCCGCTGATGCCCGGCTGCTCGACGTTGAGCAGCATGGCATCCACGTCCTCGCGCATCAGCATCGCCAGGGCGGTCTCACCACTCGCGGCGCGGAGGACGCGGTACTCGGCTTTGAGGACCGCGGACACGGCCTGACGCCAGGCGTCATCCTGATCGACGATGAGGACCGTGCGGGGGCGGGAGGCCACTCGGCGCTATTGTATGGCGGGTCGCCGGCTTCGCCACAGGGACGTAGGAGGGAAACAGTGCCGCGGCACTGCCCGACCCAGTCTTGACACCCTCCGGAACGCCCGGTACCTGTACCTTGATTGGCCCGCCGCAGGCGGCCCGTCATGATCTGGCCAGTCCTTCTCGCAGCCGTGGCGCTGCTCCTTGCACTCGTCGCGCTCGCGTCCGCGCGTCGCACGCGACAGCGCCTCGAACAGCTTCAACAGTCCTACTGGGACCTTCGTTACGAGCACGGCCGGCTGAAGGCCCAGGTCAAGCGCCTCGACCCGGAAGAGGCGCAGGCCCAGGTGCAGGAGCCAGACCCGGCGGCCGCGCCACCGTCCACGACCTTCATTCCGCTCTCGTCGCTCAAGCGCTGAGAGCGACGCGCATCAGGAGAGCTCCTTCGTGCCTCAGGCCTACGACCTCGTGGTGATCGGCGCCGGAACCGGCGGCTATGTGGCGGCGATTCGCGCCGCGCAGCTCGGACTCAAGACCGCCGTCGTCGAGCGGCAGAAGTCCCTCGGCGGAACCTGCCTTCTGTGGGGGTGTATTCCGACCAAGGCCCTCCTCGAGCACGCCCACGCGCTGAAGATCGTCCAGCACGCGGCGGACTGGGGTGTCTCGATCGGGGGCGCCCAGCCGACGCTCGACATCGCGGCCGTCCACACGCGGAAAGACAAGATTGTCTCGGGGCTGACCAAGGGCGTCGAAAGCCTCTTCAAGAAGCACGGCATCGCCTGGATCAAGGGGACCGCGCGGCTGACCGGCCAAGGCTCGGTCTCGGTCACCGGGGCCGACGAGCAGACGCTCCAGGCAAAGCACATCATCGTCGCCACCGGCTCGTCGCCGCGAAGCGTGCCCGGCATCACGATCGATCACGCGCGGATCATCACCAGCGACGAGGCGATTCACCTGAAGGAAGTGCCTGGCCGGGTCGTGGTTCTCGGCAGCGGCGCGGTCGGCGTCGAGTTCGCGTCGATCTTCAATCGGTTCGGCAGCAAGGTGACCCTCATCGAGCTCCTCCCCCGGCTCGTCCCGGTTGAGGACGACGCCGTCTCGGCCGAGCTCGCGCGCTCGTTCAAGAAGCAGGGCATCACCGCCTACACTGGAACCAAGGTGACGAAGGCCACGGTGAACGGATCGACGGTGACCGTCGATGCGGAGCTCGCCGGCGGCAAGACGGAACGCTTCGAGGCGGACTACCTGCTGGTGGCGACCGGGCGTGGACCCGTCACGGAGGGGCTCGGGATCGAGGCCCTTGGCGTCGAGCTGCAGAAGGAGTACGTCAAGGTTGACGAGTATTACCGGACCAACGTGGACGGCATCTCGGCGATTGGCGACGTGATCACGTTCGGCGAAGGCACGCGTCATCCGCAGCTGGCGCACGTGAGCTCCGCCGAAGGCATCCTCGTCGCCGAGCTCCTCGCCGGACAGGATGTGCGCCCGCTGAACTACAACCACGTGCCGGGCTGCACCTATTGCGATCCCGAGATTGGCAGCGTCGGGCTGACCGAGCAGGCGGCGAAGGACCAGGGCCATGACGTCCAGGTCGGTTCTTTCCCGTTCCGCGTGCTTGGCCGTGCGCGGATGGCCGACGAGCTCGACGGCTTCGTGAAGATCGTCGCCGAGAAGAAATACGACGAGATTCTGGGCGTGCATATCATCGGCCCGCGTGCGACCGAGCTCGTCGCCGAGGCAGTCCTGGCGCTCCGGACGGAATGCACCGTCGAAGAGCTGATTCGGACGATCCATGCGCATCCGACGATGTCCGAGGCGGTGGGTGAGGCGGCGCATGCGACGCATGGCGCGGCTATACATATTTAGGGTCGGAAGGTTTCAGGGTTCAGGGTCAGGGTTTCAGGGTTCCAGGGTTTCAGGGTTTCAAGGGTCAAAGGGTCGCAGGGTCGCGGGACGCGGTAGGGGCGCTCTGCGTGCGCCCGCTCTTAGACTCTTAGACCTTTCAACCCTTAGACCCTGAGACCCGTCGACCGTTGGTGAGTGCGATAATGCCGACGATGACCAAGCCGGTGCTGATGCCGCAGATGGGCGAGTCGATCGCCGAAGGCACCATCGTGCGGTGGATCAAGAAGGTCGGCGATACGGTCGATCGCGACGAGCCGCTCTTCGAGATCTCCACCGACAAGGTGGACGCCGAGATTCCCTCGCCGGCCGCCGGCGTGCTGTCCGAAATCAAGGTCAGGGAAGGCGAGACAGTCGCGGTCAATAGCGTCGTTGCGACGATTGGCGATTCCGTTGCTGCAGCGAAGATGCAGCCGGACGGCGAGGATTCGTCGGTCTCGGATTCTCGCGGGGCTAAAGCCCCGCCGCCACAGGGGAAGGCGGAGGCCGCGACTCCACACCGGGGTGGAAACGGCGCGGAGGCGCTCGAGCCGGAGGACGTCCGTCGCGCGCGATCGTCGCCGCTCGTGCGCCGGATTGCCAAAGAGCACAACATCGACATCACGTCGTTGCACGGCTCGGGCGTCGCCGGCCGCGTGACCAAGCACGACATCCTCGACTATCTCGATCATCGGCCAGCGCCGCCGTCGCAGGCCCAGGTGCACGTGCCGGCCTTCAAGCCGGGCGAGCGCGTCGAGATCGCGCCGATGGGCGTGATGCGGAAGAAGATTGCCGAGCACATGGTGTTGAGCCGCCGGACGGCCGCCCACGTGCACTCGGTGTTCGAGGTGAACTTTGGTCGGGTCGCGCAGCTGCGCGACCAGAAGAAGGCGGAGTACGAGCGTCAGGGCACCAAGCTCACCTTCCTCGCTTTCATTGCGCGGGCCGTGGTCGAATCGCTGTCGGCGTTCCCGGTGCTGAACTCGTCGCTCGATGGCGACAACATCGTCTACAAGAAGGACATCAATCTCGGCATCGCGGTCGCGCTCGACTGGGGCCTGATCGTCCCGGTGGTGAAGAACGCCGACGAGAAGAGCCTGCTCGGCCTGAGCCGGACTATCGCCGATCTTGCGACGCGCGCCCGGGCCAAGCAGCTGAAGCCCGAAGACGTGCAGGGCGGCACGTTCACGATTACCAACCCTGGCACCTTTGGCGCGCAGTTCGGGATGCCCATCATCAACCAGCCGCAGGTGGCGATTCTGGGCATCGGGGCGATCGAGAAACGGGCCGTGGTCGTGGACGACGCGATCGGGATTCGGCCGATGGGCTATCTCACGATGGGGTACGACCATCGGCTGATCGATGGCGCCGTGGCCGATCAGTTCCTGGCGCGCATCAAGGACATCCTCGAGAACTTCGATCCGAAGCAGGTGTGAGGTACCGGTGATGCGCGAGATCCGCGTGCATCGTCTTGGACGCATCCCGTACGGCGACGCCGTGGCCATGCAGCGCGCGCTCGTGGACGAACGGCGTGCGGAACGCATTCCTGACACGCTCCTTCTGCTGCAGCATCCACATGTCCTGACGCTCGGCGCCAAGCTGGCGGCGGCGCGCGCCCACGTGGTGGCGGCGCCAGGGGAGCTCGCCGCGCGCGGCGTGGAAGTGTTCGAAACCGGTCGCGGCGGCGACGTGACCTACCACGGCCCGGGGCAGCTCGTCGCCTACCCGATCCTCGATCTGCGTCCTGACCGATGTGATGTGCATCGCTACGTGCGCGACCTCGAGGAGGTCATGATTCGCGTGTCAGGCGATTTCGGGCTTCGCGCCGGGCGCGTGGACGGTTTCAGCGGGACGTGGATTGGCGACCGGAAGATCGGGGCGGTGGGGGTGCGCATTTCGCGCTGGGTCACCAGTCACGGCGTGGCGCTGAACGTTTCGACCGACCTCGACTACTTCGACCTGATCGTGCCGTGCGGCATCGCCGATAAGGAAGTGACCTCGCTGGCGCGCGAGCTGGGTCGGACGGTTGATCATCACACCGTGGAAACCGTTTTCATCCAGCATTTCGCGCAGGTATTCGGTCGACACGCCGTCGAGGACACCGCTGCCCCGCACGCCGCGCAGTCGGCGTGACGTTCGCGCTCCGCTCCCGCCACTGACTCATCAATTTGCTGCCGGGAATACGCACAGCCCGACCGGGGTTCTTTTCCGCAGAGGGCCATCATCAATGCGCGCGGCGAACGCGACCGATCAGAGTCTTATCGAGCAACTCAGGAACCACGACGAAAACGCGGTGACGGCACTCGTCGTCACCTACCGGCCGAAGGTCTATCAGCTCGCGTTCCGCTACCTGCGGAACAAGGAAGACGCCGAGGAGGTGTCGCAGGACGTGTTGATGAAAGTGATCAACAAGATCGCGGCGTTCCGCGGCGACTCGGCGCTGTCGTCGTGGATTTACCGCATCACGTTCAACACGGCGATGTCACGACTGCGCAACGGCCGCGCCCAGCGGTCCAGCGAGTCCGACGACCGCCTCGACGGCGTGGCCGAGACCGCGAGCGATCGCGGCGAGACGCCGCACGACGTGGCGGACTGGTCGGCGCTCGCCGACGAGCACGTAATGCGCGTGGAGCTGCGCGAGAGCCTGGCCAGGGCCGTCCGGGAGCTGCCGGCGATCTACCGCGCGCCGGTCATCCTGCGCGACATCCAGGGGCTGACCACCGAAGAGGCAAGCGCGGTGCTGCAGGTGAAAGACCAGACGCTGAAGTCGCGCCTCCACCGCGGCCGCGTGATCCTGCGCCAGCGCCTCGCCGCTTTCGCCGGCGGTCTGTCGCTGCACAATCCGCTGCCGGCGTAAACCCGACTGCAGTAGGCCCGACTTTAGTCGGGCCTACCATCTGGCCGCACTGAAGCGCGGCCCTCCTGCGGTCAATATTCTTCCCCCAGCGCGACCCGCTCGCGCGCCCCCAGTTGCGGCACGTGCACCGAGACAACGCCCGAGGCTCCCAGCGTGACGGGCAGCGCCGCGAACGGGCGACGTTCATACGCGCCGTCTCTCGCGACGAAACACGTCAACCGCCTGTGCGAGCCGCTGTCGATGGCGCGGATCACGGCGGTCGCGGCGGAGGCGAGCGCGTACGGGCCGGGTGGCCAGCGCGCACGCAGACGCGCCTCGACACGCAGGGTCTGCGGCGGCGCAAGCAGCCGCGTCAGCGGCATTCCCGCAAGCGTCGCGTCGGTCCAGGCGAGGACCCAACCGGGAGGGGTGCCGACAATGGCGATCGAAAGATCGCTGGCCGATGCGTCGAGCTCCATCGCGGTCAGCGTGCAGGCGATCGCCTGTGCGGCAAGGGGCGCCGACCCCACGAGTCGCGCCGACACGATGCCGAGCTCGCGCGCCTGTTCGAGCGTACCGAATTGCGTCGCGCCGGCGGCGACCACGACTGCGCGCGGCGAGCGCTCGAGCGTCCGGCGAAGCAGGATGAGTGCCGCGTCGCCCTGAAGCTCGCCGCCGCCGTGCTCGTCGGCCAGGATCACCACGGCCGCGCCCGATTGCACCGGCTCCGACGTCCCCGTGAGCCGCGTGTGAAATCCTTCAACAGGGCCCGACTGCAGGACGTCGAGGGCCTTCCCCGCGGCCACTTCACCGGCCTTGTCGATGAGGACGATGTGCCTGGCGACGTCGGCCGTGGCCAGGGTACGAGCGACGGCGCCGCCCAGTTCTCCCGCTCCGAGAATGGCGACGGTCTGCATCGCTACGGTATTGTATACGTCGGGTTCTTCACGCGACCGATGACTCTCCTCCACGGCAAGGTCGCCATCGTGACCGGTGGTTCGCGCGGGATTGGCCGCGCGGTGGCGGCCGCCCTGCTCGCTGATTCCGCATCCGTCGTCATCACCGGCACGGACGACGCCCGGCTGGAAGACGCGCGCGGCGTGCTGACCGCGGCGGAATCGGGCACGGCCGACAGGCTGATGCTGTCGCGGACGGACGTCCGGCGTGAAGGGGACGTCCATGCGTTGATGTCCTCGGCAATCCGACGCTTCGGCGGCATCGACATCCTGATCAACAATGCCGGCGTCGGGGCATTCGCCGAGGTTGCGGCGATGACCGCCGACCAGTGGCACCATGTGATCGACACGAACCTCACCGGCGTGTTTCATTGTTGCCACGCGGCGATTCCGCACCTCACGTCGCGTGGTGGCGGCTGGATCATCAACGTCGGCAGCCTCGCGGGGAAGAACCCGTTCGTCGGCGGCGCCGCCTATTGCGCGTCGAAGGCAGGCCTCGACGCCTTCAGCGAGGCTCTCATGCAGGAAGTGCGGCATGCGGATATTCGCGTCAGCACCGTCACGCCAGGCTCGGTGCGTCCCGGCTTTTCGAGAGGAGGCGACAGCTCCGGCACGGACTGGAAGCTGACGCCCGAGGACGTCGCGCGGGTGGTCGTCGACTTGCTGCATCATCCCGCACGGAGCTTGCCGAGCCGCGTCGAGCTGCGCCCGTCCCGTCCACCACGAAAGTGAGTGCCGTGATCGATCCCCTTCCGTCGGCGTTCCCCGACTCGACGCCCAGTAGAATCGGGGCCTACCAGGTGCTCGAGCGGCTGGGCGCCGGCGGGCTGGGCGAGGTGTTCCGGGCGCGCGACACCATCCACGGGCGAACGGTGGTCGTCAAGCGCGTGCCCTCGGCGATTGCGCCCGATTCGGAGCGGGGCGCGTCGTTGCGCGCGCTCGCAAAGTCACTGAGCCACGTCTCGCACCACGGGATCGCGTCCCTCTACGACTGCGGCGAGCAGGACAGCGCGCTCTATCTGGTACAGGAGTACGTGCCTGGCCAGCGCCTTTCCGAGCTGATGGGGGGCCGGCCGCTCAACCCGCGGCGGGCCATCGAAATCGCGCTCGACATCGCCGAGTCGCTCGGTGCGCTCCACCAGGAAGGCTTTCACCACGACGACATCGATCCCGACAACATCGTCATCACGCCGAAGGGGCACGCGAAGCTCCTGGACGCGGGGCTCGCGGCGTTCACTGCCGGCGGCACGATCCGCGCAACCGCAGGCGCACGGCTCGGGAGCCTTCCCCTCTCGGCGTTGTCGACGGTGAGATATCTCTCGCCCGAGCAGGCGCTGGGCGAGCGGATTGACGAGCGCAGCGATCTCTTTGCGCTCGGCGCCGTGTTCTACGAGATGCTGACCGGGAAGCCGCCGTTCGACGCGACGACTGCCGATGCCGCGGTGCTGCGCGTCCTGCAGGCGACGCCGGTCGCCGCAAGCCGCACGACGCCGAACGTCCCCTCCGAGCTCGACATGATCGTCGGCCGGCTGCTCGCGAAGAGTCTCGATCGGCGATACGCGTCCGCCGCCGCACTGGCAGATGACCTGCGCACGGTGGAGACGGTGTTCGACACCGGTCTCGAGCACACCATCACAGCGACGCTCGACATGCCGGAAGAACGTTCGCGCCCGATCGCGCTGATCGTGGCGGCCGCGGCAGTGGTGTTGATCGTGCTCCTGGCCTGGTGGCAGCGCGCGGCGATTGCGGCGCTGTTTTAGGGATGTCACGGCCCGACTGAAGTCGGGCCCTACTGCACCCGCGCCGCCCTACTGCACCCGCGCCGCCCTACTACACCCGCGCCGCCCGACCGCAGTCGCGCTGGACCGCGGTAGGGCCGCACGTCAATGCGGCCATTCAGATCACGCTGACCAGCTTCGCGAGATCGATGTTCGCACCGCTCACGACCACCGCGCAGCGGCGGCCGTCGACCTCGGCCCGCCTGCTGGCCACAGCGGCGACACCGGCCGCTCCTGCGCCTTCCGCGACCAGATGATCGTGCGCGAGCAGGCCGCGGATGGCTCCACGCAGATCGTCTTCCGAGACGGTTACGATCCGATCGACGAGGTCCCGGATGTAGATCCAGGTCAGCGTGTCGGGTTCGACGTTGCCGCCAAGGCCATCGGCAATCGTCGGCTTGACGTCGATTGACACGACGCGTCCTGCCTGCCGCGCGGCCGTGAATGCGGGGGATGATTCGGCCTCGACGCCGACGACCTCCGTCGACGGTCGCATCGCCTTCACGGCGATGGCGATGCCGCTGATCAAGCCGCCCCCGCCAACGGGCACGATCACTGTGCTCACGTCCGGCCAGGCCTCGAGAATCTCGAGGCCGACCGTGCCACCGCCCGCGATCACGTCCTCGTGGTTGTACGCGGAGATGAAGGTGGCCCCGTGGTCGCGCGCAAACGCGACCGCGCGCCGCTCGGCGTCCTCATAGTCGTTGCACTCGGCGCGCAGGTCGGCGCCGCTCCTGCGGATGGCCTCGAGCTTCGATTCAGGCGCCGCGCGTGGCGTGAAGATGGTTGCCGGCAACGACGCCTGGCCCGCCGCCCAGGCGATGGCGCGGCCATGATTCCCGGCTGATGCCGTGACCACGCGCGAGATGGCCTGACCTTCCTCGCGCATGCGGACAATCGCGTTCAACGCCCCGCGCACTTTGAACGAGCTCGAGACCTGGGTCGATTCCAGTTTGAGGCGGACCTCTGCCGTCGCCGCGTCCGACAGCCATCGCGATTCGACGAGCGGAGTGACCCGAAGGTGGTCAGCGATTCGCTCCCGCGCCCGTTCGATGTCTGCCAGCGTCACGGCCATTTCGCGAAATAATACTTGCTGGCCCGACCTTGTGACCCTCGACCTTGCGACCCTGAAACCCTGAAACCCTTTAGTGATGCTTCTCGAGGCGTTCCCAGCCCCGCCGTTCGACGAGAACACTTTCCTCCTGGCGTGTCGCGAGACCCGCTACGCAGTGGCGATCGACCCGGGAGAAGGCGCGAATGCGCTGATCACGCGGGTGCGCGCCGAGCGCCTGAACCTGTCGGCGATCCTCCTGACGCATGCGCATCTCGATCACATCTCCGGCGTGCGCGTCGTGCGTGACGCCTTCGGCCGCCGTGCCGATCCATCTGCATCCGGCAGATCGCTTGCTGTACGACGTCATCGTCGAGCAGGGCCGTATGTTCGGGCTGCGTGTCGAGCCGCAGCCGGCACCCGATCGAGATCTGTCCGCGGGACAGGAGATCGACGTCGGACGCCTTCGCCTCCGCGTGCACGAAACGCCTGGCCACTCGCCGGGCGGCGTCGTCTTCGAGGTCACGGCTCCGCACGGCGGAACCCACCTCATCGCGGGCGATACGCTGTTTGCGGGGTCAATCGGCCGGACCGACCTGCCTGGCGGAGACCATGCGACGCTGATTCGCTCGATCCGGACCGTCCTCTTCGCGTTCGATGACAGCGTGCCCGTGTATCCGGGGCACTACGAGTCGACGACGATCGGCAGGGAGCGGCGGACGAATCCCTTCCTGCAGGGCGGCTAGGAGAGCTTGAGAATTCGAGAATTCGAGAATTCGAGAACTCGAGAAGTGCCGGATCCAGCCGGGGGTCATTCTCGCAGTTCTCGAATTCTCGGTTTCTCGAGTTCTAGCGACCTTTACACCGCGGCGGCGGCGCCTTCTTCGGCTTTCTCGACGATGAGCTCGACGCGACCGGCGCGGACGCGATCGCCGGGCTTCAGGTTGAGGCGGGTGATCCGCTCGTCGTTGACGAACGTCCCGTTCGTGCTCTCGAGGTCTTCCAGCTCCAGTCCGCCGTCCTGGTGCACCGTGAACCGGCAGTGAAAGCGCGAGACGAGCGGGGCATCGACCACGAAGTCCGCGCGGGTCGCGCGGCCCAGCGTCTTGATCGAGCCCGGCATGAGCCGGAATGTGAACGGGTCGGTCTCGGGGGCGTCCGGAGTCGTCAATTTCCACATGAAACTGCGGCTATGATACAGCGCCCCGCGGGGCTAAAGCCCGCCTCCACACCCCGGCACGGTGAAACTTCCCGCCCCGCCTTCTCGTCATTTCTAGACAGGCCGCGACGTCATTTCTCTGTCCGGCCGCCTTCGAACAGAGGATCCGATGAAGAAGTCACGCAAATGGTCGCTGGCCGGCGCCGGTGTGGTCGTCCTTGTGGGCGGCATCTGGGGCTATACGACGCTCGACGGGGCAGCCTCGGAGCTCGACTCCTCCCGCGTCGCCACGATCGAGCGCGGGACGATGACCAAGTCGGTGGTCGCGACCGGCAAGATCGAGCCAATCACCAAGGTTGAAATCAAGTCGAAGGCGAACGGGATCATCGAGAAGCTGATGACCGACGTCGATAAGGTGGTCCGCGCCGGTGACGTGCTCGTCGAGCTCGACAAAGAGAACCTGACCGCCCAGGTGCGAGAGGCGCGCGCCAACCTGCAGGCGGCCAGGGCCGCGCTCGAAGGATCGGAGGCGCAGCTGCAGAAGAACCGCGTCGAGGCCGAAGCGCCCGACGTCGAGTTCGCGAAGCGCAACTATGCCCGCGCCCAGCAGCTGTTTGCCGACAAGCTCGTCTCGCCGCAGGCCCTCGACGACGCCAAGAGCGCCGTCGATCTGGCGGCGAACCGGAGGAGCGCCGCACAGGTGCAACTTGGCATCAGCAAGGCGAAGGTGGCGGAGTCGACGGCGAATGTGGCGCAGGCCCAGGCGGCCATGGAGCGCGCCGAAGAGCAGCTGGCGAATGCCACGATCCGGGCCCCCATCAACGCGACCGTGCTGACGCGCGACGTCGAGATCGGCAGCCCGGTGTCGTCCATCCTGAACATGGGATCGGCCGCCACGCTCGTCATGACGCTGGGCGACATCAACCAGGTATTCGTCCGCGGCAAGGTGGACGAAGTGGACATCGGCCGGGTACGTCTGGGCCAACCGGCCCGCATCACCGTCGAGACGTTCAAGGACAAGAAGTTCGACGGCAAGGTCACGCAGATCTCGCCGATCGGCGCTGAGAAGGACAACGTGACGACGTTCGAGGTCAAGGTCTCGATCGACAATCCGGGCAACGAGCTGAAGGCCAACATGACGGCCAACGCCGAGATCGTCCTCGAGGAATTTCCGAACTCGCTGATCGTCCCCGAGGCGGCCATCACCTACGACGCCAAGCGGAATCCGACCGTCGAGGTCCTCGATCCCGCGACCAAGGAAGGACGGCGGAAGGTCACGATCAAAACCGGCGTCGGCAATGGCACGAAAACGCAGGTGATCGAGGGCTTGAAGCAGGGCGACAAGGTGGTGTTGCCGTCGTGAGGATTGCGGAAATCCGCAATGAATCCACAATCCGCAAATCCACAATCCACAATCCACAATCCGCAATTTCAAGATTCATGCGAGAAGCACTGTCCCAGACATTCCAAAACCTGTGGGCCCACAAGCTCCGGAGCTTCCTGACGATGTTCGGCATCCTGTGGGGCGTGATCTCGGTCGTCGTGCTCTCTGCCACAGGTGAGGGATTCCGGCAGGGCAACGAGCACGTCCTCGAAGAGCTGGGCAAGAACATCGCGATCGTCTGGGGCGGACGGACGAGCCTTCAGGCCGGCGGCGAGCGGGCCGGCCGTCCCATCACCCTGACGGCGGACGACGCGCGCATCCTTCGCGAGCAGTCGCGGCTCGTGCGCGTGGCCACGCCGGAGCTGCAGCGCGGCGGCCTGCGGGTGAAAAGCGCGTACAACGCCGCCGCGCCGAACGTGCACGGCGTCGAGCCGACCTACCAGCAGATTCGCACGCTGGACCTCGAATCCGGACGCCAGTTGAACTGGGAAGACGAGCGGCAGGTCCACCGCGTCGCGATCGTCGGCGATGACATCTACAAACAGCTCTTTGCCGGGCGCAACGGCATTGGCCAGCCCGTCATGATCAACGGCATCGCTTATACCGTTGTCGGCAAGATTCGCCACAAGGATCAGGACAGCAACTACAGCGGTCCCGACAACGACAAGGTCTTCGTGCCGTTCGCGGCGATGGCGAAGGACTTTCCGAAGCCGGACGCCGAGCCGGGGGCGGTCTCGAACATCATCATCGCGCCGCATCAGTGGGTGATCGACGGGCTGCCGCGTCAGCTGAACGAGCGCACCGGCGCTATCCGCGACATCGACTGGGCGCTGAGGCGCGACGTCCGCATCACGCTGGCGCGGCACAAGGGCTTCGACCCCGAGGACCGCGAAGCGACCTGGGTGTGGGACACGTCCGTGAACTCGCTGATGTTCGGGAGAATGGTCGACACGATGCGGGACTTCTTCACGACCGTCGGGTTCATCACCCTTGCCCTCGGCGGCATCGGCGTGATGAACATCATGCTGATCGCGGTGAAGGAGCGGACGCGCGAGATCGGCGTCCGCAAGGCGCTCGGTGCGACGACCGCCGCCGTGCTCCGTCAGTTCTTCCTCGAAGGCTTCTTCATCACGCTGATCAGCGGCACGATTGGCATGGGCGTGGCGCTGGCGATCTGCGCCGGCATCAACACGCTGCCGATGCCCAACCGCTTCAAGGGCATGATCCTCTCGCCCGAGGCCGCGGTCTTGACGGTCGCCTCGCTCGTCGTCATCGGCATCGTTACGGCGCTGTACCCGGCGCGGCGGGCCGCCGAGATGCCGCCGGTCGACGCGCTCCGCTACGAGATGTAACGGCCGATGTCCCATTCCACCGCCGCCGACCCGGTCCTTTCGAATCATGGCGTCATCGGAACGCCGCACCGGTTCCGCGGCTTCCAGGTCTTCGTGGAGGTGTGCCGCGAGGCAGTTCGCGGGCTTTCGCGCAACCGGTTCCGCGCCGGCCTCGCGATGCTCGGCATCTCGTGGGGCATCGTGTCGGTCGTCATGCTGCTGGCGTACGGAAACGGGTTTCGCGATGCGCTGGCGGCCGGCTTCGCCAACGCGTTCGGCAGCGGTGTCGTGATTGCGTGGCCTGGCCAGACCAGCATGCAGGCCGGCGGCGAGCGCGCAGGACGCCCGGTGCGCGTGAAGGTGGCCGACGTGCTGCAGCTCGAAGAGTTGCCGCTGGTGAAGGCGGTGAGCCCGGAGATCGTCCAGGAGATGCCGGTCAGCTTCGGCACCAAACAGGCGTCGTATCTCATTCGCGCCGTGGCGCCTGCCTATGGGCCGATGCGCACCGAGATTCCCCTGCCCGGCGGCCGTTTCATCGACGACGAGGATGTCCGTCTGCACCGGCGTGTGGCGTTCATCGGCGCGGAGGTCAGTCGCAAGCTGTTCGGCCTGAGCAACGCCGTCGGCCAGACCATTCGTGTCCGCGGCATCACGTTCGAGGTGATCGGAGTGATGAAGGAGAAGGCGCAGCTCTCCAACTACTTCCGGTCGGACATCCAGTGCGTGTTCGTGCCCTACACCGTGCAGCCACAGCTCTGGTATCAGGCCTGGACCGACGTCATCGTGTGGCAGGCCGTCGATCCGTCGCAGGGGCCGAAGGCAGAGAAGCAGGTGTCCGAGCTCCTGGGGAAGCTGGCGAACTTCAATCCGGCCGACGAGCGCGCGCTGCGCAACTGGGGCTCCGCCAAGTCCGAAGAAGTCACACGCGGCATGGTGATGGGGCTGAAGATCGTGCTCGGCTTCATCGGCGTGCTGACCCTGGGCATCGGCGGCGTCGGCGTGATGAACATCATGTTCGTCTCGGTGCAGGAGCGCACGCGCGAGATCGGGATCCGCAAGGCCCTGGGCGCGAGGCGGCGTCATATCCTGCTGCAGTTCCTGTTCGAGGGGATTGCCACCAGCTTTGCCGGCGGCGCGGTCGGCATCGTGCTGTCGCTCGTGCTGGTGTGGATCTTCAGCCCGCGTCCGTTCCTGTCAGAGCTGCTCGACGACACCACACATGCGCTCGACATTCATCTCATGCTGTCGTTCGAGCTGCTGGCGGTTTGCGCCGGCATCCTGATGTTCGTCGGCCTCATCGCCGGTCTGCTGCCGGCCATCCGCGCGTCGCGGCTGGATCCGATCGAGGCGTTGCGCTACGAGTAACGGCCCGACTGAAGTCGGGCCCTACTGCAGACACACTACTGCAGTAGGGCCGCACTTTAGTGCGGCCAATCGCTACTTCACCTTCGCCAACACCTCCGCCAACCAGTCGGCCGTCGTTTTCGCGACCCGCTGATCCACAACCTTGTTCGACAGGGTCGAGTACTCCGTGAGCTCGCCGGACGTCGATTGCACCAGCAGGTGGTTGACGCCGTCGAGCGTGACCACGCGCGCGTTCTCAGGCGGCACTTTCTTGCGAGCCTTCGCCATCTCGCCGAGCTTCGCGGCGTGATGCGCCGCCACTTCCTGGTCAACCGTGCCCTGCAGAATCAGCAACGGCTGCTTGACCTTGGCGATGACTGTCGCCGGCGAAAAGCCGAGGAAGCTCCGGAACCACGGCGTGTCCGCCTGGCGTCGCAACGGCTCAGGCACGCCGTCCCAACTCGTCTCGCCGACCACCGCGGCCTGAATGTGCTTCTGAAGATCGATGCGGGCCTGCCGCTCGGCGGGGCTGAGATTCGTGTTCTCGACCAGGTGCGCTTGTTGCTCCAGCACTAATTGGCCTCCAGTGCCCGACGCGCACCCGGCCACGACGACGGCCGCGACGGTGTCTTCCTCTTTGCCGGCCGCGACCAACGCGACCCAGGCCCCCTCGCTGTGGCCGAACAGGACGACGCGCTTCGGATCGACGTCTTTCCGCTCGCGGATGAACGTGACCGCGGCACGCACATCTTCGGCGTAGTCCTCGATCGTTGCGGCCTCCTCGCGCCCGCCGCTTTGACCGGTGCCCCGCTTGTCGTATCGCAGAACGTAATAGCCGGCGTCAGCCAGGCCGCCGGCGAGCTGTGCGAACACCGGGATCCCGGCGATGTTCTCGTCGCGATCTTCGAGGCCCGAGCCGGCAACCAGGACGATCGCCGGGTATCGCCCCTTCGCGTTCGGCGATCCCGATGGCTGGCTCAGCGTGCCGGCGAGGTTGAAGCCGTTTCCCGCGAAGGTGACCGTCTGGTCGCCTTCCCGACTCATGATCAGTGTGCGCGAGGCGACGGACGCAAGATCCTCGTGCACGACGAGCAGCGATTGCGCCGCGACCTCGAAGCGGAGCAGCCGTCCGGCCTCGTCGGTCCAGACGATCGCATCCACGGGCGCGCCGGGACTCTGGAATGTCAGCGCGTAGGTCCGCACCTCGATGACGCGCCCGGCCGTCTCGATGCGTTGACTCGATCGCGCGGTCTGTTTGACGGCGATCTCGGCCTGAGGTGCCACATAGACCTTGAACACCCCGCCGTCAGGGACGGAAGCCAGTCTCAGCGCCAGCGCTTCGTAGCTCCCGAAGAAGAGGCTGGGCAGGACGATGGTGTCGGCGGTCACGGTATCGGTCTTCCGCTTGACCACGCCGGTCTGGTTCACCTCGTTTTCGGCCTGCCCGTTGGCAAACGTCGTCTGGATCCCAAGCGTGCCGCCCTTGGTGGACGCGTCCAGCGCCAGCGACCGCGGCCGCCACTCCTGGTCGTAGCGAATCTCGAGCCGGCGGGTCGTGAAGTCGAGCGGTGGGCCGAGGCGGCCGGTTCCCGAGAGGACGATCTCGGTGCCCGAGCGGCGGATGATGACGTCCTCCGTGCCGACGAGGCGCCCCTGGAGAAACACCCGGAACGAGGCGGGGCCGTCGACGCGCTGCCCTGCCGCGGCGCTGCCTGCCGCGAGAATTGAGGCGGTCAGAGCGGCGGCCGTACAATATCGAGAGAGGCGCATAACGCTTGAGAATAGCAGACGAAGGACGAGTGACGGACGACGAATGAAGGACGAGTGACGATCCGCTGCCTATCGCGCGGCACGCGACGGCGTGGCATTTCGGCGACGCCACGAGCGCGGCATCCTGCGCGCGACGGGGAGGGATCGCCTCGACTGGCTGCAGGGGCTGCTGACGAACGATGTGAAGTCGTCCGACGGCGGAGGCTGGAGCTATTCCGCATGGCTCACGCCGCAGGGCCGGATGATCACCGACATGGCGGTCGTCGAGGTCGGCGACGAGGCGTGGCTGGATGTCCCGGCGCCGCTCGCGCGGTCGCTGGCAGAGAAGCTCGATCTCATGATCTTCGCGGAGGACGTACGGATCGACGACGTCTCGGATCGGTTCGTCAGCATCGCGGTCGATGGACCCGCGGCGTGGCCGACCATCGCCTCTGTCCTGACGACCGGCGTGGCGTCTCTCGATCGCGGCGGGACGACGATCGTCCGCGACGGATCGGATCCCATCGTCATCGTCCGATCGCGAACGGGACCGGATGGGTTCGTCCTGTACTCGTCGACGACGCGTACGGCCGGTCTCGAGGCATCGCTGGCCCATGGCGGCGCCGTGCCGCTGGATGACGCCAGCGCCGAGACCCTGCGCATCGAGGCGGCCGTCCCGCGCTTCCTGGTGGACATGACCGAGGAGACGATCCCGCTCGAAGCGAACCTCGATCACGCGATCAGCCACACCAAGGGCTGCTACGTCGGCCAGGAGATCATCGTCCGCATTCGCGATCTCGCGAAGGGACGCGTCGCGCGCCGGCTGGTGGGCCTGCTGCCCGAAGGCGACGCCGTACCGGTCGCCGGCGCAACGGTGGTGGCAGAAGGAAAGTCCGTTGGGCGCGTCACGAGCGCGACGTGGTCGCCGGCGCTCGGGCGGCCCATCGCGATGGCGATTGTCCATCGCGATTACACGGCGCCGGGCAGTGCGGTCGCCATCGATGGCATCATGGCCGCCGTGGTGGCCCTGCCCTTCGAACCCGCGTAGGTCGCAGCTGCCCGAGCTGAGGCTCGGCCTACGAACGAGTGCGGCCCTACTGCAGTAGGGCGCGACTTCAGTCGGGCCAACGAGTACGTAGGCCCAAGCGTTAGCTTGGGCAATCTGTGATCAGCGCGATCAGATCCGTGTCCGCATCAGGAAGTGGCAGCGACTTCAGTTCTTCCCGGGCGACCCACCTCATGTCCTGACCCAGCTGCGGCACTGGATCGCCCTCCAGGACCGCCTTGAAGAAGTGGAGCTCGACGGTCCGCTCGGGATAGGCGTGGCGCGTCACCAGCAGCCGCTCTCCGACGACGCTCCCCACGGCAAGCTCCTCGAGCAGCTCGCGGCGGAGGCAGGCCTCCGGCGATTCGTCAGCTTCACATTTGCCGCCGGGAAACTCCCATGTCCCCGCCAGATGCGTGCCTTTCAGGCGACGCGTCAGCAGGAAGCGGCCGTCGCGTTCAACGACTGCCGCGGCGACGACGACCACTCGACTCGCGGGGCTGCAACCCCGCCTCCACGGGCGCCTTGTGGTGGCGGGCCTTCAGGCCCGCGGGATTCACTGCGGCGCAGTGCGAGCGCATCGGACAGAGCAGACACTGCGGTTTGCGAGCCGTGCAAAGCGTCGCTCCGAAATCCATCAACGCCTGATTGAAATCGAAGACGTGCTTGCGCGGAACGAGTGTTTCCGACAGGGCCCACAGTTGCCGCTTCATGGCGTGGCTCTTCGGATCGCCGGTGCCGAGAAAGACGCGGAACAGCACGCGCGCCACGTTCGTGTCGAGTATCGCGGCGCGCTCGCGGAACGCGAAGCTGCGAATCGCGCCGACGGTGTACCGGCCGAGGCCTTTGAACGACAGCAGCGTCGCCTCGTCGCTCGGCAGGGCGCCGTCGAAGCGGGCGACCGCTTCGCGCGCGATCGTCTGCAGCCGTTTCGGCCGGATGTTGTAGCCGAGCGGCCGCCACGTCTGCGCGACATCGTCCTCCTGCGCGGCCGCGAGCGCTTCGAGCGTCGGATACCGTTCGAGCCACTCGTGGTATTTCGGCAGGACGCGATCGACCTGCGTCTGCTGCAGCATCACCTCGGACACCAGGATGTGGTACGGATCGGCGGTCTCGCGCCACGGCAGTTGCCGGCCGTGCGCGCGATACCAGGTCAGGAGCGCCGTGCGAAACCGACGGCGTGCCGCCGGCGCGGGCAACGTGAACGTCGGCGGGGGTGGCGGCGCGGTGCGGTCTCGGGCCATCGGCACACGGACAGTCTGTGGAGGCGTAGGCGGTCAGGGCCGCCGGTATAATCGAGCAACGTGAAAATCTACACGCGAACCGGTGACGGTGGCGAGACCGCGCTCTTCGACGGCACTCGCGTCAGCAAGGCCGATCCACGCGTCGACGCGTACGGCCACGTCGACGAGCTGAACGCGCTCATCGGCCAGGCGCGTGCCGCCGGCATCCCCCGGGACCTCGACGACGAGCTCGATCGGATCCAGCAGGATCTCTTCGCGGTCGGCGCCATGCTGGCGGATCCCTCGTCCCGCATCGCCGCGCGCGTCACCCGCGCCAGACTGTCGGCGTCGGATGTCGAGCGTCTCGAACAGTGGATCGACGCCGCCGAAGCGGAACTGCCGCCGCTGCGGCGGTTCGTCGTCCCCGGCGGCACGGCCGGCGCCTCCGCTCTCCATCTTGCGCGCACCGTCTGCCGCCGCGCCGAGCGTCACATCGTCTCGCTCGGGCCCGATGCCGTGCCGGCCGAGACGATCACCTACGTCAACCGCCTGTCGGATCTGCTCTTCGTCCTCGCCCGCCTTGCGAACCGGCGCGCCAACGTTCCCGATCGGGAGTGGGAGTGACCGTCGACGAGGCGTACGCGCGATGCCGCCGCCTGGCGTTCACGCACTACGAGAACTTTCCGGTCGCATCGCGCCTTCTGCCCCCGGCGATGCGGAAGCATGTGGCGGCCGTCTACGCCTACGCGCGAACGGCGGACGATCTCGCGGATGAGGGCGATGTCCCCGTGGCCGTGCGCCATCAGCGGCTGGATGAGTGGCTCGACCGGCTGCACGCGTCCACCAGCGACGATGCCGCGCGCGCCCATCCCACGATCCGTGGAGAGACGGTTCTCGACGACCGGGCCGCGGAGAAGGCGCCAGCCATATTCCTCGCGCTCGGCCACACGGTTCGCGCCTGCGATCTGCCGGTCTCGCTGTTCGAGGATCTCGTGAGCGCGTTTCGGCAGGATATCACGGTGCACCGCTACGCCTCGTGGGCGTCGCTGCACGACTACTGCCGCCGATCGGCCAATCCCGTCGGCCGGTTGGTGCTGCGGATTGCCGGCCGTCGCGAGGCGTCGCTGGACGATGCCTCGGACGCCGTCTGCACGGCACTGCAGCTGACGAACTTCTGGCAGGACCTGGCGATCGACTGGCGCCGCGGCAGGCTCTACGTTCCCGCCGAGGAACACGAAGCCGCCGGCGCCTCGCTCGAATCGCTGGATCGCGAAGAGTGGACGAACGCCTGGGCCGCGACGATCGCGCGTTGCACCGAGCGGACGCGCGCGCTCTTCGAGCGAGGGCGTTCCGTCGCCGACGGCGTTCGCGGCCGGCTTCGCTGGGAGCTGCGCGCGACCTGGCTCGGCGGCATGCGCATCCTCGATCGTCTCGAACAATCCGGGTATGACGCATTCCGCGCCCGGCCCACGCTGGGCCCGTTCGACGTGCCGTCAATCGCGTGGCACGCCGTGAGGTGGCGGCAGTGAGTCGGCCGACCTCCTTTTACTACGCCTTTCTCGTCCTGCCACGCGTTCAGCGCGACGCGGTGATCGCGGTCTGGGATTTCTGCCGCGCGGTTGACGATACCGTGGACGAGCAGCCGGCGAGCCCTGCCAATCCCGATGGTGTGGCCGCTGCACGAGCCTCGCTCGACGCGTGGCGCACCGAGCTCGACCGCTGCTATGCCGGCCGTGCGGCAACGCCGCAGGGGCTCGGTCTGCAGCCGTTTCTCACCCGTTTCTCGCTCTCGCGCCAGCCATTTGCCGACCTGATCGACGGCGTCGAAATGGACCTCGATCGCTGCCGCTATCCCACCTTCGAGGACCTGTACGAATACTGCTGGCGGGTTGCGTCCACGGTCGGTCTCATCTGCCTCGAGATCTTCGGCGCGCGCGACGCACGTGACTACGCCGTCAATCTCGGCGTCGCGCTGCAGCTGACGAACATCCTGCGCGACGTCGCGGCCGACTTCGAGCGCGGTCGTGTCTATCTGCCGCTCGACGACCTCGCGCGCTTCGACGTCCGCGAATCGGATCTCGGCGCCGCCAGGATGACCAATGGCGTCCGCGAGCTGCTGACATTCGAGGCGGGCCGCGCCCGGGAGTACTACCGCCGGGCTCGCGCGGCCATGCCGTCCCACGACCGCCGGGCCCTCGTGGCGGCGGAGATCATGTCGGCGATCTACCGCGCACTGCTTCAGCAGATCGAGGAGGCCGGATATGACGTGCTGTCACGACGGGTGCGGCTCTCGCGGCGACGTCAGATGATCATCGCTCTGCGCACCTGGCTCGGCGCGCGTCTGCATGTCCCAGCCTGACGTCATCGTCATTGGCGCCGGCTTTGCCGGGCTGAGCGCCGCCGTCCGGCTCGCCCAGGGGGGCGCGCGGGTCCTGGTCGTCGAGGAGCGCCGGCGTCTGGGCGGGCGCGCTACCGCGTTTGCCGATCCGCAATCGGGCGAGGTGCTCGACAACGGCCAGCACGTGCTCTTCGGCTGCTACCATGAGACGTTCGCCTTTCTCGACGCGATTGGCGTCGCCGATGCGGTGACACTCGATTCGACGTTGGATCTGGAGATCGTCGATCGCGCAGGCCAGCGGTCGCGCCTGCGATCCGTGCCTCTGCCTCCGCCGTTCCACCTGGTGGGGGGACTGCTTCGATGGCGGGCGCTCGGCCTTCGCGATCGCCTGGCCGCGTTCCGACTCGGCCTCGTCCTCCGGCGCCTCCATCGGGATCGGCCCAGCGATGCCCGAGCTAAAGCTCGGGCCTACGTACACGGGCTTTCAACGTACTCACACGGGACATCATCGTACGTAGGCCCGAGCTTTAGCTCGGGCAACAATGACATGACCGTTGACGAGTGGCTGACGAGGCACGGCCAGACGCCGCGCCTGCGTGAGGTCCTTTGGGAACCTCTCGCCGTGGCCGCCTTGAACCAGTCGCCGGCGGTGGCGTCGGCGGGGCCGTTCATCGAGGTGGTTACCCGGATGTTTGGCGGCAGCGCACGCGACGCCGCGATCGGCTTGCCGCGGCGACCGCTCGATCTGCTATTCGGCGAACCGTCGCGCCGCTATCTCGAACAGCACGGCCACGGCATCCGCTGCGGCGTGGCCGCGCGGCTCGCGGTCGAGAGCGATCGCGCCGTCGGCGTCGATCTGCGCGGCGAGCGCATCGCGGCAGGCGCCGTCGTCTCGAGCGTCCCCTGGTTCGCGTTCGCCGCGCTGGCTGGGCACGTTCCTGCGCTCGAGGCGATTGCGGGGCCGGCCGCCCGCATGGCGTCCTCGCCGATCGTCACCGTGAACCTCTGGCTGGATCGGCCGCCGGCGGCGACCTCGTTCGTCGGGTTTCCGGGCCGGCGATTTCAATGGCTGTTCGACAAGGCGCGGCTGTTCGGCGACCAGGCCTCGCACGTGTCGCTGGTCGCCAGCGGCGCGGACGACATCGTCGGGTTCACCAACGAGGCGCTGATCGACCTGGCCCGCACGGAGCTGTCGGAGGCCTTGCCCGGCGCATGGTCCGTGAGCCGCGCGACAGCCGTCCGCGAAAAGCGGGCGACGTTCTCGCTGGCGCCAGGAGAGCCTCCCCGCCCGTCGCCGGTGACACCGGTTCAAGACTTCTTCCTCGCGGGCGATTGGACCGACACCGGCCTCCCGGCTACGATCGAAAGCGCGGTACTCAGCGGACACCGGGCTGCGGAGTTGACGGCCCGACCGCAGTAGGGCGCGACTTCAGTCGCGCCCGAGTCAGGCCGAACGAACGTTCGGCCCTACTGCTGCAACGCAATGACTTCCGTCATCATTCACTATCAGGAGATCGCGCTGAAGGGCCGCAACCGCCCGTGGTTTGTCGAGCGGCTCCTGCACAACCTGCGCGTCGCGACGTCGGACCTCGGCGTGCAGCATGTCCGCACGTTGATGGGACGTATCGAGCTCGTGCTGAGCCGGGATGGCGACTGGGACGTCCTCAGAGAGCGGCTGGCCACGACCTTCGGCATCGCGAACTTCTCGAAGGCCGTCCACACCTCGTCGAGCCTCAACACGCTCGGCGACCGCATTCTGGCCGACCTCGGCGATCGCGCCCCGCAGTCATTTGCCATCGCCGCGCGTCGCGCCGACAAGCGATATCCGCTCAGTTCCCCCGAAATCGAGCGGCAGCTCGGCGCGCGCGTCAAGCTGGCGCGCGGGTGGCGGGTGAACCTGTCCCGGCCGGAGCTGACAATTCACGTCGAAGTGCTGCGCGATCACGCGTTCTATTTCTTCAGCAAGGAGCGCGGCCCGGGCGGCCTGCCGATTGGCGTCGGCGGCCGCGTCGCCTGCCTGATGTCGGGCGGGATCGATTCCCCCGTTGCGGTCTGGCGCATGATGCGGCGGGGTTGCCGCGCGCAACTGATCCACTTCCATGGCTACCCGTTCGTCTCGCCGGCCTCGCAGGAGAAGGTTCGCGAGCTCGCGTCGGTCCTCACGCGGTATCAGCACCGGACCCGGCTGTACATGGTCAGCTTCGGCGACATCCAGCGCCGGGTCGTCGTCTCCGCCCCCGCGCCGCTTCGGACGATCATCTATCGTCGTCTCATGCTGCGTATCGCCGAGCGGCTGGCGAACTGGGAAGGCGCGCGCGTCCTGGTGACCGGCGAGTCGCTCGGCCAGGTGGCCTCGCAGACGCTCGAGAACGTGACCGTCATCGGCCGGGCAGTCGGCATGCCCGTGCTGCGACCGCTGATCGCGATGGACAAGGAAGAAGTCATCGCCGACGCCCAGCGCATCGGCACCTATGAGATTTCGATCCTGCCCGACGAGGACTGCTGTCAGTTGTTCTCACCGAAGGCGCCGATGACCCGTGCGACGGTGAGCGCGGTCGATGCGGCGGAGGCATCGTTGCCAATCGCGGAGCTCATCGAGCTGGGCGTCGCGGGCGCGACCGTGGAAGAGTTCAAGTTCCCGATGGTACAATCGGCGACTCCGCATTGAGGTGCGCATTCATATGATCTTTTCATCCGCTGAGGAACTGGTCGCCGCGGCGGCTCCGGCTGCACGCGTCGACGGCGACACCATCGCCATCGTCGGAAACCCCGCGCCAGAGCTGATCGATCGGCTGGCCCACACGTCGGCGCTCGGATCGACGCCCGACATCAAGGGCGCCGCCCGCTGGATCATTCGATCCCTGGCGGCGGCCAGGGGGGTGCGCCCCGCCTCGATTCACGAGCTCTACATCGCGATGGGGAAGGGCCAGGCCGGCGGGTTCACGGTCCCGGCCATGAACCTGCGGATGATGACCTACGACACCGCTCGCGCCGTGTTCCGCGCGGCGAAGGCCTGCAACGCCGGCGCGTTCATCTTCGAAATCGCGCGCTCGGAGATCGGGTACACCGAGCAGCGGCCTCACGAGTATGCGGCCAGCGTCCTGGCGGCGGCGATTCGCGAAGGTCACACAGGCCCGGTGTTCTTCCAGGGCGACCACGTGCAGGTCAACGCCAAGAAATATGCGTCGCCGGATCGCAACAAGGAGCTCGAGACGCTGCGCGGGCTGATTCGCGAGGAGATTGCCGCCGGCTTCTACAACATCGACATCGACACGTCGACGCTGGTGGACCTCGACAAGCCGACGCTCGAGGCGCAGCAGCACGTCAACTGCGACCTCTGCGCCGACTTCACCGCCTTCATCCGCGATCACGAGCCGGACGGCGTCATCGTGTCGGTCGGCGGAGAGATTGGAGAGGTCGGTGGCAAGAACTCGGATGTGCACGAGCTGCACGCCTTCATGCGCGGCTATTTGACGGCGCTGGCCAAGCGCGGTGTCGCGCTCGTCGGGATCAGCAAGATCAGCGTGCAGACCGGTACGGCACACGGGGGCTTTGTCGCCGCGGACGGCAAGGTACGCACGGACGTGAAGCTCGATCTGGACGCGCTCCGGGAGCTCTCGACGGTGGCCCGGAACGACTACGGGCTCGGCGGCGCGGTGCAGCACGGGGCCTCGACCCTGCCGCCTGATGCCTTCGATGCGTTTCCGAAGGCGGGGGCGTGCGAGATCCATCTGGCCACCGATTTCCAGAACATGGTGTACGAGCACGCCGCCGTACCGGCGGCCCTGAAGGACGAGATGTACGCGTGGACGCGAGAGCACGCGTCGGAAGAACGCAAGCCGAACGACACCGAGCAGCAGTTCATCTACAAGGCCCGCAAGAAGGCGATCGGGCCGTTCAAGCGGCAGATCTGGTCGCTCGACGCGTCGGTTCGCGACGCCATCGGCGCGACGCTTCAGGAGCGGTTCGCCTTCCTGATGAAGAAGCTGAACATCGGCGGCACCGCGGATCCGGTCAAGCGCTTCGTGACCGTCGCCACGATCGAGCCGAGCCGCCAGGCCGAAGCGAGCGCGGCCGCGGGCATCATCACGGCGGCCGAGAGAAAGGCGGAGGGACTCTCCGATTGACGCCTGCAGTGCAGTGCTAAGTGCCAAGTGCCAAGTGCGAAGTGGAGTGGGAAGTGGACAGTGACTAGTGGTGGCTATATCGGTCAGATCGTCGCCCTTGCCACCGTTTAGCCAATTCAGCAACTACGGAAGTGCGAGCCACCACTGACAACTTTCCACTCTTCACTCCACTTCGCACTTTGCACTTAGCACTTGGCACTGCGATTCGCTCCAGTGATTGAGCGGAGCGGATGCCGCCGCCCCTCGAAGTAGTCTCGAATCGCTTCATGCGTGCTGCGGAACGCGAGCTCGGGCCACGGCACTTCGCCGGCAGCGAACCACCGGGCTTCCAGGCCTTCCTCGTCGACCTGCACGGTGCCGCCAATCAGCGCCGCGGCGAAGACGATGATGATCGGCGTGCGGCCAGGATAGGAGTAGATGTCCACGAGATCCTCGACGCGGACGGCGAGGCCGCATTCCTCGCGGGCCTCGCGCTGCGCGGCGGCCAGCACCGGTTCGCCGCGGTCGACGTAGCCGCCGGGGAAAACCCACTTGCCGTAGCCAGGCTCGATCGCGCGCCGCACCAGCAGGATTCGTCCCTCCGCATCGCCGATGATGGTGCCGACCGCGACCTTCGGATCCAGGTAGAAGACGAATCCACACGCCGCGCAGATCAGCCGATCCGGGTCGCCGGCCTTCAGGCTCCGCGACTCGAGACCACCGCCGCAGACAGGACAGAAGCGGAACGCGTCAGACATGGGCTCGCGCTCGCCGCAGTATAATTCTCCTCAGCATGTCCATCTTGAAGGTCGCGCGGCTTGGGCATCCCGTGCTCCGAGCCAAGGCCAAGGCGATCGATCCGCAGGACATCAAGTCGCCGCCCATTCAAAAGCTCATCGACGACATGTTGGAGACGATGAACGAGTACCACGGGATTGGACTCGCCGCCCCGCAAGTGCACGAGAGCCTCCGGGTCTTCGTCGCGGGGATCGAGGAGGAAGATCCTCGCACCGGGGCCACCGAAATCGTCCCGATCGCCATCATCAACCCCGAGGTGACGGCGATCGGCCGCGATCTCGTCGAGGACTGGGAGGGGTGTCTCAGCATCCCGGACATCCGCGGGAAAGTCCCCCGCAACCGGCGCATCCGCGTGCGCGGCTTCGATCGGGACGCGCGCCCGCTCGACCTCGAGCTCGAGGAATTTCCCGCCCGTGTCGTGCAGCACGAGACCGATCACCTCAATGGCGTCCTGTTCTTCGATCGCATGAAATCCTTCGAGACACTGGCGTTTCTCGAGGAATACACCAAGTACTGGGCCAAGGATTGAGCGAAGTCGCCAGCCTCCAGACGGCTCCTCCCGTTGTCACGCTGCGCAACGCCCCCGCGCAGCCGTTCGACGGCGCCATCGCCGCGGCGCGCACCTGTTATTCACCGCGGGTCGTCGCCACGAGCGAGGTCACCGACCGCCAGCGCGACTCGATTGGCGCGCTCACCTTCGACGCCGGCCACCACACGGTCTATCAGCACGCGCACTTCGAGTTCGGCCTCGAGAACATCTCACGGCAGCTGGTGTGGACGGCGCTCCATTCGTACCCCTTCTACAACTCGGAGCAGTCCAGTCAGCGCTACGTCAAACTGAAGGAGCCGCGCGCGTTCGTGCCGCCGATTACCGGTGAGGCGCGGGAGGTCTTCGAGCGCGCGATCCTGTCAGCGTGGGACAGCTACGCGACGTTGTCGGCGCTCCTGAAAGACGATGCGTTCCGGATTCTGAAAGAGCTCCGCTATGTCACGCCACGGGCCAGCGTCGAGCGGCTGAAGGCGATCGAGCGCGAGGCGGAGAAGAAAGCGATCGAGACGGCGCGATACGTGATTCCCATTGCCGCGTTCACGTCGATGGTCCACACCGTCTCGGGCATCACGCTCCACCGGCTGCGCCGCATGGCCGCCGCCGGCGACGCGCCGCACGAAGCGCGGCTCGTCATCGGCGAGATGGTCAGGCTGGTGAAGGAGACCGATCCCTTCTTCTTCGAGAAGGTCGGCTGCGAGGAGCTCCAGCTCGAGGAGCTGCCCGAAGTGAGCTTCCCACGGACCCGCCTCGGCGGCGATGCGTTCGCGCGCGCGTTCGACAAGCGGCTGGGCGGGCGTGTCTCCCGCCTGGTGGACGCGTCGCCCACCGCGGAAGGAAGTGTCGCCGAAGCCGTGCGCGTCACGTTCGGCCTCACGCGGCAGGAGCTGGACGACGACGAGGCGATCGATCGGGTGCTGAATCCCGCGCGAAACCGGTACCGGCTCGAAGTGATGAACGTATCGCACCACTCGCCGCTGATGAAATCGCTGCACCACGCCAGCTACACGTTCGAGAAGCGACTGAGTCACACCGCCGACTCCCAGGACCAGCGGCACCGCATGGTCCCGGCATCGCGGCCGCTCATGACCTTCATCGATACGGTGCACCCCGATTACGTCACGCCGAAGCTGCTCGCCGGCAATCGCGAGGCGCGCGCGGTGTTCGACCGGGCGATGACCGACGCCTGGAATGCCAAGAACCGTCTGCTGGCCCTCGGCGTGCCGCACGAATTCGCGTTGTACGTCCTCCCCAATGCCACGGCGTTGCGGATGGTCGAGTCCGGGTCGCTCCTGTCGCTCGTCCACAAGTGGACGCTTCGCACCTGCTTCAACGCGCAGGAAGAGATCTACCTGGCCTCGATGGACGAGCTCGACGAGGTCCGCCGCGTCCACCCGCGGTTCGCGCGCTACCTCGGCCCCCCGTGCGTCGTCCGCAACGGCCTGATCGCGCCACGCTGCACCGAAGGCTCGCACTTCTGCGGCGTGCCAGTCTGGCGCGACTTTCCCAGCGCGGTGCGGCGGTTGTACCGCAATCCGCAATCCGCAATCCGCAATCCACAGTCCACAATCCCAATCCGCAATCCGCAATCCTAAATCCTCAATTCGAGTGTCCCCCCTCATCATCATCTTCGTCACCGTCTTCATCGACCTGCTCGGCTTCGGCATCATCATCCCGCTGATGCCGTTCTATGCGACCCATTTCGGCGCGTCGGCATTCGAGGTGGGGATGCTCGCGACGTCGTTCTCGCTGATGCAGTTCCTGTTCGCACCGCTCTGGGGACGCTGGTCCGATGTAATCGGCCGCCGTCCGGTGATTGTGATTGGCCTGCTGGGATCGGCCGTCTCGTACCTGACGTTCGGCCTTGCCGAGTCGCTCTCGTTGCTGTTCGTGTCGCGATGCCTGGCCGGGGTGGCCGGCGCCAACATCTCGACGGCCCAGGCCTTCATCGCCGATTCGACGACCCTCGAGAACCGTGCGAAGGGGATGGGGATGGTAGGCGCGGCGTTCGGCCTGGGATTCATCTTCGGCCCCGCGCTCGGCGGGTTCCTCAGCCAGTGGGGCTATCAGACGCCGGCGCTCTTCGCCGCGGCGCTGTCGTTCGTGAACTTCATTGCGGCGCTGGCGCTGCTGCCGGAATCCCTGCCGCCGGATCGACGAACCACCGCCCGCCGGCGAACCCGTCTGCAGGCCTTCGAGCATGCGCTGAACCGCCCGCGCCTGCCCACTGTGCTCGTCGTCTACTTCCTGATCGTGTCGGCGTTTGCCAGCTTCGAGTCGATGTTCGCGCTCTACAGTCAAGCGCGCTTCGGATTCACCTCGGTGACCATCGGGTATCTGTTCGCAGGGGTCGGCGTCGTCCTGGCCGTTGTGCAGGGCCTGCTGGTCGGCCGCGTCGTCACACGCGTGGGTGAGCACCGGCTCGCGCCGGCGGCGATCGCGCTGCTGAGCGTCGGCCTCGGGTTCGTCGCGCTTGCCCCCAGCATTCCCGCTCTGGCGGCGGCCTGCGGGATCGTCGCCATCGGCATGGGCTTCCAGAGCCCGTCGATGCTCTCTGTGATCTCGCAGCTCTCCGATCCCGCGGATCAAGGCAGCGCGCTCGGTGTGTCACAATCGCTCGGCAGCCTGGCGCGCATCGTGGGTCCGCTGTGGGGCGGGTTCGTGTTCGATCGGTTCGGCCACGCGGCGCCGTTCATTTCGGCGGCCGTGCTGATGTCGATCGCGTGTGTGCTGAGTCTCGTGGCGTTCAGCGGCTATACGCCGACGGGCCGTGCGGCACTGGAGGACAGTCCCGCGCTCGAGCTCTGAATTGGGGACAGTCCCCAACTGGACGTGTAGGGGCGCACTGCGTGCGCCCTGAGTAGAGGGTTGGGGACAGTCCCCATGTGGAAGTACGAACACGAGATCGAGGTGCGGTTTTGCGACTGTGACCCGCTGGGACACGTCAACAACGCCGTCTACCTGTCGTACCTCGAGGCGGCGCGATTCTCGTGGTGGCGCCGCGTGTTCGGGCCGGAGGGCTTCACCGCACACGGCTTCATCATCGCGCGAGTCGAGATTGACTATCGCAGGGCCGCGATGCCAGCCGATCGGCTGGTCGTGCGGCTGAAGATCGACGCGATCGGCCGATCGAGCTTTACCATCAAGTACGAAATTGCCAACACCAGAACGCGCGAGCTGATCGCGGAGGCGAAAAGCGTCCAGGTCGCCTACGACTACGCCGCCGCGCGATCGATCCCCATATCCGCCGACCTGCGCGCCCGGCTCGAAACGGGACTCTAGGAAGACAAGCGGCTAGAATTCGAGAATTCGAAAACTCGAGAACTCGAGAACTCGAGAAAGTCGAGTACTCGAGAATTTGAGACGTGCCGGCGGCCGGCAGGCAATTGTCGAGTTTTCGAATTCTCGGTTTCTCGAATTCTTCCTCTCCGCTACCACGTCGTCGAAATTCGCTGCGCCTGCGTCAGCCTGGTGTTGGGCCGCGTGACCTGCACGTCGATTTTCGCCTGTTTCGGATCGGTCTCCGGCTTCCACGCGATTCGATACGAGGAGGACAGGTTGTCCAGTGCGTTCATGAGCTGCGCCTGAATCGCCATCGTCGAAAACACGCGCTCATGAACTCCAGCCGTGCGCAAGACCAGCACTCTCAGCGCGTCTTGCAGCCGCGTGTCCTCCGGGCCCTGGATGTACTGGATCGCGATGTAGGTCGGTTTCAGTGATGCCTTGGGCAGAAGCGCCTGCATGTCTGCCGTGACACCGGCCATCGACGCCGACGTCACGAGCACGACTGCCGTGCGACGTGCGTCGTCTCTCGCCAACTCCTGCGAGGCAGCGACCAGCGTGTCGAGCGCGGCATTGTGACCAAACGGTGCGACATTGCGAAGCTTGGCCTCGACCGCGGAGATGTCGGTCCCCTGCGGCACGATGACCTTGGGCGAGTCGCTGGTCGACCAGATCGAGAACGTCGCACCCGCCGGCAGCTTCTTGAGAAACGAGACGGCGGCGGGAATGACATCGGCGTTGTAGGTGTTCCCCATCGACAGGCTGCTGTCGAGGAGGAGGGCGACGTTCAACGGACGCGAATCGAGCTCGGCCCGGGCGATCGGCCGCTTGGCCCCGCTCTCCGTGACGACGAATTCCTCGGGCTTGAGATCGAGGACGGGATGCCCTTTCTTGTCGAGCACGACGGCTGAAATCACGAGCTGCTCGGGCAGCGCCGGGGCCTGCTGGACCGCCATCGTCAGAGTCGCGGCCAAGGCTGCAAATGTCATGGCGAATACACTACCATTGCGAGTTACGGCCGGCGACACCGGCGCCTCCATGCGGGCTTTCGACTTCCATTTTCCTCCTCGCATCGTCGGCGGCCCCGGCGCCGTCAAGGGCCTCGGCCGGCTGGTCCGCGACCTCGGCGGCACCCGCGTGCTGCTGCTCTCGGATCGCGAGAGCGCGGCGGCCGGGCTGACATCCCGAATCGCCGCCGCCCTGGAGCAGGATGGCCTGACGGTCGTGGCACATGAGCTGAACGCCGACGATTCGCCGCTGGAGAATGACGCGCGCGCGGCGGTGCTTCAGCGCGTCGATGGCGGCGACGTCGTCGTGACCATCGGCTCCAGTTCCATCCTCTGCGCGGCGAGTATCGGCCAGAACCCGGTCGTGTCCGTTCCGACTCTGCTCGGTCACGCCACGAAGCCGGCAACGCCGGCTCAGACTGCCGTGAATGACGGCAACAGGTCGACGCGGACGGCCGGCACGGCCGGATTCACTGTGGTGATGCTGGACGCGGAATTGTCTGCGGGCGCACCGCGAGACGCGATCGCTTCCACGCTGATCGACGCGACCACGCACGCCATCGAGGCATGGGTCAGCACACGGCGGACGGTCATGTCGGACCTGTGCGCACGCGAGGCATGGCGCCACCTCGCATCGAGCTTCATGCGGTTGCTGAACGCGCCGGACGACCTCGACGCCATGAGCGCGGCGCTGCTCGGGTCGTTTCTCGCGAGCACGGCCGCCGAGCATTCGACGTTGGGCGCCGCGCACGCGTGCGCGCGGCCCTTGAGCCGCCATTACGGCGTTCCGCACGGGACAGCGCTCGCGCTCCTCCTTCCCGAGGTCGTGCGCTGGAACAGCCGTGTGGTCGCGGATCGGTACGCCGAGCTGGCGGCCATCCGCGGCGAGGCGCGCCGGCCCGAAACACTGGTGGCACGGCTCGAGGATCTCGTGGCGGCGGGCAACTTCCCCGAGCGACTCGCGGCCGCCGGCGTCGTCGAGGGCGAATTGCCCGTGCTCGCCGTGGAAGCATCGGCCGACCAGGCGGGCGAGTTCAACCCGCGCAAGTTCGACGTCGCGGGCGCACTGGAGATCTACGCGGCAGCATACTAGGAGGAAACATGCGGGTCATTCGGGTCGAATCGGGTCGAATCGGGTCGGATCGGGTCAGTCGGGTCGCTCGGATCCTCGGGGCCGCGGCGGTCGCTGCAGCCACGATCGGACACATAGTCGTGTCGGCGTCAGACGATGTGAAAGGAGCGGCGGTGCCGCAATCGTTCTACGAGCTCAGCGCGGCAAAGCTCTCTGGTGAGCCGGCCGACCTGAAAGAGTACAAGGGCAAGGTGGCGCTGGTCGTCAACACGGCCAGCAAGTGTGGCTACACGCCGCAGTACAAGGGGCTGCAGGCGCTGTACACCGAGCTGGCTCCACGCGGGTTCGTGGTGCTGGGTTTTCCGAGCAACGACTTCGGTGGCCAGGAGCCGGGAACCGCCGAGGAGATCAAGACGTTCTGCGAGCTGAACTACAAGGTCTCGTTTCCGATGTTCTCGAAGGTCGTCACCCAGGCGACCGACGGCCAGTCGCCGATTTACGCGTGGCTCGGCCGCACGGGCGATCTGCCGAAATGGAACTTCAGCAAGTACCTGATCGCCCGCGACGGCAAGGTGCTGGCCTTCTTCCCGAGCAAGGTCGCGCCTGACGCGCCCGAACTGCGACAGGCAATCGAGCAGGCCCTTCGCTAGTGTAGGGCGGACCTTCCGCCTCCGCTCGAGCGGACCTTAGTAGCTCGTGTAGGGCGGACCTTTCAGGTCCGCCAAATACCGAACGACAGGCGGGGCTGAAGCCCCGCCCGACATTCGAGCTGGCGGTTCCGGAGACACCATGAACGACGATCGCGATCGAAGCACGTCCACGGGAAAGAGCAGTCAGGGTCGGATGCAGGCGCCGCGGCCGGCGCCGCCGTGCGCCATGGTGATCTTCGGCGCGTCGGGCGACCTGACGAAGCGCAAGCTCATTCCGGCCCTTCACAACCTGAGGCGCAACGGCCTGTTGTCGGATGACTTCGTCGTGTTGGGTGTCGCGCGCCAGCCGCTCAGCGACGAGGACTTTCGCGCGCGCGTCGAGGAGGACCTGGTTGCCTGCGACGAGCCTCAGGATCAGGGGTGTCACGATTGGCTCCTGAAACGCGTCTATTACCTTGGCGGCGACGGCGCGCAGCCGGCCACCTATCAGGCGATCAGGGCGCGGCTCGAAGAGCTCGATGCCACCTACAAGAACGGTGGCAATTATCTGTTCTATCTCGCGGTTGCGCCCTCGCTCTTCCTGCCCGTCATCTCTCATCTGGGGGACGCCGGTCTCACCGACGAAACGTCTGGACGCTGGCGCCGCGTCGTCATCGAGAAACCGTTCGGTCAGGACCTGACCTCGGCCCGCGCGCTGAATCGCGACATCGCGAAGGTGCTGAAAGAGACACAGATCTACCGGATCGATCACTACCTGGGGAAGGAGACCGTTCAGAACATCCTCGCGTTTCGCTTTGGCAATGGAGTGTTCGAGCCGATCTGGAACCGTCGCTACATCGATCACGTTCAGATCACGGCGTCTGAAACCGTCGGCGTCGAAGGGCGCGGCGGCTACTACGACAAGTCCGGCGCGCTCCGCGACATGGTGCCCAACCACCTCTTTCAGCTGATCACGCTGACGGCGATGGAACCGCCGAGCTCGTTCAGGGCCGATGCGGTCCGCGACGAGCAGTCGAAGGTGCTGCGCGCGATGCAGCCGTACACGCCGGAAGAGGTGTTGCGTCGGACCGTGCGGGGACAGTACGGGCCGGGCACGATCGCCGGAAAGGTGCACCCAGGGTATCGGGAGGAACCGAACGTCGACCCGCACTCGCATACCGAGACGTTCGTCGCGCTGAAGGTGTACATCGACAACTGGCGTTGGGCCGACGTGCCGATCTACCTGCGAACCGGAAAATGCCTGCCCAAGCGCGAGACGACGATCGCCATCCAGTTCAAGCGGCCGCCGTTCATGCTCTTCCGGGATACCCCGGTCGAGCAGCTCGATCCCAATCGCCTCGTGCTGCACATCCAGCCGGACGAAGGCATCGCGCTCAGCTTCGGCGCAAAGGTCCCGGGTCCTCAGCTGCGCCTGGGCAACGTCGACATGTCGTTCGATTACGGCGACTACTTCGGATCGGAGCCGAGCACCGGGTACGAGCGGCTGCTGTACGACTGCATGACCGGCGATGCGACGCTGTTCCAGCGGGTCGACATGGTTGAGGCCGGATGGACGGTGGTCGAGCCCATCCTGGACGTCTGGAAGGCGCTGCCGGCACGCGACTTCCCGAACTACAGCGCGGGCAGCTGGGGGCCGCGTGACGCCGAAGATCTGATGGAGCGCAGCGACCGGCAATGGTACAACGGCGGACCGCTCGGCGAGGCGCCCAGACAGCCGGTGACCGCGCGACAGTGACGTCCGCATCCCACGTCTACCGCGATGCGATTGTCATCGCGATGCACGACGGCAGCTACGAGCGCAACGAGCAGGATTTCATCCGTCTCGTCGTCCGACCCGGCATGCACGTCGGGGACGTCGGCGCCCATATCGGGTTTCACACGACACTTCTGGCCACTCTGGTCGATGAGACGGGCTCGGTAACCGCCTTCGAGCCCGTTGTCGAACACGCGGACGTACTCGCCGACACAATCCGCGCACGGGGATGGGAAAGCCGCGTGCGGCTCGTCCGGGCCGCCGCGGGAGACGTGTGTGGCACACGACCGATGGTGATCGGCGCTCCGGAACTGGCCTCCGCGAACGCGTATTTCCACATCCCGTCAGGTCCACCGATGCGCCCTTCCGACGACAACCCGGTGACACTGCGACAGGTGCCGGTCGTGACGCTCGACGACGCGATGTCGAAGCGGCCGATTGGCTTCCTGAAGATCGACGCTGAAGGCGCCGAGGCGCTGGTGCTTCGCGGCGCCCGCAGTCTTCTGGCCGAAGACCGTCCAATCGTCCTCGCGGATCTGCATCCACCTCTGATCGCGCATTTCGACGGGACGACGGCGGCGGCACTCATCCAGGAAATGGCAGGATTGGGTTATGAGTGTCGGCTGTTCGGTGCAGGTGTGCCCGGTCCGGCTGTTGCCGATGTTCAGGGGCACGGCGTGACGACCGTCGTGTTCCTTCCGTACGTAGGCCCAAGCTTTAGCTTGGGCAGCGATGACGATGACAGCCCGAGCTAAAGCTCGGGCCTACGTACGTCCGCAGTGAGCGATGATCATTCGATAATGGAAAATCCAAAGCAGTACGCGAACCCGCACCTGTTGATTGGCCCCCGGGAGCTGGCCAGCGAGCTCGAAGACGAGACGACGCGGCCGACGCTTCTGGACCTGCGGCCGGCCGAATTGTTCGCGCAGGGACACCTGCCGCACGCGACGCACCTCGATCTGTTCGGCCTGAGCCTGACCGACACCGATCCGGCGCCGCTCAAGTCCTTTCTCTGGATGATCGAGCATCTGCTGGCGACGCGCGGCGTCTCGGCCGATCGTCCGGTCGTCGTCTACGAGAGCGATTCCGGCATTCGGGCAGCACGCGCCTTCTGGTTTCTCGAGTTCTTCGGTCATCCGAATGTACGGCTCCTCGATGGCGGCGTACGCGGATGGCAGGCAGCCGGGCTTCCGCTCACGACCGAGAGCAGCGCCCCGGTACCCACCTCGTGGACTGGCGAGCGGCGCGACGACGTGCTCGCGACGTGGCGGGACGTCGCCGAGCGGCTGGAGCGATCGGATGTGGCGATTCTCGATACCAGAACCGACGGCGAGTATTGCGGCACCACGGTGCGGGCTGCCCGCGGCGGCGCGATTCCCGGCGCGGTGCACATCGAATGGACGCGCAACCTCGGGCCAGACGGCGCTTTCAAACCGGCGTCGGAACTGACGGCGATGTACCAGCAGGCCGGGATTACGCGGGATCGGGAAGTCGTGTCCGTATTGCCAGGGCGGCTATCGCGCCGCGCACAGCTATCTCGCGCTGCGGCTGCTGGACTATCCGCGATTGCGCAGCTATCTGGGTTCGTGGAAAGAATGGGGCGATCGGGAGGAGCTCCCGATAGAGAAACCGAGAAATCGAGAAATCGAGAACTCGAGAAGGAACCCGTCGTGACGAACAAGGTCGTCGATTTCATCAATCTCCACCGCGATCGCTATGTTGACGAGCTGAAGACGTACCTCGCCATTCCGAGCATCAGCGCGCTGCCCGAGCACGCCGCTGACGTCCGGCGATGTGCGGAATGGACCTCGACCGAGCTCGCGAGAGTGGGCCTGCAGAACGTTCGCTTGATCGAGACGCCAGGCAATCCGGTCGTCTACGGTGAGTGGCTGGGCGCATCAGGCGCGCCGACGATCCTCTTCTACGGCCATTACGACGTGCAGCCGGTGGATCCCCTCGCGAAATGGATCTCTCCGCCGTTCGAGGCGACGGTGCGCGACGGTGAGATCTACGCCCGCGGATCGGCCGACGACAAGGGGCAGATCTTCATGCACTTCAAGGCCGTCGAGGCCTGGTTGAAGGAGGCGGGCACGCTCCCGGTCAATATCAAGGTGTTCATCGAGGGCGAAGAGGAAATCGGCTCGACCCACCTCGACACCTTCGTGCACGACAATCGCGACCTGCTCAAGGCGGACGTCGTGGTGATCTCCGATTCGCCGATGTTCGATCGCGGCGTGCCGTCGATCTGCTACGGGTTGCGCGGCCTCGCCTATTTCCAGGTCGACCTGAAGGGCACGAACTCCGACCTTCACTCGGGATCGTTCGGCGGCGCCGTCGCGAATCCCGCGTTCGTCCTCAGCCAGATCCTGACCCAGATGAAGGACAAGGGCGGCCGCATCAAGATTCCGGGTTTCTACGACGACGTGCGCGCGCTCAAGGACGAGGAGCGTGCCGAGTGGAAGCGGCTGCCGTTCAACGAAACGCGCTACCGGAAAGAGCTGGGTGCCCCCAAGCTGTTCGGCGAGTCGGGGTATACGACGCTCGAGCGCGTCTGGGCGAGACCGACGTTCGAGGTGAACGGCCTGCTCGCCGGGTTCACCGGCGAAGGCGCCAAGACCGTGATACCCGCGACGGCGATGGCGAAAGTCAGCATGCGCCTGGTGCCCGACCAGGACCCGGCCAGAATCGGCGACCTGTTCGAAGCCTACATGAAGAAGGTGGCGCCGAAGACCGTCGAGGTGACGCTGACCCGCATGCACGGCGGGAAGCCGTGGATGGCCGATTTCGACAACCCGTTCGTGCAGGCCGCCGGCCGGGCGATCGAGCGCGGCTTCGGCAAGCCGCCGGTCTTCCACCGTGAGGGCGGATCGATTCCCGTCGTCTCCACCTTCCAGCAGGAGCTCGGCGTGCCATCGGTGCTCTTCGGCATCGGGCTGCCCGACGAGAACGCGCACGCGCCGAACGAGAAGCTGGACCTCGGCAACTTCCACAGCGGCATCATCGCGGCAGCGTTCCTGTACGAGGAGGTGGGCCGACTGCAGTCGTAGGCCCAAGCTTTAGCTTGGGCAACGCGGCGCCGGTGGTGCCCGAGCTGAAGCTCGGGCCTACGTACTGCCACTTTGTTAGATGCCTCTTGCCGATCTGATTCCACTCCTCGTCAAGTTCTACGGGCCGCTCCCGCACCCGCCGGCGGATGCGTTCGGCGTCTATGTCTGGGAAGTCCTCGGGCTCAAGACCAACGCCGGACGCCGCGACGCGGCGTTCCTGGCGCTGCGCCGCGTGCCGGCCCTGACGCCCGATTCGATCAAGAAGCTCGGACGCGGAAAGCTCGAGGCGATCGTCCGCCTGTGTGGGCCGTTCGTCGACGAGCGCCTGACGGCGCTCGAGACCGGCGCCGACGTGTTCCGGCGGCAGCGTTCGATGACCGACCGGATCCACGGGTCGTTGCGGACGGCCTGGCTGGCGCTTCGCGACCTGCCTCATCTCGGCGAGGCCGGCGCGGCGCGCTTGCTGCTTTTCGCGTCGCCGCACCCGCTCATCCCCGTCGACGCGGGGCTGACCCGGCTGGCCGTACGGCTCGGACTCGTCGACGACGTCCAGAACGTGACGCGTCTCGTGCGGACGGTTCGGCGCGCCATTGGCGGCGAGCTTCCGCTCGACGCCGCGGGCCGACGGCAGGCCGCGCTGTACCTGGCGCATCATGCGCAATCGACCTGCATCGAGATCAACCCGCACTGCGGGATCTGCCCGATCGCGGAGAGCTGCGCATTCAATTCAAGGAGGCAAGCCGCCGACGAAGTGCCTTCACGTGATCCCAGACTTCCTTGACGTCATCCGGTCCGGCCTCCTGCCCGGGACTGCCGGTCTGACGCAGAAACGCCTCGAGATCGCGGAGCGCCGAGCCGTATTCCTGCAGGTGTGAGGCGAGCAGGCCTCGATCGCGGAGCTCTTCGAGCGCCGACGGATCGAGCGCCACCACCAGATCCGACACGTCGTGCGCCATGCGGAACGCGCGGATGCGCACGTACGCCCGCTTCAGGTTCAACAGCATCCGCAACAGGATCGCCCGCTTCCCGGCGCGCTGCAGCATCGACGGATCCATCACGTCGACGCCGACGTGCGTCCGCAACAGCCGTGCGCAGTCGGCATCAGACAGGACGGCGCCGCCGTGGAACGGATCGACGATCAGCGGCTCGCTGTCCGACCGTTCAGTGTCGTCAGGCGGGCAGCGCATGAGGAAGTGGCCGGGGAAGTTCACGCCCTCCATCACCAGGCCGGCGCGGCGGGCCACCTCGATGAACACAACGGCGAGCGTGATCGGAATCCCGGTGCGCCGTTCGATGACGTCGTTCAGGAAGCTGTTGCGCGGGTCTTCATAGTGCTCGCGGTTGCCGGCGAACCCGAGCTGCCCGAAGAAGAACTCGGAGACGATTCGCAGGCGCATCCGTCGCGACGGCCGTCCGCCGACGCCCAGCTCGATATGTTGCCGCGCCGTCTCGCCGAGCGAATCCAGCGCCGCCAGCCACCGGTCCGGATCGAGCGTCGGATAGGCGACTCGCGCCGCGAGCAGCGCCGGCGGCGCAACGCTGTCGTCCGGGCTCGACGCCGATCGAACGAACTCGTCTACCAGGCGATGGTCCACGACGTCACACCTCCATGCGCGAGCCGGCTCGACCCGACACGACACGGTCGAGCAGTTCCGGTGTGACGTGGCTGACGTCGGGGACGATGAGATCGGACATGCCGAGGTCGCGCGCCTCGCAGCTCGTGGTCACGGCGATCGTGCGAAGTCCAGCCGCTCGAGCCGATTCAAGGCCCCAGCGCGAGTCCTCGATCGCCACCGAGCGCTCCGCCCGGATGGTCGTGCCGTGACGGCTGGCCAGGAGCGTCAGCGCCCTGGCGTACGGATCGGGCGCCGGCTTTCCCTGCGGGGTCTCGCCGGCGGCGACGATCACCGCGAAGATCGCGACGAGCTGGGTGCTTCGCAGGATCGTCTCGATGTCCTCGCGGAGCGCACCCGAGGCAATGGCGACAGGGCAGTGCGCCGAGATCGCCTGGACGCTCGCCGCCGCGCCGGGAAAGAGCACGTGCTGCGCCGCCGCGCGGCGTTGAAAGAGCTCCGCCTTGCGGGCGACCAGCTCGTCGATCCGGCCGTGCTCGATCCGCAGGCCTTTGTCGCGCGCCAGGGCCTCGAAGACTCCCACATCGTCAAACCCCAGATAGCGTGCGTAGTACTCCGTCGGCGGCAACGTGATGCTCTCGGCGGCCAGCAGCTCCTGATACACGCGGAGGTGCAACGGCTCGCTGTCGGCGAGCACGCCATCGAAGTCGAAGACGACGGCATCGGGCCTCATCCGACAGGCCCCTTGGGAATCGACGATTCCTTCAGCTTCTCGCCGGCGCGCACGGGCACTTTGAGTCGATTCTCGCGCGGCGGATACGGGCAGTCGTAGGTGGAGTTGTAGTAGCAGGTACGGGTTGTAGGCCCGATTGAAGTCGATCAGATAGATCCCGGTTCGCGTGCGGTCCAGATCGAGATATCGGCCCGCCGGATAGGTCTCGGTGCCGCTGGTGAGGTCGACGAACGGGACGAACAGCCGGTCCACGTTCGGTGCGGCGGCCTCGGTGAACGCCCCGAGCGTCAGCGACTGGCCTTTCAAGGCGAACTCGAGGGTCCCGACGCGCTGCATCAGGCGCCGTTCGCCGGTGGACGTCGGCATCTCGAGCGTCACCCGGGCGGCCTCGAGCCGGAGCACCGCCGGCACACGATAGTCGAGTGCGCCGGGAAAATAGGCGAGAGGCAGCAGTTCGGCCTGCCGGGCGCGGGGCACCGGCGAATCGGCCTGTCGAAAGGCCTGATCCTTCGTCGCGCGGAACTCGGCGAGCGATTGCGCGAAAGTGGCGTCGTCCTCGACAGGCGTTGGTGAGCACGCCGCGGAGAGCACGAGCGCCGCGATGAGCACCTGGAACACTGACCGCGCGGGATCCGGCACCTCGTCACTGATCATGCCACGGCGGGCGGGACAGGGAAAAGGCGCGAACTGGGCGATGTCACGGATGACCGCGGCCACCTCACGGATGGACACCGATCGGCCTGGTCACGGACGAACGCGGACTTACACGGAAAGGAAGTCCACACGCCTCGCGGAAATCAGCTGCGCCGCAACACCTCCAGTGGACTCAACCGTGACGCCCTTCGCGCCCATCGCGACGACGGTCCTCGGATCGGCGCGCTCGCTCCAACTGAGCCAGCAGGTCGATACGCCCTGAAATAGACTCTGAAGCCAGGGTGCTTCCGAGCACGTCAGAGTTCGGCGAACGGCGGTGCTGTGCGGGAGGAAGGAACGTGACGAGGCATGACAACCGGAACCTCCAGGCACGGAAGGCGTCCGCGCCTTCCAGGATCCCGGCCGCGCGTCTCGATGCACTGATCGAGGAAGCCATCGTCGATGCGTACACCGAAGCCGAGCAAGCCGTCGGATTTCACGCGACCATCGACCAGCACCTCGCGCTTCCGTTCGAGACCGTCGTGCTGGGAGCGCCAGTCACCGCGAAGAAGGTCGATGTCACCGCAGCAGGCGGGCTCGTCGTGATCTGCTACCGCGGGCGCGAGCGACAGGCCATCCCGATTCTCGAGCTTCCCCTGCCGGATCCACCACCAGCCGGATGGGAATGGATCGAGGCGTATCGCCGATGGGCCCGGGGACGCTGGTAGGGGAGCCTCGAGCTGATGAGCGAGTATCAAGTACTACGAGTTTCGAGCCATCGACCGTCTGCTGACTGACCGGCAGATGCGCGAGCTGCGGGCCATCTCCACGCGAGCGGCGATCTCGCGCACGTCGTTCAGCAACCACTACGAATACGGCGACCTGAAGGCGAACCCGCGCGACCTCCTGGTGAACTACTTCGACGCTTCGCTGTACTTCGCGCACTGGCTCCACGCCGAAGTGGCGTTTCGATTCCCCAAGGACGCCGTTGACCTGCGAGCGCTGCGACGTTACGCCACCGAACAATCACTCGAGATCAAGACCATGGCGTCGCATGTCGTCGTCACGATGTCCGTCGAACGGGAGGACTTCGACGTCGCGGACGATGGTGCGGACTGGTTGTCGTCCCTGGTGGGACTGCGTGGCGACATCGCCAGCGGCGACGAACGCTCCTTGTACCTGGCGTGGCTGCTGGGCGTGCAGTACGGCCAGGTCGATGACGCGGCTGTCGAATCCTGGCGACCGGACGGCCTGGGCTGTCTCTCGCCCTCGCTGGCCAGCTTCGTCGACATCATGGGGCTTGATCGCGACCTGGTCGCCGCAGCGGCCGAAGGTGGCGCGCGCATACCGGCGGCGCCGGCAGCGCGGGATATCGACCGCTGGCTCGCCGGCCTCCGTCCCGACGAGCACGTGGCGATGCTCTCGCGCGTGGCTCGCGGTGATGGGAGCGTGAGCGCCGAGATCATGCGGCAGTATCGGCGGCACGCTCGACCACGACCATCCGGCCTGCCGTTGCGGACGGCCGCGCATTGCGGGAGCGCGCCGAGGCGATGGCGGAGGCGAGACACCAGGTTGCCCGGCGACGGGAGACTCGGGCTCACGCACGGCGCGAACGCCAGGAGCAGGTCGCCCGCGATCGATTCTGGCCGGCCTGGCCAAGCGAGAACGCCAAGCCTGGCAGCGAGTCGACACGCTCATTGGCACGAAGCGTCCGCGCGACTACGACGCTGCCGTGACGCTCCTCTCGGACCTCTGCGATGTGAGCGGACAGAAAGGGCGCGCCGGCCAGTTCGCGCAGCGCATCAGCGACCTGCGAGAGGCGCACGCAACGAAACCCAGTCTGCTGGCACGCCTGAAGGACGTCGGCTTCTGAGCGCTCCAGCCGAACACCCTCAATCTGCCCGGAACAACTGTCTGGGATTTCCACTCGGCAGGTTCGAGCCGAGGTGTTGAAGGCGCTCGTGTTGACCCTCGGATCTGGCGTGGCGGCCGCCGGCGGCCCAGGAAGAGCAGTGGGAATCGAACCGGCGAACTCTCGGAAAATAGAACGAGTCGGGATGCCTGCTGGAAATTGGCTGGGTGTTAGGGACGATTTCCGGAACTGGCTCCTGATCGCTGTATAACGGCTTCGGCCCGCCATTCGCTGCACAATTCGCGACTTCCTGCACGTAGATCGTTTCGCCCGCGTGAACCGGTACGTCCTTTTGTCCGAAATGTGTATACAGATTTCGGACAGAAGACGCCTGAGCCGGCCGTCTCGGGCTCCGATAAGCCCTGGCGGCCCACCCGAGCGATTTGGGACCGATGTGGACGCGATCTCTGCAAGCTATTCGTATTTCAACGCCCTCATCGGATCCACTCGTGACGCACGGTGCGCGGGGATGAAGCCGGCGCATAGCGCGACCAGCGCGAGCGCAACGGCCGAAAGCGCCAGCACCGCCGGATCGGCACCGGTCATCTGAAAGAGAATCGACTGCGCGCCTTTGCCGACGCCGAGCGCGCCGACGAGGCCCACGAGCGCTCCCACGAGCGTCATGATCGCAACCTGACGCAGCACCATGCCGCGAACGCGGGCGGGCGCGGCTCCAAGCGCCATGCGGAGGCCGATCTCGCGCGTGCGCTGTGCGACGGTATAGGCGAGGACGCCATAGAGACCGATCGCCGCGAGAAGCATCGCCAGAAGCGCGAATGCCGCCGAGAGCGTCGTTATCATGCGATCGAGATACGTGTTGTTGCGGACCTGCTCGGGAAGGGTCCCGAGCTCCTCGATGGGTAGACTCGGATCCAGCCGCTTCACGACCGCTGTGATCGCCGGCGCCGCCTGCGCGACGTCCCCCGACGTCCGCACGTAGACGTGCATCCCGCCCAGCTCCTTGTCCTGCCGATACGGCACGAAGAATTGCGGAGGCACCTTCTGCTTCACCTCGCTGTACTTCGCATCCTCGACGACTCCGACGATCGTCGTGTCGAGTGTGCTGCGGTAGCCCTCTCCCGGGGCCCATCCCATCAACTTGCCGACGGCGTCGTTCTCGAGGCCGAACTTCTTTGCGAACGTCTGGTTGACGAGGGCAACCTTCGCAGAATTCACCCTGTCGGCATCGGTGAACTCGCGTCCGGCGATGAGCGGGATGCCGAGCGCGGAGAAGTAGCCGGGACCGACTCTGTTGTAGCGGGAGCCGCTGTCCGTGTCTGGTCCGGCCTTGAACCCTTGTACGGCGACACCCCTTGACCTGTTGGTCCCCGCCAGAAGCGGCACGTTCGACATCGTCACGGCCGTCACGCCCGGGGCTGCGCGAAGCTCGTCTTCGAGGCGCTGGAAGAACAGACGGGTGCGATCGACCGAGTAGCCGTTCAGGTCGGGCGACAGGCCGAACGTGACAACATGATCGACTTTGAATCCGAGATCCACCCGACTGACGTTCAGCAGGCTCTTCACAAAGAAACCCGACGAGGCGAGCAGCATCATGGCGAGCGCGATCTGCGACGTGGCGAGCAGCAGCCGGACGCGCGCCGCGCCTTTCGCGCCGGACGGCTGGCCAGCCTGGTTCTTGAGCGTCGAGACGAGGTCCGGCCGCGTGCTGTGGAGCGCGGGGAAGAGCCCGAAGAGCAGGCCCGTGGCGAACGTCAGGCCGATTCCGAACAGGATGACGGTGCCGCTGATGCTGAATGTGATCGTGTGTTGCACTTCGGGCGGCAGCAGCGAGATGACGAGCACGAGCGTCCAGTGTGCGACGACCATGCCGGCAATTCCGCCGAGGACCGCCAGCAGCAACGATTCGGTGAGGAGTTGTCCGATCAAGCGCGCCCGGCTGGCGCCGATCGAGAGCCGGATGGCCATCTCCCCGGCGCGTGCGGCCGATCGCGCGAGCAGCAGGTTTGCGATGTTGGCGCAGGCGATGAGCAGCACGAACGCGGTGACGCCAAGCAGTAGGCGGAGCGGCGTCTTCGCCTCGTCAGGAACCGCGCTCTGGCCGCGTCCGCCCGGCGCGAGGAGGATCGGCTTCGCGCGAAAACGCGCCATCGTCTGCGCGCTCATGTCCTTCTGCAGCGGCGCGTCGACATCATTGATGATGGCGTGATACTGCGTGCCAAGCGACGCGCGCGCGGCGTCGATTGTGACCCCCGGCCGCAGGCGCGCGAACAGGTACGCCCAGTAGTCCGTCCGGAGCGACCAACCTGTTTCGGCGTCCAGCACCGAGCGCAGCGTGATCGGGACGAACACGGCAGGCCGCATCCCGATTGTCGTGCCGTCGAAGCCCTTCGGCGCGACGCCGACGATGGTGAGGCTCTGGCCGTTGACGATGACCTGTTTGTCGAGAATCGTTGGATCGAGCCCACATCGCGACGACCAGTAGTCGTAGCTGAGCACCACCACGCGCGACTCCCCGACTACTCTGTCGTCATTCGAATTGAACAGTCGCCCAAGCGCCGGCTGCAGCTCCAGCACAGGAAAATAGCTGCCAGACACGAGCAGACCCTCGCCGCTCGACGTCTGCGCCTTGTAAGCGAGGTTTGCGCCGAAGCCGACGTGCGCCGCGATGTCCGTGAAGACGGTCTGGGTCTTCTGCAAGTCGCGGAACATGGCATAGCTGAAGACCGCCTCGCAGTCGCCCGCGCGGCCGCAGCTCCCAAAGCCGGGCTTCGGGCCGGGCGCGCTCAAGTTCACGAGTTTCGACGGATCGGGCACCGCGAGCGACTGCAGCAGCACCTGATGGAACACTGAAAAGATTCCAGCGGTCGCGCCGATGCCGAGCGCGAGCGAGACGATGGCGATGGCCGTGACGAAAGGAGTTCTGAAAAGCGTGCGGATGGCGAACTTGAGAGTGCGCATACAGCGGTTAGACGAGCCCAGGGTACTGCGGCGTTTACGGCTCGGGCGTAACGTGCGGCCTCGCCACGAGCGGTTCCCGCCGCGAGAAAGCCGGCGCGTCAGTCTGCGAACGGATCAGTCGGGGTGGCGACCGTCCTTCGCAGTCGTTCCACATCGATTCAAGAGCTCGGTAGTTATTGTGAAGAGGATTACGCGGCTGGGTGTCTGGGACTCGAACTAGGCCGCATGCCTGAGGCGCTCGACCTGCCGCAGCCACCCGTCCAGCTGGTTCCAACTGGCGAAGGTTTGGCTCACCATTCAAAACAAACGACTAACGCTCGGTCGATTCGTCGCCAGAACCGCCTCCGGTTGCGCGGGGGTTGCGTCCGGTTGTAGCGGGTCGAGCCGATCGACGCGGCGCGACACATAGTGCAGCCAATGAGGGTAGACCGTAGCCGTCATCGAGGCGTCCCGATGTCCGGGCTGCTGGCTGACGTAGGTGATTGGCGCGCCGGTCTCCAACAGCAGCGTTGAGTACGTGTGCCCAAGGTCGTGGATGCAGATCTGACGCATACCGCTTTGGCCAACAGACGCGCGCGCGACCACGACCTCGCGCTCAAACTGTGGAACGAACGCAACCACGACGCAAAGATCATCGGTTTGCTCATCGACGACCCAAAACAACTCACACGCGACCAAGTCGAAAAGCAGGTCGACGGCGCGGGGCCAGGAATGCTCAGCCACGTGCTCAGCTCGTGCGATGCGACCCTCCCCAAGTCCCCCATCGCGTTCGAGATCGCGAAGGACTGGATGGCGAGCAAAGACCCCGTCCGCCGCAGTTGCGGCTACGGACTCGTATACGAGCTGGCCAAAGACAAGAAGGACAAGCGACTCACCGACGAGTTCTTTCTCGGCTGCGCGAGCAGATCGGCAATACGATCGCGAAAGAGGAGAACTGGGTGCGCGTCGGCATGGGCGGCGCGCTCATGAGCATCGGCAAGCGCAACAAGAAGCTAAACGCCGCTGCGATCAAGCTCGCAAAAGCAATCGGCCCGATCCACTTCAGCGACGGGGACAAGAAAGAGGGTGCCGACGGCGATCACGCCGCTCGTCGCACTCGGTCGACCTGACGCAGCCAACCTTCGACCGGGTTCCAACTGGCGAAATTTGGGTCACCATCCCCAAGTCGTTGATCCCAAGCGGCTGAAATTGCCAATTCAGTGGTGTTTGTGCGAGCCGGCGGGACTCGCGCGCCTCTGATTTCGCCCGAGGCCGCAGGTGGGGCGGTGTACCCTACGGACACGCCGATGCACATGCTGCAGCTGCGACGCCGCGACGCCGAGTCAGGCTCAGGCCTGTACCACGAGACCTCAACGGCGCCGGCGCCTGCTCCGGCAGCGATGCGCGTCGTGTCGCTCGACGCCTACCGCGGCCTGATCATGCTGACGCTGCTCTGCGGCGGCATCTTCCACTCGCTCGCAGGGCATCCGATCTGGGGCTGGCTGGCCCGCCACAACGAGCACGTCGACTGGGAGGGCGCGGTCTACTGGGACCTGATCCAGCCGGCTTTCATGTTCATGGTCGGCGTCGCGATGCCGTTCGCCTTCGCCGCGCGCACCGCCCGTGGCGACACGTGGGGATCCAGGCCGCCATGCCCTGCGCCGGGCGGCCATGCTGGTCCTGATCGGCGTCCTGCTCGATCACGTCGGCGCCGACCGTGTGCAGATCGGCTTCATCCGCGTGCTCCAGCAGATCGCCGTCGGCTACCTGGTCGCGTTCCTCGTGCTCGGACGCTCGCTGGCCACGCAGGCGCTCGTCGTCGGGGTCATCCTCGTGGCCTATCAGGTGTTGTGGACGGCCAACCTCTGGAACGGGCCGGGAGGCCCCTGGGCCCAGGGCAACGAGAACATTGGCAGCGCCTTCGACTTCTGGATGCTCGGCCGCTACTACAGTGGCTACTACGTCGGGATGAACGCCATCCCGTCGAGCGGCACGATCATCCTCGGCGTGATGGCGGGGCAGCACGTCCTCGCCAGCCGTGATCCCCGGCGCACGAGCCTGACGCTGCTGCTGGCAGGTCTGGCGATGATCGCCGTCGGGCTGGCGGTGAGCCCGTGGGCCCCGATCATCAAACGCATCTGGACTCCGAGCTTCACGATTTACTCCGCGGGCTGGACCACGCTGCTGCTGGCGGCGTTCTACTGGGCGGTCGAGGTGCAGGGGTGGCGGCGCTGGACGTTTCCGCTCCTTGTCGTCGGCATGAACTCCATCGCCGCGTACGTCATCGGCAATGCCTTCGGCGGTTGGTTCAGCGCCGCGACCAAGGCGTGGCTCGGGTTGCTCGCGCCTGCGCTGGGCCCGGTGTGGCTGCCGGTCTTGCAGCGTGCGCTCTTCGCGCTCACGGCGTGGACCGTGCTCCTGTGGCTGTACCGCACGCGTCTGTTCTTCAAGGTCTAGCGCTGACGGCGGAGTCTCCACCCGAATCATGCCTCCTGTTGTGAGGCGGCGGCCGTCCTCGCACATGCCGACCAGGAGCGCTGACCAATGACTCGCGCGCGCGGCGTGAGGACGTCCAGCGTCGGCGCATCATGGGGCAGCAGTCGTGCAGTTCGTCGGAGGAACGCCGATCAGCACGGCCAGCGTGATCTTCGGCGGATTCAGCCTCGAAGACCACTGGAAGCAGGGCACGGCGCAGCGCCGCATCGCTGAAGGCGGCTGGTCGATCGTCGTGCTCCAGCAGGGACCATCGTCGCTGCCAGAGTCGCTGGTCGGCCTCCGCGAGTGGACGACTTGTTTCGATCCGTCATTCGCGCGAGTGGGGCCCGGACCGCACTCAATATGGTGTGGCCGGAGTCGAATCGCCTCGACGCATTCGATGCCGTCAGCCGGTCGTATACGCGCGCCGCTGAAGACGTCAACGGCATGCTCTTCCCCGTGGGCGAGGCGTGGCGCGGCGCCTGGCGCCGCGATTCCGGCGTCCCGTGTACGGCCCGGACGGATTTCATCCGACCCCCATGGCCACCTACCTGGCGGCGCTCGTCATCTATCAGCAGATCAGCGGTCGGGCACCGGTGGGCCTTCCTGCAGGGACGCAGATGCCGGCCGACCGTGCGGTCCTGTTGCAGGAAGCCGCACAGGAAGCGAACGCGCAATTCGGTCGACGTTAGTCGCGTGGGTTCGCCCGCAGTCCCTCAACCTTCCGCAACCAGACGCCCACCTGGTTCCAACTCGCAAAATTTAGGGTCACCACTTCCCTGCCAACTTACAGGACTTTCACCGAACGCAATTTCCGGCGCGGGTTGGGGTGGGGGTTGCGGATAGTTGCGCCTCGTCTAGCAATCGACTCCGCGGCGGCGCGTTTCGTCTGGCAGCCAGCGCGCGTCCACTCTCGCCGAGACCTAATGCGAGGCGGTGCTCCTCATCGCGCCGAGCTGGGACGTAGGTGCGCGTCGAACCACTCCGCAATCAGCGCACTATCTGCCTCCCATCCAGACCATGCGTGCGCCATACCTTCGCGCACGACGAGTCGAGCCGCCACGTTCGCCTCGTTCAGGCGGTCGATGAGTCGGCGCGATTGCTGAAGTGGGACAGCCTTGTCTGCGTCTCCATGAACGAGAATCGTGGGCGGATCGTCGGCGGTGACGTGCGTCACAGGAGAGAACTCACGGACATCCGGAGTACCGTCTCCCGATCCGTGACGAGCGTACGCGCACCGGTCTTTTGATCAACGTCGTGAAACTGAAAACTAGGATCGACGGCCCCGCGTTGGCGAAACACGTCCACGATATTCTCAGAGCCGCCAAAATTGGTGAGATCCGTCGGAGGGAAAAAACAGGCAACCGCCTGCACGCGACTTGACACACGCTCGACCGTATCCTCCGACGCGGGATCTCCATCTTCGCCCCGCATGGCGATCATCGAGGCGATCAACCCGCCAGAGGAGGACCCGGCGATGCCAAGGCGCTGGCCGTCAATGCGAAACTCGCTGGCTCGATGGCGGACAAACCGCACCGCTCGCCTGGCATCGTCGCACGAAATCTGGCACCTGAAACGCCGGCGAGCTTCCATGGATGACAGCAAAGATCGTGTATCCGTGCGTCAAGAGCGGCGAGATGCGTCGTTCGAAACTCGGCTGCAATGTCTGCTCGCGGCTCGATTTCCCGCTACTGCTCACGACCCAAACGACTCCAAGTCCATTGGGCTTGGCCGGAGTGAAGACCTCCATCGTCAGCGCCAACCCCGAATTTGCGGCCGTAGATCACATCGGATTGTCGAGAGTATTCGGCGGATCCAGTCTGAGCTCTGGCCGGATTGCCGGGCGCACTGATCACGCAGAGAGCCAATGCGATGAATAGCGCCGTTGCGCGCTGTGGCTTCATACGTTCTCTAACTTCCGTAGGCATCCCACGCCGTCAAGAGCGCGCCGACTCGATTCTGGCTCAGGCTGTGCGTCCGACCCCGTCGAAGCGCCTCAGCCATTCGCCGACTTGGTTCCAACTCGCGAACGCTAGGCTCGCCAACTCCAACCCGTTGATTCAAACGATGGAATTCCGATTCCACATAGTCAATCGAAGCCGCCGCGCCACAGACCAGGGCTCCGCATCTTCTCGGCGGTTTTGGACCGACCCAATCGGATTAGATGGCCGCCCACTTCGCGACTTTTCTGGGAGTAATCTTTGTGAACAAGTCGTCTGGCCACAGGTCGGCGGAGGTTGGGCCCTCGATCGCGCGTAGACTCCAGAGGATGACGAGTGCCGAGAAGACCCACTTCACCAGCGCGCGAAGGGGACGGCGATAAACGCCGCGGGCACACGTTCGCGTCTGTCGTGGCTATCGCCGCGCCATTCGGGACGTGGAGGTGATCGTAACCGCATGGGGCCAGCCGGATCTGACGACGCACGGGAAGATGCGCCTGTTTGGGACCTATTGGTCGGCGCGCACGCTCGGTCTGACGTCCAGATGCGGAGTAAGTCGGACGGCGGCAGCCGCCTAGATACGCTCGGCATCACGCGATCGCCGCTGATCGATCATGAACCCTTGGATCGCTAAGGCGGTGATTCTCGTCGCCAGTGTCGTGATGGTCGTGATTCGAGCACCTCACGGGCGCCGGAGTCGCGGCGTCAAGGTCGCGCGGAGTTGCAAAGGTCCGCGCGAGGTCGTCCTGCTGACTTTCGCATGGATGGGGTTCCTCGTTCCGTTGATCTGGGTGGTGTCCCCTTTCTTCTCGTTCGCGGAGTACCCTCTTCGTCTTGGCCGTTGGCGCCGGAGTCTTGTGCCTCGTAGGGGGCCTCTGGTGGTTCCACGGTCACGCTGGGACCTCGGCGCGTACTGGTCGGTCACCCTTGGACTGCCGAGAACCATCGACTCATCACGCAAGGCGTCTATCGCTATGTCCGGCATCCAATCTACGCAGCACTCTTCCTTTCCTATCGGCGGAGGCCTTGCTTCCAACTGGGTTGCAGGGCCGTCGTACCTAGTAGCGTTTGGAATTCTCTTTGCACTTCGTATCGGTGCAGAGGAAAGGATGATCTCGAGGCATTCGGCGACGAATACGCTGGTGCTTGAGAGACAAAGCTGCTCGTACCGGCATCTGGTGATCGGGCGTGCCGGCTACCCTGCCCGGGCGCCGCCATTGGTCCGGGACGCGGGCTTAAGCTGTGTTTCGGTGACGATCAACGCCGCAATGTTCAGCAATACACGACTCAGAAACGGAAGGGGCCGTGCTCATGCCACGCATCGGAGCGCGTCAAGGCGCCTAAGCCATTCGCGAATCCGGTTCCAACTCGCGAAAGTTAGGGTCACCAACGTGAATGGTCCCACCAGTGACGCCGCAGTGTACACCGAGCCACGGAAGCCCATTGCGACCCAATCCGGAAATCTCATCGAGGTCGGCGAGGGTGGCTGCCCGATCCTAACGACAGCCTGCCAACTCAAACTCCTCCGTTGTTTCACGAATCACGCGCGGTCCGAAATCGACAATCAAGCCGGCGTGCACGTCCCACAAAATCAGATCGCGGCCGACAAAGCGGTTTCTCCAGTCCGGCGGCAGCGGCGGCAGCGCGGCGAGCAGACACGTCGGCATGAACGGAATCGAAGCACCGGCTGGGTAGTCCCCATTCACGCGGGCGGGAATGTGCACCGCGTTCTCTTCTTCGACGATCGCGATCATGTCGTGGATGTCCCCTTCGCGAAGGGCGTCAGCAACCAGGGCGCGGAAATACGGGACCATGGCGGGAGAGAAAATGTCTCCCTGCCGTGCATCCGCGCGTGCCCGGCGAGATCGCTGCCGCCAAGGCGCGGCGCGAAACGAACAGCGCGGTCGGGTCCTCGGTGACCACCTCGCGCGGCAGAGGGGCCTCCAGCTGTCGATGCAGGGCGACGTACTGCTCGACTCGATGCAGGAAGGACCGGCGAACGCGTCAGGGGATTGCTGCTGCCCGCTGAGGCCAGCCATGGCGACGAACAGAATGACGGGACCGTAGCACATCGGAACCTCCGCAACATTAGGTTCAGCGAAGGGCGTGCCATCCATGATGCGTTGAGGACCCGGGCCAACCACACATCGCACAGCAGGAGTGTGTCGACTAATTCGCGCCGCCGCGAACTAAACCCCACTCGGCCCGCAAGAACTCAATCAGCAGGCCATCGTTCGGCGGTCTGTCATTTGCAGCAGTCATCTCAGTTCACATGCGAAGACTGACTGCCGCGCTGATGTCGTGGTTCATGGTCGCCTGGGTTGCGGTGGCGGTCACGTTTGCGCCGCTGCCGAACCGGCCGGGAACGATCAAGCTCGCCGTCATCGGAGACAACGGTACGGGCGCTGCGGCCCAATACGAAGTCGCCGATCAAATGGTGCGATCCCGACAACAGTTTCCCTTCGATCTCGTGCTGATGCTCGGCGATAACTTTTACGGGGCGCAACGACCGTCGGATCTCGTGACCAAGTTCGAGCGACCTTACAAACCGCTGCTCGACGCTGGGG
>CAVXSR010000008.1:0-115324 GCA_963764495.1 Vicinamibacteria bacterium | reverse complement strand
TCCCTGACGTTACCCACAATCCCTACCCTGGCCTCCGGCCGTACGAGCGGGAGCAATACGAGTCGTTCTTCGGTCGCGATCAGCAGATCGATGACCTGCTGGTCCGGCTGAGAGACCATCGGTTCGTGGCCGTGGTCGGTCTCTCTGGGTCGGGTAAGTCCTCGCTGGTACGTGCGGGCCTCATCCACAAGCTGGACGTCGGGCACCTCACGAGTGCCGGTTCGCGGTGGCGCGTTGCTGTGTTTCGACCGGGGTCCAAACCAATCGACGCGCTCGCCGCCGCGTTGCGTGAAGCCCTTGACGCAAATGGGGACTGCCCGGCCGAGAGATTGCGCGAGAGCACACGCGCGCTTCTGCGTCATACCAGAAAGGGACGCAGCCCGGAGGAAAACCTGCTTCTGGTGGTCGACCAGTTCGAGGAGGTCTTCCGCTTCCAAAAGGAGAACGATCTCAGTCCACGAGAGGCTGCCCACTTCGTCGACCTGCTCTTGGCAGTCGAGCAGGATCTGAGCCCCGAGTATCGACTGTACGTCGTCCTGACCATGCGAAGCGACGCTCTCGGCGAGGTAGCGCAGTTTGAAGGACTGCCAGAAGTGCTCAACCGCAGTCAGTATCTCGTCCCGCGCATGACTCGCGACCAGATGCAGGAGGCCATTGTAGGCCCGGCGGCGCTGACGGACACGACAATCGCGCCAGACGTACTGCAGGGCCTTCTCGCGGAAGCGGCTCAGGGTCAAGACCAGCTGCCGTTGCTGCAGCATTTGTTGATGCGGCTGTGGGAGAAGCGGCGACCCACAGACGATGGGGGATGGCAAATCACGTCGGCGGAGTTCGAAACGTTAGGGGGACCAGCGGAAGCCCTCGACGAGCACGCCGATCAGGTGTTTGCACAACTGCAGACTGAGGCGCGCAGGAATCTGGCGCGGCTGATCGTTTCAGCAACTCACAGAGATCAGTCAGGGCCGGGAGCAGCGGCGACCCGCGCGGCTGAGCAAGCTCGCCGACGCTGACGGGTGGTTCGCCAGAGGAGGTCAGGGCTGTCGCCGAGCATTTCTTCTCGGCCAGTTTACTCACCTCTCCCGATCGCGGACGGGCTGACGATTGGGAAGTCGACATCACGCATGAGTGTTTGATTCGGCAATGGACCGGACTGCGTGATTGGGTCAGGGCTGAAGCAGCGGACCGTGAGGAGTTTCTCGACTTCGCGAAGAAGGCGGAAAGGCGCCACCTCCTGTCCGGCACGGATCTCGACCTTGCTTTGAGGTGGCGCAAGAAGGACCATACGGCGGCGTGGGCTGAACGGCACGGTGGTGATCTGCGGCAGCACACTCGGCTTCATCGACAGAAGCCGCCGCGCACGGGTGGCTTGGCATCTCATTGGTGCTGCCGCCGCCGTTGTCGTCGCCGTCGCGGCGATCGGCGGTTTCCTTGTCGTCCGAGCACTGGATTCGGAATCGCGCCTGCGGGACGCACTCGTATTCGCCCGCGTCGACTGGGCAAGCGACCCGCTCACCAAGGCACTGCTGCTCGCGAAGTTGGGCGACCCAGCCGACTCCGATCTTCTCGAGCCGTATCTGCGATTATTTCAAGATGTCGCCACAACGGCCATTCCCCGCGCTGTCCTGAAGCCTCAGAACTCTAACTACGCTCTCAAGGGCGTGGGATTCGGGGCTGACGGTCGAGTCGTGACGGTCGATGCGGCCGGTATGCTACGCCGGTGGTCCGCCGATGGACAGCGGCCTATCAGAAGATGTCGATCTTTCGCCGACTCCAGGTGGGAAACGGTGCAACCAGAGAGATCCCGATCCCACAGATCCCTCGTCATAGCCGTCCCGTTCCTCCGCCGGTGACCACCCCGAGTGGATCGCTGCTCGTCGCTTCAAGCGCTGATCTCAAGTAAGCCACTTTGGGCTTAAAGGCGGACGATCCGATGGGGTCCGATCGCTGCAGGCGGGCCTGGTCGACTTCGCTGCCATTCCTGAGGAGAAGAAGCGTCCTGGACCTATCGCGATCGCCCTGAGCCGCACCGGAAGGCGGCTGGCATTCGGCTATCGCGGCGAGCGCGGCGATCCATTTAGCGTTGAAGTCTGGGCACGGCGCGAAGACGGCTCGCTCATCTTGGAGCGGCAACTGGGCGGCCACGAGAGTCGAATTTATAGCTTGGACTTCGACTCCCAAGAGAACCGCCTCGTCATTGCATCATCGGACGGCGTGATTCGTGTGTGGGGAATGGGAAGCGGCGGGCCGGAATTCGAGTTCAGTCCGATTCAAGTCACGAGTAAGGCGCCAGGGCTCCAGCTTCTCGGCGTGAAGTTCAGTCCCGACAACCGATGGCTAATGAGCTGGTACGGCGACGGCACGGCCCGCATATGGAGCAGTGATGGCAAGGGCGCTCCGCTGGTACTGCAGCCGCCGCATGAGGCAACGGTCACTTCCGCTTCGTTCAGTCCGCGTATGGGCGCAGACTCATCGCTGATCGTGGGAACCGCATCGGAAGATCAAACGGCCAGGCTGTGGACGCTTCGCATCGACCCTGGAAAGGGACTGCAAATGAGCGGCCCGCCGACACTCTTGATGGGCCACAGCGGCGCGGCTCGTGCGCTCGCATTCAGCGCTGATGGCATGCTGCTCGCGACGGCGTCAGACGACGGGACAGCCCGGGTCTGGTGGACCGAACCGCAGGAGCCGCGCATCGCTCGGGCGCCACGGCGGCGTCGTTGAAAGTGCCAGCTTCAATGCCTCCGGCACGCGGCTCGTCACAGCCTCCCGCGACCACACTGCGCGCGTGTGGACCCTGGATGGCTCCCTAGCGCCGCAATATCCTTAAGGGACACCAAGACTGGGTAACGAGCGCGGTATTCAGCCCAGTCGACGACACCCGGGTCGCGACGGGCTCCTGGGACAAACATCTGGGACTCTGGGACCTTGGCACTGGGAAGCCCAGTTTCCTGGACGTTAAGGCAGCACTGTTGGCTGTGGCTTTCAGTCCAGACGGCACCCGCCTGGCTGCGGCGTCGGACGATCGTCACGCGCGAATCTGGCGAGTCACCAACTCGACGCTCGATGAGGTCATCTCACTGGACAAACACGAGGACTGGGTGTTCGATGTCTCGTTCAGTCCAAACAGCACGCAGATCCTCACGGCATCGGGCGATGGCTACGTGAGGCTCTGGAGCCTGACTGGCGCGTTGGAGCGGACATTTCAGGTTTCGGCAGGCGAGGATCGTCGAGTTCAAAAAGCGGTGTTCAGCCCGAACGGATCCAGGATCGCGACAGCCTCAGGCAATGCCGTCCGCGTCTGGCAGCTAACGGGATCTCAGGAGCTCGCGGTTGTCCGTCATAGTAGGCTCGTCACCGATGTCGCGTTTCAGCCCCCCGAGGGCGAGTGGATTTTGACGACCTCCGACGACCGCACCGCGCGACTATCAGGCCTCAGGAGCGGGTCGGCTCCTCGTATGCTTCGAAACGGCACGGGCGTGCGTTCGGCAGCATTCGATGCGACGGGTCGCTATGTCGCCACTGGCGGTGATGACGGCAGCGTGCGACTCTGGCGAATCGCGCCGGCCGACTTGGTGGATTACCTTGGCAACGCGACGACGGCGTGCCTGTCGGCGTCCGATCGCGTGACATTTCTCCTGGAAGAAGAAGACGAAGCCCAGCGCGGGTATCAATCCTGCGAGCGACGGCTACGCCCGATTACCCCAATAACAGCCTGAACCACTGTTACCATGGCACCACGAGAACACTTGGCTTCAAATTCCCTTCTTTATCAATGTACACGTCCTTGCTGATTGGGTAGGACCTGTCCCCTTGCGTCACAGTCACCGCGTACAACCCTGGGTTCGGATCATCCAAATAGAAGAACCCGTCCTGGTCGCTGTAAACGCGATATGTCAGGCCTGGTCCCTGGTTCCAGACGAAATCAATTTGGCACTTGGGCTCCGGGCCGCCCTCGCGATTCCTGACCTGCCCTCGCGTCCGATTCTGAGATGACACGCTGAGGGTGAGAAGCAGAAGCCCAGCACAGATGATCGCCCGACGTCGCAGTCGCATACTGTCTTCTCCACTTTGTCGACGCACAACGCGCGCTTCTTTCGCGAGTCGATAGGTGATGCTAGCCGCGGACGATCAATCAGCACACACACGCAGGCACACCCGCCTTTTCATTTCGTCAACGTGTCGTCAACGTGAACTCGTTGGGCTTCAGTTGGCCCTTGGCAATCATCGCGGGAAAGGGCTTGGGTTCGCCTTCGATTGCGATTTGATAGGCACCATCGAGCCCCTCGAATGTGAACACACCATTTGCGTTGGTAGATTTGGACACCTGATAACCGTCTGGTCCCGTGATAGATATCTTCGCGTCGGCGACTGCCGTTGCTTTCGGTCTCTCACCGTTCCCGTGACCTCGATCGGCTTCGGTTTCGGCTTTTCCGACGGAGTGGGTTGTTGCGGCTCCTGAACCGGATTGAGCGTCCCGCGCGAATTGCTGTGCCGGGACCAGCGTACAGTGGCGGAGCCACGCTCTGACCAATCATCACGGGTGGGCGCCGGGTCGACCGCGGTTGCCGCGGCTCCGGTTATTAGCCAAAGGAGCACAAGAATCCCGAGCGGGGAATTCATCTACGTGATCCTCCTGCCCACGATCCTTCGGGCATGAGAGCGCCAATAATACTGAGGGCCTGAGCGCCTGACCCGTAGTACCCCGCGAATCTAGCACCCGTGCACGGCCGTGTCCAGCGGCTAATGGCGGCTGAATTTCCGGCTAATGGCGGAATCAACCCTCACCGCGAGATTGTCGTGGTCTATTGCGTTGCTGCGCCGTGCAGGGCGCGAGCCTGGATGCCCATGGCTTATCGCGGAGTAGAGATCGCCTGACGAGGACGTTCCGCGCCATTTCCACCAATGCGTTGGCATCAATGAACGCGGCGACATCATCGGCGTTCATGAGGACGCGGCGGGACTTTATGGGTTTCTGCTCAGCCGTGGTCAATGAACGACCAATCGTTCCTGCCAGACGACGACGACCGTTGCGCTCCGCAGAAAATACAGCCTGTGCTTGGTGAAAACTCGATTCGAACCAAGTGATTAGGACTTCAGCCTTCAGTCCGATGTGTACGGGACAGGCAGGCCTGCGACACGTTTCGCAGAGGATGCACCGCCTCCGACTCAGCGACCAGTCGTTGGGTCGCGTCGTCAGGACGCCGATCGCTTTGATGCCGATCTTGCCGAAGAGCAGCAGCTCGAATGCGCCGGCGTACTCGTTGTTCGCGGGATCGGCGTAGAGATAGCCGCCACCCTTGAGCACGCTCGTGTCGAGCAGCAGCCCGACGCCGTTAGGCGACTTGAACCCGAGATCGAGGTGGAATGGTCCGAAGTTGCCGTTGTCCCGTCGATCGGCGTCGAGCTGGAAGCCGAGGCGATCCACGACGGCGCTGAATGGGCCGAGGTGGGCGGTGAATGCGCCGGACAGCTCGAGGCCAAAGTCGCCGCCGGTGCTCGACGGTCCGAGCCCGATCTCAAGGTGATGGACCGTGAGGACGCCTGCGATCGAGCGTCCCACCGGGAGCGTCGCCGTTGCCTTCGTGCCGCCGTCGAGACGGAAGCCGCCGTCGGTGTCGGCGATGACCCCGACCGAAAAGCGCAGTTTGGCGCCGTCGCCGGCTATCGTCCTGAGGAAACTGTCGCCCTTGCCCGGTGCAATCACCAGTTCGGCATCGCGGAGTGCGGCGTGGAAGCCACTGCGTTCCTTCCAGATGTCGATGCCGAATTCCGACTTGTAGATGTCGAGTCGCGTCTCGTTCGGTTCGCCGAGTCGGAACGCTGGCTCATCGGCAACGCCGCTCGTGATGCTGAACTTGACGAATGGGTTCGCGACGCCGGCGTTGACAGTGGATGCCAGCCGCGAACCTCCGAACGCCAGGTAGGCATCGAACGTGTTGCCGACGTCCGCATCGAGACGATACGTGACGCCGTCGACATTCCGCTCGAGCGTGACCCCACCGCCTAACGAAAGGAAGATCCCGGGCCCACCATGTCCCGATGGGACGGCGATCAGCGAGGCGAGCAGGTGCGGACCAGTTCCCGATGCGCGACCGATGTCGAACGTGACAGCGCGCATCGACGTGAGATCGGCATGGGGCGTCACGCTGTCCGGCGCGGGATCCCACCCGTAGAACACGTCGACGTGCCCGGCCTGCTCGGCGTTCTTCTCCTCGCTCGTGAACGCGTCGAGCAACTGGAGGACGAGTGTTCCCGACCCGGTGATTCGCTGCGCGAGGATCTCACCCGCCGGCAGATCCTCACCGCGCAGCTGCCGCAGCAACCGCGCCGGATCGATCATGATCAGCGCTTCGGTGTCCTCCTCGAGGAACAGCACCGCACGCGACAGGGCGTAGACGAACGGGAACCGAAGACGAACGGAATCCGTGGCAGCGAGCTTGAGAATCGTGTAGCTCACCTGACCTGCTGGCTTATCCTCCGTTTCGAGCGTCGCCGCCAGCGTCTTGATCTCCTGCGCGATGGCCGTCACCTCGGCCACCGTCTCGCTGAACGCTTCCTTGTCAGGATCGAGGCCGGCGCCGAACTGCACGAACTTTGCGTTTTTCGCCGGGTCGATCTGCTCGCCAGGCTTGAGACCGAGGTCTTCGCGGATCGACCTCGCGATGGCAGGGTCGCCGAGGTGCTCGGGAATCCACTCCGCCGCCTTCTTGAACCAGGAGACGATGCGCGAGAAGATGTTCTTCTGTTTCTTCTTGTTGTCGTCCGCCATCAGCGGAACCCTACTTCAGGCGGCGGCTTCGGGCTCGGCGCGAGCGGAATCTCGTGCACGGTTCCTTCGGCGCCGGTCACCGAATTCGGCTTGCTCCTCGGAGATGAGCGTGTGACGAAGGATGATGTTGTTGCTCGCATCCTTCGAGAGACGCACGATGCCCGATGTTGCGACTTGAAGATCATCTGCCGCAGAAAATCGAAGCGTGTCGCGGCAGCGGTCTGATGACGCGCGGCGACGTTGCGGTAGCCGGGCAGCGCGTCGGATTCCTTCAGCTCCTGGGATGCCGAGAGCAGCTCCTGACGCAGCGCCGTGGGCAAGGCCGTCTCGGGTCGCGGATCGCGCTGCACCGTTAGGCGCCAGCGCCAGTCGGGTGGTTTGTCCGTTGGGAATGCCGTTCCTGCCGGCCAGCCGTCTGCTGGGAGCAGAGCCGGTGAGCGTTTCATGCGAGAGCGACGGCCAGGCGACACGAATCTGGCCGGTCGGAACGACGAGCGATGACTCGCTCGTCCACGCCAGTCGCGAAGCCGTGTACTCCGTTTCCACTCGCTGCAGCATCGCATTCTGTCGCAGTAGCAGCTTGACCACCGCCTTGAATTGATTGCGCGCGGGGCTTGATGTGAGCTGGACGATCCGCGACGGCGCGGTCACGCCCTTCTTGTAGTAGTCGAGCGTGACGCTGTCGGCGAAATGCACGTCGCCACCCAGGAGGACGACGCGAGGATACGTCGCGAGCCGCTTCAGCAGGTCCTCACGCGCGAGGTCATTCGATGACCAGCCTTCGGCGTCATACTTCTCGACGCCGATGTTCGCCTGCTGCGTTCCCGAGCCGTCCAGACCCTTGCCGTGGTGCACGACGTCGATCGCGATCTGCGCTACCGGCCAGCCTAACGAATCAATGATGTCGGGGCCGAGCACAGGGGCAGCCGAGACGACGAAGATGAGCTCGCGACCGTCGGTGAACGGGCCGGCAGGCAACTGCGCGTCGCGGTTGAGACCAACGAGGTCGGGTGGAAGGTACCCCTCGCCCGTGAACTTGCGGCGCGTGCGCGTGTCGAGGACGACGACCTGCATCTTCGGTGCGGGCACGATGTAGTTCCACACCGCCTGCTCGCCGAACGCCGCGCCAGTCACGCCGCAGAGCGTATCGATACGCTGAGGTCGGGCCGGCGACAGGATACGGACCAGTGCCTGCGTATAGTCGCTCCACCTCGTCGAGAAACTCCTTGTTCTTCCCGGTCTCGAAGGCGATGGGGTCGTTGCCCCAGCCCTGGAACACACCATACGCCATGACCGCGTTGCGCACGATCTGGCGCCCGAATTCTTTCGAGTAGACGCGATTGAGCCACTTCTTGTGCAGGTTCCAGTCGTCCGTGACGTCATGGTCGTCGAAGATCATGTACGTCGCGACGTTGGCGAGCGCGCGGGCGACGTGTGGTACGCCTTTCGGTACAAGTCCGCGCGTGCGACACTCGTTACGAACCCGCTGTCTGCCTCCTTTGCTCGCTCGCGCAGCAGCCTGACGTCGCCGTTGAACGGACTCTTCTTCTCGGGCTGGTCGAAGAACGGCCAGAGCTGGATCGCATCGGGCGGCAGTGGAAGGTAGACCTGATCAGGCGTACCTAACGCGCTCCACACCCGCGGGCTCCACGCCGCCAGGTACATCGCCGCGTATTCGCCGTAGCTCAGGAGATGGTTCTCGCCGTCTCCCGTGGTATACCCGCCGAGCTCCACGACAACCTTGTGGCGGCGGTTTGGCGGGAAATTCGTGAGTGTGGCGTCGAACCGTTTATCGAGCAGCGTGCCTGACGGCGGCGTCGCGACGACGTGCAGCTGCTCATTCTTTCCGACGATCTCGTCTGCAAGGCCAGACAGCATGAAGAGCAGCGCGCTCGAAAGGTCGTCGGCGTAGATCTGATCGCCGGTCATGAACAGCTGCTGCGGCCGTTCGATCGGATCAGTGAGCTTCGCCTCGAGGATCTCGTCGAGCCAGGCGAGTGCGTCAAACCCCGGTCCGATGGTGTTGCGGCAACTGCAATGAGCGAATTGCGTCTGCTCGATCAGCGGTGGCGGCGTTACGAACGACGGGAGTCGCCCTTCGACATATCCGAGCGCGAGACCTAACGGGCGGTGCGGCCGAACGTCGGGGGGAATGGTGGTCGGGTCTTCGTTCGCGAGGAGGCCGAGCTGTTTGAGCCCCTGGCCTCCGACCTGGATGTCGTAGGCGTAGATGGCCCCCGGCGCGAAGGGCGGCGCGGGCGAGTCCATCTTGGCGGTGATGAGGGCGATGTGGAGCTGCTTGCCAAAGCGTCGCGTCTTGACGCTCGCGGACGCCACTTTGGGGTCGCCAGACGCGACAGACCCACCGGCGGGGCCGGCTGTCTGGATGCCGCGCCAGATGGTGGCGGTGACGGCGTCGGACGGGTCGCGCAGCGCGAGCCAGAAGCTGGCGAGTCGCGGCTCGACTCGGCGCACGAAGGGTCCGGCGAGAATCGAAGGGAGCTCAGCCATGTGACGTCAGTCGTCAGGCGCGGGATCGCGCTCGTGAGACCGTGCAGGCTCGTGCTGCCAGCTGCTGTGCTGCACTCGGAACGTGGAACGCGTCGCCGCCGGCAACGAGAGTTGGTTCCACGGGTTGGCTCCGCGTGTGGCTTCCCATGCCGCGGTCCGCGTCAACCGACTCAGCACCGGGCCCGCCATGATGCCCGGCAATAAGTTCAATGGAAGTACCGTCGAGTCGATCGGCATCGCCTCCTCGAGCGGGGACGGTGAGTGTAGGCCAAGCTCCCTGACTGGTCAACACTCTTTCAACGTAATTCGTCAACGTAGAATCAGCCGTATTAGAGCGTCAACGCCTGCTCATTTGTGTGACCGGGTGGCTACACGATGGTGAGACGGCGAATTCACCGCGGCAGTCCCGCTGGGAGCGAGATTGTGTCCGCGCCTATCAGCATCCCAGGCCGCGGTCACTCCTCAGCAGCGGCAACGTGTTCGGCGCCCCGATAGCACCCGGAGTGCGATAATGACCGGGGCCGAGTCGCCGGAGACGCAGGGCAAGACCTCACGGATTCACTCCAGAGTCTCAGCGAATCACGGCATCAGTCACCGATATCCCGTACCGCTTCCGGCACGTGGTAGCGAATCGCACGTGGCCCCTCGAATCTGGTTGGCGGCTGCCAATCCCACATAGTATGGGTGCCCACACCTTCCTCTGCTACGCACGTCACGACAATGAGTTCGCCCTCGCTGTCGCGGCCGGCCTGAAGGCGCGGCGAGACACGGGTTAGGTGCGGGCATGGCCTAGGGGCTCATGGCCGGATTCCTACCCGGCGCTCCCTGCATCCAGCATTTCGTCTTGCGGCTGGTGCTGTGGATGAGCGGAACCGTTCCACTGCGTTAGGTCAGATTTCTGAACTTCGCCACTGAGCGACGCTTGTTACAGAGAGTGGGTGGGCGTTACCGTTTCATCCACGAGCTGTTGCAGGATCATCTCGCTGCGCTGGAGCAAACCCGCGCGGAAAGCGCGACAGAGTCGGCGAATTGATTGCGTTCGCTGCAGGGCTGCCCCGAAGATGAGGGAGAGGTGAAATGGACGGTAGTTGGTGCACGAAGAGGAAAGCGGCGAGTCGCTCGCTTAAAATCGCGGCCGGCGGCGTCGGGCGAATGCGCGGCCTCCCGTGTGCGATGCCGGTCAAGTTGACCAATCCGACCATATGTCAAGAAACTCGCGAGGTCATCTGTGGGTGCAGACCGAGCCCGCAGACAACACTGAGTCAATGATTTACGAAGTTGGCGGAGAGGGTGGGATTCGAACCCACGTGCCGCTTACGCGACAAGACGCTTTCGAGGCGCCCCCGTTACGACCACTTCGGTACCTCTCCGCAGAGGCAGGACCGCGCGCCGGCCACGGCCGGAACCCCTAATTATACACAGCGATCGGGCGTGCCGCGGCGCCCACCACCTCCCCGCTCGCGTCCTTACCGCTGAAACATCGCCTCGTCCACCGGCACGTTCTGGCGCACCTCGGTGAACTCCCACAGGTAGGCGTAGTCGGGATCGGTCTCGCGCAGTTTGAACGGCAGCCGCACGCCGTCCACCTTGCGATAATCCTCGAAGTCCCACCGCCGCGAAAGGCTGCCGAGCGGGCTGACGGTGGCCGATTCGATCCGCCGCAGCAGGCCTGACTGCGTGCTGAAGAACAGGCGGTCGCGGGACCCGTTCCGGGCGGTCGCGCCGAGCACGACCACGGGCTCCCCGCCGATGGTTGCCGCGCCGTCAACGGCCAGGTTCGGGTAGAACGTCGTGAGATCGACCGCCAGCGCAAACGCCGCCAGACGACGCAGGCGCTCGAGCGCGGCACCGTGCGTGTCGGACGAGCCGCGGTTGTCGGCGCTCCACCCGCGAACGCCGTCGAACACCTTCACGAATGGCTCGCCGCTGACGACGATGCGGCTCCGGAACTTGTTCGGCGCCCTGTAGTAAGCCTCGGCGGGATACACGGCCGGCTCCGACGTCACCAGCCGTCCCTTCATCACGCGCGTCGTCAGGCGCGACCAGGCGGCGCTGCCGCTGGCGTCGAGGTACCGCTTCAGCACGGTCGCCGCCGTCAGCCCATTTGAGGCCGCCGTCGCCTTGACGACTGTCGAGACGCTGGACGGACGCTCGGTCAGCAGTGGCACCGACGTCACCGGACGGGTATGGCCGCGATGGCAGGAGTAGCAGCTGACCGCCAGATCGTCGCCGAGCTGACGGTTGATGTCGCGGACCATCCGGATCATCGTCCGCGCGGTGCGCTTGGCCTCCTTGTCATCCCGGCTCCAGTCCTTGTCGTCATGACAATGTTCGCACTGCACGCCGAGCGAGCCGCGCATGTAGATCATCGCGTCGTTAATCTGCTCGTCGGTCAGGCCGTCGAACACTTTGATGTTCTTGAAGGTGGTCGCCTGGCGTGCGCGACCGTCGGATGCGTGCGGCGCCAGCAGCGCCAGGGCACCGACGCACCCCACAATGGCAAGACCCTGTCGCATCCTTGGCCTCATGACCGCAACCGCAACGGCGGCGCCGCTACGGTACACCCGGCCACGAGTACTGACTAACCGCCGCCATCGCGATTGGAGACAGTCAGCTTGATCTCAGGTCCGAAGGGTGTTTGCGGGATCGATTCGAGTCGCACGACGCGTCGGCCCATATGCCGCTGCCATCACAACGATGGTCAGCGATATCACTCCAACCGCTAGCGCCGATGGGTCCAGCGGGCCCACCCCAAACAGCGCTGCCCGCGCGAGGGTCGCCAGTACTCCGGCCATCGCCAGGCCCACAAACATTCCTGGTATTGCCGTCGACAGCGCCTGGCGCACGACCAGTATCCGAATCTCACGCGCACTCGCCCCAAGCGCCATCCGCACGCCAATCTCGCGGCGCCGCAACTCGACAAACCACGAGACCAGCCCGTACAGTCCAACGGCGCTGAGTGGCAACGCGAGCGCCCCCAGCACTGTCGCGGCCGTCGCGGCCGCCCGCGTCGGCAGCAACTCGGACGCGAGGTGATCGTCGAGCGTGCGAGGAAAGAAACCGACAAGTCCAGGGCCGACGCGGTCGAGCGTGTTCTGCAGCGCCGACAAGGTCTGACGAGGATTGGCTGATGTCCGCGCGAGCAGTGTCAGGCCGAGCGCCGGCGGCGTCGGACGGTACACATGCGGGCGGGACGCCTCACTGATCGAACGGTACTTCGAATTCCTCGCCACGCCGATGACGCGCGCCGCGATTCCTTCCTTCGCGATGTACAACAAGCGATCGAGCGCATCTCCCGCCGGCCAGAATTGCGCCGCCAACGTTTCGTTGACGATGACCACGGCGGCGGTCATCTCGCTTTCGGCTTCCGTGAAGGCGCGGCCCGCAACGATCGGAATGCCCACGGTCTCGAAGTAGCCCGCGGTGGCGAGATACATCGACACGTCACGAGCCGATGCCCCACCCTGATCCGCGCTGACCTGCACCATCGGCGTCGACGCGTCGACCGGTGCGCGATTCGACATCGCCGCTGACACGACTCCAGGTGTTGTCTGCGCGCGGCGCAACGCCTCGCGACCGAGAGCCGGCAACTCGCTCATCGACGGGCCGGATGGCTCTATGTCGAAATCCATCGCCACCAGCCGGTCACGCGCGAACCCGAGGTCGGTGTCGATCAGCGCCTCGAGGCTCCTCGTGAAGAGCGCCGCACCGACGATCAGAACAAGTGAGAGCCCCACTTGTGTCGACACGAGTAGTCGTCGCATACGCGTCAGTCCTCGGCCGCCGCTCGTGCGGATCTCTGAACCACGCATCGCCTCTGCCAGCTCGACTCGCGAGGCCCACAGTGCCGGACCTATGGCCAGGAGGAATCCTGCACAGGCACCGCCCATCAGAGTGGTGACAACGAGAGCGCCATTGAGCGGCAATTCGAGCCTCAGGCCGAGTGTGGGTAGCAATGCAATCTCGGCGACCGAATTGCGGATCCACACGTATAGCGCGACGGCGGCAATCCCGCCGGCCACCCCCAGGATGGCCCCTTCCATCAATTGACGCCTCACGATGGCGGCACGTCCCGACCCGACCGCGAGGTGAATGGCGGCCTGCCGGCGCGTGGCCGTGGCGCGCGCCAGCAGCACGCCGCCAACATTGGAGGCGGCCGTGGCGAGAATGAGCAGACCGAGGCCGCCCAGGATGCGGGCCAGCATCGTGACCGTCTCGCGCTGGCTTCCCGTGACGACGGTTGCATCTGCGGTCTGAAGCCTCCGTTCATGCCAAGCCTGCGAGTGTTGCAAGACGAGGTCGGCGGTTGCCGCCTTCAGCCGGCTTTCAATTTCACCCTCGGTTGTCCTCGACAACACGAAACCGGTGAACCATCGGTTGGTGACGTCGGTGCGCCACCCGCGGGTAAGGAGCGGGTCAGCGTGCGCCGTCGTCACCCATGCATCAACGCTGGCACCCAGAAAACTCGAGGATCCCAGCGCGCGTGAGACGCCGACGATGGCGAATGGCTGACCGTTGAGGTGAATAACCCTGCCCACCGCGGTCGGCGAGCTACCGAACCGTCGTCGCCAGAACGACTCCGAGATCACAACGGTCGCGTCGCTTCCCAGCCGATCATCGGGAGCGACGAGTGTCCGGCCGATCACGACTTCGGTTCCTGTCACTGCGAAATATTGCCCATCAACCACTTCAACCATCGTCTGGGTCGAGTCGCGCTCGACGCGAATCACGACAGGCTGCATATTGACGAGGGTCACCACACCGGCGGCGTCCACGTGCTGGCGAATGAGTTGGAGGTCGATGTAGGAAAGGCGAAGCGAAGAGCGGCCTTGGCGATCGATAACGGCAATGCGACGAAGGGCCTCACCGTGCGTCGCGCTCACCTGTCGGAACAGCAGGGTATTGGCAAGGCCGGCAGTCAACAGAAGAGCGACGAGTCCGCTCGACAGCATCGCGGCTGCCCCGAGGGCCGCAAAGGGTCCGCGACGGAAGCCACGAATTACCAACCGCAAATCTCTCATCCACATTTGGCCCATCGAGCCGCAGGTATACCACGAGGATCTACGCCACGCTGACCGGCGAAACCGGAGGGACACCGTTCACGGGGATGACCTGCGGGACGAATGGTCAATCGACTGGGCGCATGGGGACATGGGCGCATGGGCATGGGCATCGGGCGCATGGGCGCGCCCCTGCTCACCGCCGCGAACGAAAGAATGCCTGGACGAGATCGCGGCACTCCTCCTCGAGCACGCCTTCCACGACTTCGAACCGGTGATTGAGCGACGGGATGTCGAGGGCACGCGTCGACGAGACGAGGGCGCCGGTCCTTGGCTCGCGGGCGCCGAAGATCACGGTCTTGACCCGCGCGTGCACGAGCGCCCCCACGCACATCAGGCACGGCTCGAGCGTGACGTAGAGATCGACACCGGTCAGTCGATAGTTCCCCAGCGACGTCGCAGCCTCGCGAAGCGCGAGAATCTCGGCGTGCGCAGTGGGATCGATCGCCGAGATCGGCCGATTGAAGCCCATGCCCACGACGCGCCCGTCGAGGACGGCGACGGCGCCAATCGGCACCTCTCCGTACTGCTCCGCACGCCGCGCCTCCTCGATCGCCCGCCGCATGAACACGTCATGCGGCGACTCAGCCGATTCGGCCATCCGGGAAGCGCTCCAGCACTGCCGGATCGTACAGCGGCACGACGGTCGAGGATTCCGATCGCATGCGGGTGTACGCGTTCAAGCAGTCCTCCAGACTGTCGGCAATGCCGGTCGGCCGCAGGTCCTCGACGTTCTCGTACTTGAAGCAGCAGTCCGACAGAATAACAGCGCCGCTGGAGGTGTTGACGACGTAGGCCATCGACGAGCGGTCGCGGACGCCGACGCGGAATGCGCGAATGCCGGGCAGGATCTCGTCCTCGTCCCGCAGCAACTGCAACTGATTCGGAACTCCGCGCTGGAGACGATCGAAGACTTCCTCGGGGACGTCCAGCGGGTCGGGTTCAGGAAGCGGATAACGGCGCGCCAGGTAGTGTTCGGTCCACCCCCGCTGCGAGAGACAAACGGTCGCATTCGGAAACAGATCGAGATTTCCGAGCGCATAGGTCTTGAACGGCGTCAGGAGCACGAAGTGGACGTCCTCGGGCGCGAAGCCGTTGCTCTCGAGCACCACCTCGGTTCGTTCGTCCTCGGTCCGCCGGACGCGGCATCGCTCGCCGGCAATCGCGGTCCAGACGCTGTTGATCTCGCTCAGGTCGTCGGGCAGGCCGGGATTGAGGATCAGCGTCTTGCCGAGCCCCTGCACGACGACCATGTAGAAATACAGATGGTGCCACTCGTCCGGCGGGCTCGTTCGGAAGACTATCGGACCGGGCAGCTCGCACTGGCCCACCTTGAAGGCGCGAATCGTGAACACGCCCTGGAACCGCGCACGCTCGTTCTGGCGATATGGCGACTCGCCTTTCGGCGGCGCAGAAGCGGACGGGGTCTGGGCCGCGGCCCACGCACCGCGGGGAAGCACGACCGGGAACTCCGACGGCGCAATTCGTTCGCGCAGGGCCCTCCAGAAGTTACGCGCGACTGGGGAGCTGCTCGGATCACTCGAGTGAGAGGGCATGTCGGTCCGCCAAATTGCTCGTTGCGGGCGATCTACTTGACCGCAGTGAACGGCTTGGGCGTCATCGCCGCGACGCGCCCGGGACACTCGTCGTCTTTGACTTTTGTGAACGTCAGGGTCGCGCCGTCGAGAACCAGCGAATCGAATGTGCTGGCGCATGGCCTGGCCTCCAGGGATCTGCAATCGACTTCGACGCCTGTCTCGATCTTGCTCATTACGTCGCTTGACGACAACTACCGTTAGGCGTAGGTTGAGTTGTACGCCTAAGGCGCCGCTCGCGGCGCCGCGGGGGACCCACCGGCGCGATATCCGCGCCACGGGGCGCATCCGCCTCGCCAAAGCGCTGCCCTTACAGCGGCGCGACGGCGGGCGGTAGAGGATTCCAACCTCGAGCCCGTCAGCTAACCCCGCCGGCCGATTGGAACTGCACGTGCGCGTCCGCGCTTCGCATCTCATTCCGATCCTGTCGATCGACATCCCGTAGCCGCGGTCGGTCCCGGCATTTTCGTCGCGGCGTCGGGCGACGTGTGTCCCGGTGTGCGTCGTGGCCATCGCGCTACGGCTGCATCCGGCAACGGCGTGGCGCGCCGCGCGGATGGAGGAACGTCATGCGCGAACTCTTCGATCTGAATCTCGACTCGCCCAACGGCCGCCTTGGCGGCATTCGCCTCGTCGCGCCTCTTGCAGTGGTGCTGCTCGGGCTGGCGGCGTTGGTCTGGTGGACGGGCGCACGGAATCCGTTCACGCCGGCGGGCTACGTCGGCTACCTCACGAAGGGCGCGATCTTCGGCCACTCGCGTTTCTTCGGGACGCAGCGCGGGCCGACGTCGCCGGGCCGCACGTGGCTGCTGGAGGTGACGAACGTCAGCGTGACGCCGTACACCTACACCGAGGACTTCACGAGCGACGAAGCGGTGCTCAGCCGCGATAACCTGAAGATCAGCTTCCGCGTGCACACGGTCTGGCGCGTGGACGACCGGAAGGTGCCGCTGTTCATGGAGCGCTACAGCACCACCGTCGCCGGACACGATCTGACCCGTGAGCCGGATGCGATCGTGAAGGTCGCCTACGCGAACTTCGTCCGCGAGCCGCTGCGGACGTTCGCGCGCGACGAAGTGCAACGCCGGAACGGCCTCGAGGTGAAAGACGCGCTGATTCGAGATCGGCGACGCCGTGCGCCGCCGCATCCGGGTGTACGCCGCCGACAGTCCGTTTCTCATCAGCGGCGTCGTGGTCGGCAACGTGCAGTACCCGGACGAGGTCGCCAACGCCGTCTCGCGCAAGCTCGCGGCGACGCAGGAGCTGCAGCGCAAGGATACCGAAATCGAGATCGAGCGGAAGGAGCGGACGAAGCGCGAGGTGCAGGCACAAGGTATCGCCAACGCGATGCAGATCATTCGCGGGCAATTGAGCTCGATGTACATCCAGCACGAGGCGATCGAGGCGCAGAAAGGGATGGTCAACTCGCCGAACCACACGGTGGTGTACATCCCGGTCGGGCCGATGGGCGTGCCCGTCACCGGCACGTTCAGCACGACACAGTGATATCAAGAGGGATGGCCGGACCTCCGAAGGTGGACACGAATCTCCTGATCGCGGGGCTTCTCCGCGATCTCGCCGCGGTGCAGGCGTCGCCGCAGAGCCGATGGGGCTACCGGCGCGCCGCCGCGGCGATTCAGGATCTCGATGAACCAATCGAGCGCCTGCTGCAGCCTGACGGCACGCTGCGGAAGATTCCGAACATCGGACCGTCGTCGTCGCGAATCATCCTGGAGATCCTGACGACCGGCGCATCCCCGACGGTCGAGGCGGTGATTGCCTCGAGCGGAAAGGCGGTCGAGATCGACAGGCGTCGCGGGTTGCGGTCCGGTTTTCTCAGCCGCGCCGAAGTGACCGCCGCGCTCGCGAATCCGAGCCTCGGCGGCCCGTCACGGACAGACTACCGCGGCGACCTGCAGATGCATTCGGTGTACAGCGACGGCAAGCAGACGCTCGACGCGATCGTCGAGGCGTGCCTCGCGCTCGGCTATCAGTACCTGTGCGGTCACGGACCACTCGGTACGGGTTGCCGATCGCGCACGGCGTGTCGATGGCCAGGCTCCTGGCGCAGCACAAGGCCATCGATCTCCTGAACGAGACGCATCGCGGTCGCTTCCGGTTGCTCAAAGGCATCGAGGCCAACATCCGCGCCGATGGGTCGGTGGACATGGCGCCCGAGGAGCTGCGTCAGCTCGAGATCGTGGTGGCGGCGCCGCATTCCGGCCTGCGAACGAAGGACAGCCAGACCGAACGGCTGCTTCGTGCGGTCACCGCGCCGCACGTGCACATCCTCGGGCACCCACGCGGCAGGAAATACGGAGCGCGTCCTGGCGTGACGGCAGATTGGGACACGGTCTTCAAGGCGGCCGCCCGGTCGGGTGTGGCGATCGAGATCGACGGCGACCCCTCGCGCCAGGACATCGACTATCTGCTGGCGAAGCGCGCTGTCAGTGCCGGCTGCCTGTTTGCGCTGGACAGCGACGCCCACTCCACGCGCGAGCTCGGTTACGCCGAAACCGCGATTGCCCATGCGCGGCTCGCGGGCATCCCGCCGGACCGGGTGATCAACTGCTGGCCGCTCGACCGCTTGCTCGACTGGGCCGCGCGGCGAACGCACACACGACGTCGGAGCCGATCGCGATAGCGGTTCGCTGCGAACCATCGTACGTAGGCCCAAGCTCTAGTACGTAGGCCCAAGCTTTAGCTTGGGCATTGGAGCGATAGGCATCGGCGTGTGCCCGAGCTAAAGCTCGGGCCTACGATCGTCACGGGCGATCGTCACTGCTGAGAAATCACGGCTTCGGAATCCTCAGCGTCGCACTGATCATCGCGCTGCCGCTGGCGACGTAGAGCAGCGTCAGCGGGTGAAGTGAGGCGGGACCAATCCGGACCGCGCCCAGCCACAGCGCCTCGTGGATGCGCCCGAGTGCGAGGGCCAGCGCCAGCACGCCGACGATGATCACGCTCGTTGGAATCGGCGTGCCTTCGAAGTACTTCACTTTGCCGGTGCGCGCATCCGCCAGTTCCCCGGCCGTGACATTGAACCGCGCGAGCCGGCTGACGCCGCACACGACGAAATAGGTCAGGCACAGCATGTCCCAGCCGCCACGCAGGCCGACCGCGTAACCTATGACCGCGGGCGCGACGCCGAACGAGATGACATCCGCAAGAGAGTCGAGATCGGCGCCGAGCCTCGACTGGCGCGAGCGGTCCAACCGCGCGACGTAGCCATCGAGCAGATCGAGGACGAGCGCCAGAGGCAGCAGGCAGATGGCCAGCCACAGCAGCATCGGCTGGTGAGCGTCGACGTACTCAAGGCACAGGAAGAGGGCGACGGTCCCGCAGCTGGCGTTCCCAATCGTGAACGCGTCGGCCGCGGTGTAAGACCGCAGCATGGTCATATGCCGGCGCTGTGTCATGGCGACTCCGGCGTGGACCGGGAGCTGAGTGTATCAGCGCAGCGCTGACCGAGCGACCTGGGTGATGCCGGCCGTGCGGAGCCCGACGCTCCGCACGGCTGGCCGCCGACTACTGGGCTGGGGCCACCTGGATGGGCCAGGTGTAATGGCGAGTCGTCGGCAGTGTCGCAAGACTGAGGTTCTGGAAGAAGAGCGGTAACACACCGGTCGTGCCCGACTTGAAGAAGCGTACGACCTGCCGCTGGACTTCGAGCATCAGGGCCAGCTCGTCGGCGTTCGACGGTTCGACAATCGACGGATTGGCCAGGTAGCGGTGCGGCAGAATTGAAAACGCCGCACCCGGCATGAACACGTACGCCAGGTGCGGATCGAAGTCGAGCGCGCGATCGAACCGGAAGAACTGGACGGGCAACGTCGCGAAGGTCGGCTGCGCCGGGCCGGCGTACGCGCGCACCAGGTTCGACTCGACGGGATTCGCGACCTCGATATCGCCCCATCCGAACTGGAAGAGGGTTGGTTTGACCTGCCCTTTCGACAGGGGCTGCACCTTGAGGTGAGGCGCGAAGGCCAATGGGGCGCCGGGAATGTTCATCCAATCGGCGACTTCGAACGCGCGCTGGATGTCGACGACGGATGAAATTGCCGTTTCCGTCACCGGACCGCGATAGGCGTAATAGAAGTCGAAGTCCGGCTGAGTGGCTGCCGGGTCGCTCTCCAGAACGCCCTGGAGCAGTTGCGGGCTGTAGGCGCCTAGATATTCAGCGTCTGTATCGTCGCCGTAAGCCAGCCTCGCCGTGTCGACGACGCTATCGCCGCCGACATTGATGACCGCCGCTCGGATGTCGGGATCGACCGCGTGCACGAGTGTTCCCATGAAGGACCCCAGCGACTGCCCGACGAAGTAGATGCGTTTGGGGTCGAGGTTCAGGCCGAGCCGATCGGCCTTGATGTTCTGGACCAGCGCCATGACGTCGACAGCGGACTGACGAAGGCAGTCGCGAACGGCAATTGGACCGAATGCCTGGCAGCCGGCGCCGGGCACAAAAAAGCCACCCGGCACCGCAAGGCTGCGGCCTGGCGATTTGACGGTGTACGTGCCGGATGAATCAGTCAGCACGGTCTTGCTGTCTGGCCCGAACCCATATCCAACGATGTCGATCGCCAGCGTTGCGAACCCGGCCTTGGCGAGCGTCGAGGCAATCACGGTTGGGGCACCGAACTGGCCGTCGCCTGATCCGTGTCCGTAAATGACCACCGGAATCTTCGCCGAAGGGTCGGTCACACGCGGCAGAAACACGTGGTATGAGATCGTGGCGAAGTTCAACGGATCGGCGATCTTCAGGCCGGTCTTCGTCGTCGGAATCGTCCCGATTGTCTCGGGGAAGACGTCACCCGACGGACGGAGGAAATTGGGCGAGAGATAGAGACCGAATGCGACCCTCTCGACACCGGCCAAAACGTCAGCGGTGATCGAGACGAGTGGCTCGGATGGCTCGACGTTGCTTACCATCTGCGGCATCCAGTCGAATACCTGCAGGTCGGCGACATTGAAAACGGTCTTCGGGCCCGCGGGAAGCCGCGTGGGAGGAGCACCGCCCGAATAGAGGAACTGCCTCGCTTTCTGCAGCCAGTCGGTCGCGCTCATCGTGGTGAAGAGCGAGGCTCCGATGACGCTGACCGCACGCGCTTCGCGGGGGCCGTTCGTCAGGGCTCGAGCGAGCGCCGCGCAGTACGGCGATCCCCCGCCTGACGCGCACGTCTTGAACCCGTCGTCGGCGCCGACCGCCATGCCAGTGGCGTCGCGAACGGCGCTGCTGACGAACAGCAGGTAGCGCGTGCTCTGGTTGAGCACGTTGTCAGGCTTCGCCAGCGCACAGTGGGACGAGTGATCGTAGAGCACCTGGTCGATGGGCATCGCCGGAGCGCTGCCATCCGCCGGCGCGACCGCGACCCCGCCTTTGAGCGTCGCCGGATTGATGTCCGCGGAAAAGCAGAGCGTGAACTGCGGCTTGACGCTGAAGCCATCGAATTGATTGAGCAGTTCGTTGACGACCGCGCAGGACACGAAATCCGCGCCGCATGCCGGCGCGGCTGGCAGACTGACATGCAGGCCCGTCTTCTGCCGCGAATCGACGACCGTCAACAAGTCACTGGGAAATGGCCCGATTTCCGGCGAAAGGGGCGAATGGAGGAGCGTGGTGCTGGCTTCAGCGGCAACCGGGAGGACGAGCAGGGAGCAAAGCGCCCAGATCCGAGTCTGTCTCATGGTTCTTGGGCCCTCGCCCAACAAAATCGATTGAGCCGTTACGTATGGCTGGTGCGTCGCACTATAACCCGGATCTTAGAACCGTCTGAGCCATTCTTTTGCCACTCATAAGATTGTTTGTGAAATCGAAGTCAGATCGTGGCTTGAATTACTGGCCATTGTTCAATTTCCAAACACCGGGCTCGTCGCGCAAATTTTGGTCGACCAGTTACGTCATTGTTACGCGCGAGCTGCGCGTCCGCGAAGCCGATGGCAATGTGTCGCGAGATTTGCAGTGGCACCTTACTTGCTGTGCTGGCTCGAGTTCGTCGCGGGCCAATCCCACAAAGCAGAGCAAAAGGTTTCCGAACAGCAATGACGCGATCGCTCTACAGAAATGTCGCGACGGCAGTCTTCGCCGTCCTGTCCTACTCTTCCTGCGCACTGGCCGCGATGACGCCGCCGGCGGCGCCCTCTCTGCCGGCGCCGACCGGCCACGTGGTGTCAGTGGCCACCGTGGCGCAGCTTCAGGCCGCGGTCGCCGCGCTGGGGTCCGGCACGACCATCCTGATCCAGCCGGGAACCTATCGGCTCACGCAGCAACTCCGCATCCGTTACGGCGTGACGAACGTCGCGCTCCGTGGCGCCACCAACAACCGCAACGACGTGATCATTCTCGGCAGCGGCATGACGACGCGAGGCGTGGACATCGCGGTCAAGGTCGAGAACGCGCAGGACGTGCTGCTGGCAAACTTCTCCGTCGGCCAGACGCGATTTCATCCGATTCAGCTCCAGGGCGAGCTGGGTGCGGAACGCGTGCACATCTACAACGTGCGGCTGTTCGACGCCGGCCAGCAGTTCCTGAAAAGCACTTTCGATGCGAACAATCCCGACGGCGTGGACGGCGTGACCGTCGAGTACTCGCTGTTCGAGTTCACGAGCATCGGTCCCGCTGACGGCTACACGCAGGGCATCGACGTCCACAACGGCGCCGGGTGGATCATCCGCTACAACACGTTCCGGAATATCACCGTGCCGCCGGGGGCCATCTACAAGTGGCGCCCTGCGATCGACCTCTGGAGCGGCTCGCGCGACACCCTGGTTTACGGCAACCTGATCATCAACTGCGAGCGGGGCATCATCCTTGGCCTCGGACCGCAGGCCGGCTTCGAGCACAGTCACTCGGGCGGGGCGGTGTTCAACAACATCATTTACCGCGCGGCGGGGAAAACAGTGCATCCGGACGCCGGCATCTCGATATGGGACTCGCCCGGCACGCGCGTGTTCAACAACACCGTCATCCAGAACGGGACGTACAAAGACGCCATCGAGTACCGCTTCCCTGGCACGACCGGCGTGCAGGTGTACAACAACCTGACCGACGGCGCGATTCGGTCGCGCGACGGCGCGGTGGCGGCGCTGGGCAACAACTACACGCTGGCGACGGCGGCGCTTTTCGCCAATGCTGCCGCGGCCGATCTGCATCTGGTCGCAGGCGCAACCGTCGCCATCGATCGCGGGCGGACCATGACGGGCACGACAGTTGACTTCGATCGCGGCCCGCGCCCCTCCGGCAGTGCCTGGGACATCGGAGCCGACGAGTTCGTGGCGCCGTCGGCAGTGAAGCCGTTCCTTCCCGCGAACGGCCAACAAGGCGTCACGACGGCTCCGCCTCCGAGTGGAACCAATGGCGCGTGGGTCCGGTGGTATGCCGTGGCGGGAGCGACGCGGTACGACGTCTATCTTGGAACCTCGCCGACACCGCCCAAGGTGGGCACGCTGACGCTCAGCGGCGCCGGCTGCAGTCCGACCGCCTGCGTCTCGACCACTCATCCCGGTACGATTTACTTCGCGCGGCCCACGACGCCCGGCACGACGTTCTACTGGCGCGTCGTTGCTGTCACGCCAACGACCACCGTGGCAGGCCCGGTGTGGTCGTTCAGGACTGGGCCATGAAGGAAAGGTGAGGGACAAGGGAACAAGGTCCCTACTCGCTCCGCAGCGCCGTGACCGGGTTCACGCTCGCAGCGCGGCGCGCTGGAATGTAGCTGGCCGCCACGGCCACGGCCACCAGCAGCACCGAGACCATGCCGAGCACGAATGGATCGGTAGGCGTCACGCCGAAGACCAGGCCCTCGAGCATCCGTAACAGGCCGACCGACGCCACGAGGCCCGCGATCACGCCGGCCATCGTCCACCACAGGCTGTGGCCGACCACGAGCTGCAGGACGTGGCGCGTGTCGGCGCCGAGCGCGATGCGGAGTCCGATCTCCTGCGTGCGCTGCACCACCGAGTACGCCACGACGCCAGCGATGCCGACGGCGGCCAGCAGAAGTGCGACGACCGCGAACCCGGTGAGCAGCAGCATCGGGAACCGCCGCGACGACACCGAGTCGCCCACGACCTGATCCATCGTGCGGATGTCCGACACCGGCTGATTCGGCTCGACGATCGCGATGGCCTTCTTCACCGGATCCGCAAAGGAGGCAGGCGCGGCGGCCGTCTTCGTCACGATGCTCACCCAGGGCCAGCCTGCCTGGTTGTACGGGCGGATGAACCATGGGCGAGGATCGCGGTCGAGGCCGCCCTGCCGCACGTTGTCGTAGATGCCAACCACGGTCAGCCACGGGTTGTCGGTATTGACGCCGCCGATCTTGAAGCGCTTTCCTACCGCATCGCCCTTCGGCCAGAACTGCCGTGCCATCGTCTCGTTGATGAGCGCGGCACCCGCCGCGCCGACCGTGTCCTGCTCGGTGAACTCGCGCCCCGCAAGGAGCTTGATCCCGAGCGTGCGCAGAATATTCGGGCACGCGACGGTGTACCCGGCTCCGGGCCTCCGGCCAGAACCGGGATCCGGCTGTCCCTCGATGCCGAAGGAACGCCCGGCCGATCCGCCGCCGATCGGCAGGTGACCGATGGCGCTGACCGAGATCACACCAGGGATGCTGCGAACCTGCGCGGCGAGCTCCCGACAGAATCCGGCGTGATCGGGAGGACCGTAGTACAGTTCCGCCTGCGGCAACGACATTTCCATCACGAGCACGTTCTTGGGATCGAGCCCGGGATTGACGCCGAGCAGACGCGAGACACTGACGATCATGACGCCGGCTCCTGCCAGGGTTACGAGCGTCAACGCCACTTCCGACGCAACCAATCCGTAGCGCAGCCGGCTGCGCGAGCCCGACACCGAGCCACGCGCCTGCTCCTTCAGTGGATTCGCCAGATCGTCCCGGAATGCGGAGACCGCCGGGGCCAGGCCGAACAGCACGCCGCTGAGGACCGAGAGCGCCGCAGTGAAACCGAGCACTCGCCAGTCGACGTCGACCGCATCCATGGGCCGCATGGGGAGATCCGTCAGGTTACCGGGAAGGATGGGCACGAGCAGGCTCGTACCCCACGACGCGATCACCAGACCCGCGGCGCCGCCCGCGCATCCCAGAACCACGCTCTCGAGCAGCAGTTGGCGGACGATACGGCTGCGGCTCGCGCCGACGGCGGATCGAATCGCGAACTCGCGCTGACGCGTGGCGGCGCGCGCCAGCATCAGATTCGCCACGTTCACGCACGCAATCAACAGAACGAACCCGACAATCGCCAGCATCGCGACCATCACTGGACGGAGTTCTGTCATGCCGTATTGGCTCAACGGCTTCAGCACCGCGGTCAGCGCGACGTCGTTCGCATACTGCCGCTCTCGAGACATCGCGCGACCAATCGTGTCCATCTCGCTTCGCGCCTGCGTCAGCGTCACCTCCGGCTTCAAGCGGCCGATGCAGACGAACGAGTTCGATCCCGGGTCCTGGTCGCCCGCGTTCCACGCCGCGGGTACCCACAACTCGCGCACTCCACTCCAGAACTGGAAGCGGAAGCTCGCAGGCATCACGCCGACGACGGTGTACGGCAGCCCATCGATCGGAATCGGCCTGCCCACAACCGATCGATCGCCGCCATAGTTCCGCATCCAGAGTCCGTAGCTCAGAACGACCACCCGATGTCCCGGCTCCTCTTCCTCTTGCCGAAACGTGCGGCCGAGGAGCGGAGGGACGCCGAGCACATCGAAGAAGCTGGCGGTGACGCGCACGCCCGAGACCTGTTCGGGCTCGGCGATGCCGGTCAGGTTGTAGCCGCGGCCAGCGGAGTCGAAGATGGCGAGCGACGCAAAGGACTTGCTGCGACCCTTCCACTCCCTGTAGTTCGGCATCGAGACGATGTTGAGATCGTCGGGGTTCCGGACGGGAGCCTTCCACACTGTCATCAGCTGGTCGGCATTCGGAAGGGCGAGCGGCCGGAGCAGGGTCGCGTTGACCACGCTGAAGATCGTGGAGTTCGCGCCGATGCCCAGCGCGAGCGTGGCGATGGCGACGAGCACGAACCCCGGGCTGCGCCGCCAGGTCCTGAGGGCGTAGCGCACGTCGGTCAGCAGTTGATCCATCTCGACACCGGCCTCCAAGGGATTGAATGAGGGCAAGCGGCGCGCCAGTGCCGCAGACGCGGTGGCCGAGGGAGATGCGCGATTTTGCCAGCAAAACCGGGATCGAACGCGGGCACAGGTGTCCGCTTGCGGAACGGATCAGTCCCAGTGGCGGGCGATCGTTTGCGAGTTCGCGAGTCTCCTAGTCACGGATTGACGCGGATCTACACGGATCAGAGGGTCGCGCGCCGGCCGGAGGCCGGCGCCGGGACGGGTCGCGAGCACGGATCGCAAGCCACGCGCGTTTCTTCAGTTGGCTTGTGATCCGTGCTCGCAACCCGTCCCCGCCGCGCTACGCGCGGCGCGACCCTGCAGAAAGTGCCTCCGAGCCCCGACCTATCCGTGTCTGTCGGTGCGAATCCGTGACGGCCTTTCAGCTCACGGTCGCGACCAGGACCGCCGGACAGATGATCTCGAAGTTGCCGCTCGCGAATGATCTCGAAGTCGCCGCTCGCGAAGTCGAACGCCCTCAGGCGCGCGTCGATGGTTGAGCAATTATTCACGCTGAGCTGGTGGCCCGCAGTTACCATCCGTCTGATGCGTGGCTGCCTCTCACTGATTGCGGTCGCGGCGATGGCGATTGCATCGCCTTACACGGCGGGTCCGCCCGTCACCTTCCCGCTTGGCGTCAGCCAGAACCATCGCCACCTGGAAGACCGCGCCGGCGCGCCCTTTCTGGTCGTCGGCGACACTGCGTGGTCGCTCGTGGCGCAACTGAGCGAGGCCGACATCAACCGCTATCTGGACGATCGCGCGGCCCGCGGCGTCAACGCGATCATCGTCAACCTGCTCGAGCACAAGTTCGCGTCGCGCGCGCCTGCCAATCGGAGCGGCGTGCGGCCGTTCCCGGACGGGCGCGCATTCGAGGAGCCGAACCCCGAGTACTTCGACTACGCCCACCGCGCCGTCGACGCGGCAATGCGGCGCGGTATCTCGGTCTGGCTCTGCCCGGCCTATCTGGGATGGGACGGCGGCGACGAGGGGTTCTTCAAGGAGATCGACGCGGCCGGGCAGGACGCCTTGAAACGCTACGGCCGCTTCGTCGGTGAGCGTTTCAAGGATCTGCCGAACATCGTCTGGATGCTCGGCGGCGACTATGCGTTCCCGCCGTCCCGCCGGTGGTTGGGCGACGTGCTCGCCGCGGGGCTGCGAGAAGGCGGCGCGCGACAGCTGATGACGGCCCACGGCGGCCAGACTTCGGCGGTCGAGACGTTCGGCGATCGCGACTGGATTGCGGTCGACACCGTCTACAGCTATCTGAAAGACCTGCGCGCGCCGCTCGGCACCGCGCGCGATCGGCGGCCGCAACGGCCGTTCGTCCTGATCGAGTCGACCTACGAAGGCGAGCACGACGCGCCGCCGGAGCAGATTCGCTTTCAGGCGTGGGCAGCGATGCTGTCAGGCGCGGCCGGCCAGTTCTTCGGCAACAACCCGATCTGGCACTTCGACGGGCCAACGCTGTTCAAGTACGAAGGGACGTGGCAGCAGTCGCTCGATTCAATCGGATCGCGCGACCTCGCGCGGCTCGGAGCGTTCTTTCGCTCGCAGCCGTGGACCGATCTGCAGAGTGTGGCGGACGGCCAGTTCGCCGTCGCCGGTGAGGCGGGCCCGCCGCCAGTAGCGGCAAGGACCGCGAATGGCACGTGTGACGATCGTCTACGTGCCTGCGCATGGCACCGGGCCGCGCGAACTCCGACTCGACCTGCGCGCCACAGCTCCGATCAAAGCGCAGTGGTTCGATCCGGCCAGCGACGCGCCGCTCGTGGACGTGACACTTGATCGCCGAACACAGTCCATTTACGTCGCGCGAACGCCCCAACACAACGGCGCCGGCGCAAACGACTGGGTGTTGGTATTGCACTGAGGCTCCGGAGACAGAACAGATCCGTCACGGATGATCACGGAAGGACACGGAACGATCGGGGTTACGGAGACATTCTGCGGGGTCGCGCCGCGCGCAGCGCGGCAAGGACGGGCCGCGCACGCGGATCACAAGCCACCTTGGAAAAACATGTGAGTGGCTTGCGATCCGCGCGCGCGGCCCGTCCCAGCGCCGGCCTTCGGCCGGCGCGCGACCCTCTGATCCGTGTGGATCCGTGTCAATCCGTGACCGGTATTGATCCGCGAGAAATCCGTGTCAATCCGTGACCAGTACTCCCTCAGCCTTCGTCGCGAAGGACGTCGATCGGGTGCACCTGGGCGGCGCGGCTGGCCGGCAGCACGCCGGCAACAAGGCCGACACCAATCATCGTGACGCAGGCGACCGTCACGGCGAACGGATCGAGCGGCGAGACCTCATAGAGCAGGTTGGTCATCAGGCGAGTCATCGCGGCGGTGCCGAGCAGGCCGATCACCAGGCCCACCGCGATCATCGTGCCGCCATCGCGCATGACGCGCCAGACCACGTCGCTCGACTGTGCGCCCAGCGCCATCCGAATCCCGATTTCCCGGCGTCGTCCTGCGACAGCGTGAGCGAGTACGCCATAGAGGCCTAACGCGGCGAGCAGTGCGGCCACGGCAGCGAAGACGCCGATCGTCCACGCCGGACGGCTGGCGACGGAGTACGTCTCGGCACGGACCTGGGCCATCGTCGCGATGTCGCCGAGGGGCAGCCCGGGTGCCACCCGTCGAAGCGCATCGCGAACACCCGGGATGAGGCTCTCGACATCGTGCTGGGCACGGACGATCAGCTGCACGGACGCCGAAGGCGCCTGCGCCAGCGGCACGTACGCGACTGGAGGATCGGGGCGCCACGGGTCGCCCACTCGCTCGCTGCGGACGATACCGACGATGGCGACCTCGGCAAGCTCGCCATCTTTGCCGGCGTAGCCCGGGGTGGTCAGGCCGACCGACAGGCCGACCGGGTCGGTCACGCGCGCCACTTCGGTGAGCCGCGACGCCAGCGCCTGGTTGATGACGATGACGCGTTTGGCGCCGAAGCGGTCGCTCGGCCCCAGCCCGCGCCCGGCAACGACCGGGATGTCGAAGGTGCGGAAGTATCCGGAATCGACGCGCTTGTAGCGCACGTTGACCATCGGCTCGATGCCCGTGAGCTTGATGCCCTCGCCATTGCCCACCCACCTCAGAGGCAGATGCGTGGAAACCGCGACTTGAGCGATCCCCGGTATCGCGCCAAGCCGCACCGAGGCCAATTCGTAGAAACGGGCGGCGCTCTCAGCCGAGGGATAGGCATCGGCGGGCAGATCGGCCGCGATCGCCGCGATGTCGTCCGTGCGGACGCCGGTGGGAAGCTGCTGCAGATTGAGAAGGGTCCGGAAGAGCAGGCCGGCCCCGCAGACCAGCACCAGCGACAGCGCTACTTCGCCGACGACGATCGCGCGCCGCACGCGACCGGCGGAGCTCGACGATCCGCGAACGGACTGGCTCAACGAGGCCACGAGATTGCCGAACTTCGTCTGCAGCGAGGGCAGCGTTCCCACGACGGCTGCGACGACAAAGACGATGGCCGAGACGAAGCTGACGACACGCCAATCGATGCCGACGTCGGCGGTGAATGGCAGCGATTCGGACAGAACAGTCGCCGTCGTGCGAATCAGGAGGAACGCCACGGTGATTCCGGCGAAACCGCCGAGCGCGCAGAGGACCAGGCTCTCGGTGAGGAGCTGCGAGGCGAGACGGCCGCGTCCGGCGCCGAGGGCCGCACGCACCGCGAGTTCCTTGTGGCGCGACACGCCGCGGGCGAGGAGGAGGTTGGCGACGTTTGCGCACGCGATCAGCAGCACCAGCGTCGCCGCGCCGAAGGCCACGATGATGGAGCGGCGGAGCCCGTCGCTGACCAGCAGCGTCTCGAGCGGCTCGACGACGATCGTCCAGTCGCGTTTGTAGAGCGGCGTGACATCGGCAAGCGATGCATGGATCCCGCGCATCTGCTCCCGGGCCTGGTCGAGCGTACGGGCGGGCGCGAGCCGCCCGTAGACGGTCAGCCAGTGGTTGTGCCGAACCAGATCGCCCGCGTTGAAGACGAGGGGCTTCCAGAACCGCGCCTGATCGCGGTCGAATGCGCCGGGCGGCAGCACGCCAATGACGCGATGCGCCTCGCCGTCGATCACCACGTTGCGGGCAAGAATGTCGGGGTCGGCTCCGAAGATGGTTTGCCACGCCACGTGGCTGAGCACGACGACCGGCGCGGCGCCGGGCCGATCATCGCCGGGCTGAAACGTACGTCCGCGCTCGGCGGAAACGGCAAAGACGCGGAAGTAGTCGGCGGTGACCGCCTTGCCGGATAGACGCACCGGATCGCCATGGCTCCGCATCGCCACGGAGATGTCGTGCTCGGCGGAAACGGCGTCGAACGCGCTGGCCAGACGCCGCCAGTCGAGAAAATCCGGCGCGCTCGTGGCATTCGTCACACCCGGGCGCGGCGCTTCCCAGACGCGCACGATCCGGGCAGCGTCCGGGAACGGCAGCGACTTGACCAGCACGGCATCGACCAGGCTGAACATCGCGGCCGTCGTGCCGATACCGAGGGCCAGCACCGCGACCACGACCGCCGTGAAGCCGGCGTCGCGGCCGAGGAGCTTGATTCCGTAGGTCGCGTCCTTCAGCAGGATCTCGAGCCAGCGGACACTGCGCCGATCGCGGTGGGCCTCGGTGACTCCTTCGACGCCGCCGAATCGCAGCTTTGCGCGGCGTCGCGCTTCGCTTCGCGACAGGCCGGCCGCGACGCCGTCGGCCTCAGCCAACTCGAGGTGAGCAGCGATTTCGCCCTCGAGCTCGCGATCGAGACGGCGAGCCCGAAAAAGCGCGGTGAGCTGATGCGCGATCCGGCGGATGTTCATGCCTTCGCCTCGAGGACGCGTGCCACGAGCGCCGTCGCCTTCTCCCAGTTCGCCACTTCGACGCGAAGCTGGCGGGCCCCCGTCTTCGTGAGCGAGTAGAACTTCACCTTGCGCTTGGTTTCAGAGACTCCCCACTCGGTGCGAATCCACCCGCTCTGCTCGAGCCGAATCAGCGCGGGATAGACCGATCCCTGGCTCAGGCGCATCTCGCTGGCGGCCATCTGCTCGATCCGGCGAGCGATGCCGTACCCGTGCATCGGCCCCATGGTTTCGAGCGTCTTCAGGATGACCAGATCGAGCGTGCCGTACGGCACGTCGCTCTTGCTGGTGACTGGTGACATGTCGACCCTCGACATCTTTATAGTCGACCGTCGACATGTATGTCAAACGCTCGACCTGGAGTTTAATTTGGGTCATGAGAAACCTGCTGTTCTGTTGCATCGTGGTGATTGCCAGTGTCGTCACCCCCGCGCCGGCGCAGACGGTCCGCTGGTCGGAGGCGAAGGCCAACGAGTGGTATGCGAAGCAGCCGTGGCTGGTCGGCAGCAACTACATTCCCGCCACCGCGATCAACGAGCTCGAGATGTGGCAGGCGGACACGTTCGACCCGAAGACCATCGAGAAGGAACTGGGCTGGGCCGAGAGCCTCGGCATGACGACGATGCGGGTGTTTCTGCACGACCTGGCCTGGCAGCAGGACGCGGCCGGCTACCGCGAGCGGATCAGTCGCTTTCTCGATATCGCCGCGCGGCATCGCATCAAGCCGCTCTTCGTCCTGTTCGACTCGTGCTGGGATCCGAACCCGAAACTCGGACCACAGCGCGCGCCGAAGCCCGGCGTGCACAATTCCGGCTGGCTGCAGAGTCCGGGCGCGAAGGCGCTGCAGGATCCACATGAGTATCCACGCCTCAAGACCTATGTCACGGGCGTGGTCAGGGCATTCGCCAGGGACCCGCGGGTGCTCGGCTGGGATGTCTGGAACGAGCCCGACAACACGAACACGAGCAGCTACGGTCCGGAGGAGCCGAAGAACAAGGTGGAGCTCGTGCTGACGCTGCTGCCGCAGGTGTTCGCGTGGGCGCGCGAGGCCGGTCCGGAGCAGCCGTTGACTTCCGGTGTGTGGAGGGGCGACTGGTCGTCTGACGACAAGCTGTCGCCCATCGAGCGGTTGCAGCTCGAACAGTCAGACGTGATCTCGTTTCACAACTACGATAGCGGCGCGGAATTCGAGAAGCGAATCACGTGGCTCCAGCGGTACCGTCGTCCGATTCTCTGCACCGAGTACATGGCACGCGGCAACGGCAGCACCTTCGAGGGTTCCCTGCCGATCGCGCGGAAGCACAAGGTGGCGGCGATCAACTGGGGCTTCGTCGCCGGCAAGACGCAGACGTATTTGCCTTGGGACTCCTGGCAGAAGCCCTACGTCGATCGTGAGCCAGCGGTCTGGTTTCATGAGATCTTCAAACAGGACGGCACGCCATACAAGCAGGATGAAGTGAACCTGATTCGATCGCTGACGGCCGGCGCGGGCCGGTGACTCACAACGCTTCGCTGGAAAGAGGGGCCGCCATGTCGGAGCTACTCGACATCGTCCACAATCTGAACCGGCTCGCGGAGCTTCGACGAACGGCACTTCTCGACACGCCGGCCGAGGAGCCGTTCGATCGCCTGACCCGGCTGGCGACGCGGCTATGCAAGACGCCGGTTGCGCTCGTCTCTCTCGTCGACTGCGATCGGCAGTTTTTCAAGAGCGCCGTCGGCCTCCCCGAACCGTGGCAGACGAAGCGCGAGACGCCGCTCAATTATTCGTTCTGCAAGCATGCGGTCGCGATGCACGAGCCATTGGTGGTTCCCGATGCGCGCCGTGACGCCACCTTCCGCGACCACCCGGCGGTGCGCGAGCTGAACATCGTCGCCTACGCCGGCGTGCCGCTGACGCTCTCCGGCCAGGCGCTCGGCACGTTGTGCGTCATCGACTGCGAGCCGCGTGAGTGGTCGTACGATGAGGTGCTGACGCTGAAAGAGCTCGCCGAGTGCGCGATGCGCGAGATCGATCTTCGGACCCGTCTGCGCGAGTCGGAAGAGGCTCGTCGCAGCGCCGAAACGCGCGCGAACCGATGGTTACAACCCGCGGTTCACTCGCCGCTGAACACGCAATAGCGATCGACGACCGAGTCCTCTACCGATCGTCCTGATTGAGCGACGTGAACACCAGGCCGGCCGCAGCACCGCCGAGGAGATCGGCGGCAAGATAGAGCCACAGCATCTTCCAGGACAGCAGACCCATCATCGAGGCGCCGACGGCGACCGCGGGATTGAAAGCGCCGCCGGAGATATCGCCGACCGCGAACGCGCCCGCCAGCACGGTGAAGCCAATCGCGATCCCGAAATAGGAGTTGCCCGACGTGGCGCGTGCCGTCGCCGTGTTCAGGACGACGTAGGCGAGGGCGAACGTGAACAGGAACTCGGCGACAAAGCCCGCCCCTGGTCGCGGCAGGAACGGCGTTTGCGGCGCTGCCCCCTTTAAGAACAGCACGATCGCGGCCGCGGCCAGGGCGCCCACCAGTTGCGCTCCCCAGTAGGGAGCGACATCTGCCGCCGGCAGGCGCCCGCGAACGAACACGCCGAGCGTCACCGCAGGGTTGTAATGCGCGCCCGAGACGTGGCCGCCGGCGTAGATCATCACCATCAGGATCGCGCCAATCGCGATCGGCGCAATCACTCCGGGACCGGCGGCAATGCCGGTGCATCCGATCGTCAGGACGAGAAAGAACGTGCCAATGAACTCGGTCGCGTACTTGCGCATGACTCACCTCGGTTGGCGGAATACTTGATCGTATGCGCGACTTTCAGCGAGCAATATTACCCTTGGTGTCATCTCACCTGGCCGACGGGCGTAATGCCCAGGTCGGCCGATCCCCATTACAATCGGGCGACGGTCCCTCTTGAGCTTCGACGCCGGCCGCATCCTCCTCCACTATCGATTGCTGGAACCGCTCGGCGCGGGCGGCATGGGCGTCGTCTGGAAAGCGGTCGATACGACGCTCGATCGCGAGGTCGCGATCAAGATCCTGCCCGAGGCGTTCGCCAACGACCCCGATCGCCTTACCCGATTCGAGCGCGAGGCGAAGGTGCTGGCCTCCCTCAACCATCCCAATATCGCCGCCATCTACGGGTTGCACGAGGACGATGGTGTGCGCTTCCTGGCGATGGAGCTGATTCGCGGGACGTCCTTGACGGACGCCATCGCGCGCGGCCTCGACACGAGGCGGGTAATCGAGCTGGCGGCCGCCATCGCAGACGGTTTGGCGGCGGCACACCGCCAGCACGTGACGCATCGCGATCTCAAGCCAGACAACATCATGATCGACCTCGACGGCCGGCCGAAGATTCTCGACTTCGGCCTGGCCAAGCTGGGCGCGCCGGCGGCCGCGCCCGATGAGCAGACGGTGCTGCGCGGTGCCACCACGACGCGGCACGGCACGCTCACCGGCACCATCGCCTACATGTCGCCGGAACAGGCGCAAGGCAGGCTGGCCGATCCGCGGTCCGACGTCTTTTCCTTCGGCATCATCCTCTACGAGATGATCACCCGGCGGCGCCCGTTCACCGGCGACAACCCGATGGCGATCCTGACGTCGATTCTGCGGGACACGCCGACGCCGGTGGCGCGCCTGTCGCCGCCGACGCCCGCGGCGCTCGATCGGATCGTCACTCGTTGCCTCGAAAAGAACGCGGAATCACGATATGCCGATGCATCGGGCCTGCGCGACGAGCTCCGCGCGCTGCACAGTACCGTCGCCTCGAATGCCGGGCTCGCCGTCGCCGCCCCGCGCTCGACCCGCCGCTGGCTGGCGGCCGGCGTGGTCGTCGCGATCGCCGCCGCGGCGATTGGTGTCTGGGCCTACCAGCGAGGCGCTCGCGAGCGGTGGGTCCGGAACGAAGGCCTGCCGCAGCTGGCCGCGATCGTCGACCGCATCCAGGGGCTCGAGGAGGGCCGCGAGAGCTGGGATGCGTTCGTCCTGTCGCGGAAGATTGAGGCGGCACGTCCGGAGGATCCGCTGCTCGACCGGCTACGTCCGAAGTTCACGCGCGAGATCTCGATCACCTCGGACCCGCCAGGTGCCACCGTTTCCATACGCTACTACGACGACCCTGACGCGCCGCCGATCGCGCTCGGGACGACGCCGCTGTCGCACGTGCGCTATCCGCGTGGATTCACACGGCTGCATCTCGAAGCGCCGGGCAGGCGCGGGTTGGATGACGTCATCTGGAATTTCGAGATCGTTGGGGACTCGTGGAGTTACACTCTGAAGCCGCCGGCCGCGCTCGACGACGAGATGGCGGCGGTTCCCGCCGGCAGTTTCTCGCTCTACATTCCCACCCTCGAGCACCTGCCCGAGGAGAAGATGTCCGCCTTCCTCATGGATCGGCACGAGGTGACCAATCAGGAATACAAGCGATTCGTCGATGCCGGCGGCTACACCAACCGCACCTACTGGCAGCAGCCGCTCGTCGATGGCGGACGGACGCTGACCTGGGAGGCTGCGGTGGGACGGTTCACCGATCGTACTGGGCGGCCTGGTCCTTCGACATGGGAAGTGGGTACGTTTCCGGAGGGCCGGGGGCAGTACCCGGTTGGAGGCGTCAGCTGGTACGAAGCGGCGGCGTATGCCGCGTGGGCTGGCAAGCGATTGCCCACGATCTTTCACTGGAATCGCGTGGCGTTCACCGTCGCCAGCTCGCGGATCATTCCACTGGCGAACCTCGCGGGCAAGGGGCCCGTCCCGGTCGGCAGCACGAAGAGCGTGAACCGCTTCGGCGTGTCCGACCTGGCTGGGAACGTTCGGGAGTGGACCTGGAACGTCAGCGGCCCGGGGTTCGGGCACTTCATCCTGGGCGGCGGCTGGAACGACCCGGACTACGCGTTCGTCGATGCGTACGCGCAGCCGCCATTCGATCGCTCGGCCACGAACGGCTTCCGCTGCATCCGCATTTCGGGCGACGAACCCAACCTCTCAGCGCTCGACCGCGCGATCGACCGTCCGGTCAGAAACGTCCGTGCCGAAAAACCCGTGTCGGACGCGATGTTCACCCAGTACTTGCGGCAGTTTGCCTACGACAAGACGCCGCTCAGGGCGCGGGTCGAAGAAGACAAGACGATGCCGTCGGGAAACCGGCGGCAGCGAATCACGTTCGACGCCGCGTATGGCGGCGAGCGGATGATGGCGTATCTCTTCCTCCCGCCGGCGGGTCGGCCGCCGTACCAGGTCGTGGTGATTTTTCCGGGCTCCGGATCGATCGACACGCGTTCGAGTGCGACGCTCGACCTCGGCCGCGTCGACTTCCTGATGAAGAGCGGCCGCGCGGCGCTGTTCCCCATCTACAAGGGCACCTACGAGCGCGGCGGCGAGCTGCACTCCGACTATCCCGAAGCCACCACCCGCTACAAGGACTACGTGATCATGTGGGGGAAGGACCTCGGGCGATCGCTCGACTACGTCGAGTCGCGCAGGGACCTGGACGCCGGGCGCGTGGCGTACTACGGCCTGAGCTGGGGTGCGGCGCTCGGCGCGATTCTGCCGGCGGTCGAGCCGCGCATCAAGGCGAACGTGCTCTACGTGGCCGGCCTCAACTTCCAGCACGCACTGCCGGAAGTGGACGACATCAACTACATCACGCGGGTCAGGCAGCCCACTTTGATGCTGAACGGCGAGCTGGACTTCTTCTTCCCTGTGGAGACGTCTCAGCGACCGATGTTCGATTTGCTCGGCACACCGGCCGCGGACAAGGCACGCCTGGTCTATCCCGGAGGTCACTCCGTTCCGCGAGTGGAGATGATCAAGGAGTCGCTGCGGTGGCTGGATCGGTATCTCGGTCCCGTGAAAGCCGAATAACCGGAATCCATCGCTCCAGCACGGCGCGAAGCTCGTGCCGATTCACCGGTTTGCTCAAGTAGTCGTCCATCCTCAGCGGACAGGCACTTCTCTCGATCGCCCTGAAGGGCGTGCGCGGTCAGGGCGACGATCGGGGTGCGGCGGCTCGCGCCCTCGCGCTCCCGGATGATCGCGGTCGCGGCGTAGCCGTCGAGATTCGGCATCTGGCAATCCATCAGGACGATGTCGTACGGCACCTGGCTGAGCGCCGTTGGAAATCCCGTGCAGCCAGCAAGATACGATTGCCTGGCCCAGGCGAAGGTTCGCCGATCAACAATCCTGCGTCACCCGCGATGATCCGGACGGATTACGACGTTGCCATCGTTGGATCGGGGCCAAATGGCCTGGCAGCGGCCGCCGTGCTGGCCGCAGCCGGGCTGTCCGTCGTCGTCCTTGAATCCAATCAACGAATTGGCGGCAGCTGTCGAACGGAGGCGCTGACCCTCGACGGATTTGCACACGACGTCTGCAGCGCGATTCACCCGATGGGAGCGATCTCACCGATTTTCCGCCGTTTGCGGCTCGAAGACGTCGGCCTGGCGTGGGTCAGTCCGCTCGCGCCCGCGGCGCATCCGCTGGACGATGGTCGGGTCGCGCTGCTGGAACGGAGCCTGCCCGAGACCGCCCGCACGCTGGAGGCGGACGGCGTGAGCTGGTCGCGGCTGATGCAGCCGTTCCTCGATCGCTGGGAATCGCTCTTTTCCGGAATTCTCCGGCCGATTCGGCTGCCACGGCATCCGTGGCTGCTGGCGCGATTCGGACTGCTGGCGCTGAAGTCGTCCGACGCCCTCGCGCGGCGGTTCACGAGCGCGCCGGCGCGGGCGCTTTTCGGCGGGTGCGCGGCGCACTCCATCCTGGCGCTGGATAAGGCCGGATCGGCGTCGTTCGGCCTGGCGCTGGCGCTGGCCGGACACGCGATTGACTGGCCGTGCGCGAAAGGCGGATCGGGACGGATTGTGGAGGCGCTCGCGTCCTGTGCGAGGTCGAAGGGATGCGAGATTGAGACCGACGTGACAGTGCGAACGCTCGAAGACCTGCCGTCCTCGCGCGCGGTGCTCTTCGACGTGGCGCCGCGACAGCTCGATCGCATCGCCGGCGACGCGCTCCCCACGGCATATCGTGATCGCCTCCGCCGATTTCGTCACGGTCCCGGCGCATTCAAGATCGACTATGCGCTCGCGGAGCCGATTCCCTGGCGCGCGGCGGCATGCCAGCGCGCGGGTACGGTTCATCTCGGCGGCACCTACGAGGAGATCGCGCGATCCGAACGCGACGCCAGCGAGGGCCGGATCACCGACGCGCCGTTCGTGCTGGTCGCGCAGCAAAGCTTGTTCGACCCGACGCGTGCCCCCGCCGGCCGGCACACCGGCTGGGCGTACTGCCACGTGCCGAATGGCAGTGACGTGGACATGACGGATCGGATCGAGCGCCAGATCGAACGCTACGCGCCGGGCTTTCGCGACGTGGTGCTGGCGCGGCACGTGATGCCGCCGGCCGCGCTCGAAGCGCACAATCCGAACTTGATCGGCGGCGACGTGGGCGGCGGATCGAACGCGCTGGACCAGGTGCTGGCGCGACCGGTCGCGCGATGGGATCCGTACACCACACCAAGCCCGCGCTTGTATCTCTGCTCGGCATCGACCCCGCCGGGCGGCGGCGTGCATGGCATGTGCGGCTACTGGGCCGCAAGAAGTGTGCTGCGGCACACATTCCAGCGTCCCGTGCCGCCCGAATTGGATCTGGACTGAGGAACCGGGCGGTTGGTCAGTGCTGCGGTGCAGCTGTGCCGCAGTCCTGCGGTCCGTCCTGCAGTGCCGCCGTCCAGCAGTCCGCTCCTCGGTGCCGCAGCGCTGCAATCCGTGCGTCAGTGCCACGGTCGGCAGCACGTCGCACCGGCGAACCGCCGCACTGCAGCACGCACTGCGGGACTGCCGCACTGCGGGACCGCGGGACTGCGGCCTATCTGCCTATTCGTCCCGCAGAGCGACGATCGGATCGACTTTCGTGGCGCGCCGCGCGGGGAGGTAACACGCCACTGCGACGACTGCGCTCAGCATCAGCAGGACGGCCCCGAGCGTCGCGGGATCCGTCGGCGTCACGCCGTAGAGCATGCTCGTGAGCAGGCGCGCGACCGACGTCGCTGCCGCGACGCCAATGACAATACCGGCGACTGTCAGAATCAGCCCTCGCCGGATCACGAGGCGCAGCACATCGTGCCGGGCCGCGCCGAGCGCCATGCGAATCCCGATCTCGCGGGTGCGCTGCGAGACCGATTCCGAGAGCGTGCCGTAGATCCCAATCGCCGCGAGCAGCAACGCAAGACCCGCGAAGCCGCCCAGCAGCGCCGCCCGGAACCACGGATGCGCCAGCGACTGCGAGATCTGCTGCTCCATCGTCTGCACATCGTGCACGGGTACGCCCGGATCGAGCGCCGCCACCTCGGCGCGCAGCGAGGAGGTGACATCCGACGCGCTGCCGCGAAAGGGGAGCGCCAGTTGCAGATTGTTCGTCACCGCCTGACGCAGCGGCAGAAACACGAGCGGCGATGCCGCGTCGTAGGCCATCTCGTTGAACACGTAGAAGTCCCTGACGTTCCCGGCGATGCCAACGATAGTCAGCCAGGGCGCCTTGGTGTCAGGCCCGCCGATTCGGATCTGGCGGCCGATCGGATCGCCGCCGCGGAAGTAGCGGCTGACCAGCGCTTCGTTGACGATAACGACGGGAGTCGAGTCCGCGCGATCGGAGGCGAGGAACCGTCGGCCCCTCATCAGGCGAATGCTCATCGCCGCGAGGTAGAATCCTTCGTACGTAGGACTTCACTCGTGCACGCCCCGACACCTCCGGATCGTCAAGCCGACGAGCGTTGGCGGCATATGCCCGAGCTAAAGCTCGGCGACCTACGCCGCCACATCTTGAGGAGCGTTGGATGAATGCCCGAGCTAAAGCTCGGGCCTACGTACGCCGCGAGACAGTCGTAGGCCCAAGCTTCAGCTTGGGCAAGAGCTCAAGAACTATGGAATACGCAAGACGATGTACACAGCTGCCACCGATCCCGCCACGGCGACACCGTACGAGACAACCGCGATCACCTCGTTGAGATGCTTGATCTGCAGTCCGTCGTACAGCGTGTGGCGGAAGCGGTGCGCCCAATGAAACAACGACAACACCGCGAGCGCGACGAGGGCAAGTCGGCTAATGGGATTCGAGAGCACGGCCAGCATGTGTGCCTGACTAGGAGTGGCCATCCAGCTCAGGGGAACGGCGATGCCAAAGAGCAGCAGCAGCACCGGCATCAGCATCGCCGACAGCACGCCGCCGGCGCTGAAGAGCAGCCACAGGAACGGTTCGGGATGGCGTCTGATCATTCAGGCACCCCTCAGAAGCCAGGCCACGAATGCCGACACTACCGCCCAGCCGACATAGTGCCCGGCCTTGACCAGATGGCCGGGCACGCGGCTGCGCCCGATGTGAACCACCATGGCCTGCGGGACCGCCTCGAAGAAGGTCACCGCGTGAAAGGCGACGAGGACGAACGAGATGACATTCAGCGCCAGGACCCAGGGCGTCTTCGACCACTCGATGAACGCCGCGTAGCCGTCGCTGCCATGGCTGACGGCCCTGACCAGCAACAGCAGGTAGACGAGGGCCCACGCGACGAACATGCACGTGCTCTCGCGCAGGATGAAGCGGAAGTACGACCACTTCTGCACCCACCAGTAGGTGGACACCGGCTGCCGGAGCCAGCGCGGGTGATACGGCGTGTAGACGTGATGGTCGCTCATCACGCGCCCCTGGGCATGAAGAATGACTTCATCGACTCGATCGCCGCTGTCAGCTTGTAGCGCTGAATCGCGCCGGCCGGGTCGACGTGTTTAGGACAGACCGTCGTACACTCGCCGACGAACGTGCAGCCCCAGATGCCTTCGTGCTCGGAGAGCACCGCCATACGCTCTGATCCACCCTGGTCGCGGTTATCGAGGTTGTAGCGCTGCGCAAGCGCAATCGCCGCGGGGCCGATGAACTTGGGATCGAGGCCGTAGATCGGGCACGCCGCATAGCAGAGCATGCAGTTGATGCACATGCTGAACGACTTGTACTCGTCCATCTCCTGCGGCGTCTGCCGGTACTCGCCCTCCGAGAGCGGCTGCTCCACCTCCCGCACGAGCCAGGGTTTCACCCGAACCAGCTTCCGCATGAAATCGCCGATGTCGACGACGAGGTCACGGATGACGGGAAAGTTGCGGAGCGGCTCGACGCGGATCGGACCGGGCGCGTAGTCGGCGAGAAATGTGGCGCATGTCAGCTTGGGCTCGCCGTTGACGGTCATCCCGCAGCTTCCGCAAATCCCCATGCGGCACGACCATCGGTACGACAGCGTCCCGTCAAGGCGGTCCTTGATGTGATTCAACCCGTCCAGCACGACCCATTCCTTCGGGCACGGCACCTCGTACTCGTCGAAGGTGGTCTCGGATTCCTGCTCAGGACGATACCGCGCGACCTGCAGCGTGATGTGATCCGGCATGTGGTGCGGCCTCCCCATACACTCGCTCGCCCGGCGGCCAGCGAGTAATTGTGACGGGCAGATACTCCACGCGAGCCGAGCCGTCGGACTGGCGATAGCTCAACGAGTGCGCGAGGAACCGCTGGTCGTCGCGCGCCGGGAAATCGGTGCGCTGGTGCGCGCCGCGCGACTCTTCCCGCGCGCGCGCCGAATCCACGATCGCCCCGGCGATGTCGAGCATGAACGCCAGCTCCAGTGCGGCGATACGCTCGGTGTTGAACGTCCGGCTGCGATCGGCGATGGCGACGCCGACATAGCGATCGCGCAGGCGGCGCAGCTGGTGGACGGCTTCCGTCAACGACGCACCAGACCGATAAATGCCCGCGCTCTGCTCCATCGTCGTGTACATGCCGTCGCGGAGATCGGCGATGCGTTCGCGACCGTTCGTGTCGAACAGGTCGTGCTCGAGGCGCCGTCGCTCGTCCTTGACCTGCGCCAACACGGTCTGACTCACCTCGCGGCCGTGCGAGGCATGCTCGGCAGCCGCGCGGCCGGCGCGCGCGCCGAATACCAGCAGTTCGGGCAGCGAGTTCGACCCGAGCCGATTCGCGCCGTTGATGCTGACGCACGCCGCTTCCCCGGCCGCGAACAGACCCGGCACCGGCGTTGCGCCGTGGATGTCAGTATGCACACCGCCCATCATGTAGTGCACGACGGGCCGCACCGGGATCAGGTCTGTCACCGGATCGAGGTTCTGGTATTGCAGGCATAGCTCGCGCACGAACGGAATCTTCGCGTTGATCTTCTTGGCCCCGAGGTGGCGGAGATCCAGGTGAACGACGTGGCCGTACGGCGTCTCGATCGTGCGTCCTTTCTCGAGCTCCTTCATGAACGCCTGCGACAACCGGTCGCGCGGACCGAGCTCCATGCTGCGGAAGACCGGATGCGGCTGCGGCGTGCCCAGGTTGTAGTCCTGGAGATAGCGGTAGCCGTCCTTGTTGATCAGATAGCCGCCTTCGGCGCGCGCGGCCTCGGTGATCAGAATGCCGGTGAACGGAAGCCCGGTCGGGTGGTACTGAACGAACTCCATGTCCTTCAGGGGCGCGCCGGCACGGTAGGCCAGCGCCATGCCGTCGCCGTTCTTGATCGCGGCGTTCGTCGTGAACGGAAACACGCGGCCACAGCCGCCGGTGCACAGGATGACGGACCGGGCGGTAATCGCCTCGATCCGTCCTGACTTCAAGTCGATCGCGACGACGCCCTGCACACCGCCGTCGTCGACGAGCAGCTTCGTCACGAACCATTCGTCGTATCGCACCACGCTGGTGAACTTGAGTGACGTCTGAAACAGCGTGTGGAGCATGTGGAAGCCGGTCTTGTCGGCGGCAAACCACGTGCGCATCTTCTTCATGCCGCCGAACGGACGGACGGCGACCCGTCCGTCGGGTTCGCGGCTCCACGGGCAGCCCCAGTGCTCGAGGCGCAGCAGCTCCTCGGGGGCTTCTTTCACGAATGCCTCGACCGCATCCTGATCGCACAGCCAGTCGCCGCCCGAGATGGTGTCGTAGGCGTGCTCGTCGAGACTGTCGTCCGGCGCAATCGCGCCCGCCGCGCCGCCCTCGGCGGACACGGTGTGGCTGCGCATCGGGTAGACCTTCGAGACGACGGCGACGTCGAGTCTGGGATTGGTCTCGGCGATGGCGATAGCAGCCCTCAGGCCCGCCCCGCCTCCACCCACGAGCACGACGTCATGCGAAGGGATCACGTCCTCGTCTATTCGGCCGAGATGAGCTCGTCGATCAACACGTGGCCGTCGTGTCGCACGACCCTGTGGCTGAACGCGCCGTCGTGATATTGGTGCCGGATGCTCTGGCAGCCGCAGGAGTAGAGCGTTTCCTGCGTGACGACGACTTCGTCGTCTTGATCCTGGTAGGTTTCTCCGTCGACAATCCGGCCGCAGGGTGCCCGCTGGCCTTGGAAGCTGCCCGTCGCGTTCATGTCTCCCCTCCTTCGGTGGTGCCACGGGTCGACGAAACGACGAAATCGAATCTGGAGGCCGCCAGTCTAGCCGCTGCACGCCCTTCGGCGCAAAGGGTCTCAGGGTCACTCGGGTCGCTCGGGTCCACTCGGGTCGGTCGGGTCGGTCGGGACGGAGAGATCGAGCAGAATAGATGCGGTGCTCACGGCAATCTGCCAGTGGATCGCGAGGGTCGAACGGCGACCCGTGTCGCGCCGCAACCGCGTCGGCGCGCTCGTGGCGATCCTGACCTGCCCCTGCCACGTGGGCGTCGCCATCATCCTGCTGAGCGGGACCGCCGTGGGCGGCTGGCTCGCGACGCAGCGTGCCTGGCTCTACATCCTGTTCACGGTGCTGTTCGCCGGCGGACTCGTTCTGCTCTTTCGCCGCGATCCTGCCGATTGTGATCGCTGCCGTGATTGAGGAGCGCAATGCGAGCGATGGCGCTTCTCCGCCCGGGATCCGGCCGCCTCGAGGCGATCGAGTTGCCCGTGCCGTCGCCGAGCACCAACCAGGTACTGGTTCGGGTGCTCGCCTGCGGCGTGTGCCGGACCGATCTTCACGTGGTCGACGGCGAGCTACCCGGAACGCGCATTCCGATCGTGCCGGGTCATGAGATCGTCGGCCAGATCGACCAGGTAGGGTCTGACGTCGACACGGTCGCCGTCGGCGCTCGCGTGGGCATCGGGTGGCTGGCGTCGGTGTGCGGCCAGTGCGACTATTGCCGGTCTTCCCGCGAGAACCTGTGTCGCACCGCACGGTTCACCGGTCATCACGTGGATGGCGGCTACGCCGAGTTCGTCCTCGCGGACGCGCGCTTCTGCTACCCGCTGCCCGAGAACTATGACGATCGCGCACGCCGCACCGCTGCTTTGCGCCGGCATCATCGGCTATCGCGCGCTCCGGATCGCCGGCGAGAGCCAGCGCCTGGGCATCTACGGCTTCGGCGCCGCCGCGCACATCGTCGCGCAGGTGGCACGACAACAAGGCCGTGAGGTGTTCGCGTTCGTCAGGCCGGAGGACGAGTTGGCGAGGCAATTCGCGCTCGAGACGGGCGCGACGTGGGCCGGTTGGTCGAATCAGGCGCCGCCGGCGGAACTGGATGCGGCCGTGATTTTCGCACCGGTTGGCGCACTGGTGCCGGAGGCGCTGTCACGCGTGTCTCCAGGCGGGCGCGTGGTGTGCGCCGGCATCCACATGAGCGATATCCCGTCGTTTGCCTATCGCCTGTTGTGGGAAGAGCGCAGCCTTCGCTCGGTGGCGAATCTCACGCGGGACGACGCGACAGGATTTCTGGCGCTGGCGGCCACCATGCCCATCCGGACGCATGTGCAGCCGTTCGCGCTCGCCGATGCGAATCAGGCGCTGACCGCCCTGCGATCCGGCACGCTCACGGGCGCTGCGGTGCTGTATCCGTAAGCAAGCGGACGACTTCAACCGCGCAAGGCGCTCGTCGCAGCACGCTGGTCGACACGCTCCCGTTCACCAGTCGATCGAAGCCGCGCCGACCGTGCGATCCGACGACGATGACCTGTGAGTTCGACAGGGCGGCACAGGCAAGAATCTCGTCGTCGAGATCTCCATCGCGCAGCTCGGCGCTGGCCGTGAACCCGGCGGTCTGCCGTCAGCGCGAGCGCTGGGCCACGAGGAATACGGGCAACGACACGACCTGGCTGGCGATCGAAAACGCGATCACCGCCGTGACCGAGCGCGCGTAGAGCAGGCCTGTCGCGGTGCTGCCAATGAGCCAGCCCAGGCCATACCCCGTGTAGAAGAGCCCGAATGCCAGGTTGCGCCGGCCCTCGGGCAGCATGCCGGCGACGAGCGCCTTGAGCAGCGTGTCCTGGACCGCGTAGCCGATGCCCCAGAGCGACAGGCCGATCAGCGCGACGGCGAACCCGCCAAGAAACACCAGCGGCGAAAACAGACACGCAATCGCGATCGCGGCGAGGATCACGGGGAGGCCGAACCGATCGTACAAGCGGCCGAGCACCAGACTTGCGACGACACCCGTGAGGGTCGCGATCGCAAGAAACACTGGAATCCACAGCTCGGAGACCGTTCCGCGACTGGACAGGTGGTACGAGATGAACTCAAAGCTCATGAGCCCTGAGCCGAAGCAGGCGGCGGCGACCATGTAAAGCCAATAGGCGCGCGTGAATCCCTTCGCGGCCGCCGATGGAGGGCCACTTTGCTCCAGCCTCGCCGGCAACGGAAACACCACACGCGCGACGGTCAACGCGGCGAGCGCGAGTGCGGTGGAGATGAGGAGCATCGCGTATCCCGTGCGATAGCTGCCTTTCAGGAACAGCACGAGCGCGATGAGCAGCGGGCCGAGCGTGGCGCCGGTCTCGTCCAGGGCGGTGTTCAGCGCGTAGACCCAGCCTCTGCCAAGCGTGCCGGTCGAGTACGAGAGCATCGCCTCGACGGTGGGCTTCCGCATCGCCCGTCCGACGCGCTCGGCGAGGATCAGGGCCGCGGCGACGTGCCAACTGCCGGCCAGCGCCATGGCCGGGACAGCAAACAAGTTGACGGCGTATCCCAGGAACGTGATCGGCCAGTGCTTACCAGTCCTGTCAGCGACGTATCCCGCAACGGAGCGCAGACTGTAGCCAACGAACTCCCCGGCACCGGCGATGATGCTCACCGCGGCGGCGCTGGCGCCGAGCGTCCCAAGGAATGGCCCGTTGATGCTCGCCCCACCCTCGTAGGTCATGTCAGCGAACAGGTTGACGATCCCCATCGTCAACACGAACGCGAAAGCGGAAGACGACGAGAGGAGACTGGCGCGAGCCGTCACGTGTTCAGGCCTTTGGCGTGAACTGCGCGAGGTCGTAGATGCCGAGCGCCTTTTCAATCGAGGCGACCCGGTCCACCATCTTCTCGAAGCCCTCCTCGCCGAACAGCTGATGTTCCTTCTTCTCGAAGTCCTCTCCGAGCGCCCCGAACTCCTGTTTGGAAACGACGGTCCGCAGGGCGGGAAAGAGCACCGTGTCCTCGCGCGCCTCGTGCGGCGCATACATGCGGACGAACTGGTGCATGGCGTCCTTCAGGGCCGCTGCGGACTGGGGATTCTTCAGCTCCTGGAGCGTCGCTGACCGCGTGATCTGCTCCGTGAGCCGCCGGCCGGCCTGATGCTGCGCGCGGAGCACCTTCGTGAGATCGGTGAGGCGTCCGGCCTTCTCGAAGCGCGGGAACAGGTAATCCTCTTCGAGCTTCTCGTGATAGTCCTCGATGAACGTGCGGATGATCGTGGCGGCGTCGTGTACCGCATCGGGCGAGAGCTCCTGTTTCGCGTCGATACGGCGGATGGCCTCATCGTAGACGAGCAGAACGCGTTTCAGGATGCCATGCTCGCGCATGAGATCTTCAGGCGGCGAGACATCGTCCTCGTCCTCCTTCTCCTGTTCCCTCCTCGGCAAGAGTCCTATCCCCGTGGCACCCGCAAAAAGGAACGTTCGTCTGTCGAGGTCGCGGTAGGGATCGCGCTCGTGTCGGGCCATGGCCAGCGCCTCCTTTTCAAGAGTGTAGCCGTGCGATTCAAGCTGAGCCGGCGTGAATGCTTTGAACTGTGCCCGCCCGCGGCGGTAGGCTGTGTGCGCACCAGGGAGGGGGAATGTCGATGTTGCTTCGCGTGCGCCGTCTTTCTGCGACTGCTCTCCTGTTCGTCCTTTGCGCACTCGTGACCCTGGCCGGCGACGTCCCGAAGAGCGCCGATCACCCGCTCTTGAAGCGCTATGAAGGCTCGACGATTGTGCGCTACTCGCAGAAGGCGTTCGACGAGTACAAGCTGCCGGTCGGTCCCGTGGTTGGCCGGGGGAACCAGGCTCACTTTCCCAAGGTGGTGACGCTCGAAGGCCGCGTGACGCGGCTGACCTATCTCGTGCCGGCCGGGCGATCGCCGCTGGAGGTGATCAGGAACTACGAGCAGGAATTAAAGCAGGCAGGATTCACCACGCTCTTCGCAGGTGCTCACGAGGCGCTCGGCGAAGGCAAATACGACAGCGCCTTCGCCACCGCTGGTTACCGGGATCTCGAGCTGTTCTCTTTCAGCGGCACCAACTTCTCGATGCTCGTCTCGCACGACGACCGGTTCCTGGCGGCAAAGCTGGCCCGCGCCGAAGGGGACGTGCACGTCGCGCTGTACGCCACGGCGATCGGGGAAGGGTGGGGCAAGTTCCTGTACTCCGACCCCCCAAACAGGAAAAGCACGGCGAGTGATGGCCAGGTCATCGCGCAGCTCGACATCGTCGAGGCCAAGCCGATGGAGACCAACATGGTGACCGTCTCCGCCAGCGAGATGGCGACGGGCATCGCGAACACCGGGAGCGTGGCGCTCTACGGCATTCTGTTCGACTTCAACAGTGCGACGGTCAAGACGGAATCGATGCCGACGCTGGAGGAAATCGCCAAGCTCCTCAAGGGCGATCCCAATCTGCGTCTTCTCGTCGTCGGGCACACCGATAATGTCGGCACCTTCGACTTCAACAAGGATCTGTCACAGCGGCGCGCCGCCGCCGTGGTGCAGACGCTGACCTCGAAGTTCACCGTGGATCCAAAGCGGCTCACACCATTCGGCGTGTCCTTCGCCAGCCCCGTAGCCTCGAACAAGACCGATGACGGGCGCGCGAAGAACCGGCGCGTGCAGCTCGTCGAGAACATGGCGTCGGCAACCCCTCGCTAGCGCGCCGACATGCTGCGCATCGGCGCTCACATGTCGGTGGCCGGGGGCGTGTCGAAGGCCGTCGACCGCGCAGCCCTCCACGGGTGCGAAGCGCTGCAGATCTTCAGCCGGAACGCGAATCAGTGGCGCGCCACGCCGCTCGACGCCGCCGAGATCAGACGCTTCCGCCGGCGGACCGACGAGACCGGCATCACACCGGCGGTGTCACACGCAAGTTATCTCGTCAATTTGGCGACCACGGTGCCGGCGCATCGGGATCTGTCGATCGCGACGCTGATCGATGAGCTCGACCGCGCCCACGCGCTGGGATTGCTCGGCGTGGTGATTCACCCGGGCACCTGCACGGCCGGGACCGAGGAGGAGGCGCTGCGCCTGATCGCAGACAGCATCCGCACGGCGTTCCGCGCGCGAGGTCGACGGAAGACGATGGTGCTGCTCGAGCACACGGCGGGACAGGGTCGAACGCTTGGGCATCGGTTCGAGCACCTCGCGGCCGTCATCGGGCATCTCGATGGCTCGCCACGCGTCGGCGTCTGCCTCGATACCTGCCACCTCGTGGCATCCGGCTACGACATCATCAGCCAGGCTGGCTACGAGCAGACATTCTCGGCCTTCGAGCGCATCGTCGGTCTGGATCGTCTGCGCGCGTTCCACTGCAACGACTCGAAGCGGCCGTGCGGCAGCCGCGTGGATCGGCACGAGCACATCGGCCAGGGTTGCCTGGGCCTCGACCCGTTCCGGCGCCTGCTCCACGATCGCCGCTTCGCGGGTCTGCCGGCGCTGATCGAGACGGAGAAGTCGAGCGGGCGCAGCAGGCCCGGTGTCATCGCAACCGACCCGTTCGACCTGAGGAATCTCGACACGCTGCGCGCGCTCAGTCCTCCCCAGTCATCAGAGCGACCGCCGCTCGACGTCGCGGGCCGCCTCCTCGCCGACACCGGAAAACCGTGAACTGATTTCCTGTGCGCGCTCGAGCGCGGCCTGGACGTGGGGCACGACGTTATGCTTGCCGACGTGGTCGACGAACTCGGATTGATCCAGAAACGACGCCGGCTGGTTCCGCGCCCCGCACAGCACCAGCGTGCGCCCCGATCGCTTCAGCCGATCGCTCAGCGCCTCGAGCGCGTGGAGGCCGGTTGCGTCGATCGCGGTCATGTTGCGCAGGCGCAGGATCACGATCGGCGCGAACTTGTTCAGATCAGCCGTGACATCCAGCAGCTTGTCGGTCATCCCGAAGAGAAACGGCCCGTGAATGCGCAGAATGGTCACGTAGGACGGCAGGTGCTTGTCCTGCAGCACGTGGGCGCGCCCGTCCTCGATGTACTCGGGCGTGACCTTCGACACGCTGGTCGTCTCGGTGACGCGGTAGATATACAGCAGGGCGGCGAGCGCGATGCCGATCTCGACCGCGACCGTCAGGTCGGCAATCACCGTCAGCACGAAGGTGATCAACCACACCGACTTATCGGCCAAGTCGAGCCGCAAAATGCCGCCGATCTCGCGCCACTCGCTCATGTTGTAGGCGACGACGAAAAGCACCGCGGCCAGCGTCGCAAGCGGGATGTAGATGGCGAGCGGCGACAGGAGCAGCACGACTGCCAGCAGCGTGAGCGCGTGGACCATGCCCGCGACAGGCGTCTGCGCGCCCGACCGATAGTTGGTGGCGGTCCGCGCGATCGCGCCGGTCACCGGAATACCGCCGACGAGCGGCGCGGCGAGGTTCGCCACTCCCTGCGCCAGCAGCTCGGCATTCGAATTGTGCCGGTCGCCGGTCATCGTGTCGGCGACGACCGCAGAGAGCAGGCTCTCGACCGCCGCCAGAATGGCGACGGTGAACGCCGAAGGCAGCAGCGGCAAGATCAGATCGGCGCGGAACCGCGGGACCTCGACGTGCGGCAGGCTCCCCGGGATGCCGCCGAACTTCGATCCAACCGTTTCGACCGGCAGCGGGAAGATCGCGACCGCGGCCGTGCCCACGACGAGGGCCACGATCGATCCAGGCAGGCGCGGGATCCATCTTGGTACCAGCGTGACCAGCGCCAGCGAGACCACGGCGAGCCCGAGCGCGGCCACGCTGACAGTGTCGATGGATGCCGCCAGCACCGCCATGCGCGAGAAGAACTCGCTGGGCATCTCGGCGGTCCTCAACCCCAGAAAGTCCTTGATCTGCGTCGAGGCGATCAGGAGCGCAATGCCGTTGGTGAACCCGAGGACGACCGGACGCGGGATGAACTTCACCGCCTGTCCCAATCCTGTCAGCGCCAGGAAGATCAGGATCACCCCAGCCATCATCGTCACCATCAGCAAGCCCGAGAGGCCGTGCCTGGCGATGATGCCGGCGACGATCACCACGAAGGCGCCGGTCGGGCCGGCGATCTGGATGCGCGATCCGCCGAGCAGGGAGACGATGAACCCGCCGACGATGGCGGTGTAGATGCCGGCTCGTGGCGTGACGCCCGATGCAATCCCGAACGCCATTGCCAGGGGAACGGCGACGACGCCGACGGTCAGCCCGGCAATGAGATCCGACACGAACGTCCGGCGGTTGTAACCGGGGAGGCAATCGAGCAGCTTCGGCTTCCAGGTATTCCAGGGGACACGAGCCAACAGGGCCGTCACGCGCGACGTCTTCCTTCCTGATCCATCTCGCCGAGCATGGCGAGGGTTTCGTTCAAGTGAGCGTAGAAATACTTGCGGAGCAGATCGAGGACCTTGATGAGCACGGGGTCGCGGACGGCGTAGTAGACCTGGTTGCCGGCCTTGCGGTTCACCAGCACCTGCTTGGCCCTGAGCACCGCCAGGTGCTGGGAGAGGTTGGCCTGCTCGACCTCGAGCAGCTGCATCAACGTGCCAGCCGTCAGCTCGCCGTCGCGGAGCGCTTCGACGATGGCGATACGCGTGGGGTGGGCCAGCGCCTGGAAGGTCTGGGCCTTGAACTGTCGCAGGGCGTGCTGGTGCTGCCGCATGACATCAGTATATTAGTAAAATCGAATATACGTAATGTGTGGCAAATGCACTATCGGGGCGCGGCAAAGGGCGCTTATCGTGCTTGTCGAAAGATCCGACTCTGATAGCATCCGCCCGTGCGCGTATTCGTCTCGCTGACAATCGCCTGCCTGATCGGACTCTTCGTGCTCACGATCGCCGAGGGGCTGACCGGCTCGCTCGCTGTCGCGGCGATTGTCGCCGTCCTGGTTGCACCGCTGGTCGGTCTGGTCGCCTGGCGACGCAGCGTGGCGTTCGTGGACTTCGCCGCGTCGTCTCGCGCGCTGACCACGGCCTCGTGTGTGGCTGTGGTCGTGACGGTCGTCATGCTCTCCCGGTTGACGGTGTTCATCGTCGATCCGTCGCGACCGTCGTACTCGGTCGCGCCGGGAAGCGCGTGGGAGGTGCGTCACTCCTGCCTCACCGCGTACTTCGTGGCCGCACGCGTGGTGACCAACGTCCCGAACGTCTACGACTTGTCCATCTACGCGGCGCCCGACGATGACCAGAGCGGCCCGCGCAAGCCGCGCACGATCGGCCCGTTCAACGTGGATCAGTACCGAGTATCCGCCGCCCTTCCTGCTCCTGCCGCGCGCCCTGTCGGTCGTGGCGCCAGACTTCCTTCGTCTGCGGATGCTGTGGTTCGGACTGAACGGCCTGGTCCTTCTGGCCGGCCTCGCGGTCGTGGCGCGGCACCTGCGAGGGGACGCGGCGACCCGCGCCCTGCTGCTCGCGCCCTTCGTGATCGGGTCGTTCGTCACGCTGAACACGATGCAGAAGGGGAACGTGCAGCTGGCGGTCATCGCCGTGTCGATGATCGCGATGGTCCTCGTGGAGCGCAAACACGCCGCTTCAGGAGGAGCCTTGCTGGCCTGCGTGACCGTCGCCAAGCTGTATCCGGGGCTGCTCGTGGTCTACCTGCTCGTGCGGAAGGAATGGCGTGCGCTCGCGTGGACCGGCGCGGTTGCCGCGCTGGTGCTCGCCGTGACGGTCATTGACGTCGGCTGGCAGCCGTTCGAGGCCTTTCGTCAGCAGTTCTCCCGTCTTCTCAGCGGTGAGGCCTTTCCCGCGTTTCGCAATCCGGCGGCGGTCGCGATCAACCATTCGATCCCCGGTCTGGTGTTCAAACTCAAGTTGTTCGGCATTCCCGGCATGGGCTTCGACACAGCGCGGATCGTGGGCACCGTCTACATGGTCCTCGCCGTGGCGCTGACGGTCGTCCTCGCGCGTCGAACGCCGCGTGAGGGGCAGAGTCCTTTCGTCTGGTTGGTGATCCTGATTCTCGCGACGATGCGAAGTCCTTTCCTCCCGCAGTCGTACGCGCCGTTCCCCGCGATCTGGTTGTTGACGCTGCTCTTTGCCGCAGCGCCGCCGGAACATCGGAGGCTTTCCTACTTTCTTGCGGGCTTTCTCGTCCTCGGCATTTTCGTGCCGACCGATTCAGGCGTCGATCCCCGCCTGGTGGCCATCGTCAGTGCGATTCCGCATGCCCTCACGGTCGCGCTGGCGGCTTTCGTCTTTTATCGATTTGCCGTGCGACCGCTACCCACCACTCACCGGCCTGCTTGACATGTCTCCATAATTGGAGGCATATTTATCCGTAAATGGACAGCAAGCGGACGGCCGTTCTCCGCCCTTCACCGGCCGGCTTCTCGACCGCGCGCGCGCCGGACCTCTCGAATAGCGAGGTTCAGGAACAGCTGAGCCGCCGCGCGATTCCGGCATTCTTCAAGCTGATTGACGCCTGGGACGTGCGGGACGAAGCCGCGCGCCAGCTCCTCGGCGGCGTCTCGAACGGCGTCTATTACCAGTGGAAGCGTGGCGCGAAGAAGACGCTCGATCAGGACCGGCTCACCCGGGTCTCGCTGCTGGTGGGCATCTTCAAGGCCTTGAACATTCTGTACAGCCGCAAGCTGGCGGACACCTGGATCCACTTGCCGAACTCGAACGTCCTGTTCGAGGGCCAGCCGCCCCTCGCCTACATCGTCAAGGGCGGCATTCCGGCGCTCGTGCGCGTCCGACAGCTCCTCGATGCTCGCCGGGGCGGCCGTTGACGCCGGCCCTCGCGCACGTCCGGCGAGACGACACGCACCGGCTGATTCCGGCGCGCTACAGCGACGAAAGCGTCCTCGCCCGGCTTGCCGACCCTGATGAGGATCTCGACGATCTGTTCGAACTGGACGCGGCGACGAACGATCGACTGCTGGGAGAAGCGAACCAGCTCCCGGGGATCAGCGTGCACGAGTTGCTCTTCGGCGTCGGCTACGCGCACATCGTGAACGCCGCGTTCACGCACGCCCATCCCGCCGGCAGCCGTTTCAACGGCACCGACCGCGGCGCGTGGTACGCCGCGTTCGACGTCGAAACGGCCCGGGCGGAAGTCGCGTTCCACAAGGCGCAGGAACTCGAGGAGATTGGCTGGACCGAACCGGAGGCGTTCACGTTCGACGACTTTCTCGCCGACTTCCGCGCCGACTTTCACGACATCCGCAAGGATGCCGCGCATGCCGACTGCCTGAGCCCGACCGACTATGCGCGGTCGCAGGCGTTGGCCGCCACGCTGCTGGCCGCCGGCTCCGCCGGTCTTGTCTATCCCAGCGTCCGCCGCAAAGGCGGCACGTGTATCGTCTGCTTTCGACCGGCGCTCGTGACGAACGTGCGGCGGGGCCGGCGGGTTGCGATCACTGTTTGAACGACGCGCTCTGAACAACGAACCACGAGCTCTGAGTGGCGACCGACGAGCACCGAACTTTTGAACGACGAACGACGAGGAACGAACGACAAACAACGAACTCTAACGCTGAGCGTCAAACGCCGAGCCCGGCGACTGAACCCCGGCCCCCGAGCTCGGTGCTCCCAGCTCCTCGTCGCGCTTGTCGCTCGTCGCTCGTCGTTCACAGCTCGTAGTTCGTCGCTCGTTGCTCCGAGCTCGTTGCTCGTTTTTACTCGCTCCGCAGTGCGCTCATCGGTGAGATGGAGGCGGCGCGGCCTGCCGGAATCAGCGCCGCAATCAACGCGCAGAGCGCCAGCGCCCCTGTCGCGATGGTCAGGGCGAGCGGATCCCAGAACTCCACGCCGTACAGTTGCGCGGCGATCAGACGCCCCGCGCCGATGGCGAGCGGGATCCCGAGTATGAGGCCGATGATCACTCGCTTGAATGCGCCGCGCAGCACGAGTCCGATGACATTGCCACGATCGGCGCCGAGCGCCATTCGCAGGCCAATCTCGTTCGTCCGCTGCGCGACGGTGTAGGCGGTGACGCCATACAAGCCGACCGCCGCGAGGAGCAGCGCGACCACGCCGAACAGACCCGCAAGGCTGGCGACGGCGCGCTCCTGATCGAACGATAGCTCCACCTGCTGCCGCATGGTCCGCACGCTCGTGATGGTGAGGTCGGGATCCACTTCGGCCAGCACGCGCGTCAACATCGGCTCGAGTGTCCCCGGCGGCGAATCGGTGACCAGCATCATGCCGCCGATGAAGTGCGACATCAGCTCGATCCGCTGCATCAAGTCGTTGGGATAGTTGACGTTCTGCGCGAGTGGCACGTAGAACATCGGCCGTGCCGGCCGGTTCAGCGCGAATCCGGCAAACTTCGCATCGCGGACGATGCCGACGATCCTGAACGTGCCGACATTCTCGGGGAGGTCCAGGCCGAATCGCCGATCGAGCGGATCTTCGGTGCTCTTGAAGAACCGCTTCACGAACGCCTCGTTGACGATCGCCACGGGAGCCGTGTCCTCGTTGTCGGCCTCGGTGAACATGCGGCCGCGCACCAGCGTGACGCCGAAGTTCTGGAGGTAGTTCGCGCTCACGCGATCCCATGACGCGCCCGCCTCTTCGTCCATCTTGGGCTCGGGATGTCCCTCGACCAGAATCAGCTCGCCCCAGTTGTTCGTCAGCGGGTTGTAGAGCGCCAGACCGGATCCGCGAACGCCCGGCAATCGATTGAGACGATCCTCGAGGCGCCGGTACAACGCCGCCAGCTGCGGCAGCGTGTAGGTAGCCGGCGGTTGGTTCAGCGATACGACGACGCGGCCGTCGATGCGGTAGCCGAAGTCCTGCCGTTCGAGCTTGTTCAGGCTGCGCGCGAGCATGGTCGCGCCGGCGACGAGCACGACCGAGACCGTGGCCTGCACCACCAGCAGCGCCTTGCGGGTAAACGACGATCGATCGGAGGTGGCGCGGCCGGCGCCGCGGAGCGCTTCGACCGGATCGGTCCGCGTCGAGAACCAGGCGGGCGCCGCGCCGAAGATGATGCCGGTCAGGAGCGAGATGCCGAAGGCAAACGACAGCACCATCAGTGACGGCGTCGTGTCGATTGGCAGGAAGCGCGCGCTGCGGAACGCGAGCGACAGCAGCAGTTCTGCAGCGGCGCTGGCCACGACAAGGCCGGCGATGCCGCCGGCAATGGCGAGCACGACGCTCTCCACGAGCGCCAGCTTGACGATCTGCCGCGCGGACGCACCGACCGCGAGCCGCACAGCCGTCTGCGAGCGGCGTGCGACACCGCGTGCGAGCAGCAGATTCGCGACGTTCGCGCAGGCGATGAGCAGCACGAGTCCGCAGACGGCCAGGAGGATCTGAAGGCTGCGCCCGTACTCCTCCTTCATCTCCGCCACGCCGGCCCCGGCCGGAACGACGTTGAGCACCTGCTGCGGCAGCATGCGGATCACGTCGGGCATCCAGTTGGCCGGGTAGCCCGATTCGTACTGCAGCCAGTGGCGCAGCACTCCAGTGAGTCGCGGCGCCATGCCGTCCGTCGTCGCGCCCGGCTTCAGCCGTCCGATGACGCGCAGCCACGCCGAGACCGGTTGCCGCAACAGCGAGCCGTCGCTGTTAATGAGCGGCTCCTGCTGCAGCGGGAGCCACACCTCCGGAGGATCCGCGCGCAGGGTGTCGCCGAAGAACCCCGGCGGACCGATGCCGATGATGGTGAACGGATGCCCGTTGAGCACCAGCGTGGATCCAACGAGCGAGGGGTCGGAGGCGTAGATGCGCTGCCAGGCCTGGTGGCTGAGCACAGCCACCGGCGGCGCCGACGGTTTGTCGTCCGCGGCGGAGAACACCCGCCCGCCCAACGCTCTGATTCCGAGAGTCGAGAAGTAGCTGCCGGTCACGTATTCGGACCGCAGCGGCCGGGCAGCTTTCTCTACTCCCGCACGGCGCGCACTGAGCCGCGCCCCGCCTGCCTGGAAGGCGGTAATCTCTTCGAATTCAGGCGCTGCCGCCTTCAGCCGCTCGTAGAGCGGAAAGGAAACCATGCCCCAACGGTCCTGCGGACCGCCCTGAACGCAGCAATCGTCGCCTTCGCCGATGCGATACAGCCGCGACGGCTCGGAGACGGGTAGCGACCGCAGCATCACCGCATGGATGAGCGTGAAGATGGCCGTCGTTCCGCCAATCCCCAGTGCCAGCGTCATGATCGCAGCGGCCGTGAAGACGGGCGCCTGGCGGAGCTGGCGCAGCGTGTAGCGAAGAGTGCGAATCAGGTCGAACATGGAAGATCTCCAACGTCTACGAACGCGCGGAATGTCAGGTTCCGACGAATAAGCAGAAGCGTTATTCGTCGGCGGCCTTGGGCTCGCCTTCGTAGGACAGCAATGCACCGCCGCATACAGCGAGCGCCACACCGAGCCACTCGCGCAGGGACAGACGTTCGGACAGGAAGATGAAGGCGAGAACCACGGTGACGACCGGATACAGCGCGGTCAGCGGCACCGCCACCGACGCCTTCGCGCCAGCCTCGAGCGACCGGAACAGCAGCCACGTCCCGAGCCCGTTCACGCAACCGGCGAGCAGGCCGACGAGGACGGCTTCCGTCGAGAGCGTCCAGCTGCCGCTCCTCCAGAGCACCACCGGCAGCATGACGACGTAGCCGACCGTGACCCACAGCAGCAGGGCGTCTGCGCCAAGCCGATTGCTTCCGAGCTTCTGCAGCACCCCGACCACGCCCCACAGGACGAGCGCGATGACGGCGGGGACGATCCATCCATCCATTGGCTTAGGCGAAGAGGAGAATCGCGACGAGCGCGAGGCAGACGCCCGCGCATTGCACGGCATTCAGGCGCTCGTGTAAGACCAGTGCCGACCCTGCGACGGTGACGATCGGGAAAAGAGCGGTGACCGGGCCAACCACGGACGCTCGTCCGGTTTCCATCGCGGCGTAAAAGGCGAGCATGCCCAGCGTGGCGAGCACGCCATTCAGCACTCCGTACACCAGGCCGAGCCGGTCCGGCTTGTGCGTCGGCCGCTTTCGCGCCAGCACGATCCCCATCACCGGAATCATTCCGGCAACGAAGAGCGCTTGCATCTGGAACGGATCGAGGTGACGGCTGCCAAGCTTGACCAGGAACGCCCAGAGACCCCACCAGAACGTCGACATCAGGGCCAGCCACAACCACTTCGGCGGGTGCATGCGCATGTCCTTGCTTCTTGGTCGCGAGCGGTGATCTGCTTACACAAGCGAAGCCGCGTCTTTTCGAGCATGGCTACCGCAGGTCGTCGTAGCGCACCGCGATGATCTCGAGGCGCTCGGGTCCACGCGGCGCGCGAAGCGTCACCGTGTCTCCGACCGTTGCCGTCAGCAGCGCCTTGGCCAGCGGAGAGCGCCAGGACACGCGTGCGTCGCCGGAATCGAGCTCGTCCACGCCCACGATGGTGACCTCGCGCTCGTCGCCGGTCTCGTAGAGGATCGTGACGGTCGCGCCGAAATGCACCCGCTCGTGCGTCTTGCCCGAGTTGTCCACCACCACGGCCTGGTCGAGACTCTTCGACAGATAGCGGATACGCCGATCGATTTCGCGCAGCTTCCGCTTTCCGTAGATGTAGTCGCCATTCTCCGAGCGGTCGCCGTTGCCCGCGGCCCACGCCACGGTCGTGACGATCGGCGGCCGCTCCACCTTCCACAGGCGTGTGAGCTCCTCCTGTAGTCGCCGGTAGCCGCCTGGCGTGATGTAGTTCTTGGCCTCGTCAGTCATAGAAGATCGCGGCGCGGGATCTCACCGCGCCCTGGCGGGCGCGCGACACAGCTTCCTCCCCACGATTCGATGCACCGCCGTCGAGGGGTGACCTTCATGGTAGAAGAAGTAGGTCGCCGGATCACCGACCGGAGTTGGATCCTGATCGAAGATCGCCCGTCCGGCGCACGCACTCGTCGTGTTGACGATGCCGTGCGCCGCCGGGTGCTCCATCACCTCGTCGAACGCGGCGCCCCAGTGGTTCAGCCAGAGATCGAAGCCTGCCGCAGCCTCTTGACGGACGAATTGCTCGTAGGCGGGATTCAGTCGAAGTCCCACGGCCGCGAATTGCGGGATCTTCGTGGGCAGCAGAGCAATAGTGAAGTGCCGCCCGCCGAGTTCGCGAAGGATCTGGAGTTCCCGCCGGAGACTGGCGAGCGTGATCGCGGTCTCTTGCCGGCCGTCGTTGAGCCCGCCGGCGAGGAAGAAGAGCGTCGTCTGCGGATCGAACGCGATCTCGCCGGACTTCACGCGCGCGGCGAAGTCGCGCACCTGGTTCATCATCCCGTAGCCGAGGAGCGCCTCCTTCACCTGCTGTCCCACGCCTTCACCCGTACCCGCGCCGCTCACGGCGAAGATGAGGCTCTTGTCAGCCGGTTGGCCGCTTTGCTCGACGCGACCTGCAGGCCCATCAGCCAGCCGAGATATGCAACCGCCGTCGGACCGTTGCCGTCGATGTACCCGGCGCCGATATCCGAGTAACTGTCGCCGAACACGTACAGTCGTGAGTAACGCGTCGTCGGTCCGGACGTCGCGGCAGATTGCGACACCAGCGGACTGACGATCGCGAGCGCCAGCAGTAGTGGCGCGACCGCACGTCGCATGAGATCCTCCTCTACTTGCGGCCGACGGGCTCCGTGGAGAAGCGCACGCGGGTGAACAGCTCCGGAATGTGCGAGTCCCACACGCCATGCGGGCTCCACGCCCAGCCGCCGGGATCCGTCGCCGGCGGGGCCTCCTTGTACTGATTGAACCGCGAGAAATCCATCCGCCACTCGTCGCCGTCTCGCGGCGGCAGCGCGCGCCTGTCCGGCATCGCCAGGGGCTCGAGCGAACGCCACGGGATGCGAAGTTCAGCGGTCCAGCCGCGGTCGCGGTCCCTGTTGTCGTTGATCGTCCCGTCCACGTGGACCGCCGACTCCAGGCCAGGCATGTCCCAGTTCCAGTAGCCGATGCGCGGGCCGCGCGGATGCGTGAAGCCGACGCCGCTGAAGGGTCTCACGCCGGTGCGGGAGCGATCGAACTCCGGCCGGCGCGCGTAGCCGCTCGACTCGAACTCTCGCTCCCAGATGAAGAAGACCTCGTAGATCGTCCCGAAAGCGTTGATCTCGAACTCGTAATACGCATCGCGTCCTGCGATGAACAGCTCGACGTCGTTGTCCGTGTAGATTGGCGCGTCGCGTTCGGTCAGGGTCGCCTCGACGAACGGCTCCTCGACCCAATACCCGACGTAGAGGTACGTGTCGTCCCACAGCACTGCGGCCCGAGTGTCGTGGATGCCCGGGCGGCCGCCGATGAGATCGGCGAAGCGCGGCGAGCGTTCCGCTGCCCGCCAGTCGGCCTCGTCGAGTCGGCCGTCGATGACGAGGGGAGACGAGGCGCGTCGCGCGGTGTAGCGTGCGATGCGGTCCTCGGGCCAGGGAAAGGGCCATGTTTGCGCCAGCATCGGCATGACGGTGCATGCTAGCAGCGCGACCGGCACCGTGGTACAGCCACGGCTTACGGCGGTCCGGCCCTCCACGGATCACCGGCGCTGTTTCTTCGGCAGCGCGATCGATCGGAATCGTCTCGCCTGCGCCTCGATGCCGGCCTCGGTCGCGAGGCGCTCGATGCTGGACGCGCCGAAGAAGCCGTGGACACCTGACGTCCGCGCGAGTACGTGCTCGACGTCCGCGGGCTCGGCAATCGGGCCTCCGTGGCACAGGACCAGGACGTCCTTGCGCACACGCCTGGCGGCGTCATGCATCTCCTGGACCCGCTCCGCGGCTTCATCCAGCGAAAGCGCGGTCTTTGCGCCAATCGACCCTTTCGTCGTCAGACCCAGGTGTGCCACGAGCAGGTCGGCGCCCGCCAGAGCCATCTTGCGCGCAGTCTCGGCGTCGAAGACATAAGGGCACGTCAGCAGCCCGATCGCGCGAGCCTCCCGGATCATCTCCACCTCGAGGTCATAACTCATGCCCGTTTCTTCGAGGTTCTGGCGGAAGACGCCGTCGATGAGACCGACAGTGGGAAAGTTCTGCACGCCATCGAAGCCCAAAGCCTTCAGCTCGCGCAGAAAGACGGGGATGAGGCGGAAGGGATCGGTGCCGCAGACGCCCGCGAGGACCGGAATGTCGCGCACGATCGGAAGCACCTCGCGCGCCATGTCGACGACGATGCCATTGGCATCGCCATACGGGAGCAGGCCGGCCAGGCTGCCGCGCCCCGCCATGCGGAAACGGCCCGAGTTGTAAATGATGACGAGGTCGACGCCACCACGCTCGGCGAACTTCGCCGAGATGCCCGTGCCGGCGCCGGCGCCGACAATGATTTGTTTCGCCGCCACGCGCTTGCGCAGCCGTCGCAGCGCGGCCTCACGTCCGATGAACGGCATCTACCCTCCCGAGCAACGCCAGCATCTCGGTGCTCACGGTCTCCGCAAACGCCGGATCGTTGATGTGCGCATCGAGCTCGACGATCCGAACCGCTGGAGACAGACTCGCCCGAAGTGTCTCGAACAGCGCACGATCCGCGTTGGGATCGTAAAAGGGCTTCCCTTTCGCGTCGAGCGCGCTGACGCCGCGCAGGGGCAGCACGACGACCGTCGGCCCCAACGCGCGATTCAACTGCCCGGCAATGCACCGGCCGATTGTGACGCACTCGTCCGCGGTCGTGCGCATCAGCGTGACCGCGTCGTTGTGTTTGTACAGCGTCCGGGTGCGATAGCGCTCGGGCACGGTCTCGATGGCGCCGAAGTTCACCATGTCGAGCGCGCCGACCGACACGACCTGCGGAATCCTCGCCCGTCCTGCCGCCCCGAGCCGATCCGGCCCGGCGCTGAGCACGCCACCTACGACCTCGTCGCACCACTCGGTGGTCGTCACGTCCACGACGCCGCCGACATAGCCGTCGTCGATCAGTCCCTCCATGGCGCGACCGCCAGCGCCCGTCGCGTGGAAGACGAGCACTTCGAACCCGGCGCGCTCCAGGCGCTCGCGCACGGCGGTCACGGCAGGTGTGGTCACACCGAACATCGTGGCGGCGAGGAGGGGTCGATCGCGTGCGGCGGCTTCGGGGGTGTGCCGACAGCCCTCGGCAACCATGCCCGCAATCGCGCCCGCCGCGTTGCCGAGGATTCGGCGCGACAACGGATTCAGCCCCGCGATGTCGACGACTGAGTACATCAGCGTGATGTCTTTGACATCGACATACGGCGTGGTGTTGCCCGATGCCATCGTCGACACCATCAGCTTCGGGACACCCACGGGCAGCGTACGCATGGCGGCAGTGATCATCGCCGTGCCCCCTCCACCGCCCAGGCCGAGTGCGCCATCGAACCGGCCCGCCGCGAAGAGCGCGGGCACCAGCGCACACGCACCCCGCTGCATCGTGTCGACAGCGCTGCCGCGATCGCCGCGAGCGCGCAGTACGCCGATCTCCTCGCCGCCGGCGCGTGCCACGTCGGCTGACGGAATGTCCGGAGTGAAGGGCGGGTCGCTCAGGATGCCGAGGTCCATGATGAGCGTCTGGTGACCGGCCGCGAGGATCCGATCGCGGACGTACCTGTACTCCTCGCCCTTGGTATCCAGAGTGCCGATCAGCAAAACGGTCGGCATGCCTTTACGGTGCCGCGACGCCTGGCGCAGACGTCGGGCGAAGCGAGGCCCATGGCTCTTCGCGGGAGGCGTCGACCACGGCGGGCCCCTCGAAGATCGCCGGGGACAGAATCGCGAGGAACACCAACGTCTCGTCGCCTGCGTTGTAGGTCCCATGGACGACATCGCGCGGGATGTGCGCCGATTCGCCGGGACCGAGCGGCCGGGATGCTCTGTCCACCCACTGCTCGGCACAGCCCGAGATCACGTAGATCATCTCCTCCATGGCGGGATGTCGATGAAAGGCGTGGCCCTGCCCGGGCGGCATGCGGACTCGGACAAGGAGCAGCGCCTTCGCGTCGGTCAGGCCGGGGCGGCACAGCCACTCGTGCGGGCCCCACGCCAATTCCTCGACCTCCATCTCGCTGGCGGTGATGAAGCGGAGAGGCGACTTCAGGCTCATCAATCCCTCCATCGGGCGCTTGTATCTTAGCGGCCTTATCCTGTGATTCATGACCCCGGAAGAATTCAGGACGTTTGGCTATCAGATCGTTGATCTCATCGCCGACTATCGCGCCCGACTGAGCGAGCGGCCGGTCATGGCAACCTCCGCGCCAGGGGCCATCAAAGCCTCGCTTCCAGCGTCGCCGCCATCGACGGCCGAGCCCTTCGACGCCATTCTTCGCGACCTCGACGGCATCATCCTGCCAGGACTCACACACTGGCAGCATCCGCAGTTCTTCGGCTATTTCCCCTGCAACGGCACGCTTGCCAGCGTGCTGGGCGACTACCTGAGCACCGGCCTCGGCGTGCTCGGCCTGGCCTGGCAGTCGAGCCCTGCGTTGACCGAGCTCGAGGAAGTCGTCACCGACTGGCTGCGTCAGATGATGGGGTTGAGCGGCGCATGGCAGGGGGTGATTCAAGACACCGCATCCACGAGCACACTGGTCGCGCTCGTGTGCGCGCGCGAGCGCACGACCGACTACAGCCTTGGGCGTTCGGGCCTGCAGTGCCGGGCCGAACCGCTCATCGTCTATGCGTCGGCGCATAGCCACAGCTCGGTCGACAAAGCCGCCCTCCTTGCAGGGTTTGGACGCGATCACGTGCGGCTCGTGCCATGCGACCGGCACTACGCGATGCGGGCCGATTCACTCGATCGATTGATTGACGCGGACCGCGCCGCGGGCGGTCAGCCTTGTGCGATTGTCGCGACCACTGGCACGACGACGACGACCGCGATGGATCCGATCGCAGAGATTGCAGCAGTGGCTTCCCGGCGCAACGTGTGGCTCCACGTCGACGCGGCAATGGCGGGCTCGGCGATGATCCTGCCGGAGTGTCGCGCGCTGTGGGAGGGGGTCGAAGGCGCCGACTCGCTGGTGATCAATCCCCATAAGTGGCTTGGTGCGGCGTTCGACTGTACGACGTATTACGTGCGCGATCCCGAGCATCTGGTTCGTGTCATGTCGACCAATCCCAGCTATCTGCAATCGTCGGCCGATGGCCGGGTCAGAAACTATCGCGACTGGGGCATTCCGCTAGGCCGACGCTTCCGCGCGCTGAAGCTGTGGTGTCTGATTCGCGAACAAGGCGTCGATCGATTGCAGGCGCGCCTCCGTCGCGATCTCGAGAACGCCCGCTGGCTCGCCGAGCAAGTGCACGCCACGCCACACTGGCGCGTCGTCGCGCCGGTGCCGCTCCAGACCGTCTGCATTCGTCACGAGCCGCCGGGCGTCGCCGGCGAGGCGCTCAATCACCATACGCGCGACTGGGCGGAGCGCGTGAACCGCTCGGGATACGCCTACGTCACGCCCGCCGTGCTCGACGAGCAGTGGATGGTAAGGGTGTCGGTGGGCGCCGAGTTGACCGAGCGTGAACACGTCGCGGCCGGCTGGGCGGCTATGAGGCAGGCCGCGGAGCACCGGTAACGGGCCGGTCTCTCGATCGAGAGCCACAGCCATTTGGCGGCTTCGTGAGCACGCGACCTAATCTGGTGGTGCGAATGCCGCTTCGTCGCGCGCGACCTGCGGGGCAAAACGGAACTGGCCGGGAACGATCCCACGCAATTGGGCCAGCCGCAGCGCGGCGAGCTGCACCGGGAGGATCTCGACGATCGGCTGCAGCAGCGGCGGCACCTCTGGCGTTGCGCACCAGGTGAGGGCTGGGCTGAGATCACGCCACCACGGTAGCTCGCTGGACTCGGATTCTGCGGGTCCGATCACGCGAACCCGGCCACCGAATCGGACCAGGTCGCTGGCGAGCGCCAGGTTCAACGTCCGCGTCGCGTCAGACGGCGCGAAGATCAGCCCTCTGAAGGTCCGATCCACGATCTCCACCGGGCCGTGACGGAACGATGCCACCGCCATGCTGACCGCGGGCGCCTTGGCGGTTTCCTTGAACAGCAGCGCACCTTCGATGGCCGACGCAATCGATGGGCCGCGCGCCAGCAGGTAGATCGGCGATTGCGCCTCGAGGAACTCGTCCCAGTGCGCCAGCGCATCGACCTCCTGATCGATGAAGACACGGTACCGATCGAGCGCGTCTCGCGCCATAGCCTCCGCAGCCGCAAGATCATCGACTGCAGCCGCTGCGACAAGCGCGAGCGCAAGGACGGCGCCGGTGTAGGTCTGAATCGCCACCATCTCGTCAGTCAAGCTTCCAACGCACATGAAGTGATCCGCGCCGCGCGCTAGCGTGCTACTGGGCTCGTTGGTGACGCCGATCGTGGTGCAGCCACCGTAAAGCCGAGGCAGGAGCCTGGCGATTTCGACCGACTCGCCCGACCGTGAGACCACGACGACGACGGTCTCGCGCCCGAGCGGTCGGGGGTAGTGCAGCAGCTCGCCGCATTCCACGACGGTGGCATCGATCCCGGCCGCACACAGCCGGTGCTCGAAGGGGATCGAGGCGTTCAGCGAGGCTCCCATGCCCGTGATGACCACGCGCTTCGCTTGTTTCAACACACGCGCCGCCTCGACCAGTCGGTCCCGGCCGCCGCGCTGATAGGTCAGCACAACGTCGAGGGAGTCGGCTTGAGACTGGATGTCGCGCAGCAGGCGCGATGGAGTGCCGCTCATGACGCGCCGATCCCGGCCGCGAGGGCGCGAACATACGCGGCGTTGCAGCCGCAGCACCCGCCGACGAATCCGAACCTGTGCTCCGCGGCCTTGCGCCCGAACTCGTGAAAGTCGCTGCGAGCGACCTGAATCGTCTCGAGCTCGTCGGGGAACTGCGGCATCTTCGTGAAGCACGGCGTCCCGACGCTGGTCCGAAACGCGGCAGGCTGTGCCGCGGCCGGCACGCCGGCGGCGTCACCCATGGCCTGCACGAGCGGAACGATCCGCGAAGGCTCCTGTTCGCAATTGGCGCCGACAGCCGCTGCGCCGGCGTCTGCCATCTGCTTCGCACAGTCCTCCGGCGAGTGACCATCGCTCGAGGCCGCCAGTGTCGGACGAAAACTCATCGTGGCCAGCGCCTCCAGCCCGCTCGCCCGCGCGCAGTCGAGCGCGATCAGCATCTCCTGCAGGTGGAAGAACGTCTCGAGGATGAGGAAGTCCACGCCGGCATCGTGCAGGAGCCGAATCTGCTCGTTGAACAGATCGCGCACCTGACCGGCGGCGCCCGGCCCGTCGCGCTCGAAGAGCTGCGTGCGAGACACGGAACCGGCAACCAATGCCCTCTCGCCCGCGACGTCTCTCGCGAGGCGGACCGCCGCCACGTTGATTTCCTCGGTGTGTTTTCCGTAGCCGGCCCGGGACAGCTTCTCGCGCGTGGCAAAGAAGGTAAGGGCCTGGAGCACTCGAGAACCCGCGCGCAGGAACTCCTGGTGCAGCCCGCGCAACGCGTCGGGGTTCTCGACGACGACTTCCGGTGTGAACTGCCCGCTGCCGCGGCCCGTGCCGACCTTCTCTCGCCCTGAGCCGCTGTCCACGTAACCTCGCCGCTCGAGCTCGATCAGGTAACCGCCGTCGCCCAGGACGGGCGCCTCCTCCTGCATCAACCTGACAATCGTCGACCTCACCCGATCTCCTTCGCCACATGCGAACCCAGGCGCGAGCACGCCGCCGCGGCGCCGATGATCCCGGCGTCCGTTCCCAATCCTGCCGTCACGATCGGGATGCCCCGGCTGGCTTCAGCCCAGATGTGCGCGCGCGTGGACTCGACCATGTTCTGCCAGTAGTGACCGCCGGACAGCCCGAGGCCGCCGCCGACCACGATGGCCTCGGGATCGAGCACGTTCACGAGAAACCCGACGGCGACGCCGAGTGCGGTTCCGGCACTGCTGACGACCTGGACGGCGTCGGGATTGCCGGCGTTCGCCGCGCGAGTCACGTCTTCTCCCGCGACACTGTCGTCACCGGTTTTTTCCGCATAGCGCCGGGCAATGCCCCGCCCCGAGGCGTACTCTTCGAGGACCATCGTCGATCGCTGGCCGCAATGAGCACAGGTGTGACTCGTTGGTCCACTCGAGAGCACGAGCGCATTTCCATGCGCCCCGGCATACGGCCGTCCACCCTGAACGAGGGTATGGCTGATGCCGGTGCCGACGGTCAGGAAGACAAAACAATCGTAGCGCCTTCCCGCGCCGTAGAGCGCCTCGCCCAGCGCCGCCGCGCGCACGTCGGCGTCGACGACCGCGGGTGCAAGCTCTGCAAGCCGCTGACGTACTGGAATTCCCCGCCAGGGAATGCAGGCGTCGCTCGTGATCTCGCCGTCGACGTCGACGAGCTCGGCCACGCCGGCGCCGATGCCGTCCACGACGTGCCCCATCGACGCGGCGTCACGAATGAGGTCGGCGGCGAGGTCCAGCGTGTCCCGAAGCACGTCGGACCCGTCGCGATGCGGGCGCGTCGCGATCAGGCGCCGCGCCAGCACCTGGCCATCGGGGAACAGCACGAGACCGCCGGCCGTTTTCGTGCCGCCGATATCCAGACCGATTCGCGTCAGGGGCCGCCCCTTTGAGTGTCTTGGCGAACCTACGCCCTCGTCGCGAACCACGCGAAGACTTGGCGGGGACGAGTCACAAGCGACCAATCGAACGCGCGAACGCGCCGGCAATCACCGCATAACCGATCGCGTTTGGATGGATGTCTGGCCCACGCGGGGCGGCGCTCCGATCCAGGTCCACGCCAGCGACAGGGCAACGTTCAACGGAGTACGGAAGCTGTGGCGCGCCGTGGGCCAGACGTGGCGCCACGAGCAACAGGAACGCAACGGTGAACGCGAAGCGATACGGCATGAAGACCTCCTCGCCGAGGGGCCTGAGTATACGACCGATCTGCGTTCGCACGCCCCGGAAACACGTGCATCACGGAGCGACGGTGAAGCGCTCCTCATGCAGGATGTCGCCGTTCCTGGTCCTGAGCTCGACGCGCCACTCGCCCGTGCGATCGGCGCTCACGGTCATGCGGCTGTAGGTACGAAATCCATTGCGCTGGTTCGCGCGTACTCGAAGCGGGACGGTCTGGTGAAGGCGATCGTTTCGGTACCAGCGGTGCTCGATGGTGGCGTCCGTCGGCGACGCGACACGCGTGTAGAACACGAACGTGCCGGGCTGCAGGTACTCCATTGGCCGGCGCGCAACGCCACTCGCTTCCGCTTGTCTCGAGCGTTCGGCAAAGCTCAGCGCTGACGAGAGTGGGGGCGACGGATACACCAGGTGCGACAGGTGCGTAGTGCGTCGGGTGCGTCGGGTGCGTTACGTGCGTCGGGTGCGACAGGTGCTGGGGCTGATGGTGCGGGCGTCTCTGCTACTGGTGCTGGATTCCGAGGCGCAACCGTCGAAGCCGCAGGCGATGGAACGGACGGCGCGGCGGCTGCGGGGCTGCTGGTCGATCGCGACCGGGTTGCCACGATCGCGATCGCGATCAGCGCCAACGCACCAAGCGCCGCGGCGACCGCGAGCCCACGGCGCGGGTGCTGCACGGGCTGCGGCGGAGGCGATACGGCTTCCGGCTTCCTGGCCCGACTGAAGTCGGGCCCTACTGCCTCAGCCCGATTGAAGTCGGGCCCTACTGCCTCAGCGAGCTCCGGCTCTACTGCCTCGGCCCGACTGAAGTCGGGCCCTACGGCTTTCTCGGCAAGAGCCGGAGCGGGTAGAGGTGCGACAGGCTGCTCGAAGGGAATACCCCGAGCCTCGCAGAAGTCGCGCAGGTTCCTCGCGCTCAAGGCCACGAACGGGTGATCCGCGGGGAGCACAGTGCTCGCGATGGCATAGGCCCGCCGATAGCAGCCCTCCGCGTCCGCTGATTTCCCGATTCGCTCGCAGACGACGCCAAGGTTGTTGAGCGCGTTTGCGAGATCGGGATGCATCGGACCGGCGCTGGCCTCCTGCAGCTCGACCGCGAGCCTGAGGTGCTGCTCCGCCGCGGCATAATCGCCGGCGCTCGCCGCCTGTTCGGCGGCATCCGCCAAGGATTGAAGATCTGGCGCTGCGGGCATGAAACCACCTCGTTGGCGCTTTACTATACGGTGCGTCTTTCCCGGTTGGACAAGAGATTCACGAGGTCACCATGAGCACCAGGACGTCCCTTCTTCTGATTGTGTGCGTGTTGGTCAGCGGAATGCCGCGGCCGCAGGCAGCGGCTCGGGCGGGGCGGCAGCCAGATGCGCGCTGCTCCAAGGTCAATGTCCTTACGGCTGACGAACGATCCGCCGGCTGGCAGCTGCTGTTCGATGGCACCAGCACTGCCGGCTGGCATGGCTACAACCAGCAGGACACGAAGGCATGGGTCATCGACGACTGCTCCCTGAAGACGTCTGGCACCGAGGGCAACTACGGCAGCGACAAGCGTCCCGACCTCGTGACCGATGGCGAGTTCACGAATTTCGAGCTTCGTTTCGACTGGAAGGCGACAAAAGGCGGCAACAGCGGCGTCGTCTACGGAATCGTCGAGGACAAGAAATACCAGGCGCCCTGGATGACGGGACCGGAGTACCAACTGCTCGACGACGTGAATTTCAAGGAAGACATCGAGCCGTCGCAAAAAGCTGGCTCGAATTACGGCATGCACCCGCCCGACGAGACGGCCAAGATGTTGAAGCCGGTCGGCGAATGGAATTCCACTCGCATCGTGGTCAAGGACACGCATGTCGAGCATTGGCTGAACGGTAAGAAGATTCTCGAGTTCGAACGGTGGACGCCGGCGTGGAACGCGCTCAGAGACGCAGGCAAGTGGAAAGACTATCCTGCATACGGCGCGGCCAAGACCGGGCGCATCGCGCTGCAGGATCACGGCAGCATCTTCTGGTTCCGCAACGTCAAGATCCGTCCAATCGCGAACTGATCGTCACTGCCGGCCGCGGGGGTCTCAATGCGCACGAGGATCGCGCGACGACACGTGCTCCAGGCACTGGGCGCTTCGGCTTTCCTCCCATCGGTGCGAGTCGCCGGCGAAGCCGGGCAGCCGCAGCCGTTCCAGATGCCAGTCGAAGGCACGGACACGCCAAAGATCTGCCTCGGCGTGCCGGCGACGCTGGACGAGGCGGGGATGCGCCGCGTGAAACAGATTGGCGTCGACTCCGTGCTCACGGGCGGACCGAAGATTCCGTGGACCGAGGCCGACGTCCGCAGCCGCATCGAGCGGTTCCAGGCCGGTGGCCTGACGCTCTGCAACATGATGATTTCGGGATTCAACGACGTCATCTGGGGAAGACCCGGCGCCGACGCGCAGATTGCGGATGTCATCGCGTCGATCAGGGCTGCGGGCAAGGCCGGCCTGCCGGTCATCGAATACAACTTCTACGCGCACCGGTTGGTGGAGGGCTACAAGGAAGAGCCGGGCCGGGCCGGTGCCGGCTACACCGCGTACGACTACGAGCTATCGAGAAACCTGCCGCCTCGAGAGGATGTGGGTACGCACACGCGCGCGGATCAACTGAAACGCGCAGAGCGATTCCTGAAGGCGGTCGTGCCGGAGGCAGAGAAGGTGAACGTCCGACTGGCGCTGCATCCCAACGATCCTCCCGTGCCGCTCAGCCGCGGATCCGAGCAGCTCATGGCCACGTTCGAGCACTGGAAGGAGTACCTGGCCCTTGTCGAGAGCCCGTTCAACGGCATGACGTTCGACTGCGGCGTCACGCGGGAAACGGGCGAGGACCCCGTCTCAGTATGTCGCTACCTGGGCGAGCGCGACCGCATCAATCACGTCCACTTCCGCAATGTCGTCGTCAGGAAGCCGTACGTGGATTACACCGAGGTGTTCCTTGACGCCGGACAGGTCGACATGTTCGCGGTGATGAAGGAGCTCGTGCGCCAGAAGTACCCGCGCGGTCTTTACCCGGAGCATCCTCGCGCCATCGACGTAGATCGCGAGGGTGGACCCATCAGCAATCAGTATCCCGGCGGCGGAGGGTTCGCCGGCGAGATCTACAACGTCGGCTACACGAGGGCCATGCTGCAGGCAGCGCTGATCAGCTGACAGTCCGACTCGACCGAGTTCAGCGCGCAGGCGTCGGCTGCGGCTCGCGCGCGAACGAATCGTACACCTGCTGAAGCTGATCGCGGGTCATCTCGCCGTCGTTCACGAGAATGCGGTACCTGAATGTGACGGATTCACCGGGCGCGAGCGCGAGAGCGGTGGGCGGCTGTTTCGGATCGAAGGCGTGCCGGCCGAGCGAATTGGCAGCGAACAGACCATACCCGCGAGCGTGCCAATACGTCGGATGACCGTAGCTGGAAGGGTGATCGAGAATCGCGACCGTCACCGGCTCGCTGTCGATCACGCCGCTCAATGCCATCCAGGGTCCGCGTGTGCCCCAGACCGCCTCGCCGGTCGTGCCATCGCTGCCGAGATAACGACCCGTCACGCCGGTGTTGTCGAGGCGCGGCACCGTCTCCTTCTCGCCGCGGGCGCTGACGAAGACTTCGGCGTCTTTCGACGGATGCTCGAGCGCACGCGCGACACGAATGCCAAAGGCGCCCTCCTTGGTATCGCCGAACACGAGGCGCTGGCTCGCCGTCCACGTGGTGACGCGATCCACGGCTCGGCGGCCAGCGCCCCCGGAAAAGACGAACTGCGTCTGCTCGTGAATCAGCACCGATCCATCCGGCACGACCCAATCGGCGCTCACGGACAATTCACCCCGTGTGGCGCCGCTTTCGACGCGCAGGATGTCTTTGTGAACGATCGTGCCGGCCTTCGCCTTCAGCTCGGGGGGCGTTTCGGACGAGTGTCCCCAGAAGTCGTAGCCGTTGACGTCGCCGTAGTTGAACCAGTGCCCGACGTGATGGGGATGGTCGGCGCGCTCTCCAGGCCGGGGATCGAGCGGATACCCGCGTGTCACGAGCGTGCCGCGGGCGCTGCGAATCGGATAGAGCACCGGCTTCTCGAGCGACGCGGGATAGATGTAGGAGGTGAACGGGCGGCCGCCGATCTCGACGTCCACGCGGCGATCCAACGGGCGGTTGATCAGAGTCACGGCCTGATCGTCGGACGTCTTGAAGCTCGCCGCGGCGCCGCAGGCCGCCAAGACCGCAGAGGCGAGAGCGAGCGCCTTCATCCGCCGCATCCTATCATTCACACGCTCAGCCCTTCTCCGAGATATCGCATGACGAGCGCCGTCACGTCATCGCGTTGCTGACACTGGCGACTGAAGCCGCGGACCTTCGCGAGCAGATGTTCGAGAATCGTGGATGCGGTCGCGCCGGGGTGCTCTCTCACTGCTTCCAGGATGCGCCTATCGCCGAATTCGTCGTTCGGATTCTCTGATGTGCCCTGCGCTTCCGTGACTCCGTCACTGAAGACGACCAACGTGTCGCCCGTCGCCAACGTCAGAGATTCCTCCTCGTAACTCGCGTCCCCGAAGAGGCCGAGCGGGCACCCTCCCGCCGACAGGTTGCGGACGGAATGCTGGTTCACCAGGATCGGGCAGCACTGTCCCGCATTGCTGTAGGTGAACCGACCGTCGGGCGTCACGATACCCAGGAACAGCGTAACGAATCGGGCGGGAATGGCGCGCCGGCAGAGAGCACGATTCAAATTCGTCATGGTGCTTGCCGCGCCGTCGTCCACTTCGGCCTCGATGGCCAGGATGCCTTGCACGACTGCCGCCTGCAAAGCCGCGGGCGCCCCATTGCCACAGACATCACCCAGGGCCAGGCGAAACTGGCGCCCAGTGTCCTGATAGTCGAAGAAGTCGCCACCGATGATCCGGCACGGGTGCGCCTTGGCCGCCAGATCGACATAGCGACCGGTGTAGAGCGACGGTGGCAAGAGTTGATGCTGGATCTGGGCCGCGCTGCGGAGCTCCTGACCTGTCGTCCTGTGTTTCAGATGTGCGCTCGGCGCTGGTGCTCCGTCGGGCGGCTGCCCTGGTCGTTGCGGCCATTGATTCCTCTCTTCCGCCGATGGATTCGTACCTTTTTGCCCGCCTGGTTTGGTGTCCGCGCGGCCTGGCTTGCACCAGTACATGGTCGAAACCGCCGAGACGTTTCGCATGGCAAGCTCCCGCCTTCAAAGCTGAAACCAGGCTCCGCCTGACATGTTTCGAGGGGGAACGCCATATCAGGATGAATGGTCGGATCGGGCGGTGCAGGATCGAATGGATTGCAGCGTGGGGACGTCAGACCTATAATGCCGCCCACACCTGCATTCTGACGACTTCGTCCGGGCCGCCACCATGTTGGCCTTGTCGGCGTCTGTTTGTCTGAGAGGCTTCGCTATTCGCGCGGAGCCTTGGCGCCGAGTTCGGCCATGGGGGAATGTCCATGGGATCGGCGGCGCTCGCGACGACGACGTTCTGCGCAACAGGAACCGCTTCTGACCGGAGGGCTCTGACAATGTTGCGCAGCGCGCGCATCCCTCATCTCCCCGCCACCGTTCTCGGCTCGAATCCGCACCTGTTCCGCCCCGGCACGACGAGTTCAGTCCTACCAGTATTGCCGCTCCGTGTCGCAGCTGTAACTACAGCCTGGGCGGAACCACTCAGCAATCGCAGTTTGGAGGCTCCCCATGGCCAATGCTCAACCTAAATGGCTCTTCATGCTTTACCTGTCCGGCGACAACAACCTGAGCTCCGAGATGATCTGGGCGCTGAAGGACATCGAAGACCAGGGTCTTCCAGACGGCTTCGATATGACGATTCTGTACGACGCGTTGTCACCATTCTCCCCCACGTTTGTGTACGACTTGAGCGGACAAAGTGTGACTGGGCCGGGGAGTGCGGTGGAGACCAACCCCGCGGTTATCGCTCCGCTTCCTCTTCCCCGCATGAAGGACGCCAAGCCCAAGCTATACGAGTGGGTCGAAGACTCGAGTGATCCGGAGACGCTTCGCAAGTTCATCGAATGGAGCGTCTTTGGACGATCACGGGATTCCATGCACCGCATGTTGATTCTGTCAGGGCACGGCAGCGGCGCCGTTGGGGATCTCCTACCCGACAACCACTCGGAGAACGGGCAGCATGGCTCGTTGACTATCCCGGCGCTTGAGAAGGCCCTCAACGAGGCTCAGAGACATTGGCGTAAGGATGACAAGACTGACGCGAAGTTGATCAACGTTCTCGGCATGGACAGTTGCCTCATGAGCATGGCGGAGGTCTGCTATCAAGTGCGAGACTCCGTCGACTACCTCGTCGGCTCTGAGGGATTCGTCCAGGATGCCGGGTGGCCCTACGGTTTTCTGTTGAAGAAACTCCGCGAGCAGCTCGGCGACCGCATTGACGGGACTTACAAGGCCATCGCTCCCGCAGACTTAGTCGAATGCATCGTTCAAAACTACATCGCCTACTACCGGGAATACCTGCCGGCAAACGTGTCGGTGGACATGTCGGGTTGCGAGCTCGCCAAACTCGGTCAGCCGAATGACGCCGATGACTCCCCAACGCTCAAGGGAACAGTCCGCAGGCTGACCAAGCTTCTCATCGGTGAATTGAGAAGGACTCGGCCTGAAGCCTCACGCGGTGTCGCTGATACCTTGGTGCGCGACCTGGTCATCCTGGCCCACTGGCGGGCGCAATCGTACAAGTTCGAGCAATACACCGATTTGTGGGATTTCTGCGAGGAGCTTCGAAAGCTGAGAGCCTTGTCGCCGGAACGCCTTGAAAGCATCTCCAGCGCCGCCAAACAGGTCCAGGACGCGATCGACGCTTGTCGTCGGTCGCGAGACAAAGCGTCGACGGCCGACAGCGGAAAGGACGGCAAGACTACGAAGGCATCGAGTTCCAGCATTCACACGGGATCTCGGTGTACTTCCCTGGTCGAGCGCGGCCCTCCTTGAGGCCGAGCAAGGACGCTTACAACGGCATTGGCGTTTGGGGCGCGATTCTGGTTGGGGCGATTTTCTGGTCGATTACCTCAAGAACGACCAGGCGAGAGCTTCGCAAGGACGAGGGCCCGTCGAGCCCCAGCGGCCAATATTTGGCCCCGATTCACCCGACGCCAAGAAAAAACAAAAGGACATGCTGCTTGCCGCTGCATCCCAACGCCCCCAACAGCGGCCGCAATGCGCCCAACAGCGGCCGCAATGCGCCCAACAGCGGCAGGAACGCACCCAACAGTGGCAGGATGTTGGAGCTGTTCCTCGAGGCACTGAGCGGCAACATGAAAAACCCGCCGCAGTCGGTGTACCTACGGCCCGCGGGGGAGCCAGTGAGCACGTAACAAATCGTCGCGACCCGACAGCCGTTCGCGGCAGGAGGTCACGAACCATGGACTGGAATCATCACTCACAGTGGTCGGCGCCGCCGAGCCTCCGGCGGCAGGGACCTGCAGCGGCGATCCGCGTGTTCGGGCTGCTACTGTCGATGATTCCGGTCTTCGGTTCTGCGGCGGCGGATCAAGGTCCCGTGTGTGCGCCGCAGCCGGCCGACGAACAGCTTCCAGCATCTGTCGGCGCGCCCACCGTCCGAGCGCTCTCAAACGGTAGTTCAGATGGTTACCACGTCGAGCTTCGCGGGGGCGACTATGTGACCATCGCAATGGATCCACAAGGCATCGATGTGGGCGCCAGGCTCGTCGCGCCAGACGGCAGCATCCTCGCCGACGTGAGTCACAGGCAGTCTGGCGAGCGAGTGCTCTCCGCCGTCCTGCGGACATCCGGGTATCCATCACCTGGAGATCCAAGCGCTAGAAACGTCCTCCGCATCGGGCTGCTACGCGGTCACGATAAGAGAACTGCACGTCTCCGATCCGCGCGATAACGCCCGAGTGCAGGCGCGGCGGCTCTTCGTCGAGGGAGAGGCTTTTTGGGCGGAAGCGCGCAGCGACGCCGCATTGAAGGCGCTCGAACGATTTCAGCGCGCATCGGGCGCCTGGAAGGTCGCTGCGGACGATTCGGGGCAAGCCCTCGCCTCCCGCAGACTCGGCGCGGCTTTTCACGCGCTCGGGAGACCCGACGAAGCGCTGAAACCCTTGCTCGAGTCCTTGGAGCTTGCCCGGCGCGTCGGTGAGACCGAGGCGGAGGCCGCCGCACTGAACGCGATTGCTCGCGTCTACCTCGATCTGGGACGGATTGAAGAGGCCTCGACGCATGCCGAACTCGCACTGGCCTCGAGCCGCGCGAAGCACATTCGGTCTCGCGAGGCCGACGCTCTGAACGTGCTCGGCGATATCTACGCGTTCAGTGGACGATTTGCTGAATCGCTTGCCGCTTACGCGGAGGCTCTCGATCTCTCAAAGGCTCTGCGGGATCGAGAGGGCGAGGCGGCGGCGATGTTGAATCAGGGCTACGCCGAGGTCGACCTGGGTCGGGTCGCCGACGCGCAGGCATCCTATGAGGCGGCGCTCTCGCTCTGGGAAGTGCTCGGCGACCGGCGCGGCCAGGCCGCGACGCTCACAGCTCTGGGCCACCTCCACGTCATCGTTGGAGAAAACGAGGGCGCGCTCGCCCGGTATCGCCAAGCCAGCGCGCTGGCCGAGCCGATGGGCAATTCCATTCGTCTGGCCAGGATTCAGGCCGGGTTGGGCGCCGTACACCTCGAGCTGGGAGATGCAGCCGCGGGAATCAACTACTACCGCAGAAGCGCGGATCTGTTCCGGACGGCGAAATACTCGAACGGCGAGGCTACAGCGCTCTTATGGCTGGGCGCCTGCCTCTCGTCCCTCGGTCAGCAGGCGAAAGCCCTCGAGGAGCTCGCAAGGGTGCTCGCGCTGGCACGGTCGCTTTCCGATCGGCGGCTGGAGGCTCAGGCACTCGAAGGTCTCGGTCGCGCGCATCTCGAGCTTGGCGAGCCCCGGCCGGCGCTCGAACGCTTCCGTGAGTCACGAAAACTCGCAGGTGAGATCGGCGAACGGAAGTGGGAGATTTACTCGCTGAACGGCATCGCGATGGCGCTTCATCAGCTGGGTGACCAGGATCAAGCCCTGAAGCATCTCAGCGAAGCCCTGCAGGTAGGTGAGCAGCTAAACAGCCGGTTTGTCACATCGCTCACGCTCTTCAACATGGCGCGAATAGAGAGTGTCGTCGATCGTGCCGACCAGGCCTTGGTCCAGCATTCGGAGCTCTCTCGAGTTGGCGGAGACGCTTCGGTCCGATGTTGCGAGTCTCGACTTGCGGGCGTCGTACGTCGCGTCTGTCCGGGACAGACATGAGTTGGAGATCGACGTGCTGATGCGCCTGAGCGAGCGCAGTACTGACGGGAAATACGAAGTGCTCGCTTTCGACGCAAGCGAACGCGCCCGGGCTCGTTCGTTCCTCGATGGCCTCGCCGAGATGCGCGCTGGCATCACCGAAGGCGTCGCGCCAGAACTCCTCGAACGCGAACAATCGATTTCGCGCTCACTGAACGCCAAGGCGCAACAGTTGATGCGCGTCGAAAGCGAGAGCGTGAAGGCCGATGAAGCCGGTCCCTTGCGTCGAGAAATCAACGCGATGACGGCCACGCACCGGGAAGTCGAGGCGCAGATCCGGGCAGAGAGTCCTCGCTACGCGGGACTGACGCAACCGAAGCCGCTCACCGTTCACGAGGTCCAGACCTTGGTCGCCGACGACCAGTCGGTGCTCCTGCAGTACTTCCTTGGCAAGAGCCGAAGCTATGTCTGGGCCGTCACTCCTCACGAAATCGAAGGCTTCGTGCTCCCGGCCCGCGCCGAATTCGAACAGCGTGTGCGTTCGTATCGCGACGCGCTGACCGCGCCCGCACGCGCGACGCTGTCGGCTCACGAACCGTTATCGGACCACCTCGATGAGGCGCTAGCGCTGAGCAGGATGCTCCTCGGTCCCGTCGCAGCATATCTGAGCCACCCCCGCCTGCTGATTGTCTCGGACGGGATCCTCCATCTCCTCCCATTCTCGGCCTTGCCGGATCCACGGACGATTACGTCGCAAACGCGGGCCGCCGTCCCTCTGATCGCCGAGCACGAGCTGGTCTACCTGCCGTCGGCGTCCACGCTCGCGCTCGTCCGGGGCACGTGGAACCAGGAGAGACGTTGGCCGAAAGCAGCCAGAGTCTTCGCCGACCCGGTCTTCGAAGCCGACGATCCGAGAATTGGCGTGGCCGCGCGGACCGTTGGCGCCTCGCGCGGATCCACGACCTCGCACCTGGCTGAACCCGCGGAGCCGCTCAAGCGGGCCCTGCGGGACATTGGTGGTCTGGGACCTGCCGGTGTACCACGCCTGCTCGAGTCGCGGCGCGAAGCTCGTGACATCGCGGCGTTGGCGCCCGACGTCGATGTCGCTCTCGACTTCGCGGCGAACCGCGAAAGTGCGATGAGCGCGACGTTGGCCGACTATCGGGTGATCCACTTCGCCACGCACGGCATCATCGACAACGACCATCCAGACCTGTCGGGCGTCGTGCTCTCACTCTTCAACGAAAAGGGCGAAAGACAGGACGGATTTCTCCGATTGCACGACATCTACAATCTGAAGCTCCCCGTTGACCTCGTGGTGCTCAGCGCGTGCAGCACCGCGCTCGGCAAAGAGATCGTCGGCGAGGGCCTCATCGGGCTTGTGCGTGGGTTCATGTACGCGGGGAGCCGCCGCGTCCTCGCCAGCCTCTGGAAGGTTGACGATGAAGCGACGAGCGAGCTGATGACCCGGTTCTACCGGGCGCTGTTCGAAAAAGGGCTGGCGCCGTCGGCGGCGCTGCAGGCGGCTCAAGTCGAGTTACTGAAGACGAAACGCTGGTCGCATCCGTTTTACTGGGCGGGGTTCGTCCTCCAGGGCGAGTGGAAGTGACATGACGCACTCGTTGAACCCGGATCAATTCGAGGTGCTCCTCAGACAACTGAGCCCGGACCGCGATCTGGCGGGCGCCAGGTACGAGCAGCTGCGTCGACGGCTGGTGACCATCCTGACCTATCGCGGCTGTACTCATCCCGAGGAGGTCGCAGACGAAACGATGGATCGCGTGGCTCGACGGTTGGCCGAGGTCCCTCCTGGCTCAGAAATCGGCGATCCGACGCGGTTCATCTTTGGCGTCGCGTGGAACGTGGCGAAGGAATGGATAAGACGGCAACGAACGGTCGCGCTGCCCGATGGCTGGGATGCGGCCGATCCCGGTGAGTCCGAGATCCCATCGTGGGAGACGGGGACCGGGCATGGCTGCCTCGATCGCTGTCTCCGGTGCCTTCCTCCGCAGGACAAAGACATCGTCCTCACGTACTACCAGGACGAGGGGATCGCGAAGATCAGACACCGATCGATGGTCGCTCGACAACTGAAGATCAGTTCAAACGCCCTGAGGCTCAGGATCCACCGAATCACGCTCCGCCTGCGTGAGTGTGTCTTCCACTGCGTGGATACGGCAAAGCCCGGACATGTCGGGTTGCACTAAAGGGTGGCGGCTGCCATCTGAAAGAGAGTGATGCTCGTGAAACCACAACTCGAAGCGACGCTGAGGCAGTACGTTCTCGGCGAACTCGATGAGGAAGCTCGGATCGAACTCGAGGAGCGTCTGGTCACTGAGCCGGACCTGTTCGAACTGCTTGGCCCGACGGAGGACGAACTGGCCGAGGAATACATGGAGAATGTCCTGTCGGCTACGGAGAGGACCGGGTTCGAAGGCCATTTCCTGATCAATGAGGAGCGTCGGTGGCAGTTCGGATTCCTGAGGCTGTTAAAGGACCGCGCCTCGACCATCGTCTCCGAGGGAGCGGAACAGGCGGCCATTCCGCTCGCTGATCCGATCGTTCAGCGACGTTCCGACAGCGCGGAATCTGCCGATCCCTTGAAGGCGCGGGGACCCCAACGTCGTGTCGTGGGCGACCCTCGCACGTAGCACCGGATTCTTCCGGCCCCGCCCGATGTGGGCCGCGCCTCTTGCCGCGTCGGTCGCGATCCTGCTGGCCGGCAACGCGTGGTTCGTCTTCAGGGGGAAGAGCCTGGGAGACGAGCTCGGGCGGCTTCGCGCCGAACACCAGGTCGAGCAACGCGCGCAGCGTGGTCTGCAGACGCGATTGGAGCTTCTCTCCGCTCAGGCTCTGGCCCTTCAGACGGAGCTCGAATCCGAAAGGCAGCAGCGCGAAGCAACAGAGGCACGTGGCCTGCATGTTCAGACCCAGGGAACTCGCCCGACGAGCGCGCAGGCGCCACCACTGTTTGTACCAGCGACCGGGCTCCTGAGAAGTGAAGGGTCGATGACGCGAATTTCAATTCCTCCCGATGCGCCACTGATTCGTTTGCGCCTCGAGCTGTCCCGCGACGAGTACCGGCAGTATCGGGCAGTCCTTTATGATGCACAGGCCGAGGAGATCTGGGCCCAGTCGAAGTTAGCGGCCGAAACCCGGGGCGGACGTGCCGCGATCACGGTCATGGTGCCATCCCAGCTCCTGTCCCGCGGGGACTACCAGATCAAATTGAGCGGCAGCGACGGAACGGAGCCAGCAGAAAGCGTCGCCGCGTGCAGCTTTCGTGTGACAGCGCCGTGATCCGCGATGGAACGCTCGTTCCTGCAACGACTCCTGCAGCCGCTCGCTGAGATCCGTTCAGGAGAGGCCGGCACGGCTCTGATGATGTTCGCCTATTCCTTCCTGGCGATGACCTCCTACAACATCATCCAGCCGTTGACACGGTCAAAGCTCATTTCCAGCCTGGGCGCCGTCAACATCCCGTACGTGATCTTCGGCGCGGGTCTGTTCATCGGTCTCCTGATGCTCGCCTACACGCGGTTTTACAGCTCGCTGCCCCGCCGATGGGCGCTCCCGATCTCACAGGCCGCGATGGCCGCCGTCATGCTCACGTTCTGGACGTTGTTCAGGACCAGGCCTGCCTGGGCCGATTGGGTTTCGGTCGGCTTCTTCGTTTGGGGCAATCTGCTTGGGGTCCTTGTCATCAGTCAATTCTGGACTCTCGCCAACGGCATCTACGAGCCCCGGCAGGCAAAGCGCCTCTTCGGGTTCATCGGGGGCGGCGTCATGCTCGGCGGCATGACCGGCTCTGGCCTCACCTCCTTCATCATCGAGACGGTCGGCGCCAACACACTGTTGCTCTGGAGCGCTCTTACCCTCATCGCCTGCATCGCGCTGGTCTCGGCGATCCTGGGCAAGGAGAAACGGGCGCTCCAGATTCCCACTCGTGGGGCCAACGAGAAGGAGACAGGCGTCACGCTGAAGCGGGCCGTTCAGCTGCTGCAGCAGTCGAAGCAGGTACAGATTATCGCGCTGGTGATCGGCTTCGGCTCGCTCGGTGCCGCGATCGTCGATCAACAGCTCAACATGGCCGCGGAAGGCATGGGCGGCGAAGACAGCATCGGCAAGTTCCTGGCGCAGGTCCGGTTCTACGTCTCCGCTGCCGCACTGGTCATTCAGGTCTGGATCACGCCGCGCATCCATCGGTATCTCGGGATCGGGTTTGCGCTTCTGATGCTGCCCACCACACTCGCTGTGACGGCGACCGCGATCGTTCTGACCGGATCCCCTGGGCAGCGGCGATTGCACGAATCTCGGATCAGTCGCTGCGGTACTCGGTCGACAAGACGACGCGGGAGGTGCTGTTCCTGCCACTGCCGTCCGAACTGCGTCAGGAGGTGAAGCCGCTCGTGGATGTGACCGTGGACCGCGTGTCCAGAGGCCTCGGCGCCATTCTTCTAGTGATCCTGATTCAGCCGTGGGGCCTGCACTTCGGGTGGCAGCAGCTCAGCTTCGTGAGCCTCGGTCTGACGGTGTTGTGGTACTTCAACGCCTTGCGCGCCAAGGGTGAGTACCTGAAAGCATTCCGCCAGAGTCTCGAGCGGCGTGACCTGCAGCCTGAAGGGCTGAGACTCGGCGCCGCCGATCTCTCGACGGTCGAAGCGCTGATGGAGGAGCTTGCCAATCCAGACGAACACCGTGTGCTCTACGCAATCGAAATTCTGGAACTGCTCGAGAAGCGCAACCTCATTACTCCATTGCTGCTCTTCCACGACTCGCGCGCGGTCCGCGCGCGTGTGCTGCAGGCGCTTGGGAACGTCAACCCGGAGGTCGCGGAGCGGTGGCTCCCATCGATTCAACGACTGATCGCCGATGAGAGTCCTGAGGTGCGGGCTGCCGCCATCTCAGCACTTGCGAACATTCGGAATGAGCGAGTGACCGACCTCATTCGGCCCTACCTGCAGGATGCCAACCCGCGAATCGTCACAACTGCTGCGGGTGTGCTGGCCCGCAGCGGCCGCGACGAAGACGTCGCCGCCAGCGTGGACGTGCTCACACGGCTCGCATCCGATACACGTGAGTCCGCCGCCGAGGCGCGGAAGGACGTGGCGGCCACCATTCGCCAGATCCCTGACCCCCGCTTCCACCGAATCTTGATCCCGTTGCTTTACGACGCACATCCTGAGGTTGCCGCCGAAGCCATGCGGTCGGTCCGGGCACTTGGCGCTTCGGATCCGCTGTTCGTTCCGACCCTCGTGTCCCTGTCGCGGCATCGAAGCCTGAAAAGCAGTGCCCGCGATGCGCTGGTCGGGTATGGAGAAGGCGTTCTCGATACCCTCGCCTATCTCCTTCGCGATCCGGGCGAAGACATCTGGGTGCGGCGTCACATCCCCGCCACGATCGCGCGGATTCCGGCGCAGAAGTCGGTCGACGTCCTTATCGAGGCGCTGCAGGATCCTGATAGCTTCCTCCGTTACAAGGCCGTGACTGGCCTCGAGAAGCTGCACCGCGATCACCCCGCGCTGACGATCGATCGCCAGCCGATCGAGGCGTTCGCGTCCAAGGAAGCACTGTCCTACTTCAATTACCTCACGCTCCACTACAACCTGTTCGATCGCGGGAAGCCGCCCGCAGATGGCCTGCTCGCCGGCGCGTTGCACGAGAAGATGTCGCGCATCGTGGACCGCGTCTACCGCCTCCTGGGCTTGATCTATCCGTGGAAGGATATTGGCGCTGCGCGGTACGCGATCGAGCACGGCGATTCCAGGTTGCGCGCCAGCGCCCTCGAGTACGTCGACACCCTTCTCACTCCGCTGCTTCGCAAGCGCGTGATGCCGCTCGTGGACGACGTGCCGATCGACGAGAAGGTGCGCCGGGCGAACGTCGTGCTCAAGACGCGACCGCGCGATGTCGAAGAAACGCTGCTGCAGCTCATCAACGACGACGACCAAATTGTGGCCGCCGCGGCGATCCAACTCGTCGAAGAGCGGAAGCTCTGGACGCTGGCGAACGATATCGAGTTCGTGCTCGCGCACCGGGACGTTAAAGATTGGTACGTGTTCGAAGCTGCCTCCTGGGCACTGGCGGCGTACCGCCTCCCAGAGAACAGACGCGACACCCTCTGGATCGAGCCGCTGCCCGTGGTGCAGTTGGCGGTACGCCTGCGCTACATCCCCGTATTCGCGTCGGTATCGGTCGCCGAGCTGTTTCGAATCGCTGAAAGCGGGCGTCAGACCCGGTATGAGAGCGGACGCCTCCTCTATCAGGAAGGAGCCGTGCCGGAGCAGCTTCAGTTCATGCTCGCCGGCACGGTGATCGCGAAGGCCCGCGACGAGGATGCGCGCAGCATCGTCCCACCCGCGTCGCTCGGATTCGAACAGATCCTCGAAGGCAGCGCGATGCCTGAGACAATCCGTACCGCAGAGACGACGGTGTGCCTGACTTTTACCCGCGACGAGCTTCGAACGTTGATCTCGACCAACACGGACTTGGTAGAGGGCCTATTCCGAATGCTCGCGGGCGGCCCGCAGGCGGCGGGCCGGCTCGTGATCAAGAGCCACACTCCCGGGAAAGCGGCGCATCTGCCGGCGGAGCCGCTGAAACCACTCGAGAAGATCCTTGTACTTGAGGACGTGCCAGTGTTTTCCGCGATCGGACCCAAGGAGATGGCGCATCTGGTGTCAATTGCGCGGGAAGTGCCGCTGGACGAAGGCGCAACGCTATTCACGGAGTCAGACACACCAGCCGTTTGGGCCGTACTGGCTGGACGCATCTCGTTGGAATCAGCAACCGGTGATCCCCCCATCACTATTGAGGCGGGCGACGTCGTGGGCCTGTACGAGACGCTGGCCGGAGCCGACAGCGGACGACGCGCTGTCGTCGTCGGCGCGGGCCGCTCCCTGCACATCGAACGCGAGGAGTTGTTCGAGTTGCTGGGGCAACGGCCGGAGCTGCTACAGCAGCTGTTCGGCGCGTTGTTCCGGTCCCGTCGTGGACGAATGGTCGAGGACGCGATCCCGTAGCCGTGGTTTGACCGTCGGTGCCGATTGCTGGCGATTTTTTGGGAGGTTATCGTGCTATATCGCCTTGCTCATCGTGAGCGGCCGCGGCTTCGTGTGCTTCGGCTTTCTGCAGAACGATGACAGCGGCGACCCGCAACGCACCGGCAAGCTCGCGAATGACGTCGGCGCTGTCCTCCAGCAACACCGCGAACTCCTCACTTGGCATCCGGTCGGAGCTGTAGGCGATGTCCAATGCTTGTTCGTACAGCTTGACGGCCATCTCGTCGGCACGATCCATTACGGCGAGGCACCGTGTGATGTTCATGACGGCTGACCTTCAGTAAGACCCGTCACCACTCCCCGCGGGTGGTCTTCCACCCAGAAACGGTTCAGCTCGTTTAGAAGCAAATGTAAAGCCATCGTGCAGTAATGAGCATTCCTGCTTAGTGGCGGGTAATGATGGCACCATCACTGCTGAGCTGCGCCGAACAAAGTCACGCTACTGACGCCAGTCGGACACCTTGTCGAGCTTGCCTCGCGTCGAGGTTACAGGCTTCTGTAGATCGCGTTGAGCTGGGTGACGTTGACGCGGTCCTTAGATCCCTCTCTGCACCTGAATAGAAAGGTGTGGACAGGCGCGCCCCTATGCAGTAGAAGAGGACCTCTTGCGCTAGTGGAAATCCCGCAGTAAGTCGCCGACGACCTCAGCTTCAAAGGAGCCGCTGTCTCTGGGAATCCGCGCTCGTGGGATGTTCCCGTTGGAGGCTTATGGAATAGGAGACAGTCATGGGAGTGAATATCTACCAGCCCGAGGACCTATCAACCGCAGTTGACGCTTGATTCCTTCGGAGGCATCAGCCCAATCAAGACAGAGCCGCAGGTTCTTCGAGCGATCTCAGAGTTGATTTCTGCGCAGCTGTTCACCCAGCAACTGGTGCAACAGCTCGCAACGGCTCAGCTCGGCAAGACCGCAACTGGGCAGGCGTTCATCGCCCAGGGGCAGCGACCTAGCGAAGGGCGCGCCTTCGATGATGCGGCAGAGCCGGTGCGCATGCTCACCCAGCGGCTCGAGGAGCTTGAAAAGCGGCTCGACGAGACGGCGCAGAAGAAGACAGCGACCGCCAACAGATAACCGACGACGCCACCGCTTCATCACGCCGAACCTACCTGGCAACACGTCCTCGACTGGACGTGCGTTGGGCACGACGGATAACGCCGATGATCGTTATCTTCGCCAGCAGTTGGGATGAGAGCGCCGCCACTCTCGCCGCGCGATGGGCGTCCCATCACGCCAGCCTGCTCACGAGCGACGATTTGTCGCGGGCAGGCTGGCGCCACCACCTCGGTTCCCCAGAGACGTCCACAGCGGTTGTCGCGGGGCGTATCGTTCCCGTTCAAGAGATTACTGGCGTGCTCATTCGGTGGCCCGGGGTCTTCGCGCCGGAGTTGACTCAGATCGTCGAGACAGATCGCGACTACGTGGCCGAAGAGATGAGGGCCTTTCTCGTTTCCTGGCTGTCCAGCCTCAAATGTCCCGTCGTCAATCGACCGACTCCGCTCAATCTCACCGGGCCTGCCTGGCGGCTCGAACAGTGGACGCATGTTGCGGCACGGCTTGGAATTTCCGTCAACGCGATCCACCGCAGAGTCGTCCAAGGATCAGGAATCGATCGAACAGAGGCGCTCACGGCGAGCGCGGCGACGGTGACAGTGGTCGGAGACCGCTGCTTCGGAGCCGTGGACGAGACGCTGCGTCGACATGCTCGACAGCTTGCCGACGCGGCAGGTGTACCAGGTACTCCAAGTAGCCTTCAGTGGCTCTTCAGCGGAGTCGCGCTTCGTCGGGGCGAATCTCGTTCCAGACATGTCTGAACCGGTGGCAGAGGCGGTGTTGGCTCTCCTGCTCGACGGCTCGCCCCCGTCATGATCTTTCTGTGGGGACATGCCAGCGACAGCGCGCTCCAGGCAGTTTACGAAGCGCTGCGTCGACTCGGCGTCGCGATCGCGTTCTACGACCAGCGCCTTGTGCTGCAGACCGACATTCACCTTACGGTGGAAGCGGCTGTTACTGGGACGATTCGAGTCGAGGATGAGGAGATTGACCTCGCCGATGTCTCGGCGGCATACATACGCCCGTTCGATTCTCGGTGGTTGCCAGGTGTCGAGAAAGCGGGTCCGAACAGCCCCGAGTGGCTTCACGCAGTGCGTGTCGAGGACGCGCTGACCTCGTGGTCGGATATTGCGCCGGGACTGGTTATCAATCGCCCTGCAGCCATGGCCTCGAATAGCTCAAAGCCTTACCAGGCCGAGCAGATTCGCGCATGCGGTTTCCGGGTTCCGGACACCCTCGTCACCACCGATCCTCTCGCGGCCCTCGAATTCTGGCACTCGCACGGCGTCGTGATCTACAAGTCGGTGAGCGCCTCTCGCAGCGTCGTTTCACGGCTCACTGCCGAGCACGTGAGCCGGCTGGATGACATCCGCTGGTGCCCGACCCAGTTCCAACAGCACATTCCCGGCAATGACTACCGTGTCCATGTCGTTGGCGATCGGGTGTTCGCATCTGAAATCGTGTCATCGGCCGATGACTACAGATTCGCCTTGACGCAACAGAGTCAAGTTGAGATCCGGCGCTTTACAGTGCCGGACGCCGTCGCCGAGCGCTGCGCCGATCTCACCGCCGTACTGGGACTGGCGGTGGCGGGGATAGACCTGAGACGCACACCGGACGATGAGTGGTTCTGCTTCGAGGCGAACGCGGTGCCAGGATTCGCGTATTACCAGGCTGCAACCGGCGATCACATCGACGACGCAATTGCGAGTTTACTGGTAGAAGGCGTTGTGAGCCGGCTCGAGCGCTCATGACATTTTGCTCGGCGTGGACATCATCAGCAAGGATGGCGTGCGGAGCGGGTCGTGAAGACGAAGGTAGAAGTAGCCGATTCCAGCCAAGCCAATCATCAAGCCAGGCGCCTCGGCTCCGCTGGGAGCGCTGCAGGGCCATCGCCGATCGTCAACTCCAAAGAGCTCGATCCCCCGATTCCCCACTCGCTCGGCAGCGACGACGTACGAGTCATCGTTGACGGTGCGGCGCGCCCGAAGGAGCAGCTCCGCATCGCCCGGTTGACCGTGGTTCAAGGAAAAGTCTTCAGGAGCGGCATCGGACGATGAAGACAGGAATCGGACGACAGTCCCCAGTGCTGTCCTGGCTTCGGTGAGATCGTGTTCGACGCCAAGAAGCTCGAACGCGCGCAACTTGACAAGCCCAATTCCGGACAATCGGTCCAGCCAGTGCGTCGGCGCTGCGTCCGCCGGCGGCGATAGATGCGCGGCATCGAGCCGGTCAGGGAGACTGGCAGACAAGCGGGCGACCGCTTGTTCCGCCGCATGCCGAAATCTGTTATCTCCAGTCTGGTGCCACAGTTCCAGGAGCGACCAAGCCGTTTGGGGCGAAACTTGGGCAGCGAGATCCAACAACCGCTCGCCGTGATCGAGAGCCAGCTGCAAAACGGCATCGTTCGGATGTCCACGATGAATGTGTAGCAACGCCGGAATGGCAGCCGCGTTTCGCGAGACGAGCATCGGTCCGTCTGGCCGTGGATCGTTACTGGCGACGTCCTCCAGTATCAGCCAGGCCATGGCCGCGAACTTCGGCACGTTCAGGAGCGCGGCAATCTCCACCAACACGTACGAGATGCCGGTCAACCCGGTGTGAAAATCGATGCGCGTCGGTGACGGGAGGTCATCCAGACGTGAGAGGGCCTGGCGAATGGCAGCCTCAGCGGTGACGCCGAAGACCGCTTCGCCAGTCGCCGCATACAAATGAGCCAGGAACAGCGCGATTCCGCTCGTGCCGCTGAAGAGATCGATGCCGCAGGCACGCTGGGCAGGCACGCGCGTGCCTCCCTTGGACTCGAACGTTGCTGCGCCGACCCAGTTGCAGCGTTTCCCCGCCCAGATCGCATCGCTGCACAGCCTCGCTCCGAGGACAGCTGCGGTTTCAAGGAAACGGGTGTCCGGTTTGTCGATCGCGCACGATGGCGCATTGCCGAACCCGGTGGAACCCTGACGCCCAAACGGCTGTCGGTGGCTGCGCTCCTGAAACGATTCGTACCGATCGACCGACCCCGGGTTCAAATGCGGAGTGTCGAGGCTGAGGCCGTGCAGCTCGAAGTGCTCAGCGACGGCCTCGAGTCGTTCATGCTCGCCTCGCAGGTGCAATCGATGCGCGTTCCAGATGGCCTCGGCAAGCATGCGGCACCGTTGCTGTCCGAAGCTCTCGCCGTTGTCGGGCTCTTCGGCGACACCGACGCCGCCAGCCAATCGTTTGCTGAATAGCGGAACATCGACGTCGAGATATCCCTTCACGTCTAGAACGATCCCGGCCAACAGGACTTCTGCCACATCGTAAAACCGTCTGCTCATGAAGAGCACGGCCGCGTCGGCGCGGGTATAGGCGGTGGGATTGTTCAGGCACTTCAGCCTGAACGGGATCCGGAAACGATTGAGGCGCTGCGTCAGCAGGCGCATGAGCAACGGCATCCCCGCCGCCCTTATGTTCCAGTAGACCTTCATCAGGTCGGCATCGTCTTGTTGATCGCCGATTGCCTCACCAAACGCGAAATAGAAGGTCGGCTGAATCGTTGTCGACTGCCTCGACCAGGGCACGCTGATCAGCCCGCCCTCATTCAAATCGGTAGCCGAACCTGGCTCCAACTGGCATTCCGAGGTGGCGAGTATGCGGACCAGTCCGTCCTTCTGTGCGATGTAGTGCTCTGTTGGGAGAAGGCGCAGCAGCTGCCATCCTCGGCTCAGACGATCGCGGCTGGTATTGGCAGCCGATAGCTGCTGCACGAAGTCGTCGTCGGCTTGCGGGCGCATCGGCCCACCGGGCACACCTTCTTCAAAGGGCCGGCTGTAACAACGATGGTACAAGTGCGCAACGAGTTGCCGCACCAACGGAGCGCTCTCGGTTTCTGCCTCCGCATTTGCTTCTCGCCTCTGACTGTCGTCGATCGTAATGACCTGCCCTCCGAGCCAAAACGATCCTGGCGACTGAATGCTAACCGCCGCAAGGATCTTCGACAGCGCCTGCGCGAGTTGCGCCTGCATGAACGTCAGGCTCGGATCTCGAGCAGCGGCCGCAGGCTCGCCTCGGGATGTTCCAGGATGTCGGCGCTCAGCGCGAGGAGCGACGCGCCGTGAGAGGAGACGTCCGACGAGAACTGAACGTGCTCGTACGCAGACTGAATCATTCGAGCAGCTCCGAACCGCATACACCTGACCAGCAGCGCGTCCGACGCCGCCCTGTGCAGTCCGAGTGCCGCGGCATAGCCATCCCAGAATTCGTGGAGCACCGCGCCGACCTCGCTCAGAACGTGCTGGGCGAAGGCGCCTGGGGGCTGAAGTGGCGCTCCGCCGTCCAGCGGGCGAGACATCATCCACACACAGAGATATGCCTGCAGGATGGCACCAACATCCCAGCTCCGGTCGCCGATGTCGACCATCTCCCAGTCGACAATCGTAATCGCCGGATCGGTGCTCTCGATCGCTCCGGACAGCACGCAATTCTCGAATCGCATGTCGCCATGTATGAGCGTCTCAGCGCGCCAGTCGGCGCGAAGTTCATCCAGCGCATGCCGAAGCTCGGGCCGGTCCTCGACCTGGTCGAACAAGTCCGAGGTGGCTGGGCTCAGCGCCTTGAAGGGGTGAGAATTGCGTCTCGCCGACGACAGAATCCAGGGGATTCTGTCTCGGGAACATCGCGTGGTGCTGGCTGTCGGAACAGTCGGCACCCGTTGCGCGATGGTATGTGCCGAGCTTGTCTCCCAACGCACGACTCACGTCCGGAGTGAACCGACGCGCGCGCCGAAAATGCTGGTACAGATTTTCGCTGTCCGCCAACAGGCCCGTGATCAGCACGTGACGGGCGACATCGTAGGCATGGAACTCGGGCGTCAGCGCCGCCAGGCCAGCGAATGCGTCGTCATGACGCGCGAGCCAATAGCACGCGGCTTCGGACTGCAGCATGGCGACGGATTGTGGATCCCAGTACCTGAATCTGTTTGACGAAATATCCCCCCTGCGCGCCGCAGAAGACCTGGAAATTGCGGTTGCGTCTGCTGACGTCGATCGCCGCGAACGCAGCATTGACGACCGTGTCTTTTGAGATGATTCTCCTGGCCAGCAAGTAGTGGCAGAGGTTCGTTGACGTGAGGAGCATGATGCCGTCATCGCCTCCGCGTCGTCGCAGCGACCGGGCGGTCGGTGCAGCACATGGCGGCGTCTTCTGACGTCTTTAAGAGGTAAGCGTGATCTTACAGTAGGGATCTAGCAGCCATCACTGACGCACGATTAATTTCATCGCCCTGTCAGGACCTCCCAACTCTTCATTGGCCGTGTTGAAGGGAAGAGTGTCCCGTATCGACCATCCGTGGTCGAACGGCTTCCCCTGGGGCAAAACACGTCACGCGCGGCAGTCATCCATGCCCATACTCTGGAAATGCTCGAGGGGCTCGGGGTATCAAACTCGCCTTGCCTCCGAGGGGTGAAGCTGACGACCTTCAGCATTCGGGACCGGGATCGGACATTGGTCCGACTCCTATTCGACGATTTGCCAACGTCACATCCCTACCTGGGCGGCGCCCTTCATCGTGGCATCACCGCGACCGACCTGAAACAAGACGACAGCGGCGTGAAGGTGTCGGTGACGTCTGACGCGGGAACGCATGCGATCGCGGCACGATTTGTCGTCGGTGCAGACGGCATGCACAGCATGGTGCGCGCCGCGACCGGCACGCCGTTCATTGGGACCACCTACGAGAAATCGTTCGTGCTCGCGGACACCTCGATGGACTGGTCGCACGGGCGCGACCAGGTGAGGCTGTTCTTTTCGCCTGCCGGGCTGGTCGTCGTGGCGCCCCTTACGGCTGCGGGCATGCACCGCGGCCGCTTCGTTGCTACGATACGGAATGGCTTTCGACGAACGGGCGTTTTTCACCGACCGACCGGAGACGCGGCAGGGCCGCTATCAGTGCCCCAGGTGCCGGCGGGCCAACGAGTACAGCATCCGATGGGTGCGCCGGTCGAAGAAGGAACGACTGCCGCCCGGAGCCGACGAGACGGACCGCGCGAAATTCGCCAAGCTGCGGGACTATCTGCTGCGCCTGGACGACGAGGTCACGTGCAAGACGTGCGGCAAGAAGTTCGAAATCCCGTCGCAGCATTCCCTGATGTTCGTCGACCAGCTGGCCGGCTTGCCCAACGAGGACGATCTCGAGCGGGAGATCGCCGCCGCCAGTGACGCAGACCCGGTGACGGAGAGCAAGCCAGCGCTGCCGGCACGGTTCACGCGCAAGTCCACCGGCTGGAAGTAGCACGACCGCCGGCAGGGCCGCGGGAACAGGCGACGCCGAGTGCTCGATCGACCATCGTGGATCCGGCCGCGAATTGTCCGCCGCCAAGCTGCGTGTAATCCAACCCGACGCACAGTGCCCGTTACTCGGCGCGCAACGCCTCGACAGGCGACGTCAGGCTCGCGCGAAACGCCGGCAGCCAGGAGGCGAGCGCCGCGGACGCCGCGAGCGCGAGGGCCGCGGACAGCACCACGGCGGGATTGAACGGGCTCGCGCCGTAAAGCTGGGCGCCCAGGAACAGCCCCACCGCATAGGTCAGCGGCAGCCCGATGATCAGGCCGACGAGAATCAGCCCGAAGGCGCCGCGAGCCACCAGTCGCACCACCTGGCCACGAGTGGCGCCAAGTGCCAGACGAACGCCAATCTCGTTGATGCGTCGTCCGGCATTGAAGGCGGTGACACCGTAGAGCCCAATCGACGCCAGCACCAGCGAGAGCACGCCGAAGAAGGCCGTAAGCTGCGCAATCAATCGTTGCTGGCTGAAGGCGACGGCCACCTGCTCCCTCAGCGGCCGAACCGATGTGATCGGCAGCGCGGAATCGACAGAAGCGATGGCCTGGCGGACCGCTGTCTCCGACAGCTGAACACCGGGCCGGGTCGCAATGACGACATCGTGCAGGAAGTGCGTGCCGGGATTCGCGTCGGTGGGCGGCGATGTTGTCGAGAGGTCGTGCTGCGCTTCGGGCACCGAAAAGAACGGCGCAATCGGCTTATCGAGATCGAAGTCGAAGTAGCGGGCATCCTTCGCGATGCCCACAACTTCGTATTCGCGCTCCGATCCGATCCCGTGCTGGCCGAAGCGCTTCCCAAGGGGGTCCTCGCCCTTGAAGAACCTCCGCGCAAACGCTTCGTTGATGACCGCCACGTGCCGTGACGCCGCCGTATCCTGGTCGGAAATGCCGCGCCCTCGGACGATCGGGTTGCCGAGGACCTCGAAATATCCCGCCGTGACGCGATTCCACGCCGCGCTGTTGTCGTCATTCGGTCCTGGGGTGGCATGTCCATCCACAAAGATCCCAGCGCCCCAGTAGTTGTTGCCGAAGGGCGAGTAGTTGCAGAGCGCCACGCCGGAAACGCCAGGAATGCGCGACACGGTCTCGCGGATCCGGTCGTAAAGCGGCGTCAGCTGGTCCGGACGGTAATCGACAAGCCGCGGATTGACCTGCGCCACCATGCGATCGTCCTGCTCGAATCCGAACGGCTGATTCTCCAGGCCATACAAGGCCGCCGCGAGTAGCCCTGCCGCCGACAGCAACACGAGCGACAACGCCGCCTGGAACACAACGAGGACCGTTCGCGGCAGCGAGCCCGTGCGGGTGGTCGAGCGGCCGGTCCCGCGAAGCGCCTCCATCGGATCGGCTCGTGTAGCCATCCACGCTGGAGCGACGCCGAAGGCGAGCCCCGTCACGAGTGACACGGCGAACGCAAACAGCAGCACCGGTGCGGAGGGCCATGCGTCGATGGGCACGTCGCCGGCGCCCGGAACTGACGGGAACACAACCTGCAGAATCACACGCGTCGCGCCAAAGGCAATCGCCAGGCCCGCCGCGCCGCCGGCAATCGAGAGCACCAGGCTTTCGATGAGCGGCTCGCGGACGACGCGCGAGCGTCGCGCTCCCAGCGCGACGATCAGCGAGGTCTGGCGACGCCGCTCCAGGCCGCGGACCAGCATTAACGTCGCCACATTGGCGCAAACGATGAGCAGCGCACACCCCGTCACCGCCATCAGGATCTCGAGCCAGTGCTGGTACTGCTCGCGCATGCTGGTGATCCCGGCACCGCCGGGACGCAGGAACAACGTCTGTTCGGGAAGCTTCGCGCGGTCGTTCGCGCTCATATCGGCCCAGTGGGATCGCAGCCACCGCGTGAGCTCCAGGCGCATGCGGGCTTCGACGGACGCCGGTGATGCCCCCGGCTGGATCCGGCCAATCAACGCCAACCAGTGAGTCTCGTGGTGCGTGAGCGCCGGGTCGCTGTTGACGAGCGGCTCGGTGTTGAGTGGCAGAAAGAAGTCCGGTGGTGCGCTGCGCAGCGTATCGCCGAAGAAACCCGGTGGCGTGATCCCCACGATGGTGAACGGCTTGTCGTTCAGATTGAAGACGCCGCCAATGATCGACGGGTCGCCGGCGAACCGCTGCATCCAGAGGCGATAGCTCATCATCGCCGCGGGCGGCGCTCCGACCCGATCGTCGGTTGGCGCCAGCGTGCGCCCGGCGTAGGCGGGTACACCGAACATCGCGAAGTAATTGCCAGAGACGAACTCTCCCGGATAGGTTTCGGCTCGCTCGGCGTTGCCGGCACGCCGCACGCCCAAGGGGCCCTGGCCGGCCGAGAAGGCCGCCAGCTCCGCAAAGCCCGGCGTCCTGTCACGGAGCTGCGCAAAGAGTTGGTAGGAGACGAGCGAAAACTCTTGCGACTGGGTGTAGCCACCCCAGTAGCAGCAACGCGCTTCCCGGCCCAGGCGATACAGCTCGCCGGGTTCCCGCACTGGAAGCGACTTCAACAGCACGGCGTGGACGAGCGTGAAGATCGCCGTTGTCGCGCCGATGCCGAGCGCGAGGACCAGCACCGTCGCGATCGTGAACGCCGGCGCCAGTCGCAGGCGACGCAGCGCGTGACGAGTGTCCTGGACGAGGGTCTCGAGCGCCGGGAGCCCTCGTTCCTCGCGCCAGCATTCTCTGGTCGCGTCGACCGCGCCAAACTTCAGGACCGCCTGCCGCCGCGCCTCCACCGGCGACAGCCCGGCGCGCTCGTATTCGGCGGTCTGCAGCGCCAGGTGATCCTCGATCTCCGCAGCCAGGCGCTCGTCGGCATCCTGCCTGGCGGCCCAGGCGCCGAGGCGCCGCATGAAGCGCTTCACGGTTCTCATTACAGATCCTCGGCCTTTACGGCGAAGAATCGCCCGATGATCGCGGTCGTCTGCTCCCAGCCGACGGTTTCGGCGCGCAGTTGTTTACGTCCATCGCGGGTCAGCCGGTAGAAGCGTGCCTTCCGGTTGTTCTCGGACGCCCCCCACTCGGACGCGATCGAGCCCTCCTGCTCCAGCCTCAGCAGCACGGGATAGAGCGTGCCCTGGTTGACCCTGAGCGCGTCGCCGCTGATCTGCTCGATCCGTCGGGCGATGCCGTAGCCATGGAGCGGGCCGAGCAGGTCCAGCGTCTTGAGGACCATCAGGGCCAGCGTGCCCTGGAGAACGTCAGCTTTATCCTTCATCGCTCGAGCGCCCGCCTCTCCATTGGGTTTCCAACAGGGAGCATGCCACGTTTCGTTTGGGAAAACAACAGGAGCGGTCGTCAACTCCCAACCTCCAACGACCAACACCCAAAGGTGCGCTTCACTTGGCGATGACGCTTTGGGTTGGGAATTGAGGAGTTGGGAGTTGGGCGTTTCGAAACAAGTGACCTCTCGGTTTAACATGACCCGCTGGCGCGAGGAGCCACACCTTTGGCCGAGATCTCAGCCGTGCGGAAGGTTCAGCCACGACTTTCCACGGCAATCGTGACACGCCTGGGACTCGCCATCGTCCTGCTGGCGGCGACGAGCCAGACCGCGTTTGCTCAGAAGAGCGCGGCTGTCGACGCAATCACCACGGCCTTGCGCGCGAAGGACTTTGCGCAAGCGGTCGAGCGCAGTCGATCGGCGCTGCAGAAGACGCCGAACGATCCGCAGCTCTGGACGCTCAACGGCATGGCGCTCGCGGGCATCGGCAAGCGGGCCGAGGGGCTCCAGTCCTTTCAACGCGCGTTGAAGATCGACCCCAACTATCTCGCGGCCCTCGAAGGCGCCGCGCAAGCGCAATACGAAGCGGGCAGCCGAGCCGCCGTGCCACTGCTCAATCGAATCCTGCGTTTGCGTCCTGACGATCCGACGGCGCACGCGATGCTCGCGGTGCTGGAGTACAGAGAAGGCAATTGCCGAGCCACGGTCGAGCATTTTGACAAGGCGGATGCGCTCATCGCGTCGCAGCTCGACGCGCTGCACGCCAAAGCCACCTGCCTGGTACGACTCGGCCAACCGGAGGCCGCGATCGCCGTCTTTCAGCGGACGGTCGCGCTCCAACCGGGGAATCCTCACGAGCGCAAGCTGCTCGCGGCGGTGCAGCTGATGGCGCGGAAACCGGAGGACGCCATCGCCTCGTTGTCGCCGATTCTCCAGTCGCCGCCGCTCGATGCCGAAACCCTCGGGCTCGCGTCCGCGGCCTACGAAAAGTCCGGTGACACTCCGCACGCCGTGGCGACCCTGCGTCAGGCGATTCTCCTGGATCCCAAGAACGTCGATCTGTATCTCGACTTCGCGAACATCGCGTTTGCCCATCAGTCGTTCCAGGTAGGCATCGAGGTCCTGAGCGACGGCCTCGGACTGCAGCCCGGCGCGGCGCCGCTCTATGTCGCGCGCGGCGTGCTGTATGTGCAGATCGCCGATTACGAGAGGGCCGAGGCCGATTTCGAGAAGGCGGGCGAGCTCGACCCCAACCAGGCGCTGAGTGCCGCCGCCCAGGGCCTCGCCGCGGTGCAGGAAAACGATCTCGACCGGGCGTTGGCGACGATTCAGAAAAAGCTCGCACAGAAGCCGAACGACGCGTACCTGCTCTACCTCCACGCCGATATCCTGTCGCAGCAGGGCGCGGAGCCGGGCACTCGTGAGTTCGAGACGGCACTGGCGTCGGCCAGGAAAGCCGTCACGCTTCAGCCGCGGCTGGCGCCGGCGCGCAGCGTTCTTGCAAAGCTGCACCTCCAGGCGGGGCGGTATCCCGAAGCTATCGAGCAGTGCCGGCGCGCATTGGCGATCGACGCGAACGACCAGACCTCGTTGTATCGGCTGATCCAGGCGTTGCGAAAGTCCGGCGACAAATCGGAGATCCCCGAGCTCTTGAAGCGTCTGGCGATGGTTCGCGAACAGGCGGCGAAGGAAGAACGAGAGCGGTATCGCTACAAGCTGGTGCTCGGCGGACCGGCAAGTTCGTCAAGCTCGCCTTGAGCCGAGTACAGGTCAACTCCCAATTTCCCAACACCCAACTCCCAAATTGACGCCTGCATTTACGCGCCGAACATTCGTCCGATCTTGCCTGGCATCGTTCGGCGCGCTGCGCACGAGCCCGCTGCTGGCGCAGGGCGTCTCGACGCACACGACGAAGCCACTGGCGCGGCCGGCGCCGTCCGGGCGTCCGTTCAATGCGCGGTTCGTGGACGTCGCAGCCTCTGCGGGTCTGCGCGAGCCAATCGTCTATGGCGACCCGGCGACGAAGAAATACATCGTCGAAACGATCGGCTGCGGCTGCGCCTTCTTCGACTACGACAACGACGGGTGGATGGACATCTTCGTCCTCGGCGGCACGCGGCTCGATGGCGACCCCCCGGGCGCGACCAACCGCCTCTACAAGAACAATCGCGACGGCACGTTCACCGACGTCACGAGGAAGGCGGGCCTGGAGGCCGTGGGATGGGCATCCGGCGTGTGCACCGGTGACTACAACAACGACGGCTTCGAAGATCTGTTCTGCACGTCGTTCGGCCAGAACCGGCTCTATCGGAACAACGGGGACGGCACGTTCACCGACGTGACGAAGCCAGCGGGCCTCTGGAACGAGCAGCCGCGATGGGGCGCCGGCAGCAGCTTCCTCGATTACAACCGCGACGGGCACCTGGACCTGTTCGTGTCGAACTACCTCCGGTTCTCCTTCGAGCGCGCGCCGGTGCCAGGTGCGAACAGCAACTGCAATTGGAAAGGCATTCCGGTGCTGTGCGGCCCGCGCGGCCTTCCGCACGGCCGCCATTCGCTGTACCGCAACAACGGCGATGGAAGGTTCACGGACGTGAGCGAACAGGCCGGCATTGCCGCCGCCACGGCCGGCTACGGCATGACCGTCGTGGCCGCCGATCTCGACGAAGACGGCTGGCCCGACATCTACGTCGCCTGCGATTCGACGCCCAGCCTGCTGTTCATGAACAACCACGACGGCACATTCCGGGAGGAAGGCATTCTGCGCGGTGTCGCGCTCAGCGACGACGGCGGCGAACAGGCCGGCATGGGCGTCGGCATCGGCGACTACGACGGCGACGGCCATCTCGATCTCCTGAAGACCCACTTTTCCGACGATGCGAGCGGGCTGTATCACAACGACGGGACCGGACAGTTCGACGATTTGACGCGGCGGGCGCGCGTGGCCGTCGAGACGCGCTACGTCGGATGGGGGGCTGGCATTGTCGATCTCGACAACGACGGCCGTCCCGATTTGTTCGTCGTGACCGGCAGCGTGTATCCCGAGGTGGAGCAGAAGCTGCCCCAGTATCCGAATCGCACGCCGCGCGCGGTCTTCCGGAATCTTGGCGACGGCACGTTCGAACAGCTCGTCGAGGAAGCCGGACCGGGTATCGCCGCAGCGCACTGCAGTCGCGGGTGTGCTTTCGGCGATTTCGACAACGACGGCGATCTGGATGTGCTGATCGTCAATCTGAACGAGCCGCCGTCATTGCTCCGCAACGATGTCAGCGGCTCACACACCTGGATCAAGGTGAAGCTCGAAGGCGTGACCTCGAATCGCAGCGCCATCGGGGCGCGTGTGCTGATCCATTCCGGTGGTCGAACTCAAGCACAGGCCGTCGTGAGCCAGTCGAGCTTCTACTCTGCCAACGATCCCCGCCTGCATTTCGGCCTTGGCAGCGCTGGGACAGCCGACATCGAGATCTTTTGGCCGAACGGCCGCCACGACGCGTTCAAGGGCGTCGAGGCAAGTCGACTGGTCACGATCAGGGAGGGCGTCGGCGTGGTGCCAAGCCGCGGCTGGCCCTCCAAGTAAGTCAAATTCCCAACCTCCAACTGCCAACTCCCAAAAGCGCGCATCCCTCGACGATGCGTTGGGAGTTGGAAATTGGAAGTTGGGAGTTTGCAGGTTTCGACACAACTGGTCGGGCTAACTCAACTGATCGCGTTGTCCAAAGTGGCTTGACATGTTCGTTCCTGGGGGCTATCGTCGCCGCCACCCGGCTCCGTGAACGTTCACGGCCTCGTCTTTCGTCAGGGAGGCTGTCATGCGGTCCAATGCCTCGCGTGTCTCTGGCTGGTGCGTCCTGCTCCTGCTCGTCGCCGCGCTCCCGGCTCATGCCCAGTACACCGCGAATATCCAAGGCATTGTCGAAGACCCGAGTGCGGCGGCTATCGCCAACGCCAAGGTCGACGTGATCAATCTCGCCACCCAGGTCGCCGCAACGACGACCTCGGACGCGTCCGGGAACTATCGGTTCCTGAGTCTCGCACCGGGCACGTACAAAGTCACCGCGGAGGCACAAGGGTTCAAGCGTGCGGAAACCACGATCACGCTGCAAACCAATCAGACACTGAACGTACCGATCACCTTGGAAGTCGGCACGCTGACCGAGAGCGTGACCGTGAGCGGGCAAACGCCGCTCGTCAATACAGCGGAGACGCGCAACCAGATGACGCTCGCGAACGACGCGATCTCGAACCTGCCGCTGCCGGGTCACAGCTACATCTCGCTGGTCACGCTCGCGCCTGGCGTCTCGGGGCTCGGAACGATGGGCGGCGGACAGCCGGGCGGGGCCGGCACGCCGGGATCGGGCGTCGACAATTTCTCCACCGAAACCGCCGTCGACGTGAGCGCGAACGGACAGGGAACGGTCGCGAACAAGTTCATCATCGACGGCCTCAACGTGACGAGCGGCATCCGCCAGGGAGTGTTGAACCTCACGCCAAACCCCGACGCGATTCAGGAGACGTCGATCCAGGTCAACACCTTCGCATCCGAGTACAGGCGGAGGAAGCTCGATCCAGATGGTCAGCACGACCAAGTCGGGATCCGAGCGCTTTCACGGGCTGGTCAGCGACTACTACAACAACGACAACATGTACTCGAAGACCGCCTTCATGGGGTCGAACGATGAGTACAATCCGTTTCACACCAACAACTTCTCAGCGGCCATCGGCGGGCCGATCGTGCCGAAGAAGCAGCTGTTCTTCTTCTTTGCCGTCGAGCCGCTGCGATCCTCCGCCTCCACCGGCAACCAGACGATCTTCTTCCCCGACCCGCAGTTTGCCGCGTGGGCTGGACAGAACTATCCGAATACGTTCGGCACCCAGATCCTGAACACCTACGTTCCGACCGGCGTCACCGGGACATCGGTGTCGGGAACCGCGAACGATATTTTCCCGGGCACGTGCGGCACGGCGGCAACCAACAACCTGCCGTGTTCACTGCCGATGATCGACTCGGGGATCTTCAATTCGAGCTCGTTCCGCGACGGCGATCAGTATTTCGCCCGTGTCGACAAGCACTTCGCGAACGACCGGCTGTACGGCAGCTTCTTCCGGACCACGCTGGATTACGGCGGGCCGAACGTCATCCCGCAGTTCTCGACGACGAATCACAACACGCAGTACGCGTTTCAGCTGAACCACACGCATGTGTTCTCGCCGAACACCCTGAACGAGGCGATCTTCGCATCGAACCGCATCGAGGGCTTCATCGGCGAGACGGGCGACTTCACCATCCCCAACATCGGCGTCACGGGGCTGTCGGTCGGCTACGGCGTGGGGTTCGCACAGGGAAACTTCATCCAGCACAACTATCAGTGGCGCGACGTGCTGACGCACGTCCGCGGCACCCACGTGTTGAAGTTTGGATATGAGGGCTGGTTCGGCGATGACGTCGAGCCGTTTCAGGGGCCGTGGTCGCACCCGAATTTCGCGTTCGACAATCTGCTGAAGCTCGCCCAGGACGCCCCGAGCACGCAGGGCAGCGTCATGTACAACCCGATTACCGGCCAGCAGCAGCTCTGGGAATGGAATGCGGCGTCGCGAACCTGGGGCGTGTTCGCACAGGACACGTGGACCGCGCGGCGCAATCTGACGGTCACGCTCGGATTCCGCTACGACGATCAGGGCAATCCCTGGTCGCGCGCGGAGTCGACCGTGTTCGGCAACTTCTATCTTGGCGATGGCGCGACGTTCGAGGAGCAGGTCGCCAATGGGTCCGCCCGGCCGACGGACAAGGCGCTCAAGCGATCGCCGAAGGTCTTCAACCCGCGCGCAGGATTTGCCTGGGACGTCGCCAGTGACGGGAAATGGGTGGTGCGTGGAGGCGCGGGGATTTACTCGAACTGGCTGACGCAGGCGAACGTCCAGGAGGAGTTCCGCGGCAATCCGCCTGGGCTCATTTTGCCGACCTTCTTTGCCGGAACCGCCACGCCGCCGATCTTCGTGCAAGGCACCAGCGACGAGCCGCCGTTCGGATTCCAGTTCCCGCCGCTGGCGGGATCGCCGCTCTGTCCGACGGCACCCTGTCTCGACGAGAAGGGCGGCATACGCGGCGCGCAATTCGCCATCGGCGGCATCAACCCCGAACTGAAATCTCCAACGGCGTACATCTGGACGGCTGCCGTCGAGCGGCAGCTGGCCACTGGGCTCGCAGGCAGCGTCATCTACAGCGGCTCTCATTCGACCAACGAGGTGGGCAACGGCAATCAGGCCGGCGTCGTCAGCTACGGCGTCGATATCAACGCCCAACCGGGAGACCTGCTGAACAAGCCCCTGGGGTCGCCGCCAACGCGGCTCAACACCAGCTTCGGGCAGATCAACTACGCCGACAACGATCGCGTGGCCAATTACAACGGGATAACGTTCGACCTGCGCGGACGTGCGAAAGGCCTGTTCTTCGATGCCTCGTACACGCGATCGAGCGCGAAGGACGACAGGGGCCTGTATCCGACGGCAATCAACCCGCATCAGTTCTATGGGCCGGCGCCATGGGACGTGCCACACCGCGTGTCGCTGACGGCGAACTATCTGTTCCCTGACGGTCAAACGCTGAAGGCGTTGACGAGCGGATGGGGCGTGAGCACGATCACCATCTATCAATCCGGCTATCCGATGACAGTGTTCACGAACGCGCCGTTTACCGCCGGCGGCGATTACAACGCCGACGGCGACAACTACGATTTTCCGGACGTCACGGATTATTCGATGGAGCATTCCACCGATGCCTACCTGACGAGCGGCGTGTTCCATCCCGGCCAATTCACGGCGCCGGCGCCCGGGACGAACGGGAACGAGCAGACGGGTCAATTCCGGCAGCCCGATTTCACTCAGACCGACATCAACGTCTACAAGAACACCAAGATCTTCAAAGACGTCGACGTCCAGCTGCGCTTGGAGTTCTACAACATCTTCAATCGCAAGAACCTGTACCTCGAGAGCAACCTCTCGGCTGGCGGGTTCGGCAAGGCGGTCAGCCAGCAGCTGCCGCGGTGGTGGCAGTTTGGCGTGCGATTGACCTTCTAGCCTCAGAGATCACTTGGGCGTCAACTCCCAACTCCCAACCCCCAATTCCCAAAGCGTCAACGCCGATGGAAGCGCTCTTTGGGTGTTGGTAGTTGGCGGTTGTGAGTTGACGAACTCAAGTGAGTGCTCCACGTCTCGTTGAGACACCATGTGGCATGAAACGGAGTACATTGCGCGCGCACGCTGGCAGCGAGGTCGGCCGAAGATTGGTGCCATCGAGCCCGTAAGTGAGTGTGACCAGGAGTCCCGCGAGCACCTTGTCGTGTTGCCCCGGCGCACCGGTGAGCGCGTCTTCGAGATTTCGCCTTCGGGGATTCCACGCCAGCCGTGCAGACGGAGGTGCTCCTATGCAGCTGTTGTATGCGCGCTGCGCCGGGTTGGATGTCCATGCGCGACAGGTGGTCGCCTGCGCGCGCATCGTGGTGAACCACACCGTCACGTACCGAGCGACTGACGGTGCCGACGACCACTCGCGGTTTGCTGGCACTGGCGGACTGGTTGGCGGCACACGAAGTCACCCACGTGGCGATGGAAGCGACGGGCGTGTACTGGAAGCCCGTGTGGCACGTGCTCGAAGGACACGTTGACCTCACCTTGGCCAACGCGCAGCACGTCCGGAATGTCCCCGGCCGCAAGAGCGATGTCAATGACGCACAGTGGCTCGCGGACGTGCTCGCGGTCGGGTTGATCCGCAGCAGCTTTGTGCCGCCCGCGCCGGTGCAGGAATTGCGCGACCTCACGCGGACGCGCAAACAACTCGTCCGGGAGATCGGACGCCACACGCAACGACTGCAAAAGATCCTGCAGGACGCGAACGTCAAGCTGACGGAAACCATCAGCGACATTCGCGGGCAGAGCGGCCGCGCGATCCTGCGAGCGCTGATCGCCGGGGAAAGCGACCCTGAGCGCTTGGTCGCCCTGACGCGTGGCCTCAAAGCGTCGCATGCGCAGCTGGTCGACGCGCTCCACGGGCGGGTGACGGCGCATCATCGCTTCCTGCTCAAGCTGCATCTCGATCAGATCGAAGCGATCGAGGGCAGCCTCACCACGCTGGAATTGCACCTGACCGAGGCGCTCCGGCCCTTTCGCGCCGCCGTCGATCTCCTGAAAACCATGCCGGGGATCAGGGACACGGTGGCGGGCGTCATCGTGGCGGAAATCGGCGACGCGATGGGTCCGTTTCCCACGGCCGCTCACCTGGTGTCGTGGGCAGGCTTCGCCCCGCGGCTCGACGAGAGCGCCGGGCGAAAGCGATCGACGCGCACGCGCCCCAGTGCGCCGTGGTTGAAAACCACCCTGGTCCAAGCCGCCTGGAGCGCCGCCCGCACCAAGGACAGTTACTTCCACGCCCAATTCGCGCGCGTCAAAAGTCGGCGCGGTCCCAAGAAGGCCATCATGGCGGTCGCCGCCTCGATGCTCACGGCGATGTACTACATGCTCCGCGACGGAGTCGAATTTCACGACCTCGGCAGCCAGTACTTTACGCAGCACGACAAAGAACAGATCGCAAAGCGTCTCCTGCGTCGACTGCGCGACCTCGGCGTTGAAGTCGAGGTAAAGAACGCTGCCTAATGGCGAGCGATCACTGTAGGGCACAGTTTCTTTAGAGTTCGGTGCTACCACGACGAATCGACCCAGACGATCATCTCGCCCAGCCCGCGATTGCCCCAGATCGCATAGGGCACCGCGGTGAGTGGCACCGGGGCCGGCTGCGACACGTCCATCGGCTGGTACAGTCGCCCGTTCCAGTCGGCAGCCTTATGGGTCAGCCCCTCGGTCGTCACCTTCACGACACCGCCAGCCAGACTGGGATCGAATTGCGTCTTGAATGTGGCGCTGCGCGGCAGGACGACCGTGTCGAGCGCCACGGCGTTATCAGCCTGTTCGAACGAGTAGACCAGTGGACCACGACGCAACGCGATCTTGCCTTGCGAGTGGAGCACCTTGGGATGCGCGGCCAGCCGCTGCACCTCCATCGGCAGCGACACCTGCACCGTGTCCCCCTTCTTCCACTGCCGCCGGATCGCCGCATAGCCGCGCGACATCTCTGGCGTCACCGGGGCGCCGTTCACCCGAATCGTGGGATTCGACGCCCAGCCCGGGAGCCGGACGTGCAGCGTGAACTCGCGCGGCGCGTCGGGCTCGACGGCGATCGCCACGTCGCCATCCCAGGGATAGTTCGTCGTCTGGCGCATCGTCACCTGCCCCGAGTCCAATGGCGTTGTCGCGTCGGACGCGATGAACAGGTTGACCCACACCCCGTCGGCCGAGCGGCTGTAGATGTACTGGCCGAGCGACGGCAGGAACCGCGTGATCGTCGTCGGACAGCAGGGCACGCCAAACCATGGCGAGCGCTTGAAGTCGCCGCGGCTGGCGAGCGGCGTCACGTAGCAGAAGAGATCGCCGGTCAGGGAGACACCCGCGGCGACGGCGTTGTACAACGACTGCTCCATCACGTCGGTGTACTTCGCGTCGCCGGTCAGATTGAACAGCCGGTGATTCCACAGGACCATCGCCGCGGAGGCGCAGGTCTCCTGATACGCACTCTCGTTGGGCAGGTCGTAATCTTCGGTGAAGCCCTCGTTGTGCTCCGAGGGCCCGATGCCACCGGTGACGTACATGCGGTGCAGCGTCACGCTGTCGTGAAGAGCCTTCGACGCTTCCCACAGCCCCGCGTCGTTCGTCTCGTAGACGAGATCGGCCATCCCGCAGTAGAGGAACATGGCGCGGACCGCATGGCCGACCGCTTCCTTCTGCTCGCGGACCGGCAGGTGGTCCTGCGCGTAGCGGGTATCGAATTTCTTCGGGTCCTTCAGATAGAACCGCTCGTACCACTCGCCGATGCGCAGCGGCTTGCCGAGAAAATCGACGGTGCGGTTGGGATCGAGCTCGCGGAACTGCCGCTCGAAGATCGACGGCTTCTGACCGCGGCGATCGATCATCGCCTTGGCGAGATCGAGGTATCGCTTGTCACCGGTCGCCCGGGACAGCTTGACGAGCGCCAGCTCGATCCCCTCGTGGCCCGAGATATAGTCCTTCCTGCCGGGACCGAATTCGCGATCGAACAGATCGGCCAGCCGCGTCGCGACGTTCAGCAGCGTCTTCTTGCCGGTCGCCTGATAGTGCGCGACGGCCGCTTCGAAGAGGTGGCCGGACGAAAAATCCTCGTGGAAGAACGCGAAATTCTTGAAGCGCAGGTCCGGGACATTGAGCTGCACGAACGTGTCGAGATAGCCGTCTGGCTGCTGCGCGGCGGCAATGCGGGCGATGATGCCGTCGAGCTTCGCGTCGAGCGCCGGATCCGGATGCGTGGCCAGCGTCCACGACGCGCCTTCGATCCACTTGTAGACATCGGAGTCGGCCCAGAACGGGCCGCCGAATTTGCCGGTGGCCTTGCCGGCGGCGATGTCGAAATTGCGCAGCCCGCCCGTGCCTTCGATCTCCTTCAGCACGTGATCCAGCGTACGCGTCCGATTCACCTCCTGGCGCGGCGCCCAGAACGAGTCGTGAATCTTCACTGCGGCCACCGGGAGCGGCGACAGACGATTCGACGGCGGAAGAAGATCGCTCGCGGTGTCGGCCGACGGCGTCCTCGTGCCGAGCAGCACGCCAAGTACGACAAAGCCGATTCCAGAGACGAGCAGCGAACGAGATGTTGTGATTCGAGTCACGCGCACGTCAAACCCTCGAGGTGAATGAACGAGTGGCAGCGCCGATGATGCGTCTGCGCGATCGGTCTGTCAACGTGGTTTGATGCTCGATCGGGAGATGGTCGCGATGCGATTAGCGACCGAGGTGGCGAAACGATGACGCGCGCCATGACAAGAGGACGTACGTCTCGCTGCGGCGATCGTCACCGTCTTGGTGGTCGCGGTCGTGATCGCGGCCGGGCGCCGCCTGCCGACGCCGGCGCGGGGTGTGTCGATGTTCCCGCTGTCGACGGTGCGAGTCGTCGACGGCCCGTTCAAACACGCGCAGGATCTGAACATCGAGTACATCCGAGCGCTGGAACCCGACCGCCTGCTCGCGCCGTACCTGACGGAAGCGGGCCTCGCGGCGAAGGCCGCGAAATATCCGAACTGGGAGAGCACCGGCCTCGAAGGGCACACGACCGGCCACTACCTCACGGCGCTCGCGCAGATCTGGGCCGCGACGGGCGATCCGGACATGAAGCAGCGACTCGACTACATGGTGGCCGAGCTCGCCGCATGTCAGCGCGCGAACGGCAATGGCTACGTCGGGGCCATTCCGGGCGGCCGTCAGCTCTGGGACGAGATCGCCGCTGGCACGCTCCACGTCGAGCGGTTTGCCATCAACGGCAAATGGGTGCCCTGGTACAACCTGCACAAGCTGTTCGCCGGCTTGCGCGATGCGTATCTCGTCGGCGGGAACGATCGGGCCAGGACTGTGCTCGTGCAGCTCGCCGAGTGGGCGGAACGTCTCACCTCGAAGCTCTCTGACGCCCAGATGCAGGAGATGCTCGGCGCCGAGCAGGGGGGGATGAACGAAGTGCTGGCCGACGTGTCCGCGATCACCAACGACCGTAAGTACCTGGCATTGGCGCAGCGGTTCTCGCATCGCGCGCTGCTCGATGGTCTGGAGCGGCACCAGGACACGCTCACGGGACTGCACGCCAACACGCAGATTCCGAAGGCCATCGGCTATGCGAGGATCGCGGAGCTCGGCGGCGATCCGGCAGGCATGGACGCCGCGAAGTTCTTCTGGCAGACCGTCGTCCGGCATCGGACCGTTGCCTTCGGCGGCAACAGCGTGCGCGAGCACTTCAATCCCACCGACGACTTCTCCTCGATGATTGAGTCGCGCGAGGGGCCCGAGACCTGCAACACCTACAACATGCTGCGGCTGACCGAGCGGCTGTTTCGTGCAGAGCCGTCAGCCGAGTACGCCGATTTCTACGAGCGGGCGGTCTTCAACCACATTCTCTCGACCGAGCATCCAGTCCGCGGCGGATTCGTGTACTTCACGCCGATTCGGCCGCGGCACTATCGCGTCTACTCGCAGCCGTCCCAATGCTTCTGGTGCTGCGTCGGCACCGGCATGGAGAATCACGGCAAATACGGCCAGTTCATCTACGCTCACACCGACGACGAGTTGTTCGTGAACCTGTTCATCGCGTCGGCGCTGCGCTGGCCGGAACGCGGGCTCGAATTGCAGCAGGAGACGGGGTTTCCCGACGAGGCGCGCACGCGGCTCGTGCTCTCGCTGCAGCGGCCCGAGCGACTCACGCTGCGTGTCCGACACCCGTCATGGGTGGCGGCGGGGGCTTTGCGGATTCGCGTAAACGGCCAAGAGTGGCGCGACGACTCGACGCCGTCTTCTTATGCCGCCGTCACTCGCGAGTGGCACGACGGCGACCGTGTGGAAATCGATCTGCCGATGCAGACGACGATCGAGCGGCTGCCGGACGGGTCGGACTATGTCGCGATCTTGCGCGGCCCGATCGTGCTCGCGGCCAGGACGGGAACCGACGAGCTCGATGGGCTCGTTGCGGGCGACGGCCGCATGGCGCACGTCTCACCGGGTCGATATTTGCCGCTCGACAGCGCGCCAATGCTGGTTGGCGACGCGGCCACGTTCCCGGATCACATCCGTCCCGTCGCAGGAAGCCCGATGACCTTCACGGCGTCCGACCTGATTCGCCCGGCGGAAGCGCGCGACCTGACGCTCGTGCCCTTCTTTCGGGTGCACGACAGCCGCTACATGATCTACTGGCGCGCGGTCGCCCCGAGTGACTATCCGAAGGTGGTGGCCCAGCTCGAAGCCGAAGAGACGAAGCACCTGGCTCTCGAGCAGCGCACGCTGGACCGCGTCACGCCGGGAGAGCAACAACCGGAGGTGGAGCACAAGGTGCAGGGCGAAGGCGCTACGACTGGTGTCACGAATGGCCGAACCTGGCGTGAGGCCAGCGGCTGGTTCGGTTACCAGCTGACAATCCCATCGTCGACCGCCGCGACGCGCGGCAGATCACTCGCGCTGCTCATTACCTACTCCGACGGCCAGCGCGATCGCCGGTTCGACATCCTCGTGAACGATCGCGTGGTCGCGTCGGTCTCGCTCGAGGGCCAGCATCCGGACCGCTTCACCGATGCCACGTATCTGGTACCTCCCGATGTGGTGCTTGCCGCCAACGGCGTGTTGGCCGTGAAATTCGTCGCGAAACCGGGATCACGGACCGGCGCCGTGTACGACGTCCGACTGCTCGACGAGCGGTGAACACGCTCTTCTACGTCGGAGCGGTGGCGGCTTTTGTCGGGCTGCTCAGCCTGATCCGGCCGCTCCGCTGGCTCGGCATCCGCACGCGCCGGCGGGGAACGCTGGTCGCGGCAGCGGGAGCCGCACTGGCGCTGAGCGCGATTCTGCTGCCCGATTCAACACGCACCACGACCGCGCGCGACACGCTCATCGACCGGTGGCTGCCGGAATGGCAGTTTGGCGAGTACCACGAGCGGCGCGTGCGCGCCAGCCCGCGCCAGGTCTTCGCCGCGATCCGGCGGGTTCGGTCGTCGGATATCTTTCTCTTCCGCACGCTCACGTTCATCCGAAACCCGGGGCGACGAGGTCAGGGCGAGCACATTCTCAACCCGCCAGCCGAAAAGCCCATTCTGGACGTCGCGCTGTCCAGTGGATTCGTGCTGCTGGAAGAGGACGCTGACCGAGAGCTGCTGATCGGCGCGGTCGTCATCGCCCCACCGGAGATCGTGCGAGCGGCGCAGCAACGGTCAGGGCCGTCGCTGGATCCCGAGCTTTTCCGGACGCTCGGCCGACCGGGCTTCGCGCGCGCGGTGATGAACTTCCGCGCGATCGCGGAATCGGACGGCTGGACGCGACTGACGACCGAGACGCGCGTCCACACGGTGGACCGCGGGACCGAACGGCGCTTCGCGCTGTATTGGCGAGTGATCTATCCCGGGAGCTGGTTTATCCGCTGGAGCTGGCTGCGCGCGATTGAAGCGCGGATCGCGTCCTGAGGGAGCCTGCTCAAGGCGCCCGATACGCGCGCAGCTGTCGGCCGACCTCGCGCAGGGCGACGGGTCCCCATGTCGGCTCCCGTGCGAGGTCCTGTTCGACGTTCTCCCGCCATTTGCGCCTGTCATCGTCGGTCCCGTACCGCGCGAAGGCCGGCATCTCGGGTCGCGGCCGCGCGACGTGCTGGTACTGCTCGAGAAACGCGCCGTAGTCGGCGGTCAGCTCGTCGAGGAGCTGGCCCGCCGTCCGTATCGTGTCCGCAGCCGGCGCAGGCCGTCCGATTCGGCCCATCGCGTTGGGAAGGAAGTAGGCGCCGTCCCTCAGCGAGCCGTGCCACAACGCGGGATCGCGCGACACATCGGCGAGGCGCAGGTGGTCGTCCGCCAGCTCGAAGACGCCGGGCTTGGCGCCGTCCCCGGCTCGAAGGTTGGCGAGGCCGTTGTGAACCCTGCGCGCATAAACGAAGTCGACGATCACGCGCGGGTGCGACTGGAGCGGCCATGGCCAGTGCACGCGAACGACGGCCGGAATGCTCGCGCGCCCGCGCTCGTCCGACCGAACCAGGGTGTATGGCGTGTCGACGTAGCTCACCGGGTGCACGACGCTCAGGCGCGCGCCTTCCCGGTGGTACATGAGAAACGCGCCGGCGATGGGCCGGCCGTCCATGTCGACGATGTCGATCGAGCGTCCGCGAACGAGGGCGACGCTGGCGAGGCCGACCAGCCCAATGAGGATGAGCGGGACGACGCGCACGACACGGTGCCGCTTCATGCCTCTGTCCTGACTGGACCCACGAGCCCGAGCCCGCGGCTGGTCATGCGAGAAAGACGGTTACGGAACCCCGCTTGTCAGCGGCGGCTCCATCGATGACTGCTCGATGGTTCCGGTGCCCAGCCATTCGCCAACCCGCTCCGCGATGAACGGGAAGAACGGATTCGAGGAAAGACGCATCAACGTATCGGTTCCGACGGTAAGCACCGCCCGCTCGCCGCGAGGACTCAACCGTCCAATTGGCAGCAGACCGGCGCGCCCGCCCGAGCCATCGATGCCGTAGAGTGGGTCGTTCGCTGCAAACGGCAGGGCGATGTGCGTCAGCGAGAACACCTCGGGCGGCCAGGCCAATCCGAGCGGCCGTCGCGTAATCCCGATCGAATCGGGTTCGATCGTCTGAGCCTCGACATCCCGGGTGTCTCGCGAGCCGTTCGTCACGACCACTCGCCGATAGCGGCGCGCGGTGCGATCCAGAAAACTTCCGACCAGCGAGCGATCGGATGCCCGCACGAAGACGTCGATGCCGGAGAGATGATTGACATCGAACAGCACCAGCTCGCTGCCGTTGGCCGGGAGTTGATCGTAGAGCGTGTGCACGACGGCGGGGGTACTCACCGTCGCATCGACTATCGACTGGAACGTGAGAATCGGAGGGATCGCGACACGCCGGACACTCGTCGCGACGCGAGCGAGATCGGTCTGGACGGCGCGCGTCAAAGAAGCGGTCTGAAACGCGGCGTTGGCGGGGAATGAGTTGTACTTGAAAGGGTTGTACTCTGGCAGGACGTCCAGCCAGTTCGCCTTCTCGAAGTACGGCACTACACCGAGGCGGCTGATCCACCACGCGAGCCGGGCGGCGGGAGACACGCCAATCATCGGCGAGATGAGAATGAGCTTCGAGGGCACCGGATCCCCGCTGCCCTCGATCGCGTCGAGCGTGTACTTTACGGCCAGCGCACCGCCGTTGGAATAGCCGACCAGGATGAGCGGCGCCCCTCGAGGTGTCCTGGTCCGCACGTGTCGCACGCCCATCCGCACTGCGGCGAGCCAATCGTCCCAGCTTGCCTTCACCAGCCCAGATGGAACGGTACCGTGACCGGGCATCCGCAGCGCAAGCGAGTAGACGCCACTCTTTCGCAGGACCTCGGCGATGCTTCGCATGCTGTACGGCGAGTCGGTCAGGCCGTGAATGAGTAACGCGCCGCCCTGGATCGTCGTCGGTTGGATCTCGAACGATCGGTTCCAGTCGTGGCCGGCGCTCGCCGGATGCGAAAGGCTGCCCGCGTGGTAACGGTTGACCATCGTTCGGTCCGCAGGATCAATCGTCGACTCGAACTCGCGGAGCTGCGCGAATAGCCGCTCCTCGCGGGCGAGATACTGAGCAAAGGTAAAGTGGTCGTCCAGAATCGATGCACTGACGTCATCGAAGCTCACGCGATGCCACGGCTTCAGATCGGGGAGGCGCCGGCGCGCGTCGTAGGCGCCGCCGACGATCAAGGTGATGAAGATGAGAACCGTCGCGAAAACGGCACGTCGCGCCCAGCGCCACAGCGAGGTCACGAGCAGAGTCTACGCGAGGTCGTCGGCCGTGAAGCCATCGCGGCGTCTCACCCAGGTGGGCGCCGCGGCAACCGCCACGCCCAGCGCGGCCCAGCCGGGGAGCATGGGGGCGAGATAGAATGGCCAGCGGATGCAGTTCCTGCCGCTGGCCGCCTCCGCCCTGCTGGCCGTGTCCGTTCTATCCGAAGTGCAGTGGCCCGAGTTTCGCGGGCCGGGTGGCTCGGGCAAGGCCAGCGCGACGGGCTTGCCATTGACGTGGAGCGAGACCGAGCACGTGCGATGGAAGACGCCGCTTCACGGGCGCGCGTGGTCATCGCCCGTCGTGCTCGACAACCAGGTGTGGGTCACGACGGCTACTGAGGACGGTAGGCAGCTCTTCGCGGTCGGGCTCGACCAGACGTCGGGGAGGATCGTTCACGATCTGAAGCTGTTCGATGTCGAGACGCCGCAATACGTGCACCCGTTCAACACATATGCCTCGCCGACGCCGGCTATCGAGCCCGGGCGCGTGTATGTCACGTTTGGGTCGCCGGGCACGGCCGCGATCGACACGGCCACCGGGAAGGTGCTTTGGGAGCGCCGCGACCTCGAGTGCAATCACTATCGCGGGGCCGGATCCTCACCGGTCGTCTTCCGCGACCTGCTGCTGCTGCACTACGACGGCAGCGATGTGCAGTACGTGGTCGCGCTCGACAAGAAGACCGGCAGGACCGTCTGGAAGACCGAGCGGTCGATCGACTTCAAGGATCTCGGGCCCGACGGCAAGCCGCAAGCCGAGGGCGACCTGCGCAAGGCGTTCGCGACGCCGCAGATTGTCACCGTGAACGGCGCGCCACTGATGATCAGCATGGGCGCGAAAGCCACCTACGCCTACGATCCGCTGACGGGAAAGGAACGTTGGCGCGTCGAGGAGCGCACGAACCACTCGGCCAGCACACGACCGGTGGCGGGCTTTGGCCTCGTCTTCCTGCCCACCGGGTTCCCGAAGGGCGAACTGCTCGCCGTGCGTCCCGACGGGCACGGCGATGTCACCTCCACGCATGTGGCCTGGCGGCTCACCAGGGGCGTCCCCAACAAGCCGTCAGTGCTGCTCGTGGACGACCTGCTGTTCATGACCACCGATGCGGGCGTCGCGAGCGCCGTGGAGGCGCGCACCGGCCGGGTCGTGTGGACGGGCCGCATCGGCGGCGCGCACTCCGCGTCGCCGGTGGCAGCCGACGGTCGCGTCTACTTCTTCAGCGAGGAGGGCAAGACGGTTGTCGTCGCCGCGGGTCGCACGTTCAAAGTACTGGCAGAGAATCAGCTCGGCGATGGATTCATGGCCTCCCCCGCGATTGCCGGCAAGGCGTTCCTCCTCCGTTCGCGAACGCACCTTTATCGCATCGAGTAGGGCAACAGACCGCTAGCCGATCCCGATCATCCCGTTCGGGCGAAATGCGTCATGAAGGCTGGAAGGATATTTCAGGCGTTCGCTTCTCCACACACAGAACGAAAATTATCTCAGTGGTGAAAAGGGGCGAACCGAGGACTGAAGATATCCGCATCAACGGAGCCGTGTCTCTGCCATCACCGATGAGAAGGTTGCACGATCTCAGTAGTGTCGTATAACCTGCCGGCGCATGTCTCGGAGACGAATCATCAGGCGTGCCGGCATCTCAGTGCTGACGTTCGTGTTGGTCAGTGTCTTGGCGCACTGGATGATCCCGTCGTTGTTGGCGTGGGGTGTGGCGTCGAATGAACAGGAGGAGGCGCTAAAGCAGGTTTTGAAGGAGACGGGAAGAGAGGGCGAAGAGGACGCGTTGAAGGAGGAGCGGGGAGAAGTATCCCTCAAGACTCCAGGAACACCCCAGCATCGTTGAAAGGTTTGAGGAACAGGTGGGCGCCTTGTGGGGGATCTCATTGCTTTACGGTCTCGTGGCTGGTGCGTTGGTGTGGATCCCGACGGCCCCGAAACACTTGGCGCGGCACCACCGGCACGCTCGTCACCGTCGGTCTCACGCTCGCCACGTTCGCCGGGTCATTGACGAATGACGAGGCGGCGATCAGCGGATTTCTCCCTCCAGGACGAGTCGCGGTGGCAGATCGTGTCGGCGCTCCCCGTCAGCGCTTCGGATTGAACCAGAGATCGATCGGCTTCTTGACGCCGTACGCGTTGAACGGCATGTCCACGCGCTGGCCCGCGCCCATCGACTGGTAGGCGGCAAACAGCACCTGCTGCACGAAGCGGCCGTCCTCGCCCGTGGCAATCGGCGACACCTTCCCGCGCACGCAGCGCGCGAAATGCGCCATCTCCTGCGGGAACCCGTAGTTCCAGAGCTCCTCGAAGACCGGATACGTCCACCCCCTCGTCGTCGGCGCTTTCTCGACGGCGTAGCCGAATCCCACTTCGCTGAACGTCGGCAGCGCATTGCCCATGTGGAGGTTGCCGTAGGTGCAGCCGTTCGATCCGAAGACCTCGATCCGATCGTCCATGCCGCCGGTACGCGCCCAGGAGTCCTCGACGAGTCCGACTCTGCCGCCAGCGAATTCGAGGATCACGATGCAGTTGTCGTCGCCGCGCGTCTTGTCTTTGTGGACGTAGGTACCGCCCTGCGCCATCACGCGTTCGAGCTTTGGACGATCGAGGAACCAGTTGCAGAACGCGATGCCGTGGCAGCCCATGTCCATCAGCACGCCGCCGCCCGACTGCTCGACGTCCCAGAACCAGTCGCCGTGGGGACCGAAGTGCTTCTCGCTTTGCTTCACGAGATACACGTCGCCGAATGCGCCCTGGTCCGCCATTTCCTTCGCTTTGAGGTACTTCGGCGTGAAGAAGAGCTCCTCGGCGTACATCAGGAGCACCCCCTTCCTGGCGCAGTGCTCGATCATGAGGTCCGCTTCCTCGAGCGTCATGCAGAGCGGCTTCTCGCAGACCACGTGCTTGCCGGCGTTGGCGATGTCGATGGTCATTTGACAGTGCAGGCGGTTCGGCGCTGTGATCGTGACCATCTCGATGTCGGGCTCGGCCAGCATCGTGTGGTAGTCGGTGAACCAGCGCGGCACGCCGTAGTGCTTCGCGAGCTTTTCGGCGTTGCCGGGGGTCGGCGACGCGATGGCCACGACTTCGGCGTCCTCGCTCATCTGCCTGATCGAGGCGACGTGGATATCGGCCTCGAACCGCGACCCGATGACTCCGACCTTCACCTTCTCAGCCACGTTTATGCTCCCGCGCTCTCATCATCTCAGGAACCCAGGGAATCAACGAGGCAAGATCCGACCACCACTCGGAGTGAGGCTCGCACACCTGAAACCCTACGGCCTGGAGTGTGTGCAGATCGATGCCGGCTGGTTCCGTACCTACGGCGACTGGGAAGGCAATCAGCGCTTTCCGCACGGCATGAAGTGGTTGGCCGGGAAGATTCGCGAGCTGGGCCTGCGTGCCGGGCTCTGGCTTGTGCCGTATGGCATCGCGGAAGGGATTGGCTGCGCGATCTCTGCACAGGCGTGGCCGGCGACTGGGGCTGCGACTTCCTCAAGATCGATTTCGTCCAGTGGACGCTATTGAGCGCGGATCGCTATCACGATCCGGCCTTCAGCAAGGCGGCCGCCTATCGCAAGAGACGATGGACGGCGCGAACGCGCGGGTGCGCAGATCGAAATGCAGGTTCTCGCCGCGGGGCTGCGTGCCGATGACCGCAACCTGACTGGCCGTCTCGGCTCGGGACGGCTGCCGGGAAATTAGTCGGTCCGCTGGTCAGGCGCGCAGGTTCGCTCGCCTTCCGGCTGAAGAGGCCGATTCGTTCACGGATAGCCCAGATGTCCGCTCTGTCGCGACGGTACCTCGTGAAGAAGAACTGCCGCCCGTCCGGACTCCAGTCGCCGCAGTAGTCATAATCCTCCGGTCACGCTGTTGAGTGACGGCTCGACGTGATGGCGCTCGCCGATGCGGAAGCCGTTTTTCACCGGGTCCAGCCGAATTCTCCTCTCTCGAAGTCGAATCTGACGCGCCGGCAGCCGAGCGTCACCACGCCGAGCACCCCGTCGATGCTGGCGGGGTATCCATCCAGCGAGCGATCGAGTGCCCAGGCTGGTAGTCTGTCCCAAGTGTGCGTTCCGAGGCCGACCTTTCGCAGATCGAGCCGCAGCAACCGGGCCGCGCCGGAGGCGTACTGCACCGTTTTGTCGCCTTTCCACGGCGGCGTCGCGAGCGCGGCGGGCATCCGCGCCTTGAACAGCACGAGGTCGGGACTGCCGGTATCGACCAGCAATCGCATCTCCTCATCGGCGACCGCCATCCGAACGGTCACAAACGGCCACGCGAGCTCCAACGGCGCAACCGATTCCTCCCGCCCTTCCGGCGCGAATCGCAGCACCCGCGTCCGATAGTCGATGCTGAAGCTCGTCCGTGCCAGGACGTCGAGGCCGACGATGGCGTCGATGCGGATGCCTGCCAGGTACGAGAGATCGCCGACGCTGGCAGGCACCGGTCCCGACTGTAGCGAGCCGATGCGGAAGCCGTCAAACACGGTGCTGTGAATGGCCATCTGCTGGCCGAATGCAACCAGCAGCGCGGACTCGGTCTGCAGGTGCAGCTTCCGGGCGATTCGACTGTCCACGACGCTCGGGATCGTGCCGGTATCAATCAGCAGGTTGAGACCCTTCAGCCCGCCGATAGACCCCTTGGTGACCACAAGGTGCCGTTGATACAGGTCGAAGGGCACTTCTGCGGCCGTTCCGACGGCGCGTAGCTGACTGGACACCAGCACCGAGGCGACAACCACCACCGAGCACAGCCTTCGATGAACCATGACTCCTCCTTCGCGCGCAGGCGCGCTAAGGGAGGGTCAAATCCCAGTGGAGAGGATGTCCTGTGGGGACGCCGAGGTTGTGCTGAAGTTGAGCCGAAGTTGTGCCGAAGAGGGCCGCGCCGCGATGTCTGGCGTGTATCGTCCAGCCGCGGCCAGCCTCGACTCACCCTCGACGGAAGCCGGTCCAGTGGATCCG
>CAVXSR010000007.1:0-46953 GCA_963764495.1 Vicinamibacteria bacterium | reverse complement strand
TCCGACGTATTCCTACTCGCGTGGGTAGTGACAGATGATCCTGCGCGGCCCACACTTGCGTCAGCCCGGTGATCTGCCAGGAAGGACCGCCAAGGTGGCCGCCATCGGACCGTACACGTCGTCACACCCGATCTTTGCGACGTCCATAGTCGCAGTGCTCATCGCTCGGACGGAAAGTAGCACGACGGCGCTTACTGACGCGTTGAAGTCCTCACAGCAGCAGATAGAGCCGAGCCAACCGATCGTTTCGACAATCAATCCGCGGATCATGGTGCTGAGACGCATTTCCTGTCGTGCGCAGGCATCGAAGTGAGGGAGAACTGCCGTGGCAGCCTTGACCTACGTTCGGGATCGGATCGAGATTGACGACGGACTCCGTAAGGAGCTTCAGGAGGAGATGAATTTTCGGGAGATTCCGAAAGGCACGACGGTGTGCCTGTTGGCGCGAGAGATCGTGCACGCCTCTCAGTACACTTTCGCGCTCTCTGGACATCCCCTGGTCCTGGTCGCGGATACCTACGACGGTAATGGTGGCGCCATCGACACCACCACCCATCAACTGTTTTCAGCGACTGATGGAGCGGCCGCGAAAGGTACCACTCCGGGCGCTAATGGTGGTAATGGCACCAGCGCGTCGGCCATCACGATGGTCGCCCAGAAAGTCGTGAACGCGCGGCTCGTGGCACGGGGCAAGCCTGGCGGCAAGGGTGGAAATGCCGCCAACGGCGGAAACGGCAGCAACGCGAAGCGCGGCGAGAAAATCGGCGGGGCTCTCGAATGTTTTCCAGGTCACCGCGGTCCCGACGGTGGACGCGGCGGTAACGGTGGGAACGGAGGGCACGGCGGCGAGATCGCATTGCATTTCATGACCACCGAGGGTGACCTGCAGATTGACAGTGCTCCCGGTGCCGGCGGAAAGGGCGGAGCCAAAGGGACCGACGGCAACCGTGGGGCTGACGCAGGGCCCACCTGCCACGGCGGCGAGGGCGGCAGGGTGGCGTTGCCGGAAGAGACGGTAAGACGGGAACGGCCGGGACGGTCACCAAGGACGCCGTGAGTGATGCCGACGCCTGGTGGAAGCTGGTTGTCGACCTCGCGGGAAAGGCGGCCGCGACTCAGTGGAGCAGCTATCGCACTCGGGTTGGGGAGTACATGTTCCGGTCATATGTCCCGGCGGCGGCGACGACTTCCGGCCCTAGTTTGAAGATCCGGAAGGTGGGCGTTGGATTCGACCACGACCTGCCGCTTCATTTCGACCAGTCGATCTTCCGGCCGGTCAAGGCAACCCTCCTCGCCAAAGCCCGCAAAGAGCTCGAGTCTGCGCTCATCCTGCTCGCGAAGGTCAACGGGCACCACGCCAGGACCATCTACACCCCACTCTCTCGTGATCAACAACCGCGCGAAGGTCCTCCTCGGATACATCAACAAGGGGATGACCCCGATCGGTATTGGCTATCAGCACGACCTGCGTCCGGACTTCGAGTTCTACGAGGAGTTCATCACCGATTATCAAGGCCACAGAGATGCACTGTTCGAGACTACCCTGCGGACGTTGCTGGACATCAAGGACACGAGCGACAAGGGTAACCTGGCCAAGGCCGCACGGGACCACGCACAGGGGATGGCTGGCGCAGCGCAGATTGATGTCACCCTTGCCGAAAGCCAGCGACAGGCGGCCGAAGTGGCCTGGGAAAAGGCAAAGGGCCGTCTATATGCGATCCAACAAGCGCTCATTGCCGTCCAAGAGGCCCGAGAAAACGACGCAGAGATTAGTTTCGGCGACGTCGTCAAGGGAATCGGTGTGGTGGTCGGCGCGGTGATCGCGATCGTCGGCGCCGTGCAAAGCGCAGGGTCGACGGTCGCCGCCTGGCTGGCTGCGGTTGGCGCTCTGGCGTCCACAGCCTCGGCGGCCGGCGCGGCTGCCGACAACCTCGAGACCTGGGTCGATTTGAGTAATCCAACGGACCCGAAGTTGACGGCCGCCGGTCAGAAGGCGAAGGGCTCGCTGACCGACGCCATCGACAAAACGGTGCAGCTGGTCGACAAGGTCGAGGCGGTCGCCCAGCTGTTCGCGGCGGAAGGCGACGACGAGTTCGACGAGAAGGAACGGCAGCTCCTCATCGACGCGTTCGACGCCGCCTACGAGGTGAACATGCGGTTCATCGACCACGAGCACGCCAAGCTGGCGGCTGAGAGCGCGAAGCAAAAAGCAGCAACATACACTGCCGACACAGAGGCTCTCAGCACGCTGACGGCCGGCTTCGAGCAGGACGTGGACGCAGTGACCAGGGTCGCCAAGATCCTGATTCGCCAGTTTCAGGACTATCTCGACTACTTCCTCTGGTACGGCTTCCGGCGAGACCGAGCGTTCGACCTGTATACGCTTGCCGACCCCCCGCGGGCGCCTCGTTTCCGCTTCGACTACGGTTACCTCAACCCGGATCTCGAGGAGGATGCGTTCTTTGCGCTTGGTCGCAGGGATCCGGCGCGGGTCCTGGACCTGGTGGAGGCCTACGTCAAATCGCTGGCGCTGTTCGACCCGGCCGCGTTGCGCGAGCAGTACGACGATTACTGGAACCATTTGGGCTTCGAAGGCCATGTGGCGGTGCCGATCACCGATCCGGTCGCGCTGAGTGGACTGAAGGGTTCCAAGGTGGTGTCGTTCGACGTTCCGATCAGCGCGTTCGCGCCAAGCACCGAACTCAAGATCTGGAGGACTGAGGTCGCACTCATCGGAGCGAGCGTCGATCCGAACCACGACTGGGTCCAAGTCGAGCTCGAACACTGCTGGAGATGCGACGAATCTGCGTCATGACAAGACTTCGGTTGTGATCAAAGCTCCGCCCCGGCGTGAACTGTCGCCGGCCCAGGTTCATGGGATCAACCCCAACGACCTTGACGAGAGTGCCAAACAGCAGTTCTGGGGACGCAGTCCGGCGGCGCGCTGGCGGATTCGGATCCCGGTGGAGTCCGCCGCTGACGCAGGCCTGGATCTCAGCGGCCTCAGCCAAATCCAGCTCGCGATCAGGTACAGCTACTACGCCCTTGCGGTTAATGCGATTAAGAAGCCCGCAATCAGAAGACCGAGGTGATACATGAGGTCATAAGGTGGACGTCGCAGGGATCTGCGGCAACTCCATCCGCTAAGGACAGTTTCTTGAGTTTGCCCTCCGCGAAGCGATCGATTCATCGAAGCGTATAATTCCGCAGGGCCACGTATGACCCCGTCGGCCGAACCTCGGTTTATCGACCTGCTGAGCCCTTCGGTACGGGAGCGTTGCCGCATCCGGCGGTTCGCCGCGGGCGAAGTGATCGTGCGCGAAGGCGATCAGATTGACTGGGACAGGTTCGCTGACCAGACTGCTCGGCGCCACCTGATCCTGCCTGTGCGCGTCGCCATCCGTCACCTCCACGACAGCGGGTTCGTGCCGATCCCGACCGCAGCCATCCGCAGGCTGGAGTCGGCGCGGGCCGGGTGGATGGATCGCGCCGAGTACGCGCATCGACAGTCCACGAATCCCTATTCGCTCCCCAACAAACTCGCGCGCCTCTGGTTCTGGAACTGGCGTCTAGGCGGCCACGCGCCATCGCTGTCGACGGCCGCCAGCTTTCCAGGCTTCGTGCGACGGTACGCCGCGCACTGACCCGACTTATTGGGTGCTGCCGATGCTGCGTGACCTTGTTCGCGCCCTGCGCCTCATTCCTCGACGCCGCCGGTGGCAGTGGGTCGTGCTCATCCCGCTCACCCTCACCGCAGCCGCGCTCGAGAGCATGGGCGCGGGCGTTGTCCTGACGCTGGGGACGATCGTCGCCGAACCGGCACGCGCCGGCAGCCTGCCTGTCGTCTCGCGAATCGCCGCATGGCTGCCTCCCGCGGCACCGAAGGATCTCATCATCACGGTGACGGCTGGTGTCGTCGTCTTCTATATCGCCCGCGGCCTGCTGCTCACCATGTTCGCGTGGGTGCAGGAAACGGTCGTGCAGCGCACCGCGTCCGAGGTCGCACGGCGATTGCTCGGGGCATATCTGGCGGCCCCCTACGTGTTTCATCTGCGGCGTAATTCCGCCAGGCTCATCCAGGCGGCGGGTCATTCCATCGAGGCCGTGTTCTCGTCTGGTCTGGGTGCAGCCGTCAACTTCGCAACCGAGGCGCTGACCCTAGCCGGTCTCATCGCGGTGCTCGGATTCGCGGCACCGTTGGCAACCCTCGTTTCTTTCGTCACCATCGGCGTCGTGCTGCTCGGGCCATTCCTCGTGACCCGACATCTCGCAGTGCGCTACGGCGCCGACGGCAAGATCCTCCAGGAAGCCTTGCTGAAGGATCTCCAACAGAGTTTGGCGTCGTTCAAGGAGGTCCGCGTCATGGGGGCGGAACTGCACTTCCTGTCGGCCTTCTCTGCTCATCGCGACCAGCTCGCATCAGTCCGAAAGCGACAAGGCGCCCTGACGACGGCCGTTCGCGTGTTCGTCGAAAGCACGTTCGTGGTGGCCATCCTGATAGCCGTTATCCTGGTGGCGGCTCGTGGCGCGAGCGGCGGCAGCCTGATCGGATTGATGGCGCTGTACGCATACGCTGGATTTCGCGTGGTGCCCGCCGCGAACCGGCTGATACTCAATTTCGCCGCGTTCCAAGGCGCCCGCCCGCACGTCGAGGGGCTCTGGAACGATTTCAGCCTGCTCGAGCGGCCGACCGCAGGCGAGCAGAACGCAGCGCGAACGGAGACGCTGCCGTTCGCCGATCGAATCGATCTCCAATCGGTGAGCTACACCTACGAAGAGGGCCGTGGTCCGGCGCTCAACGACGTGACCCTGACGATCCGTCGCGGCGAATCGGTCGGCATCGTCGGCGCAACGGGTGCCGGGAAAAGCACGCTCGTCGACATCCTGCTCGGCCTGCTCGATCCGCGTTTGGGCCAGGTACTCATCGACGGTCGAGATATCCGCGCCGACGTCGGATTGTGGCAGCGGCGCATCGGCTACGTTGCGCAAGGGTTTGCGCTGCTCGACGACACGCTCCGGCGAAACGTCGCGTTCGGACGAGCGGATACCGAAATCGACGACGCCGATGTCGAGGCGGCATTGCGCCTCGCCCATCTCAGTGAAGCCGTCGCGTCACACCCTCGGGGCCTTGACACACGCCTTGGCGAACGCGGCATCCGACTGTCGGGAGGGGAGCGCCAGCGGGTGGCGATTGCCCGCGCGCTCTACCGCAATCCCGACGTCCTGGTGTTCGACGAGGCGACGTCGGCGCTCGACCAGCAAACCGAACAGGCCATCATCCGCGCGATCGACGAGCTGCGCGGCGTCAAAACCCTGGTCGTGGTGGCGCATCGGTTGTCGACGGTGCGAGGCTGCGACCGGCTTGTATTTCTGGAGGATGGCCGGATAACCGGAGAAGGCAGCTACAACGATCTGCTGGAGCGTCATTTGGGGTTTCGCGCGATGGTCTCAGCCGGTGTCACGTGACCTTCGCCTGGCCCTAGCAAGAGTGTTCCTGAAGAATCCAGCGATACCCAGCAGATCAGTTGTGATCACGCCTTGACAATCAATAAGTATCGGCTTATACGTTGTGTATGAGCGCGGCCGTGGTCGAAGACAAGATCTTCCAGGCGCTGGCGGACCCCAGCCGCCGGGCGATCTTCGAGTCGCTCACGCGTGGCGAAGCGGCGGTGAAGGACCTCACGGCGCGCTTCGACATCTCGCAGCCGGCGGTCTCGCAGCACCTCGCCACGTTGAAAGACGCCGGCCTGGTGAACGGGCGGCGCGACGGGCGCTGTGTCTACTACCGGGTGGAGCCGCGCGGGATGCGGCCGCTCATCGACTGGATCGCGCACTACCGCGCCTTCTGGGCGGAGCACGTCGATCGCCTTGAACGACTGCTGGAGAAGATGGACAAGTGACTGTCACCGACACGACAGCACGATCGCAGACCGAATCGATTTCGTTCGACTTCGATTTGCCTCATGCGCCGGAGAAAGTGTGGCGCGCGATCACCGACCCCACGCTGCTCGCCGAGTGGCTCCTGCCTGTCGCCGGTCTCAAGCTCGAGCCGGGGGCGGCGTTCACCTTCAAGACGCAGCCGCATCCCGGGTGGGACGGCACCGTGAATTGCCGGTTTGTCGAGATCGAAGCGCATCGGATGCTCAGCTGGGCGTGGAGCGTCCCTGGCATTGACACTGTCGTGACCTTCACGCTCACGCCCACGGCGTCGGGCACCCGCCTGTCGATCGTGCAGTCTGGCTTCAAGCCGGGTCAGAAGCAGGAATTCGGCGGCGCGCGCTACGCGCTGGAAGATGATGGGCGGGAAGCTCGTCGACCTGCTCGCGAGGATCCCATGAACTGGAACAATTGGATTCGGCAGACCCACCGCTGGCTGTCCATTGCCTTTACGTTGACCGTGATCGCCAACTTCGTGGCCATGACGCAAGGGCCGCCTCCGGCCTGGGTGACCTACTCGCCGCTCGTCCCGCTCGCCTTGCTCCTGTTCACAGGTCTGTACATGTTCGTGCTGCCGTATGCCACCAAGTGGCGCGGCGGGCGACGCACATCGAGGGGTCTCTCAGCATGATGCAAAAGCGTGACTCTCGCGACTGGCGGGGCGAGCTGCTCTCTCGGATCCGCACCCTCATCGACGCAGGCCGACCCCGACATGATCGAAGAGCGGAAATGGCGGAAGCCGTCGAATGGGATGACGGGGGTCCCAGTCTGGTCGCACAACGGGATCGTCTGCACCGGCGAGACGTACAAAGACCACGTCAAGATGACCTTCGCCAAGGGAGCCTCGCTGAAGGACCCTTCAGGCCTCTTCAATTCCAGTCTCGAAGGCAACGCCAGGCGCGCCATCGACTTCCACGAGGGCGACAAGATCAACGAGCAGGCCTTGAAGGCTCTCATCAAAGCCGCCGTGAAGCTGAACGCCAGCCTTCGCTAACCGCTCGCTGCGCTCGCGACCATGACCGCCTCCCGCCAGCACCACGCCGACACCCACGACCTGATCCGCGTCCAGGGTGCGCGCGAAAACAACCTGAAGGACGTCAGCGTCGAGATCCCCAAGCGGCGGCTGACGGTGTTCACCGGCGTCTCGGGATCCGGAAAGTCGTCGCTCGTGTTCGGCACGATCGCGGCGGAGTCGCAGCGACTGATCAACGAGACCTACAGCGCGTTCGTGCAGGGATTCATGCCCGCGATGGCCCGGCCCGATGTCGACGTCCTCGAAGGCCTCACCACCGCGATCATCGTCGACCAGGAGCGCATGGGCGCCAACGCGCGCTCGACGGTCGGCACCGCGACCGACGCCAACGCGATGCTGCGTGTGCTGTGGAGCCGCCTCGGCAAGCCGCACATTGGCCCCGCGACGGCTTTCTCGTTCAACGTCCCGACGCGGAAGGCGAGCGGCTCGATGACCGCCGACAAGGGCCAGGGTGAACGGAAAGTTGTGCGCGACCTCGTCTACCTCGGCGGCATGTGCCCGCGATGCGAGGGCATGGGGCAGGTCAGCGACATCGATCTGTCGCAGCTCTACGACGACACGAAGTCGCTCAGCGGGGGCGCGCTCACGATCCCCGGCTACACCGCTGAGGGGTGGTACATGCGCACCTTTGCCGCCATCGGCATCGACCCGGACAAGCCGATCCGCAAGTACACCAAGCAGGAGCGCCACCTCCTCCTGTACCAGGAGCCGACCAAGGTGAAGGTCGAGAAGTTGAACCTCACCTACGAGGGGCTGATCCCGCGGCTCAAGAAGTCGTTCCTGTCCAAGGACGTCGACGCCATGCAGCCGCACATCCGTGCGTTCGTGGAGCGCGCGGTCACGTTCACCAGCTGTCCCGACTGCGGCGGCACGCGGCTCAACGAGGCCGCGCGGTCGTCGAAGATCAAAGGAAAGAACATCGCCGACGTCTGCGCGATGCAGATCAGTGATCTTGCAGAGTGGACGCGCGGGGTGAACGAGTCGTCTGTCGCGCCGCTGCTCGCGAAGCTGCGACACACGCTCGACTCGTTCGTGGAGATCGGGCTTGGCTACCTCAGTCTCGACCGGCCGTCGGGCACGCTCTCGGGCGGTGAGGCGCAGCGCACCAAGATGATCGGCCACCTCGGGTCGTCGCTCACCGACGTGACCTACGTCTTCGACGAGCCGACGATCGGGCTGCACCCTCACGACATCCAGCGGATGAACGATCTGCTGCTGCGACTGCGCGACAAGGGCAACACCGTCCTCGTGGTCGAGCACAAGCCGGAGACGATCACGATCGCGGATCACGTCGTCGATCTCGGCCCCGGCGCCGGCACTGCCGGTGGGGAAGTGGTCTTCGCGGGAACGGTTGATGGACTGCGGGCCGGCGGCACGCTCACCGGGCGGCATCTCTCCGATCGAGCGTCGCTCAAGTCATCCGTGCGGAAGCCGTCGGGTGTGATGAAGGTGCGCGGCGCGCGCACGCACAACTTGAAGAACGTCGACGTCGACATCCCGATGGGCGTGCTGGTGGTGGTGACCGGCGTGGCTGGATCCGGCAAGAGTTCTCTGATTCACGGTTCGGTGAGTGGACGAGACGAGGTTGTCTCGGTCGACCAGACCGCGATTCGTGGCTCGCGCCGGAGCAACCCGGCGACGTATACGGGTCTCCTCGATCCGATCCGCAACGCGTTCGCGAAGGCCAACGGCGTCAAGCCCGCGTTGTTCAGCGCCAACTCCGAGGGCGCGTGTCCGACGTGCAACGGCGCCGGCGTGATCTACACCGACCTCGCGATGATGGCCGGCGTCACCACGGTCTGCGAGGAGTGCGAGGGCCGACGGTTCCAGGCGTCGGTGCTGGACTACCGGCTCGGCAAGCTCAACATCGCTGAGGTGCTCGACTTGCCGGTCGAAGACGCGGTCGGCTTCTTCGGTGCCGGCAGGGCGCACACGCCGGCCGCGCACGCGATCCTGAAACTCATGAGCGATGTCGGGCTCGGCTACCTCCGGCTCGGCCAACCGCTCACGACGCTCTCGGGTGGCGAGCGGCAGCGGCTCAAGCTCGCGACGCACATGGGGGCCGACGGCGGCGTCTACGTGCTCGACGAGCCCACCACCGGGTTGCACCTGGCCGACCTCGCGCAGCTGCTCGGGCTGCTGGACCGGCTGGTCGACTCCGGCAAGTCGGTCATCGTGATCGAGCACCACCTGTCGGTTATGGCGCACGCCGACTGGCTCATCGACCTCGGCCCGGGAGCGGGTCACGAGGGCGGGCGGATCGTGTTCGAAGGCACGCCGGCCGATCTCGTGGCGGCGAAGTCGACGCTGACCGGCGAGCACCTGGCGGCATTCGCCGGTGGACGTCCGAAGGCTGTCCGATCTCGCTGAGCGAGTCCGCGTTTCCCATCCGCCTATGCGCGCGTGCCTGCTGGCGCGCTACGGCGAGATGTCTCGCCCAAGCGCGGCAGCCGCGAAGGCGGACACCCACCGGCGCCTCGAGCGCGTCGGCCAGGAACGCGATGGCCGTTCACCTTGTTCTTCTACAGGAGTTCACATAGGCTCTGGTATCGACGTGCGAGGGACATGAATGAGAGGCCTCGTTCGCCAGCTCGGTTTTCGAGTCCGCTCGATGTTCCCGCGCGACGCTACAGCGATACGCGGCCTAATGTTGGTGGACACCGTGCGGCAGGATGTGCGCTACGCCATCCGAATGATGCGGCGAGCGCCAATGTTTTCGGTAACGGCAGTCGCGACGGTCGCTCTCTCGACGGCAGCGATCGCGACTGTGGCAAGCCTTGCCGACACGCTGCTCTGGCGGCAATTGCCGGTGGACGACGCAGAACACCTTGTCTCGATCACCGCGATGCGCGGCCGCTTTCGAAGTGACGGCGCGATTTCATATCCCGATTACATCGTCTTTCGCGACCGCGCAACCACGGTGAGCCCGCTCGCCGCACACTATTCAACCGCGCCCCTCTTCGTCGCCGTCGGAAGCAATGCAGGTGAAGTGAACGGCGCGGTCGTCTCGGCGAATTACTTCCTGCTCTTCGACATGCAGCCGGTTCTCGGACGCTTCTTTCACGCCGATGAAGATCGGGTGCCCGACCGCGACCGCGTTGCCGTTATCGGATACGACTTCTGGCACTCGAGGTTTGGGAGCAATCCCGCAGCCGTCGGCTCGGTGATGACGATCAACTCCGTGGCGTTCACCATCATCGGCATTGCGCCGCCGCAACCCGTCGGCCTGACACCTTTGCCCGTGAATCTGTACATCCCGACGGCGATGCTCCGCGTCGGGTATCGGTGGTGCAACGACTCGCTGGCCGTCGATTGCACGACGCTGACGATGATTGGCCGGCTGGCGAACGGCCGAACCGTTTCGGACGCCGCGGCAGAATTTTCGGCAATCAAGCCCGCGGCATGGTCGCACGCGCCGCCCGGGGACAACAGCGGCGTGGCGGTCCGCCAGCCGCGTGGAATGTCGGAAGACGATCAAGAGCCCCGCCTGATTGCGATGCTCGCGGCCGTGGCGGCCGTCCTCCTGATTGTCTGCTGCGCAAACCTGGGGGGGTTGCTGAGCGCGCAATCCGCCGCGCGTGAGGGAGAGTTCGCGGTCCGGCTGTCGCTAGGCGCCGGCCCGCTCCGGATCACGCGTCAGTTGGTCACCGAGGCGCTGCTGCTCGCGGTGGCAGGCGGAGTTGGCGGTCTCCTTGTGTCACGCGTCTTCATCGTTACGCTCGCGCGCCAGTTCTTCTCGATGGACGACGAGGGACATCCGCTGTACTACGGTTTCAGCCAGTCGTCAAGGATCGTCGCAGCGACAATGATGACCGCTGTGGGCGCCGGAGTGTTGTTCAGCATCCTGCCCGCAATCAGAGTCGTCCGTCGTCCGGGTCTCCGTACCGCACAGGGACGGTCTGCGTCCGTGCGCTGGTCGACGGCACGGTGGTTGTTGGGCGCGCAGGCAGCCATCGCGGTTGCCCTGCTGGCCACCGCGGCGCTCCTCGCCGCCGGCGCACGTCTGGTGCTCGCCGGGCGGAACTACGACACATCGCACGTTGCGCTGATGCGCGTGCGGCCGCGCCTGATCAAGTACGCCCCGGACCGAGCACAGCGTTTTCAACACGCCGTGATCCAGCAGCTGCGCGCGTTGCCGTCGGTCGAATCCGTGTCAATGGTGGGTATCGGATCGATTCTCGGCGGCGGGTCGGCAACTGCGGGGTTGGCGGGATGGCCCAAAAGTCAGCAGTTGACAGTCCAATACAACGAGATTGGTCCCGCATATTTCGCGACCCTCCGAACGCCACTCCTCCGCGGGAGGGAGTTCGATGACGGAGACACCGTGCAGTCGCCGGCAGTGGCCATCGTGAACGACACGTTGGCGAGGCGATTCTGGCCCGACGGCCATGCAATCGGCTCGACGATTCTCGTCGGCGGCACTGCGCGTCAGGTCGTCGGTGTGGTCGCCGACGTATCAATGAAGAGCCGGAGCGAAGCCGCCGAGATATGGGTCTATACGCCTTTCTGGCAGAACCCCGGCGAGATCGATTCGAGGATTGCGGTTCGGACGGCTCGCGATCCGGCGACGCTCCTCCCCGAGTTGAGTCGCACAGTGCACCGCGCCGATCCAAACGTGCCGATCGCTGAAACGATCACGCTTCCGGTTCGAATTGCGGCCCTCACACGTCCCGTTCGAGTGGGCGCCCTTTTCGTCGGCTACGCCGCGTCGCTGGCCATTCTGCTGACCGCGATTGGGCTGTACGGCATTCTTGCTTTCGCCGTGTCGCGGCGCACGAAGGAAATAGGTATCCGACTCGCACTTGGCGCCGGACGAGGGCGTGTCATCCGCTCGATCGTTCGCGAAGGCGTGATCGTCGCGCTCGCAGGTGCGGTGGTGGGCGTCGTGCTCGCCATCGGCACCTCGCGTGTCTTGTCGCATCTCCTCTACGGTTCGGCCGAGGCAGACTGGCTGTTCTACGCCGCAGCCGCCGCCGTCATCGCCTGTGTCGGTCTCGGTGCGTCGCTGGTGCCGGCGCGTCGGGCCGCTGCCGTGGAACCAATAGTTGCTCTTCGCCACGAGTGATTGACTCGGCCCTACCACTGGCACCAGCGCACGGGAGACACAGCGCCGCTATTTGACTCCGAGCTGTTGCATGTACGCCGTCCGACGCCTGGTGGCGGCGAGTCCGCTTCATGTGGAGGCGGGGCTTCAGCCCCGCGTGCTTTTCAGGATCCCTTCACTTGGCGAGCTTCTCCCACGCGTCCTGAGTGACCAAGTCGAATTGACGTTCCATGAGCACACGCCATTTGCCATTCGTCTTCACCAGGAGTTCCTCGAACGGGTAGAACTTCGATGTGCTTGCACCGGACTTGGCGATGACGGTGTACTTGAAGATGCCGGCTTCGAACGCCGTCGTGCTGTCGTCTTGACGGCGAGAGAAGCGAAACTCGACGGTGGCTTTGTCGCCCCTCGCCCTAGCGGCGACCATGTCTCGTCCCCATCCCTCCAGCGTCTCCTTGATAGGTCGCGTCCCTTTGGGTGAGACCAGCACCGCGTCGGGAAAGTAGGCGCGTCCCATGCCAACGATGTCGTCGGCGGCCACGGTCGCGACGAAGACGGACCAGATATCGCGGTCGATTTCACGAGCCGACGAGGCTGTGGCGGTCTGTGAAGCCCTGTCGCTCACAACGACGGACCACAGAACGATTGCCATCATTGCGATGTGTTTCGGCAATTGGGACTCCAGATGGCGCCTAGCCAATCAACGACGATGGCCGGCGCTGCCAGCCTGCGCCCCCCTGGCCGATCGCCTCGACGTCCTTGACGTAGGCGGCCGACTGCGTAAGGACGTGGTGAAGGTCGTTTCCGACGCTGACGAAGCGGAACCCCTTGTCGAGAAACTCGGCCACTCGCGTCGTGCCAAAGAGAAACAGGCCTAGGATGATGTCGCGCTTGCGTGCCGCCGCCATCAGCTTCGCGGTCGCGTCCCCGAGTTCGGGGGACGTATACATGTCAGGGAACTTGTACTTCTGGTACAGGCCCATCGACATGCACAGATCATTCTGGCCGAGAAACAGGATGTCCACGCCAGGCACCGCCGCGATCTCCTCGATGTTGGCGATGCAATCGGCCGTCTCCACCTGCAGCGCGACGATGACGTTGGCGTTGGCGTCGCCGGCGTAGCCGAGCAGGCCGCCCTTGTTCATGCAGCGCTGCGGGAAGTACACCGACCGCGTGCCGGCCGTCGGGTAGCGGCAGCAGCTCACCGCGGCCCGCGCCTCCTCTGCGGTGTTGATGTACGGAACCAGCACGCCGTCGGCGCCCATGTCGAGCGACTGCTGGATGCCGGCGCGGTCCGCGTAGCTGCCAACGCGGACGAGCGACGTCGCGCCGCCGCTCGAGATGCCCGCCAGCATCCCCGACAGCGTCTCGTTGCCCATCGGGCCGTGCTGGGTATCGACGAGGAGCCAGTCGTACGCGCTGTGGGAGAGCTGTTCGGCGATGGTCGGGCTGTGGGCATTGAGAAACAGGCCGAGCTTGGGAGTGCCCGCGCGCAGCTGCTTCTTGAACTCGGCGCCGGTGAGCGATGCGTGCATGGTCGTCGTCTCCAGGTTGAATGAGCAGGGCGCACCGTCTGGCGGCCGTGCGCTGGAGAGACTACCATCACCGGCTAGCTCGCTGAGGGTCCGGACGCGATCCGGAGGGAGGCTGAATGAACAGGAGGGGGTTCTTCAAAATGGGCGCGGCGTGCCTCGGAACCGGCGCAGCCGCCCGTCCCGCCTCGGCCTTCGTTCCGGCGCACAACTGGGACGGCTACAACTGGGGCACCGCGCCGCCGGTCAACGACCGGCTGTATCAGGGTCCGTTCCCGCAGTATCCGCCAGAGCAAGTGCTTCCCGGGTCCGAGGTCGTGATGGCCACGACGCCGTCTCGCGCCGTCGTGCCCGGGTACGGCATGGGCCTCGTCACTTACGTCACGGGCGACTTCGGGGGCAACACCTTCCGGGGCGTGGACATGGAGAAGGCGATCGACGCCTTCGCGCAGCTGCCGTTGGGCCAGAAACTCTACGTGAGGCCCACGTGGCGGGAGCTGCAGAAGCGCCCGGGCCGCCTGGATCCGGATCCGTATTGGAAAACGACCTTCGAGGTGGCGAAGCAGTACGGCAAGCGCGTCGGCTTTCGTGTCCAGATGAGCGATCCCGACATCGACGAGCCGGCCCTGCCCGATTTTGTCCTCGACAAGGTGCCGATGGTTCGGCTGCGCGGCGGCGAGTGGAAACGCCGGCCATCGCGCGACGCCCAGGGGTACTTGGAGCCGCGCTATGACCATCCTTCTTTTCAGGACGCCTTTCGCGAATTGAACGCGCTGCTGGCCGCCGAGCTCGACGGGAGCCCGCTCGTCGAGTACATGGACACGTTCATGTACGGCTTCTGGGGTGAGGGCCACACCTGGCCCTTCACCGACCATCCATTTCACGACGGAGCGACGGCGGAGCGCACCTTCGTGCGCATGTTCGACGTGCAGCGCGAGCACTGGAAGAAGACGCCGCTCGTCACGAACACGCAGCCGGACTGGAGCCGCGTCGGCAACTCAGAACTGCTCGACCGGACTATCCGCAGCCACAACTGGCTCCGGACCGACACGATCTTCGTCGAGAACGAGCAGATCGAGGCGATCTCGAACCGCCCGCCCTGGGTGGCGGCGGTGCTCGAGGTGGGGATGTCGAATGGCTCGCCGGAATCGCTGCGGATCGACGAGGGCGTCACGTACACCGACAACGTCATCGCTCACGTCATGGACGTGGGCGCCAACTACTGGTCGCTCTGGAACTGGCACGCGGAGAAGGCCGAGAACATCCTGAGCTACTACCGCCAGTACCCCGAGATGATCGACACCATCGCGCGCCGGGTGGGCTACCGCGTGCGGCCATCGTTCGTCTGGCACTACGAAGGCGGCGACCGCAGCGGGCTCGTGATCGGCTTCGCCAATGACGGGATCGCGGGCGTGCCCGGCGTGCTGCGCGTGAGCGTGACGACTGACGATGGGACGGTTCTGGCTGGAGGCGGACTGGACCCCGGCTATCCGCTGCCCGCGAAGATCCGGCAGGCACGATTCGAACTGCCACCGCGGACGGACTGGAAGGGGCTCAAGCTGAAGGCGGAGATCGAAGTGAAGGGCGTGCGTCATCCCGTGCGGTGGGCGTGCCACCAGGCGCTCGAAGAGGACGGCTCCCTGAGGCTGCGCCGCACGTCAGGGCTGGGGTAGGGTCTCGGCGCATGACCCTTGAGCCGCTCACCGCATCGCCGGGCAGTATCCAGGCGACGAAAGTGGACGGCTATGCCGGATCGGGGAGCGCCTGTGCGAACTGCGGGCCAGTGCTCCAGCCACCTGCTCCTTGAACGAGAGTAGAATCCGCGAAGCCGCGCAGCTGTAGCCCAGGGACAACGAATGCAGCACAAGGAGTCACCGTGCTGAAATCGTCGATCGCTCCCGCTCACCCCGCACCGATTCGAAAAGCGATTTGGCTCGGAATCCTGTATTCCGCGCTCGTCGCTTCGCCTTCGACCGCCTCGTCTCTCACCGCTGACACGTGTGAGACCGACACGTGCACATTGGGCGAGCTCATGGGTGGACTCTCTTTCATAGTCGGCGACAAGGTCTTCTACGATTGGGAAACGGTGCACAACCGGTCGACGTCGTCCGCCGATCCGTTGGAGACGGTCGTCGGCGCGATCGCGGACCAGCCGCAATTGGTGAGGCTGCTGTTCGACGGGCAGGAGAATCGGTCGCTGTACGCAGAGGGCAACGATTTCATAGACTTTGCCTTTCGCTTCAAGGTGAGGGCTACTGACGCCACGCAACGGCTCAAGGATGTGGGGCTGCGCCTTCGCAGATTCCAGTCGAACGGGGGAATGGAGATGACCGAGTTCGTCTATGACGAAGGCGGCAGCCTCATTGACTCGTTCGCCGTGCTCGCTGCCAGCCCGTTTCAACCGGCGATGACCGACGTTTTCGATCCACGTGAAGTCATCGTCGTCGAGAAGCACATCTTCCTCGACGGTGGTATCGACGACGAGGGTGAACCGTTAACGAGCTTCATCTATACCTTCAGCCAGGACTTCTCGCAGACTCCCGAACCCTCTACATGGACGATGCTGGTTATCGGTGTAGGCGTGGTCGCTGTCCTGAAATACAGAGTGCGGCGACGCGATGGATGATCAACCGTCCAGTCCTTCTTGATGACGCCTTCACGGCCGGTGTGTGGTACTGGATTTCCAGGGCTCGCACATTGTCATTTCCGAGATCGATCCGCTGCGCGGTAAAGGTCCGGAACTGGTACGGATACCCGACACCGCCGGGGCGTACCTTCTGCCGGACGGCGATGAGATTGGCACGATCGTGACCGGGCAAGCGGCACCGCGCAATCGGGTCCGCGTCGTGTCGTTCACGGGCAAGCCGTCAAGGGACATCATCGTTCGAGGTGCGAAGGAACTGGGCAACCTGACCTGGTTGCCGAGCGGGGAAGGATTCTTCGCGATAGATGGAAACAGTTTGCTTTTCGTCACGACCGACGGTGTCTCGCGAGTGTTGTGGTCACCTGAAGGGCTGGAACCGTGGTGGGCAGAGCCGTCGCCTGACAGCAAGCATCTGGCGATTCACATGGGAACGGGTCAGGTCAACGCGTGGATGCTGAGCGGCTTCTAGAATGCTTCTCTGACCATGAACACGGACACTGCGTTTGAAATGGCCGCGTCCACAGTCCGTTTTGGCGTCGGCGTCACGCGCGAAGTCGGAATGGATCTGAAAGAGATGGGCGCGCGCCTGGTGCTCGTGTTGACCGATCCGCTGGTAAGTGGGCTGCCGCCCGTGCGAACGGTCCTGGATTCACTCGAGCAGCATGGCGTCTCGTTCGCGCTGTACAACCGCGTGCGCGTCGAGCCCACCGATGCCTCGTTCCTCGATGCGATCGAGTTCGCGCGGGCAAGCGCCTACGATGCGTACGTCGCCGTCGGCGGCGGGTCGACGATCGACACCGCGAAGGCAGCAAACCTGTACGCGACGTATCCTCCGGCGGACTTTCTCGACTATGTGAACCCGCCCATCGGCCGGGGCCTGCCAGTACCCGGACCGGTGAAAACACTGATGGCGATTCCGACGACGGCCGGAACCGGCAGCGAGACGACCGGCGTGGCGATCTTCGACTTCAAACACATGCACGCCAAGACCGGCATCGCCAATCGTCACCTGAAGCCGACGCTTGGCTATCTCGATCCGGACAACACCCGCACGACGCCCTCGCAAGTGGCGGCCTCTGCCGGCCTCGACGTCCTGAGCCATGCGGTCGAGTCCTACACGGCGATGCCATACACCGGCCGGCCCCGGCCCGAACGCCCCGCGCTGCGGCCGGCCTATCAGGGATCGAACCCGATCAGCGACATATGGTCATTGCAGGCGCTACGAATGGTGGCGCAGTTTCTCGTGCGCGCGGTCGAGGATCCGTCCGATGACGAGGCGCGCGCGAACATGCTCCTGGCGGCGTCGTACGCCGGCATCGGATTCGGCAACGCGGGCGTGCATTTGCCGCACGGCATGTCGTATCCGGTCTCGGGGAATGTGAAGAGCTATCGCCCACCGGGCTACGTCACCGATCATCCGCTGGTCCCTCACGGCGTCTCGGTCGTCCTCAATGCGCCTGCTGTCTTCCGCTTCACGGCCAGCGCCAATCCGCTCCGTCATCTGCAGGCCGCCGAAGCGCTCGGGGCGGATGTGTCGAGAGCGCGGGCGGAAGACGCCGGAAAGATCCTCGCGGAGCGGATCACCTGGTACATGCAACGACTGACGATGCCGAACGGCTTGCGCGCGATTGGCTACTCATCGGCCGACATCCCGGCGTTGGTCGAAGGCACACTGCCGCAGCATCGCGTGACCAAGCTGTCGCCCCGACCCGCGGATGCGGACCAGTTGAGCGCGCTCTTCGAAGAGGCGATGGTGGCGTGGTGAGGGCGGGTGCTGGAAACGCACATGACTGAACCAGACATTTCCGGCATTGCGCCGTTCTTCATCGTCAAGAATGTCCCCGCCGCGCTGTCGTTTTATCGCGACCGTCTCGGATTCGACGTCACGTTTCAAGGACCCGAACCTGACGACATTTTCTTCGGCATTGTCCAGCGCGGCGCTGCGATGATCATGTTCAAGGACGTCGGCGTCGATCCAGTGCCGAACTACACGCGAGACGTCAAACAAGGCATCGCCCGCTGGGACGCCTACCTCCATGTCCCCGATCCGGACGCGTTGGCGGCAGAGTTCTCGTCGCGCGATGTCGACTTTTCCGAACCACTCAAAGATACCGATGATGGCTTGCGTGGATTCGAACTCAAGGACGCCGACGGCTACGTGTTGTTTTTCGGCCGTCCTCGTTCATGAGCGCATCCGCGTGTTTACGCGGTGAGCCAATCTCTTCCTGCGAATCAGTCCTGACGTATCGCAGTCATCGGGTCGATTCGAGACGCCTGTCGAGCAGGCACATACCCCGCCAGAAGCGCGGCGCTCAGGAAGATCGTCACCGGCAGGGTCAGCGCCACAGGATCGCTGGGCTTCACTTTGTACAGGAACGAAGCGACGAATCCTGAGGTGGCTACCGCCGCGCCCAGACCGACGGCCAGCCCCACTGCCGCCAGCCCTGACACCTCGCGCAGGACCATCCAGACAATCCGGCGATGCGACGCTCCCAGCGCCATTCGAATCCCTATCTCGCCGGTACGGCGAGCGACCGACTGCGAGACGGTGCCATAGAGACCGACGCAGGCGATCGCCAACGCCAGGATCGCGAAGCCGGTGCACAGTCGGGCAAACGTGATCTCCTGGTTGATCGTCCGATCGATATCCGCGGTCTGCGTTCGTACGTCGGACACAGGCACGCCCGGGTCCGCCTGCCGTACGACCTCGCGGACAGCGTTGACATAGCGGAGCGGCTCGCCCACCGTGCGCAGCGCGAAGACCATCTGATCGGGCTGCGGGTAACCCTGGTCATAGGGCATGTAGACCACCGGCGGGATGGCGCCGGTCAGGCCGCCATAGCGCGCGTTTCTGGAGACGCCGACAATCTCCATGTCACGTCCGACACGCTGTGGTTCAACAGGCTCCCACAGCCTCAGGCGCTGGCCGAGCGGATTCCGATCGCCGAACGTGCGCCTCGCAAACACCTCGTTGATCACGGCCACCGCCGGCGAACCGCTCCGGTCGCGCTCGTCGAAGTCGCGGCCGGCCAGGATGGACATCTGCATCGCGGTGAAGAACGCCGGTCCGACCATGAGGAGGCGGGTGGCCGGATTCGGCGGCACGCCGGGGGCACTGATTGGCAGTCCATGTCCGGCGGCGATGAGCGAGTCCTCCGCGAGACTGGCGTGGCGCACCCCCGGCATCTGGCTGAACCGCGTGCGGAGGTCGGTGTAAAACGCGGCCACCTCCGGGTCCTTGTGACCGGCCTTTCTGGCGTCCACCTGGAACAACAGCAGGTCCTGGCGATTGAAGCCGAGTTCCACGGCATGGAGATTCGAGAGCGTCCGCACAAAGAGAAAAGCCGTGAACAGCAGCAGGAGCGAGATGGCGACCTGCGCCACCACCAGCAGGCGGCTGACGCTGATCCGCCGGAACGCCTGTCGAGCGGCCGGTTGGGCGGCCCTGATTTCCTTCAGGGCAGGTACGAGATCCATGCGGGTGGCGTTCAGGGCTGGCGCAAGCCCGAACACGACGCCGGTGAGAACCGACAGTGCGGCGGCGACGCCCAGCACGTGCCAGTTCAGATCCGCGTGCAGGGTGAAGTTCGCGCGGCCGTTGGCCAGCAGCAGCGTCAGGAACCGCATGCCCCAGATCGCGAACACCACCCCTAGCGCCCCACCCAGCGACGCCAGCAGCACGCTTTCGGTCAGCAACTGGCGGACGATCCGAAACCGGCCCGCGCCGATGCTCAGTCGCAGCGCCATTTCGCGGCGTCGCCCGGCGGCGCGCGCCAGCAGCAGATTGGCCACATTGGCGCACGCCAGGATCAGGATCAAGCCGACGAGCGCCATCAGCAGCCACAGCGGCTGCGAATATTGCCGGCGCAGGCTGTCCAACCCACCCGCGCCTTCCTTGACGATCAGCTCCGGAAGATTCGCGCGCTCTCCGTCATTGGTGGCCGTGTCCGCAACCCAGTGCCGGAACGTCGGCGCGAGCGCCGCCTGGGCCTGCGCGAGCGTCACGCCGGGACGCAATCGCCCCATGATTTGAATCCAGTAGTAGTTCCGCGCGAGCCAGTCCTCGGGTCGAAAGCCATACTGCTGACCAGCACCCAGAACCTCGATGACGTGCATCGGAAGGTAGATGTCCGGCGCCGCGGCCGGATCGACGCCGAAGAATTCCGGCGGCGTCACGCCCACCACGGTGAACGGCAGGCCGTTGAGGCGTATCGCCCGACCGACCGCGTTCGCCGCGTCCCCGAAATATCTCTGGCCGAACCCGTGGCTGACTACCACTACCGGTGGCGCTCCCGCGCGGTCGTCGTCGGCCATGATCAGGCGACCGGCGGCCGCGGCAACGGCGAGTCCGCGAAAGTAGTCGCCCGACACGTTCCAGCCAACGGCAAGGTCAGCCCGTCCGCCGATCGTGACATTGAGGCTTCTCACGTCCCGGTATTGGCAGTGCGCAAAGACCGTCGAAAAGACGTCGTCGTTCTTCCGGAGCAGTTCGAACACGGGGAAGGGGAAGATCCCAGCCGTGACTCCCGACTGCGGATCGTCATACGTCGTGCCGCTCATGGCCTTCATGACTGAGTCGCGCCCGGGTTGCGCGTGCCAGTTCAGCACGACCAGCGATTCGGGAGTGGGCACCGGCAGCGAGCGGAGCAGGATGGCGTCCATGAAGCTGTAGATCGCTGTGTTGGCGCCAATCCCCAGCGCCAGCGACGAGACGGCCAACAACGAAAACACCCGGTTGGCCGCCATCGTCCGGCAGGCGTACCGCAGGTCCTGGCCGAGCTGTTCCAGGATCGTCCATCCCCATGTGGCGCGAGTGTCCTCCTGTATCAGGGTGAGATTGCCCAGCTCGCGGCGCGCCGCCCATCTCGCGTCTTCCTCCGTCAACCCTGCTCCTTGACGCTCTTCCGCTTCTTCATCGAGGTGGAACTGGAGCTCCTCGCGCAGTTCGGCTTCCTTGTGGCGCCGCTCGGTCAGCCAACGCAGCTTCCGAAAGAAGGCAGTCATCGTCCCTCCTGATCGAGTGGATTCAGGATCAGTCCCATCGCGCGGGTGAACGCCTCCCATTTCGATCGTTCGGCGACGAGCTGTTTGCGCCCAAGCGGCGTGAGGCGATAGAACTTGGCCCGCTTGCGCTTGTCGGACAGCTCCCAGGACGCGCCGATCCAGCCTCTGGTCTCCAGTCGATGGAGCGCCGGATACAACGACCCGGTCTCGACTTGCAGCAGGTCTTCCGAGGTCCGCTGAATGTGTTTGGCGATCGCGTGGCCGTGGGTGGGACCGGCCAGCAGCGTGCGGAGGATGAGGAGGTCGAGCGTGCCTTGCAGCAGCTCTACACGGGATCGCGGCTCCCGGCGCATTGTGTAGTCATTCTACTATTTATTGTGTAGATTCTCTACGCCAACAACATCCGTGCGGATGCGGCTACAGGAGTGTGCCTCGCAGCACGATCAGCGCGACCGAGAAATAGATCACGAGGCCGGTGACGTCGACCAGGGTTGCGACGAACGGCGCTGAGGACGCGGCTGGATCGAACCCCAATCGCTTCAGCAGGAAGGGCAACAGCGATCCACTGAGCGTTCCCCACAGGACCACACCGACAAGAGACACGGCCACGGTTATGGCCACCAGCAGCCAGTGCGGACCGTAAATATCCGAAAAGGCAGACCACACCGAGATGCGCAGGAATCCGATGGTTCCCAGGATGGCGCCCAGCGAGAGGCCGGCCAGAACCTCTCGGCGCATCACGCGCCACCAGTCGTTGATGCTCACTTCTCCGAGCGCGAGCGCACGAATGACCAGCGTCGCCGCTTGTGACCCGGAGTTGCCCCCGCTCGAAATGATGAGCGGCACGAACAGCGCTAGCACGACCGCCTTCGAGATCTCCGCTTCGAACGCGCCCATCGCGGTTGCCGTCAGCATCTCCCCTAGAAACAGAGCGGTCAGCCAGCCTGCCCGCTTCTGAATCATCCGGCCAAATGCGATGCTGACGTACGGTTCGTCCAGCGCTTCGGATCCGCCGATGCGTTGGATCTCGCTGGTTGCCTTCGCCTCGGCCACGTCCAGGACGTCATCGATGGTGACAATCCCGATAAGCCCACCGGCCGTGTCGGTCACTGGCAGTGCGCTCCGGTCGTACTGTCGGAAGACAGCGACGGCGGCCTCCTGATCGTCGGTCGCCTTCAGGGCGACGAACCGGCGATCCATGAGGTCCGCCACGCGGTGCTCGAGCGGCGCCAGCAGGAACTCCCGGATCCGAACGTCGTCGATCAGGACGCCTTGTTCGTCGACGACGTAAATCACGTTCAGGGTCTCGCTGTCCTCGCCATGCGCGCGCACATAGTCGAGCACCTCGCGCACGGTCCACTGCTCATGAACCGCGACGTAGTGCGGCGTCATCAGACGGCCGACGGTCTTTTCCGGATATCCGAGGAGCGTCAGGGCCACGGTCCGCTCCGCCGGCGTCAGCAGGGCCAGCAGCTGACGGGTTGCCTCGGCCGGCAGTTCCTCGAGGAACAACGTCCGGTCGTCCGGTGCCATGTTGTTCAGCAGCTCGGCGACATCTTCCTTGGCCATCGCTTTCAGCAGCGCCGCCTGCGCGTCGTGCGACAGGTACTCGAACACCGAGGCGGCGTCTTTCCGAGGCAACACGCGGAAGACGACGACCTGGTCTTCGAGACTGAGCTCCGTCAGGAGCGTCGCGACATCGCCTGCGTGGCGGTTCCGCAGCAGGTCACGCAGTCGTGCGTAGTCGTGGCTCCGGAGTACCGCCGTGAGCTCCTCGGCGGGCCGGGCCGCCTCTCGAATCGCCGCGACGGCGGCGTCACGTTCAGGACCGGTGAGTTGATGTTCCATTTGAATCAGCGCTGCTCTGACAACGTCGTGATGATGCACATGCGGGCCGACCGACTTGACGGCGTCGAGCCACAATCGGTGAATCAAATCGAAGTCGCCGGACGTGAGCGACGGCGGATGGGCGCCGAGGTGAAAGGTGTCGGCGCGTCCGCTCCGGTGGTGGATGACGAGTCGAACGTCATGGACATCCGCCTTGTCTGCACGCTCCCAGGCCTCACCGAGCAATCTGGCCTGGTCTTCGACGGACAGCGTGGCCGATTCGCCAACATGGATGTCAGAGGATTTGAGGCGGACGACCGTGCTGACGATCGCGTCCATAACGGTACGGGCCGGGACAATCAGCAAGCGCACGGGACGGCCCAGGCGTTCAGCAACGGCCACGACGTCTGACAGGAGTCGCTGTTCGTAGGGCGTGGGCGAGCCCTGGCCGGCTCGCTCCTCACCAGCATCGACATCAATCAGTCTTGCCGTCATGACGACGACGTCACGATCGGCTGGCGTCTGCAGTGCGGCCACGACATGCGCGAAGGCATGGGGATTGCGAACCGCGACCAGAACATTGCCGGGACGCGCGTCGAGCTCGGCAAGCGACAGATCCGCGGCGCGGAGGAGATCGAAGGCCTCTTCTCGAATGACGGTGTCGGCGGGCTCGGCTGCCCACGTGGCCATGGTGAAGTACAGCGCCGATGTCGCGATCAGAGCGGCGGACGCGATGGCGGCGACATCCCCGCTGACGAACATCGCGAGGAGACAGATACCGGCAACGACTCCCGGTATCAGGAGACCCAACGAGACCTCGCGACCCGCCAGGTGCAGGTTCGGACCCGCCTTGAATGGCGCCTGTCCCTTGTGCATCCGTCGCAGGCGCGCAAGTGAGGCAACCGTGAGCACGAGCATCACCGCGATGGCGGTGGCGTAGGCGTGCGCCAGCCAGGTGACGCGGCCACTGCTGGCGATCATCACGATGATGATGGCGGCGACCGTCACATCGACGGCACGCGTCGGCGTGCCGAAACGCGTGTGGACGGACGCGAGGGCCGCGGGCAGCGTGCCGCTTGCCGCCGATCGGTTCAGCAACTGTTCGGCGTCGCCCACGGTCGCACGGGCTGCCGGGAGGAGCACGCACACAGCCGCGCCGGCAAGCGCCAGGGCCGCGACATCTCGAAGCCATGAAGGCCCCGTAAAGTGCTGTGCCAATCCCGCCCATGGCGCGTTCACCCAAATCGCCTGCTCGGACGCCGGGATAAGGAGGACGACGAGGAACGTCGCCACGGCGGTGATCGACACCGCGAAGAGCAGCGTCAGCCGTGCGGTACAGTCTCAATGCGTACACCCGGGGCGGCGGGAATTCGTAGGCCGCCCGCGCCAGCGCGTCCCCGCCACCAACGACAGTCAAGGTCAGCGCGAGACCCAGCACATATGCCAGCGGCACATCGATGAGCGGGAGCCCGGTGATTGCGGCAGGCGCGGGGGGTGACAGGAGAGCCGCCAGCGGCGCCGCGGTACCGCGGACCAGCGTGAGTGCGCCCCATACGACGGCGAGCGCGAGGATTCCGACCCCGATCCACACGGCGCGCGCGACCGTGTCGCGCGTCATTTCACGCCCGATGCGAATCCGCACCCAGAGCAGCCCGATGGCGACGACCGCGAGCGGCGTCGCCAAATCTTCGGGCCTGATGAGACCGGTGAAGCGCCATCCGCCGATGGCGGTGGCAAACACGGCCGCCACGTAATGCCCGATCACGACGCAGGCGATTGCCCCCAGGAGCAGGCGTTCAACGACCGCTGCCGCGACCGCGACTCCCTCGATTCGGCGGCCGAACGCACTCGTCACGCGCGTCACGACACCGCCAGGCACCAGCAGCGCCCAACTTTCAATGTCGACGGCGCGCACGAACGCCGCGACGACCGTTCCGGCCAGGACGAACCAGGGGGCCGAGTCGCCAATCGCCGAAGGACCGACGCTGGGTACGAAGAAGGCCGCCACGCCGAGCTGCGCGATCGCCAATGCCGCGGCTTTCCTCACCGACAGGAACGGTACAAGCGCGGCCGACGACAGAACGACGCGGATCGGGTGACGGGACGACTTCGGTGGGAACAAATCCATGGGACGTTCGGCAGCGCCGAGGGCTCCGATCGGATAATAGCGCGAGGAGTCTGCCTCTGCCGTGCATCGCTCGTGTGCCGGCCGTCGCAGAGTAGGACTCCGTCGCCCGGGCAGGCGACGGTCGAGGGTCGCCACCTGCACGCGGCGTTCATGCGCGCCGCGATCGCTGTCGGTCAGAATGCGCTTGGGGTGTTGACCGGAGTCAGTGCGAGGGCGTCATGGCACGGGACAGGGCGCGGCATTCCAGATTGCAGCCGCGTACTCGGCCACGGTTCGGTCGCTCGAGAATCGACCCGAATTCGCCACGTTGAGAATCGATTTCCGGGTCCAGACCGACGGCGCCGTGTACTCCGCGGCCGCTTGCCGCTGCGCCTGGGCGTAGGCGGGCAGATCGGCGAGGTGCATGTAATAGTCGCCGCGCGTGAGCAGGATGTCTCGAATCGGCGCAAAGATGCCGGGCTCGTCCCGACTGAAGTGATCGCTGAAGATCAGATCGAGCGCCGCGCGCGTCTCCGCATCGTGCTCGTAGTGCCACCACGGACTGTACCAGGCGCGGCTCTCGACGATTTGCTGGGCCGACAGGCCGAACAGGAAGAAGTTGTCCTCGCCCGCCTCCCGCGCCATCTCGATGGTGGCGCCGTCTCTCGTCCCAACGGTCAGCGCGCCGTTCATCATGAACTTCATATTGCCGGTGCCGCTGGCTTCGAACCCCGCCGTCGAGATCTGCTCTGAGATATCGCTGGCGGGAATGAGCCGCTCGGCCAGGCTGACGCTGTAGTCGGGGAGGAAGATCACGCGGAGCCGTTCGCGCGTCGCTGGTTCACTCTCGATGGTCCTCGAGACGCTGGTGATCAACTTGATGATGAGTTTTGCCAGGTGATAGGCGGGGGCGGCCTTTCCTGCGAAAAAGAAGGTACGCGGCGTGACGACGGCGTCGCGGTCGCTGCGAAGCCGGTTGTACAGCGTGACGATGTGCAGCACGTTCAGCAGCTGCCGCTTGTACTCGTGGATTCGCTTGATTTGGCTGTCGAAGATCGTATCGGGATCGAGCGTCTGGCCGGTCACGCTCCGGAACCAGTCGACGAATCGGAGCTTCGCCTCGCGCTTGGCGCGACGGAAGCGCTGCTGAAACACTGCGTCTCCCGCAAGCGGCAGCAACTGCCGCAGCCGGCTCAGGTCCGTCGTCCAGTCGGCACCGATCGCTTCGGTTATCAGCGCGGCCAGCCCCGGATTCGCCAGCAACAGCCAGCGTCGTGGCGTGACACCATTCGTCTTGTTGTTGAACCGCTCGGGGTAGAGTTCCGCGAAATCGCGCAGGACCCGGGAGCGCAGCAAGTCGGAATGGATCTCGGCGACGCCGTTGGTGCTGTGCGTGCCGACCACGGCGAGATGGGCCATCCTGACCGTGCGCGCCGGCTCCTCCTCGATCAGGCTCATGCGCTGCCGGCGATCGCCGTCGCCAGGAAAACGGGCGCTGACCTCGTCGAGGAACCGCCGGTTGACTTCGTAGATGATCTCCAGATGGCGCGGGATGATCAGCTCGAACAGGGCGACGGGCCACCGCTCGAGTGCCTCGGGCAGCAACGTGTGGTTCGTGTACGCGAGCGTCCGCTGGGTGAGATCCCACGCGTCGTCCCACGCAAGGCCGGCCTCGTCGACCAGCACGCGCATCAGTTCCGCCACCGCCAGCGCCGGATGCGTATCGTTCAACTGAATCGCCACCTCGTCGGGCAGGTCCGACCAGCTGCGCTTCTCGTCATGTTGAAATCTTGCGAGGATGTCCTGGAGCGAGCAGCTGACCATGAAGTACTGCTGGAGGAAACGCAGCACACGACCCGCTTCGGTTGAGTCGTCGGGGTAAAGCACCCGAGTCAGTGATTCGGCCGCGACGTTCTCGATGACGGCACCGACGAAATCGCCCTGCGAGAACTCCGCGAAGTCGAAGTGCTCCGGGGCGGCCGCGGCCCACAGCCGCAGCGTATTGACCGAGCGCGCGCCGAAGCCGACGACCGGCCGATCGTAGGCGATCCCGAGGAGCGTCGATGGCCGGTTCGGGATGATCGTGATGCTGGCGCCTCTCAGCTTGAAGCTGGCGTGGAGTGGAACACGATAGATCTTGCCGGGTCTGGCGATCTCCCACGGGTCGGGCCGCCGGAGCCAGTTGTCGGGCTCCTCCGCCTGGTAGCCGTCGCGAATCACCTGCCGGAAGATGCCGTATTCATAGCGCAGGCCGTATCCGACGGCCGAATACTGGAGGCTGGCGAGCGAATCGATGAAGCACGCGGCCAGGCGGCCCAGGCCGCCGTTGCCCAGCGCGGCATCCGGCTCCTGCTCGAGGATCTCGGACAGGTTCCAGCCTTCGCGTTCGAGCGCGCGCGCGATCAGCGGCTCGGCATTCATGTTGACCATGTTGTTGTGGAGCACACGGCCGATCAGGAATTCCAGCGACAGGTAGTAGACGCGCTTCGGCTTGACACGCTCGCGGGTCTCCCGCGTCTTTACCCACCGATGGGCGATGAGGTCGCGGCTGAATCGGGCGACCGCCTCGAAACGCTGGCGCGCGCGCGCGGTCGTCGGTTCGACAATGTGCTCGCACAGCAGGTAGCGGTCGGCCCACCCATCGTCTTCGCCGGCAAGGCCGAGTCGCTTGAGCCGTCGCTGCAGGGCTTCATCGCTGATGGATGTGGATGTCGTGATGTCTGTCATGGCGACCCTTCATGCAGCCAAAGGCTGAGGGCCTTGGTGCGCTCCACCTGGGTGCTGGTGCGCATGCTACAGAACGGATATGTCCGCGTGGTATCGGTCGCATGTCAATGCGGTAACGTGATCGCACTTGACAAGCGTTGACACCCAGCTGCTCGCCACTCGCCGGGCTCGGCTACGCCGGCCTCTTTGCGGTTGCCCCGCTCGCCTTTGCAGACGTTGCAGCCATGGTCATCGTCGCCATCGCGACGCTCGTCACTGGGGGATACGGCATCCGGGCCGTCGTCAGCTGCCGCTGGCAGGACGACCAGCCCGTCGATCTGGAGGGACGTGTATGAGACTCGGGTTCGACGAGTCGATGCGCCTGGCATAGGGCGATTCGGCGAGGCCCATACTCTTGCGCCTGCTCGACGATGGGTGCAGCGTAGGCGGGGCTCGCGCCCAGCGAACCGACGAGCGCGAGAACAATCGCAACCGTTTTCAATTCAGTCCTGCGTGAGCGCGGTGAGCCGAGGAGACCACGCTGCGCAGGGTAGCCCGTCGTCCATCGCCTCAATTGGGGCGGTCAGCCCGTCCGGCCTGTCATCGCGGCGCCATAGATCGTGACGCCAATCGCAGCGTTGACACTGGCCGCGGCTCGAACCGTCTCCGGATCGAGCCGCAACTCGTAGCTTGTTGGCCCGGCCCCCGCCTGAATCCCGATATTGAACTCGCGCAACTGCGCGCGATCCCAGACCAGCCTCTCAGCACGCGGCAAGCGTCGCACGAGGGCGACGAATCGGCGAATCAATCGATTGGGATTCGCCGACTGGGTCGCGGTCTCCAGATGCGCGACGTGGCGGCGTCCGTCCGGCCCCACGTGCAACGCGAAGACCGAGCGGCCAAGCGCCGTCACCAGGGAATCGAGCGCCGATACTGACCGGATGTCGAGATCGACGTTGAGGAATGTCGTCTCCTCGCGCGTCGCCGGCTTGGATGGCCCACGTTGCCGGCGGGGCCGATCGACCGTGCCAGCCTTGCCAATCGCGATCGTCACGCGATCGCCGACCGCCACATTCCGATCGAGCCAGGAACGATGGATGCCATTGTTGAGCCCACCGACGTGGACGCGGGATTCCTCCACCGGCTGCTTCAGCCGGCGGGCTCTCCGGGCAGCAGGGCCCTTCAGCCTGACCCAATCCACGATCGCCGTGAGCACGCCGTCCGCGCCAACTCCCGCACGGCAGCATTTTCGGTCGTTCAGGTACACGTCAAAGACGGTCATGCGGTCGTCTGCTCCCTTCGAGCGACGGTCACGGGATTGTGGCCGTTGGAACAGGATATAGACAGTCTACGTCTTAGGCTATAGACTCCCTATAGCCATGACCCTGCACTCGTCACGACCCGACGCGCGAACCGACCTCCTGCACGGGACCCTCGACATGCTGATCCTGCGGACGCTCCAGTGGGGCTCGCAGCACGGCTACGCGATCGGGCAGACGATCCGCGCGCAGTCGTCCGACGTGCTGCAGGTGGAAGCGGGCTCTCTCTATCCGGCCCTGCAGCGGCTCGCCAAAAAGGGCTGGGTGACCGCGAAATGGGGCCAGACCGAGGCCAACCAGCGCGCCAAGTTCTATCGGATCACGCCCGACGGCAAGAAGCAGCTCCTTCGCGAGGAATCGCGGTGGACCGAGCTGGTCAACGCGATCGGCCGCGTGATGAAACCGGCCGTCGCGCCCGGTACCGAGGAGTAGCGTATGTCCCTCTTCTCCTGGCTGAAGCGGCGGCGCCTCGATCTCGACGACGAAGACTTCCAGGACGAGATCCGGGCGCATCTCGCGATCGCCGAGGACGACCGAATGGCCGATGGCGCCGATCGCGAGACCGCGCACTATGCGGCGCTCAAGGACTTCGGCAACATCACGCTGACCACCGAAGCGGCACGCCGCGTCTGGCTGCCATCGTGGCTCGAAACCGTGCGCGATTACACGAGCGACGTCCGCTACGCGATCCGTGCGCTGGCGAAGAATCCGGCCTTTTCGCTCACCGTAATCGGCGTGCTCGCGCTCGGCATCGGCCTGAACGCCTCCGTGTTCACGATGGTCAAGAGCCTCGCGCTCACCCCGCTGTCAGGCGTGGACGGGTCTTCGCGACTGGCGGTCATGTACGCCGAAACGAGCACCGGACGTGACGTCCGCGTGTCGTATCCGGACTACCAGTTCATTCGCGATCACGACCGCGCGTTCTCGGGACTCTTCGGCTCCAGCCTGATCACGGCCAGCCTGGGCAGGGGCCGCGGCGCCAGCCAGGTCTCGGCCGAGCTCGTCACCGGGAACTACTTTCAGGTCCTCGGCGTGCATGCGGCGCGCGGCCGCACGCTCCTGCCGTCGGACGAGGTCGCGCCCGGACGCCATCCAGTCATCGTCCTCAGCGACGGACTGTGGCGACGCGACTTCGGCGCCGATCCGGACATCGTCGGCAAGACGGTGGAAATCAACAATTACCCGCTGACCGTCGTGGGTGTGGCCGATCCGGCGTTCCACGGCACCATCGTGAGCTACGACATCGAGGCGTTCATCCCGATCATGATGGCGGGTCAAATCCTCACCGACCTCGGAAGCGCGCAGCTCACCTCGTCGAACTTCCTGTCCGATCGTCGCGCCACGGTCCTCTATCCGCACGGCTACCTCCGGCCGGGCATGACGCTGGCGAACGCCGTCGCACAGACCGACGCGCTCTGGGTCGCGCTCGCGCGTGACCGGCCGCTCGCCGACGTGGTACAGCGCCTGAGAGTGGTGCCGTTCTCGCAATTCCCCGGCAGCGCGCAGGAGAACGTGCTGCCGACGATTACCGTCTTCAGCGCGATGGGCCTGCTCGTGCTGCTGGTCGCGTGCGCCAACATCGCGGGTCTCGTCCTGGTCCGCGGGGTATCGCGACGTGGCGAAATCGCCCTGCGTCTGGCGCTCGGCGCGACGCGCGCACGGATCGTGCGGCTGCTGATGCTCGAGAATCTGGTCCTCGCCGTGCCCGGCGCCATCCTCGGCGTGCTGCTCGCGTGGCACGCGATTCCGGCGCTGGTCGGCATCGCCGAGCAAATGGCCGCGCCTCAGCGCGTCTTCTTCAACATCGAGGTCGACCGTTTCGTGATCGGGTTCGCGGCGCTGGTCGGCTGTGGGAGTGCGCTTGTCTTCGGATTCGTGCCGTCGCTGCAAAGCTCGCGGCTCGATCTGGTATCGGTCATCAACGAAGACGCCTCGCCGCGCGGCGCGGCCAGAGGACGGCTGCGTGCGGTGCTCGTGGTCGCTCAGGTGGCCGTCTCGCTCCTGCTGCTGATCGGCGCCGGACTGACGACGCGCAGCGTCGAGGTGGCGCGGCGCACCTATCCCGGCTTCGACGCGAGCCACGTGACGGCGATCGAGCTGAACGTGAAACAGAACCGGTACGACGAGTCGCGCGGGCGCGTGTTCTATCGCCACCTGCTGGAGGCGGCGCGTGCCGACCCCACCGTCGAATCAGCCACGCTCGCCGCCTACCACCCCTTGGGGTTTCTCGACACGCGCTCGCAGCGAGTCGCCATCGAGGGCTACGACCCACGTCGAGGCGAAGACCTGGCCTTCATGTCGAACACCGTCAGCTCGGACTATTTTCAGACGCTCCGGATCCCGATTGCCGCCGGGCGCGCGTTCGAAGACCGGGACGACGAGACGGGTGCGCCAGTGGCGATCGTCAACACGACGCTCGCGCAACGATTCTGGGGCGGCGCGGCCAACGCGATTGGCAAGCGCGTCCGCGTCGCCGACGGGGAGTGGCGAACGGTGGTCGGCGTCGCCGCAGATGTCAAATACTCGCGGATCAACGAACCACCGCGCTCGTACCTCTACGTGCCGTTCTTCCAGTCCTACCGTTCGAACATGATCCTCCATACGCGAGGAGCGGCGCCCGTCAACGTCCTGGTGGACCAGGCGCGCGCGCAAGTGGCGGCGCTCGACCCGGACCTGCCGATTCTGTACGCGAAGCCGATGGCGAGACAGATCAGCGGGGCGCTGATCCTCTTCAATTTTACGGCGATGATGCTGCTTATCTTCGGCGTGACCGGCCTGGCGCTGGCCGCGCTGGGCACCTACGGTCTGGTGTCCTACGTCGTCAAGCAAAGCACGCACGAGATCGGCATCCGCATGGCGCTCGGCGCGTCGAGCCGGTCCATTGTTCGCCGGTTTGTCGGACGAGGGCTGAGGCTGGGCGCGATCGGCGCCGCGCTCGGGATGGTGGCGGCCCTCGGCGTCGGCAGGCTTCTCGGTAGCCTGCTGTTCGGCGTCAGCGCGACCGACGGCATCTCTTTCGCGCGTGCGCTGGCTATCGTTCTGGGCGGCGTGATCGTCGCGACGATCGTTCCCGCCTGGCGCGCCGCACGAACGAATCCGCTGCAGGCGCTGCGGCATCAGTAGGCGAAGCGCGGTGTTGCTCGCGTTGGTCACGCTGGGGATCACCGGCGCTGCCGTATTGGCGGGGATTGGCTTCTTCCTGAATCGCCGGAAGCTGCCCGACGAGCCCGTCGACGTGGCACTCGTCTTCGGTACCGGCCTCGACTGGAAGGCCGAGTCGCGCGTGAGGGCCGCGGCGGCGGCGTTCGATCGCGGGCTGGCCCGTCACCTGATCGTCAGCGGCGGGGTGCCGATGCCGGGCCTCGACGGGATCACCGAGGCCGAGTGGTTTCGTCGACGGCTCCTCGAGCACGGCGTCCCGTCAGACCGAATCCATCTCGAGAATCGCGCCACCAACACGGCAGAGAACGTCGAATTTTCCACTCCGATCCTCGTCGCGCACGGCTGGACGCGGGTGCTCCTGATCATGTCGGATTTCGAGGGCATTCGCGCCCATCTGACGGCGCGCCGTGCCTGGTCCGGGCGAGGCATGACGATCTTCGACGCGCACGCCGACTCGACAGGTCACTGGAACGCGTGGACGTGGTGGCTCTCGAGGGAAGGCTGGCACCTCACCTGGTATACGGTGCCACGACTGTTCCGGTATCGACTGTTGCCATATCTCTGGCGGCGCACCTGACCAGGCGGCGCGTCAGAGCTTCACGATCGCCGAACCGTCGAATCGCACCGATTGCGTGCGCGGGTTGCCCGCAAGGCGGACATCAATGACACGCGACGGTGAGCCGATCATCTGGGAGCCAGGCGCCAGCGACAGCCTGAGCGTGCGACCGGTATCCTGCCAGCTCATGGTGAGGCGCATGAAGGCACCACGCTTATAGTCGAACGACATCCCATCGTCGTCGTACAACGTCGACGTTCCATCTGCGCCCGGATAGACGATCAGCGTCAGCGCAGCGTCAACGGGCTCGTCACTGTATTGCCTGATCGGATCGAGCGGCAGCACAGTCCCAGCGCGCACATAGAGCGGGATCGTCTCCAGATCCACGCGTCGCTCGATGTCACGGCCTCCCTCAACACGCTCCTCGGTCCAGAAGTCGAACCAGGTGCCGCGTGGCAGATAGAGTCGACGGATCGTTGCGGCCTTCTCGACGACCGGAGCGACCAGGAGATCGCGACCCCAGAAGTACTGATCTCCCTTCGCGACCGCCTTGGCATCATCTGGATGATGCAGCCACATCGCTCGAATCATCGGGAGACCGGTTTCGCAGCACTGCCGCGCGGCCGTATAGATGTAGGGCAGCATTCGATACCGAAGCTCGAGGGTACTTGCGACAAATGGGTTCGACCTGTGGATTGTGCAGCTCGCGCGGGTCGGGGTTCGCGGCACCATCGGCGTAGCCGCGAAGCTCCATCGGTCCAAGCTCGCCGGTGTTCCATCCCCACGGCAGCCGCAGGTGCCAGTTTCGGCCGTGCGCGCGGAAGAGCGGGCAGAACGCGCCGAATTGGAACCAGCGTACGTGCAGCTCGCCCGTGTACTCCGCGGTCGGGACAAAGCCGCCGATGTCCGTGCCCCAGAAGGGGATTCCCGACAGGCCGGTGTTGATGGCGACCGGCACGTGCATGCGCAGCGTCTCCCACGTCGTATACACGTCACCAGACCAGAGAAACGCGCCGTATCGTTGCATCCCCGCGTAGCCGTTGCGATGCAGCGCAAAGGGCCGCTTGTTCGGACGCCAGACCTGCGAGCCTTCCCAGTACATGCGGATACGCGCCAGTCGCGACGGCGCATCGAGGCCGTCGCCCTGATCCGGCCACCATCCGTCGATGCCGGCGTCGAACACCGCCTTGTGGTGCGGCCAGTAGCAGCCGACGCTGCGGTCATCGGGCCAGCGGTCGTTGGCATCGCGGCCACTGGGCTCGCCACGAGTGCAGGCATCCTTGACCGTGCCCGTGAGACGGCGTCCCTCGATTACCGTGTGCAGCACGACCTTGTAGTGCATCGCGTGCAACGTGTCGATCATGCCCTTCGGATCCGGAAAATTCCCGGCGTGCCACGCAAACTCGCCGTTTCGCGTATTCCAGCCCGATGGCGTGAATTCGGTGCCCAGATAGATGAGCGCGTCGCACGGCAGCTTCTTCTCGCGAAAGGTCCGTGCGATCCCCAGCACTTCCCCGGATCCCGCAAGCGTGCGGTGCGACTGCATGTAGCCGAACGTCCACCGCGCCGGCAGCGCCGCGAGTCCGGTAATGACGCCGTACTCGCGCATGATCGTCGCCGGGTCGCTCGATGCGACGATGAACACGTCGAGCGGCAGCAGCGCTGGTGCGGTGAAACGCCCTTCGGGCCCGGTGAAATCGAACGTCCCGAGCGGGCGATGGATGTAGAGGCCCCAACCATCGGTGCCGACCATCCATTGAATCGGCACGCGCCCGCCGTGCGTCCGCAGACGGTAGCCTTCCTGGCCGTTCCCCATCTCGTCGATCGAACCCTTGCGGTCGAACTGTGGTCCGCCTTCGCCGAGGCCGAGCAGGGGACCGCCGCCGAGCACAAACGACAGCGTGCCCGTCCTCGCATCGGCTCGCAGCCGCTGGACGACCTGTGTTCCCGATCGCACTTCGACGGCAAGGTCTCGCGCGATTTCCACCTCCAGGCCGGCGACTCGAGCCCGGGGCGCTCGGCCGATCGGCTGATATGGCCACTCCGGTCGCACCAAGGCCCCGTCATCAAGAATGGTGTGGCGGCGGGGCTTCAGCCCCGCGTTGGATCGGGTCCGAGCCGACGCGCGAGGCAGAAAAATGACGCGCACCGTCGCACTGCTGACTGTCTGCGCGACGATGTCGAATGGGCTGTCGTCGAGGGGAATCAGCGCCCCGGCGCTGAGCGCCGCACCTTTGAGCAGCGCGCGACGTGTCAGCACGTCTACCGCTCCGTCCCGAGGGTGACGAGCGCTGGAACCTTCTGGACGATCCCTTTTTCCTGCACGAGCGTCTCGATGGCCTCGAGCTCCATGGGCAGGAAGTCGGTAAAGTTCTCGACGCCTGTCTCGGTTACCGCAACGGTGTCCTCGTAGCGCAAGTACAGGTGCTCCTCGGGTACGCGGAGCTGAGGGTCGACCGAGAAGACGTGCCCAGGCTTCAGCCCATCCCGATAGCGGCCGACGTCGTGCACGGCCATCCCGACGGTGTGCGAAAACACTCCACCGCCCGTCTCGACGAGTCGCCGCGCGGCCGCTTCGTAGATCGGTTTCGAGAACGTCGTTCGCGCAAAGACCGATTCCATTGCGCCCTTCGCCTCCTCCTGGATTTGCGATGGCGTCGCACTCGGCCGGATTCGTGACAGCACCGCCCTGTGGTAGTCGAGGACGAACTGCAGCAGCTCGCGCTGCCAGGCGTTGTACCTTCCGTTCACGGGCCACACGCGCCCCACGTCGCTGACGTAGTAGCGATAGTCGGGCGCGTAGTCCATCAACACAAGATTGCCGTTCTCGAGAACATCCGCGTTGCGGTAGTAGTGCATGTTGTTGATGTTCTCGGTGCCGGAGGCAGTAATCGATCGGTAGGCTTCGAGGCGCGCGCCGTTCATGAGGAACACGTAACGGGCTGCGGCGTCGAGCTGGTACTCGCTGACGCCAATTCTGTGCTGCGCATCGCCTCGATCAGGCCGAGGCCGGCGATTTGCGACGCCCGACGGATGAGCGCGATCTCGCGCGGACTTTTCACAGCTCGCATGTCGTCGAGGACCGGCGTGAGGTCGCGAACCTCCGCGCGCGGTTGGCGGATCCGCAGCAGCTCGACAAAGCGTCTTTGGCGTGTGGACGTGCCGTCCCACGGATCGAGCGCGCGCGACGTCTCGGCCGCGACCAGCTCGCCGCGGCTCTGGCTCGTCCCCTCGGCAGGGCTGAACTCGGCGTAAAGTGCGATCGATGACTGGGCCGACGCCGCGGCGCCGCCGATCGGCCAGCCGGGATCGGTCATCTCCTCGATCGCTTTGACATCGTCCACGCCGCAGAGCCGCTTCACGAGATCGGCGTCTTCTGCCGCCAGCACCTTGCCTTCCGCTCGTTCGAGCGCTTCGTTCCGTCGCGGAAGATAGAGCGTCACCCGCGGTGTACGGCCGTCCAACACGAGGTAGGCGCCAGGCGTCTCAATCCCCGACAGGTAGTAGAAGGTGTTGTACTGCCGCGGCACGATATATCCATCGGTGAGCGGCATGCCCTGGACGACGGCGATCGCGTTGCTGCCGATGCGGTCGAACAGACTGTTCCATCGCGCCTTGAATTCCTCTGGCGGGAAATCACTTTGGTAGTGCTGCGCGGCAGGCCGGCTTGCCAACGCGAGCGCCAAGAGTAAAGCGGTTGTGGCGACTCTGTTCATGCGCCCGAGTATAGAACCTCTGAAACATTCTCAGCGGCGCGTCATCTCCCCCTCGTCGACTGAAAACCTCGCAACCGAGTTGCCGACTCATCGGGCCGCGAGCGACATCAAGACGGAAAACGCGGACGTCGTAACCGCGATGCCGGGAGCAAGCCCATGAACCGCAGAAACCTGAGTACCGGGACTGGGAAACAGTTAGGATTCTGCTCCTGGCGTCTCTCGGAAGGGTGATTCCCAATGAGATCAGCGCTATATATTCCGCAGGGCACCTGGCACGGCGTCGAGGCGCAGAGCGCCGAACTCGAGATCTTTTGGGTGGTGTCTCCCCCGCACTTTGCGGAGACCCTCCGTGAGAGTGCGAAAGCGTCAGATGCGGGAAAAGTTCCCGCCGACTTGGATGAAGTCGGACGCAAGCACGGGTATCGCGCGGCGGCGTTCTACGCCCTCGGCGCCGCGCTTGCTACAATCGTCACGCTGCTTGCCCTCGCGATGGGCTCTCTTTCCTCGATTGTCATCGCCCTCAGCGCACTGTTGATTGCCGTGGCGATCTTTATAGCGACCCTCGGCGGAATCGGCGTCCGCGCCTTGGCGAGTCGCCTGGCGAGCCGCTCGAGCTGACCTACTTTCCGGTGAAGACGTGAGTCGCATTGCCTCCATTGACCTGTTGCGGGGCACGATCATGATCGTCATGGCGCTCGATCATGTCAGGGACTATTTTCATGCTGACTCATTTGTTTTTCGCCCACTTGATCTCAGCCACACGAGTGTTGCACTGTTCCTCACCCGCTGGATCACACATTTCTGTGCACCGGGTTTCGTATTCCTGGCTGGTACTTCAGCCTATTTCGTTGGCCAACACAAGAGTACCAGAAAGCTGAGCCTCTTCTTGCTTACGCGCGGCTTGTGGTTGGTATTTCTGGATTTGAGTGTCGTAACATTTGGCTGGTCTTTCAATATCAGCTTCCCCTTTTTTTCCTTCAACGTTTTATGGGCTCTTGGCATCAGCATGATTGCCATGGCCGCGTTAATCTCTCTTCCAAAAACCGTGGTCCTGTTTATTGGCCTGGTCATGGTGGCAGGCCATAACCTTTTGGACGATATCCATGTTAGTGGGAATAACCTTGCTGCATTCGGCTGGGCCTTGTTGCATGAGCCGAATGCTTTCAACGTCGGCAACAAAAGTTTCTCTGTTGGTTACCCGCTGGTGCCCTGGATCGGAGTCATGGCCCTGGGTTATTGCTGTGGAGGCTTGTACTCCAAAGACTTTGATGCCGGCCGCAGGAAGACACTCCTGATTCTGCTTGGCGGCTCAATGGTCCTGGCATTTGTCATTCTCCGCTACTTCAACCTGTATGGAGAGGTGTCGCATTGGAGTAGACAGGCGTCGGCGAGCTTTTCTCTGCTGTCATTTCTAAAGACCTCAAAATATCCACCTTCACTGGTGTTCCTGTTGATGACCCTGGGACCGGCGCTACTGTTTTTGGCGTTCGCGGAAAATAGCAGCGGAAAAGTGGGAAGGATAATCTCAGTCTACGGGCGTGTTCCCTTGTTTTACTACCTGGTGCACATTTACGTCATTCATCTGCTCGCTATGCTGGCGGCAGAATTCACTGCGGGTCATGACTGGAGTGATTGGATACTGACCTGGTCACCATGGGAGGCTGGATTCAAAGGTTATGGATTCTCTTTAGCCATAACCTGGCTGATTTGGATCTGTCTTGTCGCGGCCTTGTACCCTCTTTGCAAATGGTATGACTCTTATAAGCAGAGGCACAAGGGACGATGGTGGTTGAGTTATGTGTAATGGAGTGGGAAGGGCGACCTGAAAAGGACTTCGCTGCGGCGTTCAGGCGAGGATTCGTCTGGAGCGAGACATGTCTCTGATCTCGAGAATGGGCGTCGCTTGGCTCCTTCTTGGCCTGGCACTCCTCGGGCACGGGCGGACCGTGTGCCGGCGCAGGTCGGCGTGAAGAAGCCGGGGCCTGCAGACATTCCGCAGCGGCTCGTGAGTGACATCGGACTGGCTGGCGACCCCCGTCCCGACATTGCGCGTTTCCCCAATGTCCGCAGCGTTGACTCCTCCTCTCTGTCGCCTGACGGCCAACGGCTGGCGTTTGTCACTCGGACGACCGGACAGCCGCAACTCTGGGTCGTCGACGTCGCTGGTGGCGCGCCGTGGCAAGTGACGTTCAGAGACGAGAGCGTCACCTTTCAGGATTGGTCGCCCGCGGGCGGATGGATCGCCTACGGAACGGACCAGAACGGCAACGAGCGAGAAGGGTACTACCTCGTTTCGCCCGATGGCTTGCAGGAGCGCGCCCTCCTGGCTCCCACCGACGCGTTCCGGCGATGGGGCGGCTGGTCTCCTGATGGGCGGCAGATCGCCTTCGCCTCCACGGAACGAAACAAGATCGACTTCGACATCTATGTCATGGACGTCGGGGCGAATGGCTCTCACGGCGCGCCGCGGCGCGTCCACGAGGGGAAGGGAGCGGTGTACGTGGCCGGCTGGCGGCCGGACGGAAGAGCGCTCCTGCTGACCCCAAAGCGTGGTGAAGCTGATAACGACGTCTATCTGCTCGACTTGACATCGAGCGAGCTTAAGAGGATTTTCCAGCCGTCGAACGCAGCGAACTACAGCTCCTTCGCCTGGACGCCCGACGCGAGGGGTTTCTACGTCGTCACAAACCAGGACCGCGACCTGAGCGGCCTGGCGCACTACAACGCGATGGATGGGCGCCTGAGCTGGATCGAGACGCCAACGGCGGAAGTCGAACATGCCGCGCTCTCGTCAGATGGCCGCTATCTCGCCTGGACGGTGAACGACAACGGATACTCTTGCTCCATGTGCTGGACCTGCGCAGGAATCTGCGTGTTACGCCCAATCCGGCACTACCACGGGGCATGTACAGCTTCGATCGCATCAGGTTCGCGGCGAAGAGCCCAGTACTTCGGGTTGATGTCGGCAACCCGCGGATTGCGGGGGACGAGTGGATCCTCGATGCGCAAAGCGGTGCGAAACGGCGCGCAACGACGTCCGCGCACCGGCGGTCTCGACCCAGGCCGCTTCGTCGTTCCCGACGCCGTCTCCTTCACGAGCTGGGATGGAGAGACAGTACACGGTCTCCTCTACCTGCCGCCCGCGTTGCCGCAGCGAGTGTCGCCTCCAGGTACCTCCTTGCTATCCATGGTGGTCCGAACTACCAAGCCCGCCCGATCTACGACCCGGCAGTCCAGTACCTGCTGTCCCGCGGCATCGCCGTCTTCGACCTGAATTTCCGAGGCTCGACGGGGTACGGCCAGCGCTTTACGCGGCTGGACAACGGCCGGCTGCGTCCGAACGCTGTCAAGGACATCGCTGCGGCGGTTGGCTGGCTGGCCGCGACGGCGAAGGTGGATGCATCCAATGTGGCCGTCATGGGCCACTCCTATGGCGGATATATGACGTTGGCCGCGCTGACGGGTTTTCCGGACAAGTTCAAGGCTGGCGTTGTGTTTTCCGGCGTGTCGAACTGGGTGACCAGTCTGCAGGGGGCGCCGCCGCTGGTGAGGGCCAGTGACCTGATCGAATATGGCGATGTTGACGATCCAGAAGATCGGCAGTTCTTCGTCGAACTGTCGCCGATTACGCACGTGAAGAAGGTGAGGGCCCCCCTGATGGTCCTGCACGGCGCGAACGATGCTCGCGTTCCGGTGTTCGAAGCGGACCAGGTCGTGAGCGCGATCCGTGCGCAGGGCGGAGAAGTGGAGTATCTCCGCTTTCCCGATGAGGGTCACGACATCCGCTATGGCGGCAAGCTGTCGAATCGAATCATTGCCTATCGGCGGGTCGCGGCGTTCCTCGAGAGGACGCTGGTGCGTGGCACCGCCACACGCTGACGTTCCGATTTCGATGAGACCTGGGCCGAGTCACTGCGAGGTGTAACCAACGAAGCGGGGGGCTCGATGTCACACGAGAAACCCGGCGCAGCCGCCTTCCCATCGTACCCGGGCTGCGTCGTCGCTTTGCTTCCTTGTGTGCTGCTAACCTCCGTGCTCGCCACGCCGCGAGAGCCCTCCGCCTGGGCGCCAGACACCGACGTCCGGCTTTCCACCATCCCCCAGCGTGTGTTCGTCGATAACGATGGCATCGTCGAACCCTGGCCCACCGAGAGCTTCCTCTTCTTTGTCGTGGTCGAGGACGAGGGCAGCACGCCCGTCGAGCCGCTCGAGGCGCGGATAGAGCTTCTGTCCCGGGGCGAGCCCGTTCAGACCACGGAGCTTTCTGCGCGGGCCCTGCAGGGTGTGCGCGACGTCCGTTTCAAAACGAAACGGGTTGCACTCTCCGAGACGTTCGACCTCCGCCACCATTTCTCAGTGCCGGTTGCCCTGAACGTCGACCTGGTGCGCTATCGCCTCACGCTCACCCGCGGCGGAGTGCCGTTCGCGGCCGTGCTCGAGATCCCGCTGGAGCGGTACGAGTCCAAGGCCGCGCTCATCTGCCCAGTCAAGGGGCCGTTCATGATCGTGGGCGGCCACGACGCCAACGAGCCGCACGCGGGCGGATGGAGCCAGCAGCATGCCTACGACATCATGGTGCTCGGCCCGACTTTCGGCTTCGCACGGAACGAGGGCCGGCGGAACGACGACTATTTCAGTTGGGGCCAGCCCGTGCTGGCGCCGGCCGACGGCGTCGTCGTCTTTGCGCGTAACGACGTGCCCGACCAGCCCCGCCCCGGTGTCGTCGACCCGAAACTGTACGAGACGCTTCCAGATCCTCGCTCGGCCCTCACCGGGAATACTGTCATCATCGACCACGGGCACGACGAGTACAGCGCCCTCTCGCACCTTCAGAAGGGCTCCGTGCGGGTCGAGGCGGGGCAGCGCGTGCGTGGCGGCGACCAGATCGGAAGCCTCGGCAGCTCCGGCAGTGCGGAACTGCCGCACCTGCATTACCAGCTCATGGCCGGGCGCGACTTGTTCCGCAGCGACGGACTGCCCGCGCGGTTTACGAACGTCTGGATCGACACCTTCACGACGCAGGTGATGCGGGTCGCGAAGGCGAAGCGTGGGATCCCGCTCACGGCCAGGTAGCTCGGCTTCGTCCAAATGACGGCAACCGCTTCTCGCGTCGCATCGCGGCCAATAAACTTCTCCAGTAGTGCACCATATTTTGGCGGCCTTCTGTTAGTGGCGCTGATCGCGTTCTGGCCAACCTACCTCTCGCGACCCTTCACCGCCGACACGCATACGCACCTTCATGCGCTCACAGCGACACTGTGGATGCTGATGTTGGTGGCCCAACCACTGGCGATACGGACGAAACGTCTGACGCTCCATCGACGGCTTGGACGCAGTTCTTACGCATTGGCGCCCCTCGTCCTCATGAGCATGGTATTGCTCGCCCACAGCAAGACGCATGGCCTGAGCGTCGCCCAGAACGTTGGGATCTACGTGCCGCTCTCTCTGACCGCGTTGTTCGCGCTTTCTTACGCGCTCGGAATCCTCATGCGGCGGACGGTTGCGCTGCACGCGCGCTTCATGGTTTGCACCGCGCTCACCCTGATAGATCCAGTGCTCGTCCGGATGATGTTCTGGGTGAATCCGAACCCGACATGGATGTATCAATGGTTCACGTTCGCGGTGACGGATCTCGTGTTTGTCGTGTTCATCTGGCGGGAGCGGCATGCCAGGGCCGGACGCGCTGTGTTCCCCACGATGCTCGGAGTATTTGTCTTCGCGCAGGTGATTCTGCTGTTCGGGTTCTATCAAGGCTGGTGGTGGCAGGCATTCGTCAGCTGGTTTGTCGCACTTCCCCTGACCTGATTACGAAGGCAGGCGATTTCACGTCGATTGCCGTTCGAGAACTCTTCGGATTCCGATGGTCCCGCTCAGACAGGACAGGTAGCATTCAGCTTATTGGCGGAGCAATTCAAGCGCAGCTCGTACCATCGGCACTGGGGAATGATCGATGCCGGCGAGAATCCGAAGCTTCCATTGGAGGGGTACGTTGAGCGCCGCCGCTTCGTCGGCCGCCGTCGCAAAAAACCGCAAACCTCTCGCGAATCGGGTCGTTCCCTGCGCCATCGACGCAGCTTCGCGTTCCCTATCAGTGATATCGCGATCGCCGAGCAACACGACGAGCTCGCGCGAGAATGCCTTGCTCAGCACAATCCGATCGATAGGACCATCGGCGAGCCCGTACGGAAACTTTTCTGCCCAAGAGGGGAAGGCGTAGCGACCGGCACTCGCTGCCACTGCACGGCGAAAGCGGGCTTCCGGCACGAAGAGCACGAGACGATGCACAAACTGACCGCCGCCGGAGAACCCAACGATGTCGTAGTCATTGTGTGTCAGACCGAGATCGTGCCGCACGGCGTCGAACAGCCGTTCGATGGCGGTGAGTGCCCATTCCGATTTCGGAAGGATTCGCCCCGTGGCATCGAGCATGTTGCCGAACGTATATGCGTCCTGTGGGTAGTGCTCCTTGGAGAACTGTGGGGCAAGCACAATGGCATTCAGGACGTGAAGCTCGGAAGCCGCGATATCGCAGGCCTGACGAGCGGTCTGTGGTTCGCTGCCGTGCATGACGAACACGATGCGGGTTTCGGCCGCGAGGGATGGCGGACGGCAGAACCACACGGTGATCGGATGATGAGAACCAGGATCCGTGAACACAAAGCTGCCGGACGTCTGACGCGTGATGTCCGAGGCGACGCCGGGCTGACCCGCTGCGACCCGGCCACCGCTGACGATGACGAGCGCGAGCACCAGAAGCCGCCGTACAGTGAGGCCAGTCATGTGCTCGATCCTACTTGCAACCATTAAGCGGGTGGTTCATCTTGACGGAGGTTCACATGCGCACCACGGTCGTGCGTCGCACCGTGATCGGCGTGTCCGTGATGGTTGCCACCGCTGCGGCGACGCACTCGCAAAGCCCGAGCGGCGTCTTTGTCCCCAGCATCCCCCGATCCTGGGACGACGCGGCCCTTTCGACCCTCGAAGTGCCGTTGCCACACCGCGATTACTCGCCGAAGGCCGTTCCTGCCGACTACTACTACCGCATGCCGGTACGGCCGATTTTCAAAACGTATCCCGTGTATGTGCCCGGCAAGGAACCGAAGGACTATTTGACGTCGCTCCGGCAGCTCGCCCCCGAGATCGTGTGGGATGACAAAGGGCACCGTCCGAGGCTCGAGACCGAGGCGGACTGGATCAAGGCAGGCGAGCTCGTCTTCGATGCCGCGATCTTCTACGACGGTGTGGCGACCGCGGCCGACGTTCAGGATCCGGCGTGGCACGAACACGTCCGGCCGCTTTCGACGTCCCAAGGCGTCCTCCCTAATACCAGCTACGTCATTCGGACCCCCGGTAAGGTGGAGCTCGGCAACAACGCCTGTAGCTTTTGTCACACGCGGGTCATGCCGGACGGCACCGTCATCAAGGGAGCCCAGGGCAATTTCCCCTTCGATCGCGCCGTGGCGTACGCGACGCGGCGGAGGAATATCGATGACGTACGAACCGGCTTTCGGGCGCTTTTTGCTGCGCCGTGGTTGAAGGACGCCGATCCGGCGGCGCGCGTCGCGGCGATGACGTTGGAGGAGCTGGTGACGAAGTTCGACGCGGTTCCGCCGGGCGTCGCTGCGCGTCACCGCGCGAGTATCGATTCTCCGCCCGCGATTCCCGATCTGATTGGCATCAGGGAGCGGCGATACCTGGATCGCACCGGCCTGGTCAATCATCGCGACATCGGCGATCTGATGCGATATGCCGCGCTCAACAACGAACTGGATTTTTTCTCGCGGTTCGGCGACTTCATCCCGGCCGGCACCGACTTCCGTGAGCTGCCGCCACCAACCGATCCCAGCGTCGGCCCCGACGGGCGGTACAGCGACGAACAGCTCTACGCGCTTGCGCTCTACCTCTATTCGTTGAAGCCGCCCGTCAACCCGAACCCGCAGACACCTCAGACCGTACGAGGAGAGCAGGTATTTCAGCGGGAACGATGCGGGAGATGTCATCCGCCGCCGCTGTACACCAACAACAAGCTCATGCCCGTTCGCGGCTTCGCCGTCCCCCCAGGAGATCGCGAGCGGTTTGCGATCATGCCGACCGCGATCGCTACCGACGCGACGCTGACGCTCAGGACGCGGCGGGGCACCGGCTATTACAAGGTCCCCTCTCTCCGGGGCGTGTGGTACAGGGGGCCGTTCGAGCACAACGGCTCGGTCGCGACGCTCGAGGACTGGTTCGATCCGCGACGAATCGATGACGATTACGTGCCGACGGGTTTCCGGGTCGTCGGCGCGAAGTCGCGGCCGGTCCCAGGACACGTGATCGGGTTGGATCTGTCCGACGCCGACAAAGCGGCGCTGATTGCGTTTCTGAGGACCTTGTGATGGTGCAGCAACGGCTCGCGTGTCTCCTTGCGCTGACCGGCCTGCTGTCGGGTCTGCCTGCTGCGCAGGAACCGTTGACTCCGTGGAGGGACGATCCGCTGTTTCAGCGCCTTGCCGCGGCGCTCGATCCCGTCCTTGCGATCGACAACCACACACACCTGTTGCGCCCGGGCAAGTTTGACCCGGCGCTGGCCGCGCAGGTGCCGCTGATGCTTCGCAGCACGCATCCGTGGCTCTCTTCGATTCTCAAGGCGCGGTTCGGTATCAGCGCACAGCCCGCTGACTCGACGCCGAGCCTGGAAGCGATCGCGGCCGCGCGTGCAGCGATGGTCGAGCGGCTTGGCGAGCACGGCTACTGGATGAATCATCTCGACTACACGCGTACGGAAGTCGCGCTGGTCAACTCCAATAGCCGGCGGCTGATCGATGACAAGCGCCTGAGGTGGGTACCCCACGCCAGCACGCTGTTGTATCCATTGCCGGCCGATCATCTGATGGCGCGCAGTCCGTCGCACAAGACCGACATTGCTGAGGCACAGAAGGACCTGCAGGAATTCCTGACCGAGGCCGGCCTTCCCGCGGCGCCGGCCGATCTCTCCGGATACGTCCGCTTCATCGACGACACGCTCCGCCGATGGCAGAAGCAAGGCGCCGTGGCCGTGAAGTTCTGGGACGCGTATCTCCGCACTTTGAGGATCGCTGACGTGCCAGAGACGCGTGCCGCGGAGCTCTACGCGAATGGCAGAACGGCACCGCTCGCGCGCGACGACTATCTGGCCTTGCAGGATTTCCTGTGGCGACACATCCTCCTCGAGGCCGGCAAGATGACGCTTCCCGTCCACATCCATTCGTCGCTCGGCGTCCCGCCGTTCTTGCGGACGCTCGAATCCGACGTGCGTAATCTGGAAGATGTGCTGGCCGACCCGACGTTCTTCGGGACACCGATCGTGCTCATCCATGGCGGCTTTCCGTGGCATGAGATCGCCATCTATCTGGCGCTCAAGCCCAACGTCTGGGTGGACATTTCGGCGAGGGGCTTCATCGACCCCGTTCCTGATTTGGCCGACGTGCTGCGCAAGTACCTGCTCTTCGCGCCGGAAAAGGTGCTCTTTGGCACCGATGCGGCGAGCTACCCGAGCGTGCCCGGCGGGGCGGACGTACACCACCTGGTGGTCTCGCGAGCCACGCGTGACGCGCTGTATCTGGCCCTGGCCGGATTGGTTCGCGACGGCGTCATCGACCACGAGCGCGCGATCGCGATGGGGCGCGGGGTCCTGCGCGAGAATGCGCGGCGCCTGTATGCGTGGAAGTAGAAACGACGGTGTATTCAAATGAGATCTGCGCTTTTTCGCTTCATGGTTGCAATGGGAATGTGCGTTTCGGTCGTGGACGCCCGGCCATCCGGGACACAGATCGAGCTTGCGAATCGCAGCTCGTACCGCGGGTCGTCGTCGCCATCACAGTCGGGGATGGATGCCCCCGCACCGGCCCCGGAGCTCCAGGCACTGACCGACGCGCTCGCTGGCCGATGGACAACACGTGAGAAGTACGAACCCACCGGCCCGACGCCGAACGGAGGAGTCGGCCAGGGCGATCTGGTCTGGCGATCCGGCCCGGGAGGATTCACGTTGCTGGAGGAGTACCACTCGAAAACACCGATGGGGGAGCTATTCGGGTTTGGTCTCATCTGGTGGGACCAGGTAAGAGGCCTTCAACACATGTGGTGCATCAACGTGAATCCTGGCGGGTGCGAGATGTTTCCGCCTCCGCCGCGGCCGGGTCCGAAATGGAATGGGAAGCAGCTCGTTCTCGACACGGAGGTAGAACTAGCCGGAACGAAATATGTCTGGCACGAGGCGATCGCGGTTACCTCTGCCAGTTCTTTTACTCAGACGGTCGACATCGGTGAAACCGGTGGCGCCATGAGGCGCTGGCTGACCAGTGACGCGACAAAGGTCACGAGTCAGGCACACGCAACACGGGACAAG
>CAVXSR010000006.1:0-94360 GCA_963764495.1 Vicinamibacteria bacterium | reverse complement strand
TTGCGTTACGAGCTGGGCAAGTTCGGAGAAGTCCTCCGGCTCGAGAAAATCTCGTGTCGATGCCTTCGAGCAAGGGCTCGCCTTGTCCGAGCAGGATCGGCGAGATGGCGAGGTGTATCTCGTCGAGTAGTCCGGCCCGCAGATACTGGCGGATGGTGGCTGCTCCGCCGCCGATTCGCACATCCTTACCTCGAGCGGCCGCCCGCGCCTGATCCAGCGCCGCCTCGATCCCCTCGGTGACGAAATGGAAGACGGTGCCGCCCTCCATCTCCAGCGGCGGGCGCGGATGGTGGGTCAGGACGAAGACCGGCACATGGTACGGTGGATTGGCGCCCCACCAGCCCTTCCACTCATAGTCCGGCCAGGGTCCGCGCACCGGTCCGAACATGTTGCGGCCCATGATCGAGGCGCCGAGATTCTCGAACGAGCGTGCCGCGAAGTCGTTGTCGATGCCGGTCGTCCCGCCATCTCGCCTCTGGACGTTCCGCTGGAAGGTGCGGGTTGGAAGGAACCACTGGTGCAGTTGTTCGCCGCCGCGGCCGAGCGGTTGGTCACGGCCCTGGTCGGGGCCGGCGCCGAAGCCGTCGGCCGACACGCTAAAAGCGTTCACGCGAAGCTTGGACACGGGCGTCTCCTTGACTGTCGCTGCATGGAACTCTTGAATCGTGATGTCACACCGGTGGTGCGGCATTGTCACGTGACCATAGGGCTGCCGCCAATGCAGATCCGAGTCCTGCCATGCTGATGAACGCCACGCGTGTCTCTCAGCCGCAGCATCTTCGCCCGGTGGCCTCAGCGGGTATGTACGTGGGGTCACTTGCGCGCCGCCGAGACGGACGCGCGAGTGACCCCATACCGCACGTCGAACGCACGCTGGGCCTTGCGCACGGCGTCGGCATGCGTGCTCGTCCAGGCATTGAGCGCGGCAAACGGCTTGTCGAGCGAGCGCCCGAGCGGCGTCACCGCGTACGCCACCCCGGGCGGCGCACCGTCGATGATGCGCCGTTCCACGATCCCGTTGCGCTCGAGGCGCCGCACGCACTGCGTCAGCGTCTTCTGCGACACGCCGGAGACCTGGCGTCGTAGCGCGTTGAACCGCAGTATCCCACCCGACGCGCAGATCGCGCCGAGCACGAGGATGCTCCAGCGATCGGCGATCTGATCGAGCAGCAGCCGATCGAAATCGCTCCCGTCCGCCTTCATGGTCGTTTCCCTCAGGTGTCCTTGACGATACGTAGTCGCCTCAAAGTGCGCTCTTTACACCAAGTATCCATCTGATACTAACAATAGAACATGGCTGTTGAAGGACACACGACGCCGTCAAGGATGGGCGTGGGCGTCATCGGCGCGAGCCCGCTGCGGCCGGGGTGGGCCGTCACGGCCCATCTGCCCGCGCTGGCCGCATTGCCCGACTACGAGCTGCGCGCCGTCGCCACGTCGACTGAGGCGTCTGCCCGGGCCGCGGCCGAGGCGTACGGCGTGCCGGGCCACGCCGACCCCGCCGCGCTCATCGCGCAGCGCGACGTCGATCTGGTGGTCGTGACGGTGAAGCTCCCGCATCATCACCGCCTCGTGGGCGAGGCCCTCGCCGCCGGCAAGCTGGTGATGTGCGAGTGGCCGCTCGGCGTCGATGCCGGGCAGACGGCTGATCTGGCGGCGCGCGCGGCGGGCGCGGGCCTGGGCACGCTGATCGGTCTGCAGGCGCGGATGGCGCCGTCCATCCGGTATGCCCGCGATCTCGTGGCGCAGGGCTACGTCGGCGAGGTGCTCGCCACGACGCTGGTGGGATCCGGCATCGCCTGGACCACGGTCACCGACAGCGCCCATGCCTACATGTTCGAGGCGGCCGGCAACGCGACGCTGCTCTCCGTGCCGACGATGCATGCGCTCGACGCGCTGCAGTTCGTATTGGGCGATCTGGCCGACATCCGGGCGACGAGTGCCGTGCGGCGGCCGGCCGTGACGCTGGCCGACACGCAGGAGACCATCACCGCGACGGCCCCGGACCATCTCGCCATCGCCGCGACGCTGAAGAGCGGCGCAGTCGCCTCGGTCTTCTATCGTGGCGGCACGTCCCGCGGCGACAACTTCCGCTGGGAAATCAACGGCACCGAAGGCGATCTCGTGCTGACGTCACCCGTCGGCAATCTTCAGGTGCTCGCGCCCCGGCTGGAGGGGGGGCGCGGCGAGGATCGCACGACCGCGCCGCTCGCGGTTCCGGCCGCGTACGATCTGGCGCCCGGTGCTCCGGAAGGCCCGGCGGCCAACGTCACGCGCCTCTACGCCGCCTTTGCCGCCGATCGCCGCGCCGGCACGCCCGGCGCCACCGCGCCGGACTTCGCGCATGCCCTTCGTGCGCATCACACGCTGGACTTCATTACGACCGCGGCGGTGAGCGGCATCGCGCAACGTCCTGTGACGGAGACACTGACATGAGGGTGATGGCTGTTCGTCGGGAAGGAAACTATGAGTACGCAAACCTGGTTCATCACCGGCGCATCAAGCGGCCTCGGCGCCTCGGTCGCGAATGCGGCGTTGCGCGCCGGCCACCGTGTCGCTGTTACCGCGCGGGACAAAGTTCGTCTCGAGAAGCTGACCGAAGCCCATCCCGACGCCGTGCTTCCCCTGTCAATGGATCTGACCAAACCATCCGAGATCAAGGCTGCGATCACCACCGCCGAGAAATGGCATGGCGGTATCGATGTGCTCGTGAACAACGCCGCGCTTGGCTATCTCGCAGCCATTGAAGAAGGAGAGGAGCAGAATATCCGGACGCTGTTCGACACGAATGTGTTCGGCGTCGCAAGCACAATCCGGGCAGTTCTGCCTGGTATGCGCGCCCGGGCAAGCGGGACGATCATCAACGTGTCGTCCCTTAACGGTGTCGTCTCCATGCCCGCGCTCGGCTATTACAGCGCGTCAAAACACGCGCTCGAAGGTTTGACCGAAGCCTTGTCTCAAGAGGTCGCTCCGCTGGGCATCAAGGTGCTGTCTATCCAGCCAGGCGGCTTCCGCACCGGTATGGTCGAACGCAATCTGCGAAGCCCGAAGATCGACGCCTATGACCCTACCGCGCACGCGGTCATGGGAATGCTGTTGAACGACAAGGACGGCGTTTACGCGCCGGGTGATCCGGATCGCATGGCGGAAATACTCGTCAACTTGGTGAAGTCGGGCGACATGCCCCAGCGGCTCAGCATGGGCGCCGACAGTTGGGGTGCCATCACGGCGAAGCTGGACGAGCGGCGAGCTGAATATGAGCAGTGGAAAGATCTGTCCTACAGCACCTATTTCGCATGACGGATTGAAAGCAGTACCCGGTCGGTCTCGCCTCTGCTCATTCCGGAATCAGGTGTTGCCGACCGGTGACTCGTCTTGCGTGTACGACGGCTGGCCCCTTGCAAGTCGTGCCCCAAAAACACCGAAGGGTTCATCCTCGTCGTTCTGAAACCGAGCCAGACTGACAAGGAGAAGTTCGTCCGCACGTCCATGCTGCGCCTGCAGCAGCAACAGATGCTTCTGCGCTCCAAACTCGATCGTGTGTACGAGGACCGCCTCAGTGATGCGATTCCCGAGGAACTCTGGAACTCAAAATCAGCGGCGTTGCAGGACGAGCTTCGCCAAGTGCGAACCGAGATGGAGCGTCACGAGGTCGCCAGTCAGGCGTACGAGACGGCGGGACTCCAGATTCTAGAACTCGCGCAAACCGCCTATTCCTCGTATGTTGCGAAAACTCCTCACGAACAGGCGCGTTTGATCAAAACGCTGGTATCGAACTCCACGTTCGATCGCGGAAGTCTTTCTCCCACCTACGTTAAGCCGTTCGACGTGTTCGCGAAAGGGAGTGAAACTGGAGATTGGCTCCTCAGGCTGGACTCGAACCAGCAACCCTCCGGTTAACAGGCGGAAAAAACGGCGTTAGCCGCCCTTTGCCGCGGTGTGCTGGACGCTGCCGGATCGGGCATCGTCGCAGCGAGAATCGAACGATTTTCGGCATTCGCGTTGTGCCGCCCTTTGCTGCCGTTTGCCGCTCCTTGTTGCACCGAAAGGGCAAGAAAAGGGCAACGTCTCAGAAGGCGTCCCCGTAATGTTCCACAACTCAGCCGGTCCTATCACGCGGCCCGTTCGTAGTAATTGAGCAGTCCACCGAGCCGCGGGCGACGGCGAATTCGTCGTCCCGTCTGCGGGGGATCGACGCCGTCGATGAGCGCGTTGCCCAGCGCTTGATGATTGCGCTCGTGATGATCGTGATCGACGAATTCCCTGATCGCCCGCCGGAAGTGCCGCTCGCCGATCGGAATCATCCGATCGAGACATTCCTCCTTGATCGATCGGACGAATCGTTCCGCATACGCGTTGGCATTCGGCGCCTGGAGTGGTGTCTGCACCACGCGAAGGCCACCCTCGTTTAACAACCGTCGCACCTCCGCACTCCATTTCCGATCCCGATCGCAGATCAGCACGCGGTGGTCACGCAGCAGCCCATCCTCAACGGCCGTCACCGTGCGACCGACCTGGTACATGAACAGATCCCCAGGATGCGGCGTGGACCCGACCATCTGGACGCGGCGTGACGCGAGATCGATGACGAACACCGTGTAGTACGTCACCAAGCCGCGCCACGTCCACACTTCGGTGGTGAAGAAATCGGCCCCCGCGATCGCGCCCCAGTGCGCGCGAAGAAACGTCTGCCACGACGTCGGCCGCTGCGGTACGGGTGGCAGGCCGTGCGCCTTCACGATCCGCGCAATCGTCGAGCGACCGACGCGATGGCCGACGTTCTTCAGCGCCCCTTGGATCCGCGTGTAGCCCCAGGTAGGATTCTCCTCCGCCATCCGGGCGACCAATCGCCGGATCTCCGCGAGCACACCGCGACGCCCAGTGCGTGTCGCGTAGGTCCATTTCCGCGCGACCCATTGCCGATGCCACCGGAGAATCGTGTCGGGCGTGACGATCGTGGCGACCTGACGGAGTCGGCGACGGCCCAGCCGGTGTCCGTGCATCGCCAACCGACGGCGTTCCTCATCGGTCAAACGGATCCGGCCGCGCAGGTGCGCGCGGAGAATGCGGTTTTCTTCGACCAAATAGGCAACCGTCTCTTGCCGCTGGTCGGCCCACCAGCCGGCCACCGCCATCACGAAGAGTCGAACCGCAGCGACATCCACGACCGCGGGAGTCTACACTACCGACTCCACGGCACGCCGAATCGCCTCGGCTGAGAAGTGGGACACTACGCCGTCGCGCCATCGCCGGCGTCGGTGCGGGGAGCAGGACGAAAATCTGGCCGGGCATCGAAATCGACGTGCCCACTGGCGACAAGGAAAAGAAGACGACGCCGGACAACGTCTACGCCGCGGTGAGGGCAACGTTCGATGCCGGCGCGAACGGCATCATCCTGTCGAGGAAGTACTCGGAGATGCGGCTCGACAACCTGCGCGCCGCCGGCCGCGCCGTTCGCGAGACGGTCAAGCGCGGATGAGGGACACCCACGTGAATGCACGCCACGGCTTCATGACCAGACGACGCTTCATCAGGAACACCATCGGCGGCGCCGCGGCCGTCACCGGTGCGCCAGCGATCGTGTCCGCTCTGGCGACGCCCGGCCAGGGCGCGGGCACGAAGGTGCCCTGGTACCGCCGCGCCTATCTCTGGGGACAGACCAACATCACCGAGAAAGATCCGATCCGCTACGACATCGACTGGTGGCGCGGCTACTGGAAGCGGACACAGGTGCAGGCCGTCATCATCAACGCCGGTGGCATCGTCGCCTACTACCCGAGCAAGTTCCCGCTGCACCATCGCGCGGAGTTTCTCGGCGACCGCGATCTCTTTGGCGAGCTGACGAAGGCCGCGCATGCCGATGGCATCTTCGTGATGGCGCGCATGGACTCGAACCGCACCGACGAGGATTTCTTCAAGGCTCACCCGGACTGGTTCGCGCGCGACGTCAACGGTCAGCCGTACCGCGCCGCTGACAAGTACGTCGCCTGCATCAATAGTCCGTACTACGACGATTACCTGCCCGATGTGCTCCGCGAGATCATCGAGCGCTCGCGGCCGGACGGGTTCACCGACAACAGCTGGGCAGGGCTTGGACGCGAGAGCATCTGTTATTGCGACAACTGCACGCGCCAATTCCAGGCACAGACGGGCACAGCGCTGCCTCGGAAGGCCGATTGGTACGACCAGGCCTATCGCGACTGGATCATGTGGAGCTACGCACGCCGCACCGAGCTCTGGGAGTTGAACAACCGGACGACGCGCGCGGCGGGCGGCCCGGACTGCATCTGGTCGGGCATGAACAGCGGCTCGGTGACCGCGCAGGCGCGCTCGTTCCGTGATCTGAAGGAGATCTGCGCGCGTGCGGGCGTCGTGATGCTCGACCATCAGCGGCGGGACGACGACACGGGGTTCCAGCAGAACGGCGACACCGGCAAGCGCGTGCACACGCTGCTCGGCTGGGACAAGCTTGCGCCGGAATCGATGGCGATGTATCAGTCGGGTCCGGGCTACTACCGTGTCGCGAGCAGGCCGGCGGCGGAAGCACGCATGTGGATGATCGCGGGAATCGCTGGTGGCATTCAGCCGTGGTGGCATCACGTCGGCGCTTACCATGAAGACCGCCGCATGTACCAGTCGGCCGAGCCGGTGATGCGGTGGTGGAAGGCGAACGAGCGGTACCTCGTCGAGCGGGCGCCGATCGCGAACGTCGGCGTCGTGTGGTCGCAGCGCAACACCGACTTCTTCGGGCGGGATGTCGCCGCGGAGGTCGTCGACGCGCCGTATACCGGATTCATGCACGCCCTCGTCCGTGCGCGGATTCCGTATCTGCCGGTGCACGCCGACGAGATCGAGCGGCAGGCCGGCCGCCTGAGGTTGCTGATCCTGCCCAACGTCGGCGCCTTGTCGGACGCACAGGTGGCGGGCGTCAGACGGTTCGTCGAGCGCGGTGGATCGCTGCTGGCGACCGGCGCGACCAGTCTCTTCACCGAATGGGGCGACCCGCGGCCGGATTTTGCGCTCGCCGATCTGTTCCGTTGCCACCAGACCGGCGAGCTGCCAATGGCGGCCACGACGGCAGCACGCGGCGGTTCCGCGGATCCGATTGGCGCTTTTGCGCCGAGCCCGAGCGGTCATACGTATCTGCGGCTCGCTCCCGAACTGCGCGCGCGCGTCGACGGTCCACGTGCGGGCGACGAACCCGCCATCTCCGGGACGCGCCACGCCGTACTGCGCGGATTCGATGAGACCGACCTGATCGCGTTCGGGGGAACGCTCGGTCCACTGAAGGTGGACGCAGGGGCGCTGGTGCCGCTGACGTTCGTCCCGCCGTTTCCAACCTACCCGCCGGAGACCGCCTGGATGCGTCAGCCCACGACGGACATTCCCGGCCTCGTGCTCTCCGAACGTGGCCAATCGCGCGTCGCCTACATGCCTGCGGACATCGATCGCCGCTACGCACGTGAACACCTGCCGGATCACGCGCGCCTGATCGCGAACATCGTGCGCTGGACGGCCGGTGAGGAGATCCCGCTGTCCGTCGACGGTACCGGTCTGGTCGACTGCCATCTCTACGAGCAGCCGGGCCGTGTGATCCTTCACCTCGTCAATCTGACGAGCGAGGCCACCTGGCGGGCGCCGCTCGACGAGCTCATTCGCGTGGGACCATTCAGGATCACCATGCCCCTGCCGCCGCGGGTGCCCGAGCCACGGGCGCGTCTGCTGGTCGCGGAGACGACGCGTCCGATCGCCGTCTCCGGCGGCAAAGCATCGCTCGAGATTTCATCGATCCTCGATCATGAAGTTGTCGTGCTGGAGTAGCCGGCCTCGACGGTTGCGGCCATCTTGCTGGCTGCCGCGAACGACCACGCCGCCGGAACGGACCTCCACCCGCGTGACGGCGTTGTCAAGTTGTTCGCGCCACCGGCGGCAGGCGTTGAATACGCTCGTGACCACTTTGCCGGAATGGTGGCCGAGGCTCATGCTGCGACAGCGAACGCCGTCGTCTCCGAGACGACGTCCCATTCCCGCCAACGCCGGCGTATCACCGTGCGATAGTTGGGTGCCGACAGCGCATGGCGGCCGGGCCGAAACTGGTTGCAGACCGTGCTGAACACGGAACAAAAACGCGCGGCGTGCCGCAGGCTCTTGAATCGTTGCCGCCCTCGCTCACGCAGGCGGACGGGTTGGTGCGAGTTTTCGACGCGATTGTTTTGGCGGCCGCCGCGGAGATGACTGCCGCTTCGTCGTTGCCCACTGATCAGTCACCCGGCGACCCACGCGGTGGTCAGAGCGCAACCCCGGCATGCTGATCCGGCATGACATGGTCAGCAACCTGACGACATGCCCGTGCGGATCGAGTTTTCGATAGGGACAGGTGTTACACCCCCTCAACCAGCCGGTGCGTGAAGTGTTCTTCCCCAATGGGGGTGTCGCGTCAATCACGACGGTCATGCAGAATGGCGCGATGGTCGAGATCGCGACCGTTGGGATGAAGGCGTGCTTGGGATCACTGCGCTCTTGGCGTCGACCTGCTCGGAACTGAAGCGATGATGCAGGTGCCGGATACCAATGCTGAAGTGCTGCCGGTCGCGATCTTCCAACGGGAGCTTGAACGGCGCGGCCCCCTGCACGAATGTGTTCAACGCTACTCGCAGGGTTTTCTGACACTTATGATGCAATCGACGGCGTGCATGGCGCTGCACCCGGTGCAGCAGCGGTGCTGTCGATGGTTGCTCATGACGCACGACCGAGTGCGGCGGGACGACTTCCACCTCAGTCATGAGTTCCTGGCCATGATGCTCGGATCAACGCGGCCAACCGTCAGCGTGGTTGCAGGGACGTTGCAGAAGGCGGGACTCATCAAATACGTTCACGGTCCGATCACGATCCTCGACCGTGCGGGCCTCGAAGCGGCCTCATGTGAGTGTTACCGCACCGTCAAGGACCACTTTGATCGGCTTGGCCTCTGATGGTCTGAGGCTGGTTCGCCTCTGGGAGTCGCCATTGAAGGTGTCGGAGCAGCGGTCTGCTGCCGGTGAACGTCCAGCATCGGGAAGCGTCAGAGAAGTCCACCGTCACTGTCGGCGGACCGGCCGCCTCATATCCGAACTGTCAGCAACGCGACAGATTGACGGGGCTGCACGGCGCTACTGTGTTCGAAACTAGTCAAGGTTCGCCCATGCGACTGCCCGACGCTGGGAAGTCCGCTCGCCTGTTGTTGCTCCGCCCTGCCTGAAGTGTCAGCAGCGATTCAAGGTTTCGCCGCTGCATGTCAGCGACGTGGACCTTTGCGTGCAATATTGGTCGTGCGGGTCGTGCGGCTGCGTGTGGGCGACCAGGGACAGCGACGATCTTCGATCAATGGCCGTCGAGCGAACTTCGAGAGAGTCTGCATGACCCGAGTCACAACGAGGCGCGTCAGCTACGACGATCCCGACCGATGACGGGAAGGATCACCCGCTCCGACGCCGAGTTCCTCAGGTCGATCTTGACGGCAAGGAATCCCTCCGCTCTGTCGATTCTCCCTCGGTTGCGCCGGTCCGCCGAATCCGCCCCCTCTCACCCTGAACTCCGTAGGTTGTGCGAAATCTTGACGGATGAACTCGTCGCGAAGGAGTTCGATGAGTATTGGACACCCACCGCTCGTGGCCTTCGCATCGAGAACCTGATCGACAAGCTCAATCCGTTCGGCGAGTCGTGAGCGTCCCGCTCCTCAGTCCCGCTCGCGACTGACCTCTCGCGGCGATTTGTCGTCTCGCACGCCGATGAACGACCTTGAGGTCCGTCGCCGTCTCCGCTCTGCCAGTCGCGCAGAAGCCGCTTCGATTGGTTGAGCTTGGTGCCGCGTGGCGTCGAGTGTTATGGTCACCAACGCCGGGCAGCGGTTCGGCGCTTCGGAGGGTGCCCATGCGCCAGTTCTCCACGATCACTGTTGGACTGTGTATCAGTTGCGCGTGTGCTGTGGCCCTCACGGCGTCCGCGCTTGCGAGTTTCCAGGCGTCCGACCAGCGAGTGTCTGTGGTGTCGCTCGACGGCGCACCCCTAAAATTGGCGGCGCGTGTCGTCAGCGCCGCAGATCCTCCTGGAATCGCATACGAGGCCACCAACCTAACGAACTCCGTTATCACTGATTACGGCGTTCGCATCTACGTGTATCGGAGCAACGGCAGGCCGCAGGGCTTTACCACGAAACACGAAGAGCCCAACGGCTTACAGCCTGGAGCATCGTATAGCTCGATGGCCTCACTTGGCGAGATTGCGTTGGCTGCTGACAGCGTTGTTCTCGTCCAAGTCACCACGGCGGCATTCGATAGTGGTTCGCGTTGGATGGCCCCGCCCGATGCACTGGAACGTGTGAAGTCTGAGGCGGCTCAGCTGACGAGTATCGCGCCACTACGCGAACACTAACGTCGAATTACACGCCAGCGCCGCTCGCATCAAAGCCGACGTCGCAAGCCAAGTGACCGTGCCGTCGTGTGTGCGGAACCGCTTCGTCAGTCCTCACGCTGCACTTCAAGCGGTGCCTTGTCGTCTCGCGCCCCGATGAACTCAGGATGTCGCAGCAGGCCATCGCGCGTCCACTCCACGAACGACACCTCCACCGCGAGTTTCGGCTTCACCCACCGCAGCGCAGTCATCTCTTCCGAAGCGTTGAGCCCCGCGACTCGGCAAGCCGGTTTACCGGAACATCCTAAAACGGTGTCGGTCGTTCCAAGGCTAAGATCAGTTGGCGGGATCGGCTGGCGAGTCCAACATTGACCGTTGAAGTATAACGTCCGTCCGTCTGCCGTCTTCATTACTTCGCCGCGAATGCCGCGCTCGTAGCTGCCCACACACGAGAATCGCGAGGCAGTCGCACAGCCAACCAAACTACACACTAAGGCGAGCAACGCCAGCAATCTGACGGTCACGATTTGGCAGTTTACCGCATCCCAATACTCACAGTGCCAGGATTGGGTGGATTGGCGGCACGGAGCGGACAGTGGATCATCATCTTTTGGAGCAAAAGGAACGGGCGGTGTCCAATGGATTCCGCCCAACGGCCCTGCAGTCGCACTCGCAATTTACGCTCGCTGCGGCCGTCCGAAACGTGACCAGCGAGGTGGTCTTCGCAGAATCCCCGCCAATTTCCGCTTCCACATATTTGCGAATCCCGTCGGGGCACTGAAGCCGTGTGCTTCGGCCCTGGACTGTGATTATTGCCATCGAGCATTCCGTTGAGGGTGGTTACGTGGTGACGAGTACGACGACCTCGTTCCTCTCTCCCCGACAAAATGCAAAAGTCTTCTCGGAAATATTTCATTTCCCAGCGAGGAGGGGTTGGAGCCCCCCGTTACCGTAACCACCGTAACCACTGGCGGCCACCCGCCAGCGGTCCACATTCGCTAATTCGTCATCTCCGCCTCCGCTAAAATGCCATGTCCTATTGCGGCCTTTGTTTGCATGGTTACGGGTGGCGTAAGTGCGGGCGTGCTCCACCTGACGTGCAACGGACCGCTGTTCGTCGCTGATGCCGGATTGGTCCGTACTCTTGCGGGCGTCGATAGCTGCCGCCATTGTCGTTGACGGATCACTGCTTTTCATACACCTCTGACCCCTTGTAGGTGTTCCCTTCGCTGTCCGTTTCGGTGTAGTTGACAGTCGTTGTTCGCCCGTCGGCAGAGACAACGAAGGTGTACTCGCCCACAACCTTTCCGCCCTTCTTGGCTGTAGCTTTCAACGTATTCGCCTCGATACGTTGAAACGCGATGGAATCCTCGCGAGGATCGCCGATGACTGGATAGTCTTTACCGTCAAATGCCGCTTTGTAGCTACTCTTTGTTGTTTTGTCGCTGACTGGGTCAGGCACCTCAGTGGCGACTTCGATGCTGTTCTCGTCGGCTTTCACCTGAATGATCTCGGCACGCGGGGATGGCGCCGAAATCGTCGACTTTGTTGGATTGAGCTTCCACGTGCCGCTGAATGGGCTCAGCGCTGCCTGCAATCCACAAGAGAGCACGAACACCACCATCACTTCTTGTAGCAGGCGCATATACATCTCCCTTCCTATCGCGAATCTTCTGGTCCTGCACCTACGATCGCGATGCTGTTAACAAGCCCAGCCAACTATCAGCGCAGCGCGCACAGCGTGCCATCGTGGTCACGGCCGCACCCCTTCACGACGAGCTGCTGAGGCCACAGATTGCGCAAGGAGTCCTGACGTGCCGCCGCTGGCCTTGATGGTCGTCAAGTGCGGTGCAGGCGGTGCGGCGGAATGTTACCATCGACTGGACAATGCGAGAGAGCGTGTGCCTTTGGGCACCTTACTCTTTCAGTGGTGCGGGCGGCGCATCGGTGTTGTAGATGTCATAGGCAATCTTCCAGTCGTTGCCGACCCGCTTCAGGATCGCGACGTATTTACCACGGTCTGTCTTTCCTCCGGGCAGCGTCATCGTCATAGTGCCTACCTCGAACGCCTGAGAGCCCGAAACTGCCGACTCGACTGGATTCAGCTTCACGTTCGTTCCGCCTTGCTGAATCTCGCTCTTCCAATGGGCCTCTATGTTGGCGCGGCCCTTCACGGGCGCTTGGTTTGGAGGCATCACCACCGCGTCTTCCGCATAGAGTGCGGCGATTTTTGCCGAGTCCTTCGCGTTGAACGCCGCTTCCCACGCCGGTGCGGTTTTGATCGCCGGGTCGATCTTGCCCTGACCCTGGACCATGACGGTCACCACGAGGGCTGTTGTAATTGTGACGGCCACTGCAAGTCTTCTCATTGCGGCCTCCTGAGGATGCGGAGATTACTAGGCACGCCGCCGGAGAGGCAAGGGGGAACTGAAGCCTGCGAGGCGTCTACTTTGCGCTCGCTTCAGGACTCTTCGCTCGATGGCCTCGACGTGCCCGCGACACCAACGTAGACAAACTCGTCTGAGGTGCCGAACGTCGCCATTGGGATCTACACCGTCTGGCGAGGCGGAGTAACCACAGCTGCGGTTGTTCCTCGTACCGACAATTCGCGACCCACTGCTCGAGGAACAGCGCCAGCAGATCCTGGAGATCGTCGGCGCTCGCGGCGCCCGATGATGTCGTCTTGGTGCTCGCGCACGATCGGCGACACACCATGAACGGATGCACCTCACGCTGAAGAAGGAAGCCACCAGACCCGCAGCAGCCAACGTGCTGCAACAGCAAGCGCGGTCCTGTCACCCGTCTAGACAATATGGAATGACCGGCCCGCTATCGTAGCGTCGTAGTGCGGTTGCACTCGACAAGGTGGTCTGTCGCCACCGATATCGCGGGTTAGCGCCTTGCGGCGCCAGAGCCGCATCGATAGGAGCCGGTCATGAAACAGGTTACGACGTTCGTCGCGATCGCGATCACGCGTTCGACGCATGGACGGACACCGCGAAGGCGATCGGGATTGAAGAAGTCCGCACGGCCCCGCACTCACCGTGGCAGAACGCGTACGTCGAACGCTTCATCGGGTCCGCGCGACGTGAGTGCCTCGATCACGTCATCGTATTGAGCGCATAACGGACTGCGGCGGACACTTCTGCGCCTTCCCATCGCTCGCCGCCTAACCATCGCCGCCATTTCGCGTTCTGACTGATATTCACAGCTCGACGAGAACGCGCTAGGACGGATGATCCCTTCTGCCGGGGCCCGCACCGATAGCAGATCTAGTTTTCAGTAGAGACACTGTCCGATCTCGCTGAGCGAGCCGGCGTTTCCCATTTACCTCCGGCGGCTCGAGCGCGTCAGGCACCGCCTTCGAGCTGCAGGATGGAGCGGCAGATCAACGCCGCGCTGCAGGCCGCGCATCGCTTGTGCCGCGCCGACATCTGTCGGTAGCACACCGTCGCGTATGTCCATTCGAGCAGCGCGAGCCAGTACGGCACGATATCCACCTCGAAGAGCGTGGCGCGGTCCGCGCAGCGTCGCAGCAGCGCGATGCCGGCGTGCGCGCGAGCGACGAGCGGGTCGTCGCCCCGATAGCAGAACGGGGCCGGCTGATCCAGTGCCGTAACGCTCGTGAGCGCCTCGTCGAATTCCACGAGACGCTGTAGATCCTCGTCGTTGTCGACGCGTGTCATCTCGAATTTGAGGACCGCTTCCAGGCGGGCGAAATCAGAGACAGCGTTTCTGGGCCGCGTCTCGGAGAAATCGATCACGTACAGGTTGTCCCGCTCGTCGACGAGTACGTTTCTCAGGTTCAAGTCGCCGTGGCAGATGGCCGTGTACCACAAGCGCGACTCGCTTGCGCGCCTCGGATACTCGTACTTGAGAAATCGGAAGGGGTTCGGAAGCCGGACGCCCAGCTCGTGGCAATCGAAATCGGGGGAATCGGCGGAGATGCCGAGAAGCTGCTCGGCGGTCTCGAGGACGCTTGGGAACAGGCGAAGCGGCGTATGGTCGCAAAACAGGAACACCGGCTCCCATTTCGGTTGTGCGTACCAGGGTTTGAGCACGCGTGTGAACAGCCGTTCGAAGAGTGCCATCACTTCGGGAACCGGCCGCTGATGGTACTGATCGTACAACCAGGTCAGGCGGCTGTCGGGGCCGTTCACGCCGAGGAAGTTGTACCGCAACCCGGCCCAATCGCCGTGCCGCGCGTCGCCCAGAAGAGTCGTGCCGTTGTTAAGGATGAAGCGTGAGACGTAATCGTGGTGTGCCTGCTGCTCGCGCTGCGTCAATGCCGTCGGTCCAATTTTGACGACGCTCGGGAGCGTGCGGCGGCCGTCGTGATCGTAAGCCACCGCTTTGAAGGTGCTCGACATGAACCCGCCATGCAACGGCGTCAGGGTCACCGAGCGGCAATCGTGGTACAGATGCCGAACGATCGCGTCCCACTCCGGACGCCAGTCGCCGCTGCCCTCGACAGTCACCTGGAGCAGCTTGTCGACGCCGTTCCTCAATTCGCGCGGAGTGAACACCCAAACGACTATTTTCATTACAGGTGCGCACTCGGCTAGCGCAATGATTCCACCCAGTGCGTCGAGCGTGGCCTCGCCGCTGAGCGCGTCGCCGATGTCGGTCGAGCCGTCGAATGCGGGCCGATGTGCCAGGGTGACGGCGCTGCCCACGACACGACGGCCCGAGGGAAGTCCAAGCTGACCGGGCAGTGCTTCCAGACGCTTCTCAGGATCGATGGTTGTCGACGTGGTCAGCGGATTAAATGCGACTCCGGCCGCGTACAAGCCCGGGTGCGTGCCCTGCGTGTGCGCGAGGGCGACGAACCCCAGCGTCGCCGGAGCGGGCGAGTCGACGACACGGTCGAAGATTTCGTCGAGCACGTCGAATATCGAAAACGCGTTCGACCCCTCCAGCTCGACGATCGCCGCAGGAGCACCGGACAGCCCCAACGCGGAGGCGACGCCAATCGGCACGAGCCGCGAGGCGTCGCCGACAATGAGATCGGTGATCCCCTCCGCGACCATGCCGGCGAATTGCGGCGTGCAGACGAAGTGCCCTGGCAGGCCCGCCACGCCAGCCTCGTCGCCCAGGACGCCGACGCCGAACGCAATGCCGAGATCGCTGGCGTTGATGTGGAGCAGCCGGTCGCTCGATCCCGGTGATGCTGCGGGAGACCACCATTCGATGGTGCTCTCTCCAATCGGCAGGCGGCGAACTTTCGCGCGCCAGCGGCTCAGGGTGATCTCGGTGGTCGGAGGAGGGGCGGCCGAGGTGCGCGCCGTTTCGATCGCGGTGGCTGCGTTCGGTGCGATTCTCAACACCTCGTCTAGGCGCGTGACGTGGAGCACCTGCTGCACGAACGGCGTCGTGCCGGCAAGCACCAGACCGCCATTCCGCGCCTTCAATCGCTTCTCGAGTGCCACGAGCGAGCCAATCCCGAGGCTCGCGAGGTAGCAGACACCGGATACGTCGATCACCCAGTGGACTGCGTCCGTGTCGAGTGCCAACATCTGCGCGTCAAATGCCATGGCGCCTGCTCCATCGAAGCGACCGTCGAGCGTCACAACAGGGAGGCCGGCTTCGAACGAGACGCGGATGTCCATGAAAACCGCCAAATGATACCCGTAATTGACAAGCGTTCACACCGCCGCGCTAGCAGATGCGCAACGGACGTCGCTAGCATGCGAAGCGACGCATGCAAGGAGGATTCATCGTGGCGACAACGCAAGAGGCCCTGCAGGTCAGCGCCCTCGTTCCCAGCCTGACCGTCGATGATCTACAGAAGAGCATCGAGTTCTATGAAGCCCTTGGCTTCGCCGTCGACGAGCGGTGAGAAGACAACGGAACGCTGCTCGGCGTGATGATGCGTGCCGGCAAGGGCCAAATCGGCTTGAGTCAGGACGACCGGAAGAAAGGACGCGACCGGAAGAAGGGGTCGGCATGCGGTCTTCATGTCGACGACGCAGAACGTCGATGAGATTGCGATGCGTGCGAAGAGCGCAGGTGTCACGCTGGCCTCCGAACCGCACGACACCGAATGGAAGAGCCGCGCGTTCGAGGTCACCGATCCGAGCGGCTTCCTGCTGACGATTTCATCAGAGGAGCTCTAGCCGACTGAGGACCGAGGGACGGACATGATGTCCGCTCCTCGCGAGATCATTCCTGACGTATCGCAGTCATCGGGTCGATTCGAGACGCCTTTCGAGCAGGCACGTACGCGGCCAGAAGCGCGGCGCTCAGGAAGATCATCACCGGCAGCGTCAGCGCCAAGAGGATCTGTGGGCTTCACCTGGTACAGACGCTTCTCCTCGTTCGTGATGCGCTGCACTTCGTGACGCTGGCGTGTTCTTCGCAGAAGAGCCTCGCAGCCGAAAACCTCTTCCTGCGTAAGCAACTGGCGTTCTACGTCGAGCGGAAGGTCAAGCCGCGGCGGCTGAACGATGCCGCGCGCATCGCACTCGTCGTGCTCGCGGAGTTGCTCGACTGGCGACAGCTGCTCGTCGTAGTGCAACCGGCGACGCTCGTGCGGTGGCACCGACAGGGATTCCGGCTGTATTGGCGATGGAAGTCACGGCGTCCTGGCCGTCCGCCGATTCCGCGCTTACTTGCGCGACTTGATTGCGGACATGGCGCGCGCGAATCGGACGTGGGGAGAGGAGCGGATCGCCGCCGAACTACTCCTGAAATTGGGCATCGCCGTCTCGCCTCGGACCGTCAGGCGGTACATGCGACGGCCGGCACCTTCGCGGCCAGGTTCATCTCTCCAGACATGGAGTACATTTGTCCGCAATCACGCCCCTGAGACACTGGCGTGCGATTTCTTCGTGACCGTCACGGCGACCTTCCGGCTCGTCTTTGTCTTCCTGGCGCAACTCGCAGGAAAGATTGGCTCCTCAGGCTGGACTCGAACCAGCAACCCTCCGGTTAACAGCCGGATGCTCTGCCATTGAGCTACTGAGGAACACCGGGAAGCGCAAACCGCAGCTCCACGCCCGGGCGGGCGCTTCAGGAACTATCGGCGGGTGTTGCCCGAAGCTCCAATCTTAGCGGACGCCGCCGGTCTCCGCAATGCCGCCGAGGTCAGGCGCGCAGCACCTTCAGAGCGTCCGCCCACCGCGCCAGTTCGGCCAGCATGGTCGCGGCCGCCGAATCCTGCGCCGGACCGGCCATGAACGCGCCGTCCGCCATCAGTTTCGAGAAGAACGGGATGTTCACCGCCTCGAGAATGGGAACAACTTTAAGGCCCGCCAGGATCGTCTTCGTCATCTCCACGGATCGAGTGCCGCCTGAGATCCCCCCGTAGCTCACGAACCCCGCCGGCTTGTAATTCCATTCGACGAACACGCAGTCGAGCGCGTTAATCAGCGCAGGCGCCGCGCCGTGGGTGTACTCGGGCGTGACGAACACGTAGGCGTCCGCGCGCTGGACGATGGCGCTCCACGCCTTGGTGTAGTCATGGCGGTAATGCTGAAGGCGAGGATGCTCGGGCTCGTCGAGGAGCGGGAGGTTGACCTCCTTCAAGTCGACGAGCTCGACCGAGAATCGGCCGTGCGCCCTGGCGCGTTCGGCGAACCAGTCTGCGATGGGGCGACCCGCCCGGCCATCACGGGTGCTGGCGACGATGACGTGGAGCTGCATCCGGCATTGTGGGCCGGAAGCGACGATAATCAACACCGGAGGCAGGAGGCAGCACGTGTCGGGACGACTCGCGGGGAAACGGGCCGTGATCACGGCGGCAGCGCAAGGCATCGGCCGCGCGAGCGCCGAGCTCTTCGCGCGGGAAGGCGCGCAGGTCATCGCCACGGACGTGAACGCGGAAGCGCTCGCGAGCCTCTCGGGGTGCGAGCGCCATCCGCTGGACGTCACCGACACCGACGCGATTGCGAGGCTGGCCGTGGCGTCCGGGCCCATCGACATCCTGTTCAACTGCGCCGGCGTGGTGCTCGGCGGCACCGTCCTCGAGTGCACGATCGCCGACTGGGACCGGGCCTTCGCGGTGAACGTCACCGCGATGTTCCAGATGATCCGCGCGTTCCTGCCCGGGATGCTCGAGCGCGGCCGCGGCTCGATCGTCAACATGGCGTCGGTGGCGTCGAGCGTCACCGGCGTGCCCAATCGCTTTGCCTATGGCGCCAGCAAGGCAGCCGTCATCGGGCTCACCAAGTCGATCGCCGTCGACTTCGTCGCCCATGGCATCCGCTGCAACGCGATCTGCCCCGGCACGGTCGACTCTCCTTCCCTGCAGGGCCGGATCCGTGCGCAGGCGTCCACGTCGGGCGCGGGAGAAGCCGAGGTGCGCGCGCAATTCGAGAAACGCCAGCCGATGGGTCGCCTGGGCCGGCCAGAGGAGGTTGCGCTCCTTGCACTGTATCTGGGGTCCGACGAATCGGCGTTCACGACCGGAACCGTGTCAGTGGTGGACGGCGGCTGGACGACCTAGGGGGCGCGGCGCTTCGCGCCGCGGGCGGCTCGCTCACGCCGGAGGGCGCGGCCTTCGGCGACGGAGGTCGCAGTCGCGTCGGAAAGTTGGTGCAATGACCGCGTTGTCCCTGGCGTTCCGTGGGAACGTCCTCGTCGGACCTTCCCGCATTCACGGGCTAGGCGTGTTCACGACCCACGAGATCGCTCCTGGCGAGATCGTTCTCGCGATTGACGACTCGAGGATCGTCGATGCCGAGCATCCATTGCGTCCGGAGCTCGGCGAGCATCGGTACCACTGCGATTACCTCGCGCGCGGCCGTGTTGTCCTCATGGGGTCACCCGAGCGACACATCAACTCGAGCTGCGAGCCCAACACCTACGTTCGATGGACCGGCGACGACCGGCACGTGGTCGCCCGACGCGCGCTGGAGCAAGGCGAGGAGATCACTTACGACTATCTGATTGACTGCGACGGCGGCCACCCGTGGGAGTGCCGCTGCGGCAGTGCGCAGTGTCGTCGCGTCATCCCGGCAAGCGTGTTCGATCTGCCCACCGACGCCCTCTGCGATCGCCTGCCCTATCTCAGCAGCTGGTTCGTGGCCGAGCACGTCGCCCGTATCGAGGAGGCGCGCCGACGTTGTGCGGCCCGTATAGACTCTCAGCAAGGAGGCACACCATGAGGCGCGCATCATGATCCGCGGCCTGCATGCGATGTTCTACTCGTCACAGGCCGACGCGTTGCGCACGTTTCTGCGCGACACGCTCGGATTCACGGGCACCGATGTTGGCGGCGGCTGGCTGATCTTCGATGCACCGGAGGCGGACATCGGCGTGCACCCCACCGAGGGCTCCGACGTCACCTCGGGCACCGCGGACATCTCGTTCTACTGCGACGACATCGTCACGACGGTCCGCGAGCTCGAGGCGCGTGGCGTAGAGTTCACGAAAGGCATCGAAGACCACGGCTATGGACTGGTCACGTTCTTCAAGGTGCCGGGCGGGTTCGAGATCCAGTTGTATCAGCCGAAATACGCCAAGTAAGGAGCACGATCGATGACCTCGCTCGCCGATCGTCGTCGTATCTTCCGCGACCTCCACGTGCGCGGCTGCTTCGTGATCCCGAACCCGTGGGATGTTGGCAGCGCGCGGGTGCTGGCGCAGCTCGGATTCCTCGCGCTCGCGACCACGAGCTCGGGCTTCGCGTGGTCGATCGGACTCGCTGACAATCACGTGACGCTGGACCAGGCGCTGGCATACATGGACGCCGTCGCTGCGGCGGTCGACGTGCCGGTGAACGCCGATTTCGAGGGCGGCTTCGCCGTCGACCCGTCCGAGGTCGGCGTCAATGTCGCGCGGGCGGCAGCGACCGGGATCGCCGGCCTCTCGATAGAGGATTCCACGCACGACCCGGCGGCCCCGCTTTTCGACTTCAGCCTGGCGGTCGATCGCATCCGTGCGGCCCGGCGCGCCATCGACGAAAGCGGACCGGACGTGATTCTCACCGCCCGGTCCGAAGGCTTCATCGTCGGACGCCCGGATCTGCAGGAGACGATTCGCCGCCTCACGGCATTTGCCGAGGCCGGGGCGGACTGCCTGTATGCGCCCGGCATCCGCGACAAGCAGGCGATCGCGGCCGTGGTCACGGCGGTGGCACCAAAACCCGTAAACGTACTGGTCGGCAGCGACTTCACAACGGTCGCCGAACTCGCTGCGATGGGCGTGCGGCGGATCAGCGTCGGCGGCGCACTCGCGCGCGCCGCATGGACAGGATTTCTCGAAGCGGCGACGGAGATCGCCGAGCGCGGCACGTTCGCGAACCTGGGGCGGTCGGTGCCCGGCGCCGAATTGAATGCGCGATTCGGTCGGGCGTAAGGGCGCGCCTTCGGCGCGAGGGGCCCGCTCGCTCTCGCTCGCGGAAGGGCGCCTTCGGCGAGCGCCGCGGCCTTCGGCCGCGAGGGGCGGCTCGCTGTCGCTCGCCGAGCAATCGACTTTTCAGCTGCAGCTCGGCTGATCGGTGCGTTAGACTCTGCCGCGGGGAGACCATGAGACGTACGTTTCTCACCCGAATGCTCGCGCTTCCGGTCCTCGGGTTTAGCGCTTCACCGCACGAGCAGCAGCCACCGCCACGAAAGAGCCGGATCCTGATCAAGAGCGCCTGGGGATCGGCCGACCCGACACAAGCGTCCTTCCCTTTCCATCACGCCAACGCATTCGCCGCCGCAGGGCACGAGGTTCAGATCTTCCTGCTCGGCGAGGCGGTGACGCTGATGCGCTCCGCCGTGGCCAATTCAGTTGTGCCCGTCGGGTGGCCGCCTCTGTCAGAAGCGCTCACCAAGGTGATCGAGCACAAAGTACCGGTGCACGTGTGAGGGGCGTGCGCGAGGGCCCGTGGGGTCCTCGAGAGCGATCTGGCGGGGAAGAATGCCACGTTTGCGAACCCGACGATCTTCGTCGGACTCGTGCAGTGGGCGGATAAGGTGCTGACGGAGTAAGGACGAGGACGAGGATCGAAGGACGAGAGACGAGGCCGAAGGACAAGAGCCGAGGGCAAAAAGAAAGGGGCGCACGCAGTGCGCCCCTTCTCGAGTTCTCGAGTTCTCGCTTTTCTCGATTTCTTCTACGCGCACCCGCTCGTGGTGCCGCAGTTGGCGCACTTGTAGCAGCTGCCGCTCCGAATCATGATCGAGCCGCAGGTCGAGCATGGCGGCGCGTCTTCCTGGTTCTGGATCGCCGCACCGACGAATCCGGTCTTCGGCGCCTCGGCTCTGGCGCCATCCTTCGCCACGACGGGCTCGGCGACGTTGATCTCGAGCTGCGCGGGTTCGGCCATGTTCACGCCGGCGTTGAACTGCGCTTCCTTCGACATGAACTTCGTCGACATCCACCGGAAGATGTAATCGACGATCGACTTGGCGAAGCGGACCTCTGGGTTGCGCGTCATGCCCGACGGCTCGAAGCGGGCGTGGCTGAACTTGTCGACCAGGACCTGCAGCGGCACGCCGTACTGCAGGGCGTAGGAGATCGCCTGCGCGAAGGCATCGGCAAAGCCTGAGATCGTCGAGCCTTCCTTCGCCATCACGAGGAAGATCTCGCCGGGCTGGCCGTCCTCGAAGACGCCAACCGTGATGTAGCCCTCGTGGCCGGCGATGTCGAACTTGTGCGTGATCGACTGCCGCTCATCGGGCAGCCGGCGGCGCACCGGCCGCGGCATCGCGGCCACTACCGCTTCGGCCACCGCCTGCGCGGACGTCGTCTTGTCCCTCGAGGTGTTCAGCGGCTGCGTGCGCTTGCTGCCGTCGCGATAGATCGAGATCGCCTTGGCGCCCAGCTTCCAGCTCTCGACGTAGGCCTGCATGATCTCGTCGACCGTCGCGTCCTTCGGCACGTTGACGGTCTTGCTGATCGCGCCCGAGATGAACGGCTGTGTCGCGCCCATCATCTTGATGTGGCCCATGTAGTGAATCGAGCGCTGGCCCTGGGCCGCCTTGAACGCGCAGTCGAACACCGCGAGGTGCTGGTCCTTCAGGTACGGCGCGCCCTCGATGGTTTCGTGCTCGTCGATGAAGGCGACGATCTCGGCCACCTGCTCGTCGTTGTAGCCGAGCTTCTTGAGCGCCATCGGGACGGTCGTGTTGACGATCTTCATCAACCCGCCGCCGACCAGCTTCTTGTACTTGACGAGCGCGATGTCGGGCTCGACGCCGGTCGTGTCGCAATCCATCATGAAGCCGATGGTCCCGGTCGGCGCCAGCACCGTCGCCTGCGCGTTGCGGTAGCCGAACTGCTCGCCGAGCTCCACCGCCTGATCCCACGACGACCGCGCCGCGTGGTACAGGTCCGACGCCACCAGCTTGCTGTTCACGTCGCGCATCGCGTCGCGATGCTTGCGCATGACCCGGAGGAACGGCTCGCGGTTCTTGTCGTAGCCGGCAAACGGCCCGCCATGATCGCGCGCCACGCGCGACGACTGCGCGTACGCCTCGCCGGTCATCAGAGCCGTGATCGCGGCCGAGTAGTCGCGGCCCTGATCGCTGTCGTAGGGCAGCCCGCGCGACATCAGGAGCGCGCCCAGGTTCGCGTAGCCGAGACCGAGCGGCCGGTAGGCGTGGCTGTTCCGTTCGATCGCGGGGGTCGGGTAGCTCGAGTTGTCGACCAGGATTTCCTGCGCCGTGATGAAGGTCCGCACGCCGGCCTTGAACGCGTTGACGTCGAACTCGTTGTTGTCGCCGACGAACTTCATCAGGTTCAGCGAGGCCAGATTGCAGGCCGAGTCATCGAGGAACATGTACTCGGAGCAGGGATTGCTCGCGTTGATGCGGTCGGTCACAGGACACGTGTGCCACTCGTTGACCGTGGTGTCGAACTGCATGCCCGGATCGCCGCAGACCCACGTACCTTCGGCGATGAGGCGCATCATCTCCCGCGCCTTGTAGGTGTCGAGCACGTCGCCGCTCGTCACCGCGTGCGTCTGCCAGGTGCCGTCGTCGAGCACCGCCCGCATGAACTCGTCGGTCACGCGCACGGAGTTGTTCGAATTCTGGAAGAAGACCGACGAATACGCGGTGCCGGTGAACGAGCCGTCGTAGCCGGCGTCGATCAGCGCCCACGCCTTCTTCTCTTCCTCGACCTTGCAGTTGATGAAGTCGATGATGTCGGGGTGCTCGGCATTGAGGATGACCATCTTGGCCGCCCGCCGCGTCTTGCCGCCCGACTTGATGACGCCCGCGAAGGCGTCGTAGCCCTTCATGAACGAGACCGGCCCCGACGCCGTGCCGCCGCCAGCCAGCAGCTCGCGCGAGGAGCGGATCTGCGACAGGTTCGAGCCGGTGCCCGATCCGAACTTGAACAGCATGCCCTCGGTCCTCGCCAACGTGAGGATCGAGTCCATCGTGTCGTTGACCGAGTTGATGAAGCACGCGGAGCACTGCGGCGCTTTCTCGAAGCCGCAGTTGAACCAGACGGGGCTGTTGAACGCACCCTTCTGGTACACCAGCAGGTGCTTCAGCTCGTCCGAGAACGCCTGCAGGTCGGCGTCGGTCCGGAAGTAGTGCTGACGACGCGCCCAGTCGGTGATGGTCGTGACGACGCGGCCAATCAGCTGCTTCACCGATCGTTCGCGCTCGGGCGACCCCATCTGCCCGCGGAAATACTTGGAGACGACGATGTTGGTGGCCTGCTGGGACCAGAAGCGCGGCATCTCGACGTCGCGCTGCTCGAAGACCACCTGGCCCTTCTCGTTGCCGATGATCGCCGCGCGGAGCTCCCAGTCGACTTCGTCGAACGGGTCCACGCCTGGGCGGGTGAAATACCGAGGGAACTCGAGGCCTATTCTCGAGGGTCCGCGATCGACCTGGTCATCCTGATGCACCGGCTCGGCAGTCGGCATCGCTTGCTGGGCAGCGCTCGTCTGCATTCGTGTTCCCTCCACCCAAAAAGACGGCACGTCCCTACGCCCCCATAGGGGTGCCTGAAAACGCTAATGTATCTATGGGCGCGAACCAGCTGTGGTGGCGGGACTTACCGTCTCGTCAGGACACAGGATGCTGGGATCACCCTGCCTTCGCCCGGCCTCGCGCAACGAGCACCGACTATGCGCCGATGCCGTTTCGGCTGTCAAGTCCGGAACTACCAGATATTGTGGCGCTGTTTTAGGTCAGACGCAAGATGTGGCGAAATATGGCCACAAATGGCCCGGAATCCGGCGGTCGGGGTGCGCAGTCACGTGTAACGGATTTGTGAACAGAGGCACAAACTTCGGCCGAGCTTGGTCGCAACCCAGTCATAACCGCGAGTTTCGGCCAAGATTTCGCGATTTCTGCGACAGGAGGGATCGGATCGCCGCGCATTGGCGCTTGCGCTCTCCTCACCAGTCGTCGCACGATACCTGTTGAGGTGTGTTCGTTCGTGAAATCGTCTCGTAGCATCAGCTCGATCACGATCGCCCTCCTCCTGACGGCGGGCTGCGGGAACCGCCATCCTCGCACCGCCACGGTCATCGAGCCGCCGCAACCGCTGGCAGTGCCGGCGCCGCCGCCGCGCGTGATCCTGCCCCCGCAGCCCGAGACGCCGGCACCGATCGAAGAGCCACTGCCGTTGCCTACGCGGCCGCGGCCGCGCAATCAGGGCCGCGCGACGACGACGGAGCCGAAGGCCGACGTGCCGAAGGCCGAAACACCGGCGCAGACGCCGCCGGCTGTGCCGGAACCGCAGCCCGAGAAGCCGAATCAGGATCTGCAGCCGGCCGATGCCGCCGGCGAGGCCGCCATCCGGCAGCAGATCGGACGGGCACGGCAGGATCTGAATAAGGTCCACTACGCGGGGCTCTCGTCGGACATGAAGGCCCAGTACGATCAAGCCAACCGCTTTCTCGCCCTGTCGGAGCAGAACCTCAAGGAACACAACCTGCTGTTCGCGTCGACGCTCGCCGAGAAGGCGGGCGCCATCGCGGAACTGTTGACGCGGCGCTAGGCGTCTGGGCGCACGCAATGCGCCCCTACGTCTGCGGCAGCAGGATTCTGAATCGCGTGCCGGTGCCGGGCGTGGATTGCACCTCGATCTCGCCGTCGTGCAGCTGCACGGTGCGATAGACCATCGACAGCCCGATGCCGCTGCCTTCGGGCTTCGTCGTGAAATACAAATCGAAAATCTTCTGCAGGTGCTCGGGCGCGATGCCCGACCCCGTGTCCTCGACCGCGATTTCCACTCGCCGACGCGACACGCCGCGCGCTGACAATCGCAAGGTGCCGCCGCCCGTCATCGCCTGACAGGCGTTGAGCGCGAGATTCAGCAACGCCTGGCGCAACGACCCCGGATCGGCCTGCACGTCCGGGACGTCGGGCGGACAATAGACCTGCACGCGCACGCGATTGCCGGCGGCGTCCGGCTGGACGACCTGCGCGATCTCGGTGAGCAGCTTGTCCACCGGCACCGGCCCGAGGTGCAGATCCTCCGGGCGCGTGAACTTCAGGAATCCCTGGACGACCTGGTCCAATCGCCGGATCTCGGTGCCGATCACGTTGACGTGCTCCAGCGCCGAGGCGGTCGCGCTGTTGCCGTCGCGACTGAGCTTTGCGAGCTTCCCTTTCATCAGCTCGAGGTGAATCGTCATCGCGTTGAGCGGATTCTTGACCTCGTGCGCCACGCCCGCCGTGAGGCGGCCCAGCGCGGCCAGCTTTCGCGAATAGCGAATGGTCGATTCGACGGCGCCCAGGGCCTGCAGGTCGCGGGCGACGATCATCACGCCGAGCGGGTGGCGCTCGCGGTCTTCGACGGGATGCGCGACGACCAGCCACTCGCGCGTCGCCAGGCCGTCTCCTTCAGACCACGGCAGCGTCATCGTCTCGGGCTCGGCCGACATGCGCGTTTCCCGCGTGCGCTGGATGAGCCGATCGAACGGCCGCTTGCCGTGCGCGTCGCACGACGCGAGGAGCGTGCGCAGCGTCGGGTTCGCGAACAGCGGCTCTCCCGAGGTGCCAAAGATACCGGCGGCATCGGCCAGGTGCTCGACGATCGAATCGAGGCCGGCGGGCGGTCCTTCCACCGATTTGTCGGCAAGGAGCCTGTCGCTGACCGCACGGATCTCGCGTCCGAGATCGCCGAACTCATCCTGCGGCAGGTCGAGCGCGGCGGCCGGCTCCCCGCGCCCCAGTCGCGCCAGGCCACTGCGCAGCACGTGAATCGGCCTGAGCAGCCACTGCGCCAGCAGCAGGGCGACGAGCGTGGCCCCGCCGAGCACGTAGAGCGCGGTCTCGAGCACCGGCTGCAGCTCGCGCTCGAGCTCGGTGCGCACGAGCAGCGTGGAGATGCCGACGCGGATTGCGCCGAAGTCCACGTCCCCGAGACGCAGGGGCTCGCGCACCTCGAACGTGCGTCCCTCGCCGCCGAAGATCTCGCGCAGCTGGCCGAGGTCGTCGCGCGAGACGAGCTCGTCAAGGCGGGGCGCCTCCGGCAGCGTGCGTCCGATGAAGAGCGGATCGTAATGCGCGACCACCTTGCCGTGGGGATCGACGACTGCGGCGTAGGTGACGCTCTGGGAGTAAATCGACGACTCGAGGATCGCGCGCAGGCCGCCGTCATCGCGTATCGCAGCGTACGGATCGGCGGCGGTCGGCACGACCGCGCGCGAGCGTTGGTAGATCGCGCGCGCCAGCAGCTGGCCGCGGGCCTGGCTCTCCTCGAGCCGGACGCGGGCCTGCTCGGCCAGCGCGTGGACGCTCATCGCGGTGACCACGACGCCGACGAGCGCCGTGACGCCGAGGACTTGTTTTGCGCGGATGGACAGGCGCATCGGAGATCAGTGGCCCGCTGGGGGAAGACCTGCAGAACTCGCGGCCCGTCGTCTACGACATGCCCTTGCGAAGCCCCAGCCGGTTCAACTTGTTGTGCAGCGTCTTCAGGCTGATGCCCAGGATCTCGGCCGCGCGCGTCTTGTTGTCGCGCGTGTGCTCCAGGGTCAGCACGATCAGGCGCCGCTCCGCTTCCTCGACAGTGATGCCCGGTTCGAGCGTCATGCCGCTGGCATTCGGCGCGACCGGCATGGCTCCAAGCGGCGGCAAGTGCTTCAGCTCGATGAACTCGCCTTCCGCCAGGATCGTCGCGCGCTCGATCACGTTCCTGAGCTCGCGCACGTTCCCAGGCCAATGATACTGCTCCAGCTTGCGCATCGCCTCGGCGCTCACCGCCTTGACGGCCTTGGCGTTGCGCTCGGAGAACTCGGCGATGAACGCCTGCGACAGCAGCGCCAGATCTTCCTTCCGGTCGCGAAGCGGCGGCAGCGCAATCGAGAAGACGTTCAACCGGTAGTAGAGATCCTCGCGCAACTTGGTGTCGCGGACCGCCTGCAGCGGGTCCTGATTGGTGGCGGCAATCACGCGGACGTCGACCGGCGTCTCGACGCGCCCGCCAAGGCGCCGGAACCGCCGTTCCTGCAGGACGCGGAGCAGCTTGACCTGCGTCTGCGGCGTCATCTCGGCGATCTCGTCGAGGAAGATCGTGCCGCGATCGGCCAGCTCGAACACCCCCTGCCGCCGTTCCATCGCGCCGGTGAACGCGCCCTTCTCGTGCCCGAAGATCTCGCTTTCGAGCAGCGTCTCGGGAATGGCCGCGCAATTGATCGGCACGTACGGCATCTGTCCGCGCGGGCTCAGCTGGTGAATCGTCTGCGCCACCATCTCCTTGCCCGTGCCCGACTCGCCGGTAATCAGCACCGAGGCGGTCGTCGGCGCCGCCTGCTCGATGACCTGGTAGATCTTCCGCATCTCGGGGCTGGCGCCGATCAGGCCACCGAACGCGCCACGGTCGCGCAGCTGCCGCCGCAACACCTTCACCTCGCGCTGCGTAGACTGGCGCTCGGCGGCCTTCTCGAGCAGGATCCGGAGCCGCTGGGGATCCACCGGCTTGGTCAGATAGTCGTAGGCGCCGCTGCGAATGGCCTCGACCGCAGATTCGACGGTGCCCTGCGCGGTCAGCAGGATGACCGCGATCGACGGATCGATTTCGCGCAGCGCTTCGAGCAGCTCGAGCCCGGTCCGGCGCGGCATCACCAGGTCGCTGATGACGATCGTGGGACGGAAGGAGGAAACCTTTTCGAGGCCTTCTTCGCCATCGGCCGCGGCCTCGGCCATGAACCCCCACGTGCGCACCAGTTCCGTCAACCCGCTCCGGGTCGCTCCGTCGTCTTCGACAATAAGGACTCGCTCCGCGGTCGGGGTTGCCGAGCGGTCCTGGTCAAGCATGGCCGTATTCGAATTCATGATCAGTGCACCCTTTGGGTAACTTTTACACTGTTCTGGGTTGCCGTCAACCCGGCTGATCGGAAACCCAGTACGGCAACATACTGAATTCATTGACCCTTCGCGAGAAGCGCTCGCGCTTCCGCCAGGTAATAGCCACCTCATGATCAAAATGCGAACCAAACCACGCAACGGACCAAGGGTCGCAGGGTCGAAGGGTCACAGGGTCGCTGGTGGAAGAGTCCAAGGCCACGGTATCGGGATGCTGAATGAACACGCCGCCACTCGGTGACGCCGACGACCGCCCGATCGAGATTGCACCGGCGGTGCCCGACCCGGTGTGGTACCGGCGCCTTCGCGCGATCGTGGAGATCCTGCTCTGCTCCGGAATCCCGACCCAAGTGGTGATCGCGCAGGCGCTCGCGCTCGGCGGCCTCCGCCCGTTGGACGCCGGCGGCGCGCTCGAACCGACGTGGGTGTTTCTCCTCGCCCTCATCGACACTGTCCTGATCGTGGCGCTCGCTGTGTTTCTCCTGCGTGCAAACGGTGAGTCACCCCGCACCGTGTTTCTCGGCGCGCGATCGCCGATGCGCGAGGCGATCTTCGGCGTCGCGCTGATTGGTCCGCTGATTCTTGGCGTGGTGGGAGTCATGGTCACGGCGCGAGCCCTCTGGCCGTCGCTGCACAACGTGGCCGACAATCCGCTTGGAGGGCTGCTGCGATCGCCGCTCGACGCGCTGCTCTTTTCGATTGTCGCGACGGTTGGCGGCGGCGTGCGCGAAGAGATCCAGCGCGCGTTTCTGCTCACGCGCTTCGAGCGCGACCTTGGCGGTCCCGTCGTGGGCCTGGTCGTGACGAGTGTCGCCTTCGGGGCTGGACATGCGCTGCAGGGGTGGGACGCCGCGGTCGCGACCGGAGCGATGGGCTTTTTCTGGGGCTGGCTGTATCTCCGACGCCGCAGCGTTATTGCCCCGATGACAAGCCACGCGGGCTACAACAGCCTCGAGATCGTGCGGTTTCTGGTGATGGGACCGGGCGTATAGTGTCCCGGCCGATGCCGCGTTCCAGTTCGTCAGCCGGGGCTCCGCCCCGATGGTGGACGTCGTCGCGCCTCCTCGTGCTGTTGTTCGTGCTGTCGCTGCCGGCGGTGACCGCTCGCATCTACGCGTCCGACGAAGTGCAGTACTTCTCGTACCTGCGCTCGATCTGGTTCGACCATGACGTGTCGTTCGAGAACGAGTATCAGCACTTCTACGATGCCGGCCTCGCGGCGCCCGGCTTTCACGAAACGTTCCTCGAGCGCACCACGGAAACAGGCCGCCGCATCAACTTCGGCACCATCGGATCGGCGCTCCTCTGGTCGCCGTTCTACGCGATCGCCGATGTGGCTGCCCGCGTCTCGATCGCCGTCGGGAGGCCAATCGCAGCCGATGGCTACTCGCAGCCATACATCGCGGCGGTATCGTACGCCTCGGCATTCTACGGCTGGCTGGCGCTCTTCCTCTCGGCCCGCCTGGTCGAGCGGCTTGCGCGCGCGTGGCCGGCGCTCGGCACCCGCGGCGTCGCCGCGGCGGTGGTCGTGTGGCTTGGTACGCCGCTGCTCTTCTACATGTATGTGGCGCCTCCGATGTCGCACGCGACGTCGGCGTTCGCGGTGACGCTGTTCGTGACGCTGTGGCTGTCCGTTCGCGACCGGTGGGACGCTCGCGGCGTCGCGCTGCTGGGTGGATCGGCGGCGCTGATGACCATGGTGCGCGAGCAGGACGCCTTTTTCGTCGCCGGTCCAATCATCGATCTCGCGTGGACACTGGCGCGCGTCGGCCGCGATCGCGTTCGCGTGATGCCGATTGTGACAGCAGCGGCGGTGGGCGTTGCCACGGCGGGCGTCGTGTTCCTTCCGCAGGCACTCGCCTATCTCGCGCTCAACGGCTACGTCGGGCCGTCGCGTCTGGTGGCGCGCAAGATGTCGTGGACCGGGCCTCACGCGTTCGACGTGCTCGCGTCTCCGGCGCACGGTCTGTTCTTCTGGACGCCGCTCGCGGTGGCCGCCCTCGTCGGTCTCGTCGTGCTGGCGATACGCGTGCCCCCGCCGATGCGTGCGCTCGGGGTGGGCCTGCTGGTCGCCGCGGCGTCCCAGGTGTACGTGGCCGGCAGCGTCGAATCGTGGACGGTCGCCGGCGCCTTCGGGCAGCGGCGCTTCGTGTCGTTGACGCCGCTCCTCGTCCTCGGCATCGCGGCCGTCCTGGCCACCGTCCGCGAGCGGCGGTGGGCCGCGCCGGCCACGGCCCTCGCCCTGGCGGCGGCGGTCTGGTGGAACATCGCGCTCATCGTCCAGTTCGGGGCGGGCCTGATGGACCGGCAGCGGCTCGAGCCCTCACGTATCGCCTACAATACGTTCGTCGTCGTGCCGCGCGCGCTGCCTGGTCTGGCATGGCGATATCTGTTCGATCGGGCCAGCTTCTACGACTCCGCGCGATCCTTGCGCGGCCGTTGAACGCCGGCCGCGGCCTGCCCGTGCGCATTCTGTATCTGGCCGACACCCGATTCCCGCTCGAGCGCGCCAACGGCATCCAAACGTTCGAGACGTGCCGCGCGCTGGCTGCCCGCGGCCACGCGGTGACGCTGATCGTCCGTCCCGATACGGCCGCGCCGGCGCGCGATCCATGGACGTTCTACGGCGCTCAGCGAGACTCCCGTCTGACGATCACCGTCGCGCCGACAATCGCCGGGCCGGTGCGACGTCCGGCCTATCTGATCGGCGTGCTGCCGAGAATCGCCTCGCGGGCCGACGACGTCGTTCTGACGCGGGATCTCGGGATGGCGTCGATTGCGGTGCGGCTGGGCCGCAGCATGCGGCCGCCGGTGATCTACGAGGCACACGGCTTCGCGCCGGCGGTGAGCGAGGAGTTGCCGCGGCTGCTCGGCAGCGCGGAGCCGCCGACGCCCCGCAAGCTGGCACGCCTCGCAGCGCGCGAGCGCCGCGTCTGGCTGCAGGCCGAGGGGTACGTGACACTGACCGCGGCGCACCGCGACGAGCTGGCGGCGCGATTCGGCCCGCGGCGGAACGCGGCGGTGGTTCCTGATGGCACCCGGCTCGGCGCGCATCGCTCGTGACTCGCCCCGCTCTCCGAGAGAAACGCTGGTCATCGGCTACGCGGGACACCTCTACCCCTGGAAGGGCGTGGACACGCTGATCGAGGCGCTGGTGACCGTGCCTTCGGCGCGAGCCGTCATCATCGGCGGGCAACCAGGTGAGCGCGATGGCGCCCGGCTCGAGGCGCTCGCGAGAGCCCGCGGCGTCGCGAACCGGACCGAGTTCACGGGCTGGCAGCGTCCGGCCGACGTCGCTGCGCTCCTCGTGCAATGCGACATCCTCGTGCTGCCGAACATTCGCAGCACCATCTCCGAGCGTTACACCTCACCGCTCAAGCTGTTCGAGTACCTGGCGGCGGGGCGTCCGATTGTCGCATCGAACCTGCCGGCGCTCCGTGAAATCCTGACCGACGGCATCAATGCGTTGCTGGTCGAGCCGGGCGATATCGCCGCGCTCGCGCGCGCCGTAAACAGCCTGGCCAGTGACCCCCACCTGGCGGACCGACTGGCGCGCCGGGCTTTTGCCGACGCGGCGCTGTACAGCTGGGACGCACGCGCGGCGCGGCTCGAACCCGTGCTGGTCGAAGCGGGGGGTCGTTCGTGATCTCTCCTGGCCTGCTCGCGCTCGTCCGATGTCCGGACTGTCGCGGCGAGCTGCAGGACGAACCGGCCTCGCTGGTGTGTCGGTCGTGCGGCCGTCGCCGCGTCAAGGGTCCCGGCTACCTCGATCTCAGGCCGTCGATGACGTTCGCCGAGCAGACGAAGTATCTGGACGACGCGCTGCATGCGGATCATCGTCACGAGACCGTGTCGCCGCCGCTGCTGCAAGCGGGCGTGCGACAGCGGATGCTACGGCGGTTCCTGCGTCCCGCGCCCGGCGATCGCATCGTCGATCTCGGATGCGGCAGCGGACGATCGCTCGTGTGGAACCGCGGAAGCGGCGCGACCATGGTCGGCATCGACGTCGCGCCGTACTTCGCCGCGCAGGCTATCGAGGGCGGCGACTTGGTGCTGGGCGACCTGCGCCGCCTCCCGTTTGCCAACGGCGCCTTCTTCAAGGGCTACGCGCTCGACGTGTTCGAGCACCTGTCGCGCGAGGCCCTCGACCAGGTGCTCGGCGAAATCGGGCGCGTGATGCGGCCGGGCGGGCAGGTCTTCGCCTATTCGCACGTCCGAAAGAACTCGCCGCTCGCCGGCGGCCTTCGCGCCGTGAACCGGCTGGCACGCGGGCTCGAGCGCATCGGGCTGGTCGATCTCGGCCAGGAACGGCTGCGGAAGTCGGACCATCTGAATCCGCTCGCCGATATTCCGGATCTCGAGCGTGCCGTGACGATGGCGGGGTTCCGGATCGCCCGGATCCGCTACTACACGCCGCTCGTCGGCGCCTTCGTCGAGAACGTGCTGATGCGACTTGCCGAGCGCGGGCTCGGTCGATGGTCGGCGCGGAAGGCTCCCCACAGCGAGGCACCAGCCGCCCAGGCGCGCCTCGCACGCTCGGCGGCCAAGGCCCGCCTGGCGCGTCACGGGGTGCTCTACCGGATTCTGCGTGCCGTGACCACCGTGATGATGATCGATGTCTGGATCTTCGGGCGCGTCAGAACGGGCCCCTTCTTCGTCCTGCTCGAACGCACGTCCGACGCACCCGCGTCGAGCGGCGCGACGCGTGACGTGCTGGAGACTGCGCACTCGTGAGCCGCAGGCGAGCGCGCGCTGCGGAAGCGTGCGTCCTGATCCTGGTCGGCGGAATCTGCCTGCTCGGCCTCGAGCTCGCCGCCCGCTCCGTCCGCGTCGAGGAGGTCCGCTGATGCGGATTCTCTACGTGGCGACCGATCAGGTCGTGCCAGGAACACTCGGCGGCTCCGTCCATGTCCAGGCCGTCGCCGAAGGCCTCGCGGCTCTCGGGCACGACGTGCACGTAGCGACGCGCCGCGATGCCGGGCGCGTCGACGCACGCGTGCACTGGCACGCGCTGGGCGCACCCGCGAATCGGCCTCAGCTTCGGCTCCTCCGCGCGCGGGCCGTGCGGTCGCTGGCGATGCAGGTCAAGCCGGACGTCGTGATCGAGCGCTATCACAACTTTGGCGGTGAAGGCGTGCTCGCGGCACGTACAGTGGATGCGCGCGTGGTCCTGGAGGTCAACGCGCCGATCGTCGATCACGAGGGATCGCGGAAGGCCATGGTCGACCGCGCGCTCGTCGTGCAGCCGATGAAGCAGTGGCGCACGTGGCAAGTGGCAAATGCGGACTTGATCATCACGCCGAGCGCGGCGATCGTGCCGCCCGACGTGCCACGCTCGCGGATTATCGAGCTCGAGTGGGGCGCCGACACGGACCGGTTCGGTCGTGCTGCCGGCGGCTCGCCACCCTGGACGCGCCAGGCCGGCTCGATCGACTGCGTCTTCGCCGGCGCCTTTCGCGTGTGGCACGGTGCGATCCAGTTGGTGGAGGCGATTCGGCTCCTGCACGCTCAAGGGCGCACCTCGTTTCGCGCGGTGCTCGTCGGTGACGGCCCCGAGCGACCCGCGGCCGAGCGTGCGGCCGGCGGATCGACGGGGGTCGTGTTCACGGGAAGCGTTCCGCACGAACGGATGCCAGCCGCGCTGGCCGCAGCGGACATTGGTGTCGCACCGTTCGACGTCGCGCAGCATTCGCCGTTGACGCTTGGCTTCTACTGGTCGCCGCTGAAGATTTTCGAGTACATGGCGTCGGGCCTTCCGGTCGTGGCACCGGCCATCCCCCGGCTGCAGTCGCTGGTCGCCCATGGCGCCGAAGGCATCCTGTACGAGCCCGCCACGCCGCAGGCACTGGCCGGCGCGCTGGCCGGTCTCGACGATGAGGCCCGCCGCGCGCCGATGGGCGCCGCGGCGCGCGAACGGGCGGTGCGCGAGTACAGTTGGCAGGCGCATTGCCGGGCACTCGAGCGCGGCACTCGAGCGCCTGATGCCGTGAAGATCCTCATTCCCACGGACGCCTTTCCGCCGAACTGCGGCGGCAGCGGGTGGAGTACGTTCGAGCTCGCGCGCGGGCTCCGCGCTCGGGGGCACGAGGTCGCGGTGGTGCAGCCGCGGCCGGGCTACATGCGGTCAACCCGACGCGAGTACGAGGGCTTTGCCGTTGAAGAAGTGGCGGCGCCGGCGCCAGCGACGCCATACGTCCGCAACTACTTCAAGAACGAACGGCTGTGGCGGCGCCTCGAGCATGTCCTGTCTGATCGGATCGCTCGCGAATCGTTCGATGTCGTGCACGCGCAACACGTCCTCACGACGGTTCCCGCGATTCGTGCGGCACGCAACCGGCAGACGCCCGTCGTGGCCACCGTACGCGACTACTGGCCCGTCTGCTACTGGTCGACGCTCATCATCGATCCATCGCACGACGCGCTGTGCCCGGCCTGCACGGTGGCGAACATGACGCGGTGTGTTCGTCCGCGCGCCGGGCGCGGCATGGCCGGCGGCGCTGCCGCTCATCCCGTACATGCGGCGCAACCTGTCGACGAAGCGCACGACACTGGCCGATGCCGACGCGGTGATTGTGGTCAGCTCGATGATCGCGCGCGACCTCATCGAACGGGCCCCAGGGCTGCGACAGACCCGCATCGAGCAGATCCCGAACGCCGTGGACATCGACGGCATTCGCGCGGCGGCCTCCGGCGCGCGAATGATTGACGAACCGTACCTGCTCTTCAGCGGCAAACTCGAGACCAACAAGGGCGCCGATCTCCTCGTCCGCGTCGTTCGCGACGGCGCGCGACGGCTGCCGCTGGTCGTCGTCGGCGACGGCGCGCTCCGCGCGTCCATTGAACGCGAGGCGCGGGCGACAGGACTCGATGTGCGCGTCACGGGCTGGCTGCAACGCGAGGACGCCCTGCGCTGGGTCGCGCACGCCTCGGCGCTGGTCTTTCCCTCGCGTGGCCCCGAATCGTTGAGTCGCGTGCTGCTCGAGGCCGCGGCGCTCGGCGTCCCGATCGCCGCCATGGACACAGGCGGCACGTCGGACATCGTCCGCCACGAAGAGACGGGCCTGCTGTCGAAGACGCCAGATTCACTCGCGAGCGACGTGGCAAGGCTGATTGGCGACACCGCGTTGGCCGCGCGGCTCGGGATCGCCGCGCGCGCTCACGTGGCGCGCACGTTCAATCAGGGCGCAGTCGTCGATCGCACGGTGACGCTCTATTCCGAACTCGTCTCACGAAAACAACAAGGGGCCAGCCGTGCGTGATACGGAACGGCCGTTGCGCGTCGCCGTTGTCGGGCGGTCGGTCTACGCTCTCCACGGCTTTGGCGGGCTCGAGCGCCATCTATACGACCTCGTGCGGCACCATCTGACGGAAGGATGGGAGGTCACCTTGATCACGCGCACGGCGAAGCGTCCGTCCGGCGTCGCGCCCGACCGCTGGGTGCCCGTGGCGACGCATCCGGGCTTCACCCTGCGCAGCGTGCCGTATCGTACCTTCCCATTCGCCGGCAGGCGCGGAACGACGGTGCTGGATCGGAGCACGGCGTATCCCCTCTTCGGGTTGCGCGCCGGCCGCGTCGCGGAAGGGCTTGCGACGAAGGGTCGGGTGGACATCGTCTACGGCGTCGGCGCCAGCGTGCTCGGCTACGCCCGCGCGCACCGACTTGCCGGCGGGCCCCGTGCGCCGCTCGTCTTCAATCCGCAGGGCCTCGAGGAATTCGGCGGGTTCGACGGGACGTACGGCGGCCGGCGGCTGAAGGCGGTCGGATATGGGCCCTTGCGCGGCGCGGTACGAATCGTCAGTCGCGCGGCAGACGCGGTGATTGCCACCGATCGATCGCTCGAGCCGACGGTTCGCGCGCACCTGCGTGATACGGATACTCGGCTCCGCCTCATCCCGAATGGCCTCGACGTCGTCGACGGCGATCGTCTGGTTCGTCCGGAGGCCGGCGCGGCCCTTCGACGACAGCACGGGGTTGCGATCGACGACGTGCTGCTCGTCAGCGTCGGGCGTCTCGAAGCGAACAAGGGCTTCGCCGATCTGATCGACGCCCTGGGAACGATCGGAACGGAGATCCCGTGGCGCTGGACGCTGGTCGGCGAAGGGCCGGAGCGACACCAGCTCGTGTCGGCGATCGCGGCGAAGGGCTTTGGGAATCGCGTCACCTTCGCTGGAGGTTCGGATGACGAGAGCCTCCACGCCTGGTACGACGCCGCGGATCTGTTCGTGCACCCGACGCGATATGAAGGCAGCTCGCTGGTGACTCTCGAGGCGATGCTGCACCGGAAGCCCGTTGTCGCGACCCGGGCGGGCGGCTTGCCGGACAAGGTGATTCCGGGGACGACCGGGTGGCTGGTCGAGCCGCGAGATCCGCGTGCGCTGGGATCGGCGCTCCGCGAGGCCATCAATGACCGCGCACTCTGGCACAGCTATGGCGAGGCAGGACGTGCGCTTCTGGAGCAGCAGTTCGATTGGCGCGTAATCCAGAAGAAGTTCAGGGAGCTTTACGAGGAGCTCCTGAAGACGCGTACGTAGGGCCGAGCTTCACTGGCCTTCGATGCCCAAGCTAAAGCTTGGGCCTACGTACGTCGGGCCAGTCTCGGCCGCACTAAAGTGCGGCCCTACTGCGGCTTGGCCGCAGGCCTCGCGATCTCGGCCCGTTTGCGCAGCCCGCTCAGCCACTCGTCGGTGAGCGCCTGGCGGCGGGCGGACATGACCCGCTGGCGCGCCATCGACTGCGCCTCGGCCGCTGGCAGCCGTTGGCCGCCTCGAACGAATTCACTCGCGTGCTCGCGGAAGTAATTCTCGATCTCGTCGTCGGTCGCCTCCATGGCACCGGCGAAGCGCTGCTCGATGTAGGTCTGAATGCGCAGATCGTCCCGCACCCATTGCTCGAGCCACGGCATGTCCACGCCGAGCGCGACCATGCGCGCCGCGAAACCGGGCTGCCCGCCCTGTTGCCGCTGGATGTCCGCAACGCGAAGGGCAATTGCTGCGGCGTCCGGTTCGGGTGGCGCGTACCGTTCGACTTCCTCGAGTACGAGCCAGCGATCGGTGAGCGGGGCAAGAACGGCCTCCGTTGGGTCGCTCGAGCGGCCAGGGACGACCAGCCCCAGGTCGACGACCCGCCGCACATCGGACAGCGTGATCAGGTGACCGTTCACGACCGCGAGGACGCGATCGATCACGTCGGCTCGCGCAGCGCCGCCGTGGAGAAACAGCAGCAGGACCAGCAGCGGACGGCAACGGACCCGACGCATCAGAACGCCTGTCCCAGGCTGATGTGCACCGCCGTCAGGCTCTCCAGGCTGCCATCGGGGAGGGGCTGCCGATCGAGCTTGAAGCCCACGTCGACGCGAATCGGTCCGATTGGCGAGCGGTAGCGCAGCCCGAAACCGGTCGTCGGCCTGATATCGGCGACGCTGAAATCGTCGATGCGGTTGAACACGTTGCCGGCGTCCACGAAGCCGACGACACCGATATCGCGCCACACCGGAACCCGGAGCTCTCCGTTCAGGATGATCACGGCGTTGCCGCCCTTGGGGAAGCCGTTCCGGTCGATCGTCTCGGCCGTGCCGAGTCGATCCAGCGCATAGCCGCGAACGGTCGTGTCGCCGCCGGCAAAGAAGCGCTCGCTGGCTGGCAGATCGCTGACGATCTCGATGACCGGCTGGCCGTCAGGACCGATCACCGGATTGCCGTTGTCATCCACCTGTGCGACACCCCGGTCGAACCCGTCGGCCAGCCCCAACCGCGCGCCGCCGGCGAACACGACGCCGCGACGGCCAGGCAGCCGGCGATAGATGAATCCCTGCGTGAAGACCTTGGCGAACCCCACCTCCGAGCCGATGGCCCGCGCGGCGAGGTCGGCGTCCAGACCGAGCAACGCGCCCTTCGTCGGACCGAGCGGATCGTCTCGTGTATCGCGGATGACCGAGCCGGAGAACGTGGACAGCAGGACCTGCGGGAACAGCCGATCGATAAGCGCCTGGTCCTCAGGGTCGAATCGCGCTTCGAAGATCCGGTCGCGCTGGATGACATACCGGCCACTGACGCTGACGCTCGAGGACAGCCGGCGTGCCAGCTCGACGCGGCCGCCGCGTCGCGTGAAGTTGAAGCTCGATCGGAGCCCCTGCTCGATGAACCCGGTCAACAACAGATCGGACTTCGTTCCCAGCACGCGGGGCGAACGATAGGTACCGAGCACGCGATAGTCGCGGAATGTATAGCCACCAGGCGGCTCCTCGCCCGGTTCCACGTCCGTTGTCGACGCGCGTGAACGGAGACTGGCGCGAGCGAACAGGTTGATCGATTGGTTGCGGCCGAACAGGTTCCGCCGGCCAAACTCGACAAACCCGCGCGGCGCGATCTCGAACTTCTCAGTCGCCGTCCCGTCCTCCGACTGCTGGAGCAGCCGGCCACCCTCCAGGCCCCCGCCGTACCCCAGCGTCGTTGCCGGCGCCTCTTCGACTGCAACCAGCACGTCACGACGGCTCGGCACGCCGTGATCGAGCTCCGTAATCCGCACCCGCCGAAACAATCCGAGGGCGCTCACCCGACGCTGGCTTTCCGAGACCTCGTTGTAGCTGAGCGGTGCGCTCGGCTTCAGCGTCACCTCGCGGCGGATGGTGTCGGTCGCGGTGCGCTCGTTGCCGACGATCAGCACGTGATCGACGAAGACCTGAGGGCCTTCCGAAACCCTGAAGGTCAAATCCGCCCGCGCGTGGTCGGCCGAAAACGCGATCTTCACGTCCACGGCCGCCGACTGGTAGCCGCGATTCAGCAGCGCCAGCAGCACCGCCTCGCGGTCGAGGGCCACTTGCGGCTGGTAATAGGCCCGGTTGACCAGCGATCCGATGCGGGCCCTGAGCTCGGCCTCGGGCACGTTCCGGTTCCCTTCGATTTGTACGGTCGCCACTACCGTCGGCGGGCCTTCGGTGATCTCGAAGCGCACGTCGATCGGCACGGGCGAGACCTGAGACGGCGCCGGAACCGAGGACGGTGTCACCTTCACCTGCGTGTAGCCGCGCCGCTGATACGCCTCGACAATCGACGTGGCATCCGACGCCACGACGCTTTCCGTGAACAGCTCGCCTGGCTTGGTCCGCAGCCGCACGCGGAGATCGGCTTCGGGTACCGCACTGGCCCCCGCGATCTCGACCGTGCTCGTCCGAAACTGCGGACCGCGGTTGATGCGAAAGACGACCGCCAGCTCGCCGTTCCTCGGCGTGCGGGCGTACTCGGCGTCGGCATTGCGATACCCCTGCCCGCGCAGGTAGTCACGGATGCGGTTCGCCGAGTCCTCGAGCAGATCCTCGTCCATCGAGCCTTCCCGCTCGATCGGCACGAGATCGCGCCGCGCGCGCTCCGACAGCGGATCGCCCTCAAAGGCAATCGTCACGTGCGGTCCGGCATCGACATTGATCGCCAGGACTCCGGTGCGGCCATCGGTGCGCGGGCGTGAGCTCGTGATCGGCGTGCGCCTCGTAATAACCGCGCTTTCGCAGATCCGCAACCAGGCGCTCGAGGGCGCGATCGACATTGGCTTTCCGGTACTCGTCGCCCTGCGACAGACCGACCCGCGACGGCAACGCCGGCAGCGGATCGGGCGCATTGCCGTTCACCTCGATCGTGCCGATGCGGAGCCGCACGCCCGCCTCCACGTCGATCACGAGCGTGTCGCGATCCTTCCCTTCGAACCCGGTTCGCGCCGTCAGCGTCGGCTTGCGGTAGCCCTCTTCATGGAAGACGAAGGTGAGGAGCTGAATCAGCTCGGGCACGCGTGACAGCGGCGGCGCCGCGCCGAACCGCGCGGCGACGCGATCGCGCAGCAGGCCCTCCGAGACCTCCACATGGCCTCTGAAGTCGAGGTGTCGAATCGCGCGGGCGGGCAAAAGCTCGTAGCGCAGGGCGACCCCGCCTGCGACAGGGTCGGCCGATACGACCACGTCGTCGAAGCGGCCCAGACCCACGAGATGGACGATGCTCTCGCGCACGTCCGCAACCGCGAGCGCGTGACCGGTATGGGTCTCGATCAGATCGAGAATGCCGGCGTCGGTGACGATGCGGCCGTCGAGCGTGATGGTCTGCGTGACGATCGGCTGTCCGACAGGCACGGTCTGGGCGGCCGCCGGCGCTCCGGCGAGGATCGCCGACGCGGCCAGACCGCACGCCCACCGCATCAGAAGGCGTGCCTCACGCGAACGTCGAGCGAGTAGGTGCGATCCTCGTTCTGCGACAAGACCCACGACAGGCGCTCGTTCTGGTCGTACTCCAGCAGTATGACCTGATCGCGGGTCGTGGACGATGCGGACAGCGACTGCGAGAACGTGAGATAGACGCGATTGGAAATGCGCTTGCCGATGGTCAGGCGGGCACCGGGCACGATGCGCGAGGACTGCGCCACGGGATCGGTCAGAGACGGCGTGATCTGGAAGGTGTTGACGCCGAACGTCTGTTCGACGACCCGGCTGACCTCGGACGAGATCGGGCTGGCGAGGAGCTGCGCCGCCCGCGCCTGCAGGAGCTGCTGCTTGGCCTCCTCCGGCCGTTCCAGCGCGGCCAGCTCGGGATCGCCCGCGGCCGTATCGTTGAGCAGCAGCGACAACACGTCGATCGTCGGCAGCGGCGGATCGGAATTGAGCCCCCACTGGAGCCGCGAGAAGGTGCCCGCCGCATTCAACGTCACGACGTAGTTCTGTCCGGGGACCCGCACCCGCGTCTGTGCCTCGACATCGAAGAACGGCTCGATGCGATTCGGATTGCTGAAATCGATGGTGCCGCGCGTGACGACGTAGCGCTTGCCTTCGAACGTGACCTCACCGCGCTCGATCTCGGCGCGGCCGAACAGCAGTGGCCGATCGTAGGTCCCCCGCAGAACCAGATCGGCGCTCGAGACAATCCGCGCGATGTTGTTGTCGATGCGCAGGGCCGACGGCGCCAGCAGACGGACGTCGAAGCGGAGCGGAAACGCGCTCGGTGCGACGGCGGTGCCGATTGGCGTCGCGGTTCCCGCAAGCTCCAGGAAATTGACCGAGGTCTGCACGCGCCGCTGCCAGATCGAGCTGCGAACGGTGACGGTCCCCCCAAGCACCGGGTTGTCGAACGGGCCGCGCAGCGACAAGTCGGCGTCGACAAGCGATCGGAACCCTTCCGGGTACCGGATGCGCATGTTCTCGCCGGTCGCCGTCAGGTTGAACGATCCTGGACGGTAACCGGTCATGGCGACGCGGCCGCCGAAGCGCACCAGCCCTCCGCCGAGCCGCGCGGTCAACCCGTCGAGCCGCACGCCGGTCGCGTCGAAGGCGAGCCGGCCGTTGATGGCATCGAGCGAGTGTGGCAGCGAGAAGTGACGAATGCGGCCGCCGGCGACCGACGCCTGCCCGGAGAAGACCGGCGCATCCAGCTTCCCGTTGATCTCGGCGACGAGATCGGCCTGCCCCGAGCTGCGGACGTCGCGCATGAACCCCTGGAGAATCCCCAGGTTGGCGTCGCCAGTGGCCTTGATCGCGATCGAATTCGCCGCGACACCGATAGTGCCGCCGACGTCGAGCCGCGTGCCGTCGCCAACCAGCCGAAGCTGCCTGATCTCGATCGCCTGCTGATCGTACGAGACACGGACCGGGCCGTCGTTCCGGACGACGTAGTCGAAGAGCTGCAGATTGAGCGTGTCGATCTGCGCGTCCACCAGCAGGTGATCGGGGTTTCGCAACTCGCCCGACACGCGCACGGTGCCACTGGCCACCGCCGTCGTAAACGGCGAAAGTTCGGGCCGGAACGCACGGGCGTACGGATCCAGCGATGTGTCGGTGACCCGGAACGTCAGTTCGGCGTCGGACTGCGGCGTCAGCGCGATCTGACCCGAACCAGACACGACGAGCCGCGGCGACGCGGCGTCCATCTCGAGGTTGAGCGTGTTGTTCCTCACGCCCAACCGCATCGTCAGCGCGCCAACCCCTTCGTCCTTGATGTAAAGGTCCTCGACGCCGAGCCGCACGTCGTAGCGCGGCGATTCGAAGAGACCGCTGCCGGAAGCCGTGAAGTCCAGCTGTCCTGATGGCTGCATCTGCGGATACTTCAGTGCGTCCACTGTCTCGACCGGGATGTCGCGACCGGAGACGTTGAACGAATACGATCCGTCCCAACCGACATAGGCCGCGCCGGTCATCGCACCGCTGGACTTCTTGGCCTCGATCGCGTCGAGTCGGACGCCTTCGCCCTCGAAGCGGAGTGACGTGGTCGCGGTCGCGAACGCCTCGCGCCAGGCGGATCCGCGATCGATCTGGAGACGACCGAAGCCGTACGGGCGCTGGTATTTGCCGTAGAGGTGAAACTCGCCGGACATCACGCCTTCGAGCGGCCAGTCGTCGAGCACGAAGGCATGGCGCAGATCGGCCAGCGGCCAGCGCGTCGCCTTGATGCGCGCGTTGATTTCTTCGCCACCGTCTCTGCGGGGATAGCCGAGCGCGAAGCGACCTTCCGTCTCGATGACCCCGGCCTCGCCGGCGACGCGCGCATTCGTGATCGACACGTAGGCGTCTTCGATCACGAGATCGCCCGTCGCGCGTCCCCAGGTGACATCCCACGCGCGGAGGCGGTCGCCGCGAAACCGCCCCTCGATCCGCGGGTGGCGGAACGCCAGCCGCATCACGCCGTCGAATTCACCGCTGCCGCCGACCGGCACCGCCGACGTCGTCGCGCCGAACGCGGTCATGATCCCCGCCAGCACGCGATCGCTTTCCTGCCAGTCCGCGCTGGTGACGTGAAACGGGATTTCCGAACGGTCACCGTATGCGGTTTTCCCTTCGAACGCGACGAATGTCCGTGGCGTCGCCATCGTGGACGGGGCAAGGGTGATCCACTCCGGATCGAGGCGGAAGTGCAGTTCTCCGCCAAGGGGAACCTCCCCGAGGATCCGCGGATCGCCGTTGAACGGCCCCCACGGCTGCGGCTTCGCGGCTTCGGCCTGGAGGACCGCGTGCGGGACGGTTCGGCCGACCACCGCGATGCCTTCGGGTGGCGAGACGAACAGATCACCACTTCCCGTGCGGTCGACGAAGCGTCCAAGCGGCCATTCGAGTTGGGTGCGACCCGAGACGGACCCAGCCATGCCAATGCCCTGCAGGTTGAACAGGGCGCCAAGCCGGCTCAGGTCCACCCTCTGGTACTCGGTATTGAACGTGGCGCGTGGCCGCTGGCCGGGCCGCCCGAGCGGTGCAAGCCCGTACTCGAAGCGCGTGCGACCGCCTTCGAACGCCGCCGACGCTTTCGTCACGTTGAAGCTTCCCGGCAACCATCGAAGCGATCCGCGGAGATCCGGAAACGACAGATCGTTGACCCGCGCCAGCGGACTGGTGAATGTGCCCGACAGGTCGCGGCCACCCTTGAAGAGGTGAAAGACTCCGGTGAAATGACCCTCGCCACCTAACCGCCAGCGCTCGCGCGCGAAGAAGATCTCGCGCATACGGGGAAACTGCACGACCGACTGCACGTTCCATGTCTGCTCGGGCCAGCGCGACATGTCGACCGCGCCGGTGATGTCCGATCGCGAGCCGTCCGAGACAAGCTCCAGCCTGGTGAAGCGCACGAGCGGACCCTCGATCCGGAACGTGCCGCTCATATCGGTCTTCATCGGCACGTATTGCTGAATCGCGACTGTCCCGTCGCTGAACTTCGCGGTGCCGCCGTACTCTGTTGGGGCCTGTCCCCCTTGAGGCGCGCCGGGGACAGGCCCTACCTTCCTCCCCGTGACCTCGACTTCGAGATTCCGCGCGACCGTGGACCACGGCACGCCGTGATCTTCGAACGTGAACTGCCCCTGACGCGCGAGGACGTGTTTCACCGTCGTCACGAATCGTTTCGGACCAGGCTGCTTCGGGCCGTCGCGGGTGAACCTCGGGAAGCTGTGCCGCCCGTTGGGCCAGGTCTCGACCAGCATCTGCCAATCGGTCATCACTACCGAGTCGATCAACACCTCGCGATGGACCAGGGCGCCGAACGACATGGACACGTCGATGGTCCGGGCCGTCAGAAACGGCCGATCGGCGGGCTGGAGGCCGCTGATGCGCAGGTTCTCGACGACGAAGGCGCCGGTGAGGAGGCGTATCGAAAGACGTCCGATGGTCAGGTCGCGCTTGAGGTAAGTCGATCCGGCACGTTCGGCCCGCCCGCGCACGGCCGGTCCCAGATCGACGGTGATCGTGGTCACGAGCGCCACCGCCAGAAGGATGGCGGTGAACATGAGCACACGGCGGACGCCGGTGCCCAGACGACGCCACCAGCGGCGTCGCGGACGAGGCGCGGGTTCGGCGCCGGACGGCTCCGGAGCGGGCGCGCTGGCCTGAACGTCGTCGCTCACGTAATCACCACCAGCGGCGTCCCGGCATCGACCGACGCACCCTCGGCCACGAGCACCTCGCGCACAATGCCGTCGCGCCCGGCGCGGAGCTCGTTTTCCATCTTCATCGCTTCAACGACGATCACGCCCTGCCGGGCGGTCACATGATCGCCGGCCTTCACGAGCAGCTTGACCACCTTGCCGGGCATCGGCGCGACGACACGATCGGGGGCATCGGCGCTTCTCGCGGCGCGGCTGCCACGGCCGTTCGGACGAAGCCTGGCCGGCACTCGAAGACCGCCGACGAGCACGTCGACCTCGCCGTCCCGGCCGCGCGCGACCACGACATCCTGCTGTCGGCCGGTGCCCGGAAAGCGAAGCGAAAATCGGCCGCCGCCGACCGGACGGATCTCGACGTTCACGGGCGATCCGTCGACCACCACGGCGATGGTCGCGCCCCGCGGCTCGATGGCGACCTCGCGTACGCGTCCGCCGACCTCGATCTGAAAGCGCATGCGTCAGCGAAGGGCTTCGCGGCGGGCGCTTCGTGTCCACGCGCTGGCGGCCGGAGTGGCGCCCGATGCGCCGTTGGAGGGGCTTCGGAAGTAGGCGTCGACCGCCGCGGCAATGGCGGCGGCGTCTTCGGCGTCGGCGTCTGGCACCCTGAACGGCGTGCCGTTGCGGCTGGCCAGTACCCGATCGAGCGACGTCGTGTCGATGTTCCCGGCCACGAAGTCGGGCTCGGCGAGCAACCATTGGAAGAACGGGATCGTCGTCCGGATTCCCGCGATCTCGTACTCGGTGAGCGCCCGCTGCAGCCGCGCGATCGCTTCCGGCCGGTCGCCGCCCCAGGCAATGAGCTTCGAAATCAGCGAGTCGTAGAAGATGGGCACCTCGGCGTCGGGCTCGTAGCCGCCATCCTCGCGGACGCCGGGTCCGGCGGGCACGCGAAGATGCGCGATGCGGCCGGGCGACGGCAGGAACCCCTGATCGGGATCCTCGGCGTAAATCCTCGCTTCGATCGCATGACCGCGCGGGCGCAGCGCGGCTTCCGGGTCGATGTCGAGACGCGCGCCTTCCGCGAGACGGAACTGCCACTGCACGAGGTCGGTTCCGGTGACCGCTTCCGTGATCGGATGTTCCACCTGCAAGCGCGTGTTCATCTCGAGAAAGTAGAACTTCCCCTCATCGTCCAGCAGGAACTCGATCGTTCCCGCGTTCGCGTACGAGACGGCACGCGCGATCCGCGCGGCCGCTTGCGCCATTGCGCCTCTCAGGGCGAGGTCCACCGCGATCGAGGGGCTCTCTTCGAGCACCTTCTGGTGGCGCCGCTGCACCGAGCATTCGCGTTCCACGAAGGGCACCACGGTGCCGTGCTCGTCCCCGAGCAGCTGGATCTCGATGTGCCGCGGTCGGCTGATCTGGCGCTCGAAATAGACGGCGCCATCGCCGAATGCCGACAGCGCCTCCGATCGCGCGGCACGAAGGGCGCCGCCGAGCTCGTCCGCGTTCGCCACCAGGCGCATGCCTTTGCCGCCGCCGCCGGCGACGGCCTTGATCATCACCGGATAACCGATACCACCCGCGATCTGTAGGACGTCACGTTCGGGCGTATCGGCCGGCAGGCTCGACGTGGTGCCGGGGACGACGGGCACGCCGGCGGCCATGGCGGCTTCGCGGGCGGCGGTCTTGCTGCCCATCAACCGGATCGCCGCAGCCGAGGGGCCGATGAACGTCAGCCCGGCCTCGGCGCACGCGCCGGCGAATTCCGCGTTCTCTGACAGGAACCCGTAACCCGGATGAACGGCATCCGCCCCAGCACGCCTCGCCACGTCCAGAAGCTTGTCGATCCGCAGGTAGGTGTCCGCGGGACGGTTGCCGCCGAGCGGCCAGGCTTCGTCGGCGGCACGCACGTGGCGCGCCGTGCGATCGCAATCGGAGTACACCGCCACCGTGGCGATCGCGGCGTCGCGCGCCGCCCGGATCACGCGAACGGCAATCTCGCCGCGATTGGCGACCAGGACTTTCCGCACAGCAGGCGATTGTACCGTGTCTCTCGATCGGCGGGGCTGAAGCCCCGCCTCCACAGGCTTGTTTGCGATTGCCGTCCGTCCGTTGTGGAGGCGGGGCTTTAGCCCCGCCGATCACAGCGGGATGTTCCCGTGCTTCTTCGGCGGATTCCGATCTCGCTTCGTCGACAACCGTGAGAGTGCCTGGATCAACTTCGCGCGGGTCTGCCGCGGCTGAATTACTTCGTCGACGAACCCGCGGCTTGCGGCGACGAACGGGTTGGCGAACTTCTCGCGGAACTCGGCCGTCTTCTCGGCTCTGAGCGCGGCGGCGTCCGCGGCGGCGTCCAGCTCGCGCCGGTACAACACGTTCACCGCGCCCTCGGGGCCCATCACGGCGATTTCCGCGGTCGGCCACGCAAAATTCACGTCAGTGCGGATGTGCTTGCTGGACATCACGCAGTAGGCTCCGCCGTACGCCTTGCGGGTGATGACGGTCACCTTCGGGACCGTCGCTTCCGCAAACGCGTAGAGCAGCTTGGCACCGTGGCGAATGATGCCACCGTACTCCTGCGCCGTCCCCGGCAGGAAGCCTGGCACGTCTTCGAACGTGACGAGCGGAATATTGAAGGCGTCGCAGAACCTCACGAACCGCGCGCCCTTCACCGACGCGTCGATATCGAGTGTACCGGCCAGGTGCGCGGGCTGGTTCGCCACCAGACCGACGCTGCGGCCGCCGAGCCGCGCGAACGCGACGACAAGATTGCGGGCGAAGTGCTCGTGCACTTCCAGGAAGGTGCCGTCATCCACGATCGCGCGAATGAGATCGTGCATGTCGTACGGTTGCATGGGCGTCGGCGGTACCAGCGTGTCGAGCTCCGGGCTCTCGCGATCGACAGGATCGCTGGCGCCCATCGCGGGCGGATCGTCGACGTTGTTGCTCGGGAGGTACGAGACGAGCATCCGGATCAAGGCCAGGCACTCGCGGTCGTCGTCGACGGCGAAGTGCGCGACGCCGCTGGTCTCGTTGTGCGTCCGGGCGCCGCCGAGCTGTTCCTTCGTGACGGCCTCGTGCGTGACCGTTTTCACCACGTCCGGCCCGGTCACGAACATGTAGCTCGTGTCGCGCACCATCACGATGAAGTCGGTGATCGCCGGCGAATACACGGCGCCGCCGGCACACGGTCCCATGATCGCGGAGATCTGCGGAATCACGCCGGAGGCCAGCGTGTTCCGCAGGAAGATGTCGGCGTAACCGCCGAGCGACAGCACGCCTTCCTGGATGCGGGCGCCGCCGCTGTCGTTCAACCCGACAATCGGCGCGCCCATCTTGACCGCCAGGTCCATGACCTTGACGATCTTCTGCGCGTTCGTTTCAGAGAGGGATCCGCCGAAGACCGTGAAGTCCTGGGCGAACGCAAACACGAGGCGTCCGTCAATCCGGCCCGACCCGCAGACGACGCCGTCACCGGGGATGACCTGGTCGGCCATCCCGAAGTCCTGACAGCGATGCGTGACGAGCGCGTCGATCTCGTCGAACGTGGCCGGATCGAAGAGCAGCGCAACCCGCTCGCGTGCCGTCAGCTTGCCGGCCGCGTGCTGGCGCCGCAACCGCTCCTCGCCACCGCCCAGCTCGGCGCGACGCAGCAGCTCCTCGAGCCGCCCGGTCGTCATCGGCGATTACGCCTTGACGACCGCTTCTGCCTGCGCCTTCTCCCAGTCCTTCAGGAATTTCTCGAGCCCGATGTCGGTCAGCGGATGCTTGAAGAGCGAGTCGAGCACGGCCGGCGGACACGTGCAGATGTCGGCGCCGAGCCGCGCCGCCTGCACGATGTGAATTGGATGGCGCGTGCTGGCCACCAGCACTTCCGTCCCGAACTCGTAGTTGTCGTAAATCTCGACGATCTCCTCGATCAGGTGCATGCCATCGGTGGCGATGTCATCGAGGCGTCCGACGAATGGGCTGATATAGCTGGCGCCCACCTTCGCGGCGAGCAGCGCCTGCGTGGCGGAAAAGCACAACGTGACGTTGACAGGGATGCCGTCGCCGGCGAGCGCCTTGCACGCCTTGATGCCTTCGCGTCCGAACGGCACCTTGACGACGACGTGGTCGTCGATGGTCGCGAGCGACTGGCCCTCGCGAATCATTCCCTGAGCATCGGTCGCGACGACTTCGGCGCTGACCGGCCCCTGCACCAGGCGGCAGATCTCCTTGACGATCCCGCGAGGGTCGCCGCCTTCCTTGGCCATGAGCGACGGATTGGTCGTCGCGCCGTCGAGGATGCCGAGCTCGGCCAGAGCCGCGACGTCCTTGATGCTGCCGCTGTCTACAAACAGTTTCATGATGGGTCTCCCGAGAACATGCGGGGCTAAAGCCCCGCCTCCACAGGGTTGACGAGCTCGCCCACGCCCTCGACCTCAATTCCGACGGAATCCCCGGCCTTCAGCGGTCCGATGCCGGCCGGTGTCCCTGTTGAAATGATATCCCCAGGAAGCAGGGTCATGATCGCCGAGATGAAGGCGACGAGCGCCGGGACAGGGAAAATCAGGTCGCGGGTGCTGGAATCCTGCCGGAGGGCGCCGTTGACCCGTCCTCGCACCGCCAGGCTGGAGAAATCGAGGCCGAGCGCAATCGCCGGGCCGACCGGGGCGAACGTATCGAAGCCTTTCGGACGCGTGTAGTGCCCTTCTTTCTTCTGAAGTTCCCGCGCCGTGACGTCGTTCACGCAGGTGACGCCGAGAATGACGCTCGCGGCGTCCTCTTCCCGGATCCGATACGCGCGGCGGCCGATGACGATGCCGGCTTCGGCCTCGTAATCGACGCGACCCACGCCCGGTGGAATGCGAATCGGCTCGCCCGGGCCGATGACGGTGGTCGACGGCTTGATGAAGATCAGCGGCTCGGGCGGCAGCGGCTTTCCCTGCTCGGCGGCATGCGCGCGATAGTTCAACCCCACCGCGACGATCTTCGACGGCAGCACGGGCGCGAGCACGCGCGCGCCGTCGAGGCCGCCCTCGAGCCGCACGCCTTCCCGCCAATCGCCGAACACGTCGCCTACGAGCTTGCGTACCTCGCCGTCGCGCTCGACGACGTATTCCGGCCCGGCGCCGGCATTGATTCGAAGGAGTCGAGGCATCAGCGGGCGGTCTCCTCCACGTGATTCGACTGCGGCGAGACGTTGTGCGCCGCGGACGTGTCCACGGCGACGACGCTGTACACGTAGCGCACGCCACGTTTCACGCTGACGTCACGATACGTCGTTTCCTTGATCGGCGCCTTGAAGAGCGGCGTGAGCCGTCCTCCACCCGCTTCGCCGCGCAGGACCAGATAGCCGGCGACGTCAGGTTCCGGGCTGGCTTCCCAGATCAAGCTGATGGCGCCTTCACTGGCGACCGCTTCCAGCTTGGTTGGCGCGCTGGGCGGGAACGTGTCAACGGCCTTCACACACGCCGGCTTCGACAACGGGCTCTCGACCGACACGGTGCCGGTCGTGGCGACAGTGGTCACCGCGTAGCACCGCTCGAGCCCGACCTCGAAACGGTCGTCCCGGAACGCGGTCGTGGCGACGGGGGCAGGGGTCAGCAGGTTGGGAAACGGCGGCAACGCGCCCTCCTCCTGCTTGGTGGGCGTGAAGTTCGGAGGCGCGACCTCATAAACCGCGTAGCTGTAAATCGTGTTCGGCAGCGCGGTCAGCAATCGCGCCGGCAGCACGCCGGTCGTCGCGGCCGGGACGGGCGCGGGCGTCGCGACGGCAGCGGCGGCTGGTGCGGCCTCTCCATTGCCGGAGCCCTGCGGTGCCGGTGGCGTTGGCGGCTGGCCAGCCGGTGTGCCCTGCAGCGTCAGGCCGCGAGGCGCGTCGATCCCGCCTTCCGCGGGCGGCACTTTGCTCTCGCGGTCGTCGTCTTCATCCTCGTCCACTTCTTCCTCGTCGGCCGCGCCGTCCTCGCTTGCGAGTGCGGGCCGAGCCGACGGCCGGCGAGGCCGCGGGCGTGGCGGGAGCCTTCGGTGGCAACGCCGTGAGAAGAATCGGACGCCGCAAGCCGTCTGGCGCCTTCCACGCCAGCTCGAGATGCCCTTCCGCGACGGTGACGTCCGGCGGTGACGGCGGGGGCGGGGCCGATTCCACGGGTACCGCAAAGCGCTGTGTCGGTGTCCCCTTGTCGCCGCCGTTGGCGCCGACGACGACGTAATACCGCACCCGCGGCTTCGCGATCGCCGGTCCGTAGTCGGGAGGCGTCAGCACCGGCGGTTGTCGATCTTTCGCATGCTTGGCGCGCTCTTCCTGTTCGCGCTTCTTCGCCTTCTCGAGCTCCCGAATCGCCGTGAGCTCGAGATCGGCCGGCGACAGCGTGTCCACGATCACGGCGGGCACGCCCTGATCCAGCCCTGGGTCGGTGCGTGGCGGCGGTGGCGGAGGCGGGGCCTCGCCCTCCTTCACCTCGGGCGGCGGGGGCGGAGGCTCGCGGACGACGACCGAGCCCACGAGCTTCCCCGCTTGACGACGAGCGGTGGCGTGAGCGTGGTCGGGGTGTTCGCTGCCCCCGCGGCCGGCTGGCGGCCCGCCGACGAGGTGACCGCATCGGATGTCGCCGCGTAGACCTCGACGCGATCGATGCTCGCCGGTCGCCGCCCGTCGCTGTTGGCCACCGGCACCGTGAATCGCACTTCGACCTGATCGCCCTTTCGGCGCACCGTGGTGTCAGGCGGCGGGCCGGGCACATTCGCGAACGGCGCCAGCGGCGGGCCTTTCTTGCCGCAGGCCGGCGACACGACCGCCGCGAGCGCGACGAGGCCGAGGGCGCCGCGGAGGCGCCGCGATGCGGGAAGGAATCGGGGCACGAAGCTAGGAGTCCGTGGAGTTCTCTGTGTTCTCGCAGGCCGTGAAGAGTTTCGACACGGCCTGCTAGAGAATGTATCGCGACAGATCCTGATCGCCGACGATGTCGGCGAGCATGCGCCGGACGTAGGCCGCGTCAATCGTAACCGATCTGCCCGCGAGCTCGGGCGCGTCGAACGACACTTCGTCGAGGAGGCGCTCCATCACGGTGTGGAGGCGGCGCGCCCCGATGTTCTCGGTGCTGTCGTTCACTTCGCTCGCGATCGACGCCACCGCCGCGATCGCATCGTCCGTAAACACGATGTCGACGCCCTCCGTGGCGAGCAGCGCCACGTACTGCTTGATCAGGGCGCTCTTGGGCTCGGTGAGAATGCGGATGAAATCGTCGCGTCCGAGCGGCTCGAGCTCGACGCGGATCGGAAAACGTCCCTGGAGCTCGGGAATGAGATCCGACGGCTTCGAGATGTGAAAGGCGCCGGCGGCGATGAAGAGAATGTGATCGGTCTTCACCATCCCGTACTTGGTGTTGACGGTCGTGCCCTCGACAATCGGCAGGATGTCGCGCTGGACCCCCTCGCGGCTCACGTCGGGCCCTTGCCCGCTCTCGCGGCCGGCGATCTTGTCGATCTCGTCGATGAAGATGATGCCGGCCTGCTCGACGCGCTCGACCGCCGTGCGCGAGACCGTTTCCATGTCGACCAGCTTCTGCAGCTCCTCGCTGGTCAGCTGCTCGAGCGCTTCGGGGACGTGCAGCCGCCGCTTCTTGGTGCGGCCCTGAAAAAAGCCGGGCAGCATCTCCTTGACGTTGATCCCGACTTCCTCGACGTTCGATCCGCTGACGATTTCGAACGACGGGAACGAGGCGTCGCGGACGTCGATCTCGATCGATCGCCCATCGAGTCGTCCATCTCGCAGCTGCTGTCGCAGCCGCTCGCGCGTCACCTGCGAGCCGTCAGCGGGCTCGGATGGGGGCGAGTCGAATCCGGTGCGCGGCGGCGGCGGGAGCAGCAGATCGAGGAGCCGATCTTCCGCGGCCTGCCGCGCGAGCGGCCGCAACTCGCCGAAGCGCTCCTCGCGCACCATCGTGATGGCGAGCTCGACGAGGTCCCGCACCATCGACTCGACGTCGCGCCCCACATAGCCCACTTCGGTGAACTTCGACGCCTCGACCTTGATGAACGGCGACTGCGCGAGCTTGGCCAGGCGACGTGCGATCTCGGTTTTGCCCACGCCGGTCGGGCCGATCATCAGGATGTTCTTCGGCGCGACGTCCTCGGCCAGCTCCGGCGGCAGCTTCTGGCGGCGGAGGCGATTTCGGAGCGCGATGGCGACGGCTCGCTTTGCCTTGTGCTGTCCGACGACGTGCTTGTCGAGCTCGTAGACGATCTGGCGGGGCGTGAGCGCTTCGGTGGAGGTCTGGGTGCGCTCGGGCAATTGAATGGGCACGTCTTAGAGTTCCTCGATGACGAGCTGGTCGTTCGTATAGATGCAGATGTCGGCCGCGATCCGCATCGCGTGCTCGGCGATGTCGCGCGCGCCGAGCGCGGTATGCTTCGAGAGCGCGCGCGCCGCGGCCAAGGCAAATGGGCCTCCCGAGCCGATGGCGACGATGCCATCGTCAGGCTGGATGAGATCGCCGGTGCCGGACAGGAGGAACATGTTGGTGCGGTCCGCGACCACCATCATCGCCTCGAGCCGCCGCAGCGCGCGGTCGGTGCGCCAGTCGCGCGCGAGCTCGACGGCCGAACGCTCGAGATTGCCGCGGGTACTGTTCCAGTTTGGCCTCGAATCGCGAGAACAACGCAAAGGAATCGGCGGCCGAGCCGGCAAACCCCGCCAGAATCTGGTCGTGATAGAGGCGGCGAATCTTGCGCGCGCCCTGCTTCATGACCGTCTGGCCGAACGTGACCTGGCCGTCGCCGGCGAGCACGGTGCGATCGTTGGAGCGGACAGCGAGAATCGTCGTGGCGTGGAACATGGGCCCTTGAGAATGTTACGCGACGGTGCGGTGAGTGCGACAGGTGCGTCTGGCGCGTCACCTGCCTTGGCGCCTCAGGTGCCTGGTGCCCCCGTCGGGCGACAGCGACCGCTGCCTGCAGTAGACAGCTCGCGGGTCATAAGTTGCGATTCTGTAAAGCTTTCCGAATTCTCGTGCTGGCAGAAAGGTTGCTTTAGATCAGAATGGAGCCAGCCATGAAACCCATGAAGCACACTTACGCGATCGTCCTGGCAGGCGTTCTGACGACCGCGCCGGCAGCCCTCGCTCAAGATAGACAGACGCAGCACGCGGTGCCGCGGTCGGAACCGGCTCCGCGCTCCACCCCCTGCGCCGCAGGCCGCCCCGTCGCCGCCTCCGGCCCGGGCCGAGGCGCCGCCGAGCCGTGGGAACGATCGGTCACCGGCACCCGAGCGCGCCGTCCCGCGCTCGACACCGCCCAGCCGCGGCGACAACGGGCCCGCCACCCGCGCGACGCTTCGTGCGCCGGCGTCGGAATCGGCCGACGGTCAGGGTCGTCCGCGCACGGCGCACGGCGGCAACGGCGGTTCGACAGGGGGCGGTACATCACGCGCAGGCGGTACGACGTCCCGCGCCGTTCCGCGATCCCAGCCGCGCGACGGCAGCCGCGACGCGGGAGATCCGGGCAGCGTGACGGCGTCGCCGCGCACACGCGGCGACCGTCAGTCGTACGGCGTCGCCACGGCCCGGCAGCATCCGCCGCACCCGCCACATGGTGGCGGCTACCCGTGGGGCGATCCCTGGTGGTGGAACTCGTACCCGTACAGCTTCGGCTTCTTTGCCTGGGATCCGTTCTGGTACGGCGCGAGCTACCCGGTCTACGGCGGCTATGGCTACGGCGGCGGCTACGGATATGACGCCGGCTACGGCTATGGCAGCTCCGGCTACGGTCTCTACGGTGGGCTGAAACTCAAGGTCAAGCCGCGGGACGCTGAAGTACTCGTCGATGGCTATTTCGTCGGTCGCGTCGACGACTTCGACGGTCTCTTCCAGAAGCTGAACCTCGAGAGCGGTCCGCATCGCATCGAGATCCGCGCACCGGGATACGAAACGCTCTCGTTCGACGTCCGGATCGAATTCGACGAGACCGTGACTTACCGCGGGGACCTGCAAGCCATCCAGTAACCCCGACCGTGGGGCGCGCGTATCGCGCCCTTGCCGCTACAATCGATGACGTGTTGCGGCTGATCGTCATCATCGACCTCGTCATCAACGTTTCGCTCGGTCTCACGATCTGGGCAACGCGGGGAGCGGCCACCAACATGGTCGGCCTGCCCTCCCCGCTTCCCTTCTACGCGAACCTCCTCGCGATCTTCCTGGTCGGCACCGGTCTCGCCTACGTTCCTGCGATCCGCTTTCCGCAGACGCAGCGGTTTTACTTGTGGGTGATGGGCGTCGGCGTGAAGTTGGCGGCTGCCTCGCAGTTCATCGGGCTGTGGCTGCTGGGCGTCGTGCCGGCGATGGTGCTGCTGGGCGGTGTGGTGGAAGCGTCGCTCGGCCTGCTGATGGCGCTCGCGCTGCTGACCGGAGCTAAACGCGCCGCCGCCGGAAGGTGAAGTACAGCGGCAGCCCGCCGAGAATGATCGCGAGTCCCGCGGCGGTGGGACGCGGATCCTTCACCAGCGCGTTCAGGACGATCGCGGCGCTGGCGATGACGAACAGCCCCGGCATCACCGGGTAGCCCCACGCGCGAAACGGGCTGCGCTCGTGAGGCCGCCGCCAGCGCAGCACGAACAGCGCCACGCCCGCGATGCCGGAGAAAAGCACGACCGCAAAGCCCGTGTAGGTGAAGAGGCTGCTGAAGCTTCCGGTCAGCACGAGCAGGGCGCTCCACAATGCCTGCGCGATGATGGCGGCCGCGGGCGTGCCATAGACCGGATGGATGACGGCCGCGCGCCGGAAGAACACGCGATCCCGCGCCATCGCAAAGTAGACGCGCGGGCCGGCAATCGTCATCGCGCTCACGCTGGCCGCGATGCTGACGATCGCCAGCACCGCCATCACGTCGCCGGCGACCGGCCCGAACAGCCGTTCCGCGATGTGATCCATGACGCTTCCGCGCGTGGCGGCAAGCTCGGCGACCGGCAGCGAGTAGACGTAGAGGACGTTCAGCAGGAGATAGAGGGCAACGACCGCTCCGGTGCCGACCGCCAGCGACCGCGGCACGAAGCGTTCCGGATGACGGATTTCCTCGGCGACGTACGACGCGGCGTTCCAGCCCGAATAGCTGAACATCACCGGCACCAGCGCCAGCAGAAACCCGCCGGCGCGCGATGGCGACGCCGCCGGCTGGAAATGCGCCCACGATCCGTCGCCGACTGAAAAGCCGAACACGATCAGCGCGACGAGGCCCGTCACCTTGAGGCCGGCGAGGATGTTCTGCACGATCCGTCCCGGCCCGACCCCGCGGACATGGATCCACGTGAGCCCGACGATCAGTGCGATGGCCACCAGCGCCTGCGGCGTGACGGTCAACGACAGCGGACCAAGCGGGAGCGACGCGAGGACGCGGGTGTCGCCAGCTGTCGGTACGAAGCGTCCGAGATAGCCCGCGAATCCAACTGCGCTGGCCGCAACGGCGCCCGAGAAGCCGGCGACAAAGGACGTCCATCCGGTCAGGAAGGCCGCGGCCGGACCGAAGGCGGCCCGCAGATAGACGTATTCGCCGCCCGCGTGCGGCCGGAGCGCCGCCAGTTCGGCGTAGGCCATCGCACCGGCGAACGCAATGAACCCGCCGACCAGCCACACGCCCACCATCGCGACCGCATCGCCGGTGAGCGACGCGACGACGGACGGCGTGAGGAAGATCCCGCTGCCGATGACGTTGGAGACGATGATCGCGGCGGCGTCGACCGGGCCGAGGCGGCGTTCGAGGGCCGGGCGCGACACCGGCTATTGGTTCGCCAGTAACTGGCGATTGACGCGGAATTCGCCGAGCTTGACCCAGGTAGACGAGCCGGACTTACCGAAGATCTCCGCCTTGAAGTCGACGAACAGGCGGTTCTGGAGCATGGTGACGCGGGGTTCGGTGCCGGTGTACCCCTGTAGTGACCGGACCGTGATCGCTCCACTCGTCGCGCCCGGCGCGAGATAGTCCGCGCCAGCGCTGGCGCCCCGCACGAGGACGGCGCTCCATTCTTCGGAATCGCCGATACGTTTGAACAGGCAGTTGAACTGGATGCTGCCGAACGCCGTGTCGCCGGCATTCTTGACGCGAAACACGATGCTCGGCACCAGCTTGTTCTTGCCGTCCTCGGTGATGCCGGCATCGAACCAGCCGGTCGTCTCGGGGGTGATTCGGCAGTTGCGCGCCAGATCGACCGGGGCGCCGCAGGACCCCGCCAGCAGCGGCACGAGAACCAGCACCGCGAGACGCGCGCGCATGGTCCCTATCTTACTGCGCCTCAGTATTCGCGGACCTCGACGCGCTTGAGTGCGTCCTCGCGCGTGATCTGCTTGGCGCGGTACGCGGCCAGATCGGCGCCGCGAATCCGGAGAAGAATGGTGGAGACGTCGTAGGGGTCGCCGCCGCCCAGGCGCGAATCGTCGTTGTCGCGGGCAGCGATCGTGAGCCACTCTCCCTCCGCCACGGGAATCGGAGGACCGTAGTCGAGCATGGCGTCGATCAGCGCCGTCTGCACTTCGCTGGTGTAGGCCCGGCCGGGATCGTCGAGCACGGCGGGGGTCCCGGTGTCCGACGATCGCGCGTCGCTTTCTGCCGCCGACGCCCCTTCGACGACGCCGGGCGCCACGGTCTGGCTCGACCGTGCCGCGCTGCCGGCGGCAGGCGGTGGCTCGGGCGCCATCACGCCCGGTGGCAACTGCACCGGACCGACTGTCCGTTCCAGCCGTCGCAGCCCTTCCTCGATCTCACGACGGGCCTGCGGATCCGAGACCGCCGTCAGCCTGTGCCTGATCGACTGGATGGTCGCGACCGCGGCGCGATCGCCGCGGTCGAGCGCGCGGAATTGCCACGCCACACTGCGCCGCATCGCCGGGACGTCCACGTCGAAGAAGACGCCATAGCCTTCCAACCAGAACCCCTTCGCCCGCGCCGCACCAGCGATGGTGAGCATGTCCGGACTGACCGCCTGCACCTGCTGGCTGAGTCGTCGCGCGCCAAGCTGCACGGCCGTTTGGAGAACACCTTCCATGGCGGCAATCTGGAACCGCGCCCGCATCTGTTCGGGCTGCACAGCGGCGCCCACCGACGATGCGTCCTGCGCCGAGGCGACGGAGCCGGCGGATGCCACCAGGCTGGCGATGACGATTGAACTCCAGGCTCTCACGGTGCGACCTCCTACGGCTGGCGCTGAGACGCGCGCACCAGATAGTTCGTAATCTCGCGCTGCCGTGCCGCTTCCTGTCCGGTCAGGCTCTCGATCTGGCCGAAGCCCCGCTCGATCCGCACCAGGTCGGTCCGGCGCTGCGCGTCGAAGTCCTGCACGACCTGCGAGAGCCTCAGCGCCAGCTCTCGCTGCTGGCGTCGCTCACTTTCGTCGACGAGCGATCGGACTTGCGTCAGCAGGGCGCTCCGGTCGATGTCGCTGTCCGCCGAGACGCGCTGAACGGCGGCGGCGGGCGGCGACATCCTGCCGAAGTCGGAGCGCAGCTTCACCTCGAGCGCATCGAGGGCTTTCTTCACATCGGCCTGTGACATGCCGGCGTTCACGAGGGCCTGCCGCGCCGCCGGCGGCGATACCGACGCCTGCCCGGGTTGCGCCGCGGCCGTCGCGGCCGGCTTCGACCAGCCGCTTCGCACGACCACGGCGCCATTGCCCACCTGGATTTCCAGATTCGCGGCCGCCGCGCCGATGGCCAGCACCAGCCCCGCGGCGAGGGCGGACGTCGCCCACACGGGGACACGCCACCACGGACGGGGAGCCGCGGCCGCATCGCGCACGATGCGGACCGTGAAGTCCGCCTCGGGCGGCTGCCAGCGACCGAGGTCCGCACGCACGCTGCGGAGGCTCGAGAGTTCCTCGCGGCACGCCGCACACGTCCTCACGTGCGCACCAATCGCAGCGCGGTCCGCGTCGCCTCCCTCTTCATAGAGGTACGAGATCAGCTGCTCTTTGTCCTGACAATCAAATTGAGCTCTCATGGCACCGTCGTATTGGTCGGGTCGTATTTGCCCTGTTGCTGCAGATGGCGCCGCAGCACGCTCAAGCCCTGATACAGGCGGGTCTTCACCGTGCTCAGCGGGCACCCCTGTAGGTCGGCAATCTCCTGGAAGGTCATGCCGTGGTACTCCTTCAGGATGATGGCCGTCCGCTGTTCGTCCGGGAGCCGCGCCATGGCGCGTGCCACCGCCCGGCTCATGTCGTTTCTGGCGACCAGCGTCTCGATGGATTCGACCGGTCCCTGCTCGGCCGCCAGTTCTACGAGATCCACGCCCTCGGGCGTCGGCTGAATCGGTGCGCGACGCTCGCGCCGGATCCAGTCGCGGCAGAGGTTGAGGGCAATACGGTACACCCAGGACGAGAACTTCGCCTGTCCGCGAAAATTCCCGATGCCCCGAAACGCGCGCAGGAAGGTCTCCTGGACCACATCGCGCGCTTCCTCTTCGCGACCAATGACGCGGTACGCGAGGGCATAGATCGGCCGTTCCCAGCGCAGCACGAGCTGGTTGAAGCTGTCTACGTCGCCGCCAATCGAGCGTGCGACGAGCTCTTCGTCGGTCCGCGTCATCGAGTCCTGGCGGGCCAGGCCTGGAGGTCCGTCAGGGCTGGCACCCGGGCCCTGTGGGCGCCTGCCGTCGTTCACATCTATCAGCTTAGACGATGGGGGCAGAGGGGTGGCCGGGGGAAGGTCTCAGGGTCACAGGGCTTTCAGGGTCGCAGGGTTTCAGGGTCGCAGGATTGCAGAGTTGAAAGGTGCCCGATACCGGTCGCCTCAGTCCCAGCCTCGCGAACGGCTCCCTGCGAATCTTTTCGCAATTCCTCGAAATCCGAAGGAAATTGGGCCAGAGCTGGCACTCTCATTGAGCCGGAAGCCTGCTCTTACAACTCCCGCATCATTTCGATCATCGTCCGGCGGAACCCGAGGCGTTCGAACAGCCGCTGGGCGACGTCGTTCTGCTGAGCGGTGCCGAGGACGACGCGCGGAACGCCGCGATCCCTCACCCACGCTAGCGCGGCCTCCATCAGCGCCGTCGCCACGCCCTTTCCGCGGTGCGCCTCGTCCACGATGAGGTCATGCACGTAGCCCGACTCCTCGCGCAGTGCCACCCACGAGACAGGCTCGATGCCCGCGTAGACGTACCCCACCACCTCCCCGCCTGTTTCGGCGACGAAAATCGCGGCATCCGGTCGATCGAGCTGCGAGCCCAGGAAGCGCGCGTACCCGCGCTCCGGCTGCGCGCCCGGCGCCATGAAGCGCCGCTGATCGTAGGCATGGTGCACGCGCATCAGAGACGCTCCTAGACGACCGAGGACCTCGAGATCCGCCGCGGTCGCCGCGCGGACCTGCAGGGTGGATGCGGTCATCGCCGAACAACCTTCCCGTCTTTCATGACGAAGCGAACCCGCTGGAGAGCCGCGATGTCTCGAGCCGGGTCGCCGTCGACGGCGATCAGATCGGCAACGAGCCCCGTCGCCACGCGTCCAACCGTCTCTTCGATGTGCAGGATCTGCGCGGCACCTGAGGTCGCGCTCTTCAACACGTCGATGGGGGCCATGCCGTAGTCAACCATCAGCGCGAGCTCGCCCGCGTTCGTGCCGTGCGTGAACACGCCGACGTCGCTCCCGCTCAGGATATGCACGGAGGCATCGAGTGCGGCCTTGAAGCTCGCGCGCTTCCGCGCAATCACCGCAGGCTCGGGATCGACGCCTTTGCGCCATCCGCCGTACCGCGCGATTGCGTCACCGGCGGCAAGGGTAGGACAGAGCGCGACCTGCTTCCGGACCATCAGGGCAAAGACCTCGGCGGTACCGCCATCGCCGTGCTCGATTGTTTCGACGCCTGCCTCGACCGCCCGCCGCATGCCTTCCGCAGTGGACGCGTGTGCGGCCACGGGCCTGCCGCTGCTGCGCGCCGTCTCGACGATCCGGCGAAGCTCCTCGATCGAGAAGGTCGGCATCGCCTCGCCGGCCGGTCCCCATCGGTAGTCGGCGTAGACCTTCACCCAATCGGCGCCATGACCGATCTGATCACGCACGACGCGCACGAGCGAGTCATCATCCGCCTCCTCCGCGCCTTGAGGCGGACGCCACTCGAGCGCGAACCCTTTGGGGCCGTAGCTGCCCGTCGCGACGATCGCGCGTGTGCTGACGAGCATGCGCGGTCCTTCGACGATGCCCTGTTCGATCGCCTGTTTCAGCTCGGCATCCGCATACCCCGCGCCTTCGGTGCCAAGGTCGCGAATGGTCGTGAAGCCCGCTTCGAGGGTGGCGCGCAGATGGTTGATCGCCCGAGCCGTGCGAACGCCGAGCGACTCCCGCAGCACCTGGTCGTTCCACGACGTTTCGTTGTACGGATGCAGCAGGACGTGCGAATGGCCCTCGATCAGGCCAGGCAGGAGCGTGGCCCCCGGCAGATCGATCGTCTCGTCCGCAGTCGCGATGCCCGCGCTCGGCCCGACCGCGTCGATTCGATTGCCGACAACGCGAACGCCCCATCCCTCGTGCACCGCACCACCGTCGAACACGCGATCGGGCCGGAGGACCATGCTTCGTGAAGCGTGCGGCGAAGGCTGCGCCGCCGCGCCAACGAGCGGAATGGCGATTGCCAGAATCGAGGTCATGCAGAAACGGCGCATTAGAGGTTCCTTTTGGGCGCTGGGTGAAGAATTGTAAATTTGCCGCTCGGCGTACGCCACCCACCGAGTGACCGACGCGCTCGCAGCTGGCACGTGGGCTGCAGCGTCACGCCGCGGACGCTTGCCCAGCGTGCAGAAGCGAGTACCGGCGTGCATGGACAGCAACATCTCACGTTCCTAAATTGTCACGTGGAGTCGCATTAAACGTCGATTGAGGGCGAGTAAAGCGGGAGGCAGAGTTGACCTTATGAAGAAGACCATCACAATGACGACGCGGATCGGCCGGCTTATGGCGGGCGCGGGAATAGCGGCCCTCGTGGCTGGCTTCGCCGGGTATCAGAGCGCGACTCTCGAGGCGGCGACGACTCAGACCGCGAGCTTCAACATCTCGGCAAATGTTGCCGCTAATTGCACGATCGTCGCCGGAAACCTCGGCTTCGCGTCGTACGATCCAGTCGTCGCCAATGCCACGAACCCGCTCGATCAAACCAGCACGATCACCGTCGCGTGCACGAAAGGCACGAGCGCGACGGTCAGCCTCGATCTCGGAACCCACGCCAGCGGATCGACACGCCGCATGCAGAACGGCACCACCGCAACAGAGTTCCTGACGTACGAGCTCTACACCACTGCCGCTCACAGCGTGGTGTGGAACACGACCAATACGGTGGGGTACAGCGCCGCGTCCAAGGCGTCGAGCAACCTCACCGTTCACGGCAGCGTGGCAGGGGGGCAGGACGTCGCGACCGGCAATTACAGCGACACCATCGTCGCGACCATCACCTTCTAGACGAACGCTGGAGGGCGCCGCACGGGACGGAAGGACTGTTCCCGTGCGGAGCCGGCTACGGTGTCCCCCATGGCCCTCCTATAGCGAACTCTGGAACAGCTCGATAAATAGGGCGATGACTCGCGGCCTGCTCGTGACGGCGCTCGTCGCTCTGGTCCTGCCGGCAGCGTCCGCCGACGCCGCCCAGTTCACGATCAATCCGACGCGCGTGCAGCTGTCTGCAAGATCGAGCAGTGCGCTCCTCACCGTGCAGAATGACGGTCCCACACCCATCAGGCTGCAGGTCACCACACATGCCTGGGCCCAGTCGCCCGCGGGCCAGATGGAGCTGGCGTCGACGGACGACGTGGTCGTGTTCCCGACCCTGGTGACTCTGCAGCCCGGTGAGCGGCGCAAACTGCGGGTGGCCGTCACGGCTCCACCTGGCGACGTCGAAAGAACCTATCGCGTATTCCTCGAAGAGCTCCCGCCCGTCGCGGCGCCAGGGAGTCAGGGTGTCGCGGTTCAGATGCTGACTCGCGTTGGCATCCCGGTGTTTCTGCAGCCGGCCATAAGCGCAAGCCGGCCGTTGCTCGGCCCGGCGACGCTCGACGGCGGGACGCTCAAATTCCACATCGACAACGCCGGGACCACGCACTTCGTTCCGGACGCTATCCGCGTGCGAGGACTGTCGGCGACAGGCGAGACTGTCGTCGACAAGTCCGCCGACGGTTGGTACATCCTCGCGGGCGGCCGCCGCGAGTACGACCTGCAGTTTGGCGCGACCGACTGCGGGCGTGTGCGTTCAATCCTCATTCAAGTCCGCGTCGGAGAAACGGCCCTCGAACGCCGTCTCGACACACCGGCGGGCACTTGCAATCCCTGAGCAGGAACAACCACGACGATGTTCGCCCTCGGTGCGCGGCGCCCGAGCCTGAGGGGGCTCTTTACCCTCCTCATCATGCTCGCTCGATCGCCTGTCGCCGCGCAGGGCCAGCCGGCGGTACTCGATCTGGCGGTGAATGGTGTCAGCCACGGCCAGATATTCGTCGTGCTCGGCGAACATGACGTCTGGGCGGACGTCGCGAGTCTGGAACGCGCGGGTCTGGTCGCATTCGGCGGCGAACGCGTAACGCGTAACGATCGCGCTTTTGTACGCCTCGCGTCGCTCTCACCTCAAGTGCGGTTCGAAGTCGACGAAATGGCCCTGGCGCTGCGTCTGATCGTTGCGCCTGCCCTGCTCGGCCGGACCGTGCGCGACGTTGCGTACGATCGCCCGAGCAACATCGAGTATCACCGCGTCTCCAGCGGGTTCGTGAACTACGGCGCCAGCGTGGCGACGACGGGTGCGCGCGCGCTTTCCCTCGAGGGTGGCGTATCAGCCGCGGGCGCGCTCCTCACCACGAGCGCATTCGCAGATTCGAGCGGCGGTTTTCTACGTGGTCAGACAGCGCTCACCATCGACGATCGTCGCAGGCTGAATCGGTATGTCGTTGGTGACGCGGTTGCCACGACCGGCGCGCTCGGCGGCAGCCTGCAGCTTGCGGGGGTGAGCGTATCGCGCGATTACTCGCTCGACCCGTACTTCGTGCGATATCCGTCTATTGGGCTGAGCGGTGCGGTCATGACACCGTCGCGCGTCGAAATCTACGTCAACGATCAACTGGTTCGCGTCGAGCAGTTGCCACCGGGCGTGTACCAGTTAAACCATCTGCCGCTCCCTGTCGGAGCGGGCAATACGCGGGTCGTGGTTCGCGACGCCTTTGGAGGACAGCAGGAGTTCGACTCTTCGTATTACATCAGCGCGGGAGTGCTGGCACGCGGAGTTCAGCAATTCTGGTACTCGGCCGGCATGGAGCGGCTGCGACCCTTCGAATCGAGCTTTGCGTATGGCGGTCCGGTCCTCCTTGGACTTCATCGGGTAGGTCTCACCGACAGCGTCACGACGGCTGGTCGCATCGAAATGGGCCGCGGCACGCTGAGTGGTGGACCGGCTGTGACGGCCCGGATCGGCCGCCTTGGCGAGGTTGAAACGATTGCGGCGCTGAGCCGGTCCGACGGCAGAAGCGGCTATGCCGGCTCGATCGCCTACGAGTACTCGGCGCGGCCCGGTGGCGTCGCGCTCGCCGTGCGGCATGCGTCACCGGGGTACTCCACCCTTTCGCCGGTCGGCGGATTCGAGTGGGCCCGGTTAGATGTCGCGGCTTCGCTGACAGCGCGCGTGACCTCGCGGGCGACCGCCGGGCTGACCTGGCAATCACGCGCCTACTACGCGAATGTGCCCGACGCCCGGCGCGGCGCCGCGACGGGGACGATTGGCGTCGGACGCCGTATGAGCCTCTATTTTGGCGCCAGCCGGACACTCGTCGAGCGACGCTGGGCGACCGGCGCCTTTGCGAGCCTGGGAGTGTCGCTTGGACCTCGCAGCGCGCTCAACCTCTCGACCGAGCGCGAACGCGACGTGAGCCGTACCGTCGTGGACGTGCAGCGCGCGCTGCCGTATGGCACCGGGTACGGGTATCACGTCCAAACGGCCGCAGGAGGAGCCTCAACCGATCTCGATGCGGAACTGCGGGCGCAATCGTCGTTCGGCCGCTTCGCCGCTCGCCAGACGGTGGTCGATGGCCAGAATGCGGCGCTGTTCGACGCCAGCGGTGCCCTGGTGGTGATCGGCGGAGGCGTCCACGCCACCCGGCCTGTGCAGGACGGATTCGCGCTGGTCCGAGTGCCAGGGGTGCGGGATGTGCGGACATATCTCAGCAACCAGGAGGTCGGACGCACCGGTCGCCACGGCGACGTCGTGATTCCAGGTCTGCTGCCCTATTACGGCAACCGCCTGTCTATCGCCGACAGCGACGTTCCGATCGATCGCGACTTGCAGCGTAGCGAGATGGTGCTCGCAACGCCCTATAGGGGCGGCGCGCTGGCGCTTTTTCCGGCACCTCGTCCGTGGCGGGTATCTGGACGAGTCGTGCTGCTGAGAGGAACCGAGGTCATCATTCCAGGGAATGGCGGGCTGACAGTCACCACAGCCAGTGGCGCGATGGAATCAAGTCTCGGATCGGATGGCACCTTTTACTTCGAGGGGCTGTCGCCGGGAGACTACGCTGCGCGGGTCCAGTTCGGTGGGGACGCGTGCGACATGACGCTGCATGTGCCGCCATCGAACGCACCGGTCATCAAGGCCGGTGCGGCAACGTGCTCCGTCACGAGCGGAGCGGACGGCGCTGCGCGGCCATGAGGATCGTGTACCTGACGGCGTCCGTTGTTGCACTGGTCGCAGCGGCAGGGCGCGCTGAGGCGGCATGCACCGTCTCGACAACGAGCGCAATCTTCGGGACCTACGACGTGTTCAACCCGAGCGCCAATGCCTCCACCGCCACCATTACGTATCGATGTGGCGGTGACAAGGACATCCTCATCACTCTTTCCAAGGGATCGAGCTCGACGTTCACGCCGCGGACGCTCAGAAACGGCACGGAGGTACTGCATACAACTTGTACCGCGACGCCGCGTTTTCAACGATCTGGGGAGATGGCACCTCGGGGACCACCACCTACACGATCAAGAATCCTCCAAACAATCAGGATGTCGTGTTGACGGTGTTTGGAAGAATTCCCGCGCAGCAGGACGTGGCCGTCGGCAGCTATGCCGACGCATTGACAGTCACGATCAATTTCTGATCGAACGCAGGTAACCCAACGGCTTTGGCACGTCGCGACGCAACGACATTCAAAAGTTGATCGTGGTCATTCCGGATGCGGATGATGTACCGGCAGTCTGCACGATAGCCTTGGGCGCAGATGTTCCCCGCTCGGCGGCTTGCATCCTGCGGCCGCAGTTTATGCTCGTCGCTGCGCCGCTTGTTTGTACGCTGCACGAGCGAACCACCTGGACCGAGACCTGGAGTCCGCTCGTCGCGGAGTCGGCATGCACCTGGGCGCCGCCCGTGAGGAAGGCAATCGACATACAGCCGGCGATCCATTCGAGGCGATTCATGACCGTGAAGGTAGATGCTAAAAGCGCGGCGGCGCGCGATCAAGACCGCGAGCGCGCGGGCTGACCATGAATCGCCCGGAGTGTGTCGATAATGACGACAGCGGGCGCGCGCGTGGTACAATTTTCTGATCCAGAGTCCCGCACTGATGCACCCGACGCACCTGAACGCACCTAACGCACCCGTCGCACCGACAATGATCCAGCTGTCCTCGTTGTCGAAATCGTTCGGTGACCGCATGCTCCTCGACGCCGTCACCTGGCAGATTGACGATCGCGAGCGCGTCGGACTCTGCGGACCGAACGGGGCGGGCAAGACGACGCTGCTCCGCATGCTCGCGAGCCTGGACGAATCGGACAGCGGCACGATCGTGAAGCCGGCGGCGCTTACGGTCGGCTATCTCCCGCAGGACGGTCTCGAGCACCGTGGGCGAACGGTGTTCGAGGAGGCCGCGTCCGCCTTCGCGCCCCTGCTGGCGATGAAGGCGGAGATGCACGAGCTCGAGGAGCGGATGGGCGCGCCCGAGGCCACTGAAGCCGATCAGGCGCAGATGCTCGATCGCTATAGCGAGCTGAGCGACCGCTTCCGCTTTGCGGAAGGCTACAGCATCGATTTGCAGGTCGCGACGGTCCTCGGCGGGCTCGGCTTCTCGACCGACGATTTCCAGCGCCCGGCCGAGACCTTTTCGGGCGGTTGGCAGATGCGGATCGCGCTCGCGAAGCTGCTGCTGGGCCGTCCGGGCCTTCTGTTGCTCGACGAGCCGACGAACCACCTCGATCTCGAAGCGCGCAACTGGCTGGAAAGCTACCTCCGCGAGTATCCGCACGCCGTCATCCTCGTCTCGCACGATCGCTTCTTTCTCGACGCGGTCGTGACGAAGATTGCCGATCTCAACCTGCGCACGCTGACCGACTACCACGGCAACTACAGCGACTACCTCGTCGAGCGTGATGCGCGAATCGACCGGCTGCGCGCGGCGAAGAGAGAACAGGACGAGGAGGTCGCGCGGATCAAGATGTTCGTCGACCGGTTCCGCTACCAGGCCACCAAGGCCTCGCAGGTGCAGAGCCGGATCAAACTGCTCGAGAAGGTCGTGCCCATCGAGGTGCCGCCGGAGCGCAAGAAGGTGCACTTCACGTTCCCCGCCGCGGCGAAGAGCGGACGGACGGTGATCGAGTTGAAGCAGGTGCGGAAGGCGTACGGGCCGATTGTGGTCTTCGACGAGGTGTCGCTCCACATCGAGCGCGGCGACCGCATCGCGCTCGTCGGACCCAACGGAGCCGGAAAGTCCACCCTGATGCGCATGCTGTCCAACGAGGAAACGCCGGATCGGGGCGAGCGCCACGTCGGACATCAGGTGGTGAGCGAATACTTCGCGCAGGACGAAGCCACGCGCCTCGATCCGGCTCTGACGGTTTACGAGGCGCTGGCCTCGGGATCGCCGCTGCACATGGTGCCGGCGATTCGCAACATTCTCGGCGGCTTCCTGTTTTCCGGCGACGACATCTACAAGAAGTGCGGCGTGCTGTCCGGTGGCGAGCGCACACGGCTGGCCGTGGCGAGGATGCTGCTGCGCCCGTCGAACCTGCTGCTGCTCGACGAGCCGACCAACCATCTCGACCTCGACTCGAAGGACGTGCTGCTCGACGCGCTGATCGATTACGGCGGGACGCTGATCTTCGTCTCGCACGATCGCTACTTCGTCGAGCGCCTGGCGACGCGGATCATCGAGATCGGACACGGCCGCGCGGAATCGTTCCCCGGCACGTATCTGGAGTTCCTCTGGAGAAAGGACCATCTCGAAAGCGAGCAACGAACTCGGAGCGACGCGCGACGAGCGGCGAGTGACGAACAACGAGCGACGAACGTTCGGCGGCGAGCGGCGAGCGGCGAGCGACGAGCGACGCCAGTAGAGGCGCATGGCAATGCGCCCAGCGGGCGTCCATCCCGCAAGTCTGCGGACGGAGCGACGCCGGGCGGGGGTCCATCTGGCCGCGAGGCGCGCAAGCAGGAGCAGGTCGACCAGCGCAAACGCGCACGCGAGCTGAAGGCCCGCCAAACCCGCCTGTCGGACCTCGAGGCCCGGATTGCCGCCACGGAGACGGCCATCAAGGCGCTGGAGTCGGAGATGTCGGCGCCGGGGTTCTACGAGGATCGAGCGGCGGCTCAGGGTGTCATCGACCGGCATCAGGCGCTGATGTGGGAGGTCGGCGAGCTGATGCACCAGTGGGAAATGCTGGCCGAAGTCGCCGAAAGCGCCGATTTCGATGACGCCCGCCCGACATCGGGGTCTTGACGCGATTTCAACGACGAAACTGTAATTCCGTGTCAGTTTCGTAATCGGCCGCGGTCGGACGGTGTCACCAATCCGACCGCCACTTACATTTCTCAGGGAAAACCCACGCCGGGATCCGTGTTCGACCGGGCATGCGGCTTGCCCTTGCGACGGCCGTGCAGACTCACCGGCCACGCCCGGGAATCTTCTGGACGTCCCGGCAGTCGTTCCAGACTCGCTAATGCCGCCCCAGGCCAGGTCCTCAGACCGCCTGGGCGCCGTCCCCGCTGACGTGCGCCCTGCGCGCTCGAAGCCCGCTCGACGGGCCTCGGGACAGGAGTCGTCCGCGCCGGCGGTTGGCGATCGGTTCTTTCGCGACATGGTCAACAGCATGCGCAACGGCGTGCTGGCAGTGACCCGCGAAGGCGCCCTGGCCGTCATGAACGACGAGGCCTATCGCATTTTCGGGATCATCCGCGCGCCCGCCGACATCGGCAGCTCGTACGCCGACGTCCTTCGCCTCCATCACGACATCGTCCGGGTAATCGCGAGCGCCTTCGAGCTGAGCCACTTGCCGAATCGCGTCGAGCTGCGCTTGAAGGCGACCGGGAAGGTGATCGGGTATACGCTTTCGCTCATCAGCGACGATGCCGGCGAGATATCGGGCGCGGCGCTCTTCTTCAAGGACCTGACGCGCGTCGAGCAGCTCGAAGAGCGCGAACGCCTGCGCGATCGCCTCGCGGCGCTCGGCGAGATGGCGGCGGCCATGGCGCACGAGCTGAAAAATCCGCTGGCCGGCATCGAAGTGATGGCCGGACTGCTGCGTCGCAAAGTGGCTGATTCGCCCGACGCGCAGTCGATCATCGCCGACATCATCAGCGAAGCAAAGATGGCGAACTCGACAGTGGTCGAGATGCTGGACTACGTCCGGCCGGTTCGTCTGGAACGCAACGGCACCGCCATCGCGCAAGTGCTGCGCACCTCCGTTTCGATGGCCGAGAGCAAGGCCCAGCGCGGCCACGTCTCGGTCGAGCTCGTGCTGCCTGATGATCTGCCGCTGATTCAGGGCGACGAACATCAGCTCTGTCAGGTGTTCACGAATCTCGTGATCAATGCGTTCGAAGCGCTGGGCGGCAAGGGACACATCCGGATTGCCGCCGCCCTCGGCTCGATGGAAGACGAAACGGTGCCCAAGGGTGACGCGCCGAGCCACATCCCGACCGTGGTGATCGAGGTGCAGGACGATGGCCCTGGCATCCCCGGCGACCTGAAGGATCGCGTGTTCAACGCGTTTTTCACGACCAAGGCGCAGGGGTCCGGTCTCGGCCTGGCGATCGTCCGGAAGATCATCGACGCCCACGACGGACGCATCGACGTGGCGACGGCGCCGGGACAAGGCACGCGGTTCACGGTGACGCTGCCGGTTTCGGCGGCCGAGGAATGGTTCCAGTAGGCAGCTGGCAGCAGTAGGGCCCGACTTCGGTCGGGCCGTTCCGAGGTAATCCATGGGTCGCATTCTCATTGCCGACGATCACGACGCGCTCAGGCGGGGCCTGGTGCGTGCGCTCACCGAGGCCGGTCACGACGTCGACGAAGCGCCGAACGGCAACGCGGCGATCGAGAAACTCCACGAGAGCTACTACGACGTGGTCCTCAGCGACCTGAAGATGGGCGGCAGCGACGGCATCGAGGTCCTCAAGACGACGAAGGCGCTGCATCCGACGACGGCGGTCATCCTGATGACGGCGTTCGGCTCGGTGAGCACAGCGGTCGAGGCGATGAAGGTCGGCGCGTTCGACTACGTGCAGAAGCCGTTCGAAATCGAGGAAATGGAGCTGAAAATCGAGAAGGCCCTCGAGCTCCGCCGCCTCCATCACGAGCTGGACTACCTGCGGCATGCCCAGCAGGACATCTATAAGTTCGACCACATCATCGGCAGCAGCGGCGCGCTCCAGCGCGTCCTGGGGGTCGTGAAGAAGGTGGCCAAGAGCAACACCACCGTGCTGATCCGGGGCGAGACGGGCACCGGCAAGGAGCTCATCGCCGGCGCGATTCACCATAACTCCCTGCGCGTGAACCGGAACTTCGTGAAGGTCAATTGCGCGGCGCTGCAGGAGAACCTGCTCGAATCCGAGCTGTTCGGCCACGAGAAGGGCGCGTTCACCGGTGCCGACAAGCAGCGGATCGGCCGCTTCGAGCAGAGCGACGGCGGCACCCTGTTCCTTGACGAAATCGGGGACATGAGCCCGAGCACGCAGGCGAAGATCCTGCGCGTGCTGCAGGAGCACGAGTTCGAACGACTCGGCGGCACGCGGACGCTGCGCGTCGACGTCCGGCTGATCGCGGCGACGAACCGCGACCTGCCGGCGATGGTCGCCGCGGGCCACTTCCGTGAGGATCTGTATTATCGCCTCAACGTCGTGTCGATCGAGACGCCGCCCCTCCGGGAGCGCAAGGACGACGTCCAGGCGCTGGCGATGTTCTTCATCAAGCGCTTCTCGGGCGAGCTGAAGAAGAAGATCGAAGGCCTCGACAATGACGCGCTGAAACTGTTGATGCGCTACAACTGGCCGGGTAACATCCGCGAGCTCGAGAACGCCATCGAACGCGCGATGCTCTTGACCGAGGGGAACCACATTTCCGCCGATGATCTGCGGCTCGGCGAGGTCGCCACCTCGCAGGCGGCGCGCGACGCGCAGACGCCGGTGAAGATTCCGCCGACCGGCATTCCGCTCGAGGAAATCGAGCGGGCGGCGCTGATCGAGGCGCTGAAGATGTCGAACTGGGTGCAGAAAGACGCCGCGGAACTGCTGGCGATCAGCCCGCGCGTGATGAACTACAAGATCAAGACGCTGCGGATCGAGTTCCCGCGAGGACGACGGCCCCAGTCGATGGACGTGGAGCCGGTCGCAAGCTAGAAATCGAGAACTCGAGAATTCGAAAACTCGAGAATTGAAAAACTCGAGAATGACGGCGGCAGTCGGATTTCAGCGGCTGCCTTTCTCGCAGTTCTCGGTTTCTCGGTTTCTCGGATTCTCGGTTTCTCGAATTCTCGAATTCTACCGTCCCACTCCCAACGCATCCGCGACGCGGTTGATGTAGTTGAACCACGACGCGATCAGCGTGATCTGCAGGATCGCGCGGTCGTCGAAGCCGTGACCTCGGAGCTCGTCGAGATTCTCCGGCCCGAGCACGGTCGCATCCCGCGAGAGCTGCGCGACGTACTCGAGCATCGCACGATCGGCGGCGTCGATCGGCGCGGTCCGGAAGTCGCGCTTCAACGCCTCGACCAGCGCATCATCCAGCGACACGTGACGCAGAAACTCTGCGTGCGACTCCAGTCAATAGAAGCAGCGATTCGTCGCCGACACGACCGTGGCGATCATCTCGTGCTGCCGCCTCGAAAGCGGAAGGTCAGGCGACAGCAGCACGCCGTAGGCGGCGAAGGCGTGGTAGAGCGCGTCGGGGATCAGGCTGTGCGAGGCGACAATGCTCTCGCCGCCCGGCGAGGGAATCGCCGGATTGCCGTACTCGGCCGGATACAGATCCAGTTGCATCTGGCGCGCCCGCGCGAGCGCCGGATCGTCTTTGAACGGGACGATCTTGATCCACGTCATCGAATCAGCCTCTCGTGTAGGGCGGGGCTTCAGCCCCCCGCCTTCGCGGTCCTAACCACCTTCGCCAAGGCTACGGTGATCCGCCGAAGCTTTACGCGAAGGCGGAACGTCCGCCCTCCATGCGTCGGTAATCGGATCGACTGGCGCTGCGTTGGCCTTGAGCCGCGGCCACACGAGCAGTCCCGTCGCAACCGCCGCCGCACCCGCGAACGACTGTAACGGGTTCCCGGCGGCCACGAGCACCACGACCAGGATACCGGGGACGATGAATCCAAGCGGCGTCAGCGGATAGCCCGGGACGCGGAACACCGGCATCGCGTCGTCACGGGCGCGGATGCGGTAGATGCCCGACACGGCGACGATTAGGAACACGACCGTGATGAAGACGAAGTAGGCCACGATGGTTTCGAACCGGCCGGCCGCGAGAATGACGACGGCCAGCATCGACTGGCCGAGGATCGCACGAACCGGCGTGCCGCGTCTGGGGTCGATTCGAGCGAGCGCGGTCGGAAACACGCCATCGCCCGCCATCGCATAGTACACACGCGGCGCGCTCATCAGGAAAGCGGCCAGGCTGCCGCCGACCGAGACGATCACGATGATCGCGAGCAGCCGCGCGCCATCGGCGCCGAAGATCGTCGCGCCCAGCTCGGCGACGAACGCGGCGCTGCTGGTGATGCGACCGGGCGGCACGGCATAGGTCACGAGCGCGGTCATCAGCGCGTAACACGCGGTCACGATCGCGAGCCCGCCGACGAGGGCGCGCGGCAGAACGCGCTGCGCGTCGCGGACCTCCCCGGCCATTCGCCCCGCTTCCCACCAGCCGCCGAAGGAAAAGAACGCCGCGACGATGGCGCCGGCCAGCGCGCCGATGAGAGGGACCGCACCCACAGGGCGCTCGGCCAGCGGCAGGAAATGCCCCCAATCACCGGTCGGCGCCAGCACGCCGGCGACGATCACGATCGCGATCAGGCCCAGCTTCGCGATCGAGAGGACGGCCATCACCCGCGCCCCGAGCCGCACGCCCGCGACGTTGACCAGTGCCAAACCGACGATGACGGCAATGCCCGCGGCGAGCTGCCCGCGCGGGCCGATGTCGACGACATGTGGAAGGTACGAGGTCAACCCGGCCGCGAGCGCGGCGGTGAGCCCGGGGTCCATCACGAGAAAGCACTTCCAGCCGTACAGGAACGCGAGGCGCGGCCCCCAGGCCTCGCGCAAATAGACGTACACGCCCCCCGCATGCGGGTACCGCGACGCGAACTCGCCAAACACGAGGGCGCCGCAGACGGCCATTCCGCCCATCAGCACCCATACGGCAAGGACCCACAGCGGGGCGACCAGGTCGCGGACCATCGCCGCCGGCGTCAGGAAGATGCCGACGGCAATCACCTGGCCGACGACGAGCAGCATCGTCGTGGCCGGGCCCAGCTCGCGAGACAGTGGCATTGTCGTCAACGAAAGACCAAAAGGCCCTGTCAAATCCCAACTCCCAACTTCCAATTCCCAAACTCGCGAGGTTTTGGCGGTTGCGAGTTGGAGGTTGGGCGTTGACAGGTTTTCAGCACCCTTAGAAGCTGGCGCGCACGGCGAGCTGGAAGGCACGCGGCCCGCCCGTGCCGAATACGCCGCCGGCAGTCGTCACGGCGCGTCCGAACGACGAGGAGGTCAGGTAACCCGGATCGCCGGGCTGTTCGCTGTCGCGCACGAGCACGTTGCTGAAGCCCGAGTAGTTCGAGGTCGATACGCCCAGGACGTTGGTGACGTTGAAGATGTTGAAGACCTCGACGATGCCGTCGATGCGGCCGTGCGCGCCGATCGACCAGCTCTTGGTGACGCGCGCGTCAAGGCTGTTGAGCGAATCGCCCAGGCGCGCGCTGTCGCTCACGAGCGGCAGCAGCACACCGTTCACGCCGCCGCCGGCGTTCAAGTCGCGGATGAAGGCATTGAGCTCGCCCGCGCTCGTGAACTGCCGGTTGCCGGCATTGCGCTGGATGACGGGGATGCGCGACAGCGCGCCCGGCATGAGGATGTCCATCGGCACGCCGGAGGCCATCGACCAGATGGTCGAGACCTGGAATCGATAGGGCAGCTGCCACGATCCGGCAAGCGTGAACTGGTGCCGGCGGTCGTTCGGGGTCGGACCGTACTCGCGCCCGAGGTCATTCGGATCGATCGGCCCGTTCGAAAACGGAATCTGATCGTCATTGGCGTAGTTGAACGCCTTGGCCAGCGTGTAGGCGACGCGGAGATTGCTGTGCGCATCGCGGCGCTCCGCCGACAGCAGCAGGGCGTCGTAGTTCGTGCCGACGCTCGACTCGAGGTTCAACACTGAATCGGGGCCGCCCACGACCGGGTTGAATACCTCACCGATCTTGCGGCCGATGATGAACTGCGTGCCGTGCGCGTGCAGGCCATTCGCTCGGACCACCAGCGACTTGCCGAACTGCCGCTCGACGCCGAGGCTGAACTGCTGCACGGTCGGGTTCTGCATCGTGTTGTCGATGATGTTGATGCCACCGGCGCCGGCGCCCGGGAGGATGAACCCGGTGAACGGATTCGAGGTCGTCGGCGCGAACGGTGGAAACTGGCCGGTCGAGGGATCGATGAAGAACAGGTTGCCAGCCTTAACCTCGATCGGGAGGGCCCGCCCGTCGAGTCCGCGCTCGAGCGACATGATCTCCAGCGTGATCCGGTCGTAGTAGATGCCGTAGCCGCCGGTGATGCTAGTGCGCCCGTCGCGGGTCGCCCAGTTGAAGCCGATGCGCGGCGCGAAGTTGTTCTTGTCTTTGTCGCGATCGCCCTGCAGGAAGGGTTTCACGATCGGATTGATCTCGTCGTAGCGGCTGATGTTCTTGACGTCGGTATCGAGCTCGTAGCGCAAGCCGACGTTAAACGTGAGATTCGGCAGTACTCGCCAGTCGTCCTGCGCGAACAGGGCGATGTGCGTGTTCTTGTTGTCGGCCAGCGTCAGGCCCTGATCGGGATGGCCGCTGCGCAACGTCACGGCAAACAACGTGTCGTCATCGTCGACGCGTCCGTCCCCATTGGCGTCGTACTCCGGAAAGTCCTGGACGTACTCGATGCGCCCGGCGCGGAAGACGTCGAGATCGAACAGCCCGTTGACCCACTGGGCCTGACCGCCGAGGCGCAGCGTGTGTCCGCCAAGCAGCCGCGTGTAGGTGTCGGCAAACTCGAAACGGTCCTGAGTGGTGCCCTGCGGCACGCGGAACGAGGACCCGTCGAGAAAGCTGGGGAACGTCTGCTGCGGACCCGAGCCCAGCGGATCGATGTGGTTGTCGAACGTCCCGACTGAGATGCTGAGGGCGTTGACAGAAGTCGCTGATGGTACCCACGTCCACGTGCCCAGCACGTTGTGGTACTTGTTCAGGCCCTCCTGACGTTGCGACGCCGACCCGATCGCCCGGTCGCGGGCGCTCGAGGCCACGTCCTCGGCCCGCTCGCCGCCGTAGCGGACGGTCAGGTTGTGGTTTCCGTTCAGCACCCAGTCGAGGCGTCCCAGACCCAGCAGGTCGTCGAGCGGCGCGGGAGCGAAGTCGCGCGTAATCGTACGATTGACGATATCGCGCGTGCCAACCAGCAGCGCGCCGTCCTGGTCCCGGTATTCGAGCGCGCCGTACCAGAACACGCCGTCCTTGATCGGCCCGCCGGCCGAAATCGCGTACTGCTGGCGATCGAACGGCGGATCGGGGTTCGAGCGATCGAACGTTGCCGGCAGGCCCTGGAGCGAGTCGTCGCGGAAGAAGATGCCGCCCTCGCCTCTCAGCTCGCTCGTGCCCGAGCGCGTAACGACGTTGATCGTGGAGGACGCGGAGCGTCCGAGCTCGGCGGAATAGCGCGCCGTTGCCATCTGGAATTCCTGGACGGCATCCTGGGGAAGATTCTGCAGCGGGCCGCCGACCACATCGTCGTTGTTGTCGGCGCCGTCGATCGTCACGGCGCTGCCGCGTCCAAGCTGCCCCGCCGACGAGATCAGGACCGAATTGGTCTTGGTCGGATCGAAGTTCGGCGCCAAGGTGTTGCCCGGTACGAGCAGGGCCAACTCGAGAAAGTTGCGACCATTGAGCGGCAGCGAGGCAATCTCGCGTTGCCCGATGACAGCATCGACGGACGACGTCACCGTATTCACGCGCTCAGACGAATCCGTTTCGTCAATCGTGATCACCTCGCGCACACCGGCGACGGCGAGCGAGACGTCGAGGTCGCGCGTCTGCCCGACGGCAACCGTCACGTGCTCGAACAGTTGCGACGCAAAGCCAGTGGCGGCGACCTCCACGCTGATCAGGCCGGGCGGCAGCTCCGCGACGGCAAATCCTCCCTCCGCATCCGAGGTCGTCGTGCGTTTGGCGCCGGTGGCCTCGACGGTGACGGTGACCGTGGCGCCGGACACGACGGCGGCTTGCGGGTCGGTCACGCGGCCGCGGAGTCGTGATGTGCCTTGAGCGGAAAGTGCGACTGTGCTGACCGTAATCGCAAGGACGGTCAAGACGAGGGAGCTGGAGAGGCGGAATGGCATAGCAGCCGAGCGTAGCGATCCGGGACGTCGCCGCCAATAACCTGAGCGGTTAGCGGCTTACATGAAAGCCACTAGATCGCGTGCCCGAAAGAGTGAGTATGGGTTCTAGGGCAACAGTAGGGCCCGACTTCCTTCGGGCCAAACGATGGCGCACTGAAGTGCGGCCCTACTGCGGTCATGTCTTCCGCAACTTTGCGCGCGGATGCGCCTGCCGGTAGACGTCGATGAGCTGCGCGGCGTTGACGTGGGTATACCGTTGCGTCGTGCTGAGGCGCGCGTGGCCGAGCATTTCCTGAATTCCGCGCAGGTCGGCGCCACGTTCGAGCAGGTGCGTGGCGAACGAATGCCGCAGCGCATGAGGCGAGATGCCGAAGCGCGCGCTGCAGATAGCCACGTACTTCTTCACCAGCCGATGCACGCTGCGAGCGCCAAGCCGCTCGCCGCGATAGTTGAGGAACAGCGCATGCCGCGTTCGCCCCTGACGAGCGGACGCCTTCGTTCTCGCTGCGCGCGTCGAAGGACGAGCGTCCTCCTCGTCCTGCGCCGATACCACGAGCGCACCACGCAGGATCTCCTCGCGATCCTTGAGGTACGTGCGGATGGCGTCGGCGGCGCTCTGATTCAACGGAACCAGACGCTCCTTGCGGCCTTTCCCCAGGACACGGACCACGCGGCTGGACAGATTCAGATTGTCGAGATCGAGCCCGACCAGCTCGCTCAACCGCAGCCCCGACGCGTAGAACAACTCGAGAATCGCCTGATCGCGTCGCCCGAGCGGCATCGATCGATCGGGCGTCTCGAGCAGCCGATTCATCTCGTCAACGGATAGATGGGCGGGAATCTTCTGATCGCGCTTGGGCGAGGCGGCAAGCGCCGCCGGATCGCTGTCGAGCAGCCCTTCGCGACGCAGCCAGCGGCCGAAGGTGCGCACCGCGGCGAGCTTGCGGCCGGCGCTGGCGCGCGAAACGCCTTGGCGGAAGAGCACGCCCAGATAGACACGAACCGAGTCGGGCGAGAAATCGCCGGGCACCAGCGACGGGCGCGGGCGGCCCTTGGCCGCCGCCACCGCCGTGACGAACTGCTCTAGATCGCTTTCGTAGGCGCGAACCGTGTGCTCCGAGGCGTTGCGATTGAACTGGAGGTGCTCGAGAAACTCGCGAATCGCCTGGCGAAGCGAGCCGTCCATCCTCAACCCTGCAGAACGCCGCCGAGCGAAGCCGCGGGCGCCGAGAGCGACCCGCCGGTCGTCAGCCACGCGTCCAGATCCGCAAGGGCGCGGGCCGCCAGCGCCTGCCGGCGATCGGCCCCCTTCTTCGGCCGGCCGGGACCGTCGTCGAGCGGCGCCATGATGCCGAAGGTGATGTTCGACGGCTGATAGTGCTTCGCCTCGGCATGCGAAACGTAGTACGCGAGGGCGCCGATGGCCGTCGTGCGCGGCGGGGCGGACGGCGTGTCACCGAGGACGAGCGCGGCCGCGTTTCGTCCCGCCAGGAGCCCCGAGGCCGCCGACTCGACGTAGCCTTCGACCCCGCTGACTTGCCCGGCGAAGAACAGATCGTCCCGCGCCTGCGTCTGCCAGGTCTCCCGCAGCACGCTCGGACCGTTGATATACGTGTTGCGGTGCACCATGCCGAAGCGCACGAACTCGGCATGTTCGAGGCCGGGGATGAGACGCAGCACGCGGGCCTGATCGCCCCACTTGATCTGCGTCTGGAAGCCGACGAGGCTCCAGTGATCGCCGGCGAGATTGTCCTGGCGCAGCTGCACGACAGCATAGGGGCGGCGGCCCGTGCGCGGATCGACGAGGCCGACCGGCTTCATCGGTCCGAAGCGCAGCGTGTCGCGGCCGCGATGCGCCATCACCTCGATCGGCAGGCAGCCCTCAAAAAACGTCGCGCGGTCGAAGTCGTGCACCGTCGCCGATTCGGCGCCAACGAGCGCGTCGTAAAACGCGGCGTACTCGTCCGCATTCATCGCACAGTTCAAGTAGTCGCCTTGTCCGTCGTCGATACCGCACGCGGGTGCGGTGGACTCTCGCTGGGCTAAGGCTCGCGGGGCTGAAGCCCCGCCTCCACAACTGTCTAACGCCTGTGGCGGCGGGGCTTCAGCCCCGCGGTCGCCGACGAGGCTCCTGTCCCACCGACTCTGTCTGAAAACCTTGCCGCGGTCGATCGTCTCCGCGAGGACGATGGGACTGATGGCGTCGTAGAACGACAGATGCTCGGCACCGACGAAGCGCACGATATCGGCGGAGAGCAAGTCGGAGGTCAAAGGACCCGTGGCGATGATCCAGGGCGCGCCGTCCGGCGCGGGAACGCCTGGCACCTCACGGCGCTCCAGCGCGATCAGCGGATGGCTCGCGATCGCGTCCGTGACGGTTTGAGAGAAGCGCTCGCGATCGACGGCGAGCGCGGCGCCGGCGGGAACGCGGGCGAGCTCCGCGGCCCGCATGATCAGCGAGCCCAGGCGCCGCATCTCTTCCTTGAGGAGCCCGACGGCGTTATCCAGCTTGTCGCCGCGGAACGAGTTGCTGCAGACCAGCTCCGCCAGCCGATCGGTCTTGTGGACCAGCGTCGGCCTGACCGGACGCATCTCGTGGAGGACCACCGGCACGCCGCGCGCCGCGATCTGCCACGCGGCTTCGGAACCGGCGAGACCACCGCCAATGACGTGTACTGCCCGCATAAGGATCAAGGACGAGGGACGAAGGACGCCGGCGCGACTATGGCGCGCCGACCGGCGCGCGCTTGCGAGCTCCCTTGCGCGCGCCACCGGAGGCGCGCCCGGTTCGCTTGCTCTTCTTCGGCGCACCCTCGCGTGCGGCGAGAAGCTCGACGGCGCCGTCCACCGTCAGTTGCTCCGGATCGGTTCCCCTCGGCAACGACGCGTTGGTCGTGCCGTCGGTGACGTAGGGGCCATAGCGGCCCGACAGCACGTTCAGCGTCGCTCCGCTCTTCGGATGCGCGCCCAGGCTTCGCAGCACGGACTTGGCCGAGGACTGCCGGCGGCGCGACTTCTTCGGCGCCGCCAACAGCTGCACGGCCTCGTCGAGCCCGATCGTGAAGAGCTGATCCTCCGACTCGAGCGATCGAAATTCATTCCCGTGCTTGATGTACGGCCCATAGCGGCCGGGGCTGGCGATGATCGGCTGCTGGTCGGTGGGGTGGAGCCCCACGTCCCGCGGCAGCGACAGCAGCTTCAACGCCTCGTCCAGCGTCACCGTCTCGGGACTCATGCCCTGGAACAGCGATGCCCGCTTCGGCTTCCCCGCCTTGCGGTCGTCGGAGCTTTCACCGAGCTGCACGTACGGGCCAAAGCGGCCGTTCATCGCATAGACGGACAGGCCGGATTCCTTGTCCACGCCGATCTCGCGCGGTCCCTGCGCCTTCGCACTCAGCAGCTGCCGCGCGGCGTCAATCGTGAGATCGGCTGGCGGTAGATCGTCCGGCAGCGACGCGGTGTTGCCTTCGCCACCATCGCCCCGCTGCAGGAACGGCCCGTAGCGACCGATGCGCACCTTGATCGCGTCGCCGGTTTCGGGATCGCGGCCGAGTTCGAACACCGGGTAGTCGATTTCGCTCGTCTTCGTCTCGATCAGCTTGTCGAGCCCGACGTGCTTGTCGTCGCCACGATAGAAGGTGCGGACGAATTCGAGCCAGTTGCGTTCGCCGTTGCTGATCGCGTCGAGCACTTCCTCCATGTCGGCCGTGAACCCGACGTCGACGTAATCGGTGAAGTGCTGACGGAGGAGCTCCGTCACCGCAAACGCCGTGAAGGACGGCACCAGCGCCTTGCCCTGCCGGAACACGTATCCGCGGCTCTGGATGGTGGCGATGATCGACGCGTACGTCGATGGCCGGCCGATGCCGGCGGCCTCGAGCTCCTTGATCAGCGCGGCCTCGGTGTAGCGCGCCGGTGGCAGCGTCTCGTGCTTCTTCGGCTCGATGCCGAGATAGGCGAGCCCTTCCCGACCGGCGGGCATCACGCCCTGTGCGTAGACCTGATCGCCGACGCGACAGGCTGGCAGAATCGTCTCCTGGTCCTCGAGCTCGGCTTGCGGATCGTCGCTGCCCTCGACGTAGGCGCGGCGGAATCCGGCAAACTCGATCGCCTTCCCCGTGGCGGTGAACACGGCCTGCTCGCCATCGCCCGTCGACGCGGTGATTTCGACCGAGGTCTTCTTCACGCGGGCGTCCACCATCTGGGACGCCATCGTGCGCTTCCAGATCAGCTCGTAGAGTCGAAGCTCGTCGCTGTCGAGCGTGGACGACAGCCGTACCGGCGCCAGACGGAAATCGGTCGGACGAATCGCTTCGTGGGCTTCCTGCGCGTTCTTGACCTTCGTCTGATATCGCCGCGGGCCGTTGTAGTACTCCCCGCCGAACATGTCGCGAATCACACGCGCCGATTCGTTGAGCGCCTTCTCGCTCAGCGTCGTGCTGTCGGTGCGGTGGTAGGTGATGAGGCCTTCCATTTCCCCATTGCCCACCTCGATGCCCTGAAACAGCCGCTGCGCAATCTGCATCGTCCGCGCCGTCGAGAAGCCAAGCTTGCGGCTCGCCTCCTGCGTCAGCGTGGACGTCGTGAACGGCGGCGCGGGTCGTTCGAGCCCGGGTTTCTCGTCAACCGCGGTGACCTGCCAGGGCAGGCGGTGCTCGAGAATGCTCGCGAGACGGCGCGCGTCGTCTTCCTCGAGATGGCGGACCGCACGCGACTTGAGCGCGCCGGTCGCCGGATCGAAGTCCTTACCGATGGCGATGCGCGCGTCGCCGACCCGGACCAGCGTCGCCGGGAACTCGCGGCCCTCGCCGATCAAGCGCGCCTCGAGATCCCAGTAGGTGGCGGTGCGGAACGCGCGCCGCGCTTCCTCGCGCTCGACGATCAGCCGGACCGCCACGCTCTGCACGCGGCCCGCGCTGAGACCGGTCTGCACCTTTTTCCACAGAACCGGTGACAGGGAATAGCCGTACAGCCGGTCGATGATGCGGCGGCTCTCCTGGGCGCGGACCAGGCTTTCGTTGATGTCACGGGCGTGGTTGAGCGCGTCGTTGACCGCGTCCTCGGTGATCTCGTGGAACTCGATGCGCCGGACCGGAATCTTGGGCTTCAGCACCTCGTTCAGGTGCCACGAGATCGATTCGCCCTCCCGATCCGGGTCGGTCGCAAGAAGGACCTCGGAGGCGTCTTTCAAGGCGGCCCGGAGCTTCTGAACGTTGGGTTTCTTGTCGGCCGGGATGACGTAGTACGGCGTGAAGTCGGCGTCCACGTCCACGCCCATGCGGCCCCACGGCTTCTTCTTTATCGAGTCGGGAATTTCCTTGGCCGACTCGGGGAGGTCGCGGATGTGGCCCACGCTCGCCATCACGGCATAGCGGTTCCCCAGGAACCGCTCCAGCGTGCGCGCCTTTGCCGGCGACTCAACAATTACAAGTGGTTTAGCCATAAGAACTTCCGGCTCCGCCGCGCGGCGGTCACGAGGCGGGAACCCAACGCTACGTTACCACTTTCGTCAGAGAACGCACGAACCGTCCACCGGGTTGCCGAACTGCCAACCCCGCCAGTTCCAGCTCGGTGAGATGCCTCGTCAACGCCATCACATCGAGCCCGGTGGCCCCCTGAAGGTCATCCAAATCCAGGCCCTCATCAGGATCCAGCGCCGCCAGGATCAGTGCGGCGGTGCTGCTGCGCAGCGGTGCGGGAGTGCGTGCGGCGGTGCCGCCGTGCTGCGCCGCCGCGATGCCGAGCTCGGCGAGCACGTCCGCGGCGGATTCGACGAGCGCGGCCCCGTCCTTCAGCAAGGCGTGCGCGCCGCGATTCCTGCCCGACCGCACCGGCCCTGGCACCACCATCACGTCGCGCCCCTGCTCGATGGCGCACGCCGCCGTAATCAGGGAGCCGCTCCGCTCGTGGGCTTCGATGACGACCACCGCCAGACTCAGGCCGGCAATGATCCGGTTCCGCAACGGGAAGTGGTGCGGGAGCGGCGGCGTCCCCGGCGCGAACTCCGAGACGAGCGCCCCGGTCAGCGCGATCTCCCGCGCCAGCGCCTCGTGCTCGGGTGGATAAGTAATGTCAGCGCCGCTACCGAGGACCGCGAGGGTCAGACCGGCGGCGGCAAGCGCGCCTTGATGGGCGGCGCCGTCACAGCCGCGCGCCAGTCCGCTCACGACGGTGACGCCCCCGCGCGCCAGGCCCTCGCCAAGGTCTCGCGCAATCTCACGCGACAGAGACGACGCCGCGCGGGCGCCCACAACCGCCACCGCGGGCCGCGCCCAATCGATCGCGGCCCCCTTCGCCCAGAGCACCAGCGGCGGGTCGGGAATCGTCCGCAGCGCCGGCGGGTAGTCGGGGGCGTCCCAGGCGAGCGGCCGGATACCGGCCCGCTGCGCCAGGTCGAGCGCCGTCGCGGCGTGCTGCCGCAGGGTGTCACAGCATTCCGGATGGCCAAGGGAATCGAGTGCGGTGGCGAGGCGACCGTCAACGGCGTCGGCCAGTCGGACGGCTTCGACAAGGCGTCGGCGCAGGACGGGAAGGCGTGAAACGGCGACGAGGTCGGCCAGCTCCATGGTCCCTCTGGAGCGGCAACCGAAGCTCGACCTCCTCCCGGCAATTGTAAGGACTTACGTGTCTCGTCACAACCGGAACGCGAGCAGCACGTGCCCGGCCAAATCCGGGACGCTGTCTTCGGCGAATCTGTCCCATCGCGGTTGCAGCGACGTCGCCTCCCCACGCTTCGCGCCAATTTCCGGCCGGTCGGCGTCATATGGGCGTGGTATATGGCTTGCTCAGTCCCAGCTGTCACACCTCGCATCGGCCTTGCGGGAGGACTTTGCCAGTCGCTATAGTGGATCGTACCCCCATATGACACTGCGAACTACCCTCGCGGCGGTCGTGTTTCTCGTGTCTGTCACCGGGTCGGCCCGGGCCGATGTGCGCGAGGACGCCAAGAAGCACGTGGAGTTCGGCATCACGGTCGCGTCCAAGGGGCTGTGGCGAGAGGCCATCTACCGGTGGGAGCAGGCGACGAAGATCGACCCCTCGTATTCGGCCGCCTACAACAATCTCGCCGTGGCCTACGAGCACGAGGGCCGGTTCGACAAGGCGCGGCAGTCGTACGAGAAGGCGCTCGAGCTCGATCCGAACAATCAGATGATTCGGCAGAACTACGAGCTGTTCAAGGAAATCAATGACCGCACGAACCGCCGCAGCGGCAGCTAGCTTCGCGCTTGCGCTCACGCTGGTCGCGTGCACGAACTTCTACGAAGTTCCGATCGAGACGCCCATCCAGCCGAAGATGGACGTGTCGGCGTTCCAGCGGGTCCTGATTGCCGGCTTCCTCGCCGGAGGCTCGGAGGACGTCGACGCGAATCTCGAGACGGTACGGCTGCTGCGCAGCCAGCTTCGATCGAAATCCTCGCTCCGCGTGATCGACGCCGACGTGCTGCCGCTGATCGACCTGGCCAACCAGCAGCGGGCACCCGCGGCCCCGGCCACCGGCGATGCCGGAGGGACCACGGAGGGCACGACACCGCCGCCGTCGACACCACCACCGGCAACACCACCACGCACCCAGTCGACGCCGCAGCAGGCAACGCCGCCATCGCCGCCGCCGTCCACCAACGGTGGGTCGACGACGCCCCAGACCGCCGCGCCCGGGACGAATGGCAAGCCGGCGTCGAACGCCGCGGCGCAGTCGGCCGATCAGACGCGGATCAAGGATGAAAAGGATCTGCAGCCGCTCGAAGGCATCTTCGCGAACGTCGACTTCTGGAAGAAGATCGGCGAGGAATATCAGAACCCGCTGATCGTCACCGGCTCGGTCCTGTTCAGCGCGCACGCCCGCTCCGGCTTCGTCCAGCGCGAGCAGGAAGTCTACGACGCCTACGGCCGCCGCCGGGTGGTGCCGGTCCGGACCTACATGGAGCGCAAGGGCTTCATCCTCCAGCCGAAGTTCGTGTTCATCGACGGCCGGACGGGCACGACGCTCTATTCGGAAAGCTTCAAGGAAGAAGTGCTCTACAGCCCGCAGCAGTCCACGCCGGCGCTGTCGTCGTATTTCGAGCTGATGGATCGCCTGGTTCCGAGTTTTCTGAGCACTCTGAGCAGCCAGAAAATCAAGGGATCGCGCGTCCTTTTGAAATAAATCACGACGCGGCCCTGAAGGGCCGCCTCCACACGTGGCGGCGGGGCTTCAGCCCCGCGAGCTTTACAGCTTTCGTCCGACCCTGTTAAAATCGATTCTTTGTCTGCGCCCCGCCCGGGCTCACCGGGGGCGCGGCGGGTCAAAAAGGGAGTCCTGGTCGTGTACGCGATTATTCAGAGTGGCGGACGGCAGCTCCGCGTGGCGCCCGGTGCGGTGGTCGACGTCGACCATTTCGCGGCGCAGGCCGGCGAGGAAGTATCGGTCAGCCACGTCCTGTTCGTCGCCACCGACGCTGGCGACATCATGGCCGGAACGCCGTTCGTCTCGGGCGCGAAGGTCGTGGCCGTCGTCGAAGGTGACAGCCGCGGCCCGAAGATCCGGGTGTTCAAGAAGAAGCGCCGGAAGGGCATGCGCCGGACCCGCGGGCACCGCAGCGTGTTCACCCGCCTGCGCGTCAAAGAGATTCTGGTGTAGCGATGGCGCATAAAAAAGGACAAGGCAGCTCGCGCAACGGCCGGGACAGCAACTCGCAACGGCTGGGCGTCAAGAAGTTCGATGGCAACGTCGTCTCCGGCGGATCGATCCTCGTTCGGCAGCGAGGACGGCGGTTCCGTCCGGGATTGAACGTCGGCCTCGGCAAGGACGACACGCTCTTTGCGAAGATCCCCGGCCGCGTGAAGTTCGAGGACCACGGCGCGCGGGGACGCTACATCAGCGTGCATCCCGTCGAGTAGCACGCCTCGCAGTTGCTCGGGTACCCAGATTGCCCGGGTTACCCGGATTGAAGAAGGCGGCGCAGCCTCACGGCACGCCGCCTTTTTTGCTTTGACACCAACCCGGATATGAACCGGAGTAACCCGGGCAACCCGAGTAACCGCCACCATCCAGTGTTCTGATGTTTGTCGACGAAGTTGAAATCGAAGTGGCTGCCGGTGATGGCGGTCGCGGCGCGATGAGTTTCCGCCGCGAGAAGTTCATCCCGCGCGGCGGACCCGACGGTGGCGATGGGGGCAAGGGCGGCTCGGTGTATCTCGTCGCCAGCCCGCACGTGAACACGCTGGTCCAGTATCGCTTTCACCCCGAGCATCGGGCCGAGCGCGGCAGGCACGGGCAGGGCTCGAAGCGATCGGGCGCGATGGGAAAGGATCTCGAGCTCGAGGTGCCGATTGGCACGCTGGTGTTCGCGAAGGACCTGGCGCATGAGCGCGAACAGGCGCATCAGGGCATAGGCGCAGGGGCGCATGAGCGCACAGGCGCATTGGCGCATGGGGAAGAGATGTCGGATGAACCCCAGCGTTCCCATGCGCCCCTGCGGACAAGCGCCGATGCGCCCGACCCGGACTGGGGCCTCGTCGCCGACCTGGCCGAATCGGGCCAGCGCGCCCTGATCGCGCGCGGCGGCAAGGGTGGACTCGGCAACGCGCACTTCGCGACCTCGACCAACCGGGCACCGCGGAAGTGGCAGCCCGGCCTGCCGGGCGAAGTGAAGGCCGTCCGGCTGCACCTCAAACTGCTGGCGGACGTGGGCCTCGTCGGGTTTCCCAACGCCGGCAAGTCCACGCTGATCTCGCGGATCTCGGCGGCGCGCCCCAAGATCGCCGACTACCCGTTCACCACGCTCACACCCAACCTCGGGGTCGTGACCATGAGCGGGGATCGCAGCTTCGTGGTGGCGGATGTGCCCGGCCTGATCGAGGGTGCGCACGAAGGACACGGGCTCGGCGATCGGTTCCTGAAGCACCTCGAGCGAACAAAGGTCCTGATCCACGTCATCGACATCTCGGGCCTGTCAGGCCGCGAGCCGGTGTCGGATCTCGAGGTGCTGCGCCACGAGTTGTCGCGCTTCAACGAGGATCTGGCGCGCAAGCCGCAGCTCGTGGCGGCCAACAAGATCGACGCGGTGACGGACGAAACCCTGATCGCGCCGCTCGCGCAGCGCGCACGCGAGCTGAACCTCCCGTTCTTCCGCATCTCGGCCGTCACCGGCGCCGGCCTTGACGCATTGCTCGAGGCCGCGTGGCCGCTGATCCGCGACGCGCGGCAAGATGCCGCCGCCCAGCTCGCACCGTAATCCACAATCCACAATCCACAATCCGCAATCCGCAATCCGCTATTGCTGCTATCCTGACCTCGAAGAATGACGGCGCCTGGCCGCATCGGTCTCGTCGGGGGCACGTTCGACCCGTTCCATCTCGGCCACCTCGCGATGGCGCACGCCGCGCGTCTCACGCTGGCGCTCGATCAGGTCCGGATCGTGCCGGCCAGCGTTCCACCGCATCGCACGGCCCAGCCGCGGACGTCTGCGCCCCATCGGTTCGCGATGGTCGCGATGGGGATTGCCAATGAGCCCGGCCTCGTCGTGGACGACATCGAGCTCGACCGCCAGCGGACCCTCGTACACGGCATCCACGCTGGCGCGACTCCACGCGCGAGGATTGACGGCATCGCAGCTTTTCTTCATTACCGGCGCGGACGCGTTCGCAGAAATTGCCACGTGGCGTGACTATCCGCGTGTACTCGATCTCGCGCATTTCGTCGTCATCTCGCGTCCCGGACGCGCCGTCGGCACGCTGCGCGGTGCCCTGCCGTCGCTCGCCGTGCGGATGCGCGACGTCGGCGCAGACGCCGGGCGCTCCGGGTTTGATGAAGCGCAACCGTCGATTCTCCTGATTGATGCGCCGACCCCGAACGTGTCGGCGACGCGCGTGCGCGAGCTCGCGGCGGCGCGGCAGCCGCTGACGGGGCTGGTGTCGCCGCTCGTCGCGGATCACATCGCCAGGCATCACTTGTACGACACCGCTGCGTCCACTCTTTCCCCAGCCGCCGGGCCCACGAAGGCGGCGAGCCCGTTGCATGAGCAAGAGCCCGTCTAGGCGTACGACCACAAAACGACCCGCATTACCCGCCGACGTCGTCGCTGCCGTTCGCGCGGCGGCCGACAAGAAGGCCGAGCAGCTCACCGTGCTCGATCTCCGGAAGGCCGCGGGGTTCACCGACTTCTTCGTGATCGCCACGGCGACGAACACCCGGCAGATTCGCGCGATCGCCGACGCGGTGGAAGACGCACTCGCGAAGCTGAAGTCCAAGCCGTCGCACACCGAGGGCAAAGCGCGGACGGAATGGATTCTGCTCGACTACTTCGATTTCGTGGTGCACGTCTTCAGCGCGGAGAGCCGCGCCTTTTACGGACTCGAACGGCTGTGGGGCAGCGCGACCTCGATCGATCTCACCGGCATCCTCGAGCCCGTCGCCTCGGTGCGCCGGGCCTAGCGCCGCTCGTCGCGCGGAGCACGGCGATGCGCGCGGTGGTCGCCCTGGTGCGCCGCTACGCGCGTGCCGACGCCAACGTGCTCATCACCGGCGAGACCGGCACCGGCAAGGATCTCGCCGCGCGCACGCTGCATCAGCTCGGCCGCCGTCGTCCGCACCCTTTCGTCGTCATCGATTGCCCCGGCCTGGCGGCGAGCCTCCTCGAGGCCGAGCTCTTCGGCCATGAGCGTGGCGCGTTCACGGACGCCACCGCGGCGCGCGCGAGCCGCTTCGAGCTGGCCGGCGAGGGCACGGTCTATCTCGATCGCGTCGACGAGTTGTCGCTCGACGCCCAGGCCAAGCTGCTGCGCCTGGTCGAGCAGAAACAGGTGGAGCGGCTCGGGTCGACCGTCGCGGTCCCGATTCGCGCGCGCATCATTGCCTCGGCCGCCGACGGCATCGAAGCGGCCGTTCGGGACGGACGCTTCCGCATGGATCTGTATCACCGGCTGCGCGTGCTGCCGATACGGATTCCTCCCCTGCGTCAGCGGACCGGCGATGTGGCCGTGCTCGCCCGCCGCCTGATGACCGAGCTCACCGATGGCACGCGGCACCACTCGCCCGTGCTGACGCGCAGTGCGCTGGCGATCCTCGCCGCCCACGATTGGCCCGGCAACGTCCGCGAACTGCGCCACGTCCTCGAGCGCGCGGTCACGGCTGCGGAGGGGGACGTCATCGACGCGGATGATCTGGCCGACGTCGCGCCCTCACCCGCACGCATCGCAGCCGGCGAGGCCGCCGAGCGGCCGACGCTCGAGGAGCTCGAGCGCCGCTATGTCGCGTTCGTCTTGCGGGAGACGAAGGACAATCAGAGCCGTGCGGCCGCGGTGTTGGGAATCAGTCGAAAGGCGCTGTGGGAAAAGCGCAAGCGCTACGGGCTCTCTTAGAGACGGCCCGACTGAAGTCGGGCGCTACGCCCGCCTTCGCCATGCTTCGGCGAGGTCTCTGCGCAGCGCTTCGCGCGGAGGCGGACAGACGCATCGTACGTAGGCCCAAGCTTTAGCTTGGGCAATTCCTGAAGCCTGAAGCCTGCAGCCTGTAGCCTGCCATGTCGCGCGTCATCGTCGACAGCTTGATCGCGACGGTCTTTGCGCCCGTCTGTGTCTCGTGCGCCCAGGTGCTGGAGACGCCGACGCGGTCGCCGGCGTGTGATCGTTGCTGGCAGAATCTGCGTCACTACACGCCGCCGTGGTGCTCGAGGTGCGGCGCGCCGCTCGCGCGCGCGGACGCTCCGCACGAGTGCCTGCCTGCCGGGAGCGCCGTGCGCGCCCTTCGTGCGCTTGGGCCGTACGAAGGCGTCCTTCGCGACCTGCTCCACGCGCTCAAGTTCGATCGGCGGCGTTCTCTGGCGGCGCCGCTCGGCTCGCGACTCCAATCGTCGGCAGACGAGCTCTTCGAAGGCGCCGACGCGCTGGTCCCCGTCCCGCTCCATCCATGGCGTCAGTGGCGTCGTGGGTTCAACCAGGCGGCCGATCTGGCGATCGCGCTGCGCGCCAACGGACGTCCGATCTGGCCGGCCGTCCGTCGTCGCCGATCGACCCGGCCGCAGTTCGAGCTGGATGCCGACCGGCGGCACGCGAATGTTCGCACGGCGTTCGCGATCGGTGGGTGGACACCGTGGCAGCGCGCGCGCTGGGCCGGACGCATCGCCGGGCGTACGCTGATCCTGGTGGACGATGTGACCACGACTGGCGCGACGCTCGAAGCGTGCGCCGAGGTGCTCCTCGGTCATGGCGCACGGGAGGTGCGCGCGGTCACGATTGGAAGAGTGGTGCTCGATCGCGATCGCACGTAGGCCCGAGCTTCAAGAGGTACGTGTCTGCAGTAGGGCCGCACTTCAGTGCGGCCTAGACCGCGGCCCGACTAAAGTCGGGCCCTACTGGATCCTCGCCACCAGATCGCGAAGCTGCGCCGCAATCGCGTCCTTCGGCTGCTCGCCGGATACCAGCGCCCAGCCCGGCTGCAGCGCCTGTCGGCGATAGCTCTCGCGCACTCGCGCCAGCAGCGCCAGGTCGCGCTCGTAGCGATCGCGTCCCGCCTGCTTGCGCGTGACCGCGGTCTCGGGCGCGATGTCGAGGACGATCGTCAGGTCGGGCTGTGGGAGGTACTGCTGCGTCGATGCCAGCCACCGTGCGTCGAGCCCCTGTGACTCTCCATAGGCGATGCTGGAGGCGACATACCGATCGCACACCACGTCGGCCCCGGCATCCTGCCACTCGAGGATGAGCGGCTTCCTCTCGTAGCGGTTCGCGATATAGAGCAGCTGCATCACGTCGGGACCGAAGTCGCGTTCACCCTTCAACGCGGCGCCGATCTCTTTTCCGATCGGCGTCGAGTAGTCCGGAAACGACAGCGTCTCGACTCTTCGGCCGTCGGCGCGCAGCGACTCGGCAAGACGCCGCGCCTGGGTTTCCTTTCCGCTCTGATCGAGGCCTTCGAACGCAATCAGCATGTGTCGGACTACGGGCTCCGGGCTACGGGCTCCGGGGTGCTGCAAGCAGTAGGGCCGCACTTCTGTGCGGCCGGACGCTGGCCCGACTGAAGTCGGGCCCTACTGCAGCTTCAATCTTCCAACGCCAACAAATCGTCGATGGTCTGACGACGACGGATGACGCGCCACGAGTCGCCATCCACGAGCACTTCCGGCGGAAACGGGCGCCGATTGTAGGTCGAGGCCATCACCGATCCGTAGGCGCCGGTATCCAGAATCGCGACGAGATCCCCGACTTCGAGGGGCGGCAGCAGCCGATCGCGTCCGAAGATGTCGCTGCTCTCGCAGAGCGGCCCGACCACTTCGTACCGCTCCTCCGCGCCGGCGCGAGGCGTGACGGCGACGATCCGATGAAAGGCGCCATACAACGCCGGCCGCATCAGCTCGGTCATCCCCGCATCCAGCACCACGAACTGGGGCCCGCCCTTGTACGCCTTGCGGTCGACGACGCGCGCGATCAGGATGCCCGCCGACGCGATCAGCGCGCGGCCCGGTTCGACGACCAGCCCGAAGCCGGAACCGCGGAGCGCCGGAAGAATGGCGGCGGCATAGTCGGCGGCCGTCGGCACCGCCGATCCGTCATAAGAGATGCCCAGGCCGCCGCCGAGATCGACGTGCTCGAGGGCGATGCCGTCGCCCACGAGCGTGCGCGCCAGTGCGACCACCCGTTCGGCCGCGTCGCGCAGGGGATCGAGCGTCGTGATCTGCGAGCCGACGTGAACGTGCACACCGACGGGCTCCAGCCCGGGCTGCCGCCCGTGCTCGCGATAGATCCGCCGCGCCTGGTCGAGGGGCGTCCCGAATTTGTTCGTCTTGAGGCCGGTTGAAATGTGCGGATGGCTTTGCGCGTCGATATCGGGATTGACGCGAAGCGCGACGCGCACGGTCGTCCCCAACGCGCGCGCCCGCGCCGCGATGCGATCGAGCTCGCCTGGCGATTCCGCGTTCACCGACTTCAGGCCGAGCGTCACGGCGCGATCGAGCTCGTCGCCGCCCTTGCCGACGCCGCTGAAGACGATTTGCCCGGGGATGAAGCCGGCGCGCAGCGCGACCTCGATCTCGCCGCCCGAGTTCGCGTCCACCTCCGACCCGAGCTGCCGGAGCAGACGCACGAGCCCGAGCGTGGAATTGGCCTTCAGCGCATAGTGGATGGCGTGCGGATAGGCGCCGAGCGCCTCGTTGAAGCTAGAGTAAGCACGGCGAATCTCGGCGGCATCGTAGACGTATGCAGGAGTACCGACCGACTCGGCAATCGCCGACAGCCGCGCCGCGGCGATGCCGGACAGGCCGGCCGGGGACGAAGAGGCAGTCATGAAACGCTCGGATCTTAGCGTGAAATCAGCACTTTGCGGGGTTTGACCGCAAAAAATCGCTTTGTTATGATGCCACGCGCCCGCCACCACGCCGTCTCGGCGAGAGCCTCCTGATGCCTCCTGAGTACCAATCCGCACAGACGGCGATCGTCGATGAGCTGATTGAACGCTGCCTGCGGGGCGACCAGCAGGCCTGGGAGCAGATCGTCCGCCTGCACCGGCGCAAGGTGTTCAACGTCGCCTACAAGTTCGTCGGCAAGCACGACGAAGCGGAAGACCTGACGCAGGACATCTTCCTGAAGATCTTCAAGTCGCTCGATACCTTCGACCGGCGCGCCAACTTCCAGACCTGGCTGATCAGCGTCAGCCGGAACCTCTGCATCGACCACTACCGCAGTGTCCGCAAGGAGCGCGAGACGATCGATCGCGACGTCGATCCGGGCGATCTCGCGCCGGTCTCGACCGAGATCAGCCCGTACGCGGCGCTCGAGCACCGCGATCGCGTGACGCTGCTGAAAGAAGCGTTGTCGACGCTGCCCGAGACGCTCAGAACGGCGGTGATGCTGCGCGACATCCGCGAGTTGTCGTATCAGGAGATCGCCGATGCGCTCCACCTGCCAGAAGGCACGGTAAAGTCGCGGATCAATCGTGGCCGAACCGAGCTGGCGCGCCAGATCAAGCGCCTCAGGACACAATACGAACAGGCCCGGACGGCTGGCAGCTCGCCGGACGGAGCCGGCGGCCTTCACGAGCCCCGCAGCGGAGTGACCGGATGAACCTGACGACAGAATTCACGAAGGGCCTGGCCATCGTCCGGGTCTCGGAGTCGCGGCTGATGTATCCGATGCTCGCCGATTTCTCGACGACGGTGTCGTCGCTCATCGGCAAGGGCGAGAAAAAGCTCCTCATCGACCTGACCAACGTCACCTACGTCGACAGCGCGACGATTGGCTGCTTCATGGACCTGTATCGCCAGGCCATCGCCGCCGACGCCACCCTGAAGCTGGGCGGCGTCCAGAAGCGCGTCGAGACGATGCTGACGATGACGGGCGCGCAGAATTTTCTGGAGTTGCACCCGGACGAGGCGAGCGCGGTCCGGAGCTTCGGGGGCTGAGCCATGCGAAGCATCACCACCACCAACGGCGCGGAGATCGCCCTCGACGGCGATCTGCTGGCGATTATGGAAACGCTCTACCGCGAGGTCACGGCGCGGAAGGAGCTGGACGGTCGTTCGAGGACATGGTGCGGGAAATCAAGCACCTGATCACGCAGATGACCGACGAGGAACGGCGCGAATATCTGGCCGAAAGCCTGTTCCTGAACACGGTGAAGGACCAAACGACAAGCTCGAGGCCTATATCAAGCTTGTTATCAGTACGCGGGCATGGTTCCTGGTTGACGCCGAGGAGGTGTCGATGGCCGCGGCGTACTCGATGGATTTGCGGGCGCGCGTGTTACAGGATGCCGACGCGGGACTGTCGTCGGGGAGCTGGCCGCACGGTATCACGTGAGTCGCGCGTGGGTGGATGCGCTGAAGCAGCGGCGGCGGGAGACGGGGGCGATCGCCCCGCGGGCACAGACTAAGTTTCGGGGGCGCGTGCTGGCCGGGCAGGAGGAACGGTTGGTGGCGCTGATTACGGCGCGGCCGGATGCCACGCTCGCCGAGTTACGAGACGCGCTGCCGACCACGGCCGGCCTCACCACGCTCTGGCGGACCATCGGGCGCTTGGGCTTTACCCTCAAAAAAAACGGTACACGCCGACGAGCAACGCCGGCCTGATGTCGCGGCGGCGCGCCGCCAGTGGCGCACCTGGCAGCCGCTGCGCGACACGCGGCAGTACATTTTCCTCGATGAATGCGGCGTAACGACCGATCTCCTGCGGCGCTACGGCCGCAGTCCGACCGGCACGCGCCTCCGCGATCACACGCCCTGTAGTCATTGGCAGACGTACACGGTGATCGCCACGCTCCGCCTCGACGGCCTCGGGGGCGCCGCCGTCTTCGATGGACCGATCGACAATCCGACCTTCCTCGCCTATGTCGAGCAAATCCTCGTCCCGACCTTACGGCCCGGCGATGTGGTCGTCCTCGATAACCTGGTGGTCCATAAACAACCCGCGGTCCGCGCCGCGATCGAAGCCGTCGGAGCGCAGCTCCGGTTTCTTCCACCCTACAGTCCGGATTTCAATCCGATCGAGTTGGCGTTTGCCAAATTGAAGGCGTTCCTCCGGGCCGCGCGCCCCCGGTCGTTTGACCACGTCTGTGCGCTGATCGCTGCCGCCCTGAACCTCTTCACCGCGACCGAATGTCGCCGTTTGGCCCGGCATTGCGGCTATCGAGTTACCACAGGGTTAT
>CAVXSR010000005.1:0-260264 GCA_963764495.1 Vicinamibacteria bacterium | reverse complement strand
GATACTCGAACCAGTTGGTGGATCGCTCCGCCGCGTCATTCCAATCGTCCTCGCGCACCACGACAAGTTCGATGGATCCGGATATCACCCGAGCCGGGGGAGGAGATTCCGCTCGAAGCCCGGATCATCTCCGTCGCCGACGTGTACGACTCGCTGACCAGCGACAGGCCCTACCGCAAGGCCATGTCTCCGTTCGATGCCAAGGAAATCATCGTCAAGGGCGCAGGAACCGATTTCGATCCTGAAGTCGTCAACGCCTTTGTCGAGGCGTTCCGCAAGGGCGAGCTGGAAGTCCCGACCGTCGTCGTCTGAACCCCCTGGCCGCTGCAAAAGAGTCCGCTCGAACTGTGCTCGTGGGCACGACGCTGAACTATCGGGGGGACCCCTAGGGGTTCTTCGTGGTGCCGGCGGACCCGGGGGCCAACAACACGCGGGTCTTCGTCGTGTCGAGCGCCGTCCGGCGCGTTCGCTTCCCCTGAGAGTCGGGCCGATTCTTAGACAAAAATCCCTCAATCTGCGCTAGTAAAGTCTGCCAATTCCGCGACCGATACGTACGGACGGCTCTGTCCCCGATACCGTGCAGACGCGGGAAGTGGTTGCTCTCGACGACAATGATCGCTATGGTAGAGCTGCCGTCAATCACGACTTCGCAATCCCCAAAGCTGAAATCGGCACTCCGCGCACGTGTGCGGCCGGCTGTCACGTGTTCCGATTCAGCCGTGTTGGAACCGGGTTAGTGAGACGCGAGGCGGCATCAAGGTTGCGTCACCCCGTCGTCACCCCCTGAGGAGCCATGCCATCGAAGGTGCTAATTGTCGACGACGATCGGGCGACCCGCTATGGGTTGTCGGAGCTCTTGGAGGGGGCCGGGTATGACACGGTCGCGGTTGGCACGTTCGAAGAAGCCATCCGACTCCTGCCGTCCGCCCCCCCCGACCTCCTGATCGCGGACGTTCGCCTCGGTCCCTTCAACGGGTTGCAGCTCGTCATCAGCAGTCCCCGGCCCGTCCCGGCGATCATCATCACCGGCTTTGCCGATCCGGTCCTCGAGGCCGACGCCCGCCGACGGGGCGCTGAGTATGTGCTGAAGCCGATCGCGCCGACGCGACTGCTGGAGCTGGTTGGGCCCAAGATCTGCCGCCGCGCATGCCGGGTTCGGCATCCCGCGGCGATGGGCACGGAAGCAAGTCATCGGTGGGCTCCTGCGAGCGTGGGGAAGAGCCCGCTCGGATCCTGGACATCAGTTATGGCGGCCTTCGGTTCGAGATCCGACGCACACCGGAGCGCTCCTTCCCGCGTCGCTCGACATCCGCTCCCGTCGGCCAAGCTGTCCGTGAAGGCTGAGCTCGTCTGGAAGAATCCGATCGGGAGCGAGACCTGGATGTGCGGCGCCTCGCTCTCGCAGGAAACGCCCGAATGGTACGGGCTGGTCGACGCTATCTGAACACCAGAAAGAAAGTTGGAAGTCTGATCCAGCTTTCAAAGGACTCTAACTCTCCCCCAGTCGCTCGAGCGCCCGTATGCCCTCGCATCGAACCACCAGATAAAAGAGACTCAGGCCCGCAGCGCTCCGAAGCAGCTCTCCGTGAAAAGTTGTTGGCCGCTCGTGAACCTTGAATCTTGAACCTTCAACCCTGAACCCGAATACTCCTCCTTGAGCGCAATCAGCGGATCGACGTTCGTGGCGCGGCGTGCAGGGAAGTACGCAGCAGCGAGTGCGACGCGCCGAGCACCGCCACGCGGAGACATAGACAACAGGCTCGAGCGGTCGCACGCCGAAGAGGACAGTCCCCTTGAGCAGCCGGCCTAGCGCACCGCGCTCGTCATGCCCAGCACGGCGCCGATCGCGAGCATCAGCGCGACCTCTTTGCAATACAGCCACGGACACTGCCAGCCTTTGCGCCGAGGGCTATACGGATCCCGATCTCTCGCGTACGCCGGGCCATGTTGTAGCCAGCACGCCATAGAGGCCAATCGCCGCAAGAAGCGTCGCCAAACCTCCGAAAGCCCCGGTCAGCGTGACAACAGTCGTTCGTTCGACAGCCGGCTCTCGAGTTGCGCCTGCATCGTTCGCAGGTCGCGGATGGGAAGATCCCCGATCGAGCGCCGTCAGCTCGCGGCGAATCGCCGGAAGGAGGAATCGGGCTCACCGCGGTACGAACGTAGAAGTTCAGCCCGCCCAGTTGGCATCTGGCGGTACGGCGTGTAAAAGACCGGCGGCGACTGTCTCCCTCATGATGCTGTACTTCGCAGTCCTTCACGACACCGATGATCGTCCGATATCGAGCTTTGTGGTGCTTGCCAGTCGCCACGCGCCATCATCGCCCGATTGCGCATTCCCGCCGCCGAAATATGCCGCACGAATGCTTCGTTGACGATCGACCTCCTCGGCGCGGCCGGCGTGTTGTCGGCAGCCGTGAACTCGCGGCCGCGACCAGTGGAATGCCGAACGTGCGGAAGAAGTCCGGCGCGAATCTCGTTGATGTTGCACGTTGGAGTCGCCGTCCTTCTGCGGCGCGTATCCCTCGACGCGTCATCGCTGGTGCTGCTCGAGGACCCCCGATGGCCGGGCACGCGGGAGGCGGTGACGAGCGTCACGCCGGGCATCGCCGCCAGTCGCTCGGTCAATTGCTGGTAGAACTGCGCGGTGCGCTCGCTCGCTGTATCGGTTGAGCCTCGGATTGACGGAGAACGTCACGAGGTGTCCGGTCCGGATGCCCAGGTCGATTCGGGTGAGGTTCATCGAGCGTCTTGGCCGAACAGCACGGCCGAGATCAGCAGCAGCAGCGAAATCGCCATCTGCATCGTCACCAGTGCCTTTCGGAAGAACCCGGCCGCGCGGGTAGCCGTGCTCTGGCCGCTCTGCTCTTTCAGCGACGACGATCACGTCCGCCTCGGAGGCCTGGATCGCCGGGTAGAGCCCGAAGAGGATTCCGGTCACCACGGAAAGGCGCAGGAGAAAAGAAGAGACTCTGCGGGTCGACCTCCGTCGTGACGATCCCGCTCTGGCCTGCCGGCCGGGAGGCTGCGCGAGAATGCCCCGGAGGTCCAGTGCGCGACGGCGAGACCGAGCACGCCGCCGAGCACCGCAGATCACGCATGCTTCCAGTGAGCATGTTGCGGACCAGCTGCCCCCTCGACGCGCCGAGCGCCAGGCGAACAGCGATCTCGCGCGTCCGGGCCGTCGCCCGCGCGAGCTGCAGGTTGGCGACGTTCGCGCACGCGATGAGGAGCACCAGCAGCGTCATGCCGAGCAGCAGCAGCAGCGGTGCGCGGCTCTGCGCCGCGCAACTGCCCCCGGCCGTAGTCCCGGCCTTCGGAGCACGATCTTCTTGGCCCGCGAAACGGCGCCGAAATCCTCGTCGAGCCGGTAGTAATGCCACGTCCTGTCCAGTTGCTCGCGGTAGCGTGGCGTTGATCGCGGTGTTCCGCCCGCTCGAGCGTCGATGCCTGGCTTCAGCCGGGCCGACGAGCGTGATCCAGTAGTCGCGGCGATCCGTCGAGGCCGTCCCGGTCCGGCGTCATCTCCCGCTTCATCGTGATCGGCACGAAGACGTCGCGGGTCGTGCCCGGCCTCTCGCTCGTGAAACCTTTCTGCGTCACGCCGACAATCGTCATCGGATGCCCGTTGACGACCATCGTCTGGTTGAGCACCGAGAGGTCTTCAGCCGAACCGGTTCTCCAGTAGCCGTGATGAAGGACCACGACGGGGTGCCCACCGGGTGGGCGGTCGTCCTTTTCGTGAAGAGCCGCCGAGCGCGGGCGTCAGACCGAGCACCGGAAGTAGTTGCCCGAGACCAGGAACGCCGAACCCGGCTGCGCGTTGTTCCTGTACGACAGGCTCGACCGTGCCGCGCTAGCGACCCGCGAGACCGGTGAACGGCGTCTGCTGGCGCTGCATCTCCCGGAACATTGGATAGCTGAACGATGAGCCGCCCTGCTCGTCCGATCGTGTGCTTCCCTGCGTCGGACCCGGGTGGTACAGGAAGACCAGCTCGTGCGGGTCTTTGCACCGGCAGCGTTCTCAGCAGCACGCGATCGATCATCGAGAACATCGCGGTGTTGGCGCCGATGCCGAGCGCCAGCGAGGCGACCGCCGTCACCGTGAAGAGCGGAGAGGCGAACAGGCCGCGGAGGACGTGGCGAAGCGCAGGTATCACGATATCTCCCGTCGAGAGGAGCCGGTAGGGTTACCGCGGGTGGCTCGGGCTGTCGGCTGCCCTACTCGAGCCTCAATGCCACGACCGGCTGCGTGCGCGCCGCCCGCCAGGCCGGCCAGGCACAGGCCTGTAGGCCGGCGGCGAAGAGCACCAGCGAGACTGCGGCAAACGAGACCGGGTCCACGGGCGACACGTTCCAGATCTGCCCGGAGAGGAGCCGGACCGCGAACACGCTGCCGGCAAGGCCCGCGACGGTTCCGGCCAGCAGGAGGACGGCGCCCGATTTGACGATCATCGCGGCAACCGACGCGGGATCGGCGCCGAGCGCGATGCGGACGCCAATCTCCCTCGTCTGCTGCACGACCATGCTGGACATCACGCCGTACACGCCCACCACTGCCAGCACGAGGCCGAGGCTCGCGAAAACCGACAGCAGCACCACGTTGAAGCGCGGCCCCGCGTAGAAATAGTCGTCCAGGAAGTCGGCGATCGTCCGCACCTCCGTGACCGGCTGATCGCGATCCACGGCGTAGATTCGCTCGACCACCGCGCGCGTGACCGCGGAGGCATCGCCGGGTATCCGCACGACCAGCCGGTTCGCGGCGCCAAGAAGCGAGTACGGAATGTAGACCTCCGCAAGCACGCCGTCCGAGATTCCGCGGTTCAGCGTGTCTCCCACGACTCCGACGATCTCGACGAGGTCGTCCTGGGCAAAAATAGGGGCCTGCCTGAGCCGCGGCATGCGCACGATCCGACCGACGCCATTCTGCCCCTGAAGGCGCGTCCGCTCGAATGACTCGTTGATCAAGGCGACCTGGCGGCGGCCCTCGACCTCGCTCGACGTGAAGAGGCGGCCCCGCCGCAGCGGAATGCCGAGCACCTTCGTGTAGTCGGCGCTGACCTGGTGCAGGATCTGCGGTCGGCCGTCGTCCGGAATACCCGGCACGTCGACGGCCCACCCGATGTTGCCGAACGGGTGCGAGCTGGTATTGACCGCTGCCCCACTAACCCCGGGAACGGTCGCGATGTTTCGAATCACTTCGTCGAAGAACTGGACCCGCCTGAACACGTCCGGATATTTCTGCTCGGGCAGCGGCACGCGGAGCGTGAGTACGCGCTCAGGATCGAATCCGAAGTCCACGGCTCCAAGCGCGACAACGGTCCGGATCATCAGGCTCGCGCCGACCATCAGCATGATCGAAAGCGCCACGCCGCCGACCACGAGCCCCTTTCGCAGGAGCGCCTGTCTGCCACCACCGGCGAAGCCGCGACCGCTCGACCGGAGGGGATGCGCGAGGTCGCGCCGGCAGGTGTGAAGGGCTGGCGCAAGACCGAATACGAGGCTCGTGGCCGCGGACACCGCCAGCGCAAAGAACAGCACCGGCAGATTCAGTGCGACCTCCGACTCGTCAGGAATGGTGCCGGGCGGGACGAGCGACAGAATCGCGCGTAGCGCTCCGAAGGCGAGTGCCGTCCCGGCGAGTCCGCCCGCGAGCGCGAGGAGCAGGCTCTCGGTCAGGAGCTGTCGCACCAGACGCGCGCGGCCGCCGCCGAGTGCCGCGCGCACCGCCATCTCGCGCTGACGGCCCGCCGCCCGCGAGAGCAGCAGGTTCGAGACGTTCGCGCACGCGATCAGCAGGAGCAGCCCCACCGCGCCGAAGAGAATCCACAGGTCGTCGCGGATGCTGCTTGGAAATGTCTCTTTGAACGAGAGCAGCCCGACGCGGAGCTGCTTGGGGCCCTGCGGATCCCGCTTCACGAGATCGTCGATGATCGGCTGCAGATCAGCCTGGGCCTGCGCGTCAGTCACGCCCGTCTTCAGCCGTCCGAGCAGGTGAACGCTTCGAATGCCCTCGACCGCGCGTCCGCGCTCGAAGACCACTGGAAGATATACGTCCGCGCCGCGCCACATGAACCGCTTCGGCATCACGCCGATCACCGTGCGGACGTCGATCGTTCAGCTTCAGCTGCCGGCCGACGATGTTCGGATCGCCGCCGAACTGGCGCTGCCAGAACCGGTACCCAAGCACCGCCACAGGCGGCCGGTCCGGTCCCATGTCGTCGGGCGCATGATGCCGGCCGAGCAGCGCCGGCACCCCCATGACGAGGAACGTGTTCGGCGTACCGTAGTTCCCGCGGAGCCGCTGCGGATCGCCCTCTCCCGTCCAGAGGACGTCGGAGATCGTCGAGGCGATTACGCCCTCGAAGATCGTGCTGCGCTGGGCAATCTCGAGGAACTGGTCGATCGAGTAGTTCGTCCGGAAGCCCCGGCTGCTCGGGACCAGACACGCGCACGCTCATGAGCGCGTCGACGTCCCGTACGGAAATGGGTCGAGCACCACCGCGTGGATCACGCTATAGATCGCGGTCGTTGCCATGATCCCCAGCGCGAGGGAGAGGATCGCCGGAAGCGTCGCAGCCGGTGTGCGGGCGAACGTCCGCAGCCCGAAGCGCGCGTCCTGGATGAGTTGGTGCAGCCAGATCAGCATGGCCCGGCTCGTTAGACGGTAGAGGGCATCGACAAGTTTGGGAATTGCGGGCACGCAGCTTTGGGGATTGCGGGCACGCGGCGCTGACAGCCGGGGACAACGTGACGAGTCGTAGCGGCACACGCGAGCGCCGTTCCGACGGCCGTACAGCGAAGGGCCCGCCGGCGATGCCGGCGGGCCCTTATCTTCTGAGAGCGGGGACGCCCGACCGCTATCCGAAGTTGGCGGACGCGCGGAGGCTTCGGACCCTGCGGGCGCCGGCCACCGCAATCGCGCAACCCATCAGCAGCAGCGACGACGGCTCGGGGACCGAGTGGGTCTCCGTGAACGCCACGATATAGTCGTTGTGGTCGCGGTCGTTGACGAGTTCAGTGATGAGGATGTCCTCGATGCCGAGGAAATACCGCGTGGATTCCGGCCCCACCAGGCGGAACAGCGCATACTGCTCTCCGTTGTCCCAGGAGTTCGAGATGCGGCCCGTGCCGCTGTCGTAGGTGAACGCGCCATCCTCGCGGCGGCCCAGGACGCCGCCTCCCCAATCGGTGATCTGGTGAAGCAGAACCGGCGTGCTGATGTCGTCGAACGCGAACCGGAAACCGACGGAGCCGCCCAGCCCGTTGTGCAGGTACTGGAGGCCCTCGGTCTCGTAGGCGTAGATCAGGTCGCCCACGTTGTGGGCCGGGCCGTCCCAGGAGACATTGTCCCAGAAAGGCGTGACCTCGAGGCCCAGCGCCGGATCGGTCAACGGCGTCTGCATGTTCTGCCACACGCCCGCGGTGATGGGGTCCGCCCATGACTCGAGCGGCATGATGAGAACCGTTGCCAGGATGAGACCTCGAAGTTTCATGCTCTTTTCCTTGATGCCCGCCGGAGTTGCCTCCTGGGCAGACTTTTGACGTTCGTTCGCGCGACTGACGTTTACCCTAACCACCTGATTTCCTGCCGCTTAGTGTGTCGCGGCGTGACTGCGAAGCTTTGTGCAAGATCCAGGCACAGTCCAGGTTGCGAGTGCTCCGGATGGGCGACACGGTCAGCCGGCAGGTGGCTGGCCGATTGAAAATCCTAGGATTTCTGGTCGATCTCGCCCGTAGCCGGCCGCCGATCCCAACGCTGAGGGCGGCGGAGACCGGGGCCGCGCGGCCCTTCGGAAAACTCCGATCAGTCCCGCGCCAGGGCGACCTTTATCGCCATATCAACGCAGCGTAACGTGCTCGCCCGGGTTCGAGAGCATATCGACCGCCACGACGCGACCCGCCTGACCGACGGGCTCAGCGCGCCAGGTCGTCGAAGGTCGTCACAACCACGTGGCTCGAATCGATTCGGCGGCTGTGCGGGGGGCCGAACGCACAATCGCGTCTCGAGTCCCGCGGTGCGGGCGGCGTCGAGCTCCTTTTCCGTGTCCGAGACGAACAGGATGGCGGCCGGCGCCACGCCGACGGCGCCGGCGATGCGGCCGTAGCTGGCGGGATCCACTTTCGGTCCGACAGACGTATCGAAGTGCCAGCGCAGCAAGGGCGTCAAATCGCCGGCCGTCGAGTAGCGGAAGAGCAGCGTCTGCGCGAGCACGCTGCCGGACGAAAAGATGCCGACCCGCGCCCCTGTAGCGGTCCACCGCTCGAGCGCGGCGGGGACGTCCGGATAGACCTCGCCGCGGAGTGTCCCCTGCGCGTATCCCTCTTCCCAGATGCTGCCCTGGAGGGTCTTCAGCGCACGCGACTTGCGGTCCTGATCCATGAGCGAAGACCTGCGCGACGGCCGCCTCCAGCTCGCCGTCGCCATCGTCCAGCCGTCCGCCCGCTCGGCTTCGACCTCCGCGCGAAGGCCGTCGACGACCCGCGCAGAACGGGGTCGGACGGCGACCGCGCGGCAAGCCAGTCGCGCGCGCGGGTGCGGGCGTAGGGGAACAGGACGTCGGCGACGAATGCGACCGGCGTCGTGGTGCCCTCGATGTCGAGGAGCACCACGCGCGCGCCTGCGGCAGCGGCCGCCGGTCACGATGCGGCTGGCGCGATGGCCCCGACGTAAGCAGGCCCGAAGCAGATCGGCTGGAACCCGCGGTCCACCCCGCTCTCGGTATAGTGCGGCGTCCAGCCCGACGGGATCCTGAAAGAGTCGAATCGCGCGAATCCGCCTCTCGGCGCAGAGATCGAACCAGTGACGGGTGCCCCGCGGCACCCGGATCAGGTCGCCCCTGCCCACTTCGAGCCGAACACCGGCCGCCGGGTGGATGTGGAACAAGCCACGGCCGTCGATAATGAAGCGGACCTCGTCCTCGTCGTGCCAGTGCTCGCGATTGAACTTCGCGAGCATGACCTCGAGGTTGGGCGTATCAGCGCGGACGTCGATCACGTCGGCCGTCACATATCCGCCCCGCGTCTTGAGCGCTTCGATCTGATAGGTGTACGCCGCGCGAGCACCTCCTCGGCGCTGGCGTCGCCGCCGACCTCCGGATTCCCGCTGCTCACCGCGTTCTGTGCGGTGCTCACGCTCACGGCGTGGGCGCTCGTCTGGCGCCAGATGCACGGACCGGTCGACATCCGTCTCGTGCTGTTCGCGCTGGCCTGCGCCGGCGCAACGACGATCTGGTCCGTTCGCCCACAGGTCTTCAGCATCGTGATGCTCCCGGTCATCGCCATCCTCGTCGCGCGCGATCGATGGTGGCTGATCCCGCCGGCGATCGCCTTGTGGGCGAACCTCCATGCAGGCGTCGCGATGGGGCTGGTCGTCGTCGGCGCATCCGTAGCAGCGGCGGTCCGGGACCGCGAGTACCTGCTGCCTCGCGCGGCGTGCTTCGCAGCCTCGGTTGCGGCGACGCTTGCGACGCCGTTGGGCGTTCGCAGCTGGACCGAGCTCGTCGCATCGGTCGCCCGTTCCAGAGCGAACCGAATCCAGGAGTGGCAGCCCACCCCGCTGCCGCCGGAGCAGATGGCGTTCTGGGGGTGGCCGCCTTCTTCGTCTGGCAACTCGTGCGGCAGTGGCGACGATTGCCGAGACGCGAAGACCGGGTAGCTGGCTGCCGCGGCGCTCCTGGCACTGCCGCTTGCCGTGCGCACCCTGCGCAACGCGCCGGCCTTCATGATGCTCGCCGCGCCGGCGCTGACCCGACTGACATACCCAATGGCACGCGAGCCAAACGGTTCCAGCGGCGACACGGCGACGCCCGTGTCGCGTCGTGCCACGGACGTCTGGCTGCCGATCGTGGCGTCGCTGGCGGCGCTAATGGTCATCTGGAAGGCCTGGAGCGCACCATGGGCGATGCTGGGCTGGACGCCAGTGTCACCGGCGGCGGCCGCAGCGGTCGAAGTTGCCGGCCGCCGCTGTACAACACATATCCTGACGGCGGGCCGCTGATCTGGTTCGTGCCGGAGCAACGGGTCTTCATCGACAGCCGGCAGGATCAGTATCCGATTGCACTCATTCAGGACGCGAGCCGGGTGGAAGCCACCGGCGACTACCGGGAGCTATTCGAGCGGTGGGGTATCAACTGTGCCGCGCTGCCGCCGCGTTCTCCCACTGTCGCCGCACTCAATCGGGACGGGTGGCACCAGAGGTATCGCGACACCTTCTGGGTGGTCCTTGAGAAGCCATGAGAAGGGATAGCCTCCAACTCGTATCACGAATGACACGAGCGGCCTGGGTTACGTGACAGAAGGCATGCGTCGTCCGGGCGGACTGCCACGGTTCGCGGTAATCTATCTAAGGATAGAGGACCCCAGCGATGCGAACTTCAGGAGCAACCACCGAAACGAGCATGACGATAGTCGTGATCGTCATTGCGTTCACCCTGCTCGTGTTCTTCGCCGGCGGCCCGCGGGAGTTCCTGCTCGCCGTGCAGCGGACGGTCGCATGGGTGGGAAGCCTCGTATTTGCGACCTACCAGCAGCTCAGGGCCTGAGTCCGGCCGGCGACGGCCGATCGTCGTCGTCCAGCCGCCGGTATTCCACGGCGAGCGGAAGGCGTGGACGGAACGTATCCAATGCCTGCCGCAGCCTGGTGGCGTCCGCGGCCGTCGGCGCGTAGAACCCCACCGTATCTTCCGAGACCCCGACGTTCTGTGGAATCCGCCACTCGGCGACGAGCTGCCAGCTCCGCGGGATAACCGGGGCGAATACCTTCTCGTACATCGCGATGGCCTTCACGTTGTTGCGGAGCATCACGGCGGCCAGGGTCTCGCGGTTGAACCTCCGATGTCGTTTCAGGTCGGCGATCTGGGAGCTCGCGAGTCCCATGACGTCGACGATCGGCGATGGCGCCACCCAGCTGACCGCACCGATGTCATTCAGCGCAATCGTGTCGATCGGGTAGGCGTCGCGAAAGAACAGCGCCATTTGGTACTGCTGCTGATAGACATTCCGCATGGCGCCCGGGGTCACAGCAAGGGCCGACAGCGCGCGAATCGCGAGCGGGATCGCCAGCAGGATCACCAACGCGGTCGCTGCGGCGTCTGATCGCCTGCGTCCCCTGGAAAGCAGGTCCGCGCCGGCAGGAAGCACGAGCAGGGCAAGCGCCAGCACGCCCAACGCAATGACGTACGCCTCGTAGCGGAAGAACCACTCCATCTTCACCAGGCAGGCGTGCAGCAGCGAAGTGACGACAAAGAGGCTCGCGAATGCGCGCGCCCGTCCGGTTACCGGAGCCGTGACTGCGCCAGCCGCCAACGAGAGCGCCAGCAACACCGACAAAGTGAGGACAAGCTGTGGCGGGCGAGCGAACAGCTGCGTGATCGCGAACCAGTCGGCGAGAACCGCGCTCAGGCCAGACCCCACGGTGGCAAACCGCGACGGACCCGATTTCATCAGCACTGAGTTGGGCAGGACCGGTCCGCCATGCGCCAGCGAAAACGCGGCGTATGCGACGACCGGAATCGGCCGCGGCCACCATCAGTGCGACGACCAGCGTGAACCGTCGTCTCGATAACAGCAAACCGGCGGCAGCAACGATGAGAAACAGGCCCTCGTACCTCGTCGCGACCAGTGCGCCGCCGAGAAGGCAGGTCGCCAGCATCCCGGTGGATTCGGCATTCGCCACGTGACGGGCGACGCGCCAGCAGAACGCCAGCGCGAGCAGCACGAACAGCGTGTGCTCCAGACCGATGAGCGCCAGCGTCGGCAGGGGCGTGACCAGAACGACCGCCAGGAGCAACGGGATCGCGAATCGTCGGAGTCCCTCGCGTTCGATGATCCACGCCAGGACCAGAAGGACGCCGACGCCAGCCGCCAGGTTCACGACCAGCGGCCACCAGTCGGCGACGGCACCCACGCGTTGCAGGGCGGCGAGCAGCAACGTCCACAACGGTGATGACGAGGCGCCCGCGAACTCGTCTGGCCGGATTCCCCAGACGCCGAACTGCGCCAGGGTTCGGGCGAGCGTCAGGTGGATGTACGGATCATCCTGCGCGTAGACGAACGTGCCGCCCGTTTGCCCGATCCCTGACACCAGGAGGATACCCGTCAGGGCGAAATAGGCTGCGATGGCGACGCCGGCCGCGGCAGGCCAGGACCAATCGGAGCCGCGCGCGCGGGAAGCTGGATTAGCGTCCATCTGCGTGACGCAAGCGCTGCCTGACGACCAGCCACAACAGCAGCGTGCCCCAGAAATAGACCGACGTCAGCGTCAGCGTGGCGATGACGTTGTGGCGCACCCAGGCGGCCACCTCCTGCGGTACGTACAAACACGTGAGACCGATGACGAGCATCGCCGCCCAGACAGGAGCCAGCCGGCGCACGCCATTGGCGAGCAGCCATCCGAGCATCGGCCCGTAGGCGAGCGGCAGATAGTAGACCCATCCCAAAGGGGACGCGAGAATGGCGCCGAGCAGCACGACGAGAAACGATGCGCTGCGAGCTTCCGCGTCACGATCACGAGTCGCAGCCGCAAGGCTGGCGAGGGCAAGGACGGCGGCGCCGATGGCGGCCACAGGCCGGACCAGAAATGCCGCGTCAACCACTGGCGTGATGGTGGCGCTGCCATCGAGCGCGCGACTCGACGAACCCCTGCCACGAGGCGTTCATCGGAATCCACCACCAGCCGACGCGGCCCAATGTCGCCGCCCACTGCAAGTACACGCTCGAGCCGAAGAGGGCGCCGCCTGCAACGACGAGCACGCCAGCCGTCACAACGAATGCCGCCGCCGCGCGCCATCGTCGTTGCCAGAGCAGAAAAGGAAGGAACAGCAGCAGGAAGAGCTTCGCACTGGCGCAGGCCCCGAGCCAGGCGCCCGCGGCTGTCCAGCGTCCCCGCCGCCATGCGCACCAGGCAAGCGTGAACGGCAGCATCAACATGAACGTCAGTTCACAGGTCACCGCAACGGTCGTGAACGCTGCGCAGGAGAGGGTCAGCGCCCCCCATCCCCAGAATCGCGTCCATGACCACGCGACCTTCAGCTCGCGCGCGATCAGCCAGAGCGCCCACGCAAGGCACGCGCCGTTGATCAGGACAAACCACGCGAGCGCCGCGCGATACGACAGGTGACCGAGCGGCAGCAGCAGCAATTGGATATGGGGCGGATTGAGGTTGCCGAGGTGATCCGCGGCCCAGGTCACGCCGTAGCGAGCTGGCGACAGTCCGTACATCGGCAGCCCGTCGGCCACCATCCGCGAGGTGTAGTAGAAGATCGTGAAGTCACTATGCGTCGGATCCGTGATCGTGAGCCGGATCATCCGAGCATAGACCTGCGCGAACGCCACCCACACGACGAACACCAGCCCCCAGGCCAGGGCGCGAATGATATCGCCGAGCAGATCGACGGCAGGCTTCGGGAGGACGCGCTGCAGCGATTCGTCGGTCAGCATCGGCCGGCTTACTTCGCCGGCGCGAAGTAGCCGCCGCGGCTCGCGACCACGACGCCGGTGCGCCGGCTGCGGATATCGACCTGACGCCAGGCACCGTCGCGCGTGTTGTTGGTGGAGGTGTAGCTGATGACGTATCGTCGCCGCAGGGTCTCGAGGATGCGATCGAAATCACGGCCCAGCGTCGAGACGTCCTCTGGAAAATACGCCTCGCCGCCGGAATCGCGCGCCAGCTGCTCGAGCACGGCGCGGTCGATCTGCGGTCCGAGGCCGACCGGGAAGACGACGGCGTCGACGCTCTTGAGGCGCTCGAGCACCTGCTCGAACGTGTGCTGGCTGCCCGGACCCGTACCGGCGTTGTTCTCGTCGCGCCCGTCCGTCATCACCACGACGACGCGCCGCCCTTCGATGCCCTTCAGCCGCAAGAGGGAGTCGTAGACGGCGTCGTAGAGCGCCGTGCCACCTTTGGGCGTGTACCCGTCAATCGCCTCGAGACTCCAGTCGCGCCGCGTCGTGAGATCGTGCGCGAACTGCGGCCGGTCGGAGAAGAGCATCAGCGCCAGGCTGTCTTCCGCACGCACCTGTTCGATGAAGCTCTTCGCCGCCGCCTTCATCGGCTCGGTGGCCTTCTTCATGCTGCCGCTCTGATCGACGGTGAAGACGATCGAGACCGGCGTGGTCGCCTCCTGAAACGCCTCCAGCGACTGCGGCACGCCGTCCTCGACGACCTCGAGATCGTCCATCGCCATGTCGATCGCGCTCTGGCTCCTGTCGGTCAACGTGAACTCGATCGACGGGCGAACCGGCGGCGGCTTCGGGGCAAAGTACCCGGTGCGGGCGCGCACCTTGAGCGTGGGATCGACAGTCTTGACCGTGATGCGACGCCAGGAGCCGTCCACCTTCTGGTTGTTCGGCATGTAGGTCAGGACATACCGCAGCGTCACCTCCGACGCGACCAGCTCGTGAATCGGCCTGAGCTCGATCTCGCTCGACGGAAAGAACGCCCGACCTCCCGTGTCCGACGCCAATTGCCGGAGGAACCGCTCGCCTCTGAGCGAGATTCCCGCGACGCCGCCGATGCCGACGACGTACATCGATGCGCCGGTCTGCTGGACCATGCTGATCGCATCGGTCAGCTTGGCCGTGCTGTGCTCGTCGTAGCCGTCGGTCAGCAGGATGATCGCGTGCCTCCCCTCGACCCTCGAAATGAGCTTCGCCGCCTCTTCCACCGAATCGAGGATCGCGGTGCCGCCGCCGGGTCGAATCGCCTTGATCGCATCCGACACCGTCGTGCGATCGTCCGTCGGTCCGGTGATCGTCTGGAGCTTCTTGGCGAACGGCGCGACGATGATCCGGTCCTTCTCGCGCAGATAGCCGGCCAGGCGAGCGGCGGCGTCGCGGACGAAATCGATGCGCCGCGCCATGCTCTGGCTGCTGTCGATGAGGATGGTGAACGTCGCGGGCAGCTGCTCGGGACGCACCACGTCCAGCGTCTGCGGCACGTCGTCTTCGAACAATTGAAAGCCCGACTGGCCCCATGCCGGTGACGAAGCGGCCGGCCTTGTCCTGCACGGCGGTCTCGACGTAGACGCTGGACACCTGCGCGTGCTCGATCAGCTCCAGCGGTTTCAGCAGCACGCTGTCATCGGCGGTGTGGCCGTTGGCGTCCACGGCCTCGGCGCGAATCTCTCGGGCCTCGAACGGGTTCTCGTCGGTCCAGTCGATGCCCCAGGGTGGTCCCTTCTTCGCCTCGCCGAGCAGGACGTTGTCCACGAAGAACCGCACCGCGGCCACCGGCGAGTCCGATGCCGGATTGACCTGGGCGACGATGCGAATCGCGCCGGTCGCGCCAGTGCGGCCGAGCGGCGAGGTGATGCGGATCGCGAGCGGAGAGGATTCAGCGTGGGCGACTGGGGACAGGCCCCAATCTGTCGCGCTACTGGGGCCTGTCCCCAGGTAGCAGCCAGGGCGGCTGCCGCGCCGAACAATACACGTACCCGATTCATCATGCATGCGGTTGGAGCGTGGACATCTCCTCGGTCGTCTCGTCCACGAAGTAGCTGTCACAAGCGGCCTTGAGTAACTCGCCGGTGAGCTCCTGCGGCTGGCCGAGATACTCGGCGAGCGAGAGGGACTGATCGATCAGATCGCGCGGGTGGCAGCCACGAAACGACAAGTGGCGCGGCTTGTAGTAGTTCTCGAGCAGGTCCTCGACCAGGTCGCGATCGAAGGGCACGCCCTTCGCCATGCAGTAATTCCGGAAGATCACGACGTAGTCTTCGTGCGTCGGGCTCTCGCAGAGCACCTTGTAGTGAATGCGGCGCAGGAACGCTTCGTCGACGAGCTCCTGCGGCCGGATGTTCGTGGCGAACGAGACGAGCGTCATGAACGGCAGCTCGAATTTCTGACCGGAGTTGAGCGTCAGGTAATCGACGCGGCTCTCCAGCGGCACGATCCAGCGGTTCAACAGGTCGCGGGGTGCCACGCGCTGGCGCCCGAAGTCGTCGATGACGAGCACGCCGCCATTCGAGACCGCCTGCACCGGCGCCTTGTAGAAGCCGGCGGTCGGGTTGTAGCTCAGCTCGAGCGACTCGAGCGTCAGCTCGCCGCCGACCATCACCAGCGGGCGGCGGCAGCGCACCCACCGGTTGTCGACGTCGCTGCCCTTGTCGAGGCCCCAGCTCTGCCCTTCGGGCTCGATGGCTTCGTGATTGACGGGATCGTAGAGCTTGATGATCGCGCCCTCGACCTCGAGGGCATGAGGGATGTGGATGTCACCGTCCAGCAGCTTCTGGATCGCCTGCGAGATGACCGTCTTGCCGTTGCCGGGAGGCCCGTAGACGAACATCGAGTGGCCCGCATTGATGGCCGGACCGAGCTGATCCATCACGCGATCGCTGATCACCAGGTGTGAAAACGCCTGGCGGACGCGCTCGCGCGTCGCCGTGCTCGGCGCCTTCTTCTTGAACTCGTACATGTAGCGGCGATACTGCGCGAGCGGCACCGGCGCGGCGCCGACGTAGTGGTTCGTCTCGAGGAATAGCTGCGCCCTGGTGCGGCCGGCATCGGTGATGCGGTAGCGGTACGACGGGCCGCCGATCATCGCGCCGCCGGCAATCTCGACCTGATGCTGCTGCTTGATCGTCGTGAGCGCAGGCTCGATGACGCTGAAGCGCAGGCCCATGCGGGCGGCAAGCTCGACGCCGCTCAGCTCGCCAACGAAGTGGAGCGTCTTGAGCGTGAGCTGGACGATGAGATCCAGCGACAGGCCGGCCTCTTCCAGCGTCGCGGGCGCCGACGGGTGCGGCAGAATGGACGGGACGTTGGGCTTGCTGGCCAGCATGGTGAAGAATCCTCTAGCGGCTGCGGCGCCGAGCCAATTTCGGCGTGCGCGGCCCGCAGACAGCTCCTACGGTTTCGAGCCTGGACAGATTCTGCCGGGCCCAGGTTGCGCGATCGTCGAGGCCGATCGCGTCACGATACGCGGTTCTGGCGCCGTCGCACTGACCGGCGCGCTCGAGAATCGTGCCGAGCGTGTTGAGGACCTCGGCTCGTTTCGGAGCGAAATACCGGGCGCGATGCGCATCCGCCAGCGCCGGCATGATCAATCCCCAGTCGCGCCACAACCTCGCGCGGCCATCCCACGCGATGGCGTTTCGCGGCTCGAGCGCAATTGCCTGCGAGAACTGGTCGAACGCGGCGTCCAGGACGCCGAGCCGGTGATAGGCGACCGCCACGTCCACGTGCGCCAGGGCTGACGGCTGACCTCGCAGAGACGACAGCGCCTGCGCGCAGCCCGGGATCTCGTTGCTCGATCGACGGACTGCCCGAGGCGGCGCCTGCTTGGCGCGCTCGGCAATCGCCTCACGCTCGGCGCGGGCGATCGCCTCGCGGCTGATCGCCTTGACGGCCGGACCTTCGATCTCGATTGGGCCGTGGCCCTGCCGGATGATGAACGGGCTCGACGCGGTGCGCGTGGCGCACCCGCCGGCCACCGACGATGCGGCGAGGCAGACGAGCCATGCGCTTCGCGCGCCCCAGCGAAGCGCCCGGCCCACCGGGCCTAGTCCTCGCTCTTGAGGCGCGAGCGACGCTTCAGCAGATAGAGCACCAGGCAAGCAGCGGCCACCAGAATCAGAATCGTATTCATTGACATGTTGGCAATCTCTCCTGCGGGTTGAACTGACGCCCTACTGATTCATCAACGAATGCATGATCTTGATGACCGCCGGCCCAAGAACCACGACGTACAGCGCCGGAAACAGGCAGAAGACCAGCGGGAACACCAGCTTCACGCCCAGCTTCGCCGCCTTCTCCTCGGCGCGCTGACGCCGCTTCGTCCGCGACACTTCGGCGTGCGTTCTGAGCGCCTGCGCGATGCTGGTGCCGAAGCGATCGGTCTGAATCAGCATCGCCACGAGCGACCGCACGTCCTCGACGCCGGTGCGCGCGGAAAAGTTTCTGAATGCCTCGAGCCGCGGCTTGCCCGCGCGCGTCTCCGTGGTGATCAGACGAAGTTCCTCGGCAAGCGCCGGATACGCGATGCTCAATTCCTCTGACGCCTTCACGATGGCCGCGTCGAGACCCGAGCCCGCCTCGACGCAGACGATCAGGAGGTCCAGGGCGTCCGGCAACCCGTTCTGGATTTCCTTCTGGCGCTTGCCCGTCTTCCACTGCAGCCAGACGCCAGGCAAGGCGTAGCCGACGCCGGCAGCGAGAAACGCAAACAGGCCGCCGCGCGACACACCCATCGCGCCGAGCGTTGCGAGCGCCAGAACTATCGGGCAGATCACTTCCGCCGCCGCAAAGTAGACGGCGGCGCCCGGCTTCTTGATGCCTGCTCGAACCATCCGCTTCTGAAGCCGGTTCATCTCCTTCGGCGACTTCGGCACGATGGTCGCGACGCGCTTGGCCACGTCGTCCTGACGATCGGTCAGCGTGAGACTTCGCAGACCGATGAGGCCAGTGCCAGCCGTGGCCATCTCCCGAATGCGTCTTCGTTCGGCCGACGACCGCGTCAGCACGAAGGACGCCGCCAGTCCCGTCAGGACGGCGACGCCGAGGAAGAGCACTGTGAGACCGATGGTGAATTGATCGATCACGCTAATACTCCACGTTCACGAGCTTGCGGATGAGGAGCGTTCCGACCACTTGCAGCACGATGGCGACGACCATCATCTTGATCCCGATAGGATCGGTCCAGAGCAGGCCCATGTGCTCCGGCGACAGGAGCGTCAGCACGACGCCAAGGGATGGCGGCAGCAACGCCAATACCCAGCCGGTGATGCGTGCATGCGCGGTAATGACCCGCACCTGCCGCTTCACCTTGAACCGGTCGCGAATGACCCGGGCCAGGTTGTCCAGCACTTCGGCCAGGTTGCCGCCAGCCTCGCGCTGCGTCAGCACGGCGGTGACGAAGAACCGCGCGTCGAGGAGCGGCACGCGATCGCCGAGCGATTTGAGCGCCTCCCCCATCGGCATGCCGAAGTTCTGCCGATCGTAGGCGAGCCGGAACTCGGTCCCGACCGGCTCCGGCATCTCCTCGGCCACCATCGAGAGGCCGGTGGTGAAGGCGTGACCGGCGCGCAGCGCGCGGGCCAGGAGATCGATCGCTTCGGGGAACTGCTCCTCGAACTTGCCGACCCGCCGCTGCCGCCATGAAGTTGACGAACCAGATCGGGATGTAGGCGCACGGCACGCCGATGACCAGGGCCGCGAGCGGCAAGTGGCTGACGGTCTCGACGATGAGATACCCAGCCACGCCGCCGCACAGACACATCAGCAGCAGTGCACCGACCGTCAGGTTCATCCCCGATCGATCGATCAGCCGCTGGATCGGAACACTGAAGTTCGACCCGGAATTGAGGATCGCGTTGACAATCGGAATGGTGCTGAATGGCGAGTCCTGCCGCTGCAGGCTTCCGCCGACGTTCTTGAGAACGGCAGGTGCGGTGCCCTTCAGGCGCTTTCGCAGCGCCGACTGCTCTTCTTCCTCGGGCTTCAGGACGAGCAGATAGTAGGTCGCGCCGATGATGCCAAGCACCAGCGCGAACGTGACGAGAACCGGGAGCCGGCAACATGGTCGTGCCTCTTCTGACCCTACGCCACCATCTGGACGTGCTCGAACATGTCCATCGGCAGAGGGTTACCCGCCGAGGCGAGCCGATCGTTGCACTTGGGACGGATGCCCGTGGCGCGGAATCGACCAGTCACCTTGCCGCCGACGCTGACGCCGGTCTTCTCGAACAGGAAGATGTCCTGCATCGTGATGACCTCGCCTTCCATGCCGGTGATTTCCGACACGGCCGTAATCTTACGCGTGCCGTCGGCCTGACGCGAGACCTGCACGATGATGTCGACGGCCGATGCCACCTGCTGCCGGATCGCGCGATCCGGGATGTTCAGGTTCGCCATCGCGACCATCGTGTCGAGACGATACAGCGCGTCGCGAGGCGTGTTCGCGTGAATCGTCGTCAACGACCCGTCGTGGCCGGTGTTCATGGCCTGCAGCATGTCGAGCGCTTCGCCGCCGCGGACCTCGCCGACGACGATGCGATCGGGACGCATACGGAGAGAGTTGATCACGAGGTCGCGGGATTTCACGGCGCCGCGGCCTTCGATGTTGGCCGGACGCGTCTCGAGCCGGACGACGTGCCGCTGGCGCAGCATCAGTTCCGCCGCGTCCTCGATGGTGACGATGCGCTCGCGATCACCGATGAAGCCGGACAGGATGTTGAGCAGCGTGGTCTTTCCGGCGCCGGTGCCGCCCGACACGATGATGTTCAGCCGGCTGTGCACGGCCGCCTTCAGGAAGTCGAGCATCGGCTGCGTCATCGACTGGCGCTCGACCAGGTCGGGCGCGGCCAGGCGGTCGGTGCGGAAACGGCGGATCGACATGCAGGGACCGTCGAGGGCGAGGGGCGGAATGATCGCATTGACACGCGATCCGTCCTGCAACCGCGCGTCCACCATCGGGCTCGACTCGTCGATACGGCGCCCCACCGAGCTGACGATGCGCTCGATGATCTGCATCAGGTGGCGATCGTCCTTGAAGGTGATCCCGGTTTCCTCCAGCAGGCCGTTCCGCTCGATGAAGACCTGATCGTGGCGGTTGACCAGGATGTCCGAGATGTCGCGATCCTTGAGCAGCGTCTCGAGCGGTCCGAGGCCGAACAGCTCGTCGAGGACGTCGACGATCAGGTTCTCGCGCTCGAAGAGGCTGAGGGGCGTGGTCTGCGCCTCGGCCTCGATCATGTGGTTGATCAGCTCGCGAATCTCGGGCTCGGCCTCGCGCCGGCTGACGCGCGTGAGGCGCTCGAGATTCAGGCGGTTCAACAGTTCCTGGTGAACCTTGGCCTTCAGCTCCTGATAGTGCGGGCTTCTGGTGTCACCCGCCGCCGCTGAAATCGCTTGATACGCCATACTGGAGAGACTCCCTACCGTCGTGCCGCCCAAGCTAAAGCTTGGGCCTACAAGCCTACTTGCGCAGCAGTCCGAACAACCCGCCGCTCTTCTGTTCTGCCACCTTCTCGACGCGAATGCCAGCAAGATCGAAGGCAAGCGTCTGGAACGCCGGCGTCAATTTGTTGTCCTTGTCGAGCGCGATCGGCCGACCCTTGTTGAGGCTGTTGAGGGCGACCCGATAGTCGCTGGGCACGGTGAACTTCACCGGCGATCCGACCACGCGCTGGACGTCGTCGATCCCAATCTCCGCCTGCTTGTCGTAGCGGCTGATCACGACCTTGACGCGATCCTTGCCGTAGCGCTGACGCAGCGTCGCCGCGATGCGACCGGCGTTCCGCACCGTCGCCAGCTCCTGGTTCGCGACGATCAGGATGCGTCGCCGCGCCTTCGAGCGAGTCGAGCACGGCGGCTTCCGAGCGCGGCACGTCGAGGAGCGTATAGCGATAGTGGGTCGCGGCAAACTGAAGAAGCGTGGCAATCCGCCGCAAGTCGACCGCGCCGACGGCACGTTCGGCCGATGCCAGCAGGTGCGCGCCAGTCGATTTGCTCCGCACGACGAGGCTCTCGAAGAACGCCTCGTCGAGCCGGTGCGTGTTCTCCATCGCGTCGGCGACCGAGAATCGCGGCTCGGCGCCCATGAAGACCGCGGCGTCGCCGTAGGACAGGTGGAAGTCCATGAGGAGCGTCCGCTCGTCCTCGACCGCCTGTGCCAGCGCGGTCGCGACGTTGACGGCAATCGTCGTCGTGCCGACGCCGCCCTTGGCGCCGACGAACGCGAAGATCTGGCCCTGGACGCTCGACGGGCTCGCTGAACTGACGCGCTCGACGGCCGCGTTCAGCTCGACCGCGCTGATCGGGTCGGAGATCCACTCGGTGACGCCGGCGCGCATCGCTTCGAGCATCAGCGCCGGATCCATCCGTGCGGCGACGATGATGACGCCGGTCGTGGAGTGCTGACGCTTCAGCGTGACCAGCGTGGGCGGCAGCGCATTGCTTTCACGCAGATCGAGGATCACGACGTCCGGCTGCGAGGCGGACGGCTGCGCCAGGGCCAGAAGCTCCGCGACCGGCATCGTCTTGATGCGCGTGGTCGGGGCGCGGAGAATTTCTTCGAGTTGGCGGTCCGCAGTGCCGACGATAGTGATGTTCAGAGACACGTTTGTAAGTTCCTAACGAACGTCGAACGACCGTCACGAAGATAGAATCGGTCAGGACGTACCGCCGCCGTGCCCGCTTTTCCCGGGCAGCGTACCATGACACCAAAAACGTCATTGCCGGTGTTACCCTGACCATCGACCAGGTCGAGCGTTTACGGCCTGTTGCCGGGCCTCGATGAAGAAGCCAATGATGTTCGTGACATTGCATGTCCGTTATTGCCCGTGTAACCTGCCTGATGCTCGTGCCAACACTGCAGCACGGTGACCGGCACGATGCGTGGACTGCGGCATCGTACCGGTCATGCCGCCGCACACACGCCGGCGCGCAGCTGTCCTCGATCGTCCGTCGGCGTCCGATCCCAGTGTGCGGCGGTTCGTAGCGATCGTTGAGCCGACGCGCTGTGCTCGCCCTCGGGCGCTTCGGCGATGTTCCAGTCTCGACGATCATGCGGCCCTGCTGCGATCAGGACGTCGTAATCGCTGATCGGTCGTCCGCGACTGGCTGACCGGCTGCCGCGTTGACAGTTCTCGCGATGGTCCAGCGGTAGACAGCCGGCGATCTCTGCGCGCTGGCTCGGCCGAGCTTCACCGCGACCGAACCAGATCCTTGGACGAGCATCGGCGTTGTAGATGCCCGATGCTTCAGCGGGATGACCAGCCATAGTCGCGACCGTGAGCCGTTCGCATCGAAAGTCCGAGCCCTGTGCCGGGATTCGTGTTGCCGTCAGGGCGGCACGTACGTATCGCCCCATGGCCGCATTCGAAGATCGAGTCGATTGTGTCCAGCCAGGAATCGCCGCAGCGCGTCGTTCGGCGAGGAGATCGGCCTGTCTGGGTTCGGATCGTACTTGACGTGCTCCTCCCATCGGTCCGCGACCGCCCACGGCTTGCATGCAGTCGACGCGCTTCGCCGCCAAGACCTCGGCTGTCGCCGTGGCCTGCACGCCCTGCGATCGGCATGCGACAAGCGAGCGAAGAACGTCGGCAACGCGTCCTTGGCTGCGTTGCGGTAGACGTTGACGCGCACGCAGTTTCGTTCGGTGCCTGCGATCGCAGAGCGATCCGGCGTTGCGACATGCCGTGGGACAAGCTGATGTCGTCCGCGATCGCTTGGCAGCGTCGCCGCTGCCCAGGTCGATGTTCGGCGCGACGCCGAACACGCGTTCTTGGCACCCATCGCATTGCGCCATGGCGCGCGCGGTGTCGAAGTCGCCCGGCATCGTGAATGCCATCGAGATCGCGCCGGCCAGTGCGCCGCATCGGCCGAGTTCTGGGCCTGACGGCGGCGGACCACATCACGCCGTAGTCGATGACGAGAGCGCTGAACGCCAGCAGGCCGATGATGGCCACGGTGACGTGAACCAGAACGGCGCCTCGCTCGTTGCGCAGTCGTCGAAAACAGGCGTTGGTCATAGCCGCGCTCCTCAGCTCTCGCTACGTGCGGCGATTCGAGGCTTCTATCAATTGCCCCTTCGCGCACGGGCGTCTGCGGCGCGTCAATCGGCGCCGCGCTGGCCGCGGGTGGTGTTGCTGGTGGCGCCTCCTCCGGCGTCGGCGTCGGGAGAAAGTCTCCAGGCGTCGTCGGCAGCGGTGGCACCTCGTCCGGATCGAGCGCGCGCACGAGTCGCGGCGTGATCAGCACCATCAGCTCGGTGCGCTCCGCACGCTCCGCCTTCGATTTGAACAGGTTGCCGATGATCGGCAGCGCGCTCAGAATCGGAATCTCCTGACCGTTCGTCTGCGAGATGTTGTTCAGCAGGCCGGCGATCGCGAACGACTGCCCGTCGCGCAGCTCGACGTCGGTCTCGGCGCGCCGCGTCGTCAACGCCGGAATGCGGAAGCCGGAAATCGTCACGCCGTTGTTGAAGTCGAGCGCGCTGACCTCGGGCCTCACGTGCAGGCGAATGACGTCGCCGGCAATCGTCGGCTTGAAGTTCAACCGGATGCCGAACTCCTTGAATACGACCGACACCGTACCGGCGGCACCTGAGACGAACGGCACGGGGAACTCGCCGCCCGCCAGGAAGCTGGCTTCCTGACCGTTATAGGCAATCAGGTTCGGCTCGGCAAGGCTCTGGAAGTATCCCTTGTTCCGGAGCGCCTGAAGGACGCCGCCGATGCCTTCGCGCTTTGAAAAGAAGAAGATATTGAGGAAATCGCTGAACGTCGTGGTGTTGTCGTCGATGGCCGGCGCCACGAACTGGCCAGTCGTGATCCGGCCGGCCCAGTCGACGCGGTTCGCGACCAGGTTCAGATCCCAGCTCCTTCAGCGCCGAGCGGTTCACTTCCGCGAACCGGACCTGCAGCATCACCTGCTGGCTCTCGTTGCCGCCAGGCAGCTGCAGCATGTTGATCACCCTCAGCTTGCCGGAGCTGGCGGCGGCGATCTCGGCGGCGCGCAGCATGATCGCGTTGCTCGAGACGCTGCCGGACAGAATCAGCGCCTCGTCGTTCACCGAGACGCGGATGTCTTCGCCGGGGAACAGCGTCTTCAACTGCTGCTCGAGGACGAGGACGCCCGTATCGACGACGATGTCGTACTGCATCCGGTTGCCAGTGCCCCAGAGAATCATGCTGACCGTGCCGGCAGCCTTGCCGTCGATCAGCACTTCGCGGGGCGTCACGACCACGGCGTCGGCCACCGCGGGGTTGGTGATCGCCAGGCGTGTGATGTCGAAGTCCGTCGCGAGCACCTTGGAACGTCCGGCCGTCAGCACGACCTTCGGATATTCCACACCGGGTGAAACGGACGGCTCCTGCGAGCCTGGCGATGGCGGCGAGGCAGGCTGCTGCGCGAACGGCGCAGCGCCGGCGAGCATGAGCGCCACCACGCTCAGGCCGAGCAGTCGAAACACCCGAGTTCTCAACGTACTTCCTCCTCAGAGCGCTTCGCAGCGCGAATCGTCTCGACGGTATAGATTTTCGGCGCCGCCGGCGCCGGTGCCGGCGCAGCCTTGGCGATAGGTGCGCCCCTGGACGACCTGCTTGACCGGCGGCGGGCTCGCTTCGCCCAGCAGGGCGTTCATGCGGGCCCCCTCGGTCTGCGTCGGCGCGGTGTCGAGCGGGTTGCGCAGCGCCAGCATGATGCGGCCTTCTTCAGACGCCAGCGTCATCTTCTCGGCGTCGGCCGGCGTCAGGAGCAGCGTGACCACGCTGGTTGGAATCGCCTTGCCCTCGGCAGTCGCCCGCTCCTGATCGAAACGAGTGCCGGCAGTGAGGACGGTCACGTTGCTCAAGCACGACGCGCGTCTGCGAGGTGTTGTCATTTCCAGGCCGCCGAACCGTGACCATGACGTCCACGCGGGTACCAGGAATGACAAAGCCGGCGACGCCGATGACCTCGTTGACCTTGACCGAGATCGCGCGCATGCCCTCGGGAATCGTCGGCGGGAGCCCGGCACCCGAGCCGACTGCCGCGAGCTTCGCCTCGGTCAGCGGTTCATTTTCCGCGGTCGCGAGGATGACGCCGCGATTGACGACCTTGTCGATCTCGGTGAAGGAGCCCGGTACCTGGTTCGCAGCCGGCCACGGGACGACCTTCACGTCGTCTTTGGTCACCATCGTGCCGACCGTCAACGGACGAGCGGCAACGACGGCCTGCGCGCGGGCGATCTCGACCTCGCGCACCGGCATGCTGCGCACGGTCAGCCAGACGCCAAAGCTCGCCAGACCCGGCCATCAACACGGCGACGGCGAGCACGATGAGCGTTCGAGTGTTGCGGTTCATTCGGCTCCGTTCCTACGATCTCCATGCGCATCTGGGAACTCGCCGTCAGCGTGATGCGCTCGTACCCCAGCTGTGATTCAGCAGACTCAACATCGGCCTCAAGCAGCAACCACGAGTGCTGGTAGGTCACGTTCACCGTCGCCGTTCGAGACTGTCATCGGTGCCACTCACCGCGGCCGGGCACCGTCAAATCGGCATGCGTGACCGTCACCGATCCGCGTCGGCATGACGGTGCTCATCGCGCTGCTACTCAAGCTGACAAACCCTTCTGCACGTACTGCCGGACGTAGGCTTCGACCGCTGTCGTCGGTGTAGCCGGGCAACGTCGCCATCCGCGCGCCTTCGCGCGCGGCGTTCGTGATGACCTCGTAGCGCTGAAACGCGAAGCCGAAATCGACGATTCCCGCAATAACGACCAGCAACAGCGGGACGGCGAGCGCAAATTCGACGAGCGCCGCCCCCCGCTCGCCCAGCGCATGTCCGGAGTGTTATCGGAGGACTCGGCCGACTAACTCCAGCCGCGGCCAAAACTCGAGGGCGGTCAACATGGCTAGGACCCTTCGACGCGTCATCACTGAAGACGCTTTCAGGGTGATGCTCTGTCCCCAGGCCGTGTTGATCAGGCCCATCAGCGGCCGCATCAGCATGAACTGATGATGGTAAAAGACATCGACCCGGTGACACGGGACAGCCGTCAGACGTGCCGCTGCTCAGAGTGACGGTGACGCTCGGGCTGGGACGCAACGGTGATGCTGCCCACCGGCACGACGGCGTCGAGAGTCAGCCGTGCTCTGGATACTCAAGCCCTGCTGGATATAGTCTCGAACCCGCTGCTTGACGGCGGCCGGCCGTAATTGTCCAGCTCGGTGCCGAGTCGGGCGCCCTCGCGGGCGGCATTGGTGATGACCTCGAAGCGCTGAAACGCGAATCCGAAATCGACGATCCCCGCGATGACGACGAGCAGCAGCGGCAGGACCAGCGCGAGCTCGAGGAGCGCTGCGCCCCGCTCTCGCGAGTCGACGTTCGAGGCGACTATTTGAGCCATAGCACCGCCACCGCTCCCACGGTAATGGGAAATGCGTACGGGAGCCGCGGCCCCTTGCCGGTCCGGAGCGTCATCTCCGGGTGCGGCTGGACGCCGGCGATGCGCCAGAACATCAGCAGGCCCCACAGATTCCGAAACATCTCGCCGAGATAGCCGCGCGCCAGCGACACGACGATGGCGAACACGCCGCCGGCGACGCCGGCGTAAAGCGCCATCCAGACCGCCGCCGATGGTCCGGCCCAGGCGCCAAGCGCCGCCAGCAGCTTCACGTCGCCGGCGCCCATGCCGCCGAGAAGGAACCACGGCATGAAGACCGCGCAGCCGATCGCCCAGCCCGCAACGCTCCACCCCGCGCCGGCAAGGCCGCCATTGATGGCCCCAAACACAACGGCCGCGGCGGAGGCTCCAAACGTCAGCACGTTTGGAATCCGGCGCGACCTCAAGTCAGTAACGCAGGCAGCGGCGCCGATGGCGAGCACTGCCGCATCCGCGACGGTGAACGTTGGCACGTCTACGGATCCGGCGGGACCCAGAGGTCCTGCACGTTGCTGTTGTACTCGCTGTACCGTGGCGCCGAGCAGCGTGACGATGTTGTTCCAGACCAGCACGCCGACGACGCCGACGAAGCATCCCGAGCATGGCGTATTCCACCAGATCCTGGGCGTCCTCGTCCTGGAGAAAGCGGCGCAACATATGGAACACCGTCGATGACATCCCTTTCGCCCGGGCGACGGCGCGAGCGTTGGGGACTGGCTGGCGAATCGCGCCAGCCAGCCACCAGAAACGAACTAGCTGACGGCGCCCGTGAGGCTCGACGAGATGCTGTTGTAGGTGGTGTTGATCGCGCCACCCAGGTTCTGCAGCCCGATGATGCACGCCAGCGCGATGAACGCGATGAGCAGCGCGTACTCGACCAGATCCTGGCCCTCGTCCTCACGCACGAACCGATTGATGAAGTTCTTCATGTCCTGACCCTCTCCCGTTGACGTTTTTGCTCGCTTGCTCGCGGAAGCCCATCTTCCGCGATGTCGCGCACGGCTGCTCGCTCCCCCTGCCAACCGGCCGTGCGCTTCCTGCGGCTGGCAAATGACCTTCCCTCTGTTCGAGGGAGTGCCGAATCTCGTTTAACTCACCGACCCAACCAACGACGACGAGGCCGCGTTGTAGGTGTCGTTCACTGCCGTTCCCAATTGCTGAAGCGCGAGGATGCAGAGTGCGGCGACGAACGCGAGAAGAAACGCGTACTCCGCCAAATCCTGCCCATCGTCCTCGTGCAGGCTCCGCCAGACGAACAGACGCACATTGCCCGCCTTCCGCCCTTTACCTTTACATCGGGCGGCGTGACTCGAACCCGATCGTCACCGCGTGCTGCGCGACTTCGCGCTGCAGGCGACTCGCCATCCGGCGCAGTGACCGGCTGCCCGGATAGGTGGTCCACAGAAACTCCGCCCCGACGTGCCATGTCGCGCTCGAACCGTGAACCCGCTGCACGCGCGCAACCCGAATATCGTCTGCGTACTGTTCGCCGTCGATCTCTACTGTCAGCACCCCGGTCACGCCTGTCTCGACCTGCGCGCTGAGCTCCACCAGGCACCCGGAGCCACTGATGTTCACGAGCCGCACGCGCACTTCGCGCGTCAGCACGCCCGCGAGGTCGTCGGCGCCCAGGACCAGAGCCAATCGCTCGATCACGGCACCGCCTCGAGGATTTCCAGCCGAATCCAGTGCCGCACGCCGCCGTCCAGAATCACCGGGCGACTGCCGACCACCTGAACGCGGAGCGAGACGGATTCACCGGCGCCCGCAAGTTCCAGATCGAGCTCTTCACCCGCGACACCGGGCGCGTGCCCCAAAGCCAGTAATCGGCCGTCGGGCTCCGCTTGCACAATCACGTCGCGCAGAATCCGAACTGCGCCCTCCCACGCCTGCGCGGGAGCAAACCGGGGATGCCTGCGCCGACCCGACATGGTCTCCTCGGAGCGCCGCGTCCCCTGCTACGTCCGAGGGACCGAGCTTGGATGCCCCACGCAACATGCGGGAGGCGCCTTGGCGCGAATCGCCTCCTAACATCGCAACCTGCGTGCCGAGTCAGCTTTCACTGCAGAGCTTTCAACCGGAACAGTAATTTTAGCCACATTTCTGGCATTTTGCGCAAGGATTCGTGGGTCTGTTTTCGTCCAGAAAATGCCCTCTTGAACCCCAATTGTCTTCGCCACCACAGACAAATTTCCCCGCCGCCGCAGGCTTCAGGCCGGTCGCACGGAAACAATGTCGCCCGCGGAGAGCCCTTGCCTGGCGGCGCGCCCCGCCGCTAACTCCACGACGGCAAACGCCCGAAGCGCGATCGCGATGCGTCGCGCCGGCACCGCATTCCGCACTTTCACTACCCGGCCCGCCCGCGTCACAAACACGATATCTATAGGAAAACGCATGAAAAACGTGTGCACCGCATTGGTCGGCGCGATCACGATTCCCGTCGTTTCCGCGAGGTGATCGCGTCCCAGCAGCCCCTTGCGCCGCGCCGACGAATCGACCGCGATCTCGAGATTAGTGACGATCGGAATGCCGGTGCGGTCATTCACCAGAGAAAATTCTCCGCGCGGAGACTTCAGGGCAGGGGTTAGGAACGTGCCCATGAAGCCAACCTATCGGCTGGATGAGCTGTAAACCTTACAGGTGATTGCATACAGATGAGTTAGACGTGACGGATATTCGGCAAGATATGACGGTGAACCGTCAATTAGGCGGACCTGACAGTCTCCCCTACAGATGACCTTTTAGCCGCTGGTCCCCTTCATCGACAGACGAAAACTTGGCAGCACATCGAAGGACGTGGCAAATCGCGTCAGCGGTTCGGCTCGCTGCAGGACGTCGTCTTCCGACAGATTGCCGAGAAACGCACCCGCCCGCTCGAGATAGGTCAGCTTCTCGGGACGAAGCCCGATGAGGCGCGCACACGTGGCATCCACCGCCACGGCATCGGTGCCGACGACCAGACAGCCCACGGATTTCGCGGTGCCCATGATCGGTCCATCACCTTCCATGCCAACCACCGCGTCGACAATCGACAGGCCCGGTCGAACCGTGGCCGCGAGATCGAGGATCGAGTTCTCGATGCCGCGGAAGTGCAGGATGTTCTTGGGCCAGCCATAGACGGCGCCCGGCACGACGCCGAAGAGGTTCTTCAAGGCGCACGTCATGCCCGTCCAGTGATGCGTCTTGAGCTTCGGCATCGACACGACGAGATCCGCGTCGAGCAGTGCGGCCGGCAGCGCCAGATCCGGCAGCGCCATGAAGCCGCTTGCCAGCGGCACGCGCCGTACGTCGTCATGATTCAGATCGACGAATGGCACGCCGACGTCCTTCGCGTAATCGAGAAGACCCGTGCCGGTGACGAGATAGTCGATGTCACGGCGATGCCCCGGACCTTCGGCGATGACCACGCGCCGTGCGCCGGCGCGCAGCAGCGCCTGTGCCGCGCCCGCGATCACCGCCGGGTGCGTGTTGATCGCGCGATCGCGCTCGAACTCGACGAGATTGGGCTTGAGCAGGATCTTCTTGTTGCGGACGTCGACGCGCAGCAGACGCAAGCCTCGCGCGATGACGTCCGAGAAGTCGAGGTCGTAGCGACCGGCTGGAAGGATGGCGACATCGGACGTCGCCGCGTGCACGAACCGGGCGGGATCGTAAGGCGGCGGTGGCGACCGTCGGCACGCGACAGCTCCGATCATCGTCGCGCCCGGAAGCGCCTTCAACAGGTCGCGGCGGGTGATGCCCGAGCTAAAGCTCGGGCCTACGACTGTCCCTTCAGACACGAAAAGCCTCGAAACCGGTCGTCGCACCCGTCAGCGCGTAAAGCGCGAGGGCGGTCGCATGGAGATTACCGATGAACGCCGAGCGATCCCATTCATCCGCGAGCGCCATCTCAACATCATGCGCCTCGACACCGAACACGCCAAGAGCGATGCGGACCGATGCGAGCGCCAGCGCACCCGGCTCGGCGAGCCGGCTGCCCGTCAGGTACGCGAGGCTGCGCACGACGGCCGGATCCTGCGGCCGATCGTGCAGCGCGAGAAGCGCCAGCGCGGTGGTCGGCACATACGGCGGCAGATCCCTCCCCAGCATGTTCGCGTTCCCGTGGTTCCAGCCGCCGTCGCGGCACACGCGATCGGCGAGCAGCTGTTCGGCCTTCGCCGATCCGTGCGGCCACCTCCGCGGTACGCGGCGGCAGGGCAAGACGCTTGACGCCGAGCAGGCATGTGGCGGTGGACTCGACCCAGCTGAAGGTGCCGCTGGTCCACGCCCACCCCTGAAGCGCGTTGTCCTGACGATTGATCGTGGACGGCGGAATGATGATGCCCTTGCTGCGCACGAGTGCGGCCGCGAGCTCGCGGGCAATCGGGCGATCACGCGCGGGGGCCAGGGCGATTGCGGCAACACCGTTGAAGGCGACGTTGACCTCGCCGGCACCGTCCACGAACAGGCCTTCGTGGCGCGGCCAGCGATCGAGCACGGAGAGGGCGTCGGGTATGCCTGTTCCGAGCGCGAGCATGGCCGCGCAGGTCGGCTCGAGGCGGGAGGCCTTGCCCGCGTAGTAAGGCCAGCCGCCGTCCGCGTTGCGCGCCGCGAGTAAAGCGGTGCGCAAGACAGACGCGAGGTCGGGACTCACACCGTCAGCCTGACCCTCGTGCGGTAGCGCACCGGATGCCCGTCCTTGAACGCCGGACGGAACTTCCACATCTTCGCAGCGGACACGAGCATCCGTTCCTGATAGCGGTTCGCAGGCGACATCAGCCGGACCTGCTCGACGTCGCCGTTCTCGTCCACCCACACGTCAATCGTGCCGATTTGGTGCAGTGGCACGCCGGGCGGCGGGTCCTTCGGCAGCACCGGCCGGACCATCACCGGCGGGATCACCGTCGCGTCGGTCGACGTGTACACGCTCGCGTCGGCTTCCGATACGGCGGTCACGTCTTCGGTCATCGGCAGCAGTTCAACCGACGTTGCCGGCTTCGTGTCGCCGGCGTTGTCGGCCGCTAGCGGCGCCGCCGCGATCTTGCCACCGGCTGCTGGACGACGGGCGTGTGCACGCGCTTTCTCCGGCGCCGTTGGCGGTGGCGCTTGCGCGGCGGCCGGCGCGGGCGATGACGAACCGGATCCGACAAGCGCACCGACAGCGGAACGCACCGCGGCCGTGGTGCGCTCCAGCAGTGAGGGCTCTGGCTTCGGGGTCTGGCCGCCCGTGGCGTCCGCCCCACCCTGGCCGTTTGTGCCGGGCGCGCCCTGCGGATCGGTCTGCGCTCCCGCGGCTGCGGGATCGGCGGCAGCCTGCTGCGCCGCTTGCGGTGCGCGTCCGCGCCACCAGAATGCTGCCAGTGCGAGCGCGCCGACCAGGAGTGCCATCGCCAGGACGGCCGTCGGCAGTTTCCGAACCGATCGCCGCTCCTTGAGCATCTCTTGCGGCTTGTCGTCGGCTTCGTTCGCCTTCTCCATCAGCCGCTTCAGCTCTTCGTCCGCCCGCGTGATCTGCTCTGCCGCCGCCGCGCGTCCAACGAGTCGTTCCACGTCGGCGCGACGCCCCGGCCGCTCGAAAAACGCCAGTTGCCGCGAAAACTCGGCAAGCGAATCCAGCTGCGGCGGCGTCGTCAGATTCAGCTTCAGAAACTGCTCGAGCTCCGGTGGCGTCGCAATGCCGTCCACCAGGACGTCCAGCATCTGCGCCGCGTGACGCACGGGATCGGAGGCCGTGGGGCTGCCCGGCAGCGCAACGACGTCGCCGTTCGGAATGAGGGCGATGTGCTCGAGATCGGGCAACGGCGATGAGGTCGCCGACACGGTCTGGATCAGTTCCTGGATGACCGCGACGGCCTCCTGCCACACGGGCTGGACGCTTCGGGCACGCAGGTCGGCGAGAGAAATCATGCTTTACCTCAAAACGATCGACGAGAAGCATCCGGTCCGGATGACCGATCGGGGCCGTCGGCCGGGATCGTTCCCCGACCGTCCGGCAGTGGCGGCAGCAGTCGTGGCGCACGCATCGGCCCTGTCGGCGCCGTCCCGTTGCGGTAGGCGCGGAAATCGACGTTGCAATCGTGTGCCGCCAGGAAATTCAGGAACCGCTTGTAGTCCGACGCCGGCATGCCGAAGAGGCGCAGCAGCGATCGATAGTTCCCACGCGTCGTCGACAGCCCGCGGCGCACCAGCTCGCGTATGTCGTGCCGCGTCACGTCACGCTGCAGGAACAGCGGATGAATGTGTTCCCAGAAGGAATAGCCGCCCGACACGACCGCCTGATACAGCTCGTCGGACACCTGCTTGCGGCGCTCCTTGATTGGCAGGACGTGATCGGCCGATGCCTGCACTGCCGGGGGCAGGTGCCCCACTTCGACGACGCTCCCGTTGGCCATCCAGAGCGCCTGCTCGACGACGTTCTGCAGCTCGCGGATGTTGCCGGGCCACCGATAGCGCTCGAGGGTGCGCAGCGCCTCGTCCGAGAAGCTGACGGGACGTGCCGCCTTGGACGCCAGATACTCGACCAGCACCCGCACGTCCTCCTTGCGCTCGCGCAGCGGCGGGACGTGGATATGGATGACGCGAAGGCGGTACAGCAGGTCCTCGCGGAACTGCCCGTTCGCCACCATGTCGGCGAGGTTGCGGTTCGTGGCGGCCACGACGCGCACGTCAACCGTCGAGCGCGCGTGGTCGGCGCCAACCGCCTGGATCTCGCCGTTCTCGAGGAAACGCAGCAGCAGCGCCTGCATGCGCAGGCTCATCTCGCCGACCTCGTCGAGGAACAGCGTGCCCTTGTTGGCGAGCTGCAGCTTGCCCGGCTTGTCGCGGTAGGCCCCGGTGAAGCTGCCCTTCACGTGGCCGAACAGCTCGGACTCGAGCAGCGTTTCGGTCAGGCCCGCGCAGTTGACCGCGATGAAGGCGCGACCCGCGCGAGGCGATCGCGAATGAATCTCGCGGGCAATCAAATCCTTGCCGACGCCGCTTTCCCCAGTAATGAGGACTTTCGCATCACCAGTGGCTACGCGCGCCGTGAGCGCGAGGATTTCGCGCATCTGCGGACTGGCGTGCACCACCGGGCTGGGTTTTGTCGAGGCCGACTCCGTCGCTTCGGCCATCGGCAACGCATCGCTTCTCACGTGGGCCTCCGAAACTGCGACCCGAAGCCCGCGGGGCTGAAGCCCCGCCTCCACAACGACGACGTTCCTGTGGAGGCGGGGCTTCAGCCCCGCAAGAATCTGCCCGGGAGCAGGCGGCTCAAAGCTCAGCAAGGCCGATGCCCAGTCGGGAGCCGAGCGGGAGACTCCGCACGATGATCCACGGTTCCACACGATTGCTCGCAGTGTCAGCCAGTCTGACCGAGGGAGGAACTCTGGCAGGACCACTCCAGAACTCTTCTCCGTGCCAGAGTTCGTACAGAAGTGTAAGCGGAACCACGTTATGGGCAAAGGCGGATGGGCGCAGGGGCGCATAGGGGCAGGGGCGCATGGGCGCATCGGCGCATAGGCGCATGGGGCGCATGGGCGCATAGGGCCGTGGGCAGATGTGGCGGCGGGGCTTCGAGCCCCGCGAATCTCCGCCGCGATGTACCCTCAGGTTTCAAGGAGCCAATTCATTGTCCGATTCGGAGATGCGCGGGGCTCAACCCCCGGCGCCACATGCGGTGTTTGATTCCGGCGATCCCGCCTTGTATGCGGTCATCAGCGCCCAGGCGGGCCCCGCGGGCCGGTTGCCGCTCGAGCCCGCAGACCTCCTCTCCCGACCGAGCGGCGACATCTTCGGCTGGACGCAGGACGTGGGAATGGGCTGGGCCCCGGCAGAACTCCGGCGTCCCGAAGCGCTGATCCTCAGCACGCAGGGAGGCGTTCGCGAACCCGACGGCACGCCGCTGGCCCTCGGCTTTCACACGGGACACTGGGAAGTCGGTCTCCTCGTTCGCGCTGCGGCGGAGGCGCTGCGGCGCGCCAGGATCATCCCGTTCGCCGGTTTCGTCACCGACCCGTGCGATGGCCGCACGCAGGGCACGACCGGCATGATGGACAGCCTTCCCTACCGAAACGACGCCGCCGTGGTCCTCGGCCGCCTGGTGCGCTCGCTTCCGACAGGCCGGGCCGTCATCGGCGTGGCGACCTGCGACAAGGGCCTTCCCGCCATGCTGATGGCGCTTGCGGCCTGCCACGACCTGCCGACGGTGATCGTGCCTGGCGGCGTCACGCTGCCGCCGACCAATGGAGTGGACGCCGGCGCCGCGCAGACGATCGGCGCGCGCTACGCCTATGGCCAGCTGTCGCTCGAAGAGGCCGCCGATCTTGGCTGTCGCGCCTGCGCGTCGCCGGGCGGCGGCTGTCAGTTCCTGGGCACGGCCGCCACTTCGCAAGTGGTCGCTGAAGCGCTGGGCCTGACCGTCCCGCACGCCGCGCTCGCGCCGTCGGGGCAGCCGATCTGGACCGACGTCGCCACCCGCGCCGCCCGCGCCGCAGCGCAGATGGTGGCGGCCGGCGCGACGACCTCGGCCATCCTGACCGATGCCGCGATTCGCAACGCGATGGTCGTGCACGCCGCATTCGGCGGTTCCACGAACCTGCTGCTGCACATTCCCGCCATCGCGCACGCCGCGGGCCGCCGCCGCCCGACGATCGACGACTGGCTCGAAGTGAACCGCCAGGTGCCGCGACTGGTAGACGTGCTCCCCAACGGCCCGCACCCCACCGTACGCGTCTTCCTGGCGGGCGGCGTGCCCGAGGTGATGCTGCACCTCCGACGTGCGGGCCTGCTCGAGACATCGGCACGCACGGTCAGCGGCGCGTCGCTCGACGACGTGCTGAACTGGTGGGAGGGGTCGGATCGCCGAACCGCGCTGCGGCAGCGGTTGCGTGAGGCGGACGGCGTCGATCCCGATGACGTGATCCTCTCGCCCGAACGGGCCGCTGCACGCGGTTTGACCAGCACGGTCAGCTACATCCGCGGCAACCTCGCGCCCGAAGGGGCGATCGTCAAGAGCACGGCGATCGATCGGCGCGCGGTCGATGCCGATGGCGTCTACCGCCTGACCGGGCCGGCTCGCGTCTTCACGACCGAGCGCGCCGCCATCGCCGCGATCAAGAGCCGTGGAGAAGACCGTATCCGATCGGGCGACGTGGTGGTCCTCATCGGTCGCGGCCCCCTCGGTGCGGGCATGGAGGAGGTGTACCAGCTCACGTCCGCGCTGAAGTATCTCGAGGGCGGCACCCGCGTGGCGCTCCTGACCGATGCGCGATTCTCTGGCGTCTCCACCGGCGCGTGCATCGGCCACATCGGTCCGGAGGCGCTGGCGGGCGGGCCGATCGGCAAGATACGCGACGGCGACCGCCTCCGCGTCGTGATCGATCGGAACCGGCTGGAAGGACGGATCGATCTCCTGGAACCGGACGCCGATGGCACGGAGGTGCCGGCCGACGCGGAGCTTGCGCGGCGGACGCCGCGCGCGGATCTGGCCGCGGACGCGAACCTGCCGCCGGCGACGCGCCTCTGGGCTGCGCTGCAGAACGTCAGCGGCGGCACCTGGGGCGGGTGTGTATATGACGTGCCCTCGATTGTGGCGGCGCTCGGGCGCGACAGTGACAGGAATCGAGAAATCGAAAACTCGAGAACTCGAGAATGATCTCGGATGCACCCCGACGTCCTTCTCGCAGTTCCCGATTTCTCGGTTTCTCGAATTCTGTCTCAGCGTGCGTACGTTTCGTCCGCGCGCACGCTGAACTTCTTGTAGTCGAACCACTCGGTCACTGAATCGATGGCGAACCTGCGGAACATGACGGCGCGACCCGTGCCGATCAAATGGACGCGCGCCGGCAGCCACACTTCGTCGTTCACTTTCTGTCGCTCGTACGTCGCTCGGGCGCCCTTGTGCAGCCGGCCGACGATGCCCCAGCCGAACGTCAGATCCGCGATCGCTTCGGCGTCGATCTTGACGACCTGATAGTCGGCCTCATGCACCCAGGCCCGCACCCGAAACTTCTTCATCACCCGGCCATCGTCGGTCCTGGGGACGTACTTCGCACGCGGGTCCAGCGTCGCCACGATCGTGGGATACCCATTCACGGTGTCGCGGCCGACGACGCGGATCTCGTAGAGCGAGAAGATTTCGTCGATGACCTGGCGCTCTTCGGCGCGGAGCTTCGCGTTTTCCTGCTCCCGCTTTCGGCGCGCGCCTGGAGATTCGTTCAATTCGGCAAGCACGTCCTTGCGGTGCTTCTCGTCGTTCCTGGAGAGCTGGGACGCATCGAGCGGACGGCCGTCGACTTTGATCAGGCGTTTGTAGGTGTTACCGGGGACAACCGACGGGTACACTTCATATTCCTTGAGCGAGCCTTTCTTCACTTTGCCAAGCTTGCTGACCTCGATTTCCTCGCGGCGCTCGAGGAACGTGTACTGCGCCTGAAGTGCGCGATCGGTACGCAGCCGCGACTTGACCTCGGCGGCAAACGATGCGGCGTCGGGCAGGGGCCGGGTGTCCGGCGCCTGCGCACGTCCAGACGCGGACGTGCCGATAGGCAGGCAGAGGCTGAACACGATCAATGCCGATGTGTGACGCTGCACTACAATAATTCTCTGAGATCCCTATGCGGTTAGACGAGGCGAGACTGTGCCTGGATTGCGAAGAGATCCACGACGATCAGGAATGCCCGAGCTGCGGTTCCGAAGCGTTCGCGTTCCTGACCCGCTGGGTGAAGCCGGCGTCAGGCTCTGACGACAATCCGCGTCCCGAAGCGCCGGCGAGCCGCCACGCGGGTCGATCGACGCCCGATGCCGACCAGCTCGAGGCCTGGCGCCGCATCGTCGAAGGCACGCCGCCGCCGGTCGCGGCAATGCGGTTACGCGCGGCCTGCTGGGCCTTGCCGCGATGGGCCTGGCTGGCTGGGCCTTTCAGCGCGTCGGCCGCAGCGCGCGCAAAGCCACCGACGAATCGAAGCAATAGGCCCGACGCCCGTGTACGTAGGCCCGAGCTTCAGCTCGGGCACACCGCCACCATCATTGCCCGAGCTGAAGCTCGGGCCTACGTAAAAAGTGTGCTAAGTCATAGTACAATAAGAAGATGGCCAAGTCGAAAGTCGCCCTGCTTCGCACCACGCCCCGAACCGTCCTGCGCGATTACCACACGCTGATGAACCTTGCCGGATATCAGGACGTCATTGCGAAAGACGCGGATACCGCACTGAAGGTCAACATCTCGTGGCACTTCTTCTTCCCTGGCAGTTCAACCACACCGTGGCAGCTCGAAGGCGTGATCAGGGCGATGAAGCAGGACGGCTATCAGCCCGATCTGCTCCATGCCTGCCATAACCGCACCGTCGTCATCGACGCCCATCTCGGCGAGCGCGAGAACAAGCAGCTCAACGTCGTCCAGTCGCACGGCCTGCGGAACGTGCACCTGTACGAGGGCGAGGAATGGATCTCGGTCCGCGATGCCGTCGGCGACCTCACGAAAAAGTTCCTGTGCCTCAATGAGGTCTACCCGAAGGGATTCATGATTCCGCGCCGCTTCATCGGCGAGAACATCGTGCATCTGCCGACCGTGAAGACGCATGTCTTCACCACGACGACGGGGGCGATGAAGAACGCCTTTGGCGGGCTCCTCAACGAGCATCGGCACTGGACGCACCCGGTCATCCACGAGACGCTCGTCGATCTGCTGATGATCCAGAAGAAGATCCATCGCGGCGTCTTTGCGGTGATGGACGGGACGTTCGCCGGCGACGGGCCGGGGCCGCGCTGCATGGTGCCGCACGTCAAGAACGTGATGCTCGCCAGCGCCGATCAGGTCGCCATCGATGCGGTCGCCGCAAAGCTGATGGGACTGGATCCGATGTCGATCAAGTTCATCCGGCTGGCGCACGATCTCGGCCTCGGGTGCGGCGACCCGCGCGAGATCGAGATCGTCGGCGATGCTTCAGCCGCAGCCGAGAACTGGCACTTCGACGGTCCGTTCCGGAAGATGACGTTCGCCTCGCGCATGCAGCACCAGATCTACTGGGGGCCGCTGAAGGCGCCGATCGAGTGGTCGCTCAAGACCGTGCTGGCGCCCTGGGCCTACATGGCCAGCGTCGTGTATCACGACAGCTTGTGGTATCCGCTGAAGGCGCGTCGCATGATGCGGAAGGTGCTCGAGTCGGACTGGGGACGGCTGTTCCGCAACTGGGAGCAGCTCACGCCGGACACCGAGGGCTTTGCCACCGTCGGCGACGAAGGCGCCGAGCTGCAGCGCCTCGGCCTGGCGGCATTCACCAAGTCGCTCGGGATCCTCGGCACCTGCATGAAAGAGGCGCCCGAGTTCAGCAACCGCAAACGGAAGGTTGTCACGCACTGATGCAGTGCCGCGGCCAGCAGTCGCTGCAGTTCGCCGACGCGTCAAGCAGTGCGCAGTCCCGCAGTGCCAGTCACGTGTAGGGCGGGGCTTCAGCACTGCAGGGCTGCCAGCACTGCGGCACCTAAAGGTCCGCCTACACCGTCTTCATATCCGCGCTGTGTTCAAGCGCGCGCACAACAGCCGCGTAGTCGTTCGGCAGCTCGATCGGGTGATTGGCGTGGTGCGAGGTGATGCCCGCGAGGCGTTCTTCGTGGTACCCGATCTTGAAGTCGGTGAACTTCAGCCCGTTGGCGGTGGAGATCACGACAACCCGCTCGCCGCGATCGATGTCGCCGCTCGACAGCAGCTTCTTCAGCACCGCCAGCGCCACGCCGGTATGGGGACAGTTGAACATGCCCGTGCGATCCGCTTCGGCCGCCGCATCGGCCAGCTCCTGTTCGCTGGCCTGCTCCACGATCCCGTTGTATTTCTGCAGTGTCCGAATCGCCTTGCGCACTGAGACGGGATTGCCAATCTGGATGGCGGATGCCAGCGTCGGCCGCGCGGTCACGGGGCTGAATTCCCAATTGCGCTGATAGGCCAGGTACAGCGGGTTTGCCGCCTCCGCCTGCGCCACCACGATACGGGGACGCTTGCGGATGATGCCGAGCGCGTCGAGCATGTCGAACCCCGCGCCCAATGCGCTCACGTTGCCGAGGTTTCCGCTCGGGATGATCACAACGTCCGGCACCTGCCAGTCGAACTGCTGGACGATCTCGACCGCCACGGTCTTCTGACCTTCGAGGCGCAGGCTGTTCATCGAGTTGGCGAGGTAGACGCGCTCGTCCGACGCCAGGCGCTTGACGATCGCCATGCAGCCGTCGAAATCCGTCTCGAGCGACAGCACCGTCGCGCCGTTGGCCAGCGGCTGCACGAGCTGCGCGGTCGTGACCTTTCCCTTGGGCAGGATGACGATCGCCGGCATGCCTGCCGCCGCGGCATAGGCGGCCAGCGAGGCGGACGTGTCGCCGGTCGACGCGCAGGCGACGGCCTGAACGGGACTGCCGTCGGCCATCATCTGCTTGACCATCGAGACGAGCACGGTCATCCCGAGGTCCTTGAACGATCCCGTGTGGGAATTGCCGCACTGCTTCACCCACAGATCGCCGAGCCCGAGCACCCGGCCGAACCGTTCAGCCCAGAACAGGTTCGTGCCGCCCTCGTCCATCGAGACGATGTGCTCGTCACGAATCTCGGGACACACCCATTCCTTCTTGCCCCAGACCGACGAGCCGTAGGGCCACGTCGTACGCTTGTAGCGCTCGTCGAACAGGCGCATCCACGCGGCGGCGCTGCGGTCGGCCAGCGCCGCCATGTCGTGAGACACCTCGAGCAGGTCGCCGCAGGTCGGACAGTTGTAAAGGGCCTGGGCCAGCGCATGCTCGCCAGGACAGCCCGCGATACACCGGAAGACGGCGCTATAGGGCACAGACCAATTATAGCGAGCGGGCGCCGGCGAAGTTACCCGGGTTACCCAGGTGGGATCGGGTTACCCGGGTCGGTGATCGGGTTGATTGGGTGGTGGGAGAACGCCACCAACCCGATCAACCCGCCTGCGCCAACCCGGGCAACTGGGTAACCCAAGCAACCCGTGCAACCGCAGCCTACTTATTCGAGAAAGCGTAGATCAGCGAGAACGGTCAAGCGTCGGTTGTGTCTTCGTGAAGTCGCCATCGTCTTTCGTGAAGTACTCCTCGTCGGAGAAGTCGGTGCGGAACTCGATGCGCGCGAGCAGGCCCGCCGGCGCCTTGTACTCGCCCGTGACGGTGATCTCCTGGACGGTCTGGTCGGTGCCCGTCGCGAAGCCGTCGCTGTCGGTGAACAGCTCGTAGCGCGGCGAGAAGGCCCACGTGGGCGTCGCCTGATACTTGAGCGCGACCGCGACGCCGCTCCAATCGACGCCGTCGCCGGCGACCTTGTCGTGCCCGTAATCGTAGTTGCCGAGGACGCTCAGCTTGTCGGTGGCCGCGTAGCTCGCAACGACATCGATCAGATTCCTCGTGCCGCCATCCGCATTTTCCGCCTGTTCCTTGCCAACGATGTAGTTGCCGATCAGCGTGAGCTTGCCGGTGGGCTTCACGGTGATCGATCCAATCACCGTCTTCGCGTCGTTGTTATCCTTGACGTTGTTCCAGCCGTTCACGATGTAACCGGTGAACGATACGTTGTCGGTTGCCGCGTAGCCAAAGCGAGCCCCCATGTGGTAGTAGGGGATCGCCAACGCGAACAGCAGGCCGCGCGAGTAGTTGTAGTTGTCTTTGTTCTCGATCACTTCGGCGCCCGCCGGCGTGACGAACTTGCCGAAGTCCACGGTCAGGCCCTTGCCCGCCGGCACGAGATACGAGACGTAGGCCTGCTGCACATACTTCAAGTAGTTCACGCCACCCGGCTCGAACAGGTTGACGAGATCGGCTGTATCGCCGGCACCGAAATCGGCGCGGAAACCGGCACGGCTCTGCTCGGTGACCGGCTTGGCGATCGCGAGCTCGACGTAGTTCAGGCTGAAGCTGTTGTGGTTGATGTCGAAGTTTCGCAGTGCGGGTCCGACCTCGTTGAACGCCCAGCCGTAGTAGCCGTCGACCAGGCCGTAGACTTCGATGCTTTGCAGGAAACTCGGCGCTGCCGGCGCGGGATCCTGTGGGGTCGCCGCTTCCGCGTCGCCGGGCACTGACGTCGTCAGGCTGAGCGCTGACGGTGCGTTGGTCGCCGCCTCAGTGGCCGTCTTCGCGTCCGCTGGAGGATCGGCAGCCAACGCGGGCGTGATGCCCGCACAGAGCATCGCGACCACTGCGCTTCCTGTCCATCGTGCCAGGCCGTTCAGGCCCGTTCCTGCTCGCATCGTGTAAGTCCTCCGGTCAAGAGAGTGATCGGTGGGTTCAATGAACCTGTCTCGCCGAAGCGCATCAGCGCGAAGGCGGATCGGGCGTTCGTGCAGCACGCCGCGTACCAGTCGCGACGGCGAGCGTCAGGTGGACTGACCGCCTGAAAAACACTGGCAAAATCGTGGGCGCACAGGACGTTCGCTCCTGCGGACGCGTCACAAGGATGTAGGAAGTATGCGAAGGGAGCTACAAAGATGTTGGGCTTATGGGCGACATGGGGGCATGTCTCCATGCGCCTATGCGCCCATGCGCCTACCGAAACCGCATCGTGTCGATCTCGTACTTGCGGACCTTGTAGTTCAGGATGCGCTCGGTGGTCGACAGCAGCTTCGCGGCGCGCGCGCAATTACCGCGCGTCGACTTGAGCGCGTCGAGGACGAGATCCTTCTCGAACGCTTGCACGGCCTCGGCCAGGGCGACCCGCGACACCGTGTCGGATGCCTCTGCCGTCTGCAGGGTCGGTGGCAGATGGTGCGCGTGGATCACCGCGCCGTCGCACACGAGCACCGAGCGCTCGATCGTGTTCTCGAGCTCGCGCACGTTGCCCGGCCAGTGATAGCTGGTGAGCATGTCGATGGCCGGCGTCGAGATCCGCTTGATCGACTTGCTATGTTCGGTCGAGTACTTCCCGAGGAAATGATCCGCGAGCAGCATGATGTCGGGCTTCCGCTCGCGAAGCGGGGGCGCGAAGATGGTGAAGACGTTCAGGCGATAAAAGAGGTCTTCCCGGAACGTGCCCTCGGCGATCAGCTTTTCGAGCGGGCGGTGGGTCGCGGTAACCATCCTGACGTTCACGCGGATGCTCTGCGTACCGCCGAGACGCTCGAACTCGCGCTCCTGCAGCACGCGCAATAACTTCACCTGGGTGGCCAGGCTCAGGTCGCCGATCTCGTCGAGAAACAGCGTGCCGCCGTCGGCCAGCTCGAACCGGCCCTTCTTCTGCCCCTGCGCCCCGGTGAACGCACCACGCTCATACCCGAAGAGCTCCGACTCGATCAGCGATTCGGGAAGCGCCGCGCAGCTCACTTTGATGAACGGCTTCCGTGCGCGGGCGGAGTTGTAGTGAATCGCGTGGGCGATCATCTCCTTGCCGGTGCCGGATTCGCCCCGGACGAGGACCGTCGTGTTGGTTCGCGCGACTTGCGCGACCTGATCGTAGACCTGCCGAATCGGCGCGCTCGTCCCAATCAGGTGCTGGAACGCATAGCGATCCCGCAGTTCGTCCTTGAGGTGCGTGTTCTCCTCGACCAGCCGACGGCGCTCCGCTTCGGCCATCCGACTGACCTTGATCGCTTGCGCGATCATCGCGCCCACCAGCTTGTAGAACTTCAGCGAACGGTCGTAGTCGCGGTCGCGCCGGAACAGCAGATCGATGCTGAGGGCGCCGATCGTCTTCCGGTTGATGGCGAGCGGGACGCAGATGAACGTCAGTTCCTGGCGATCCTGCCGGCGCGCCGCTCGATTCAGCAGGAGCGGCTCGCGGCTGGTCTCGGGCACGACAATCGGCTTGCCGCTCTCGACGACGCGGCCGGTGATACCTTCGCCGAGCCGATAGCGGGCGCGCTGACCGTCGGCCGTCAGCCCGCTGGACGCCTTGATGTAGAGCTCACCGGTCTCCTCGTCAAGCAGCAGGATCGCGCCCCGAACGACACGATGATGACGCTCGAGGATCTCGAGCGCCTGCGGCAGCGCAATGTTGAGGTTGAGCGTGGCCGCGACGGCCTGGCTGATGTCGATCAGCGACGACAGCCGGCGGATCTCTTTGGTCGCGCCGCGCGGATCGTTGGCGTCGAGCGTGGCGGATCGCGCCGAGCGGCGGACGGTTCCCACAATTTCGTCGGTCGGCGGCATGGCTTACTACAGGATTGTAGTCGGCCAGCCCCGCTGCGCAACCGTATGCGCGAGAACGATTGCCGTTATTAGCAGCCGGCATGAACGCGTGCCGGCCCCCTGAAGTCTGTAGCCTGAAGCCTGAAGGCTGAGGATAATCACGCGATGCCCGCCCCAGCCACCCAGCTTCCGTCGTGGTCGATTGCCGCGGCACCGCTTGGGACAGGCCCCAATCCCCACAGCTGCTGGGCCTGTCCCCGAGCGGCAAGCGGGCGCTCTACCGCGCATTGCTGTTTCCGCGGCTGATCGAGGAAAAAATGCTGATCCTGCTGCGGCAGGGTCGGCTGTCCAAATGGTTCTCCGGCGTGGGGCAGGAAGCGATTGCGGTGGGCGTCACGGCGGCCCTGCGACCAGACGATGCCATCCTCCCGATGCACCGGAACCTCGGGGTCTTCACCGCCCGCGGGCTGGATCTGCTGACGCTCTTCCGCCAGTTGCTGGGCCGCGACGGCGGCTTCACCCACGGCCGCGACCGCACGTTCCATTTCGGCGTCCTCCCCCATCAGATCGTCGGGATGATCAGCCACCTGGGGGCGATGCCGCCGGTGGCCGATGGGCTGGCCCTCGCGTATCAGCTTCGCGGCGAATCCCGGGTGGCGGCCACCTTCACGGGAGAGGGCGCGACGAGCGAAGGCGATTTCCATGAAGCGCTGAACCTGGCTGCCGTCTGGAAGCTGCCGGTCATCTTCGTCGTCGAGAACAACCAATGGGGCCTGTCGACGCCCGTGGCGGAGCAGTACGCCTGCGCGCGGCTGTCCGATCGTGCGGTGGGCTACGGGATGGCGGGTGAGACGGTGGATGGCAACGACGTGCTGGCCGTGGTCGATGCGGTGAACCGCGCGGCGGAGCGGGCGCGGCGCGGCGACGGACCGACGCTCCTGGAGTTCGAAACCTTCCGGATGCGCGGTCACGAGGAGGCCTCCGGAACCGCCTACGTCCCGAAACACCTGTTCGAGGAGTGGGCGACGAAGGATCCGATCGCGCGCTTCGAGTCGCGCCTGCTCGCCGAGGGCACGATCAGCGCGGACGAGCGCGACGACATCCGCGCCGCGTTCAAAGCGCACATCGACCGCCTCGCCGACGAGGCGTTCGAGTCGCCGGAACCCGATTCGACCGCCGCGCGCGAGCTGGCGGATGTGTATGCGCCTTCGGCGCGTAGCTGCTGCCCCTCGCGAGGCGCAGCCGAGCGGCCCTGCCGCGCGCAGCGCGGGCTGCCTCGAGGCGGCCCTGCAGGGCCGCGCACAGGTGCCGGAACGTCGGTACATCGATGCGATCTCGGACGCCCTCCGTGAGGCCATGCGGCGCGATCCGAGCGTGCTGCTCCTCGGCCAGGACATCGCCGAGTACGGCGGGGCTTTCAAGGTCACGGCCGGCTTCGTCGAAGAGTTCGGCCGCGCGCGCGTGCGCAATACGCCGATCATCGAGTCGGGCGTGCTGGGCGCGGCCCTGGGACTGGCGCTCGAAGGCTTCCGACCGATGGTCGAGATGCAGTTCGGCGACTTCATTACCTGCGGCTTCAACCAGATCGTGAACAACCTGGCGAAGACCCACTATCGTTGGGGTGCCGGCGTGCCGGTCGTTATCCGCGTACCGGTAGGTGGGGGCACGGGCGCCGGCCCGTACCACTCGCAAAACCCCGAAGCCTGGTTCACCCATGTCGCGGGCTTGAAAGTCGTGACGCCGGCGACGCCATCCGACGCGAAGGGCCTCCTCCTGGCCGCATTCGAGGACGGAAATCCGGTCCTCTATCTGGAGCACAAGTTCCTGTATCGATCAGCGAAGAGTCCGGTGGCCGATGGCTATTTCACCGTGCCCATCGGTCCGGCGACCATCGCGCGCGAGGGACGCGATGTGACCATCGTCACCTGGGGCGTCGGCGTCGCCTGGGCGCAGGACACGGCGTCGACGATGGCGCGCGACGGCGTCTCGGTCGAGATCGTCGACCTGCGCACGTTGCTGCCCTGGGACCGCGATCTCAGTGCTCGACTCGGTCAGGAAGACCAGCCGGGCCATCGTCCTGCACGAGGCGCCGATGACGGGCGGGTTCGGCGGGGAAATCGCCGCAGCGATCGGCGAGGAGGCGTTCTCATCGCTGGACGCGCCGGTGACGCGCGTGAGCGGATTGGACATGCCAGTGCCGTTCAGCAAAGCGCTCGAGGAGATCTACTCGCCCAAGGGACGACTGGCCGACGCGGTTCGCAAGGTGCTCGCGTACTGAAGGCGGACCTTTAGGTCCGCCTGGCGAACTTTACGGATCTATCGACGGCGAAACCGTTTATCATGCTTGGATGAGCACAACGAGCAGTCGCCTCAGGCAGGCGATGAGCGCAGGTGACCTGTGGAGCATCACCGACGCGAACGAGATGTACGAAGTGCTCCGATGGGGCAAGGGTTACTTCTCGATCAACGGCGCCGGCCACATCCAGGTCCATCCCACCAAAGATCCTTCGCGTGCGATCGACCTCAAGCAGCTCGTTGACGACCTCCAGGCCCGCGGCATTACGCTTCCCCTCCTCATCCGCTTCAGCGACATCCTGAAACACCGGCTGGGCGACATCCACGAGGCGTTTCAGGCGGCGATTGCCCAGCACCAGTACAACGGCCGGTACTGCTGCGTGTACCCGATCAAGGTGAATCAGCAGCGCCAGGTCGTCGAGGAAGTCCTGAACTTCGGTGCGCCCTTCCAATTCGGCCTCGAGGCCGGCAGCAAGCCTGAGCTTCTCGCGGTCGTGGCGATGGCCTCGAACGACACGCCGATCATGTGCAATGGCTTCAAGGATGCCGAGTACATCGAGACGGTGATGCTCGCGCAGAAGATGGGCCGCAACATCATCCCCGTCGTCGAGAAGTACACGGAGCTGGGGCTCATCCTCGAGTACTCGGAGAAGATCGGGGTGAGGCCGCAGATTGGCATGCGCGTCAAGCTGGCGGCACGCGGCGGTGGTCGCTGGCAAAGCTCGGGCGGCTATCGCTCGAAATTCGGTCTCACCGTTGGCGAGATCCTGGAAGGGCTCGAGGAGTTGAAGCGGCGCGGCATGGCCGACTGCTTCAAGCTGCTCCACTTCCACCTTGGCAGCCAGATCCCGAACATCCGGGTGGTGAAGCACGCCCTCAACGAGGCCGCGCGGATCTACGCCGAGCTGCACAAGGCCGGCGCCGGCCTCCAGTATCTCGATGTCGGGGGCGGCCTCGGCGTCGATTACGACGGGTCGCAAACCAACTTCGAGTCGAGCACCAACTACACGCTCGAGGAATACGCCAACGACGTCGTCTATCACATCCAGAGCGCGTGCGACGACGCCGGGGTTCCACACCCGACGATCGTGTCGGAAAGCGGGCGGGCGGTGGTGGCCTATCACTCGGTGCTCGTGTTCAACGTCCTGGGCGTGTCCGGGTTCGGCAACGGGGGCATCGTCCACCCGAACGGCGGAGAGGTCGAGCAGCCGCTGATCGACCTGATGGACACCTTCAACAACCTGACGACGCGGAACGCGCTCGAGAGCTATCACGACGCGCAACAGGCGCTGGACATGGCCTTGAACCTGTTCAGCGGCGGCTACCTGCCGCTCGACCAGCGGAGCCAGGCCGAGTCGCTGTTCTGGGCAATCTGTTCGAAGCTGCAGCGGATCGTCCAGCAGCTCGACGAAGTGCCCGAGGATCTCCAGAGCCTTGACGAGCAGCTCTCCTCTACGTACTTCTGCAACTTCTCGCTCTTCCAGTCGATCCCGGACAGCTGGGCGATCAAGCAGCTGTTCCCCGTGGTCCCGATTCACCGGCTGAACGAGCGCCCGAGCGAGCACGCCGTGCTCGGCGACATCACCTGCGACTCGGATGGCAAGATCGATCAGTTCATCGATCGCCGTGACGTGAAGCGCACGCTCCCGCTTCACCCGTTCAATGGGGATCCCTACATGCTCGGCGTCTTCCTGGTAGGGGCGTACCAGGAGATCCTCGGCGACCTCCACAACCTGTTCGGCGACACCCACGCGGTTCATGTCCGTCTCGACCACGATGGAAACGTGGTCCTCGAGGCGCTCATCAAAGGGGACACCGTTCGCGAGGTGCTCGACTACGTCGAGTTCAACGCCGACACGCTGCTCCATCGGATGCGCTCGGACGCAGAGACCGCCGTGCGCGAAGGCCGGCTCGATTTCGAGCAGTCGGGCCGCCTCCTCCGCTTCTACGAGGATGGCCTCCAGGGCTACACGTACCTGGAAGACAGCAAGCACTAACGACAGGCGCAGGGGCGCAAAAGGCGCAGGGGCGCATGGGCGCAGCGTGGGCGCAGGGGCGCATAGGCGCAGGCATAGGCGCAGGGGCGCATGGGGAGACCGGGGTGTGATCAGCATCCAACCCTGGGAGATGCCCTGTTCCCCCCATGCGCCTATGCCCCTATGCGCCTATGCGCCTGTCCGCCATTGCGCCCCTGCCCCCCTGCGCCTAGTTCAGCCTGAAGTCGACCGTGACGGTCATGATGACCTGCACGGGCTCGCCATTCAGCTTTGTCGGCGTAAAGACCCACTGACGAACGGCGGCGATCGCGGGTTCGGTCAAGAGAGCGACCGGCTCGAGGACCCGCACGTGGTCCACGTGACCGTCCAGGCCGATCACCGCTTCGAGGACGACTTTGCCCTGCACGCGCGAGCTCTGGGCGATGACCGGATAGACCGGCGCCACGTTCTTGATCTTGCGCGGCGGCTGAATCTGCCCGCCGACGGGGACCGATCGCGGCAGTGCCGGTGGCGGGGCGGGCGGCAGCGGCGGAACGTTGCCTGCGATCAGTCCATCCGTCTCCACGCCGTCCGGAAATCCGATGCCCATGCCCGGAAGCGGATCGCCCATGGTCACGAACTCGGGCTCAGGCGCGATCACGTCCGGCGCATCAATGGACGGCACCACCGGTGCCGGATTTGAGACCTGCTTCGCAGAGACCGGCGGAGCGGGACGCCGTGCGACCGGGGGCGCGATCGGCATCACTGGTATGTACGGCCTGGCGACCCGCTGATTGGGTGGCGGCAGCTCCACATCGGCCAACAGCGGCACGATGAAGAACGCCGCGATCGCGATGACGTGAACGGCGATCGAGACAGGCAGCAGCGAGGCGCGGCGTCGAGACGACGTCGCGACCACGGACGGACGGAACAAGTCGGCTGGCATGCGTCCTCCTCCATTTCGGAGAAAAGCGATGTCAGCAGCGCTGCTTTGGAGGGATTGGACACCGCTCGCGGACCAATGGCTCGCGCGCTGGTTCGGGGTCGAAGGGTCGAAGGGTCGGCTGAACGCGGGGCTGAACTGACGTGCTGCAGTAGGGCCGCACTTCAGTGCGGCCACAGCAACCGGCCCGACTGAAGTCGGGCCCTACTGCAGACGCCTAGTCACTCTGCCGGAGAGCCCGTGAGGGTTCGACGGCAAGTGCCCGGCGCGATGCGAGGAGGCCGCCGCCGAGCCCTACCGCCGCGAGCAGCGCGACTGAGAATGCGAGCGTCCCGGCATCGTACGGAGAGATGGCATGCAGAAGACCCGCAAGGCCACGACCGGCGGCGAGCGCGATGGCGAGCCCCGCCACGACGCCGGCGATCGTCAGGCGCGCGGCCTGTGCCACGACGAGCCGCAGGACGTCGCTGCGCTGCGCCCCGAGGGCGACCCGAACGCCGATCTCGCGGGTTCGGCGCTCGACCGACCAGGCCAGCACGCTGAAGGTCCCCACCGCGGCGACGACGAGCGCCACGAGAGCGAGCACGCCGAGGAGCACCGCCGTGAAGCGGGGACCGGCAGTGGCATCGTCCACGGCGCGCTCGAGCGTGGTGACGCTGGCTAGCGGCAGATCGGGATCGGCGGCGCGCACCGCGGCTCTGATCGCCGGGACGATGGCAACCGGATCGGACGCCTTCACGACCAGGTCCATCCGCCCGAAATTCCATTGCCCGTACGGCACATAAATGTCGTCGCGGACGGCGGTCCACTCGCGGTAGCGAACGTCGCCCACTACGCCGACCACCGTCTTCCAGGGCGCCTTCTGGTCAGGAGGGCCGGGCTTGATGCGTTTGCCGACGGCGCTCTCGCCTGGCCAGTTCCGCCGGGCCATCGATCGCGACACGATGGCAATCGGGCCGGCGTCAGGCCCGTCGGCCTCGGCGAAGTTGCGCCCGTCGACGAGCGGGATGCCGACGGCGGCAAAGTAGCCGGGGCTGATCGACTCGAAGTTGGCGTTGGGGTTTCTGGCCTGCGCTTCCTCGGTCTGGCCCTCGAGCGTGTACGGATAGTCCCAACCGACCGGGTCCGCAAGGGGGCGGAGCAGCACCAGCGCCGCGTGCTCGACACCGGGCAGCGCCTGCAGCCGTTCCAGCAGCGGCCGATAGAACGCGGCACGCGCCCGGTGATCCGCCAGCTTGTCGCTCAACTGGATCTTCGCGGTCACGACGCCGCGCGGATCGAAGCCGGGCGCCAGCTGCGCCAGCGAACGAAAGGATTGCGCCGTCAGCGCGGCGCCGGCGACAAGGCCGAGCGAGAGCGCGAGCTGGCCGGCGACGAGCAGCCCCCGCATCCTGCCGACACGACGGCCGCTCGACGCCCGGCCGGTCGTCTCACGCACCGCGTCGCCCACCTGCACGTGCGCCGCGCGCAGCGCCGGCACCGTTCCGAAGACGATCGCCGCGAGCAGGGAAAGACCGGTCGCAAAGACGAGCGTCCGCCAGTCGATGGCGAGCCGATCGACGCCCGGCACGTCCGCGGGAATCAACCGACGGACCGCAGCAACGCCCCATACCGCGACGAAGACGCCCAGCAGGCCACCGCCGAGACCCAGCACCACGCTCTCGCCGAACAGCATCCGCGCGAGACGGCTGCGTCCTGCGCCCAGTGCTGCCCTGACCGCCAGCTCGCGCTCCCGGTCGACGCCACGCGCGAGGAGCAGGTTGGCGACGTTGGCGCACGCAATCAGCAACAGGCTGAGCACGGCCGCCATCAGCAAGTGCATCGCCGGCCGCACCTGTCCGTAGATCTGATCGACGAACGGCTCGAGCCGTGCGCCGAGCACGTCCCCGCCGGGCCGGACCTTGCTCATCGACGGCGCCACCACATCGACTTCGGCCTGAGCCGTTTCTGCCGATCGCTCAGGCTTCAAGCGGCCGATCAGCTTCAGCACGCCGAGATCGGGCGCATCTTTCCCCAGGCCAGCCGCGCTGAACCACAGGTCAACCCCCCGCGGCAGAACACCCGACGGAAGGATGCCCACAACCGTACTGGGAGAGCCCGCGACTGTGATGGTGCGGCCGATGACCGACGGATCCGCGCCGTACTGCCGCGTCCAGAAGCCTTCGCCGATCAACAGGCTGCCACCGGTGAAGTCGATTTCCTCACGCCGATCGAAATCGCGCCCGCGAATCGGTCGCACGCCCAGCACTCTCAGGAAGTTGGGCGTGACGAGCGCTGCTTCCACCTGCACCGGTTCGCCTTTGCCGGTGACGGTGACGCGAAGGTTGGCCGCGGTCACTGCGGCCAGATCTTCGAACGACGTCAGGCGCCGCCGCCAGGCGTCGTGCTCGCGCGTCGAGAGCTCGATGTGTGGGGCGCCCTTCTTGAGGTCGGTTTCCCAGAGCACGACCAGCTTCTCGATCTCGCGGAATGGCAGCGGGCCGAGAAGCACCGCCTGCACGGCTGAGTAGATCGCCGTGGCAGCGCCGATGCTGACGCCCAATGTGAGCACGGCTGCCCAGGTCAGCGTCGGTGTGCTTGTGAGGCGGCGGATGGTGTGTCGCAGCGATGCTAGACTCATGAACATGTCCGTAGTGGAGCCTCAGAAACAATCGGTCATCGACGCCATCGATGCGCTTGAGCGTGTGCTTCAGACGTTGCCACCAGGCGCGAGCAACGACAAGGCGCTTTACCACCTCGGCCGGTTGCGAATTGCAGTCGCCGCATCACATCAGGAAGGCGTCCGCTTTGCCGCATTCACGATCAACAAGACCATTCACGACGCGGGCAGCTCCTGGGATCCGGCTGCGCTCGAGGCGATGACGACGCTGCGCGGAGCCTTGCATGCCGCGGGGCACGAGTTCTAGGGCGAAGCGGGCGCCCGGGCGGACCGGGGCTGGCGATCCGATGATCGCCGGCGTCCGCGTGTCGCATCCGGACCGCGTCATCTTTCCCGACGCCGGCCTCACGAAACTCGATCTCGTCCACTACTACCACAGCGTGTCGCGGTGGATACTGCCTCACCTCCGGGGCCGGCCGCTGACGCTCAAACAGTGTGCGCCCGACGCCGACCATTGCCGCTTCCTTCGACATGCAGGTGAGCGCGCGCCTGCGCACGTTCGTGTCGTCCATATTCAGGAGAAGACCAAAGTCGGCGACTACATGATCGTGGACGACGAGGCCGCGCTCATCTCGCTCGCACAGCGCAACATGGTGGAGTTTCATACGTGGAACTCGACGGCGGACCGTCTGGAGCGGCCGAATCGCATCGTTCTGGATCTCGATCCCGGTCCCAACGTCCCGTGGCGACGGACGGTCACGGCGGCCCGCATGGTGCGATCGACACTCGGGTCTCTCGGCCTCGAGAGCTGGCTGAAAACCACCGGTGGGAAAGGGCTCCACCTCGTGGCGCCAATTGCACCGGACTGCGAATGGTCAGACTGCCTCGAGTTCGCAAAGTCGGTCGCCTTCACGATTGCCGGACACGAGCCGACCCTGTTCACTACCCGGTTCGCGAAAGCCGGCCGCGAGTCGCAAATCCTGATCGACTACCTGCGCAACAATCGAACGAACACTGCCGTAGCGGCGTACTCGGTGCGTGCGCGCGCCAACGCATCCATCTCGGTGCCGCTCGACTGGGATGAGCTGACGCCGCGGCTGGACCCGGGTCGATGGACGATGGCGACCATTGGACGACGGCTGAAACAGCTGGACGGCGGCATGGATCCCTGGGCCGGATATTTTCGTTGCCGGCAGAAGCTCGGGCGCATAGGCGCATAGGCGCCTAGCGCAATTACGTAGGCCCGAGCTTTAGCTCGGGCGATCCCCCGCTTTCTTCAGCAACGAAATCTGGCCTGCATGATAGGCGTCGTGTTGGACGATGCCGTGAAGCGTCAGCCCGATGGTGCTGCCGCCGGTCGGATTGTCGTCGGTGCCAAGCGGCCGGTCGAGGTCGGCGTCCGACAGACGCGCCACGGCACTGGCGAGCGCCTGGTATGACGCGTCGAGCGTATCCAGCGTCTTCCGCCACGCCGCGGCGCTCGTGTCGGTGACGTGCTGCCAGTCGCCCTGCTCGGGCGCTCCAGGGCGCTTGCCGCCGATGCGCGCGCCGACCTCGCCTCTCCATGCCGCGATGTGAAGCGCGATCTCCCAGATCGTGTGACCGCCGGCAACCGGACGGGCGGCGGCCAGCCGATGATCGACCTCGGCCAGCGCCTCTTTCACCGAAGGGCCGTGCCAGGCGCCGCCGCCGTGCAACCGCCGCATCATGTCGAGCAAACGTTCTCGTTCGGTCATGAACGCGATTGTGCACGCCTGGTCATCCCGCGGCAAACATACCCCGGAACCCCGGCATCGAGCGGCGACGGAATGACGGGGCCCGGGCAGCGGGGACGGACCGAAGCCCAGGTGGGACGACCGCCCCATCTTTTCAGGGCCGGGATCGTGGCGGTAGGATGTGCGATCGGGAGGGCAAATGTCAGAGTCGCTGGCATCTCTGGTCACGGCAGTGTCGAACGGCGACGTCGATACTGCCCGGGGTCTGCTCGATGCCGAACCAGGGCTCGCTCAACAGCAGCAAGGCGGCGCGAGCCCGCTCCACTACGCCGCCATTCACGGACAGCGGAACGCGGTGGATCTCCTGATCGATCGGGGCGCCGACATGGAGGATCTCGACACCGAGTACCGCGCCGCGCCCATCGGATGGGCGAACGAGAAGGGCCACATGGACCTGGTGCGTCACTTCCGCGCCAGAGGCACGAGGGTCAGCCTGCACATGGCCGCGGCGTTCGGGTTCGACGACGACGTCGAGTCGTTGGCGACGGCGCATCCCGATCACGTCAACCTCCTGCTCGGCTATGGCACGCCGCTCCATCTGGCGGCTCTCTGGGGCCATTCCGCGGTCGTCGAGCGCCTGCTGGCACATGGAGCGGATCCGTCCTGCAGGAATCAGGATGGAGAACTGGCCGTGACGATCGCGCATCGTCAGGCGACGTCGAACGCCTGTCAGACGCCGATCGTGACAGCAGATCGGCGCGCCGAGATCGTCGTGGGGTGTCAGCGCTGCGCGGATGTATTACGCCCGGTGACGGCAGAGCCGTTGTAGGTAACTGTTATGCCCGAGCTAAAGCTCGGGCCTACGTACGATCTGTCCTTCGTCCTTCGGTCCTTCGTCCTTCGTCCTTCGTACGTAGGCCCAAGCTTCAGCTTGGGCATCCTCAACACTTCCCCACCGGGCTCGCGTCGTAGGACAGATTCGGCGTCAGCCATCGCTCGGCTTCGTCGACGCTGACCCCTTTACGCCGGGCGTAATCCGCAACCTGGTCGGGGCCCACACGACCCACCATGAAGTAGCGCGCGTCGGCGTTCGAGAAATACAGCCCGCTGACGCTCGCCGCCGGGGTCATCGCGAAGTGCTCCGTCAGTTCGATGCCCACGTCGCGCGCCTCGAGCAGCGAGAACAGCTTCGTCTTCTCGGAGTGATCGGGACACGCCGGATAGCCGAACGCGGGTCGGATGCCGCGGTACTTTTCCGCAACGAGGTCCTCGGTCGTGAGGCGCTCGCTCAGGCCGTAGCCCCAGTCGCGCCGCGCCCGCGCGTGCAAATGCTCTGCGAACGCCTCGGCCAGCCGATCGGCCAGGGCCTTCACCATGATCGCCTGATAGTCGTCGTGATCGGCCTCGAAGCGGCCGACCAGCGCATCCGCCCCGAGGCCCGCCGTCGCCGCGAACGCGCCGAGGTAGTCGCGGCGTCCACTGTCCTTCGGAGCCACGAAATCGGCGAGCGACCGGTTGGGGCGATTGTCAGCAATCGGCTCCTGCTGGCGCAGCATGTTGAACCGCACCACTTCCTCTGCGCGTGACTCGTCGCTGAAGAGGGCGATATCCTCGCCGTCCGCCGCGGCCGGCCAGAACCCGTAGACGCCACGCGCCGTCAGCAGCCTCTCCTGCACGATGCGTGTCAACAGCTCCTGCGCGCCGTCGTACAGGTCGCGCGCCGCCGCGCCGTATTCGGGGTGTTCGAAGATGCCCGGCACCCGGCCTTTCAGTTCCCACGCATGAAAGAAAAATGTCCAGTCGATGAACGGTACGAGGTCTGCCAACGGCACCTCGACCTCGCGGCGCCCGATGAACGACGGCGCCGGCACGTCGGCGGAGGCCCAATCGATCCGAAGACGGTTCGCTTTCGCCGCGTCGTACGAGAGCAGCGGCCGCTGCTGGCGATGCGCGTACTGCTCCCGCAGGGTCGCCTGATCGCGGCGAGCTTCCTCCAGGAATCCCGGACGCCGGGCGGACGACAGCAGGCTCGACACGACATCCACGGCTCGCGACGCGTCGAGCACGTGGACCACTCCCGCGCTGTATTCGGGCGCGATCTTCACCGCGGTGTGCTGCTTGCTGGTCGTCGCCCCGCCAATCAGAAGCGGCAGACGAAGGTGCCGCCGCTCCATCTCGCGGGCCACCGACACCATCTCGTCCAACGAGGGGGTGATAAGGCCGCTCAGCCCGACGAGATCCACGTGCTTCTCGGCGGCCGTGCGCAGGATCACGTCCTGGTGCACCATCACCCCAAGATCGATGACCTCGTAGTTGTTGCACCCCAGCACGACGCCGACGATGTTCTTGCCGATGTCGTGGACGTCGCCCTTCACCGTCGCGAGCAGCACTTTTCCTTGCGAGCGGGTGCCCCCAGCCGCCTTTTCGGCCTCCATGAACGGCTCGAGATACGCCACGGCCTTCTTCATCGCACGAGCGCTCTTCACGACCTGGGGGAGGAACATCTTCCCTGCGCCGAACAGATTGCCGACGGTCTTCATCCCGTCCATCAGCGGCCCTTCGATGATCTCGAGCGGCCGGCTGTATGTCTGCCGCGCCTCCTCGGCGTCCTGCTCGATGAAGTCGATGACACCGTGGACCAGGGCGTACGCGAGCCGCTGCTCCACCGAGGCGTCACGCCACGCCAGGTCCACCTCGCGGCGCGTCCCGCTGCCCTTCACCTGCTCGGCAAACTCGACGAGCCGCTCGGTGGCATCGCTCCGGCGATTGAAGATCACGTCCTCGACCCGCTCGAGCAACGCCGGCGGAATATCTTCGTACACGACGAGCTGTCCGGCGTTCACGATCCCCATGTCCATGCCGGCCTTGATCGCGTGGTAGAGGAACGCCGAGTGCATGGCTTCCCGGACGACGTCGTTGCCGCGGAACGAGAACGACAGGTTGCTGACGCCGCCGCTGATCTTCACGCCCGGGCACGTCGCCTTGATGATCCGCGCGGCTTCGATGAAGTTCTTCGCGAACTCGTTGTGCTCGTCGATACCGGTCGCGATCGCCAGGATGTTCGGGTCGAAGATGATGTCGGTCGGTTGGAAGCCCACCTGCTCCGTCAGCAGCGCATAGGCACGCCGGCAGATCGCCACTTTCCGGTCGACGGTCTCGGCCTGCCCCTTCTCATCGAACGCCATGACGACGACGCCCGCGCCATAGCGCTTGATGGTGCGCGCCTTGGCCAGGAAGTCGGCTTCGCCTTCCTTCATGCTGATCGAATTGACGATCCCCTTGCCCTGGACGCACTTCAGGCCGGCTTCGATGACGGACCACTTCGAGCTGTCGACCATGAACGGAATCCGCGCCACCTCCGGCTCGGTCGCCAGGTAGTTCAGGAACGTCGTCATCGCATGCTCGGAATCGAGCATGCCCTCGTCCATGTTGACGTCGAGGATGTTGGCGCCGCCACGCACCTGATCGAGCGCGACCTCGACGGCCTTGCCGTAGTCGGCCGCCCGAATCAGTCGTGCGAACTTCATCGATCCCGTGACGTTCGTGCGCTCGCCGATCATCTGAAAGTTGCTGTCGGGGCGGATGGTGAGGGGTTCGAGCCCGGAAAACTGCGTGAAGGAGCTGCCCGAGCTAAAGCTCGGGCCTACGCCTGCCTCAGAGCTCGGGCCTACGCCTGCCTCAGAGTTCGGCCTCGCCTGCGTGTGAAACAACAGTGCTGTCGTAGGAAGCTTCCGCCGTCGCTGAAGCTTTGGCGGACTCGCCGTAGCCTTGGCGAAGGCGGTTAGCTTGGGCAACTCCACGTGCCGGCAATCCCTGGACCGCCTCGCGGATGGCCCTGATGTGTTCCGGCGTCGTACCGCAACAGCCGCCGACGATGTTCAGCCAGCCGCGCTCGGCGTAGTCGCGGAGCAGGCCGGCCGTTTCCGACGGCTGCTCATCGTAGGCGCCAAACGCATTCGGCAATCCGGCATTCGGGTAGCAGCTTATCCGCGTCGTGGCGATGCCCGCGAGTTCCTCCATATACGGCGCCATGTCGCGCGCACCGAGCGCACAGTTGATGCCGACGCTGAACGGCTTCGCGTGGGTGATCGAGATCCAGAAGGCTTCAACGGTCTGGCCGGACAGGGTGCGTCCGCTGCGATCCGTCACTGTCACGGAGATCATCACCGGCAGCCGGATGCCCGTGTCGTCGAACACCTCCTCACAGGCGACGAGTGCGGCCTTTGCGTTCAGCGTGTCAGTGATCGTTTCGAACAGCAGCGTGTCGGCGCCGCCATCGATCAGGCCGCGAATCTGATCGCGATAGGCGTCGCGCATTTGGTCGAACGTCACCGCGCGGGCCGACGGGTCGTTCACGTCCGGCGACAGGGACAGCGTCCGATTCGTCGGGCCGATCGAGCCGGCGACGAAGCGTGGCTGATCCGGCGTTTTTGCACGGTACTCGTCGCACGCCTGCCGCGCGAGTCGGGCGCCCGCGACGTTCAGCTCGTAACTCAGGGCCTGAAGGTCGTAATCCGCCTGGGAAATCGCCTGGCTGCTGAACGTGTTCGTCTCGATGAGATCGCACCCCGCGTCGAGGTACTGACGGTGGATATCGAGTATGACGTCGGGCCGCGTCAACACGAGGACGTCGCTGTTGCCTTTGAGGTCGAGCCGATGATTCGCGAAGCGCTCGCCGCGGAAGTCGCCTTCCGTCAGACGGGCGCGCTGAATCATCGTGCCCATGGCGCCGTCGAGCACGAGAATCCGCCGTTCCGCCGCCGCGATGAGCGCCGCAGTGCTATTCCGATCCGACATCCACTCCTCCGCCCGTTCGGTGGCTCACTTTGCCGCTCGCGACGAGGACCGTGAACGGGTCACCGGTCAGCCGCGCGCCGACGTCCACGTGCACGTCGGTCAAGCCCGCCCCCTTCAACAACTTCTCGAGCTGGACATCGTCGAAGCCGAGCCATCGATCGCCGAGGCGATCGCGGACCCAGGTTTCATCGTGCCGCCGCAGGTCCAGCACCAGGACGCATCCTCCGGCGCGCGTGATCCGCGCGCATTCGGCAAGCGCGACGGCGGGGTCGGCCGCGTGATGGAGCGCCTGCGAGAGCAGCGTGACGTCGACCGCCCCATCTGCCAGCGCCACGTGCTCAAGCTCGCCCTGCTCCCACACGATGTTCGAGACGCCACGTCGCCGGGCCAGCGCCTTCGCGCGCTCGAGGACCTCTGCCGACCGGTCGACGGCAATGACGCGGCGTGCCCACCCGGCGGCTTCGACCGTGAGATACCCCTCGCCACATCCGAGATCCGCGACGTCCCACGCCGGCAGCAGGTGCCCCAGCGCGCGGGCCCAGGCTGCCCAGCTGCGGCCCGGGACGAGCTGATGACCGTCGCCGTGGTTGGCGAAGCTCTCCTTGCGCAGCCGCAGCACTTCTTTCAGCCGCGTCTGATCGGCGCGCGCAATCGGTTCATCCGCCGACGCGGTGAACTGTGCGTCGAGCATCTCCCACAGCGGCGCCGTGCCATTCCGCGCGTCGGACGCCGGGACCTGGTAGTACGTGAACCCGCCTTCGCGCCGTTCCTCGACCAGGCCGCTCTCGCGCAGCAGGCCGAGGTGTCGGGAAACCCCTGACTGCGCGATGCCCAGGATCCCGGTCAACTCCGTGACGTTCAGGCGTTCAGCGGACAGCAGTCGAAGCAGCCGGAGGCGGACCTCGTCTCCGAGCAATCGAAAGATTGCCGAAGCCTCTTTCATATTCATAAATCTACATTGATGTATATAGACTGTCAACCCTCACGGAGTCAGCGCTAAGTGTCTTGATCGCTATAGCAAGGAGTGGACGCCGGCTCGACGCCATCCAGGCCTGGCCCCAGAATGATTGCCCTCTGGCGTTACTGCTCTCGCAATCGACTATGGCGTCATGGTGGCGCGCCCGACGACAGGCGCTGAATGCCGCCGACGCCGCGGCGCTGGCGGGCGTCTCGTCTCGCTGGCGATCGTCGACGGCAGCGATGGCCAGAGTGACGGGCACGAGCCCTGGCGCAGGCGATCGGCCAGGCCAAATGTCTTCGGGCCGCCGTCCGCAAGACGATCAACCGCTCGTGGATACTGCACAGTTGCTAACGGTACTCGACCCGGCTGACGACGACCAGCTGGCCGCTTGCCCGAACGGCGCGCTCGGGCCCGCGTTGGTCGTTGCCGCTCGACATCGCCAGTGTTCGATCCGCAGCTGCAATACCAAACCGGACAGATCAGGATGGTCAATATCCTCGGCTTCTTCCTCGAGCCGATGGTCGGGAAGGACCTTCGCGGCATTCTGGTTAGGAAGCCGGGCTTGCTGGTGAATGGGAGCGGTGACGTGTCGCCGTCGGCAGCCTTCACGAGGGTGACGCTGCTCGTGAGGTAGCGAAGTCCAAAATCGGTGCCGCGCAGTCCAACTCGAGGTGGGCGGCGCTCGAGGCGGATTCCTGGCTGTGTCTCTGGTGATCTGGACGACCGGCGTCAGCGCCGCTCAGACGCCGGCGCCCGAGGTTCTGGCGGCCGAGGAGCACACCGCTTCCGCGACCAGAGCCGAGACGTGGTCGATCGCACGAATCAGGGAAGCGCTGGCCCGCGAACCTGCGCTCGTGATCCGTCAGCCAACCTTTCGCATCGCGACCACCGAACGCCGTCCGACCTCATTCGATCTCACCGAAGACACCAGGCCAATCGAGGAGCCGCCGACGTGGAATGCGGGCTGGCACCACGAGTTTCTGTCGATGGTCACGCCACCCGAATTCCGGCCCTGGCAGGCGTTCACGAACACGGACCTGCTCCAGATCTCCGCAACCAGTCTTGCGGCGGCTCTCGCCGGCAAGGCCATCGGCGCGGTCGGCGATTGGCGGCGGGACGCTCGTGAAGCGGAGGCGCGCGATGAAGTCGATCGGGCGCTGGAGGAGTTTCTGACCACCAAGGCCGGCGCCATTCCCGAAATCGTGTCGCCGCACTGACAGGCTGTAAAGGAATAGGCTCCGGGCTCCCCGCAGGCTCCGGGCTCGCGGGGCCGCCATCAGATCAGTCCTCGGCCGAAGCGGCCGGTGTCGCAGAGGTGAAGACGCGATTCTGCCTGCGCTCGATTCGTGCCGGCCGCCAGAAGGGCGCCAGGCGCCGCCTGACGACGCGGCCGGGCATCCAGACGCCATAGTCGCGTTTTTCGATCTGCCAGGCGACCGGAGTCGCACCGCGAAAGGTCATACGCAGGCGGCAGCTGTCAGACAGACCGTACTCGAAACAATCGTACGCGTCTTCGGCTCGGCCAAATGTCTCAAACCATCCCTCGTACGACACGACGAACCGTCGCGGCTCGACAACCCGCAGGCTGACGTCGAACCCGTTGGCGTCTGACGCGCGGACCGTGACGCGCTTGGCGTCGGCGTCGAACGCCACTCCCCGGGCGCTCAACGCCTTCCGCGCGCGATCTATGACGCTGGCCACGATTCGAGGTCTGCCACGCGGATGCACCCAGGCTGGGCGCGTTGCCATGCGCCCCGTACTCTGCGACCCTTCGACCCTGACCTGAACCCTGAGACCCTGAAACCTTTCTATTGCAAGAAGAGCCGGTACGCGTCGTTGCCGAATTCCGCCAGATATGGATAGCCCAGGCCGTCGAGGAACGCCTTGAACGCCGGCACTTCGTCGTCCGGCACCTCGAACGCCGCCAGGACCCGGCCGAAGTCGGCGCCGTGGTTGCGGTAGTGAAAGAGGCTGATGTTCCAGCGGCCGCCCAGGGCCTCGAGGAACTGCATCAGCGCTCCTGGCCGCTCGGGAAATTCGAAGCGGCACGGCCGCTCGTGTCGCGCGTCGCTCGCACGTCCACCCACCATGTGGCGGACGTGCAGCTTGGCCATCTCGTTGTCCGACAGATCCACGGTCGCGTAGCCGGCTTCGTTCAGCTCGCGTACCACGCGCCGCGCATCCTCTTTCGACGCGGTTGCGACGCCAACGAAGATGTGCGCCGCATCGCGGCCGCCGAGGCGGTAGTTGAACTCGGTGACCACTCGCGGCCCCAGCCTGGCGCAGAACTCGCGAAAGGCGCCGGGACGCTCGGGAATGGTCACGGCCACGATCGCTTCGCGGGCTTCGCCCAGCTCGGCGCGCTCGGCGACGAAGCGCAGGCGGTCGAAATTCATGTTGGCGCCGCTGAGGATCGCGGCGACGCGGCCTCCGCCTTCGCGCGCCAGCCACGTCTTCAGCCCGGCGACCGCCAGCGCGCCGGCCGGCTCCATGATGCTGCGGGTATCGTCGAACACGTCCTTGATCGCGGCACAGATCTCGTCGTTCGTCACCCGCACGACCTCGTCGACCGTCTGCTGCGCGAGGGCAAACGTCAGACGACCGACCTCCCGTACTGCCACGCCGTCGGCGAAGATCCCGACCCGGTCGAGCGTCACGCGACGGCCAGCCTCGAGCGAGCGGAACATCGCATCGGCCTCGAACGGCTCGACGCCGATGATGCGGACATCCGGCATCAGGGACTTGATATAGCTGCCGATGCCGGTGATCAGACCGCCGCCGCCGACGGCGACGAACACGGCCGTGAGATCGCGCTGGCTCTGGCGCAGCACTTCGTCGCCGATCGTGCCCTGGCCCGCGATCACGAGCGGGTCGTCGAACGGGTGAATCAGGGCCGCGCCGGTCTCGCGCTGCAGGATGTCACACTGCTGGCGGGCGTCCTCGTAGCTGTCACCGGCGAGGACGACCTCTGCTCCCAGGCTCCGCACCGCATCGACCTTGATGTCGGGCGTCGTCCGGGGCATGACAATCGTGGCCGGGATGCCCAGGCGCCGCGCCGAAAACGCCACCCCCTGCGCGTGATTGCCGGCGCTCGCCGCAATGATCCCGCGGGCGCGCTCCGCCTGGTTCAGGTGGGCGATTCGGTTGTAAGCGCCGCGTAACTTGAAGCTGAACACCGGCTGCAGATCCTCGCGCTTGAAGAGCACCGTCGCGCCGAGGCGCGCCGACAGCCGCGGCGCATGGTCCAGCGGGGTCTCGCGGCACACGTCATACACCCGGCTCGTCAGGATCAGCCGGAGCATCTCGTCCACCGTAGGGACCTGTGAGGTCGCAGGGTCCAAGGGTCTAAGGGTCGAAGGGTCGAAAGGTCGAAGGGTCACAGGGTCGAAGGGTCACAGGGTCGAAGGGTCACAGGGTCGCGCGCAGAGTAGGGGCGCATGGCAATGCGCCCCGCAGGGGTGCATCCCCTCCAAGAACGTGACGAAGGGTAACAGATCGGTCGCGGCGGGCGTCCTTAGGGACGAGTCAGGTGGGACACCCGCTCCCCGCAGCCGGGTGTCTTCCACTAGGGCGCATTGCCATGCGCCCCTGCTTGACCCTCGGACCTTTCGACCTTTCGACCTTTTCGCCCCTTTTTTAATGGAACGAAACAAACCAAAGCGGTGTCCAATCCGTCTACTACGACGCCGCATGTCAAGAGAGCCGCGACGATGATGTGGGGCCGCCTGCGTCTCACCCTGACCGCCGCCGCTGTGGTCGGCGCGCTGGTCCTGACCGCCGCATTCTGGCGTTCGAGCTCGCAGGATGTCGCGGCGCAGGGGGGGCTTGCCTCGGGCCACGCCTCGAAACCGCTCGTCCGACGGGACTTCGTCCGCCGGATCCGCTTGACCGGCCTTTCCGAAGCCATCAAGTTCCACGTCGCCACGGCGCCGCTTCTCGCCGGCCAGGGGCAATCCGGTGGTGGTGGTGGAGGTGGTGGTGGCAACCTCGTGATCGTCAAGATCGCCGAGCCGGGCGCACGGGTCAAAGCCGGCGATGTCCTCGTCGAATTCGATCGGCAGTCCCAGGAAAAGGTCGCCCTGGACAAGAAGGCCGAGTACGACGATCTGGTCAATCAGATCCTGCAGAAGGACGCCGAGCAGGAAGCCGCGCGCGTGAAAGACGACAGCGAGATCGCGCAGGCCGAAAACGCGGTGAAAAATTTCGAGCTCGAGGTCTTGAAGAACGAGATGCTCTCACGGGTCAAGGCCGAGATCAACGACCAGGATCTGGCCGAATCGCGCGTCAAGCTGAAGTCGCTCCGCGACAACTACGCGCTCAAGCGCGCCGCAGCGGCCGCGGAGCATCGCATCCTCGAAATCCGTCGCGATCGCGCCAGGGCCGCGATGGACCACGCCATCGATAACGCGAAGGCGCTCACGGTGTTGTCACCGCTCGACGGGCTGGTCGTGCCGAAGATGACCTGGAAGGGCAACGGGCCCGCCGACATTCAGGAGGGCGACGAGATGTCGCCCGGCGAGCCCATTCTGCAGGTGGTCAACCAGTCGTCGATGCAGGTGCGGGCACGGATCAACCAGGCAGACCTCCCTTCGGTGCGCGTCGGTCTCCCCGTCGCGGTCCGCCTCGACGCGTACCCCGATCTCGAGATGACCGGCCGCATCACTCAGATTGCGCCGATCGGCATATCGGGTTCGTTCTCACCGCGCGTCCGCGCCTTCGCCGCGGTGATCATGGTTGACGGGACCAACCCACGGCTCCTCCCCGACCTGACGGCAGCCATCGACGTCGAGGTCGAGCGAATCAAGAACGCGCTCGTCGTGCCCCGCGATGCCGTGCAGATGGACGCGGGCGGCGCCCGCGTTCGGGTCCGCGACGGCAACGGCATCAGCACTCGGCAGGTGGCTCTGGGACCGTCGGACGAGGTCGATGTGGTGGTGACATCGGGCCTCGAGGCCGGACAGGTGGTGGTGGAATGACGCGGCGCGCGGCCTGGATCGGTGGCGGGGCGTTGCTCGTGGTGGTGGCCGCCCTCTCGATCGCCGGGCGCGGAGCGGCGCCGGATGTGCCGACGGCGGTCGCCGAGCGGGGGACGTTCGTGGACGCGGTGCAGGTCCGCGGCGAGATCAAGGCCGGCCGCAGCGTCACGATCACGGCGCCGCCCGACGCCGGCGAGCTTCGCATCGTGAAGCTCGTGGCCAGCGGAACGGTCGTGAAGAAGGGCGACACGCTGATCGAGTTCGACGGCACGACGGTCTCGCGCACGGTCGAAGAAAAACAGAGCGAAGTACGCGGCTTCGAGGCGCAGATCGAGCAATCCCGCGCGGAGTCGCGCGCAAAAGAGGAAGAAAGCCAGACGGCCGAGACCAAGGCGGGCTATGACGTCGACCGCGCAAAGCTCGATTATTCCGCCCGCGAAGTGCTGTCGCGCGTGGAAGGCGAGCAGCGCGGGCTCAAGGTCGACGATGCCCGGCACAAGCTGCTCGAGGCCTCGGCCAAGTTCTCGAGCGATCAGACCGGCGGCCGCGCCAAGGTCGCCGGCGTCACCGGGAAGCGGACCAAGGCCGACTTCGATCTGAACAAGGCTCGCCGGCAGCTGCACGCGCTATCGGTCACCGCGCCGGGCGAGGGCACCGTCACGGTCCTCCGAAACTTCCGGTCGGGCAACTGGATGAACCCGCAGGACTTCAAGGAAGGCGATCGGGTCTGGCCAGGCGCGGGCATCGTCGAGCTGCCGGACGCCTCGTCCCTCTTCGGCCTGGCGAAGGTGGACGAGATCGAACGCGGGCGTCTGCAGCTGAACCAGCCCGTGACCGTGCGACTCGAGGCGTTGCCGGACAAGGAACTCAAGGGCCACATCTTCTCGATCAGCGCCCTGGCCAAAGCCGACTTCAGCTCATGGCCGCCGCCTCGCAACTTCGACGTGAACGTGGCGCTCGACGATCGCGACGACCGTGTGCGGCCCGGCATGACCGCGACGATTCGCGTCGCGGTCGACACGTTGAAGGACGTGGTCATCGTCCCGTCGCAGGCCGTGTTCTCCTCTGCAGGCGAGGACGTCGTCTACGTGATCGGAGACGGCGCGCCACAGAAACGGCCCGTCCAGATCGAACGGCGCAACGCCGACCGTGCCGTCGTCCGCAGCGGCGTGGCGGCCGGCGAGCGCGTCGCGCTGAAGGATCCGACGCTCGAGGTCGCCCGGCGATGAAGTTGTGGCGCGTGATCGTGGCGGTGCTGGTGATGGCGCTGGTCGGCGGTGCGGCCGTCTTTGGTGTGCCCGATCTCTCGCCGAAACTGAACGAGATCCCGACGACCCGTCCCGACCCGCGGAGACGTGGACGTGCGCGTCTACACGATTGGCGAGCTCGGACCGCGCCGCTCGATGATGCTCGCCGCGCCGACCGCCGCCACGCTCCTGCAGATCATCAAGCTCGCGACGAGCGGTACCGTCGTCAAGGAAGGCGAGGTCGTCATCGAGTTCGATCGCGCCGCGGAGCAGTACAACCTGCAACAAGCCGAATCCGAGCTGGCTGAGGCCGACCAGGAACTGGTCAAGATGCAGGCGGACGCGAAGGTGCAGGCGGCACAGGACCAGTTGAATCTGCTGCACGCGCGCCACGATCTGCGGCGCGCCGAGATCAAGGTGAGCGGCAACGAGTTCGTCGGCGCGATCGAGGCCAAGAAGAACACGCTCGAGCTCGACGAGAAGACCCGCGCCCTCGCGCAGCTCGAGCTCGACGTCAAGACCCATCTGGCCGGGAACAAGGCGGCCCTTGCCGCGACGCAGGAGAAGCGCGCGAAGTCGCAGATCGCGGCCGACTTCGCCCGCAAGAGCATCGAGAGCCTGACCGTTCGCGCCCCCCTCAACGGCCTGGTCGTCATCAAGGAGAACCAGGACGCCGGCGGCAACTTCGGCTTCATGGGGATGACGCTGCCCGACTACCGCGTTGGCGACACCGTGCAACCCGGCCGCAGCGTGGCCGAGATCGTCGACCTCACCGAGATGGAGATCAAGACCAAGATCTCCGAGACGGAGCGAACCTCGATCACCTCGGGCGCGCCGGCGACGGTGCAAGTCGAAGCGCTGCCGGGCGCTCCCCTGAACGGTGCGTCGAAGGGCGTCGGCAGTCCGGCGCAGAAGGCCTTCTGGGAACCGGAAACGTCGCGGCAATTCAATGCGGCGTTCGCGCTGACGCGTCCTTCCGAGGCGCTCCGGCCCGGCATGACCGCGCGCGTGGCGGTGCAGGGACCGACCCTGAAGAATGTGATCCACCTGCCGCGCCAGGTCCTCTTCGAGAAGGACGGCAGACCCGTGGTCTACGTCCGCGACGGCAAGAGCTTCACCCCACGCCCGGTGCAGGTCGCGAGCATGACAGAAACGCGCGTGGTCTTGCGCGACTTCCCCACCGACGTTGACGTCGCGCTGGTCAACCCCGAAACGGCGTCATCCGGCGGGCCCGGATCGACGTCAGCCGGTGCGTTGCCTGGAGCAGCGCGATGAGCCCGGTCAGCCGCCTGCTCTCCGACGGCGTCGGGCTGCAGATTCTCGCCGATTCCAAGCGCGGTCTCGAAACGCTGATGGCGCACAAGCTGCGATCGCTGCTGACCATGCTGGGCATGATCTTCGGCGTGGCGGCGGTGGTCTCGATGATGTCGATAGGCGCGGGGGCGCAGCAGCAGGTGCTCGCGTTCATCGAGCAGCTCGGCGTTCGCAACCTGATCGTCGAGGCGCGAGAGTCGACCGATTGGCAGGTGTTTCAGAAAACGCGCAAGATGTCGCCCGGCCTCACCGAGCGGGATCTGCGGGTGATTCGCGCCAATGTCCCGGGCATCACCGCGTCCACCGCACGCAAGCGGTACGAACCGCAGAAGCTGATCCCCAAGCCACAGCGTGAGGCGCCGCAGGTGTTCGGGGTCGAACCGGCGTATCGCGGGATCGCGGGACTCTCGATCGTGCGCGGCCGGTGGTTCAGCGACCGCGACGCCGCGTCAGCGGCCGCCGTCTGCGTGATCGGCGAGGGCGCCAGGACGAATCTCTTCGGCGTCAAGGAGCCCCTCGGCCAATACGTGAAGGTCAACGAGGTGTGGTTCCGTGTCATCGGCGTCGCCGGGCCGCAGGTCAGCTCCCAGACCGATGTGGCGGGCATTCCGGCGCAGGATCGGAACAACCTGATTTATGTCCCGGTCGGCGCCGCCATCCTGCGGCTCGAGGACAGCTACAGCCGGTTCAAGGACGAAATCGACGGCATCTACCTCCAGATGGCGGATGCCAACGAAATCGTGCGTACGGCGGACGTGGTGCGCGGGATCCTGACGGCGTCCCATCGGGGCACTGACGACTACTCGCTCGTCGTCCCGGCGGCGCTGCTGGCGGAACAGCGGCGCACCCAGCGCATCTTCGGGTTCGTCATGGTCGCGCTGGCGTCGATTTCGCTGCTCGTGGGCGGCATCGGCATCATGAACATCATGCTGGCCAGCGTGCTCGAACGGACCCGCGAGATCGGCGTCAGACGCGCCGTCGGCGCCAAGCAGACCGACATCGTGCGGCAGTTCCTGATCGAGACGGTGATGATTGCGTTCGTCGGGGGCGCGATCGGGCTGCTGGTCGGCGTCGGCATGTCGCGCCTGATCGCGGTACTGGCCGGATGGTCCACGATCGTGACCGCGACATCGATCCTCCTCTCGTTTCTCGTCTCGGTCAGCGTCGGCCTGACCTTCGGCGTCTACCCCGCCATCCGCGCCTCGCGGCTGGATCCCGTCAAGGCACTCCACTACGAATAAGGTCTCAGGGTTTCAGGGTTTCAGGGTTTCAGGGTTTCAGAGTCGAACCACAACTGCAGTAGGGCCCGACTTTAGTCGGGCCAGACAATGGCCGCACTGACCAGCCTCCGCTAAAGCTACGGCGGTCCGCCGAAGCCTTCGGCGAAGGCGGAAGTGCGGCCCTACTGCTGAAGTGCGGCCTTACTGCGGCCGCCGAGCGATATACTCCGGACCATGCGAGCGATCGTCGTGAAGCAGTTCGGTGGGCCGGAAGAGTTGCGGGTGGCCGACGTGGCCGATCCCACGCCCGCGCCCAGCCAGGTAGTCGTCAGGTTGCACGCGGCCGGCGTGAATCCGTACGAGGCCTATATCCGCAGCGGGAAATACGCGCGTCTGCCCGAGCTGCCATACACGCCCGGATCGGATGGCGCCGGGCTGATCGAGTCGATTGGCGACGGCGTAACGGGCGTGGCGCCGGGTGCTCGCGTCTATGTTGCGGCCAGCATCGCGCGCGCTGGCACGTATGCCGAGCGCATCGCGTGCGACGCGCCGATGGTGCACCCGCTCCCTGACGCCGTCTCGTTCAGCCAGGGGGCCGCCATCGGCGTGCCCGCCGCGACCGCGTATCGCGCGCTGGTGATTCGGGCGCAGGCCCGTGCCGGCGAGACGGTGCTGGTGCATGGCGCGAGCGGCGGCGTGGGTATCGCAGCGACGCAGTTCGCCCGAGGCATGGGGCTTCGCGTGATTGGTACGGCCGGCACCGCGGAAGGCCTCGAGGCCGCACGCCGCGCTGGCGCGGACACCGTGCTGAATCATCGCGAGGACGGCTATCTGTCGAAAATTCCCGAGATCACGGCAGGCCGAGGCGTGGACATCGTCCTCGAGATGCTGGCCAACGTGAACCTCGACAAGGATCTGGGCGTGCTCGCCGCGAAAGGGCGGGTCATCGTCATCGGCAACCGCGGGCGCGTCGAGATCGACGCGCGGCAGACGATGCCGAAGGAATCGGCGATTTTGGGCATGCAGATCTGGGCGGCGACGCCTGAGGAGGTGCGGCAGACGCACGCGGCCATCGGCGCGGCGCTCGCGAGCGGCGTGCTCAAGCCCGTCATCGGGCGGGAGTTGCCGCTTGAAGCCGCTCCGGACGCCCATCGCGCTGTGCTCGAAGACCCGGCGACCGGCAAGGTCGTCCTCACGATGTAACCCTCGAAGGAGATGCGAATGCCGACACGACGTGAATTCCTGACGACGACTGCGGCCGGCGTGGCTGCGACGCTCGCCAGCCGCTCGATGGCGTGGGCGCGCGCCCGTGCCAACGCGAAGTTCAAGGTGGGCATCACCGATTGGAACCTCGATCTCGAAGGCGATCCGCGCGTGGTGGCGCTCGCCAAGGAGCTGGGGTTCGACGGTGTGCAGATCAGCCTGAGCAACCGGAACGGCAAGGACTGGGTGGGCGACGAGGTCCTCGATCAGTTCGTGGCCGAGTCGAAGCGACTGCAGTTCCCCCTGGCGTCGGTCTGCCTGAACATCCTGCACCGGAACTACTTGAAGTCGGATCCGCTCGGCCCTCGTCGTGTCGCGGATTCGATTGGCATGGCCAAGCGGGTGGGCGTACAGGTCATCCTGCTGCCGTTCTTCGGGCCGGGCGCGTTGAAGACCCCGGCGGAGATGGATTTCGTCGGCGACGCGCTGAAGGAACTGGGACCGGACGCCCAGAAGGCGGGTGTCATCCTCGGCCTGGAGGACACAATCTCCGCGAAGGACAACGTGCGCATCATGGAGCGCTCGCAATCGCCGGCAGTCCTCACCTACTACGATGTCGGCAACTCCACGCAGAACGGCTTCAACGTCGTCGAGGAGATCCGCTGGCTCGGGAAGGATCGGATCTGCGAGATGCACCTCAAGGACAACCCGCACTATCTCGGCGAAGGCAAGATCAACTTCCCCGCCGTCATCGACGCCATGACGGCGATCGGGTTCGACAAGTGGGCGGAGCTCGAGACCGACGCCCCGAAGGAGCTGAAGGCCGACATGCGCCGGAACCTCGGATTCATCAGGGGACTCGCGGCAAAATCTTAACAGGGCCTCCCAGATTGGCGGAGGGGTAATGTCGGACTCGGGCGTGGGTCCCGCATCCGGCCGGCCGCTGCCGGTGAGGCGGCTGATCGCGCGGACGGTCATGTCGTGATCGCAGAGGATCTGGCAGGACAGCCGCACGCCGGTCAGCCCCTTCTCCGCAAGCTTCAGCCGCTCCGCTTGTGTCATGCGGTCGGGCTCGCCGTCGATGAACTCGACGCGGCAGGTCGTGCATCTGGCGTTGCCGCCGCACGCGTGCAACACATCAACGCCCGCGTCCTCCTCAATCGCACGAACCAGGCGCTTGCCTGACGTGACGTCAACTGGCACAAATCCCTCGACGGTAAGTCTCGGCATCTATCCTCCGTGGAAGATACGGGGTGCACCCATCAACTCCCAACCTCCAACGCTCAACGCCCAAGAAGTCCTGCAAACCGCGAGCAAGCCCGATTGGGAATTGGGAATTGGAAGTTGACGCACTCAAGTGAGCTCTGCGGTTGGACCCGACGATCGTCCTTCGAGCCGTGCCGCCAGCTCCTTCAGGAAGAACTGGCAATCCGTCACGAGCCCGAACGCCTGGCGCGTGCCACGATCCATCAACTTCGTCACCGCGTCGGTGTTGTTGTCCACGCAGATGATCCGCACGGACGCCGGGAGCAGGTTCCCGGTCGCCACGGAATGGAGCGTGGTCGCCACCATGATGGCCAGGCCGACGCCGGCGATACGCGTGCGCATCTCGTCCTGGGCGCGCATGCTGTCGGTGATCACGTCGGGCAGCGGTCCGTCGTCGCGAATGCTGCCGGCGAGCACGAAGTCCACGCCGTTGACCACGCAGGCGTGCATCACGCCGCTCGTCAGGAGGCCGCTGGCAACAGCGGCGCGGACGCCGCCGGCGCCGCGAATCGCATTGATTGCGCGCAGGTGATGGTTGTGGCCGGTCGCCGTCGGCACGCCGGTGGACAGCCGCACACCCAGCGACGTGCCGAGCAGCGCCGATTCGATGTCGTGGGTCGCCAGGGCATTCCCGGCGAAGAGCACGTCGATCCATCGGCCCGTGATCAGCGCTTCGAGGTAGCGGCCCGCGCCGGTGTGGATGATGGCGGGTCCGCCGACGAACAGGATCCGGCTGCCCCGTCGGCGCGTGTCGATCATCCCCTCGGCAACGGCGGCGACGGTCAACTCCTTCGGCCGTTCGGCCGACACCTCGCTCGACATGAAGCCGAACACGGATACCGGATCCTTGCGGGGCGCCGGCACCACCTTGACGCCTGCTTCGTGGACGAGCACGCGATCGTCCCGCTTCACGCGGTGCAGGGGAACGGTCAGGGCGTGCGGTCCCTCGGTCGCGTCCTGAAGGACCACGCCGCAGTCCATCTCGATGTGCTCGATCGGCAGCCATCGGCCGGCGTGGCGGACATAGCTTTCGAGGTTGGTCGTCGAGTAGAAGTCCTCGGGGAAGACACCGTCCGACGGCGCGGCCGCCCACTCGGCGTCGTGCGCGATCGGCGCGGCGCCGTGCTGCCCGACCTCCTGCAGGATCCGGTGGAGGTCGTCCTGCGCTTCCGCCCGGACGACAATCTCCGCGCGGCTGGCGGCTTCCCGCGTCGTGCCGATGTTGAACGTGGTGATCTCGTAATCGCCGCCGTGCAGCAGGATCAGATCGAGCACTTTCGACAGCGTGCCCGAATCGATGATGTGGCCGTCGAGGTGCACCGTTTCAGAGAACATCGCGCGGCGATCTTATCGCACGCAGGGGAACGCCTGCGCTCGCGGGGCTAAAGCCCCGCCGCCACATCGTTCGCACGCGGGGCTAAAGCCCCCGCCACCACATCGTTCGCACGCGGGGCTAAAGCCCCGCCACCACAGCGTGTGGAGGCGGACCTTTAGGTCCGCGATGAGTAGAATAGCCCTCATGCAGGTGTCGCGGGCGCCCAGGGTGTATCCGGTCATCGTCGTCGGCAGCGGTGCGTCAGGGGGCATGGCCGCCTGGAACCTGACGCGCAAGGGCATCAACGTGCTGCTGCTCGACGCGGGAACGAAGTTCGAGCGGAGCAAGTTCTGGACGCATGTTCGCCCGTGGGAAGCGCGGGAGCGTCGGGCACACGGGGAACAGCCGCCGCAGTTCTTCCTCGACACGAAGGAGCAGCCGTACCTGACGCCCGACGACAAGCCGTTCGAGCTGATTCGCGTCTGGGGACATGGCGGCAAGACCAACGTGTGGGGCCGCGTCAGCCTGCGCTACTCCGATCTGGACTTCAAGGGTCCGGCGACGGACGGCTGGGAGATCCCATGGCCGATCGAATACAAGGACGTGGCGCCGTACTACGACAAGGTCGAACAGCTCATTGGCGTGTGCGGCGGCGACGATGACTCGGACGCGCTGCCGGGCAGCAAGTTCCTGATGCCGCCGCCGGCGCTGCGGTGCGGCGAGCGGCTCCTGAAGACCGCCTTCGAGTCGCGCGAGATCCCGATCGTGCACGGGCGCCGGGCCAATCGCACGCTGCCGCTGAACGGCTTTCCTGCCTGCCACTATTGCGGCAATTGCGGCGCCGGCTGCGACACCGGATCGTTTTTCTGCTCGGCGGATCACCTGCTGCCCGCGGCGTTGAAGACCGGCAAGCTCGAGATTCGATCCAACGCGGTCGTCGGGCGCATCCTCGTGGACGAGAATGGCCTGGCGAAGGGGGTGCAGTACTTCGACCGGGTCACCGGCAAGGAGCATACGGCGCTGGCGAAAGTCGTCGTCATGGGCGCCTCTGCCGTCGACACGACGCGCATTCTCCTCAATTCGAAGTCCGACAAGCATCCGAACGGCATCGGCAACGGGTCGGACGTCATCGGCCGCTATCTGTGCGAGCAGCTGCGTGTGCACGTGGCCGGCTTCCTGCCCAGGCTTTACGGCAACGCGCTGCAGAACGATCTCGGCATCGGCGGCGAGCACATCTACATGCCGCGCTTCACGCATCGCCGCGGCAATCTCGGGTTCCTGCGCGGGTTCCAGATGCAGTTCTGGAACAGCGGCTGCACGCCGGGCAACCTGCCGCGCATCGCCAATACTCTCGACGGCTTCGGCGCCGATCTGAAGAAGGACGTCAAGCGGAAGTACCCGGCGTGGGTCGAGCTGCACCCGTTCGGCGAGACGCTGCCCTACGCGCACAACCGCATCACCGTGGACGATTCGAAGCCGGATCGCTACGGCCTGCCGATGCTGAAGATCGACTATCAGACCGGCGATAACGAACGGAAGATGGCCGACTACATCTTCGATGTGCTGGAAGACGTGGGCAAGGCGGCCGGCATCGAGTGGGTGCACTTCAAGCGCGGCGAGCTCGACAGCAACGGATCGGCGATCCACGAGCATGGCTGCTGCCGGATGGGCGCCGATCCGAAGCGCTCAGCGCTGAACGGGTGGAACCAGATGCACGAGGTGAAGAACCTCTTCGTCGTCGACGGATCCGCCTTCACGAGCGCGTCGGAAAAGAACCCGACGCTCACGATCCTGTCGCTGTCGATGCGCGCCACGGACTACCTGGGCGAGGAGATTAGAAAAGGAAATCTGTAATTGCGGATTGCGGATTGCGGATTGCGGATTCATTGAGGATTCGCCGAATCCGCAATTTGATCGTCAATCCAATCCACAATCCACAATCCACAATCCGCAATTTCTCAGCTCTTCCCTTCGTCCTGGTACCTGTGCCGCAGCTCCACCGGTACCACGCGCCCGCGGATCTTCAGGTTCACGACCTCGACGAACACCGAGAAGCCCATCGCGAAGTAGATGTAGCCCTTCGAGATGTGCTGGCGGAAGCCGTCGGCCACGAGCGACATGCCGATCAGCAGCAGGAAGCTCAGGGCGAGCACTTTCAGCGTCGGGTGGCGTTCGACGAACTCGCCAATCCTTCCGGAGAACACCAGCATCACGCCGACGGCGATGATGACGGCCAGCACCATCACCGCCAGGTCCTCGGCCATGCCGATCGCGGTGATGACCGAGTCGAGCGAGAAGACGATGTCGAGCAGCAGGATCTGCACGAGGACGCCGGCGAATGACGGCGGCACGCGTGCCGAGGCGTGCCCTTCCTCGCCCTCCAGCTTGTCGTGGAGCTCATACGTCGCCTTCGCGATCAGGAACAGGCCCCCGACGATCAGGATCAGATCGCGGCCCGAGATCTCGAATCTGGAGAACGTCACCAGCGGGGTCGTTAGCCGGGCGATCCACGCGATCGACGCGAGAAGCGCGATGCGCATCAGCATCGCGAGCATGAGGCCCAGGCGTCGGGCCCGTTCGCGGTCGGCAGTTGGAAGCTTGCCGGCCACGATCGAAATGAAAATCACGTTGTCGATGCCGAGGACGACCTCGAGCAGCGTCAGCGTGACGAGCGCAATCCATGCTTCAGGAGAGGACAGCCATTCCATAGTGGGGTCGAATTGTACACGTGACGATGGCCGACGCCCGCTGCGGTAGAATCGCGGCCATGCGCACGCAGCCCATTGGCCTCGACGATCTCCGCGGCGTGTTCGCCGTGCCGCCGCTCGCCCGACAACGCGACTCACGGCGCACGATTGACGACGCAGAGAACAGCCGACTCGTGGAGCACATCGTGAACGGCGGGATCACGCGGCTGTTGTGGGGCGGAAACGCCTTTCTCTACCACATCACGCTGGCAGAGTACGAAACGCTCCTGGCGTGGATGACCGGCCTGCCCGACCGTGTGTGGGCGATTCCGAGCATGGGGCCGTCCTTCGGCCGCGCGATGGACCAGGCATCGCTCGTTCGCGCGGCAGAGTTTCCGACCGCCATGCTGCTGCCTTGCAGCGATCCGCGCGACGCCGATGGCCTCGAGCGCGGCGTGCGCGAACTGGCCGCGTCGGCCGGGATCCCGCTGATCCTCTATCTCAAGGACGAGGACGGGTTCGGCCGCGATCGCCCGGCCGGCCTCGACGCGATTGCGCGCCTCGTCGACGACGGCCTCGTCGTCGCGATCAAGTACGCCGTAGTGCGCCAGGATCCGGGCGTCGATTCGTATCTGGACGGGCTGCTCGCCCGCGTCGATCGGGCGCGAGTGGTGAGCGGGATGGGGGAACGCCCGGCCGTCCAGCACCTGCGGCAGTTCTCGCTCCCGGGCTTTACGACCGGATCGGGCTGCGTCGCGCCTGGCTTGAGTCAGGCGCTGTTCGAGGCCTGCACGACAGGTGATTGGCCGTCAGCGGAAGCCTGCCGCGCGCCATTCCTGCCACTGGAAGACATTCGCGATGCGTGGGGTCCCGCGCGCGTGCTTCACGCCGCGGTCACTGCGGCCGCGATCGCCGACACCGGCCCGATTCCACCGTTCGTCAGCGAACTGAATCCCGAGCAGCAGGCGTCGGTGCGCGAGGCAGTCGCACAGTTAGGTGTAATTGCGGATCGCGGATTGCGAATCGCGGATTGATTGCGAATTGGCCCCATAGCCCACGACGTCGCAATCCACAATCCACAATCCTCAATCCACAATTGGCTAGTCCCCGTCCAACAGATTCCCCAACCCGCCCAGGACCGATCCTTCGTCCTTGCGACGGCCGGTCTGTGGCGCCGCCTTGTAGATACGATCGGCCAACCGGCTGAGCGGCAGCGACTGCAGCCAGACCTTGCCCGGTCCGCGCAGCGTGGCGAAGAAGAGGCCCTCTCCGCCGAAGAACGCCGTCTTCACCTTGCCGACGAACTCGATGTCGTAGCTCACCGACGGCTGCAGCGCCACCAGACAGCCGGTGTCGACGCGGAGCGTCTCGCCCGGCTTCAGCTCGAGCGGATGCACCATGCCGCCGGCGTGCGCGAAGCACAGTCCGTCGCCCTCGAGCTTCTGCATGATGAAGCCTTCGCCGCCGAACAGGCCGACGCCAATCTTGCGCTGGAAGGCAATGCCAATCGACACGCCTTTGGCGGCACAGAGAAACGAGTCTTTCTGGCAGATCAAGTGGCCACCGAGCCCTGCCAGATCCATCGTCAGGATGCGGCCCGCGTACGGAGCGGCAAACGCGACGCGATGCTTCCCGCTGCCGCCGTTCGTGAACACCGTCATGAACAGGCTTTCTCCGGTCAGCAGCCGCTTGCCGGCGCCGAGCAGCGCACCCATCAGACCGCTCGTCTTCGACTGCGCCGACCCGTCGCCGAAGATCGTTTCCATCTGGATGCCGTCGGTCATGTACATCATCGCGCCGGCTTCGGCGACGGCGCTCTCGCCCGGATCGAGCTCGACTTCGACGAATTGCAGATCCTCGCCGAAGATGCGGAAGTCGATCTCGTGTGCCTGCCGGCCGCGGCCGGGCATGGGCGGTGGCGCGACGCCGTCGGGCTTCAGGTACGACGCGAACTGCGGCACCGCCGAGATCGGCGTCCAGTTCGTCATGCCGCCGGTGAACACCAGCGTGTTGCCGTCGGCCGTGCCGTTCTGGATGTTGGAGACCACTTCCTGCTCGGCCATCGGTCCGATCTGGTGACCGCCGACCGCCATGTACCACTGTGCGGATGACATCAGTGCTGTGCTCCTTCCGCCTCGGCGCCGATGCGGCGCGCGGCTTCCCGTTCGAGCTCGGCGACAATGTCCGGCTCGAGCTGAAGATGCTGGGCGAGTTCGCTCAAATACCCGCGCTCGACCTCGCTGACCTGCTCGTCGGCGCGCACGATCGTGAAGGCGAGCGTGTACAGATCCTGTCGCGCTCGGGCATCGGTCGCGCCCGCCACGATCTCCGACAGCGGACGCGGCGAATCGAGCTCCGGCGCGACCAGCGACTCGGCACCAACGGCCCTGGCCTGAGCCAGGATCGCCTCGCGTTCATGCGGGGCCAATGTTCCGTCGGCACGCGCGGCCGACAGCGTCAGGCGCAGGACGCGAATCACTTCGGGCGGCACGGTGGCCGTGGAGAGGGGCGCTGCAACGCTCTGCGGGAGCGGTGGCGGCGCGATGACCGCGCTCGACGGCAGTGGCGGAGGCACGACCGGCATCGACGCGCTCGGACGCGGCGTCGACGGCGGCGCGCCGCCCGACGATCCCGCCGATGACGTTCCAGTAGCGGCCGCCGACTTCGATGCCGTCTCCCACAATCCCCACGCCACGCCCGCCACCGCCAGCAGCGTGCTCGCGTTCAGCAGCGACGAGCGCCCGCCCGTGAGGTAGCGCAGCGCGCCGCGATTCTTCTTGCGCCCGCCGCCGAGGACGCCGCGCAACACCGATCCCACGAGACCCTCGACATCTAGTGAGTCCACAGTCGTTCTCCTGAACGAGTAGGATACCCCAGCCCTGAGTGGGTCAAAGGGCGTGGCATAATCGCCTCAGATGAGTGATACGACGACCAATGGCATCAGGGTTCAAGTCGAAACGCGGTACCTGCCCGAACAGAGCTCACCCCGAGACAGCCAGTACTTGTTCGCATATCGGATTCGGATTTCGAACGAAGGCGGCGAGACGGCGCAGCTCATCTCGCGCCACTGGGTGATCACCGACGCCGACGGCCACGTCGAGCAGGTCCAGGGGCCGGGCGTCGTCGGCGAACAGCCTGTGCTGGGACCCGGCGCATCGTTCGAGTACACCAGCTTCTGTCCGCTCCGGACGTCAGTGGGGACGATGCAGGGGACCTACCAGATGGTGCGGGCGAACGGCGACGGGTTCGATGCGGTCATCGCACCGTTCACGCTGGCAACACCGAACGCCCTGAACTGAAGACCTCGAGACAGAGTTCTTTGTCCCTCACGCCGGCATCTGCGGCACCAGGCCCAGCTGCTGGTAGAACGCCAGGAAGTCGAAGCAGTTCCACCCCTCGATCACCTTGTCTCCGCGCGTGCGGATGATGCACATGCCCCAGAAATCCACCTGCTTGCCGGTGGCGTCGATCCCGAGCGTGTGACTCAGGTGCGTGCCCGTCGTGTGGCAGTGCGCCGCCACCGTGTCGCCCTGGCTGACCGTGCGGACCACCGTCACGCGGAGATCGGGGAAGGCGCCGCGAAAGGCCTGGAAGAACGGCTTGAACCCCTCGGGGCCGCGGATTGGTTTGCCGTCAGGCGTAGGCAGGCCATGCACCGTGGTCTCCGGCGTCATCAGCCGGTCGATCGTGTCTTCCCTGCCTTGATTCCACAGTTCCTCGAACCACTGACGAACGAGGGCTTCCGGCGTCGGCGTCATCTCGGCATCTCCTTGCGAAGGGCATGAGCGCGGCATCCTAGCATGTCGTCGTCACGGAAGGCGCAGATCGGGGCACTGTCACCGAAGACAGACAGGTCACGGACAACACCGATCAGGCAGGTCACGGAAGACACGGACACACACGGATTTTCTGAATTGGCTGAGAGTGTTGTGTGTGATCCGTGGCCATCCGGGTGATCCGTGACAACTCTGCTTCCGAGTCCATCCGTGACGCCTCCATTTCCGCGTCCATCCGTGACCGCCGGGCGCGTCAGTCGAGGTGACCCCGACTCGAGTCGCCCAAGGATTTTCTGAATTGGCTGAGTGTCAGGATTTTGTGTGTGGGCATAACATGACACACGGATTCTCTGACCCTCTCAATTGCCTTGGTGATCCGCGGTCATCCGCGAGATCCGTGACAACTCTGTTTCCGCGTCCATCCGTGACGGCTCGATTCCGCGTTCGTCCGTGACGGTTCGACTCCGCGTCCATCCGTGACCGAGTCGGATCCGCGCCGGGCGCGTCAGTCGAGGTGACCCCGACTCGAGTCGCCCATCTCCACGCCGCCTGCGGGGAAGTACTCGCGCCATCGCTGCGAGACGACGTCTGCGACGTCCGGGGCGCAGAACAGTTCGCCCGGAAAGCCGGGTTTCAGGCGCGCGTCGATGACGACCGGCGCGGTGTACGCCAGATGATGTCGCACGACCCGCGTTGCCGCGGCGTAAATGTCTCGAGCCGGTTCGAAGCGCGTGAACGTCGTCCAGAGGAAGTTGACGACGCTGCGTGCCGCGCGCTCCGGCTCGTCGGTGACGACGAGCAGCGGCCAGCCCGCAAAGGCCGGATGCGACGCGAATCGTCCCGCGGCGCCCGTGTCGTCCGCAAAGCGCGGGCCGCCGACGATCAGGCAGCCGCCACAGAACACTCGCACGTCGGACGCTTCCGGCGGCGGCGGCACCGGCGGCTGGAACGTGCGTGGGAGCTCGCGGACCGGCTCGCCCAGTCCCAGCCACACGCCTTTGGATCCCTTGTTCACCTCCGGGCCGGTGTAGTCCAGGGTGTCCATCGACAGGTTCGAGAAGACGTAGAGATCGGTCTCGAGACGCGTGCGTGCCAGCAGGTGCTCGAGCGTCGCGCGGAAGTCCTTCAGATCGACCGGCTGGTCAGTCGCAATGAGAAATTTCGTGAGCGACAACTGGCCTTCGCCGAGGATCCGGAACGCGCTGGCCATGGCTTCGCGGCCGTACCGGTTCCGCACGACGGCCGCCGCGAGCGAGTGATAGCCCGTCTCGCCGTACGACCACAGCGCGCTCACACCGGGCATCACCAGCGGGAACAGCGGCGACAGGAGGTCCTGGAGCAGATCGCCGATAAAAAAGTCCTCCTGCCGAGGCTTGCCGACAACAGTGGCCGGGAAAATAGCGTCCCCCCGCCGCGCCACCTGCCGAACGCGGAACACGGGATAGTCGTGCCGCAGCGAGTAGTAGCCGTAATGGTCGCCGAACGGTCCCTCGGGTCGGCGTTCGCCCGGCGGCACCTCGCCCATCAGCGCGAACTCCGCCGACGCCACGAGCGGATGGGGGTGTGGGGGAACTGCGGCGGTAAGCGGCAGCCGTTCGCCGGCGATCAGCGACGCCAGCATCAGCTCGGGCACGTTCTCTGGCAGCGGGGCGACAGCCGCGAGGATGAGTGCCGGCGGTCCGCCAAGGAAGACCGTCGCGGGCAGCGGCTGCTGCCGCGACTCGGCAACGTGGTAGTGGAAGCCGCCGCCTTTCCCGATCTGCCAATGCATGCCGGTCGTCTGCGAATCGTGGACCTGGAGGCGGTACATCCCGAGGTTGTGCCCCTTGCCCGCGGGATGTTCGGTGTAGACGAGCGGCAGCGTAACGAACGGCCCGCCGTCCTCCGGCCAGCAGGTCAGCACGGGCAGCCGGTCGAGTGCGGGACGTTCGATGACGTCGATCACCGGGCCAGAGGCGCCGCGGCGGGTGCCGATCCGCATCGCGTCGCGGGCCACGTCGCGCGCGGCCCACAGCTTGGCGGGCGTCGGCGGCAGGAGCGTTTCGGCCAACCCGACGAGCCGCTTGACGAGCGCCATCGGTCGAGTGCCGAAGGCGAGCTCGGCGCGGCGAGCCGTACCGAAGAGATTCGTGACGACCGGAAAATCGCGGTCCTTGACGCGGGCAAAGAGGAGCGCCGGCCCCCCGGCGGCGATCACGCGCCGGTGGATCTCCGCGATCTCCTGATTGGCGTCAACCGGCGCGTCCACCGTAACCAGATCGCCGTCCTTACGCAGCCGATCCAGAAACACGCGGAGGTCCGGAAACATCAGGCGGGCGTGGCCTTCCGGCCAAGCTTCGTGACGATATCGAACTCGGCCTTCGTGACCGGCTGCACCGAGAGCCGCGCGCCTTTCCTGGTCACCATCATGTTCTCGAGGCCCTTGGCCTGCTTCAACGTCTCGAGCGGGACGATGCCTGGAAAGCGTTCGACGAAGCGGATATCGACCATGTACCACTTCGGATTGTCTTTGGAGCTGCCCTCGTCGAAGTACTTGTGGCCCTTCGTCCAGGCAAAGGCATCCGGGTATCCGGCGCGCGAGATTTCGGCCAGGCCGGTGACGCCCGACGGTTCGGCGCTCGACGCGTAGAACAGGACACCGTCGCCGACCTGCATCTGGTCGCGGAGGAAGTTGCGCGCCTGAAAGTTGCGAACCCCTTCCCAGCTGGTCGTGCCGTCACGCGCCAGGTCATCGATGGAATAGGCGGACGGCTCACACTTCATCAGCCAAAAACGTCTGGGCAAAGTCGTCGTCTCCTCGCAGTGCCAAGTGCCAAGTGCGAAGTGCCAAGTGGAGTGGGGAGTTGCCAATGATGAGTGATGGCCAAATCGGTACACAGGGGGCAACGCCTGACCGATTTGGCCACCACTTCCCACTCCTCACTTTCCACTCCACTTCGCACTTGGCACTTAGCACTTGGCACTGTGGATCTCACCGCGTGTAGAGGTCAATCACGCGCGTGATCGCCCTTTGGCACACGCGGCAAAAGGGCACCTTGTCGCGCGTGAACATGATGCAATCCGCTTCCGGCCGGTAAAAGCCGCGCGCTTCGTAGAGGGCGCCTTCGAACGCGCCGACGTCGTGCGGGTGCGCGCCGGACGAGAGGAGCGCCGCATCCTTCGTCTGCTGCTCTGCGAAGAGCGCCTCCATCTCCGCTTCCGGCTTGTTGGCGGCACGGATCGCGCGGCGCCGCTGCTGGAAATCGCGCGATTGCGCCTCGTACGCCTCCTTTGGCCAGGGTGTCGGCAGGGGCGTGCCGGGCGCGACCAGATCCTTCCACTTCAACTGTGTCGGGTCGTGGAGCGCCGTGGCATTCGCCTCCCACGGTTCCACACGCTGCTCGCTGGGCAGATAGGCGACATCCGACGTGTAGTACTCGTCGGCAAGACCAGCAAAATGGTGCCCGAACTCGTGAACGAACACGTACGGCGCCCACTGGTTGTCCACGGCGACGGTCGCATAGAGGTTGAAAATGCCGCCGCCGCCGTACGTCCGGTCGTTGACGATGATCTCCACGACGTCGTACGGCGCAAACGACGCGAGGTCCCGAAACGCGCGGTTCTCGAACGTCAGCACGTAGCGTTCGGAACCGAAGGCATCGTAGGTGGTCCCGACCGGCGAGCGACGATGCCTGCCGGTAGATGGCCGTGAGACGCCGGACTCCGCAGCCGGCGGACACAGCCCCCAGACGTTGAAATCCTGCTGTCGCTCCTTGAACGGCGACGTCGCGAACAGAAGGTCCACCATGCGCCGCGCGTCTTTCTCGAACTTCGGGCGCTCGCCCTCGATGTATCCGTCGCCAAGGATCAGGAGATCGACCTTGGTCGCCGGATCGCCGTTCTTCATCAGCTCGATCAGGGGCCCTGGCGAAGAGGGGGCGACTGGATCGATGGTCTGATCGGCCGGATCGACGAGAGTCGACCACACTTCCGCGAAGGCGTTCGCCGCGTCACGCTTCTTGACAACTACTTGCACGGGCGCGGCCGGCATCGGAAAGCGCAACGACTCCTGGAACGTCCGCGACTGTTCCTTCGCCTCGCCGGTCGTCTCCCACTCGCCAAAGATGGACGCGAACCCGCGCGAGTACAGCACGCGGTTCGACGCGCGATCGATGACCTCGAATAAATACTTGCCGAAGTTCGTCTCGTCGAGCGGCCGTTGCGGATTGCCCGGCCACGTCGTCGGCTCGATCACCAGCCGATCGACGCTGAACACCTCTGTTGTCGCCGTTCCCGTGTGATAGAAGTCGAGCCTCAGCGTCCGCGTAGTCTGCGCATACGCACCGTCGGCGGAGGAGAGCCACATCAGGGCGACGAGTGCGAGCAATCCGATTCGGCGGGGCTGAAGCCCCGCCTCCACAGATCTCCTCATCGCGTGAGCTTCCTGTACTTGATCCGGTGAGGACGGTCCGCTTCTGCCCCGAGCCGCCGCTTCCGGTCGACCTCGTAGTCCTGATAGTTCCCCTCGAACCACACCACCTGGCTGTCGCCTTCGAACGCCAGCATGTGGGTGGCGATGCGATCGAGGAACCATCGGTCGTGGCTGATCACGACGGCACAGCCGGCGAAGCTGAGGAGCGCTTCCTCCAGCGCACGGAGCGTATCGACGTCGAGGTCGTTCGTGGGCTCGTCGAGCAGCAGCAGGTTCGACCCCTTCTGCAGCAGCTTGGCGAGATGGACACGATTGCGCTCGCCGCCTGACAGCGTGCCGACCTTGCGCTGCTGGGCCGCGCCCTTGAAATTGAACCACGAGCAGTAGGCGCGAGACGGAACCGATCGCCTGCCCATCTCCACTTCGTCGCGACCGCCCGTGATCTCTTCCCAGACGGAGTGGTCGGCCTTCAGCGCGTCGCGCGACTGATCGACGTGGCCGACCTGCACGGTTTCACCCAATCGCAAGGTGCCGGCATCGGGCTGCTCTTCCCCGGTGATCATCCGGAACAGGGTGGTCTTGCCGGCACCGTTCGGACCGATGACGCCGACGATGCCGCCAGGCGGCAGCGTGAAGCTGACGTCGTCCATCAGCAGCACGTCGCCATAGGCCTTGCGCAGCCCGCGCGCCTCCACGACGACGTCGCCCAGGCGTGGTCCGGGCGGAATGTAGATCTCGACCGTGTCCAGCTTCTCGGCCGTGTCCTCGTTCAGCAGATCCTCATACGCGTTGAGGCGCGCCTTGCCCTTCGCCTGCCGGGCGCGCGGCGACATGCGGATCCATTCCAGCTCACGCTGCAGGGTGCGCTGCCGTTTGGTCTCGGCCTTCTCCTCCTGCGCCAGACGGTTCTGTTTCTGGTCGAGCCATGAGGAGTAGTTGCCTTCCCAGGGGATGCCGTGCCCGCGATCGAGCTCGAGGATCCAGCCCGCGACGTTGTCGAGGAAGTACCGGTCGTGCGTGACCGCGACGACCGTGCCGGGATACGCAGCGAGGTGATGCTCGAGCCACGCGACCGATTCAGCATCCAGGTGGTTCGTCGGCTCGTCGAGGAGCAGCAGGTCCGGAGCGCTCAGCAGCAGGCGGCACAGCGCGACGCGCCGGCGCTCTCCGCCCGACAGCCTGTCGACTGCGGCGTCCGCAGGCGGCAGCCGAAGCGCATCCATCGCCTGTTCGAGCTGCGAATCCAGCTCCCATGCGTTCGTCTGGTCGATCCGGTCCTGGACGCGCCCCTGCTCGTCCAGCACCTTCTCCATCTCGTCGGGCGACAGCTCCTCACAGAGCCGGGCGTTCAGCTCGTCGTACCGATTCAGCAGATCGCGAATCGGCTGCACGCCCTCCTCGACGTTGCCGAGGACGGTCTTCGCCGGATCGAGCCGCGGCTCCTGGTGCAGGAACCCGGCCTTGATGCCGTCGGCCGGAAACGCTTCGCCGATAAAGTGGTGATCCTCGCCAGCCATGATCTTCAGCAGCGAGCTCTTGCCGGCGCCGTTGGCGCCGAGCACCCCGATCTTCGCGCCGGGCAGAAACGAGAGCCAGATATCGCGCAGAACCTGCGAGTCGGGCGGGTGGATCTTCCCCAGCCCCTTCATGGTGTAGATGAATTGCATCGTCCTCCGGTCAGATGGCGTCGAGCGGCTTGTTAGTATACCGCCGCGGCTCGATCGCCCCGTGCGGGCCCGTAGTAGACTCTGGCTTCATGAGCACCGAGCCAACGGGCCGGCGAATCCGTCAGTTCGACGTCACCATCTCGGAGATCGTCACCGAGACACCCGACACGGTGACGCTGGTGATGACAGGGCCCGAGCGGTTCGAGTACAAGGCCGGGCAGTTCTGCACCATCGACCCGCACCAGTTCCACGTGATCGGCGGGATGACGCGTTTTCTCGAGGACCTGAAACACCACAAGGAACCGCCACGCGCCTATTCGATGGCATCCGCTCCGCACGAACCGCTGGCGATCACGATCAAGGAGGAGCTGTACGAACCCGGCGCCACGAAGTATCCGCCGCTCCTTTCCCCCGTGCTGGTGCACTCGATCCCGCTGCACTCGCGGATGCTCATCAGCGGCTTCACCGGACCGTATACGTTCCCCGACAACATCGTCGAGAAGACGGATCACATCGTGCACGTGGTGGCCGGGTCGGGCAGCGTACCGAACTGGGCGATGCTGAAGCATGCGGTGCAATTCATTCCCTCGCTCCGGCATACGTTCATCTACTCGAACAAGACATGGGACGACGTGATCTTCAGGGATGCACTCAATGCGTTCTGCGGGGCGCATTGCGATAAGGTGAACCTGGTCCACTGCCTGACGCGTCAGGAGGTGCCCGAGGGCGCGCCGCCGGGCACGCGTCGCGGCCGTGTCAGCGCGGACCTCCTGCACGAGCTGATTCCGGATCCGGCCGCCGTCATGATCTATGCGTGCGGTCCGGCACTCTCGCAACATGATCGGGCCGCTGCCAGAGAAAAAGGTGTGGAGGCGACGCCGCGATTCATGGAATCGGTGTCGGCGGCCGTGAAAGAGATCGGCGTCCCGAAGGATCGCTTCAAGACCGAAGCGTATGGGTGATACACGGCCCAAGTACCGAAGTGCCAAGTGCGAAGTGCTAAGTGCTAAGTGGAATGGGAAGTAGCGAAGTGAGAAGTGATGGCTCATTCGGTCCAATCGCCGATCGTTTGCCCAGCCGGAACTACTAGCCACCACTCCCCACCACCCCACTTCCCACTCCACTTAGCACTTGGCACTTCGCACTTGGCACTGTAAGTAGCGCCCATGCTCCGTCGCATCCTGCACGTCGACATGGATGCGTTCTACGCCTCCGTCGAGCAACGCGATGACGTGTCGCTCCGCGGCAAGCCCGTCGCCGTCGGCGGTCCGGCCTCGAGCCGCGGCGTGGTCGCGGCCGCCAGCTACGAGGCCCGGCGGTTCGGCGTGCGATCGGCCATGCCGATGGCCCGCGCGGTACGGCTCTGTCCCCACCTGCTGGTCGTCCCGCCCGACTTCAGGAAATACAAGACCGTCTCGTCACAGGTGTTCGAGATCTTCCGGCAGGCGACTCCGCTCGTCGAGCCGCTCTCGCTCGACGAAGCCTACCTGGATGTCACCGAGAACGCCTGGGGCGAGATGCTGGGCCGCCGGGTCGCCGAGCGCCTGAAGGCGGCAATCCGCGACACCACCGGCCTGACGGCCTCGGCAGGGGTGGCGCCCAACAAGTTTCTCGCCAAGATCGCGTCGGGCTGGAAGAAACCGGATGGGCTCACGGTGATCGCGCCGGAGCGGGTCGAACGCTTTCTCCAGGGGCTGCCAATCGACGCGCTCTGGGGCGTCGGCCCTGTGACCGCCAAGCGGCTGCGCGCGCACGGGATCGAGAAGCTCACCGACGTGAGGACGATTCCCGAAGAGGTCCTGCGCGAAATCGTCGGCAGCCTGGCCCCCTGGCTGCAACAACTGGCTCGAGGCATCGATGACCGCGCCGTCGAGCCGAACCGCGAGACCAAGTCGGCGAGCAGTGAAAACACGTTCGCCCGCGATCTGACCGACCGCCAGGAAATCGCGGCCGAGATCGACGATCTGGCGCGCGGCGTCGTCAAGTGGCTCGCGAAGACCGACCGCGTGGCGCGCACGGTCACCATCAAGGTGCGCTACAGCGACTTCACGACGCTGACGCGGAGCCACACCGCCCCGCCGACGCGGGATCCCGATGCCATCGCCGCCCGAGCGGTGGCGCTCCTCGAGCGCACCGAGGCGGGACGACGGCCGGTACGACTGCTTGGCGTCGGGCTGCACGGCTTGTCGCCGGCCGACGAGACACAGGCGCCCCCGGAAGGCGACAGCGAGCTCCGCTTGCCGTTCGACCAGCAGTAGGGCCCGACTTCAGTCGGGCCAGTGTTTGGCCGCACTAAAGTGCGGCTCTACTGCTGCGCGTCAGATCACGTTGCGGAGGCGTTGAGTGACAGCAACCGGCCGCCGGTCCGGGGAGGACCCGACGAGTCGCGAGCGATCAGGGCGGGCGGCGCAATGACGCGGGAGAACGGCCCGCCCGGGCTCAGCTCGATCTGCTCGATCATCAGCCGGGCGGCACTGATTCCCATGTCGCGCCGCGACCAGCTCACCGTCGTCAGGGGCACCCGCAGCATGTCGATGTGCGCGATGCCGCCCGCGCCGACGAGCGACAGCTCCTCGGGGACCCGCCAGCCACACGCGAACGCCGCTTCAAGAGCGCCAATCGCGGTCGAGTCGCTCGCAACGAACACCGCCGTGACGTCAGGCGCGACGTCCGCCAGGCGCATGATGGCGTCGTAGCCGTCCTTCTCTTTGAAGCCGGACGGCACGACCCACTCGGGCGCGACGGGCAGGCCATGCCGCGACATCGCCGTCCGGTACCCCTGCTCGCGCCTCGCGGCATGCACGAGAGGCGGTCCCTGCAGGTGCGCGATCCGCCGATGCCCGAGCGCAATCAGGTGCTCGGTCGCCAGGAAGCCGACCTGATGATCGTCGGTCAGCACGCGGTGGCATGCCAGCGACGGGTGGTCGTCGCGATCGATCAGCACCAGGCCCTTGCCCGTGGCGATCACCCGCGACAGCAGTGCATCGCCATGCTTGGCATCGACCGACGCCAGGATGACGCCATCCACCTGGCGATCGAGCAGCATCTGGAGCTGTGGGCCCTCGCGCGCCGGATCTTCGCCCACGTTGCAGAGCAGCAGCCCGTACCCGAGCGGATGAATGTACTCCTCGATCGACGCCACGATCTCGACGAAAAAGGAATGCATCAGGTCCGCAACGATGACGCCGAGCGTGTGCGTCCGGCGCAGCGTGAGGCTGCGCGCGACGGCGTTGGGACGGTAACCCAGCTCTTCAACCTTCGCGAGCACGCGCTCACGCATCTCGTCGCCGATATCGCCGCGATTGTTGAGCACCTTCGAGACAGTGGTCACCGACACTCCAAGAGCGGCGGCGACATGGCGCATGGTGACGGTCATCGGCAGACCGGGCGGTTCGCCGTCCGGGGGCAGTGGAGACATCGGCTGCCCCGGATAATACTCGGCCCGTGGTCCGGTGACGAAGAGTAAGAATTGCCGGGGCGGCCGACTGGTCTGACCTTCGCGGGGCTAAAGCCCCGCCTCCACATCGCTAAGCCCCGCCTCCACATCGCTAAGGCCCGCCTCCACATCGCTAAAGCCCCGCCTCCACACGTTTGCCTCAGGTAAGATACAAGGATGCTGAAAGGATCGCGCGAGGCCGTCCTGCGTCGCGTGCAACCGATCAGCGTGCACGGGCAGATTTCCTGGGACGTCTATTTCGTCGACGTCGAGGATCCGGAAGGCCCGGTATCGGCGGCCCGCGTCGGTCCTGAAGTCGTCAGTCACAAACTGGAACCGGGCGATCGCATCAGGCTCGACTACATGATGGGCGCCGTCATCGCCGTCCACAAGGTTTCGGGGTCGGGATAAATTTCGGAATTTGCGTGGCGCAGATCGCAGATATTGAAATCTATCCCGACCCCAATTCGCCCAATTCGCCGGCCCATTCCCCGACGTGATCTCCAATCGGACCCCTTCTCAACTCGGCTTTCGCATGCCAGCCGAATGGCAGCCGCACGCCTCGACGTGGATGGCCTGGCCGCATGACGACGAGCAGTGGGTCGGGATGCTCGAGCCAGTGCGCCGCGAGTTCTCGACTCTTGTCGATACCATCGCGCGTTTCGAGCCCGTCGATCTCCTCGTCGCCGACGACGAGTCCGACCGCGATGCGAGGAGCCGCCTGTCGGCACCAGCAATCCGGATTCATCGCGTGCCGCACCAGGACGTCTGGCTGCGGGACAGCGGACCGATCTTTGTCTCCCGGAAAAACCATCTTGTGCTCGTTGACTGGGAATTCAACGGGTGGGGTGGAAAGTATCCGGCGGATCTCGACAACCAGATTCCGACGCACGTCGCGCGCATCCTCGACAGCGGTCCGCCCCATCAGCCGGGCATCGTCATGGAGGGCGGATCGCTCGATGTCAACGGGCAGGGCCTCGCGATCACGACGCGACAGTGTCTGCTGACGCCGTCGCGGAACCCGACTCTGAGCGAGCGGGATCTCGAATTGGCGCTCGGGCAATATCTTGGCATCCAAGAGGTTGTGTGGCTCGACGACGGCCTGGAGGGCGATCACACCGACGGGCACGTCGACACCATCACCCGCTTCGTGGACGAAGGCAGGATCGTGACGTCCATCTGCATGGATCGGAGCGATCCGAACCACGCCACGCTGTCGGAGAATCTCGAACGACTGCAATCGCTCGGGCGGCGCTTCCGGATCGTTGAATTGCCGATCCCGAGCGGACGGGTCGAATTCGAAGGAGCCCGTCTGCCCCTGACCTACGCCAACTTCTACATCGTCAACGGCGGCGTCATCGTCCCCACGTACGGACTACCGGACGATCGCGCGGCGCTCGAGATTCTGCGTCCGCTCTTCCCCAATCGCGAGGTGGTGGCGATTCCCGCCCGCGCGTTGATCACGGGAGGCGGCGCTTTTCACTGCGTCACGCAGCAGCAGCCGGTCGGCCGGCCATGGAGAGCGGCATGAAGACGACGCTGGCGATTGTCCAGATGCGAATGAGCGACGCGCTCGAGGAAAACGTCGCGAAGGCGACCGCGTCGATCCGCGAGGCCGCGGCCCAGGGTGCCACTGTCGTCCTGCTCCCCGAGCTCTTCGAGGGGTACTATTGGCCGCAAGTCCAGCGCGAGCGCTTCTTCGCCCGCGCGCATCCAATCGACGACCACCCGTTCATTCCCCGATTCCAGGCCCTCGCGCGCGAGCTCGACGTCGTCCTGCCGCTGTCGTTCTTCGAGCGGGCCGGACACGCGCACTACAACAGCCTGGTGATGATTGATGCCGGCGGTGAGCTCGCCGGCCTGTACCGCAAGTCCCACATCCCGGACGGCCCCGGCTATATGGAGAAGTACTACTTCACGCCGGGCGACACGGGGTTTCGCGCCTTTCCCACCAGGGCGGGAACGCTGGGTGCCGCCATCTGCTGGGATCAGTGGTATCCCGAATGCGCGCGCGCGATGGCGCTGCAGGGCGCTGAAGTGCTGCTCTACCCCACCGCGATCGGCTCGGAGCCGGAAGCGGCCGGATCGATGGACACGAGCGCCATGTGGCAACGCGTGATGATCGGCCACGCGGTAGCCAACGCCTGCTATCTCGGCGCCGCCAACCGGGTCGGCACCGAGTTGATCGAGGACGTCGAGCAATCGTTTTACGGCGCAAGCTTCATTTGCGACTTTACCGGCGAGAAGATTGCGGAGGCGGGACACACGGAAGAGACCATTCTCGTTGCGCCGCTGGACCTCGACCGAGCGCGAGTCTTTCGGGCCGGGATGGGCTTTTTTCGTGACCGGCGTCCCGACCTCTACACGTCGTTGCTCACGTCGGACGGCCACACGCGCCGATAGTCTTCCCGTGGGGCGACTTTGACGGCGGAGTCCTTAGCTTGGGCAAGACACTGATGCCCGAGCTGAAGCTCGGGCCTACGTACGTCACAGTCATGTGTAGGGCGGACCTTCAGGTCCGCCAAGGCACCTACAGCGACCGCGTGGCGGGCGCTGCTGGCTGCTTCAGATTGTTGTTCGGCTCCGGCGTGAAGTCTTCGCCGGGATTGATGAAACGGTCGAGCTCCCAGTTGGTACTGGCGATCGTGGAGCTGCCGGTATCGCCCGTCGTGCGCCATCAACTCGGCGTGTGTCCCGCGCTCGACGATTTCGCCGTGCTCGAGGACAAGAATCTGATCGGCGCTGCGAATCGTCGAGAGGCGGTGCGCGATGACGAACGTCGTGCGCCCCTGACGAAGCCGCCGCAGGCCATCCTGGATGAGAGCCTCGCTTTCGCTGTCGAGGCTGGACGTCGCCTCGTCGAGAATCAGAACCCGGGGATCCGCGAGAATCGCGCGCGCGATCGCGATCCGCTGGCGCTGACCGCCCGAGACCTTGACGCCCCGTTCCCCGACGATGGTGTCATAGCCCTTCTCGAATCCCAGCACGAACTCCTCGCAGTGAGCGAGGCGGCCGACGGCTTCGACCTCTTCCCGCGTGGCCCCGGGCTTCGAAAAGGCGATGTTCTCGGCGACCGTCCCGTCGAACAGGAAGTTGTCCTGAAGGACGATGCCCAGGGCCGTTCGGTAGTCACGCAGGCGCAGTCCGGCGAGGTCGCGACCGTCGACCCGAATCGCGCCAGCCTGCGGGCGATTGAAGGCCATCACCAGGCTGATGAGAGTGCTCTTCCCCGATCCGCTCGAGCCCACCAGCGCCGTCGTCGTGCCGGCCGGCGCACGGAACGAGACCCCCTTCAACACCGGGGTGCCCGGCACGTAGGCAAACGTCACGTTGTCGAACTCGACCTCGCCGTTGACGAGATCGATGCGGGCGCGCGTCTGGTCCTCGTCGTCCTCGGTCGCCATCTGGCGGATCTCGCGGATGCGGTCGAGGCCGGCGAAGGCCTCGGTGATCTGCGTGCCAATCGAGGCAATCGACACGACCGGCGCGGCGACGAGCCCGGTAAAGAAGATGTACATGAAGAGATCGCCGAGGGTCATCTCGTTGGCGAGAATCGCGCGTCCGCCGATCACGATCATCAGCATCCCGATGGCGCCGACGATCACGGTCGAGACCGCGGCGACGGCCGAGCTGCCCAGCATCGTCCGGGCGACGTTGCGGAACAGCCGGTGCGCGCCCTTCGTGAAGACGAGCGCTTCACGCTTTTCGGCGGTGTAGGCCTTCACGATCCGGATGCCGCCGAGCGTCTCGGCCAGGCGCCCCGTGACTTCGGCGTTGATCTTGCCGCGTTCCCGGAAGATCGGCCGCAGGCGCGAGAAGGCCAGCGCCATCACGACGCCAAACGCGCCCAGGAGGAGCAGCGTGGCGGTCGTCAGCTTCCAGTTCAACCAGAAGAGCACGCCAAGAGCGATGATGGCCGTGACAATCCCGCCCACCAGCTGCACAAGACCCGGTGCCCACGAGATTCCGGATGCCCTCGGCGTCGGACATGATGCGCGAGATGAGCACGCCGGTCTTCGTCGAATCGAAGTACGCGACCGGCAGGCGCGCGACGTGCTCTTCGACGGTCCGGCGCATGTCGGTGATCGACCGCTGTGCGGCAATCCCCAGAACCTGGGCGAGCGCAAAGCCCGACCCCGCCTGAACGAGCGTCGAAGCGCCGGCCGCCCAGGCAATCGGCCACAGGAGATCGGCGCGATGGTGCCCGATGACGTTGTCGATCAGCAGCTTCGAGGTGCCGGGCAGCACCAGGCCGGCCAACCGATTCACCACCATCAGCGTCATGCCGAGCGCCAGGCGCCCACGCCGCGCCCAGATCAGGGCGCGCGCTTCGCGCCAGGCGGTGGTCCACTGGACTTTCTTCTTGTCGTCTTTCTTATCGTTCGCCAACGCCTCGCTCCGCTCCACATCTGGCCTACCCGGGGGCTGAACCCGCCGCCACAGGTGGCTGATTGATGGGACGCCGTCGTGCGGTAAAGAGATCCTATCGGATCCTGGCGCCTCGCCGCGCCGAGAGCGGTCTGGCCCGCTACCAAATGGTGTGATGCCGTCGGGCTCCCGCAGCATCGCGGACTATTTGACGATGCGCACGGTGACGAGCTCGATCCGAGTGCGCGGCGCTTCGCCGTCGAGCGGCTCCTGTTCGATCGCGGTCACGACATCCATGCCGTTCACGACCTTCGCAAACGCCGTGTAGGTGTGATCCAGGGACGGCGCCGGTGCCGTGCAGATGAAAAACGACGTTGACGCGCTGGCCGGATCGTCGAGGCGCGCCATCGAGACGGTTCCCGCCACGTGGACCGTATCGTTGAACTCGGGCTGCAGGTTGGTCACGAGCTTGCGCTGTTTTTGCGTGAGCGGAGGCTGGCGCGTCGACACCATCCCCGTCTGCACGACGAACCCTTTGACCACGCGGTGGAAGCTGGTGCCGTCGTAGACGCCGGCGCTGGCGAGGCGCAGGAAGTTCCGGACGTGCTCGGGCGCCTTGTCGGGCAGGAACTCCAACGTCACCGCGCCGCGTGACGTCTCGAGCACCGCGCGATACTTGCGAGATCGGCGGCGGACTCGCTGGAAAACGGCATCGGCTCCGGTGGCGGCGTGTCGCGAATCGTCACGGCGACGATCTCGACGCGTTCCGTCAGCTTTCCCTGATCGTCGGTGGGCGCCTCGGAAATCTGCTGCGCGATCTCGAGGCCTTCCACGACGCGTCCGAACACCGTGAATTGCCCTGTCAGCGCGGCCTGATCGGTCACGGCGACAAAAAACTGCGCACCCGCGCTGTCCGGCTTGTTGGGCTGCGTGACAGCGGCTACCGTGCCGGCCGTCATCGCCTCTTGCGAGATCTCCGCCTTCAGCACGCCGAGGCCGCCGGTGCCATAGAGGGCGCGCTTGGCCGGATCCTTCGTCAGCGGATCGCCGCCCTGGATGATGCCCAGCTTCACGGCCCGATGGAATGTCGTGCCAGCGTAGGCGCCTTCTCTCGCCAGTTTCATGAAATAGCCGACATGGTTCGGCGCCGCCTGCGGCAGGAGCTCGATCACGATCGTCCCGCGTGAGGTTTCGAGCACCGCCTGCTTGTTGCGCATCTCCGCCTGCGAGAGCGGCGTCGTGAACGGCTGCGGCGGCGCAGGACGCTTTGGACGGTACCTGCGCTGAGGCAGGCACGAGACCGATCAGAACGATGAACATGGCGAGCGTGCGCATGCCTCATCCTCCGACGCCTGTCGCCAGCGCGTCAACCAGCCCGGTCATCGCCTCGGCGATCATCTATCCTTGATCGATGCCTGCCGCGCGTGCCGCGTTCGAAGGCCTGATCGACTATGCCGGCCTGTATCCACCGGCCAGCCTGCCGCTCGACGCGGTCGTCCGCAACTACGCGACCTATCGGAGCGGCACACATTCAGATGGATGCTCGGCCGCCTGATCGTGCCCGTCGAAAAGCTGCCGGAGCTGGCGATGCGCTCGCGGACGCCGGGGCGTCGCCCGACGATCGCTGGCCGGTCAGTGTGCTGGTGGGCGGTGCGCCGGCGTCGTCGCGAACGCTGAGGCCTTGCAGCGCGCCTCCACCGTGCCGGATTCCATATTGCGAATCCAGAGCGTCGAGGCCGTGGCGACGACGCCTACGGACGTCGACCGCGATCGCTCAAGCCTACGCGCCAGGAATCGATCGGTTCGTCGAAATCCCGTCGGATCCCGACCCTGCCGAACTGATCGGCGCGATCGGCCAGCCACGCATGCGCCGCGAAGGTCCGCACCGGCGGCGTGGCCGGTGAGGCGTTTCCGTCACCGGCGCGTCTGGCACGCTTCCTGGCGCGATCGGCCGTCGCGCGCGTGCCCATGAAGGCCACGGCGGGCTTGCATCATGCCATCCGCGGCGACCGAGCGCTCACCTACGCATCCGACAGCGCGTCGACGACCATGCACGGGTTCGTCGAACGTCGTCCTTGCCGCCACGCTCCTGACGGCGGGAAGGATCGACGAGGCGCTGGCCGAATCGTTGCTGGATGACGACCGGCCCGGAGGCGTTCAAGTTCGGCGGCCGCGCCGGATCCTGGCTGAATGCCGTTGTCACCTATACCGAAATTGCACATGCGCGGCGGGTGCTGCTGCGATCGATTGGATCGTGTTCGTTCGATGAGCCGGTCAGCGAGCTTGCGACGTTGGGCTGGATCTGACGGCATGGCCCACGAAGTCGGGCCCTACTGCAGATCATCTGCCGCTATCGCCCACCTTCTTCGACAGGCTTGGTCACCTTGGCGCAGCGAATTCTCAATGCCAGCGCCGTCCCCTTCTCGTCCTTGCCGTCGACCGATGATTGTCGCAGCCTCGCCCGACCTCTCGGCGGTGGCCGTGCCCTCGCCGACCAGCGCCGAACCCTTGACCGTCGAGACATGTGCCGGAAGTCCGGGCCAAGCTGCACGCCAACCGCGATTTGATTGGCCGAACGGTTCTTGAACTGCCAGACCGTGACGTTCACGTACGAGACGCTCTGCCCCTCCGCGCGCAGCGTCGCGTGCCACATCGCCGCCGGCACGTCGTAGATCGAGGCGTCATCTGTATAGGTGCACTCGCCGAGCCCCTTCGTGGTGAACGTGGAGTCGCCGAGCGTCGTTTCGATCTCCATCGGCACTGTGCCCATGTGATCGGGATCGGGCGGCAGCGCAGGAAGCTCGGGTGGCGACGACGAGGCGGCGCGTTCGGCGGTCCCGGCCTTCTGTGGCTCCGGCAGCGTCGGCTTGCCCTCACCGCACGCGATGGCCAGCAGCAGCGCTGTGCCTATCACTGTAGAGGCGCACTGGGCGCACCCTGACGTGCGCAATCGCATCATCAATCGATCAGCACCACGTGCACTTCGCCGGGGCCGTGCACGCCGCGGGTCAGCGTCATCTCGATGTCAGCGGTGCGGCTCGGTCCGGTGATCAGCACAAGGTTGCTTCCCGCGTCTTCGATTTGCGGATGGGCAGCGAGGAATGCCGCGTAGGTCGGATGCAACTGGGAGACGCGCAGCATCGCGATGTGAAGCGGTGGAAGCAGCGATGCGATCCGGCCGCGTCCCGATCCGCTCACCAGCACGAGGCTGCCGGTGTCGGTCAGCCCGGCGACCGCCCCCGTGAGTCCGACGCGCACATCGTCGAGCTCCGCGAGGCGCTGCCGCCGCTCGACACTCTCGCGTGGCAGCCAGCATGGCTCCATCGCAATGCCGGACGAGCGAAGCGCGTCGGCAAGACCGCTCGCAATTGAGCCACTTGTCGTCCCAGGCCAGCACTCGCGTCGCGCCGCGGTCGACGACCAACGCGGTGGCCGTCGCGGTGGCCGCCGAATCGTCTGAAGCACGATGGATCGACGACCGTGAGCGCTTCGGCCTCGGTCGTGAAGTGCGCGATGAGCTCCTCGCGTGACAGCGCCGGTGCGGGAATGGGCACCGCGCCGGGGTGTTCGAGACGGCCCGCGGGAGGCATCACGCCCGCACGCAGGCGCTCGGCAACCGCGGCCATGATGGTGAAGCGATCGTCGCTCATCGTCGGCGGCGCTCCCATTGCGACATGAAGCTCTGTGGTGCGAAGGCCGGGAAGTCGCGCGTGCGCGTCCATCGCGAGAAATGGCCGGGCATCGATTGAATCCAGCCGTTCGTGGCGAGCCGCCGCGTCGCAAACGAGGCGAGCGCCTGTGCCCGCCGGAACAAGCGTGGCCGCGTGGCGACCTGACGGAACATCCACATGCCAGATGTGATCCACGCCGGCGAGTACCCGCGCTCGGTGGCCTCGTCCCTAAGCTTCAGGAGCATGCGCGGAATATCGATCCGAACGGGGCAGATCTCGCGGCACGCCCCGCAGAGACTGCTGGCGTGCGGCAGGTCGTGCCAGTTCGCCAGACCTCGCAGCCCCGGCGTCAGCACCGCGCCAACCGGCCCGGGATACACCGCTGCCGTACGCATGACCGCCGATCTCCTGGTAGACAGGACAGGCATTCAGACAGGCGCCGCAGCGGATGCAATACAGCACCTCGGCCTGATCGGTCCCGAGCAGGCCGCTCCGGCCATTGTCGACCAGGACGATGTGCAGATGATCGGGACCGTCCGACTCGTCGCGGTCGGCAGCCGCGTCTCGACGGCGAGGCCCGGTGATGATGTTCGAGTAGACCGTGAGCTTCTGGCCGGTAGCACTTCGCCCGAGCACCTGCAGCATGATGCCGAGGTCCGCCAGCGTCGGCACGATGCGCTCGATGCCCATGAGGGCCACGTGCACGCGCGGTACGGTCGTCGTCAGGCGCCCGTTGCCTTCGTTCGTGCAGATGCACAGGCTTCCGGTATCGGCAACGCCGAAGTTGCCGCCCGAGATCCCCATGTCGGCCTTCAGAAAACCGGCGCGCAGACGGCGTCTGGCGAACGCCGTCATCTGGGGCACGTCGGCGACCTCCTCGTCGGTGGCCTCGAGCTTCTCCTGAAAGAGCCTCGCCACATCGCGGCGGCTCTTGTGGATGATGGGCGCCACGATGTGCGACGGATGGTCGCCATCGATCTGGACGACGAATTCTCCGAGGTCCGTCTCGAGCACGTCCACGCCTGCGGCGGCGAGCGCCGCGTTGAGCTCGATTTCCTCGCTGACCATCGACTTCGATTTCACGGCGGTCCTGGCGCCGTGCTGCCGCGCGATGTCGGCCACGATCGAAACGGCGTCGCGCGCCGTCGCCGCCCAGTGCACGTGGCCGCCGCGGGCCCGGACGGCGTCATCGAATCGAGCGAGGTAGTAGTCCAGGCGCGCGATGGTGTGGGCGCGAATCGCGCGGGCGTGATCGCGGACGCGATCGGCGTGCTCGAGCCCCGCGATACCGGCTTCGCGGCTCGAGACCAGCCGCGTGGTGGCGCGCTTCATGGCCGCGCGCATCGCCGGATCCTGCAGCGCGAGATCGACCCGTTTGTAGAAGCTCGCCGGCGCCGTTGTCATTCGCCTCCATCGCTCGTCAGGGCGCACGCAGTGCGCCCCTCCTTCCGTCCTTCGTCCTTCGTCCCTGGTCCTTGGTCAGCGAGCAACTCCGCCAGATGCTTTACCTGCACGGCGCTGCCTTGCCGATGAAGCCCGCCGGCGATATGGAGCAGGCAGCTGATGTCGGTCGCGACCACGGTGCCGGCACCGCTGGCTTCGATGTTGGCGATCTTGCGTTCGAGGAGGCTTCCTGAAATGTCGGCCATCTTCAACGCGAACAGCCCGCCGAAGCCGCAGCAGGTCTCGGCTTCGGGCAACGGGCAGACCTCCGCGCTGCCGATGCCGTCGATGAGTGCACGTGGCTGGCGGCGAGCCCAAGCCCGCGAAGACCGTGGCAGGCCGGGTGATACGTGAGGCGACCTTCGAAGCGGGCGCCGACATCGGTGACGCCAAGGACGTCGACGAGAAACGACGTCAGCTCGTGGGTCCGCTCGGCCAGCGCCTTGGCCCGGTCGGCGTAGTCGGGATCGTCGGCGAGCAAGTGCGGCGCCTGGTGGATCACCATGTCACCGCAGGACCCGGATGGAACCACCACCGGCGCCTCGCTTTGGCCAAACACGTCGACCACGTGTCGCGCCATGGCGCGCGCGTCATCCCAGCAGCCGGCGTTGAAAGCCGGCTGGCCGCAGCAGGTTTGCCCTTGTGGCACGTCCACCTGGATCCCCGCCCGTTCGAGCACCCGGACGACCGCAAACCCGACTTGCGGCGTGAGGCTGTCGATCAGGCAGGTGACCATCAGTTGTACGGGTCACGAATGGCCTTTCGGATGCTCCTGCTTCCGGAAGGCGCGAAACATCGCACGCAGCTTCTTCTTCTCGGTCTGCTGCGCCAGGACATCCTGCCGGACGGCCAGTGAGGACAATTCTCTCTGCAGCTTGTGAAAGCTCTCGAGGCGCGCCGAGTCCAGGCGGCCCTCGGCCACTGCCTGTTTGACCGCACACCGCGGCTCGTGCTCGTGCGCGCAATCGGCGAAGTGACACTCCCGGCCGAGGATCACAATGTCGTCGAACGTCTCGGCCACGCCGGCATCGGCCGACCACAGCTGCAGTTCCCGCATGCCCGGCGTGTCAATCAGCAGCGCGCCGCCGGGCAGTCGGACCAGCTCCCGATGCGTGGTGGTATGCCGGCCGCGATGGTCGCTCTCGCGCACCTCGTTGGTGCGCAGCCGATCCACGCCCAGCAGCCGGTTGATCAGCGTGGACTTGCCGACGCCCGACGAGCCGAGCACGGCGATCGTCTGACCAGGTCGCAGATAGCCGTCGAGCTGCTCGAGACCGGTCTGCTCGCGAGCGCTGACGACGTGAATCGGCACGTCCAGCGCGATGGCGTGGACCTCAGCCCGCCGCGCCTCCGACTCGGCCTCGAGATCGGCCTTGTTCAGGATGATGACCGGCGCGGCGCCGCTCTCCCAGGTCATGACGAGATACCGCTCGATCCGGCGCAGGTTGAAATCGCGATCGAGCGCGGTCATGAGAAACGCGGTATCGACATTCGCCGCGACGATCTGCTCGGCCGTTTCGTCGCCAGCGGCCTTTCGGGAGAACAGACTCTTGCGGGGAAGGAGGCCGTGAATGATCGCGCGCCCGCCGTCGATGCTCGTTCGCTTCACCGCGACCCAGTCTCCGACTGCGGGCAGGTCGCGGCGCCCCGTCGCCTCGTGGCGAAGCCGTCCGGCCAGATCCGCGAGCTCGTCGCCGTCCTCGAGTGTAGACACGAAACGTCGCACCATAGGCGACCGCGACGCGCGCCGGCTCGAAACCAGCCGCGGCGAAAGGAGCAAATGCGGCGTCGAGGCCGGCGTGCCAGCCCAGGTCCGTCAGAGCCATCGATTACGGTGACTTCCTCGTCTCGAAATCAAGCACGTTGAGCGGCACGTCCCAGTGGGCTTCCAGGATTTCGAATCGCCGCTGTTCTTCCTTCCGGAACCGTTCCTGGTCCGGAAACAGCTTGCGCACGAGCGCCGGCTCGTCGACATCGGGCGGGTTCGGCGGCTGCGACAACTCGACGGCAAATGTCCAGTCGGCCCGTCCGTCGCCGTGGTTCGTCGGCACGTAGGTGCGGATGCTCTTGTAGACGCCCGCATCTCGCAGGGCCTTCAGCAGTGGATAGTGGTTGCGCTGGAACAGGTCGAGGAACTCGTCCTGATAGCCCCATTTCACCGTATAGAAAAACCACGTCGTCTTTCCCGCCTCGGCCGACTTCGGCGGCGCCTGGCCGCCGGCGCCGCAGGTGAACAGGACCGCGCAAACCGCAGCGAACGCCAGCATCCGTCTCACGACCCCTCCGATTTCGCCTTCTCGTGTTTTCGAGTTCTCGAGTTCTCGAGTTCTTTCAGGTGTCGCCCAACCCGCCAACCCCCGAAAGCCTCACGAATTATAGCCGCCCCCGTCCGTCCAGCCGGCGAATCCAGTTATTAATTCAGATTATGATATTTGCAACTTCAAAAGGCCACGTTGTAGCCTGTCGGGACATGCGCATCGCCTTCCAGGGCGAACCTGGAGCCTATAGTGAGGCCGCCGCGCTTCGCTTCAGCGACCACGCCGACCTGCTGCCGTGCGAGTCCTTCGAGGACGTCTTCGCGTCGGTGGCGTCGGGTAAGGCGTCGCACGGCATCCTGCCTGTCGAGAACTCGATTGGCGGGAGCATCCATCGCAACTACGACCTCCTGCTCGAGCACGATCTCCCCATCGTCGGCGAAGTCACCCTCCCGATTACGCACAACCTGATGGCCTTGCCGGGCACGGCGCTCTCGGACGTCAGGCGGATTCTCTCGCACCCGCAGGCGCTGGCGCAGTGCGAGCGGTTCCTGCGCGGCATGTCCGGCGTGTCGGTGGAAGCGACCTACGATACCGCCGGCAGCGCGAAACTGGTGAAGGAACAGCAGCTCACGGATGCCGCAGCGATTGCGTCCGGGCGAGCGGCGACGGTGTTCGGCCTGGAGATCCTCCGCGCGGAGATCCAGGACTATTCCGATAACATCACCCGCTTTCTGCTGGTCAGCCGTGCCGGCGAGGCGGGCGAGCAGGTGGACAAGACCACGGTCGTCTTTTCGTTGCCGAACGAGCCGGGCTCGCTCTTCAAGGCGCTGTCGGTCTTCGCGCTTCGCGATATCGACCTGACCAAGATCGAGTCGCGGCCGATTCGCGGCCGCCCCTGGGAGTACCTCTTCTACGTGGACATCCCGATTGGCAGGCATGACCTGCGCTGCGCGCGTGCGCTGGTGCACCTGGCCGAGTTCGCGCGCTCGATGCGCACGCTGGGTTCCTATCCGAGCTGGAGAAGCCGCGAGACCGCGGCCGCCAGGACTGGCGCATGAGTACACCCGTCCCCTTGTACCGGCGCAACAGCAGCGCGATCACTGAGGGTCCGCATCGTGCCGGCGCGCGCGCCATGCTCAAGGCGGTCGGATTCGACGACGAGGCGTTGAAGAAGCCGATCGTCGGCGTCGCGAACACATGGATCGAGATTGGTCCGTGCAACTACCACCTGCGCGGGCTGGCCGAGCACGTCAAGCAGGGGATCCGCGAAGCCGGCGGCACGCCGATGGAGTTCAACACTGTCTCCATCTCCGACGGCATCACGATGGGCAGCGTCGGCATGCGCGCGTCCCTCATCAGCCGCGAGGTCATCGCCGACTCGATCGAGCTCGTCGGCCGCGGCAACTGCTTCGACGCCGTCATCGCGCTCTGCGGCTGCGACAAGACGATCCCGGGCACGACGATGGCCGTGGCGCGACTCGACGTGCCGGGCCTGGTGCTGTACGGCGGATCGATCGCGCCTGGCCGCTTTCACGATCATGACGTCACGATCCAGGACGTCTACGAGGGCATCGGCGCTCATGCGGCCGGCAAGATGAGCGACGCCGATCTGAAGGATCTCGAGGATCACGCCTGTCCGGGTGCGGGCGCCTGTGGCGGCCAGTTCACCGCCAACACCATGGCGACCGCGATCGAGTTCCTTGGCATCGCGCCGATGGGCAGCGGCTCGGTCCCGGCCCTCGATTCGGCGAAGGCTGAAGTCGGCCGCCGCGCCGGCCGGCTCGTCATGGACCTCCTCCGCCAGAACGTCACGCCACGACAGATCCTGACCCGGAAGGCGATCGAGAATGCGATCGCCGCGGTGCTGACCACAGGCGGCTCGACGAACGCGGTGCTGCACCTGATCGCGATTGCGCGCGAGCTCGGCCTCCCGCTCGAGATGGACGACTTCGACAGGCTCAGCCGGCGGGTGCCGACGCTGGCCGACCTCAAGCCCAGTGGCCGCTTCGTCGCGACCGATCTGCATCGCGCCGGCGGCATTCGCCTGGTGGCGCGGCGCCTGCTCGATGCCGGACTGCTCTACGCGGACCAGAAGACGGTGACCGGCCGCACCATCGGTGAGGAGGCCGCGGACGCGCAGGAGACGCCGGGGCAGGAAGTCGTGCGGCCGCTCGATCGGCCGATAAAGACCACGGGCGGGCTGGCCGTCCTCAAAGGCAACCTGGCGCCCGAGGGCGCCGTAGTGAAGGTGTCGGGCTCGAACCTGCAGACGCACCGGGGTCCGGCGCGCGTCTTCGAGGGGGAACAGCCCGCGCTCGACGCCGTGCTCGGCAATCAGATCACGCCCGGGGACGTCGTCGTCATCCGGGGCGAAGGACCGAAGGGCGGGCCGGGCATGCCCGAGATGCTGGCGGTCACCGCCGCGATCGTCGGTGCGGGCCTCGGCGAATCGGTCGTGCTGCTCACGGACGGCCGTTTCTCTGGCGCAACGCGCGGCCTGATGGCCGGCCACGTCGCGCCCGAGGCGCTGTCGGGCGGGCCCATCGCGGCGCTGCGGGAAGGCGACACGATCGTGTTCGACATCCCGAATCGCCGGCTGGACGTCGAGCTGACAGACGACGAGATTGCACAGCGGCTGAAGGCGTGGACGCCGCCGGCGCCGCGCTACACCAGCGGTGTGATGAGCAAGTACGCGCGCCTCGTGAGCTCGGCGGCTCATGGCGCGGTCACCGGGTAAAACGATATGAAAAAGACAGGCGCGCAAATCATCTGGGAATGTCTGATGCGGCAGGGCATCAGCACGGTCTTCGGCTATCCGGGCGGCGCGATTCTCCCTGCCTACGATGCGATGACCCAATACCCGATCCGGCACATCCTCGTCCGGCACGAGCAGGGTGCGACGCACATGGCCGACGGGTTCGCCCGCGCGACCGGGCAGGTGGGCGTCGCCATCGCCACGTCCGGCCCCGGCGCGACCAACATGGTCACCGGCATCGCGACGGCCATGCTCGATTCCTCTCCGATCGTGTGCATCACCGGACAGGTCGGCAGCAAGTTGATCGGCAGCGACGCCTTCCAGGAAACCGACATCACCGGGGTCACGCTCCCGATCACGAAGCACAACTACCTGGTGACGCGCGCAGACGACGTGGCGCCGACGATTCGCGACGCCTTCCACGTCGCCGCCTCCGGACGGCCGGGACCGGTGCTGATCGACATTACGAAGGACGCGCAGCAGTCCTCGTGCGAATTCGATTGGGACGGCGCCGAGCCAAAGCCGGGCGCCTATCGGCCCGACCATCGGCCCGCGCCGGCCGACTTCAAGCGTGCAATCGCGTTGATTCGCGAGGCGAAGCGGCCGCTGATTCTGGCGGGCCGCGGCATCATCCAGTCGGGCGCCACCGAGCAGGTCGTGGCGTTCGCCGAGCAGACCGAAACGCCGATCGCGATGACGCTCCTCGGCCTCGGCGGCATCGCCGCGAACCATCCGCTGAACCTCGGGATGATGGGCATGCACGGCGAAGCCTGGGTCAACACCGCGATTCAGGAGGCCGATCTGCTGCTGGCCTTCGGCATGCGGTTCGACGATCGCGTCACCGGCAACCTGAAGACCTACGCGCCGAACGCCAGGAAGATCCACATCGAGATCGACCCGGCCGAGGTGAACAAGAACGTCCGCGTCGACGTCGCGCTCGTCGGCGATCTCCGCGAAGTGCTCGTCGACCTGCTCCCGCATGTGCCGTCGGCGCAGCACGTCGAGTGGCTGGCGCGCATCCAGGAGCTGAAGGGCGACTCGGCGGTACGCGACATCCAGAATCTTCCGGACAACGGCCACCTCTACGCGGCCCATGTCATCAACGATCTCTGGCGCGAGACCGACGGCAACGCCATCGTCGTGACGGACGTCGGCCAGCATCAGATGTGGGAAGCGCAGTACTACAAGCACAACACGCCGCGATCGCTGATCACGTCGGGCGGGCTGGGCACGATGGGCTTCGCGCTGCCTGCCGCGATCGGGGCGAAGATCGCCAAGCCCGACGCGGAGGTCTGGGTGATCGTCGGAGACGGCGGCTTCCAGATGACGATGTGCGAGCTGGCGACGGTGATGCAGGAGAACATCGACATCAACGTCGCGATCATCAACAACGGCTACCTCGGCATGGTGCGGCAGTGGCAGGAGTTCTTCTACGAGAAGCGCTATGCCGCAACACCGCTGGTGAACCCGAACTTCGCGAAGCTGGCCGAGGCCTTCGGGCTGACCGGCATCACCGTCACGCGTCGCAGCGAGGTCGTGCCGTCGGTGAAGGCCGCGCGCAACCACAAGGGCGGCGTCGTGATCGACTTCCAGGTCGAGCAGGAAGACTCGGTCTACCCGATGGTGCCGGCCGGCGCGGACCTGCATGCGATGATTCGCCGGCCGAGTCCGATTGTGGAAACCGCGGCCGACGCATAGTCGGAGCTGCCGAGCCGTAGCGCTGGTCAGCCGGGTAGGAGCGCCGTAGCCCGAGCCCTGCTAGCCTGAGAGAATTGCAATGCTACACACATTTGTTGTCTATGTCGTCGACAAGCCGGGCGTGCTGAACCGCGTGGCGTCCCTCTTTCGCCGCCGCGCCTTCAACATCGATTCGCTGACGGTCGGACACACCGAGACGCCTGGCGTCTCGCGCATGACCATCGTCTGCGAGGTCGATCCGCTCAACGCGCGCCGGGTCGAGGCGAACATCTACAAGCTCATGGATGTCCTGCGCGTGGACGACATCACCGAACAGCCTTCGGTCGAGCGCGAGCTGGCGATGATCAAGGTGGCCGCCACGCAGGAGACCCGCGCGCAGGTGATCCAGCTCGCCGATGTCTTTCGGGCCCGCGTCGTCGACGTCTCTGCCGACTCGCTGATCGTCGAGATCACCGGCAGCGGCGACAAGGTCGAGCGCCTCGCCGACGTGTTGAAGCCGTACGGCGTGCTCGAGATGGTGCGCACCGGCCGCGTCGCGATGGCGCGCGGTCCGCGGCCCGCCGAACGCCTGGCCGATCAGTTCGCCGGCGAAGACGCCGGCGAAGAAGCCGGCGTGTCTGTACTGTCTGAAGTCTGAAGCCCGTAGCCCGTAGCCCGTAGCCCGTAGTCCGATCTCCCCACATCTATGGCCACCATCTATTACGACAAAGACGCTGATCTCTCGCTCATTCAATCGAAGAACGTCGCCATCATCGGCTACGGCTCGCAGGGTCACGCCCACGCGCTGAACCTCAAGGACAGCGGCGTCAACGTGGCCGTCGGCCTCGCCGAGGGCAGCAAGTCGAAGGCCAAGGCGCAGGCGGCCGGCCTCGACGTCAAGACCGTCGCCGACGCGGCGAAGTGGGCGGACGTGATCATGATTCTGGTTCCCGACACGACGGCGCCGAAGCTCTATCGCGAGTCGATTGCGCCGCACCTCGGCGCCGGCAAGACGTGATGTTCGCGCACGGCTTCAACATCCGCTTCGGCACGGTGGATGTTCCGAAGAACGTGGACGTCTCGATGATCGCGCCGAAAGCACCAGGGCATCGCGTGCGCGAGCTGTTCACGGAAGGCGGCGGCACGCCGGCGCTCGTCGCGATCGAGCAGGACGCGTCAGGCAGCGCCCTGCCGCTGGCGTTGTCGTACGGCAAGGGGATTGGCACGACGCGTGCGGGTGTGCTGGTGACCACGTTCAAGGAAGAGACCGAGACCGATCTGTTCGGCGAGCAGGCCGTCCTCTGCGGCGGCGTCAGCGAGCTGATCAAGGCAGGCTTCAAGACGCTGGTCGACGCCGGGTACCAGCCAGAGGTCGCCTACTTCGAGTGCCTGCACGAGCTGAAGCTGATCGTCGATCTCGTCTATCGCGGCGGCCTGAACTACATGCGCTACTCGGTGAGCGACACCGCCGAATATGGCGACTACACGGCTGGCCCTCGCGTCATTGGCCCCGAGGCGCGCGCGGAAATGACGAAGCTGCTCGCCGAGATTCAGGACGGCACGTTCGCGAAGAAATGGATCAAGGAGAACGAGGACGGCCGTCCGTGGTTCAACAAGATCAGGGCCGCGGAGCAGACGCAGCTCGTCGAAGACGTTGGCGCCCGCCTGCGCGCCCTGATGCCGTTCATTCAGCCCGTGACGATCCGCCCCGACGGGCAGGGTGCGTAGTGCATCGACACTCGTAGGGGCGCATGGCCATGCGCCCCGCTCGGGTGCATCCGCCTGTTCAGGCAGGACAACGCCACCGGGGCGCACTGCCGTGCGCCCCTACGAGACCGGCACGATTCGAATCAACCGATCGTCCTCTGCGACCGGCGTGTTGCGCCCGTCGCGGTTGCTCGTGCAGATGTAAAGAAATCCGTCCGGTCCCATCACCACGTCGCGAAGCCGCCCGAAGCGCCCCTCGATCAGGCGCTCGGTCATAGGCGACGTGCCGCGACGTCGAGCCATCGATCGCGACGCGAACGAGCGCCATGGCCCTGAGCGTCGCGACGAACAGGTGATTGCGAAACCCTGGAATGCCGCTGCCGGTGTAGAAATCCGCCCCAGAAGGCGCGACCGATGGCGCGAAGAAGTCAATCGGCGCGCGCATGTCGGAGCGCGTTTCGGCGCCTTCGATCACCGGCCACCCGTAGTTCGCTCCCGAATCGATGACGTTGATTTCGTCGTTGCCGGTCGCACCGTGCTCGGTCTCCCAGAGGTCGCGGGTGAGCGGATGCCATGCGAGCCCCTGCGGGTTGCGGTGCCCGTAGGAATACACCGGCGAATTGAAGCGGTTTCCCGGGGCGCTGGTGCCGTCGGCGTTGAAGCGCAGGATCTTGCCGTTCAACGCCGCGACGTCCTGCGCGTTCGACGGCACCGAGACGTCGCCAAACGTCACGTAGAGCAGCCCGTCGGGCCCGAACTTCACCCGTGAACCGTTGTGGATGTTCGCTGCCGGCACGTCATCGAGCAGCACCGCGGGCTCGGCCAGACGGTTGCCCACCTCGCGGAACCGGACGAGCCGCGCGACCGCTCCGTTCGGGCTGGTCGCCGTGTAGGTGAGGTAGACGAAATGGTTCGTCGCGAATTCGGGATGCAGGGCGAGCCCGAGGATCCCGCTCTCGCCCGACGTGAAGACGTCGGTCAGGACGAGCGCCGGCTCGGTCTGGAGCTGGCCGTTCGCAAAGATGCGCACGCGGCCGGGCCGCTCGGTGATGAACAGCCGCCCGTCCGGCGCGAACGCCAGACTCCATGGAATCTCGAGTCCGGTCGCGATGACTTGAACACCGTACACCGTTCCATCACGCGCGGTCAGCGACGTCACGGGGGAACCGGACGGAGGCGGCCCGGTCGGCGGATTCGATCCACCGTTCGAGTTCCCGCCGCCGCAGGCGGCGAGCGTCGCCAGCATCAGAAGCGCCGCAGGAAGGCGACGAACCATCGACCCATTCTACCGATCCGCGAGCGCGGGTATGCTTGGGCATGCGGAGTCCCGGCCGCCCGGCCCTCACCGTCCTCCTGCTCACCACCGTGCTTGCATTCCCGGCCGCGCAGACGGTCGGATGGCTCGACAGCTACCGCGAGCCCGTCGCCCGCATTGTCCGCGCCGCGACGGTTGACCACTTCGCCTGGGAGCGTCTCGCCTATCTGACTGACACCTTTGGCAGCCGGCTGAGCGGATCAGGCGCGCTATCGGCCGCGATCGAGTGGGCCGTTCAGGAGATGCAGAACGACAGCCTCGAGGGCGTGCGAACCGATCGCGTCATGGTACCGCGCTGGGTACGGGGCCGCGAGTCGCTCGAGACCCTGCTGCCCCAGCCGCAGCCGGTGCCGATGCTGGGGCTCGGCATGTCAATCGGCACACCGCCCGACGGCATCGAAGCCGACCTGCTGGTGGTGGACAGCTTCGTCGAGCTCGAGCGCAGGAGCGTTGAGGCTCGAGGGAAGATCGTGCTCTTCAACGTGCCCTACCGCGGCTACGGCCCCACGGTCGCCTATCGTGTGAACGGCGCCTCACAGGCCGCGGCGGCAGGCGCCGTCGCGGCTCTGATCCGATCGGTCGGGCCGGAGGGTCTTCGGACGGCGCACACCGGCATGCTGATCTATCGCGATGGCGTGCCGCGGATTCCGGCCGCCGCCATCCCGGCGGAAGACGCGGCGCGTTTCGCGCGCATGGCCGCGCGCGGCCAGCGCGTGCGCCTCCGCCTCTCGATGGAGGCGACGATGCATCCCGATGTCGAGTCGGCCAATGTCATCGCGGAGCTGCGTGGCCGCGAACGCCCGGACGAGATCGTCGTCGTCAGCGGCCATTTCGATTCCTGGGATGTCGGCTCCGGCGCGACCGACGATGGCGGCGGCGCGATCGCCGCATGGGAAGTGGCGCGCCTGCTGAAGACGCTGCAGTTGCGGCCACGTCGCACGATTCGCGTGGTGCTGTTCACGAACGAGGAAAACGGGCTGAGAGGCGCGGTCGACTACCGCGATCGCTATGGCGCCACACTGGGACAGCACGTGCTGATGATCGAGTCGGACGCGGGCGTCTTCGCGCCGATCGGGTTCGGGTTCACCGGCAACGACATCGCCCGGGCGCAGGTGACCGCGATTGCCTCGCTCCTTGGATCGACCGGCGCCACCCGCATTGCCGCGTCGGGCGGCGGCGCCGACATCGGCCCAAGCGTCGTCGCGGGCCGGGTGCCGGCGATGTCGCTGGAGGTCGAGGGGTCGAAGTACTTTCTGATCCATCACACAGCGGCCGACACCGTGGACAAGATCGATCCGGCCGAGTTCGCGCGGTGCGTCGCCGCAATGGCGGGGATGGCCTACGTCGTCGCAGACATGCCGCAGCGACTGGGGGAAGCGGCGGGAACTCAATAGTGCCAAGTGCCAAGTGCCAAGTGCTAAGTGGAGTGGGAAGTGAACAGTGAGCAGTGGTGGGCAACGCCTGAGGGGTTGCCCCTCACTCGCCACTTTCCACTCCTCACTCCACTTAGCACTTCGCACTTGGCACTTAGCACTGCTTGCCTACGCCCCCACCACGGTTCCGCGGCACTCGCCGAGGCCGATGCGGGTCCAGCCGTCCTTCTCGCACCATCCCTTGAAGATCACTTCGTCCGCGTCTTCGAGGAATGCGCGGGTCTCGCCTGTCGGCAGCGTGATCGGCTGCGTACCTCTCCAGGCGAGTTCCAGCAGGCAGCCTCGTGACTCGCGCGTCGGGCCCGAGACGGTGCCGCTGGCAATCAGATCGCCCGGACGCAGATTGCAGCCGTTGCTGGCGTGATGGGTCAGCAGCTGTGCCGGCGTCCAGTACAGATGCCGCAGGCTGTTCCGCGACAGCACGAAGGGCGCGATCTTCGCTGCTCGCATCTGCTCGGTGGCGATGGCGACTTCGAGCCGGATGTCCAGTCCGCCTCGCTCACGCTCCTTTGCGCCGTCGAGATACGGTAGCGGATCGGGATCGCCGGATGGCCGCAGGAACGCCGCGACGCGAAACGGCTCGAGCGCGTCGAGCGTCACGATCCACGGGCTGATCGACGTCGCGAAGCTCTTCGAGAGGAACGGCCCAAGCGGCTGATATTCCCACGCCTGCAGGTCGCGCGCGGACCAGTCGTTCACCAGGCACACGCCGAAGAGATGCCGCTCGGCATCGTCTACCGGGATCGAAGTGCCGAGCGGATTGCCCGGACCGATCACGAATCCCACCTCGAGCTCGTAGTCGAGCCGACGAGAGGGTCCCACGATTGGTTCCGCCGACGATTCCGGCTTGGCCTGTCCGGTCGGCCGCCTGACCGGCGTCCCGCTCGGCACGACGGACGAGGCGCGGCCGTGATAGCCGATTGGCACGTACTTGTAGTTGGGCAGGAGGGGCTCGTCGGGGCGCATCATGCTGCCGACGTTCGTCGCATGGAAGATCGAGGCGTAGAAGTCCGTGTAGTCGCCGATCGCCATCGGGAGCTCGAGGACGGCCTCGGTCATCGACACGAGACACGGCGTGACGCGACTCTGAAAGGACCGGCGGCGATCTTCGCGCAGCAGCTCGCTGACGCGCCGGCGAAGACTGGCCCAGGCCTCGGGACCAAGCGACAGCAGGCGGTTCAGCGACGGCTCGGCGCACGCCTCACCGATGGCGGCATCGGCTTCGAGCAGTCCTGCGCGCTGGCACAGGAGGAGGTCGAGAATCGTGTCACCGATGGCGACGCCGACCCGCGGCGGCTCCGGCGTCAAGGCACGCCGGAACACGCCATAGGGGAGGTTCTGAATAGGAAAGTCAGTGCCCGCGCGATTCGCCGATTCGACCCAGCTGCGCAGGTGCGGATCGTGCGTCTCGTTGATGGGCATCGGTCAATTGTGGATTGCGGATTGCGGATTGCGCATTGCGGAATCCGAATTCGCATGGCGCGAACATTAGCACCGTTCCACCGGTTCATCCGAGTGGCATTACCACTTACGTCAGTCCGAATCCACAATCAATCCACAATCCACAATCCGCAATCCGCAATCCGCAATCAGGAGAGCCACGAATGGTAATACTCGTCGTCCTCGATCTCCACCGCCTGCCGGCTGACGTGGAACGGCTTGAAGGTGTCCACCATCACGGCGAGCTCGTTGGTTTCCTTCGCGCCGATCGCCGCCTCCGTGCGGCCGGGATGCGGGCCGTGCGGAATGCCGTCCGGATGCAGCGTCACCGACCCGTATTCGATGCCCTTGCGGCTCATGAACTCGGAACTCGCGTAGTAGATCACTTCGTCCGACATCACGTTCGAGTGGTTGTAGGGTACGGGCACGGCCTGGGGATCGAAGTCGTACGGACGCGGGCAGAACGAGCAGACGACGAAGCCGTCGCCCTCGAATGTCTGGTGCACCGGTGGTGGCAGGTGGATTCGCCCGACTCGCGGCTCGAAGTCGTGAATGCTGATCGCCCAGGGATAGTAAAACCCGTCCCACCCGATCAGATCGAAGGGATGGTGCACGAGCGTCATCTCAAAGAGGCGATTCTCTTTCTTCACGACCAGTCGAAACGACCCCTTCTCGTCAACGGTTCGCAGCGCGTCGGGGCGGCGGATATCGCGCTCCGAGTACGGGGACATCTCGGTGAGCTGACCGTGATCGTTGCGGTACCGCTTCGGCGTGCGCACGAAGCCGGTGCTCTCGATGACGAGGAACCGCTTCGGCCCCGGCTCGAGGCGATAGCGATGCAGGACGCCCCGCGGCACGATCAGATAGTGGCCGCTCTCGAACGGAATATCGCCGAGCGAGGTCTCGAGCACGCCGCGGCCCTCGCTGACGTAGACGATCTCGTCGCCCTGCGCGTTGCGATAGAAGAAGTCGTCCTCGCGATCGGGCTGCGCGAGCAGCAGCGCGACATCCGAGTTGTAGAGGAGCGGAACCCGATCGATGGTCGGGCTGCCGCCCGATGACAGCTGGTGGGTCCGGAAGTGCCGGTGGCGGAACTGCCGCTCGGGATCGCGCTGCCACTCGAGATCGCGCAACGGCCGCACGGCCTGTACCGGCGTCGGCTGGTGCAGGTGATACAGCAGAGACGACGGGCCCGTGAAGCCCTTGTTCCCGATCAGCTCCTCGGCGTGCAGCCCCCCATCGGGTTTGCGGAATATCGTGTGCCGCTTGTGCGGGACTTGGCCGAGCCTATGGTAGATGGGCATGATCACTGATACTCGCAGTGCCAAGTGCTAAGTGCCAAGTGCTAAGTGGAGTGGGAAGTGGAGAGTGACGAGTGGCGGGCTATTCCCCCGCATGGCCGCGCACACTGCGACGATCTGACCAACTCTGCCACCACTTCCCACTCTTCACTTCCCACTCCACTCTGGCACTTCGCACTTGGCACTTAGCACTGCTAGAGATTCCCCCTGAGTGCCTGTTCGCGCTCGATCGCCTCGAACAGCGCCTTGAAGTTGCCCTTCCCGAATCCCTTGCTGCCCTTGCGCTGGATCAGCTCGAAGAAGAGCGTCGGGCGATCCTCGACCGGGCGCGTGAACAGCTGCAACAGGTAGCCCTCGTCGTCGCGATCGACGAGGATGCCGAGCTCGCGGACGATATCGAGCCCCTCATCGATCGTCCCCACGCGCGCCGGCAGCGCCTCGTAGTAGCTGGGCGGCACGCTCAGGAATTCGACGCCGTTGTCGCGCAGCGACGTCACGGTGTGCTCGATGTCGATGGTCTGGAGCGCAATGTGCTGCACGCCCGGGCCGCCATAAAACTGCAGGTATTCGTCGATCTGGCTCTTGCGGCGCCCGGCGGCCGGCTCGTTGATCGGAAACTTGATCGCGTGGCTGTCGTCGGACATCACGATGCTCATGAGCGCCGAGTACTCGGTGTTGATGTCCTTGTCGTCGAAGCTGATGAACCGCTTGAAGCCGAGGACGCGCGAGTACCAGTCGGCCCAGTAGTCCATCTTGCCGAGTTCGACGTTGCCGACCACGTGATCGACGCGCAGGATCCCGACGTCGTCGCCGGGGACGTCGCGGGGGGCGTAGCCGGGCAGGAACGGCCCGTTGTAATCGTCGAGCGAGATGAACGAGTGCAGCGTATCCCCGTAGGTATGAATCGCAGCCCGTCGCACGCGCCCGTGCTGATCGGCGACGTCATGCGGCTCGATCGCGGGCTCGGCGCCGCGCGCCACCGCCTCCTCGAACGCCTTGTCCGCATCGTCCACCTGGAACGCAATGTCGCGCACGCCATCTCCGTGGGCGCGAAGGTGGTCCGCGGCGGGATGCGCGGGATTCAGCGGCGTGGCGAACACGAAGCGCGCGCGCCCCTGTTTCAGGGCGTAGGACGTCATCGATCGCTCACCCGTTTCCAGGCCCGAATACGCGAATTCGGAAAAACCGAAGGCCTTGCGATAGAAAAACGCGGCCTGCTTGGCATTCCCCACCCAGAACTCCACATGGTGGATCTGCCGCAGTTTGAGAGGATTGTCGGCCATGCTTGAAGCATAACTCCAATGCATGACGGTCGCCTAGTTCGGGCATGGATCGGCCCGGCCTGGGGTTCAGAACTGGAGGTAGTACAGGAGCGAATCGGGGATGCCGGCGACGATCGACGCGGCGACCGCGCCGAACGTGATCACGATGCAGGCGATGCCGAGCATCAGGTGGTCGACGCGTTCCTTGGTCATCGGGTCGAGCCACAGCGCGGCCAGCCAGCCGCCGGCGAAGCCTCCGGCGTGCGCGTGATTGTCCACGCCCCTGGCGATGAACCCGAAGATGAAGAGGATGAGGGCATACCGAAGCGCCTCGGCGTGCACCATCGAGCTCCCGGTGCGGCGCCCGTAGTACACCAGCGCGCCGAGCAGGCCGAAGATCGGCGCAGAGGCCCCCGCGGTGAACATCGCGCCGCCGATCAGCGGGACGCCAGGGAAATACCAGCCCATCGCCGAACTGAAGAGAAACGCGACCGCCCCGGACACGGTGTAGATGATCATCATGCGGCCGGCGCCGTACAAGTCGGCGACGGCCGGCGCGAGCTGCCGGACCCAGAGCATGTTGAAGAAGATGTGCAGGAGGCCGGCGTGCAGCCACCCCGCCGAGAAGATCGTCCACCAGTGTCCCGCCACGAACACGGGCAGGGCGCCACTCTCGCCGAATCGCACCAGCGCCGGCAGATCCGGCGACAGGATGTCGAGCGGTCCCCGGCTGTTTCCGATTGGATCCTGGGAAGCCGTCAGCGTTGCGAGATAGAGGCCGACCGAGGCCACGATCACGAACTGGCCGAAGCCGAGATCCTGTCCCAGGCGGCGGAGCGCCGGCGCAAAGCCCCAGAGCGCAGGATTACGGCGCCCGCAGTTGTAGCAGGTTTCGTCGTTGACGCCGACGAGGGACCCGCATCCCGGGCACACGGTGGACCCCGTTCGCTGTCGCCACATCGGGCGATCATACCAATTGCGGGTTGTGGATTGCGGATTGCGGATTAGTCCGCGCGACGAGGTCGCTGATTGGCGGCCAGAACCTTCTTCCGCAGCCGGATCGATTTGGGGGTGACTTCGACGAGCTCATCGTCGTTGATGAACTCGATCGCCTGCTCCAGCCCGAGTTTGCGCGGCGGAATCAGGCGAATCGCCTCGTCTGCCGTCGAGGCGCGCATGTTCGTCTGCTTCTTCTCTTTCGTCACGTTGACGTCCATGTCGGCGGGCCGCGCGTTCTCTCCGATGATCATGCCCTCGTAGACGCTGGTCTGCGGCTCGATGAAAATCTCGCCGCGCTCCTGGAGGTTCGAAATCGCGAACGCCGTTGCCGCGCCGGGCCGGTCGGCCACGAGGGCGCCGGCCGCGCGCGCCGGGATCGGACCGTGCCACGGATCCCACCCGGCAAACAGGTGGTTCATGATCCCGGTGCCCTTCGTGTCGGTCATGAATTGAGATCGAAACCCGATGAGACCGCGCGCCGGAATCCGGAACTCGAGGCGGACGCGACCGCTGCCGTGATTGACCATCTTGGTCATGACGCCCTTGCGGGTGCCGAGCTGCGCGATCACGACGCCCTGGAAATCTTCTGGCACGTCGATCACGAGATCCTCGACGGGCTCGACGCGCACGCCGTCGATCTCCTTCGTCACGATCTCGGGCCGCGACACCTGCAGCTCGTATCCTTCGCGCCGCATCATCTCGATCAGGATTGACAGCTGCAGCTCGCCGCGGCCGACCACCTTCATCTGCTCGGGCGTCTCGGTGTTCTCGACGCGCAGCGAGACGTTGCCCAGCAGCTCCCGCGCCAGACGATCCCGCAGGCTACGCGAGGTGACGTACTGCCCGTCCCGCCCGGACATGGGCGACGTGTTGACACCGAAAATCATCGACACCGTGGGCTCGTCGATGGCGGTCGGCGGAATCGCAACGCGATTGTCGGCATCGGCGATCGTTTCACCGATAGTGATGTCGTCGATGCCGGCCAGACAGACGATGTCGCCGGCTGCGGCGGACGTGATGTCCACGCGTTTCAGCCCCTCGAAGGTAAACAGCTTGGTGACTTTCGTCTCCTGTTGACTACCGTCGAGCTTCAACACCGCGACCTGATCGCCAACGCTCACTTTGCCGTTGAAGATGCGGCCAATCGCGATCCGACCCAGGTAATCGCTCGCGTCGAGGTTCGTCACCAGGAGCTGGAGCGGCGCCTCGACGTTCCCGCGTGGCGGCGGCACGTGGTCAACGATCGCGTCGAACAGCGGGCGCAGGTCGGTTCCTGGCGTGTCGAGCTCGCGCGAGGAGGTGCCGGCCCGAGCGCTGGTGTACAGCACGGGGAATTCGATCTGCTCCTCGGTGGCGTCGAGATCGATGAAGAGATCGTAGACCTCGTCCAGCACCTGCGGGGTTCGCGCGTCGGGACGATCGATCTTGTTGATGACGAGGACGGGCGCCAATCCCCGCTCCAGCGCTTTGCGCAGCACGAATCGGGTTTGCGGCAGCGGCCCCTCGGAGGCGTCCACCAGCAGGACGATCCCGTCCACCATGGCCAGCGTCCGCTCGACTTCGCCGCCGAAGTCGGCATGGCCCGGCGTATCGACGATGTTGATCAGCAGGTCCTGATAGTGAACGGCCGTGTTCTTCGCGAGGATGGTGATGCCACGCTCGCGCTCGAGCGCGTTGCTGTCCATCACCCGATCGACGACCCGCTCGTTCGCGCGAAAGATGCCGCTCTGGTGCAGCATCGCGTCGACCAGCGTCGTTTTCCCGTGATCGACATGAGCAACGATGGCGACGTTGCGGAGCAGCGCGTTGGCGACACCCAGCCGCGCCTTTGAGGATAAAGGCATCCCACCAGTATACGGGGTCTCGTCGGGACGCAATGCGCCCGGCCAGGGCGCACCTCAACGCGGCTATACTGGATTCGTGCCGATCTACGAATACAACTGCCGTGAGTGCGGAACGCGCTTCGAGGTGATTGTGCGCGGGCAGACGACGCCCGAGTGCCCGGGTTGTCACGGGACCAGCCTGGAGCGTGCCTTCTCGACGTTCGCCGTGAGCTCAAACGGCCGTGCGGCCGCGCAGTCGGCGCCCGGCCCGTGCGGGACGTGCGGCGACCCGCGCGGTCCCGGCGCCTGCTCGATGAACTAGGGCCGCCGTCACGGACTCTCACGGACACGCGCGTCACGGATCCTCACGGAAAGGACCGTCACGGAGTACACGGAGAGAGGGTCACGGAGGTCACGGACAACACTGATCTCTTGAGTTTCTGACTCCGTGTCAGTCCGTGTCTTCCGTGACTGATCCCCTCCGCGTCCCTCCGTGACCACTCGGATCCGTGACCGATCGGATCCGCGACACCGTCCGCGACGACTACCGCGCGAAATTGGCGACGACGGCCACGGCCGCGCGCGCGTCGACCGACGACAGGCGCTGCGGGCGCGGCAGGTGCACGCTCATCTCGCGGCGTGCGCGATCGGCATCGTGGGCGCGCACGGCGTGGTAGATGTTGCGGTGAATCACCGCCGTCTCGCGCAGATCGCGCCCGCGCGGCAGCGTCCGCCGGCGATGCTCGAAGTAGAGCGACGACACCATTTCGACCAGCGACGCGAGGATCGGGTTACCCGAGGCCATCGCCACTGCCCGGTGGAAACGGATGTCGTGCATCAGGAACGCCTGCTGATCCTCGACCGAGGCAAACATCCCGGTCACCTCTTCGGCCATCGCCGCAATCTGCTCGCCGTTGGCCCGCTCGGCGGCAAGGCCGGCAACACCCACTTCCATGACACGGCGCGCCTCGAACATCTGCTCGGTGGTGAACCCGTGCAGCGAGGCCAGCAGGCTCAGGGGCCGGCTGTCGAGCTGCGGAGGTCCGTCAGCGATGAACGTGCCCGAGCCGTGTCGGGTCTGGACGGCGCCCATGGCCGACAACGACCGCAGGCCCGCGCGAACGCTCGGCCGGCTGACGCCAATCCGCAGCGCCAGCTCGCGCTCGGGCGGGAGTCGATCGCCGGGTTTCAACTCGGCCCGCTCGATCTGGCCGCGGACGTGATCGACAACCAGCTCCGCAGCCGCTCCATCCGACGTCCTGAAGTCCCTGTCTTCACCGATCATGACCGCCTGCCTTCCTTGCCTGGTCTCGCGCCGGACTCCGGTGCGACCACGGTAGATGGTGCTCGTGCCACCACGATATCCACGCCGCGCGCTCGAATTGATGACGACCTGGTAACTGGGATGTCACGGCTGAGAACCGAGCGGGGCCATTATAGCAGCGGTACCAGAATATTGTGCATATCAAACATCAGATTGGACACACTTTGTTTTATGAAGTGCATGATGTGCCAGTTACACCGCTTGCGTGCTGCGGAATTTACAGGCAATGCTGAGCGCGATCGAGCCCCTGAGCTGGCGTCGGTGGAAAAGCAGAATCCTGACAGGACCGCCCACGCCGCAATCAGCCGCAGGATGGCCTGATCGCTGGATCCACCACTCGCCGCCGACGAGCTCGCGGCACTCCATCATTCGGCTGAGGTCCTGAAATTGGCGCAGGAATCGCTGCAGTAGGGCCGCACTTTAGTGCGGCCTCCGAGCGGCCCGACTGACGTCGGGCCTACTGCCGATCTTGGCTTTCGACCTTTATTGAGCGCGGCGGCGCGGCCTTCCCTCTGCATCCGTCGCGATGCCGATGACGAGCGAAACGATCTCGTCATAGCTCTGAATCCCTTCCTCGACCCGATTCGCTTTCAGGAACGTGTCGTAAGCGCGCCAGCTTGCGCGCTGGAGGGCGGGCCGACCACGTTCGAGCCGTTCCCGTATAGCGGCGAAATCGCGGAGCGGTCCGGCGGCCAAGCCGCTGTCCAGCCGCGCGCGCACGGCGGGCGTAACGCCGCCTCGCAGGTGCAGGAAGAGCGACACCCACGCGCTGTAGCGCGCCGCGTCGTCGCCGCGCAGGCACGTCAGCCACCCGATGTAGCCGGCCTCGCCCTCGCGTGCCCATCCCGCGATGTGGCCCCATTCATGGGCCACGACGTACGGGCGTTCAATCGGCAGGATATCCGGATTGATCAGCACCTCGAGGCCGAAGGGATTCACCATGCCGTCCACCGTGGCCCAGCGGAAGAACGGAGAGATGAGCGGCGCCTTTGGGCGCGCGGGCGTTGCCGGCGTGGCGGCGCCGACGTCGCGCTGCGCTTGCGCGAAAGCCGGGGCCAGCCGAACGCGCACGGCCTGGAGGCTCGCGGTCGCGGCCGGATCCGCGTGCGCCGGCGCGTAGAGACGATTGATCTCCTGCACGCTTCGGGTCGCCAGCGTTTGGACCGCGGCCTCGGTGACGCGACTCGTGGAAAAATCCATCTGCGTCTCGAGAGGCAGCCGGCGGTAATTGAGCCCCCACAACCCGAGGAAGAGGAGATAGACGACCGACGCGCCAGCCGCCAAATCGATGACCGCAATTGCGATTCGCCTGCCGCGATCCCCACGAGCCGCACGCACCGCCGGGTAGACGCGCGAGACCGCCCAGACGGCGAGGCTCACAATCAGCAGATCGAACACGGCGATCGGGATGAGGCTCGAGAACGAGGTCAGCCACGGCTGGAGGGCCGGGTACCATCTCCGAGCGTAGACGCGCTCAACCGACGACGCGGGGAGCGTGATGAGCGCAAGCCCCAGCCCAAGGACAACGAGCGCGACGCTCGGCCACCAGCCAAGCGTCGGGCGGCCCTTCGCGGCGCGTGCGACCGTGCCGCGAACGGTGTGCCTAGCGGGCTTGCTGTTCGAGCGCGAGGGCCGTCGTGAATCGCGGGGCAATGTCGACCGGAACGCCGGCGAGCTTGTCGAGAATGCGCTGCACTTCAGGCTTGATCGTCGCGGTGGAGGCGAGCGCGGACGCCGCCTTGTAGTCGCCGTTGGCCTGCAGCGTCATGATCTGTCGCGTCAGCGCCTCGACCGCCGTGCGCATCTTCGCGGCGTCCACCGAGAACGTACCGTCCGGCGCGACGACGAAGGCGCCCTGATCCAGCAGGAAGTTGAACTGCAGGGCCACACCGCGGCCATGTGCCTCGGTGATCCCGAAACGAATCGATCGGAAGGTCGACGCCAGGAACGTCGTGTACATCGTGTCGGCCATCGCGGGCGGCAGTTTTCCGCGGTCCACCAGGTGCTGAAGCGCCCAGAGGCCCGAGATGTCGGCCTTGGCTTCCTCGATGGCGCTGTACAGCTCCTTGAGCTCCTGCCTCACCGTCGTGGCCCTACCGCCGACCATGATGTTGTGGGGGCCGAGGCCGTGCATCAGCTCGTGCATCAGAATGTGCGTAAAGAAGGCGTCGAAGGCGACGTTCCGCTGATTGGCGGCCGCAAGCGCCACCTTCGCAATCGGCTGCAGGACGACGGAGAACTTCGCCTCCTGCATGTTCTTCAGCATGACGCGCTTGGTGCCCTTCTCCTTGACCACGCGCTCGTCGTTCGGCAGGTTGTACGCAGCGGTCTGCACACCGCTGTTGCCGTCGCCAGCCGTGAAGATCACGTTCACGACGCGAATCGGCGCCAGCGCGCCGAGCTTCGGGTTCCGCAACGTCGGGTCGATGGGCAGATGGTCCTCGATCTCCTGAAGCTCGGCGCCGAACGCCGCCAGCTTGCCAGTCTCGGCATCGTCACGCACCGCAATGAACGATTCGAAGGCGGCCTTGAAATTGAACCACTCGTCTTCGTAGACCTCGTAGGGACCTATCGTCGGTTCGATGCTGGCGTCCAGCTCCATCCAGGCCACGTCGCTGGCGTAGTAGTCGTCGGTGAGGAACGCGTCGGCGCGCGTCTCGAGGTACTTCTTCAGCGTCGGCTGCGTCGTGAGTGCCGCCGCATCACGGAGCAGCTGTGCGGCCGCGCCCAGCTCGCCCTGGTATTCCAGGCTGTAAGGCACCACGACGAACGGCGACGCGGCGCCGGCAGGCGCGCGGCGGATGGTCGTGAAGAAGCCCGTCGCCTGTTTGCGTGCATCCGGCGAGAGCGTCGCCAGCCACGCCTCGACCTGCTCCTTGGTTGCCCCAGCCGGGTAGAAGTTGGCTTCCGCAGGCTTCTCTGTCGGGACCCCGCCGAGGAAGGGCCGATTATGATCGAGCCGCGACCAGGGCCCCTTGTTGATCAGGAAGTAGCGAAGCCGCGCCTGTGCCTCTGGGCTGCGGTCCTCGACGAGCTTCGTCAGCAGCGCTTCATTGCCGGCCCAGACCTGCCGTAGGAAAATCGCGTCCATGAGGCGCGACGCGGCCACGAGCTTGCCGAGCGCGTGACGCTCGTTGTCGGGAAGCGGCGAGAGATCGGCCGTGATGTCCGTTGGCGCGAAGCGCGCCGTCATCGTTTCGAGCTGCACCTGATCGGAGGGCGCCTGGCCTGCGGCAAGGAGCACCGTGACTGCCGCCGCGGCACACATCAGCGAGAAGGCCATATCCATCAGTGGACGCCGCTCCCAAGTTGCAGGCTGCCAGGCTCGGCGCCGAGGCGGCGAATGGCGCGTTCCCACATTTCGCCCGGCGGCGTGCGAAACACGATGTCGAGATCGATGTCGCCGGTGAGCCAGGCGGAGGCGGCCACTTCTTCGTCGAGCTGACCCGGTCCCCATCCGGCGTAGCCGGCAATGAGCCGGGCGCGCGACTGGTCGGGATCGATGATGACGTGCTGCAGCACGCGTGCGGAGGTCGACAGGTAGACGCCGTCGCACACCTTGACCGCCTTGTCGTCGAGGCCCGGATCGCTCAGGAGAATCCAGCTGCGCTCGGGCTCGACGGGGCCGCCGATCCACACTTCGATTTCCTGCTCGGTCGCCGCCTCCGGCTCCGCCTGGGGGACGATCTTGGCCGTGGTGGTCACCGGCCGATTGAGAACGAGCCCGAACGCGCCATCGGTGTCGTGCTGACAGAGCAGCACGACGGACCGCGCGAAGTTCGGATCGTCGAGCTGCGGCATCGAGAGCAGCAGCGACGGCGCGAGGGTCGGAGCGTCGGACATGGTTTCGATCATACAGTGCCGTCGGGCGGCTGCGATCCGGGTTCGTCCCGTCCCAATTGCCGGCGCGCCCATGCGACGTGCGTCGCCACCAGCGGAACGCGGATCGTCGGCCGCTCGGGATCCGCGTCGCCGTCGATGGCCTCGGCCGGCAGCATCCCCGCCGCGTTGCCGAGAGCGACCGCCAGGTTTCGCCGCAGCTTCACGATCCCGGCTCGCTCCATCGGCGATCCTTCGACGAGCGCCGTCAGCTCCGCGTCGCTCTTCCGCCATAGCGCCAGCGCCTCCGCGTAGTCGAAGTCGGGCCGCGGCACCCATTCCGGCGCATCCGTCGCATGCGCCCGACGATTCCAGGGACAGACGTCCTGGCAGACGTCGCAGCCATAGACCATGTTGCGCATCGCCGGCCGCAGCGCCTCGGGAATCTCGCGTCCCTGCTCGATGGTGAGATACGAGATGCAGCGCGTCGCGTCGAGGACACGCGGCCCCACGAGCGCGCCGGTCGGGCAGGCGGTGAGGCAGGCGGTGCAGTCGCCACATTGGTCGAGTCCCGGCGAGTCAGGCTCGAGGGGCAGGCTGGTGATGAGGCACCCGAGAAACAGCCACGACCCGAGCTCGGGATCGATGAGGCAGGAATTCTTGCCGATCCAGCCGATGCCCGCGTATTGCGCGAAGACGCGCTCCTGGACCGGGCCGGTGTCGACGTAAATGCGCGACTCGAAGGGCCCGGACTGCGCCAACCGCATCCAGTCGAGAAGGGCGTCGAGGCGCTGACGGACGATGACGTGGTAATCGTCGCCCCAGGCGTAGCGGGCGACCACCGCGCGGAGGGGATCGCGCTGCTCGTGCGAGTACGGACGATCCGTGTTATAGACGGTTCCCGTGACGATCACGGAGCGGGCGTCGGGGTCGAGGACGCGCAGGTCCCGGCGCTTTCGGGCGGACCGTCCGAGATAGGTCATGGTGCCCGCGTAGCCTCGACGGAGCCAGTCGTCGAGAAACGCCAGCTCGGGAAACGGTCCGACCGGGGCGATGCCGCAGCGATCGAATCCGAGTTCCAGCGCGTGTGTCTTGACGTCGGAGGAAGTCAGGTTCTGGACACCAGCTGGCGGAGCACGTACGGCAGGATGCCGCCGTGCCGGTAAGCGACGAGCTCTTCCGGCGTGTCGATGCGAACGGTCGCCGTGAAGGAGTGGGTTCGGCCCTTCCCGTCCGTGGCGTTCACCGTCACCGTGCCGCGCGGCGAAAGCGCCGCGCCCGCCCCGACGAGCGCATACGCCTCGCGACCGGTGAGCCCGAGCGAGCCCGCGGACTCGTCCGTGGCGAACTGCAACGGCAGCACTCCCATGTTCACGAGGTTGCTGCGGTGAATGCGCTCGTAGGTTTCCGCAATCACTGCCTTGACGCCGAGCAGCATCGTCCCCTTCGCCGCCCAGTCGCGCGACGAGCCCGACCCGTACTCCTTGCCCGCAATGACCAGGAGCGGCACGCCGGCGGCCTGATACTTCATGGCCGCGTCGTAGATCGCCATCACCTCGTCGGCGTCGTGCTGTGGGGGCGGGGCTTGAGGGTTGCGCTGTGGAGGCGGGGCTTCCGCCTTCGCAGATTCTTCGGCGGACGCGCCGTAGCCTTGGCGGAGGCGGTCAGCCCCGCGGTGCAAGTAAGTCGTGACGCCACCTTCAGTGCCGGGCGCCAGCTGGTTGCGCAGGCGGACGTTGGCGAACGTGCCGCGCATCATCACCTCGTGGTTGCCGCGCCGCGCCCCGTAGGAGTTGAAGTCCTTCGGCTGGACGCCGTGCTCGATCAGATAGCGGCCGGCCGGGCTGTCCACCTTGATCGATCCCGCTGGTGAAATGTGATCGGTCGTGATGCTGTCGCCAAGGAGCGCCAGCACGCGCGCGTTGACGATGTCAGTGAGCGGCTTCGGCTCGCGCGTGACGTTCTCGAGAAATGGTGGACGCCGGATGTACGTCGAGTCGCCTTCCCACGCGAACCGATCCCCTGTCGGAACCGGCAGCGTCTTCCAGCGATCGTCCCCTTCGAAGACGCTCGCATACTGCTGGCGGAACATCTCTGAGCTCACCGCGGCCAGGACCGACTGCTGCACTTCGCGTTCGGTTGGCCAGATGTCGCGCAAGTACACGGGCTTTCCGTCCGCATCGCTGCCCAGTGGTTCCCTGGTCACGTCGACGTTCATCGATCCGGCGAGCGCATACGCGACAACCAGCGGGGGCGACGCGAGATAGTTGGCGCGAACGTCCTGCTGGATGCGCCCTTCGAAGTTGCGGTTGCCGCTGAGCACGGCGGCGACCACCAGCCCGTGCTCCCGTACTTCGGCGGCGATGTCGTCCGGCAGCGGGCCGCTGTTGCCGATGCACGTCGTGCAGCCGTAGCCGACGAGATTGAAGCCAAGCTGGTCGAGATACGGCTGCAGGCCCGACTTCGCGAGGTACTCGGTGACGACCTTCGAGCCAGGCGCCAGGCTGGTCTTCACCCACGGCTTTCGCGTGAGCCCCCGCTCGATTGCCTTCTTGGCGACGAGGCCCGCGCCAATCATCACGCTGGGATTCGACGTATTGGTGCAGCTCGTGATCGCCGCGATGACGACCGAGCCGTGTTCCAGCTGTGTATCCGTGGCCACCGCCGCACCGCCGCCAGCCGCCACCTTCTTGACGCCTTTCTGCAGGTCCGCAAGCGCCGACGCAAACGAGGCCTTCGCCCTGGCCAGCGGCACCCGATCCTGCGGCCGTCGGGGTCCGGCAAGACTGGGCTCGACTGTGGACAGATCGAGCTCGAGCGTCTGGTCGTATTTCGCGTCCGGCGTCGACTCGACGCGGAAGAGGCCCTGCGCCTTCGCGTAGGCTTCGACCAGTGCCACCTGCGACGGGTCGCGCCCGGTCAGCCGCAGGTACTCGAGCGTCATGTCGTCGATTGGGAAGATCGCCACCGTGGCGCCGTACTCCGGGCACATGTTGCCGAGCGTCACGCGGTCCGCGATCGTCAGGTGCGCCAGGCCCGGTCCGTAGAACTCGACGAACGTTCCGACCACGCCCTTTCTGCGCAGCGCCTCGGTAATGGTCAGCACGAGATCGGTGGCGGTCGCACCTTCCGGCAACTGTCCGCGGAGCCGATAGCCCACGACCGGGGGAATCAGCATCGAGCTCGGCTGGCCGAGCATCGCGGCTTCCGCTTCGATGCCGCCGACACCCCAGCCGACGACGCCCAGGCCGTTCACCATCGTCGTATGCGAGTCGGTGCCGAAGAGCGTGTCGGGATAGGCGAGGCTGCGGCCGTTCCGGGGCTCGCGGCAGACCACGCGCGCCAGGTATTCGATGTTGACCTGATGGACGATGCCGGTTTCGGGCGGCACGACGCGGAAGTTGCGAAACGCGGTCTGCCCCCATCGCAGGAACACGTAGCGCTCCCGATTGCGATGGTACTCGAGGTCGGCGTTGAGCGCGAACGCACTCGAGGTCCCGAAATGATCCACCTGCACGGAGTGATCGATCACGAGCTCCACGGGTTGCAGCGGATTGACTTTCTCCGGATCGCCGCCGAGCGCGATCATGCCGTCGCGCATCGCTGCGAGATCGACGACGCAGGGCACGCCGGTGAAGTCCTGCAGCAGGACGCGTGCCGGCATGAACGAGATTTCCTTCTGCCGCCACGCCGCGGCCGACCAGCCGGCGAGGGCGCTGATGTCGTCCGCCTTCACGAACGCATTGTCTTCCCGCCGCAGCAGGTTCTCGAGCAGGATTTTCAGCGAATACGGCAATGCCGCCACGTCCGGGCACTGGGCCTCGAGCGCCGGCAGGCTGTGGTACTCGATGGTTTGACCGTCCAGCGTGAACGTGGAGAGCGTGTTGAAGGTGTTTGGCATCGCAGTCGCGGCTCGAGAAATGATGGCGAGTCTTCGATCATATCTCGTCTCGGCGAGGGGCGCGACCGGTGGCCGGAGTATGCTCCTCTGGCATGCCTGCCGAGGAGCAACACGCGTCGCTGTTCGTGCTGCGGCTCGCCCATGCGCTCCATGCCTCCGGCTACGCGGCGCACAGCCTTGAAGACGTCCTCAAGCACATATGCGAGCGGCTGGGGCTGATCGGGCAGTTCTACACGACGCCGACGGCGATCATCGCGTCGTTCGGCACGTTGGAGGCGCAGCGCACGCACCTGATCCGGGTGCAGCCCGGCGAGCTCAACCTCGGACGGCTGTCGGCGCTGGACGCCGTGGCCAAGGGGGTCTCGGCCGGCGAGCTGACGCCGCAGGACGGCTCCTTGCGCATCGAGCAGATTCTCGGCAAGGGGCCCACTTATCCCTGGTGGCTGCGCGTCCTCGGGTATGCCATCGTGTCGGCGGCCGGCGCCCGCTTTCTTGGCGGCGGCCTCAACGACGTCGGGCTCGGCGGCGCGGTCGGGTTGATCATCGGCCTGCTGGCGCTCGCGTTCAAGCGGCTGACGATCACGTCGCACGTGTTCGAGCTGACCGCGGCGTTCGTGGCGTCGGCGCTGGTCTCGATTGCGGCGGCGCAGGGGTTTCGCGTGTCGATTCCGACGACGACGCTGGCCGGCATCATCACGCTGCTCCCGGGTCTGACCACGACGGTCGGCATGACGGAGCTCGCGAGCCGGCACTTGTCGTCGGGGACGGCCCGTCTGGCGGCGGCGTTCATCGTGTTTGCCGCCATGGCCTTCGGCGTCGCGCTCGGCACGACGGTGGTGTCGGCTGCCTACGGCGCGTCGATCCGGTCGGCTGCGTCGGGTCATCTGCCGACGTGGACGCATTTCGCGGCGCTCGTGGTCGCGCCGATCGGCTTCTCGCTCCTGCTGCGGGCCCGCCCGCGTGACATCCCGCTCGTGGCGGCCGCCAGCTGGCTCGGGTACCTGGGGTTCACGCTCGGCGCCGACCGATTGGGGCAAGTGCTTGGCGCGTCGATTGGCGCCTTGACCGTCGGCCTGGCGAGCAATGTCTACGAGCGCCTGAAGCTGGGCCCGGCCTCGGTGCCGCTGGTACCGGGGGTGTTGCTGCTCGTGCCCGGGAGCATCGGGTATCGGAGCGTGACGATGCTCCTGAGCCAGGACGTGGCGACAGGACTGTCGGCCGGGATCATTGCGGCGTTGATGGCGTTCGCGCTGGCCGGCGGGTTGATCGTCGCCAACGTCCTGGTTCCGCCGACCAAATGAGGGGCCTGTCCCCACTGGCACCGCTTTTGTGCCAGTGGGGACAGGCCCCGCCTACCGGATGAAACGCGGACCGATGGTGTTCGCGCCCTCGAAGTCGCTGCTGCACAGCCACCAGCGGTTGGACGAGTAGACCGCGGCGATGTGGTCGACGCCCTTGGCGACGCCGGTGCTGTCGTCGTCCTTGCTCTTCGACGTCCACTCGACGTGCGAATCGGAGCAGGCATCGCCCGATCGATTGCGGTACGAACAGCGGCCGTCGAAATCAATGCGCACCGTCGGCGCCCCAACGCTGTAGGACGTGATGACATAGTCGGCCCGGTTGTCCTCGACGTCGTGGCGCTCCTCTTCCGTGCCCGAGCAGCTGGGCGTGAAGTCCTTCATCACGGTCGCGACCGAGACTTCCGACTTCGAGAAGTTCGTCAGGAACTCGGTCGCCATGTCGCCGACTTCCTTGACGGAATCGTGCAGGCTGACCGTCACGTTCTTGGTAACGCGATTCTCGGCGGTCACCGGCAGGCCGCTGTCATTTGTCGTCTGATACTTCTCCACCACGACCAGGGTGAGCGTGGCCTTGGCCGGTGTCGCGCCGGTGGTCGGCGCGCGCCACTTGACCGCCCGTCCCGTGCCGGTGAACGTGCCGAGATCCGCGCTCCACTCATAGGTCAGCGAGTCGGGCGACGACTCCTCGTCGGTGACCGTTGCCGTCACTGAGATCTCCTCGCCCAGATCTGCGAACTGCGCGGGTTCGTCCTCGCGGCTGCCCTGCGCCTTCAGAGAAGAAACCACCGGAGATTCGTTCGGGGTCTTCGATGGTGCGACGTAGGTGAAGGCGCTCGATAGCGTCCCCCGCTGCGTGCCGAGCGACACGACGACATCGACGGCGCCCGATCCGTGCTGGCCGGTCATCGTGGTCAGTTGCGTCGACGAGACGATCTGCGTCGACGTGGCCGCCACGCCACCAAACGTGACGCTGACACCGGCGGCGAAATTCGTGCCCGTGACGGTGACCTTGGTGCCACCAAGGGTCGATCCGCTGTTGGGAGTCACTACCGCGACCGAGGGAACAGGTCCGGGTGGCGTCGGTCCGGCAGGATTGCCGCCGCCGCACGATTGGAGCAGCCCCAGCACCGTCAGCGTCGCGATCGTCGCGGGGAGCGGGAGGAGACGCCGTCTGGCCGGCGAGGGACCCATTCAGCTCATCATTGTGCCGTGACTTTGGATGATTCAGCAATACGCGCGGATCCGCATTGGCAGGCCGTTCTGGGGACGCCGACGACAGGTTGGCCAGCCGGGCGTTCGGCGATCGCTGGTACGACGAACAGCGCTCTTCTGACCTTGCTGGTCCGGTCGCTCGCCGCTCCAGGCCTCGAGTGGAACGTCCTGATCAACTTCGTCGCTAGATAGAGTCCCCCGCCGCCTTCCCTGACGCCCACGCCCACTGAAAGTTGAATCCCCCCAGGTGTCCGGTCACATCGACGACCTCGCCGATGAAGTAGAGTCCCCGGACCGCGCGCACCTCCATCGTCGTTGACGACAGCGCACGCGTGTCCACGCCGCCGGCCGTCACTTCGGCCTTCTCGAATCCTTCCGTACCAGCAGGCGCAACCGCCCACGCGTGCAGGCTCGCCTCGAGCGCACGGATGGCGTCGTTGCTCGTGGTCGCGATGGTGGACGCTTGCGCCATCGCGTCGAACCAGCGATCGGCGAACCGGTTCGGCAGGTAGGCCGCGACCGCGGTCTTCGTCGTCGCGGGATCGCCAGCGCCGCGGCGCCGGACGATGTCGGCGCCGAGGTTCACGTGCGGCAGAAGATCAATAACCAGCTGTGCGTTTGGCTGCCAGTAGGAAGAGGCCTGCAAAATAGCCGGCCCACTCAGCCCGCGATGAGTGAATAACAGCCGCTCTTCAAACGTCGGCGCTCTTGGCACGACTCCCGTGCCATTGGGGCCTGTCCCCAGAACCGAGACGGAGCAGGAGGTGGCAATTCCTGCCAGGTCGCTCCAGCGCGCGCGATCCGCGTCGTCAAACAGCAGCGGCACCAGCGCGGGACGCGGCGCGATCACGTCGACGCCGAACTGGCGCGCGATCCGATAGCCGAAATCGGTCGCCCCGATCTTGGGGATCGACAGGCCGCCGGTCGCGACCACCAGCGCCGGCGCGGCGAAGGTGCCGCGGGATGTCTCGACCGCAAAGCCCTCGCGGACCGACGTCACGTCACACGCCGTGATCACGTCGACGCCACCCCGCCGGCATTCCTCGAGCAGCAGGTCGACCATCTCGCGCGACGAGCCGTCGCAGAACAACTGCCCCAGCGTCTTCTCGTGATACCGAATCCCGTACTGGTCCACCAGCGCGATGAAGTCGGAGGGCTTATAGCGCGCCAGCGCCGACCTCGCAAAGGCGGGATTGCTGGAGAGGAAGTGCTCCGGCCGGCAGTGGAGGTTCGTGAAGTTGCAGCGTCCGCCGCCCGAGATCAGAATCTTCCGGCCTGGCTCGCGATTGCGTTCGAGAAGGGCCACCTGGCGCCCGCGCTGTCCGGCAATCGCCGCACAGAACAACCCGGCAGCGCCCGCGCCGAGAACGATGGCGTCGTAGTTCACAGAAACGGACAGCCCGCCACGGACAAGGCTATGTGGCGACGGTCTGCGTCAGACCCATCCGCGGCAGGAGCTCGTCGAGCACGCGGATCATCTCGCTGATCTTGCTCGGCACCCGGTTCGCCTTGAGGTAGACCCAGCCGGTCTCGCGCACCAGCGATGAGCCCTGGATGCGGTGCGCCACCAAAACGCCGGATCTCACCTCGCGCTCGATCGCGTGATCCGAGATGAGCGTTGATCCGATGCCGCTCGCGACCATCGCCTTGATGATCTCGACGTTCTCCGTTTCCATCACGATCTTCGGCTGCACCTGCTCACGCACGAAGAACTCGTCGATGACGCGTCGCGTGTTCGACCCAGGTTCGTACAGGATGAACGGCAGCTTGTTGAGATCCTGCGGCTCGACCCGCTTCTTCTGCGCCATCGGATGCGCCGGATAAGTCACGAGCTGCAGCTCCTCGCGCATCACCGGCCGCGTCACGAGGTCGGGCTCGCTCACGGGCAGCGTCAGCAGACCGAGATCGACCGTTCCCGCACGCAGGCGGCGCACCAGCCGATCGGCAGGACCGGTCATCACTTTGACGTCTACGTCCGAGTGCAAACGCTGGAACTCTTTCAACAGCGTCGGGAACACGTAAATCGACACCGTCATTCCACCGACGAGCCGAATCGTGCCGGTGAGCCGCTGCTGTGACTCGCTCAGCCGGTCTGTGGTCTCGCGGATGTCGTCGAAGACGCGCAGCGAAAGCTGCAGCAGCGCCTCTCCCGCCGGCGTGATCTTGACCTTGCGTTTGATCCGCCAGAACAGCGGCTCGTTCAGCTCGGCTTCGAGCAGCAGGATCTGCCGGCTGATCGCCGACTGCGACACGTGCAACCGGCGCCCGGCGCCGGTAAACGAGCCCGTCTCGGCGACGGCCTTGAGGATCTCGAGCTGTCGAAGGTCCATGTTCAGGCGCTCACTTCCGAGGCGGCTGTGGAGGGTCTCGGAGCCGGTCGGAAGAATTCTGCATGAAGTTGGCCCATCGCGCGCGGCAAATCGTCTTCGTCGATGACCAGCGTCACGTTCCGGCGGGCGTCGGCCTGCGAGACCAGCCGCAGCGGGATGCCCTCGAGCGCGCGGACGACCCGGCTGAACGCACGGGGGTCGGTGCCGTACCCTTCCCCCACCACGGCCACCAGCGCCAGCTCGCTCGCGACACTGACATCGGCAAACGCCGACAGCCCAGCGACGATCCCCTCGAGGTGCGTGCCATCGTCGATCGTGATCGAGACGCTGACTTCCGACGTCGAGACGACGTCCACGGACGTGCGGAAGCGCTCGAAGACCTCGAAGATCCGGCGCATGTAGCCATGCGCCATGAGCATCCCCGTGGACGTGATCGTGATGACCGTGATGCCCTTCTTGCAGGCCAGCGCGGTCACGGGCGCGGGGTCGGGAGCGCCGGCGTTCGCGATGATCGTCCCCCCGGCCGACGGCTTGAAAGTGTTGAGGATCCGCACCGGAATGTTCCGCGACGCTGCAGGTTGGATCGTTTTCGGGTGCAACACCTTCGCGCCGAAATACGCGAGCTCGGCAGCCTCCGCAAACGATAATGCCGGAACGAGCGAGGGATTCTCGACCACTCGAGGATCGGCCGAAAGCATCCCGTCCACGTCGGTCCAGATCTGAATCTCGGCGGCCTCCAGGGCCGCCCCCAGGATCGCCGCGGAGTAATCCGAGCCGCCGCGTCCAAGCGTCGTGGCAACGCCTGACCGCGTCGCGCCGACGAACCCACCTGTCACCACCACCTTGCCGGCCGACAACAGCGGCCGCAGACGGTCGCGCACCTGCGCGCCCGTCGTTTCCATTTGCGGAACCGCGCACGTGAAGTGCTCGTCAGTGACGATGAGCTCGCGGGGATCGACCGCAATAGCGTCGAGCCCGGCATGGGCGAAGGCGGCGGTCACGATGCGCGCACTGACCATCTCGCCCAGCGCCGCAATCGCATCGAGCGAGCGGGCTGGCGCGTCGTGAAGCACCGCTAGCGCATCCACCATCGATGCCAGGTGATCGAATTGCTCGTCGACAAACTGCTGCACCTGCGAGTCGACGTTCCCGGGCGCGACGGCGGCGAGCACGCGCTGATGCCGCTCACGAAGCGCGGCGACGCGCGCGCCGGCCTCAGCGCCGCGCCCGCGTCGTGCCACGGACGCCGCATCGAGCAGCTGGTCGGTGACGCCGCCGAGCGCGGACACGACGACGACCGGTCCACCGGTGCTCCCCGTCGCGCGCGCCTCGGCGGCCACGATCGCCGTGACGCGCGCGATGGCGTTTTCGTCGGCGACCGACGTGCCGCCGAATTTCAGGACACGCATCGTTTCACCCTCGCAACGCCGGCGCAGCGAGGACTCCCTCCGCCACGAGGAGTTCGGCATTCAAGACGGCCGCGCCAGCCGCGCCCCGGACCGTGTTGTGGCCAAGCACGAAAAACTTGTACCCGAGGATTGGACAGGGGCGCAGGCGCCCGATCGTGACCGTCATGCCGCCGTCGCGGTCCACGTCCAGGCGAGGCTGCGGCCGATTCTCTTCGCTCAGATACACGATCGGGCTCGCCGGCGCCGAGGGAAGCCGATGACGCTGCGGCGCGCCCGAGAAGCTCGCGAACGCCTGACGGACCTCGTCGAGCGACGGTGCGGAGTCGAGCGCGACCGCGACCGATTCGGTGTGCCCGTTCACGACCGCCACACGCGTGGTGGAGGCGCTCAACACGACCGGGTGCGGCACCACCTGTCCACCCTCCAGGCGACCGAGAATCTTCCGCGGCTCGCTCTCGATCTTGGCCTCTTCCCCGGAAATGAACGGCACGACGTTGCCGACGGCATCGAGCGACGCCACCCCGGGGTACCCCGCGCCGGACAACGCCTGCAGCGTCGTCACCAGCACCGACTTCAGGCCGTACTGCCTGAGGGGCGCCAGCGCCATGGCGAGAAACACCGTCGAGCAATTCGGATTGGTGACCAGCGCTCCCGACCAGCCGCGCGCACGGCGCTGCCCCTCGATGAGCGCGATGTGATCGCTGTTGATCTCGGGCACGAGCAGCGGGACATCGGGCGCCATGCGGTGGTTGCGCGAGTTGCTCACCACGATGTGGCCCGCCCCGGCGAAGGCCTCCTCGATCTCTCCCGCGACCGAGGCGTCCATCGCCGAGAACACGAGCTCGGGCGCGCCGGTGCCGGGACGCGCCTCCTGCACGACGAGGCTCGCGAGCTCGGCGGGAATCGACGCCGGCAGACGCCACGGCGCGGCGTCGCGATACAACTGCCCCGCCGACCGCTCACTGGCCCCCAGCCAGGTCACGCGGAACCAGGGATGGCTGGCAAGCTGCGCGATGAATTGCTGGCCCACCATGCCGGTGGCGCCGAGGACGCCGACGTCAATCCGCTGCGACATTGCCGCTGTGCTCCTTGTCGAGTCGGCAGTAGGGCCGCACTTTAGTGCGGCCGTTGGCCCGACTGAAGTCGGCCCCTACTGACGTACGCTGCTTCAGACACCGTCCGCGCAAAAAAAAACCGCCGACCGGCTGGTGCCGCGTCGGCGGGTGTTGTGTGCTCGTGTCGGTCTTGCTTGTCTATTGCGCGTTGAGCCCGGATACACCACCGTCGCGGCCGCCATGCTTTCGCATGGTGGTGCTGGTAATGGCGATGGTCGTGCCGGCACGCGACATTGCCGCCCAGTATAGGAGGTCGAACTCCGGGGGTCAAATGTCATTTCGACATGTTATGAAATCGTAAACAGCATAAACTTGACGGCTGGTCGCACGCCAGTGGACGATAGCGGTTTCCTCGATGGCGACCGACGAGACCCGCGTAGCGCTGCTTGGCTTTGGCACCGTCGGCCGCGCCGTCACCAGGATCCTGACGGAGCATCCGCCGCCGGGCGTCCGCCTCACCCACATCTTCAATCGCGACGTCTCTCGCAAGAAGGTGCCGTGGGTTTCCGCCGACGTTCGCTGGACCGACGACATCGACGAGGTCTTCGCCTCCAACGCCACAGTGATCGTCGAGCTGCTCGGCGGGCGGAATCCGGCCGGCAGCTGGGTACGCCGTGCGCTCGAAAGCGGCCGCTCCGTGGTCACGGCCAACAAACAGCTGATCGCGCATGAGGGACCGGCGCTGGCCCAGCTCGCGTCGGCGCAACGCCAGCAGCTCCGTTTCGAGGCGGCCGTGGCGGGCGGTATCCCGGTGATCGGCGCGCTGCGCGAAGGCATCGCCGGCGACCGCGTGACCAGCATCACCGGCATCCTCAACGGCACGTGCAATTTCATCCTGACCAGCATGGAGCACGAGGGCGCCGCGTTCGGCCAGGCGCTGGCACGGGCCCAGGAACTGGGCTACGCGGAAGCCGATCCCACCGACGACGTGCAGGGCTACGACGCGCGCGCGAAGCTGGCCATCCTGTGCGGCGTCGGGTTCCGCGTGCCGGTCCCGCCGGAGGCGATCTCGTGCCGGCCGATCACGCTCGTCGATGCCATCGACTTCCGGTATGCGGGCGCGCTCGGTTGCACGATCCGCCAGATCTCGCAGGCCGCGATCGATGACGAGGCAGCCGATCGCGTCGTGGCGTCGGTCAGGCCCTCGGTGGTGCCGAAGAACTCGCCGCTGGCACATGTCCACGGCAGCCAGAACATCATCGTGGCGCGCGGACAGTACGGCGGCGACACGGTCTACTCGGGATCGGGCGCGGGCGGGGGCCCGACGTCAGTCGCGATCGTGTCGGATCTCGTGGCGTTGTCCACCGATCGCCGCGAGCCGCGACCCGACGCGCGCACCAACGGCGCGATCCGCGTCGATTCTGAATTCGTGACCGCGCACTACCTTCGCTTCATCGTGCGCGACAGCCCCGGCATTCTGGCGAGCATTGCGCAAGCGCTCGCCGCCCAGGGCATCAACATCGACGCCGTCCTGCAGCTGCCCGCAGGCACCAAGGACGCGCTGCCGTTTGTAGTAACGATCGAGCCCTGCGCGCCCGCGACGCTCGCCGGGGCGATGGCCAACATCGGCGCACTCGATTTCCACGTGTGCCCCCCGGTCGATCTTCCCCTCATGTCGGATGGGAGCCCACGATGACTGGCGTCCCAACGAAACGCGCGTTGGACGCGGACGAGGTGCGGACGCGCGTCGAAGGGCTGAGGCTCGAAGTTCCAGGTTCGATCTCCAATCTCGGGCCGGGGTTCGACGCGCTCGCGGTTGCCGTCCAGCTGTATCTCCGCGTGACCGTGCGTCGCGTGAACGCCGCGGCGCCAGGCCGCATTACGGTGACGCCGGCGCACGCCGGTGACGACTACATCGTGCGCAGCCTCACGACGCTGGCAGCTCGGGAGGGCGTCGAGCTGCCGGGGCTGGAGCTCGAGGTGGAGAGCGACATTCCGGTCCAGGGGGGGCTGGGCAGCAGCGGCGCCGCAATTGTCGCCGGTCTTGTGCTGTACGATCGACTGACGGGCGACGCCGGACGGGACCTGCTGTCAGACGCGACGGCCTTTGAAGGACACCCCGACAACGTCGCCGCAGCGTTGCTCGGCGGGCTGATCGCCGCGTGCGTCGGCAGTGAAGGCAAGGTCGTGGGGTTGTCGTCGGACTGGCCGGACGACGTGCGCTTCGTGACGGCCACGTCGGAAGTGCGCGTCAAGACGGTTGACGCGCGCCGCGTCTTGCCGTCCGAGCTATCGCTCGCGGATGCGGTGTTCAACCTTCAGCGGGTGGCGCTGCTGCTGCAGGCGATTCGTACGGGCCGTCTCGACGTGTTGTCGGAGGCGCTCGGGGATCGGTGGCATCAACCCTATCGCGCCCCGCTCGTGCCTGGACTGTCGGAGGCGTTGACGCTGAAGCACCCGAGCCTCCTGGGCGTCTGCCTCAGCGGATCGGGACCGACCGTCGCCGCCTTGTGCACCGGTGAGACGGCAAGTGTGGAAGAGGCGTTAACTGGCATTTATTCGCGGCTCGGCCTGGCCTGCCGCGTGCGGACGCTGGCGGCGCACAACGGGCCGCCGCGAGCCATCGAGCAATCATGAGCTACTTCACGGGTTTGCGCTGCCGGATGTGCGGCACAGGCTTCCCAGCCGAAGCGTTGTTCGTCTGCGACCAGTGTCTTGGTCCGCTCGAGGTCACCTACGACTACGACGCCATTCGCGCCGCCGTCACTCGCGAGGAAATCGGCGCGCGACCCGAGAATTTGTGGCGGTATCTCGAGCTGCTGCCCGTCACCGCGCCGAAGACCGGCTTCTACTCGGGGTTCACGCCGCTGGTGAAAGCCGACCGTCTGGCGGCGCGTCTCGGGCTCGATGAGCTGTACGTCAAGGACGACTCGGTCAACCACCCGACGTTCTCCTACAAGGATCGCGTGGTCTCGGTCGCGGCTACGCGCGCCGTGGAGCTGGGGTTCGACGTGTTCGCGTGCGCGTCGACGGGCAATCTCGCGAACAGTGTCGCCGCGCACGCGGCACGGCTCGGACTGACCTGCTACGTCTTCATCCCCGACAACCTCGAAGCCGCCAAAGTGATGGGCTCGGCGATTTACAAGCCGCACGTCGTGGCCGTCAAGGGCAACTACGACGACATCAACCGGCTGTGCACGCAGATTGCCGATCGTCATGGCTGGGGCTTCGCGAACATCAATCTCCGTACCTACTACGCCGAGGGCGCCAAGACCTACGGCTTCGAGATCGCCGAGCAGCTCGGATGGCGACTCCCGGCGAACGTCGTGTGCCCGGTCGCCGGCGGCACGCTGCTGCCGCGCATCGTGCGCGCGTTCGATGAACTGAAAACGCTCGGGTGGGTCGCGGGCGAGACGCCGAGGATGCACGCGGTTCAGGCCGCCGGGTCGGCGCCAGTCGTGCGGGCGTTCCACGCCGGCGCCGAATTCCCTGAACCGGTGAAGCCGAACACCATCGCGAAGTCGATTGCGATCGGCAACCCCGCGGACGGCTACCACGTGCTGCAAGCGCTCCGTGAAACGCACGGCTCGGCGACGATGGTGACAGACGACGAGATCCTGCAGGCGATTCAGCTGCTGGCGGAAACGGAGGGCATCTTCACGGAGCCGGCCGGCGGCGCGACGCTCGCCGGCGCGATCAAGCTGGTCCGAGACCGCACGATTGCCAGGAACCAGCCGACCGTCATCTGCATCACGGGGAACGGGTACAAGACCGCTGACGTGCTCGAGGGTCGCACCGAGCGGCCGACCCTGCTCGGAAAAGGCCTGTCAGAGTTCGAGGACTATCTGGCCGGTCACACCGGTCGCGTGGAGGCGGGGCTTTAGCCCTGCTTTCAGCGGCAGATGCGGGCCTGAAGGCCCGCCTCCACATCACCGGGCTCAGAAGCGCACGACCAGGCCGGCCGCCATGCCCCACGTCGGCCGCCATCGTCCTTCGTCCTCCGTTCCTCGTCCCTCGTCAGCGCTCAGATCGAGCCCTCCCGAGCGCACGTAAATCCGGCCATCGGCGCGCACACCGATGGCGCGCACCAATCCGTGCGGCCGCGTCGCAAAGAAATACTTCACGCCGCCTCCGGCATCGAACACGGTTCCCGTATCGACGAGGATCGACTCGCCGTCGAGCTGCCGTAGATATCCGCCGCCAGCGAAGACGAACGGCAGGCCTCGTCCATGGGCGAACTGGAGGCCGTGAAGGTGCACGACTGTCGCGGCTTCCACGAAGTAGGTGGACAAGTCCTGCGTCAGCGTGATGTTGGGCACCGCCTCGCTGTCGGAGGTGACTGCCGTCTCCGCCGTCTGCCGCGTCCACGTGAACGCGCCCTCGATCGCAAATGTCCGCGACAGATTGAACGTCACGCGCGCATCGAGACCCGCCCCGGTGTCGAGCTGGCTCGAGGTCGCGAACAGGATGAAATCAGGATTCCCGGGATCGTTGGCCGTGAGGTTCGCGTTCTGGCTGCCAAAATCGACGCCACCAAGCGCGAGAGCGCTCGCCGATACCTCGAATGACCGCGGACGCGGCGCGGCATCCTGCGCAACGGCGATCGTCGCCGATCCACACAGCAGCGTGACGAATGTGTAGAGGCCCGCGGCGCCCTTCACTTCGGCGACACCGTCAGGTTGATCATCGGGCTCCCGGCGCCCGCGCTGATGGTGACCAGCGTCTGATAGAAGGCGGCACGAAAGTCGGTATCGACCGGCGTCGTCCCATCGAAGAACCCGTTCACATCACCATCGTCCAGGGGTTCCACCCGGACGACGTACGTGCCGGCAACCAGGCCGGCCACCACGAATCCGCCCGAGGCATCAAGCGTGAATCCGGCAACGAGCTCGCCCGTCGCCACGTTGAATGCGATGACGTGCGCGCCGAAGACGCCCTGATCGTTCTTGGTGACCTTCCCCTGCAGCGAGCCTGTCGCATCGCGAAACGTCGCGTTCGGATAGATGTCCGAGACGCCTGCGACGTCGTCGGGGCGAAGCGTGCGCCCGCTGATGTCCCCGGCGGAGAAGGCAATGGGGAACATCACGGCGCCGGCCGCAAGCAATCGGCGGCTTCCGCTCGACAGCTCCGTTTCGCCGAGTGCCGAGTGCCCGAGACCGACGAAGTGCCCACCCTCGTGCGTTGCGATCGATTGCAGATCGTAGCGCCCGGGCGTTCCGCCTGGCGCCGCCGACCATGGGAACGACGAGTTGAAGAACACGTCCGACTCGAGAATCTCTCCCGTCGTCGTATCGATGAGGAACTCGGTCGCGGCCAGCGTCCGATCCAGATCGGATCGGGCTCGAAATCCCATCGTGCTCATCCCGTCGTCGTCGAGCGGCTCGGCACCGGTGAAGCCGGCGAACTCGAAGCGGATCGACGCGCCGGGCACACTTTCCCAGGTCGAGAAACCCTGCGATATGGCCCCGCGGAAGTCGTCAACGCTGACGCCAGCCGCTCCCTCGTCGTTCACGAAATACCGGATGGGCATCGTCCCCCATCGCGCCGTCTGCGTGCGGCCGTTGATCATCGTGCCAAGCTTCAGGTACGCGTTGGTGGGAACGATCGCCCCGCACGCGAGCATCACAGCGAGGACCGCTCGAACGATCGGCCGGCGCAGGGTCATCGGCCAGCTCGCTGGCGCAGAGCCGTGCGTACGGCAGCTGCGAACTGGTCGAGTGGCAGCGGACGTCTGGCGAGATCACCGCGAACGATTCGTGTGGCACCCGCCTGCGCCGTCGAAAGAATCTCCGGCACGACCAGCCGGCTGCCGCTCGCACGGTCGGTCATGATCCGGAAGACACCCTGGCCAAGACCGAGCACGTGGGCGCCGCTCGGCGCGTCCGCGGCCAGGAAGAGCACGAGGTCCTCACCCTCCGCGAAAACGGGAGCGCCTGGCATCACGCTTCGGTAGCGCCCCAATTGGCCGCCGGGCACCGCAAGGGTGATCGTCTTGCCCAGATCCCCCTTGAGGTATTGCTCCACGTCGACGGTCAACGCCGTCTCGATCCCGCGACGCCCGTCACGCCATCGGGGCTGCACGGCAACGACACGACCGACAGCGATGGCGTGCGCCTGTCCAACCAGTGTCGGAAAGTCCATCGACACGTAGGTCATTGCCGACACAACGCGGAACCCGCCGACGATCAACATTCCAGCGATCAGCCACGCTGCTGCTCGTTGCCTCACGAAATTCCTCCCTGCCCTGAGCCGGTCGAAGGGCCTGCTGTTCTCAACCGCGCGCAACCGCGAGCACCGCGGCCGCGGCGCGACGGGTTGCACCGGGGTCCCCGAGCCTGGATCGCATGTCGCGCAGGTCGGCGCGCATAGCCTCGGCGCGGGCGCCGTCACTCAGGAGCGACCGCACTTCCTCGCCGACGCGCTGGGGCGTGAAGTCATCCTGCATCAGCTCGGGCACGATTCGCCGCCCCGACACGAGATTGACCATCCCGAACGTGTCGAGCGTCACGAACCGCCGGCCCAGGAGATACGTGAGCGGGGACAGCCGGTACACGATGACCATCGGCCGTTGATGAAGCGCGGCCTGCACCGTCGCCGTCCCCGATGCGGTCACCACCACGTCGCAGGCGTTCAGCACATCGTCTGCCCGTCCTTCGACGATCGCGACGCCATTCGACGATGCCAGCGATGCGAAGAGCGACGACGCGAGGTTCGGCGCGCGCGCGATGACGAACTGCACGTTGGGAATCTGCGCACGAACCGAGGCGACGGAGGCCACCAGGATCGGCAGGATGGCGCGCACCTCGTTGGGTCGGCTGCCCGGTAGCAGCGCCACCGTCGGCGCCTCCCCATCGAGGCCGTGCGATCTCGAGCAGATCCTTGCGATCCGTGGTGACGCGGATGAGATCGATCAGCGGGTGGCCGACGAATTCGACCGGGATCCCCGCACGTTCGTAGATTTGCTGCTCGAAGGGGAAGATGATCAGCACCTTCGTCACAATCGCCTTCATCGTTTGAATCCGACCCGGCCGCCAGGCCCACAGCTGCGGGCTGATGTAATAGACCACTGGAACCCCGAGCTTCCGCGCGCTCCGCGCGAGACCGAAGTTGAAGTCGGGAAAGTCGACGGCCACCAGGACATCGGGACGATCGTTCACCATCCTGGCCCGCAGGCGGCGGAGCATCCCGAACGAGCGCGGCAGCACGCGCAGCGCTTCGGTCAGGCCGGTCACCGCGAGGCCGCGGTAGTCGCCAATCAGTTCAGCGCCGGACTCGGCCAGGCGCGGACCACCAAGTCCGAAAACACGCGTGCCCGGCGCGAGGCGCTGTAATTCCGTCGCGAGCGCGCCGGCGTACAGGTCGCCGGACGCCTCGCCGCAGGACACCATGACTGTGGGCATGCGTCAGAGGAACGCTTCGGACCGCGGCTCCCCGTTATGGTGCGCCGCGAGGCCCTGACGCCGTCCGCGGCCGCCGGTGCAGGGTCGCGGAGGTCAAATCGAGCTCAGGCAAGTTGACCAGTTCGTACTGAGGAAACCCGACACCGGCCAGATCCTTCACGAAGGCATCGGCGTTGCCGACGAGCACCACTGACAGCCGGTCGGGCTTCAGGTACTGCCGTGCGACGCGTTGGATGTCGTCGGGCGTGATCTCGTTCACCAGGTCGCGGTAGTTCTCGATGTCGCTCAGGGGCAATCCATAGAAGATGGCGTTCAGCACCTGCGCGGCGATCGCGTCCGGCGTCTCGATCGTGAGCGGAAAACTGCCTTCGAGGTAGGCCTGCGCATCGGCCAGCTCGCGAGACGACACGCGCTCGCGCTGCAGCTTCGTGATCTCGTCGACAATCAGCCGCAGCGCCTCGGCGGTCGTCTCGGATCGGGTGTCCGTGTCCGCGGCGAAATCGCCGGCCTGCTGGAGCGCCTGATACTCGGCTGACGCGCCGTAGGTCAGGCCGCGCTCCGACCGGAGCACGCGGTGCAACCGGTTCGCCCCTTCCCCGCCGAGGATCTTCATGGCGAGGTCATAGGCCAGGTAATCGGGATGCTTCCGCGGGATGGCGAGCTGACCGACACGAAGCTCGGTCTGAACCGAATCGGGCTTGTTGATGACCACGACACGGCGCGTTGGATCCGGCGGCTTGGCCTGGGGCACTGGCGCAACCGCTCGTCGTTGCCAGCTGCCGAGCACACGTTCGGCGTCCGCAAACGCCTCGTCCGGTGCGATGTCGCCGACGACGGCGAGTATCGAATTGTTCGGCGTGTAATGGGCGTGATGGAAGGCGCGCAGATCGTCCGCCGTAATCGACTGCAACGATTCCAGCGTGCCGTTGTTCGGCATGCCGTACGGGTGGAAGCCGTAGACCAGCCGATCGAACACGAGGCCGGCGACGTAATCCGGATCCTCGTAGCTCACTTTCAGCCCTGAGAGCGCCTGTTGCCGCTGCCGCTCGAGCTCTTCCGGGCTGAACGCCGGGTTTCTCGCGACGTCGCTCAGGAGCTCGAATCCCAGTCTGAGGCTGTCCTTCATCACCAGCACGTTGGTGAACGACAGATCGGTTCCGGCGCCAGTGCCGAGACCACCGCCCACCGTGTCAATCGTGTCGGCGATCTGGGCGGCCGACCTGGTGGTCGTGCCTTGATCGAGCAACGCCGCCGTCAGCACGGCCGTCCCCTGCTTGTTGTCGGGATCCGACGAGGCGCCGGCCCGCACCAGCAGTCGCAGCGTGACCACCGGTTGCTCATGGTGCTGGACGACCACAATCTGCAAGCCGTTCGCGAGCGTCCGGATCTCGTACGGCGGGAACTTGACGTCGCGTGCCGGTAACGCCAACGGCGGCCGCTCCGTTGGCCACGACGTCACCTGCGCGGAAGCGACGCCCGGCAGCGCGCCCAGCGCGAGCGCCATCGCCATCACGCGGCGCGCGGCTCGTCCAGGGCGCACGCAGTGCGCCCCTACCCCTTCGTCCTTCGTCCCTCGTCCTTCGTCCTTCATTGAGTCGCCGCCCTCGGCATGATCGTCAGGACAAGGCGATTGGCCGGCGTGAAATACTTCTTCGCCACGCGCTGGATGTCCTCGGCCGTGATGCCCTGAAAGATGTTGAACTCGCCGTCCGCCGTCCGAATGTCGTTGTGGATGACAACGGCGTGTGCGAGCTGCGAGGCCTTCTCCTGAATCGTCTCGCGACCGAGAATGTAGTCGCGCGCGAACTGGTTCTTCGCGCGCTCGAGCTCGTGGGCGCTCACCGGCTCTGATGTCATCCGGTCGAGCTCGGCAATCAGCGCCTTCTCGACTTCTTCCGGCGTGTGCCCGGGCTGCACGATGCCGACCGCGAAAAACAGGTTCGGATGCTCGATGATGTTGCCGCCGCCGAAGGCCGTGAGCGCCAACCCGGTGTCGTAGACCAGCTTTCGATAGATGCGCGAGCTCTGTCCGTCGGACAGGATCTTCGACGCCATGTGCAGCGGATAGGAGTCGGGGTCGCCGTCGAAGGTGATGTGGTGCGCGACGACGACCGCCGGAAGCGGCCACGGCTGCTCCAGCGTGACGCGCTTCTCCTTGGTCATCGGCGGCTCGACCGGGATGTCGCGCGGCACGGCATTCTGCGGCCTCGGAATGCGGCCGAAGTACTGCTCCACCATGCGCGTCGCCTGATCGGGATCGAAATCGCCCACGATGGTGAGCGTCGCATTGGTCGGCACGTAGTAAGTGCGGAAGAACGCGCGCACATCCTCGATCGATGCCGCCTCGAGATCTTCCATGCTGCCGATGATCGGGTGCTTGTAGGGGTGAACGGTGAACGCCTGGTTGTAAATCAGCTCGGACAACCGGCCGTACGGCTGGTTCTCGACCTTCATCCGGCGCTCTTCCTTGACGACCAGGCGCTCGCGCTGAAACGTGTCTTCGTCGACGCGCAACGTCGCCATCCGGTCGGCTTCGAGCCACAGCATCAGCGGCAGATACTGGGCCGGCGCCGTTTCCCAGTAGACCGTGACGTCTTCGAGCGTGTAGGCGTTGCTCTGGCCGCCGACGCTCGAGATGTACAGACGTGTGCGCCTCGGACTCGACGTTCTTCGATCCCTTGAACATCATGTGCTCGAAGAGATGGGCGAAGCCGGTGCGGCCGGCCCGTTCGTCTTTCGAGCCCACGTGGTACCAGATCTGAACGTGGGCGATCGGCGTCGAATGATCCTCGAGCAGCACGACCGTGAGGCCGTTCGGCAGCGTCGTGATGCGGTAGTCGAGCTTCGGAGGCGGTACTGCGGCGGGAAGCGGCGCGGACACGAGGAGGACGGCGATTGCCGTCCACAGGGTCACAACGCACGTCAGCCGACGACGCACTCGGCGGGTCGGGCAGCGATCAGGCATTCTTGCGATTATGGCACGTTCCTCTTTTCGAGAGCCTCGAGCCGGCCCACCAGATCGGTCAGTCGCCGTTTCAATTCGGGAAGGGTCCGGAAGATCGCCACCGCCTTCAACCAGTCGCGATTGTCGATGGCGGGATAGCCCGACACGAGCGCGCCGGGCTCCACCGAATTCGGAATGCCCGTTTGCGCCGTGGCGCGGGCGCGATCGCCGATCTCGATGTGCCCGGCCACCCCCACCTGCCCCGCCAGCACGACGCCGCGTCCGAGCTTCGAGCTGCCCGCGATGCCGACTTGCGCGGCGAGGATGCTCCCCTCGCCCACCTGGACACCGTGCGCAATCATCACCAGATTGTCGACTTTCGTCCCACGTCCGATCCGCGTCTCACCGACCGCCGGACGATCGATCGTCGTGTTCGCGCCAATCTCCACGTCGTCCTCGATGACGACGATGCTCTGTTGCGGGATCTTGTGATGGCGTCCGTCGCTGTCGGTGACGAACCCGAAGCCGTCGCTGCCGATGACGGCGCCGTCCTGCACGATGACACGGGCGCCCAGCACTGAACGATCGCGCACGGAGACGCGGGCGTGCAGGATCGAGTCGGCGCCAATCCGCGCGCCCGGACCGATCACGACGTGGGCGTGGAGAACGACGCGATCGCCGATGTCCGCGTTCGCGCCGACGACCACCAGCGGGCCAATCGAGACATCGGCGCCGAGGCTCGCGTCCGGCGCGACGATCGCGCTCGGATGAACGCCGGCCGGCGGCCGCTCGCTCCGGCCGAGCAGGCGCAGGGCGTCGGCAAACGACCGATACGGATGCGCGGCGCGCAACATCGCGCATGGCGCGGCCGGCGCATCGTCGCCCAGGATGATCGCCGAGGCGCGGGTCTCGATGACCAGGGACGCGTACTTGGGGTTGGCGAGAAAGGTGAGATCGCCGGGGCCGGCATCTTCGATGCCCGCCACGCGTGTGATGTCGAGATCGCCGTCGCCTTCGAGGCGGCAGTGAAGACGGTCGGCCAGATCGCGAAGCTTCAAGAGAGTGGCGCGAAGCAGGCGCGTCGCGGCGTCGTGACTATATCACGCGGTCCGACACGCGACGCGGTCGAAGAAGCGCGGCAGGTGTTCCAGCTGCAGTTCGGCGGCAATGGCTTCGACCTCCGCGCGCCGCTCGGTGCCGTCGGCGTCGATCAACGCACGGAGCCGGCCCAGCTCCGCGCTCGACCGGGTCCGCCACTCGATACGATCGAGCGCCTGCCGCGCGCCGCGCATCGAGAGGAAGTGGCCGACCAGCCGGAACGCGAAGTAGTAGGCCAGCACGTTGGGGCCGGGTACCAGCGTCAGCAGGCCCGAGAGGATGAACAGGAGCGTGTTGATCGCGAGCCACCAGCGATGCTTCTCGTAGTCGGATTTCATGTTGCGGTTGACCACGGGCATGACCCGCGCATCGTCGAGATCCGATGGATGGACGGCGGTTGCGCGTGATTGGCGGCGCAGGTGCCAGAGCAGCCGCTGTTCGGCGACCGTCTCTGCGATGGCACGGCGGAAGCGCCCCTTGATGCGCTGGATCATCCCCCGCGGCGGCTCGGATGCCGCGTCCTGATGCCGCTCGCGTTCGATCGCCGCGAGCGTCTCGCGAAACCGCTGCACGAGCCCGCGAAAGAAGCCGCGATCGTGCTCGGGGGTTTCGCCGGACGGATCCTCTTCGGGGATTTCGCAGTACAACTCGTACCGGTCCTGCGCCACCGGAATGAGGAACACGTCCATGCCCCGTGGTCGTACGATAGCACAGCTCCTTGACGCCGCCGGGTGGTTGCTATAATTCGCGCGTGGTCTTCGTCGCGGCTGAAGTCGTCTTGTCGCTGTTCTCCACCGTCACGTCGGCTGCAGTGCCGACCGTGCAAGCAGCGGCGCCGATTCGGACCGAGTTCCGCGTGTTCGAGGGCGCGCGCGAAGTCACGACCGACACGCGGCTGCGCGTCCGGCCGTCGGGATCCTCGGACGCGGGCCGCGTGGTGGAAGGCGGCGAGCTGAGGCTCGAGCTGCCGCCGGGCATCTACGACGTGCAGGCCGTGCGGCAGGAGAGCGGACAGGTGGTGGGCATTCGCTGGGCCGAGCGGCTGGTCATCATGCCCTATCCCGACGAGGGCGGCCGACACCTCGAGGTCATCAACTTCACCAACGCGTTCGGCGCGCTGCAGCTTCGCTGGCCGGACGGGCGCGCGCCCGACTCCGCGGGCGTTGCGGTCACCGTCTCGAAGAGTGGAGAGCCGCGGCCGATGCCGGCACGCGTGATCACCGGCCTCGGATATCTGCTGCTAGTTCTGCCGGCCGACACCTACGACGTGAGGATCACCCGCCCCGGTCAGGACGCCATCCTTCTTCCAGGCATCGAGGTCCCCCCGGACCGAACCCGGATGAAGGTCATTCCGTAGAGCAGTCGTAAAGCGCCTTGGACAACATCACGCACACGCTTGCCGGCCTCACCCTCCTTCGTGCCGGCCCCGGCAGACGCACGCCGGGCGCGCTGGCCGCGATGATCATCGCGTCCAACGCCCCTGACCTCGACATCGTCAGCGCCATCACCGGGGGCGCCGTTCCCTATCTCGAGGCACACCGCGGCCCGACCCACGGGGTGCTCGGGATTCTGCTGCTCGCGATCGCGACGGCGGTCGTCGTGGCCGTCGCGCTGCGGATCGGGCCGGGGATGATGGATCCCGACCGGCGCGGCTCACTGAAATCGCTGGCGTGGATCGCGCTGGCCGGCGCGAGTCTTCACGTGCTGATGGATCTGCCGACGTCGGTACGGGACGCGAATCCTCAGCCCGTTCAGCGACACGTGGTTCGCGGTCGACTGGCTGCCCATCGTCGACATCTACCTGTGGGGACTGCTCATCGCGGGTGTCGCCGCCACACGACGGTGGCCGGACGCGGGCGTAGCCATCGCGCGGACGGTTCTGGTCCTCGCCGTGCTGTTCTACGGAGCGCGCGCCTATGCCCATCAGCGCGCGCTGGCTCACGCGGCGACGACGCGTGCCGACGGCGTCGCCGAGCCCTGCGAAACGGCGCCCGTGCTCACCCGTCATCCGGCGCCGTTCGAGACGCGCGCCAACCCGCGAGGGCGCTGCCTGCAGGCCGCGGCGCTCCCAACTTTCTTGTCTCCGTTCCGGTGGCAACTGATTCGCCAGTACCAGGACGGCTACGAGCTGCGCCAGACCTCGTTGAACGGGCTCACGGACTCCGATCGTCTGTGGGTGGCGAACGAGTCCGATGCGTGGATCTCGGCGGCCGAGCGGACGAAGACCGCGCAGGTGTTTCTGAAGTTCTCACGCATGCCGGCCCGGCGGTCGATCGCGCTGCCCGATGGCGGACACCAGGTGCGGCTCATCGATGTCCGCTTTGTGGGTGGGCCATTTCAGTTCAGGCGTGATCCCGAGATGCGACCGCCGTTCGTCGCAACCATCGTGCTGGCGCCGACCGGCAAGCTCCTGGCCGAGCGGCTGGGTCAGTGAATTCAAGAGTAGGGCGGAGCTTTAGCTCCGCCAGGGCGGACCCGAACCCTACAGATATCGGTGTGGCGACGGGACTTTAGCCCCGCGATCGCGATGGCGGGCCTGACCAGTCTCCGCCAAGGCTACGGCGGTCCGCCGAAGCTTCCGAGCGACGGCGGAAGGCCCGCCTCCACACACTTAACGATCGCCGAAGACCTCTGCCTCAAAACAATAAATCTTCGCTCCGCGCTGCCAGGCGTCCTTGGCAAGCCCGGCCTTCCGGCACGTCTGCACGAGAAACTGCTCCCGTGACCATCCGTGCTCGGTCGCGACTTGCGGCAGCAGCAGACCGCGACATCCGCCATGCGACACGATGAGGCCATGTCGGCCGATCTCGATGCGATCGACGTCGATCACCTCTTCGGCCGGCGTCAGCAGCGACACCTCGATGTCGAGCGAGGCCACCTCGATCGGCGACACCGGCGGAAACCGCGGGTCCTCGAGGGCGGCAGCTGCGGCGCAGTGGACGATGACGGCGCCGACCGGATCGCGCGGTTCGACCTGACCTATGCACCCGCGCAGTTCGCCACGGATGCTCAGCGTCACGAAGGCGCCGGCGACTCGCGTGAAGATGTCGGTCTCAGCCGGCTCCGGTAGCGCGCCGCCGCAGACCGCGCTGGTCACGGCATCGCGCGCCAGGGCGATCAGCGCCGCGCGGTCGGCGTCAGGCAGCATCTCGCCCGGACTCCACGTACGCGGCGGCGACGTATCCGACGACCTGCGACTTGTCGCCTGTCACGTCTCCAGAATCGGCGTACTTGAGCACGCCACCGTCCGCGGCGCCGAGGCGTATTGCCGCGTGCAGAACCGCCGCCATCGGCCCTCCGCCGCACGCGTGGTGTGGATTGTGCTCGAGACGGTCCATCAGCAGCGAGGGGTCGCGTCGGTCCAGCGCATCGAGAATCTCCGCATCCAGCACACCGGCAGTGACGGCGTCGTGGTAGTGGGACAGGTCGCTGCTCGCCACGAGCGCCACATCTCTGCCGCGCGCAACGTCTGCAATCGCGTCGCCGACGGCAAATGCGACGCGACGGGTCTGCTCGCCCATCAGGATCGGCACGACGGGGATGCCGGGCAGCACGTGTGCGAGAAATGGCAACTGCAACTCGAGGGAGTGCTCGGCCGCATGGATGTGCTCGCCCGTCTCACGCAGCCATGGCGTCTGTTCGGCCAGCGCGCGTGCGAGGTCTGCATCGATGGGCAGCGGCTTCCACGGCGTCTCGATCGCGCCGTGGCCAAGCATCGCGCAGCCCGGAAACGCCACGCGATGCGACGGACCCACGAGCACCACGACGTCGCACGCCCGTTGGCTCAGCGCCCGATAGCTCCAGGCCGCGACAGATCCGGAATATTGCAGGCCTGCGTGCGGCGCGACCACAGCTCGCGCGGTCACGGTGGGCGGCGAGACCGCTGCGAGCATGGCTTCGACTTCTTCAGCGAGCCGATTTGGATCGCCGGTATACCAGCGCCCGGCAAATGCCAGCCGGCGCATCGGGGAAGAGCCGCCGGTCATGGGGTGTGCGAGGCCTATGCTAGCATCACGGACGATGGCCGACGGGCTGACTCGCGGCGAAGTCGAGCGCATTGCCCAGCTCGCAAATCTGGCGCTGACCGACGCGGAAATCGAGATGTTTACGCGCCAGCTCGGCGACATCCTGCGCTATGCGCAGCAGATTCAGGCCATCGATACCAGCGGCGTCCCTCCCACGTCACAGGTCCTCGCCGGCGCGCCGATCGAACGCGACGACTCTGTCCGGCCAGGGTTGGATCGCGACGTCGTCTTGAGCCAGGCGCCTGACGCCGCGCCCGACGCCGGGTTCTTTCGCGTTCCCCGAGTCATCGGCTGATGGCGGCCCCGGATCTCTCGACGGTCCGCGGCGTGCGGGACGCCGTGGCGGCGGGGCGCATTTCCGCGGCCGAGGCGTGCTCGGCAAGCCTCGACGCTATCGAATCGGGCGACGCCGCCCTTCACGCCTTCAACACCGTGACCAAAGAACGCGCGCTCGCGCGCGCGGCGGCACTCGATCGGGTGCCGCCCGAGTCTCGCGGCCCGCTGCACGGCGTCCCGATCGCGCTGAAGGACAACCTCTGCACCCGCGGCGTGATCACAACCGCGTCTTCGCGAGTGCTGGAGCACTATGTGCCGCCCTACGACGCGACCGTCGTCGAGCGGCTCGAGGAAGCCGGCGCCGTGATCGTCGGCAAGACCAACTGTGACGAGTTTGCGATGGGATCGTCGAACGAGAACTCGGCATTCGGGCCGGTGCGGAATCCCTGGGACACCGATCGCACACCCGGCGGCTCGAGCGGAGGATCCGCGGTGGCCGTGGCCGGCGGTCTGGTGCCGGCAGCGCTCGGCTCCGACACCGGTGGCTCAATCCGTCAGCCGGCCGCCCTCTGCGGCATCGTCGGACTGAAGCCAACCTACGGTCGAGTGTCACGCTATGGTCTGATCGCGTTCGCATCCTCGCTCGACCAGATCGGCCCGCTGACACGGACGGCCGCGGATGCGGCCACGCTTCTTGGCGTGCTGGCCGGGCCGGATCCACGCGATGCGACCGCCGTGGCGCAGGACGTTCCGGACTACGAGGCGGCACTCACCGGGGATGTGTCCGGACTGCGCATCGGGGTGCCGAGATCGCTGCTCGGGGATGGCGTCGACCCGGACGTGCTGACGGCCTTCGACGAGGCCCTGCGCGCGTTGGCGGCCAGCGGCGCTACCGTTGTCGACGTGGAGCTCCCGCACGCCGGTCACGCGATTCCCGTCTATTACCTGGTCGCGACCGCGGAGGCCAGCTCCAACCTGGCCCGCTATGACGGCGTGCGCTATGGCTACCGGACGCCCGACGCCCGTACGCTGCACTCGATGTATTTCCGGACGCGCGACGAGGCGTTCGGACCGGAAGTGAAGCGCCGCATCATGCTGGGAACGTACGTCCTCAGCGCAGGTTACTACGATGCGTACTATCTGAAGGCGCAGCAGGTGCGGACGTTGATTCGGCGGGACTACGAGCGCGCGTTCGCGGATGTGGATGTCGTCGCGATGCCGACCAGCCCGACACCGCCGTTCCGGCTTGGAGAGAAGACCGACGACCCGCTCCAGATGTACCTGGCGGATGTCTTCACCGTCAGCGCCAACCTCTCGGGCCTGCCGGCGATCAGCATCCCCTGCGGAATGTCAGCGGAGTGTCTGCCGATTGGCCTGCAATTCACTGGGCGCGCGTTCGACGAAGCGACGCTGCTGCGAGCCGCGGACGCATTCGAGCGCGCGACAGACTGGTGGAAAAGGCGCATTGGCTCATGGGGGCATGGAACATAGGAACATCGGGAGACCGGGGCGTTGCCCGAAACTCCTATGTCCCTATGCCCTATGTGCCTATGCCCTTATGCCGTGATCGCCGGACGGCCGAAGCTGCGGAACACCATCCAGAGTAGGAAGGCGACGATCGCGAACGGGAGAAGGGGTGTGATGATCGCGACGATGGCCGCCAGCGCGGCGACGATCGCGAGGAGAATCCCGCCGACCAGGAAGACCGGCACGAGCACCAGGCCGAAGGTGAGCTTCAGCACCGTCTTGCCGATCCAGAACGGGACGAACAACAGCCCGAAGACGATCTTGAACGGCAGGAGAATCGCCCAGAAGGCGGCCCGCAGGATCAGCGCGCCGACCGATACAACCGCGGCGAGAATCAACGCCACAAGGATCAGCGATGCCAGTGCCAGCACGGTAATACCGGCTTTTACGGTTGCTGGGGTCGAAAAGTTTCACCGGATGGGTGAAACCATGGGCGCGGTGCGGCCCTACTGGGCGACGGGGGCCTTGAATGCCGGCAGGTCGTAGCTGACCAGCCCGCGGCGGGTCTCTTCCATCGCGATTCGCTCGGCCTTCAGGGGGTGATGCCCCTCGTTGGTGCCCAGCCGGGCCAGCGCGCCGCGCCGGAGCTGCTTCGCGCGCATCGCCGCCACGTCGACGAACAGGAACCGGCTCGCGGGCGGGTCGACAATTTCAGGCGGATGCGCCTCGGAAGTGTCGGCAGCCTCAAGAACGTCGTTGACCTCGTCCATAGCCATCAGCTCTTTAGCGTAGCACACGCCGGGGGCGGGACCCGGCGGATCCGTCCGGGATCCCGCCCGATTTTGCGGTTAGTAATCGTCCATTCCCGGGCCTGCCGGCGCCGCCGCCTTCTCTTTCTCCGGCAATTCGGAGACGAGGGCCTCGGTCGTCAACAGGAGGGCCGAGATGGACGCGGCGTTCTGGAGCGCGATCCGCACGACCTTGACCGGATCGATGACGCCGGCCTTGATCAGGTTCTCGTAGACTTCGGTCTGGGCATTGAAGCCGTAGTCCTTGTCCTTCGAGTCGCGGATCTTCGCCGCCACGATCGAGCCTTCGAGTCCCGCGTTCTGCGCGATCCAGCGGACCGGCGCATCGGCGGTGCGGCGGATGATATCCACCCCCAACCGCTCGTCATCGTCGAGGGACTTGTCCTTGGACAGCTTGTCGAGCGCCGTCGCGGCCCGCAGCAGCGCCACGCCGCCGCCCGCCACGATGCCCTCTTCGACCGCCGCCTTGGTGGCATGCATCGCGTCTTCGACGCGCGCCTTTTTCTCCTTCATCTCGGTCTCGGTGGCCGCACCGACCTTGATGACGGCGACGCCGCCGACCAGCTTCGCCAGCCGCTCCTGCAGCTTCTCGCGGTCGTAATCCGAGGTGGTGTCCTCGATCTGCGCACGCAGCTGCTTGACGCGGCCCTCGATCGCCGCCGACGCGCCGGCGCCCTCGACGATGGTCGTGTTGTCCTTGTCGATGGTGATCTTCTTGGCGCGGCCCAGATCCTCGAGCCTCACGTTCTCGAGCTTGAGGCCGAGGTCTTCCGTGATCGCCTTGCCGCCGGTCAGCGTCGCGATGTCTTCGAGCATCGCCTTGCGCCGATCGCCGAAGCCGGGCGCCTTCACGGCCGCCACGCGCAGCGAGCCGCGCAGCTTGTTGACGACGAGCGTGGCCAGGGCCTCGCCCTCGACGTCTTCCGCCACGATGATGAGCGGACGCCCCGACTGGGCGGTCTTCTCGAGCAGCGGCAGCAGGTCCTTGAGGCTCGAGATCTTCTTCTCGTGGATCAGGATGAACGGATCCTCCAGGACCACTTCCATCCGATCTGGGTCGGTCACGAAGTAGGGCGACAGGTAGCCGCGATCGAACTGCATGCCTTCGACGACGTCGAGCGACGTTTCCATGGTCTTGGCTTCCTCGACCGTGATGACGCCGTCCTTGCCGACTTTCTCCATCGCTTCCGCGATGATCTTGCCGATCGTGTGATCGTTGTTGGCGGAGATCGTGCCGACCTGCGCGATGGCGTCGCCGCTCACCGGCTTGGCCATGTCTTTCAGCGATGCGATCACGGCTTCGACGGCCTTGTCGATGCCGCGCTTGACGCCCATCGGGTTGGCGCCGGCCGCGACGTTCTTCGCCCCTTCGCGCAGGATCGCCTGTGCCAGTACCGTGGCCGTCGTCGTGCCGTCGCCCGCGATGTCGGAGGTCTTGCTCGCGACCTCACGCACCATCTTGGCGCCGAGATTTTCGAGCGGATCCTTCAGCTCGATCTCCTTGGCGACCGAGACGCCATCCTTGGTGATGGTCGGTGAGCCGAACTTCTTCTCGAGAACAACGTTGCGGCCCTTGGGGCCGAGCGTGACTTTCACCGCGTCCGCGAGCTGATTGACGCCGCGAAGAAGTGCCGCACGGGCCTGCTCGTGGTAGATGATCTGTTTTGCCATTGAAGTGAATACCCTCAGTCCTTTGGCGGGGCTAAAGCCCCGCCCTACGCCTGTAGGGCGGACCTTCAGGTCCGCCGATTGCTAGACGGCGGCCAATTCCCGCACGCCTTCGACGACGCCGAGGATCTCGTCCTCGCGCACGATGAGATATTCCTTGCCGTCAATCTTGATCTCGCTGCCCGAGTACTTGCCGAAGAGCACGGTATCGCCGGCCTTCACGTCGAGGGGCAGGACGTCGCCCTTGTCCGTGACGCGCCCGGTGCCGACCGCGATGACCTTGCCCTGCTGAGGCTTTTCCTTGGCGGTGTCGGGGATGATGATGCCGCCTACTTTCTCTTCCGCTTCGGCGACGCGCTCGAGGACTACGCGATCACGCAAAGGACGTACGCTCATATGTGAACCCTCCGTCTTTGTTGTTATGGCGGGGCTGAATCCGCCTGTCCAGGGCGGCCCGCCGCCTTCAGGCAGCGGGCGCGAACCCCCCATCTTCAGTCAACGGCGCGCGGCCGTCAACCTCAGTTGATCTGGACCTGGATCTGCTTTGGCCGGGCGTCCTCGCGTCGCGGCAGCTTCACGGTCAGGACGCCGTTCTTGTATTCCGCGGCGATTTTGCCCGTGTCCACGGTGGTCGGGAGGGTGAAGGTGCGGCTGAAGTGCCCGAACGTCCGCTCGATCCGGTGGTAGCGGTCCTCGTTCACCTCCTGCTCCGCCTTCTTCTGGCCGCTGAGCGTCAGCGCGTTGTTCTCGACGCGGATGTCGATGTCCTCGCGCTTGAGGTCGGGCAGCTCCGCCTTCAGCACGAGCTCGTGCTCGCCGTTCTCGAAGATGTCGACGGGCGGCACCCACGCGCCCCGCGCCGTCACGTCGTCGTCAAACCGCCGGCTCAGATCGCCGAACACGCGGTTCATGCGGTCCTGAAGAAACGCCGCTTCACGAAATGGATCGAATCGAACAATGTTCATTGGCCGTCTCCTTGTCGCGCATCAGGGCATAGGCGCATGAGGGCATAGGCGCATGAGCGCAGAGGGAACGCTCGGTCAACCCCGACGCCCGTCCCCATGCGCCCATGAACCCATGCGCCCATGAACCCATGTGCCCATGCGCCTTATTTGGTTTCTGCAAACTCCGCGTCCACGACTTCGGCGTCCTTCGCCGTCGTCGGGCCGCTCTGGTCGCCGCGACGCGCGTCGTCGCCGCTGCCCTGGGACTTGTAGAGCGCTTCCGCGATCGCGTGGCTGGCGCGCTGCAGTTCGTCCGTCGCGCGCGTGATCGCCGCCGCGTCGTCGCCTTTCACCGCTTCGCGAACCGCCTCAATCGCCTGTTCCACCCGGCTCGCCTCGCTCGCCGGAACCTTGTCGCGGCTTTCGGTCAGCGTCTTCTCCACCGACCACGCCAGCGATTCGGCCTGGTTGCGGACGTCGATCACCTCGCGACGCGCCTTGTCTTCGGCCGCGTGCGACTCGGCGTCGCGTACCAGCTTGTCGACTTCGTCCTTCGACAGGCCGGAGGATCCGCTGATCGTGATCTTCTGTTCCTTGCCGGTGGCCTTGTCCTGCGCCGAGACGTTGACGATGCCGTTGGCGTCGATGTCGAACGTGACCTCGACCTGTGGCACGCCGCGCGGCGCCGACGGCAGGCCCACGAGCTGGAACTTGCCGAGCGTGCGGTTATCGCGCGCGAGCTGCCGCTCACCCTGCAGCACGTGGACCTCGACGTTCGTCTGGTTGTCGGTCGCCGTCGAGAAGACCTCGCTCTTCTTCGACGGAATCGTGGTGTTGCGCGGGATAAGCACCGTCATCACGCCGCCCAGCGTCTCGATGCCGAGCGACAACGGCGTCACGTCGAGCAGCAGCATGTCCTTGACGTCGCCCGTCAGGACGCCGCCCTGGATGGCCGCACCGATCGCGACGACTTCGTCCGGATTCACGCCCTTGTGGGGCTCCTTGCCGAAGTAGTCCTTCACCAGCTGCTGCACCCGCGGCATGCGCGTCGAGCCGCCGACGAGCACGACCTCGTCGATCTGGCCAGGCTGCACGCCGGCGTCCGACAGCGCCTGCTTTACCGGCGCCATCGTCTTCTGGAGCAGGTCCTCGACGAGCTGTTCGAGCTTTGCGCGCGACAGCTTGACGACGAAATGCTTCGGCCCCGTCTGATCGGCGCTGATGAACGGCAGGTTGATCTCGGTCTCAACGACCGTCGACAACTCGATCTTGGCTTTCTCCGCCGCTTCCTTCAAGCGCTGCAGCGCCATTCGATCCTTCGACAGATCGATGCCCTCGGTCTTCTTGAACTCGCTGACGAGCCACTCGATGACGCGCTGATCGAGATCGTCGCCGCCGAGGTGCGTGTCGCCGTTGGTGGCCTTCACCTCGACGATGCCGTCACCGACCTCGAGGATCGAGATGTCGAACGTGCCGCCGCCGAAGTCGTACACGGCGATGGTTTCGTTGGTCTTCTTGTCGAGCCCGTAGGCCAGCGCAGCCGCGGTCGGCTCGTTGATGATGCGCAGGACGTTGAGGCCCGCGATCTTGCCGGCGTCCTTGGTCGCCTGACGCTGCGTGTCGTTGAAGTACGCCGGCACGGTGATCACGGCGTCCGTGACCGGTTCGCCGAGATAATCTTCCGCGGCCTGCTTCAACTTCTGCAGCACCATCGCGGAGATCTCGGGCGGTGAGTACTTGCGGCCGCGCACGTCGACCCAGGCATCGCCCTTATCAGCACGAACGATCCGGTACGGCACGCGCGACGCTTCCGCCGACACCTCGTCGAAGCGGCGGCCCATGAAACGCTTGATCGAAAAAATGGTGTGCTCGGGATTCGTGACGGCCTGCCGCTTCGCAACCTGACCGACGAGCCGCTCGCCGTCCTTGCCAAATGCGACGACCGATGGCGTCGTTCGAGCGCCTTCCTGGTTCACGATCACGGCGGGCTGCCCAGCTTCCATGACGGCCACAACCGAGTTCGTCGTGCCCAAGTCGATTCCAATCACCTTACGTGGCATCTCTAAATGCCTCCCTCTTCAAAAGTCTAGAACAGTATAGAGACGAAGTGAGTCCATGTCAATAAGTTTATCTTAGTAAGTAACGCTCAAATTTGCTCGACCGCGGACAGCCGCGAACTTGATTGGGCTCTGGGGACAGGCCCCACCCTGGGGACAGGCCCCAACCTCGCTATTGATTGGGGCCTGTCCCCAGTACCGGGCTGGCTCCGAAGACTTCCCACCTGTGCGATCCTTAGGACCATGGTGGGTTGGCCGGGTGTGTTGTTATCGGGGGAACTTGGCGATCTGACCGAGGACGTCCGCCGGCTCTTCCAGGAGCTGGGGCACGCTTCCGCCGGTCGGGCTACGGCGGCGGGCGACTGTCTGCCGCCGCTGGACGTGCTCGAGACGGATGAAACCCTGCAAATCCTCATGGATCTGCCGGGTGTCCCCGCGACCGGCGTCCGCGTGCTGATCAAAGGCAGCGTCGTGCTCGTCGCCGGGGAAAAATGGGCGGACTCGCCGGGGCCCGGCGCTGGTGGCTATCACTTGGTCGAGCGTGGATCCGGACGCTTCGCCCGTGCGGTGCGGCTGACGGGCGCCTTCGATGGCTCGCGCGTCCGCGCGACGCTGGCTGGCGGCGAGTTGCGCATCACGCTGCCCAAGCTGGCCGATCGCCGCGGCCGCGGCATCGAGGTCCCGGTGATTGCCGGGTCGCCTTCCTCCGGCGCATGAAACTGCTCTTCATCGGCGACATCTTCGGCCGTCCAGGCCGCGATCTCGTGCGACACGGGCTCGAGCCGGTGGTGGCGCATCACCAGGTGGACTTCGTCATCGCCAACGGCGAAAACGCGGCGGGGGGCAACGGGCTGACGCGCGAGATCGGCGATCAGCTCCTCTCGCAGGGCGTCGACGTGATCACGTCGGGCAATCACATCTGGGACAAGAAGGAAATCTACGAGTATCTCGGCGCCGAGGCGCGCGTGCTGCGCCCGGCCAACTACCCTGACGCGCCGGGCCGCGGCAGCTTCGTGGCGCGCGCGCGGAACGGGCGCAGCGTCGGCGTCCTGAACGTGATGGGACGCGTGCACATGGCAAGCCTCGACGACCCGTTCCGAATCGCGGAGCGCGAGGTGGCGGCGATGTCCGAGCGCGCGCGCATCATCCTCGTAGACTTTCACGCCGAGGTCACGTCAGAGAAACAGGCAATGGGCTGGTTCCTCGACGGCAAGGTCACCGCCGTGATCGGCACCCACACCCACGTGCAGACCGCGGACGAGCGCGTGCTCCCTGGAGGAACCGCCTACCTGACCGACGTCGGCATGACCGGACCGCATGATGGCGTCATCGGCGTCGAGAAGGCGGCCGTCCTCCAGCGCTTCCTCACCGGGCTGCCGGCGCGATTCGAGCCGGCCTCGGGCGATCCCCGGCTGCACGGCGTCGTGATCACGGCCAACGACGAGACCGGACGCGCCACGCGGATCGAGCGAGTGAGCTATTCGATGGACGACCTGGACGCGCTCTCTTCGACCCTCTCCGACGAGGAAACCGCAGCAGGACGGCGCTGATGCCTTCTCTGTTCGATCTGCCGTTCGACGATGCCGAGCCGCGACGGGAAGAGCGGCCGCGGGCGCCGCAGCCGCCGCCGATTTTCACCGTCAGCGAGCTGACCGCCGATATCCGTGCCGCGCTCGAAATGGGGTTCAGCGACGTCCACGTCGAAGGCGAGATCTCCAACTGTCGCGCCTGGAACACCGGACATCTCTACTTCACGCTGAAGGACGCCGGTGCCCAGATCCGCGCCGTGATGTTCCGGTCGGCCGCACGGCTCCTGAAGTTCAAAGTCCAGGATGGCCAGCACGTCGTGGCGCGCGGCCGCCTGAGCGTCTACGACACGAAGGGCGAATACCAGATCGTCTGCGAGTCGCTCGAACCGCGCGGGCTGGGCGCGCTCCAGCTCGCCTTCGACCAGCTGAAACGGCGGCTGGCCGGAGAGGGACTGTTCGAGCAGTCGCGGAAGCGTCCGCTGCCGATCTTGCCGCGCAAGATTGGCCTCGTCACCTCGCTCGAGGGCGCTGCCGTCCGCGACGTGCTCTCGGTGCTGGGCCGCCGCTATCCGCAGGCGCATATCGTGATCAGGCCGGCGCGCGTACAGGGCGACGGTGCCGCGCCGGACCTGGCTCGCGCGCTGGGGGCGGTTGGCCGGGTGCCCGGCGTGGACGTCGTGCTGCTCGTGCGCGGCGGCGGATCGATTGAGGATCTCTGGGCGTTCAACGAGGAGATGGTCGCGCGCGCCATCGTCCGCTGCGAGGTGCCGGTCATCTCCGGCGTCGGCCACGAAACGGACGTGACCATCGCCGACTTCGCGGCCGATCTCCGGTGCGCCACGCCATCGGCGGCCGCCGAGACGGTCGTGGCGCGACGCGACGAATTCGTCGCGCGGATCGATCGACACCTGGAGCGCGTTCGCGCCGTACTCGATCGGCGGCTGCTGGGTGCGCGGTCGCGCGTGCACGCGCTCGAAAGCCGCCGCGGGCTTGCCGCCGTACGGGCGAGCGTGGCGATGCGCGGCCGCCACGTCATGGAGCTCGGTCAGGCGCTGCAGCGCGCCATGACCGAGCGTGCCGCCCGTGATGGGCGCCGGATCGCGATCCTCGGCCGCTCGCTGGCGCGGCACGATCCCCGCGCGCGACTGGCACGGTCGAGGGGGCAGCTCGGCACGCTCGACGCGCGGCTCCTTGCCGGTGTTCGGCGGCGGCAGCAGCGAACCACGGCGCAATTCTCGGCGAGTGTCGGACGTCTGCATTCGTTGAGCCCGCTGGCCGTCCTGGGTCGCGGCTACGCCGTCTGCTGGGATGGCGCGCGTGCCAGGATCATCCGTCGCGCCGCGGACGTCTCCGCGGGCGACGCCGTACGAGTGACACTCGGCGAGGGGGAGATCGCCTGCGCGGTCACTCGCGTCGAGCCGGACGCGCAATCATGACGATCAAGGATTCCGCCCCGATCGAGACGATCAAGGACTTCGAGGCCGCGCTGACCGAGCTCGAGTCGATCGTCAAACGCCTCGAAGACGGCGACCTGACGCTCGAGTCGTCGCTCGCGCTCTACGAACGCGGCGTCGAGCTGTCCCGGTTCTGCCATTCGCGCCTCGAGCAGGCCGAGCGCCGCATCGAGATCCTGAACGAGCGCGGCGACCTCAAGCCCGCGCCGCCGGGACTGGGAGAGACGAAATAGTGCCAAGTGCTAAGTGCGAAGTGCTAAGTGGAGTGAAGAGTGAATAGTGGTGAGTGAGGGGCAACACCTCAGGGGTTGCCCCTCACTGTCCACTTGCCACTTCCCACTCCACTTGGCACTTCGCACTTCGCACTTAGCACTTGGCACTGCCACGTTTCGGCCATGTCCCGCCAACGCCTCGATCTGCTCCTCGTCGAACGCCAGCTCGCCCCGTCGCGCGAGCGCGCCCGGGCGCTCATCATGGCGGGGCAGGTGCGGGTCAACGGAACACCTGTCACCAAAGCCGGAACGAGCGTGCCGGCCGATTCCGAGATCACGCTGATCACACCGGATCACCCGTACGTCGGCCGCGGCGGCCTCAAGCTGGCGCACGCCCTCGACACGTTTGCGATTGATGCGCGCGGGCGGGCCGCGCTCGACATCGGCGCGTCCACGGGCGGGTTCACCGACGTGCTGCTCCAGCGCGGCGCCCGCCAGGTGGTCGCCCTCGACGTGGGCCACGGCCAGCTCGATTGGCGCCTTCGCACCGACCCGCGGGTCGTCGTGCTCGAGCACGTCAATGCGCGGTTTCTCAAGGCCGCTGATCTGCCTGGGCCGGTTGATATCGTGACCATCGATGTGTCGTTCATCTCGCTCCGGCACATCCTGCCCGTAGTGCCTGCGACGCTGGCATTGCAGGCCGATGTGATCGCCCTGGTCAAGCCGCAGTTCGAGGCCGGGCGCGAGGATGTCGGCGAGGGCGGCCTCGTGCTCGATTCGGCCATCCACGAGCGGGTCGTCGACGAGATCCGCGCCGCAGCGCGTGCAGTAGGATTGGAGCCTGTGGCGATGACGCCGTCCCCGATTACCGGCGCGACCGGCAACCAGGAGTTCCTGCTGCACCTGCGGAGCGCCGCATGACGGTGACGCGCGTGGGCATCATCGCGAAGGATGGCCTCACCGCGGCGGCCCCGCACCTCGCGGCCGTCGCCGGATGGCTGCACGCGCGTGGCGTCGAGACCATCTTCGAGATCAAGACCGCCGCGCTGGCGGGACTGTCCAACGAGCCGACGCTGGCGCGCGATCAACTGGTCGCGCAGGTCGACCTGTTGCTGGTCCTCGGCGGCGATGGGACGATGCTGGGCACGGCGGCACGAGTAGGCGAAGCGGGGTTATCGACGCCCATCCTGGGCGTGAACTTCGGCCGGCTGGGTTTCCTCACCGAAGTCACGCTCGAGGAGTTGTATCCCGAACTGGAGGCGGTGCTTGCCGGTCGGGCACAGATCCACGAGCGGCGCCTGCTGCACGCCGTGACGCTACGAGGCGGTCACCCTCATGCCGAGCACGTGGTCCTCAATGACGTGGTGGTCACCCGCGGTGAGGTCTCGCGCGTGATCGAGTTGAGCGTCAGCGTGGATGGGCGGTTCGTGACGCGGGTGAAGGCAGACGGCATCATCATCGCGAGCCCGACGGGGTCAACGGCGTACAACCTCGCGGCCAGCGGGCCGATCGTGCACCCCGAAGTGGACGCGATCCTGATCACGCCGATCGCCCCGCACACGCTGGCGAACCGCCCCATCGTCATTCCGGGAAACGCGACCGTCGATGTGGCGCCGCTCGACGCGCGAGGCTACGACGTCTACTCGACCTTCGACGGTCAGAGCGGCCATCGCCTCGAAGCTACCGACAGCGTGCGCATCCGGCGAGCCAAGTCGCCAGTCCGCCTCGTCAGCTCCACGTCGCGCGGGTACTTCGATACGTTGCGGGCGAAGTTGGGGTGGGGGAACTAGGACGGCAGTAGGGCCCGACTTCAGTCGGGCCATTGTTCGGCGCGACTGAAGTCGCGCCCTGCTGCGAAAGCGATTGCACGACAAGCCCAGGACAAGTGGCATGTGGCGGTGGACCCGGCGCACGCTGATCGGGCTTGCAGCAACCTGGCGGCGAATCCACCGCCTGGCCGCCACCTGCCACCGATCGCGCCGTTCGTGCCGATCCTGTCCTCTTTGGAGTGTTTCGAATCTTGGGCGTGTCGTTTGGTCCCGCGCCGAACTCGCTCGCACCATCAGTTCGGCGGTTCGCGCGCGCCACGGCTTTCCGTACCTCCACGTATCAAACCGCCGCGAGTGAGGCCATTCATTTGCCGGAGAGCGCGGCCGAGGTGAGAGCCAGCCGGCGAAGGCTCGACATGCCGCTGGTCGTGATCACAGCGAATGCCCATTCGCGCCATCGTCGCAACGGCACGAGGGCAGAATAATGTTCCGCTGTGCGGATAAACCCCTAGATCCGCGTCACTGCCACAGCACGGCCGCACTCAGCACGCACCGCAGCACTGCGGGACTGCGGGACTGCAGCCCCGAATCACTGACTCGCTTTTTTGTCTTTGAAGAAATCGACCTGCCACTGTTTGACGTTCTTGTTGTGCTCGGCCAGCGTCGTCGCGAACACGTGGCTGCCGTCGTTGCGGCTGACGAAGTACAGATAGTCCACTGAGGCCGGACGCGTCGCGGCTTCCAGCGAGGCGCGGCCCGGCGACGCGATGGGACCGGGCGGCAGGCCGGCGTACTTGTAGGTGTTGTACGGCGAGTCGATCCTGAGGTCGGCTTTCGTCAGGTTGCCGGTATAGCGTCCTGCTTTCTCGAGCGCGTAGATGACGGTGGGATCGCACTGCAGGCCCATCCCGATCCGCAGCCGATTCTGATAGACCGCCGCGATGATCGGCCGCTCCTCCGGCTGCGCGGCCTCTTTTTCGACGAGTGACGCCAGGGTCACGACCTCACGCAGCGTGCCCCCGCGCGCGTCAACCTCCCTCTGCACCGTCTCACCGTAGACGCGCAGAAATGCCTGCACCATCTGCCGCACCAGCGCATGCGCGTTCATCTTGCGGGGGACGTTGTACGTGTCGGGGAAGAGGTAACCTTCGAGATCTCGGGCGGCCGGATCGAGCGCCTTCACGGCGCTGGTGTCGCGCGCCGCCGCGAGAAACGCCGCCGACGTGCCCAGCCCGCGCGACTCGTAAATGCTGGCCATCTCCTTCACCGAGAGGCCCTCGGGGAAGGTAATCGGCCGCAGGAAGACATCGCCGCGGGCCAGCTTCCGTGCCACGTCCTTGGCGGATGCCGGCGTGGTGAAGCGATACTCGCCCGCCTTCAGCTCACGTTGTGTACCCGTCAGCAACACCGCAAGCCGGAACGTCCATTCGTCGCGCACGACGCCGGCGTCGACGAGGGCCTTCCCGATCGCCCGCGAACCGGTGCCGGGGGCGATCTCGACGAACCGCTCGGTGCCCGTATAGCCACGGTATCGCTCGTCGACTCGGGCATAGTAGACACCAGCCACGGCTGCAGCGAGCGCGGCGATGGCCACCACGACCAGGATCAGTCGACGCATCACTCGATGTCGTCAGGATGCCAGGCGGGAATCGCCGCGTGCGCGTCCAGATAGTCCTGCAGGATGATGGCGGCGGCGGCGGCGTCGAGCCGGGCCTTGCGTTTTCGCCAGTCGCGTTCTCGTGTCGCCAATCGGGACTCGGCCTCGTGGCTGGTGAGCCGCTCGTCCTGCAGGTGCACCGGAAGCGTGGTGGCGTCCCGCAGCCGCGTCGCGAACCGCTCGACGATCGCGGTCTGGTCGTTCGGCGTCCCATCGAGGCGGCGTGGCAAGCCCAGCACGATCGCGTCCACAGTCTCGCCTGACGCTATCAGATCGGACACCACACGCAGCACGGCGCCAACGACGTCCGCATCCGACTGGCCCTGACCGCGCTCCAGGGTTTGCAGCGGTCGCGCCAGTACGCCCGTCGCATCGCTCACTGCCAGGCCGATGCGGCGCAGGCCGAAGTCGATGCCCACTACTCGCACAGGGCATGGTAACAGACACTCACAGTGCCAAGTGCTAACTGCTAAGTGCCAAGTGGAATGAAAAATAGGAAGGGGGCAGTGGAGACAAGAATCACCGCTCGGGTAAACGCTCCCCTGAGGCCTTGCCCATCACTCATCACTTCCCACTCCTCACTCCACTTGGCAGTTGGCACTTGCCACTTTGCACTACGATAGTCCACCGATGTCCTCGAGGCCGCATCTTGTCTTGGTCATTGCGGCCGCACTGTCCTTGCCACTGACTGCCCAGGACGCTCAGCAACGGACCGCTGATCGGCTGCGCTCTCTCCGTGAGGAAGCCGATGCACTGGCGGCACGAGAGAAATCGCTGCTGGTCGATTTGCGGCGGCTCGAGCTCGATCGCGACATCCGGCTCGCGGTGCAGCGGGACGCCGAGAAATCGCTCGCCGCGGCCAACGACGAGCTGAACGCAACGGTCGCCCGGCTCGACGCGCTGGAGCAGCGGCAGTCGGCCGAAATCCCCGGCCTCTCCAGTCGTCTCGCCGAGCTCTACAAGCTCGGAAGCGGCGGCTACGTCCGACTCCTCTTCAGCGTGGACGATGTGCGCGAGATGGGGCGCGCGTACCGCGCAGTCGCCTCGCTCGCCGCCCGCGATCGTGAGCGAGTGCGTGCGCACGCGTCGACAGTTGAATCGCTCCGCAAGGTGAAGGCCGACCTGCACGCACGCCGCGAGCGGGCCGCAACACTGGAGGCCGATGCGCGCCGCGCCGCGGTTGACGCCGCATCCGCCGTCCGGGCGCGAAGCGCGCTGATCAACGAAATCGACGCGAGGCGCGATCTCAACGCCCAGCTTGCCGGCGAGCTGCAGTCCGCACAGCAGAAGCTCACGGCCGCGGTGGCGGCGCTCCCGTCCGGCGCGACCGCACTGCCGATTCGCCCGTTCCAGGGCGCGCTCGAGTGGCCGGTGACGGGCCGGGTAATCGCCCCCTTCGGCCGCGGCTCGATCTCGAAGTTCGGGACGGCGGTCAATCGGAGTGGCATCGAGATCGGGTCGCCCCTGCGCCGTGCCGTCGCGGTAGTCCACGAGGGCACGGTCGCCTACGCCGCCCCCTTCACCGGCTTCGGCAACCTCGTCATCGTCGATCACGGTGCACAGATCTACACGCTCTACGGCTACCTGTCGACGATTGCCGTCAATAAAGGTGACCGGGTCGAAAAGGGGGGACGAGTGGGTGAGGTTGGCGTCTCGCCCACGGGACTGGCGGTCCTGTACTTCGAGGTCCGCGTCGACGGCAAGGCGGTGGACCCGTTACAATGGCTGAAATCCCGCTTCTGAAGGGCGTTTCATGACTTCTCGCGCGCGACTGCTCGTCCTGCTGATATCGGTTCCGCTCCTCCTTCTGGTCGTGGTCGGAGCCGTCCTGAGCCGCACGATTCCGCCGGCCGACACTCCGTATCAGCACCTGCGCGTGTTCGACGACGTGGTGTCGCTCGTGATGAACAACTACGTCGAGCAGGTCGAGGCCGACAAGATCATGAACGGCGCGATGCGCGGCCTCGCGGAAGGCCTCGATCCCGACTGCGCGTGGCTGACGGCGGCGGACGTTACGAAACTCGGCAAGGGCGCCCCGCCGAAGGGCTCGATCGGCGTCGAGTTGACGCGTCAGTACTACCTGCGCGTCATCTCCGCGCGCGACGGCTCGCCCGCCGCGCGCGCCGGCCTTCGCACTGGCGATTTTATTCGCGCCATCGACGACAAGCCGACGCGCGAGATGTCGGTGTTCGAAGGCATGGGTCTGCTGCGCGGGGCGCCGGGCACCAAGGTGAAGCTGGTCGTGATTCGCGGCAATGCGGCCGAACCGCACGTGGTCGAGATCACGCGGGACGAGGCGTCCGCCGCGATGGTGTCGGGCAAGATCGTCAAGCCTGGGATTGGCCTCGTGCGCGTCGCCGGCTTCAACGATCGGACGCCAGCCGATCTGAAGCAGCAGGTGACCTCGCTGACCAAAGACGGCGCGAAGCACGTGATCCTCGACCTGCGCGCCACGGCCGAAGGCGCCCCGGAACTGGGTGTGGCCCCGGCGCGGCTGTTCGTGAGTGAGGGCATCATCACCAGCCGCGAGTCGCGCAACGACGCCAAGCGTGATATCGGGGCGGCCGCCGGTGATGGCGCGATTACCGTCCCCGTGGTGCTGCTGGTGGACAACGGCACGTCGCAGGCCGCCGAGATCTTTGCGGCGTCGCTCTCGGGCCACAAGCGCGCCGAGATGATTGGCGAGCACACGCTGGGCCGCGCCGCGACGCAGGAGCTCGTACGGCTGCCTGACGGCAGCGGTTTGTGGATCTCGACGGTGCGCTACCTGACGCCAAACGGCACGGCGATCCACGAGAAGGGCCTCGCACCCGACGTGGCCGTTGCCGAACCCGAAGTCGAGTTCGGCGCCACGCCGCCAACCGGCGATCCGATTCTCGAGAAAGCGATCGAGCGGATTGAAACGCCGGCGAAGGCGGCCGCGTAGCGTACCTAATCGACGTGCGCGCGCCGACGCGCGCGCAAACCCGCCGCGATTATCCTTGACACTGATCTTTGGCGTCACGTATAACGCGTGACGTTTTCCGGAAGCGCGTTCGTTCGATCGCGCTTCTGGAACTCGTTGCCGCATCGTCCATCCCCTAAGGAGGATCACATGAACAAACAGGATCTCGTCGCCAAGATCGCGAAGGACGCGGAGCTGTCAAAGAGCTCGGCGTCGACAGTGGTTGATTCGTTCATCGAGGGCATCACCAAGGCGCTCAAGAAGGGCGACTCGATCACGTTCGTCGGGTTTGGCACCTTCAAAACCTCGATGCGCAAAGCGCGGATGGCCAGGAACCCGCAGACCGGGGCCGCCATCAAGGTGCCGAAGCGGCGCGTCGTACGGTTCTCCGCCGGCACCGCCCTCAAGAAGGCCGTCCGCTGAGGACAACCCCTGCGTTGGGAGGCGGGGCTAAAGCCCCGCTCCAACACGAGATAAGGCCCGCCCCGACGATTGACGCCTCTTCCAGGGCGTTGTTATACTGGTCGTTCGTCTCAGAGCCCGTCCTGGACGCCTAGAGGCGCGTAGCTCAGTTGGTTAGAGCGCCTGCCTGACACGCAGGAGGTCGGCAGTTCGAGTCTGCCCGTGCCTACCACCTTTTGCCGTTTGGCCTGACCGGCAGTCGCGGAAGTGATGTCGGGCCTGAGTGACGGCAAGGTGCCAACAGTCGCAATGAGTCAGGTCACAATCACGCTGCCCGACGGCTCACAAAAGGCCGTCGCGTCCGGGACGGCTGTGTCCGCGGTTGCGGCCGGGATCTCTCCGCGGCTCGCCGAGGCGGCGCTGGCGGCGGTCGTGGACGACCGGCTCGTCGATCTGTCGCATCCCCTGACGGCCGATGCGCACGTGCGGATTGTCACCGAGAAAAGCCCCGAAGCCCTTCATCTCTATCGCCACAGCACCGCGCACCTGATGGCGGCGGCGGTCACGGCGCTCTTTCCGGGCACGCAGTGCGGGATCGGCCCGGCGACAGACGAAGGATTCTTCTACGATTTCGTGGTCAGCCGGCCGTTCGTGCCCGAGGATCTCGACGCGATCGAGCAGAAGATGCGCGACCTGGCGGCGGCGAACCTGCCTTACGAGCGGCAGCTGTGGCCGCGCGACGAGGCGCGCGCGTTCTTCAAACAGCGCGGCGAGCCGCTGAAGGTGCAGCTGATCGACGAGAAGACGGAAGGCCAGTCGCACGTGTCCTGCTACACGATCAAGGACAAGGACACGTTCATCGACTTCTGCGTCGGTCCGCACGTGCCGTCGTCCGGCAAGCTGAAGGCGTTCAAGCTGCTGACGACGTCGAACGCGTATTGGAAGGGCGACGCGAAGAACGCGCCGATGCAGCGCGTCTACGGCACGGCATTCTTCTCCGACAAGGAGCTGAAGGCCCATCTCACGCAGATCGAAGAAGCGAAGAAGCGCGATCACCGCAAGGTGGGCCGCGAGACCGGCCTCTTCATGTTTCATCCGTGGGCGCCGGGCGCGGCGTTCTGGCTGCGCAAGGGCACGCTGCTCTACAACACGCTGGCGAACTACATGCGCGAAGTGCTCTTCCCCGCCGGCTACGACGAGGTGAAGACGCCGCTCATCTACAACAAGGCGCTCTGGGAAACGTCGGGGCACTGGCAGCACTATCGCCAGAACATGTTCCTCGTCGAATCCGAGAACGAGGCGATGGCGGTGAAGGCGATGAACTGCCCCGGCCACATGCTGGTGTTCGCCAGCGAGGTCCGGAGCTATCGCGATCTGCCGATCCGCCTGCACGAGCAGACGCCGCTGCACCGCAACGAGGCGTCCGGCGTCCTGTCCGGGCTGACGCGCGTCCGTCAGTTCTCGCAAGACGACGCGCACTGCTTCGTGACCGAGGATCAGATCGCGTCCGAGGTCGAGTCGCTGTTGAAGCTCGTACAGCGCGTGTATGCGGATTTCGGGCTCGAGTCCACCGCCAAGCTCTCGACGCGCCCCGAGCACGAATTCATGGGCGAGATCGCGACGTGGGATCGCGCCGAGGCGTCGTTGCAACAGGCGCTCGAGAACGCCGGCCAGGCGTACACGATTAACGCCGGCGACGGCGCGTTCTACGGTCCGAAAATCGACTTCGATGTGACGGATGCCCTGGGCCGCAAGTGGCAGTGCGCGACGATTCAGCTCGACTACCAGATGCCGGAGCGGTTCGACCTGAAGTACATCGGCGCCGACAACGCCGAGCACCGGCCGGTGGTCATCCACCGCGCGATCTACGGGAGCTTCGAGCGGTTCATTGCCCTCCTGATTGAGCATTTTGGCGGGGCGTTTCCGCTGTGGCTGGCGCCCCTGCAGGTTCGGCTCCTGCCGATTGCGGACCGGCACCTGGACTACGCACGGGCCACACAGCAGCGGCTGGACGCGGCCGGGCTGCGGGCCGAGGTCGACGAGCGGCAGGAGAAGATCGGGTATAAAATTCGCGAAGCGCAGCTTCAGAAGATCCCATACATGCTGGTGATAGGGGACCGCGAGGCGGCTGAAGGGACGGTCGCCGTGCGGACGCGTGCGGGTGGGGACCAGGGCGCCCAACCCGTCGAAGCCTTCGTTTCGGCCGCGCTCGCCGACGTGCGAGACAGAAAGTAGGGCGCTCTGGCTAACCTGGGAGGCAGTTATCGCTTTTGATCGCGGGTCGAGAGGCCCCAGACGTGACGATCGGGTGCGCGTGAACGAACGCATCCGGGTGCGCGAAGTGCGCGTTATCGACGATGCGGGGCAGCAGCTGGGCATCATGCCGCCGCCCCAGGCGCTGACGATCGCTCGTCAGAAGGGCCTCGACCTGGTCGAGATCTCCCCCACCGCCGTGCCGCCGGTCTGCCGGATCATGGATTACGGGAAGTATCAGTACCAGGAGCAGAAGCGCGCGCGCGAGGCGAAGAAGCACCAGCGGATCATCGAAGTCAAGGAAATCAAGTTCCGTCCGAAGGTGGACGAGCACGATTACCAGTTCAAGAAGAAGCACATCGAGCGCTTCCTCGCCGACGGCGACAAGGTGAAGGCGACGATCTTCTTCCGGGGCCGCGAGATGGCCCACCCCGAGATCGGCCGCCGCATCCTCGAGCGCCTGATCGGCGAACTGGGAGAGGCGGCGATCGTGGAATCGGCGCCGCGCCAGGAAGGCAATCAGATGCACACGATTCTGGCGCAGCGATCGGGCAAGGGAACCAAGGGGACAGCCGACGCGCCGCGTCGGGCAGCTGCGCAACCGGCCGGCGTGGGCGCCGGGACGCGCGCAACCGCCGGCGGACACGCCGGGAAACGAGAGTTAGGGAACATGCCGAAGCTGAAGACACATCGGGGCGCCGCCAAGCGGTTCAAGAAATCCGCCGGCGGCAAGTTTCGTCGGGCGTCCGCGTTCAAGCGGCACATCCTGACCAGCAAGACGACCAAGCGGAAGCGGTCGCTCCGCGGCACCATCCAGGTCGCCGAGCAGGACCAGGATCGGCTGAAGCGGATGTTGCCGTACGCATAGCGGATAGCGACAGACCGCAGTAGGGCCGCACTTTAGTGCAGCCAGTGCCGGCCCGACTGACCAGCCTCCGCTAAAGCTACGGCGGTCCGCCGAAGCCTCGGCGAAGGCGGAAGTCGGGCCCTACTGCAGACGACGTGGGGCTACGAAGAGCGTACGTAGGACCGAGCTTTTAGCTCGGTCGAATTGGGAGCAGGCAATGCCTAGAGTCAAGCGTGGAACGGTTCGTCGGGCGAAGCGGAAGAAGCTGCTGGCGCGGACGAAAGGAATGTTCGGCAACAAGAGCAAGCTGTACCGCGCGGCCAAAGAGTCGGGCGACACGGCGCTCAAGTATGCCTTCGTCGGCCGCCGCAACAAGAAGCGCGACTTCCGCCGCCTGTGGATCGTCCGCATCAACGCCGCCGCGCGCGAGCATGGCCTGACCTATCGCGATCTGATCGCCGGCCTGAAGCGCGCCGGCATCGCCCTCGACCGCAAGGCGCTCGCCGAGATCGCTGCCCGCGACGCGGCCGCATTCGGCAAGCTGGCCGCGCAGATTAGAGACACGGCCGCGGCCCACTGAAGCAGTGCCAAGTGCTAAGTGCAAAGTGCCAAGTGGAGTTGAGACTGAACAGTGACAAGTGGGGGGTTGGTCCTACGACTTGCCCCCGTCGTGACCCTTGCGCCCGTCCGGAAGTAGAACCCATCACTCTGCACTTTCCACTTCCCACTCCACTTAGCACTTAGCACTCGGCACTTAGCACTGCATCGTGTCTCCTTCCTCTCCTGTCGAACAGCTGCGAGCGCAGTTTGCCGGCGAGCTCGCAACGGCCAGATCTGACGCCGATGTGAAGGTCCTGAGGGATCGCTATCTCGGTCGTAAAGGCGGGGCCGTCGCAGCGCTCCTCAAGGAGGTCGCCGGCGTCCCGGCTGACGAGCGCCCGATCCTCGGGCGCCAAGCCAACGAGCTGAAGCGCGAGATCGAGACCGCGCTCGACGAGAAACGCGCGGCGCTCGAAGCGTCGCGCGCGCCGATGGGATCGGTGGATGTCACCCTCCCGGGACGTCGGCCGGCGATCGGGCGGATGCATCCGCTGACGGCCCTCCGCACGCGCATCGAAGACATCTTCGCCAGGCAGGGGTACGAGATCCTCGACGGCCCGGAAACCGAAGACGACTGGCACAACTTCGAAGCGCTCAACATGCCGCCGGAGCATCCTGCGCGCGACATGCAGGACACGCTGTACCTGAAGCAGCCGTGGTCGCGGCCGGCACAGACTGCAAGTGGCGGCGGGGCTTCAGCCCCGCGAGAAAAGCCTGCCACGCTCCTGCGCACGCACACGTCGGCGATGCAGATCCGCTACATGGAGACCCACGAGCCGCCCGTGCGCATCATCGCGCCCGGCCGCGTTTATCGCCGCGACAACCTCGACCTCACCCATACCCCCATGTTCCAGCAGGTCGAAGGGCTCGTCGTCGGCGAAGGGGTCACGTTGGCCGACCTGAAGGGGACGATCATCGGCTTCCTGCGCGAGCTGTTCACGGCCGACACGCCCGTCGTCTTTCGTCCCAGCTTCTTCCCCTACACCGAACCGAGCGCCGACGTCTTCATCGGCTGCCAGCAGTGCAGGGGCAGCGGCTGCGCGATGTGCAAGCGCACCGGGTTCATCGAGGTCCTCGGCAGCGGCATGGTCCATCCCGCGGTGTTCGAGGCCGTCGGCTACGACCCGGTGCGGATCACCGGCTTCGCGTTCGGCGTCGGCATCGAGCGGCTCGCGCTGCTGATGTACGGCGTCGAGGACATTCGGCTGTTCTACGAGAACGACCTTCGCTTCCTGGAGCAGTTCTCGCTGTGAAGGTCCTCGTCTCGTGGCTGCGCGAGCTCGTCGAGATCCCGGTCGACATCGCGACGCTGGCCCAGGATCTCCACATGGCCGGCTTCGAGGTCGCCTCCGTCGAGGTTGGGGACAGGTACGAAGCCCCACCGGGCTTGGTGCCTGTCCCCAATGGTACGGATTTCGACGTACCTGATGCGGTAATTGACTTCGAGATCACCGCGAATCGACCCGACTGTCTCAGCATCATCGGGATCGCGCGCGAGGTGGCGACGAAGTACGGGACGACGCTGCGTTCGCCCGCGGTCGCGGACCTCGGCGCGCCTGACCCGACGAAAGCGGGCCCGCTGACTGTCACCATCGAGGACCCCGTCCGCTGCCCGCGCTACTGCGTGGCGCTGGCGGACGTCACCATCGGCCCGTCTCCCACCTGGCTCGCCGAGCGCCTGACCGCCGCCGGCGTCCGCTCGATCAGCAACATCGTCGACATCACGAACTACGTGCTGCTCGAGCTCGGGCATCCGCTTCACGCCTTCGATCTCGCCAGGCTCGACGGCTCCGAGCTCCGAATCCGCACGGCGCGACCCGGCGAAGCGCTGACCACCCTCGACGGCCAGAAGCGCACGCTGGACCCCGAGATGCTTGTGATCGCCGACAAGTCGCGCGCCCAGGCGCTGGCCGGCGTCATGGGTGGCGGGGACAGCGAGGTGTCCGCGGCGACCAGGACGATCGCGATCGAGAGCGCCTGGTTCCTCCCGTCGTCGATTCGCCGCACCTCGAAGCGCCTCGGCCTCTCGACCGAAGCGTCGTATCGCTTCGAGCGCGGCGCCGACTTCGCCGCCGCCTCGGAGGCCCTCGCGCGCGCGTGCGCGCTGATTACGCAGATCGGCGCCGGCACCATCCGCGCCGGATGGATCGACGCGTGCCCGGCCGTCCGGCCGCCGACGATTGTGCGGTTCGACCCGGACCGAGCGGCGCACGTCCTCGGCGCGCCGGTGGCGCTCGACGAAATCCGCCGCATTCTTCGCGGCCTCGGGTTCCTGGTCGCCGAACAGGGGCCCTCGAGCTGGCTCGTCTCGGTGCCCTCATGGCGCATCGACGTCTCCCGCGACGTCGATCTGATCGAAGAGATTGCCCGCCACTACGGCTACGACCGGCTGCCGACGACGTTCCCGCCCGTGCTGAAGGCGCCGGCCCGACCCGACGAGCGACTCGAGCAGAACCGCGCGCTGCGCCGGCTGGCGACGGCCGCCGGCTTCAACGAGTGCGTGACGTTCTCGTTCATCGGCGAGCGGTCGGCCGACGAATTCGGCGAGCCCGGCGAGGGCGTCGCGATCGCCAACCCGCTCTCGGAAACCTTCGCCGTGCTGCGGCCTTCGCTCCTGCCCGGCATCGTGGACTCGCTGAGCCACAACCGCCGCCACGGTCAGCGCGACGTCCGCCTGTTCGAGCTCGGCACGCGGTTCCTGCAATCGAGCGGCGAGCGGCGCACGCTCGCCCTGGGCTGGCTCGGCGCCGGCCACGCCGAGCACTGGAGCGAGCGGACCCGGACGGTCGACTTCTTCGACCTGAAAGGCATCGTGGAGGAACTTGGCGCCGCGATGGGGTTGACGTTGTCGGCCCAGCCGGCGACGCGACCGTTCCTGTCGCCGGGACGGACGGCGGAGATCCTCGCCGATGCGGGCGATGGTTCCACCCGCGTGTTCGGTGTCGTCGGCCAGCTCCTGCCTGCGCTTGCCGCGTCACGCGACATCCCGAGCCAGGACGAGGTGTATCTCGCCGAGCTCGACCTCGACGCCGTCACCGATCTCGTCACGATGCTGGACGTCGCGACCACACACGCGCTGCCGCGCTTCCCCGCAATCGTGCGCGACCTGTCGATTCTCGTCGCTGACGTCTTGCCCGCCGCCGACGTTCGTGGCACGATTCGGTCGGTGGCGCCGGCGACGCTGGTGCGGCTGGCGGAATTCGATCGGTACGTGGGCAAGGGCGTGCCCGAGGGGCGCGTCAGCCTCTCGTATCGCCTGACCTTCCAGGCGCCCGATCGCACGCTGACCGACGCCGAGGTCGACGCCGCGATGGACACAGTGGTCTCCGCGCTCGCGGACGCACACGGCGCGGTGCGGCGTTAAGTTTGATGCACGTAGGCCCACGCTTTAGCTTGGGCAAGCCGAAGGGCGGATCGTTGATGCCCGAGCTAAAGCTCGGGCCTACGTACAGCCAGGCATTCATTCATAGATTCCGAAATCTGAGGTATGCGATGGTAAAGACCGGACGGACCGTCGAGCTCGAGCCAATCGATCGGCTGGAGGAGAAGGTCAAATTGCTGGTGAACATGATCGAGCGGCTGAAGGCGGATGCCGGCCGGCTCGCCGAAGACAACGCCCGTCTCGCCCGCGAGCTCGAGATGGCGCACGCGCAGATCTCGGAGGCCGAATCGGCCAGCGGCGAGATGCTGGCGCTGCGCGAGGAGCGCGACCTGGTCCGCGCCCGTGTCGCAACGATGCTCGAACAGCTCGAAGGGCTGACGCTGTAGCACGTGGCGGAAGACACCGAGCGCATCGTTCCGGTCGTCATACAGGGACAGCGGTACCCTGTTCGCAGCACGCTCGAACCGAGTTACGTCGCGGAGCTCGCCGCCTACGTCGACGAGAAAATGCGGATCGCGTCGGACGCGAACAACACCACCGATTCGCTCAGAGTCGCGGTCCTGGCCGCCCTCAACCTGGCGGACGAAATCTTCCGGCACCGGGCCGAGCGCGACGGCCGCACGATGGCGATCGCGGCCCGGGCCGGCGAGCTCGAACGGTTGCTGGACTCGGTGCTGGCCGGCGAACCGCGTTTACGTTAGCTTCAGGCTGACATGATTGGCGGCGGACCTGAAGGTCCGCCCGCACGGACTGAACTCGGCCCGGTGACGATCCGATAGAATAGGAACGGCCCTGGGGTGCTCGTGATGGCTCAGGAGAGTCGCTTGAGCCAACGCTAGACCCAAGTGAATCGCGACGCCGCCCCGTGTGCACGCCTCCGCCGCGAGGAAGCCTGACGGGCGGTTTTCAAACAGCGGTTCCACCTGCTTTCGCAGGTTCAAACGACCTCCCCACACGGCACGCCGGGGCCATCTCCTGCTCTCAGCCGACAGGCGGCTTGCACGGGCACCGGTTACGGCCGGCGCCTTTCCCGAAAGCAGGCCCCCGCCGAGGGCCCGTGCGCAGAGAGGACTCTCGTGGCGGGCCAAATCCTGAACTACGCCCTCGATCTCGTCATCGCGTTCGCCGCCGCGGCGGCCGTCTTCGGCTACTGGCTCGCCAACCGGAAGCGCCTCGCCGCTGAGACCATCGGCCGCGCGGAAGAACACGCGTCGCGCATCCTGCGCGATGCCGAGCGCGAGAACGACACGCGGCGCAAAGAAGCGCAGCTCGAGGCCAAGGAGCGCGCCCACGAGCTGCGCGTCGAGGCCGAGCAGTACGCCCGCGATCACCGGCAGCAAATCGCCGGCATCGAGCAGATCCTGGTGAAGCGGGAGTCGGGGCTCGTCGAGCAGCAGCTGTCGCTCGAGGAGCGCGACCGTGCGCTGGGACGCCGTGAGCAGGCGCTGAACACGCGCGAGCAGGCGGTGGCGACGAGCGCGGCGCGGTACGAGGAGCTGGTCGCTCGCCAGCGGAAGGATCTCGAGCGGCTCGCCGGCCTCACCAGCGACGAGGCGCGCGACCTGCTGATGAAGCAGATCGAGTCGGAGGCGCGGCGCGACGCCGCCAGCCTGGTGAAGCGGATTGAGACCGACGCGCGCGAGCAGGCCGCCGACCGCGCGCGCGCCATCGTCACCCAGGCGATCCAGCGCAGCGCGGCCGATCACGCCATCGAAACGACGGTGACCGTCGTCGATCTGCCGAGCGACGACATGAAGGGGCGCCTGATCGGGCGCGAGGGCCGCAACATCCGCGCCCTCGAGCTCGCGACCGGCGTCGACCTGATCATCGACGACACGCCTGGCGCGATCATCCTGTCGGGATTCGATCCGCTGCGGCGCGAAGTGGCGCGGCGCACGATCGAGCGCCTGATCGCGGATGGCCGCATCCACCCGGCGCGGATTGAGGAGGTCGTTGAGAAAGTGCGCGGGGACATGGACGAAGCCGTCCGCAAGGATGGCGAGGCCGCCGCCTTCGAGCTTGGACTGCACGACCTGCATCCCGAGGTGCTCACGCTGATGGGCCGCCTGCAGTTCCGTACGAGCTATGGGCAGAACATCCTGAACCACTCGAAGGAAGTAGCGTTCCTGGCCGGCGTGATGGCGCGCGAGCTCGGGCTCGGCGCGCACGTCGCGATTCGCGCCGCCTTCCTTCATGACATCGGCAAGGCGATCGATCGCGATCTCCAGGGATCGCACCTCGAGCTTGGCCTCGATTTTCTCCGCAAGCACGGCGAGTCGGAGCCGGTGCTGCAGGCCGTCGCCGCGCATCACATGGACATCGACTGGCCGTCGCTCGAGGCGATGGTGGTGCAGGCCGCCGACGCGATCTCCGCAGCGCGTCCCGGCGCCCGTCGCGATCTGCTCGAAACCTACGTCAAGCGGCTGGAGAAGCTGGAGCAGATCGCCGACTCCTTCAAGGGCGTGTCGAAGTCGTTCGCGCTGCAGGCCGGCCGGGAAATCCGCATCATGGTCGAGAGCGAGAAGATCAGCGACGATGAAGCGGTCTGGCTGTCGCGCGACATCGCGCGGCGGATCGAGAGCGAGCTCGAGTACCCGGGACAGATCAAGGTCACCGTGATCCGCGAGACGCGCGCCGTCGACTATGCCAAGTGAGGAACTGGCGCCCGAGGCGACCATTGCGACGGTGGGCGAACACGCGCTGATCCGCTACATCCGCGCCAGGCTGACGCCCGCGCCCGACTGGCTGATCGTGGACGTAGGCGACGATGCCGCCGTCTACGAGCCGCAGCGCAACGCGCTCGAAGTCATCACGACGGACGCCATCGTCGAAGGCGTTCACTTCGATCGCTCGTTCACACCGCCGGCGGCAATCGGGCATCGTGCCCTCGCCGTGAATCTCAGCGACCTTGCGGCGATGGGTGCGGAGCCGCGGCTGGCGACGATCTCGATGGCGTTGCCCCAGACGCTGAGGCTGCACCATTTCGAGCAAATTGTGGACGGTCTTCTTGCGCTCGCAGAGCGCGCGCGTGTCCGCATCGTCGGTGGCAACATCACCGCGACCGCGGGGCCGCTCGTCGTCGACGTGACCGCGGTGGGATCGGTGTCGCGGCGGCGCGTGCTGACGCGTGCCGGGGCGCGTCGCGGCGATTACGTCTTCGTCAGCGGAACCCTCGGAGATGCGCGCGCGGGCCTGGCGCAGCTGCGTGCACACGACGCGGGTGATGAAGGGCGGGCGTCCGGCCTGGTGGCACGCTACCTGCAGCCTGAGGCTCGGCTGCGGCTTGGCCAGCAACTGGGTCGGCGTCAGGCCGCAACGTCAGCAATCGACTTGAGCGATGGCCTTGCCGATGGCCTTCACCAGCTGGCGGCGGCGTCTGGCGTCGGGTTCGAGATCGAGGCCGCGGCGATCCCGATGGACGAGGACGCGCGCAGTTACTGGCGCCGTGAGAACCGCGACGCGGTGCAGGAAGCCGTCGCGGGCGGCGACGATTACGAGCTGTTGTTCACCGTCCATCCTCGCCGGATGGGGCGGCTGAAGGCCGTTTCGCGTCTCGTCACAGGACTTGCTCTCACCCGTATCGGCACCGTGACGCGGACGCCTGGCGTGGATATCATCCACGGCGACGGCCGACGCCAGTCCGTGAGCGGCGGCTACGAGCACTTCGCCTCGTAAGCACAATGTGTGAGGTGGGGCTTCAGTCTGTCGTCGATGCGGAGGCTGGGCTTTAGCCCGGCCCTCAATGGAGGCGGGCTTTAGCCCGGCCGTCAACGTGGAGGCGGGGCTTTAGCCCCGCGATTTGTGATCCTCGCAAACTCCCACTGGCGCAAAGCCCTGGCGACGCTCTTCGTCGTCGGGGGCTTGGTGTGGCTGTATGAGGAAACGATATTGGATTCCCGCTTCGCCGCGAAGCAGAGCGAAGTCGATCCGCAGCCGCCGCCGAAGCCGGGCTCCCGCCTGCTCTTCTCTGCGACCGCCTACTGCAAGGGCAGCACGACGGCGTCGGGCGTGAACGTGCGGTCCGGCATTGCGGCCGCCGACCCGGACCTGCTGCCCGTGGGATCGGTCCTCGAAGTGGACGCGCCGGGGTCGCACTATGACGGCGTCTACACCGTGATGGACACGGGGCCGCGGGTGCAGGGCCGGCACGTGGATCTCTATATGTGGAGCTGCCACGAGGCGCTGCGCTTCGGCCGCGCCAGCGTACGCCTGAATGTGCTGCGACTGGGGTGGAGTCCTGCGCAGAGCGCGCCGAGCCTGATCGATCGCCTGTTCCGCCGCAGAGAAGCCGCCGCGCAGCAACAACCGGCGCCGCAGCCCCCACCCCCGACACCAGCGCCACTGCAGTAGGGCCGCACTTTAGTGCGGCCTGACGTCAGGCGCGACTAAAGTCGCGCCCTACTGCTCCGCTTTCTTCTTCCCCTTCTTCTCCTTCTTTTCCTTCGCCGGCCCTTCCTTCTCAAGCTCCGTCTGCACCAGCTTCAATTCTTCGCGCTTGTGCGCGTCGACGACAGGATAGGTCAGATCGAGCTCTTCGAGTGCGTCGACGACTGCGGCCGACACGACCATCCGCGTGAACCATTTGTGATCGGCTGGCACGACGTACCAGGGCGCGTGGTCTGACGCCGTGTGACGGATGGCGTCCTCGTAGGCTTCCTGATACGCGTCCCAGCAGTTCCGCTCCTTCGCGTCGGCCATCGAGAACTTCCAGTTCCTGTCCGACTCGCGCAGGCGGGTCAAAAAGCGCTGGCGCTGCTCCTCCTTCGAGACATGGAGAAAGAACTTGCGGATGATGACGCCGTTGCGCGTGAGATAGCGCTCGAAGTTGTGCATGTCTTCGTACCGCTCACGCCAGACGTCCTTGGTGATGAGCGGCGGCGGCAGCTTCTGCGACTTCAGGATCTCTTCGTGCACTTTGACGACGAGCACTTCCTCGTAATACGAGCGGTTGAAGATGCCGATGCGGCCGCGCTCGGGCAGCGCGCGCACCGCGCGCCACAGGTAGTCGTGATCGAGCTCCTCGTTGCTTGGCGCCTTGAACGAGAACACCTGGCAGCCCTGCGGGTTGATCCCCGACATCACGTGCTTGATCGTGCCGTCCTTCCCCGCGGCGTCCATCGCCTGGAAGATCAGCAGCACCGACCAGCAGTCCTGCGCGTAGAGCCGATCCTGCAGTTGACGCAGCCGATCGATGCCCTGCTGCAGCATCTCCAGCGCCCGCGCCTTCGACTTGATGCCGCGCGTGTCGGTCGGGCTGATGTCCTTCAACCGGAACTTCTTGCCATCGTCAATCCGGAACGGCTTCGCAAACTTGTGTAGATCCATTCAGACACCTCGGGAGGGCGAAGAATTGGCGGGATAAGCATACAGGAGAGGCGCATGGGCGCACGGGGGCATGGGCGCATAGGGAGGGTGCGCGGGTGCATCCTGTCGGATGCATAGGAGATCCCATGCGCCCATGCGCGCATGCGCCTTACGCCACCTTTGCGAACTGCAGCTGATACAGCCGGTAGTAGATGCCGCGCTGGGCCAGAAGGGCCTGGTGGGTGCCGGATTCCCTGAGGACGCCCTTGTGGAGCACGAGGATCGTATCCATGTCCTGGATCGTCGAAAGGCGGTGCGCGATCGCAATGGTCGTTCGGCCCTCCATCAGGACGTGCAGAGCCTGCTGGATGGTGTGCTCGGTCTCGGTATCGACGCTCGACGTCGCCTCGTCCAGGATCAGGACCGGTCGGTCGAACGCGAGGGCGCGGGCGAACGAGAGCAGCTGCTTCTCGCCGGTTGACAGCGTCGCGCCACGTTCGGCAACCGGCGCGTCGAACCCGCCCGGCAGGGCGGTGATGAACCGGTCGGCGCGCACGGCCGTCGCGGCGCTCCTGACCGTCGCATTGTCGATGGCTTCGTCGCCCAGGCGGATGTTGCCCCCGATCGTGCCCGAGAACAGATGCACGTCCTGCAGGACCAGGGCAAACAGTCGGCGCAGGCGGTCGAGATCGAGGTCGCGCACGTCGACGCCATCAATCCGGATCTGACCGCGCTGCACATCGTAGAAGCGCAGCAGCAGGCTGATGATCGTCGTCTTTCCCGAGCCGGTCGCGCCGACGAGCGCGACGCGGTCTCCCGGCCGCACCTCGAACGACACGTCCTTCAGCACCCAGTCTTCGTTGTTGTAGGCGAACCAGACGCGATCGAACACGATGTGCCCCGTGAGCGGCGCATCAGGCGTCACCGGCCGCGCCGGACTGACCACTGACACCGGCGTGTCGAGCAGCGTGAAGATGCGTTCCGACGACGCCATCGCCGACTGCAGGACGTTGAACTTCTCCGACATGTCGCTGATCGGCCGGTAGAACCGCGCCGAGTACTGCAGGAACGCGACGAGGACGCCGAGCGTCAGCGTCCCCTCCATCACCTGCAGCCCGCCGAACCAGATGATGATCGAGGCTGCCAACGCGCCGACGAGCTCGATCGCCGGATAGAAGACGGCGTAGAAGAAGATCGACTGGATGTTGGCGTCGCGGTGGTCGCGGTTGATCTGCTCGAACCTGGAGAAGTTCTCCGGCTCGCGGCGGAACATCTGCACCGTCGAGATGCCGGTCAGGTTCTCCTGCAGGTAGGCGTTGATCCGGGCGATCAGCGCGCGCACGACGCGATAGGACTCGCGGACGTTGCGGCGGAACCACTGCGTGACCAGCACGATCAGCGGCAGCACGACGAAGCTGGCCAGCGCGAGCTGCCAGCTCATGCCCAGCATCACGATCATGATGCCGAGCAGCGTGAACACGTCGCCGAAGATGGCGACGACGCCGGCCGTGAACAAGTCGTTCAGGACATCGACATCGCTCGTGACGCGTGTCATCAGCCGGCCGACGGGATTGCGATCGTAGAACCGCAGGTCCAGCCGCTGCAGGTGGTTGTAGATCTCCATCCGCAGGTCGTACATGATGCGCTGGCCGGTCAGCTGCATCGTCCAGGTCTGCACGTATTCCAGGCCGAACGACGCGAGCAGCACGCCGAGGAATTGCCAGGCGATGACGGGCAGGCCGCTGAGATCGTGGTGCGCGATGTACTTGTCGATCGCGAGCCGCGTCAGGTAAGGCGGCGCAAGCTGCAGCACGGCGCTGGCGATAATCGAGACCAGCGCAATCGCGACCTGGACCTTGTAGGGACGCAGGTACTCCAACAGCCTCCGCATCAGGCGGCTGTCGTAGGCCTTGCCGACTACATCGTCATCGTGGGCGGACAAATCAGGCTCCAGGCTACAGGCTACAGACTGCAGTAGGGCCGCACTTCAGTGCGGCCGAATGATGCCCGAGCTAAAGCTCGGGCCTACGTACTGTGGTGACAATGCCCAGTCGTACGTAGGCCCAAGCTTTAGCTTGGGCATAACGTCATGGCGCGACCGCATCGTCTTCTTCTATCGCTTCCAGCTCTTCTTCCAGCAATTGCTTGCGGTTCAGCTCCGCGTACACGCCGCCGTGCGCGACGAGCTCGGCGTGCGATCCGCGCTCGACAATGCGCCCCTGGTCGAGGACGAAGATCACGTCCGCATCACGGACGGTCGAGACGCGGTGCGCGACGATCAGGCACGTCCGGCCGCGCCGCACCTGCTTCAGCCGCTGCAGGATCTCTTCCTCCGTGTAGGTATCCACCGCCGACAACGCGTCGTCCAGCACCAGCACGCGCGGGTCCATCGCGACCGCACGCGCCAGCGCCGTGCGCTGCTTCTGTCCGCCCGACAGCGTGATACCGCGTTCGCCGACGACAGTGTCGAAGCCCTTGGGAAAATCGACGATATCTTTGTCGAGCCGCGCCATCGCGGCCGACTGTTCCACCACTTCCCGGCGCCGGTCCGGCGGCAGCGCGGCGACCTCGGGGGCAAACGCGATATTGGCCGCGAGCGTGTCCGAGAAGAGGAACGGTTCCTGCGGCGCGACGCCGACGATGCGGCGCAGCGTGACGAGCGGGATGTCGCGGATGTCCACGCCGTCGATGAACACCGTGCCGGCCGGCGGATCGAGCAGCCGCGACAGCAGCTGCAGCAGGGTGGACTTGCCGCTGCCGGTCGCCCCGACGATCGCCGCGGTCTGCCCGGGCTGGACGACGACGCTGATGTCGCGGAGCACCGCGGTTGTGTCGTACGTGAAGGTCAGATCTCGCACCTCGACCAGGCCGCGGACCGACAGCGCGTCGACCGCGACCGGATGGACGGGATCCGCAATGCTCGGTGCCTCGTCGAGGATCTCGAGCATCCGCTTCCACGACGCCATACCGCGCTGCAGCATGTTCGTCACCCAGCCGAACGCGATCATCGGCCAGGCCAGCATCACCAGGTACGCGTTGAACGCCACCAGTTCCCCGACGCTGATCCGCCCCTGGATGACGTCGCGGCTGCCCTGCCACAGCACGAGCAGCGCGCCAAAGCCGAGCAGCAGCGTCATGCTCGGATAGAACGCGCCCTGCAGCCGAATCAGGCCGCGATTGCGCGCGATGTACTCCTCGTTGGCGGCGCGGAAGCGCGCCAGCTCCGCCGACTCCTGGCCGTAGGCGCGGACGACGCGCACGCCTGACAGGTTCTCCTGCGCCACTGCGCTGAGCTCGGAGAGCTGCGCCTGGATGCGCTCGAACCGGCGATGGATGGCGGCGCCGAACACCTTCACCGAGACCGACACGAGCGGCAGCGGCAGCAGACCGATCAGCGTCAGCCGCGGATCGATTGACAGCATCAGGATGATCGCGACGACGAAGACGAGCGTCGTCTGCGACGCGTACATGATCGACGGGCCGGCCATCATCCGGACGGCGTTCAGGTCGTTCGTCGCGCGCGACATCAGGTCGCCGGTGCGGTGCCGCCGGAAGTATTCGGGCGGCAGCCGCTGCAGGTGCGCGAAGAAGGCGTTGCGCAGGTCGTACTCGATCTCGCGCGAGACACCGATGATGATGCGGCGCATCAGGAAGCGGAACACGCCGCCCGCGGCGGAGATCGCGAACAGCACCGCCGCGTACAAGCCGAGTTTGCCGCGCGTGACGCGTGTGGACAAATCGTCCACCGCGAACTTCAGCACCCAGGGTGCAAGCACCTGAATGGCCGTCGTCGCGAGGATGCAGCCGAAGCCGAGCGCGACCGTGCGGCGGTGACGAGAGAAGTACGGCAGGAGGCGCCGGTACGGAGCCTGTCCCGCCCCCGACGGGGACATCGTCCGAGTATAACGTGTGCTATTCTGAGCCTCGGCCTGCCCCCAGCAGGCCCGGACGCGCACGTCCGATCCGGTCGAACGCCTGCTTGCCTTCCCTTCCACGGTTCCTTCCCAGCGAACCGGTCGTGAGCGGCGCGAACCTGTAGCTCGAGGCTTTCGGGGCCGAAAAGAGGACTATGCATACGTTTGTTTTGCGGCGCGCTGCCGCCGTGGCAGCGGGCTCCATGCTTCTCTGGCTGGCGGCGACGATCCCGGCCGCGGCGCAGTACGGGCGCCCGACGATGAACGATCCGGCGACCGGCGAGAAGTACCACGTCGAGGTTTCCTACGGGTTCTGGCATCCGGATCTCGAGGCGACCATTTCGAGCGAGCAGCTCGGCATCATCGGCTCGGAGATCGACGTCAAGTCGGATCTGGGGTACACGGACGAGGCCATCCGTCAGTTTCGCCTGGTGCTGCGTCCTGGCAGGAAGCACAAGTTCCGCATCGAGTACATCCCGGTCAAGTTCGAAGGCGACACGATCCTGAACCGCTCGCTCGTGTTCAACGGCATCGAGTTCAACGCCGGCCTGCCAGTGCAGAGTCAGTTCGAATGGGACACCTGGCGCGTTGGCTATGAATACGACTTCGTCTACACGGACCGTTTCTATGCGGGATTCATCCTTGAAGTGCGCCAGACGAAGGCGCAGCTGCAGCTGGACAGCCCGATCGACAGCGAGTTCACCGAGGCCAAGGGCCCCATCCCCGGAATCGGCGGCGTGATCCGCGCATATCCAGCGAAGCAGTTCTCGATTACCGGTGAAGTCACCGGGCTGAATGTGCCTGAGATCGACGAATACGAGGGGCAGTTCATCGACGTCGACATCTACGGGACGTTCAACTTCACGGACAACGTCGGCGTCCAGGGCGGCTATCGCTGGCTCGACGCCAGCTATCTCGCCAAGCTCGACACCGGCGATCTCACCTTGAAGGGCCTCTACTTCACCGGCGTCGTCCGGTTCTAAACGACACGGCCGACAATCCCGTGACAGAGACCGGCGCGGTGTCCGAGCTCCGCTTTCCGCGCCTGACGCTGCTTGCAGTTTTCGCCGTACTCGCGGTCGTCCATACCTGGCCGCTCGCGTCCGCGCCTTCGTATTATTCCCGGCTCGATACTGCTGACGCGCAACTGAACACGTGGGCGATGGCGTGGGTCGCACGCACGCTGCCGACTCGATCCCCGGCACCTCTTCGACGCCGGCATCTTCTACCCGGAAAAGCGCACACTCGCCTACTCCGAGCCGCTGATCGTCCAGGGCGCGCTGGCAATCCCGGTGATTCGCCTTGGCGGATCGCCGGTGCTGGCCTACAACCTCGTTCTCCTCGCCGGTTTCGCGCTGACGGGATGGGCGGCGTCGCTCCTGGCCCTGCGCATGACGGGCAGCCTGCCCGCCGCTGTCGTGGGTGGGTCGATTGCGGCGTTCAACGCGCAGTCGCTCGTGCGCCTGCCGCACATCCAGGCGCAGCATCTCGAGTTCCTGCCGCTCGCCCTGTTCGCATTCGATCGACTGCTCGAGCAGCGTCGCCTCACGCACGCGGTCCTGCTCGGCGCGGCGGTGGCGTTCCAGGCGTTCGCGTCGATTTACGCGCTGATCTTCGCCGCGTGGGCGCTCCTCTGTGCGGCGAGCGTTCGCGTGAAGGACTGGTTCGGGCCGGGCCGCTGGCGGGTCGCCGCCCTGCTGATCGTCGCCGCGGCGGTTGCGGCGCTCCTGCTTGCGCCAGTGCTCCATCCCTACTATCTGCTCTCGAACGAATACGGCCTGACTCGCAGGGTTGACGAGTCGCGGCAATTTTCGTCGACGTGGACGGACTACCTCTATACCGGCGCGCGCGTGCATTACGGGCTCTGGAGCCACTTGTTCGACAAGAGCGCCGAGGCCAACTTCCCGGGGATCGTGGCGCTGGCCTTGGCGATCGCAGGAGTCGCCTGGGCCTGGCGAGCCAGGCGCTCGCCGTCCACGCCGATGGAACGTTACGTGCGCATGGCGACGGCGATCGTGGTGGGCGCCGTCTTCCTGTCGGTGGCGCCGCGGCTGCCTGGGTTCGAATGGGCGCACGCGCACCTGCCCGGGCTGGGGGCGATTCGCGCCTACGCGCGGGCCGGACAAATCGCGATGATCGGCCTCGGTCTGCTGGCGGCAGCCGGCATGGTCGCGCTGCGGGGGCGATGGGTCAGCGATCGCCGGTGGCCTGTCGTCGCCGGCGCGCTGATCGTCCTGGTGAACGTTGAAGCGCTCCGCGCCCCCATGTGGTACTCGCCGTTCGAGGGGATCCCGTCGATCTACGACGTGCTGCAAAGTCCGGAACACGTGGCGGTCCTGGAGTTGCCGATCTATGGGCGACCTGGAGTTTCCAGAAACGCCCGCTACATGGTCAACGCCACCAGCCACTGGAAACCACTGGTGAACGGCTACAGCGGCTTCGTGCCGCCCGGCTACGGCGTCACCGCCAGGACGCTGAACGGCTTCCCCGACTCCGAGTCGTTTGCGTGGCTGCGCTCGAAGGGCGTGACCACAGTCGTGCTGCACCGATCGGAATTTGCGCGCCGGAAAGGACAGCGCCAGCTCGCGCTCGTCGACGACTCCAGGGAGCTCGACGTGCGTGCGAGTTGGGGCGACATCACGATTTTCAAGATTCGCGACGTTGGACCGCAGTAGGTCCGCACTTCAGTGCGGCGACCGAAGGCCCGACTGAAGTCGGGCCCTCCTGCTGTTAGTCATTGCTTCCTTGACCGCAGTTCCACCCACACGCCTAGCACCCGCAAGTCGCGATTTCCCGCTTCCAGGTCCGCCGGCCTGACGCCGGCGGCGCTGGCGATGGTGACCGGGAGCACGCCTCCAGCCGGGGGGGTATATAACCGAATGGTTATGAGCTCGCCTGGCGCAAGACGATGCTCTTCGTCCGACGCTCGGGTTGCGACGCGAACGAGGTTCGCGGTCGGACCGTTCCGCAGGACCAGATTTCCCTGCTCGCGTGGCCGAATGGTGAGCCTCGCCATCCTTCCACCGATGACCCACAGTCCAGCCGGCTCGGCATACACGCTTCCCTTCTCCGCAAACATCACGCCTGCCGGTGTCACGACGGCGCGGTCGGCTCTGAGCGCACACATGTCGGACCTGTCCTGCGAGATCGGTTGAAGCCGCAGCCCTTCAATCGACGCGCGCATCGCGGAGTCCGGTGTCATCCACAGCCAGGTCGCGCCGGCGGGCAGATCGACGATGCAGTCGGTGGTGCCGGGTCGATGCTCGGCGAAGGCACACTGCTGAAGCGTCGCATCCGGCTTCCCCAGCGCGATCGTCAGCTCGCCTGTGACGTTGAGCCCGGTGTCGAGAAGCACCCGATAGCGGCCAGGCGGCATGTCGCGACCTGTCCAGATCGGACCACCGGCCGCCATCGGCCTGCGACCTGCGTCCTGGACGCCAAAGGCCGCATCGTCACGTCGCGACACCGACCACGCGAACGGCGCGACACGAACGAGCGCCCGATCGCGGCCGCATGCGGTGCGCAACATTGCGACCGCGCTCGATCCTGGCTCGATCGCCGTATGCCCCGAGACCGTCCAGCCGCCGCTCGCGCCGAGAGACGCCACCGCAATCGCGACGAGCGGCACTGCCAGGAAGGACGAGACGGATCGGCGTTCGAGGATTCGGAGCCCATACCATCCGGCAGCGAGCGCGGCGCACCACATCGCGGCCTGTGCCCAGGCTGTGGCGACACCGCCCTGAAACAGGCTCGGAAGCGCGTGCGCCAGATTCACCGCCGGCGCGATCCAATCGAGCCAGCGGGCGTATCCGTCGCGCGTGTTGTAAAGCAGGCTGCCATCGCCCGCGCAGGTCAGCGCGGCGGTAATCCCGACGCTAGCGGCCACGAGCGCCAACATCGCGGCTCGACCAGCGGCGCTTGCCTGCCGCCGCCAGCACACAGCCATCGGCACAGCCATCGGCAGCAGCATGGGGACGAGGAAGCGGGTGGGAGAGCTCAAGCCGGCCCACCACATGTGAAACGCGGCCACCGCGATCACGTAAGGCGTCGCGATCGCGAGCATCTCGATGGCGAGGCGACGCTGCTGCCGTGCGAATGAGACGAATGAGCCCAGCGCGACGAGGTAGACAGGTGCGTTCGGCAGTAGGCCGAATTGCTGATCGATGAACAGTCCCGTGAGCCCGATTGGAATTCGCGCCAGCCGCATCTCGGGCGAGCCGCCTGTACGGCGCGCGGGGATCGAGGGTGCCGTAGATCTGGTTGAAGAGCAGCAGCCACGCGGCGGCGCTGATGAGCGGGATGGCGATGAATGCGAGCACGCGTACGTAGGCCCAAGCTTTAGCTTGGGCGCTCCCGCGCGGGCCGATGCCCGAGCTGAAGCTCGGGCCTACGTACGAGAGGATACGCAGGGCGACAACGACGCCAGCTGCTGCAGCGATCAGCGCATACCGCGTGTGCAGCCAGGGCAACGCGGCGAGGGCGGCGCCAACAATCGCCAGCCGACCGGCGGACGTGAGCCAGCCTTCGCGGACGAGCGCGTAGACGACGCCCATGACGATGACCGCTGCCGGGGCGTCAGGGAAGACAGTGAAGGCCTGGAAGAAGAAAGGCGCAGAGAGCGCGACCGCTGCCCAGCCGACCCATGCCGCCACGACGTCCTTCGTCACCTCGAATGCCGCACGCCAGGCGAGCGCCGCGCCGGCGGCGCTCAGCAGCGCGAGGAACAACACGACGCCGGGATAACCAGCAGCGGCGAATGCTGGCAGCACCAGCGCGGGAAGGCCGGGCGCGTGGATCGAGTAAATCTGCCCATCGCGTCCGCGGCGCAGATAGTCGGGCTTCAGCTCGCCGTCGACATATGCAAGGTAGCCGCGGGAGGCATGGTTGTTCTCGATCCGCAAGTCGCCGTCGCGCAGCAGGCTTTCGGCGATGACCAGATAGTGCGGCTCGTCGCCGCTCGGCAGCACGGGTGATAGCCGCCAGGCTGCGCCGACGTAGAGTGCGGCAGCGAGTGCGAACGCGATGGAAGGGCTGCCGGCGGGGCTCACGCCGGCGGGGCTAAAGCCCCGCCTCCACAACAGAGGGACGATCACGCCAACGACGGCAGCGACTACGAGCAGGCGCGCCAACGGGCCGGTCCACAGGAGCGCGGCCGGCGGAATCGGCAGCGGCAGCCACGGCAGCAGTGCGATCGCCGGCAGCCACAGTGGCGCCGCTTCGCGAGCCGTGGGGCGACGAACGAGGACGTACGCGAGAGCGCCGGCAGCCGGCAGGATGAGCGTCCAGAGCGATCCGGTCAGCGCCAGGCGCGGCGACGTGCCCGGCCCGTAAAGCGCGACCGCTCCGAACGCCGCGAAGGTGCCGAGCGCAAACGCGCACGCCGCGGCGAGCGGTCGCGCCGAAGCCTCGACGTAGCCCGAGGGCGGAGTCGGGGCGGAGGCGGACATCAGGCGAGCGTCGCCAGCCGCCGATCTGCCTCGATCATGGTCTCGTCGCGCTTCGAGAAGCAGAAGCGCAGCTTCGTCCTGCCGCGCGCCGCGTCGCGGTAGAAGCTGCTGCCGGGAACGGCCGCGACGCCGACCTGCTCCACGAGGTGTTTCGCAAACGCCACATCATCCGGAAAGCCGAAGGCGCTGATGTCCGTCATGACGTAGTAAGCGCCGTCCGGCACGAAGCAGCGGAACCGGTGGCGCGTGAGGATCTCGACCAGCATGTCGCGGCGACGGCGATAATCCGCCGCAAGCTCGGTGTAGTAGCTGTCCGGCGACGCCAGCGCCGCGGCCCCTGCCTGCTGCAGCGGCGCCGGCGCACCCACGGTCAGGAAGTCGTGCAGCTTGCGGATCGCGCCGGTCACCGCGGGCGGCGAAATCGACCAGCCCACGCGCCACCCCGTCACGCTGAACGTCTTCGACAGCCCGTTGATCGTGATCGTGCGATCGGCCATGCCGTCGATCGCGGCCATCGGCACGTGCGGGTGGCCGTCGTAGACGATGTGCTCGTAGATCTCGTCGGTGATCGCCAGCACGTCCCACTGCTGGCAGAGGGCCGCGATCGTCGTCAGCTCGGCGCGCGAGAACACCTTGCCGGTGGGGTTGTTCGGGCTGTTGATGATGATGGCGCGCGTCTTCGGCCCGAACGCCGCCGACAGTTCGTCCGGATCGAATCGCCAGTCGGGCTCGTGCAGCGTCACGTAGCGCGGCACCGCGCCCGAGACGATCGCGTCGGGGCCATAGTTCTCGTAGAACGGCTCGAAGACGATCACCTCGTCGCCCGCATCCACCGTGGCCAGCAGCGTCGCCATCATCGTCTCGGTGGACCCGCAGCACACCGTGACCTGCTCGTCGGCGTTGACGGCGACGCCGTAGCGCCGCGAGAACTGCGTCGCGATCGCCTCGCGCAGCTCGCGCGCGCCCCACGTCACCGCGTACTGGTTGATGTCGCCGCGAATCGCCGCGCAGGCGGCTTCCTTGATGTCGTCCGGCGCCGGGAAGTCGGGAAACCCCTGGGACAGGTTGACCGCGTTGTGGCGATGGGCGAGCCGCGTCATCTCGCGGATGACCGACTCGGTGAACTGGGCGGCCTTCTTCGAGCCGCGTGGACGAAGCATGGGTGCGTACGGACCGCAGTAGGGCCCGACTTCAGTCGGGCCATTGTCAGGCCGCACTGAAGTGCGGCCCTACTGCAGAAGGGTATTCTAAAGCGCCTACCGCGGGCGATGCCGGTGGGCCGGGCGCGCTTTCTTCTTTTTCGGCGTGGACGTGCGCTGCGGCTTGACCGGTTTCGACGGCGAGGCGGCGGTCATGACGGTGGCCGCAGTGCCTGGCGGACCCGCGAGCGGCGTCACGCCCAGCTCCCCGTAGACCCGGCGGTAGTCTTCCGCGGTGCCAAGGATCTTCCGGACGTAGTTCTGCGTTTCCGGATACGGGATGTCGTCGATGAACTCGTCCGACGCGATGCCCGGCCGTTCGGCCTTCCAGCGCGCGACGGCTCCCGGCCCGGCGTTGTAGCTGGCTAGCGCGTACGGCACGCCGCCGAAGCGATCGACGAGATCGGCGAAGTAGGCCGTGCCAATCTTCACGTTGGTCGCCGGATCGGTGAGACGCGACTTCGAGAAGCGCGGAATGCGTAGCCGGCGCGCGTAGCTGCGGCCGGTGGAGGGCAGGATCTGCATCAAACCAATGGCGTTGGCATGCGACACCACACCGGCGTCGAACGACGACTCCTGCGCCATCAGCGCCGCCACCAGATACGGGTCGAGCTTCTGCGCCGGCGCGTGCGTGCGGATCAGATCCCAGTAGGCCACGGGGAACAGGATCTGGAGCACCTCGGCGGGCAGCTCTTCTTCGCTCGCCGCCAGGTATTGTGGATACGCGCGTTTGATCGCGTTGATGCCGCGGCGCAGATCGCCTTGGCGCGCGTAGACATAACCGAGCGTCGCGCGGACCGCGGGCGTGTCGCTGCCATTCTTCTGCGCCCAGAGCAGCTCGTTGAGCGCCGGATCCCATAGCTGCGCCGCGATCAGCTGGCTCACCACCTGGCCGATCGCGTCGTTGCTCGCCTGCCGCGTCACGGCGGCGACGGCATCGCTCCCGCCTGATCGATCGGGCGCCACGGCCGCTGCCATCGTCATCGGCTCCACGTTGCGCGCGGTCAGCGTACGGCTCGCGAGGCGGCCGTAGTACCAGTTCAGGTAGTCGGCGACGAGGATGCCGTACAGCCGGTTCGCACGCGCAGCATCACCGAGCTGGTCGCGCGACCGCGCCGCCCAGTAGACCCACGACGGCCGGAAGTCCGATCGCGCGTAGCGCGCCGCGGACTGCTCGAACAGATCGGCGGCATCGGCCCATCGACCTTTGCGGTAAGCGTTCCAGCCGATCTTCCAGTTGGCGCGCGGCGCGTAGCGACTGTCCGGAAACCGGGATGCCAGCTCGCGGAACGTCGCGTCGGCCTGATCGTCGTCATCCGTCAGGATGTAGTGCGTGGCGAGGTTGTTCAGCGTGTCTTCGGTCCACGATTCGGTCGGGAACTCGGCGACGAGCGCGTTGGCCAGCCGCACGTACTCGGCATGCTCGCCGAGCTCGCGGGTGGAGCCGAGATGGAAGAACCGGGCTTCGGCGCGGCGGCGGGCCCGATCCGTCCAGCTCGCCAGCGCATCGCGCGCACTGGCATAGCGTTTCAGGTAGTAGTCGCACTCGGCGACGCGCAGCTCGGCGATCTCCTGCTCGTCGCCTTCGGCCAGCGGCCGCAGCATGTCGAACGCGTCGCGCGCCTGCGCATACCGCGCCGCGCCGAACAGGCGGAGCGCCCGCCCGAACTCGAGCCGGTAGCGGGTGGATCCCTTTTCGAGCGGCTCCCACGCGTTGAGCGTGCCGATCTCGCCGGCGGCGACCGTCGCGAGATCGCTCATCGGAAACTCGAAGTAGACGTGCGCGTACGCCTCGGCGGCGCCGCGAAGGTCTCCGGCGCCCTGCTTCGCGCGCGCCAGCCGGATCCAGCCTTGGTCGACAGCCAGCGACTCTTTCCCGGTCAGCGGCTCGTAATACTTCGCCGCATCGTCGAAGCGCCGCTGCTGCTCGGCGACTTCGCCGGCGCGGCTGCGAACCGCTTCCAGCAGGTATCCGCGCTGTCCCTGATCGATCAGCCCGTCGAAGATCGTCTTCGCTTCGTCCGGGCGGCCGGCGCGGAAGGCGAGCAACCCGGCGTAGTACTGGCGATACGGCGCCAGCGGCGTGCCGTCGAGCGTCGCCTTCGAGAGCGCAGCGGCGGCCTCGGTGTATTTGGAGTCGGCGATCAGGTCTGCCGCACGACCCAGCGCGATCGTGGCCGCGGATGGCCGGCCGTCCGGCACGAGCCAGACATCCGCAGAATCGCCAGGCAGCGGCTGGTGGGCCGTGGCGGTCAGCGTCGGCGGCAACTCGTTGGCGAGTGCTGCGGATTGCGCCAGTTCGCGCGCGCTGAGGTTCGCGATGCCCCAATGCCAGCTAAAGTTTCCGTTCGCGATGCCCAAGCTAAAGCTTGGGCCTACGTACACAGGCCGACGCTCCCCATCGTACGTAGGCCCGAGCTTTAGCTCGGGCATCACAGGCTTCGCGTACGTAGGCCCGAGCTTTAGCTCGGGCATCACCAAACACGCCGCCGCGATGAACAGCGCTGCCCGCGCACGCACGATCATGAGCGCTGCCCCAGGAGCACGGGATCGCCGTCGGCCAGGGTCCGGACCAGCTCGAGCTCGAAGTAGTCGGCATGGCGGCGAATCGCCGGCGACACTTTTTCTTCGTAGAGCTGCCGCGCCCGCGCGATCTGATCGTGCAGCCGTTGCCGCAGGTCGCGGGCCTGGCGGCCCTCGTCCACGAGCGGCGCGTGATAGAGCTTGATTTCGGACACGAGCAGGCGCGCGAAGCGCTGCGCGCCTTCCTCGTCCGTGCGCGTCGACTCGGTGGCCACGGCCTTTACCGCAGCCGTCGCGGATGCGCCACGAGCCGTCAGCGATTCCAGACATCGGCCTGCATGCCGGACCAGCAGCTCGATCGACTCGGGCCAGGCGCTCGGCACCGCGCGCTCGACCTCGCCATCGTCATCGGCGTACAGAACACCCACGACTTCGGCGTCCACGACCAGCGGCACCGCGATGCCAACGCGATCGTCCGACGAGAGCATGAACGGCGATCCCGAATCAGTTGGCAGATCGGTGGAGGTCGTGCGGTCTTTCGCGCGGAGCGCCGCACCCAGCAGTCCGGGATCGCTTTCGGGCACGCTGATCTCCGCGGCCGGCAGCATGTCGTCGGCGAACCCGGCGTGCGCCCAACCTCGCAGCGTCGGTCCCTTCACCACCACCAACGCGGCGCGACCCGCTTCATCGCGCGCGGCGGCGACCAGGCAATCGAGCACGTCGCTCAGCGATGCCGCATTGTCGAGGGCTTGGACCACGCCGAGCAGCCGTTCGGATCCGGCCAGGCTGGCCTGCCGTTCGCGCACCAGCCATTCCGCGCGCGCCGCCTCGACGGTCGCCTTCAGACGATCGTCAGCTGCGGTGCGCTCCCGGGCGACAGCTTCAGACACCATCGAGGCAAGCTCGCGCTCGAGCGTTGCGCGAACATGATCTGCAACACTGTCGGTCAGCGCCTTGAGCCGGTCGTCCGAAGAGTCCATCTCAGCTGTTATCGGCTGTCCCAGTGAGAAATTGTAGGCAGTCTCAGCGCATTATCGAGGCCACGATCCGCGGAAGTCAAGGCACGCTTCGAGCCGCAAATGCTGTCGCATCAACCATTTGACAGCGGTAGGCCCGCGCGTTACTATGGAGTGTTGCAAGATGCCGCGTCGAATACTCTCTTGTGGAGTGCGGCCGTTTAGGGCCGCAGCGGTGTCAAACCAAAAAGGGGCCGAATTAGATTCGACGGAGGAACTGAGACACAGGATGCGTGCCGAGGACCATCACCCTCGCAAATCAGATGGAAACAACGTCAACTGCCAATCAGCAGCTTGCTCTCGCAGCCTAATTAGGTTGTGACGTTCCCTTCGGGCAGCCCACGGCCCGGAACGGAATGCCATTTTAGTGGGCTGGTGGCCACCGGGTGCTCCGGACGGTGGTTGCGAGATTTCCTGGGGCTGGTTCCGGTTGGTTTTGCATCGTCTTGACGACCGGGACGAGACTTTAGACGACGCTACGCACGTAGACGCCTGTGGGGACGGTCTTTCGGACGGCGGTGCAATTCCGCCCGGCTCCACCATTTTCCTGATCGTGTCTCGCCGCCTTCTGCTGGCCGGCTGTCTCGTGGTGAGCCTTGGGACGGCGCGGGACACGACCTTCGCCAAACCCTCATCGCCCTCCATCGTCCTTTGGGCCTGGGAACGCCCCGAGGATCTCCGATTTCTCGCATCAAGATCGTACGTAGGCCCGAGAAGATCGTATGTAGGCCCGAGCTTCAGCTCGGGCATCACCGTCGCCTTCCTCGAGCGCACGCTCGTCGTTCGCAACTCCGTCGTCGACTCACTCAAACGCCGACAACCTCTGCGGATCCCGCCCTCGACGCCGCTGATCGCCGTCGTGCGCATCGAAGCCCGCGGCGCTCTCGATGAGCGCGTGCGGTCGCGCCTCTCATCCGAACTGCTCGAGAGCGCTCGGGTGCCCGGCGTGTCGATGGTGCAGATCGACTTCGACGCCGCACGCTCGCAGCGCAGCGCCTATCTGCGAGTGCTGCGCGACCTCCGTTCGCGCTTGCCGGACGGCGTTCGCCTGTCGGCGACCGCGCTCGCCTCGTGGTGCAACGACGATCCGTGGATCGATGCGACCAGCGTCGACGAGATCGTGCCGATGGTGTTCAGGATGGGTCCGGATGCGCGGCGCATCGCGACGCGTCTGCGTGAGGACCGCCGATGGCCCGTGGCCGCCTGCAACAGTGCGATCGGCGTCTCGATGGACGAGCCATGGCGCGACCTGCCGCCAGCCCAGCGCGTCTACATCTTCAACCCGCAGTCCTGGCAGGCCGACGACCTGCGTCGTGCCAGGCAGCTGCTGGGCAACTGAGAGTCCTACAGATGCGCGCCGCTCGACACGCGATCGTCATTGCGGTCCTCGTGGTGGTGGCCGGGGCGGCTCCGCTCGATCGCTCGACGCCGTCGACAGTGACCGCCTGCGGTCCGATCACGACGTTCCCGATCTTCACGCCGCTCGACGCGCCGGACCACGACGACTTCGTCGCCGGCAATCTCGGCGTCCTGCAACCGACATACGCGCGGCGGTTTCTACTGGCCGCGTGGCGTGTCCTGAATGGGAGGCCGTTGACCGGCGAAGAACAGACGGTGTTGAACGGCGTGGCTGCAGTAGGGCCCGACCTCAGTCGGGCCCGCGTGATCCCCGCGTTGGAGACCTGGCACGCGGCACGGCGCACTGTTCTCGAGATCCCCGCGTCGGACGTGACGCAAGAGGCTTTCCTTCCGACATACAGCTACATCGTGAACTGCAGCGACTCTGCCCTGCTTACGGCAGCAAAGACACTCGAGGCGCGACGAGCGTCGCTCGGGGCGACCGATCCGCGGTTCCTCGACTGGGTGCGCGCCCAGGATGAGGTGTTTTCGAACTGCGGCAGACCTGCGAACCAACCTGCCGCAATCCCGGCTGCGCTCAGCGCGGACGCTCCCCCGGTCGCGCGAGCCGACCGCGATTATCAAATCGCCGCGGCACGTTTCTATGCCGGTCAGTTGGCTGAAGCGGAGGCCGCATTCAGTGCCGTCGCTGGCGATGCCACGTCGCCGTGGCAGCCGTGGGGCCGCTACCTGGCGGCGCGCGCGGCGATTCGCCGGGGCACGATGGGCGGTCCTGACGGCAACGGAGATCCGCAATCGCTCGAGCGGGCTGGCGAGCTCCTGCGCGGAGTCCTGGCCGATCCGCAGCTTGCGGAGACGCATGGTCCGGCGCGGCAGCTGCTCGAATTCTTGAACGTGCGGCGCGAGCCGATGAAGACGCTTACGGCCGCCGGCGTCGCGCTCGAGTCGCCGGCAAACGCCAACGACTTCCGCAGGCACCTCGACACCTACGAATACCTGATGAAGCGCTTCCCTGCCGGGTCGGAATCGTCGAGCGATCTCATCGACTGGGTGTTGACGATGCAGGTCGGCAAGGCGGATGAGGAGACTGCCGTGCACGCGACGGAGCGATGGCGTCGATCGAAGTCGGTCGCCTGGCTCGTCGCCGCGACCTCGCATGCGACGACGACAGCGCCGAACCTCGACGAGCTGCTGACCGCGGCGGCCGCGGTCGATGCGCAGTCACCCGCGTATCTCACGATCGCGTTCCATCGTGCGCGGCTCCTGCTGCTCTCCGGCCGCGCCGCCGATGCGCGAGCGGTACTGAACGACGCGATCGCGGCTCCACGCCTGCCACAAGCGAGCCTCAATGCATTGAAGATGGCACGGCTGGCTACCGCGCAGACCTTCGACGAGTTCCTCGCCGATGCCGTCCGCGTGCCAGTCGCGGAGGCGTATGGGAACGGCGCCGTTGCTGCGGGGCAGCCGACCCTCGATGCCGATGCGGCGCTCGTGCTGAACGAGCGGCTTCCGCTGGTAATGCTCCGCCGGGCCGCCACCAGCCCGAGCCTGCCAGAACCCGTCCGTCGCGACCTGCTGCTGGCGACGTTCGTGCGCGCGATGCTGCTGGGTCAGGCTGCGACCGTTCGCGCGCTCGTGCCCGATGTGTCGCGACAGGTGCCGGCGCTCGCGGCGGCGCTGAAGCCACTGGCCTCGGCTGCAGACGACGAGTCGCTGCGAGACGAAGGGGCGTTGCTCCTCGTGCGGTATCCAGGATTGCGCCCCTTCTACACGCTCGGACGGTCAAGGACCGAGACGCTCGGCACGCTCGACAACCTGCGCGACAACTGGTGGTGCAGCTTCTCGTCCGCAGAGTCGCCGGCGACGCCTTACGAGACGCAGTACTGGCGCGGCGGTCTCGACGAGCCGGCGCGGACCATCTATCCCAGCACCGGCGACATGCCGTGGCCGGCATTCCTGACCGCCGATGAACGCCGCTCCGCAGAGAACGAGTGGCAGCAGCTGAAACAGCTCGACACCGCGCCGAACGAGATCGGCCGCCGTGTGCTCGCCTGGGCGCGCGCGCATCCAACAGACTCGCGCGTCCCGGAGATGCTGCATCGCGTCGTCCGAGCGGGGCGCTACGGATGTACCAACGATCGAACCGGTGCCCTCTCGAAGGACGCCTTCACCCTGCTCCATCGTCGCTATTCGAAAAGCCCCTGGGCGGCGAAGACGCCGCTGTGGTTCAAATGAACGCTTCGACAATCCAACGAAGGCGGACGTTCACGCCTATGCGATCACTCTGCGTCTTCTGTGGTTCCAGCCCCGGCGCGCAATCGGCTTACGCCGACGCCGCACGCGTGATGGGGCGAACGCTCGCCGAGCGACGCATCCGCCTCGTCTACGGCGGCGGGCACGTCGGCCTGATGGGCGTCCTGGCCGATGCGGCGATGGCCGCCGGCGGCGACGTGATCGGCGTGATCACGGAAGGCCTGCAGCTGCGTGAGGTCGGTCACAAGGGTCTGCCCGATCTCCGCGTCGTGCCGTCGATGCACGAGCGCAAGGCCGTGATGGCCGGACTGTCGGACGCCTTCGTCGCGCTGCCCGGCGGCGCTGGGACACTCGACGAACTGTTCGAAGCGTGGACGTGGACGCAGCTCGGCATCCACCGGAAGCCGATTGGTTTCCTGAACACGGCCGGCTACTACGATCCGCTGCTCACCTTCCTCGATCGCGCCGTCGCCGAGCGTTTCATCCGCGCTGAAGATCGCGACGCCGTTGTCGTCGACACGGATCCCGAGCTGTTGCTTGACCGGATCGCGGCGGCAACGCTGCCGGCCGCTGACAAATGGATTGATCGCGGCGGCGTACGGCCCTGACGGTCCGAGTGGAGGCGGGGCTTCAGCCCCGCCGGGCACAGCGTTTCGAGCGTCAGCTCCCTGGCGGTTCCGAGACGTCAGCGCAAGCGCGATCGCGGTACCGAAGTGCGGCCCGACTGAAGTCGGGCCCTACTGCTGTCAGCTGCGCCCTCTGGCGCCGAGCACTTGCGTTGGCGGCTCGGGACCGACGTGGGAGCGACGCGAGGGGCGTCAGTAACGAACGCGAGCGGATGGAGGTGCGGTTTCGAGCGTCAACTCCCTGGAGGCGCCGTGTCGTCACCGCAACCGCCACACGGCGCGCGTCGTGGTGTGCCCGCGGGGACAGGCACCCGTGTCAGGCGACATGCGGGAGCCTGTCCCCATGGGCGGGTAAGATGATCGTAATGCGGCCGTTTCTCCGGACCTCGCTGCTGGCAGCGCTTGCGACGTGCGCCGCGATCTCGGTGGCCGGTCAGACGGCTCCGCCGGCGCCGCTCCGGCTTGTCGCGGCCAACAGCACGCGGAACATCCCAACCGTGATGAGCGGTGACACCGAGCTCGTCGCGTTCGACGACCTCTCGGCGCTGTTCGGCTTGACCGTGCGCGAAGACACCGTCGCTCGCGCGATCACGGTCACCTACAAGGGCAAGACGATCGTCCTGTCGCAGAACCAGGCGCTCGCCTCGATCAGCGGCCGCCTTGTGTCGCTGCCGGCGCCGCCCGTCAAGATTGGCGCGCGCTGGTACGTGCCGGTCGAGTTCATCGGCCGCGCGCTCTCGCTCATCTCTGAAGTACCGCTCGAGCTCCGCAAAGCGTCGCGGCTCGTCCTGCAGGGCGCTGTTCGGGCCCCGCGCGTCGTCGTGCGGCACGACGTGGGCGGCAACCAGGCGCGCGTGACGGTGGACGTGACGCCGCGCACGCCGCACCAGGTCCAGCAGGACGGGGCGCGCGCGACCGTGCGATTCGATGCGGATCTGATCGATCTCACGATCGCGCCGTTCCAGCCCCAGGGCATCGTCCAGGCGATTCATCCTGGCGAGGATGCGAAGACCGTCGCGATCGATCTCGGACCGCGTTTCGGATCGCTCCGCGCCGCGGACTCGCCACTCGATCCCGACGGGACGCGAGTGACGATCGATCTCTTCGCGGCGCCCGATCAGACCGAGGCGCCGCCGGCCCCGGGGCAGCCGCCGGTGCCCGCGCTGCCGGAGCCGGTGTTTCCCACCCCTGGTCTGAAGACGATCGTGATCGATCCCGGGCATGGTGGTGAAGAGGCCGGGGCGAAAGGCGCGAAAGGCACGCTCGAGAAGGCGGTCACGCTCAGCGTTGCGCGCCGGCTGAAATCGGCGCTCGAGGCGCGCCTCGGCGCGCGCGTGCTGCTCACGCGCGTCAGCGATGGCGCGGTCGGACCCGACGAGCGTGCGGCGGTCGCGAACAACAACAAGGCCGATCTCTTCATCAGCCTCCACGTCAACGCCTCGCTGCGAAAAGCCACGTCGGGTGCGCAGGTCTTCTATCTCAGCCTCGATCGCGGAGACGAGGACCTGCGGCAGGTGGCTGAATCGGCAGGCGTGGCGATGCCGGTGTTCGGCGGTGGCACGCGCGACATCGACGTGATCCTCTGGGAAATGGCGCAGGCGCGGCACATCGACCAATCCGCGGCCCTCGCGAAGATCGTCGAGCAGCAGCTTCGCGCCACCGTGCCGATGAGCCCGCAGGCCGTTCAGCAGGCGCCGTTCCGCGTGCTCGTCGGGGCCAACATGCCGGCGGTCCTCGTCGAGATGGGCTACCTGACGAACGCGACGCAGGAAGCACAGCTCCTGAGCGGCGAGTTCCAGGCGCGAATTGCCAACGCGGTCACCGAAGCCGTGTCCCGGTTCTTCGCGGGCATCCCGACGTCGCCGCCGCAGGCAGCTGTCCAGCCACCAGCCGGAGCGGCGCGATGAGTCAGCGCGCGCGACTGCTCATCGCCGTCGGCGGCATCGTGCTGACCGCGGCGCTGGCGTGGTTCCTGTTCATTGGCGTCGAGCGGTGGCGTCAGCGTCCAGCACCGGCGCCGCCCGAAGATACGGCTGGCGCCCCGCCCGCGGCCACCCAGGCCGCGCCCCCCGCAACGCCGCACATCAAGGCGCATCTCTTCTACGTCTCGGACGATGGCCTGCGGCTGAAGCCGGAGGAGCGTGAGGTGCTGTTCGGCGAAGGAACCGCGGCACAGGCGCGCCGGATCATCGAAGCGCAGCTCGAGCCGCCCGCCGCACCCGCGATATCCGCGATTCCGGCCGGGACGACGCTGAAGGAGCTGTTCATCAGCGAGCGGGGCGACGCGTATGTCAACCTGTCGACCGAGATCGCGCACAACCATCCCGGCGGGTCGATCGACGAGATCCTTACCGTGTATACGATTGTCAACGCGCTGACCGATAATCTCCCGGCGATTACCGCCGTGCAGATTCTGATCGACGGCCACGAAGTGGATACACTGGCGGGCCACGTCGATCTGCGCCGACCACTCAGGAAGAATCTGGAGTGGGTTGTGGCGCCTGCGGCGCCGGCGAACTGAGAGAACTAACAGTGCCAAGTGCTAAGTGCCAAGTGCAAAGTTAAGTGACGAGTGGTCAGGGGCAAGTGAGGGGCAACGCCTCAGTTGGGGACTGCTCTCACTGGAGGGATCAGCCACCACTTCCCATTGCTCACTTCCCACTCCACTTGGCACTTCGCACTTAGCACTTGGCACTGTGAGCCGGCCGCCTTCCGTCCGGCAGACAGGAGACTATGCGTTCCGATAACCGTCGGCCGGACGAACTGCGGCCGTTCACCATGACGCCGCATTCGATGATCCACGCCGAAGGATCGGTGCTCGTCGAAGCGGGCCGCACGCGGGTGGTGTGCACCGCCAGCGTCGAGGACCGCATCCCGCCGTTCCTGCGCGGCAGCGGCAAGGGCTGGGTGACCGCGGAATACGGAATGCTGCCGCGCGCCACCTCGACGCGCACGACGCGCGAAGCGACGGCCGGCAAGGTCGGTGGCCGCACGCAGGAGATTCAGCGGCTGATCGGCCGCTCGCTGCGCTCGGTGGTGAAGCTCGAGGAGTTGGGCGAACGGACCATCTGGCTCGATTGCGACGTGCTGCAGGCCGACGGCGGCACGCGCACCGCGTCGATCAGCGGCGCCTTCGTCGCGCTGGTGCTGGCGCTCGATCGGCTGAAGCAGGCCGGGACGATCAAGACGATGCCCGTCTCTGATTACGTCGCGGCCACCAGCGTCGGGATCATCGCCGGCACGCCGATGCTCGATCTCGCCTACGAAGAGGACTCGCGCGCCGAAGTGGACATGAACGTGGTCCAGACCGGCGGCGGCCGGTTCATCGAGGTCCAGGGCACCGCTGAAACCACGCCCTTCGATCGCGCCGGCCTCGACGCGCTGCTCGCGCTGGCCGAAAAAGGCATCCGCGAGCTCGTTGGTATCCAGCGCAGCATCGTCGGGGACAGCTTGGGGACAGGCCCCAACCACTGAAGAGCTTGGGGCCTGTCCCCAACCCCATGCGTTTTCCATCCCGATTACTTCTCGCAACCACCAACCCCAACAAAATTCGCGAGATTCGCGCGCTGCTCGACGGCGTCCCCTTTGAGATCGTCGGCCTCGATGGTCATGCCGGCATCGACGCGCCCGAGGAGACAGGCGCGACGTTCGACGACAATGCGCGCCTGAAGGCGCTCTACTACGCGAAGGCCACCGGCATGCCGGCGATCGCTGAGGATTCCGGCCTGGTGATCGACGCCCTCGATGGCGCGCCCGGCGTCGAGTCGGCGCGTTTTGCCGGCGCCGAGACGCCGTACCCGGAGAAGTTCAGGCGGCTTTACGCGATGCTCGACGAGCGCGGCAGCCGCGAAAGCGCCGCGCGCTTCGTCTGCGCGCTCGCAGTCGCGTCGGAGGACCGGATCGTGTTCGAGGCGCGCGGGACCGTGGAAGGCTCGATCGCGCCGGTGCCTCGCGGCGACCACGGCTTCGGCTATGACCCGATCTTCTTCTATTCGCCCGAAGGCAGGACGCTGGGCGAGGTCGCAGACGACGTGAAACGCGGCGTCAGCCACCGCGGCGCCGCGTTCCGCCAACTCCGACAGTATTTGCTCGAACGATCCGATCGTATGTAGGACGGACCTGTAGGTCCGCCAGCGCGTGGGACGACGCCTATTCGACCCTCACGACGACGTGCCGGATCTTCTGCCGCCGCCACGTGTACGTCAGGTGGACGAGGCCGTCGCTGGTCTGGATGATCGCCGGATACGAATACTCGCCCCGCCCTTCCTCGATCGTCACCGGCGCTGACCACGCGACGCCGTCCCTCGACGTCGCCAGCGCGATCACGCGGCGGTTCTCGATGGACGGGTTGTAGGCGAGCACGAACAGGCCGTTCGCCAGCTTGACGACATCGATCCCCGCGCTCGGATTCGGCAGCCGCGTCGCCTTCATCGCGCTCCACGTCGCGCCGCCGTCGCTCGACCACGACTCCGCGATCACCCCCTGCTCGGTCCGACAGAGAATCTGCAGCCGCGACGGTGAATGCACGAGGATCGTCGGTTGAATCGCACCGAACTCCTTCGGTGTGTTCAACGGCGGCGTTTTCGTCCACGCGCTGCCTGTCGTCACGCGAGCGAGCCATTCGTCGCTCGTCGTTCGGCGTTCCGAGCTCGTCGTTCGCCGCTCGAAGCTCGTCGCTCGAAAGATTTCCACGTGAGCCCGCCAGCCCGCATCCTCCGTGCTGGATCCGGCAAGCAGCGTGTTCGAATCGAGCAGCACCGGCTTGGCGCGGATCGGGCCGAGGATCCCATCGGGCAGCCGGCGCGGCTCGCGCCAGGTGAGATCGCGGGGCTGAAGCCCCGCCTCCACAATATCCGGCTGAGGCCCTACCGCCCCAACGTCGTCCGAGGCCGTCACCATCCCCCACCACTCGCTGGGGCTCGGGCCCACTTTGTAGAACAGCGCGAGCGGTCCGTTCGGGATGGCAAAGAGCACCGGATTCCAGGTGGGGAAACGGCGTCCGTCCGCCTGCACGCCGTTTGCGACTTCCACAGGCGCCGACCAATGCCCTTTCGACTGTCGCGACACCCAGATGCCGACGTCGGGGTTCTTCTCGGCAGTGCCGCCGAACCATGCCGCGACGAGGCCACCGGCGGTCTCGACGAGCGTCGAGGCGTGCGCCGACGGGAACGTCGCCGCGTCATAGATGAACTCGCGGGAGACGATGGCGATCGTCGGCACGGGATCGACCGCGCCGGCGAGCGCGATCGATCCGGCGACAGCGATGAGAGCTGCTTCTCTGTTGCCCAATCGAGATTCCCGAACATCGACTCCCTGATCGATTCACGCGCTGGCTGACCCGACCAACCCGCGCGACCCGATGAACTGAGCGGCCCGATCGAGGTGCCTCAGCTTGGACAAAAGCGGTTCGCTCGTCAACGGCCCACGTTTAGCCGGGTGCTGAACAATTAGATTATCGCTATGTCGCGAGCGAACCTCTTCAACCATAATGCTCTCTCCGCTTCAACTGTCGTCCGACGACGGGAAATACTACCGCCGCGTTGACTTGCACCCCTTGGCGCCCTACCATCGCCTCCGAATCATGCGGCACGGTCTATCGCGCTTACGACACCACCGCGATACCAGCAGTTGATGAAGAAACTGAATTTGTCGCCGGACGTCGTCGTCCGGAAAATGTGAGCACTTCAGCCGCTGAGGAGGTCGAGTGAAGATCGAGCACATTGCCTTTCAGGTGGAAGACCCAATCACCGTTCGCAGTGGTACATCGAGCATCTGGGGATGACGCTGAAGCGCGCGTATCCGACGCGGCCGTTCGGGCAGTTCCTGTCAGACGACGGCGACGCCGTGATGCTGGAGTTCTACAACAACCCGAAGGCCGCCGTGCCCGACTACCGCACCATCGATCCCCTGGTGCTGCATGTCGCCTTTCGCGTGCAAGACATCGCCACTACGCGCGCGAAGCTCCTCGCCGCCGGCGCCACCGCCGAAGGCGACATCACCACCGCCGGAAATGGCGACAAGCTGGCGATGCATCGCGATCCATGGGGACTTGCTGTGCAGTTCGTCACGCGCGTCGACGACATGATTCCCTAGCCTGTACGTAGGCCCGAGCTTCAGCTCGGGCAATCGCCTCGTCGCCGAACGGCCCTTGCGTAGACGGCTCAGGCCTCAAGCGAGCTGACGCTCGAAACCCTTCGACACGCTCAGGATCGGCCGGGCTCCGCAGCCGGAAAAACGCGGCTCCGGCGATCCGTCCGATAAAAGTGCGGGTTGGGGTGGTTCGCTTCGCGTGTCGCCCCCATCCCCAACCCGGTGTCATCCGCCTGCGCTCGCGTTTTTCGCGATCGTGACGGCCTGCTCCGCACGGCCGGCCCTGAGCGTGTCGAAGGGCTTCCGCGCGAGTGCCCGGCGAGTGGTCGCTCGCGCGCGACCGCGCGCGCCGACGCCGGATTTGAAGCGACTTTGAGTCGACGGCTCAGGCCGAGTGGGAGTGACGCGTCAGTCTAAAACCGTGCGGGAGGCAGCGAGTGTCGCGAGCGGACGCAGGCGCGGTTTCGAGCGTCAGCTCCCTCGAGGCCTGAGCCGTCGACGCAAGGGCGCGGCTCGGGCCGCCGTTACAGCGCTCGTAACGTGGTCGACACGTTGGCCCGCGCCGCCCGAATCGCCGGCGGGAGTCCGCCAAGCACACCCATGAAAATCGCGAACACGACGCCCCACAGGAGCAGGTCAGGCGTGATCCGGAAGGCAAACGACAGGTGCGAGAAGGTCTGCCAGTTGATCGTGCCGGTGGTGATCCCGTTCACCGGCAGGACGACGATGCACCCGATGATCCCGCCGATCACCGCGATGATCAGCGCTTCGGCGAGGAACGACAGGACGATGCTGCCGCCCTGGAAGCCGAGCGCGCGAAGGATCGCGATCTCGCGCGAGCGCTCGGACACGGCCGAGTACATCGTGTTGAGGGCGGCGAGAATCGCGCCGAGCCCCATCACGATCGCGACGATCGTGCCGAGCACCGTGATCAGCGTCGTCACCAGCTGCGACTGCGACTCGTAGTAGGCCGGCTCGCGCGTCGCCTGCAGCTTCGCCCGCGGATCGCGCTCGAGCGCCGTTTTGAACGCCGTGAAGTCGTCCTCCGACCGCAGCTTCGCGGTAGCAGATTGGTAGACCCCCGGCGGGCGCTGGTAGGCGCCGTTCACGACGTTGGCGTCCGCCCAGATCTCCGAATCGAAGGCGCTGCCGCCGGCATTGAAGACGCCGACGATCTTCCATTGCCCCGGCCCGATGTGGATCGTCTTGCCGAGATCCAGCCCTTCATAGGCGCGAGCCGCGTTGCTGCCGACGACGAGCTCGTAGAGTCCTGAGGTGAAGAATCGCCCCTGGACGATGCGCACGTTGTCGCGGACGGCGAGCACGCGCTGCGAGACCCCGCGCATCTGGACGTTGGCGTCGTTCGTGGTGCCGCGCATCGGCAGGTTCGCGAGCACCACGACCTCCGCGCTGACGAGCGGCTCGGAGCCGCGGCGCACCACGAGCGGGGCGTCCTCGATTACGCGCACGGCGCCGATCTCGATGGCGCTCGTCATCTCTGAGTCGGCCCCCGTCTGCTGCACGATGGCGTTCTCCGGCAGCCCCGACGAGGTCAGCGCCACCTTGAAGCCGCGCGCCAGCGACAGCATCGCGACGAACACCGCCACTGTGCCGGCGATGCCGAGGATGGCGACGACCGAGGACGTCCAGCGCTCCTTGACGCTGCGGAGGTTGTAGACGACGGGAATCGCCACGTCAGATCCTCCGCAGCGCGCTCACGACGTTGAGACGCATCGCGCTCAGCGCCGGCAGCACGCCAGCGAGAAAGCCAGTGCCCAGTGCGATCACCGCGCCGATCACGAATGCGATGGGTGGCAAGTACAACAGAAGCAAACCTTGCGTGAGGTCCTGCTTCACGAGCTGGCTCGCGAGCACGAGGCCAATCACGCCACCGATCGTCGAGATCAGCAGCGACTCGGCGAGCACGATCGCGAGCACGAACGTGTCGGAGTAGCCAATCGCCTTCAGCACCGCCAGCTCGTTCGTCCGTTCGCGGACCGAGATCGCCATCGTGTTGCCTGTCACGAGCAGCAGCGTGAAGAACACGACCGAGCCGATCGCGAGAATCAGGAACTCGATGTTCCCCATCTGCTTGACCATCGAGGCGGCAAACGCCGACTCGGTCTGCGTCCGCGTTTCGGAGGGCGAATTGGAGAACTCCTCGTCGATCAGCTTAGCAATCGCCGGCGCGGCATCGGGGTTCGTGATCCGGACGGTGTACCAGCCGACGATGCCCCGCCAGAAATCGGGCCCCTTTTCGACCAGGTAGTCGTGTCGCATCCACAACTGCGTCTCATCATCGCCGCGGCGCGTGCCGTGATAGATGCCGCGCACGGTGAGATCCCAGGCGCCCCCGCCCATGAAGCTCGGCGCCTGCAGCGGGATGCGATCGCCGACCTTCCACCCGAAGCGCGCGGCCAGCTTCATGCCGACCACGCAACCCGTGCGATCGGCCTTGAACGCTTTCCATTCGTCTTCGGGCACGACGAACTCGGGGTACATCTTGATCCAGTCGTCGGGCACGATCGCGAACTGCGCGAAGAAGTTCTTCGGATCCTGGTAGACGCCGCCGAACCATGTCGCGTGGGCCACGTCCTTCACCCCTGGCGTGCGCTTCAGCCGTTCCTTGTATGGCAGCGGCAGCGGCTGGATCATCGACGTGCGCCCGATCACGACGAGGCGGTCGGCGCCTGCGATGTCGATGCCCTGGCGGAAGCCGTAGCGGATCGCGCCGAGCAGGCCAAAGAGAAACAGCGCCACCGCGAACGATCCAACCGTCAGGATCGTTCGGATCTTCTTGCGACGCAGGTTGGCGAGAAGAAGCGGCAGGAATTTCATGCGCGCAGCTCCTGTCTTGTGCTGTCGGGAGTGTCGACCAGGACACCCTTGTCCAGGTGCAGCTGGCGGTGCGCGCGGTCGGCCGCGCGCGGGTCATGCGTCACCATCAGAATCGTGGTGCCGCGATCCGTGGCGAGGAGCGTCAGCAGCTCAAGAATGTTGTCGGCGGCCGACCGATCGAGATCGCCCGTCGGCTCGTCGCAGAGCAGCATCTCCGGGTCGGACACGATCGCGCGCGCGATGGCGGCGCGCTGTTCCTGTCCACCCGACAGCTGCCTCGGGAAGTGGTTCATCCGATCCTTGAGCCCGACAATGCGGAGCGCGGCCTCGATACGTTTGCGGCGATTGGCCTTGTCGAGCGACGTGAGGAGCAGCGGCAGCTCGACGTTCTGCGCGGCGGTGAGGACCGGGATCAGGTTGTAGGCCTGGAAGATCAGGCCGACGTGGCGGGCGCGCCATTCGGCCAGCGCCTTGCGCGACTTGGTCGTGATCTCGACACCGTCCACCGACACCGAGCCCGTCGAAGGCTGGTCCAGGCCACCGAGGATATTGAGCAGCGTGGTCTTGCCCGAGCCGCTGGGCCCCATGAACGCGACGAACTCGCCGCGCTTCACGTCGAGGCTGAGGCCGCGGAGGACATGGATCTCCTCGCCGCCGCGGTTGTAGCGCTTGTCGAGATTTCGTGCTTTGATCAGCGGCTCGGCGCCGCGGTTGGTGTCTGCGCTGGCCATTCCGAAGTCTCCGGCACCTGTGGCGGCGGGGCTTTAGCCCTTCATCCGTGGAGGCGGGGCTTTAGCCCCGCGGATCACCGCGACTCTATCACTGCGGGCGACGACGCGTAAGATAGGGACGCTTCCCATGGGCCTCGACTACTGCATCGACCATAAGCTGCGGCTGGTGCGCGTGACCGGCACCGGGGTGATCACGCCGGATGTGCTGTTCGAATATCAGATGGCCGTCTGGGGCGATCCCGCCATCGCGGACTACGACGAGCTGGTGGACATGAGCGCGGTCGAGCATGTGGAGGCGTCGTCGCCGTCGAATGTCAGCGCACTCGCCGGCTTCTCGGCCAAGATGGACGGCTCGCCGAAGCCGACCAAGCTCGCCATCGTCGTCGCCGACGATCTGCTGTTCGGTCTCGGCCGGATGTATCAGTCGTATCGGGAAATGAAGCCGGAGAGCAAGAAAGAGGTCGCCGTCTTCCGCTCCATGCCGGATGCCATAGCCTGGCTCGGGCGCTGACGGCCCACGTGCCTACTCACTTCGTTCGCGCGACGGCTGCCAAGGCTGCGAGCTGCTGCCGCTATCACAAGTGCTCGGCACCGCGGGCGCGCCGCTGACGGCAGCAGGGCCCGACTTCAGTCGGGCCGCGCGTCGCACCGCGATCGCAGTTGGGTTGACGTCTCTGGCCTCCGGGGAGGTGACGCTCGCGTCTTACGTCGGCCCCGAGCCGCCAACGCAAGTGCTGGGCGCCACGGGCGCCCAGCTGACGGCAGTAGGGCCCGACTTTAGTCGGGCCGCGCATCGCACGTAGGCCCGAGCTTTAGCTCGGGCGATGGTCGCACCGCGATCGCGCCTTGCGTTGACGTCCTGCGATCTCGGGAAGCTGGCGCCCACCCTCCACGCGCCAAATCGACCCGCATGACCCGTGTGACCTGTGTGACCACGCATGATGGTCCCGTCGACTGGCTCCCGTCCGTCCTTTGACGCGGGTGCCTGTCCCTACTCTTAGTAGACGGTGGCTGCCTCGCCTTTGTAGGCGCGCACGAGCTGCGCGCTATCGCTGAACTCGCGGAAGGCCGCCACCTTCCCGTTGCGCACCGTGAACAACATCACCCAATCGCTCGAGTAGCTCTGCCCGCTTGGCTTCATCTTCGCAGAGTAGCTGCCTAGCGCCACCACCTTGTCGCCCTGCGCCACGAACTCCTTGGGCTCGAACGACACGAAGTCGGTCGTCTCGGCGACCTGCTTGAAGAACTCGGCGACCTGTGCCCGCCCCCGGCGAAGGCCGGCCTGCGGCAGCACACCTTCGGTGCCGATGACCCCCTGCCACTCCACGTTGTCGTCGCAACTGTTCAGAATCGAGGCGATATCGCCCTTCTGGAACGCCGCGTAGGCGTCCTTGATCACCTGTGTGTTTTCTGCTTCTGCCATGTTCGTACCCCTCCCGCCTCAACATAACGGCCAACCGGCCGCAACAAATTTCTCATCACGCAACGTCAGCCGAACAGAATGGTCGACTGGGTGCGACGTGCACCCAGTCGAGTGGTCCCTACTGTTTACTGCTTGTCGTAGACCGCGACGCTATCGATGTTCTGCCCCTTGGCATCCTTGCCGGTAGTGGTGATCGTCAGGGTCTTTGCATCGGCGGAGTCGACCAGAGTCAGGGTGGACATGACCTGTCCATCTTTCTTATTGACCAACTTCGTTGTCGTCGCATCCACCCGCGTGCGAGCGGCCGTATCGCCGTTCGGACTGCCGTCGACAGCAACATCCGTCCCGTCATAGTTCGCCGAGTAGGCGTAGTGGATCGCGGGGCCGCTAGCCGGCATCTGGTCGACCGTGACCTTGATGCCTGCACCCGCCGGCTCATAGACGAGGGTGGAGCTCTTGGGCGCCTGGCCTTCGGTGGTACTTGGATTTCTCGAGGTTGAGCTTCCAGGTGCCAGCCGACTGAGCGAGCGCCGTGCCTCCGCTGACAACAACAGTCAACGCGACCGCGACCGAGGAGAGGAGACGCATGCGCCTCATGCTTACCTGCATTGTTTCCTGATCTTTCTTTGTGTCGCAGAGTGACGCGGGGCGAGCCGAAGAGAACTGGCGTCAATCCGCACGTGAAGGGAGGATTTCCGCTTTGGAATCCCACAGTTGGGCACACCGGGTGGCCCAGCCCTGCGACTCTGGCACACCCACACGACGGGCGCAGTTCAATACAGCACAGCCCCGCATCGTTGCTCCTCGGCCTTACGAACTGCCCTTGAGTTGATGCCTGGCAGCCTCCGGGGAGCTGACGCTCGAAACCGCGCCTGCGTCCGCTCGCGTTTCAGACTGTTCGCCGAGAGCCCGACCTCCTAACCGGCCTGGCGGTGGTCAGAAGCCCTGAGGGAAGCCTTACGGAGGCTCGCGCTCGAAACACTCGCTGCCTCCGGCGCGGTTTCGTTACTGACGCCCCTCGCGTCACTCCCACGTCGGCTGCCAGGCATCAACGCAAGGGCAGTTCGAAGTCGGGGACGTTCGAGGCCGGATTGCCGGTCGCCGAAGGCGGTGCGCGCGGGCCGCGGTGTCGCCGTGGCGAACCGTTGGAGGCATGCCGCGCACGCGACAGACGGCCACTCGCGAGCGCAGGCGGGCGACATCGGGTTGGGGATGGGGGCGACACGCGAAGCGAACCACCCCAACCCGCACTTTTATCCAGACAAACTGCCAAAGCCGCGAGTGGCCGGCGTGCCGACCGGTTCGCCACGGCGACACCGCGGCCGCGCGCACCGTCCGGCGGCTTAGGAGCCGTCACTGGAAGCTATGGGACAATCGACCCGGCCGAATGCTTCCGCGGACCTCGTATCTGCTCACGGCGTCGGTGGTGGCCGTCGCGGCCATCACCCTCTACGCGATGGGCCGCGTCCCCATCTGTGCCTGCGGCTACGTCAAGCTCTGGCACGGCGTCGTCCAGAGCTCCGAGAACTCGCAGCATCTGAGCGACTGGTACACGCCTTCCCACGTCATCCACGGCTTCGGCTTCTACGCGCTGACCTGGCTCCTGACGCGGCGCCTGCCTTTCGCCACACGGCTGCTGCTGGCGACGACCCTCGAGGCGTCCTGGGAGGTCATCGAGAACACCAGCTTCGTGATCAACCGCTATCGCGAGGCGACGATCGCGCTCGACTACTACGGCGACAGCATCCTCAACTCGTTGTCCGACATCTGCGCGATGATCGCCGGCTTCTGGCTGGCGAGTCGCCTGCCGGTGGCGGTGACTGTTGCCGTGACCATCGCGCTGGAGCTGTTCGTGGGCTACATGATCCACGACAACCTGACGCTGAACATCCTGATGCTGCTCTACCCGCTCGACGCCGTGCGCCGCTGGCAGTCCGGCGGGTGACGTAACGCGCGTGTAACGCCGTGGCGCGGCGGTATCATGTCCTGCTGATGCTCCCATTACTCATCACCGTCGCCATCCTCTCGGGCCTCCAGGCGGGCCAGGCCAGCGAGCGTCCTCCCGAGAGAGCGAAGAAGCTCACGATTGTCACCGCTGACGGCTGCGTGGACGGCCGGTCGCTCAAGATGGCGAGGCCGGCCGGCATCGACGACGCCGACCTGATCGTCAGTCCGATCTATCGCCTGACCGGGAGCGCGCAGATCAAGGCGGAGATCAAGGCGCTCCACCGGCGGCCGGTCCGCGTGCGCGGCGAGCTGTCGAAGCTGCCGGGCGCGGGCCCGCCCTCGACGATGATCGGCAACGCGAAGGTGGCCATTGGCACCGGGCCTGACGACTCGATGGCGCCGACCGTCACGCGCGCGCCGGAGCCGCCGTCGATCGACGTGCACACCATCACCGCGCTCGAAGGCACGTGCGAGGCGAGCCGTGCGCCTGCGAAGGCGGACACGCCCGCTCCACCGCCGTCAGCTCCGCCTGCGCCCGCTCCGACAGCCGCCGCTCCGCCGAAAGGCGACACGCTCGTCGCCACAAGCGGCCATTACATGTACGCCTGGGCCGGCGACGCAGGCAAGAAGGGCAATGACTTTCTCGCCGTGATCGACGCCGACCCGGCGTCGGCGTCGTACGGCAGGCTCGTCACGACAGTCGCGACCGACCAGCAGACGATGAACGTGCATCACACCGAGTACTCGATGCCGGCGAGCGGGATGCTGTTCGCGAACGACCACGATGCCGGCCGCACGTTCGTCTTCGACGTGCGCGATCCGGTGCATCCGAAAGTGGCAACGTCGTTCACCGACATGGGCGGCTACATGCACCCGCATTCCTATCTGCGGCTGCCGAACGGGAACGTGCTCGCCACGTTCCAGCACGCGCACCACGCGCCGGCCGGTGAGAAGGCCGGCCTGAGCGGCGGGCTTGTCGAGATCGACGATCGCGGCCAGGTGATTCGCTCCGCCAGCAGCGCCGATCCCACTTTCGCCGACGCGCTCCTGACGCCATACAGCCTGGTCGTGCTGCCCGAGGTCGACCGGGTCGTGTCAACAAACTCCTCGATGCACCGCGCCAACCTGTTTCGGGGCACCACCTATCAGGTGTGGCGGCTCTCCGACCTGAAGCTGCTCGAGACGGCCTACTTCGACGTGGGCCAGAATCATTACGCCCACATCGGGCCGCAGGAGCCTCGCCTTGGCCCCGACGGATCCGTCTACGTGCAGACCCTCAGCTGCGGCATCGAGCGCATCACCGGCCTCAATTCCGACGCCCCGCGCTCGCAGCTCGTCTACACCTTTCCCGGTGACTGGTGCGGCGTCCCCACCATCGTCGGGCACTACCTGATTCAGAGCGTCCCCGCGATTCATGGCCTGATCGTGCTCGACATCACCTATGGCGCGAAGCCCGTGGAGGTCGCGCGCCTGAGCATGAGCGACACGTTCGAGCCGCACTGGACCGGTTGGGATGCGAAGACGAAGCGTCTGGTGGTCACCGGCTCTGAGCCGCGCCTCTACATGCTGAAACTCGACGAGCAGACGGGCGCTGTGGCGATGGACGACGCGTTCCGTGGCGCCGACGGCAGTAGCGGCTTCAGCTTTGACAGCCGGGAGTGGCCCCACGGCTGGACCGGCACGGGCAGTCCGCATGGCGTGGTGTTCACGCGGTAGCCGGCACAACGCCGGCATCCCCGTCATCGCCTTCGCTCTCGCATTCGGCGTCGGCGGTTCCGGCGCATCGATTCGCCTTCAGGCTCCGTCGGATGGCGAGCCGGCCGTGCTCGTGGGCGCGGGCGACATTGCGAACTGCCAGATCGCCAACGGCGCCGGGGCGGCCGCAACGGCCAGCCTGCTCGATCGGATTCCGGGCACGGTGTTCACTGTCGGCGATCACGCGTACCCGTCAGGGACGTCCGACGAGTTTCACGACTGTTACGAGCCGCGCTGGGGCCGTCACAAGGCGCGCACACGCCCGGCTCCAGGCAACCACGACTACCTCACCGCCAGCGCCACACCGTATTTCGAGTACTTCGGCGAGAACGCCGGCAGCGACCGCCGCGGCTACTACAGCTACACCCTGGGGTCGTGGCACGTCGTGTCGTTGAACAGCTCGATCTCCGCCGGTCGTCGCTCGCCGCAGATCGAGTGGCTGCGGCGCGATCTCGAGGAGCACCGCTCCACGTGTACGCTCGCGTACTGGCACATCCCCGTGTTCAGCTCGGGACCGCACGGAACGCAGCGTCAGGACACCATATGGATGCGGGAGGCGTGGAAGGTCCTCTATGAGTTTGGTGCCGACGTGGTCATCAACGGCCACGATCACGACTACGAGCGCTTCGCGCCGCAGAATCCCGATGGCAAGGCCGATCCGAAGGGCATCCGGGAATTCGTCGTGGGTACGGGCGGCGGAGGCCTCTACGACTTCAGGACCATCAGGGCAAACAGCGAGGCACGCAGCAACCGATCGTACGGCGTGCTGAAGCTCGCGCTGCGCAGCGCCGACTATACCTGGGAATTCGTGGTCGCTGCCGGCGAGCCGTTTCGAGACAGCGGGAGCGCCGCCTGCGTCCCGTAGGCGCGGCGATAGTGCCGGCGCGTTGCGCTACAGATTCTGATAGGCGCGGAACAGGCCCCTGAAATACTCGAGCACCCGCACGGGATCTGCGGATTCGGGAATTTCTGCGAAGCAGTAGCCGCCAAACTGCATGTCCGACAGTGACGTGAGCAGCTGCCGCCACGGATACTCTTCGAGAAACAAATCGCGCATGTGGACCTGCCCGATCTGATCGCGGACCAGGCGGAAGGTCTCTTCGAAGCCGCCATCGAGCAGGTCCGTCTGGTTCGAGTTCCAGCAGACGCGAACGGCGGGGTGATTCCCGCCGTAATCCAGGATCTTGCGAATGCGCGGCAGCCGGGAGGTCTCCTCGCCATGCACCTCCAGTTGCAGCCGCACGCCCTGATCCTGCGCGACGGCGCCGCATTCCGCCAGCGCCCGGCCGATCTGCTCGAGCGTCTTCTCCTCCGGAACGTCCTTCGGGAGACCGTTGGGCCGCACTTTCACGCTTGGCGCTCCGATGTCGCGCGCGAGCCTCGTCCACGCCTTCGTTTCGTCCACGTTGCGGCGAAGCACCGCGGCATCTGGCGAGTGGTATTCGCACGTCGTGCCAAGGCCGCCGATCTTCACGGGCGAGTCCTCGAACCGCTTCCGCACCTCCGCCCGCGCCCCGGCGGACAGCGCAATCTCTACGCCGTGCTTGTGCGTCGTCCGTAGCTCGACCGCTTCGAAGCCGGACTGGGTCAGATTCTTGATGATTGTTTCGACATCCCAGTCCTTCGCGATGTTGTACGTGACCGTGCCGAGCTTCAGGCCATGGCGATTGGAGGTCGGTCCTGGGTTCTGTCGCGACCGGAGTGACGACAGCACAGGGACCGCCGCGATGCTGCTGAGAAAACGGCGTCGTTTCATGGCAACTCCCTTCGTATCGAGAGGAATCGGCGAGCAAACCGATGTCGTGGGTCGTGCGGGCGCCGCGCACTACTTGGAATCAGCGAGTACTCGCTCGATCGACTCCACGATTTCGCGGTCGGCCTGACCCCAGGCGCGATAAGTCGGCAGGCACCGTTCGAGCGCGGCCCTTCCCTCGGCGACCGCGCCTTGAAGCACCTTCGCGCGCCCGAGCTCGCATTCGGCAGAGGCGTAACTGGGATTGGCGCGGCCCCACCGTTCGAACAACGCCAGCGCCGCGCGTGCTGGAGCCTCTGCCTGGCCGGGCCGACCCATTCTGGACAACAACCGTGCGAGCGTGGTACGTGACGAGGCCAGGGCGTACCCGTTGTTCGGATCCTTCATGTGCTCGAGGACCGAGACGGCTCGCGTGACGGCCTCGAGCGCCTCTGCGCGCCGGCCCAGACGAAACAGGATCCAGGCGCGCTGCGCTCGCATGTACTCGAGGCCGGGGCTTTCGGATTTCTTCGCGGCCGCCCCAATCGCGATCGCCCGATCCAGCCAGGGCAACGCTGCGGCATGCTGTTGCTGGAGGGACAAGATTTGGCCGATGTTGCGCGCGATGTTCCCCACGCGCCAGTGATGCTCGCCGAGAAGTGCCACGTGCTGCTCGAATGCCTCGCGAAACGCGCGTTCGGCGTCGGCATGCCGGCCGAGCGACGTCAGCGTCACGGCGAGGTTGTTGCTCAGATTCGCTACCGTCAGCGTGCTTGGGCCTTTCACCTGCCGGCCGATGGCAAGGGCTTCTCGCTGCAGCGCCTCCGCCTCGGCATACAGGTTCATGGTGCCGAGCAGCGCCGCGTAGTCGTTCATCAAGGCGATAGCCCTGGGATGGTGGCGCTCGCTGGGGTCACGGAAGACCGCGAATGCCTGCTGATACAGCTCGCGCGCCCGTTCCAGCTCGTTGCGCGTTTGGTAGTGCCTGGCAAGCGCTCCGAGGGTGATGGCAATGTCGGGATGGTTCGCCGGCAGCACCCGCCGCCGGATCTCGAGCGCCTGCGTGAGCAGCTCTCGGGCCGCCTCGAGATCCTTGCTCGCCGCGAGAGGGGCAAGGGCGTAAAGCGCCCCAGCCGTTTTCTCGTGCTCGTTGCCATACACGCGACGATGCCGTTCGAGCGACTCTTCGAGAAGACTTCGGGCTCGAGACTCGTCCGCGGCGTTGTACACGACTTGCCCGAGCGCGAGCAGAGACTCGAGCGCGTCGGGATGATCGGGCCCAACCAGGCGGCGCTGGTCCGTCAGCGCCTCCTCGAGCGCCGCGCGCGCCGGCGCGTATGCGCCGCGCTCAAAGTGGATGAGGCCGAACACCGCTTTCAGCTTCGCCCTCACCAAAGGAGCATTGCGCAATTGTGCGAGGGCCCGGTCCTCGGCGCCCGCGAGGAACTCGCGAATAGACATCCGATTGCCGTCCGGTCGGACCGCTGGATTCGTGGTCTCGAACAAGTCGACGAGAACCCGCACGACCCGTTCCGCCTTATCGCGCTCGAGCCCAGCGACGCGACTCTGCTCGGCGAGCGCCTGTGCCTGCAACGTCGCGACGACGCCGAAGGCCGCAACACAGCAGACGAACACGGCAACCGCCGTGACCGCGAGGCGGTGCCGGCCTACGAACTTCCGGGCCCGGTAGCTCACTGTGTCGGGTTGGGCGAGCACGGCGTGCCCACCGAGGAAACGCTCGATCTCCTCACCTAGCTGACCTGCTGAGCCGTAGCGGCGCTCGGGTTCCTCGCGCAGCGCGGTCAGGACAATGCGGTCGAGGTCGCCGCGAAGCCGTCGGATCAACTTGCGACGGTCGGCGGCGTTCGAGGTCGTCCCTGTGGCTGTTGACTCGTGTGCGCCGTCGCGGGTCGCCCCCTGGGAGGTGGACCGCCGCACTGCCTCGCTCGGCGCGGTGACTGGAGATGGAATCGCGTCTTGCGCGAGCGCTGACCGGCCGGTCGCGCAGAACTCGCGGGGTCTGAGCCCGGTCAACAGCTCGGACAGCACGACACCGAGAGCGTAGACGTCGGTGGCGGTCGTGATGCGCCCGTCATGCCGCTGCTCCGGCGCGGCATATTCCGGCGTGATGAGACGCATCTCGGCGCGCGTGGCGGGCGATCCGACGTCCCAGGCGTCCGGGTCGAGGAGCTTCGCAATGCCGAAGTCGAGCAGTTTCACACTACCGGATCGCGATACGAAGATGTTCGAGGGCTTGAGGTCGCGGTGAACGACGAGGGCGCGATGCGCGTGCTGCACCGCATCACACACCACGCGAAACAGGCGCAGCCGGGCCTCGAGTGGAAGACGCTGCGCGGTGCACCATTCGTCGATCGGGACACCCTCGACGAGCTCCATGACCAGATACGGCGTCCCGTCCGGCGCGAAGCCGCCGTCGAGCAGGGTGGCGATGTTGGGATGAGTCAGCTGGGCGAGCACCTGTCGTTCGGTGCGAAAGCGCTCGATGGCGTAGGGGTCACGCGGGCCCGTTCCGAGGATCTTGACGGCGACGTGCTGCCGATACTGGCCGTCGGCGCGCTCGGCGCGATAGACCGTACCCATGCCGCCACGTCCGAGGACGCTCACGAGCCGCCACGGCCCGAGACAGCTGCTGATCAGCGGATCGGCGACTCGAGTCTCGGATGCCCGATCGACGATGAATCGTTCGATGGCCAGGGCGCGGTCGGGGCTGGCGGCGGCCAGCATCGCCTCGATCTCGTCACGCAGCGAGACATCGAGGCCACACGCTTCGGCCAGGACGCGTCGGCGCGCCTCAACGGGCTGGGCGTACGCGAGCTCGAACAGCTCCTCGATCCGCTGCCAGTGCATGTGGTCCATGACTCTTCCTCCACATGATCGCGGCAAGTTGCTCTACGAATGGACACACTCGCGAGGCCCTGGCTAGCCGACCTCCATGTCGGGGCCAATCTCCTTGCGAAGCCACGCACGGGCCGTCGTCCACGTTCGCTGCACAGATCTCGCAGAGATGCCCAGTGCGTCTGCAGTTTCCTCGAGCGTGAGCCCAGCGAAGATCCGGCACTCCACAACGCGCAGGGCACGTTCGTCAACCAGCGCGAGGCGCTCGAGCGCCACGTCTATCGCGAGCACCTCTTCGACCTCGGGGTCGCTCAGAAGCGGCACGTCGTCTCCAGGTTCAAGACTGACGGGGCGATCGTCCCCGCCACGCTTCAGGCGGGAACGTGCTCTGGCGTGGTCCACGAGAATGCGCCGCATCGTCTGAGCGGCAATCGCGAGGAAGCTGTCGCGGTCCGTCGCGGCGAGCCGACGCTGCTGCAGAAGACGGAGGTAGACCTCGTGGACGAGGGCGGTGGCCGAGAGCGTGTGATCGGGGGACTCGCGGCGAAGCTGCCGCCGGGCCACCTGACGCAGCTCGTCGTAGACGAGCGGTACGAGTCGCTCCAGCGCTTCACGATCGCCTGCGCGCCAGCGCGCAAGCCACTGTGTGACCTGGCCATCCGGCATGACCGCCCCAACTGCCCAAGGGGAGTCGGCGGCCATGATAACGCCAACGCTCGTGAATCAGTTCCTTCGTTCCATCGATGTCCATCTTTCGGTCTCGCTGGCGCGATCTCGGCAGACGCATGAATTGTCCACGCCGGTAGCCTTCGCATGGCTGAGATTCACACATGCCCATATCCGACCTGGCCATTCGTGAGTCCGCCGAGCTCGTTGCAATGCCAAATTCCCAACTGCCGTCCTTCAGCAGACGGATCGCGGACTTTCTCGAGAGCACTAACCTGCCCACGCCGTTTCTCGTCATGGACGTCGCCGCCGTTGTCTCCAAGTATCTGGAGTTGCAGCGCACACTGCCCGAGGCCCTCATTTACTACGCCGTGAAGGCGAACCCGCTGCCGGAGGTCGTTCGCGCGCTCGCAGACACCGGCTCTTGTTTTGACGTTTCCAGCGCCGCGGAGATCGAGCAGTGTCTCGCAATCGGCGTGTCACCCCGCACACTGTCGTTCGGCAACACCATCAAGAAGGCCTCCGTCATCGCCGATGCGCACTCCGCGGGCATAGATCTGTTTTCGTTTGACAGCGCCGGTGAGCTGGAGAAAATCGCCGCGAACGCCCCAGGTGCCAAGGTCACCGTACGGTTGCTCTCGCATGGCAAGGGCGCCGACTGGCCGTTATCGCGAAAGTTCGGCTGCGAGCCGGCAATGGCGTTCGATCTGCTGCTCCGTGCCCGAGCCCTTGGCCTCATTCCGTATGGCATCGCCTTTCACGTTGGCTCCCAGCAGACCGATCCCGGCCAGTGGGAAGAACCGATCGCCCTGTCGGCACAGCTCTTTCGGCGGCTAGGGCTTCACGGCATCCTGCCGCCCACTCTCAATATCGGGGGCGGATTCCCCGCTCACTACACCACGGCCCCCCCATCCATCAACGCGTACGGAGCCGCGATTGAACGGGCGCTCGTCCACCACTTCGGACGCGATCGCCCGCAGATTATTGTGGAACCGGGCCGGTACCTCGTGGCGGACGCGGGCGCCATCCAGACCGAAGTCGTCCTGATCGCGCAGAAATCCTATGCCGACGACACGCGATGGGTGTACTTGGACTGCGGCAAATTCGGTGGCCTGGCGGAGACGATGGGTGAAGCAATCAAATACCGGCTCAGGGCCCCGGGCCGGTCCAACAGCCGGATGCCGGTCATACTGGCTGGGCCTACCTGTGACAGCGCCGACATCCTCTATGAGAACACCGTCTACTGTCTACCAATCGATCTTCGGCACGGTGATCGTATCCAGATTTTGAGCGCCGGTGCATACACCTATACCTACTCATCGGTAGGCTTCAACGGATTCTCTCCACTTCAAGTTGTCTGTGTATGACAAATCGGCACACGGAGCTCCCATGCAGCTCTTTCTGTCTGCGACCGCCGCCCTCTGTTTCACCGTGGGCGGCATCTTCATGAAACACGCCGACGGGCTGCGCAATGCGTCCGCCACCGCGGTCTTCCTTCTGCTATTCGCCTTCGGAGCCGCGATTCAATCACAGGCGATGCGTGGAGCGGAGTTGGGCGCGACCTACATCGTCGTCCTCGGCCTCGAGGCCGCCCTCGCGCTGATCTTTGGCGTCTTCCTGTTTGCCGAACCGATCACGCTTCCGAAGACTGGCGCCTTTCTGCTGATCGTCAGTGGTATCGCGTGGTTGCGAATCCAGTAAGACGCTGCCGCGCTCGGCGCAAGCCTACGGCTCGTCCGCGCTCGGTCCATAGATCTGCGGGACGGTTGACCCCATTGGGCGCAAGTACGTGGTGATTTGCCCTCGATGGTGCACGATGTCGAACAGGAAGCTCCATGCCATCGGCGACGCCGGTCGCTCACGGCTGAAAAAATCGAGCGCGCCCTCCCAGCGTGCGGGGGGGAGCGCCTTCCACCGCCGGATGACGTCAGCACTCTGCTCGTCGTAGATGTTCAGCAGCTCCGTCATCGTGGCCGGCGCCCGCGACGGGCTCCAGTCGGCCTTTCCGGTCTCGATCGCATCGATGATCATCTTCTCCTCGCAGACGATCTGCCATGCGATCTCGCTCGCCGTGCGAGACTTCGGATCGGGGCGGTAATTGGAGCCCTCCGGAATGCGGGCGATCACGTTGCGCGTGGTCTTCGATTCGTCTTCCCAGAACTTGGCGAACAGGGCTCTTTCGTCCATGCGGCCTCCCAAGCAGGAATCATAATGGCGCGCGGGGGCGACTTCGCGTGTTCTTCAAGCCGGCAGCGCTGACGCCGGCTGCTGGTCGGGTTACGACCCTTCCCGTCCGTTGAGCTGCCGCAGCTCAGTCGCCTCTCCGCCTTCCAATGTGTAAAGTGAGAGCGGTTACGCTCCGCACGTGCGCGGTTCGTCAGAGGAGATGGCATGTCCTTGAAAACGCTTGCAGTGACGGTGCTGCTCGGAGTGTTGGCGCCTGCGACGGCCCGAGCCGACGGCATGTTCGTTCCGTTCGTCGGCGTCAACTTCGCCGGCAGCTCGGGGCAGGAGATTTCGGACGCGATCGATTCGCAGCGCGTCGACTGGGGTTTCAGCCTGGCCTACATGGGCGGAGGCGTCCTCGGCGTCGAGGCTGATTTCGGATACAGTCCCGACTTCTTTGGCAAGACCGACATCGGCGGCAGCAGCGTTCTGACCGCGACGGGCAATTTGCTCGTTGGCATTCCAATCGGCGGTCAGACAGGCGTCGGCGTTCGTCCGTATGCCCTGGTAGGGCTCGGCGTGCTTCGTTCGAAGGTCGACGCGTTTGGGGATCTCCCCAGCCTCGACAATAGCAAACTCGCGTGGGACTTTGGCGGCGGCTTGATGTTCTTCTTCGGAACCCACGTCGGCCTGCGCGGCGACGTTCGCTACTTCCGCACGTTTGGCGACGTGGACTTCGATCCTTTCGACGAACCGCAGACCCTCGAATTCGGGAGAGCCTCGGCCGGCCTGATCCTCAGGTTCTGACGCTTTCACTTCTTCTTGAACGCCTCCTCGACCTGCTTTTCGATGCTCTTGTAGTGCTTCTCGAGCAGCTTGTCCTCTTCCTTCGTCAGGATGCGGAATGGCACGCGGACCTCGCTCTTCTCGAACTTCACGTTGAGCCAGTGCTGACCGTAGGTGATGCCGCCCGGCACCTTGAAGTAGAAGCGGCCCACGCAGGCGCGGCGGTTCGTCATCTCGACCTCATCCCACGCCCTCGCGCGCTGGTCGAGGTCCGTAAAGAACTGAATCGAACACGCCTGGTGGGCGTTCGGCGGGAAGTAGTTGATCGAGTCGCGCTGGACGCGCGCACGCGCCTGTAGCGCCTGCACGTTCGCCTGCCGGTATTCCGGAATCGTCGGGAGGGGCAATGTCTTCCCGTCGGGCGTGGTGAGCGAGACCGCGTCGCGCTTGAGCGTGTAGTCCGGCGTTTTCTCGCGAAGGGCCAGTCCCACGTCGAGCAGCATCCACTCTTCGCCGACCGAGAGGTTCGTAGCGCGGTAGCCGAGGATCGCATACGCTTCGTTGTTGTATGCCGCCCGGACGTACCGTCCCTCCAGCGTCATGATCTGCGGAACCCCGGCTTCCGGGATCTTGATCTTCGGCGGCTCCTGGGACTGGGCCGCAGCCGGCGCGGCGAACTGACCGGCCACGAGCAGGGCGACGCCGACGAGCGCAAACAGGTCCTGTCGTCTCATCACAACCTCCTTCGCATTCATACCTACCACGGCGGTGCCCCAGCCCGGGTTACGTCTGCACACCCAGCAGGCGATCGCCGCCCTCGTCGAGAAAGACCTTGACCGCGGCATGATGGCGCTCGCCGGCCCGCCGCACGATGTCTTCGAACGCCGGCCGACCCCTCAGGTTCTCGAGCCAGGTGTCGGCCACGAAGACGGGATAACAGAAGTAACCGCCGTCGACAGCATTCCGGAGATTCGAGATCGCGTCGTCAATCTCGCCCAGATGGGCGAAAAGCCGCCCGGCGTAGTACAGCGCCTCGGGGTCGTTGAATCTGGAGATCACCTTCCGGAGCTGTAACACGCTGTCCTGCGGGCGGCCTTCGATGAAGCTCTGCGACACTTCGATGAACGCCCGCATCCCTGGCGGCATCTTCTGCGACAGCTCGCGCAGCATCGCGATCGCTTCCTCCCGGCGACCGACCTCGATGAGAGAAATGGCCGCGATGAAGGGCGCGCTTCGAGCCGCGTCGGCGACGCGTTGATGATCGCCCTTCGCGAACCAGGTGTGCACGATGCTCGTGGCGATCTTCGGGTCGAGGCGCCGCGCGCGTTCGTGCGCGGCGGACGAGGCATCGAGCAGACCGCAATACCGGCAGGTGTGACAGAGGCCGGTAAAGAGATTCGGGTCGGCCGGCCGCTCTCGCGCTTGCCGGAGCAGGCGCACCATCGCCTCGACAGCGCGTCCGAGATCGACTTCGAGCAGCGCATAGTGACTGTGGGCGATCGGGAGGTCCGGGCTGATCTCGAGTGCGCGCTTCAAAGCGTCCTCGGCGCGAACCATGTTCGCGGCGCGCTCGCCGTCTGAATACTTGGACATCATCCGGTAGATGCGGCCGAGCTGTGCCCAGGCCGGCGCGTAACGCGGATCGAGCTCCACACACTGCAGGTACAGGTCGCGCGCAGCCGGCCAGGTCGCCTCCTCATTGCTCAACTCGAGCGCACGCAGATAGTGTTCGTAAGCCTTGTCGCTGGCCGGGACGTCGCGATCGAGCTGCCGCCGCTCGCGTGCGCTCAGCGGGATGGCGAGCGCATCGACGACCGTCCGCACGATCGAGTCCTGCAGCTGGAAGATGTCTCCCCACCCGACGTCGAACGTCTGTGACCAGATCATCCTGCCGTCGGATGTGCCCGCGAGCTGCGACGAGACGCGCACCCGATCGCCCGCGCGCAACAGCGTGGCGCTCAACACCTCGTCGACGTCGGCTTCGCGGGCGATCTTCTGCAGCTCGGGGACTTCGGTCGCGTACTTGGCGGCGACCAGGCTCGAGCGGACCACGACCGAGCCCAGTGCCGACAGCGACGTGGTAATCGCATCGGCCAGGCTGAAGGACAGAAAGTCCACATCCGGGTCGGGTCGAAGCACGCGAAAGGGCAACACGATGAGCCGCGTCACGGGGCGCGCCTGCACTGCCTCGGTGGCCGACGAGGGCGTCACCAATGTGCGCAAGTCGTCGGCTAACTGTTCCGCAGTCTGATAGCGGTCGCCCGGTCGTTTGGCGAGCGCGCGGTTGATGACGCGGTCGGCGGCGACGATCGCAGGCGATCCGGCCAGGACCGGCGGTTGGTCGTAGATGACGGCATGCAGCACCTGGACCGCGGAATGGCCCGTGAACGCCTGCCGCCCCGACAACATCTCGTAAAGCGTTGCCCCGACCGCGAAGATGTCCGACCGGGGATCGGCGGGCTGTCCCGACGCCTGCTCGGGCGACATGTAGTGCGGCGTGCCGACGATCACGCCAGGCGAGGTGAGCAGCGTCTGGTCAGAAGGGTCGACGGCCGGGCGCGCGAGGCCGAAGTCGAGCAGCTTCACGCCGTGTTCGGTGAGAAAGATGTTCGATGGCTTGAGGTCGCGATGGATGATGCCGCGGCGGTGCATCACCGAGAGCGCCGAGAGCACGCCACGCGCGATCTCGAGGGCCTCAGGCACCGGCAGCGCACTTCGCCCGATTCGCGTAGAGAGCGCCTCGCCCTCCAGGAGCTCCATGGCGATATAGAGGCCGCTGGAGTCCTCGCCGATCTCGTAGAGTTGGCAGACGTTCGGGTGATTGACGCTGGCGGCGACCCGCGCCTCCCGCTTGAGACGCTCCCGGGCATCGGACCCGACGCCCGTCGCCCGCAAAGTCTTGATGGCGACACGCCGATCGAGGCGATCGTCATGCCCCGCATACACGACGCCCATGCCGCCTTCGCCGAGCGTACCAGTGATGCGATATGGACCGATCGTGTCTGGCAGGTTTCCAGTCAGGCCGCAACCCGTCTCGCGAGCGCGTCGAGGCTCGTCGAGACTCCGCGAGTATACTGCGACTCGGTCGCGCTACTCGCAACAACCCTCATGGAAGCGGCACCTTCTGCGGCCGGATCACCGCCGCCAGCGTCAACGTCGTGCCAGCGACCCTGACGACCGTCACCTCTTTCTCCGGGAGATGTGTGAGTGGACCGAAGCTGATCGCGCCGGTGACGCCGGCGAAGTCGACGGTCGCTTCGAGTGCCTCCGGTATCCCCTTCTGCTTCGCCGAGTCGGCGCGCTCGATCGCGGTCGCAATCAGCATCAGCGCGTCGTAGCCGAGCGCCGCGAAGGCCGTGTCCGGAGGAGCGCCATATTCGGCCTGGTAGTCGGCAATGAACTGCTGCACGGCCGGGGTGCCGTGCGTGGCGTCGAGAAACGCATGTGTCGTGAAGTAGGTGTTGTCGGCCGCGGCGCCTGCAACCTGAAGAAGGAGCGGCGTGTCGTAGCCGTCGCCGCCGACGATCGGCTGGTTGATCCCGGCCTCGCGCAGTTGCTTCACCAGCCGGCCGATGTCGTCCGGCCCCGCCGAAACGTACAGCATGTCGGGTGCCGTCGGCAGCGCCAGGATCCGCGCAATCTGCTCTGAGAAGTCGAGTGTACCGCCCGCGTAGGTGTCCTCGCCAACGATCTCGCCGCCGAGCTCGGTGTAACGCTCGCGGAAATAGCGCGCGAGGAGCACCGTGTAGTCGGTCGTGTCATCGAAGAGCAGCCAGGCCGTCTTCGCGTCGAGCGTTCCGTAGGCGTACTCCGCGCCGGCGGCCGCCTGCGTGTTGTCGCCGAAGCAGGCCATGAAGTAGGAGAGCGGGAACTGGAGTGGCACGAGCGGCGAGGTCGCGCCCGACGTCAGGAAGACCATGCGCGCCTTTTCGGCGATGGGCGCGGCTGCCAGCACCATGCTCGTATCGTTCAGGCCCGTGATCGCGGATACGCCTGGCGTTCGGACCAGCTCGCGAGTGGCCGCGGCGACAAGTGCTGGATCGCTCTGTCCGTCGCGCCCGAGCAATTCAACCGGCCGCCCGAGGAGACCGCCTCGCGCGTTCAGCTGCTTCACTGCCAGCCTTGCGCCGGCCATCGACGGCGCGCCAATCGATCCGAGCGCGCCGGTCAGATTGTGGATCGCGCCAATCTGAATCGGCGCCTTCTTCGGCTCCGCCGTCGCGACCGCGCCGACGAGACACAGGGCGATTGCAACGCAGAGGCAGACGCGAACCTTCTGATGATTCCGCATGGTCAGATCAGGAACTGCTCTTCCATCCACAGCATCCCTGGCGCGTTCGCCTTGGTGACGATCGGGCCGTCGATGACGATCTGCTTCGGGATCGGGAGGCCGGTCTTCGGCCCTCGCGCAGCGGCGACGCCGGCGACGATGGCGCCGCCGTGGATGCGACAGGAGGAATTGCGGACCGTGGCGTGCATGCGGCCTTCGACCACGGCCTGGATCGCCGGCGGCATCGCGTCCACGCCGCCAATCAGGATCTCGGTACGCCCGTGCGCTTTCATGACGCTGGCCGCGGCAAGCGCCATGTCGTCGTTGTGGAAGAACGCGGCATCGATCGTCGGGAACGTGTTGAGATACCCCTCCCACAGCTGCGCAGTTTTCGCGACGTCCCAATCGGCCGAATCGGTCGCCAGGACCTCGACACCGGGAAACTTGTCGATGACCGATTGGAAGCCTTTGGCGCGTCCCTGCGCGCCGGTATGTCCGAGCGCGCCCTGCGTCATGATGATCGTGCCCTGGCCGCCGATCGCGTCGACGAGCGCCTGTGTGACCGCGGCGCCCATGAACTCGTTGTCGGGCGCGAGGAACGTGAGGACGTCGATCTGATCGAGCGGCGCGATCAGCGTGTCCATGTCGATCACCGGGATCCCGGCCTCAATCATCCTGACGACCGGCTCGGTGATCGTGTCGATGTCCACCGCCTGGATGGCGACGAAGTCCCACTTCTCAGCTGCCATCTCTTCCACCAGGGCAAGCTGCTTCGCAGCCGACAGCTCGGCGTCGAACCAGGTGACGTCGACGTTGAACAGCCGGCCCCAGAACTCGGCGGCCTGTTTCCCTTGCGCGCACCAGGTGACCTGCAGGCCGATGTTCGAGAAGGCGGCGCGCAGCCGCCGGCGCGAGTGGCTCGCACTGGCGCCACCCTGAGCGCCGGCGAGGAGGTTGACGCCGCCGAAGGCCGCGATGCCGGTCGCCGCTGCGGCTAGTTGGAATAAATCGCGTCTGCCGGGCTGAAAGCGAAACTCTGGATGCATGGCGTCCTCAATTTCTTACTCCGGGCTCCGGACTCCGGGCTCCGGGTCTAATTCGTGCTCACCTTGTGCAGCACGATCGTGCTCACCGGGCTGCCGTCCGGCAAGGTCGCGGTCTCGATCATCAGGCCCCGCTCAATCAGCTCGAACCTGAGATGCAACTGGACCGTCGCGCCGTTGTTGAAGCACTTGATGATGAGCGTGTTCGACTGCATCACGGTTCGACTGACGACCGTGCCGTCGTCGAAGCTGGCAAAGCCGCGATCGGTGCTGTCGCAGAGCGTGAGCATGGAGTCGCGGGCCGCGAGCGCGTACTTGCCGTCGCTGCGCAGGATGAGACTGCGCCGCGCGTCGCCGCCGTCGACGGGGTCCACGCCCATCCAATACCCTTGAAAATCGGCGTGGCCCCGGGACTGCGCCGAGGCCTGGTCCGACCTGGCCGAAGTGCCTGCCATGAGAATGAGTCCGAGAACGCTGGCGGTGACGAGTGCGGTTCGCATACCTGGGCCTCCTGCGCGACGATCGAGCGATACTCTATCTCTTGGAGGAAGCGGGTGACGGCGCCCACAGCACCGCGTGGAAGCCGTTCGACTTCTTGTCGAGCGTGAAGCCGGTGAACGCCCCGGTCCGACTCGCCGCGTCCACGTTCTCGAGCCGACCCAGCGACGGCATCTCGACCATCCCGCCGGCCTCGGTCCACACGAACGCGTGCGTGCGGTGCCCCTTGACGCCGCTGGCGCCGATAATCGCTCCGGCCTCGGTGACGAACTCGCCCCTGCTGCTGGGATCCGCCCAGCGTGCCCAGGTCGATCATGCCGCCGTCCGCGGTCCACGCAATGGCGTGCTCGTCACCGCTCGGCGTCTTGCTGTAGCCGGCGACCAGTCCGGAAGAATTGATGTCGGACGCCCAGCTGAAATCGCCGCCCAGCGTGCCGAGATCGACGAGTCCGTTCGCCTTCGACCACACGAACCCGTGCGTCTCGCCGCTGGCGGTCGTGCCGAAGCCGACAATCGTGCCGGCGTCGTTGATCGCCGTGGGCCTGATCTCGTCGCCGCCCAGGGAACCGATGTCCTCGAGGCCGTTCGTCTGCGACCAGAAAAAGGTTCCCTCCGTGCCGTCCTCCCTCTGCACGGTGCCCGTCAGCGCGCCCTGCCGGTTCATGTATCTCCGGCAGCATGTCGCGGCCGAGCGTGCCGATGTCCACGAGGCCTGTTGTCTTGGTCCACGCGAATATGCGCCAGCCGGTTTCCGCGAAAATCTGTCCAATGATCAGGCTGCCGTCCTCGGTCACGAAGCGTCCGGCGCTGTCGTCGAGACCCGTCGGGTCGAGATCCACGATGCCGCCGGCCGCGGTCCACATGAACGCGTGATCGCGCCCCTCGGCCGTGAGTCGCGTCGCCGATCACCAGGCCGCTGCTGTTGACGCTTTGCGGGACGGTGTAGCCGCCACCGAGGTCGCCGATGGTGACGAGCCCGTTCGCGGGAGTCCAGATGAAGCCGAGCACTTCGGTTTCCCCAGGCGTATCGGCGGCGCCGCTGACGATGCCGTTCGCGCTGATGTCGCTGGCAAGGCTCGAGCTCCCGCCCAGCGTGAGGACGACGAACCCGGTCTGCGCGCTCCAGGCAAAGGCGAACCGCGAGTCGCCCTGGAGATTGCCGGCAACGACCTGGTTGTCGCTGATCAATTGCCCGGTGCTGGCCACGTTCGCTCCGATATCGAGCTGCGTAATCGTGTAGGTGTCCTGTGCCGGTGGTTTCTTCTTTTGCGAGTCGCCAGCGGCGGTCACCCCGCGCTGGGCGCCAATCACGAGAGCCAGCATCGCCAGCCCGGAAATCAGAGACTTCGTCTTCACGTGCGTTCTCCTTTCAACGACTCGGACGCCCAACCTGCGAGCCACTGCCGCAGGTCGAACAGGTTTTCCTTCAACACGAATCCGCGCGCGCCGGCACGGTCTGCGGTCGCGCGGAACATCGCGTCCGGAAATGGCACGACGAGGACGATGACCGCCTGCGGATTGAGGCCCACGATCTGGCGGGTCGCCCAGATCCCGTCCCAGGGCGGCATCCCGAGATCCATCACCACCACGTCGGGGCGGACACGGCCGTAAGCATTGACGCCGTCCAGCGGCGTGGCGCACTCGTGAATGTCGTCAGCGACACCGCCGACGATCTGTCTGATGACACGCCGAACGTCCGCGTTGCCGTCGACGATCATCAGACGCACGCGCGCATGATCGCCGAGAGCCGCGCGTCAAGGAATGGAGGATGGTACGCGTTCCGGCTGGGCGAGATTGCCCACCTCGATGGGTATTACTACCTATGCGGCGCGTCATAGCGCCGAGCTGTGGGCCACCGCGAACCTGGTCAAGGCGTGCGTGCCGTTCAAACCCAGTTTTTCGGCCATATTCGACCGGTGCCGGTCCACCGTGCGGGGACTGATCGCGAGCGCCGCCGCGATCTCCTTCGTCGTCTTGAACTCGGCCAGGAGTCGCAGCACCTTGCGCTCGGTTTCGCTGAGCGCTTCGATTCCCGGCGTCTTCTCGGCCAGGGAGCCGGCCTGCGCGTGCCGTGCGACGAGGTGGCCCGTGAGCTGCGGACTGACATAGTGGCGCCCCGCCGCGACCGACTTGAGGGCTTCGACGATTTCGACGAGCGCGCCGTCCTTCAGCACGTATCCCATCACGCCGGCATTCAATGCCGTGTTCAGGAAGCGCGCATCCTTGTGCATGGTGAGGCAGAGAATCGCTGTCGGCAGCCGGCGCTCGCGGACGGCGCCGGCGACCGCGAGGCCGTCCATGCCCGGCATGTCGATGTCGAGCACGGCGAGGCGGGGACGGAGGCGTTCGATGGCTTCGAGCGCCGAGGTGCCGTCGCCGACGTCGCCCACCACCGCGAATATGGGCTCGCGCTCGAGCAACTGGCGCAGCCCCTGGCGGAAGATCGGATGATCGTCGGCGATGACGATGGTCATCGGTTCGCTCATGATGCCTGCTCCCGTCCGCCGCTCGCTGGGAATCTCACGGCGATCGTCGTGCCCGCGCCGGGGCGCGACGTCACCGTGTGCGACCCGCCAAGCATCCTCGCCCGCTCGGCCACGCCGACCATGCCGAGGCCCCCGGTGACGCGGGTCGCAGCCGCGCCGCGCGGATCGAATCCGCTGCCATTGTCGGCGATGGTCAGCCGGACTTCCCCACTGTCCACGGCCGCGCGGATCGAAACCGTCGTCGCGCGTGCGTGCCTGACGACGTTGCTCAGGCACTCCTGGACGATGCGATAGCAGTTGATCGCGGCCTCGCGCGCGACTGGCGCCTTCGAGCGCGCCGACGTCGACGTCGATGGCCATCGATGACGACGACGCGACACGCGTGGCCATCTCCTCGATGGCCTGAGGCAGACCCAGCCGATCGAGGTGATACGGACGCAGGTTGTACGCGATCTGACGCACTTCGTCGATGGCGTCGCCGGCGGTGGCGGCGATCTCGTCCAGCTGCTCTACTGCCGACTCGACGTCGGCATTCTGGCCCGCGACGCGGCCGAGCAAGGCCCGATTCTTCACGATCAACAGGTTCTGTCCGAGGCCGTCGTGCAGCTCGGTCGCAATGCGTTGCCGTTCCGCTTCCTGCGCCGCGATCAGCTGCCGCGCGAATGCCTGCTGGCGCTCAGTGTCGCGTCGCAAACCCGCGACGCGCCGTCGATACGCAAATACTGCCAGTCCCAGTGCTCCCAGACCCGCGCCCGTCTGGAAGCTCCAGGTCTGCCAGTAGGGCGGCAGCACGACGACTCCCAGGGTTGCCGGCGTCTCGGCCCAGACGCCATCGCTATTGGCCGCCAGGACGTTGAACACGTAGTGGCCGGGCGGGATGTGCGCGTAGTGCGCGAGCCGCCGCGTGCCCGCATAGACCCAGTCGCGATCGACGCCCTGCAAACGGTACTTGAACACCACGCGGTCGGCGTTGATGAAGGCCAGACCGGTATAGCGGATCTCGAGATTCTCCTGGCCGGCAGCGATTTGCACGGGACGCGCTGTGGGCACTGGAGAACCGTCGAGGACGCCCGATTCGATCCTGGGCGTTGGCGCGCGCTTGTTCGCCGTGACCGCCTTGGGATCGATCACCGCAACGCCGTCCTGCGTCGGCAGCCAGAGGCGACCGTCTCTCGCGCGGATGCCCGCCGGCCAGATCCCGCCATTGCATTCCTCGCTCAGCATGCCGTCGCTTCTGCCGTAAGACGACGAGCTCACAGCGGAGAGCGTGCCGGCGGCGAATGCGTTGAGCTGCGCTTTCGACACGCGATGAATGCCGCGATTCGACGTCATCCAGAAGCTTCCCGCGTCATCTTCCAGAATCTGGAACACGCCGTTGTTGTAGAGGCCGTCCTTGACGGTCACCGCAGTGAACTTGCCATTCTCGAAGCGTCCCAGGCCGCCATCGTAAGTGCCAATCCACAGGACGCCCGCGCGATCGAGATACAGCGCCCGGACGCTGTTGCTGGGAAGGCCGTCGCGTTCGGTCCAACTCGCGAGCCGATCGTGCTCGAGAAGCGACAGCCCTCCGTAGGTGCCTATCCACAATCGGTTGGCGCCGCCGTCGATAATGACGCGGACGTCGTCGCCGGCGAGTCCATCGGCAGTCGTGTAGGTGCGCAGGGCGCCGTTCGAGTAGCGCACGAGGCCGCGGGTCGTACCGAACCAGATCGCGCCGGCATGGTCATCGTGGATCGCCGCCACCAGCGCCCCATCCGGAACGATGGCTTCGCCGATGCGCCTGAGCCGACCGTGCTCGAACACGCTCAGGCCGCCGTTGCGCGAATCGCGACTGGCGACCCACAACCGCCCGGAGCGGTCCTGCGCCAACGCCATGGTCATCCTGTTCGCCAGACCATCGCTCGTGGTGAAGCTCGTGAACGTACCGTTTTCAAACCGCGTCAGCCCGCGGTCCCATCCTCCAATCCAGATGGCGCCCGAACGATCCTGGAAGATGGCGTATGTCGTGCGGTCGAGGAGTCCCTGCGCGCGCGAGTACATCGTCACGATCTGCCCGCGCACGCGCTGAAGGCCGTGGTTACCCGTGCCCAACCAGAGATTGCCATCCGCGTCTTCGTGCAGCGCGCCAAACCTGATCTCAGCAGACGCGCCGCCGCCGGGCAGTCGGAGCCGGCGCCAGAGTTCGGCATCCACCGTCATCGGCCATGTGCGCCCGCGTCGATCGGTATAGGTCGTCACGCTGTCCGGATCCGGCTGGCGCCGATCATCGTTTGTGGGCGTCGCCGGAAAGACTTTCAGGACGCGTAGCGATTCGTCTCCCCCCAGGCGTGCGTAGCGACCGTCTGTCAGCGTCAGCCAGATCGTGCCGGATGTGTCTTCCTCGATCCGGTTCGAGACGAGACCGGCCACTTCGTCCGGCAGCGGTCGCGCCGTCAGCGTCCCTCGAGAGAATCGCACCAGCCGGCGGTTGTCGATCGCCCAGAACACGTCAGTCGACCACTCGGACGCAACGAAACGGAGCGAAGCCGTACGCGTGGTGAGCTGAAAACCGTGACCATTCCATTCGACGATCCGATCGCCGCTGAGTGCCAAAAGCAGACCGTGATCGTCGGCCGTGATGCCGGATACGGCGTTCGACGGGAGCCCATCCCGCATGGTGTAGGTCGTGAACCGTCCCTGGAAGTAGCGAGTGATTCCGCCGTTCTCGGTCCCGAGCCAGAGCGCGCCGTCGGCTGTCTCGAGGAGCGGCGAGAAGCGATTGCTGGCGATGCCCTCGGCATTGGAGCGATCGAACGACGTGAAACGCATGCCGTCGAACCGCACGAGACCGTCGAGGGTCGTCAACCAGAGGTAGCCGTCCCGGCCCATGTGCACGGCGCGGACGATGTTCTGAGGAAGCCCCTGTTCGGTGGTCCAGACATCCACCCGAAACTGCCCCACGGCCGTGGTGGCGTGGAGCGACAGGGTCACGAGCGCGATGGCCGCGCGCGAGACACACCGAACAGGCGAACACCAGCTGCGAACGGAAGGAATCACGCCGCCGACAACGTAGGCGGCAGTGTATTACAGATGGCCTACGGCGTCTTTGCGCCGGCGCCAGTGCGTCACCTTGAAGCGCGGCGTGAGCGTGATGGGGTTGACGCAGAAGTCCACCGCGCCAGCAACGGCTTCAGGATGGTGGCGGGCACTCTCGCCCATCCGGCATCATGTTGCGTGCACAAAGGCCATCGGCGCGTTTGACGGCTGAGCTATGAGCGAGGCCACAAGGACTCTCATGAACGGCGATCAACCGGTGGAAGGCGTCGTCATCGTTCGCAGTGCTGGCGACGGCCTTGCTCAGGAAATCATCGCGGGCTCGCACCGCCTGGTGAGCGACGAGCCGGTCTCAGAGGGAGGAACCGACGCCGGCCCGACGCCGTACGATCTGCTGCTCGCGGCGCTCGGCTCGTGCACGTCGATGACGCTGACGATATACGCGCAGCGAAAACAGTGGCCACTCGAGCGGGTCACGGTCCGTCTGCGTCACTCGCGCGTTCATGGGGAGGACTGTGCCACCTGCGAGACCGCCGACGCGAAGCTCACTGTCATCGAACGAGAGATCGAGGTCGAGGGGGCGTTGAACGAGGAGCAACGTGATCGGCTGCGGGAGATCGCCAATCGCTGTCCGGTCCACCTGACGCTGACGTCGAGGATTGAGATTCGAACGAGCCTTCGATGACTCCGGTGGTGGCACGCCGTACATCCCCCCACGACCTTCGCGTCGAGCTCGCGCTGATGGATGAGCGCCGCTTCAGAAATGGCGTCGTCTTCCTCCGCTATCGCCGCCGTTGAGCTGTCCGACGACCAAAGACGGCGACCGGACTCGCGTCATATTTGTCACTCCCGCAGCTGCACTTCCAGATGCTAGTTTGGTCTGACGACCCGGCTCGATCTCGGCAACAAGGCTCAGCAGCAGGAGCGAGGAGAGATAGATGAAAATGAACACACCCTCGGTGGTGTCGGCGCAGGAGTGGGAGGCGGCGCGCCAGCAGCTCCTCGTGAAGGAGAAGGCGTTGACCCGCGCCCGCGACGCGCTGGCTGCCGAGCGCAGGCGGATGCCGTGGCTGGCCGTGGAGAAGGCGTACGCATTCGACGGCCCGAAGGGTAAGGCGAGCCTCGTCGATCTGTTCGAGGGCCGCCGTCAGCTGATCGTCTATCGCGCCTTCTTCGAGCCCGGAGTTTACGGCTGGCCCGAACATGCGTGCCGCGGCTGTTCCATGGTGGCCGACCAGGTCGCGCATGTCGCCCATCTGAACGCGCGCGACACCACGCTCGCGTTCGCCTCGCGCGCGCCGCTGGCGGACATCGACCGCCTGAAGATGCGAATGGATTGGACGATGCCGTGGTACAGCATCACGGACAGCTTCGACGCCGACTTCGGCGTGGACGAGTGGCACGGCACGAACGTGTTCATCCGCAACGGCGACAAGGTGTTCCGCACTTATTTCATCAACAACCGCGGCGACGAGCAGATGGGGAGCACCTGGAATTATCTCGACATCACCGCGCTCGGGCGCCAGGAGGCGTGGGAGGACTCGCCGGAGGGCTATCCGCAGACCGCTGCCGTACAAGTGGTGGAACTGGCACGACGCCTACGACGACACCTCGCAGTCCCAGTGGTCGAGCGTCGTCGATCGCGGCCTCGAGCTGCAGGGTCAGTCAGGAGGGAGCACGTAGCGGCGGGCCTTGTGGAGGCGGGCCTTCAGGCCCGCCGATCGAGACGACTATTGCGCCGACCGCCCCGGCAGCTGCTGCTGATGCGCGACGCGCAGCGTAACCAGATCGGCACGGTCGATGCGGAGCTCGTTGGCAATGCGATGCAATTCGCTTTCCTCGGCCAACGAGATCGAGTTGTCAACGGACGACAACGCGAACAGGCACCGCAGCAGCGACAACTTCTGCTCGTAGGTCGCCAGGGCCGACAACTCCCTGGCGACGAGGAAGTCGGCCGTGCCGCCGAACAGCAGATTGCTTTTCGTGGCGAGCTTGACGACGGCCGCGGCCTGGTCGGGGGCGAGCTGGCCTTCATCGCGGACAATTGCTTCCATGGCGCGCGTCTCTTCCGGCGAGATACGGCGATCGGCGTGGGCAACGCGTCCCAGGATGTAGGCGAACGCGGCGAGAAACTTGGCGCGTTCCGGTTCCAGGTTCTCGAGCGCCTGGAGCGTCTCGCCGAGTGGCGTCGGCTCGTCTGATTCCTGTGAGCCGAGACCCAGCCAGGCGCGAAGGGATTCAAGGGGCATCGCGATTCCGCTGGCGTATCCTAGCAAGCGCACGCCACGGCCACAAATCACGGGGCACCGATGCCACGCGGGCACACCTTCAAGACCGTCGAGTCGATCGGCCGCAAGCTTCCCGACGTGGAGGTAACGACCACGTGGGGCAAGCCGACGATGAAGGTCGGCGGAAAGATGTTCGTGTGCATCGCGTCCCACAAGTCCGCCGAGCCGAACACGCTCGTCGTCATGATGGACTTCGCCGACCGCGACGCCCTCATCGAAGACGATCCTGACACCTACTACCTGAAGGACCATTACCTGAACTACCCCTGTGTGCTGGTCCGGCTTTCCCGCGTTCGGGTCGACGCGCTGCGCGATCTCGTCACCGGCGCGTACCGTTACATCACCGCCAAGCTGCCGAAATCCAGAGGACCGGGTCGGCGAGGGACCGCTCGAGCGACGCGCGCTCGTTGAGGTGATGGGTTGGGCGACTTACAGCCAGCGACGGACTGAGCTCTTGTAGTCCAAATACTCGGTACCGAATCTTCGCGCCAGAGTACTGCTCTTCCCTCGGTATGACGACGAAGTGCATGAGGACCAGCGCTGCAACGAGTGTCGCCAGCAGCCACAGGCTGTTGACCCAGATCGCGATACCGAGCTGAAACACTGAAAACGCAAGGTATATCGGGTTCCGACTGAAGCGATACGGGCCGCTCCGGACGATAGCGGTGGTTGGCTTTCTGGCGGGCACGGGCGTGCCGGCTGCCCGGAATTTCGCGACCGAGAAAGCGAACAGTGCGATAGCGGCCATGACGAGCGTCGCTCCGAGCGGCACCGCGAGCGTGTGAGGAACAAATGGCAGTGGCGCGGCCAGGTGGATCAGCGTCCCGACGACTATTGACATCAGATACACAAGCGGCGGGCGAACGAGTCCGAGCCTGGCGACGTCCCCCGGAATCGTCGTCATGCACCGCTCGCGTTCGCGAGGGATTCGGGATTGACCACGTGGATCGGCGCGCCCGCGGCGTAGGCAAGAACCTGATCGAAGATGTCCGAGAATTGCAGGTCGTATTCGTCGCGCGTGACGTACCCGATATGCGGCGTGCAGACGACGTTGGGCATGCCGAGCAGCGGGTGGCTCGGATCGGTCAGCGGCTCCTCCTCGTAGACATCCACTGCCGCCATGCCAGGACGGCCCGCTCCGAGCGCCTCGACCAGCGCGCCCGGCGCGATGAGCCCGGCGCGGCTCGTGTTGACCAGCAGTGCCGTGGGCTTCATCCGCCCGAGATCCGCCGCCGTCACGATGCCACGCGTCGCCTCGACCAGCCGCATGTGCAGGGAGATGACGTCGCATTCGCCGAAGAACGCCTCTTTGCTCCAGGCGACGCCATATCCATCTTCGCGCGCCCGCGCGCGCGCCGCCTCGCGCGCCCACACGCACACGTTCATGCCGAACGCTTTCGCGTAGCCGGCCACGACTTTGCCGATCCGCCCGTAGCCGTAGATGCCGAGCGTCTTTCCGCGCAAGGTCGCGCCCACGCCGATTTGCCACGCGCCTCGCTTGAGCGCTGCGACCTGTGCCGGAATCTGCCGCATCGCGGCGAGCACCAGCGCCCAGGTCAACTCCGCGGCGGCATAGGACGGCGTGTCCGCGTGCTGGTTGGACGAAACAATCACGCCCTTTTGCGTGCAGGCGTCGATATCGATGTGGGGATAGACGCTGCGCTGGCTGATGAGCCGGAGCTTGGCGAGGCGCGCCAGGAGCGGCGCCTGGATCTTCGTTCGCTCGCGGATCAGGATCAGGACGTCGCTGTCTCTGAGGCGCTCAGCGAGCACATCCACGTCCTCTACGTGATCGTTCCAGATCGTGACGTCGAACGGCGCCAGCTTGGCGAAGCACGGCAGCGTGTGCACGGTGTCGAAGTAGTCATCCAGGATCGACACCGTCATCGGGCGGCGATCGCGCGCGGCGCGGCCGAGCGGCGTCAAGGAGATCTGCGCCGCGTTCGACTCGCGGTCGCCTGACAGCACTGTCACGAGACCGTCGCTGCTGGCGTCCTCCCAGATCGGCATGCGTGGACAGGAGGTCCGCCAGGCGGCCATGGTCTCGTCGTACGTGCGCGGGCGCTCGGCGACCCAGTTCAGAAGCTCGAGCGTCAGCGCGCTTGGCGGTGACGGCTGGATGCGACGCATTCAGAAGATCCGGCGCGGCGAGCGTTACTCCCGCGCGGCGGGGGCCCCGGCTCGGCGCTGAAGGACAGATTACGGCCGAATCATGATCACGGGAAGGCGCCCTGAGGCTGCCTTGGGCGAACGCGATCCTGGACCAACGCTTCCATTCCATCACATCGTTTCTTTGCGTTTTCAACAACTTGGGGAATCTGCTTTCGCTCGGTCGACTACCCGAGTTAGCTCAATAAGATCCGGTTCTGGGACAGTTTCGCGACAGTCCGTCGCCCCGAACCGATTCGAACCGTATCGGTCGTGCGAGGAGGGTGCAACGGGGGCAGAGTTCTCCGCCCGGCTCATGACCACACGCCACACTCCACTCAACGCGCTGGTAAATCAGAGAAGGCCGGAGTCGAGATGGTAAACACAAGGCGACTTGAACGAAGCCGCTGGCGCGGCGGCCGACGGGCAGCCGGGTGATGCGTAGCAGTATAGGGGTGGTCAGAGGTCTCTATGACCCAGCTACTGCAATGCCTGCGCGACGAGCTTGTGCGTCGCGACTCCGCCGCTCCCAACCGTGACCGCGAGATCCCCTTGAGTCCCACGCTCCTCGCCGCACCGCGCGAGTACGGCAGCGATGCGCGTGATAAAGATGAGCTTACGTTTGCAAACGAATTGGAGAGCGCCACAAACAAAAACTCTGTAACACTGTGAAAAACTAAGTAAGTAACGCCCACTGGGACCCGATCGATAGCGGGCTCCAGGTGTAGAATTGCCGCTACCCTCATTAACTGGGCTGCAATGACCGTGACAATGGTCGGCGGCGCTTCGGTTTCAAGATCCGCGTACGTCCCAGGGTTTGACGAAGATCTCTTCATCAGCTACGGCCACCTCGACAATGCCCGCGGAGGGTGGATCAACGCCCTGCACGAGCAACTCGAAGCACGACTGAACGAACTACTGGGGACAACGGACGTTCGTATCTGGCGGGACCGCAGGCTGGATGGCGCAGACGCGTTCGAAGACGTGTTGCGACAGAAGGTCTCCAAATCGGCATTGCTGCTCTCGGTGCTTTCCCCGCGGTATGTAACGTCAGCCTCATGCACCAAGGAGGTGGACTGGTTTGTAGAGGCCGCCCGCACTCAAGGTGGGATCCGTGTCGACACGAAGGCGCGCTTGATTCGCGTGCTCAAGACGCCCTTACAGGGTGCGCCCGAGCCCCCGAGTCTTCGAGAGGTCGACACGCTGGGGTTTCGTTTCTACGAGGAGCGAGGCGACGACTTCACCGAATTCTCGGCGGACCCGGCCCTGCCAGGCCACGCCGAGTTCCAGCAGCAATGCGAAAAGCTCGCGAAAGCGATCAATCACCTCTTGCGAAGGATGCGCGAAGCTCGCCGGCTGGTCGAGCGCGTCGAGCGGCCCAAAGTCATCTTCCTGGCTGAAACCACGAAGGACCTCAAGCAGGCACGAGAGAGCGTTCGGCAGGAACTCTCGGATAGGGGCCACCGGGTTCTACCCGAGACGACGCTCCCGACTGACGATCGAACCGAGCTGGAGCAGGCGCTGCAGGCGATTGTGCCAGAGTGCGATGTCGCCGTGCACATGCTGGGCGCCGCTTATGGAATTGTGCCGGAGCACGAGGAGACGCGCTCCGTTGCGCATCTACAATACGCCTGGGTCCGGGAGCGCAGATCTTCAGGTGATTTTCTCCAGCTAGTGTGGATTCCGGAGGACCTGGCCGGCCCTGAGCCCAAACAGGAGGCGTTCCTCAAGAGTCTTGGCGCAGAGCCACCCAGCGACGTCAAGACCGAGCTCTTCAAGACCGGCCTTGCGAGCTTCAAAGAAGGCCTGCTGGATATCCTCGCGAAACAAGCACGCACATCCGAAGGGTCGCAGAGCAGGAGCAAATCGATCTACTTGCTCTGCGATCAACGAGATCTGGCCGAATCCCAATTCCAGGAGATTAGACAGTATCTCTTGAACGAGGGCTATCCGATCGATCTTCCAGCCTTCGAGGGCGACCCTGGCGAGCTGCGAGAAGCCGAGAGAACCAGCGTGACCGAAAACGATGCCACGCTGATTTACTACGGCAACGCCAAGGATCTATGGATAAAACACAAGCGACAGGCATTGATCGCGGCCCTCGCCCAGGCAGGCAAGCAGAGCGAGCGGGCGCTGTTTCTGGGTGGCCCGGACAGCGATTTGAAAAAGGCTGTCTACGCGGTGCCCGGCGGTACGCTTCGGGAACGTGCCGGGATTCCGCCGCTGATCGTGCTGGGAGACTGCGGTCCTTTCAAAAGTGAGGTGCTTCGTCCACTCCTCCAGAAGCTGGAGACCGCGACGTGATTGACGCGGTCGGCTCATCGGTCCAACTGGAAAATCCGTTCCCAGGGCTCCGCTCCTTTACCGTTGACGAGAGTCATCTCTTCTTCGGCCGCGACGGGCAGAGCGATGAACTGCTGCGAAAAATGGACCGCAGTCGCTTCGTCGCTGTGGTCGGCGTCTCGGGAAGCGGGAAGTCGTCTCTGGTGCGTGCAGGGCTCCTTCCGTCGCTTTTCAACGGATATCTGGCCACGGCAGGACCTGAATGGGAGATTGCGGACCTCAGGCCAGGGAGTGACCCCTTCCCCAATCTGGCACGCGCGCTCAGCAGGACCGGCTTGTGGAACGACGCCATTAGTGCAGATGCGTTGCGCGCGAGTTCGCTGGCGCTCGTTGGCGCGGCCCGCGAGTCGGCACAATGGCGCAAGGGTGACAATCTCCTCATCCTGGTCGACCAGTTCGAGGAATTGTTCCGCTATCACGTTCGGCGCGATAGTGAGATGGCGGACCGCGACGAAAAGGCCTCGTTCGTGAAGGTACTCCTCGAGGCCGCCGCTCAACGTGATGTGCCTATCTACGTCGTGATCACCATGCGATCGGATTTCCTTGGTGATTGCGCTCAGTTCCGGGATCTCCCGGAAGCCATCAACAATGGGCAATACCTGATTCCACGAATGAACCGCGAGGACCGGCGCAGTGCGATCGAAGCACCCATTCAAGCCGCCGGCGGCAGCATTACTTCGCGGCTTGTGTATCGCATTCTGAACGACACTGGTGAAGACCCCGGGCAGCTTCCTGTCATGCAGCACGCGCTGATGCGCTGCTGGAATTACTGGTGTGATCGTGCGCGGCCTGGTCAGCCGATGGACCTCGAACATTATGAGGCGATCGGCACGCTCACCCGAGCCCTCTCCAGTCACGCCGACGAAGCTTACGAAGAGGCGTGTGGGAGCCTTCCCGGACGCGGCAACGAGATCGTCAAGCGGATCTTTCAACGGCTACGGAACCGGGACGTCAACGGTCGTGAGATCCGGCGGCCGACACGATTTGCGGAATTGTGCGCGGTGGCGGAAGCATCGCGCGTCGAGATGCTCACGGTCCTCGAGTGTTTTCACCGCGACCGTCGGACCTTTCTCGTGCCCGCGCCAACGGAGTCCCTGACCGACGACGTGCAGATCGACATCACTCACGAATGCCTGCTGCGCCAATGGGATCGCCTGGTCGGATGGGTGGCCGAGGAGCTCGAGTCTCAACGGATTTACCGACGCCTGGCCGACCGCGCGGAGGAGCCGGTAGCTCCCGCGGAGGGCGCCACGCCGACGATTGACTTTCTGAGAGGCACGCCGCTGCAGCTCGCACTCGATTGGTGGGAGCGCCGCCGGCCAACCCGAGTATGGGCTGAACGATACCATCCCGGGTTCGACGCAGCGGAGGCATTCCTGCGAAAGAGCCAGGCATATCGTGACGTGCAACGCCTTGCTGAAGAGGAGGCAAAACAGCGCGAAAAGCAGCTTCAGGTGTCGGCGGCGCGCCAAGAACAAGAGGCGCGTGAGAAGGAATTGAAAAAGCGCGTCGCTTACGCGTTGGCTGCGCTGGCCCTTGTCGTCGCTGTCGGCAGCGTCTTTGCCGTCTGGTGGGGGATACGACAGAACAAAGTCTCTCGTGCCAATGAGCTCGCGGCGCAAGCCAAATCCAAACTGGTCGAGGACCCCGCCCAGAGTGCACAGCTCGCACTCAGGGCCTTCCAGATTCATTGGCTGCCAGACCAGTGGACCACGTTTGAAGTCGAAGACGCGCTGCATCAGGTCGCTGGGACGTGGCGCGAAAAGCTGGTGCTGACCGACTTCGCGAAACCAGTCCGCCAGGTCGCCTTCAGCCCTGACGGCACACTGTTGGCCACTGTGGACGACGGTGGCGCATTGGTGGTGCGGGATTCGTTCACCGGCAAGAACAAACGTCAGCTCGTGGCCAACGGCGTGTGCTGTGTCGCGTTCAGCTTGAATGGCGATCTGATGGTCGGTGACGAGCACGGCCTGTTGAAGATTGAGCGCGGGAGGGAAGGCGCGCGACTGCCGGGGAACCCCGTGACGACCCTGGCCATCAGCCCCGATGGCCGGAGGGTTGCCTTCACTGTCAAAGGCGACGAAAAGCGAGTCCGCCTCTGGGACGGCACCTCAGAGGGAGGACTCGAGCAAGTGATGGAGGACGCGATCGGTCAGGTCGACGCCCTCGCATTCAGCCCAAACGGCCAGCGGCTCGCCGGCGGGGGCGCCGGCAGGACGGGCAGAGACGGCGCAAGTGCGGGCAATGTGACCCTTTGGAATGTCGAACAAGGCGTCAAGAAGTTCGATCGGCGGATGAACTCTCGTGTGCGGGCGATCACATTCAGTGCCGATGGCGACTACCTGGCCGCAACGGGTGACAATGATGCGCGAGTCTGGGATACGTCAAGTGGACGACCCGTAGGCATGCCGCCCAGGCTCTCCGGGGGGCAACACCAGTCTGGCGTACGGTTCAAGGAGAGACCTGGCGCTGGGGGGACGCGACGGCGGCGTCGTGGTCTGGAATGCTGCTACCGCGTCGACCATCAGCCTGAGAGCGCATGACGGCAGTGTCACGAGCCTCTCGGTCAGTCCCGACGCCTCACGGTTGGCCACCGCGGGCGACGACAACGCCGTCCGCATCTGGGATATTGGCCTGACGAAGGAGTTACGGACGCTGCCTCTCGAGGCAGTCCCTGCCACTGCCGCCAACCTGATCGCGGTGAAGTCGACCGGCTCGAGGCTGATCACGCGCTGGGGGAAACGAGAGAGGTCCGAAAGTTCCATAGCGCAGGAGGAACCAGATTTCGGCGTCCTGGATACAGAGTCCGGGGAACTGCTCTTTGCGCGGAAGCACGGCGCAGGACTGATGGCGGTGGCGTTCGGCAAGGCCTTGGATGGCAAGGAATCTAAAGAATATGCGGCGACAGCGGGAGGCGGTCTCTTGAGAACGTGGGACGCCTCGACCGGAGCGCCGCGACAGGGTGGCACGTTTCCATTGGACGTGGATTCTTCGTCTCTGCGGTTTAGCCCGGACGGGAACGAATTGGTGAGCATGCTCCCTGCGGTCTGTCACCGTCTTGGATGTATGGTCAGGCAAAGTCACGACGTCTCTTGGGACGGGCACGATACGACCTGTTGCGGCGGCTCTCAGTCCCGACAACACGCATCTGGCGTGGGTCGGTGCCGACGGAAGGGCCAGGGTCGTTGACCGGGCGTCCAGGCAAACCCGGTTCGACGAGTTCGCGGGACACGGGAACAAGGTCACAGACGTCGCGTTCGATCCCGATGGTCGTCTGCTGGCAACGGCCAGCCTGGACAAGACGGCGACCGTGTGGAACATCGCCACGCGCACGCGTTTACACCAGTTGAGAGGGCACTCCGCAGGACTGACGCGAGTCGTGTTCGATGCCGACGGCGATCGCGTCGCCACGACCAGCCGTGACGGCACAACGCAGATCTGGGATGTCGAGAGCGGCACGCAGCTCATGAGGCTTGCGGGACATGCCGGCGAAGTGTCTGGCATTGCCTTCGAGCATGATCACGTCATCACGACGGCCGCCGACAATACTGTTCGGTTCTATACCCTGGACGACGCCATGTTGGCGGCCATCGTCGTCGATCGCCTGGTCCGGGCGGGAGAACAGGGTCGCGTCGATGAGCAGCTCCGGTCGACGTTGCAGACCCCGCTGGCTGCCCTCGAGAAACAGGCACGCGTCGAGGAAACGAGCCTCCGGGTCAAAGCGTTAGTGGATAACGCTGAACGGCTCGCGAGAGCGCATGACGTGGATAGCGCGAAATCTCTGTTCGAGCAAGCCAAGCGCTCGACAGAACGGTGCCGTTCGAGCCACGAGAGCAAGCGCAACGTCTCTCGGACGGGGCGCAGGTGAGCGACAAGGTTGAGCAGGGCATCGAGCTGGCTCAGGGCGACGACCCGACGGCGCAGGAGGTGTTCAACGCGGCGATCCGCATGGAGCGTGAACTCAAGCTCCTCCCGCCGACCGCAGAGTCGCGAATCGTGCAATTCTGGAAAGAGTATGGGGAGCGCTTGACCGGATCGCCGAGGATTCGCGAGGCCAGGCAGGCCTTGATCGGGCCCAGGAACTCGATTCCGACGCGATTCCGAGTCAGGATTGGAACCAGCTGTGTCTGATGGGCTCTCTCCGCGGCTTTGCGGATCTGGTCAAGGATGCGTGCGACCGCGTTCGCAGCGATCCCACGGCGACGCGTCGCGATGATCCTAATGTTGCGTATCAGGATAGCGTGGCCGTCAACCTTGTGCTCAGGGGCCATCTCAAAGAAGCGATTCCGCATTTCAAGGCGTTCGTCGCCTGGACGGAAGATGAAAAGAAACGAGCGCAGCGCCAGAGTTATATTGACGCGCTGAGTGAGAATCCGCCCCGGAATCCGCTGACGCCCAAAGAAATCAGCGTGCTTTTGCGGCCAGGTTTATGGCGTGGTCGCTAGTTGCGCTGGCAACCACCCAACCGTCGTTCATCCGTTGAGATCGCGATCGCGGCCTATTTCCCTTCGCAGGATCCAGCGTAGTATCACGACGAGCGCACGCGAGATGTGTGGTGCCTTCGAGGCGCCGTTTCAGTCGACGTGAAAGGGCCGCGGCGATTCACGCCCGAGTGGCCACCTAGCGATGGCGCTGCGCGAAATGGGCCGGGTGGCCAATGAGATCGACGCCGATCTTCTTGTCATGGGCCTCGCGACGCCGCGCAATTTCCCGAAGAATTTTTGGGCAGCCCTGCAGCTCGCCTGACCTGACAAAGTTGTCGACTATATGCGCCGAATTGTGGGACTGCGAGCGCTGGAACAGATCCTCCTTGAGCAAGTGCGCGTAGACCTTCTCGGTCATGGTGACGCTGGCATGACCAAGGATCTTCGACAACACGTAGATGCCGCCCTTGCCGAGCACATGGACAGGTGTTGCCGACCGACACCCGGTTTTGTGATCGCCAGGATCATGGACGTACGAGCGGGAAGGGCGGCAGAGTAACGTCGCGCGGTCCGCCCCGGCCGGTGACGTTCCGGCCGGGGCTGCCGTCAACGTTTACTTGGGCGCGGTGCCCGTCACGACCGAGTCATGAGTGACCTCGACGAGGGGTTCCTCGACGATTTTGGCTCCCGTTAGCATCATGCCCGGCCGGAGCTGCATCGCCTCCAGCTTCTGGCCATCCACGTCGAACTTGAAGCCACTCGGCACGGCGTACTGTTTGTTCTCGCCGTTCTCCTGGGTGATGATCAAGCTGGTCGGCGAGGCCCAGAACACCTTCCCCGAATTGACCGTCGTTGTCCGCTTGACGAGGGGGTATTCGGTAATCGTCACGTCCGCCGTCAGCATCGTCCCTGTCTGGAGCTGGCTCACGGTCTTCGGGGCGCCGTCGATCATGGCTGTCTTGTTGGGGGCAACGGTGAAGACGCGGTAGTCTCCGCCCGGCGCCATCTTGGCGACGAGCCAGTTCGGGCCGACCGCCACGACCTCTCCTTTCAACTGCTTCTTCGTGATGGTGGCCGTACCTGCTGGAAGCGTCTCCTTCGTCGTTGCCGGCTGAGCCGCTGCGACTTGCGCCAGGCTCAGCGCCCCGACGCCGAGGATGAACAGTCTGAGAGCCTTCGAGATGGATCGGAACATCGTCGTTCTCCTGTCGGCCCCGTCTGACCCGAGACACACCGTCGGTGGGGACAGAGCCCGGCGGTGGTCAATCCAACGTGCGTGTCGTCGGGGAATTCGGCTCTCCCCGTTTCACCGGTGAATTTACACGTTGCGCTTCTGCTCGATCAGCGTGTACCGTCGCGCGCTTTTACCTGGGGGCGTGCCCATCTTACTCAACAACTCAGGCGGGCGTTCGTCGTTTCGATGTGTCGATCGCTGAGCACGACAGCCGGGCTGTAACGGCGATCATCGGCCAGCGGGTAACGACGATCAAGATTGCTGGTACCCAGATGTCGCCATGGTGCGAGTCGAGCCAATTTATGAAACCGGTTGCCTTGCCGCCGAGACTTATCGAAGCATCCAATCCCTCGATCCAATCCATGACCGGGCGAACATAGGCCCACCCGTAACTCGTAACTCAGCGGAAGTTCTCGATCAGCATCAGGTCCCTGGTCCACTCACCCCGCGGAACGAGCACGGACTTGCCGTCTGGTGAGACGGCGAACACGCTCGGCTGGTACGGCGCGTCCCGGGTTCGGCCGATCACGGAGTCGCGGGTCGTCGCGGCGTCGACGAGATGCAGATTCCGATCGGGTCCAGGTCCGCACTCGGCGTAGTAGAGGCCAACGGCATTCGTAAAGATTGAGTATGCCCTCACGCACGGCAGTAGCTGTCGCGGAGCGCCGCCGGCGACAGGGGCGGCCAGTAACGGAGCATCGTCATTGGGTGCCACGACCGGAGGCGAATAGAGCAACTCACGCCCATCGGGAGACACCCTGACCTTGAAGCTCGATCCTCCCGTGGTCAACTGCTCGGCGCGACCGCCGCCCGCCGGGATCCGCCAGACGTTCCGCCCGGCCTTCTGGTCCGACGTGTAGTAGATCCAGCGGCCGTCTGGCGACCACACCGGGATGTTCTCGTTTCCCGATTCGGTCGTCAGCCGCCTGGGGACGCCGCCATCGGCGTCCACGACGTAGAGGCTCCAGCTGCCGTCCTCGTGGCCAGAGTCGAACGCCACCTGGCGACTGTCCGGCGAGAACGACGGCGAACCCTGCGACCACCCCAGACCGCGCGTGAGCTGGCGCGCGCCCGTGCCGTCCGCACGGGCCGTCCAGATCTCCCTCTCCGCGCCCCCCCGCGTCGAGCTGAAGACGAGCCGCTGCCCGTCGTGGGAGAAATTCACCTCGACGTCAGCGTAGGACGACGCCAGCACCGGTGGCGAGGTGTGGGTGGTATCGAGCGGGTGTTGACTGATCGTGTTCCGCTGAGACACGAACGCGAGCCGATCGCGATGGGCGGCCAGGGCCGGGCTGAGCGCCCCGTAGCCCGCCAGTTCAAGGCGTTCGGGTGCGCGGTCTCCCACGACCGGCACGCGCCAGAGGTAGCGGCCGGACTCGTAGATGAGCGAGCGGCCATCACGCGTCCAGGCGGCTGCCCATATGAGGTCATAAAGACTGAGCACTGGGGCCACCGTGCGCGCCGCGCCGGCTGGCATGAAAGCCGCGTCGAGGGCGAGTACGTCCAGGGAACAGTGGATCGGACCTGCGCACCTCTTGAACGCGAGAGCCCGCCCATCCGGCGAGAACGAGGGATAGCCTGTGACGGCCTTCGTCGTGGTCAGTGTGCGCAGCTCGCCGCCCTGGACGGGGACCAGCAGGAGGCTGCCGGCATTCCACGGGATGGCACGGCCGGTTGCCAGCCATCGACCGTCGGGTGACCAGGACAGGCCGATTACGACGCCGGCGCCAAGATCGAGATCTTGCGCTCCGCGCCCGTGATGGGGGAGACGGCATGCAGCGTGGTCCTGCCCTGACCGCGCCGGACGAACGCGATCTCGCGGCCATCCGGCGACCAGGCCGGCGTATCCTCCGACAATGCATCCGTCGTGAGGCGCCGCAGTTCGCTCGACCCTGACAGTTTGAGGTAGATGTCGTCGTTGTCCTGTTTCTCGCCGTTCCACCCGAACGCCACCTGGTCGCCGTCCGGTGAGAATGCCGGCTGAGACTCCCGGCCGCTGAGTGCCGTCAAAGGACTGAGCCGTTGACGGGGCCTGTCGAACTCGGCCCTCTGTTTCAGCCACCACGCGGTGGCGATCGCGGCCACGACCACCGCTGCGGCCACGATGACGGCCGGCATCAGACGGGAGCGGCGGTGCGCGTCGCCCGCGGGGACGTGCGCCGACAGGCGCCCCGAGTCGGATTCCTCCTTGATCTCCTGCAGTTCGAGGCTGACGTCGCGAATCGTCTGGTACCGCCGGTCCGGCTCCTTGCGAAGACACCGCAGAATCAGCCGCTCGAGTTCGTGCGGCACCGCAGGTACGACCACGGTTGGGGGCGTCGGCTGGGCGCGGATGACGGCGGCCAGCGTATCGGCGATGGACGTGCCTCCAAACGCTCGCGCACCGGTGGCCATCTCATAGAGCATGGCCCCGAAGCTGAAGATGTCGCTGCGCGCGTCGACCGTGCCGCCGGTCGCCTGCTCGGGTGCCATGTAGGCCGCGGTGCCCGCGATGGTCCCCGGTGCGCTGAGGTCCCCATCGATCGCCACCGTGACCGTCGTTTCGTCTAGTCCCGCCTCCTTCTCGACCAGTTTCGCGAGACCGAAGTCGAGCACTTTGACGGCGCCGTCGCTGCCGATCATCACGTTGGCCGGCTTGAGGTCGCGATGGACGATGCCCCGCGCATGCGCGGCAGCGAGCGCGTCGGCCACCGGGATGGCGATGCGCAGCAGCTCGCCGAGACGCATGCCGCTGCGGGGGATCGCCGCGTCGAGGCTGCGCCCGCGGACGTACTCCATCACGATGAAGTCGCGATCGCCTGCCGACTCGATCTCGTAGATGGTGACGATGTGGGGATGGTTGAGGGCAGAAGCCGCTTGGGCTTCCTGCACGAAACGGCGGCACCGAGCCTCGTCGCCAAGCCTATCGGGTTGCAGGATCTTGATCGCGACTTCTCTGCCCAGCCGGAGATCGCGCGCCCGATAGACCTCGCCCATGCCCCCGGCGCCGACGAGCGCGAGGATCTCGTACGAGCCCAGGCGGGTGCCGGCAGTCAGCGGCATGTGTAAGCGTGGCCATTCTAGGGGTATCCGCTGCAGTGAGTCTATCGGTTCACTTGGCCCGGCCACAGCCGTGAGCAACCCACGGTTTTGACCGGGCATCGACCTCCGACCGCCACGCGGAGAAATTCATTTCTCGTCGTCATGGACGCGCGGGCGGGCGGCCATCACTTATCGTCAAAAGTAGTACTTCACGACCAGCTCGATCACCCGGTGGCCGCGCTTGATGTTGATCTTGCCGAAGTTGTCGAGCGTGTTCTGCGTGTACGAGAACCCGCCGCTCGGATCGCAGATGTCATCGACGTAGCCGCCGACCCCGTTCGGCACGTGGTCCACACGGCGGTTGCACGTCGTCTCGAGCGCCAAGTCCACGTCCGTGCTGCCGAGGTTCGTGTTCACGTACGCCGTGTTGAAGATGTTGAAGAACCCCGCGCGGAACTGCAGCCGCTGCGAACCACGGATCGCGAAGTTCTTGAACAGCGTGACGTCGTGAGTCGAGCGCCAGGGCGCTCGGAGGTCTACGGGGATTCTCGTCCCGTTCGTGCCGAACGCCGGCACGCTGATACAGCCGATATCCAGAAGCTTCTCGCCGACCTTGTGGCCACTCAGCCTCGGGTCGCAGGTGAACACAGGCACCAGGGCATTGCCGACATTGGCGACGTCCAAGCCGACGACGTCGGGCGTGCCGAAGTAGGCCTGCGAGATCCCAGGACCGGCGGCATCGCCCGAGAAGGCCAGGTGAATCGGCGTCCCGCTCACAGCGGTTGAAATGCCCGACAGCTGCCACCCATTCAACAGTCCACGGCCGACCATTGTGTCGAGCCCACCGCGCGCACCGTCCGGCAGCATCGCGTTCCAGGAGACGTTCAGGATATGGCGACGATCGATCTCGAGCGTCCCATACGTCTTCAGAGGGTCGAAAGGATCGCGGAGAAAGTACTCACCGTTCAGAGTCCCTTCGGACCGGCTCAGCGTGTACGCCACGAAGTACTGCAGGCGTTTTGCCGTCTGCCGGCTCAGCGTCGCCTGGAGCGAGTGGTATTGCGAAGTACCCTCGTATTCGAACGGCGTGATCTGCCCGTATACGGGGAACGGCCGCTGTGAATTCACGACGCCCGGATCGAGGGCGACACGGTTGACCGGCACCGACAAGTCCGCGTTGCCGAGCACGCCACTGCTCAGTGCGCCGTAGGGCACGACGTTGATGTTCGTTTTGCTGACGAGGTCGCGCCCGCTGGTGCCGACGTACGCGGCTTCCACCACCTGATTCCAGAAGATGCGCCGCGCGTACGACACGCTGTAGCTGTGCGTCTTCGGAAAGGTGAACGAGTCCGGCGTGGGTGGACTGATGGTCTGCGTCCGATCACGTCCTCGAACGGGATGAGCCTGACGGTCTCGTATGTCAGGCCCTGCCCGCCAAGCGTCGGATCGTAGAAAGCGTCGGCGCCGACGTTATAGGCATTGGGTGGCACACCGCAGCGCGTTGGCGTAATCGACATTCCCGACCGGCCGGTTCACGAACAGCCCGTACCCGCCACGCAGCACGCTTGTGCCGTCGCCTCTGATATCCCACGCCACGTTGAGGCGAGGCAGCGCGAATGGCGGGCGGTTCGGAAGCAGGCCGAGCGGCGCCTGGCCCAGCGCCGCGTAGCGAACGCCGTTCAACCGCGTGTTTCCGGGATCGAGAAACGCGCCGCGTGCCGGATCGTACCGAGTCGGGATCGAACCACGTGCCCAGGCCGTTCAGCTCGGCGTTGTTCGTCCAGTACCCGAAGCGGACACCGGCATCGAGCGTCAGGTTGGGACGGATCTTCCAGCTGTCCTGCGCAAACAGATCGAAGTTCCACATCCGGAATCGGCCGTCTTTTGAACGCGTACCCTGGATCACCAGATACGGCCGCCCACGAGCAGGTCGCCAATCTGGCTGCCCGTGCCGCCAGGCGTGGACGGCGTGAACACCATGCCGCCGTCCTCGTTGTTGTAGAAGTTCTGCTGCTTCTGCAGCCGCGCCACGCTGGCGCCGAACTTCAGCGCGTGCGCGCCATGGACCTTTGTCAGCTTGCTGGCGAAAAGCAACTCGTCGGTGTGAGCGTATGTGGCGTCGTTGAACGCCCCGAAATCGCCCAGCTGCGCGCCAGACCAGCTGTAGCTATGCCCGAGCGGAACATTCGGGCTCTGGTCCGGAAAGAACCCGACGAAGTCGACGCCGAGCGCATCCTGGCGAAACACGGACGGGTCGCGGTATCCGTTGTCGAGCGTGAGACGACTGTAGGTCGCGAGCAACTCGTGTGTGAGCGACGGATTCAGCACCTGGACGACGTTGGCGGCGTACGAGCGGCCCCGGTTGTGGCTCTCGCCGGGAGTCGGCAGCTTGACCTGACCCCCGCCTCCCCAGACGCCACGCGGGCTTTCGAAGTCCTCCGTGTCGTGAGCAATACGCATGTACGCTTTCGTCTTCGTGCTGATATTCCAGTCCAGTCTGCCCTTCCCCTCGAACCGGTTCGTGGGTTCCAGCGCGCTGTAGACGTAGTTGTAGCGATTGTCGGCATCGGCGTGGTTGGGCAGTGGATAGAGACTCGCCATTGCGAGCCCGAGCGGGTCCGCGTACGGACGAAGGTCATTGTTCGGCGCAGGGGTGCCGGAGTTCGGGAAGCCGGCGGGAACGAGGACCATCGACGGGTGATTCAGGTTCTGACCGTCCCGCCAGGAACTCGCTCAGGTCGCCCGTCCGCGCCGCCTGGCTGAGGGTGGTGGTCAGCGTGCTTCCCGAATCGACTCTTTGGCGCTGCCCTTCGACGCCGAGCCAGAAGAACACTCTGTCGCGGCCGCCGTTGTACCCGGTGAACGGCAGCGGCAGCGGACCGCCGATGTTCCCACCCGGATAGAAGAATCCACTCTTCGGTTTGTCAATCCCCAGGATGCTGTTCGATCGATCGTTCGCCGCGAGCCGGTGATCACGCCCGTACCAATAGGCGGTCCCGTGAAACTCTGAGCTTCCCCCCTTCGTGACCGCACTGATGTTGATGGCGCCCGATCCGGTACTCGGCGTTGAAGTTCGAGCTCTGAACCGTGACCTCCTGCACCATGTCGTTGTTCACGTTGACCATGACGCCGTTGTTCACGCCGATGTCGATCAGGTTCGATCCGTCCAGGCTCACCGCATTGTTCGACGTGCGGACGCCGTTGATAGCGTTGGACTGCGTCTGGTTGGCCCCGAAAAGAAAGCTGACGCTCTCGAGCTGACTCTGATCGGGTGCGACGACACCCGGCAGAATCCGTAACAGCTCGAGCGAGCCGCGGCCGATGATCGAGAGATTGTCGATCTGGGCGGCGGACAATCGCCCTTCGCGCGCGCCTGTTTCGGTCTGGACGATGTCGGCGGACGTCGTAACGACCACGGTCTCGGTTTGCGCGCCGAGCTCCAGCTGGATGTCGATGCCGCGAGTGTCATTCGGTCCGAGGACGATGGCTGTCTGATTGACAGTCTTGAACCCTGAAAGCTCGATGTCATGTCGAACGTTCCAGGGAAAAGGCCCGTGAACAGAAAGCTTCCCCGGTCATCAGTCACCGCGGTGCGCAACGCTTGCGTGCCTACGTCCAGCAGGGTCACGGTGGCACCAGGCGTTGCGCCGCCAGTGCTATCAGTCACGTTGCCGCGCAGCGTCGCAGTGGTGCCGCCCACCTGCGCAAAGGACGAGGCCGGAGTGCCAGCCAGGAGGGCGGCAGCACACAGCAACGACACCGGGCTGGGTACGATGCGCACAGGACAGTCGTTCAGGCTGTTCCGAGTGACGCGAGGGAGTTTACATCAGTCGTCTTGGCTGACTGCCGCCCCGCTCGACCGCGGACGTCGGATACTATTCAGAACTCGCGCATCCGTAAGCGGACTACTCACCGGCAATGCGGCTTCACTTCGGACCCTTCTCTGTCGACGTTGGCGCACGTCAAGTCCTGAAAGGCGATGCCTCCATCCACTTGACACGAAAGGAGATCGATCTGCTGTTGTTGCTGCTCGAGCAGCGTCCGAACGTGGTGACCAAGGAGCAGATCTACAGCCGCCTCTGGCCCGATGTCTTCGTGTCCGAGGCGAGTCTCCAGGCGCTCGTCTCGGACTTGCGAGAAGCGCTTGACGCGGGCGGGCGCCGAGACGAATTCATTCGAACCGTGCACGGCGTTGGTTATGCGTTCTCGGGCGCCGTTCACGGTTCGAGTGTGCTTCCGGAGGTGGACCGCGCCGTCGTACGCGGCTGGCTTGTCGGCACCAGCGGACGCGTTCCGCTTCATGCCGGCGAAAATATCGTCGGGCGCTCGGACCATCCGGACCTCGACACGACGACGATCTCTCGACGCCATACGCGAATACGGATCGACGTCGAGGGTGTGACCATCGAGGATCTCGGCAGCAAGAACGGAACGTGGCTGAACGATCGCCAGCTCATAGCCCCTCAGCGTCTGAGCGAAGGCAATATCGTACGCCTGGGATCGTCAGTGTTCACGTTCCGGCGGGCGCGGATGTCCTCATCTACACAGTCGGGTGTGCCGACCCCGAAGCGCCGATAAAGTCGTTGGGCGGCGCGCACTCTCAGAACTTCAGGAAAATACCCGGTTAGTCCAAGGACTGCCGCCAGGCACCAGACCTACTTTGCACCCACACCGGTTTGCACACGGTGTGGGAGGCAAGCATGTTCGCCTGGCCGATCAGCACCGCGTCACGCACAGGTAGTCAGCGTCTTAAGCTCCTGGCGGGATTACTCCTTTTTTACGGTCTGGCGGCCAGTGTCGCCGCGACGCCAGCCGCACGAGCGGCGACACATGAACATGTGCTGCGTGTGCTCCCGAACGACCGACTGACGCGCGATCATCTTCAGCGGGCGCTCGCCGGGTCTGCAACGGCGCGTGAGCTGGTCAGCAGGATCGAGCGGTTACAGAACGTCGTGCTCATCGTGCGGGCGCATCCGCTCCTGGTTCGGCAGGACGGGTTGCTCGGGCGCGGGAAATTCTGGGTAGTGCGAGGACGTCTGTTCGGGCTCCTCGAATACCAGGCCGAACCGATAGGCAGCAATCGTGCCGTCCGGATACTGGCTCACGAGGTGGCGCACGCGCTGGAAGTGGCCCTCGCGCCACGAGGATTCGACACGAACAGCTTGCGATCGCTCCTGCTGGCGCGGGAAAGCGAAGAGCGCGCGGGTCCCGTGCCCGGGATTGAAACCGAATTTGCCCGAGCCGTCGGCTATCGTGTGCAGTTAGAGCTCCTGAATAAGTCGACCGGCCCGAGCACGCTGTCAGCAATTGCCGAGGAAATGCATTTAGCGCTCGATCCGCGGCGTGAAAAGGAGGGACGGCCTGACGCGGGACCACATAGCGGGGTCCTTCGCATCGAAGGAGGAGATAGTCTCACGGCAAGGCATCTTGCCGAGTTGGAACGCCGATCGGCGACGGGCCGAGAGCTGCTCCACCGCGTTGAGCGCCTTCCGGCGACTGTGCTCATCATCCGGGCCTATCCGCTCCTCGTGAAGACCACAGGGCTGTACGGCCACGGTCGATTCTGGGTCACAGACGGCCGACTATTCGGGTATCTCCGGTATCAGACCGAGTCACTGGGCAATGACCGACCGCTCTGCATCATCGTCCACGAACTCGCGCATGCGGTCGAACTTGCCGGTGTAGATCGCCGCGAGGGCACGAAGGCAATCCGGGAGTTCGTCCTGTCACGAGCGCTCGGAGACGATCCGCTCGACTGGCGGGGTAGTGAAACCGAATTTCCGCGCACGATCACCCATCACGTGTGGCTGGAGTTGCTTGGCCGATTGAGGGGCCCCAGCGCGCTCGACTCGCTGGCACTCGCACGCGGCGTCTCGCTGCCACCAACGCAGGCGGCTCAGGCTGCGCCAGAAGAACCGCGCCCGAGTGCCTCTCGCAGTGCCAAGTGGTAAGTGGAAGGTGCCAAGTGAATGCGAAGTGGAAAGTGAAAAGTGGGATTGACTGATCCCGCTCGCGCTGCTGATTCTCGGTTCTCCGGACCCAATCGGTCGTCACTCAGTCGCCGTCACAACGTCCGGCAATGCCGTCCCCGCCATGAACCGCTAAGGTATGCGCGTGAACTCCATCTCCAGGCTGGCGTCCTCACAAGCGACGTGAGCCTCACAAGGGAACGGATACGGCAAGGCGGCTGGACGATAGCCGGGATTAACGGGACTCTCAGCACACTGATTCGGGAAACGCCGGCGCACAATCGACATCGGTCGCCATGACAGGACAGGACGACGCGTTCGCGCTACTTCGGCGCGACGAGCACGAAGTCCGTCCACGTCCGGCTTTCGAACACCGCGGCGGCGAAGCTGGGATCCGTCAGGGCGGATCTCTCCACAAGGTAGGTGCTCAGCTCCGTGGTGAGCGGCTGTACCGGCGTGAACGCCTCCCGCAAATCGTCGGAGTCGGATCCGCCAGGCCAGTACCTTGTCGCGTGACTCGCGCGTCAGCGCGAACAGCGCGATGTCGTTGCCCGCGTCGTGGCCTGCGACCGCCCTGTAATAGAGGAGCGGCTGGCCGCGGTCGACCAGACACCGGCGGCACGCGCGTTCGCGCTCCGGAACTTCGAGGTGTGAGCAGGGCGAACGAACAACCTCGCGAGCGCCTTCGTCGCCCCGACCCGGGTCGCAGATCGGAAAAGTAAGGCTGACGCGTCCCACCAAGGGTCCGTACAGTCTTGCGGCAGCACAACCGTGCTGCTCCTGCGCTCAGAAAATCGCGAGCGGGTTCAGCGGAGAGCCAGTGCCGCCCGGAACGCGGAGCGGCAAGCCGACGAACAGAAACGTCCAGCGGCCCCGCTGCCGCGCTTCGCGGGCCAGTGGGTCCAGATCCAGGTTGTCGAGGAGCGGCATGCCGAGACTGACCAGCACCAGCTCGTGCAGCGGATTGACCAGGCCCTCGACGCCCGAGGGCATGACATCGCTCACGCCGTCGGAGCCGATCACCGCCACGTCCCTCGCTTTCAGCCAGCGGGCCAGCGAGGCGTGAGAACCGGCGGCCTCCTCCAGGAAGTTCCATTGCCCCTTCTGCCGGACGCGCTCCCAGCGGCCGGTCCGGATCAGCAGCACGTCTCCACTCGCGATCTTCACCTTGGTCTTGGCCTCCCACGCCTCGAGGTCCTCGCTGGTGATCGCGGTGCCGGGCTCCAGGAATTCCACGCCGCGCAGCCAGGGAATATCGACCAGCACGCCGCGCGTGAAGATGCCGTCCTTCGCGTTCTGGATGCCGAGCTTGCGGGCACCACCCGTCTCGAGCACGTCCACGGAGACGCCGTTATACAGCGTGCCGGCGTGCGCGAAGTGCGTGAGGCCGTCCATGTGCGAGTGTGCAAAGCCATGGTACCGGACCGAGTAGCGATCCTCGGCCACGGCGTGCCCGCCGAACTCGCCCACCGTGAGCGTCTGCTCGAACGGGTTGGTGTTGAGGGCGTCGGCCGTCTTGTTCAGTTCCAGTGACAGCGACACCGACACGCCGTCGCGCACCAGTGCGGCGGCCGCCTGGCGCTTCTCCGCTGTGATCAGGTTGAGCGTTCCGAGCTCGTCATCCTTGCCCCACCGCCCCCAATTGGAGATCTCCTTGAACCACGCCTCGAACTGCGCCCGCGTGACCATCTCGAGCGGCGCCGCATCTGCGGCCGGGAACGGGCCCGCGAGTCCGGCCACCGTCAGGAGGAGCACCATCGCACCGAGTCGCTTTCCCATACCCTTTGACTTCATTGCCGTCTCCTCATGCCAGCCGGAATGGATCGCGTTCCACATCGGCGCCCATCCTACGTCAACCTTCGCGACTCGAGCGCGCAGCCGACCTCCGTCACGTACATGCCGTTGTGTCGACCGAATTCGGCCAGTCGATCGGTCGCCACATGGCGACTACACAGGAGCATTGTTCGACGTTGACAGGCTGGCTATCATGACGACGGTCTCGGCGCCACGCTGCGAATGGCCGCTCAACGACTTCCCTTCTGGCAGGACGTTCAGGAAGTAAGGTGATGAAGGTCCGGTTGGGTATTGCCTGCCTGCTGCTCATCGCATGCACGCCGCGGGCGCCAACGGTGGCCATCCGCGACGCGCGGACGCGGGCCCCGGCCGTGGCCATCCGAGCTGTCACCGTCGTCGATGTGATGGATGGATCCCTCCGTGGCAAACAGACCGTTCTTGTAGTCGGTAATCGCATCACGGCCGTGGGCCCGGCCGACCACGTCCGGATACCCCGCGATGCGGAGTTGGTTGACGCGGCAGGCCGCTACGTCATCCCCGGCCTGTGGGATATGCACGTCCACTCGGTGAATCCCGTGGGGGTTGACACAGCCAACCGGTCGATCGCGGCCCAGGACTGGCACTTGCCTCTGTTCCTCGCTTACGGCGTCACCGGCGTTCGCAATATGAACGACGGCACCGCCGACGTGACGCTCGCGCTGACAAACACAATCAAGCGCCAGTTGGCGGAGGGAAGTCGTCGCGGCCCTCCCCGATTCCTCAGCGCCGGCCCGGCGGTCGAGGGCGATCCTCCCCTGGGGTTGAGCAAGAAGCTCATCGTGCGCACCGCGCCGGAAGCTCGGGCGGCGGTGGAACAGCTGGCCTCGCATGGCGCCGATCTCGTCAAGGTCTACGAGAACGTCTCCAGGGAGGCCTACTTCGCGATCATCGACGAGGCCAGGCGCAGAAAGATTCCGGTGGACGGTCACGTCCCCTTCCGCATCACTCCCGAAGAGGCCGCCGCCGCGGGTCAGCGCACGGTCGAGCATCCGGAGGCCCTCGCAACCGGTTGCTCTACCAAGGCCGACGCTGAACGGGAACGTTTCGCGGGAGTTCTCGCCAACTACCACGGGCTGCCGGTGAGCGAGAAGCTCCTGTTGATGCAGATCCAACACTATCGCGCGCTCTACGACAGCCGGGATCCGGCCGCCTGCGCGTCGGCCTTCGAGGCGTACCGGCACAACGGTGTGGCGGTCACTGCCGATCTGCTCGTCTATCACCACATCGTGCACGCGGACCAGATCCTTTCGGACACCGCCCGCCTGCGACTCGTCCCCGAGTCGGTGCGTCGCAACTGGGCGCACTTGCTCGACTCGGAAACGGCTCGGGAGCTCCAATCGATCCTTCGGCCAATCCCCCCTCTCGAACTGGAGAATGTTCGTCTCGCGAATAAGGCTGGAGTCGTGCTGCTGGCGGCGACGGACGTCGACATCCCGATGGGAGTCCCGGGCCTCAGCTTGCATGAGGAGCTGGTCAGGCTGGTCGAAGCCGGTCTGACTCCACTCGAGGCGTTGCAGGCGGCCACGCTTAATCCTGCGCGCGTGCTTGGCCTGGCGGACTCGCTGGGGAGGATCGAGCCGGGCAAGCTCGCCGATCTCGTGCTCCTCGACGCCAACCCCCTCGAAAACATCCGCAACACGCAGAAGATCGGTGCGGTCGTCGCCGATGGCCAGCTCTACCGGCGCGCCGACCTCGACCGGCTGCTGGCCGAGGTCGAGGCGTTGAATCACAAGGGTGAGAAGCGAGAGAAGGAGTAAAGGCGCGGCATAACGCTGTTGCATCTGCTGCGCGACCGTGGGTTCCAGGTTTTACAAATGGTTTAGAATCAAGGAATTCAGAGTCGGGGCGTAGCGCAGCCTGGTAGCGCACCTGCCTTGGGCGAACTCGATCCTGGACCAACGCTTCCATTCCATCACGTCGATTCTTTGTGTTTTCAACACAACTGGGGAATCTTCTTTCGCTCGGTCGACTACCCGAGTTAACTCAATAAGATCCGGTTCTGGGACAGTTTCGCGACAGTCCGTCGCCCTGAACCGATGGAACCGTGTCGGTCGTGCGAGGAGGGTGCAACGGAGACAGAGTTCTCCGCCCGACTCATGACCACACGCCGCACTCCACTCAACGCGCCGGTAAATCAGATAGGCCGGAGTCGAGATGGTAAACACAAGGCGACTGCTCGTTACTAGAATCCATCCCATAAACGACGGGCAGCCTAGCCAGTCACCGGCGGCTGCGGTGCGTTCTTTGATGTGCCGTTCGGGTGTACGCGCCTTTTCGACAGCGTGCTCTTACCGACCGTCGGGCAGCACGAAGTCGAACGAGCAGGCCGCATATTGCCCACGGTCATCCTCGCGACGCTCGAGTGCGACGATCAGCGGCGCCTTCACCGCACCGACGACGTCCTCGTCGATCCACGGGTCGCCCTCGAAGTAGATTTGCGTGGTCAGCATCTGAGCGTCTGGGTGCGTGATCTTGAAGTGGACGTGAGCGGGACGCCACGGCACCCGGCCAAGCGCTGCCAGCAGCTGCCCGGTCGCCCCGGTGTGCGGCACCGTGTACGGAGACGGTACGACCGTTTCGAACTCGAAGCGCCCCTCGCCGTCGGCAGGGAGCTGACCGCGCAGGTTGTACCCGGTACACCCGGATGCACGAAGGATACTCCTTGTTTCCGTTCGCCTGCCAGACGTCCAGCAACGCTCCGGCCAGCGGCGAGCCGTCGAGGGAACGAACCGTGCCGGAGAACCTGAGGGTCTCGCCATCCTCTTCCCGCTTCGGCAGGACGTACGGGAGTTCGAGCCGGGGCGCGCCAGGTACGTAGAACGGACCCTCGCAGTTGCATTCCGTGCCGCCATGTCCGGCAAAGTTTTCGTTATCGATCGCAGTCGCCATGAACACGTCGAATAGCAGCGGGATCTCATGCTCCTGCGTGCCGGCCACGGTCAGCCAGTTGACGGCCTCGCGGTACTCGTCGGTACGTGACGTGGTGTTTCTCGATGATGCGGCAGAGCGCGTCGTACACGTCCGTGAAGATCGCGTCCACTCGGGCGTTCTTGGTCGGCGCCGGGACTGTTGCAATCATTGGGGTTCCTCCTCAGTGGTCGTCGATCCTCGATTCTCACCACCGACGTACGGATGGGCCTCCGTAGTTGACTACCGGGATTTCGGCGAGAACCCGCGGGAGGAACGATTTCAGCCCGCCGTTCGACGCCGGTCGGGCGCACTCTGACTGCGGATAGCCCGGTGTGAGTCAACATGCCCTGGGGTCGGCGGTTCCGCCTTTGACAGCGCGGATCAGGCTGTTGTCTGCGGCTGATTTTCGACACTTGGGCGGGAAATGGCAAGCGGAAACGGCCGCAAGATCGACGGCAGCTTCGCGCCGGCCAAGCAGGGCGGGGCTGCGACCAGAATGTGCCCTGGTGGCGTGATCGAGATGCTAGTCGTACTTCGCGAACTACGGCCAGTCCGCTGCGGACGCTGATGAGGAGGACTCAGACGAGAGCGTGGCGACCCGCGCTCGCTGGTCATGTCATTATTCCCGTGACTGCGCGCGCGCAGGACGCTGGCGCATTTGTCCCAATCAGTTCCGATAAACGCCGTAGCGGAGACCCATCCCGGGCCTGGCTTCCAGAGCAGCGGCGCGGACGCGATTACCCAAAACGGCGACCGCGATGGGCACGATTTAATCCTCGAACGGCCAGCCACTCGCGTTTTGGTACAGTCGGTCGGGATTCGTGGTTTTGGGACAGTGAGAGCAGGTGCGTGGGTACCAGGTTTTACAAATGGTTTAGAATCAAGGAATTCAGAGTCGGGGCGTAGCGCAGCCTGGTAGCGCACCTGCCTTGGGCGCAGGGGGTCGCTGGTTCGAATCCAGTCGCCCCGACCACTTTTCGAGTTCCGGGGTTCCAGCGGGGTTCCACATACGGCGCCATGTCGTGCGTCTCCCAAGCGGCCTCCCAGTTCCACCGCCACCGACGGTCACTCCTTGTCAGTCCTCTCGAATAGACTCTCTTCAACGAAGACAAATGGCGGCACTGTTCGCGCTTAGCCGAGGCCGTGGGTAGCCTGTCTGCGCCCTATGATGTCCTTCTCGGCGGGCAAGCCCGAAGACGAAGGCGACACCGTTACCTAAAAAACGAAAGAGCTCGCGCGTATGCTGGGCCTGAAGAGGACACACTCGGCGGCTTCCCGTCGCTGAGAAGACGAAATCAACCTCATGGACCTGATCTCGGGGTCGGTCGATCAGACATCGTCGCCGCAGGAGAAGATCACCCTGTTTCGGTCGCTCTTCAGAGGCCGCGACGACGTGTACCCGCGGCGATTCGAGAGCCGCAAGACGGGCCGGTCTGGGTACGCTCCCGCCTGTGCCAACGAGTGGGTTCGAGGCGTGTGCGAGAAGCCGCGCATCAAATGCGCTGAATGTCCCAACCGTCGGTTCCTTCCGGTCACTGACGATGTCATTCGCTGGCACCTGTCAGGTTGCGACGCCGAGGGACAGCCCTTCGTCGCTGGCGTCTACCCGTTGCTTCAGGACGAGACCTGCTTCTTCCTCGCCGTCGATTTCGACAAGGCGGACTGGCGCGACGATGCCGCGGCGTTTCTTGAAACTTGTCGCCACTTCAATCTCCCAGCCGCGCTCGAACGATCACGCTCCGGGCGAGGTGCGCATGTCTGGTTCTTCTTCGATGAGGCCATTCCGGCCGCGCTTGCCCGAAGACTGGGATCGCATGTCCTCACCGAGACCATGGAGAGACGTCCGGACATCGGGCTCGATTCGTACGACCGGCTGTTTCCGAATCAAGACACGATGCCGCAAGGAGGATTCGGAAACCTGATCGCTCTGCCGCTCCAGAGGGCAGCGCGCAAACAGGACAACACGGTCTTTCTTGATAGCGCCTTTGTTCCGTGGGCCGACCAGTGGGCATTTCTAGCGAGCGTTCGCAAGATAGGGAGGCCGCAGGTTGAAGAGATCGTCGAGGACGCTGAACGACGAGGCCGCATTCTCGGCGTACGGTTGCCGCCGCAGGACGATGGAGAAACAGAGCCTTGGACTGCACCTCCGTCACGTCGAAGAGAGGCCCCGATCGTCGGTGATTTGCCAGCGACGTTGGAACTCGTCCTTGGCAATCAGATCTACATCCCCAAGCAAGGGCTGCATCCGGGACTTCGAAACCGATTGCTTCGGCTCGCTGCGTTCCAGAATCCCGAGTTCTACAAAGCGCAGGCGATGCGGCTTTCGACGTACAGCAAGCCACGCGTCATCGCGTGCGCCGAGGATCTCCCGCATCACATCGGACTGCCGCGCGGCTGCCTCGATGACGTTCGCAAGACCCTCACGGATCTTGGTGTTCGCACGGCCATTCGCGACGAACGTCGCGACGGCAGTCGTTTGGAGGTGAAGTTTCAAGGCGAGCTTCGGCAGCAGCAGAAGGCAGCAGCGGACGCGATGCTGCGTCATGAGACTGGCGTATTGGCAGCCACAACAGCGTTCGGCAAGACCGTCGTCGCCGCGTGGCTCATCGCCCGGCGCGGCGTGAACACGCTCGTGCTAGTTCATCGCCGGCAACTGCTCGATCAATGGATTGAGCGTCTCTCGACTTTCCTCGATGTCCCGGCGAAATCGATCGGACGAATCGGCGGAGGACGAAATCGACCGACTGGACAGATTGACGTCGGCATCATTCAGAGTCTCGTCCGAAAAGGCGTAGTAGATGACCGCGTCGCTGAGTACGGCCATGTGATCGTCGATGAGTGCCATCACCTGTCGGCGCACAGTTTCGAGCAGGTGGTACGCCAAGCCAAAGCCCGATTTGTCGTTGGCTTGTCGGCAACCGTCGCACGCAAGGACGGCCACCATCCGATCATCTTCATGCAGTGCGGTCCGGTTCGACATCAGGTAAACGCTCGCGCACAGGCGGCATCGCGCCCGTTCGAGCACTTCGTGCTGGTTCAGCCGACGTCGTTCCAGCCGAACAGAAGCCCTGATCCGGACAAGCGCGTCGAATTTCAGACGCTCTACCAGGAGTTGGTCGACGACCAGACGCGTACTCGACGAATCTGTGAGGACGTTGTCGATTCGGTTCGCAATGGGCGCTCGCCGTTAATCCTGACGGAGCGCAATGAGCACCTCGACCGCTTCGAACACGAGCTGACGTCGCGTGTTGATCACGTTGTCGTCCTGCGCGCCGGCATGGGCAAGAAGCAGCGCCAGGCGGTCAATGACCGTCTCGCAGCCATCCCGCGGCAGGAAGGGCGAATCATCCTCGCGACCGGCAAGTACGTTGGCGAGGGATTCGACGATCCGCGTTTGGACACGTTGTTTCTGACGCTTCCTGTCTCATGGCGAGGAACGGTCGCGCAGTACGCCGGCCGGCTGCATCGTCTCTACGACGGGAAGCGCGAGGTGCGCATCTACGACTACGCCGATCTCAACGTGCCGATGCTGGCGCGAATGTTTGATCGGCGATGTCGCGGGTATGAGGCTATCGGCTACACGATCCTTCTTCCGGCCAGCGCCGTTCCAGGGTGGCCTGCCGATGTCGTTCTTCCGTCCGATCCGGTCTGGAAGCGCGATTACTCCGGTAGCGTGCGAAGGCTCATTAGAGACGGTGTCGACACGCCGCTGGCGAGCCTGTTCGTGCACGCCGCCCGGGCGATGCCGGAAGACGCCGAGGGTGCAGCGCGGGCAAGAAGTGCAACCGAGGCGTTCCTCTACCGGCGACTGGACACGCTGACGGAGACCAGTGGACGCTTCCGTCTCAACGTGGCGCTGCCGATCCCGTTCGACGGCTTCGGAACCCTTGAAGTCGACCTGCTGTGCGCCGACGCGCGCGTTGCCATCGAACTCGATGGCGGACAGCACCTCGCGGATCCGGTCGCGTATCGTCGCGATAGACGGAAGGACCAGTTGCTGCAGGAGAACGGCTACTTCGTGCTGCGCTTTCTTGCCGAGGACGTAGGCAAGGACCTGGATGCTGTGCTCGATGCGATCCTGAGGGTGCTTGCGCGGCGTCGCCAGTCAGCAGCACGGGTCGAGCCTCTCAAATTCGTACGGCGAGGCAGTGAATGACATCGCTTACGGCCTGGTAGGCGCTCGGGACCTCGCATCGTGGCTTGACGAACACGGCTGCCGGAGCGCGGTCTTTCACAGATCAGCGGCCTCCGGGCTACACTGTCAATATGGAGTTCAAGAGGATCACGACCAATCCCCGCCAGATGGGGGGAGTTCCGTGTCTTCGCGGTCTTCGGATTCCCGTTGCGACTGTCGTTGCCCTCGTGGCTGAAGGGCAAACCACAGAGGGTATCCTCGCGCTGTACCCCGACCTCGAGGCTGACGACGTCCGCGAGGCGCTGCTCTTTGCGGCCGAAGCCGTCCGCGAACGAGCGCTGCCCCTCGCCGCCGGCGAATGAGGTTCCTGATCGACAACGCGCTTTCGCCAGCGCTCGCTGCTCTCCTGCAACAGGCCGGTCATGATGCAATCCATGTTCGCGAATTAGGATTGCAGCACGCCGACGACGAAGTGATCTTCGAGCGCGCTGCCGCCGAGCATCGAATCGTCGTGTCCGCGGATGCTGATTTCGGAACGCTGCTCGCGGTGCGTTCCTCGCGACAGCCGTCGGTCATCCAGTTCCGCGGCGAGGGTAGCCGCAAGCCGGAGGCACTGGCGCGAACGCTGCTCGCGAACCTGCCCCAGCTCGTCGACGCCTTGGAGAACGGTAGCATCGTCACGTTCGAGCCGGCTCGGGTTCGAGTGCGCTTGCTTCCG
>CAVXSR010000004.1:0-157340 GCA_963764495.1 Vicinamibacteria bacterium | reverse complement strand
CAGGCCACTCGACAAAATCTTGATTGCGGCGTTGAATGCCGCGCTGTGTGATCCGAATCCGCCGATGTCGCACTGATCGTCGGAGTGGCGTGTGGTAATGATCTGAGTTAGCGCCCTCGGTCACTGACATGCTCAAGGCGCTCTTCCGACGGGATGTCGGCAGGCGCCAACGACATCGTCCGTGATCCGATTTCTTCGAGCAGACACGCGCACCGCGCGGCCAGTGGGATGCTGGACCGCCACGCGCGCCCGTCATTCGGAGATCCTGGACGAGCCCCACGAACTGCCTGGGCTCACTCCCAACCCGCCAGTGGGATGCTGGCCGGGAGGACAGCGCGCCGATTCATTGCCAGTGGGATGCTGGCCGGTCGGACGAAGGCGCATGCCATCACGCATGGGAGCGCAGCGTGCGGGCTTGTCCAGTCACGTCTCTACGATCGCACCCTGCGACGCGGCGTGGCTTTTATTGGGTGAGCACAAATGAATTTTGATTTGAAAGCCGAGCTGGCGGAGATCCGCCTGCTTACGAGCGATCCGAACACTCGGCGAGAGTTAGTGCTGCGCGAGGCGGACAAGCTCCATCATCGGCTCAACGCCGAAATGGATTCCCTGAAAGATGCCAGCACGGTTGATTTCGTCCGTTTCTTCGGTGACCACATCGAAGACTTCAAGGAGCTGGTCGAAATCAGAACGGGGTTGAAGACCAGCATCGCTCTGTGTGAAGAACACGATCGCCGCACCCGGCCGACGCTGTCTGATTGGCTGAATGGGGTGTCCGACGTTCCGCAGGATACGAAGCTATGGCTCCCGACGTTGGCCGAGTATCGCCGCGGCGAGTCGGAAGGCAAGGCCGCGAGTATCGGATCCGATCCTGGCGGCGGCTACCTCATTCAGACGCAGTCGGCCCGTTCGTTGACCGGCTGCGGCCCGCTAGCGTCGTGCTGCGGGCCAATCCTCGCGTTGTGCAGATGGAAAACGAAGCCGATGGAGCTGCCGCGCCTCGGCACGTCAGCAACGGTCTATGCAGTCGGTGAAGCGCAGAGCAAAACCGAGAGCTCGCCGAGCTACGAGCGCGTTCGGCTGTCAGCGTGCAAGTTCGCTGTGCGGTCGCTGGGCTCGGAAGAGTGGTTCTCCGACACGGGCACCGAAGGCCGCCGCATCCTGCAGCTGGATCAGGAAAAGCAGCTCGCGGCGAAGATTGACAGCGAGTTTCTCCAGGGTGCGGGCGCTGGCTCGAGCCCGATTCTGGGCCTCCGCAACATTGCCGGCATCACGCAAACCGAAGCGGACGCGGGCAGCGGCAACGGCGGTCTGCCTGGACTCGTGGACATTCTCGACGCCATGGATCGACTCGAGCGCGACAACGCGTCGCCCTCGGCGATCTTCATGCACCCGAGAACATGGGCGACGTTCCGAAAGTTGGACGACCTGCAGGAGAGGCTGCAACTGCAGCCGATCCGACGCAGGAGGCATCGCGCCGACTCTTCGGCCTGCCGGTCTTCGTCTCGTCGCAAATCGCGATCAACGAAACGTACGGCAACAACAGCGATACCTCTTACATCATCGTGGCCGACATGAGCCAGGTGGTGGTCGGGGTGCGCACGCAGAATACGGTGCTGTACGATCTCTACTCGTTCGCGAGCACGGGCCAGATCCAGGTGATCACGACATCGCGCGTGGCGTTCAACGTGCTCTCCGACGGAAGCGGTCGAGATCATCGAAGGCGTGCGAGCGTAACACACAGGACTCGGGCGGAGGGTTGGCTCCCTTCACGCTCGATTACGCGCGGCGGACTGACCCGGCACGCGTGAGGCGAAACCCTCCGACTTGGTGACGGCCACCAGGCCGGAGGGGCCTCAACGTTTTGTCGCAATTGAGAAAGCGGGCGCAATCAGTGGAGCTCGCGGAGGCGCCCGGCCGGGAAACCCCCCCCGGTGCCAAACTCTGCAAGCTCCGTCTGAATCCGCGCGAGTGCGGCCGGCGTATGTCCGGTTCGATGGCTCGTGCGGGCTCGTTTTGGCAAGGACTACGAATGTTACGAGCGAAGCTGTCCGACACGAGACAGTGTCCGAGCTGCGGCTGGCGGAGCGACACGAAGAATCTGTCGATCGTGCGCTTCTATTTATGCTCGGAATCGGTCGTGCGAACGCGAGGAGCGTGCCGCGTGACCGAGACGGCAACGCAGTTACGAAACGGCGCCCGTGAGGCTCGACGAGATGCTGTTGTAGGTGGTGGTGATCGCGCCACCCAGGTTCTGCAGCCCGATGATGCACGCCAGCGCGATGAACGCGATGAGCAGCGCATACTCGACCAAATCCTGGCCGTGATCGTCGCGGATGAATGGTGCAGCGCGACTCGTCATGGCAACCGTCCCTTCGTGCATGGCAGAGGTTGACGAAGCAGCGACTACATATTGTAACGCCCGCGCCGCAGTCGTGCGATGTGTGTCGAGCCCAACGAGGAGATCGCGGCGTGAAGTCGGCCGAATGTCGCGTGTCTCACAATGTGCGAAGCCGCAGGCGGCTTCGCGAAGATCGGCGGGAACGGGTGGACGGGCGGATGCCATTGCAACAGCACGAGCGCAAGCACCGCGATCTCCAGTCAGTGTGAACCAAGGATCAGATCGGTTCGCGGTCGGGTGGCCGACGGGGCGCCTCTTCGTTTCTCAAGACGTTTCTCGCGCGGTCGAACATAAACTCTATGACCGCATCAGACTTACCCCAGCTCTGTGCAAGGCCGTTTTTGCGTCGCCTGCAGACATCGGCCTTGAGCAGTCAGCATCCTTTCCGGCCTCGGGGTTCGACAGGACAATGAACCGTTCGTTGCCCCTGCTGTCGGCAACCTTGTGTAACCAGAAACGGTTCTGCATCAACGTTGCCGACATAGACCCATTGTAGAGGTCGGCAACGTGCAGCGCTAATGAGCTTAGGCGCGGTTACTGTGGCAATTCGGTAGTGAGCGGAACTTCACCCCAGGGCCTGGCAGGCCGGCGCGGATCGCCCGTTGGCTAGGAGGCGCCGTCGTAGTCACTTAACCGCCCACACAAGCCCACACCGCTCGCAGCGGAAATACTGGACGCCGACCGACACGTCCGTGACCGCTAACGGCTGGATATGGCGTTCGCAATCACACGCGGGGCATTGCGGATAGGTGGGCTGACATCCGCCTAGTGTGCCGTCTGGAGCAGCATCGGACAGCGGCATGGGTAGCTTGGGTGAGGTTTGTAGAACGTACGCCAAGCTCATCCGTTGATTCAATCCTGTTTTTTCTAGGAGCCGTCCCAGGGCAACGAGCGTGGCTACAGCAGACGGGGGTTTCAGAGGCGAGTTGATGTTGTAAAACACATGCTTTACATTAGGGCTGCGGTGACTCCGAAACGACTGACGAACTTCCGCTGGAACACGAACTGCTCGAGGGGCTGTCGCTCGTGAAGGACCGCGACGGAATCCCGCTGACGGAGCAGGTCAGACGGGCGGTTCGCCTGTGGCTGGATTCGCGAGGCGTCACCGGTAAAACGGCCAAGCCGGCGCGCCGGAAACGCGCCGACAAGGCCTAAGCCAGATGGGCGCATGTCGCCACGGCAGGTCGGAATGACATCAACACACTATCTAATGCTTGGCGCATCCCTCCTGGCAACATTCATGGCACACGCCACATGGACACGGCCGCTCAACAGATGCAAAGCCGTGTCGTCAGGCTGGCAGAACTTCAGATCGATCCCGGTCAACTACAGAGATCTAAAGCTGCGCTCCGAGAGGAAATCGAAATGTCGATCCGTCTGGAGCCAGGCGTTCTGACCCTGTATGCGGTATCGGTGAAGGGCGATCCTGCCCAGATCAGAATCTTCGAGATTTACGCAGATGCGGCCTCCTACGAGGCGCACTTGCAACTCCGCACTTCAAAAAATACAAAACCGGCACACAGGGCATGGTGAAATCCCTTGTGCTTGTCGAGACTGATCCTATTTTGCTCGGCGCGAAGGCGAAGTGAGTTTCAGGTGAGACACGGGCCTGGAGGTGTTCTGACCGTGGCGAACGATGATCGGTTTTGCTGGGACTACAAGAGGCCCGAGCCACAGCGGCTGGAGCCGGTCACACTGGCTCCGCCGCTATGGACGCTGACGAAGAACGGCCACACCGCAACGGCACACGTTAAGGCGATCGATGGCGTCGGTCTGGAGTTGCGGTTCATTATCGACGCCACGCTGTACCACTCGCAGATCTTCCGCGACTGGCCATCGCTAGAGCGAGCGGCGTCGGAGAAACGCTGCGACTTTGAGGCGAGGGGCTGGGGCACATGAGTGACCTGTGGTTGCCGCTGTCGCCAGAAGAGGATCCTGCACTACCGCGATTTTCGGGATGATCCGGACGAACAGGAACATCGACTAGTTGCTGAAGAAATGTGGGAGCGCTTTCGTCTATACGCCGACTCAAACTTTCGCACCGCAGCGCAGAAGCGTTTCCAGCCCAGATATTGGGAAATGCACCTCGCGACCGTTCTACTGCAGTCGGGCTATGTCTTGGTCCCCGCGTCGATGCGTTCGACCGGCGGACCAGATATTTTGACAACGATCGATGGCAAGCGGCTTTGGATCGAGTGTGTGTGTGTAGAGGGTGGGACGGGACCCACGCGGTTCCCGTGCAGCCGCCAGGGAAAGGGGTACACGGTCCCCGATCAACAGGTCACGCTGCGTCTGCTCAATGCGATCGACAAAAAGCGCAAGCAATGGGAAAAGTCTCTCGCGTCGGAAATCGTATCGCTGCAAGACCTGCACATCATCGCAGTGAACACAGCCCTGATCGATTTGGCAGGCCTTGAGATTACACCCCCGCGGATCGTCAAGGCGGTCTACGGAATCGGAGATCAGTACGTCATGGTCAACCTCGAAACGAAAAAGGTTATTGGCAGTGGATACCACCCACGATTTGCTATCCCAAAGGCAAGCGGCAAATCGGTGGACTCGGCGCTGTTTGTGTCTGCTGCCGCGTCAGACGTGAGTGCCGTCCTCTACTCTCGTGCTGGCCTCTTCCGAACATATTCTGAGCACCTGACGAGCACCGATGTAGAGAGATTGGGCCGCGCTTCCTTACCGTACACAACATCAATGCGGCGGTCGCACTGCCGGAGGGGTGGCTCCGGCTCGGTCGCGAAGTGGTGCGGCGTGGGAACGATCTTGAGATCCTTTCGCACGTCCGCAAGACATCGTTATCATGACAAAACGACAACGCAACGACGGACTCCGCAAGATCTGCAAGTGCCCGCTCCGCAACTGGGCGCGCTGCCCGCACCCGTGGTACTTCTCGTTCAAGCCGAAAGGCGGCGCTCGCGTGCGAGTGTCACTCGATCGCCACACTGGCCAGCATGTCGCCGCCTTGGACGAGGCGAAGACGATCGCGGCGAACCTACGCACGGCCATCGTCAACGGCGACTACCCACCACCGCCGCAAACCACAGAAGCGCTCGCGGCTCCCGTCACGTTGCGCACGGCCGCGGATCGCTTCCTTAAGGCCGTCCCGGTCCTGAAGGGGAAGAATCAGGGCAAGCCGCGCGGCTTCAACGAACGACAGAAACTCTTGGCGTTTTGCGCCTGGACGCCAGCGGGCCACTCCGCGCCGCTCGGCGAGTTGGAGGCGGGCGCCGTGACCGAGGACGTATACGAAGCGTTCGTGCAGCGCCTTCGCGACCATGGTCGGGCGGCCGGGACTGTCTCGAAGGTACAATCAGCAACTGAAGGCGCTCGATCGCTGGCTCGCGAAAAAGGGCTATCGAGTCGCGCCCGCGATCAACGGCGATTCCGTCGTGCTGCGGCGCACGCAGGCCACTCGACGCGATCGTCGGCTGCAACCAGACACACTTGACGAGCAGGGCAAGGTTGCGCAGGAAGGCGAGGAGCGCCGGCTAATCCGCGCGGCGAATCCTTGGCTGCAGCGATTCATCATCGGCGCGATCGAAACCGGGTGTCGCATGGGAGAGTTGTTAGGCGTTCGCTGGGCCGACCTGGACCTGACGCGCGGCGAGATTGCTATCGTCGCCAGCTCCAACAAAACAGGAGAAGGTCGCCGCTTACCGATTGTCTCGTCTGCGATCTGTGCTCGACCTGCTCGACCTCGACCCGGCGGGGAAGGAACGTCCTGGCCACCATTACGTGTTTGGAGACGCCATCGGGCAGAAGGTCGGATCCGCTAAGAAGGCGTGGGAAGTACCGTCCTGAAAGCACACGGATTCGCGCCGACCTGGACGGCAAAGCATGGCCTGTCACGCGAGAGCCGGAAGGCTCTTCAGGCAATCGACCTGCACTTCCACGATCTGCGCCACGAGGCTGGAAGCCGGATGCTCGAGGCCGGCTGGCCGCTTCACCATGTGCAGCGGATGCTCGGTCACGCAGACGTGAAGCAGACAGCAACGTACTTGAACGCGGAAAACGTCGGCCTTCACGATTCGATGAAGCGGTACGGCACCACACCGGCGTGGCAATCCGTGGCAAATGAGGCCGATGTAGAGCAACGACCCGTTAGCCACGACGCACCAGCTCCAGAGACGCAAGTAACAATCAATTAGTAGGTTAAGGCGTGGCGCGCCCGGCAGGGCTCGAACCTGCGACCCCCGGCTTAGAAGGCCGATGCTCTATCCAACTGAGCTACGGGCGCGTGGTTCCAGTGTAGCCTTAGCCGCCAAACGCTCTCACGCGAATCTCGATCTGCACGCTGCCGCCGGGCGGCACGTCGATGTTCCGCGGCCACTGATCGGCGAGCACAAATCCACGCGGCAACACCACACCGGCGCGCACCCGTTCCACGCCGTGCGCAACGGCACACCGAAACGACCCATCACCCGAGGTGAGCCCCTCGTCATGCCAGGCGCCGTCGACATCGGCTACCGAGACTGTCAACGAGGCGACCAGCAGGCCGCGGTCGTCGACGGCGACGAATACGATCGTGGCGCCGCTGATGGTGGTTGGTGAGGTCGAGACGACCAACAGACAGGAGGGCAGCGTCAGCAACAGGAAAACGGGCAAGACGACGCGCCACATCGACAGTACCGGCGGCCGCATGGCGTTACTCTGCACCCGGTTGCTCGCGAAGGCAAGTGGGACGTCGCGGGCTACAATTCATGGCGTCGTGCTTCAAACACTCGCAACGCTGGCACTTCTGACCAGTGCGATCGGCTTCGCACAAGTCCCCATCGCTCCCACAGCCGGGCAACTCGAAGCCGACGCCGAGCGCGCCATGACACTCGACACGCCGCCATTTCCCGAACGTGCCGCGCTCGTCGAGCGGCTCAACGACGCGCGCGGCCGCGCGAGCGGCGAGCCGGCGGCGCACCTGGCGTTGCTCTGGCTGCGCGGCGTGAAATGGATGCTGGCGAGCATCCCGCTCGCCCAGCGCGACGGCGAGCCGCATCAGGCGTGGATGGCGCAGCACCCGGAGCTCGTGACCTACAGCGAGCCGGCGGGCGAGTGGCTGATCGTTCCGGACGTGATCTGGAAACTCCACGACCAGTACCCGTGACGCGGCAGTCGCCGAGGACATCGCGTGGCTCGCCGTGCAGAACGGACTGCCCGGCGAGTGCGAAGGCTACGTGCCCTGCTATGCCCACGGCATGAACATGCTGGATGGCGAATATCTGCGCCGCTATCCCCGCGGCCAGCACGTCGCCGAGATCGTCGACCGCGTGAAAGGGACGCTCGAACAGGCGATTCGGCTCACCTCCGAACCCGATGGCCGGCAGTTCCTGAACCCGGCGACCGACTGTGGCGATCTGAAAGAACCGCTGGTGGCCCTGCGAGCCGCAGTCGAGGGATCGCCGGCGGCTGCGGAGCGGGACCAGACGCTCGCGTTAGCGGACAGGATCCTGAAGATGTGTCCGTGATGCCCGAGCTGAAGCTCGGGCCTACGTAAGTCACGTTGGGAGCGTTGGTCATGCCGGCGCGCCTCAGGCTCCGGAAGTCTGTACCGCGAGTCCAGTACCAGTAGAACGGCAGTCCGAGCAGGATCAGCGCGAGACCCGTGAAGGCCTGCACGGGAGCCGTGACGAACGCGTTGACCAGCAGATATCCAACCACCACGAGGAAGAGGATCGGCGTAACGGGATATCCCCAGGTGCGGTAGGGTCGCTCGGCATCGGGCAGACGAGCGCGGAATACGAAGATCGAGGAGGTGATCAGCGCGCTGAACAGCAGGATCGAGAAGATGGCGTAGTCGGTCAGCGCATCGAACGATCCCGAGAGCACCAGGACGATCGCCCACGCGGACTGTGCGATCAGCGCGCGGACCGGCACGCGGGTGCGCGGCGACAGCCGGCCGAGCGCTGGAAAGAACAGGCCGTCATTCGCCATGGCATACGGCACTCGGGCGCAGACGAGCGACGCCACGTGCAGCGCGCTGAAGATCGACATGACCAGCGCTCCGGCCATCACCTTCACCGCGGCCGGCCCAAGAAATCGCGCCAGCGTTTCGGTGGCAACCGACGACGACAGCGGCACGCTCGCGACGGTTGCGGGCGCGAGCACGTAGAAGTACGCGGTATTCGCGAACACATACAGCGCCCCGACGATGCCGATCCCGGCGATGAGCGCCAACGGCAGGTTGCGGTTCGGGTTGCTGATCTCGCCCGAGACATACGTCATCTCGTTCCAGCCGTTGTAGGCCCAGAGCGCCGCCATCATCGCCGCGCCGAACCCGGCCACACCGCCTCGCGCGGCCGAGGCGACGCCGTCGCACACGCCGCCTGCGCCCGACCGCGTGAGCTGTGTCCAGTCGCCCGGCGCCAGGACCAGGGCAGCGATCCCCAGCGCCAGAATCAGCAGCACTTTCAAGACGGCCAGGACCGACGCGATCTGGCCCCCGACGGTCACCGCGGCCGAGTTGATCGCGGTGACGACGACGATGGCGCCGATGGCGACCATCTGGATGCCGCTCAGCGAATACGCAACGCCCGCGATCTCGAGGTGGAACAGAGGGGCGGCGAGGGCGCCTGACGCCAGCACGTTCAAGAAGATCGCGAGCCCGGCGGCGAGGGCGGCCATGCCCCCGGTGTTGCCGATGAAGAAGCGCATCCATCCGAACAGGAATGCCCAGACCCGGCCGTAGGCTTCGCGGACGAAGACGTATTCGCCGCCAGCCTTCGGCATCATTGCCGCCAGTTCGCCGTACGTGAGCGCGCCGGCGAGCGACAGGAGTCCGGCCACCACCCACACGGTGAGCACAAGCCAGGGCGTCTCGACGTTGCAGGTCATCACCCGCGCCTTCAGGAAGACGCCTGTGCCGATCACGTCGCCGATGACGATCGAGATCGCGGCGGTGAGGCCAAGACCGCGGACCAGGGATGTAGATGACATCAGGGCAGGCTCAGCTTAGCCGAATCTGGATGCACCTCGGCGGCCGCGTCGCCACGGTGACCCTGCGAGTTGCCACAAGGCACTGGCCTTGCATTTGTGCACGTAGACGACGTGCGAGCCATACGATGACGATTCACAGTTCAGACGCGGGTGAAGCCACGAATCCGCCGACGCAGGAAGAGATGCGGTCGCGGGTGATCGATCTGGTGTTCGGCGGCGACGCCACAAAGCTCGATGACTTCTGCGCCGTGCTCCGCGAGGCGCTTCCCCAGGCGACCGCTGCCGTCCTGCGCGGCAGCGCCATCACCGGATGCCGCTGGAAGGACGGGGCGCCGTTTGACGCGGACGGTCCGGGAACGAGCGATCTCGATCTGACGCTCGTCGGTGCCGAGATGCTGAAGCTCTATTCGCTCGATGGGTTCTTCGTGCCGGGCATCCACACCAGGCCGCTCAGCGACGAGGATCCCGAGATCGCGCCGGATCTCGTGCCATTGAGGCAGCGGTTGATGGCGCTGGCGAAGCGGCCGGTCAACATCCAGGCGACGCGCGACTTCGTGATGCACCTGCGCGGCGACGTGCTCGGTCAGCCGTATCTCACGCTGATCGGCAAGGCAGAGACCGAGTGACGCTGCGTCTGCTCAGCTACAACATCCGGCGCGGCGGGCTCGGCCGTGAGGACGCCCTGGCGGCGGTGGTGGCAGCGAGCGAACCGGACCTCGTGCTGTTGCAGGAAGCGACGAATGCGCTGGCGGTGGAGCGTGTGGCCAGTGCGTCCGGCATGCCGCACTGGGCCTCGAAACACAAGGTGTCGCTCGCGTTTCTCAGCCGTGATCGGGTCAAGGCGTACCGATGGACGAGACCGCGCTGGGCGCGGCACGCGTTTCTCGACATCACCCTCGAATCCGGTGTGTCGGTCCTCGGCGTTCATCTGAGCGCCGTGCATTCGAACTGGACCGAGCGTCGGAGACTGGTCGAATTGCGGGCGCTGCTGGCGCACATACAGGCCGGTCAGCACGGCTTCCACGTCCTGGCCGGCGATTTCAACACGCTCGCCACGGGCGAGGAGCTCGATGTGTCGCGCCTTCCGCCGCGGTTGCGCGTGGTCACCTGGCTCACGGGCCGCCGCATCCGCTGGCAGACGATTCGAAGGCTCGTCGATTCGGGCTATACCGACGCCTTCCGCTCACTGCATCTCGACGAGGCGGGCCATACGTTCCCGACCTGGGATCCGCATTTGCGCCTGGATTACACGTTCGTCCCGACAGCATTCCGCGATCGCGTGCGCACGTGCGAGGTCGTCACGCACCCCGCCGCACAAGCGGCGTCGGATCATTTTCCGCTGCTGACGGAAATCGTCATGTGAATTGGGCCCGACTGAAGTCGGGCCCTACTGCTGCTGATCGGCATCGTACGTAGGACCGAGCTTTAGCTCGGTCATCGATGCCCAAGCTGAAGCTTGGGCCTACGCCCGTAAACTGTCACAGGGCCTACGCCGTATACCGTCACAGCACTTCACTAAAGACTCCCCAGAACAATTCCATGGCGCGCTCGACGATCGAGCGCTTGCGCCACGCCTCGACGGTCAGGCGCTTGGATCGTGTGAGGTCGCGCTCGAAGGCAGCCGTGACGGCCGCGGCCAGCGCCGGGTCGTCCACGGCCAGCGTGATCTCGTCGTTCAGCTCGAACGAGCGGTTGTCGAAGTTCGCCGACCCCACGAGTGACCATCGTCGATCGATGACCACCGCCTTCACGTGCATCATCGTGGGCTGGTACTCGTGAATCTCGTATCCCTCGGCGAGCAGCCGATCGTACGCCGAACGGCTGGCGGCCTTGACCGATTTCGTGTCGGTGATGTCGCCCTCGGTCAGGATGCGGACGTGAACGCCGCGCTGACGCGCGACGGTCAACGCATCGAGCGTTGACGAGTCGAGGACGAAGTACGGCGACTGAATGTCCACCGAATGCCGTGCGCCGGCAATCGACAACAGGTAAAGCAGCTTGACATTGCTCACGCCTGACATCGGATTGCTCCAGACCACCAGCGAGCGCGCGCCGGTCGAGCGTGTCTCGAGCGCCCGATCCAGCAACGGCGCCTCGCGGCCGCCCGACTCGAGCCAGTTCTCGTAGAAGCTGGCCTCGATGGCACGAACCGCCGGACCTGTCACGCGAAACTGCGTGTCGCGCCACTCCTCCGTGCTGCGTGCATTGCCGCGCCAGTGATCGGCCACGCCGACGCCTCCGGTGAACGCAACGGCGCCATCGACGACGAGGACTTTGCGGTGAGTCCGGTAGTTCACTTCCTCGATCGACCACGACGCCAGCGGATTGAACCAGACCACCTGAATGCCGGCGGCGGTCAGCGCCTTGATCGTAGAGGTCGGCAGGTCCATGGACCCGATCGAGTCGAGCACGATGCGCACGTGCACGCCGCGTCGTGCGGCCGCGGTCAGCGCCGCCGTGAAACGGCGGGCGATCTCCCCGTCCGAGTAAATGAAGCTCTCGAAACTGATGCGACGCTGCGCCTTGTCGATGGCGTCGAGCATCGACGGGAAGATGGCGTCGCCGTTCTCCAGCACCTGATAGGCGTCGCCTTCGGTCACCGGCACGCCGACGAGAGAGGCCACGTAGTCCACGAAGCGCGGGTCGGCAACGCTCAGCGGGCTGCGGACGCGGACCGTCTCCTGGTCCTGCGCGATCAACAGCAGCGCGGCCACGAGCACGATCGACCCGAGAACGATCCACGGCCACCGCCGCCGACGAGTCCGCATCGACGGCTTTTGTTGCAAGCCACACGCCGAGCTGGCCTGAAGTCTGATGGCGGCCTCTTTGCACAGTTGAGCAGCGGCACAACGGTTGGGCCGGCGACAGGGCCGCGTTGGTCCAGTCTCAATACATCCGTGCGTGTCATGTTGGGCGTGGCGACACTCGAAAGCAGGCGACCGAGATGGGCAGAAACGGCGAGTTGAAAAGCGCGGCAGCGGCCATGGCGGCCGAGGACGACCCTGATGCGGTCGTACCGTCCCGGCCGGAGCCGATTGCGCTCCAGATGCCGGTGGACGTCCGCAGTGTCGCGCTGTCGATCCTCGCGTGCTCCGCGGCGGTCGTGCTGCTGCGATACATGCAGGACGTGTTCGTGCCGATCGTTCTCGGCGGCCTGTTGTTCTACGCCCTCGACCCCGTGGTCGATTGGCTCGAGCGGTTGAAGGTGCCGAGGGCCATCGCCGCCGCCAGCGTCGTGCTGCTGCTCGTCGGCGGCACGGCCGGCGTGGCCTACGCCCTGCGCTTTCAGGTGATCGCGGTGATCGAGCAGATGCCCGCCGCGGCGCAGCGCTTCCGCGATGCGCTCCGCGCCCAGCGGGGTCAGGCGGGAACGCTCGACAAGGTGCAAGAGGCGGCCAGGGAAATCGAGAAGACCGCCGACTCGGTGGCCGGCGGAGACCCGCGGCGCGGCGTTGCGCGGGTGCAGATCGAGGAGCCGGCATTTGCGGCGCGCGCGTATCTCTGGGCCGGATCCCTCAATGCGCTGTCGATGGCCGGACAGGCCGTGATGGTCCTGCTCCTGACGTTCTTCCTGCTCCTGTCAGATGACCTCTTCAAGCGAAAGCTCGTCGAAGGGATCCCGACGTTCACCCGCAAGCGGCTCACCGTCCAGGTCCTGGATCAAATCGCCAATCAGATCGAGCGCTTCCTGCTGGTGCAGCTGTTCACCAGCCTGGTCGTGGGCCTGGCGACGTGGGCAGCGCTCTGGGCAGTGGGACTCCAGCAGCCCGCTGTCTGGGGCCTGATGGCGGGTGTCTTCAACTCCATTCCGTATTTCGGGCCGGTGATCGTCACCGGCGGCCTGGCGATCGTCTCGTTTCTGCAGTTCGGCACATTTCCCATGGCGCTGGCCGTGGCCGGCATCGCACTGCTGATCACGTCGCTCGAGGGCTGGTTCCTGACGCCGATGCTGCTCAGCCGGGCCGCCAATATGAATCAGGTGGCCGTATTCGTGGGCCTGATCTTCTGGAGCTGGATCTGGGGCGTATGGGGCTTGCTGCTGGCGGTGCCGATGCTGATGGTCGTGAAGTCGGTGTGCGACCACATCGAAGACCTTCAACCGGTGGGACAGTTCCTGGGGGAATGACGGGCTCGTACGTAGGACCGAGCTTTAGCTCGGTCATCGGGGACGTTCGTAGGCCCAAGCTTTAGCTTGGGCAATCGATGACCGAGCTAAAGCTCGGTCCTACGTACGTTGTCATCCACCGGCACGACGCTCACGCCGACCTCGAGCTTGTGCTGCGCACCGCCAAGGATCACCCCTCGCAACGGGCTCACGTCGCCGTAGTCCCGTCCCCAGGCGACGGTGATGTGACGCAGGTCACAGATCAAGTCGTTGGTTGGATCGAGGTCGATCCATCCGAGAGCGGGGCAGTGCACCGACAGCCAGGCATGAGACGCATCCGCGCCGACGAGGCGCGGCTTGCCCGGCGGCGGCGTCGTCAGGAGGTAGCCGCTCACGTATCGCGCCGGCAGACCCAGCGAGCGCATGCAGGAGATCTGGAGGTGTGCGAAGTCCTGGCAGACGCCGTGCCGGTCGACGAGCACACGCGTCACCGGCGTGGCAATCGTGGTGGACGACGGTTCGAACGTAAACTCGGTGAAGATCCGGTGCATCAGCGCGACAGCGGCCGCGACGAGCGGACGCCCCGGCGGAAAGGCGTCGCGCGCGAAGGCCGCCAGCTCCGGCGCAATCGTCGCATACGGCGACGCGTACGCATATTGAGCCGCCTCGCCGGGTTCCATCCCCTTGCGATAGATCAGCGCCTCGCGCACCGCTTCCCATGGCACGCTCTGCTCGGGATCGACATCGGGCGAACGCCGATCGACCTCGACCACGCTACGGCTCGTCACGCGCATCTCGGAATGGGGCGTCAGCATCGTGAAGTGCTCCGCCCAGTTGCCGAAGTAATCGATCCGCTCGCTGATCTGCGAGGGGCCGGGCGCGTACGACATTTCGAACGCACGCACCTGCTGCCTGGCAAACACGCGGGGCCGCAGGTACGCGACGTGTTGTGATGTCGAGACCCGGGTGCTGTACACGTACCGGGTCTCGTGTTCGACGCGGTAGGCCGCGCTCATCAGATCACCGCCGTCGCCCGGGTCGGCTCGTAGACATGGCTGAAATAACGAAGCGACAGCGCATCGGACAGGAGGAGCGCCAGCGACTCGCAGTGCGCGAGAAAGCCTTCGACGTTCACGTCGCGATCGAACAGCTCCTGCTGCGCCCCGGTCGGTGCCGATGACGCCGCGCACGCGCGATCGAGCGCCAGCAGGATGTCGTCGAACCTCGCGTCGGGCAGCAGTCGGACGTGCTTGGCGAGCTTGGCCAGCTGGAACACCGCCGACCTCGGGTTGTGGCGATCGAAGACCAGCAGCTCCGCCACGGGCACCCATTCCGGATGACGCATGTAGCGGGCGCGGTAGGTGATCAGGCTGTCGGACAGATCAAGCAGCCACTCCAGAAGGATCGGGTCTTCCGCCTCGCCCGAGGAGGCGACTGCGGCGACGCTGGTCGTCACGTAAAGGGCACGCTCGAGATGACGGCCCAGGCTCAGGAAGCGCCACCCGTCGTCACGTGTCATGTGCGCCATCTCGAGGCCGCCGACCGCGACGAGTGCGACGACGGTTCGATCCAGCAGCTCCAGGACGTCGGCGAGACCCTCGCGTCCGGCCGGAGTCCTGACCGACTGAAACAGCTGGTTCAAGACACGCCAGTTGTCCGAGGACAATCGATCGCGAACCGTGCCGCCGACGCGCACCATCTGCTCGATGTTGAACGCCAGGCTGTGGCAGCCGCGCCGGTCGAAGAGGCCGGCGATCAGGGCCTGTTCGAGATCGTGCGCCGCGGCGGGACGGTCGTCCACCGAGCGCGCCGCCGCCGCGTCCGCGCTCGCCGTGCCGCTGCCGTTCTCGTGAGGGACCGGCAGCAGCCCCTGCCGTCGCGACACGGTGGCCACCAGGCGCGACAGCTCCTCCGGAAACGCGTCGCTGTCGGGCATCCGCGACAGCACGGCCCTCAGCAGCCGGGCGCAGTTCTCGCTGCGCTCGGCATAGCGGCCCAGCCAGAACAGGTTTTCTCCGGCCCGGCTCGATACCCAGCGCGTGGCGTCGATCGCGCCGTCCGGCTGCAGGTGACCCGTCAGCATCGAGAACCGCTCGACCGGTGAGTCCGAGAGCACCCATGTGTCCTTGCTGCTGCCGCCGCGTTGGCTCGAGACGATGTGCCGATCGCTGCCGGCGATTCGCGTCAGCCCGCCCGGCATCACCTGATAGTTGCCGTGACCGTCGGCAACCAGGAACACGCGCAGCATCACGGCGCGGCTTTCCAGCTGACCCTCGTGCCAGACCGGCGCGTGTGACAGCGGCAGAAACTCTTCCAGCACATACTGCTCGGGCGTTTCGTCGATGCGCGCCATCCAGGCGTCGCGCTCCGGCTTCTCGACTCCACCTAAAAAGACGGGCTCCATCGTGAGATCGGGCGAGGCCGGCTTGATGATCATGCCGTCGAGCCGCGACGTCACGTCCGCGCGCGCGGCGGCCTCGCCGCACCACCAGGTGGCCACCGACGGAAGCTCGAGGCGCTCTCCGAGCAGCGCCTCGCTGATGCCCGGCAGAAATGCGAACAGCGACGCCGACTCGACGACGCTCGTGCCGAGGGCATTGGCGATCAGGACATGTCCGGCGCGCCACGCCTGCAGCAGACCCGCAACGCCGAGTGTGGAGTCGGCACGAAGCTCCACGGGATCGCAGAAGTCGTCGTCCAGGCGGCGAACGATGGCGTGCACGCGACGGAGTCCGGCCAGCGTCTTGAGGTAGATGCGATCCTCACGCGCCACGAGGTCGCTGCCCTCGGCGAGCGTGAAGCCCAGATAGCGCGCGAGGTAGGCGTGTTCGAAGTAGGTCTCGTTGTACGGGCCCGGCGTGAGCAGCACGATGTGCGGCGATTCGGTGCCGCACGGCGCGGACGCGATGAGGGTTTCCTGAAGCGTCCGGAAGAAACGCGCGAACAATTGGACCCGCTGTTCGCGGAAGGCGTCGGGGAACAGCCGCGAGATGACGAGGCGATTCTCCAGCGCGTAGCCGGCGCCCGACGGCGCCTGCACCCGCGTGCCGACCACGCGCCATCGCCCATCGGGACCCCGCCCGAGATCGAAGGCCACCAGGTGGAGAAACGTGCCTTGCGGCGGCCGGATGCCGTGACACGGGCGCAGAAACCCCGGATGCGCCAGGACGAGCGCTGCCGGCACGAGGCCTTCCACCAGCAGCCGCTGCGATCCGTAGAGATCGGCGGCAATCGCGTTCAGCAGTCTGGCGCGCTGGCGCAGGCCGCGGGTCAGCAGTTCCCAGTCGTCGGCGGGGACGATGAACGGCAGCACGTCGAGGCCCCAGGGGCGGGTCGGACCATCGGTGGCTGCGTAGACGTTGTAGGTGACGCCGTTCTCGAAGATCTGCCGCTCGATCCGATCCTGCGATTCGGCGAGCCGTCGTGCGGTGATCTCGCCCGCGTGCCGAGCAAACGCCTGCCAGTGCGGCTTCGGCAGGCCGCTCGCGCACAGCAGTTCGTCGAAGTGTTGCGGCGCGACGTCGTAGGACGCGAGGAGCGGGCTCAGGCCGTAGGCGTTGGATTGCAGTGTCACGTACGCAGGTCGAGCGTATACGGAAACTCGCGCGTCCGCTCGGACGCGCCGACGGCAAAGAGCCCGGGCGTGTGGCCCATCTTGAAGAATCGCCCCAGCCGGCGGCTTTCGGCCTCGTAGCTGTTGACGGGGAAGGTCTCGTAGCTGCGGCCGCCCGGGTGCATCACATGGTACTGGCATCCGCCGAGTGAGCGGCCCAGCCATGTGTCGACGATATCGAACGTCAGCGGGGCATGCACCGGGATCGTCGGATGGAGAGCGGAGGGTGGCTGCCAGGCGCGATAGCGGACGCCGGCCACGTACTCGCCGTTGCGGCCGGTCGCCTGCAGCGGCAGCGCGCGCTGGTTGCAGGAGATGACGTAGCGATTCGGCGTCAACCCGGTCGCGAGCAGTTGCAACCGTTCGACCGAGGAATCAACGTACCGGACGGTGCCGCCTGCCGTCCCTTCTTCTCCCAGCACGTGCCAGGGTTCGAGCGCCTGCCGCAGCGTGACAGTGATGCCGCGCACGGCCATTTCGCCAGCCAGGGGAAAGCGGAACTCGAAATGCGGCGCGAACCAGATCGAGTCGAACGGATGTCCGTGGTCGCGCATCTCCTCGAGCACATCCTCGAAATCGAGGCCGACGAAGTGGGGGAGCATGAATCGATCGTGCAGCTCGGTTCCCCAGCGGGTCAGGTGGTGCGTATACGGCGCTCTCCAGAAGCGCGCGATGAGGCCGCGGAGCAGCAGCTGCTGCGCCAGGCTCATCTGCGCGTGCGGCGGCATCTCGAAGGCGCGCAGCTCGACGAGGCCGCGACGGCCGCTCGACGATTCGGGCGCGTACAGCTTGTCGATGCTGAATTCGGCGCGATGCGTGTTGCCGGTGACGTCGACGAGCAGGTGGCGAAAGACGCGATCGACGAGCCACGGCGGGGCGTCCGATCCGTGCGGAAGCCTGTCGAACGCGATCTCGAGCTCGTAGACGCTGTCATGGCGCGCTTCGTCCACGCGCGGCGCCTGACTCGTCGGGCCGATGAACAGCCCCGAGAACAGATACGACAGCGACGGATGGTTGTGCCAGTAGGCGATGAGGCTGCGGAGCAGATCGGGTCGGCGGAGGAACGGGCTGTCAGACGGCGTGGACCCGCCGAGCACGAGATGATTGCCGCCGCCGGTGCCCGTGTGGCGGCCGTCGACCATGAATTTTTCGGTACTGAGGCGGCTCTGGCGGGCTTCCTCGTACAGGGTGGTCGTGGTCGTCACGATCTCGTCCCATGTGCGTGACGGCTGGATGTTCACCTCGAGGACGCCGGGGTCGGGCGTGATCGAAAAGTGCGCCAGACGGGGATCGTGGGGCGGCGGATAGCCCTCCATCAGGACCGGCATGCGGAGCGCGGCGGCCGTGGCCTCAACAGCCGCCACGAGTTCCAGGTAGTCCTCGAGCGTCGCAACCGGGGGCATGAAGACGTACAGCACGCCGTTTCGCGCCTCGGTGCAGAGGGCCGTCCGCGCCACGCCGGGCATCGACCCCCCGGGTACTGGCAAATGCCCCACTTTGGGGACAGGCCCCACGCCCCATGGGGCGTGGGGCCTGTCCCCAACGGCGGAGCGCGGCGGCAGGGGATCGCGAGGGACGTACGGATCCAAGGCTTCCACGCTCTCCCGATCCGCCTCCGACGCCCACGGCAACGAATCGAGCGGCAGGCGATAGCCCATCGGCGAATCGCCCGGCATCAGGTACATCCGCTCGCCCCGCAGCGACCATGGACCCGACTGCCAGCGTGGCACGCCGGTATCGACGGCCCGGCGCAGCGGCAGCGCGTACCCGATTGTCGCCTGCAGCCCCTGAGTGAAGACACGACAGAGGCGATCGCGCTCGAGCTCGTCCTCGAGGCGCGCGTCGAACGGATCGACGTTCACCGGCAGCCGGCGCTCGCGCCACAGGTAGTACCAGACATCCTCGTACCCCGCCTGCAGGTGCTCGCCGCTGACGCCCACACGCCTGGCCAGCTCGCGAATGAATCGCTCGGCCTCAGGCGCACCGTAGCCGTACGCGGTGCGTTCGTCCGCGACGAGGGCCGGGTCCTGCCACGCGGGCTCACCGTCGCGGCGCCAATAGCAGCCGAGCGCCCAGCGGGGAAGCTGCTCCCCCGGATACCACTTGCCCTGTCCGAAGTGGACGAACCCGTTCGCGCCGAAATGGCGGCGGAGTCGCTGCAACAGGTCCGCTGCGAACAGCCGCTTGGTCGGACCAAGGGCGTCCGTCGTCCATTCCGCGCCGTCGCGATCGTCGGCGGACACAAACGTCGGCTCGCCGCCCATCGTCAGGCGCACGTCGCCCCGAGCGAGCTCCGCATCGATCGTTCGACCGAGCCCGACGATCGCCAGCCACTGGTCGTCGGAATAGGGCTTGGTGACGCGAGGCGATTCGAAGATGCGCCGCACGGACATCGCATGGTGGAACTCCACCTCGCACTGTTCCACGGCGCCCGTCACCGGCGCGGCGCTGGCGGGTTCCGGTGTGCAGGACAGGGGAATGTGGCCTTCGCCGGCGAGCAGGCCCGACGTTGGATCGAGCCCGATCCAGCCGCCGCCCGGCAGGTACACTTCGCACCAGGCGTGGAGGTCGGTGAAGTCCTGCTCGACGCCCGTCGGTCCATCGAGCGCCTTCACATCCGGCGACAGCTGGATCAGGTATCCTGAAACGAATCGCGCCGCCAGCCCGCGGTGCCGCAGCAGCTGCACGAGCAGCCATGTGGTGTCCCGGCACGACCCGCGTGCCAGCGTCAAGGTCTGCTCGGTCGTCTGAATCCCCGGATCCAGCCGAATCACATATTTGATGTCGCCCTGAAGCTGCTGATTCAGGGCAACCAGGAAATCCACGGTCCGCGCGGCGGTCGTCGGCGTCGTCGCCAGGTACTCCGCAAACGTCGGCGTCAGCGGCTCGCGCCTCAGATACGGCTGCAGCTCCTGGAGCTGCCAGTCCTCATAGGTGAACGGGAACGTCTCGGCCTGCGGTTCGAGAAAGAAATCGAACGGGTTGTACACCGCCGTCTCGACGACCAGATCCACCTCCAGGCGGAACTCGTGCACTTTCTCGGGAAACGTCACCCGGGCGAGGTAATTGCTCTGCGGATCCTGCTGCCAGTTGACGAAATGCGGACGTGGCGCGATCCGCAGCGAGTACGAGAGGATCGGAGTTCGGCAGTGCGGCGCCGGACGCAACCGTACCAGCTGCGGCGACAGGCCGACGAGGCGATCGTAGTGGTACGACGTGATGTGATTCAGTGCAACGTGGATAGACAAATCGAGCGCATTATGCCACCGACGATGCGGGGCTAAAGCCCCGCCTCCACACGGGTTCGCGCATTCGATGTGGCTTGACCACTCCGTATGAAGATCTTTCATTGTGATCATTGCGACCAGCTGGTGTTCTTCGAGAACACACAGTGCGTCAGCTGCGGTCATTTGCTGGCGTTTCTGCCAGACCTCTTCGAGATCGGCTCGCTCGAAGCGGCGGGCCAGCAGCTGTGGCAGTCGCCCCTGGCGGCGGCTCGCGACCGCACCTACCGCTTGTGCCAGAACTATCAGACCGCCAACGTCTGCAACTGGGCGATTCCGTCCGACGATGGGAACCCGCTGTGCCTGTCGTGTCGGCTGACTCGCCTCGTGCCGGACCTGTCGCAACCCGGGAACCCCGAGGCGTGGTATCGCCTCGAAGTCGCCAAGCGTCGACTGGTGTACAACGCACTGAGCCTGCGGTTGCCTCTCACGAGCAAGACCGACGACGCCGACAGGGGCCTGGCGTTCGAGTTCATGGCCGATTCGCCGCACCCCGACGCGCCGCCGGCCCTCACCGGCCATGCCAGGGGCGTCATCAGCATCAACGTCGCCGAAGCCGACGATGCCGAGCGCGATAAGCGCCGGCTCGCGCTGCACGAGCCGTATCGCACGCTGCTTGGACACTTCAGGCACGAGAGCGGGCATTACTACTGGGACCGGCTGGTGAGCGGGACGGATCGGATCCACCGGTTCCGTCGAGCGTTTGGCGACGAACGCCCAGACTACACGCAGGCACTGCAGGCGCATTACGCGAACGGCCCGGTGCCTGACTGGCAGCAGCGATTCGTCACCGCCTATGCGAGCTCCCACCCGTGGGAGGATTGGGCAGAGACGTGGGCGCACTACCTGCACATGACCGACACGCTCGAGACCGCCGCGGCGTGCGGCGTGTCGCTGAGGCCGACGCGGTCCGACGAGCCGTCCCTCAGAAACGTGCCGGCGTCGGTCGGCACGCCGGACAGCCGGTTCGATCGCCTGATTGACAGCTGGTATCCGCTGACCTACATGTTGAATAGCCTGAACCGCGGGATGGGCGTTCCCGACGCCTATCCGTTCGTGCTGCCGGCGCCGGCCGTCCAGAAGCTGCGCGTCGTGCACGAGATCATCGCGGCCGGCGATCCGGAGCAAACGTGATCGATCAATTTCATCCCGCCGTGCAGGCCTGGTTTGCCGAAAGCTTCAGCGCGCCGACCGCCGCCCAGCGGCAGGGCTGGGCCTCGATTCGCGAGGGGCGACCCACGCTGATCGCGGCACCCACTGGATCGGGGAAGACGCTCGCCGCCTTTCTGAACGCGCTCAACGATCTGGTCTGCGAAGCCGGCGGCGGACCGCTCCCCGACGAAGTCCGCGTCGTCTATGTCTCACCGCTGAAGGCGCTGAGCGCCGACGTCCACAAGAACCTTGCCGAGCCCAGGCGCGGCATCCGCCGCGTGATGGCCGACATGGGGCTGGCGCCGTGTCGCGTGACGAGCGCCGTTCGTACCGGCGACACGACGCAGGCCGAGCGCGCCGCCATGCTCCGCACGCCGCCGCACATCCTGGTGACGACGCCAGAGTCGCTGTACCTGCTGCTGACGGCGGAGCGCAGCCGCCAGATGCTGCGCACCGCGCGCACCGTCATCGTCGACGAGATTCACGCCGTGATCGGCACGCGACGCGGCGCGCACCTCGCCCTCTCGCTCGAGCGGCTCCAGGCGATCGCCAACGGTCGCGTGCAGCGCATCGGCCTGTCGGCGACGCAGAAGCCGATCGAGGAGGTCGCCAGGTTTCTCGTCGGGACGGCGGGTGTCGACGACGCGGGGCGGGCCGACTGCGCCATCGTGAACGAAGGGCACCAGCGCGCGATGGAGCTCGACGTCGAGATTCCGCAGTCGTCGCTCGAAGCGGTGATGTCGAACGAAACGTGGGCCGAGTACCACGACCGCCTGACGGCGCTTGATTCAGGCGCATCGGACGACGCTGGTGTTCGTGAACACGCGGCGCCTTGCCGAACGCCTGGCCCACGAGCTGAGCGAGCGGCTCGGCGACGAGGCCGTGACCGCCCACCACGGCAGCCTCTCGAAGGAGCGGCGTTTCGACGCCGAGTCGCGACTCAAGGCCGGCACGCTCAAGGCGCTGGTGGCCACGGCGTCGCTCGAGCTCGGGATCGACATCGGCGCGGTCGATCTCGTCTGCCAGATCGGCTCGCCCCGCCGGATCGCCACGCTCCTGCAGCGAGTGGGCCGCTCGGGCCACACCGTTTCCGGGACGCCGCGAGGCCGCGTGTTCCCGACGACCCGCGACGATCTCGTCGAGTGCGCGGCGCTTGTCCGGGCGGTTCGCCGCGGCGAGCTGGATCGGATCGTCGCGCACGACGCCCCGCTCGACGTGCTGTCGCAACAGCTCGTCGCGGAAACGGCCTGCGTGGAGTACACCGAGGACGCCCTGTTCGAGTTGACCAGACGTGCCTGGCCCTACCGCGCGCTCGCGAGGAGCGATTTCGATGCGGTCGTGACCATGGCGGCCGAAGGCATCGCCAGCCGACGCGGGCGCCGCAGCGCGATGATCCACCGCGACGAAGTGCATGGCACGGTGCGGGGCCGCAGGGGATCGCGCATGCTCGCGATTTCCTCGGGGGGCGCCATTCCTGAAGTCGCCGACTACCGTGTCGTCCTGGACCCCGACGAAACGTTCATCGGCACCCTGAACGAGGACTTCGCGATCGAGAGCAACACCGGCGACATCTTTCAACTCGGCAACGCCTCGTGGCAGGTGCTGCAGGTCGGACCCGGTATCGTGCGCGTCGCCGACGCCAAAGGCGCGCCGCCGAACCTGCCGTTCTGGCTCGGCGAGGCGCCAGGACGCAGCGACGAGCTGTCGAAGGCGGTCAGCGACCTGCGGGCCGGGATCGAGCCACGCCTCGATACGATGGAGGACGCGCTCGCGTGGTTCGTATCGGAAACGGGCGTGTCAGTCGCGGCCGCCGAACAGGCCGTCGCCTACCTCGCCGATGGATACCGATCGCTTGGCGTCCTGCCGACGCAGCAGACGCTGGTGCTCGAGCGCTTCTTCGACGAGTCGGGCGGCATGCAGCTCGTGCTGCACGCCCCGTTCGGCAGCCGCATCAACCGCGCCTGGGGCCTCGCGCTGCGCAAGCGCTTCTGCCGTCAATTCAACTTCGAGCTCCAGGCCGCCGCCACCGAGGACGCCTTGATGCTGTCGCTCGGGCCGCAGCATTCGTTCCCGCTCGCCGACGTGTTTCGCTACCTGCATCCGGCGACGGCGCGCGACGTGCTGGTCCAGGCGTTCCTCGACGCGCCCGTGTTCCCGACACGCTGGCGGTGGAACACGACGATTGCGCTGGCGGTGCCGCGGAGCCGCAACGGCCGCAAGGTGCCGCCGCAGCTTCAGCGCATGCTGGCCGACGACCTGATGGCGGCGGTCTTTCCCGATGCCGCCGCCTGTCTCGAAAACATTCCCGGCGACCGTGAGATTCCCGATCATCCGCTGGTGAAGCAGACCGTTCGCGACTGTCTCGAGGAAGCGATGGACTTCGAGGGGCTGGCGGCGGTGCTGACGCGCATTCATGCCGGTGACCTGCGCCTGGTCGCGCGCGACACCACCGAGCCGTCCGTGCTCGCGCACGAGATTCTCAGCGCCCGTCCCTACGCGTTTCTGGACGACGCGCCGCTCGAGGAGCGCCGGGCGCACGCGGTCTATGCGCGCCGCACCAGCGAGCCGTCGACCGCGGGCGAGCTCGGGGCGCTCGATGCGGATGCGATCGAGCGCGTTCGTGCCGAGCAGCGGCCGGATCCACGCGACGCCGACGAACTGCACGACGAGCTGTTGAGTACCGGGTTCCTCACGGTGGATGACGTTGCGGCGATTGACCCGTCGCTCTTTTCTCAACTTATCGAGAAGCGGAGGGCGACCAGGGCGTTCGTCGTTGCGCAGACGATCTATGTCGCCGCCGAGCGCTTACCGGAGATCAAAGCCATTCATCCGCAGGTCCTCCTGGAGCCCGACATCGCAGCGCCGGCCCGCAGGTCCGAACGATCATGGACGCGCGAAGACGCGATCACCGAGCTCCTGCGCGGCCGCATGACGATTCTCGGACCCGTTCGCGCGGACGATCTCGCGCGCTCGCTGGGGATTGCACCGGACGACGTCGAGCCGGCGCTGCTGCGGCTGGAAGGCGAAGGCGTGATCCTGCGTGGCGCGTTCTCGCCGCGCAGCCGTTCGCGATACGGCGACGCGGCCGATGAATGGTGCGAGCGCGGACTGCTGGCGCGGATCCATCGCGCCACCATCGGACGGCTGCGCGCCGAGATCGAACCGGTGAGCCAGACCGATTTCATGCGCTTCCTGATCGGCTGGCAACACGTCCATCCCGCACGCCACCTGACGGGCAGCGACGGCCTGCTGGCAATTGTCGAGAGCCTTGACGGGTTCGAGCTCGCGGCCGCGGCCTGGGAGCGATCGGTGCTGCCGGCGCGGATGGATCGCTACGATCCCGCCCTTCTCGACATGCTGTGTCTGGCCGGAAATGTCGGGTGGGCACGCCTGTCCGGCGGGCCGAACCAGATGGTTGGCGCGACGCCGGTCGCCTTGTTCGTTCGCGCGAACCTCGACGCGTGGCGCGCGCGAGCCGAGATGCGGAGCGGTGACGGGGACGTCGCGTTGAGCGACACCGCGCGACGCGTGCATGACGGGCTCGTCAAGGGCGGCGCCATGTTCTTCCAGGACGTGATGCGACTGACGGGCCTTGACGCCGACGCGCTCGCACAGGCGTTGCGCGAGCTCGTCGCCGCCGGTCTCGTCACGTCCGACGGCTTTGCCGGCCTGCGGGCGATCGCCGGCGATACGCGGCGAATGGCCGATCGACGATCGGACGCGGGCCGCGCCGGACGCTGGTGCGCGCTCGCGCCGGGCACGCAGGACATCACCGATGAGACCGTCGAGGTGCAGGCGCGCTCGCTGCTGCGACGCTACGGCATCGTGTGCCGGCGTCTGCTTGCCCGCGAGGTGAATGCCACGCTGTGGCGGGCGCTGGTGCGCGCCTATCGGCGCCTCGAGTGGCGGGGCGAGATCCGCGGCGGACGCTTCGTCAACGGCTTGAGCGGAGAGCAGTTCGCGCTACCCGAAGCCGTGACCGAGTTGCGCGAAGTGCGCCGCACGCCGCCGGACCGCACCCTCGTCGTGCTCAGCGCCGCCGATCCGCTCAACCTCGCGGGCATCGTCACGCCTGGCGAACGCGTCCGCGCCGTGGCGTCGAATCGGATCCTCTATCGTGATGGCGTCGCGCTTGCTGCGATGGAGGGCGACTACATCCGGCCGCTCGCCGAGATCGATCCGGCCGACGCGGGGCCGGTCGCGAATGCCCTTGCGGGCCGCGCCGTGCCGCCGGTCTCGAGCGGCTACGTCGGCAGGACCGGTTAGCTCATCAAGAAGAGGGTGGAGTCGAGCAAGCTGCACAGCAGTTCACAGAAGTTCCGCTTGCGGCTGGCTTTTGTCTCGAAAACCTTTCCAACGTCGAGCTTAAAAACAGCACCAATGGATCTACACTGCCCGCTAGTCGTCGTTTTCCTGCGGCAGGCAAGCTGCATAAGCGCTTCTTGGCTCCGTAGGTATACGTGTCGGTTATGAGTGCACCTCCTCCCCTCGATCGGTCTGGCCGCGCGCCGCTCGTGCCTCCTGGACCATCAGCTCCGCCACTGCCGACCCCAGGCGCGGCCGGCGAATCACGCTCGCGCTTCAGCTTTCTGCCCGAAGAGCCCATGAAACGGCCGCCGCCGGATCAGGCAGCGCGGGTCTTCACGGCAACGGAGCGGTCGCAGGCCGCGCTCGTGGCGCGCGAGGATGCGCTGCGGCATCCGGCGCCGTCGGCGCTCGAGCGCGCCGTCGACGATATGAAGGAAGGGACCGCGATCGGCGCATCGATCATCGCGCACGCCGCGTCGTCGTCGGCCTTTCGCGTGCGAGCTCGCGCTGCCGGCGTGAAGCGGGCCGTGGCATTTCGGCTCGCAGCGATCGGCGCTGCCATCGCCGCCCTCGCACGGCAATCGATGCGAGGTGTCGCGATCGTGGTGCGCGCGGGCGCCGGAGCCTTGGTCTCGAGCGGCCGCTTCATCTGGCACACGACGGGCCGAATCGTCACTGGCGTCGTGCTCGTGCTTCTGGCAGTCGGGTTGGGGCTCGCCGCCCTCGTCGTGGGTCTGGTCGGTGCCGCGCGAACGGGGATCATCCGGTCCGCTCACTTCACGGCGATCGGGTCGCGCCATCTGTGGAAGACGACGCGCGTGGCGTCACAGGCAGGTGCCGCGGCGAGTGTTCGCGCCGGCATCGCGAGTGCAAAGGTCCTTGCCCGCGGCGGCACGGCGGCCTCGCACGCGGTCAATCACGCCAGCGCCGCGTCGCGCCCGTTCCTGTTGCACCTCGAGGGAGCCGCACGAACCGGTTTCGTGCGGCTGGCTCGCGCGACGGCGACCGGTTCGCACCGTCTCTGGCAGACGACGCGCGTGGCGTCACAGGCAGGTGCCGCGGCGAGTGTTCGCGCCGGCATCGCGAGTGCAAAGGTCCTTGCCCGCGGCGGCACGGCGGCCTCGCACGCGGTCAATCACGCCAGCGCCGCGTCGCGCCCGTTCCTGTTGCACCTCGAGGGAACCGCACGAACCGGTTTCGTGCGGCTGGCTCGCGCGACGGCGACCGGTTCGCACCGTCTCTGGCAGACGACGCGCGTGGCGTCACAGGCAGGTGCCGCGGCGAGTGTTCGCGCCGGCGTCGCGAGTGCAAAGGTTCTTGCCCGCGGCAGCACGGCGTCCTCGCATGCGGCCAATTATGCCAGCGCCTCGTCTCGATCCTTCGTCACGCGCACCGCGCACGACGTCGCGCGGCTGCGCGTGACGGTCCGGTGGCATGCGCAGTCGGCGCGCCCGATTGTCGGCGCGGTGGCCGGCGAGTTCCTGCGGCATCTGGTGCAATCGGTCCGGCAGGCCCAGCGCCGGCACGTCGTCGCGGGTTTCGCCGTCGCTGCGGCCGTGTTGATCGCGGCCGTCTACGGCGCGCCCAGCAAGTACGATCGCGCGTCGAGCCAGCCTGCGGCGCCATCGCCGGTTTCTGCGCCAAGCCAGCCGGCGCTGGCCTCCGTGGCGCCGACGCCCGAGGCGGGCGCGGCGGGGGTGGTCGAATCGTTGAAGGGGAAGTCGGCCGCGTTGCTGGCGCCATCCACGCCGAAGGCGGCCGTGCCCGGAGCCGGGGCCGATGCGGAACAGGCCACCGCCCGCCGTCAGTCGATGGTCGGGACGTTGCTGATCGCGTCAGCGCCGAAGGGTGCGCATGTGACGATCGATGGTATCCCGCGCGGCGTATCGCCGCTGTCGGTGTCGCGCCTGCGCGCCGGCAATCGCATCGTCCGGCTGGAGCTGGATGGGTATCAGCGCTGGTCGTGGGCCGTCTATGTCTCGGCATCCAGACAGACGCGCCTGAACGTCTCGCTGGTGCCGGACTCCGGCCCGTCGCGTTCATCCGCCGTCACGAACACGGCCGCGGCGGCTAAGTAGGTCACAGGGTTGCAGGGTTGCAGGGTTGCAGAGTCCAACTCTCTGAGCCCTTAGACCCAGAGACCCTTCGACCCTGAAACCCTTCGACCCTGCAACCCTGCAACCCTGCAACCCTACTCCGACATAATCGCGGACTCTGCGCGATCCACTTCTCTCGGCGCGGGGACCCGCTCGAGGGCGCGCACGCACGCGTTCCAGCGCAGCACCGCGTCGTCATTCCCCACGGGACGGAGCGCGATGGCGCGATCGAAGCCGTGGAGCGCAGCGCGGAGCCACTCGTAGGCCATTGTGCCCCGCCCCGCGTCAATCGCGGCCCGCGCACGGCGTTCGTGGATGAGGGCGCCGTAGTAGGCCCGGGTGTAGGCATCGTGCAGCTGCGGCAGCAGGTGTTCGGCGCGGCCGACGTGCGCAGCCGTGGCTTCGTCGCGGAACTGATCTGTAATTGCCAGGATCATCATCGCCAGTGCGTCCTGGTTGTCGGGATCGACAGCCAGCACGTCCTGACAGATGCTTTCCGCCTGTCCGCCCTCGTTGAGCAGGCGGTAGCGCTCGGCCTTCGCGAGCGCGGCAGGAATGGCGCTCGGTGAGAGAGGACGCAATTCGAACATTGGCGTTGCTCCTCGAGGCGGACCTTCAGGTCCGCCTAGCTCGTGAACATCCGCAGCAACCGTGTCACCGGATCGTAGAACCGATCGATGACGCGCTCCTTCAGCGGGATGATTGCATTGTCGGTGATCGCGATGTGCTCGGGACAGACCGTCGTGCAGCACTTCGTGATGTTGCAGTAGCCGATGCCGTGGGTGTCCTTCAGGTCCGTCAATCGGTCGGCGGTGTCGAGCGGATGCATCTCGAGCGCCGCGCTGTACAGCAGGAACCGCGGGCCGATGAAATGCTCCGTCAACTGGTGGTCGCGTACGACGTGGCAGACGTCCTGGCAGAGGAAGCACTCGATGCACTTCCGGAACTCCTGGACGCGATCGATGTCGCGTTGCTGCATCCGCCAGGTGCCGTCCGGCGCGTCGGGCTTCCGCGGCGCGAACTTCTTGATCGTCGGCTTGACACGATAGTTCCAGGACACGTCAGACACGAGATCGCGGATGGGCGGAAAGGCGCGCATCGGCTCGACGGTGACCGGCTGATCGAGCGGCAAGTCGTTCAGCCGGGTCATGCACATCAGCTTCGGCATGCCGTTGATTTCAGCCGAACAGGACCCGCACTTGCCCGCCTTGCAGTTCCACCGGCAGGCCAGATCCGGCGCCTGATCGGCCTGGATGCGATGAACCGCGTCGAGGACGACCATGCCTTCCGACACGTCGGTGGTGTAGTCCTTGAACGTGCCCTCGGATCCCGTGCTCCGCCAGATGCGGAACGTCGCCGTTGCCATCGAGCCTCCACACTGGGCGGGGCTGAAGCCCCGCCTCCACAATTACTTCATTTCCGCGATGACCTGCTTCAGATGTTCCGGCAGTTCCGGAATCGGCACGCGCCGCACGGTCATGCTGCCGTCCGTGGCCCGTGTGACCTGCACGTTCACCGTGCTCCACCCTTTCTCCTGCGCCGGGTAGTCCTCGCGGAAGTGGCCGCCGCGGCTCTCCCTTCTCTCGATCGCCGAGCGCGCGATCGCTTCCGACACGGTGAGCAGGTTGCGGAGGTCGAGTGCCGTATGCCAGCCGGAGTGGTATTCGCGGTGCCCGGTGACCCCGGTGCGGTCGGCGCGGGCGTTCAACTGTTCGAGCTTGCCCAGCGCATCCGTCATGTCGCGCTCGTTGCGGACGATACCAACCAGCTCCTGCATCAGCGTCTGCAGGTCCTGCTGGATTTTGTAAGGGCTCTCGCCCCCGGCGCCACGCTCGAACGGTGCCAGCGCAGTCGCCGCCGTGGCCTCCACCTGGGCGTCGCTGATGGGGCGCGCGGCCCGCTCGCGTGCGTAGCGCGCGGCGTATTCGCCGGCCCGCTTGCCGAAGACCACGATGTCGGAGAGGGAGTTGCCGCCGAGGCGGTTCGCGCCGTTGATGCCCGATGCACATTCGCCTGCAGCAAAGAGGCCCGGCACCGACGACATCTGCGAGTCGGGGTCTACCTGCACGCCGCCCATGATGTAGTGGGTCGTCGGCCCAATCTCCATCGGCTCCTTGGTGATGTCGATGTCGGCGAGCTCCCTGAACTGGTGGTACATGCTCGGCAGCTTGCGCTTGATGTGCTCGGCGCCGTTCGGCAGCCGCGTCGTGATCCACGAGATGTCGAGGAACACGCCGCCGTGCGGGCTGCCGCGCCCTTCGCGCAGCTCGCGCACGATGCAGCGCGCAACGTGGTCCCGCGTGAGGAGCTCGGGCGGCCGGCGGGCGTTCTTGTCGCCCTGCGTGTAGCGCCAGCCCTCCTCCTCGTTGTCGGCGGTCTGCGCCCGGTAGTTCTCGGGGATGTCGCTGAACATGAAGCGCTCGCCCTTGCTGTTGCGCAGCACGCCGCCTTCGCCGCGCACCCCCTCGGTCACGAGGATCCCCTGCACGCTGGGCGGCCACACCATCCCGGTCGGATGGAACTGGACGAACTCCATGTCGATCAGATCGGCGCCGGCGCGATAGGCCAGCGCGTGCCCGTCGCCGGTCGATTCCCAGCTGTTGCTCGTGATCCGGTAGGCGCGGCCGATACCGCCGGTGGCGAGGATGATCGTCCGGGCCCCGAAGACCTGGAACCGGCCGCGCTCGCGCTCATAGCCGAACGCGCCAGTCACGCCGGTGTCGTCGGTGAGCAAATCGACCAGCGTGCACTCCATGTGCACCGTGACGCCGCTGTAGATGGCGTGATCCTGCAGCGTCCGGATCATCTCGAGGCCCGTGCGATCGCCGACGTGCGCCAGGCGGGGATAGCGGTGGCCGCCGAAGTTGCGCTGGAGGATGCGGCCGTCAGGGGTGCGATCGAAGACCGCGCCCCAGGCTTCGAGCTCGCGGACGCGGTCCGGCGCCTCCTTCGCGTGAATCTCCGCCATCCGCCAGTTGTTGACGTACTGGCCGCCGCGCATCGTGTCGGCGAAGTGCACCTTCCAGTTGTCGCGGTCGTCGACGTTCGACAGGGCCGCGGCGATGCCGCCCTCGGCCATCACGGTGTGCGCCTTGCCCAGGAGCGACTTGCAGACCAGGCCGACCGACAGGCCCGCCGACGCCGCCTCGATCGCCGCGCGCAGACCGGCGCCGCCGGCGCCGACGACGAGGACGTCGTAGTCGTACCGCGTGTGCGCCCCCATGTCAGATCAGTCTCCAGTCGATCACGATGCCCATGGCACACAGACGGATATAGACGTCCGAGAAGGCGACCGAAATCAGGCTGCACCAGGCCCACGCCATGTGCCGCCGGTTGAAGCACGTGGCACATCGGAAGGCGGTCGATCGACCGGCGGACATCTCGTCGCGCTTTCCGGCAACGAGATGGCGCAGCGAGTGGCACCCGAACGTGTAGCCACTCAACAGGACGACGTTGGTCAGCAGCGCCAGCGTGCCGATGCCGACGCCGAAGGACACCTTGCCGCTGGCGTCGGTGAACCACAGCGCCTTCCACACGTCGTAGCCGAGCACGATCAGGAAGAGCAGCGCCGCGTAGAGGAAATAGCGGTGCACGTTCTGCAGGATCAGCGGGAACGAGTTCTCGCCAAGGTAGGTGCTCCGCGGTTCACCGACCGAGCACGACGGCGGGTCGGCCCAGAACGCCTTGTAGTAGGCGCCGCGATAGTAATAACAGGTGACGCGAAAGAGGCCCGGAAGCGGAAGGATGAGGAGCGCCGGGGAGAAGGGCAGCCACGCCGGCCAGATCGAGGGTCGTGGCCCGAACCACGCGTGATGCGAGTCGCCGAAGATCTCGGGAGAATAGAACGGCGAAAGATACGGGCCGAACGTGTAGTACTGGTTCTGAAACGCCGCCCACGTCGCGTAGACGACAAACGACGACAACACCAGGAACTGCACGCCTGGCGTCACCCACCACGCATCTCGCCGAGCCGTGCGGCCGAACCCGCGCGGCGCCACCACCACCGGAACCGTCGACATAGCGCCCCCGAATCGCCGTTACGTTATTGCAATCAACGGCGATCCAGCAAGGTGCGTCGGGTGCGACAGGTGCGTCGGGCAGCAGGTGCGTCAGGTGCAGGGTGCGGCTGCGCTCCGCGCCTTGGTGCACCTGCTCACCTGTCGCACCCGACGCACCTGACGCACCCTGATCAAGTCAGTCCGCGCGAAGCGCGTTGATCGGATCGACGGCGGCGGCTCGGCGAGCAGGCAGCCAACACGCCGCCAGTGCCACGACTACCAGGAGCAGCGCGATGCCGGCAAACGTCGTCGGATCGGCGGCGCCCACGCCGAACAGCAGGCCCGAGAGCAGGCGACTCGTCGCCAGGGCGCCAAGGGTGCCGAGCGCGATGCCGGCGAGCGTCAGGCGCAGGCCGTCGACGAGGACCATGCGGACGACCGTAGCCGGGGCGGCGCCGAGCGCCATCCGGATGCCCAGTTCGCGTTGCTGCTGGCTGACGGCGTACGCGATGACGCCGTAGATGCCGAGCGACGCCAGCAGCAGCGCCGCGATGCCGAAGAGCCCGATCAGCTGCATCGCAAACACCCGCGAGGCCGTTTTTGCCGCGAGCAGGTTTTCGATCGGCCGCACGGCATAGAGCGGCAGGTCGGCATCCAGTGCGTGGACCTCACGCCGCAGCAGATCCTCCACCCTGGTCGCGCCGCGTGGTCGCACGACCGTCGCCACGCTGAGGCTCGAGATTTGCCACATCGATCCGTACATTTCGGGCGGCACCGGCTTGTCGAGGCCGTGGCTGTGGACGTCGCCGACAACGCCGACGACAGTAATCCACGCCGGGGTACCGGCCTGCGCCGCCCCGCGGGATATCTGGCGAATCCGTTTCCCGATGGCGTCCTGATTCGGCCAGTACGTTCGCGCCATCGTCTCGTTGATGACGATGGACCGTGGATGCTCGGCGTCGTCGCGTTCGTTCAGCAGCCGTCCGCGAACCAGCCGGACACCCAGCGTCTGAAGGTAGTCGCCCGCCACGAACGAGCTCCGGGCCGTCCCGACCTCTTTCGTGTCGTCGGGCCAGCCTTCGACCGCAAACGTCGCGAGCCCTTCGCCGGTCAGGGGCAGGCTGGTCGTGAGGCCGATTCGCTCAACCTTGGGCTCGACGCGGCGTAACAGGTCGCGAAAGAACCGGGCACGGGCGGCCTGCGTGAAGTACCGGCCCTGCGACGGGTCGTTCGGCTGCGGCAGCCACAGCCGCGCCATCGTGATGCCGCGCGGCTCGAAACCGGCGTCCACTTGCTGGAGCCGCCAGAAGCTGCGGACGAGCAGTGCGCCGCCGACGAGGAGCACGAGGGCGATGGCCAGTTCGCCGACGATGAGGGCGCGACGTGCGCGGGCGTGGTCACCGCCGGCGCTGGTGCGCCCGGCGCCCTTCAGCACCAGGAGCACAGACGCGCGCCCGGCCTGGAAGGCCGGGAAGAGGCCGAAGACGAGCCCCGTCATGGCGGCCGCCGTCAGGCTGAACGCGACGACACGCCAGCCCAGCGCGATCTCGGCGCGGCGGGGAAGCGCCGCCGGCGCGAGCTGCATCAGGCCGTCGAGGGCCCAGACCGTGAGCACAAGCCCGAGCGCGCCGCCGGCGAGCGCGATCAACAGCGTCTCGATCAACTGCTCGCGGACCATCCGGCCGACGCTCGCCCCCAGCGCCCGCCGTACCGCCACCTCGCGCTCACGCGCGGCCGCTCGCGCGAGCTGCAGGTTCGCGATGTTCGCACAGCCGATGACGAGCACCAGCAGCACCGCCGCCATCACGATGAGCAGCGAGGGACGCGCGGCGGCAATCAGGTCCTGTTTCAACGGCAGGACCCGCGGCGCCCAGGCCACGCGCTCGGGGTAGTCGTCCGGATAGGACCGCCGCAGGCCTGCAGCGAAGGCGTCGAGCCGAGCCTGTGCGGCCTCGATAGTGACTCCGGGCTTCAGGCGGCCGATTGCCGCCGGCAGGAAGCGCCGGCTGTGCCGCGGCTCGTCGAATGGCGGAGCAATCCATCCGGTCGGCGCCCAGACTTCCGCTTCCGTCTCGAGCGTCAGGCTCGGATGGCGGAAATCCGGTGTCGTGACGCCGATGATCTCGTAGGGGTCATCGTCGATCCGAAGCGTGCGGCCAATCACGCGCGGGTCGGCACCGAAGCCGCGTTTCCAGAGCGCGTCGCTGATGACGACGACGGGTGAGATCCCGGGCGTATAGTCCTGCGGTCCAAACAGGCGCCCGGCCTGCGGCTGCGCGCCCAGCATCTGAAAGTACTCGGGTCCGGACAGCACCGTCTCGACGCGTTCCGGCTTCGAGGAGCCGGTGAGGTTGGCGGTGATCGGCCACACCCCGGTGATTGCCTCGAACACGCCGCTCCTGTCGCGATAGTCGAAGAGCTCGGCGGCGGAGAGGCCGGCGTCCTGCAGGCCCAGCCGCTGGAACTCGGACGTGACGCGCACCAGTCGCTCCGCGGCCTTGTACGGCAGGGGCCGCAGGATCACCGCATCGACCACCGTGAAGATCGCGCTGGTGGCCGCGATGCTGAGCGCGAGCGTCAACACGGCCACCACGGTGAACCCGCGGCTCTGGCGGAGTCGTCGGATCGCATATCTCACGTCGCGAAGGAGATCGGACATAGGTACTTCCCAAGGTACGTAGGCCCGAGCTTTAGCTCGGGCATCGATCGTCTTTGCCCAAGCTAAAGCTTGGGCCTACGTGCTGCGAGAGATTGCCCAAGCTAAAGCTTGGGCCTACGTCTCAAGCTAAAGCTTGGGCCTACGACCGTCGAGACCGCCCACCAACTGCTCGAACCGCTCGCGCTCGTCGTCCGACATCGCGTACGTATGCTTGTCTTCCGGATACGCACCGCTGCGGACGTCGTCCACGTACGCGCCAAGCGCGCGGCGAATTTCCGTGGAGAGGTCGGCGTACCGCTTCACGAAGCGCGGCACAGGATCCTCCGAGAGGCCGAGCAGGTCGTGCCACACCAGCACCTGGCCATCGCAGCCCGCTCCCGCGCCGATTCCGATCACGGGGATGGCGATCGCGGCGGCGATGCGTGTGGCGACCGGCGGCGGCACGGCCTCGACGACCAGCGCGCAGCAATTGGCCGCTTCGAGCGCCTTGGCGGCGTCGTGCAGGTGGCGCGCCTTTGTCGCGGTCCGGCCCTGCGGCTTGTATCCGCCCAGCATCGTCGCCGACTGCGGCGTCAAGCCGATGTGGCCCATCACGGGGATGCCGGCATCGACGATGGCGCGGACGCGTGAGAGCCGGCGGTCGGAGCCTTCGAGCTTCACGATGTCGGCGCCGCCCTCTTTCACCATCCGCACCGCGCTGGCCACCGCCCTCTCGTCGGATTCCTGGTAGGAGCCGAACGGCAGGTCGCCGACGACGAGGGCGCGGCGCGTGCTCCGCGTCACGGCCGTCGTGAGCAGCAACATCTCGTCGAGCGAAATCGGCAGCGTCGAATCGTGTCCGAGCACGACCATCGCGGCGGAATCGCCGACGAGAATCAAATCGACACCGGCCTGGTCCGCGAGCCGCGCGCTTGGCGCGTCGTAGGCGGTGACCATCGCGATCTTCTCGCCATTGCCCTTCATCTCGGCCAGGCGCAGCAGCGACAGTTTGTCCATTCTCCCGGGGCTCATGCCTTGTCTCCTTCGACAACTACATTGTCGATCAATCTCACGCCCCCAACGCGAACGGCCGCGGCGATGACAGGTGGGTCGAATGGCGCCAGTTCCACGTATTCCACGTCCAGTCCCTGCAACATGGCCCGTGCCTTGTCCACGTCCCCGGTGGCCAGCGCCCGCGGCAGCGCCAGCGCGCGCTCGCGGTCGGCCGGGCTCAACCGGGCGTTTCGCGACGACAGGGCCAGGCCGTCGGCATCGCGGATCGTGGGCAGGGCGCGAAGCTCGATGGGCAGGTCGAGATCGCGCAGCAGACGACGGATCACCTCCACCTGCTGGGCATCCTTCTGCCCGAAATAGACGCGATTGGGGCCGACGATGTGAAAAAGCTTGAGGCAGACCGTGGCGACGCCGCGAAAATGGCCGGGACGAAACGCGCCCTCGAGCATGCGGCTGAGCGATTCGACCTCGACCCAGGTGTCGAATCCCTCGCGATAGATCTCGGTCGCCGCGGGAGCGAAGAGGACATCCACTCCCGCCCGCTCGGCGATCGCGGCATCGTGTCCTTCGTTGCGGGGATAGCGCTCGAGGTCGGCTTGCTCGCCGAATTGCGTCGGGTTCACGAACAGGCTGACGACGACCGCGTCGCACTCGCGGCGTGCCGCCTCGAAGAGCGAAAGGTGGCCCGCATGAAACGCGCCCATCGTGGGCACGAGCCCGACACGGCCCGATCGTCGCGGTTCGAGGGCCTCGCGCACCTCAGCAATCGTTCGTACAATCTGCATCGCTGTTCCATGCGGACCTGAAGGTCCGCGCTACACGTGCAAGGAATACTTCTATATATTTCGTATTTATGACATCCCCCAAAAAGCCTCACCGCACGCTGAGCCGGCGTTCCTTCCTTACAGGCGCCGCCGGGCTGACCGGTGCGCTCGCGGTGGGGAACCGCGCGTTTGCCAGCCGCCGGCCCCAGGCAAACGACATGCTCGACGTCGCCGTCGTCGGTGTCGGCGGTCAGGGCGCTGCAAACATTTCGAGGCTGCTGCTCACCGGGGCCGTCAACATCGTCGCGCTGTGCGACTGCGACGAGCGCCAGGCCGCCGAGTCGTTCGCGAAGCTGCCGAACGCAAAGCGCTACTCCGACTGGCGCAAGCTTCTCGATGCCGAGAAAAGCGTCGATGCCGTCCTCATCGCCACCCCCGATCATAATCACGCCATCATCTCGATCGCGGCGATGCGACTGGGCAAGCACGTCTACTGTGAGAAGCCGCTCGCGCACAGCATCTGGGAGGTGCGAGAGATGGCCCGGGTGGCCGCCGAGACGAAGCTCGCGACACAGATGGGGACTCAGGGCCACGCCTATGAAGGAACGCGGCGCGCGGTCGAAGTGATTCGCGCCGGCCTGATCGGCGAGGTCAAGGAGCTGCACGTGTGGACCGACCGCCCGGCCGGCTGGTGGCCTCAAGGCGTCCTGCGTCCGACCGACGTCCAGGCCGTGCCCGCCGGGCTCGACTGGGATGTGTGGCTCGGTCCGGCGGCCGAGCGGCCGTATCACGAGGCGTACGTGCCGTTCAAATGGCGCGGCTTCTGGGACTTCGGCACGGGCGCAATCGGCGACATGGGCATACACAATCTCGACACGGCGTACTGGGGTCTCGAGCTGGGGATCCCGACCGAGGTCACCGTGAAGGAGTGTTCTCCGCTGATGAGCGCTCCCGAAACGAAAGAGACCGCGCCGCTCTGGAGCATCATGGAGCTCGAGTTTCCGGCGCAGAACGGGAAGCCCGCCGTGACGATGATGTGGTACGACGGCGGGAAGCTTCCTCCAGATGCGCTCTTCCAGGGAGAGAAGCTGATAGGCCGAGATGGCGGTTCCCTCGTCATCGGCTCGAAAGGGACCCTGTTCACGCGAACATGGCACGGAGGGGAGACCGACCAGGACATGTTCGTCCTGCTGCCGCGCAAGCAGTACGAAGGCGTCGCCATGCCGGCGCAATCGGTCCCGCGCACGCCGAGCCATCACCACGAATGGGTCGATGCCTGTCGAGGGCGAGGCGAGACGTTGTCCAACTTCGGCTACGCATCGCGCCTCACCGAATCGCTGCTGCTCGGCGATCTCGCGCTCCGCACCGGGAAACAAATCGAGTGGGACTCGGCAACGATGGCGGCGACGAACGCTCCGGAAGCCGCGCCGTTCGTGAAACCGACGTTCAGAACGGGTTGGACGCTCTAAAACGCGTCACGCTTTCACTCGAGGATCCTCCCGACGAGCCACAGGTGGCCGAACGGGTCGACGACGGCGCCCTGGAGCATCCGCGAGATCGGGTGAGGGCCAGCCGTCGTGTGCGTATGTTCGTTCACTGGACTGTGCTCGACAGCCCCGGCTGCCAACGCGCGTGTGTGCACCGCGACGGGATCGTCCACGAAGAGCTCGATCCGCACGGTCGTGAATCCGGCGGACGCGGGGCTGCGCGTGCCGTGAGGCGGCGACTCGTGGGCGAGGAAGAATTCAGCACCGTCGATCGACAGGCCGGCAACGGCGTGCCCGTCACCCAGGTGCCAGCGAACCGTCGCGCCAAACGCGGCCTTGTAGAACGCGACCGCGGCGTTCCCGTCGCTGACGGCCAACATTGGCGAGATTTGCGTCTTCATCGCGCTCCCCCGTTCACCTCGACGCGCAGGCCGGACGACGTGGACTCGACGATCCGAATTGATCTGAGATCGGGAACCAGGTAGTCACAGTCCGGCAGCGTCGGAAACGTCGTCGTCACGCCGATTACGATCGCGCCGGCAGCGCGCCCAGCCTGGACGCCGACCGGCGCATCCTCGATCACGATCGATCGGGGAAGCGCGGCGCCCAGCCGCCGCGCGGCTTCGAGGTAACCCATCGGGCTGGGTTTGCCGAACGGCACATCGTCTGGTGTCACCAACACGTCAGGAACGGGCAAGGACGCGGCCTGCAGGCGCCGCGTGGCGAGCGCGCGCCCCGCGGAGGTGACGATCGCCCACCGGTCCGGCGGGAGCGAGGCCAGCAGTTCCTGCGCGCCGCCGACCGGGCGCAGGCCGTCCGAATCGCCTGCTTCACCGGCGTCGAGCTGGGCCGCTTCTTCAACCGTCGCCAGATGAGGCGCGACCAGCCGCAGCGTCTCTATCGTGGGCCGTCCGTGCGAGACGCGCAGGACGTCGGCGAGGTTGATGGCATGCCTGGCGGCCCAGGCGCCCCAGTGCCGCTCGACCACGGCGGTCGAATCCACCAGCGTCCCGTCCATATCGATCAGCAGCGCGTCGCACTCGATCACTACCGGCTCGCGATTCATCAGGACCTCCGGCGCCGCGACCGCGTCGCTACGCCCGGTCATCGCTCGCCACCTTGCTGTCGCCGGCCGGCAGTTCGCTCCGCCACTTGAGCACGAGCGCGAGGGCGACAAGCGACCCGGCGACCAGATTCGCGCCGATCACTTCAGCCGCGCCGATGCGAATGCCGTAAATCAGCCACAGGCCAAGGCCAAGGAGGTACAGCGCGAGCATCCCGTAAGAGAGGTCGCGTGCGCCTTGCCTGCGAATCTTCACAATTTGCGGCACAAACGACAACGTCGTGCAGACGGCCGCGACGATTCCAATGGCCATGGTGACGGTGACGCCCGGCATGAGTACAGCCCTCCAGCGAACACCAGTGTCGCCGGGCTATTCGATTCTGTCCAATGAAGAATGTGCCACGGTTCGATAACATAGCGGAATGGACATCCAGCCCGCTGAACTGCGTGCCTTCCTTGCGCTTGCGGATCACCTGCACTTTGGCCGCGCCGCCGACCAGCTGCACCTGACGCAGCCGGCCCTGAGCAAACAAATCCAACGGCTCGAACACAAGGTCGGCGGGCCGCTCGTCGTCCGTCGATACCGCGACGTGCGGCTGACCGCGGCTGGACAGGTGCTGGTGGCCCGCGCGCGCCCGCTGCTGCGTGACGCGGCGACAACGATCGAAGCGGCTCAACGGGCGGCACGTGGACAGCTGGGTACGCTCCGGATCGGCTTCGGGATCGCCACGCTGCTCGAGCTCCTTCCCAACGTGTTGCAGCGGTTTCGCGCGGCGTATCCCGACGTGGAGCTGCGCATGCGCGACATGTCCACGCCGGGTCAGTTGCGGGCCCTGGTGCGGGGCGACCTCGACATCGGCTTCGTGCGCCTGCCGGTCGACGATCCGCGCATCGCGGCGCGTCCGATCCTGCACGAGCGCCTGGTTCTCGCCCTTGGCCCGAAAAGCCCCTGGCGTCCGCGCGTGGGTCTCGCTTCGGTGGCGCACGAGCCGTTCATCACGATCGCGCGGACGACCTCGGCCAGCTTCTACGATCACGTGGTGGCCGTCTGTCGTGCGGCCGGGTTCGCGCCCAACATCGTTCAGGAGGCGAGCGAGCTGTTCACGGTGCTGATGCTCGTGCGGGCGGGGATGGGTGTCGCGCTCGTGCCCAGCGCGTCGGTATTCCGAGGTGTCCCCGGCGTGCGAGTCAGACCGGTCGCGCCATCGGAAGCGGCGTGGGATATCGGGATCGCGTGGAGCGCGGAACGCGGCCGCGAGCCGCTCCTGGACGCGTTTCTCGAACTGACGCTGCGGTTCTATCGGCCCAAAACGCGGCCGCGTGCCGCCCCGGCCTGAGTGAAGCCAGCACGCTATACTCCGCGGATGTCCGGATCGCGGTCGCATGTCCACATTGCGATCTCCTCGGGGGGCCTCGACACCGAGTCGGGCCGCGAGTTCTTCCAGGAACGCCTGAAGATTTTCGGGTTCTGGAACGGACTGCTGTCTTTCAGCTTCTTGCCGCTCCGGCTCGGCCTCGAGGCCGCGTTCGCCCCCGACTTCTCGTGGGGCAGCGTCCTCGCGCGCCCGGGCGTGTTCCCGCACGTCACCGCGTCGGCGACGATGCTCGTGGTGTGGCTCGTCACGCGGCGATCAGAAATCTTCCGTATTCGAGCGCTGACCACCATCGACGCCGCCGCGACGTGCGTGGTCGGCACGTCGTTCGCCCTGATGGGCGCGGCGCTGGCCGTCAACGGCGGGTTGCTGATCAGCGATGCGATGGTCGCGATGCTGACCGCAACGCTGGCGATCAGTTTCACCGTGATCTGGCGGGCCGTGGCGATCCCGTCCACGCCCTCCCGGACCGCCACGCTCACGACGCTCGCGGCTCTCCCGCTCATCGCCGCCGACATCTGGATGCTCGGCGTGCGGCCCCCGCACAGTGCCGAGCAGGCTGCGGCGGCGCCATTCGCCGTGCTCTGGGCGCTCGTCATGATCGCGCTGTCGATTGTCGCCTCCAACGTCGTGTTCGGCCTGCGCAAGGAAGTCGAGCGCGTCCGCCGGCTGGGGCAGTACACGCTCGACGAGAAGGTCGGCGAAGGCGCGATGGGCGTCGTCTACCGCGCGCGCCACGCGATGCTGCGCCGGCCCACGGCGATCAAGCTGCTGCCGCCGCAGCGGATGGGGCAGAAGAACCTGCAGCGGTTCGAGCAGGAAGTGCAGCTGACGGCGAGGCTGACGCATCCCAATACCGTGGCGATCTACGACTATGGCCGCACCCCCGACGGCGTGTTCTATTACGCAATGGAGTTCCTCGACGGCATCAACCTCGAGGATCTCGTGCGACGCTATGGCGCACAGCCGGAGGGCCGCGTGATTGCCATCCTCCGGCAGGTGTGCCGGGCGCTGGCCGAAGCCCACGGCCTCGGCGTGATCCATCGCGACATCAAGCCGGGCAACATCATCCTGACAATCCGCGGCGGTGAGCCCGATGTCGCCAAGGTCGTGGACTTCGGGCTGGTGAAGGAGCTCGACACGACCGGCGGATCGCAGACGCGATCGGTCGATGCGAATCTGCTGGTGGGCACGCCGCTCTATCTCTCGCCGGAAGCGATCTCGGCGCCCGATCGCGTCGATGCGCGCAGCGATCTCTACGCCCTTGGCGCGGTCGGGTATTTCCTGGTCACGGGCCAGCCGCTGTTCGAGGGCCGCACCATCATGGAGTTGTGCGCGCACCACCTGCACACCCCGCCGGTCCCGCCGTCAACACGGCTTGGCCGGCCTGTCGACCGACAGCTGGAAACGGTGCTGCTGTCGTGCCTGGAGAAGGACCCCGCCGATCGGCCCCGTACCGCCATGGTCGTTCACGACGCGCTGGCGGAGAGCGACGCCGCCACGGAGTGGTCACCGGAGGATGCCCGGCGGTGGTGGGTGTCCTATCGGCCGGACGGGCCAGCGACAACGGTCAACCAGTCGGACGTCGAAACCATCGCCGTCGACCTGGCCGCGCGGTGAGAAGGGCTTCATCTCTGGTGCGCTCTGGCGTCATTGTGGCGAGTCTTGAGTGCCTCGGGGGACGTCAGACGTTCCCGCCGAGTTACGTCCTTACACGGTTGAATCGCTCGACCATTGAAAAACCGCGCAAAACTGGCGCAAATGCTGGCCCTCGGTTTGCTATCTCAAAGATTGGAGGAACACGGCTGCAAGATTGCGCCGCACGTGCCGATATGAATGGCGTGACCGAAATGTTTCTGATGACGGGTGTGATCGTCGGATCGCTGGGAGCGGGCATCGGGCTCGCCCACGTCGCTCTGTCGGGAGTGTTCGCGCTCTTCCTCGCCGAGCCCGCGCGCGCCGAAGCCGTCGCCCCGAAGCCGCGGCCGCGCGCCAGATAGCGGGAGCTAGACCTGGTCCTGCAGGAGCCACACGATGGCCTCCTGCGCCCGGGCCCAGACACCGCGCTTCTGCCACGCGTCGACCGTCAGCCTGTCGCTGGCGCCGCGATCCCCCTCGAACGCCTCTTCCAACTCTCCAACCAGTCGGCGATCCACGAACGAGACGTTGCTTTCCTCGTTGAACGCGAACGAGCGATTGTCGAAGTTGGTCGTCCCGATCGTGCCCCACGCCCCGTCCACGACCATCGTCTTGTAGTGGAGCATTGTGCGGTTGTATTCGAAGATCTCGACCCCTGCCGACAGCAGATCGCCGAACAGCCGGACGCTGTTGCGCCGCGCGACGAAGTTGTCGTTGTAGCGGCCCGAGACGAGGATCCTCACACGAACGCCGCGACGGGCCGCGTCGACCAGTGCATCGATGGCGGTCTGATCGGGCACGAAGTACGGATTGGCGATGTGAATCGACCGCCGCGCGCATACGATCGCGAAGTAATAGAGCGTGCGCGCCGCCGAGGCGCCCGTCGACGGTGAGCTCAGAACCGTGTGCAGCGGCACACGGCCGGCGGCCTCGGGCGGCGGAAAGTAGGCGGGCCCGCTGACCAGCTCGCCCGTCGTCTGCTGCCAGTTGCGCGCGAAGCCGGTCTGCAGCGGCATCACACCGGGCCCCTCGATCCGGATCTGCATGTCACGCCAGTGCGCCGGATCCTGCGCGTGGCCCGCCCAATGGTCGGCGATGCCGGCGCCGCCGGTGAATCCGATGCGGCCGTCCACGATCAGCGACTTCCGATGCGTGCGGTAGTTGAACTGCCCGATCGAGTACCACTTGATCGGGTTGAACCAGGCAAGCTGACACCCGCCCGCTTCCAGCGTTTCAAGGATCTCGGTGCCGATACTGGAGGAGCCAACGGCATCCAGCAGGATCTTCACCGTAACGCCCTGGTGCGCCTTCGCCGCCAGCGCATGCGCGAATTCCAGGCCGATCGCCCCCGCCCAGTAGATGTACGCCTCGATCGTGATCGACTCCTGCGCCTCGCCGATCGCCCGCAGCATTGACGGGTAGAACTCGTCGCCGTTGTTCAGCAGCACGACCTGGTTGCCCTCGAGGAACGCGATGCCGGTCAAGCCAACGACGCTGTCGAGAAAGGCGGGGTCGTCGGCCGGAATGTCGTGATCGAGGCCGTAGGTGGGCGGGCGTTCCCGCGGCGCAGACAGATACGTCACGAACGCCATCACGCCGAAAAACGCCGACCAGTTCCAGGCGTCGACGACCAGAGCCCAGACCGTGGCCACGCCCCAGGGCCACCACGCCCAGATCAGACGGCGGACGCGCGTCCAGAGGCCGGGCAGTCCCCTGGGGCGTCGGGCCCGTGCCGAGGGCGGCTCGAGCCGGTGGCGCCACTTGCGCGGCACGCGGCGCGCCCGGAAGCGCGCCGAGTAGCGGTACGGCGCCAGGCGCCTGACAGACCCGTGGCGGGACATCGTGGCAACTTACACCGAAGCCGCCGCGCGCGGGTCCGGTCGGGGTCGCCCGGGTCGAACAGAAGGATGTCGCGGAGGTGTACACACCCTGACTGCAATGAGTACGCAATGGAAAATCGGACCGCGACGCGTTACGACGCCGTCCCGGTGATGTCTGGCGAGGGGCGAGCCGGCTCTGGACTCACCTGACGCGGCTGTTTTCGGCGATCTGGCTTGACTCTGACGAGGCCGCTCTGGGCGGTCGCCTCGGGCTGGGCCGAGGCGTTGCTGGGGGTAGAGCTTTCGTTCATGGGCGCGTCGAGCTACAACCGCCGTGCCAGCTCTCGCAGGATTGTCCTGGTGGTCTGTCCACCCTTCGACCCTTCGAAACCCTGAAACCCTGAAACCCTGAATGTCTTTTTACGCGCACGTCACTGTGACTCGGCGCCCTGGGGGTGAATGACGGACACCACGTCGGGCGCGCGCAGGTTGTCGAGCGTCACCATCATGACGCCGGTATCGACCTGCGGTGCGACTGGCCGCCCCTGGAGGTGCTCGACCATCGTCTTGACGCTCAGATATCCCATGTTCACGGGATTCTGCACGACGAAGCCGGCCAGCTCCCGCCGTTCGAGCGGGGCGATGAAGGCGGAGCTGTAATCGAAGCCGACGAACGTGATCGTTCCCGCCTTGCCGATGTCCTGCAGCGCCAGGAGCATGCCCGCGGTGGACGATTCGTTCGGCGTGAAGATGCCGTCCACCCGATCGGCGTAACGATTCAGCAGGTTCTCCGACGTCCGCTTCGCCGTGTCGCGGGTCGCGCCGGCGTACTGATCCGACGACGTGACCGTGATGGCGGGAAAGCTGGCCTTCAGCTCGTCGAGGAAGCCTTTTTCGCGCTCCTGGGTGGCCGCCGAGCCTTCCTGGTAGCGAAGCATCAGCACGGTGCCGCGCCCCTTCAGCACCTCGCCCATCCGCGTTGCTGCCAGGCGGCCGCCCTTGCCGTTGTCGGTCGAGACGTAGCTGACCGCCTTCGTTGGATCGGCGAGCGCCGAGTCGAAGATCACGGTGGGGATGCCGGCGCGCTTCGCTTCCTCGACGGGCCGCAACAGGGCGCTGCTGTCGAGCGGCGCGAGGACGAGGCCGCTGACGCCCTGACTGATGAAGCCTTCGACGACCTCCACCTGCTGCTCGCGATCGTCTTCGCGAATGGGCGACTTCCAGAGGACCGTCACCGGCACGCCGGCCTTGCGGTACTCCTCAGCGGCCTTCTCGGCGCCGAGGCGCACCCGCTTCCAGTGCTCGTGCGTGGATCCCTTCGGCACCATGCCGATGCGGATCTCCGTCGCGCCGCCGGGTGACGGCTTCGACCCGCACGCCGCGACCAGCAAGGCCAGCAAACATGCAGCCAGATGGTTGCATATCACGACACCGCGTCGAGATGTAGGAATGCAGCGATATGTAGGGCGGACCTTCCGCCTTCGCATAAAGCTTCGGCGGACCGCCGTAGCCTTGGCAGAGGCGGTCAGGTCCGCCTGACGGTGGGGCATCACAGCGCCGACAGCCTCGCACAGAATCGAGGCCTGCAGCAACCGTTGCGTTCGCGCCCTCACTCAATCGATGCGCAGCGCGCGCATCGGCTCGACCTTCACCGCGCGCCGGGTTGGCGCCAGGCCCGCGACGAGCGCCGCGCCGCCAAGCGCCAGCACGGCCCCGCCGATCGACAGGCCATCCATCGGTGTGACGCCGAACAGCTGGCTTTCGATGAAACGGCTCAGCCACCACGCCAGTGGCAGGCCGGCGGCCGCGCCGGCGATCGCAATGGTCAGCGTCTCGCGCATGACGAGCCACCCGACATCCACACCGCGCGCGCCGAGCGCCATGCGAATACCGATCTCACGCGTGCGGCGCGCCACCGTGTAGGCCATTACGCCGTACAGCCCGACCACGGCCAGCGCCGTCGCCAGCACGCCGAACACCGCGGACATCGTCGCCATCAGCCGCTCGTTGCTCAGCGATCGCGACACCTGCGTGTCGAGCGATCGCATCTCGCTGACCGGCAGGTTCTCGTCCAGCGCGCGCACGGTTTGCCGTGCCCCGGCGAAGACGGAATTCGCATCGCGCGAGGTGCGCACGAAGACGGCGAAGCCGCCGGGCTGTCCGTCCTCCAGGTACGGAAAGAACACCTGGCTGCGGATTTCACTCCGCACATCGGTGTATTTGGCGTCCCTCACCACGCCAACGATCTCGATGGTCGTCTTCGTGCCGGGATTGGTGCCAAAGCCGATGCGCCTGCCAATCGCGTTGCCGTGCGGGAAATACTTCTTGATGAAGCGCTCGTTGACGATCGCCACGCGGAAGGGAGGCGGGTCGTCGCCTGCCGTCTCGGTTTTGTTGCTCGTGTACTCGTCGCGCACGGTGAAGTCGCGTCCGGCGACGAGCGGCATGCCGAGCGCCTTGAAATAGCCTGGGCTGATGGCGTTGCACAGCTGCTGCGTGTCCTCCCTGGGTTTGGCCTGATAGCCCTCGACGGTCATGCCGCTGCCCCACTGGTTGCCCTCGAGAATACGCACTGTGGCGAGGCCGGCGGCATCGACCCCGGGTACGGCCTGGAGGCGCTCGAGCAGGGTCTTGGCAAATTGCTTCGTTCTGGGTGCGTCGTACCCGTTCCGCGATGGATCGACCTCGAAGGTGATGAGGTTCTGCGTCTCGATCCCGAGGTCCACGGTGGTCAGATTCGAGAGCGTCCGGATGAAGAGTCCAGCGCCGAGGAGGAGCAGCAGCGACACGGCGACCTGGGACGCCACGAGGGCCTTGCGCAGGCGTCCGCGGCCCCCCAGCACGCTCGTCGATTCGGCCTTGAGCGTCGGCGCGAGATCCGCGCGCGTCGACGTGAACGCCGGCGCCAGACCGAACACGATGCCGGTCAGCACCGCGAGGCCGAACGTAAACGCCAGGATCCGCAGATCCGGCATCGTCGACACGACCGGGGGACCGCTGGGATCGGCGAAGAAGCTCAGGACCACCGGCGCGCCGCCAATCGCCAGCGCCAGTCCCGCCAGTCCTCCGACGATGGAGAGCGCCAGACTTTCGACGAGAAGCTGCTGCACGAGCCGGGATCGCGTCGCCCCGAGCGCCAGTCGCGTGGCGATCTCGCGCTGACGCCCGGCCGCGCGGGCGAGCAGCAGATTGGCGACATTCGCGCAGGCGATCACCAACACGCCGCCGGCAATCGCCATCAGTACCCAGAGCGGCTTCGTCAGCTCGGTGCGGAAGTTCGAGTGCCCCTGGGCGGCCGGGTCGAGCACGAGCTGATTCCTCAGATAACTCTTTCGCGTCTCGGCGGACGCGCCGGCGAACCCCTTCGACTGCACGTCCGACTGAAGGGACGCGCGAAACAGCGCAAGAAGCCCCGCATGGGCCTGCTCGCGCGTCTCGCCGTCCCGTACCCGTCCGAACACACGGACCCATCGGTACAGGCGATCGTCCAGCCCGTCCCATCCTGCCGTGATCTGCGGCTTCATCATCATCGGCACGAAGACCTGCACCGGCCTGCCGATCTCAACGCCGTCGAAGCCCGCCTGCGCAACGCCAATGATGGTGAAGGGATTGCCGTTGATGTTCGCGGACCGTCCCACCACACGCGGGTCTGCGCCAAAGCGCGACGTCCAGAAGGCGTGGCTGAGGACTGCGACGGGATGCCCGCCCTTCAGCCGATCGTCAGCCGGCGACAGCAGCCGCCCCACGGCCGGCCGGACACCAAGAACAGGAAAGTAGCTGCCGGTGATGATCTCGCCGCGTGCGCGATCGGTCTTGCCCTGAAACCCGATGTGCATGTCGTAGCCGAATCGGCCGAACACGCCCGAGAAGACCGTATTGCCGCGATCGCGGATCTCGGTGTAAGTGGGATAGGAGAGCTCGGTGCCGTCGCCCCAGTTGCTCCCGTAGAGGTCGCCATCCTGGGTCACCTGCACGAGCTGCTGCGGGTTCTTGACAGGCAGGACGCGGAGCAGCACCTGGTCCACGAGCGTGAAGATCGCCGTGTTGGCGCCAATACCCAGGGCAATCGACAGGATGGCGATCGTCGTGAACCCCGGGCTGCGGCGCATGGTGCGCAGCGCGAAGCGAAGGTCAGACAGCACGAGCGTCATGGCAGGTCTCCGTGGCCGGGCCGGGAAGGCAGCACCCAATCGGCTTAGACGAGTTGTCGTGAGAGTTCGTTTGTCGACGGGGTCACGGACTCACGCGGATCAGATCGGTCACGGACGAGCGCGGAAATACACGGATTTCTTTCCTTTGGTCGGTCACGGACGAGCGCGGAAATACACGGATGTCTTTCCTTTTGCTCGGTCACGGACGAGCGCGGAAATACACGGATTTCTTTCCTTTGGTCGGTCACGGACGAGCGCGGAAATACACGGATGTCTTTCCTTTTGTTCGGTCACGGACGAGCGCGGAAATACGCGGATGTCTTTCCTTTTGTTCGGTCACGGACGAGCGCGGAATACACGGATTTCTTTCCTTTGTTCGGTCACGGACGAGCGGGGAAATACACGGATTTCTTTCCTGTTTCTCGTTGATCCGTGTCAGTCCGTGTTATCCGTGACGATCCCTTCCGCGTTTGTCCGTGACTATCTCCTTCCGCGTTTATCCGTGACGCGACGTTACACGCGGGCCACAGGGGCGCTCAGCGGCGGCAGTGCCGCCTCGATGTCACGACGCGAGGACTCGAACCACGGTGGCAGCACGAGCGATTCGCCGAGGTGCTGCGGATCTTCATCGACGGCGAATCCAGGCCCGTCGGTTGCCAGCTCGAACAACACGCCACCCGGCTCCTTGAAATAGACGGACTTGAACCAGAACCGATCGATCACTGGCGTGGCATGGGCGCCGGCCGCCTCGGCCTGCGATCGCACCGCGAGCTGATGCGCCTCGTCGTCGACGCGCCAGGCGAGATGGTGCACGCTGCCGACGCCCCACGCACCGCGCCGCGCCTCTGGCGTCTCGCGAAGATCCACGACGCCGGGCGCGTCCTTGAAGCCGTATCGCGTCCAATCGCCCTCGGTCGCCAGCGCCTCGAAGCCAAGCGCGCCCGTGAGAAACGCGGTGGTTGGCGCACGCTCGCGCTCCCACAGGCGGGCGCCGTGCAGACCGCGAATCTGGTAGCGCGCGTCAACCGGGCCGCCGTCCCAGGGTGTGAACAGCGCGCGCGGCGTCGCCGCTTCGACCAGGCTGACCCGAAGACCGTGCGGATCGACGATCGGGAGCACGCGCTCGCCGAAGCGCGATTCAACGGCGTCGATCTGCGCGCCGTACTGCTCGAGCCGCGATCCCCAGAACGTCAGGCTGTCGGGCGGGACCTCCAGCGCGACTTCCACCGCCAACCCGTGCCCGATGCGTGGCGGCGCGAGATGGGCCCACGGGAAGAACGTCAGGTCACTGCCAGGATGACCTTCCGCGTCGGCGTAGAACAGGTGATAGGTGCCGGGGTCATCCTGGTTGATGCTCTTCTTCACCAGGCGCATGCCGAGCACCCCGGCGTAGAAATCCAGGTTCTCCTGCGCCGGTCCGGCGATTGCGGTGATGTGGTGCAGTCCGTTGACGCGCGCCATTGTGGCTCCTCTTCCAATGCTACCGCTTCAGGGGCTCGAGCCGCACGTACCAGAGGCGGAAGGCCACGGGCGTCTCGCGCCCAACCCACGCGAACTGCCGGCCGCCTTCGCGCGCAGGCACGGTGTGTGAGCTCACGAGCTGCAGCGCGTTCAGCCCGCCCCGCGTGAGGCCAACCGGCACCTCGAAGCGATATGCGCCGATCCGCGCCGGGTCGCGTGTGAAGCGCACGTCGCCGAGGCGCTGGCGATTCACGAACACGGTCAGTGAGGGTTGGCGTCCAGGGTCGGCGGTCTCCGCCGGATCCATCTTCAAGGTGAGCCACAAGGCCGTTGGCGCGGGAAGCGCGAACCGGAAGCCGGTCTCCACGCCCTCGGCCACTCGCACCACGACCGCGCCGCTGCGCCGCGGCGCCGACCAGGCCCCGGTGAAGAACCAGCGCTCGCGCGCGCCAGCCTCGATCGTCGAAGCGTCGGCGGCGGCCAACGCTTCGCGGGTGACTAGCAGCGGAAGCGCGTAATAGGCGATCACCACGGCCACGGCGGTGGTGACCGCCAGCGAGCCCACGATGAGACGCCGCGGAGTCACCCGTTTTGGCCACGATCGCCAGTCCGATCGCAGGCGGACGGCGGCGATGATCCCTCGGGCCGCTCGCTGCCATGTGTAGGATGCGGCCGTCAGGTAGATCGGATAGACATGTTCGGAAAACCGCCAGGCGCCGCCGCCGCCGAGCGAGTAGGTCAGCGCGTACGGAGCGAGTGCCGCCATCAACAGCACGAGCAGCAGCCGCCCATCGGCTGACCCGAGAAAGAGCACCAGGCCCACGGCGGCACTCCAGCACAAGACCGCGGCGAGCCGCGGCGACCATGGCCGGAAGCCGCGCCATTTGCTCATGAACGGCCATGAGAACAGCCCGCCCATTGCGGTGTCGAAGGCAGCAATCGGCCGCTCCTGGAACTGCCGCGCGACGAACTGTGTCGCGCTTTCCGGCACGAACCCCCTCAGACCCTCGGCATGACGGTAGTACCGCGTGTGGTAATTCACCGCGTAGAACGGATCGCCTGTCGCCAGCCAGCAGCTCACCAGGTACGGACCGGCAATGAGCGCCGTCACGAGCGCGGCGATCGCCGACACCTTTGCCGCACGCGCCCGCGCAACGGTTGAGGCTGGCTCGACGAGCACCCACACCAGGCCGGCGCCGACGACCAGCAACGACGAGAGGCGCGTGAGACAGGCACCCGCCGCCACGACGCCTGCAGCGACCGCGCTCACGGGCGTCACGTTCTTCCGGAGACGCACGTACGACCAGGCCGTGAGCGTGAAGCAGAGCGTAAACGTGTCGTCGCGCCAGCCGTCGGCGCTCCAGTTGATCGCATCGAATTCGATGGCCCACGCACCGGCCGCCAGGAGCCCGACGATCGGCCCGAAGGCAGCGGCGCCGAGGAGATAAGTCGCGGGAACGACGAGCGACGACGAGAACGCGGAGGCATAGCTGACCGCAATATCGCGGTTGTCGAGCACGCTGAGGAAGCCGCGCGTCAGCGCGAGGAACATCGGCTCGCGCACGTGCGGCTGATAGAAGCCCTGCATTTCCCGCGCGAACCTGATGTAGTTGATCGGATCGCCGGTGTACGGGTTCGGGTTGTATTGCCAGACGACAGACTGCGGGCGGAGCTTCGCGCCGACCGGCGCCGCGATGCGTTCGACGAATGTCGCCAGGCCGCTCCCACCGGCTGGGCCGAGCCGCGTGACCAGTACGTCGGCCCGAAGCGCGGCCGCGTACAACGTCAGCAGCGCGACGGCGAATCCGACTGCTAGTCGGGAACGTGCTTCCGGCGGTGGAAGAGAATACGCTCGAGGCTTCACACGCATGGCGTAGCAGTGTGCCGCACTCGGTAGACGTAGAGCTAGTGGCGAATGGTCTTCGCCTTGCTTCGGCACGTATGGAATGCCCGCGAGGTGGCCACCGTGAATACAACCCCCTACTGGGAAGAGGCACTGTCGCTGCCGATGCTGCACTGGCTCGATCGCGACCTTCATGTTGACGTTGGCATCATCGGCGGCGGCATCGCCGGAATCACGGCGGCCTATCTGCTCAAGGCCGCCGGCCGCACCGTCGCGCTTCTGGAGCGCGATCGTCTGACAGGCGGCGACACGGGGAATACGACCGCTCACCTGACCGGCGTGACCGACACGCGACTCACCGGGCTCGTCAAAGAGTTCGGCCGCGATCATGCCCGTGCCGCATGGGACGCCGGGTTTGCCGCGCTCGCGCAAATCGACGAGCTCGTTCGCACGGAACGCATTGCGTGCGGGTTCGACTGGGTACCGGCGTATGTGCACCTGCCGGCATCGTGGGCGCAGGTGGAAAGCGACGCTGCGGGTGAGGACAATCTCAGGGCCGATGCGCGACTGGCGACGGAGCTCGGGTTCGACGCGGCGTTCGTCGATCGCGCGCCGTTCGTCGACACGCCTGGCGTGCGCTTCGAGGGCCAGGCGAGATTTCACCCTCGCGCGTATCTCGCCGGCCTGCTGCGGCGCGTCGATGGCGACGGCAGTCACGTCTTCGAGCAGTCGGCCGTCGAAGAGGTGACCGATGCGCCGCTGGCGCTCACGGCCAACGGCCACACGGTGACGTGCGACTTCGTCATCGTGGCCACGCACAATCCGATCGTCGGCAAAGCGAGCCTCATCGCCGCGATGCTGCTACAGACGAAACTCGCGCTCTATTCGAGCTACGTCGTCGCCGGACGAGTGCCGCATGGCCGTATCCCTGATGCGCTGTTCATGGATACCGCGGATCCCTACAACTACCTCCGGCTCGATCCGCACGACGATTTCGACGTGGTCATCCTCGGCGGCGAAGATCACAAGACGGGGCAGGAACCGGATACGGCCGCGCGGTTTCAGCGCCTGCAGGAAGCGCTCATCCGCGCCGTGCCCGCCGTCGAGGTGACGCACCGGTGGTCGGGGCAGGTGATCGAGACGCCGGACGGTTTGCCGTACATCGGGCCGATTGCGGACCGGCAGTTCATCGCCACCGGCTTTGCCGGCAACGGCATGACGTTCGGCACCGTCGCGGCGATGATGGCGCGCGACGCGGTGCTGGGCGTGCGCAATCCGTGGACCGATCTATTCGCTCCCGGGCGGACGAAGCTCAGCGCCGGCGGCGTGTGGGACTACCTGACCGAGAACAAGGACTATCCCTATTATTTGATTCGCGATCGGTTTGCGGGTCCGGAAGGAAAGTCGCTGCGGGTGCTGAAGCGCGGCGAGGGCCGGATTCTCGATCTCGACGGCGAGCGCGTCGCGGCCTATCGTGCGCCCGACGGATCGGTCACGGTTCGGTCTGCCGTCTGCACCCACCTGGCGTGCATCGTCCGGTGGAACCCGGCAGAGCGCACGTGGGATTGCCCGTGTCACGGCTCGAGATTCGCCCCGGACGGAAGCGTGATCGCGGGTCCTGCTGAATCGCCGCTTGCTGAGGTCTCACGCCCAGCGGTCAAGACCGTCTGAACCTAGAGGGCCTGCCGGCATGGACCTCCGAACCGGGTTTGCATACTGGCCCCTCCGCAACGGACTGCTGGCCTCGTACCCGCGGCTCGATCGTGACGAGAGCGCCGACGTCACGATCGTCGGCGCGGGCATCACGGGCGCGCTTGCGGCATACGAGCTGACCCATGCGGGCGCGGACGTGGTGGTCGTCGACACGCGCGACGTGGCCAGCGGGAGCTCGGCGGCGACCACGGGTCTCCTGCTGTGCGAAACCGATACGTCGCTGCTCGAGCTGTCTCATCGCGTCGGCGAGCCAGCGGCTGCGCGCGCCTACCACCTGGGCCTGGAGGCGATTGGTCGTATCGAGTCGCTGACCGTGAGCCTCGCCGACTCGTGTGGCTTCGCGCGGCGCTCGAGCCTGTACCTGGCGTCGACGAGCGACGCTGCGCGCACGCTGGAGCGCGAGTATGCGCTGCGTCGCAGGCATGGGATCGGCGTCGCGCTGCTCGATTCGGCGAACATCCACCGGCGGTGGGGCATCGACGCTCCGAATGCGCTTTACAGCCACGGTGCGGAAATCGACTGCTTTCGCTTCGCGCATCGTCTGCTGTCAGCTGCGCGCGACCGTGGAGCGCGGATCTACGACAGGACGACGGTCGAGGGCCTGAAGGTGGACCGCGCGGCGATGACGCTGTCGACGTCGGGCGGTCACCGGATCCGGACGCAATGGGTCGTGGCGGCGATGGGCTATGAAGCGGCCGATCACATCCGGCCCCCGGCCACCCGGTTGAGCAGCACGTGGGCGTTCGTCTCGGAGCCGCTCGACGGCGGAACGCCCTGGGCGGAGCGGAGTCTCATCTGGGAAACGGCGCGCCCCTATGTCTACGCGCGGACGACCGACGACAATCGGATCCTCGTTGGCGGAGAAGACGAGCCCCACGCGGAAGGGCACCAGGAGCTTGATTTGCTCGCGCGCAAGACGGCGCGCCTGACCGCGCGCGTGCGCGAGCTGTTTCCGGGGCTGACGTTCGATGTCGCGTATGCGTGGGCAGGTACCTTCGGATCAACCGTCGATGGATTGCCGCTGATTGGCCCGTCGACCGACAATCCTCGCATCTGGTACTCGCTCGGCTACGGAGGCAACGGCATCACCTTCAGCGCGATCGCTGCACGGCTGCTGACCGACGCCTACCGTGGACGCCCGTCGCCGGACGCGGCGATCTTTGCGCTCGATCGCCCGAGCGTCACCGACACACCGCGCGCGACATGAGTGTCGGCGCGTCGCGCGTGCCAAGAGCAAGTATCCGCAGATTACGCGGATTTCCGCAGACGGGTGCCGATTGTGAAAGGCTTCAATGCGCCTCTCACGATCGCGCACCCTCTCCTCATCGCCTCGCGGCTACGCCGCGACGCCGGCCTGCTTGCCTGGTGACGCGCCAAGCCCGGCGTGACAGTGAAGGTTCTTGCGACGAGAACAGGCCTCGCAATTCACCTCGAAGAAATCTGCGTCAATCTGCGTGAATCTGCGGTTAGAAACTCTCTGTTGTGGGTCCCGGTCGTCGTTCCTTCGGCAAGAGACCACCAATCACCATGCCTGTGAACAGAAGCGCCGCCCGTGGCCAGGTGAGCGCGGTCGTCACGGCCTGCACGCGTCCTCTCCGGATCGCCTCGCAGATGGCGTCAGGCGTCCGTTCGTTGCAGTCGACGAGCGAGTAAGTGGTTCCGAGCTGAGCCAGCAGATGGAGATCGGTGTTGCCGACGATCGGTTTGCGATGGCTCTTCGCCCACTCGACCGCGCGGCGATTGAAGTCAAGGCCGCGCACGTACATCGAGTTGATCTCGATGGCGTCGACGAGATCCGGCCGTTCGTCCAGCACGCGCCCGACCGCGCTTCCAATCGGGTAGAACGGGTGCGGGGCCACCACCAGCGCACCGGTCTGCGCCTTGAACGCGATCACGTCGTCGAACGTCTGAAGGCGCTCGGCATCCCTGGGGCCGTTGACCACCAGCAGGTGTTTCCGGCCGATGTTCCGCTCGATGCCGGAGAGTACCGTGATGCCACGCGCCGCCGCATGGTCTGCGAGCGGCGAGGGATCGGTCCAGCGATTGTGCAGCGTGATCGCGAGCGCACCATATCCGAGCGCTGCAGCGCGATCGATCAGCTGAAAGGCGGTGTGAAAGATCCGATCGGAGGGATCGCCCTTGATATGCGCGTGCAGTTCGACCTTGACCATACCGCTGCTGCTAGCGTTCCCGCACGACAGGCAGCCCCGCGAGCGCCGTGCCGACGGCCCTCGGCTCATCCCAGAAATGCGTCGCGCGCGGGACCACGATCTCGTTCCGAGGCCATTCTGATCGCGCATCGGTACGCACCACCGCGAGCCAGACCGCGTAGACCTTGAGATCGCGATCCGGGTATTTCGTCAGCACGTCGTCCCTACCCACCGGGCGCCCGCCAGGCATTCCTCTCAAGTCGGCGAGACAATGACGAGGAGCCGCGTCCGGCCGGCATCCGCGTTGAACGCCTCGCGGAACTGATCGATCGCCGCCAGGAGGCTTCTAATCCGCAATCGAATCACCAATCCGCAATCCACAATCCGCAATCCGCAATTGTATAGTCTCTCCATGCGACTCGAAACTCTCGCCGTCCATGCTGGCGCTGCCGTCGATCCGACAACGGGCGCGCTGACACCACCGATTCACCTGTCGACGACCTTCGAGCGCGCAGGGGACGGGACCTTCCCGAGCGGTTTCATCTACACGCGATCCGCCAACCCGACGAGGCTGGCGCTCGAGCAGTGCCTGAAGGAGCTGGAAGGCGGGGCTGCTGCCGCGGCGTTCGCATCGGGGTCGGCCGCAACGGTTGCGATCTTTCAGGCGCTGCAGCCGGGCGATCAGGTGATCGCATCGGAGGATGCGTACTACGGCACACCGGTGCTGTTGCGCGACCATTTCGCGCGATGGGGGCTCGCGGTCACCTTCGTCGATATGCGCCGGCCCGAGGCCATCGCGGGCGCGGTGACGTCGAAGACGCGTCTGATCTGGATTGAGACGCCGTCGAATCCCCGGCTGCATGTCACCGACATCGCCGCATGTGTGAGCATCGCGTCCGGCTGTGGCGCGAAGACCGTGGTCGACAACACCTGGGCGACGCCGGTCCTGCAGCGACCGTTCACGCTTGGCGTCGACCTGGTGATGCACTCGACCACCAAATATCTCGGCGGCCATAGCGACGTGCTGGGCGGCGTTGTCATCGCACGAGACAACGACGCGTTCTTCGCGCGGGTGCGCGAGATTCAGGGCGGCGGCGGCGCGGTACCGTCGCCGTTCGACTGCTGGCTGGTGCTGCGCGGGATCCGGTCGCTGCCGTACCGCATGCGCGGGCATGCGGAGGGCGCGCGGCGGCTGGCGGCGTTCCTGGCGGAGCAGCCGTCGATCGAGCGGGTCTACTTTCCCGGGCTTGCTTCCGATCCAGGATATGGGGTCGCGAGTCGGCAGATGAGTGACTTCGGCGGCATGCTGTCGATTGGTGTGCGCGGCGGGCGCGCGGAGGCCTTCGGCCTCGCAGCGCGACTGAAGCTGGTCACGCGCGCGACGAGTCTGGGAGGCCCCGAGACGCTGATCGAGCATCGCGCGTCGATCGAAGGTGAACGGTCGAAGGCGCCCGAGAACCTCCTCCGGATCTCCGTCGGCCTCGAGCACCCCGACGATCTGATTGACGATTTCCGACAGGCGTTGGCGAGGGGCTAAAGGGGACAGGCCCCTGGGGGGCCTGTCCCCATTACTGCTACTGCAGTTTCGGCGCGTCTACTGCTGCTGCGCGGTCGGGGGCGCGACGACGGGGACGCGCCGCTCGTACTCGGGCCGCTTGGGCGCGGGCGGCAACGACTTCAGCCGCTCGAGGACCTCGCCGATCGCGCGCTCCAGCTGCGGGTCGACGCCCTTGGCCAGCTGGCTGGGATCCTCGTCGACGACGATGTCCGGCTCGACCCCGTGGCCCTCGGCGAACCATTTGCCATCGGGCGTGAACATCCGGAACGTCGGTACGGTCACCCCGCCGCCGTCGACCAGGCCCGGTGCGCCGCTGATCCCGATGAGCCCGCCCCAGGTCCGCGTGCCAACCAGCGGCCCCAGCTTCGCCTCGCGGAAGTAGAACGGGAATGCGTCGCCGCCCGATCCGCTCCAGCCGTTGATCAACATCACCATCGGTCCGCGGACGGCCACCGGCGGCCATTGCCGCGGCGCGCCCGACCGCACCGCCCAGTACGCCAGCATCGGCCGGTTCAGCAGCTCGATGAAGCGATCCGGAATCTGACCGCCGCTGTTGAAGCGCTCGTCGACGATCATCCCGTCGCGCGACCACTGCGCCATGAACTGGCGCACCAGCTCGTTCTGCGCGTCGACGCCCGTGCTCTGCACGTAGACATAGCCGACCCGCCCGTTGGTGGCCGCGTCCACTCGCGCGCGCCGCGATTCGATCCACTCGCGGAAGCGCAGCTCCACTTCACTCGACAGACATTTCACCGTCACCTGCCGCGCGCCGTCCGGGCCCGGCGTCTTGTTCACCGTCAGCACGACGGTGTCGTCCGCCACACCGCCGAATGCCGCCCACGGATCCTGATGGGCGTCGAGCGGCATGCCGTTCACGGCGAGGATGTAGTCTCCGACCTTGACGTCCGCGCCGGGCTCTGCGACCGGTGACCGGGCATCGGCGTCCCACGCGCCGCCGGAGACGATTCGCTTGACCCGGTAGGCGCCGTTCGCCATCTCCCAGTCGATGCCGAGCATGCCGACGCCGCGCTCGGGCGCCTCTTCCTGATCGCCTCCGCCGCGGTAGGTGTGCGACGCGTTCAGCTCGCCGATGAACTCGCCGAGCACGAAGTTCACGTCCCAGCGGGTGACCGCGGTCTCGAGGAGCGCGGCGTAGCGATCGCGCGCGGCCTTCCAGTCGACCCCGTGCATGTTCGGGTCGTAGAAGAAGTCGCGTTCGAAGCGATAGGCGTCGGCGAACATCTGCCGCCACTCCGCGCGCGGATCGACCGTCATCTCCATCTCGTCGGTGCGGAGCGGCTTCTCGAACTTCACCTCTTTCTTGAGCTCGACGATCGCGTACTTGTCGCCACGGCGGACCATGGCTTTCTTGCCGTCGGCGGTGACCTCCACGCCATCGACGTCCTCGAGCACGGTCTTCTCGTCGCGATCCTCGAGATCGAAGAAGATGAGCGCCGCCTTCTTGTCGCCCGATCCGGTCCGCGGCGTGCGTCGATAGACAACTTTGCCCTTGGTCGCAAAAATCTGCGCGTAGTTGCCTGCCTTCGGCGGCAGCACCACCGCGCGGCCCTCGAACCCCTCCAGATCGATCGACACGGGCGCCGGCTTCTTATCGGCGTCGTCCTTCGCGCCTTTGTCTTCCTTCCCTTCGTCCTTCTTTTCGTCCTTCGTCCCCGGTCCGTCGTCCTTCTTCCCCTCGTCCTTCTTCCCTTCGTCTTTCTTCGCTTCGTCCTTCTTTCCTCGTCCTTCATCCTTCGTCGTAGTTTCTGCGTCGTTCTTCGGCGCGAGAGGAGACGCCACGTCGCGGCGCAACGGCACGGCGACAATCTGCGTCGCGTTCGGGTACGACCACGAGTTGTCGAAGTCGCTGTAGGCCGGCTCGAAGTTGCGATCGGAGAAGAAGTACAGGTACTTGCCCTCGGGGTCGAAGACCGGCTGCGCGTCGTTGAAGTAGCCCGACGTCAGCTGATGCGTCGTGCCAATCTTCGTGTCGTACACGAAGATCGTGTTGTTCCCCGACACAACGGGCCGCGACCAGGCGACCCAGCGGGAGTCGGCGGACCAGCGGAACAGGAAACCCTCGAGGGCGCCGTGGTTCAGGAAAAGCGGGCTTTGATCGACGTCCGCGAGCGCGCGCGTCGCGATGTCGAGCACGCGGACCTTCATCGCCTGATCGACGAACGCGAGGCGTTTGCTGTCCGGCGACCAATAGGCCATGTATCGGAACCCCGGTCCCAGGGTCGTCAGCGACTGCTCCGCGCCGGTGCCGTCGGCCGGACGGATCGTCAGCTCGTACTCACCCGAACGATCGCTCCAATAGGCGAGCGTCTTGCCATCGGGAGACCAGGACGGATAGCGCTCGGCGGACCCCGACGTGCGCGTCACGTCGAAGACCGGGCCGAATTCGGCGGGCACGGTAAACACGTCGCCGCGCGCCTGGAACACGACGCGCTTGCCGGTGGGCGAGACGCCGGCCCTCGCGATCAGCTTCGTGACCTTCTCGCTGCGCGGCTTCAGCGTCATCCGATCGGTGACGACCTGGACCTGCACTTCACGCGTCTTCTCGGTTTTCAGGTCGAGCAGGTACAACCGTCCGCCCGCCTGAAAGACGATGTCGTCCGTGCCGATCGCAGGATAGGTGATGTCGTAGTCTGTGACGTGCGTCACCTGGCGCAGCGCGTTCGACTTCGTATCGATCGCCCAGATGTTGTAGCGCTCGTCGCTGCCCCGATCCGAGAGGAAGTAGAGCGTGTCGCCCTGCCACATCGGGAACTCGTCGTTCGCGACGTGCTTCGTGACGTTGGCCGCCGCGAACGACTGCATGTTGAAGCGCCAGATGTCCGCCGCCCAGCCGCCGCGATACCGTTTCCACGTCCGGTTCGACTGTGTCTGCGGAACGTAGGCGACCTCGCGCCCGTCTGGCGAGAACGAGGCAAACTCGCCGTACGGAACCGGCAGCTTCTCGGGCATGCCCCCGGTCGACGGCACCACGTAGAACTGATTGAACCGCTGCCGGCCCGACTCGCGGCTCGAGGCAAACAGCACACGCGTGCCGTCGGGGTGCCAGTCGAGCACCCGATCGTCCATCGGATGATGCGTCAGCCGCACCGGATCGCCGCCAAGCGAGGCGACGACGTAGACGTCGAGATTACCGTCGTAATTCGCGCTGAAGGCGATCTGCGATCCGTCGGGTGAGAAGCGCGGGAACAGCTCCTCGCCGGGCGCCGACGTCAGCCGTGTTGCGAGTCCGCCCGTCTTGGGCACGACCCAGATGTCGCCCGCGTAGACGAACGCGATGTGCGTGCCCGAGACGTCTGGCTGTCGGAACATCCGCGCATCGATTTGCGCGCCGGCGACAGCGGGCACACAGAGCGGCAGGAGCGCCGCCAGAATCAGGCGACCGGCAGTTCTGAACATGCGGGGAAGTATGCCACGCGTCGCACAACGCGGGGCTAAAGCCCCGCCTCCACAGCCGACCTCTCACAACGCGGGGCTAAAGCCCCGCCTCCACAGCCGACCTCGCACAACGCGGGGCTAAAGCCCCGCCTCCACAGCCGACCTCGCACAACGTGGGGCTAAGCCCCGCTTCCACAGCCGACATATGTGGCGGCGGGGCTTTAGCCCCGCGATCACCGTGTGCCGGCCACTACCGGCTTTCCCTCCACATCGAGAACGACGATCTCTCCCAGATTCAGCGCCTTGAGGCCGGATTCGATCTTCGCGCGGTCTCCAATCAGGAGCATCGACGACGAGCCTGGGAGCACGTATTTCTTCGCGGCGGCCAGCACCTGCGCCAGCGTGATAGTGCTCGTCGCATCGTATTCGCGCTGCAGCTCGGTCATCGGCAGGTTCAGCGCCCACAGGTTCGAGATCTCGTTGGTGATCCGCCCGAGTGATTCGAACTGCTGGGCATAGCCGCGCACGCGTCGCGCTTTTGCCGTCGCCAGCTCGTCCTCGGAGATCGGCGTGGCGCCCGCCAGCGCCTTCAGCTCCTTGTCGAACTCCGTCACCGATTCCGACGTCTTGTCGGTCTGCACGCCGCCGCCCGCGCTCCAGTTGCCCGCCGTCCGCATGGGGTTGAAGTTCGAGAAGACCCCGTACGAGTAGCCGTGCTGCTCGCGCAGGTTCATGTTCAACCGCGTCCCGAATCCGCCGCCGCCCCACACGGCATCGACGAGCGAGAGTGCGTCGTAATCGGGAGAGGTGCGCGGCGGCGCGGGCAGGAAGTTGCACGACGACGGTCTGCGCCGAGTCGGGCCGATCGACAAGGTAGATGCGTCCCGCCGTCGACGGCGCCGGCGAGCCGACGGTGATCGCCGCGGCAGCGCCCCCCGTCCAGCCGCCGAAGGCTTTCGTCGCCAGCTCCGTGGCCCGCGCCAGCGTGATGTCGCCGGCGATGACGAGCGCGGTCGAACCCGGCTTCCACCGTGCCTGATGGAACGCCACGAGATCGTCGCGCGTGATCTTCTCCGCGACGCTCTTCAAGCCTTGCACCGGACGGCCGTACGGGTGGTCGGCGCCGAACGCGAGCATCGGCTGAATCCGGGCCGCCAGCGCGTTGCCGCTGCGTTCGGCCTGCGCGAGCGCGTCGATCAGACGCTTCCGTTCACGCGAGACCTCCTCCTCCGGGAACGTCGGGTTCTGGGCAATGTCGGCGACGATCTCGAGCGCCGCCGGCAGATTTCGCGCCAGCACATCGAAATTGATCGCCGCCGTCTCGCGCCCGGCCCCACCGTCAAGCGTGGTCCCCAGCGCGCCCAGCGCGTCCTCGATCTCGAGGGCCTTTCTCGTCTTGGTGCCCAGATCGATGGTCGTCATGGTCAGGTTGGCGACGCCCGGCTTGCCGGCCGGATCCGCAATCGCGCCCGCACGGGTCACCAGCGTCACCGTCGCCTTCGGCAGGTCGCGGCGCTCGACGACGAGGAGCTCCATGCCGTTGGGAAGCTTCGCGGTCTGCACCGTCGGCGCGACGAACGGCCGATCGGCGCCAAGCGGCGGCACCACGGAGCGATCGAGGGTCGTGGCGTTCGACGGCCGCTCGGACTTCTCCGGATGGAAGCGAATGAGCACGCGGTTCGGCGTATCGATCCAGTGGGCGACGGCCTGTTGCACCGAGGCCGGCGTCAGCGCACGGTAGCGCTGCAGATCGGCGGCCATCCGATCCGGCGCGCCGAGGAACGTGTTGTAACGGTTCAGCACATCGGACTTGCCTTCGAAGCCGCCGATGCGCTCGAGGCCCGAGATGAATTCAGATTCCTGCTTGGTCTTGGCCCGATCGAGCTCCGCGACAGTCGGGCCCTCCTTGGCCAGCCGCGTGATCTCCGCGGTCGCCGTGCGCTCGATATCCTGGAGGCTGACGCCGGGCCGCGCGGTCGCCTGGACGACGAAGACGCTGGCGATCTCACCGGTGATGTTGAATGAGGCCACGGCCGTCGCGAGCGGCTTGTCGTAGACGAGCGCCTTGTTCAGGCGCGACGAGAGACCGTCGGCAAGGATCCGGGCTGCGATGTCGATCGCCGCGTCGTCAGCCGAGAAATACTCGGGCGTGGGCCAGCCGATGTACACGCGCTCGAGCGAGATGCGGTCACTGACTTCGATGACCTTCTCGGCGGTCAGCGTCTGCACCCAGCGCGCCGGCCGATCGAGCGCCGGACCCGGCGGGATGTCGCCAAAGTATTTCTGCACGAGCCGCTTGGCTTCCGCAGGATCGAAGTCGCCGGCGACAACCAGCGACAGGTTGCTCGGCGAGTAGTACTGCCGGAAGAACTCCTTCACGTCGTCGAGCGTCGCCGCCGACAGATCCTGCTGGCTGCCGATCACCGGCCATGAGTAGGGATGGCCATTCGGGTAGGCTGCCGCGTACATCAGCGGAAGCCATCGCCCGTAGGGCTGGTTCTCGTACGCCTGGCGCCGTTCGTTCTTCACGACCTTGCGCTGCTCGTCGAGTTTTTCCTGGGTCGTGGTGTCCAGGAGGGTCGCGAGGCGATCGGCTTCGAGCCAGAGCAGGTGCTCCAGGTTGGCCGACGGCGCGGTCACGAAGTAGTTCGTGCGGTCCTGGCTGGTGGTGCCGTTCACGCCGCCCTCGGCGATATTGGCGCCGGCCTTCTCGGCGTAGTCGAAGTACTCGCCGTGGGCGTTCTTCGAGCCCTGGAACATCAAGTGTTCGAACAGGTGCGCGAACCCCGTCCTGCCGAGCGGCTCGTTTTTCGAGCCGACGTGGAACCACTCGTTGACGTGCACGATCGGCAACTTGCGATCGACGTGCAGGATCACCTGCAGCCCGTTTGGCAGGGTGTACTTGTCGAACTCCACTTTCGGCAGATCGGCCACTCCCTGTGGAGGCGGGGCCTCAGCACCGCGTGGAGGCGGGGCTTGAGCCCCTCGCGCAGACGCGGGCGCCTGCGCTGCGAGAACCGCCGAGACGAGCATCACCAACGCAAGGGAAGTCAGCAGGCGCAGTCGTGTCATGACGTTCAAACCTCTCGGGCCGGGATTGTACGGAAAACCAGCCCTCCTGCCTGGAATGGCGCTCGAAGTGGCAGGGACGAATTGTGGGGCGAACCGGGACAATGCATTTGAGGCACAATCGTGCAGCGGAGGACGGTGTGGTGAGAGAGCTGTGGAGGCGGGGCTTCAGCCCCGCGATGCGTGGCCTGCTTGGTCTTGCCAGTCTGTTGGTTGCGTTGGTGATTCCGGCCTGTGGAGTCCGGGCAGCGCCGGCCCCGACGTCGACCGAGAGCGTACCAAAGATCGTCGGCGCGCACGTGCGAGCGCACGTCGAGTTCCTGGCCGACGACCTGATGGAAGGGCGTGAAGCCGGCACGCGCGGGTACGACCTTGCCGCGCACTACGTTGCCGCCGTGCTCAAATCGGCTGGCCTGAAACCCGCGGCCGACGATGGCTCCTACTTCCAGAGGGTGCCGCTTCGAAAGAGCACGTTGGCCTCGAGCTCGCTCACACTGACCTCGAAGTCCGGCGGTGCGGCGATCGAGATCACGATTCCTGATGAAGGAGTGGTTCTCTCGAACCACAACGTGGCCAACGTCAACGTCAGCGGCGACGTCGTCTTTGCCGGGTATGGCGTGACGGCGCCGGAGATTGCCTACGACGATTACGCCGGCATCGACGTGACCGGCAAGGTCGTACTGGCCGTCTACAACGCGCCGGCGAAATTGAACAGCGAGATCCGGGCGCACTATGCGTCGCCCGTTCAGAAACTGAAGAACGCCGCGAATCACGGCGCGGCCGGCATCATCTTCATGTTCACGCCCGAGGATCAGCAGCGCATCCCGTGGGACTTTGCGAAGGCCCGGATGACCGAGCCGGGCTATACGACGATGCAACCAGACGGCACGGCCTTTCTGAACGAGCCGCGGATGAACGCCGTCGCGTATGTCAGCAACGCCGGCGCGCAGAAGCTGTTCGCCGGTGCACCGACGACGATCGAAGACGCGCTCGCGTCGATCGTCCGCGGCGAGCCGAAGTCGTTTGCGCTGCCTGTCTCGGCGACGCTCAAGGCCACGACCACGCACGCGGATGCGACGAGCGCGAACGTGGTTGCCAAGCTCGATGGATCGGATCCGGCGCTGGCCAAGACGTCCGTGATGCTGACGGCTCACCTCGATGGCATCGGGATCGGTCCGCCGGTGAATGGCGACCGCATCAACAATGGCGCCTACGACAACGCCACCGGCAGCGCGATTCTCCTGGAAGTCGCGCGGGCGCTGGGCGGCGGCGCGCGGGCGCCGAAGCGATCGGTGCTCGTGGTGTTCGTGACGGGCGAAGAGAAGGGCCTGCTCGGATCGGACTACTTCGCCAGACATCCGGTGAAGGCCGCGGGACAGATGATCGCGGACGTCAATCTCGACATGCCGGTGTTCATGACGGCAAGCAACGATCTCGTCGCGTTCGGGTCCGAGAACTCGACGCTCGATGCCGTTGTGAAGCGTGCCGCGCAGGCCGAGGGCTACGTTTCCGCGCCCGATCCGATGCCGGAAGAGAACATCTTCGTCCGCAGCGACCAGTACTCGTTCGTCAAACAGGGCGTGCCCGCCGTTTACCTCATGCCAGGCTTCACGCCCATCGATCCGAAGTCCACGACGCCGCGCTTCGAGGAGTTCCGGAAGCAGCACTATCACAAGCCGAGCGACGACCTGTCGCTGCCGATGGACCTGGATGCGCTCGCGCGCTTCACGCGCGTGAACTATCGTGTCATCGCCGCGATCGCGAACGATCCGGTGGCCCCCACGTGGAAGCCGGGGAACTTCTTCGGGAAGATGTTCGGGAAGGGAACGAACTAAGAACTCGAGAACTCGAGAACTCGAGAAATCGAGAAATCGAGAAGGCGCCGAGACGATGAGAGATCGGAGGCCCGATGAACCCTGCAGTCGGGCTGAAGTCGCGCCCTACTGCAGCGGCTGACAGCCGAACATTGCAGCAGTAGGGCCGAACTTCAGTTCGGCCATTCTCGAGTTCTCGAGTTGCTCGAGTTCTCGAGTTCTCGATTTACTCGATTTCTACTTCTCCACTCCAAACCGATACACCGTCGTCGTCTTGTATTCCTGTCCCGGACGTAACACGACCGACGGGAAGCTGGGCTTATTCGGCGAGTCGGGGTAGTGCTGCGTCTCGAGGCAGAACGCGGCCCGCTTCGGATAGACCTTGCCGCCCTTGCCCTTGATCGTTCCGTCCAGGAAGTTCCCGGTGTAGAACTGCACGCCCGGCTCGGTGCTCGACACGTCCAGCGTCCGGCCTGTCGTCGGCTCGCTGACGTGCGCGACGGGGCGCAGCGTGCCTGCCGGCCCGTTGACCACGAAGTTGTGGTCGTAGCCGCCGCCGAGCGTGATCTGCTCGTCCTTCGCGTCGATGCGCGAGCCGATCGCGGTGGGCTGACGGAAGTCGAACGGCGTGCCGTCGACCGGCTTCAGCTCGCCGGTCGGTGATCAGTCCCTGCGCGACCGGCGTGAAGCGATCCGCGAAGAGCTGCAGCATGTGGTCGAGGATCGTCCCCGTCCCCTGGCCGGCAAGATTGAAGTAGGAGTGGTTCGTCAGGTTGACCACCGTCGGCTTGTCGGTGGTCGCGTGATAGTCGGCGCGGAGCTCGTTCGCGTCCGTCCACGTGTAGGTCACGTGGGTCGTCAGCGTGCCGGGAAATCCTTCGTCACCGTCCGGGCTCACGTGCGTCAGCTCGATGGCGAGGCCGTCCTTGGAGGGCATCTCGCGAGCCTTCCAGACGTACTTGTCGAAGCCCTTCACGCCGCCGTGGAGCGTATTGGCGCCGTTGTTCTTGGCGAGCGTGTAGGTCTTGCCGTCGAGCGTGAACTGCGCGCCGCCGATCCGGTTGCCGTAACGGCCGACGATCGCGCCGAAGAACGGATGGGTGCCGAGATAACCGTCGAGCGAGTCGAAGCCAAGCGCGACATCACCGAGCTTCCCGCTCTTGTCGGGGACGTTGATCGACACGACGATCGCGCCGTAGGTGGTGATGGCGACCGAGTTGCCCTTCGCGTTGGTCAACGTGAACAGCTCGACCGCTTCGCCGTTGGGCCCCTTGCCCCAGGCCTGGCGGCGCACGCCGCGGGACTCCGCAGACGCGGCAAGCGCAAGTCCAAAGGTCACGAGCAGGAAAGAGATCAGCATCGCGGGTCGTCGCACCATCAAGGGGCACTCCTTCGGACCGGTATTTGATGTCGGACAACGGGGAAAAAGCAACTGTCGACCCGGGATGCGGGGGTAGAGCTGTGAGGAATGTTAAGGTATGCCGCGACTGAACATTCTTCCAGAGCGCCTGACCCCTACAACCCCGGAGGCCTCATCGTGATTGCCCGACGCGCCCTCTTCTCCGCCCTCGGAGCCACTGGTCTTTTTTCGTTCAGCCGCGCTGCCGCCGCACAGACCGGACAGGCGCCCCGACCGTTCAACGGCCTGGTCTCGGGCCTGGCTGACCTGAGCCGGCTCTCGCGCGCAAAGAGCCGCTCGATCAGCCCCGAGAACTTCACCGGCGCGAAGGGCGGCGGCGGTCAGGCGGTCAACGGCACCGGCGCCAAGGCGGCGCGCGATCTCGGCAAGGGCTGGAAGGTCTCGCCGTCGGTGCGCATCGACGCCGGCCAGACGTTCACGCTCGCGGAGATTTCCGGACCGGCGCGATTCAGCACATCTGGATGACGCCCACCGGCCACTGGCGCTTCTCGATCCTGCGCGTCTACTGGGACGGTGAAGCCGCATCCCTCGATCGAAGTCCCGGTCGGCGACTTCTTCGCCTCGGGCTGGGGCAAGTACGGCCAGGTCAGCTCGCTTCCGGTCGCCGTGAATCCCGGCAGCGCATTCAACTGCTACTGGGCGATGCCCTTCCGGAAGAGTTGCCGCATCACGATGACGAACATCGCCGCTGAGGCGATGACGCTGTACTACCAGATCGACTACACGCTCACCGAGATTCCCGACGACGCGGCGTATTTTCACGCGCAGTTTCGCCGCGTGAATCCGCTGCCCTACAAGGAGGTGTACACGCTCGTCGACGGCATCAAAGGCGACGGCCACTATGTTGGCACCCACATGTCCTGGGGCGTGCGGAACAACGGCTGGTGGGGCGAAGGCGAGATCAAGTTCTTCATGGACGGCGACACCGAGTTCCCGACGATCTGCGGCACCGGCACCGAGGACTATTTCTGCGGCTCGTACAATTTCGAGAACCAGGACGCGCACCGGTATCAGGAATTCACGACACCCTATTCGGGGCTACCGCTCGTGCTTCGGCCCGACGGGCAGTACCAGTCGCAGGAACGCTTCAGCCTGTACCGCTGGCACGTTGTCGATCCCATCCGCTTCGAACGCGACCTGCGCGTGACGATCCAGGCGCTCGGCTGGCGCAACGACGGCACGTATCTGCCGCTGCAGGACGACATCGCCTCGGTCGCGTACTGGTATCAGACCGAACCGCACACGCCGTTCCCGGCGTTGCCTGGGAAGGACGCGCTCGAGATCGTTTAGGCGCATGGGGACATGGAGGACATGGAGATGATGGGGCGTTGCCACCAACCCCCATGCGCCCATGTCCCCATGCGCCCTTGCGCCTGGCCCGCTGAGCTACACGCGCTGTAGTGTCTTGATGACGCCTTCATTCGATCTGCCGAGGAATTTCGCGGAATTCAGGACGGATCGGTCTTTGCTATAGAACGTGGTCATGAGGATTCGACAGTTCCATTCGGCCGGCTTCGGCGCTCGCGCGGTCGCGGTTTCGATTGCGGCTACGCTCATCGCGGGACCGGCGCTGGCGCAGACCCAGATCACGCCGCCGAAGAACAAGTTCACGCCCGAGCAGGACGTGCAGCTTGGCCAGGAGGCGGCGGCCGAAGTGCGCAAGGCGTATCCGATCATCAGCAACGACGCGATCGACGGGTTCGTCGATCGCATCGGCGAGCGGCTGGTCGCGGCGGCGCCCGCCAACTTGAACAACCCGGTCTTCCGATACGAGTTCACGCCGGTGAACGTGAAGGAGATCAATGCCTTCGCGCTGCCGGGCGGCCCGATGTTCATCAACCGCGGGATGATCGAATCGGCGCGCACCGAGGGCGAAGTGGCCGGCGTCATGGCGCACGAGCTCGCCCACGTGCTGCTGCGTCACGGCACCGCCAACGCCACCAAGGCGCAGAAGTTTCAGATCGGCGCGCTGGCCGGCGCGATTGCCGGTGCGATTGTCGGCGGCGGGCTGGGACAGGTGATCAGCCAGGGCAGCCAGTTCGGCCTCGGCACCTGGATGCTGAAGTACAGCCGTGAATACGAGCAGCAGGCCGACATCCTCGGCGTGCAGATGATGGCGCGCGCCGGCTACGATCCGCGCGACCTCGCCCGCGTGTTCGAGAACATCGAGAAGCAGGGCGGCAGCGGCGCGCCGCAGTGGATGAGCGATCACCCCAACCCGGGCAATCGCTCGGCCTATATCGCGCAGGAAGCGCGGATGGTCACGGTCACCAATTCGCGAAGCGACAACCGCGACCTCCAGCGCGTCAAGCAGACGATGTCGTCGTTGCCGCGCGCCAAGTCGATGGCCGATGTGGAACGGACGGCCAGTCGCGGTGAAGGCGGCGGCGAGGCTCCGGCATCGGTAGGACGCGTCGGCGACCCGGTCCCCGCGCCTTCGTCCTCCTACCGCAGCGTCCGCGGCGGCGACCTGTTCCAGGCGAGCGTGCCGTCGAACTGGCAGGCGGTGTCGTCCAACAACAGCGTCAAGTTCGTGCCGCAGAACGGCTTGGGCGATTACAACGGGCAGAACGTGTTCACGCATGGCGTCGAGGTCGGCGTCGCGCGGGCCACGTCGAGCGATCTGAATGAAGCGACCGACGCGCTGCTGCAGGCGTTTGCGCAGGGGAACCCGAACCTCCGCGAGACGCGCCAGGCCCAGGTCACCCAGCTCGCGCAGCGCCGGGCCATCGCGCACCAACTCGAGAACCGATCGGCGACCGGCGGGCGCGAGTACGTCGGGCTCTACACGACGTTCCTCTCCGACGGCAACGTGTTCTATTATCTGACCGTCGCGCCGGACGAGGACCTGAACCGGTTCACCCCGACGTTTCAGCGCATCGGCAACTCGATTCGCCTGAACGAGCGATAACGGTTCCGACACCCGTCTCGCGGCAAGGAGGAAATCGTGAGACGTCTTGGGCTGCTTCTCTCAGTCGTCGCCATTGCTGCGTCGAGCGCGGGACGGGCGCAGGTGCCCGCCGCCCCCGCTCACGCGGGCACGCTTCCCGCCGAGATGAAATGGGGGCCCGGGCCGCCCGCGTTGCCGCCAGGCGCGCAGGTCGTCGTGCTCGCCGGTGATCCGGCGAGCGAAGGCACGTTCGTGATCCGCATCAAGCTGCCGGCCGGCTATCGCGTGGCGCCGCATTGGCATCCCGTTGATGAGTACGTCACCGTCCTGTCGGGCACGCTGCAGCTCGGGATGGGCGACAAGTTCGACGCCGCGTCGATGCGCTCGCTGCCGGCGGGTTCCTTCGCGAGCGCTGCGAAGGAAATGCGCCACTACGTGCAGGCGAAGGGCCCGACGGTCATCCAGGTGAGCGCGATGGGGCCGTTCGCGATCACCTACGTCAATCCAGCGGACGATCCGAGGACGAAGACGCAATAGCAATTCCTGCAGTGCCAAGTGCTGAGTGCAAAGTGCCAAGTGGAATCGGGAGTCACGAGTGGTCAGTGTTGGCTCGCAGCTCCATCGTTGCTGATCGAGCAGACCATCGTACCTTCGACGATCTGACCGATCGAGCAACAACTTACCATTGCCAACTTCCCACTCCACTTCGCAGTTAGCACTTGGCACTTGGCACTGTCGTTACGCCGCCGAGCGTCCGCGCTTCCTTGCGTTCGCCGTTCTGCGCGAGGGGGCGCGGCGTGTCGGCGTCTTCTTCCCGCCCTTCGACTGCGCCAGGCTCTCTCGCAGACGTGTCATCAGATCGATGACCTCGGCGCTCTGGCGCGGCTCGGCGGCCGCGAGCTTCGCCGTTTTCCCCTTCATCTTCGCCTTCAGGACCTTCATCAGGTTGGCCGTGTACTCGTCCTTGTATTTCTCGGGGTCCCAGTCCGAGGTCATGCTGTCGACCAGCGACTTCGCGAGCTGCAGCTCCTTCGGCCGGATCTCGGTCTTCTTCGGGAACGAGAGCGTGCCTTCGTCGATCAGTTCGTCGGCGAATCGCATCAACGTCAGGACGATCGCGTCCTCCACCACGGCGACGCCGGCCAGATGCTGCACCTCGCGCAGCATCACCCTCGCGATGCCCACTTTCTCGGCGTCCGCCAGCGCGGCGCGCAGCACGGCGTAGGCGCGTTCACTGCCTTTCGAGGGCACCACGTAATACGGGACGTCGAAGAAGCGCGGATCGATCTCGGCTTCCGCGACGAAGTCGAGCACGTCGATGACGCGCGACTTCTCGAGCGCCGCGGTCTCGAAGTCTTCCTTCGTCAGCGTCACGAAGTGGCCCTTCTGGTACTCGTAGCCCTTGACCAGGTCTTCCCACGCGACGGGCTTGCCCTCCTTCCGGCACACGCGCTCGTAAGAAATCGGCGATTTGTCCTTGGCGTGCAGCAGCCGGAACTTCGGGCGCGCGTCCCGGACCGCAGTGTGAAGCTCGACAGGAATGGAGACGAGACCGAACGAGAGGGTGCCTTTCCACAGCGCTCTAGCCATGGCGGAAGATTATTGCAAGCCGGGCGCCAGGCGGGGCACTGTTCGTCCAGAGCTTGTCGAAGGACGAACCCGACTAACTGTCCGGCTCTTCGCGATCTGCCAGCACGCGCCTCGTCCGAGCCAGCAGCTCTTCCAGTCGCGCGAAATCGACGGGCTTCACGAGATGGTCGTCGAAGCCGGCCTCCGCCGACCGATGCCGGTCGCTCTCGCTGCCGTAGCCCGTCAGCGCCACGATCACGGCGCTGGACGCCTCGGGCATCGCACGCATCCGTTTGACGACGTCGTAGCCGCTCATCGACGGCAGGCCGATGTCGAGAATGACGAGCTCGGGCCGCAGCTCGACGGCGACCTCGAGCGCACGCTGACCGTCGTAGGCGGTCTTCGCCTCGTTGCCCAGCGCTCCCAGCAACATCCGCAGGCTGTCGGCCGAGTCGCGATTGTCGTCGACGACCAACACGCGCAGGCGGCGGACCGGCATGCCGTCCGGCACGACGTCGAGTGCGACGTCTTCGTCCGCTCTCGACACGCTCGTCGCCGCGAGCGGCAGGCGTACTGTGAAGGTGCTGCCGGCGCCGCTGCCGTCGCTCGCCGCGACGACGGAGCCGCCGTGCATTTCGGTCAGCTGCTTCACCAGCGTCAGACCGATGCCGAGTCCGCCCTGCGACCCGTCGAGCGTGCGCCCCGACTGGACGAACAGATCGAAGATCGTCGGCAGCACGTCCGCCGGAATGCCGGCGCCGTTGTCCTTCACTTCGATGGCGGCATCGCCGTTCTTCCGCACGGTCCTGATCGCGATGCGTCCCAGGTCGGGCGTGAACTTCGCGGCGTTGTTCAAGAGGTTCGTCACCACCTGCGCCATGCGGGTCAGGTCGACGTCCACGGGCAGCGCTTCATTCGCGAACGTGACCGTCAAAGCATGGCGGCCGGCTTCGATGGCGGGACGGCTGGCCTCGATGGCCCGATTGACGATCGTCGAGGCGTCGACGACCTCGCGCTGCAAGACGATCTTGCCGCGCGTAATCCGTGAGACGTCGAGCAGGTCGTCCACGAGCCGCACCATGTGATCGACCTGCCGCATCATCATCTCGGAGGTCTGCTCGAGGACGGCGTCGCCGCGCGCCCGCATGCGCAGGATGTGCAGGGCATTCCGAATCGGCGCCAGAGGGTTGCGAAGCTCGTGCGAGAGCATCGCCAGGAACTCGTCCTTCCGGCGATCCGCCTCGCGCAGGGCATCGTAGAGGCGGCTGTTCTCGATCGCGATCGCCGCCAGGTTCGCCAGCTGCTGGAGAATCGCTTCGTCGTCTTCGCTGAAATCCCCGTCGTCGACGCGGTCGGAGAGCTGAATCGCGCCGAGGATGCGGCCGTCGCGTCCGACGAGCGGCACTGCCAGCCATCCCCGGAGGGCCGGTCGAAGCGCGTCATCATCCGGGATCCACCACGTCTGCGCGGCCCGCTCCGCTTCGGTCAGCCGGATTGGTTTGCGCTGCTGCCAGACCTGCGCGCCCACGCGAGCCGGCCGGATCCCGCGATCGCGGATGGCCGCGTGCTTGTCGGAGAACGCCGACGCAATAAGGGCGTTCTCCCAGTCCTCGTTGACGGCGACGCTGCCGAACGCCTGGTGACACGGGATCAGCGTCCGCGCTTCGCCCGCCAGCACCCCGGCGATGCTGGTCAGTGACTGCGAGGTATTGATCGTGAGGGACGCCGCCGCCACGCGCTGCAGGCGCGCACCGACCTCCCGCGCACGTCCAAGGCTGGCCACCAGCGCGTCCTGCGCCCGCCGCTCCTCGTGGACATCGATGGCGACGCCCGTCCAGCGTTCGATCGTGCCGTCGTCTGTTTTGATCGCGCGCCCTTGAATGAGGTGCCATCGATCGGTGCCGTCCGACGAGCGCCGGATCGGTGCGTCGACGTTGCAGGTGTCGCCGGTGGCAATGCACGTGCGCCAGGCTTCGGCCACTCGTTCCCGGTGGTCCGGGGCTACCGCTTGCAGCCAGCCGTCTCCCAGGGACTGCTCCGACGTCAGGCCAGTCAGATTCGACCACCACTGATTGACGAACGTGAAGCGGCCATCGGGCGACGCCATCCACACGCTTTGAGGCGATACGTCGATCAGCGTGCGGTAGCGATCCTCGCTCTCCTGTAATGCGCGCTCAGCCCGGCGCCGCTCGCCAATGTCACGAAAGACCAGGACGACGCCCGTCATGACGCCGCTGGGGTCGCGGATCGGTGCGCCGCTATCGTCGATCGCCACCTCTGACCCATCGCGGCGAACGAGCAGGGTATGGTTCGCCAACCCGACGACCACGCCTTCCTTCAGCACCTTCGCGACCGGGCTGTCGACGGTATCGCGCGAGGTACTCGTTGATGATCCTGAAGACATCGTCGAGCGGGCGGCCGATCGCCTCCTGATTCCAGCCGGTGAGCTCTTCGGCGATGCGATTCATGAACGTGACGGTGCCGCTGGGGTTCGTCACGATGACCGCGTCGCCGATACTGGCGAGCGTGATGCGGTAGCGCTCGCGTTCGTTCGCGACGGCGAACGCGGAGCGCTGCCGCACGAAGAGGACCCGGCGGACGAGGATGAACACGAGCCCGACCATGACGGCGGCAAGCGCCGTGGACGTGAGGTTCGAGACGATGGCAATCTCGAAGCGCTGGCTCGCCAGCGACTCGCGTCCCTCGAGCAGCGCTTCTTCCACGCGCCGCATGTCGGCCACTTGTGCGCGGACCGCATCCATCTGCCGCTTGCCGAGGCCGGACGCCACGATCTCGCGCCCGCGCTCGAAGCCGTTGGGGAGCCGGCGCTCTTCGAGGCTGCGCGCGATCGTATCGAGCCGCAGCCGCGCGGTGCGATCGACGTCGGCCAGTCGTTTCTGCTGCGCGGGATTGTCGGAGACCAACGCCCGAAGGGCCTGCAGTTCCGGAGGAAGCGCCGCCGCGGCGGCCTGGTACTGCGCCAGGTATCGGTCGTCGCCGGTGATGATGAATGCGCGTTGTGCCGTCTCGGCATCGGTCAGCGTGCCGAGGACCGCCTGGAGTTGTGCGAGCACGCGATGGGTGTGATCGACGAGCGCCTGCGAGCGGACCAGTTGGGCGGTCTGCCGGTACGACAACGCCGCGCTCGCTGCGAGGACGAGCCAGAGGACGACGAAGCCAATCGTCCACGGCCCGACGTTCAGGTCGCGCTGGCAGTGCGGACAGACCGCCACACCCGTCGGGAGGTCCCGGCGGCACATCGGACATTGGGTCATGCGATCCGAACGACGGAGATGACCCGCGGGAAGCACGGTCCGTGCGGGTGGGGGATCCGGCGTGCCCGTCAAGACTACCGGGACGCCGGACTCCGCGGCAAGGGGTGTTCGACTGCCGCGCCGAACCTGCTGCCGCGCGGAGGTTATCCGCAGTCGCCCTGCGGTTGCGGGTCTATCGGTTTCTGGCGAGATAGGCGGCCAGCGCGGCGATGCCGCCGGCGAGCACGACGGCGCGGATGACGTGAAACAGATTCGCGAACCAGGCGATACCGAGCCCCAGCGCCGCCCACTGGACCCACCAGTGGCCGGGCGAGGTCATGAGGTTGATCACGAACAACATCGCGAGGATGAGCGGCGCCATGAACAGGAATTTCACCGCACGCAGAGTCTTCATCGTTGGTCAGCCACCTCTTGGAGAGATCCTACGAAAGCGTGGGACGAAAGTTTCTGCCGTGCTGCGGGGCCTGACCCCAAAACCGAGATTTCATGCCATTGGGGACAGGCACCTTCCGGCGGGGCCTGTCCCCAGGGTTACTGGCGGTAGAGGCGGAGGTGGGGACGGACCACCTCCGTCCAGATCTCGTAGCCCTTCCGGTTCATGTGCAGGCGATCGTCCTGGAAGATGTCCGGCTTCGGCAGCCCGTCCGACCCCAACATGTGCGGGAAGACGTCGATGAAATCGAGCGTCGAGTCGGTGCTGACGAACTGCCGAATCGCGCTGTTCGCGGCCTTGACGGTCTCGACCTGCGCCCAGCGCGCCGGGTTCGGCGCGATCGAGATGTAAGCGATGCGCGTAGTAGGCAGCCCCGCGTGGATCGCCTTCACCAGCGCCTGGAAATCGCGGAACACCTGGTCGGCGCTGCGTCCGGCGTTGATGTCGTTGCCGCCGCAGTAGACGACGACCAGCATCGGCTGGTGCGGGGTGATGATGCGATCGACGAACGCCGTCACTTCCGGCAACATCGATCCGCCGAAACCCCGATTCACGACCGGCAGTCCGGGAAAATCCTCCTTCAGCGTCGTCCACAACCGGATGCTGGAGCTGCCCGTGAAGATGATGCCGCCGCGGACCGGCGGATCGGAGAGGTCTGCGGCCTCGAACGCTTTAATGTCCGCTTCCCACTGCGACGGATTCGGTCCGCCCTGCGCCGATGCGCGCCACGGCATCATCAGCAACGCGACCAGCACAGCCATCGAGACGCGCATGGTGGTCATTCTGTCATAGCACCCTGCCACGTGTTGTGAATCCGAACACGCCGCCCCCAATCGACACGTCGCATGCCTGAACGAACGCGACCGTTCGTGGCTCACGCCTTGCACCTCGTCACGTCATGACTTCGCGCCTCTCATATCGACCGCTCGTGGTGGGCCTGGCGACCGCAATCCTCAGCGTCACGCTCGCATCCGCTGAGCTCTTCGGCCAACCACCCGCGCCCGCGCAACCGGCAACGCCGCCAGCGCAACCAGGCACGCCGTCGCCGGCTCCGGCGCCCATCACGCCGGCGCAGCCCGCAACGCCAACGCCTTCGACACCCGCGCCGCCCACGACGGCGCCACCGTCGCCGACGACGCCCGCCACGCCGTCAGAGCCGTCTCCTGGCACGGCGACCACGCCCGCCGGTGTGCCGCGTGCGCCCGGCACGGGTGCCACGCCGCGCGTCGTGACCAACGAAGTGCCGCCGCCAGGACAGATCGGGCCGCCCGTCACGCTCACCGGTTGCGTCAAGCGGGTCGAGCGTCTGGACACGGACAGCGCCACGGTGGCCGACGTCATCAACCGCCCGATGACCGCCTATGTGCTCGAACCAGTGGGCGCGAAGGCGGACGCTCAACCACGCGTGACCGGGCTCATCGCCGCCAACCAGGGCATCCGCCTCGAGGATCGCATCGGTAAGCCCGTGGAGGTTTCCGGCACGCTTCGACCACCGATGGTGATCGGGTCCCCGCAGAAGGACGCCGATACGCTCGCCGTTAACGAGCTGCAGCCGATGATCGTCCGCGCGCTGAAGCCGGCCAGCGTGCAATGCAAGTGATCACGACGCGATCACCAGAGGAGAACTCACGTGAACGAACGACAGAAAGTGTACGAGATGCTCGAGCGGTTCGAATCCGCGATGCTCGTCACGCGCAACCCCGACGGCCTTCTGGACGCGCGGCCGATGCGTGTCGCCGATGTCGAGCCGTCAGGCCCGCTCTGGTTCATGACCGCGCGATCGAGCCGCAAGGTAAGCGAAATCGAGAAGGATTCGCGCGTGCTCCTCGTCTACCAGGACGCCAGCGGCCAGTACCTCTCGATCGCCGGAACCGCGCGCATCGTCGATGACACCCAGCGGACGCGGCGGCTGTGGAAGGAGCCGTACAAGGTGTGGTTCCCCAAGGGGCCCGATGATCCCGATCTCGTGCTGTTGTCCGTCGAACCGGAAATCGCCGAGTTCTGGGACGTCGCCGGCCTGAACCGGCTCCGCTATCTGTTCGACGCCGCGAAGGCGTATGTCACCGGCGACCGCGCCGCTATCGAGGACAGCGACAAACATGCGCGCCTGCGCGTGTGATGACGAGGACACCATGACCCGACGACCAGCAAACGCCAGAGCAATCGTTGCCGCTACCGTGCTGTCGTTCGGCGCGCTGGCGATGGCGCAATCCACCGCGCCGCCGAACATTGCCGCGCCGCAGGGTGAGCAGAGGCAGCCTACGGCCGCCGCCGACGAGGTCAAGGTCACCGGATGCCTCGCGGCTGCAGCCAACGCGGGGGCGGCGACCGGCGAAGCGAACAATGCCTCGCCGTTCGTCCTGAAAACGACGCCGGCGGGGGCTGATGCGGTCGCGTACGCGCTGCAACCCGCGACGCCGGACGTGAAGCTGCAGGCGCACGCCGGGCACAAGGTCGAGATTACGGGACGCCCGGCGGGCACGGCGGATGCGTTGTCGAAGCCGCAGTCGAACGAAGGTGTCTCAACCAGTCAGCCAAGTGGTTCGACGGGAATGGAGACCATTCCTCCGCCGAGTGGAAAGACGCTGCTTGTCAGCTCGGTGCGGATGATTTCGTCGTCGTGCCGGTGACGATCCCGATGCGGCGGCCTTCAGCGGCGTGTTGAATCAGCGTCGCGAGCCGCCGCTGGCGGGTCTCTTCCTTCACCGCGCTGACCACATACCAGATCGCGGTGCGGCGATAGCCGGGTGGCTGCGCCGCGAAGAACGCCCAGGCCTTGCGGTTCGCCCGGAACGTCTTTTCGTCGGCCGGTTCGAAGCTGGTCGGCCGCTGCTCGTACGAGTAACGGCCGGTCCTCTTCGCTGTGCGGTTTTGATATGTGGCAAGGCCCGGAGGCTGCATCGCGCCGGCCGCAATCAGTTCCTCGACCCGCCTTCTGTTGACCGCGCTCCAGATGCTGTCGGCCTTGCGGGGCGAGAATCGGATCGTGTAGCTGGCAGCGTCGACGCTTTTTCGGACGCCGTCAATCCATCCGTACGCCAGCGCCAGGTCGAGGGCCTCACGATAGGTGAGACCGCCGCGGCCCGACGCTTTCTTGTAGAAGCCGACCACGAGCTCGCGCACACGCTGGTGGTTCTTCGCCAGCCACGACCCGAACGCGTCAGCGGACGCGAAGTAGGTGACGCCACTCGAGGTCCGCGCGGCCATGCGCGTATTCTACCTGGCCGCACTAAAGTGCGGCCCTACTGCCAGTCTTACGTGCTGAAGCTCGGGCCTACGTGCGGGCCTTCTTCGACACGTCGGGCACGTCCTCGCCGAGCGCGGTGGCGAGATCGATCTGATGTTCCTGCTCCTGGCGGAGGATCTCGCGAATCTCTTCGGCCACGGCGTACTCGCCGAGCGCCTCGCATTGCTTCACTCGCTCGCGATAATTGCGGACGGTGGCATTCTCGTTGTCGAGATCGAATCGAAGCATCTGTTCCGGATCCTCCGACGTCTTCACGGGCTCCGATTTCACCGTCGGCATGCCACCGAGATAGTCGATCTGCTTGGCGATGACGAGCGCGTGTTGGAGCTCTTCCGAGGCGTGCTTCTCGAGCTCCTGCGCGATGCTCATGTACGCCGCGCCTTTCAGAACCTGTGAGTAATTCACGTAAGCGATGATCGCCTGATACTCGCGGGCGAGATCGCCGTTGAGCAGCTCGATGAGTTTGGCCCGGCTGATGTCGGCAGGCATGGCAGTTCCCTCCGGAAGTTGATCGACCGCGCGCAAAAGCGCCGAACTGAGCGCTGCAATGGATGTTCCACGATCATCGGACGAAGCTCGAGCGTAGCCAGAGGCAACAACTCATCAATAGCCGGGTACCTGAGCTTTGTAAGTAAAGCGTTCACGACTCGCCTTGCTCTGGCATAGTGGTTGAAGAGCAAACGTGCGCTCCCCAGCGACGCTCGTTCGACGCGCGACACGCGACGTCAAGGGGGAAGACCATGAACTGCATGCGTTCCGCGATGTGTATGACGGCGGCGATCATGTTCGCCGCCGCAACGATGGCGGCTCAGGATGCCGCTGACAAGACCGCCGACAAGATGGACAAGAAAGAACAGAGCGTCACCGGCTGCGTGCAGGCGGGCTCGGCGGCGGGCACCTACATGCTGACCAACGCGATGCCCGCGACCGGCGACAAGATGGCGACCGACACGATGAGCGCGTCGAAAGCCGATATGGGATCGGTCACGCTGACCGGGACCGACGTGGATCTCGCGCCGCACGTCGGGCACAAGGTGACCGTCACCGGATCGATGATGGGGAAGATGAAGCACGGTGACATGTCAGCAGACAAGCCGGCAGACGCTGCGAAGTCCGCGGAGAGCGCAGCGGCAGCAGGCCCGTCGCTCAAGGTGAAGTCGTTGACGATGGTTTCGTCGACCTGCTCGTAAGGCCTGCACTGCTCGTCGGGCCGGACACCCGGCCCGACGCCTCTCCCTCCCTCCCGCCGCGACTCTGAGTTAAGCTCCACGCGATGAGCGAGTCGCGCCCTGTCTATATCGGCACCGACTGCGGTGCCACCACTTCCAAGGTCGGCGCCGTCTGGGACGATGGCACCACCGTTTCGACGGAGCTGCTCCAGCGGCGGACGAACGCGGACGCAGGACCGGCGACCGTCGTCGGCAGCTGGATCGATGCCCTTGGCGACTATCTGGCGGCCAATAGCCTGGATTGGGGTCAGGTCCAGGGCGTGGGACTGGCGATTCCAGGCCCGTTTCAGCGCTACGGCGTCCTCGACAAATCCGCGAACCTCCCACCGAGTTTCACCGGCTTCGACGTCCACACCGCCTACACCGTGGCCCTCGCCGATCGCGTTCAGCGGCCGGTGCCGGTCATGGTCGGCAACGACGGCGACCTGGGAGGCGTCGCGGAAGCGCAGCGCGTCCGCGGCGCGACGTCGGCCACGGTGCTGATGCTCGCGCCGGGATCCGGGCTTGGGTGTGCGTTTGTCGATCGGACCGGTCTTCCGCTGGCGGGCGACACGCTTGCGGGGATGGAAGCCGCGCACATGCCAGCGCCGCTGCACCTGCTCGGCGCGCGGCCGCTGCCCTGTGGCTGCGGGCGGACGTGGGGATGCGTCGAGGCGTACACGACGCTGTCCGGGCTGCCGTTCCTGCTCGCCGACAAGCTGGCCGAACGGCCCGATCACCCGCTGGCGCAGTCGCCGCTCGGACCGAAGGAACGGGCTCTGGCGCTGCGAGGGCTGGCAGCGAACGGGGACGCCCTCGCTATCGAGCTGTTCGACTTCCAGGCGCGAGCGCTCGGCCTGCACATGGCGTCGCTGGCGATGGCGCTGGATCCGTTGTTCGTGGTGATCGGCGGCGGCCTGATGGATCCGCAGTCGACGACAGCGGCGTTTCGCGAGCGCTACCTGCGGGTGCTGCGCGAGGCGGCCGATCCGTATCTGTGGCCGTCGCAGCGCACGCGGATGACGGTGGCGCCCGCCGCGCTCGGCGATCTGTCGCAGGCGATCGGTGCCGCGCTGGTCGCGCTGTATCAGAGCCGCGCCTGACGCCATCGCCGATCGAGACATGTCATTGAATCGACGCGAGTTTCTGCGTGGCGGCATCGCCGCCACAACTCTCCCACTGCTGACGCGAGGGCCTCACGCAGTAGGGCCGAACTTCAGTTCGGCCGGCGAGATGGCGCCTGAAGGCCAGGCGACCGAGTCACAGTGGGTCGTCCTGGCGGAACGGTTGAAGCCGTCTCTGGTGCGTACTCGCCATGCGCCGGCGTCGATCGTGGAGCCGGCGGCCGACCCAACCGCGTTTCTCCGATGGCGCATGACTCGAGTTGCCGCCGCCGAGGCGATCGAGTCGCGGCTGTTCAAGCCCGGCGATGCGGTCGTCCTCGACTTCGGCACGCACCTGACGGGGTACTTCGCGCTGTCGCTGCGGGGTGAGGGCCGGGGCATCGATGCGCCCGCCCGGTTGAAATTCACATTCGGCGAAGTGCCCGGTGAGATAGCCGAGCCGTTCGATCCGTATAAAGGCTGGTTGAGCCGGGCCTGGCTGCAGGACGAGATCCTCAACGTCGATGTGCTCCCGGCGACGATCGAGCTGCCCCGCCGCTACGCGTTCCGATACGTCAAGATCGAGATCATCGCGACATCGCCCAACTACGCCTTGCGCATCGGCGACGTGCAGGTGACGGCGGTGACGTCGGGCAGCGGCGCCGTTTCGCCGTTGCCGCCCTCCGCGCCGGAGCTGCTCAGACAGATCGACGAGGTCAGCATCCGCACGCTGCGCGAGTGCATGCAGACGGTCTTCGAGGATGGACCGAAACGCGATCGCCGCCTCTGGATCGGCGATCTCCGATTGCAGGCGCTCACGAACTACGCAACGGTCCGCAACTTCGATCTCGTGAAGCGGTGTCTGCTGCTGTTTGCCGGATTGCCGCGCGAGGATGGCCTGGTCGCGGCCTGTGTGTTCGAGGACCCGCAACCACTCCGCGGTCACGAATACATCATGGATTACGCCGCGCTCTACGCCGCGGCGGTCGTCGACTACGCCAAGGCCACGAATGACTGGAAGACCGCGATTGCGCTCTGGCCGGTTGTCAGACGGCAGATGGAGCTGCTGACGAAGTACGTGTCGCCGGAAGGGGTATTCGCCGATCCTGGAGGATGGTGGATCTTCATCGACTGGAGCGAGGCCCTCGAGCGGACCGCGGCCATGCACGGCGTCCTGCTGTACTCGCTGCGCTACGCGCTGGAGCTGGCGCGAAAGGTGGCCGCGCCCGAAACGACTGAATATACACGCGTGATCGAGCTGATGACGGCGGGCGGTCATCGTGCGTTCTTCGACCCGTCACGGCGGGTGTTCGTCAGCGGCCCAAAGCGGCAGATCTCGTGGGCGACGCAGGCCTGGATGGCGCTCTCCGGCGTCGCGTCGCGAGAAGAGGCCGCCCACGCGCTGACAGCGGTGAAAGCGCTCGACGACGCGGTTCGTCCGGGCGCGCCATATCTGTATCACTATGTCGCCGACGCGATGATTCAGTGCGGACTCGAGTCGGAGGCGCTCGATGTGATCCGGTGGTATTGGGGCGGCATGGTGACGGCAGGAGCGGATACGTTCTGGGAGGTCTACGACCCCAAGAACCCGTCGCTGTCGCCCTACGGGAATGTCCTCACCAACAGCTACTGTCACGCGTGGAGCTGCACGCCAGCGTACCTGCTCCGACAAGTCAGCCTGGTCTGACGGCGTTGCCTGGCGCGGCTACTTGCCTGGCGGGCTGACCGGAACGTCGAACGTCAGATCGATCGTGATCTTGTGGGCGCCGTTGTCGATTGTCGGCTGCGCCGTCCGCAACGTACCTGCGAACCGCGGCGCCTTCGACTTGAGATCGAGCTTCAGATCGTCGCCGGACAGCGCCTGCTCCATGAACAGGCTCTTCCAGGCACCTTCGAAAATACCCGGCACCAGCGGCTCGCCGGGGCCGACGCGCGTGCGATCGAGGAACTCCTTGTGGTCAGCGGTCTTGTCCGAGACGAGCACGCTCACCAACGATCCCATGGTGCCCTCATACGCGACTGCGGAAATCGCCTGCGCCTTGACCGTCGTGGCGTCTACCGTGATCGTCCCGCTCACCGGCGCTTGCGCGGGCACTGACACCATCGCCGCGAGGAACAACAGCACGTACGTAGGCCCGAGCTTTAGCTCGGGCACCTGCAACGTCATTTCACATCTTCAATCGTGTAATCGAATTCGTACGAATGCTTCCCGCCCTCGATGATGATCGCCATCTTGCCGGACAGGCCCGCCAGATCGCCCGTGCCGGAATCGGGCACCACCGTCACCGAGAGCAGCGGCGTACCGCGATTCATGGTGCCGCTGTGCTGCAGGACGAAGGTCCCCTTGCGACCGCTCAAGGTGCCGCTGACATGCTCGATCGCGACATAGCCGGCCGAGGTCTTCACAGCCGTTCCGGCACTCAGCATCTCGCCCTTGCTGGTGGCTTCGAGATCGCCGTGAAACTGCTTGTCGATCGACATCCGCCGCATCGGCGAATCGTCCGCCTTGTCGTAGGCGTCGAGCGGGTTCAGCGTGACGTCGAACGTTCCAGTCGCGCGCGTGGTCATGGTCATTGGGGTCAGAACCGCAGGGGCGGCGGACAACAGCATCGCACCGGCGTAGGTGAGAACTGCGATGGACACGACGGGATCCTATGACAGATCATCGGCGCGGTAACAGCGGACCGTGCTGCAGTGGGTGATGGCGATGGGTCGTCGAGCGCAATTTGCCTGTCTCAACCAGTTTCGCCAGCGCGTGAGGTATGACCATCGGGCCGAAATCCACGAGGCGTTTCTCTCGCGGGGGTGCGCGCTCGCGATCATCGCGCCGGAGGTTGGTGTCGTGCGCGATAGACCTCGCGCATGCTATCCCTGCCAACCAGGACGACGGTGTGTGGGACCAAACCGCGAGCCTGCCGTCAGCATCATTTTTTGAGCGCGGACGTCCAGTTGAGAACGACGGTGAGGGGCTCAGAAGCGGTTGCCGCCGTATTGATGAGAAACCGGTCACCGTGCGCTGTGACATCCCACTTGAAGGAATCTATCGTCTCATCAGTGATCTGAATCGGCGCCGCGAAGAGCGCTTTCGTGATGCCGGGCTTGAACGCCGAGCCAATACTGACGTCTGTGGCCATCAGTTTTCCGTCCAGGGACACGTAGAAGAGCTCCTTGCCGTCGCGCCGCCAGCGAGGCTGGTCACCGCCGTCGACAGAAATCCTCATCCTGCTGCCTTCGCTGGATGACACCGGGAATCGCTGCACCCAGATCTCGGGTCTGCCGGATTCGTCCGACACGTACGCCACCCAGTGCGTGTCGGGCGAGAACTGGCCCTGACGCTCGTTGAACGCGGTCTGGACGAAGGGCGCCGGCGGCCCCGCCGGTGTCGCGTCGCCCGTCAGTGGCAGCACCCACAGATCAGATCTCGTTTTTGGATCCACGCTGGAAAAGAGCAGGAAGTGCCCATCGCGCGACCAATCGTTGGCCAACTTGTCTGCGCTCGTCGGCGGCAGCAGTACCTGCTCCTTGCCTCCTGTGCTCGAGGGTTTTTGAAATACGCCGGCCCCACCGGCGCGTCTGGACACGAAGGCGACGCGCTGCCCGTCCGGGGACCAGACAGGTGCGACGTCCCCCGGGCCGACACGGAAGGTGAGGCGCCCCATGACACGCCGAGCGAACTCCAGCACCGAAATGCTGGGCCCTTCCGCCCGACCTTCGTCGAGGCTGATGGCCACGCGCGAGTCATCAGGCGACAGCGCAACATCCCAATACGCCCCTTGGTCGCCAGCGCGGCCGAGGACCGTGCCGGCCCGGTCATACCACGTCAGTCTCGACAGCGCGGTGGCGACGCCTTGATACGCGAGCACGCCATTCGCGGAGGTCGAAAAATTCGCGCAGAGCCGGAAGATCCCCACACGCTCGGCGATAGGAACGGCCTCGCCGGCGAGAGCGAACCGGCGGGCATCGAAGGGCTGAGACCACAGCGTGCCATCGCGCACGAACAGCAGATGCCCCGCGCCGGGGTCAAGCGATGGGGCATACGCGGGCATGAGGGAAGTGTCGAGCAGCCGTTGGGTACTCTGCTGCTCAGGCGTGGCATCGAGCGCGCCGACGTAAATCCCTTGGTTCCCATCTGGGGAAAAGCGCAGATACACAAAATGACGCCCGTCCTGAAGAAATGAGGGAAAAACGTGGACCTGAGTGGGCGATCGATGGCGGTGAGCGGCGTCGCCACCCCGCCGCCCGCTGATACGCGCATGATTCGGCCGTCGCCGAACACAATGACGTCATCCCGATTCCACGTGCCGCCCAGAACTGCCGCTGGAGCCTCGCAGATGATCTGCGGAAGACCGCCAGTCACATCGATTTTCTTGAGCTTGCCTCCCGCCCAGAACGCGACGAACCGACTGTCCGGGGACCAGAACGGCTGTGTGAGAGTGTTCTCAGTGCCGGGCAATGCACGTGGCTCGAGCACATCCATCGGACGAATCCACACGATCTCGGGTGCGTCCGTTGAGACCGGGGGCAATGAAGGCCAGGTTCCGGCCGTCGGGCGACAGCGTGAATGAGAGGCTGCCAGCAGGTAACGCGATCTGGAAGCGCCCCAGCGCCGCCATTGGTGCTTGGTCGTGAACGCGGATGAATGAGACGGACGCGGCGGTAATGAGTGCGGCCAGCGTCACAGACGCCCACGCCACACGCTCGTGACGCCACAGGCGAGTGACGACGGGCGTCGGCGCGTCGACGTGGGACCCGTTGCGCGCGATCCACTGCAGCTCGCGTCTGAGATCGCTCGCGCTTTGCCAACGTCCTTCTGGATCTTTCGCGAGGCACTCGCGGACGACATGATCGAGCGCGGACGGCGTGAGCGGCTGGCTGGCAGTGATCGGCAGTGGATCCGACAACATGATCGCCGAGATGAGGCTCGCACGGCTCTCGCCCTCGAATGCCTTCTTCCCGGTGACCATCTCGTACACGACAGCGCCGAACGCAAAGAGGTCCGTACGCGCGTCGGCCTCGTGACCTTCGAGTTGCTCCGGTGCCATGTACTGACACGTCCCCAGGATGGTTCCCTGCGCCGTGAGGTTGGCTGGAGTCGTCGGCAACACCGACAGGTTGGAGCTGCCGGTCATGGGGGCCGACTTCGCCAAGCCGAAGTCGAGCAGCTTGGCGCCACTCTTGGTCAGCATGATGTTGCCGGGCTTGAGGTCGCGATGAACGATGCCGGCGCGATGCGCCGTCTCGAGGGCCGACGCGATCTCGATCGCGGTCTGGAGCGCCTGATCAAGCGGCAGCGCGCCCTTCGCGAGCCGGTCGGCCAGCGTCTCGCCATCGAGGTACTCCATGACGAGAAACGCCGTGCCCTGGTGCTCGCTCACGTCGTACAGGGTGCAGATATGCGGATGCGTGAGCTGCGAGATCGCACGGGCTTCGCGATCGAACCGCTCACGGAACTGCGGATCGGCGGCGAGCGTGTCTGGCAGAACCTTGATTGCGACCGTACGGTCGAGTCGCGTGTCGCGCGCTTTATACACCTCGCCCATGCCACCCGCGCCGAGCAGCGACAGAATCTCGTATGCGCCAAGGCGCGCGCCGGCGGACAAGGACATTCGCTCGCGATTGTACGGGGAGACAGGCGCGAACCCACCAGAATTCGCGACGCCCCATGTGCCGTCGACACACCAGGCAACAGATCGCGGAATCACACAGGCGCGGTTTCAGACACGCTGCGGTCAGTCGCCGGGAGAATCGAGATTGAATAATGAGTAGTCGCCCAGTGTTTGCCTCTCCGTTTCAGGAACCGGCACTCCGGCACCGCTGCACTGCGGCGCTGTACCATGTGACGAATCGTCAAGCCGAGCGCAGCGATTCGATTGGTCGCTCCAGCGACTGCGGCCGCTCCAGCAGCGCTGTCCACAGATCGCCCACTTCAGCAACGCGCTTCCCCATCGTCCTCAGCGTGAACGTTGCCGGACCCACCGCGCCGCTCTCCACTTCCTCCCAGCTGACCGGCGCGGAGATCGGCGCACCGGTTCGGGGCCGCACAGCGTAGGCGGCGGCAAACGTCGCGCTGTAGGCGTTGCGTCCCGTGTCGATCAGAATGCGGCCCTGCCGATCGCTCTTGCTGAACTCCTGCGTCAGCCGATCGGGATGGCGCTTCACGAGCAGTGCGCCCACCCGGTCGGAGAAACGCGCCACCTCGCGGAAGCTGGTGCCCGCCTCGAGCGGAACGACGATGTGGAAGCCTTTGGAGCCGGAGGTCTTCACCCAGCTTTGCAGATCGAGCTCCTGCAGCAGATCGCGAACCGCCAATGCCGCGGCCCTGAGCGCCTCTGCGTCCTCGATGGCGGGATCGAGATCGAACACGCAAAGATCGGGATGGCGCAGATCCGGGACGCGTGATGTCCACGCGTGCGGCGTGATGCTGTTCTGATTGGCGAGCCACAGCAGCGATCGCACGTCGGAAACGAGCGGATGATGAACGGTGCCGCCCTTCTTCGGCACCTCGACGCGCTCCAGCCACGCAGGAAAGCCCCTCGCGACGTTCTTGTGGAAGAACCCTTTCGCACCGATCCCGGACGGATAACGCTCCATGGTGATCGGGCGCCCGCGCAGATAGGGCAGCAGGAGGGGAGCGATCGTTTCGTAATAGGCAGCGAGCTCGCCCTTGGTGATGCCGTCATCCGGGAACAGCACCTTGTCCGGATGCGTAATCACGCAGACTCCCGCACCACGTCGCGCGGCGACTTGTCCGGGCGAATCCCGAGCAGTCGCGGATGGCGGAGCTTGCCGTGCACCGTCCATTCGATGAACGCGACTTGTACGACCAGTTCGGGCCGCACCCAGTGAGCCCGCACGCGCGGCAGGCCCACGCCCTTCGTGAACGGCGGCTCGGGGATCTCGATCGCATCCAGCCGCTGACGCAGATCCCGCAGCAGCGCCGTGTCGAAGCCGGTGCCGACCTTGCCGGCGAACACCAGGTCGTCGCCTTCGTAATAGCCCACCAGCAACGCCCCGAGGCCGACACGACTGCGCTGCGGATCGGTGAAGCCGCCCACGACCAGCTCCTGGGACGCCTCGCATTTCATCTTCAGCCAGTGCTTCGACCGGCGATGTTCGTACGGCGAGTCGCGCCGCTTGGCAACGACGCCTTCCCAGCCCTCGCGGCACGCCTTGTCCCAGGGGGTCGCACCGTCCAGAAGCGTGACGCGCTCGATAGGCGAGCGCAGGCGCAGCGTGTCGAGGATGGCGCGGCGCTCGTCGAGCGGTGCCGAGGTCAGCAGGCGGCCGTCGAGGAACACGATGTCAAAGACGTGATAGATGACCCGTCCCTGCGATCCCCAGACGCCGGTCGCCTCGCCGTCGAGAATCACGTCGCGCACCGGCAGGGCCGCGATTGCCTCGACGATGGACGGATAGGACGCGTTCTGGAGGAGACGGTTGCGCGAGAAGAGGCGGACGTCTCGGCCGCGCTTGTACGCGATCAGGCGGATCCCGTCGAACTTGCGCTCGAAGATCCAGCCGGGAGCGACGAATCGTTCCTGAGTGAGCGTCGCCGCCATCGGCTCGAGCCACTCTGGGAACGGAGCCACTCACGGAATCTTACAGTGCGAAGTGCCAAGTGCTAAGTGCCAAGTGGAGTGGGAAGTGAAGAGTGGCAAGTGGTTGCCGATTCGCTCCAATCGTCGCTCTTTCGGCCCAGTCGTAGCTACCAGCAACCACTGTTCACTCAACCCTCCTCACTTCACTCTGCACTTGGCACTTAGCACTTGGCACTGTGTAGTGCTCATTGGTCTCTCAACACAATGAGCGGATCCACGGCCATCGCGCGGCGGGTCGGCACGTAGCACGCCATCATCGTCACCAGCGACACCACGATGCCGACGGCGGCGTAGGTGAGCGGGTCGGTCGGGCTGATGCCGTAGAGCTCGCTGGACATCAACCGCGTCGCCGCCAACGCTCCGGCGAAGCCGAGGACGACGCCGGCGCCGCAGAGCATGCCGCCTTCCCTGATCACGAGCCAGAACATGTCGCGGCGCTGGGCGCCAAGGGCGATGCGGATGCCGAGGTCGCGTGTCCGCCGCGAGACCAGGAACGAAAGCACGCCGTAGACGCCAATGCTGCCCAGTACCAGTGCCAGCCCCGCCATCGTCACCAGCAGCGACGCCGTGGCCGCCGGAGCGGCAACCGCATCGGCGACGACCGATTCCATTGTTCTCACGTCGCCGATCGCCACGTCGCCGCCCGCGGCTGCGGCGATGCGCCGCAGAAGGCCTGTGACCTCCGCGGTGTCCAGCGTCGTCCCGAGCGCCAGCGGTCATGTCGGTTGGCATGCGGCCGTCCTCCATCGTGGCGTTTGGCCCGTACGGCACGTAGACCGATCCCGCGATCCACTCGGGCACATCCCGCGTGAGGTCGAACGCGCGAACGTCAGCAACCACCCCGACGATCGTGTGCCAGTGGGGTTCGCCGACGAAGCGGATATGGCGGCCGATCGGGTTTTGCTCCTTCCAGAACTTCTTCGCGGTTGCAGCCGTGACGATGGCGACGGCCGGACGGCCCGTGAGGTCCTCGCGCGTGAACGCACGTCCCGACACCAGGCGAATGTTCATCACGCGGAAGTAATCGGACGTGATCGCGTTCAACCAGAAGAGGGGCTGCGTCTGATTGCCCGGCGTCATGAAGCCCTCGAGCTGAAGCGACCGTTTGGCGACGGCGCCGGTCAGCGGCAGCGTGTTCACCAGCGCCGCGTTCCGCATGCCTGCCGTGCCCTGCAGCTGCGATTCGAACAATCGGTAGAACGCGAGACACCGCTCCGATTCCTTGCAGACCGACTGGGTCGGCGCGATGCGCGCCGTGACGATGTGCTGGGCCTGGAATCCTGGATCAGTGTGCGAGAGGCTCCACAGGCTGCGCACCAGCAGGCCGGCGCTGATCACGAGCAGCACCGCGCAGGCGATCTGGCCGATGGTCAAGGCCGATCGCAATGGCATCGCGACCGTGCCGCCGCCGCCGCGGCCACCGGCGTCGAGCGCCGATCGCAGCTTCAAGCGCAGGGCCCGGGCCACGGGTGCGAGGCCGAAGGCGCATCCGGTGAGAATGCCCAGGACCCCCGTGAACGCCAGCACCCGCCAGTTCAAATGGACGTCCGCCAGTCGGGGCGTGTCGGGCGGCAGCACCAGCTTCATGATGACGAGCGCCTGCGTCGCGACGAGCAGGCCGACCACGGCCCCGATCGAGGCGAGGATGACGCTTTCGGTCAGCAGCTGCCGCGCGATCCGCCGCGGCGACGCGCCGATCGCGGTCCGGACGACGATCTCGCGTTCGCGAGCGATCGCGCGCGACAGGCTGAGATTCGCCACGTTGGCGCAGGCGATCACCAGCACCAGCGCCACGGCGGCAATCAGAATCAGCAACTGCGGGCGCACGTCCCCGACAAGGGCCTCCTGCAGCGGGACCACCGTCAGGTTGCGATTCCACGCGTCTGGCATCCGCCACGGAAAGCGCGCGCGGATATGCGATTGAAAGACGCGAACGTCCGTCAGCACGCCGGCCTCGGTTGCGCCGGGCCGCAATCGTCCGATCACCGGCATGTAGTCGCCGGCCCACGTCGCGACGGTGTCGCGTGCGTCGACGCCCAGCGGCACCCAGATCTGCGTGCGTGCCGACGGGAACTGAAACGACGGCGGCATCACCGCAACGACTTCGCGCGACACGCCATCCAGCTGAATCGAGCGACCGACAATGGTCGGGTCCTGATGGAACCGGTTTGCCCACAGTGCGTGGCTGAGCACCACGTAGCGGTCCTGCGGCGCAAGGTCATCGCCGCGCCGCAGCCAGCGACCGTGCGTCGGCCGCACGCCCAGGATCGTGAAGAGCTCTGACGAGACGCGGGTACCCGTGAGACGCACGGGTTCGCCGCTGCCGGTGAGCGTGAACGAATGTCCCTCCGCATACGCGGCCACGTCCAGGCTCCTGACCTCGTCGCGCATCGCCGCGAACGCGCCGTTCGGGTAGGTCGCGCCGTGAATGCTCACGAGTTGATCGGGTGAGGCGTAGGGCAGACGCGACAGCAGGATGCCGTCCACGAGGCTGAAGACCGCGGTGTTGGCGCCGATGCCGAGCGCCAGCGTCAGCACGGCGACCGTGGCGAAGCCGGGATTCCGGCGCAGCGTGCGGCCGGCATACCGAATGTCCTGTCGCAGCGTGTCGATCAGCTCGACGCCGCGTGCGTCGCGGCACTGCTCCTTGGCGAGGTCGACGCCGCCGAAATCCCGCCGCACGGCGCGCCACGCCTCGGCGCGCCCCACCCCCTGCGCCACCAGCCGGTCGACCTGTTGTTCGAGGTGATACTGGATCTCGTCGTCCAGATCCTGCTCGACCTCCTGACGCCGGACAATCGAGCGCCACTTGAGCGGCAGCATGTAGAGCCAGTGTTCCAACCGCATCGCGACCCTCCTGGTGCTCAGTGTTACGCGCGCTCGAGACTCACCACGTGGCTGATCGCTTCGGACAGGCGGGCCCAGTTCTCGGCTTCCCGGTTCAGGTGCCGGTGACCCAGTCGGCTGAGCGAATAGAACTTGGCGCGCCGGTTGTTCTCGGTCGTCTTCCACGCCGACGTGACCCAGCCTGCCTGTTCGAGCTTGTGCAGCGCGGGGTAAAGGGATCCGTCGCTCACCTGAAGGACGTCGCCCGACACCTGCCGGAGGCGCTGGCTGATGGCGTGGCCGTTCATCGGCTCGAGCGCGAGAATCTTCAGCAGCAGCAGATCCAGCGTGCCCTGCACGAGATCCTGGGGTTTGCTCATGTGTCTCCTCGGTTACCGAGCCGAGCATAGCAGACACTCCGCTCGGTAAGCAAGGGGAGATCGAGCGGCGCGCTCGCTGCGCTCACGCGAGGGGCGCTTCGCGGGGGGCGGGCCGCTGCCCCGAGAGGCGTCTCGGTGACGGCAGTAGGGCCCGACTCTCAGTGCGAGGCCATCGTTGATGAGATATCGTATGCGCCTGATGCCCTCGCGCCGTCCGTCGCACGATGTCGAAACCGCCGTCGCGTCGCTGAAGCGACTCGCCAAGAAGCGCACGCGCGACGACATGACGCGCTACGGAATCCCGTCAGACAAGGCGCTCGGCGTCCCGATGGCGGCGATGCTGAAGCTGGCAAAACAGATTGGTCCCGACCACGATCTGGCGGCAGCGTTGTGGAAGACCGACATTTACGAGGCGCGGATGCTGGCATCGCTCGTGGACGAGGCCGATCGAGTCACACCGGCGCAAATGGATCGGTGGTGTCGCGACTTCGACAACTGGGGTATCTGCGACACCGTCTGCTTCAAGCTGTTCGACCGGTCGCCGCATGCGTGGGGCAAGGCCACCGCGTGGGCGACGCGTCGCAACGAGTTCGAGAAGCGCGCGGGCTACGTATTGATGGCGTGTCTCGCGCTGCACGACAAAAAGGCGCCCGACGATGCGTTTCTGCCTTTTCTGACGCTGATCGAGCGCGCGGCGTCGGACGAAAGAAATTTCGTCAAGAAGGGCGTCGACTGGGCGCTACGCTCGATCGCTCGGCGCAGCGCCAGGCTCAAGGCCGCGGCGGCAGACGTTTCCCGACAGATGAAGGCGGCGCGCGCGGCGCCTGGGCGAAAGGCCTCAGCGAAAACGTTGTGACGGCGGCCCCTTCGGCGCTGCCACGTTCTCGGCAATCCGCGCTTTCACGATCTTTCGCACCAGCGCCACGGGCAGCGGCTTGTCGGGCTGAAAGCGGATCGCGCCCATGCTCGTCTCGAAGCCTTTGAGCTCGTCCTTGAACTCCTTGACCGTCGTCCCGTTGAAAGGATAGAGCGCGCAGTGATTCGGTTTCGCCGCGAAGCCGACCAGGATGCCGTTCAAGCGGAATGCCGGCATCGAGTAGCTGATGCACTCCTCGGCCTTCGGCGCGGCGCTCTTGATGGTCTTCCGCAGCTTCTCGAGCGCGACGCGCTGGTCGTCCTTCACCCGCGCCAGATACTCGTCGATCGTCTTTGGTTTCGGTCCCATGGTCCATTCCTGCAAGGGTGTGCCCGAGCTAAAGCTCGGGCCTACGTACTGAGGCGCGCTCATCACCTGCCGCACTTCGATGGGCATGTTCAGCGGCACGCCGCCTCGACCGGGCGCGGCCGATGCGCGCGCAGCGATCTCGTAGGCGCGCTCAGGCGAGTCGACCTCGACGATCCAGTAGCCGGCGAGGAATTCCTTCGCCTCGGCGAACGGCCCGTCGGTCACCTGCGGGCGCCCTCTCTTCCGGCCCGCACCACGCGCGCGTCCGGCGGCGGCGCCAGCCCCTCGGCCCCGACCAGCACGCCCGAATCCGCAGCTCCTGGCCAAAGCGGATCATGAAGTCGATGTGGGCCTTCAGATCCTCGGGCGGCCAGCTCGTCACCTGCCAGTCTCCATCGCCCTTCGGCGCATTCATCATCAGCATGAACTTCATCAACGGCTCCCGGATTGTCGCGCGCCGCCATTGGCGCGCTCATCGAGACATCGGAGCAGACCGCTCGTTCTCGACATCGAGAAGCAGCGTGACCGCGGCGGTCAGCGCCGGCGACCAGAAGCTAGTGTAGTGGGTCGTGGCCGGAAGCATCGCCTTCTGCGGCTCATGACCTGCGGCCGTGCCCGGCGTCTGTGCCAGCACGAATGATGACGCGATCGGAATGAAAACCGCCGTCAGGGCGGCGCGAACAATGCTTCTCAGCATGATGGCTCCTTCTGATATGACGACGAACGGCACCCCGCGAAATCGACAGCCGCCGGTCATGGAGGTGTAGGATGGCGGCCGAGGTGGGTATGTCTAGACTGCTCTGGAGTGTGCTCGTGCTCGGGTTCCTGCCACAGGCCGCCGGCGCGGCCCGGGTTCAGGCGCCGAACGTCGTCTCGCGCGAGTCGACGACGAAGGCGAGGGTCGAACAGATCGACACGTCGAATCGCGTCGTCACCTTGCACGGGGACGACAATGCGATCCAGAGCGTCTACGTCGATCCGTCAGTAAAGGCGTTCGACGACCTGAAGGTGGGCGACATCGTGACGGTCCGCTACGTGGAATCCGCGGTGGTGCAAGTGCGCCGCGACGCCAAGCTCGTGGAAGCGCACGACACCACCGAAGAGGCCCGGAAGGCCGGGAAGGAACACATTGTCCAGCAGACGAAGGCCGTGGTGACGGTCGAGAACATCGACTCGCAGGGGCAAACCATCACCTACCGCACACGCGACGACCGGAAGATGATGCACGTCGTCCCCGACAAGAAGCTCCTCGAGGGACTGCATCCGGGCGATCGAATCGAAGTCACGATCACCCGCGAGCGTGCGATCAGCATCGAGCGCGCCCGCCCGTAAGTCATCCGCGTCAACGTGTGACCCGTGCGACCCGAGTGAGGCGAATCGCCCTGCGGGGTTGCCGTCGCGAACCTCTCGGCATGCCGGCAACGCGCGCCCGCGTCATGTCGCGAGCGGTCGTTGCGCCGCTGCGAGATCCTTCCGGAGCTCCTCGGCGGTCCGCCGTGGACCGTATCCCGGCGTGTCCGGCTGAATACGCCAGCTCTCGCTCAGCGGGCCAGCGTCGACGGTGTCGTACCCGAACTCGTCGAACAGCTTCGTGACCGTCGCCTTGGCCGCGGCATCGTTGCCGGCGATCACCAGGCCCCTGCGGTTCGCCGTGCCCGCCGGCCGGCCGTCAGTGGTGATCTGCGCTGCGTAGATGTGATTGAACGCCTTCACCACTTTCGACGCCGGCAAGTGCGATTGCAGGAGCTCGGACGACGTAGTGGACTGGGTGTCCAGGTCGGGGATGTGGCCGTCGCGCTGCGGGTAGTAGTTGTTCGTGTCGAGGACAATCTTGCGGGCGAGCGGCTCGACCGGCACCAGACGATAGTTCTTCAGCGGAATCGTCACCACGACGATGTCGCCGGCCTTCGCCGCCTCCGCGGCGGTCGCCGCGCGCGCCGTCGGACCGAGCTCCGCCACGAGCGCGGCCAGCGTCTCGGGTCCACGCGAGTTGCTCATGACAACGCTGTATCCGTGCGCGACCGCCAGCCGCGCCACCTGGCTGCCGATGTGGCCTGACCCAATGAAGCCGATTGTTTCCATGGATTCAAATATAGACCCTTCGATGTCGTGTGCGTCAGGTGCGTCAGGGTGCCGTCAGTGCTCAGTGCGTCGGTGCGTCGGGTGCGTCAGGTGCCGAGGTGCGGAGGTGCGACGATGGTCGCCGATCGCCAGTAGAGCTACAGTAAACCGATGTTGACGCGGATAGCTGCGGGGCTCGCAGTGATGCTGGTGGGGTGCGTCGCGTTGCTGATCTGGTCGCTCAGCACCGGGCAGCGCGGCTATCTGGCGGCGGTCTTTGCACGCGACGGGCAATCGATCTACGCGATCGAGCGCGAGGTCAAAGCGACGGTTCTCGGTTTCGGATACGAGTTCTGGACGCCGCCGGCGAAAGTCCGGATGCACCGCGATCGCTTCCGGCTGATCAACATCCGGCTCGCCGACGGACGCATCTCGACGGTTCAGGAGTTTCCGCCCTCGCCGCTCGAAGGCACCAGCATCACGGCGTATCACGGCGCCATCTTCGGCGTCGGGCGCGGGTTCCTGCGCTGGGCCGACGCCTCGCATCTCGAGTACACGATGTCGGTGGAACGCAGTGAGACGCCATCGAGCCGCACTTTTGTGGTGCAACGCCAATGGGACAAGGACGCGCAACGGTTCGTCGAGCAACCGCCATGGCACGAAGGCTACAACTCGATGGGCGGTTCTGTTCCCGAACACCTGTTCGACGACCTCGAGGTGATCGTCACGCCCGGAGACGAGCTGCTTCCGTGCGCTGTTGTCGTGTTGCGTCGGCACGCGCCGAACGCGCGCGCGCTGGTGGAAACGCCGGCCTGCCGCCGGAAGTACGGCGACGGCTACACCGCCGCGAGCATGGCCGCCCTCTCGCATCGTGCCGACATCGAGCGCTCGCAGACGATGACCCGGACCTACGCCGATCTCGTGGCGAAGGGGAAAGCGCGCGGCTTGAACGAGGGAGCCGCGATGCTCGAGGCAAACAAGGGAATGGAGGACCTCGGCTACTATCCGAAGTCGCCGACCATTACCGCGCAGTCTGCATCCTGCGACGGCGTGTCTCCCGTGTTCCACATCTCGAACGAGGAGTTTCAGGTCGGCCTCTTCCAGGACATCGAGCGCGCGATTCAGCATCCAGGCACGGCCGAATCGAAAGGCGGCACCTACGTGCTCCATCAGAACTACGACACCAGCGCGACGATCAACGCGTATCTGAAAGAGCGCCAGGACGCCACGTTCTACGTCGACGGGCACGGCGGATGCTGGCAGCTCGTGGTCAAGTACCTACGACAGATGACGACCGATCGCGGGGCTAAAGCCCCGCCTCCGCAAGCGAGCGCGCCGAACGAGCTCGTGCCGATCCGCCAGGCATGGGGCGCGATCCTCTTCGCGGGGCTCGGCTATTTCGTCGACATCTTCGACCTCCTGCTCTTTGCGGTCGTGCGCGTCGCGAGCGTGCGCGACCTCGGCGCCGGCGACCGAACGATCGAAGTCGGCACACTGCTGCAGAACGCGCAGCTGATTGGCCTGATGGCAGGCGGCCTCGTCTGGGGCGTGCTGGGCGATCGCCGCGGACGGCGCTCGGCGCTCTATGGGTCGATCCTGCTCTACAGCCTCGCGAACATCGCGAACGCGTTCGTCTCGAGCGTGCCGCAGTACGCGGCGTGGCGCTTCGTCGCCGGGTTCGGTCTCGCCGGCGAGCTGGGGGCCGCCCTGACGCTGGTGAGCGAGATGGTCGATCGCCGACAGCGCGGGACGGCGACGACGCTCGTGGCGACGATCGGTGTCCTCGGCGCCGTGGCGGCCGCGATTGTCGGAGAGCTCGTCCCGTGGCGGACCGCGTACCTGATTGGAGGGGGGCTGGGGCTTGCGCTCCTCGTGCTGCGGCTGCGGCTCCGCGATTCGGCGATGTTTGCCCGCACGCGCGACCTCGGCGTACCGCGCGGCAATGTCTGGCGGCTGGTCAGCAATCGCGATCGCGCCGGTCGCTACGTGAGATCCATCCTGATCGGTGTGCCCGTGTGGTTCTCGGCTGGGATCCTGCTCACGTTCTCGCCGGAGCTGGCGAGGGACCTGGGCGTCGTGGGTGAGGTGACCTCGGGCCGGGCCGTGCTCGCATACTACGCGTCGACGACGGTCGGCGATTTCTCGAGCGGGCTCCTGAGCCAGTGGCTTCACTCACGCCGCAAGGCCGTGGCGACTTATTACCTGCTCTGTGTGATTGGCGTCGTGGTCTACCTCTCCGGGGTCGCGACGACCCCCGCCGCGTTTTACGCCATCTGCGGCTGGCTGGGCCTCGCCACCGGCTTCTGGGCCGTAATGGTGACGATGGCGGTGGAGCAGTTCGGCACCGATCTCCGCGCCACCGCTGCCACCAGCGTGCCGACGTTCGTGCGCGCGAGCGCGGTACCGATGACGATCGGGTTTCTTGCTCTTCGACCGGAGTTCGGGAGCGTGGCGGCCGCCGCCGTCATCGGCATCATTGCGTTCGGTGCAGCGAGCGTCGCCCTCTGGCGACAGCCCGAAACGTACGGAAGAGATCTCGACTTCGTCGAGGATGCCGCTACTCGCAGCGGAGCACTTCCGACGGGTCGATAGAGCACGCGCGCCACGCCGGCATCCACGCCGCGACGCAGGCGATCGCGACGAGCACCGCCACGCTGACCACGTAGCTGTCGGCGGCCGTCGGCGTCACGCCGAAGAGCAGCCCTCCGGCCGCTCGCGCCGCAGCCAGTGCCACCGGCAGGCCGACCGCGATGCCGACGCCGACCTGGATCACGCCGCCGCGGATGACATCCCACGCGACCCGCGCGCGCGGCGATCCGAGCGCGATCCGAATGCCGAACTCGCCTCGTCGGCGGGCGACCGAAAAGCTCAGCACGCCGTAGAGCCCGATCGCCGCCAGTCCCAGGGCCAGCGCCGCAAAGGCCGTGGCGAGCGTCGAGAGCAGCCGCTCGCTGACGAGCGTCGCATCGATCTGATCCTGCACGGCGACGATGTCGGAGATCAGCGTGTTCGAGTGGATCGCCTGCACCTCGCGTGTCACAGCGCGCACCAGGGTCGGCCTCGGCTGGTCGGACGCGACGGCCAGCGTGATGCGCCCGACGGTATCCAGTGGCTGCCAGAGAGGCAGGAAGACGAATCGCGGCGCATCGTCGCGAACGTTCATGTGCTTGGAATCGCGGACGATGCCCACGATCTGATAACTGTCCGCTGGTCCGAATCGGATGGTTTCGCCGATCGGCGAGCGCCGGCCGAAGTAGGCCCTGGCAGAGGCCTCGTTGATGACGGCAACTTTGACAGCATGGCCGGCATCGCGCGGCGTGAACGCGCGGCCGGCCAGCAGGTGCATGCCGAACGTCCGGAAGTAGTCGTCCGAGACGTGATTCACGTGCACAATGCGGTCTTCGTCGCTGCGGGATTGATAGCCGGGCACCGTGACGCCTCTGCCGGTGTCGCGCCCGGACAGAGGCGTCAGCACCGACAGGCTGGCCGCTCGAACGCCTGGCAATGCGCGCACGCGCGCCAGCAACTCGGTCCAGAACTGCTCCCGGACACGGACGTACGTAGGCCCAAGCTTTAGCTTGGGCGCGTACGTAGGCCCGAGCTTCAGCTCGGGCATCACCGACATCGTCAACACGCTGGCCCCGTTGAAGCCCAGATCGACCGCGCGCAGGTTGACCATCGTCTTCACGAACATGACCGCGCCAACCAGCAGCACCAGCGACAGCGCGACCTGCCCGACGACGAGCACGCGCGCCGCCTTGCCGATGCGGCCCGTGCCCGCCAGCCGCCCGTCCCCCTCCTTCATGGCCGGCTGCGGCTCCGTCCGCAGCGCCCGCGCCGCCGGCCACAGTCCGGTGAGGAGGCCGGCGCCGAGCGCGACGCCCGTTCCGAACGCCGCCAGCCGCCAGTCGTAATGGACGTCGAGGACGATCGGATTCCGCCCGATGGCGAAGAACCCCGTCAGCGTCTGAATGGCGACGTGCGCGACCAGGAAGCCGGTGCCCGCGCCGAGCACGAAGATCACCAGCGTCTCGGTCAACAGCTGGCGCAGCAGGCGACCGCCTGCGGCGCCCGTGGCCAGCCGGATGGCGAACTCCCGCGCACGCGCGGCACCGCGGACGAGCAAGAGGCTGCCGATGTTGGCGCACGCGATCAGCAGCACCATTGCCGCCACCAGCGTCAGCGCGTACAGCGGTTTCGAGAAGCGCGTGCGCAGCCGGTCGAGGCCGCGTGAGGCCGGCGTCAGCTCGATGTGATCGAAGTATTTCTTCGTCATCGCGCCCGACCGATCGCGGCCCTTCATGAACGACTGGAAAATGGTGTCGGCCTGCGCCGCCGCCCCGGTGACCGTCGAATCCGACCGCAGGCGCGCAACTGTCTCGAACCACCAGTCGCCGGGGTCGGCGATGGCAGCCGAGTCCTGCGTGATGGGCAGCGTCAGGTCCACCTGGCGGCCTGGCTGCAGTCCCCAGAACTCTGGCGGCGTCACGCCGATGATGATGAAGACGCGGTCCTTGAACGAGATGGTGCGGCCGACCGCGTTCGCAGCGGCGCCGAATCGCCGCTGCGCGTAGCCGTAGCCGACAACCGCCACCGCCGGATCCAGCTTCTCATCGGCCATCGTCATCAACCGACCGGCGGCGGGCCGCACGCCGAGGAGGTCGAAGTAGTTCCCCGAGGCGACCTGCCCGAACACCTGCTCGACCGTGCCATCCACCGCGACTCGCAAGTCGTCCGCCGCAAATGCCGCCATCCCGGCAAACCCGGTGGTTTCGTCGCGGAAGCGCAGGAAACACGGATAGGGAGGCGATCCGCTCGGGCCCTCAGTGCCGGCGGCCGTGATGAACACCAGTTCCTGCGGGCGCGTCACCGGCAGCGACCGCAGCAGCACCGTGTCGATCAGGCTGAAGATCGCCGTGTTCGCGCCGATGCCGAGGGCCAGCGACAGGATTGCTGTCAGCGCAAAGCCCGGCGAGCGCGCGAGCAGTCGCAGTGCATAGCGAGTGTCCTTGACGAGATCCTCGAGCAGACCGACGCGCCGCGTGTCGCGGCACTGTTCCTTGACGAGACCCGGCGATCCGAATGCGCGTGCCGCGGCTCGGCGCGCGTCAGCCTCGCTGAGCCCGGCCTCCATCTGTTCGCGCATGAGTTGTTCGAGATGCAGGCTCAGCTCGCGTTCGAGTTCGTCTTCGACCGCGTCACGACGGAGCAGCGAACGCAGGCGATGGCGGAGCAGTCGCAGGTAGCGCATGGTGCCCTCATGCGTTCTGAATCAGGAGGCGCACCGCCGATGACAGGCGGTTCCAGCTCTCGAGCTCGCGTTCCAGCTGCTTCCTGCCTTGCCGCGTCAGCGAGTAGAACTTCGCGCTCCGTCCGAGCTCAGAGTCTTTCCACTCCGCGTCGATCCAGCCCTGCTGCTCCAGCCGATGGAGCGCGGGATAGAGCGAGCCCTGACCGACCGAGAGCACGTCGCCCGAGAGCGCCATGATGCGTTTCGCGACGCCCCAGCCGTGCAGCGGCTCGCGCGTGAGGGTTTTCAGGATGAGGAGATCGAGCGTGCCTTGCAGGAGGTCGGAGGGCTTGGGCATCGGGACGCCTTGACTATCGACAATGATACCTCGATTATCGACAATCAAGAGCGAAATCTATCCCGACCCCGATCTAGCACGGCGCGGTGCCGTGCTCATCGAGCCAACGGAGGAGTTGGCTGATGCTGCCGGTGGCCAGGGCCACGCTCGTATCTGCCGCGCCGTAGTACAGGTTGATGGCATCCCCATCGGCGCCGATGGTGTAGCCGCACGGGAAGGCGACGTGGCCGACATCGCCATCCAGCTCGTATGGAGCCTCGGGGCCAAAGATCCAGGAATCACCGCGCAACAGGCAGTGCTCCGCCGTCTCGAGATCCAATAGCGCCACGCCAAGGCGATAGAGACATCCTGCCCCCGTGCGCCGGACACCGTGATAGAGCATCAGCCACCCTCGCGGCGTCTCGATGAGGGGTGGCGACAGCCCGACGCGGTTCGCATCCCACCACCCACCGCGACGCGCGGGCAGCACCAGCTTGTGGCCGCCCCAGTTGCGCAGGTCCGGCGAGAAGGAAATCCAGACGTGTGCGCCGGAGTCCGTCACCGGGCGATGAAGCATCGCGAATCTGCCGTTGATACGACGGGGCAGCAGCGCCGCGTCCTTGTCGTCCGGCTGCATGACGAGACCCTGACGCTCGAAATGGCGAAAGTCTTCAGTGAGCGCCAGCGCCACGCCGGGTCCTCCTCGACTGAACGCGGTATAGGCCACGACATAGCGCCCGAGCTCCTCGACGAACGTGATGCGCGGGTCTTCAATGCCCCACAGTTCCTCGGGATATTTGTCCGGATCCGGCCAGAGCGTGGGCTCGCTGTCGATGATCCAGCCGTTCACTCCGTCGCTCGATCGCGCGGCGCACAGATGCGAGTGACCGCGCCGGTCTTCGACTCTGCAGAGCAGCAGCGTCGTCCCGTCTCGCAGTCGCGTGGCACCGGCGTTGAACACCGTGTGTGCCGGATACGGCCAGTCGGCCGCAGTCAGGATCGGGTTTCCTTCGTGTCGATGAAACAGGACTTCGTAATGCTGTGTCGATTTCATGATGTCGGCTGAAGTTCCCGCAGGGGTGCACTGTGCACGTCAAGCGTGGCGGCGGTCCGGATGTCGTGCAACGCGAGCAGGAACGAGAGCGTCGATTCCGCGCCCTGGTTCTGATTGGGCCGCTCGGCGTGCAACCCATCGCGGCAGCCGCCTGTCGAAGGATCGAACAGCCAGTGCTGCAGATGGTTCTCTCCGAGAAACCAGTTGAATGCCCACCGCGCGTGGATGGCCCAGCGGTTGTTCCCGCTCACGCGGCAGGCGTCAAGGCACGCCGATACCGTCGCGCACGCCTCGACGGGCTGCTGATCGAAAGCCGCCGGTAACGCGCCGCGTTCATAGAATCCGTTGGACCCGATCGCGGAGAACTGCTTCTCCGGCGACGATTGCAGCGACATCAGCCATTCGAGCGATCGCAGGCCGGCCTCGGTCATGTCTCTCCGATGCATGCGATCGCCAGAAACGATGAGCGCCTGCGACAGGCGCGCATTGCAGTACGTCACGGAATCCTCGAACCACGGCCAGTCCGGCCGGCTCGTCCGCTGAAACAGGCCGAGCAGACGCTCGGCCACGTCGACGCGCAGTGCTTCGATAGTGGTCTCGCCCTGGAAGGCCCGCATGTATTCGTCGATGCCGAGAAGCGCGTAGGCCCAGGCGCGTGGGCTCGAGAACGTGCTCACCGCAGGCAGCGCGGCATGGAAGAGTTCACCGGCGAGACTGTGGAGCCCCGGATCGCCGGCGCGGCCGACGACGGCGCCGAGCGCCCAGAGCGCGCGCCCATGGCTGTCTTCGGAACCGCAGGGCTCGAGCCAGTGCCGTGCGTAGGATAGGAAGTTCCTGAAGCGCCCCGACGTCCGATCGAAGGCATGACTGACGAAGGCGAGATAGCGCGAGGCGAGCGCGCGGACCACGATCGGGTCATCGCAGCCTGCGTCCTCGAGAAGCGTCATCAGCAGCAGCGCTCGCGCGTTGTCGTCGACGCAATACCCGTCGTCGTACCGCGGAATGCTGAAGATGGCGTGCTGAAGCATCCCCGTGTCATCGGTCATCGCCCGGACGTGTTTCAGGCTCATCTCGGGCAGGCCGGCCGGTTGCGTGGCGAGTGTCCGCGCGTGGAACGAGGTGCGGCGGCGGCGCGTATGTTCGGCTCTCGCGGCAGCGAAAGTGTCGGCGTAGCGGGCGCCGACAGCCGGCCACGTCATCCCCACCCCATACGCGGCCGCGCGCGCGCACATCGCGCGGCGCCGGCCATCGTCGCTGACAAGGTCGATCACTTCCCGGGCGATGGCGTGCGAGTCTCTCCATGGGACGAGCACACCCCGGTCGTCATCGAGCAGCTCGCGCGCGTAGATGTACGGCGTCGAAAGCACGGCTTTCCCGGCTCCGACGGCATAGGCGAGCGTGCCCGAGGTGATCTGTTCGGGCTGGAGGTAGGGCGTGACGTAGATGTCGGTGGCCGAGAGGAATTCGGTCAGCTCGTCCTGGCTGACGAACCGGTTGTGAAAGATCATGCTCGCGGCCACGCCGAGCTGCTGGGCGCGCGCCTCGAGCATCAGGCGGTAAGCTTCCCCTTCGTGCTCGATGACGTGCGGATGCGTTGCCCCGAGCACGACATAGACGGTCTCGGGATGGACCGCGAGGATGGCCGGCAGTGCGTCGATGACATATTCGATGCCCTTGTCGCGCGACAGCAAGCCGAACGTCAGGATCACCGTCTTGCCGTCGACGCCCAGACGCTCTTTGCTCTCGTCGTCAGGCGCCACGAACGGAATTCCGTGGGGAATGAGATCGATCTTCTCGTCCGGAATACCGTGGACGTCCCTGAGCAGCTGTGCCCCTGATTTGCTCATGACGACGAGCCGGTCCGAGAGCCGCGCCAGCTCCTCGATCACCGATCGCTGCGCCGGATTGGGGGCCGACAGCACGGTGTGGAGGGTGGTCACGATCGGCATGCGGAGCTCGCGCAGCAGCGCCAGGACATGCGCGCCGGCTTTGCCGCCGAAGATCCCGTATTCGTGTTGAACGGAGAGGACGTCAACCTGATTGACGTTCAGGAAGTCGGCCGCGCGCCGATATGAGCCGAGGTCGCCCTCGGCGATCTCGAAACGGACGCGCGACGGGTACAGGTGCCGGCGACCGGCATCGTTCATCGCGAGCACAAAGCCGTCGACGTCCGGGAGCGCCTTCGCCATCGCATCGGCAAGATGGGTCGTGAAAGTGGCAATACCGCACTGGCGCGGCAAGTGGTTGCCGAGGATTGCGATTCGTTTCATGGGGTTTTGGAGCGCTGGGACGGAACAATCGTAGTCGAGCGGATGTTCGCGGGGCTGTTCACTTGTGCACAGCCGCCCAAGAACCTGCCATGGAGGAGGCAGAGTTCGCACCAGCGTCAGATGTCTGTGCACAAGTGAACAGACCTGCGAGTCGGAATGGACGCAGAATTCAAATCGCGGCAGCCGACTGCCCCGAGGAGCAAACCCTGACCATGTACGAATCACGACGCACTGAGGTAATCGAGCGACCCGCCGCGTGCCCGTTCTGCAAAGGCAAGGTCATCGACACCCTGGCGAAGGTCATCACCGTGACGACCTTCTGGCGGTGCAGGCATTGCGATGAGACGTGGACGGTCGCGAGCCTCGCCTCGTCAGGCCGATTGCGCTAGCGCCTTGGCGATCGCCCAAGCTAAAGCTTGGGCCCTCGCGATTGCCCAAGCTAAAGCTTGGGCCTACGTACGCGGACCCTTCGACCTTTAGACCCTTAGCCCTTTCGTGCGCCCCACGGCGGCATGCTAGAGTCCCACCGCATGCGGACTCGCCTCACTGTTGTGCTTGTGGTCTGTCTTTGCGCGGCGTTCGAGTGCTTTCAGCCTGCAACCGAAGCCGCGGCGCGCGCGCGGTACGACTACTTCCTGACCGGCAACGCCACTAATGTGGATGCGGCGACGACGGCGGGGCTGATGCTGATGGGCGGCGGCACCGATGTCGACGCCGCGTTTGTGTGGCAGATCGGAAAGGCCGGCGGCGGCGATCTCGTCGTCATCCGGGTCACCGGCGCCGACGGCTACAACGACTACGTCTACGGCCTTGGCACCCTCGATTCTGTCGAGACCCTCGTGATCAAGAACCGCGCGGCCGCGAGCGATCGGAAAGTGGTCGACACGATCAGGAACGCAGACGCGCTGTTCATCGCCGGCGGCGACCAGTCCGACTACGTGAACCTCTGGAAGGACACACCCGTCGAGGAGGCCATCCATTACCTCCTGGGCAAAGGCGTCCCGATCGGCGGCACGAGCGCCGGCCTCGCGATCCTTGGCGAGTTCGGATTTGCCGCGCTGAACGGCAGCATCACATCGGCGCAGGCGCTCGCAAATCCGTTCGATCGCCGCCTGACGCTGGTCCGCGACTTCCTGACGATTCCTCGACTGGCCGGGATCGTCACCGACAGTCACTTCGTCGAGCGCGATCGCATGGGCCGGCTCGTCGCCTTCCTGGCGCGCGTCGTCCAGGACGGATGGGCGACGCAGGCGCGCGGCCTCGGGATCGACAGTCAGACCGCCGTGCTCGTCGAGGCGGCCGGCAGCGCGACGGTCGTTGGAAATGGCATCGCGTACTTCATGCAGACGCCGGGGCCGCCGGAGGCGTGCCAGCCGAAGACGCCGCTGACGTTCCGCAACCTGTCGGTCTATCGCGTCGATGCGAGCGGAACGTTCGACATTCCGACGTGGAAAGGCAACGGCGGGACGGCGTATCAGGTCTCTTCGGACGCGGGCGTTCTGACGACGACGCAGACAGGCGAGGGACTGTATTGACTACCCGCGCGATGAGGCTGAGGCAGGTGTAACTCCGACAGTCAAGATGAACGATCGGCGAATCGCTTCGCCGCGGTCACTGGCCTCGGTGACGGTGATCCGGCATGGCGCGGGACTATATCATCGGCTCAAGTGCTGGGATGACCGTGACCAGCGGCCCGCCGCGGGCCGGACGAAAAGAATGGATCGGGCTCGGCGTCATCGCCCTGCCGTGCCTGCTCTACTCGATGGACCTCACCGTCCTCAACCTTGCGCTGCCGTCGCTGAGCGCCGACCTCGCGCCCACGAGTGCGCAGCTTCTCTGGATCGTTGACATCTACGGGTTCCTGGTCGCCGCGTCGCTCATACCCATGGGCACGCTTGGCGACCGCATCGGCCGCCGCAAGGTCCTCCTGATCGGCGCCGCGGCCTTTGGCATCGGCTCGGTTGCGGCCGCCTTCTCGACGAGCGCCGAGATGCTCATCGCCACGCGCGCGCTGCTCGGGCTCGCGGGCGCGACGCTGGCGCCGTCCACGCTGTCGCTGATCCGCAACATGTTCCTCGACGACCGGCAGCGCACCGTGGCCATCGGCATCTGGATTTCCAGCTACTCGGTGGGCGCGGCGATTGGCCCGCTGGTCGGCGGCATCCTGCTCGAGCACTTCTGGTGGGGATCGGTGTTCCTGATCAGCGTCCCGGTGATGCTGCTGCTGCTCGTCGTCGGGCCGACGCTGCTGCCTGAATATCGGGATCCCGAAGCCGGCCGCATCGATCTGCTCAGCGCGGGCATGTCGCTCGTCGCTGTCCTGTTGACGATCTACGGCCTCAAGCAGATCGCCCAGGACGGCCCGTCCTGGCTGGCCGCGGTGTCGATCCTCGCCGGCGTTGCCGTCGGTACGGCCTTCGTGCGCCGACAGCAGCGCCTTGCCGATCCGTTGATCGATCTGCGGCTCTTCCGGGCGCCGGCCTTCACCGCCGCGTTGACAACCTACACGCTGGCGACTTTCGTGGCGTTCGGCATCTTCATCTTCATCGGGCAGTACCTCCAGTTGGTACTCGGACTCTCTCCGCTGCACGCCGGCCTCTGGACGATGCCGTTCGGCGGCGCGTTCGTCGTTGGCTCGATGCTGACGCCGGCGATCGCCCGCCGCGTTCGTCCGGCCTACGTGATGGCCGGCGGCCTGGTCGTGGCCGCGTTCGGCTTCGGCATGCTGACGCTGGTGGAAGTGGAGGGGCCGTCAGGCCTGGCGGTCCTCGTGACCGCGTTCGTCGTCTACTCGCTCGGACTGGCGCCTGTCTTCACGCTGGCCACCGACATCATCGTTGGCAGCGCGCCGCCCGAGCGAGCGGGAGCCGCATCGGCCATCTCAGAAACCGGGTCGGAGTTCGGCGGGGCGCTCGGCGTCGCGATTCTCGGCAGCATCGGCACGGCGGTGTATCGGCGCGCGATGGCCGAGGGTGTCTCGACGGACATTCCGCCGGGATTCGCGGACGCCGCTCGCGACACGCTTGGCCGGGCCGTGGCGGTTGCCGCGCAGCTGCCGCACAGCCTTGGAGCGGAGTTGCTGGGCGTCTCGCGCGCGGCGTTCGGAGAGGCGATGGAGTTGACGGCGATCATCAGCGCGGCGGTCGTGCTCGCGACCGCGCTGGTCGCCGTGGTCATGCTGCGGGATGTTGCGCCGCCTGCCGGGGCGTGAATCGCTGCGGCGAAGGGTATCTAGGGCTTCGCTCAGCCGCCGCCCACCTTGCGCGGCGTTCGCGAACGCGGAACGAAGCCGCGCGTGGACGTCATCTTCCACGGCTGCTCGGATTGCGGCTTTCGCATTCGTTTGGGAGCCGACGCCGCGTCCTCGGACGGTGGCGCAGGTGCCTCTGCCGCGTCTTTGGTTCGAGCAACTGCGGCCTCCTGGTCGTCCTTCGCAAGACAGCAATGTTTGTATTTGCGGCCGGAGCCGCAATGACAGGGCTCGTTGCGCCCCGGTCGTGCTTCAGTTTGTGCAGTCACGTCGGCAGTGTAGCGTACCGGGTCTGACTACCAGGCCGTGTATCCGCCATCGATGATGTACGCCGCGCCGGTGACGTAGCCGGCGGCGGGGCTTGCGAGGAAGACGGCAAGCGGCCCGATCTCCTCCGGCTCTCCGGCGCGACCCATCGGCACGTTCCTGACGAACGCCTCGATCACGTCCGGCCGCTTTTCGTTCCATTCCCTGTTGATGTCGGTCATGAACAGGCCGGGGCAGATCGCATTCACCGTGATCCCGTGAGGCGCCCAGTCGGCCGCGGCGCACCGCGTGAAGTGCAGCACGGCCGCCTTTCCGGTCTCGTAGTCGCGTCCGCCGATGCCGCGGTTGACGATCAGCGCGCTGATCGACGCGATATTGATGATGCGGCCGCCGCGGCCGCGCGTGAGCATCGCGCCGCCGATAATCTTCGTGCCGAGAAAGCAGCTGGTGAGGTTGAGGTCAACGGAGCCCTGCCACGTCTCGAGCGTCTCCGCCTCGATCGACACGCTCACTTCGCGGTTGCCGACATTGTTGATGAGGATGTCGACAGGGCCCACGTCCTCGAGTATTCGCTGACACGCTTGCGCGCACGTCTCCGGGACGCCCATGTCGGCCTTGAATGTCCAGGCTTCCCGGCCGCGTCCACGAATCTCCTCGGCCGCGGCGTCGAGCGTCTCCTGGGTGCGACCGGTGATCGCCACATCCGCGCCGGCGTCCGCCAGCGCGAGCGCCATGACGCGGCCAAGGCCGCGGCTGGCACCGGTGACAACGGCGCGCTTGCCGTCCAGCCGGAACAGGTCAAGCGTGGTCATCCCGCTCTCCTAATCTGCCAATATCGTATTGGCGGCGCCGAGCACCTCGGCGATGGCGACGGGCCGCCGTTCCGCCAGCGACGTCAGAGTCGCCTCGATCATCGCTGTCACCATCAGCCCATCGCGGCCGTTGGCTTCCGGCATCACATCGTCGGCCACACAGTCGATGAAATAGCGGATCGACTCGTACTGGTAGCCCCAGACCTTGCCGTATCGGGTCACGGACGTGGACGAGAACGGCGTGTGGAAGCGATCCGTGAATGCCCAGAGTGCGGGCTCGTTCTTGAGCTCGAGGCCGCCCGTCTCACCGTAGATCGAGAGCCGGTTGTCGACGACGTTGCTGTAGCTGGTGGGGACGATCCACGACGTCTCGAAGGTGCAGAACGCCTGGCCCTCGAACTCGATCATCGTCTGGATGGCATCCCAGCAGTTGATGCCCTTGCCGTCCAGCACGCCGCGATAGCCCTTGGCGTAGACCTCGACCGGATCGCGCGCGAACAGCCAGCGGACCACGTCCATCGTGTGTGGGAAGAGGAACCACTCCGGGCCCGACTGGCTGCTCCAGTTCAGCATCTCGGTTGGCACGTAGATGGTGTCGCTGAGCCGCGCATACGCCATCACCGGCTTTCCAAGCTCGCCCCGCTCGACGTACCCCTTCGCGCTCATGAACAGCGGATGCCAGCGGGCATGGAAGTCGACCATCAGCTTGAGGCCGGCCTGCTCCGCGGCTTCGACCATCGCGCGCGCCTCGACTACGTTCGTGGCAAGCGGCTTTTCCACCAGCACGTGTTTGCCGGCCCGGAGCATCGCGAGCGTCGGCTGCAGGTGCAGATGGTCGGGCGTGGCGATGGTCACCGCCTCGACGTCGCTCTTCGCGATCACCTCGACGTCAGTGGTCCAGGCGCAGTCGAATCGTTCGGCGAGCGTGCGTGCACGGCTCTCGTCACGGTCGCAGACGATGACGACCATCGCGCGGGGATGGGTGGTGAGCGCCAGGGCATGGTTCGTGCCCCAGATGCCGGCGCCGATGATGCCGGTTCGCACCTGCATTTGAGGCCGGACTATACCATCGCCCGCCGCCGTTCTAGTCGTCGAGCAGCGTCATCACGATCTGTGAAGAGCACGACGAACGACGCGACTCCGGCGCCGGCGCCAATCGCCATCGCCCTCGCCATGTCCGGGTGCCCCGACTCCGGAGTGAGCGACACAATCGCCTGCAGCGGAATGCGCCGATACGCCTCCGGCAGCCGCGTCCTGGGCTGCACGATGACGGTGTCGTGCTCGACGCCCATCAGGGTGGCCTTCAGATGGGTGCCATCGGCAAGAGCGATCTGGACCGCCGTCCCCGCCGGCAGCTGAGAGATGTACTTGCGCCGGTCCTCGAGGTCGCGCGGGTCGGCGGCATCCCGGATCGCGCGAGCCTGAGCGTGAGAGACCGAAAACGTGGCGGGCCTGGCGCGCGGCAGCGCGCAGCCCGAGCCGAGAAGGGCCGCAATCGAGGCGAGAGCAATGATGCGCTGCATGGTGTCCTCCGCGTGTAGGGCGGACCTTCAGGTCCGCCGTTAGAAGTCCCAGCCGAACCCGAATCGCCAGGCAACCTGATCGAGGCCGTCGGTCACCGACGCGCGGAGGTCGGTGCGCAGGAAGGCGTTGCGCGAGACATAGGCCTTGAAGCCGGCAATGGCGACACCGCGCACGACGAATTGGTTGTGCGCCTCCTGTGGCAGCGGCTCGTTCAAGAAGATTGGCTGGTCACCGCGGCTGTCGATGACCTGCACGCTTCCGTCAACCGTTCGACGCTCCCAGTCCAGGTCGAGCCCCGCGCCGAGGAACGGATGGACCCACTCGTTGTGTCGGAACTGATAGATCTGCACCACCGAGAGCGTGCGCATCCGATAGGAATGGTTGCGATACACGCTGCGCGATAGCGACGGCTCGTCGTGCAGGTCTTCGAAGCTGACCAGATTGCCGCGGCCGCTGACGGCGAATCCGGCTTCGGTCTTGAGATGCTCGGTCCAGTAATGGCCGATGCCGGCGCTCCAGAGGTGTGTCGTATACCAGTCGCGGAAGGTGTCTCCGCCGATGCCGCCGCGATTGCCCCGGAACCAGGCGACGTAGACCGCCGCGTCGAAGTCTGGAGCGGTCGCGGCCTGATCCGCTGAAGCCGATTGCGCGCGCGCCGCCATTGGCGTAAGCAGCAGTGCAACGATGATCGCCGCGGCTACCGAGATCCGAGGCTTGCGCACGACGGCCTCCCTCCGAGGCGCCTGTCAGGCGGCCTCATGAGGGAATGTGAGAAGCAGGCGCGGATCGGCTCACACGGAGGGAAGGCGGGCGAGGGTGCGCTGGCAGCGAGGGAAGCCCTGAGCCTCGGCGATCGCCAGCGCCTCGCGTGCCAGCCTGGCGAACTCGTGGTGTTCGGCCAGGTGCGTTGACGTTGCCGAGGCATCGGCAGCCGCCGCGAAGAGCGTCAACGAGGAGACGATCTTGAGCGCGTCGATGTGCGAGCCCAGGAGCATCTCGAGGTCGGCGCCCTGTCGCAGCTCGTCCACGACCGCCTGGGTGATCGTCGTCAGCCGAGGCCCGAGCACGGGATCGTTCAGGTAAGCCACGGCCTCGGCGATGTCGCGGATGGCATAACGCCGAGCATTCTCGGACGTCCCGAGGCCCTCGAGCTGCGGGAAGACGTACCAGATCCAGTGGCTCCGCTTGCCGCCGGCGCGGATTTCACGCAGCGCCGTCGCGAAGGTCGCGTGGCCAGCGTCCTGCGCGTGCCGGAATCGTTCGAGGTCCGCGTGTGCCATGGGTTGACTGTCGAGGAAACACCTTACCGCAAACTGCGGACGCGGCTGACAATCGACGGTAGAATCCGCGCGAGGTCGACATGAAGATTCACCTGCTCGCTGTGCTGACCGTTCTGGGCGTGATCTTCGTAGGCCCGAGCCCGATCTTCGTAGGCCCGAGCTTTAGCTCGGGCATTGCCATCGCGCAGAGTTCGAACAGCGCTCTGGGCGCCGAGCTCGAGGCGTTGCACGCGAAGTGGTTCAAAGCCTTCGACGCTGGCGACGGCGCGACGATGGATCAGATGGAAGTAGAGAACCTTGCCCTCGTGCTGCCCAATGGAATGACGTGGGCGAAGGACAGTCCGCGTGCGGGGAAGCAGCCGAAGCGCGACCCGTCCGAGCAACACACGCTGAGCGATGTCGTCGTCCGGCAGTTCGGCGAGAGCGCGATTCTGACCGGCACGGTCACGTCCAAAACGGCGACCGAGACGGACAAGGCGGGCACGACTGTAGTCTTCGTACGCCGCGGAGGGCAGTGGCTGATCGCGTCGGCGCAGTGGACGCCGGTCGAGGTCTCGAAGTAGGGGCGCACTGGGACTCGAGCGACCTACCGGCCCATGCGGCCTGCGGTGTCGCCGACGCGAATCGTTGGAGGCACGCCGCGCCCGCGCCAGACGGCCACTCGCGAGCGCAGGCGGGTGACGTCGGGTTGGGGATGGGGCGACACGCGAAGCGGCAAGGCGTCAACGCAAGTGCGGTACGATAGGGACGATGCTTCTCAAGCAGTTCTACCTGAATTGCCTCGCGCACGCGTCGTACCTGGTTGGCGACGAGCAGTCGCATACGGCGGCGGTCGTCGATCCGCAGCGCGACATCGATCAGTACCTCGCGTTCGCCGCCGAGCACGATCTGAAGATCGCGCACGTCTTCCTCACCCACTTCCACGCCGACTTCATCGCCGGGCACCTCGAGCTGCGCGATCGCGCCGGCGCTACGATCTATCTCGGCGCCGCGGCGAAGGCGGAGTATCAGTTCACTCCCCTTCACGACGGCGACGTCGTCTCGTTGGGACGCGTCGAGCTGCGCGCGCTCGAGACGCCGGGGCACACGGCTGAGTCGATTTCCCTGACCGTCTATGACCTCGATCGCAGCGCAATCGAGCCGCAGGCCGTCCTCACCGGCGACACCCTCTTCGTCGGTGACGTGGGCCGGCCGGATTTGCGGGTGGCGCTCGGCTGGTCGGCCGGCGATCTGGGTGGGCTCCTCTACGACTCGCTGCGGCAGAAGCTCCTCGCCCTGCCGGACCAGACGCAGGTCTACCCGGCGCACGGCGCGGGATCGCTGTGCGGCAAGGCGCTGAGCAAGGAAACGGTGTCGACGATTGGCGAGCAGCGTCGATCGAACTACGCGCTGCAGCCGATGAGCAAAGCGGCATTCGTCGATCTCGTCACCGCCGACCAGCCCGACGCCCCGTCGTACTTCACCTACGACGCCGTGCTGAACAGCAAGGAACGGCCGACGCTCGACGAGACGCTCGAGCGCGTCAACCCGCTCACGCTCGATCAGGTGCTGGCGCTGCAAGACGTCGGCGCGCAGATCCTCGACACTCGCGATCCGGCGGAGTTCGCCGCCGCGCATCTGGCCGGCAGCCTGAACATCGGCCTCCGCGGGCAATACGCCACGTGGGCCGGCACGGTGCTGAACCGCGAGCACCCTATCGTGATCATTGCCGACCCCGGTCTCGAACACGAGGCAACCACGCGGCTCGGACGGATCGGCTTCGATCACGTCGTCGGCTATCTCGCCGACGGGCTCCACAGCCTCGAATCGCGGCCGGATCTGACGAGGACCACCGAGCGCCTCAGCGCGCAGGTCGCATCAGAGCGCGCAGGCGGCGATGCACCCGCTGCAGCCCCGCTGCTCGTCGATGTACGTGCTCCCGGCGAGCGCAAGCAGAAGCGCATCGGCGGGAGCGTCAGCATTCCTCTGAATCATCTCGGCGAGCGGCTGGCGGAGCTGCCGGCCGACCGTCCGCTCATCGTCTACTGCGCTGGGGGCTATCGATCGTCGATTGCCGCGAGCATCCTGCAGCGCGGCGGGTTCACCGAGGTCAGCGAGATTGCAGGCGGCATCACGGCATGGGAAGCCGCCACGCTACCAATCGAAGCGGACGCCGGCCACTAGGCCAGAACTCGGGTCAATCCTCTGCCCGGCGTTCAGGATGAGATCCCTTATCGGGCCCGGACTATGGAAGCAACGGCCTTCGTCCTGGTGCACCCTGCCTGGCATGGCGCGTGGGTCTGGAAGAGAGTCGTGCCGCTTGTAAGGGCGCGCGGGCATCTGGTGTTCACCCCCACGCTGACTGGACTCGGCGAGCGCCATCATCTGGCTCGTCCCGAGATCGGCCTGGCCGTGCATGTTGACGACGTCGTCAATGTCTTGAAGTTCGAAGATCTGCATGACGTCGTCCTCGTCGGGCACAGTTCCTCAGGTGCGGTGATCACAGGCGTCGCCGATCGCTCGCCGGAGCGCATCGCGCACGTGATCTATCTCGATGCCTTTGTGCCGGAAGACGGCCAGGCGGTGCTCGATCTCGTCACTCCGGACAGACGTAAGGCGATGGAGGCGCTGGCGAAATCGGAAGGCCAGGGCTGGCTGTTGCCGCGCTTTGCACCGGCGTCGTGGGACACCATCGTGCGGGATATGTGGGGCGTGACCAGCGACGACGACCGGCGCTGGATGCTGGAGCGACTCGTGCCAACGCCGTTGGGGCACTTCACAGATCCTGTGCAGCGCACGAATCCACTGGCCGAGAGGCTGCCGCGTGCTTTTATTCGCTGCGTGCAGTTTCCAAATCCCCGCTTCGACCAGCATGCCGAGATGGCACAGCGGTCTACGCACTGGCGCTTCCGGGAACTGGCGACTTCCCATCATCCAGCGGTCACGGCTCCCGAGACATTGACGACTGTCCTGCTGGAACTTGCGTCCTGACCGTGAGGCGTCAATGCGGTGCATCGTCTGGATCACGTACGCCGCGCCGTCACGATCGTACCGCCGTCTTCGACGCTGAGTGACACCGCTCGATCGCCTTCCAGCTGAAACCTGATCTTGACGGCTTCGGCTCCAGCCGGGTTGAAGACGAACCCGCCCTGATGGAACAACGCACGGTCGATCAGCACGTCCGGTCCGGAAATCGAGAAATCGCCGCGGGCGTTCTTCCCGACGCGAAGCCGCTGGACCGCGGCGTTCTCGACGGCATAGTCGCCGGTGAGCGCCGACTGCTCCGCATCTGACAGTGGCAGATTCGAATACCGCGGGTCGGCATCGCCGAGTCGCTCGAGATAGCTGACCACGTCCGCCGCCTGCGCGCCGCCGGCCTTCGCGTGCGCCAGGAGCGTGATGCCGTGCGGGCCGCGCGTGCGCTGGACGCCTGGCAACGCATCCACCATCGCCGTGACCGCGTCGAGGCGACCGAGCATCGCCATCGTGAAGATCGTCGGCCGCGCGCCGTTCGCAATCAGGAACTCGGCGATCGGCCGATTGCCCATGTGAGAGGACGCGTCGATCGCGGTCTCGTGGTCGCCAAATCCCCAGTCCCAGCTGGCACGAGCCAGCGTTGGCCTCGCCGTCACCAGCTCTTTCACTCGCGTCAGATTCCCGTGCGACACGCCGACGACCTCACGCACGAGGTCGCGGTCCTGGAACGGGAAGGGGGCCGCGGACGACGGCGGGCCTCCGAACGAAGAATTCGAGAACTCGAGAACTCGAGAACTCGAGAATCCGGGTTGCAGCGAGAATGCGGGCGTGAGCGCGAGAAACGAGCGACGGGTGAAGTCCGGCATGCAACACACGGTGCCGGAATCCGATTGGCGATGCAAGGAAGGTGTGACGGGTCGCCCTGGTCGCACGGGTCAGACGAGTCGTGGCCTGCGGTTCGCGACGGCGACACCGCAGGCCGTGACCCGCGCACCCCGCGCGCTAGACGACCCGAATCGCCACGCCCTGAATGGAGTTGTTCCCGTAACCAAGGCGGTTCCATTCGGCGTGCTCGGGCTGCGAACGGCCCGCCAGGTCGGTCGCGCGGGCGCGCAAGGTGGTCGCGCCCTTCGTCTCGAGGTGCGCGGCCAGCTCCCACCACTGCCACCCGTGCCGCCTGCGTTCGCCGACCAGGCGCGCATCGCGCCAGTCGCCGTCACCGATGCTTACTTCCACTCGCGCAATCGGGGCCGCGCCGGACCACGCGACGCCGCGGATGACCGTGTCACCGTTCGGCACGTCCGCGTTCGGTGCCGGATCCGCGATCAGCGCCCGCACGCGCTGCACCGCGACCGGTTCGCGGACGGCCTTTCCTTCACGCGTCCACTCGTACCAGTACTTGTCCGTCTGGTAGTGGCCTTCGAAAAGCGTGATCGAGCATCTCGATCTCGGTGAGCCACTTCACCGATGCCACGGCATACCACCCCGGGACGATGAGCCGCAGCGGGTAGCCGTGGTGAAAGGGCAGTGGCTCGCCGTTCATGGCGTAGGCCAGCAGGACGCCATCGCCGCGGGCATCGTCCATCGAAAGGCTGCGCTCGAAGCGGATCGGATCGGCGTGTCCATCGACCACGCCGCCATCGGCGCCTTTGAACAGTACCTCTCGCGCGCCGGTGCCCACGCCCGCGCGATCCAGCACTTCGACCAGTGGCACACCTGTCCACTCCGCAGTGCTGACCGCTCCCAGGTTCCACTTCTCGCCGGCAATGGCCGGCTCGAACAGGGTGCGGCCGTTGCCCGCGCACTCCAGCGTGACGACCAAGGTCTGCGACGGCATGTTGTGGAGATCGCGCAGCGACAGACTCAGAGGTCGGTCAACGGCGCCGCCAACCTGAAGGCGGAACGTTGCGGGGTCGAGCGTCGGAATCTGGAAGTGGTTGCGCACGTAGAAATGCGCGCTCGGCATCACGACGCCGCCAGTGAGTTCCGGGATCGACGTTTCGCAATTCAGCGGATGCGCGCGATGGACGACCAGTCCCGCCTCAATGGCCTGCTGGCAGGCCTCTTCCGGATTCAGGCTCGCGACGCCAGCGCTCGTCGGCATCGGTGCGCCGCACCCGCCGCTGGCCACGACGCGCGCGCACGTCGTGGCAGGGTAGATGTCGAGGCTGCCGGCCATCTGGAACGGCTGCATGAACGCACGCAGATGCTCCTCGTCTTCAGCCTCTGCTATCAGGTAGAAGGTGTGCGCTCCCTGGACGACCGCCTCGCCTTGGATTTTCACGCCGTGCTGATGGACGTTCGGCCGGCTCAGATAATTCAGCAGCGTCGCGCCCATGTACGGATCCTGTGCGGGACACCGATCCGCCGCGTGCTGATGCCGGACCACGAACAATGCCATAGGGCCTCCTGGGCGCGTGACCTCTCAATCGCCGGTCTATCATGGCGTACCCGACAAGGAGTCGCGCCTATGGTTCCCATTGTGCTCTCCGTAATCCTTGCGGCCTCCGCCGCCGCGCCCCCGCCGGCTGACCCGCCCGCCACAACGAGGCCTTCAACAGCTTCGACGCCGCCAGGTGGGCCGCCACCGTCCGCGAGCTCGACGAGGTGATGACCGCCTGGAGAGGCCGTCGAAGCGCTGACGAGCCGACGCTGCAGAATGGGCGTCAACATCGCCCACATTGGCGCCACAACGCTATCACATCGGGCAGATGGTCTACACCGGCGGCGCAGGGATCGTGGGATCCGGAGAAGGGAGTGATGTAGGGATGACACGAATGGCGCTGCTCACCTGCAGCTTTGTCCTCTTCTCTCACCTCGCTCTCGTCGCCGACCCGGTCGAAGTGCGACGGGCCGAAGGCGTGCTCCGCGGGTTTCTGGTGTTGCGGACGCTCGACGGCGAGCGCCTGGCCGACGGCGATCTGATCCAGGTGCCCAGCGGCGGCCGGATCACGACGCGCCTGACCTTTCGGTTCAAGGACGGATCGATCCACGAAGAGTCGGCTGTCTACACGCAGCACCTGCGCTTCCGACTGATCAGCGCTCGGCTCGTCCAGAAGGGACCGACGTTTCCGCGAGCGCTCGACATGTCGGTCGATGCCGCGAAGAACCGCGTCACGGTGCACTACGTGGAGGAGGACGGCAAAGAGAAAACCGAAGACGAAAAGCTCGAGCTGCCAGACGATCTCGCCAACGGCCTGATTTTGACGCTGGTGAAGAATCTCAGCTTCGCCGGCGGGCCTGCGACGGTGTCCCTGGTCGCGGCGACGCCGAAGCCCCGAGTCGTGAAGCTCGAGATCTCTTCCGCAGGTCGCGAGCCCTTTTCTACCGGTGGCACATCGCGAGAGGCCGCGCACTACGTCGTCAAGGTCGACATCGGCGGTATCGCCGGCCTTCTGGCGCCGCTCCTGGGCAAGCAGCCGCCGGACTCGCACGTGTGGGTGCTCGGTGGAGAGGCGCCCGCGTTTGTGAAAGCGGAATTGCCCCTCTATCTTGGAGGGCCCCTGTGGCGCATCGAGCTGGTGAGCCCCGTGTGGCCGCAGCGCGACAAATCTACGCAAAAGTGAATTCCCGCAGAGCGGGCCCGCCAGCACGAGGCAGTCATTGCTCGACGCGATTGCGTCCGCCGGCCTTCGCCCGGTACAGCGCAGCGTCGGCGACGAGCATGAGCGCCGACGATTCGAACCCGACGACGTCGGTGCAGGCCAGGCCGATGCTGACGCTGACCTCGTAGCTGGCGGATTCGCTCGTTACCGGCGTGGCATGCACGCCGTCGCGGACGCGCTCGGCCACCAGACGTGCGTTGGACGCGTCTGCTCCCGGCAGCACCAGCAGGAACTCCTCGCCGCCATAGCGGCCGGCCGCGTCGTACGCCCTGAGCAGCGATCGGATGCGGCGGCCGATTTCAGACAGGACCTGATCCCCGACGGCGTGGCCGTAGGTGTCGTTGATGCGCTTGAAGCGGTCGATATCCGCGAGGAGCACCGACATCGACGCGCCTTCGCGCCGTGTCCGATTCAACTCCCTGTCGAGATGATCCAGGACGGCACCGCGGTTCCACAGCCCGGTGAGCCGATCGTGGGTGGCCTCGTGCTGCAGCGCCGCCTGCGATTCCAGCAGGCGCTGCTGCAGCTCGATCACGCGCTCGCCCGATCGGAGCCGCGCAGTGAGCTCGAGGACGTTGAGCGGCTTGGTCAGGAAATCGTCGGCGCCGGCGCCAAGACCTTCCACCATGTCGGTCTGCCGATCGCGCGCCGTCAGCAGGATGACGTAGACGTAGGCGGACGCACGCTCCCGGACCGTGGCGCACACGGTCAGCCCGTCGGCTCCTGGCATCATCCAGTCGAGAATGGCCAGCCGCGGACCGTCCGGCTCCAGCAGCACGCGAATGGCGTCGATGCCGTTGTCGACGGCGAGCACCTCGTGACCGAGCTTCGTCAGCGCCGCCTTCAGCAGCGTCCGCGACATGCGTTCATCGTCGGCGATCAGTATCTTCATGGCCGATAGCGACTCGTGCATTGTGACGCATCTTCGTCCCGTGTTTGCAGTCGGTCATCCCCTGACGTCATCGGCTCGTCCCGGCGCTCAACATCGAGAACCTTTTTGTCGTCTAAGCGTTCCATGCGGACCCATGACCTGCGTCAGGCGTTGCGGATGTTCCGAAGAGAACCGGCCTTCGCGATGGCTGCCGTGCTCACCCTCACTCTGGGAATAGGGGCAAACACGGCGCTCTTTGCGGTGGTCGAAGCCGTGTTGCTGCGGCCGCTGCCGTTCGACGACGCGGATCGACTCGTGGTGCTCCGGCACCGCGACGTCGAGACCGGTCTCACCAAGCCCGATATTGCGATCGGCGACTTCGTGGATCTGCGGGCCCGCCAGCGCTCGCTCGAGTCGCTCGCCGGGCTCGGCGGCTTCCAGTCCACGTTCTTCGGCGAAGGCGAGCCGGTCCGTGTGGACGGCGCCGTGGCCACCCCCGACGCGCTCCATGCGCTGCGCCTTCGACCGTCGCTCGGCCGGCTGCTGCAGGTTGACGATGCACGCGAGGGAGCCGCGCCGGTGGTGCTGGTGAGCCAAGAATTCTGGCGGACGCACCTCGGGTCGGATCCGCGGGTGCTGACGCGTTCGATTCAGCTGGGCACTGCGCGGCGGATGGTGGTTGGCGTCCTTCCTCCCGGCCTCCGCATGCCGGCGATGCCGAGAACCGATGTCGTCGTGCCGCAGGCGCTGCCCGCCGTTGCGCCCGCGCAGCGCAGGTCCGGGTGGATTTACGGCATCGGACGTCTCCGCCACGGCGAAAGCCTTGCGCGAGCGCAAGCGGAGCTGGCTGCGCTGTCGCGGCAGTTCGAAGTGGAGTTTCCGCAGCAGAATCAGGGGTCGCGGTACGAGATGCTCCCGCTGCGCGACTCGCTGGTGGGCGACACACGGCGGCCGCTGCTGCTGTTGCTGGCAGCCGTCGGGTTCGTCCTGCTGATCGCGTGCGCGAACGTCGGCAACCTGCTGCTGGCCCGCGCGCTTGGACGCCAGCAGGAGCTCGCGCTTCGGCTTGCGCTCGGCGCCAGCCGCCGCCATCTCGTCGTGCAGCTGCTGACGGAGGGGCTCGCGCTCGGGCTTGCCGGCGGCGTGGCCGGCGTCGTCGTGGCCTGGCGTGTGGCGCCCGCATTGGCCGCGCTGATTCCGAACGCCTCGTTGGTGCCGGGACTCGAGCAGGTCGGCATCAGTGCGGGCGTCCTGATGTTTGCGCTTGCTGCCTCCGTGGCGTCGGGTCTGCTGTTCAGCGCGATCCCCTGCGTGCGGCTCTCCCGCATCGACGGGCGTGCGCTGCCGGGCCAGCGCGGTGGCACCATGACACCCGAAGCGAAGACAACGGCATCGGGCTTGGTGGCCGCGGAGATCGCGTTGGCGGTCGTCCTCCTGGCCGGCGCCGGTCTGACGCTGCGAAGCTTTGCCAATCTGCTCGCGGTGGATCCAGGCTTCACGTCGGACGGCGTCCTGACCGTGCAGCTTGTCCTGCCCGAGGGCCGTTACGACGGGGACGAGGCGCGTCGCGCCTTCTACGCGCGAGCATTTGCCGACATCGACGCGCTGCCTGACGTCACGACCGTAGGGGCGGCGATGGTGACGCCGCTCACGGGGAACAACTGGAGCGTGCCACTGCAACGCGTCGAGCATCCTGTCGCCCCTGGACAGCGGCCGCCCCAAGTCGGCTGGCAGCTCGCCTCGGAGGGCTATTTCCGCGCTCTGCGGATTGCGCTTCGTGCCGGACGTCTGTTCGAGGCGCGTGATGCCACTGGACCGCCGGTTGTCATCGTCAGCGAGGCTGTCGCCACGCGCTTTTTCGCGGGTGAGACACCAGTCGGGCGCCGCGTCAGCCTCGGCGACATGGAAGCCGAGATCGTCGGCGTTGTGGCCAATATCCGCCGCGCCTCGCTGACTGACGATCCTCGCGCCGACCTCTATTTTCCGTTCGAGCGTGAGAACAGCCCGCAGACGACGCTCTTCATCCGCGCGAGCGGGGATCCGGTGGCCGTGCTGCCCGCCGTCCGGGCCGCGATCCGTCGGCTCGAGCCGCACGCGGTGCTGTACGAGACGCGCACAATGGCGCACATCGCAGAGGAATCGGCGGCCGTGACCAGGCTGACCACGCGTCTCCTCGCCGGGTTCGCGGTGATCGCGTTCGTGCTCGCGGTGATTGGCGTCTACGGCATGATGTCGTATCGCGTGCGGCGCCGCACGCGCGAACTCGGTGTGCGCCTGGCGATCGGTGCGAGCCCTCGCGATATTACCCGCCTCGTGCTTCGGCAGGCCGTCGCGATCGCGTTCCTCGGCCTGACGATCGGCACGGCCGCGACGTTGGTCATCGGCCGAACGCTGTCGTCGATGCTGTTCCAGGTGACTGCCTGGGATCCGGCAACGCTGGGCTCAGCGTCCGCGCTGCTTGCGGTCGCCACAGTGGGGGCCAGTTATCTGCCGGCACGTAGGGCGGCGCGGGTCGATCCGGTCTCTGTGCTTTCGGCGGAATAGCGCCCGAACGGTCGCGATGCGTCTAGGACGCCGGCTGCACTTCCTCCTCGAAGGGACGCACTTCGCACTCGCCCTCGAACGTCGGCCAGTGCTTCAGGTGCAGTTCCATGAAGCGCCGTGCCAAATCGAGTGCCTCTTCGCGCGTCTTCGCGTCGATGATCGAGTAGCCGCCGACAATCTCCTTGGACTCCGTAAACGGTCCGTCCATGATCGTGATCTTGCCCTTGCTGAGCCGCACACGACTGCCCGCCGATGTCGGCTGGAGCCCGGCGCCGCCGACGAAGTTGCCGCTCTTGGTGGTCTCCTCGATGAACTTGCCCATCTCCTCGTAAAGGCTCGCAGGGGCTTCAACGTTGCGGTAATCCTCGGTGTGCTTGATGAACATCATGTAACGCATGGCTCGTAAACTCCTGGTCTGTCGGATCGGGTCGGCCGACATGCCGGCCTGTCCACCGCTCTATTGTGACGTCGACTGGGAGGCGAGCGGATCGACAGGCGTCGTCACGAAATGTTCACGGTGACTTCAGATACCCTGATCCCTGATCCCTACTCGTAGTTCCAGCACAGATACCGAGGCTGCCGGAAACTCCCACATGCTGTCATTGGCGAACGGCTTCTCACGTGGTCTCATTACCTCGGCATCGTTCAAGTACGACACCTCTTCCGTGGGATCCGCGGTGATCTCGAACACACGCCCGCTGCGGATGACCTGGCCCGCGATCTGAATCGTCGTGCTCACGGACCGCGTGCGCCGAGTGTTCGCGACATGGAGATACACGGTCTCGTCGCGGCGACTCGCGACCACGTCGAGCCCGTCCGGCTGGTTGCCCACTCGGATTGCGTGACTGCCAATATGGTGACGATAGAGCTGCATCACACGCGCCACCGGCTGGAGATAGGCGCGGTGGTTGCCTTTCGGCGTTGGAATGATCACCGCGTTGTTCTGCCAGCGTGTCCCGCAGAAGTCCGCGGCCGTGGCAATTTTCAGCACGTCGCCGTGCCGTTGATGGTTGTTGAGGATGCGCGCGTAGGAGACACCGGCGGCCCATGAGGCGAGCACGTCGCCGCGATCGCGGCCGGGAATGACGAAGTGGCATTCCGTCAGCGCAAGCGGAATCTTGCGCGCGCCCAGATCGTCGCGAACGGTGCGAATCTTGACGTCGGTCAACTGCCACGCCGCCATTAGCTGCTCCCAGGTCGCATCCGGATCGCGCCGATACCGCTCGCCCCGCAGCACCGGCCGCTCCGGCGAATCGGGATCGAACATGTGGTGGAACGCGAGGTACTGCACGTGTTCTCCCGCCACCTCCGCCATGCGCGCCGCCCAACCGCTGTCGCCCCACGCGATCAGGTGAATCGCGGGATCGGCCGCACGCATGGCCTTGGCAAACTCGACGGTCTTGCGCGCCGCGGTTTCGAGATCGAAGCCATTCTTGTCGTAGGACGTCTCGTTCCCGACCTGCCAGTGCCGGACGTTCAGCGGCGCCGCGTGCCCGTGACCCTTCCGGTCGCGATTGTCCGGATCGTTGCAATATGCCACCCACTCGGCCGCTTCCTGCGCGTCGGCCGTGCGCACGCTGTCCTTCACCTTCAAGTACTCTTTGCGCCCGTCCGATTCGAAGTTGACGCAGACGAGCGGCTCCGCGCCAACGTGCCGGCACAGTTCAACGAATTCGCCGGTGCCCACCTGATTTGATTCGATTCCGCCCCACAGGAGGTTGAGCATGGAGGGACGCTTATCGCGCGGTCCGACGCCCTCCCGCCATCGATAGAAATCCGCAAAGATGCCGCCCCAACGCATCATCGTTGGCGCGAGTTCCCGTGTGACCTCCACGACATCCTCGCGCCACCGATCGCGCGCATGATCCCATGCCGCTTCGACCGAACCATCGGTTGCGCCCAGCGGTTCCATGAACTGCATGTAGAGATAAGGCGACAGTTCGAACAGGGGCTTCGGATCCACCACGACGGCGCTTGCGGCTGGTGTCTGAGCTTCAAGCGGTCTGACGACGCGAAGCACCCCAGCGGCGACACCGGCCGCCGCCATCGTCGATTCTTTCAGGAAGGCCCTTCGTTTCATCATCAAGCAAACATGGCCTCTTCGAAGAGCGCGCGCAAGTCGGCCCCGAGGAACCAGTGGCAAGCGACTAGAATGAGCCGGGACGCATGGCGCTGTCGGTCGGAACCAGGATCGGCGCCCACGAGATCGTCGCGCGGCTCGGGGCCGGCGGGATGGGCGAAGTGTATCGCGCGCGCGATACCAAGCTCGGGCGAGACGTTGCGCTGAAGATTCTCCTGCCGGCGTTCACCGCCGACGCCGATCGCATCGCGCGCTTCGAACGCGAAGCCCGAGTACTCGCCTCGCTCAATCATTCGCACATCGGAGCCATCTTCGGGTTCGAAGACGCTGGCAGCGTGTCGGCCCTCGTGCTCGAGTTGGTCGAGGGCGACACGCTGCACGATTGGGTGCTCCGGGGCCCGCTCCGGCTCCCTGAGGCACTCGACATCGCTCGACAGATCGCCGATGCGCTCGACGCCGCCCACGGGGCCGGGGTCATCCATCGCGATCTCAAACCCTCGAACATCAAGATCACGCCCGATGGCGTGGTCAAGGTGCTCGACTTCGGTCTCGCGAAAGCCCTCGCGGTCGAAGGGTCCGGTCGAGACTCGTCGATGACCATGACGTCGGACGGGACGATCGCGGGTGTGGTTCTCGGCACCGCCGCGTACATGAGCCCGGAGCAGGCGAGAGGCCAGCCGGTCGATAAGCGCACCGACATCTGGGCCTTCGGCTGTGTGCTGTTCGAGATGCTGACGGGCTCGCCAGCGTTCGCGCGCGAGACGGTCACGGACACTTTCGCCGCCGTCGTCGGCGCCGAACCGGCGTGGACGCGGTTGCCGGCCGCCACACCGGAAAGCATCCGACGTCTGTTGACGCGTTGTCTCCAGAAGGATGCCAGGCGGCGGCTCCATGACATCGCAGACGCGCGGATCGAGCTCGAAGAGGCGATGGCCACGCCCGCCGGACCGGCTCCCATGCTGGCGCCGCGACGCTGGTCCACTCTGACGCTTGTGGCGCTGTCGCTCGGGATCGCGACGGTTCTCGTCTTCCTCTGGGCGGTGCGCGACAGGTTCGGAAGGCCGGTGGAGCCGCCGCCGCCGGATAGTCGCGTCGTACGGCTCACGGATCTTCCCGGGCTCGAGGAGTCTCCGGCGATTTCACGAGACGGCAGGTCGGTGGCGTTCACCGCCGGCGTGGGCGGCAACCGACAGCTCTTCGTGCAGCTCATTGCGGGAGGCGCGCCGCTGCAAGTCACGCGCGATCCAGTCGATCACGAGTACCCTCGCTGGTCGCCCGACTCGAGCTCGATCTTCTATTTTTCGGCGTCGGCTTCAGGAGAACGCCAGGGGAGCATCTGGGAGATCCCGGCGCTTGGCGGCGTCCCACGGCGCGTCGTCAACAGCGTGGGCGGTGCCGACGTCAGCCCGACGGATGGGCGGCTTGCGCTCTTCCGGCTCGCGAAGGAAGGCATTCAGCTGGTGATCGCGCCAACGGACGGTTCCAAGTTCGACGTGGTCGCCGAGTTCCCGCCCGCCACCTACTACTTGTACCCCCGCTGGTCGCCGGACGGCAGATGGATCGCCCTTCAGCGAGGAGACGGCGTCAGGTTCGACGTGTTCGTCGCGTCAGCAGCGGGCGGCGAACCGCGCCAGTTGACGCATGACAACAACCTGATGAGCGGTCTTGCCTGGCTGCCCGACAGCACGGGCATCATCTACAGCTCGAGCCGCGGCGGCACGATGCCGTATTTGCCCGCGTTAGGCCTGTGGCAGGTGACATTGCGTGATGGAAGCGTACGGCGGGTCACCTCGGGCGAGACGTCGTACGTCAGTCCGGACATCTCCAAGGGTGGCGCGATATTGGTCAGCCGCATGAAGCTGCAGACCGACATCTGGAAGTTCCCGTCCGACGGTCCACCCGCCGAGAACGTGCGCCGAGGCGTTCGTCTGACTCGACAGACGGGACAAGTCCTCACACCCACGGCCAGCCCCCGCGACGATGAAGTCGCGTTTCTCTCGGACAGCGGCGGTCATGCAAACCTGTGGGTCGTGAACACCCGGAGTGGCGGGCTGCGCCAGATCACTCACGAGCGCGATCCGACCGTGGCCGTGGGCGTTCCGGTGTGGTCGCCCGATGGCCGCGCCATCGCGTTCGTCTCCTCGCGCGGCAATCAAGGGTGGACCTTTGGAGTCTGGCTGGTGGATCCGGATGGAAGTAACATGCGCAACCTCGCGAACCCCGGTCTCGGCCCTGCGTGGTCGCCGGACGGCCGCTGGGTGTATTACTCGACGCGGGGCGGCGTGGCGGTCACGCGTGTCGTGCTGAAAAAAGTGCCTGTGGAGGGAGGGCCGGCCGTCACTGTGAGGACCGAGCCGCTTTTCAACGTGATCGGCTCGGATGGCACCACGCTGTACTATTCCTTCGTGCGACGGCTCAGGGATGGCACGCCGGAAGTCGAAATCCGTCTGGCCACTCCCGAAAACGCGCCGTTTCGCGTGCTCGCGCGCATTCCAGCCTCGCGTGTGCCGATCTGGCAGATTGTCAATCCCGCGCTGTCCCCCGACGGGAAATGGCTGGCCCAGGCACTGACCGACGGGTCTACCACCAACGTCTGGGCGCTCTCGACCACGACTGCTGAATGGCGTCAGATCACCGATTTCGGTGAACGCCCGACATTCATCGCCCGCCGCGTGTCCTGGTCCTCCGACGGGCGCTCCATCCTGGCCGCAGTCGGCGAGGGCGATTCCGACATCGTTCTGCTGGAAGGACTCACGACCGTCGGACGAGAGTGAGCCACCCTAGCCCGCTCGTCCTCGGCGCCAAAGGACAGATCAGCGCTGGTCCCGTCGACGTGGCGTGTTCGCGCCGCCACCCGGGCTCCGCAGCGCCGGAACGACGCGGCTCCCGGCGAATCGCCCGATAAAACGGGCGGGTTGGGGATGGACCGGCGCGGTCTTCAGCGCGTCGCAGCCACCTCATCGACCCAACCCGGTGTCACGCGCCTGCGCTCGCGTCTTTTCGTGAACTGTGACGGCCTGCTCCGCACGGCGTGTCGGCACGAACACGCCACGCCACCTGCCCGATTCGATCGCCCCGACGAGAACCCGATCCTATCCGATGAGCACCGAGTGCCACCCTCGCGCTCGACACGCGCCACCCGGCTCTGACGCGGCTCTCGACCGCCGAACCCAAGCGAGCTTCCGCACAGGCTCGTGGATCACACCGAGGCGACGCGGACGTCGTAATGCAGCGCCTTCGGCTCGTAGCGCGACAGCAGTCGTCGCGCCTCCGGCTCGAACACCGGTGTCTCGTAGTCCGGACCTGCGAACGCGTTGACGGCCTCGAGCGAGTCGAACAGGTTCACGACGACGAAGCGGACCTCTCCGGCCTCCTCGCGGCGCAGCACGTATCCGCCGCGATAGCCCTCGATTCTGGCGGAGTCCCGGCAGCACCGGTCCCGCAGCAGCTGCTCGTATGCGTCCGCATCGTCTGGACGGGTCCAACCGGTCCAATGCCGTGCAATCATGCGCCCCCGCCTCCGGGATTCTCACATGAGCGCACGCGAGAGCTGAATCCTCACGCAGGGAGCGATTGCGGCAGCCCGAACGAGGGGAGCACGCTGGTCTCGAAACGGGCAGTGGCGCTGACACGCTGCGGCGCAGTTGTGCTGACGCACGAGCGGAGCCGTCGTCGAGCCACGCCTGCTCGGCGCCAGCGCAAACGCCGTCGACAGCGAGCGTCCGCGGCGCGTGTCTGCGGGCACCGGCGCGGATGCGGCGCACAATCACGCGACGCGCGGCACGTCGCGTAGATATCCGTCGGCGGACCGCGGACCGCAGCGCGAGCGCAGGGGTGACACGGGTCGGGGACGCATTTTCCCGCGAGCGGACACCCGGCCCGACCTGCGTCCAACGATTCGCTGCGCGGTTTTCCGGCCTGCGGAGCCCGGTTTTCGGAGCGAACGCGCCGCAGCGCTCCCCCGAGCTGAACCTTGCCCGAGCTGCGACTCAAGCCGCGAGCGGCTCGTTCACGCTGCGCCGTCGGACGCCGAGCGGTCCCGCCCCGCGGGGGAAGCGCTGGAGTGCGAAAGCGGGATCGCCGACGGCTACGGAAGAGGTAGGTGGCAGCTTAGCACGAGTGGAGCACAAAGACTCACGTCGGCGCCTCGCGTGCCAAAATGTGCGTCAGCGTTGGAAGTGTTGTGCAGTCTGACGCGACGGGTGCCGTTCATGGAAGGAGCACGTCATGAGGATCGGATCGACGACCACGCGTCGGGAGTTCCTGATCGAAGCGGCAGCGTCGAGCGTCGCGCTCGGCGCGCTGACCGCGGACGTCCTTGCGAGCCAACAGCCGGCGGCAGCTACGGGTCTGCCGACCCGCCTGTTGGGACGGACGGGGGAGCGCGTGTCGATCCTTTGTCTCGGCGGGTGGCACATCGGGTCCGTGAAGGACTCAGCCGAGGCAATCCGCATCATGCACGCCGCGGTCGATGAAGGGCTCACGTTCTTCGACAACTGCTGGGACTATCACGACGGCGGCTCCGAAGAAGTCATGGGACGCGCCCTCGCCGACGGCCGCCGCGACAAGGTCTTTCTCATGACGAAGAACTGCGAGCGCGACCACGCGGGGTCGATGAAGTGCCTCGACGACAGCCTGCGGCGCCTCCGGACGGATCGCATCGACCTCTGGCAGTTCCACGAAATGGTCTACGACAACGATCCGGACTGGGTATTCGACAAGGGCGGCCTCAAAGCCGCACTAGAGGCGCGGAAGGCTGGCAAGGTGCGCTACATCGGGTTTACCGGCCACAAGGATCCCCGCATCCATCTTTCGATGCTGGCGAAACCGTTCGACTGGGACGCGTGCCAGTTCCCGGTGAACGCGCTCGACGTGCATTACCGGAGCTTTCAGAAGCAGGTGCTGCCTGTCTGCCTGAAGAAGAAAGTTGGCGCACTCGGCATGAAAGGCTTCGGCGGAGGGGACGGCATCGCGCGCGGGGCCGGGCTCACGGCGGAAGAGGCTTACAGGTACGCGCTCAGCCAGCCGGTGGCGACGCAAGTCGTGGGCATGACGACCATGGAGCATCTGCAACAGAACCTCGCGCTGGCCCGCAACTTCAAGCCGCTCTCGGACGCCGAGCAGGCCGCGCTCGTCGCAAAGGTGAAGCCGTTTGCGACAGACGGACGCTTCGAGCAGTTCAAATCCACGCAGAACTTCGATGGCCCGGTGCATCGCCGGCAGCACGGGTTCCAGGCGTAGGTCGATCCGATCGCCGGTGATCAGTCAGGGAGCGATTGCGGCAGTCCGAACCACGGGAGCACGCTGTTCTCGAAGCGGGTCATGGCGCAGATCCGGTCGCCCGTCAGGGTGAGGACGACGAGGCCGGTCCCATGGCGGATGCCGCCCGTGGGCGCGCGAAGGTAAACCCCGAACGCCGGCTGCCCATTCGCCCGCGTCGGCACGAGGTCGTGCCGTCGGCTGCGCATGATGAGGTCGCAGAAGCGGGCGACGACGTCACGGCCGTGGTATTCGAGGGAAAATGGTGGCATCGAGATGCCGACGTCGGTGGTGAGCAAGGCAACCAGCGCGTCGACGTCACCGGACTCCCACGCGCGAACGAAGTGTGCGACCACCGCGTGCTCGGCGGGTGAATCCGGCGCAGGCGGCGGTTCGCGATCTTCGATCGGCGGCAGGCGGCGCAGGCTGGCGCGCGCCCGCTTCAGGGCACTGGTCACCGATTCGACCGTCGAGTCGAGCATGTCGGCGACTTCGCTGGCGTGGTATCCGAGGACCTCGCGCAGGATCAGCACCGCGCGCTGGCGAGCGGGGAGGAGCTGCAGGGCGGTCACGAAGGCCAGCGAGATGGCTTCGGTCTGCTCGTAACGTGCCTCCGGGCCGAGCGGAATCGCGATCGCACCCTCGAGGAGGGCGTCGGGGTAGGGCTCGAGCCACACCACTTCGCCGAGCCGCGTCGGCTCGGGCGGTTCAACCTGCGGGATGTCCCACTGCTTGGCCGGGCGTCGGCTGGCCGAGCGAAGCGCGTTGAGGCACTGGTTGGTGGCGATGCGGTAAAGCCAGGTGCGGATCGCGGCGCGTCCCTCGAACCCTCCGAGGCCTTGCCACGCCGCCAGCAGCGTGTCCTGGAGGGCATCCTCGGAGTCCTGCAGGGATCCGAGCATCCGGTAGCAGTGCACCTGGAGCTCTCGACGGTAGGGTTCGGTCAGCTCTCGGAACGCCTCGTCGTCTCCGGCCCGGGCTCTCGTGATCAGGTCGGTCGTCAACATTCCCTCTCGCTTGCCCGCCGTAGCTTAGCGAAGGCGGGCTCTCTCCTATATCGACACCGGCCGACCCGCGAACTGGGCCCATTTTCTCGACGCCGTGGTGTCTGCATTTCCGATGATGCTCCAGAACAAGGTCGCGGTGATCTACGGAGGCGGAGGGGCAATCGGCGGCGCCGTCGCGCGCGCCTTTGCCCGCGAGGGGGCCATCCTGTTTCTCACCGGGCGCCGGCGGGCGTCCGTCGATGCAGTCGCCAGGGACGTCGTTTCAGCGGGCGGATCCGCCGAGGCAGCGGAGGTCGACGCGCTCGACGAGCACGCCATCGACCGGCATCTCCAGTCCGTGATCGACAAGGCGGGCCGCGTCGATATCGCATTCAACGCCGTCGGGATCCCGGGTACGAAGATTCTGGGTGTGCCGTTGGTCGAGCTCGATGTCGAGCAGTTTGCGCTGCCGATCACGATTTACGCGACGTCGTACTTCCTGATCGCCCGCCTGGCGGCCAGGCGGATGGTCGCAAATAAGTCGGGGGTGATCCTGACCGTTACCACGCAGCACTCGCGGATGGGCATCCCGTTGTCGGGAGGCTACGGTCCGGCTATGGCCGCCGAGGAGGCGCTTACTCGCGTGCTCTCCGCCGAGCTCGCACTTCTGGGCATTCGCGTCGTCGGTCTGCGACCGCAGGCCATCCCGGAGACCGGCACGCTCAGGGAGGCCTTCGAGGCCCGTGCGAAGGTCTCGGGAATGACCTGGGAGCAGTTCCAGGAGTTGCTCGCCAGCAAGACCCACGCGCGACGGTTGATGACGCTCGAGGAGATGGCAAACGTCGCGGTCTTCGTGGCGTCCGACACGGCCAGCGGGATGACCGGCACGACCGTCAATCTGACCATGGGCAGCCTCGACGACTAGAGCGCGTCGCGTGGCGTGTTCGCGCCGCCACCCGAGCTCCGCAGGCCGGAAAAACGCGGCTCCGGCGACTCGCGCGATAAAAGTGCGGGTTGGGGTGGACCGCTTGCGTGTCGCCCCCATCCCCAACCCGATGTCACGCGCCTGCGCTCGCGTTTTTCGTGAACTTGACGGCCTGCTCCGCACGGGTGTCGGCACAAACACGCCACGCACCTGCCCATCGATCGCCCCGACGAGACCAGATCCGATCCGATGAGACCCGTGCCACCCTCCGCCCCTCCCCACGCCACCCGCTCGACGCGGGCTCTCGCTCTGCGTCAACACAACTGCCTTTCGGGTTCATGTCTTCGTTCGTCCGCGTCGCCGCGGACCGAGGCTGAGCGAGTATCATCCGTTAACTTCAAAAGCTCACTGGATTGTGTCAACGTCCAATTCCCAATTCCGAACTCCCAATCGTGCTTGGCGCAGGTTTGCTGAATTTCTTGGGCGTTGGGCGTTGGAGATTGGGAGTTGACGCTTACGAACGCAAGTGAGTCCTGGTCCAAGTGTTTTCTCATCTCGCGACTCGATCGCAAGCAGGGCCACGACGGCGCGTCGACTGCAATCAGAACCTCAGCCGACGCACGATCGCGCGGCGCCTGGCGAAAGGACACTCATGCTGACTTCCAGATCGTCTACCGGCGACAGTGAGGCGCAATGACGTGGCACATGAACACAGAGAACCCGACCGCCCGAGCGGTGGTGAACGCGATCCAGACCGGCGATGTCGCGATGCTGAAGCGGCTGCTGTCGGAACATCCGGAACTGGCGACGGCACGAGTCGATCGCAACGATTGTGGCGGCGTCCAATCACGCAGCCTGTTGCACGTCGCGACTGACTGGCCGGGTCACTTTCCGAATGGGCCGGCGGTGATCGCGGCCTTGGTGCAGGCCGGCGCTGACGTGAACGCCCGCTTCGTGGGTTCGCACACCGAGACACCGCTGCATTGGGCTGCCAGCAGCAACGATGTCGCGGCGCTCGACGCCTTACTCGAAGCGGGAGCCGATATCGAGGCCATTGGCGGTGTGATCGGCGGCGGGCCGCCACTCGCGGACGCGCGTGGATTCGGCCAATGGGATGCCGCATATCGACTCGTCGAGTGCGGAGCGCGGACCACACTGACTGACGCTGCCACACTCGGGCTGATGGATCGAGTAGAGGCGTGCTTCAGAAACGCTGACACGCCGACGACGGACGCCATCACCCACGCATTCTGGGGTGCCTGCCACGGCGCGCAGCAGCCCGCCGCGGAATATCTTCTCGCTCGCGGCGCCGATATCAACTGGATCGGCCACGGTGACATGACGCCATTGGACGTCGCCCGGAGAGAGGATGCCGGGCGGCGGGTCGGTCCCGCGGCCGCCGCAGACTTCGTCAGCTGGTTAGAGGCTCGAGGTGCAAAGTCGATCTCGTGATATCCTCCGCGGGCTAGCTCAACAATAAGTGGACGCTGGCCGCTCGTTACTACGAGGAGGTCGGGACGATGAAGATCGACAGACTGTCAAAAGCCGCGGCCGCGCTATTGGTCGCGGCGTTCATGGCTCGCGCCACGCCAGTGATGGCGCAGGGCCCGTTCGTGACCGTTGACTACATGAAAGTGGCGCCCGGGCAGGAAGACGCATACCTGCAACTCGAGCAGAAAACGTGGAAGCCAATTCACGAGGCGAGGATCAAGGCCGGCAATGCGTTGGCGTGGTATCTCTACAGAGTCGACTCACCGACGGGCACCGCCGCCGATCACAACTACGTGACCGTTGCCGTCTACGCGAATTTCGAAGCACTCGAGAACCCGTACCCCAACGAGCTCATCTCGAAGATCGTGCCGGCTCAAAGTCTCCCGGAGTTCTTTAAGAAGACCAATGCGGCCCGCGACCTCGTGCGTTCAGAAACGTGGCAAGGCTTCGGGAGCCTGCCCGAAGCTCCACTCGACAAACCGGCGCCCTTCCTGATGGTCGAGTACATGAAAGTGCCGGAAGGCGGGTTTGCCGCGTACGACGAGGTCGAAAAATTGTGGAAGAAGATCCATGAAGTGCGAATCAAGGAAGGGACGCTGGCCGAGTGGGGTGCCTATGCTCGTGTCTTCCCCGGCGGGAGCGATTACCCCTACAACTTCGCGACCGCCAGCGGCTACAGCCGCTTCAAGGATCTCAACGGGCTCGATTTCCCCGGCGTCGTGCAGAAAGCCGCCCTCGGCATGAGCCCGAACGAAGTCGGTGACAAAACCGCAAAGGCGCGCGATCTCGTGCGCGGAGAGCTGTTGGTGCTCGTCGATTACGTCCAGGCGCCGCCGCGAAAATAGCGAACGGACCCTCGAGCACCAGGCCGCGCGAAGGGCGTTCGTGCGCCTGGTGCTCATCACGCACGCGCTGGATTCAGGGCCTCTCGGTGACAGCCTTGCCGTTGGCTCCGGCCGCGCCGGGCAGCGCGGATTTTGCGCCACCCGCGCTCTCGCCCTCGAGCAACGCGTCCAGGGATCCGTAGGCGTAGATCGTGGGCGCGCGATTCTGCGCCAGCCCGCCCGTGTCCGCGGTCGGTCCGTAATTGCTGTGCAGCTCGCGCCCGAGCATGCGCAGCATGGCCATCTGCTGGCCGCGGTGGTGCGACGTGTGCGTCAGTCGCCGCGTCATCACCCAGGCCTTCGAGCGCTGCACGTCGAAGAAGGCGGTCAACGCCTCCCACCATGCGTCGTCGGTGTGTCGAAGCCGTTCCAACCGCCGACCGCTGTCCTCGGCATACCGCTTGATGAACTCGAGTCGTCGCTCCGGATTCGGGAGCGGCGGCGCGCCGACATCGATGCCGAGCATGGTGCGAAACCAGGTGTCCTCGCTGACGCATTGATGGACCATGTGCTCGTGAACGCTGCGGCCCCGCGGATCATCCTGCCGCGGCCGGACAGCAAGATCCTCGTCTCTGAACTCGCTCCAGACGCTGAGGACCTTCAGGCGTTCGGTCTCGTAGCTGTCGATCAGAAAGTCGTATCTCATGGGTTGGTGGGTGACGCGGCACGACATGTGCCGTGTCAGATGCTAGCGCCACGCGTGCGGCCGCGCTTGCAGATCCGCGGCAAGCGTGGCTAGCATCGGAGTGGCAGGCAGCAAGGAGGAGCACGTGGCCACAACTCAGGAAGCTTTGCAGATCAGCACTATCATTCCCATGTTCACCGTGGACGATTTGCAGAAGAGCATCACTTTCTACGAAGCGCTCGGCTTCGCCGTCGATGAGCGGTGGGAAGAGAAAGGGAAACTGCTCGGAGCAATGATGCGCGCCGGCAAGAACCAGTTCGGTTTGAGCCAGGATGATTGGAAGCAGGGCCGTGACCGGAAGAAGGGTGTCGGGATGCGCGTGTTCATGTCGACGACGCAGAACGTCGACGAGATTGCAGCCCGGGCCAAGAGCGCGGGAATCACGCTCAAGTCCGAGCCGCATGACACCGAGTGGAAGGACGGCCGTGCGTTCGAGGTCACCGATCCGAGCGGGTTCTTGCTGACGATCTCGTCGGAGGCGGTCGGTTAACCCCAGAGCTCACTTGAGCGTGTCAACTTCCCAATTCCCAATTCCCAACTCCCAATCGGGCTCGCCCACGGTTTACAGGACTTCTTGGGAGTTGGGCGTTGGAGGTTGGGAGTTGACGCTCACGAACGCAAGTGAGTTCTGGTCTAGAGCGACTTCAGGTACTCGACGAGATCGGCCTTTTGCGCGGCGGTGAGCTTCAACCCGAACAACTTGTCGTAGTGGTCGACGACGGCCCTCAGGGTGGGCGCACGCTGCCATCGTGGCGTCACCGAGGCGCGGAGCGACATATGGCGTATCTGCTCGGCGTCGACGGCGGAACGGAGAGCATCCGCGCGATCGTCTTCGACCTCGACGGGCGGCCGAAGGGATTCGCACGCCTGCGAATATCAGACGCAGTTTCCGCAGCCGGGCTGGGCCGAGCAGCATCCTGAAGACTGGTGGCGCGCGATGGGCGAGGCGACGCGCGGCGCGCGTGCAAAGGCCGGCATCGCATCCGACCAGGTCATCGCGATGGCCGTCGATACCACCTGCTGCTCCGTCGTCGCGGTGAACGCTGAGGGGACGCCGCTGCGGCCGGCCATGATCTGGATGGACGTGCGCTCGGCAGCGGAAGCGGCGGACGTGGCGGCGAGCGGCGATCCGGCGTTGCGCATCAACGGCAGCGGCAGCGGTCCTGTCTCCGCCGAATGGATGATCCCGAAATCGCTCTGGATCAAACGCCATCAGCCGGAGCTCTTCGCCAGCGCGGCGCGCATCTGCGAGTACCAGGACTACATCAACTGGCGTCTGACCGGGCGGTGGGTGGCCTCGCTCAACAACACCTCTGTCCGCTGGCACTATCAGACGCGCGACGGTGGCGTGCCGCGCTCGTTGCTCGAGACGCTCGGCCTCGCCGATCTCGAGGGAAAATGGCCGTCGCGAATCGTGCCGCCTGGTGACGTGATCGATGTGTTGACGCCGGATGCGGCCACGCATCTCGGCCTTCGGCCTGGCATTCCGGTGTCGCAGGGCGGCGCGGATGCCTTCATCGGCATGATCGGCCTCGGCGTGACGGAGCCGGGAGAGATGGCGCTCATCACCGGTTCGTCGCATCTGCACCTCGGCGTCGCGGCGCGACCGGTGCATGCACCCGGCGTGTGGGGGACCTACATGGACGCCGTCTATCCGGACAAGCCGATCATCGAGGGCGGACAGACGTCCACCGGATCCGTCATCGCCTGGTTCAAGCGCCACTTTGCGTCACACGCGACGTTCGATGCGTTGAACGAGGAAGCGGCAACGATCGAGCCGGGCTGCGAAGGCCTGGTCGTCCTCGATCACTTCCAGGGCAACCGCACGCCGTATACCGATGCCTTGTCCCGCGGCGCGATCACCGGCTTGACTCTGAAGCACACGCCGGCCCACGTCTATCGCGCCATTGTCGAAGGCATCTGCCTCGGCACCAAACTCATCGTCGAGAGCTTCGGTGGTGCCTTTCACGCCATGCGCATCGTTGTGTGCGGCGGCGCGACGCACTCGCCGCTGTGGCTGCAGATTCATGCCGACACGATCGGTGCGCCGCTCGAGCTGACCGAAGTCGCTGATGCGCCCGCGCTCGGGTGCGCCATCCTTGCCGCGCGCGGGGCGGGGCGATTTTCGACCATCGAAGAAGGCGTGAAGGCGACGGTTCGCACCGCGCGCACCATCGAGCCGGACGCGGCGAACGCGAGGCGCTATGACGCCTTCTATCCGCAGTATCGCGAGCTGTATCGTGCGTTGAAGAAGGTTCGCGAGACCGGCATCGACATCCGCGCACGAGGCGGGCAATGAGGCGCAGGGAATGGAAGTCGAGTGATGGCGCAAATCAGAGCCCATGCGATTAAAGAGAAAGGCGGAAGGGCGGAGCCCTTCTCGTACGAGAGGGCAGTCGGCAGCCATGACGTCCTGGTGAGGATCACGCACTGCAGCGTCGCGAGAGGCGACATCCAGTTCATAGATGATGACTGGGGCGACGCGCGGTTTCCCCTGGTCCCTGGCCACGAGATTGTTGGAATCGTCGAAGCGCTTGGTTCCGAGGTCGCCGACCTGCAGAGGGGCGATCGTGTGGGTATCGGTTACCAGCAGGAGGCGTGTTTCGGTTGTTCCTTCTGCAAGCAGGGCACAGAGCAATTTTGCCCCAGGCAGAAGGTCATCGCCGTCGACCGCTACGGCGGGTGGGCCGAACATATCGTCGTCGATGGTCGGTTCGCGTTCCGCCTCCCACCGCAGCTCGACTCGGCTGAATCGGCTCCCTTGCTCTCGTCCGGCCTGACGGTATTCGCGGGGATCCTTCGGGCACGCCTGCTCGACGGCTCTCGGGTGGCAGTGCTGGGCATCGGCGGGCTCGGTCACCTGGCCATCCAGTTCCTTCACGCGATGGGGCACAGCGTCACGGCATTCTCTCATTCGCGCGACAAGCGGGAGTTGATTGAGCAGTTGGGAGGAGCATTCGCAGACAGCTCAGACATGAAGTCCATGACGGGCCACCACGGAGCGTTTGATTTCGTCCTGTCGACGCTGAATGTCGCGTTCGACCTGGACTCATACGTGAGAATGCTGAACCCACAAGGCCAGCTCTGTCTGGTGGCGTCGCCGCTGGAACCGCTGTCGTTGAGCGGTGGACTGTTGAACAATTCCGGGCGATCGGTCTATGGCAACTACATAGGCAGTCGTGCCAATACCACGCACATGCTCGAGTTTTCGGCGCAGCATGGCATCGGGGCCATCGTCGATGTCATGCCGTTCGCTCGGGTGAACGAGGCCATCGAGAGGGTCAGGAGAAAAGATGTCCGGGTGGGATTGGTGTTGGAGAACCCGGGGCGGCCGTATGATCCGGAGGCTGAACGAGCCTTGAAGGTTGCAGCCAAAGCTGCCAAAAAGTACCGCAACGCCCTTCGTACGTTAGCGAAGTGATGCGGTGACGAAACGACCGGTCGAGCCACGCTGGTTGAGCCGAGTGGTCGTTGATGCCATCCATACCGAACAGATCCGTGAACACGGCGGACTGTCGGGCGTTCGCGACGAGGCCACGCTGGAATCTGCGCTGGCACGACCGCAGCAGAAGTGGCACTACGCCCAGAAGGTCGATGTGGCCTTGTTGGCCGCTGCGTACGGCTTCGGTCTCGTCAAGAACCACCCTTATCGCGATGGGAACAAGCGAATCGGCTTCCTCAGCATCGTCACGTTTCTGGGAATAAACGGTCACGATTTGGACGCGACCGATGCCGAAGTGATTTCCGAAATGCTGGCGCTCGCCGACGGGCGTGTTTCAGAAGACGAACTCGCTGAATGGATCCGACAACACAGTGGCAAACGTCGATGACTCTCGAGCACACGCATTGACCGCGGGGTTTACTGCAGCGTTTCGTCGCGCGTCAGCGGTCCCATCGGGAAGAGAACGAGCGCCAGCCCCACCAGCGCCGCCACACCATAGGCGACGAAAACGGTGTGGTACGCGCCGGCGACGCCGATCGTCGTGCGCAAGTGGGCGACGGCGAGACCGGACGCGTGCTGGAAGCATGCACCGCCGAGGCCGGCGCCGACGCTTGCGAGGCCCCACACCGTGGCCACCGCGCGCTGCGGGAAGACATCGGCGGGGAAGGCCAGGGTATTTGCGCTGTAGGCGGCCCAGCCGAAGCCCGCGACCGAGAGCACGGCCAACGCCGACGGCGGGCCGCCGATAACGAGCGGACCCGACAGCAGCGCCGCCGCCATCGTCAAGCCGAAGACCGAGACTGCCAGCTTGCGCGCCTTGGGGATGGCGAGGCCGCCGCGAATCAACCACTGCGTGAAGAGGCCTCCCAGGATGTTGCCGACGTCGGCGACGATGAATGGAATCATCGCGAACATACCGATGCGCAAGAGATCCCAGCCGTACGCGTCAGCGAGATAGCGGCCAATCCAGAAGGTGATGAAGTACCAGATCGAGTCGATGAAGAACTTCGATGCCGTGAACCAGATGACGAACCGGTGAGTCAGCAGGCGTCGCGCGGGCACGGGAGACATCTCGACCTGCTGCTGCGGTGAGTCCGGCGTGCGATAGACGAGCCAGAAAGCGGCCAGCCAGAGATAGCCCATCGCACCGACGACGAGAAAGGCGGCCTGCCAGCCGAAACGCATCCCCAGCCACGCGACGAGGGGCGGAGCGATCACCGAGCCCAGCGCCGAGCCGCTGTTGAAGATCCCCGATGCCGTCGAGCGTTCGCGTGGCGGGAACCACTCGGCGGTGAGCTTCACGGCCGCCGGCCAGTTGCCCGCCTCGCCGATGCCCAGGAGGAAGCGCAGCGCGCCGAACTGCAGCGGCGTGCGCGCTACCGCCTGCAGGACGGCCGCCGTTGTCCAGACCGCCATTGATAGCGAGTAACCGATGCGGGTTCCCAGTCGGTCGATCGCGAAACCGGACAGTCCGTTCGAGATCGTGTAGGCGGCAAAGAAAGCGGTGCCCATCAGGCCGAAGGTGGTGTCGGAGAACAGTGTTCTGAGATCAGGATGGGCTGCGAGGTAGGTGAACGAGAGGCGGTCGATGTAGTTGAGGACCGTCGCCGAGAAGGCGAACCCGATCATCACCCAGCGCAGGCGAGACGGCGTCGGATCCCTCACTGAGCTGGCTGGATACGAAACGCCCAGGCGATGCTGGAGGAGCGGCGGGCGGCATCCGCAACCGACGCGGGCAGTCGAATCGAGACTCCACGATCGTCCTGCGTCCATTCGAGCGGTCCAGGCGTGCCGAGCAGCTCGATTGTGGAACCTTCTCTGGCGCGGACCGTTTTCAACGTCAGCGTCGCGCCCGGCCACTCGTCGGTGATCGCGTAGACGGAGCGGCCGTCTTTGCTTCGCGTGTAGCGGACATGATCCCCCTCGTGCCACAGATCGCCATCGCGCGGGCGGGTGGCATAGATCGCTTCACCGTTGATCTTGAGCCAGGCGCCCGCTTCCCGCAGGTTCTCAACCGCGGTCGGGTGGAACCGTCCCAAGGCGTCGGGACCGATGCCGACCATGAAGCCGCCGCCTTTGGCCACCGCGTCGACAAGGTTGCGAACGATCCATCGGCCGCCCTTGTGCTGTGCCGGGTCGGGCTCGTACGAAAAGGAACGGCCCAGAGGGTAGATCACGAACCAGGGCATGGCCGTGTTCTCCGGGTTGCCGGGGACGAACCCCTCCGGCGTGTAGTAATCGCCGTAGTTGCCGATGCCGCGCGCCCTGAGCATGACGTTGGGCTGCAGTTTGCGAGCGAGCTTGATCGTCTCGCGCAGCTGCGGCCACACCCGTGCGCCGAGCCACATGTCGAGACAGAGCATGTCGATCGGCCCATAGTTGGTCAGCAGCTCCGTCAGCTGCTGGCGGTGGCGCGTCATCATGCGCGCCTGCTCCTCGTCCGTCGGATCGGGCGCCGTGAAGAAGAACTTGGTTCGCTGCCGCGACGTCCGTGCGGCCGTAGAGCTCCGGCTGTTTCGTGTTGCCCGGCGTCGTGATCGGCGAGAAGCTGTAGGGCCGGAAGTCGGCGTCGTACCAGTCCGGGTGAGAGAAGTAGAAATCGATTTTGATGTCGTGACGTCGAGCGGCGGCGACGAGTTCCGCGACCACGTCGCGGCGGAACGGCGTTTCGACGATGCTGTAGGCGCGGTCGCAGGGCTCGATCTTCGGACCTCCCGCGGCAGCCCAGTTCACGCACCGGGTGACGCGCGTCTTCGTGTCGAACATCGAGAAGCCGTCGTGGTGCTTCGTGGTGAAGGCGAACATGCGCAGGCCGTTGTCGTGGAACAGCTTCATCCACTCCTCGGCGTCGAAGCCGGAGGGGTTCCACGTCTTGTAAGCCTCCTGATACTTCTGCTTCTCGTCGAACGGCAACTGAAGGAACGGCCACGACTCGCCGCCGGAGAAACGCTGCGAGTAGAGGCCCCAGTGGATGCGGACGCCGTACTTGATGTCCTTGAATGCCTCCACCGCGGCGGGCGGCGCATGTTTGTAGTCGGCCTGCGGTACCGCCTCCACGTAGTCCTTGACCGGTCCGTAATGCGCGTCGGTCGTCGGCAGGCGGATGCCGTCGTCTGGTGCCTGCCCGACGTACGTAGGCCCGAGCTTTAGCTTGGGCAGATCCGAGAGTCTGCCCGAAGCGCCCAGCAGAACGAGCGCCGGCAACAACGTCGCCGTGAGACGGACGCCGGCAGCGCGGCTCATGGTCCGGAGGTCTCGCGCGGAGGTCTTTGTGCGTGTGGCGGCGGCCCTTCAGGGCCGCGTGCAGTGCCGCCCTTCTGGCCCGGGTAGCCGCCGAACCGATCAGTGAACGAGAAACCGCGGCGAGCGTCGACGCCGGTGCGGCTGCGATCCTGATAGGCCCGGAGCTCCTCGAGACCGTATTCGCGCCCGAGGTCGCGCACGGAGATGCCCGGCTTTCGCGCCTTGAGCACGAACCACTCTTCGCGAGGCATGTCCGCATCCAGCGCGACGTCGTCGGAGTGCTCCGCCAGAAGCCGCGCACGCTTGTCCAGGTTGAAGTTGTAGTGGTAGATCATCCGGTCCATGTCGACCGTGAACCGCGCGACCGTGACGCCGCCTGTGCCGCGCTCGTCCGACGCGATGGCGCCGGTGATGTCGTACAGAATCGAGTCTCCCGTGAGCGTGCTGGTCACGATGTAGTAGTGGTGGAGCAGCGCGAAGGCCTGGAGTTCCGTGAACCCCGAGTAGGCGCTCGGCCAGACGACGAGCTCGGCGCCCTTGTCGCGCAGGCGCTGGAAGACTTCCGGGAACTTGGCGTCGAAGCAGGTGGCGAAGCCAATCCTGCCGAAGTCGGCGTCGTAGACCCCGGCATCCGCCTGACCAGGAAGGGCAGGCGGGGTCATGTCGAACTCGTTCCAGTAGGGATAGATCTTGTCGTAGACGGACACGACCTTGCCCGTCCGATCGATCAGCACCGCCGAATTGAGCCGGCGGCCCTGGATCCTCGCGGTAGATCGGGCAGACGACGTAGCAGTGATGTTTCCTCGCGATTCCCGACATCGTCGCGATCGTCGGGCCCGTGAGCGGCTCCACGATGTCGTTGCCGCGCCACGCCTCGGGCAGGACGATGAGATCGACGCCCTTCGCGCCCTCCGCATCGACGATCGCGGCGATGGTCTCGAGGCTTGCGCCTTGTTTGAAAGACAGGCTGACCACGCGCACCGGTTTCCCGACGCCGGGTTGGGCGGCAACGGTCTGCGCGGCCGTCGCACCGGCGTGCGCTGTCAGCAGGAGCGCCGCGATGCCGACGTGGACGAAGAATCGGGAGTTCCTCATCTGCTCCTCCCTGCGGCGTACGACCTGATGTACGTAGGCCCAAGCTTTAGCTTGGGCAGCACTAAATCTTGTCCCAGCGCAACGCATAGCCGTTGCGTTGCCGCAGATCGAGAGCCGGGTTCCGCACGCTCTGCCGCCTAATCTGAAGCTCATTCGGCTTCGAACTGAGAGAAGCCTCTCGCGGGTCCTGGCGCGGGGTCTCCCCGCTCGTCCTCGGCGCTAAGAGACAGATCACGCATGACTCATGTCACGGAGAAGCGCCTGCGCGGCGAGCGGGGACGCCCCTCCCCGCGCCACCCGCGAGCGGCGCGCGCTCGACACGGCTCTCGCTCTGCGTCAACGCAGCTGCCTAGAGACACCAGAGGGTAACACTGTAGCCTTCAGGAGGGGAGTGGGAGAGCGCTGAATGTACGTAAGCCCAAGCTTTAGCTTGGGCTGGATTTGAGCTTGTCCTATCGCAACGAAAAGCAGTTGTGTTGACGCAGATCGAGAGCCGGGTTCCGCACGCCGGAAAATGCGTCTCCGACTCGGTACTCTCACGGTTACGCGGCGGTTGGGGTTCTCCAGACGACATCTAACGAAGAGCGGCAACGAGATGATCCATGTACCGAGCTGATGGCTGCAAACCGCCGCGGAAGATTCGCTGCGACGCATTTTCGTGTCGCATAACGGCGTGCTCCACACGGCTCTCGCTCTGCGCCAACGCAACTGCCTATCGGAGTTAGAGACACCAGTGGGTAACACTGGCCTTCAGGATGGAGTGCAAAGAGCATGGAACACCGCGAGTGCGGGCACTCGGGGCTGACATTGTCGGTGCTGGGTCTCGGATGCTGGTCTTTCGGCGGGGGAGAGTACTGGGGGCCGGTCGAGCAGTCGGACGTCGACACCGTTGTCCGCCGCGCGTTCGAGTTGGGCATCACCTACTTCGACACCGCCGAAGCCTACAACGACGGACGGAGCGAGGCGTCACTCGGGCGGGCGCTGCGCGGATTGCCACGTGAGCAGGTCGTGATCGGCACGAAGGTCAGCCCAGCGCATGTGCAGCCGGACGTCCTGCCGGGCCGCTGCGAGGCGAGCCTCAGGCGGCTGGGGACGGACTACGTCGACATCTACATGGTGCACTGGCCGATCACGCTGCACTCGATCCGTCACTTCGACGCGCAGATCGCGGTCTGCCCTGCGGTGGACGACGCCTTTGCGGCGCTGTCGCGGCTCCAGGAGCAGGGCAAGGTGCGCCACATCGGCGTCAGCAACTTCGCGCGTCCCAGGTTGGAGGAGGCTTTGGCCTACTGTCCCGACCTCGCCGTGAACGAGCTGCCGTACAACTTGCTTTCGCGTGCGATCGAGTGGGAGGCTCTGCCCGCATCTCGTGAACTGGGGTTGGGCGTGCTCGGCTACATGGCCCTGCTGCAGGGCGTGCTCACCGATCTCTACCTGACACTCGACGACATCCCGGTGTGGCAGCGACGCACACGACACTTCGACGCGCGAAAGACCTCAGCCGCGCGTCACGGGCTGTGCGGTGAAGAGCAGGCGACCGAGCGGACCCTCGCGGCCCTCCGGGCCGTTTGTCGAGAAAATGGGCTGACGCTGTCCGAGCTTGCGCTGAAGTGGGTTGTCGCGAATCGCGACGTGGCCTGCAGCCTCGTCGGCTCACGGTCGCCCAGCAAGCTGGAGGCTAACGTGCGTGCCGTCGAGCACCCGCTGTCGGCCGAGATGGTTGCACGAGTGAATGCGATCACCGATCCGCTGAAGGAGCGACTGGGCAGAAGCTTTGATTACTACGAGGGCCCAGACAACGATCGCACGCGCTGACCTGAGACGAATGTTTGGCACGTCGCGCAATCGCTGCTAGGCTCACCACTCCGTGCACCTGCTCGCCGCGGTGTTGATTCCCTACCCTTGTGTCCCGAATGGACCCTTGAAAAGTGGTCGGGGCGACTGGATTCGCGCCAAGTCGCGGCGCCAATGGGCCGCGCGAAGATTCGAACCCGCCTTCGCTAAAGCTCCGGCGCGCCGGGCCAGCGACCTTGCGCCCAAGGCAAGCTGGGGCGACCTTGGAAAGTGCTGATGCCCGAACAATTTGCACCGTCTGCAAATTCGCTGGGCCCAAATTTGGCCCCAGTCGATCGATGCGTTGTGACACGCGGCATTCAACGGCGAAAATCGGCCCGCGCACATTTTCGGGTCGGCGCGACGCCGTGGCAGAATAGTGCTGAGTATGCCGAAATCCTCGCAGTTGACGATCACGCTGACGCCAGACCTCGAAACGTTCATTCAGGAACGTGTCGCATCGGGACGATTCGCGACAGCCGGTGAGGCCGTCCGTGAAGGCCTGCACCTGCTCGAAGAGCGAGAGCACGAGCGCGAGGCGGTGCTCACCGAGCTGCGACAGGAGATCGAAATCGGCGTCGAGCAAGCGAAGGCCGGCCAGGTGAGCGACGGTAGGGCATGAAGGCGATAATCCGAGTGCCGTTCGGAAAGTCGTCGACGCACTTGACGACGCAATGCAGCTCCTCGCCGATAAACCAGGAATTGGCCATCTTCGGCCGGACCTCACTCCCCAGAATGTAAGATTCTGGTCGGTGTTCAGGTACCTGCGTGATCTACCGTCCCGACACGAAGCCGCTTGAAATCGTTCGTGTGTTGCACGGCAAGCGTAACGTTCGACGGTTGCTCGAAGAATGAGACTGTTGCCGCACCGAATCGTTGAGGCGATGATTCAAGAACACGACCGAGTTATGTTGACTCGCGATCTTCCAGGCGAGGATCTGGTTGGCGGCGACGTTGGAACCGGAGAGGAACGATGTTGCATACAGCAAAAACAAGAGAAACACCGGGCAGCGGCGAGGTAAGGCAAGCGCCAGCTATTCCCACAGCCAGGATCAGCGAAAGGCAGCCCGACGATCCAAATCGGCCCATACCATCGATGCCGCAATCGCACGAGTCCAGGATGAACCGAATCGCCAGACGTGCCCACCAGATCTACGAGGCTCGAGGAGGACAGGACAGCAAAGCGCTCGACGATTGGCTGCAAGCCGAACGGGAAGTCGATGCAGAAATCGAGACTGGTGATCCGAAACCAGACGGCCCTCGATGAACCTTACGGTTGTTTCGCGCTTGACGCGCGAGCGCCGAGTTTCTGCTCGTTACTGTCGGCATCCTTCTCCTGCTGTAAAACGTCCTCACAGATCGCCGCCAGCGCTGCCGAGCGATTGACGCAGTCCGGCCTTTCGGTTGATACCGCCGTTCGACCGGGCGATCCCCGAACGGTGATCGTCGACGAGGCGGCAGAATGGGGAGCCGATGTCATTGTCGTGGGCTCGCACGGACACACCGGCCTGACGCGCCTGTTGCTGGGCAGCGTGGCGCAGGCTGTCGTCGCCCATGCGCCATGCTCAGTTGAAGTCGTTCGAAGGCGTCGGACGACCTGAGTCCTGGAGAGTTGTGCGACGTTGGCCGCAGAACTCACGAAGGCGCTCATAGAAAATGGGCTTCATTGCTGCGATCGCAGCACTACTGACGGCCGGGGTGGTCTATCAACAGATCGGCGCCAGACGAGAGCGCCGGCGTTTCGCTCCGCCTGGTAGGCTAATTGATGTTGGTGGTCATCGCCTGCACGTCACGTGTTCGGGTATCGGCAGCCCTGTCGTCCTCCTCGAATCCGGCATCGCGGCTTCCTCCCTGAGTTGGGCAGTTGTGCAGCCACAGATCGCGGCGTTCACGCGCGTCTGCTCGTACGATCGCGCCGGCCTTGCCTGGAGCGAACCGGCTTCGTGCCCACGAACATTCGAGAGGATGGTGGACGAGTTGGAGACCGGTACTCGCGAACATCGCCCCAGACGAACGCTACATACTCGTTGGCCATTCATTCGGCAGCTTCCTCATATCGGCGTACGCTGCGCGTCACAGTTCCCGAGTCGCAGGACTCGTGCTGGTGGATCCCGCGACCGAGTGGCTTGCGACGACGACGCCGCACCGGGCGCGACTTCTCTGGGGTGGCCAGAAGCTGTCACGTATCGGTGCTCTGCTGGCACATGTCGGCGTTGTCCGTGCATGCCTGGCGCTTCTTACTGGCGGTGCGCCAGGGGCGCCCCGCCGGTTCGTCAGAATCTTCGGTCCGACTGCAGCACGTACGCTGGAACGGCTGGTTGGTGAAGTGCGCAAGCTTCCACCGGAGATTCATCCCATCGTGCAGGCTTTGTGGTGCGATCCGAAGTGCTTCCATGCAATGGCGGATCACCTTGCCGCCTTGGAGCGCCATCGCGACGCTATCGCCACCGTGATTCCACCTCGTGAGATACCGCTCGTCGTCATCTCGAGCGGCGACCAGCCAGCTGACCAGCTCGCCGTACATCGAAGCCTGGTCGAAGAATCAGTCGCCGGCCGCCACATCGTCGCGACACGAAGCGCACATTGGATCCAGTTCGACGAGCCTGAGCTGGTGGTCGATGCCGTAAGGGAACTCACCGAGTCCGACAGGGATGAACGTAATAAGATCGTCTAAAAGGTCGAGGTGCACCATGGACGACGTGCAGATTGGGCAGGGAGACGTTCGACAGGTCGAGCCGTCGACGGGCAATGCCGTGAGAGAGCAGACACTGATGCAGCACAATCGGGCTCGAGCTCTTGGCGCCGTCGCATTCGGCGCGTTCGCCCTCGGGGCGTCCGCGATCGGGGCGCTCGCGATCGGGCGTCTCGCGGTTGGCGCATTCGCTATGAAACGCGGGCGTGTGCACACACTGACCGTGGACAACCTTGAAGTACGGCGGCTGCACGTTGGCGAACTGATAATCGACAGCCGCGCTAATCCTTCGTGAGTTCGCTCAGTTCGGCGACGGCTATAATCGCCGGCACGATGCCGAACCGCACGGAAGACCTGCTGCTCTCTGAGAGATTTCCGCGTTCGTCGACGTATAACCCCGATTGGGTCGTCAGCAACGCAAGCGGTGGCGCCAACGCTCTCTGGCTCACCGAGTGGCTCGCCGAGGGGCTCGAGCTGAAGGCGGGGTTTCGCGTCCTCGACCTTGGCTGCGGCTGCGCCGCGTCGTCGATCTTCCTTCACCGTGAATTCGGCGTACAAGTCTGGGCGACCGATTTGTGGTTCAGCGCGTCGGACAATCTCGAGCGCGCTCGTGACGCCGGGGCCGATGGCGCCGTCTTCCCCATCCATGCGGATGCCCGGTCGCTGCCGTTTGCGGCGGCGTTCTTCGACGCGATCGTGAGCCTCGACTCGTTCGTTTACTACGGAACGGACGATCTGTACCTGAACTACCTGGCTCGATTTGTGAAGCCCGGTGGTCAGATTGGAATCGCAGGCGCCGCGCTGATGCAGGAAATCGACGAGGACGTCCCCGATCATCTCCGGGACTGGTGGGAACCGGGCATGTGGTGCCTGCATTCGGCGGCCTGGTGGCGACGGCACTGGGAACGTACCGGGATCGTGACCGTTGAACGCGCGGACACGCTCGCGGACGGCTGGCGATTGTGGTTGGAATGGCAATATGCGGTCTCACCCGGCAACGCGACCGAGATTCAGACGCTCCAGACCGATCGCGGTCGATATCTCGGCTACGCTCGCGTCGTCGGTCGACGGAACGCTGACGCGCATCTGGACGAACCTATCGTCTCCGTGCCGACGCAATACACGAAAAAACCGTTGCTGCGCGCGACCCCAGAATGACGTCGTGGCAGACCGCGACCGGCTACTCCGCGTACTCGCCAGACCTTCCGGGTTGCATTGCGACCGGCAGTACGCGCGACGACGTCGAGCGCGAGATGAAGGACGCGATTGCGTTTCATCTCGACGGCCTCAGGGCAGAGGGCATGGCGATTCCACAACCGAGCACCTCGTCCTCCTACGTCGAGATTCCCAGGTAGGATTCTCACGCCCCTTTTCGGCTCTCAGCGGCGAGAAGCCGCCCAGTCTTCCCACTTCAGACCCGATACCCGCGCGAACTCCTTGGAGTTGGACGTCACGAGCGTCGCGCGATGTCGCCGTGCCTGACCGGCAAGGAGCACGTCATAGGCACCGATCGGTTTCCCGATCGCCTCGAGCGCGGCACGGATGGTTCCGGCCGCGCGCGCATCCTCTTCGTCGAACAGCGTCCATTCAAGCGGGCCGGCAAGGAAGGCGTCGAGCCGCGCAGTGTTACTCTCCTTGCGCTGGCTCTTCGCGACGCCGTACCAGAGCTCAAACGCAACGACCGAGGACAGCAGAATCACGCTCTCCCTCGCCACTGCACGTTGAAAGCGCCGGCGGACGTTCACCTCGTTGCCGTTGATCAACGCGATGCACGCGTTCGTATCAAGCAGGTACGTCGTCATTGAACACGTCTCGCTGCGGCGCAGGGGGCTGTTGCCGACCTTCCGGCATAAAGGGCTCGGAGGCCAGACGGTCCAGCTCCGCGAACCATGCCGAAACGTCCGTGAACATTGGCTCGACGAGCACTCCTCGGCCGGCTCGGCGGACTCTGACGCGGTCCCCTTCGAACCTGAATTCACGGGGCAGTCGTACAGCCTGACTTCTTCCGTTCTTGAACAGCTTGGCGGTCGCAGTCATGGCGGCTCCTGTTGATATATACCATCAGTATATACCACAATCTGCCCCGGTCCCGCCTCACGCTCGTCGTCGGGCGAAACGGCTCCGGAAAGTCGAGCTTCGCCGAAGGCCTGGAGTCGATGAAGGAGGCGACGTCGTCGATCAGGATCGATAAGATTCTGGGCGATCGACACGTCAGGGGCAGATATGGGACGCAACAGCGAATTGATTCGACAATGGACGATCCTGCAGCGGATTGCCACCACGCGAGGCCAGACGATTCCGAAGCTCGCGACTGACCTGTCGGTCAGCACACGCACGATTCGAAGGGATCTGGAGGCGCTTCAGGTGGCGGGATTTCCCGTCTACGACGAGATCGTCCACGGCGCCAAGTTCTGGCGATTGGATGCGCGGGCAATGGGCGCGCTGGCCCGCACCGGCCTGACACTGTCGGAACTGGCCGCGCTGTATTTCAGCCGCGCGCTGATCGAATGCTTCGCCGGGACGGCGATGCGAAAGGACATCACGAGCGCATTCGACAAGCTCGAAGCAGTCCTGTCGCCGGCGATGAAGAAGTTCCTGGACAGGTTGCCCCGCGCTATCTCGGCGAAGCACGAACATGCGAAGCGCCAGGGCGCGCACACCTACGAGATCACGGCTCGGCTGCTCGACGCCATTCTCGGCCAACGCGTGATCTCGATGCAGTATCACTCCCTCGAGAGCCGGCGCGAGAAGCTGTACACCGTGCATCCGTCACGTTTGATTCACGCGCAGGGCGGCCTGTATCTCATCGCCTTCGTGCCGGCGTACGCCGAGGTGCGGACGTTTGCCGTCGAGCGCATCAGGAAAGTGACCGTGCAGGAGACGACGTTCGAACCGATCGCCGAGCTTGACACGGATCCCTTCAAGAACTCGCTGGGCGTGCACCGCGGCGGGCCGACGTGCAAGGTGCGGCTCCGGTTTCATCCGCAGATCGCGCCTCTCGTGAAAGAGCGCACATGGCACGCATCGCAGCAGTTCAACGATCGGACCGATGGATCTACGGTCATGACGCTCGACGTCACCGACGACTACGCGTTGAGGAACTGGATTCTTGGCTTCGGGCGGTTTGTGAAGGTGCTGGCGCCTGCGCAGCTGGTCAAGTGGACGGAAGACGAGCTGGACGCCGCACGGCAGCAGTACGAGTCGGGTGGCGTGGCGGTCGACAGCGATGTTCAGCCGCCGCTGCCCTTTATGTTGACGCGCCTCGCGAATGCATGATCCCTGGTGGTCGGCGAGCTGATTCCCACTCCGCCGCATTTATTGCGGGGTTCAGGCGCCTACTTCCGCAGCAGCACGTAAACGGCGCCCGAACCGCCGTCTGACGCCGGCGCGTCCGTGTACGCGAGGACCGACCGGTGCGACCTGAGGTACTCCCGCACGCGCGCCTTCAGGATCGGCGGGTTGCCTTTTGAGTGCAGCCCGCGGCCGTGGATGATGCAGACGCATCGATGGCCGCCATGCCGGCTGTTCTCGATGAACCGTCCCACGCTGGCGAGCGCCTCGGCACCCGTCATGCCGTGCAGGTCGCGCCGGTCGCCGACGATGTATTCGCCTCTTTTCAGTTTCCTGATCTCGCGCCGGTCGACGCCGTGCGCGACGAAGTCGTTATCCGATACGTCCGCATCTTCCGTTCGCTGCGGTGAGTCACGCGGCGGACTGATTGGTACAACGTTGCGCACGCGCCCGCGCGGGTCGGGTTCAAGCCGGACGACGTCCCGCATCTCCAGAGCGAATGCGTCAACGTCGGCAGCTGCGTCGCGCCTGTCGGTCGCGGGGAGCTTGGCGCTGCGTTTTTTCACGGGTTCCATCCACCTGGCCTGCGCCGCCGTTCGCCGTCAGCGGCGCAAAGAAATCGGCGACCCTCCGGCCGCATGTCGAGCGCCACTATGATGCTGCCAGGATCGGCTCCTCCGCCTCGGGAAGTTCAAGGAGCGCGATCGGCGGCAGGGCAGGAACCAGCCCCTGCAGGTCGCCGTACATCCCTGAGACGTTGAAGGTGACCGCATCGATCTGACGCGAGCGGCGCGCCCACTGCCGCTCGGCGGCCCGGCGCTCCTGCTCGAGGTCGTGTCGCATGGCAGTGAACGCCTCCACGACGGCCTCCACGCGGTGCCGGAATTCGACACCCGACAAGTATCGGTACAAAAGCTCCAGGCTTTCTTCTTTGCTGATCGCTGCGCTCCGCGTCTGCGCGAGCTGACAGAGGTTTGCCCGCAAGACCGCCGCCAGACCGGCGGCACAGGCGAAATCAGTCACCAGAACGCCTTCGATGAGCCCAAACCTGGTGCAGCCCTTGGGCAGGGTTGCCGTCACGAGAACGGCGACGTCAGCGTGCAGCGATCGCTGATCCTGTTTCAGCTTCGCGATCCACCCGTCACTCCAGTTCCTGGTGTTCTTGCACTCCCACAGGATCACGCCGCTCTTCCTGCCGCGGGGGTCGATGACGACCTGGTGCACGTCGGCCCCACGGACGCCCTGGCCGATTGCGCTAATCTCGTCTGACGGGAAGCTGGCACGCAGGCGCGATTCCAGTTCTCCTTCTCCGGCTTCACCCTGCAGCTGCTGCGAGCCCTGTTCGGCCTTCCGCTTCAGATCTTCGATCTGGCGGCGCATGTCACCAAGCTGCCTTTCCTTTTCTGCGTCTTTCAGGCGGTGCTCCTCCGCAAGACGCTCCTGCGTCTCGGTGACGAGCCGGGCGACTCTTTTCTCCGCCTTCTTCGCAGCATCTGCCTGCGCGCGCTGCAGGTCCTTCTCCAGCCGGCTCTCGTATTGCGCGCGCAGCTCGCGCTCGCGGTCTTGCAGCGTTTCGTCGAACTGGTGCTTGAGCGACGCCTCGATTTCGGCGCGTAAGGCGCGTGTCAGTGGGATCTTTTTTCCACATGAAGGGCACGAGATCGACTGGTCGGCCATGGGACCTCTTTCGCCGGGCCGTCATCGGTCCCGGTCTGCAGTCGACTGTAGTGCGAGCGTTTGACAGGGCTGGTCATACGCCTTGTCTTCGCTGCAGGTCAGCGCCTCGGGATACTGGACGTCTTCTGATTGGAGGACGCCGTGAACCACCGACAAGCCTCAAGACGTTCACCAGCGCAGCGACATGCGAATGCTCGGCGTATGACCGGATCTGTCAGCCCTGTCCCGTACGCTGGTCTTGACGCAGGGAACACAGCGAACCGCCGAGTCCTCGAGTCTCAGCTTTGTAGTTCCCGTCCGCGTAGGCCCGGTCTACGCTTATTATGCGAAGTCGGGTCAACCGAAGCTTCAAGTTATCCGACGAAAAGCGGCTCCGGCTTCTGATCCCGCCATCCTCGTCGGCCTGTCATCTGATCCATCCCCGTTCGTCTTCGGACGCAGTGTCCTCGCGATTTATCGCCGACGGGCGAGTCGACAGACCACTATCTATTTCGCGCCATTCGGAGGTCCATAACGATGAGCACTCGATCGAACTTTCCCAGAATCATGATGCCGCGACTTGGGACGGCGACGTCGCAGATTCTCGAGAGTAATCAGCGTCCGCTGACCCGGCAGCAGCTCCATCACAAGGCGCATGGCCTCGTCGCCGAAGCGGTCGCTGCCACGTGCCTGTGGGACAGGAGCGCCGTGCCGCCGCTTGGCGACTACCACTCGGTCGTGTTCAACGCCACGCCGGCGCGCAATGTCGGCGTGTTCGTTCAGCTGTGGTCCTTGCCGGACGCGCCGGTCCTCGTGGAAGTGTCTTCGGGTGCCGAGCATTTACCCTCGAAGCGATGGCTCTCGCCAGATCTGCCAGCACGGATGGAACGCATGGGGTTCGAGGTTGGCCATTTGGGCAACTACCAGCGTGAGTTCAGGATTCGATCGATGCGGGATGTCGAGCGCATGGCGCATCTGGTGATTGATATCTTCTACGATGCATACGATTATCGCGGCACGGTTCCGATCGACGTCCAGGTTGTCTTTGATGGACGAGCATCGGAGGAGGTCGTCTACGACAGCTTTACGCCAGCAGAGATCGCACGGATTGCGACAGGACTGGGCTACGCCGCGCGAATACTGCCGGCCAACGCGCAGGCGGATGCGACAGCCACGATCGCGTTGCGCAAGGGAGCGGCGGTGGTCGAAGTCGTGCTCGGCGATCGAGCCGAGGACTCAAATCTGTACGCCTCGGGCTTTGTCGGTTCGCCTGTCATTCCCGCAGCGGTGAAGCGCGGCGCCCGAACGGCACTGCGCCGAGGGCAGCTGCGCCTGCGCCCGGACGCCTGGCGGGTCGGCGTCACGCTCAGCTTTGACGGTGGCGTGACTGCCGAGTGGGTCGGCCAAAGGCTCGAGTATGGAATGACGCTTGTGGCGGCGACGACCAGAGGAACGCGCGGACGCGCGTTCGGATCGAAATTCTATCGGAGCGCCCCGACGGCTGAACTCGAGTTGTACCGCTCACTGTTCTCATCGATCGGTGTGTAGGTGGACGCGCACCACTGGTGGTCCCTTGACGCATTAGCCAGGAGGTCGACCGCATGGACGCAGTACTCAAGCAGTTGATCCACGACCGGCTGGATGCCGAGGGCGCCGACGCGGCGTGGGTGTATCAGGTATTGGCGGCATGCGAAGGGCGTGACGCGCTCGATCAGCAGCTCGGTGGCGCGAAGCCTCCCAAGCGCTCGACACGGCTCTCCACCGCGATCCCAGTGGTGGAGCCGCCAGGAGCGTATCTCCGGTCGATCACCGTCGAAGGCTTCCGGGGTATCGGCCCACGCACCACGCTGACCCTCAAGCCCGGTCCCGGTCTCACGCTCGTCGTCGGGCGTAACGGGTCCGGGAAATCGAGCTTCGCCGAAGGCCTGGAGTTCCTGCTCACCGGGCGCAACAGGCGCTGGGATGAACGGCCGACGGCATGGAAGGATGGCTGGCGCAACCTTCATCACAAGAACGGTGCGCTCAGCGCGGAGTTCTCAGTCGAAGGCGCCGGCACGTCGATCGTCTCGCGCAAGTGGGCCGCTCGACGCCGATCTCCACGAGAGCGAGGCGACGTGGCAGCCACATGGAAAGCCGAAGAAGCCGCTCGGCGATCTCGGATGGGACACGGCGCTCACGGCCTATCGTCCGTTCCTGCCGTACTCCGAGCTGGGCGATCTGCTCACGGACAAGCCGGCGGCTCTGCACGACGCGCTCTCGAAGGTGCTGGGGCTCGAGGACCTCACTGACGCGCAGAAGCTTCTGCAGGAGGCACGGCTGGCGCGCCAGCACCAGGTAGACGAGGTCGCTGAGCGCCTGGACCCGCTGCTGACACGACTGCAGGAGATCGTGGACGCGGCGGCCGATGGGCGTGCGTCAGCAATGCTGAAGGCGCTTAGCGGCAGGCATCCCGATCTCGCCGCGGCCTCGGAGCTGCTGCGGGAAGGTTCTGCCGTCACTGCGGACCCGGTGATCAATCTGCTGCGGCAGTCGCAGGGCCTGGCGACCCCCGCCGCCGGGCTCGTGGATTACGCCGCGCGTGAATTGCTGGCGGCGGAGGAGGAATTGGTCCGCGTCGCGCGGTACGGACGCGGCACGTGCGCGCGCCCTGGCGGCGCTGCTCGAGCAGGCGCTTGCCGTCCATGCCCATCATGATGGCGCGGATTGTCCGGTCTGCGGTGCAGAGGATCGGCTGACACCGGCGTGGCGAGAGTCGACGACGCGCGAGGTCGAGAGGCTCCGTGCAGCAGCGCGGACGGCCGACCAGGCGCACACGCGCGCGGTCGAAGCGCGCAGGGCGTGTGAGCGCCTGTTGACGCCGCCGCCGGCGCAGATCAAACGGCTGGTGTCGGAGGGCATCCCGGATGCGCCTGCGGCAATGACAGCGTGGGAGGCGTGGCGCGATGGCACGCAGCTGACGTCTGTTTCGGACCTGGCCACTCACATGCGCGAAGCGTACGCGCGCCTCGTGGAGGCCATGAATGCGCTGACGGATAGCATCGAGCAGGAGCTGCGCCGTCGCGAGGACCGCTGGGCACCCATCGCGCAGGATCTTCGCGCGTGGGTGTCCGATGCGCGCGCGGCCGTTGCCGCGAAGGAGCAGCTCGCGGAGCTCAAGAAGGCGGAGAAGTGGCTCAAGGAGGCTCAGGCGGACATCCGCGCGGAGCGCTTCCGGCCCATCGCCGACAAAGCGCGCACTGTATGGAAAGACCTTCGGCAGAGCAGCAACGTCGAGCTTGTCGATATTCAGCTCGCCGGCAGCGCGACGGCGCGGCGGACCGTCGCGTTGGACGTCACCGTGGACGGCGTCGAAGGCGCGGCGCTGGGCGTCATGAGCCAGGGCGAGCTCAACGCGCTGGCGCTGTGTCTCTTCATGCCGCGCGCGTCGCTGCCGGAAAGCCCGTTCCGGTTCATGGTCATCGACGATCCCGTGCAGTCGATGGACCCGGCCCGCATCGACGGCCTTGCGCGGGCCCTCCACGGCGCTGCCCAGATCGCGTCAGGTCGTCGTCTTCACGCACGACGACCGCCTGCCGGAGGCGATTCGTCATCTCGGCCTCGCGGCGAATGTCATCGAGGTCATGCGCACGCCCCGGCTCCATCGTCGAGACGCGCGACGCGCGCACACCCGTCCAGGGATATCTCGACGACGCGCGGACGCTGGTGAAAACACCGGAGCTGCCCGAGACCGTACGCCGGCGGGTCGTGCCAGGCTTCTGCCGCAGCGCGCTGGAGGCGGCCTGCGTTGATGCCGTGCGAGGCCGGCGGTTGAAAAAGGGCGAGCCGCACGCCGCAATCGAGGAGCTGCTTCGGACTCAAACGACGCTGAACAAGCTCGCGGCGCTCGCGCTGTTCGACGATGGGGAACGGGCGGGCGACGTGATGAAACGATTGAATAAGATTCGGCGCGTGGGCGGGCGATGCATTCAAAGACTGCAACGCCGGTGCGCATGACAGCCATGCCGGCGATCTCGAGGAGCTCGTGTCCGAATACGAGCCGGCTGGCGAAGGAGCTCGCGGCGCAGGCATGAGCGACGTCACCCGCGGAGCTGCTGGCGGAAGCCGAGCGCCTGCTCACGACGCCGTGCCACCGATCTTCGCGGCACCTGGCCGCGCGCGGTTGCGCTCCTGACGCGCCAGGCGCTGGAGCAGACGCTGGATGACCTGTGGCGCTGGAAGGCGCCCGGCACGGAGCTGGCCTCGCGCCGTGCGCAGTTATTGTGTCTGCGGATCGTACATCCGCGACGAGGCGCTGGCGCAGGAGGTCCGGTACGCGTGGGCGGCGCTGAGCCGGGCGTGCCATCACCAGCCGTACGAGGTGGGAGCAACAGCGGAGGACTTGCGGATGGCGCGGGACGTCGTCACCAGGCTCCGTGGTGCTATCGGAGAACTTACGAATGAATGAGATTCAGACTCCACTTGGAGCGCCTCATGCACTGTCCTTAGCGAGCAAAGACATCACGGAAAGGCCCAAGAAACTTCCTGTCTGGCGACCAATCTGTGATGGCAAAGACGATGTCGGAGAACACCCCATCGAAATCGTTTTCCAACGCCTGGCGAAAATCCGTGGCAGTACGGTACGGATCATTCTCAAATGCGCCACAACCCCATGCGCCCAGCACTAGCGTGGCATGTCCGAAAGCCCGTGCAATAGCGAGCACGCGATGAATCCGCTTCTGTAAGAGGTCTCCAGCTTGCGGTTGGCCAATAACGGGCGCATACGGAGCGGCACATGTGATGAAGCTCAAGAGCCATGGATCTGGCAACTCCGATCCCGTCATCCATGCGAAAGACGGGAACGTCAGGGGAATAAATTGCCCAGTCCGTGGAGTCTGGTCGTGGGCGTTTACGGTGCTCCCGATACATTGGATCATCGATGAGTGTCTGATGGAGAGCGCTCGATCGGCAAAGCACCTCCTCCTGTGCTCTGGCTCCGCCTAGGAAACCACCACCCGGTTGGATTCCGTTGGCGAAGTTCAGAGCAAGAGGCCGCAATCCGCGGGCGACTAGACGTCGTGACGCTCCGAGCGTTGTCTCATTTGTGACCTGGACCCAGGTTTCCGTAAACGCACTGCGCTCGGCACGTGGCAGCGTAGCGTCTGGCGCTATGGTCCGCTTCGCAGCACAGGCAGCTTGCACAGCGTCACGCCATACGACTTCGTGACCAGCCTGGGTGACATAGCGACCGTTACGCGTAGCATTCACCGCAGACCGCCCGAGTGCTGCAGCGACATCTCTGGGGATGTCCAACTCCTGCCGCCGGGAAGCGGCCATCTGTGCGGAATCGAGGCAAGGCAGTATATGCAGGTGCTCATTCTTCCAACCTGAGTCTTCGCTGCGCCAGGGCGTGAATCGATCATCGCTCCAGGCCGGTGCCCGTTTGCACGAATAGCCTCTCCATCGAGAGCTCGAACAACGCCTCCCTGGCCCCGCTTACGTCCGCACCGGGAGCCGGCCTGTCAGCCTCCGTTGATACCCTCCGGAAGTCGAAGCAGGGCGCCGGCCCGAACCGGCCTGGAGGTTGCCGATGTCGAGCAATGAACTTCGTCGCCAGTCGAAGCTTGTCAAGACCCTCTGCGCCGTGTGCCAGCAGCGCAAGGCCAGGTTCCGGTATCGCGGTGAGGTCCGCGCGGATCGGGACCACACCCTCTGCTTCGAGTGCTATCGGGGCGAGGTCAATCGTGCCCGGGCGCGCCGGCTGATTGATGCCGCAAACACGCCACAGGTGCGGTCACCGTTCGGCCCCACAGCAGGCGTCGGCCGCTCAGTTCTCGACCCGCGCCAAATCGCTCACCGCCAGCGGATGCTGGAGCACCTCCAGCAACTGACCGCCGCCGCGTCTTGACCAACTGAAAGGTCTCTGCACCGCCCATCCCACGCGATCGAAGTGGGATGTTGAATTGTGTTCGCGTCGCCGCTCATAACGGGAACCAGCTGAGGGCTACCACCTGGCCAACCACCAGATCCTCGAGCGCGTGGGTGCTACGGGCCTTCAGCCGCGCGAACCCGCGATGGCCGGGCGGCTCCAGCACCACCAGTTCGCGCCCGTCCCACGCGCAGTAGGCCAGGATGACGCGGCCCTCGAAGCGGATCGCGTAGGGCTCGCGCGAGTCGATGATGACGGGCAGTGGCCGGGAGACGACGGCGAAGGTCGGCCGTGTTTCCGGATACGAGGGCCGGCGGCGCAGGCGCTCGAGATCCTCGTCGTCGATCAAGTAGGCGACGGGGCGCACGAGGTCGGCCTTGCCCTGGATCAACCGTTCGACCTGGGTGCGGCTCACATAGGCCGCGCGCTTGCCGCGAAACCGGTCCGGATCGGCGCCGGCAGGGTAGACCGCGATCGTGCCCGAAGAATCGAGCGGTCCCATCTCAGCGTGACGCTCCCCGCTTCGCCCGTGCGGCGTGCGTGTCGCCGCTGCCCGGGACAGCATCGAGGCGATCTCAGGCGTCCCGAGCCGTGGCGATTCATCCTCGCCGCTGGCAGCCGCCTCGATGTTCGTCTCCCAGGCATCGCGCAGCGCCGCGTCGGTACTCCTGGCGCTGCTGGAGCACCTCGGACGGCATGTGCGGCGACACGCGCATCGACGACCACTCGAGAAGCAGGTCGCGGTCGAGGCCCAGCACGTCGGCCAGCTTTTCCGCGACGTCGCGCCGCGGCGGCAGCGTCCCGTGTTCCATCAGGGCGATGAGCGACACGGACGTCTGCCCGATTCCGACTTTCTCGGCCAGCCCCGCCAGCGACAGGCCCAGGGCGAGCCGCCGCTCGCGGATCAGGCGGCCGATGGGATGGTCGGTCGGCTTGGGCGTTCGGCCGCGGCGGCGCGGATAGGGATCTGGAGGTTGATTTTCGTAATCCATTTATTTATAATTCAGTTATTCAAATCGAGTATACGCCCTCCACGCCCGACGGGGCCAGGACGGCGCTCAGTCTCGGAGGGCCAGATGCAGCATCTCGCAGCGTTCCTGTCGTCGCTTTCTCTCGGTCCGTCACAGTCCGTGGCCGGCCTGACCGTCTTTCCCCTCCTTCGTCAGCCGGCGCCCGAGCCATGGTACGACACGCTCACGGAAGCGGTCGCCGCCCGCACCGCACGCGTGACGGAGGTGTCCGACGGGGGCCGTGTGCCCGAGCTGCAGGTTGTCAACGACAGCCCGCGTCACGTGCTCATCGTCGACGGCGAGGAACTGATTGGCGCCAAGCAGAATCGCATCGTCAACCTGACCATCCTCGTGCCGCCGAAGACCAGCCTCACGATTCCCGTGTCGTGCGTGGAAGCGGGGCGGTGGCGCGAGGTGAGCCGCGAGTTCACGCCGGCAACGCATGCCTTCCACTCGAGCGGCCGCCGCGCGAAGGTCGAGCAGGTCTCGATGTCGCTGCGTAGCGAGGGCGCGCGGTCCTCGGACCAGAGCGCGATCTGGGGGAGATTGCGATGAAGTCGGCGCGTATGGGCTCGGACTCCAACACGCGGGCTGCCAGCGCGATGTACGACAAGGAGCGGCACAACCTGGACAAGTTCGTGGAGGGGCTGCGACCGCAGGACGGGCAGGTCGGCGCCGTCTTCGCCATTCGCGGACAGATTGCGGGCCTCGACGTCTTCGACTCGCCCCGCACGTGGGCGTCGCTGATGCCGAAGCTGGTGCGGAGCTACGGCCTCGACGCGCT
>CAVXSR010000003.1:0-874830 GCA_963764495.1 Vicinamibacteria bacterium | reverse complement strand
AAAGGCAAGGGCAATGCCCAGCTCTTACGGGATCGTGGGGTGAGTTTACAGATTTGGCTAAGCCGCTGACAACAGAACAGTTCAAGCCGGGCCGTCGAAGGCGCCTCTCCGGGCGAACGACGGGTGCCGCGGAAATGTCTGTTTCATGGCTGACGAATCGTCTGAGGTGGGTCGGACTTTGTGCCGCCGCCGCCGCCGCCGGCCCTTCGTCCGCGCCCGATCACGACGAAATCTGTGGGACGATGACGGAGTTGTGAGCGTGACCGTGTCGTCCCCGGAGCCGGCCGTGTTGTGGCGATTACGCGACGCCGAGGGGAATCAGGCTCGTGCGACGGTCATTCCGGGCGTACCCCATTCCACGCTGGTGATCTTCCTGAACGATCAGTTCGACCGGGGCGAGAACTTCGAGGAGTGGGCGCAGGCGCTCGCGCGGGCCGACGAGGTGCGGGCCTCGCTGCTGGAAGCCGGCTGGCGCGCTGAATGAGTCGGGGCCGGCGGGCTGGCGAAGGCGGAAGCGCCGCTCCACATCAGGCTCGCTGCGGCTCGTCCGGCGTGCGGTCGTCGTCGAGGACCGGCGGTAGCCCCGGGAGCTTCCCGGCACCGGCCTGGAGACCGACCAGGTAGGCCGCGTGTTCGTAGCGCTCGTAGTGGCGCGTGATCGCTTCGTAGAGCTCGCGCAGCAACGGTCGATCCTCGCTTCTGAGACGGTGTTCGACGCGGGTGTAGAGCTCGCTGCCACGGGCGAGCGATGCCGCGGTGTCGAAGATGCGCCCGGCCTGGGTGTCGATCTGGGCGCCGACCTCGTCGAAGCGCGGAAATCGCTGCCAGCTCGGATTTCCCGGAGCACCAAGCGGTTCGAATCGAAGGATGTCGGCCATATGATCTGACGCTCCCGAACGCCCCCTATGCTATCGCAGCCCCGCCGCCGACCGGACCTGATCCCATGACCGTTCCGCCTCCTGCCGATCCCCGCCGGAGCCGCCCGCCGGCGGGCGGCACCCCCTCCGGGGCCGCCGGGCGTGCCCTGGCGCTTCGAGCGCACGGCCCGCAGTCTGCCCGAAGTGCACGGAAGCATTGCCGTCCCGGTCACCGCCAGTTTCTGGAAAAAGCTGCTGGCCTTTGCCGGCCCCGGATACCTGGTGGCCGTCGGCTACATGGATCCGGGCAACTGGGCGACCGACATCGCCGGGGGCGCGCGCTACGGTTACACCCTGCTTAGCATGATCATGCTGTCGAACCTGATGGCGATCGTGCTGCAGGCGCTGTCGGCGCGCCTCGGCATCGCCAGCGGCCGCGACCTGGCCCAGGCCTGCCGCGACGCCTATTCGCGGCCGATGACGATCGCGCTCTGGCTGCTGTGCGAGATTGCGATCGCCGCCTGCGATCTCGCCGAAGTCCTGGGCGCCGCCATCGCGCTCAATCTCCTCTTCGGCATTCCCCTCCTCGTCGGCGTCTGCCTGACGGCGCTCGATGTGCTGATCGTCCTGTCGATGCAGCACCGCGGGTTCCGTTGGGTCGAAGGGCTGGTCGTGCTGCTGATCCTCGGCATCGCGGGATGCTTCGCCGTGGAGCTCTGGTTCACGCAGCCGAATCTCGTTGCCGTCGCTCGAGGGTTCGTGCCGTCGGTCGAGATCACGCGCAACACCGAGATGCTCTATATCGCCATCGGCATCCTGGGCGCGACGGTCATGCCTCACAACTTGTACTTGCACTCCTCGATCGTGCAGACGCGCAGGTACACCGACGCCGAAGCCAGCCGCAAGGAAGCGATCCGTTTCGCGACGATCGACTCGACGATCGCCCTGATGTTCGCGCTCTTTATCAATGCCGCCATCCTCATCGTCGCGGCCGGCACGTTTCACGGCACCGGCTACGATCACATTGCCGATATCGACGACGCCTACAAGATGCTGTCACCGCTGCTCGGCACGACGCTGGCGAGCGTGCTGTTTGCGACGGCGCTGCTGCTATCGGGCCAGAATGCGACGCTGACGGGGACGCTTGCCGGGCAGATCGTCATGGAAGGTTTCCTGAGCATCCGGCTGCGGCCATGGCTCCGGCGCTTGATCACCAGGCTCATCGCGATCATCCCGGCGATCGCCGTGCTCGTCATCTACGGCGATCGAGGGACCGGACCGCTGCTCCTCCTGAGCCAGGTGATCCTGAGTCTGCAACTGCCGTTCGCCGTGTTTCCGCTGATCGTCTTCACCGGCGATCACGCCAAGATGGGGCCGTTCGTCGCACCGTTGTGGCTGCGGGCGATCGCGTGGCCGATGGCGATCTTCATCGCCGCGCTCAACGCGTGGCTCTTGTGGCAGACGCTGACGGGAGGCAGTTAGCGCTCATGTACTCGCACATCCTCGTCGCCGTGGAACACTCGGCCGCGGACGCGACCATCCTGGCTCACGCGCAAGCGCTGGCGAAGCTGATGGGATCGCGCATGACGCTGGTGCATGTGGCCGACGGCTGGGCCGCACGCAACTACGATGCGCTCGGGCTCCGCGAATCAGAGGAGATGAAGGACGACCGCGCGTACCTCGATCGGCTGGTGGGAGAGATTCAGTCGAACGGCATTCGCGTCGACCGCACGCTCGCCAAAGGCGATCCCGCCACCGAGATCGTCCGCGTCGCCGAAGACGCCGGAGTGGATCTGATCGCGATGGCCACGCACGGCCACCGGTTCATCGCGGACATGCTGAAGGGCGCCACCGCCGACCGCGTGCGCCACCTGACGCGCATTCCTGTGCTGATGCTGCGGCACCAACCGCTGGGCAAAACCAGGGTCACGTAGTGACGGACTACGGGCTCCGGGCTCCGGGCTGTGAGAAACGAACGCTGTTAGATCGAGGACTCGGTGATGTGCAGTGATCCCAGCCACGCGATCGCCTGGCCCACGCCAGTGAAGACGCGGAGGCTGACGGTCGATCCGTGCATCAGCGATTCGCCATTCGAAGCATGCCGAAGGTGGCGGGCATCCGCGGATGGACGACCACCGCCCAGCGGCCTGGGGCAATCGCCAACTGTCGGCTGTTGAGAAAGTCGACGGCATTCCTGACATCGGCAGTCGTAGGCACGTCCACGCGGACGGTCAGGTCGTCGATGAAATCGAAGCCACGCTAACCAGAGGCTCCGCGATGCCGTTCGTCACGACCCGGCAATCGCAGCATGAGTTCGCTCACGCTCATAACTCGGCGAGCTCTCGGTCGATGCTCATGCGCTCCGCCAACCGCTGTAGACAGTGGCCGATGTCCCGACCCGAGCGATCCCGATCGCAGGATTGTGGCCGGGCTGAAATTCGAACCTCTCTCGTTTGCCAGCTTCAGTGGCGTTCCGCTTGCCGGATGGCCGCCTGGGTGGGAACGCGGCGCTGTCAATCTTGATGTGGAAGCCCTGCTCCAACCGGGATGGTGCCGAGCGGGAGGACCCAAACGACGCGGCGGCCCTCATCACCGAGTTGGTAACTGACAGTCAGGCGTGGCCGCTCGAAGCCAAGCTCGCGATTGAGGCGGCCCAGGCGCGCGGCATCAACGAGCGCACAATACAGCGGGCGGCGCACACAAGAGCGGCATTTCAAATGAGGCGCTGAGGATTCGGGAAAAACGGCCAGTGGTTCTGGCATCTGCCCGCCAGACCCGACATCGACGCCACTACCACTGCTACCGTGTCGTCTATGTCGCCTATGCGGAATCAGGCCATAAAGACGACATCTACACATAGACGACAGACTTGCTTGCACTGACGGAAATGCTGATCCGCCATTCGGCATCAGCCCCGAAGCTTGGGACCGAACTCGCAACAAGGGCGGCGGCCAAGCCGCATGAATGGCCCTGCAGAAGGCTGGCGCTTCGCAACGGCGCACCCGATCCGGCCCGCGCGTGTTCAAGGTCGACATGAAACTTTGGGAAAGTGATTCCTAAGGCTTCGGAAAGATCGCCGGGAACGGGTGGATCGGTGGGTGCCACATCAGCAGGACGGCGGCCAGTACCTACCAACTCGAGACACAGGATGACATCGAGCATGAGGTCAGTCCGTCGCTCGCTCCATTCGTCCCGGAAAGCTGTGGGTGCCATACGTCAAGAAAGACCGCGAGTGGACAGTCGTGCGGGGTCGCCGAAGACGGCCGTAGCAAGAACCTTAATCGCGACATCACGATTGAGTTTCGTGTCGCGCGCGAGGTACACCTCGCCCATCCCGCCCGCCCCGATGAGGGACAGGATCTCGTACGGTCCAAGTGTGCGTACCGGCCGCGAGCGCCATCTGTTCGCGGCGCCATTATAGGAGCCCTCCGACGGCCAGAGTACGTCGCTAACGTAGTCGCCGGCTTTTCGATGCCATCCACCAGAGCGATATTGACCTGAAGGTGGGTCATGCGGCCTGCGCTCTCGCATCTCAGCGCGGTTGCTCAGCTTGACGCGGGCGATCGGGCGTGCCAGCCTACGGCGCGTTCGTGGGCTGTTTCGCCCGTGTTTCCACGTCTTTGCTTTCCCTGGAGCACAGTTCCATGAAGTCTATGAAGCCACGTTACGCGATACCCATCGCGTTGTTTGTTTGTCTCGCGATTGCAGCGGCCGCGAACGCCGCACAACCCATCGTTTCGCCCTTCATCTCCGGCCTTGAAGGTGGCTCAGGCAGCGCCATCGGTCCAGGAGGCGCGCTGTACGTGACGGAAGCGCTGGCGGGCAGAGTCTCACGTATCGATCCAAAGACCGGTGAAATCACTACGTTCGCCAGTGGTCTGCCGCAGAGGGTGGTGGGCACCGGCGGGGCGATGGACGTGGCGTTCATCGGCAAGACCGCATACGTGCTCGTCACGCTCGTCGGGCCTGACGTGGGCGGCAGCGACGTCGTTGGCATCTACCGTGTCGATGGCCCGACAAGTTTTACGCTCATTGCGGACATCGGCGAGTTCGCCGAGGAGAACCCACCGAACACTCCCTTTGGTGTGCCCACGGGAGTGCAATACGCACTAGAGACGTATCGTGGTGGGTTCCTTGTGACCGATGGGCACCACAATCGTGTGTACAGGGTCACACTTGATGGCGAGGTCACCGAGTTTCTGGCATTTGACAACATCGTCCCCACGGGCCTTGCCATCTCAGGAAATACCATTTATATGGCGGAGGCTGGCCCGGTTCCCCATCTACCGGAGGAGGGCAAAGTTGTCGCGATCGACGCGAAGTCGCTTGCCGTGTCCGACCTAGCTTCGGGCGCCAGCCTTCTCGTGGACGTGGAGTTTGGCCGCGGGCGACGGCTCTACGCGCTCTCACAAGGCGACTTTGGCGGTGGTCCTGCGGGGTCACCGGCGCTACCGGATACTGGCGCGCTCGTCGAGGTGAACGCCGACGGGACTTTCACCGTCATCACGGATTGGTTGAACCGGCCGACCTCGGTCGAGTTCATCGGGAACACGGCCTACGTCGTCACGCTCGGCGGCGAGATTTGGACGATTGACGGCGTTTCGGATCCCCCCTTCGGAATATCACATTGAGCAGCAGATAGGCGTGACGTCGGTCGCGTCGCGGACGGGGAGCACGCGTAGTTAGACCGTGCTCTCCGTCATCGTCCTATTCACGTCATCGTCCTATTCAGTTGTCAAAGATCGAACACTCACCAGATGAACGTCGCGGCCACCTTATGATGCAGAGTTCTCCCCGTTCGGCAACGGGTAGCCCTCGCGTCGGAACGGGGCGAACTCTGTCGCGCTGCCTAGCGGGAACGCAACGCGCGTCGTGGATACCACTCCTGCTGCTCCGCTGGCTTCGCCTCGCAGACTCCGACTGAGTGCCCGTCGAGGAAGAGCATGTAGTCCACGTATCCATGCCCCTTATCCGGCTTGAATTCGCGGACGGCGATCTGGAGCGTCCAGCCGGCTTCGGTCAGCGCCTGATCGATGCGCGTTCGTGCTTTTGCTTCCGGAGCGTTCGAGCTGCCGGCGGGCAACATCTCGAAGCTTCAGTTCGTCCTAGAGCGACGACCGACAGTCGCGAATCGGTACGGGTCGTCATGTACGGGCTCGCTAGCTAAAATGCGGCGCACGAGTTCGCGTAGATAGTAGGTCGCTGCCACGTGGTCAAGCAGTCACGCAGGGACGCGCCCGGCGCGTACTGCCAAAGAGGAGGGCGGCCGGATTGCGCGCTATGTAGGGGTGATCGTTCCCAAGACGGCGACAACCGTATCCAAGAAGGAAACAGTAGGTCGACAGCAGATCCCAAGGGGCCGGAGAATTCGAATTCCGATGTGCGCGGTCCGTCTTCAACAATCTTTGCCAAAAAAATAGCAGTTGTCGGTCCAGCCCTTGACACGGGTCGGGGGCTGGTCGCACCCGCCGGACAATTCTTCTGTCCTAGGGAAGCGTCACGCGCCCGCAGTCAAGGCTCAGACTATTCAGTTGGTTGCCCCGAAGCCGGATGGGGCCGTCACGCTCGACACGCAGTTGGTGAACCACGCTTCTTTGCCGATTCACCGGGGGCCGGCTCAAAATGGGTTCCGGGCGCTACCCGGAATCGAAGTTCACGTGTCTCCGGAGCCCCTCCGGACAACCTAGAGATTGCACGCGCGCCGAATGGCTCAGAGAGTGCTTTGGCCGCTAACCCCGTGCTACCCGGGCGTGCCCACTTGGAACAAGCGGAGACTTTCTCGTCGCGATTGCCAAGGAAAAATTGGTCGGGACGACTGGATTCGAACCAGCGACCCCCTGAACCCCATGCAGGTGCGCAGCGTTTCAGGTGATGCTAGTTGGTGTTTTCCGGCGTGTCTACGCTCGTCCGTTTCGCCCGTGATGCCGGGTGGTTGCGCCCTGTTCCGCCTTTCGTTGCAATCCGTTGCATAAGCGGCAACTCGGCGATCCGCCGCCCGAAGGCCGTCATCGCGTCGTGTTGCGTCTGCACCGTGTTGGCGAGGTACGTGGACGTTTGGCTGATGTTCGTGTGCCCCAGCCACGCCTTGACCGTGTGGAGCGGCACGCCGCCCTCCAGCCAGCGCGAGCCTGCCTCCCTGCGCAGATCGTGGAAGTGCAAGTCCTCGATGCCCGCGCGCCGGCAGGCGGCCCTCCAGGCCGTCTTGACGGTTGACCGAGGTCGCCGTGAACATGAATCACCTTCACAGACGACGCTAGATCCCCTGCCTCATCGTCAGAAAGACCGTATCTTGCTTGCAACGTCGTAAACAGAGCCCACTCAAACGACCGATCGAAGTTGAACGTGACAACCGAAAGCCTATTCGCGCGAAAGTCGTCCGGGCTTCCCTTTATCATCCGATTTAGCAGATACGCGTACCAATCGTCTTCGCGCGCTGGCAAGTAGTCCGGTTGCTCCAGTGGCATTAACAGTCTTGCAATCACCCTCTTGCCGATATCTAAAAACTCCTGTCTCGTTTCGAGGAATGCGTCGATAGACTCGACTAGTGACTTGGCGAGTTGGTCTCGAAACCCTTGCGCACGAGCTTCATCAATGCCGAGCGCTTGCAACTCGGCCACTTTACCCGGCATCCCTTCCGTTTCGGTGAAGTCGATAGCGAGCCTGACCAACGACTCTCCGTCGGGAAATCTGTATGCTTGGCTTGCGCCAGCACCCAGGACGAAAACCGTCTGACTTCTAATCATCGGGCGCCGCTCCGCCAACCTCGTTTTTCGAAGTCGTCACGCTTCTCCCCCGCCGCCTGCTCCAGCGACGGCCAGTCCCGAAAGATCTGCGAGTGGTACAGCGTGACGTCGATCATGAAGCGCAACTCCAGGCCGACGCCATCGATCGCCTTGACGTGTGCCGTAGCGGAATGGCCGTTCTTCGTCAGCGTCCAGAGCGGCGGAGCTAGCGTGACCGGCTCCAGCCGCTGCGCCTCGGGCTTCTTGTAGTCCCAGCGAAGACGATCGTCGTTCGTCATGGGTGGCAGGCTTCACGCCGTTCAAGTTGGAACGTCCCTGGATCGAGCCGGCGGACTGCGTTGCAATATCGCGGGCAGGCCGTCGGCTGTGTACGCAGCTGCTGGCTCAGGCCTTGTCGGCGCGTTGACGGCGCGCCGGCTTGGTCGTTTTCAGAGTGACGCCACGCTCTTCCAACCACTTTCGCAGAGACCGTCTCACCTGTTCGGAGAGAGGGATTCCGTCGCGTTCCTTGACCGCCTGTAATCCAGCAAGGATCTCAGGGTCAATGCGAAATGCGGTCTGCTTCTTCTGGCTTGGCGTCACTGAATGTAACGTATAACACCTGTATGCGTGGTCCGTCAAGCCACGGCGGAATACTCGCGCCTCGCCTAAGCTCATTAGCGCTGTACCTTGCCCGACCTCTACAATGGGTTTATGTCGGCAACGTTGATGGAGAACCGTTTCTGGTTACACAAGGTTGCCGACAGCAGCAGGGGCGACGAACGGTTCATCATCCTGTCGAACCCTAAGGCCGGAAAGGATGCTGACTGCTCAAGGCCGATGTCCGCAGGCGACGCAAAAACGGCCTTGCACAAGCTGGGTACGTCTGATGCGGTCATAGAGTTTATGTTCGACCGCGCGAGAAACTTACCTAGAAGCGAAGAGACCAAGGGCTGACGACCCCGTTCGCCTACGCCGCTTCACGATGGTCGAGCCGTTCACGCACGGTGGCGTCAGCGTCGAGATCCCGCCAGCGCGCACCAAAATTGATCGAAGTCTTCGCGCTGCGTCATGAATGCCGCAGGACAGTGACGGTACTCGGGAATCGGGCCTTGCGAATCCGTCATCGCTTGCTGCAGCACCGCGAGCGCCAAGTGCCGTACGCCGTAATCGTTTGGGCTCGACAGACATCGCCCGACTGCGGCGCGGGCGTTACAATAGGTAGTCGCTGCTTCGTCAACCTCTGCCATGCACGAAGGACAATTGCCATGAGGAGTTGCGCTGCACCATTCATCCGCGACGAGCACGGCCAGGATTTGGTCGAGTATGCGCTGCTCATCGCGTTCATCGCCCTGGCGTGCATCATCGCCCTGCAGAACCTGGGTGGCGCGATCACCACCACCTACAACAGCATCTCGTCGAGCCTCACGGGCGCCGTTTCGTAACTGCGTTGCCGTCTCGGTCACGCGGCACGCTCCTCGCATTCGCACGACCGATTCGAGCATAAATAGAAGCGCACGATCGACAGATTCTTCGTGTCGCTCCGCGATGCCTGGTCATCAGGATTGACCGCTAACCTCATGAGCCCCGCACCTTGGACACTGTCTCGTGTCCGCCAGCTTCGCTCTCAGCATTCGGGGTCCTTGGAAAGCGAACCCGCGCGAGCCAACCGGGACTCTACCTGCTTCAACTTGATCAGCTGCGTCATCGCTGCGCCGCGCCCTGGTTGCTCAAGTTCGCCGATCTCACCGTCCAGCCGCTCAATCAGAGCACGCATCTTCGATTGCTCAGTGACCAGCGCCTCGGTTTCCGCGAACAACCTGGCGTACTTAAAGATCACGGCATCATCAACAAGCGCCAGCGTCTGGCACGCCTGCATCCTGGCAATCATCCGATGCCACTCAGCTAATGCGTCGCCGGACAACGCCTTCGGCGGAACCGGCACGCCCTCGGAGGCTTTCGGATCCGCAGCCGTCGCATGGCGCGATTTCCGATACGTTCCCTGCAATCTGTGCTGCTGGGCCGATTTCTTGTTTCGACCCCCAGAGTTCGCTGTACCCGCCATCAACCCTCCCACCTGGATTCCATTTGCTGGTCGCGAAGAGCGAAAGGCGGGACGCGGTCGTGCAGTCTTGAATCCCGAACTTCCGTAGCGGCATTCATCGGCCTGTCTCCATCTAAAACAAGTGTGGTGAGTCAGTGTGAAATCACCAGACCCGCGCGTTCGCCCGTTCGTGGGAAGATGAAGCATGCGGACCGGTTCACGCACGCCGAACACCTCACCAAGGTGGACAGGTACGCTTGTCGTTGCGGTGGCGTTAGCCAGCCTCACGGCCTGCGGTGAATACAGCCGCGATGTCACGGCCCAAGTAACAGGCCCAGCCACCGTACGTGTCGGTGAGGTTATCCAACTCGCTGTGACCCTGATGTTTTCCGACGGCACGTCAAATCCGCTGCAACCATCGCAGATTGGCGAGGTCATCTTCGACTCATCCAATACGAGCGTGTTGACCGTCTCGGAGGCCGGTGAAGTGCGCGGCATCGCGCCAGGCACGGCGACCGTCACGGCCACGCCGTCCGCGACCTCTACAGGAACGGGAAAGCGGACAGCGGGGACGATCGCGATCACCGTCGTACCGTAGCCCGCTTCTTGGGTTTGAAACTGACCCATTACTAAAAAAGTCCTCAAGCCGTAGGTGGAAAAATCCAAGCGCCGAGCGGTGACGGCAAAAACGGCGTGAACCTTTTCAAGCGGCCTTCCCGCGCGATCGCGCCGCTCTCGTATTGCAGCCGTGGCAGAGGGCACGGTGGTTGTCCGAATCCCAGAACCTCTCCGGCGCTTCATGTGCCGGTTGAATGTGGTCGGTCACCGCGGCTGGTTGGCCGCAATTGGCGCAGAACGGATGGCCGCGCAAGAACCATTTGCTGTAGCGGCGCCAGCGAGGGCTCCAATACAGCCGCCTGACCGGATCGTCGGCTCGCCGGCGGTCATAGGCGCGTGCCAGGTCCGCGTGGTCGGGGCAGTAGCCGCGCGGCACGAGATTCGGACAGCGCGGTGCAAGACACGGCCGAAGCGCAGCTACGGGCATCCCGTCAACCCTGCGAAAGTGAAAGTTTCATTTCGACCCCCGAACACGCGCGGGCCGGAATGGGTGACGCGCTGCGGGCCGCCAGCCTTTTGCCCGGCCATTCATGCGGCGATTGCTGTCGCATTCCGACCTCAACACCGCCTCCCGCCCGCATGCCGTGTGGTATTGTCCTCGCGCACCAAAGCTGCCATGCGTGTTGGGAGGAAGCCGCCCATGACGATCGTTGCCGCGTTAGTTGCCGTCACCGCAGCCCAGGCGTCCACCCCTGCCAGCCTCCCTGGTCAGCCTTGCACGCCAGCCGCGCTGATCGGCTCGTGGACTATCGTTGAGGCCAAGTTTGGAGATCAGACAGCCCCGACTGGCCCCAACCAACCCGTTGAGTACAAGCACGTAACGCCGACACATTTCGTCGTGTATCAGCTGGCCGCTGGCGGCACGAACACCATGACGGAGGCTCCGGCGGTTCCTATACGCTCGCACGGTGGGACTTATACCGAATTGGTGCAGCACGGGTTTGGCGAGACCTTTCAGAACCTCGGAGGTCAGCGTTTGGCCTTCCAATGCAGTATCGAGGGCAATGACCGGTGGCACATCTCGGGAAAAATCGGTGACGTGCCGCTTCGGGAGACCTGGAAGCGGGTTGCCGCGGATCACGAAGCGATAGCCCTTCGGCGAGGCCATCTGTCGAAAAGCGATCAGCGCTTCTGGAACCGAGCCGACGCCATTGAAGCCGTGTTTGTCGAGCACGCCTCCAACACTCGAGCTCCCCTCTGGCTCCTTAGCGTGGCTCTGCCCAGAAACTGACGACTGTGTACGTGCTCGGCTTAGACAACTGGCCTGGCGCCAGCCTTTGCCCGGAGCATTCATGCGGCTTGGCCGTTGCCCCTCGCGTCTTTGAGGCTTGCGCGGAGACCGCCCGGAGTGGGCCTCTAAGCGCCGCCCCCATGTTTCAAGGCCGATCGCTCTGAGCTCTGAGCATTCCTGATCGGTCAGACAATCCGCCGCCGCCGCAAGGGGCGGTAGCCCCACTCGGCTCACGGCCGACAGGAACGGGCGCAGGTCGTCGGAGGTGGAGAGCGGCTGCGGCTCTTCGGTATCGGGTACTCGGATCTCGGAAGGCGGAATCGGAGTAACGCTAGTGTCGGTGTCAGTCTTAGCGTAAGACTTGGCGTGAGTCTTGGCGCAAGACTCGAGTTGATAGTCCCATTCGGCTCGAAGGCTCGCGTCAGCCTGGTTGAGCACTCCGACAATTGCCGCGCCGATTTCCGTCTTCAAGGGACAGTTAGGCAGCTCGCGCCAGTCCCGGTAGAACGCCACCACTGTCTGCTTCGTGCGTGGGCCGTCGGCCTCGACGGCGCCAACGATGTAGATGAGGCGCACCTTTCGATTCGACGCGGACGGCGCCTTGGCGCTCGTGTTCCTTGAGCAGGCGTTCCGTCTTGGCCACGGTGAAGCCCAACGCCTCGGCCAGTCCGCCCACGCCGATGCGTAGGCAACCGGGGATTGAGCGCTTCAGACTGAGCGTGTAAATCAGGAAGACCAGGCCGATAGCTTCGAGCGACAGGCCGGCCTCGCGGAGACGTTCAGCGAATCCGACAAGGATCCGCACATAGCGATCGCGGGTCGCCATTACTGCGCGCAGGCCGGCAGATACCCATCCAACCAGGCACGGTGGAATCGGAGCTGACCGCGAGCACCGATACGCGCGGCGCGCAACTTTCCCCGCGATACCTCCGCGTAGACCATCCTGCGGCCGGCCTTGTTGTAGCGCGCGGCTTCCTCAACGTCAAACCAGGGACTTTCGGTTGGAGCGGTCTCGTTGTGCCTTTCGGCGTCGATGTGTGCCATGAACGCCAGAATGGCACACCCGATTTCAGTCACCTGATTGATTGCAACGCAATCTTATCGCCGGCCAGGATAACGCTCCTGGCGAGACGCCAAGAGGGGCCGCTATCTACTAGTCTTTGGAGGGAATCCGTAGGTGTTCTACGCGTCGGTCGGCAACAACATGCTCAGCGGTATTCGCCGATGCCTAGTGGCGGCTTCCCATCGACGATTTGCCCCACCGTATCCTCAAGCGCGGATTGCACAAAGGCGAGATCCGCTGCGTTCTCAGGACTTAAGCGCAAGTAGGCCCCGATCGGTGCTGAACGGTCGGCGCTGCTAACAACTGTGAACCGCATCTCGATCATTTGGTCGGCCGGACGCCGCGTGGCCGTAGCAGTCTCGATGGAGGTACCGCTTGCCTTTGTACGAGAACGAGCGGCCCTCGAGCGAGGTCACGACAGGAAGTTCATCGGCCATCGTCGGGAACCTCCACCCCCGGTTGCGATCGCGTTGCAATCGGCGAATCGAAAATTGGTCGGGACGACTGGATTCGAACCAGCGACCCCCTGAACCCCATTCAGGTGCGCTACCAGACTGCGCTACGTCCCGATCCTGGCGTGAGCAGCGAGCGGCGTCTTATCGACGCGCGCGTTTCGCTGCAGTCTTGCGGCTGCCGGCAGCGGGAGCTGCGACGGCCTTGCGTGCGGCGGGCTTCGGCACCGCCTGCGGCGAATCGACGTGACCGTTGCCGTGCGGACGGCTGAGGAGCGCCAGCAGCGACCGGAGCTCGTCACGCACGCGCACGATGCGCCGGCGCGCGTCGACGGGCAGCTTGCGCGTCGCCGGCTCGGGCTCGTCGTCGAACGGCAGCTCGTCGCTCGGCGCAGCCCGCTCTTCCTCGATCTTCCGTCGAGCCCCCGCGAGCGTCAACCCGTCGCCGAAGACGAGCTGTTTGATCCGCAGGACCCGATCGAGGTCCGCGCGTCGGTACATCCGCGGACCGCCCGGAGTCTTCGTGACGCCCAGGTCGGGAAACTCGAGTTCCCAGGTGCGCAACACGTACGGCTGCAGCTGCGCCAGCTCGCAGACCTCGCCGGCCTTGAGCCAGGCACGCTTCTGAGACTCGGCAATCGCCTGGGCCATCGTCACCACGGCTAGGTTCCGCGCGTGCGGTTCGCAGCCGACCCGGAAGTATAACATCTAGAAACCGCCGCCCTAGGAGACACTGTGCCGGCCTGCCGCTCCTGCCACCAGCCCGTCGCCGATACCGCGCGTTTCTGCCCGGCGTGCGGGACGCCCGTCAGCCCGGACGACCAGCCGACCACGTTCGCGGATGCCGACGTCACCGTCGCCCGGCCCGCCGGGGTCCCGGACCGCGCGTCGCGCCCGCGCTCGGGGCACGCATCATCGTCGGGACGTCCGCCTTCGTCGAGCGGCTCGCAGGCTCGCTTCGAGACGGGAACCATTCTGGCAGACCGCTATCGGATCGTCGGCCGGCTCGGCCAAGGCGGAATGGGAGAGGTGTATCGCGCCGACGATCTGAAGCTGGGACAGCCGGTGGCGATGAAGTTCCTGCCCGAGTCTCTCGAAGGAGACCCGGCGCGCCTCGCGCAGCTCCACAACGAGGTTCGTCTCGCCCGTCAGATTGCCCACAAGAACGTCTGCCGCGTGTACGACGTCGGCGAAGCCGACGGCCGGCCGTTCCTGACGATGGAGTATGTGGACGGCGAGGATCTGGCCTCGCTCCTCCGCCGGATTGGCCGCGTACCTGAGGACAAGGGACTCGAGCTCGCACGCCAGCTGTGTGCAGGGCTCTCGGCCGCCCACGAACGCGGCGTGCTGCACCGTGATCTGAAACCGGCCAACGTGATGCTCGACGGCAATGGCGACGTGCGCATCACCGATTTTGGTCTGGCCGAGGTGTCCGGCAGCACCGATCAGCTGCGAGCCGGCACGCCCGCCTACATGGCGCCCGAGCAACTGGCTGGCCAGCCCGCGACCATTCACAGCGATCTCTACGCGCTCGGTCTGGTGTTGTACGAAATCTTCACCGGGCGACGCGCGTTGACCGGTGCCACGGTCGCTGAGCTCGTGCGGCAGCAACAGGATTTCGACACCGCGGTGAGCCGGCCCACCGCGCTGGTGAAGGATCTGACACCCGCGATCGAGCGGACGATTCTCAGGACGCTGGAGCGCGACCCGGATCAGCGTCCGCGATCGGCGCTCGCGGTCGCTGCGACATTGCCCGGCGGCGATCCGCTGGCGGCGGCGCTGGCCGCGGGCGAGACGCCCTCGCCCGAAATGGTGGCTGCGGCCGGGGCGCGCACCGCGGTCAAGCACACGCACGCCGTCCTTGGCGCGGTCCTTACGCTCGCCCTGATCACGATTGCCGCCGTGCTGTCGCCTCAGCGGGCGACGCTGAGCCGGGCGTCGATCACGAAACCCCCCGACGTGCTCATCGACCGCACGCACCAGGTCTTGAGCCAGCTCGGATACGAGTCGCGGGTCGTCGCCAGCCACTGGGAGTTCATCCTGGACGAGGACCTGATCCGCTACTCCCTGGAGAACCCGGAACGCGCGCGACAGGACAACCTGTTCGTCAAGCGGCCGGGCGGACTGCTCTTCTATCTCCGCACCAGCCCGCGGGCGCTCGTGCCGCTCAACCCGGTGGGCACGATCTCTCCTGTCGATCCGCCGTTCGAGATCTCGGGCATGACTTCGGTCACGCTGGATCCCAACGGACATCTGCTGTCGTTCTACGCCGTACCTCCGCAGAAGGAGGACGGCGCCCAGACGGACGCGACAGCGGACTGGCCCGCGATGTTTCAGTTTGCGGGCCTGGACATGTCGCGATTCCACGCCGTGACGCCGGAATGGCTTCCACGCGGTCCGGCCGATTCGCGCTCGGCGTGGGCCGGCACCATTGCCGATCCGCAGCGTCCCGTTCGGGTAGAAGCGGCGGCGTGGCGTGGGCGGCCGATCTATTTCCAGACGATCTGGACCTGGACCCGTCCCACGCGGATGGAGGAATCCACAGAAAGCACCGGCGTGCGATATGTGAACTTCGCCGCCGAGATCGCGACGATGGGCCTGCTCGGTGGCGCGCTCTTTCTGGCGCGGAAGAACGTGCGGACGGGCCGGGGCGACACCAGGGGCGCTCAAAGGCTTGGCGTCATCGCGATCTTCGCGCAGCTGATCGCCTGGGCGTTCAACGACCCGCACGTCGGGAACCCCGGTCAGGAGGTGAACCGATTCCTCCAGTCAGTCGGCGAGGCGCTGTTTGCAGGCGGCGTCCTGTACGTGATGCATCTGGCGGTTGAACCCGCGATGCGACGCCACTGGCCCGACAGCCTGCTCGGGTGGACGCGGCTCCTGCGAGGCGAGATCGTGGACGCCCGGGTTGGACGCGATGCGCTCTTTGGACTCGGCACCGGCGCGCTGATGTCGCTGCTGATCTTCGCCAGGGCTCCTCTGAACCACGCGGTGGGCGCGGAGTACCCCGTGGCATCGTTCGGTAACACACGCTACTTCGAAGGCGTGCACTACGTGGTCGGGTTCCTGTTCTCGCTGCTGGTCTTTCAGACCGTCTTCAACGCGATGTGGTTCAACCTGACGATCGTCGGGCTCAAACGCCTGTTCAAGCGGATGTGGGTCGTGGGCATTGCGGCGACCATCGCGTTCACCTTCCTCGCGGCACGCGATCTGTTCGTCGACGCTCCAGGCGAGCTCTGGATCAACGTCGCCATCGCGGTCATTGTCGTGGGGATCATCACGGTGCTGATAATCCGCGTCGGCCTGCTCGCCACCGTGTTGGCATTTGGCTCGACGTTCGCTATCACGGCGACACCATGGAGCTTCGACACGAGCGCTTGGTACTTCCAGGAGTCGGCGCTCGCCTTCCTCGTCCTGGCTGGCCTGACCGTCTTCGCCGCCTATGCGGCGCGTTCAAGTGTCAGGGCTTAGCGCTGCGGGGACAGGCCTCGCCGAATTGTTCCCGAGGCCTGTCCTCTTCACACCCAGATGCCGAAGGTCCGGCCATCGCGTTTCCTTGGCCCATTCGGATGGTAAGGGGACAGGCCTCAGATTGAGTGATGGCTGAGGCCTGTCCCCGCATCTAGCGGAGAGTTCTGACGTTTACGCGGAGCGCGGCTTCTTCTCTTTCCCGGTTCGCCGTCTCACCTGGACGCGAATCGGCGAGCCGGCGAACCCGAACGCGTCGCGGATCTGGTTGACCAGGAATCGTTCGTACGAGAAGTGGAAGGCCGTCGCAACGTTGGTGAAGAACACGAAGGTGGGCGGCGCCACGTTCGTCTGTGCCGCGTACAACACGCGCACCTGCTTGCGGCCCGGGCTGGCGGGTGGATGCACGGCCGTGATTGCCTGAACGAACCGATTCAGCGCGGGGGTCGGCACGCGCTTCAGGCGCGCATCGGCCACGCGGTCTATCGCCTCCAGCAGCTTCGGGGTCCGCTCGCCGGTCACGGCCGAGATGTGCAGGACGCTGGCGTAGTCGAGAAACTTCAGCTGCCGGCGCAGCTCGTCATCGAACGTTCGGGAAAAATCCGGCCCCTTCTCCTTGACCAGGTCCCACTTGTTCGCCACGACGATCACGCCGCGGCCCTGCTTGTCGGCTTCACCGGCAATCGCGGCGTCCTGATCGGTCGCGCCGACGGTGGCATCCACCACCAGCACGACGACGTCGGCCTTCTCGATTGCGCGCCGCGCGATCAGCACGCTGAGCGATTCCACCTGGCCGCTGCGCGCGACCCGGCCTGGTCGGCGAATGCCCGCGGTGTCGACGATGCGGAACTCGCGCTTGTGCCATTTGAGGACCGCGTCGATCGCGTCGCGCGTCGTGCCGGGCATCTCGCTTACGAGCATGCGCTCCTCGCGGAGCAGCCGATTGACCAGCGACGACTTGCCCGCATTCGGCCGCCCGACGATGGCGACCGAAATTTCCTTGCGGCGCCGCTCGCGATCCTCCTCGACGGCGCGCGCCCTGACGACGTCTTCCGCGGCGCGGGCGACCGGATCCGTCGAGCGCGGCCGACTGCCGATTTGCCGCACGATCTCGTCGAGCAGATCGCTGACGCCCACCCCGTGCTCCGCCGAGACCTCGAACAAGGGGTCGATGCCGAGCTCGTAGAACTGCATCGCCGCCTCGCGCGCCTTGCGCACGTCGATCTTGTTGACGACGGCAATGGCGGGCGTGCCGCTGGCACGCAGCTGGCGGACGATCTCGAGATCGCCGGGCACGACGCCCTGCTGCCCATCGAGTACCGAGGACGAGCAGATCGGCGTAACTGATGGCCTGCTTGCCTTTTTCGACAACCAACTCGAGGAGCGGATCGTCGGTAGCGCCGAACATGCCGCCGGTGTCGAACAGACGGAAGTCCGTTCCATTCCACGACGCGGTCTGTTCGATCACGTCTCGGGTCGTGCCCGGCACCGGGGTGACAATCGCGCGCCGTGTGGCCGTGATCCGATTGAACAGCGTAGACTTGCCGACATTTGGACGGCCGACGAGAACGACCAGAGGAACGCGCGCCATTGCGGAGACGATGTTACATGGGGTCAGGAGCTGTCGCGGCGCCCGCCGTCGCCCTCCCGGCGTCGGCCCGCGATTTGACACCGTAAGTATCTCTGTCTATGCTACTTATCGGGCTATGGAGTGCCCGGCATGATCAAGCTCGACATCGTGAACGAGGTCTCGAAGATCGCCGACATCACGAAGGTGAAGGCCGAGCTCGCCGTGGACGCGGTGTTCGATGCGATGCGCGTGTCGATGCAGCGAGGCGAGCGGATCGAGCTGAGAGGGTTCGGGGTGTTTCAGGTCAAACCCCGCAAGCGCGGCATCGGCCGCAACCCGCGGACAGGCAAGGAAGTGCGGATTCCTCCAGGGCGGACGATTCGCTTCAAGCCGGGCAAGGACCTGCAGAACATTACCTAGGCCCGACGAAAAATCGGGCTCTGCTGCAAGCCGCAGAGAATCAGCTGAGGTCGCACCAGCGGCCGCGGTCCCAGAGCGCTCGGTGACGACTCCTGACTCGCTTCCATCGGACGGCTCCCTCGATCCGCTCGTTCGCCGTCCCGGCCCCGTTCCGGGGTGGGTCCTGGAGCCCGAACCCGTCTATCGCGCACCGGTTCCCGAGCGCCACAAGCCTCGCGTCTGGCTGCACGTCCTGCTGTTCGTCCTGACGCTCATCAGCACGATGCTCGTCGGCGCCAGCCATTACGCGTCGTTCATGAGCGAGCTCGGTACCCGGCCCGTGCTCCAGACCTCGCTCCTGATTCTGAACGGACTGCCCTACAGCCTGACCATCCTCGCCATCCTGGGCGCGCACGAGATGGGCCACTACCTGGCGTGCCGCTATTACCGGATCGACGCGACCCTGCCGTTCTTTCTGCCGATGCCGCTCGTCCTGACGGGCACGTTCGGCGCCGTCATCAAGATCCGGCAACCGATTCTGCAGAAGGCGGCGCTGTTCGACATCGGGATCGCGGGTCCGATCGCGGGATTTCTGGTAGCCGTCCCGGCGCTGATCTGCGGCCTGGCGCTGTCGAACGTCTTACGGGTCCCGAAGAATTTCGTCGGCGCCTCGCTCGGCGAGCCGCTGATCTTCAAGGCGGCGGCGTGGCTGGTCTGGGGCCCGCTGCCGAAGGGCCTCGACCTCAATCTGCACCCTGTGGGGCTCGCAGCCTGGTTCGGGCTGCTCGTGACCGCGCTCAACCTGTTTCCGATCGCGCAGTTGGACGGCGGGCACATTTCTTACGCCGTGTTTGGCCGGCGTTCGACCCGCATCACTCTGGCCGCGACGCTGATCGTGGCGTCACTGGTCTTCGTGTCTCTCAGCTGGCTGGTCTGGACGATTCTCCTGGTGGCGATGCTCGTCTTCGTCGGACCGCGCCACCCCGCCGTCCTCGATGAGGACGTCCCGCTCGACTCGACGCGACTGGTCCTCGCCGTCTGCGCGCTGATCATGTTCGTGGTCTGCTTCACGCCGGCACCGATCGAGGTGATGGATCTGATTCGGCCGAAGTAGGGTGAGACGTGTCCGGCCCGACTGAAGTCGGGCCCTACTGCTCCTCTTTCTACGCTAGAGCATTCCGACCGGATCGACGTCGACTGTCACGCGGCGCGCGAGCTCGGGCATCGCCGCAATCGCGCGCGTCAGCGACTCGCGCATCGCGGTGCGATGTCGCCCCTTCAGAAAAAACTGCGCTCGATACTCGCCGCGCAGCCGGGCCAGCGGCGCCGGCGCGGGGCCGAGCACCGCGAACGCGTGTCTGGGCTCGAGACGTGCAACGAGATCGGCGGCGCCGGTCATCGCGTCCGCAAAGCTGCGGCCGCGGACCACGACGTTGATCAGGGCGACCGCCGGCGGATACCGCATCGCCTGGCGATAGCGTAGCTCCTCGCGGTAGAAATCGGGATAGTCCTGCCGCGTCGCCAGCCTGATGCTGTAGTGATCCGGGTGGAGCGTCTGGATGATCGCCTCGCCCCGCTGCGTCCCGCGCCCCGCCCGGCCCGCGACCTGCGTCAACAGCTGAAAGGTCCGTTCGGCGGCGCGGAAATCGGCGAGGCCGAGGCCGACATCCGCCGAGATCACGCCAACCAGCGTGACGGCGGGAAAATCGTGGCCTTTCGCGATCATCTGCGTCCCGACCAGCAGGTCGAGGGCGCCGGTCCTGAACTCGTGCAGCACGCGCTGGATGGCGCCGCGCCGCTGCATCGTGTCGCGATCGACGCGGCCCACGCGCGCCGTGTCGAAGAGCCGTTTCACCTCCGACTCCACCCGTTCGGTGCCGAAGCCCGCCTGCTCCAGATACGGCGCCGCGCACTTCTCGCACGTTGTGGGGACACGCACCGAGTGGTTGCAGTAGTGGCACACCGCACGTGCGGGAGGAGGGGAACCCGCGGGGCTGAAGCCCCGCCGCCCCGAGCTCCGGTGGACGGTCAGCGATACGCTACAGTTCGGGCAGTCCAGCACGTGGCCGCACTGGCGGCAGAACACCGTGGTCGCAAAGCCTCGCCGATTGAGGAGCAGCAGCGACTGCTCGCCTGCGGCAAGCCGCTTCGCGATCGCGTCCACGAGGCGCGCGCTCAGGATGACGTCCGGTCCGTCCGTTGCGTACTCCTCGCGCATATCAACCACCTGGACATCGGCGAGCGGACGATCGAGCACGCGCTTCGAGAGTACCGCGCGCGCGTATCGACCCGACTCGGCGTTGTGATACGTCTCGAGCGCGGGGGTTGCCGACCCGAGCACGACGAGCGCGCCGGCCTGGCGCGCGCGCACGACGGCGACATCCCTGCCGTGATATCGCGGCGTCTCTTCCTGCTTGTAGGAAGTGTCGTGCTCCTCGTCCACGACGATCAGACCGAGCCTCTCGAGAGGCGTGAACACGGCCGATCGCGTGCCGACCACCAGGTCGACGGCGCCTTCCCGCACACGGTGCCACTGATCGTGGCGCTCACCATCGGCGAGCCCGCTGTGCTGAATCGCCACGCGCGCGCCGAACACGGCGCGAACCTGACCGATGACCTGTGGAGTGAGGGCGATCTCGGGCACCAGAATCAGCACCTGACGTGCGCCCGCGATGACGTGCGCCGCCAGTCGCAGATAGAGCTCGGTCTTCCCGCTCCCGGTGACCCCGTGCAGGAGCGCCGCGTGAAACCGCCGTTCATCGAGCAGCGAACGGAGCGCCGCGAATGCCGCCTCCTGCTCGGCGGTCAGCTCGCGGCCTGGTCCGGCAACGGGAACGCCAGGCTCGGCCGCGAATGGATCGCGTTCGCGACGCTCTTCGGCGAGGTGAACGAGCCCCCGTGCGGCAAGGCGGCGCAGCGTCGCCAGATCGAACCCGCGCGATCGAAGGGCAGCGGCGCTCAAGCCGCCCGGCGCTCCCACCAGGGCTTCGAGCGCGGCCTGCTGCTTCGCGCCGCGAAGAACCGACACCGCCTGGGGATCGGCATGGGCGTGGGAGAGGCCGGCGGCCGTCAAGGTCGCGACGATCTCGGTGCGGAATGCGCTCGCCCGGCCCACGAGCGTCTGGACGCGTGAGACGAGGCCGTCACGCTCCAGGCCTCGCAAGACGCTTTCCACGAGCGTCCGCTCGGCGCCGACGGAAATGAGCGCTCGCGCGGACTTCGGCCCGCGCACGAGCCTCGACAGGATCCGATGCCTCGGTCCGTCGCTCTCGTCGGGCGCCGCCACCGCTCCCGAAGCGGTCAGCTCGAATCTCGACTCGCTCTCGACCCACGCAAACGGCGGCATCGCCGTCGACAGTGCCTCGCCGGGGCCCGCCAGATAGTAGTCCGACACCCACAACGCCAGTTCCACGATCGCGTCTGGCAGAAACGGCGCGTCCTCGTCGAGCACGCCGGCCAGCTCCCGGATCGCATCGTCAGCGACGACGCCTTCGGTGGCGGCTCCCGTGACAAGGCCGGTCACGGTCCGTCGGCCGAGCGGCACGAGCACGCGCGTGCCTCGTGCAGGCAGCGCGTCGCCGGCCGGAACGCGGTAAGTCAGAAGCGGCAGAAATGGAACCGGAACAGCGACGGAAACAAGCATCTGACGAGCGAGCTATTCCTTCAGCCGCTGCATCACCAACTTCATGTCCTCCCACACGTCACGCTTCGACGCGGGGTTCCTCAGCAGGTAGGACGGGTGGAACGTAGGCATCACGACGGTGTCGCCCATCTCGTGGAAACGTCCCCGCAGCCGCGAGATCGGCGTCTCGGTCGCCAGGAGCGTCTGCGCCGCAAACTTGCCGAGCGCCACGATGACTTTCGGCTTGATGCTCGCAATCTGCGCCTGCAGGAACGGCGAGCATTGCGCGATTTCGTCGGGCTCGGGGTTGCGATTCCCTGGTGGCCGGCACTTCACGACATTGGCGATGTAGACATCTTCGCGCGCGAACCCCATGGCCTTTATGATCTGCGTCAGCAGCTGGCCCGCGCGTCCGACGAACGGCTCGCCCTGCTCGTCCTCATCAGCGCCCGGCCCTTCGCCAATGAACATCAGCGCCGCGTCGGGATTCCCCACCCCGAACACGAGGTTGGTTCGCCCGGTGTGCAGCTTGCACCGCGTGCAATCGCCAATCTCCGCACGAATGGCCAACAGCCGATCCGCTCCGGTGACGTCCGTCAGCGGAATGATCGCGGCTGCAGATGGAGGTGGTGTTACGGGAGGAGGCGCGGGGTCGGTTGCTACGGGCGTCACGGCCCCGCGTCGTCGCCACCCGGCGTCGCGCGACAGCCCCTCAACCCCGATGTCCTGGTAGTAGCGCAGGTGCTGAGCGAGATCGCGAGGGCTCGTCACGAACGTGACTCGGCCGGCGCGCGCACGCCCTTGAGCCAGCGCTCGAGCCGATCGGCAAGCGCCACCGCGATCGATGCCTTCGATTGCAGCGGCAGCGACTCGTCGCCCTCGTCGCTGATGATCGTGACCGCGTTCGTCTCGACCTCGAACCCGGCATCCGGCCCCGAGACGTCGTTGGCGACGATGACGTCGATGCCCTTCCGGCGGCGTTTCGCGCGGCCTCGTTCGACGACGTCCTGCGTTTCCGCGGCAAATCCGACAAGCAGCGGCCGGTCGCGTCCCTCGCGACTGCGCCAGGCGGCGGCGTCGGCCACAATGTCTGGCGTCGGCACCAATGTCAGTGTCAGCGGGCCATCGTCATGCGCAATCTTCTGCGCAGCGACGGCCTGTGGCGTGTAGTTGGCCACCGCCGCGGCCATGATCAGCGCGTCTGCGCCAGGCAGCCCCTCGATGACGGCACGGTGCATCTCTCGGGCCGTGCGCGTCCGCACAACCGATGCGACGGCAGGCAGGCTCAACGAGGTCGGACCGGTGATCAACACGACTTCCGCGCCACGCGCGGCGAGCTCCGCTGCGATGGCGTAGCCCATCCGGCCGCTCGAGCGATTGCCGACGTAGCGCACCGGGTCGAGATCCTCGTAAGTCGGTCCCGCAGTCACCAGGACACGACGGCCCGACAATGACTTGTCGCGCGCCAGTACCAGCTGGGCGGCCGCGGCGATGTCGATCGGCTCGGCCAGCCGGCCCTTCCCGATCCAGCCGCACGCCAGATAGCCTTCGCCGGGTTCGACGAATCGCACGCCGCGCGATTGCAGCGTCGCGAGGTTCTGCTGCACCGCCGGATGCGCCAGCATGTTCGTGTTCATGGCCGGCGCCAGAAGCACCGGCGCCGCGGAGGCCAGGAACAGCGACGACAGGAAATCGTCCGCGATGCCGTGCGCGAACTTTCCGATGACGTTCGCGGTGGCGGGCGCCACCAGCAGCAGCGCAATGTCCGAGGCAATCGAGATGTGCTCGATGTCGGCGTTGGTGCCCGGCGTCCACTGATCGGTGATGACGCGGCGCCTGGTGATCGCTTCAAAGGTCACGGGGCCGACGAAGCGCCGCGCCGAACGGGTCATGATCGCGACGACGTCGTGTCCCTGCTTCTGCAAGAGACGCGCGACTTCGACCGCCTTGTAGGCACCGATGCCCCCTGTGACGCCAAGCGCGATGAGAGCCATGTGTTCTACCTGAACGTCTCGATGATGCGCGCCGCCGTCGGATCCATCCTGCGGAGCCGGGCGCGCTCGGCCTCGACGATGGACCGCAGCCGCGCGACCGCGGGCTCGAGCTCGTCGTTCACGACGACGTAGTCGTAGTCGGCCACCGCGCCGACCTCCTGCCGGGCGACCTCGAGCCTGCGCCGAATCTGCGCGTCGGTGTCCTTGCTGCGGCCTCGGAGCCGCTCTTCGAGCACCGCAAACGTCGGCGGCAGCACGAAGATGCCAATCGTGCCGGCACGCGCGGCGCGCACCTGGCGCGCCCCCTGCACGTCGATCACCAGGACGACGTCGTGGCCGGCCGAGAGGATCCGATCCGTCTCGGCGGCCGCCGTCCCGTAGCAGTTGCCGAACACGTCCGCCCATTCCAGGAACTCGCCGTCCTGGACCATCCGATCGAAGCGTTCGCGGCTGATGAAATTATAGTCGACGCCGTCGCACTCCCCCGCTCGCGGCCGGCGCGACGTGAACGATCGCGAGAGCGCGAGATCGGGAACCACCTGCACGAGCCGCTCGACCAGCGTCGTCTTTCCCGTCCCGGACGGCGCAGAGACGATGAAGAGCTGCCCGGGCGCGTCACTCGACATTCTGCACCTGTTCGCGCATCTTCTCGAGCTCGGCCTTCGCCGTCACCACCAGCTCCGACACCGCCTGACCATCCGCCTTCGACCCGATGGTGTTGATCTCGCGATTCATCTCCTGCAGCAGGAAATCGAGTTTGCGGCCGCACGGCTCGGGCGCATCCGTGAGCGTCGCCCAATGCTGCAGGTGGGCGCGAAACCGCGTCACCTCTTCGCTGATATCCGACCGGCCCACCATCCGCACGACTTCCTGAGCGACGACGGCGCGATCGAGCGGCTGATCCGCGGTGAGCTCCGCGATCCGGGCGTTGAGCCGCGCCTGGAGGTCGGTCTGGCCATTGGCCGCGGCCTGGCCGATCCGGTCGATCAGGTCGCGCGAGCCCGCGTCGCCGGCCCTCGAGATCGTCGCGCAGATGGTCGCCTTCGTGGACCCGCATGCGCTCGAGCTCGGCGATCGCCTCGGTCAGCGTCTGTGCCAGCGCCGCGTTCACCGCGCCGTCGTCCTCTCCGGTTCCATTGGCTGGCTGATCGCGAATGCTCAGCGCGTGCGGCAGCCGCAGCAAATCGCCCGGCGTCAGGTGCCCGGCGATGACCCCGCGCGCCCTGGCGCGTTCGAGCGCGAGCTCCAGGGCCGAGACGAAGGCCTCGTTCAATTCCACCGCCGGCACGGGCGGCCGTCGGAACTGCAGCGAGACGCCGACCTCGACGCGGCCTCTGGCAATCGTCTGCTGCAGGAGCGCCCGGATCCGCGACTCCTGATCCTGCAGTGTCTGCGGCACGCGCACCTGGACGTCGAGATACCGGTGATTCACCGCGCGGAGCGTCACGCTGATCGCGACCACTTCGTCTTCGCGGGTCAGGGACGAGAATCCCGTCATGCTCTTGATCATCAGTTGTCTGTCCGCTTTCCCCACCCGTCGTCGTCGGCCATCGCCGCCGCTGGCGCCACCTGCACAGTGCGCCGTCCCTCGAGCAGTTGCAGCTCGTAGAGGCGGGCGTACAGCTTGCCACGCGCCAGGAGATCGTCGTGGCGTCCCGTCTCGACGACCCGGCCACGATCCATCACGATGATGGCGTCGGCGCGGCGGATGGTGGAGAGCCGGTGTGCGATGACGAACGAGGTGCGGTCCTTCATCAGGTTCGCGAGCGCGTCCTGCACGAGCAGCTCCGACTCGGCGTCGAGCGACGACGTGGCTTCGTCGAGCACCAGGATGGGCGAATCCTTGAGGATCGCTCTCGCAATCGCGAGCCGCTGCCGCTGGCCGCCGGACAGCCGCTGCCCGCGTTCGCCGATGAAGGTGTCGTAGCCCTGCGGCAGGTTCACGATGAACTCATGCGCATGCGCCGCACGCGCTGCGGCCTCGATCTCCTGGACGGAGGCATCGGGACGCCCGTACGCGATGTTCCGCGAGACGCTGTCGTCGAACAGGATCGTCTCCTGCGTCACCATGCCGATCTGTGCGCGCAACGACGCGAGCGTCACGTCACGAATGTCGACGCCGTCCACGAGGATGCGTCCATCCGTCACATCGTAGAAGCGCGGCACGAGGTTCACCAAGGTGGTCTTGCCGGCACCGCTCCGGCCGACGATGGCAATCATCTGGCCCGCCCGCACGCTGACCGTCACGCCGCGCAGGATCGGCCGAGCCTGACCGTCCTCATACGCGAAGACTACGTTCTCGAAATCGATGGTTCCCCGGAAATGCGGCAGCGCCATCGCGCCGGGGCGCTCGCGCACCTCGGTGTGCCGGTCCATCATCTCGAAGATGCGCTCGGCCGCCGCGATCGCCTGCTGCAGGCTGGCGTTCACGCGGCTCAACTTCTTGATCGGCCCGTACATCAGCAGCAGCGCGGCGATGAAGGCCGTGAACTCTCCGGGCGTCAGCCGGCCGACCGCGATCTGGTGGCTTCCGTAATAGAGCGCGCCGGCAATGGCAAAGGCCCCCAGCAGCTCCATCATCGGCGGCAGAATCGAGACGAGCCGCGTCACGGTCATGTTCGTCCGATGGAGTCCGGCCGATGCGGCCTGGAACTTCTGCGCTTCTCGCGCCTCGGCGCCGAAGGCCTTCACGATGCGATGGCCGATGAAGGATTCACCGGCCACGTGTGAGAGGTGCTCGAGCGCCTCCTGGCTGCGGCGCGTCGTCTTGCGGAGCCGCCGGCCGAGCTGCGCCAGCGGATAGACGATGACCGGGGCGCCCGTCAGACACACCAGCGCAAGCCGGGGGTCGTAGTAGAACAGCAGCGCCGCGTAGCCGATGACCGCGAGCCCTTCCTGCAGCAGGTCGCCGATCGTTTCGGAGACGGCGTGCTGCACCTGGCCCACGTCGTTCGTGAGCCGCGAGAGCAATTGCCCGGTCGTCCGGCGTGCGAAGAACCCGGCAGATTGCTGCAGCATGTGCGCGTGCAGCCGGTTGCGCAGATCGCGAACGACCCGCTGGCCGACGTCGGCCATGAGGTAATCGGAGAAATAGCCGCCGATCCCCTTCAGGAAGTACAAGCCGATAATGGCCCATGCCACCTGGCTCACGTGCTCCTGGCGCGGCAGCACGCTGTCGAGGATCGGTTTGATCAGATACGCATGGCCGGCAGATGCGGCGGCGTAGACGAGCATCGCCACGATCGCCCAGCCGAGCCGCAAGCGATACGGGGCCGAGTAGCGAAGCAGACGAAGGAGGGGGTTCACTCAGTTCATCAGCGACCGATGGCGTAGTACGTGAAGCCCTGTTCCTTCATCATGGCCGGGCGATAGATATTACGCCCGTCGAAGATCACTGGCGACTTGAGCAGCTTCCGCATCCGCGTGAAGTCAGGCTCGCGGAACTCGTTCCATTCCGTGACCACCGCAAGCGCATCGGCGCCCTTGAGGGCGTCATAGCTGCGATCCACCAGCACGAGCTTGGCACCGAAGATCCCCTTCGCGACCTTCATCGCCTCGGGGTCGAAGGCCTGGACCTTCGCGCCCGCCTGGAGCAGCCGCTCGATGATCGTGATCGCAGGCGCTTCGCGCATGTCGTCAGTGCGCGGTTTGAACGCCAGGCCCCAGAGGGCAATCGTCTTCCCTTTCAAGCTGCCGAAGTGCGCCGTCATCTTCTCGACGAGGCGCCCCTTCTGCCGCTGATTGACGGTCTCGACGGCGTCGAGGATCTTGAACTCGTAGCCGTTTTTTCCGGAGAAATGAAGAATGGCTTTCACGTCCTTCGGAAAGCAGCTCCCGCCGTAGCCCACGCCGGGGAACAGGAACGACGGCCCGATTCGCTTGTCGGATCCCATGGCCCGCCGGACGTCGTCGACGTCCGCGTCGAAGAGCTCGCAGACATTCGCGATTTCGTTCATGAACGAGATCTTGGTCGCCAGCATTGCGTTTGCCGCGTACTTGCACAGCTCGGCGCTGGCACAGTCCATCACCATGATCGGAGCGCCGGTACGGGTAAAGGGCGCGTACAGCTCCTCCATGATCCGGCGCGCCTTGTCGTCCTCGGCGCCGATGACCACGCGATCGGGCCGCAGGAAATCATCGACGGCCGCGCCTTGCTTCAGGAACTCGGGATTGCTGACGACGCTGAACGGGTGTGTGGTTTCGCGGCGGACGATATCGCGGACGCGGGCCGCCGTGCCGACCGGCACCGTGCTCTTGTCGACGATCACCTTGTAGCCGTTCATCGCCCGCGCGATGTCCTTCGCCACATCGAGGACGTGCCGAAGGTCGGCCGAGCCGTCCTCGTCCTGCGGCGTGCCGACGGCAATGAACACAATCTCCGAGGCGCGAACGGCCTTCGCAAGCTGCGTCGAGAAGGTCAGGCGTTTCCGCTTGGTGTTGCCCTGCACCAGCTCCTCGAGGCCCGGCTCGTAGATTGGCATCCGACCGCGTCGCAGCATCCGCACCTTTGCCTCGATCTTGTCGACGCAGATGACCTCGTTCCCCGTCTCGGCGAGGCAGGCACCCACCACCAGACCGACATACCCTGTCCCGACTACCGCGATCTTCATCCGAACGCTCGATTCTTTTGGACGTTGAAGCCGTCGCCGCGTAGGTCAACGTGATGAACCTCAGGCGGCGTCAGGGCGAAACCCCGAACGTTAACACACCGCTCAAATGCTGTCAACATACTGACAAGAAAGGACTTCCGCCTCAGGGCCCCGCCTCACCGCCGCCGGAGTTGTTCCCCGTGCGCCGCCCTGCTAGCCTTCTGTCCCGGCTGTGCACATCCTGCTCGACTACCGCCCCGCCCTGCGCGACCGGACCGGGGTCGGCGAATATGCGCACGAGCTCGCGCGGGCGCTTGCGGCGACGGCCGGGCCCGGAGACAGGCTGACGCTCTTCACGAGCTCATGGTCCAATCGAGCCGACAGCGCCCTTGCCGCGTGGCCCTCCACAACGGTGATCGATCGGCGAGTGCCCGTGCGCGTCCTCAATTGGGCCTGGCATCGGCTCGGTTGGCCACCTATCGAGCTCCTCGCTGGCGATACCGACGTGGCCCAGTCTCTTCACCCCCTGATGTTGCCCGCGAGACGGGCGAAGCAGATCGTCACCGTGCACGATCTGGATTTTCTGGCGCATCCGGAACGCACCAGCGCCGAGGTACGGCGCGACTATCCCGACCTCGTCCGGCGCCACGTCACCCGCGCGGCGCTGGTTGTCGTGAACTCGAAAGACACCGCGACGGCGGTGCAGACGACGCTCGGCGTGGACATCAACCGGATCGTCGTCTGCCGTCCGGGCCTGCCAGCCTGGATAGGCGATCCGGTCGATCGCGTCCCGCCGGCGGATGGTTACGTGCTCTTCGTCGGCACGCTCGAGCCCCGCAAAAACCTCGGCGCGCTGCTGGATGCCTGGGAGCATCTGCTCGAGGACCAGCGCCGCCTGCCGCGGCTGCGCATTGCCGGCGGCACGCGTCCTGGATCCGAGGATTGGGTCGCGCGGCTGTCGCGTCCGCCGCTTCGTGAACGCGTGGACTTCGTCGGCTATGTCAACGCGGATGCGCGGCGAGCGCTGTACGAAGGCGCGAGGCTCCTCGTGTTGCCATCGCACCACGAGGGCTTTGGACTGCCCGTCCTCGAAGCCATGGCGTTGGGCGTGCCCGTCATCGCGTCGACCGCCGGCGCCTTGCCCGAGGTTGCCGGCGACGCCGCCCTTTTCGTCGCGCCCGGCGATCACCGAGCCCTGAGCGAGGCAATCCTGCGCGTGCTGACCTCGCCGGGGCTGGCCGAGGATCTTCGGCGACGCGGGCTGGCGCGCGCCCGCATTTTCTCGTGGGTGGACGCCGCCCGAACGCTTCGCGATGCCTACGCGCGCATTCTTCTCACGGGACGGGTGCATGCACGTCGGCATTGACGGCCGCGAGCTGAGCGGCCACGTCACCGGCGTGGGCCGCTTCCTGCAGCGGATCCTTCGCGAGTGGACGCTCTTGCCCTCGGCTCGGCGCCATCGTTTTTCGGTCTACTCGCCGGACGGCCGCATCGCGCTCCCGCCCGACTTTCCTGGCGAAGTCGTTCTTGTGCCGGGCGCAGGCGGGACGCGGTGGGAGCAGCAGAGCCAGGCGGCTGCGGCGCGGCGCGACCGCGTCGACGTCTTTTTTGCTCCCGGCTATAGTGCGCCCCTCCTGGCCGGCGTACCGTTCGTCGTCGCCATTCACGACCTGTCGTTCATCGCTCACCCGGAGTGGTTCGGGTGGCGCGAAGGCACCCGGCGCCGCGTGCTCGCGCGCTGGTCTGCGGCGCGCGCGGCACGCGTCATCACGATCTCGGAGTTTTCCCGCCACGAGATCGTCACGCACCTGGGCCTGCCTGGCGAGCGGATCTCCGTGGTGTGTCCCGGCGTGGATGCGGTGAACGTGCGGGCCACCGACAGGGACGAACTGGTCCTCTACGTCGGATCGATCTTCAATCGACGTAATCTCCCTACGCTCGTGTCAGCATTTGCGCAGATTGCCGCGACGCGCCCCAAGGCGCGGCTCGAGATTGTCGGGAACGATCGCACGCATCCGCCGCAGCAGATCGCCAATCTCGTCTCCAAATCGCCGGCAGCCGACCGCATTCGCTCGCGAGCCTGGGTGTCGGACGAAGACCTCGATGCGCTGTACGCGCGGGCGTCGGTGTTCGCGTTCCTCTCCGAGTACGAGGGGTTTGGGCTGACGCCGCTCGAGGCCCTCGCCGCGGGTGCGTCGCCGCTGGTGCTCGACACTCCAGTCGCTCGTGAAACGCTCGGCGACGCCGCGGTGTTCATGGCCCGGCCCGAGCCGCGAGCCGTGGCCGAGGCGATCGATGCATTGCTGGACCCTTCAAGCGACGCGCGGCGCGCCGTCCTGGCAGCGGCGCCGTCGGTACTCGCGCGCTATCGCTGGCCGGACGCCGCGGCCGCGGTCTTGTCCACGCTCGAGGAGGCAGCGCGGAGGTGACACGGCTCACGATCGTCGTTGTGACCTACAACGCGCGGGACGATCTCGCGCGGATGCTCGACTCTCTGACCGCCGCGCCGCCCTCGGTGCCCCACGAGATCGTCGTCGTCGACAATGCCTCGACCGACGGCGCTCCGGAGCTTGTCCGATCGCGCTTCCCGCAGATCCGGGTGATCGCAGCGGGCAGCAACGTCGGCTTCGCGAAGGCCAACAACATCGGCATTCGGTCGACCGCTTCCGATCTGGTCCTGCTGCTGAATCCGGACACGATCGTGCCGCCGGGTGCGATTGACCGTCTGACGGCGCGTCTCGACGAGTCGCCGGAGGTCGCGGTCATCGGACCGCGGGTCGTGGACGAGCGCGGCGATCCTGAGCTGTCGATTGGCGGACCCGTGAATCCATGGCGTGAGGCTGGCCGCAAGGCGCTGCTCTCGCTCGACGCCCGAGGCCACGCGCTGGCGCGACGATGGATCGAGAGGCAGGTCGCGGCGGGAGCGGGCGGTCGAATGGGTGACCGGCGCCTGCCTGCTGGTGCGCCGGGCCGACGCGGAAGCCGTGGGGCTCCTGGACGAGCGCTACTTTCTGTATCTCGAAGACGTGGATTTCTGTGCCGCGGTGAGGGCCCGCGGGCGTCGGGTCCTGTTCTCGCCTGTCGCCGCAGATCGTTCACCTGCGGGGCGTTCCGGCGCTGGCGACGGCGGGCGCGCGCGCGCCGCCTGGCACGAGAGCCATCTCGCCTACTATCGCAAACACCTCCCGATGTGGGCTCCAGTTCTCGAGAGGTATCAGACGGTGTGCAGGGCACCGTACCGTAGGCCCGGGCTTTAGCTCGGGCTATGATTTAGCGCGTGCGCGTCGCGATTGATGCCCGGAAACTGCACGATTTCGGCATCGGCACCTACATCCGCAACATTCTCCGCCAACTGGCGCGTCTCGACCGCCAGACGGAATACATCCTGATCTGCGGTGGCCGCGATCGCGAGCTGGGCCTCTCGCTCGGCGACAACTTCCGCGTCGAGGTCGATTCGTCGAAACCGTATTCGGTCCGAGAGCAGCTCACGGTGCCGTGGACGCTCGTCCGCACCCGCGCCGGCATCTTCCATGAACCGCACTACGTGCTGCCGCCGCTGACCCGCTGCCGCTCGGTGGTCACGATTCACGATTGCATTCATCTTCGGTTTCCGCAATACCTGGCGAAGCGCGGGGCGCTGGCGTACGCCCGCGCGCAGATGGGCGCCGCCGCGCGGCGATCCAATCGCATCCTCACCGTGTCGGAAGCGTCGAAGCGCGACATCCTCGAGTTCTTCGACGTGGCACCCGACAAGGTGACCGTCATCTACAACGGCATCGACGAGGGGTTCTCCACGCCGCCGCCGGAGGACAAGATCCGCGCGGTCGAGGAGCGCTATCAGCTGCAGGGCGAGTTCGCGCTCTATGTCGGCAACGTCAAGCCGCACAAGAATGTCGAGCGGCTGCTCGACGCCTTCCATCTGGTGCGACGGTCCGGCCTCGATCACCTGAAGCTGGTGGTCATCGGCGACGAAATCTCGAAGTACGCGGCGCTGCGCCGTGCCGTGCATCGCTACAACCTGCACAAGTACGTGCGCTTCCTCGGCTTCCTTCCCGACGAGACGCTCGCCGTCGTCTATCGCCTGGCCTCGGTGTTCGTGTTCCCGTCGCTCTACGAAGGGTTCGGCCTGCCGCCGCTCGAGGCGATGGCCTGCGGAACGCCGGTCGTCACGTCGAACGTCTCCTCGCTGCCGGAAGTGACGGGCGATGCGGCGCTGCTCGTCGATCCGTACAGCGCCGAGGCGATCGCCGAGGCGATGCGCCGCGTGCTGACCGACGACGCGCTGCGATCCGATCTCAGCGCGCGGGGGCTCGCCAGGGCGCGCGAGTTCTCATGGGAACGGTCCGCGCAGCGCGTTCGCCAGATCTACGGCGAGGTCGCGCGCTCATGACGCGCGTCGCGCTGGTGCATGACTGGCTCACCGGCATGCGCGGCGGCGAGCGAGCGCTCGAGGTCATCTGCGAGCTGAATCCGTCAGCCGAGGTATTCACGCTCGTCTACGTCCCCGGCACAGCCTCGCCGGCGATCGTGGCTCACCCGATTCGCACCACGCCGCTGAGCTTCGTGCCCGGTATTCGCCACCTCTATCGTCATTGCCTGCCGCTGTTTCCAGCGGCCGTCGAGTTGTTCGACCTCGACGCCGCTGATCTCGTGATCAGCACCAGTCACTGCGCCGCCAAGGCCGCAGTCGCCCGGCCGGGCGCGCGGCACCTCTGCTACTGCTTCACGCCGGTGCGCTACGCCTGGGATCAGTTCGACCAGTACTTCGGCCCGGAGCGAATCGGCGCGCTCGGCTCAGCCGTGATGAGGCCGCTCTTGCGGCGCGTGGCGAGGTGGGATGCGCGGACATCGACCCGCGTGAGCCGCTATGTGGCTATTTCCCATTATGTTGCCGGCAGAATAGCCCGATACTATAATCGGGAGGCCGTCGTCGTGTACCCTCCGGTGGACACTGCGTTCTTCACGCCCGGCAACCGCCAGTCACGAAGGGTATGCCCTCATAGTGTCTGCACTGGTGCCATATAAGCGAATCGACGTGGCCATTGATGCCGCCCGACTGGCGGGTCTGCCCCTGAAGATCATCGGGCAGGGCCCCGAACGCACTCGACTCGAAGCGCGGGCAGCCGGCGGCGAAGTCGAATTCCTTGGATTTCAGAGCAACGAGGCCGTGCGCGACGCCTATCGCCATGCTGCCGTCGTCATGCTCCCGGGCGAGGAAGACTTTGGCATCGCCCCCGTCGAGGCCCAGGCCTGCGGACGGCCCGTGGTGGCACTCGCGGCCGGCGGCGCGAAAGAGACGGTGCTCGATCGCATCACCGGCGTGCTGGTTACGGACCGCTCCGCGGAGGCCCTGGCCGAGGGCCTGGCTGCCGTGCAGCGGCTGCCCTTCGATCCCGCGATCGCGCGGGCTCACGCCGAGAGTTTCAGCCGCCAGAAGTTCGCGAGCGCCATGGGCCGTCTGATCGACGACACCGTCGCCGCACCCGAGGGGACGCGTTGGTAAAGCGCCACAACCGGCTCCTGGTCGCTTTATACGTCTGTTCTGATGCGGTGCTCGGCATCGCGGCCTTTGTGCTGGCGTACGTCGTTCGCTTCGAGAGCGGCCTGATCCCCGTTACCAAGGGCTTTCCGCCGTTCAGCCAGTACATCAACGTCCTGCCGTTCATCGGCGTGCTGGTCCCCTTTGCGTTTCATGTGCAGGGGTTGTATCGGCTGCGCCGGGGCCGGTCCCGCGTCGACGACTTCTTCGCGGTCTTCGTCGGCAGCATCCTTGCCGTCGTGTTCGGGATCATCGCCACCCTGTACTTCCAGGCCTACTACGTCCCAGACGAGCTGAAGGACCGTGGCGTCTACGAAGTCTCGCAGATCGTCTGGGCCCTGTTTCTGTCGTTCAACGTCCTCCTGACGTTTGCCTCGCGCGAGCTCGTGCGCGAGGCGCTCGAGCGGCGATGGCGCGCCGGCATTGGCCTCAAGCGGATCCTGATTGCCGGCGCGGGCGAGCTCGGACGGCTGGTCGCCGACCGCATCCTCGAGCACCGCGAGCTCGGCTATCACGTGGTGGGGTTCCTGGACGATCGGGCGGGCGGCGATTATCTGGGCCACCGCGGCCTGCCGATTCTCGGCACACTCGACGAAGCCGGCGAGATCGCCGTTCGCGAGCATATCGATCATCTCTATGTCGCGCTGCCCGCCGAACAGCATGTGCAGATGCTGCAACTGCTGCAGGTCGTCGGCCGGGAGATGATCGACGTCAAGGTCGTGCCGGACGTCCTCCAGGTGATTGCGCTGCGCGCGCGCCTCGAGGATCTCGACGGCATCCCGATCATCAACGTCAACGACGTTCCGCTCCAGGGCTTCAACAGCTTCATCAAACGGACGCTGGACGTGGCGATCTCGGGCACCGCGCTCGTTTTCGTCGCGATCCCGCTGGCCATCGCCGCCCTCGTCATCCGCCGGACGTCTCCGGGGCCGATCTTCTACCGGCAGGAACGCATGGGCCTGGATGGCAAGCAATTCACCATCTACAAGTTCCGCTCGATGTACCAGGACGCCGAGGCCGAAACCGGTCCGGTCTGGGCCAGAGACGACGACCCGCGATGCACGCCAGTGGGCCGTCTGCTTCGGAGGACGAGCATCGATGAACTGCCGCAGCTGTGGAACGTGCTGCGGGGAGACATGTCGCTCGTCGGCCCGCGACCCGAGCGGCCCTACTTCGTCGACCAGTTCAAGCACCGGATCCCGCAGTACATGCTGCGTCACAAGGTGCGCGCCGGCCTGACCGGCTGGGCGCAGGTGAACGGCTGGCGCGGCAACACGTCGATCGAGAAGCGAATCGAGTACGACCTCTACTACATCGAGAACTGGTCAGTCTCGCTCGACATCAAGATCATGTGGCTCACGCTGCTCAAGGGATTCTTTCAACGGCACGCATATTAACTTCCCACTGGCAGTGCCAAGTGCTAAATGCGAAGTGCCAAGTGGAGTGAGGAGTGAAAAGTGGTAAGTGGTGGAAGGCATCGTAACGAACGGGCCCCAACGTACCGGTTTGCCCCTCACTGTCTACTTTCCACTGTGCACTTCACTTTGCACGTAGCACTCGGCACTTAGGACTGTTTCCTCATGCCCCAACGTGTCGTCATCACCGGCGCTGCCGGCTTCATCGGGTCGCATCTCGCTGAAACGCTGCTCGATCGCGGGTACTCGGTGATCGGCATCGACAACCTCCTGACCGGCGACATCGCCAACATCGCGCACCTCAGGAACCGCGACTTCGAGTTCATCAAGCACGACGTCACGAATTACATCTACATCGAAGGGCCGGTCGACTACGTGCTGCACTGGGCCAGCCCCGCGAGCCCGATTGACTACCTGGAGCTGCCGATCCCGACGCTGAAAGTCGGCGCGCTCGGCACGCACAAAGCGCTGGGGCTGGCAAAAGCGAAGGGCGCCCGATTCGTGCTGGCGTCAACGTCCGAAGTGTACGGCGATCCGCTCGAGCACCCGCAGAAGGAAACCTATTGGGGGAACGTCAACCCGATCGGCCCGCGTGGCGTCTACGACGAGGCCAAGCGCTTTGCCGAGGCGATGACCGTCGCCTATCACCGCTATCACGGCCTCGACGCCAAGATTGTCAGGATCTTCAACACCTACGGCCCGCGGATGCGCGTCAGGGACGGCCGCGCGGTCCCCGCGTTCATCTCTCAGGCACTGCGCAACGAGGAGGTCACGGTCTTCGGCGACGGCCGCCAGACGCGCAGCTTCACCTACATCACGGACCTCGTGGACGGCATCATCCGGCTGATGACGTCGTCGGTGAACGAGCCCGTGAACATCGGCAACCCGCGCGAGATGACGCTCGAGGAACTGGCGCGGCGGATCATCGAGATGACCGGCTCGACCAGCCGTATAGTGTATCGACCGCTGCCGGTGGACGATCCGAAGGTCCGCCAACCGGATATCACGAAGGCGCGGACGCTATTGGGATGGGAACCGCGAGTGCCCGTGGAAGAAGGCCTCGCAACGACAATCGACTATTTCAGGACTAAGCTGCAGGACAGCTGACGTCGGCGGCGGTTTCCGCGGGCCACGCGTGAAGGCGCCCGACGATGGCGGGGTCGAATTCTGCGGGCTGGCCGGTCATGCGAGCCAGCACGTCCTGAAACGACAGACCGCGCTGGCAAAGCCGGTCGAACTCACCGCACACGCGAAGCACCTGCCCGCCGAAGGTCAGGCGATCCGCTTCGGTCACCGGTTCGATCTGTTCGCCCGCGAAACCGACGGGCTCGTGCTGGCGGGCAATCATCTCCGCCACGGCTTCGAGCCGGCTCACGTCACCCAGCAGATCGCGCGCCGCAAGGGGATGCGAGGCCACGGCGCGCACGTCGTCATCGCTCAGGAGCTCGCCGCGCGTCGCCGCTTGAAGCACCTCGGGCGCGATGCCCAGGCATCCCAGCTGAGACAACCGTGCGGCCACCTCGAATTCCCACCGGCGCTCCACGTCGAGGCCACGAACCACGAAGCTGACGAGCGCGGTGATGCGCTCGGTGCGAAGGCCGATATCCGGCCGGGTCATGCGGAGGAGCGCTGTGAAGAGACGTGAAACCTCGAGCAGCGCGCCAGCCGCGGCGACCTCGTCCGGGCCCTGGGGCTCGAGCCGCCGGCCGCCGGACGGCCAGGGTCGCGCCCCCGCGGGGTGCAGGACTGACAAGGAGTTACGCGGGTGGTCCAGCATCGAATTCGGTGTCCGCCGACGCGGGAAGACGCTCCCGCCCTACATGAGCAATCGGCGGGGGGAGAGGCGGCTTGAATCACGCGCCCTCGCTGATGATGCGGCCGGCGTGACGGATGTAGTGGAGGGCGGAGAAGACCGTGATGACCAGCGACAGCACGACCATGACGTCCGTCACCGGAGATGGGTGTCGAAGGTAGTTCACGACCAGAAACACCAGGCCGGTCAGGATGTAGACGCCGGTTGCCACCTTCCCCAGCGTCGTCGGTCGGAACGTCCTGCGGCCGATCGCGAGGTTCACGATGATCACCGTGAGGACAATCGTGATGTCGCGGCTGATCAGGCACACCGTGAGCCACAGCGGGATACGGCTGACGAGGCCGATGCCCGGCAACGTCAGCACGATGAACGTGCTGAGCAGCAGCAGCTTGTCGGCCATCGGATCGAGCCACGCGCCGAGCGTCGTCTTCTGTCCGGCCCAGCGCGCAATCAACCCGTCGAGCGCGTCGGTGATCCCCGCGACGAGAAACGTGATGAGCGCCCATCCCAATTCGCCGTAGACGATCAGGATGACGAACGCGGGAATCAGCAGCATCCGCAGCAATGTCAGCTGATTCGCCAGCGTCAGGACAGCCATGTCTACCGTTGCGTTCCTCGACCGGATGTACCCACCAGGCGCTCCAACCGCAGTACGGCATCCTGCGCCTCGGATCCGGTGACCAGCCGCGTCGGATCGAACGTGCGGTTCGGCGCATCGAGCACACCGGCGACGATCGCGCGACTGACGTCCTTGAACGCAGGATGCGAGGGCTGCAAATCGACAAGGGCCACGGTCCTGCTCGTCCACTGCCCGGCGCGAGTGGGCTCCTGCGTCGAGATCAGATCAAGCACGCGGGAGGCGGCGATGGCCAGATCGAGGCGTCGAATCTCGTCTCGCGGCTGGAACGTGTGGTTCGGATAGGGATCCATCACTCCGGCGCGCAGCACCGGCGAAATCCACGGCGCCGCCCAGTGATTTCGGGTGTCCATCACCACCGATGTCGGCCGCGGCGCTGCGCCTCGGAGCAGCGCTGAGAGTCGTACGCCAATCAAGGCGGCGAGATCGCCGCGCGTTGCGGTGGAACGGGTCGGAATCGAGCGAAACTCCTCCGGTAGCCGCGCCAGGTCGGCGCGCTCGCGAACGGCGGCAAGCCTGGCGCCGACATCCGGTGTAGGCTCGATCGCCTGCGCCCGCTCGTAGGCGCGCGCCGCCGGCTCGAAGCTTGCCTCCGACTCGAACAATTCGCCGAGCGCCACCTGCGTCGCCCGATCGCGCGGATCGGCCGCCGCGGCCTTTTCGAGGTGAGCTCGGGCCTGCTCGACATCCCCAGCCTTGCGTTCGACGATGGCCAGCTCGCGCAGCAGCAGCGGGCTGTCGGGCGAGGCGGTCAGGGCCTGTGTGTAGGCAGCCCGGGCCTCACCGAACCGCCCGGCGGTGGCCGCCTCCCGAGCTCGCGAAATCGATTCGTCCACGGCCCGGAAACGCAGCGCCTCGATTCGGGACGTGAGAGCGAGGGCGGGATCGGACTGCTGGGCGGCCTCGAACGCGCCGATCGCCTCTGCGGCGCGACCGGCCTGCACCAGCGCGAGGCCCTTCCCGACCAGTGCCGAGGCCAACGACGGCTGCAGCGTGACCGCCTGATCGAAGCGGGTCAGCGCCTGCGACACGTCGCGCTTCGCCAGCGACACGTAGCCGAGCCCGGCGACGAGCGAGGCGTCAGTCGGCGACCGCCGCAGCAAACGGCCAAGCTGCTTGTCCGCGCCGCCGATATTGCCGCTCTGCAGCGCCGTCCAGGCGTCGCGCTGCGCGGTGGCCTGACTCGCCGGCGCGGTCGCGACCGGCGCCGGGAACACGAAGTCTGGAAACTGCGGCCCCGTCGGCGCGATCGTGGGCTTCCTGGGCGCGCACCCCGTCACGAGCACAGCGCCGACCAGGCACGCGCACGCCAGCGTCCGCATCAGGACGCCCGCCCGATGATGGCGACGGCCGGAAGACGGTCGATCAAGCGCCGCGGCGCCTCGACCTCGATGGCGATGTGCTCGTCCGTCTCGACGTGCTGAAGCACCCGGCCGTCGCGGTAGAGCCTCGCCACCGCGACGCGCGACTCTTCGACCTTGGGGTCGAATGTCAGCGTCGTGCGGACGACGTCGAGCGAGAGCCGCGAGGCAACGGTCTCGAGCAGGTCCTCACGGCCTTCGCCGGTCTTCGCCGAAAGCATCAACGCGTCCGGCGCGATCACCTTCAACCGCCGCAGTTCGTCTGGACCGAGGAGGTCGCACTTGTTGAACACGTCGATGCGCGGCACGTCGGCGGCATCGACTTCGCTCAGCACGCGCTCGACCGCGGCCACCCGCCGATCGCGATCGAGGCTGGCCGCGTCGATCACGTGCAGGACGAGGTCGGACTCCGCGACTTCCTCGAGCGTCGCTCGAAACGCCGCGACCAGTGTATGGGGAAGGCGGTCGATGAACCCGACCGTGTCCGATACCAGCAGGTCGCGCCGATCCGGCAGCCGAACGCGCCGCACCAGTGGATCGAGCGTGACGAACAGGGCGTCACGGGCATCGGCCTTTTCGCGCGTCAGCAGGTTGAACATCGTGGTCTTGCCGGCATTGGTGTAGCCGACGAGCGCCACCGTGGGCAACGCCTGCTTGTGGCGACGCTCCCGCAGCTGCGCGCGGCGTCGGCGCAGCTCGTCGATTGACTTGCGAATCTGCTGAATGCGGACGCGAATCCGGCGTCGATCGGTTTCGAGCTTGGTTTCACCGGGTCCGCGCGTGCCGATGCCGCCGCCGAGCCGCGACAGCGCCGCGCCGGCGCCAACCAGCCGCGGCAGCAGGTATTCGAGCTGCGCGAGCTCGACCTGCCACTTTCCTTCACGCGTGCGCGCCCGGCGCGCAAAGATGTCGAGAATGAGCTGCGTGCGATCGATGATCTTCCGTTCGACGCGCGCTTCGATCTCGCGCAGCTGCGCCGGCGTCAGCTCGTTGTCGAAAATGACGGCATCGACGTCTGCCTCGGCGCACGCGCTGGCCAGGAAGTCGAGCTTGCCTCGCCCGAGAAACGTGGCCGGATCGGGTCGCGGCCGCTCCTGCGAGACGCGGAGCACTACCTGGCCGCCCGCGGCCTGGGCCAGCCCGGCCAGCTCGTCGAACGACTGCTCGGCTGAATGCCGCCGCTCGGCGCTGGAGATGAGGCCGACGAGCGCGACGCGCTCGTTCCGTGTGGTGGACGTCAGGCTGGGCATCAGGCGCGGCTGCGAGTCGGGAGCCGGAAGAACTGGACGATCATGCGCGGAGCAGGCGGCCGTCGTCAGCCGCTCGGGGCGTTCAAAAATTCTAGCACGCGGCCCCACGGAATCGCGCCTTCGCGTACCAGCCGTGGCGCGGCGCTGAGATCGACGATCGTGGAAGGACGGCCACCGCGACAGTCGCCGCCGTCGATGAGCACCTGAAGGCCCTGCAGGTTCGACGCGACGACATCCGGATCGGCCGTCGGCGGCTCGTCGCTGCGGTTCGCACTGGTCGCGGTCACCGGATGCCCCACGCTTCGCGCAAGGGCGCGGGCAATCTCGCTGTCAGGCACACGAATACCCACCAGGCCATCCGCGCTGCCCACTCCGGCGGCGAGTGTCGCCCTCGATCGCAGCAGCAGCGTCAACGGGCCGGGCCAGAATTCGCGCGCAAGCCGCATCGCGACCGGGTCCACGGCCGCGACCGCCGACACCTGGTCGACGTCGGCGGCAACGAGCGGCAACGGCTGATTGCCGCTGCGGCCCTTCAGCGAAAAGACAGCGGCGACCGCGTCCGGATCGTACGGATTCGCGGCGAGGCCATAGAGCGTGTCGGTTGGAAACGCGACCACGCGGCAGGACCAGATTGCGTCAACAGCCGGCTGCAATTGAGGCCCGAGCGGCTGCGACCGATCGATTCGTATGCGATCCACGTCTCTGATGATCGCAGATCCGATCGGAATTGGTCACGGACGGACGCGGAATCACACGGACTTCAGAACCACAAGTCGCTAACGACGCGGAACGGATCAGAATTAGTCACGGATGGACTCGGAATCGCTCGGACTCCGGAAGACACATTCCTGTTGATCCGTGGTTTCCGTGTTATCCGTGACGATCCGAATCGGTGTCCTTCCACTCACGTTGACAGAAGTCTCATCCGGCGACAGATTATAGTGTGGCGAAGCGTTCGGCGACTGTCCGTATCACGCGATTGCCGCGCGTGCCGCTGCCACGCCAGACGGGCGGGCAACACGAAGACAAGACGCGGCGGCCCTGGCGCGAACGGAAACACAAGAAGAAGAACGTCGACTAGGCGTCCTCCATCGCCGGGCCTGTCGTCGCCTGCGTCCGCTCTTCCATCACGCGGTGCACCGCCGCTGCGAACACCACCAGCATCACGGCGTTGACGTAGAACACGACGCGGATGCCGGCGTGCGCGATGAGACCGGATACCATCGGGCTCGCCGCCATGCCGATGAGCGACGCGCTCGTCAAGAAGCCGAATCCTGTCGCGCGCGCCGCATCGGGGAGCGCCCCGCCGGCGGTCGTATACGCCGCCGTCATGGCCACGCCGACGCCGATGCCGAAGATCGCGACCGCGACTCCCAGGCCAAGCGGCGTGCCGGCCGCGGCCATCGACACGGCACCAATGGCCGCCAGGAGCGACGCCCGCGACAGCGCGCGTCTCGCGCCCCACCGATTCAACAACCCGGCGCACCAGTGGTGACCCAGCGCCGCGGCACAGGCGAGTACCAGTGAAGATCACGCCCAGAGACCAGAGCCACTCGTGCGTCGGACACGCCGAGCGTCGTCAGGTGCAGCGGCAACACCGGACCAAGACTGCGGTCGACGAACTGGAACCCGAAGATGAGGGCCATCAGGAGCACGAAGTTCTCGAACACGAGCACGTTCGTGAACGTGATGCGCTCGGTCGCGGCGTCCGGCGATGGTGCGCTGGATCGGGCGGCCGGCCGTTCGACGTAGACGACGAGCAACAGGATCAGCGCCACGAAGTAGAAGCCTGCGGTCACCAGAAACGTCGCGCGAAGCCCCACCGCTCCTGCAACAGCACCGCCGATCACCGGGCCCAGCGCCGGTCCAAGCCGCTGGGCAGTCTGCACCAGACCAATCGACTGCGCCATCCGGCCCGGTGGCGCCGATTCGGCGGCCATCGTCAGACAGAGCGCGCCGTACCCGGCGAAGAAACCCTGTGCCACGCGAAGGGCAAAGACGTGCCACGGCTCGGTCGCGTAGCCCATCGCCGCCATCAGAATCACAAAGCTGACAAGCGAGCGCGCGACCATCACCTTGCGTCCGAAACGATCGGCAAATCGACCCCAGAGTGGCGCCAGCACGGCGGTTATGGCGGGGGTCACGCCGAGCGACAGCCCGGTCCAGGCCGCGATCGCGCCCACGTCGTGCACACCCATCTGCTGGATGTAGATCGGCAGAAACGGCATCACGAGCGTGAAGCCGGCGAAGCCGATGAAGACCGCGGCGGTGAGGGCGACGAGATTGCGTCGCCAGTGCGCGAGCAGGAGTGCGGCGTCGGCCCCGCCGTGGCCGACGGCGGCCGTGCCGTCGACAGAGGTCATGCCTAAAAGCGTATCGTCGCGTCGTCGGCCGCGGTGACGTGGATCGAGTCGATGAAGCGAATCTGTCGCGGCTCGCTCTGCATGATGAGCGACGCCGTGCGCGTGCCGTCCCGGAAAAAGCGCACGCCCTTCATCAGTGCGCCCTCGGTGACCCCCGTCGCTGCGAAGATGAGGTGCGTGCCCGGCGCCAGATCCGCCGATCGGTAGACGCGTCGAAGATCCGTGATGCCCATCGCGCGGCAGCGCTCTTCGTCCTCCGCGGAACGGACCACGAGTCGCGCGAAGATTTCACCGTTCAGACAACGCATCGCGACCGCGGTCAGGACCCCTTCCGGCGCCCCGCCGACGCCCATCACCGCGTGCACGCCGGTGCCGGCCACGGCCGCCACGATGGCGGCGGAGAGATCGCCGTCGCCGATCAGCTTGATGCGCGCACCGGTGGCGCGGATGTCGGCAATCAGCTGCTTGTGACGCGGTCGATCGAGGACCGTGATCACCAGGTCGTCGACGTCGCGGCTCAGGGTCGTGGCGATGGCGTGCAGGTTGTCGGCCACCGGGGCATCGAGATCGACCGACGTCCGGCACGGCGACGGCACGATCAGCTTCTCCATGTAGAGATCGGGGGCGTGGAGGAGCCCGCCTCTCTCAGACGCGGCGAGCACGGCAATCGCGCCGGGCGCGCCGGTGGCGCAGAGGCTCGTACCCTCGAGCGGATCGACGGCGATGTCGATGAGCGGGGCGCCGAGCCCGCGACGCCCCGTGACCGCGTTGGCCACGCCGACCTTCTCGCCGATGAACAGCATCGGCGCTTCGTCGCGCTCGCCTTCGCCGATGACGATGGTGCCGTCGATGGGCACGCTGTCAAGCTCGCGCCGCATCGTCGCCACCGCGGCCGCGTCCGACTTATGACTGTCGCCTTGCCCCATCGTCTGGGCGCAGGCGATGGCCGCCTGCTCCACGACGCGGAGGAATTCGAGCGAGAGGTCGGCGTCCATCTACTCGGCGGCGGTCGGGGCCTGCATGGGCGGGAGCTCGCAGCGAGTCGGCCGATCCTGCCGGAAGCCCAGCACGTAGTCGGCCTGCATCAACGTGTGGACCTCGCGCGTGCCCTCGTAGATGACCGCACCCTTGCAATTGCGATAGAAGCGGCCGACCGGATATTCGTCCGAATAGCCGTTTGCACCGTGTACCTGCACGGCATCGCCGGCCGCCCGCTCGGAGGCGACGGTCGAATACCACTTCGCCAGACCCGTTTCGCGGGTATTGCGGCGCCCGACGTTCTTGAGAAACCCGGCGCGCAGCCAGAGGAGCCGCGACACCTGATAGTCGGACTCCATCTTTGCGATCATCTGCTTGACGAGCTGATGTTCCGCAATGGCCTGACCGAAGGTCCTGCGCTCGAGCGCGTACTTGCTGCTCGCATCACGACAGGCGCGGATGAGGCCCGTGGCTCCCGCGGCTACGGTGTAACGCCCCTGATCGAGCGCAAACATCGCGATCTTGAACCCCTCGCCCGGGCGGCCGAGCACGTTCTCTTCCGGCACCTCCATGTCGTCCATCTTGAAATAGCCGGTGTTGCCGGCGAGGATGCCCCACTTTTCCTTGAGCGTGCCGCTCGAGAACCCCTTGAACGCGCGCTCGACGATGAAGGCCGTGATGCCCGAGGTGTCGCGCGCCTTCTTCTTCTCCTGATCCGACCAGGCGAAGACGAGGAAGTTGTCGGCGACGTCGGCGAGGGAGATCCACATTTTCTCGCCCGTCAGGAGATACCGATCGCCGCGTTTGACTGCGACAGTCTGAATCCCCCGCACATCGCTGCCTGCCGCCGGCTCGGTCAGCCCGTACGTCGCGATCTTCTTGCCCTGCGCCTGCGGAATAAGATAGCGCTGCTTCTGATCCTCGGTACCCCAGGTCAGGAGTGACAGGCAATTGAGGCCGGCGTGCACGGACATGATCACGCGGAGCGAGGTATCGACGTACTCGAGCTCTTCGCTCGCCAGACCGAGAGCGACATAGTCCATGCCCGCGCCTCCGTACTCCACGGGCACGGATATGCCAAGCAGACCCAGGTCGGCCATCTGCGGCAGGATCTTCGGGTCGAACGCGTGCGCGCGGTCCAATTCCTTGATCCGCGGCGCAACTTCGCGGCGTGCCCACTCGCGCACGGTCTGCTCGAGCAGGCGCTGTTCTTCAGTGAGATCGAAATCAAGCATGCTGGGCACCAACAAGGCTGAGAATTATGAACTGCCCGACTGCAGTCGGGCCCTCCTGCAGTAGGGCCGCACTTTAGTGCGGCCAATGACCAGCGCGACCGGCTATCGTAATACACAGGCTCAGCCGCGGTCGATGCGGACGGTTGCCCCTCGCCCGAGTCCGAGCTGGTGCGCGGCGTTGCCGCCGTTCAGTGCCAGCTCGAGATGATCCGAGCCGCCGAACAACGCGCAGATCGATCCGGCGGGCGCCTCGGCGTAGGTGGCCACGAGGCGGTCCACGATCTGCCCGTCCACGGCAATGCTGATCGAGCCCTCGTGGCGAAACTGGTCGAAACGTCGCCGGTCGATGTTGGTCACCAGGTTGCCGAACCGATCGACCAGGACGACTTCGCCTACGAGCGCGGTCGGCTCCTCGCGCGGTTCCGGAATGTCGAGCTGCAGCCAGGCCGTGACGGGTCGGCCCATCGCCGTCGCCTCGGTGCCTTTCGCCAGCCAGGCCGCGGCCGGAGCAAAGCGATCGCGGCCCTCGAATGTCCGGCTCACCGTCGGACGGGCGTATCGTCGCTCCGTCAGTTCGACGACCCGCTTCGGCTTGTGTTCGCGCAGTACCGCGGTCAACACGCCGTTGTCGGGCGCGACGAACCGGTAGTCTCCGGTGTCCGCAATCAGGCCCCGGCGCGCCGAGCCCACACCGGGATCGACGACGGCCAGGAAGATCGTTCCGATGGGAAAGTATTTGTACGAGGCCGCGAGTTCGAGCGCGCCCGCCAGGATGTCGTGCGGCGGAATATCGTGCGTGATGTCCACGAGGGTCACGTCGGGACACAGCGTCAAGACGACGCCCTTCATCGTGCCCGCGTAATGGCTTGCCGTACCAAAATCCGTGAGAAGAGCAATGATCGGCCGCGCCATTGGCCCGCCTCCCTGCTGACCCGGCCGCCGGCCCTGGCGCCAGGTCAAAGGCGGAAGCGCTGGTGTCTGTCAGGCGCCCGCGCCGGCCGAGGCCAGATACGACGGCTTGCGGAAGAGAATCTCCCGGACGTTGGTCTGCAACAAGAACGAATCCGACACTCGCAGACGTTCGAACAGCTTGATGATGTCGCGATTCTGCAGCACGCGCGTCCGTGTGCGCAGCGCGCCATACGGCTTGTGACGCAGGCTGACTTCGTCGATCACGACATACTTGGTGAACGTCGCTTCCCGCGTCGCCGCCGTGCTGAAGAACCCCAGCAAAGCGCCGTCAACCTTCAATACGCGCGTGAGCTGGTTCGCCACCGCGAGCGCGGCCGCAGGGTCGAGGAAATCCAGCAGATCCCAGCAGAGAATGCCGTCGATGCTGGCGTCGGCCTGAGGAAATCGCTTTCCCAGGAACGCCGCCAGGTCGGCTGTCGTCCCCGCCCGATGGTGCCGGTCCACATCGGCGAAGAAATCCTCGACGAAGATCTTGCAGCCTAGCTGCTCGCCGAAGAACGACACGTTCGGGCCGATGACCGGCCCGAGGTCGAGCAGCACTGGATTGGCGCGGCTGGTCAGGGTCGCGAGGAACTTCTTCAGCGCTTTCGTCGGATAAACCGTACCCGGCGATGCGGGTTCCGCCGCATCCGGCGCGGCCTCGGGTTCGGGGCCCCGCTTCGCGCCGATTCGACCCAGCAACCCCGTCCAGGGCTTTCCTGTGGACTCCGCCGCCACCCTGCCTCGTGTGTTGCCGAAGCGCCACGCCGGGCACCGCAATCACCAGTTATCGCGATTGCAGCGCGCCGGCGCCGTTGGCGCTCGGCTGCTAGACGCCGACTTTCTGCGTGCCAGGGGCCACGGGCGCCCCCGTCGGCTTGGTGTCGGCGGCCTTGACTTCAGTCTTCGGCGGCGCGCCGCCCGCCTTCTTCATGTCCACGCTGCCCCGGAAGTGGGCGCCTTCGGCAATCGCCACGCGCGGCGAGATGATGTCGCCGTCCACCGATCCGTTGTCGCGGATGTCAACTTTCTCGGTCGCGGTGACGTTGCCGACGACTTCGCCGACGACAATCACGGCTTTGGCAAACACGGCCGCGCGGATTCGGCCGTTTGGCCCAATCGTCAACACGTGGTCGCGCAGTTCGATCTTGCCCTCGACGTGACCCTCGATGGTGAGATCCTCGCTCCCGTTCAACTCACCCTTGATCACGACGGACTTCCCGATGTGCACCACGTCTCGCGAACCCGACGGTCGAACGTCGGGGCTCGACGCCGCTACGGTCGGGGCGCTCGGGGGGACCGTCGCGGCCGGCGAGGCAGGAGACGGCGGGGCCGGCGGCTTGACCGCCTCGTCACGCTTCCACATTTTTCATGACCTCCACGGGGCAGGCGAACAGCGTCTCGGAGCGCGCACCTGCCGTACTTCAGAAATTGGCCGTGCCAGGGAACCTTGCGGGCAGTATAGGCAGAGCCTGAAAGTAATGTCTAGTCGTTTTATTGCTGAGGGTTAGCGGCGATGCTATGATCGACGGGATCGTGCGCAGCTACTTCGACTACAACGCCACGACGCCGGTCCATCCGGAAGTCGTCACGGCGGTCGCCCGGGCGCTCACCGAGACCTTCGGCAACGCCTCGAGCGTCCACGGTTTCGGTCAGCAGGCAAAGGCCGCGCTGGACGATGCTCGTGCGTCCGTGGCCAACCTCATTGGAGCCGAGCCGGCCGAGGTCGTCTTCACGGCCGGCGGCACCGAGTCCGACAATTTCGCACTGCGTGGCGCCGCGGAGGCACAGGAGGCGCGCAATCGGCGCCGAATCGTGACGACCGCCATCGAGCACGAAGCTGTCCTCAATACGTGCCGCCACCTCGCACGGCGAGGATATCAGTGCACGATTCTGCCCGTCACGACACACGGTGTCGTCGCGCCCGCCGCGCTCTCCGAGGCGATGGGTGACGATGTCGCCATCGTGTCGGTGATGCACGCCAACAACGAGATTGGCACCGTGCAGCCGATCCAGGAGTTGGCAGCCATCGCCCACGCCCATGGTGCGCTCTTCCACTCCGACGCCGTCCAGACGGCCGGCAAGATTCCCGTGGACGTTCGCGCACTCGGCGTCGATCTGCTCTCGCTATCCGGTCACAAGTTCTACGGTCCGAAGGGATCGGGCGCGCTGTGGATCCGCCGAGGCGTGCGACTGGCGCCGCTCCTGACCGGTGGCCGCCACGAGCGGAATCGCCGCGCCGGAACCGAGAACGTGCCGGCAGTGATTGGCCTGGGCGTCGCGGCAACGCTGGCGAAGGCGGCGCTGACGCATGAAGGCGCCCGTCTGACGGCGATGCGTGACCGCCTCGAACGCGTCGTGCTGGAGCGCGTCGCCCGGACGGCGGTGAATGGCGCTCAGGCGGCACGGGTGCCGAATACCACGAACATCAGCTTCGATGGCGTCGAGGCCGAGTCGCTCCTGATCGCGCTGGATCTCGAGGGCATCGCGGTGTCAACCGGATCGGCGTGCTCGTCGGGGACGCTCGAGCCGTCGCACGTGCTCAAGGCGATGAACCTTCCGACCGGCCGCTCCCAGAACGCGATCCGCTTCAGCCTCGGCAGCGGCACCACGGACGAGGAGATCGATCACCTGCTGGGCCTGCTGCCGCCGATCGTCGACAAGCTTCGGTCGCTGGCGCGCGTGCCACGCGGCCAACGGCCCGCGCTCACCACGACGCACTGAGCACGACGCACAAAGCACCGGCCACTATGCGCATCGTCGTCGCCATGTCCGGCGGAGTCGACTCCTCTGTCGCGGCCGCGCTCCTTCACGAAGCCGGCCACGAGGTGGTCGGATTGTCGATGCAGCTGTACGATCAGCGCGAGACCATGGGACATGGCTTCGGCCGCTGCTGCTCTCTTGACGATCTGCACGACGCGCGGCGGGTGGCGGCGGCGATTGGCATCAGGCACTACGTCCTGAATCTCGAGCGTCAGTTCCAGGCCACCGTCATCTCCAACTTCGTCGGCGAGTACGCCGCGGGGCGCACGCCGATTCCCTGTACCCACTGCAACAGCGACCTGAAGTTCTCGACGCTGGTCAATCGCGCGGCCGGCTTCGATGCGTCCGTCGTGGGCACCGGGCACTACGCACAGCTGTCTGACGATCCAGAGACCGGCCGGCGCCGCCTGCTCCGCGGGCGCGACGCGAGCAAGGATCAGTCGTATTTCCTGTTCGCGCTGACGCAGCCGCAGCTGCAGGCGGCGTGGTTTCCGGTCGGCGTCCTCACCAAGCCGGAGGTTCGCGAATACGCGCGCGAGCGGGGGCTTCCCGTGGCCGACAAGCCCGATAGCCAGGAGATCTGCTTCGTGCCCGATGGCGACTACGCGCAGTTCGTCGAGCGGCACTCGCCCGATCTGGCAGCGTCGGGCGTGATCACGAATGCCGATGGCCGCGTGCTGGGCCGGCACGACGGCATCCATCGGTTCACGGTGGGACAGCGCAAGGGGCTTCGATTGAGCACGAGCGAGCCGCTGTATGTCCTGGAGCTCCGCCCTGCGGAGCAGGCGGTCGTTGTGGGGCAGCGTCACGAGCTCGAGCGCGTACGCTGCGAAGTCGCGAATGTGAATTGGACGGCCGGCGAGACGCCGAGTGGATCGGTCAAGGTCGGTGTGCAGATCCGCCATCGCCATACCCCTGGCGCTGCGACCGTGACACCGGTCGAGGGAGCACGGGCCACCGTCGTCTTCGACCATCCCGAGCGGGCGGTCAGCCCCGGACAGGCAGCGGTCTTCTACGAAGGGGATGAGGTGATCGGCGGAGGGTGGATCTGCTGACTGCTGTTCGCGACCGCACGTAGGCCCAAGCTTTAGTACGTAGGCCCAAGCTTTAGCTTGGGCACCCGCGCGCCTGTCGCCCGAGCTAAAGCTCGGGCCTACGTACGAGTGGTAACTGCAGACGGCTGCTGGTTCGCCGCTTCGTGCGCGTCGAACTCCATGTTCTCGAGGTAGCGCTCGGCGTCCATGGCGGCCATGCAGCCCGTTCCGGCGGCCGTGATCGCCTGTCGATACGTATAGTCCTGGACGTCGCCTGCGGCGAACACGCCCTCGACGCTGGTGTGAGTGCCCTTCGTGACGATGTACCCGTTCGGGTTCAGCGCCAGATGATTCCTGAAGAGCGCCGTGTTCGGCGTGTGCCCGATCGCGACGAACACGCCGTCGACATCGAGGCGTGACGCGTGACCGGTCACGAGGTTCTTCACCACGATGCCCGTGACCTCGCCCTTGTCCACGTCGAGAATCTCGTCGATCTCGCTGTTCCAGAGAAACTCGATCTTGGGGCTGGCGAAGGCCTTCTCCTGCATCACTTTCGAGGCCCGCAGCTTGTCGCGGCGGTGGACGACGGTGACCTTCGAGGCAAAACGCGTCAGGAAGAGCGCTTCCTCCATGGCGGTGTCGCCGCCGCCGATCACGGCGATCGGACGGCCTTTGAAGAAGGCGCCGTCGCACGTCGCGCAGCTCGACACGCCATGGCCGACCAGACGCCGTTCCGACAGGAGACCGAGCCACTTTGCCGAGGCGCCGGTCGCGACAATCAGCGTGTGCGCACGGTACTCGTGGTCGTCCGTCCAGACACCGAAGGGGCGCGCATCCAGATCGATTTTCGTGACGCGCCCGGCGACGATCGTGGCTCCGAAGCGCTGCGCCTGCATGCGCATCTCTTCCATGAGGTCGGGGCCCATGATGCCGTCGCGATAGCCTGGCCAGTTCTCGACCGCGGTCGTGATCATCAGCTGGCCGCCTGCTTCGAGCCCTTCGATCACGATCGGCTTCAGGTTGGCACGCGCGGCGTACAAGGCAGCCGTGAGCCCGGCCGGGCCGGACCCGATAATCAGCACGGGCAACGTCGTGACGCTCACAGATGGTTCTCGATGATCTTGGCGAGCTGATCCTTGGTCACCTGTGCGCCCACGACAGAGTCGACCACCTGGCCGCCCTTGAAAACCAGGAGCGTCGGTATCCCGCGCACCGAGTACCTGCGCCGGCGTTCGCGGGTTATCGTCCACGTTCAGCTTGCCGATCACGGCGCGCCCGTCGAAGTCGCCGGCGAGCGCGTCCACCGTCGGCGCGATGCGCTTGCACGGTCCGCACCATTCGGCCCAGAAATCGACGAGGACCGGCCGGGCGGACTGTAACACCTGCTCGGAAAAGTTGACGTCAGTGAAGGTTTGAACGTTGTCTGCTGCCATAGTTGCGCCGCTCTCCTCGGACCCCAACATCATCGCCCAGCTGGCGGGCTGAACGCTAGTCCTTGCGATCGAACCGCTGTCTATGAGATGCCACCCGGTGTCGGTTCGGTCCTCCGCGTTCGTCTGGACTCAGACTGCTCACGCATGCGCACCTGTGAGCGTCTGCGCACTCGTGGTGGAGTCGCGTCTTCGCCGCTTCGCCGAGACGGGTCCGCAGTGGCCCGGCGCGCGGGCGTGATGGCGGCGCTGCCGAGGTTGGGATAGAGTTGGCGCGCCAATGCGCCCAGACGTGCCGCGTCCGGTCCGCCAGGAGCCACGGGAAATCGTGGAGCTGCGTACGCTTCGGAGTGACCATCCGGAGCTCGCAGACGCCGTGGACATGCAGATCGAGCTGGTCACGCACCAGCGTCGCCTGCAGGGGCGGATTCCCACGCCCGTCGTGACGCTGTCCCGAGCCGTCACCGCTCTCCGACTCGAACAGGGCGAGCGACTGGTGGACTTCGAGGCGATTCCTCTCGACTGGTCCGCCGCGCGGCAGGCCGTCCGCGCAACCGCCGACATTCTTCACCGTCACAACAGTCTCGACGGCGGCGACCACGCAATTGTCACGGCGCTCGTGCGCGATGCCCAGTCGTTCGAGCACTTGCTGAAACAGTGGTACGCCGAGACGGCGTCGGCGCCCGGGCGTGCCGGCGCGGCAGCCGCGCACCGCGCTGACTACCCCGGAATCCTTGACCAGGTCTGCGCGCTGGCGCTGCGGCCGTTCCTGGCGCGGTCGGCTGAGGCGATGTCGCAAGGGGCCGATCTCGCGCAGTGGATGCGGCCGTATTGCCCGATGTGCGGCGCTGAACCGGAATTTGCCGCCATTCTCGCCGACGAGACGAGGCTGCTCACCTGCGGGCGCTGCGAGATGCGCTGGCCGTGGGTTGCGGTCGGCTGTCCCTGGTGCCTGGTTACCGACCGAACACGCCTTCGAACGCTCACGAGTCCCGATCGCCGCTATCGCGTCGTGGCGTGCGACGCCTGCCGGCGGTATCTGAAGGCCTACGACACCCGCACCGCGACGAGGCCTGTGCTTCCGAACGTCGACACCATTGCGACGCTGCCGCTCGATGCTGCGTTGGTGCAGCAGGGGTACGGCTAGAGAAGAAGGTAGAAGGAGGAACGAAGGACGAAGGAGGGACGAAGGAAGAGAGACGACGTCTAGGGGCGCACTGCGTGCGCCCTTAGCAAACTAGTCTTGCGGTTGCACTTCGGTCACTGGCTGCGCCAGCAGGTTCAGGCTGGCTGCTTTTGTGCTGAGCCAGTTGAACAGATGTCGGGTCTCCATGAATCGGCCGGCATTCGAGCGCGCCCCGAGGACCACCACCGCCACCTGATCGCCCGATTGCGGAAGCCGGAGCAGCGTCGCCAGGCAATACCCCGCCTTCGAGATGAAACCGGTCTTGCCCGCACGCACGTCGACGTCGCCCTTGACCACCAGCTGATTTGTGCTGTGGATGTTGATCACGCGACGGTTGGTCAGGACGGTGTAATACGGCATCCGCATGATCGACGCCACGCGTTCGTCGCTCGAGGCGGCGGCAATGAGGCGTGCCATGTCGAACGCCGACGACACATTGTCGGCGAGCAGCCCTGATGGATCCGTATACGAGGTCTGTTGCAGGCCCAGCTCGCGCGCTCTGTCGTTCATGCGGCGAACGAAACCGTCGGCCCCGAGCGGCGAGGTGCGCGCAAGGGCGCGGGCCGCGGCGTTGTCCGACGCAATCAGCGTCAGGTGCAGCAGGTCGTCGATCGTGACCCGTTCGCCGGCGCGCAGATAGGTGTGGTTCGCGCGACTGACGTCGGACCGTTCGACGACGACTTCGCGCGTGAGGTCGGGATTGTCCTCGAGCACCACTTGCGCGGTCATCACCTTGGTGATGCTCGCGATCGATCGCGGGTTCAGCGAGTTCTCCTCCCAGAGCACCTGCTGCGTGACCGGATTGTAAATGATGGCGGCTTCGGCGCGGATATCCGGAACGGTTTCGCCCAGGTCGTTCACCTTGTAGCGGGGTTCCATGACCTCGCGCCACTGGCGGACGCGGGCCGTCGCGCGGGCCCGCGACAAGCGAGCGCGGCGGGCACGGGCGGCGCGGCTGGAATAGCGCCGCGTGACCGTGGTGTGACGTTTCTTGACAGCGGTTTTGACGGTCTTCGCCGAAGACGACGAACCGGCTAACTCGCGCGCCTGCAGCACTGAGGCCGGCAGCAATAAGCCGAAGCTCAGCAATACGAGCGCAATTTTAGCGATCAAGCGGGTCCGGACGTGGTTCACCGGCGAAATCCCCCTACGAGCGAAACGATTATCCTGCAAGCCTTTAATCGGCATCATAGCAGACAATCTATAGAGCGCAAACGACTTTTCGTCGTGTCCGACAGCGCCCGAGTCTTGCGGGCCGTACCTGGGGCCTGTCCCCAATCGGGACTGTCCCCACCAGGCCGCCGACTATTGGTCGGTCGAGCTGGCTGCAAGGGCTACTAGCAAGGCGCGTTCCGATCCCAGCTCCGACCCGTCCGCATGGAACGTCTCCTCGAGCGAATGTTCGCCGCTCCCCTCGCCGCCGCCGCCGATGGTGATCGCAGGAATTCCCAGACTCATTGGGAAATTCGAGTCCGTGGACGATTCCGAGAGGCTGACGCTCACACCAAGAGCCGCCGACAGCTGCCGTACTCGCTGCACCAGTGGATCGCGGCCATCCGTCTCGCCGGCGGGGCGCTCCCCCACTAACTGAATAGCCGCGCTGACAGGATCCCGGCCGCCCCACCGTCGATTCTCAGACGCCACACCGTTGGCGACGGCCGTCCGCATCTGCGTTTCCAGGCGCGTCAGTGACTCGCGCGAGACAGAGCGCAGGTCCACCTCCATCCACGCCTCGGACGCGATCGCGTTGATCGACGTGCCGCCCCCAACCCGTCCAACGTTGAAGGTCGCCTTCGCACCGGTGGGGACGGGCATGGAGGCCATTTCGTCCACGGCCCGCCCGAGTGCGTGAATCGGGTTGGCGATCCCGAAGCTGCCGTAGCTATGGCCACCGGCGCCGCTGAACGTGACTCGGAAACGCCGGCTCCCCACGCCGCGCGAGACGATCGCCATGCCTGCGCCGTCGATGGAGACGAACCGATTCACCCTCCCCTTCAGCTCGGACTCGAAAAGGCTCCGAACGCCGCGAAGGTTGCCGAGACCCTCTTCTCCCACGGTCGCGACAAAAGTCAGGCTCCCGGCAGTCTCCGTCCCCGCCGCCTTGAGGGCGCGGGCAACTCCTATCAGCACCGCCAACCCCCGACAGTTGTCGCTGATGCCCGGTCCGCGCAGCGTGGTACCCGAGCGTCGCACCCGCACATCCGTTTCAGCCGGGAAAACCGTATCCAGATGGGCGCTCACGACAACGCTCGGAAAGGCGGCGCGGCCAGGTCGCTCGCCGATGACGTTCCCCACGCGGTCGAGGCGAACGCGGCTCAACCCGGCCTCTTCAAACAGCGCGCGGACCGCGTCGGCGCGCCGCGATTCGGCAAACGGCGGTGCAGGAATCTCGCAGAGCGCCGCTTGCGTATCAATGGTTTGAGGCTCGAGATCGCGAATCGCCTTTCGCGCCGACTGAACCGTTCGGCTGCGGAGGAGGTCATCGACGCGCGTCTCCAGATTCGGCGTCGCAACCAGCATGACGGAAAGGGAAAACCAACTCGCCGTCATCCAAAAGGTTGGCGAGAGGAATCCAATGATCGGTCGCGAATCGACACAGAGGTGACACAACGACCGCGCACAATATGTCAGCGTGCGAAGGCGCTCACCGAAGCCGCCACGGCGAGCGGGACAATTTGCCCACGAATCATGATTGGTCGTTCCGGTTCCATACCGGCGGCGAACGGGAGTAGCACGCGGTACGGGAGTTGCTAACTGAGGCATGCGTCGGGGAGATTGGAGGGTACCATGAGCCTGGTCCGATTGCTCGGCTTCACCACGCTCTCATGCGGGTGTGTGGTCGGGCGCTATCGTGAGGTCGCCACGAGTCGCGAGGTGGCCTACGTCGAAGAGAAGGGCGTCGAGTGCAGCGCGCACGGCCATCGCCGCAATCACACGCTCTCGAGCGAGCGGCAACCGGCGATAGCCACGCCGGCGCCGCTGATGGCCAGCGCGTCGTAAGCCGGACGAACCGCTCGCAGCGATTGGCTATGATGGAACTCGCGTGAGTTCCATTCCATACGCCATTCTCGAAGCCGGACATGCGAGCCTTCGGTTCTTCCACGGAGACTGCCTGTCCATCCTCCCGGGACTCCCCGCCGGGTCCCTCGCCGCAATCGTCACATCCCCTCCCTACAACCTGGGTATCCGCTATCGCAGCTATGCCGACACGCTGCCACGCGATCGGTATCTCCGCTGGACTGGCGAATGGGTCGCAGCCGTGGCACGGGCGCTAGCGCCCGACGGGTCGCTCTTCCTGAATGTAGGCGCCAAACCCACGGATCCCTGGACCGCGCTCGATATCGCGCAGGCCGTTCGCCCCCACCTGGAGCTCCAGAACACGCTTCATTGGATCAAGTCGGTCGCGATCGAGCGCGACGCGGCGGGAATGGCGGCGGGCTTGGACCGCGACCTGGCGCTGGGACACTACAAACCAATCAACAGTCCACGATTCGTCAACGATTGCCACGAGTTCATCTTCCACTTCTCGCCGTCGGGGCGGACGCCACTCGATCGTCTGGCCCTTGGTGTGCCCTATCAGGACCAGTCCAACGTGACGCGCTGGCGCGGGGCGCAGGGCGGGCGGCGGTGCCGGGGGAACGCGTGGTTCCTCCCCTACGACACCATCCAGAACCGCGACAAGGACCGGCCGCACCCGGCGACATTCCCAGCGCGGCTGCCCGATTACTGCCTGCGCCTCCATGGCCTGTCGCGGCTCGGCGTCGTGGCGGACCCGTTCCTGGGCCTCGGAAGCACGGCGGTCGCGTGCGCGCTTCTCGGCGTCGACTTCGTGGGGATCGAGCTCGATCGGGGTACCTGGACGAGGCGATCGACCGGACGCGGCGGGTGATCGACGGCGCGGCACACGGACGGAGCCGGGCGACGCGCCGCGCGACGAGAACCGCTACTTAGTCGCCTTTGGCTCTGGCGGCGGCTTCAGCGAGTACGACTTCCGCGACCAGATGTCGAGGTTCGGACGGTTCGCCTTGACCTCGATCCGCCTTGTCCGCTTCATCACATCCGGGTTGCTCGAGCAGTACCCGAGCACGTAGTAGTCGCTGCTTTCGGCGTCGATCCGCTTCAACGCCTTGTCGAAGTCGTTCTGGTTGATCGTGGCGAACCCGCCGGTCTGCTCGGCGATGACCCGCAGGCTGTCCTGCGACTTGCGGAGGTAGTTATTCCACTCGGTGGGATCGACTTCTTCGTCGATATCCGACCCCGCCACCAGGCCGCGCGGGTCGATGGTGTAAAACGTGGCGTTCGCGCGGTTAGCGGCACGCGTCAGCTCCGACAGTTCGCGCGTCAGATCGGCGTCGGCGAACTCGTTGCTCTGACGGCTGAACGGGTCGTACTCCATGCCCATGTCCTTCATCCGCTGCGCGTTGCTGTTCTTCATGCCGACCAGGTTGGGATCGGCGAAGCGCGCGCCTTCGAAGGGGTTGAAGTCGTAGCCGTTGCTCACATAGATGACGGCTTTCCGGCGATTCTGCACCTTCTCTAGATTGCGGACGATGTCGTAGGCCGTTGAAAAGGCGACATGCGCTCGATACCGAAGCTCGCTCGGACCTTCGGCGCCCTGCGGCGCCTCGATGATTTCGCTGGGCTTCAACGCGCCGCCCGAAATCTTGTTGATCGCTTCGTCCATCCGCTTGCGGTCTGTACGTCATGTCGATCGCGATGGACGACGTCCCGGTCGAGACGATGCCGAACATATCGCCTTCGTGAACCAGCATCGTCGACATCTTCTTGAACAACTGCCGGATCCGCGGCGTGTCGCGGAAGTTCATATGGAGGTCGTCGACGAAGAACAGGAAGATGCGGCCGGCGGCGTCGTTTTTCGGCCGCGCCGGGGGCAGGATGATCCCTTCCTGGGGCGGCGGCGGCGGCGGCGCCTGGAGATTGTAGGTGCGGCCGCCGTGCACGAGCTCGACTGACGCGATCTCCTGCTTGACGCCGTCCTCGAACACCTCGAAATCGCCCTTCTTCAGGTCGGCGATGAACTGTCCGGAGCCGTCACGGACGATGACGTCCGTGGTGATCAGGTCTACACGGGCTCGGAACTGCGGCTTGGCGCTGTCGTCAATCTGGGGCGCCTGCGCGTCTGGCTTGGCGGGCTTCGCGGGCGCCTGCGGCGGCGGTTGTGCGCTTGACGGCGCCTGTCCCGGCGCGGCCCCCAGCGTCACCGACGCCAGTGCCAGAATGGCGGCCCCTCGTACGAGTCGCCGCATGCGGGTCTTCATGATGGAAGTATAGCGTGTGCGGCCGGGATAGGCCCCATTCTGGCCCCAATCCCTGGCCCTTTTGACGACAGACGTGCGCGTGCGGTTTGCGATCAGGCGCCCGGTCCCCGCCATCGACGGCGGCGGCGAGGCCCGGAACCCGGCGAGGGATCGCCCGCGTCCGTTGACGACGCGTCCGGCGGCACCTTGTGTTGGCCATTGGACGCGTCGCCTGGCGAACCGTTCCAGTCGGCTGACGCCGCAGCCGGCGATTCGAGCAGCCGACTCCAGTCGAACTCCACCTCTGGGTGCTCCTCTTCCAGCGTCCGGATGGCGTCGTCGTCAAACGGCGTGCGACCGACTTTCAGATGCGGGGGTGTACGGAACCAGTAGAGCAGGCGCGGCCGCTCCTGCTCGCCTCGTGGCCTCGCGGCATGCAGCAGGAAGGTGTTTTCGTAGCCCCGGCGGTCGCGCGAGAACCGGAGGAAGGCCACTTTACTTGCGCCCGACCGCCTTCTTTGGTGAGGCCTTCTTCGCGCTCACCTTCGCGACGGCCCTGTGCGGCGCCGGTTTTGGAGCCGGCTTCGCCTTCGGGGCCGGCTTGGCCGGCGGCTTCGTCACCGCCTTCGGTGGCTTGGCGAGCTTCACGCTTTTGGCGACGGGCTTTGGCGGTACGGGCGTCTTTTCAGGCTTCTTGACCGGCGGCGCGATCGGCTTCGCGACGTCTTTCTTGGCCTCGACTTCCGGTTTCTTCGGTGGCGGGACCACTTTCGCCTTCGCCGCCGGAGCGGGGGTCGCGTCGGGTTCGGGGCCGAGGTCGAGCGCCGGGCCGGTCCGATGGACCAGCGTGAACCGCATCAATTCTCCTACCTGATGATAGGAATGAATCTCGGCGACCGCGATTTGATGGTCGGCGGCGAGCCGCCGCGCGACGTCCACCGATCCCATCGGTACAAACAGGAGGAACGGAGCGCGAAGTTTGGCGTAGTGCGCCCATTGCGCCATCGCCTCGAGGTTGTTCACCGACTCGCCGGTTTCGACCTCGATGACACCGATGACCTTGCGGTTCTTGTCGGTGGAAAAGAGGACGGCGTCCGGAAATTCCTTGCGCGTCGTGCCCAGGGACACGTTCTGCTCGGCGCCGGGGTTGATGCCGACCTCGATCTTCCGCCGGCTGAGATCCCGCTGGAGCTGGCGGATCACGCGATCGTGCTCGAGCTGTTCACGTACGGGCCGCACCAGGATCGGACTCAACGAGGGCCTCCGGCTCCGAAACCATTCAACAAAACCGCATACTATACACAAACACCGAAGGGGCTACGGCCCGCCTGCGCGCTTTTTCACGCGATTTGGATCACATGAAACTGCTCACGATCACTCTGGCTTCACTCGTTGCTGCACCGATTCTGACTATCACCGCCGCGGGACGTGCTGCGGTAGACCCGCCGACACCAGGCCTGAATCCGAAAGTCCAGGCAGTGCTCGACGACATCCGGAAGGCGGACACCGGCCAACTGGCCATTTCAGCCGAAGACGGTCGATTCCTGCGACTTCTGGTGGCGACCAACCATACCAGGCAAGCGCTGGAAATCGGCGCGGCCAGCGGCTACAGCGCCATCTGGATCGGGATGGGCCTGCGCGAAACCGGCGGGCGGCTCGTTACGATCGAGTACGACCCCCAGCGTGCCAAGGAGGCGGCCGATAACGTGGCTCGCGCCGGTTTCTCGGACATCGTTCGCGTGGTGTCGGGCGATGCCTTCAAGCAGATTCCGAACGTGGAAGGCCAGTTCGACTTCGTGTTCCTCGATGCCTGGAAGCGCGATTACCAGAAGTTCTTCGACATGGTGTTCCCGCGCATGCCGAAGGGCGCGTTGTTCGTGGCGCACAACGTCCTCAACAAGAAGTCGGAGATGCCGGACTTTCTCAATACGATCGAGACCCGGCCGGATCTGTTCTCGACCATCGTCGCCCCCTCGGGCGAGGGGGTCTCGGTGTCTTGGAAACGGCGGTAGCCACAGGCACTCGGATGAGCGCTGCGCCGCGGCCCGTTCACCTGATCGGCGTGCCATTGGACCTCGGTGGCGGACGTCGTGGTGTCGATATGGGGCCGTCGGCGTTCCGGATCGCCGGCCTTGGTGAGCGGCTCACCCGCCTCGGGTACCCAATCCGCGATCGCGGCGACCTCCCCGTCCCGATTCCCGAAACACGGCAGGAAGGCGACATCAGCAAGCGCTATGTGAACGACATCGCGACGGTGTGCGCCGCCCTGTATGAAAGCGCTCGAGCTTCGCTGAACGACGGGGCGCTGCCGCTCGTATTGGGCGGAGACCACAGCCTCGCTGCGGGGTCGGTGGCCGCGACGGCCGCATGGGCTCGCGACCAGGGCGGCCGAATCGGCCTCATCTGGGTGGATGCGCACGGCGACATGAACACGCCGGCCAGCTCTTCGTCGGGGAACGTGCACGGTATGCCGCTGGCGACGCTGCTCGGGGCCGAACCGACGGAGCTGGCTGAGATCGGTGGGTTCGCGCCGAAAATCGAGCCGGGACAGACCGTGCTCATCGGGGTGCGAAACCTGGATGAAAAGGAGAAAGAACGAGTCCACGCCTCGAGAATTCACGTCTTCACGATGAAGGACATCGATCGGGCGGGGATCGCCAGCATCATCGAGCAGGCGATCGACCTGGCCGGGCGCGACACGATTGGCCTTCACGTCTCGTTCGACCTGGACGTCTGCGATCCGGCGATCGCGCCGGGTGTCGGAACGCCCGTCAAGGGAGGGCTCGATTATCGGGAAGCCCACATGGTGATGGAGGTGCTGGCGGACTCGGGTCGCCTGCGGGCGCTCGACATGGTAGAAGTGAATCCTACGCTCGATATTCGAAACGGTACCGCCGAGCTTGGCACGGAGCTGATCCTGTCCGCACTCGGGATGAAGATTCTCTAGGAGGAAAACAGCATGCGCGCACGCATAGCCCTCGTGGGTGCCGCGGCCATCGTCGCGGCCGCCACGTTGATGTCGACCCGGACGCTCGCACAGCCGCCCGGCAGCCCGCACGAAACCGTCAAGGCCACGGTCGGCGGCGCCAACATCTCGATTGAGTACGGGCGGCCATACGTTCGCGGCCGGAAGATCGTGGGGGGCCTCGTGCCCTACGGCCGCGTCTGGCGGACCGGCGCAGACGCCGCGACGACGCTGACCACCACCAAGCCGCTGGAGATCGGCGGCACGACGGTGCCCGCGGGAAAGATCACGCTGTACACACTCCCCGGCGAAGATCAGTGGAAGCTGATTCTGAACAAGCAGACCGGTCAGTGGGGGACGGAATACGACCAGGCCCAGGATCTGGCCCGAGTCGACCTGACGAAGAAGGCGCTGACCGCGCCGATGGATCAGCTCACGATCGCGATCGAGCCTGGCTCGGGGAATGCCGGCACCTTGAAGATCTCGTGGGAGACCACGGAGCTTTCGGCACCGTTCACGGTCAAATGAAACAGACGCTAGTAGGGGCGCAAGACAATGCGCCCCTACACCTTGATGACGTCCGTGAGCTCTTTAACCGCCGCCGCTGATTTGTTGAGCGCGGCCTGCTCTTCTGCCGTCAGCTTGATCTGGATAATCTCCTCGACGCCCTTGGCGCCGAGCTTCACCGGCACGCCGACGAACAGATCGCGAATGCCGTACTCGCCCTGAAGGAAGACCGAGCAGGGCACGATCTTCTTCTTGTCCTTCAGGATGATTTCGACCATCTCCGCGGCGGCGGACCCGGGGGCGTACCACGCGCTCGTTCCCACGAGCTTCGTGATCTCGGCGCCGCCCTCGGCGGTCCGCTTGCAGATCGCGTCGATGCGGTCCTTCGGCAGGAGGTCGGTGATGGGAATGCCGGCCACGGTCGAGTACCTCGGCAGCGGCACCATCGTGTCGCCGTGCCCGCCCAGCACGAACGCGTGGATGTTATCGACCGAGACGTTCAGCTCCAGAGCAATGAACGCACGCATCCGTGCCGAGTCGAGCACGCCGGCCATGCCGATGACGCGCTCTCGAGGAAATCCACTGAGGCGATACACGGCCTGGCACATCGCGTCGAGCGGATTGGCGACTGGCACGATGATCGCGTTCGGACAGTACTTGACGACCTGCTCGGTGACCTGCTGCATGATCTTGTAGTTGACCTGCAGCAGATCGTCCCGGCTCATACCAGGTTTGCGCGGGACGCCCGAGGTGATCACCACCACGTCCGAGCCGGCGGCGTCGGCGTAATCGCCTCCGCCAATCAACCGCGAATCGGATCCTTCGATCGGGTTGGCCTCGAACAGGTCGAGCGCCATTCCTGCGGCCTTCTGATCGGCGATGTCGATGACCACGACATCCGCCAGCTCCTTGACGGCGATGGCTCGTGCGACGGTGGCGCCGACGTTGCCGGCGCCGCCGATAACAGTGACTTTACGGTTCATTCGCGTCCTCTATCAGGAATCCGCAATCCTCAATCCTCAATTCGCAATTCACATATTCTCGATGATGGCATCGGCAAACTGCGACGTCTTGAGTTCCTTCGCACCGTCCATCAATCGCGCCAGATCATAGGTGACCCGCTTTTGTTGGATGGTTGCGGCGAGTCCCTTCGTGATCAGCGCGCCGGCGGCGTGCCAGCCGAGATGGTCGAGCATCATCACGCCCGACAGGATCACCGAGGACGGGTTGATGACATCTTTACCAGCGTACTTCGGAGCGGTGCCATGCGTTGCCTCGAAGAAGGCAATGTCGTCCCCGATGTTCGCGCCCGGCGCCATGCCGAGCCCGCCAACCTGTGCCGCGCACGCGTCTGACAGGTAATCACCGTTCAGGTTTGGGGTCGCGAACACGTCGTAGTCTGAAGTCCGCGTCAGCACCTGCTGGAAGACGCTGTCGGCAATCCGATCGTTGACCACGACCTTCCCGTCCACCGAGGCGCCGTTCCATGTCTCTTCTTCCGTGACGATCTGATCGCGGAACTCGGCTTTCGCCACCTCGTATCCCCAGTCACGGAACGCGCCTTCCGTGAACTTCATGATGTTGCCCTTGTGCATGAGCGTCACGGTCTTCCGGTGATGCTCGATGGCGAACCGGATCGCCATGCGCACCAGCCGCTTGCTGGCGGTCTCTGACATGGGCTTGATGCCGATGCCGGAATCCGCGGGCAGACGCTTCCCCATCTCGCGCGACAGGAACTCGATGATCTTTGCGGCCTGCGGCGTGCCCTTGGCATACTCGATGCCTGCGTAAACGTCCTCGGTGTTCTCGCGGAAGATGACGACGTTCATCTTCTCGGGGTGCTTCACTGGCGCGGGTGTGCCCTCGAAGTAGCGGACGGGCCTGACGCAGGCGTAGAGATCGAGCACCTGACGCAGTGTCACGTTCAGGCTGCGAATGCCGCCGCCAATGGGCGTCGTCAGCGGGCCCTTGATTGCGACCTTGTAGGTCTTGACGGCTTCGAGGGTATCGTTGGGCAGCCACTCGCCGACGAGGTTCTTCGACTTCTCGCCCGCCAGCACTTCGTGCCAGACGATGCGGCGCTTGCCGCCGAACGCTTTCGCCACCGCGGCGTCGAAGACACGTACGCTGGCACGCCAGATGTCCGGGCCGGTGCCGTCGCCTTCGATGAACGGGACGATTGGATCATCCGGTACGGTCAACTGTCCGGCCCGCCGCGTGATCGCGGTGCCTTCGGTGGGCGGCTTGAGATGCGTGAACTGTGGCATGTCGCGTTCCTGAGGCCCTCGGTGGTCGTGTTGTCGTGCGTCTTAGGTCGTTTCACCCGCGCGCTCGACGCCATTCACACAGGTGCGTGTGGAAAAGCCTGTGGAAAACCCGCTGCGCGCGGCCGTGAATCGCACGCCAGTCGTGCGACACAGCGGTTTGCACCATTCTGGTGCGTCAGTTCGGCGCCGCTGATGGGACTTGCTGCCCCGGCCAAACCGACAGATTATACTTGAACGGTTTTCCGATTCTCCTTCGACCTTCTTCCTCGAACCAATCAGCCACGATGAAAATAGTTATCGCCGACGATCTGCCTGCCTCCGCCGTTGCGCTGCTTCGTGAAGATCCCGAGTGGATAGTTGATGCCAAAGCCGGCCGGCCATTGCCGGATCTGCTCGCCGCGCTTGCCGACGCCGACGCGCTGGTCGTACGGAGCGCGACCAAAGTCACTCCGGACCTGATTGCCGCGGCGCCGGCGCTTCGTGTCATCGCCCGCGCCGGCACGGGTGTCGACAACGTCGACCTCGATGCGGCCTCGCAGCGCGGCATCGTCGTGATGAACGCGCCTGGCGCGAACAGCATCAGCGTTGCCGAGTTGCTGCTCGCCCAGCTCCTCGCACTGGCCCGGCATCTTCCCGCCGCCGACGCGGCAATGAAGACACGGAAGTGGGAGAAGAAGAAGTTTGCCGGGATCGAGCTCCGCGGCAAGACACTCGGGATCGTCGGGCTCGGCCGCATCGGCCAGGAAGTGGCGGCACGCGCGCGGGCGTTCGAGATGCAGATCGTCGCGCACGATCCGTTCATCTCGGCCGGACTTGCGACCCAGCTTGGCGCGCGGCTCGCGACGCTCGACGAGGTGTGCGCCGAGGCGGACTTTCTGACACTGCACCTGCCGGTGACGCCACAGACCAAGCACCTGTTCAACGCCGAGCGCCTCGCGCGATGCAAGAAAGGGATCCGGATCTGCAATACGGCGCGCGGAGAGCTGATCGACACGCCCGCGCTCGTCGAGGCGCTCCGATCGGGGCACGTCGCCGCGGCCGCGATCGATGTCTTCGAACAGGAGCCGCCCATCGATTGGACGCTGGCGGAGCTGCCGAACGTTGTCGCGACCCCACATATCGCGGCGTCAACCGGCGAAGCACAGGAGCTGGTAGGTGTCGAGACCGCCGCGGCCGTGCGCGATTATCTTCGCGACGGCGTCATCAGAAATGCCGTGAACTTTCCGTCGCTGTCGCCGGACGAGTTCCGTCGACTCCAGCCCTGGGTCACCGTCGCCGAGCGTCTGGGCTCGATGGTGGCTCAGATGGGCGAAGCTCGCATTTCGTCAGTTGGCGTCCGGTACTACGGCGAGCTGGCGCGAGGACGCACTGATCTACTGGCCAGCGCGGTGCTGGTCGGCCTGTTCCGCCGCATGCTGTCGGGCGGCGTGAGCGCGGTGAACGCGAAGTCGATCGCCGCCGAGCGCGGCATCGAAGTCGTCGAGTCGCACAGCTCGCGCGTGCGCAACTTCACCAGCCTGATGTCGGTGAAGCTCCACACGAGCGACGGCGAACGCTGGGTCGAAGGTACGCTTGTCGAGCACAGCGGACCGCGGCTCGTGCTGGTGGACGGCGTGCCCGTTGAAGCGCCGCTCGCCGGCACGCAGATCTTCATCACGAATGACGATCGGCCGGGCGTAATCGGCGCGGTCGGCACGGTCCTGGGGAAGCACAACGTGAACATCGCCAACTTCGCCCTCGGGCGGAGCGCCGGCGGCGCCATCGGCGTGGTATCGGTGGACGACGCCGATCGCGTCACGCCCGCGGTGATGGCGGAGCTCACCGCGATCGCCGCGGTGCGTTCGGCGCAGGTGGTCATGCTCGACTGAAGATTATGTGTAGGGCGGGGCTTCAGCCCCGCCCTACACGAACCTGACCAGCCTCCACCAAGGCTGCGGCGGTCCGCCCTACAGTTGAATCACCGCAACGACAGGTGCCGCGGTTGATTGCCGACGGCATCGATCACGTCGAGCGAGTCTTCCCCTACCCGAACCACCCGATACCTCGCCGCGATCGTGTCGCCGGTCCGCGCCAGCACGAGGTCGTTCCCGATCGTGACGATCGCCGTCGGGCGCGCATCCGGGCCCTCGCCGCCCGCAATGCCGATCAGCCGCAGATCCGAAGCGGGAATGGGCAACGGGAGCTCGGGCAGCGTCTCGGGGGAAACGCCCGGCGCCACCGGCGCCGCGGTGGCACTGCGCGGAGCGTCGGTGCCAAACCGGAACGGGTTCCGATCGCGCCCGGTCGGGATCGGCCGCTTGGGGTTCGTCCAGTCACGAACCTGCTCCACAGTTGTGTCTTGTCGTGTGCGCGGCGCCGGCCGCGGCTCGGCGGCACGCGCCGGAGTGGCGGGCAGCGGCACCTCGGGACGGCACCCTGCCAGACTCGAGACCGCAACCGCGGCGGCGACGACCCTCGTCATTCCATCGCGCATCCAGCGGTCATGCTAACAGGCCGTCGCGAAACTCCGTATGGCACTCGACGTGCGTCCTCTGAAATCGCTCCGGACTGTGGGCGCCGGATCGGGTCTCCATTGCCGCAGGTGATCGACTGGCGATCCGCATGGCCAAAGATGCAGAGGTCGTCACGGCCGACAACGGCGTGGACGGTCTCGAACGGGCGCTCGAAGGCGGGTTCGATCTGATTCTTCTCGACATGCTGATGCCCCGGATGTCCGGCATCGACATGCTGCGCGAGTTGCGGGCGCGCGAAGGCGACGGGAGCGGGCCACCGTGCTCATACTGTCCAATTCCTCGAAAGTGGGAAGCCGCGACGAGTCCGATCGCCTCGGCGTTGCCGGCTACATGGTAAAAGCCTGCCTCTCGCTCGAGGCCCTGGGCACCATCGTGGCAAAGCTGACCGCTGGCGCTCCCGAAAAGCCTGGTCAAGCCGCATGAGCCGGGGGTGTGCTATGATTCACCGTGCTCCCGGTTGCGTCCCTCGAGCATTCCGCACAGCTCACTAGCATCGTCGTCATTCCCGCCCGATACGAGTCGACACGATTCCCCGGCAAGGCCCTGGCGCTGATCGCCGGACGGCCGATGATCGAGCACGTCTACCGGCGCGCCTCGCGCGCGCGCGGCATCGGCCGTGTACTGGTGGCGACAGACGATGAGCGGATCGCCCGGGCCGTCGAGCGCTTCGGCGGTGACGCGGTGATGACCAAAACCACCCACCTGACCGGCACCGATCGTCTTGCCGAAGTCGCGGCCCGCCTGGAGTGCGATGTCATCGTCAATGTGCAGGGCGACGAGCCGCTGATCGAACCGGCGATGATCGAACAGGCGATCGCGCCATTTCGAGACGATTCGGGGCTGCAGATGACCTCTCTGCGCGCGCGAATCGCGGACCCTGCGGAGCTGGCCGATCCAAATGTCGTGAAGGTCGTCGTGGATCGCCAGGATTTCGCGCTGTATTTTTCGCGGGCGCCGATTCCGTTTCCACGAGACGCTCCAGCAGTAGGGGCGCACTTTAGTGCGGCCGAATCTGGCCCGACTAAAGTCGGGCCCTACTGCAGTGTGTCGTGGCGCCACGTCGGCCTTTACGGGTACCGGCGAACCTTTCTCCCGACGTACGCCGCGCTGCCGCCGTCGCCGCTCGAGCTGACCGAACGGCTCGAACAGCTTCGGGCGCTCGAGCACGGCGTCCGGATCAAGGTCCTCGAAACACCGCACTTCTCTATTGGCGTCGACACGCCCGCGGATCTCGCGAAGGTCGACGCGCTGCTGGCGTCGGGGGTCGACGCCGATGTGCCAATGACGCACGGAACCTAACTCACAGCGAAGCGGGGACGGACTTTGACGATGCCGAATCAGGACAGCTCGAGACCGGTCAAGTACATTTTCGTGACAGGAGGCGTCGTCTCATCGCTCGGCAAGGGCCTGGCCGCCGCCTCGATCGGGTGCCTGCTCGAACGGCACGGCTACCGCGTCACGCTCCAGAAGTTCGATCCCTATATCAACGTCGATCCCGGCACAATGAGCCCCTTCCAGCACGGCGAGGTGTTCGTGACCGACGACGGCGCCGAGACGGACCTGGATCTCGGGCACTACGAGCGGTTCACGAACATGGTGCCGACCCGCAACAACAACTGGACGACCGGGAAGATCTACCTCTCGGTGATCCAGAAGGAGCGGCGCGGCGACTACCTCGGACGGACCGTGCAGGTCATTCCGCACATCACCAACGAAATCAAGGACAGCATCAGGGCCGTGTCCCGCGACGCCGATATCGTCATCGTCGAGATCGGCGGCACTGTCGGCGACATCGAGAGCCTGCCGTTTCTCGAGGCCATCCGCCAGTTCCGGCAGGATGCCGGCCGCGACAACACCGCCTACATCCATCTCACCCTCGTGCCGTTCATCGGCACCGCGGGCGAGGTGAAGACCAAGCCGACACAGCACAGCGTCCGCGACCTGCGCTCGATTGGCATTCAGCCCGACGTCCTGCTCTGCCGCACCGACCGGCCGCTGCCGCGCGAAGTGAAGCAGAAGATCGCGCTGTTCTGCGACGTCGACGAAGAGGCCGTGATCACGGCGCGCGACGTCGAGACGATCTACGAAGTGCCGCTGGCGCTGGCGTCGGAAGGCATCGATCGGATCATCCTCAAGCTGCTCCATCTTCCTGACACCGAGCGCCACACCGAGGACTGGGAACAACTCGTCTCGCGCATCAAGCATCCCGACGGCGAGCTCACGATTCATGTCGTCGGCAAGTACGTCGGCTACGAGGACTCGTACAAGAGCCTGAACGAGGCGCTGTATCACGGCGGCTTTGCCAACGACGTGAAGGTCAACATCCAGTGGGTGGAGGCCGAGGCCCTCGAGGAGCCGGGCGGCACGGCGCTGCTCGCCGAATCCGACGGCATCCTCGTGCCGGGCGGCTTCGGCAACCGCGGCACGCGCGGGATGATGCTGGCGGCTCAGCACGCCCGCAGCAACGGCATCCCCTACTTCGGCATCTGCTACGGTTTCCAGTGGGCAACGGTCGAGTTCGCGCGGAACGTCGGCGGCCTGCCCGACGCCGATTCGACCGAGTGCGATCCCGACACGCCGCACAAAGTGATCTACAAGCTGCGCGATCTCCTCGGCATCGAGGATCTCGGCGGCACGATGCGGCTGGGGCAGTACCCGTGCGAGCTCGTGCAGGGCTCGCTGGCGCACCGGATCTACGGCACCACCTCGATTTCCGAGCGTCACCGCCACCGCTACGAGTTCAATTGTCTCTACGAGAAGACGCTGACCGATCGGGGCCTCGTGATTTCCGGCAAGTCACCGGACGGGAAGTTCGTCGAGATCGCGGAGCTGCCGGGCCATCCCTGGTACGTGGCGGTGCAGTTCCACCCCGAGTTCAAGTCGAAGCCGCTCAAGCCGCATCCGCTGTTTGCCAGCTTCGTGGAGGCCAGTTACGCGCATCGGCGCACGCGCAGCACGGTGCCGGCGCTGACGACAGCGTCGTAGGGGCTTTTGATATGATCGCGCCGTGACGCGAGTGCTGCTGGGGAACGTGCCGCTCGGAGGCGGCGCACCGCTCGTCGTCATCGCCGGTCCCTGCGTCATCGAAAGCCGCGACCACGCGCTCGCGACCGCGCGGGCGTTGAAAGCCATCGCCCGAAGCGTCGGCGTGCCGCTGATCTTCAAGGCGTCGTACGACAAAGCCAACCGCACGTCACTCGAGTCGTTCCGTGGGCCGGGGCTGGTCGAGGGGTTGCGTGTCCTCGAGCAGGTCAAAGGCGACACCGGTCTTCCGCTCCTGACCGACGTGCACGACGCCGATCAAGCCGGACCAGCGGGCGCAGTCGTCGACGTCCTGCAGATTCCGGCGTTTCTGTCGCGACAGACCGATCTGCTGGTCGCCGCGGCGAAGACAGGGCGGGCTGTGAACATCAAGAAAGGCCAGTTCCTCGCCCCGAAGGACGTCCGTCATGCCGTGGCCAAGGTCAGGGCAGCCGGCAACCCGAACGTGTTCGTCACCGAACGCGGCTCGACGTTCGGCTACAACAACCTGGTCGTCGACATGCGCGCGCTGCCGATGATGCGGGAGCTCGGCTTCCCGGTGGTGTTCGACGTGACCCACAGCCTGCAGCTCCCCGGCGGCGGCGAGGGCGTCACGGCGGGCCTGGCGCAGTACATCGGACCGCTCGCGCGGGCCGGCGTCGCGGCCGGCGTCGACGGCGTGTTCCTGGAAGTGCACGAGGAACCGGCGCGGGCGAAAAGCGACGCGCAGAACGCCCTGCGCCTCGACCTGGTCGAGCCCCTGCTTCGTCAACTGGTGCAGATTGATGCCATCGCCCGAGCCTCGTGACCCGGCAACCGGCGCCGTGCTGCCAGATCTGACGCAGGCGCGAAAGGTCCTCGAGACCGAAGCCGCCGCGATCCTGGCGCTCGTCCCGCGCCTCGACGCGCGATTCAGCCGCGCCGTGGAACTGCTCCGCGACTGCCGCGGACGGGTCATCGTCACCGGGATTGGGAAGTCGGGCATCATCGCGCAGAAGATCGCCGCGACGCTCGCGAGCACCGGCACCTCGGCCTTCTTCCTCCACCCCGCCGAAGCGCTTCACGGCGACCTCGGGGTGGTGCAGAGTGGCGACGTCGTCCTGGCTCTGTCACACAGCGGCGAGACGCATGAGATCCTGCGACTGCTCGAGACGATTCGACGTCTGGGCGCGACCATCGTCGCGTTGACCGGCGCGCCAGATTCGACGCTCGGGCACTTCGCCGACGTAACCCTCGATTGTCATGTCGCGGAAGAGGCCTGCCCGCTGAACCTCGTGCCGACCGCCAGCACGACGGCGGCGCTGGCGCTGGGTGACGCGCTGGCGATGACGCTGCTCGTCGAGAAGGGCTTCCGAGCCGAAGACTTCGCGAATCTCCACCCGGGTGGAAAGCTCGGCAAGCGCCTCCTTCGCGTCGAACAGGTGATGAGCAGCGGCGAACGGGCTCCCGTGGTGGATGTCGGAAGCAGCATGCGTGACGTGATCTATGAGATGTCGCGCAAAGGCCTCGGCATGACCGCGGTCGTCCAGGACGGGCTCCTGGTCGGCATCGTGACCGACGGCGACCTCCGGCGACGCATGGCGGACACGCCGACGATCCTCGAGCTGAAAGCGATCGACCTCATGACCCGCGATCCGGTGACGATCCCCCGCGACGTGCTCGCCGTCGAGGCGTTGAACATCATGGAGCACCGCAAGATCACGTCGGTCATCGTGACGACTTCTGCGGGCGCGGTGGACGGCGTCGTGCACCTGCACGACCTCTGGCAGACGGAGTTGTTCTAACCGTGGCACGCGATGTGACGGCGCTGGCGCGGCAGGTGCGGTTGCTGCTGTTCGACGTGGACGGCGTCCTGACGAACGGCACCATCCTGATTCACGCCGACGGACGCGAGTCGAAGCAGTTCGACATCCGCGACGGCACTGGGATCGTGCTGGCGGAACGAGCAGGCCTGCGGGTCGGGCTGCTCTCGGCCCGGCATTCCGCCGCGACGGCCGAGCGCGCCAGCCAGCTTCGGATTCCCATCGTCCGGCAGGGCGCGATCGACAAGCTCGAAACCTATCGCGACATCATCGCGGGCGAAGGCGTCCACGACGATCAGGTCGCCTACATGGGTGACGATGTGCTGGACCTGCCGGTGCTCGCACGCGTCGGCCTGTCCGCCGCCCCGGCAGACGCCATGCCTGACGTGCTGCCTCGGGTGACCTGGGTCAGCCGGCATCCAGGCGGGCACGGCGCCGTGCGTGAGATGATCGAGCTCGTCTTGAAGGCGCAAGGACGATGGGAAGAGCTGCTCGCCCGGTGGACTGAAACGCCGAGCCGCGTATGAGCCTGTACGCCCCGCTCCTCGTGGGCCTGGTAGCCCTCCTCGCGGGCTTGGCCATCGGCAAGGCCTGGGAGCGGTACAAGCTGCGCGACGGCCAGTGGATCGATCGACGCAAGGCGCGCGAATCTCCCCACTTCATCGTCGGCCTCGACCTCGTCGTCGCCAACCAGATCGATCGCGCGATCGACGAGCTGTCGCGGGCCGCCTGGCTGGACGAGGACGCGTTGGAGATTCACCTCGTCCTCGGCAACCTGTATCGGGAAAAGGGCCAGGTCGGACGCGCCATCAACATTCATCAGTCGCTGCTGCAGCGGCCGCGCCTGAAGCCGCTGGAGCACGCGTACATCCTGCTCTGCCTCGGGCTGGATTACCGGCGCGGCGGCTTCGTCGACCGCGCCTACGAGGCGTTCAAGGAAGTCCTTCGCCTCGATCCCAGGAATCGGCACGCGCTGATGCAGCTCGAGAAGCTGCACGAAGAGCAGCACCAGTGGGCGGAGGCCTACGACGCGCGGAACCAGCTGGCGGAAATCGAGGGGCCGCCGCGAAAAGCCCGGCACGAAGCGATCCTCGCGTTCCTCGAGAATGAGCTCGGCGAGGACGCGCTGCGACAAGGCAATCGCGCTGAGGCGATCAAGCGGTTCGACGCCGCCATCGAACGCGATCGTACCGCTGCGCCGGCGTATCTCCATCTCGGCGACGTCTACGCGCTCGAGGAGAATCTGCCAAAGGCCATCGAGACGTGGGAAACGCTGGTGGAGCTTGTCCCCGACCGCGCCTACCTGGCGTTCGATCGCCTCCAGACCGCCTCCAACAGGATTGGCACGCCGCAGCGCTTCGTCGACCTCTGTCGCCGCATCGTCGCGACGAACAATCAAGACTGGCGGGCACGGCTCGCGTTGGCGCGCCATCGGAGTGCCGTCGGCGATGCCGCCGGCGCCGTGGAGCTCCTGTTCGAGGCGCTCACTCACAACCCGCACGCGCTGGTGATCCACCAGGAGATCTGGAAGGCGTTCTCGACGCTGGGACGGCCGCCGCAGCTCATCGAACGGTATCTGACGCTCACGAAGGACGCCGTCTTCTATCTCGACCCGCACGTCTGCGTGCGCTGCCGCTACCGGAGCACCGAGCTGCTCTGGCAGTGCCCGCAATGCCACGAGTGGAACACCTTCATTGAAGAAAGAATCGCGCCCGCGAAAGACGACGAGCAGTTGAGCGCGTGAGCGCGCTCGATTGTAGGCCCGAGCGTCAGCTCGGGCATCTCAGCGTCGTTGCGTTGCCCAAGCGAAAGCTTGGGCCTACGTACGTTCTTGCAGCAACTGCACCACCACCTTCTCGATCTGCCCCTCCGTCTCCTCGAAACTCCCCGTCGTCCAGATGACGTGATCGGCACGCCGCACCTTTTCGTCCAGCGGCCACTGCGCCGCGAGGCGCGCCGAGGCTTCCTCGTGTGACAGCCGATCGCGCGCCATTGCGCGCCGTAGCTGCTCTTCCGGAGTGCAGGCCGCGACGACGATTGTGTCGAAGTCGGTATCGTGACCGGTCTCGTAGAGAAGCGGAATGTCGGCAACGGCAAAAGGCGTATCGGCGGGCAGCGACGCGAACCAGCCGCCTATCGCGTCGTAGACGGCGGGATGCACGATTGCTTCGAGCGCGCGGCGTGCGTCAGCGTCGCTGAATACGATTGCCGCCAGCGCCCGACGGTCGATTCCGCCTTCGGCGTCAACGACTCGCCCGCCGAATCTGGCCTTGACCGCCGTCGTCGCCGGTGTCGATGGCGCGAGCGCGTCGTGAGCGAGGCGGTCTGCGTCTACCGTTGGCACGCCACGCTGTCCCAGCGATCGGAGGACGTGGCTCTTTCCGCTGGCGAGGCCCCCGGTCAGCGCCACGCGGATCACGGTTCCCGGTGCTCGGCAGCGGTGACGGTGTTTCGAAGCAACAACGCGATGGTCAGCGGACCAACGCCGCCGGGCACCGGCGTGAGGGCGCCTGCCACCGCCGCGACAGCAGGATGCACGTCACCAACCAAAACCGCGCCCCGCTTGTCGAAGTCGCCTCGCCGTGGAGAGCTCTCGGGAAAGAGCGCCTCGACCTCGGACCGATCGGTCACGCGATTGATCCCGACGTCGATGACCGCCGCGCCAGGCTTCACGTGCTCGGGCCGCACGAACGCCGTCCGCCCGACTGCCGCGACAAGAATGTCGGCCTGCCGCGTCATCGACGGTAAATCGGCCGTCCTGGAATGACAGATCGTCACGGTGGCGTGCCGGTGCAGCAGCAGCAGCGCCATCGGCTTCCCGACGATGTCGCTGCGGCCGATGACGACCGCGTGCCGGCCCGCGATGGCGATCGCCGACCGCTCCAGCAGCTCGATCACCCCGGATGGCGTGCACGGCACCAGGGTCGCGCGATTCTGGACCAGCAGACCTGCATTGACCGGCGTGAACCCGTCCACATCCTTTGCCGGATCGATGACGTCGAAGACCGCCTGCGAGCCGCCGATCTGCGCCGGTAAAGGATCCTGTACGAGGATGGCATCGTGAAACGGGCTCTGGTTCAACTCGCGAACGGCGCTTACGACTTCCGCCAGCGTCACGGATTCCGGCAGGCGAACCAGGTCGGCGCGGCAACCGATGTCCGAGGCCGCCTTCAGCTTGTTGCGAACGTAGATTTCCGACGGCGCATGCGTGCCCACGAGCACGATGCCGAGACCGGGCGGGCGACCAGTCCGGGCGGTGAACGCCGCGACCCGGGGCCGCAGTTCTTCGCGCAGCGTGGCCGCCAGCGCCGCCCCATCAAGAATCCGTGCGCTCACGAAGTCCTCTCTCCCGGCCCTGCCGCGAGGGCCAGCTCCTTGAGGCTTTCGGGCCGTCCCAGCACCACCAGCTGATCGCCATCCTCGATCCCGACGTCCGGTGACGGGTTGAATTCCATCTTGCCGCGCGCGCGCTGGATGCCCACGACGATGACGCCGAACCGCTGCCGGAGGTTCGACTCGACCAGCGACTGCCCCACCAGCGGCGATGGCGCGGTGACGACAATCTGCTCCATCGCCAGATCGATGTTGCCCGCCTGCGTGGCGAGCTTCACGAAGTCGACGACGGCCGGGCGCAGCGCCGTCTGCGCCATCTGCTGCGCCCCTATTGCGTACGGCGAGACGACGCGATCGGCGCCGGCGCGCTTCAGCTTGCGCTCGGCGTCTTCGGTCTCCGCGCGCCCGACGATGAACAGCCCCGGCGCCATCACCCGTGCCGTCAGGACGGCGTAGACATTCTCTGCGTCGGTGCCCACCGCCGCGACCAGGCCGCGCGCACGCTCGATGTGCAACTTCCTGAGCGTCTCCTCGTGGCTCGCGTCGGCCTCGACCACCAGCATGCCGCGATCGAGGGCCTCCTGCACACGCACCGGATCCCGTTCGACCAGCACGAAGGGAATCTGCTGCTGGGCGAATTCATCGGCGATCACCGTGCCAATCCGGCCGAAGCCGCAGACGATGAAATGTTGTTCAAGATCGTCGATCATGCGCGCCACGCGGCGGCGCCCCAGGCGCGCCTGCAGGCCTCCCTCGACCACGATCGTGGCGGCCAGCGTGAACGTATAGAGCGCCGTGCCGACACCCACCAGCAGCAGCGCCGACGTGAAGAGCTCGCCGGTGCGCGACATCGGGTGCACTTCCCGGTACCCGACCGTCGTCACCGTGATCACGGTCATGTAGAAGGCGTCCCAGAAGGACCAGCCTTCGATGGCCATGTATCCCAGCACGCCGCCAGCGAACACCATCGCCAGCAGCCATAACGCGAGGCCGATGCCGGTGATGGCGTGCCGGGCCCTGACGGTCGGCGGCCGATTGCGCATGCGACCGCCTCGCCGCGCGTCAGGTCGTCGTGCGCCGACCTGCCTTCGCCAGCAGTCGCCCGACGATCAGCGTCGCGACACCAACGCCGAGGATGATCAGGCCGAGCCGATCCGACTCCTCGGGCGTCACCCCGATCTCATGCCATTTGATCAGCATCTCGCTGGTCAAGCCGAAGATGGTCATGAAGCCGAGAAGCGCCATGAAGAAGCCGTTGAAGACGAGCAGCGCGCCGGCGACGGTGACGAAGTTGCCGAAACTCTCCAGACCGGTGCGCGCGGCCGCTTCGCGGCTATCGGCCAGCGGGCTGTGGACACGGCCGTAGAACCAGTAGATCAGCATTCCGACGTTGAGCCAGCCGAGGAAACGGACCCACGTGGCCACCGGCAGGCTCAGCATCAGGTAGAGGCACGAGACGATGCCGAGAATTGGCACCACCGGACCGCCCGCCACCTTGAAGGGACGGTGCGCTTCCGGCCGCTTCACCCGCAGCACCATGACCGCCGAGCAGACGATCATGAACGCGAAGAGCGTGCCGATGCTCGTCATCTCGCCGAGGATTTGAATCGGTACGAGCGCCGCGGCGATCGAGACGACGACGCCGGTGATGATCGTCGTGACGTACGGCGTCTTGAATTTGGGATGAACCTTGCTCGCACCGGCTGGCAGCAGGCGGTCGCGGCTCATCGCAAAGAAGATGCGCGGCTGGCTCATGAGCATCACCAGGAGCACGCTGGTGATGCCGCACACCGCGCCCGCCGAGACCAGGCCGGCGGCCCAGTCCTGGTGGATGACCGCCAGGGCGTAGCCCACCGGCGCGTTCAGGAACTGCACGTTGGTCTTGTACTCGACCACCGGCAGGATGCCGGTCAAGACCGCCGACACGGCGAGATAGAGCAGCGTGCACACGACGAGCGACGCGATGATACCGATGGGGAGATCGCGTTGTGGATTCACCGCTTCTTCCGCCGTCGTCGAGACCGCATCGAACCCGATGTAGCCGAAGAACACCACGGCGGCCGCTGCCATCACGCCGGAGAATCCATACGGCATGAACGGCGACCAGTTCTCGGGCTTGACGAAGGTGAAGCCGGCGAGGATGAAGAAGACGACGGCCACCAGCTTGATTGCGACCATCACCGCATTGAACCGCGCGCTCTCACGGACGCCGATGACGAGGAGCACGGTGATGCACAGGACGATGATCGCGGCGGGCAGGTTGATGACGGCGCCTTCCATCGCCCAGGGCGACGCACACATCCAACCGGGAAGGTGCAAACCGAACCCGGCGAGGATCCGCTGGAAGTAGCCGCTCCAGCCGACCGCCACCGTCATCGAACCGACCGCGTACTCGAGAATGAGGTCCCAACCGATCATCCAGGCGAAGACTTCGCCGAGCGTGGCATACGCATAGGTGTACGCGGATCCCGCGATCGGGATCATCGACGCGAACTCCGCGTAGCACAGCGCCGCGAAGGTGCAGGCAAGGCCGGCCGCCAGGTATGAGAGCCCGATGGCGGGTCCAGCCTGGTTGGCCGCGGCCGTGCCGGTCAGGACGAAGATGCCGGTCCCGATAATCGCGCCGATGCCGAGCAGCGTCAGGTCGACCGCGGTGAGCGTCCGCTTCAGCGCCTTGCCGCCGTGCTCCACATCGCCGACGAGCTGCTCGATCGACTTCGTCTTCAGCAGGTTCGAGTCCATCCATCCTCCACGGCGGGCTGAAGCCCCGCCTCCACACCGTGTGCGGGCTTTAGCCCGCGACAAGCAAGGCGAGCAGGCGAAGCGCGAAATTATAGCGCGGCCTCAGCAGCCGCCAGGCGTTCGACGAACGCTTTGACGCGTGCCGCGGGATTTCCGCCTGCCAGCAGGTCCGAGATCACGGCGACGCTCGACGCCCCCGCCTCGATGGCCTCGGATGCGCGATTCAAGGTGATGCCGCCAATCGCCACCACCGGGAATCCGGCGTCTCGTGACCGGCCGCGCATCGCCGCATACCGAATCAGGTCGGTACCCGACGGCCTGGAATCCGGTGTCCTTCGTGACTGTGCCGTACACGGGCCCGACGGCAACGTAATCGATCGGTTCCAGGATCGCCGCGTCGATCTGCGGCGGCGTGTGCGTGGACAGCCCCACCGCCGCGCGGCCCACCACCTGCCGTGCCCGCGCCGGCGACAGGTCGTCCTGGCCCAGATGAACGCCGCTCGCGCAGGCCAGCCGTGCGATATCGGCGCGGTCGTTGACGATGACGGTCGCCGCCTCACCGGCCATCGCCACCAGGGCATCGGCGGCCTCGAGCGTCCACTGGAATGTCCGCGCCTTCGCGCGCAACTGGAGGCACGTCGCGCCACCGTCCAGACACGCGCGCGCCAGATCGACGACCGTCCAGCCGTGCGCGGCGGCGACATCGGCGTCGATGACCGCGTACAGCCGGGGAAGCGTCACACCGCTTCGCGCAGGCGATCGCCCTTCCGGGCCGGAGGCTGGAACCGATCCATGAACGACGTGCTCAGGCGGCCGCCCTCGAAGTCGGGTTCGGCGAGGATCTTGAGGTGGAGAGGAATCGTGGTCTTGATGCCTTCGATGACCGTCATCTCGAGCGTGCGGCGCATCCGCGCGATGGCTTCCTGGCGATCGCGGCCGTAGGAGATCACCTTGGCAATCATCGAATCGTAGTACGGCGAAATGATGCACTCGGTGTGCGCCGCCGTATCGATGCGCACGCCCGGGCCTCCCGGCACGCTGAAGGCGTGAATCGTGCCTGGCGATGGCGCGAACGTTTCCGGATCCTCGGCGTTGATCCGGCACTCGATGGCGTGGCCCGTGAACGTGATCTCGCTCTGCTTGAACGAGAGCCGCTCGCCCGCCGCAATCCTGATCTGCTCCTTCACGATGTCGATGCCGGTCACCATCTCGGTGACGGGGTGCTCGACCTGGAGGCGCGTGTTCACTTCCATGAAGTAGAACCGCCCGTCCTTGTCCATCAGGAACTCGAACGTCCCGGCGTTGGCGTATTGCACGGCGCGCGCCGCGTCGACGACGATGCCGCCCATCTTGCGGCGAAGCTTGTCGGTCAGCGCCACGGACGGCGACTCCTCGAGCAGCTTCTGATGCCGGCGCTGAATCGAACACTCGCGCTCGCCGAGCGAGACGACGCTGCCGTAGTGATCGCCGAGCACCTGGAACTCGATGTGACGCGGCGAGACGACGTACTTCTCGATGTAGACGTCGCCGATGCCGAAGGCGGCCTCGGCCTCGCGCTGCGCCGTCTTCAGCGCCTGCGACAGCTCCGCCGCGCCCTGCACCACCCGCATCCCGCGGCCACCGCCGCCCGCGGTCGCCTTGATGATCACGGGATACCCGATGTCTCTCGCGATCCTGCCCGCCTGCTCCTCACCCTCGATCGGCCCGTCGCTCCCAGGCAGGATCGGCACGCCGGCCTTCTTCATCGCGCGGCGTGCGCGCGCCTTGTCGCCCATCAACCGAATCACGTTCGGATCGGGGCCGATGAAGCGGATGTGGCAGGCCTCGCAGACTTCGGCCAGATAGGCGCTCTCAGACAGGAAGCCGTAGCCGGGATGCAGCGCGTCGGCGCCGGTGATCTCGGCGGCGCTGATGATGGCCGGCACGTTCAGGTAGCTGTCGGCGCTGCGCGCGGGACCGATGCAGATATCCTCGTCGGCGAACCGCACGTGGAGCGCATGCTCGTCGGCTTCGGAGTACACGGCCACGGTCTTGATGCCGAGCTCGCGGCAGGCGTGAATCACGCGCAGAGCGATTTCTCCGCGGTTGGCAATCAGAATCTTCTTGAACATGTCGCTACTTCGCCTTGATCGCGAATAGCCGCTCGCCGAACTGCACGGGCTGGCCGTTCTCGACGTAGACCTTGACGACCTCGCCGTCGTACTCCGAGTCGATCTCGTTCATCAGCTTCATCGCCTCGATGATGCACAGCACCTGGCCGATCTTGACGGTGTCGCCGACGTCGGCAAAGGGCCGCGCGTCCGGCTCGGAGGCGCGATAGAACGTACCCACGATCGGAGATTTGACGATGGCGAACTCGAGCTCGCCGTCTTCGTCGCCGGCGGCCGGCGACGGGGCTGGCGCGACGGGAGGCGGGATGACCAGCGACGAGGCCGCGTTGGCGGGTATGGCGGCCACCATCTGCGGCGGCGTCACCATCAGGTGTCCAGCCTCCTTCTTGATCCGTATCTTGAATCCCTGACGCTCGAGCTCGAACTCCGAGAGCTCGTGCTCGCGCATCAGGGCCAGAATCTGGTTGATCTCCTCGAATTCCATTCGTCTCGGTGGTCCCTCGCGCCGATCGGAACGGTCAGTCGATGACCAGCGTGCGCGGCACGTTCGTCAGGACTTCCACTCCGGACGCCGTGACGAGCACGTCATCCTCGATGCGCACCCCGCCGCGGCCCGGCACGTAGACCCCCGGCTCCACGGTCAGGGTCATGCCGGCTTCGAGGTGCTCGGGGATCGGCACCGTGCCCGGCATCGGCTCGCGGCCGGACTCGATGCGTGGACGGCCGACGCGCGGCGCCTCGTGCACTTCGAGTCCCAGACCGTGGCCGGTCCCGTGGGTGAACAGGTGGCCGAGGCCTCGCTCATCGAGCACGGTTCGCGCGGCCCGATCGACGTCCGTCGCCGGCCGACCCGGTCGAACGACAGCAATCGCGGCGGTCTGCGCGGCCAGCACGCCCTCGTACCAGTCCCGCGCCTCGGCGCCGGGGTCGCCGCACGCAACGGTGCGCGTAAGGTCGACGCAGTATCCGCCGTAGACGCCGCCGAAGTCCAGCACCACGACATCCCGCGGCAGGATGACGCGGTCGGACGCCCGTCCGTGCGGCAGGGCCGCCCGCGGACCGGACGCGACAATGGTATCAAATGCGGGTCGGCTGAACCCCGCCCGCCGCAGGCCGGCCTCGATGGCTTGCGCCACGTCGCGCTCGGCCAAACCCGGGCGAAAATCGGCGATCACCCCAATCGCAACCCCCGAGAGGCGCTGCGCGGCTTCCCGCAGCATCTCGATCTCCCACCCGTCCTTCACGCTGCGGCAGGCCTCGACGGCGGTCATTGTCGGCGTCAAAAGTGTCGATGAGTCCCCGTGCTGCAGCGCCGCGGTCAGCCAGTTCAGCCGCGCCACCGTGACCGACTCGGCCTCGAAGCCGACCGGCGCGCCTTCATCCGCGATCAACCGGACGATTGTCTCGTCGTAGGTGTCGTCGACGAACGCGGTCGAAATCGAGGCGCCGGGCCGAGCGCCAATCTCACGCGCCGCTTCCTGATACCGTGCATCGGTGATGAGCACGACGTCCTGCGGCCGCACGAGAACGGCGGCCGCCGACCCGTCGAACCCGGTCAGCCAGGTGACGTTGGGGAGCGTGGTCACCAACAATCGATCGAGACCGAGCGGCGCGAGGACCTCGCGCAGCCGCGTACCTCGCCGAGCGAGCATCTCGATCGGCGGCTGAAAGGTCACCGGCGGGACACCGACCGACGGCGCTGACGGTCGGCGAGGATGGCCGCGAGGAAACGCTCGAGACGATTCACGAGTTCATCGCGGCGCGGCAGCTCCGCTTCCGACACCGGCAACGGCTGGGGACCGTGACGGTTCGTCGCGTCCAGCTCGCGGCGAAGGCGATGAATTTCGGCGACGCCTCTGATCGCGCTGAGATGCTCGGGCGCCGCCTCCAGCACCACGGTCAATTCCGCCAAGGCATCGTCAAGCTGGCCGAGATCGAGCAGGGCGCGCCCGAGGGTGGCGCGGGCGGACAGGTATTCGGGGTGGAGGGCCAGGCCGGTGCGGCAGACGCGGATGGCTTCCTGCGCCCGACCGGCGCGCCGGAGCTCTTCGGCGAGCGGCGCAAACACCAGCGACGCCGGATCCTCCTGGATCCGGCGTCGCAGGTCGTCGATCCGCGGGCTGTCCGCCACGGGGACAGTCTAATGCAGCAGGCGCGGGCTACGGCGCCGCGACAGTGATGTTGGCGGTCGTCGTGGACTTGCGACCCTTGTTGTCGGTAATCGTCAGCGTGACCACGTTACTCGCCTGGATCGTCGAACACATGCGAGGTCGTGGCGGAAGCCGTCGTCTGGGATGCGCCGTCGCCGAAGTTCCACTTGTAGCTCACGATTGGATCGGCGCTGGTCGAGGTCGTAGCGTTGAAGCTCACCGAGCCCCCGGAAATCGGCGCGACGGGCGAGAACGTGAAGCGCGCGCTCAGGCCGCCTTCGCTGTCGGCTCCGACTTCGACTTCCTGCGACGCGGTTCCCTGGTTTCCGGCATCGTCGGTCACCGTGAGGGTGACGTTGTAGGTCCCGGGCGTGTCGTACTTCTTCGTCACGATCATCCCGGTTGCGGTCCGGTCGGTGCCGAACTGCCACTTGTAGCTCGACGATCGATCGAGGCGCGGTCGCCGTCGAGCCCGAGCCGTTGAACACGATCTCCTGGCCGATGCCGGGCTCGGTCGGCGAGAACACGAAGTTGGCCACGGGAAGCTCGCTGGCGCCGACCTGCACGGTCTTCGAGCGCGAACCGGTCGCATTCGTCACGTCGGTCACCGTCAACGTCACCGAGTAGTTGCCGGCGTCGCGATAGGCGTGTGAAGTGGTGCGCCCCGATCCCTGGCTGCCGTCGCCGAAGTTCCACGCGTAGGCGGTCAGCTTGCCGTCCAGATCGGGATCCGCCGCGTTGAACAGCACCGTTTCGAGCTGCGACGGTGTCTCCGGCGAGATCTCGAAGTCCGGGACCGCGGTCAGGCCGCCGCCCACGACACCGGGCGGCACCAGACGGATGTCCACCTGGCGGGCGAGATCGCCGCGCGCGTCGCCGCCGACCGGCGTCACCGCGATCGTGACGCGCGTCTGACGGTCCACGCTGTCGACGTTCCTGGGCGCGGTGTAGACCGTGACCGCGCGTCCGTCGTTGCCGGTCGCGAAGTTCTTGATCGACAACGAGCCGAAATCGGTAATCACGTTGTTGACCATGATGTCGGCGCGGAGCGACAGGCTGCGAAGCGGCTGGCCGTTCGCGTCACGCGCAAAGATCGTGATCTGCGACGTGCTCTGGCCGTCCTGCGTGATGGTGTCGGGCGTCGCCGACAGGCTCAGCGACGTCGCCAGCTCCGACGGACCGCTTGGCGCAGGCGGTTCGACCTTCTTGGTCGTGCACGCACTGACAGCCGCCGCGAGGAGCATGAGCGCAACGAATTTCGACGGTGAAGCCATGACTTTGGTCTCTCTCTGCCTACTCGCCTGCCGCATCCTAGGCCTCGGGATCGCCCCAGTCGGCGAAGTTGACACTGATGGAGCCCGTGACGGCCACGTCGTTGCCGGTCTGGTCCTTGCCGAAGAACGTCACGTCGGCAATCGTCGAGATCAGCACCGAGCCGCCGCAGTTCCACGAGGTTCGAGAGCGGCGGCTCGAACTTCGACTGCGCGCGTACGAGCGACGAAACACCAGCGTCGTGGCCGAATCGCCGACGGTGACCGTGCCAGCGCCGTCGAATGCGTACGGCACGTCCACGCCTGGCTTGTTGCGACCGTCCGTACGGCGGAACTCGACGTGATAGCGCGTGACGGTGATGAAGTTGTTGATCGTCGGGGCCGTCGGCTGACCAGGCGAGCCGATATTCTTCAGCGCCAGGCTGAACGTCGCACGACCGAGGTCCTCGAACGCGCGTTCCGTTGGTCGACGACGTCGGAGGACAGCTCGTGCGAGAACTCCTCCTGGTCGGCGCCCGACGCCGCTTCGAGCTGCTCGATGATCAAGTACGCCGGCGAACGTCCCTCGCGGACCGGTGTCGCTGCAGCCGCTCACGCCCAGGCCGAGGGCCGCGACCGTAAAGCGCCGGCAATCTGTCGAAGATGGAGGCTGAACATAAGATGCTCCGTCGCGCTATCCCTTGATGATTCGCGGCGTGATGAAGATCAACAGCTCGTTGTTCTGGTTGTTCGTCAGGTCGTCCTTGAACAACCAGCCGAGGAGCGGCACCTTGTGCAGCACCGGGGTGCGGCTCTCGCGTGCTTCCTGCGAGCTGAAGTAGATTCCGCCGATGACTGTCGTCTGTCCGTCGCCGACGAGCACGGTGGTGTTGGCGCGCTGCGTATCGATCGGCGGGATGCCGTTGACGCTCCGGCCGAAGTCGGCCTGCGCGTTCTCGATGTTCACTTTCATGATCACGGTGTTGGCCGCGGTGATTTGCGGCGTCACGGTCAGCTTGAGCGCGGCGTCCTTGAAGGTGACGGTGACGGTGTTGTTCGCGACCACTTGAATCGGAATCTGCGTGCCCTGGGTGATCTCGGCCTCGACGTTGTTCTGCGTCGAGACGCGCGGCGTCGAGATGACCGCCAGCTTGCCCTGCTGCTCGAGCGCCGTCAGCGCGATGTCGAGATCGAAGGCGCCGTTGATCGCGCCCAGCGCCAGGCCGACCGCCGAGGTCGCGCCTTGCACGCCCAGGTTGACGGCGTTTCCGGCCGCCGAGGTCGGTCCACCCTGTACGGCTCCCGTGCGGCCGCCGACCAGCACGCTGTTGGGGAACGCGAGCGGCGTCGTGTTGCCGAGGCGCGCGGACATCTCGCCGCCGAGTCCGAGCTTGGCGCCGATCTCGCGGCGGAACGACTTGTTGGTGATGACGATTCGCGCTTCGATCTCGACCTGGGGCTGCGGCCGATCGAGCGTGGCGATGAGCGCCGTCGCCTTGTCGAGGGCAGGCTGCAGGTCCGAGATGATCAGCGTGTTCGACCGCGCGTCCACTTCGATCGTGCCGCGCTGCGACAACGCACTCTTGACGAGGAGCGGCTTGACCTGATCCGCGGTCGCATAGCTCAGGGTCGAGGTCATCACGCGAAGCTCCCCGGCCAGGGCCTGCTGCTCGGCGAGCTGCCGCCGCTGCTTCTCTTCATCGGCCAGCGCGGTCAGCGGCGCGACGCGGACGATGGTGCCGTCCAGCGAGTAGCCAAGCTTGTTCGCGCGGAGGATGATGTCGAGCGCCTGATCCCAGGGCACATCGCGCAGCGAGACGTCCACCGATCCCTGGACCGCGGGGTCGATGACGATGTTGAGCCCGCTGATCTCGGCGAACGTCCGCAGCACCGCGCGCAGATCCGCGCCCTGGAAGTCGAGGCTGATCGGATGCCCGGTGTAGACCTTGCCCTGGGCCGGCTGCGCAGCCGGCGCTTCCTGTGAAGGCGGCGCCTTAGCCGCTTGGCGTTCGCGCCCCTGAAGGGCCGCCGCCACCTCCGCTTGTGGAGGCGGGGCTTCAGCCCCGCCGGCGCGCGGCTCCTGCGCTGAAGCGACCGAGCCGGACGTCGCGGCCATCGGCCGCGCGGCCGTTCGCTCGCGGAAGGTCACTTTCAGGGCGCGCTCGTCGGCGCCGACGGTCTCGACCCGATGCGCCACTTCGTGATCGAGGTCGATGACCACGCGGGTCACGAGCGGCTCGCGGCTGTTGAGCGCGACGCGAACGCGTTCGACCGGAGCCTGTCCGAACGCCGTCACGGCGGGCACGGCCGGCGTGACGCCGGCAAAATCCAGATACAGCCGCTTGCCGCCGGCGAGCTCCACGTTGCTGGCTGCGAGGCGGCCATTGCCCTCGAGAATGACGCTCAGGGCTCCGTCTTCACGGGTCGTGCGGACGCCGCTGATCAGGCTCGCGGCCGGAATCGCCATCGCCGCAACAGCAGACGAAGGCGTATATGCCGGCGCGGCTACGGCCACGGCGTCGCGGTTACCGGCGATCGCGGGCGCATCTTCCACGGCCGTGGAACGATCGAGCTCGACGAAGATCATGTTGCGCTGGCTGCGCACGTTGTGGCTGACGGGCTCGGTGAGCGACACGCGGACACGCGCGACGGGCAGGCCGTCTTCGCCGCGCGCCATCTCGACGTCCACGGCGCGCACGGGACTGCCGGGATCGGCGCTGAAGCCGTTGGCATAGCCGGCCGTGGCCACATTCCGGAGGTCGACCAGCACCGTGAACGGATCGGGTCGCGCCGCGATGTAGGCGACCGGCTCCGATGCCTCGATCAGCACCGACGGGCGCGCACCGGCCGTCGCGGTGATGGCCGTCAGCCGCGGGCCCGTGGCCGCGCTCAGGCGGCCCTCGCCGCCAGCCCGGGCGGCAAGAACCGCGATGACAAGGAGCATGGCGCAACGACGCATGGGTCCTACTTCCCTTCCTCGAGGCCGCGCAGCGATTTCCGCACTTCCTTCTCTTTCACGAGCGAGAGCGGATCGCTGACGTCCTGCAGGATCACAATGGCCTGGGCGGTGATCGACTTGACTGTTCCGTCGAGCAGCTTGTCGTGCTGATGGACCACGAACGTCTTGCCGTTCGGGCCCTGCACCATCGCGACGTAGCCGTTCGCGGTCGTGACGATGCCCCGAACCGAAATCTCGTCGACGCTCAATCCGCGGGCGCCCTCGAGCTCCGGGTTCTGTCGTGCCGACGACTGGTCGGTTCCGCGCGCCGTGAGGCTCACGAACGGATCCCGGCGCCCGTCGGGGTTGTACAAGAAGTTCTCGACGGCGGGCGGAGCCGACGCGGCATCCTGCGCCGTCGCCACGGAGACCGGCGGCGGCGTGGCCGCCGCGGCCGTCGCGGCGAATGTCACGAACACGAGAAGCGGAATGGCTGGAGCGCGCATGTCGTCAGCTCACCTTCTGCGCAGGCGCAGCGGGCGCGCCCGGTGCCGGCTTTGCCGGCGCCTCGATCAGGACGTAGGTGGTGGCAACGCACGCGGCACTGATGGTCGACCCCGGCTGCGGCTTCTCCTTGCCCTTGATTGTCACGCCGCTGACATTGATGATTCGCGGGAACTTGCTGACCCGATCGAAGAACAGGCCGAGGTTGTGATACGTGCCATCGAGTTCGAGCGTGATCGGCCACTCGGCGTGCGTCTGCTTCGTGACGATGGCCGCCGGCTTGAAGCCCTTGATCTGCAGGTTCGATTCGGTCGCGAGCGTCTGCAGCCGGCGCAGGAGGTCGCTGACATCCTTTTCCTCGGGCAGTACGGCGCGCAGCAGTTCGAGACGAACCTGCAGCTCGCCGACCTGCCGCTGGAATTCCGGAAGCTGTCGCGCAGTCGCGCGCCCCTTCTCGATCTCGACTTTCAAGGTGTCGAGGCGCGCCTGCTCGGTGGCGAGTGACGCCTGGACGTCCTGCACGTAGTACCAGTAGAAGCCGCCCGCGGCCGCCACCGAGACGACGAGAAACACGCCGACCTGCACCTTCCACGACAGCTTGTTGAGACCGAGCTCGAAGGCCATACCGTTACCGTCCCGCCTTGGGCGCCGGCGGCATTCCCGGAATCGCGAATGTGGCCTTGAGCGCGAACTTGATCAGCTCGGGGCCCTGGGTTTGCGAGTTGTCGACCTGGCTGTCGACGATTTCGACCGGCTTGCGGAAATAGCGGCTGTGCTCCAGGTTGGCGACGAGGTCGGATAGCGCCGTCAGCGTCGTGCAACGGCCCTCGATCGTCAGCTCCCCGCCGTCCTGCTTCAACTGCGTGAGCCACAGCATGTCGGGCAGCGCCTTGCTCACTTCGTCGAGCATGTGCACGCCGCCGCTCTGGCCCTTGCGCAGCGCTTCGATCAGACCGACCCGCTGCTGCAGCTGTTGCTTCTGCTTGTTGAACGCCGACACCTGCTGAAGGATCGACTGCAAGCGGGCGGTTTCGCGTTGCGCTTCGGCGATGTCGGTGGCGATCCGCACCTTCTCGCGATCCAGCGCCCACCACCACCACCCGATGCCGAGCGCCGTGACGACGAGAATCAGGCTGCAGACCAGCGTGACCTTCTGGCCGATGTCGAAGGGCACGGCGGCCTTGGTCTTCGGCCGCTCGCGTTCGCCGGCGAGGAGATTGATGCGAATCACCGATCCCCCGCCCGCCGCAGCGCGAGACCGACGGCGACCGCCGCGGTCGCGGCCACATCGTCCGGCAACGCCCCGCCCAGCCGTGCCGCGTCGAGGCCAACCGCCTTGAAGGGATCGAGCCGCTCGACCGGGGCGCCCAGGCGCTCCGAGAGGAGATCGGCGAATCCGTCCACACGCGCCGCGCCACCGCAGACGACGATTCGGTCGACGTGCTCGTCGGAGGTCGTCGCTTTGAAGAAGTCGAAGGTCTTCTCGATCTCGAGAAGCACGGTGTCGCTGACGGTGCGCAGGACGGCCCGCACCTCGTCGAATGTCACACCGTCGGGAACCATGCCTTGTTTGGTCTGCTCGGCGGCGTCGAATGCGAGGCCGAACTCCTTCTGCACCGCTTCCGTGTAGGCGTTGCCGCCGATCGAGATGTCGCGGGTGAACAGCGACTGGTCGCCCCGCACGATGTTGACGTTGATCGCGGAAGCGCCGGCGTTGAGCAGCACCGTGACGCCCGGCGAGACACCGTAGTTCGCCTCATAGCAGTTCTGCACGGCGAAGGCGTCGACGTCGACGATGACCGCGTTCCGGCCGGCCTGGGAAATCACGCCGGTGTAATCGGCGATCTTGTCCTTCTTCGCAGCCACCAGCAGGACGTCCATCGTCTGCTTCCCGGGCTCGCCGGTGCCGCGATCGAGCACCTGGTAATCGAGGTGGACATCCTGGATGTCGAACGGGATGTACTGCTCGGCCTCCCAGTGGATCGAGTCGGCGAGCTCCGCATCGGTCATGACCGGCAGCGCGATCTTCTTGACGATGACCGCATTGCCCGAAAGCGAGGCGACCACGTCCTTCGCCTTGAAGCGCTTGGTGTCGAAAATGCGACGGATCGCATCGGCCACCGACACGGCGTCGATGACGGCGCCGTCGACGATCGTGTCGGGCGGGATCGACTCCGACGCGTAGGCCGCCACCTTGAAGCCCTTGGATCCATTCGGCTTCAACTCGATGGCTTTGACGGCGCTCGATCCAATATCGAGGCCGACGACGGGTTTCTGGGAGCGGAGGAAGCTGAATTCGAGTCGCAAAGGTCTGGCGTCCGCAGCCAATTTCGCAAAGCTGGTGCCACTGTGGTTGAGGCGGCGACGAATGCATGCTTTCCCCAGTCAGAATTGGGATCAGGCGCAGACCGCGTGCTCCGACACACCTCGACGCGATCACGAAACTGTGCGGGAATTACAGTTTCGTCAGGGGCGACATGTGGCTGATTTTGCCCTTCGGCTCCGGTTGGTCCGCGTCGCGTGCGGGCCGAACGTCGCTCAAGGCAAGGCCCGGTCCGACCTGATCCGACCTGATCGGGACCCCGTCCGACCCGTTGACAGTCTCCCAAATGACACGTATTATTTGGGTTTGCCGTTACTCGGCTGAAAGCGGAAGGGTCTCGTACTGATGCGGACGTTTGTGGCCAGCGCCCAGAAATCCGGGACGCGGTGGCATGTAATCGATGCGGGCGAGCAGGTGCTCGGCCGTGTGGCGACGGTGGCAGCCCGGCTGTTGCAGGGCAAGCACAAGGCGATCTACACGCCATTCATCGACACCGGCGATCACGTCGTCGTCGTCAACGCGGCGTCGGTCAAGCTGACCGGTCGCAAGGATCTGCAGAAGATGTATCGCCGGCATAGCGGCTATGAGGGCGGGCTGCGCGAGGAGCGGGCCAAGGACGTCCGCCAGCGGCAGCCGGTGCGCCTGGTGGAAGAGGCCGTACGCGGCATGCTGCCCAAGACGAAGCTGGGTGACGCGATGTACCGCAAACTCAAGGTGTATGCGGGTGCGGATCATCCGCACGCTGCCCAGAAACCATCGTCGATCGAGGTCGCGTAACGTGGCATTGACTCAGTTTTATGGAACTGGCCGTCGCAAGACGGCCACCGCTCGCGTGTATCTTCGTCCGGGTTCGGGCACGATCACCGTCAACCGCCGCACTTTCGAGCAGTTTTTCCCGACCGAAGCGCTTCGGACGCAGATCCGGCAGCCCCTGGTGGTCACCGAGCGGGGCGAGCGCTACGACATCCTGGCGATTGTGAATGGTGGCGGCGTCGCCGGTCAGGCGGGCGCGGTTCGCCTGGGCATCGCGCGCGCGCTGGTCGTCGCGGACGCCGAACTGCGCCGGACGCTCAAGACGAACGGCTTCCTCACGCGCGACGCGCGGGCGAAGGAACGCAAGAAGTACGGTCTGGCCGGAGCGCGCAAGCGCTTCCAGTTCAGCAAGCGCTAGACGGCGCGCTTTCAGTTCTGTTGTGGAGGCGGGGCTTCAACCCCGCCGATCAATCCGTTGTGGGGCGGGGCTTTGGCCCCGCGTTCTTGGAGGAAGCTTGACCGGAATTTCGATGCAGGAACTGCTGGAGGCTGGCGTTCATTTCGGCCACCAGACGAAGCGCTGGAACCCGAAGATGAAGGAGTACATCTTCGGCGAGCGCAACGGTATCTACATCATCGACTTGGGCAAGACGGTCAAGCTGTTCCGCCAGGCCGAGGAGTTCATCACGAACCTGGCCTCCGACGGTCGGACGATGCTCTTTGTCGGGACCAAACGTCAGGCACAGGACGTGGTCTCTGAGGAGGCGCAGCGCTGCGGCATGTTCTACGTGAATCAGCGGTGGCTCGGCGGGCTGCTCACGAACTTCGCCACGATTCAGCGGAGTCTCGGGCGGCTGCGGGATCTCGAGGCGATGGTCACCGACGGCCGCTACGAGACGTTGTCGAAGAAAGAGATCGCGCGCAACGAGAAAGAGAAGCGGAAGCTTCAGAAGAACCTCGATGGCATTCGCCACATGGCGCGGCTGCCCGACGCCATCTTCATCGTCGACACGAAGAAGGAAAAAATCGCCGTCGACGAGGCGCGCAAGCTGAAGATCCCGGTCATCGGGATCGTCGATACGAACTGCGATCCCGACGAGGTCGACTTCGTGATTCCGGGCAACGACGACGCGCTGAGAGCGGTTCGCCTCTTCACGTCACGGATTGCCGACGCCGTGCTGAGCGGTCGCGGCCTGCGCGAATCCGCCACGTCCGAGGAACCCGCCGAGGGTGATGCGGACCGCCAGCGAGCGCCCCGGCGCCCACGTCCCGAGCCCACGCCCTCGCCCGCCTGAGGCGGGCTGTTCGGCTGAGACTTGCGCGCCGGCTCGGGTCCGTCCCCGCCGGCGCGCGTCATGTACGCAGTTTCTTCAGATTTGGCACAAATTCTAAGTCCTTGGGGACAGGCCCCACGGGAGCACGGCAATGGCAACGACGACGATTACAGCGGACCAGGTGAAGCGCCTGCGCGAGAAGACCGGCGCCGGAATGATGGAGTGCAAGTCGGCACTCACGGAGGCGGAAGGCAACGAAGAAAAGGCCATTGAGCTGCTCCGGAAGAAGGGACTGGCCTCGGCGGCCAAGCGCGCCGGCCGGGCCACCTCGAACGGCGTCGTCGGCAGCTACATCCACATGGGCGGCAAGGTTGGCGTGCTCGTCGAGGTGAACTGTGAGACCGACTTCGTGGCGCGCACCGACGACTTCCAGGCGTTGGTGAAGGAACTGTCGCTGCACATTGCGGCCGCCGATCCGAAGTACGTCCGCCGCGAGGAGGTTTCGGCTGACGTGCTCGAGAAGGAGCGCGAGATCTACCGCGCGCAGTTCGCCGACTCAGGCAAACCGGCGAATGTCGTCGAGAAAATCGTCGATGGCAAGCTGGGATCGTTCTTCTCGCAGGTGGTGCTGCTCGACCAGCCCAGCGTGCGTGATCCGAACGTGACCATCTCGCAGATGATCGCGCAGGCCTCGGCCAAGACCGGCGAGAACATCACGGTCAGCCGGTTCGCGCGCTTCAAGGTCGGCGAACACAACGACTGACGGCGACTTCCTGTGGAGGCGGGGCTTCAGCCCCGCCCAACCACCGCATCCAGATGGTGGGGCTTGAAGCCCCGCCTCCACAAACGTCGCTATAATCGCCCTGCTGTGCCCGAGCCTACCTACAAGCGCATCCTCCTGAAGCTGTCCGGCGAAGCCCTGATGGGCGAGAAAGATTACGGCATCGATCCGGCAGTGACGATGCAGATCGCGCGCGACGTCGAGGAGGTGCAGGAACTCGGCGTCGAGACCGCGATCGTCATCGGCGGCGGCAACATCTTCCGCGGCCTCGCCGCCAGCGATCGCGGCATGGACCGGGCGACCGGCGACTACATGGGCATGCTGGCGACGGTCATCAATGCCCTCGCCCTCCAGGACGCGCTCGAATCGCACGGCGTCGTCACCCGGGTGATGTCGGCGATCGAGATGCGCGCCGTCGCCGAGCCATTCATCCGCCGTCGCGCGATTCGCCACCTCGAAAAAGGTCGGGCGGTGATCTTCGCGGCGGGCACCGGCAATCCCTACTTCACCACCGACACCGCCGCGGCGCTGCGAGCGATGGAAATTCGCGCCAGCGTGATCATGAAGGCCACCAAGGTGGACGGCATCTACACTGCGGACCCGTTCAGCGACCCGACCGCAACGCGCTACGACAAGATCTCGTATCTGCAGGTGCTCGAGCAGCGGCTGAAGGTCATGGACGCAACCGCAATCTCGCTCTGCATGGACAATCAGTTGCCGATTCTCGTGTTCAACCTGCGCACCCCCGGCAATCTCCGTCGCGCAGTGCTCGGCGAAGCCGTGGGCTCGGTGGTGCAGGGCTGACAGGCGCATGCGGCGCATGGGCGCATAGGGACATAGGGACAGAACGCCATAGGGGCACAGGGCATGGACATCAACGATCTCAAGTCGCTCTACGCGGATCTGAAGGTTCGAATGGATGCCGGCGTCGAGCACGTGCGCAAAGAGCTGGCGAACGTCCGCACCGGGCGCGCGTCGGTCGGCCTGCTCGAGAACATCCATGTCGAGGCGTATGGCGCGAAAGTGCCGCTCAACCAGGTTGCCGGGCTCTCGATTCCCGAGCCCAGCCTGATCGTCGTCCAGCCGTACGATCCCTCGACGCTTGCCACGATCGAGAAGGCGATACGCGCGTCCGATCTCGGGTTGAATCCGTCGTCCGACGGCAAAGTCGTCCGCGTCCCGATCCCGGCACTGACTGACGAACGGCGCAAGGAGCTGTCGCGCCACGTCCACAAGCTGGCAGAGGAAGGCCGGAACAGTCTCCGCCAGGTGCGTCGCGACGTGAACGAAAAGCTGAAGAAGCTTCTGAAGGACCACAAGATCTCCGAAGACGACGAGCGGCGGGGTCTAGAGGAGGTGCAGAAGATCACTGATGGCCACATCAGGCTGGTCGACGAGCTGCAGAAGAAGAAGGACCAGGAACTGCTGGGACACTAGCAGTGCCAAGTGTGAAGTGCCAAGTGCCAAGTGGAGTGGGATGTGAGCAGTGCGGAGTGGTTGCCGAATCGGTCAGATCGTCGCAAGTACCCCAACCTAGCCATTGGCCACCACTCTTCACTGTCCACTCATCACTCCACTTAGCAGTTCGCACTTCGCACTTCGCACTGTATGTTTTTTTCCCACCTAGAGTGCTCGCGCCCTTGTGGGGCCGGGCCGTTCAATCCGGGCGAGCGCCACCATCTCTGCGCCTGCGGCGCTCCCCTGCTGGCGCGATACGACCTCGCCGCGGCGCGCGCATGGACGCGCGAGACGCTTCACGATCGTGAGCCGTCGCTCTGGCGGTATCGGGAGCTGCTGCCGCTCTTCCCCGGCGAATCCGAGGTCACCTTGGGTGAAGGGTTCACCCCCCTGATCCACGCCGCACGGCTCGGGTCGGCCGTCGGCCTGTCGCGCCTCTACATCAAGGATGAATCCCTCAACCCGACGAATTCCTTCAAGGCGCGCGGGCAATCCACCGCCGTGACCCGGGCGCGCGCGCTGGGCGCGACAACCCTCGCCGTCCCGTCGGCCGGGAACGCCGGCTGCGCGATGGCGGCGTACGCGGCGCGGGCCGGCCTCGAAGCGCAGGTGTTCCTTCCCCGCGATGTAAAGCGGCCATTCGCCGAGGAGTGTGCGCTCTACGGGGCGACGACCACGCTTGTGGACGGCCTGATTACCGACGCGGGGCGCCTGGCCACCGAGATCGGGCGGCCGCTGGGGTGGTACGACGTGTCGACGCTGAAGGAGCCCTACCGTATCGAAGGCAAAAAGACGATGGCCTTCGAGCTGGCGGAACAGCTCGAGTGGCGCTGGCCGGATTGGATCATCTATCCAACGGGCGGCGGCACCGGCCTCATCGGGATGTGGAAAGGATTCGAGGAGCTCGAAGCCCTGGGCTGGGTGCCAGGAGGACGAAGGCCGCGCATGGTTTCCGTCCAGGCCGACGGGTGCGCCCCCGTCGTCCGCGCATTCGAAGCGGGCCACGATCGCGCGGAGCCCGTCGTCGGCGCCCACACGATTGCCGACGGACTTCGCGTTCCCGCCGCGATCGGCGACTTCCTGATGCTGAAGATCCTGCGTGAAAGCGGCGGCACCGCCCTGTCGGTTGGCGACGACGCGATGGTGGAGGGCATGCGCCGACTGGGACGCTTTGAGGGTGTGAGCGCGGCCCCCGAGGGCGGCGCGGCGCTGGCGGCGCTCGATCGGCTCATCGCGAACGGGACGATTGCAGCAGACGACCTCGTCGTCCTCTTCAACACCGGCGGCGCGTTGAAGTACCTGGACGTGTTGGGGTGACCACCCTCAATCCCCGAACGACACGCCAATCGCGCGGGCGGTTTCGACCACGTCGAAGCCGCTGGTCGGCACGGTCTTCGTCTTCCCGACGATGTCCTCCAGCGGCACGGACGTGATGTCCGGCGGGTGGAAGGCCACCATCCGATCGGTTTCGCCGCGCTTCAGCAACTCGACGGCTTTGCCGCCGAATCTCGTGGCGAGGACGCGATCGAACGCAGTTGGGGACCCGCCACGCTGCAGGTGACCAAGGACGACGGTCCGCGTTTCCTTTCCGGTCATCTCCTCGAGCTCGGCGGCAATCCGGTGACCGACGCCGCCCAGGCGCTCGGCGCGGCCGAGCGAGGCGGACTTGATGAGCGACGTCGCGCCGCCCACGGGCTTTGCGCCTTCGGCGACCACGACGATCGAGAAATGCGCGCCCCAGGCGTCACGATCCTGAATCTGCTGCGCAACGAGCTTCAGGTCGTACGGGATCTCGGGAATCAGGATGACGTCGGCGCCGCCGCCGAGCCCCGCATAGAGAGCGATCCAGCCGGTATAGCGCCCCATGACCTCGACCACCATGATGCGGCGGTGCGCCTCAGCGGTCGTGTGGAGCCGGTCGATAGCATCGGTGGCGAACGCGACGGCCGTGTCGAACCCGAACGTGTTCGTCGTCTTGACGATGTCGTTGTCGATCGTTTTCGGGACGCCGATGAGCGGGATGCCCATGCGCGAGAACTTGTGCGCGATGGCGAGCGTGCCGTCGCCACCGAGGACGACGAGCGCGTCGAGCCCCATCCGGTGGAACATTTCCACGACGCGGGTCGAGTAGTCGTGCTTTCCTTCCGAGGTTTCGACCGGATACGCGAACGGATTGCCCCGATTGACCGTGCCGAGGATGGTGCCGCCGCGGCGAAGGATGCCGGTGACGTCCTTGGCGGTCATCACACGGGATCGATTGGGCTCGATGAGGCCGTCGAAGCTGTCCTCGAGCCCGACGACCTCGATGCCGTTATTGACGCCTGCCTTGACGACAGCTCGGATGACGGCATTCAGGCCGGGAGCGTCGCCGCCCCCGGTGAGCACGCCGATTCGCTTCAGTTTTGCCATGGACGTTGGGGGCACTCGATAAACGTGTCGGTATGCGAGCCCGCCGCGGGCTCGCCACGATCCGTTGAGCCGCGCCGAGCGCACTGCTCGGTCGTGGCGCGTGGCTTCGGGGATGCCGAAAAGTATACAACGCGCGTTTCGGGTGCGGCGTTGCCGTGCTTCGAAGCCGCATGCTATTCTTGGAGGTCCTGTCGACGGCGAAGGCCGCGTCGAAAGGCCACGACCTTGCTCGAATCGGGCGGCTAGCTCAGCTGGGAGAGCGCTGCGTTCGCAATGCAGAGGTCGGGGGTTCGATCCCCCCGCCGTCCACCAAAATCTCTAGCAGTTTCTTCAGTTTGGGATTGTCTGCAGGCGCCGCTTCGGGCGTACTGCCCATTTCCTGCCCAAGAAAGTCCGCTCCGAACGTCTCGAGCGCGCCGAACTTCCGCTCCGCGGTCGGGTGGGTATAGCGCGCGAGCATCCGCGTCGATGAGTGACCGCTGATCGCCATCACCGTGTAGTCGTCAAACCCCGCGGCGATCATCCGGCTCAGCGCGGTGTGGCGAAGCGTGTGGAGCGTGATGTCCGAACTGAGGCCCGCTCGAGCGACCGCTCGATCGAAGACATGCCGGGTGGCTCTTTAATGCACTAGGCAGTAAGCGATTCAGTTCGCGGTCTGGATCGGGCAACTTGACGTTGCAGATATTGGCGACGGCGCGCACAAAAGCTCGGCGCGCCGCATGACGGTTATGGTCATTTCGCGGTTTCGGCGGAGTTGGTGCCCGGGCGATTATCTCCTGAACTGAATATTCGACGGGTGGCGTGAATCCCCATTCCACTACGCGCTTGAGCGCGTTCGACGTTGGATTGAGCACGTCTTCCCATCGCGGTTCAGGAAGAGCGGTTCTATCAATGTCTTTGTCGGTATGTTCGACCATCCAGTCAAACACAGCCGATGTATGCAAAAGCCACCGGCGTCGAGCGTCGGCACGAGGGCGTCCGCGCGCTATCTTGCGGGTGTTTTGCGATTGAATTTTTTGCGTTTGAGAGAGCCCCGCCAATCGCCGCACTAGTCGAATCAAGAACGCGCCCGCCTTCGTCTCCACCCGCAAGGCGTTCCATCGTCCCCTCGCGAGTCCAATGCCGGCGTTTCGCGCTTCGTCAAAGTCTGGATCCTTGGCCTTCACATTCGGGTGGAGCGTCACGTCGCAGTGCTCGTCATAGAGCGCACAGGCCGTCACGCGCTTGCGTCAACGACACGCCATTTAGGCCAACGCTGGAGATGAGGGATGCCCATTGAAGCTCGCTGATCCAGATCTCGTCAGCGGTAGCAACCCAAATTGCGGGCTCGGCATCAGAATCGCCAGAATTTTTGCCACCCACACCGCCTCCCTGCTGACAGCCCCTGAATTGTGAATACTCGGCGGCAGCGCGTCAGGGTTTCGCGCTTGTCGGGTGCCGCTAGCCGCCGAAGATTGTGATCAGTGAATTCCTCGAGGTTCCTAACGGACCGGGCAGCCGCGCTGCTCCAAAGGTCGAGTTTGGGCCATGGCCAGCGAGGTCGATGACCACCAGTTGGCCGCGCAGGTCCGCGCAAGTAGGTGGCGGCGGACACCCGGTATGATGGCGGCGGGCGCGGCGAGCCAGTATAGCCGTGCCGACAGACAGACTCACGTCGCTGCGGAGGAGTGTCCAATGACTGTGCCGGGTCTTTGCTTGGTGTGTGCCGGATCTCTGCTCGTCGCCGCAAGCCTCGCGGCCCCCCGCTCCGTAGGGGCGGTGGGCGGTTGCATACCTGGGAGTTATCTCGCCGCCGAGGGCAGCGGCACGCAAAGCCTTCTCACGTTCTCCAGCGATGGCACCTTTCAGCTGGCCAGCTCGGCGGAGCGCGCGTTCGGGTTCAGTCACATTCAAGGGACCTGGCAGCGGCAGGGCGCGCACGACGTACGCGCCGTTGGTATCGATTTTGGCCTCCCGTCGGACCCGACCGGCGCCGGCGCGCCGCCAGAGTGGATCACGCGCATTGACATGTCGTTGAGGTTTTCGCCGGACTGCCGGCGGTTTGCCGGCGACTTCGAGTTGCGCTTCTTCTACGACGCGACAGAGGATCCGCTGGAACCGCCGACGACGGCGCCAGACGGCGCCGACACGCTGACTGCCCGCCGCATTCAGGTGCCAGACCGTTGACGCGAAGCGACTGAAGTGGCTGGAAGGCAGGGATTCGGACCCGGATAACGTGGTCCCAGAGACAGAAGACCAGTTTCCATGCGATGACCGTCTCGCAGCACAGTAGTGCCGTACTGCCCAAATCCTGCCCAGCGGCGATGCGTCACCATGCAAAACTATGCGGAAACATGCGTGGGCAGGGAGGCGCGGCGACTAGCCGGCCTCAGACCTCTAAGTGCTACCGTCGATGAGAGTTATCGCGCCTTCCGCTTGCGCGTTCGCAATGCAGAGGTCGGGGGTTCGATCCCCCGCCGTCCACCAGTTTCGTCGCTTTGGCATCGTGCCAGCGGCTTACCGTTGCAGGCATCGCGGCAACATTTGCGGCACCTTACGTGTTCAGGGGTGCATTCTGGGTGCTTGCTTCCATTGACTGGCTGCAGGAACACGAAAAGTCGATCACACTCGTCTCGCCAATTCTCGTTTCCGCTTGCGGCCTCGCCATTGGCCGCCAGCTCCCAGCTAATCATCTTGCTCAGCCTCGCCGCTTATCGAATGTTCGTCGCTGGCATTTCTGGTGTTCGCGCCACAAATTCAGATCGACATCGGGTGATTCGCCAAAGAACTCACGCCATGGTCACTCCGTGAAAGAGTTAGCGATCGTGTCGCGCCGTACAGCCTGCAAGGCCTTATCAGCTCAGAGCAGTCGGAACTGCCGCGGGCGCGTCCATTAATTGACCGACTTGCAGGCGATTGCGTCGGCTGATCCGCATGCTCTTCTTGGGAAAGCGCACTGAGCGCTGTGGAGAGTGGCGATCCAACTTTCGGTTCGCATGGACACACCTTCGGTTGGAGTCCTCCAACCTCAGCCCGGCTGACGGTCCTCTATGACCGCCAGATAGCAAACCACTTCGCGAAGATCCTTCCTTCAAGGGGGTCCCGTGAAACGACGACCTGATCTCGTGATCCTAGCGATACTGGCTACAGCCACGGTCCTTTACTGTCGCGGCGTTCTCGTCGGTCTTTGGAACTGGGGTCACAGGGATTGGGACCAGCACTTACTCTATAGCTGGTCAACCTATCGCTCATTGATGGAGTTTTCAGAGTTACCTCTCTGGAATCCCTGGTATCTCGGCGGAAACCCGCAGCTTGGCAATCCTCAGGTTCACTTCCCGACACCGATGTTGCTGTTCGATCTTGCGGCTGGACCATTGCTCGGGATGAAACTCAAGATCTTAGCACATCATTGGCTGGGTCTCGTCGGGACGTACTGGTTAGGTCGCCAGCTTGGTCTTTCTCGGTACGCAGGACTGCTCGCGGCGGGAGCGTTCATGCTCTCCACGTGGTACAGCCTTCATCTATTCGTTGGGCACACGCAATTTCTTTCAATGGCGTTCGTCCCCTGGGTGCTCGCCTTTATCCACCGAGCGCGCAGCGCTCCTCGGCGATCCGTCAACATCGTGGCTGGCGCCGCATTTCTCGCGCTGATTGTGTTCGAAGGTGGAATCTATACGATCATATTCACGGTATTCCTCTCCGGCATGCTCGCTCTTTGCTGGTCATTGCAGGAAAGGTCATGGGTTCCCGTCGCCGTTCTTGTGCTTAGTATGAGCTTGGGTGCCGGTCTGTCGGCCGTGAAATTGCTACCGGTCGTAAAACTCATGCGCGAGAACCCACGAGAAACTCCACTTGCAGGCGGTTCATGGAACCAGGTTCTCACCGGGCGTGACCCCGCTTCTACCACTCGTCCCATTGCAAGTGTGTCGAAGATGCTGCCAGCATCCCGCTGGGATCTAGTTTATCAGGCGATCAAAGTTTTTCTTGGTCGGGATCAGCGCGGCGACGAGAACTACTTCGCGCATCAATATTGGGGGTGGCACGAATACGGAGCCTATGTAGGCCCAATTATCATAGGGCTGATTGCTCTCTCTCCTCTCGTGTTTCGACAGCAGTGGCCGTGGCTCGCTTCGGCAGTCGGCTGCTTCCTGATTGCACTTGGTAATTTTGCGCCAATTGCTCCGTGGACATTGTTACACAATTTCCCTGTCATGAGTAACGCGCGTGTTCCAACACGCTTCCTCATGCCCTGCGTCTTGGCCCTTAGCATCTTGGCCGGCTTCGTCTTTGACGCTCTCCGTGCCCGGGTTAAGGCGTGGTTCAAAGACACGCGGCTCGAGTGGGCGACAATTCTTCTCGTTGCTTTATGCCTCGCGGATCTCGTTCTCGTTGGTGGCAGGAGCTTCGAAGGGGCCTTCGACCGCGCACCACAGCCGATTGAGGCCAAGAACCCAAACATCGTCACGATTGTTCGACGCACGTCCGGCAATATGCTAGGTCCGATGCTGCAGAATTACTCCACGAAGAACGCATACGAGGAGGCGCAGATTCCCGTGCGTGTCTCCGCCGTGGGTGAGGAGTCTTACCGCGGGGAAGTCTACTTCGTTCCCGCTCGCGAGGCTCGAGCCCAGCGGGCGGACAGAAAGCCCGTCATCGACGGCAATCATCGTCCGCTGGTCTCCAAACACCGTGAACGTCCTGGTTAATGCCAGCGTATCTGGGTGGCTCGTCGTCAACCGCAATTGGGACGACGGCTGGGTCTCAGCCCCGCCTTATCACGCGCAACCCAGAAACGGGCTGCTAGCGGCGGCGTTGGGATCCGGTGAGCATCTCGTGCAATTCTCATACAGACCGAAATCCGTAATGGTGGGAGCGGCGATCAGCTCCTTCTCTCTCATTGCCGCCGCGTTCGGGTGCTGGCTCGATCGCCGACGCTTGAGATCCCGCCACACCGCATGATTGTTTCCCCAACACCTACTGGAAAAACGATGTTGAAGATCGTACCCGAACGTGCAATTGTCGTCCCAACCTTCAATGAGAAGGGACGATGTTATCAAAGTTAGTCAGCCCGCTGGAAAGCGATACTCGGCGATCTTCAATGGGAAGTCTTGTTTGTGGATGACGATTCCCCGGACTACACCTCGGATCTGGTCCGTCATCTCGTCACCAGTCGAAATCTGCGTGTCAGATGCGTGCAGCGAATAGGGCCGCGGCTTGTCATGCGCTGTTATCGAAGGCATTTCTCGCTACCTGCGTCTCCCTACATTGGCGTCATCGTGCACACCTCACCGCGGCGCTGGGCGGAGCAACATTACGATCAGCATGTTGTTGAGTGTTTGCGAGAGCCGTGGTTTCGCAGCTCGGACACTGCTTCCGTGTGTCTGACAGCTTCGCGCCAACATCGCATCTCCAGCGAAACGGAATAATCCGAGACCGCTCGAGGATCGGGCATACGCCGATTTGCGCGGGACCGAAAATCGGGGCCCGGGGGAGCTCGAACGACTCGGGATCAGGTTCCTTGGCCGGGCGCCGCCCGCCGGCTCCGTCGGAGCGCCCGCTTTTCGCCTCGGTGGACACTCAAAACCGGCAATTAATCGCCACCTCAAAACCGTCCAATTAACTGAGACGGCCAGACGTTCGACGCGGGCGCGGAACGCAGGGTCTGTCGCCGGCGTAGAGTAATGCCTTGGACGACAAGAAACAGCAGAAAATCCGTGCGCTAGGGCGATTGGGCTGGACGCTGTCCCGCATCCAGGATGAGAGCGGCGTCCGCCGAGAGACGTCGGCGGTGACCTAAAGGCCGCCGGCATGGCCGTCGGGCGCGGCCGAGCGACTCAAAACCAAAACCGGCAATTTCGCGTGCAGGTATCCACCGACTCTTGTCGCGCAAAACTCGGCCATTTCTGGGCAGGTGTCCACCGTCTCCGGCGCAGCCAAATCCGGCCACCAGGGCGGAGGTGTCCACTGACTCCGCCGCAGTCCCGCGCCCGGGTCGTGCGCCCAGTGGGCCTGCGAGCCGTATCGAGAGCTGATTGCCGAGGCGCTCGGGCGGGGCCGGACCGCGATGGCGATCTGGCAGGACCTGGTCGATGACCACCGCTTCGCCGCACTATCGGCGCGCGTCGGGCGGTTCGTGCTGACCTCCGGGGCAGCGTCGTTGCCCGAAGCGCGCGTCCTGATTTGCACGGCGTGCCCGGCGAGTTAGGGAACGTCGATTACGGCGACTTCCCGATGGTCGTGGTATCCGCATACGGGCCAGTTCCGCGCGCACGCGCCTCTTCGTCCTGACGCCTCGACAACTCGCGCATGGCGGTCCGGCTCCTGGTCGTGGCAATCGAGCACACAGGTGTGGGCCGAACTGCACGAGCGTGCGTTTCGCCGTCTCGGCGGCACGGTCCGCGTCATCGTCCTGACAATCGTCAGCCTCCTCACCCCGACATCTCGAACCGCTCAACCCGGTCAATCGCGATGTGCTCGGCGAACCATTACGTCTCGCGCTTCCTTGCCGCGTCGGCGACTCGATCGCAAAGGTAAGGTCGAAGCCGGCGTCGGGCACGCGAAGAAGACACCGGCTGCGCGGCCTTCCGCTTCGAGTAGCTCGACGACGCGCAAGCCTACCTCGATCGCTGGAGTCGCTCTCAGCGATCGACCTCGCGTCAGCGGCACCGGCGGCCGTCTTCTACTTATCGGCGCAGAAAGCGATAGGTCCAGCACGCCGAGCTCGAGGGCGGCCGTCGCTCCATCCCCTCGACGACTGGCGGCCCGTGTTTCTTCGCGAGCGCGAGGATCCTGAGGATGCGCCGGATATCCACGGCGCCTTCATGGCGATGGATGTGATCGCAGATCGTGCTAATCGACGGACCCACCCGGTGGGCCGCGGTGAGCAGCGCGACAGTCTTGGCGCGCGCGGCTTCAGCGATCGTCGTCGTCAAACCGCGGTACCAGCCACGTGACCACGCAGATTCTCGCGTAGTAAGTGACCGGTCTTCGGAGCCAGCAGCCGACATGGCGGTCGTCCATCGCCCATCGACGCGGTGGCCGGTCCAGCCCGATGCGCGCTGTATATCCAGCCTCGACTTCCACGCAGCCATCGAGATGCACCTGGTACGGATGCTGAAGCGGTAATAGCGAAACCGCTCGAGCGGCAGCGCGCCGAGCGCGCGCTGCTCCTCCGCAACATCGCGCACCTCGCCTTTCGTCGTGCCGTGTATGCCGTATCCGCCACCATGTCAGCGGTGCGGCTCAATGCCCCGATCAGCTCCGCGCGTTCCTCGTCGCTGAAGCTCACCGACCGACACTCCTGACTACTGCGTCGTTCAATGAAACGAAGCGCCCTTGCTCGATCTCAACGATCTCGCCCTCGAGAATCAGCATCGTGCTCGGCATCACACCGTGAGCCGCTTCAGGGCTCACTGCCCGTTAGTCCGAAAAAATGTGCGGAAACCACAGAAGCCGTTTTCTGTTTTCGTTATCCGGTTCAATGCCTTTTGGAGGCCGGTCAACCCCGAGGTGCCACGCGACCGGCGCGCCGGCCGCACGAACGACTACCCTGGCTTAGGCCCGCTTACGCGTTGACGCGCGCTTGCGTCCGCCTTCACTACGACGCCCTTCGACTCCAGCCACGTCCTCAACGCGGTCGAACCTGCTCTGAGATGGCAGCGCCATCGCGCTCTTTAACGGCCTCGAGGCCTTCGAGCACATCCTGGTCGATGCGGATCGTCGTGACCTTCTTGGGTGTCACAGGAAGTGTCGATCGTATGTCAACAGAATACGTTTGTAACTGGCCGGGTATTGCGCTGCTGAGTCACGAGAAATTTATGCCGCCGTACCCTTGCGCCGTGAGCTACACTCGCGGCCCCCCCGGAGAAATCCCATGTCCAAAACTACGACCAACCAAGACCAGCCTTGGACGGACAGTGATGTTGCGGAACTGCAGTCATTCGTTGACGAAGAGATGTCGATCGAGGAAATGGCCGAAGAGCTTGGCCGAACCCCCGATGCCATCCGGGCAAAGCTCGCAAAGGAAGAGATTTCGCTCACCGCCGCGGAGGACATCGGTGATGATGGCGACTAACGTCGCCGGGTCTCCGCGATGAAAAAGGATGGCTCGATTTGCCTTTGGACCGTCCCGCCGCAAGGAGCACGCGTATGTCTCCCATCCGCCGTCTCGCTCTGTCGATCGTCGTAGTCCGTTTGCTCTCTCCCGGTGGCGTCCGCGCCTACGACCGCCGCAACCCTGATCGTGAACGGGAGCGGCATCCTCACGGGTGCCACCGGCGTGAATGTGAACGGCACGGTCTACGATGTCGAGTTCGTGGAGGACTCGGACTTCGATCAAGACGTCTTCGCGAGGTGGACTCCAGCTACTGTGCCCGAACCCGCCTCGCTCTCGCTGCTCGGCCTCGGCCTCGTCGGCATGGGGGCGCGTCGGTGGCGACAGCGCAAGACGTCGTGATCACTTCGCAGCGGAGTCGCAGCATGACGGCCTTCGCGAGACGGCCCTCGCTGTGTACAGACTGTTCAGTTCTCAAAGAGCCGCGCGCGTCACCGAGCCGGTCGAATCAGACCTCCCACTCCGACCGACCTGACGCCGTCACAAACCTGTAACCGTTGTGCGACGGCAATTCGTCACCGCTCTATACCAATCGATAGAAGAGGTAGCAGCACTAGCTCTGGTACAACGTGGCTCTCCCCAGAAAGGATGAGCTGTGTCCAGCGTCCCTCCCCCGGGCGCGGATCGGCGGAATCCGCCTTGCCCGAAGTGCGGAAACTCGACGACCGTTCCGCTCCACACCGTCGATCTCCGGAAAGGTGCTCGCTGCTACGCCTGTAAGGGCTGTGGCCATGTCTTCGGCGAGTGCGCAAACGAGGAAGCGCACCCCTGATCCCGCGGCGGTGCGCCGCGCCTGTGGCACCCGACTGGCGCGCGCACCGCCGACCATGTTTCAGCGATATTCAGTTGTCAAAGAGTATTGCGGAGATCACGCCGCCTGCTGCCACTCGCACGCCTTGTTCGAGCAGATCAGAACCGGCCGCCGAGGCTCTGGATCGATGTCGCGATAGACTGCGCGACGACCGGAGCGGATCCGGTCGGGCGCTAGATGTCCGCCATCGAGTCTATTGAAGTGCCCGACTCCGGTGTCCGCGTCGAATCCAGGCCACTTCGCGCCGCTGTCCGCGAGCGGCGTTCTTAGTCTAGACCTTCTCGACGCTTTGCCTTGGCAAAGCGGCTATTGTGAACGATGTAGTTGCGTATAGCGATCAATTCGGCGATCCGCCGCGGGTGAGCGGGAACGTTAGGCGTTCGCGAAAGGGCTACGTGAGATCATTCCTAAAGAAACATGCTCTCGCAATCATATTGGCTGCTGGCCTCAGCCAAGTGGTCGCGCTGTCCCAATCACCGCTGCCCCAGACGGAGTCGAGTCTTTCCAGAAACCCCGCCCTGGTACGTGACTGGGCAGATCGCCTGCTGGCCAACAACCCGAAGGCCCGGGCAAGCGCCGAAGCCGCCCTGGTCAAAGGGGCGGGGCGTTCGCTACCTTTGCTGAGACGATTCCTCGACCCTCGGCATGAAGACCTGCATGTGGTGACTTTTGAAATCATCCGGCGGATCGGTCCTCCTGCCATTCCGCTGCTGGTGGACCTGCTTCGGCATGAGTGGGACTCCATCCGGCGCAGCGCCGCCGATGCCTTGATTGACTTGGCACCCCATACAGAATGGATTCAACCGGTGTTGAGACGGGCACTGAGAGACGAGGATTCGATGGTCGCGGGCGATGCCGCACGTGCCCTGGGCGCTTTGGGCAAGAGCGCCAGCCCTTCAGTAGGCGCTCTCGTCAATACACTTTCGCACGAGAATCCATACGTCCGCATCTACGCGGCAGAGGCCTTGGGGTCCATCGGTCCGAGGGCGGCCAAGGCGACAGAAGCCTTGGCAAGAGCCCTAGACGATCCGATTCCCGGCGTCCGATGGGCGGCGTGTGAGGCCCTCGCAAGCATCGGCCCGGCTGCGCAGTCTGCAGTGCCGCAGTTGATCGAAGCTCTGAAGGATGAATTCCTCTATGTGCGTATCTTCGCGGCCGGAGCTCTGGGAAGCATCGGACCGAAGGCACAGTCGGCCCGGGAGGCGCTGAGAGCGGCGGCAAACGATCCCACATTGCGTAACGAAGCAGAGTGGGCGCTGAGTCGAATCGCTGGCGTCAAATCTGGAGAGCCTGTCGCCTCACACCTTTTGCCCGCGCCTTCCGTCGCGCCTCCACTCCAGACGACGGTCGTCGAAACGAGCAATCCTCCGGTTGACTGGAATACGACCACTGGTCGGAACATCGTCTGGAGTGTCGAGTTGGGAAACGAAACGTTTGGTCGTCCCGTGGTTGTCGGCGATGCGGTCTATGTGGGCACCGACAACGCAAGGCACATGAACCCGGCCTACCAGGAAGAAGCCGGCGTGCTCATGGCATTTCACGCGAAGGATGGCACATTCCTTTGGCAGGACGTAGCCTCGCGAGTAGAGCGAGGTCTGCGAGAGTTTCTGTTGCCTTCGACGACAAGTGCGCCGTATGTGGAAGGGAACCGGTTGTACTATGTCACCGCCGAGTGCCAACTCCGTTGCCTCGACACACAGGGTTTCCGAGATGGCGAGAACAATGGTCCGTATCGGGAGGAGGTCTTCCAGGACAACGCTGCGGCCGACATCGTCTGGGAGTTGGACATGTGTGGCCGCTTGGGTGTCTTTCCGCATGAAGCCACCAATAGCGAAGTGTTGCCCGTGGGTGATCTGCTGATGGTCTCTACCTCCAACGGGCAGAATGAAGGCCACACGCGCGTCCCATCGCCGCGCGCCCCAAGTCTGATCGCGGTGGACAAGCGTTCGGGCGACGTGGTCTGGCGCGCCATCGGCCCCGGCGATCAGGTGCTGCACGGCCAGTGGTCCAGCCCTGTGGCGGCCAATGTCCATGGGCGCATACAGGTGCTCTTCGGCGGAGGAGATGGTTGGCTGCGCTCCTACGACGCGGCGTCGGGTCACGAAGTCTGGCGATTTGACGGCAATCCGAAAGACGCCCGCTGGCTTCCGCGACCCGGAGTCCTTTCGCGCAGCTCTATCGTTGCTTCACCGGTCTTCGCCGACGGCCGTGTCTTCGTTGCGATGGGACAGAGTCCTGGGCACGGCACCGGCCCCTCATTGATTCATGCGATCAGTCCCAACGGCCAAGGAGACGTCACCGAGAGCAGGCTCCTCTGGACTTCTCGCGAGGTCGGTCGCGTGGTGGGAACGCCCATTGTGAAAGACGGTCTACTGTACGTTGGGGACCTGGGCGGAACGATCCATTGTCTGGACGCGGCGACCGGCGCCCACGTCTGGAAGCACGAGACGAACGAGGCCATTTGGGGATCCCTCCTGCTGGCCGGCGACCGGCTTTACGTTGGGAACGTGGAAGGCAGCATGAGCGTTCTTCGTGCCGGACGGCGAAAGCAATTGCTGGGGCAGATCGAAATGGATGCGCCGCTCTATTCGCCTCCGGCGCCGATCGGCGATGCGCTTTATCTGGCCACCGCGAACCGGTTGTACCTCATCGCGGCAAGCCTTGATCCTAAAACGCGTTAAGGGCCGTCTAACGAAGGGAGCTGCCATGATGCTTGTCTTTGTCGTAGTGAGCGTCGTCGCCGCTCAGGCGTCCACTCCCGCCAGCCTTCCGGGTAAAGCTTGCACACCAGCCGCGCTGGTCGGTACGTGGAAGGTCGTCGAGGCCAAGCAGGGTGCCGAAACACTTCCGAGTGGGCCAACCGATCCGATCCAGTACAAGGACGTCACGCCGACGCACTTCATGGTCTTTGAGGTGGCTCCTGGTGGCGCGAACACGATCACATGGGCTCACGGGGGCACCTATACGGTGGAAGCTGGGACCTACACCGAGAATGTTCAGCACGGCTTTGGCCAGCCTTTTCCAGTGGTCCGAGGTAAGTCGTTCGTCTTCCAATGCACCACGGAGGGCAAGGACACGTGGCACGTCGCTGGGGACGTGGCTGGGACGCCGATCGTGGAGACATGGAGCCGTGTTACCAGTGACCAAAAGGCGCCATAGCCGGCTGCGACTGACCTGGGTTCACAGACGGCGAATTCGAGCGGTTCGATTTCGTGATCGTCTACCCACCGTGAGTTGGCCTTTGGTCGATTGGTGTTCGTCGGACGTTCCAGTGAAATACGCGACGGAGAGCAACAATCTACCGACGTAGATCCACCAACGGGCTCATACAATCGTGAACGTTCCGTAACCCGCGTGCTCTGGGACGAGGATCCCGCCCGCCAGTGTGACCGTGGTCCCTCTATCGACCGATAGTTGCCGCAATCCGCTCATTCGTCCACGCTCACGATCCCTATGCCGGCCTCACGATCAAGCTCCCCGAGTCTCGAGTCGGCGCTACTGCTCGTAGCGCGTGCGCTCATCCTGCTCAGCGTCGTCACGTCGTTTAACTGAGCGCCGAGCCCTTCACCCTCTCTGCACGCTCGCGGTCTTCTCGATCTATGGCGCCCACTGTCAACCGGACCGAATGGTTCGAGCGACGCACCGATCTCATGCTCGACCTCATCCTCTGTCTCGAGTTGATGTTGCTCGCCGCCGTGTTGCTTATGTGGCATCCACCGGTCCAGCCGTTTCCGCCGATTCTCTTCAATCCTAACAACGGGTAGCAACGCCACGGACGGAACTGGATTTTCCGGGTCACAAAATCGCTCTAGTGCTACATGCGCCGGTACGAGGTGATCGGTCGGTGTCGCCCGGCCGCCACAGTGAGTGGGCCTTAATCGCTGCCGATGCGATCGTCATCTGCAATTACCATCGCGCGCCGCTCTGGCGCGATCTCTGGAGGTCGCCAGATTTCTTGTGCTGCGGAGAATTGGACGGCAATTCATCTCTGCCCGCTCGCATTCTTCTCGCAGAGATCGTCACGCAGAAAATGTCGCGCGTGATTGGCGATTTGCATGGACTTGACGCATGGCAGCGACCCATCTCTCAGCAACGCCCGCGCCGGAAGGCGAGCGAATAACGCAGTTGCAAGCAGCGATCTTTCGCTGTGGGGTCTATCGCGGATTACTGCGGACTGGCCCTAAATTGCGGTCGCCGGCTATCACCCCTGAACGAGCCGCTCACACGCCGTCGCTGACGTCGAGCGTCGCCTGGGTCGCGCGGATTGTCCAGATGAAGCCGCACGCCGAGCACCGAAGGTTGTGGACGAAATCGGTCGTCATCGTGACCACTGGCGGATCGAGCGTCGGGCAACACAGACACGGCGGAATGGCGGGAGTGGTGACATCTTCCGACTGCTGGAGTTTGTCTAGTGGGGTGGTCATCGTCGCTCGGGTCTCGAGCATAGCCTCCTGGCCGACGCCTCACCTATACCGATCGTGCTACGGTGGCAGCGTCTCACGCGACGAAGTGGTGACGTTGTCGTAAAGAGGCAACACCACCTCGCGAAATCGTCATTTTCGCGCCCGACTCTTCTTCACACTCACTTCACGGCTCACCTTGACGCATCGCGACCGCACGTTCACTTTAGAACATGCCGTCGCCCCCCGCTCCATCACCCGGATACTCGGATCGTCTTCTCCTCGCGCTCTGCGTGGCGCTGATTATTCTCGGCATTGCGATGTCATTCTGGTAATCATTCGGCCCGCAGCGACAGCATCAGCGGCATCCCACCGCACACGACAGACGTCGAGGCGTCACGGGTTCAGACGCCGACCATCAGCGATTCAATCTGCGTCGAGGCGCATGACAGCGCCCGCCTCTTGCGCCCATCGTCTCGCCGGCGTCGGACGTTGAAAATGGCAACTGATCCGACGACCGGGATGTCGTGACGTGATGGATTGTCTCGCCTCCGCGCCGGACAATTTTGGGTCGGGAAACGGCGCGCTGGTGACATTTTCGTGATCGGCGTCGTCGGCCTTCCGACGGCTGATGTCGCCCGCTGGGCGCGTTGGGCTGCGGGATCCCACGCATGACTGCACGCCGATTCTCGATTCCTCGCGTCTTCTGCGTAATCGCGTCTTTCACATGCAATCGTGGCACGGGACGTGCACATGGCGCGGTTGGGCGGCTGGATACCTCTTTTGATACAGCCGCACGCGGCGCGATACCACGCCGCAAACGAAGCGGCCGACACGGCGAGCGAGGACGGGCCCTATGTGGAAGTGGATCACCTGCTATCTGTCCGGCAAGCACGATTACATCGTCTCGTGCGAGCCCGGCGCGATTTACCTGAAGTGCAATGCGTGCGGCCGGCGATCGAACGGCTGGGAACTGCAGCACGACTCGACGCTTCGGACGGCCCACGTGACCGTGCCGTCGTCGTCGCGGGCGACTGCGACCTCGGTGCGCGCGCTTCAGTAAGCCCTTCGCTTGACAGTCGTCCGGCGCGGCACGGAGAATTCCGTGCGTGCCGTCCGTCCCTGGTCCGGACGCGACCGAGGCCAAACCCGCACGTTCCGTCGTCCCTGCCGCCCGTTCCAGTTTCGCGGTCTGCGCCGTCATCGGAGCAATCGCGTTCCTCCTGTATAACGCCACACTCCTGCCTGGCCTGGATTTCGGGGATACGGCCTCGTTTCAGGCGGAAGTCGGCGAACGGGATCTCACGCCTCGTCAGGCCTACCCGCTCTACTACGCGATCGGGAACGCGGCGCTCGCGCTGACGGGCGCGGAGCCCGCGCACGCGCTGAACCTCGTTTCCGCCATCGCCGGAGCATTCGCGGTGGCGATCTTCGTCTGGGTCGCGATCGATCTCACTGGCTCGCGTGCCGCCGGTGCCGTCGGCGGTCTATGGCTGGCATCGTCGTACACGTTCTGGACGCAGGCGATCATCGCCGAGGTCTACACGCTGCATCTGGCGCTCATGGGCCTGGTGCTCGCCGCGATCCTGTGGTGGGACCGACGGCCCTCGCTGCCGCGGCTGAGCGTCGTCTTCGCCTTGTACGCGCTGGCGTTCGGCAACCATTTGATGAGCATCCTGCTGCTGCCCGCGCTGGTGCTGTTCATCGCGACGGCTCCGGGCGGCCTTCGCATCCTTGCAGCGCCGCAAACGATCGCCATGGGAGCCCTGTGCGCAATCGCGGGCGCCTCGCAGTACCTTGTGGAACGTCTCGTCGTTGTGGCACCTGCCCGATGTCGAGTGGACCCTTTCGTCGGTCGCTCGAGCGTTCTGGTTCGACGTCACGAAATCGGACTGGCGCGACACGATGATCTTCACCGTGCATCCAGTCGCCCTGCGGCGACGGCCGGCGATGTACCTGTTCGAGCTCCAGCAACAGCTGGGAACCGCTGGTATTGTCGTTGCGTGCCTGGGCGCAGCAGCGTTGCTCAGGCGCTGGCGCACTGCGCTACTGGTGTTTGCCACGTACGTTCCTGCCCTCATCTTCGCCGCGACCTATAACGTCGGCGACGCGCATGTCTTCTTCCTGCCCTCGCATTATTGCGTGATGCTGGCAGTTGCCGCCGGTGTCGCGGCAATCCTGGCATTCGTGAAGACCGCGATGCCGATGACGGCGGTGAGTGCGCTAGCCGTGGCCATCGCGCTCGCCCTGCCGGCGCGGCGAGCCTGGGACACGCTGCCGGCAGTGGACCGACACGACGATCGGCGTCCGGTTCGGTGGCTGAACGCCGTCACCAGGGGACTCGACGATCGATCGCTCTTCGTCGGCGACGTCAATTGGCAACTGGAAAACGGCCTCGATTACTATTGGCGCCGCCTTCGGCCGGAGCTGAACGTCGTTCGCGCGGGCGGGATGCTCCTGACACTGCCCTTTGTGGTCCGCGACAATCTCGCCGACGGGCGGGAGGTCGTGGCGACGCCGGTCGCGCGCGATCGAATGCGTGCGGCGTACGGCGACCTCTTTACATTCCGGCCTGACGAACGCGTGCCCGCCGCGGCACTGAAGGCCCGGCTGGGGGGACTGTCACAGGGAACTCCGTACGTCCTCTCGGTGCTGGCGCCGTACCGCGACCTGCCGTTCGACGAGACCGAGCTCGCCGAGGCGGTCGGTTTCCTGACCGGCGGCACGACCACGCTGGGGCGCGAGCCGTCCTACACAGTGCTGGCCGGCGTCATGGGCGCCCGGCCAGCCGTGGTCCGGCGTTCCGATCGGCCGTTTCGCGAGCGGTTTCGACTGGGGGGCCTCGATGTCGACCTCCGCATGGAATCATGGCTTCCGACCGATACGATCCGTCGGGCGGGCTTTGGACAGGTTGTCGTGGGCAGGCGACGCGTGCTGACGCTCGAACGCGGCGTGAGTGTGGTCACCCTTCCGGGTGACGGCAGCTTGCCGCATGTCGAGTACGCGTCGGGGCTGCTCGCGCCGCTGCCGCGGTTTCGGGTGACCATCACCCCGTCGAACCCTGGCGCGACCCGCTGAGCTAGCCGTTTCGCCTGTGCTACGCTGGTCCCGCTTGATCCGTGATGACACGATTCTGGAAGAGCAGCCTGATCATTCTCCTCGCCGCCACGCACGCGTGGGCGCGGCAGGCGCCGGATCCACAGGCCCTTGCCGGCCGAATCCAACGGCATTACGACAGTGTTCGCGACTTCCGCGCCGACTTCATGCACGGATATGAGGGGGGTGTTCTGCGGAAGAAGACCGTGGAGTACGGCACTGTGGCGATCCGCAAGCCCGGCCGCATGCGCTGGACGTATACGAAACCTGAAGAAAAGACCTTCGTGTCCGACGGCGTCAAGCTGTACTCCTACCTTCCGGCTGACAAACAAGTCTATGTGGCCTCCGTTCCGCGAGAGGATCAGGCGTCGACGCCGGCGCTCTTCCTCTCGGGCAAGGGAAACCTGGTGCGCGACTTCACCGTTGCGTCGGCCACCGTCCCGAACCTGCCTTCCGGGAGCGCAGCGATCAGGCTGACCCCTCGTCGGCCGGAGCGCGAATACGAGTGGCTCGAGCTTGTCGTCGACGAGCACACGCTCGAATTGCGGATGCTGGTCACCGGCGACGCGCAGGGCGGGGTTTCCACGCTCGCCTTCTCGAAGCTCCGCGAGAATGTGAACGTTCCGGACAAAGAGTTCGTCTTTTCGATTCCTCGTGGCGTTGATGTCATCACCGATGCGGGCCGTTAGCCGCTTCGTTGTCGCGCGGGCGTTCGCCGCGGCGCTGGCGGCCACGATCGCAGGCGTTGCGCTCGGCGGCTGTGCCACCACCAGCGCGCTCAAGAGCGGCCAGAAGGCCGAGATCGAGAGCGATTACGACCGCGCCGTGATCGAGTACACGCGGGCCGCGCAAGAAAAGCCGAATGATCGGGAAATAACGCTGTCGCTCGATCGCGCGAAACTGCGGGCGTCGGAGATGCATTTCTCGCGCGGCCGCCGACTCGCCGCCACCGGCAAGCTCGACGAAGCCCTGAACGAGCTGCAGATCGCCAACGAGCTCAATCCGACCAACGGCGACCTCCAGGCCGAGCTCCGGCGCACGCGAACCGCGGCACGCAACAAGATCGCCGTGTCTGCGGACGGCAAGACGCAGCTGGAATCGCTGGTCGAGCGCACGCGCGACGAGGAGCCCGAAGGGTTGTCGCTGCCAAAGGATGTCAAGCTTCCGCCGTCATTCGTGTTCCGCGAGGCCAGCTCGCGCGACATCATCGTGACGCTGGCGCGATACGGCAACCTGAACGTCGTCTTCGATCCCGCGTTCCGCGAGGCGCCGGTCACTACGGAGCTGCGCAACGTCAGCCTCGAGGACGCGCTGACCTCGATCACGTCGAGCACGCGTACGTTCTACAAGGTCACGGCACCTCGGACGATCACCATCGTTCCCGACACACCGGCCAAGCGGCGCGAGTACGAAGACGAAATCGTTCGCACCTTCTTCCTGAGCAACGCGGATCTCAAGGAGACGATCGATCTCCTCCGCATCGTCGTCGACCTGCGGCGCATTGCCGGGCTGCCGGCGACGAACGCGATCACGATCAAGGATTCGCCCGATCGCGTGGCCGCCGCCTCACGCATCCTGGCCGCGATCGACAAGGCCCGGCCGGAGGTGGTGATCGACGTCGAGCTGCTGGAAATCGACAGGAAGCGGATGCGCGATCTCGGGCTTCAGATCGCGTCGCCCGGAACCCCCCGACGGGCATCGACGGATCGGCGGACGTCAACAAGCAAGGTCTGACGCTCGACAACCTCCGTCACCTGACAGCCGCCGACGTGTTCATCACGGGGGTGCCCGGCCTCTATTACCGCCTGATCAAGACCGACCAGACGACGAGAACCCTGGCGAACCCGCAACTGCGGACGGCCGAGGGCATCGCCGCACAGGCGCGCTTCGGCGAACGCGTGCCTGTGCCAGTCACGACGTTCTCGCCGATTGCCACCGGAGGCGTTCCGCAACAGCCGGTGACCTCGTTCAATTACGAGAACATCGGGGTCAACATCGACATCACGCCGCGGATGCATCACAACGATGACGTGTCGCTCGCGCTGAAGGTCGAGGTGAGCGCGGTTTCTGGCGTCGGCTTCGGCGGGCTTCCCACTTTCGCGAATCGGTTCATCAACACCGTCATCCGATTGAAGGATGGCGAGACGAACATGCTGGCTGGGCTCATCCGCGACGATGAGCGGAACACCCTCGACGGCGTGCCCGGCCTGACCGACCTGCCGATCGTGGGCAGGCTGTTCGGCCGCAATCGGAAAGAAACGCAACAGACCGACATCATCCTCACGATCACGCCACACATCGTCCGCGTGCTGGACCTGCAGGAGAGCGACCTGCGGCCATTCCGACTCGGTCGCGAGGGAGCGCCGGGCGTCGGCCTGGTGCCGCAGATTCAGGTGCCGGAACCGCCGGATCAAACACCCGGACAGCAGCCGCCACAGCCTCAGCCCCAACCGCAGCCGCAGGGTCCAAGGCCGATCACGCCAATCCTGCCGCCGCCTCCTGCGACACCACCGGATCAGCAGCAGCCGCCGCCGCAGACGGAAGAGGGTCCGCCGCCACCTGACGTGAACTGATGGTCCGACTGAAGTCGGGCCCTGCTGCAGCGTTCAGAGGGGACAGGCCCCTGGGGCCTGTCCCCTCTTACTCCTCCCGCAGTAGGGCCGCACTCTAGTGCGGCCACTCAACTCAGTTTCGTCACCTTCGCGCCCAGCGACTGCAGCCGTTCCACCAGCCGGCTGTATCCTCGCTCGACGGTTTCCAGCGGGCTGACCCGGCTCTCCCCGTCCGCCGCCAGCGCCCCGGCGATGAGCGACATTCCCGAACGCAGATCCCGGCTGTCGAGCGATCGCCCGCGCAACTTGCTTGGGCCGGTGACGATGATGCGATGGGGATCGCAGAGGAACAGATCGGCGCGCATGCCGCTCATCTGATCCAGGGCGAAGAGTCGCAACTCGTACAGCCAGTCGTGCACCAGCGTGCGGCCTTCAGCCTGCGTCGCCAGCACTGTCACCAGACTGACCAGGTCGCTCGGGAAGCCAGGCCACAGGCCAGTCGTGATCCGCCCGGCGGCAAGGAGCTTCGACGGCTGCACTCGCAGCCAGCCGTCATCGAAAGTGCAGGCCACGTTCATCCGGCGCATGACGGCGACGGCGACTTCGACGTCAACCGCGCGCGCGCCGCGGATTTCCACCTCACCGCCGGTAATCGCGCCGATGACCGCCCACGTGCCAGCGTCGATGTAGTCGCCCCAGAGCGTGTGCGTGACTCCCCTACGGCGTGTGACGCCATCGACGGTAACCGTGGATGTGCCGGCGCCCTCGATTGACGCGCCCATGGCGCTCAGGAACCGCGCGAGCTCGACGACGTGCGGCTCGGTGGCGGCATGACGGATCTCGCTGTGACCATCGGCGCAAGAGGCCGCCAGGAGCGCGGTCTCAGTGCCGGTGACCGACGCCTCGTCCAGGTAGATCGAGACCGGCTTCAAGCCGTCGGGCAGATCGAGCGCGTGGCCGTGGCCCTCGAGCGATCGCGCACCCATCGCTTTCAACGCGGAGAGATGGGTGTCGATGGTCCGCCGCGCCGGAAAATCACCGCCCGGCGGCGCAATCCGGACGCGGCCGCGGCGGGCGAGAAGCGGCCCCAGCAGCAACACCGATCCGCGGAGTCGTCCCACAAGCGCTGCGTCGGGCTCGTCGCTGTTGAGGTTGGCGCAGCGGATGCGCAGCGTCGTCGTGCCAATTCCGTCGACCTCGGCACCAAGGTCGAGCAGCAGCCGCGCCATGACTTCCACGTCGCCGATCCGTGGCACGTTCTGGAGAACGCATTCCTCTTCGGTGAGCAGGCAGGCCGCAATCAACGGCAGCGCCGAGTTCTTGTTGCCTTCGACGTCGATCTGGCCGCTCAGACGTTGGCCGCCTTCGATGAGCAGGGTTGACACGCTTCAGACCTCCGGTCCGGGCTCGAATTGTCCGAGATAAACGATCTCGTCTTCCAGGGCCACGCCAAATCGATCCCGCACGACCGCACGGCACCGCTCGATCAGCCGTCGAATCTCGCTCGCAGTCGCGGCGCCGGTGTTGACGATGAAGTTCCCGTGCGTCGGCGACACGATGGCGCCGCCGATCCTGAGGTCTTTCAGTCCGGCGCGATCGACGAGCGCGCCGGCGGATCGCGGAATGCCGTCCGGCACGCTGACGCCCGGCGCCGGATTCTGAAAGATGCACCCGGCGCTGGGCGACGCCAGCGGCTGTGTTCGTTTTCGATACCCCAGCGACGCCCTCGCTGTCTCTCGCAGGGCATCGGGCGAGCCCTCTCGTACGACAAACACCGCCGAGAGCACCACTTCGCCGCTCGTCTGCACGCGACTGCGATCGTAGCCGAACCCCATGTCGCCGACGGGCACATCGACGACCGCCGCATCGGCGCGCCGTACCAGCCGTACGCTCTCGATGAACTCCGACAGCAGGCGGCCGCTCCAATGGGCGTTGCCGTAGATTCCGCCGCCAACAGTCCCTGGCGTGCCAGCCCATGCTTCAAGACCCGCCAGGCCATGACTCACCATCCAGCGCACGAGGCCATTGATCGTGACCGGGGCATCCGCGCGAACGCGTGTCGCGTCAACCCGGTCGACGTGTCCGCCTCGCGGACGGACTACGAGGCCACGCACGCCGGCATCGGCGACGAGCACATTCGAACCGCCACCGAGGATCGTGACGGCCACCCCGTGCGCGGCTGCCAGTCGCAGGACGTCAACCGTCTCCTGCGACGACGGTGGCTCGACGAAGAGATCCGCGGGCCCGCCCACCTTGAAGGTGGTGAAGGGAGCTAGGGTGACGTTGCTGCGGACGCGCGCCTCGCCAAGCGCGTCGACAAGCGAGTCACGAAGACGTCCAAGAGCTCCGGTCGTCCCGGGCATCACGTACGGACCTCCGCCAGCGTCGCGTTCAACCGGGCCTCGAGCGCGGTGTGCGCCGCGGCCGCGTTCGCACGCGTGGTGGCCGCGAACGCCACTCGGTCGCCGGGCGCAAGCTGGCCTGCGACCGGACGATCGGCGCGCTGCAGCACACCGATCTGCACGTAGCCCCCGGTTGTCTGGCGATCCGCCATCAGAAGAATCGGCGTACCATCCGGCGGCAGTTGGATCGCGCCGGCGGCCGTCGGGCCCGACAGCTGCGATGCGCCGACCGCCGGCCAGCGGCCGCTGTTCGACAGTCGATATCCCATGCGGTCCGAATCCGCAGAGATGACGAACCGCTCCCGGCAGAGCGTCGTGAACGCCTCTTCACCAACCGCATCGTCCACCATTCCAGGCAGGACGCTCAAGGTGACGATCGGCCCCGCTTGAATCGACGCCAGCTCGAGCCGCGCAGACGAGGCGGGCAATGCGCTCCGGCTCAGGCCGAGCGGCACGCGATCCCCGGCCTTGAGCGCCCGTCCGTTGAATCCACCCAGGCGCGCGAGGAGGTGTGTCGACGCGCTTCCCAGGAGCGGCGTCGTGGCAATGCCGCCGTCGACCGCCAGATACGCGCGCGCGCCACGCGTGCGACCTCCGAACGCGACCTCGGTTCCCTTCGGTACGCGGCTCACGAAGGGCGTGCGTGTGATCTCACTAGCGATTCGCACTTCGAAATCGGCGCCCGCAACCGCCATCCAGGCGTCGCGCTCGGTCGTGAACCGCGGCCCAACCATCGTGACCTCGAGCACGGCAAAGCGGTCAGGATTGCCGACCAGCCGATTCGCCAGCCGCGCAGACCACGTGTCCATCGCGCCGGAGACCGAGACGCCAAACGCCTGGGATCCGCGCCGGCCGAGATCCTGCACGGTCGTCAGCATCCCCGGCCGATCGACGACGAGGACGCTCACGACTGCCCTTCTCGCGTCGCGGTGAGTTCCTCGAAACGGCCGGCGTCGATCGGCACGAACCTGACGTGATCGCCCGGCCGCAGTGCTGGCCTCCCATCGCCGGCGGCGTCGAACACTCGCACGGGGGTGCGGCCGACGATCTGCCATCCGCCAGGGCTTGCGCTCGGGTAGATCCCGGTCTGACGCCCCGCGATTCCGATGGACCCGGCGGGCACCACCGGGCGCGGCGTGGCGTGACGCGGAACCGCAATACGCTCGTCCACGACGCCCAGATACGTGAAGCCGGGCAGAAATCCCAGCATGAAGACGCGATACTCGGTCCCGGCATGCCGCGCGACAATCTCGTCCAGCGCGCACCCGCTGGCGCGGCTGACGTTCTCGAGATCGAGTCCGAACGGCGGCTCGTAGCACACCGGGATGGCATGGGTGCTTCGAACTGTGCCAACCGCAAGCGGCTTACGGACAAGCGTCTCGAGCAGCCTCGTCAGCCCCAACTCGTCCACGACGTCGGGATCGGCATGCACGGCAAGGCTGGCGCACGCGGGCACGACGTCGAACACCCCCGCGAGCCTGGCGCGGTCGATCGCCTCAGCGACGGCGAGGACTGTATCGTTGATCCTGGGGTCGAGGCGAGGCTCGAATTCCACCAGCCAGGTCTCCTCGCCCAGTCGTGAGAGGCGGGGGGTCACGCGGCGGCGCCGGCGGCCTCGAGCCTGGTGACGAGCTTCCGGTGGAGCCCGTCGAACCCGCCGTTCGACATCACGACCACCACGTCGCCATCGCGTCGTTCGTTGACGATGGTGTCGACAATCGAATCGACGCCGCCGACGTACCGTGCGCGACGGCCGGCGGCGCACAGGTCCTTGACCAGGTCGTCAACCGATAGACGCTCGTGCTCCGGCAGCGACGACCGGAATACCGTGGCGATCAACGTTTCGTCGGCGCCGGACTCACCGAAGGCGCGCGTGAAGTCACGCTGGAAGATCCGCCGGCAGGACGACGCCGATCGAGGCTCGAACACGGCCCACACGCGGCGTCCGGGGTACGCCTGCCTCACCGCACCCAGCGTCTCGGCCACGGCCGTCGGATGATGGGCAAAGTCGTCATAAACGGTGACGCCTCCGGCGCGACCGACGATCTCGAGCCGCCGCTTCACGCCGGCAAACGTCCTGAGCCCCTGCGCGACGGTCGTCGCGCTGATCCCCACGCAGTGTGCCACCGCGATCGCGGCAAGCGCGTTCCGGACGTTGTGGACGCCCAGCAGCGGCAGCTCGAAGGCGCCGAAGTATTCATCCCGATGCCGGACGGAAAATGTCTGACGGCCGTCGGCGGCCTTCACCTCGTAGGCAACCCAGTCGGCCGACTCGTCGAGTCCGAACGTTTCCACGGGCGAGATGGCGTCAGGTTTCATCGCGCACGCATGCTCGCTGTCGGCGCCCAGGAACAGCATGCCTGTCCGCGGCACCAGCAGCATCAGCCGTCGGAACGCCAGCTTCACCGCGTCGAGATCGGCGTAGATGTCCGCGTGATCGAATTCGATGTTGTTGATGACGGCGATGTCCGGGAGGTACTTCAGGAACTTGGCGGTCTTGTCGAAGAATGCGCTGTCGTACTCGTCGCCCTCGATGACGAAATCGCGACCCTGGCCGCGGCGATAGCTCGACCCGTTGGAGCCGAAGTTGCGCGCGATGCCTCCAACCAGCACCGTCGGATCGACGCCGGCCGACGTCAGCAGCCAACCGGCCAGCGACGTGGTCGTCGTCTTCCCGTGCGTGCCGGCAATGACGATGGACCGTGCGCCCCAGAGGAAGTGCTCGCGAATCGCCTCGGGCAGCGAGCAGTAGCGAATCTTGCGGGCCAGCACCTCCTCGAGCTCGGCGTTGCCACGGGAGATGGCGTTGCCGACGACGACCAGCGAGAGGTCCGAGGTGATGTTGGCCGCCTGATAGCCTTCGAAGGCGCGAATGCCCTCAGCCGCCAGGAAATCGCTCATCGGCGGGTAGACGCCCTGATCCGAACCCTGCACGTCGAAGCCGCGCTGCTTCAGCAGCGCCGCCAGCGTCGCCATCGCCGTACCGCAGATGCCGATGAGATGCACCTTCATTCGACCGCCGCCTCTTCGATGATCAGCCGACTCGAGTCAGAGGCGACGAGCCGTGCCCTGACACCAAGCGGGACAGTCAGAGCCGGACCATCCACGTGGCCGGTCGGAAAGCCAAACACGATCGGTCCAGGAAAATCGGCCAGCGCGTCCGCGAGCGTGCTTCGCGCGGACGGCGAGCCGTCAGGCTCATCGCACCGCGGAAACGTGCCCAGCACGATGCCTCGCACATGGTCCATGGCCCCGCTCAGGCGCAGCTGCGCGAGCATGCGGTCGAGCCGGTACGGCCGCTCCGCAACGTCTTCGAGCAGCAGGATCGTGTCGTCCCATGGCGCGAAGGCGTACGGCGTGCCGGCCGCGGCCGCCAACTGCGTCAACGTACCGCCCAGCAGGCGGCCTCGGGCCTCACCCGGCCTGATGGCGTGCAGGCCTTCAGGTGCCAGCTCGCCAAGCGGTGCTGCGTGGGTCAGCGTTCCGATGAATGACTCGGAATCGTACGCATTTGGGCCTCGTCCGAGACGGCCGGCCACGGTGGGTCCGTGAAACGCCACGATCCCACATTGGCACACGAGAAACGTGAGCAGCGACGTCAGGTCGCTGTAGCCGACGAAGGCGCACGGCCGGGCGGCTAATCGGACCGGATCGAGGTGCGGCAGCAGCTGCACGCTCCCATACCCCCCGCGGACGCCGATCAATGCGGCCACGTCGGGCCGGCGCCAGGCGTCGTCGAACGATTCGGCGCGCAGTGCTGCGTCACCCGAGACGAATCCTCGCCGCGCAAAAACGCGGTCGTCCCAGATCGGGTCGAAGCCGAGTGTCCGGAGCTCCGCGATGCCTGCGTCGAACTGTTCGCCGTCGAAAGGACTCGCGGGTGCAACGACGGCGACCCGCGCTCCGGGCGCAACGGCTCGAGGCTTGCGCAGGACGCCGCTCATGCGAACTTCGCCATCTCCGCCGCAATGGCCTGGTGGCTCTCGCTGCCAACCACTTGCCGGAGCTGGGCACGATACCCGTGAGTGCGGGCCGTGGCGTAGCCGCAGGCCCGTCGCCCAGCAGGAAGCGTTCCTTGGCCACTCGCTGGTGGGCCAGCGCCTGCTCCACGCGCTTGTACGGGATCTCGTCCTGCTCGACCGCCTTGACGAGCGCCTCGAGGGTTTCCGCCTGCAGGTCGTAGTTCCCGCTGCACACGAGCACAGCATCGCAGCCGGCGATGATGGCCTGCACCGCGGCATGCGGCACCGGCCAGCGCGCCGCTATCGCCTTCATCTCCATGTCGTCGGTGAAGACCAACCCCTGAAATCCCAGTTCGTCCCGAAGCAGCCCCTGGACGATCTTCGGCGACAGCGTGCCGGGGCGCGTTTCGTCGATCGACGGTACGACGACGTGGCAGGTCATGAGCGACGCCACGCCGGCCTTGATCGCCGTCCGGAACGGCTCGAACTCGACGGCTCTCAGCCGTTCGGGATCATGCTCGACGTACGGCAGGTCGTCATGCGAGTCCGCAAGCGTGTCACCATGCCCCGGGAAGTGCTTACCGCAGGCTGCGATGCCCGCCTGCTGCAGCTCCTCGATGATCGCGACCCCCAACGACGCCACCATTGCCGCATCGTCGGACAAGGCGCGATCGCCGATCACGGTGTTCTTCGGGTTGGTGAAGATATCGAGCACCGGCGCAAAGTCGAGCGTGACGCCAACCGCGCGGAGCTCCGCGGCAAGCGCGCGCGCGAACCGCCGCGCCAATGCCGGGTCGCCGCTTCGGCCGAGCGTCGCCATCGGCGGCCACAGTGTGAAGCCGCGCTTGAAGCGCGCGACACGCCCGCCCTCCTGATCCACGCTGACCCAGGGCGGCAACGGTCCGGGCAGTTCCGCGATCTGGCGAGCCACTTCGGCCACTTGCTCGGCCTCTTCGACATTGCGAGCGAAGAAGACGACGCCGCCAAGCGAAAACTCTTGCGCCAGCGAGCGCAACTCGACCGGCAGCTCGGGCCCGGCAAAGCCGGCCATCAGCAGTTGTCCGATCTCGTGACGAAGTGAACGCGGTGACATGGAGGGACGGTGAGACCGGTCGCCGCCCATTATAATCGGCGGGTCAGTGGAAAACGCCGCGCTCGCCCGCCTGTTGTCCGAGATTGCCGACCTGCTCGAAATCCGTGGGGACAATCCTTTCAAGATCCGCGCGTACCGGAATGCCAGCGAGGTCGTGATCGCCGAATCGCGGCGTGTCGCGGAGCTCGACGAAGCGGCCCTTCGTGAATTGCCGGGCATCGGCAAGGATCTGGCGCAGCGCATTCGCGAGTTCGCGACGACCGGCGATTCCCCGTTCCGGCAGGAAGTGGCGGCCTCTTTTCCCGCGACGCTCCTCGAATTGCTGCGCCTGCAAGGTGTCGGGCCGAAGACCGTCAAGCGGCTCTACGACGAGATGGGCATCGCGTCGCTCGATGCGCTCGAGGAGGCGGCACAGTCCGGGCGGATCCGTGCGATGAAGGGCATGGGCACGCGCAAGGAGGCCCTGATTCTGAAGGCGATCGAGGAGCGGCGCCGCTACGTCGGGCGGCACCTTGCGGCCAGCGTGGCCAGGACGGCCCAGGCGATCATCGATCGGCTGTCGTGGCTCGAACCCTCGACCGATATCGTCCCGGTTGGCAGCCTTCGACGCGGCGCGGAGACGTGCGGCGATCTCGATCTTCTCGCCGCCGGCGGGTCGCCCGCGCTGATGACAGCCTTCGTGGGACAGCCCGACGTCGCGCGGGTGCTCGGTCTCGGTGACACCAAGGCCAGCGTCCTGCTGACGAGCGGCCTGCAGGCCGACCTCCGCCTGGTGGAGGTCGCATCGAAAGGCGCGGCGCTGCAGTACTTCACGGGTTCGAAGTCGCACAATATCGCGCTGCGCGACCGTGCGCTGTCGCGCGGGATGCGGCTGAACGAATACGGGCTCTTTCTGCTCGACGGGACTCGCCTCGCCGGCGAAACCGAGGAGGGCATCTACGAGGCACTGGGTCTGGCATTCGTTCCACCCGAGCTTCGCGAGTTCCGCGGCGAGATCGAGCGCGCCGAAGCCCGCACGCTGCCTCATCTGATCGAGCGATCGGATCTCCGTGGCGATCTGCACATGCACACGACGACCACCGATGGCAAAGACGACATCGAGGCGATGGCGCTGGCCGCGCGCGCGGCCGGTCTCGAGTACATCGCGATCACGGATCACAGTCAGGCGCTGGCCATGGCCGGCGGGCTCGACGAACACCGCGCTCTTGCCCACGCTGCGACGATTCGGGAAATCGGCCGCCGGCTCGAGGGCATCGTGCTCCTCGCGGGCATCGAATGCGATATCCGGCCGGATGGCACGATGGATCTCGCCGACGATTGCCTGGCGCAGCTCGATGTGGTCGTCGCGTCGGTGCACTCGGGCTTCACGCAGGACCCGGCCGCCCTCACCGACCGCTACCTGCGCGCGCTCGAGTGCCCATGGGTGGACGTCCTCGGTCACCCGACGGGGCGCCTGCTGCTCAAGCGCGAGCCGCTGCAGTTCGACCTCGACACCGTGCTCGGCGCGGCGGCGCAGCGCGGTGTCGCCATCGAGATCAATTGCCAGATCGATCGTCTCGACGTGAGCGATGCGGTCGCCCGGCACGCACTCGAAAAAGGCGCGCGGCTCGTCGTCTCGAGCGATGCCCACTCCGTCAACGCGTTCGCCACGCTCGATTTCGGCGTGCGCATCGCACGGCGCGCATGGGCAACCGCCGACGAGGTGCTCAACACGAGGCCAACCGCAGAACTGCGCAGCCAGCTCAGACGCCGGCGGTCGGCCAGCCTCGCGCCATGAGCAAGCTCCTGCCGATGCTCGATCCGTTCGACGAGATCAGGAAGCTGTACTTCGGCACCACCCGCGAGACCATCGACCGCGACCTCGCGCGCGCGCTCGACCTGCTGACCCGCATGGCGAACGATGACGACCGGCAGCGCGTCGCCGGTTTCATGCATGGATTGTCCGAGTTGAAACGGGACTGGAAGAAACCGAAGAAGAAGCGGGCGCGCAAGACGCCCTGACGATCACCCCATCCGCGCGTTGGCCGCGCGCTTGCGCGCGGCCATGCGGACCGGCTCGGGAATGTTGCGGTCGAGCGCCAGCATCTTCACGTCGCGGTCGTGCACGCGCGGCAGCAGGTTCAAGGCAATGGCGACCGGTGTCTTCGGATTGCGGACCAGCCCGGCGACGACGCCGTAACTCTTGGTCCACTGCCGGTTCGTTCCGATCACGCGGAGCACGTCTTCGCCGACGTTGGCCATCTTCGCGATCGTTTCGATCTCCTGGCTCGTCAGCTTCGGGCTGCTGAGCACGGCCGCCGCCACGAGGCGATTGGGATCCCGCACGAGGATCGCGCGCTCCTCACGGGTGCCGCGCATCGCCGCCTTCATCTTCTCCAGCACGCTCATCATCGCCAGCCGCTCCGCGGTGCTGACGTTCCCCTCTTCCTCGCCGGCCGAAGCTCCCTCGACCACGTCGATCAGCGGATCGTCCCCATTCTCCGCGGCCTCGCCAATCGACGTGCCGCGCGCCTCGAAGAAAGCCCGCATCTCGGTGGGGACCTCGGACCGGCCCAGAAACGCCGACAGCGCCGCCTCGGGCAGCCGCTCGATGGTACCGATCGCCTCCCGTGCGATCTCGGGATCGGCGTCGTCTCTCAGGATCAGAAGGATTGCGAGCTGGTCCAGCGCGCGCGGCGCGAACGCGCCTTGCGCGGCCACGAGGCGTACGTCGCGAGCCACTTCGCCGCGGCGGAAGAAATCGACAAGCGGGGTGCGAACGCCCGGATCCACGGCCGCCCGATGTTAGGAAGCCGCTCCGGCAGTGTCAAACGCCATCCGGACGGCTCTGACAATTTCCCGCAAGCGTGCCTCCAGACCCGGTCCGTGCGGAAGAAACAGATCCACGGCGGCGACGCCTGACGCCCCGGTGTAGGCCACTCCCGCCACGTGCGTCAATTGCACGCCGCCAATCCCCAGAACCGGCACCCGCGTGCGACGAACCGCCGCGGCCAGACCCGCCAGACCGGCGAGTGCCCCCGGCTCCGGCTTCGATCGTGTCGGAAAGAGTGTGCCAAACACGAGGTAGTCCGCCTGCGTGTCCTCCACCCGTTCGGGCGAATGGATTGACTGGCCGACCAGGAATCCGCCGGGTGCGACCGTCCGGATGCGGTCGATCGCGGCGGGCCCGTCCTTGAGATGAACACCGTGGGCGCCCGCTGCCAGCGCGACGTCGAGCCGATCGTTGACCACAATCCGTGTCCGTGTCCCCTGCACGATCTCGACGAAGCGGTGGACCCAGCGGCACATCGTGTCGCCTGGAAGGTCGTTCTCACGCACCTGCACGAGGTCGATTTCCGCTTGCGCGGCTGACGCCACGAGATCAGCGAGACGCTCGGCGATCTGCGAACCGTCAGGATCCAGCTCGAGCCGCTGCGCCAGACGACGCCGATCAGTGACGAGAGCAATCACTGGACGAGACACCATGACGACGCCGGCGGCCGGAGCGCGAGCCAGGCGATCCTCAGCGAAGTTCCGGAGGAGGAGCGAGCTCGGGTCCACGGGATCGATGCTCCAGACGGGTCCCGATGAACCCGAACACTTCGACGATGCCGAGTCCGAAATCGAGAATGCCCAGACCGGACACGGCGCCGCGAAGATAGGGGCTTTGCGTCACACCTTGCAGGAGCGGGATCGCGTCGAAGAGGTAGTTGCGCTCCCAGAACGCCGTCCACGGCAGAACCACGAGGAGCAGCCCGACCTCGAAGAAACAGGCCGCATAGACAAGCTGGCGCACGTTCAGCTCTCCGTCTGCACCCGCGACAGGCGCTCGATGCGCGACCTCAGGTCCGCATAGTCACCCGCGTCGGCCTGAAGCTCGAGATAGACAGCGAGCGCGCGCGCGACTTCGCCGCAATCTTCGAGGGCCTGCCCCAGCTCGTACAACAACGCGCGTCCGGCCTCTGGCGTCGGCGCCGGCGCCTCCGCCGCGCGCTCGAACCAGTCGATGGCCGAGGGCACGTCGCCACGATCGCGCACCAGCCGCGCCAGGCTGGAGGCCGCCTCGAACCGCAGCCTCGGCGCCCGAGCCGCCAGCTCCAGTTCCCGCACGGCATCGTCCAGCATGCCCATATCGCGATAGGTGAGCGCGATCTTGTAGTGCTGCTCGGCCTCGTCTGTGGCACTTTGTCGCGAGACCTCGTCGCGGAAGTCGCGGAAGACGTCATCAAGGTTCGACGACTCAGGCTGATCCGGCATCCTCGGTCCTTTCTTCGATCCCGCCACATTGGCGGTTTGCGGCCTCAATTCCCGCAGTACCTCGGTCAGGTCAATCTCCGGAGTCTCGTTGTCGCCTCCGGTCCGGTCCGGGTGGCTTGCGCCACTGTCCCCCAGAATACCGCTGAGATCGATGGCGGCCGAACTGAGCTCGAACAGGCCGCGCGCGGCGCCACCCTCGCTGACCGGCTCGCTCACCGGCGACGCCCGAGGATTTTCGAGAAATTCCGCGTCGAGCGCCGTTGAGAGCGCCGTCGCCTGCCCGGCAAATTCTGTGACGGCATTCTCGGGATCTGGCTCCCCGACCAGTACCAGCGCGCGCCGCAGGAGGTCCCGCCGCGCGTCGTCGGCGGGCGATCGCGACACCAGGTCCTCGGCGATGATTCGCGCCTCGGCCCCTGAGCCGACCCGCAGGTAGGCCTCCGCCAGGCGCTCCTGCGCGTCGATCAGCTCGTCCTCGCTGCCGACGTCCACCAGCATCTCGACCTGCTTCATCAGGGCTGCGATGTGGCCCGGATGCGCGTCCGAGAACCCGCGGAGCTGTCGGACCGCCTCGCGCTGGTTTCCGCGTTGGCCGAGGCGATCGGCGAACAGGTCTAGCGCGGGCCAGACGGTGTCCGGGTCCGACGCCGCAATCGTGCGAATCAGCTCCGCCACTTCCTGATCGCTGATGCGTTCCTGGTCCAGCAGCCGGCGGAGCCGCTCCAGCGCCTCTGCACCGCGTCCGGTCCGCAGAGCGCTGTCCAGGGCCATCGCCTGCACATCCGGATCGTCGACCTCGCCGATCGCGGACAGGTGGTCGAGCGCCGCCGCATGATCGCCGCGCTCGCGCGACTGGCGCGCGGCGCGGGTTCTGGCCTCCGTCGAATCCGGCGACAGCCGCATCGCTTCGTCGAGTGCGAGCGCGGCGCCTTCGGGCCAACTCGCAGCGGTCAGGCGATCGGCCAGCACGAGACAATCGGCCGCGGTCGTCAGCGAGGCTCTGAGCGGTTCGAACAGCTTCGCCCTGATGGCGCTCGCGACCAATCGCTCCCGCAGCGGCGCGTCGTCCGGGGCGATGGCGATCGCTTCCTGCAGCACGTCGACCGCGTCGCGATGCTTGTGGTCGGCGGCGAGATCCGCAGCAATCGCGAGGAGCTCCCTGAGCGCGAGGTCGCTGTTTCCGCTCTGTAAGGCCGAGCGCGCCGCGTCGCGCCGCGTCGAGAAGTCGGTCGGGTCGACAGTGTTGACTCGAAGCAGCGCTTCGGCGGCGCCGCGCGCATCGCCGCGCGCCTGCCTGACCCGCGACAGCGCCACCAGGTGCGCCTTCGCCTCGACGAGGATACCCTGCCGAATGGCCAGTCCGGCCAGCGCCTCGAGCGCTCGCTCGTCGTCTGGCGTCACCTTCAGAATGCGCTTGTAGAACGCCTGCGCCCGCGCATCGAAGCCTTCGGCCGCCAAGTGATCGGCGATACGGGCGAAAAGGGATGTCGCGCGCGCCGGCTGGTTGGCGCGAAGGTACAAGTCGCCCAGAGCGTTCAACGTCTTCCAGTCGTTCGGATTCTCGTCGACGACGCGCTGGTACTCGGCGATCGCCGCGTCGAGCCGACCGAGGCGAAGGAACTTGTCGGCCTTCTTCAGCGCGTCTTCGCGGTCGAACGGCACGGGCAAATGGTACTACAGTGGGTCAGGGGTCAGGGTCAGGCGTTAGGGGGCCAGAGGTTTCGTCGCGGTCGAAAAGTGACGGAGGACGAAATGAGCGCCGGTGTGCAGCCGAGTAGCCGTGGCGTGCAACGGCGTCCAGGTGTTCGCGCGTCGCATAGCCTTTGTGATGGTCGAAGCCAAATCGCGGATCGGCGCGGTGCAGCTCGTGCATGATCCGATCGCGGGTGACTTTGGCAACGATGGACGCGGCGGCAATCGCGGCACACCGGCGGTCGCCTTTCACGATTCCGCGCTGCGGGAGCGGCAGATCGGGAATGCGGAAGGCGTCGACGATCACGACTTCCGGCAGCGGCACGAGATCGAGCACCGCCTGTCGCATGGCCCAGAGCGAGGCGCGGTGGATGTTCAGCCGGTCGATCTCCACCGGCTCGACCGAGGCGACCGCCCATGCCTTGGCGGCGGTCACGATGGTCGCGTAAAGGGTCTCGCGTTCCTGGACGGGCACGACCTTGGAGTCGGCAAGTCCGGGAATGTGCCGCCGCGGGTCGAGGACGACGGCGGCGGCGACGACGGGGCCGGCCAGACAGCCGCGGCCGACTTCGTCCACGCCGGCGACCGCGGTGAGACCGAGGCGCCGGAGCGCGTTCTCGATCGTACGACGCGCGACGCTCCGCCCCACGTGCGACCTCCCGGCACGGCGCCGATTAGTGCGTGACCCGACGGGTCTCCTTCATGCGCGCCGCCTTGCCCTTCAGGTCGCGCAGGAAGTACAGCTTCGCGCGGCGGACCTTGGCCGAGCGGATCACTTCGACCTTCTGGATGACCGGCGAGTGCAGCGGGAAGATGCGCTCGACGCCCTGGCCGAACGATACCTTGCGCACCGTGAACGAGGCCCGCAGTCCGCCGCGGTGCAGCCCGATGACGATGCCCTCGAAAATCTGCACGCGCTCCTTGTCGCCTTCGCGCACTTTCACGTGCACCCGGACCGTGTCCCCGGATCGCATCGAGGGCTTTTCGGTCAGCTGCTTCCGCTCGACGACATCAATCGCGCTCATGATCGGCTCCTTCTCTCTCTGTCAGAATCTCTGGCCGGCGTTCCATCGTCCGTCGCAGCGCCTCGCCGCGCCGCCAGCGTTCGATGTCGCGATGGTGCCCCGACAGTAGCACGTCGGGCACCGCCCATCCGCGATACTCGGCCGGCCGCGTGTAATGCGGATGATCGAGCAGCCCGCGGGTGAACGAATCCTCGGTCACCGACCGCTCGTCTCCCACCACGCCCGGAACCAGGCGGCTCACGACGTCGATGATCACCATCGCCGCCAGCTCGCCGCCGCTGAGCACGTAGTCGCCGATCGAGATCTCCTCGGTCGCGACGTGCTCGCGCACGCGCTCGTCGACACCCTCATAACGGCCGCACAGCACGACGAGGTGCTCGAGCGCCGCCAGCCTGGCCGCCTCCGCCTGCGTGAGCACCCGGCCCTGCGGCGAGGTCAGCACCACGGCGCCCGGATTGCCCCGGGTCGCGCGAATATGCTCGACCGCTTTGAAGAGCGGCTCGGGCTTCAGCACCATCCCGGGTCCACCACCATACGGCACGTCGTCCACGACACGGTGCCGATCGGTGGTGAAGTCGCGCAGGTCGTGCACGGCCACGTCCACGAGCCCCGCCTGAATGCCACGCGCCACCACGCCCTCGGCGAGAGGCGCGTCGAACATCCGCGGGAAGATCGTGACGACGTCGAACTTCATCGCCGGTCAGCCGTTCAGGCCGATCAACCCCTCGGGCGGCCTGACGACGATGCGCCGCCCGGCCACGTCGATCTCGACGCAGAACGCGTCGACCAGGGGCAGCTGAAACTCGTCGCGCCCCTGCCCCGCGACCAGTCGCGGCGGTCCGGCGCCGCGCTCGACGGCTCTCACGACGCCAAGCGACTGCCCGTCTTCAGTCGTCAGGGTGCAGCCGATCAGATCGTGCTCGTAGTAACTGCCCGCCGGCAGCACATGCAGCGCCTCTGGCGGCACCCGCAACTCGACGCCGTGAAGCGCCTCGGCATCGGTCATGGTCTCGATGCCCTCGAGCCCGATGACCGGCCGGCCCTGGTGCATCCAGGCGCGTCCGAATCGCGACCTGCACGGGCGCCCCGCCTCTGACCATCCACACCGACGCACCGGGCGCAAAGCGATCCTCGGCGAAGTCCGTGGCGGGATTGACGATCACTTCGCCGCGGCGGCCATGCGTCCTGGCGACGCTGCCCACGAGCACGAAGTCCTCCCACCCGGCCACGCGTCAGCGATCCGGATCGCGAATCTCGAGCGCGGCGCGCGTGCCGTGGTGATGGGCCGTCGCCGCCACGATCGTGCGCAGCGCCTCCGCGATGCGTCCCTGACGACCGATCACCTTGCCGGTGTCGCCGTCGGCGACGGTCAACTCGACGAGCGTCGTGCCGCGATGCACCGTCTCGGTGACGCGCACGGCGTCGGGCGTGTCGACCAGCGCCTTCGCAATCGTCTCGACGACAACGGCCAGCGGTCCGGCCACGCCGCTACTCGGCAGCCGGCGCCGCAACCGCCGGCAGATGTCGGGCGATCAGCGTGCGCACGGTGTCCGAGGGCCGCGCACCCTTCGCGATCCAGTAGCTCACACGCTCGCGATCGACGTCGATCTTCGCGGGCTTGGCACGCGGATAGTAATGGCCCAGGATTTCCACGAACGCACCGTCGCGCGGTGTGCGCTGCTCGGTCACCACCATCCGGAAAAACGGACGCTTCTTCGCGCCCACCCGCCTCATTCGAATTGCCAGCATCTGATCTCCCTGCGTCCGGATGCACCCATGCTGAGCGCATTGCCATGCGCCCCTACGAGCGTCCTTCGTCCCTCGTCCTCGATCTACCGTCTTCCCTTGAGCATCCCCATCGTCCCGCCGCGTTTGCCGCCGCCCTGCATCGCGCCCAACTGCTTCAGCATTTTGCGCATCTGCACGAACTGCTTCAACAGGCGGTTCACTTCCTCGACGCTCGTGCCGCTGCCGCGCGCGATGCGCTTGCGGCGGCTGCCGTTGATCACGTCGTGCCGGCGCCGCTCGGTCGGCGTCATCGACGAGATGATCGCCTCCACCCGGTTCAGCTGCTTCTCGTCCGGCTTCTGATCCGCCAGCTGCTTCAAATTGCCGAGCCCCGGAATCATCCCGAGGATCGACTCGAGCGGCCCCATCTTGCGAATCGTCCGCAGCTGATCGCGGAAGTCCTCGAGCGTGAAGTCGTTCGAGCGCAGCTTCCGTTCGAGCTTCTCGGCGTCCTCGACGTCGATGACCGCTTCCGCCTTCTCGATGAGCGACAGCACGTCGCCCATCCCGAGCAGCCGCGACACCACGCGGTCGGGATGGAACGGCTCGAGATCTTCCAGCCGTTCGCCGCTGCCCGCAAACGCAATCGGAACGCCGACGACCGAGACCACCGACAGCGCTGCACCACCGCGCGCGTCGCCATCGAGCTTCGAGAGCACCACGCCCGTCACACCGACGCGGCGGTTGAACTCACCCGCGCTCTTGATCGCGTCCTGCCCCGTCATCGCATCGGCGACGTAGAGCAGGTCGACCGGCTCGACGGCGCTCTTGATCGCCTCGAGCTCGCCCATCAGCGCGTCGTCGATGTGCAATCGCCCCGCGGTATCGACGATCACCGCGTCGAACCCGAGATTGCGCGCCTCGCTCACGGCCCCACGCGCGCGCACCACCGGATCCATCTCGCCGGCCGGGTCGTGAACTCGCAGCCCGGCCTGCTTGCCCAGCACGTTCAACTGCTCGATCGCGGCCGGACGGCGAACGTCGGTCGAGACGAGCAGGGCGTGCCGGCCCTGCCGCGACAACCATCGGCCCAGCTTGCCGGTGGTCGTCGTCTTGCCCGAACCCTGAAGCCCCAGCATCAGGATCACGCGCGGGCGCGTATCGGTCGGCTGCAGGCCGCCCTTCGCGTCGCCGAAGAGCGCCAGCATCTCGTCGCGTACGATGCGCACGACGTGTTGACCCGGCGTCAGGCTGCGCAGGACCTCCTGGTCCATGGCGCGGTCGCGCACGCGATCGACGAATGCCTTGACGACCTTGAAGTTGACGTCGGCTTCGAGCAGCGCGAGGCGAATCTCGCGGAGCGCGTTCTCGACGTTCGCTTCGGTCAGCCGACCTTCACCCCGGATCGAGCGAAAGACGTCCTGGAGTCGGTTGCTGAGAGCGTCGAACATACGGACCGTCTTGGCGGAGCCCCTCACGTCCCCTCGGGACGTCGATCGGCGCCAGCGCAAACCCTTATCTTAGCGTCAGTTGTAAGGACCTGTCAACGGAAGGACGAAGAAGGAAGGACGAAGGACGGCAGACAAGGACGCGAGTAGGGGCGCATGGCCATGCGCCCCGACAGGTCCACCTGAATGTCACACGCTCGACAGCGTATGACCTAGCTTATCTTTCTTCGTTTTCAGGTACTTCCGCGTGAACTCGGTGGCCGGCGCGATCTCGAGCGGGAGCGATGCCGACACCGAGAGGCCGTAGCCCTGGAGGCCGATGAACTTTCGCGGATTGTTCGTCAGCAGCCGCATCGACCGGACGCCGAGGTCGCCGAGAATCTGGGCGCCGATGCCGTAATCGCGTTGATCGGCCTTGAATCCGAGCCGTTCGTTCGCCTCGACGGTGTCGAAGCCCTGGTCCTGGAGTTCGTAGGCGCGAATCTTGTTCGCGAGGCCGATGCCGCGGCCTTCCTGATGCAGGTAAAGCAGCACGCCACGCCCTTCGGCGGCGATGCGCTCCATGGCCGTATGCAGCTGCGAGCCGCAGTCGCACCGTGCCGAATGGAAGACGTCGCCCGTGAGGCACTTCGAATGCACACGGACCATGACGTCCTGGCCGTCGTCGATCTCGCCACGGACGAGCGCGACGTGCGTCTCGCCGTCCAGCAGGCTTTCGTAGGCGTGGACCTGGAACTCGCCGAACTCGGTGGGCAGCCTCGCGGTGGCAATCTGCCGCACCAGCCGCTCGTTCTCCATCCGGTACTTGATCAGGTCGGCGATGGTGATGAGCGGAAAATGGAAACGCTTCGCCAGTCGGCTCAGCTCGGGCACGCGCGCCATCGAGCCGTCGCGCGACATGATCTCGCAAATGACACCGGCCGGCGTCAGGCCGGCGAGGCGTGCCAGGTCGACCGACGCCTCGGTGTGGCCGGCGCGGACGAGGACGCCTCCCTCCCGCGCGCGCAGCGGAAACACGTGACCGGGGCGCAGGAGATCCTGCGGCTTCGTGTCGGGCGCGATCGCCGTCGCGATCGTCGCCGCCCGATCGGCGGCGGAGATGCCGGTGCTGGTGCGGCCTCGCGCGTCGATCGACACGCACATGGCGGTTTCGCGCAGCGACGAGTTGACCGAGACTTCGAGCGGAATCTCCAGCGTATCGAGCCGATCGGGCACCATCGCCAGGCAGACGAGTCCGCGGCCGTGCGTCGCCATGAAGTTGATCAGGTCAGGAGTGACCTTCTCGGCGGCAATGGTCAGGTCGCCTTCGTTCTCACGATCCTCGTCATCGACCACGATCACCATCCGCCCCTGACGGATGGCGTCGATCGCTTCTTCGATGGAGGCAAACGGCCCGCGATGGCGGCGCGGCCGTGCGAGCTCCAGACGCGACGCGACGGGACGGCGACGGGGTGAGCGCGGCGGCTTGGTCATGATCGTGAAAAACTGGCCGGCATCATCAACGAGACGGCACGAGCCACGTACTTGCCGATGACGTCGACCTCGAGATTGGCGCGCGTGCCGGCGCGAGCCGTCCGCAGCGTCGTGTGCGTCCAGGTGAACGGAACGATCTGCACGTCGAAGAAGTCGTCTGCGAGCGCTGCGACGGTCAGGCTGATGCCGTCGAGCGCGATCGATCCCTTCGCCACGATCTGCGCGGCCAGCGCGTCGGGATAGCGCACGCGCAGCCACCAGAACTCGCCCTCCGGTCGAACATCCACGATGGTGCCGACGGCATCGACGTGGCCCTGCACGAAGTGCCCGCCGAATCGCGCGTCACCGCGCATCGCGCGCTCCAGGTTCGCGATGGAGCCGGGCTCGAGCTCGCCCAGCGTCGTCACCTGCATCGTCTGCGGTCCGACGTCGAATGCCGTCGTCCCGCCGCCCGCCTGCACCACGGTCAGGCACACCCCGTTGACCGCCACGCTTTCGCCGGCCGCGACGCCGTCGCCGATGTCGCTCGAGACGAAGAGCCGCGCCGAGCCCGGCATGTGCTCGACCGCCACCACGTCGCCGATTGCCTCAATGAGGCCGGTGAACATATCCAGTAATCAAGACGTCCGGTCCGACGACAGTGGTCTTCAAGTCGCTCAGGGCCGGAAGCAGCAATCCGCGCCCGGGCAAAAACGGGACACCGCCAGGTCCAAGCGCCTCTGGCGCCACGAACAGGCGAATCTCATCGATCATACCTGCTTCCCAGGCCGCCTGCTGCAGGCTCGCGCCGCCCTCGACGAGCACCGATTGCACGCCGAGCTCCGCAAGCCGACACAGCCCGCTCTCAAGCGGTCCATCTATGGATTCCACCCGCGCCCCGGCGGTTTCGAGGGCGCGAGCCGCGGCGTCGTGTCCCGCCCGTGCGCCAGCCAGCACCACGACCGGGCCGTCCAACGTGGTCCGGAGCAGGCGGGCCGACGGCGGCATCCTCAGCCGCCGGTCGAACACAGCCCTCACCAACGGCCGTTCGCGGTAGACGTCCCGGACCGTCAGCAATGGATCGTCGACGAGCACGGTCCCGGAGCCCACGGCGACGGCGTCCACCTCGGCGCGAAGGCGCTGGGCGAGGCGCATCGATGCTGCCGAAGTGATTTGCAGCCGCGTGCCGGGCGCTGGTGCGATCATCCCGTCGACGCTGGTGCCCGATTTCAAGATGACCCAGGGCCGACCGGTGCGCATCACCGTCATGAACGGGCGATTCAGCCGCCGCGCGGCATCGGCGCCCACGCCCACCGTGACCTGGATCCCCGCGTCGCGCAGCCTGCGGAACCCGCCACCCGCCACGCGCGGGTTCGGATCCTCGGTGGCCGCGATGACGTGCGCGATCCCTGCCGCGATGATGCGATCGACGCAGGGGCCGGTGCGGCCGTGATGACAACACGGCTCGAGGGTGCAGACGAGCGTTGCGCCATTGGCTCGGTCGCCGGCCTGGTCGAGCGCATGAACCTCGGCGTGCGGCGTGCCGGCACGCTGGTGCCAGCCGTCGCCGACGATCGTGCCGTCGCCGGCCACGACCGTCGCGCCCACCATCGGGTTGGGGCTCGTGCGGCCGCACCCGCGGGCCGCCAGCCGCAGCGCGCGCGCCATCAGCTCGTCTACCACTTCTCCTCGAAGAGCGCTGTCACGTACTCGTCAGGTGAGAAGGGGATCAGATCGTCGATGCCCTCGCCGACGCCGACATAGCGGATTGGCAGCTTCAGGTCGTTGGCGATGGCGACGGCAATGCCGCCTTTGGCCGTGCCATCCAGCTTCGTCAGCACGACGCCGTTCACGCCCGATGCGTCCATGAACTGCTTTGCCTGAACCAGGCCGTTCTGCCCCACCGTCGCGTCGAGCACGATCAGCACGTCGTGCGGTGCGCCCGGCACTTCGCGCGCGGCGACACGTCGAATCTTTTCGAGCTCCTGCATCAGATTGACGCGCGTGTGCAGACGCCCCGCGGTGTCCACCAGAATTGGACTTCGCTGACGCGCCTTCCCTGCCGACACGGCGTCGAAGACGACCGCGGCCGGATCGGCGCCTTCCTTGGCTCGAATGATCTCGACGCCCGCGCGCTGCGCCCAGATCTGCAGTTGATCGACCGCCGCCGCGCGAAAGGTATCCGCGGCGCAGATGAGCGGCGTCTGGCCCTGCGCTTTCGCCAGGCTGGCCAGCTTGCCCACTGTCGTGGTCTTGCCGGTGCCGTTCACGCCGACGATCAAGGTGACGTGGGGCTCGCCCGGGACTATCGGGCGCTGCGCGTCCTCAAAAACGGTGAGAATCTCCTGTCGCACCAGCTCGCGGAGGCTCTCGCCCTGGCGCGCGCGCACGCTGACAGCATGCAGGATGCGATCGGTGGCCGCCACGCCGAGGTCGGCGCCAATCAGCAGCTCCTCGAGCGCATCGAGCGTATCGACGTCGACCGGACGGACGCGACGCTCGGGCGCATCGGCGACGCGGACAATTTCGTCGAAGCGCTCGACCAACTGCTCCTTGGTGCGAGAGAGGCCGGCCTTCAGTCGATCGAGAAAGCCCATCCGATCGAGTCTATCATCCGGTATCCGACTCGGCCCGCTGGCGGCGCAGCATCAACTCCTCGAGCGCCGCGCGCGCATCCGTTCGGCCGGCAAAGACTTCTGCCATCTGCGTGGCGATGGGCAGCTCCACGCCGGTCCGCGCGCCGAGCGCCAACGCCGCATCGGTGGTCTTGATGCCTTCGGCGACCATCTTCATGCTCGAGACGATGTCGTCGAGCGATCGGCCTTTAGCGAGCTCGATCCCGACGTGACGGTTGCGACTGAGCGACCCGGTGCAGGTCAGCACGAGGTCACCGAGACCGGCGAGTCCCGCCAGCGTGTCGCGGCGCGCTCCGAGAGCGCAGGCGAGCCGTGAGATTTCCGCGAGACCGCGGGTGATGAGTCCGGCGAGCGCGTTGTGCCCGATGCCCATGCCCTCGACGACGCCGGCGGCAATCGCGATGACATTCTTCAGCGCACCACCGATCTCGACGCCGACGACGTCGGAGGTGCCGTAGAGGCGAAGATACTTCGTCCGCAGTTCCTCCTGAACGAATGCGACGATCGCGTCGCTCTCCGCGGCCACGACCACTGCCGTCGGCATGCCTCGGCCAACCTCCACGGCAAAGCTGGGGCCCGAAACCACGGCGACCGGATGCGAGGGACCCGTGATCGCGCCGATTAACTCGGTCATCCGCAAGAGCGAACCCTCTTCGAGCCCCTTGGTGGTGCTGACGATCGGAACGCGTGGCTCCATGAACGGGACGGCGCGCGTCATCACATCGCGCGTGCCATGCGATGGCAGCGCGCTGATCACAAGGCGGGCGCCGCGGAGCGCAAGATCGAGATCCGCCGTCGCGCAGACGGTGTCGGGAAGGATCAGCTCGGGCAGGTAGGTCGGATTCGAGCGGCGCTCCGTCAGGGCGTCCGCCAATGCCGGATCTCGTGCCCAGAGACGAACGGCGTGCCCGGCCCGTGCAAGGTGCACGGCGAGGGCTGTTCCAAAGCTCCCTGCACCAAGAATCGTCGCCTGCTTGTCAGGCGCGCGCTCGCTCACCGTCACCTCCCGCCCCAGCGAAGCCATTGTAGATGGACAGGACGGCCCGACTAAAGTCGGGCCCTACTGCGGTAGGACCGCACTTCAGTGCGGCCCACTGACTTGCTTCCGGGCTGGATAGCTATGACGACGTCCGCTGTGGCCCGAGCAGGCCTGTCGCGACGGCGGTATGTGTAGCACCACCGCGTCCGAGTCGACTCTCGTACAGAGTGACCCGGTCGACGACGGTTGGGGACAGGCCCCAACCCGCCGCACCGTCAGAGCCTGTCCCCTGGTACCGGGGCCTGGCCCCGCCTGGACGTGAGCCTCACCCGCGCAAGGGTGAGATGCGGCGAGAACGGACGCTCCTCAATCTCACACCCGACGGCCTGCAACCGCTTCCCCACGATTGAATGCAGCTCAATCAACGGGTCACGGCCACGTCGTACGCCGAGCCAGATGACGTTCGTCCGGCCTCGTGATGAAAACGTTCCGACATCGCCGAACGCGACCTGAAAAGGCGGCAAATCGATTGGCGCCGCGACGCGTTCGGCGAGCTGGGCTGCCGTCTCGCCTTCGACGTCGCCAAGAAAATGCAGCGTCAGATGCAGCCGATCGGGTGCGACCCACGCGATCCGGGACGAACGCTCGTCGCGCGCCTCCGACCGCATCCGCGCGATGAGGCGTGCGACTTCGTGGCGCAGACGATCGTCGAGATCCACCGCGACGAACAATCGCATCGCCGATCACGGGATCGGACGACCCATCAGCAGTCTGCGCACGATATCGAGCGCGGCGTGGCTGCTCAGATCGCGGACCAGATCCCGTCCTCCCGAATACCGCTTCGTGCGCACCACCCGCGTGTCGGGTGTCTCTACGGCAATCATGACCGTGCCAACGGGCTTCAGATCACTCCCGCCTCCGGGACCCGCAATGCCCGTGATGCCGATACCGATGTGCGCCCCCGTCATCTTTCGTACGCCGGCGGCCATCTGCGCGGCGACGGTCTCGCTGACAGCCCCTTCGGCGTCGATGACCTGCGGCGCGACACCCAGGAGCGACGTCTTCATGGCATTGCTGTAGCTCACCACGCCGCCTTCGACGTAGTCGGAACTCCCGGCGAAATCCGTCAGCCGTTTCAGGACCAGGCCGCCGGTACACGACTCCGCCGCGGCGAGCCGCCAGCCACGGTCCTTCAGCAGCCGGCCGACGACCAGCTCGATCGGTTCACCGTCGGTGCTATAGACGTCGTCACCGAGAATCGCCGCCGCGCGTCGAGCCTCGAGCTCCAGAATCGCCGCGGCCGCTTCGGGTGAGGCCGCGTTCGTCGATAGCAGCAGATCGATGGCGCCTCGGGCGGCGAGAATCGTGACATCGATGGGCGGCGAGGCCTGCGCCCATTCGCCGTACAGCGAGCGAACGGCCTCTTCGGTGTGCGATTCACTCCGTCCGAAGATGCGCACGATCCTCGTGTAGAGCGCCGTGCCCTCGGTGCGCTGCGCCAGCGCGGCCGCGACGGGACCGTCCAGCATCGGGATCAGCTCGCGCGGCGGCCCAGGCAGCAGGACCACGATCTGATCGCCTGCCTCGACCCAGAGTCCGGGCGCCGTGCCGTGTGGATTGGGCAGCACGGTCGCGCCGCGAGGGACCATCGCCTGCCGGCGATTGATCTCGGGCATCACGAGCCCGCGGCGCGCAAACCGCTGACGGATGGCGTCGGTGATGGCTGGATCTTCGACCAGCTCTCGTTCCAGCTCGCGGGCGACGACGTCGCGCGTGAGATCGTCGTCGGTTGGACCCAAACCACCCGTCAGGATCACAAGGTCGGCGCGCCCGAGCGCCCCCCGAAAGACGGCCGCCAGATCGCTGGCACGATCGCCGACCACGGTTTTGGCGCGAAGCGCGATTCCGAGCGCGCGGAGGCGCTCGGTGATGGCCAGCGAGTTGGTGTCGAGACGCGAGGCGGTCAGCAGCTCCGATCCAACAGCAATGATTTCTGCGTTGGCGATCGGATGCATCACACGAAGAAAAGACTGGGGACCAGGGCGACTGACGCACGCAGCAACAGGTTGCCGTAGACGGCGACCATCACGTCGTCGGCCATCATCCCCAGACCGCCATGGAGCCGCTCGAAGCGCTGCGCGGGAAACGGTTTGAACACATCGAGCACGCGGAACAGGAAGAATCCGGCGATCGCCATCACCCAGCCGGCGGGCAGCGCGTAGAGCGTCACCAGCATCCCAGCAACCTCGTCGATCACGCCCGGACCGGGATCGGTGGTGCCGAAATGGCGCTCGGCCAGCGTTCCGCTCCAGATGCCCACGACGATGACCACGCCAATCACCAGCGCCTCGGCGAGCGGCGTCGCGCCCGCGAGGCGAAGCGCCGCGTAGACGACGAGGCCGGCTGCCGATCCGGCGGTGCCCGGGGCGACGGGCGAATAGCCAACGCCGCCGAACGTGCAAACGAAGAGCGCGAGTCGCATCATGCGGAGTGGCGCGCGATCCGTCTGGTGGCCACTAGGCCGGCATGCGGACGACGCGCGTATCGGCGAGACGATCTTCGAGGGCGCGGCCGCCCGAGCCGAGGAGCGCGGGGGCAAACCCCAAGCCGAGCGAGACCACCGAGAGGAGGCATCCGAACGTGCGCACAACGGAGGTGCCGGCTGAGACCGGCCCGTCCGTCTGCCCGACGACCTTCAGGCCGAACGCCATCTTGCCGATCGTCTGCCCACCGGCGGCGGTGAACGCGGCGAGGTAGCCGCCATTGACGATGAGGAAGAACGCGACGATCGGAATCGGCGGCAGCACACCGAGCTCCGACGTGTCGAGGCCGCACAATCGGAGCGTGAACGAGATCACGAGCACGTCGATGGCGCCAAGGATGGCGACGTCCACGAGCGCCGCAAGCCCACGAAGGAGGGGCGGCGCAGCATCAACGGCATCAGCATCCGCCGCTTCCGCTCGCGCCCGGCCAACCGGCGATTCCGCGTGTCGGCTCGACGCGCTCGGACACGCTCGGCAGCGGCAGGCCCAGCGATTGCTCGGCAGCCGGCGCCTGGTGCCGGATCGGCTTGGGCTTCAGCCGCGCCGGATCGGGCGTGGCGCGGCGCACGGACAGCGGGCGGCGCGGCTCGGCCCCTGCGGTCACGAGCGGAGGGAGTTCCTGCTCCGCGTTGCGATCGAACAACGGCAGATCGGGGGACCCGGAATCGGCGGACGCGGGATCGGGGGCGCCGATGACTCGATCGAGGTTCTGCATGACGCGATCGAGATCGGGCGTGGCGGCCGGGCGTGCGCCGCGCGCCGCAGTCCCCCGCGGCGGGGGCACGCCATCCCGGATCGACAGATCCTGCAGCGGTCCATCGGCCTCACCTGACGCCAGCGACAAATCCTGCGGTGGCGGCGCCGGCGTCGCGAGCGCAAACTCGTAGCCGCAGTTACGGCAGCGATCGCTCGACTCGAAGCCGATATAGCCGCAGGTTGGGCACTTCATCGCGTTACGCTCGGGTCAGCGCCCTCGGCGTCGGCTGACGTCAACAGTGTCCGCTGAATGTCGGCCAGCACGCGATCGCCCTCGGCGCGATTGGCATCGGCCGGGCCAATCGTCGCGAGCAGTCGCATCGCGTCCTGTACGCGACCGGTTTCATAGAGGGTCCTGGCGCGCGCCAGCACCATGTCGCTGGCGTTGGGCACCGGCACCGGATCGATTGTCACCGATGGCGCGATCGCGGCCCGGCTCGCTCCCGCGATGGCGCCGAAATCGAGCACTGCGCCAGCAACCCACGCCAGCGCCGTGACCGCGATGAGGGCCACGACGCCGAACCCCGCCATCTGGCGGCGCGAGAAGGCGCGGGGCGACGGCAACGCCTCGGGCGGCGCCACGTCGAGCGGGTCGGCCCCTCGCGCGGGAAGGTCGGGCATCGGCTCGAGGCGATCGAGTCGCCCCAGATACGCGAGCGCCACTTCCGGCGGTGCGCCGCGCTCCACGGCCGCGGTGAGCAACCGGCGCGCGTCCGTCACTTCACCGCCATCGAAAGCAGCGGTCCCGCGATGCAGCAGCTCCTCGCTCTCCCGCTGGCGCTCGGCAAGCGCGCTCCGCGCGCGATCGATGTAGGCGGACGCCCGCGCATGGCCCCGCTCGAGAAAGAGGACACGGGTCCAGATGTGAATCGCGTGTTCGTAGCGGCCCGCGAAGTAGTGATCGAGCCCGGTGAGCAGCAGCTGCTCGACGCGCGCAACCCGCTGGTGTCCGGCCAGCGCGTCAGCGGCGGGAAGATGTGTTCGTGCGGGATCGGACATTCCGTTATGGACGATGGTGATTATAGGTCAAAGAGAGAAATCGAGAAATCAGGAAATCGATCTCTCGATTTCTCCCTATGATGTGGCATGCCGATCATCGAGTGCATCCCGAACATCAGCGAGGGGCGGCATCCGGACGTCGTCGCCGCCATCGCTGCGGCAGTGGGACGGACACCAGGCGTCCGCGTGCTCGACGTTTCGTCGGACGCGGCGCACCACCGCTCGGTCCTGACGATGGCCGGCAACGCCGCGGGCCTGAAGGCGGCGATCCTCACGCTGTTCGAGGAGACGCTGGCCGTCGTCGATCTCACGGCGCACGAAGGCGAGCATCCGCGGCTCGGCGCCGTCGATGTCGTGCCGTTCGTCCCGATTGACGGCGTGACGATGCAGGACTGCGTCGCGCTGGCGCGTGAGACCGGCAAAGCCGTGGCGGAGAGGTTCGGCGTGCCCGTATACCTCTACGAGGAGGCGGCCTCCGATCCGGCGCGACGCAATCTCGAAGACATTCGCCGCGGCGAGTTCGAGGGGCTGGCGGCGAAGATGACAACCGCGGGCTGGGCGCCGGACTTCGGTCCTGCGACGCCCCATCCACGCGCCGGCGCCACCGTCATCGGCGCACGGATGCCGCTCATCGCTTACAACATCAACCTTACGACCGACCGCCTCGACGTGGCCAGGAAGATTGCCGCGGCGGTACGCCACAGCAGCGGCGGACTGCGCTACGTGAAGGCGATGGGCGTCATGCTCGGCGATCGCGGCGTGGCGCAGGTGTCGATGAACCTGACGAATTTCGAGAAGACGCCGGTACCCAGGGTGTTCGAACTGGTGAAACGCGAGGCCGCGCGCTACGGAGTCGCGATTCTCGAAAGCGAGATCGTCGGGTTGGTCCCGCAGGCGGCGCTGCTCGCGGCGGCTGAGTATTACTTGCAGATCGAGGGGTTCACAGCGTCTCAGGTGCTGGAGAATCGTCTGCGTGAGGATCGCCCAAGCTAAAGCTTGGGCCTACGACTGACGCGTCCTTCGTCTGTCGTCCTTGTAACGGGCGTCCCTACGTAAGCGATTCCTCTTCGGCGCGCTTGCCCGGCGCAATGCCGAAGGCGCGCATCTTCCGGTAGAGATTGCTGCGCTCCACGCCCAGCACTTCGGCGGTGCGCGACATGTTGCCATTCTGCAGCGCGAGCGCGCGCAGGATGTAATCGCGTTCGAAGCGATCGCGCGCCTCGTGCAGCGGCAGAACCGGCTCCACTTCTGCGGGCGTGGCGTCGCCGGTTTCCGACGGGTCGCGGCCGAGAAACGCCAGGTCGGCCGTGGTGATGTAATCGCCTGGCACCATGATCACCAGACGTTCGATCAGGTTGCGCAGCTCGCGCACGTTGCCCGGCCAGGAATAGCGCTGCAGCAGGGCAAGCGCGCCTTCCTCGAATGCCTTCGGACGGCGACCGTATTCCTGCGCGAACCCGGCCATGAAGTACTCGGCGAGCAGCGGGATGTCGCCCTGCCGGGTGCGCAAGGCCGGCACGAAGATCGGAATGACGTTCAACCTGAAATACAGATCCTCACGAAACTGCCCCGCCTTGATCGCCACGGGCAGGTCCTTGTTGGTGGCCGCGATGACGCGCACATCAACCTGGATGCGTTGCGTGCTGCCCACCGGTTCGATGACCTGTTCCTGCAGGACGCGCAACACCTTCGCTTGCGTTTTCAGGCTCATGTCGCCGATCTCATCGAGGAAGATCGTCCCTCCATCGGCCACCTCGAACTTCCCTCGCCGATCGGTCACCGCGCCGGTGAAGGCACCGCGAACGTGGCCGAAGAGCTCCGACTCGATCAACTCTTCCGGAATCGCGGCGCAGTTGACCTCGATGAACGGACCGGTGTGCCGTTTGCTGAGGCCGTGAACCGACCGCGCCACCAGCTCCTTCCCCGTCCCGTTTTCGCCGAACACGAGCACACGGCCGTTGGTGGGGGCCGCCATCGCCACCTGCTCGCGCAGCTGCGTCATGGCGTAGCTGTCGCCCACCATGGTCTGCCGGCGATCGACGCGTGCTCTGAGGTCGCGGTTCTCCGCTTCCAGGTGCCGCTGGCGAATCGCGTTGCGAACGACCAGCACGGTCTTCTCGAGCGACAGCGGCTTCTCGACGAAGTCGAAGGCGCCCAACTTGATCGCGCGCACCGCCGACTCGATGTTGCCGTGACCCGAGATGACGACGATCTGCGCGTCCACCTGGCGCTCGCGCAGGCGCGTCAGCGTCACCAGACCATCCATGCCCGGCAGCCAGATATCGAGGACGATGACGTCGAATGCACGGCGGCCGGCCTTGTCGAGACACGCCTCCCCGCTTTCGGCGCTCTCGACGTCGTAGCCCTCGTCGCGCAGCACGCCCGTCAGGGAGCTGCGGACGCCGGGCTCGTCGTCAACGATCAGGACACGAGACATGGGGAAACTCTGCAGTGCCAAGTGCCAAGTGCGAAGTGCGAAGTGGAGTGACGAGTGGGCAGTGATGAGTGACGGGCAACGCCCCAGGAGTTGCCCCTCACTCCCCACTGTTCACTTCCCAGTTCACTTAGCACTTTGCACTTGGCACTTCGCACTGTTCCACTGTTCCACTGTTCCACCGTTCCATTCACCTTCATCCCGGCAGCTCAATCGTGAACCTTGTGCCTCGCGGCATGTTGTCGCCCACGTCCACCGCGCCGCCGTGCTCGGCGATGATACGACGAACGATTGCCAGCCCGAGACCGCTGCCGCGGCCCTTCGTCGAGTAATACGGCATGAACAGCTTGTCCCGGTCCCCGACCGGAATTCCCGGCCCGTTGTCGGCGACGATGATCCGCACGACGCTGTTGGCGGGATCGTGCTCCGTCTCGAGCGTGATGGTGCCGCGGCGCTCCATCGCCTCGATGGCGTTGTCGACCAGGTTGATCACGACGCGCCGCAGCTGCTCCTGGTCCACCCGCACCAGCGGAAGCGCCTGCGCGTAACGGCGCTCGAAATGGACCTCCGCGAAGAGACCGTCGTAAAGGGCCAGCGATTCGTCGAGCAGCTCGTGGACCTTGGTCGGCACCGCCTTCGGTGCCGGCATGCGCGCGAACTGCGAGAACTCGTCCACCAGGCCTTTCAGCGACTCCACCTCGCTCACGATGGTGGCCGTACACTCGTCGACGAACGCGCGGGTCGCCGCTGGCGCCGCAGAGAAATGACGGCTGATCCGCTCGGCGGACAGCTGGATGGGCGTCAGCGGGTTCTTGATTTCGTGGGCCAGCCGCCGCGCGACCTCACGCCACGCGGCGACCTTCTGCGACCGAATGAGCGGTGTCACGTCGTCGAAGACGAGCACGGTGCCCTCGGCTCGGCCGCCCTCCCCGACAAGGGGCGTTGACATCGCGGCCAGATGCAGCTCGCGCCCGTCGCGGACCAGCGCCACTTCCTGCGGCGGGGTTGCGGCACCGAGGCTTGCCGACTTCGGAAGGAGCGCCGCCAGCGGCGCGAGATCGTCGCGCGAGAAAACCGCCGATGCCGGCCTGCCGATCGCGTCGGGACCCACGCCCAGCAGGCGCCGTGCGGATCCGTTGACGGTGCCGATCACGCCGGACGCGTCGAACGAGACGACGCCCGTGCCGATGCGCTCGAGAATCGTCTCGATGTAGCGGCGCCGGCCTTCCCCTTCGAGGTGCTTCCGTTCCAGATCTCCCGCGGACCGCTCGAGCTCCCGGCGGCTCTCGGCCAGCTCGCCCGCCATGCTGTTGAAGGCTTCGGTCAGGGCGCCGAACTCGTCCTGAGTCTCCGGCTCGACCCGGTGATCGAGATGGCCGGCGCCAATCTCACGCGCCGCCGCCGAGAGCAACTGCACGGGTCGAGTGATGCGCTTGGCCAGGTACAGGCCCATCCAGGTTGCGCCAACCAGAATGAGCAGCGTGACCATGAGAAAGAACGACACGTACACGCCGAATAGGGGCGCCTTGAGGACGCGGAGCTGCCGGTAGTCCTCGTAGGCGGCGGTCATCCGTCGTGAGCGTGCAGCGAGGTCGCCCGTCAAATAGTCGCTGGCGACGACCACCCCCGTGGCGCGGCCGTCGGCGTTTCGTATCGCCGCCGCGCCACGAATCAGCTCACCGCCCCGGCTCACGGGCTCGAGCACCCACGTCTCGGTCGCGCCGGCCGCCACCCGGCTGGCCAACCGCTCGGCCGAGGCCTGCGACGCTCCCGGCGGCAGCGTCGGCGACGCCACGTCGAGCACCGGGGCCACATCGGCGGGCAGGCCCGCTTCCGGCGCGAGCCGGAAGATCTCCACCATCTTCAGACGGCCCGGTGCGACCTCGGGCGCGATGCGCGTCTGAAGCTGGGCCACGTTGGGCGCCGACAGCTCGACCGACGAGAGACCTTTGGCAATGCGTCCGGCTTGATCGACGACGAAGCGCTGCCGTTCGGCGTAGTAGTCGCTGGCGATGCGGTTCGCCGACGAGAGCACTTCGTCCATCGGTGCGTTGAACCAGCGATCCGCGCTGTTCCGAATGAGCTCGCTGCCAACGATGAGGACGAGGATCGACGGGATCAGGGTCATCCCGAGCAGGACAGCAACCAGCTTCGCGCGAAACCGTGCAAACGGCAGCCCTCGCCGCCGCTCGACGACCAGCTTGATGATGTTGCGCGCCAGCACGAAGACCAGCGCAACCAGCATCGTCAGATCGGCAACGGACAGCGCGTAGAGGACGACCTCGGTCAGGAAGTCGGGAGAAAAGCTGGTGGTGCGGCCGGCGAGCGCGAGGAGACCGGCGAGCGCGATGACGAGCAGCGCGATGCCGACGAGCAGGAGGCGCGGGTTGTCGCGGATCGGCCGGCGCGCCGGGCGCGGCGGCACTGGGACCGGTCGGACCGGCCGCGTTTCCTGCGCGCGGCGTAGCGGTGTCGCCATTTGATTCGTGTGTAGGGCGGGGCTTCAGCCCCGCCAGGCGGACCTAAAGGTCCGCCCTACATGTGCCTCACGCATCAATCGCGTGTATTCAACAGATCTTTGAGCTCGTTCATGAACTCCCCGATATCACGGAAGTGGCGATATACGGACGCAAAGCGGACGTAGGCCACCTTGTCGAGCCGTTTGAGGTCGTCCATCACCGCCTGACCGATTTCGACCGTGGCGATCTCCTTTTCGGGGCGCTCCTGGAGCGTGGCTTCGACGCGATCGGCGATCGATTCGACCTGCGCCACGCTGACGGGCCGCTTCTCGCAGGCCTTCAGCAGGCCCGCGATCAGCTTCTGCCGTTCGAACCGCTCGCGGCTCCCGTCCTTCTTGATGACCATGTACGGGATTTCGTCGATGCGCTCGTAGCTGGTGAATCGGCGGCCGCAGTCGAGACATTCGCGGCGCCGCCGGATCGCCTCGCCTTCCTTGCTCTCGCGCGAGTCGACGACCTTGTCTCCGAGATGGCCGCAATACGGACACTTCACGCCGCTTCCTCCGCTCCTCCGCCTCGCGTCAGGCTGCCAACCCGCGAGAGGCTCAGACCTTCCTGCGCCAGCAGGATCAGGCCCACGATGGCGACCGGCACGAACGAGACCGCGTGCAGGACGATCGCCGCGCCGACGGCGCGATCGGCCGGCGCGCCATAAAACGCGGTCATGCCCAGCTTGTAGAAATAGTGAAACCCGCCAACGCCCCCGGGCGTCGGCACCGCGACGCCGACGACGAGGAGCGCCTGAATCAGAAAGGCGCCCGCGAAGGGGAGATCCATGTGAAAGGCGTGCGTCACCGCCCAGATCCCAGAGGCAATCGACAACCACAGGGGCAACGAGAACACCAGCGCCAGCAGCAATCGGACCGGCTGTCGCACGATGGCGAGCCCGTCGGCAAAGGCGCGCACGAAACCGGTGGCCGAGGCCGCCATGCGCTCGGGCAGAAGCCGGGTCACCAGCGCCGTGAGGTGGGCCAGGACCTTCGGGTGGCCGGCGAGAAAGAACAGGACGACAAGCACGACACCGCACGCGCCCGCCATGACCGCCCCCCCGAGCTTCACCTGTGCGAAGGTCTGCGCCTGTGACGCCGTCACACCGGGATTCGTGAACAGCAGGTACCCGGCAAAGAGCAGGAGCACGGTGATCGTGTCGAGCAGCCGCTCGACGATGATGGTGGCAAACGTGGCGGTCGCGCTGAGTCCTTCCTTGCGTGCGAGCAGGTACGGCCGCAGCAGTTCGCCGGCGCGCGCCGGCAGCAGCGAGGAGGCGGCAAAGCCGATGACCGTCGTCTTGAGCGCGGAGCCGAAGCGCACGCGACCGACGGGACGCAGCAGGTATTGCCACCGAGCAGCGCGGAAGCAGTAGGTCAGGCCGGTGACGACGAGCGAGGCCAGGAGCAGATCGATGCGTGCGCGCGAGATCTCGGCGCCGACCTGACGGAAGTCAGTATTGCGAAGGAAGAGGGCCAGCAGGCCCGCGGCCGCCACGACCGCGATGATCGTACGCAGGTGCTGTCGCATTCACGCGCAAGGACGTGGACCTCGAGGACCGGGGTCTGCCGGGCTCGACCCGGTCAGGCCAGGACGCCAGTAACTATATGCCGGATTCCGGGCATCTGCTACCATGCGGCGGTTCCGGACGCCCGCCGTGCCAACCTCGCCACTGGTCACCACATCGCTGCCGAATCTGCCGCTGTTCCGCACCGGCAAAGTCCGCGACGTCTACGATCTCGGCGATTCGCTCCTGATTGTCGCCACCGATCGCATCTCGGCGTTCGACTACATTCTCGCCACCGGCATCCCTGACAAGGGACGAGTCCTGACACAGCTGTCGGCTTTCTGGTTCCAGCGGTTGGCGCATGTGATCGCCAATCACTTCGTGACGATGGATGTGGAGGCGTACCCGCCAGCGGTTCGCGCACATGCGGCAGATCTCCGCGGCCGATCGATGCTGGTGCGCAAGACGGCGCCCATCGAGATCGAGTGTGTGGCGCGCGGGTATCTGTCGGGATCGGGCTGGAAGGATACCGCGAGACCGGCCGGATCTGCGGCATCGTCCTGCCGCCGGGACTTCGCGAATCCGACCGCCTCCCCGCGCCCATCTTCACGCCGGCCACGAAGGCGGCCTCCGGCCACGACATCAACATCGACGAAGCCGAAGCCACGGAGCGGTTGAAGGACGCGGCGCTGTTCGGACGCCTCCGCGACACCACCCTCGAGCTGTATCGGCAAGCCGCGGCGCACGCCGAAGGCTGCGGGATTCTGCTGGCCGACACGAAGTTCGAATTCGGCTTCGACGGCCACACGCTGCTGCTCATCGACGAGGCGCTGACACCCGATTCGTCGCGGTTCTGGCCGGCGGACCAGTACTCGCCCGGCGGGCCGCAGCCCAGCTTCGACAAGCAGTTCGTGCGCGACTACCTCGAGGCGATCGAGTGGAACAAACAGCCGCCCGCCCCGGCGTTGCCGGACGACGTCGTCGCCCGCACCCGCGCGAAGTACATCGACGCGTTCGAGCGCCTGACGGGACATCACCTGTCCGTGTAGGGGCGCACTGCGTGCGCCTATGAATAGTCGTCAGGACGAAGGACGAGGGGACGTCGTTGCGAGAGCTACTCGGCCGGCTCATCGACCAGATGGTCGCCGGCGGCATCACCTTCGAGGACGGCCGCCGGGAGTTCGAGCGCCGCTTCATCAGCCGGGTCCTCGACGAAACCGACGGGCACCTCTCAAAGGCGGCGGCCCAACTGGGGCTCCACCGAAACACGCTCGCCCGAAAGCTGACTGAGCTCGACATCAAGCCCAGGAAACCCAGGAAACGCTAACCGAATCCGCAGTAGGGCGCGACGTCAGTCGCGCCACGCCTTGGCCGCACTGAAGTGCGGCCCTACTGCGACCCGGCGACCCGCGACCCGGGTAACCCGAGAAACCCGGGAACCCGGGGAACCGCGAGCCGCGCCGCGCCCGTTGCCACGGGCGGGCAAGGTTGCATATACTTGGCAGTCGCGCACCGAGAGTGCTAGCACTGAGGGTGCGTCGATTGCTGACTCATTTCAGAGGCTCAGGACAGACGTTTCACGGAGTTGACACACATGAAGGTTCGACCGCTCCACGACCGCATCATCGTTCAGCGCATCGAGGAAGGCGAGCAGAAGGTCGGCGGAATCATCATCCCCGACACCGCCAAAGAAAAGCCCCAGCAGGGCAAGGTCGTCGCCGCCGGCGCCGGCAAGCAGAAAGACGACGGCAAGCGCATCGCGCTCGACGTCAAGGAAGGCGACACGATCCTGTTCGGCAAGTACTCCGGCCAGGAGATCAAGATTGACGGTGAGGAGCGCCTCATCATGCGTGAGGACGAAGTACTCGCCGTTCTCGACAGCAAGTAACAACCTATTCGTCGCAGGCGCCCAGCCTGCCATCAGGGAGTAGCAATGGCCAAGCAGATTGTGTATGGGGAGCAGTCGCGCCAGGCGATCCTCCGCGGCGTGAACCTCCTGGCCGACGCGGTCAAGGTCACCCTCGGACCCAAGGGCCGCAACGTGGTGCTGGACAAGAAGTTCGGATCGCCGACGATCACCAAGGACGGCGTGACCGTCGCCAAGGAGATCGAGCTCAAGGATCCGCTCGAGAACATGGGCGCGCAGATGGTGCGCGAAGTGGCGAGCAAGACGTCCGACATCGCGGGGGACGGCACCACCACGGCAACCGTCCTCGCGCAGGCGATCTATCGCGAAGGCGCGAAGAACGTCGTCGCCGGCGCGAACCCGATGGAAGTGAAGCGCGGGATTGAGCAGGCAGTCGAGGCGATTACCGAGGAGCTCAAGAAGCTGAGCCGCCCGGTCAAGGGCAACATGATCGCCCAGGTCGGCACCATCTCGGCGAACAACGACCACACCATCGGCACGATCATCGCGGAAGCGATGGAAAAGGTCGGCAAAGACGGCGTCATCACCGTCGAGGAAGCCAAGACGCTCGAGACCTCGCTCGAGGTCGTCGAGGGCATGCAGTTCGATCGCGGGTACCTCTCGCCTGTACTTCGTGACCGACCCGGAGCGCATGGAAGTGGTGCTCGAGAACCCCGTCGTCCTGATCCACGAGAAGAAGATCAGCTCGATGAAGGATCTGCTGCCGGTGCTGGAGCAGGTCGCCCGGATGGGACGCCCGCTGCTCATCATCGCGGAGGACGTCGAAGGTGAGGCGCTGGCCACACTGGTGGTGAACAAGCTGCGTGGGACACTGCAGGCCGCGGCCGTCAAGGCACCGGGCTTCGGCGATCGCCGCAAGGCAATGCTCGAAGACATTGCGACGCTGACCGGCGGCAAGGCGATCACGGAAGACCTGGGCCTCAAGCTCGAGAACATCAAGGTCGACGATCTCGGCAAGGCGAAGAAGATCACCATCGACAAGGACAACACGACCATCGTCGAGGGCGCCGGCGCGTCGGCGGCGATCGAGGGCCGCGTCAAGCAGATCCGCGCGCAGGTCGAGGACACCACTTCGGACTACGACCGCGAGAAGCTGCAGGAGCGGTTGGCGAAGCTGGTCGGCGGCGTCGCCGTCATCAAGGTCGGTGCGGCCACCGAGACCGAGATGAAGGAGAAGAAGGCGCGCGTCGAAGACGCGATGCACGCCACCAAGGCGGCCGTCGAAGAGGGCATCGTGCCCGGCGGCGGCACGGCGCTGATTCGCGCAGCCAAGGTGCTCGACAGCCTGAAGCTCGAAGGCGACCAGAAAGTCGGCGTGAATCTGATCCAGCCGCGCGATCGAAGAGCCGCTGCGCTGGATCGCGACCAATGCCGGGCTCGAAGGCTCGATCGTCGTCCAGAAGGTCCGCGAGCTGGATGCCGAGTCGGGTTTCAACGCGCTGACCGACACTTACGAGAACCTGGTCAACGCCGGCGTCATCGACCCGACCAAGGTCGTGCGCACGGCGCTCCAGAACAGCGCGTCGATTGCCTCGCTCCTCCTCACCACCGAAGCCCTGGTCTCGGAGATTCCTGAAGACAAGAAGGAAGCGCCGATGCCTCCGGGCGGCGGCGGGATGGGCGGAATGTGACTAAGAGCGGACTGACGGGCTCCGGGTTTCGGGTCGGAGCGACAAAACTGAAAAGGCCTGGCGGGGATTTCCTGCCAGGCCTTTATCTTTTCCCCTCGCGACCGAAGCGAGCGACCTTCGGCGCGCGACGCCAGCCGGCCCTCGCCGAGTGCAAGCGAGGCGACCCTGCGTTAAGCCGCCCTACCTCAGAGTGAATGTCAGCTCAATCGTCACCAGGACGGCGACGGGCTGGCCGAAGCGGCGGCCCGGCACGAACTTCCACTGCCTCGCCGCCTTGAGCGGCTTCCTGATCGAGGCCGAAGGTCGAGTCGAGCGACTTGGTGACGTTGACGTCGCCGACCGTGCCATCGGGCAGCACCACTGCGTCGACCCAGACGACGCCCTGCACCTTGGCGCGCATCGCTTCCGCCGTGTATTGCGGCTTCTTCTGCCGCACGACCTGCGGAAGCTCCACGCCGTTGCCGGGGCGGTAGACACCGCCGCCGGTGCCGCCCCCTTCGCCGGGGCCCAGGCCGGCGCCCTTTCCGGGTCCGATGCCGCTGCCCTTCCCCGTGCCGGCGCCACCGTCGGAACCGGTGCCAGTCGAAATCATCGACGCGGCCATGGCGCTTTCGAGCATGCCAGGCGTCATCTGCTGCGCGTCGCCGAGCGTCTTGGCGGGGATGTTGAAGGCCGGATCCTTCGGCTCTTCGAGCTTTTGCTGCGGCGTCATGTCCTTCTTCACGACCGGGACGCTGATGTCCTTCTTGCCGGGAACCTCGGCCTTCTTCGGCGGCTCCGGCATCTGGTTGCCGCCGCCACCGCCGCCACCGCCCGGGCCGGGCTGAGGGAGCCAGACGATGGTTGCCGGCATTCTGTTGGCGATCGGCGCGCTGACGCCAGGGTTCGGCGAGTACGTGTAGATCAGGATTGCGATGATGGCGAACAGAATGTGTGCGCCGAGCGCAGACCCGACGCCGACGCCGGACTTACGCTGCTCGAAAGAGAACGTCAGTTCCGGAGCGTGCAGGCCATCCACGTGCAGCGACAGATGACCGTTGCCACCGCTGACCCGGGCCGCGACGTTGGGTTTCTGCTCTACCATCGACGGACTGAAGTCATTGTGCCACGACTGGCCGCGTGTCTGCGATGCAAGAAGATTGCCCGCATCCTGAGGGCCATCGCCAAGCGGAGGTCGCGGGAAATCCTCGGATTCGGGAGCGTTCTGCTGTCCCCTCACCATGACACCCTTGTGACTTAGACGCCACAGGCTGCCGCGAAGCCGCCCCTTCCACACGCCGGCCAGCGAAGTACCCGTCGCGGGCCCGAACCGTCACGTCCCGGCGTGAGACCGTCACGCGAATCGACCGCCAGGCTTCTGGGCCCAGATCGAGCGGGCGCTGCGGGGCGTAACCCAGGAGGTATTGATGCCGCAGATCGTCGGCGAGCGCCTCCGCCGCTCGCGCCGCTTCCCGATCGTCGCGCGCCCGGAACGATCGGCCGCCCGAGGCGGCGGCGAGCTCTACCAGCAGCGGCGTAGGGGTTCCGCCGACGGCGACCGGGTAGACGAGCACGCGTCCGCGCCGCACATGGTCGACGACCGCGGAGCGATCCGCTTCGTTGTAGCGCTCGCGCCCGTCGGTGAAGAGCGCCAGCGCGCGACGACCCGAGCCTTCGGCGATCCGCGCGATCGCCGCGATCGTGGCGTCGCCCAGCGGCGACGTTCCCCACGGCGTCAGCGATACCACCACGTCACGCGCGCGTTGACGCTCCGCCGAGAGCGGCACCAGCGTCTCGACCTGGCTGCCCACCGCGACGACCATCGTGCGGTCGTCGGGCCGGAGGGCGTCGAGCAGCCTGACGGCTCCGGCCTTCGCGGTGGCCAGGGGACGTCCGGCCATGCTGAAGCTCCGATCGATGGCCAGGCCGAGCGCCAGCGGCATGGTGCCGGCGGCAAACGTCGTGACGGATTGCGCCACGCCGTCTTCCTCGACAGTGAACGCGTCGCGCGGCAGGCCCGTGACCGGCCTGCCGGACGAGTCGGATACCGAGACATAAACCTCGACGAGCTCGGTCCCGGTCGAGAACTGCGCCCCGCCTGCGAAACCCGATAGCGCCACGGCCGCCAGGACCAGCGCGGCGGCGAGCCAGGCGGGCGCCCGGCGTCGCTCTGCCCGCCGGAGCCCTGGTGAAGGCGGGCCGAGCTTAGGTGCTACAATCACGGGACCGAGGAGCATGCAATGGGAAGCCTGGGTCTACCGGAACTCATCATCATTCTGATCATCATCATCCTGATTTTCGGGGCGAATCGCCTGCCCGAGATCGGCCGCGGCATCGGAAAGGGCATTCGGAACTTCAAGGACGCGACGCGCGACGGTTCGAACGAAAGCAAGCCGTAGCGAGGCGCATCGCCGGGTGAACCCCCCAGGGGCGCATGGCCATGCGCCTTACAAGAGCACGCGAGCGTCTCCTACCCGACGCGTGACTCGCTCCCGATCCAGATACTCCAACAGCGGAATCGCGTGCTTGCGGCTCAGGCCGTAGCGGTCTTTGAACGTCGCGACCGTGATGGCCGGCGCGGCCGCCCCGCTCTTGAGACTGCCGATGTCCGTCTTCAGGCGATCGAGGGCGTCGCGGTGAAACGGCATCCCGTCCAGGCGTACCACGATCTTCTGACGCACGAGCAGCGTCAGCATCTTCTCGACCGAGGCCGCAGGCGCCGCGGCGATCTCGGCCAGCCGTGCCATCTCGGGCGGTTGCAGGAACGCCGCGCTGAGCGTCCGGTCGATCGCGTCGCGCACGCGTGACTCCTCCGCCGTCAGCGAGATCCCACGGCCTGCGACCGACAGACGGTCGCGGCCGGTAATCCGGCCGGCATCGAGGAGATCGCGAATCACCAGTTCGGCGAGCGCCGGGGCGGCGTGCCCGAGCACTCGCTCGCGGACCTCCTCGCGCGAGATGCCGTCCGACAGCGGCTGCGCCTGATGGTGCGCCTCGAGCGCGGCCAGCACGCGTTCTGCCAACCGGCTGCGCCAGGCCGGTGCGACGAGATGATCGCCCGCTTCGAGGGCGCGGCCACCGTCGACCAGCGCTCGCGTGACGCGCACGACCTCGCCCGGCGCAACGCCCATCCGCCACGTCAGCGCCTCCATTGCCATCCCGTGCGCGCCCGCCTCCGCGACGACCAGCGCCTGCGCGTCGGCCTCGCGAGAATGGGTCTCGCCGCGGAGCGGCGCCAGCAGCGTCGCAAACCGCTCGAGCGTCGACGAAAGCCGTACGCCTCCGTTCGGGGCGGCGGGATCGACGATCAGGCCGCCGCCAATCGTCACCGCCGGCGAATAGGACCGCAGCACGAATCGATCGCCTCGAGTGACCGCCGCTTCGGATTCGAGGCGGATCCTTGCGTAGCCGCTCTTACCGCTGCCAATCGAGAGGATGCCGCCTCCCGCAGCCGGCACGGCCACCACCGAAACGCGCGCCAGCACCTCGCTGGTGCCCTGGTGAAATCGAACGCGGGCATCGTGCCTCAGCGCCCGCGTCGAGGGCAGCACCTCGACCCACGCATCGATCGTCCGAGTCGCCTTGCACGTGCCTGGCGAGACGAGCATCTGACCGCGCGACAGGTCCTTCACTTCGACGCCCGCGACGTTCAGTGCGGCGCGCTGGCCTGCTTCGGCGCCATCGACGGATGTGCCGTGCACCTGGACGCCACGCACCTTCACGCGCCGCGTTCCCGGGACGATCTCCAGCTCGTCATCGACGCGAAGACGGCCCGAGACCAGGGTACCCGTCACCACCGTCCCGAACCCGCGCATCGAGAAGACGCGGTCGATCGGCAGCCGCGCGGCCCCATCCGCCGGCCGATTCGGCGCCGCGCCGGCCAGTGTGCGCAAGGCGTCCCGGAGACGATCGAGCCCCGCCCCTGAACGCGATGACACCGGAATGACCGGCGCCGCGGCGAGCGCGGACCCTTCCACGAGCGCGGCGACGTCGGCCTGCACGACGTCGAGCATCTCGTCGTCCACGAGGTCGCTCTTGGTGATGACGACGATGCCGCGAGGAATGGCGAGCAGCCGGCAGATATCGAAGTGCTCCCGCGTCTGGGGCATCACGGATTCGTCCGCGGCAACCACCAGCAGCACGGCGTCGATCCCGCCGACACCAGCCAGCATGTTCCGGACGAATCGTTCGTGCCCCGGAACGTCCACGAAGGCGATTGTCGAGTCGCCGTCGCGGAGATACGCGAAGCCGAGGTCGATCGTGATGCCGCGTGCTTTCTCTTCCTTCAGACGATCCGGATCGGTACCGGTCAGCGCGAGCACGAGCGCGCTCTTGCCGTGGTCGATGTGTCCGGCGGTGCCAATGACGATGTGACCCATGGCAACTACTTGCGGTGCCTATCGCCGCCGCCCCCTGGCGGCTTTCTTCGTCGCACGCTCTCTGCGGCCCGGCCGCTGGATCCGGCGTGGCTCCTTCTTCGGCTGCGCCTTGCTTCGGCGCGGCCCGCGGCGGCGTTCGTCTTCCCGGATGGAATCGAGGATCTTCGTCAGCCCGAGATCGATCTGGCGCCGCTCCAGGTCCACGCGGACGACCTGCACGCGCACTTTGTCGCCTAGCCGAAACACTTTCTGGGTGTTTTCCCCGCGCAGCGAATGGCTGGCCTCCAGATACCGATAGTAGTCGTCGGCCATGCTGGAGATGTGCACCAGTCCCTCGACAAAGTGATCAACGAGCTCGATGAACAGTCCAAACGCCGCGACCCCGGTGACATAGCCGTCGAACTCGTCGCCGACCTTGTCGGCCATGAACCGCACTTTGCGCCACGCCAGGAGCTCCCGTTCCGCGTCGTCTGCTCTGCGCTCGCGTTCGGACGTGTGCCGCGCGATATCGGGTAGATCCTCCTGGATCTCCTCGCGGCGTGTGTCGTCGAGCCGCCCTAGGCGCCGCGCGCGCAGCAGCCGGTGGACGACCAGGTCCGGGTAGCGGCGGATCGGCGAGGTGAAGTGCGTGTAGCTCGCGGCTGCGAGGCCGAAGTGACCGAGGTTCTCGGGCGCGTAGCGCGCCTTCTGCATTGTCTTCAGCATCAGGAAGGCGACCGGTTTCTCGACGGGCGTGCCCTGGATCCGCTCGATCAGCTTCTGGAAATGGCGGGGCCGCAGCGTGTTCAGCGGGACGCCGAGCGACAGGCCGAACCCGGCGACGAATTCCTCGAATTGCTCGACCTTCACGAGGTCCGGCTCCTCGTGGACGCGGTACAGCCCCGGACCGCCCTCGGAATCGAGATGGTCGGCGACGGTCTCGTTGGCGAGCAGCATGAACTCCTCGATGATCTTGTGCGCGACATTCCGCTCGGCGACGACGATGTCCTCGATCAGTCCAGCCTCGTCCATCAGGACCTCGGCCTCCGGCAGATCGAAGTCGATCGAGCCCCTCCGGCGGCGGCGGGCGTTCAGGATCTCGAACAGCTCGTGCATCAGGGTGAACATCGGCACGAGAGCCGCGTGCTCGGCGATCGCCTTGCGATCATGCTTCGTCAGGACGGCGTCCACCGCGGTGTATGTCATCCGCGCGTTGCTGTTGATCACGCCGTCGTGAAATTCGGCTCGCACCACGTCGCCGTTCCGGCCCACCTCCATCAGGCACGACTGCACCAGCCGATCGACGTGCGGGTTCAGCGAGCACAAGCCGGTCGCGAGGTCTGCAGGGAACATATGCAGTGCGCGCTCCGGGAAGTAGACGGAGGTGCCGCGTTCGTACGCTTCGACATCGAGGGCGCTGCCCTCCTCGACGTAGTGCGAGACATCCGCAATGTGCACGCCCAGCCAGTAGTGCCCATTCGGCAACCGCTCGATGGTGATCGCATCGTCGAAGTCGCGGGCGTGCTCGCCGTCGATGGTGACGGTGGTCAGGACCCGGAAATCGGTGCGATCCGCAAGGTCGCGCGGACGCACCGTCGGGCCCAGCCGGCGAGCCTCGGCTGACGGCCTCGTCGCCATGCGCGTCCGGGAGCGCATGCTTGCGGATGATGATTCGAGTATCGACGCCGGGATCGTCGAGGCCGCCAAGCACCTCGATGACCCGGCCGAGAGGCGGCCGCGTCGGCGTCGGCCAGCGTGTCAGCTCGGTGACCACCATCTGCCCTGACTTGGCGTGCCGACTCTCGCCCCGTGGAATCTGGATGTCCGCGAGGACGCGGCAATCGAACGGCACGACGAATCCCAGTCCCGAATCGTCGACGTCGAACCGGCCCACGAGCGTGCTGTTTGCACGCTCGAGGATGCGGATGATCCGGCCTTCGGCGCGATCGCCGCGCTGATGTTCGAGGCGGGCGATGACGCGATCGCCGTGGAGCGCCTCCTTGATGTTGGTCGGCGCGATGTACAGGTCCTTCCCCGCCTTGTCGTCGTCGGCGACGACGAAGCCGTAGCCGGCGGGATGCATCTGGAGGCGGCCCACAACCACGTCCATGCGGTCGGCGAGCCCGAAGCGATTCCCGCGGATCTGTAGCAGCTCGCCATCGGCAACCAGGGACTTCAGGAGGCGACGGAAGGTGGAGCGCTGCTCGCGTGGAATGCGCAGGAGCTGCACCAGTTCGCGGGCGGTGGCCGGATGATGCGCGCGCTCGCGCATCTTGATGAGAACCTGCTCGCGATTCAACATACCGGCACTTTATACCGTGGTATGGCATCATGCCGCGCATGACACGCGTGAGATGGGCCGCAATCCTCGCCGCCACCGTGGGTCTCAGCGCGTCGACGGCCAGTGTGGAGGCGCCCATCCGCCGCTTCGACGGCAGGCCGGTAGCAACCGAGCGTATCGAGGCTGAAGCTCGACGGATGATGGCCGCCGCCAACGTCCAGGGCCTCGCGATGGCGGTGATCGACGACGGTCAAGTTGCGCTGGTGCGGGCCTGGGGGTATCGCAACGTCGCGGCCAATCTGCCGCTTCAAACCGACACCATCATGTATGGCGCGTCGCTGACCAAGTTCGTCTTCGCGTACGTGGTGATGCAGCTCGTGGATGAGGGCAAACTCGATCTGGACCGATCGATCGGAGCCTATCTGCCCAAGCCATTGCCCGAATACCCGTTCTACGGGGCGTTGACCGGCGACGAGCGCTGGCGTGCGCTCACACCGCGCATGCTGCTCAGCCACACCAGCGGGCTTGCCAACTTCGCCTTCCTCGAGCCGGACGAGAAGATGCGGCTCCATTTCGATCCCGGAAGTCGGTACGCGTATTCCGGCGAGGGAATCATCCTGCTGCAGTTCGTCCTCGAGACCGGATTGGGCCTCAACGTCGGCGACGAGATGCAACGACGCGTTTTCGACCGCTTCGGGATGACACGCACGAGCATGACGTGGCGCGCGGACTTCGCGGCGAACCTCGCTGACGGGTACCGGAGCGACGGTGCGTTCGAGGCACACGACAAGCGCAGCAAGCCGCGTGCGGCGGGATCGATGGACACGACGATCGCGGACTTCGCGCGATTCCTGGCGGGCTTTTCGCGAGGCGATGGCCTCTCGGCACGTTCCAGAGCCGAGATGATCAGGCCGCAGATTGGCATCCGGACGCCAACGCAGTTCCCCACTTTTGCGGAAGGCGCGTCACCGGGGATGAGCGCGATCAACCTGTCGGCCGGTCTCGGGGTGATTACGTTCGACGGCCCGTTCGGACACGCGTTCTTCAAGGGCGGCCACAATGACTCAACCGGCAACCAGGCGATTTGCGTGGACACGAGCCGCCGGTGCGTCGTGTTCTTGTCAAACGACGTGCGTGCCGAGAGCCTCTATCAGCGCCTCACCGAGGCCACACTTGGAGACCCCGGAATGCCATGGTCCTGGGAGGGATATGTCCCGTATGACCGTGCCGATGGAGCGGGTCGGTAGAAGGCGATCTCGTCCGGCAGGGCACCTGGCGCCGTTCTTCGGCTTCCGATGGTGAGAGCGTCAGGATGGCGCGCGCGGTGGACAGCGGGACCGGGCTGGTCTGGCGACGTCATCCCAAGCAGGCTTCGGAGGCCCAGCCCAAGGAGGACCGCAAGACCGGCGAACGCGAGTACAGACCGCCGCCGATGCATGGCCGACTATTAATCGGCTCGGCCGGCCAAGATCTTGAGATTTGCCAGCGTTCTCTATCGGGAACCGCCGGTTTGCTCAGCGGGGTGCGGTTTGCGCGGCCTGTTCCAGAGTTCGGGCGGCACGCTGAGCCCGTTCTGCGGCGGCTTGATCGAGCCGTGAACAGAGCGCACGCGCCTCATTGAGCAGGCCCGCGGCCGTTGCCGCCTGCTCCGCCTTTGCGGAGTCGCCGAGGGCTTCGGACCGGAGGCGGACCTGGTCCGCCGCGGCCCGCGCCGCTTCGAAGTGTCCGGCCGCGGCGCCGAAGTTCAGTTTCTGCAGTTCGAGACTGCCAGCATAGGTTTCTCGCCGCGCATCCGACAGCAGCAACCGCTGCTCGACGAGCGCCAGGCGTTCCTCGGCGGCCCATCGTCCCCGCGCGCCCCAGAGAAAACCGAGCGCCAGGACGGTCGCCGCCACGAGCGCACCGATTCCAGCCAATTTCAACGGGCGCATCGACTCCTCCGCGGCTGCAGCCGGTTCATGATGAGCTCGCCCGGTCAGCCAGCACGATCTGGATGTCTCCCACGTTCGTGCCAGTCGGTCCGGTCCGAATCAGATCGGCGAGACTCGAGAAAAAGGTCCAGGAATCATTCTCGTCGAGTGCACGGACGGCGCTGAGTCCGGCGCGCTCGGACCGCGCGATGGTCGTCTCGTCGGCGATGGCGCCAGCAGCGTCGGTCGGCCCATCGATGCCGTCGGTGCCGATGCTGCCGACGGTGAGCGGACGATTCTGGCCGGCCAGCGCGATCGCGAACGCGAGCACGAACTCCTGGTTCCGGCCGCCTCGCCCCTCGCCGGTCACAGTGACGGTCGTTTCCCCGCTCGACAGGAGGCACGACCGCCCTCGGGCCGCGTGGAGCCTCGTTCGCACCCACGCCACATGATCGCGAGCCGCGGCGCGCGCCTCGCCAACGACAGGTTCCGGGCGCGTCGTCACAGAGTAGCCCAGTCCACGCGCGGCGGCCGCTGCCCCGTCCAGAGACAGCCGCGCCGATCCGATGACGGTCGTCGTGGCTCGCCTCAAAGCCGGGGATCCGGGTTTCGGTGTTTCTTCTTCCGCGCCGGCCGCCCCGCGCTCCAAATGCGCGACAACCAGCCCGGGAAAGCGGGCTCGACCGCCGTACCGATCGAGGATCGCGAGCGCATCGGCGAACGTCGACTGGTCCGCGACCGTCGGACCCGAGCCGATCACGGCGGGATCGTCGCCGACCACATCGGACAACAGCCATCCGATCACCCGGCCGCGGCACGCCGCCGCAAGTCGGCCGCCCTTCACCTGCGAGAGGTGCTTTCGTACCGTGTTGAGGGCGCGGATGTCGGCACCCGCAGTCAGGAGCCGCCGGGTCACCTGCTGCTTGTCGTCCAGCGTGATGCCCGCGACCGGCACGGTCAGGAGCGCCGACGCGCCGCCAGACACGAGAACGACGAGCGTGTCGCCGGTGCCGATCGATCGGGCGAGGCTGATCGCGGCCCGGCCGGCGTCGATGCTCCGACTGCCGGGCACGGGGTGATCGGCATGCTGCCACCGCAGCGGCGAGGGCAGCGGTCCGGGAAGATGCGATCCGACGACCAGGCCGTCCTCGACCAACCCGGGACGGGCCGCGAGGAATGCCTCAGCCATCGCGGGCGCAGCCTTGCCGACGGCGAGCAGGAAGGTCCGACCCGTGGTGTCGATGTCGGCGTGCGCCGCCGATGCCCGGGTCGCGACCGCCGCGTCAGCGGCACCGATCGCGGCCTCAGCGATGACCAGCAAATCGCCTCGACGGGCCGTGCGCGAGTCTGTCAGTGGAGCTTGTGGGGATCCGACCAAGCCGAAAGGCCGGTCAGGACGTCGAACTTCTTGAGGAGCCGGCTGACGACCTGATCGCAGTTCTGCTGCCGGCACAGCGTTTCGATGCGACCCATCACCTGTGTGAGGGCGGCTTCGACCTGGGCGAGCGCACACTCGGAAAAGCAGTCGCGGTGCGCTTCGAGACAGCGCCGATGCTTGAGAAACTCTTCTCGATAGAAATCGGCGAGACTGCCGGAGGTGTATGCCCCGGACGGCCGTTCGTCCGTCAATGATCGGGGCATCCGAAATCTGGAAGCAGCAAAGTGGTCCAGAGCGTTGGCCTTCGATCTCAGTCTAGTGCGCTGGCGATCCTAGTGTCAACGCATTAGGCAGTCATCGTACAGCCGGGCCGCGATCAGCGAGCTCCGCGAGCCGCAAGGGCACCTCCGAGACATCCGATCGCCGCGCCCCCCAGAATGAGCCCCGCCACGGCCCGGGCGGGCAGGAACGCCAAGGTGCCCGCATCCACGATGCCGGTGGCCTGCGCGACCAACGGCCCTTTCCAGGCGGCAAAGGCGCCCCACAGCGCCAGCGTGGCGATGACGGCGCCAAGGAGCCCGAGGATTGTCCCCTCCATGATGAACGGCCCGCGGATGTACGAGAGCGGCGCGCCCACGAGCTGCATGATCTCGATCTCCTGGCGCCTCGCGAACAGCGTGAGGCGCACCACGCTCATCACGGTGATGCAGGAGGCGACGATCAGCAGCCCGGTGAGGACGAGCCCCGCGGTGCGGGCGGCGGTGACGACCCGAAGCAGTCGATCCAGCCAGCGCCGGTCATAGCGCACGTCGCTGACACCGTCGAGCGCCTTCATCCGTCCGGCCAGCGTCTCGATCTGCACGTCGTGCGCCCGCTCTGGCCGGATGCGGACGTCGTATGACGCCGGCAGGGGATTCGCCGGAAGGGAACGGGCCGAGTCCGCGAGATCCGGAAACTGGGTGCTGAAACGCCGCAGGGCTTCCGCCGGCGATACGTACGCATGGGTGGCGACGAGACCGCTGGCCGTGAGCGCGCGCTCAATCGCGGTGCGATTCTCCATCGTTGCCGCATCCGTCAGATAGATCGAGAGCTCCGCCGCCGTGCTCCAGCGCTCGATGATGCGTGAGGCATTGCTCCCCGCCAGCAGGAACAGCCCGAGCACGATCAGGCTGACGGTGATGGTCCCGGCAGCAAGGATCGACGTACCGCGCCGACGCCACAGGCTGCGCGCAGCCTCGTCGAGGAAATAGGACAGCGCTCTCACGACCCCTCGACGATGCGGCCCTGTTCGAGGGCGAGGGTGCGCCGGGCGACGCGGCGAATCAGCTCGCGATCGTGGGTCGCCACGAGCACGGTGGTTCCCCTGGCGTTGATGTCGCGGAACAGGTTCATGATGTCGAGCGCCAAATCCGGATCGAGGTTGCCGGTCGGTTCGTCGGCCAGGATCAGCGCGGGGTCGTTGATGAGCGCGCGGGCGACCGCGACGCGCTGCTGCTCACCGCCGGACAGCTCCTCCGGAAAGGCGTTCAGGCGATGCTGCAGCCCGACCCATTTCAGCACCTGAAACGCCTTGCGGCGCTGGATCGCGATCGGCTGGCCCAGGACGCGCGGCACGAAGGTGATGTTCTCGTAAACCGTGCGCGTGGGAATCAGCTTGAAGTCCTGGAACACGAAGCCGACGGTACGGCGGTAGGCCTGCACCTGCCCGGCATTCATCTTCGACAGGCTGCGGCCATTGACGATGAGTTGTCCGGCGTTGGGCGCTTCCTGACGCAGCAGCAGGCGCAGCAGCGTGGATTTCCCCGCGCCGCTCGGGCCGGTAAGGAAGACGAACTCGCCCCTGCCGATCGACAGCTCGAGATCGTGCAGCGCGTAGACACCGCGCGCGTACATCTTCGAGACGTTCTTGGCTTCAATCACCGAGGGTTTCTCGCGCAGCCGGCGCCGGCCGCGAGTCTAGCACATCGACTTTTGCTGCCCGCGCCGTCGTCGTGTCATCGCGCGAGCTCGAGCCGCAGGCGACCGAATCCAGCCGCGATATCGGCTGCGACCACGACCCGTTTCGCATCCGTGCTGATCCAGACGACGCTCTGAATCGGCTCGCGCCGAGGCACGCGCTCGACCAGTGCCGGCTCCAGACGGATCGCCTCGAGGCTGCTGCCCTGCACGGTGATTGCTTCGCGGCGCGCGACTTTTACCCGGACGATCAGGTTCCGCCCGCCGTCGCTGACCGGCGCCGTGATCGTATCGCCGATGGCGAGCGGTTGTGTGCGGATGTAGAAGAGCGCGGTCAGCGCGTCGCGTGTGGCGGGAGGGATTCGAAAGGCGACCGGCGCCTCGGATGCTCCGGGTGCGCCAATGCGGACGACGCCTGTCTGCGCGTCGAAAGTGTACACGCGATCGACGGAGCGGCGACCTTCACGGAGCGAACGGCGATGCGTTCGCGGCAGGAGGTCGGTGCCGGCGTCGGTCTCGAAGCGATCCCGTGCCTCGAAGAACCGGGCCATCCACGGCGCGGTCTCGGCGGTCGCGACGAAGCGGTACGGTACGTCGCCGGACGAGCCCGCTGCGACCTCGAGGGTGACATGACCGGCGGCAAGATCGACGGGGCCGCCGACCCATTTGACGCTGTATTGCAGACGTTCAGGCGCCGTGAACGGCGCCGGGCCCGGCGGTGGCGGCGGAGCGGGCGCCGGCGGCGCCAGCCGCGCCTCGACGTCCGGCGTCCACACCAGCTCGTAGATGACGGCGTCGGCGAACGTCGCGCGGGCGACCAGCGGCGTTCCCATCGTGCCGATCACGCCGCGGGCCGCGGTCTCGCCGGTCACGGTCGCCGACAGCGCCGACGGGGACACGACGAATCGCACGCCGAAATCGCGCAGCGTCCACAGCGCATCGACCGACGGAAACGTGCCGAGCACGTCCACCAGCGCCGGGAAGAAGGACGGCCGCTGGCCGGAGTAGCCGTTGACGATCGGCCGGCCATGCTGCAGCGAGTCCACCATCGCAATCGTGTTCCGGCGATCGTTGGTCAGCGGCAGGTAGAGAACCGCGCCTTCTCCGGTCCGAGACGCCAGCCACTGCCCCACCGCCGTCGTCCGCGGCGGCCGCTCGACGAGCGCCCACGGCATCGAGGCGTACTCGACCGCGATCGCCACGAGCGCGATGCGGAGCGCCCAGCTCCCGATCCTCGGCACGCGCTGCACGCGTGTGGCGCCGAGCGCGGCAAGAACCGCGAGTCCAAGGGTGGCGAGGACAGCGAACCGCGCCGGCGCACGCACCGCCTGGAAGCCGAAGACGTATTCGTGGAACGTCGCGTACACGGGCCGAACGCCGTCCGGTCCGAGCGACAAGATCAGCGCAACGAGGACGAGCGCCGCCATCGTCCACGCAACCGGCCACGTGGCTTGTCGCCGGGTCGAGGCAAAGCCGACGACCGCGAGCAGCGTCAGCATGATCCCCGGGAAGAGGCTCTGCTCGACGCCCTCGACGCGTGCAGGGCGCACGCGGCCTGCGGCATCGCGAGCCGTCAACAGGTGCGTGCGTCCGTACACCCAGTTCGTGTCCGGCACCTGCGCGTAGCTCCTGGCGACGGCGGCGTGCCGGCTCGCCTCGTACAAGTTGCGCGCGAAGCCTTCGTCACGCTGCATCCGCCAATACGGCCAGACAATGGGCGCAACCACCAGAACGCCGACGATGCCGGCGATCGCCAGCCGGGACAGCAGGCGCGTACTCCGCAGCCGACCGGTGCCGATGCCCAGGCAGACGACACCTGCGGCAATCGCGATCGCGGCCATCACGCCGTAGTAGAGCGAGGACAACGTCTGGAGCCCGGTCAGGACCCCCAGCCAGATCGCATCGCGCCGTCGTCCGCGCGCCATCGTTCGATGCAGCGCGAGAAGAACGAGGGGCAGGAAATAGAGGGCCTGCAGCTGCAAATGAATGAGATGCGAGATCCGGTACGGCCAGAAGGCCCAGGCGAGCCCTGCCAGGACGGCGGCCGCGCGGGAGGCGCCCAGCTCTCGCGCCAGCGCGTGCATCGCCAGGCCGCTCGCGAGGAACGACACGAGCAGCAGCACGTTGTAGCAGACCACGACATCGCGCGTGGCGGCGTAGAGCGGCAGAAGCGCAATCGCTTGTGGAAGCAGGTGATCCGAATAGGCCAGCGTCGCGGCGGCCGGATGAAAGATGTTGGCGTTGAACAGGGTGCCGTCAAGGATCGCCGTGGGGTGGGTCGTCAGCGTCCGCAGGTCCCATCCGAGAATCCAGAGGTTCAGGTACGGGTCGCCCGGGCCTTCCGGCGCAGCGAGGCGCGTCCCGAGCGACACCGCGACCGGCCAGGTGAAGACGACAGTGGCGATCACGTAGATGAGCGCGACGACAATCGCGTCGGGGAGGGGACCGCGACCTCGCGCCGGCGGTGGGTGGCTCACGAAATCACGGCCGCTCGAGCGCGCGCCGCACGAGCTCGTTGGCGAGTCTGGGGCTCGCTTTGCCTCCGGTCGCCTTCATCACCTGGCCAACGAGGAACCCGAGCACCTTGGTCTGGCCCGCGCGGTACTGCGCCGCCGTCTCGGCGTGCGACGCAATCACGCCGTCAACGGCCGCGGCAATCGCCGACTCGTCGCTGATCTGCGCCAGGCCGTCGGCGTCGACGATCTCGCGTGCGGCACGGCCGCTGGCCCACATCTTCTCGAACACTTCCTTCGCCGTCGTCGTGCTGATAGTTGCGCCTTCGACGAGTGCGATGAGTCCGGCCAGGGCTCCGGTCGTGACAGGCGCCGCGTCGATGCCGGTTCGCGTGTCGTTCAGCTTGCGCGCCATCTCACCCATCACCCAGTTCGACGCTGCCTTCGGCGGCGCGCCGGCGGCGACAACGGCTTCGAAATAGTCGGCCACCGCACGCTCGCGCGTGAGCTCGATGGCGTCGTACGCGGGGAGCCGGTGGTCGGCGATGAACCGGGCACGACGCACCGCCGGCAGTTCCGGAAGGTCGCCTGCAATCTGCGCAACCCGCGCCTCGACCATCTCGATGGGTGGCAGGTCGGGCTCGGGGAAGTAGCGATAGTCGTGCGCTTCCTCCTTGCTCCGCATCGCGAGGGTACGGCTCGTCGGCTGATCCCAGAGCCGCGTTTCCTGCTCGACGCGACCGCCATGGTTGATGACATCGATCTGCCGATCGATCTCGTATTCGAGCGCGTGACGCAGATAGCGGAACGAGTTGAGGTTCTTCACTTCGGCCTTGGTACCCAGCGTCGCCTGCCCCACCGGCCGCACCGAGACGTTCGCGTCGCAGCGGAGGCTGCCCTCTTCCATGTTGCCGTCGTTCACGCCCAGCCAGACCAGGGTGGTACGCAGTTGTTCGAAGAACGCCGACGCGTCGGCCGCGTTGCGCAAATCCGGTTCGCTCACGATCTCGATCAGAGGCACGCCCGCGCGGTTGTAATCGACATACGTGCGCTCGGCCGAGTCGGCAAAGCCTTCGTGCAGCGACTTGCCCGCGTCTTCCTCCAGATGGACCCGCGTGATGCCGGCTTCGCGTGTGACGCCGCCCTGTTCGAATTGCACGCGGCCGCCGCTGGCGAGCGGCTGGTCATACTGTGAGATCTGATAGCCCTTCGGCAGGTCCGGATAGAAGTAGTTCTTGCGGGCAAAGATCGAACGCTGGTTGATCCGGCATCCCAGGGCCAAAGCGGCGCGCGTCGCCAGCTCCACGGCATGGCGATTGAGGACCGGCAGCGCGCCGGGGAGGCCCAGGCAGACCGGGCAGACGTGCGTATTCGGCGGCGCGCCGAATGCCGTCGAGCAGCCGCAGAAGATCTTCGAGTGCGTGAGGAGCTGCGCGTGGATTTCGAGCCCGATGACCGCTTCGTAAGACACCGCACCGGCATGATAAGCCGAGCCGCGCCCCGATGTCCCCATGCGCGTAGTACAATCCACCGAATGGCTGCGACTGCCCGACCCGCCGCCGCGCCGCGACGGCGCAGCGACCGCGCCGAGGGATCCACCGATCGCGCGCTGCGGGTACAGGCCCTGGTCGCCGGCGGCCAGTTGAGCGAGGCGCGCGACGCGTTCGACGGGCTCGTCGCTGCCCACCAGCGCCGGGCCTCACGCATCGCGTTTCTCTACCTGCGCGACGGCGCCGACGCCGACGAGGCCGTTCAGGATGCCTTCGTCAAGGCGTTCACCCGTCTCAGCACCTATCGGGCCGAGCATCCATTCGAGGTCTGGTTCACACGCATCCTGGTGAACGCCTGCGTCGATCGGCAGCGCGCCCGGCAGCGCGCCAGCCGCGGCCGGGTCTCGCTCGAGTCGTTGCCAATCGAGCCGGCGACTCGGCGCAACGCGTCTCCGGAACATCGCGCCGTCGGCCTGGCCTGGCGCACAGCGGTGATGCGCGCGCTGGATCGCCTGCCCGATCGCCAGCGTCAGGTATTCGTCCTGTGTCACCTCGCCGATCACTCGCCGCGCGATATCAGCATGATGACGGGCATGCGGGAATCCACCGTGCGCGTGCATCTGTTTCGGGCCGTTCACAAACTGCGAGCGGCCCTGGGAGCTTGGCGTGACTTCGCGTGAGTGGCACCCGGACGACGAGCGGCTGCTTGGCCGGTACCTCGACCGGACGATCGGTGACGAGTCGCTCGATCGCCATCTGGCCGATTGCGCATTGTGCGCGGCGCGGTTCCGATCGCTCGAGCGCACGCTCGAGGACGCCTACGCCGACGTTCGGTCGACGGCCGATGCCGCGTTTCCGCCCGACCGACTCGCCGCGCAGCGCCGGTCGATTCTGTCGCGGCTCGGCCAGCGCGAGCAGGGTCGCGTGCTGGCGTTCCCCGAACGCACGGCACGCCCGGCTTCGCGCGGCAGAGTCGCCGTCGCGGCGGCGTTGCTGCTCATGACCACCACCGGCCTGCTGCGAGTGCTCAGCGGGCAGCCGCCCGCAGATGTGCGGAGACCTGGCATGAGCGCGTCGATACGGCTTGCACCGCAGCCCTCCGCCAGGCAGGAGGCGGTGTATCTCGACATCGAGATGGCCCTCGCCAGTCATGGCACGGCGGAGCTTCAGGCGCTCGACGAGCTGACGCCGCGCGCCACCGGCCTCGTCACGCCGGCCCGCTGAGCGATCTCCCTGATGCCACCACTCATTTTCCGGAAGGGTCTCGATCTTGGCCCCGCGGTCGCGGGTCAGCTCGCCGAGAGCTACCACAGCCCGCTTGTCGCGGAGATCAAAGAGACCGGCTATACCTACGCATCGGGCCGGCTGAGGCTGCACCTCGCGCGGGAGTTTGGGTTCTGCTATGGCGTCGATCGGGCGGTCGACTATGCGTATCAGGCCCGCACCCGCTTTCCCGATCGCACGGTGTTCCTGACCGGCGAGATCATTCACAATCCGCACGTCAACGACAAGCTGCGCGCGCTCGGCATCCGGTTCCTCAACGACGCCGGCGAGGGGCTCGATCGGCTGACTCCCGACGACGTCGTCATCCTGCCGGCCTTCGGCGTGACCATCGAGATGCTGTCGCAGCTGTCGGCCCTTGGATGCACGCTCGTCGACACGACCTGCGGGTCCGTACTCAACGTGTGGAAGAACGTGAAGCGCTACACGCAGGACGGCTTCACGTCGGTGATCCACGGGAAACACTGGCACGAGGAGACCCAGGCCACGGCGTCGCAGGCGCTGCAGTCCGCGCGGGGCCGCTACCTGGTCGTCTACGACAAGGACGAAGCGACCCTCGTGTGCAACTACATCCGCGGCCGGGGAGATCGCGAAGCGTTCCTCGCGCGCTTCAAGGATGCGGCGTCGCCAGGATTCGATCCGGACGTCGATCTCGGTCGCATCGGCCTCGCCAATCAGACGACGATGTTGATGTCCGAGTCGCTGGAAATTGGCGAGATGTTCAGGATGGCGATGCTCGAGCGGTACGGCGATACGGAAGTGACCGGGCGGTATCGCGCGTTCGACACGATCTGCAGCGCCACGCAGGACCGTCAGGACGCGGTGATTCGCCTGCTGCGCGACGAGCGCCTCGATCTGATGATCGTGATCGGCGGCTACAACAGCAGCAACACCTGCAACCTGGCGCACATCTGCGCCGACGCGATCCCGACCTATCACATCGCCGAGCCCGGATGCCTGATTTCACCGGACGTCATCCGGCACAAGCCGGTTGGCCGCAAGGACGAGCACGAGACCACGGGCTGGCTGAACCCCTCGGGGCCGCTTGTCGTCGGCCTCACGTCCGGCGCCTCGACGCCTGACAACCTGGTCGAGCAAGTGGTGCGACGGCTCGAGCTCTTCGCGAACCCGACCGACCAGGTGGTCTAGCGCGGAGCGGGCGGCTTCCGCGTCGCCTGCTGCTCTTTCTCGATCAGCTCGTTGAGGGCATTCAGCTTCACGCGTTGCTCGGGCGTGAGCACCCGGTACATGCGATAGAGCATCAACGACCGCGCGCGCCCCAGCGCGCTGCGCGACGCCTCGACGCGGTCGATCTGCTGAATGACCTGCGTCTCGGCGGTGGTGCCGTCGGCGATGAGCTTAGAGAGCTCCGAGTCCAGGCGATCGAGGTCGCCCTTGCATGCCTCGAGTGAGGGCCAGCTGCTCTTGAAGATTCCCTCGAGACGAGTCTGCTGGTCCGTCGTCAGCGCCAACTCGCGCACGAACCGTTCGGACTGCCACCACTTGAATTTGAGCGCGCCAGCGGACAGCGGCGCGGCGAGCACGCTGGTCAGGAGGAGGACGGGCGCGACGTATCGCGCCACCGATCCTGCCCGCTGAGAGTTCGACATCGCTTCGGACTACGCTCCTGTCGTTCCCGCCGTTTACCCCTGCCGGCGTCGGGGATCGCCAGCCCCGCTAAGGGGCCGCGACGCGGCTGGCGAGGCTCCCAACGGTCAGGCCGGTCACAGGATCGACCATGTCCGGCGCCACCTCCGCCAGCGGCACGAGGACAAATGCCCGGTCGCGGAAACGCGGGTGAGGCACCACCAGATCGGGCTCGTCGAGGATCGTGTCGCCATACAGAATCAGGTCGAGATCCAGCGTCCGCGGGGCATTGGGCGTCGTGCGACTGCGGCCGCGTGCGCGCTCGAGCGACTGGAGCGCATCGAGCAGCGGCCTCGGACCGAGCGTCGTCACGCCCGTCGCCGCCGCGTTCAAATACCAGGGCTGGGGTTCGTCGACGCCGACCGGCGCCGTTTCGATGAACGATGAGAGCGTCAAGCGATCGATGAACGGCGCAAGCGCATCGGCGGCCCAGCGAAGCGAGGCGGCGCGGTCGCCGAGATTGCTGCCGAGCGCAATCGCGACGCGGATCGACTGGCCAGCCTCAGTCGCCGAGCCAGCGCGTGCTCCCGACGGATCCGCGTTTTCCGGCGCCAACGGTGCTCCTGCCAAGAAGATCGCCCGTCCCCGCCGCAGCCTGCTCGAAGAAGCGGACCTGCTCGGCCACCTCCCCCAGCATCAGACGCAGCATCGTCTGGTTCCGCGCGTGCGTCAGCGCCTCTACTCGCGGTCGCCAGGTCTCGAGAAACTGACGCCCACGCTGCGCATCCTCGGCGGCGAGCGCTCGCCACGCGTCTTTGCCGCGCTCCATTGTGATCGAGGGCCCGGGCGGTGCGGGCGGCAGGGGCGCGCCGAGTTCCTTCAGCGCGTCGGCCAGCCACGACAGGTGCGTCTCTTCGCGGTTGATGACGTACTGATAGCTGTTGTTCGCATCGTAGGGACCGATGTGAGCTGCGACGGCCTTGTGACGTTCGTATTGCGCGAGCCGCTCGGTGTAGCCCTGCTGCAGAAGCGCGACGAGGTCGGTGGGTTTCACGGCTGTTGCTTTTCCTTGCACTTGATGCAGACGCGCGTCCACGGGATCGCGTGGAGGCGTGCGTCGGCGATAGCCTCGCCGCAATCGCGGCAGATCCCGTAGGTACCCTTCTCGATGCGCTGCAGTGCTTCCTCGATCGCCTGGAGGATCTTGGCGTCGGTCTGCCGCAACTTCAGTGCGATGTGCACTTCGTTGTTGCCGCTGGCCTGGTCGGCCATGTCGCCCTGACGGGAGTTGTTCTCCATCGTTGCCTGCAGCGGGCGAATGCCGCCAGCACCCGAGAGCTCTTTCTTCTTCGCGAGGAGGGCCTCTTTAAAGGCCTCGAATCCCATGCATCATGACTCCTCCGCCGATGTCTCGGCGGACTCGACAAAAGGGGATCATAGCACGTCCACCGCGGTGGGACTTTCTGCGAAAGCGGGCCTTCTGCCCGCAAAAACGCGCTATTCGGCGCGCAGCGTGGCGAGGGGCTTTCGTCGCAGAACGTCGGCGCTCGCCATCAGGCCGACGATCGCGACGAGCACTGTCGTGAGCATCATGCCCACCGTCAGCTCGGTCCACGGCGCATGCCATGCGACCTCGATGGCCCAGCGGCTGATCGCCCAGCTGAGAGCGACGCCGCCGACGGCGCCGACGACACCGGCGATGAGCCCGAGCATGCCGTACTCGACGACCAGGAGGCTGCCCACCAGGCGGGTGCTGGCCCCGAGAGTGCGGAGGATCGCCGCCTCGTAGATCCGTCGATACTTCGTCATTGCGACCGCGCCGGTGAGGATCAGGATGCCGGTGAACAGTACCAGACCGCCGACGACCGAGACGCCGAGCGTGATGCTGCGGATGAACGCGCGGCCGGTGTCGAGCAACTCACGCAGATCGATCACCGACACGTTCGGATACCGGGCGACGAGATCGCGTTGCAGCCGGGCTCGGGCCTGAAGGTCGGCCGGACCCCGAAACGGCGCGATCATCGCGTGCGGCGCACGGTCCAGCACGCCGGGCCGGAAGACGAACATGAATCCGCCGGCGCGCGCGTCGCGCCAGTTCACGGCCCGGACGCTGGTGACACGCGCTTCGATCGGCTGGCCGAGAATGTCGAAGCGCACAGTGTCGCCCACCTGGATCCGGAAGCGGTCGCGCAGGCTCTCCTCAATCGAGACTTCAGGCGTCGCCGAGGGCGTGTCGGGCCAGAAACGCCCGGCGACAATGCGCTCATTGGCTTCGAGCGCCGGTCGGTAGGTCACCGTGTATTCGCGCGCCAGCGAGCCGCGGCCGCGCACATCCTCGAGGCGCTCGAGCGACACCTCGCGTCCGCGGACGGCAGTCACGCGCGCACGAAGAACGGGCAGCAGGCGCGGCGGCGGCGCCGGCGCGATGCGCGGCGACAGAAAGGATTCGACCGGCCCGGCCTGGTCCTGCTGAACGTCGATCAGGAACATGTCGGGCGCCTGATCCGAGAGATCGATGGCGAACTCGCGAAGCAGGTTGGTCTGCATCGCGCGGACGCCGACGATGAAGAAGCAGCCGAGACCGACGGCCAGGAGCACGATTCGGGTTTGATTGCCGGGGCGATCCAGATTCAAAGCGGCGTGGCGCAGGACGAAGCCGGAAGACTGTCGCAGCGGACGGGTCAGGCGCACCAGCACCCAGGCGGCAGCAAGCAGAACGAGCGTGATTGCGATGAACCCTCCGCAGACGATCAGGCCCACGCGCAGCGAGCCGGCCTGCCACGCCGCCACCCCAACCACGGCGAGGCCCACGATCGCGGCGGCCACCATCCGGACCCAGTCGACGCGCGGCGCCGGCCCCGATTCCTGCCGCAAGAGCAGCGACGGCCGCACCCGGCGCACGCGCAACAGCGGCACCAGGGCGAACAGCACCGCGACGAGGATGCCGATGAGAACGCCCTGTCCAATGGCGGTGACGGTCAGGCCATAGACAATCGGCGCGCCCGTCGGCCCTGTGGCGGGCACGAATCGTGGCAGAAGGGACACCGTGACTCCGGCAAGGCCCACGCCCGCAAGACTACCCACCAGCCCGAGCCCCAGCACCTGGAGCCCGTAAATGCTCAGCACGTGCCGGCTGCCAGCGCCGACACACTTCAGGATCGCGATGCTCCTCACCTTCTGCTCGACGAAGATGCGGGTGACGCTCGAGACGCCGATGCCGCCGAGGATCACGACCACGAGCCCGACCAGGCTCAGGTAGTTCTCGGCTCGCCCGAGCTCTTCACCGAGATCGTTCTCGGTGCTCCGGAATGTCCGGACGTTGACGAAGCGCTCTCGAAACGCATCGCGCAACGCGCGTCCGAACGCTTCGACGCGAGGCTCGTCCACCCGCAGCATCACCTGATAATTGGCGCGGCTGCCGAATGAGAGCAGACCGGCATCCAACAGTGCCTGGCGATCGATCAGAACCCGCGGGCCGAGACTGAATCCTCCGCTCCGCCGGCCCGGCTCGCTGTCGAGGATGCCGCGAATGGTGAACCTGCGGTTGCCGATGACGATGGCGTCGCCGACCGCGAGATCGAGCTGTGTCAGGAGCTCGGGACGCACCAGCGCGCCGCTGTCTTCGAGCAGACGATGTGAGTAGGTTCGGCCATCGCGCAGCCGGACCTGCCCGTAGAGGGGAAACGACGGCTCCACGCCCCGCAATTCCACCACCCGCGCGACCGCCTTCCGCTCGTCGGCCGGCCGCACCATGGTCGCGGTCTCGACCGCGTCAGTACGCGCGCGAACGCCCGGTTCGGCGGCGAGCGCCTTGTCGAGCGTCAGGCGATCTGGCTCGTTCCATCCGCGGCCGGTCGAGATCAGCACGTCGCCGCCAATCAGCGTCCGGGCCTCGCCCATCATCACGCTACGAACGCTCTGGATGACGGACCGCAGCGTCACGATGGCGGCAACGCCAAGCGAGAGGCAGGCGAAGAAGAACAGCAGCCGCTTCCACGACGCGCGCGTCTCGCGCCACGCCATGCGGAGCACGAACATCATGGCGTGACCGCCGTCGCGACGACGCGCGAACGCTCCGGGTCGCGGCGGCCGTCGCGCAGGGCCAGCTGCGCTTCTGCCAGGGAAGCCAGCGCGGCGTCGTGCGTGACCAGCACGAGGGTGGCCTTGCGCGACTGGTTCACTGCCAGGAGCAGATCCATGACATGGCGGCCGTTCGAGCTGTCGAGATTGCCGGTGGGCTCGTCGGCGAGCAGGATCGCGGGATCGTTGGCGAGGGCCCGGGCGATGGCGACACGCTGCTGCTCCCCGCCTGACAGCTGCGACGGATAGTGATGCCCGCGGCCGGTCAGGCCCACCTCGTCGAGGAGCGCGTCGGCCCGGCTGCCCGCATCGCGTCGTCTTGCAATCTCCATCGGCACGAGGATGTTCTCGCGTGCCGTGAGCGAGGGCATCAGATGGAAGAACTGGAAGACGAAGCCAATCTTCTCTCCGCGGAGCCGCGCCAGTCGATCTTCGTCGAGGACGGTGATGTCCACGCCGTCGATCAGAATCGAGCCGGTGGACGGTGCGTCGAGGCCCGCTATCAGGCCCAGCAGCGTCGACTTGCCGCTGCCGGAGGGCCCCGTGATGGCGACCGACTGTCCGGCGGACACGAAGAAGTCCAGCGGGTGCAGGATGGTGAGCGGAGCGCTGCCGCTCTGCACGGTGCGCGAAACGCCGCGCAGATCGATCATGATGTCTGTGCCGTGATCATCGATTCGAGCGTGTGCCAGATGGTCTCGGCGATCCGGCGCTGACCTTCTGCGGTCGGGTGGATACCATCGGCCTGATTCAGTCGCCCGATGCCGGCGACCCCCTCCAGGAAGAACGGGATCAGTGGCACGTGATGATCCGCGGCCACTCGTCGATACACGGCGCGGAAGTCCTGCGTGTAGCCGGCGCCGAAATTCGGCGGCGCTTCCATACCCAGCAGCAGTACCCGCACCCGCCGCTCCTGCGCCGTCGAAACAATCGTCTCGAGGTTCGCTTCCAGCTCCGACGGCGGCAGGCCTCGCAGGCCGTCGTTGGCGCCGAGCGCCACGATCAGCACGCGCACGTGGCCCTGGAGCGACCAGTCGAGACGTCGCAGGCCGCCGGCGGAGGTGTCGCCAGAGACGCCGGCATTGATCACCTCGTAGTCGAAGCCGGCTTTCGCGAGCCGCGCTCCGAGAAGGGCGGGATACGCCTGATCCGCGGACGCGAGGCCGAGACCCGCAGTGAGACTGTCTCCCAGGCAGACGACACGCGGCCGCTCGGATCGTGCGGTTGGAGGAGGGATCGCCGGCGGCGTAGCTGGCGATGACGCGCCGACAGTCGGCGCGGGCGCGTCTCCGGCGGCCGAGCAGGATGCGGCCGCCGCGCAGGCTGCCAAAACGAAAAGCACGCCCGCCGCGCGCCGCGCCATCATCTTCATATCTTATACGTCGATATGACGCGGGCGTTCCGCTTTGCGGTTCCTGCGGCCGCACTGAAGTGCGGCCCTACTGCAGTGAAGGGATACGAGCGTCCGCAGTAGGGCCCGTGACTTCAGTCGGGCCATTCCGCATCGAAGAGTCGAGTGCTCGAGTCTCGCGCTAGTCCGCCCGGACGAGCACGGCCGTGATGTTGTCGCTGCCGTTGCGTTCGAGCGCGGTCTGGACCAGGCGCTCGGCGATCGCATCGAGCTCGCCCGGTCCGCCCAGCAGAATCTGCAGCGTCGCGTCGTCGAGCGCGCCGTACAGCCCGTCGCTGCAGAGCAGCAGCGTCTGGCCACTCTTGAACGATCGCTCCCCCACTTCCACCTCGGTGTCGTCGCGGGCGCCGACGACGTTGGTGAGCACGTGGCGCATCGGGTGCTGCGCAATCTGCGTCTGATCGAAACCGGGTTCACGCGCCAGCACCGTCGCGACCCAGGAATCGTCGTGCGTGAGCTGGCTGAACTCGCCGGCGCCAGTGATGTAGAGACGGCTGTCACCCACGCCACAGAACGTCAACACCGCGTTTTCGATGAGGGCCGCGACAATCGTCGTGCCCATGCCGGAGAAATCCGGCTGCTGCTCCCCGGCCTGAAAGACCTTGCGATTCGCCAGACGCACGGCGGTGACCAGACGATTGCCGTTGAGGGAGAGCGCGATATCGAAACCGAACGGCCACGTCAGATCCTGGTCGCCGCGACTGGCCTCGAGAAACGTGCGCATCGTCTCGACCGCCATCCGCGATGCCACTTCGCCGGCCTGATGGCCGCCCATGCCATCCGCGACCACGAACAGTCCCGTCGGGAGATCCCAGAAGAGCGCGTCCTCGTTGTTCGGGCGGACGCGGCCAGGGTGTGAGACGCCGTGCGCGGTGAGCTTCAAGGCGCCAATACTAGCGTAGCCATCGGCGGAGCTTCAAGGCGCGGGGTGTATACTGCCGCTCGTGCTGAGCGTCGCGCTTCAGCGGGTGATGACCCGTGCACAGGCGGCACTCGAGCGCGGGCGCGGCGCCGAGGCCACCCAGATCCTTCAGCAGGCCCTCCGCTCTACCTCGCTGACGCGGGCCGACGAGCTCGCGCTTCGTGCCGTCCTGGCGGAAGCATGGCTCCTGCAGGATGATCTGACGCAGGCGAGCGCGTCGCTCGGACGCGCGCCGGACGCGCTGCGCGAAGTCGTCACGCCGGCCATTCTGTCGAATCTCTGGCGGCTGCACGGCCGTCTCGCCTCGGCGCGCGGCGACCAGTCACGCGCGATCGCGCTGCACGGCCGGGCGCTGAAGCAGGCCGAGATCGCCCACGAGCTCCGCGCCGTCGGTCTGGCCCATTTCGAGCTCGCCCGCTGCTACAAGCTGGTTGGCGACCTGGGGACGATGGCCGACCACTTCGCCGAAGCCGCGTCGGCGCTGCACGCGGTCGGCGACAAGCGCAATCTCGCGCTGGTGAATTCCCTCTCGGGCAGCGCGCTGGCGCAACAGGGCCGCTACGACGAGGCGCTCACCGCCTTCCGGCAGGCCGAGCGCCTCGCCACCGCCGTCGGCGCCGACGACGTGGTGGCGATCGCGTGCGGCAATCAGGCCAACGTCGCGATGATTCGCCATCGCTACGAGCAGGCGCAGCACCTGGCCGAGCGCAGCGTGTCGCTGCACGAGCAATACCCACCCGGACACGGCCTGGCGGTGGCGCTCGCCACGCTCGGCCAGATTTCCATCCGGCTGGGCGCGTTTGCACGTGCCGCCGACGTGCTCCATCGGGCGCTGGAAGTGCGCAAGGCGCTGCTCTTCCATGAGACCACGGGCGCCATCTTCGATTCCCTCGCCCAGATCCATCTCGTACGCGGCGACTACGACCAGTCGGAAGAGTCTCTCGGGAAGGCGCGTGAGGCGTACGGCGCCTACGACGCGCACACGCCCCGCTGGTACGACTGGTCGCTGCGCCTGATCGAGGCGAGACTGGCCGAGCGGCGCGGACAGTTCGCGCGGGCCATCGAGCTGGCGGACGCGATCGTGGCGTCTCCCGGCGTGCCGCCGGCCGACGAGGTCCACGCCCACCTCGTCGCCACGGAGGCCTTCTCGGCCGCCGGACGACTGGAGGAAGCAGGCCGCCGTCTCGAGCAGATGGCGCCCAAGGTCGACGCGCGAACGACACCGGGCGCCTGGGGGGAATTTCTTCGCGTCCGCGGCGTCGTCTCGGCCCTTCGCGGCCACGGCACAGAGGGCTATCACGACCTGGCGCAGAGTGCGAACGTCTTCGATCTGCTCGGCGAGCGCTATCAGACGGCGCTCAGCCAGCTGGCCCTCGGGCGGCTGGCCGCGCGGGCCGGAGCCCGATCGCTGGCCCTGCGCACGCTGGAACAGGCCGGCACCACGTTCCTCGAGCTCGGTGCCTCTCGCGATGCCAGCGACGTCGACATGGCCCGCGCCCTCCTCGAGCAGCCAGGAACTGGCGAATTCATCGGGACCCCCGCCGACGCCGACGATGCGGTCGTCCGGCGAGTCGTCGATGCGGCGGCGCTGCCGGAGCTGCTGGGACGCGAAACCGCGGCCGCACTCCTTGAAGTGACCGGCGCCGAGGCCGTCATTCTTGCCGTCCACGGGCGCGACGAGCTGCGCATCCTGGCGCACGCCGGCTGCGATCACGACATGGCCCGCGCCCTTGCCCGCGCGGCTCAGGCCGGGACGGCCGTCGGGGGCACCCGGCTCCTCACCATGTCGCTTGGCAGCGATCGCGACGGCCCGCGCGTCGCCGTGCTCGCCCTGGCGCGGCAGCTGGGCTACCTCGTCGAGCGACGCCTTCGCATGCTGAGCGCGGTCGCCAAGCAGGGATTCGATCTGTGCGAAGCTCGCGAACGCCCCGCCCGCGCCGGGGATGCCACGGCCATCGAACGGCCGCTCGAGCCGCTCGTACCCGGATTCCTGTGCGCCGGCCCACTCATGGCGCGCGTCGTCGATCAGATCAAGCGGCTGCAGGGCAACCAGCTCACCGTGCTCATCACCGGCGAGAGCGGCACGGGCAAGGAACTGGTGGCGCGATCGATCCACGTCGGCTCGCCGCGGGGGAATGCGATGTTCCTCCCCTACAACTGCACGACGACCACCAGGGATCTTGCCGACAGCCAGCTGTTCGGGCATCGGCGCGGCAGCTTCACCGGCGCCGTCTCGGATCAGCCCGGACTGATTCGATCCGCCGCGGGGGGAACACTGTTCCTCGACGAGATCGGCGATCTGCCGGGCGACGTTCAACCCAAGCTGCTGCGATTTCTCGAGCAGGGCGAGATCATGCCGATCGGCGAGACGCGGCCGATCGACGTCGACGTCCGGACGCTGGCAGCCACCAATGCCGATCTCGAACAGCGGGTTGCCGAAGGCCGGTTCCGCGAGGACTTGTACTACCGGCTGAGCGTGATCCGCATTCACGTGCCGCCGCTGCGCGAGCGACGCGTCGAGATCCCCCACCTCACGAGCTTCTTCCTGCGCGAAGCGTGCGACGAGATGAACAAGCCGGACATCGAGGTCAGCTCCGACGTGCTCGATCTGTTCGCCCAATATCTATGGCCCGGGAACATCCGCCAGCTGCGCAACGAGGTCAAGCGCGCCGTCGCCCTCAGCCCTCCCGGCGGCGTCGTCACGCCCGACCTGCTGTCGCCCGATCTCGCCAACCTGACGAAGGAGTCCGCAGCCGCGCCCGCCTCCCCAGGGGGCCGGCGCGCGCAGAGCGTGCCACCTGTCCGCGGCGGTGGAAGATCTCGAGCGCGAGATGATTCGTGGCGCGCTCAACCGCTGCGACGGCAATATCTCGGAATCGGCTCGCCAGCTTGGCCTGACACGACGCGGGCTGTATCTCAAAATGCGCCGCCTCGGCTTCGAAACGCCCGCCGGAGTGGATACAAAGTAATCAGTCAACAGGTTGGCTGGATACAAAGTATCCTGCCTAGAGCTGCTCTCACTGGCCACAAGAGAGCAGCTAAACTGTTTGGTAATAACAGCTTAAGCGTAGACGTCAAGATTCTGGCCTAGGTGGGCGTGCCGTTTGATACATCAGATCGGCAGAGGAACCCACGTGAACAATCGCCCGGTTTCGACCCGTGTCCGCGCCGTCACCCCTCGCCCCCCGCGCCGCGCCGAGCGCCTTCCGGTCAATGTCCCCGGACGCCTGACCTGGAAGGATGCCCGAGGCATGCCGCGGTTCGCGTCGGTCATGACGCGAAACGTCAGCGACGAGGGCGTCTACCTCGAGTGCCGGGGCGGCGAGCCCATTCCGCTCTTCCGGCTGGTGTACCTGCAGCTTGAACGAGAAGGCCGTGAGGTCGCGGAACTGCCGTCGGCGCTCAAGGATGGACGCGTGTTGTCGGCCGTGTACCGGGTCGGGCCGTGCGAGCCGTCCACGGGCGCGCCATCGGGATATGCGCTGCGTCTGCTGGTCGACCCGCGCGACCTGCTTGCGGTCACGGGAAAGGACGAAGCCCGGTCGATCGCCTGAGCCTGATGACATCGAGCCGTCAGCGCTTGGGCGGCTCGACATGCCCTCCGAACTGCTTGCGCATCGCGGACAACAGTTTCTCCGCGAACGTATGATCCTGGCGCGATCGGAATCGCGCGTAGAGCGACGCGGACAGCACCTCCGCCGGCACCGCCTCCTCAATCGCCGCCAGCAGCGTCCAGCGCCCTTCCCCCGAGTCCTGCACGAACCCCGTGTAGCTGTCGAGACGCGGGTCCTCCGCCAGCGCAATCGCGGTCAGGTCGAGCAGCCAGGATGAGACGACGCTGCCCCGCCGCCACAGCTCCGCGATGTCGCCGAGATCGAAGTCATACCGCTGATCGGCCGGCAGCGACTCGTCGCCGGCGTGACGCATGATGTCGAAGCCTTCCGCGAATGCCTGCATCAGGCCGTACTCGATGCCGTTGTGGATCATCTTGACGAAGTGACCGGCGCCTGAGGGCCCGCAGTGGAGATAGCCCTTGTGGGCCGTGCTCTCCTTGCTGTCGCGGCCGGGGGAAGGCGGAATGCCGGCTTCGCCGGGTGCGAGCGTCGCGAAGATCGGATCCAGGCGCCGAACGGCCTCTGGCGGCCCACCCACCATCAGGCAGTAGCCGCGCTCGGCGCCCCACACGCCGCCGCTCGTGCCCGCATCGACGTAGTTCACCTGTCTGGAGGCCAGCATCTTCGCACGGCGCACATCGTCTTTGAACCAGGAGTTGCCGCCGTCGATGATCGTGTCGCCCGCCTGCATCAGATCGCCGAGCGTCGTCACCGTCTGCTCGGTTGGGTTGCCGGCCGGGACCATCACCCAGACCGCGCGGGGCGGTCGCAGCGTCGCGACCAGATCCTTCAGTGACTGGGCGCCGCTCGCGCCTTCACGAGTCAGCGACGCGACGGCGTCGGCACTGAGATCGGTGACGACGCACTCGTGCCCGCCCTTCATCAGGCGCCGCACCATGTTGGACCCCATGCGGCCGAGACCAACCATTCCGATTTGCATATGACGAATCCTTATCCTGACTCGAGTAGGCCCAAGCTTGAGCTTGGGCAATGTGATCCGACCAATCGATGCCCGAGCTGAGTCTCGGCCTACGTACGCGGGGCAGACACGTTTCAGACTACTTCTGCCACGAGCTGTTCGAGCCGAATCAATCCTGTCTCGACGTCCGCGCCCAGGTGCACGCGCAGCGCGCGGCGGCCGCGCTCGACCAGGACCTGAAAGTCTCCGCGCGCCTGGGCTGCTTTCACGACGCCGAACGAGTACCGGGCACCTGGAACCGGCACATCTACGGCATCGTCGGATGTCACCTGCAGGAAGACGCCTGAGTTCGGCCCGCCCTTGTACGCCTGTCCGGTCGAGTGCAGGAACCGGGGACCGAAGCCGAGGCACGTGGCGACGCCCCGCGCGTCGCGAATGCGCATCCGGATGCTCTGCAGCCGCGCCGCGTGCGTCTTGTTCATCGCAATGTAGCCGAGGACCGAGAAGTAATCGCCGTCTCCAATCCGACCGAGATGCGCCCTCAGCCACGCCGCTGCGCTCGGCTCGCCGGCGCCACGCCTCAGCACGTCTGCGTTGGCGCTGTCGGTGAAGAACGTGATCCCGTCGTCGGCAAGCACGGGCGCCTCAGGAGACAAGGCCCCCGTCGCCTCGAATTCCGACGTCAGCGTGCGCGTGGCAATCTTGCTCGCTTCGACGTCTGGCTGATCGAAAGGGTTGATGCCCATCACGGAACCGGCCACGGCCGTCGCGATTTCCCACCGGAAGAACTCGCCGGCAAGACCATAGGGTTCGGCGACATCGAGGCGAACGACGGGGCGGCCCGCCGCGACGAGCGCCTCGACGGCGGCATCCTGCGCATCGTCGGGCGCCGACGTGAGGCGCACGTAGGCGAAGAGCCGATCGTGGCCGTAGATGTTGGGCGCGGCGACGGGCTCGCGATCGACCGGGATCACGGCACGCCCATTCTTGCCCGTGGATTCGGCAACCAGCTGTTCGAGCCACGCGCCAAGGTCATAAATACGCGGCGAGACAATCAGGGTCAGTTTGTCGAGACCGTGGTTGGCGCAGGTTCCCAGCAGTAACCCGAGAGACACGCCCGGGTTCTCGCGTGCCGAACGGCCTGCGCCGCACATCGCGGACATCGACAACGCGCTCGCCTGCCAGCGCGGAAGGTCGAGGCCCAATGCGGCGGCGGGCACGAGGCCGAACGGCGACAGCGCCGAATAGCGACCGCCGATCGACGGCACGCCTGCGAAAATCCGGCGGAAGCCGTCGCGCGTGGCGACGGTCTCGAGCTTCGATCCCGGATCGGTGATGGCGATGAAATGACGACCGGCCGCGTCGCGGCCAATCGCCTTGACCATGCGGTCGTAGAAGTAGGCGTGGAAGATGTTGGGCTCGAGCGTCGAACCCGACTTGCTCGCGACGATGATCAGCGTGCGCGGAAGGTCGAGCTCGCGCTCGATTGCGGCGACTTGTGCGGGTACCGTTGAATCGAGCACGTGCAGCTTCGGACCACCCGGCAACTGGCCGAACGTTTCGGCCAGCACTTCAGGGCACAGGCTCGAGCCGCCCATGCCAAGCAGGAGCAGATGGCCCAGGCCTTCGGCCCGCAGCTCCGCCGCGAACGCCTGCAGCTCGCCAAGCTCGTGAGCAAAGTCTTGCGGTCCCGTTAGCCAACCGAGCCAGCGGGCCTCGTCGGCGCCGGTCCAGAGCGAGGCGTCGCGGGCCCACAGGCGCGCCGTGTTGCGCGAGCCGTCCCAGGCGTCGGCCGCCAGCTGCAGCTCGCCACGCAGAGGCTCGGCGACTGTATCGAACGTACCGCTCACGGGTTCCTCCGCGTGTCGTCAGGCGGATTTGTTGGCCAGGCCGGATTCAAGCGCGCGCACCTTCTCCAGCCGACGGCGATGGCGCTCCGCACCCGAGAACCGCGCCGCAACGAACGCGCGCACGAGCACCTCGGCGAGCGCGGAGCCGATGACGCGCGCACCGAGCACGAGGACGTTCGCGTCGTCATGCTCGACGCTCTGGGCGGCCGAATACGTATCGTGGCAGAGGCCGGCGCGCACGCCGACGATCTTGTTCGCCGCAACGGAGGCGCCAACGCCGCTGCCGCAGATGAGGATCCCGCGCTCGACTTGTCCACTCACGACGGCGCGGCCCACAGCCGCCGCGAAGTCGGGGTAATCCACGGGCGCCGTGGAATTCGTGCCGAGGTCGAGAAGGTCGTGCCCGTCCGCACGAAGCATCGCCGCGATGGACTCCTTCAATTCGAAGCCGGCGTGGTCTGCGCCGATGGCCAATCGCATCGCGGTGCCCGTCTCCCTTGCCGCTCCGGGCGGCGACGCGGCGAGGATAGCATAGCGTCATGACCCCGACTGACGTCGCAGAGCAAGTCGCCAGCGAGTTCGCGCGCACCGTGGCTGCCGCCGCCGACCGGCGCGTCGCGCTCGCCGTGCCAGGCGGCTCAGTGGCGGAGCTCGTCTTTCCGCGCTTCGTGTCGCTGGCGATCGATTGGTCCCGGATCGACGTGACGTGGGTCGACGAACGCGTCGTCCCGCCCGATCATCCCGACTCGAACGTGCGCCTCGCGGCGCACCTCTGGCTCGACCATGCTCGCGGCACCGGTTCCGCGCGTCATCGCGCCGCCATTCTCCGCGGACGCCGACCGGATGGCAGCGGACTGGCAGACTGCACTGGTCGCCGCGCTCGGCACGCCGCCGCGCCTCGATATCGCGATCCTGGGCGTGGGGCCCGACGGCCACGTCGCATCGATCTTCCCACGGCATCCATCGCTCGATCGAGAAGACGCTGTGGGCCGATCGGCGTGCACGACGCGCCGAAGCCGCCGCCCGAGCGCGTCACCTTGACGCGAGCCGCGCTGGCGCACGCGTCGGAGCTCTGGATCGTCGCATTCGGCCGTGAGAAGGCCGCCGCGATTCGCGAGGCGCGCGCCGACCCGCACTCTTCGTTGCCCCTGGCGCGCGTCGTCGCGCGCCAGTCAGCGCGTTCGTTGGTTCCTCGACGATGCCGCGGCGTTCGGCCTAGACGCGCGCCTTCATCAGATCGCGGATCTCCGTCAGGAGCTTTTCCTGCGGCGTCGGAGCGGCGTCGACCGGCGCTGCCGGCGTCTGGCGCCGCGCAGCGTTTACTGCCTTGACGAGCAGGAAAACCGCAAACGCGACGATGACGAAGTTGATGAGCGCGTTGATGAAGACGCCGATGTTGACCGTGACCGCGCCGGCGAGCTTTGCTTCCGCCGGCTGGCATGTAGGGGCCGGCGGCTTTCGTGCCCTGCTTGAGCACGACGAACAGGCTCGAGAAATCGACGCCGCCGAGTATCAGCCCGATAGGCGGCATGATCACGTCGTTGACCAGCGAGTTCACGACCGTCCCGAAGGCCGCGCCGATGATCACGCCGACGGCGAGATCCACGACGTTGCCGCGCATGGCGAACTCGCGAAACTCCTTGAACATATGGCCTCCTTCGTCGCCATGGCGACGCGACGATGCTTAGACGCCGCGAGCCTCGCCGAACGCGTGCCGCAAGAGCGCGAGGCTTTTCGGCACCGCGGTCTCCGGCGATTCCTTGCCTTCCATCTCGAGCGATACCCATCCGGCGAATCCGGCGTCCCGCAGAATGCCGCGCGATCCGGCGTAGTCGAGATCGAGCGTGTACCATTCGCCGCCGCCGTAATACGTCTTCGCCTGAACGATCGACGCATGCGGCGCAAGCGCGGCGATGCCGGCGTAGGGATCGCCCGGATAGTTGCCCGGTATCCAGGTTGATGCCGAGCCACGGCGAGCCCACCGCTTTGTGGATGGCGAGGAGCGTGTCGACGCTGGTCGTCAGTCCCCAGTGATTCTCGAGCGCCATCATGACGCCGAACCGCTCGGCCGCCGGCAGGCAGGCCTGAATGGCGGCGACTACCCAGTCGAACGCCTCCTTCTCGGTGTGCCCTGCGATCGGAGGCTCCTGCCCCTTCACCTTCATCAGGTCGTCGAACGAGGCGATGGTGTTCCAGCGGCCCGAATTCAGCCTGATGCACGGAATCCCCAGGCGCGCCGCCAGCTCGAGACATCGGATGGTGTGATCGACGTCCTGCTGCCGCTTTGCCGGATCCGGGATCGACGAAATCCTGATGGATGGACAGCATCACGAGCGGCATCGCCATGACGGAACGCCGTCTGCTTCAGCCGCGCAACGTAGGCGGGCGATTCGTCGTCCATCTGCCGGTGGAGGATCTCGACGCCGTCGAAGCCGAGCCGGGCGGCGTCTTCGATGACCCGTTCCACCGGGTAGCGCTCGCCTCGGAAATGCCAGTACGAGTAGGTCGAAACGGCGATACGGACCGGCGCCACGCGGACACCGGCCGCGGATCGCGCCAGCCTGGTCGGTCGAACCGCCTGCAATGGCGAGCGACAGCGCCGGCGCCGAAAAAGGCACGTCTGGAAAGAGTCATGGCCTGGGACGATGGCACGCACTCGGCGAGCCGGCCACTCGTCACCGGCGCTTTGCCTGGTATCGAGGCCAGATATTCCGCGAACCGTTCGTTGTACAGTGCACCGGGACGGCGCGAGCGAAGCCGGTCCAGCGCCGCCGCGCCCTCATATCCCAATTCGGTCAGAATGAGGCCGGCGACGAGCGCCGAGCGGTTGAAACCCATGCTGCAGTGGGCCAGCACCTTCTGGCCGTTGACAACGAGGCGTGCTCCAAGCTCCGCGACGGCATGCAGGCGCACGAGGTCGGGAAGCTCCTCATCGTAGATGTGATGGTAGATGTAAAGAATGTGCCCGGGCCGCGTCGACACGCCCTGGTCCAGCGTGCCCTCGAGATCGATGATGACCTCGATGCCGCGCTGATGAACCGGCGCCCAGTCGGTGATCACCGGCGAGATGAAAAGGCGCTCCTCATCGTCGATCGGGAAGAGCTCCGTCAGGAGCAGATCGGTCATCGCAGGCACCCGCCCTCGGTCAAGAGTGCAAAGTATACGACCAATTCCGTTACGCGTCGTCCGCCTGCGCGACGGGCAGCTCGACTAGCGTTCACCGCAATCGTCCTGAGCTCGTGGGTCGCGGTCGCCGCGGCACAGACGCCCGAATGGACGGACGTCCCGTTGCCCGGTGGGCGAACGACCCTGCTGCCGGCACTCGGGCTGTCGCCGGAGTTGCCGCGTGCGCTGGTTGTGTCCGAGATCGTTCGCGTCACCCACGCCACGCGAGATCCTCCGAAGCCGGCCTCTGAAGATCGTCTCGGACTATTTTCTGAACCCGCCTTCCAGCGGCGATGACGTCGTGCCGATTCCGCTCGCAGCGCCGATCTGGCGAGCTCAGATCCTGGCCAATGCGCCGGCGGACGACAGGCATCTGCTGGGCGCGATCCTCACCAACCGTCGCGCATCGCTGCTGGCGTATGGCCTGATGGGCGTCGACACGGAAACCCTGAAGGCCATCTCGAGCGATCCGACACTCGTGCGGCGCCTTTACGAGCAGCATGCCACCGCCTTTGCGGCGTTCTCGTCAAATCTGCGCGTGCGAGGTGGCGTGCGTGGTACTGCCGGGAGGACCTGACCTGCAGCCACTCTGGCAGTCGCTTCTTCAGAGCCCGCTCGCCATTCCGCGCGACGCGATCCCCGAGATCCTCGGTCGCGACGACGGCCGGCTGGCCTCGTTTGCCGAAGCGATCGAGGGGCTCGACACTGCGCGCATGCGGATGGTGCGCGACGATGCCGTGCGCGACGGGAAGGAGAGCGCCAGGAAGAGCGCCGAGGAGATCGCCAAGGAGAAGGCCCAAAAAAGCGCCGAGGCGTTCCGGGCCCTCTACCAGACATTCGTCGACGTGGAACCCGCGTGGAAAACCAGCGAGTTCCCGTTTCTCAGATTGGGAGCGGATCCCACGCTGCTGCTGGCGATGGCACCGATCGGCCCTGATGGTCGCGTCTTCGGCACCATCAGGTACTGGCAGGCGCTGGTCGCAGACGACGATGTGCCCGACTCACCCGCGCACTGGGACGACCTGGACGAGAGCGACGCGACCACGTTGCCAGAGTTGATCGGACTTCTGACACCGCTATCCTTACCGTCTCGCCAAGCGACGCTGAGTTCGCTCGCTTTCGCGTCGCGGCTGGCGGCGCGGTTCCCGGACTCGACGCTGGCCGATCGCGTCTACATGACGCGCGCATCGCGGCGCTTTCCCGCTCTGGTGCTGACGCTCGAGCGCGCGGATATCCGCAACTGGCAAACCTGGCTGGCATTGGTGCAGCGGGCGCGGCAACTCGATCAGGTCAGCGGCGATACGGATCTCGATGCGACGATGGCGCTGTTTCAGGCGCCAATAGCCCTGGTCGAGAGAGCCTTACGCGTCCATGCCCTCGACCGGTCGCGCGCCGAGTCGCTGTTGACATCGCTGGCGGACCTGTCGTCCGACCGCGGTCGCTACGCGCGTGAGGTCGCGAACTGGATCGCCACGTCGTTGCTGCCATCGCTGGGCTACGACGCTGGCAAGGAAGGGTTCCAGGCCGAGGGCGTGCTGCTCGAGGCGCTCTCTGGCCTGACAGCTGCCCGCCGCTGGCGCGCCGGTGGTCGTGAGGTGGGAGGGCATCGCCTATCGTGTGGACCGGGCAGCACCCGAGCTGGCGCGCCTCACAGACGTGCGTGCGAGCCAGGAAGGCAACACCCTCGATGCGGCCTTGACGCTTGTCGGCATTGGCAGCGATCTCGAGTCCGCGCCGGACGTCGCCCGAGTCCGATCGATCGAGAAAGCGCTGCACGACCTGTCTCCGGCGCTGATGGCGATCGAACCAAGCGAGCTGACGACGGTCGATCCGCCACCGGATGTCGAAGCCGGCGTCCGTCAGGCGCTCGTGGACCTCGAGCGGGTCCGCAGTCGATCCGATCTCAAGCGCGCCGCAGCCGTCGGAGAGCGGATGCGCCGTCTCGACACCGCGGTCCTGGCCGACGTGCTCACGTCCGTCGTCTACGCGCTGTCGCTGGGCGATCCGGAAGGCCGGACGTTTCTGGCCGGCAACGTGGCCCGTCGCCATGATTTCGGGCGCCGCCTGATCACGCCCATCGAGCGGGAGCGCACGCGCTGGATGCTGCCGTTCGAAACCGCCGGCGACGGTGAACCGTGGCACGTGCGCGGCGCGCTGCTCGGCCTCGATTTCGGCCTCGGCCGGCTCGCTTTGCGGCGCACGCATGGCGACCTTCCTGAGCTCCATCCAACCGTCAGCCAGGCCGATCGGCGTGTCCTGGTCGACTCGCTGGTCATGACGACCGCGGCGGATCTCGACGAGCGCCGCGCCCACCGGGTGCTCGATTGGCTGAACGCCGGCCGCGCGCGCCTCGAGACGTGGACGCCCGAAACCGCGGCCGCCGCGCTGACGCCACTCGCGGTTGGCGAGCGCCGCGAACAGGCCATGGCGTGGACCGTGGCGCACGACAGAGCGGCGTTTCCACAACTGTTCACGCTGACCGAGCTCGTGCTGCTGGGCCGAACCGGCGATGACCCCGTGCCGCTCGAGTGGGGTGTCTCGCGCACACCGCTCGACGGCAGCCTCGCGCTCGCCTTTCCGGATCCGCCCGCGCCCCAGCGCTACAGCGGCCGCTCGGGCGCCGGCCTGATGGCGACACGCGTTGCCGACATCAGCCTTCGGGTGCTGGAGGCGCTGATCGATCGGCACCTGCCGGTTGCCCTGGCGCCAGGTGTGCTCGCCGCGGCGCTGCAGGACGTCCTGGACGATGCCCGCCTCGCCTATTTCGACGATTGGCTGTCGCTGTCCCGCGAGATCCAATCGCTCGGCGACGACCAGATCAACGACTACATTTCCGCGTTGACGGCTCGCGGGCCCCTGGTGCCGGCCGAGACCGATTCAGGAACGGACGGGCATCCATGACCCGCCTCCGCGCCTTCGGCGCTTCGGCGCGGCAGGCCCGCCTTCCCCAGGGCTACGCCGGGCGAGCGCAATGGCGGGCCGCCATCTTCTCGATAAGCGTCGGGCTCCTGGGACCGACCGTGCACGCGCAGCAGGAGGCGCCTGCGGGCCGGTTGACCATTGTCTCGCCCCCGGATGGCAGTTATGTCAGCGGCCCCGTCGTCATTCAGGCACGCATGACCGCGGGACCCGCGCCTCGCCAGATGACGTTCTTCGCGGACGGACGGAGCGTGTGCACGCTGGTCGGGCCGCCATTCGAATGCGCGTGGGACGCAGGCGCCGCGATCAAGGAGCACGTCATTCGCGTCACCGCGACGCTTGCCGACGGCCAGCGGGTGGTGGCCACGACGCGAACGAAAAACGCCGGCTACACCGAGACGGTGGACGTGGAAGTGGTGCAAGTCACGACGACCGTGACCGATGCCAGCGGCGTGTTCGTGCATGGGTTGACGCGGGACACGTTTCGTGTCCGCGAAGACGGCGTGCCGCAGAAACTGACGGCGTTCGCAGGTGAGAACATCCCGCTCGAGGTCGTGGTGGCCGTCGACGTCAGCGAGAGCATGACGGACGCCATGCCGACCTTGAAGGCCGCGGTCAGAGGATTCCTCGCCGCGCTGCGTCCGGCCGATCAGGTCAGCCTGCTCGCCTTCAACGACAACATCTTCACGTTGGCGCGGCGATCGACCGATCCCAAGGTGCGGCTGAAGGCCGTCGACCGTCTTTCCCCGTGGGGCGGTACCGCGCTGTACGATGCCATCCTCACGGCCATCGGCACCGTCGGCAAACAACCCGGACGCCGCGCGCTGGTGGTGTTCACCGATGGCGAGGATCAGAACAGCGTCTCGACGATCAGGCGCGTGCAGACACGCCTTGAAACGAGCGACGCGACGATTTTCACGATCGGTCTGGGCCGCAGCGTCACCAACCGGGCGCTGGCCGCAAGCCTCGAGCACATTGCGTCGATGAGCGGCGGCCGCGCGTTCGTGGTCGAGCAGCGTCAAGGAGCTCGACAAGGCGTTCGGTGCGATTGTCGAGGAGTTGTCGCACCAATACCTCCTGTCTTACGCTTCGTCGAACGAAGCCCGGGACGGCTCATGGAGAAAGATTCAAGTCGAGGTGACCGATACGAGCCTGCGTGTCCGCCACCGCCAGGGTTACCGCGCGTCTGGGGGAAAACGTCGGCAGCCATGACCGAGCGACCGCTGTGGCGCCTCGCCGTCGCCGCGCTGTTCGGCCTCCGTGCCGTGGCACCGGTGCCCACCGCGCTCGCACAAGACCCAGCCCAGACACCCCCGACCGCACCAGCCAGCATCCGGCGACCAGAAGCCGCTGTTTCGCTCCGGTACCGAGCGGATCGTGATCGACGCGGCCGTTGTCGACAAGGACGGCGGACCGGTGCTGGGGCTGGCGGCGGACGACTTCACGCTGACGATTGACGGCGCGCCGCGTCGCGTCTTGTCCGCGGAGTTCGTCTCGCAAAGCGCGGCGGCCGCGCCCGAGAAACCGGTGCAGGCGAAGCGCGTCGCCTACAGCACCAACGAGAATGCCGTCGGTGGCCGTCTGGTGCTGCTCGCGTTCGATCTCGAGGGCATCGCGACGGGGAGCGGACGCGACGCCGCCAAGGCCGCGGCAGAATTCGTGAACGGCCTGAGCCCCGGCGATCAGGTCGGCGTGCTGTCGTTTCCGAACGGCGTCAGCGTGGAGTTCACCGGCGATCGAGAACGCGTCGCCGCCGCGCTGGAGAAGATCGTGGGACGCGGGACGCACATGCCGATAAACATCTACAACGTCGGCATCCAGGAAGCGTTCGACATCGAGGCCGGAAACAACTTCGCGCTCGCCCGAGCGGTCGATCGCGAGTGCGTGTCGGGCCGGGTCGCGGGGCAGCCCCGACGGAGCGAAGGGCAGCCGTCCGGACGGGACCTGTGTCCTCCAGAAATCTCGCGTCTGGCGCACGACGTCGCGATGACGTATCGCCGGCGTGTCGATGAAGTCAGCCGGATTTTCAGGACGCTGCTGCAGCAGCTGAAGCCAATCGACGCCCCCAAGACAGTGGTCTGGGTGTCGGAAGGCCTGCCGATGCCGCTCGACAACCAGGCGGATCTCGGGCAGTTGTCAGCGCTGGCCGCCGCGGCGCGCGTGACCCTCTACGCCATTCACCTGGACCGCAACTCGAGCTTCGACGCCTCGAATGCCAAGCCGTCGCCGACGGCGATGGAGGACCGCGGCGCCGGCCGCCTGGGACTGGATCTGCTGGCCGGAGTGTCGCGCGGCAGCGGTCTTCACGTCGATCGGTACCGGCGACAACGCGTTCAAGCGAATCGCGCGGGAGATGACGGCGTACTACCTGTTGAGCGCCGAGCCCGAAGCCAGGGACCGCGACGGACGCACCCACAAGATCAAGGTCACGCTGGCGCGGCCCGGCGTCACCGTCCGCGCGCGTCGCGACTTCGCCGTGGCCGTGAACAAGGCCGGCGAGGCGGCTGACCCCGGAGCAGGCGGTGGCCAACGTGCTGGGCGCTCCCCTGCTGGCAACCGAGCTCCCGCTGAAGGTCGCGACCTACAGCATGCGAGTCCCAGAGGACACGCGGCTGCGGCTCGTGATCTCGACCGAGGTGGGTCACGACGCGACCGCGCCGGAGCCAACGGCCATCGGCTTCGCCGTCAGCGATGCCAAAGGCAAGGTGGTCAGCACCGGGTTCCGCGAAGCCACGATGACGCCAATCCGATCTGACGCGCCGGGGCCGCTCGAATCCACCAGCGTCGCCGAGATCGAGCCCGGCTCCTACACGCTGAAGCTGGCTGTCGTGGATTCACGCGGCCGACGTGGCAGTGTCGAGCACCCCTTCACCGCGGGCCTGACACGCGTGGGAACGATCGACCTCGCCGACCTGGTGCTGACGCCTGCCGCGACCAAAGAGCAGACGGCCATGCGGATCGTGGCCGACCCGACGATCGACGGCGAGGCGTTCGATGGCTATCTGGAGCTGTACGGCGCCGTCGACGCGAAACAGGCACCGAGCGTGACCCTCGAGGTCGCGGATTCCGAGACCGGCCCTGCGCTCGGTGTGCAACCCGCGCGGCTCACGGCGGCGAAGGAGAAGGATCGTTTTGCCGCGGAGGCGCCGCTTCCGATCGGGCTCCTTCCGCCCGGCGATTACGTGGCGCGCGCGTCCGTGTCAGCTGGCGGCGTGACCCGGCACCTCGTGCGGCCGTTCACGCTCGCCAGAGCCGTGCCTGCCAGCGATGTGTTCAAGGCCGACCTCGAGAAGCAGGTCGGGGTCTTCCGCGCTGAACAGATTCTGACGGTCCCGCTCCTCAGCCGCGCGCTCCAGAACGCGAACGAGATGAGCGAAGGCTCGTCGAGTGAGGCGACCACCGCGGCATCCGCGATCGCAAGGGGGACACTCGCCACCCTCGACACGCTCACGGTACCGGCGGGCGATCGCTCGCTCCTGGCGTCCTTTCTCCGTGGTCTCGCGCTCTACCGGAAAGGCTCGATCGAGGACGCCGCCAAGGAATTCCGCGCCTCCGTGCGGGCCTCTCCAGACTTCCTCGCCGGGATTCTCTACCTGGGCGCCTGTTACGCGAGTGGCGGGCACACGAAGGAAGCGGTCGGCGCCTGGCAGACCTCGCTCATCGATGACGATGCGTCTCCCGAGATATTCGCGCTCGTGGCTGACGGGTATCTGCGAATGGGCGACGCCGAAGCCGCCGCCGACATCCTGGTCGAAGCCGGGACGAAGTGGCCCGAAGACGACCGCTTCATCGTCCGCTCCGCGCTGGCGCGCGCGGCGGCGGGGCATCCCGATGAGGCGCTCACCGCGCTGATGCCGGCCGTGGAGCGAACGACGGACGCCGAGCTCCTGACGCTGGCGGTCCGCCTCGCGATCGCCGACGTCGCCCGCCGTCCTGCCGCAGAACAACGGGATGGGCTCGCGCGACTGCAGGATCTGAGCTCGCGGCTTCGCGCCACCAAGAGCGAGGCGCCGCCCGTGTTGGCGCGGTGGATCGCGTACCTGGAGTCGCCAGCGCGCTAGCTGATTGGCCCGACTGAAGTCGGGCCCTACTGCGAATGTACGTAGGCTGAAGTCGAGTCCGAATTGGACCGACTGAAGTCGAGTACGTAGGCCCAAGCTTTAGCTTGGGCATCCATGGTGCCAGCCCGAGCTAAAGCTCGGGCCTACGTACAGCCACACTATGTTCCGTCGCGCACGCATGCGTACAGCGACTCGTCGATGATCCGGCCTTCCTTGATCACCGCTCGACGGAGCAGCCCTTCGCGAAGAAATCCGGCTTTCTCCAGCACCCGCGCCGAACCAACGTTGTAGCTGAAGACGTGGGCGTAGATGCGTGTCAGATCGAACTGATCGAACGCCCACGGGACGAAGAGGCTGACGGCGTCGGTCATGACGCCGCGACCCCAGAACGCCTCGCCCAGCCAGAACCCGAGCTCCGCCGAGACCCGCTCGACGTCGTCGTGCAGGACGACGCCAATGCCGCCCGCCGCTTCACCCTCCACCTCTATGGCGAAGTCGGTGGGGGGCATCGCGCGCGCGCAATGCCGCACCCAGCTCTCGGCGTCGTCGATGGTATACGGCGACGGGAAGCGATCGCGCACGTTGATCCAGATTTTGCGGTTGTTCGCGTTCCGCGCCAGCGCCGGGGCGTCGTCCGAGCGCCACGTCCGGATGGTCGTGGCCGATCGCGTCAGATGCATCGGCGCGATTATAAGGGTCCGACCACGTGTTGGCCGATGGCTGCGGTTGGGATATAAGAACACTCGATGCCAGACACGCCGATCTCGCAAGACCAACTGTACGATCCGATTCTCGATCACGTCCGCCCCGCGCCCCTGATCCTGAAACCCGACGACAGCCTGGCCGATGCCCTCGAGAAGGCGCGCGCGCTTCCGTCCACCCAGATCATCCTGTATTGCTACGTCGTCGACGAGAAGGACCGTCTTGTTGGCGTGGTGCCGATTCGCCGGCTGCTGACGAACGCGGCCGAGTCGCGCATCTCCGACATCATGATCGCGGAGGTGGTGGCAATCCCTTCCTGGGCGACCGTGCTGGTCGCCGCCGAGTACTTCGTGAACCGGCGGTTTCTCGCGTTCCCGGTGGTCGAATCCGACGGCCGGCTGGTGGGCGTCGTCGACGTGACTTCGTTCAACGAGGAAGTGCTGGCGCTGGCGAAGCAGTCGTTCGAAGGGATCTTCCAGATCATCGGCATCCATGCGACCCGGGCGCTGACGCCGTGGAGCAGCTACAAGGACCGCTTTCCCTGGTTGCTCTGCAACGTCGGCGCCGGCCTGCTCTGCGCGTTCATCCTGAGCCGGTACCGAGGAAATGCTGGGGGTCGCCGTGGTGCTGGCGCTGTTCATCCCGGTCGTGCTCGCGCTCGCCGAGAGCGTCAGCATCCAGTCCGTCTCGCTGACGCTGCAGAACCTCCAGAGCGGCAGAGTCCAGTGGCGGGCGCTCTTTCGCAGCATCGTGAACGAGTCCGCCACCGCGCTCATGCTCGGCGTCTCGTGTGGTGCGTTGATCGGGCTGGTGGCCTGGGTCTGGCAGCGGAACGCCGTCGTCGCCGGCGTGCTCACCGGCGCGATCACTGCGTCGATGCTCACCGCGTGCCTGCTGGGCGTGGTGTTGCCGAACGCCCTTCGCGCGCTGAAAGCGGACCCCAATATCGCGGCCGGCCCGATCGTCCTCGCCTTAACTGACGTCGCCGCGCTGGTGTTCTACTTCAGTGTCGCGGCGCTCCTGCTTTGATCACGCCAACCCTGTCGACGACCCCTCTACCTTCCACGAACGTGACGACGCGGTCTGGCGCAAGGTTCGACGCTGTCTCGACGATGCCGTTGGGCCACGCGACCTCGATACGATCCACCCGCGTTGCCGCTCCGAGGCCGAAGTGCGAGCGGAGATCGTCCATCGAGTAGTAGCTCGATTGGCTCAGCACCGCACGCGCCTGGACGCGTCCGCCGGCGGTGACCCGGACCGTCGCACCAACGCCCGCCCTGTTCGAGACGGTCCCTTCGAGCGAAACGGCGATCCAATGGTTTGCGCTGGCGGTGTCGTTCCTGAGGAGTGATGGCGGCTCGTTCATGTTCATCACCAGCACGTCGATGTCACCGTCGTTGTCGACATCGCCGAACGCCGCGCCGCGACTCGAGCGCGGCGTCGTCAGTCCAGTGCCGCCAGAGGCGCTCGCGTCGGCAAACGTGCCGTCTCCCTTGTTGCGAAACAAGATGCGCGGTCCCTTGTGCGGATACCGCGGAAACTTCTGCTCGACCTCGGGGTAGACGTTGCCGGTCATGTACAGCAGATCCTGCCAGCCGTCGTTGTCGACGTCCACGATGCCCGCGCCCCACTCGACGTAGCGGTTCTGGACGGCGAGGCCGGCAGCCGTCGCGACATCTTCGAAAAGGCCTTTTCCCGCCGCTCGGTACAGCGCGGGAATGTCGTCGGCGAAATGGGTCTTGAAGAGATCGAGGCGGCCGTCGGCATTGAAGTCGCCGGTCGCCGCGCCCATCCCTGCCTGCGCCATCCCGTTTTCGCTCAGCCCGGAGCCGCTCGGAACCGCGACATCGCTGAACGTGCCGTCGTGATTGTTGCGATACAGAATGGCGGCGGTCGAATCGGATGCGACATAGATATCGACCCAGCCGTCGTCGTCGAAATCGGCCGCCAGCGCGGTCATCGAATAGCGGCCGGTCACGCCTGCGATACCCGAAGGCCCGGATACATCCCTGAAGCCTGAGCCGGTATTCCGAAACAACAGGTTGGTGTCGGTCGGCAACCCTTTGGGGCCGCAATTCACCGGAATGCCCTTCCACAAGCAGTTGACGCCCTGCCCGGGCTCGGTCGCCGTCGCGAGATCGAAGGAGAGGTAGTTCGAGACGAAGAGATCGAGGCGTCCGTCGCGATCGACATCGAGGAACGTGCAACCGGAGCCCCAGCGGGGAGAGCCGTCGACCGGGAGACCCTGCGCAGCGGTGGTGTCCTCGAACCGTCCTCTGCCGAGCGATCGGAACAGGCGGTTGCGTCCGAACGACGTGATGAAGAGATCCAGACGTCCATCGTTGTCGTAGTCGCCGCCGCACACCGAGGATGCCCATACGGTGAGCCCGAGCCCCGATAGCGTCGTGATGTCTTTGAACGTCCCGTCGCGCTGATTTCTGTAGAGCCTGGTCGTCGGCCCGGCCGCCGCGACGGCAGGGTCTTCGACCCGCTGGCCATCGATCAACCGCGTGCCGCCGAGGACGAGAGCATCCAGCCAGCCGTCGTCGTCGGCATCGATCCATGCGGTGCCGGCGCCGTTGGTTTCGATGATGAAGCGCTTGCGCGCGGGGCCACCGTAGGTGCTGGGGACGGTCAGCCCGGACCCGACCGCGATGTCGGTGAACGTGACAACGCCCGAGGAAGAGACGCCAGCGCGCGAAGAGATGACCGTCGACAGGATGCCGACCGCGAGGGCGATCGACCCACGAGCAAGCGCCACGGACCGATTCTACCAGCGGTGCTAACGGGCCGCCGCGTCGCTCAACTTCGACGCGATCTCGAATTCTTTCGCCGCATCGTCGGCACGGCCCAACTTCTGAAGCGCCTGCCCGAGCAGGTAGTGGGCGGACTTGTTGTTCGGGTCGTATTCGACGGCGCGGCGAAGGAACCCTTCGGCGGTCGCGGGCTGATTCTTCGTGAGATACGCCCGGCCGAGGACGATCAGGGGCCCGCTGAAATAAGGATTGATCCACAACGATCGCTGCAGCGCGGAGATCGCCGCGTCCCATTTCTGCTGGCGTGCGTACGCCTCGCCGAGGCGATAGTGCGCCATGGCGTCCAGCGGACTGATTTCGAGCTCCTGCCGAAAATACTCGATGCCCTCGTCGACGTGTGCCCACTGCACGGCAATCTCGCCAAGCAGGAAATGGGTCCGGGGCAGCTTCGGATCGATAGCCAGCGCTTTCTTGAGCTCGGCATCGGCGGCTTCGTGGAACTCGATGCGGATCATCATCTGGGCGGTGAAGACATGGGCGGCCGCCGAGTCGGGGGCAACGCCAAACGTTGTCGCCAGCGCCTCGCGCGCCTTGTCCGGCTGAGAGGTCTGGATGTAAGCCCGGCCGAGCACCTGTGCGAGTTCGATGTTGTCGGCGGCCCAGGCTCTGGTCTCCTCGAGCAACGGCACCGCGTCTTTCAGCCGTCCCGCGAGGTAGTACGACAGCCCGAGGACTTGAATGGCCTCTTTGCGTTCGACCGATCCGTCCGGAAGCGTGTGAGCGATGGGAGCCAGCAGATCGATTGCGCGTGCGAAATCGTCGCGATGGTAATAGGCGACGCCGGTGAGATAGCGAACCCGCACATCGTCTGGCGGCAGTTGCTTGAGCTGCTCGAGCGCATGATCGATCTGCCCGGCATTGAGTGATGTCCGAACGTCGGCCAGCCGGAGCGGCAGATCGCCGGTCGCGGCCGGCGACTGGATTGCGAGAGCCAGAAGGAGAACGATCGGCGTCATAAATCCGACAGGGGGACAGGCCCCAATCCCGCTATCGATCGGGGCCTGTCCCCAAATTAGGGCTGGTGCCCTCAACCAACGTGATCAACTGATCGGCTTTGACGTTGGCCCACTGCTCGTCGCGACCGTTGGGCCAGTGGACCTCGAGCCGATCTACTTGCGTTGAAGTGCCGAGACCGACGTGCACGCGCAGGTCGTTCTGCGACAGATAGCTCCCGCCGCCCGCCACTTCACGCAGTTGAACGACGTCGCCGCTGACAAAACGGAGCCGCGCGCCAATGGCACTGGCATTCGAGGGTTTCCCAACCAGCCGGACCTCCAGCCAGTGACGATCGGGGGCGGCGGTGGTCAGGAACACGTCGGGGGTGTCATGGATGTTGTTGATCACCACGTCCACCGTGCCGTTGTTGTCGACGTCCCCAAACGCAGTGCCCCGACCAGCCTTTGGCGTCGTCGCCGGCGGTCCCAGCCGCTCGCTGACGTCCTCGAAGCGACCCTCGACGTTGCGGTAGACGACCTTGCGCTGCTCGTAACCCGCCTCCGTGCGAATGCCGCGGACCTCCGGGTACACGTGTCCGTTCGTCAGGAAGATGTCCAGCCAGCCGTCATTGTCGAAGTCGGCGAATCCGGCGCCCCATCCCAGCCACCGGCTGTTCAGGCCGAGGCCGGAGTCGAACGTTCGATCCTCGCAGTAGCCGCCGGTGTTGGCATAGAGCGATGTCGTGTCGCCGGCGAAGTTGGTCTTGACGATGTCGAGCCAGCCGTTGCGATCGAAATCGCCGACGCCGACGCCCATCCCCGCCTGCGGCTTGCCATCCTGGCTGTAGGCACAGCCGGCGCGGACGCCGATGTCCTCGAACGTGCCGTCGTGGCGATTGCGATAGAGCGCGCTCGGATTGGAGTCGTTGGCGACGTAGATGTCCGTCCAGCCGTCGTTGTCGAAGTCGAGCGTGGCGACGCCGAGTCCATACGAGCCATTCGCCTTGAGAATTCCGGACGGCTCCGAGACGTCGGCGAACGTGCCGTCGCCACGGTTGTGGAAGAGTACGTTCTTTCCACCCTTGAGGCCCGGTGGCCCGCACGCCACCGGCACGCCCTTCCAGCGACAGACGCCCGACTCCGGTGTCGGCGCGGTCGCCAGATCGAGATCGATGTAATTCGCGGCGAACAGGTCGAGCCATCCGTCGCGATCGTAGTCGAGGAACGCGCAGCCCGCGCCCCATCGCGACAGCGCATTGGCGACGCCGGCGCGATCGGTCACGTCTTCGAATCGCCCGCGCCCGGTGTTGTGAAACAGCCGATTGTGCCCGTAGTAGGTGACGAACAGATCGATGTTGCCGTCGTTGTCGTAGTCGCCGGCGCAGGCTCCCTGTCCCCAGCCCCATTGATTGCGCAGGCCGGCGGCCTCGGTGACGTCCTCGAACGATCCGCCGCCTGTGTTGCGGTACAGATGCGGCCGCGGCTCCTCACCCTTCGGAAAGCCTTCGAGCGTGGTGCCGTTGACGAAAAACAGGTCGATGCGGCCGTCATTGTCGTAGTCGAGCATCGCCACGCCGCAGCCGGTTGTCTCGAGCAGATATCTGTTCGACGTCTTGCCGCCGAAGACGGTGACCGCCTTCAAGCCGGCATCGACGCCGATGGCGCGGAAGCCGAACGACAGCTCGCCGCCCGCCGATGTCGTGAGCGCCAGCGCAATCGCCATCGTGAGCGTCGCAAAGCTCGTGCGAACGAACATCGTCTAGGGGCCCACCGGCTCGACGTGCGCCCCGAGCCGGCGCGCCTCGTCCAGGTGTTTGCGGGCAGCGGCGCCATCACCCGACCGTTTCAGCGCGATGCCCAGCTGGTAGTGCGCGTCGGCGCTGGTGGGATCGAGGCGCACGGCCTCACGAAACTGCGCCAGCGCCCCCGGGAGATCGTTCTTTCGCAGCCGTTCGCGGCCGCCACTGAGCGCGAACACGGCGGCCTGCTGATCGGCCTTCTGCTTGTTCAGTTTGTCGGCCTCCGCGAACGCCGCCGCCGCGCCGGCCTGGTCGTTTCGACGTTGCAGGATCTGACCAATGCTCAGAAATGCTTCCGGCGACTGCGGCTCGTACTCGATCGTGCGCCGGAACTCGGCGAGCGCGCCATCCTGGTCGCCCTGCTGCCGCAGGATCGTCCCCAGCATGTAATGCGCCTGGGCGTACTGCGGGCGCGCGGCGATGGCGGCGCGCATCTCCTCGGCTGCTTCGGGAAGACGACGCGTTTGCCAGAGCACGACGCCGAGCGTGTAGTGGCCATCCGCGAGCTGGGGGTTCAGGCGAATCGCCTCGCGGAGCGCCCGCTCTGAGCCCGCGAAGTCGTCCTGCTGCTTGAGCGCGGTGCCCAGGTTATAGAACGCTTCGGCGTATTCCGGCCGGCTGAGCGGTCAACTTGCTCAAGACCGCGACGGCGCCCGTCAAATCGGCCTTCTGCATGAGCGCGGTGCCGAGATTCAACAACGCGCTGGGCTCGTCGGGATGCTCGGAGGCCGCTTTTTCAAAAGCCTCGACGGCCCGGTCGGGATCGCCTCGTTGCATGAAAGCCAGGCCGAGACCATTGATCGCGTCGAATCGTGACGGATCCAGGGTGACCGCCTGCTGAAGCGTCGTGATCGCCTCGTCGACATCCCCTCGCTCGCGCAGGGCGACGCCCAGATACGTATACGCGATCGCCAGGGTCGGATTGAGCTTTGTCGCGGTGCGGAACTCGTCGATCGCCGCATCCAGCTGGCCTTGTCGCCGGAGCACGACGCCGAGATAGTAATGCGCGTCGGGATTGGCCGGCTGAAGAGCGATGGCGGTCCTCAGCGGCTCGAGCGCGCCGCTGAAGTCCTGGGCCATCCAGCGGGTCACGCCAAGGTGGTATTGCGCGTCGAACAGCCGCGGATTCAGTGACACGGCCTGCTCGAATCGCGCGAGCGCCTTGTCGGTATTGCCCTTGAAGACCCAGCACGAAGCCAAGCCGATCGTGGGCCTCCGCCATTTTCGGGTCTCTCGCGAGAGCCAGCTCGTATTCCTTTGCCGCTCCCTGGAGGTCGCGCCGACGTTCGAGTACGAATCCGAGGAAATAATGCGCGGTTGCCAGAGAGGGGTTGCGGGCGACAGCCTCAGTGAATCGGGCGTACGCCTCGTCCATTCGATCGGCTTCAGCAGACGGATACCGTCCACGAACAAGGCCTCGGCCTCGGATGGCGAGCCGGTCGGACGGGGCGGGTGATTGTGAGAATCCGGGTTGGAGGCCAACGAACAGGAACAGGCCGAAAAGAGCGGCAACCCTCACAAGGGGATTGTACTGCGAGCGTTGCGGGATGGCGCGTGGCGCCCCCTCAGGGGTGCGTCAGCGCAAGTGCCGCGTGCGTGGTGGCGGTGCTGAAGAGCACCACCACCGCGCACGCAAGCACCACGCACGAACTAGAACTGGAACTTCACCGCGAACTGGAAGTTCCGCTGCAGAGTCCGCGTTGACGTACGCCGTCGAGTTGATGCGACCGGCGTTAGGCCGGTCGTTGCCCGGCGATCCGATCTCAGTGTCAGGGTTGCCGAGATTCACGTTGTTGAACAGGTTGACGGCCTCGATACGGAACTCGAGGTCGCGTGTGCCGCCAACCGAGAACGCGCTTGAACATCGAGGCGTCGGTCGTCCGATACCCGGGACCGCGCAACGAGTTCCGTTCCATGTTGCCGAACGTGCCGAGCCGGACGCGTATACGGGCTGTTCGGATGCCCCGATCGGCGTCGCGTCGAAGTACTCGTCGCTGCCCGCCGTTGATCTGGATGTCGCCGCTCACGTTCGGTCGGTTCGGACCCACGTCGCGGTCGGCGCCCGCGCCGGCGTAACTGACGTCGAACGGGATGCCGCTCTGGAACGTCTGGCTCGCGTTGAACTGCCAGCCGCCGAGGAACGCATCGGTCACCGGACCACCAGTCGTTCCCCACTTCTTGTCCTTGCCGAACGGCAGCTCGTAGACCAGGACCAGGTTGAAGGTGTGGGTCCGGTCCCAGCCCGTGAGGCCCTCGTTCAGGTCGCGGTCGTAGAAGAAGTACGAGCCATCCTCCTGCTCGGCCTTCTGCCACGTGTAGTTCATCTGGTACGAGTAGCCGTCCTTGAAGCGCCGGGTGAAGCGCGTCTGGAGCGAATCGTACCAGTTCTTGCCGCAGTTGCAGAAGAAACCGATGCCCTGCGTCCACCCGAACGCCCCGCCGTAGCCACCGACGGCCGTCGGGAACTGGCCGGCGAAGAATGGCCGCCGCTGGTCGCGCGGGACATTCGGGAACCCTTCCAGCGTCGGATCGTTGACGTCGACGGCGGGACCGTCTCCGACGAACGCGTGCACGCCGCGGTTGCCGACGTACCCGACCTCAATCGACATCACGTCGCTCAGCTGCCGCTGAACGGTGACGTTGAACGCGTCCACCGACGGGCGGCCGCTGCTTCGGCGGAAGCGCGCGTGTGAACATGCCGTTAGGCAGCGGGAAGCTGGCCGTTCGACGGCACGGCTGGGAATGTCGCGGGCGTCGGTCCCTGCGTCGAGCGTGAACACGCGATCGAAGTTGGACGGCGCGGTGAGCTGCTGCACCGAGAGCACCGGCAGGTTCTGCGTGACGCTGTGTCCGAAGAGCGACCCGAACACGCCGATGTCGTAGGTGCGGCCATAGCCGCCGCGGATCACCGTCTTCTCGTCGAGCTGATACGCCACGCCCACGCGCGGCGCCCAGTTCAAGTTGTTCTCGACGTTGCCGGCGAGATCGACGTCGCCGACCCCGCCGACCAGGATCTCGCCGGTGTCGAGATCGAGCCAGCCGCCGTTGCCTGCCTCGTTCACCGTCTGCGGGTTGATGACGTCGAGCCGCAGCCCGTAGTTCAGCGTGAGCTTCGGCGTGGCGCGCCAGGTGTCCTGCGCGTAGTAGAAGTGGCGCCACTGCCGCTCCCGGGCGTTGGTGTTCGGGCTCGCGTACCGCCTGAAGCCAGTCACGTCGCCCAGGAGGAAGGTCGCGAGACCCAGGCCGCCGGTGCCGTTGAGCGAGGTGCGATTGCCAGTTGAATGTCAGCTCGCCCGAGCGGTGCTAGTCCGACGGCACGCGCAGGTTGTAGGCCCGACGGATGTCGATGCCGAACTTGAAGCTGTGGTTGCCCAGAGCTTCGTGAGGTTGCCGACGACCTGCCACTGCTTCTCGTCCTGGTCGAGCGGACAGTTGCACCGGTTCACGCCGAGACCGGATCCGGCCTCGAACGCGCTCGGCGACGTACTGCCGTCGCCGCCGATGAACAACGCCGGCAGACCCGAGGTGAACGTCGTGTCGAGGTTCAGCCCGGGAATGCCCGCGTCGGCCGCCGGCGTCGTGCCGAAGTCGAACGGCAGCACGTTGACGTTGTATTCGAACCAGCCGAAGCGGAAATCGGCCAGCAGGCGTCGACGAGAGCGTTCTGTCAACGCCGAGCGCCAGGCTCTGGTTCTTCACGTCCGAAACGCCGCCGAGGCTGACCAGTTCCGCGCCGCCGCCCGTGCCGAACGCCGTCGGGCCGTTGCGGAAGAACTTGCCGTAGCTGTAACGGCCGAAGATGTTGGTCGACTCGTTCAGCCGGTGGTCGATCGCGTCCGTCGATACTGATCCGCGTCGAAGGTCTCGACTGCCCGACGCCTGGAAGTTGTCCCGCGTCCCGTTCTCGCGGCCCGGCAGATTCGGCTTCGGAATCAGCTTCAGGATGCGCCAGCGCCTGCGGCGACAGCCGATCGCCCGGAATCACGGCGCCCGCGAAACTGCGCCCGCGCGGCGGGGTTGCTGCTGCTCGCCGGGTCGTAGATGTTGACGCCGTACTCGCTGAGGTTGCCCGTGCGCGCCAGCGTCGGTCGGCACCGACAACAGCCGCGAGCCGCCCACCGTGCTGCGCGTGCCCTGGTAGTCGCCGAAGAAGAACGACTTGTTCTTCATGATCGGCCCGCCAACGGCGAACGCCGAACTGGTTGCGCTTCGTCTCCGGCAGGCTGTCCTTGGATGGCTGCGTGAAGGGGTTGCGAGCCTGGAACGTGTCGTTCTGGAAGAACTCGAAGCCGCTGCCGTGGAACTCGTTCGTGCCCGACTTGGTCTGCACCGAGACCACGCCCGCCGTCGCCTGGCCGAACTCTGCGTCGTAGTTCTGCGACGTGATCTTCGGCTTCGCCGATCGCTTCGAGGTTCGGGTTGATGACGATGATCCCCAGAATCGGATCGCGGTTTTCGGTGCCATCGAGCTGATAGCCGGTCCCGCTGAAGCTCTGGCCGTTGACCATCGTCTGCGTGGAACCCTGCGGGTTCTCCGACGCGGCGTGCTGCCAGGTGAGCTGCTGCGTGCCCGGGCGTGAGCAGGATGAACTTGGTGAAGTTCCGATCGAGCACCGGCGCTTCGGTCAGCTGCCGCTGGTCGAAGGTCGTCGACACGTCGGCGCGATCGGTCTTGAGCAGCGGCGATCCGCCGGTGACCTCGACCGTCTCGGTCAGCTGACCGACGGCCAGCTTCAAGTCGATCGGCGTCTGGGTATCGACGCTCACCTGCACGCGACGGCACGACCGCCGTCTTGAAGCCGGAGAGCTCCGCCTTCACCTCGTAGTTGCCGGGCAGCAGCCGCTCCTTCGAGAAGTGGCCCGATTCGTTCGTGACGACCGTGTCGACCGTCTTCCGCTCGACGCTGGTGACCGTCACGGTGACGCCCGGCAGCACGGCGCCGCTTTCGTCCGTGACGGTGCCGGCGATGCTGCCGTAAACGGCCTGAGCCGCTGCGTGCTGCGCACCGATCAGCGTCAGCGCAAAGACAAAAGCCCCGATTCTCGCAACGTGACGCGCCAGGACTCTGCGTCCGCAGACCCGAAACATATCCGCCTCCTCATTCATGTGCCGTTGGCTGGTTATCGAAGTCGTAGCCGCGTGGTGCGCGAGGAAGGGACATCCGTCAGCTGCGCACACGCGCTGCGTGCGGATGCCACCGCGCATCGGTCCTCGGACCGAGTGGAAGAACACGACCGTAAGCGTCGACTCGACTGAAACGGCGACGGCCGATGCTAGGGCCCAATTGGTATTACCGTCAAGCACTACTTATATGAGTTTGGACAATCAAAAATCGTTTGAGCGGCCAGAGAGGTCGGTCCTGTTGGGTGTAATCGATTACAAAGTGGTCACCAGGAGCAGGGATGAAAGCCGCTCCCCGTGTCAAAACGCGGCATGGGCAAACGGACTGGCCCTGCTGCACGCTATTTCGCGTCCGCTCGAGCTAACCGCGAGCTCGCAGCCGGGTAGAGTAATCACGGCCGCCCCCCATTCGCACACTCGGGAAGGCTTCCGTCTTGTCTGAACCTCGGCTTAGTTCCGTCGTCGGCGCGTTGGCGCTCCTCATCGGCATCGCGATCCTGCTGGTCGCAGTGCTCTTGGCCGTGTGGACCACCGAGGGGTGGCCGAAATTGACGGTGACCGCGCTCGCGCTGCTGGTCGTCGGCGCCTTGCTCATTGCTCGTACGACCCGGACACCTTCATGACGTCCCCGCAGCAAGGCGCGACCGGAACCGGCCAGAAGCGATCTGCTTCTCACATCACGCTCTGGATTGAGATCGCGCTGCTCGCCGGCGTCTTGCTGCTGTGGGATATGCCACTCAGGCCGTTTCTACCGATCTTCAGATAGTTCGCACATGCTCTCGCTGCTTCGCACATGCTCTCGCTGCACCGGGGCGGGGTCGCGCTTGAAGCCGGAGGCCGTCAGGCCGACGGTCGAACGCCTGAGATCGCCCGCGGCACGAGGCCGAGCGCAGCGGAGGCTGAAGTGCCGGGAGGGGGAATCGAACCCCCACGCCTCTTTCGGAGGCCGCGGATTTTAAGTCCGCTGCGTCTGCCAGTTTCGCCACCCCGGCGGAAGAGGGACTGCGTGCTTGGTGCTTAGCGCAACGGCCGGAACGCGAACGGCACGAGCATCCGGTTACGGCTTCTTCGCCGCCGTGAACGTGCCGCTGTAATCCCCGAACTTCCACGTCCCCTTCAGCGTCTCGCCGTCGAGCGTGCCATCGACGGCCAGCGTCGCGGTGATGCCCGCTTCGGGCGATGCCAAGGGGAAACTGAGCGCCAGCGTGTTGTCTTTGAAGGTGCCCTTCAGCTCGGTCGTGTCCCACGTGCCGGTCACCTGCTCGCCGTCCGTCTTCATTTCAACGGCGACCTCACGCGGACCGCCGTCGGTCTGCAGGCTGAATTGCCACTTGCCGTCAACCGCGGTCGCGGCCTGAAGGACCACGGACAGCGCGAACCCGACGACAAAAGCGAACACTCTGATCATCTGTCGCGTCATCAGCGAGCTCCGATGCAAAGAGACGGGGTGAGGAATCGAGGGAGCGCTAGTGATCGGTGACTTCCGTCCACCCGGCGACGATGAGCGGCGACTTCAGGCTGTCGGCGCGCATCAGCGCGGGCTCCAGCTCACTGTGCGTTTCGCTGTAGACGAGATCCGCGCCGCGCTCGACCCCGAGCCAGAATCCCCCTGGCGGCTCGACGATGAAGCAGTGCAGCTTGTCTTGGGCGCGCTCCAGCCGCCACAAGGTGAGGGCTTCGCCGCGCAGATGAGCGAGTTGGCTCTTCAGCATAAAGCGACCGTCAATGCACCGTCTGCGGACCGGGTCCTTTCGCCCGATCTGCCGCCATGACGCGCCCGATCGCCTGCTCCAGCGCCGGCTGGTCGATCGTGAACGGGCCTGCGGCAGCCGCGCCAAGCTGAATCTCGACGGCCACGGTGTAGCCGCCACTGTCGAACGGACTCACAATCCAACTGAACCCGCGAAGCGCCACCGGCCGATCGCGTTCCGCGTCCGGGTGCTGCGCACGCTCGATCGCCCGCAGCAACTCTTCGAGCAGCGTGCGCACGTCCTGATCGTTCCAGCGCTCGGGCGCGGCGAGCGGCGCCTCGACGACCTCGGTGGTGGCGAAGTCGTTGCCCCGCAACCAGACCTCGATCTCGAGCTGCATCGGACGATTGTCACTCGCCCAGACCCGTTGGCGGACCGGTTGCCGGCGCGCCATTCTAACCGAGGTCGGTCGCCGCTGTGCCCGTCAATCGACTTGACTGTGCGCGCGGTTCGCAGCGTCCAGCGCATCGAGCAGCCCGTCCACCGTGGTGCTCGGCGCCTGACACATGAAGTCTCGGCAGACATACGCGGTCGCATCGCCCCCAGCGGGCGCCATCGACGCGACGAACGGCAAGTGGTCAACCAGTTTCGCGCCGCCTGTACCAGGGTCGACGGGCACCTCGATCGAGAACGGCAGGTAGCGCGACGCCAGGGCACGCTGCAGCGCCTCGAAGTCGGCCGCGCCCGACCGTCCAACGATGACGGCCTGCCCCATGCCCGCGTGCCAGGTCGAAAGCGCCGCGGCCACGAGCGGCATCGCGCGCGCCACATCGCCAAGGCCCGATCCATGGCGCGCCAGCGCGCGCTCGATTTTCGACGTCCGCCCGGCATCAGGGCGCAGATGCGTGAGGGTCAGGAGGTTCAAGAGCGCCAACGCACCGGCAGACGGTTCGGCGCCGTCATACTCCTCCTTCAGTCTCAGGAGCACGCTTGGATCCTCGCCCGTCGTGCTGAACCATCCGCCGCTCTCGTCATCCCAGAAGCGCCGATCGAGCACCTCCTGCAGCGCGTCGGCCCAGACCAGCCAGCGGACATTGCCGTCCGCCTGGAACAGCTCCAGCAGGCCGAACGCGGTCGAGGCATAGTCTTCCGCGTACCCCTCCACGCCGCGCTCGCCGTCACGATGTCGCCGATGGAGCGTCGTCGACGCCGGATCCCAGAGCTCGTCGTACACGAATTGCGCCGCGCGCGTGGCGATGGTCCGATAGGTTTCGGCGTTTGCGTGCAGCCCGAACGCCTCCGCGCGCAGCACGCGTGAAGCGCGTGCGAACGCGGCAATCATCAGACCGTTCCAGGCGGTGAGGATCTTGTCGTCCAGGTGCGGACGCGGCCTCGTCAGCCGGGCACCGAACAGCACGATGCGCGCACGGGCCAGCGACTCGACGATCGACGGCTCGGTCTCGCCCAGCGTGCCCGCGATTTCGGCCACCGAACGCGCCGTGTACAACAGGTTCTTGCCCACGAACTCGCCCTGCGGATCCGCCGGCGCGTTGCCGCCGTCCTCGACGCCGAAGCGAAGCGCAAAAGCGTCGTAGTCCTCACGCAGGAGCTCGCGCAGCTCACCGGCAGACCAGACGTAGAACGCGCCTTCCACACCGTGGGCGCCGGCCTGGCCGGCGTGCTCCTGCGGAATGCTGTCGGCATCCTCCGCCGAGTAGAATCCTCCCCCCGGGCTGGTCAGCTCGCGCGCAACGTACTGCAGGGTGTCGTCCGCAATCTGCGCGAAGAACGGGTCGGCGGTGATCTGGGCCGCCTCCAGATAGGCCAGCACCAGCTGCGCCTGGTCGTACAGCATTTTCTCGAAGTGGGGCACCCGCCAGTCGCCGTCGACCGAGTACCGGTGAAACCCGCCGCCGACGTGATCGCGCATGCCGCCGAGCGCCATCGCGCGGAGCGTGTGCAACACCATGTCGCGCGCGCCTACATGACCCGTCCGGGCATGCTCGCGCAGGAGGAACAGCAGCTCGCTGGGGCGCGGGAACTTCGGCGCGTCGCCGAACCCGCCGCGGCGGGCATCGTAGGCCAGCTCGAACTGCCGCACACCGCGCGCCAGCGAGTCGGGCGACGCGAGGCCGGCACCTTCTCGGGTAGACAGTCGACCTGAGGCGGCGCGCTGGAGTTCCGTGACCAGCGATTCCGCCGACTGCTCCACCCGCGGCCGCTCGTCGCGCCACGTCCGCGCGATCGCCTGCAGGACCTCGACGAAGCCCGCTCTCCCCCACCGCGTCGCCGGTGGAAAGTAGGTGCCGCCAAAGAACGGTTTGAGCGACGGGGTCAACCAGACGCTCATCGGCCACCCGCCGGAGCCCGTCGTCGCCTGGACGAATGTCATGTAGACGCGATCGACGTCAGGCCGCTCTTCGCGGTCGACCTTCACCGCGATGAACTCCCGGTTCAGCACCTCCGCAATCGCCGGGCTCTCGAACGATTCGTGCGCCATCACGTGGCACCAGTGGCACGTCGAATAGCCCACCGAGAGAAAGATCGGCCTGTCCGCGGCGCGGGCGGCAGCAAACGCCTCGTCGCCCCAGGGATACCAGTCGACGGGATTGTCGGCGTGCTGCAAGAGGTAGGGGCTTTTCTCGCGGGCCAGACGATTCGGCATCGGATCATTATGGGGCGGAGGGGACCAGATGCGCGGCTTCGGCCGACGTTCGGGTGATAAGGGGACAGGCCCTGGGGAAACAGGCCCTGAGTGGCCTGTCCCCTTCGTTAGGTATACACTCCCAGACCGCATGAGCGACGGCGGCGGTCAGACGGGAAAGCGTGTAGCCATCCTCATTGAGGAGGAGTTCGAAGACAACGCGGTGAAGGGCGCCGCCGACGCGATCCGCGCGGCCGGCCTCGAGGTGGTGCTCGTCGGACCGGTTGCCGGCGCCACTTACACCGGCCGTCGCGGCAGTCAGGTTACCGCGACGCTCGCCGCGGGGAAGGCCCGCGCCAGGGAGTTCGACGCGATCGTCATCCCGGGCGGCCACGCGCCGGATCGCATGCGCATGCGGCACGCGATGGTCGATCTCGTGCGCGACATGGTCGCGACCGGAAAGCCCGTCGCCGCCATCTGCCACGGGCCGCAGCTGCTCATTTCGGTCAACGCGCTGCGCGGCAAGACGGTGACGTGCTGGCCGTCGATCGCCATCGACGTGAAGAACGCGGGCGGCCTCTATGTCGACAAACCCGTCGTCGAAGACGGCAACATCATCACCTCGCGCAAGCCGGACGACGTTGGCGTCTTCGCCGAAACCATCCTGCGCGCGATCGCGCGAGCCGACCATCAGACCAGGCCGGTCTAGCGCCGGACCACCAATCCCGGGGGAACCCCGTGCTTCGCAGCGCCGCCTGCCTCACCGTGCTCCTCAGCCTGTCGCCGGTTGCTGCCGACGCGCAATGGGCGTCGGTCGGCGCGATGCCACGTCCGACGCGTTCGGGCGACACGCTGACCTTCCGCAACAGCCAGGGCATCGCAACCGTCACCGCGGTCGCGCCCGACATCGTCCGCGTCAGGTTCGCGCCCCGCGTTCGCGAGGGCTACGGGGGGCAGGCTCGTCAGACGCTTGGCCGGGATCACTCGTATGCCGTCGTCGGCCGCGATCTGGGCGCGCCGAACACGACGGTGGAGATCGGCGCCGCCCGTACCCGTCTGCGCACGTCGCGCCTCGTGGTGACGATTCAGCACAACCCCTTCCGGCTCTCGGTGGCGGACGCCTCGGGTACGGTGCTCGACGAGGATGACGCGGAGCAAGGCATCGCGTTCTCCAACGCGCGGACGCGCGTGTGGAAGCGGTTGACGGACGACGATCAGATCTTCGGTCTCGGCGAAAAGACCGGACATCTGAACAAGCGAGGCCGGCAGCTCGGCGGCTACAACGTGACGATGTGGAACAGCGACACGTTCGCCTACGAGGCCGACACGGATCCGATCTACGCCAGCGTGCCGTTCTACATCGTTCTGCGGAAGGGCCGCGCACACGGCATCTTTCTCGACAACACGTTCCGCACGAACTTCGATATCGGGCACACGTCGCCGGGCCTGCTCGCGTTCGGCGCCGAGGGCGGCGATCTGAACTACTACGTCATCGACGGGCCGACGCCGAGGGACGTCGTCAAGCGCTTCACGGATCTCACCGGCCGGCTGCCGATGCCGCCGCGCTGGGCCCTCGGCTATCAGCAGTCGCGCTACAGCTACTATCCTGATTCGAAGGTCCGCTTCATCGCCGACAACTTCCGGCAGCGGCAGATCCCGGCGGATGTGATCTGGCTCGACATCCACTACCAGGACGGCTACGCGCCGTTCACGTGGGACAAGGCGACGTTCCCCGATCCCGGGCGTCTGATCGCCGACCTCCGCAAGCAGGGCATCCGCCTGATTACGATCGTCGATCCGCACGTCAAGAAAGAGGTGGGCACCGCGCCGTACGATTCCGGCATCGCCGGCGGCCATTTCGTCAAGAACCCCGACGGCTCGATCTACGAAGGCAACGTGTGGCCGTCGCGTGCCGAGAAGAATCCCGGCCCGAGCGTGTTTCCCGACTTCAGCCGTCCACAGACGCGCGAGTGGTGGGGCTCCCTCTTCAAGCCGTTCGTCGATCTTGGCGTCGCCGGCATCTGGAACGACATGAACGAGCCGGCGGTGTTCGATACGCCCGGCGGCACGATGCCGCTCGATGTCACGTTCGACAACGACGGGCAACCGTCGGACCAGCGCGAGCTGCACAACGTCTACGGCCTGCTGATGACGCAGGGCACGTACGAAGGGTTGAAGCGCCTGCGGCCGACGGAGCGTCCGTTCGTCCTCACCCGCGCGACCTTCGCCGGCGGCCAACGCTACGCCGCGCAGTGGCCCGGCGACAACGTCTCGGACTGGACCGCGATGCGCGGCGCGATCCCGACGCTGCTCGGCATGGGGCTCTCAGGGCTGTCGTTCGTCGGCGTCGACGTGGGCGGCTTCGCGGAGGTTCCGCCCGCCGAGCTCTACACGCGGTGGCTGCAGAGCGGCGTCCTCTATCCGTTCTTTCGCACGCACACGGCGTTCGGCACCGCCGACCAGGAGCCATGGTCGTACGGCACGCAGTGGGAAACCTACAACCGCCGGGCGATCGAGCTGCGGTACCAGCTCCTGCCTCACATCTACAACGTGATGCACGACACCTCGACCAGCGGCCTGCCGGCGATGCGGCCGCTGATGCTCGACTACCCCGATGATCCCGCGACGTACGGCATGGACGACGAGTACCTGTTCGGATCCGATCTCCTGCTGGCGCCGGTGCTTCGCGAGGGTGCAACCACGCGAGACGTCTACCTGCCGAAGGGCACCTGGGTCGACGTGTGGACAGGCCGTTCGTATCCCGGCGGGCGGGGCCACTCGATGCCGGTCACACTCGGGTCGATCCCGCTCTTTGCACGCGGAGGCAGCTTCATCTTCCGTCAGCCCGTGATTCAGCATACCGGCGAGATGCCTGGCCAGCCGCTCATCGTCGAAGTCTATGCCGCCGAGCGGGGAGAATCGGCGTTCTACGAGGACGATGGCCTCAGCTTCGACTATGCGAAGGGTCAACGCATGGTCCGGACCTTCGCGCAGGAGCGCGGCGCGGCGCGTGTTCAGGTCACGGTGTCGGCACCGGATGGCGCGTGGCGTCCTCAACAGCGGCCGCTGCGGTTCGTCATCCAGGTTACGTCCACGCCAACCCGGGTGACCGTCAACGGTACGAGCGTCGCCCGCGCGGCCTCCCCCACCGCGACGGGCTGGTCGCTGGACGATCGCGGGTTCGTCGTCGTGACGGCGCCCGACCGGTTCGAGCAGACGACAGTGATCCTCGAGTAGGCAAAGACGATGCGAATCGGGATCGATCTCGGCGGGACAAAGATCGAAGCGATCGTGCTCGACGAAGCAGGCACGATCGCGTTTCGCGAGCGGCGGTCGACGCCGAAAGGCGACTACGACGGCACGATCGAGGCGATCGCCGACCTCGTCGCGGCCGCCGATCGGTTCGCAGGCCGGCCCTGCACGGTCGGCATCGGGATGCCCGGCGCGATCTCTCCCGCTACGGGCCTTGTGAAGAACGCCAACTCCACGTGGCTGAACGGACGACGGCTGGGTCCTGACCTCGAAGCGCGACTTCAGCGCACCGTGCGGCTTGCCAACGACGCCAATTGCTTCGCCTTGTCGGAGGCGAGCGACGGCGCCGCAGCGGGGCGTCCCGTGGTGTTCGGCGTGATCATCGGGACGGGTTGCGGCGGCGGCGTCGTGATCGACGGCGCCGTCCTCACGGGCCCGAACGCCATCGCCGGCGAATGGGGACACAACCCGCTGCCCTGGCCCGAAGAGGACGAGCGGCCGGGGCCACCCTGTTACTGCGGGAAGCGCGGCTGCCTGGAAACCTTCGTCTCCGGAACCGGGCTTGCGGCCGATTATGCGTCGTCGCCGGCCGGACCCGGCGGCCATACGGATGCCGCCACCGTGGTCGCACGCGCCTCGAACGGCGATGCGCTGGCCAGAGCGTCGCTCGATCGATACGTGCACCGCCTCGCCCGAGGTCTTGCCGCCATCATCAATGTGCTCGATCCCGATGCCATCGTGCTTGGCGGCGGCATGTCGAACGTCGGCGAACTCTACGAAGCCGTACCGCGGCTCCTCCCGAGGTTTGTGTTTTCCGATCGCGTCGACACGGCGCTGATGCCGCCGAAGCATGGCGATTCCAGCGGGGTGAGGGGCGCGGCCTGGCTCTGGTCGCTGGAAGAAGCCGCCGCCTTCGCGGCTGGCACGGCCACGGTCAGGAGCTGATCGCGCTTGTGCCCGAGCTGAAGCTCGGGCCTACGTACGACTGCAGCCCGAGCTGAAGTTCGGGCCTACGTAACGACTGCAGTAGGGCCCGACTTCAGTCGGGCCGTTGTTTGGCAGAGATTGCCTGCCGGCCTCAAAGTCCGTTAAGCTGCCTATTACCATGCGAGCGCTTCGTCAGCGCCTTCGGCACTGGGCGGCCCTGTGGCTCGTCCTGCAGACGGCGTCGCTCGCGGCGTTCGTGCCGCGCGACTGCTGCAAAGCGCATCGGCCCGACCACCAGGACGTCCCCGCCTGTCACAAGAAGGCCGCGCCAGCGCACACGGACCAGCGCCAGACCTGCAGCATGCGTGCGACGTGCCAGGGGCCGATGGTGGTCCTGACCGCGCTGCTGTCGAACCAGGGCGTCGTGCCCGACGCGATTGCCGTCCAGCCCGAATGGTTCGCGCGCCCGATCGCGGTCAGCGCGCCCGAACGCCTGATCCGCCGCCTCGCCTCGCCCGACACACCACCGCCCCGCGTCTGACCACGCGTCTTCTCCTCTTCTTAGTCGAATCGACGTGACGTGGAGGCGGCCTCTCAGGGGCCGCTCGGGGAGTGTTTCAATGAGGGCTGTTCGTCATTTTGCCTGCGCGGGCATCATCATGCTCGCGCTGCCACTGGCGGCATTCGCGCAGCAAACCGTTGATTACGGCAGCATCGGCGGTCAAGTCACCGATCCGTCGGGTGCAGTCGTCCAGGGCGCGCGCGTCAGCGCCCGTCATCACGACACCAACGTGGTCACGACGACGGTCACCGACGACGAGGGCCGCTTCCGGTTTCCGTTTCTGAAGATCGGCCCCTATGACGTCGTCGTGCGTCAGCAGGGGTTCCAGGACGCCTCGCGACGGCTGACGCTGACGGTCGGCTCGGCGTTCGAATTGCCCGTCGGTCTGACCGTGGGACCACTCGACGCGGCCGTGACGGTCACCGGGCGCGACACCATTATCGACGCGGCGCGCAGCCAGATCGCAGGCACGGTCTCGCAGGCCGAGGTCAGGACGCTCCCGTTGAATGGACGCAACTTTCTCGAGATTGCGCTCCTCGTTCCGGGCGTCTCACCAACGAACGTCGCGAGCACGCAATTGTTCCCCGAGACGTCCGCGGTGCCGGGGATCAGCCTGTCCGTGAACAGCCAACGGAACCTGTCGAACAACTTCATCGTGGATGGGCTGTCAGCGAATGACGACGCGGCGGCGTTGAGCGGCATGACCTACGGCGTGGACGCCATCGAGCAGTTCCAGGTCGTCACCTCCGGTGGACAGGCGGAGCTCGGCCGGGCGCTCGGCGGCTACGTCAACATCGTCACCAGGAGCGGTACGAATCTCATTCGCGGCACCGCGTACGACTACGTGCGCGATGACCGGTTCAACGCGAGCAACCCGCTGTCCGGCACGAAGCTGCCCATGAGCCAATCGCAGTACGGCGTCAGCCTCGGCGGCCCCCTGCTGAAGGATCGGACGTTCTACTTCGTCAATGCCGAGCATCGCGGACTCGATCAGTCGGGACTGACCACGATCTCGCCCGCAAACGCCGCCGCCCTCAACGCGCGTCTGGCGGCCGTCGGCTACCAGGGGCCTGCGATCGCCACTGGCGTCTATCCCAATCCGGTCGATTCGACCAACGTCCTGGCGAAGATCGACCATCAGGCGAACGGCCGCGACCAACTCGGCGTGCGCTATGCGCTCTACGACATCGCGTCGGAGAACGCTCGCGGTGCCGGTGGGCTCAACGCCCCGAGCGCCTCATCGGGTCTCGACAACATCGATCAGACGATTTCCGCCAGCAACACGCTGACGATGTCGCCCCGCACGGTCCTCGAGACGCGCGTGCAGTTCGCTGACAGTCATCTGAAGGCGCCGCCGAGCGATCCGATGGGTCCGGCCGTCAGCGTTGCCGGCGTCGCATCGTTCGGCACGCTGTCGAGCAGTCCGACCGCCCGTGCGAACCGGCTGGTGCAAGTGGTCAACAGCCTGTCGCACCAGGCCGGCGCGCACGCCTTCCGCGTCGGCGCTGACCTCCTCTACAACGACGACCGCATCACCTTCCCGCGAGCGATCCGCGGCGCCTACACATTCTCCTCGCTCGCAAACTTCATGACCGGTGTCTACAACAACGCAGGCTTCACCCAGACCTTCGGCGACACCGTGGCGCACCAGACGAATCCGAACGTGGGCGTCTACGCCCAGGACGAATGGAAGCTCGCCTCGAACGTCACGCTGAATGCTGGGCGTGCGATACGACCTTCAATTCCTCGAGACAATCGACACCGATCGAGACAACGTCTCGCCACGTGCCGGCTTCGCCTGGTCCCCGTTCGCCTCGCGCCGGACATTGATTCGCGGCAGTGCTGGACTCTTCTACGATCGCGTGCCGCTGCGCGCGCTGGCGAACGCGCTGTTGTCGGCCGGCAATACAACGGACCTGACCGAGCTGCGCCAGATTGCCGTCAGCCTCTCGCCGACCCAGGCGGGCGCGCCGGTGTTCCCGCAGATCCTCGACGCCGTCATGCCGTCCGTGACGCTGCCGAATCTCACCACGATGGATCGCGGACCTCCAGAACGCCTTGTCTCGTCAGGCGGGCGTCGAGGTCGAGCATCAGGTCGGCGATCGGGCGACCGTGTCGGTCGGCTATCAATACCTTCGCGGCCAGGACTTGCTGATGTCGATCAACCAGAACGTGCCGTCGTGCGTGCCGGCAGGAACGAACAACGGGTGCCGGCCGAACTCGTCGTACGGCAACAACAGCCAGGACTCAGCGGCTGGCGACTCGACGTATCACGGCCTGTACGTGTCGTGGCTGCAGCGCCCGGCGCGATGGGGCAGCTATCGCGTGTCGTACTCGCTCTCGACCGCCAAGAACAACGTCGGGGAATTCTTCTTCAGCTCGCCGATCGACCCGTTCGACCTCTCGAAGGACTGGGGACGCTCAGACGACGACCAGCGACATCGGCTGGTCGTGAACGGAACGGTGCAAACGTCAACGGCGCCAGCCGCCACCGTCTGGCAGCACATCACACACGGCTTCCAGCTGAGCGGAACGCTGCAGGCGTACTCGGCGCTGCCCTTCAATATCACGTCCGGGGTCACGACGATCCAAGGCACGGCCGGCCGGCCGATCGTAAACGGCGCGTTCATCGACCGGAACGCCGGCATCGGCAGCGACTTCTTCAACGTGAGTGCGCGGCTCAGCCGCGCGTTCCGGCTGGGCAACCGCGTCGAGCTCGAAGGCGTCGCGGAGGTGTTCAACCTGACGAACGCCGAGAACCCGGTGACGCGGAACACCAATTTCGGCACCGGCGCGTACCCGACGAACCCGTTGCCCACATTCGGCCAGATCACGGCGGTCGGCGAACCGCGATCGATGCAGTTCGGCATCCGCGCGAGGTTTTGACTATAACGACAAGCACAGGGCCACGGAGAGTGTCGCAGTCCCGCAGTGCCGCGGCACTGCCGGACCGCGTTCACACGCGCGGTGCGGGCGCGGCGGGCGCTTCCTGTGGACGGCCGCGGCGAATGCGACTGTAGGCGGCGGTGAACTCGACGCCGTACAGCAGGATGAACGCGGAGATGTAGACCCAGATCAGGAAGACAACGACGGCGCCGATCGATCCGTGGATGCTGTAGCGCGACAGGTCGCGCACGTACCAGGAGAATCCCGCAAACGCCGCCCGCCACAGCAGGCCGGTCAGCACGGCCCCCACCCACACGTCGCGGAATCGCACCTTCGCGTTGGGCACGAAGTAGAAGATGAGACCGACGCTGACGATCAGTCCGAATGTGGCGGCCCAGTTCACCCCGAAGCTGCGCAGGGTCATCAGGCTCGGATGTCGGCTGCCAATCTCGAAGAACCAGTGCGCGCCCACGACCTGCGCCGCGCTGAACAGCATCATCGTCAGCGCGAGCAGGCCGCAGGCCGCCACGAGCATCAGGAACGCCACCAGCTTCTGTTTCAGATAGCTGCGCTGCTTCTCCACCTTCCACGCGTGGTTCACCGCCGAGGTGACCGCGCTGAAGAAGCCGAGCGCCGCCCAGATCAGCGCGAGGCCGCCGACGACGCCGAGCGGGACCCGGGTGCGTTGCAGCGCCTCCAGCTGCGAGGCCACGAAGTCCATGCGGGTCGGGAAATAGCGCAGCACGAACGACAACGTCGCGGAGCGGGCCTCGACACTCGACGACAGGAAGCCGAGTACCGAGATCAACAGGAGCAGGAACGGAAAGAGCGAGAGCAGCGCGTAGTACGCGATGGCCGCGGCGTGCGTGGGATCTTCGCTGTTATAGAGGCTGACCAGTCCGCGCCAGGCCGAATGGGCCGAGAGCTGGCCGACGCGCCCGGCCCGGGCCACGAGCGCAAAGACAAAGCGGCGCAGGTGCGCGCCGCGCGGCACGAACGCGGACATCCGCCGCCCGCTCGCCTACCGTCCCGGCGCCCGGGCGGACACGTCTCGCAGCGTGCGCAGGCTTTCCGATGCGGCGCGTTCTGCGCGCAGTGCCGTGTCGCGGAGACGGACCGCGCCTTCGGCCAGGTCCTGAAACAGCGGATCGAGACGGGCGCGGAAGCGGCGCCCGTCTTCGGTGAGATAGAGCCAGCCGGCGGCGCCGCCAATCGCGGCGCCCGCGACGAGCCCGATCAACACGCCGGTCTTCTCACGCATGCTCGCCTCCCGTCACCGCGCGCGGGCCGCGGCTCCCGGATCTCGGCGTCACCACTCGAGCGGGCAGGCGCCGACCGCGTCCCTCGTCGCGAATCTTGTGCTTCCGCATCTTGCTGTACAGCGTCGGCCGATAGAGTCCCAGCTGAGCCGCCGCCTCCTGCTTGTTCCAGTTCGTCCGATCGAGTGCCTGGACGATCGCGATCCGCTCGATCTCGGCCAGCGTGCGATGCGGCGGAATCACGAAATCACCCGCCGGCCCGGCTTCCTCCCGCAGCGAATCCGGCAGATCGGCCGGCGTCACCTCGTTGCCCTTCGCGACGAGCACCGCGCGCTCGATCGCGTTCTCGAGCTCACGCACGTTGCCGGGCCACCGGCTTCTGATCAGCAGATGGTAGGCCGCAGGCGCGATGGTGCGGACGCTGCGCTGGTAGCGCTGGCGGAAGCGATCGAGGAAGTGGTCGCACAGAAGCGGGATGTCTTCGGTCCGCTCGCGCAGCGCCGGAACGCGCAGGGTGATGGTATTGATGCGGAAGTAAAGATCTTCGCGCAAACGTCCGTCCTTCAACGCCGCCTCGACGTCCACGTTGGTCGCGCAGATCAGGCGGAAGTCCACGCGGACGACCCGGTCGCTGCCGACCGGGCGATATTCGCGCTCCTGGAGCACGCGCAGCAGCTTGGTCTGCAGATACGGCGGCATCTCGCCGATCTCATCCAGGAGGAGCGATCCCCCCTGCGCCTCTCCGAGAAGACCGTCCTTGTCGGAGAACGCGCCGGTGAACGATCCCTTGCGATAGCCGAACAGCTCCGACTCGATCAGGTCCTTGGGGATCGCCGCGCAGTTGATCTTGATGAACGGCCCCTTCGCGCGCCGGCAGTTGTAGTGCAGCGCGTTGGCGATGAGCTCCTTGCCGGTGCCATTCTCGCCCTGAATCAGGACGTTGGCCTCCGAATCGGCGACCGCCGCGACCAGATCGAACAGCTCCCGCATCCGACGGCTGCGACCGATGATGTTGTCGAACTGGTAGCGATCGCGCAGCTGGCGCTTGAGGGCCAGGTTCTCGGCCTCGAGGTCGGTGCGCTCGATGGCGCGGCTCAACATCGCGACGACGCTGTCAGCGTCGATCGGCTTCTCGAGGAAGTACCAGGCGCCTGCCTTGATCGCCTCGACCGCGCGCGGAATGCTGCCCTGCCCGCTGATCACGAGCACTTCCGTCCGCGGCTGCAGCGCCTTCAAGCGGCCGACGAGCTCGGCGCCGCTGACATCTGGCAGCACCAGATCGACCAGCGCGGCATCCGGCAGCCAGGCCGCAAACAGCTCCTCGGCCTCGGCGCCGCGGGTCGCGACCCGGGTCTCGTATCCGGCACGGGCGACGACGGTGGCCAGCCATTCGGCCATATCCGGTTCGTCGTCCACCACCAGCACACGTCGCATCCGGTTGGAACTCATGGCCTCAAGGAGTCGTCAAGCTGATGTCGCTTGTCGATACTGGACTGTAGCATGGCGCCGAAGCCTTTTCATACAGTACGCTCGGTTTGTGTCGAAACTGCAACACGAGCGTGCAAATCCCGACTGCGCACAAGAGGCCGGTATAATGCGCGCAATGGCTGACGTCCCCGAGCCGACCCCGCCAGCTTTGACGAAAATCCGGCCGCTTCTCGGAGATTCACCTCCTCAGCCGCCACAGACGCCCGCGATGGTCTGCGAGCGTTGCGGCGGCGGCAATGTGTATCGAATGCACGCCGTCTGGCGCTGCGCCGGCTGCGGCTTCAAAACCGACTGCTGCGGCTGGTAGGCTCGGAGGAAATGGAGCAGCTGGTCAGCGCGATCCGGCCCGAGAGCGCCGAGTTCGCCGCCAACCGATCGCACATGCTCGGCGAAGTCGCGCGTCTCCGCGACGCGCGGGCGCGCGTCCGCGCCGGCGGAGGCCCGAAGGCGCTCGAGCGGCACACCTCGCTCGGCAAGCTGCCGGCGCGGGAGCGGATCGAGCGTCTGATCGATCCCGCCTCACCGTTTCTCGAGCTCGCGGCGCTTGCGGCCTGGGACATGTACGACGGCGACGCTCCGGGCGCGGGAATCGTGACCGGCGTTGGCCGCGTGCAGGGCCGCGAGGTGATGATCGTCGCCAACGACGCCACGGTGAAGGGTGGCACCTACTACCCGATCACGGTTCGCAAACACCTTCGCGCGCAGGAAGTCGCCCACGCGAATCGCCTGCCCTGCATCTACCTCGTGGACTCGGGCGGCGCGTTCCTGCCGCTTCAGGCCGAGGTGTTTCCCGATCGCGAGCACTTCGGCCGGATCTTCTACAACCAGGCGCGCATGTCGGCCGACGGCATCCCGCAGATCGCCGTCGTGATGGGATCGTGTACCGCAGGCGGCGCCTACGTGCCGGCGATGTCGGACGAAACGATCATCGTGAATGGAACGGGCACGATCTTCCTGGGCGGCCCGCCGCTCGTGAAAGCCGCGACCGGCGAGGACGTGACCGCCGAGGAGCTCGGTGGCGCGACTGTGCACACGACCCAATCGGGCGTCGCCGATTACTTCGCCGAAGACGACGCGCATGCGATCGAGCTGGCGCGGACGATCGTCTCGACACTGAACACGACGAAGCCGGCCCCCTCGGACGTGATCTCGTCGGAGCCGCCACAGTACGACGCCGAAGAGCTGTACGGCATCGTCCCCAGCGATCTGCGCCGGCAGTACGACGTGCGCGAGATCATCGCGCGGCTGGTGGATGGCTCGCGATTCGACGAGTTCAAGGCGCGATATGCGACAACCGTCGTCACCGGCTTTGCCCGGCTGCACGGCATGCTCGTCGGCGTCGTCGCCAACAACGGCGTGTTGTTCTCCGAGTCCGCGCTCAAGGCGACCCACTTCATCGAGCTGTGCAATCAGCGAGGTGTGCCGCTGATCTTTCTGCAGAACATCACCGGGTTCATCGTCGGCCGGCAGTACGAGCGCGCCGGGATCGCGAAGGATGGCGCCAAGCTGGTACATGCGGTGGCGAACAGCGTCGTGCCCAAGTTCACGGTCATCGTCGGCGGCTCGTTCGGCGCCGGCAACTACGGCATGTGCGGACGGGCCTACGAGCCGCGCTGGCTCTGGATGTGGCCCAACGCCCGAATCTCGGTGATGGGCGGCGAGCAGGCGGCGGGCGTGCTCACGACCGTCAAGCGCGAGCAGTTGGCGCGCGAGGGCAAGCTGCTGTCCGATGAGGAGGAGGCGGCGATCCGCTCGCCGATTCTCGAGAAGTACGAGCGTGAAGGATCGCCTTACTACTCGACCGCGCGACTGTGGGACGACGGCATCCTCGACCCGGTCGAGACACGTGACGCGCTCGCGCTGGCGCTGTCGGCGGCGTGGAACGCTCCGATTGCGGCCCCGCGCTTCGGCGTCTTCCGGATGTAGCCGATGGGATTCAAGTATCTCGACATCCGGCGTGACGGGTCAATCGAACGGCTCGTGCTCAACCGGCCGGAGGTGCGCAACGCGTTCAACGAAGGGATGATTGCCGAGCTCACCTGGTGGGCGAATTCCGTCTCGTGTGACGGCACGGTGCGGCTGGTCGTCCTCGAAGGCGCCGGGCCCACGTTCTGTGCCGGCGCCGATCTCGAGTGGATGGGCCGGATGGCCGGGTTCAACCACGATCAGAACGTGGACGACGCCACCGAGATGGCGCGGATGTTCCAGGCGCTGGATCGCCTGCCAGTGCCGGTGATCGGTCGCGTGCACGGCGCCGCGCTCGGCGGCGGTGCCGGACTGGTCGCCATTTGCGACATCGTCGTCGCGGCCGAACAGACGATCTTCGGGTTCACCGAGGTTCGGCTTGGCCTGATTCCCGCCGTGATCGCGCCGTTCGTCGTTGCGAAGATTGGACGCTCGGCCACCCGTGAGCTCTTCCTCACCGCGGAGCGCTTCGACCCCGCCCGCGCACAGACGCTCGGCCTCGTCCACAAGATCGTGCCAGAACACGAACTGGACGCCGCGGTCGCCGTCTATGCGCGCGAGATCATGCAGGGCGCTCCCGGCGCACTGTGCGCGGCCAAACAGCTCCTATCGGAGATCGGGCGGCGTGGTCCATCCGACGTGGCCTCGCTCTGCGTCGAGGCGATCGCGAGCCGACGTGTGTCGGCCGAGGGACAGGAAGGGATAAAAGCCTTTCTGGAGAAGCGCAAGCCGGCCTGGATCTCCGGTGTTCGGTAAAGTCCTCGTCGCCAATCGCGGCGAAATCGCGGTGCGGGTCATGCGGACGTGCCGCGAGCTCGGCATCGAAACCGTGGCCGTGTACTCGGACGCCGATGAGCGCTCGGCCCACGTCGCGCTCGCCGACCATGCGGTTCGCGTCGGTCCCGCGGCGCCTTCCGAGAGCTACCTCTCCATCGGCGCGATCATCGACGCGGCGCGAACGTCCGGCGCCGAGGCGGTCCATCCCGGCTACGGCTTTCTCTCGGAGAACAGCGAGTTCGCCGCCGCGTGCGCCGCGGCGGGTCTGGTGTTCGTCGGACCGCCGCCCGACGCCATCGACCGGATGGGGTCGAAGGTCGACGCGCGCCGCCTGATGGAACGAGCCGGCGTGCCGGTCGTGCCGGGCGAGTCGCCCGCAGATCAGACTGACGACGCGCTCGAGGCCGCAGCGGCCGCGCGTCGGCTTCCCTGTCCTCGTGAAGCCGTCAGGAGGCGGCGGCGGGATTGGCATGCGGGTGGTGCGGCGGCACGAGGAGGCCGCGAGCGCCATTCAGTCCGCGCGTCGCGAGGCGGCGAGCGCCTTCGGCGACGGCACCCTCTACGTCGAACGCCTGATCGAACGGCCCCGGCACATCGAGATTCAGATCTTCGCGGACGACCACGACCACGTGATCTCGTTGTTCGAGCGCGAGTGCTCGCTGCAGCGGCGGCACCAGAAGATCGTCGAAGAGAGTCCCTCGCCGGCGGTCACGCCCGAGATCCGGCGCGAGATGAGCGCCGCCGCCGTCGCAGCGGCGCGCGCCGCCGGCTACCGGAACGCCGGCACCATTGAATTCCTCCTGGAAGAGACGTCGTCAGGTCCGCGGTTCTACTTTCTCGAAATGAACACGCGGCTCCAGGTCGAGCATCCGGTCACCGAACAGGTCGTCGGCCTCGATCTCGTCCGCGCACAACTGATGGTCGCGGCCGGACAGGCGCTGCCGTGGAAGGCCGAGCAGCTCCGCCAGCGTGGGCACGCGATCGAATGCCGCGTGTACGCCGAGGATCCGGCGAGCGGATTCCTGCCTCAGGCCGGGCCGCTGCGGCTCTATCGCGAGCCGTCGGGTCCCGGCGTCCGCGTCGACAGCGGCGTTCGCGAGGGCGACGCGATCACGGTGCACTACGATCCGCTGATCGCAAAGGTGATCGTGTCGGCCGAGTCGCGCGCGCACGGCGCTGGCGCGCCTCGCGCGGGCGCTCCGGGAGTTTCCGATTCTCGGCATCGCGACCAACATCCCGTTCCTGGTCCGCCTGGTGCAGCATCCCGACGTCCATGCGGGACGGATCGACACCGGATTTGTCGAGCGCGAGATCGCGTCGCTCGCCGGCGATGGGCCGGCCGACCTGCCCGACGTCGTCGCCGCGATTGCGGCGGCGCGCGCGATGCGCTCGGACCCCCTTTCGATCGGCACCAGACGGCGCGGTCCGCCGATCCGTGGAGCTCGCTGACCGGCTGGCGAAACTGAGGACGCGTGGCGCACATCTCAATTGAATCCGGCGCGTCGCGCGTGCATGCCGAACTGCTGCCCGATGGCCGAGTGCGCGTTGGCGACGCCGTCTATGCGGTCGAGGACCTCGGCGGTGGCCACTGGCGCGTCCTGTCGGATGGCAAAGCCGTCCAACTGTGGGTCGCGGGATCGCGCGACAACCTGTGGGTCTACCACGACGGCGTGGTCTATCGCCCGAGAGTGGGCGATGCCCATGGAGCGCGCCAGCATCGCGACGATCTCGCGTCGTTGTCGGCGCCGATGCCGGCGACAGTGCGTGCCGTTCTCGTCACCCCGGGTCAGACCGTCGTCCGCGGCGACACCGTGGTGATTCTGGAGGCGATGAAGATGGAGCTTCCGCTGCGCGCGCCACACGATGGCGTGGTGAAGGACGTTGGCTGCCGGCCCGGCGAGCTCGTGCAGCCTGGCGTGCCGCTCGTGGAGATCGTGTGACCGACACTCGGTTCCCGCGCCACGTCACGGTCGTCGAAGTGGGTCCACGTGACGGCTTGCAGAACGAAGCCGCAATCCTGCCGTCCGCCGCCAAGATCGCGTTCATCGAGGCGCTCGCGAACGCCGGACTGCCGGTCGTCGAGATGACCGCCTTCGTCAGCCCGAAGTGGGTGCCGCAGATGGCCGACGCCGTCGACGTGGCGCGGGCGGTCGCCCGCCGGGATGGCACGCGATACCTGGCCCTTGTGCCCAACCGCACCGGACTGTCGCGCGCCATCGACGCAGGCATTCACGAGATCGCAATCTTTGCTGCGGCTTCCGAGACGTTCAGCCGCAGGAACATCAATCAGGGCATCGAGGACTCTCTTGCCGCCTACGAAGACGTCGCCGCCGAAGCGCGACGCGCCGGCTTGCGCGTCCGCGGCTATCTGTCAACGGCCTTCGGCTGCCCGTATGAAGGCGAGGTCCCGGTCGCGCGCGTTGTCGACGTCGCGGCACGACTGCTCGAGATGGGATGCGACGAAATCGCCGTCAGCGACACGATCGGCGTGGCTCGCCCCGGACAGGTCATCGACGTCATCGAGGCCGTGGCCCAGCGTGTCCCGCGGACGCGGATCGCGCTGCACTTTCACGACACGCGCGGCACCGCGCTCGCCAACGTCTACGCGGCGCTCGAGCGCGGCATCGCGATCTTCGACAGCGCGGCGGGCGGATTGGGCGGATGTCCCTACGCGCCGGGCGCAGCCGGCAATCTGTCGACGGAAGATCTGATCTACCTGCTGGACGGCCTGGGGATCGAAACCGGCGTCAGCATCGAGGGTGTGGTGAAGGCATCGAGTCTCATCGCGCCGCACATCGGCCATCCGTTGCCATCGCGCTACTACCAGGCTGCGCGCGCAACCGCGTCACCGTAGCAGCACCAGCATCGCCACGACCAGCGCGGCAGCCATTGCCGCGAGGCCGATGCCAACGAGCGTCCGGAACAGCCCGGCGCCAACGGTCACGCCGATCACGAGCTTGACAACCGTATTCGAGACGATCCCGGTCGCGAGTGCGAAGGCCGCCAGGTTGAGATCGGTTCCCGCGGCCGCCTGGCCGCTCATCGACAAGGTGAGCGCGTCGACGTCGGTCAGCCCCAGCAGCGCTCCGGTGACGACCACTCCGGAAGCGCCGAAACGCGACTGGACGACATGAACGAGAAACAAGACGCCCTGGAAGAGCGCGGTCATCTGGATGGCCGAACGGAATTCCAGCGGGTTGCCGGGTCCTTCGCGGTCGGCCCCCTCGCCCTCCTTCTTCCGCAGGCCGAGCACGAAACCCGCCACGCCGATCACGAAGGCCGGGACGAACACCGGTAGCAGGCGCACCGACAGTGGCTGGCTGAGGACGGCCGCAGCGATCTCCACCCGGATGAAGAGCAAGGCGCACGCGGCGAGGACGCCCGCCGCAAGCGCAGCGCGCGGCGACTGTCCGGCGCGACTGAGGCGCGCGAAGGTGATCGTCACGTTGGTGGACGACACGAGCCCTCCGAGGAGGCCTGCCAGCGCATAGCCCTGGCGCGGGCCTGCCATCCGTCGCGCGATGTATCCGACGAAGCTCAGGCCGGAGAAGAAGAGCACGAGCGCCCACAGCATCCTCGGACGGACGCCACCCCATGGTCCGAAGGGTCCTTCGGGCAGCAGAGGAAGAATCACCACCGCCATCACCGCGAAGCGCACGCCGGCGCGCAGCTCGGGCTCGTCGATGCGCGAGACCAGCGCGTGCAGTCGCGGCTTCTCCACCAGCAGCAGGCTTGTCAGCGCGACAGTGCCGCTCGCGAGGGCGAGGTGGCCAAGCCCCGCGAGGACGCCTGCCGCGCTCGTCACGATCGCCGCGGTCTCGGTTGTGCCCTCGACATCGCGCGCGCTCGCTCGCGAGTAGGCCGCGATGATCAATCCCATCAGGCCGCCGAGCAGCACCAGCGCCATCGGGAGCAGCGCGACGGTGCACAGCCACCCGGCAATGCCAGACAAGCCGCCGATCAGCGTGAAGGTGCGGACGCCAGCGAAGCGCGCGTTGGGACCGGTCGCATGTCCCGACCACTCACGCTCGAGGCCGATGACGGCGCCGCCGAAGGTTGCAACGAGGATGTGGGTAATGTCGCCGGAGACGGCGTCGATCACCGAATCGCCTCGCCGGCGACCGGCCGCGACGCGGTCTCCGCCAGTCGATTCGGAAGCGAGACGGTGAAAGTGGCGCCGAGACCGGGACCGGGACTGGCCGCCGAAACCGTGCCGCCGTGCGCCTCGACGAGCTCGTGCACAATCGCCAGGCCGATGCCGAGACCGCGAACGCCGCGAACCTCTTCGCCCTCGGCCTGAGAGAAGCGCTCGAACACGCGGGGCAGGAACTGCGGGTCGATGCCCCTGCCGGTGTCCTCGACGATCAGGTCGACGCCGGTGCGATGCGGCGCGATCGACAGCGTCACCTGTGCCGCCGGCGGGCGTGAACTTCACGCCGTTCGATAACAGGTTCCAGACAATCTGCCGCAGACGATCGGGATCGCCCGAGACCCACCGCGCCGACGGATCGATGGTCGTCAGCAGATGGACCTGCCTGGCATCAGCCGCAGGCCGCACCGCATCGAGCGCCGACAGCGCCACCGAGCCGAGGTCCAGCGGCTCGACGCGCAGACGCAGACGGCCGGTCACGATGCTGGAGAGATCGAGCAGGTCCTCGACCAGGCGCGCCTGGACCTGGGCGTTGCGCTCGATGACGCTGATCGCATGCGGGACGCGATGTGCGGGCAACCCACCCGTCGCCAGGAGCCGTGCCCATCCCAGCACGGCGTTGAGCGGCGTCCGCAGCTCGTGCGAGAGCGCGCCGAGAAATTCGTCCTTCATCCGGTTCGCATCCGACAAGGTCTGTTCGGCCGCCTTCTGCGGCGTGATGTCCACCGTGATGCCGTCGAACCGCGTCGGATGACCGTCCTGATCGTAAAATCCGCGTCCCAGCGCCTTCAACCAGCGTAGCTGCCCGTCCGGCTGCACGACGCGGTAATCCACATCGCAGCTCGTGTGGCTGAACACGGCCCGTTCGTTTTCCGACTGCACGCGCTCGCGGTCGTCGGGGTGCACGCGTTCGAGGAACAGGTCCAGCGTCACTTCCGCGTCGGGCGGAAGCCCGTAGTGCGCCTTGCACTGGGTGTCCCAATACATCTGCTGGGTCGGCAGATCGCTGTACCAGTGTCCGATGCCGATCGAGTGCATCACTTCGGCGAGTCGGGCGTGCTGGAGCTGCAACTCCTGCAGCTGGAGCTGCTGGCGTCGACGGCGGTCGGCAAACGCACTGACGACGGCGCCGACCACGGCAAAGACGATCAGGCGAGGAAGCGTGACGGACGGATGACCCTCGTCTCTGCCGAGGACCGCCCAGGGGACCGCGACACTGCCGACGACGGCCAGTACCGTTGCCGTGAGCCCCATCAGCAGCCCCCCGTACCAGGCGCTGACGAGCACGCCGAGAAGCAGGACGCTGAACATCACGCGATCGTCGGGAAAGACAATCGCGCTGACGAGCAGGCTCAGGCTGACGATGCCGAGGGCCAGCGCGGCCCGCACCCATGGCGAGCGCATGATCATCACCGCCGGCTCAGGAGGATGCCGGCTGCGACCAACGATAGGGGCCGTACGGCCCAGTGTCAAACGTGCGGAGGCAGCCCTTGCACAACGGGCACGATCGGATGTTCAGGTCCTGCATCGAGCGACGCCCAATCGAACGGCACGCGCCCATGTTCCTCCTCGGGGCCGAGCAGGAGCAGCGGGAGCAGCCAGTCAGCGAATGCCATCCGCGCCGTCTATCGGCGCGGTCAGTACGGGACTATAGAAGACAGCGTCCCGTTGTGTAGGGCGGACCTTTAGGGGTCCGCCTGGCGGGCTAAAGCCCCGCCCTACATGTCGGTGGTCGTCTAAAACACCACGAAATCGCCGCTTTCGATCCGCGACTGGAGCGCCGCTGAGGCGGCGAGCTGGGAGTAGCGTTCGTAACGGTCGGGCGCGCCGGGCTGGGAGAGGTGCGGTGGCGGGCCATCGAGATCCCACCCTGGCGACTCGAGATGACATTCCGGGCAGTAGAGATACACCCGATCGCGATCGAATCGCATCGACGGCGCATGCGCTTGCAGCTCGCAGCGCCAAACGGCGAGTCGATAGCGAATGGTCGACAGGAGGCCGGGTTCCGCCGTGGAACCGTCGACCATGACAGGCAGCTCTTGCGGCAATGTCTGCGTGGGGGTCATGCGTCAGCAATTTGGCAAGTCCCGCGCCACGCGAAAACTGGCGCATATTCCGCGATTCCAGCGATAGACGGCGGTCCGCTGTCTGGTCACCGCCAGAAAATTGTCAGGCTGAGGAATTGCGAAAAGACGGCCCCGCCGCATCCATGGCGGAGGAGGGCGCCAGGGACATGGGGGGCCAAATCGGGGAGCGCCGCGCGGCGAGAGCCGGCGGTTAGAACTTTGGAGTGCGCTTTCCCTGCCTGCTCCGGCGCCGCATGATGTAAAGCGTCAGGGCGATGCCGGCCAGAATGAGGAGCGCGAGTTGCTGCATGTTCATCGTGCTTCCTTTCATCGGCTCGAAACGACTCAGCCTTTAGTTCGATCCGCCTCCGACACGGTCTCCCGACTTGCCCAGAACCCTGACTGAAGTATACGCCGTCTCGTGCAATGGCGTGCAGCGGTGACGCTCAGGCAGACCTCGCGTGCACCCGGGCGGCAAGCGCCGCGACCTTCGACGCGACGACGCGCCCCCGATCGGTCGCCGGCTCGCGCACGGCGCGGCCAACGTGAATTTCCCGCAGCCCGGGAATGGGCGGCAGGTTTTCCACGAGCTCGCGGGTGACCCCACCTCCAAGGATGAGCTGGAGGTGCGGCGGACAGGCGAGGATCCACCGTTCCAGGCGGGCCAGCCTCGCCTGCCAATCCCCTGCCCCACCGTTGGTGAGCACGCGGTCGACACCGGCGCCGACGCGCGGGGCTAAGGCCCCGCCACCACCAAGACCTCCTATCTCGGCGAGCGCGGCAATCGGATCGGCAATGGATTCGAATGCGCGATGGAACGTGGCGCGCGTGCCGCCGCTGGCCTCGAGAATCTCCACAACGAGCGGGAGATCGGCCTTCGCCTCAGCGACAGCCCCGCAGACGAGACCATCCACCGGTCGTCCGGCAAGCATGCGGGCGGAGGCGACAAGGGCCAGGCGGTCACCGGGATCGGTGACCACGTGCGAAATCGTGGTGCGAACCATCACCCGGACCGGGATACCGACGTGCGCGAGCACGGCGTCGATCGAGATCGAGGGGCGGCGTCAGGCCGCCCAACGGCAGGTCGCGAACGAGCTCGAGCCGATCCGCGCCGCCGGCTTCGGCGGCGACGGCATCCTCCAGGGAACAGGCGATGACTTCTAGGCGCATGGGCGCAGGGGCGCACAAGCGCAAGGGTATGGGCGCAGGGGCCGCATAAGCGCATGGGTATGGACGCATGCGCCTATGCGCCTATGCGCCCATGCGCCTTTGCGCCTTTGCGCCTTTGCGCCCATGCGCCCATTTCAAGTCTTGCGCAGCTTCGTCACGCGACCCACTTCGACCCATTCGACAACGAAGATGTTGCCCTCATGATCGAAGCAGGCGCTGTGGGGGCACACGAATTTGCCGACCGGGAAGTTTTCGCGAGGTCCGCCGCGAATCTCCTTCCACGAATCGACGCCGGCCTCGCCGAGCTGCTCGATGACACGGTTGCCCCTGTCAATCAGGGTGACGCGTGCGAAGAGATCCGGCACCACCATCACGCCGTTGCGCTCGCTGAAGTGACACGGCGCCGGAAAGTCCTGGACGAAGCCCAGGTGTTCGCCGGCGAGCGAGAACGTCTGCAGCCGCTTGTTGCTGCGATCGGCGACGAGCAGGACCGGCGTCGCGCCGCGCGTGTCGACGGTCAGGCCGTGCGGGCAGTCGAGCTGCCCTGCGCTGCTGCCCTTACCACCGAACGTCCTGAGGTACTTTCCGGCGCTATCGTATTGGTTGATATAGCTGGAGCCGTAACCGTCGGCAACATAGACGTCGCCGTTCGGGGCAATGGCCACGTTCGTCGGCGAGTACTTGATGCCCGGCGTGCCATCCGCGTTCACCGGATACTTTGCCGATTCCTTCGGGTAGCCGAGCTGCCAGACGGTCTCACCGCGTGGCGTCACCTTCGTGACGAGGGCGCGCTTCGTGTCGCAGAGGTAGAGGAACTCGTCGCGGCCCTCGCGGCGGATATGCAGCCCGTGCGCACCGCCTTCGAACTCGCTGCCCCAGCTGCGGACGAATCTCCCGTTCTTGTCGAACACGACCATCGTGTCGTGCCGCTCGCTCGTCGCGTGCACCGTGTGGTGAACATAGATGTTGCCGTGGCGGTCCTCGCACACGCCGTGCGTGTTGCCGTACTTGAGACCCGCAGGCAGCTCGCCCCAGTCGTGGATGACCTCGTAGGTGAACGCGCCGCTGCCGACGATGGGACGCGTTGTGCCAGACTTGTTGGAGCGGGCCAGGATCGTCGGACCCGTCGCCGCCGCGGCGACGCCGGCGGCGACCTGTCCCAGGAACGTGCGGCGTGACGTCGCGGGCATCGTACGCATGACTATGACTCCAGAACGGGCGCGGGCCGCGCGAATACCACGGGCTCAACGACCATCGGAGGCGCATTTTACGCCATGACTCTCGCAATTGGCCGCTGCGATTCGCCCATCGGCACGCTCACGGTCGCCACGGTCGGCGACTGCGTGGTGGGCATCGAGCTGGGCGGGAACTCGGCCGCGCTCGAAGCACAACTCGTCAGGACGCAGGGACATCCGGGCGCGGGAACCGCCAGCGCTGCGGTGCTCGCGTCGCTGCAACGCTACTTCGACGGCGACATCGAGGCCATCGACGACCTCGCGGTCGATCCGTCGGGCACGCCGTTTCAGCAGCGCGTGTGGGCGGCGCTGCGCGCGGTCCGTGCGGGCACGACCACGAGCTACAGCGCGCTGGCGCGCGGCATCGGCGCGCCGAACGCGGTCCGTGCCGTCGGTGCGGCCAACGGCGCCAATCCCATCCCGATCATCATCCCGTGCCACCGCGTGATCGGGGCTGACGGGCGACTCGTCGGGTACGGCGGCGGCCTGGAGCGAAAACGCTGGCTCCTCGCGCACGAGGGGGCGCGGTCGGGGACACTGCTGTAATCGCGGACCTGAGCCGTCGTCACGGATTACGCGGAGCACGCCCCGTCGCGGATCAACGCAGATCCAAACCGTCACGGATCAACGCTGGGGGCAGATCCAATCGTCACGGATCAACGCTGGGGGCAGATCCAAATCGTCACGGATCACACGGACTAACGCGGATCACACAATGTTTAGGCTCGTAACCAGAACATTCCGATCCTTGTGTTTCCGCGCGCGCGTCCGTGACTGGCCCGTTCCGCGGTGTCCGTGTCCCGTCGGCGTCAATCTGCGTAAGGCGCTGCTAACGCTTCGGCCCGGCGCGTCGTCCAACGACAAATCATTCGAGGGGGGTGTCGGTGGACGCATTGCTGCAGGATCTTCGATATGCCACGCGGTCGCTGGGGCGGGCGCGCAGCTTCACGATCGCGGCGACGCTGGCCTTCGCCCTGGGCGTCGGCCTGACGACCGCCCTCTTTTCAGTGGTCTGGGCGGTCCTGCTCAAGCCCCTTCCCTACCACGATCCAGATCGCCTGGTGGTGGTTCTCCACGGCGACGAGGGGAACAATCCGGTATCTCCGGCGGACTATCTCGATCTGCGGCGGGCGGCGCGTTCGTTTATCGCGATCGCGGCGGCCGAGGCGTGGTCCGCCAACCTCTCCGCAGGCAGCCGGACCGAGCGCATCCCCGCGCTGCAGGTCAGCCCGCGGCTGTTCGAGGTGCTCGGCGTCGGGGCGGCACTCGGTCGAACGTTCAACGGGCCGGACGACGGCAGTGTCGATTCGCATCAGGCCGTGATCGCGGACACGCTCTGGAGCCGTCGCTTTGGCGCCGATCCCGCAATCGTCGGACAACGGGTCCGCCTGAATGGCGAGCAGTACACCATCGTCGGCGTGATGCCCGGGGCCTTCCGCTTCGCCCCGTTCTGGCAGACGGAGGCGGAGCTCTGGGTTCCCCTCGATCTGAACGCCCGTCGAGCCGATCGCGCCGGCCGATCGCTGCGGCTCTTTGCCCGGCTGGCCGATGGCGTGAGCCTCGAGACGGCGCGTGCCGAGATCCGCATCCTCAATGATCGGCTGGTGCGCGCGCATCCGGACACGGATCGCGGACTGACGACCGGTGTCGTGTCGCTCGCAGAGAAGACCGAACGCCGTGTGCGGCCGATGATCCTCGCGACGTTTGCGATGGCCGCTCTCGTACCTCCTGATCGCCTGCGCCAACGTCACCACGCTGACGCTCGTCCGGGCGCTGGGGCGATCGCGCGAATTGGCCGTCCGCACCGCGCTCGGCGCGGATCGCGCGCGATTGACCCGATTGCTCCTCGCCGAAGGCCTCATGCTCGGCGTGGCCGGCGCCGCCGCTGGCCTGCTCGTCGCATTGGTCGCGATGAAGGCGCTGGTTCGCTTGCTCCCCGCCGACGCGTTGCCGCCTCACGCGCCGATCATTGTGGCCTGGCCGGTGGCGCTCTTCGCGATGGTGGCGGCAGTCGTCTGCGGCGTCGCCACGACCGCCCTGCCGGCGTGGCAGATCCGCCTTCGCACTCCTGCCGAGACGCTTCGCAGCGAAGGACGCGCGACGACCGGATCGCGGTCGAGCCGCGCCCTCCGGCGGACCATGGTCGCCATCGAGGTGGCTCTCGCGGTCGTCCTGCTGGCGTCAGCGGGGCTGTTCGCGCGAACGCTCCTCGCGCTGCGGGACGTCGACCCCGGATTTCGCGCGCACGGCGCTGCGGCAATGAGCGTCTCGACCGATGGCACGTCGTCTTCAGGTCCGGCGGAACGCGTGCGGTTCTTCAACGCGGCCATCGACCGCATCGCCGCGCTGCCCGGGGTGACCGATGCCGGTCTCATCAATCACCTGCCGCTCTTCGGCGACGTGTGGACCTTCGGCTTCACGATCGAAGGCCGTCCGACGCCAGAGCCAGGCAACGAGCCGAGCGCGGTGTACCGGGTCGTGTCGCCAGGCTACTTCCGCGCGATCGCGCAACCACTCTTCGTCGGCCGCGCGTTCACCACGGGCGATACCGCCGCCGCTCTTCCCGTCGCGATCGTCAACAGATCGCTGGCCGCCCGCTGGTGGCCGAACGGCGACGCGCTCGGCGCGCGCCTCGCCTTCACCTCGAGCGACGCGGCGCCCACCTACCTGACCATCGTTGGCATCGTCGGCAATGTGGTCCAGGGCGGGCTCACCGGCGAGGTGTCCGGCGAGATTTATGTCCCGCTGGCACAGCGGCCGGGTGACGATCCGTCGCGCGCCGCGATGACAGTCGTCGCGCGGACGAGCGGCGACCCGGTCGCCCTGCTCCCGGTGCTCCGAAGCGCGGTGTGGGCCGAGGATCGGCAGGCCGCCGTCTATGAAGCCATCACGCTCGACGACGTGCTCGATCGGCAGGTGTGGCGCGAGCGCCTGGCCGCCGATCTCGTCGGCCTGTTCGCGCTCGTGGCGCTGACGCTCGCCGCCCTCGGCATCCACGGGATTCTCGCCTACACCGTCTCACAGCGCACGCGAGAGTTCGGGCTTCGTCTCGCGCTCGGCGCGTCCGGTCGCAGCATTCGGGCGCTCGCCGCGCGCGAGGCCGCGCTTCCCGTCGCGCTGGGACTCGCCGCGGGTCTGCCGCTGGCACTGGCAAGCGGCTATGCCGTTCGGCATCTGCTTGTCAGCACGCTACCGACCGATCCCTTGGTCCTGACCGCGACCATCGGCCTTCTCGGCACGGTCGCAGCGGCGGCTGCCTGGCGCCCGGCCGTCCGCGCGTCACGGGTGGACCCTTCAGTCGCGCTGCGGACTGACTGAACACGCGGGGCTAAGGCCCCGCCACCATCCGCGAAGCAAAAGCCCCGCCTCCACACGCACCTCAGGCCGTGGATAATGGCGGGATGCGCGTTCGATTCCTCGGTCTCACCCTCGTCCTGGCTGCGGTGATCGCGGTCAGCGCCGCCATCCTCATCGCCCAATCGCCGGTGACCTCGTGCAGCGCGACGCCGGCGCCGGCGTGGTGCAGCGGCGTCTCCGGCGATCGCGCACAAGGGTGGAGCCGGCAACACCGTTCCGAAGTGTTCGCGCGAAACGGCATGGTAGCGACCAGCCAGCCACTGGCAGCCGAGGCCGGCCTCGACATCCTGAGGCGCGGTGGCAACGCCATCGACGCCGCGGTCGCCACCGCCGCAGTGCTGAGCGTCGTCGAGCCGATGAACGTCGGACCCGCCGGCGATCTCTTCGCGGTTATTTACATCGCGAAAGAGAACAAGGTCTATGCACTGAACGCCAGCGGCAAGGCGCCGAGCGGCCTGACGCTGGCGAAGATGCAGTCGCTCGGCTATTCCTGGGACGCGAAGAACTGGGGGCCCGCGTCGGGAATGCCGAGCGGAGGCATCCTCACCGTGACCGTGCCAGGCGCCGCGTGGGGATGGGACGAAGTGCGGCGCCGGTTCGGCTCGATGACGTTGACGGAGACGCTGCAGCCGGCGATTGACTACGCCGAGCAGGGCTTCGCGGTGTCGGAGCGAATCGCGAACGACTGGAGGTTGCCGAAGGGTCTTCCGCCAACGCCGAACGATCCGCGCCAGTGCTGTACTGACGTCGATCCCGACGCCGTCGCCACGTGGTACGTGCATGGCCGTCCGCCGGCGGCGGGACAGACCTTCCGAAATCCCGATCTGGCAAAGACGCTCCGCCTCCTGCAGAAGCAGGGTCGCGACGGGTTCTACAAGGGCGAGGTCGCCGGCGCGATCGTCGCCAAGTCACGCGCGCTGGGCGGGACAATGACGCTCGACGATCTTGCCGCCTACTCGGGCGAGTGGGTCACACCGGCACAGACCACCTATCACGGATACGACGTCTTCACCCTGCCGCCGCCGGCGCAGACCTGGGCCGCCGACGAGATGCTCAACATCCTCGAGACCTGCGTCCCCCGGTGGGTGCCGGGCCAGACGCTGGCGACGCTCGGGCCGTCGAACCCGAAGTACTGGCATCTCGTCGTCGAGGCGAAGAAGCTGGCCTACGCGGATCTCTACGCATACAACGCGGACCCGACGGTCGTGCCCGTGCCACTCGACCGGCTCCTCTCGAAACCGTACGCGCAGTCGCTCTGCGGCCGCGTCAATCCGGACCAGGCCTCGACGACGGCGAAAGAGGGGCGCGGCGAGAGCTCCGGCGACACGATCGTGCTGTCGACGGCGGATCGTTCCGGCAACATGGTGGCGTGGGTCAACAGCCTGTTCAACGGCTTCGGGTCGGGTCTGATCGTGCCCGGTTACGGCATCACCCTGCACAACCGGGGCGGCCTCTTCACGCTCGATCCATCGAGCCCGAACGTGATCGCGCCGCACAAGCGGCCGTTCAACACGCTCTCGGCTGGCTTCGTGATGCAGAAGAACCGGCCGCTCATGACGGTCACGTTGATGGGTGGCGACATGCAGGCGCAGGGCATCGCGCAAGTGCTGCTGAACGTGCTCGACCTCGGCGCGAACCTGCAGGCGGCCACCGACCTGGCCCGCTTCCGCCACAGCCAGGTCCCTAACCGGTTGAGCCTCGAATCGCAGCTCTTCGCGCTTGTGGGCGAGCGCCTACGGGCGATGGGACACAACGTCGAATCGACTGGCGGCGCCGACCTCGGCGGCTATCAGGCCATCATGTTCACGCCGGATTCAGACGCCGCAAGCGTGACGGTACCTGACCCCAAGCCGGTGCCCGGGTTCTATCGGGCCGGCTCCGATCATCGAAAAGATGGCCAGGCTGCGGGTTTCTGAGCCCGTCAGTGTGTCGCTGCGGCGCACATGATGGATACAATGTGAACACGTGCGTGGTTCGTCGGCAATTCTCTCACTCGTCGTCAGCGGCCTCGTCGTTCTCCTCCACGTAGCGCCCGCCGCCCGGATCGATCCGGCCGCGAAGCTCCCACCGGCGGTCGCGGACTATCTCACGCGCGCGGGATTCGAGGAGGATGATTTCGCCGCACTCTCGGCGGGCCGCGCGGCCTCGAAAATCATCGAGGCCTCCACTCGAGAACTGCTGGGCGTCGTGGCCGTCGTCCGCGTCGATCGTCCGGCTTACAGATATGTCGAGGCCTTCCGCGACATCGTGGGCTTCGACAAGGGCGGCAACGACGTCCTCTCGATGGGTACGTTCTCGAAGCCGGCAAAGCTCGACGATGTGAGCACGCTTGACGTGGCCGACGTCGACCTGGCGGAGCTGCGTGGATGCCGCGTCAATGGGTGCGACATGAACCTGTCGGCGCCGGCGATCCAGCGGTTCCGGAACGTGAACTGGTCCGCCCCAGCGGCGCGCGCCCAGGCGCGCCACGTCCTGCAGTCGACGCTCGTCGACTACGTCAACGACTACCAGACGCGCGGCAATTCGGCTCTCATGGTCTACGAGGATCGGAGTCCGTCGATCGCGCTCGCGGCGCGATCGACCGCGCTCTTTGCCGGCAGCGACGCCCTGGCGCCGCTGTCCGACGTCGCGAAATACTTCACCCGATTTCGCAGCCTGCCGCTGCCCGCGGGTGCCGAGGAGTTTCTCTACTGGCAGCAGCTGACGTTCGGCATGAAACCGGTGACGCGCGTGAACCACGTCGTCATCAGCCCGCTGACGATCGATCAACGCGCGTCATGGGCGGTGGTCTCGCGGATGATTTACTCGTCGCACTATTTCCGCGACGGGCTCGAGGTCCGCTACCTGATCCCCGTCGACGAGTCGCCATCGGCGCACGCCTTCTACCTCGTGCTCGTCACCCGTTCGCACAGCGAATCGCTGACAGGGCTCAAGGGCCTGCTGCTCGGAGGCATCATCCGGCGGAAGGTCCGCGACTCGACGGCCCGCCACGTGGCGCACATAAAGGCCAAGCTCGAAGAACGGCCATGACGGCCGGCTCGACCGTGCGCCGTCCCGACGCTTGCGGGTCGGCGTGCGTACCGTAAACTGGATTGCGGGCCGACGACATCACTCTCATGCCTGTGTCTGCGCTGCGTCTGCGACAGGTCCGCGATCACCTGCTGGATCTTCACAAAGCGCTGCTCGATGCCGAGCGCACCCGGTTCGAGCGTGAGCACGGCCGCGTGGCGTCCAGCGGTCAATGGCTGCAGCTCGTGCTCGGCCACGAGCAGTTCGCGTGGCTTCGCCCGTTCTCAGGCCTGATTGTCAGGATCGACGAATGGCTGGCGTCGGATGCGCTGCCGCCGGACGACGGCGATGCGCTTTGGGCTGAAGCCGATCGATTGACGACCGTGACCGACGCGCGCGACGCGAGCCCTGCGGGGCTATACAACGGTCTCGTCGACTCTGTGCCCGCCGCGGCCGCCCTGCATGCGGCGGTAAGAGAGGCGTTAGGACAGCAGTAGGGCGCGACTTCAGTCGCGCCATCGTCAGGCCCGACTAAAGTCGGGCCCTACTGCAGTCGTACCTACGCAGCTGGTACCGCAGCGTACGCCCACCAATGCCCAAGCTAAAGCTTGGGCCTACGTACGCGTTGGCCTCTTCCTGACGCTGAACGCGATGATCGCAACCACGATCGCCGACGCACCGAGCACCCACGCGCCCTGACCAGCCGATGCGCTCGACGCGCCGGACACTGTCACCGACGACGGCACCGGAACCATCCACGACAGCCACGTTGCTTGCGACCACGCGACGACGCCGACGACCGTCACCATCGCGATCGAGTGCGGCAGGGTGAACCGCAGCAGCTCCGGCTCGCGTCCAACGAGGCCGGCCGCTGCGCAGGCGACCGTGATCGACTGCGGCGAGATCATCTTTCCCGTCACGCCGCCGGAGGAGTTCGACGCCACAGTGAGGATGGGACTCAGATCCAGCCGGGCCGCCGAGACCTGTTGCAGCCGGCCGAACAGGGCATTCGCCGACGTGTCCGAACCGGTGATGAACACGCCGAGCCAGCCCAGGATTGGCGAGAAGAACGCGAACAGCGGACCCGTCGCAGCCAGCGACCAGCCAAGGGTCGTGGTGATGCCTGATGCGCTGCCGACGAAGGCAAAGCCCAGGAACGCGGCGATCGTGACGAACGACAGCGAGAGCTGTCGGAGCGCCCCGCCGCAGACCTCGGCGAATGCCTTCGCGGGCATTCGGAGGATGAGGGCTGACAGGATCGCCGCAATGAATACCGACGTCCCCGATGCACCCAGCCAGTTGAAGCGAAAGATGGCGGGAGGGCCGTCCCGGTCTCAGGGTTCACAATCGCCTGATGGAGCCACGGCACGGGGATCCGCACGCTCGCGGTATCGACGAATGCCTGGACCGATCGAATCCCCCAGTCACCAACGAGCAGGGTCAGCACGAGAAACGGCGACCATGCGCGCAGCGTCGCGCCGAGAGGCGGCGCTTCGGCCGCCCGGTGGACGGGCCTTCGTGGGCGAAGCGGAACGTGTCTGCCGGCTGCCACACCCGGAGCAGCAGGACCAGCGCGACGATCGACACGACCGACGAGATGATGTCGGGCAGCATCGGACCCAGCAGGTTGGAGGTCAGGAATTGCGCGACGGCAAACGATCCGCCCGAGACGAGCGCCGCCGGCCATACCGCGCGAACGCCCCGCCATCCCGCCATGAGCGCGACCAGGTAGAACGGCACGATCAGCGACAGCAGCGGCAATTGACGGCCGACCATCTGCGACAGCGCGTGCAGGTCGAGGCCGGTCACCTGGCTGGCCGTGATCAACGGAATGCCGATGCTGCCAAATGCGACAGGCGCGGTATTCGCGACCAGGCAGAGTCCCGGCGGCGTAGCGCGGATCGAAGCCGAGCGCCGACCAGCATGCCCGCCGAAATCGCCACCGGCGCACCGAAGCCGGCGCAGCCTTCGAGAAAGGCACCGAAGCTGAACGGCCGATGAGCAGCGCCTGCATACGCCGGTCTTCGGTGAGCGACGCGACCGATTGCTTGATGACGTCGAATTGCCCGGTCCGTACGGTGACCTGATAGAGGATGACCGCGGCCAGCACGATCCACCCGATCGGGAACAGCCCGTACAGCGCGCCCTGCATCGCCGCCAGCGCCGCCAGATGCGGCGGCATGCCGTAGACGACAATGGCGATCAGAACGGTCAGCGTGACGGTGAGGAGACCCGCGACGTAGCCCTGGATGCGGCGCACGACGAGCGCCCAGAGCAGAAAGACGATGGGGAGTGCGGCGACGGCGGCAGAGAGGGCGAGGTTCTGGAAGGGGTCGAACGCTTGCGTCCACATCGGTGCCGATGATAGTGCAGTTACTTGTAGGGCGGACCTTCCGCCATGGCGGAGGCTGGTCAGGTCCGCCTCAGCTCCGCAGCCGTCGCAATAGCTCCTCCATGTCGGCCGGGATCGGCGCCTCGAATCGCAGCGCGCGCCCGTCGTCCGGATGCATGAAACCCAGCCTCCAGGCGTGCAGCGCCTGACGCGGGAAGTCGATTGTCCGGATCGCCTCGGGCCCGTAGATATACCGCTGCTCGCCGACCAGCGTGTGACCGCGCAGCCGTGCCTGAAGGCGAATCTGGTTGCGTTTCCCGGTGACCAGCCGCACCTCGATCAGCGATGCCTCAGCGAAGCGTTCGACGAGGCGATAGTCGCTGATCGCCTCCTTCCCGCGCGGATCCGACGGATGGGTTTGTTTCTGGATGACCGCCCGCTGATCCCAGAGCAGGTGGTCGCGCCACGTACCCGATGCCGGACTGGGGTGCCCATACACAATAGCCAGGTATATCCGCTCCGGCTCACGCCGTCGGAACTGCTCCTTCAGTCGTTGCTGTGCGCCGGGGTCTTTTGCGAAGACGACAAGGCCGGACGTATCGCGATCGATGCGATGGACGATCTGCGGGCGCCTCTTTCCGCGCGGCCGCAGATGCTGATGCACCTGGTCGTAAACCGTCGGCGTGCTGTCGCGCCGCGGAAGAGGCACGACCAGCAATCCCGCCGGCTTGTTGACGACCAAGAGCGACTCGTCTTCATAGAGAATTTCGAGCGCGCCGGCCTTTCTCGGGCGAAAGCCCGATCTCGACGTGCCCGGACGATCGATCCACACCCGCACGCGATCCCCTGCCGCGAGCTTGACGGCGGCATCGTCAGGGCCGGCTTCGCGATCGTTCAGAAAGACTTTTCCGCGCTGAATGGCCGCCGTGGCACGCGCGCGGGAGCCCAGGCGTGCCTCGGCCGACAGGAATTTGTCCAGGCGGACGCCGGCGGCATCCGGCGCCACGAGCCACGCCTCCCCGCGCTGGTCGCTTTGTCCCACGCCGTTGTCTTACCTCCTCTCGGTCGACTGTTGACTGTCGCTCGCAGATCGTCCACCCTACTGAGCCATTCAGGTTACATGTTCCGATGGCCCGACTGAAGTCGGGCCCTACTGCAGGACACCGGATCGAGGAGGTTCAATGCGAAACGTACGTCGCGTCGTCCTGATGATGCTGACGATGGTACTGCTGTCGAGCGCGGCTTTCGCGCAATCACAGGCAACGACAGGCGTCATCGAGGGCACCGTGTCGGATTCGTCCGGCGCGGTGCTGCCAGGCGCGACGGTCACCCTGACGAACACAGGGACGAACTTCACACGCGAGCTGGTCACCGACGCCGATGGCCGCTTCCGCGGCCTGCTGTTGCCGCTCGGCACCTACCGGCTGACCGTCTCGCTGACCGGCTTCTCGAACTACCAGCAGGACGGCATCGAGCTCGTCGTCGGCCAGACCGCGAACATCCCGGTCGTGCTGCAGGTCGGCGGCGTGGCGGAAAACATCACGGTCACGAGCGATTCGCCAGTGGTCGAGACGACGCGATCGGAGGCCTCGACGCTGATCAACCAGCAGGCGCTTCGCGGCCTGCCAAACAACGGCCGGAACTTTCTCAGTTTCATGCAGCTGACGCCCGGGCGTGACGATAGTGCAGGGCCCCGACGGCGACGAGATCAGCGTCAACGGCCAGAAGGGCATCACCAACAACATCTCCGTGGACGGCGCCGACTTCAACAACCCGTTCTTCGGCGAGCAGCGCGGCGGTCAGCGCCCGGCGTTCACGTTCAACCAGGACGCCATCAAGGAAATGGTCGTCGTCGCAGACGGCGCCGCCCCCGAGTTCGGCCGCAGCGGATCGGGCTTCGTGAACGTCGTGACGAAGTCGGGCACGAACACGATGGCCGGCTCCGCGCACTTCTTCTTCAAGCACGACGACCTGTCCACGAAGAACTCCGCCGGCGAGAAGTTCCCGTTCGACCAGGAGCAGTTCGGCGCGACGCGTCGGCGGGCCGCTCCGGAAGGACAAGCTGTTCTATTTCCTCGCCTACGACGAGCAGCAGTTCGATCAGACGAAGCAGCTCGATCCGAACCGCATCGAGGCCGCGCGTCGTGGACCTGTTCGCCTCGCTCGGCAGCCCCGACGAGAACGGCTCGATCGACCGCACGAACGACGCGCGGGTGCTGCTCGGAAAGGTGGACGCGCAGCTCACGCCGAAGAACCTCCTGACGGTTCGCTACAACTACACGTGGAGCGAGCAGCAGAACGGCACGTTCGACGTCGACTCGTGGGGCCGGAGCGCCAACGCCGTCGAGCGCGACTTCTCGAACGCCGTGTCGGGCTCGCTGGCGACGACGCTCTCGTCGACGATGCTGCACGAGTTCCGGTTCCAGTTCGCCCGTGAGGATCGTCCGCGGCCGTACGACGGCCCCGACATCTCGGGCCAGTCACGCCCGTTCCCCGACACGGCGTTCGACTTTCGGCAGCGGCTACCGGTTCGGCGAGCCGTTCTTCATTCCCGTCGACTACTACGACACGCGCGTGCAGTTCGTCGACAACCTGTCGTGGATCAAGGGCCGGCACACGATCAAGGGCGGCTTCGAGTTCAATCGGGTCAACTCCGTGCAAACGTTCGTCGGCTTCGCCAACGGCCGCTACATCTTCAGCAGCACCGACGGCTTCTTCAACTACCAGCGGTTCGGCCCGAAATACGTAGAGTGCTCGGACGGCACCACGCAGCCTCACCGGCTCGTGCCCAGCCGGGTCGAGCATCACTGGCCCGCTTGACTACTCTTCCTGCAGCAGGCGGGCGTTGGCGGCCTGAGCGTCGAGGAAGCGGGCACACAGTCGATCCCGCAGATCGAGCCGGCGCTGTTCATTCAGGACAAGTGGCAGCCGACGACCAACCTGACGATCTCGTACGGCATCCGCTGGGAGGCGCAGCTCCAGCCCGACATGATCACGCCGCGCGATCAGTTGTTCTATCGCGCGTTCCTCGACGATCCGCGATTCCCATCGGACGGCACGATTCCGTCGGATAAAAGCATGTGGCAGCCGCGCCTCGGCCTCTCCTGGGATCCCAGCGGCGACGGCAAGCAGGTCATCCGCGCGAGCGCCGGCATCTTCTACTCGCGGATTCCCGGGCTGAGCCTGGCGAGCACGCGATCGACCGATGGCAGCCGCGGTCAGTCGCTATTTCGCGCCAGTTCCTTCAACGGCTTCGGCGTCACCCCACCGGCGTGGCCAAACCTGATCCCGGCCGACGAGATTGCCAATCCGGATCATCCGAGATGTGTTCGTGTATCGACAAGAACTTCCACAATCCCCGTACCTATTCCGGCACGATCAGCTACGAGCGCGAGCTCATCGCGAACCTCACGGCGTTCGCCACGTTCACGCACTCGAAGACCGTGCACGTGACCCGCTTCATCAATCGCAATGACGCGGTGTTCGGCACGGCCCTTCCAGACCGGGCTCGGGCGCAGATGGCACGAACGGCGTCGGCGTGCTGACGACGGTGGAGAGCTCTGCGAAAGCGAAGTGGGACGGCCTGACGATCGGCATGACGAAGCGCTACGCGAACAACTACCAGTTCCAGTGGAACTACACGCTGTCGCGCGACATGTCGGACGACGACAACGAGCGCGACCCGTTCAACTTCCGCTACGCGCGGGCCGACAACCTGGTGCCAGAATACAACTACTCGGACCGCGATCAGCGCCACCGCTTCAACGCCTGGCTGCTCGTGACGCAGAAGGGCGTCGAGTTCAACACGCGCGTTTCGGCGCGCTCGGCGCAGCCGAAGTCGGTGGGCAACACGCCGCAGGATCGTATCCAGCCGGACGGCAGCATCATCAAGCGCAACACGCTGCGGAAGGACAACGAGTTCTTCACCTGGGACATCCGGGTGGCGCGGCCGTTCAAGCTTCGCGACTCGTCGGTGTCCGATCGAGCCGATCTTCGAGATGTTCAACCTGACCAACAGCAAGAACATCCGTCGGCCGGAAGTGACGAACCTGATCTTCAACTTCGACGGCACCGTCCAGAATGGCCTCGGCGATCCGCGGCAGGCACAGCTGGGGGTGCGGGTCAGATTCTAGAGAAGACGCTACTCCTTGTGGCGGCGGGGCTTCAGCCCCGCCAAAACTCTCGTCCCGCCGCGACACTGTGACTCTGCGATTACGGCCGGCGGGGCTAAAGCCCCGCCTCCACAAACTTTGGTCACTCCTCGAGGAAATTGAGGTCGCGCCCGTACGTCTCGTGGAGAAACGAGACGGCACTGATGGCGATGACGAGCGTGGCGGCGCCGACGAGGATGCCGCTCGACGTGAGGCCGACGATGGGCGTCAGCGCCTGAAAGGTCGACGTCAGCGGCACGACTGCCCCTCTGACGAAGTTCGGAATCGTGGTCGTGGCCGTCGCGCGCAGGTTGGTGCCGAAATGCTCTGACGCGATGGTCACGAACACGGCCCAGTAGCCGGTCGCGACGCCGAGATAGAAGCAGAGCGCGTAGAACGACGCGGGCGTCTTTGGCCACGGCAGGAAGTAGATCGCCACGCCAAGTGCGGTCATGCCGATGAACAGCCGGAGGACGCCCTTCCGGCTGCGGACCCACTGCGACAACCAGCCGCTCGCCAGGTCCCCGAGCGCCAGCCCCATGTAGCAGAACATCACGGCGCGGCCGGCATTCGGCGGCGGCGTCATGCCCATCGCCTTGCCGAACTCCGGCGAGAACGTCACCAGGATCCCGACCACGTACCAGATGGGCACGCCAATCAGGATGCAGGCGACGTAGCGGAATGCGCGCTCGCGCGTCGCAAAGAGCTGCAGGAAGCGGCCGCGGGCGTGCGACAGCGTCTTCACCTGCTCGAACATCCCCGATTCGTGGACGCCGATGCGCAGCACCAGCAGCACGATCCCCATCAGGCCACCCACGACGTACGCCGTGCGCCAGTCGAACGAGTCGCCGACGAGGACCGCCACGACCGCGCCGCAAATGCCGACTGCGGCCACGAGCGTCGTCGCGTAGCCACGGCTCTCGCGCGGCATGATCTCGCTGACGAGCGTGATGCCCGCGCCCAGCTCACCGGCCAGCCCGATACCCGCCAGCAGGCGCAGCGCCGCATACTGCGGGACCGTCGCCACATAGGCGTTCAGCAAGTTGGCAATCGAATACATCACGATCGATCCGAACAGCACCGACAGCCGGCCTCGGCGATCGCCGAGGATGCCCCACGCGATCCCCCCGATCAGCATCCCCGTCATCTGCATGTTCAGCAGCAGGACGCCTTTCGAGAGCAGCTGGTCAGGCGGCACGCCAATTGCCGTGAGGCTGCGGACGCGGACGATGCTGAACAGGATCAGGTCGTAGATGTCGACGAAGTAACCCAGGGCGGCGACGAGCACGGCAAGGGCGACGGCCCGTCGATTAAGGCCGTGAGACGCGGCGGAGTGCATCGCGGCGGCATTGTAGTGCCGGAATGCCAGAATAGGCACGGCCTGGCGACCTGCCGGCCGACATGGAGGCATCTATGGTGGTGGACCTGCAGCCGCGCCGGGCGCGACGGTTCGGGCTAGTCGTGCTGATTCTCGCGCTGACAGTCGCGACGGTGTCGTGCGCGTTCCGTACGATCTCGACCGGGCACGTCGGCGTGACGACGCTATTCGGAAGGGTGACGGGCGAGCGGCTCGACGAAGGCATTCACCTGCTGAACCCGCTCAAGCGAGTCGCCGAGATGTCCGTCCGGACGCAGGAAGTCAAGGAGCAGGCGGCAGTGCCGTCGTCAGAGGGCCTGATCATGCGGCTCGAGGCCTCGCTTCTCTTCCGGGTCGATCCCGCGCACGCGCCGGAGGTCTACCGCACCATCGGTCCGGACTACGCGCAAGTGATCATCACACCGAACTTCCGCTCGGTGATGCGGGCGATCACGTCTGCGCATACGGCCAGCACCCTCTACAGCGAGGGCCGCGACACGGTGGCCCGCCTGATGCTCGAACAAATGCAACGGTCGTTGTCGGCGCGCGGCATCGTGGTCGAGAACGTCCTGCTTCGCGACATCGTCCTTCCCGACACGCTGCGACAGGCCATCGAAGCCAAGCAGCAAGCGGATCAGGAAGCACAGCGGATGAACTTCGTGCTGCTGCGCGAGAAGCAGGAGGCGGAGCGGAAGCGCATCGAGGCGCAGGGCATCTCCGACTTCCAGCGCATTGTCGCGCAGGGCATCAGCCAGCAGCTGCTCGAGTGGAAAGGCATCGAGGCAACGATGGAGGTCGCGAAGAGTCAGAACGCGAAAGTCATTCTCATAGGAAATCCGAAGAACGGGCTGCCGCTGATCTTTCCCAGTCAATAAATTCCCGCAGCTTCGGCCCCTTCCGCGTTCTATCCTGTCGCGCGGATCGGCCGCAGGGTCGGCTTGGCTGTAATGTGCTCGGGGTTGACGGGAGCGGAGGATCCGACCAGGCGCAGGAACTCGACGACGTAGTCGGTGCGCGCGAGGGCGCGCGGCGCGACGGCTGACCACGCCCGCAGGAATCCGCGCGGGCCGAGTCGCACGCCGGTGAGCGCCCGCGCCTGCAGGTAGGGTTGAGCGACCCAGCGCGGGAGGATCGTCGCTCCGAGGCCGGCACGCACCAGCTCGAGGATCGCCTCCGTCAGCTGGACTTGCTGCCATGCCGGCCGCACGCCGGCTGGCTGGAGGAACTTCTCATAGACGTAGCTCTCCTGCGGCGTCGCGTACATGAACAAGGTCTCGCCTGCCAGAGCCATTGGCACGACGTGCGGCCGGCTGGCAAGGCGATGACCGGCCGGCACCACCAGGAGCATTTCATCGCGAAAGAGCGGAGTGGATGCCAGGCGACGGTCGCGCACGACGGACGTCATGATCGCCAGGTCGAGCGTGCCGCCCAGTAGCGCAGGCAACGGCCTGGTCGTCGCGTCCACTTCAATCCGGACCTCGACGCCCGGCGCCGTCTGCTGAAACTCGCGGAGCACGCCAGGCAGCCAGTGATAGCACGTATAACACTCGGTCGCGACGCGCAGCAGCCCCTGGCGCTCCGTTGCGATATCCCGCACCTGGGCTTCAGTGCGCGCGAGATCCGCCAGCACACGTGCGGCCGTCGCCAGCAGCCGCTGACCCGCGGCGGTCGCGATCATGCGACGGCTGCGACGCAGAAACAGCGGAGTTCCGAGGCGCTCTTCGATATCCCGCAGTTGATGGCTCAGCGCGGACTGCGTCAGGTTGAGCTGTCCGGCTGCCGCCGTGAGACTGCCGAGCGTCGCGACGGCCTGCACCAGCCGCAGATGGCGAACTTCCAGCTCCATAGGGTCAGACCGGCAATGACGATGTCGAGGTGGCCGATATCATCGAGCGGCCATCCGTCGCGCGTCGCAGCTGTGCGTGACAGCGAGAGCCGAGGCCTTCGAGAGCCTGAATCGCGAGACGTCGCCCCACGCAGCCGCATCGGGCGTAAAGCCGGCTGCCATCAACCCGCTGGCCGTGTGCTCGCGGGACCGAAGCACGAAGTGCCCGATCTCGTGCGCCAGGCCACGCCCCAGGACCCGCGGCAGCAGTCGCGCGCCGATGGCGCCCGGCCACGAGGCCACGGGGCGATCACCGAGCCGTGCATGTGCCGTCAAACGGGACGCCCCGGCAAGCGACAGCTCGATCTCGGCGAGCGGGTCGCCGTCACGGAAGTGAATGCGGCCAAGCGAGGGCTTGCCCGTCGCCGTGTCGAGCGCCGGCAGGTCCGCTGCGACCACCACACGAATACGCACTTCGAGACCCTCGCACATGTTGGGCTTGCCCGCCGTAGCCTCGGCGGCGGGCCCGTACGCCCAACAGAACGTGACACCGTAGGCGGCCCAGGTCTGTTCCACCTCGCGCGTGAACAGGTGCCACTCCGTCTCGCCCCAGACGAGCGGCGCGCGGACGTCGATCGCGATCGCGATCGCGCACGACGCCGGCGGGTACGGACTCATGGAGTCCGTGGGCAGCAGGGGCACGATCGCCAGCATCAGGGCCCAGGCCTTCATTTTCATCCTCCTCGAGGCCAGACTCGCCTCGAGGACGACTGTAGGGCGCCCAATGATATGAACACAAGCGCAGTGATTTCTCAATCTCGATGAATACTGTTCATACAACGACGGGTCCGGATTCGGCGGTCTCGGACGCCGCAGTGTGCGACCGAACGCCAAGCGGCGGTTTGACGTATACGTCTCCAATTCCCCTTTCCAGCGCAGGGTTGCTCATGACTTTGAGACAGACGGCACTCGGTCGCGTGCTTCGGCGCCTGGGGCCAACGCCGCTCTTCACGGCAATCAGCGTGCTGACCCTCGGCGTCGGCATCGGCGCCAACGCCGCGATCTTCAGCGTCGTCTACGGCGTGCTGCTGAAGCCGTTGCCCTTCGAAGCCCCCGACCGGCTCGTCGGGTTGTGGCACCGTGCGCCCGGCATGGGGCTGGACCTCCTCAACCAGAGCCCGTCGACCTACTTCACCTATCGCGAGAGCGGGCGAGTCTTTGAGGACGTGGGGTTGTGGACGACCTGGCAGGCCACGGTCACCGGGCGCCGCGAACCCGAACGCGTGCAGGTCCTGGCGATGACCGACGCCATCCTGCCATTGCTCGGCACTCAGGCGCTGCAAGGCCGCCTGTTTACCAAGGCCGACGATTCGCCGGGCGCACCCGGGCGCGTGATCCTGACTTACGGCTACTGGCAGCGGAAGTTCGGCGGCAGCCGCGACGTCATCGGACGCACTCTTCAGGTCGACGGCGTGTCGCGCGAGGTGATTGGGGTCCTGCCGACGACTTTCAAGTTCCTGCGCGAGTCACCGTCGCTTCTGATGCCGTTGCAGCTCGATCGATCGAAGACGTTCATCGGCAGCTTCAACTACAGCGGCATCGGCCGCTTGAAGCCGGGCATCACGATCGCGGAGGCCGACGCCGACATTGCCCGCATGATTCCACTGATTCTCGACCGTTTTCCTCTGCCGCCTGGTTTTTCGCGGCAGATGTTCAACGACGTGCGGCTGGCGCCATACACGCGCCCGCTGTCACAGGATGTCATCGGTGATATCGGCAGCATGTTGTGGATCCTCCTCGGAACAGTTGGCGTCGTTCTGCTGATCGCGTGCGCCAATGTTGCCAATCTCTTCCTGGTGCGTACCGAAGGACGTCAGCAGGAGCTCGCCGTTCGAGTCGCGCTCGGGGCGAGCCGCGGGCGCATCGCCGCGCGGTTGCTCGGCGAGAGCCTGGTCCTCGGCGCCGCCGGTAGCGCGCTCGGACTCGTGCTCGCACAGGCCGGCATCGCCCTGCTGGTGAAGCTGGCGCCGACCGGCCTGCCGCGACTCGACGAAATCGCGATCGATCCGATCGTGCTCGGATTCACCGCGAGCATCTCGCTCGTCGCCGCGTTGCTGTTCGGAGCGCTTCCGGTCCTGAAATTTGGCGCGCCAGGCATCATGGCGCTCCGCGAAGGCGGTCGTTCCTCGAGTGAGGGGCCGGATCGCCACCGCGCCCGAAATGTGCTGGTCATCACCGAAGTCGCGCTGGCGCTGGTACTGTTGATCGTCTCGGGCCTGATGGTCCGCACGTTCGTCGCGCTGCGACAGGTGCAGCCGGGCTTCGTGAAGCCAGAGGAGGTGCAGACGTTTCGCATCTCCGTCCCCGATGCGCTCATCGCCGACGCCGATGCCGAACGCGTTGCCCGACTGCATCAGCAGATTGGCGAGCGCCTCTCGCGCGCGTGCCTGGGGTCACGTCGGTCGGGATGTCGTCCTCGATCACGATGGACGGTGGGAACTCCAACGATCCCATTTTTGTCGAAAATCGGCCGCAAACCGGCGGTCAGATGCCGCCGCTCCGACGCTTCAAATGGATTGGCCCGGGCTACATCGAAACGATGGGCAACCACCTCGTCGCCGGCCGAGCCATCACATGGGGCGACATCTACCAGGCTGCCCGGTCGTCCTCATCTCCGAGAACCTTGCGCGCGAGTTCTTTCAACGACGCCGCGAGCGGCGATGGCAAGCGATTCGTCAGAGCCCAGAGAATCCATGGCGCGAGATCGTGGCGTGTCGCCGATGAGCCGTCGTCGGCCTGCATCGCCCGCGCCGGCGATCGTCGACTGGCCGCTCCTGGTCAAGGACTTCTGGGACTCGCCCGTCTTCGTCAGCGACCGCTGGCGTTACGCCGTGCGGTCGCCGCGCATCGAGTCCCCCGACGTTCCTTCACGAGCTACAACAGGCCGTGTGGTCGGTCAACCCCAGTCTCCCGCTCGCCGGATCTCCGGTCGCTCGTCGAGACCCGCGCCGACTTGATCCCCGTCAGGGCGACACGCGCCTCGCTCTCAGCCTCTGACGCGGCCGCGACTTCCGCATCCGATGCCAGCGGCAGCGTGACACGGAAGGTGCTGCCCTATCCGACGCCCGGGCTTTCGACCAGAATGTAGCCGTCTTCGCCCGGCATCCCGATTCGGCGATGACGACGCAGGCGCTCCGTCGCGAATCCGGGTTTCGCCTCGAGTGACCGGAGACCGTCCTCGCGACGTGGCTGTGGAACTCGTCCTCCCGTTCAGGCGGCACGAGCGGCATCGGTCGTCCGACGACCTCTTCTTCGTGCCAGCCGAAGATCCGCTCCGCGGCCGAGCTCCAGCGCATGACATGCCCGTTGACGTCCGTGGCAATCACGCCGAGCGGCGACGCTTCGACGACCGCATGCAGCGTCGCGTCGGCCGCGCGCGCCGTCTCTTCGGCCCGCTCGAGCCGCCGGAGCGTCTCGGCGTCTGCGATCAGCCCTTCCGGATGTCGCGTGATGGGTCTCGGCGCGTCTGAGCCAGGAAATCCTCATTTAGTACAATCCCAGCCGGGTAGTCCGAAACCTAGATTTAACAACAACGTCGCCTCACCGTCGCGGCCCTCGGACAGCATCGACCCTAGCTAAACGGTTGTAGAGGCGCCCTGCACCTTTGGGCCTGGAGGACGCATTTGCGACAGAGACTCGTCACGAAACCCGGCATCATCGTCTTCATCCTGATCGGACTGTTGTTCCGAGGCGGCGTGGCGTCGGCGCAGGTCACGCCCGCCGCGGGGTACACGCCTCCGGATGACACGCCGACGATCAAGGTCGGCGCCACGATCTTTGCCGACTACACGTACCAAACAGCCCCCGACGCAACAGACGCTGACGGCAACTCGGTCGATCCGAACCAGTTCAACGTCGCCCGCGCCTATATCAACGTGACCGGCAACATTTCGCACCTGCTCGCGTTTCGCATCACGCCCGATGTGGTACGGGAAAGCGGCCTGCTGACGCTCTCGCCCGGCAACATCGTGGTCAACGACAGCCTCGTGTACCGTCTGAAGTACGCCTACGCGCAGGTGAATCTCGATGACTGGATGACGAAGGGCTCCTGGGTTCGGCTCGGCATGCAGCAGACTCCCTGGGTCGATTTCGAGGAAACCATCTATCGCTACCGTTTTCAGGGCACGATCTTCATGGATCGAGAAAGCTACCTCTCGTCGTCTGACGTCGGCGTCGCGTTTCACACCAACTTCGCGAAGAATTTCGGCGATGTCATGGTCGGTGTCTACAACGGCGAGACCTACTCGAGGCCCGAGGCTAACGACCAGAAGGCGTTCCAGGTCCGCGGGACGTTGCGCCCACTGCCGATGAGCTCGGTCCTGCGGGGACTTCGGATTACCGGATTCTACGATGCGGATCATTACCTAAAAAATGCCGAGCGCCAGCGTTTTGTGGTAGCCCCGACGTTCGAGCACAAATACCTGAACGCGGCGTTTCAGTGGGTCGAGACCACCGATCAGATCTCTGCAGTCACCGGGGCGAAAGTTGAGGGGGAGGGTTGGTCCGCCTGGGCGACGCCACGCACGACGAAAGGCCTTGAAGGACTGATTCGCTTCGATCACCTCGAGCCGGACGACACGACGAACCGGAAACGCGACCGCACGATCGTCGGCATTGCCTATTGGCTCCCCCATCAGGGCACCGTGTCGTCGGCCTTCCTGCTCGACTACGAGCAGGTGAAGAACAAGAACTTCGCGATTCCCATCCCGCGCCAGCAGCGCATCGCACTGCACGCGCTGGTCAACTTCTGATTCCCTTTGTCACTACTGGAGCATCGATCATGAAATCGCTCGTTACGATGTCGCGCCGCGGCGCGTTGACGCTGCTGGCGGTCACGGTCGGCGTCATCGGCTTGTCGGCGCAGAAGGCGCAAATCACTGGCGCGGGCGCCACGTTCCCGTACCCGATCTACTCGAAATGGTTCGCCGAGTACAACAAGATGCACCCCGACGTGGAGATCAACTACCAGTCGATCGGATCGGGCGGTGGCATCCGGCAGGTGAGCAACCAGACGGTGTTTTTCGGCGCCACCGACGGCCCGATGACGCCGGACCAGCTGCAGGCGGCCCCGGGCAAAATCCTCCACTTCCCGACCGTGCTCGGCGCGGTGGTGCCCATCTACAACATCGAGGGCGTCAGCCAGGAGCTGAAGTTCACCGGCCCGCTCCTCGCCGACATCTTCCTCGGCAAGATCACGAAGTGGAACGACCCTGCCATCGCAAAAGTCAACCCTGGCGTGAACCTGCCCGGCACCGACATTACGGTGGCCCATCGGTCCGATGGGTCGGGCACGAGCTACATCTGGGTGGACTTCCTCGCCAAGGTCTCGCCTGAATGGAAGACGAAGGTGGGCGTCGCCACCTCGGTGAACTGGCCGGTGGGCGTCGGCGGAAAAGGCAACGAAGGCGTCTCGGGTCTCGTCAAGCAGACGCCCGGCGCGATCGGTTACGTCGAGCTGATTTACGCGACTGCAGAACAAGATTTCGTATGGGACCGTTCAGAACGCCGCCGGAGAATTCGTGAAGGCGACGACGCAGGCGGTCACGGCGGCGGCGGCGGTCGCGGCCAAGAGCATGCCGAAGGACTTCCGCGTGTCGATCACGAACGCCCCGGGTCCCGGCGTCTACCCGATCTCCTCCTTCACCTGGCTCCTGATCTATGAGAATCCGAAGGACAAGGCGCAGGCGAAGATTTTCGTCGACTTCCTGAAATGGGCGCTGACCGACGGGCAGAAGTTTGCTGCCGACCTCGGGTATGCTCCTCTGCCCGAAGACGTCGTGAAGCTGGAGATGGCGGTCATTCAGCAGATCAAGCTGTAGACCAGAGGTGTCGCCCGTGGCGCGTTCGCGTTTGCCGTTCCGACTCGGTGGAGACCTGAGCTTTCGGGCCTTTACCGGGGCGTTTGCCGTGCTGCTGATTGCCATGGTCGTGGGCATTGCGGTCGTGCTGTGGCAAGACTCGCGGTTGTCGATCGAGAAGTTCGGGTTCAACTTCTGGGTGACAAAAACGTGGGACCCCGTTGCTGGTGACTTCGGCGCGCTGCCGTTCATCTGGGGCACGTTATACTCGGCGATTCTGGCGTTGCTCCTCTCCACACCCATTGCCCTCGGCATCGCGATCTTCCTGTCGGAGCTGGCGCCCGGCTGGGCGCGAACGCCGCTCGTGTTCCTGACGGAGCTGCTGGCGGCGATCCCCTCGATCGTCTACGGAGTCTGGGGCGCCTTCGTGCTGGCACCGTGGGTGCGCGCGTTGCAGGTGGACATGCCGGCCGTGCTGAAGGCGACGCCGTTCTTCACGGGTCCGCCGCTCGGATACGGGATGCTGGCCACGGCGTTGATCCTGTCCGTCATGGTCATCCCCTTCTCCGCGTCGGTCGCGCGCGAGGTGCTGAAAGCGGTGCCGTTGGCGCAGCGGGAAGCCGCCTACGCGCTGGGGGCGACACGGTGGGAGGCGATTCGCGCCGCGCTGTTCTATGCGCGAACGGGCATCGTCGGCGCAGTCATGCTGGGGTTCGGGCGCGCGCTGGGCGAGACCATGGCGGTCACCATGGTCATTGGCAACAGCCCGCAGCTCTCGTGGTCGCTGAACGCGCCGCAGTACACGATGGCGGCCGTCATCGCCAACGAGTTCACCGAAGCCGCGGACGACCTCTATCTCAACGCGCTCGTCGAGATTGGCCTCGTCCTGTTTGCCATCACCCTCATCATCAACGTGTGCTCGCGCCTGCTGATCCTCGAGCATGACGCGGTCGCGACGTCCCAAGGAGAGCGTCGCGGCGCCGATAGTCGCGGAGCCAACGGCCGCATGAACCTCGATCAACGCCGTCGTCTGCTCTCGGCCGCCGTCAGCGCCTTCTGCGGCCTGTCGATTCTCCTGGCGCTCGTGCCGCTTGGCTTGATCTTCTTCTTCGTGATCAGCCAGGGCGTCCGCGCGCTCAACTTCGACTTCTTCACCCACATGCCGCTGCCGGTCGGCGAAACGGGCGGCGGCATGGCCAACGCGATCGTCGGCTCGCTCATCGTCACGGGACTGGGCGCGATCTTCGCCGTGCCTATCGGCATTCTGTGCGGTGTCTACGCGGCCGAATACGCCGGGACGCGCCTGGCCTCGGCGGTGCGATTTGCCGCCGACACGTTGAACGGCGTCCCGTCGATCGTCATCGGCGTCTTCGTCTATGGTCTCGTCGTGTTGCCGATCCGCCAGTTCACGGCGGTTGCCGGCGGTGTGGCGCTGGGGATCATGATGATCCCCCTCATCGCGCGCACCACGGAGGAGCTGCTCCTGCTCGTCCCCAGCGGCCTTCGCGAAGGCTCGCTCGCGCTGGGCGCGACGCGCGGCAGGGCGATGTTCAGCGTGATTCTGCCGGCCGCCTTTCCCGGCATCATCACCGGCATCATGCTCGCGCTGGCGCGCATCGCGGGCGAGACGGCGCCGCTCCTCTTCACGGCGTTGAACAATCGCTTCTTTTCGACGCGGCTGGATCAGCCGATTTCGACGCTGACCGTCCAGGTGTACACGTACGCCAATTCGCCTTACGAGGACTGGCACCGCCAGGCGTGGGCAGGCGCCCTCGTGCTGGTGTCGATTGTCCTCCTCTGCTCGCTCCTGGCGCGCTTCGCCACTCGCCGTCTCGAAAGACTTCAGGTAGGACGCTGATGACGATGGTAATCGACACGCCGGAACGGCGAACGCCGCTCGTCGCACCCACGGTTGGCCACACCGGCGCGGACGCGCATCCGACCGGTCCCGGTCAGGCGCCGGCGATTCAGGTCGAGGGCCTCAACTTCTACTACGGCCACAAGAAGGCGCTCGACGCCGTGTCGATGAATATCGAGCGAAACCAGGTGACCGCGCTGATGGGCCCGTCGGGCTGCGGCAAGAGCACGTTCCTTCGCGCCCTCAACCGCATGAACGACGTGATCCCCGGCACGCGCGCCGAAGGCCTCGTCCGCGTGCTCGACCTCGACGCGTATGCCAAGTCCACTGACGTCGTGGAGTTCCGCCGGCGTGTCGGCATGGTGTTCCAGAAGTCGAACCCGTTCCCGAAGTCGATCTTCGAGAACGTCGCTTACGGCATCCGCCTGAACAAGGTCGTGACGAACCGCGACGCGCTTGCAGCAGCGCGTAGAAGAAAGCCTGCGCGAGGCTGCGCTCTGGGACGAGGTGAAGGACCGGCTGAACGACTCGGCGATCGCGCTGTCGGGCGGCCAGCAGCAGCGGCTGTGCATCGCACGGGCGCTGGCGATCAGACCCGAAATCCTGCTGATGGACGAGCCCGCGTCGGCGCTGGACCCGATCGCGACGCAGCGGATCGAGGAACTGATATTCAAGCTCCGGACCGACTACACCATCGTCATCGTGACGCACAACCTCCAGCAGGCGGCGCGCGTGTCCAACGTCACCGCGTTTTTCTGGCTGGGCCGCCTGGTCGAAGCCGGCCCGACCGAAGAGATCTTCACCAACCCCAAACAGAAGCTGACCGAGGATTACGTGACCGGTCGCTTCGGCTAAGAGACGCCGCCATGCCCGACGAGAAGACTTCCCGGCATTTCACCGAAGAGCTGCAGCTTCTGAAGCAGCAGCTGCTCGAGATGGGCGAGCTCGCCATCAGCCGCGTCGATCGCGCCATCGCGGGGCTCGTCGCCAGCGACCCGCTGATCCTCGGCGACGTCATCCAGGGCGACGAGTCGGTCAACCGCTACCAGATCGAGATCGACGACCGCTGCTTCAAGCTGCTCGCGCTGCGCCAGCCGATGGCTACCGATCTCCGGCTGATCATGGCCACGACGCGGATTACGAGCGATCTCGAACGCGTCGGCGATCTCGCCGTCAACATCGCGGAAGCCGCCGCGCGCTACATCCAACACCCACCGGTCAAGCCGCTCATCGATCTGCCGAAGATGAGCGGGCTCGCGCAGCAGATGCTGCGTGACGCGCTCGCCTCCTTCGTCGCGAGCGAGGTCGCCCTGGCCAGCGACGTGCTGAAGCGCGACGACGAGCTGGACGAGTTGAAGCGGCAGGTGTTTCAGGACCTGCTGACGTACATGTTGAACAATCCGCAGATCGTCGCTCCGGCCCTGGATCTCGTACTGATCTCACGCCACCTCGAGCGCGTCGGCGATCACGCGACGAACATCGCCGAAGACATCATCTTCCTCGTCGAGGGCCGGGACGTGCGGCACCAGACCAGCCGATTCGTCGGGTAGTCGGTTCCCACGGGTCGCTGTGGAGGCGGGGCTTCAGCCCCGCGTCTCGCGCTGGTCGAAGCGCGCAGCTCTGTGCAATCCGGCGCGCCGCGCTCACGACCACACGGGGTCGTGACGATTACGGTCAGGATGACATCTCGCAGCATCCGGATCGTGATCGCCGACGATCAGACCATCTTCCGCGAGGGCCTGCGCCTGCTGCTCGAATCCGATCAAGCCGTGCGCGTTGTCGGCGAGGCGTCGGAGCCGATCGCGGCGGTCGAACTGGTTCGGCAGCACGAGCCCGAGCTGTTGTTGCTGGATCTGGCGATGCCCAATGGCGGCGGACTCGCCGCGCTTCGCGATCTCGCGCGGGATCCAGTGCCTGCCACGCGCGCCGTGATCCTCACGGCCGCGATCGATCGCAGCGAACAGATGATCGCGATTCAGCTCGGCGCGCGCGGTGTCCTGACGAAAGACGTCACCAAAGAACTGTTGCTCAAGTGCGTGCGCTGCGTGGTCGCCGGGGAATACTGGCTCGGGCACCAGACGGTCAGCGACCTGGTGGATGCGATCGTGCTCAGGCCCGCCGACCATCGTCCGTCAAAGACAACGTTGACGTCGCGTGAGCTCGACATCGTTGCGGCGATTGTGGATGGGGCCAGCAACCGGGAAATTGCGGAGCAGTTCGGCCTGAGCCCGCAAACCATCAAGAACCATCTCAGCAGCATCTTCGACAAGCTGGGCGTGTCGAACCGGCTGGAGCTCGCGCTCTACGCCGTGAACCACCGCGTCCTGGCCGAGCGCACAGGATTGCACTAGCCGTCGTCCGCGATCGCCGGTTTGTAGCGCGATCGATACGCACCGGGTACTAGCGCCCCGCCCTGCTGTCCCAGGACTTCCCTCCCATTGTTGGGCTAGCCAAGCCCAACCATACTGAGCGAGCCACTTTCCTCAAGGAATCGCCGCAGACGAGCCGGCGCCCAATCCCCGGGTGTCGCTGCGACGAGCCGGAAAGTGCCGCTGTCGCGGCTGCCAGACGCAGCCGCTCTCAGAGATGCGCGCTTCGGGCGGGGCACCGCCTCGCCGGGGAATCTATGAAATCGCGACTGACACTTTCGTTGCTGGTCGTCCTGACGATCGCCGCCTATGGTCACGGCATTCAGGGGTCCGTTCCCGATGTCCCCACCGGACGGTGGATCCCTGGCGCCTCAGTGGCGCAACCGCGTGAGGGCGCGGTGTCGGTCGTGCTCGACGACGGGCGCGTGCTCGTGATTGGCGGACGTGCAGCGTCTGGTCCGGTGGCGACCGTCGAAGCACTCGACGCCGACGGCGCGATCACCGTCCTCCCATTGATGTCGTCGCCGCGCGTCGGTCACACGGCGGTTGTCCTTGCTGATGGCAGCGTGCTGGTTGCCGGCGGCACGACCCTGGTCGCGACCGATCAGGGAACCGTCGAAGCGCCGACGTCGTCCGCTGAGATCTTCGTACCGGGTCCGGACGCGTGGGTCGCAGTCTCACCTCTCAACGTCGCGCGCACGAGACACACAGCGACGGTGCTCGCCGATGGTCGTGTCCTGCTGGCTGGCGGCACGGGCGATCAAGGTTCTCTTGACTCGACGGAAGTGTTCGAGCCCCCGCAGGGGACCTTCCGTGCCGCCGGGCTGCTCTCGGCGGCGCGTTCGGACGCTGCAGCTGCCGTCGCTGGGGAGACGCAGGTCCTCGTCGTCGGTGGCCGCAATGCGGACGGCGTTCTGGCGACCGCCGATCTCGTCGACGTGGATTCAGGCGGCGTCGCGCAGATTGCGCTGGCGTCGCCGCGTGCCGGAGCGTCGGCGACACGACTGCTCGACGGCGCGGTCCTGGTCGCGGGCGGCAACAACGGCACGGACGATCTGGCGAGCGCGGAAGTGATCGATCCCGTATCGGGAACCTCGTCGACCGTCGGATCGATGTCGCAGCCACGCATCGGCCACCAAGCCACGCTGCTGGACGGCAACGCGAACGTGCTAGTCGCCGGCGGCACGAACAGTGGAGCCATAGTCGCGACGACGGAGCACTTCATTCCGTGGACCGGACAATTCGTCGCCTATGACTCGCCCGGCACTCCCCGTACTGCGGCAGTGCTGTCGAATACGAGCACGGAAGGCGTCGCGGCTCTGATGGCCGGAAAGTCCGGGGATGGAACCCTGATCGCTCCGATAGCGCTGTACGGATTTGCGACGGTGAAGACGGACAAGAGTGATTACCAGCCGGGACAGTTCGTCACGATCACAGGGTCAGGATGGCAACCTGGCGAGACGGTCAATCTCGTGCTGCACGAGACAGGCCCTGGTGCCGAGCCGGACTTGCCGTTGATCGCAACCGCGGATGCTGAGGGCCGGATCTTCAACGATTGGTTCGCACCGAACGAAGGCGATCTTGGCCGCCGGTTCTACCTGACGGCCGTTGGCGCTGCGGCGACGGCGCAGATGACCTTTACAGACAGCCGAACGATCAACAGCGTGACTCTGGATGGCGCCGCCAGCGTGACGGTCCTGCCGGGCGCCTCGATTACGGCTGGCATCACTGTCACGACGGACAACGGCGGCGGGAACAATGACTGGGAGAGTACCAGCTGGAGAATCGCAACGACTGCCCCGGGCACCACGACGTGCGTCGATACAGCCGATCACACGAATAACGGCACTTTCGTCGAAAGCTTCCCGATTCCTGCTCCGACCGCCGCTGGTACTTATCACGCATACTTCATCGCGCACACCGGTGCCTCGTGCGCGAGTTCACAGCAGAGTGCGACGTTTCAGCTGACGAACGGTGTTACGGTCAAACCCAATACAACTACAACGATCACATCTGATTCTCCGGCTCCATCCACTGTCGGTCAGGCCGTGTCCATCAATTTCACTGTTGCGCCAGTTGCCCCTGGCACCGGCAGTCCAACAGGCAATGTCACGGTCACCGACGGCACACAGAGTTGCACAGGTGCCGTGGCCGCTGGCACTGGCTCGTGCTCGATCACGTTCACGAGTGCGGGTTCCAAGTCACTGACGGCGACGTATGTGCCGGGAACCGCGCCTTTCAACGGCTCGACATCGGCCGCAGTCGCGCATGCGGTCGACGCAGCGAGCACCACAACAACCATTACGAACGACACACCAGATCCGTCTGTTGTCGGGCAGCCAGTCGCAGTCAGTTACACCGTAACATCCGCCGGCGGTACGCCTACCGGCAACGTGACCGTCTCTTCTGGCCTCGATAGCTGCACCGCAACGGTCGCGGCCGGGACCTGCAACATTACGTTCACGACCGCTGGCGCGAAATCACTGACCGCAACCTACGCCGGTGACGGCAACTTCACCACCTCGACTTCGGCAGCAGTTGCACACCAGGTGAACAAGGCGAACACGACCACCACCATCACCGCGGACACGCCAGATCCGTCTGTCGTGGGCCAGGCCGTGGCCGTGACCTATAGCGTTGCGCCGGTATCTCCGGGTGCGGGTGTTCCCACCGGTACCGTGACGGTCAGCGATGGCACCAGCAGCTGCAGCGCGTCCGTCGCTGCGGGGACCTGTTCCATCACGTTCACGACCGTGGGCAACAAGTCTCTCACCGCCACGTATGGTGGTGACGGCAACTTCAACGGCAGCGCGTCTACACCAGTCACCGCGCATACGGTCAACAAGGCAGACACGACAACCACGGTCACGAGCGACCTGCCCGATCCGTCGGTCGTCGGTCAGCCGGTGACGGTGAACTACACGGTCGCGGTGCAGGCGCCCGGAGCCGGCGCGCCGACGGGCAACATCACCGTCTCCGCAGGCTCCGACAGCTGCACCGGCACGGTGGCGGCAGGCACGTGCACCATCACGTTCACGAGCGCGGGCGCCAAGTCACTGACGGCAAGCTACCCGGGTGATAGCAACTTCAACACTTCGACGTCGGCGGTGGAATCGCATCAGGTCGACAAAGCCAACACTACGACGACGATCACGAGCGACCTGCCAGATCCGTCCGTCCTCGGCCAGGCAGTAACGGTGAACTACACCGTGGCAGTGCAGGCGCCTGGAGCGGGCACGCCGACCGGCAACGTCACCGTTTTGGCCGGATCCGACAGCTGCAGCGGCACGGTGGCGGCAGGCACCTGCACCATCATGTTCACGAGCGCAGGCGCCAAGTCGCTGACGGCAGGCTACGTCGGCGACAGCAACTTCAACGGCTCCACGTCGGCCGCCGAATCGCACCAGGTCAACAAGGCGCAGACGACGACCGCGATCACGTCCGATGCGCCGGATCCCTCTGTCGTTGGACAGCCGGTCACGATTGCCTTCGACGTCACGGTGAACGCTCCAGGCGCCGGCACACCCACCGGCAACGTCACGGTAAGCAACGGCACCCAGAGCTGCGTCGCAACGGTGGCGGCCGGAACCTGCGCGATCGCGTTCGCGACGGCGGGACCGCACCCGGTGACGGCAACCTACGCCGGCGATACGAACTTCGATGGGTCCGCATCGGCTCCCGAAGCACACCAGGTGAATAAGGCGGACACCGCCACCACGATTACAAGCGATTTGCCCGACCCGTCGGTCGTGGGCCAGGCGGTGACGGTCAACTACGCCGTGGCCGTCCAGTCACCCGGCGTCGGGACGCCGACCGGCAGCGTCACGGTCTCGGCTGGCGCGGACAGCTGCATCGGCACGGCGGCAGCGGGAACCTGCACCATCATGTTCACGAGCGCAGGCGCGAAGTCGCTGACCGCCACCTATTCGGGTGACACCGACTTCAACGGTTCGACGTCGGCGGCCGCGGCGCACACGGTCGACAAGGCGGATACGTCAACCACCATCACCAGCGACACCCCCGACCCGTCGGTGGTCGGCGAGGCGGTGGTCGTGAACTTCACGGTGGCGGTCCAGGCGCCCGGCGCCGGGACGCCAACCGGCAACGTCACGGTGTCCGCAGGTTCCGACAGCTGCACCGGCACGGTCGCGGGCGGCACGTGCACGATCACCTTCACCAGCCCCGGCGCCAAATCGCTGACGGCCAGCTACGCCGGCAATACCGACTTCAACGGCTCGACGTCCGCGGCCGCGCCGCACACCGTCAACAAGGCCGACACCACAATCGCGATCACGTCCGACGCGCCCGATCCGTCCGTCGTTGGCGAATCGGTGACTGTGGCCTTCGCGGCTGCGGTGACCGCGCCAGGCGCCGGAACGCCGGCGGGCATGGTCACGGTGAGCGATGGCACCGACGGCTGCACGGCATCGGTGTCGGCCGGAAGCTGTGTGGTGGTCTTCAGCAGCGCGGGTGCGAAGTCGCTGGTCGCGAGCTACGGCGGCGATTCAAACTTCAACGGTTCGACCTCGGCGGCCGAGCCACATCACGTCAACAAGGCCTCTACGACCACCGCGATCGCGAGCGACTCCCCCGATCCGTCGGTCGTCGGCCAGAGCGTCAGCGTCGCCTTCTCGGTGACGGTGAACACGCCCGGCAGCGGGGCGCCGACGGGGAACGTCACCGTGACGGACGGCACCATCAACTGCACCGCGACGGTGGCGGCTGGTAACTGCAGTCTCACGTTCACCAGCGCGGGAGCCCGGTCGCTGACCGCGACTTACGCCGGCGATACGAACTTCGATGGCTCGGCATCGGCGGCCGAGCCCCATCAGGTCGACAAGGCGGCGACGACGACAGCAATTACGAGCGACGCGCCCGACCCGTCCGTCGTCGGCCAGAGCATCTCGGTCAACTTTGCAGTGACGGTGAATGCGCCCGGCGTCGGCACGCCGACCGGCAACGTGACGGTCAGTGACGGCACGGTCAGCTGCACGGCCAGCGTCGCGGTCGGACAGTGCTCGCTGGTCTTCGGGACCGCCGGTGCCAAGTCGCTGACAGCGACCTACAGCGGCGATTCGAACTTCAACGGCTCGACGTCGGCGGCCGAGTCGCACCAGGTGGATCCGGCAGCAACCACGACGACGATCACGTCTGATACGCCCGACCCATCCGTCGTCGGCCAGGCGGTCACGATCAGCTTCACCGCAGTCGTGAACGCGCCGGGCAGCGGAACGCCAACCGGCAACGTGACGGTATCCGATGGCACGCAGAGCTGCACCGCCACTGTTGCTGCCGGGAGCTGCGCAATCTCGTTCAACACGGCCGGCGCCACATCGCTGACGGCGACCTACGCCGGCAATGCCAACTTCTCCGGGTCGGTGTCTGCCGCCGCGCCGCATCAGGTGAACAAAGCCAACACGACCACTACGGTGACGTCGGATACGCCGGATCCGTCAGTGGTCGGTCAGCCGGTGACCGTCAGCTATACCGTTGTCGTGAACGTGCCCGGCAGCGGCACAGCCACCGGCAACGTCACCGTCAGCGACGGCACCACCAGCTGCACCGGCACGGTCGCGGCGGGAAGCTGCAGTCTCAGCTTCCCCACCGCAGGCGCGCACCCGGTGACGGCGACCTACGCTGGCGACAGCAACTTCAACGGAGGCGCGTCGGCGGCGGCGCCGCACACCGTGAACCAGGCCGGCACCACGACGACGATCCTCTCGGAAACGCCGGATCCGTCGTTGGTGAACGCGCCGTACACCGTGACGTGGTCCACCGTCGTCAACGCGCCCGGCAGCGGATCACCGACCGGCAACGTGACGGTCAGCGACGGAACGTCGAGCTGCTCCGCGGCGATGGCCACTGGCAGCTGCTCGCTGACGTCGACGACGGCCGGCGCCAAGACGCTGGTCGCGACCTACGCCGGCGACTCGAACTTCACCAACAGCGTGTCGGCTGGCGCGACGCACAACGTGACCTACACGTTTGCCGGCTTCTTCGCGCCGGTCGACAACCTTCCGATCATCAACAGCGCCAAGGCGGGATCGGCCATTCCGACCAAGTGGCGCCTGACCGACGCGGCCGGCAACGGGATTTCCAATCCGGCCAGCTTCGTGAGCTTCACGTCCTTCACCGTAGCGTGCGGCGTGTGGAACGCCGCGATTACGGATCCCGTTCCCGAGGACTACTCCGGCAACTCCGGCCTGCAATACCTGGGCAACGGGAACTGGCAGTTCAACTGGAAAACGCCGAAGGAATACGCGGGTCAGTGCCGTGTGGCCCGAGTCACGTTGAACGACGGCTCAACCCACGAATACGATGTAAAGTTCAAATGACGGGAGAGCCGACAATGCGCAACTCCTTCGTTCGAACGATCGCGCTTGCGCTGGTCGTGATCGGCTGCTCGTTCCAGCGTGCGGCCGCGCAGGAGAAGGCCGAGGACGCAATCCGCGAGACGCTTCAGGCGTACGCCACGGGGTGGAACGCCAGCGACTCCCGATCGATCGCGAATCTCTACACGGTCGACGCCGATTACACGGGGTTGGGCAGCGTGATGACGAGGGGTCGCGACGAGATCGCGCAGCGCTACGAGTCGCTGTTCACCGGGTCGTTCAGCGGCAGCCACCTCGCGGTGGCGATGAGCTCGCTGCGCTTCCTCAAGCCGGATGTCGCGCTCGTCGACGGCTCGTTCGATCTCTCCGACGTTCGCCAGGCCGACGGGTCGAGCCAGTCGGCAAAGGGACTGTTCGTTGCAATCATGACGAACGACGAAGGCCAGTGGAAGTTCACGGCGTTCTGGTCGAAGCGGCTACTGGCGCAGCCGTAGGCAGGCACCACACTGGCCGAATCGCCGAGAGAAGCAAATGACGCCCGAGCTGAAGCTCGGGCCTACGCTTCGTGCGCGAATCGCCCGACGCGGAAGATCCGGCACGCGACGAGCGCAAACAGCCCACCGAAGAGGGTGAGCAGCACGCCCATGTTCATCTCAGATCGCAGCTGACCCGGCGGGAAGAGCGCCGAGCAGAAGAACAGCCCGACGCTGAATCCCATCGCGGCCACGAAACCGATCACGATCAGATCTTTCCGCCCCAGATGGCGCGGCATGTGCAGGCCCCCGACGACCGCTAGTCCCGCCCCCAGGACGAGTCCAAGCGGCTTGCCAATGAGTACGGCCAGCGGCAGCGCAATGGTGCCCTCCTCCAGCGCACCGAACGGCACGCCCGCATTCACCAGCCCGAAGAAAAAGAGTGCCAGCTGCACCGGGTAGCGCCAGAAGACTTCGAACTGGCTCAACGTGTCGCGGTCACCCGGCTTGGCGTCGACGAAGAATCCCGGATCGCGTGCGGCATGCGGCAAGAAGGGCATCACCGGCACCAGCGCAAGGGCGGGGTGCAGGCCGCTCCAATACAAAGCAAACCACGAGAGGCTGCCAGACGCGATCAGGTACGGCCAGAAGCTGCGAACCTTGGCCCGCTGCAGACCGCTGGCAATGCTCATCGCCACCAGCAGAATGATCGCGCCAAGTCCCAGATGAAGGTCGCGAGTCGGGTTGAACACGGCGACGGCGACGAAACCGAGCGCATCGGAGGCAAGCGCCAGCAGGATCAGGAAGGGGATCGCCGGGTGGTGCGGCCGGAAGATCAACCGCGCGATGAAGTAGCTGAACGCCACGTCGGTGGCAAACGTGATTGGCCAGCCGGACGCCAGCATCGGCTCGTCGAAGCGATCGGCGATCCAGATGTGCAGCTGCGCCGAAACGACCGCGACCACGATGGCCGCCATCACCGGCAGCAGCGCTCGCCGCCACGGGTGCAGGACGCCATCAGGCGCCGTCGCCTCGACGACTTCCTTCGTCATCAGCGCGAAGAAGAATGCCAGGGCGACATCGTTCACCACGAACGCCCACGCGTAGCTGAACTGAAAATAGCTCTCCGGCCAGAGGTTGGCCCAGGCAAGCGCAATCCCGGCGCCCAGGGGAAGAAGCGCCAGGTGCTCGACCGCGAACTGCGACAGGCGGGGAAACGCGCCCTTCCAGCCCCGGCGCCGTCGGTGACCGGGAGCCTCAGCGGGCATGTCGGACCTCCAGGCGAGCGTCAGCGAGGTGTGGGCCAGACGCCGCGCTGGCCTGGCCCGCTCGCGCCTGACGCCGCAGCATCCCCGAATCGACGGTTTTGCCGGTGCGTGAGATGGTTTCGAAGTACATCTCGTCACCCGCGATTTCCACCAGCATGAAGCTCTGATCCTGGTCGAAGTACGCCGCAGTTTCGTCGGGACTCGGTCGCATGTTGCCTTTCCGCAACTGGCCCGCCGACCCCGAGACGAAGTAATAGATCCCCTTCTGGGGTTTGACGCGCTCGTAGACGTGGTCGTGCCCGGAGAAGACCGCGTTCACGCCTCGTCTGACAAAGATCGGCTCGAGCAGCACGCGCAGATCGAACGAGGACCCGTGACGGGCGGCGTTGGAGTAGAGCGGATGATGGAAATAGCAGATCTTCCAGTCCTCGCGCGCATCGCCAAGGGCGGCGTCGAGCCACTGCACCTGCTGCTGATCCATCTGCGTGCTGTCGAGCACGAAGAACCGCACGTTGTTCCTGGCGAACGTGTAATACCGTTGGCCGTTCATGTTGTAGTGACTTGTACGACACGTTCTCGGGACGATCGTGATTCCCGAGGCTCGCCTGAAACTTGACCCCCGCGGCAAGCAGCGGGGCGTACGGCTGCTCGAACTTCTTGACGAAGTCACCCGGCGACTGGCTGCCATACATGTTGTCGCCGAGCATGATGACGAGGTCGAAGGGGAATCTCGAGCGGGCGGCGACCATCTGCCGGCCGATGTCGTACTCGGGCTGATCGCCGGTACCGTTGTCGCCCATCGCGACGAACTTCAGCGACCCCTGACGATTCGGTAGCGCAGACTGCTGGGCGAAGAGAGTGACCGTCGCGACGACGGCGATGAAGGCGATGAAGATGAGAAGCGGTGCGTCCGGGCGGCGGGACGGCGTCACACCGGACCATTCTATGCCAGACCACAGCAGGGCCAGACAGGGCCCGACTTCAGTCGGGCCCTACACGTCCGGCCGCACTGACCAGCCTCCGCTAAAGCTACGGCGGTCCGCCGAAGCCTCGGCGAAGGCGGAAGTGCGGCCCTACTGCCGTCAATGATCAGTTGCTGGCGGCAGGCCCCTTCGGCAATGCCTTCAGCGCCACCCGCGCCTCCGCTGCGACCGGCGAGACGGGATTGACCGCGAGCGAGTCGGCCAGGAACCGTTGCGCCGCCGCCAGATCGTGCAGCCGCGTGGCGATGATGCCAGCGTGGAACAGGATCACGGCATCACGAGTTCCCACGGCGAGGGCCTTGTCCATCTCATCTCTCGCCTTCTGGTGGTCGCCGGCCGCGCTGAGCGCCCATGCCGTCGCGTCCAGCGTGTGGACGTCGTGGCGTGCGAACCGCTCCATCTCCGCAATGCGACGCGCATCCGCGCTTCGCGACCGCCGATCCACGTAGTAGAACACGAGCTCTCGATTCGCATTGTCGCGCGTCGCCGACTCCGCGAGCGCCTTCCTCTCGAACTCGCTGTAGGCGGCCTTGGCCTCGGCGCTACCGGCGGCATGCAGCGCCTCTGCCAGCGCGTAGACGTTCTCGGCGTGCGGCGCGACGTCGGACAGCTGGCGAAGCAACACTACTGCGTCCGCTGGGCGCCTCTCGGCCAGGCGCACGCGAGCCAGGTAGCCGAGCGCGTAGTGGTAGCCAGGCATCAGCGCCAGCGCCTGTTCGAGCGCCTGGCCAGCCTCACGCAACCTGCCTGTCGACAGATATAAGTGACCGACCTGGCTCAGAATCCAGGCGCGATCTTCCACTTCGGTGGGTGACATGCGACTGAACGCCGCGGTATAGAGATCGATTGCGCCATCGACGTCGCCGAAGACCTCCCGCAAGTAGGCGGCGCGGGTCAGGCCCGAGAGATTGCCGGGACGCATGTCGAGCATCCACTGCACTGCGTCCTCGGCCGCCTTGTATTCCCCGAGCTCGGCATTCGCGTCGGACAGGAACCCGTACACCATCACATCGTCGGGCGCCTGCCGGTTCAGCACTTTTGCCGCCTCGAGCGCACGTCCGAACTCGTGCCTCCCCAGCAGCAGCCATACCTCGAGCTTTCGCGCCTCGAAGTTGCCCGGCGCGATCGCCAGCGACCGCGACGCCTCCTCCTGCCCCTTGGCGTAGTAGGTGGCGTCGCCGGTTTCGCGGGCGCGCCGTGCCAGCGCCCAGCCCAGATCGACGTGCGGCTGGGGATCGTCGGGATGCGCCTCGATCTGCTTCGCCGCCCAGGCCATCTGCTGCTCGGCCGGCGAGAGCGTCTCTGTCCCCAGACCCGTGACCGCTGACCGCTTCACTTGCGCGCGTACTGCGGGCGCCGTGGCGAGCACGATCGGAGAAGCGAGCGCGAGCGCGAGAAGCGACGTGCGAGCGACCGTCAGTTGCTTGGGCATGCTGCACCCGTGCCGGCCGTGCACCCCGGCTCGCCTGGATCGATGTGACGGTGATTGCGTCCGCTGGGAGCCTTCCCGAGATACGGGAAGGACGAGCGATACGGCGCGTCGTTCACGTTCACGCCATCGCCCAGCGCGTTATTCGGGAACTTGTTGAACGACGGGTTCAACACGCCCGCGACGGCACGCAAAGCGATATCCACCGCATCGTCGCCCAGCCGTCGTCCGTTCGGAAACCCCGCCGGATCGCCCCCGAGGAGACCGAGCCGACTCTGGCTGGCCGCAGGCGTCGGTGACACGCCGGTGTTCAGACGGAGCAGATCCGCGACCGGGCCCGCCGGCGTGCCCGCCGCGGCGATGGGCGGCGCGTAGGTGACGAGGGGGAGCAGATCCGTGCGCGGCGGCGTGGGAATCGTCACCAGGCCACCCGTCGCCGCGTTCAACACCCGCGCCAGTGCCGGATCGAGGAAGAACGAGGCGAACTGCGAGTCGTTCTTCGGCTGATCCATGCTGAAGCGATCCTTGAAGCCGGTGCCGATGAGCAGCTCGTTGATCAGCGGATTGGCGAGCCGTTGAATCTGATGATAGACACCGGCGCTCTGAGCGGGCAGCGGTGACCGCCGAACGGTGGTCCGCGGCCGCGACGTCGTGCCCCATGTGCCGATGGTGGCCGCCGTCGATGTCGCGGGCTCGATGGCGCCTGTTCGCGTGAGCATCGAGATGGGCACCTCGATGGCGATGGAGTTCACGGCGAACCCCGAGACCTGATCGGGCGCAACGTTCTGGAATGCCGCATCCTGGGCAGGCGTAAGGGCGCCCGGAGCGACCGTGCTGCGCAGGTTCAGCGTGTCGAATGCCCCGCCGAGATCGATCCAGAACGGATCGTCCGTCGTGCCGGCGAACACCTTGATGCCGGTGCCGACCGTGTAAATCGCGCTATTGAACAGCGCGTTGTAGTTCATCGTTCGCGGCCCGGGGTTGCTGGGCACGACGAACAGCGGCGCGCCGTTCGTCAGCGGCGTCGCCACACCGCCCTTCACCATCGTCACGGCGTACCTCTGACGCTGGCCGAGACCCGGAGAACTGAACGACGTGATCTGCGGCGGAACGATGAGCGTGCCGGGTGCGACCGGCGGCGGTGAATTGGCCGGAGCGGTGATGCCGCTTCCGGCGCCCGCGTACACCTGGAACAGATTGGGCAACCGCTGCTCGGTCGTGAACTTGAACTGGAAGACGACGTCCTCGACCGCGTCGTTGTTGTTGTCCACCTTGATCTCGTACAGGATGTCGGGATCGAACGGCGACCAGTTCGGGCCGTTGTCCGTTTCCTGCAGCGGATCGACGCACAGGATGAAGGTGACCTTCGTCGAATCACCCGGCGCATAGCTGACGAAGGCGTAGAAATCCGTGATGTCGGCCTTGTGGTCGAGGGCCGTAATCGGCGCCTCTCGATGGCTCGACGCATGCCCGACCACACCGGACACCGACCAGACGGCGACCGCTGCGGTCAGGGCGACTCGCAAAAAACGCATGGGAGCCCTCACAGTTGAAGATTCGAGATTGCTGGGTCGTGATTGCTGACGAACGAAGCCCGCTATGACGGTCGGCGACGAGACCGTGCGTGACCGGGCGCGCAGAATTCCGCAGATGCCCGTGGCCACGAGCAGCGCAGAGGTCGGTTCGGGAACGGGGTTTGGTGCGGCGGCGGCCACGAACTGGTTCGTGACGCTGCCGCTCAGCGATGCGGCTCCGGTCAGGCCGCCGTCCACGGCGATATCGTCCACGACGCTGAGAAACGCCACCGTGGGAAAGATGAGGAGCGATTCGTCGAGGTCCGAATCGCCATCGATGGCAAACGTGATCAGCGCATCCGGCAGCCCGGTACAGCCGTCCACGCCGCCTGGGTTGAAGACTCCACCCTCGCAGTAGTTTTTCACCGCCGTCACAACTCCGTCTCCGGTGGCGGAGGCGCCGGTCATCGCGAGGCTCGCCCCGCCAATCGCCGGGCTCGTGACGTCGTAGCCGAAAAGGATTTCCAACAGCTGGCCTGCGTCGGCCGCCACATCGAACGTGAAGGCGAGCCCCGACACCACGGGGATCACCTGCACCGCGTCGGCCGAAATCGGCGTCGCACCGGTCGGCAGCGTGGCCAGCGGTGCAAAGTTGTCGAACAGGAACGTGCCGACAGTGCACAGCCGTCGCTCGAGGCAAAGTAATCCGACAACGTGCCCGGGCTGCAGGCCACCGGCGCCGCAACGCCCGAGGCAGGTGTGAGTGCGGCCAGGATCGCGGCGAGAACAACAACGCGCGGATAGTGCATGGCGTGCTCCGTTTGCAAGGGTCAACGCGCTCGCAGCAAAAACGGTTTTGCCTCATCCATATCCCTCCCTGAAAGCTCGGCTGTGAGTCACGCATCCGACAGCCTCAGTGCCGTCGTGTGGTAACCCGCCCGAAAATCGGAGGCCTGAATGCGGCGACGCGCAGTATGGATCCTGGGTGTTGCGAGCGTGTGTCTCGTGCGCCACCAGTCGCTGTCGACGTGGGAGAGGGACACCCACTACGGCCTGACGTTGTGGTTGGTCTCCAGGCAGGGTTCTCTTTGCAGGACGCCACGGCATAGCCGAGCTCACGCAGGGCGACGACGAAGGGTCGTGACGCCGGCGACGATGACGAAAGTATTTCGCTCCTGGTGGGTCGTGATGTGATCTCGCCGCCGGGACTGCCTACCGGCGCCGCTGCGCCTCGATGAGGCCGGCGAAGCTGGCGATGGCCGCGAGGAGCTCGACCGGTTCGACCGGCTTGGCGATGTGCACCTGATAGCCAGCCCGCATGGCCCGCATCCGGTCTTCGGCGCGGGCGTAAGCGGTCAAGGCAATGGCGGGGATGCCGCCGCGACCGCCTTCGCCGCCTTCCCGGATTTGCTGCACCAGGTCATAGCCGTCCACGTCTGGCAGACCGATGTCGCTGATCAGCATGTCCGGCCGTTCGCTCTTGAAGAGCGACAGGGCCTCCCTGACCGATCCGGCGGCGACGACCGCCGCGCCATGACCTTCGAGCAGCCGCTTCAGGAAATCGCGAGTGTCGAGTTCGTCCTCGACCACCAGCACGCGGATGCCTTCCAGCGTCACGACGTCCCACGGGTCTTTGGCCATGCGCTGCAAGTGGGGTGCTTCCGTACCGGGGGCCGATCCGTTCGACGGGAACGCGATCGTGAATGTCGCGCCCAGGCCTTCGCCGGCGCTCTCGGCCCGCACCGACCCGCCGTGGAGCTCCACCAGATGTTTGACGATGGCCAGCCCGAGGCCCAATCCTCCGTAGCGGCGGGTGATCGAGCGGTCCGCCTGATGAAAGCGATCGAAGACGTGCGGCAGGGAATCTGGCCGGATGCCCGTGCCATCGTCGGAGACCGCGATTTCGACCTGACTCTCGGTGCCGCGAAGCGTGACCGTAACGTGGCCGCGCTGAGGCGTGAACTTGATGGCATTGGCGAGCAGATTCCAGACCACCTGCTGAATCCTCGCCGGATCCCCAGAGACAGGCCCGGTCGCTTCCAACGAGGTTTGGACGACGATCCCTTTCGTCTCGGCTTCCTGCCGCAACGTCTCGACGGCATCCCTGATGATCGACTCGATGTCGACGCTCTGGACATCGAGCTGCAGCTTGCCGGCGACGATCCGGCTGACATCCATCAGATCGGAAATCAGCTGCGCCTGCAGCCGCGTATTGCGCGACACGACACTGAGACCGCGATCGAGGATGGCCGGATCGTTGCGGCTTCTCATCATGAGCTGCGTCCACGACAGAATCGCGTTCAGCGGCGTTCGCAGCTCGTGGGAGACCATCGCCACAAAGTCGTCTTTCACGCGGCTCGCTCGTTCCGCCTCGGCACGGGCGACGCGCTCGGCCTCGAGCAGCCGCTCGCGTTCCGCGGCGGCGGCCTGCCGCTCGGAGATGTCGCGGGCAATCTTCGAGACGCCGATGATGGCGCCCGAGTCATCGAGGACCGGTGACACCGTCAGCGAGATGGCCAGACGCCGGCCATCCTTGGCGATGCGCTCGGTTTCGAAGTGGTCGATGCGCTCGCCGCGGCGAATGCGCGCGAGAATCAGATCCTCTTCCGCCTCACGCTCGCGCGGGATGAGGATCCGCACGTTGCGCCCGACCAATTCGGTCGCTGGATAGCCGAACAGCCGTTCGGCGGCGCCATTGACCGACTGAATGACCCCGTCGAGATTCTTCGAGATGATCGCGTCGTCGGACGATTCGACAATCGCTGCCAGGTAGGCCTGCGGGTCGGACGCCGTTCCGGCGATCCGGCCCAATCGCGCGTCGCGCTCGGGCCGCACGCGTTTGGCGGCTGGCGAGCGTTCCTCGCTGTCGCCGACAGCCGGTGTCTGCGGATCCAGGGCGCTGTCGTCTTTCATGCGGCTACACGTAGTGAGGCTTGCAATTGCGGGCCCAACAGGGTTTTGCGAGCGAGAGGCTCATTCGGTCGGCGAAACGGGCACGGCCTATGTCGCCGAAGTGAACAATACGTCAGGCACGTGTTCAGATTGAACAGCATCCGGTCCAGGGCGCCGGCTCAGCCATTCGTCCTCAGAACAGGCGGTAAATGCCGCACGATAATGCATCCCATCCGCAGATTCTATTCATTGCGTTCCGGCAACGACAGGCGGACCACGGCCTGGTACGCTGGAGCTTTTGGCCGAAGGTCGGGCACAGCCCGACGAGCCCTGATTGGACGCGTGAACAGCCCTGATCTGACTGCGCCACCCCTCTTCGATCGCGACTGGATCTCGAGAACGCTCACCGAGCTGATCGCACACATCGGCGAACGCTATCGGCGCGCCACTGAGAGGCGTCTCGACGCCATCGGACTCGCGCTCGCTGAAGCCGTCGCCCCGCCGGGGCCGCCCGAGGAAGCGTTGGCCGGGCTCCGCGAGACCTTCACCGCGCTCGACGAACACATTGGCGCGCATGCGAAGATCGAGTACGACCTCCTGTTTCCGACCATCATCGCGCTGGAGCACCCACAGGTGCTGGCCGTGCGCCAACACGCCGCCTTCGTGCGCAGGCTCACCGAGGAAGTTGCGCGCGATCACACCAGGATTCGCGAGCTGCTCAGCGCCGTCGAAACAGGCCTCGGGCCGCTGCTGAAGTTGTCGCTCGTGCAGGCCAACCATCTGGTCATGCTGGTCGCCAACATCACCACACTTGCCCTGCAGTTGCGTCAGCAGCTCGACCTCGAGGACCGCTGCCTCTGGCCGCGCGCGGGCGAGCTGTTCCGCCAGTTGCGCTGAGCCGATCGCCGGCTGTCCGGCACGCGACCTACGAGCTGCCCTGGCGGCGTTAGGCGATACGCCTGATCGATCTTGAGCAGGCTGCGCTGGATCGACTCCCAGGAGGTTCGAATAGTCGTGGCACACGTACGCTAAGATGCGCGCCGTCGTGCGCTTCACCTCCGGACTCCGCCTGCCGCGCATCAGAAGCGACCGTCCCGGTACGCCGGCTGGCATCGACAAAGAGCAGCTTGGCGCGCTGCCCTCCACCTCCGGCGAGGTGAAGGTCACGGTGATCAACTACTGTCCGGATCAGGCGCTGACTCAGACCATCGACGACATCGAGCGGTTCGTCGCGGGCCATCGGCCCGAATGGTCCACGGTCTCGTGGATCAACGTGGACGGCCTCACCGACCTGAAAAGCATTCGCGCGCTCGCGGACAAGTACGAACTGCACCCGCTGGCCGTCGAGGATCTGCTGAACCTGCCCCAGCGGCCAAAAGTGGACGACTACGGCGAAGGCCCCTCGGGCCTTCCCGGCACGCATCCGGCCCGGCTGTTCGTCGTTGCCAGGATGCTTCAGCTGATCGGAGGACAGCTGGCCAGCGAGCAGATCAGTTTCTTTGTCGGGCACCGGACGCTCCTGACGTTCCAGGAGCGGGCCGGCGATGTCTGGGATCCGATTCGGCGGCGGCTCGCCAAGGCGGGATCGCAGCTTCGCCGCCACGATGCGAGCTTCCTGCTCTACGCATTGCTCGACGCGATCGTCGATCACTGCTTCCCGATTCTCGAGTCGTATGGCAACCGGCTCGAAAAGCTCGAGGAAGAGGTGCTCGCCGGCGCCGGCCAGGAAGTGATGGCGCGCATCCATCGCCTGCGCCGGGAACTGCTGCTCTTCCGGCGAGAAGTGTGGCCAATGCTCGACGTGATCCGCACGCTGCAGCGCGAGCCGCACGAGTGCTTGGGCGACACGACCCGGACCTATCTCCGGGACGTGCACGATCATATCCTCCAGATCATCGACCTCGGCGACACCTATCGCGAGTTCGCAGCCGGCCTCGCCGAAACCTACATGTCGTCGCTGTCGATCCGGATGAACGAGGTGATCAAGGTCCTGACCATCATCACCACGATCTTCATTCCGATCACGTTCCTGGCCGGCGTGTACGGGATGAATTTCCACTACATGCCCGAGGCCAACTGGGCGTGGTCCTATCCGATATTCTGGACGGTGTGCCTGGTGCTCGCCGGCGGCATGCTGCTGCTGTTCAAGCGCAAGGGCTGGATCTAAACACGGGTCGGGTCAGGTCGATCGGATCGGTCGGATCGCCTCCAGTGTAGGGCGGACCTTTAGGTCCGCCACGAAAGCGGTTCAGGGTTTCGGCGTCGACCGTCGAAAAGCCTCCCAGCCTTTCAGCAGATCGTCAGTCAATCGAACCGTCACCTGTCGAAGCCGGGCATCGAGCGCCGCAATCGCGCGGCTCTCGCGTTGGCGTCGCTCGCGCGCTGCGGCGCCATGCAGCGGAAGACAGGCCGCGCCGAGCTGCAGCCCCGCATCCTGCGCGAGCTCTGCCATCTCGGCGACCGAGGCCAGGGAATGGATGTCCACCTCCAGATACGACGGCGTCCAGTCGTGAATCCACCAATGATGTCCCGACGAAGCGTCGCCGAGGAGACTGGGCACGAGCGATAACACTTCGTGCCGCAGCCGGCCGATTTGTGCTGTCCCACTGATCACGCGGACGGCCGCGCTCTGCTTGGCAGGGGCGAGGCAGTCGATGCCGATCAGATCGGCCGGCTCCTTCGCCTCGAGAATCAGATCGTCGTCTGGCGCGGCGGTTGGCCCCTCGACACGGATCAGGAGTTTCGGCAGGCGCCGGCTGCCGATGCCGAGATCGACGCGGCCGAGCCGCTTGATCCGGAAATACGTGGCTGGGCGCCGAGCCTCGCCGGGCGCCGTGTGAGCGGCCAGCATTTCGAAAGCCTGATGCGTCGCTCGCGCGACGGACGGCGACACCGGTTTCATCAGTCCATCGGCCCACCTCAGGAACGCGGTCTGGCTGCGCACCGGCCGCCGGCGCAGTCGCTGCACCACGAGCGGAACGGCGCGGCGCCGGGGCTTTGGCCCCGCGATCGCCGTCGACGCGTCGTCCGGCATGGTCAGACCGCGCTGGTACCCCCGCAAGAAGGCACCGGCGAGGCGATCGAACTGACCGGACCAGCCCCGCTCGCGCGCCGCAAGACGTAGTGATCCGAGGAAGCGGACGATATCGATGACCGGTGGCCCCTCGGCGGTGTCGTCGAAGTCGTCGAGACCGTACTCGCTGTCGGTGACGGCGTACTGCTCGACGTGCGCGTCACCGTGCAGTCGGACCTGATCGAGCGAGCGGAGATCGTTGACGAATGCCGCGCAGACGCGGCTCGCCCAGGCGCGATTCGCGAGCCTGAAGAACGCGTGAGGGCTGGCGCGGACCGCGCGCACGAGCGGCTGCGGCAGGCCTTCCGAGCTTGAGGGCAGCCACCCAGTTCCGCCAGGCGGCGGCGCCGGCGGCTGATCGTCGCCCGCCAGTAAGACGCCGACCGACAACGACACGATGACGATCAGCGCGAGAGCGCGGCGCGTCGGCAGCTCGAGCGCCTTCATCAGAAACGTCGCCAGAATCGTCATGAGGTGTTATTTCATCTCGCTAATGGCGGTCTCGATCTCGCGCGCGATGGCATCGCGGTCATCGAAGATCATCAGATCGATGGCGCCTTGAAGTTGAACCGTCGCCTTGCCGACGACGGCACCCCAGAGCCCCATCGACACGCGGTGGGCGTCGCTGGAAAAGTATGCTTTTGCCTCGGCGTCGGGCAAATCGGTGGCCGAAGGCATCGTCAAGCCGATGCGGTCGTCGAATACGCGCTTCAGCGTTCCCGTTCTGTCGGTCCAGCGGGGATCGCCGGGTTTCGGTCCGTCCGGATCGTCGGCCATGACCGTTGACATGAAGTGAATCAGCGCGTCCTGCCGCAGAATCGCGGATCCTGCGGGTCCATTCAACGCTGCCCGATAAGCGTCGGTCTCTGCTGCGGAGAGCTCACCGAGCGTGGCTTGCAATTTGCCCTCGATTTCACCCGAATGCTCGTACATGTTCGCGACGAGCGCGGCGCGGTCGGAGAACGATTTTCGCGCCTTCTGCCAGGCGGCGTGCGATGGATTCCAGCGGCCGCCCAACCGCTCGGCGGCCGGGGCGCGCTGGAGCAGATCGTCGATGCGCGCGTTCAGCGTCTCGGTGGTGATCAGACGAGCGACCGCGAGCATCGGCGCCGACAGCCTCTCAATGATCGGGTCGAGCGTTGGTGCGGCAGGGGGCAGGCGATCGGCCGGCGGCGCGGCGGCAGTCGCGGTCAGGTGAAAGCTGTCAAGGAACCGTTCGGCATCGCTCCTGGACGATCCCTTTCGACCCACGGTGACCAGCATGTAGAGATGCTCTTCCGTGAGCACGAGACGATCGATGCCTTCGAACGTCATGTCTTCGGCCTGGCCTTCGAGGTAGATCAGGAGCGAGGGATAGCCGGCGAAGTCCTCGGTCGATGAAGCGACCAGGGTCGCCTTTCCACCCTGGACCAGACCATTGCCAATCCTGGCGAGGAACTGACCGATGGCATCGCGCTCCCGGTGCTCGACAAGCTCCCGGACGGCCGGACTGACCGGATCGACCTGCACGAACAGGGACCAATCGCCGGCTGCGTAGACGTAATGGCCTGGCTTGTCGGTCGGCTGCGACGCGCCTGGAGTGTCGATTGAAAACCCCTCGAGTTCCGATCGGAACGTCGTCCATTGGGCCTGGGCGATGCAAGGCGCCAGGGTCGCGATCGAAATCGCGCCGAACGTAATGAAGCGCGCAGCGAGAAAGCGTGGGGTCATCTGGCCCTCCTTACTCCTGGATGCGACCAACCACTTGCTCGAGTTACTTCGGCTGGCGCGCGGCATCGAGCAACAGCGCGCGACGCTCGGCCGGGATGTAGTCGCCGCGCAGCACGATCGCGCGCACCTTCGAGATGTTCTCAATCCTGTCGAGTGGATTGCCATCGACGAGCAGCAGATTGGCGGCGCACCCCGGCTTGAGGCAGCCGACCCGATCATCACGCAGGTACCTGCCAACCTCCGATGTTGCTGCCCGAATCGCCGTCAGCGGGCTCAACCCTGCTCCGACCAGGGTCCTCAGCTCGTCGTGCAGCGAGGCGCCGGGAAACAGCAGCGGCGACTGCTCGTAGTCTGTTCCGGCGAGGATTGGCACATCGGTACTCGACGAAGGTTCGGAGCAGACGGGCCTGAGCGTCGTAGACCCGGCGCGCTCGCTCGCGTTCCTGAGGCGATCGGACGTCGGCGTCCGTGACCATCTCCTTCAGCATTGCTCGCCGAGCCTCAGGCAGGAACTCGAGGCGGGCATCGTGGCCGAAAGAAGGTCCGATATGTGTTTGCCCGAGCCATGCAAACGAGTACATCGTCGGACAGACAAAGGTGCCACGCGCATGGAGGCGTTCGGCCAGTGCGCGCGCCTTCCCGTTGGAATAGCTGCGAACGATGCGATCCCATCGTTCTGCGGTCATCAGCTGCGCGAGCTCCCGTGGTCCTGCCACACGCCGCCACCGTTCGCGCAGCTCCTGCTTGAGCGGCGACTCGTCCGTCGAGACATCCAGCAGGAGACCGCCCCAGGCATTGCCGAAATGCTCGATGCTGCGCTGGCCTTCGTCTGCCGCTTCCACCGCGTCGACCTCGATCGGCACGTGGCCCACGACCGGCACGCCTGCCCGTCGCGATCCGTCCAGGATTGCGCGCCAGGCTTGAGCCGGGAGCCAGTCGTGCACTTTGATGTGATCGACATTGGCCGCGCGGAGACGATCGAGCGCGGACGCGGCGTCGCCGGCGGTGCGAAGGCGCCACATCCGCGGATCGTCATCGTCCATCGGACCAGTCAGGAGCGGGCCGCTGACGCGCAGCTCCGGCATCACGTCACCGCGTCGCTGCCGGATGCGCCAGTCGTCGACTGTCGCGAGCGCGGCGCCCATGTCGCGTATCCCCACTACGCCGGCTGCGACAGTCAGCGGAAATGCCCACGCCCCGTCGTCATTGACGTGGGTGTGCATGTCCCAGAGTCCCGGCAGGAGGAACAGACCGCTTGCATCGAGGACCTGCGCCTGCGGCGGCACGGTGCCGCCATCAAGGTCGACGGCGTCGATGGTCGCGTTGCTCACGACCACGATCGCATGCGGGATCACGCGGCCGGACGCGGGATCGATCACCGTGACGTCGCGAAACGCGATCGGCGCACGCCCGCCAGTCACCTGCCCTGCCACCAGAGCCGTCACCGCACACAGCCAGACGGTGAGCGCGACGCGGGTCGCGCGGAACGCGCTAGAATGCGTCGTCAATCGGCACGCTCGCATCGGTGTCAGTGTCGCGCAACTCTGCCATTGATTGCTTCGTCGAACAATCGGGATCTGTGACAGGAGGCCGTATGGACATTCTTGATCTCATCCGCAGCGCGCAGGGCGGCGGCGCGGTCCAGCAACTCGGCCAGCAGTTCGGGCTCGACGAGAGCCAGGTGTCGTCGGTGCTCTCGGCGCTCGTGCCGGCGCTTGCCGCGGGCGTCCAGAGCAACGCCTCGACGCCTGAGGGGCTCGACGGCCTGATCCGCGCGTTGAGCGGCGGGCAGCATCAGCGGTACGTCGACGATGTCGGCACGCTCGAGCAGGCCGACACCGTTGCGGACGGAAATGGCATCCTCGGCCACATCTTCGGCAGCAAGGACATCAGCCGGCGTGTGGCGAGCCAGGTCGCCTCGCAGACCGGCATTGGTGAGGGCGTGCTCAAGGCGATGCTGCCTGTGGTCGCGGCGATGATGATGGGGGCGATGAGTAAACGAGTAGGCCAACCCGCCGCAATGGGCGCTGGCGCCGGAATGGACGGCGGGCTGCTCGCCATGCTGACGCCCGCACTCGATGCCAATCGCGATGGATCGATGGTCGATGACGTCGCCGGGCTGGTCAGTCGACTGTTGTCAGGTCGGTGAGGAATCGCCGCACATTAGGGGGAGCCATGTCCGTCGCCAAGGTGTCCGAAATCAGCTCTACGTCGTCGAAGAGCTTCGAGGACGCGATCCAGCAGGGACTCACCCGGGCTGGCAAGACGCTGCGCCACATCAAGAGCGCCTGGATCAAGGAACAGACTGTCCGTTGCACCGAGGGCAAGATCACCGAGTACCAGGTGAACATGATGGTGACCTTCGTCCTCGACGATTAGGTCGACGACGGCGAGCGGGCCCTCCATCCGACCTCATCAGGTCGGTCAGTCGGATGACCGTACTTTTTCGACGCGCGATCCGTACTTCTCACCGCCTTCGCCCGTAGTCTCGCGCTTTCTCCGCGTGGGCTACCCTCTGACTGTACCTACCTCGCCCTGTCGGTCTTCGAGTGAGGCCGTCAGTCTTCTTTGTGGACCGCCACACGCACCTCGAGCGGACTCGTGAGCCTGGTGCTGAGAGTGGTGCCCGCCGCAAGCTGCACTTCCTTGCCGCGGGTGGCCATGACCGTGCCCGCTCCACCGACGACACCGCCAATTGCCGCGCCCTTGCCGCCACCGGCGATGCCACCGACGATGGCGCCAACGCCTGCGCCGATGCCGCCTTTCTTGACATCGCTCTTCGTGCTCGCCGTCGCTTCACGCGTGATTCGCGCGGTCTGAATCTGATAGGGCTCGCCGTGCACGACCACCCGATCGAATCGCACGGCGATGGACGCCCGGCCTTTCACGCGGCCCGATCGCTTGGCGTCGATCACCGATCCCATCACACGCGCGCCTGCTGGAAGAACCGTCGTGTGGGACACCACGATCGGTCTGGCCAGGCGGCCTTCGACCGGGTCCTCGACCTGACTCGTGTCCGAGGCGATCGAACTTTCCAGCGTCACCGAGAGCGGCGTGTCCGCCGGAATGGTGATCTCGCGAAACTTCGGTACTGGAGGAGGCGCCGGCGCCAGCTTGGCTGCAGTGGCAGTCTCAGGCGACGGCGGTGTGGGTGCTGGTGGCGCTGCGGGTGGGGTCTCGGGCGCGGCGCCCGCGCCGTTTGGACCGTCCGATGTCGGCTGATCGCCCGCAGACGGCGCCGGACGGGTGGCTTCAGCGGGCTGCGGCGGCGATTCGGGCTGAGCGACCGGCGCTGCAGCCGGTTGGGTCGGCGCGGGCTTTTCCTGTGACGGAGCCTGGCGCGAACAGGCGGTGGTGCCGCACAGGAGCAGTAGAAGGACGGTCAATCTTTTCATATAGCACCTACCCTGGCTCAGAGAGTGTCAGCATCTGGCGTACCAGTTGCGTACGAGGACTTCACGCGTCCGAAGCCTCGGGCGCGCACCATATGTCGCGGGCAATCGATAGACGAGCGGCGCCACAGGTGGGCTTTGCCGATGTCCCTCAAGACATCATCGCGCACTGCCGGCGTCTCGGCCGCCAGATGTCCGTGCAGCGGGGTGCTCTGCTGACCCGCCAGGGCGACCCGGCGCGACGGTGCTACTACGTTTGCAGCGGCTACGCCAGGGTGCATTCGACGTCTCCCGCTGGACGACCGGTCCTGGTCGGCTTCGTCGGCCCTTCCAACATCATCGGACATTCGGCGGCGGCGGAGTGGGGAGAACGGTACCTGGCTACCACGACCGCCGCCGAACCGATGGTGCTCATCGGCTGGACAAGACACGCCGCGCTCGAATTGGCAAGGGAATACCCCCGAATTCACGCCCGTCTCGACGCGCTCCTCGCCCGCTGCCTGCAGCTCGTGCTCAACAGACTGCACACCCTGAGCGAAGGTCGCGGCCCACAGCGTCTCGCAACCGTGCTGCTCGAGCTGGCGACTCGCCACGGGCAGCCCGACCCGGACGGACGCGGTCTCGCGATCCGGCCGACGGTCACGCGGGAAGACCTCGCCTCGCTGACCGGGATGAGCCTGTATACGGCCAGTCGTGTGCTCTCCGCATGGGAAACGCGCGGGCTAATCGCAAGCCGGCGCGGACGTATCCGATTGATCAACTTGTCGCGATTGCGCGCGATTGCCGGGACGCCATGACATCCTTCTCGCTGGTGTCGCCGACACCATCGTCCACAAGTGGATCCCGCTTTCGGTTGGCGAGTTCGTGAGCCGCGATCTGGTCACGGCCGCGGATCGGGCCGCGCTTCGACAGCGCCGTCGAGTCCAGCGTGCGACTGTGCGATTCGACCGCCGCGGGCTACTGGCACGTGGCTGCCGGTGCCATTGCTGCCGCTTGGCCTGACCATCGTCTCGATCGACGAGGCGCGGACCTCACACCTCTTCGTAGACCGGAAGGGTGCCTTCAGCCGTCCGCTTGAACAGCCGGCCGTCCACCTGCAGTCCCACCAGGCTTGCGGCGTGCCGCAAGCCGGGCGACACCTCGCCGATTCGGAGCTCCGGCGGAACGGGGGGCTCGAGGAGGTGGACTGCGATTGCCCCCTCCTTGGAAATCACCAGGCACGCAAGAGTAGTGACCTTCATCTCTACTGATGAGTTTATCGGGCGGTGAGAGCCTGACTCGATAGGGGGCCTCGAGTGAGGCCCCGAGGGCAGGCGAAGATAAGGCGCAACTCCGGGGGAACGAAACAAGCGCGGAGGGCGCGAGGGAGACCGCGAGGTGTCGTGGCCGCGCGGGCGTTCGTCGTGAGTCACTGGAGGCGGAGTCGGCTAGAATACCCGCCGCGAGCGCCTGAATGGACCGGCTCCGGTTTCCTCCGCTCACCAGCGAACATGTTGCTCTTGCACGCATTGCGATCATCGCGGGCCTCGGCTACTACATTGGCGGGCTCGTCGGCCTGCAGTTGCGTCTTCCGCAATCGACGCCGTCGGTCCTCTGGCCGCCCAACTCCATCCTGACGGCGGCGCTGCTGCTGACCGCACCTCGCCGATGGGGCGCTGTGCTCTTCGGAGCGCTCGTCGCACACCTTGCGGTCGAGCTGCCGACGGAATGGCCCACCTCGCTCGTCGTGCTGCTCTTCGTGACGAACTGCAGCGAGGCGCTGCTCGCGGCGGGCGGCATCCGCTGGTTCAGCGACGCACCAACGGCGTTCGACACGGGCAGGCGACTGGCGATCTTCCTCCTGTCGGCCGCGATTGTGGCGCCGCTCGTCTCGACGTTCGCCGATGCGGCCGTGGTCTCGCTGGTGCGCGGCGAGCCGTATGCGACGGTCTGGCGCAACCGGCTGATGTCGAGCGTGCTCGGCGAGTTGACGATTGTCCCGGCGCTGGTGGGCTTCGTGAGCAGCGTACGCAACTGGACGCGCCAGGCATCGGTTGCCCGCTCGATCGAAGCGACGCTCCTCTGCACGGGGCTCGCGCTCTGTGGCGTACTGGCGTCTCGCGTCTCGTTCGAGTCAACGGCGTTCCTGGCCGTATCCGAGCACGCCCCCTTCGTGCTGCAGCTGCCGTTCCTGGTGTGGGCCGCCGTGCGCTTCGGGCCAACGGGCGCCAGCCTCGCCGTCCTGACCAGCACCTTGCTGATGGCGTCGGCGGCGGTCCATGGCGCCGGGCCGTTCAACCTGCTGCCCGCCGGCGCGGCGACGTCGGCCACTCAACTGCTGTTGATTGTTGCGGCCGTGACGCTGCTCGGACTGGCCACGCTCCTCGAGGAGCGGCATCAGATGTTGCGGGCACTCGGCGACCGGCTCGCCTTCGAGGAACTGCTGTCGCGTTTGTCCGGCGGGTTCGTCAGAGTGCCGAGCGATCAGATGTCCTCGCTCTGCGAAAAATGGCTGGAGCACCTCGGGGGGTTCCTCGATCTCGATTGCGTTCGACTGTTCGAGATCTCGGCCGCCAGTGGTGAGCTCGGCATGGTCTCAGAATGGACACGGCTTCCGGACCATGCCCTGCGGAGGGCACCGGTCGACGTGGCGTTCCCGTGGATTGTCGGGCGGCTCGTCGAGCAGCAGCTGGTCGTGGTTCCGGATCTTGCCTCGCTGCCTGCCGATGCCGCGACCGATCGCGTGTCGCTGGCTGATCTCGGCTATCAATCGGTCGTCGCGATCCCGCTGATTGCCGGAGGCCGCCCGCGCGGCGCGCTCACGTTCGGCACCGCAGTCAAACGCGACTGGTCGAAGGACGTGCGGGCCAACCTGGGCATCGTGGCCGAGGTCTTCGCGAACCTCCTGGCACGAAAACAATCGGAGGACGACCTCCGGACCAGCGAGCTGATGAAGACCGGCATTCTCAATTCGCTGCCAAGCGGTGTCATCGTGATCGACAGCCGGGCGCAGATCGTGGATGTCAACGACACCTGGACCCGGCTCGCGAAGGAAAGCGGGCTGCCGACCGACGCCGGCATCGCGGTTGGCGCGAACCTGCTCGATCTCTATGCCGCCCGCGCCCACGCAGACGATCGCCAGATGGCGGAATGGCTCTCTGGAATCCGCGACGTGCTTGACGGCCGGCGCGCCCGGTTCACGATGGACTTCGGATCCGGATCCGGCGCCGGCGCCCGCTGGTGGCAGTTGAACGCCGTCCCGCTCCATCGGTACCAGGGCGGCGCGGTGATCACGCAGATCGAGACCACCGAGCGGCGCAGCGCGGAGATCGCGGCCGAGCAGAACCGGCGCGCGCTCGCGCACGTGGCGCGCGTCTCGACCGTAGGCGAGCTGACCGCGTCGCTCGCACACCAGCTCAATCAGCCGCTGACCGGCATCATGAGCAACGCCCAGGCCGCTCTTCGGATGCTGTCACGAACGCCGCCCGACATCGCCCACATTCGCGAGGCGCTCACCGACGTGGTCGATGCCGACAAGCGCGCCAAGGACGTGATCCAGCGATTGTACGAGCTCCTGCGCAAAGGCGAGCCGGACTTGACGGTGCTCGACGTCAACAGCGCGATCCGCGACATCACGAGCCTCGTGGCCGATGACGCGCGGACCAGGAATATCAGGATCGCGTTGACGCTTGGGGACGAGCCGCGGCTGGTTCGGGGCGATCGTGTCCAGTTGCAGCAGGTCGTACTGAACCTGCTGCTCAATGCGATGGAATCCATCGGCGACGATCACGCGTCTGAACGGCTCGTCGCCATTGGATTGCACGACCTCGACAGCCAGACCGTCGCGGTGTCGGTGCGGGACACGGGCGCCGGCATCAGCGACAGTGCGACGGATCTGGTCTTCGAGCCGTTCTACACGACCAAGGCGACCGGCATGGGCATGGGGCTGGCGATTGCGCGATCGATCGTCGAGTCACACGGCGGCCGCATCCAGATGCGCCGCGCGCCACGGCGCGGGACGATCGCGGAATTCACGCTCCCGGCCCACCGGGCCGGCACGGCCACTCTGTGACCCTGCAACCCTGCAACCCTGTAACCCTGAGACCTTGCAACCCTTAGACCTTATGACCCTTCTTATCGCGCGCCAGCACGTGGGTCCGCTCGTCGAGCCTGGCGAGCTCGGCCGCCGAGCTGACCGCGAGCTTCTGCATCATCCGCGCCCGGTGGACTTTGACCGTCTGCTCGGCTGTGCCGAGTTGTGAGGCGATAGCCTTGTTCGCCAGACCGTCGGCGACAAGCGCACCGACTTCGCGCTCACGCGGCGTCAAGCGCGCGATGCGCGTCAGGAGCTCCTGTTTGACGCGCGTGGCCTCGAGCGCGGCGGCACTCCGCTCGAGCCCGCGGGTCACCGCGGCGACAAGCACGTCTTCCTCGACAGGCTTGATCAGGAAGTCGATCGCGCCGCCCTTCATGGCCTGGACCGACGTCGCCACGTCACCAAAGGCGGTCAGGAAGATCACCGACAGCGTCTCGCCGTGTGCCGTCATCGCTTTCTGGAGGTCGAGCCCGGTCATCTCCGGCATTCGCTGATCGACAACGAGGCACGCGGGGCCTGAGGTCTGGTAGCGATCCAGGAACAGCGTCGCCGACGCAAACGTCTCCACCTCGAAGCCATTCTCACGAAGCAGCCTCGCGATCGCGGTGTGAACGCTCCGATCGTCGTCAACCACGTAGATCCTGCCCGCTGACGTCATTGCCACCTCACTCTCATTCTGCTCGCGGCGTACAACTTTAATGCAACTTGAGATCTCTCTTGGCACCTGTTACTTACTGCATGGTCGATTTGCAGGCACTAGCAGGCTGCTGAAAAAGGGTACCCAAAGACCTGATCGTCGTACTTCTATGAGGCGCGGAGTTGTCAAGTGACGGGTTTTTGTCGCCGTGCCTTTCTTTGTTCTTGTCAAAGCAACAGACCTCCATCGAGGTCGCCGAGCAGACCCCCCACCCAAGAGCGGGGTCCGCGCAGGCGACCGAGTCCGGATGATCCGGATGCCGGATCCGAGCGACACCGATCACCGACGAGAGCTGGCGGCTTCGTTGTCGCAGGAGCGGTGGCTCCCACGGCCACTTCTATCCGTGTCGGTACAATACGCACCGAGCACCAGAGACTTCTTCGTGAAGCCTGGAAGCGAGCGCCCCTTCTACACTTCGGTTCACGTGTGAACCCAGTACCGAAACAGCGGGCGCTCGCACCAGCTCGTTGGGCTGGCGACCCTGCGTCTACCCTCAGACCTCCATCGGTTTGAGTTGCGCGCTCTCAGGAGGTCGCCCGGTTTCCAGATAGCGCCACAACGCGATGAGGAGCTTGCGCGCGAGCGCGACAATCCCAATCTTTCTGATTCGTCTCCCGCCGCTGCCAAAACGGCGCTGATACCACAACGACAAGGCGCTCGTGGGTTGATGATGCAGCCAGCCCCACGCCAATTGGACGATCACCCGACGGACGTGCGCGTTGCCCGCCCGCGTAATCCCTTGGTCGTGCTCGGTTTCGCACTCTTGTAAGGCGCCGGCACCAACCCGACCAGCGCACCCACCTGTCGACCATTGCGGATCTGACGCCACCCGAAGATTTCCGTCGCGAGCACCCACGCACCGACAGGACCGATTGCCCGCAAGGTCTGCAACTGCGTGATCGCGCGCTCCGTCGGCTTGGCCAGGTCCCGTTGCTGCGCTGCCCGCATGGCCTTCACCTCACGGAGCTGCGCATCGAGGCCCTGGAACTGTGCCCAGACGCTCTTGACGCGGTCCTGCAAACCTCGGGGCACCGGCGTCCCATCCCACAGGCGCGCCGTCATCAGCTGGTCAAGGAAGGCCGCATCGATTCGCACGTGCACGCCTTGCGTGGCCAATAGTCCTTTCAGTCGATTGATCAGGCGTGTGCGCTCTTGGGTTAACGTCTCCAAGGTGCGCGGGAGATGACGCGCGTCTTCCTCCGCCACGGTCGGCACGCGCACGACCCGCCACGCGCGCCGGTTGCGCCGCTGCCGATGCAGTGGCAACCGAGCAGGCGGCCGTCTTCGCGATGAAAGAGCATCTTGAACATCCCTTGATCGTCGCCGCGAATCGATCCGCGTGAGATCTCCTTGTAGCGGGCGATGCCGGTTTCGTACGGCACCTTTTGGCGCGTCAGCTCCTCTTCCGTGGCGCCGGTCATCGACACCTCGGGAATGGCATAAATGCCGACAGGAAAATGGGCGCCCATCGGCTTGGCATCCAGACCGAACATGAAACACGCCGCCAGGCGCCCCTGCTCGCTCGAGGTCGCTGCCAGCGCGGGGAACCCGATCACGTCGCCCGCCGCCCAGATATGACCGACTGCCGTGCGGTAGTGGTCGTCCACCTGCAGGCGCCCGCGCTCGTCCGCCGCGAGGCCGGCAGCCTCGAGATTCAGGTCCGTTGTCGCGCCGATCCTGCCGGCCGAGAACAGGACCACGTCGGCAACGAGATGCTTGCCCGAGGCCAGACGCAGCAGACCCTGCCGCGGAGACTGGCCCACGACCTCGATCTGCTGCACCGCATCGCCGCAGCGGAAGACGACATCGCTCTTCCGCATCTGGTGAATGAGCTCGTCGATGATCTCGTGATCCAGGAACTCCAGCGGCCGCGGACGCTGGTCGATGACCGTGACCTGGACGCCGAGGGCGGCAAACATCGATGCGTACTCGATCCCGATCACGCCGGCGCCGACGACGACCATGGTGCGCGGCAGCTGCGTGAGGCCGAGGACCGTGTCGGGCGTCATGATCGTTCGATCGTCCGCATCAACGCCTCTGGGCTTGCTTGGAGTGGTCCCTACAGCGATGAGCACGTTGGTCGCGGTCAGCCGGCGTCGGCCCTCGGCGGATTCGACGACAAGCGTCGACCGGTCTTCGAAAGCCGCGCGCCCGGTGACCACACGAACGTCGTTGCGGGCAAGGACGTCGTGGACGATGCCGGTTTCCTTCTGGATCACCCGGGCCACATGGCCCACCAGCTGCTGCATCGTCGGACGCACGCGCTCCCGGTACGACACGTCCGTGGTTTCCAGGCCGGGCCGCGAGTAGACGCGCCGTACCGCTTCGCGGAAGGTCTTCGATGGAATGGTCCCGGTATCGATGCAGATGCCGCCGACCGATCGCTGCTTCTCGACGACGGCGACCCGCTTGCCGAGTTTCGCAGCCTGAATGGCGGCGCGCTGGCCCGCCGGCCCACTCCCGATACAGACGAGATCGGTACTCGGCGCTGTGTGTCATCGCCAGGGCTCCGTGGTGGCAGTTGTCTCCGGTGGGGTGCCTATATCACGGCGTTGTGACCATTCAGTAACGGCGAACCAGTCGCATTGCCGTCACACGTCTTTTCTATACTCCGCGTCGTCATCGCCCGCGCGTCCTCTCGAAAGGTCAGCCATGGTCGATACCACCGTCGCGACGGCTCCCGTCACGCTCGACATGCATGCGCCAGTGCGTCCCAAGCTGGATGTCGGGTTCAATCCCCGCACGACGCTGGTGTTCTTCAGTGTGCTCGCGTGCGCGTTGTTCTTCGTCGCGTACAGCATCTATAGCGATATCAGCGAGACCGGCGTGCGGTCGACCTCGTGGCTGCCGTTCGTCCTGCTCGGGGTCGCGCTGTTCATCGCGCTCGGATTCGAGTTCGTGAACGGGTTTCACGACACCGCGAACGCGGTGGCGACGGTGATCTACACGCACTCGCTGCCGGCGCACCTGGCGGTGGTCTGGTCCGGGCTCTTCAATTTTCTCGGGGTCATGGCATCAAGCGGTGCGGTCGCGTACGGCATCATCGCGCTGCTGCCAGTCGAGCTGATCCTGCAGGTCGGCTCCAGCACCGGATTTGCGATGGTATTCGCACTCCTTCTCGGCGCGATCGTCTGGAACCTCGGGACATGGTACCTGGGCCTGCCGGCCTCGAGCTCGCACACGTTGATCGGCTCGATCATCGGCGTCGGTCTCGCCAACCAGATGATGTCGGCCAGCGGCGCCAGCGGTGTGGACTGGGCGCAGGCGTCGAAAATCGGCTACTCGCTGCTGCTGTCGCCGCTCATCGGATTCTGCGCCGCTGCCCTGCTGCTCCTGGCGCTCAAGCTGGTGGCGCGGCGGCCGGAACTGTATCGCGAACCCAAAGGCGCCGCGCCGCCGCCGTTATGGATCCGCAGCATTCTCATCCTCACCTGCACAGGAGTCAGCTTCGCGCATGGCTCGAACGACGGCCAGAAAGGCATGGGCCTGATCATGCTCATCCTGATTGGCGTGGTCCCGACGGCCTACGCGCTGAACCGCGCGATGCCGGACAGCGCGGCCCAGCCATTTGTCAGAACCTCCACTTACGTGGCGCAGGCGCTAGACCGGCAGGCGGGTGGGCAGACCGCCGCAAACCCCCGCGGCGTCATCGGCGAGTACCTGCGGACTCGACAGGCGAATCCCGCCGTGATCCCGGCGCTCTCACAGCTCTCGAAAGACATCCGCACGCAGGTGGCGCAATACGGCTCCTTCCGGCGGCTGCCCCAGGACACGGTCCAGAACGTCCGCAACGACATGTATCTGGCCGCGGAAACGATTCGGCGATTCGGCAAGGACAGCTCGTTCACCTTCACGAAGGCCGACACCGACCTGCTGAAGCTGTATCGAACCGAGCTCGACGGCGCGACCCGCTTCATTCCAATCTGGGTCAAGATCTCGGTCGCAATTGCCCTTGGCCTCGGCACGATGGTGGGCTGGAAACGGATCGTGGTGACGGTCGGCGAGAAGATCGGCAAGAGCCATCTCACGTATGCCCAGGGCGCGTCGGCCGAACTGGTGGCAGCCGCGACGATTGCGGCAGCCGACATTTACGGCCTGCCGGTGTCGACAACACAGGTGCTGTCATCGGGCGTAGCGGGCACGATGGCAGCAAGCCGGTCCGGGTTGCAGGCCGCCACCGTTCGCAACCTGGCGATGGCGTGGATCCTCACGCTTCCCGCGGCGATCATCCTCTCCGGCGGGTTGTTCTGGATCTTTGCGCACGTGTTCTGAGACGCGAGGCGACGCGTCAGAGGAGGCTTCGCGATGCACACGAGTCTGAGAATCGCAGCGCCGCTTGCACTGGCCGTGTCGATCGCGGCGTGCCATACATCAGGATCGAATGACTCCCCCGATGCCCCGGGATCGAGCAGCACGGCCGTCGCCGCGGGCGAGCTGGCTGGCCGCATCACCATTGACGGATCCAGCACGGTGCTGCCCGTGTCGAAGGCGATCGCGGATGCCTTCCACACCGCGCATGCCGGCGTGCAGGTGGCCGTCCACGAGTCCGGGACCGGTGGCGGCTTTCGGAAGCTGTGCGCCGGCGAAATCGACATTGCAGGCGCATCGCGTCCGATCAACGCCGTCGAGATCGCGGCGTGCGAGTCGGCCGGCGTCGAGCTGTTGGAGCTGCCATTCGGATTCGACAGCCTGGCAGTGGTCACCAACCCTGCGAACTCGTTCGCGTCCTGCCTGACCGTCGGGGAATTGAAGAGGATATGGGAGCCCTCGGCGGAGCGGAAGATCACGAGCTGGCGCCAGGTGAGGGCTGGCTTTCCCGATCAGCCGCTTGCGCTCGTCGGCCCAGGCACTGACTCCGGCACCTTTGACTACTTCACGCTCGCCGTCGTCGGCACGCAAAGCAGCTGTCGCAAGGACTACACCGCCAGCGAGGACGACGCCGTGCTGGTCGAGGGTGTCGCGAAGAATCCGCATGCGCTGGGATACTTCGGCTACGCCTACTATGCCGCAAACAAGGACACCCTGAAGCTCGTCTCCGTGGACGGAGGAAAGGGCTGCGTCGCGCCAAGCCAGGAGTCCGTAGCCGACGGCACCTATCAGCCGCTGTCGCGGCCGCTCTTCATCTATGCCAGCCGCAAATCGATGTCGCGGCCTGAGGCGAAAGCGTTCGCCGAGTTCTACGTCGCTCCGGACAATGCTCGGCTCGTCGAAGGCGTCGGCTATGTCGCGCTGCCACCAGCCACATTGCTGTCGGTTGCGCGACGCCTCGACCAGAACGTCACCGGATCGATTTTCGGCGGGCAAGGCTCGGTGCTGGGCGTCACTGCCGACACGTTCCAGGACGATGACAAGCTGAAAAGCGCCCTAGTCCAGTAGAATCGGCCGTACGGCCGTGCAGATGCCTATTCAATCCGTTGATCCGGATGCGAGATGGTTGTACCGGGTCGGCGGAGTCTCCGCGCTCGTCTTAGGCGTGGCATACATCGTCATCTTTCCTTTGTACGCTCACGTTGGCGCTCCGCCAACTGGTGGCCGCGGCGAGGTGTGGCTCTCGTATCTCGAGGGGAAGACAACGCGTCTGGTGGGCGATTCTGGCCCTCTCGGTCCTCACGGACCTGCTCTTCGTACCTGTCGCGTTATCGCTCTACCTCGCCTTGAAGGGGATCCATAGAGACGCGATGCTCGTCGCGACCGCGTTCGTGGGGCTGTTCGTTGTACTGGACCTCGCAGTGACCTGGACGCATTACGCCTCGCTCCTCACTCTGAGCGGTAGCTACGCCGCAGCCACAAGTGACGTGCAGCGTGCGAGCGCCGTCGCCGCCGCCACCTACGCATCCGCTGTCCTCTCATCCCGCTTGATTGTTGTCTACGCCATAATGACGCTCTCGTTCGCGATTCTCCTGATCGGCTTCGTCATGCTGAAGGGAGTCTTCAGCAGGACCACGGCCTATCTCGGCGTGGCCACCGGCATCCTCGGGATCGTGTCTCTGGCGGGCTCAGGTGTCACCATCATCATGAATGCCGTTCTCGCCACGGTCTGGCTGTTGTTCGTCGGCACGAGACTGTGCCGGCTTGCGCGTCAATCCCACCCGCTCACCCGCTGAAGCCTTCCACTCATTGAATCGCGATTAATGGACGCGCGGCGCAACCCTGCTCTGAGCCGCACGCACTTGCTCCTCGGTGTAAACCGCGGCGAAGAAGCCCTGAGACTCGAGAAACGCCGCGACATCCCTCAACGACACGTGCAGCGATCGGAGCCGCGACGTGTCGAGGTGAATCTCGTTGTTGGCGGCGTCCTTGAAATACTGCACGACGGTGCCTCCCGCCGGTGAGAAGCGCCGGTCGATGAGCGCGCTCAGATCGTCGATGTAGTGGCGTCCACCGGGCCGGGGTTCGCCAGGCATGCCATGGTCGGCGGTGATGGCGACGACAAGGCGGCCATCGCCGGCTTTGCGAGCCAGAATGGCGAGCGCGCGTGCCATTTGACGATCGAGTTCGGCCAGGACCTCCTTCATCTCCGGTGACGCCGGTCCATACCCATGGCCGACATAGTCGGGACCCTTGAAGTTGACCAGGACGAGATCGGTGACGTCGTCGGCGCCGATGGCTTCCCGCTCGAGGACGGCCGCGAGCGCGTCGCCTTCGAAACGCTGGAACACGGCCGAATGGCGGAACCTGGTCGCGTCCGCGATGTCGTGCGTCAGCCAGGTGCCGCCCGCCTGTTCCCAATATGTGCGCCCGTTGATCGACGTCAATGCGTCGGACAGGGCGTAACACCCAGGATTCGTTTCCCACCCGGCGTCTCGTGTGCTGTAGCTGGCAGCGAGGACGCGGCGGCCATTGACGATGCAGGCGCCGTGGCCGATCAAACCTGCGACGGCGCGGATCGCGCCGCCCTGCCCGATGATGATCGCCTGTCCTTCCGTCTCGATGTTCCACACGTCTGCAAGCGTCAGCGCCATCAACTCCCGGGGATCCAGCTCGTTGTAGGCTTCCTGAGGCTTCCCGGTCACGCGGTTGAACAAGTTGTTGACGACGAGGCCGTGCGTCCGCGGCTCGGCGCCGGTTCCCAGGTTCGCGTGTCCAACCGCCGTCAGCGTGGGGACGGAGGTGACGTGGGCATTGCTGAACCACATGCCTTCACGCCGCAGTCGTGACAGCGTGGGCATCGCCTCGGCGTAGGTGTCGAAATACTCGGCCCTCGTGCCATCCAGCACGAACATGGCCACGACACGCGGCCGCGCCGTCGTCGGTGCCAGGGCTTGCTGCAGCACGCGACCGACGGCCGTCGCAGGCGGGGCCGTACCCAGGAGCGCCGCCAGGGTCGGCACAACATCCTGCTGCGTCACCTGGGCGCTCGACGTGCCCTGCTTGATAAAGGGCGATCCCGTCAGCAGCAGTGGAATGTGCGTGTCGTAACTCCACGGCGAGCCGTGCATGAACGCATAGAGCGGGTTGCGATCGACGATGAAGTCGCCTTCCTGCGGCACCAGAAAGATCTGGCCGCTTCGGCCGGGGAAGTAGCCGCGGGCAAACGCGTCCAGCCACACCTGTCGTTCTGTTGCGGCCGAGCTCGGTACGGTTCCAGGGCGCCCTGGCAGCGCACGGCACCCAACGATCGCATTCATCAGAATGAAAACGAGCAGGAGGCCAAGCGCGCGCTGACGATCCACGACGTCAGTGTACCCGCATCGAAACCCGGCTGTAGGGCGCGGCATCGGACTTGTCCTGACGAGCTCCGCGCGCCTTGCGCGTGCTCGCCCGTTTCCATATATGCTCGCAAGTCGTGTCTCCGGAACGCTCCAACGAACAGGAACACCCGAAGGGAGTCGATTCCCAGACGACGATTCGCGCGCCGGCGATCGGCGCGTACGAATCAGCCTCAATGGTAGAGGACGCGGGTGTCTACCTGGTCGCGATTGAGGGCCCCAACACGGGGCGTTGGGTCCCGCTGGGCGCGGATCCGGTGACCGTCGGCCGCGATCCCCACCTTGACCTCTCTCTGTCTAGCGGCGACGTCTCGCGCCTGACGGCAGCCGACTCTACCTGTTCAGCGACGGAATATTCGAATCGTGACGAAAGACGGCCCTGGGTGCCTCGATGACTTCGTGGCGCTCGTGTGCCAGCCACTCGTGGCGGCCACCAGCGAATGTCAGCGGCTCTACCGATCGGCCAAGACCGCCTGCCATCCCGGCCGGTTCGAGGACGACGTCTCTCTGCTGATCGTTACGTTCCCGTAACATGGCGCGCCTATGCTTCGGGGAACATGACCATTGGGAGAGATATCGTGGAGATGGAAGTTGCGGGCCTGGATAACGGCCTCACCAACGTCTTCTCGGGTCGACTGGACACGCCAGGGGTCGATCGCGTGGAGGCGCGTTTCGTGGCAGCGGTCGTTCCCGGGAGCAAGAGCGCGATCGTGGACATCTCGGGGGTCGAGTTCGTGGCGTCGATGGGAATCCGGATGTTCATTACCGTTGCGCGGAGCCTGGCTCTGCGCAAGGCGAAGCTGTCGCTCTACGGCGCGCAGTCGATGGTGAACGAAGTCTTCGAACACGTCCACTTGACCGACTTCGTCCCGGTCGTCGATACCGAGACGGAAGCGATTACTGCAGTCTCGGCCTGAAGCCGCAGCGGCACGAACGTCGGGGACGCCGGCGATGCAGAACGGTTACGTTCTGACCTTCCCTGCAACGAGCTCAGGATTTACGGGCGCCTTCGCCGACCTTCGACGCGCGCTCGACGCCCTCTCTCTCCAGCAGAGAGCTCGCTACAATGGTGAGTTGGTCTTCGAGGAAGTCGTCACCAACATCATCAAACACGCGTTCACGGACGATCGGGCGCACGGCGTCGAGGTGTCGGTCCATGTTTCCGACGAGGCGATCGTCATGAGCTTCGAGGACGACGGAACGCCCTTCGACCCGCTGACACATCAGCCTGTCAAGCACTCAGGATCGATCCTCGACGTCACGATCGGAGGCCGCGGATTGGTGCTCCTGCGCACCGCCTCCCGTCGGCTCGCGTATGAGCGCACGTCCAACCAGCGGAACCGCCTCACGGTCACCATCGACGCGAACGGCTAGTCCAGCAACCCTAGGCTCTCCTGCGCGACTGGTCCGCGGAGCGGCTGGCCCGATTCCGGCGATCCCAGTTCTTCCACGCACGCTTGACCTCGCGTACGTAGGCTCCGGTCGGCGCGGCATAGATCGCTTTTGTGCTGGCGATTGCCTTGCGGCGCAGTTCCTGTTGATACCGCTCCGCTTGTTGCGTCAAGCGCTGAAACTCCAACGAATCGTCGCGTAAGGCCTGACTACCGGAGAGATACGCGCACAGCACGACAGCATCGTGGTCATCCCCGAGCGAGGTCTCGGCACGGTCCAGTGCCTCGACATCTCGGTGAATCCTGGCGCCGGCACCCTCAATCAGTCGCAGGTCGTACCACAGAGCCTTGATCTGCTTGCGCCATTCATGGAAATCGGCGTCGCCCTGACGCTCGAGAGCGCGTGCCATCGCTTTTCGTCCGCATTTGTGGGTGACTCGAAGGCCGGGCGCGAGCGCTCCGAATCGACGGTGCGCGGGCGACGATCTCTTTATGGCAGCGCGCCCTCTACGGAGCTCTTCCGCGACCTCGCTCCACGAGCCCTGGCGAGCCGCTGCCTGGGCTACCGCGTCCTTGTGAGCGGCTAACTGGTGGCGCACGCGCGCCAGCGTGTGCTCGCTCAACAGATGTGGCCACCGATCAAGCAGCTTCTGCAGCGTCAGGATCATCACGTCGGCGTCGCGCACTTGTGATAGCGCACGATTCGCGGCTCGCAGCCGCTTCTTGCCGCCTCCGATCCCTCGTCTGTCGTCGGTCTCGATTAGCTGAACGATGGCGCGCACTTTCTTCACGCTCTTCCGGGCCTCATGAATGGCCTCCTCGCCAGGCTGCCTCGTGCGCAGTAGTTGCTCTCGTGCTGAAGCCAGCTCCTTTCTCGCCAGGCGTCGCAGCCCATCTGCAATCGATTCCCGAGGTCGTACGCAAAACGCCATTCTCAGTGCTCCTATGACTACTATGTGTGCAGGTTCCGCGCCAAGTGACAGGAGGCTCTTGAGTGCGACTGGATGAGATCCCTACGTTTGCCGACGGCGAGCGACGGGGTGGTCGTCACCTGCCGGCCACTCGGTGTGGTCGAGGTCGATCAGAAAAAGCGCGCCGCCGACGGCCGCGAACGCAACGACCGTATCATCGCGGTGCCGCAGAGCGCACGCCGCTTCGATGCGCTGGTGGACGAGTTCGCCGGGTCTCAACGCGTCCTGGACGAGATCGCCGAGTTCTTCGTCCGGGCCACCGCGTTCGAAGATAAGGATGTCAGGATTCTGGGATGGACGGGTTCGGCAGAGGCCATTGCCCTGATTGGCCGCTCGACGACAGCGCGCTCGACGTGACGGCCCGGACGTGCGACGGAAATGTCTACCGTTTCTTTGCGCCGCCCTTCTTCGCGGTCTTCTTGGCGGCGCGTTTCTTTCCGCGCTTGCGCACGCGCTTGAGCACAGCCCTCAGCCTCTTGAGGTCCTTGGACGTCAGATTTGTGGCCAAGACCTGGGGCATGCTAATCGTGTCGCCACCCACTTTGACAGGTACAGACGAGGCCTCGCGCGCTGCTCCCTTGGACGCGCGACGGGGCTGACGCTTTTTCGCCGTCTTAGCGCTGCGCTTCTTTGCGCTGGCCTTCTTGCGCGGCGGCCGCGCCGCGGACTCCTCAGGACTGGCTGATTCCGCCAGCGCGTCGATGACAGGGATATCCGGCACGAATCACCTCATTTCCGAATCGGACGGGAGCGCTCTGTCGAATAATAGCCGAGGTCTCGTGGATGCGCTCGTCCTCACGGCGGGAAAGAATGACCGAGCGTAGTGGTGTGTCGCTCCCACGATGGTGTGCGTTTCTGGTTCTGGTCCTGGGCTCTGGCTGCGCGACGCCGCTGACCCCTCAAGGGGCGCGTGTCTTCGTCGTACGCGCGCCACTGGCGCCACTGGCGTCACCGCCCCAGCAACCGATGCCATCGGGATGCACTCTCGCGACTGCCACGTCGACGCTGTCCAGGACGGAATTCGAACTGGAAGGACAGCACGATCCATTTCGAGAGGACCGAAACAAGGCCGGCGCGGCTGGCGCCAACGTCCTTGTCGTCCGTTCGCGCATGGTCGTGCCCAGACGCGACTTCAGCTGCGCGGCATCGTCACCCATCACGGACTGTCCGTCCAGCTCCGGGGCCTGGTATGACGTGGTCATCGAAAGCTACAGTTGTCCAGACGACGTGGCACAAGCCCTGGGAGCAAGGAAAAGCCTGCAATAGGTTTCGGAACTGCGTGAGCGCGGTGGTAAGCGGCGCACGGGCTCGCCGCGTATCATTGACGGACTGAGACGGGCCGTGCAGTTCGTCCCGGGACCAGAACGTGGCCTAAACCTGCCTGGCCGGTTACGACGTCTTACCCTGGCATGACCGTGGCGATGACAGACAAGATTGGCCTCCTTTTCGTCCTGGCTGTTGTGGCGGCGGCACCGTCGTTGGCGGCACAGTCGCATCGCGCCTCGTTGCGTGGCCTGGTCACTGATGCAACCGGCGCGGTGCTTCGAGGCGCGAACGTCCGGGCGACGCAACAGACCACGAACGAGCGTCGCACGGTCACAACCGATGAGGGCGGTCGGTTTGCCGTTCCTGAGCTGCCGCTGGGCTCGTATGTCGTCGAGATCACGCTCGATGGGTATCGCACTCATACGACACGCGCCGAGCTGGCCGTGGGAGAGGAGCTGTGGCTGGACGTGCCGCTTGAACCCGTCGATCGAGCAGAGTGTGGAGGTCAACGCACCGCTCGTCCCGATCGATCGCGATTCGGCGGCGATGGGCACGCTGATCGATACGCGACAGATTACCGGGCTCCCGCTCGACGGCCGCAACTTCCTCGAGCTGACGTTACTGGCCCCGGGAGCGGCGCCCGCGCCGCAGGGTTCAGCCAGCTCGGTACCGGGGCGATTTCGCGTTTACCGTGAACGGCGCGCGCGAGGATGCGAACGCCTACCTGCTCGATGGTGTCTACAACGTCGACCCCAAGCTCGGCACGACCGGCGTGCGCCCGTCGGTCGACGCCATCCGGGAGTTCGAGGTCCTTACCTCGACGTACGATGCGTCGTTCGGCCGCAATGCCGGCGGACAGGTCAACGTCGTCACCCGCTCGGGCACCAACGTTTTCGCCGGGACCGCCTACGGCTTCTTTCGCACCGGAGGACTGGACGCGAAGAACTACTTCGTCCCGGCCGACGCTGAAGACCCCGACTACGACCGGCAGCAGTTCGGCGTTTCCCTTGGCGGGCCGCTGGCGCGCGACCGGGCGTTCTTCTTCGCCGACTACGAGGGCACGCGGCTCGACGAAGGCATCACCCGTGTGACGAACGTGCCGACCGCGGCGGAGCGGTCCGGAGACTTCTCGCAGTCGCTCTTCGCGCCGCCGGTCGATCCGTTCACGCAACAACCGTTTCCCGGTGGCCAGCTTCCCCTCGTGCATCCGATCGGAGCGGCGGTCGCCGCGCTTTACCCGCTGCCGAACCGCGCGACGCCATTTGCGAACTACGTGTCGTCGCCGCCCCTGCGCGACGTGGTGGATCAATTCGACCTGCGCGTCGATCACACCCTTTCCGCCGCATCGCGGCTGACGGCTCGATACAGTTTCAGCGACCGTCGTCTGCTCGAGCCGTTTGCCGGCACCGGCTTCTCGACCGTGCCCGGCTTCGGCAATGACGTGGCACGGCGCGGCCAGAACCTGGGGGCCTCGCATACGACCACGCTCGGATCGGGGATGGTCAACGACGCGCGGTTCGGCTACAACCGCGTGGCCATCGGCGTCTTCCCCGAGAACCCGGCGCTCGACAACGCGTCCGTCGGTCTCCCCAGCCTGTCATCGAACCCTCGGGATGCGGGCATGAGCCTGATCTCCGTCGCGGGATTCGCGCCCCTCGGCCACGAGTACAACAACCCGCAGGAAAGTGCGTCCGACACGTTCCAGATCGCCGACACGCTCACCTGGATGCGCGGCGCGCATCTCGTCAAGGCGGGGGGCGAGTACTACGGGATCCGGCAGTCTGCCTACCGCGACGTGCAGGCGCGCGGATTCCTGACGTTCCTGCAGCAGGGGTATACGGGCAACGCGCTGGCCGATCTATTGGTCGGGCTGCCGGTCGCTGACCGGCGGCGCTCGTCTCGACAACCCGCAGAACCTGCGCACGCGATCGTGGAGCGCCTTCGTCCACGACGATTGGCGCGCGCTCCCCTCGCTGACCGTGTCGGCGGGCCTTCGCTACGATTACGTTGCGCCTCCCGTCGACAGAGACGATCGGGCGAACCTGTACAACGTCGGCACCGGCCAGCTCGTGCCCGTGGGCACCGGCAGCATGCCGCGCGGTGGCTTTGAACCCGATCGCAACAACATCGCGCCGCGCGTCGGGTTCGCGTGGACGCTTGACACGGCCGCACGTACCGTCGTCCGCGGTGGCTACGGCATCTATTACAACCAGGGGGCGCTGGCAACGTCGGAAGGGCTGTTCTTCAACCCGCCCTACTTCAACCTGAGCGTGTTCTTTCCAGTTTCGGGTTTGCCGCTTCTGACTGTCGCGAACCCGTTCCCGTCCGACTTCCCATTTCCGATCCCGCAATCTGCGACGGCGTATCAGCGCGATCTGCAGACGCCGTGGATGGAACAGTGGAACGTCAACCTGCAGCGGCAACTCGGCGCCACGCGGGCGGTCGAGATCGCCTACGTCGGCTCACGCGGTCACGATCTGATTTCGGCACGGGACTTCAACCAGCCACCGGCCAGCGCGAGCCCGCCCAATCTCCGTCCCAACCCGCTTTTCTCGGACATCACGCTGATCGAGTCGCGAGCGTCCTCGAATTACAACGCCCTGCAGCTGAAGTTTCAGCAACGAACGAGCGGCGGCCTCTCGCTGCTGGCGGCCTATACGCTGGGGAAGTCCATCGATGATGCGTCGGGTTTCTTCACCAGCGCCGGCGACGCGAACTTCCCGCAAAACAGCGTGGATCCGGCCGCGGAGCGGGCGCGCTCGGCGTTTGACGTGCGCCACCGGCTATCGGTAAGCGCGGCGTATGCGCTGCCGTTCACCGGTAACGACTGGGTTGCCGACTGGGAAGTGCAGGGCATCCTGACGCTCCAGTCGGGACGGCCGTTCACGGTCGCAGTTCATCCGGATATCGATCAGAGCAATACCGGCCGATCGAATCTCGGGTTTGGCTACAACGATCGTCCGAACGTCTCGGGAGATCCATCGGTCGACGATCCAACCGCGGAACGGTGGTTCGACACCACCGCCTTCTCGTTCGCGCCGTTCGGCAGCTTCGGCAATGCCGGTCGCAACATCCTCGATGGCCCCGGCTACCAGAACGTCAATCTGGCGGTGATCAAGCACGTCTCGCTTGGCGGAGACGCGCGCCTGCAGCTCCGCGCCGAGACGTTCAACCTGTTGAACCACGCGAATCTCGATCTGCCGGATGCCTTCCTCGGCTCGCCGACGTTCGGCCAGATTCTGTCGGCGCAGTCGCCACGACGCTTCCAGTTCGGCGTGAAAGCGCTGTTCTGAGTTCGCTGGCCCGACGGAGGCTTCAGGCCCGACTGAAGTCGGGCCCTTGCCCAAGCTAAAGCTTGGGCCTACGTACGTGGCGTCCTTCGTCCTTCATCCCGTACGTAGGCCCGAGCTTTAGCTCGGGCAATTCCCAGTCGCTATTGTCCGATCGCAAATAGATGCTTCTGCGCCCTGATGTAAATGCGGCCATCGGCGAGCGCGGGTGACGAGTAAACGGGCTCATCGATTGAATTCGTCCGCTCGATCGTGTGTGCCGGGCCGGCTTTCAGCATGAACGTCTCACCATCCTCGCTCGTCATGGCGATGTAGCCGCCAAACGCCACTGGCGAGCCCATGAACTTGGCCGGCTTGGGCAGGCGGCCACCTTCGTATTTCACCTCGCCGGTCTGCGGATCGAGGCAGGTTACGATGCCGCTGTCGGTCAGGAGGTAGACGTACGGGCCGTAGAGAATGTTCGAGACCACGTAGCCAGTGCCCTTGTTGTATTCCCACGCGATGCGGTTCGCGTCGGACACGGCTCCGGGCCGGATCGCCAGAACTCTCTTTGCGGGATATCCGGCAGTGACGATGACGATGCCATTGCCGACGAGCGGCGTGTGAATCGCGTTGCTCTCGACGCCCTTCGTGCGCCACAGCTCCTTGCCACTGGCAGGATCGTAGGCGATCGTCGCCTCATTGCCGATCGCCACCAGCTCCTTTCGGCCACCGGCGTCGACGATCACGGGCGTGCCCCAGCTGATCTCGACCTTCCGCTTGGTGCGCCAGACCTCCTTCCCCGTCGCTTTGTCGTAGGCCACGATTTGCGAGTTGTCGCCGGTGTCCTCGTCGCGCTGAATGATCACGAGATTCTCGAAGAGCACAGGCGACGTGCCCGTACCCAGGCCGAGCGTCGGGAACTTCTCCACGACCTTCCACATCAGCCGGCCGTTGAAGTCATACGCGTAGAGCCCCTCGGGACCGAAGTACGCGTATACCATCGTGCCATCGGTCACCGGCGTAGGGCCGGCAAAGCTGCTTCGGCTGTGCCGGGCATCGTAAACCGTGCCGTCGTACGGGGTCTCGGCCCAGATAATGCTCCCCGTTCGAGCGTCGAGGGCCACCAGCTTGAACGTGTGCTTCTTGTCGCCCGCGACGCTCGCCGGGTGCACCCATTCCTTGCCCTCGACCGTGTGCCCGACCGCCTTGGCCCCCGGGACGACCTCGCCTTCGATGACCGCGGTCACGAAGAGACGGTCTCCCCAGACGATGGGCGACGACACCCCGGTTCCGGGCAGCTCCGTTTTCCACGCGATGTTCCTGTCCGGCGCCCATTCCACCGGCAGTGTCCGCTCGGGCGAAACACCCTGACCGCCAGGTCCACGCCATTGCGGCCAGTTTTCGGCCCGCACGGGCGCGGTCATCAATACAGCAGAGGCGACCAGCCAGGACATGAGCGACTTCGGACGACGACGACGCATTCGAGATCTCCTCTGCCGGCGCGGTGATTGAACTCCCGGGTGAAACGAAAGTGCGATCGGGCAGCGTAAGTAAAGGATGGCGATTATAGCGAGACGCGACGGTCTCGACGTGCCCGCCGGGACGAATCCGCCGAACAGCGCGGACCACGACCGCTGGTTGAGGGACGAAACGCCGGCGGCCACTGATATTCTGAGGCTCTCTATGCGATTGCCACGACTCCCCCGTCTGTCCGTGCTGCTGGCGGCATTCCTGGTCGTGCCCGCGGCCGGGCTCGTGAGCGGCGACAGCTGGCCCGAGTGGCGCGGTCCCGCCCGGACAGGCGCCTCTGCCGAGACCGGCCTCCCGTCGTCCTGGTCGCCGACCGGTGAGAACCTCGCATGGAAAGCGCCGTACGGCTCGCGATCGGCGCCCGTCGTGTTCGGCGATCACCTCTATCTGCAGACCTCGTCCGGCGCGGGCGCGACGTTGCAGGAACGCGTGATGTGCTTCAACGCCGACACCGGCAAGCTGCTCTGGGAGCACAAATACAACCTGTTCACGAGCGACGTGCCGCCGCACCGCATCGCCTGGGCGGCACCGGCCGTCGATCCGGTAACCGGCAACGTCTATGCGTTCAGCGGCAACGGGTTGCTCATGTCGCTGTCGAAGGATGGCAAGCTCCTCTGGGAGCGCTCGCTGGCCGAAGAGTTCGGCATGTGGACGACGCATGGCGGGCGCGTGTCGTCGCCGATCATCGACGGTGCGCAGGTCATCGTCAGCGGGCTGAGCTTCAGCTGGGGACAGCTGGCGGGAGGGGCGCACCGGTTCCTGTCGTTCGACAAGGCCACCGGCCGCACGAACTGGGTGAGCTCGCCCGAAGGACGCCCCACCGACACGATCTATGCGAACCCGTTCGTGGTCGACGTGAACGGCACGCGCACGTTCTTCTCCGGCGGCAGCGATGGCGCGATGCACGCATTGAAGGCCACGACCGGACAGCCGATCTGGAACTGGCGCGTCAGCCAGCGAGGCTTGAACACGGCGGCGCTGGTCATCGGATCGGATGTGATCGTCACACACAGCGAAGAGAACGTCGGGTCGAACGAAATGGGCATGCTGGCCGCGATGCCGGCTGACAAGACCGGCGCGCTGGCGGACAAGGACGCGAGGTGGCTGCTGCGCGGCGTGCAGGCGGGATACGCATCCCCGGTGACGGATGGCGAGCGGATCTACACCGTCGACAACGGCGGTGTGCTGCTCGCGTTCGACGCGAAAGCCGGCACGCTGCTGTGGTCCGAGAGCCTCGGCACGATTCAGAAATCCTCGCCGGTGCTCGCCGACGGCAAGCTGTACATCGGCACCGAGAACACGGGGAATGCCGGCGGCAAGTTCTACATCATCCGGCCGCACGCCGATCGGGCGGAGATTCTCGACCAGGATTGGCTCGGCACGGCCGAACACTCCGAGGTCATCATTGCGTCGCCGGCCGTCGCGCGCGGGCGGATTTACCTCGCGTCGATGGATGCGCTCTACGCGATTGGTCCCAAGGGCACGCCGAAGAAAGCCACGAGCGCGGCAAAACCTCCGGCGACCAGCGGGACCAACGGCCCGAGCGTGGGACCGGCGGCAACCCTGCTCGTCATGCCGACCGAGCTGATCCTGAAGCCAGGCGAGTCCATCGCCCTGACCGCACGCGCATTCGATGCGCAGGGGCACGAGCTGCCAAATCCCGGACAGGCGACGTGGACGGTCGAGAATCTGAAGGGCACCGTGGCCAACGGCCGCTTTACGGCGGACGGGGCGGGAGCGGCGCAGGCGGGACTGGTGAAGGCGAGCATCGGCGCGCTATCGGGCACGGCGCGCGTGCGCGTCGTTCCGGATTTCCCGTGGACCTTCGACTTCGAGGATGGACGCGAAGTGCCGCCGCCGCAGTGGGCAAACGCCACGAACAAGTTCGCGGTTCGCGATCTGGAAGGCAGCAAGGTCCTGGTGAAGCTCGCCGAGAACCCGTTCGCCTTCGCCAAACGGTGCCGCCCGTTCTTCGGCGGCACGGAATACAGCAACTACACCATCGAGGCCGACCTGCGCGCGATGGAGCGTCGCCGCCAGATGGGCGACATCGGTCTTGTGGCACAGCGGTACGAGCTGGTGCTTTTCGGGACCCACCAGCGGCTCGAGCTGCAGCCGTGGCAACCTGAGACGCAGCGCACGACGCGAATCGAGTTCCCGTGGAAGAAGGACACGTGGTACACGATGAAGCTCGAAGTGCAGTCGCTCGGCGGCGGCAAAGTGCGCGCCCGGGGCAAAGTGTGGCCGAAGGGAGAGGCCGAGCCGTCGCAGTGGACGATCGAACGCGTCGATCCCATCGGAAACCGCAAGGGCAGCCCCGGTCTGTATGCGGATGCGCCGTCACAAGCCGGCGGCGGTTCCGAGCTGTATTACGACAACATCAAGGTGTATCCGAACCAGAAGCAAGGCGTGGTTTCCCAATGAAGCACACAATCACAGCGGTCGTGGGCGCGCTTGTGCTCGGCAGTCTCTCGCTGGCCGCGCGATCCGATCCGAGCGGTGCGGACTGGCCCATGTGGGGCGGCACTGCGGATCGCAACCTGGTCTCGAGCATGAAGGGGCTGCCGACGAGCTGGGACGTGAAGGCGAAGAAGAACGTGAAGTGGGTCGCTGAGCTCGGATCGCAGGCCTACGGGAATCCGGTCGTCGCGAACGGCGTGGTGCTGGTCGGCACCAACAACGAGGCGATGAAGGATCCGGCGGTCAAAGGCGACAAAGGCATTCTGATGGCCTTTCGCGAGTCGGACGGCCAGTTCCTCTGGCAGGCCGTGCACGACAAGCTCGCCGCGGGGCGCGCCAACGACTGGCCGTTCCAGGGCGTCTGCTCGTCGCCGCTCATCGAGAACGGGACCGCATACTACGTCTCGAACCGCGGGGAACTGATGGCGGTGGATGTCGACGGCTTTCGCGACGGGTCGAACGACGGCCTCGTGAAGGACGAGAAACAGACCCGCGAGACCGACGCCGACGTGATCTGGCGCTTCGACATGATGGAGGAGCTCGGAGTGCTCCAGCACAACATGGCGAACTCGTCGCCAGTCGTGTACGAGAACCTGATCTTCGTCAGCACCTCGAACGGCCAGGACGAGAGCCACGTCAACGTGCCGTCGCCGAAGGCGCCTGCAATCATCGCCGTCGACAAGACCACCGGCAAGCTGGTGTGGGAGGACAATTCCGTCGGCGAGAAGATCCTGCATGGACAGTGGTCGTCCCCGGCCGTCGGCAAGGTCGGCGACACCGTTCAGGTGGCGATCGGCCAAGGCGACGGGTGGGCGCGCGGCTACGAGGCCACCACGGGCAAGAAGCTCTGGGAGTTCGACCTGAATCCGAAAGACTCGGTCTGGCCGAAGACGCGCAACGAAGTGATCAGCACGCCCGTCATTTACGAAAACGTCGTCTACATCGCCAACGGCCAGGATCCGGAGCATGGCGAGGGCGTCGGCCATCTCTATGCCATCGATGCCACCAAGCGCGGCGACATCACCCAGTCGGGACGCTTGTGGCACTACGACAAGATCCGGCGCTCGATCTCGACGGGCGCCATCTACAGCGGCATCTTGTTCTATGCCGATTTCAGCGGCTTTCTCCACGCGCTGGACGTCAAAACCGGCACGCCCTTCTGGACACACGACATGTTCGCCGCGATCTGGGGCTCGCCGATGGTGATCGACGGCAAGGTCTATCTGGGCGACGAGGACGGCGACATCACGGTCCTGAATGCCGACCGCACGATGAAGGTGATTGCCGAAAGCAATATGGGCAGCTCCGTGTACTCGACACCCGTCCCCGCCAACGGGGCGCTCTATGTCGTCAATCGCAACCAGCTCTATGCCCTCGCGGAGGCAAACGCCACATCGTCTTCCAAGTAGACCGTCGATTCGTCAGGAGCTGCCCATGAGGATCCGGCGACGCGCGCGGACTGCCGGTCCGCTCGTCGCATGCGCGCTGCTCCTGGCGGGCGCGGTGCCGGCGACACAGGCACCGCCTCAGGATCCGGTGGCCGCACCGGTCGACCGCTGGGGCCAGTTTCGCGGCTCCCCTCAGCTCACCGGCGTCTCGCGAGCCAAGCTTCCCGACGCGCTCACCGTGCTCTGGACCTACGAAGCGGGCGACGCCATCGAATCCTCGGCGGCAATCGTCGATGGCGTCGTCTATGTCGGGTCTGCCACAGGCGAGCTGCATGCCGTCAATCTCAGGGACGGCACCCTTCGCTGGAAGTACAAAGCGTCGGCCACCGGCATCGGAGAGTCTTCGCCGGCGGTCGCGGACGGCATCGCGTATGTCGGCGATCTCGACGGTGTGGTTCACGCGATCGACGTGTCGTCCGGCACGGCGCGGTGGACGTTCAAGACGGGATCGGAGATCAAATCGTCCCCTGTCATCGTGGACGGCACCGTGCTCATTGGCTCGGTACCGACGCCAATCTCTACGCGCTCCGGGCAGCCGACGGCAAGCTGGTGTGGAAGGTGCAGACGCAGGGGTATGTGCACGCTACGCCCGCAATCCTCGACGGCGTGGCCTACGTCACCGGGTGCGACGAGATCCTGCGGGGCATTCGCGTCGCGGACGGCAAGGAAGTCCTCGCGCTGTCATCGGGCGCGTACACCGGCGCATCGCCGGCCGTGACTGACGCGCACGCGTTCTATGGGACGTACGCGAACGAGGTGCTCGGCGTCGATCTGAAGGCGAAGAAGATCCTCTGGCGATACAAGCACCCCGAGCGGAATTTCCCTTTCCTCTCGTCCGCGGCGCTCTCGGGGAACCTCGTGATCGTCGGCGGCCGCGACAAGATGGTCCATGCGATCGATCGTGCGACTGGCAAGGCGACATGGACGTTCACGACGCGCGCGAGAATCGATTCGTCGCCGGTGATCGCCGGCGGCCGCGCCTACATCGGCTCGAGCGACGGCAAGCTATACGGGCTGGATGTTGCGACCGGGAAGCGCATCTTCGAATTCGACGCGGGCGGTCCGCTGACCGCCTCCCCCGCCGTCGCGTCGGGCCGGCTCGTCATCGGGTCGCAGGACGGCCGCCTCTTTTGTCTGGGGTAAGGTCGAAGAGTCTGCAGGGCGCGCCCGTTCGCGCGTCCGAAGCCCTCTTGATGTCTCCCACGGGACGAAGCGCTCAGGCCCAAACTTCCTCATAGAAGCAACCGCGTGATTGGTCCGCACGACAGCCCCGCGAGCCGTGCAGGCGTGGACACGAAGTGCGTCCGAATGCGCTGCTCACGATAGCGCGCTCGCCGATGAATTCCTGCTTGCGTGAGTAGTGACAGAGCCGCTCCGGGGGGCCCAGACTCGTCGCGACCCGACCCGCAAGGTAGGGACGCCATGACTCAACGTGCTCTATGGGCGGCTCTGCGAACGTGCTGGCCGCCTCGGAGCATACCGATGCAAGGAGGCTGGCAATGATCGGCACAGCTCAGACGGCAGTTCGCCATCACGTTCGAGCCCACGTACTGATTGCCGGTGCGGTGGGTACAGTGTTGACAGTTCTCGCCGGGACTGCACAGGCGGGTCCGTTTGTCTTCGGCGTGCAGAGAACGTCCGACTTCACGGTCAGCAATAGCGCCAACTGGCAAACCATTCTGACAATAACAGTCCCGGCAGGCTTCATTGCCGGGCATGGTCACGCATGCCAGGCGACTGCCAGTCTGGATGCAAAGAATCCGGGTGGGGATGTAGTCGCGCAGTACTATTTCTTCACGATCACTCAGAACAACGCGAATCCGTTCGTCAGCGCCAATGGCGTCGAACGAACCATTGAGCTCAGGAACCAGCCGGGAGTCAACGATCTGGATTTCCTGCCGGTGTCCACCAACACTGTATTCGGGTTCACGGCAAACGTCCCACAGGTCATTCGCCTGCTGGGCAGAAAGACCACCGGTGCGCCGAACCTGGTAGTGGACGATGCCTCGCTATCGATAATCTGCATCGGCGGCTAGAAGCGTCTTCTGCTTATGCGTAGTACAGGCCGTCGTGGTACCGCTCCCGCAGGAGGAGGGATGGCGTACTCAATGGATGTTCGGAAGCGCGTGTTGCGGGCGTGGGGCGCCGGCCTGGATGCCGAGAGCGTGGCGGCCAAGGACGACGTGAGTCGAGCGTGGGTGCATCGCTTGGTCCAGCGGCAGCGCGAGACCGGATTGATCGCCCCCGCCAGCAAACGCGCTTTCGCCGACGTTATCGGACCGCGCACTTGGACTCTTGGACCCTTGGACCTTTAGACCCTGAGACCCTTGGGCCCTTGTGAAGCCCAGACCGGGCCTCACTTCACGCATCAGGTATCGGGATTGAACGTCGCCGGGTGCTTGTCGGTCGACGCATACACATACGGCATCCGATCGAGGTCGTCGGCCAAGAGCCCGTAGATGGGATCTGCCGCCGACCGGGCGCGCTGCATGACGGCACGATATTTCCTTGCCGCTGCCTTCATCGTCTCGGGGTCCTTTGCGCGATCCGCCAGCTCGAACGCCGCCCGTTGTCGCTGCGCGATGAACACGTAGAGAAATGGCGCGAGCGGCGCGTCCAGTCTCAGGCGCTTCTCTGCGTAGGTCGCCTCCTCCAGCGGCGCTGCGACGCTGTCGCCCCAGTCGGCGGCAATGGGCGCCTGATCCAGGAAGTCCGCGGCTAACGTACGGGCATTCTCGCCATCAATGAGCGCGATGATTGAATGCTCGAGGAACTCGCGCGAGTCTGGCGGCGTGCCCTCGCCCGCCTGTGCCAGGGTGGCTCGGCTGGCGACGAACCGGGTGAGACGCGTGCGAACGTCGTCTGGCAATGCAGCGAGATCTTGCTCGGTCAGTGCGCCCGTGGCCGACACGAACACCGCGCGATACAGCGCGCCCCGCAGATCGACTCCGGGATAGGCCAGCCGCTCCTGCGCGACAACCGGCAGAGCGGCGGCAACGAGCACCAGGGCAATCGTGGCGACACGCAGCATGAAAGATTCGTCCGCCGGGTTCTACTCGGGCAACTCCTCGCGCCTTGGTTCAGGCAGCCAGAAACTGGCAATGAGTCCGACGAGATAAACGCTAAATCCGACGATGGCCGCGATGAGCGCGACCTTGGTGGGGGCGAATGCGCGATCTGGAGTCACGGCCAACGATGCGGTGACCCAGGCGAACGAGGTCCCGACCAGACGGCCGCCGATATTCGCGGCAAAGCTCTCACCGGTTCCCCGCAGGTGCACGGGATAGACCCGCGGCAGATAATTCCCCCAGAAGCTGAACTGCCCGACGGTGAGGAACCCCGCCACGAAGATCCCGATATAGAGCCACTGCAAACTCGTGGTCGCCATCCATGCGAAGACCAGCGGCATGACGATGAGCCCTGGGACCTGGAAGATTCGGATGAGGCGGCGCCGGCTGATGATGAACCCGGCAAGGACTGCGAGCGCGAGGCGGCCCGCCAGGCCGCCGATCTCCTGGACCTTCGTAACATCTGACGCGATCCGTTGTTCGATCGCGCGCGCCTGCGGCGCCGGCTTGCCCGCTGTGGCCTGATGCACTTCCGGCAGGCCCGGCACGATCTGCGGCACCTGCTGTATCGCGCCGAACGCCGCTCCATACGCCATCGCGAACATCAGCGTCGTCACGATCGTCGTTCGCCGAAGCTCCGGCGAGAAGAGCGCGGCGATGCTCGGCCGCTTGAGGGTGCCTGCCTCCTTCTTTTGCTGCCAGATCGGCGATTCGGGCAGGAACGGCCGGATCACTATCAGCGGGATCGCCGGGATCACGCCGGACATCAGCGTGTAGCGCCACGGCGCATGCGGATTCGCAACGCCGAGGCCGAAGGCGTCAATCGCTGGAAGGCTCGCGGCGTAGGTGACGCACAGACCGTTCGCCGTCGCCACGAGCAGGCCGCCAAGGGATGAAAATGCCTGTGTGTAGCCCAGCACTCGCTCGCGCCGGCCTGGCTCGGGGAAGAGCTCGGCCAGCCATGCCACCGCCGCAACGAATTCGACGCAGACGCCGATGAAGACGAAGCAGCGCAGCACCAGCAGCATGCCGATCGACGTCGCGAAGGCCGACGCGAACGCGCCGACGGCATAGATCAGGATGCTGAAGGTCAGCACGCGGCGGCGGCCAAGGCGATCCGTGAGATACCCGCCGAGGAGACCAAAGATCCCTCCCGCGAAGGCCGGGATGTAGAAGAGCCGTCCCACCCACATCTGGAACTCGGGCGATCCGGGCACGGCTCCGGTCAGCTCCAGCAGCGCCGGCCGCACGATCAGCGGCAGCATCAGGATTTCGTAGATGTCGAATGCGAACCCGACGGCGGCAATGCCGCAGATCAGCCACTGGGTCGGCGACAGTCTCGAGGGCGCGGTCTGCATGCGAGTTCTTACGCGAAACGCGGTGGTAGAGTTTACTTCGAATGGTCTCGTTCGACTGGCGCCCGCAGACGCGGCTCGTGTTCGGTGAAGCGATGTTCAGGCGGCTCGGCGCCTTGGCCGGGGAGCTCGGCCTGCGACGGCCCTTGCTGGTCGCCGACCGCGGGATCCGTGATGCCGGATACGTCGATGAGGCGATGCGCCAGCTCCGGTCCGAATCGATCGACGCGACGGTATTCGATGCGTTCGGCGAGAATCCCGACAGCGCGATGGTCGAAACCGGCCGCGCCTTTGCCGCGCCCCTCAACATTGACTCGATCATCGGCCTGGGCGGCGGCAGCTCCCTCGACTGCGCGAAAGCGATCAATTTCGTCCTCACCAACGGCGGTGTCATCGCGGACTATCGGGGCTACGGCAAAGCGTCACGCCCACTGTTGCCGATGATTGCGGTCCCGACGACCGCCGGCACGGGCAGCGAGGCCCAGAGCTATGCCGTTATTTCCGACGCCGCCACGCACATGAAGATGGCCTGCGGCGATCCGTCCGCAGCGGTCAGGATTGCGATCCTCGACCCCGGGCTAACGCGCACGGCACCACGGCATGTCACGGCCGCCGCGGGATTCGACGCGATCGCGCACGCGGTCGAAACCGCGGTCACGACTCGGCGTACCGCCCTTTCCGAGATGTATTCGCAACACGCCTGGCGGCTCCTGCTGGATGCGTTCTCACGCGTGCTGGAGGAGCCGTTGAATCTGGAGGCGCGGAGCGCCATGCAGCTCGGCTCGCATTTCGCCGGAGCGGCCATCGAGCAGTCGATGCTCGGCGCGGCGCACGCCTGTGCCAACCCGCTCACGGCGCGCTACGACACCACGCACGGCCTGGCGCTCGCCACGCTGCTTCCGCACGTCGTTCGGTGGAACGCCGGCGTGGCGACGGATCAGTACGCGGCGCTTCTGCGCTGCGCAAGTCGACCCGCCACCGGGAACGCTGCGGAGCGCCTGGCGTGCGAACTGGAAACCCTTGCCGTAACGGCCGGCATTGGCAAGCGGCTGAGAGATGGCGGCGTGCGGGAAGAGGCGCTGCCGGAGCTCGCGGTCCAGGCCGCTCAGCAGTGGACCGGCACCTTCAACCCGCGGCCGTTCGATGCCGCGGGAGCGTTGGAGATTTACCGGGCCGCGTTTTGAACAGTGCTAAGTGCCAAGTGCCAAGTGCGAAGTGGAGTGGGGAGTGTTCAGTGGCCAGTGGCGGCTAATGCCTCAGGCTGATGATGAACCCCTCACTCGTCACTATCCACTTCCAACTCCACTTGGCACTTCGCACTTAGCACTTGGCACTGCAGAGTGGTCAGTAATATCGCTCGATCGTCGCCGCCGACGGCGGTCGCGTCAGAAGCGAGACGCCCAACATCAGCGCGCATGACACCAACGTCATGGGCACCACTGGCATCAGGCCGAGCCATGCCAGCCCACCGGGTACACGCCACGTGTAGACGACCGCACATGCGGTCCACAGCGCGACCGCCAGCGCGCCCCATTTCGTGCTGCGCCGCCAGAAGAACGCCGCGAAGAGCAGCGGCGAGAGGGCGGCATATCCGGAGAAGGCGAACTGGACGGCGAGCTCGAAGATGCCTTGCGGCGCGCGCAACGCGACCAGATAGGCGATGACGGTCAGCACGACCACGAAAATGCGGCCGGTCCGAACCTGCACCGCTTCTCCGAATCGGGCCTTGCCTCCGTAATACGCAAACACGTCCTCAGTGAACATCGTCGACAACGCGAGAATCTGCGAGTCGCTCGCCATCACGGCGGCCATGATGCCCGCCCCGAGAATGCCCGCGAGCCACAGCGGCGCGTAGCGCTCCAGCATCAGCGGCACGACATCGTCTCCCGCTGCCTGCCGCCGGAGATCCGCGCGCGCCTCGGGCGGGATCCCTGCTGGTGCGGTGGCGAGCGCCTGCCGTGCGGCCAGCTTGCGCTCGATCCGGGGCACGTCGTGCATCGCGTTCGCAGCGACGCCCAGAAAGACACACGGAAGCCAGATCGTCAGGAGACAGAGCGGATAGAAGATCACGGTCCGTCGGAACTGCGACAACCGCCGCGCCGTCAGGCAGAAGATCGTGATGTGAGGAAATGCAATCGTGGACAGCGGGATGAACGTATAGCTGAAAAAGAACAGCGGCGAGATGCGTTCGCGCGTCAGGAGCGGCGCCGTCGTCGGCGACGCCAGCAGCGATTCCATGGCGCCGGAAAAGCCGCCCATCCCCCGGCCTATCACGACCAGCGCAATCGCGCCGAACGACAGGAACAGCACCGTCTGAAAGGTATTCACCCACGCGGTGCCACGCATGCCGCCGAAGAACACGTACGACATCACCACCAGCGCCACCACGGCTCCACCGAGCCAATAGGGCACCAGCCCGCCGGTAATCGCCCGCAGCGCCGTGCCACCGCCCATGACACCGATGACGATGTAGGGAACGAGCAACGCGGCCTGCAACGCGAAGATGACCGTGCCGATGTGCCCGCACTCCCACCGGTCCCGGAACATCTGCACCGGCGTCATGAAGCCGTGGCGCTGGCCCAGGGCCCACATCCGCGTGCCGACGAAGAAGAGCGTCAGCGGAATCACGAACGCCGAGGCGGACGCCATCAGGCCGAACGTGACGATCCCGTTGGCAAACGCGTGGCCGGCCGAACCCAGAATGGTGAAGGCCGTCATGTTCGTGCCGAACAGCGACAGCAGGAACACGGCGGGGCCCAGCGACCGTCCGGCCAGGAAATACTCCTCTGCTCGTGCGTGCCCGGTGCCATGCCGGAACGCGAAGATGCCGATGTAGAGCACGACGGCGAGGTAGGCGAAGGCGATGACTGCCGGAATCAAGCCGCAGTCACCTCGTCTCCTGCTCGAGGTGTGCCGGCCATGCGAACCTGGTCAACGCCCACATCAGCAGGGTCGCCGCCAGGCAGTACGCGGCGTGATAGGCGAGGCCGACGGGCAGAAACCCGAACAACAAGGGCCGGGCCGACCGCCAGAACCAGAAATCCTGGTGCAGGAGGTAGAGGGTCGCAATCAGTAGTGACCAGATCAGCACGCACCTGCCCCCTGAAACGGGATGCCAGCCGGGATCGTCTTTATGACACGAGCCGCCGGAGGCGGGCAAGCCACGGGTAGAATAGCGCCAGCACGGCCGGCCGCTCGTTCTCCCCGGACAAGGAGTTACTCCCTGATGCGATTGTGCAGTCCTGTCACCGTGCTCTCGGTGTTTCTGTTCGTCACTCCGTTCGTCACCGGCGCAAGCGCTCAAACGACAGGTACGATCGTCGGCACCGTTCAGGATCCGAACGGCGGCGTCCTGCCCGGGGTGACGGTCACAATCAGGAACACGGGCACAGCCCTGGTTCGCACGGTGGCGACAGCCAGCGATGGCCGGTACGTTCTGGCCGCCGTTCCGCCGGGACGCTACGAGCTGCGCGCGGAGCTGACTGGCTTCAAACCGCACGTCCGGCGGGACCTCGATCTGACGATCGCCGAAACCCTGCCGCTCAACATCACCCTGCAGCTCGGCGAGTTCACGATCGAAGACGTGGTCATCGGCACCACGCCGCTTGTGAATACGTCCAGCTCGGAGCTCAGCTACCTTGTTTCTGCAGAAACCATCGAGCGACTGCCGCTGAACGGCCGGAACTACACCGACCTGGCGCTGCTGCAGCCGGGCGTGCTCGCGTTTCCCCATCGGGACGGCGGTTCGGTCGTCGCGCACGGTCTCGGCATGAGCATCAACGGCCAGGATCCGCGGTCGAATGTGTACCTCCTGGATGGCACGCTGCAGAACGACTTCACGAACGGGCCGGCCGGAAGCGCGGCGGGCACCGCCCTCGGGATGGAGTCGGTGCGCGAGTTCCGTGTCGAGGCGAACGCCTACACGGCGGAGTTCGGTCGCAACTCGGGCGGCCAGATCAACGTGCTCACCAAGTCGGGCACGAACCGGTTCGACGGCAGCGTGTACGAGTACCACCGGAACGAGGCGCTCGACGCGCGGAACTATTTCGACGCGCTGGACAAGCCGGACTTCCAGCGCAATCAGTTCGGCGCCAGCCTCGGTGGCCCGATCCAGCACGATCGCGCGTTCTTCTTCGTCGGCTACGAGGCGCTGATCGAACGCCTCGGCAAGACGGTCTCCACTGTCGTGCCGGACGACAACGCGCGCCTCGGCATCCTGCCGACCGGTAACGTCGGCGTCAACCCGGGCGTGGCGCCCTACCTGGCCGAGTATCCACTCGCCAACGGCCGATCGCTCGGGCAGGGCCTGGCCGAATACAACTTCCCCTTCGACCAGCGACTGGACCAGTATTTTCTGCAGGGTCGCGTCGATTACAACCTCGGGTCGAACAACCAGCTCTTCGCGCGCTACACGTTCGACGACGCGGATCAGTTCCTGCCGACCGACTATCCGCAGTTTCCGCGCCGGTTCGTCTCGCGCAACCAGTTCTTCACCGGCGAGTACCGGCGCGTCTTCTCCGCGAGCGCTCTGAACACCGCACGCCTTGGATTCAGCCGGACGCGCATCGGCCAGGAAGTCGAGGCCCACACGTCGCAGCCGCTGGCGCCGTTCATTCCGGGACGGACGAGCATGGGCGATATCGACATCGGCGGCTTACGACGGTTCGGGCCGCAGAGCTCCGTCGACGTGCGGCTGGTCCAGAACGTGTTCAGCTTCCAGGACGACTTCGTGCACGCCCGAGGACGCCACCTGATCAAGGCAGGCGGCCTCATCGAGCACTACCAGGACAACATGGTCAATCCGACGTTCAGCCTGGGCATTTACTCGTTTCCCAACCTCTCCACTTTTCTTCGCAACGTGCCGACCAGCTTTGTCGGCCTGACGCCGGATGCGCAGTTCGATCGCTACTGGCGATTCACGCTGTTCGGGATGTACGTGCAGGACGAATTCCAGATCGGGCCGCGGCTGACGGTGAACGGCGGCCTGCGCTACGAGTTCGCGACGCTGCCGGAGGATCGATACGGGCGTGACGTCGCGATGCCGGATCTGATGGCGGCCGAGCCGACCATCGGACCGCCGTACAAGAACCCGACCTACACGAACCTGTCGCCGCGGGCGGGATTCGCATGGGATGTCCTCGGCGATGGCAAGACGTCCGTGCGCGGCGGCTACGGGCTCTACTTCAACACGAACAATCACCAGAATCTGATCGTGACGGTCACCAACCCACCGTTCACGCCACGACCCGTCATCGTCAACCCCACGTTTCCGACGCCCGACTTCAATCGCGCAGGCGCCGACTCGATTCGGCCGATCCAATACGACCTGGACAATCCTCGCGTGCACATCTACAACCTCAACGCGCAGCGGGAAGTCTGGGGACGCACCGTGGTCATGGTCGGTTATGCGGGATCCCGCGGCCTCGACTTGCTGCGCAGCAACGACTGGAACACGGCGATTCCTACCGGACAGCTGAACGGCGTTCCGTTCATCGCGCCAGGCACACCGCGTCAGAACCGGAACTTCTCAACCATCGAGCTGAAGAGCAGCGATGGGGAATCCTGGTACAACGCGTTCATCTTCGACGTGCGTCGCCGGTGGAGCCATGGCATCGCGGTGCAGTCGTCGTACACGCTTTCGAAGAGCGAAGACACCACACAGGCCTCGACCTTTTTCTCGGACGCGACCAACGGCACGACCTCGGCGATGCCGGAATACGTCGCCGACTACAACAAAGGCCTGTCCGACTTTGACGTCCGGCACAACTGGGTGCTGAATTTCGCCTGGGATTTACCGTTCGCCAAAGACACGACCGGCATGACCGCGGCGCTCCTCGACGGTTGGAATCTCTCGGGCATCTGGACGATGCGCAGCGGTCAGCCCCTGACCGTGTTCGTCACCGCCAATCGCTCGAGATCGCAGTGGAACCCGTCGCGCGGGCCGGGCATCGGCCAGGACCGTCCGAGCTACGCCGCGGGCTATGGGCCGGACAACGCGGTGTTGGGCGACCCGAATCAATGGTTCGACCCGGCGGCGTTCGTCCTGCAGCCAGCAGGCACGTTCGGCAATACCGGGCGCAGCGATTTCACCAGCCCGAACTTGCGCACGTTGGATCTTGCGCTGACGAAAAACGCCCGCTGGGGGCGGCTGGGCAACAACGGACGCTTCGAGTTTCGGATCGAGGCGTTCAACCTGCTGAATCGCGCGAATTTTGGTGTGCCCGAGCTGCGGGCGTTTGCCGGGCAGGTCGACGGCGAAGCACCTCTCGCGACGTTCGGGCGCATCACGACGACGGTGACGTCGTCGCGACAGATTCAGCTCGGTATCCGTGCGCTGTTCTAAGAACACGCGGCCCTAAAGGGCCGCCCCCACAGACGTCATCGTCATCAGTTGTGGAGGCGGGGCTTTAGCCCCGCGTAGCAAAGCTTTAGCCCCGTGCTTACGCCTGAGGTTTGTAGTACAGGACCATCCCCGCGCCGATGGCGGTGATCAGAAACCCGACGTACAGCAGCGGATTCGGCGCGATCTTCGGCGGGTGAATATACGTCGTGTAGAGCACGTTCACGAGAGGCGCGCCGCCGAACACCAGCGGCATGACGTAGGTGGGCGTGCCGCCAGTGCGGAACGAGAAGATGATGCAGACCGCGCCGAGCGCGCCCAGCGCACCTGCGACCGTTGCGGCCGTCGCGCCGCTGATAGTGAAGCCGCGCAAGCCCTGCCCCTGCGACGCAAGGACGACCAGCGGCACGAGGACGGCGATCAGGAAATACGCGATGCCGACACACAGGAGCGCACGCATCGGGTTCCCGAGCTTCACCTGTCCCTGATGCAGCATCGCACCGTACACGCCCCACGAGAGTATCGCGCCCGCAACGAATGCCAGCCAGTTCATGGATGCTCCAGTCGATGAGAACCCGCGGGGCTGAAGTCCCGCCACCACGGCGCGCTCAGTTGGCAGCGCGCGCCTGACCGATAGCGTATAACGCCTTCTCGGTCCTCAGGAAAATCTGCCCGTTCGACACGGCCACCGAGCTCAGCGTGAACTCATTCACGGCATTCTTCGCAAGAACGTCGAACTTCGAGCCGGTCGCGAACACGGACGTGATGCCTTCTTCATTGGTCACGTAGATGCGACCCTCGGCGATGACCGGAGACGCGCTGTACGTGCCTGGGTCGAGGCGCACCGGACCGTAAACGACGGCGCCCGTTTTCAGGTCGAGCGCGTGGACGACCCCCTGATCGCCGACGATGTACACCAGCCTGCCGTCGCTGACGGGCGTGGGCACGTCCGGCCCGCGGTCGAACGACCAGGCGCGATGCGTGCGGGTGACGTCGCCGCGCCCGCCCGCTCTGATCGCGAGGAGCGGCTTGACGCGGGTCGGGGCGATGACAAGATCGCCGGCGACGAAAGGCGACGCCACGATCCGGTAATAGGGGTTGTTGTCCGGGTTCAGGCCGGCGGCGCGCCAGAGCTCCTTTCCCGTCGCCGGATCGTGGCCGGTCACGACATCGCCTCCGCTGATCACGATCTCGGTGCGCCCGCCGTACTGAAGGACCGTCGGCGTCGTATACGAGTCGGGCGACTCGGTGATCGCGCTCGTCGGACGCTCGACTCGCCATAACGTCTTGCCGCTGGCACCATCGACCTTGACCACGTACGACGGGTCGTCGGTGTTCATTCCGTGCAGGACCTGCACGTAGAGCGCACCCTGGTGCAGGAGAGGCGAGGACGCATAGCCCCAGTTGAGTCCGAATTCGCCGTAATCCTTCTGGATGTCGCGCGCCCACAGTTCCTTTCCGCTGAAGTCGAATGCCTTGAGCACGCCAGTACCCGTCAGGGCCCATACCGTCCGGCCGTCGGTGACCGGCGACGGCGACGACATGTTCTGCTTGCGCATCTGCTTGTTGTCACCGCTGAGCGGCCGCTTCCACCGGATGCTTCCCTTGGCACGGTCCACTGCCCACAGCTCGAGGGCGCCCGCCGCCATCTCCGTCGCGACGTTGAGGAAGACCGCATCGTTCCAGATGATGGGCGTTGCCCCGCTGCGGCTCGGAAGCGGCAGTTTCCACGCGACGTTCTCACTCGCCGTCCACTTCAGTGGCAGTCCCTTCTCGCTGCTGTTTCCGTCCAGGCGAGGGCCGCGCCACTGCGGCCAGTTCTCGGCCGACACCTCCATCACGGCGCTGATGCTGATGGCGAAGGCAAGAGCGGTACGGTTGATCACGGTATCCCTCCGAGGTCTCCAAGGGGACAGGCCCCAACACAGCAGTCAACTGGGGCCTGTCCCCAAGCCTGTCAGCTACCCAAGGCGAGCGCAACGATCTGTTTGCGATCTCTGACGTAAAGCGTCGTGCCAGACAGTGTCGGCACCGTCCAGGCGCGGGCGCTCAAGATCGGCGCCCTCGCGATCACCTTCAGACCGTCGCGTGAGGCGGTTGCCAGGCCAAGGTTGCCGTTCTCGTCCATGATGATGAGCTTGTGGTCGGCGTACAGGAACGTCGACCGCGCAAACTGACGGTCCTGCCAGAGCACGTTGCCGGTTCTCAGATCGATACCCACTGTGGGACATGGACCAAAGTCGCCGCTCGAGCCGACCGCAAAGTCGCCGAGCCGGATGACGGTGCCGATGTGGACGCGCATGCGATTCTGGAACCACTCTTCCTTGACCGTCGTCTTCCCTCCCGCCTGACGCAGCCTGAGCGCGCGCGCGCCATTGTTGTACGCCGACGAGACGAAGAGCAGATTGTCGCCACCCCACACCGGCGTGCTGATGTTGAGGCCGTATTGCGTTCTGTGCGGATGACGCCACAGCACGACACCGTTCGACGGATCCATGCCGACGACTTCGTCGGTGCCGAGCACCACGAGCTGATCCTGACCGTCGACGTTGATGAGGAGCGGCGATCCTGGTGCGACAGGAAAGTCGCCACCCGTCCACAGCGGGGCGCCGGTCGCCGGATTGAACGCGACCACGGAGGCCCGAGGGGCGCCGGCAATCACGATCAGCGTGTCGCGATACGCGATCGGGCTCGGGGCATAGCCGCGATCGTCCTGCTCGGCACCGAATTCCTTGACGAGGTCGTGCGACCAGGCACGCTTCCCCGTTTGCTTGTGGATGGCGAACAGCTTGACGCGGCTGCTCACGGCAAACACGCGCTTGCCGAGGATGAGCGGCGTCGAGTGCGGCCCGGCGCCCTCACTCAGATTGAGACCTTGAGTCGATTCGTCGTACCCGTATTCCCAGATCGCCTTTCCCGTCGCGGCATCGAGCGCCGCGATGCGCTCGGCGCCTCCCTGGCGATACATCGCGTAGAGCCGGCCATTCTCCACGAGAATCGCCGAGTGTCCCTCGCCGAGCGCGCGCGACCAGAGCCGTTTCGGTCCGCCGGCGGGCCACTTGCCTGCCAGGTCGCCGCTCTCGACCATGAAGTTACGCCGCGGCCCTCCCCACTGCAGCCACGCCGTGTCGGGCACGGCCAGCGCAATCGCCACCCACATCGTCAGAGCGTGCAACGGCATGACTCCCTCTCCAAGGGGACAGGCCCCAACCTATAGCCATTTGGGGCCTGTCCCCGACCAACCCAGCAGCCAACTGGGCCTGTCCCCGATTTGTCCCCTTCGTCAGAACGTGTAGTACGCAAGTGATTCTTCGTCTTTGATCAGCACGCCGCTCCCCGCCGGCACCGGATGTGCCCACACCGGGGAGTCAGCAACGGTGTACCGTCTGATGACGTCGAACGCCTTGCGACCCGCCCGCACGACGACGAGCTCGCCTTCAGTCGTCGTCGCCATCAGCAGGTCACCGCAGGCAACGAGGGCAGCGTTGTCGCCCTCCCGTCCCCGCGTGGTCCACAGCGTCTTGCCTGACTGCACGTCGGCGGCGAAGAACTGACCACGGTTGCGTTGGGTGAAGCCGTACAGCGTATTGCCAACCACAACCGGCGTGCTCATGTAGTTCGGCAGTGCCTCGTTCTGCCACACCGCGGACGTCGACCACTTGCCACGTTGCTGGGACACCCGGACGGCTGCGAGCGGCCGCTGGTTGCCGGAGTAGATCAGCAGATCGTCGACGACGACTGGCGTCAGGATGTTCTGGTCGAAGTCCGTGGTGAACGGGATCTGCCAGAGCAGCCTGCCATCTGACAAGCCGACGGACACGATGTACCGTTGCGATTGCGTGATGACCTGTGGAATCCCCGACAACCGTGCGGCGATTGGCGACGCGTAAGCCGGGCCATCGCCTTTCCAGGCCCATCGAACGCTGCCCTTCGCCGCGTCGACCGCCATCAGCGCCCCGCTGCCCGATCCGCCGACGTGTACGATTACGACGTCGTGGGCGACGAGGGGTGAGAGCGCGACGCCGTAGTCAGGAAATGCTCTGGGAAAGTCCGTTCGGAAATCCTTGCGCCACAGCAACTGTCCAGTCTTCGCCTGCCACGCCGAGAGGATCCCGCTGATCCCGAATGTGTAGATACGGCCATGGTCGCTGGCCGGCGTCGATTTTGGCCCCTTGCCGTGTGTGGCCGAGGCCGAATTGACCTGGTACGGAGCATCGTAGGTCTGACGCCAGAGTTGTTTGCCGGTCGACAGCTCGTATGACGTCACGGCTTCCTGTTCCCCGACGCGCGAGAACACATGGATTCGTCCGTCCGCGACGACAGGCGACGCGTGACCGATCCCCACCGCCACCTTCCATGCCCTTGTGGGACGATCCGGCCACGACGCCGGCGGCGTGAAATCCATGGCGACGCCGGTGCGCGATGGACCACGCCACTGGTTCCAGTCCTGCGCCGCGGCAACGGTCACGGCAACGGCGATCGCCACCACCGCCAGCGCCATTCGCTCACACGTGCTCGGCATCGATCCCTCTACGTTGCCGAACCCGTTGTCGTTACTCCGCCCGAAGCGCGTCGAGCATTCGGCCTGCCAGCGCCGCACGTGTCGCAACGAGGGATGAAACGAGACCGGCAAACACCACACCGGCAAGCAGGACCACAAGCCCAGCTCCGGGCCGCGCCCCGCCGCGGCCAAGCCATGCTGGCGCGATGGCGATTGCGGCGCACACGACGCCGGCCGCCAGGCCGGATCCAAGTAGGAAGGCTGCCTCTGCCACGATCATCAGTGCCAGGCGTTGCCGGTCGTAACCCACAGCCCGGAGGAGCGCCAGCTCACGGCGCTGCTCGAGCACGTTCCGGAACATCACCGTGGCGAGCCCGATCGTCCCGAGCAGCAGACCAAGCCCGCCCAGCGCCTGGAATGTGGAGAGGTAGGTGTTTTCTACAGTATGAAACTCTTCGAGACGCCTCGAGGTCGTCACCGCGTCCACGCCGTACGGCTGCAATTCACGCTCGAGGACCGCGCCGAGCGAGTCGGCCTGGCTGGCCATCCGGATATTTGGCTCATCGATCAGGAAGAACTGGTAGCCCCGGCGTGCACCGAACAGCGTGATGAAGCGCTCCTCCGCCATCACCAGCTGCCCCTGCAGAATGCTGTCGCGCAGCGCGCCGACGAACCGCAGGACCACGGGTCTGGCGCCACCGGTGTCGATCGAAAACGTGTCGCCGAGGCTGGCGTGCAGTACGTATCTGCAGCGACGTCGCATCAGCAATGACTGGAACGGTCCCGTCCTCGAACGTCCGTCGCAGTGTCAGCCACGGGTTCGCGCGCTCAGCCTCGGTCTGTGCAAGCGACGAGGCGAACGAAAAGCGGTTCGCCTCGATGAACCCGGGCGCGGCCGCGATGATCGTGGGGTTCCCTGGGCGGTACAGATTGAGACAGCTCGCGTCGTCGCCTTCTCGCACGCGGAAACGTGTGAAGCGGACGCGCGCGAGCTCCGGCGCCTGAAGCAGCAGGTCCTCTCTGCCAGACGGCGTGTTGGGGTCGTGTACGAGAGGCAGCTCGGATTCGGCCAGCAGCACGTATCCGCCAGTGCCCGACTTGGGATCCGGGGTGAGGTCGCCGCCCTCGCGGCGGAACGCATCGACCGACACGATGATGAAGACCGCCGAGGCGATCAGCGCCACCGACATGACGCTCCGCGAGGGCCTGAACGCGGCGCTGCGCATACCGAGGCGCGACACGGCGAGGGCTCCCCTCCCGGTGATTGGCGCGTGACTTCTGCGGCGGAGCCAGCCTGCCAGCGTCAGCAGGCACCCGACGAGCAGCGCTGCGCCCGCTCCGAAGAACGCTCCTGCCTGGACAGCGCTCCTCGCAAACCCAAGAGCAAGAAGGGCGAGTCCCGTAACCCCGAAGACGGCCGCCATACGCCAGTTGCGCCGGGCTCGCGCGGGATCGGTCGAGGAGGGGGCATCCAGACTCTGCGCGGCCATCAGCACGCGCGGCGACAGCCGCGCCACCGCGCGAAGCGACACGAAAACGCACACGACCGCGACAATGACGCCACCGCCGGCCCCGATCAGGAGGGACGAAGCCGTGACGTGGACCTGGAGCAGCGTCGTGCCGACAGCGCCAATCCACCAGGTACGCAGACCGTAGACGATCAGGAGCGCGTAGGCGACTGCTCCACCGACGCCGATCAGCGCGCCGGCTGTCGCCAGGGTGACGGCTTCCAGCAGCAGCAGCCGGCGAATGGTTGCAATCGTATAGCCCGTCGCCCTGAGCACGCCGATCTGGCGAAGCCGCTGCTCGACTCCGAGCTTGAAAAACAGCAACGCCAGCAGAAGAGCCGACACGACCAGGAAGAAGCTGAAGTACGTGAAGTACTCGCCAAAATCCGTGGCCCCGCTCGACGCGTCGAGCGCAGATCTGCGCGCGTCGACGAGCGTGACGCCGACCGAGGGCGGCGAGAGTGTCGAGAGAAGGTCTTCCCGCAGGTCGGCGGCGATGCGCTCGGCGTCCTGGCCGTTGGGGATCCCCAGCCGGACCGAAGTCGCCCGCCCAAGGCGCGACCCCCACAGCTCGCGCCCGCGCTCGTAAGAGATAAAGGCTTTGGGCGTTGTTCTGTGCTCGTCCCAGTAGCGTTCGTCCTCGCGCCGGATGCGAGAGAGATCGATTGGAAATGGGGGATCCCAATCTGCGAGGCTGCGCGCCGCGGTAACGCCTGGATAATCGGGAGCGAGCCGCCGGTCAGCGGCGAGGCCTTCGATTGGCACAATCGCCCGGACCGTAAAGGTCGCTGACGCCGTGGTCAGACCGCTCTCGGAGTTCCACAAGTAATAGTCGAGGTCGATTCGATCTCCGGCGGCCGCTGAAAGCTCACGGGCCGTCCAGGCATTGAGCACCATGCCATCCGGCGACGACGCGGCGGGCTGCGACACAGGGCGTGCGCTATCGGGATCGACGGCCGCCAGATCGAGAGCGGCGACCAGCGAGTAGGGGACCTGCCGTTCGGCCCTCCTGATCGCGTTCGCGAGGTACGTGAAGACGGGCAGGATTCTGAGGCCGGCCTTTTCTCCGGCGTGGCGGGCCGCCTGCTCGACTGGCTCCGTCAGGATGCCGCTGGTCGTCTCGACCGCGATTGATCTGCGGTCGGCCAGCACCGACACCTGGACGCCCAGGTCGTCGAGCGACAGACCGGAACGTAAAGCGGCGATGCCTCCAGTGCCTCCCGAGAGGAGGACGGTGTTGACCTTGCCTCGGATGTCGAGATCGCGCTGGATGCGACGCAGCGGGGCAAAGATTGCGCGCACGTCCGTCTGCTGCGGACGCAAGGCGAACTCACCCAGCTGTTCGCGCGGCAGTACGCCCGTGAGCGTCAGCCTGATCGTCCGTCCGACATCGTCTTTCCGGCCGAACAGCGACTCGATTGGCACCTGTGAAGGCCGCTGCAGCCGCGTCAGGAGGACATCACCGCCGCGGGCGCCAATCTCGGCGGCCAGGGCAGGCGACACGAAGATGCCGTCGCGTTCCCGCAGTCCGTTGAACGCCCAGAAGCGCTCGTCCACGCCATAGATCAGAACCTTGGCCGCGCGGCGGCCGGATGGTTCGTGCGTGACAAAGCCGTCGGCAACGATCAGCGGCGCGGCGGCACGCGCGCCAAACGAGCGCTGCAAATCCGCGGCAACGCGATCGCGGAAGAAATCTGCGGTCGTGACAACGGCGTCCGTGTTGCCCAGCCTTGCCAGCGCAATCTCGCGGAGGCTGCTTCGTACGGAGTCACCGACCACGAGCGCGCCCGCAAGAACCGAGACGGCGGCCGCTACGCCGAGAATCACCGCCAGATTCGTGCGCCAGTGATAAACCGCACTGCGGCTGATGAGGCGGCGGAGGTTCATCGGCGATGCAGCGACCCGGCGGACATTTCGAATTGCGTGGCAAACCGGCCGGCGAGCGCCACGCTGTGCGTGACGACGATAAGCACCGTCGCACGGCTCTGGTGCAGGTCGATCAACAGCGAAGCCACCGTATCGGCCGACACGCTGTCGAGATTGCCCGTCGGCTCGTCGCACAAGAGCAACACCGGATCGCGAATCAAGGCGCGAGCGATCGCCGCCCGCTGCTTTTCGCCACCGGACAGCTCACCAGGGCGATGATCCAGTCGATCGGAAAGGCCCACGGCATGCAACAGCTCACGGGCTCGCGCGTCGTCACGAGTCCTGTCGCCATCGGCTGCCACGAGTGTCGGAGCGAGGACGTTTTCGAGTACCGAGCACTGCGGCAGCAGAGAGTGGTCCTGGAACACGAACCCGATGCGCCGGTTGCGGAACGCGGCCTGCGCCCGCTCTCCCAACGTGTACGGATCCTCCCCGTCCAGGGTGACCGTGCCCGTCGTGGGTGGCTCGAGCGCGCCGAGAATATAGAGCAGCGTGCTCTTGCCGCTGCCAGAGGGCCCCATGATCGCAGCGGACTCGCCCCGATCGAGCGACAGCGATACGTCGTGCAGGATCGAGAGCTCGCCTCGTGGCGACGGATACGATTTGGCAATCCGACTGACGACGAGCGCTGTTGAAGGCGTCACTGTCTGCGGCCCGCCAGCTCGCCGTAGACCCGTTCTACGCCATCGGCCATGTGACCGACGGTGTAGTGATCTCTTACGCCCCTGGCGCCCGCCTCGCCTAGCCGTCGCGCCCGCTCTGGATCGCGCCAGAGCTCGAGGATGCCGTCCGCCAGCGCCTCGGGATTGTCCGGTTCCACGAGGATCCCTCCGCCCGTTCGGTGAAGCACCTCGGGAAATGCCCCGTGATTCGGCTGCACGACGGGGACACCGGTTGCCATTGCCTCGAATAGGAAGATGCCCTTCGGCTCCAAATACGTGGCGGGCACGGAGAACACGTCTACGCTGTGAAGAAAAGCGATCTTCTGCGCGCGATCCACTTCACCGCGATACTCGAAATCGCCTTCCAGGCCATCGCGCCGAAGGCCTGCCCTGATCTCCTCGAGATACTTCTGGTGCTCGGGCGCGAGATACCCCGCCACGATCAGTCTCGACCGGCCAATTCCCGGACGTTGTCGCAGTCTGCCGTACGCCTGGGCCAGCAGATGCAGGCTCTTTTCCGGCGCGATCCGAGCAAGGTAGCCGATGGTGAAGACCTCCGAGCGCTCGTGCAGTCGCGGGAGATAGCCATCGAGACTGATGCCCAGCGGCACCAGACGCATCTTCTCGCGCGGCACGCCAAGATACCCGGGCATATAGTCGGAGTAGTACTGGCTCACTGGAAGGAACGCATCCACGTGGACTGCCGCGGCGCGAATCAGGTCGAGCGATTGCTGTCGATACGGCTCCCCTAGACCATTGAGAAACAGGTCCTCGCCCTGGAGCGTGCAGCACACAGGCGCCCGCAAGGTTCGTTTCAGCGGCTCGGCAAGGCCCAGCAAGAGCGCGTATGGAAGATTGATGACGTCGAATCTCGGCTCCGTTCTCAGCCAGGCGAGCAGCTTGTCGATCTCCTTACGCTGAAACCCCTGCTCGCCGCGAAGCATCGACACCGTCAGTTTGCCCAGGCGTCTGGGATCCACCTTGATCTGCCGCTTCGACGCCATCCGGATGACCCATTCGGAGTCCCAGAGGCGATCGACAAAACCGGGCGTATGGCGGAAGAGCGATGAGTGCTGCTCGAGGAAGACGCTGATCCCGCCGAAGAACACGCGACGCCGGCTGACGTTTTGCTCGTCGGTACGGGTCGGCGTGTAGAGGGGTGTGAGCGTGACGTCATGGCCGCGGGCGAGGAGCTCGGCGGCCAGCGCATTGTCGCGCAGGCAGCTGCCGCAGTACATCTCCCCGGCGCCACCTGTGAACGACAGGATTCGCACTACGTCTGGGCCACGGCCGGCATCGCAAGCGGCTCGCCCGCCTGGAACGAGCGACGAGCATAGAGGTGCTCGAACAGGTTGCCCTCGTGCGGCTGATCCCAGCTGATCTGATTGGTTGGAACTGCGCCCACGTTGAGCCGATCGACGAGCGGCGACGCCAGCAGCCGATCGATGAGCGTTCGGTCGCCCGTCAGCGCGGTCAGAACCAGCGTCTTGCGCAGAGGCACCGGCATGCGCGACATCTCGTCGGCGCCGACGGCGACGACGGCGGCGAACGGGAACAGGAACTCGCGGTTGGCCAGCGGGTGATCGGGGCCATCGCAGAGCACCACGGTCGGAAGCAGGTAGGTGCTGCCTTCGCGGGTGACCAGACGCGGCCCGCTCCGACAGCGTGCCGTCACGTCGACCGCTCCCGCCGTCTCGAGACCGGCGTCGATCTGCTGTGAGATGCGCTCGGCCACGCGAGGGTCCGCGAACGGCGCAATCAGCGCCTGCTCATCGTCGGCGGCACGCGGCACGATCGTGGCCAGACGATCGGCCACGCGCTTCGGCGACACGCTCCGCGTGCGAAGCCGCTACCCATACCCCTGACGCGTTGACGCACGAGCGGCCGCCGTTGTCGGCGATCGACAACGCGATCATCTCGAGATGCTCCTGCCACGTGCCGAGCCGATCGTCGCCAATGAGAATCTTGCTGTACCCGGGGCCGTGCAGTTCTACACGCGGATCGCCCTCGTAGGCACCGACGGCCGACACGTCGCCGAAGAACATGCTCCGGCCGGTTCGGCGGACAATCTCTCCCGCCCCTGCATGGTCCGCCGGGTAGTAGCTGAACGCTTCCGCCGGGCAATTCGCCCTGATGAACGCCTGCGCGATGCGGAACGGCGTCCAGGGCTCGGCACTTCCCGGCTTCAGTACCAACGGCGTCTTCAGAGGGATCGCCGGCACCCACAACGAATGCACGCCAGGCGAATTGCTCGGCAGCACGACGCCCAGCGACTCGGTGCGGGGATAGAAGCTGAGCGCGTGTCCCTCGTGCTCACCGTGCCAGGTGTCGAACAGCCCGGGATCGAGCCCGCGCGTGAGGCCGCCGAGCACCGTCGACATTCTGGTCAGGACGGAGGCGATCTTCACCATGTTGCGCCGTACCAGCACGTGGGGCATGCCGGTCGTCGCCGAAAGCTGGCGGACGTAGTCGTCCGGCGACTGCATCCCGTCGCCAAGCGGCAGCGCGTCGTCGAGGAAATGACGCGCCGCTTCTGTACAGATGTCCAGGAGCCGCCGCGAAGAAATCGTCGCGAGCGCGGCGCGGGCCTGCTGCTGCACGTCGGGCCGCAGGTCCCGCCGGATCAGGCCGGGATTCGCCTGACTGATCTCGACGAATGGCTCCCGGGTTCGATAGTGCGGAACGGCGACGACATCGAGACTTTTGTAAGGAACGCCGTGACGCAGCAGCGGAATATGCAGCATCATTCGTGCGCGTCAGTACACGCCCTCCACGACGGTCGCCTGGAAGCGCGAAAAAGGCCGTACGTTGCGAACGCCATCCCACGGATACAGCCGGCACGGCGGCTCGCGCTCGGCTTCGTCGCGCTCGAGAAACCGTGGCATGAAAAACTCTTTGGTCAGCGTCGTCAGCCGTACGCGCCCGGTCTGGCCGTAGTCGACGACCCGATCCGGCCGGTCCGGATCGACCACTTCAATCATGGCTCGCGGTGACGGGGGGTAATAGATGATGGCGTAGTTGTCGTCAGGTTTCGAGCGGCTTGTGGGTGGCGAGGCCCATTAACGTGTTGCCATACGTCGGCGCAAAGTAGATCCCGTCGAGCAGTTCCTCAACCGCAAAGCGATGGAACTGGGGCGTCATCTCGGTGCCCCCGCAAAACACGCCACGAATGCCCATCTTCTTGAGGGACACTTTCTCGCACAGCGCCTCGAGCAGCTTCGGCGTGGTGAACAGGCACTTGATGTTCTCGTGCGCGCGCAGGAGCGTGAGCGCCTGATCGATGACGTGGCGCTTGTAGGCCTCCATCTGTTCCATCTGCCGGGCCTTGACCAGTTTGATGACCCACCGCGGATCGAGATCGACCATGAAACAGATGCCGCCACGGATCTGCGCGAGGTGCTCGATGGCCAATCGCAGCCGACGCGGCCCGCTCGGCCCGACCATCAGCCAGTCCGCGCCCTTGGGAAACGCGTCGTCGGGCAACGTCTCGCTGAAGTTCGTGTAGTCGATGCGAAAGTCCTCGTGCGCGATGCGCGACTTGGGAACGCCCGTGCTGCCGCCGGTCTCGAACACGTAGATTGGCTTGTCGGCGTAGGCTTTCGGCACCCAGCGGCGGACCGGACCGCCGCGCAGCCACTCGTCCTCGAAGGGGCCGAATTTGTCCAGATCGTCGTAGGTCAGGACGTCCTGAAGCGGATCGAAGTCGAGGCTCTTGGCCCGCTCGAGCCAGAACGGGCAGCCCGTCGCTGGACTGAAGTGCCATCGGACGATGTCGCGCACGTGCGCGGCCAACCGGTCCTTCGCCATCTGGATCGCGGTCTCGTCGGCGCGAGTACTGGCGGTTCCGAGCATGGTCGGGATCGTATCAAACAACGCGCGTCAGCGGGCTCGCCTCACCGACTTCGCACGTCGTAGGCGTAGACCGCGTCCTGATCGCGCAGGAACAGTTTGCCGTTCGAGACGACCGGGTGTGTCCAGGTCGGCAGCGATCCGGTTTCGAGCGTGAACCGACCGTGCTCGCGATAGCCGGTTGGCGTCGCCTCGGCAAGGGCGGCGACGCCGCGCTCGCTGAACAGGTAGAGGCGCTCGTCGGCGAACACGAGCGATCCCTTGCCGACGCTGCGATCGCGCCATGCCACCTCGCCGGTGTCGAACTTCATCGCCGTCAGAATCGCGCTCGAAAATCCGTACAGGTAATCGCCAATCAGCACCGAGCTGGCGTGATGGTTCCGCATGTCGCGCGTGAAGTAGACCTCGCGCGCAGCGATGGCGCCGGCCGACGGCGTCAGCTCGAGCAGCGCGGCGCCGGTGCCATAGTCCGAGGAGAGGAACACATGGTTCCCGCGCGCAATCGGGGTCGCGATGTTGGCCACCCGGTTCGCGACGCGGTCGTAGCTCCACAACACGCGTCCGTTGGCGATGTCGAGGCCGAGCGCCCGTTGCCCCGTGAACACGATTGCCTGGCGCACGCCGCCCACCTCGTGCAGGACGGCGGAAGAATATCCGGCCGTGTCGCCCTCGCTTTTCCAGAGGAGTTTCCCATTCGCCTTGTTGACCGCCACGATCCCTGACCCGCTGCCGCCAGGACTGACGATGATGCGATCGCCCGAGACGAGCGGTGACTCGCTGAAGCCCCATTTTGTGTTCTGACCGCCGAAATCGCGGATGACGTTCACCGTCCAGCCGATCTTCCCCGAGGCTGCATCGAGCGACGTGAGGTCGCCGCTGGCGCCGAAGACGTACAGGCGACCGCCGTCGACGGTCGGGGTGCTGCGCGGGCCATCGCCGCGATCGTTCGTGAAGCGGCTGCCGTGAGCCACTTCCCACAGGCGCTTGCCACTTGCGGCGTCGAACGCGACGACATATTCACGATTGCCGCGCGCGCCGAGCGTGAACATCCGCCCATCAGCAACGGCAAACGACGAGTAGCCTTCGCCGGCGCCGCCTGTCTTCCAGGCGAGCGGTGGTCCGCCCTGCGGCCAGGACTTCAGCAGATTCTTCTCGGCCGACGTGCCATCGCGGTGCGGACCGCGCCACTGCGGCCAGTCCTCGAGCGCCTCGATCGTCACGGACGCGCTCAGCGCGAGCGCGGCGAGCGCGTTACCAAAAGCGATTCGCCCGGTCATGCGTCCTCCATCGAACCCTTACGACGTGCAATCCGCGCGAGTGGTTTACAGCCCCCGGATAATAAGCGGGACGATTCGCCTGCGCGCGGTTAGACTTCAGAAGCACCTGAGGAGTCACGTCATGCGCGCCCAGCTGCTCGCGACCACAACGATCATCGGCACCTGCTGCGTCTTCCTTTCCGCGGCAGACGTGCCGAAGCCCGGCAGCGACTGGCCCCAGTTTCGCGGGATCTCGGCGCTGGGGACCGCCGAGGGCTTCGCGACGCCAACCGAGTGGAACATCGCCGCGAACAAGAACATCCGCTGGAAAGCGCGGCTGCCAGGCCTCGGCCTCTCGAGCCCGGTGATCTGGGGCAATCTGCTGTGTGTGACGACGGCGGTCGGCGGTCTGAAGGACGCGGGGATCAAGGCCGGGCTCTATGGGAATGTCGAACCGGTCTCCGACGACACATCCCACGAGTGGCGGGTGGCCTGTCTGGACAAGGGGAATGGATCGATCGTCTGGGAGCGTGCGACCTACACGGGCATACCCAAGATCAAGCGCCATCCGAAATCCACGCATGCCAACTCGACGCTGGCCACGGATGGCAAGCACCTGGTTGCCTTTTTCGGATCCGAAGGACTCTACGCGTACAATCTGAAAGGCACGCTCCTGTGGAAAAAGGACCTGGGCGTCCTCGACGCGGGCTTCTTTGTCGCGCCCGAGGCACAGTGGGAAACGGGCAGCTCGCCTGTCATCCACGACGGCGTGGTCATCGTGCAGGCAGACGTGCAGAAGGATTCGTTTCTCGCGGCCTTCGACGCCGGGACTGGCCGTGAGCTCTGGCGGTCGCCGCGCAACGACGTGCCCACGTGGAGCACGCCCACGGTGCATCAGGTGAACGGCCAGACCCAAATCGTCGTGAACGGCATGCGCCACGCCGGGGCTTACGATTTCAAAACCGGCAAGGAGATCTGGCGGCTGAGCGGTGGCGGAGACATTCCGGTCCCGACACCAGTCGTGCACGACGGCCTGGTCTATCTCACGAACGCTCACGGTCCGGCCGCGCCCGTGTATGCGATCCGCGCGAACGCGACAGGCGACGTGAGCCTGGCTGACGGTGCGACGCGCAACGACGGTGTCGCCTGGAGCCAGCCGCGCGACGGCGGCTACATGTGCACGCCGCTCGTCTATCGAGGGCTCGTCTACATCGTGAAGTTCAATGGCGTGCTCAGCGCGTTCGACGCGATCACTGGCGAGCGCAGGTTCCAGGAGCGGCTGGCGGGAGGTACCGCAGCGTTCACCGCCTCGCCCGTGGCCAGCGATGGCAAGGTTTATCTGGCGAACGAGGACGGCCAGGTCTTCGTGATCAAAGCGGGGTCGACGTACGAGCTGATTGCAATGAACGAGATGGGGGCGCCCGTCCTGGCGACGCCGGCGATTTCCGAGGGGCGCCTCTACTTCAGGACATCGAACGAGCTGGTGGCCATCGGGACGAGGTAGAGGCAAGCGCCCCGCCTCATTGTGGACGCCCGACGAGTCACGGCTCAGCACTTTCCACCGGCAGCCGGAAGGCGACCATCTCCTGGCCGTTGCGGACCAACAGGAGATCGCGGACCACCACCGGGTGATTCCAGGTCTTGCCTTCGAGCGCCGTGAATCGCCCGAGCTCCCGGAAACCATCGGGGCTTGCTTCTACCATCGCCAGCTCGCCGTCTTCCGAAACCACCAGCAGCAGGTCCTGATCGCGCAGCAGAACGAGCTGACCGTTCCCATAGCGCCCACCCTTCCACTTGCGCGTGCCGTCTTCCAGGTCGATGCACGCGAGGATGCTGCCGTCGAAGCCGAAGGCATGGCCCTTGTGAACGACGAAGTCGTTGAAGTACGGCTTCAACCCAGTTGACGTCCAGCGCTCTTCGACGCTCCATCCACCAGGTCTCTGCGCGACCGCAATCCGCCGGATACCGACGCCGCCGGTCATGGCGATGCCGTTAATCAGGACGTCCCCGTCCGCGGTCAGAGCCGGCTGAACGATCGTCGTGCCGCCGGCATGCCACTCGTGTTCCCACAGCACGGCGCCGTTCGCCGTTGCGAAGCTGGCCGCGCCCGATCCGCTCAGGAGGAGGACTTGCGGAACACCGTCGATTGTCGCTCGATGTGGCGAGCTGTAACTCCCGAGCTGACGACGACCGACCCATCGCCGAGTGCCGGTGGTCATGTCATAGGCGGCCAGCGTGCCGGAGGCGGCGACGATGACGAGGTCGTCGACGACCAACGGCGAGCTGGCAAAGCCCCAGTCGGGCACCTTCCGAGCCGTGTCGGCCGCGACGTTCCGGGACCACACCACTTTGCCGTTACTGGCCTCGAGCGCGTTCAGGATCCCGGTCGCACCAAACGCGTAGAGGCGGTCCTTGTCGAGGGTCGGCGTCGCGCGCGGCCCGGCACCAGCATTCGACTCCCAGAACCGGACCGGGTCCCGGTGTCGCCAGACCGGCTTGCCCGTGGACACCTTGTAGCAAGTCACGGTCTCATCGTCACCGCGTTGCTCCTGCGTGTAGAGGAGGTCGCCGCGGACCGCGAAGGACGACCAGCCGGGCCCGATTGGTCGACGCCATATCTCGACGGGCGGCGACGCGGACCAGTCGGTCTTGATCCGGAGGCCACCGATGACGCTGTCGCGCGCGGGGCCGCGGAATCCCGGCCACTCAGGTGCCCTCATCGATGGGCGGACCGGGGCTTCGGCCTTCGCCGTTGCAGAAGCGTCCGGGAGTGTCACCGGCTTGGCGGGTGCGACGTCGACCGGCCTCTCCCGAGCAGCTTCCGTCGGAGTCTCCGCAGGTGCCGTTGGCGACGGCACGGCCTTCTGTTCACCCCGAGCGGATTCGGGAGGCTCATCGGTGGCCTGAGCCAGCAGCCGCTCCTCAGGCGTTGCCGTCCAGCGCCAATGGAACTCCGAGCCGGCGCCGCCGCGGACGCCCGACGTTTGCAACAACGCCCACGGCGCGCACGCGATCACCAGCGCCCCGACCAACGCCGCGCGCCGCGGACCGTCGGCGAAATTGCGAGTGGCCAGGGCCCAGGCGACGACAGCAAGACTCAGGTAGGGGATCGACGAGATGTAGAGCATCATCCCCATCCCCGCGCCCGCAATCGACTGGTGGACGACAAGCCTCGTCGCGAACACCGCGACGATCGACAGAATGATCGCGCCGACGCGCTCGGACCAGGGCGCGCGGCTGAAAAACATCCACCAGATGACGATGGCGAGTCCCCCAAGAACGCCCGCGAGCACCGCGAGCAACCCGATTGGAAGAGAGAACACCTCGGCGCCAGGGGCAAGAAAAGGCAGGCCGAACGCGACCAGCCATTGCAGGACCACGATCGCCACCCCCGGCCACAGCCGGAGCGGTCTTCGCGACTTCAGCCCGCTAGAGCTCGAGTCGCCGGTCGTCGGGAGCCAGGCCATAGTCGTAGACAATCTACAGCCTTAGACGTAGGATGTCTACGTCTTGTTCGGCGCCACTGGCCTGCTATCTCACGATCACGCGTCCCTGCGCGTGCCACTTCCCTCCCGGGCTTCGCGCCTCGAGCCAGAATGTCTGGCGGCTTGCTGGCGCGTCGAGCTCGAAGTCATAGGTTTCGCCGACGCCAATGATCTGGCGTGCCGGTCTCGGCTGAGCGCGATCGGTGGGGACTGGCGCACCATCCTTGGTCAGAGGCCGCCATGTCGCACTGCCCTCACCGGGTTGCAGTGACACCGCCAGGATGTCGTCGGGAGTGATGTTGATAAGGCGCACCCGATGGCGAACGCCGGACCGCCAGACGACGACCGGTGAGCGCTCTCCATTGAGGACGACTGGGGCATCGGCCTGTGGTCCACCGCGCCCGAGCACGAACACATGATCGGTCGTGGCGTCGAACGCTTCGTCGGGCTCGACGACGACCATCGCGCCATACAAGCCCGATGTCAGCTGCCGATGGTCGTGAAGATGCGTGTGATACATGAAGGTGCCGGCGCGTGGCGGTGTGAACCGCACCACGAACGATCCGCCGGGCTCGACCAGCGGTGTCACACGAAGACCAGTTCCGCCGAAGCCGTGCACGCCGTCGTAGTAGCTGTCGAGCTCCATGCCGTGCCAATGGATCGCCGTCGCCTCCGGCAGCCTGTTGACGAGCGTGATCTCGACCGGCTCGCCACGCCTCAGGACAAGCAGCGGGCCTGGCACCGGCACAGGAGCTGACGCCGGGTGGGACAGCCCTCCCTCGTGTCCCTCAATCAACTGGAAGCCGAAGGCAGGGGCGTCGCCGAATCGCGCCGGATCGCTCCGCATCAGGAGCGTCATCTTTCGAGGTGTCAGCGACGCCGATTCCGGCTCGATGATCGGTGCATCAGGACGAGGACGAACGGTCACGCCAAGGACCATCCCCGTCATCCCCGCCGACACGTGGTGGTCATGTTCGCTCGTTGGTTTCGGTGTCCCGTCAACGTAGAGCGACGGCGACACATGGGTCATGACATGGCAATGAAACAGCCAGTTGCCCGCCCGCTCCGGCGTCCATGTCATCGCCATCGTCGACCCTGGCGGCATGAGTTGCGTCACGACGGACGGCGTCTGACCCGGGCCAGATGCTTGATCGCGAACTCCGTCGCCGAGGCTGTCGACGTCGAAGTAGAAGCCGTGCAGGTGCATCGGATGGACCTGCGTGCTCAGGTTCACGACGCGCCATTTGACACGATCGCCGAGCTGATACGTCAGACGCTCGGTCTGCGGCCACGGTCGCCCGTTGATCAGGAAGAGCACGTCCGGTTTCATCTTCAGGAATGACGCGCCCGGATCGTCCTGCCCGATAAGCTGGTGGAGCTGCTCCCGCGTCAGGCTGGTCCACTCGGTGATGACGAAGACCCGATCCGCATTCGCAGGCGCACCTGGCGGATCGACGATGAACGCTCCCGATAGCTGCGTGTCGTCAGCGCCACGAAACGGCATTGGCATCCCGGTTGTTGTCGCCCAGTAGTGATACGTGCCGGCAGGACCGCTCGTAAATTGCACCCGACGCATCTGACCGGCGGGCACGTCGATCGGCGCGCACGTGTTTGCGCCGCGATCGCAGAGGCCATGCACCCGTAACGGGTGTGCCAGGTCGTTGTGCACGCCGACAGCGACGCGCGTCCCCTCAGGGATTCTGATGAGCGGCGCCGGGGCGGATGGCGCCGACGCCGCTTCGCCAAACACCTCGACCCGGATCGCTCGGCCGGCGTCGCCTTCCGGGCGCCACAGACCAACCTGCGCGGTCAAGTCGAGCGTCAGCACGCCATCTCGCAGCGAACCGGCCGCCTGTCGATTGTCGTGAGTGACCACCGCGGGGAGTGAGGTGGGAACCGCCGGAGCGAGCGCAGAGCGCACGAGGAGTACCGTGGCGAGCGAAAGGCAAAGCATTGCTGTAGTTCTCTAGTGAAAGGGCCAAGCGGACCTGCAAGGTCCGCCCTACACATCGAGGCCTGGCGCTAGCGACGCGAAGTCAGCGTGACAGGAAGACCCCGCTTGGGAATCAGAAAGAAGCCGCGCGGAACGGCCCGTGCGTCGGTCGTTCGGGCGCGCAGACGTGCACGCCACAATACGGTGGTGATCACTGTCTTCATCTCGAAGAGCGCAAACGGCATCCCGAGGCATCGGCGCATGCCTCCGCCGAACGGCGCCCAGGCATACGGATCGATGACCCGTTTCCCGAGAAAGCGCTCGGGCTTGAAGGCCGTCGGGTCTGGATACAGGTCGGGTCGACGGTGCAGCAGGTACACGGCACTTGCGAGAATCGTGTCCGCCGGAATGGGATAGCCACCGATCTCGAACGGCCGCTTCACCACTCGAGCACCTGCCGCGGGCATGATCGGCCGCATCCGCAGGCTCTCCTTGACGAACGCGTCCAGATATTCGAGTCGGGCAAGATGGTCGACTTCGATGGGCTTCCGGCCGGCATTGAACTCGAGCTCGCTCCGAAGCCGCGCCTCGACGTCTGGCAGCGACAAGATGCGTTCGAACGCCCACGTCAACGCCGTGCCGGTCGTCTCGTGTCCGGCCATCAGCATCACGACCAGCTCGTCGCGCACTTCCCGATCGGTGAGCGCCGATCCATCCTCGCCGGTCGCCTGCAGCAGCAGCGACAGGATGTCGTGACGCTCACCGGCGTCGCCAGCGGCACGCCGCCGGCCGATGGCAGCGACGATGGCCGCGTCGGCGCGGCGGATGATGCGCACCACCCGACCCCAGGGGCTCCAGCGCCCAAGATCCCGCTGCAGCGGCGGCGCCAGCAGCAGCGACGACCCGACGGCCTTGTTCGCCAGATCAGTCAGCGCCTCGACCAGCTCACGATCGTGGGCGTCGTGCTCTTCGGCGGCAACACCGAACACCGCGCGGATAATCACCTGCAGGGTGATCGACTGCATCGCCCGATGCAGCGCGAACTCGGCGCCTGGCCGCCACGTGTCGACGGCCTCGGACGTGATTTGGCGAATCTGCTCGAAGTAGACCCGCATCCGGTCGCCATGGAACTGCGGCAGCATCATCTGACGACGCTCCCGATGCGGCGTCTCGTCCATCGTCAACACCGATGCCGGGCCAGTCACCGGACCGAAGATGCTGAAGTTCGCTTCGCCGGCGTGCACCGCGTCCGGCGGCGCCGTGAACATCGCTTTCACCAGCGCCGGCGACGACAACATGACCCACGGTCGCGACCCGACCAGCCGCAGCGTGAAGATGTCACCGAATCGCGCCGAACACTCGTCGAGCAGCGCGAGCGGATTCTGGGTGTAGCGATAGGTCTGTATTACGGACGAGCTCGACAGCCCGGGCGGTAACGCGGCGCTGGCTCTGACGTCGGACCGAATGCCGTGATGAGTCGATGCAGCGGGCAGGATGGACATCAGTTTGGAACCTTCGAACGTTCTCGATTGAGTTTACGAGCGTGGCCGGCCGAAGTCGTAAGCGTGCGGTAAAGATTCGGTGAGGTTCGGCTAAGATAGGCCGCTCAGCACCACTCGCTCGCCACGGCATGCCCGCAGAACGCTGCTTTTCATTCGAAGGATTTCAGCTCGACCTCGGCACGGGCCGCCTGTCAGGCGATGCTGGACCGATTGCGCTCGCCCCGAAAGCCCTGGCGGTGCTCGAGTATCTGGCCGCCCGCCCAGGCCAGCTCGTCAGCAAGGACGAGCTTCTCAGCGCTCTCTGGCCGGGCGTGTTTCTCGGCGACAGCGCGCTGAAGGTCTGCGTCAGCGAAATCAGGCGTGCGCTGGGCGACGATGCGAGGAGTCCGCGGATCATCGAGACCGCACACCGGCGGGGCTACCGGTTCATTGCGCCCGTGACGGATGCACCACCGGCCATCGTTTCACCGGTGGCTTCGTCCTACCCTCCATCGACGACGCTTCCCGTCCACTACGCGCGAAGCGGCGACGTGAACGTCGCGTATCAGGTCCTCGGGAGCGGTCCGATCGACCTGGTATTCGTGATGGGTTGGGTGTCGCACCTCGAGTACTACTGGAACGAACCGTCGTTCGCGCGATTCCTGCGGCGGCTTGCGGGTTTCTCGCGGCTCATCCTCTTCGACAAGCGAGGGACCGGCCTCTCTGATCGCGTGGCGTACCTGCCGACGCTCGAAGAGCGCATGGACGATGTGCGCGCGGTGCTGAACGCGGTCGGCTCGCGGCGCGCCGTGCTGCTCGGCGTGTCTGAAGGCGGGCCGATGTGCAGCCTGTTCGCCGCCACGCATCCCGACAAGACGGAGGCGCTCATCATGGTGGGCACCTACGCGCGGCGCTTGCGAGCACCCGACTACCCATGGGCGCCAACGCAGGAAGAGCGCGACGCGTTCTGCCGCGAGATTCTCGAGCGCTGGGGCGGTCCGGTCGGCATCGAGGCACGCGCGCCGAGCGTTGCCGCCGATCGAGCGTTCCGCGATTGGTGGGCCGCGTTTCTCAGAATGGGCGCAAGTCCGGCCGCCGCCGTCGCGCTGACGAAAATGAACGCCCAGATCGACGTGCGGCACGTGCTGCCGACCATCCGGGTGCCGACGCTGGTGATGCATCGCGTCGGCGACCGGTGCCTTGCCGTCGAGGAAGGACGCTACGTCGCTGGCCTCATTCCCGGCGCCCAGTTCGTCGAGCTGCCGGGCGACGATCATCTGCCGTTTGTCGGCGATCAGGATGGCCTGCTGGATCAGATCGAACGGTTCCTGACCGAGACGCGGACGCGGTCAGAAGCACGTCAGGTGCTCGCGACGATCCTGTGCGTCGCGATTCATGGCACCGCACTGCAGGCGGAGCCGGCGGCCGAGGTCGATCGCCTGCAGGCGATCGTTGCCGAGGAGACGCAGCGCTTCAACGGTACCGACACGCAGCGCGACGGCGGCCGGATTTTCGCCACCTTCGATGGTCCGGCCCGCGCCATTCGCTGCGGGCAGACGATCGTCACCCGGGGCGAGCGTGAAGGATTGCGGCTCGGCGTGGGATTGCACACGGGCGAATGCGACCGCCTCGAGGGTCCCGGTCACGGCCTGGTCGGGGCTCTCGCGGCACGCGTCGCGTCGCTGGGACAGCCAGGTGACGTGCTGGTCTCGCGGACGGTGGTGGACCTGGTCGCCGGGTCCGGCCTCGAGTTCGCCGACCGTGGGATGCACGCGCTCGCCGACGGCCAGAAATCGCGACGCGTCTTCGCCGTCGACCAGCCGTCACCGACGCCGACGCACGGCTGATCGTCACGGGTGTCGCGGAGTTCAGATCGTCACGGATTCACACGGACATTCACGGACTTCAGATCGTCACGGATTGACGCGGACATCCACGGAGTTCAGATCGTCACGGATTGACGCGGACATCCACGGAGTTCAGATCGTCACGGATTGACGCGGACATCCACGGATTTCAGACTGTCACGGATTCACAGAGGGCGTCAGGCGTTCAGTTCACTGAAACAGAGAATGTAGCCGTCAGGGTCCTCGACGTAAAAGTCGAGGCATGCCCAGGGTCGTTCTTCGAGGGGCTTGATCACTTCAGCGCCACGCATCTGCATCTCGCTGAACAAGCCTCGGATACCGGACACGGCAATGTACGCGTCCAGATGCTCGTTCTGTTTCCGGTGCGCTCTGTCAGCGGCAAGTTTCGCCGCATGCTTGAGGTGTATCGCGAATCCGTCACGGCTGACGCCCGCATAGAACGACTCGTATGTGAAATCGAGCTCGAAGCCGAGCCTGTCACGATAGTACGCAATCGCTCGATCGAGATCGTCGACGAGAAACTGCGGGGCGATCCCGGTAATCTGCGCTGCACTGCGAGCTGTCACTGTGGACATCTCATTCCTCGACGGGTAATCGGTTGCGGGGTTCCGAGTTCCGTCAGAATCTACCATGCTGGGGAGGGTGCACTGAATCCGGACGATGGGGCCTGTCCCCACCATTGCCTCTCGGGGTGGGGACAGGCCCCATTTCTGTCCGGATTCGGACCGCGTCCGTCCGCGAGCGAACAATCCTCGCGTCCCTCCCACCCGTTGACGCCTGTTCTCGTCTCATTCAGTCGACCCGACTGTTCAAGGGCTGGAATGCCAATTGCTCCGACGACGCCAGACGCAGAGGAGGCACGCATGCGACGGTCGAACCGAGTCGAGTCCGAGTCCCGAACTGTCGCGGCTACCCCCTTCGCCGTGGTCGCGATCGCCTTCGCGGCCCTGACGATGGCCGGAGCGCGTCAGAATGCCGCGCCTGCCGTTGCCAAAGCTGCCACGCCGGCAGCTCAGGACTGGCTCGTCTGGGGCGGTCCGAACCGGGATTTCAAGTCGTCCTCGAGCGGGTTGAGCGGATCGTGGCCCTCTGGTGGACCGCGAAAACTGTGGTCGCGCGCCCTCGGCGAGGGGTATTCGGGAATCGCCGTCGAAGGAAAACGGATCTACACGGCGTATAACGGGGGCCGCTCGTCGATCGTCGGCGCCCTCCTGGGCCGCCGCATGGTCGTCACGGCGCTCGACGCCAACACCGGCCAGACCATCTGGGAACACACCTACAACTCGTCGTTCAGCAATGCGGGGGCGGAGCTCGGCGACGGACCGTACGCCATGCCACAGGTCGTTGGCGGTCGCCTGGTGAGCGTCGACGGCGCCGCGTTCATGTATTCGCTCGACAAGCAGACCGGGGTCCCGGCGTGGTCGCACGATCTCCACAGCGAGTTCGGCGGATCGTCGATGCAATTCGGGTACTCGAGCCACGCCGTGCCGTACAAAGGCACCCTCATCGCGATGGTCGGCGGGCCGCGCGCCGCGCTCGTGTCGCTGAAGCAATCCGACGGCAGCGTTGTCTGGGCGCGGCACAGCTTTCCGAACTCGCACTCGTCGCCGCTCCTGATCAACGTCGACGGGCAGGATCAGGTAATAGCGCTCATGGGCCAGCAAGTCGTCGGCCTCAATCCCGCCACTGGAGCGCTGCTCTGGCAGCATCCTCACCCGACGCAGTACGACCTGGCGATCAGCACGCCGGTCTGGGGGCCCGACAACGTCCTGGTCGTGTCGTCGTCGTATGACGGCGGCACCCGCGCGCTGCACCTGACGCAGGCAGGCGGCAAGACCACGGTCAAGCAGCTGTGGCACAACCCGCGCGTTCGGGTCCACTTTGGAACGATCATCCGCATCGACGACACGTTGTACGCGTCGAGTGGCCACGATGGCCCGGCGCCGATCACGGCCGTGGACGTCAAGACGGGGAACGTGTTGTGGAACTCGGGGCGCGAGTTTGCGAAGTCGCAGCTGCTGCTCGCCGACGGCAAGCTGATTGTGCTGGATCAGGACGGTGTGCTGGCGCTGGCGCTGCCATCCCGCGACGGGCTCAAGGTCTTGTCAAAAGTCCAGCTGCTCGAGCGACTCGCCTGGACTCCGCCAACCCTCGTCGGCACACGACTGTACCTTCGCGATCGAAAGAACCTGATGGCGCTCGATCTCGGCCGGTAAAAGGGCGTTTATGGGGCCTGTCCCCATCGTTGAACTCTGGGTGGGGACAGGCCCTATTCCTGATGTCGTTCCACAGCGCCTCGAGCCCCTGCGCGCTCCAGCGTTCCCGCCACAACGCGCGCCCTACGACGTTTCGATGACTTCGTTATCGTCCAGCTACGGCGTGAAGAAAGAACCTTCCGTGATGGTCTGGTTGCCGCTAGCTTCGATTGCCAGCACCTCGAAGGGGTGATCACCGGAGGCGAGCGATTGCACGAACTCGACCGGCAGCGTCACGCTGCTCGCCGACGCCGGAAGCGTCACCTGGAACGGGTCGACGAGGACTTGATAGCCAACGATCGCAATCGGTCTGTCTGGAAAACCGTCGGGGGGCGCGGTTACGGGTTCCCAACTGATCACGATATTGTCCCCGTTCACGTCGGAGTCGACGATCGGCCCTGCCGGAATCGCGTGAGAGAGCCTGGGGTGACTCTTCAGGTCGTGCCCATCGACCTTGACACCGTTGAAGGTGTATTTCCCTTCCGGGAAGAGCGCGAGAAGGTCCTCGAGCGGGAACTCGTCGAGGCTTGGCTCAGCACCCTCGAAGAAGAGTTCTGTCATGCCGAGCTGGCCCCAACCCCCTCCACCCTTGACCTGGAAGATCTTCTGGCCGTTGGGATGGACGATCTCGACAGTTTTCCAATCCTCCGCGTCCAGGGCAACGTGAACACCGAGATCGTTGGCCGTGGAGTTGTACTCGAAGTAGATCTTCGCGATCGGGAAGGGAGCGCCACCAACCGACGCTGGAGCGAGCCCGAGGAGAGCCATTGCTACCGCCGCAAACACACACCGCCCGTTAGTCAGCCACGTCATGTGATCCTCCCGCTGACCGTTAGAGGTGGCACGGCACGAAGATCCTTCGCGGCCCTCGATCTTATTTGCTACAGGCTAGCCGGACCCGCGCCGACGTTCGACGATCATTGGCATGCCGTACCGAGGCCGTAGCGTGATCAGGGGCCACGGCTCGACCGGGTGGTGCGGCACGAGATGAAGGTGATACCGCTGGGCGAGCGTCGCCACAATGAGCTGCGCTTCGATCGCGGCGAACTGGCTGCCGATGCACTGCCGCGGTCCGGCGCCAAACGGCAGGTACGCGAACTTCGGTCGATCGGCGGTCCGGTCCGGCAGGAACCGCTCGGGCTCGAACGCGTCCGGATCGTTCCAGTACGCGGGCATCCGATGCAGCACGTACGGGATAACGAACGCCAGCCATCCGGCTGGCAGCCGGAAGCCGCCCAGTTCGTCGTCCGCCAGTGCCTGCCGTGAGATTCCCCACGCCGGTGGGTACAAGCGCATCGACTCGTCGACGACCATGCGCGTGTACGGGAGGTTCGCGAGATCTGCGTACTCCGGCGGGCGTCCCTTCAGCACGGTGTCGATCTCGCGGTGGAGCCGCTGCCGCGGGTCGCGATGCTGCGACAGGAGATACCAGGTCCAGGTCAGAGCGAGCGACGTCGTCTCCTGCCCTGCCAGCAGAAACGTCGTGATCTCGACCCGCAGCTGCTGGTCGGTCATGGCCTCTCCGGTTTCCTCGTCGCGCGCCGACATCAGCATCGACAGCAAGTCCGCGCTCTCGGTCGGGTGCGCGCGACGCCGGCTGATGACGTGATCCACGGCGCCTCTGAGCACGGCCTGTGCGGCGCGGAACTTCCGGTTCTTCGGCGTCGGGATCCAGTCGGTGAGCCCGAGCGACCAGAAGCTCTCCCCGATGTGTTGATTGACGACCGTCCAGGCCCCGTCCACCTTGTCACCGAACGGACCGAGATCGCCGCCAAGCAGCGCACGGAGCACGACGGTGCGAGTCAGACGCATCATTTCTTCGTCGATATCGACAGGGCGTCCGTCTGACGCGATCGTCTGCCATCTGGCCGCCGCATCCTGTGCGACTTCGGCCATCACGCCGGCGAGCGCCGCAATCCGCTCGCGATGGAAGGCGGGCTGCGCGATTCGCCGCTGGCGCAGCCAGAACGCGTCCTCGCTGGTGAGCAGGCCGTTGCCAATCGCCATCCGCACTTTGTCGTAGAGCGGGCTCTTGTGATAGTTGCGTGCGTTGTCCTGCAGGACATGGCGAATGTCCACGGGGTTCGTGATGAGGTAGCCGCGGCGCGGACCGATCCTGAAATAGACGATGTCTCCGTATTGGTGTGCCGCCTGCAGGAACGTTCCAGCGGGATCGCGCTTGACCGCCGGCAGCATGCCGAGAATTGGAAGCCCGCGAGGACCCGGTGGACGCATAAGGTTCGAGAGCGGCGGCGTCGCCAGCCGATCACTCGAAGAGTAGACTATCGCTCATGGCTCCTATCTCACGTCACGAATTCCTGCAGCGCACGGCCATGGCCGGCGCCGCGGCCCTGTTGTCATCGGTTGAAGGCTTCGCCATCGCGCAGCAGAAGAAGATTCGTCTGGCCATCATCGGCTGCGGGAGCGTCTCGGGCTCGTACTTTCCCCACCTCTCGAAGTCGCCGTACGTCGAGCTCGTCAGTGCGTGCGACATCATTTACGAGCGCGCGCAGAAGCGCGCCGCCGAGTTCAACGTTCCCAATACCTTTCCTCACATCGACAAGATGCTGGCCGGGCCCGAGTTCGACCTGATGGTGACGCTGACCGACATGCAGGAGCACGGCCGGCTCAACAAGCTGGCCCTGAATGCGGGAAAGCACGTCTGGAGCGAAAAGCCGCTGGCGAATACCTATAAGGAAGGCAGGGCGCTGCTGGACCTGGCCGCGAGCAAGAAGATTCGCATCTGGGGTGCGCCCGCCGTCGTCAACAGTCCTCAGTTTGCCTTCATGTCGAAGACGATCCGAGAGGGGAAGCTTGGACGGATCTCGAGCGCCCATGCGCAATACGGACATACCGGCCCGACGTGGTCGGCCTTCTTTTATGAAAAGGGCGGCGGCAGCCTTCCCGATCTTGGCGTCTACAACCTGGCCACCCTGACCGGCCTGCTGGGTCCGGCCAAAGCCGTCGTAGCCATGACCAGCATCGTCACGCCCGAGCGCACGGTCGACAACAAAGGACGAATCAAAGTGGAAGCGGAAGACAACGCCATGGTGCTGATGGATCACGGCGACGGCGTCATGTCTCATGTGCAGTGCGGCTTCAACTACTTCGATCCGTATGGCCACCAGGGCAAGGGACAGGATCAGCACACCATCACGATCTGGGGCACGCAGGGCAACATGGGATTGGTCGGATATGACTGGGCGCCATTCGGCGTCGATCTGGCGACCCACGATCACGAGACGCCGGAGCGCTTCGTGCCCGATCCCGGCACCTACGTGTGGCAGCAGGGCGCCAGCGTCATCTCGGAATCGCTCGCGACCGGATCGGAACCACTGATTGCCGCCGAACATGCGCTGCACGTCCTGGAAATCATCGAGGCCGCACGCGCGTCCGGACAGAGCGGACGGAAGGTCTCGCTGGAGTCCACGTTCAAGTGGCCGGTGATCGCGTAGGCGCCCTACTGAAACGATTCAGCTCATCCGCGAGGTTTGACAACCTCTGAGGCCGCGCCTAAAATTTTTGGCACGTGGCGCCCTGAGAGCCGCGCTCGATCACTTCCCCCACGCCGGGTGTGCCCCCCGACCGGCGTGCCAAATCGGAGCTCTTCCGGCCCACGCTTCCTTTGCTGTGATGGTTCTCTGTACGCACGAGCGACGGAAAGCACGCACTTCTCGAAGGGTGGGACGAAATGCTTGCGACTTCTCGCGTGCGCATCTTGTGCGCTTCGCTCGCGCTCCTGTGCGTGACCCTGGCAGCGATACCGGCCAGCGCGCAGTATCGCGCCAGCCTGCAGGGCACGGTGACTGATCCGCAAGGCGCGGTCGTCCCCGGCGCCACTGTCACGCTGACGGACAAGGAAACGAACCGGACACTGGAGACCGTGACCAACGAGACCGGGGCCTATGTCTTCAACGCTCTGGCGGCGAGAGCGTACACGCTGTCCGTCGAGCTGGCAGGCTTCAAGAAGAACGTGCTCGACAACGTGCAGATCATCGCCGAGCAGTCGAACGCGTTGAACGTGCAGCTCGAGCTCGGGCAGACGAACGAGACCGTCACCGTCAACAGTGCGGCGGCGCTGATCGATACGGCGACCGGCAACATCAGCGGCACGATCACCGCCGCAGCATCTTCAGACGCTGCCATCGTTCGGACGAGATCCCCTTCAGCTCCTGCAGCTCGCGCCCGGCGCGTTCGGCGACGGCGCGCGCGGGGCCGGTGGCGGCACCCAGAATCTGCCTGCCACGACGATTGGCGGCGCGGCAGCAGCAGCGGCATCTTCGCCACCGAGAACGGCGGGCAGATCGTCGCCAACGGCGCACGAACCGGCGAGAACAACTACCAGATCGACGGCGTCGGCGTGACCAGCGTGTCCTGGGGCGGCACGACGGTGATCACGCCGAACGAGGATTCGATCAAGGAGATCAAGGTCGTCACCAACAACTACGACGCCGAGAATGGCCGCTATCGCGGGGCGCAGGTCCAGATGATCTCGCAGAACGGCACCAACCAGCTGCACGGCAGCGCGTTCTTCAAGTGGGACCGGCCGGGCCTGAATGCCTTCCAGAAGTACAACGGCTATGGCAAAGCGGTGCAAAAGAACACCGCCGAGCTCAACGACTTCGGTGGAACGGCGGGCGGCCCGATTCTCAAGGACAAACTCTTCGGGTTCTTCTCTTACGAATCGATCCGCGCCAGCGAGTCGGCAGACACGGTTCAGGGCTGGTACCAGACGCCGCAATACATGGCGCACCGCAGCTCCTGCCGGCAGTGCCGCCGAACGGTTCCTGACGTTCCCCGGATCGTCTCCGACCGCGGGCACGGTGCTCATGGGCGCGGGCGACGGCCATGGGTGCGGGGATATCGGCCTCATCGAAGGCACCAACTGCCGCTTCATCGCAGGGACAGGGCCTCGACATCGGCAGGCCGCTCTCGCTCCCGCTGGGCACGCGCGACCCGTCGTTCGCCGGACAGTTCGCTCCCGGCCTTGGCGGCGACGGCACGGCAGTCCGGCGAATCTCGACGGCGTGCCAGACCTGCTCTGGCTCGTAACCGGCAATCCCACCAAGAGCACGGCATCGCAGTACAACGTGCGGGTCGATTTCAATGCCACGGCCAAGGACCTGCTCGCCTTCAGCATGTATCGCGTCCCGACCGAGCAGCGATTCGTTCCACGGCTCGCACGCGTGCAGATGAACGCGTTCCATCAGCACGACAGCTCAACGAGGCCGAAACCATTCTGTGGAACCGCGTCTTCTCGGGGCCTCTCGCTGAACGAGGCACGGGCGAACGCCGCGGGCTGGCGCTGGAGGGATTTGGACAACAACCCGGACGGCCCGTGGGGGCTGCCATCCACCTACATCCAGAACGTGGACGGAAGCAGCACGATTGGCACCATTCAAGCCGAACAATCACCTCGACTTCGGGATCGGCGCGCCCGGCCTCTTCGACCAGTGGACGTTCGGCTTCAAGAACACGCTCACGAAAGTGCTACAAGAGCCACACGTTGAAGATGGGCGGCGAGGTCACGCGGATGAGGTTCGTCGACACCGCGCCGTGGTCGGCGCGGCCCTCCTACTACTTCAACAACATGTGGGACTTCCTGAACGATGCGCCGATCGGCGGAGAACGCGCCCGTTCGATCCGTTGACCGGCGTGCCGACCGACTTCCGCAAGGATACGCGGCAGACGCTTGCGGCGCATCTTCGTCCAGGATGACTTCCGCGTCAGGCCGAATCTGACGCTCACGCTGGGCCTGCGCTGGTCGTACTTCGGATCGATTTCCGAGAACAGCGACGATCTGAGCTCGGTCGTGCTCGGATCGGGCAACGCCGCGCTGACCGGACTGTCGCTGCGGCTCGGCGGCAAGCTGTACGACGTGAGCAAGACGGACTTCGGACCGCAAGTGAGCTCCGCGTGGAGCCCGTCGCGATTCAACGAGCGGCTCGTGATCCGTGGTGGCGCGGGTCATCGCGTATAACGGCCTCGATCAGGCCATCTCGTTGAACGGCCGCGGCAACGCGCCGTTCCTGTCGACGGCCGGCAATTTGACGGGCAGTCAGATCGTCTACGGCGTGAACAGCTTCCCGTCGGACGTCAATTCGTTCTCAGGCTATGGGTCGAATCCGGCGACCATCGCCAGCTTCGATCCGAACACGAATCTGCCGATTCCCGGAGGGCCGAACTTCGCCCAGATCTCCTTGACCGGGTACCCGGCGGAGTGGCCGACGACCCGCGCCATCCAGTACTCCGCCGAAGCCGAGTACGACCTTGGCCACCAATGGGTCGCCTCACTTGGGTACCAGGGCAGCACGACGGACCACTTGACGACTCGTACGGAACCTGAATCTCGTGCTCGCCGCACAGGGCGTGCCGCTCAACCCGGTCGTCAATCATCTGGACTTCTACTCGAATGACGGCAATGCCAGCTTCAATGCGCTCCTCGCCGGCATCCGTCACCGCTTCAGCAACTCGTTCGAGCTGACCGCCCAGTATCGGCTCAGCAGAAGCATGGACGATGGCTCGAACAACTTCGCCAACGGATGCAATACGTGTACGATCCCGAGCACGCCTGGGGCGCCGTCCGACTACGACGCTACGCACATGTTCAAGCTCTGGGGCGTCTGGTCGCCGACCATCTTCAAGGATCGGGGACTGGCTCGAAAAGACGCTGGGCGGCTGGACGATCAGCGGGATCTTCAACGCGCATTCGGGATTCCCCTGGACGCCGGTCTATGCAACATCGGCTGCGGGGTCATCTATGCCGGGAGTCGCGGCAACTGCGATCTGCGTCCGGCCGCATACCTCGGCGGCGCGCTCGAGGAGTTCGGCGACGATGCGTTCAAGAGGCCAGGCGGCAATTTCCCCGGAGGAGGCTCCGCGTTCTTCACGCCGCCTTCGCGCGTGGAGGGACCGCCCTTCAGCGATGTCGCCAATGGATTGGCCGCGCCAGGGCCGATTCCAGGCAGGCCCGGGATCGAACGCAACTCGTTCCGCGGCCCGCGCTACTTCAACATCGACGCCACGTTGAGCAAGGCGTTCGGCCTGCCGACGGCGCCCGTGCTCGGCAACGCGGCGAAGGTGGAGTTCCGGGCCAACTTCTTCAATCTGTTCAACCAGGTGAACCTGTTCAACGTGCAGAACAACATTCTCGACCAGCACTTCGGCGAAGCGCAGGACGGCCTCGCCGGCCGCACGATCTCGATGCAGGTCCGATTCAGCTTCTAGTGTGTGGAGGCGGGGCTTTAGCCCCGCGACTGCTCGATGTGGAGGCGGGGCTTTAGCCCGCGATCAGGCCGTCACTGCGGCGTGCTGGATCCGTGATCGAGATCGAGGCGAGGGGACTCACTCCCCTCGCCCGATCCGGGCGGATGGGTGCCGCCAAGCCTGGCAAAGGCGGCGCGGGCCCGGGCGGCGTCTTTCGGGCGTCCGGCTCTGCGCGTAGGCGCTGCCGAGCGAAAACTGAAACTGCGGCTCGGTCGGCACCATGCGAGCCGCAGTTTCGAGCTGCTGAATGGCGCGATCGAGATCGCGGGAATCGAGATACAGCAGCCCGAGCAGGTAGTGGCCGAACGGATAGTCCGGTTCGAGCGCGACCACCTCTTGCGCGTACGGGATGCCCTTTGGCGAATCCACGCGATAGCAGGCTGCGGCGATTTGCATCCGGGCCCGTACGTGACGCGGATTGTTCGCGATCTCCGCCTTGAACTGCTCGATCGCGGGGTCGGGGGTGTCTACGGCCAGGAGAAAGCGGCCGAAGGCATAGTGGACGTTGGGAAAGGTCGGGAACGCCTGCACCAGCTCCCCGTACGCCGCTTTCGCGGCATCCCATTGCTGCGACAGTCGATTACGCTCGGCGCGACCCGCGCGTAAGACGATCTGATAGTCCGCGTCGTCGGCCTTCGGCGCCTCCTTGGGGCGAATCAACAGGACGGCCCGTCCGAGCACGCCATCGAGCTCGTCGCTCGCGACGCCCTGCTCCACCAGCGGTTTCGCGGCCTCGATCGCGTCCTCGTAGCGGCCTGCGCGAACGAGCAGCATCGCTTCGTGATACTGCATCACCTGCACGAGCTGTTCGTCGCTCCGCACGCCTAGCGCCTTCGCACGCTGGATGTGTGCGAGCGCACTCTCGTCGCGATCGAGCTGGTACTCGCACAGACCGAGCATCAGGTGCGCCGTGCCGTTCTTCGGATCACCAGCCAGCACACGACGGAAGGCCCGTGCGGCGGATGCGTACGAATCCCGGTCGTACAGGATCGTGCCGAGCGACCACCAGCCTTCCTGCCAGGCGGGGCGTTTCGCGAGGGCCTGCCGGTAGAGCGCCGCCGCTTCATCGAGGCGACCGGCGTCCCGGGCCGCATCAGCCTTTGCCGAAAGCGACGCGAAGCTTGCCGCACCCGTCGAAGGCGGCTGGGCATGCGCCCGCACGCCCAGCGTCAGGCTGACGATCAGAAGCGTCGTCGGCGTGGTCATGCGCACCCGTCAAGATTACGCCGGCCGTTCCGCCCTGTTCAAACGCGACGGCGTGCACGTCGGACACCGCCACGTATATTCCTTGACAGGCATATACTACATCGGGCATATTCGATCCGTGGTTGAAACGTTCGCCGCTCTTGCCGAGCCCACCCGCTTTCGCATCGTCGAGCTGCTGCGGTCGGGACCCCGTCCCGTCAACGCGATCGGCGAGCGCCTGCAACTCAGCCAGCCGCAGGTCTCGAAGCACCTGCGCGTCCTGAAGGCGTCAGGCCTCGTCGACGTGCAACCGCGGGCGCAACAGCGGCTCTACGAGCTGCGCGCGCAGCCGCTCCGCCAGCTGCACCAGTGGCTGGAGCGCTATCGCCAGCTCTGGGATGCGCGGTTCGAGGAACTCGATGCGCTGATCGAAGAGCTCAAAGAGAAGGAGATGTCCGATGGCCGCAAACGAAGGAAGAAGTGAGGCTGCGCTGATGAACCTGACAACGATGACGCTCGAAGGCGATCGCGAGATCGTCATCACCCGCACTTTCAACGGGCCGGCTCGCATTGTCTTCGACGCCTGGACCAGACCGGAGCTCGTCAGGCGCTGGTGGGCGCCCAAGTCCCGCGGCGTGTCCATCGTTGCCTGCGACGCCGACGTCCGCGTCGGCGGCAGCTACCGGTACGTGCTTCGCCTGAAGTCCGGTAGCGACATCGCGTTCTCGGGCACGTATACAGAGGTCGCGCCGCCGGCTCGCCTGGTCTACACCGAGATCTTCGAGCCGACGGCCGCTGGCACACAGCCGGATGAAGTCGGGATCGTCATCACCGTGACGTTCGACGAACGCGACGGCAAGACGGACATGACGTCTCGCAGCATGTGTCCATCGAAGGAGATCCGCGACGCCATCATCGCGTCGGGCATGGAGCACGGCATGCGCGAAACGATGGACCAGCTCGACGAGCTCGTCGCGTCACTGGGATGACGGCGCCCTGGGGTCGGACGCTGCTAAGCTGAATGTCCCTTGACCGCGTCTGACCCCACGGAGGGCTCAATGGCTCGCACTGTCGCTTACTGGAGCAGCACGGCGATTGTCAGTCTGATGCTGCTGCTGGCGCTGACCTATCTCACGGGCAACGAGCAGGTGGTCTCCGGTTTCTCGAAAGCCGGCTACCCGCAGCATCTTCGGATCGTCCTCGGCCTCGCCAAGCCGGCCGCGGCCATCGTCCTGCTCCTGCCAGGGGTCGCGCTGCTGAAGGAATGGGCTTACGCCGGCGCCACGTTCACATGGGTGATGGCGTCCATCTCGGCGTATTCGAGCGAAGAGGGACAGATCTGGATCATGCCGCTGCTGCTTCTGCTCTTTCTGGGAATCTCCTATGTCTCGAGGCCGCCGGTCGACGGCTGGTGGGAACGCTATGAAGACCAATCAATCGGCGCCGAAGAACATCGACGAGTACATCGCCGGCTTCCCACGGTCCGTGCAGACGGTGCTCAAAAAGGTACGGAGCACCATCCGCAAGGCTGTGCCGGGAGCCCAGGAGAGCGATCTCGTACAACATGCCGACGTACAAGTTGAATGGTCGGGGCGTGATCCACTTTGCCGGGTGGAAGGAGCACTACTCGCTGTACCCGTCCAACGCTCGCCTGATTGCGGCGTTCAGGAAGGAGCTGGGCGCCTACGAATTCAACGACAAGGGCACGATCCGATTCCCGCTTTCCGAAGCGGTGCCAGAGAAGCTGATCGCCGGCATCGCGCAGTTCCGCGCGAAGGAGGTCCTGAAAGGCGAAAAGCGCGCGCCTCGGGCATGACACTCCTTGTCGCTAGGGCTTCAACCGATACGGCGCGATGACGCCTTCACCCGTCGGCACGTAAATCACGCTTTCGGTTGCGCCGGTCCGTCTGAAGACCGGGAAATTGGCGTACTCGCCAACACGGACAAACTTTGACTCCTCGAACGCGACAGTGTGGCCGGCGCTAATCCATTTCTGGTCCTCGAAGGTAATCCACACGCCGTCGTTGTTCTGCGGCCTTCGGAGAGTGGCGATAGATGACGCTGGCGGAGGTGCGACAACCGTGGGAGCCGGCCATATCGAAAGCGTCCCGCTGATAGTTGCCCTGCCAACGTCCCCTGGCGGCCGGTCGTGGCGTACGGTCCTCTGTCGGAAATGGCGTCAACGACGCAGGCATGGGCCCTGGGTACCACGCTATCCCCCACAGCGGCAGCGCGCCACCGATTTCGCGTAGTAGCGCGGCCTGACTCGGCTTGTAGGGGTCGAGGTTGCGCAGGTCCAGCAGCGGGGTCTGCGCGACGAGCGTGCCACCATAATCTCTGAGCAGTGCCGCATCACTCGGCTTGTACGGATCCAGACCGTAGGGATGCTGGTCTGTCGCAGGGGCCTGAGCTGCCGCGGAGACAACGGTAAGCAGCGTCAGGGCAATGACGATCGCGACGCGAGACGAGGGGAGGATTCGAGGATACGTGGCGGAGACAGATTCGATGCATTCCATGTTGACCGTCCTGCCTTCCTTTATACCTCTCTCCGTCCCGCGCCGCGCGGACTTTCGGCCGAGCTGGTCGCTCGCGCGCAGCAAGCGTCCGCCGCATCCAGTCAGCCGTATTTATCCGCCGCTACCGGCTCGTCATCTTCTTCGACTCGTTGCGAGGAACGCTCTTCTGCAGGACGTCCACGAGCCGCCGGCCGGCGTCCGGCACATCGATATTGGTTCCAGTCACGATGCGTGGTGCCGTGATTTTGCGCCCGTAGACCTGCTCGTTGGCGTCGTTGTCCGGAGCGTCGTCCCCTCGAGCGACATGCCGGCGAAAAGCCCTCGCGAACGGGAGTAGCGATCTCGGCGCGCAGCGACGCGTCGGTTGAGGCCGCGACGCGGCGGCCCTTGGGCCCCGCTGCCACCGACGCATCGCCTCCGAGCTTGACTTTGCTCTTGAGGAGCGCGTCGACACCTCGATGATTGACCACGAGAAGCACGAGGTCCGTGGCTTCTCCACCCAGCTGGAGTCCGACACTGCCGCCCTCGAGCGCGTACATGCCCTCCACTTCTCGTCGAAATTCTTAGCCGACCGACAGACCATCGCGCCACGACCGTAGCTGCCGCCGACGCCCAACGCCACCTTCATCATCGACGGAATGACGATCACGCACTCGGCTTTTTCAAGAAGCTCCTCTGGAGAGACTCGTTCGAAGACGATTCAGGAACGCGACCGGTGTGGGATGACCGTCCCCGCTATCGGGGCACTGAATGAGACGTTGACCGCCGTTCTGGATGGAAGAGTAGTGCGAGACGCCTCTGGTGTCTGTGCTCTTGTGTACAGCGCGCCGCTTCCGAATGGCAGTAGCCTGTGCACATGAAACGCACCGCGATTCTCGGCCTCGTTTTGGTTGCGCTCGGCGTGCTGGCGCTCGCTTATCAGGGGGTCACGTACAGAACCCGCGAAACGATCGTGGACATCGGTCCCGTTCACGCGACCGCAGAGCGAGACCGGACGCTGCCGCTTCCGCCCGTGCTCGGAATCGTCGCGGTGGCCGGTGGGGTCGCACTCTGGATTGCCGGCTCTCGCAAGCGCGCGTAGAGCCATAGCCGGCCTCCCTCGGTTTGGAGTACCGATCCATGCCATTCACACGCGCCACGCTGACGTCGGCTTGTTGGGTCGTCTTCGCGTTTTTTGCTTTGTCAGCGTCCGGCATGGTCGGTGAGCCGGACGTGCCGCTGCTCGTGCTCGTCGGTCTCGTGGCCCTGGCCGTCCTGTCGACCCTTGCCGCGAAACGGTGGCACGTCGGCGGCATGACGCCCATCGGCGCGGCACGTCCACTCGACGCGTCCGACGCGCGGGATCTGATCCGGATGGACAGCGACAAGGGATGACCCCTGGCCACGCAGTGGCCGAAGGCGCTGCGATTACAGGGACTTCAAATATTCAATCAGGTCTCGTTTCTCGTCCTCCGTCAGCGACAGCTTGAAAAACTGGCTGTAGTGCTCGACGACGGCCGTGAGGTCCGCGAAACGGCCGTCATGATAGAAGCCACCCTTGGCGTGCGACATCAGCCCGCGAAGGGGCGCCGTGCGATAGCTCCTGTCGGGCGACCGATTCGCCTGGAAATCATCGATGCCGATCTCCGCCGCCTTGTGAACGTTCCATCCGGGTTCGGTGAAGAGCGGCGGCACGTGACACGTCGCACAGCGAGCTGTTCCCGAGAAGATACTCTCACCGCGACTTGCCGCTGTCGCGTCAAACGATCCCGGCTTGGGCGTTGGCACGGGGAGCGCCAGTTGATAAAACTGGAGCGGTCCCAGGTGCGCCGTCACCATGTCGGGATCGTTCTGCCTGTGCCCCAAACGCGATTTAGCAGCAACCGGATACTGTTCTACGCTGTCCAGCCTTGCATCCAGGAACCGTCCGCGTCCGTTCAATTCGAGATTGGCGACGAACGCATTCCAGTACGAGACCGTCCCCCAGCCGCCACCCCACGTGTGGAGGTTCACGCCGGCCAGACCGAAGGCCGGCGGGATCAGTGTCGCTGCCGGTTTTCCGTCGGGGCGGAAGGCCTTGCCGTCCAGGTTCAGCAAGGCATCAAATTTTCCAGGGCCCCAACTCGCGAGGACTTTTTTCACCGTCGCCTCGTCAACGCCGAGAACGCTCGTGATGGCGCTGAGATCCGGCGCCAGGCTGACGATCGCGCCGACGTTCAGGTCCCGGTTCGCCCACCCATCCAGACGATGGCCGATGCCCGGAGCGAATGAATCATCGACGGTCGAGTGGCAAAACGCGCACTGAACCCCCATCGACGTGAGCCTGCCTGAACCGTCGAAGTGACCGGTTACGCCCACGACGGCGTTGGCCTTCAGCAGCACCATCGTCGAGCCCGGATCATCCAAGTCGACTTTCCCGGCCTTGAGCGCGGCCGCAACCGGCGCCGGGATCGCGTCGACGTCGACTTTGAGGCCCACGCTGAGCGCTGTCTTCGGACTCACACCGGGACCGACCCCACCCAGCTTGGCCCCCGCGATGGCGCGATGCAGCTTCAACGTCTCGCCCCAGTACGCTTCGTCGCCGAACGTCTCGTAGCGAAAGACGCGGCGCCCTTCGTCCAGCAACTGCCGCGCATTCTCCGTCAACGCGCGGTCTCTCGGCGGGACCGTCGGTGACTGCGCGCTAGAAGGTCGAAGGATCCACACACTGCACAGCACCACGAGCAGGACCCGGACCGCACCCGACAACCAGGACACGTTTCCACATCGCTGCTCCTTTTCGCGGGCTATTCGCGCGAGCAATCGTGCGTTCGGAAGCGAAGGCTCAGCCGAACCCCCGCGACAATTAGAGGGGCAGACGGCAAAAGGGTGACAGGGTTGGGTGAGAGGGCTGCTACGTAGCGGGCACGCCGGATGCTTCCGGCGCCGGGATCCGCGGGATTTCCACGAGCTTACCCAGGTATTCCCGTGTCTCTATCAGCGTCGAGCCCACGTGATCCGCCCCGGTCTCCCGCAGTACCTGCGTGCTCTCGTCCGCCAGCGCCGGGGGTGCCCAGCGCCCGACCAGGATTTTCACCTCGGGCAACGCGGCGCGGAGTCGCTTGACGAGATAACGCGTTTTCGAGGGTGGGCTGGGCGGGAGATCGGCGAAGCACACCACGGAGAACTCTCGCTCTTGCACGAGCGACACCAATTCCGAGGCCTGCATGCGCGCGGCGGTGATGTCGATGGCGATTGGCAAATCATCGAGCAGATGGGCGAGCATCGCGAGCGCGAGCTCGTCGGCAACCCCGTTGATGGCGTAGCCCAGCACGCGCAACGGCTGGCGCGGTCCCGGGGGGACCGGTGAGTCGTCGGGCCCTGCGGGCTCCGGATGCAGGCGCCGGATTGCCTCCGCGGCGTCGACAAGCAGCTCCCGAGTCGCATCGACGACAGCGGTTTCTTCATCGGCCGACAGCCGCTCCTCCAGGCGGTCGCGCTCCGCGTAATTGAGCGCCGGCAGGAGCAGGGCGTCGTAGACCGAGCGCGGCGTGTCGGTCTTGATGTGTCGCTCGATGAGGTCGGCCGCCTCGCCCTGATCGCGTGCCAGCAGCCGCTGGTAGTAACCGTACTCGGGAGCAAGCGCGGGGGTATCCGCCATCAGCGTCCCAACGAACTCGAGACCGGGCACGTGTTTGCCAAGCACGACGAAGCACACGGTCAGCGGTGTCGCCATGAGCAGGCCGAGCGGGCCCCAGAGCCAGGTCCAGAACGCCACGGACACCAGCAGTGCGACCTGCGAGACGCCAGCCGCCCCGGCATACAGCACCGTTTCGAGCACGAGATTCGTGAACAGCTCGAGGCTTACGAACAAACCGACCACCCAGAGCGGACGGGTCCAGCCCTGGAGGGCCGCCAGGCTGACCAGGATCGGCGCGCTTGCACCGAGCACGGGCCCGACGTACGGGATGAATCGGAGCGCCGCGGCCAATGCCGCCCAGACCAGTGCGTACGGCACGCCGAGGAAGTAGAGCCCGGCCCCGGCAGCGATGCCGTACACCAGATTGACCAGAGACTGCATCAGGAGCTGACGGCTCACGCGCCTTCCCGCCTCGTCAAACGCCTTGGTCGTGACTGCCAGCCGACCGTGTCCGAACAGCCCGAGCAGCCGATCGCGCAGATCCCGGCGTTCGAGCAGCATGAAGATGACCATCGCCAGCACGAGGCCGGCCGTTACCACCTCGCCGACGATCGGCCCGAGCCACCCGAAGCCCGACACCTGCTCAGAAGTGACCACCACGGGCTGTTGCCGCGTGCCTTTGGGCGCATCCGACTTTCCGAGGTCGGTCTTGATGTCTTCGATCGTCTCCTGCAGCTTCTCGACCGATCCCCCTTTCCCTGCGCCGCGCACGTCCGCGATCTTCGCCAGAATGTTGGCGCGGTACCGAGGAAGGTCCTCGGCCAGATAGTCCATCTGCCGCGCCAGCCCCCAGCCGGCGAGACCGAGCACCGCGAACACCAGCGTGACCACTGCGAGAACGGCCGGGACGCGGCCGACCCAGCGCTCGAGCCAGGTAACGGGAGGCGTCATCACGAACGTGAGAAGGATGGCGAGGGCGAACGGCACGAGCACGGCCTGCGCCCAGTACAGGACGACAACGACGAGCACGCACCCGGCAAACGTCACCCACGGTTTCAACGTCTTCGATGCGTCATCCATCAGGGCCAACCGTTTGGTCGAGTCATACCGGGAATAACAGATTAGCCCGCTGCCGGGCCACGACTACTGTGCTGTTTTGAACGGCCGTGGCGTAGTGTGTGTCGGTAGGATGAGCCGCTTGTATCCGCGCGGTCGAACGCGACTCACCCAGGAGCCCCATGTCCCACGAAACGCTCGCCCCCGCTCGCGTGTGGTCCGTTCGTCCCAAGCCTGACCGGCGACTACAACGGATACCGGTATCGCCCTGTGAGACATGCGGCGAGACACGAGTCGCGATCGCCAGCCGCACGGATTACGTGGTGTATTTCCGCTGTCCGGATTGCCGCCAGGTCTGGAGCGTCCCGAAACCTAGGCTCGAGCCGCGGAGCGGGAGCGTCACGCCACAGGCTCCCGTTCGGGCATTGCCAGCAGGTCGATAATCTCGTCGATCCCCACCTCATTCCAACCTCAGACCGTCCCGAACGCGGACCTTCGCCTCCTACGCACGACCGTCTCGATGTCCCTTTAGAGACATCCCTCGTGCGGCGTCGCTGATACGCTGCCTCCGGGTACGAAAGACACGACATGCAAGACAACCACATTCCGCCGCAGCGGCAACGTGAGCAGACAGAGCGCATGCGCACGAGTCCCGACCACGGCCGTGAGGATGCCGAGCGGGACCGTGGGTTTGCGAAAGAACACATGTCGGCGGAGGCTGCCAGGAATGAGGCGGAACAGCTTAGGCGACTGGCAGAGGAAGCGCGCGAACAGCGCGACCAGGATCGCAAGGCGCTCGAAACCATCCGACAGGGGCACGAACGGCTGCGCGAAACGGCTGAGACCGCACGCGTCGCCAGCGAGGAGGCGCGGGGCGCTGCCGAGGCTGCGCGTCAAGTCGCCGTGGATGCGGTGCGCGCCACCGCCGATACCCTGCGCTCCTCGCTCGAGCAAATGAAGGTCGTAGAGGAGATGCGGCGGACCCTCCGTGAGATCAGGGACGTGAACAGGCTCGACTCCAACTAGGTCACGACGGCACGGTCGAGGAGAGCAGCCAGACCGAAAAAACCGTTCAACGTGGCGCGATCGGCGCAGCCGTCGGTGCCATCATTGGCGCAATCGCTGGTGGCGGCAAAGGCGCCGCCATCGGTGCTGCGATTGGCGCAGGTACCGTCATCGTCCAAGGGCGCGACTGGAGCGCCTGAACGGTAACCGCCGCAGTAAGCCTGATCGCGCCAACACTCCTGCCTGGTCGCGAGCTCAACGTCCGATCAAGATCAGTACGCCCGCAAGGAGCGCCAGCACCGCCGTCACGGGCAGTGGCACGGCGAGTGTCACCAGGCCTGCCAGTCCGACGACAATCAGGTAGATGGCCAGCACGATCATGCCCGCACTGCGCGTCGCCAGGATAGCCATGGTGTCCTTGCCTCCTATTGCCTCGTCCTGAGGTTCCGCCCCACGTCAGCCACCGCAACGGGTTGCCGCTATGCCAGCGTGCGTCGCCCGCTCAGCAGCCCAACCAGGAACAGCACGACCGCGACGACCAACAGCACATGGATGAACGCGCCAATGGTGTAGGTCCCGACGATCCCGAGTAGCCACGCGATCAAAAGAATGACGGCGATGGTGTACAGCATCAGACTTCTCCGGCGGGTGTTGCCCCGCGCCTGCAAACGAGGTCGGCGGCAGTCTGCCGCTGCGTACAACTATGGGGGATCGGACCACGCCCGCGCTGTTCAGTTGTGGACACACGACTACCGCCAGTCCAACAGCACGCGCCCAGGCCGGGCGCCGCAAGCGCTATCAACTTTGGTGAAGGTCAGTCGCGCAGCACGACGGTCAGGAGAGAGTTGTTTATTTTCAGGCCGCCGTTGTAGTTGATGAACCCGAGCTTCCGAAACTTGTTCATGAAGAAGTTGACACGCGACCGCGTCGTCCCGATCATCTCGGCCAGGACTTCCTGAGACACTCGCGGAAGTGTGCGATGAGACGACTCGGGCTCACCGTACCGCGCCAGCAGCAGGAGCGTGCGGGCCAGCCGCTTCTCGCTGGAGTTGAAGAGCTGATCGATCAAATCTTCTTCGATCCGGATGTTCCTCGTCAGCATGTGAGTCATGAAACGATCCGCGAACGCGGGCCGGGCATGGAGGTGCCGGGCCATGTCCTGCTTTTCGACGGCCACGATCGAGCACGGGGCCATCGCCGTCGCAGTGGCCATCCGCAGCGCCTGGCCAGCCAGGCACCCCTCGCCGAAGAAATGGCCTCCATCGAGCACCGCGACGACGGCCTCTTTGCCCGCGTGCGACAAGACTGACAGGCGCACGGCGCCTTCCACGACATACATGACGCTGGTGGCCGGATCGCCTTGAGCAAAGATCGTCGTCGCGGGTCCGTACTCTTGGCGCTTTGTTCGCACGCCTGTCCAATCGAGTTCGCCGGCGGCTTTGCGCGTCGGTGCGCGTTTGGCTTTGCTCATCGCACGTTGTCGCCCTTTGCGGAGGAGGGCGCCTCCTGGCTGAGGAGTGGACGACTGAACATGAGCTTTTGCTGCTGATCTTGACACGAACCCCCTTCTCGAAGTACTCAGTGCCGGTGGGGAAATCGGGAGCCGCGGCAGGTCGACGGTGAAGACGCATCCGCTCTCGGGCAGGTTGCGCGCATAGATCCGGCCACTGTTCGCTTCGATGCCCCCTCGGCTGAGGCCCAGGCCAAGTCCCAGGCCGGTTCGATCGGGGCTTCGCTGCTCGAATGGGCGGAACAGGTCGTCGAGGTTTTCACCCGGAAGACCGCCGCATTCGTCCTCGATCTCGATGAGCACGCGCTCGGCGTCGGCGCAGACCCGTAGCGTGACGGTCGTCCGAGGGCGCGTGAACTTGAATGCGTTCTGCAGCAGGTTTCCCACGGCCGCCGCGAGGACCTGTCGGTCGGCCTCGATCGCCACTCCATCCTCGGCGGGTATCACGGCCAGTGTGATGCCCCGGGCGTTGGCTTCCAATGTGGCGGCGAGCGCGAGCTCCTCGATGAATCCGGATACCTGGAATGGCTCCCGATGCTGGACGTCGTGGGTGAGACGGACCTCAGCGAGCGAACGATCAATGAGCAGGCGTAGGCCGCTGAGGCTGCGATGGAGCACGCCCCCAGTGCTCCCTGCGACGCCAACGTTCCCGGTCTTGAGAACCTCGAACGCGATGACCGCGGTGTTGATCAAATTCCGCAACTCATGGGCCAGGAACCCGAGGCGCTCGCTCCCGCGCACACTCTCTCGATCGAGCGTCAACTGATTTTGTCCGCGCCCGTACTCGGTGACGGCGCCAGCGATGGCGTCGTCAAGGCATCGGTTCAGCGCGCCAAAATCATCCGTGCTGATGGGCGCGCGCATTTCTACTGCCAGCTCGGTGATCGCCTGACAGACGTCGCCGTAGTCGTGCACGACCTGCGACGCGGTGAACCCTTGAAGCAGCAGGGTGTGCCCGTGCTGGACGGCGCTCCTGCCAATCTCGGGGCTTGATTTCAGCCCGAGGCGCAGCGCGTCCACCAGTTGATCCAGGAACACGGGCACCCCGTCGTCGATCTCGCTGTCAGTGGGGGGGACACCGACCTCGTGGCCACCTTCCCTCTGCACCGCTTGATGATTTCGTCACGGTTGCCAGCAATGAATTCATGAAGCATGGCCACGCACTGGTGCCGACGATATTCCAAAGTCAGGCTAGTGGCTGTCCAAAACAGGACACGGCCGGATCGTGCCACTTCGCCGTCAAGCGTTACGACTCATCTGCGTTCGAGCGGGAAGACGTCTGCCGCCAGCCCCGTTGACCTCCGCCCAGCTGACCATGCGTCGATCGGTTTCGTCCACCAGACGCAGGCGCAGCGAGTCCAGGCTGCGGCGCATCGTCAATGGCGGCACCGCCTGGAACGCCGGACGGCGTCCTGGCACGATTGCAGGTTGTAGGACGGGATGCGGGGCTGGACGTGGTGGATGTGATGCAGGCCGATGCTGCCCGTGAACCACTGCAGCACCTTCGGCAACTTGTAGTAGGAACTTCCCTCCAGCGCCGCCCGCATCGGTTCCCATGCTCCACGACGCGCCCAGTACGCGTCTTCGAATTGGTGTTGCACGTAAAACAACCACACCCCGACCGCGCCGGCAAGCAAAACGCGTGGGCATTTGTATCAACATCAGCGTCGGCAACCCGATCGTCCAGGTGTGCGACCAGCAGCGCCGCCACGAGCCCCGCGTTGGTGAAGTGCACGCTGAACCGTTCGCGTCTGCTGGCGCCCGGGCCGACACACTCGGTTGCCGCACACGAACAGGATCGCCGGGCCCACGCCGAACATGACGAATGGGTTTCGGAACACGCGGTAGAAGAGTCGCTTCGGCGTCGTCGCCGCCGGTACTCCCTCGTCGTCAACGTCCAGACGTCGCCGACGCCGCGGCGGTCCAGGTCGCCAGCAGTCGCGTGATGTTCCGCGTGCGAGCGCTGCCACTTGTCGAAGGGAGTCAAAGTCAGCAACCCCGCTGCGTATCCCACGATTCGGTTCGCGTGACGGGAAGGAAAGAAGGAGCCGTGGCAACAATCATGAAAGATGATGAACAGGCGCACCAGGAATCCGGCAGCCAACCCCGTGAGCGCCAGCGCCACCACAGGATGACCCCCCCGGACCGCCATCACCATCACCACGTTCAGCGCGACATACGGGACGAAGGTCTCGAGGAGCTCGGCCACCGCTCGGGACCGACGCGGCCGGCCGAACGGCTCAACCGACGAATACAGGTCAGATCGCGGCGGCATCTCCCGACTCTAGGAAACAGCCGGGTGAACGTCTGTACACTTGTGGACAGGCTGAGACGCGTCGGCACACGCATCGAGGTATTTCACGAATACGACCTCGTTGCGCTGCTCGTTGTAGAGGAGCTCGTCAGCGATCGCGCGAATCAGCTCGAGACCAAAACCTCCAGCGCGAAGTCCCTGGTCTTGTCGCACCTGATCGTGCGCGATGGGATCCGAGGCGTCGCCGCCCGACGCATGCGGCAGATCCTCGAGCCTGAAGCCGCGGCCCGGATCGGCAATTCGAAAGAGCAGCATCCGACGGGTACGGAGGCAGGCGACCCGCACTGTCTGCGACGGGTTCAGGTGGCCGCCCCATTCGATGCCGTTCATGAGCAACTCGTGAAACGCGAGGCCGACCGAGTCCCTCAGGTCCTGAGGCAGGTCGGTCTCGAGCTGGTGCATGAAGCTCTGAATGCGATCGACGGCCTCGCGCGAGCACGGCACGAGTAACTCCACCCATTCCGGTCGCGCCGATAGCACTTCGATTGGCGCAGGGTTGGACGCCGTCAGCGCCCTGCGCACCGTGGCGATCAGATGCGCAGGGTCTACTGGCTTCGGAAGAAAGTCATACGCCTGCTCGCGGAGCGCACCGAGCACCGTCTCAGGCGCGTCCATGCCGGTCACGACGATGATTTTTTCGGGTCCCTTCTCCTTGGCGCAGCGAGCCAGCACCTCGAGGCCTCCCATGCCCGGGAGGTTCACGTCGAGGAGGACGACCCCGACGTTGTGTCTGCGAATCGCGTCTAACGCTTGCGGACCATCCTGCGCCGTGTCGACGCTGAATCCATTCAGCGTGAGGAGCTCGCGCAGGCCCTCCCGCGTTGCGTCATCGTCATCGACGAGCAGCACATCCACCGCAGCCATGAGCAAATCCGTTCGTTTGCGGAGTCTCGCGCGTCCGGATCGTACAGGCGTGAAGCACAAACACCTGTCCTGAACGGAACACATCGCGCCGCGCGTATGCTACCGATAATCTACGCTTTGCGCCAACTGCGCACGTTTTCAGCCGTATGGAAATGAACCACGACGCGTTCTCGCGAATTCCCGAAGGATCGTTTCTGATGGGCGGCGACGAGGTTCACGACGATGAGCGGCCCGTGCATCGCGTGTGGGTCGACGCCTTTGAACTGGCGGTCTGCCCCGTCACGTGCCCGCAGTACGCCGACTTTCTGCACGCGACCGGGCACGAGCCTCCCCGCGACTGGGCGACGGAGCTTTCGGGGCTCGATCTGCCCGTGGTCGGCGTGAGCTGGCTCGATTGCCAGGCCTACTGCGCGTGGCGAACCGCAGCTGGTCAGCCGGTGCGTCTGCCGACAGAGGCCGAATGGGAGCGGGCGGCGCGTGGCGGCCATGAGGGCTGGCGCTATCCCTGGGGTGACGCTATCCCGGGTTGGATTCCCGAGCGCGGGCGCGGGCCGCTGACAGCACCGTGGCCCGTGACGCTCGGCGAGCCGAACGCGTTCGGCCTCTACGGCATCGCGGCGAACGTGCACGAATGGTGTGCCGACTGGTACGCGGCCGACTACTACGCGGTGTCAGATGAACGCAATCCGGCGGGTCCACCGACCGGAATCCGGCGTGCGTCCCGCGGCGGCTCGTGGCGGCATACGGTGACGATCAGTACCTGTGCGGCGCGCAGCAGGCTGGATCCCTCGTTCCGCTATGCGGACTACGGCTTTCGCCTGGCCCGGTGAGACGCTACATCGCAGACGGCAGCACGGCCCAGCGCGCTTGGCAGCGGGTGCAGATGTAATGCTGCTCGGACGTCAGCGGCGAGTCGTGTGACCGTCCCGATTGCTGGCACGTGACACAGTGGGGCGTGAACGGCAGGCCGTATTGAGATCCGACCGTCGCACGAATCACCCGTGAGCACTTCAGGAGGATGCGGGTCCGCGCCATCGCGGCATTCATCCGGGTCAGGAGATCCTCGTCGTAAATTGCGGACCGGCGAGTGGCTGATGCACGAATGGTCATGCGAATTTCCTCGGGCTTCGCTCGGCAATGACTGACGTCGGGGCCGCGCCGTCACGCGGGGTCCACGCGACGCTGCAGCCGTCGCAACTCCAATATTGCACGCCCCCGGTCTCCCGGCGAAGGACCAGCGGACGCACGCGGGCTCGGCTCTGGCAGAGGAGACAGGGCGGGACGACCGGACCATGAGCCGATGGCTGGGAGACATGGCGCACGGGCATCGGGTTTTACCTTTCTGCAGTCACCACCACAGTAGCCCTGTCGACGCCACCAATCTGTTCGATTGCTTACAGTCGAGGCAAGCGATCCGCGGCGGGCGCGGTCCGGCCATCGACGACTCTCCTTCAGACGATATCCTCGCTCGTCTCGTCCCATGTCACCGTTCGACCCTCCCGATAGGAGCGAACGGCCATCTGGCAGGCGATGGCACTGCGGAACCCGATCTCGAACGGGCAGGCGGGTTCCTTCCGGCTTCGCACGCAGTCGAAGAAGTTCTGCATGTGCGCGTCGGTGGCATCCGCGTATTCCCCGGTTGGTCCCGTCCCCTCCTCGGCCACACCGGCGGACTTCCCGCCTTGGGGCAGGTAGCGGGGCTTGTCGGTCTCGTCGTGCACGATCGTGCCTTTGGTCCCCAGCAGGAGGTCGTGCCCCTCACCGTAATAGTCATTGGAGAACATCGAGTTCCACGTAAAGAGCAACTTCTCCGAGTGACGCATGGTCACGTCCATCACGTCCGGTGGCTGCATTTTGGGCGAGAGGCAATTGGCGCCCGTCATCGTGACCGCCTGTGGAATCGCGAGACCCAGCGCCTTGTGCCAATACCCCACCTGGTGAACCATGTTCTCGAACACGTTTCCCCCTGAGTAGTCCCAGAAGAACCGCCAGTTCACATAGCGCTGCGGATCGAATGGAGCGGGCGCAGCTTCGCCCTGGAACGCCTTCCAATCGACGTGATTCGAGTCGCAATCCGCAGGGATGTCCCTCATCCAGCCACCGTAGGGCGCATTGCGATAGTGATGGGTATGGATGGCGGTGATGACCCCCATGCGCTCCGGCGTGGCGAACTCCCGCACCATCGTCATCCCGGGGCCACTGATCATCTGGATTCCGACCTGGACCACGCGCCCCGAGCCGTCGAGCGCCTTCCGCATGCGCTTGGCATGGTCGGGGCTGAACGCCATGGTCTTCTCTTGGTACACGTCCTTGCCGGCCTGGATTGCGGGGACGAAGTTCAAGGCGTGCACGTGTTGCGGCGTGGCGATGAGAACGGCATCGACACTCGTGTCGTCGAGCAGTTGCCGGGCGTCCCTGTAAGTCTTGATCTGCGGCGCAATCGCCTTCGCCTCTTCCAGCCGACGCGAGTACACGTCGGCTACCGCGACGGCCTCGGCATTGGCACAGCGCATGGCGGACCGGAAGATCTCCTTCCCGCGGCTGCCGCACCCGATCAGGCCGAACCGGATCCGATCGTTGGCTCCCAGGATTCGCCGGGACGTGACCAGCCCGGACACGGCGAGTCCGGCAGCTCCCTTGACGCATTGCCCCATGAACGTGCGGCGATTCGACATGTCCTGTCTCCTGACGTGAGCGCGAGAAATTCAGACGCGCCCCTTGATCGCTGGGATGCTATCGCCGCTGGAGGCGCTCGCAGCAAGATTCTTTGCCGACCCCGCTCGAGCCGTGATCCCGGCCTAGAATCAGGACCCCTGACCGACGACGCGATCGAGGCGGAGGACTGGAGACCTGAATGACATTCCGAATCCTGGCCGCGTCATGCCGGGCATCGTCGGCATGCACAACCACCTCTTCTACGTCGCGCGGCCGAATCTCAACAGCCGTCACGAATTCGATCAGCCGGTGCTGGTGCCCCAGATGACGTTCTCCGCGCCTCGCCTGTCCAGAAGTTGCGGGATTCAGCGAAGGGGCGCTACGGCGAGTACTGAAGCAGGCGACTAGTCGATGTCGGCAGCGATTGCGATGACGACTGTACTGCCCTTTGTCCGGATCGAGTTCGCGTACCGACAGCAAGTACCTTCCGGTTCGCAAAGCTAAAGCGGAGTGCTTGTTTTCTCGACAGTCGTTTCTTTCCAATCGTATCGCCGGTCGCCGTCAACGCGACCGACAGCTCCGCGTCCCGCTTCGAGATGTTGCCAGCTCTTACGACGAGGCCACCCGAAAACGGAGCGGTGGGCAAAACCACACTCTCGTGTTCGCCAAGCTGGACGCCGTCGACCACCGCCGACGGCACCGCCGCCATCGCCGGAACAGCCGTTCCAGCCGCGACCAGAATCACAACCGCTGCGCCGCGTGTTGCCCGCGCGCCGGCGCCGGGAGATTGGCTCAGCACGGTGCCCGCGGGCGCGGGTGCCTGCTGCGCGATGACGCGATCGAGGCGAAAGCCGGCCTGAGTGAGCTGACGCTGGGCAGCTTCTCGAGTCAGCCCGATCACCCTGGGAACGACCGCCATCGGCACCGAGCCCGTTGCCCTCAGCGCGTTGACATCGTCGCGGGCCCGGCTCACCTGCGCCGAGAGCACCGCCGCGGTCTTTGGGTTGTAGCGTCGCAACTCGTCGAGCGCTTGCTGTGCCGTCGCCAGGGCGGCAGTGGTATCTCGCAGGCTCTGTTCGGCGATCTGACGCTGGCGCTCGGCCTCGTCGCGTTGGCGCTCGGCTTCACCGCGTTGCTGGCTCGCCTGCAGCGCCTGATACTCGGCCTGAGTTTTCTGCTGCCAGGCAAAGAGCGCGAGCGGAATGGTGACGAGCGCCGTCACCGCGAGCAAGACGGCGGCTACTCGCGTCAGGCGCCGGCGCCAATCCACACTGAGCTCGAGATGGTCCGCCGCCCATCGCTCGTCGAACACCTGCTCGTAGATCGCATTGCGCACGCGGAGCGTCCCGTCGGACCGACGGACGATGCCCGAGAGTTTCAGCCATGAGGAGACCTGGTCGAGCTCGCGGTCCTTCACCGGCACTCCACGGCGGACATCGCGGTACGTGCGCAGCACCGCCTCTCGATCGAACGCCTTTCTCGTGAGCATGTCTCGCACGAACTGCAGGTTGCTGTCGCTTTCGCCCTGGGCACCGAGGAAGAGCGTGCCGACACGATCGGTCACTGCGGCGTCGCTTACCTCTTTCGGCGGCGTCTCGACGAGCGATCGCACCAATCGCAAGGTGAGGTACGGATGTCCACCGGTCCAGCGCAGGATCCAGGAAATGAGATCGCGCCCCACCGGCGCCGACACCGGCAGATGCGAGATGAGTGCCGACGCTTCGTCGAATGTGAAGTCGGTCAGCTCGATGCGGTAGCCGACGTTGAATGGCGTCCGCGCGGCATCCTTGATCAGATCGGCGGGTGTGGCGACGCCGATGAGCACGAAGGACAGACGCTGGAGATCGGGGTCCGCCGCCCGGCGCTGATACAAGAAACGGATCGCGGCAAAGAAGTCATCAGTGAAATCGAGCCGCAGCGTGGTGTCGATCTCGTCGATGAAGAGCACCAATCGCTTCGGGCACTCCACCAGTGCGACCTCGCGAAGATACCGCGTGAACCGATGGGCATAACCGTCACTACGCTGCGTCGGCCACCAGTCCGACACCCGTGTCTGGAGATCGAGCTGATCCTCGACGGAGACAAGCAGACCTCGATACCACTGCTCGGGGGTCGTCTGAGCGCCGAACTCTGTGAGATCGATGATCACCGGGTGGGCGCCCTCGGCGGTGAGGCGCTCGGCCGTGCGGATCATCAGGCTCGATTTGCCCATCTGCCGTGACGTCAGTACGTAGGTGAAGTCACCGACCCTGCAGTGGGCCAGCAAGTCGGCGTCTGCGGCGCGTTCGAGGTACACACCATTGCCCGCCTGCACCGTGCCGCCGGCCACAAACGCGAAGGCTTCAGGCCTGGTCATGCAAACGCTCGCCGAAATACCTCGCGTAGAGCTCGCATCTGGGCAGCACCTTGTTTCCCTGACGCCGGACCAGCCCGGCCCCCTCGAGTCGATAGATCAGGAGCTCGTTGTCGGCGGCGTGTCCTCCAATCGCCTGATGCAGCGCAGCCAGCAGCTCGGTCTTGCCTTGCAGACGCAGCAGATAATAGCGGAGGTGGTCGCCGAAGGGTCCGCTATCGCTGGTTGCCTGTGCGAAGAGGTCGTCGATCGTCATGGTTGGCGTGTGACTGGCCACCATGTACAGCGCCTTGCGCGTCAGGTACGGATGACCGCCAATCAACGCCAGCAGCCGCCGGACGTCGGCGTCGCGAAGCGGCCTGGGATGCAGCGCGTTGAGACCGGCGACCTGATCCGGCAGGAAGTCTTCAAGAGGCAGCACCACACCGACGTTGAACGGCGACTCGTGCGGGCGGTCGATGAAGAACTGCGGCTCGGTCGACGTGGAGAGGACGATGTCGAAGTTTTTCCAACTGCGTCGCGTCGGATGCGCACGCAGGCCATGCCAGCTTCGCAGCATGGCGAAGAAGTCGGCCGAGACCGTGCTGCGAAAGATCGAGTCGGTCTCGTCGATGGCCAGCGCACAGGGGCCGCCGAGCGGCTGCAGGATACGGCGCTCGACGTATCGCGTGCAGTTCTGCGGATTGGCGAACCCCGAATCCCAGTCCTCGTCGACGCTGTCCGGCAGTTCAAATTGCTCGGCGATCGATGCGACGAATCGGCGAAAGAACACGTCTCCATCAGCTTTGGTCTTGTCGTCCAGCAGCTGGAAATCGAGCAGTGCGATCTTCTTGCCGGCGTCGAGTCCGGCCTTGACTGTCCGCATGAGCAACGAACTCTTGCCCATTTGTCGCGGCCCCTTGATCGTCACGGTCTGTCCAGGCTGGCGGATCAGGGCGAGCGCCAGCTGATCGGAGGGGCGGGGCAAATACCAGGGATCCTCAACGTCGAGCGCGCCTCCGGGCACCGGCAGTGGAGCGGCATAGGCGGGCGGCGGGTGCGAACCGGGGGACGCGGAGGGCGCTCCGCCATGCGACTGAAGAACCGCTTGGCCAGCGATTGCCGCGAGCAGCTGCGTCAGCAGCAGTGGTGTGTCATCAGCGCGCGTCCACGTGGCATATTGCGTTGCATCGAGATACGCGCTCAGGGGATAAGGCAGCGGCTGGTCGAAGGCGACGCGAACTGGCAGAATGCGCGGCGCGCCTATCGTCGCGCCGCACTGCCGCGCGAGCTCGATTTCACCCCGCACCATCTCGCTTCGACTCGACTCGGCGGTGAGGAATACGATCAGGAAGTCGGCTTGCCGAACCTGCGCTTCGATCTGACGCGCCCAGGGCTGGCCGACAACCAACTGCTGGTCCATGAAAACGGCGTGGCCAGCCTTCGACAGCCCAGCGACGATCTCCCGCGCCAGCGTCTGATCCGGTTCAACGTGGCGTTTGTAGCTGAGAAAGACGCGCGCGATTCGAACCGGCGCGTCCGTGTCGATTGCGGCCATGTGGGACTGCTACGGTGCGCAGCCTACCAGATCGTTTGGTGTCTGAATACCGGTGGACCCAGCGCAGCTCAGCCGTGGCGCATTCGTTTTTTTCTAAGCTGCCGCCCGCGCGACGTCATCACGAAGGAGCGATGAGTGCTCTTTGATTCTCGCTCTACATGACCTCATCGCGACCGGGAAGCGCAGATGACGTAGCGGTAGCACCTAACCTCGCCTGCTCTCGCAACCGGGGCAGGCACCGTAGAACGCGTTGCCTTTGTAGTCGAGCTCTATCAGACCGGCTTGTGACGTGAAGTAGCCGCGAATCGCCTCACGCCGCAGGAACAGATAGCAGCGACCGAGTGGTGATTCCGGCGGCGTGCGACTGATTTCCCGAACAAGTGCTGTCTGCGCTGTTGCGGCCAGCCCCAGAAACTCGCGGCCGAACCGCTCCTGCGATTGCTGCTCCAGCAGTTTCAAACCACTCCGCACGATGGCCTGCGAATCCACGGTTTCCAATTCCACTACCCTGGCTTGTCCGTAGTAGGCGACGGCGAGCGCGCGATGCGACGGATCGAGGGTCCGGGCGGCATTGCGGATGCCAGCGTCGCTCTGCAAGCGCAAGTCGAGCCAGGCCATTGTCTCCGACAGCGCACGAGCGTCCACGCTCCCGAGCAGAACCCCGACGAGACGTGTGACCACATCGAGTTCTTGAGGAGAAAAGAACAGGGGCTGAAACGGACCTCGTCGAGGCACGGCGAAGTCGGTTTCGGCGCCGCGTGGAACGAGCGGCGCGTCGCGGGCCGCCAACACGTGAGTCAAATGCTCGGCTGAAGGGTCGTAAAGGCCAGGCGGCAACCCGGCCGCCGCGTTCTGAACGGTCAGAGTCAACGCACCTGCCAGGTCCGGCACCAGGCCAGCGACGCCTGCAAGCGCCGTGATTTCTCCCAGGCGCAGGAGCCACGCGCGCCGCGTGAGGTCGTCGTCAGAGTCGTCTGGCGCGCGCCTGTTCCCGCTCACAGCTCACCTCGACGGAAAGACTCGGCGATGTGTTCGCCCGCACGCGCGGAAATCGCCATGATCGTCAGCGTCGGCTCATAACAGCTTTGCGTTGGAAAGACGGCGCCGTCGCTGACAAAGAGGTTCGGGACGTGGTGCACCTTGCAGTTGCGATCCACGACGCTCGTCTTCGGATTGTCGCCCATGCGGGCGGTGCCGCATTCGTGAATGTTCTTGCCGAAGACGCTGATCTCGTCGGCCGGCGGCGTCCCCCGCTCGAGCTTCAGCTCGTTCAGAATCGCGCCGATATCCTGCCGCATCGCCTTGGCCATCGCCTTCTCGTTCTCGCCGTACCTCGCGACGATGTGGAGGGCAGGGATGCCCCACTTGTCCTTTCGTTCCGCGTCGAGCGTGACGTAGTTCTCCTTGCGCGGCAGGCACTCGCCTTGGGCTCCCATTGCGAAGTAATACGGAATGTCCTGTCGCACCTTCTGACGCCAGGCGTCGCCGAATTCCTGCGACAGGAACGCATGACCGTAGAGCTCCTGACTGCCGTCGCCGTCAAAGCGGTAGCCCCGAACGAAGCTGGGATTTCTGGTGGCGCCCAGGTTCGTGTAATTGGGGATGATGAAGCCGCAAGGGCGGCCAACAGGTTCACGGGAGGACGAGCGCAGGGCCGGCATGAACCCTCCGCCGCCTTCGACGGTGAAATGGTCCATCAGGTAGTGGCCAAGGACGCCTTCCTCATTCCCTACGCCCTCTGAAAACAGCGGCGAGCGGGAATTGAGCAGGATGCGTGTGGACTCCAGGGCGCCAGCGGCCAGGACGACAACGCGCGCGGAGGCCTCGCGAGACCGATGCGACAGGCGGTCGATGTAGTGCACGCCTTCCGCCCGGCCACGCGAATCGATGCGTACGTGGCTGACGACCGCGTCGCTCACCAGCGTGAACCTGCCGGTCCGGGCCGCAGCAGGCAGTGTCACCGAGGGGCTGTTGAAATACGAAGCCGTATGACAACCGCGCTGACACTGGTCGCAGTAGTGGCACGCCGGCCGCCCTCGATGGGAGACGGTCAGGTTCGCGACTCGGTCGGGCATCACCCGCCAGCCGAATTTCTGGCCGATGACGTCGCGTGCCAGGAGAGCGCCGCAGGACAACGCCATCGGCGGAAGGAATTGGCCGTCAGGAAACTGTTCGAGACCTTCACGCGAGCCGCTGACGCCGATGAAACTTTCCACGCGATCGTAGTAGGGCGCGAGCTCTGCATAGCCGATGGGCCAGTCTTCGCCGCAGCCGTCGCGGCTGGCGGCCTTGAAGTCGTAGTCACTGAACCGGTAGCACTCGCGCGCCCAGCAGAACGTCCGCCCGCCGACCTGCCGGCCGCGAATCCACATGAACGGCTTGTCGGCTGGAAAGGTGTAGGGATTCTCGTGATCGTTGACAAAGAATTGATGACTGTAGTCATCGCAGGCGTAGCAAAGCCGCTGCACCGGCTGGTTCTCGAGCAGTCGCTGCTGATCGCCGAACCCGCGAAATTTCAGCTGGTAGGGCCAGATGTGCTCGGTGAAATCGCGCGTCGGCACTCTGGGCGGTCCGGCTTCGAGCATGAGCACGCTGAGGCCACGCTCGGCGGCCTCCTTGGCCACCCAGCCGCCGCTCGCACCCGACCCGACAATGAGCACGTCATACGGCATGGTGTGCACAATACCAGGGAGCTGATCGCGTACGAGCCCCTTGTCTGCGGCCGATTATCGCCAAACAGCGCGACGCAGTTCCACACGCTTGCGCGCGGGGAGTTTGGGTCATCGCCCGCTGTGACGCTTGGTATGGTATTTTTTCTGCTCATGAGCTTCGGGCAACCGCGTGTCGCTCCCGCAAAGGGTGTATCTGCAGGCTCCCCGGCTGTTCCCGAACAGAAATCCGCTGGCCTTCTCGCGACACTGCCGCTGCTGTGGGATCTCCTCGTGCGGGCGGGAATCCGGCCATCGCATCTGGCGATCGCGTCGAGCTTCTCGATTGGCGTCGCACTCCTCGAAGCGATCAGCGTCAGTCTGCTCGTCCCGCTGCTCCATGGCGTCATCGCCGGCGACTTCCGTTTTGCGGCGCACTATCCGTTCCTGCGTGACATCACCGCCTGGTCCGCCGCTCGGTTCGGGGTGTCGCTGGACTCGTCCCTGCTGTTCGTCTTCACCTCCGTCACCTTCATCGCGTCGGCCGCCCGCATCGGCCTGGAGGCTACATCGTCGGCAGTGGCCATCCGACACGCACGGGCCATTGCTCATCAGCTCCGTATCCTCGTCTTCGAGCGATATCTCTCCTTCGGACACTGGTTCTTCTCACGCGCCAACGTCGGTCACTTGACGATGGTGCTCACGACGTTGACGACGCGGACGGCGACGGAACTGCGGAACGTCAACCAGAACATCACGGACTCGATTGGTTCTCCTCGCGTACCTCGCTGTCATGTTCTGGATCTCCTGGCCGGTGACGCTGGCCGTCCTGGTCCTGCTGCCGCTGGCGCTGGCCGCCGGTTCGCGTCTCATCGAGAGCATCGCCCGCTCGTCGCTGCAGGACGTGGCGGCATCCAAGCACCTCGGCCAACATGTCTTCAACGTGCTGTCCTGCATCGAGCTGGTGAAGGCGCAGTCACGGGAACAGCACGAGTTGCGAGATTTCACCGCGTCCAGCGAAGCGCTGGCACGGCATGAAGTGCAGCTGGAACTGCGGCGTCGGCTCGTCGGTCAGGGACAGCAGATGATGGTGCTCGGCGTGCTGCTGCTCCTCGTCGTGGCCAGCGGTGTGCTCGCCATGCGCGGCCATGCGCGTGGTGTCGCCGGTTCCCTCGTCTACGTCTACATGCTGCGTCGCGTGTCCACACGTTTTGGCGTCGTCAATGAGCTGCGCGCATCGGTCGCGGCCATGACCGGTCCCGTCGCTGAGATCGCGCGGATCCTGCAGGAAACAGCCGATCGTCCCCGGACAGACGGCGCGCGGCCGTTCGCCAGCCTCCAAGAGGCCATCAGGTTCGAGAACCGTCAGCTTCGCGTACACGGTAGGCGTGCCCGTGTTGCGTCACGTCAGCTTCAGTGTGCCGCGCGGCGCAACGACGGCGCTGATCGGGCGCACGGGCGCGGGCAAGACGACGCTGGTGCGGCTGCTCCTGCGGTTCTACGACCCGGACGACGGGGCGGTCACCGTCGATGGCGTCGATCTTCGCGAGTTCCGATCGGAGTCCCTGCGCAGACACATCGCCCTGGTGAGCCAGGACACGCTGATGCTCCACGCGACCATCCGCGAAAACCTCACGTACGGTCTCGACAACGTTTCCCCGTCCGCCCTTGCGGACGCGCTGGAACGGTCGCGGCTGGCCGATCTCGTCCGGCAATTACCGCATGGGCTCGATACGCAGGTCGGAGATCGCGGGACGGCGCTCTCGGGCGGCGAGCGGCAGCGTATCGCCATTGCCCGCGCCATGCTCAAACGCGCCGAGATCCTGGTGCTGGACGAGGCGACCAGCGCGCTGGATGCCGTGACGGAACAGGCGATTCAGGACGCCATCGCCGAACTGCTGCGATGGTACGACGTCGATTGTCATCGCGCACCGGCTCTCGACGATTCAACGGGCCGACCACATCGTGGTCCTGGATGGCGGGCAGGTCGTCGAGCAGGGCAGGCCGGCCGACCTGCTTCACGGCCGTAGCGGCCTCCCCGATCACTGGAAGGGTGGAACCGTCAGTCGAGCCGGATGACTCAGCCGATCAGCGAGCCGACGAGATCCATGAGCGCCTGTGGATTGGCGAGCACACCCGGGCCGATCCTGCACGCGAACACCGGGACACGCGCAGCCACTGCGCCGCACCGGACCTGCGTGTCGGTGGCGCGCGGCCGGTGTTCGAAGGAAGGGTCGAGCCACAGTCCCGCGGTCTTCCACGGCCCCACCCCTCCGAACAGTGGCCGTCGTCACCGCGTCTACGGCCGCCTCACCGGTCAGGCGTTCGAGGTGAAGCAGGTCATGTGGCGCCGGCGTTGGGAAGACGATTGCGGCGACGGGCCCGCCGGGAGACGGTTCAACCTCCACCAGGTCACACAGCTGCGCGGGACTGATGGCGGTCCGGCCTGGCGCAGCATCCGGATGCACTTCGGCGCGCGCCAGCGGCCACGCGAACCCGCTCCTGGCCAGCCGGTCCGCGACGGCAGGAAGCATCTCGAGAGTGCCCGGCCTCAGCGAGACAATCGTAGGCACGCCGAGCGTAACGAATTCATTCATTTGCGGCCACACGAACACACGGTCGTTGGAGACGAGGCGTCCCTGCAGCGCCTGGAGCAGATGGAGCAGCAGCGTCGTCTTGCCCGTCTGACGCGGGCCGGCGAGAATCACGACGCGCTCGCCAATTGCGACGGCGGCGCCGTGGATCAGCAACGCGCCGCGGACGCGAAGCGCGACGATGAGCAGCTCGCGGATCGCGCGCATCAAGGCGGCTCTCGGACGGCCGGCGCCAGCGCTTGCGAGGATTGTACGTCGTGCTTCAGCCGCGTCAGGCGATATACGACCCGCATGTCGTCCAGGACCATCGTCTCGCGGCCGTAAGAATGGCTCCAAACCGGGTAGAGGAGCTCCTGGCCATCACGCACGAAGCTCTCGGCGTGACGCGACGGAGATGTGCCGACTGCGCCTCGCACCTCGTCGTAGTCACGTCGATCCACGTGGAAATCCACCCGGTAATCGCAGACCGGTTCGTCGCCAACCGTGAGCCACGGCGAGAGGAACTCTGCCAGCCAATGGAGGACATGCGGATCGTTGCTCGACACCCCGGTCGTCCAGCCGGCGCACGAGAAGGTGCGCCGCAGATCGTTGGTGCTCGCAGGCACGGCTTCAGGAGTGGGGTGAGCCATTCGACGGGTGAGAAGTCATTATCGTTGACGACACGGCAGGCTTCAGGAGGGGCCGGTCGCTTGACGCTGCAGTCCGTGAGGACCGCTCCGATCGATCCGTCCTGTGGAGCACGCAAGTCCTGCGCCATCTGCTGCGTGCCGCGTTGCTCGAAGATGCCGCGGCCCGGGCGGCGTTTGCCGACTGGCTGACGACCAATCCGCCGGACGACCCGATGGCGTTCGATGTCGCCGAGCGCAGGCTGCTTCCCCTGCTCGGGGCGAACCTGCGGGCTCTCGGCATCTCGCATCCAATCCAGAGCGCGGGTGAGTCCGTCGGGAGTCGGTCTGCTGCGCGCAACGCCCTGCTGATGCAGTCGGCCGCCGACGCGGTCTGCCGTCTGGCGAGAGCCGGGGTTCCGACGCTCGTTCTCAAGGGTGTGCCCCTCATCGTGCAGTATTACCGGGACCCCGCGCTGCGTCCGATGAGCGACGTCGATCTCATGGTCCGACCGGCCGATCTGGCGCGCGCGTTGAGAATTCTCGCGGAAGCGGGGTGGACTGTCCAAGGCGGCCGAATGGGTCCGCGCCTGCTTCCGTTTCTCTATGCGTTCGAACATCATCGGCAGGACGGGGCAAAACTCGATCTGCATCAGTACCTGATCGAGCACGGGTCGTCGCCCCGGTTGGAGCAGCAAATGTGGGAGCGCGCACAGCGCTTCGACCTGCTCGGCCGAACCTGCGCGGCGCCAGATCCCACCGCCCTCCTGCTCCATGTCTGCGTCGCCGGCGTGAAGGCCGGCCGTCAGCTGAACACACGATGGATGGCTGACGCGTATCTGGTAGTGACCCGTCAGACGGGCTCGATTGACTGGGATCGCCTGGCGCACGACACGCGGGAACGGCGCCTCACGCTGCCCGTGCATCGGGCGCTGCACGCCCTCGTGACGATGCTCGACGCGCCGGTGCCGGCTGGCGTCCTTGGCGCACTCCAACGCGCGCGCCTGCATCGAATCGAACCCCTCACGGACCGCCTGCTGGCCCGCCATTCCCACTCGATGATCGAGTTGGCGCAGGAGTACGTCGGACTCTACCTGTCGGGCGCGCGGGCTGCCGGTCGGAGGGCCAGTCTCGCGGGTCTGCCCGCGTTCTGCGTGCGACTGCTCGTCCATCGCTGGGGGCTCACCAGCGCGCGTGAGGTGCCGCGCACGGCGATCCGTCGGCTGATCTCGCGAGCCACACAGCCTCAGTGCTGACCTCCTCTTTCCGTTTGCCGTGCCACCCATGGACTGACCGGTTCGCCACGTTCGAGCGCTGCGAGGATCGAGCGAAGCGCTCCGAGCGGTTTCCCCCTTTCGGCGATGCCCGCCCGCAGCCGATTGGCCGCTGTACCCGTGAGCATGCAAATCGCCCAGAACACGAAGTGGCGCTCGAAGCTCGCGCGGCTCCGGTGCGTCTCGTACCCGCGAAGGAACGCCTCCGATTCGCCCGGCGACATGGGCCAGCGATACCAGGTGCGGGCGAGGTCGTAGTCGTGCGGGCCGAACGTGAGCGTCGCGTTGTCGATGCACACCGGGTTCCCGGCATCCAGCACGATGTTCTCCGGGCAGAAGTCGTTGTGAATGATTCCCGCGCTTGCGGCGCCCGGGACGGATTCGTTGGCCAGCGCGTGTGCTCCGGCGGCAGCGTCTTTTTCGAGTTCGCCCGCCTCGATCAGGATCGTCGTGTCGGTTCTCAGTTGTGCCAGCACGTGTTCGACCTGGCGAACAACGACGCCGGGCCAGTCGAAGACGCTTTGCTGATGCAGCGCGCCGAGGTTCGCGCCGCAGCAGTGCATCACGTCGAGAGGAATGGAGTCGAGCGAGGCCAGGACGTCTCCTTCGACCCACGGCAGGAGCAGCGCGCACCCGCGCCGTGCAATTGGCCGGGGAAACCCGTGGAGCGTCGTCCGAAGGATGCGTTCGACGATGCGGGCGCGTCGGACCCGCGGGAACTGCCGCGCCTTCAGGACCGAGCCGTCGCCCAGTTCGAGCCGGAACGCCGACGGGACGACCTCCGACGGCCAGCTGGTGATGGGTTGCGCCGAGACGACCTTCAGCCGCCGCTGCCGAAGCAGCGCCGCCAGGTCCACGCCGATGGAGGCCCCCTGCGGCAGCGATCCTGGTTGGGCGTGAGCTTCACCCATTGAAAAACCTCGTCGAGAACACGATGCTGTCCAGGTAATGGGTCACAACGTCACCTCTTGGGCACCTCACCACGTCATGGCGCCGACACGATGATGTCCAGCGATCAACACCCGCTTCGGAGGATTGCAGTGGTCGTGCCGGCCTACCGCGCGGCGCAGTCCATTGCCGGCGTCATTGGTTCGATCCCCCCGTTCGTCGCCGACATTGTCGTCGTTGACGACTGCAGTCCCGATGACACGTCGGCCCGCGCGGCGGCCGCCGGCGACGGGCGCGTGCACATCGTCCGCCACACGACGAATCAAGGAGTTGGTGGCGCGACGTGGACCGGGCTCACGGAAGCCGTCGCCCGCGGCGCCGAAGTCGTCGTCAAAATGGACGCCGACGGTCAGATGGACCCGGCGCACCTGCCTCGGCTCCTCGCCCCCGTGCTGGCGGGAACGGCCGACTACGCGAAGGGCAACCGCTTCATCCACCGGCGTCAGCTCGGCACCATGCCGCTCCTGCGCCGGGTCGGAAACACGGGACTCTCCTTCCTGACCAAGGCCGCATCCGGCTACTGGGATGTCTTCGATCCCACCAACGGCTATCTCGCGGTCGGGGCGCACGTGCTCGACTATCTGGACCCGACGCACATCGACAAGCGGTACTACTTCGAGACCAGCATGCTGCTCGAGCTGAGTCTGGCACGTGCCGTGGTAGTCGATGTCGACGTTCCGGCGCGCTACCGCGACGAGGTCAGTGGCCTTTCCGAGTGGTCGTCGCTTCGGACCTTTCCGCCGCGCCTGCTGCGCGCGCTCCTGCGGCGGCTCTACGTCCTGCACTTCGTACGCGACTTCGGCCTGACCGCCGTCTTCCTCATCGGCGGCGCGGCTCTGTCCGGGTTCGGCATCGCGTTCGGCGCGTGGCACTGGTGGCAGTCGGTGCAGACGGCCTCGGTAACGCCTGCCGGGACCGTGATGATCGCCGCCCTGAGCCTGATCGTCGGCGTGCAGTGCCTCCTGCAGGCGGTACTGCTGGACGTGCAAAGCCAGCCGACGAAGCCGCTGGGGCGTCTCGATACTGGTAAGCCGTGAGCCGCGCGCGCCGTCCGACAGGAACTGCGACGCGCCCGAGTCGCGGCAGACGACGGTCTCATTCGTGCCGGGGAGCGTGCGGCGGCTGCCGCAGCTCGCGTAGCTCCATGGTCTTTCGTCCCGCGTGCGTGGGATGGCCTCCGGACTGCAGGACGAGGCGGGCAAAGTCGCGCGCGAGCTGGCTTCGATCGTGGAAGGCCTCCACGAAGGAGCGCCCGTTATTGCCAAGGGTCATCGCCAAGTCCGGTTGACGCTTCAGCTCGAGGAGTTTCTCGGAAATCGCGCAGGCGTCCCCTGGCGGGATCAGAAATCCCGAACGTGCACGTGTGACGAGCGCCCGCGTCTCACCGGTGTCATCGGTGGCGACAACCGGAAGCCGACCCGCCATGTAGAGGTAAATCTTGGAGGGGATGTTGTCCTTGGAACCTGCAACCTCCGTCGAGAGCCCGACGTCGGCTGCCCCGAGATAGAGAGACAGCTCGCTGACCGGCACCCCCGGATAGAAGAAGACGTTCTCCAGTCCCCAGCTCCTGGCGGTCCGGGCGAGCTGCTGCTCCAATGGTCCGGCGCCGATCAGCAGGAATGCGACATCAGAAACGGATCGCAGCTGCCGGGCGGCTTCGAGCAGCGTTGTGAGATCGTGCTGGCCATTGAAGCTGCCGGCGTAGAGCGCCGCGAACTTTCCGTCCAGGCCGAGGCGCCGTTTGCAGTCTGCCTTGCCGGCGGGATCCGCTGGCCCGATGGCCGCGAGCTCAGCACCATTCGGAACCAGATGGATGTTCCCGGGCGGCCGCCCCAGGCGGCGCGCGATGTCGGATTGCATCGCCTCGGTAACCGTGATCACCGAGGCGGCGCGCCGGTAGAGCACCTCTTCCACGCGGCGGTTCGCCCGGATCTGATTTTGCGAGGCCTCGCCGTATCGCTTCCGTTCCATCTGCAGCGACTTCACGTCGCTGACCTGAAGGACGATCGGAATTCCCAGACGGGGGAAGATGCTGACTGGCAGGCCGAGAAAGGCGGGCCCCTGCTCGATGACGATCGCCCTCGGACGCACGACAGCGATGAACGGGAGGGCGAGCAGGCCGTACAGAACGTCGAGCAGGTCAGGGCTCAGGATCGACGCAGCGGGTTCGCCCCAGAGGCGTGCCCAACGGCGCAGGGCTGCGTCAAGGACCGGCGCGAAGAGCCTGTGCTCTCCGGGAATGCGAATCCGAATCACCCGCGCGCCGTCAATGTGCTCCCGGAAGTACAGGCGCCCGGCATGTCTCGGATCGGGAGTGCGTCCGGTACACGAACGGAAAGCGCGTGAGAACGGTGACCTCCGCACCTTCTTCGCCGAGCGCGCTGACGTACGCCCGGAGGCGGCTGGTCGTGGCCCCGACCTCGCCCCCGAATCTCCGTGTCAGCAGGACGACACGCATCACCCACCTACCTCACACGCGCTCATGCCAACCGCATTCACCGTCGGGCCCCATCACGCGCAAGGCCTGCATCATACATTCTGCTGGCGTAATTTCTGCGCCAAGTGAGGGCTTCCAATCATGGACTGGCATACTATGGTTACCAGTCCGATCCTCCTCACGGTGCGCATCGCATCGGAGTCTCGGCGGCCGTCCTACGTGCTCCCATCGACTCCGAAGCGCCTGCATTCACCGGCTGCCGCCGAGGCGCCGCCCGCGTGGATGCGCGTGGCGACGTTCAATGCGTCCTCGCTTCGGCGGCTGGAGGAGACGCGCGACCTGCTCGCCTCGCTCGACGCCGGCATCATCTGCCTGCAGGAGGTCTTGGTCGAGCGGCAACGCGAGCCGCGAAATCAAGCCGAGTGGCTGGCTCGAGAGCTTGGCTATCATTGTGCCTTCAACGCCGATTGGCGGCGGCCGCGCGGCACTGGTGGCAACGCCATTCTGACGCGAGCCCCGCTGGCCGACGTTGCGGTGCTCACCGATCGCACCGGCCGTCGCTTCGCGCTCACGGCGAGCCAGGAGATCGGCGGCGTCCGTTTTGCGCTGGTCACCGCACATTGTCTTCAAGTGCCGATGGCTCCGCTGCGCTTTTTCCGCTCGATCCCTCGCCGCTGCGCGCAGATGCGACAGCTGGTCGACTGGGTTCGCCAGGCAGGGCTGCCGTGTATTGTCGGTGGAGACCTCAACGCGCTGCCCTACACGCCCGAGTACTGGACCCTCGCGCGCGACATGGTGGACTGCACCCGCGCCGTGTCCATGAATTCTCGGAACACGCGGCCGACGTGGGGACTACCCGCGCAGCTCGACTACATTTTCGTCACGCGGGACTTTCACACTCGCGCCTGCCGCACGGTAGACACGGAGCTCTCGGATCACCGTCCCGTTGTCGCCGACCTGGAGATCCGACCGTTGGCGCACGAGACGTCGCGTTCCACGGTCGCGTTTGCCTCGCGCCTCCAGCAAGAATGACATGAAGCCGAGGGCGGTTGTATCGGTGGTCCTTCCCGTCTACAACGCGGCGCCATATCTGCGGCCGGCCATCGAGAGCGTGCTCGCACAGACCTATCGACACTTCGAGCTGGTGCTCGTCGATGACGGCTCGATCGACGCGTCCGTCGCGATCGCCGAAGAGTATCTGCGCGCCGATCCGCGCGTCCGTCTGCTCCGCAACCCGTGCAACCTCGGCATCGTGAAGACACGCAATCGCGCCTTCGCCGAGGCTGATCCGGCGAGCGCCTACTTCGCCGTGTTCGACAGTGACGACATCTGCCTGCCCGACCGCCTCCAGAGGCAAGTCGACTTCCTGGAGGCACATCCGGACCACGCGCTGGTGGGCGGGCACACGCTCGTGATCGACGAGGACGGCGGCGAGTTCGGCGCGCGGCGCTATCCGGTGACCCACGCCGAGATCGTCCGGGTCATCACGCGGTACAGCCCGATTGCGCAGCCGACCGCGATGATCCGCCGCACCGCACTCGAGGCCGTCGGAGGCTACCGTGAGCAGTTCCCCAGGTGCCACGACTACGATTTGTGGTTGCGCATGGCGGCGCGGTTCAAGATTGCGAACCTCGATGCGTTCACGCTGAAGTACCGCATCAGCCGGACGCAAGGCAAGCGCCTGCACCTGCGCGAGTCGTTGAAGCTGACCATCGAGCTCCAGCGGCAGTGGATGCTGCACGGGCCATTCTTCAACCCGTACAACATCGCGTATTGGGGCGCGGAGCACCTCTTGCTCTTGCTGCCTGAGTCGGTTGTGTTCGGCCTCTTCATGCGCGTCACCTACCGCCGGGCGCCGGCACGCTGATCCAGATCATGGCCCGCGTCGCAATGCTCGTCAGCAACGGCCATGCGCCCGACCCGCGGGTCGAAAAGGAAGCCGACGCGCTGGCCGACGCCGGACACGACGTCACGGTGTATGCGTTCGACCGCCATCGCGAGCATCGCGCTCTCGAGTATGCCGGCCCCGTGCGCGTCGAGCGCGTGTCTCCACCCGGCGCGCTGCCGCGCAACATGATCGCCGTACGACTCGGGCTGGCGTATTTTCACGCCGCCGTGCGGCGGCGTCTGCTGCGGGCGCCTGCTGACGTCGTGCACTGTCACGACCACGATACGTGCGCGGTGGGCCTCTGGTGGAAGCGCCGTGGCGCGCGTCGAGCCGGGCTCGGCCGCGGTCGCTTCGTCTTCGACGTCCACGACCTGTATTGGACGTGGGCGCTGCTGGCGCGACCGGATGCGCGCTGGCGCCGCGCGCTGGCGGTCGCGCTGCGCCGGATCGATCGCCGCTTCGCACGCGCTGCCGATCTCGTCATCACGACGACGGACGCCCGAGTCGGACGCCGGCCGGGCGCGGCCGAGCTCTATCGCGAGTGGGGCTGCGACCCGGTCACCATCTGGAACGCGCCGCCGGCGCCTGGGGTCGTGCCGTCCCTGCCGACGCGCTTCACCATTGGCTACATCGGCAACGTGCGCGAGCCGGCGATGTTCGCGCATCTCCTCGACGCGATTGCACTGCTGCCGCGCGCAGAGCGGCCGGCGCTGCGCATCGCCGGTATGGGCCGCGGTGCCGAGCAGGTCCGCCGACTCGTCGGCGACGCGAGCCGCCGGCTTGGCATCGAGGTGAAGCTGAGCGGCGCGTTCCTCAGCGCGGCGATCCCGGAGCTGATGGCCGACGTCAGCGTGCAGTACTGCGTCTACCCGATGCAGCGTGGCAACATCGACCGCGCGATGCCGGTGAAACTCTTCGAGTCGGTCGTTCACGGCCGGCGTGTGATCGGGAACGCCGACAGTTTGATGGGCGAGTGGATCCGCGAACGCGATTGGGGATGGGAAGTTTCCGACGGCAATGTCCGCGCGCTCGCCGATGCGATCCGCGCGGCCGCCGCCGCGTGCGCAGCCGATGACGGCCGCCCCGCGGCTCTCCGTTTGCCGCCGCTGTGGCCGGAGCAGGGGCGCCGCCTGGCCGAGGCATACGAGGCGATGCTCGCGCCTAGCGCGAGGATCGGAAAGCACCGCCGAATGCGCACGCCAGTGTTGATGATCGCGGAGAAATTTCCGCCGCACGCGACGAGCGGTACGGCGCGTCCGTTCTTCTTTGTGCGACATCTCCCCGATTTCGGCTATCGACCCATCGTCTTGACCTCACCTCTCTTGCGAGGCGATCGCAGCGATCCGGATCCGCTGCGCGCGCTGCCCGACGATGTCGAAGTGGTGCGCGCATTTCGCACCGTTGCGGCCGCGCGATCGGCGTTCACCACCTCGTCCGCGGCGCCGCCGCCACGTCGCACCGCCTCTCGGCTGGCGACTGTGCGTGAGACCGCCGCCTGGTTGGCACTCTGGCATCTGGATTGGTTGCCGGCCGCGTTCGTGCGCGGCGTTACCGTGGCGCGCCGGCGCGGAGTGCAGCTGATCTGGGTCACGGCGCCGCACACGAAGAATCTCGTCCTGGGCTATGCGCTTTCTCGGGCACTCAACCGACCGCTGGTCGTCGATCTGCGAGACCCATTGACCGATGGCAGCCTGTGGCAGCCGATTTCGCCGCTGGCGGAGAAGATCGAGCGAGGTTGGGCGCGCAGGGTTCTCGGCGCCGCATCGCTGATCGTCTTCACCAGCCCGCTGACGCAGCGCGAGACGGAAGCGCGATTCCCCGGGGTGCGCGGCAAGTGCAGGACGATCACCAACGGGTACTCCGCGGAAGAAGCAGCCATCGAGCCGCTGCGAGGGGGGTTCGCAGACAAGTTTCTCCTGCGTCACACCGGCGCCCTGAACCACCGCCGAACGCCGGACGTGTTGCTGCAAGCGCTGCATTTGGCCATCGAGCGACAACCGGCGCTGCGATCCACGCTCCACCTCGAGCTCGTCGGCGATCTGGGAGGCACCGAGGCAAGACTCGTCGACTCCAGCGTGGCGCCCAACGTCTCGGCGCGCGGACACGTATCGCGCGCCGAGAGCCTGGCGCTGATGCGCGGCGCCGACGTCAACGTCCTGTTGCAGACGGTGACCGCGGGCACCGACGTGATCGCCGGCAAAGTATTCGACTATCTCGCGTCAGAAAAGCCGATCCTCGCCGTCGTCGATCCAGGCGGCGGCGATGCGTGGTTGTTGAGGCAGTTCGAGGGCGCCACCATCTCGCCGTGCGCCGACCCGCAGGCCGGTGGCGAACGCGATCTCGGCGCTTCATGCGCGCTGGATGACGGGAACGTTGCCAGCCGTGAAAGGCAACCTCGCGGCGTACGAGCGACGGCACCTGAGCCAACTCCTGGCCGAGGAGCTCGACCGCATCGTGCGTACGCGAAGCGCGGCTTTGAATCTCTGACGAGGCACTCGTGCATGCTGATCGCTGGATCATCAACACGTTCTTCATCGTTGGCTATCGACTGTGCCGCGACGCCGTCCGCTCCTCCAGCACTCGAACAATCCGCTCGCCAGCCAATCCATCCCATCCCGCCGGGCACTTCGTTCCGGGCGGTACTCGTCCCTGAGCCTTTGCCGCCACGAAGGCGGTGAAGACGCCTTCACTGGTCAACGGCCATGGGGCAAGCCGGTTCGTCCCCTGAGTCAGCGTGACCGGCCGTTCGGTTTGCTCCCGTAATGTCAGGCACGGGACACCAAGCGCCGTGGCCTCCTCCTGCAGCCCGCCCGAATCCGTGATCACCGCGGCGGCACCATCCACAAGTGACAGCATCTCGAGATAACCGATGGGCTCGATGACGGTAACGCGATCCAGCTGGCCCAACAGCCCGAACTCATCGGCGTTCTTGCGTGTTCGGGGGTGGATCGGGAACACGACAGGCATCGTCTCGGCAACCGTGCCAAGCGCGCCGAATACGGCGTCGAGCGTGTCACGGTCATCGACGTTTGAAGGCCGGTGCAGTGTCGTCGCGACGTAGTTGCCGCGCGCGAGAGTCAACGTGTCGGCAAAGTGGATCTCGCGCGCTTTGGGCAACATCGCGAAGAGCGTGTCGATCATCACGTTGCCGACCATGACGGCCCGGTCCGGTTCGATCCCTTCCGCCACCAGGTTCGCCAGCGCGTCCGCCGAAGGCGTGAAAAGGAGATCGGAGACGCGGTCAGTCAGGACCCGGTTCACTTCCTCGGGCATTCGCCAGTCGCCACTTCGCAGCCCCGCTTCGACATGCGCGAGCCCGCACTCGAGTTGGTGCTTGAGCTTCGCCGTTACGAGAGCACACGCCAGCGTTGAGTTGACGTCGCCAACCACCACGACCCAGTCGGGCCGCACGTCCAGGAGGATTGGCTCGAACCGCTGCATGATCAGCGCCGTCTGTTGCGCATGGGAGCCGGATCCGACGCCGAGGTGGTAGTCGGGACCCGGCATGTCCAAATCGCGAAAGAACGAATCGGACATGACGGCATCGTAGTGCTGTCCCGTATGCACCAGCAGACCCTGGTGTCGCGCGGTTCTCAACGCGCGAAGCACCGGCGCAACTTTTATGAAGTTCGGCCGGGCTCCAGCCACCACGAGTGCTTTCAATCCAGTCCTCCACAGGCGTCAGCCAAGCCGCGGCCGTTCGTCTGCCAGCGAGCGATTGTGCGGGTTATCATTCCATCCCACAAGGCCGAGGCGGGCCAGCTTGGCGCGGCCGCATTCGGCAGTCGGGCCTGATCGTACAGCCTCAACCGGACACGTGCCCAACCTCACGACTTTAGAAGATTGCTCACCGGCAGGTAGGAATGAAAAAGACAGAGCTTGCCGTTCTCCTGTTCTCCTTCTTTGTCAGCGCGCGAAGTTTCGGTGGAAACCTGCGTGTCGAAGAAGTCGAGTTCGCCAGTCATGGCGCCACGTTATCCGGGTCGATCGTGTTTCCGGAAGATCAACCCATGCGTGCGGCGGTGGTATTTATCCACGGATCGGGAAAGCAAACGAGAAACCTCGGCTGGGCGGAGCGCTTCGCCAAGGAAGGCATCGTGGCGCTGGTCTATGACAAGCGAGGAGCGGGCAACTCCGGCGGCGACTACGAAGGCGAGCAGAGCGTCAGCGAAAAGAATATTGCGCTCCTGGCGGACGATGCGATTTCCGCTTTGAAGAAGCTTTCGAGCCACCCGTCCCTGAAGGGAATACCCGTTGGAGTTGCGGGCATCAGTCAGGCGGGATGGATTGGCCCCTTGGCCGCGGAGAAAAGCAATCTTGCGAAATTCCTGGTCTTTGGCAGCGGCCCCGTCGGCAAGGTGCAGCGAGGAAGACATCTTCAGCAAATACACCTCCGATCGGGATAGCCACACGCGCCGAGCTACGACGAAGCGCTGCGTTCAAGAACGGAGGAATATGTGTGGCCGGCTTTTCTGGGCAAAGATACCGACTCGAGCGAAAGCCTGAAGAAGCTATCGATCCCGGGGCTTTGGCTGTTCAGCGACAACGACGGCAGCATTCCCGTGGGTTTGTCCATCGAGCGGCTGCAAGCGCTGCGAATTGGCGGCCATCGCTACGACTATGTTCTGTTCTCAGGCCTGGGGCACAACAACATGGACAGCACGTTTGCAACGGCTGTCGATTGGATCAAGCGACTATCTAATGATTGAAAAAGGGTGGCTAAGACGTCGGCCCTCGTGTTCAATTGCTCGGGCGCGTAATTGCCCGCGACAATTGCCCGGATGATCCGCATGCCAGTCGCCCCGGTGATGTCCGCCACGGCGTGGTGCAGCTGCACGTTCATCTGCATGAGCGCCTTTTGCATGTGCTGAATGTGGGAGGCGGCATAGTCGACGAGCCGCTCGCGATGGCGGAGATAGGCGCGCAAACGGACCAGACGCTTCGCGGGGACGGAAGCTCCCACGTAAGAGCCCGTGCTGGTGGAGTTGCTGGAGCCACTGGGCATCGTTCACGTCCGTCTTGCGGCCGGGAACGTGCTTCGCATCCCGCGCGTTCACCAGCAGCACCTCGAATCCACGCGCTTCGAGAATCTCGAACACCGGAATCCAGTACACGCCCGTCGACTCCATGGCCACCGTCGTAATGCCGATAGCCGTCAGCCAATCCGCTAATTGGTGGAGATCCCCGCTGAAGGTCCGGAAGGTCCGCACGGGTCGCTCGTCCCGATCGCGCGGCACCGCCACGACGTGGAACGTCGAACCGATGTCAATGCCCGCGGCACGAGGATGGATCTGTCGACAGCTGTCCGGCAGTCGTCGGGAAGGCTTTCTGCTCCGCGGACGGGCACCTCCTGGCGGTGAAGCCCGGGAGCAAGGGTGGCGCCTACAGATCACTTTCCTAACCGGGATCGCCTCGCGGCGTCACCACTTTCAAGTCGCAAGCCACCCCCAGACCATGTTTTTTTTCGGGTTCGCGACGTCACCTAAAACGTTCGCGGCCAGTCCTCCCGGGTGCTCGGAGCGTAGCGGCACATGGAGTTTCTCGTCTAGCAGGTAGCGCGGCGGCCGCCGCGCCGGGCAGTTTTTTTGACGGTGAGGTCCAGCCAATGAAATTCCAGCCAACATCGTGCTGAGCGCCGCCGTCGTCGGCAGCGCGTCGCGCAACTCCGCCAACGTCGCGTCCGGCCGCGCCGTCACCAGCGCCACGAGACGATCCTCCTGGCCTGCCAAGACCCGCCGCCGAAACTTGGTCTGCTTGCCGCGGCACAATCGATCCCGTTTCTCGGCGCGCTGTATCAAGCGATGAACCCACGCGCGGCTCACCGCAGACCTTCCGCCGCAACCGCGTACACATCGATCCCGCTCGCATCCCACGCGCGCAAGACACGCTCGTCGCAAGTCCATTCGAATACGGTGCCATCGCCTCCTCCGACCGGGAAGAGGGACCATGACCGGCCGTCTACGCACAAATACAAAAACGCTCTAGTCTGTTGCAAAGCGCCGAACCGAGCGAGTCGATTTGTTAGGAAATAATGGAGGCGCCGCCCGGAATCGAACCGGGGATGGAGGATTGCAAACGGGTAATCGTTGTGAGCCTGTGTCGGAGACTGAACTTCCTTGTATTGATGCCATCGATCGTGCTGGCGGAAGCGTCAAAACGGTGGCGAGAAATGACCGAGCAGGGCATTCAGGAAGCGCGGCGATCCTGGCCACGGCGGCCAGAGCGGCACGCGGACAACCGGTTGATCCGTCCGCGCGGCGGCTACGCCGGGCCCGAGCGACGCGAGTTGACGCCACTCGCGAAGCGCTGAGCCCGGGGCAGCGGCTCAGGGCTGGCGCGGCTTGCGACGGCGAATGGCGAGGCCGGCGAGACCGAGGCCCAGGAGGGTCAGGGACGCCGGCTCGGGGACCGCCGGGGTCCGCCTCGCTCTAGCTGCGTGATCACCGTGAATGGTGTCGTCGCTACACCGAAGTTGCAGCCGAATGTGTCGCCGGTGAAGCCGCAGGTGCCGAATGACTCCCACTGACCGGCGTGAGCGTCAGGCCCGTGAAGGAACGGCTGTTGATGCTCACGTCCATGCTCGTAAACGGAGAGGGGCCGTTGCCGCTGACCGTGACCAGTCCAGTGGTCGTGAAGTCAACCGTGGAGGAAGAACATCACGCCCCACCCTGGTAGCCGAATTCCACCTTCGAATCCGAGACGAGCGCGAACGGCTCGCCGGAGCCACCTTCGGCAAACGAAGAGTTCCCGAAGCCGGCCGGGACGTGCCCGTTGGCTGGATCGAACTGATTGTCTGCCCAGCCATTGATGATGAGCGCGCCCGAGAGTTGGGCGTCCTCGAGGTCGATCGGCGCCGCCTGAGCAGGCGTCACGGTCATCACGATGGCGCCGAGCAGCGCAATTGCGAAGAATCCTGCTTTCACCGTCATGTAACGACCTCCTCTTGGACAAGAACGCCGACGACCACCGTGTTACATTGCCGGGCGGTCTCGCGATCAGGAACGCAACTGAGTGAGCGCACCTTACGCGAGACGCGCCGCTGCGGTCAACCTGTTCTGTCCCACATTGCAACCTGTTCTGTCCCACATTGAAACTGGACCGGTGACCTGCGCGGCTGACCTGTAGTAGTAACTGAGGTGGTCCGCTCACGATGTCGTGCTTCCGGCGCGCTCGATCGCTTCGAACACCTCCAGCCAAAAACTGATCGGCCGCGGCGCGAGAGTGCCCAGCCACCGCGGCGTTCAGCGCCTTCATCATGTTGCGGATGGCGAGGTCGTCACGCGCTGTTCCGCGAGGCGGTTCGAGAGTGGGTAACTGAACGGGCCGCTGTTCCGTTCTGGACAGATCGAGGACGCGCGACCGGGTACGATCCCACACTTCACACGCCATGAAGCCAGAGTCGCCGATCACGCTGTATTCAAAAACGCTGTATTCAAACGGAGCCACCAATGCATGCCTCGCTCAACTCTGTTGCCGTGGTCGGTGTCGCGCTGTTCGTTGGCTGTAGTCAGCCCATCACGCCAACCAGTCCGACGTCTCTCTCGTCCGCCAGTCTGTCCATCGCGTCGTCGGAGGCGAACGCAACCGGCGCGGGCGTTCTCTCCAACGACCAGGAAGTGCCTTTCAAGGGCAGGTTGGAAGGAACCGCGACCATTACGCCGGGTACGCCTCCGTTCTTGTCTGTCTCAATCGAGGGCACGGGCAACGCTACGCACCTGGGTCGCTTCACCATAGAAATCCCGCATGTCGTGAACACCACGAACAGGACTTCGACCGGCACCTACGAGTTCACTGCGGCCAATGGCGACACGCTCACCGCTGGCTTTAGCGGACAAGCCACCCTAACGGCCCCAGGCGTTCTCTCCATTGCTGAAACCGCGACGATAAAAGGGGGTACAGGTCGGTTCGCCGACGCCACAGGGAGCTTTACCGTCGAGCGCGTGTTCAACCAGGTAACCGGCTTGACCACCGGTTCCTTCGAGGGGACTATCTCCTCGCCCAGTGCCGGCATGCCTTGAAACTTGAACGCCACCGGCAGCAACACGGCGTTAGCCGACTACCCCCGGGGTGCTCCGGCTCCAGTGGCGCCACGTCGATTTCGAAGCCCGGGTCGTCGTCGGTCCTGCTCCGCCGTTTTGCCTGGCGCTCCACGCGGTCTGTTCCCAAGTTGTGCCCAAATCCACGCCGCTGGCCGCCCGGTTCTGCGCGAGCGAGGCCGCGGAGGGCAACTCGCGCTGGACTCAGAGGGCGCACCAGTCCTCTTCCGCAACATTGCCGGCATGGCTGCGCCCGTTTCTGGCGCCCGCCCGCGGTTGCACTCTCGGCTGGTCTGCACGGGCAGCCGACCGACGAGAGGAACCGCGTGCAGCGCATCGGATCGGGCATTCCTGCGGCGAACCTGTTCGAACTTCCACGCGAGCAGGTCAGCGATCGATACGAGATACCGGACATTCAAGCGCTTTATTGGATGTTCAGCAGGGGCGGTTAGACGGACGGCCCCGGTTTCATCGATGGCGCGCTCACTGCGCGACAACGTCAGCGCTCCTCGACGCGCCTCATGAGGTCGAACAGCTTCACCGTAGTGTTCCAATTGCGGATGGTCATGTTCTGGTAGGCTGGCGTCCCGACGAGACGACTCAGCTGGCTCTGCGCCGCCTTGCTGATCAGTCGGGAAAAATACAACACACCATCGCCAGCAAAGACGAGGTCAACGCCCGGCTTCGCGGTCACGCTTTTTATCGCCTCGTCCGGCGTGAGCGGGTCTTTCAGAAAGATCACGTCATAACGATATGCCGTCGGCTGCCGACCGAATCCCTTCGGCGCCTTCCCGACAGTCGCCTTCATCTGCTCGAACGAGCGCACGACGACTCGCGATTGGTATGCGAACGTCTTCGAGAGCGCCTTCTCTATCTGGCCCGTCAGCGTCCGCTGATTGGCGCGGCCGGCCGTGAACAGGACGTTTCCGCTCTGAATGTAGGTCGTCACGTCGCGGAAGCCCTTGGCTTCGAAGCAGGCTTTGAGCGCGGCCATCCTGATCAGATTGCTGCCGCCGACATTGATGCCCCGCAGCAGTGCGACGTATGAGGTCACAGCGCCACGCTTCTCCACGCCCTCTCGGAGGCTTCGTCGGCAGGGACGAATGTCTCGATCCGTAGTTCCTTGTGCGTGACGTCTTTGGGCGTGCCCAGTGTCATGATCGTGCTGAAAAGACGAAGCTCGAAAACGCTCGCGCCGCTGAACCCCCGCACATCGCGCAGATTTACAGCGTGGACGATCGAGGGCGCGTCATGGAGCTCGTCGAAGGCGACGATCTCGCGCAGCGGATCCGTGCGCCACGGTGTAGAAGACCTGAGGACGGGTGTCAATAAGCCCGCGGCTCGAAAGGGGCGGGGGGTTGAGCGGACGCAAGACCGCTGGCACGACGCACGTGGCGGCTCTCTGCAGGATCAAATTAGGCTAGTTGCTACGAACCTTGCGACCGAAATGTACACCGAAGCCGGCTACGCCCAGGCTGAGCAATACCATCGATGAGGGCTCCGGAACGTCCGAGACAGCATGGATTTCGAATGCGTCTAGTGCTCCGTCGGTAAGGGTAGGGCCGCCGGGGTCATTGAAGATGATCCTGAGTTCCTCAGTCGATAACGAGGCAATGAATTGAATCGAGCCCGCGGTCAGATTCACCAGTCCGCTGCCAGCGCGGCTGAACGTGGCGCCTCCCATCTCGACGGCAAAATCATAGGCGTCATCCCCGGGGACACCGCGGTTTCCCCAAAGAAATGCAACTTCGTACTCCTGTCCAACCGTAAGGCCGGTGACCGATTGAGACAACGTGCCGAATGAACTTAGTGCGTCGTCACCGTTGAACTCGACATACAAGTTTCCGTCAATGCCCGACGGAGCAGTTGGGATAGCGCTTGTCAGGAGCTGCACGATGTTGCCAGTAAAGCTCCAGCCAATCGGAACGCCGTCGAAGAAGTCGCCACTGCCTGCTAGACCAGTTGTATCTTCGAAGCTGCCGTTCACGAGAATCGGCGCCGCGGATGCCGGAAACGCGAAGGCACTCAGGGCCACAAGCATCAATGCACTCTGAAATGTCTTCGTCATGACTGACTCGTCAGGGCAGGCAGGAGCAACGCGGATTGTCTCCGCCCTGAAGCCGCTTGTCAACGAATCGGCCTGCGACGACGATGCCTGCTGGGTCTCCGAAGAGGAACGGACCGGCGGTGCGACCATCAATTCTGGCATCGACGGGGCTGGTGACCACGCAGAGCCAGGTCAACCTCTGCGGCAGAGACGCTCGGCCCTTATGTGCGAAGGCGTCTCAAGTCAGACGCCGAGCATGAACCCGCGGGACACGGAACCTTGCGATAGGTTCACGCCCCACTCCCGGTGCGTTCGTGCCTGCGACCTCCGGCCAGCTTGCGCCCGGATGGTCCCGGCTGCAACCACCGGCGCAACGAAACCAACATGGTGCGGGGCCTCTCAGGACAAACTGTCCCCGCTCACCGCGGCGTCAAGGACAATCCGGTCCTGACGGATCCCTGACCGCGTCGCAATGACGATGACAGGCCATACGACCCGTTCCGTGTTCGAGCGCTACAACATCGTTTCCGACGGAGACCTGAAAGACGCCGCCGGCTGCTCGATCGGCAGGCCTCAGCGCATCGCGTTCACCGCGTTTCGGCGTCGGGAAATGGCTCGCAGGGATCGCTTGAGCATACCAACGGGCATACCAGCGGCGATGACGCGCGGCGAGCGGCAGGGAATCGGCGAGATCCGGAAGAAAAGTTGGAGGCGCCGCCCGGAATCGAACCGGGGATGGAGGTTTTGCAGACCTCTGCCTTACCGCTTGGCGACGGCGCCGTCTGGAGAGCCCCGATGCCCGAGCTAAAGCTCGGGCCTACGTAGGTCCGTCCGACGCTACGCGTCGTACGAACAATCGGCCGGGCAAGGCGCCCGGCCGCGCTCGGAACCGGCGAGAGAAGTGGAGCGGGAAACGGGATTCGAACCCGCGACTTCGACCTTGGCAAGGTCGCACTCTACCACTGAGTTATTCCCGCTCTCGCCCGAGTGCCGAACCCTCAATGTACTACAGGGTTCGCAGCCCGTGCAAGAAAGCGGGGCGCCATTGCGTCGGTCAGCCCGTGACCGCGGCGCTCGGTTTGCATTGACGTTCTCCCGCCATGTCGGACGGGGCCATTCGTCAATCGCCTCCGCAGCCCGTTTCCGCAAGCGCGCCGCCACAATCCTCCACTTTCTGCCCGTTCTGCCACCAGGACGGGTGGAAACGTCCCGCGCGCTGGGAGTGGGATCGCCACTTCATTTGCGCCACATGTGGGGCGCGTTGGATCGTCCGGAGCGGAGAGACCTAGATAGAACTCGAGAAACCGAGAACTCGAGAAATCGAGAACTGCGAGAAGCCCGAGCTAAAGCTCGGGCCTACGTACTCGGGCCAACGTTCGCCAGGGTGCATCCGGCACTTTCTCGAGTTCTCGAAGTTCTCGAGTTCTCGAGTTCTCGAGTTCTCGATTTTCTACACCACTACTTCCCTGAGCACTTCCGCCGCTTCTTCGGGGGCCGTGGGGTTGATATAGAACCCGCTCCCCCACTCGAAGCCCGCCACCTTGGTCAGCGTCGGCATGATCTCGATGTGCCAGTGATAGTACTCGGCGGTGTTCTCCGAGAACGGCGAGCTGTGAATGATGAGATTGAACGGCGGCGACTCGAGCGCGCGGTTCATCCGCTGCAGCATCTCCTTGAGCATCCGCGCCAGCGCATCGTACTCGTGCCGCGGCGTTTCCTCGAACGAGGCGCCGTGGCGCTTCGGCAGAATCCATGCCTCGAACGGAAACCGCGGCGCGTACGGCGACAGCGCGACGAACTCCGCGTTCTCCGTAATCACGCGCACCCGCTGATCCAGCTCCTGCCGGATGATGTCGCAGTAGACGCACCGCTCCTTGTGCTGGAAGTGCAGCTTCGCACCGGCGATCTCGTCGCGGACGTTGCGCGGCACCACGGGCAGGGCAATCAGCTGCGAGTGCGGATGATCGAGCGACGCGCCCGCCGCGGCGCCGTGGTTCTTGAACACGAGGATATAGCGAAAGCGCTTGTCCTGGCGCAGATCCAGCACGCGCTCGCGATAGGCCCAGAGGATCCGCTCGATTGCGACCGCCGGCAGCGTCGCGAGTGACGCGTCGTGCTGCGGAGTCTCGATGATCACTTCGTGCGCGCCCACGCCGTTCATCTTGTCGAACAACCCGTCGCCCTGCCGATCGAGCCCGCCTTCCACCTGCAACGCCGGAAACTTGTTCGGCACCACGCGCACGTCCCAGCCGGGACCATTCGCCCCTGCGCCATTCCGGCGATAGGACAGCACCTCGCGCGGGGTGTATTCCTCGTTGCCCTCGCAGAACGGACAGACGAGTCCTGCCACCGGGTGGACGTGTTCGAGACGGAAGGCGCTCGGGCGCTTGCGACGCTCGGTCGAGATGATGACCCAGCGTCCTGTGATGGGGTCTTTACGTAATTCGGGCATGTCAGGGCGCGCTCACTTCGTTCGCGCGAGGGGCGGCCGCTTCGCGGCCGAAGGACGCGCTCGCTGCGCTCGCACGAGGGATCGGGGCATCACCCGGCATCAAAGGCATTCCGTATGATCTCCACTCGTGGGCGGCCGTCGTCCATCGAGACCGACACCACGTCGAACCGGCAGGCCTCGGCAGCAACACCGGTTCGCGCCAGGAACACCTGCGCGATGGCCACAATCTTACGCTGTTTGCGGATGGTGATCTGCTCGTCCGGCCGGCCGCACCGATGATGCCGGCGGGCCTTGACCTCGACGAACACCAGGCACGATCCGTCGCGCGCGATGATGTCGATTTCGCCGAGACGGGTGCGGTAGCGACGGGCAAGAACTGCGTACCCTTCGCGCTCGAGCGCGCGAACGGCGAGGGATTCCCCATGTTCGCCAAGGGCGAGGTGCGTGGCGGTGGACATGCGCGCGGTGAAGTGCAACGCGCGTACCGGCGGGGCGGCATAGTGTCAGGGCGCACGCAGTGCGCCCCTACGGCCCCGGCCACATTTACCGCCGGGATACCTCGCTGATCGCGGCATCGAGCAGGCCGAGCGCGGTGGTGGCCTGCGCCCGGGTCAGCGTAAGCGGCGGCGACAGGCGGATCGCGTTCTTCCCCGCGCCGAGGACCAGCAGGCCCTTGTAGAACGCGGCCTGGACGATGGCGTCGCGCTCGGCGACGGCGCGCTCCTTGGTCTTGCGATCCTTGACGAACTCGATGCCGATCATCAGGCCCTTGCCGCGGACGTCGCCGATGATTTGATGCTTGTCCATCAGCGCCCTGGCGCCCTCAATCAGGAACCCGCCGACGTCAGCCGCATTGGCGATCAGGCTCTCACGCAGCAGCTTGATCGTGGCCACCGCGGCGGCGCAGCTCACCGGGTTGCCGCCAAACGTGCTGGCGTGCGCACCGGGCGGCCAGTCCATGACGTCGGCCCGCGCCGTGCAGACGCCGAGCGGCATCCCCGACGCGATGCCCTTCGCGGTCGCGAAGATGTCCGGCTCGACACCGAAGTGCTCGATGGCAAACATCTTCCCGGTCCGTCCCATGCCCGACTGCACTTCGTCGGTCACGAGCAGCATGCCGTGCTTCGTGGTCAGCTCGCGCAGCCGCTGATGAAACGCCGCCGGCGGCACAACGTAGCCGCCCTCGCCCTGGATTGGCTCGACGACGATGGCTGCCACATCCTCGGGCGAGACGAGGTGGAGGAGGATCTGATCTTCGATGAAGCTGAGGCACTCGGAGGCGCAGTTGTCGGGCGACGATCCGATCGGGCACCGATAACAGTTCGCGTACGGCGCGTGATACACGCCGGGAATCATCGGGCCGAAGCCCTTGCGCTGAATCTGCTTGCTCGACGTCAGCGACAGCGATCCCATCGTGCGCCCGTGGAAGGAGCCGAGGAACGCGATGATGTTGAAGCGCTTCGAGTGGTACTTGGCGAGCTTGATCGACGCCTCGACAACTTCGGTCCCCGAATTCCCGAAAAACGTGCGCACCGGCCCCGTGATCGGCGCGATCTCGGCCATCGCCTCGGCCAGCTGCACCTGAGGCTCGTAGTAGAAGTCGGTGCCCGACATGTGCAGGTAGCGCTGGGCCTGGTCGACGATGGCCTTCACGACGTCGGGGTGGGCGTGGCCGGTGGCGTTGACGGCAATGCCGGCGGCGCAATCGAGAAAGTGGTTCCCGTCGACATCCACGACCACCGCGCCCTCACCACCGGCCATGACGAGCGGGTAATCGCGCGTATAGGACGGCGACACCGTCGCCTTGTCGCGGGCGATGAGCGCCGCGGCCTTCGGGCCGGGCAGCGTCGTCTTCAGCAGCGGAGCGTCCATACTCACCTTCAGTCAGAGATTGTCGTGCCGCGTGACCGTCATTTCCGTTTCCACCGCGTGCCGCCTGGCCCATCCTCCAACAGGATCCCGCGCGTCGCGAGATCGTCGCGGATGCGGTCGGCTTCCGCGAAATCGCGACGACGCCTGGCGGCGTGGCGATCCTGATCAACCGCTCGATTTCCTGCGAATCAACGGGCGGCTTCGCGTCCTCCGCCTGCCGGAGCGCGATCACGCCGAGGACCCGGTCGAAATGCGTGAAAGCCTGGCGGACGCCAGCGACATCGGGTGCGCCGAGGCGGCCGTCATCGATCGCCGCGTTCAGCGACCGGACCAGATCGAACATCACCGCAAGCCCCGCCGACGTGTTGACATCCGACTGCAGCGCTTCGTCAAAGGCCGCGGTCGCTTCCGTCAATTGCCGGGCGACCTCGGGATGCGCATCGCCGCCCTCGACCCGATCGAGCCTCGCGACGAAGTCCACGAGGCGCCGCAGCGACTCGTCGGCCTGGTGCATCGCCTCCCACGAGAAACGCAGCTGCTTGCGATAGTGGCTCGAGAGCAGCAGATACCTGAGCGCCGACGGACGGAAGCCCTGATCGACCACGTCCTTCACATTGAAGACGTTGCCAAGCGACTTCGACATCTTCTCGTTGTCGATGATCAGATGCTCGACGTGGACCCAGACGCGCGAGAACAGCTTACCGGTGGCGCCTTCGCTTTGTGCAATCTCGTTCTCGTGGTGCGGAAAAATCAGATCGACGCCCCCGGCGTGAATGTCGATCGGCGGCTCGCCGAGCAGGCGCAGCGCCATCGCCGAGCATTCGAGATGCCATCCGGGCCGGCCGGGGCCAAATCCGAAATCCCAGGTCGGCTCGTCGGGCTTCGTCGCCTTCCACAACACGAAATCGCGGGCATCGTCTTTCGCGTAATTGTCCGTGTCGATGCGCGCGCCAGGCTTGATGCCCTCCTGATCGAGCCGGGCCAGCTGGCCGTATTTCTCGAAGGTGCCGATGCGGTAATAGACCGACCCGTCGCTGCGATACGTGTGTCCGTTCTTCTCGAGCGCCACGACCAGGTCCGCCATCGCCTTCAGATTCGCCTCGTCGGTCGCGCGCGGGTTGTCCTCGACCGGCTCCAGGCCAAGTGCCGCGGCGTCTTCGCGAAACGCGGCAATGAACTGATCGGTGTAGGCGCGAAGGTCCATTCCCGCCTTCTGTGCTCCGGCAATCGTCCGGTCGTCCACGTCGGTGAAGTTCATCACCTGGCGCACGGGCCAGCCACACACGTAGCGCAGCGTCCGCCGCAGCACGTCGAGGCAGACGAACGTCCGGAAATTGCCGATGTGGCCCCGGCTGTACACCGTCAGGCCGCAGCTGTACATCCGTACGGTTCCGTCGCTCGCCGGGGCGAAAGGCTCTTCCTGACGAGTCAGGCTGTTGTAGAGACGCATGACGTCAGCGGGGCTACAAGGCCTCAGGGATACGCCGCTCGTAGCGGTACGTCGGTCCCGACGCGCCACGATCCACGGTCACCGCGTCCATCAGCCCCTTCGCGGGCGGCGCGCCGGACAAATGCGGCGCGCTCAGGCTGACCCGAAAGCGATTCGCGTCCCTTTCGAACGTGACGGTGACGTGCCCCTTCCCCGTCGATGCCAGGCCGTGATTGGCCACCTTCTCGATCTGGGCGGCGATCTCGTGCGACTCGTCCGCCGGGTAGCCGGCGTAGGCCAGCACCTGCCTGATGAGCGGAGCGAGCGGCTCGAGCGACTCCCGGCGCGCGGGGAGGCTGGCCCGGAAAAAAAACGTCGAGAGCGGCATCGAATCGTCGGTCACAGCGACATCTGCTCGAAAAGGGTCCGCGCCTTCTGGACGTCGGCGGCCACCTGCGCCTTCAGCAGGTCCACGCTCTCGAAGCGCCGCTCGTCACGAAGCCGCTGCACGAAACCCAGGCGAAGCGTGCGCCCGTAGAGATCGCGCTCCACGTCCAGCAGGTGTGTCTCGATGACGGTTCTGGGCTCTTCGTCGAAGGTCGGCCTGACACCGATGTTCGTAATCGATGGATAGATTACCCCGTCCAGCCTGACCGTAGTGGCATAGACGCCGTGCGGCGGAATCAGCTCGTTCGCGGTCGACAGGTTGGCGGTCGGGAAGCCCAGCTCCCGCCCCCGGCGACTGCCTTCGACGACGGTGCCGTCAATCGTGTAGGGATGGCCGAGCAGCGCGCCCGCTTCGTCCACGCGTCCCTCGCTGACCAGCCGGCGGATTCGCGTGCTGCTGACCACGAAGTCCTTGTACCGGACCGGGTCGATCTTCTCGGCGCGGAATCCATAGCGGCTGCCCAGTGCCCTGAGCGACGAGAAGTTGCCCGCACGGTCGTGGCCGAACAGGAAGTTCGCGCCCACCCACACTTCCGCGACGTGCAGCCACTCGACGAGCACGGTACGCGCGAACGTCTCGGGATCCCAGCGTGAGAGCTCGGGCGTGAAGCGCACGACGGCGACGCCGTCCACGCCCGCGCGGTCGAGCGCCTCGAGCCGCTGCGTCTTCGTCATGAGGAGCGGCGGCGCCTTGTCGGGGCGCACCACTCGCGGGGGATGAGGGTCGAAGGTCATCGCCACGGCGGTCGCGCCGCGTTCGTTCGCTACGCGCCGGACGCGCTCGATGATCTTCATATGGCCGCGATGCAGGCCATCGAAGTTGCCCAGCGCCAGCACGGGATGCAGCCAGCGCGGCGGGCGAGGGTCCTCAGGGAAATGAATGACGTCCACGCGACTCGGGGCCGGGCGAGGCCCGGGTCATCGATCACGCCAACCTGAAGCTGACCGACAGGCCATCATATGCCAGTTGAACGTTTTCAGGCAGCGCGGCGCATGTCTCGGCATGAGGCAAATCGTGGCAGATGTGGGTAAACCACGCCTGCCGCGGGCCGAGTCGATCCACCACCGCCAACGCGTCGGCGACGCTGAAATGGGTGGGATGCGGGCGGTGCCGCAGCGCATCGATCACGAGCACCTCGACGCCTTCGATCGCCTCCCATGAGGCGTCGGGGATCGCGCTGCAATCGGTCAGGTAGGCGAGCGATCCGATTCGGTACCCGTAGACCAGCCTGCTGCCGTGCCACAGCGGCACCGGCGTGATCTGGTGTCCCCCGAGGAAGAAGGGGCTTTCGACGGTGAAGAGATCGATCTCCGGCAGACCGCCGCCTACCGGCGTCGAGCGATCGAAGATGTAGGAAAACGTCTGGCGGATCTCGCGAATTGTCAGCGGATCGCCGTAGCACGGAATCCGCGAATCCTGCAGGGCGTTGAACCGCCGCATGTCGTCCAGGCCGAGCACGTGATCCGCGTGGCCATGCGTGTAGAGCACGGCGTCGACGCGACGGAGATCGAACCGCAGGGCCTGCTGGCGCAGATCGGGCGACGTGTCGATGAGGACGGCAGTGCCGTCGGCGAGCGTGAGGTAGACGGACGGCCGCGTCCGGTTATCGCGCGGATCGGTCGACGTGCACACCGCGCAGCGACAGCCGATCATCGGGACGCCGTGGCTTGTCCCGGTACCAAGAACAACAGGTTGCCCGGGTTACTCGGGTTGATCGGGTTGCCCGGGTTGGACTGGTTGATCGGTTTGGTCAGGTTGATCGCGTGGAGGCGGGGCTTCAGCCCCGCGAGTCTGTTACGGGACGATGATGCGAGGGGCGCCCTTCTGGACGTCCATGAATCGCATGCGCAGCTCGTAGAGGCCCTGCTCCAGCAGCTGGCGCTCCTCGACGGTCAGATTGCCGCGTGTCTTCTCTTCGAGGATACCGAGGATATCGATCATCTGGCGCGCGCCTTCCACGTTCGGCGGCTGCGTCTCGCCCGACACCGGATCGGCGGCATCGCCGAGATGCACGGCGGCCGTGTGCATCAGCGAAAAGACGAAGCCGGTGAAGGTGAGCCCCTGCTCCTGATCGGTCATGCGTTCTAGAATACCCTACGCGGCGGGGCTAAAGCCCCGCCTCCACAATGACGACAAAAGCCCCGCCTTCGCATATGACAACGCCGGGTGACCGCTTCAACGAGCTCGTCTCGATCATGGCCCGGCTGAGGTCGCCGGACGGCTGCCCGTGGGACCGGGAACAGACGCTCGCGTCACTACGGCCCTATCTCCTCGAAGAGACCTATGAAGCGCTCGAGGCGCTGGACACCGGCGACACGGCTGGCCTCTGCGAGGAGCTCGGCGATCTGCTCCTCGAGGTGGTGTTCCTCTCCCGCATCGCCGAGGAAAGCGGCTCCTTCAGCGTGGCCGACGCCATTGACGCGATCGTGACGAAGCTCGTGCGCCGCCATCCGCACGTCTTCGGATCTGACGCCAAACTCTCGACGCCACACGAAGTGCGCGGCAAGTGGGAGGAGATGAAGGCCTCCGAACGATCGACCTCCTCGGCGCCCAAGACCATCCTCGGCGGCGTGCCGAGGACGCTGCCGGCGCTGCTGCGAGCGTACGAGTACGGCGCGCGCGCCGCCGCCGTCGGGTTCGACTGGGTCCGGGCGTCCGACGTCGTCGCGAAGATAGACGAAGAGCTTCAGGAACTTCGCGACGCCGTCGAGCACGAAGGACGAAAAACGAAGGACGAGGGGAACCCTGACCGCGCGTACGTAGGCCCGAGCTTCAGCTCGGGCATCGAGGAGGAACTCGGCGATTTGCTTTTTGCGATTGCCAACCTGTCGCGCAAGCTTGGCGTCGAGCCGGAAGCGGCCTTGCGACGCGCTAACGACAAGTTCCTGGCCCGATTCTCAGAGGTCGAAAGGCGGGTTACAGCGACGGGCCAGCGGATGCAGGAGAAAACGCTGGACGAGCTCGAGGCGACGTGGCAGTCGGTGAAGCAGGGGGCGAAGCCCGATGCCACGATCGACCGGTGAACGTTTCCACGTCAACCGCGGTCCCATTGGTCCGCAGCGTGATCTCGCCGTCCAGGTCGGTGCGGAACACCTCGGTCCCCCGCGCGCGATAGCGGGCAAGCACCGCCGTCGCCGGATGTCCGAAGCGATTCTGGCGACCGCAGCTGATCAGCGCCACTGACGGCCGGAGCGCGTCCAGAAACGGCGCCGAGCTGGAACTGGCACTGCCGTGGTGCGCGGCCTTGAGGACACGAAACGGAACGCGATCCATCCTTCCGGCGAGGTCGCGCTCGACGTCGGCGCCGATGTCTCCGGGCAGCACGATCGACACGTCGCCCATCCGAAGCTCGGTCACCACCGAATCGTCGTTTCGGACCTTACGCCGCTCCCAGTCCGGAGGCGGCGGGTGCCAGATGCGGACGGCAACCGCCCCGACCCGCCAACGCGTCTCCCCATACAGCGAGCGCATCTCGAGGCGACGGGCGCGGGCCAGGCCACGCAATTCGTCGCTTGGCAAATGCGCCGGCACGACGATCCCTTCGAACAGCCGCGGCCTGAAGACGTCCACGATGGTCCGAGCGCCGCCGATGTGATCGGGATCGCCGTGGGTCAGCAGCAGCGCGTCGAGCCAGCCGATGCGCCGCGCCCACATGGCCGGTGCGACAACTCTCGCGCCCATGTCGAATCGCGCCATTCCACCAAGCCCTCCCGCATCGACCAGCATCGTCGTCGCGTCGGGAAAGACGATGAGCGTGGCGTCACCTTGTCCTACGTCGATGCTCACCACGCGTGAGCCAGCCGTCGGCGGTCCACGGCCAGCGCCAGGTCTGCGGGGCAGAGACGATGAAGAGCGCGGCCGCGGCCATGATGATGCCGCCCGCGCGCCGCAGGCAGACCCGCCAACGCCCTCGGAGTCGTTCGCTGGCGACGCCCGCGAACAATGCCGCACCCGCGCCGAAGTAGATGCCAATCACCCACCAGTCCGGAGCAGGCACTCGCTTCGTGATGCCGGGAAGCCAATCCACGAGGCGTGACGATTCGACGAGCGCATATGCGGCGACCAGGGCGATGCGACCCGCGACAGCAGCCAGCCAGGACCACCATCGATCGCACACGACCGCCACGAGACCAGCCTGCTGGAGAACCGCCATCGCCGGGACCGCGACGAGGTTGAGCATTGGACCGGCCGCCGTGACGCGGCCGAACAGCGCCGCGGCTATCGGAAGCAGCACGATCTCGGTCGCGACCGACGCGGCGATCACGGCGACAACGGCAACGCGCGCCGACGCGTGCCTTGATGACACCACGGCGCCAGACAGCCGGACGGCCAGCAACACGATCGCGCCGGTCGCGCAGACGGTGAGCAGGAACCCGGCGTCCGCGACGATCTCCGGCGCGAGCGCGATCATGGCAGCCCCTGCCGCCGCAAGCGCGCTGAGCGGCGCGGCACGTAGATCGACGACGCTGAGCAGCAGATAGCCGATGGCCATGGACTGTCGCTCGCGTCACCGAGGCGCCACCGCCAACGACGCCACCGTGGAACGCGAGGAGGATCGCCACGAGGATTGCCGCTGCTGCGGTTGGCAGCCGAACGAGCGAGGTCAGGGCCAGCAGCGTGATCGCGAGGATGGCGATGTTGCCGCCCGAGATCGCAATCACGTGATAGGTGCCGGCCGCCTGCAGGCGATCCTCGAGTGTGGCATCGAGGCCGGTCCGGTCGCCGATCAGGATGGCGGCGGCAATCGCGCCCGCAGTCGAGTCGAGGGCGCCGATGCGGCGGCCGACGACGTCGCGAACGTAGGCGCGGAGATCCGCGGCCCGCTCATCGATCCATGAGCCCGTCGCGAGCACGCGAACGAGCGCGCCGCTCTTCACGCTGCCGACGAGAATCAGTCCGCGACGTGCCGCGGCACGCTGCTGGTCAGGCACGCCGTCGTCCAGGTATCGCGCCGGCCTCCGCACGCTGGCGGGCATCGCCAGGACGCGCCCGGCACGCCAGGTGCGGCGAACGTCGAAGGCGAGCCGCCCGGTCACGGTCAACATCGCGTCGCCCGTCGCTTTGCTGCGGACGCCATCGACGTTCACGTGGGTCACGGCCAGCGCGATTCGCGTGGCATCGCCGTCAGGTGCGGCGTCCGATCGCAGGCGTCCTTCGAGCTCCACCGAAGACGCGTGCTCGACCAGCGCGGCGAGGCGCGGGCTTCGGGCCAGCCGCTCATGCGCAGCGGAAAGCGTCCAGGTATTGAACAGCGTGCCTGCAAGAGCCGCGGCCAATACGGATCGCGGACAGTGCGCGATCACACCCACGATCGCCGCGACGGTCAGTGCCGCGACGGCGGCCAGGCCGATGCCAGGAGGCAGGTCGATGTGGAGGCCAATCGCGGCACCCGTCGCGATTGCCGCGCAGAGGCAGATCGGCAGCGAGCGCATGCCGAGCGGACGTGCAAGAAGAGGATCAGGCTGAAATACCAGCGGATTGCGTCGAGTGCGCGCGGGATGCGCAGAAACTGCGACGCGCACGACGAAGAGATCTGCGAGATTTCCGTGCCAAAGGGGCCAGGCCCCTCTTAGGCCGTGGTCTTACCCGCGTAGTAATCCTGAAGCGCGTGGACGTCGAGCGCCTTCAGGCGCAGGGCGCGGATGGCCGCGACGGCGGCGGACGCGCCGGTCAGCGTCGTGATGCAGGGCACGCTCTGCAGCATCGCCGCGCGGCGGACGGTGCGGTCGTCGAAGAACGACTCGCGCCCGAGCGGCGTGTTGACGATCAGCGCGATCTGGCCGTTGACGATCTGATCGGCGACATTCGGACGTCCCTCGTTCACCTTGTAGACGACCTCGACGTCGAGGCCGTGCGCGCGGAGGTAGGCGGCGGTGCCGCGCGTCGCCACCAGCTCGAACCCGAGCTCGGCCAGATCGCGGGCAATCGGCAGCACCGTCGTCTTGTCGGTGTTGTTGACGCTGATGAACGCCCGACCCGCATCCGGCAGCCGCTGCCCCACCGACAGCTGCGCCTTCGCGAACGCCGCGCCGAACGTGTCGGCGCCGCCCATCACCTCGCCCGTCGACTTCATTTCCGGCCCGAGAATGGTATCGACGCCCGGGAACCGCACGAACGGAAACACCGGGCTCTTCACGAACACGCCCGACACCTCGAGATCGTCGACCAGGCCGAGCTCCGCCAGCGTCTGGCCGGCCATCACGCGCGCCGCGATCTTCGCCAGCGGAACGCCGGTCGCCTTCGACAGGTACGGCACCGTCCGCGAGGCCCTCGGGTTCACCTCGAGCACGTAGACCACGTCGTCCTTGATCGCGTACTGCACGTTCATCAGGCCGACCACCTTCAGCGCCCGCGCGATCCGGCGCGTGTAGTCGCGAATGGTACCGAGATGGCGCTCGGCGACCATGAACGGCGGCACGACGCAGGAGCTGTCGCCCGAGTGGATGCCGGCCTGCTCGATGTGCTCCATGATGCCGCCGATGACGACCGCGCCGCCCGCGTCCGCGACGCAGTCCACGTCGAACTCGAAGGCATCCTCGAGGAACTTGTCGATCAGCACCGGCCGCTCGTGCGAGACGTCCACCGCGCCCGCCATGTAGCGGTCCAACGTCGCCGTATCGTAGACGATGGCCATGCCGCGGCCGCCGAGCACGTACGACGGCCGCACCACCACGGGAAACCCAATCTGGCCGGCGACGTCGCGGGCTTCCGCACGCGAGATCGCCGTCCCGCTCGACGGCTGCGGAATGCCCAGGTCCCACAGCAGCCTCGAGAACCGCTGCCGGTCTTCGGCCAGGTCAATCGAGTCGGGCGATGTGCCCAGGATCTCGACGCCCGCTTCCTGGAGCGGCAACGCCAGCTTCAGCGGTGTCTGCCCGCCGAACTGCACCAGGCACGACACCGACGCGCCGGCGCTCTGCTCCTTCGTAATCACCGCCATCACGTCCTCGAACGTCAGCGGCTCGAAGTACAGGCGGTCGGTCGTGTCGTAATCGGTCGAGACGGTTTCGGGGTTGCAGTTGATCATCACCGTCTCGAAGCCCTGATCGTGCAGGGCAAAGGCGGCGTGACAGCAGCAATAGTCGAACTCGATACCCTGGCCGATGCGGTTGGGGCCGCTGCCGAGGATCACGACCTTGCGCCGGTCGGTGGGCTCCGACTCGCAGAACGGCTCGAAGGTGCCGTACATGTACGGCGTGAACGATTCGAACTCCGCCGCGCAGGTATCGATGCGCTTGTATGCCGCGGCCAGCCCGTACTCCTGACGCCGCGCGCGAATCGCGTCCTCGTCCACCCCGAGAATGCCGGCCAGCTCCTCGTCGCCGAAGCCGGACCGCTTCAGCGTGAGCAGCAGGTCCGCCGACATGTCTCGCAGCCCGACGAGCTCCGCGGTCTTCTTCAGCTCGACGATCTCGGCGAACTGCTGCAGGAACCAGCGATCGATCCGCGTCAGCTCGTGCAGCGTCTCGACCGACCAGCCTCGCTCGAGCGCCTCGAAGATCGCCCACATGCGGCGATCAGTCGGCACGACCAGCCGCTTGCGCAGCGACGCCTCGTCGAACTCCTCGTCGTCAGCAAGCCTCGGAAAGAGACGCCCGGTGCGCCCGAGCTCGAGCGAGCGAATGCCCTTGAGGAACGACTCCTTGAACGTGCGGCCGATCGCCATCGCCTCGCCCACCGACTTCATCTGCGTCGTCAGCGTCGGATCCGCCTCGGGGAACTTCTCGAAGTTCCACCGCGGAATCTTGGTGACGACATAGTCGATCGTCGGCTCGAAGGAGGCCGGGGTGAGCCGGGTGATGTCGTTCGGGATCTCGTCGAGGTGATAGCCGAGCGCCAGCTTGGCGGCGATCTTCGCAATCGGAAATCCGGTGGCCTTCGACGCCAGCGCCGACGACCGCGAGACGCGCGGATTCATCTCGATGACGATCATCCGGCCGTCTTCCGGGTTCACGGCGAACTGGATGTTCGAGCCGCCGGTCTCGACGCCGACGCGACGGATGATCCGCCGCGCCGCATCGCGCATCCGCTGGTATTCCTTGTCGGACAGCGTCAGCGCCGGAGCGACGGTGATGCTGTCGCCGGTGTGCACGCCCATCGGATCGACGTTCTCGATCGAGCAGACGACGACGAAGTTGTCGGCGACGTCGCGCATCACCTCGAGCTCGTATTCCTTCCAGCCAATCACCGATTCCTCGACGAGGATCTCGTGCACCGGGCTCATGCTGAGCCCGCGCGCCGCGAGCTCGCGGAATTCCTCGATGTTGTAGGCGATGCCGCCGCCGACGCCGCCCAGCGTGAAGGAGGGGCGGATGATCGCGGGGAACCCCGTGGTTTGGACGATGTCGAGCGCCTCGGGCAGCGAGCGCGCGAGCGCGCTGCGCGGCACCTCGATGCCGATCTCCTCCATCGCATCCCGGAAGAGCAGGCGATCTTCGCCCACCTTGATCGCATCGATCTGCGCGCCGATCAGCTCGACGTTGTACTTCGCCAGCGTCCCCCTCTCGTGAAGGGCGACCGCCAGGTTCAGCGCGGTCTGTCCGCCGACCGTCGGCAGCACCGCGTCGGGACGCTCGACCGCGATGATCTGCTCGAGGATCTCCGGCGTCAGCGGCTCGACGTACGTGCGGTCGGCGACCTCCGGATCGGTCATGATCGTCGCGGGGTTGCTGTTGACGAGCACGACTTCGAGACCTTCGGCCTTGAGCGCCTTGCAGGCCTGCGTGCCGGAGTAGTCGAACTCGGACGACTGGCCGATGACGATCGGACCGGAGCCGATCACGAGAATGCGCTTCAGGTCAGTACGGCGGGGCATGGGGGATTGAGGTTTTGGCTACGGGCTACAGGCTCCGGGCTACGGACCACAGAGCGCGCGGATGCGATCCCGGCGCCGCTCTGTACCCGGAGCCCGAAGCCCGGAGTCCGGAGCCCACGATCACCTTTCGATTTCATCCAGAAACTGTCGAAACAAGTAATCCGCGTCGTGCGGACCCGGCGATGCCTCAGGATGATACTGGACGCAGAAGGCGCGCTTGTTCACGTGGCGCAGGCCCTCGACGGTGCCATCGTAGAGGTTCAGGTGGGTGACGCGCACATCCGCTGGCAGCGAGTCTGGGTCGACGGCGAAGCCGTGATTCTGTGACGTGATTTCGACCTTGTTCGTTGCCAGGTTCTTGACCGGATGATTGCCGCCCCGGTGCCCGAATTTCAGCTTGAAGGTCTTGCCGCCCATCGCCAGTCCAAGCACCTGGTGGCCGAGGCAGATGCCGAAAATCGGCACGTCCGTCGCCAGGAGCTGCGTGACGTTGTCGGTGACGTAGGGCAGCGCCGCCGGATCACCGGGGCCATTGCTCAGGAAGATGCCATGCGGCTCGATGGCCAGGAGGTCCGCCGCGGGCGCGGCCGCGGGAAAGACGTGCACGTCGCAGTTGTGCGCCGCGAGACGCCGCAGGATGTTGCGCTTGATGCCGAGATCGTAGGCCGCGATCCGCAGCCGGCTCTTGGCGCGCCGCTCCGGCGGCACCAGGAACTCTTCCGGCGCTTCATCGCCTTCCGCGCGCCACTCGTACGGCGTGTCGCAGGTGACATCTCGCACGAGGTCGGCGCCTTCCATCTGTGCGATCGATCGCGCCCGCTCCACCAGCTGCTGCGTGTCGGCATTGCCCGTCGCGATGATCCCGCGCATGACGCCGCCCGAGCGCAGCTTGCGGGTGAGCGCACGCGTGTCGATATCGGCGATCGCCACGATGTTGTGCGCGGTGAGGTACTCGCGCAGCGTCTGATCGGCGCGCCAGTTGCTGGCGACGGGTGACGATTCGCGCATCACGAAGCCGGCCACCTGCGGCTTTGCCGACTCGGTGTCCCCCCGCGACACGCCGTAGTTGCCGATCTGCGCCGACGTCATCGTCACGATCTGCCCGGCGTACGACGGATCGGTCAGCACCTCCTGGTAGCCGGTCATGCTGGTGTTGAACACGACCTCGCCATGGGCCTCGCCGGGCGCACCGGCCGAGGTCCCGCGAAACACCGTGCCATCTTCGAGCGCGAGCGTCGCGTTCATGGCTGCTGCACCTGTTCGAGCGACGCGGCGACGCGCGTGCGGTTCCCGGCTGTGATCTGGGCCGTCGTCGCCCACAGGTTGAATCCCGGAATCTGAAGAACCACCCGATGCTCACCAGGCGAGAGGTCCTCGAGCGTCACCGGGGTCACGCCAATCGACCGCCCGTCCACGGTAACGGTGGCGCCCACCGGTCGCGAATCGACGAGCAGTGATCCCGTGGTCGCCGCCGGGGTCCGCGACTCCGGCTTCGTCGGTCGCGCGGCGCGCGGCGCCGCGGCCGCGGCAGCCGCCGGCCTGCGAGCCTCGGCTTGCGCACTCGGCGGCTTGACCGCAGTCGCCGCCGCAGGGGGCACCGGACGACGAGGCGCGCTCGACAGCGGTGGCAACTTGCCCTCCCCGACGACGTTCGGTTCCTCCACATGCTGAGGCGGCTGCGACGATGCCGTTGGTGACGTCGCGGCGGGCGCTGGTGACCCGTGCGCGGCTGCCGCGACAGTCGTATCGCGCTCCGCAGTGCGCCACGCCGTCCAGTAGCCCCACCCGAAGCCACCTGCGATGCCGACGATCAGCGCGATGATCAGCGCGAGGAACGGGCGCCGGCCCGGGCCCGTATCGGGCGGAGGCGTCGTCCAGAGCGGCCCGGACATCACCGGCACCGCAGACCGGGTAGGCGGGGCGCTGGGGGCATCCAGATACGGCCCGACGTGCTCGCCGTTGTCGCCCGACGTGTCGCGTGGGGGGAAGAATGGCGGACGATCGTCGGCGGCGACCTCGAACATCGGCGCGCCACCGGCGCTCGCGATCAGCGGCAGATCGGCAGAGACGTCGTCGTCGTGTTCCCGGATCGGTTCGTCCGCATGCGATTCGCCGGGCGAAAGGAACGACGGCAGCGGCTCGCCTGGCACGTCGGCGGCGATCGCCGCTGTGGACGGTAGTGCCTGTGTGCGCGCGAGAATCGGACGCAGAGCGTCCACCAGGTCCGACGCCGACGCGAACCGGGCGCCGGGCTCGATGGCCAGCGCGCGGCTGAAGATATCCGACAACGCGTTGACGTCGGCGCCGGGAACGGTCTCGGCCCAAAGCGACGGCGCGCCGGGTCCCACGATACGCCGTCCGGTGACGAGCTCGAACGCAATCGCGCCGAGCGCGAAGATGTCCGCAGGGCCGCCCCACGGCCGCTCCTCGACGCGCTCGGGTGCGGAGTACGGGATCCGGACCGGTGCGTGAAGGCCCGCGTGCTCCAGCGCCTGGGCAACGCCGACATCAATCAGGCGCGGCGCGCCGTCTTCCATCAGCACATCGCGCAAATGAAGGGCGCCGTGATGAATCCCCTCGCCCGCCGCGCGATCCAGCGCCTCCGCCAGACGACCCAGCGTGACCAGCGTGGCGTCGATCGCCGGCCGGCCCGACTGGCGGATGACCGCGTCGAGCGAGTCGCCGACCACGTATTCCTGCGCGAGATAGGCCTGCCGGCCTTCGACGCCGGCGGCGATGGCGGTGGCAATCGTCGGATGCTGGGGCTGCTGCGAGACCACGTCTTCGAGCGCGGCGGCGAAATCGGCGGTCTGCTCCGGCGGCAGATCGAGGCGGAACAACTTCAACGCGACGAGGCGGCCCTCAATTGGATCGTGCGCGCGAAACACGGGTCCAAGACTGCCGGCCCCAACCTGATGCAGGATACGAAAGGGACCGCACGCAGCAGGCGAAGGTTCGAGTTTGGATCCGTCAGCGGTCAGCGGTGGTACTCCTCAGCAGGACCCGGCGGGTCAGAAGATCGTAACACACGATCGCTCCACTGGTCCCGCGCGCCTTGACAGTCTCTTTCCCCGGGTGCGACAGTACCGACCCAGTGCAGTCGCCCACTGCTCCTCCTTCCGACAGCGCGTTGCGGCTGGCCGTTGACGTACGCCGCCTGCCGTGGATGCGCCGTCTCGCGATCGACTACACCTTCCACTTCGACAACGTCGCGTCGTTCTTCGCCGGCGATCCACAGGAGCCGCGTGCCTGGGCCGATTCGCTCGCGCGAGTCCTCGCGCACGAGCGCCCGCGGGCCGGTATCGCGGCCGTCATCGCCGCGCAGCAGGAACGGCGCGAGGCGCCCGCGCCAGCCCGGGCGATGGCCGCGAAGCTCGCGGACGCGTCCACGGTCGCCGTGGTGACCGGCCAGCAGGCGGGCCTGTTTGGCGGCCCGCTCTATACGCTGTTGAAAGCGATGACCGCGATCCGTCTCGCGGCGCGGACCAGCCGCGAGCACGGCACGGTGGTGGTGCCGGTGTTCTGGATTGACGCCGAGGATCACGACTGGAACGAGATTGCCGCCTGCGGCGTGCTGGACGGAAACCAGGCCTGGCGCGAGATCCGGGTGGCGCCGCCCGACGGCGCCGGCGACCGCCCGGTCGCGGCACTCACCTACACCGACAAGATCGACACCGCGATCGGCGAGCTGGAACAGGCCCTGCCGCACACCGAATTCACGCGCGAGCTGACCGACGCGCTGCGCCACGACTACACGCCGGGCCGCAGCGTGCCCGACGCGTTCGGCCGATGGCTCGAGCGAACCTTAGGGCCGCTCGGCCTCGTGGTGTTCGATGCGTCGGATCCGGCGGCCAAGCCGTTCGCGGCATCGCTGTTTCGAGCCGAGATCGAGCATGCCGGGCGCACGACGCGCCTGGCGGTGGAAGCCGGCAGCCGGCTGACGGACCTGGGCTACCACGCGCAGGTAACGCCCGGCGAGGCCAGCGTCGCGCTGTTCGACCTCGACACCGTCAGACGGCCGATCAAGGTGTCTGGCGACCACCTGACGATTGGCGACGACGTCGTCTCGCATGCGGCGCTGGCCGAACGTGCGGCGGCGCAGCCGCACACGTTCAGCCCGAACGTCCTGCTCCGCCCGCTCGTGCAGGACACGATCTTCCCGACGGTCTGTTACGTCGCGGGGCCGAACGAGCTCGCGTACCACGCGCAGCTTCGCTCGGTCTATGACAGCTTCGGCCTGCCGATGCCGCTGATCCACCCGCGCGCGACCGCCACGATTCTCGACTCCGCGGCCATCCGGTTCCTGACACGCTACAAAGTACCGTTCGAAGATCTCGAGCCGCGCGATGACCGCGCGTTGAACGCGCTGCTCCTCGCGCAGCTGCCGCCGGGGGTCGAGAAGGCGGTGCAGGATGCCGAGGCGGAGATCGCTGCACGCCTGGACGCGGTGATCGGTGCGGTGCCGGCGATCGATCCCACGCTCGAGGGGGCGGCACGATCGACACTCGGGAAGATCCAGCACGATATGCAGGCGCTTCGCGGGAAGATGCTCCAGGCCGCGAAGAGGCGCGACGAGACGCTGCGGCGTCAGTTCACCAGCGTCCGCACGCAGGCGTTTCCCGACGGCGCCCCGCAGGAGCGGCAAGTCGGCTTCGCCGTGTTCCTCAACAAATATGGCCCGGCGCTCGTCGAGCGGCTGGCCTCGGAGCTGCCGCTCGACAGCGGCAGACACTGGCTCCTCACGGTTTAGCGATGCCCGCCAGTTCCCGCAGGCCGTCCGGCGGACGCCGCCCGGCCAGATGGGTCAGCGGGCTCATCATCCGCATCCCCCGCAAGGCCTGGCTCGTCGTCGGCGGCTGCATGGTCGTCTGCGCGCTCATCGGCATCGGCGTGGCCAGCTATTACTGGGTGCTGCTCGGGCGGCAGATCGACGTGCGGCTGCACGGCGAGCGCGAGCGCGTGCTGCCGCGGGTGTACGCGCGGCCGTTGGAGCTGTACAAAGGACAGGCGCTCGGCCAGCGGCAGCTGATCGACCGGCTGAACGATCTCGGGTACGCGGAACGCGCGCGCATCGAGCGTGAGGGAGAATTTGCGATCGGCCGCGATGCCATCGCGCTCATTCCCGCGCGACGGCGACCACAAGGGTACCGTCGTTCGCGTCGTCTTCGATCAGGAGAAGCCGGCGAAGGAAGGCTATCCGCCGCAGGTCGTCCGTGTCAGCCAGCTCACGGCCAGCGATGCGCGCGTGCCGCACGTCACGCTCGATCCGCCGCTCCTGACCGCGCTCATCAATGCGAGCCGCGAGAAGCGGCGGCAGGTGCCGCTTTCGGCCATTCCGTCGCGCATGGTGCAAGCGGTCCTCGCTATCGAGGACCGCCGCTTCTACGACCACCCCGGCGTCGACCTGATCCGGACTGTCGGCGCCGTGATCACGAATCTGCGCGGCGAGAAGAAGTATCTTGTCGGTGGCAGCACCATCACGCAGCAGCTGGTGAAGAACTTCTTCCTGACGCCGAAGAAGACGCTGCGCCGCAAGCTCGCCGACCAGTACATGTCGCTCATCCTGGAGCGCCGGGTCTCGAAGGATCAGATCCTCGAGATGTACCTGAACGACGTCTACCTCGGACAGCGCGGCTCGTTCGCGGTGCACGGCGTCGCGGAGGCGGCGCGCCTCTTCTTCGGCAAGGACATCAGCAACGTGACGCTGAACGAGGCGGCGACGATCGCCGGCGTCATCCAGTCGCCGTACACCTGGTCGCCGTTCACGTCGCCCGATCGGTGCCGCGAGCGCCGCAACGTCGTCCTGCGCGCGATGGCCGAGGAAGGGTTCATCTCGGAGGATGCGGCCCGGCGGACCTCGACCGAGCCGATTCAAGTGGTCCAGCGGGCGCTCGAGGCACAGGCTCCGTACTTCGTCGACTACGTCGGCCAGTCGCTCGCCGAGCAGTATCCCGGCGTGATGCAGACGACGGCGCCGCTCAGCGTCTACACCACGCTCGATCTGCATCTGCAGCGGCTGGCGCAGGACGCGGTGCGCAACGGCCTGACCCACGTCGACGAGCTGCTGTCGCGCCGCAAGCGCCCGCGACGCGCCGAGGCCGCGCTCATCGCCATCGACCCCCGCACCGGCGAAGTACTGGCGCTCGTCGGCGGCCGCTCGTACAACCAGTCGCAGTACAACCGGGCGATCAGCGCGCGGCGTCAGCCCGGATCGGTCTTCAAGCCCTTCGTCTACCTGGCCGCCTTCGAGCGCGCCGCGGCTGAAGGCCGCACCGATCTGACGCCCGCCACTCTCGTCGACGACATGCCCTCGTCGTTCACTGCCGGTCTCTGGGAGGACTGGGCGCCGAACAATTACGAAAACGAGTACGACGGGCTGGTCACGCTGCGGCGTGCCCTCGCGCTCTCGCGCAACGTGGCCACGATCAAGGTCGCCGAGACGACTGGCTTCGATCGCGTCGCGGCATTGTGGCGGGCTCTCGGCGTCGGAACGAGCGCGCACGCGTACCCGTCGATCACGCTCGGCGTCTTCGAGGCGACACCGATCGAGATCGCGACGGCGTACACAATCTTTCCCACTGGCGGCATCATCCGGCCGCTGCGGGTCCTGTCGCGCGTGGTGGTGGGCAACGACTCGCGCGTGCCGCCCGACGCGCCGACCAAGAGGATCGCGCGGGAAGACACGACCTACCTGGTCACGAACATGATGCGGAGCGTGATCAACGAAGGCACCGGCGCCGGTGCGCGAGCCGCCGGCTTTGCGCTCGATGCCGCCGGGAAGTCCGGCACCACGAACGATTTGCGCGACGCGTGGTTCGTGGGATTCACGCCCGAGCTGCTGACAGTGGTGTGGGTGGGCCTCGACGACAACCAGCCGGTCGGGCTCAGCGGCACCCAGGCCGCGCTGCCGATCTGGGCCGCGTTCATGATCCGCGCCCTCGCCGGCCATGACAGCGTGCGGTTCGCCGAACCTCCTGGCATCGTCTCGGTCGAGATCGATCGCGACACCGGCAAGCTCGCCGGACCCCTCTGCCCGCGCGTGTTCAAGGAATCGTTCCTGAGCGGCACGGAGCCGACGCAGACCTGCGACGTGCATCAGTATTAGTGCACCAGCGCCTGTGGCGGCGGGGCTTCAGCCCCGCGATCTGCGTGCCTGCGGCTTCAGGCCGCCTCCACATTGCTGAAGGGCCGCCTCCACATTGCTGAAGGGCCGCCTCCACATTGCTGAAGGGCCGCCTCCCCATTCCTTAAAGGGCCGCCTCCACGTTCCTAAAGGGCCGGCTCCACAATTGACGTCACAACCGGTGCGATAATCGACGCGACATGGAAGACGTCCTGGCGGCACTGACGCGGGCGCTCGATGGCGGCGAGATGGCTGCGCTCGTGACGATTGTCGCCGCGCACGGATCGACGCCGCAACGCGTGGGTGCGAAGATGCTGGTCTTCCCCGACGGCCGCACGGTCGGGACGATCGGCGGCGGTTGCTACGAGCACGACGCCTTCTGGAAGGCCCGCGAGGCGCTCAAGACCAGGCGTGCGCGCCTCGTGCACTACGAGCTCAGCGACGACCTCGCTGAGGAATCGGGTCTCATCTGCGGAGGACAGATGGACGTCTTCATCGAGCCAATCGAACCGGCGCCCCGCCTCTACATCATCGGTGCCGGACACGTCGGCCATCAGCTCGGACAGATCGCGCCGACGGTGGGATTCCGCCTCCACATCGTCGACGACCGTCAGAAGTTCGCGAACCACGAGCGGTTCAGCGCCGCTGACGAAGTGGTCGTCGAGGACGTCGCCGACTGGGTACGGCATGGCGATATCCCCGAGTCGGCATTCGTTGTGGTGTTGACGCGCGGACACCGGCAGGACTTCGATGTAATGCGCGGGCTCGCTGGCCGCACCTTTCGCTACGTCGGCCTGATCGGCAGCCGCGCCAAGGTGGCACGCCTGACGGAGGCGCTCATCGCCGACGGCGTGTCGCCCGACTGGCTGCGGCAACTGCGGGCCCCGATCGGCTTCGACATCGGCGCGGTCTCGCCTGAAGAGATCGCGGTCGCGATCCTCGCGGAGCTGATTGCCGTGCGGCGCGGGAAGGCCGGCGAGCACGCCGCGCGGTCGATGCAATGGACGGCGCCGGCGCTGAAAGAAACCACCTGAGGGACTGGATCACTCCAGCGTGACGCGGCTCAGCGCGACGCCAAGCCGGCGGGGATCGCGCTCGGACGGTCTGTGCACGTTCGACTTGATCGAGATATCCGCCCAGTAGCCGTGCGGCGTGCAGCGCCCGAGCGCGATCCTCGTCTCCCAGCGGCCGCGCGGTAGACGGGCGTCGAGCGCCTCGCACCCATCCACCGCGACATGGAGCTGCTTGCCAGCCGGACCGGACGACAATACGCTCAATGCGAGATGCGACGGCGGTCGCGCCGGATCGATAGGCACCTTGATCGAGGCGTCGCCGCTGGTCCATCGGAACGGCACGCCGCCACGGAGCTCGGAGCGATGGAAGCCCGATTGCTCGACGCCCTGCAACGCGGCGGCGCCGAGCGCAAGGTTGGCCGGCTCCGGACCCGCCGGTGCGCCTGCCTGTCGAAGCACGTCCGGGTGGCTCGGATCGACGAGGAACAGGCTCAGGCGATTCGCACCGCGATGGAGCACTGATGGCGGTACCAGCGCGCTCCAGCGGGATTGACGCGGCAGCGTCTGCGTGGTGGCGACGATGCGATCGTTCACCCCGACAGCCAGCGCGATGGGCTGCTGCTGCGCGCGCGGGCGCGGCTCGATCCAGCCGGTCACCTGTGCCGGCAGCACGCGCGCGCCGAGGTCGACGTCTTCGAACGCCAGCGGCCGGGCCAACCGCGGGCGGAGCCCCGAGCCGTCTCGAACGATGGTCAGCGTCGTGAGCGCGCGCCCCACCAGGCCCTCGGTTCCCGGCACGCGAGTCGCCGGCCAGGCATCCGTTCCAAAGAGCGCCAGCTTCCACGCAACCGTCGCCTTCAGGCCGGCCGCGATCTGATCCGGCCCGAACTCGCGCACACGCGTAGCATCGTCCACATAGATGCGCGCCGGTGTGTCTCGCCGGTGCGCGACGCGCGCAGGCAACGGGGCGACGAGCGAGGTGCCATCGACAGGCCACGGGATCCTGACGCCGAGGACGTCGGCGATCGTCGGAAGCACATCGATCGTTGATGCCGGGCGATCGTCGATCTGGCCGGCGGCGGCGCGCGGAGCGGCGCGCGGCAGCTTGATCACGAGAGGAACCGCGAGGATCTCGGCGGCGTTCGAGTCGGTGACGTCGCGCATGTGATCGCCGGGCCTGAATGACGCGCCGTGATCGGCGGTCACGACGATCACGGCGCGATCGAACAGACCGGCCCTGGTCAGCCGATCGCGGATCTCGCCGACGAGCGCGTCGGCGAGCGCGACCTGCAGGAGATGTCCCTGGTAGTGCTGCACCACCGGCCACTGGTCGGCGAACCAGCGCCCCTGGCGATCGCGCGCCGGCGCGGCTTGACGGCCGCGAATCAGTTGCCCGGTGGGCAGCCAGCGCGGCGGATGGTGCGAGAGGAGCGTGTGCAGGAAATAGAGCGTCGGCGCCTGGCCTGACGGTGCGATGCTGTCGATCAGCGCGCGGGCGGCGTCCAGGTGCCCGACGCCCGGGCCGAGATCCGGGCTCTTCGCATCCGGGGCCGTCGGCGCGGCATTCGTGTTGTCGTCCGCCGGGTCCGACGCGGCGTCGCTCGAGGCGCTCGCGAAGCCGGCCCAGCCTTGCGTCAGATCCGGAAGCCCGGCGCGCTCCTTCGGCGGCAGGAGGACATAGGCGGCGACGATGCGAATGTCGGCGAGCATCGCCGCGACGCGTGCACCGCGGCCGCGGCCAGCGGATGCGCACACACTGCGCGGACACAGCGCCGTGATCGGCTCCTCCGCCCTGACGGCGTAGTGCGGCGACAGCATCGTGAAGAGCGAGTTCGGATGATCCCGCGCGGTCGGCAGCTGACTGGCCACGGGATACCGCCCGGTCAGGATTGCGGGAACCGCCCACCGTGTGAAATCGCTGACCGTCGTCGCGTGTCGAAACCAGATGCCCTCACCCGCGAGCGCCGCGAAGTTTGGATAGCGGACGGGATCGAGGCGTCCCTCGGCATCGAGCAGGGATGCCAGCGGCAGTTCGTCGAACACGACGACGACGACAGGCGTGGATCCGGTCACCGCCGCATTCGGCGACGAGGTCGAGTTCCAGGTCGCCGAACGCACGCCGCTCGACACGAGCAGGAGGCCCGGAACGACGAAGACAGCGGGCGACAGGATCGTGAAGAAGGTGCGCGCCGGGCGAAATCGGAGCCAGCCAACCGCCGTCAGCACGGCAACCACTGACGCGGCCGCCAGCGCCGGCGGCCAGGTAGCAAGGCCCAGCCGATAGCCGAGCTGGAGTCCGATGGTCGCGACCAGTGCGCCCACAATGGCTGCCGTGAGCACGTCCGCGATGCGGCGGCCGGCGGCCGCAGCCGATAGGATCAGCAGGGCGATTGCGAGCGGCGGGACGAAAGTGACGGCGCCGGCCACCAGCAGCACGTCAAGGAGATCGGCACGGTGGGCGACGAAGAATTCCGGGCTCCTCGTCAGCAGGTCGAGAACCGGCTGCGCGACGGCGAGGGCCCAGAGACCGGCCACGTGAGCAATCGATTTGACGTGATGCACCGAGCGTTCGGGCGACGGGTTACAGCGGCAACGGCAGTGTAACAGACGCCAACTGGCAGACAGCGCAGGGTTTGGCCGAAAAGCGCCAGCCGTCGGACGCCGGACGGCCGTATAATGCTTGAGACATCCGGTTAGCACTCGGATTGAGCGACTGCTAGATGGCCACCAACGACCTGAATCCCCGCTCGGGCCGCGTCCTGACAACCGTCGTTCGGGAATACATCCAGACCGGTGAACCGGTCGCCTCCGTCGTCGTCGCGCGGCGGGGATCGCTGGGGGTGTCTTCAGCGACGATTCGAAGTGTGCTCGCCCGGCTCGAGGAACAGGGTTTCGTGCGGCAGCCGCACACCTCGGCCGGACGGGTGCCGACCGATCGCGGCTACCGCTTCTACGTCGACCTGCTGCTGGAGACGCGGCGTCCGGGTGACCGCTCGACTGTGGCCGACCAGATTCGCCAGGTCGCGAGCGAAGAGTCGTCGTTCGAGCGCCTGCTGGCCCAGGTGTCGCACGTCCTGTCGCAGGACTCGCACCACGTGGGCTTCGCGCTCGCGCCCCCGACCGACGATCAGCGGCTGCAGAAGATCGAGTTCGTCTCCGTGGGCGGATCGCGGGTGCTGGTACTGGCCGTCGCCGAGAGCGGCCACGTCACGCAGAAGATCGTCGAGACAAGCGACGTGCTGTCGCCGGACGATCTGCGGCGCGCGGCCGAGTGCATCAATCGCGACTTTTCTGGGCTGGCGATCGAAGAGGTGCGGGCCGAGATTCTGGCGCGACTGCAGGCCGCGCGCGGGTTGTACGACCGCCTGCAGGAGCACGCGCTGCAGATGGCCGAGCGCGCGCTCGACGCCCGCGCGAGCGAACAGACGCTTTACGTCGACGGCACCGCATCGCTGCTCGCCGAGGCGTCGCAGCAGCATGCGGAGCTGTCGATTCGCGCCCTGCGCGCGCTGGTCGAGATGATCGAGGAGAAACAGCGGCTGGTGCGGCTGCTCAGCGAGTACCTCGATGCTCCCGGCCTTGCCGTGATCATCGGCGCCGAGCACACGCTGCCGGATCTGAAACCGTTCAGCCTGATTGCGGCGTCCTATCTCGATGGCAGTCGCGGCGGCAGCGTCGGCATCATCGGGCCGACGCGGATGCGGTATTCACGCGCAATCGGCGCCGTCGAAAGCGCCGCGCGTGCGGTCGGCGAGGCGCTGGGACGCAACTGACCTTCAAAGGGCTCCCCGACATTCGAGACGATTGGCAGACATGAATCCCGACGTGAACAATACAGATGTGCAGGCCGAAGGTGCGGCACCCGACAACGGGCCGACCGAGCCTCCGAACGACGAGCTGACTCGGGTCGCGGACGAGCGCGACCAGCTGCGCGATCGGCTGCTGCGGACGACCGCGGAGTTCGACAACTATCGCAAACGCGTCGAGCGCGACCGGAAGGACATGGCCGACCGCGCCGCGGAAAACATCCTGTCGGAGCTCCTGCCGATCATCGACGATCTCGAGCGGGCGCTCGCGGCGTCCGATGCCGACGAAGGCGCCGAGGGCTACCGTCGAGGCGTCGAGCTGATTCACAAGCAGCTGATCGACCTGATCACGCGGCGGGGCGTGACGCCGATCGAAACGGCAGGCGCGACGTTCGATCCGCATCTGCACCAGGCCGTTTCCTCCGAGCCCAGCGCCGATCGCCCGGAAGGCGAGATTATTGAAGAGTTCCGCCGTGGCTATCGCCTGGGCGAACGCCTGCTCCGACCGGCGATGGTCAAGGTGGCGACGGCGTGACCAAGCGGGATTACTACGAGGTCCTGGGGGTCGCGCGTGGGGCGGCGGATACCGAGCTGAAGGCCGCGTACCGGAAGCTGGCCCTCCAGTACCATCCCGACCGCAATCAGGGCAGCAAGGACGCCGAGGAGCACTTCAAGGAAGCCGCCGAGGCCTACGCGGTACTCTCCGATCCGCAGAAGCGCGGGGCCTATGATCGCTTTGGCCACGCCGGGGTGAGCGCGCAGGGCGGCTTCGATCCGTCCACGTTCGCCGGCTTCGAAGACATCCTGGGCGGCCTGGGCGATCTCTTCGGCTTTGGCGACGTGTTCGGCGGCGGCCGGCGCCGTGGCGGACCGCAGCAGGGCGCGCACCTGCGCTACGACCTCGAGATCTCGTTCGAGGAGTCGGCGGCCGGCACCGAGACGTCGATCCAGTTCCCCCGCGCCGAATCCTGCGAGACCTGCCGTGGCAGCGGCGCCGCGCCGGGCTCGACGCCGACCACCTGCCCGGCCTGCGGCGGGCGCGGTCAACTCCGCTACCAGCAGGGATTCTTCACGGTCGCCAGGACCTGCCACCAGTGCCGCGGCGTCGGTCAAGTGATCACCAAGCCGTGCACCGCGTGTCACGGGGAGGGCCGGGTCTCGAAAGAGCGCAAGCTCACGGTGAAGATACCTCCGGGCATCGCGACCGGTCAGCGGCTGCGGCTGCAGGGCGAAGGTGAACATGGCGCGGCAGGCGGACCGCCGGGCGATCTGTATGTCGTGATCCAGGTGCGCGATCACGAGTTCTTCCGCCGTGACGGCAACGATCTCTACTGCGCGATCCCGGTGAACTTCCCCACGCTGGCGCTCGGCGGCGACGTGAAAGTGCCGTCGATTCTCGGCGAACCGGAATCGCTCAAAGTGCCCGAAGGCGCGCCGGCGGGATCCACGTACAAACTGCGCGGCAAGGGCATGCCCGATGTGTCTGGCCGCGGCCGTGGCGATCTCTTCGTGACCGTGCAGGCCGCCGTGCCGAAGAAGCTCACCAAGGAGCAGCGCGCCATCCTCGAGTCGCTGGCGAAGGCGCTGCCGACGGAACAGTTCACCCCCACCAGAACCGACGCGGATCAGGACGATCGCAACATCTTCGAGCGTGTGAAGGACATCTTCGGCTGATCGTGACTCGGCTGATCCCCGCGCTGGACCTCCGGTTTCCTCCGCTCGCCCTCCGTCCGAATCTTCCGGACCTGGTCTCGCTCGCGCTCGACGATCTCGCGCCGGCAGCGATTCACGAAACCGGCGCCGAGGACAGCCCGACGTGGCGCGTCTTCCTCACCGATCCGAAGCTGACCGGCAGGGCGGCGGCACACCTGAGCGCCGAGTTCGGCGAGCTCGGACTGGACGTGACACTGGCGTCGATCGAAGAGGTGGACTGGGCCGCGCGTTCCCAGAAGCACCTGACGCGGATCAACGTCGGCCGCGTGACCGTGGCGCCGCCCTGGGACGCCGCGCCCCCCGGGGGCGGCCTGCTTGTCGTCATCGAGCCCTCAACCGGATTCGGCACCGGGCACCATCAGACGACCCGCCTGTGCCTCGAGCTCCTGCAGCGGGCAGGGCCCGCCGGCCGGCGGGTGCTCGATCTCGGCACGGGCTCGGGTGTGCTCGCGCTGGCGGCATGGCGCCTTGGCGCGGCAAGCGTCGAGGCGATCGATTACGACGAGGACGCCGTAATCAACGCGCGTGAGAATCTGCGATTGAACGCCGCGGATTCACAGGTCGTGGTTCGTCTTGCCGACCTGCGCACCACCGCCATCGAGCCGGCCGACGTCGTCACGGCCAACCTCACCGGGGCGCTTCTGGTATCGGAAGCGGATCGGATACACCAGCTGGTGAAGCCAGGCGGCCAGTTGATTCTGGGCGGGTTCGTGGCGGCGGAATCGAGCGACGTGATGGCCGCGTACGTGCCGCCGTTCCAGGCCGCGCAGACTGCATCGGAAGACGAATGGCATGGCGCGCGGCTTAGACGGCAGTAGGGCCGAACTTCAGTGCGGCCAGCACCTTGGCCCGACTGAAGTCGGGCCCTACTGCGATAGACTTTGCGCCTATGCGCAAAGTCGTCCTCGTCGCCGCTCTGCTCCTCCTCTCCTTCGTCACTCTTCCTGCTGAACGAACAGGGTATCCACCCGAGGAATTCACCGCGCGCAGGAAGGCGCTTGCGTCGGCGCTGGGTCAGGGAACCGTGGTGCTGTTCGGCAAGACGATGCCGGCCGTCGGCGTGCGGTTCCGTCAGGACAACGACTTCTATTACTTCACCGGCAACGAGGATCTGAATGCGGTGGTCGCGATGGACGCCGCCACGGCCGAGAGCTGGCTGTTCCTGCCGGCCCAGAGCGCTGGCGAGATTCGGTCCGACGGCAGGAACTGGCTGACCTCCGGTGAGGCCAAGGCGCGCGGCTTCGAGGAGATCCTGCCGCTCACCGAGCTGAACGAATTCCTCGCGCGGCGCCGCGTGTGGGCGACGGCTCAGCCGATCTTGTGGACACGGCTCTCCGAAGCCGGCGAAGTGGACGGCGGGCGGCGCGACTCGTCGATCGATTTGGCGCGACGCTACAACAACCCTCTGGGCGCGCAGGTGAGCGAGGACGGCTGGCGGGCCGAAACGCTGCGCGCGCGCTATCCGGCCTTCGACCTCAAGGACGTGACGTCGGCCGTCGACGCGCTGCGAGTCATCAAGACGCCGCGCGAGATTGAGATCCTGAAGCGCAACGGCCGCATCAGCGCCGAGGCCATCCGCAAGGCGATCGAGATCACACGACCCGGCCGCTATGAATACGAGCTCGAGGCCGAAGCGACCTACCATCTGATCAAGAATGGCGTCCAGGGCAACGGCTATCCGGCGATCGTCGGTACGGGCGCCAACGTCAACGTCTGGCATTACCAGAACAGTGGCCGGCAGATGCAGGCCGGTGACCTGGTGGTGATGGACTACGGCGGCTCGCTCGACTATCAGGTCGTCGACATCACCCGCACGTGGCCCGTCTCGGGACACTTCGACGAGCTGCAGCTCAAGGCCTATCGCTGCGCGCTTGAAACCCAGAAGGCGATCATTGCCGCGATGAAACCGGGCGCAACGCGGCTGCAGACACGCGACATCGCCAAGGCGATTTACGAGAAGTACGGATTCACCAGCCAGCCGCCGACCGGCGCCGGGCATTTCGTCGGCATGAGCGTGCACGACGTCGGCGATTCGCGCGAGCCGTTCAAGCCGGGCATGGTCATCGCGGTCGAACCGATCATCGAGCTGCCTGAGAAGCAGCTGCACGTCCGCATCGAGGACACCGTGCTCGTGACCGAGGGCGAGCCGCTGGTCCTGAGCGCATCGGTCCCCAAGGAAGTCGACGAGGTCCTCGCGCTCCTCAAGGGACAGTCATAGGTCGGTGCATCGCTTCTATGCGCCGGAGATCGGTCCGGCGGGCAGCGCCGTGCCGCTGCCGCCGGACGAGGCGCAGCATCTGATCCGCGTGCTGCGTCTGTCGATTGGCGAGATCGTCCGCGTGTTCGACGGACGTGGTCGAGAGCATCTGGCTACAGTTGAAGCGATAACGAAGTCGGACGTCGTCGTCCGGCTTGGCGAGGCCGCAGCTCCGCCTCCGGAATCGCCCGTCGCCATCACCCTCGCGATGGCGCTGCTCAAGGGGGACAAGTTCGACGAAGTGGTGCGGGACGCGACCATGCTCGGCGTGAGCCGGATTCAGCCGATCGCGACAACGCGGACGGAGGTGCCGGCGGCTCGAACGTCGAGAGTGGATCGGTGGCGTCGAATCGCGGTGAGCTCTGCCAAGCAATGCGGGCGCGCCGTGGTCCCGCCTATTGGCGAGCCGGCCACCTTCACGGAGTTCATCGGGAAGCCGGTGGCGGAGCGGCTGCTGATGCTGGCGGAGCCCGGCCTGAAGGAGGTCATCTCGACGCGTGCTTTGGCCGCCGAGCCCGCGCCCGCAAGCGCCGCGCTGCTCGTCGGGCCCGAAGGCGGCTGGGCCGAAGCGGAGCACCGGCTGGCACTCGACTGCAACGCGACCCTCGTGACGCTTGGACCACGGACGCTCCGCGCCGAGGCCGTCCCCCTCGTCGCGCTGGCGGTGCTGCTGCACATCTGGGACGACGTCGCCCGCTCCTAACCTCGCGCTCCCAACCATTTGAAAGACCCGCCCTAGCGGTTTTGGGCTATTCCGCCACGCCCGCATCTCCCGTAAATTGCGCGCACCCATGAACTCTCTGTCGTGCGCCACCCGACTTGCCTGCGTGTGCCTTGCCGTCGCCTTCCTCTTCCCGGCGACGTGCCAGGCCCAATTGACCGAAGCATCGCTCAAGGGAACCGTCGTCGATACCTTCGGCCAGGTCGTGCCCGGATCCACGGTGACGGCGAAGCATCTCGCGACTGGCACGTCACGCGTCACGAGAACCGATCCGTCCGGGACATTTCTGCTCGCCGGCCTCCCGCCCGGCGTCTACAGTGTCACGGCGGAGGCGCAGGGCTTTCGTGCGTTCTCGCAGCCGGAGCTTCGGCTGGGTGTGGGCCAGACCGTCGAGATCACGATTCCCCTCTCGGTCGTCACGCTGGAGGAAACGGTCAACGTCTCGGGGACGGCCGCGCGCGTGGCGACGGCTACTGAAGGACGACTGGCGGACAGCTACAGCAAGGCGCAGATCGACGAGTTGCCGCTTCCGCAGCGCGACATCTTCCTGATCACCAAGATGAGCGCGGGAGCGACCCTGATTCCGGGCGCCGCCAACTCGACGAAGCTGTCGAGCTCGCCGGTCGTCACCGTCAACGGCAACCGCTATCGCGGCAACAACTATGTCCTCGATGGCGCGATGAACACGAACCCGAATAACAGCGGCGAACCGGCGATCGTGCCGAGCCTGGAGACGGTCGAGGAGGTCCAGGTCCAGACGGCAAATTTCGCGTCCGAGTTCGGCCGCGGCAACGGCGCCGTCGTCAACGTGCAGACCAGGTCGGGCACCAACGCGATGAATGGTCGCGTGTGGGAATTCCACCGCGATGCGTCGCTGACCTCGAAGAACTACTTCGCGACTGAGAAGCCGAACCTGCAGTTCAACCAGTTCGGCGCCAACCTCGGCGGCCCCGTCGTGGAAAACCGGCTGTTCTTCTTCGGCTCGTACCGAGGCGACGCGCAATGCGATCGGCCGCCCCTTCGCATTCCAGGTGGAAACGCCGGAATTTCGCGACTACGTGGTCCAGACGAACCCGAACAGCGTGGCCGCCCGGTTGCTGAACCAGTTTCCCGTGCCGACGCCCGCGGCCGGCTCGAACGGCCTGAAGTACCTCGATCAGCGCAACCTGACGACGCCGACCGGCTCGATTCCAGCCATCGGCCGCGCGCAGGTGACCATCGATGATGATGTCAGGTTCGATCAGTACCTGGGCCGGCTCGATCATGCGCTGCGGGATGGCGACCGGCTGTCGCTGCGCTGGATTGCGGACCACCAGCGCGACGAGGGCGGCACGAGCTCGGCACCGGCCACGCTTGGCCGCGCGCTTCGGGGGAGCCGCGGGCCCTTCACCGGTTTCTTCGGCAACCTGAACGCCGGCTACACCAACGTGTTCGGGCGCGCGGTCAACGAGATCCACACGGCCTACCAGATTTCCAACGCCCGGCGCGGCGCGGAAGACGCCGTCGTGCCAACCGTCACCATCACCGGGATCACCGCGCCGTTCGGCGACGTCTTCATCGACCAGAGCCGGCTTCGTACGCTGGAGCTGCGCGACATCCTGACGCTCGATCGAGGCAAGCACGCGATTCGCGTCGGCTTCGAGTGGCGGCGGATCACCAAGGCGTTGAGCCTCGGCCCGGCCCAGGCCGGCACCTTCGCATTCAACAGCCTCGCCGACTTTGCCGCCGATCGGCCCTTCCGGCAGACGCTGACGGTGGATCCCGTGACCGGTGAGCCGACTGGATTCGGGCGCTACTTCACACAATACGAGACGGGCGCGTTCATCCAGGATCAGTGGACGATCAGCCCGAACCTCAGCCTCAGCCTCGGCCTGCGACACGACTACTTCGGCACGGTATCGGAAGCCGAGGATCGGCTGTCGTCGATTGTGCTCGGGCCCGGGGACACCTTCAACGAGCAGCTGGCGGGCGCGTCCATCGGCCACGTCGAACAGCTGTACCACCCCGAGAAGCTGAACTTCTCGCCCAGAGTCGGCCTCGCGTGGGACCCGCGCGGCAACGGACGGACCTCGATTCGCAGCGGCTTCAGCATGGCGTATCAGCCGCATCACGGGCAGTCGATCTCGGGCGCCCGTGCGCTTCCGCCGGATGCGCTGCAGGGCGTCATCCAGCCCTCGAACAAGATCGGCACGCAGATCCTGTATGACATCCCCGTGCCGTACAATCCAGAGTTCGCCCGCGGGCTCAACGAGCAGGGTGGCGTCCAGAGCCGGCCCGGCGAGCCGGCGATCCGCATCACCGGCTTCGTAGTGAACCCGACCATCAAGACTCAGTACTCCGAGACGTGGTTCGTCAACGGACAGCGGCGGCTCGGCCAACACTGGATCGTCGAGCTCGGGTATGTCGGCACGCACGGCGTCAACCTGGAACGGATCGATGACGTGAACCGGTTCGCTGGCGATCTGCTGGACGGAAAGGAAGACCGGATCAACCCGAACTTCAGCGTCCTGCTGTTCGTGACGAACGGCGTCACGTCGACCTACAACGCCGCCACCGCCGAGATTCGACGCGAGTTCTCGGGCGGCCTGTCGCTTCAGGCCAACTACCGCTTCTCGAAGTGGCTGGACACCTCGTCGGACACCTCCACCGGCCAATTCCAGGACAACTCCGAGCCCGGTAAAGGTGCGCAGGACGTCGGGTGCCTGAAGTGCGAACGCGCCCCATCGCTGTTCGACATCCCCCACCGCTTCTCGGCGTCGGTGCTCTGGGCTCCACGGATCTTCGAGGGCCGATCGGGAGTCACGGAACAGGTCTTCCGCGATTGGCAATTGTCAGGCGTGGTAACGGCGCAATCGGGACGTCCGTTCTCGGTCTGGAACGGAGCCGCGCTCAGCGCGGGTGGCGATTACAACGCGGACGGCGGCGGTGGCGCCGTGGGCGGCGGCTTCTACGATCGACCAGACGCGCCGGCCCTTGGCACCGTGTCCACGAACTTCAGCCAGGACGACTTCCTGAACGGTCTGTTCGACGCGAGCGACTTTCCGAAGCCGACGCCGGGCACGAACGGCACGCTGGGCCGCAACACCTTTCGTGGGCCGCGCTACGTGGCGCTCGACCTGTCCGTGTCGCGAAGCTTCGCGGCGGGCGGCAAGCGCCAGGTGCAGGTGAGGCTCGACGCCTACAACGCGCTGAACACCCTGAACCTGTTCCTGCCGAACGCGGACCTGTCGGTCTCGAATTTCGGCAAGTCGACGCAGGCATTCGATCCACGCACGCTCCAGATCGGCGTCAAGTTCCTGTTCTGAGTTTTGCTTTCGAGGAGTGTCATGTCGCGATCCGTACTGACCGTTGTCACGCTTTCGCTCGCTTCCGTGGTCCTGGGCGCCGCTGGACCTGCCGATCCACCCGACACGGCGTCCCCGGCTGGATCCCGGTCGCTGACGCCGGTCGCGACCCTCGTCGAGCAGGCGCGCGCACGTGTCGGCACTCAGGCACGAGTGCCACTCGCCGACGCCGCGGTGATTGGCGATGCGCTTCGTCTGGGTGGGGCCGACACACCGAACTACGTACGCGCCCTCGGTGAGCTGCCGCAGGCGGTCGAGCCCATGGCGAAGCTGGTACAGGCGTTCCTTTACAAAGGAACACTGTCAACCGAGCTGAAGGCGGCGATCGGTCTCCGGATCGCGCAGATCAACGGCAGCCCCTATGTTGCGGCGCACACGCTTCGCGTGCTGCGAGGCTCGGCTGACGGCGACCGGCTGTCGGCGGGCCTGTCGAAGGGCGCCATCGACGCCTTGCAGCCACGGGAACAGGTGGCGCTGACACACATCGACGCGCTGACGCGCGACGTGAACGGCGTCAGCCCCGAGGCGTTCGCCGCAACGCGCGGCGCCTTCAATGACTCGGAGATTGTCGAGCTGACGATGACCACGTCGTTGTTCAACTATCTGACGCGATACGCGGAAGCCGTGCGCCTGCCGGTGGAAGCCTGGGCGCTCGACACCGCGGCGCCTGCGCCGGCGGCCCGCCCACGACTCGGGATGCCGCGCGTCGCGCTGATCAGCGACGAAGAGATGGCCGCGACCACCGCTGCCGCAGCCGCGGCGAAGGACCAGGCCGCGCAGTCACAGAGTCTCGGTCTCGGCATGGCCAACTCGCAGCGCGCGATGCTGCGTGCGCCGGCGCTGGCCGGCGCCTGGCGCGAGTATGGACGGGCCGTCCGGACCGACGAGCAGGTCGGACGCGACATCAAGTTGCAGGTCTCGTTCGCGGTGTCGATGGCCAACCAATGCCGGTACTGCACGCTGCACCAGGTGCTGGGATTGCGGCGTCTTGGCGTCGATCCGGCGAAGCTGATCGCGATGAAGAAGGACGATTCCGCGCTGACGCCTCGCGAGAAGGTCGCCGTGCTCTTCGCGCGCAAGCTCACGAAGACGCCCGGGGCGATAACCGACGCCGACTACGAGGCGCTCAAGACCGAGTTCGGATCGCGGGGCGCGCTTGAAGTGATGCTGCAGACGTGCGCGTTTGCCTTCATGAATCGCTTCACCGACGGCCTGCAGCTGCCCTCGGAAGACGAAGCCATCCGCGTCTATCAGGACACCTACGGCGGCGGCTGGCAAAAGACGAACTGACGTTATACTCCGTGCGTGTTCTTCCGGGGCCAGATCGTTGGTAAGTACAAGATCCTCGCGCCGTTAGGCAGCGGCGGCTTCGGTTCGGTCTTTCTGGCCGAAGACACGTGGCTCGACAAGAAAGTCGCGCTGAAGGTCCCTCACCGTCAGCAGAATCTCGACTTCACCGAGTTGCTGCACGAGCCCCGCCTGCTCGGCAGCATGAGCCATCCCAACATCGTCACAGTCCTGACCGCGGAAAAGCAGGACGGCGTCTTCTTCATCGTCATGGAATACGTCGCGGGCGAGACGCTCGAGACGATCATCATGCGGGAAGGCGCGCTCGAGCTGACGCGCGCGCTCGACTTCAGCGTGCAGATTGCCAATGCCGTCGATCATGCGCACGGCAGCAACGTGATCCATCGCGACCTCAGGCCCGGCAACGTGCTCGTGTCGGAACATGGTCTCGTCAAGGTGGCCGACTTCGGCACGTCGCGCGTCCTCGAAATCGCTGCGCACGGGACGACGGTAATCGGCAGCCCGCCGTACATGGCCCCAGAGCAGTTTCACGGCAAGGCGGTCTTCGCGTCCGACCTCTATTCGCTCGGCGTGACGATGTACCAGATGCTGACGGGCATCCTTCCCTATGAGACGCCGTCGCCCGCGGAGCTGCAGAAGCTGATGACGGGCGAACTGGTATCGCCGCCGCGGCTGCGGAATCCGAAGATCCCGAAGGCGGTCAACGACATCGTGCTGAAGGCCATGGCGCCGGCGATCGGTTCGCGGTACCAGCGCGCCTCGGACCTCCTCGCCGACATCCTGGCCCTTGGCCGGGAGAGCTCGGCCCGGCGTCCGGCGAAAGTGGTGTCCCCGGAGCCCGCCAATGCCACCGCCGACTCCGCGCAGATGCACGACATCCACAGCCGGCTGCGCGCCCGCGAACCCCCTCAGGCCAGGTTCTGCTGGCACTGCCGCAAGCCGCTCCACGCCCGCTCCGACCGCTGCCCGTTTTGCGGGGAAGCGCAGTAGATGCGATAATTTTCCGGAAAGAGGAGTGCTGCCATGAGTTTCGGAACGGGCAAAGTGTGGATGAACGGCACGCTGGTGGACTGGGCCGACGCGAAGATTCACGTCGCGTCGCACGTGATCCACTACGGGACCGGTGTCTTCGAGGGCGCACGCTGCTATCAGACGCCGAAGGGCGCCGCCTGCTTCCGCCTCGACGACCACATCGTCCGCCTGCTCGATTCCGCCAAGATCTACCGGATGGACTCGCCGATCGATCGCGATGGCTGGGAGACGGCGATCCTCGACACCATCCGCGCCAACGCGCTGAAGGCCTGCTATGTCCGGCCGCTGATGTACCGCGGCTACAACCAGCTGGGGGTCAACCCGCTGCCCTGTCCCGTGGACATGGCCGTGCTCGTCTGGGAATGGGGTGCCTACCTCGGGCCCGACGCCATCGACAACGGCGTGGACGTCTGCGTGAGCTCGTGGAACCGGGCGGCGCCGAACACGTTCCCCGCCGCGGCAAAGTCGACCGCGAACTACGCCAACTCGACGCTGATCAAGATGGAGGCGATGCTCGACGGCTACGCCGAGGGCATTGCGCTCGACACGCTGGGGTATGTCAGCGAAGGCAGCGGCCAGAACCTGTTCATCGTGCGCAAGAACGTGATCTATACGCCGCCTGTCCACTCGTCCATCCTCGGCGGGATCACGCGCGACTCGATCCTGACCATCGCGCGCGGCCTGGGCTATGACGTCCGCGAAGAGGTGCTGCCGCGGGAGATTCTGTATCTCGCCGACGAGGCGTTCTTCTCTGGCACCGCAGTGGAAGTCACGCCGATTCGCTCGATCGATCGGATTGCGATCGGGAGCGGCCGCCGTCCCGTGACCGACGCGATTCGCCGCACGTTCTTCGACATCGTCAACGGCGAACTGCCAGATACCCACGGGTGGCTGACTTTCGTCTACGCGGACGAAGCGCCGCTGCGGGAGGGTGCCGCAACAGCGGCCGCCCGCGCGCGATAGGCATGGGCGGACTTCAGGTCCGCCTTTCTTTTTCCCGCGCCTAATCGCGCAGGCCCGAACGTCCGACAAGAAGGATGTGGAGGCCTGCGCGTAAATGCACGTCAACGATCTGCTCACGCTGGCGGTGGAAGGCGGCGCCTCGGACCTGCATCTCAAGGTTGGCAGCTATCCGATGATGCGCGTCCGCGGCGAACTGGTCCCCGCGAGCGAGGAGAAGCGCCTCGATCACGAGGACACCGTGAACATGGCGGCGGCGGTGATGTCCACGCAGCAGCGCCAGAAGTTCAAGGACAGCCTCGAGATCGACCTCGCCTACAGCGTGCCTGGCCTGGGACGGTTCCGCTGCAACGTCTTCCAGCAGCGCGGGACGATTGGCCTGGTGCTCCGCGTCATCCCGATCGGTGTCCGCAGCGTGGACGATCTCGGGCTGCCGCCGGTCCTCAAGACGATCGCCTCCGAGGAACGCGGCCTGGTCCTGGTCACAGGGACCACCGGCAGCGGCAAATCAACGACCCTGGCGGCCCTCGTGGATCACGTCAACGCGACTCGTTGCGCGCACGTGGTCACGGTCGAGGATCCGATCGAGTTCCTGCATCGCGACAACCGCGCCATCGTCAACCAGCGAGAGGTATCGGTTGACACGCGTTCGTTCGCCCACGCCTTGCGCAGCGCCCTGCGCCAGGACCCCGACGTCATCCTCGTGGGCGAAATGCGCGACTACGAGACGATCGAGACGGCGCTGCTTGCCTCCGAGACGGGTCACCTCGTCTTCTCGACCCTGCACACGCTCGACGCGACCGAGACGATCAATCGCATCATCGCCGTGTTCCCGCCGCATCAGCAGAAGCAGATCCGGATGCAGCTGGCCAGCGTCCTGAAGGGCGTGATCTCGCAGCGCCTGTTGCCCCGCGCTGACGGGGTTGGCCGTGCCGCCGCCGTCGAGGTCATGATCACCACGCCGTTCATTCGCGACTGCATCGTGGACAAGGAAAAGACGCACCTGATTCACTCGGCCATCGCCTCCGGCACGTCACAGTACGGCATGCAGACATTCGATCAGGCGATCTTCGGCCTTTACGAGCAGCGGCTGGTCACCTACGACGAGGCGCTCCGCTGGGCCACGAACAAGGACGAGTTCAAGCTCAAGGTGCAGGGCATCTCGACCACCGCCGACGAAACCCGCGACCAGATGGCACGCACCGTAACCGGCGGCGCGGGGAAGGCGTCCACACCGCAGATCACGCGATTCGGACGATAGATTCGCTGATCGCCCGAGCTAAAGCTCGGGCCTACGTACGTCGGGCTCGGGCCTACGTACGTCGGAGCTGACGGTCATCGGCGACGGTTCGTAGGTAGGCCCAAGCTTTAGCTTGGGCGGACGATGTACCATCCGTGCATGGCCTGGCGTAAGCCAAAGGTCGTGGAGGATCCCACTCCTGCTGCCGCTCGGACGGCCGCCCTGCTCCTCCTCGGCCGCCGCGAGCTCTCGTCTCGCCAGCTTCGCGACCGACTGCATCGCAGGGGATTTCCCGACGGCGTTATCGATCAGGCATTTGCTGATCTCCAATCCACCGGCGCGCTCGATGACACCCGCGCCGCGCGGGCCCGGGCGCGCCACGACTTGGTCGTGCGACGCCATGGCCGGGCCCGCGTCATGCGCCAGGTGCAGGCCATGGGAGTCGACGGCGAAACCGCGCGCGAGGCGGTGTCAGCGGCGTTTGACGATGTGGATGAAGCGCAGATGATCGAGGACGCCATATCGCGGCGCCTGCGGAATGGACTCTTCCCGAGCGATCCGCAGGCGATCCGCCGACTCCACGCCTGGCTCCTGCGACAGGGATTCGATGGGGACAAGGTGAGGCAGGTGCTGCGGCGGCGACGGTAGGTCAGTTGCGGGGACAGGCCCCGTCACGATATTCCCGAGGGCCTGTCCCCTTACAGCCCGGAGGTGAAATACAAACATCTGGGTGATAAGGGGACAGGCCTCCGGAGAATCGCGTTGAGGCCTGTCCCCGCATTGGGTAAGGGGACAGGCCCTTGGGAGCAACCATGACGGGGCCTGTCCCCGCAGTACAATCTCTGGATGACGTCCTCGGAATTACGCGCATCTTTCCTCGACTATTTTGCGCGCCACGGCCATAAGGTCGTTCCCAGCTCGCCACTGGTCCCTCACGGCGATACCACCCTGCTCTTCACCAACGCCGGGATGAACCAGTTCAAGGACGTGTTCCTGGGCCGCGACCAGCGCTCGTACTCGCGGGCCGCGACCGCCCAGAAATGCATGCGGGTCAGCGGCAAGCACAACGATCTGGACAATGTCGGACCATCGCTGCGCCATCACACGTTCTTCGAGATGCTCGGCAACTTCTCGTTTGGCGACTACTTCAAGCGCGACGCGATTGGATTCGCCTGGGAGCTGCTCACCGACGGCTGGGGTCTGCCGCCGGATCGTCTGCACGCCACGACTTTCGCCGGGGATGCGGCGATTCCGCGCGACGACGACGCCCATGCGCGGTGGCGCGACTTCCTGCCCGGCGAGCGCATCCACGAGCTCGGCGCCGACGACAACTTCTGGTCGATGGGCGATACCGGCCCGTGCGGGCGGTGCTCCGAGATCCACTACTTCCGCGGCAACGAGCTGCCGTGCACGGCTCCCGTCTGCCTCGGGCCGGCGTGCGATTGCGAGCGCTTCGTCGAGGTCTGGAACAACGTCTTCATGGAGTTCGATCGGCAGACCGACGGCACCCTGAAGCCGCTGCCAAAGCCGTCGATCGACACGGGCATGGGCCTCGAGCGGATCGCGGCGATCAAGCGTGGCACGCTGTCCAACTACGACACGGACGTGTTCGCCCCGCTCCTCGAGGCCATCGCAAACGAAGTCGGTCCGCAGGACGTTCAGAGGGGCGACGCCGCGTCCGAGTCGGCAACACGCAAGATCAAGCCCGACGTGCGTGACCTGGCGACCTCGATGAGCCCGTCCGCGATCTCGAGCCGGGTCGTGGCAGACCACCTGCGCGCGATGACGTTCCTGATCGGCGACGGCGTGCTCCCGAGCAACGAGTGGCGGGGCTACGTGCTCCGGAAGATCATGCGGCGCGCGATGCGCCACGGCAAGCGGCTCGGCGCCACGGCGCCGTTCCTCCACCGCCTGGTCGACGTGCTGGCTGCGCAGATGGGCGACGCGTACCCGGAGCTCCGTCAGGAACGCGACACCATCGTGCGAGTGATCCGCGCCGAAGAGGACCGCTTCGATGTCGTGCTGAGCGGTGGCCTGCCGAGGCTCGAAGAGCTACTCGAGACAGCCGCGGCCACGGGCAGTACCGTGCCGGGTGACGAAGCCTTCAAGCTCTACGACACGTTCGGCCTGCCGCTCGACTTCATCGAGGATCTCGCCGGCGAGCGAAAGCTGACGCTGGACCGCCAGGCGTTCGACCGCGCGATGGAGGCCCAGCGCGACAAGGCGCGAGCGAAGAGCGCGTTCGATCGCAAAGCCGACGAGTTCGTGTTCGGTGCGCCCACGACTCCGGACAGCCTGAGAGGCGTGGGCGATCACTTCGAGGGCTACACGACAACCGACGTCTCGGGCGCCAGGATCGTTGCGCTGTTCGACGATCAGAAGCGCCAGGTGGCCGAGCTCCTGATGGGGGGAACGGGGTACGTCGCCCTCGACCAGACACCGTTCTACGTCGAGGCCGGCGGACAGGTTTCCGATACCGGCGTGCTCCAGAACGAGGCGGGCGTCGTGCTCGCCCGCGTGGACGGTGTGGTCCGCCTCGGCGCGGGCCTGCCCCGTGGCCACCACGTGCAGGTCACCGGGGGGCCGCTCTCGGAAGGCCAGCAGGTCCGCGCGATCGTCGAGACCGCGGTCCGCGATGCGACGCGGCGAAACCACACGGCCACGCACTTGCTTCATGCGGCGCTCCGCCAGGTCCTCGGGACGCACGTGAAGCAGGCGGGGTCGCTGGTGGCGCCCGATCGCCTGCGGTTCGACTTCACGCACTTCGCCGCCCTGACGCCCGCGGAGATCGAAGCCATCGAGCGCATCGTCAACGAGCAGATCTACCGCAACGCGGAAGTCGCAACCGAGGTGCGCAATACCGACGAAGCGATGGCCGCCGGCGCGATGGCGCTCTTCGGCGAGAAGTACGGCGAACGCGTGCGCGTCGTGACCGTGCCGGGCTTCAGCGTCGAGCTGTGCGGCGGCACGCATACGCGCGCCACCGGGGATATCGGCTTCTTCACGATCACGGAGGAAAGCGGCGTCGCCGCGGGGGTGCGGCGTATCGAGGCGCAAACGGGCGCCGGCGCGGTCCGCGTGCACCAGGCCCGCCGCGCCACGCTGCGGCAGCTGCTCGGCGCGCTGAACGCGAACGAAGGGCAAGCGCCGGAGGCGGTGGCGAAGCTGCAGCAGGACGCGCGGCGCCTGGCGCGCGAAGTTCACGACCTGAAGGTCAGGAGCGCGCTTGGCGGCCCATCTTCGTCGGAAGGCGGCGACATCGAGGACGTCGGCGGCGTCAAGGCGATCTTTCGAAGCGTCGCCGGCCTCGACAAGGGCGCGTTGCGCGAGCTCGCCGACTCGCTGAAGGCGAAGCTCAAATCGGGCGTCGTCGTGCTCGCGTCGCCGAACGAGGAAGGACGCGTCGCCATCGTCGCCTCGGTTACGCCAGACCTCAAAGGCCGCGTGCATGCCGGCAACATCGTCAAGGCTCTCGCCCCGATCGTGGGGGGCGGCGGCGGCGGGCGTCCCGACTTCGCCGAAGCCGGCGGCCGCGACCCGTCCAGGGTTGACGAGATGCTCAAAGAAGGACGTGCGGTCGTCGGCCAGATGCTCCAGCAGTGAAGGGTCGTGGGCTGGCAGATTCCGCAGCAGTGGGCAGATGCGGGCGTTGCAGGTTTTGAGACGATCGAGGGGCGAGCAGGGCAAGAACGGTGCACTCCCACGCCGGTTCTGGCTGGCACCGTTCGTGCCGATATCAGGGACGTCGCCGCGTGACGTTTCGACGTGTCTCGCGGCTTACGTATGCGCAACCCCTTTACGCCCAGCGCCTTCGTGCTCGGGATCGCCGTCGCGGCGTGCTTGCACGCAGTCCCGGCCCAGGCAGATATCTACGCCTGGCGAGACGAACAAGGCCGGCTGGTGCTGTCGAAGCAACCCGCGCCCCCCGGGATTGCCGTGCGCACGTTCGCGGTGCACGGAAACGACGGGCTGCGCACGACGCGGGCCGAGGCGTCGGCCATGCCGCTCGAGCGCCGCCTGCATGCGGCCGTGGCCGGCCACGCGGCACGTCACGCGCTCGATCCGGATCTCGTTCGTGCGGTCATTCGCGTGGAATCGGGATGGAATCCCCGCGCCGTCTCGCGGAAGGGCGCGATGGGGCTGATGCAGCTGATGCCGGCAACCGCCGCGGAGTACGGCGTGGCGGATCCGTTCGATCCCGACGAGAACATCCGCGCCGGCGTCGCCTACCTGCGGCGGTTGATCGATCGCTTCGACGGCAGCACGGAGCTGGCACTTGCGGCGTACAACGCCGGCCCCGGCGCGGTCGAGAAATATCACCGCACCGTGCCTCCCTACCGTGAGACGCGGTCGTATGTGCGGCGGATCGTATCGGTGACGGAAGTGCGAGTGGGACCGCGGCGATCGATCTACAAGATCGTCGAGCTGATCGACGGCCGCGAGGTGCCCCGTTATTCGGATCGGAAACCTGACGGCACTTACGAGTTGATCACGAACCGGTAATCGGCCCGCCACCGCTTCGCCGCGTCGATTCGCGATTGATCGACGATGGCGCGTCCTTCGGGCACCACTTCGGTCAGCGCCCGCTCTGCCACGTCGTCAATCCGATCCAGCCGCAGCGCCATCAGCGCCGTGACCGCGACCGGGCAGAACCGGCGGCCCCCTTCTCGCGCAATCGCAATCTTGGCCGTGTCGGCCTGCAGGGGCACGTGGTACTCGCGCGCGGTGGTGAGCTCGTCGAACTCGTGCGCGACGGCCAGGAGCCGTGCGGCCAGCGGCGCATGCCGATGGTGATCGAACCGGCGCAGCGAGTACCAGAGGACGTCGGCGACTTCGTCGTCCAGCCCGCACCAGGTGCCGAGTTCCGTCAGATCCGCGGTCGCCCCCGCCGGCCGGCCGACCAGCGCGCCGGCATCGTGGACCAGCGCCGCCTCTTCGAGGACGGTCAGTTCCAGCCGGTCGAGGGCCATGCCAATCCCGAGCAGGCGGGCATACGCCGCCACGCGGCGGCTGTGCGCCGCCACGGCGGGACGCCGGAGATCCAAGGTTTCGAGCAGCCTGTCCAGCGAACCGACCGGAGCCGTCAACATGACTGGGCCTCTATATCCGCTTTGCCGTGCGAACCGGGCACGGGGCGCGTCTGGATGAGTAGACGAGCAAACGGCGTACCAGGTTTGCTGAGCTTTTGGGGCCGCGTGTGTCGGCGGGCCTTCAGCCCCGCACACGGTGGACTGAAAGCGGGGCTAAAGCCCCGCCCCCGCAAGAGAAGCGGCCGTGCTAGTATTAGAGGTTTGAACCACTGAAATCGGGCGGCGTCTGGCAAGACTGCGGACCCGCGAGCGTACGGGAAGCCGTCAGGGACGGGAAAAGAGGACACGCGTGGCAACGAAGAGAAAGGTCTCCTCCGCCGAGAAGGCCTATCGGCAGAACATCAAGCGTCGCGATCACAACCGCCAGCTGCGAAGCCGCTTGCGAACCAACTTGAAGGCGATTCGAGCGGCCATCGAGTCGGGCGACGTGACGTCGGCGAAAGAAGCGCTGACGAGCGCGTTCTCTCTCGTCGACAAGATGGCGAACAAGGGCATCATCCACAAGAACGCCGCCGGCCGTTACAAGTCGCGTCTCGTCAAGCGCGTTTCTACGAAGCCTTCGGCGGCCTGAAGCCGCCGGAGCTACCGGCACAACTCCACAATCAGCCGCTCCAGCAGGACCTTGGGGTCGCCGCCCGACGACTTCATGGCGATGTCCGTCCGGAAGAGCGCGTCGACGGCGGCGGGCACGCGCCGCGCGGGAAACCGTCCGCGCGGAGGCGGGGTGCGGACGGCATACCCAAGCTGCCCGAGGATCTGGAACGGCACGCCCCCATGGTCCAGCGCCGCCGTCAGCTCGCGGAGCGCCGCCCCGGCGTCGCCGCGCTCGATCGCACGCACCAGCGCCCAGTCGTCGCCGTGGTACACCGGCGCGCCCACGACCGCGGCGACATGGTCGAGCGTGATGCGGGGCTGCCCCGCCGCGAATAGCAGCAGCTTCGACACATCCGCGCGGAGCCGCCCCACGTCGTCGCCCGAGAGCTCGAGCAGCCGTCGAAGCGCCTGGGCCTCGATCTCGAGCCGCGCGCCGCGCACCTGTTCCTGGACCCACCGCGCCGGGTCCTTGCCGCCGTCGAGCCCCGAGCACACGACGAGCGTGGCGGCCTTGGCCAGCGCCTTGGTAATTTTCAGATTCTTCGCCAGCGGGATGCTGTCAGGCGGCTGCCCCGGTTCGGGCGCGGAAAACACGAAGGCCAGGGTCGTGCTCGGGACAGGCGCCGCGAGGTAGTCGAGAAGCGGCGCGAGCGGCTCGGCCGACGACTCCTGGTCCGTGTCGCTGGCGTCGCCGGCACGGTTCCGCTTTGGCGCCATCATCACCTCGGCGTGGAGCACGATGATCACGCGGCGGGGTGCGAGCATGGGCACGGTGCGCGCGGCGTCGACCACGTTCGACGCTGAGATGTTCCGATCGTTGGCGTACAGACGCTCGACGTTGAAGGCGCGCAGCCCGTCCTCGATCATCTCGCCCAGCGCCAGGGCGAGCGACGACTTCTCGTGATCGTCGTCGCCGACGATCAGATACACGGGATCGGTCGTGGCGGCGGCGATTTGTTTGCGAAATGCGTCGGGCTGGAGGCTTGGCACCGTTGTACGACTTGTACGTAGGCCCAAGCTTTAGCTTGGGCATCGATTGCCCGAGCTAAAGCTCGGGCCTACGAGTTCTAGAACGCTTCCAGAATTGCGCTGACGGCCGACTTCGCGAACTCGGTGCTGACGCGCTCGAGCGCGTTCGCATCCTGGCTGAAAAACGCATTCGGATCGAGCGCGTCCACCGCCGCCGAGGCCTCGTACTCGTCGCGGAACACCCAGGAGGGATTGTCCCAGATGACCTTGTTCGTCTTGAGGTCGCGGAATTCGATCTTGGCCGTCACAGTGATGACGTAGCGGCTGGCCTGCTGCTGATCGGTGAAGCTGGCCGGCGTGATGTTGATCCCGAGGATCTCGCCGTTCAGGATCGCGTCCACGCCGGTCCGCTGCGGGCAGGACCTTGTACTTCCCGCGATTGATGAACTCGGTGCGCACGCGCTCGGTGAATACCTGCTCGAGCTCGTAATACGGCGTCGTGTTGGCAAACTGCGGGATACCGATCGTCCGGATGTAGGCGGGCAGGAACGATCCCCGTCCGGCCAGCGCGTACCCGCACGACGACCCGCCACACGCGAGCGAGACCAGTGCCAGTGCCAGGAGCGTGTTGCGGTTCATCAACCCACCACGATGTTCACGAGCTTGCCTTGCGCCACGATCACCTTCTTCACGGTCCTGCCTTCCAGATGCGGCGCAATGGCGGGGTCGGCGATCGCGGCCTGACGCAGTTGGTCCTCGTCGGCATCCGGCGCCACGGTGATGCGACCACGCAGCTTTCCGTTCACCTGAACGGGGACCACGATCTCGTCGGCCTTCGCCGCCTCGGCGTCGAATGACGGCCAGGCTGCCGCGATGATGCCACCTTCGTGGCCCAGACGCTCCCAGAGTTCCTCGGCGGTGTGCGGCGAGAACGGGGCCAGCATGAGCACCAGCGCCTCGACCGCCTCGCGGACGACGGCCAGCGTCTCGACGCGCTCGGATGTCGCGACCGCGCCGTCACTGCCCTGCGCCGGCGATCCCATCGAGGTGCGGTCGCTGAACGCGTAGAGGTCGTTCACCAGCTCCATCAAGGCCGAGACGGCCGTGTTCAGATGCTGCCGCTCGTCGATGTCGACTGTGATCCGGCGGATCGTCTCGTGCGTCTTGCGCCGGAGCGCACGCTCGGCCTCGCTGAGCGACGTGTCCGACAGGTCGGCGGCCGACCGGTCGCGCACCGCGTCGCACCAGTGATCGACCAGCCGCCAGACGCGAGCGAGGAAGCGAAAGCTTCCCTCGAGGCCCGCGTCGGTCCACTCGACTTCGTTCTCGGGGGGCGCCACGAACATCACGTACAGGCGCAGCGCATCGGCGCCGTACTTCTGCAGCATCGTGTCTGGGTCGACGACATTCCCCTTCGACTTCGACATGACCTTGCCGTCTTTGAGCACCATCCCCTGCGTCAGCAGCTGTGTGAACGGTTCGTCGTGATCGACCAGGCCGAGATCGCGGAAGACGCGCGTGAAGAATCGCGAGTAGATCAGGTGCAGGATCGCGTGCTCGACGCCCCCGCTGTAGAAGTCGACCGGCATCCAGTACTTCGCCTTCGCCGGGTCGAACGGTTGACTCGCGTTCTTCGGATCGCAGAACCGATCGAAATACCACGACGAATCGACGAACGTGTCCATCGTGTCGGTCTCGCGCCGGGCCGGGCCGCCGCAGACCGGGCAGGTCGTGTGCACGAACTCCGGCACCTGCGCCAGCGGCGAGTCGCCGCGGCCGCTGAACTCGGTGACAGTGGGCAACACGACCGGCAACTGGTCGTCAGGCACCGGCTGGATGCCGTGCTCGCTGCAGTGCACCATCGGGATGGGCGTGCCCCAGTAGCGCTGCCGAGAGATCCCCCAGTCCTTCAATCGGAACTGCACCGTTCCTTCGCCGATGCCGCGCTGTCGCGCATCAGCGGTCATGGCGGCGCGCGCCGCGTCCGACGACAGGCCGTCCCATGGTCCCGAGTTCACGATGATGCCGTCGTTGGAGACGGCCTCGGTCAGTGAATCCGCGTCGGGTATCTCGCCGTCGGCGGGTCTCACGACCACGCGGATCGGCAAATCGTACTTGCGCGCGAACTCGAAGTCGCGCTGATCGTGCGCGGGCACTGCCATCACAGCGCCGGTCCCGTACTCGCCCAGCACGAAGTTCGCGACCCAGATCGGGACCGTCGCGCGCGTGAAGGGGTTCACCGCATAGCGGCCGGTGAACACGCCTTCCTTCTCGACCTCGCCGACCAGGCGCGCCATGCGATCCTGCGTCCGGAAGCGCGCTGCCGCCTCCCTGAGCGTCGCGGGGTCGGCGCTGGTTTCGGCGAACTGCTCGACGAGCGGGTGCTCCGGCGCCAGCAGCACGAACGTTGCGCCGTAGATCGTGTCGATCCGCGTGGTGAAGACCTCGATCTCCTGCAGCGACGGGACCGCGGGCTGCCCCGGCGCGTCTGCGCCGGGCAGGTCCACCAGCGTGAACTTCACCCGCGCCCCTTCCGAGCGTCCGATCCAGTTCCGCTGCATCGTCAGGACCTTCTCGGGCCATTTCTGCAGCGTATCGAGCGCGGCGAGCAGCTCGTCCGCGTATGCGGTGATCTTCAGGAACCACTGCTCGAGATCGCGCGTGACCACCGTGGTGCCGCAGCGCCAGCACGCGCCGTCGACCACCTGCTCGTTAGCGAGAACGGTCTTGTCGACCGGACACCAGTTCACCGTCGAGCGCCGCCGGTACGCCAGGCCTCGCTCGTACATCCGGACGAAGAGCCACTGGTTCCAGTGGTAGTAGTCGGGCAGGCAGGTCGCCAGCTCGCGATCCCAGGCGTAGCTGATGCCGAGCCGCTGGAGCTGCCCCTTCATGTGGGCGATATTGCTGAGAGTCGAAACCTGAGGGTGGATGCCGCTCTGGATTGCCGCGTTCTCGGCGGGCAAACCGAAGGCGTCCCATCCGAACGGGTGCAGCACGTTGAAGCCGTGCATCCGCTTGGTCCGCGCCATCACGTCGCCGATGATGTAGTTGCGCACGTGACCCACGTGCGCGTGCCCGGAGGGGTACGCGAACATCTCGAGGCAGTAGAATTTCGGCTTTGCCGGATCTTCAGTCGGCTCGAACGCTCGTGTTGCCGCCCAGCGCGCTTGCCATTTTCGATCCAGTTCCTGGGGGCGATAATCGGCCACGAATCGATTATAGACCAGCCCACCTGGCGGCTTGAGCCGCGCGCACCGCGGCGATCGCGCGATCGGCCCGAGGTGTCGGTGCACGCATCGCGTCGCGAGGGACCGCGCTCGTCGTACCCTCGAGCACGCCACAGACGGCGTCGAGCGATTCGGCGAGCGCACGGAGATCGTAGCCGCCCTCCGTGATGAGCGCGAGGCGTCCGCTGCACAGATCGTCGGCCAGATCGCACAGTAGCGCCGTCATCCACACGAACCCGTCCGTCGTCACGCGCATCTGGCCGAGCGGGTCGCGTTCGTGCGCGTCGAATCCGGCGGAGATGAGCAGCAGGTCCGGCCGGAACGCTTGCAGGACCGGCGCGACGATCGCGTCGAACACACGGTGATAGTCACCGTCAGTGGCGCCGCCCTCGACGGGCACGTTGACCGTGAAGCCCGCGCCCTCGCCGCTGCCGATCTCGGTGGCCGCGCCGGTGCCGGGATAGAACGGGTACTGATGCGTCGAAATGAAGAGGATCGTCGGATCGGCGTAGAAACTGTGCTGCGTGCCGTTGCCGTGATGCACGTCGAAGTCGACGATCGCGACGCGCTCGACGCCTCGCGCGCGGGCATGGGCTGCCGCAATGGCGATGTTGTTGAAGAAGCAGAACCCCATCGCACGATCGGCCTCCGCGTGATGGCCCGGCGGTCTGACCAGCGCGAGCGCCCTTGGCACCGATGCCGCGCCAAAAGGGGGCCTGACCCCAAACGGGGGGGCGTGTGCTGAGGCGAGACAGTGGTCGACGGCGAGGATTGCGGCGCCGGCCGCCAATTTTGCGAGGGTTGCGGTCTCGGGCGACGTGAATGTATCAGGATCGAGCATCGACGCCTTGCCGGACGCGGCAGAAATTGCGTCGAGATATGTGCGCGAGTGTATCCGTAACAGCGCCTCGTCAGAGGCCTCTTGCGGCTCGACGACGTCGACGCCACGCAGGCGCGCGCGCTCGGCGACGCCCTCGAAGATCTCCGCGCGCTCCGGCGACTCGGGATGCCCTGGCGGCGTCAGGTGGTTGGCGAAGCGCGACGACGAGATCAGCAGCATGATCGCGACTATTCCAGCAGCTCGAGCGCGCGAGGCTGCAGCGCGTTGAGGTGGTCCTCCAGCTCACGACGCTTGCTCTCCATCATCGCGTCGTCGGCATCCGACGGGATCTCAATCGGATCCCCGAACACCAGGGCCACGCGGCTGAACGGATACGGGATCTGCGAGGCGTCCCAGCTCGGGGCGGTCCAGCTCGGGCTCGCCTCCAAATGGAATGGCACGATCGGGTTGCCGGTCACCTTCGCCAGCCACAATGCCCCGGGCTGCGCGACGAGGGCCGGACCGCGCGGACCGTCGAGCGTAATGCCAACGGCGTGCCCCTCTTCCATCCGCCGCTTGGCTCTCAACGCGGCGCGTGCCGCGTGCCTCGACGTCGACCCGCGTGCCGTCGTGTAGCCGAACCGGTGAATGATCTTCGCGGTCCACTCCCCATCGAAGTTGTCGCTGGTGATGACGACGATGTCGCGGTGGCGAAAGAAGTAGATGGAGGGCAGGATGCGCCCGTGCCAGAAGGCCATCACCGGATAGCGGCCCGACGCGTGCACGCTCTCCAGAATGTCATGCCCCGACACGCGCCAGCGCCACGTTCGTCCCAGCAGCCAGATGGTGGGATGCCCCACCGCGCCGATGAGCGACGCCTGCAGCCGCTTCCTGCGCGACCGCTTCCAATCGAGCTCCGCCGTCACAGCCCGTCGTAGTTTGGACCACCGCCGCCTTCAGGCGGCACCCACGTGATCACCTGATAGGGGTCCATGATGTCGCACGTCTTGCAGTGGACACAGTTCGCCGCGTTGATCTGAAGCCGTTTGCGGCCGCCCTCCTGGATCATCTCGTAGACGTGCGCCGGGCAGAAGCGCTGGCACGGGTGCCCGAACTCCTCGCCGCAGCGCGAATAGCAGACGTCGGTCTGCACCAGCAGGTGCCCGGGCTGATCCTCGTCGTGCCTGGTCCCCGAGTAGTGGACCGACGTCACCTTGTCGAACGTCAGCACGCGATCCGGCCGCACGGCGTTCGACGGCGCAAGCGCCTGAGGCATGCGGCCGTAGTACTCGTCGAGAGTCCGCATCTGCGTGTGACCGGGATGGCCCTGGACCGTCCGCGGCCAGCGGCCCCCGGTGGCCACGGTCCACGCCGAGAACGCGAGGCCGCCGACGAGGCCGTTCCCGAACGCCTGGTGCACGTTTCGAACCGGATACAGCTCGTCGCGGATCCAGCTGGTGTTCACCCTGTTCTCGTACTCACGGAGCCGGTTCGCCGAGGTGTCGCCGGCGCGGACGGCTTCGAACGCGGTCTCGGCCGCCAGCATGCCCGACTTCATCGCCAGGTGAATGCCCTTCAGGCGGAACGAGTTCATGAACCCCGCGCAGTCCCCCGCCAGCAGCGCGCCGTCCATCCAGAGGCGCGGCATCGTGTTCCAGCCTCCCTCGGGCAACGCTTTCGCGCCGTACTTCACGCGCTGCCCGCCCAACAAGAGGTCCGAGACGAGCGGGTGTAGCTTGAACCGCTGGAACGCGGCGTACGGATCGAACAAGGGATCGTGGTAATCGAGACCGACGACCAGGCCCAGCGAGATCCGTCCCTCGCTCATCGCATAGATGAAGCCGCCGCCGAACTCCTCCATCCGCAGCGGATACCCGAGCGTGTGAATCACGGTCCCCGCCGCCAGGCGCCCCCGATCGATCTCCCACAGCTCCTTGATCCCGATCGCGTACTGCTCGGGCTGCCGACCTTCCGCCAGCGGCAGCAGCTGCAGCAACTGTTTCGTCAGGTTGCCGCGCACGCCGTCACAGAAGATGGTGACCTTCGCATGAATGTCGACGCCTGGCTCGAACGAGCTCTTGCGGTGCCCTTCGCGATCGATGCCACGATCGCCGGTTCGCACGCCGATGACCCGGCCGTCCTCGAGCAGCGCCTCGGAGCCGGCGAAGCCGGTGAACACATCGACGCCCTCCGCTTCGACGAGCGACGCCATCCACTTGCCAAGGCGGCTCACCGAAATGACGGCGTTGCCATGGTTCCGAAGCGGCGGCGGCGTGAACGGGACGGCGAGCTTCCTGCCGGCGTCGAGCAGGTAGACGCGGTCCTCGTGGACATCGGCGTCGAGCGGCGCCCCGGCGGTTCGAAAGTCGGGAACGAGCTCCGCGAGCGCCCGCGGATCGAGCACGGCGCCCGACAGCAGGTGGGCACCCGCCTCCCGAGCCTTCTCGATCACCGCGATCGCCAACGGGGCACCCGGCGTCGCCTTCTGCAGCTGCGCGAGACGCAGCGCCGCCGACATCCCTGCCGGTCCGCCACCGACGATGAGAACGTCGACCTCGAGGGTCTCGCGTTCGCTCACTTCTTCAGTTCCGCTGTCAGCGCTGGCAGGAACTCGAACAGATCGCCGACGAAGCCATAGTCGGCGATCTCGAAGATGGGGGCTTCCGGATCCTTGTTGATGGCGACGATGGTGCGTGCGCCTTTCATGCCGACTACGTGCTGGATCGCGCCAGAAATGCCGACGGCGACGTACAACTTCGGCGCGACGGTCTGGCCCGAGCTGCCGATCTGCCGCTCCATCGGCAGCCAGCCCGAGTCACAGATCGGACGCGACGCCGCAAGCTCGGCGTCGAGCGCGGCGGCCAGATCCCGGGCCAGCGGAAGATGCTCGGGGCCTTTGATCCCGCGGCCGATCGCAACGATGCGCTGGGCCTGCGAGAGGTCGACGGCCTGCCTCGCCTCCTGAAAGGGCGGCTCGGGCTTCTGACGGATCGCGGACGGATCGATCGCCGGGTCGATTGCGCGTACGGGCGCGGGGGCCGCGCCCGTCGCGGCCTGATCAGCGCGATAGGCGCCAATCTGCATGGTGACGAGCCACGGAGCCTCGCCAAGCGGACGCACGTCAGCCGCCAGCTTGCCCTGGAACATCGGCCGCGAGAACACCGGTCTACCGCTATCGCCCTTGATGGCCGTGCAGTCGGTGACGAGCGCGCGATCGAGGCGCGCGGCGAGCGCCGGCGCGAAGTCGCGGGTCTGGTACGTATGCGGCAGCACGACCCACTTCGGCGAGACGGCCGCCACTGAAGCGGCGTGCGCCTGGACCCAGCCGTCGGCGGTGTAGAGCGCAAGGTGCGGCGACGTCAGCGTGACCACTTCGGCCACGGCGGCCGTGGCGAGCTCGGCGGCTGCCTCGGTGACGTCGCTTCCCGCGATCGCAACCGTCACTGGCGCTCCGCCTGCCAGCTGCTGCGCGGCAGCAATCGCTTCCCACGAAGCGCGGTTGAGCTTGCCGTCCTTATGTTCAGCGATAGCGAGAACCATTGATCGCGGGGCTAAAGCCCCGCCTCCACAGGGCCAAAGCCCTGCCTCCAACTGAAGCGCTCACGAACCTATAGCGCGCGAGCATCTTCACGCAGCTTTTTCACCAACGCAGTCGCCGCTTCCGCGGCGCTGCCGTTGACCATCTCCGTCTGCTTCGTCTTCTGCGGCAGGTACAGCGCCAGGATCTCCTGGCGCCGCACGATCGGCGCAGAGGGCGCGATCTTGCGAATCTCTTTTTTCTTCGCCGCCATGATCCCCTTGAGCGTCGCGTAGCGAAGCTGGTTGATGCCGCTCTGAATCGTCAGCACGGCCGGCGCCGCGAGCTCGACCCATTGGAACCAGCCGCCCTCGAGCTCGCGCTTGACGCGAACGCGGCCGCCTTCCACCTTGACGTCCATGATGATCGTCGCGTGGGGCAGGCCAAGCCGCGCCGCCAGCGCGACGCCGGTCTGCGCGTGCCCCTGGTCGTCGGACTGAAGGCCGGTCAGCACCAGGTCGAACCCTTCGTCCCGCATCGCGGCCGCGAGGACGTCGGCGATCGCCGCGGCGTCCGCCGACCCGAGCGCGTCGTCCTCGACGTGGATCGCCCGGTCGGCGCCCCGCGCCAGCGCCTCCTTGATCACCTGCGCGACGCGCGCTGGCCCCGCCGTGCAGACCACCACTTCGCCGCCGTGAGCCTCGCGAAGGCGCATGCCTTCTTCCAGCGCGTAGGCGTCGGGCTCATTCAACTCCCAGGTCGCGTCGTGCTCGCGGATGTACTTCTTGTCGTCCGTGAGCCGCGGCTGCCACTCGCGGGTTGGGACTTGTTTGATGCAGACGGCAATTTTCATCGGTCTCAGGGTCGAACAGTCACCAAATGTGGGGACAGGCCTCGTCGAATTGCTCCCGAGACCTGTCCCCTTAGCACCCGGATGCAGAGGATCGAACTCCGGTCCCTTCGTTGACGCATCTGGATGGTAAGGGGACAGCCCTCGGCACGCGTTATGACTGAGGCCTGTCCCCGCATTCCTGTCCTAGTCGCCGCCACTCCCTTATTCGAACCGCTTCAGGAGCAGCGAGGCGTTGGTGCCGCCGAAACCGAACGAGTTCGAGAGCGCGTAGGTGACCGACGCCGGGCGCGCCGTGTTCGGCACGTAGTCGAGATCGCACCGGGGATCCGGGTTGTCCAGGTTGATCGTCGGGGGGAGGATCTGGTTGTGGATCGCGAGCGCGGTGATCCCGGCCTCGAGGCCACCGGCGGCGCCGAGAAGGTGCCCGGTCATCGACTTGGTGGACGACACGGCGACCTTGTAGGCGTGCGCGCCGAAGCACTGCTTGATCGCGAAGGTCTCATTGGGATCGTTGATCGGCGTCGAGGTGCCATGGGCGTTGATGTCCTGCACCGCGTCGCCTGGAACGCCGGCAGATTCGAGGGCGTTCTGCATCGATCGCACGGCACCATCGCCGGTCTCTGGCTGGCCGGTCATGTGGTACGCATCGCCCGACATGCCGTAGCCGACGACTTCGGCGTAGATGCGCGCGCCGCGCGCCTCCGCGTGTGCCAGCTCTTCGAGGATGACGACCCCCGCGCCCTCGCCGATCACGAACCCGTCGCGATCGCGATCGAACGGCCGGCTCGCTTTCGACGGCGCGTCGTTGCGTGTCGACAGCGCCCGCATCGCGCCGAATCCGCCGACGCCCATCGGCGTGATCGCGGCCTCGGACCCACCGGCGATCATCACGTCGGCGGCGTTCCGCCGGATGATCTCCCAGGCATCGCCGATCGCGTGCGCGGACGCCGAGCAGGCGGTGCACGTCGCAGTGTTCGGCCCCTTCGCTCCCCATCGAATCGACACCTGGCCGGAGGCGAGATTGATGATGGCGGACGGAATGAAGAATGGCGAAATACGCCGGGGCCCGCCGTCCAGGTATGCCTTGTGCTCGCGCTCGATCGTGCCGAACCCGCCGATCCCGGACGCGATGAAAACGCCGACGCGCGGCGCCTCCTGCGGGGTGATGGCGAAGCCGGAATCGAGGATCGCGAACTCCGACGCCGCCATGGCGTAATGGATGAACGCGTCCATCTTCTTGACGTCCTTCTTGTCGATGAACGCCAAGGGATCGAAGTCCTTCACCTCGCCGGCAATGTGGGTCGAGAACAGCGAGGCGTCGAAGCGTGTGATGGTCGCGATGCCGCTGCAGCCGCGGAGGAGCGCGTTCCAATTCGCCTCGGTGCCGATGCCCACCGAAGACACCAGTCCGATTCCCGTGATGACGACTCGCCTGCTCACTTCCGCCCTCCACCGCCGCGCGCCAACGGCGACGCCCCGGGGTTCCCGCGGCGCCGCTACTTCTTGCCCTTCGAGTGACCCTCGATGTACTCGACGGCTTCCTTCACGCGCGTGATCTTCTCGGCGTCCTCGTCCGGGATCTCGATCCCGAACTCCTCCTCGAAGGCCATCACCAGTTCCACCGTGTCCAGCGAGTCGGCACCGAGATCGTCGACGAACGAGGCGTCCGCCGTCACCTCTTCCTCGTCCACGCCGAGCTGCTCCACGATGATGGCTTTCACCTTGTCCGCAACTGCCATTCGCTTCCTCCTAGGTGTACATCCCGCCGTTCACGGCCAGAACGTGTCCAGTAATATACGACGCCTCGTCTGAGGCAAGAAAGCACACGGCATGGGCGACATCCGCGGGTGTGCCTAGCCGGCCGAGCGGAATCCTTGTCTTCCAGTCGCCGTGCGTATCGTCGGTCAGGCCCCGGGTCATGTCGGTCTCGACGAACCCGGGCGCCACCACGTTCACGGTGATGCCGCGCGATCCCACTTCGCGCGCCGCCGATTTGCAGAATCCAATCAGCCCGGCCTTCGACGCCGCATAGTTGGCCTGGCCGGCATTGCCCATCTGCCCGACCACCGAGCTGATGGCCACCACCCGCCCCGACCGTTGCCGCAGCATCGGCTTCAGCGCGGCCTGGCACAGCACGAACGAGGCGGTCAGGTTGGTCTGCAGTACCGCGTCCCAGTCGTCGCGCTTCATCCGGAGCAGCAACCCGTCGCGCGTGATGCCGGCGTTGCTGACGACGATGTCGACGCGGCCATGACGCGCGACGATGTCGCCGACCGCGGCCTCGACCATCGCCGAGTCCGTCACGTCGAGCGCGATCGCTTCGGCCCGCCCGCCGCTGGCGGTGATCGCATCGGCCACGGGCTGCGCGTGGTCGCCGCGCGCCGCGGCGACGACGACCGCGCCGCGTCCGGCGATCGCTTCGGCGATCGCGCGGCCAATCCCGCGCGAGGCGCCAGTGACGAGCGCAATCCGGTTGGTCAGCGTGAGCATGAACGGGAATGTCGGATGAGGCGCGGGCCCGCCGGACTCACGCCATGACCTCCGCGACTAGCCGCTCCACCGCGTCGAGGTCCGAGGGTGCTTCGAGGTTCGCGACACGCGCCTCACGGTCGATCTTGCGCACCAGACCGCTCAGCACCGTGCCCGGACCCACTTCAACATACGCGCGGATGCCCGCCGACGCAAGCGTGCGGACTACCTCCTCCCAGCGTACGGGCGCCGACACCTGTCGCACCAAAGCATCAATGGCCGACGGCCCGTCGGTCTTCGGAGCGGCATCCACATTGGCGACCACGGGCACGGACGGCGCCTGGAGCGGCAGCGCGCACAGCTCAGGGGCAAGACGCTCCTGGGCTGGCCGCATCAGGGCGCAGTGAAACGGCGCGCTCACCGGCAGCGGGACGACGCGCCGCGCGCCAAGCGCCTTTGCTCGTACTCCCGCCCGGGCCACCGCCGCGGCGGTCCCGGCGATCACGACCTGTCCCGGCGCATTGAGATTGGCCGGCGCGACCACGTCGCCTTCGGCGGCCTCAGCGCATGCCTGCGCGACGGCGGCGGCGTCCAGGCCGAGAATCGCGGCCATGGCACCCTGCCCGACGGGGACGGCCTCCTGCATGTAGCGGCCGCGACGCCGCACCGTTCGCACGGCGTCGGCAAAGGCGAGCGTGCCAACGGCGACGTGCGCGGAATACTCGCCGAGGCTGTGGCCAGCAGCCATCGCCGGCACGATGCCGCGCGAGGAGAGCAGCCGTGCGGCCGCGACGCTGACGGTGAGAATCGCCGGCTGCGTGTTCTCGGTCAGCCGCAACTGGTCGTCGGGACCCTCGAAGCACACACGGCTCAGCGGCTCGCCCAGCGCCTCGTCCGCCTCGTCGAAGACCGCCCGGCATACCGGGAACGCCTCGGCGAGCGCCTGCCCCATACCCACGCGTTGCGACCCCTGGCCGGGGAACACGAACGCAATCACGATTCGGCCACCGTCAGACCGGCGATGCCCCGCTCGATCTGCGAGACCAGGCGATCGCGCGAGAAGCGCGACGCCAGCAGGATCGCGTTGCGTACCGCCTTCGCCGACGAACGCCCGTGCGCCACGATCACCACGCCGCCGACGCCGAGGAGCGGTGCGCCGCCGTATTCCGAGTAGTCCACGCGTTTCCGAAACCGGCGGAACGCTCGCAACGACAGCAGATAGCCGACCCGTGTGGAAAAGGTGCTCGACAACTCTTCACGCAACAACGCTTCCACCATCTCGGCGAGTCCTTCGCTGACCTTCAGCGCGACGTTGCCGGTAAACCCGTCGCAGACGATCACGTCCGCGACGCCGGAGTAGACGTCCCGCGCCTCGACGTTCCCGATGAAGCGCACCGGGGCGTCCTTCAAGGCGCGATGCGCGTCGCGCGTCAGCTCGTTCCCTTTCGTCTCTTCCTCGCCGATCGACAGCAGCCCCACTCGCGGCTCCGCGATGCCGAGAGCCAGCTGCGCATAAACCGATCCCATCACCGCGAAATGGAGCAGGTGCGCCGGTCGACATTCGGCATTCGCGCCAACGTCGAGCAGCACCGCCCGTGACGTCTTGGTCGGAATCGCCGTGGCCAGCGCCGGTCGCTGAACGCCCGCGAGCAGCCCCAGCGCCGCGTGCGACGCCATCACGGTGGCGCCGGTATTCCCGGCCGACACCACCGCCGCGGCCCGTCCGTCCGCAACGGCGCCGACGGCGACCCGAATCGACGACGAGGGCTTGCGCCGGAGGGCGGCCGCGGGCGACTCGTGCATGCCGACGACCTCCGCAGCGTCCATCACCTGAATCGGCAACGACGCGGCGTCGGGATGCCGGGCGAGCTCGGCTTCGACGCGATCCTTCTGCCCGACGAGGATGACGCCCGAGGCGAGATGGCGCGCCGCCGCGACCGCGCCATCCACGATCGGCGCGGGCGCGTGGTCGCCCCCCATGGCGTCGACCGCGACGGCCGGCGAGCGAGATGCGTTGGAAATGGACACGAGAAGCGGCGGAGCGGCTCCGCCGACGGAGCGGTTATGCCTCGTCGACCGGCCGGACCTGCCGTCCGCGGTAGTAGCCGCAGTTCGGGCACACCTGATGCGAGCGCTTGGGCTCCTGGCACTGCGGACACAGGCCCGTCTGCACGGGCGCGAGCGCGTCGTGCGTCCGGCGCTTGGCCGTGCGGGTCTTCGAATGGCGTCGCTTTGGATTAGGCATCGTCGGATTCTTTCAAGAGCGCTTTCAGCCCCGCGAAGCGGGGATCTTCCCAGCGTGCTTCACACGAACACGTCGTGACGTTCCGGTTCACCCCGCACACCGGGCAGAGGCCCTGGCAGTTGTCCCGGCACAGCGGCTTCATCGGGAGCATCAGATAGAGCTGCTCGTGCAGCAGCTCCGTGAGATCGATGACTCCATCCTTGTAGAACGCCGTATTGATGTCTTCGTCGCGGACCTCGATCTCCTCCTCGCCAGGCGATTCGACCGCCGGCAGGTAGAGAAGGTCGAACCTCGCGTCCACGGGCGCCTCGAACCCGTCCAGACACCGGCTGCAGGCCAGTTCCAGGGTCGTCGACGCGTGGCCGACGATTCGGACCTTCGCCTTGTCCTTCGCCACCGTCGCCTCGATGACGACCGGCGCGACGACGCGGTAATCTTCCTCCGCGACCAGGTCGCCTGGGACGATGGTCCGTTCCAGCGGATCCGCGCTTTCCCGCAGCCGGGCAACGTCCAGTAGAAACATGTCCGTACAGGCCGGAAAATCGAGGTTCAGGCCGACCCTGGATTGTAACACGGGGGCCGACGGCCCCCACAACCGGGGCCGGGGTCGGGATAGACCGACCCCGGTTTATGGCGGGGACGCGCCGACCCACGGCCGGGGAATGTAGAGCTGCTCGAAGAGCGCCACCGCGTAACGGTCCGTCATCCCCGCGATGAAGTCGCGCAGGGCCGCCTCGCACCCTTCCTGTTCGACGGTTCGTGGATCCAGAAACTGGTCGGGCCGCTCGCCCACCTTCTCCCAGAGCCCGCTGAGGATGCCCCGCGCCTTCTTCAGCTCGACGGTTGATTCCTCGTTCTCGTAGACGGCGCCGAACAGGAAATCGCGCAGCGCCAGCGTAGCGTCGAGGATTTCACGCGACATCTGGATCTCGCGGCGTTCGACACGAAGCGTTTCGTGCACGACATCGGTCACCATCCGGCCGATCCGCGCCGACGACGACCCGCCCAGCGTGGCGACTGCCGCCGCGGGAAGATCGGATTCCTTCAGCAGCCCGGCGCGGATCGCATCGTCGATGTCGTGATTCACGTAGGCGATGATGTCCGCTACCCTGGCGATCTGGCCCTCGAGCGTGCTCGCGCGCCTGGCAGGGTCGGCACCAACCGGGGCGCCCCGCTTGCCCTTCGAATGCTTCGCGATGCCATCGCGCACTTCCCACGTGAGGTTCAACCCGTGGCCGTCGTTCTCGAGAACATCCACGATACGAAGGCTCTGCTCGTAGTGGTTGAAGCCGCCAGAGACAAGCTCATTGAGCACGCGCTCGCCCGCGTGTCCGAAGGGCGTGTGACCAAGGTCGTGGCCTAGGGCGATCGCCTCGGTCAACTCCTCGTGCAGATGCAGCACCTTGGCGATGGTGCGCGCGATCTGCGAGACCTCGAGCGTGTGGGTCAGGCGCGTGCGGTAGTGATCGCCGGTCGGTGAAAAGAACACCTGGGTCTTATGCTTCAGGCGACGGAACGCCTTCGAGTGAATGACCCGATCCCGATCGCGTTGAAACGCAGGCCGGATGTCGTCTTCCGGCTCGGGGCGCAACCGCCCCTTCGTCTCGGCGGCCTTCGCCGCCTCGGGAGCCAGGATCTCGCGTTCGCGGGCCTCGAGCTGGTAGCGGATCAAAGGCATAGCGCCTGAAGGAAGCTGAGACCGCTGGCAAGCGGCGGCACGCCGAAATTCGCCGCGAGTGTCTGGCCGAGATCGGCGAACGTCGCGCGTGTACCCAGGTCCACACCCGCCGTCACCGCTGGCCCAACGACCAGGAGCGGCACGTGCTCGCGCGAATGATCGGTACTCGGCGTTGTCGGGTCGTTGCCGTGGTCGGCGGTAATCACGAGCACATCCGTCTGGCGCAGCCGTGGCAGCACGAATGACAAACGGTGGTCGAACTGCTCGAGATTTCGCGCGTAGCCGGCGACATCGTTCCGATGCCCGTACTGCGTATCGAAATCGACCAGGTTCGCGAACACGAGTCCCGCATCCTCGTCACGAAGCGCCGATCCGATCGCATCCATGCCGGCCTCGTCGCTCGGCGTCGGCACCGCACGGGTGATGCCACGTCGCGCGAAGAGATCGGCGATCTTGCCAATCGCCAGGACCGGTACGCCGGCGGCGGTCAGCCGATCGAGCAGCGTCTCGCTGGTCGGCGGCATCGCGTAATCATGACGGTTCGGCGTGCGCACGAACGCGCCCGGGGTACCGCGAAAAGGGCGGGCGATCACTCGCCCCAGACCGAGGCCTTCGACGGTCAGCTCGTAGGCCACTTCGCACATGCGGTAGAGATCCGGCACCGGCACGATGTCCTCGTGCGCGGCAATCTGGAACACGCTGTCGGCCGACGTATAGACGATAGGCCGTCCCGACGCCATGTGCTCGGCGCCAAGCCGCGCGATGATCTCGGTTCCCGAGGCGACCTCGTTGCCAATTGTTTTGCGACCGATGCGCGACTCGAAGTCCGCAATCAGCGCAGGCGGAAAGCCGCTCGGAAAGGTCGGGAAGGCCCGATCGAGTACCAGGCCGGCAATCTCCCAATGTCCGGTCACCGAGTCCTTGCCGGGCGACGCTTCCGCCATGCGGCCAAAAGCGGCGCGCGGCCGATCGGCGGGCGGAATGCCGGGCAAGGCGGCGATGTTTCCGAGCCCAAGCGCCTGAAGTGTTGGCACCTGGAGCACCGTTTGACGGCTGATGTTGCCGAGCGTGTCGCTGCCCCGATCGCCGTACACGGCCGCGTCGGGCAGCTCGCCGATGCCGACGCTGTCGAGGACGATGACGAAGGCTCGCTCGAAGATCGCCACCAGGATGGGTTGCGGCGCCGCAGCGCCGTTGGCTAGTTGTGCGTGAAGTAGTTGGCGACCGCGCGCGGCGCCCGAATCGACGCGATCGCGTGCTTGAACAGCATGTGATCGGCGCCACCGACTTCGACGATGACCGCGAAGCGATCGAAGTTCTTGATCCGCCCTTCGAGCGACTCCCCGGACATCAGCTGGATGGCAACAGACAGCCGCTCCCGCCGCGCGTAATTGAGGAAGACGTCCTGAATGTTCGGCTGACCGGGGCTGACTTTCGTCTCGGGCGTGTGCGGCATCAGGACCGACCCTGCCCCGCTTCACGCAATCCATCCTCGACACGGGCCAGCACGGCGCGGGATTCGCCCGGCCCGTCGAACCAGTTAAGAGTAGGCTCTTTGCGGAACCAGATCAACTGGCGGCGCGCGTATCGACGGTTCTCCTGGACGATCAGCGCGCGGGTTGCGGCCTCGTCGCGAACGCCGTGCAGGAGCTCGAGCGCCTGTCGGTAGACAAGGCCGCCGAACGGATGCGCACGCTCGGGCACGCCGCTCGCCAGCAGCGCACGTACCTCGTCCATCAACCCTCGCGCGAACTGCTCGCCGACGCGCCGTGCCACACGCTCCGCCGTCAGCGCGGCCGGAATCCTCAGCCCGATGGCGTGGACGTCGCAGAAGTCGAGCGGCGCCACCGTGTCAGCAAAGTGCGCGGTCAGCGGACGGCCGGTCAGGAAATAGACTTCGAGTGCCCGGACCAGGCGGACGCGATCGCGCGGCTGAATACGGCGCGCAGACTCGGCATCGACGCGACGCACCAAGCGCCACAGCGCGGCCACGCCGCGGCGCTCGGCGATGGCATTGAGGCGCGCACGCAGCGCATCGTCGCGGCCCGGGCCCGGGAAGAGCCCTCGCGTCAGCGCCCGGAAATAGAACCCGGTGCCTCCCGCAATGATCGGCACGCGCCCGCGCGCAAGGATGCTGCGGATGACGGCGGTGGCGTCCTTCGCATAGCGTGCTGCCGTGTAGTCGTCAGTCGGATCGGCGACGTCAACAAGATGATGCGGAATGCCCTTCTGATCTGCGGGCGACACCTTGTCGGTGCCGATATCGAAGCCGCGATAGATGGCGGTCGAATCGCAACTGACGATCTCGCCGCCGTGCCGTTCCGCCAGCGCGATCGCGAGCGCACTTTTTCCGGATGCGGTGGGACCGAGGACCGCTATCACTTTGTGGCGGCCGGACTTCAACCCCGCGATGTCGATGTCAGCGTTGCCCACAGATATTGCGGGACTGGAGCCCCGCCGGCACAGGCGGGGCTAAAGTCCCGCTTCCACAAACAGACGCCATCCAACATAAACCGTGAACAGCACCAGCAGGATCACGAGGCCCAGTTGCTGCGTACGGCTCGGCACGTCACGGCACCTGCGGCGGCATCTCGTTGTAGTAGAACGTCACCGTGAAGAACGCCTTGTCGGACGGGTACTCGGGAGGCAGGGGGTAGGTCGGGTTCGACGTCGCGAGGGCATTCGCCGCGGCGTTGTTGAACGAATCGACGTTCGACGGGCTGATGACCGTGATGTCGGTCAAGGCGCCATTCTTGTGCACGAAGAACGTGATCACGACGTGGCCGCGCAGCGACATCGCCGTTTGCGGCACGAACCAGTTGCGTTTGACCTGCGCGACGAATCGCCGGACCCACGGTCCGAACTCGACGCCCTTCGTATCGAATTGCAGCGGGCCGAACTGGTTGATGTCTCCGCCGTTCGGGTTGTCGAACGAATTCTGATCGGTATAGCGCGACAGGTTGCGAAGGGCCTCGCCCAGCGGACCGGTCTGGCCCGCCGGCGCACTCGATCCGCTCTTGGCCTGAGGCCGGCTGCCGGCATCCGGGAATTGCAGCGCGTTGTCGGCACCCGGATCGCGGCTCGCGGTCTGGGACTCGGGCGTCGGCTCGGCAGGCTGGGCCGGACCGGGATTGCGCGCAGCGCTGCGGGGCGGCGACGGCTCGACGAACTCGGGCGTGTTGCCGCGATGGAACGGCTGGGAATTCGTGGGTTTCGGGGGGCGTTGATTCAAGAGGGCCGTGCGATCGCGATCCGAGAGGGGCGCTTGCGGCGGCGGCGGCCTGCGGGGCTGCAGCTCGACCTTGGGCTGCACGAAGACGAAGGTGCGGTTCTCGCGCGGCTTTTCGAGCATGGCCTGCCGGGCTGCCTGGGCGGCGGCCTTGGCTGCGGCGGCCCGGGCCTTGAAAAACGGCAATTGCGGAAGCAGCAGAATCGCGATGATGACCAGGAGGTGGACGATGATGGAGACGAGGACGCCCTCGCGTGCGGACAGCGCGCTTGGCACCCGTTCGACATCGGGGTGTCCGTCCTGGAAATCGAAGTACATCAGTAAATTAGCTAGTATAACACCCGTCCGGGACGCCGGTCCGGGGCCCTACCGCTGCGCCACGTACAGGTAGACGATCCCGAAGCTCAGAGGAACGATTTCCACGTGCGGAAATCCGCACTCCTGCAGCATGTGCCCGAACGCTTCTGGCGCCGGGAAACGGCTGACTGATTCGGGCAGGTAGTCGTATGCGCTCGCGTGTCGAGACACAAGCTTGCCGATGGCTGGTAGCACCCGGTTCGAGTACCAGAGGTAGATCTGCCGGATGGGAGCTATCCGCGGCAGGCCGAACTCGAGGATGGCCAGTCGCCCTCCTCTTCGCACGACCCGTGCCAACTCGCGGCACGCCTCATCGGGCTGCTGAACGTTTCGGATCCCGAAGGCGATCGTGGCGGCATCTACGGATTCGGAGGCAAGCGGCACCCGCGTGGCGTCGCCGCGAACCAGCGCAATCGGATGACCATGCTGCCCTTTCCGGACCTTCGCCAGGCCAATTCGCAGCATCTGATGGGAGAAATCGACGCCGACGGCTCGTGCCGCCGCGCCACGCCGGCAGGCCATCAGCGCCACATCGGCGGTCCCGGTGCACATGTCCAGCAGCGTTTCGCGGCCGGTCAGCCGAAGCGCATTGACGGCGCGCCGACGCCACCGTTGATCCAGGCCGGCGCTCAGCACCCGATTGAGCAGGTCGTAGCGCCCAGCGATGGCGTCGAACATGCCCGCGATCCGGTTCGGCGTCTTCGCGCGCAGCGATTCGTCAACGATGTCGTGCGTAATCGGCGGGTGGGACTGGGGAATCACGGCTTCTCGTTCAGACGTCTGGGGACACCGGTTGGACGCGGAGGCGCCGTATTAACGAGTGTAAATCGCGGCAGCGGTGGTGACTAGGTACAGGATACCAACGTAGCCGTTGAGATCGAAGGCGAGCTTCACCCGAGACAGATCGTCGGGCGCGACCAGCGACTGCTCGTAGGCCAGAAGCGCCGCCACCAGCGCGACGCCTGCGACGTAGAGCGGGCCGAGACTCGCGACGTAGCCGACGAGCAGCATGCACAGAATCGTCAGCACGTGCATCAGGCGCGAGATAAGAATCGACCGCGCCAGGCCAAACCGGACAGGAATCGATCGCAGGCCGTGCGCGCGATCGAACTCGAGGTCCTGGCACGCATACAGCACGTCGAACCCGCCCACCCACAACCCGATGGCGAGTCCGAGGAGCCAGGGCTCCCAGCCGCCGCGCCCGCCGGCCGCCAGCCAGCCGCCGACCGGCGCCACCGCCATGGCGAGCCCGAGAAACGCCTGCGTGTATGCGGTGTAGCGCTTCGCGAGCGAGTACCAGAACACGATCGCGAGCGCGACCGGCGACAGCGCGAGGCAGAGCACCGATAACTGCCCTGCCGCGACCATGAACACGATCGACGCGATCGCGACGAAGAGTGCCGCTGCAGGGCGGGTGATGAGACCCTGCGGCAGCTCGCGCATCGCGGTGCGCGGATTGCGGGCATCGAACTCGACATCGACGAGGCGATTGAACCCCATCGCGGCGCTGCGCGCCGCCACCATCGCGACAACGATCCACAGCACCTGCCGCCAGTCAACCGCGACGATGCGCGCCGCCAGCAGGGCGCCGACCAGCGCAAACGGCAGCGCAAACACCGAATGGCTGAAACGAATGAACGACAGGTATCGCCGAATCACCCAACCCTCAATCCGCAACCCTCAATCCGCAACTCTCAATCCGCAATCCGCAATCCACAATCCGCAATCATGTCGGTGACCCAGTGCACGTTGCCAGGTGCAACGCCGCTCACCAGATACTCCTCGACGTCGACGACGCTGGAGGGAAGATCGACGGCAATCAGCGACGCGTCGCGCCCCGGCTCGATAGTACCCGTTTCCGACTCGAAGCCGAGCGCCCGTGCGCCGTTGATGGTCGCACTTTCCAAGAGCGAGGTTGCGGGCACCGACGGCGCCAGTCGATGCAGCGCCGCCAACTCGGCAAACAGGTTCAGGTCGTCATTGCTGGCGAGGCTGTCCGTGCCGACCGCCACCTGAATGCCCGCGCGATAGAACCGCTCGACCGGCGGATGACCCACCCCAACATATGCATTGCTCCGCGGACACGTGACGAGGGTCGTCCCTCGGCTCTTCAGTCGATCGAGCGCCGCATCGTCCATCTGGACACCGTGCACGGCGAGCAGCCGCGGATTCAGCACCTTCATCTGATCGAGATACGAGACTGGGTCGGTACGCGGCACCGTCCAGGACGGGTCCCAGGCCTCCAGATCCTGCAGCAGATCCCGCCAAGGACCATCGCCCGTTGCAAGGAGCTCGATCTCCTCCGGCGACTCGGCGAGATGGACCGTCGACGGCAGAAACGGCGTGCGTTCCTGCGCTGCGCGGATGCCCTGAAACAGTCGCGGTGACACCGAGTACGGTGCATGCGGCGCGAGGCTGACGGGGACGCGCGACGACGCGCCGCAGCGTTTCACGGCGTCGATCCCCTGCTGGAGCACCGCATCGGCGTCGGCCGCGGCGAGGCGCAGCAGCTCGTGGAACACGACGCCGCTGAGGGGACTCTCGCGAAGCGGCGTCACGCTGACGAGGGTGTTGCTGACATCGCCCACCAGCCCGGTTCCGGAGGCCCGCATCTCGCCAATACCCTCTTCGACCGACGCCACGATCGCCTCGTCGGGCGGCGAATCGCCACGCCTGATCCGCAGCATCGTCCGCACCCAGTCGGTGAAGCGTTCGCCGCGCGGGACGCGGCCCCGCATCCACGACAGCTCGAGATGTGTATGCGCATTGGTCAGCGCCGGCAACACCGCCATGTCGCCCAAATCCACCAGCGGCGCGTCGTTTCGGAACGGCAGCGCGGCGCCGGCGCGGCCAATCGCCGCGATCCGGCCGCGATCGATGGCACACCAGCCGTTCAGCAGGGGGCGCTCGGCGATCGGCAGGATCCAACGGGCACGGAGAACGAACACTGGCGGAGAACTGTACAGTGCGAAGTGCTAAGTGCGAAGTGCCAAGTGGAGTGGGAAGGAGGAGTGACCAGTGGTGGCTCAATCGGTCAGATCGCCGACCGTACGACCAGTCAACCAAATACCACCCACTACGTAAGTCGAAGCCACCACTTCCAACTGTCCCCCTCCCACTCCACTTAGCACTTCGCACTTAGCACTTGGCACTGCTTCGGCCGCCCTCACCGGGGAGGTACCATCCAGAGGTAGATATTCTTCCCGTTCACCGTTCGTTCCTCATCGGGCTTCCATTCTTCGCCCATTGTGAACGCGTGCGAGACGATCCGGCTTCCCGGCTTCAGTTCACGTCGCAGCTTCGGCATGAGCTTCTGATTGAGTGACCCGAGAAGGTACAGCGTCACCACGGATGCTTCGGACAAATCCGTCTCGAACAAATCCGCATTGATGAATCGAACGCGGTCCCCGACGCCCGCCTTCTCGGCATTCTGGCGGGAGAGCGCAACGAGCTTCGGGTTGAACTCGACGCCGACGCCACGCGCGCCGTGCTCCTTCGCGGCGGTAATCGGTGTGCGACCGTCGCCGGATCCCAAGTCGTAGACGACGTCATCCTTCGTCACCTTCGCCAGATCCAGCATCGCCGACACCACCTCCGGTGGCGTGGGCAGGAAGATCACATCCTTGCCAGGCGTGCCGGGCTTGACGTCCGCATCGTCGGCATTGACCGGCGCAGTGGCGGGGGCGGCAGGCGCGGGCGACTGCGCCGAGGTCGGGGCGACGAGGGCCGCGATCGCGAGCGCGACAAGAAGAGACGGAAGCCAGCGGCGATGCGCTTCATACATGCGCACGATTATAGTCATCGGCAACAGGTGCCGGACCTCGGCCGTCGAAGTTTTCCTGGGATTACTGCTGCCGTGCAGCTTTCGCGGCCCGCGATCGGGCCGCGTAGTTCGACAGTTCCACCGGGACCGTGAGGTCGCCCGCGGCGCGTGCGGTCGCAAGCTCCAGCATGCGAGGGATGTCACGGAGCCTGAAGACGGGATCGCCGAGCACTTCGTAGTGCATGGTTCGGCGCTTGGCGACGAAGCCGGCGTCCTCGATGTTCCGCACGATTTCCACTTCGTCCATGCAGTACGCCGCGCCGGCGGCGCGCACAACGTTTTCCTCGATCATCACCGAGCCCATGTCGTTGGCGCCGAACGCGAGGCTGAGCTGCCCCACTTTTCCGCCCTGCGTCACCCACGACGACTGCAGGTTCTCGAAGTTATCGAGCACGAGCCGCGCCATCGCCAGCGTGCGCAGATAGTCGATGCCGGTCGCCTCGGTCGTCACGCCGTGGTCGCGTCCAAGCTCGGTGTGATCGGGCTGGAAGCTCCACGTGATGAATGCGGTGAACCCGCCCGTTTCATCCTGCAGATCGCGCAGGCGGACGAGATGCTCCACGCGCTCCTCCAGCGTCTCGACCGTGCCGTACATCATCGTCGCGGTGGTCCGAAGGCCAGCCTGATGCGCGTGCCGCATCACGCCGAGCCATTCGTCCGCGGTCGCCTTCCCGTAGCAGTGCAGCAGCTTGCGGACGCGATCCACGAGGATCTCGGCGCCGCCGCCCGGCACGCTGTCGAGGCCCGCGGCGACCAGCCGGGCAATGACGTCGGGGACCGAAAGCTGCGACAGCCGGGAGATGTGAATTACCTCTGGTGGCGACAGCGCGTGCAGCTTGAACTCGGGGTATCGCCCCTTGACGGCGCGGAAGAGATCCTCGTACCAGGCCAGCGGGATGTCCGGGTTGTGTCCGCCCTGCAACAGCAGCTGGTTGCCGCCGACGGCAATCGTCTCGTCGATCTTCCGGAAGATCTCCTCGAACGACAGGACGTATCCCTCGCCCGAGCCCACGGGACGATAGAACGCGCAGAAGTTGCAGCGCGCAACACAGATGTTCGTGTAGTTGACGTTGCGATCGATGATGTAGGTGACGACGCGCTGCGGATGCTTGCGCGCGCGGACCGTATCAGCGAGCCGACCGAGGGTGTGGGTCGGAGCCTCGGTGTAGAGGGCGAGGGCGTCCGCGGCCGTCAGGCGCTCGCCGGCCGTCGCTTTCTCGATCGCGCGTGACAGGCTCATTCGGGGGAATTGTACCAGCGTAGCGGCTGCGAGCGCGCGACGACGCCGACTTCCGCCGCGAGCGTGAAGAAACGCTCGAGCCCGGCGCATTCTCGCTCGCCGAGGCGATACCGGATGTTTTCGCGAAGATAGCGGCCGCCAAGCGCGGCCCGCTTCGGATCATCCGGGAAGAAACGCGCCGCCACGTCCTCCGCATGCGCTTCCCCGGCCTCTCGTGCGGCCTGGAGGGTTGCGACGTCCGCGGGGTTCAAGGCGCCGGGAATCCCGGTCCAGCAGGCATAAACGAACGGCAGGCCCGTGAAATCCCGCCATGCCGCGCCCAGATCGATCTTCTGCAGGCCGAGAGGTTCGTAGTCGGCGAGGAGCGCTGGGTCGCCGATGAGCAGCGCGGCGTCGGCCCGCGCGATCATTCCCGGGAGGTCCGGGCTGTAGTCCACGAAGGAAGGCGCAATGCCGAAGTACCGCGCCGCCATCACGCGCGTCAGCGCCACCGACGTTCGCGAGCTCGTATCGAGCGCGATCGACCGCACTCGCTCGATGGGCATCGAGGTGAAAATCGCAACCGATGCGACCGGGCCGTCCGAGGCGACGGCGCAACCCGGCACGATTCTGTACCCGTCGCCGCGAAGATATTCGATCGACGGGATCAGGCCGAGATCGATCTCCCGCGCATGCAGCAGCTGCGCGCAGACGCTCGGCAGGTCATAGCGTACCGAGAATCGATCCGTCCTGGTCTCGAGCCCGTCGACGAGGGGACGCGCGTTCAGGTAGGACACGGCGCCGAGGCGGACGATCGACATCAGGCGCGCGGCTCGAAGCGTCCATCGCGCTCGACCGGCTCGCCCGACGCGGCAATGATGTTGCGGCGGATCTCCTCGAGCGGCGCCCGCCGCTTTCCGTCCGGCGCATCATCGGCCGCCGACACGTTATCCACATCGTCTGCGCCGACGGTGAGGGCGACCTGCGCGAGCTTCGGTCCGTACAACTGCCAGTCCACCTGCACGTGCGGCACGTCAACCAGGAGACGAGTCAACGCCACCAGGCGGACGTCCTCGAACCCGGTGGTGGGATGGACACCGATCCGCCGCGGGAGCGGAGCGAAGGCGACAATCGACGGGTGCGCGCGAAGGATGCCTCCCGCTCGGTCGAGGAGGGCGGGCCGCGAGTCGGCTGCGGCTCGCTCGATCGTCGCGCGCGCAACGCCAAGACCCGCGCGCCCCGCCAGGTCGATCATCCTTGCGGCCGACTGCAGCGAATCGAGTGGCGCCTCGGCGATGCCGTCGAGGCCCGCGTCGCGGAGCGCCTTCAACAGATCGAGCGCCTTCGTGTCATCCGTGCCCGCCACGGCTTCGACGTCCGCGAGCGAGAACCCGTGCAGGGGCACGCCGCTGCCGGAGGCCGCCGCAACATGGCGGACCGCCGTCACGGCTCGAGCGAAGTCCGCCAACGATCCCGTCAGGCGGATCTCCCCTGCCGCGCGCTCCAGCGCGAGCGCGTCGGTGACCGAGTCAACCGAAAGCACTTGGACGCGCACGAACGTCACCGTCGATCCGTGTCGGCGCCGCCTAACTTCGTCAGCCGCCATCCCGAGCGCGAGCACATCGGGCGTCGAGTGGATGGCGTCAGCGTCGGCGGACGAGAGTGGTTCGCCGGCGATGGCCCTTTCAAAAATCGCGTCAGTTTCAGTCATGAGTCTTGGCCGAGCATTCACGGCGTCGTCGTCGTCAGAACCATCCGTTCCGTGATCTCTTGCGCCAGCGCCAGCGCGCGTCGGCCGTCTTCGCCGGTTACTGCCGGCGCGCGGCGCTGCCGGATCGCGTCGACGAAGTCCTCGAGCTCGCGCTTCAACGGCTCGTCCGACGTCACCGCGACCGGGCCGCCCTCGATCCTCGGCATGCCGGCGGGCTGGCGCACCAGCCGCCACATCTCGACTTCCTGCGCCGCGTAGTCGATGGCGACGTAGGACTCCGGCTGGAAGAAGCGAATCTTCCGCGTGCGATCGCGGCTGATCCGACTGGCGGTCAGGTTGGCGATGCAGCCCGACTCGAATCGCAGACGGACATTCGCGATGTCGATCTTCGGCGTCAGCACCGGTACCCCCACCGCGTCGATGGCGGCCACGGTCGAGTCCACGATCGACAGCACCACGTCCAGATCGTGAATCATCAGATCGAAGACGACGTCGATGTCGAGGCTGCGGTCGGGAAAGGCTCCGAGGCGATGGACCTCGATGAACCGCGGCGACGTGAGGAGCGGCCGGGCGGCCGCCACCGCCGGGTTGAACCGCTCGGTGTGGCCGACCGCAAGCATCGCCTGTCCCTCGCGTGCCACCCGCACGAGGTCGTCGGCTTCCGTCATCGAACGAGCCAGCGGCTTTTCGATCAGCACCGCCATGCCTGCTTCCAGAAACCGGCGCGCGACGGCCTCATGCGACTCCGTTGGTGTCGCGACCACGACGCCGTCCACACGGCCGACGAGATCCGCTGCCTCGCGAATCGCATGCGTACCGTTCGCGGCGGCCACCTGCTGCGCGCGCTCCTGGTTGAGATCCACGACGCCCACGAGCTCGACGTCGGGCATGGCCGACAGGATTCGGGCGTGATGCCGACCGAGATGGCCGACGCCGATGACGGCAAGCCTCATGAGCGGCGCCCTACGATCGCGATGCCGGCGTCGTTGGCGGAGCGCACCACGTCGGGCCCATCGATCAGCAGCGCTTTGCCCGCGTCCACAGAGAGCGCGGTCGCGCCAACCTCGCGCATCACGCCAATCGTCTTGGCGCCGACCACCGGCACGTCGAAACGCATGTCCTGGTTGGGCTTTGCGACCTTCACCACGCGGATACCCGGTCCCGCGAGCCGGCCGGCGCGGCGGATCATTTCATCTGTACCTTCCATCGCCTCCACCGCCACCACCGCGGCATCCCGCACCGCGATGGCCTGTCCGATGTCGAGGCCGGCAACGGCATCCGCCATCCGGTACGCGAAATCGAAATCGGCCTGTTCCTCCGGGCCGGGCGCACGGGTCGTCAACACGCCGGACGCCGCCAGCAAGGGCCTGAGGAGCTCGGTGGAATCCATCAGCTCGATGCCCTTCTCGCGCAGCACGTCCGCCACGCTCGAGATGAGCGCGTCGGTGTTGCGGGCTTTCAGGCGAGCGATCACGGACAGCAGCGTCATGTCGGGCATCACGCTGAATATCTTCGTGTGCTTCACCTGACCGGCCATCACGGCGTGGCTGACCCCGGCGTCCTTGAGGATCTTGATGCAGGTGCCCAGATGACCGAGCGGCACCCAGTGAATTGGCACCGGTGGGGTGCGCGCAGCCGATTCGTTGAGATCCGGAAAGGCCTCGTCCTTCACCGCGACAATCGTGACGTCGTGGCCCTGCGCACGGGCGGCGTCGAGCACCAGGAACGGAAACCGGCCGTTTCCCGCGATGAGACCCAGGCGCATTTACTCGTCGGCGACCATCTCCTCGGCCCGGCGCGTCGGACGTCGGAGCATCACGCCACGCTGGGAGCCGCGGATGAATTCCACCAGGTAGGCCACTTCGGGGCACGCGAGCGTCCGATCCTGCTCGATCTCGCGGATGGCGCGACTGGTGTTGAGACGCGAGACCAGCAGGTAGCGATACGCGCGCTTCAACTTGCTGAGCGTATCTTCCGAAAACCCACGGCGAATCAGCCCGATCGTGTTCAGGCCGTAGACGCGGGCGCGATTGCCGACGGTCTTCGCATAGGGAAGCGCGTCTTTCGTGACCACGGAGTAGCCGCCGATGAAGGCGTGCTCGCCGACCCGACAGAACTGGTGGACGCCCGAAAACGCGGAAATCGTGGCGAAGTCCTCGACCGAGACGTGACCGCCCAGCGTGGCGCCATTGCCGAAAATCGTGTCGTTGCCGATGCGGCAGTCGTGCGCGACGTGCGCGTAGGCCATGAACAGGTTGCGATCGCCGATGCGCGTCAGGCCGCCGCCCATCTCGGTGCCGCGGTGAATGGTGACGAACTCGCGGAAGATGTTGCGCCTGCCGATCTGGAGCTTTGTCGGCTCGCCGCGGTACTTCAAGTCCTGCGGCATCAGGCCGATCGAGGCAAACGGGAACACCTGCGTGCCCTCGCCGATCTCGGTCCAGCCGTCGATGACCGAAGACGACCCGATTCGGCAATTCGGCCCGATCCGCACGTTCGGGCCAATCGTCGCGTAGGCGCCGACCACCGTGCCATCGCCAATCTCAGCGCCGGGATGCACGATGGCGTGCGAGTCGATCTCTGCGACGCGGCGAAGCTCGAGCAGCAGGTCCGCTTCGGCGACGACATGCTCGCCCATGAACGCGACGCCGTGGACCCGCGCCAGCTGCGTGCGGCGGCGGACCAGCGTCACCTCCAGCCGCAGTCGATCCCCGGGGACCACCTGACGCCTGAACTTGGCGTTGTCCACGCCGCGCAAGTACACGCGCACGCCGGGGGTGGCGCAATCCAGCAGCAGGACCGTCGACGCCTGCGCCAGCGCCTCCATCATCAGCACGCCCGGCATCGTCGGCAGACCGGGAAAATGTCCCTGAAAGAACTCCTCGCTGACCGTGACGTTCTTGGCCGCCACCACGCGCCGTCCCGGCTCGTGCTGAATCACGGCATCGAGCAGATACCACGGGTAGCGGTGCGGCAGGCGGTCGACGAGTGTCGGAATGTGAATCACGGTCACGCGTCCGGCAGAGCGGTGCTCGGGATGGTACAAGGCCCGGCCCACCCCGTCCAGCAGGGACGATGGGCGGCCGGGCGCACGGGGGCAGAGGGACCTCGGAAGGCGGGCCTCAGCGACAGGGCCCGCTAGTCCTTGGGCTGCGGCTTGGGCGCCGGAGTCGTCGGCTTGGGCGCGGGCGCCGCAGGCGGCGGCGTCGAAGCCGGGGGAGCCGGCGTCGCCCCGGGCGCAGCCGGCGTCGTCGGCGACGGTGTGGCCGACGAGGTCGGCGGATTGACGGCGTCGAACCGCTTGATCACTTCCGCAGTCAGGTCGAGGCTCTGATCGAAGAACACGAGGCCGGAGTCCGTCGTGCGGAACAGCATCGTGATCTTCTTCTCGTTCACGAGCGTCTGGAGGATCGGACCGAGCTTGGTGTTGAACGATTCCTGCACTTCTGTCCGCAACTGGTTGAACTCCTCCTGCGCATCCTGCTGGGCGCGCTGGAGCTCTTTTTCCTGACGCGCGATGCTCGCCTGCGTCTCCTTGCGGGCCGCGTCGTTCAGCATGCCCGTTTCCAGCTTCTGGTTGTCGGACTGCAGCTTCTTGTTGCGCTCGGAAAGCTCCGCGGTCTTCTTCTGTCCCAGCGCCTCGATGCGCGTCTGCGACGCCTTCCCCCAGCCCGTGTCGCCAAACACGCGCAGCATGTCGATCACCCCGACCCGCACGGTTTGAGGAAAGGGCTGCGGCGGCTGGCCGCTGGGCGAGGTGAGCGGCTGCGCGGGCGGTTGCGCGGGCGGCTGCTCGGCGGGCGCCTGAGTGGTAGGCGCCTGAGTCGCGGGAGGCTGGGTGGCAGGGGGAGCCTGACCGGCCACGAGAGCGGGCGCACCAAGCGCCAAACCGAGGGCGAGATTGACGACGGACACCTTCATACTGGCAGACCCCTTGAACGTAAGTAGAGCGAACCCCTAAGTATAGCCTCAAGCCCGTCCATGCGTCGACGGCTGGCCGCAGGCCCGCTAGAACGTCGAGCCGACGGCAAACCGGAACGTATTGGCCTTCACGGGCTGCAAATTATTGTCGTAGATGCCATCCCGATTCATGTTGTGCGCGTAAATCAGGCGGAACGGCACGTTCAGCACCGGCATGAAGAACCGCACTTCGGCGCCGGTCGACATGATGAAATCGTCCATCCGGAACTTGGCGCCAAAGTCCTGGACCTGGCCCGCATCGAAGTATCCAAGAACCCGAAACGGTCCCGCGATGGCGTAGTGGAACTCGGTGTTGAACAGCGCCAGCTTGTTGCCGCCGAGCACGATGAAGGTGCCGGGCTGCTGGGGCGTCCCGATGTCGCGCGGGCCAATCGATCGGATGTCGTAGCCGCGCACGCTGTACTCGCCGCCGGTGAACAGCCGTTCGAAGATCGGCAGATTCTCCGAGGTGGTGCTCCCGAACGGGTGGACATAGTCCAGCTCGCCGCGCATGCCGAAGGTGAATCGGCGCTGCGGGCCAATCGGCTTCCAGAACACCGCCTCGGCTCGCGGCTTGTAGAAGTTGACGTCGCCGCCGATGCCCGCGAAGTCGAAGCCGACCGTAAGCCGCTTGCCGGAATTCGGGAAGATCGGGTTGTCGATCGTGTTGTGGACGATGCTGGGGCTGACCTGGCTGACAGTGCGGCGTCCGCCTTCGCCTACCAGCAGCGCATCGGCCAGGAACGGATTCCGGCTGATGGTTTCAGGGTTGAGAAAGAGCTCGTTGATGTCCTTGACCTGCTCGACCTGCAGGGTGTAGGCCATGAACATGCGGGTGAAGTCGCGCAAAGGGAAACCGACTACGACGTTGCCGCCGGTCGACGCCTGGGTATACGAGTAGTAATAGCGAATCTCGCGCTTGAAGAGGTCGATGCCGGCGTTGATCGGCCGGTCGAACAGGAAGGGCTCGCTGAAGGCGAGCTGGTAGTTCTGGACCTGCGACCCGGCCAGCACCGAGAAGGTGACGCTCTCGCCGCGGCCAAGGAAATTCGCCGTCTGGAACGAAAGCTGCCCGAAGAACCCCTCGAACTGTGACACGCCGGCGCCGAACGTGAGCTGGTTGCGGTTCTGCTCCTCGAACTTCAGCGTGACGTCCACCTTGTTCTTCTGGCCGGGCGTCTTTTCGACCTTGGGGTTGTTCGGGTCCTCCTCGATCGGCCGGAAATATCCCAGCTGATTGATGCGCCGGACGCTGAACTTCAGCGACTCGCTGTTGAAGACGCCGTTTTCGAGCAGCCGGAACTCGCGCCGGATCACGTTGTCGCGCGTCGTCGTGTTCCCGACGAAGGTGATGCGGTTGACGAAGTACTGCTCGCCCTGCTGCAGGCGCATCGTCACGTCCACAATCGCCGGCTGCTTCTTGGCGGCCTCGATTGCGGCCGGATCGGTGGCTTTCTCCGGGTCGGGCAGGTTCCGCGGCTTCAGGTCGGGGTAGCCGGTGAACTCCCAGTAGCCTCCGGCGCCATAGAGGTCGCGCGACTGCTGCATGCCCTTCCGGACCTTCTTCTCGCTGTAGTAATCGCCCTCCTCGACCTTGAACAGCTGACGGAGCACTTCGGACTTGACCACCGTGTTGCCGTCGAACGCGAAGCTGCCGACGCGGTAGCGATCGCCTTCGACGACCGGCACCTTCAGCTCGATGTAGCGCGTCTTCCCGTCCTTGGTGTCGTTGAGGATCTTGATCTCGGGCGTCCCGATCCGCGCGCTGATGTAGCCCTTGTTCCGGTAGTTCTCGAGGATGCGGTCGGCGTCCTCCTCGAACTTGGCTTCCTGATAGGTGCCGCGGCCGGTGATCCAGGAGAGCCAGTGCTCGGGCTTGTTCTCCTTCATCTGTTTTTCGATCGCGCCATCGCTGAGGGCCTTGTTGCCGTCGAAGTCGAGCCGCTTGATCTTGACCTTGGGGCCTTCCTTGATGTTGAAGGTCAGGTGCACCAGCTTCGGGCCGCCCGGGAGTTCCTGGATGGTGTGGGTGACCTCGGCGTACTGGTACCCCTTTTCCGACATCAGGCCGCGAACCACGCCTTCGACGCGCCGGATCAGCCCCGGATCGATGAAGGTGTCGAGGCGGATCTGGAGGCTCTCTTCCTTCAGCTTGTCGTCGATCTTCGACTGCTCGACTTTCTTGCTGCCCTCGTAGTCGACGATCTTGACGCGCTGGCGCTCCTCCATCTTGTAGATGATCCGCTTGCCCATCACGCCGTTGGGATACGGATCGTCCACGACCTCGATCGACAGGTCCTCGAGAAAGTTCGTCGCCCACAGGCGGTGGAAGTCGTCGACCAGGACCTTCTCGGTCTTCTCGTCGTAGGGCACCCAGACCCCGTCCGACGGCCGGCTTACCTGCGCCTGGATGTAATAGAGATAGGTCTGCGGCTCGATGACCGAGACGTCGCCCTGGCTCGGAAACGACAACTGGATGAATCGGACGAGCGCCGGTGACCCGGCCGGCGGCAGTTTCGCCGCCGCTTGGGCCGGTTGAGCCGGTTGCTCAGGTGTGCCCTGTGGCGGCGGAGCCTGTGGAGGCGGGGCTTCAGCCCCGCGCGACGGCGGCGTCTGTGGTGCCGGGGATGCCGGCTGCTGGGCCGGGGTGGCTGGCTGCTGGGCCGGGGCCGCTGGCGCGTCCTGCGCCCGCGCAACCCCGGAAAAGGCGCCTGCCCACAGGCCGAGCGCCAGAATGAACGATCTGTACATTAGTGAGGGGGTCCTGCCCGGTGCGCGCCCGTACGCGGGCCGCTCGCCCGCGCCCCGGAGTGCAGCCGGGTCCAAACCATTAAGCCTACAGGATGTTGGACGCTTCAGGCCAGCCGACGGCCGGCCTCGACCTGGCCGGCGGGTCGATAGGCCAGGACGCCCGCATCGAGATAGACCTCGATCTCGCCACCTCGCAGATGCCCGCGGATCAGTTCCTCCGAGAGCGGATCCTCGATGTAGCGCTGGATCGCGCGGCGCAGGGGGCGTGCGCCATACGACCTGTCCTTGCACGTGGCCTCGATAATCCAGTCGGCCACTTCCGGCATGATGGCAATCCGCAGCCGACGATCGGCGAGGTTCGCGTTCAGCTGATCGACCAGCAGGCCCAGGATCGTCCGGAGGTCGTCGTCCGACAGCGCCTCGAAGACGATGATCTCGTCGATGCGGTTGATGAACTCCGGGTTGAACGTCCGCTTGACCTCGCCGAGCACCATGTCCGACACGGTGCGCGTGATCTCGCTCTGATCGGCCGACTGGAACCCGAGCGCCGCCTTCTTCTGGATGAAGCGGGCGCCGATGTTCGACGTCATGATGATGATCGTGTTCTTGAAGTTCACCCGGTTGCCCAGACCATCGGTGAGGTGCCCGTCCTCGAACACCTGCAGCAGGATGTTGAACAGATCCGGGTGCGCCTTCTCGATCTCGTCGAGCAGCACGACCGAGTACGGGTTGCGTTTGACCTTTTCGGTGAGCTGACCGCCCTCCTCGTGGCCGACATATCCAGGCGGCGAGCCAATCAGCTTGCTGACCGAGTGCTTCTCCATGTACTCGGACATGTCGAAGCGAATCAGCGCGTGGTCGCTGCCGAAGAGGAAATTGGCCAGTGCTCGGGCGAGCTCTGTCTTGCCGACGCCGGTCGGACCGAGGAAGACGAAACTGCCGACCGGCCGCGCCGGGTTCTTCAGACCGGCGCGCGAGCGGCGAATCGCGCGGGAGACCGCCGAAATCGCTTTCTCCTGGCTGATGACGCGCTTGTGGAGCTCCTCTTCCATCCGCAGCAGCTTGTCGCCTTCGTCCTGGTTGATGGACGCCAGCGGCACGCCGGTCCACTTCGACACGACCTCGTCGATGTCCTGCTTGCCGACCTGGACCTTCCGGCCCGAGTTCTTGACCTCGAACTTCTCGCGGACGAACTGCAGGTTTTCGCGCGCCGTCACTTCCTGCTCGCGATAGAACTGCGCCTTCTCGAAGTCCTTGGCCGAGACCGCGCTTTCCATCTGCTCGACGGCGACGCGGATGCTGCGGTTGATCTCGCCGAACTCCTCGCTGAAACCCGCCTCGCGCAGCTTGCCACGGGCGCCCGCCTCGTCGATCAGGTCGATGGCCTTGTCCGGCAGGAACCGGTCCGTGATGTAGCGGCTGGACTGGTAGACCGCGGCCTCGATCGCATCACGCGTGTACTCGACGTGGTGGAACTGCTCGTAGCGATCCTTCACGCCCAGGATGATCGAGATCGCCTCCACCTCGCTCGGCGGATCCACCTTGACCGCCTGGAACCGCCGCTCGAGCGACCGGTCCTTCTCGATGTACTTCCGGTATTCCGACGGCGTCGTCGCGCCGATGCACCGGATCTCGCCGCGGCTGAGCGCCGGCTTCAGGATGTTGGCCGCGTCGAGCGACCCTTCCGCCGAACCCGCCCCGACCAGCGTGTGGAGCTCGTCGATGAAAACGATGATGTTCGGGTTGTCGGTCAGCTCCTTCATGATCGCCTTGAGGCGCTCTTCGAACTGACCGCGATACTTCGTGCCCGCCACGATGAGCGAGATATCCAGGGCGAGGATGCGCTTGTCGGCGAGGAAGTGCGGCACGTCGCCGTAGACGATCTTCTGCGCCAGCCCTTCGACGATGGCGGTCTTGCCGACACCCGGCTCGCCAATCAGCACGGCGTTGTTCTTCGTGCGGCGGCACAGCACCTGCTGCACCCGCTCCAGCTCGTGATCGCGCCCGACGAGGGGATCGAGCTGGTTCTTCATCGCGGCCTCGGTCAGGTCGCGGCTGAACTCGGCGAGGAGCGGCGTTTCCTTGACGCGCGTCAGCGTCGTCTTCTCGTTCAGCAGCTGCACGATGTCGTCGCGGACCGTGTTGAGGCGCATCCCCTTTTCCATGAGGATGGACGCCGCGACGGATCGCTCTTCGCGCAGGATGCCGAGCAACAGGTGTTCGGTGCCGATGTAGTTGTGGAGCAGCCGATCGGCTTCCTCGGCGGCGAACTGCAGGACACGCTTGGTTTCGGCGCTGAACGGAATTTCGACCGACGTCGACACCTTCTCGCGAAAGACGGTCCGCCCTTCGATTTCCTTGCGGATGTTTTCGAGAGACAGGTGGGAGCGGGCGAAGATCCGGCTGGTCAGGCCTTTGCCTTCCCGGATGAGCCCCAGCAACAGATGCTCGGTCTCGATCGAAATGCTCCCGAGTTGGCTTGCCTCGTAGCGGGCGAAGAACAGCACGCGCCTCGCTCTTTCGGTGTACCGTTCGAACATCCGGCCTCCGACCTCATTTCGATTATACGGCATACCGGCCGAGCTCTCGAACGATCACGCAGCTTTTTTGTGGGTGTTGGCCAGATCATCGGCAACGCGCCGCGATTCCGTGTATCGAACGGGGCGCGCGAACGCGCGAAGCTACGGTTTTTCGGATCAGGCAGGGACGAGTCGGCCGCCCTCGAGGCGCAGGATGCGATCGCAGGCCGCGGCCAACCGTGGATTGTGCGTGGCAATCACAGAGGTGAGACCACGCTCGCGGTGCATGGCACGAAACAGCTCGTGCAAGGTGTCGCCGGTCGCCTCGTCAAGGTCGCCGGTGGGCTCGTCGGCGAGGACGAGCGCCGGCGACATCACCAGCGCCCGGGCCACTGCCACGCGCTGCTGCTCCCCGCCCGACAGCATCGACGGACGATGATCGAGCCGCTCTCCGAGGCCGACCCGCTGGAGCAATGTCTGCGCGGCGGCGCGGGCGTCGGAGGCCGGTCGCCGCGCAATGCGGATCGGCATCTCCGCGTTTTCGAGCGCCGAGAACTCGGGCAGCAGATGATGAAACTGGAAGACGAATCCGACCTGTGCGTTCCGGAACGCCACCAACTCGTCATCCGGCATCGTGCCGAGGTCGCGGCCCTGGACGACGATGCGTCCCGATTCGGGCCGGTCGAGGCCGCCAAGGAGATGGAGGAGCGTGCTCTTGCCGACGCCGCTGGCGCCCATGATGGCGACCATCTCGCCGGCCTCGACCGCGAGATCGAGGTCGCGCAGCACGTGGATGTCCTGCGTGCCGACGCGATAGCGTTTGTTCAGCGCGGTGACTTCGATGAAGGACATGGGCTCAGGCTACAGGCTACAGACTACAGGCTTCAGTCCGAGCGATCGGATGCATCCGGGCCCCCTGGAGCCTGAAGCCTGAAGTCTGCAGCCTGCTGTCATTCGAACCGCAACGCCTGCACGGGATCCAAGCGCGCCGCCTGGCGCGACGGATAGATCGTCGCCAGGAAGCAGATGATCACCGCGCCGATGACCACCGCCGCGAAGTCGCCCGGCAGCATCACGAACGGCACGTGGGAGACCTGGTAGACGTCGGCCGGGATCTGAATCAGCTTGTACCGATCCAGCACGTAGGCGAGGCTCCCGCCAAAGACCGCGCCGGCGCCGGTACCGACCAGGCCGATGATCAGCCCCTGCAGCATGAACACGACCATGACGCTGCGGCTGGTCGCCCCCATCGTCTTGAGAATGCCGATGTCGCGGCTCTTCTCCATGACCAGGAGCACGAGCGACGCGATGATGTTGAGCGCCGCGACCGCCACGATCAGGCCGATGGTGATCGAGATAACCATCTTCTCGAGCCACAGCGCCGAGAAGAGCGACCGGTTCATGTCGGCCCAGTCCTGCACCCAGTAGTCGGGACCGAACGACGTGGCAATGCGCTCGGCAATCGCCGGCGCCTGGTAGGCGTCGAACACCTTCACCTCGATCAGATCGGGCGGCTTGCCCATCAGCCGCTCTGCGACCGGGATCGAGACGAAGCCCGACGCGGCGTCGTAGTCATACAGGCCAAGGCGAAAGATGCCCGCGACGCGGAGCCGGCGCGCACGCGGCATCCATCCCATGGGCGAGAGCGTGCCCTCGGGCGTGAGCACGGTCAGCGAATCGCCGACGTGCAGCGCCAGCTCCTTCGCGAGATCGGCGCCAACCAGGATTCCCGGCGGCTGATCGCCTTGCTGCTGCGCGATCGCCTCGATCGTCCCTTCCACCATCGCCTTCGCGAGGTCGGTCACCTCGCCCTCAAGCGCCGGATCGATGCCCTTGATGCCGATGAACTGCGTGCCCTTCTCGTTCGAGACGAGGCCCTTGCCTTGAATCGTCGGCGCGGCGCCGACGACGCCGGCGACGGCGCGCAGCCGGGCGATTTCGGCGGGCAAATCGGTGAGGCCCGTGCGCTTCCACACGTAGACGTGGGCCGTCCCGCCCAGAATCCGGTTGCGCAGCTCGCCCTGGAGCCCGGTCATCAAGGCCAGCGCGATGATCAGCGCGCTGACCCCGACCGCCACGCCAAGCGTGGAGATCAGAGAGATGACCGAGATGAACGCCTGCCGACGGCGGGCGAGAAGATAGCGAAGGGCGACGTGGAGTTCGAAGGGCATGGGTAGCTGCAGGCTACAGGCTACAGGCTACAGGCTTCAGGCTCCGGACTGTCGCGGCTACGGGCATGGTACGCGCCTGCTACGGCACGCGTCCATGAGCCGCGACCACAAAAGCTCGAAATGTTCCACCTCGCCGACGCCCTGGCTGTCTGCATCTATCGACGAGACGGTCAACTTTCCCACCCAGTGAACGATATGGCTTCAGAGTCAAATTCGCCGGGCCGCGGTCTCAGTTGCGGCCAATATTGTTGAAGGATCGGCCAGACGGTCGGACGAGCGACTACATCCGTTTCCTCGAGATCGCGTTGTCGTCCGCCTGCGAAGTCGACTATCTGTCGATCTGAGCCTTCGGCTCTCGTTCCTGACCGAAGGCGCCTTGACGCGTTGCAAGAAACTGCAGCACGTCAGACCGTCAAGGCGCTGCAAAGACTGATCGACCCGTGCTGAGTCAAGCGGAGCCCGGAGCCCGTAGCCTGTAGCCCGTAGCCCGACATGATCAGTCCCTCCGACGCATGTGCGGGAACAAGATCACGTCCCGGATCGAAGGACTCCCCGTCAACACCATCACCAGTCGATCGATCCCGATGCCCTCGCCGGCAGTGGGTGGCAGGCCGTATTCGAGCGCGCGGACATAATCCTCATCCATCACGTGCGCCTCGGCATCGCCCTTGCGCCGTTCGTCGAGCTGCTGCTCGAAGCGGCGCTGCTGCTCGACCGGATCGTTCAGCTCGCTGAACGCGTTCGCGACCTCGAAGCCGCCGATGTACAGCTCGAACCGTTCCACGGTATCGGGGTCGTCCGGCTTTTGCTTGGAGAGCGGCGAGACCTCGGTGGGAAAGTCGTAGACGAACGTGGGCTGCACCAGGTCCGGCTCCCAGAGGAGCTCGAAAATCTCGGTCGCCACCTTCCCTGCCGTCGCCGAGGCTGGCAGATCCAGGCCCAGCCTGCCGGCGAGAGCGCGCGCCGTTTCGGCCTGACGAAGATCGACCTCGGTCACCGGCGTCCCGAGGCGCTGCGCGGCAGCTTCTGCGGCGGCGGGACGGAGCGAGAGCCGTCGGAACGGCGCGCGGAACGAGATCGTGTGGCCGTTGAATTCCGCGTCCTCACGGCCGATGGCGGCCTGTGCCGTCTCGACCAGCATCTCCTCGGTCAGCGCCATCAGCTCCTGGTAGTCGGCGTAGGCCTGATAGAACTCGAGCATCGTGAACTCGGGGTTGTGCTGCGTCGACACGCCCTCGTTCCGGAAGTTGCGCGAGAGCTCGTAGACCCGCTCGATCCCTCCCACGACCAGCCGCTTCAGGTACAGCTCGGGCGCGATGCGCAGGAAGAGATCCATGTCGAGCGCGTTGTGGTGCGTGACGAACGGCCGTGCGGCCGCGCCTCCCGCCACCGGCTGCATCACCGGCGTTTCGACTTCGAGAAATCCGCGCGCGTCGAGGAAGCGCCGAACCGTGGAGACGACGTTCGCCCGTACCTCGAAGACCCGGCGCGCATCCGGATTCACGATCAGGTCGAGATAGCGCTGCCGGTAGCGGATTTCGACATCGGTGAGGCCGTGCCACTTCTCAGGCAGCGGCAGATGACACTTGGCGAGAAACGCGAGCGACGTGGCCCAGATCGTCAGCTCGCCCGTGCGGGTCCGGAACAAGTGGCCGGCAACGCCCACATGGTCGCCGAGATCCAGCAGCTTGAAGATCCGGAAGTCCTGTTCCGGGAGCGCGTCCTGCCGGATGTAAACCTGAATCCGCTGCAGACCGTCCGACAGGGCCAGGAAGCTCGCCTTGCCGAAGCTCCGGATCGCCAGCACGCGGCCTGCGGTCACGGTCTCGATTTTCCCGGCGTCCAGCGACTCTGCCGACGCCTCGCCGTGCGTGGTGACGAGCGCGGAGATCGTGTCGGTGCGATCGAAGCGATTGGGATAGGTCGCCGCGCCAAGCGCGGCGATGCCCTCCAGATGCTGGCGTCGCTGCTGAATCTGCTCGTCTTCCTGGCTCATGATGCTGCGGGCCCGGCGGCGATCTCGCCGCGTTCGATCCGCTCCTTCACGGCGTCGAGGACGCCGTTGACGAACGGGACGGCCTCCTCGGTGCTGAAGCGTCGTGCCAGCTCGATCGCTTCATCGATCACCACCGCGGGCGGCGTGTCGGGATCGTGCAGCAGTTCGTAGATGCCGAGCCGGAGGATCAGCCGATCGAGCACGGGCATCCGATCGAGGCGCCAGTTACGGGACGCCTCTTCCAGGATGCGGTCGATCCGCCCGACCTGCTCCACCGTGCCGCGAACCAGTTCCGCGGCGCGCTCGCGCGCGCGCTCCGGGATGCTCTCGTCGATCTCGCCGATGCGCCAGAACGACTCGGCGACCTCGGTGACGCTCAGGCGGCCGACCTCCCATTGATACAGCATCTGGATCGCGACATCCCGCGATTGCCGCGCCCACTGCCAGCCGGTACCCGAGTCGATCACGGCTGGCCTCCGGGTCGTCCGTCGCCGAGCCGCGCGATGAGCGTCGCCATCTCGACACCGGCCATGGCCGCTTCCCATCCTTTGTTGCCCGGGCCGGCGGGCACGCGCGCCAGCGCCTCCTCGGCCGAGTTCGTCGTAAGCACGCCGAAGGCCATGGGGACGCCGGTCGCGGCCGCCGCGTGGGTCAGGCCATGCGACACGGCCTGGGCGATGTATTCGAAGTGCGGGGTCTCGCCCCGGATGACGCAGCCCAGGCAGATGACGCCGTCGAAACGCCCGGTCTCGGCGGCCCGCTGTGCGGCAATCGGAATCTCGTAGCTCCCCGGCACCCGCAGCACGGTCACGTCGTCTGACGCGATCTCGGCGCTCGAGAGGGCTTCGAGGGCGCCGGCCAGCAGGCGATCGGTGATGAAGTCGTTGAACCGCGCCACGACGATCGCGAACCGGAAGCCCTTTGCCTTGTCACTGCCTTCCACCGTGTGCATGTCAGTTCTTGCTCGTCGCTCGTCGCTCTACTGGAATCTGGGTCTACGCTTCTCGAGAAAGGCGCGCGTGCCTTCCTTCATATCATCACTGGCCGCGACCAGGCCGAAGAGGGTCGCTTCCGTGTGGCTCGCCGCTTCGAACGAGAGGTCGGCGCCGCCGTGCACGGCCGCAAGGATGTAGCGCAGGGCCAGCGCGGGCTTCGCGGCGAGATTCCCCGCCAGCGCGCGCGCCTCGTCCAGCAGTGCGGCGGCCGGCACGACACGATTGACGAGTCCGATGCGTTCTGCTTCCGCCGCGTCGACCCGCCGGCCCGTGAGCAGCAGATCCAGCGCACGTCCTCTGCCGACGAGCCGGGGCAGCCGCTGCGTGCCGCCGAACCCCGGCAAGAGTCCGAGATCGATCTCCGGCTGCCCGAGCGTCGCCGCCTCCGAGGCGAGCCGAAGCGTGCAGGCCATCGCCAGTTCGCAGCCCCCGCCGAGCGCGAAGCCGTTGATCGCCGCGATCGATGGCTTGCCCAACGCCTCGAGCCGCGAAAACACCGCCTGGCCACGGAGGGCGAACGCTCGTGCCGTCTCCGGCGTCAGCGCCGACAACTCCGAAATGTCCGCGCCGGCCACGAACGCGCGGTCACCGGCGCCAGTGACGATCAGCGTCCGCACGCCGCGATCCTCGCGGGCCTCGTCCAGGACGCTCGACAGCTCGTCGAGGACGACCCCATTCAGCGCGTTCAGCGCCTTCGGACGATTCACCGTGGTCAGGAGGACGGGGCCGTCCCGCTCGACGAGCAGCGTCTCGTACAGACATCGCTAGATTCTAGTTCCGGCGCTCGTGCCGCGCGCGCCAAACCGCGCGACCAGCCACGCGAGGCCGACCGCAACCGTCCCGCCAATCGCGTCGGCAGCGACGTCGGCGACGTCCGACGTCCTGCCGGGCACGAACGACTGATGGAATTCGTCGGAGATGCCGTAGAGGACCGTCACGACGATTGTCGCCATCGCCGTCAGCAGGGTGACCCGGTCCCATCGCCTGGCCAGTGCCCGCAGCACCACGAGCGCGAAGCCTGCATACAGTCCTCCGTGCAGGCCCTTGTCGGACACGATTTCCGGCAGGCTCGGCGGCTGGGAAATCGACGAGGCGACGAAGATCACGGCCGCGTACAGGACGACCGGCCCCCACCACCACGCGGCCCGGGTGCGGGCAGGATGAGCGGTCACGGTCGAGGTGAGCCCGCTGTCAGAGCGGGAGCGGGTACATCAGCCAGCCCAGCACCACGGCGCCGGCGACGAAGCTGCCGAACATGGCCGCGCCGAACCGCACCTGCGCCCGAGGATCGTCTCGCATGAGCGCCGCGAAGACGATCGAGACGAACAGCGCGAACAGAATCAGCAGCAGGAAATGAGAGTGCACGCCAGGCCAGATTTCCTCGTCGCCTTACTTCCGGCCGCTCGCGATGTCCCACGCGTCGCAGACGACGAGGAGATTGAGCAGGCCAGCGACGATGACGAAGGTGTTGCCGTACTCGTAAGTCACGGCGACGACCCGCCCGGCACCCTGGCCGAGCGCTTTCGCAATGAAGTAGGGCGCGCCGATGCCGACGTCCGCGACCGCCGCGAGCGCAACGAGTGGCTGAGCAGGTTCGAACGGGAACAGGCGGCCCTCGAGCATCAGCCCGAACGCGAACATGGCCGGCAGGGTCAAGAGGAACACGAGGCCCTTGCCGCGTTGGCCCACCAGGAGATGCCCTACTCCCGGCACCAGCCAGGCGGCGAGCCCGACGAGCACCGGGTTCACACCCTGGGCTCGCTCGATAGTGGTCGCGCGCACCGCACCAGTCTACCGCAGGTCACCTCTCGCGACGGCGACCAGCCACGCGGTGCCGCCGGCGCCGGCCGGCAGCGCGCCGAGGAAACGAACGAGCGTGCCGGGATCGAGCCGGAGGACCAACTCACCAAGCCACAGCACCGCGGTCGGCAGCGCCGCCACCACGAGGCGCCGACGCCAGGCATCCGTCGGCGCCGCCACCCGATCGACACGCCAGAGACCGAAGATCAACACCCCCGCCGCGGCGCCGATGTAGAGCCCGGCGCAGCGGCCACAGACTGGCCATTGATGTCCGCAGGAGGCGAACGACCGCTCAGGGCGCTGATGACAGACTAGGTGGCCAGCGACATAGAGGGCGATCGCCATGCGTGCGATCGCCGGCCCTGGCGAGGAACGTGCGCACGCGACCCACGGCAACATCGCGCCGCCAATCAGTGCCAGCAGCAGCAGCGTCGTCGCCGCGCGACGAGCAAACATGCGAGAAGGATACATGTAGGGCGGAGCTTTAGCTCCGCCACGTAGCGGCGGACCTGAAGGTCCGCCCTACAGATGATCAGTCGGGCAACGCCGTCGCTGCGGGACTGCAGGGCTGCAGGACTGTCAGTCGCGGAGCGCGGCGAGGACGCGCACGCCGGACGCGAAGTAGCCGGTGCGCGTCCGTGAGCGCATCCCGGGACGTGCGGCGATGCGAACGAGCACGCGGCGCCACGCGCCGTCCTGCTGCACGTTGCGCGGCGTGTAGCCAATCGCATATTGCGAGGCCAGCTCCGACGCGATGGTGGCGTAGACCTTCCGCACCTCGACGCCGCTCGTCGGCGAGAACGTCTTGGCGCCGGTTTCCTCCGCGAGCGTCCGCATCGCATAGTCGGCCTGCGACAGGAAGCGGCGTCGCGACGCCCCCCGAGCGAACGGCTCCGGCGACTGCATCGCGATGGTGTACACCGTGACACCGGTCCGTCGTGCCAGATCCAGCACATCGTCAAACGCGATCAGACTTCCCGTGTCGGCGCCGTCCGACAGGACCACGATCGCCCGGCGACGGATGGCCGATCGGTCGGCCGACGCCTTCTGGAAGTCGCGCAGCGTGACGTAGATCGCGTTGTAAAGCGAGGTGCCGCCGCGCGCGGCGATCGAATCCAGGGCCGTGGCGACGCGGTCGAGGTCCTCGGTCATCGGCTGGCCGACCGCGACCTGGTCGCGGAACTCCACGAGAGCGGCCCGATCGCCGTGCCTCAGCGTGCGCAGGAGACCGGACGCGGCCTGGCGCACCATCGCCATCTGCGGTTGCATGCTGGCGCTGGCGTCGATGAGCAGCGCGAGATCGAGCGGCACGTCCGCGACGCCGAAGAACGAGACCGGCTGCGCGACGCCATCCTCGAAGACCGTGAAGTCGTCGAGGGCGAGGTTGCGCACGTACTGGTTGGTAGTGTCGGTGACCGTCACCGTCAGCGCGACGACGTCGACGTTTGCCTGAAAGGTCGGACGCGTGGCGGCGGACCGGCCGGGAGTCGAAGCGCTCGCTGCCAGGTCGGCGGTCTGCGCTCGCGCGGAGATGGCGACACTGGAAACGACGAGGGCCGAGGTGAACGACATGAACCTGGACACAGACGCTCCTTCCCTCCCTGACCGGCCTATGACACGCGTGACTCCTTCGCTGCCGCGTTGATGCGACCGCGTCGCCAAGCCCAAGTGCAAGGCACGTACCTCGAGAGGTCGACGAGTCGCAGGGTCCCTTTTACGAACGTTTTTGAATCTCGCCGTCGAAAAGCCGCGTCTGACGCGACGTCGGGCGACCGTGAGCAGTGACAGGAAGCGTCGTGCCACCGACGGCATATGCCGGAAATCGGGCGTGCGTTCGTGGAGGCGGGGCTTTAGCCCGCCGATCAAGTCGCTTTAGCCCAGCCGATCCTTCGAGCGACAACGTGATACCCGAACCGACGGGGCTGAAGCCCCGCCTCCACGGAAGGCTAACTCGCGGCCAGTCCGCAGGTTGAGAGGTTGTGAAACAAATCACTTGCACCGCGCGTCTATAGCGCATATCCTCGTGAACACTGTTCAGCCGAACAGTGTTCATTCCGGGAACGCAATTCAGATGGGAATCAAGGAACGTCAGGACCGTGAACGCGCGGCGGTGCGCGACGCCATTCTTCACGCCGCGCGGGAGCTGTTCGTCGCCGAAGGCTACCGCACTGTGTCGATGCGCAAGATCGCCGAACGTATTGAGTACAGCCCCGCTGCCATTTATGGCTACTTCGCCAGCAAGGACGAGATCTTCTTCGCGCTCGCCGAGGAGGGCTTCCTCATGATCAAGCGCGCCGCCGACGAAGCGGCGCGCGGCGAGGCGGACCCGCTTCGCGCCCTGCGCGCCAGCCTCCTCGCCTACTACCGCTTTGCCCGCGAGCAACCCAAGTACTTCGAGCTGATGTTCGTCGACCGATCGGTGCCGCACCTCGAGGATCTCGAGCGCTTCGGGTTCTTAGTGGAGATGGTCCAGCACGCGCAGCAATCGATCGCGCGGTGCGTCGACGACGGCGTCTTCCCGCGGGATCTCGACGTCGCAGCGGCCTTTCACATTCTCTGGGCCGCGGTCCACGGCCCGGCAACGCTTTCGATCGGACAACGTCTCGGCGAAGGCGAGGATCCGGATCGACTCGCCGCCGATACGCTCGACGCGGTCATTGCCGGCCTGCGCGCCGGGATCAAGACCACGTTTGTCGCCACGTGCACCCCCTCCGCGCCCTCGGGCGCCGCTGTCCCTACTTCGGGAGCTCTCAACCATGCCACGTAAGGGCGCTGCACTCATGCTTGTCGGAACCCTGCTGGGCGCCGCCGGCGCCGCCTCCTGCGGCGAGTCCGGTCAGGCCGAGTCGCTCGAGAAAGCGCCGTCGGTCGTCACCGTCGAACTGCCGGCCGTCTCGGTGGTCACGGTTGGCACCGGCGATCTGACCGCGTCGCTCGCGATCTCGGGGAGCGTGTCGCCACGCAGCCGCGTGGCGGTAATTCCGAAGATGTCGGGGACTCTGCAGAGAGTCGCCGTGGACATCGGCGACCGCGTCTCGCCGGGACAGCTCGTCGCCGTGCAGGATCGGCGCGAGCTGGACGCCCAGACGGATATGGCCGAGGCCGCGGTTGCCGTCGCCCGCGCGGGGCTCGAACAGGCCGACGCGGCGCTGGCCAACGCCAAGCTGGAATTCGATCGGTCGACGAACCTGTTCCAGAAGGGCGCGCTCCCCAAGCAGCGGCTCGACACCTCCGAGACGGCACTGCGATCCGCCACAGCGGCCCGGAGCCTGTCGGCGGCGACGCTGCAGCAGGTCGAGGCGTCCCTTCGCCGAGCCAAGGAAGTCCGTCGTGACGCCACGCTCACCGCGCCCACGGCGGGCGTCGTCGTCGAGCGCAACTTCGACCAGGGAGCGCTGGTCGGGCCGGGCGACAGCAAGGGCGTCGTAGTCGTGGCGGACGCCAGCGAAATGAAGCTCGAGGCTGGCGTCTCGGAGCTCGATGCGGGTCGCCTGCTGGTGGGCATGCCGGCCATCGTGTCGGTCCAGGCACGGCCCGGACAATCCTGGCCCGGGCGCGTCGTCGCGGTGGCCCCGGAGATCGATGCGCGGAACCGCCATTTCCGGGTGGAAGTGCGCGTGCAGAACCCGAAGGGCGAGCTGCTGTCGGGCATGTACGCCACGGCGCGGATCCAGACAGGTCTCGCGCGAGGGGCCACGCTGGTGCCACGCGACGCGGTGGCAACCCGCAACGGCACACGCGTGACCTACCGCGTGCGAAGCGGCGTGGTCGCCGCCGTGCCGGTGACCGAAGGCTTGAGCGACGAATCGCGCGTCGAGATCCTGACCGGCCTCAATGCCGGCGAGCAGATTGTCTCCGATGCGCGCAAGCCGATGGCTCCCGGGACCAAGGTGCGGGCGATTCCGGTGGCGTCCAGCGCGGGCGCGGCGGATCAGTAGGGTCAGGGGTCAAGGGAACGTCATCATGTGGATTTCGAATACCTCAATCAAGCGCCCCGTCTTTGCCACGATGGTCATCGTGACCTTCATGGTCCTGGGCGTGGTGTCGATGACCCGGCTCGGCGTCGACTTGTTTCCCGACGTCAACTTCCCCTTCGTCAATGTCACCGTGGTCTATCCGGGCGCCGCGCCGGAAGAAGTCGAGACGCTGGTCACCAAGCCGATCGAGGATGCGGTCGCGGGCATCAACGGCGTGAAGCGCATCGAGTCGAACTCGCGCGAGTCGCTGGCGCGCGTCGGCATCGAGCTGCGCCTCGAGGTGGATCCGCAGCAGGCCGCGGCGGAGGTGCGTGAGAAGGTCGCGGCCATCCGCGACCAGCTGCCGAAGGAAATCGAAGACCCCACGATTCAGCGCTTCGACGTCGCAGCGCTGCCGATCATGGTCTACGCCGTGGGCTCGTCGCAGGCATCCGACATCACCCGCCGCACGGTCGAGGACGACCTCAAGCCGCTCATCGAGCAGATCGACGGCGTGGCCGCCGTGCAGGTCAACGGCGGCGAGGTCCGCGAGATTCAGGTGAACCTCGACCCGGGTCGCCTCGAAGCGCTCGGCCTGCCGGTCAGCGTGGTCGCCGACAAGCTGGCGTTCGAGAACCTCGATTTGCCGAGCGGCAAGATCATCCGCGACGGACGCAACATCTCGCTGCGCACGCAGGGCGAGTTCCGCGATACGAGCGAGATCGCGAACGTGATCCTGCGCTCGACCAGCGGCTCGACCGTGCGCCTGAAGGATGTCGGCGCCGTCGTCGACGGCTATGAAGAGCGCGAGTCGACCACCCGGCTGAACGGCGTCGACGCCGTGTCGTTCTCCGTGCGCAAGCAGTCGGGCGCCAACACCGTCGAGATCTCTCGCAAGGTTCAGGTGTTGCTCGAGCGCGTGGCCCCCAACTTCCCGACTCTTCGGATCAAGCCGATTCACGACGATGCCGAGTTCATCAGGTCGAACGTCGAGGAAGTGCGGAGCCACATCATTTTCGGCGGCCTGATGGCCGTGCTCGTCATCTTCGTGTTCATGCGCGACTGGCGCTCGACGCTGATCTCGGCGCTGGCGCTGCCGACCTCCGTCATCGCGACGTTCTTCTTCATGTACATCGCGGGCTTCACCATCAACATGATGACGCTGATGGCGCTCTCGCTCGTCATCGGCATCCTCATCGATGATGCCGTGGTGGTGCGCGAGAACATCTACCGGCACATGGAGATGGGCGAAGACCCGGTGACTGCGGCCCGGAACGGCACCTCGCAGATCGGGCTCGCCGTGATGGCGACGACCTTCACGATCCTCGCCGTCTTCCTGCCCGTCGGGTTCATGACGGGCGTCGTGGGTCAGTTCTTCAAGTCGTTCGCGCTGACCATCGCCTTTGCGGTGGCGATGTCGCTGCTCGTCGCGTTCACGCTCGACCCGATGCTGTCGTCGCGGTTCGTCCGGTTCATTCCCGAAGCCGAGCGCACGCGGACGCGCATCGGCCGGTTCTTCGAGCGCATCGGTCGCCAGTACGACAAGCTCGACGCCGGCTATCACCGGTTGCTGCGATGGTCGCTGGCGCGGCCGTGGACCGTGCTGGCCGTGGCGATGTCGATCTTCGTCGCCAGCCTCAGCCTGTTCGGCGTGATCGGCACCGAGTTCGTGCCGGCCGAAGATCGCGGCCAGTTCCAGGTCCTCGTCGATCTGCCACCCGGCACCTCGTTCGACGAGAGCGTGTCGCAGGTCAGCCGCATCGAGCAGATTGTCGGACAGGTCCCCGAAGTCCGCCAGGTGTTCAGCACCGTCGGTCTCCAGGGCGAGGTGCGGTCCTCGTCGGTGCAGGTGAAGCTGTCTCGCAAGGAGACGCGCGCGCGTGGCCTTGCCGAGATCAAGGTGGCGGTCCGCCGGCAACTCGCGTCGTTTCCCTTCGCGGAGATTCGCGTCGCTGATCCCGAGTTCATGCAGGGCGTGCCGTATCAGCCGCCGATCGATCTCTACGTCCGCGGCGACGACATGAAAGAGCTGCAGCGGGTCAGCGACGAGCTGGTGACCTTGATCCGCCGCATTCCCGGCGCCGTGGACGTGAAGAGCACACTCGTCGCCGGCCAGCCGGAGATGGTGGCGCGGATCAACCGCGAGATGGCGGCCGATATCGGCTTCGACGTCGGCGGCATCGCCGGTCAGCTTCGCGGCATGGTCGAGGGCGTCGTGCCGACGAAGCTGCGCGACGGCGACCGCGAGTACGACATCCGCGTCCGGCTCGCGCCGGAGTTCCGCAACGACTTCGGCGCGATTGCCCGGACCCCGCTCTATTCGCCAACGGGAGCCACCGTGCGGACGTCGGATCTCGTCAGGATGCAGCCCGCGGTCGGGCCGACCAGCATCGACCGCGAGCAGCGCCGCCGCCAGGTGAAAGTCGGCGTCGATCTCTCGATCCGACCCCTCGGTGACGTCACCAAGGACGTCGAAAAGGCCATTGTCTCGGTGAAGATGCCACCGAACTTCGACGCCGGCTTTGCCGGCGATGTCGAGATGATGCAGGACTCGGCCGCCGCGATGGGGCTGGCGCTGCTCCTCGCCGTGGCGTTCATCTACATCGTGCTGGCCTCGCAGTTCGAATCGTTCGCCGAGCCGATGCTGATCATGTTGTCGCTGCCGCTGGCGCTTGTCGGGGCCCTGCTCGCGCTTCTGGTCACCGGCAATCACATCGGCATGCCGGCCATGATTGGCGTCGTCATGCTGATGGGCCTGGTGACGAAGAACGCGATCCTCCTGGTGGACTACACGAACCAGCTGCATCGCGACGAAGGCCTGTCGGTGATGGATGCCCTCCTGAAGGCCGGGCCGGTGCGGCTGCGGCCGATCGTGATGACGACGCTGGCGATGATCCTGGGGATGGTGCCGTCGGCCTTGGGCCGCGGCGACGGCGGTGAGTTCCGCGCGCCGATTTCGATCGCGACGATCGGCGGCCTGCTGACGTCGACGCTTCTCACGCTGGTCGTGGTGCCGGTGTCGTACCTGCTGCTGCAGCGGTCCTTGGCGAGGCTGAAGGCGTTCAGAAAGGCCGAGCGGCCCGCGTTGAGCCCGGCTCTGCGCGTCACGGGCGCGATCATCATCGTCTTGCTGCTCGGCGGCCTGCTGGCCGCGGCGAACGCGTTCGGCGAGCCGCTGCCGCAGGCGTCGTCGAGGACTGAGGCGGCGACCGTCTCCACGCCGCTGACGTTCCAGGCGGCGCTCGAGATCGCGATGCGAGACAACAAGGCGTTGAAGGTCGATCAGGAAAAAGTGCGGGAGGCAGAAGGCCGCGTGGCGGAAGCCAAGGCGAGCTTCCTGCCCACGGCAAACCTGTCGTTCTCGTATACACCGGCGCAGGCGTTTCCGACGATTCGCATCCCCGCCGGGATCTTCGGCCCGGAAGAGCAGACGTTCCAGGCGGCGTTCACGCGCCAGAACCTCATGCAGGTCGACTTCTCGCAGCCGCTGTACACCGGGGGCCGCCTGCGCAACACCTTCGGCCTGCAGGCTGCGGCCGCCGACGGCGCGCGGCTCACGCTCGATCGGGCGCGCCAGCAACTGACCCTCCAGGTGGTCGAGGCGTTCTATCGCGCGCTGCTTCAGGAGCGCGGATTGGTCGTCGCCGAGCAGGGGGTCCGCCTGGCCGAGCAGCAGCTCGCGATTGCGCAGACGCGCTTCGGGGCGGGCTCGGCGGCGCGATTCGATGTTCTGCGGGCCGAAGTCGATGTGGCCAACGCGAAGACCACGCTGATCCGCGCCGGATCCGCCGTGGACATCGCGTATCAGGCGCTGCGGACCGTGTTGTCGCTTCCGCCGGACACGCCGGTGACGCTCGAGGGATCGCTCGAACAGATCGACGAGCTGCCGTTGCAGCCTGCGCTGCTGAGCAGCCTCGACGGCCGGCCCGATCTCCGCGCCATCACGTCACAGCGGCAGATGGCGGAGCGATCGGTGGCCATTGCCAACAGCGAGATGCAGCCAAGTTTCTATCTGAACGGCAACCTGCAGTACCAGGAAGACGGCCTCAACCGCACGTTCCTCGATCCCACGAACCGCAGCTACGCGGTAGGGTTCGCGCTGCGGCTGCCGCTCTTTGCCTCGCCCGGAGCGACGGCGCGGCGCACCACCGCGAGGGCGCAGGTGCAGGAAGCCGTGCACGGCCTCGCCGCGGCCCTTGACAGCGGCCGGCTCGAGGTGACGTCCGCCTACACCGAGTGGACCTCGGCGCGGGAAGTGGTGGAGGCGCAGCGCAAGGCGCTCGATCTGGCGCGCGAGAGCCTGTCTATTGCGCAGGTGCTCGTACGAGAACGGCCTGATCACGTCGATCGAGCTGTCGGACGCGCGGCAAGCGCTGCTCGAAACGGAGTGGAACCTGGCGCAGGCCAAGTTCGCGCAGATTCTGGCCGCGGCCAAGACGCGGTTTGCCGCCGGGCTGTCGTAAGGAGGCGAAGTGGCAACGTGGGGAGTGCAGTAGTGAAAGTTTCAAGCTTGGGCAGATTCGCAGGTACGCGACGTGCTCGCAGGCGATGCTCTGCCAGCTCAACCCGCTCGCACTTGGCCTACGCACCGTGCGTTCACCTTGAGCGGCCCGAAATGCTCCTCATACCGGGCCGCGAATTCCGCCCAGGTGTAGGCGTGGCTCGATCCGCCGAGATGCTCGAGGGCATACGTCGCTGCGACGCTCCCCAGGCGAGCCGACGTCTCGAGGTCGCGTCCCGTCACCATGCCTTTCATGAAGCCGCCTCGAAACGCGTCGCCGACGCCGGTGGGATCGGCGATGCGGTGAGGTGTGACGGCGGGGACGCGGATCTCGCGGTCGGCCGTCAGGATCGTTGATCCCTCTTCCCCACGCGTCACGACCAGCGTCTCCGTGCGCGAGACCAGCTCGCGCTCGTCGAGGCCGGTCTTCTGCCGCAGCAGCTCGAGCTCGTAGTCGTTCAGGATCAGCACGGTCGCCCCGTTGAGCGCATCGGCAAGCTCCGATCCGGACATCCTGCGCGCACTGCTGACCGGGGTCGAAAATGAAGGGAATCGCCAGCGTGCGGCATTCCTCCGCATACTGGAGCATCGCCTGCGGATCGTTGGGCGAGATGATGGCCAGCGTCACCGTTCCGGCCGTCCGAAAGGACAATTCGGCGGCATTGGCCATCGCGCCGGTGTAAAACGACGCGATCTGATTGCTGTCCTGGTCGGTGCTGCAGAAGAAGGACGCCGTGAACTTGTCCGGCACTTCACCGACCAGCGACGTATCGATGCCAGCGGCCTCCAGCCAGTGGCGATAGTCGCCGAAGTCCTGCCCCGCCGTGCGCCATCAGCCGCGGCCGCTCGCCGAGGAGCGCCAGCGTGTAGGCGATGTTGGGCGCGCAGCCGCCGCGACGCTTGTCCATCGTGTCGACGAGGAAGCTGAGGCTCACGCGGTGCACGTGCTCGGGCAGCAGGTGCTCGGTGAACTTGCCGGGAAACGACATCAGGTAGTCGTAGGCGATGGAACCAGTGACGACGATACTCATGGACCCCCTAAAGAGTGCTAAGTGCCAAATGCCAAGTGCGAAGTGAAGTGCGAAGTGATGAGTGGAAAGTGATGGCTCAATCGGTCAGATCGCCGCTGGTGCCCAGATGTAGCAAATAGCCACCACTTGCCACTGTCCACTCCTCACTCCACTTGGCACTTCGCACTTGGCACTTAGCACTGCAGATATTTCCCCACAAGCGGCGCCAATTCTTCTTTCAGCGCCGCGGGAATCGCCTCAGCTCGAGTGATGATCGCTGACCGGAGCGCGCGGCCGCACGAGCATGGACGTTCGGCCGGCAGTTTCTCCACGGCTTCGGCGATCAGGTGTTGCGCGGTCTTCGCGTTCTGGAGCAGGGTCGCGATCACCATGTCCACGGTCACGGCGTCGTGATCGGGATGCCAGCAGTCGTAGTCGGTGACGAGCGCAATCGTCGAGTAGCAGATCTCGGCCTCGCGCGACAGCTTTGCTTCCTGCAGGTTCGTCATCCCGATGATGTCCGCGCCCCACGACCGGTAAAGCTGCGACTCGGCCAGGGTCGAGAACTGCGGGCCCTCCATGCAGACGTAGGTGCCGCCGCGGTGCACCGTGGCGCCCACCCGCTCGCCGGCGGTGGCGGCGACCTCCGCCACGGTGCCGCAGATGGGATGAGCGAATCCGACGTGCGCCACGAGGCCGCGACCGAAGAAGGTGCTGATCCGGCCGCGCGTGCGATCGATGAACTGATCGGGCACGACGATATCGAGCGGCTTCAGCTCCTCCTTGAGGCTGCCCACCGCGCTGGCCGACAGAATCGCCGTGACGCCAAGCAGCTTCATCCCGAAGATGTTGGCGCGGAAGTTCAGCTCCGTCGGGCTGAGACGGTGGCCGGCGCCGTGGCGCGCGAGAAACGCCACGCGCCGCCCACGCAGCGTGGCCAGCACGTACGGACCGGACGGGTCGCCAAACGGCGTCTGGAGCGTCACCTCCTCGCGGTCGGTCAACCCGGCCATGTCGTACAGGCCGCTGCCCCCGATGATCCCTATCTCCGCACGCATTCAGTCCTCCACTGGGCGCAAAGGCGCAGGGGCGCATAAGCGCAGGGGCACATCGGCGCATAGCGCAGGGGCGCATGAGCAAGAGAGTTGGGCAACGCCGATGTCCATGTGCGCCTATGCGCCTATGCGCCCCTGTGCGCCCATGCGCCCGCGCGCCCATGCGCCTACAAGACCCGCTCGATCGACAATTTGCCACTGCGTTCGCGGATATACCCGGCCGCGATTTCCGGATCGTGCTCGAACAGAATCAGGTACTCGCGCTCGACCGCCTCGCGCAGGAATGCGCGCTTGAAGGCGAGCGTATCCATCGGATAAAGGTCGTAGCCCATGATGTACGGCAGCGGCAGATGCGCCGCCGTCGGCAGCAGGTCCGCGACGAAGACGGCCGCTTGCCCGCCGGCCTCGATGATCACCATCTGGTGATGCATGGTGTGGCCGCCGGTGCGGCGCACCGAGATGTGCGGCGCGACGGCGCTATCTTCCTGCACGAAGTCGACGACCCCGGCATCGGCCAGCGGCACGTAGTTCTCGGCAAAGTAGCTGGCCCGATTCCGTTCGTGCGGCTTGATCGCGTCGTCCCACTCGCCGCGCCGGATCGAGTAGCGTGCGTTCGGAAATCGCGGGACGGCTGCACCGTCGGCGCCTCGGGCCGTGAAGCCGCCGGCGTGATCGAAGTGCAGGTGCGACGCAACGACGAGGTCGATCGCGGCGGGCGTTTCCTCCGCGTCGGCCAGCGCGTGTTCCAGATTGTATTCACGCTCGAGGCGGTAAATCTCCGCGGCCTTCCGATCGAGCTTGTCGCCGCAGCCCGCATCGATCAGCACGGTCCTGCCGCCACCGCGCACGAGCCACGCGCGCATCGCCATGCGGATGCGGTTGCGTGCGTCCGGAGGGGCCACCTTTTCCCAGAGCGGCTTCGGGACGACGCCGAACATGGCGCCGCCGTCGAGGGCAAAGAAGCCGTCGATCACCGGCGTCAGCTCGAAGGGGCCGAACGGGATGGACCGCGACGGCACGGTCAGGCGGGAGCCCCCGGAGCCGGCGTGCGCTCCTTGAGCTCGAGCAGGACGCCGCCCGTGCTCGAGGGGTGCACGAACGCGACACGGGTGCCATGCGCGCCGGGCCGCGGCGTCTCGTCCACGAGCCGAACGCCGCGCGCCTTCAGCTGGGCGAGCGCAGCCGACAGATCGTCGACGGCCAGGGTGACGTGATGCAGCCCTTCTCCGCGCCGCTCGATCGATCGCGCGATCGCCGAATCCGGCGCCGTCGCCTCGAGCAGCTCGATCGACGCCTGGCCCACTGGCACGAACACGGCGCGGACCCGCTCCGAGGGAATTTCGGTCGGTTCGGAGACCTCCAGCCCGAGCGCGTCACGATAGAACGCAATCGCGTCGGACAGCCCGCGGACCGCCACGCCGATGTGATCGAGCGTCGCTCTCATGGCTCGCGGGGCGGCCACAGCCGCGCCAGCACCTGGCCGGCGGCCGCACGGGGATCGAGCGCGCGCGTGGCCACGCGATCGGCGATCTCGTCGATTTCGCTGCCAGGGACCGCCTCGGCGAGACGTTGGAGAAAGAGGCCCGTCACATGATCGCGCAGCTGCATCCGCGCCCGCGCCGATCGCCGTTCGGCGACCAGCGGGGTGGACGCGTCGCGGAATCGATCCAGGGCCGCCAGCAGCTCCGGGATGCCGACGCCGCGGGTGGCTTCGGTCTTGAGCACAGGCGTCGCCCAGGCGCCCGGCGGCGGCGTCTGCAGCGAGAGCATCGACTCGATCGACGAGACCATCCGATCGGCGCCCTCGCGATCGGCCTTGTTGACAACGAAGACGTCGGCAATTTCCATGATGCCTGCCTTGAGGGCCTGCACATCATCGCCGGTGCCCGGCACCAGCATCACCACCGAGACGTCGGCGAGACGCACGATATCCACTTCATCCTGGCCGACGCCCACCGTCTCGATGATGACATAGTCGCGGCCGGCGGCGTCCAGCACCAGCGCGGCGTCGGCGGTCGCCCGCGCGAGCCCGCCGAGGTGACCGCGCGTGGCCATGCTGCGAATGAACACGCCGGCGTCGGAGGCGTGGCTCTGCATCCGCACGCGGTCACCCAGGATCGCACCGCCCGTGAAGGGGCTGGTCGGATCGACCGCCAGGACGCCGGCCGTCTCGTGACGTGCGCGCAGCGCGCGCACCAGTTGATCGACGAGCGTGCTCTTCCCCGCTCCGGGCGGTCCGGTGATGCCAATCGTCCACGCGCGCCCGGTCGACGGGAACAGCGATGCCAGGAGATCGTCGCCGTCGGTGCCGCCGTTCTCCACGAGCGACAGGGCCCGCGCCAGCGCTCGCGTATCTCCGGCACGCACATGGTCGGCGAGCGACGATCCCGTCATCGGCCTCAGCCCAGCAACTGCCGCGCGATCACCAGCCGTTGAATCTCGCTCGTGCCTTCGCCAATGGTCGTGAGCTTCACGTCGCGGAAGAACTTCTCGGCCGGATAGTCTTTGACGAAGCCGTAGCCGCCGTGAATCTGGACCGCCTCTTCGGCGGCGCGAACCGCGACCTCGCTGGCATACAGCTTGGCCATCGCCGACTCGAGCGTCGTCTTCTTCCCCTGATCTTTCAGGTACGCAGCACGATACGTGAGCAGACGGGCGGCGTCGATCCGCGTCGCCATGTCGGCCAGCTTCCATTGAATCGCCTGAAACGACGCGATCGGCTGACCGAACTGCCGTCGTCCCAGCGCGTAGTGGCGGGCCGCGTCGAAGGCGCCCTGCGCCAATCCGACGGACAATGCGGCGATGCCGATGCGGCCGGCGTCCAGCACCTGCAGTGCCTGGATGAAGCCCTGCCCGGCCTCCCCCAACATGTGGTCCAAGGGGACCACGCACCGCTCGAAGTGGACCTCGGTGGTCTCGCTCGCGCGCATGCCCAGCTTGTCTTCCTTGCGTCCGGCGCTGAACCCCTTGGTCCCGCGCTCGACGACGAACGCGGAGATGCCTTTCGCGCCGCGGCTGCGATCGGTCGAGGCCATCACCACCATGACGTCGGCGCTCGCGCCGTGCGTGATGAACGTCTTGGTGCCGTCCAGCACCCAGTTGTCGCCGTCGCGCGTCGCGACGGTACGCGTGCCGGCCGCGTCGCTCCCGGCCTCGGGTTCGGTCAGGGCCCACGCGCCCAGCTTTTCGCCTTTCGCGAGCGGCACCAGCCACCGCACCTTCTGCGCCTCGCTGCCAAACATTGCGATATGCGCCGGACCGAGGCCGTTATGGGCCGCCACCGACAGCGACACGGAGGGATCGACGCGGGCGAGCTCTTCGATGCAGAGGCAGTAGTCGATCGCGCTCATCCCCGAGCCGCCATATTCCTCGGGGAACTGGACGCCCATCAATCCGAGCGCGGCCATCTTGGGCACGAGCTCGGACGGAAACCGTTGAGCATCGTCCCAGTCGCGGACGTGCGGACGGATTTCGGTCTCGGCGAACTCGCGAACGCTCTGGCGCAGGAGCTGCTGCTCGTCGGTCAGTCGAAAGTCCACGTGGCGGCTCTGGAGATGCGGCGCGTGATCATATCATTGAGAATCGGGCCATCCTGGCCCGGGAAGGAACGCTCCACTCGTGATGCGCGTTGCCCGCCTGCTCGCTCCCAGCCTCCTGCTCCTTGCGCTCCTGGCAACGCCCGCACGCGCCGATTTCACGGCCTTCGTCGGCGCGCAGACCTCACCGTCGACGCGCCTGGCGACGGGACTGTCGATTGGCGCCAGCTTCCTCGTTCTGGGCTTCGAGTTCGAGTACGCGCACGTCGGCGGGGACGACACGTGTCCGTCGCTGTCGAGCCTCGTCGACTGCGCGCCAACGGTGCGGACGGGAATGGCCAACCTGCTGGTGCAGACGCCGCGAGGCGTCGTGCCGAAGATGCAACTGTACGCCACGGTTGGCGGGGGCTTCTTCCGCGAGCGCTTCGATGCGCTCGACATCCAGGAGACCGGCGCCGGTACGAACGTCGGCGGTGGGGCGAAGATCGAGCTGGCAGGACCACTCCGGCTGCGACTCGATTACCGCGTCTTCAAGTTCACCGGCGACTCGGTGTACCAGAAGCCGCAACGCTTCAGCGTCGGGTTGAATCTGGCTTTTTGATCGTTGCCCGAGCTAAAGCTCGGGCCTACGTACATAAGGCACGCGGACGCCTGCGTACGTAGGCCCAAGCTTTAGCTTGGGCATTGCCTCGTACGTAGGCCCAAGCTTTAGCTTGGGCAACGCCCGTACAGAACAAGAGCGGCAGCCCTGGCTGCCGCTCTTCATGACTCTTCCGAAAAGAGGATCGGTTACTGCGCTGGCTTCGGCGGCGCGCTGAAGTCGTGAATGAGGCTCAGCTCGGCGCGACTCAGACCTGCGAACGCGTCACGATAAAGCGGGAACAGCTGCTGCACTTCCTGCGGGAACACCTCGGCGAGGATCTTCGAGATCGTGTAATCGGCGCCCTTGAGCGCCGGTGACAGGAAGTTGACGTAGATCACCGTGCCGTTCGGTCCCGGATCGGCGCCCTTGTACAGCTTCCAGCCGGCCGCCTGCTGCTTGCGCTCGGGCTTGTCGCTGTTGGCGAGTGCCTCGTGCAGTTTGGCCATGACTTTTTCGAAGTCGGCGGCCTTGTCCGGTTTGATGAAGAACGTAAGCATCGCCGCGTCGCTGTTGAACACAAAGGGGTTCGGCTGGGCGGCAGGCGGCTGCGCGGCCGGGGCGGCGGGCTGCGCGCGGCTGTCGGCTGGGCAGGCGGCTGTCCGGGCTGGGCAGGCGGCGGTGCGGGCTCCTGCGCGGCAGCCTGCGATGAGACGGCGCAGACGAGCCCAGCGGCCAGCAATAGGGCCCCGAGAGTGTTCCGGCGGCCACGTGCCGGCCGGCAGTCGAATCCTGTCATCGAGTTTCCTCCTCCGGAAAGGCCATACTGTAGCGTACCGATCATCCGCACGGAAACGCTCAGATCAATTAAACAAAGACGGTCATCACGTCGTTGGCCACCAGCATCCCGCTGCGTGTCAGTCGAACGCGGCGGCCATCGATCTTGAGACGTCCCGCTGACTCGTGCAGCCGGAGAGCGCCACCGTACCGATCCCACGCATCGACGCCGTAGCGGCCGCCCACGTCGTCCAGATCGATCCCGTCCGACAGCCGCAATCCCGTAAACAGGGCATCTTCGAGCCGCTCATGGTCTGATCGCTCCCGTCGCCTCTCCGCCGGCGACCCTCCATTCGTCACACGTGTGACGTACTCCCGGCGTGCCGGCCAGGTTGGCCCATCGCCACGCGCCGCGCGTCGAGTGCGCGCCGCAGCCGAATCCGATCCACGACCCGTCCTCCCAGTACTTCAGGTTGTGGCGCGCGACGCGGCCGGCCCGCGCGACGTTCGAGATCTCGTACTGCTGGTAGCCCGCCTCCTCCAACCGCTCCATCGCCCACAGATACATCTCTGCCGCATCGTCGTCGGGTGCCAGCGACCAGTGTTCCCTGGCCATGGTTTCCTTCAGCGGCGCGTTCGGATAGAGCTCGAGAAGATAGAGCGAGGCGTGATCCGGCTCCAGCTCGATGAGTCCATTGACTGTCGCCTGCACGTCCTCGAGCCGCTGCTGCGGCAACCACAACATGAGATCGAGGCTGATGTTGTCGACGCCCGCCGCACGGACATCGTCGAGCGCCTGCCGCGCGCGGGCGGCGCTGTGCTGGCGATCGAGACGTCGAAGCTCGCGGTCGTGCAACGACTGCACGCCGAGGCTGATGCGGTTGACGCCGGCGCTGCGGTAATCGGCGATCTTCGCCGTAGAGACCGTCTCGGGATTGGCTTCGAGCGTCACCTCGGCGCCGGGCGCGACGGCAAACGCGTCGCGACAGGCGCCGATCACTCGCGCAACCTCCTCGGCGTCGAGGAGCGACGGCGTGCCGCCGCCGAAGAAGATGGTGTCGGCGTCAGCGCCATCGCCGGACGCCCGGATCTCTTGCACGAGCGCATCGACGTACTCGCGCTTCAGCCCCTCGTCGAACAACCCGCGGTTGAAGTTGCAGTAGTTGCAGATGTGGGAACAGAACGGAATGTGGAGGTAGAGCCCGAGCGCTCCGCTGACTCGTCGCTTCCCGTTTCCGTCCTTCGTCCTTCGTCTTTCGTCCTTCGTCAGCGCCCCGCCTTCCCGCCGCTCCACTTGAGATCGGCCTTGCTGTCCGGCTTCTCCCGCGGTTCGCGGATCTGGGCGCGGAGGGGACCGCCGCCGCGCGTCGGCAGCTTGCCGGGACGCTTCAGGTTCTTCCACAGGGCGAGCAGCTCGTTCGGGCCGGAATTGGGCTCGGCGTGGCGAAAATCGGCGCCCTCGTACTCGAGGAACTCGCACATCTCGTAGAGGCGCGAGTGCATTCGGAACCCGACACGGCCCAGCAGCGAGTTCGGATCGTCGCGGTCTTCCTTTTCCTCGTAGTTGGTCGTGAAAATGGTCGGCCGGCGCTGACTATAGCGCTCGTTGACGATGAAGTTCAGGGTCTCCTCGACCCATTCGGACGTCTTCTCGGCGCCGAGGTCGTCGAGCACGAGCAAATCGGCGTGGATGACGGGCTGCAGGACCTGGACTTCCGTCGCGCGAACGACCGGATCGTAGGTGCTGCGAATCACGCGGAGCAAATCGCGCGTGTCGTAAAACAGCCCGCGTGCGCCGGTCGTCTGGACGACCTGCCGCAGCACGGCCACGGCCAGGTGCGTTTTCCCGATGCCCGGTGGTCCGACGAAGAACAAGCCCTTCTCGACGACGGGGAACTCGTCCGCGAAGCGCTGTGTCCGCTTGACGACGTTCAGCAGCCGCTCGTTCGGGTAGGTGACGAAGGTCGCGAGATCGCAATGCTGATAGCGTCGCGGGATGTGCGCGTCGGCGAGCAGGGTGTCGCCCAGCTTCGCGCGCCAGCAATCGCACCGCGTGACACGACGCACGCCGTCATCCTCGATTGGCTTCCAACCGGTGTCGTCGCAAAGAGGGCAAGCCACGATCGAACTTTAACACTAACAGAGGGTGCGACGTGCGGAGCTACGACGAACGCTTGGAGAGCGTGCCGACGCAACATCGATCTCGTCTTCGTCAGTACCCTCGGCACTTTCAGCACCCTGCGCACCAGCCGCACCTGACGCACTCGATGCCCGAACGAGATCGGTGGGCGACGACTTGACCATTGCGGTGCTGAGGCGCTGCTCCCAGTCGTCGAGCCCGCGGGCAAGCTCTTTCTTCACGTAGGCCATGAACTCGTTCACTTCCTGTTGCATGCGTTCCATCTTGCGGCGCATGTTCAGGATGACCTCGACGCCGGCGAGATTGACGCCGAGCTCGCGCGTCAGCGACAGGATGGTTTCGAGCTGATCGAGATCGTCTTCCGAATACAGGCGCGTGTTGCCTTCGGTTCTGGACGGCTTGAGCAGGCCTTCGCGTTCGTACAAGCGGAGCGTCTGCGGGTGGATGTCGTACTTGGCCGCCACCGCGCTGATCATGTAATACGCCTTGCCGCTTCGCTTCGTCGCCATGGCCTGGTTCTCTAGAGAATTCGAAAACCCGAAAACTCGAAGATTCGAGAATTGCCCTCGAGTTCTCGAGTTCTCGAGTTCTCGATTTCTCGATTCATGCTTCCCGCGATTCGGCCGTCGGCAGGCGCCACGCCTTGTCGAACTCGCGGCGGACGCTTTCGCCGTTCAGCATGCCGAGCTCGCGCAGCAGCAGCTTCGACCGCTCGTCGAGCATCGCCGGCAGCATCAACCGGATCTCCACGACCAGATCGCCGCGCCGGCCGGTCCGCGGCGCCGGCGCGCCGCGGCCGCGCAACCGGAAACGCTGTCCCGACTGCGTGCCTGGCGGCACCCGGAGCCGTGTCGGCCCGTCGATGCCGGGAATCTCGACCCGCGCGCCGAGCGCGGCCTCGTGCACGGCTACCGGCACGACCAGGTGCAATTCGTCGCCTTCTCGCCGAAACAGCGCATGCGGCGCCACGTGCAGGGTCACATAGACGTCGCCGGGCGGCCCGCCCATCCGCCCCGCGTTCCCGGCGCCACCCACGCGAAGCCGGCCGCCGTCGTGGATACCGGCCGGAACGCTCACCGTCACGTGCTCGCTTCGCGCCACCGATCCCAGCCCGCCGCAGCCGGCGCACCCCTGCTGGACGAGCACGCCCGTGCCCCGGCATCGACCGCAGGACCGCGTGAAGACCATGTGGCCTCGTGCGGAACGCACCGAGCCCACGCCGTCGCACGCCGGACACTTGGCAGCCACCACCGCGTGCACGCCGGTCCCTGCGCAGTCCTTGCAGGTCGCCTGCCTCAGGACCACGACGCGGAACTCGCCGCCCCGCATCGCCTGGTCGAAGGTCAGGTTGACCGTCGCGTGCAGGTCGGCGCCGCGCTCGGGTCCCGTCTGGTGCGGCGGCTGCCCCCGAAACACCTCGGCGAACAGGTCACCGAATGTGGACTGCTGGTTGGCGTGCACGGCAGCCGAGAAATCGAAGCCCTCGAAACCGGACGCCGCGTCTTCCGACGTCGCCGGTTCGTATCCCACTTGATCGTAGCGTCGGCGCCGATCGGCATCGCTCAGGATGGCGTAGGCCTCCGCGATCTCCCGGAAGCGCACGGCCGATCGCTGATCACCCGGATTGACGTCCGGGTGAAACCGACGCGCCAGCCGCCGGTACGCCTTCTTGACGTCGGCGACCGTCGCGTCGCGATCGAGCCCGAGGATGATGTAGAAGTCCATCTATTTCTCGTCAACGACCTCCGCGTCAATCACGCCTTCCTTCGCGTCGCTGGCGCCGGACGAGGACGTACTGCCGGCGTCCTGCGGGCCCGCGCCCGGCTCTGACGGCGCACCGGCGCCGCCGCGATACATCGCTTCAGCCGCCTTGTGCTGCGCCTGCATCAGGCCCTCGAGGCCCTTCTTCATGCCGTCGGCGTCGTTCTTCTCGATCGCCGCCTTCAGCGTGCCCACGGCGCCGTCGATGCTGCTTCGCGCGTCGGCGGGAATCTTGTCGCCGTTCTCGCTCAGGAACTTCTCGGCGCTGTACACCGCCTGATCCGCCTGATTCCGCGTCTCGATCTCCTCCTTCCGGCGCTTGTCCTCATCGGCGTGCGACTCGGCCTCGCGCATCATGCGGTCCACTTCCTCCTTCGAGAGACCGCTCGACGACGTAATCGTGATCTTCTGTTCCTTGTTCGTCGCCTTGTCCTTGGCCGAGACGTTGACGATGCCGTTGGCGTCGATGTCGAACGTCACCTCCACCTGCGGCACGCCGCGGGGCGCCGATGGAATACCCGTCAGCTGGAAGCGGCCAAGCGTGCGGTTGTCCCGCGCCAGCGGGCGCTCGCCCTGCAGCACGTGCACTTCAACGCTGGTCTGGTTGTCCGCCGCCGTGGAGAACGTTTCGCTCTTCCGCGTCGGGATGGTCGTGTTCCGCGTAATCAGCGGGGTCATCACGCCGCCGAGCGTTTCGATACCCAGCGACAGCGGGGTGACGTCGAGCAGCAGCAGATCTTTGACGTCGCCGGCGAGCACGCCCGCCTGCACGGCCGCGCCGATCGCGACCACTTCGTCGGGGTTCACACCCTTGTGCGGTTCCTTGCCGAAGAGACTCCTTGACGATCGCCTGGACGCGCGGCACGCGGGTGGAGCCGCCGACCAGCACGACTTCGTCGATTTGCGTCGCCGAGACGCCGGCGTCCGACAGTGCCTGCCGCGTCGGGCCAACCGTCTTCTGCAGCAGGTCTTCGACGAGCTGCTCGAACTTGGCGCGTGACAGCTTCTTGACCAGGTGCTTCGGCCCGGTCTGATCGGCGCTGATGAACGGCAGGTTGACCTCGGTCTCGGCGGTCGTGGAGAGTTCCATCTTCGCCTTCTCCGCGGCTTCCTTCAGGCGCTGCAGCGCCATCCGGTCCTTGGAGAGGTCGATGCCCTCTTCCTTTTTGAACTCGCCGATGATCCAGTCGATGATCCGCTGATCGAGGTTGTCGCCGCCGAGATGGGTGTCGCCGTTGGTCGCCTTCACTTCGACCACGCCTTCGCCGACCTCGAGGATCGAGATGTCGAACGTGCCGCCGCCGAAGTCGTAGACGGCGATCAGCTCCTCCTTCTTCTTGTCGAGACCGTAGGCCAGCGCCGCCGCGGTCGGCTCGTTCACGATGCGCATCACTTCGAGGCCGGCGATCTGTCCCGCCTCCTTGGTGGCCTGACGCTGCGCGTCGTTGAAGTACGCCGGCGTGGTGATGACCGCTTTCGTCACCGGCTGACCGAGATAGTCCTCGGCCGACTGCTTCAACTTCTGGAGGATCATCGCGGAGATCTGTGGCGGTGCATACTCCTGGTCGCCGGTCTTCACGCGCACGTCGCCGTTGCTGGCCTGGACGACGCGGTACGGGACCATCGTCATCTCTTCGCTGACCTCGTTGAACTTCCGCCCCATGAACCGCTTGATGGAAAAAACGGTATTCTCCGGATTGGTGACGGCCTGACGCTTCGCGACCTGGCCGACCAGCCGCTCGCCCGTCTTGGTGAAGGCGACCACTGACGGCGTCAGTCGGCTGCCCTCGGCGTTCGTGATGACGACCGGCTGGCCGCCTTCGATGACCGCGACGACCGAGTTGGTCGTACCGAGGTCGATCCCGATGATTTTGCTCATGGCTCCTCGTGTGGACTTAGGACTTCTTCAGTATGAAATGTTAGTGCGGTGCCGTCAACCTTTGCTGCGGTTCCGCAGGTACGTAGGACGTGCCCTCCGGGTGTATACTCAACCTTGCCAGCCCAGTCCGCCGAAGCTTCTGAGCGAAGGCGGTGCCTGTGAGATGCCCGAGGACGTGCACCGACGTCCGAACGTGGGGTCAGTCCATGACACGCCTTGTAACCGCTCTTTGCACGTGCCTCGTGCTTGGAATCGCCGGCGCCGTCTGCGCGCAAGACACTGCGGCGCCGCCGCCCCAGCTGTCGGTTGCCGACGGCCAGGTTTTCCTCGACCGCGAGAGCGGCCGCGAATCTGCGGAAGCGAACACGCCGCTCGTCGTCGGCGACCGCGTGCGCGCCGAAACGGGCCGTGCGGAAGTGCTGCTTGGCGACGGATCGGCGCTGCACCTCGATGAGCGGACAACGATCGACATCAACGGCGACAACGTCGTGCGACTGCTCGAAGGACGTCTCGTCGTGTTTGCGGAAGGCGGTGCTGGCAGCCTGCAGGTCGACAGCGCACCCGGCTCGGTGCGGATCGATGGCAGCGGCGAAGTCCGCATTTCGCTGCTGAACGACGGGCAGCGAGACGGGCTCGAGGTCGCGGTCGTCCGCGGGCTTGCCAACATCGTCACCGACGGCGGTGCGACGCCGGTCCAGGCGGGTCAGCAGGTCGTGCTCTACGAGGGCGACTGGCCGTCGGCGCCCATGGCCTTCAATTCGGCGCGAGCCGACGCGTTCTACCTCTGGTCGCAGGGGCTGCTTGATTCGCGCCGCGGCACCACGTCGGCCGCCTACCTGCCGTCGGAACTCAACGTGTATGCGAGCTCGTTCGATCAGGACGGCTCGTGGAGCTACATGGCGCCGTACGGCTACGTGTGGTATCCGGCCGTGGCCGCGACGTGGCGCCCCTACTATGACGGCCGCTGGCGGTTTTACGGCGGATACGGCTGGACGTTCATCGGCCGGCACGGCCGATGGGCGTACCCGACGCATCACTACGGCCGCTGGGGCCTGAACGCGGGCCGCTGGTACTGGGTGCCGTCGCGCGGCTGGTCGGCCGCCTGGGTGCACTGGGCCGTGGCGCCGGGCTATGTGGGTTGGTGCCCGCTCGGATGGAACAACCGTCCGGTGCTCGGCTTCTGGGGACACCGCGGCTACCGCAACGGCTATAACCCCGGGCGTGCATGGACGGTGGTCGGCGGCCGGCTCGTTCTCCCGCGGCGCACATCGGCGGCGCGCGATTCGATCCGCGAGTCTTCCGCGGGGGCGCCGCTCCATCCTTCGTCGTCCAGCCGACGCAGCCGCGCATCGCCGTTCCTCGCGGATCCGTCGTCGCGCCGAACGCACGCTTCGCCGGAGGGACCGCAGTTCCGCGCGGCTCCGTGACCCGCGGTTATCCTTATTCCGGTTCGACGGCAGCTGGGTCCTCGCCGCGATCGCGCGGCTCCGCCGCACCGGCGGCTTCGTCCTCGGCAACCTACCGGCCCGGCATTGCGCGGCCACCGGCAGCGACGACGCCCGCCATCACCGCGCCGCCGGCGTACTCGACGAGGACGTACTCGAATCGCGGGTACTCGACGTCCCCCGCCCGCGGGATGCGGACGCCCGGGACCGCCGCGCCGCCAGTCATCTATTACCGGGGCACGCCGGTGCCTCCCGGTGGGCGCAGCAGCCCGGCGGACGCGTACGAACGGGCCGGCGTGGCCGTGCCGCGCAATCTGCCAGGGTCGGCACGTTCGTCCCGCCCGGTGATGCCCGGAGACGCACGCAGTCGAGAGACGCCGCAGTACCGGGGGCCGTCCGGACCTCCTCAGGGCTACGGTGAGCCATCGCCGCGCTCTGGTGGGCGGATGTCGTCGCCTGGCGTCTCGCCTCGTTCCAGTGCGCCATATGCGGTGCCGCGCTCGAACCAGTCGGTACTCGGGGCCGCGCATGTCCGCTCCGTCGCCGTCGCCGCGGTCGATGGCGCCGATGCGCGGGGCCGGCCCGCCGGCCGGGGGGACCGCTCCGCCCGCGCGAACGGCGCCGCCGAGCGGCGGCCAGTCGCACGCCGTGCCGCGCGGCGGTCAGTCGCGGCGCTGAGACGTTCGGACGTTCACGTTGGCCCGCGTCGTTCGCATCGCCCGTCGGGCCGGCATCGTGGCGCTCTTCGTGGTCGCCGCGATGGCCGGCAGCGTCAGCGGTCTGCTGTTCGCATCCGGCGGCGACATGCCGCAGGTTTCGGCGCTCGACGACTACGCGCCGAGCACGATCACCCGGGTCTACGCCGCCGACGGCCACGTGGTCGGCGAGTTCGCCACTCAGCGGCGCGTGGTGATCACCTCAGATCAGATCTCGCCGCTCCTTCGACAGGCGATCATCGCCGCCGAGGATCAGAGCTTCGACACCCACCTCGGGCTCAGTCTGCCCCGCATCATCATCACCGCGGTCAAGGACGTCGTCCTGGGCCAGCGCGCCGGCGCCAGCACGCTGACGCAGCAGCTGGCGCGCAATCTGTTCCTGACCAACGAGAAGACGCTGGACCGCAAGATCAAGGAAGCGTTCCTGACGATTCAGATCGAGAAGCGCTATACAAAGCGCGAGATCTTCACGCTCTACTGCAATCACATTCCGTGGGGCCACGGGACCTACGGGGCCGAGGCTGCATCGCGCCTCTACTTCGGGAAGTCGGCAAAGGACCTGACGCTCGAGGAAGCGGCGCTGCTGGCAGGGATCATTCAGCGTCCGTCGCGCCAGAGCCCGTACGTCAACCCCGACGCGGCGCGGCGGCGCCGGAACTACGCGCTGCAGCGGATGGCGGACGAACGATTCATCACGCAGGCTGGCGCCGACCAGGCCAAGCAGGCGCCGATTGTCACGAGCGGCCGGCCGGTGACGAATACCTTCGCGCCGTTCTTCCTGGAAGACGTCCGCCAGCATCTCGAGGAACGCTACGGCGCGAAACGCCTGTACGAGAGCGGCCTCGCGGTGTACACGTCGCTCGACGCCGATCTTCAGCGTGCGGCCGAGGCCGCCTTCGACGCCGGCCTCCGAAAAGTGGACAAGCGACGCGGCTTCCGCAAGCCGCGCCGGAACGTCGTCGCGGACGGTTCGACGATCGACACGTTCCAGCACGATCGCTGGCGGGCGCCGATTCGGGTTGGTGACATCGTGCCGGCGGTGGTGGTCGCCTCCGGCGGCGGCGGTCCGCGCGCGGTGCCCGCCGCCTCGCTCCTCCTCCGGGCGGGACGCTATTACGTCGAGATCGCGAAGTCAGGCTACGAGTGGACGCGCAAGAAAGGACCCGACTTTCTCAAGCCTGGCGACCTCGTGGCGGTGAAGATCCTGACGGTTGACGAGGACGGACGCTTCGCGACGGCCAGCCTCGATCAGGATCCGATCGTCGAAGGCGCGCTCGTGGCCATCGACAACCGCACCGGGCAGATTCGCGCGATGATCGGCGGCTTCGACTTCGCCCGGAGCAAGTTCAATCGCGCGACGCAGGCCTGGCGGCAGATGGGATCGACGTTCAAGCCGATCGTCTACACGGCCGCCATCGATCGCGGCTACACCCCGGCATCGGTCATCGTCGATGCGCCGGTCGCGTATCCCGCCGGCCCGAATCAGCCGCTCTATTCCCCACAGAACTACGATCGCAAATTCGAGGGTCCCGTCACGCTCCGGCGTGCCCTGGAGCAGTCGAGGAACATCCCGACAGTGAAGCTCCTCGACAGCATCGGGCCGCCGGTGGCCATCGACTACGCGAAACGGTTCGGGTTCACCAGCAAGTTCCAGCCGTACCTGTCGCTCGCGCTTGGCGCCACCGAGGCGACCTTGCTCGACTCGACCAGCGCCTATACCGTGTTCCCGCACCAGGGTATCCGGATGCGGCCCTACGAAGTCCTTCGCGTCGTCGATCGCCAGGGCAACCTGCTCGAGGAAAACCGGCCCGAACCGCACGACGCGATCCGGGCCGACACCGCGTTCGTGATGACGAACCTGATGCGAGGCGTGATGACGCGTGGCACCGCCGCGGCGGCCGCCTCGCTCGACTGGCCGGTTGCCGGCAAGACGGGCACGATGGACGAGTACACCGACGCGTGGTTCATTGGCTTCGACCCCGACATCACGATTGGCGTCTGGATTGGCTACGACGAGAAGAAGACGTTGGGTCGCGGCGAGACCGGCGCGTTGGCGGCGCTGCCCATCTGGGTTGATGTGATGAAGGCCTATCTCGCGAAGCGCGGTCGCGAGAACAAACCCGAATTCACTGCACCGGGCAACATCGTGTTCGTGTCGATCGATAAGGGAACCGGCACGCCGTCCACCGGCGACGGCGCGATCGGGGAGGCGTTCATCGCCGGCACGCAGCCCGAGAGCACGGCTCCTCCGACGCAGCCATAGGTGCAAAGTACGTAGACCCGAGCTTTAGCTCGGGCATTACGATTCCGTCGCGACGGCGTTGCCCAAGCTAAAGCTTGGGCCTACGTGCGCACAGTGAGGTCCTACTGCAGTAGGGCCCGACTTCAGTCGGGCCACTCATTGTTGTTCACTGAACGCTTTCATCACCCACTGCGGCGGATCCGGCTCGTCGCGAAGCCGATCGGGCTTGCCCAACGCCACACGCCAGCGATGCAGCCAGGACGGGCCAATGCGGCCGACATAGTCGTCTCGGGTCGCGTACGCCTCGTCCTTCAACGCCTCGCCGAGTGGGACCCACGAATACCCGCGGGCCTTCAGTCGTCGCAGCAGCTCCGGCATCGCGTCGGCGTTGAGCCGGTTCACGTGAATGAGCAGCACCTGCGGAATCTCGCGCCCGAACGTGTCGCTCGCCAGCGACTCGCAGAAAGCCACGCGCTCCTCGGTGCTGGTCAGATACGCGGCCATCACCTTGTCAGCTGACGACTCGTCGTTTGCCAGCGCTGCACGCTCGTAGATCACCGCGAACACATAGTCGGCGGTCTCGATTGTGAAGGGCGCAACGGTGTACCCGTGCGCGCCGAGGAACCCGTCGATCTGCGCCTTGATGGCCGCCGTCGGCCCGGTGTGCGTAAACGGGTGGCGAAACCAGTGCAGCGCCTGGCCTCGATCGGACATCAGTTTTCGGGTGATGAGCTCGCCCTTCAGGACGTCCACCTGATACGGCTCGGGCGGCATGGTGTTCAGATCGGGGTGTGAATACGTGTGATTGCCCAGTTCCATGCGCGCGTCGAGCCACCGCCCGAGGATGGCGGTGCGGACGCCGCGCTCGCCTTCGATGTCGATGCCGCGCTCGTTGACGAAGCCGACCGCCGGCACGCGCTCGATCCGCAACGTGGCGAGCAGCCGCGCGTTGATGACGTCGAGACTGGCGGCACTCGGTTGCTGTGAAATGCCTGGCAGGTCGTCGAGCGTGATGGCCACCCGTCGCGTGGCCGCTGGCGTCTGCGCGCGCGGACCGGAGCCGGCCGCGAGAGCAAGAACGAGCGCAAGCGCGGCCGCGATGAAAGAATTCGAGAAACCAAAAACTCGAAAACTCGAGAAAGGCGCCCGGGTGCCGCCCGCTTTCTCGAGCTCTCGAGCTCTCGATTTCTCGAGTTCTGGATGGCGAGCCACTACGCGAGCACGCGGATCACGTCTGACCGCGTGATGATGAACGTCTTGTCGGTCTTGAAGTCGCGGACGAGCACGGCCGGGTTGTCGTGCGTGATCATCGTGGCCAGCAGCTCGACGTTCGTCGAGATGTCCACGAAGGGAAACGCGGGCTGCATGATTGCCTCGACCGGCTGCGTCTTCACCTCCGGCTGGCGTACGAGCTCGTCGTAGAGCTGCGTCTCGTTCAGCGACCCGACGAGACGGCCCTCGCGTGTGATCGAGATCTGCGAGAAGTCGTGCTCGCGCATCAGCCGGATCGCCGCCTCGACCGGCTGCGACCCTTCAAGCGAGCACAGCTCGCCCGACAGCCCGGACGCCACGAGATCGGCCGCGCGCATGCCGCTTCTCTCGAGGAACCCTTTCTCGCGCATCCACTCGTCGTTGAACATCTTCGCCAGGTACCGCGATCCGTGGTCGTGGAAGATGACGACAATGAGGTCGTCGCGCGTGAAGCGATCTTTCAGCTGCAGGAGGCCGGCCATCGCCGACCCCGCGGAGTTCCCCGCGAAGATGCCCTCTTCGCGGGCGATGCGACGCGTCATGATCGCGGCGTCGCGGTCGGTGACCTTCTCGAAATGGTCGATGACGCTGAAATCCACGTTCCTCGGCAGGAAGTCCTCGCCGATGCCTTCGGTGCTGTACGGGTAGATCTCCCCTTTGTCGAAGATGCCCGTCTCCTTGTATTTCTTGAAGACCGAGCCGTACGTGTCGATGCCCCAGACCTTGACCGCCGGATTCCGCTCCTTCAGGTATCTGCCAACGCCGCTGGCGGTCCCGCCGGTTCCGACCCCGACGACGAGCTGGGTGATCCTGCCGTCGGTCTGGTCCCAGATCTCGGGCCCCGTCTGCTCGTAGTGCGCCATCGAGTTCGACAGATTGTCGTACTGGTTCGCCTTCCAGCTGTTGGGGACCTCTTTCTCGAGGCGCGACGAGACGGAGTAGTAGGATCGCGGATCCTCCGGATCGACGTTGGTCGGGCAGACGATCACTTCGGCGCCAAACGCCTTCAGCGCGTCGATCTTCTCCTTCGACTGCTTGTCGGTGGTCGTGAAGATGCAGCGGTAGCCCTTGACGACCGCCGTGATCGCGAGCCCCATCCCGGTGTTGCCGGAGGTCCCCTCAATGATCGTGCCGCCCCGCTTCAGCAGGCCGGCACGCTCGGCGTCCTCGATCATCTTCACCGCCATGCGGTCCTTGATCGAGTTGCCCGGGTTGAAGGTCTCGAGCTTGACGAGGACGGTGCCGGGCACGTCCCGTGCGATCCGGTTGATCCGGACCATCGGGGTGTGGCCGATGGTGTCGAGGATGGTGGATGCGATCTTCGTCATTGTGGATTTCGGATTGCAGATTGCGGATTGGGCATTGCGGATCGGGATTCCGGAGGCAGCCAATCCCCTGCAAATCCGCAATCAATCCACAATCCGCAATCCACAATCCGCAATCTTAACAAACCCACCAACATGGCCGGGCTTGCGCCGATCAAAGAGGCGATAGAAAGATACGGGGCATGGCTCGCGTCCCCAGGCATACGCTGCCGCCGGCCTCTCCCGATGGCCGCACCCGCGTCGTCATCGAGAACGTCCAGCCGCACGTGGATGGCGGGCGCTACCCGATCAAGCGCGTCGCCGGCGAGCAGATCCGAGTGACGGCAGACGTGTTTGCAGACGGGCACGACTCACTGCGCGCCCTGCTCCGCGTCCGCCAGACCCCGTTCGAGCGTGGGGCACGGCCCGGTCCCTGGACTGAAATGGCGCTATCGCCGCTGGTCAACGACACGTGGACGGCCACGCTGGACCTGCCCGACCTCGGGTGGTGGGAGTACGCCGTGGTGGCGTGGGTCGACCAGTTCGCCACGTGGCGCGACGCGCTGCGGAAGAAGCATGAGGGCGGCCTCGACGTCTCGAGCGAGCTGCTGGAGGGCGCGCAGTTGCTGCGCGACGCGGCAGATAGGGGCGAGGCCACGCTGGCGCCACAGCTGCGCGCTACATCTGACGTCCTCGCGGGCACGGCCGGCCAGGCGCAGCGGGTCGCCGCGGCGCTTCAGGAAGACCTGGCCGCAGACATATCGGCTACGGATCGGCGTCTCCACTCCACGTCGTCGCCCACCTTCCGTGCACGGGTCGAGCGTGTGCGCGCGCGCACGGGCGCCTGGTACGAGCTCTTTCCACGTTCGTATGGTCCCGATCCAACGCGCGGCAGCACGTTGAGGGAAGCGGCTGGTCGGCTGCCGGCCGTTGCCGCGATGGGCTTCGACGTTGTCTACCTCCCACCGATACACCCGATCGGCACAACGCATCGAAAGGGCCGCAACAACGCGCTGACCGCGGCGCCCGAGGACCCGGGAAGCCCGTGGGCGATCGGCGCGGCCGAGGGCGGACACACGGCGATCGATCCAGGGCTCGGCACGTTCGACGATTTCGAGGCGTTCCGCGCGGCCGCCGGGCGCGAGGGACTCGAGGTGGCACTCGACCTCGCCTATCAGTGCTCGCCCGACCACCCGTGGGTGCAGGAGCACCCCGAGTGGTTCCGTCATCGCCCGGATGGCACGATCAAATACGCCGAAAACCCGCCGAAGAAGTATCAGGACATCTATCCGATCAACTTCGAAACCGAGGCGTGGCCCGAGCTCTGGGCGGCGCTGCGCGACGTCGTCGTGTTCTGGTGCGAGCGCGGCGTCCGCATCTTCCGCGTCGACAATCCACACACGAAGGCCTTTCGCTTCTGGGAGTGGATGATCGGCGACGTCCAGGAACGATTTCCTGACACGATCTTTCTCTCCGAGGCGTTCACGCGCCCCAAGATTCTGCGGTATCTGGCCAAGATCGGCTTCACGCAGTCGTACACGTACTTCACGTGGCGAAACACGCGCACCGAGCTCGAGGAGTACTTCACCGAGCTCACCGCCACGCCGGTCCGCGAGTATCTGCGGCCGAATCTCTTTGCCAATACGCCCGACATCCTCACCGAGTATCTGCAGCGCGGCGGCCGGCCGGCCTTCCAGGTGCGCCTGGTGCTCGCCGCGACGCTCGGCGCGAGCTACGGCATCTACAGCGGCTACGAGCTCGTCGAGAACGTGCCGGTGCGGCACGGTTCAGAAGAGTATCTGGACTCGGAGAAGTATCAGCTCAAGCCGCGCGACTGGGAAGCGCCGCAGAGCCTGGCGCCCCTCATCGCGCTCGTGAATCGCATTCGCCACGACAACCCTGCCCTGCAGACGACCGAGGGCCTGCATTTCATCGGCAGCGACAACAGCGAAATCATCGCGTACATGAGAACATCAGCCGACCAGACGCCGGCCATTCTCGTCGTCGTGAACCTGGACCCGTTCAACTCGCAGCATGGCTTCGTCTCATTCGATCCGTTGCCGCATGGTCTTGATCCGGCCGGCTTCCTGGTCAGAGACTTGTTGAGCGGCGCCGTCTACACCTGGCGGGGCGATCGCAACTACGTGCGTCTCGATCCGCGAACGCAGGTGCCGGCACACATCTTCCGCCTGGAGAGGCTCCCCGCATGATCCGGCCGGGCAGCGCGACCGATCCGCTGTGGTACAAAGACGCCATCATCTATCAGGTTCACGTCCGCGCCTTCGCCGACAGCAATGGCGACGGCATCGGTGACTTCCGCGGACTGACCGAGAAGGTGAGTTACATCAAGAGCCTCGGCGTTTCCTGCGTCTGGCTGCTGCCCTTCTACCCGTCGCCGCTCCGTGACGACGGGTACGACATCGCCCATTACGAGGGCGTGCATCCGAGCTACGGCAGTTTGAAGGACTTCCGCGCCTTCCTCCGGACGGCGCACGAGCACGGCCTGCAGGTGGTGACCGAGCTCGTCATCAATCACACGTCCGATCAGCATCCGTGGTTTCAGGCGGCACGGCGGGCGCCCGCGGACTCGACGAAGCGGAACTACTACGTATGGAGCGACACCAAGCTCAAATACGACGGCGTCCGAATCATCTTCACCGATACCGAAACGTCGAACTGGTCCTGGGATCCGGTCGCCAACGCGTACTACTGGCATCGTTTCTTCCATCACCAACCCGACCTGAACTTCGACAACCCGCACGTGCGCCGCGCGGTGCAGAGGGTGATGCGGTTCTGGCTCGACATGGGCGTCGACGGGATGCGACTGGATGCCGTGCCGTACCTGATCGAACGAGAAGGTACGAGCTGCGAAAACCTCTACGAGACGCATCTGGTGCTGAAGGAGCTGCGCGCCGAGCTCGATCGCAACTACGCCAACCGCATGCTGCTCGCCGAAGCGAACCAGTGGCCAGGGGACGTCTGCGCCTATTTCGGGTCGGGCGATGAATGCCACATGGCGTTCAACTTCCCGCTGATGCCGCGCATCTACATGGCGCTGCGGCAGGAAGACCGCCATCCGATCTCGGACATCGTCAGCCAGACACCGGAGATTCCCGACATCTGCCAGTGGGCGATCTTCCTGCGGAACCACGACGAGCTGACGCTCGAGATGGTGACCGCCGAAGAGCGCGATTACATGTACCAGGCGTACGCGACGGATCCGCAGATGCGGATCAACGTCGGCATCCGCCGCCGCCTCGCGCCGCTGATGGAAAACAACCGTCAGCGGATCGAGCTGATGAACGGCCTGATCCTCTCGCTGCCCGGCACGCCGGTCATCTATTACGGCGACGAGATCGGGATGGGCGACAACATTTACCTGGGCGACCGCAACGGCGTGCGCACGCCGATGCAGTGGACGTCGGACCGGAACGGCGGGTTCTCGCGCGCCGATCCGGCGCGGCTGTTCGCGCCGCTCGTCATGGATCCAGTGTGGGGCTACCAGGCGCTGAACGTCGAGGCGCAGGAGCGCTCGCCGTCGTCGCTCCTGAACTGGATGAAGCGGATCATCGCGCTGCGCGCGCGCCACAGCACCTTCGGACGCGGCAGCATTCGCTTCATCTCGCCGCCGAACCGGAAGATCCTCGCCTACGTGCGCGAATACGAGGGCGAGACGATCTTGTGCGTGGCCAACCTCGCACGCACGGCGCAGCCGGCCGAGCTCGACCTTCGTGATTGGAACGGCCGCGTGCCGATCGAGATGGTCGGCAGCACCGAGTTTCCACGGATTGGCGAGCTTCCCTATTTCCTCACGCTCGCGCCCTACGGGTTCTACTGGTTCCTGCTGGCAGACGCGCCGGCGCCGCCCGTGGTGGAGCGGCCCGCGCCACGGTCCGCGCCGAAGCCGTCGAGCGCGCTCGATCTGCCGCCGCTCCTGCTGGGCGTCGTGTGGGACACGGCGTTCACAACGGCGACGCACGAGATTCTCGAGCGCGACTACCTGCCGGTCCACCTGGCCACCCGCCGGTGGTTCGCCGCGAAGGCGCGTCCGCTCAGCAAGGTCGTGATTCGCGACCACGCCCTGGTGCGGGGCGGGCCGGAACCGGTCTTCCTCACGCTGCTCGACGTCCGTTACGGCGATGGCGGATCCGAGTTGTACCTGCTGCCCATGGCCTTCCTGGGCGGCAAGGCGGCCGACGATTTGCTGCACGAGTCGCCCGAGCTCGTGATCGCGCGTCTGAGCGGCGCGCGCAAGGGCGTCCTGCACGAGCGGCTCGATTGGGGTGTCGTGCCCCTTCTCCTCGACGCGATCGCGGGCCAACGCGCGTTCGCCGGTCGCGAGGGCCGCTTTGTCGCCAGCCGCACGAGCGCGTTCGACGTCCTCCGCGGGCCCGTCGATCCGGCCTCGCCGCCGCCGGTGCAGCGGTCGGCCAGCGAGCAGAGCAACACGTCGTTCATCTTCGGTGATCGGCTGATCATGAAGCTGCTTCGACGGGTCGAGCCGGGCCCGAATCCCGAGCTGGAGATCAGCTATCACCTGACCGAGCGCGTCCAGTTTCCGCGCGCGCCGCGGCTGGCCGGTGCCATCGAGTACCGAGGATCACGGCGGGACGCGGTCCACGCTCGCGGTGCTGCATGGCCTCGTGCACTATCAGGCGACCGGGTGGGAACAGGCGCTCAGCGAGGCCGGCCGCTATCTCGAAGATGCCACGTCGGAGACAGGTCCGCCGCCCGACGCCGGCGAGATCGCCGCCGAGGTCGGCCTGCTCCTGCCCGGCAACGTGCGCGTGCCGCAGGGAGTCGTCGATCGTCTTGGCTGGTACGTCGACGCCGTGCTTCGCCTGGGTCGACGGACCGCCGACCTCCATCTGGCGCTCGCGAGCGCAAAGGACGTGAAGGACTTCGATCCGGAGCCGCTGACGCGGGACGACCTGTCCGGGACGATTGCCGGCATCCGCACGCTCGCGGCACAGACGGGTCAGCTGCTGGACACGCAGGTGTCGGCGCTGTCGGAAACGGTTCAGGAGATGGCGTCGGCCGTCGTAAGGCTGTTGCCAGGCATCGTCAACGATCTCGATCGGTCGGTCGGCTCGATTCCTTCGGGCCTGCTGAAGACCCGGATCCACGGCGACTATCACCTGGGCCAGGTGCTCTGGGACAGCGGCGATTTTTACATCATCGACTTCGAGGGTGAGCCCGGACGTGCGCTGCCGGAACGGCGCGTGCAGCAGTCGCCGCTGAAGGACGTGGCCGGGATGGTCCGGTCGTTCAGCTATGCGTCACAGGCCGGGCTCGCCGCGTGGCGGGCGCACCATCCGGAAGACGGCGCGAAGCTGGCGGCGTGGGCGCGGTTCTGGGAAGCGAACGTCAGCCGCCTGTTCGTGCAGGGGTATCGCGCGGCGGCCAATGCGGCGGCGTTCGTGCCGGAGGGATTCGACAGCTTCACGGGACTCTGCCGGATCTTCCTGATCGAGAAGGCCCTCTACGAGCTGCGGTACGAGCTGAACAATCGGCCTGACTGGCTGCACATTCCGCTGGCAGGTCTGATCGAGCTGCTGGACGAGGGCCCTGGCGCGTGACCGCGCGAGTCCCGTCGAGCACCTACCGGCTCCAGTTTCACGCCGGCTTCACGTTTCGCGACGCGGCGGCGCTGGTGCCCTACCTGGCGTCGCTCGGCGTCGGGGCCTGCTACGCCTCGCCGTACCTCAAGGCGACGCCGGGAACGCTCCACGGCTACGACATCTCCGACCACAACGTCCTCAACCCCGAGCTGGGCGACGATCGGGACTATCAGGCCTTCGTCGACGCGCTCCACGCCCATGACATGGGTCAGGTGCTCGACTTCGTGCCCAACCACATGGGCACTGACGCACGGACGAACGCCTGGTGGTACGACGTGCTCGAGAACGGGCCGTCGGCCGAGCATGCCGCCTACTTCGACATCGACTGGGCACCGGTGGTGTCGGCGATGCGCGACCAGCTGCTGCTCCCGATCCTGGGCGATCAGTACGGCTGCGAGCTCGAGCGCGGCCGCCTGCAGCTGGCGTTCGAGAGTGGCGCGCTCCAGCTCCGCTACTTCGATCACACGCTGCCGATCAACCCGCGCCAGGCGCCTGTGGTGTACCGCCACAATCTCGAGGGCCTGCGTGCGGCACTGGGCGAGGACAACGCCGACCTGCGCGAGTTCCAGAGCATCCTGTCGTCGCTCCAGAACCTGCCGACATTTGCCGAGCGCACGCCGGAGCGGATCGAAGAGCGACAACGCGAGAAGGACGTTGCGCGCCGTCGTCTCCTGCAGCTGGTCGCCACGTCTGGCGACATCGCCGCGCACATCGATGCCGCGGTCAGGCACTTCAACGGAATCCCGGACAAGCCCGAGAGCTTCGACGCCCTTCACGAGCTGCTGGAACAACAGGCCTACCGGCTGGCGTTCTGGCGGACCGCCCTCGATGAAATCAACTACCGACGCTTCTTCGACGTTAACGATCTCGCGGCGCTCCGCATGGAGGAGCCGCGCGTCTTTCGCGACACGCACGGTCTGCTGAAACGCCTGATCGCGGAGGGCGCCGTGACCGGGGTGCGGGTCGATCACCCCGACGGGCTGTTCAATCCCGCTCGCTACTTCGCGAGCCTGCAGGCATTGACACGCATCGGTCGCCGCCCGTCGCCGACGACTCAACGGCTGCGCCCGGCGACCTGCCGCTGTATGTGGTCGCCGAAAAGATCCTGTCCGCGGGCGAATCGCTGCCACCGTGGCCCATTCACGGCACCACGGGCTACGACTTCCTGAACCTGGTCAACGGGTTGTTCGTCGATCCGGACGGCCTTGGACGACTGCGACGACAGTACCGGCGCGTCACCGGCCGCCAGGAGAGCTTTGCGGATGACGTCCTCGATGGCCAGCGGCTGATCGTGCAGACGACCCTCGCCAGCGAGCTCAACGTGCTGGCGCATGCGCTGTACGACCTCGCGCATCAGGATCGCCGAACGCGCGACTTCACGATCGGCACGTTGACGCACGCGATTCAGGAGGTGGCGGCCGCGCTGCCCATCTATCGCACCTACATCGACGAGTGCGGGGCCAGCGATGCCGACCGCCGGGCGATCGAGACGGCCTTCGAGAACGCGGACCGGCGGAACCCGGCCGCCGAGCGCGCAACGTTCGGATTTCTGCGACGCGTGCTCGGGTCCGCCGCCTCACACGCCCGGCACGAGGCCAGCGGTCCCGGCCAGGCGCGTCCGGCTGACCCGCGCCTCGCCTTCACGATGCGGTTCCAGCAGTTCACCGGACCGGTTCAGGCCAAGGGCGTCGAGGACACGGCGTTCTATCGCCACAATGTGCTGGCATCGTTGAACGAGGTCGGCGGCGATCCGTCGGCGTCGCTGACGACGACCGACACGTTTCACCGCGCGAACGCCGAGCGCCGCGACCGCTGGCCGTTCAGCATGACCACCACCGCCACGCACGACACCAAGCGGGGCGAGGATGCGCGCGCCCGCCTGAACGTGTTGTCGGAGCTGGCGGACGACTGGGCGAAGACCGTGTCCCGCTGGGCGCGCACGAACGCGGCACTGCGGACGACGGTCGATGCGCTGCCGGCCCCGGATCGCAACGACGAATACCTCTATTACCAGGCGTTGCTGTCGGTCTGGCCTCCGGAGCTCGCGACGGCACCCGTTCCTACCAGGGCTCCCGACGGCCTCTCCACCCGGCTGTCGGCGTTTCTGACGAAGGCGACGCGGGAAGCGAAGCTCCGTACGAGCTGGATCGCACCGGACGAAGCGTACGGTGCAGCGGTCAGCGCGTTTGTCGAGAAAACGCTCGACGGCCCCCACGCGGCGCGGTTCCTGCCCTCGTTCGTGCCGTTTGCCCGGCGGGTCTCGCGCGCGGGCGTCGTCAACAGCCTGGCGCAGCTCGCCATCAAGCTCACGGCCCCGGGCGTGCCGGACGTGTACCAAGGCAACGAGCTGTGGGATCTGCATCTGGTCGATCCCGACAACCGCCAGCCCGTCGACTTCGAGGCCAGACGGACGGCGCTGGCATCGCTGCAGCCGGCGTTCGAGGTTGGCGCGCAACAGGCGCCATCGACCGATGGCGCGCTCGCCCGGATTGTCGTTGAACTGCTCGACGCGTGGCCGGATGGACGCATCAAGCTCTGGCTGACGGCCCGATTGCTTCGTCAGCGCCAGAACGATCCGCAGCTGTTCCTGCACGGCAGCTACGTGCCCTTGCACGTGGAAGGTCCTCGATGGGCGCGCGTCGTGGCCTATGCGCGGTACCATGACGCCCGTGGCCTCATCACGATCGTGCCTCGTCTGGCCGCAAACCTTGTCGACGGCGATCACGGATGGCCGATCACCCAGCCGGTGTGGCAGGACACCGTCGTGCGCATCCCTGACAGCATTGCGGCCGGCGGCCTGCGAAACGTGATCACGGGCGAGTCACCGGCGATCGTTCGATCCGCAAGCGGATTGACACTGGCCGTGGGCGAGGCCCTGAGGACCTGCCCCGTCGCCGCGCTGGTAAATGCGTAGTCACGGACAACACGGGTCAGAGGATCGAGCCAAGGTCATGCGGAGGCGAAGCGTGTCTGGTAAGCCACCTTATCAGTTGATAACCGAACGGTTATATACGCGCCAAACTGCTCGCGCCTCGGGCGCCCCTGCAATCCGGTCTGATCCGTGTGAGTCCGCGCTCGTCCGTGACGGTCTGATCCGTGTATACCCGTGCTCGTCCGTGACCGATCTGATCCGTGCATGTCCGCGTTGATCCGTGGCCGGTCCTATCCGTGTCTCGTCCGTGACTGCGACGGCGGGCGCCACTTCCACGATAAGATCGCGGCGCTGCGGAGCCTGCGATCCTCATGAGCCGTCGTTCCTACCTGTACCCGGGCCCTCGCCGGCCGCGTCCCAACCGCATCTGGCCGGGGGCGCCCTATCCGCTCGGAGCCACCTGGGACGGCGTCGGCGTCAATTTCGCGCTGTTCTCCGCCCACGCCACCAAGGTCGAGCTGTGCCTCTTCGATTCGGCCACGGCGACGCGCGAGTCGCACCGCGTCACGTTGCCCGAGCAGACCGACATGGTGTGGCACGGCTACATGCCGGACGTCAGACCTGGCCAGCTCTATGGCTATCGCGTCCACGGACCATACGACCCGCAGGCCGGCCATCGCTTCAACCCGAACAAAGTCGTGATGGACCCGTACGCCAAGGCGGTTGGACGCACCGTGCGATGGGGCCAGTACGAGATGTTTGGCTTCAAGGTGGGCGACCCCACGGGCGACCTGTCCTTCGACGATCGCGACAACGCGGCGTTCGCGCCGATGGGGACGGTCATCGATTCGATGTTCACCTGGGGCGACGACCGGCCCCCGCGCACGCCGTGGAACAGGACCATCATCTACGAGATGCACGTGCGCGGCTTCACGATGCGGCACCCGCGCGTTCCCGAGCTCCTGCGCGGCACCTACGAAGCGCTCACGACCGATGAAGCGCTTGATCACCTGGTCTCGCTCGGCGTCACTGCCGTCGAACTGATGCCCGTGCATCACTTCCTCAACGACCAGCACCTCGTCGAGCGTGGGCTGACCAATTACTGGGGTTACAACACGTTCTGCTACTTCGCTCCGGAGATCCGCTACGCCGCCGCCGGGCACACCGGCGACGCCACCGTCCGCGAGTTCAAGCGCATGGTGCGGGCGCTGCACTCCGCCGGGCTCGAGGTCATCCTCGACGTCGTCTACAATCACACCGCGGAAGGCAACCACCTCGGACCCACGATCTCGCTGCGCGGGATCGACAACGCGGCGTACTACCGGCTGGTCCACGACAACCCCCGCTTCTATCTCGACTTCACCGGCACGGGCAACACGCTGAACATGCGCAGCCCTCGCGTGCTGCAGCTGATCATGGACAGCCTGCGGTACTGGGTCCTCGAGATGCACGTGGACGGCTTCCGCTTCGACCTGGCGAGCACGCTCGCGCGCGAGCTCTACGAAGTCGATCGGCTGGGCGCGTTCCTCGACATCATTCACCAGGACCCGGTGATCTCGCAGGTGAAGCTGATCGCCGAGCCGTGGGATCTCGGCGAAGGCGGTTATCAGGTCGGTAATTTCCCCGTGCTCTGGACCGAGTGGAACGGCAAGTACCGCGACTCGGTGCGGCGTTTCTGGCGCGGAGACGATGGCGTCGTGTCGGAATTCGCGACGCGGCTCGCCGGCAGCAACGATCTCTACGAGATGAGCGGACGCCGTCCCTATGCGAGCATCAACTTCGTGACGTCGCACGACGGGTTCACGATGCACGATCTCGTCAGCTACAACGACAAGCACAACGAGGCCAACGACGAAGAGAACCGCGACGGGGAGAACCACAACCTGAGCTGGAACTGCGGCGTGGAGGGTCCGACGACCGATCCGGCGATTCTCGCGCTTCGCGGTCAACAGAAGCGCAATCTGATGGCGACCCTGCTGCTCTCGGCCGGCGTGCCGATGCTGAGCGGCGGCGACGAGATGTGCCGGACGCAACGAGGCAACAACAACGCCTATTGCCAGGACAACGAGATCAGCTGGACCAACTGGGAGCTCGGGCCGGACGAAGAGGCCTTCCTCGACTTCACCCGTCGTCTCATCCATCTCCGCCAGTCGGAACCGGTCCTCCAGCGTCGCCGGTTCTTCCAGGGCCGGGCGATCCGCGGCGTCAAAGACATCATGTGGGTCGATCCATCCGGCAACGAGATGACGGACGATTCCTGGAACTCGCCGCTGATTCGCAGCCTCGGCGTCGTCTACGCCGGCGACGGCACCGGTGAGGTGGACGAGCGCGGCCAATCGATCACCGGTGGCACGCTGCTCGTGCTGATGAACGCGCACCAGGAGGTTGTGCTCTTCAAGCTGCCGGCGTCGACCGTTGGCGTGTGGCAGCGAATCTTCGACACGACGAATCCACGGCTGCCGGACAGCGTCCAGGCGGTAAACGCCACCTACGAGCTGAAAGGCCGATCCCAGGCCGCGTTTCGCCTGGTGCCGCCGGCCGCGACCGGATGAGCGCGCTGACGACGTGGAGACCATCGCTCGGCGCCTGGATCGATGACGGCGGCGGCACCCGGTTTCGCGTGTGGGCGCCCGATGCGCGCGCAGTCTCGCTCGTCCTGGAAGGTGGCGGCCCGCCGCGACCTCTCGCGCCCGAAGGCACGTCGGGGTACTTCGCCGGCGCCTTCGCAGATCTGAGGGCCGGCACCGAATACCGCTATCGCCTGGACGACGGCCCGCCCGTCCCCGATCCCGCCTCACGCTTCCAGCCGCACGGCGTCCACGGACCGTCGTCCGTCGTGGATCCCCGTGGCTTCAACTGGAGCGCCACCGGCTGGTCGGGCATCGTGCCGGACGAGCTCGTCATCTACGAGCTGCACATCGGCGCGTTTACCGCGGAGGGCACGTTTGCCGGCGCGGCCGATCGACTCGAGTCGCTGGCCCGCCTTGGCGTCACCGCGATCGAGCTGATGCCGGTGGCCGACTTCCCGGGCCGCTGGAACTGGGGATACGACGGCGTCTCGCTGTTTGCGCCGGCACGCTGCTACGGGTCGCCCGACGACCTGCGTCGGCTGGTCGATCGCGCCCACGCGCTCGGGCTCGCCGTGATCCTCGACGTCGTCTACAACCACCTCGGTCCCGACGGGAACTACTTGGCGGCCTTCAGCCGGCACTACTTCACCGACCGGCATCACACGCCGTGGGGCTCCTCCCTCAACTTCGATCAGCCGTACAGCCGTGACGTGCGGGCATTTCTCATCGAGAACGCGGCTTACTGGATCCACGAGTTCCGCGTCGATGGCCTCCGCCTCGATGCGACGCACGCCCTGATCGACGACAGTCCGCGCCATCTCGTCGCCGAGCTCGCCTCATCCGTCCGCGAGAGTGTTCGCGATCGCCGCGTGTGGATCTGCGCCGAAGATGACCGGAACCTGGTTGCTCTCCTGAAGCCCGAATCAGAAGGCGGCTGGGGACTGGATGCGATCTGGGCCGACGACCTGCATCATCAGCTGCGGCGCCGCACGGCGGGAGACACCGAAGGCTATTACGCCGACTTCGACGGCACTGCCGAGGACATTGCGCGAACGCTGCGAGACGGGTGGTTCTATACCGGGCAGCCGACGCGGCGGCATGGCGAGCCGCGAGGCACGCATCCGGAAGGGATCGCGCCGTACCGCTTTGTCATCTGCCTGCAGAATCACGACCAAGTCGGCAACCGGGCGCTCGGCGACCGCCTGCATCACACAGTGGATTCGGCGACGTGGCGCGCACTCTCGGCATTACTGCTCTTCGCGCCGCAGACACCACTGCTCTTCATGGGGCAGGAGTTTGCGGCCAGCGCGCCGTTCCTGTACTTCACGGATCACCACGACGAGCTCGGACGACAGGTGACGGACGGGCGACGGCACGAGTTCAGGCACTTCAGTGCTTTTGCAGATCCGGAACGCCGGCAGGCGATTCCCGATCCGCAGGCCGAGGCGACGTTTCGCAAGAGCACCTTGAATTGGGACGAGCGTGACCGGGCGGGACACGTGCACATCCTCCGATTGTACGAATCGCTCCTCGCACTGCGACGAACGCTGGTGCCGATCGAGGCCGGCGCCGTCGAAGCCGCCGCGCTCGACGAGCATTCACTGACACTTGGCCGCACGTCTCGCGAAGGCGCCATGTTGACGCTCGTCGTCTACTTTGGCGATGGCGGGACGGTTCCCGTACCGGGACGCCGCAGTGGCGCCAGCGCACGGCGCACGTTCAACACCGAAGATCCAGCGTTCGCCCAGGACCCGCGGCCGATCACCCTCGAGACGCACGAGAACGCCGTGTGCCTTACCTTCCATCGCCCGGGCGCCTTTATCCTCGCCGATGACCGCTAGCTGACGAAGCGCTGAAAGAAGACAGCCACAGAGAGCACAGAGATGAGATGAAGCAGATCCCGGGCCCTATTCTTCGTCTGCAGTCGCCGCGCTGAGTGTGCCGGCGGCTTTCTTCATCAGGTATGTCCTGATGAACTGATCGATATCGCCTTCGAGGACGCGATTGACGTCGCCCACCTGCTCCTTCGTGCGATGGTCTTTCACCATCTGGTACGGCTGAAGGACGTAGCTGCGGATCTGGCTGCCAAAGGCGATGTCTTTCTTCTCGCCGCTGATCTGGTCGAGCCTCGCCTGCTGCTCTTTCAGCCGCTGGTCGTAGAGTCGCGCCTTCAGCACTTTCATCGCCGAGTCGCGATTGCGATGCTGCGAACGCTCGTTCTGGCACGACACGACGATGCCGGTTGGCAGATGGGTGAGGCGTACCGCCGAGTCCGTGACGTTCACATGCTGGCCGCCCGCGCCGCTCGAGCGATAGGTGTCGATGCGCAGATCCTTCTCGGGGATCTCGATGTCGATGTCGTCGGGCAGTTCGGGCCAGACGAACACCGACCCGAACGATGTGTGGCGGCGCTTCGCCTGATCGAACGGCGAAATGCGGACCAGCCTGTGGACGCCGGCTTCCGCAGACAGCAGGCCGAACGCGTACTCGCCGATGATGCTGAGCGTGGCGCTCTTGATGCCCGCCTCTTCGGCCGGCTGGTAATCGAGGACCTCCCGCTTGAAGCCTCGCCGCTCCGACCACTTCACGTACATCTTGAGCAGCATCTCGGCCCAGTCCTGCGACTCGGTGCCGCCGGCGCCGGGATGGATCGTGACGATGGCGTTGCGGCGATCGTGCTCGCCGCTCAGCATCTTGCGGGTCTCGGCCAGCTCGACGTCCGACTGGAACTCGTCGAGCCCCTTGAGAAGATCGCTGTCGACCGGCTCGCCGGCCTCCCCCCACTCGACGAGGACGCCCAGGTCGTCCGTGCGCCGCTTGAGCGTCTGACTCGCGATCAGCTCTTCGTCGAGGCGGCGTCGCCGTTGAAGGAGCTTCTGCGCTTCGGCGGGATCTTTCCAGAAATCGGGATGTGCGACGCGGCCTTCGATCTTGTCGAGCTCCGCGCGATGGCCAGGTTCGTCAAAGATAGCTCCGCAAGTCAGCCGCCCGCTTCACGAGATCCTGATACCGCCTTACCTGCTCTTCCAGCACGAACGCCACACAAGGCTCCTTTACGTGTGATGCCCGAGCTAAAGCTCGGGCCTACGTACATCACAGACGCTACGTACATCACAGACGATCGTAGGCCCAAGCTTTAGCTTGGGCGAGATCCCTTGATTCTAGCAGGTCGCGCCGCGAGGATCAGCGCGACCGCCGTGATCAGCACTGACACCCACGCGACGACATCGCCAATTCGCGAGTACACGGTCCGGTCCTCGATGAGCCGCACGTCCATCGTCCGCTGCCATTCGACGAACAGCGGCGATGCGGCGAGCACACGACCGTAGGGATCGACCACGCCGCTGATCCCGGTGTTCGCCGACCGCACCAGGTACCGTCCCTGCTCGATCGCCCTCATCGTTGCCATCTGGAAGTGCTGCCACGGCGCTGACGATTGGCCGAACCAGGCGTCGTTGGTGATGGTCGTCAGGAGGGCGCTGCCTTCCTGCACGCCCTCGCGAATCAACGCAGGATAGACGACCTCATAGCAAATCGCCGTCGAGATGCGCGAATCGCCGACCGGCAGCGTGTTGACGTGTGCGCCGGGCGAGAAGTCCGACACCGCTTCCACCAGCGGCGCCGCAAAGAACAGGATGCGCTTGAGCGGCACGTACTCGCCGAACGGCACGAGGTGCACCTTCCGGTACACCCCGCCGGTCGATCCGTCCGGCTGCAGCAGGAATGCCGCGTTGTAGACCTTCCGCGGCGTCCCCACCTCCCACTGATCGCTCCCAAGCAGGATGGCGACGCGGTTGCGGCGCGCAAGCGCCTGCAGTTCGGCGGTTTCGGCGCCAGAGACGCCGAAATAGAACGGCGTCGCCGACTCTGGCCAGAGGATCAGCTGTGCGCCCTGGCCGATCGTCTGCGCCGTGAGGCGCAGGTACCGGTCGAAGATGTCCCTCGCCTGTGCGGGATCCCATTTCTGATCCTGCGGCACATTGCCTTGGACGATGCCGACTCGAATGGGTCGACCGGCGGTCAGCAGCGTACCGCTCGACAATCGAACCGCTCCCCAGACGGATAGCAGCAGGTACGACGCAGACCGCGGCGAGGGGCGCCAGGAACCGTCGCGGAGCCCGGGACACGACAGCCCATGCCGCTGCCGTGCTGACGGCGGCGACGATAGTTGACACGCCAAATACGCCGACAAGACTTGCGGCCTGGGCTAATCGCAGCCAGGGCACCTGGCTGTAGCCGAGCAGCACCCACGGAAACCCGCCGAACAAGGTCAGGCGCCCGTACTCGGTCGCGGTCCAGGCCAGTGGCACGAGGAGCAGCCCTCTTGGCCCATAGCGCGTGATCAGGGCATGGCTGACGAAGCCGAACACGGCCGGGAACAGGGCGAGATAGGCGACCAGAAGCCCCGCAATCGACGCCGCGAGCGGCAGACTGAGGCCGCCGTACTGGGCCATGACGCCGCCGGTCCAATAGACCGTCCCCGTAAAATACGCGAGGCCGGTTGTCAGCCCGAGCAGAAAGGCGCGGCGGCTCCAGAGCGCGCGGTTGGCGGTGGCGTCGCGCCAGAGGGCAACGATGAGAGGCGTGAGCGCGACCCAGGCGACTGCGGGATGGCCGTATCGAGGGAAGCTGAGCGCGAGGAGCGCGCCCGCGGCAAGCGCTAGCGCGTAACCCAGGGGCTGAACTGCTCTTCCTTCTTCAGACGGCCGGCGATGCGATCGGCGTCGCCGCGACTCTTGTATCGGCCCACCTGGACGCGATAAACGGGAGACTTGCCCGGGAGCGGATTGAGCACGTATGCGGGATAGCCCTTGGTGACGAGGCGCTTCACGATCGCGTCGGCCTCACCGCGATCCCGCAGGGCGGTGATCTGCACCGCAAAGCCACCGGACGTGACGGCTGCGGGCTGCGACTGATCCGCGACCGGTGGAGGCGGCGGCGTCGGCTTCGCCTTGTCGGGCGCCGGCGCCGGGGCAGCTGATGCCGGTGGCGGCTTCGGCGTCGCCGCTGGTTTCGGCTTGGACGGCGACTTCAATGACTCGTCGTCCGGCTTCTGCTTGGTCAGGTTGTCGTAGTAATCATCGTCGGCCGGCTCCGGCGGTGCGGGGGCCTGGCCCTTGCCGGCCGGCGCGGGGGAGGACGATGCGGCGCTCGGGGGCGGCGTTGCGGGCGCCGTCGGCGCCGGCGCGGACGGCAGCTCGGTGGCCTGGGCGCTCTGATCGCCCCGTTCAGCCCGCACGCCGCGGCCGACCATCACGCCGCAGAGAAACGTGCCAACCAATACGACTGTGGCGAACATGAACAGAAAGACCAATTGCTTTCCGTTCAATTGGATTTCGTGAAAACCCTCGTCGCTCATTGTGCCTTGGTTCTAGTCTCCGACCCTGCGGTGCACAGTGTATCACTCCAGCACACGGGGACAGGCCCCTGGGGACAGGCCCCAACGGCGATAGAGTCTGGGGCCTGTCCCCATTGGGGCCTGTCCCCGCTATTGCGGCGATGCGGCAGGTGCTCCGCGCACGCGTGCAAGGAGCTCGGTCGCGCCGGTCAGGCCCGGTGCCAGTTCCAGCGCACGTTCGGCTTCTTTGCGGGCGGCATCCGGATCCCTGGCTTGCAGGAACGCCTCGCCGAGAGCCACGTGCGCGGCGGGCGTCTCTTCGCTCCAGAGAGCAATCTTCAGCGCGTCGATGGCGTCCTTCGTACGGCCGGTCCGCAGGTACAAGCGCCCGACGAGCAGATGTGCCTCGGCCTGATAGGGCGACAGATAGATCGCGCGGTGCAGTTCGGTCAGCGCGCTCCGGTCATCTTCGCGCTCGAAGAATCGCCGGCCGCGATCGAGGTGAAAGGCCGCCAGCTCTGACTGGTCGCGCCGTCCGGTGGAGGTCAACACGAGATCGGCTCGCGCGGCGCCAGGGCGCTCGAGGTACTCGCGAATCCGCTCCAGGCGTTTTGGTACGACCTCTGCCGCCGACGACAGTTCTTGTTCGTATCCGGCCGACAGCCGGCGCGCCAGCTCGCGCTCGCGGTCGGCCTCGGTGGGGGCGTTGGTCGCCCTCAGCGCCGCCGCCAGCACGAAATGCGCGTCCGCGTCCGCGGGTTGTCGCCGGACCGCCTCACGCAGCCAGTAGACGGCTGCCGGGTAGTCCTGCTCCTCCCAGTAGGCGTAGCCCAGATTGAAGGTGTAGTCGGCGGAAGCAGGATTCAGCTCGACCGCCTTGTTGAAATAGTAGGTGGCCTTGCCGGTCTGCGGATTGGCGCCGCGCCGCAACTGCACGACCCCGAGGTTGTTGAAAATCTCGGAGGCCGGCGTTTCGGTCGCCAGCTGCTGCCACCGCTTGAAGGCTTCGTCGTACCGCTGAAGGTTCAGCTCGGCCACGGCAGCCGCGAATGCGGCACGCCGGCGCAGCCGCGAGGTTTCGGGCACGGCCAGCGCCGCCGCGCGGGAACCTTCCCAGTTCGATGCGTCGGCCTGGGCAGCCGCAAGGGCCAGCCGGGCCCGGTCGAAGTGCGGGTCGAGGGCGAGGGCCTTCTCGAGAAAGCCGACCTGCGTCGAGGGCGTTTCGGCTATCAGCCCCTTCACGAAATTCTCGAAGGCCGCCAGCGGCGGATGCTGCTGCTCGACGACGGCTGACGGAACCGTGGAGGCTGGCAGGAGACGCCGCGAGACGCGCTCGATGGTGGCCAGCAGATCGCTGAGAGGTCCGCGCTCCGCGAAGTCGGCGCTGACCCGGCCCGTGTCGATGCGAATCGCCTCCACGTGGACGGCGAGCGCGTCGCCCTCGAAATCCAGACGCCCGCTCACCACCGTCGCCGCCCCCACGAGCTGGCCAATCTTGATCACGGTGCCGCGTGTGAGCGTGGCACGCGCGGGCACCTGGAGCCGCTCGAGCGCGCGGACGCGCTCGTCGCGGGTGATCGCGTCGCCGCCCATGCCGTTCAGGTCGTCCGCGAGCAGCAGCGCCACGCCCTCACCCATCCACGAGGCACGGGGATCCGACCCGCCATCGAACGGAACGATCAGCGTCGGACCGGCAACGCGCTGCGCCGAGACAGGGGCGATGAAGGGATGACCGGCGAGGAGGGCGACGCAGCAGAGGGCGAACAGAGCGCGCCGGCGCGTCATGCGGCGGGCGCCCCCTGCAGGTCGACCGAATCTTCAGCCGACGGCTGCGCCGCGCCGTCGAGCCGTACCTCGACATGACAGGACGGCGATCCCTCGGCCTGGCATGCGGTGACGGCGGCGGATGCGGCGACGTCGAAGTGCCGCAGTATGGTCACGAACGCCGACGCGTAGAAATAGCAGAGCGGCCGCGTCGTGCGATCGCGCACGCCGCAGAAGATCGAGCTCTTGATGTCCACTCGACCGATGCCGCGCCGGATGCGCACGCTGGCCCGACTGCCGGTGTACGACCGGTGCACCAGATGCCGCGCGATGCGCAGCGCCAGCGTGCGACGCAGAAGCGCCGGCGCCCGGGCGATCGCGCGCCGGCGGAACGGCGACAGTTCGGCAATCGTCCATTCGGCCGCATAGACGCCGGCACGTCTCGTGACGGCTTCGTAGTTGACGCCTTCCGTCCTGAGAAAGCTGAGAATGGCCGCCAGCGGCGCGAGACCGATTGTGCCGTCGCGCAGGCCCTTCGCATCGAGCCAGTTCTCGTAGAACTCGAGCCGGTCGGGCAAGACGTCGCCTATCGATTGATGAAGGGCCGCGACGAGCACGCGCCCGATACCCGCGTCTCTCATTTTTCTGATATCTTGAGTGGCTCGAGGCACTCAGCTGGCATGAACTGGAGCGCGGCCATCCTCGCGGGCGGCCGGGCGCGGCGGCTCGGCGGGCAAGACAAAAGCGCGCTCATCGTCGATGGCTTCCGGTTCATCGATCGACAGCTCGATGCCTTGCGGCCACTGACCGATCGGATCGTGCTCGTCGGCTATCGCGGCGCGCCTCCCGCGTCAATTCCCGTGGAGCGCGATGGATGGCCAGATGCCGGCCCGCTGGGCGGACTGGCCACCGCGCTCGTGACGGCCGCGACCGACCGAGTGCTCGTACTGGCGTGCGACCTGCCGTATGTCACCACCCCGTTTCTGGCATTCCTCGCCGACGTTGATCCCGATGCGGCGGCCGTGGTGCCGGTGTGCGATGGCCGCTGGCAGCCGCTGTGCGCGATTTATGCGCGGAGCGCCGCCGATACGTTCGTGACTGCCCTCGCACGCGGCGATCGAGCCGTGGCCCCTGTCGTCAGTCAGCTCCGTCCGCGGCTGATGGGCCACGGGGAGTGGGCGCGGTTCGACCGTACCGGACTCCTGCTCGCCAACGTCAACACGCCCGACGATCTTGCGCGCATCCGCTCGCGCGAGGTGCGCACGCCGATCGCGGCGGCTGACGCCGGGAATGCGGCCGATCGTACTGCAGGGTCAGAGGCGAGTCAAACCACGAAGCGATGATTCTGCCGGTTCACGACGCTCTGCGCGCGCGGCTTGCAACGCTTCTGCGCGAGCGCTACGACCTGCCGCCGTCCGATCAGCCGACGCTGGCGATCAGCTACCCGCCAACGCGCGCGCTCGGCGACCTGGCGCTGCCGGTCGCCTTCGAGCTCGCACGCCGGCTGCGCAAAGCACCGCGCGTGATCGCCCAGGAGCTGGCCGGCGCGCTGACCGACGTGGAGGGCGTTGCGCGGCTCGAATCGACCGCGAACGGCTATCTGAACATCTTCCTCGACCGCGCAACCTTTCTGCGATCGCGCCTCGATCCGAGGATTCCGGCCGCGCGACCCGCCGTGGACGCGGGCAAGACGATCGTCGAGCACACCGCCATCAACCCGAACAAGGCGGCACATATCGGGCATCTGCGTAATTCGGCGCTCGGTGACACGCTCGTCCGCGTGCTGCGTTTCCGTGGCGTGCCGGTGGAAGTGCAGAACTACATCGACGACACGGGCGTCCAGGTCGCCGATGTCGTCGTCGGATTCGAAGTGCTCGAGCGCACGGCGCTCGACCGCGTCCGCGCGCTGGCCGCGCAGCCACGGTTCGACTTCTACTGCTGGGATCTGTACGCCCGGGTTACCGAGTGGTACCAGGAAGACAAGGCGCGGCTCGACGTGCGGCAACAGGCGCTGCATCAAATCGAGCAGGGCGGCAACCCCACCGCCGAGATGGCAGCATTCGTCGCAGACGCCATCGTCCGCCGTCACCTGGAGACGATGCATCGGCTCGGCATCGAGTACGACCTGCTGACGTGGGAAGGCGACATCCTCCGTCTGCGGTTCTGGGCGCATGCCTTCGACATCCTGAAGAGACAAGGCACGATTTATCTGCAGACCGAGGGACGTCTCAAAGGCTGCTGGGTAATGCCGATCGACGATGCCGAAGCGGCTGACTCGAGCGAGGCGGCGCCGGCGGAGAGCGATGAAGACGATGACGAGCGCGAGAAAGTGATCGTGCGGTCGAACGGCACGGTGACGTACGTCGGGAAGGACATCGCCTACCAATTCTGGAAGTTCGGCCTGCTTGGTCTCGATTTCCACTACCGGCCATTCACCACGAGGAGTGACGGCGCCACGCTCTGGGCGACGACCACGGTAAACGGGACCGGTCCGGCACACCCGACGTTCGGCGGCGCAACGATGACCTACAACGTCATCGATGTCCGCCAGTCGTACCTGCAGAAGCTCCTGACCAAGGCGCTCGCGGCCATGGGCCACCAGACGGAAGCCGAACGGTCGATTCATTTCTCCTACGAGATGGTGGCGTTGTCGCACCAGACGGCGCGCGATCTGGGGTACGAGCCGCCGGCTGAGGATTCGAAGAAGCCGTTCGTCGAGGTGTCAGGACGAAAGGGGCTTGGGGTCAAGGCCGACGATCTCATCGATCTGCTCGAGCGGACCGCGTCGGCCGAAGTCGCCAAACGGAATCCCGAACTGAGCGCCGACGAAATCGGCGTCATCGGGCGACAGATTGCGGTCGCGGCTGTGCGCTACTTCATGATCAAGTATTCGCGCGGCAAGGTCATCGCGTTCGACATCGGCGAGGCGCTCAGTTTCGAAGGCGAGAGCGGGCCGTATCTGCAGTACGCCGTGGTTCGCGCGAACAACATCTTCGCGAAGCTGCGCGATCGGCTGGGCCTCCACGAGGCGGCCATCCGCGCCGGCATCGCAACGGCGCCGTCGGCGGCGCTCGAAGGCGAGGACGGGGACGAGCTCTGGGGCCTGGTGCTGGAATCGGCCCGCCTGGACGAGATTGTCGAGCAGGTTGTGCGGTCGCTCGAGTTCTCGGTGCTCGCCAAGCATGCGTTCAGCCTCGCCCAGGCGTTCAATGCCTTCTATCACCGCGCGCCGATTCTGAACGAGGAGCGCGAGGACGTGCGCTTGTGGCGCGCCGCTGGCGTCGCCTACGTGCGGCTCCAGCTGACGCGCGCGCTCGATCTCATGGGCATCGCCGTGCCTGTCCGGATGTAAACGTGGCGCGCATCGTCATCACGCCGTGCCGGAAGGTGGCCGATTACGTGGAATCGGTGCGCGTGGCCGGCGGCGATCCGGTTGTCCTCGAGCTGACCGCCGCAGCAGCGTCCGAGCAGCTTGCCGGCGCGGATGGCCTCCTCCTGACCGGTGGCGGCGACGTCGATCCGGTTTACTACCACGAGGCGAAGCACGAGACGTTCTCGGCGGCCGAACCGGGCCGCGACGAGGCCGAGCTGTCGCTCGCCCGCGAGGCCATGGCACGCCAACTGCCGCTCCTCGCCATCTGCCGCGGCGTGCAGGTGCTGAACGTCGCGGCCGGCGGCTCGCTGGTCCAGGACATCCCATCGGCGATTGCCGACGCCGTCGATCATCACCCGGCGATGGCTGCGGCTGAACCCGCGCACCACGTCACAATCCCGCCTGGCACGCACCTGGCTGGACTGATCGCGGACGATCTCGTCGATGACGCGGCGATGGTGAACAGCCGCCATCACCAGGCGGTCGGCCGAATCGCGCCGGGGTTCGTCGTCAACGCCGTGGCGCCCGACGGTGTGGTCGAGGGGATCGAAGCACTGGATCAGCCGTTCTGCCTCGGCGTGCAGTGGCATCCGGAGAACTTCGTGACCACGGGCGATTTCAAATCGCTGTTTCGCGGGTTGGTCGACGCGGCGCGAGAGTTCTCTGTTCAGCGTACGTAGGCCCGAGCTTCAGCTCGGGCATCAGGACGTCCGAATGTTGCCCAAGCTAAAGCTTGGGCCTACATACGATGGAGTCACCGCAGCATCTCGCCAAGCGCGCGCCCCGAATACCCCGTCATCTCGAGATAGCCCCGCCCCTCAATGGGTTTTCCGTTGCGCGTGCCCTTGATGTCCACAGCACCTTCCCAATAGCTCACGCCCGTACGTGCACCCGACATCTCCTGCGCATCGAGTACCGGACGAACGTCGAGTTCGAGGCCTTCAGCCGGCAGGCTCACTCGCCATTCCATGGGATAGCTGGCCCTGGTGGTGGGCGACGTCCACTGGCGGCCCGGCACGAGCGCGAACTCGCCGGACTTGAGCGGACGGTATGTGCCGTTCTTCGCGACGATTGTGCCGCTCGAGTGCGGGTCGATGGATCCGTCCTGACGGCGAAACTGATACAGCATGACGTCGGAGCCGTCTTCGAGCTGCAGCGATAACCAGTCCCAGCCCCTCTGGCTCTTCTCGAGGAAGCTCGTGCCGAACTCGTGATCCATCCAGCTCGAACCGCGCACGTCGAACCGTTCGCCGTCCACCGCAATCGACCCTTCCGTGGGCATCCGCGTCAGTGAGTAGTATTCCGACGCATTGCCCGGGCTTGTCCCCTTCTGGCTGTAGCCCCGATCGCCGTGGAGGACCGGCGGGCGGTCCTCGTACAGGATCAGGTCGATCGCAAACCTCGGGTCGCGCGCCTGAAGGCGGTGCCGACCGTAGTCGAGCCGCACTTCCCAGTCCTGGTTCCAGACGTGGAAGTCGGTCAGCGACGCGCCGGCCCAGCCCACACCGGCGCGGTTGATCCGCTCCGCCGACAGATACCGACTGGCCGCAGCGTCGGTGACGGCGATGTGCGCGATGAACAGATCTCGAACGGCGAAGCTGGAAGGGTTCGTCGGCTGCGCGTCAACGCCGACGCGGAAGAACGTGACCTGATATCCGAATCGCCGCCCGCGATCGGTCTCGACGTTCCCCGTGTAGTACCACCACTCGATCTTGTAGGCCGGATGGCTGACATGATCGCGCGGCAGTGCGAGCGCGTAACCCGGCGCCGCGTTCTTCCATGGCGAACCTGCACTCTGAGCCGATGGCATCGCTGCGGCCAGCACGAGCGCCGCTATCGCGGTTACGAGCACGACCGGAGACGGACGCGGACGCATCACTCGACCGTAACCTCGTCGACGGGTCGGAAGCCGGCGGCAAATCGCGCCGGATACAACCCCGCAACGGAGGTCGACACGATCACCAGAAGGCTCGACTGGACCAGGAACGCGACGGGCACGTGAAACTGAATCGTCCAGCCAAAGCTCTGCACGTTGACGACGTAAATGAGTATCAGGGCCAGGGCGAAGCCCGAGACGAGACCCAATGCCTGGCCGACAAGGCCGAGAAAGCCGGACTCGAACACAATCATCCGCCTGATTTGCCCCAGGTCCGCGCCCACCAGCCGGAGGATCGCCAGCTCTCGCCGTCGCTCGATGATGAGCGTCACGAGCGTGCCCGTCACGCCGAGTATCGCCACGAAAATGGCGATCGCCTCGAGGCCGTAGGTAATCGCAAACGTGCTGTCGAAGATCCGCAGCGCTTCCGCTCGCAGCGACGAGTTCGTGTGGATGAAGACGCGATGTGTCTCGCCGAGCTGCGCGAGGAGGCGCGCGCGCACGACGTTCACGCTCGCGCCCGGCTTCAGGTAGACGGTCAGGCTCGTCGGCGGCAAGTTGCCGAAGTGCCGGGCGAAGGTGCCGCGGTCCATGACGACCACGCCACGATCGGTTGAGTAGTCGTAGTAGATGGCGCTGACCTGGAACGGATGCGGGCCATGTGCCGTCGGGAGTGTCACCGTTTCTCCGAGTCCGACGCCGAAGCGCAACGAAAAGGCTTCCGACACGACGAGCGCATCGCGACCAATGGCGGCGCGCACCGCCTCCCTGCCGTCGCGTGGCGCCTTGAAGACGAGCGCGCCGTGCGACAGCAGGACGTGGAAATCACCCGCGCCCGCCACGATCAGCCGGTCGCGGAACGGCAGGCTCACGCTTCTGAAACGATCGACGGCCGCCACGTCGCGATCGGCGCGAACCGCCGCTTCCAGTGCCGGAGAGATCGTCGCCTGCGAGTCGAGATTGGAGCGGCGCGCCGTGGCGATGTAGAGGTCGGCCTGAAGCGTCTGGTTCACCCAATACACGACGGTTTCGCGAAAGCTGCCAATCATCACCGCGATCGCGACGAGCATCGCGAGGCTCACCGCGAGCGCGGCAACCGAGACCGAGAGCCGCGGGATGGCACCGGCCAGGTTCGCATGGGCCAACCGGCTCTCGATGCCCAGGGCACGCGCCGAGGCTTTGCCGTGGCGGCTCAGGAAAGACAGCACCGATGGGACCAGGAACGCCTGGCCGAACACGATCGCGACCGCCGCGACGAAGCCGAAGACCGGCAGCCCGTTGACCGCCGGCAGGCTGGCGAACGCACCCGCCGACAGGAGGCACACGGCGGCGCCGAGCAGGCCGGAACGCCGCGGGCGACCCCTGCTGTCGATGGCTGGTGTCGAGCGCAGCGAATCGATGGGACTGACACGTGCCGCTTCGAGCGCCGGCGCCGCCGCGGCGGCGAGCGCCAGCGGCAGACCGACCGCAAAGGCGGATCCCGCCTGCCACCACGCCAGCGACGGGACGTGCGCGGCGTCCGCGACATACAGAGTCGTGATCGTGGAGGAGGTCAGCGCGACCGCGCCCCAGGCGAGCAGCCAGCCGAGCGGGATCCCGACCACGCACCCTGTTCCGGCAAGCGCCGCGGCTTCCCCGAGGAACAACGCCAGGACCGTCGTGCGGGGCGTCCCCAGCGCGCGCAGCACGCCGATCTCTTCGCGGCGCCCGATGACCGAGGTCGCCACGGTGTTGTAGATGAGGAACAACCCGACGAGGAGCGCGACCATCGACAGCGCTCCGAGGTTGAACTGGAACGCCGCGAGCATCTTCTCCACCTGGGAGCCGCGGCGGGCGGGACGCTGCACGGCCAGGCCGGGCGGAAGCCGTGCGCCGATGGCGCGCTCCGCGCGGTCGAGGGCGGCCGGATCGGCGAGGCGAACGTCGACCCGGTCGACGCGGCCGATCCGATCGAACGCCAGCTGGGCGGCGGCAATGTCGAGCAGCACGAAATTGCCGCCCATCATCTTCGCCGGGCCGTCATCGCGAAGGATGCCGCGAACCGTGAATGACTTCACAGTGTCGCCGAGCGCGAGGTCGAAGCCGCTGCCGATCGACAGCCCGCGCCGGCGCGCGAACGATTCGGCGACGACGGCGGCATCAGGCTCGATGAGCAGCGTCAGCACGTCCATCGGACGTCCGCTCCGGCCCTCGGCCGCCGTGCGCAGCAGCCGGTAGTCCCTGAACGGCTGGTCCTTGAGGATATCGATGCCCAGCACGCGCACCGCCTCTGCGCGTCCACCCGCGTGAAGTGCCATCGCATCGCCTTCGACGACCGGGCTCACGTCGCCCCACTCCTGCAACCAGCCGAGAGAGGCCAGCGCGCGCTCGTCGACACCGACACCGGCACCGATGATCTCGAGCGACGTCCGGCCCGCCATCGTGTCGAGCGCCGCCCGGAATCCTTCGAGCGCGCTCTGGTTGGCGATTTGTATCGCGAGGACGACGGCGACGCCCAGCGCGATGCCGGCGATGCTGAGAGACGCGCGGACGGGCTCCTGACGCAGCCGTCGGAGGATGAACCACCTAAAGAGCCGCACGATGCCCGTCTCGCGTTCTCGTGTTCTCGATTTCTCGAGTACTGCTCTCGCTGCGCTCGATCCGCCCATCGCGCAGTGAGATGATGCGGTCCGCGGCAGCCGCGATGTCCCGGGCGTGGGTGGCCAGGAGCAGCGTCACGCCCGACTCGCGGTTCATCGTTTGAAGGAGCTCGAGAACGCGCGCGCCGTTGACGGAGTCGAGATTCCCAGTCGGTTCATCCGCGACGAGCAGCACGGGGGCATGCACGAGCGCACGCGCGATCGCGCCGCGCTGCAGCTCGCCGCCGGAGAGCTGGGGCGGCAGGTGATCGAGCCGGTGCGAGACGCCGACTCGCTCGGCGAGTGCAGCGCCGCGGCTCATCGCATCGCGCGACGCCGCGCCCGCCAGCAGCAACGGCAGCGCGATGTTCTCGCCGAGGGTCAGCGTGGGAAGCAGGTTGAAGAACTGGAAGACGAAGCCGATCTCCTGCCGGCGCAGGCGCGTCAGCGCCTCCTCGGGCATCGTATCGAGGCGCTCGCCGTTCAGCGTCAGCCGGCCGGACGAGGGCCGGTCCATGGCGCCGCAGAGGTGCAGCAGCGTCGACTTTCCGCAGCCGGAGGGCCCGACAATCGCGACGAACTCGCCGGCCGCCACCGTCAGGCTGACGTCTGTCAGCGCCGCGACGTGTGAGTCTCCAGCGGCAAACGTCTTCCCGAGTTGCTCGGCAACGAGCAGCGACATTCGAGAAGTGTATGCCCAAGCTAAAGCTTGGGCCTACGTACGAGAGGACGCCGGACACCGCGTACGTAGGCCCGAGCTTTAGCTCGGGCATCGACTACACCGGGCGCGATTCGAGAATCTCGCGGATGCGCGAGACGAGGACGGTCGGCGTGAACGGCTTCTGGAGGAACGCAACGCCCGCATTCACCACACCGCGGCGCACCATCGGGTGATCGGTGTAGCCGGACATGTACAGCACTTTCACCGCCGGCCGTCGCGCCAGCAGTTCCTGGGCGAGCTCCGGCCCGCCCATCCGCGGCATCACGACGTCGCTCAGGAGCAGGTCGAGCGGCCCCTCGTGACGTTCCGCAATCTTCAGCGCCTCCTCCCCATTGGACGCCTCGAGTACGGTATAGCCGTACTTCTCGAGGACCTCCTTGGTCAGGCTGCGGACACCATCCTCGTCTTCAGCGACGAGAATGGTTTCAGACCCACGAAGCGCCAGCGTTGAAGAGCTCATCGGATTGTAGCCGGGCCTCAAAAGATATACAGCGCGCCGGGACAGCGTCAATTCCAGAGATCGGGCATGGCTCAGTCGCGATCGAGCACGGTGACGGTCTCGACATGGGCCGTGTTGGGAAAAAGATCGAACAGCTCCATCTGGCGCAACCGGAATCCGCCATCTGCCAAGGTTCGCGCATCGCGCGCCAAGGTCGCAATATCGCAGGAGATATAGACGAGGAGGCTCACGGGCGAGGCAGTCAGCGCATCAGCCACGACACGAGAGAGCCCGGTCCGAGGCGGATCCACCAGCACCGCGGGCGCCGAGATGGCCGATCCGGACCCGAGAAACTGCTCCACAGGTGCACCGACCACCGTGACCGCGCCGGCGAACGGCCGCGCGTTGGCGCGCAAATCCTCCAGGGCCAGGCGATCGCTTTCGACGAGCGTCACCGCACCGCGGCCCGCCGACGCATGCGCCAGCCCGAAAAGACCCGATCCCGCGTAGAGATCGAGCAGGGCCCCATCGGGCAGGGTCGCGTGCACGCGCCTGACCAGCTGCGGCAGCAGATAGCGATTCGCTTGAAAGAACGCCCCCACCTGCCGGGCGAGTGTGACCGTGACCGCGCCGGCCGGCGCCTCGACCTGGAACACGTCGCGGACGGACAGCTCGCCGCGGGTGGCCAGCACCTGACCCCGGCGCGTGACGCTTGCCCCGGTCACGCCGGGTGTCGTCAGCACCGCGTCCCAATTCCCGTGTTCTCGCAGCTCGGGCGAGAGTTCGAGGGCAAGTGCGCGCTCCGTAGCCTCGATGTTCTCGGTGATGTCGAGCGAGGCGGCGTGTGCCACGCGACCGGTTCGGAGCGCGTCGGAGACCTCCCGCACGACTTCGAGCGTCGAGTCGAGCAATTGCCCGGTCACGGCCGGATCGCACAGCGCGTGGGTGCCTTCGCGGTAGAACCCGAGGCGATCGCCATGCACGTGCAGGCGCGCGCGCATCCGGTAGCCGCGCTCTGGCGAGGGATGCACCGGGATGTCGTCCGGCAGGGGGAGCCGCGCAATACGCGCGAAGGCATCACGGACGATCTCGACCTTCAGTGCGAGCTGCCGCTCGTACCTGACGTGCGCGAAAACATTTCCGCCGCACGATTGATCGGTCCCGGCGGAACGCCGATCGGGCGACGGTGTCTCGACGGTCACTGCCGACCCGAACGCCACGCCGCCCTTCACCTGGTCGATCCGGACCTGCACGCGCTCTCCGGGGATCGCTCCGGCGACGAGCACGACCTGGCCGTCGTGGCGCGCCAACATCCGGCCGCCCGCTGCGGCCTTCTCGATTGTCAGGGGCAGCATGTCGCCGGCTCGCATATCAATGAACCGCCAGCGTGGGTATCCTGGCGCGCTCCCGGATGGCACGGTCGATGGCCGAAGCCAGCGTCCTCGTCCAGACCTCGCGCGACATCCGCTCCTCGAACGGCTTCAGGTCGGCGGCGGCTTCCGTCTTGACGAGGGCCATCGCATCGTCAGGCGTGGCGGCGCGCGCGGCCGCGAGCAGCCGGGCGTCGAGCTCCTCCAGCCGGTCGAGGATCGACTGCCTCGCGTCCCCGCGCGCGTTACGAGCCGCGCCCATCAGACGGTCAAGCTCGCTGACGACCTCGGCGAGGACCGCATCCGGTATCGTCCCTCGCATGCTGCCGCTGCGCATCGCCACCAGGCGTGCGAGCGATCGCTCCAGGTGCGTCGCCAGCGATTCGCGCCGCCTGGCCGGCGCCTCGCCGTCCACGATCTCCGTGCGTCCGGCGGCAAGACCCACCGCACGGCGCCAGTCGTCGAACACGTCGAGCACGTCGGCCTCGCAGAAGTCGATCCGCACCGGCCGTCGGCGTGGCCCCTTCGCATAGTAGCGTTCGAAGTAGCGGTCGATTCCCGCGAAGACCACCTTCAACGGGATCCCGATGTCCGCCCAGCCGCGCACCCGCTCGAACGACGGGCCGACGATGCGAACGAGGTGTCCGTCGTTCTTGCGGGTGAGATAGCTTTCGATGGCACGGCAGAACTCGTCCGCGTTCACAACCACACGACCTCACCGCCGACGACCCGTTCGGTCGACCCGCCGGCGCGAACGAGCAGCGCGCCCTCCGCATCGATGCCGGCTGTGACGCCGCGCAGCCGGCTGCCATCTCGTGTCCATTCGACAGCGGCGCCCGATCCCCCGACCGCCAGCTCGCGCCAGCGTTCGACAACGGCAGCGGTCTGTCCGGCGCGCAGCCTGCGAAGCCACGTGAGCAACCGGCGCAGCGACGCTGCCAGCACGCGGCCACGATCGACCTCTCGCCCCAGTTCGTCTTCGAGGGACGTGGCGCGGGCGCTGATCTCGATCGGAAACGCCGAGCGTTGCACGTTCACCCCGAAGCCGACGATCACGTGCGTCAACAGGCCGCCGTCCGAGCGCGCCTCGGCGAGGATGCCGCCAAGCTTTCTGGCGCCGCGGACCGTTCCGGAGGGCGCAATCACCAGGTCATTCGGCCATTTGATGGCAACCGGCAGCCCTGACGCGGCGTGAAGCCCTTCCGAGATCGCCACGCCGGCCGCAAGCGTCAGCCACCGCGTCCAGTCGGCTGGCGCATCGCCGAGGCGGGCATCCACGACGACCGACGTGTAAAGGCCCGCACCTGGTGGCGAATACCACGTGTTGCCGCCGCGCCCGCGACCGGCGATCTGCGCGTCGGCGACGACGATCGTGCTATCCGCGCAGCCCTGCTCCGCCAATGCGGCAGCGAGATCGTTGGTCGAGGAGACGATCGGGTAGTAGACGAGCGCTGCGCCTTCCGGCAAGGCGCCGCCGGCCAGCATCGGCCCGAGCGCCGCTTCGAGATCGAGCGGCAGCGCGGCGGGACGATCGATCTCGTTCATCGCGGCAGCGTCCACATCTCGAACGAGATATCTGCGGCCCGGACCGAATGGGTGAGCGCGCCGACCGAGACGAAGTCGGCCCCTGTCGTCACCAGTTCCGGCATGCGCTCCAGCGTCACGCCGCCGGAGATTTCGGTCTTCGCACGCCCCGCGATCCGGACAACCGCCTCACGAATCTCAGGCGTCGTCAGGTTGTCGAGGAGGATGATGTCCGCACCCGCGTCCGCCGCTTCGATGGCTTCGGCAACTGTCTGGGCTTCGATCTCGACCGTCAAGGCCGGTGTGTGCCGGCGCGCTGCGGCAATCGCAGGGGCAATCCCGCCGGCCAGCCGCACATGGTTGTCCTTGATGAGGACCTGGTCGTACAGCCCGAAGCGATGGTTGGTCGCGCCGCCCACTCGCACCGCGTACTTCTCGATCGCCCTCATCGTCGGTGTCGTCTTTCTCGTATCGAGAATCGTCAGGCGGCCAGCGGCCGCGTCCACGAACTGGCGGGTGGCCGTGGCAATGCCGCACATCCGCTGCAGCAGGTTCAGGGCTGTCCGTTCGGCGGTGAGGAGAGCCGCGGCCAATCCGTCGACCGAGGCCAGCTCGGTGCCCGGGTCCACCCACTCGCCCTCAGCCGCCCGGCGATCGAAGCCAGGTGCGGGGTCGCCGGCGACCTCCCTGAAGACCGCCTGCGCCACGTCGAGGCCAGCGACGACGAGCCGGGACTTCGCCAGCAGGATGCCCGCGCCTCGGACGCCGGCGGGAACCGTGGCCTGCGTGGTGACGTCGCCGGCTCCGACGTCCTCGGCCAGCGCGCGGCGGACGAGATCCTCGTAGGCGGCGGGATCGAGCGCGGTGACCACCATCAAGAGGCCGCTGCGGCGGTGGGCGGCGGCTCCGGCTCGCGCAGCTGGACTTCCACGCTGAAGGTCTCGGCCTCCTCGGTCACAAGTTGCTCGACAAAGCCTGACGACAACAGATCGGCTTCGGCAGTCCCGAGCGCAGCGAGGTGCCGTCCGGTGTCGCGGACCAGCAGGCGCTCGACCGGCGTTGACAGCTTCCGCCTGGCTTCCGACTTCGTCTTGCGCACCTCGCCCAGAACCAGCGCTGCTCGCTCCAGCGCCAGCGCCGCGCCATCATCCGCGCCGCCAATCGAGTCGAGGAGCTCGGTCGCGTGCGGCCACGGCGCGCGATGGACGGATCCTTTCTGCCACCACGACCAGACTTCCTCGGTGACGAACGGCAGAAACGGCGCAAAGAGCCGCAGGAGGACCGAGAGGCTGGCCAGAAGCGCCGTGTTGGCGGAGGCCGCGAGTTCGGGACCCTGCGCGCCGTAGCGACGCGACTTCACGAGCTCGAGGTAGTCGTCGCAGAACGACCAGAACCAGCGCTCGGTGCGCTCGAGGACGGTCGCGTACTGGCAGTCGTCGAACTGGGCGGTGCAATCAGAGACCAGCCGTGCGAGGCTCGTGAGCATCGCGCGATCGACCGGTACCGTCACGGGACCGCGCGGATCGACCTGCGCCAGGGCGAACCGAGACGCGTTGAGCAGCTTCATCGCCAGCCGACGGCCCACCTTCATCTGGCCGGGATCGAACGCCGTGTCCGTGCCCGGCCGTCCGCTGGCCGCCCAGTAGCGCACGCCGTCGCTGCCGTGCTCGTCGAGCAGGCCCATCGGCGTGACGACGTTGCCCTTCGACTTCGACATCTTCTTCCGATCCGGATCCAGTACCCACCCGGAAATCATCGTCGTCTTCCACGGCAGGGAATCGTGCTCGTAGTGCGCGCGCGCGACGGTGTAGAACAGCCAGGTCCGGATGATCTCGTGCGCCTGCGGCCGCAGGTCCATCGGGAACACGCGCTGGAACAGGTCCGGATCGTCCATCCAGCCGCCGGCGATCTGTGGCGTGAGCGACGATGTAGCCCAGGTGTCCATGACGTCCGGATCGCCGGTGAATCCTCCGGGCTGATCGCGCTGGTCGGCGCGGTAGCCTTCGGGTACGTCGGTCGAGGGGTCGACGGGCAGGCGCGAGTCGTCGGGCAGCAGCGGCGACTCGTACCGGATCGTGCCGTTGGCGGCGATCGGATACCACACCGGAAACGGCACGCCGAAGAAGCGCTGGCGGCTGACACACCAGTCGCCGTTCAACCCCTCGACCCAGTTCTGATACCGCGACTGCATGAACGGCGGATACCAGGCGAGCTCACGACCGCGCGCGAGCAGGCCCTCTCGGTACTCGATCGTCTTGATGAACCACTGCCGGCTCGTGACGATCTCGAGCGGGCGATCGCCCTTCTCATAGAACTTGACCGGGTGGGTGATCGGCCTGATCTCGCCGATCAGATCGCCGCTCGCCTGGAGCAGTTCGACGATCTTCGCGCGCGCCTTCGGCGGCGGCAGACCGGCCAGCTGATCGTAGGCGGCCTGGGCCTCGCCGACCGATTCGGATTCCCACCCGGCGCTGCCCCATGTCACGGGCCGCAGCCGGCCATCGGTCTGGATCACGGCGCGCACCGGCAGGTTCAGCTCGCGCCACCACGTGACGTCGGTCAGGTCGCCGAACGTGCAGATCATGGCGACGCCGGTGCCCTTCTCGGGATTGGCCAGGGGATGGGCCTTCACCGGGACACGCGCCCTGAAAATCGGGGTGATCACTTCGCTGCCGAACAGCGGCTGGTACCGCACGTCGTCCGGATGTGCCACCAGCGCGACGCACGCGGGGAGGAGCTCGGGACGTGTCGTGTCGATCTCGATAGCGCCGCCGTCAGGTCGAGCAAAGCGGATCTTGTGGTAGGCGCCCGGCACCTCGCGGTCCTCGAGCTCCGCCTGGGCCACCGCCGTGCGGAAGTCGACATCCCAGAGCGTTGGCGCTTCGAGCTGGTAGGCGAATCCGCGTTTCTGCAATTGCAGGAAGGCTCGTTGCGAGACGCGCTGCGATCGCCGTCCGACGGTCGAGTACGTCAGCTTCCAGTCGACGGAGAGCCCAAGGTGCTTCCATAGCTGCTCGAACGCCTTCTCGTCTTCCGCCGTCAGCCGCTCGCACAGCTCGATGAAGTTGGGACGAGACACCGAGATCGGGTGTTTGCCGGGCTTGTCAGGCGCAACGAAGGCGGCGTCGTAGGGAAGCGACGGATCGCAGCGAACGCCGAAGTAGTTCTGTACACGGCGTTCGGTTGGCAGGCCGTTGTCGTCCCACCCCATCGGGTAGAACACCGCCCTGCCCCGCATCCGGTGATATCGCGCGAGGATGTCCGTATGGGTGTACGAAAACACGTGTCCGACGTGCAGCGATCCGCTGACGGTGGGCGGGGGCGTATCGATCGCGTAGACGTTCGAGCGCTCGGCCGACCGATCGAACCGGTAGGTGCCGTCCCTCTCCCACTCGGCCGACCACTTCGTCTCGAGTCCTTCGAGGGCCGGTTTTTCCGGCAGCGCAATCGCGTCACCGGGCGTCCCGATCACATCTTTCATAACCTTCAATAGTAACTGAGGATTTCCAGGAGAGGCGATCACGCGCCCGACTTGATGCGATCGATCTCCTCGCGAACGAGGCGCTCGGCCGTGCGCGACACGATCTCGGCGGCGAGGTCGCGGACCGCGCGATCGCTCATCTGCTCCACGACTCGCCGCACGATGCGATCCACGAGCGCGTCGTCGTTGGCCGGAACGGGGGGCTCGAGGGCGGACGCCGGCAACTCGCCCTGCTCGACCGCCAGCAGCGTGGCGAACTTCTTCGCCAGGGAAATGGCAGGACCGGTTCGAGGTTCCTGTGGCGGCGGGACGCTAGCCCCGCCATCGGAGCCGCCTGACGAATCCGGCGTCGTGAAGGCCTCAGCGATCGGGGCCTCAAAGGTCGGGGCCTCGGACGCTGAGACGTCGGGCTCGCTCTCGGGCTCGTCAGAATCGGTTCCAGGCGGCGGGACCGGCCGTGGAAACGACCGCACGAGCTCGCGCGGCTCCAGCGGCACGCTCAGGTTCGCAAACGCCCGATCGAGGCGCTCGAAGTACTCGTCGACAGACGAGGACGCGCCCTCAACCGCCGTCGGCAGCGGGGCGATCAACCGGGGGCCCGCCGTCTCCGGCGTTGGCGCAGCTGGTGTCGACAGCGTTCCCGGCTTCGCCGATCGCAGCAGGTCACGCACGCGCGCGACGAGCACCTGTGGCTCGAACGGCTTGGCGAGGACCGACGCGGCGCCAACCGCTGCCACTCTGGCCTCGTCGACCGGCTCGAAGGCTCCGGTCAGCAGGATGACCGGCACATGCCCGAGCGTCGGATGTCCCTTGACGAATGCCGCGACCTCGAACCCGTCCTTGACGGGCATGCTGATGTCGGCGAGGACGATGTCGAACCGGTCGCTGAGAAGCCGGGCGATGGCCTGGTCGCCGTCACTGACCGCGACAACCTCGATCTTCTCGTCGGCGAAGGTGAGCTCGATCACCTTCTGAATGGTGATGCTGTCATCGGCGAGGAGCAGCCGTTGCGGCATCGATCAGGCCTCTTCCCGGGTGCGGACGTTGCTCTTGACGAACTCGACGATGTCCTGCATCGGCGTGCCTGGCAGGAAGATGCCCTTCACGCCGATCGCCTTGAGGGCCGGGATGTCGACGTCCGGAATGATGCCACCCACCACCACCAGCACGTCATCGAGCCCCTGTGCCTTCAGCAGCTCCATGACCCGGGGACAGATGTGATTGTGCGCGCCCGACAGGATCGACAGGCCAATCACGTCTGCATCCTCCTGCAGGGCGGCCGACACGATCTGCTCGGGCGTCTGGCGCAGGCCGGTGTAAATCACTTCCATGCCCGCGTCGCGCAGGGCACGGGCGATGACCTTCGCGCCGCGATCGTGTCCGTCGAGCCCGGGCTTGGCGATTACAACACGGATTTTTGACATCGGTTGATGCCCGAGCTGAAGCTTGGGCCTACGTACGTTTTCGAGTTTTCGAGTTCTCGAGTTCTCGGTTCTCGAGTTCTATCAGATCGCTGCTCGTTCTTCCCACTCCCCCCAGACCGCGCGTAGGGCGTCGCACATTTCGCCGAGCGTGGCGTAGGCACGGACGGCATCGAGCATCGGCGGCATCAGGTTCCCGGTTCCCCGCGCCGTCTGGCGCAGCGCCTCCAGCGCCTGCGACACCGCCTGTGGATCGCGCCGGGCCTTCACCGCGGCCAGCCGCGCACACTGCTCTTCGCCCGCCTGCTCGCCGATGTACAGCGTCCCCACCCCGTCGTCGGATTCGACATTGGCATTGACGCCGACAATGATCTGCTCGCCCCGTTCGACGGCCTGCTGGAATCGATACGCGCTGTCGGCGATCTCGCGCTGCGGAAATCCCTCTTCGATGGCCACGACCATGCCGCCCATGGCGTCGATGCGATCGAAGTACTCCAGCGCTTCCCGCTCCAGATCGCGCGTCAGCGCCTCGAGGAAATACGAGCCGCCCAGCGGATCGACCACGTCGGCGACGCCGGTCTCGTGGGCAATGATCTGCTGCGTTCGCAGCGCCAGCGTCGCCGCCTCCTCGGTCGGCAGCGCCAGCGCTTCGTCCAGCGAGTTCGTGTGCAGGGAGTTGGTCCCGCCAAGCACCGCTGACAGCGCCTGCAGCGCGGTCCTGACCACGTTGTTGTACGGCTGCTGTGCCGTGAGCGACACGCCCGCGGTCTGGGTATGGAAGCGCAGCTTCCACGATCGTTCCGACTTCGCATGGAACCGATCGCGCATGACGTGCGCCCACAGGCGGCGGGCGGCGCGATACTTCGCGATCTCTTCGAAGAAGTCGGAATGCGCGTTGAAGAAGAACGACAGGCGCGGCGCGAAGTCGTCCACGTCCAGGCCGGCGTCGATTCCCGCGCGTACGTATTCGATGCCGTCGGCAAGGGTGAACGCCAGCTCCTGGGCGGCCGTCGCGCCGGCCTCGCGGATGTGATACCCGCTCACCGAAATGCTGTTCCAGCGCGGCACGTGACGCGTGCAGAACGCGAAGGTGTCGGTGATCAGCCGCATCGAGGGCCGGGGCGGATAAATGTATTCCTTCTGGGCGATGAACTCTTTCAGGATGTCGTTCTGAATCGTCCCCGACAGCGACTGCCACGCCACGCCCTGGCGTTCGGCGACGACCAGATACATCGCGAACACCATCGCCGCCGGCGAGTTGATCGTCATCGAGGTCGTGACGTCGCCGAGCGGAATGCGATCGAACAACGTTTCCATGTCGGCCAGCGACGCGACCGAGACGCCACACTTGCCGACCTCGCCCAGCGCGAGCTCGTGGTCGGGATCGCGGCCCATCAGGGTCGGCAGGTCGAACGCGACGCTCAGGCCCGTGCCACCGGCTTCAAGAAGGTGTCGGTATCGCTGGTTCGTGGACTCCGGCGTCCCGAAGCCCGCGAACTGGCGCATCGTCCAGCGCTTGCCCCGGTAACCGGTCGCGTGGATGCCGCGTGTGTAAGGGAATGCGCCAGGATCCGCAAGGTCGCGCGCGTAGTCGACGCCGGCGATGTCCTGAGGTCGATAGATCGGGGCGATGGACCGCAGCGAGATCGTGCGAAAGGTGCGGGCGCGCTCCGCAGCGGACGGGTTCTCTGGGCGAGCGCCGATGGCCATGCGCGACTTCAGTATACGCCACCGTTCGCGGCCGGGTGAGCGGCAGAAACGCGCATGAATTCAGACAGTTGCGGACGTCCGTGCGGCTTGACGCGCCCGCGCGCGCGGCAGTAGGCTCAATCGTTTGGCCGGATGCGCGAGCGCGACGTCGGCGGAGGCGGCGCGCGCGCGGATGGCCCGGAGAACCGAGGGCAGAAGCTCATGGCCGCACACGGACCGCTCTTCGGCGCGATGCTTCAGGAATTCGACAGCGCCGCGCGCATCCTGAACCTCGAGCCGGGCGTCTGGCGCGTGCTGACGCAGCCCAAGCGCCAGATTACGGTCGCCTGCCCGGTGCAAATGGATAATGGCGAGATCGAAGTCTTCACCGGCTACCGCGTTCAGTACAACATCAGCCTCGGTCCGGCCAAGGGCGGCATCCGGTATCACCCGGACGTCACACTGGACGAGGTGACGGCGCTGGCGGCGTGGATGACGTGGAAGTGCGCCGTCGCGCAGATCCCGTTCGGCGGCGGCAAGGGCGGCGTCATCTGCGACCCGACGCGGATGTCGCGGCGCGAGCTGGAAGCGCTCACGCGCCGCTACATCGCGGAAATCATCGACGCGATCGGACCCGACAAGGACGTTCCAGCGCCCGACGTGAACACCAACGAGCAGGTCATGGCGTGGGTGATGGACACCTACTCGATGCACGTCGGCCGCACGGAAACGGCGATTGTCACCGGCAAGCCCGTGGTCCTCGGCGGGTCGCAGGGTCGCCGCGAGGCGACCGGACGCGGCGTCATGATCTGCACACGCGAATCGGCGCGGCATCTGGAGATCGATCTGCGCGGCGCGACGGTCGCCATTCAAGGCTTCGGCAACGTCGGATCCGTATCAGCCGATCTCCTCTCGAGGCTCGCCGCGCGCATTGTCGCCGTCACGGACTGGAAGGGCGGCGTCTACAACAAGGCCTACTTGGATATCCCGAAGCTCATCGACTGGGTCAAACAGCACAAGACCGTCGAGGACTTTCCCGGGGGCGAGCCGCTCTCGAACGAGCAGCTGTTCGCCCTCGATGTCGACTTTCTGATCCCTGCCGCCCTCGAGAACCAGATCACCATCGACAACGCGGGCGACATCAAGGCCAAGGCGATCGTCGAAGGGGCCAACGGCCCGACGACGCCCGAGGCGCATCAGATCCTCCACGACAAGGGTATCTTCGTGGTGCCCGACATCCTCGCCAACAGCGGCGGCGTCACCGGGTCCTATTTCGAGTGGGTCCAGAACCGGCACGGTTATTACTGGACCGAGGCCGAGGTGAACCGGCAGCTCGAAGAGAAGATGGTGGAGGCCTACAACGCCGTCCTGCGGATGTCGCTGAAGCACAAGACCGACATGCGCACCGCCGCCTATATCGTCGCGATCGACCGGGTCGCGACAGTGACACGGTTGCGCGGGATGTATGCCTGAGCGCGGGGCTGCAGTAGGGCCACTGCCAGTAGGGCCCGACTTCAGTCGGGCCATCGTTCGGCGCGACTAAAGTCGCGCCCTACTGCGGTTACGCACTGAGGAGCACATCTTCGTCGGCCTTCGGTGCGACGAACACCTGCGTGCCCGGGCGAAGGCCGAGCGCGCGGTAGCGCTCCTGCGACAAATCCACCCGGATCACCGCACCCCACTCGCTCTCCAGCTCCACGCGAACCACCGGGCCGGCCGGGTTCACCATCAGGACGGCAGCGCGGAACTGACGCGAATCGGTCCATCCGAGGCTGATGTCGAGCAGGTGCGGGCGGATGAAGACCGTCCTCGCGTTCGACGCGCGCGCGCCCGGCGTGACGTCGGCCGACGGCGCGCTGAGATACACGCGGCCTCCCTCGGTACGACAGTGGAAGAGATTGACGTCGCCGAGGAACTGGAACACGAAGGGCGTCTCGGGGTTGTGGTACACCTCTTCGGGCGTCCCTTCCTGCTCCACCCGCGCCTGATTCATGATCACGACCCGATCGGACAGCTCCAGCGCCTCTTCCTGGTCGTGCGTGACGAACAGCGTCGTCACATGCAGCCGCTCGTGCAGCGCCCGCAGCCAGCGGCGCAGATCCTTTCTCACCCGCGCGTCCAGCGCTCCGAACGGCTCGTCGAGCAGCAGGGTCTTGGGCTCGACCGCCAGCGCGCGCGCCAAGGCGACCCGCTGCCGCTGACCGCCTGAGAGCTGCGCCGGGTAGCGATCGGCCATCGTGTCGAGCTGCACCAGCTGCAGCAGCTCGTGGACCCGGCGGCGGATCGCGTCCTTCGACAGCCGAACCTTCGCCGGCTGCACCCGCAGGCCGAAGGCGACGTTCTCGAAGACCGAGAGGTGACGGAACAGCGCGTAGTGCTGGAATACGAACCCGACGCCACGCTCGGCGGCGCGGCGGTGCGTCACATCGACGCCGGCCAGCCGGATGCTGCCCCGATCGGGGCTATCGAGGCCGCCAATCATCCGGAGCAGCGTCGTCTTGCCGGATCCGGACGGACCGAGCAACCCGACCAGCTCGCCCGACGTCACGTCGATGCTGACATCGTCCACGGCCGTGAACGCGCCGAAGCGTTTCGACACGTGTTGGACCTGAATGCTCATCGCGGGTGTGCCATCCTCCACTCGACCGCGCGCTTGGCCGCCAGGCTGACCAGCGCGAACAACGCCAGGACCGACGAGACCGCAAAGGCCGCGACGAACTGGTATTCGTTGTACAGGATTTCGACGTGGAGCGGCGCCGTGTTGGTGAGGCCGCGGATATGCCCCGACACCACCGACACCGCCCCGAACTCGCCGACCGCGCGCGCGGTCAGCAACACGACGCCGTGCATCAGGCCCCATGAAATCTGCGGCAGCGTGATGCGGCGGAACATCTGCCACCCGCTGGCGCCCAGCGCCAGCGCCGCCTCCTCGGCCTCTGCCCCCTGCTCCTGCATCATCGGGATCAGCTCACGCGCCACGAACGGGAACGTCACGAAGGCCGTGGCCAGCACGATGCCGGGAATGGCAAAGATGATCTTGATGTCGTGATCGGCCAGCCACGTGCCGAAGATCCCCTGGGCGCCGAAGAGCAGCACGAACACCAGCCCCGAGATCACCGGCGAGACGGCAAACGGCAGATCGATCAGCGTAATCAGCAGCTCGCGCCCCGGGAATTGAAAGCGGGCGATCGCCCATGCCGCCGCCACGCCGAAGACCACGTTCATGGGCACGGCAATGAGCACGACGATGAACGTGAGGCGCAGCGCGCGCAACGCTTCGGGCTCGCTCACGGCCACCCAGTAGGCCCGAATCCCCTGCTCCAGGGCCTGCGAGAACACGACGGCCAGCGGCAGCAGCAGGAACAGCACCAGGAACGCCAGCGCCGTCCCGGTCAGCGCCAGGCGCACCAGCCGGCCGCGCACTACGCCGCCTCCTCGAGCGCCCCGTTGCGGCGCCGCAGCCAGGCCTGGCTCATGTTGATCGCGAAGAGCATGACGAACGACAAGCCGAGCATCACCGTCGCCAGCGCCGTCGCGCCACGATAGTCGTACTGCTCGAGCTTCGTCATGATCAACAGCGTCGTCACTTCCGTCTTCAATGGCAGGTTGCCCGAGATGAATACGATCGAGCCGTACTCGCCGAGCGCACGCGCGAACGCCAGCGCCGTGCCCGTGACGAGCGCCGGGAGCACGGTGGGAAAGATGATCCGCCGGAACGTCTGGCTTCGCGTGGCGCCAAGGCTCGCCGCCGCGTCCTCGACCTCGTTCTCGAGATCCTGCAGCACCGGCTGCACGGTGCGGACGACGAACGGCAATCCGATGAACGTCAGCGCGACGATGATGCCAAGGGGCGTGAACGCCACCTTCACGCCGCCCGGCGCGAGGACCGAGCCGAGCCAGCCGTTTACCGCGTAGAGCGAGGTCAGGGCGATGCCGGCAACCGCTGTTGGCAGCGCCAGCGGGAGATCAATCAACGCGTCGGCCAGCCGCCGGCCGGGGAACTCGTAGCGTACGAGCACCCAGGCCGACAGCATGCCGAAGATCGCGTTGATCAGGGCGGCGATGCCTGACGCGCCAATCGTGAGCCGGTACGACGCCAGCGCACGCGGACTCGTGACCGTGTGCCAATACTGCTCCCACGACAACCCGGCGGTCTTGATGAAGACGCCGGACAGCGGGATCAGGACCAGCAGGCTGAGGTACGCGAGGGTGAACCCCAGCGCCGGCCGAAACCCGGGTAGTACTCTTACGGCCATCAGTCCTCTCGCGAAATCGCATTTCAGACGGCAGTAGCGCCGCACTTCAGTGCGGCCATGAATTGGCCCGACTGAAGTCGGGCCCTACTGCACCTTACGAACCTGGCTCGTAGATCTTGTCGAAGATCCCGCCATCGTCGAAGTGGGTCTGTTGCGCTTTGGTCCAGCCGCCAAACGCCTCGTCGATGGTGAACAGCGTGATCTTCGGAAACTTGGCCGAGTACTTGGCCAGCACGTCCGCCTGCCGCGGACGATAGTGGTGCTTCGCGGCGATCTCCTGCCCCTGCGGCGAGTAGAGGAATTCGAGATACGCTTGAGCCACTTTCCGCGTGCCTCGACGATCCACCACTTTGTCCACGAGCGTCACCGGCGGCTCGGCGAGTATGCTGACCGATGGCACGACAATTTCGAACTGATTCTGCCCGAGCTTCTCGGTAGCGAGGAGCGCCTCGTTCTCCCAGGCAATCAACACGTCGCCAATGCCGCGCTGCACGAACGTCGTCGTCGAGCCACGGGCTCCGGAATCGAGCACCGGCACGTTCTTGTACAGCCGGCTCACGAACTCCTGCGCCTTCTGGTCGCTGCCCCACTTCCGCTTGCCGTACTCCCACGCCGCCAGGTAATTCCAGCGCGCGCCGCCGGACGTCTTCGGATTCGGCGTGACGACCGAGATGCCAGGCTTGCCGAGATCGTCCCAGTCCTTGATCTGCTTCGGATTGCCCTTGCGCACCAGCAGGACGATCGTCGAGGTGTACGGCGTCGAGTTGCTGGGCAGCCGCTTCTGCCAGTCCGGCCGGGATCAGCTTCCCCACCCTGTTCAGCGCGTCGACGTCATAGGCGAGTGCGAGCGTGACGACGTCGGCTTCGAGGCCGTCGATGACAGCGCGGGCCTGCTTGCCGGAGCCACCGTGAGACTGGTTGATAGTGATGGCCTGGCCGGTCTTGGCCTGCCACGCTTTCGCGAACGCGGCGTTGATTTCCTGATAGAGCTCGCGCGTCGGATCGTACGAGACGTTGAGCAGCGTCACCTTCGACTGGGCCGAAGAGACCGACGCTTGCCGCCACCGCAAGCCCGAACGCGACAAGAAGTCGATTGAGTTTCATGACAGTCATCCTCAGAACGCAAACTGCAGCCGGGTGAACAGGCCGCGCTCGGTCGACCGGTCTTCGCCATCGGGCGCTCCGCCGTCGAACAAGTTGGCTTCGAACTCCGCGGTGATCTTCACCATCCGGTTGAGATACCAGTTCACGCCGCCGACCACGTCGTCTGCACGCCGGGCAGCCGCCGCCGGATTCGCGAACACCTGGAACACGTCGTCATCCACTTCGAAATGGCCGTAGCGGCCGATCAGCTCGAACGCGCCCCAGCCATTGCCGCCGGTCGCGCGCTCGAAACTGCGACGTGGCGTGACGCCGCGATATGAGGCGTTCTCTCCAGTGAGGACGTAGCTGCCCTCGAGCTGCCACGCCCTGGCCGTGTTGTCGCCGGTGACCACGCCGCGGCGCAGTTTCTGGTTGCTGACGCAGTACTCCGCCAGCAAGCCCACGGGGCCATAGTAGTAATACGCCTGCGGACCAACCCGCCAGTGATCGCCGTTCGCGACCGTCGTCCCTTCCGGCGTCAAGTCGGAGCGATACCTGAAGAACGTCTGCTGCGCGGCGGTGCGATACGTCGGCAGGTCCGGAGTCGTCGCGCTCCCGCGCTGACTTCCACTGCTCACCGCAAAGCCGACACCGAGCTGTTTCCAGGCGTCGCTCTTCGCCTTGCGGAACGGATGTGCAAACACGCGCGCGACCACGTCCTTGCCGCTCCGGTCGTCGAGGTCGGCGCTGCCGCCGTCGACGACGCCGTTGAAGACGCCGACCTGGTAGGTCAGGCGCTCACCGTAGAGATCACCGAACGCCATCACGCCGAGGTCGCGGTTCGGCGCGATCAGCGTCGGCGTGCCGCGCTCGATGAACGTCATCTCCGTGGCCGACTGCAGGCGCGACAGACCGAACGGCGCTTTGTACTTGCCGGCACGAACCCGGAACCACGTCGCGAACTTCGCGTCGGCGTAGGCGTCCTGGAGGACCGTCGTGCCGCCGCCGAAGTCGGGCATCAATTTGAAGTCGAAAATCTTGAACGCGGTGGCCTCGATCACCGGGCGCACGCGCCGCATCACGAACGTGCTCGGTCCACTCGTCGTATCCGAGTCGCCGACGAAGCGCCCGTCCGACTGGATGTAGCCGCGGAACCGGATCTGGAAGTTACCGTCGCTCGAACGCAGGGAGTATCCCTGCTGGCCGCTCACCGTCACAGACGGTGCGGTCTTGGCCTTCTCCGTCGCCTGCTCGCGCTCGATCTCGAGCTTGCGTTCGAGGACCCGCAGCTGCTGATCGAGCTCGCTGATCCGCTCCGTCAACGCCTCGAGCACGGCGCGGGCTTCAGCCGCGCCTTCCGCGGTGGACGGCGGACTCGCTTTCAGTGTCGAGAGCAGCTGCTGGAGCGTTGCCGCCCGCGCCGCCGGATCGTCGGGCGCAGCATCCTGCGCCTGCACCACCGGCGGTCCGATGAGACTTCCCACTACCACTCCCGCTCCGATCGTACGGAGGATCTGCGTGCGCATGTTGCTGTCCCTCGCATGAGAACCCTCCGGTTATCCGGTCGGATTGAAAACTATTTGTTGTTGTCGAATCGGACCTTCTCGGTCCGAATTACCTGTACAACCTTCGAATCGTGAATCACGACCTCGACCGACCCGTAACGAATCGCCCGCACGGCGTCGAGAATCTCCCGCTCGGGTACGGCCGCAACGCCGAGCACTGTGTTATGCGCTGCACTCGCCATCCTGCACCTCGGGATTGAAAGCCGCGAGCTCTCCCAGATCGATGAAGTCCTCCGGCGTCGCGTCGGCGAGCCGCCAGCGGCTCGAGATCGACCAACACGTCTTTCACGTCTTCCAGCGCCGCGCGCTGGAAGAACGCCATCGCCGACTCGCCGTCCGAGCGCTGGCGCTGATACAAGCCGACCAGACGTTCGACTGCCGCGGGCGCGCGCCTGGCGGGAATCTTCGCCGCCAGCCGCCCGAACTGCGCGCCATCCGACGTCGGGCCGCCGCCGACGTAGACGAAGTACTGCGGCACCGGACGGCCGTCGAGCTTCCGGATGCTGCCCTGGAACCCGATGCCCGCGATGTGATGCTGGCCGCACCCATTCGGACACCCGCTCATCTTGATCTTCAAGCCGGGCACCGCCTCCACGAGGTCGGCTCGCTCGTGCAACGCATCGCTCAACAGGCGGCCGAGTCCGCGCGATTGCGTCACCGCGAGCTTGCAGGACTCGGCCCCGGGACAACTCGTGACGTTCGCGACCGACTCGTTATCGGCAACGGCCAGGCCTGCCGCCGCGAGGCGGTCGTGCAGCGCCTTCAGCTCGCCGACGCGAATCCATCGCAGCAGCAAGTCCTGATCGGCGGTCACGCGAATGGTGCCGTCGCCGTACGCCGCCGCGAGATCGGCGACGACGCGAAGCTGTCCGGACGTGATGTCGCCGAGGGGAAGGCTCACGACGACCAGCGCGTAGCCGGATTGACGCTGCTTCCGGACGTTGGCGCGTTCCCAGGCCAGATAGTCGGCGGACGCCACCGCGAGGTCGCGCTTCACGACCGGGTGAATGCCGGGCCCGTTCGTGGGCTCGGCGACGCGCCGCGCGACGGTCAGCACATCGTCTGCCGCAGGCCGTGGCCAATCGGGCACCTGCTCGACCGGCGGCCGCTCCGGATCGAACGGCAGCGTCGCGCCGCCCTCGGCCAGGAAGCCCGTCAGCTCCTTCTCGAACTCGGTGCGGAAGCCCTCCCAGCCAAGCGACTTGACCAGGAACTTCATCCGGTTGCGCGCCTTGTGCTGATAGTCGCCCAGCCGGTGGAACACGCGGACGATCGCTTCCGACACGTTCAGCATCTCGGACACCGGCAGGAAGTCGTAGAGCACGAAGCCCGATCGGCACATGGTCGCCGTGCCGCCGGCGACGCTGACGCGGAAGCCGCGCACGGGCTGCCCGTCGTCGTCGTCCTGGACGAGCGCGCGCCAGCCGATGTCGTGGATTCCCGTGTACGCGTGATCCTCAGGGCAGCCTTCAAACGCGATCTTGAACTTGCGCGGCAACGCCGAGCTCAACGGATGCCGGAGGAAGTAGCGCGTCAGCGCCTCCGAGTACGGCGTGACGTCGAATGCCTCATCGGCCGCGACGCCGCTGTACGGACACGCCGTGATGTTCCGCACCGAATTGCCGCAGGCTTCACGCGTCGTCAGACCGGCGGCCGCGAGCTGGCGCATGGATGGCTCCACGTCGTGCAGCCGGATGAAATGGAGCTGGACGTTCTGACGCGTCGTGATGTGGCCGAAGCCGCGCGAGTAGGTGGCGGCCACGTCCGCGATCGCATGTATCTGCTCGCCGGTCAGGATGCCCTGCGGAATCTTGATCCGCAGCATCGACGCATCGTCGGTCTGCCGCTGGCCGTAGGTGCCGCGCACCAGCCGGAAGGCGCGCCACTGGTCGGCGGTAATCTCGCCGCGCTCGAACTTGTCGAGCGTGCTGGCGAACTCGTCGACCTCCGACTCGTTGGCGAAGCTCAGTCGCGCTCGTCCAAACGTCGTGGCGTCGTTGATGGAAGACATGTGATTACCCTCGTCCCTGTCGTTCGAGCTCGCCGGTCGCGGGTTCTGCCGACAGCGTCACCGAGCCGCCAATCAGCGGGGCCAGTGCGACGACCTGACCGATGACCAGCGTTCCCGGAAGGTTCTCGTCAATCGCGGCGTCGGCCAGCGTTTGGAGACGCCCGGACCAGCCATGTGCGGCATCCTGCCCGGCGCCGAAGACGATCGCCGCCGGCGTCGACGGTGACCAGCCCGCCGCCCGCAGTCGTGCGGCGATGTCGCCTCGCGTCGCAAGCCCCATCAGCACGACGATGGTGGCGGCGTTGGGCGCCACGCTGTCGAGGAGCGGCGCGTAGGCGGACTCGGCGTGGCCGGACACGACGACTACGCCCGTCGAGATGCCGCGATGCGTCACCGGAATGCCGGCCAGGGCTGGCGCGGCGAGTGCCGACGACACGCCGGGCACGACTTCGACCTGAAGGCCGGCGGCCTTGAGCGCCAGCGCTTCTTCGCCCCCTCTGCCGAAGACGAACGGGTCGCCGCCTTTCAGGCGGACAACGCGCTGCCCTCGCGCAGCGGCCCGGATCATCAGACGCTGGATCGACTCCTGCGTCATCGAGTGGCGACCCGCGCGCTTGCCGACGTAGAAGCGCCGAGCACGACGCGCGACGTCGACGATCTCGAGAGGCACCAGCGCGTCGTACAGCACCAGATCGGCTCGCCGTAGCAAATAGAGCGCCCGGCGGGTCAGCAGGCCTGGATCGCCAGGCCCGGCGCCGACGAGGGCGACACGTGCGCTCATACCGGCACCTCGTCAGGGCGCACGCCCGACTTCGCTCTTGATTCGTCGAGGTCTCGCCGCAGCGCTTCGCGCGGAGGCGGACAGTGCGCCCCTACGACGGCCGGTTCCCGACGTCGCTCGTAAAGGCGATTGATGGCGTCGAGCAGCAGCGGCCGGCGCTCTTCCATCGGAACTCCGGCGCGCTTCCAGTGCTCACGTGCGCGGCGCGACACTTCGAGCCACGCCTCGACATCGTCCGGCAGCAGCGTCTCGAGCCCCTCTCGAAGGAGCCCGGCCAGCGCCGGCGCGCTGCCGTCGGTCGAGATCGCGACGGTCACACCCCGCTTGCGCACCACGCCACCGAGATAGGCCGTCGCGTTCGGCGGATCGTCCACGGCGTTCACGAACACGTGACGCGCGTCCGCGGCATCACGGACCGCCCGGTTCACGTCGGGCGGCGCGGCGGCGACGACGAACCAGGCGCCGTCGAGATCAGCCGGTTCGAACCGGCGCCGCTCGATCCGGACGGATGCAGCGGCGACGGCCGGCGAGACGTCCGGCGCCACGACCGTGATCTCGGCGCCGGCTGCCAGCAAGCTGTCGATCTTCGAAGCGCCGACCGGACCTGCGCCGACCACGACGACCTTTCGGCCGGCCAGCTTCAGGAAGGTCGGAAAAAGGCCCGCGGTCACGAGCGGCCAACCCCCACGCCGGCGGCGCCGACGGCCGATCGGGCGACGAGGCCCCGGTCCGCGAGCGTCGCCAGGATGCGGTCGAGACTTTCCTCGATCGTCTCCCGATCGCTGCGGACGAGGACGTCCGGACTCGACGGCTCCTCGTACGGGTCCGAGACGCCGGTGAAGTTCCCGATTTCGCCCGCCAGGGCTTTCTTGTAGAGGCCCTTCACGTCGCGGGCGGCCAGCGCCTCGATCGTGGCGTGCGCGTGGACCTCGATGAATGCGACCCCGTCGCGCTCGGCTGCCTTGCGAACCTCGTCGCGCGTATCGGCATAGGGCGAGATGGCGGCGCCAATCGCGATGGCACCGTTGCGCGCGAGAAGCCGGGCCACGAACCCGATGCGACGAATATTGGTGTCGCGATCCTCCTTCGAGAAGCCGAGCCCCTTCGACAAGTGGGTCCGCACTTCGTCGCCGTCGAGAATCTCAACGGGCCGCTTGGTTTCGAGCCGCGTGCGCAGCGCTTCGGCCAGCGTGCTCTTGCCCGCGCCGGAGAGGCCGGTGAACCAGATGATGAAACCGGGATCTCCTGTCGATCGCTTCTCAGCCGGTGGCGCTGCTGGCGCCGGCGGCGCCTCTCCGCTCGCCTTGAGGTAGTGCGCGCGCAGGACCTCCGCAACTTCGGGACGCGTGAACTCTTCCGGAAGGCGTCCGCCCGAGCGCAAGATCTCGCGCACTTTGGTACCCGACAGGTCGAGGCGTTCGGCCGGCCCGTGCGGGCAGCTCTTCGACGAGGCCAGCGTTCCGCAGGCGCGGCAATAGAACGTCGGATCGAGCCGAAGTGGTTTCACGCCGAGATCGGCCGGCTCGAACTGATCGAAGATGCGCTGCGCCGCAAGCGGCTCGTAGTACTTGCCGACGCCGGCATGATCGCGTCCGACGATGATCTGGTTGATGCCGTAGTTCTTGCGGGCAATCGCGTGGAAGACCGCTTCACGCGGGCCGGCGTAGCGCATCGCGGCCGGGAACGCGGCCAGGATCGTCCGGTCTTTCGGATAGTACTTGTCCACCAGGACTCGATACGCCTCGAAGCGCGCCGACGCCGGCACGTCGTCTTGCTTGGTCTCGCCAACGAGCGGATGGATGACCAGGCCGTCGCTGACTTCGAGCGCAATCTTCGTCAGGTGCTCGTGTGCGCGGTGAATGGGGTTGCGGGTCTGGAACCCCGCGACGGTCTTCCATCCGAGATCGGCGATGCGGGCACGCAGATCGCGCGGCGACAGGCGGTATTCCAGGAACGGGCGGTCATCGCCGAGCGGCAGGACCTGCACGCTGCCACCGACCAGCGTGCGCGGTCGCGAGAGCAAGTAGGCCACACCGGGGTGCGCCGGATCCTCCGTTCCGTAGATCGCCCGCGACTCCCCGATCGGATCGCGGGTGAACACGTCGGTGACCGCGATGACGCCCCACAGCCGGCCATTGCCGTCGGCGAGCGCTCGCTCGTCGCCAGGTTTGACGGACGCGTCTTCCGCCACGGCCAGCGTGAACGGCAGCGGCCAGACCGTGCCGTCTGCCAGGCGAAGACGATCCAGGACGGACCGGTAATCCCTGGAATCCAGGAAGCCGGTGAGCGGACTGGCAGCGCCAGTCGCGATCAGCTCGAGGTCCGCGAGCTCGCGGGCGTCGAGGACGAAGGTTGGGAGCGTTGCCGCGCGTGCGGTGAACGCCGAGGCGTCAGCGGCCGGTACGAGACGGTCGACGAGGACGCCGCCGTGCGGGTCGACGAGGGACGAGGCACTCACGATCGTTGCTGCTCCTTCGAGTCATGGGACCGGGATCACGCGGATCGTGAGATCCACGGGCTGGACCTCCACGTGCAGGCCACATTCGTTTTTCTGGTGGCCCCGCCAGCGGCCGGCGCGCGGGTCCTCGCCCGCGGCCACTGGCGTCGTGCACGGCCGGCATCCGATGCTCGGGTAGCCGGCGTCATGGAGGGGGTTGTAGGGCACGCGGTTGGCGTGCAGAAACCGCCAGACGTCTTTCGTCGTCCAGCGGACGAGCGGGTTCACTTTGATCAGACCGTAGCGGTCGTCGAGCTCGGCGACCGGGGCGCCTGCGCGGTCGGTCGTCTGATCGCGGCGGATCGCCGAGATCCAGACGTCCACATCCTGCAGCGCCTCCCGCAGCGGCTCCACCTTGCGCAACCGGCAGCACGCATCGGGATCGCGGTCCCAGAGCGCAGGACCGAAGCGCGCGGCCTGCTCGTCGATGGTGTGTCGCGGACGGACCGCGCGAATCGTGATGCCGTACTTCTCCTGCAGCTCGTGCCAGAGCGCGTAGGTTTCGGGGAAGAGGACGCCGGTATCGAGCGTGAAGACGTCGATGGGCAGTCGTGCCGAGGCGATCAGGTACACCAGGGCGCAGCCTTCCGCGCCGAAGCCGGTGCTGAATGCGACGCGCGGCGAGAGGCTCGCGGCCCACGAGAGGATCCGCTCGGGACTCCAGTCCTCCATCTCGGCCGAGCGCTCGTATAATTCCGTTGCTGTCACTGCCCTCGCCTCTGTACGTAGGCCCGAGCTTTAGCTCGGGCACGATTGGCCCGACTGAAGTCGGGCCCTACTGTCGATTGGTCGGGCCCTGCTGCAGTAGGGCCGCACTTTAGTGCGGCCGCACGTCCAAAAAAGAAAAAGGCCCGGAAGGTGTGGTGTCCCTCCGGGCCTTATTGCGTAATCGAGTGCTGGTCGTCTAGTCGATGTCTTCCGTGTGACGACGCGGATCCGCTGCCCAGGGGCCCTTTCGAGCCTCGCGACAACAGCAACAACACATAGCAAGGGTCCGCGCGCTGGACATGATGAATACTCGATAACAGTAGGCCAGCCCCGGCGTTCCTGTCAAATCCACCTCCTCATGCGATGGCACATCAGCTTGGAAAACTGATGACCCGTGCCGCGGCGGTGTTGCGTTACGCTCCGGGCATGCTGCCGCCGCTGCCCGCCAGCGATCCGACGTCTCTCTACCGCCTCCGCGACGGTCTTTACGCCGCCGACCTCCTGACGGCCGCGCTTGTGGAGCTCGATCTGTTTACACAGCTCCATGCCCAGCCCTCGGACCTCCAGAGCCTCTGCGCGGCATTGCATCTGGCCGAACGGCCAACGGATGTGGCCGTGACGCTGTTCGTGGCCATGGGCCTCGTCGCCCGGAACGGCCAGGTCCTGGAGCTGACCGGCCTCGGGATCGATCACCTGGTCCGGACGTCGCCGTTCTTCCTCGGGCCGTACTACGCGTCGTTCAGGAGTCGGCCGATCGTGCGCGACTTTGTCGAAGTGCTGCGCACGGGTCGTCCCTCGAACTGGTCGGGCGCGTCGTCGCAGCGGGCCTGGGCCACGGCCATGCTCAACCCCGACTTCGCCGCACAGTTCACCGCCGCAATGGATTCGCGGGGGCTCTTCCTGGGACGGGCGGTCGCAAGCGCCGTCGATCTCGGCGACCGCCGCGCGATTCTGGACGTCGCCGGCGGATCGGGTATCTACGCCTGCTGTCTCGTCGATCGGCACCCTCACATTCGAGCCACCGTTTTCGAGCGCCCGCCGGTGGACCGCGTCGCGACCGCCGCCATCGCGAATCGCGGCTGTGCCGCAACGGTGGCGGTACACGCGGGCGACATGTTCGCCGACGAGTGGCCGAACGGGCACGACGTCCATCTTTTCTCGAACGTGCTGCACGATTGGGACGTGCCGGCCGTCTCGCGCCTGCTCGAGCGATCAGCGCGCGCGCTGCCGCCCGGCGGTCTCGTGATCGTGCACGACGCGCATCTCAACGACGAGAAGACCGGCCCCTTGGCGGTCGCTGCCTACTCGGCGCTGCTGATGCACTCGACCGAAGGCCGCTGCTATGCCGCCTCCGAGATGCGCGAGTTCCTGACCGCTGCCGGCTTCGACGGCGTGCGCGTCACGCCGACCGTGGCCGATCGCAGCATCGTGACCGCGATCAGGAAATGACGCGGTGCCGCAGTGCTGCCGTCCTGCAGTCCTGCGGTCCCGCAGTGCTGCAGTCGCGCAGTGCTGCAGTGCTGCAGTGCGGCAGTCCTGCAGTGCGAAAGTGCAGCGAGACGGGCATGCAACTACGCCACTCCGGCGTCATGGCACGCGTTCTGCTCCTTCGAGTGGCATGGGTGTGTCGACGTTCCAAGAACTCCGCGCCTGGCAGCTTGCCGCGGAACTCAGGGACCGAATTGTCGCAATAAGTGCGGCACCGATCTTCCGTCAGGATTTCAAATTCCGCGATCAGCTCAGAGATGCGGCGTGTTCGGCACCGAGCCTGATCGCCGAAGGGTTTGGCCGATTTGGGTTCAAGGAGTTTCGTCGCTATCTGACGATGGCGAGAGCCGAGCTACTCGAGGCGCAGAACCATTTGATTGATCTGGAGAAGCGCGACTGGTGCGCGCCCTCTGAGGTCGCTGCCCTTCGTGACCTGTGCGACCATGCCATCCGCGTCATCTCACGCCTGCGCTCTTCACTCAACGATATCTAGGCGTGCCCGCACTGCGGCACTGCGGCACTGCGCACGGCGGCACTGTGCACGGCGGCACTGCGGCACCGCTGGACTGCGGCACTGCGGGACTGCAGCACCGCTGCCCTGCGAAGGTCAGTCGACCCACGATGGGCGGGGCCAGCGATAGCGCTGTCTCAACCAATCCTGCACGCGCCACGGCAGGTAACGGCCGGCCGCGCGCTCGATGGCTCCCTTGGGCTCCTCGCGCACGAGCAGCACGCGCGAGGTGGGATAGTGGTCCGCCAGATAGGGCTGGCCTTTCCAGTCCTGCGACGGCGCAAGGCTCTCGGTTCCGCGGCGAAATGCCGCGAAGCGGCCGGTCCGCGCCACGCTCGTCCACCCCGCCTCCGCGTCGAGAAAGTCCGCGAGGATGGTGCCTGTCGCGATCTGCACGTCGTCGATGATGAGCAGGCCTCCCGCTTTCAACGCCCTCGCGGTGAAATACCAGTCGAGGAACGGGTAGGGAAAGGCATGCGCGCCGTCGATCAGGACGATGTCGAGAGGCGGCAGCGTCGCGTGCGGCAGGTATTCCTGCGACCTCGCGACCACGGGTTCGAATGCGGCCGTCGAGATGCCGTGTGCCGCGCAGAAGTCACCGATCGCCGTGAACTCGTCTGACGACGGTTGAATCGCGATGTGCCGGGACACGCCGGCATGAAGCAGCACGAGCGTGCTTCGACCTGACCCGGTCTCCAGCGTGACTGACTCCGGGGTGGCGTTCTGGTGCAGCAAGTCCGCCACGTCCCGGCTGATGCCCCACGTCAGGGTCCGCCCGGCGTGAATATTTACCGGAGCCTGTAACAACTCGTCGTACGTCATCCGGACGGAGCGTACCATAGCAACTGGACGTCGATGCTCAGCCGCCGCCGCTTCCTTGCGTCTCTGGCCGCCTCGGTCGCGCTTCGTCCGGCCATCGCGTCCGCCGCTTCCGACCCACAGCAGTGCGCGCCGATTCCGCCGGCCGACCAACCGTGGAGCTATGCGCAGGCCCACACGCTGGCCGTTCGCACGAACACTTGTGTGCCGGAGCTTCCGCCGCCGCAGCTCCCGTGGACGGCACCGCCGCTGCCGGCTTTCGACGCCTCCGTCGTGGGCACCGCGCTGCGGCAGCGATTCCCTTCGCTGCGCCAGCACTTCGTCTTCGAGTACCTACCCCTGGTACTGCACCAACCCATGGCGCCACTGGGACCAGTGGCAGCGGGTGCCTCCGCTCGACATCGCCGCAAGCTCGGTGCCCCGGCTGGGTCCGTACGATTCGCGCGAGTCGTCGGTGATCGAACAGCACGCGCGCTGGATGCTGGATGCCGGCGTCGGCGCCATCAACCTGAGTTGGTGGGGACCGGGTAGCTTCGAAGATCAGCGGGTGCCGCTCGTCATGGACGTGATGCGCGACCATGGGCTCAAGGTGACGTTCCATCTCGAGCCGTACAGCAAGCAGCGGCCGGAGCGGTATGCGTCCGACATCCAGTACCTGCTGACCGAGTACGGAGCGAAGCGGCGATGGGACTGTCTACTGATGTTGTACGACGCGGACGGCGTCGAGGGTCCGGTCTTCAAGTCGTTCGCGACGATTCTTCCGCCGCAGGGCACGGACTGCCACGGTCGTACATTCCCCGTCGATCTCTATCGTCCGGACTCCGTGTGGCGTCAGCAGACGGACACCGTGCGCGAGACGTTCCGCCACGACTTCGATCAGATCCGGCTGCTGGCCGACTCCAGCGCGATCGATCGCGTGCGCGCCGGCGGTTTCGACGGGATGGCGATTTACGACAACTACGTGCGGCCCGAGCTGTGGGCGGGCATCGCCGGCGCCTGCCGCGATTTCGATCTCGAATTCTCGTTCAATATCAACGCCGGCTTCGACGGCATCGCGCAGCGGAACGTGCCGCCCGAGTCGTGCTATCGCCCGCCCAGCTTCGAGCCGCCGGCGGCGCTGGACTGGTCAACCGCCATGGACCGCGAGAATGCGCGGCGGCTGTCGGAGTGGCGGATTGACGAGTCGATGCGCACCACGCTGAACCTGCAGACCGATGCGTCGCTGCCGCCGGCAAAGACCGGGTTCTTCCTCACCTACATCAACTCGTTCAACGAGTGGCACGAAGGTACCGCGTTCGAGCCGATGCAGGACGCCGCCCTGCTGACGCCGGACCAGGCACCGTTCGGGTACCACAATGCCGTGGACGGCGGCTATCGACTCGCGTACCTGAAGTCCCGCCTGCAGTCGATCCTTCTGCCATCGTTAAAGCAGTAGGCCCAAGCTGCCGTCGTTAAAGCAGTAGGCCCAAGCTTTAGCTTGGGCAATACAGCATCGCCGCGATGCCCGAGCTAAAGCTCGGGCCTATGTGCCGGCCGCACTAAAGTGCGGCCCTACTGCTTCTTGTACACGACTCCGCCCTTCATCACGAACTGCACCTTCTGCAGCACTGCGATGTCGCTCAGCGGATCGCCGTTCACGGCGACCAGATCCGCGAAGCGGCCGGCCTGCAGCGTGCCGATGCGATCGCTCCACCCGAGCAGCTCGGCGGCTGACGCCGTCGCCGCCGTGATCGCTTCCATCGGCGTCATCCCCCACTCGACCATCTTCGCGAACTGTCTGGCGTTGTCGCCGTGCGGATAGACGCCGGCGTCGGTGCCGAAGGCCATTTTCGCGCCGGCTTTCCACGCCTTGCGGAAGTTCTCGCGCTGCGTTTTGCCGACGCGCCGCTCCTTTTCGAGGATCGCGGGTGGATATCCGCGCTTCGCGTACTCCGTCATGATGTAGTCGTCGTTGTAGATATCCATCACCAGGAAGGTGCCCTTCTCCTTCGCCAGCCGTATTCCCTCGTCGTCGATGAACGACGCATGCTCCACCGAGTTGACGCCGGCGCGAATCGCGCGCTTGATGCCTTCGGCGCCATGCGCGTGCGCCGCGACGCGCCGCTCCCACATGTGCGCCTCCTGGACGACGGCGTCGAGCTCCTCCTGGGAATACTGGGGCGCGCCTTCCGAGTCCTCCTCCGAGAGCACGCCGGCTGTCGCCAGCACCTTGATCACGTCGGCGCCCTGCCGCACGTCGGTACGAATCAGCTTGCGGATGGCGTCGACCCCGTCCGCGATGCCACTGAAGGTCTTGAACGACAGATACGGCGAGTAGCCATTGAGATCGCCGTGGCCGCCCGTCGCGCTCAAGGCCAGACCGGCCACCAGCATCCGCGGCCCCGGGATGTCGCCGTGATTGATGGCTTTCTTCAGCGCGACGTCGACGTATTCCTCGGACCCGACGTCACGAATCGTCGTGAACCCCGCCTCGAGCGTGCGCCTGGCATAGATGTGGGCAGTCACAGCCTCGTCGATGGGGCTGCGTTTGAAGAGGTCTTCGTAGAAGTTGTCGCCGGGCTGACCGGTGACGTGGGTGTGACAATCGATGAAACCAGGAAGAATCGTGGCGGAGCCGAGATCGATGACCTGCGCGCCCGACGGTATGCTCAACCCCGCGCCCACGGCAGTAATCCGATCGTTTTCAATCAACACCACGGCGTTTGAAACGGGGGCTCCACCCAGGCCGTCGATCAGTCGAGCGGCCTTCACCGCCACCAGCTTCTTCACCTGCGGCCCGGCCTGTCCCGTCTGCCCGGCGCTTGCTGCGCTCATGCCCATCACGAAGAGCGCGAGCGCGGCCGCCGCTTGCATGTCACGAATCCTCACGAGTCCTCCCTTTTGCGCATACGGTGACTGGCCCGACTAAAGTCGGGCCCTACTGCATAGGCCATGAAGTCGGGCCCTACTGTTGGTAGACCACTGCCGCGAGTATTGAGATCTCGGGGTTTGGATTCCCCGACTTCGCGGTTCCGGTCGTCTCGATCTTCAACACGTGCCGGCCCGGACGAAGCCCGTAGACATGCCAGAGACCCGTGTCGGTCGTCCGGGGCGGGGTCCACGTGTCCATCGGTCCCACACGCTCGCCATCCAGCGTCATCGCCGCGGTTCCTCCGCTTCGCGAGAATTCTCCAAGAATCATCAGCGCCGTGCCGGTGAACGTGAGCGTCGCTGTCGCGCCGGCCGCGTGCGTCGTCCGGCCTGGCTTCATCGTCTTGTCCCGGGGTGACAGGAACGGCCTCCAGGCCCCCTGCCAGTGCCACGCTGGATCATCGGCGGGAATCATCCGGTCCGCCACACCCATGTCCCACTGCTCGAGTGCAGGCGGCGCCGGAGACTGGCGTGGAATCAGCAGGGTATCGCCGTCCACCCGCCCCCCCGCACGCTGGATGACGGTTTCAGCCCGCCGCGTCGTGGACATCACGATGTCGTTGAACGAATAGCGCGTGAATGCAAATTTGCGGGTCGCGATGCCGGGGATGCCGCGCGTCCACGCATCGGGCATGCGATCGTAGCCGATCATCACGCCCAGAATGCCGGCGGCACTCGAAGGATTGCAGTCGGAGTCCTGCCCCGCACGCGTCGCGATCTCGATCGTCCGGCTGAAATCGCCGCCGCCATACAGCAGCCCCAGGGCCACATAGGCACCGTTCAGCCGCGCATCGATGTTGAAGGGACGAAGCGCGCCATCGGGGCACGCATCGTTCTTGTCCCACGTGTCGAGGATGCGCTGCCAGGTGGCGCGCCAGTCAGCCGGGTTCGCCTTGTGCCAGGACAGCACGTCGCGGATGACCGCGGCGTATCCGCTGCCCTGCGGCAGCGCCGCCAGGCCAGCCTCGACGACGCGAATGGGGTCGGTCTCGAAGAAGGCGGCCGAGTACATGCTGGTGATGAAGATCCCACCGTAGAGACCATCGCCGAAACTCATCACCGTGCCGACGCGCTCGCAGAAATCACGGCCGGCCCGCGGCAGGCCCGGCGTCATCAGGCCGATGAAGTCCGACTCGATTTGAAAGTCGATGTCGTTGGCGTGCGCGTTGTACTGCGGGCGGCCCGAATCCGGCGGCCGGACACCAGCCTGCAGCAATCGGCGCGCAGCCGCATTGGCATGCCACAGGTTGTAAGTCGAGGCGCGGAACGCTTCGCCGAAGTCGCCGCTCGTCGCATCAAGGCCCTTGCGGTCCATCACCTCGGCAAACGTCATCTCGACGTAGAGATCGTCCTGGCCGATCGCGTTGGAGACCTTCTCGGGACCCCACGCGGGCAGCGGGCCTTCGATGATCCGCCCCTGGGATGAAAACTCGGTCGGCGCGCCGAACGACACGCCGATCATCTGGCCCGCCCATCCGCCGCGAACCTTGTTCTCGAGCTCCGCGCGCTCGAGGCGCCTGATGCCGGGTTCGTCCCTTGTCGCCGGGCGGCAGGAAGAGAGGCACAGCAGAGGCAGAGCCAGCACCGCCAGCACTGTTCCCGGTCCACGCGACATGGCAGGGGTTGTACCGCCTGCCAGATCCGCTGTCAAACCACACTGCTCAGCGGTCGCGACGGAGTCCAACGTGTTTCGAGGCACGGCGCCGTCGAGCCGCGACCGATTTCGCCAAGTGCTTTGATGGCAGCGTGAAACGACCATGCGAGATGATTGACCGCGGCGCGTGTAACCGATTACGATCCCGCCGCTGTGGACGACGACTCCCGCGGGAATCCGACGCGCGTCTACCCGCGCAGCCACGAGCTGCCGAACGCGCCCACCATCCGCCAGGTGGCCGCGATGGCCGGCGTGTCGACGGCCACGGTTTCGCGAGTCCTCGCGCAGTCCGGTCGCGTCAGTCCGGACCTGGATGCCCGCGTCCGGGCCGCGGCGAAAGCCCTGAACTATCAGCCCAACCGGGCGGCCCGGGCCCTGCGCGCGCGACAGGGCTCGACGGTCGGCGTGCTCATCCCCGACATCCAGAACCTGTTCTTCACCGCGATTGTCCGGGGCATCGACGACGAGGTGCAGAAGCACGGCTTCACCGTGCTGCTGGCCAATTCCGACGGGGCCTACGACCGCGAGCGCATTTACCTCAACACGTTTCGCGCTGAAGGTGTGGCCGGGTTGCTGGTCGTCCCGTCGCAGCAGGACGAACGCATCTACCGCGAGTTCCTGCAAACGGGCGTGCCGCTCGTCGTGCTCGATCGGACGGTACACCTGCCCAACGTCGATCTGGTGTCGGTCACCAACGCCGAAGGCTCCGCGCACGCGGTGGCGCACCTCGCGTCGCTGGGCCACCGGCGGATTGCCCTGGTGGGCGGGCTCGAGGGTCATAACGTCGGCGCTGAACGCCGGCGCGGCTACACGCAGGGCCTCGCCGCGGCGGGGCTGCCGTACGATCCGACGCTCGTGAAGGATGCCGGGTTCGAGCGCGAGGCGGCGCGACGCACCACCCACGACCTGCTCGACATGGCCGAACCGCCGACCGCCATCTTCAGCGCCAACAACACCATGTCGCTCGGCGTCCTGCAAGCGATCCACGAACGCGGCCAGCGGGCACCGGACGACGTGTCGATCGTGGGCTTCGACGATATGCCATGGCAGGTGGCGACGCAGCCGCCCCTGACCTGCATCTCGCAACCGACCTACGACATCGGCGCGACCGCGGCCCGGCTGCTCATCGCGCGCATCGGGGATCCCCAGCGGCCGGTTCGTCGGGTGGTTCTCGAAACGGCGCTCGTCGTCCGGGGCTCGTCCGGTCCGCCCCCGACGCGTTGAACGATACCCACGGAGAACACCGCATGCGCGCGACCGCTCGACTCCTCGCCACCTGTGCCTTCCTGACCGCCGTGGCTGCCATCGGATGCGGCGACGGCGCCACCAAGGCTCCGTCCCGCCCGGTCGTCGCGCTGGTCATGAAGTCGCTGGCCAACGAGTTCTTTCAGACGATGGAGCAGGGCGCGCGACAGCATCAGGCCGCGCACCAGGACCGCTACGATCTGATCGCGGCGGGCATCAAGGACGAACAGGACGTCGCGCGCCAGATCGCGATTGTCGATCAGATGATCGCGCGGCGCGTCAACGCCATCGTGCTGGCTCCCGCCGACTCGAAGGCGCTCGTCGGCGTCGCCAAGAAGGCCGCCGACGAAGGCATCGTCGTCGTCAACATCGACAACCGCTTCGATCGCGACGCGCTCGCCGACCGCGGCTTGTCGGTACCGTTTGTCGGGCCCGACAACCGCAAGGGCGCCGCGGCCGTTGGCGCCTTCGTGGCCAAGCGCCTGAAGGCCGGCGACCCTATCGCCATCCTGGAAGGCGCGCCAAATGCCTTCAACGGGATCGAGCGCAAGCGCGGCTTCGAAGATGCCGCCAAGGCGGCCGGCTTGACGATTGCACGATCGCAGACCGCGCAATGGGAGACCGCGCGCGCGAACCAGATCGTGTCGGCGCTGGTCTCGGAGCGCGCGGACGTCAAGGCGATCCTCTGCGCCAACGACAGCATGGCGCTCGGCGCGGTGGCGGCCCTGAAGGCTGCGGGCCGTGGGCGCGACGTGCTGGTCGCCGGATTCGACAACATCACCGCGGTTCAGGGCCTGGTCAGGAGCGGCGACGTCATCGCGACGGCGGACCAGCACGGCGATCAGCTCGCGGTCTACGGCATCGAGTTCGCCCTCGAGCGCCTTCGCAATCCGTCGGCACCGCTCGCCGATCGCGAGACCCCGGTCGATCTCATCACCTCGGAGACGCTCCACTGAAGATTCGGCTGGGCGCCGGCTCCGAGTGGGCCGGGCTGATCGCAGTCCTGATCGCGCTCGTCGCGGGCTTCGGCCTGGTCACCGGCCATTTCGTGTCGGCGACGACCGCGCGCTCGCTGGCCAATCAGGCGCCGGACGGCCTGCTGCTGGCGACGGGGATGACGTTCGTCATCCTGACCGGCGGCATCGACCTGTCCGTCGGCTCTGTGCTCGGTCTGGCGGGCGCGGTGTTCGGGGTGCTGATCGTGAAAGCCGGGGCGCCGCTCGCCGTCGCAGTCCTTGGCGCGGTCGCAACGGGAGCACTGTGCGGCCTCATCAGCGGATGGGTCAGCGTGCGATGGCGCCTGCCGTCGTTCATCGTGACCCTGGCGATGCTCGAAATGGCGCGGGGCGCCACCTACCTGGTGACCCATTCGCAGACGCTATATCTCGGCAGCGCCGTCGACGCCATCACCGTCAATATTGCCGGCGGCGTTGGCGCTCCCATCGTCCTCGCGATCGCGATCGTTGCAGCGAGCCAGTTCCTTCTGAGCCACATCGTGTTCGGGCGGCGGATCTTCGCGGTCGGCGTCAATGCCGAGGCGGCGCGACTCGCAGGCATCGATCCGGGTCGCGTGCGGATCGCGGTGTTCGCGATCTCGGGCGCGCTGGCGGGGGCGGCTGCGGTGACGCAGGCGTCGCGCCTCTCCGCCGCCGATCCGAACGCCGGCATGGGACTCGAGCTCGAGGCGATTGCCGCGGTCGTGATTGGCGGCGCCAGCCTCACCGGCGGACGTGGGTCGGTGATATCGTCTGCGCTCGGCGCCCTGGTGATGCTCGTGCTCGGCGCCGGGCTCGCGCAAATGGGTGTGCAGGAGCCGACCCGGCGGCTCGTCACGGGAGCGGTGATCGTCACTGCGGCGGTCGTGGATCAACTGCGGCGCCGTGAATCGCGCGTGGAGACGTCTTAGGTCATGACCGGCGCTTCGATCGTGGTTGTCGGAAGCCTCAACGCGGATTTCGTGGTGCACGTGGCCCGGTTCCCGGTCCCCGGGGAGACGCTGCGCGGCGACGCGTTCGTGGTCATGCCCGGAGGCAAGGGTGGCAACCAGGCCTGCGCGGCGGCCCGATTGGGCGGCTCGGTTGCGCTGGCCGGTCAGGTCGGCAACGATTCGCACGGCGAGTGGCTGCGGCGCTCGCTCGAAGCGATTGGCGTCGATGCCCATCTCGTCTCGACCGACGACGCCTCGGGCACGGGCGTCGCGCTCATCACCATCGCCGCCGACGGCGAAAACCACATCGTCCTGGCGCCGGGCGCCAACGGCACATTCGGTCCCGAGCGCCTGACGCCGGCCATTCCGCTTCTGCGGTCGGCCAGCGTCGTGCTGCTGCAGCTCGAAGTCCCGATGGACACGGTGATCCGGGCGGCCGTCGAAGCCCACGCCGCCGGCGCCACGGTTGTCCTCGACCCCGCGCCCGCAGGTCCTGTCCCCGATCAGCTGCTCGCGCTGTGCGGCTTCGTGACGCCGAACGAAAGTGAGCTGGCGATCCTCAACGGCGACCGGCCGGAAGAGGGTGAAACGGCGCTCGACCTCATCGACGCCCGGGCCCGCCGCCTGCTGGCGCGCGGCTGTCAGCGCGTCCTCGTCAAGTTGGGGTCACGGGGTGTGCGCCTGGTCGAACCGGACGACGCGTGGCACTGGTCGGCGTTCAACGTCAAACCCGTCGACACGACCGCCGCGGGCGACGCCTTCAACGGCGCCCTCGCGGTCGCGCTGGCCGAGAAGCAGACGGTCGAGAGCGCGCTGACGTTCGCCTCCGCCGCCGCCGCGATTTCGGTGACGCGCGCCGGAGCGCAGCCGGCCATGCCCACGCGGGAAGAGGTCGATCGCCTGATCAAGGGCCACGACTGACTTGGCAATCCGTGGCGAAACGCCACGGACTGCTAGAATCCGGCGCATGCCGATTCGTGTTGCGCTCGTCGGGACGGGCAACATCGCCGTCGCCAACCACCTCCCCGGCATTGCGCTGTGCCGCGATGCCGCCGTCACCGCCCTGTGCGATCCCAATCCCGCCGCGCTCAGCGCCGCCTCGCGGACCAGCGGCATCACCGCGACCTGGAGCGATCCGTTGGCGCTGCTCCGCGACGCCGACATCGACGCGGTGATTATCGCGACGCCGAACCGGTTTCATCGCGATCTGACGATCACCGCGGTCGAGCGGGGCCTCCACGTGCTCTGCGAGAAGCCGCTGGCCATGACCGTCGAGGAGGCCAGGCAGATGGTCGATGCCGCCGAGCGCGCCGGCGTGCGCCACATGACGGCGTTCACCTACCGCTTCGTCCCGGCGATGCGCTACCTGCGGCACCTCGTGACCAGTGGCGCGATCGGCACGCCCTGGCACTTCAGGGCACAGCGCTTTCAGGACTGGGGCCGGCGAGCGATCGGCTGGCGGCAGCGGTTGTCGGAGGCCGGCACGGGCGAAGTGGGCGACATGCTGTCTCATCGCCTCGACTTCGCCCATCACGCGATCGGCCCGATCGCGCGCGTCACCGCACAGACGCATCAGATCTGGCCTACCCGGCTCGACGACAGCGGGCAGGAGCACGCCTCGGACACCGAGGATTGGGTCGGGTGCCTGGCGCAGTTCGAGCGCGGAACGACGGGCGTGTTCGAAAGCGTGAAAACCGCCACCGGCTATGCCGGCGACACGACCAGTCGGGACTGGTGCGAGGTGAACGGCAGCGAGGGCGGCGTCGCGTACGAGCTCTCACAGCCGCTGCGTGTCCGCGTCGCGCGCAAGGGCGCGGCCTACGAGGCGATCGACGTGCCGGTCGAATTCCGGAAGATCGCCGGCTCGCCGCGCGATCCCGACGCCAATCCGTTTCAGGCGTTCCGCTACGATCAGGACTTCGAGTTCATCGAGGCGATCCACGCCGGCCGCCCGTGCGAGCCGTCGTTCGTCGATGGTCTGCGCGCGCAGCTGGTCATGGACGCGATTGTCCGCTCGGCACGCGAGCAAAGAACGCTCGACGTGGCTCGGGTCTAAAGGGTCTCAGCGTCGAAGGGTCTCACGGTCGCCGACCGCGCGTCGTAATGCTGCCCGCGCGAGCAGGCGCGTGGAATCGAGCGTCGGCAACGGCGAATTCGCGTCGTTCATGATCAACGGGATTTCGGTGCAGCCGAGCACCACGGCATCGCAGTCACTCTCCTTTTTCAGCCGCTCGATCACCCGCTGAAAGTACGCAACGGCCTCGGGCTTGAAGACACCATAGACCAGCTCGCCCATGATGATCCGATTGATCTCGGCGCGCTCATCCGCGTTCGGGCGGACACATTCCAGTCCGCGCGCGGTGAGTCGTTCCGGATAGACCTCGCTCTGCACGAGCCAACGTGTGCCGGTCAGGGCAAGGCGTCGAAACCCCTGGCTCATGGCCTCTTCAGCGACGCTGTCGACGATGTGCAACCATGGCACCGGTGATTTCGGTTCGACGTACGAAAAAGCCTGGTGGATCGTGTTGTCGGGGCAGATCAGGAAATCCGCTCCACTTTGCGCCAGCTTGTGCGCGGAGGACAGCATCAGGTCACCCACGCTGTTCCAATCATCACGATTGATGCACTTCATGTACTCGGCGAGCGAGTGCGTGTGCATCGAGACCTCGGGATGATCGTGCGCGCCGAGAAGCGCCGCGCCTTCGACACAGACGGTCCGATAGCAGAGGGCTGCTCCTTCAGCGGAGCAGGCAACGATACCGATGTGGTTCGGCATCACGTTTCGACCCTTAGACCCTTAGACCCTGACCCTTCAACCCTTCGACCCTTCGACCCTTCGACCCTTCGACGCTTCGACCTTTAGAGACCTTCGCGCTACTTGAACCTTGCGCGTAGCTCGTCCGTTGCTTTGCGGAGCAACCCGATTCTCGCTGCCCACGGCGACGAACGAGAATCCCATGTCCAGGAACATGTGGGCGTCAGCTTCCACGGGCGCCAGGATGCCGATGGGAATGCCTATCGCCTTCGCGCGTTTGCAGGCGTCGGCGATCAGCTTTCTCGGCTCGGGATGGGCGGGCTGGCCGATCAGGCCCAAGCTCGCGGCGAGGTCCGATGGACCGATGAAGACGCCGTCGACCCCATCGACGTCGGCAATCTCCTCGAGCACGGCCACTGCCTGGGTTGTCTCGAGCTGCACGAGCACACAGGTCTCCTCGGTGGCGCGCGCGTAGTACTCGGCGATGCGGCCGTACCGATTGGCCCGGTGGGTCGTCGCGACCCCGCGGCGGCCGAGCGGCGGATATCGCGCCGCGGACACCGCGCGGCGGGCCTCTTCGCCGGATTCCACATAAGGTACCAGCAGCGTCTGCGCGCCGACGTCGAGAATCCGCTTGAAGAGGACGGCATCGTTCCAGGCCGGCCGGACGATCGCCGCGCTCGCCGACGGTCCGATGATCCGGAGCTGATCGGCGACGGCCGGGAGATTCGAGCGGCGCATGTTCGGTGTCGATGAGTATCCAGTCGAACCCCGCATCGACGACGATCTCGGTCGCTGCGCCGTTGCCGAACTGACTCCACAGGCCGACGAGCTTCTCACCCGCTTTCAGCCGTTGCTTGAACCGATTGACCGGCATCTCCATCAATGAATCTCCGGCTCGGGCACGGGAGCGCCGTCGCGCAGGAAGTCGAAGTCGCAGCCCTCGTCGGCCTGCAGCACGTGCTGCGCGTGCAGAAGACCATAGCCGCGCGGATATTGCACCTGCGGAGGCGTCCAGGTCTGACGGCGCCGTTCGAGCTCGGCGTCGGTGACCTCGAGCGACAGGCGCCGGGCAGGCACATCGAGCGAAATGATGTCGCCGTCGCGGACCAGAGCCAGCGGCCCGCCCACGAACGACTCGGGCGCCACGTGCAGCACGCAGGTGCCATACGCGGTGCCGCTCATGCGCGCGTCTGAAATGCGCACCATGTCGCGCACGCCAGCCTTCAACAACTTCTGGGGAATCGGCAGCATCCCCCACTCGGGCATCCCCGGCCCGCCGAGCGGTCCCGCGTGCTGCAGCACGAGCACCGAGTCCCTCGTGACCGGCAGCGCGGGATCGTCGATACGTGCCGCCAGGTCGTTGTAGTCGCGAAAGACGACGGCGGCACCCGCGTGGACCAGCAGGGCCGGATCCGCAGCTGTCTGCTTGATCACGGCGCCTTTCGGCGCGAGGTTGCCGCGAAGCACCGCGACGCCGCCTTCACGCGACAGCGGTGTCTCCCTCGGCCGGATGACGTCGTCGTTGTAAACCTTCGCGCCGTCCAATCCGCTGCCAATGGCCTCTCCGCTGACCGTCAAGGCCGAGAGATCGAGCAGATCGGTCAGCCGCGCCATCAGCGCACGCACGCCACCGGCATAGAAGAAGTCCTCCATCAGGAAGCGCCCCGATGGCCGAATGTCCCCCAGCACAGGAGTCCGGCGCGAAATGCGATCGAAGTGATCGAGATCGAGCGGGATGCCCGCCCGGCGCGCCATCGCGACGAGATGAACGATGGCGTTCGTCGATCCTCCGAGCGACATGGTGACGGTGATCGCGTTGTCGAATGACGCCGCCGTCAGCAGGTCGCGGGGCTTCACGTCGTCCCAGACGAGATCGACGACGCGGCGGCCGGCGGCAGCCGCCATGCGGCCGTGCGCTGAATCGGGCGCCGGAATCGACGACGCGCCCGGCAGCGTCAGGCCGAGCGCGTCGGCGGCGGCGGCCATCGTCGACGCCGTGCCCATCGTCATGCAGGTGCCGTACGAGCGGGCGATGCCGTCCTCGACGCCGCGCCAGGTGCAATCGTCGATGGTGCCGGCTCGCCGCTCGGCCCAGTATTTCCAGACGTCGCTGCCGCTGGCCAGCGTCTGCCCCTGGTAGTTGCCGCGCAACATCGCGCCGGCGGGCACGAAGATCGCTGGCAGGTTCATGGTGGTGGCGCCCATGATGAGCCCCGGAACCGTCTTGTCGCAGCCGCCCAGCATCACGACACCGTCGATGGGATTCGCGCGCAGCAGCTCCTCGGTCTCCATCGCCAGGAGATTCCGGTAAAGCATCGTCGTCGGCTTCATCAGCGTCTCGCCCAGCGAGACGACGGGCACTTCGACGGGAAAGCCACCCGCCTGCCATACCCCGCGCTTCACCTCCTCGGCTCGGAGGCGCAGGTGCGCGTGGCACGGGTTGAGATCGCTCCAGGTGTTGAGGATGGCGATGACCGGCTTGCCGACGTATTCCTCGTCGGCAAAGCCCATTTGCTTGGTGCGGGACCGATGCCCGAACGCGCGTAGATCGTCCACGCCAAACCATCGGTGCGATCGGAGGGATTCAGGCGCGCGGCGGTTGGCCATGTGGGCGTGGAGGCGGACCTTCAGGTCCGCCATTTCACTTGATCTTCGAATAGTCGGTCGGCGAGAGAAAGAGCGAGTCCACTTTCTCGACCAGCTTCCCGTCTTTCTCGGACGCGTCGCGCGCCGCGATCCACTCGGGATCCTTTCCGAAGTCGTCCCACGCCTTCTTGCGTGCCTCGAGGCTGGAGTAGGCCAGGATGTAGACCAGCGTGTTCCCGGTTGCGGCGCCCGTTTGCGGATCGATGGGAACCCAGTAGCCCACGTTCGTCATGCCGTGCTTCTCGAAGATCCTGGTCGTGTGGTCGCGGAATCGGGCGTGCAGCGCTTCGAGCTTGCCGGGGTTCGCATAGTAGGTCCGCATCTCGAAGACGCGACCGTCCTTCGCAGTCGAAGGCGGCGCCTGCGCGGAGGCGAATATCGCGGCGCCGAAGAACACGGTCAGGAAGATTCCAAGGACACGCATGAATATCCCTTTCCTTGTGTTGCCCGAGCTAAAGCTCGGGCCTACGTACGATCCTGTCGATCGGAGTACGATCCTGTCGATCGGAGTACGATCCTGCCGATCGGAGTACGATCCTGCCGATCGGAGGCCCAAGCTTTAGCTTGGGCATCCATTGGCCCGACTGAAGTCGGGCCCTACTGCAGCACGGTGGCTGGCGAACAGTCGGCGCTCGCGAGGTAGCGGATCAGTCCGTCCACCACACGCGTCGCAAACAGATCCGTGCCGTACCGGTCGATGTCGAACGTGGACACGACCACCTTCCCCTTCCCCACTCGGAACTGCGCGACGACGGCATGGCTGCTGTTCAACCAGCCGTAGAAGTTGCCGGCCAGCACATCCCCCGCCGACCACGCCGCGTCCGGCACGCCGGCGACCAGCCGTCTCGGCGTCGCCCCGGCCGCTTCCGCGCCGGTGATCGTGCTGACGGCCACATCCCTGAACGCCGCGCTCTTCGCATCGATCCACGGGAAGTTGCTGACCCAGTTCCCATCGAGCTCGTCGCGGCGATCGACGGCCGACAATCCTGGCGCCGCCGCAAATGTCCCCAGGACGCCCCGCGGAATCACCAGCACCTTCCCGCCGTCCTCCGCGAAACGGCGCATCTCCGCATCGAACACAGCCGTGACCACGACGTCCGAGACCGTGGACGCCCGTGTCTTCCAGGGCAAGGCGCCCAGCGCACCGTGGGGATCGTGCAGCGCCGCGTCCACCGCGGTGCCCGCCGCAGGATATACGAAGACGTCCTGGAAGTTCTTCGCCATCACCTGTCCAGCGGCGGACCGCAGCGTCAGCGCAATCCGCAGCCGCGTCGGCAGGGTCACCGAGACGAAGGGGTGGACGGTCTCCAGTTCGACGTTCGCGATAGGCCCCACCGCGCCGCGCGCGACGGAAGACGTCGCCTTCGCCTCGCCTTTCACCCCGCCGCCCTCGAACTCCACTTTGCCGCCGGCAGGATCGACGTCGCTATAGCGCGAGAGGCTCACCGAAATGCGAATCGGCTGCCCTACGATGACGCTCGACTTCTCCGCCACGGGCAGCAGCACGTCGTCCTGCTGGATGTCCGCCAGCTCGCGCGCGTACGCCTTCGGCCGCCGCCACATGTCCATCAGGCCGTTCGCCTCCCAGTTGATGTCCGTGAACTCGGTGATCACGTAGCCGCGGATCGCCTCGTGGCGGCGCATCGATTCGATCTCGTGCTTGAGACTCTGGAACTGGCGCCACTGCGCCTCCTTCGCCAGCGCCGCATAGTCGGGAAACAGGCGGGAGAAGCCAAGCGCCTTGAAGCGATCGAACAGGCCGGCCGGCCTGGTGATCGCGCGTCCATCGAAGTCGCGCGGGAACCACCAGGGCAGCGTCTGCGGCAGCTCCGGCAATCCCCAGTTGCCGAACTCAGAGACGACCAGCGGCTCTTTGCCGGTGCGACTCGCGTCGCCGTGGGGCGAATACGACCATCCCGGGCGGCTCGCGAAGTCGGCGACCCACTTGTCCCATCGATCGGCATTGTCGGGAATCGAAAAGTACCTGGTGGTAGTCGTCGATGTCCGATTTCAGATGAAAGTTCTCGCAGCACGGGCTGTTGTCGACGATCAGGCGCCCGAGAGGCGCGACACGCGCCTTGGCGTCATCGAACCACTGACGCAGGCCGGCGCGCTGGTCGGCCTTCGTCATGTCGATCCCCCACGCTTCGTTGATGAGGCTCTGGATGACGATCGACGGGTGATTCCAGTCGCGCGCGACCATGTCGTCGAACGTCTTGCGGCCGCGAGCGACCGAGCCGGGCGTCCAGCGATCCCAGCTCGGCACTTCGTACCAGACGAGCATGCCGACTTCGTCGGCGGCCTCGAGATACGTGGGATCGCACACCTTGATGTGGCAGCGCAACACGTTCAGGCCGAGGGACCGGCCCTTGCGCATCATGTCCACGACAAAGGCCTTGTCGGGCGTCGAGTAAATCGAGTCGGCGTAGAAATCCTGATCGAGCGCGCCCCGCATGTAGAAAGGCTGCCCGTTCAGAAAGAACTGGCCGTCGCGCGCGGTGAACTCGCGGAAGCCGAACCGAGCGACCGCGCGATCTGGCGATGAGCCGGCCAGCGACACTTCGACGGTATACAGCGCAGGGTCCTGCGGCGACCAGAGACGTGGCGACGCGATTGTCCCCGCGACCGCGACCTTTCCCAAGGTCGACACCCGGGTATCCGCAAGCGACGCCGCGATCTTTCCGTCCGGGCCGCGCACGACCGTCTTCAGCGTCGCGGCTCGACCGAGCGGGCTGCCGGCAATCTCGACGCCGATCTCGAAGGCGCCGCTCATCTGCGCCGTCACCTGCACTCGCTCGACGTACTGCGCGGCGCGAATCTCGAGCGTCACCGGCTGCCACAGGCCGCCGTTCTGGATGTACCAGTTCTGCTTGCCTCGCGGCAGCTCCTCGTACGGCATGTCAGGGAAGCGCGGCGAGCCGCCTGGCGGCGTCGGTGGCGGATCGATCACACGAACCACGAGATCGTTCGCGCCCGGGCGGCTGTGATCGGTGATGTCGACGGTGAAAGGCGTGTAGGCGCCCTCGTGCGTCCCCACCTTCGTGCCGTTGACGAACACCTCGGCATAGTGATCGACGGCGCCGAACCGGACGAGCAGGTGGCCCTTCCGAGCCGCCGCGGGGATTTCAACGGTCGTCTTGTACCAGGCGACCCCGAAATAGTCTCTGAGGTCCTCGAACTGCGCATTCCACGACCGGTTGGCGACCGCGGATCTCCATCCGTCCGCGGGCAGCGCAGCCACGGTGAAGACTCCCGATGGATCGGCCAGGAACTGCCACGCATCGAGCTGCCGCTCCTCGGCGACCGCCGATCCGGCCGCGAGCGTCAACAGAAGCGCGACACCAAGACACTTCGCCCGCGTCCTCATCTCGACAGGCGCGTCTCTCGTCCGACGATGCGGATGCGAATGGGGGTCGAGGTGTGCTCGGAGACCGTGCCGCCGTTTGTCTCGACACGCGCCGTCACGTAAAGCGTCTGCTCGACCGGCGCGGCGTTGTCGTCGGCGACGATCTCGAACGTGCGGCTGTCCTGGTCTTCGGTGATCAGGATGCCGTTGAGGCCGATGTCCGGAACGGTCAGCCGAAACGGCAGGTTGTTGACCGACAGTGGCACGCGGCCGGCGAACCCGTTGGCGCGCGCAATCTTCGCCGTGACCTTGGCGCGGCCGCCAGGCGTCAGCTCGACGATCTCCGGCGTCACCGATACGACGCGGACGTCAGGCGGCGTCGCCAGCGACACCACGCTGACCTTCTGATCCGCTCGCGCCTCGTGCTCGAGCACCCGGCCCGCGACGGTCGCGCGACCCAGCACTTTCAGCGGCGTCACCACGTCGGCCGCGCGGTCGGCCGCCGACAGTGTCACCGAAACGCTGCTCTCGCCGGAGAGAATCGTCCCGCGGGTTGCCGTAATCCCGTCGGGCAGGCCTGTGAGCGCCACCTCGATCGGCCCATCGAAGCCGTCGCGGCGCCACGCAAACACCGTCACGGGAACGCGACCGCCGCGCGGCACGTTCGGGTTCGCCGGCGACACGAAGAGCTCGTAGTCGGGCGCGGGAGGTGCCACAGTCAAGCGGTACGCGTGCAACGGGCCGCCGGTGCGGCGCGAGTCGGTCAGCCGAATGTAATACGTGCCCGTCGCGGGCGCCGTGAACTCGAGGCGCGAGTCCTTGCCGTACATCGGCCCGCCATCGTCGTTGCGGTACCCGATGTCGAAGACCGGGAGGCCGTTGGGCGACACGGGCGTGCCGGGCGCGAGCACCTCCACTTTGTACACCGGCCGCAGCAGCGCATGCGCCTCCGCCGTGGTGTCCTGAAAGCTCAGTCGCTCGCCGCGGAAGTGCGCAAAGAAGGTGTCCTCGTCCGGCCCTTTTGGCAATTCGAGGACCCGAATGAGCTCGCGATCGATATAGACATAGTCGCCGCGGTGCAGCTCGTTCCAGCTGAGAAGACGGATGCCGCTCCCCGTCGACCCGTGGTTGCGGAGATCGACCGTGGTTTCCCAGACCGGCCGCAGCCGTGCCCGCGGCACTTCGCGCCCGCTGGCGTCGAGGACCTCGAGGACGGAGTCGAGCTCGGATCCGAGCCGGTCGGCCGCCACCTGAATGACGAGCTGCTGGCCCTTTCTCGCGGATACCCGAAAGACGTCCGCGTCGGATCGACCGCTGGCGGCACGAATGCGGCCGTTCACCGTGATCGGCACGGTCAGCGGCTGCGCCGACGCGATGGTGTCGTTGTTCTCGTGCTCCAGCGTTTCCGGATGCGGCCCGACCGCGACATCAAGGCGGTTCGCCAGCTCGCGCCCCAGACCGCTGACCTGTACGGTCGCCGCCGTCGGACGATCGTCGAGCGGCGCTCCAATGCGACCGCGCGTCTTGCCTTCGAGGTTGGCGCCGTGGACTTGCACCGTCGCCAGCGACCCGCGCGGGTGGCCCAGCGGGAACACGCTGGTCAGCACGGGGACTTCGCCGATCGTCGCCCGATAGACGTTCTTCCACCCACCGCCCGCATTCGCGTCGGCGATACGCACGAGGAGCGCACCGTCCTGCGGCGGCCGATAGATCAGCAGCGAGTCGCGCACCCGCGCGAAGTCGTCGTTCGACGCCAGCTCCTTGCCGTCGAGGGCCAGCACCGAGACCTTCGTATCCGTCTCGGATCCAATCGGCGCGGCGACGATACGGACGACGAGATCGCGGCCGGCGCGGGCGTTGACGCGATAGAGATCGACGTCGCCGTCCTTCTCGAGCAGGCCGTTCACGGTGGCCGGCGTCTCGACGGCCGTCGCCTGCGCAGGGGCGTCGTTGGGCTCGCTTTCGATCTGCTCCCGTTCGCTGCCCACCCAGAGCGGCATCAAGCTGCTGGTCCCGAGCGGCGTGTGGATGCGAAATCCCTGGCGCCCGGGCGGCGCATCGGCGGCGGCCGTGATCACGAGCGTCAATCGCGCCTTCTGGGCCTTGTCCTGGATGATGGCGCCGGTCTCGCCGGGCTTGCGCTCGCGGACGTCCGGCCCGCGATCTTCGTAGGCCCCCAACGTCGCGGTGAGGCCGGGCGTCGAGAAGATCACACTGTCGGCCTGTCCGATGTTCGCTCCATCCACCGTGAAGGTCGCGGTCGTGCCGCGTTGAATGCCGTACGGGCTGACCGAGAAGAGCACCGGCGGTCGCGTCTGGGCGAATGCCGGCGCCGAGGCGCACGCCATCACGATCGCCGTTGCGGTGATCCGCATGTATCGCGTCATCGGGTTCCCACGACTGGCCTCATTCCTGCGAGGCTTTCTGCGAGTCCGCCCGCCTTCGCCCTTCGGGCTCCGGCGAGGCAGGCCCAGTCACGATCAACTCCGCAGCCCGTTTGCCGGTCGCCGAGTCGAACAGGCTGAGCGTACCATCGTAGCGACCGACCGCCAGCCGGCGGCCGTCGGGGCTGAACGCGAGCGCCTGCGCCCAGTCGCTTTGGACACCCAACGCACGAACTTCCTTCCCGGACGCGGCGTCCCACATCTTCACCGCGCGGTCGGTCGAGGCCGTCGCCATCGCGGCGCCGTCGCTCGAGAATGCCAGCCGGATGATCGGGGCGGTGTGCGCCAGCACGTTACGTACCGGCGTGGCGGAGGCCTTGTCGATCGTCCAGACGCGAACGCGTTTGTCGGCGCCTGCCGCCGCCAGCTCGGTGGTGCCGGGCCGGAACGCCAGCGTCAGGACGGCGTCCGTGGGATCGGTGATCGTGTACAGCCTGAGCCCCGTCTTGACATCCCAGATCTTCACCGATCGATCGGCGGCCGCCGACGCGAGCAGCGTACCGTCTCCGTTGAAGGCCACGGCGTAGACCGCCTCGGTGTGCTCCTTGAAGACGCCGGTGGGCTTCCCGGTCGTCGTATCCCACACCCGAACGAGCTTGTCATAGCCGCACGACGCCAGGCGCGTGCTGTCGGGGCTGAACGCCACGTGATAGACGTAGTCGCGATGTCCGTCGAGCGTGAACCTCGGGTGACGCGTGGCCGCATCGATCAGCACCAGCTCGCCGAACGCACCAGGAGTGCCGCCGCCGGCGGCAATCAGCTTCCCGTCCGGACTCCACGCGACCGTGCGCACTTGATCGGCAAGGCCTGCGATGGCTGGCTCGGCTCGCGGGGCTGAAGCCCCGCGAGCACGCGCATCGCTCGGCACGGCAAAGCGCTTCACTTCCTTGTAGCCGGCTGCCACGAGCTCGCGGCCGTCAGGGCTGAAGGCGACGGATGGCACCTCCGCCAGCAGCGAGGCCGTCTGCGCGATGGCCGGCACCTTCTCGTCGAGCGGCACACGCCGCATCGGGCTGTAGGTGGCGCCGGCGGCAACCCAGGCCCGGAGCGTGGCAATGTCCTCGGGCCGCAGATCGCTCTTCGGCGGCATCTTCGGCTTCGCGCGCCCTTCCACCTGCCGGATCAGCGAGCTGCCATCCGCATCGCCGGCGACGATCGGCGAGCCGTCGTCTCCGCCTTTCATCAGATCGTCGAAGCTCTCGAGGAGCAGGCCGCCTTCCTGCTTTGCGGTGTTGTGGCAGCGCAGGCAGTTGGTCTCGAGGATCGGCATCACGTCGCGGCCAAAATCGGGCGGGGCTGGCGTCGGCGCCTGCGCGAAGCCGAGAGCTGTAGTAACAATTACTACAGTTGCCGCAGAAGCCGATGTCCGGACTCTCATTTCATCCATGGCGGACCTAAAGGTCCGCCCTACATTTCGTGATACACGAAGCTTTCGTGTGGTGGCGGGGCTTTAGCCCCGCGCCGCCGATCGCGGGCCTAAAGGCCCGCCTCCACAACAAACACGTCAATGGTTGAACAGGAACTCGCGCGAGGTGAGGATGGCCCAGGCCAGATCCTCCAGCCGCGCTCGCCTGTCGGCCTCCGCGCTGCCAGCCATCGCGCCCGACCCGAGGCGCGCCAGCAGCCCAGCCTGTTCGGCGCGAGTGGGCGGCCGGCTGAGCGCCGACAGGTACAGCTCGTCGATCGCCTCGCTGTCGCCTTTTCCCTCGCGCACGAGCCTCGCCACGAGGCCATCGTCGGCTTTCAGCTTGCCGTTCAGCGTCTCGCCGTTGATCGCGTGCAGCGCCTGCGGCAGCGTCGGATCCTGCATCCGTTCGGCTGCCGACGTGGTCACGCGCTCCGGACGCCCGAAGACGCTGAGGAAATACGAGTCGACGCGCGTATCCGGCAACTGAAGGGCCCGCGTGCCCGCCGGAAAGCCCATGAAGGTCTGCGGCACGCCGGTGACCTGCGAGAACGCGTCGAGAATCACTTCGGCGGGAAGCCGGCGGATCAGATAGTGGGAGTAGAACCGATCGTCTTTCGCGTTGTCGGCTGTCGTGGCGGCGGCGCGTTGGTACGCCGCCGACGTCATGATGTGGCGAATCAACGCCTTGATGTCGAAGCCCTCGCGGACGAACTGTGCCGTCACGGCTTCGAACAGCGGCTCGTTCGACGCCGGATTCGTGAAGCGGAGGTCGTCCACCGGATGCACGATGCCGCGGCCGAAGAAGTTCGCCCAGACGCGATTCACGACGGCGCGGGAAAACAGCGCGTTCGACGGGCTCGTCGTCCACTGCGCCAGGTAGGCACGGCGATCCGCGCGCGCGTGTGCCGGCATCGGCCTGCCGTCGAGGGGGCGCGGCGCCATCGGCATACCCAGGCGCGGGTGCAGCAGGTCGCCGTCGGGCGTCGAGAAGACCGTGGCCGTGTCGGACTTGCCGGCCATCGAGTCGTCCTCTTTCACCGAGACACGCGCGAAGAGATTGGCGAAGCCGTAATAGTCGACCTGCGTCCACTTCTCCATCGGGTGGTTGTGGCAGCGAGCGCAGGTCAGCGTCAGGCCGAGAAACGCCTGGGTGTAGTTCTCGGCGAGATCGATTGGGCTCCGGTGGATCAGATAGTAGTTGGCGGCGCCGTTCTCGTCGGTGCGGCCCACCGCCGTGGTCAGCGCATAGACGAACTTGTCCCACGGCATGTTCGCCTTCACCGCGGACCGGATCCAGCCGTAGAAGTCCCGGACGTTGTTCTTGCCGAGCGCGCGGCTCGACACGAGCAGCACGTCCGACCATTTGTAGGCCCAGTAGTCCACGAACTCGTCGCGTGCCAGCAATCGATCGACGAGCGTCGCGCGCTTGTCCGGCGAGGTGTCGGCGAGAAACGACTCGACCTCCACCCGCGTCGGCAGAATGCCCGCCGCATCCAGATACGCGCGGCGAATGAACTCGCTGTCGGTGCACACCGGGGCGGGCGCGATGTGCAGCTCGCGCAACTTGTCGAGGACGAGATCGTCGATCGGACCCGCGGCAGCGGGACGCGCGTACGAGGCGTCGGGAATCGAGGCCGGATAGGGCGACCGGACGCGCGAGAGGGCGACGCCGGTCAGGAAACTCACGGCGACCGCCGTCTCTCCCGGCCCCTTGATGCTCACCTGCCCATCGTCTTCGACGTGCGCGACGGTCTCGTCGGCCGACCCGTACTTCGCCCAGCGGGTGACGTCGGCCGTCGACCCGTCGGTGAAGCGTGCCGTCACGCGCAGCGGAATCGTCGCACCGGCCTCGACCGTCCGATCGGTCGGCGTGACCTCGATGCGTTTCAGCCGCGGATCGCTGTCGCGAGGCCCGGGCAGTCCGGAGGCAATCCAGCCCGAGAGAATGTCGTACTCGGGCGACCCGACCTTGAACCGCGTGCCGCCCATGTGCGGGACGGTCTCGGTCGGCTTCAGCAGGATCAGGCTCTTGGCCGGCTCGATCTTGTTGACGCGACGACCACCGGCCTGCCGCGTGATCGTGTCGTAGTCGGCCGCCGGGTCGTAGCCGCGGAGCGTCAACCCGAAGCCGTTCTTCCCGGCCGCCGCGCCGTGGCATGCGCCCGAATTGCAGCCGGCCTTCGTCAGGACCGGGATGACCTGATTGCGAAACGAGATCGATGGGACCGCCGACGCTCGCGGGGCTAAAGCCCCAACACTACGGGGAGTGACCGTCGCGCTTGCCGCGACCACGAGCATCAGGCAGCAGGCAGCCGACAGCATGTGGCGGGCCGTAGCCACACGTTCTCGATTTCTCGAGCTCTCGATTTCTCGAGTTCTCACGTCAGAACAGCTCCTGCACCGGCTCGATGCCACGGTCGACCATCGGCATCGGCCGTCCCTGGGGGCCCGGCAGCTCGTCTTCCAGCTTGATGCCCAGCGCCTGCAGCATCGTGGCGGCGATTGCCGCCGCGGGCACCGGACGGTCTTTCGGGTATCCCGCCGTTTCGTCGGACGCGCCGATCACCTGTCCACCCTTCACGCCGCCGCCGGCCATCGACACCGTCCAGCACTGCGGCCAGTGATCGCGGCCCCCGGCTGGATTGATCTTCGGCGTGCGGCCGAACTCGCCCATTGCGACGATCAGCGTGTTGTCCAGCATGCCGCGGCTGGTCAGGTCCTCGAGCAGCGACGCGTAGGCATTGTCGAACATCGGTCCGAGCAGATCGCGGTACGCCTGAATCGGGCTGAAGGGTGCCGATCCGTGGATGTCCCACGTGATCTCGTTGAACACCGTCTCGAACATGTTCACCGTCACGAATCGGACTCCCGCTTCGATCAGCCGACGGGCAAGGAGACAGCTCATGCCGAACCGATTACGCCCGTACTTGTCCTTCAGCGCGTCGGGCTCCTTCGACAAGTCGAACGCGGCCCGGGCCTCCGACGAGGAGATCAGCGTATAGGCCTGGTCGAACGAGGAATTCAGCAGGCGTGCATCCGGGCTCGCTTCGAAGCCCTTGACGGCGCCGTCCACCAGATCGCGCAGGTTGCGCCGCTGGTCGGCGCGGATCGCGGTCAGGTAATCCGGCGGCAGAAGATCGGGCACCTTGAAGGCCGGATCCGACGGATCAGAGCCGAGGACGAACGGGTCGTACGCCTTGCCGAGGAAACCAGCCGACTGGCCGTGCGGCATGTTGCCGCCGGTGTTGCCGATCGGGCGCGGCAGCAGCACGTGCGGCGGGATGTCGCCCTTCCTGCCCTTGACATAGCCGAGGATCGATCCGACGTGGGGCGACTCGGTGCCGGCCTGAAAGAGCCGCCCGGTCTGCATCACCTGGTGTCCGGCGTCGTGCACGGCGACGCCGGCGTAGTGCACCGATCGAATCAACGCAAACTTGTCGGCGTGGGTCGCCATCCGCGGGAAGATCTCGCTGATCTGGATCCCGGGCACATTGGTCTTGATCGCTTTGTAGGGCCCGCGGATTTCGGACGGCGCGTCCGGCTTCATGTCCCAGGTGTCGAGCTGACTGGGCGCGCCAACCAGGAACAGGCAGATGCAGTTGACGTCTTTGTCGGTGCGAATCGCGCCGGAGGCTTTCAGCGCGAACAGATCGGACAGGGTGAGGCCGAAGCCGCCGAGCCCGAGCGCCCCCGCGTGCAGGAAATCGCGCCGGGACAGCCCATCGCAGAAATGGACGGCCTTGTGCGAGTCCAGCTTGATCATTGAACCTCCGGAACCGTCCAATGATACGCGCGGGCCGCGGCGTCGCCAAGGGTTCGATTGCGCGATCCCGCCCGGGATCATCCGGCCGGAGCGGCTCGATTTTGGCGGCGATTACACGTTTGAGCTCGCCTTCTCGCCCTCTCGAGTTCTCGAGTTCTCGAGCTTCTCGAGTTCTCTCAGCAATACTGCCCCGTGCACGGCGGCGTGTTGCCCCCGGTGCTGTTGACGACGCCAATCATCGAAGGATGAATCGAGCAGTGGTACCGCGCGCCGTTGGCCGAAATCGCCATCGCCGCGCTCGTCTCGCCGGGAAGGATGTTGCCGGTGTCGAACGAGTTGTCGTTCGCGACAATACGGTGCGTGACGTTGTCACCGTTGTTCCACGTCACGGCGCCGCTGGCCGCCGGGGCGCTGGGGTTCGGCGTGAACGAGGTTCCCGCCTGCTGTCCGACGATCGTCACCTGCCCTGCCGCGCCGGGCGACGGCGTGGGTGACGGAGTGGGGCTCGGGCTCGGCGACGGCGACGGGGTGCTTCCTCCACCGCCGCACGTGACTGCGCCGAGCGCACCCGCGAATACCAGGCACCGAACGAAGACGGCCGCGCGCATAGATGATCCTCCGTTGCATCGACAGTAGGGCACGACTGCAACACAGCACGAACCATACCAGCAGCTGAACGGTGGGATTCCCTGCACGTAGCGGCGTTGGCGGTGAGTGAAGGCTTACCGGAGCCGAAAGGTCTTTCGAAGCTCGTCAGAGCCCCTGCTTCCCGGTCTTGTTGTCTTCGACAGGGGCCAGAGCCGGATCGACGATCGCCGCGATGCGGTGTGCCAGCTTTGTCGGATCGGTTTGCGCGAGATTGGCGAGGAGCACCACGGTGAGGCGATCGTCGGGGAACCGCACGATCGCCGACTTGAAGCCTTGCCACGCGCCGCCGTGTTCGACGATTCGATGATCACGAATCTCGCCGAGCGCCCAGCCAAATCCGTAGGGGTGGGTCTTGCCCGACTTGAGCGTGACCGGCGTCCACATGCGGTCCAGGCTCTCCTTGCGCAGGATGCGCTCGGTGTAGAGCGCGGCGTCCCACTTCGCGAGATCCAGCACGCTCAGATACAGCGACCCGTCCGCCGTCGTGTTGAGCGTGGCCGACACCCATTCCTGGTTCTTCAGCTCGCCCTTGACGAGCCGGTAGCCGGCGGCGCGGTTCGGGACGATGTCCGCCTCGCTGATGATGCGCGTGGTCGTCATGCCCAGCGGCTCGAAGATGTGTTCCTCGAGGACGTCTCCATAGAACTCGCCGGTCACGCGATGAATCAGCACGCCGAGCAGGAGATAGCCGATGTTGCTGTACGACCACTTCGTCCCCGGCGCGAAGGCTAGAGGAATGGCGGCCGCACGCTTGACCAGCGCATCTTCCGTGTAGTCGCGGCGAAAGTCGAAGTTCGAGGGATAGTCGGTCGTGCCGCCGGTATGCGTGAGCAGATGGCGGACTTTAATCGCGTTCCAGCGCGGAGCCCCTTCGGGCAGATACTTCGTGATGCGATCGTCGAGCGACACGCGGCCCTGCTCGACCAGCCACATCACCGCCGTCGCCGTGAACTGCTTCCCCACCGATCCGGATTGAAAGACGGTCTCGGGTTTGACCGGCACCTGGTGCTCGACGTTCGCGAACCCATAGCCCCTGGCCAGCACGATCGTACCGTTCCTGACCACGGCCACGGCGATGCCAGGAATCTGTTGCCGCGCCATCTCGTCGCGCACGTACGCGTCGATACGTTCGGCGGACGCATCCTGGGCCGCGGCGCGAATCGGCAAGAGGAGCACGAGCGCCACGACGAGGACTTTCACTTCGACGCCTCCCCGTATCGGGCGACGAGGACCGTGATGTCGTCCGACTGTTTCGCGCCGGTCGCAAACGTCCGCACGGCGCTCATCACGCCGTCGACGATATCCGCCGTCGGCGCGCCAGGCCGATCGGCCAGCGTCGCCAGCAACCGATCTTCGCCGAAGAAGTCCTCCTGGAGATCCATCGCCTCGGAGACGCCGTCCGAGAACAGCACGAACGTGTCGCCCGGGGTGAGCGGCATCGACTCGCTCTCGATCGGGTTGGACGCCATCAGCCCGGCCGGGCGTCCAGACGAAGCGAAGGCCAGACGCGGCGGTTGGCCAGGTGAGACCAGCGCAAGCTGGTGATGCCCGGCGCCGGCGCACATGACGCGCTGTTGCGTCAGGTCGAAGACCAGGCACTGCATTGTCACGAACATCCCACGGGGGTTCTGCGCGGCCAGTTCATCGTTGAGTCGGCGCAGGATCTCGTCAGGCGTGGCAAACTGCCGCGCGAGCGTGCGAAGGACGGTCATCGCGACCGCCATGAACAACGCCGCCGGAATCCCCTTCCCCGAGACGTCTCCGAGCGCGACGACGATCCGATCATCCGCGGCCCGCAGCACCTCGTACAGGTCTCCACCCACCTCCCGCGCCGGCTCGATGGCCGCGTGCACGTCGAGACCCGTGCCGGCGGTGCAGGCAGCGAGATCGGCCGGAAGAATGCCCATCTGGATTTCACGGGCAATGCGCAGATCCCGCGCCATGGCCTCCCTCACCGCATCTGCATAGGCCTTGGCCCGGAGCAGCGACCGGACGCGAGCCTTGACCTCGAGCATCTCGAAGGGTTTTGTCAGGTAGTCGTTCCCGCCGACCTCGAAGCCATGCGCTTTGTCGGCCGCCTGCTCCAGCGAGCTGAGGAACATCACGGGAATCTCGCGGGTCGCCTCCGAGGCGCGCAGTCGCCGGCACACCTCATACCCATCGATGCCGGGCATCTGGATGTCGAGCAGCACGAGATCGGGTGGAGTCTTTTCGATGCTGCGCAGCGCGCTCGCGCCGTCAAGCGCGACGCCGAGCTGGTACTCGCCGCGCAACGCCTGAACCAGGACGTCCACGTTCGCCTTCACGTCGTCCACGATCAGGACGCGGCTGTCTGAGAGATCCTTCACGGTACCGACTCCTCCGAGAGCGTCCGGGACAGGCGGGCCACTATGGCGCCGGCCTCGTCGAATTCGTAATCGCCGGCCAACGCGCGGACCCTGTCGACTTCCGATTGCAAGTGCCGAGGAACCCCCACCTCCGCGAGCGCCGCCAGCGCCGTCTCGGTCCCGGTGGGATCGGACGTTTCCAGCGTCGCGCGCAGGCGATCGAGCGCGGACCGCAGACGCGCCTGATCCACGGCGACCTCGACCTCAGATGCGACCGAGGATGGCGTGTCGCCAGTCAGCACGTCGCGGCGCAGCACCGCGATAGAGCCGAAAACCGTGGCGGCGCAATCCGTCAAGGTGCGCATATGGGCGGTGAGATCGCCGTCGCCCTCGCGCGCGGCGCGCTCCAGTGACTTCGCCGCATCGCGAAGGCCGTCGGCCCCGAGGTTTCCGGCCCCGCCCGCGAGCGCATGGGCGTGTCGGGCTGCGTCGGCGGCATTGCCGGAAGCGACCGCGGCCCGCAACGCCTCGACGGTTTCGGGCTGGCGATCGCCAAAACGAATCAGCATCTTGCGCAGACTGTCGAACCCGATGCCCAGACGCCCCAGCGCGCCCTGGACGTTGAGGCCGTCGAGTGAGGGGACGCGTTCGATCGCGGCGCGGGGCGTCGCGGGCCGATCGGCGCCCACCGGGCCCGCGATTCGTGCGGACGCAGGCAGCCAGCGGCGCAGCGTCGTGACCAGGCGCGTGCGTTCGATTGGCTTGGTCACGTAGTCATTCATGCCAGCCGCCAGGCACGCGTCGAGATCGGTCTTCATCGCGTTGGCAGTCATCGCGATGATGGGGATCTCCCGGAACGCACTCTCGGCGCGCAGGACACGCGTGGCCTCGAGCCCATCCATCACCGGCATCTGCATGTCCATGAGGATGGCCACGTAGCGATCCGGGTTGGCGCGTGCCATGTTGACGGCCTCATTCCCGTCTCCGGCAATGTCCAGCTCGATGCCGAGCCGCGACAGCAACTCGGTCGCCACCATCTGGTTCGCCTCGTTGTCCTCGGCGAGCAGCGCGCGGACGCCGTTGAACTCGCGGGTCAGCTCGACATCGGCCGCTGGCGCGCGGCGACGCATGCGTCCGCCCTCGGACTCGACGATGGCGTCGAAGAACGACGAGGCGGTGATCGGCTTGGGCAGAAAGACGTTGACGCCGATCTCCGCGCACCGCGCCTCCTCCTCCTTGCCCGCATACGCGCTGATGAGGACGATTGGCAGCGTCCGCGTGTCCGGGCGAGCTCTGATGCGCGCGGCCACATCGAGCCCGTCGATGCCGGGCAGCATCCAGTCCACCACCACGAGGCCGAACGGATCGCGAGTCGCCGGTGGTGTTGCGCTCGTCGAGCAATGCCAGTCCCGCCTCTCCGGTGGCCGCCGACGCATAGGGAACCGCCCAGCCCGCCAGCAGAGTCTCCAGCAGCTCGCGGCTGGTGTCGTTGTCCTCGATGACCAGCACGGGGTGATCGCGGATCGCGGGCTCGACGGGCGCCTGGCTGTCAGTTGGGGCGGATTCCAGCGCGAACGTGGCGTCGAGCACGAATGTCGTGCCGGCGCCCACGGCACTCTCGAACGTCAAGTCGCCGCCCATCATACGGGCAAGGCGGCGGCTGATCGCGAGGCCGAGTCCGGTGCCGCCGTATTTCCGCGACGTCGAACTGTCGGCCTGGGTGAAGGCGCCGAACAGGCGGCCCTGCTGCTCGACGGGGATGCCGACGCCGGTGTCACGCACGGTCACGCGCAGTTTGACCTGTGCGCCATGCCCGTCAGCGGTCGGTGGCGCGTCTCGGTCCATCGAGACCCTGACCGCGACCTCGCCGCGCTCGGTGAACTTGAAGGCGTTGCCAACCAGGTTGGTCACAATCTGGCGCAGGCGCAGCGCATCGCCGCGCAAGCCGTCGGGGACGCCGGGCGTCACGTGCGTGATGAGCTCGACGTGTTTGGCGACGACGGTCGCCCGGAACGTCTCGGTCACCTCGTCGAGCACGGTGCGAAGGCTGAACGGCGCCTCTTCCAGCTCCAGCTTCTCGGCCTCGATCTTCGAGAAGTCGAGCACGTCGTTGATGATGCCCAGCAGGTTGCGCGCCGACTGGTGCGCCACGCTCACGTACTGCTGCTGTCGCGGCGTGAGCTCCGTGTCGAGTGCCAGCCCGGTCATGTTCAGGATCGCGTTCATCGGCGTGCGGATCTCGTGGCTCATCACCGCGAGGAACGCGCTCTTCGCCTGGTTGGCGGCGTCGGCCGCCGCGCGCGCCTCCAGCAGCTGCGCCTGTGCGGTGTCCAGCGCCGCGAGGCCTGAATCGAGCGCGTGTCCGACCTCGCTCAGCTCGCCGTGTCCAGAAGACAGGTTCGTGCGCGCTTTCAGGTCGCCTGCCGTCAGGCTGCGCGCCGTGCGCAGCAGGGCCCGGGTCTCGCGCAGGAAGAACCGCTCGGCCATCACCCAGGCGAGCGCCACACAGAGCAGGGCCCCGACCGCCAGGATGCTGAGATTCCGCACGAGAGAGGCCTGTGCAATGCGTTCAGCGACGGCCACGGGGATGCCGATCGACACATACGCCCGCGAATGGGTCCCGCCCGGCTCGACGCGAACGAATGCGTAGAGGCGCTCGACGCCGTCCACCCCGGCACCGGTGGCGACGCCCGATCGCTGGTCCCGAAAGGTGCCGACGACGCTGGACCGGCTGACGTTTCGGCCTGCGAACGATGCGTCGAGCGAGTGCGTGAGGATCGTCCCGTTCGCATCCACGACCACCAGCACCGCGCCCGGCGGCAGCTGCTGTGATTCGACGAATCGCGCCGGCCAGTCGAGGCCGAGCGAGACCCACAGCACGCCGCGAAGCTTGCCCAGCGCGTCGTGAATCGTGTGTCCCACGTTCAGACTGGGGCGCGGCGCGATGGGGTTGCGGTCGAAGGCGCCGGCAGCAAAGGCTCCGGTCCGCAGTGCGTTCTTGAAGAACGCATAGTCACTGACCCGCACCTCGCCGGTGAACGGCAGCGCGCTCTGCACGACGCGGCCGGTGGGATCGACCAGGGCGACGTTGGTGTAGCCCGGCTCGTCGCGGAGCACGTCGACGAGCCAGGGACGGGACGAGGCGTCCATCGCCTGGATCTGTGGCAGCTGCACCAGGATGTGGGAGCGCTTACGAGCGTCCTCGATATCTGCCGCGATCCGTTGCCCGGCAAGCGAGGCGGCGCGGTAGGCGTCTGTCTGTATGCCGCGGAATGCCTGCTGTCGGAACAGGTACTCGTCGTAGGCGATGATCGCGATCGCTGGCAGCAGCGCGAACCCGACCAGCCAGAAGAGGCGCGCACGAATGGTGGAGAACATACCGAGCGTCGCTGCCAGTCTCTCACGGCTGCGCTTCAGATCTCACCGGCGCCGTCCGCCGCTGCGGCTGCGCCGGGCATACCTCTTTCGCCGCGCCCCAGCCGTCAGCTCTTTGGTTTTTTCACGTCCTCTGTAATCGACGTCAGCCGCACGGGCTCCTGACACCCATGCTGACGGGCTTGTCGTCCTCGCCCCACTTGGCACCAGCGAGCACATCGAGGAGCGCCTTGCGCTCGTCATCGACCGTCCAGCACTCGAGGCGATTTCGGTCATGCCGGCCCTGCCGGTCGGGGGTGTTCCGAAATCTCGGGGGGCGTAGTCGGCCGCCGGGGCACCGAACGCCACGCACGGCACCCACGAAATGACGGAGCGAACCCACGATGACGGCATCTACTTCATTACGGGCCCGACCAGTGACAGCACCTACTTCATCGCGCGGACCGTTTCTGACACCCTCCAGTTCTACAGCTTCCAGACGCGGCAGCGCCGCGCGCTCGCAAAGGTGGAGAACCCCTGGTTCTACTTGAGCGTGTCACCGGACGGCCGATCGATCCTCTACTCGCAGAACGATCAGGCGAACAACGATTTGATGCTCGTGGAGCATTTCCACTGAGCGCGCGGAACCTTGAACCCATCACCGTTGGACCGGGTAGATCGCGTTCCAGTCCGTCTTCATGTCGACGACTGTCCAGCCCTTCGCGGCGGCTTCGTCGAGCCCCTTGTCCAGGCGGCCAATGCTGGACTGGCGGTCGTACGCAGACTCCCGCACCGCGTCGGTGTGGTGAACGTAAAGGCAGAAGCGCGCGCCGTCGCCCGCGGCGGTCCACTGGAGCATTTGCAGGTCGCCGTCGGAATTGCCGAACGCGGCGATAGGGCGGCGGCCGATGAACCTCTGGATGCCAACCGGTTTGCCGTCCTTGTCGTCGACGAATTCCATCGCCGGCAGCTTGACGAGCACGGGAATGCCGTTGCGCAGTTCGAAGTTCAGTTTGCCGCTGCTGCCGACGACCTGCTCGGGCGGGATGCCGTAGGTCTGCTCCGCAAAGGCGCGCATGAACTCCACCCCGCCGCCCGAGACGATGAACGTCTTGAAGCCGTTCGCGCGCAGGTACGCCAGCACTTCAAGCATCGGCTGATACACCATCTCGGTGTACGGCCGCTTGGTCACGGGATGCCGCGCCGTGGCGATCCACTCCTTCACGATCGTCTCGAACTCAACAGTCGTCATGCCAGCGTGCGTGGCCATGACGATCTCGCCCATGGCGTGTTCGCCGCCGGCCAGCGCGCCCTTGAGATCGCCTTTGAGCAGCGATGCAAACGGCTCCTGATCCTTCCACTCCGGGTGCTGCGGTGCCAGTACCTTCACGCGGTCGAGCGCGAAGGCCAACTGGAAGTACAGCGGCTGCTCGCTCCAGAGCGTGCCGTCGTTGTCGAACGTGGCGATGCGCGCTGCCGGCGGCACGAAGTCCGGCGAGCCTTCTTTCGTCACTTTCGCGACGAAGTCCACGATGGATCGCTTGGCCTGACCGTCGTTCCACGACGGAAGCGGATCATCGGCGGCACTCGCCGTGAACGCGACTGCCAAGACAGTGAGCGCAACGAGCGTGATGAATCTGGTGGCGCTCTGGAGCGGGGTGTCGTTCGTCATAGACGCACGTTTAGCGCTAGTTCCCGCCGCCGCGCTGCAACGCTTCCATTACCTGATCCAGCGAGAAGCTCCCGACTTTCTGGCTCGGCGGAAATTCCTTGAACGAACTGAGGAACTGCCCGATGTACTGCTGCGCCGGCACGAGCAGGAACGTACGGTCGATCCGCCAGGTTTCGTAATCGGCGCCGATCTGGTCGCCCTTCTCGAACGGATCGGAGCGCAGATTGAATATCTTCGGGAGACGCAACGCTACGAACGGCTCCTGCCAAACATCGAAGCCTTCCGCACGCTGCTCGGCGAAAACGATCTTCCACTGGTTGTAGCGGAGCCCGACCAGCGACCCATCGTCGTTGAAGTAGAAGAATTCGTGACGCGGGCTGGGTGCTTTGCCGGCGAGCGCGTCGGTGACGTTGTAGCCGTCCAGATGAACCTTGAACGTCTTGTCGCCGACCTTCATGCCCTTGAGAAGTTGCTCCTTCACATCGGGCACGCCGGCAGCCGCCATCAGCGTCGGCAGCATGTCTTCGTGGGAGAACACCTCGTTGTTGATGGTGCCGGGCGGGATGACGCCGGGCCAGCGAATGGCCGTCGGAACCCGGTATCCGCCCTCCCAGTTCGTGGCCTTCTCGCCGCGGAACGGCGTCGTGCCGCCATCGGGCCAGGAGAACTCCTCCGCGCCGTTATCGGTGGAATACATGACGATGGTGTTCTCTTCGAGGCCAAGCTCCTTGAGTTTGTCGAGTAACTGGCCGACCATGGCATCGTGTTCGACCATGCCGTCGGGATAGATGCCGAGACCCGTCTTGCCCTTGCTCTCGGCTTTCAGATGCGTATGGATGTGCATACGGGTAGAGTTCCACCAGAGGAAGAACGGCTTGTCCGCCTTCTTCGCCCGCTCCAGGTAGTCCAGTGACGCCTTGGTGACCTCTTCGTCGATCGTTTCCATGCGCTTCTTGGTGAGCGGACCAGTGCTCTCGATCCTCTGCGTCCCGTCCGGGTTCGCCCAGGTGTGGATTACGCCGCGGGTACTGAATCTCTTGATCAGCGCCGGATCTTTGAAGAAGTCCTCGTTTTCCGGTTCTTCCTCGGCATTGAGGTGGTAAAGCGAACCCATGAACTCGTCGAAGCCATGCGCGGTGGGCAGATGCTCGTCGAGGTCGCCCAGGTGGTTCTTGCCGAACTGCGCGGTCATGTAGCCCTGCGCTTTCAGCAACTGCGCGAGCGTCACGTCGCGCGCCTGCAATCCTTCCTTCGCTCCCGGCAAGCCGACCTTGAGCATGCCGGTGCGGAAGCCGACCTGGCCGGTGATGAACGCCGCGCGTCCGGCGGTGCAGCTTTGCTGGCCGTACCAGTCGGTGAACAGGCCGCCTTCCTTGGCGATCCGATCGATGTTCGGCGTCTTGTAGCCCATCATCCCCTGGTTGTAGGCGCTGACATTCCAGAAGCCAATGTCATCGCCCCAGATGATGAGAATGTTCGGGTTTCTTCTGTTGCGCGTCTGACGATGCGGCAAAACCGAGGAAGATCAGCGCGGCGAGCAGCAATCGACAGAGCGTGGGGGGTGTGCGTGTCATGTCGTTCGTTCTCTCCTTTGCGTAGTGGTCTGGTCTAATTTGTTCACGATTTCACGCAGCGGAATCCCAGATGGTTGGTTCCGGTATCAATCGAGCCTTTGCCGCGGGTGCCCACCATGTATCGCGAACAATATTGATCGGTGCACAGGAACGACCCGCCGCGATGCACCTTCTTCGGCACGCCCGGCTCGCTGGGATCGAGGCTCTGCGGGGGACCTTGGGGGTTGCGCGAGACGCTCCCCGTCTGCGCCAGCGATTGGTAGTAGTCCGCGCGATACCAGTCTGCCGTCCACTGCCAGACGTTGCCGGCAATGTCATACAAGCCGTACCCATTCGGTGGGTACTGGGCGACAGCCGTCACGCCAGCGTGGCCGTCCTGGCTCGTATCGTCCACCGGGAAGTGCCCCTGGTGCGTGTTGGCCATCCATTTGCCGCCTGGCCGGAACTCGTCGCCCCAGACAAACGGTCTTCCTGAGAGCCCGCCCCGCGCCGAGAACTCCCACTCGGCCTCGGTCGGCAGGCGCTTGCCTGCCCACTTGGCATAGGCCGTCGCATCCTCGTACGCAATGTGGACGACGGGATGGTTCTCTTTGCCCTTGATGTCGCTACTCGGGCCAAGTGGGTGCCGCCAGTTCGCGCCGTGCACGTAGCTCCACCACTGGAAGTGGTCGTTCAGCGGCACCATGTGATTGGGAGGAGAGAACACGACGGAGCCGGCGATCAGGTTTTCTGGTGGAGCGCCGGGATAATCCTCCGCTCTTGGTTTTCGTTCAGCCACGGTCACGTAACCGGTCGACTTGACGAAGGCGGCGAACTGCGCGTTCGTGACGTCCGTCTGGTCCATCCAGAATCCATCGACGTACACGCGATGGACGGGCCGCGAGTCCTCGGTGGCCTGCATGCCAACGTGATCCATGCCCGGGGGATCCGATGCCCCCATCGAGAATTCGCCGCCGGGAATCCACACCATGCCCGGTGGCGTGACAGTGGAGGACCGCGTCGCATTCGGGACCGTCGCGGCGAAGGGACTCGGAGAGGCAGCCGATGCTATTACCGACGGAGTCACGGTCGTCGTCTTCACGGCTGCATGCTTCAGCCACATGGCGTTGATGACGGCGACGGCCAATCCGACAACCCCCAGGCCCAGGCCGGCCGACCAGACCCATGACGGTCGTCGGCGCTCGATAGCGCCGCGGCGCGATTTTCGAGGTTTCGATGCCATGATTCTAAAGCCTTACCCTTCGACGCCTCCGCTGGCCAGCCAGCCACCATCGATCACGAGTGACTGGCCGGTGATGTAGGCCCCGGCGTCAGAGGCAAGCAGCACGGCAGCGCCAGCCAGATCCGCGGCCAGGCCTGGGCGTCCCATCGGGATGACGCGAACCGCGCTTTGATAGAGGCGATCGTCCGAAAACACGGCATCGGTCATCTTCGTCCAGAAGCGGCCCGGCGCGATCGCGTTGACCGTGACGCCATCCTTCGCCCATTCGAGCGCCAGCGATTTCACCATCTGGCGAAGACCGCCCTTGGACATCGCGTATAGGGCGATGTTCGGGATCGCCACTTCCGCCGCAATCGATCCGATGCAGATGATGCGGCCCCAACGGCGCTCGCGCATCACCTGTCCGGCCGCCTGCGAGATGAAGAAGGCCGCTTCGACGTTGATCCGCATCAGCCCGTCGTAGTCTTCGCGGCGGAAGGCGCCCGCGGGCTTCCGCAGGTTGACGCCGGCGCCGTTGACGAGGATGTCGGGCCCACCGAGCTCGTTCGTCGTACGGTCGACGAGGATGTCGGGCGCATCCCTCGCCGTGATGTCGATGGGAATCGTGAGCACGCGGTGGCCGCGCGCTCGAATCAGCGCGGCGGCCCGCTCGAGCTCGTCGGCGCCGCGCGCCGCCAGCGCCATGTCGGCGCCGTATTCGGCGAGAGCCAGCGCGATGCCCAGCCCAAGGCCGCGGCTGCCTCCCGTGACCAGGGCGACGCGGCCATCGAGACGGAATGAAGGGAAGACGAACTCTGAATCAGAAGGACGGTGTCGATTGGACATCGGCAAGTATCGTACGTAGGTGCCGAACTTGAGTTCGGCCAGACGATGGCCCGACTAAAGTCGGGCCCTACTGCGGCATGCTCAGCACAGACGGTGTGTACGTAGGCCCGAGCTTTAGCTCGGGCATCAACGCGCTCAAGACGTGCGCCAGCAAATCCGTCGCGGCGTCGAAGTTCTCGTCCGCCGCGAACCTCCAGTCCGCCGGGCCGGCGAGGATCTCAACGTCCTTCGACAGAAGCGGCAGGCACGCTTCGGACACGACGACGCGATCGAGCGCGAGGGTGTGGCGGATGCGCGCAATGCGCACGTCGGACAGGTCGGCGGCCGAGATGCGGATGGCGGCAGCCATGCATTCCGCGTCCGTCCGGAAGTTGATCGGGATGCGTGCCGTGGCCGGCGTCAACGCCGACACGGCATTCGTGTAGGTGCTGACCGGATCCATGGCGTCGACCAGTCGCATGGAGACGATGTCGGCGAGGCCGATGCCGACCGCATTCCCCTTGCTCTCGGGCGTGATCCCGCGCGCGTAGATGACACGGATCTCGGATCGGCGGCCTGCCATCGGGCGCCCGTCCACGCCTCGGCCGATGATGTTCGTATCCATGCCAGCGCCGCTGATGTTCTTCCCGATCTCGTCCACGACGAGGACATCGATGTGTTCGAGCGGCAGGGCCGGCATCCAGGCGCGGGCCATCGCGTAGAGCTCGGGTTCACGCGTCGCGATCTCGCGTCCTTGCATCAGCCCGATCCGCGATAACTGATGCGCGCCGTCTTCGACGAGGGCGATGCCGTACGGCCGCGGCAAACGCGGCAACACCACCGCCGACACCGCCCGAATCACGGCCTCGTGCCCGTGCGTGGATGCCGCGCGATGACAGCGGAACGCACCCTCGGCCTTGCCGAGGCCAATCGCCGACATCTTGAGCAGCCCGCTGCCGAGGACTGGGCTGCCGAAATCGGTGTGCGGCTTCACGCGGTTGATGAGAATCACGGCGTCGGCGCCCAGCGCGACGGACGACACGACGACGGGCACGCCGGACGCCGTCTCGCCGAGTTCTTCGACGTCCATCGAGGCCTCGATCGGCGCCAGCATCGCCGCCTCGGTCACCCCGTATGTGGCGAGCACACCGCGCTGGCCCTCGGGCGTGGCGCCGCCGTGGCTGCCCATCGCCGGCATGATGAAGGGCGCGGCGCCGCGTGCGCGCAGCCATTCCACGACCGTGCTCGCCATCTCGGCGATCCGGTCGATCCCACGGCTCCCGACCGCGACCGCGACGCGCTTGCCGGCCCACTCCTCGCCGGACCACTCGGCGTTCAGGCGCTGTCGCAGCTCGGACGAGGGATCCGCGAGCGCCTGCCGCGCGACCTTCGGCGCCACCAACACCTGGCGAGGCAACTTCGTCATCGCGTCTGCTCCACTTGAATAATCTCGATCGGATCGGGCGTTTGGTCGGTCGGGATCTCGAGGACCCGGCGCCAGTCGGTCATCGAGAACTTCACGACCATATTGGCGCCCTGCGCAGAGGCGTAGCCGAACCCGCTTCTGGCGTCGAGCGTCACGCCCTCGGCGCCCGCCCCAATCCGCAGGCGAGCGACCTCGCGAGTCGAGTTGGTGTCGAGGACGACCAGATCGCCCGACCCGATCAGCGTGACCGCGAGGACGCGATCGTCCGCGGACAGGCGGACGCGAGCAGGGCTGCCGGCGAGCGGAATCCGCCCGACGACACGGTCGTCAGTGCAATCGATCACGGCGACGACGTTGGCGTCGCGCGTCGCGACGAACAGGCGCCGGCCCGGCCGATCGAGCGCGAGCCCCATCGGCACGCCGCCAACCTGGATGTGACGGGCCTCGCCCGCCTCGCGCCGATCGATGACCGAGACGGTCCCCGATCCCGCATTGGCGGCATACAGGTACCGTTCGTCGGGACTGACGGCGACCATATGTGGCAGCTTCTGGTCCAGCAGATGCTGACCGGCGACTCGCCGTGCCTCAGCATCCACTTCGATCACCGCCGCGGGGTGATCGACCGTGACGTAGGCGCGGCCCGACAGGCCGAGCGCGATGCCGTGCGGCCGGCGGAAGGTTCCCAGATCGATCGTGCCGACACGCCGCCCCTGCGCCAGATCGACGATCGAGATGGTCTTGCCCCCTTCCTCGGGACTCGTATACGTATCGACGCCGTAGTCGGTGACGTACGCGAACCGGTTGCCTGGCGACAACACCATCTCGTGCGGCTTCACGCCGACCGCCGCGGTCCACTGCCGCTGGCCGGTGTTGGAGTCGTAGAGCCCGAGCGAGCTCGCCTTCTTGTGCAGGATGAGGACGCCGGGCGCCGCCTGCACGGACGGCGACGGCACTCCTTGCAGGGTGAGAGCCGCCGCAAACGCCACTCCCAGTGTTTTCATCGGTACGGCCCAGTCAAGCGAACGCGCCACGGCCTTCTTCCATCCCGCATACAGCCGATCGCGCTCGTCGGGCGCCATCAGCGGCTCGAACGTACGATCGAGCGCCCAGTTTCGCGAGACGTCTTCGGGACCGTCCCAGTATCCCACTGCAAGGCCTGCGAGGTACGCGGCACCGAGGGCGGTTGTTTCCGCCACAATCGGCCGCCGCACCGGAGCCCCAAGCAGATCGGCCTGAAACTGAAGCAGCGAATCATTGGCGGACGCGCCGCCGTCCACTTTCAGACCGGACAAGTGTAATCCCGCCTCCTGCTGCATCAGCTCGAGCACCTCGCGGGTCTGATACGCCATCGAGTCGACGGTGGCGCGGGCAATATGGCCGATGCCGGTATCGCGCGTGAGCCCGATGATGAGACCACGCGCATACGGATCCCAGTATGGGGCGCCAAGGCCAACGAATGCCGGAACCACGTAGACGCCGCCGGCGTCATCCACTGTGGCCGCGAGCTGCTCGACCTCGGCCGAGCTCTGGATCGCCTTCAATCCGTCGCGCACCCATTGCACGGCCGCACCGGCGATGAAGACGGCCCCTTCCAGACAGTAGGTCGTCTTGCCGTCGATGCGCCAGGCAATCGTCGTGAGCAGGCCGTTCTTTGACGGCACGGCTTCCGCTCCGGTGTTGAGCAGCAGGAAGCAGCCGGTACCGTAGGTATTCTTCGCCGACCCCGGCTCGAAACAGGCCTGGCCGAAGAGCGCCGCTTGCTGATCCCCGGCTGCCCCGGCGATGGGGATCGGCGCACCCAGAAGAGACCCGTCCGTTTCGCCATACCACTCGCTGGACGCGCGCACCTCGGGAAGCATCGCGCGCGGCACGCCCAGAATCTCGAGCAGCGTGTCGTCCCAGTCGAGCGTGTGGATGTTGAAGAGGAGCGTGCGGCTGGCGTTGCTGACGTCGGTGATATGGCGCTTGCCACCGGTCAGTCGCCAGATCAGAAATGAGTCGATCGTGCCGAACAGCACGTCGCCGCGCTCCGCGCGCACCCTCAGCCCCGCAACGGAATCGAGCAGGAACTTGAGCTTCGTCCCCGAAAAGTACGGATCGAGCACGAGGCCGGTGCGCGACCTGAACGTCTCCTCGAGGCCGTCGCTCTTCAGCGCTTCGCAGATGCGCGCGCTGATGCGGCTCTGCCAGACGATGGCGTTGGTGACCGGCTTTCCCGTCTCGCGATCCCAGACCACCGTCGTCTCGCGCTGATTGGTCACGCCGATCGCCGCAATCTGCTGCGCCGAGAGCCCCGCCCGCGCCAGGGCCTCGCGCGCGGTCGCCATCTGCGACGACCAGATCGCTTCAGGATCGTGCTCGACGTGGCCGGGCGACGGAAAGAGTTGCGGGAATTCCTGCTGCGCCAGCGACACGAGCTGCCCGTCGCGCCTGAAGACAATCGCGCGGCTCGAGGTCGTGCCTTGGTCCAGCGCCAGGATGAATTGGTTCATGTGCGTCCTTCGTCCCGTGTCTTATCAGGGCGCACCCAGTGCGCCCCTACTGTCCTATCAGGGCCGCACGCAGTGCGCCCCTACGCTGTTAACTGCGGATGATGACGATGGATGAAGAGATCATAGAGAAATCCGCCGAGGACGCCGCCGATGCAGGGTCCCACGATCGGTACCCACCACCAGCCGTTCGAGGCCCGGAAGACGTCGGGGCCCCATCCCGCGACGGCGGTAAACAGCCGCGGCCCGAAATCGCGCGCTGGATTGATCGCGTAACCGGCATTCAACCCGTACGTCGCACCGATGAGAACGACGAGCAAGCCGACGATGAGCGGCGCGATGTAGGGCGCTGGCGGCTGGTTGCGCTGGTCGCCAATAGCAAACAGCACGCAGATGAGGAGCGCGGTGCCGACGATCTGATCGATCAGGCCGCCGAACGTCGACAGCCACGCCTGCGGGTAGGTCGCGAACACGCCCGCCGTCCCCAGTTCGCCCGTCACCTGCCGGACGCCGCCATCGAAGTGAGTGAGGGCCTCGTGATAGGTCCCGTAGACCACCGCAGCGGCGACGAACGCGCCCGCCGTTTGCGCGACGACATACGGCAGCACCTTGCGCCACGGAAACCCCCGCCACGCTGCCAGCGCGAGGGTGACCGCGGGATTGAGATGCGCGCCCGAGACCCCGCCGGCGACATAGACGGCCATCGTCACACCAAGGCCCCAACCCAGATTGATCGACAGATACTCGCCGTTCTTGCCGCCGCCGAGCACCACCTGCGCGACGACGCCGACGCCGAACACGATCAGCACAAAGGTCCCGAAGAATTCGGCGAGCGCTTCCCGAGTCGTGTTGGACACGCGTCCACTCCTGGTGAGGTCGGCCGGTCAGGGATAGAGGATCTCGACGCGCCACGCCGCGCCGTCGCGAACGTAGACGTGCCGTTGGTGCAGGCGGTAGGTGCCGGCTTTCCAGAATTCGATCCGGTCCGGGGTAATCCGATAGCCGCCCCAGTGGCGCGGTCGAGGCACCGCGGCCTCACCGAATTCGGTTTGCAGTGATTCGTACCGAGCTTCGAGGGTGGCGCGGTCGGACAGGACGCGGCTCTGGTCCGACGCCCAGGCCCCGATTTGGCTGCCGCGCGGCCGTCCGGCGAAGTACTCGTCCGACTCTGTATCGCTCACCCGCTCGACCCGCCCTTCGACGCGGACCTGCTCGTCGATCCAGGGCCAATAGCAGCAGAGCGCGGCAAACGGGTTGGCCTGCAGTTCGGTGCCCTTTCGCGACTGGTAGTTCGTATAGAAGACGAACCCGCGGTCGTCGACGCCCCGGAGCAGGACGATGCGCGCGGACGGGCGGCCGGAGGGATTGGCGGTCGCCAGGGTGACCGCGACGGGATTGTACGGCGCGCCGTCGCTCGCGCGCGCCAGAACTGCATGAAATGCCTCGATGGGATCCGCCGACACCACGGCCGGGCAGTTTATCTCATCGCCCGTGGCCCGAGCGTTAGCGTGGGTCCTCCGCGGCCCGACTGAAGTCGGGCCCTACTGAAGTAGGGCCGCACTTTGGTGCGGCCGCCGATGCTTCAAACTCTTGAAACTTGCTCCCCGCCGGTCGCGCGCTGCCGTTGTCGGGCCAGCATGACGACAAGCGCGGCAGGGTACGTGGCCAGGCCGAGCAGGATGGCGCCGACGGTGGGACCGAGGATGAACGGAACCACCCACGGACGCACGAGCACGAAGAGGTGATGCCAGAAGGCGCGGGACAACAGCGACCAGCCGAACAGCGTTCCGAACTCGCCGCGAAGGTCCATCGGCAGCGGCACGCCCAGAAGCGCGCCGGCGACGGCGGTCGTCGCTGTGTACCAGGGGACCATGATCCAGGGCAGGTTGGTGCAGAGGCCCGCGAGGACCAGGAGTTTGTTCAGGCGAAACACCATCGCCACCAGGAAGGCGGCGACGTACTGGATGCCAAAAAACGGCGAAAATCCGGCCGTAATGCCCCACGCATACGCCGCAGCCAGCCGCGGCGGCGTGTCGTCGAGCCGGAGGACCTTGTCCGCCCACCGGTACAGTGTTCCGAGGGTTGCTTCAAACGCCACTGTCATCAGTATGCCAAACCTTCACCGTGAATGCGGAACCGCGGGGAGGACTGACCACTTCGGTCGAGTTCTTGACACCGCGCCACCGCCCCTCTACTAATGCCCCATGGAGGTTGTTCCCGGCGCCGGCTCGAACGACCTCACGCAGTCGCGATCCTTTCGCGGTTATGTCCTCGACCAGGCCTACGACGAGATGTTTGGTGCGTCGGGGACGCCACGGGAAGCCTACGCCACGCTGTTCGAGCGTCTGCTGACCCTCGAGCCCACCGAGCTCAGGCAGCGGCAGTCCGCGGCTGACCTGGCGTTTCTCAACCAGGGCATCACCTTCACGGTCTACGGCCAGAAAGAGGGCACGGAACGCATCTTTCCCTACGACCTGATCCCCCGGATCCTCACGGCCTCGGAGTGGGCCACCATTGAGCGCGGCCTGACCCAGCGGCTGACAGCGCTCAACCTGTTCCTCAAGGACATCTACAGCGAAGGACGCATCTTCGCCGAGGGCCTGATCCCGCGCGAGATGGTGTTGAGCTGCCGGCATTTCCGCCGGGAGATGCAGGGCGTGTCGGTCCGGCGCGACATCTATGTCTCGGTGGCCGGCACCGATCTGGTCCGCCTGCCCGACGGCCAGTTCGCGGTGCTCGAAGACAACCTGCGCGTGCCGAGCGGCGTGTCCTACATGCTGACGAACCGCCAGGTGATCAAGCGCGTGTTCCCGGGCATCTTCACCAAGTACGACGTCCGGCCGGTCGACCAGTACGGACAAGCGCTGCTCGCGACGCTCAGAACGCTCGCACCCGCGCACCGGCCCGATCCGACGATCGTGCTGCTGACGCCCGGTGTCTACAACTCGGCGTACTTCGAGCACACGTTCCTGGCGCGCCAGATGGGCATCGAGCTCGTCGAGGGGCGCGACCTGTTCGTCCACGACAACGTCGTCTACATGCGCACCACCGGCGGCCCACGGCGAGTGGATGTGATCTACCGCCGCGTGGACGACGACTTCGTCGATCCCCTGGCGTTCCGGCAGGATTCGCAGCTCGGGGTCGCCGGTCTGTTCAATGCGTTCCGCGCCGGCAACGTGTCGGTGACGAACGCTGTCGGCACGGGCGTGGCCGACGACAAGGCCGTCTACGCGTACGTCCCGGCCATCATCAAGTTCTATCTGAGCGAAGAGCCGGTCCTGCCGAACATCCAGACTTACGTGCTCTCGAACCCGGAGGATCGCGCCTATGTCCTCGAGCACCTCGCCGAGCTCGTCGTCAAGGCGGTCGGCGAGTCGGGCGGCTACGGGATGCTGATTGGGCCGCACAGCACGGCAGCCGAGCGCGAGGACTTCCGCGAGCGCATTCTTGCGGATCCCCGCAACTACATCGCACAGCCGACGCTGGCGCTGTCGCGGGCGCCCTGCTTCATCGACGATGCAGTCGAGGCGCGACATGTGGACTTGCGGCCGTACATCCTGTTCGGCGAGCGCGTGACGATCGTGCCGGGCGGCCTGACGCGTGTCGCCCTGCGCAAGGGATCGCTCGTCGTCAACTCGTCGCAGGGGGGCGGAAGCAAGGACACGTGGGTGTTGGCAGAATGAAAACCAACAGTGCCAAGTGCAAAGTGCGAAGTGCCAAGTGGAGTGAAAAGTGGCAAGTGGGCAGTGACGGGCGAATTCGGCCCGTTCGTGCGGTGTGCCCAACACTTTCCACTTTTCACTTCCCACCCCACTTAGCACTTCGCACTTCGCACTTGGCACTGCTCAATGCTGTCTAGGGTCGCCGACAGTCTCTACTGGATGTCCCGGTATCTCGAGCGCGCCGAGCACACGGCGCGGCTCGTGAACGTGAACCTGTACCTCACGCTCGACCGCGCGCCGGTGGACGCGGCGCGGCACTGGGGACGGCTGCTGGCGAGCCTGCGGATGCCGCCGCCGACACCCGATAGCACGAACGCGGCGGTCGAAGCGACCGGGACCATTCTCGATCTCACCAACCAGGATTCCATTGCCGCCTGCATCAACGGCGCGCGCGAGAACGCGCGGCAGGTGCGCGAGCAGATCAGCTCCGAGATGTGGGAACAGATCAACCGCCTGTTCCTCGACGTGCGGCGCGACGCGCCGCATCCGGAATTTCGGGCCGGCGCCCACGAGTTCCTGGCGTCGGTGATTGAAGGCGTGCATCTCTTTCAGGGCATCACGAACGCGACGATGGCGCACGGTGAGGGCTGGCAGTTCATCGAGCTGGGCCGCTTCATCGAGCGCGCCGCCGCCACGGCTGCCTTGCTCGCGGTGCACTACCGCGATTTCGAAGGAGCCTCGGTGCAACCGGCCGAGCTCGGTGAGTTCGTGGAATGGGTCGGCCTGCTGCGTTCCTGCTGCGCGTTCGAGGCGTATTGCCGCCAGTACACGGCCGATCTGCGCGCCGATCGGATCGCGGAGTTCCTCATCCTGAGCGCGCAGTTCCCGCGCTCGATCCGCTACTCGGCCCGTCACATCCAGGTATCGCTGCAGGCGATTGCGCAATTGAACGGGCGCGGCGCCGCGCGGCCGCAGCGCCTGGCCGGGCGGTTGCTGGCGTCGCTCGATTACGGGCAGGTCGACGAAATCATGAGCGACAACTTCATCGGCTACCTCGATTCGATCGTGCGGCAGGCCAACCTGATAGGCGGCGCCGTGCACCAGCAGTACGTCAGCTACCCCGTCGATCAGGCGCTCTCCCCATAGCAGGAACCCGACGTGCCGACCCGCTACTCGATTCGCCACATCACGCGCTTCAACTACGACGTACCCGTCAGCGAGAACCTGATGGAGGTGCGCATGCAGCCGCGCACCGAAGGCACCCAGCGATGCCTGCGATTCGAGCTGGCCGTGGCGCCGCGCGCACGGGTGTTCGGCTACCGCGATCACCTCGGCAACTCGGTGCACCACTTCGACACGCCGGCGCGCCATACGCAGTTGACGATCACCGCGCGCGCCTACGTCGAGCTGGACCCGATTCCGGCGATCCCGGCATCGCTCGACGCTCGCACGTGGCGGGAAGTGGACACCTGGGTCAGCCGCGGCGACCTGTGGGACTTCCTGCAGCCGAGCCGATTCGCCGTGTGGACGCCTTCGCTGCGGGAGTACGTCACGTCGCTCTCGGGGGACGGCGGCCCGCGCGCGAGCGATCCCCTGACGACGATTCGAACGGTGATGGAAGGGATCAACCGCGACTTCGAGTACGTGCCGCGCAGCACGCGGGTGGACTCTCCGATCGACGAGGCATTGTCCGCCCGTCGCGGCGTCTGCCAGGACTTCGCGCACATCATGATTGCGGCGAGCCGCTTGATGGGCCTGCCCTGCCGGTACGTCAGCGGCTATATCGCACCCAAGCCGGATGACGAGATCTCACGCCTCGAGGCCAGCGCCACGCACGCGTGGGTCGAGGTGCGCCTGCCCACGCTCGGGTGGGTCGGCCTCGACCCGACGCACAACGCCGAGGCCGGACTCCGCAATGTCCGCGTCGCGGTCGGACGCGACTACGCCGATCTCCCGCCAACGCGCGGCGTGTTCAAGGGCGGCGCCGGCAGCACGCTGACTGTCGCCGTGGACGTCAGCCCCGCAGATGCGCCCGCCGCGCTCGAGCCGATGCTGCCGGAACCGCAGTGGGCGACGGAGGAGGCCGCCGTCCCCGATGCGGACTTCGAGCGGCAAGCGCAGATGCAACAGCAGCAGCAACAACAGCAGCAGTAGGGCCCGACTTCAGTCGGGCCATTGAACGGCCGCACTAAAGTGCGGCCCTACTGCGATACGCAGATAATAGGCGCCGTGCCGCAGTCACTCATCTGGCTGATCGCCATCGTCGCCGTCGCTGCCGCGAGCGCGCCCCGCGAGCCGGTGCTCAAGCAGATTCGTCTCCCGCACGCCTACTACTACCGCGAGATGTACGTGCCCCAGGTGACGAGCGGGCCGAGCAGTGCCACCTGGTCGCCGGATGGACAGGAGCTGATCTACTCGATGCAGGGATCTCTCTGGCGGCAGCGCGTTGGCTCGGTCGAGGCGACGCAGCTGACCTCCGGCGATGGATACGACTACCAGCCCGACTGGTCGCGGGATGGACGCTATGTCGTCTACGCGTCCTACCGCAGCGACGCGATTGAGCTCTGGCTGCTCGACCTCACGACGGGCGCGACCCGCTCGATCGTGGCCAACAGCGCCGTCAACGTTGACCCGCGGTGGTCGCCCGACAGCTCCCGGCTGGCTTTCGTGTCCACCGCGCACGAAGGCCGTTGGCATGTCTTCATCGCACCGATGCACGAGGGACAGATCGGCGCTCCCGCGCGCGTCACCGAGGACCACGACAGCGGCCTGCCGCGCTACTACTACAGCGTCTGGGATCACTATCTCTCGCCCTCATGGAGCCCAGACGGGCGCGAGCTCACGTTCGTCTCGAATCGCGGGCACGTCTGGGGCACCGGCGGCGTCTGGCGCATGGCGGCGGGGCCAGGGGCGGCCGCTCGCGAGATTCACGACGAGGAGACCACGTGGAAAGCGCGGCCCGACTGGTCACCTGACGGGAAGCGCGTCGTCTATAGCAGCTATCTGGGACGACAGTGGAACCAGCTGTGGCTCGTGCCCGCCAATGGCGGCGATGCCTTCCAGCTCACGTACGGCGACTTCGACGCCACGGCGCCGCGCTGGTCGCCCGACGGGTCGCGGATCGCGTTTGTCTCGAACCAGGATGGCACTACGTCACTGTGGGTGCTCACCGTCGCGGGAGGATCGCGCGCGCGTGTCGACGCTACGAAGCGCCTCTATCACACGCCGGTCGGGAGCCTTCGGCTGCGAGTGCTGGACGGCAGCCGCACCGCGATACCCGCGCGCATCTCGGTGTTCGACGCGTCAGGCAAGAGCTACGCCCCGGACGATGCGTGGCGCCATGCCGACGAAGCCTTCGTCAGAACCGAGCGTCGCTTCGAGTACGGCTATTTCCATGCGAACGGCGCCGCAACCCTCACGCTGCCTGCCGGTCAGTACATCGTCGAGGCCTCGCACGGGCCGGAGTTCGCGATCGCACGACTCGAGGTGCGCGTCGAGCCGGACCATTCGACCGAGCAGGATCTCGTCCTCGAACGACTCGACGACATGCCGGCGCGCGGCTGGTGGAGCGGCGATCTGCATGTGCACATGAACTACGGAGGCACCTATCGGAACACGCCGGCGCACCTCAAGTTCCAGGCGCGGGCCGAGGACCTGCACGTTGTCGAAAACCTCATCGTCAACAAGGAGCAGCGGATCCCCGACATCAGCTACTTCCAGACGACGGCGGATGCCGTGTCGGATTCGCAGTTCCTGCTGATGCACACCGAGGAATTCCATACGAGCTTCTGGGGGCATACGGCGCTGTTGGGCCTCACACAGCACTTCCTTCTACCCAACTACTCCGGCTACGCCAACACTGCGGCGTCGAGCCTGGTCCCAACCAACAGCGATGTGTTCGATCTCGCGCATGCACAGGGCGGCCTGACGGCGTACGCCCACCCGTTCGACGCGAAACCCGATCCGCTGGACGTGAAGGAAAGCCGCGCGCTGCCGATCGACGCCGCGCTCGGCAAACTCGACTACCTCGAGGTGATGGGGTTCAGCGATCACCTGATCACGTCGGAGATTCTGGTACCGGCTTCTCAACTGCGGCTTTCGCATTCCGGCAGGCGCAGGCACGGATGCGTTTCCGAATTTTGCGTCGCTTCGAGGGCCTGCCGGCCTGGTTCGCGTCTTCGCGCGGCTTGGCGCGCGGCTCGATCACGGCGCGTTTCTCACCGCCATCCGCCAGGGCCGAACATTCGTGACAAATGGACCGCTGCTCGAGTTCGGATTGGAGAGAGAGCCTCCAATCGACGATCACGCCCCGTCAACGCGGACCGACCTTGGCGACGACCTCAAACTGAGCGACGGACCACACCGGCTGCAGGCACGGGTCTCACTGACGTCGCACATCCCGGTCGATCACCTCGAGATCGTCCGGAACGGGGTTGTCGTCACGTCCATTCCACTTCAGGCAGACCGCAAGCACGCGCGTGCGGTCGTGCCGCTCGACGTCGATCACAGCGGCTGGTACATCGTCCGCGCGTACGCCGATGGACCGCGCGCGCCCGTCCTGGATCTCTACCCGTTTGCGAGCACCAGCCCGATCTACGTGACCGTCGCCGATCGGCCGGTGCGCTCGCCGGCAGACGCCGAGTACTTTCTGGCGTGGATCGACAAGGTCTTCGAGCAGACCGAGGCTCACACCGGATGGAATACTCCCGCCGAGCGGAGCGCCGTCCTGGAGCTGATCGCGAGAGCACGTGCCGAATTCCTGCGCCGTCGTTAAAAGTCTTCGAGCCGGCGTGTTGTTGTCGGCGGTGACATGGGTTGCCACGCCATCGCTGCAACCTGTCTCGTCTCGCCCGATCGCAGTCGCGGGCGAGGCGGCTCCCGGCAGCTCGGTGACGATCGAGTCGCCGAGTGGCGACGTGCGTATCGCGTTTGGTCTGTACGAGGCTGCGGGACAGACGGGCGTCGCGGCCTACGACGTTCTGTGGCGCGACCGGATACTGCTCCAGCGCGCGAGGGTCCTCATCGCCCTGGCCGGTATGGCGCCGCTTGACGCCGGTTTCCGGATCGTCTCAGTCACGCGTCGCCAGTACGACGAAACGTATAGGGTGTTTCCCGGCAAGTCGAGCGCGGCTCGGAATCGCTGTCGCGAGGCCGTGATCGCGCTCGAGGAGCACGCTTCGCCACACCGCCGGCTCGATCTGATATTCCGGGCCTACGATGACGGCGCAGCCTTCCGATATCGCTTCCCGCAACAGCCCGGCCTCGCGGAGATTGCCATAACCGAGGAACGGTCGCTGTTCACGTTCGTTGGCAATCCGAATGCGTACACCCTGCCGCTTGGCGGCTTCACGACGTCGTACGAGCAATACTATCGTGCCGGCCCTCTCCACGACGTGGCTCCCGATATTCTGCTCGGGCTTCCCTTGCTCCTTGCGTTCCCCAACGACATCTGGATGGCTGTGACCGAAGCGAACCTCACTGATTACGCCGGAATGTATCTCTCCGGCGTCGCTGATCACCCGGGCACATTCGTTTCGCGCCTGTCGCCGCTGCCGGGCGATTCGCACGTCGCGGTGAAGGTCGGAACCCCGCACGCGTCACCCTGGCGCGTCCTGATGATCGGCGACCGGCCGGGAGCGCTGGTCGAGTCGAATCTGATACTCAATCTCAGCGATCCGAATGCGATCGGCGATACCTCCTGGATCAAACCCGGAAAAACCACCTTTCCGTGGTGGAACGGCTACGAAGTGGGCGACGCCGGGTTCCGCGGCGGGCTGAATACCCAGACGATGAAGCACTACATCGATTTCTGTGCGGAGCAGGGCATCGCGTATCACTCGCTGGATGGATTCGATCGCGCCTGGTACGGCGGCCCAATCGTGCCCTACGAGGGCGCGGATATCACGAAGAGCGTCGCCGAGATCGATCTGCCCGAGGTGCTCGCCTACGCCCGCCGCAAGGGAGTCGGTCTTCGTCTCTGGCTGCACTGGCAGGCGGCGAAGGCTCACATGGCGACCGCATTCCCGATCTACGAGAAGTGGGGCATCGAAGGCGTGATGCTGGACTTCATGGATCGCGACGATCAGGAGATGATCAACTTCCTCCATGAGGCCGTGCGTCTGGCAGCCGAGCACCACCTCACCGTGTCGTTACACGGGGCCTCGAAGCCAACCGGATTGCGCCGCACGTACCCGAACCTGTTGACCACTGAAGCGGTGCTGAACCTCGAGTACAACAAGTGGGAGACTCATGGGGTCCCTCCCGAACACGAGGTGACCGTCCCGTTCATCCGGATGCTGGCCGGGCCGCTTGATTTTCATCAGGGGTCGTTCCGCCACGTCTGGCCGCGCGATTTCGAGGCCCGGACCGTCGCCCCGGTGGTCAAGGGCACGCGGGCGCGGACCCTGGCGAGCTATGTCGTGTTCGAGAACTATCTGCCGATGGTCGCGGACTATCCCGCCGCCTACCGCAATCAGCCCGGGCTGGAGTTCCTGCGGCAGGTTCCGGCGACCTGGGATGAGACGCGCGTGCTGAATGGGGCGCCAGGCCAGTTCATCACCATTGCGCGGCGGCGGGGCAACGAGTGGTACGTGGGCAGCATGGCTGGTACGGATCCGCGCCGGCTGGCGATCCAACTTGATTTCCTGGGTGGCGGGCCATACGAGGCCGAGTTGTACGAGGACGATCCCGACGCGTCGCGCCCGCCAGCGAGTATCAATCGCCGCCGGATGCAGGTGACGGCAGCCGATACGCTTCAGGCCGACATGGTGGGGGCTGGCGGATACGCTGTTCGCCTGGTGCCGGTGCAGTGAAGTCCCACGGCGGTAGTACGTAGGCCCGAGCTTCAGCTCGGGCAACGCGTAGTGTCCAAGCTAAAGCTTGGGCCTACGTACGAACGAGATCAGGAGACGCTGATGCAGAAGACGTGGCTGGGTTCGAGGTTCGCGGTGGCCGTCGGACTCTTGCTTGGTGCGGTCACCTCGGTCGCGGCTCAGACGGCAGCGCCCCAGGCGGCTGCCGCGGCCAACGCCCTCGAATTCCATGCCTGACTGTCCCGAAGTCGCGCGAGCGATGCGCGATCTGATCGCCCAGGACGCCCGCCTCCGCGACTGGCCGAATCTCACCCGCTATCGGATGTCGAACGACGAAGTGCAGCGCGCCGGCACAGCGATGTCGGTCGTGTTTCTCGGCGACTCGATTACCGACGCCTGGGACGACGAGGGACGCGGTGGGTTCTTTCCAGGCAAGGGATATCTGAACCGCGGGATTGGCGGCCAGACGACGCCACAGATGCTGGTGCGGCTGCGCCCTGACGTCCTCGTGCACAAGCCGAGGGTTCTGGTTCTGCTGGCCGGCACCAACGACATCGCCGGCAACACCGGTCCGATGTCCAACGAAGACATCGAGCAGAACCTCGCGGCGATTGCCGAGCTTGCCAGCGCGCACGGCGCGAAGGTGGTCCTCGCCGGCATCCTCCCGATCAGCGACTACCACCAGAAGCCCGATGTCGTGGCGCAGGTGATTCGACGCCCGATGACCCGCATCAACGCCGTAAACAGCTGGCTGCGGCAGTACGCCTCCGATCACGGTCACGTCTACCTGGACTACACACCTGCCGTCGCCGACGCACGCGGCATGCTGAAGAGTGAGTTCAGCGAGGACGACCTGCACCCGAACGCGATGGGCTATGCCGCCATGGCGCCGCTGGCGGAAGCCGCCATCGCCCAGGCGATGAAGTAGCACCGGCCCGGTGGCTGTCGAACCTGCGGCAGGGACCGCTCGCGATACATGCGAGATCTGGTCGGGTCTGGGCCTTCTGGTCGCGCGCGAGCGGTCTCCCTCCGCGTTGATCCGGTCGTCGTTCGTGTGCGTCCGTGACGGTTCGGCGGTGGTCTGTACACCGCGCAGTCGCCGTCTCGAGCGGTGTCACGGATACACGCCGATCACATCAGTCACGGATACACGCCGATCACATCAGTCACGGATACACGCGGATTGGATTAGTCACGGACGAGCGCGGACGGACACGGATTTTGAGAGGGACTCAATTCAGTAATTTCACGTCCGTGTGGTTCTGTGTTGTCCGTGACGGTCTCCTCCGCGTTGATCCGGTCGTCGTTCGTGTGCGTCCGTGACGGTTCGTCGGTGGTCGTACACGGCGCAGTCGCCGTCTCGAGCGGTGTCACGGATACACGCCGATCACATCAGTCACGGATACACGCGGATGGATCAGTCACGGACGAGCGCGGACGTACGCGGATTACGAGAAGGTACTGAATGCAGCAATCCAACGTCCGTGTGGTTCTGTGTTATCCGTGACGCCCGCTGTCGCGGCGGGGCGCGTCCCGGGCCGTTCGGCTCGATCTCCATGATGGCCGCACCGACGGGCGAGTCTTCTCGAGAGGGACGCCGTCGACCAGCTCGCGAGGCTGCGGGCACCGGCTCGCGCGAGAGTGGCGGTGACGCACGGCGACATCTGCCCGGAGAATCTGATTCGCACGCCCGACGGCGCGCTCCGCCCGATCGACGAGGAGCGGCTCGCCTTGCGGCCGCTGGCCTACGATCTGGCGCGAGCCGTGCACCGCGGCCGCACGCGCGGCTGGAGCGGGCATTTCTCGGCGGCTATGTGTCTGGCGGTGGACGCCCGGAAGGATTCTGAGATATCGAGCGTTCTGGATCGCCGGGGCGCTGGCCACGAGCGCAGAGTATCGCTTCAATCAGCCAGCGAGGCTGCGGCCGATCCTCGCTGCACTGCGCGCGCTTGCGGCAAACGTACGTAGGCCCGACTAAAGTCGGGCCCTACTGCAGTAGGGCCGCACTTCAGTGCGGCCAAGCGCCATCGACACCGAAGCTTGGGCGATACGCGGTGCCCAAGCTGAAGCTTGGGCCTGCGTACGACACAGCGATCGCATTATCGACACAGCTCGAGAACTCGCGCGATGACGTTCGGCCGATCCGCGATCACGGCCAGCTCCCACTGGCGGGCGACGTCGAGCGCGGCGCGCATGGCGGACCGCGCCCGCTCGAACCGTGCCCACACGGCGCCGACGTCCGAGGGCGAGATGTCGGCCCTCGGGGTGTCGCCCAGCGGCAACGCGATGCCAAAGCGGTGGCACCTGGCCGCCAGTTCCGGCTGATCCCAGAAGAACGGATACGAGATCATCGGGACCCGGTGAAAGATGGCTTCATGCGTCGAATTCAGACCCTGGTGTGTCACGAAGAGATCGCACTGCGCGAGGACATCCCACTGATCGACGCTTGCTTCGATGCGCACATTCCTGCGTTCGAGCGCCGCAATTTCCTCGGTCGTGACGTTCGCGCCGCCCAGACTGATCAGGACGTCGGCCTCCGGCACGGTCGCGAACCAGTCCGCGAGCGCGCGCAACGCGAGAAGCGCCTGAGCTGTGAAGTAACGCCAGATGACCGTCCCAAAACAGACGTAGATCTTGACGCCGCGGCCACCTGACAGGGGAAAAAGCGATTCATCGGTGACGTGTCGCGTCTGGTCCACGATCGAGCCGAAAAACGCCAGCGGCTCGAAAGGCCGCCGGTCGTCCGGATCGAGAAACTCCGGCGGTTCGGCGTAGATGTTCAGGTCGCGGCTGAGACCCGCGACGTAGCTGAAAGGCGACGCGTCGCGCACGCCCAGCCCGCCGCGAAGCCGATCGACGGCGGCGAGACAGCGAGACGACAGCTTGACCCGGGGATCCGTTTCGAGCAGACGAAGGAACCGCGCTGGCACGACGTTGTGACCCGAGCACACATTCACCCGCGGCACGCCGACCAGGTCCGCGGCCACCCAGCCGGCCACGGCAAACGTATCGTGTATGACCAGCGCCGGCCCGACGGCGCGGAGGTCGTCCGCAATCCGGTCGGCGTAGACGCCCGCATACGTGACGAGCCGGCTCGGCATCGGCATCGACTCATCATCTGCACTCTCGAGCGGGTATTTCGTGAACAGATCGACGAACGTTCCGCCAGCCAGCTCGACGTCACTCTGAAAGCGCCAATCGGTGAACACGCGCACGGGCACGCCCTCGGCGGCGAGCGCTGCCACCAGCGGTCGGAGCCGCTGGAAGTGCGACTGGTCGGGCATCGAGAAGACGGCGACGGGACGTAGGGGCACGAAGATTCTCGGAGGAAAGAGTGACTTTACTCCGTCGCGGCTGTGATCGCGACCATGCACGCCGACGGCTACGTGCGGGTCGCCACGCTCGCGGCACTGAAGGACGCCGACGCACCTGCCGACGCCCTTGATGCGCTGGCTGAACCGCCGGATTGGATTGCCACCACACTCCGCGAGCACCACGTCGCCAGCCTGGTCTGCGCGTCGCTCGACGCCGCCGCCGGCCGGCCGCGGTTCGACGCGCTCGTCGCGGCCATCGACCGCCTGCAGCGCTTCCCATTCCCGACGATCACCGAATGCATAGCCGGGTTCGAGGAGGTCCGGGCGCGCCTCGAAGCTCACAGCGTCGACGTGCTGCTATTGAAAGGAGTGTACTTCGCCGAGCGGCTGTACGGCGGATCTCGCTGGCGTCCCCAGTTCGACGTGGACGTCCTGATCCGGACTACAGCCCGGCGGCTGGCTCGTCGCGCTCGCGTCGAAGCCGGCTTCCATCGTACGGCCTACGATTTGCATTCGACGACGTTCACTCGGGGTCGTTTGAAAGTGGATGTGCACGGCTGGCTGCGGCGCGCCCCCGCGTATCGCCTGGACGAGCGATTGATTTGGAGCTCGGCGCAACCGGTCACGGTGGCAGGACTCGAGGCACGGACGCTCTCCGACGAGTTCGCGCTCGTGATGCTGCTCCTGAGCCTGTTCGAGGACGTCGGCCAGGGCACGACTCGCCTCAAGCAGCTCCTCGACGGTTACCTGCTGCTGCGACAGATGGACGCCGTGACGGACTGGGATGCCTTTTTCGATCGTCGCGCCCGCGAGAACCTTGCCTCGATCGCCGGGACGATACTGGATCTGCTGGTGACGCTGTTTCACGCCGACCGGGACACGCCTCATCTTCGCGACGCGCTCGAAACGCGACGCGCCTCGTTCACGACGATGACGCGCGCGGAGATGCTCGACCTGGTGTTCGCACCTCGCAAGGATCCGCGGAACCTGGAGTGGTTCCGCCGTGTCTACCCGGGGAGCCTGCCGCGCTACCTGCTCTGGTTCTGGATGGGCGGCTTCCCCGCCAACGTGCGTGCGCCGTCACTGAGCCACGCGAGCGCCGCCGCGCGCGTCGCGTTCAGTCGCGGACGACCACGGGTCGTGGGTCGCGGATGAACACAGATTCAGAACGTCACGGATAGCACGGATGCAGAGGGTCACGGATCACACGGACAAAACAGATAAAGAACATCTACAGAAGGTCACGGATCACACGAACAACACGGATCAAGAAAGGAAACTTCTGATTTATCCGTGATGACACGGACAATACGGATCAGGAAAGGAAACTTCTGATTTATCCCGGATGACACGAACAACACACGGATCAGAAAGGAAACCTTCTGATTAATCCGGGATGACATTGACAACACGGAACAGGAAAGAACCTTCTGATTTATCCGTGTCTGTCCGTGTCATCCGTGACGATTTGTCCGTGTGATTCGTGACGGCCCCGTTCCGCGCGAGTCCGTGACTTAGCTCGTGACGCGGAAGGCGATCAGCTGCTTCGCTTCGCCAGCGCTGCCCTTGGCCTTCAGCTCGACGAGATAGTCGCCGGGCGCGAGGCTCGAGAGCGGCACATCGAGCTGGATTTGGCCCGATGCTGGCGGGATCGGCACGGGCAGGTCCTGCATTGCGTCGCCCCCGCGATTCAGGAGACGCGCGGTGACGGTCGGAAGATCGGTTCCGGGGCCATACGCGGTCGATCGAATCACCAGCCGCTCGGTGCGACGGAACTCACGCGTGATCGTGGGAACCGCGTTCGAGTCCTTGGCCAGCGCCTGCGCCTCGGGTCCAGTGCGCGCCCGGAAGACGGCTGGCGTGCTCAAGCCGACATCGGGCGCCGTGAGATCGGGGACGTTCAGCTCGCGCGCATCGCTGTCCAGCGTGATGCTGGACGCGTCCTCGACGGTCACCTTCATCTGGACTTTGCCAGGCGGCACCTCGAAGGTGACCACCTGCGGTCGGCGCACGCCCGCCGCCGCCGGCGCGGGCGCCGGGCCGTCCACGCTGATCATCCCCTCGCTCATCGCCGGCCCGGTACCCGCCGTCGGGCTCTTGCCGCGGAAGTACGGCGCGCCATCGGGCCCGATCGCGGTCAACGTGATCTTCGCGGGCTCCTCGTGCCGGTTGCCGGGGACAGGCTCCCAGACGAACGTCAGCTTCGTCTTGCCGTTATTGCCGCGCGACATGCCGAGCCACGAGCGGATGTAGTCGCCGCGCGCCGGCGTCACGACCGACGCCAGCGCCGCGTCGACATCCTTCGGTCGATCGGGACGGGACGGCGTTGTCGCGCGCGTCAGATCTTCCTTCGTGAAGGCGAGGTACCCCTTGCGGTGCCGCACCTCGACGCCCGGCCGCGTCACCTTGACCTTGATCTCGTGGAACTTGCCGTCGGCTCGGCGCGCGCTTCGAGTTGTAGCCGATCAGATAGTAGGCGCTCTGGTCGCGCACGATCTGCCGCATGCCCTTGTCCAGATCGTTCGAATTCACGATGGCGCGGCCATCGGTGTTATCCGCAAGAATCTGGATGGAGTCCATCGTCAGGCGCAGCATTTCCCGGTCGGTCGTCAGGCTGATGCCGGCGACGCCCTCGTCGATGTCGCCCTCGAATGCGGCCAGACCGCGGGGATCGACGGCATAGATGGAGACGTTGTTGCGATTGGCGAGATCGTAGACGTCCTTCAGGCGCGAGATCATCTCGGCCTGACTGAAGAACCGCTCGCGCTGCTCGCCCATCGAATCGCCGGCGAACGGATCCGCGCTGCCGCCCTTGACCTGGGCATTCTGCGACCGCATCTGCGGCGGCAGATAGTTGGTGTATCCCTCGCTGACGAGGATCAGCGCTTTCCGGCCCTCGCGCAGGCCTCCGAGCTTGATGACCAGCCCCTTGAGCGCCGACAGCGAGACGTCGTTGCGGACCTGCTCGACGATCGACGCCGGATAGTTCGCATACTGGTCCTCGAACTGGTTGCGCGGGGTGTAGTTGTACTTCCGGCCGTCGAACGTATCGATCGCCCGGGCGAGCGTCTCGTGATTGCGGGCCATGACGACGTCGTCGGTTGGCATCAGGGGATACATGATGCCAACCATGTCCTGCGCGGCGATCTGCGTGCGGACGAAGTTGGCGAGCGCGATACGCGAGCGCATCGCGTTGCCGCGGCGCACGTGATAGTCGTCGAGGAAGAACGCGAACAGGCGGACGTCGGGGCGCTGCGCTTCGGATTCCTCGTCGTAGAGCGATCGGATCGGGCGCGCCGGCGTGGTCTGGGTCAGCGCGTCGATCTTGAACAGCTTGAACGACTCGACGTCCTGCGGCTGGCCGTCTTCCCACACCTGAAAGTCCTTCTGGCTCAGGTCGGTGACGGGCTCGCCCTTCTTGTTCGTGACAATGACGTCGACGCGAACGAAGTTGATATCGGTGCGGAACGTCGGCTTCTGCGGCTGATCAGGAGCCGGCTGGTCGGGCGCCGGCTGCTGCGGCGCCGGCTGGCCCTGTGCCGGGTCGCCCTGCTGGCCGTCGGCGGGCTTCGAGGTCTGCTGGACGCGCGCACCGATCGACACGGTGCCGAGCGCGGCGGCAACGAGCAACGCGCCCGCGAGGCGAAACGGAGTGATGGACATGGGCGAGCTCACGTTGATGATACCGTGGGTTTAGACGCCCGCCGGGGGTCGAGAGCCTGTCACTCGATGATACTATCCGCCGTCGTACGTAGGCCCAAGCTTTAGCTTGGGCACAGGAGCCCTGCCGCTCGTGACTGACACGATTTCCGCGTCACATCCTCCCCTTACGCGTCTGGCAGACGATGAGCGGCTGCTGTTCGATTCCGTGCTGGAATTCGCCACCGCCGAGGTCGGCCCCCGGGTGCGAGCCATGGATGACGAAGCGGCGTTTCCCGCCGACCTCGTGCCAAAGCTCTTCGATCTCGGCGTGATGGGCATCGAGATTCCCGAGCGCCACGGCGGCAGCGGCGGCACGTTCTTTCACGCGGTTCTGGCGGTTGAGGCGCTGGCGCGCGTGGATGCGTCGGTCGCCGTGCTCGTGGACGTCCAGAACACGCTGGTCATCAACGCGCTCATGCGCTGGGGCGACGACGATCTGAAAGGGCGCTACCTGCCCCGCCTTGCCGCCACGAGTGTGGGAGCGTACGCGCTGTCGGAAGCCGGATCGGGGAGCGACGCGTTCGCGCTGCAGACACGCGCGGTCGAGGCCGGCGGCGATCTAGTGCTCAACGGCCGCAAGCTCTGGATCACGAACGCGAAGGAAGCCGACGTTTTCATCGTCTTTGCCACGATCGATCCCGCGGCCCGCCACAGGGGCATCACCGCCTGCATCGTCGAGCGGAGCACGCCCGGCTTCACGGTTGGCAAGAAGGAGGACAAGCTGGGGATCCGCGCGAGCAGCACCTGCGAGCTGCTGTTCGAGGACTGCCGCGTGCCGCGGGCAAACGTGCTTGGCGAGATGGGCAAAGGCTACAAGGTGGCGATCGAGACGCTGAACGAGGGCCGCATCGGCATCGGCGCCCAGATGATCGGCATCGCGCAGGCGGCGCTCGATCACACCGTGCGGTACACGAAGGAGCGGAAGCAGTTCGGGAGAGCGATCGCCGATTTCCAGGGCGTGCAGTTCGAGCTGGCGCGTGCGGCCACGGACATCGAGGCGGCACGGCTGCTCGTCTACAACGCCGCGCGTCTGCGCGATGCCGGTCAGCCCTTCCTGACCGAGGCGGCGATGTGCAAGCTGTTCGCGTCGGAAGCCGCCGAGCGGGTCACGTCGCTCGCGGTGAACTTGTTCGGCGGCTACGGCTACGTGAAGGACTATCCGGTCGAGAAGCTGTACCGCGATGCGAAGATCGGACAGATCTACGAGGGCACTTCAAATCTGCAGCTGCAGACGATCGCGAAGTCGTTGCTTTCGTAGGGGCGCATGGCCATGCGCCCCGGCGGCGTTGCCCGCCGGGCTGAAGCCCCGGCTCCATACTCGTCAGACCCAAGCGGCGCTATCCCAGGTACAGAGGCCGCGATGATCATGCGCTGGACCTCGGACGTCCCCTGATAAATCTCCGTCGCGCGCGCGTCGCGGAACAGCCGCTCCACCGTTGACCCGCGACGGTAGCCGGCCGAGGCCAGCACCTGCATCGCCTTGTCCGCCGCCCGATGCGCAGCCTCGGACGCGGCCAGCTTGGCCATTGCCGCTTCAGCGCCCCATGGCTCGTTCCCGTCCGCGGCGGCCGCGGCCCTGAGCGTCAGCATGCGCGCCGCCTCGAGCTCGGTCGCCATGTCGGCGAGGAACCATTGAATGGCCTGATACTGCGCGATGGGACGACCGAACGTCTGCCGCGTCCGGGCGTGAGTCAGCGCTTCGTCGAGGGCGGCCTGGCCGACGCCCAGGGCCTGCGCGGCGATGGCGATGCGCCCGGATTCCAGGGCATGCCGCGCGATCGTGAAGCCTGCATTCTCCTCGCCCAGTCGCTCGGCGGCGGTCACCTCGACGGCATCCAGCACCAGGTCCACACAGCCGAGGCCGCGCACGCCGAGCGAGTCAACGCCCGGATCGCGTCGCACGCCGGGTCGATCGAGCGGCACGAGGAAGGCCGACACGCCGCGGCCGCGGGCGCCTGGATCGGTCGCGGCAAAGACCAGCGCCATGCCGGCGACCGCACCATTGGCGACCCACACCTTGCGGCCGCTGATCCGGTACCCGGCTCCAATCCGAGTGGCAACGGTCTGCTGGTTCGCAGCATCGGTGCCAGCGTCGGCTTCCGACAGCGCAAAGGCGCCGATGATCTCGCCCGATGCCAGCTGGCGCAGCCACCGCTGACGCTGGTCCGCCGTGCCCATTCGCGCCACGACGTCCGACACCAGCGAGTTGTGCACGGCGAGAATCACGGCCACGGTTGCGCTCGCGCGCGCCACCGCCTCGATCGTCACCGCATAGCTCACGTGATCCAGCGCCTTGCCGCCAAACTCGCGTGGCACGAGCAGCCCCAGATATCCGCGTGCCGCCGCGGCCGCGATCAGTGCGGACGGAAACTCGCCGGACTCGTCGATTTGCGCGGCGAGAGGCGCCACCGCGTCGCGCGCGAAGCCCGCGGCGGCGGCCTGAAAAGCCACTTGATCGGGAGTCAGCTCGAGATGCATGGGTGATCGGGCGCCGCGCGATTCGCTGGAATCCGCGCTCGTATGAAGGTGATATTACAAGAGCTCGGCGTCACGATCACGAACCGGCGATGCCAACGCTCACCAACTACGCACGAGAATCGCGCGCGTATAGAGCACCGAAAACCCTCGCCGCTGGCTGTTCGCCTGTGACGTCGACCCCGGCTGCGTCGTGACCACGGCGAGCGCACAGCCGGCGTCCCGTGCTTCGACCAGGCGGTGGCGCAGCAACGCCGTTTGCACGCCGCGCCGGCGGAACGCCGGCAGCGTCGCGGCGCCCGCGAGCTGCGCGATGTCGCCGTCGATCCGCATGCTCGCCGCGCCCGCGGCGTGTCCGTCGATTCGCGCGACATATCGTCGAAACCCGCTCGTGCGTCCGAGCGTGATGAAGATGTCGTCCAGTACCTGGCGCGGGAACGTCTCGTGGGCGGTGGGTGATGCGTCAGGCTGTGCAAACCCGTCGACGGTGACATCGCGCCAGAGCTTCTCGTCGGTGGCCGCGAGGGTTTCGACGACGATTGCCCTCCCGGAGTCCTGGGGACAGGCCCCGGCGGCCGGGGAGTCTGGGGCCTGTCCCCATGTTTTCAGCTCACACCCCAGCTGATTCTCGAATCCCACCAATCGATATCCGCCCGCCGTCAGCATCGTGGCGGCCTCGGGCCTCGCTAGCGACGACAGCTCGATCCGCATCGGCTCGTTGCGGTCGCGCCATTCCTGCTCCACCGCCGCCAGGGGCGCTTCCTCGAGCGGCTCACCGATCGCAAGGCCGATACCCTTGTTCATCGGTGATCCGGGACCGGCATAGACAACGAGACCGCCGGCCAGCGGCATGACAAGCGAGCGAGTCGTCAGAAGAATGCTCGGCGGAAGCGTAAACAATGTCTGCGCAGAGGCGACCTTCAGCGCGATCGATGCGAGCGGCAAGCTCGATGCTGGCGAACACGCGGGAAGGATACAGGAATTGCGGATCGAGGATTGCGGATTGCGGATTGCGGTTGGCCGAACGGAAGTTCGGCCCTACTGCTGCTCAGAGACGCGGCAATCCGAAATCAATCCCAATCCGCAATCCGCAATCCGCAATCCGCAATTTCATGATCACTTGTCCAGCCCGTTCAGCCCCTTCACGTAGCCCGGATCCATCGCCGCCACGTCGCTGCGATAGCTGACCGTGTTCGCGGTCGGGAAATTCGCCGGCACCGGCTGCGTCACCGCCCCGGTCGCCGCCCATTCCGTGCCGCGCTGCAGCGTGGCGATGAAATCCACGGCGCTCATGCCGTTGACGTCGTGTCCCAGCGTGGTGTGAAAGATGCGGCCCTTGCCGTGCGTCAGCACCATCAGGATCGGCTCGTCGCGGCCGCTCCCCGCGTTCGCCGCGTCCGAGAACGCCGTCGCCAGCACGGTCATCCCGCCCGGACCGCGAAGCCGCGCGTAGAGCTCGTCACCCTGGTGCATCCACTGCTTCGGCAGGCCGCGGACGATCGGGTGGCTCGCATCGCGGATCGTGAGCGCGAATGGCGTCCGCGCACCGTGACTGCCGGCCGGGCCGGCGGACGTGTCCGATTGCAGAGTGCCATCCTTGACGAACCAGTAAGCGCCCGCCTTCTCGGTTCGCCCGCGCCAGCCGCCGACGCCGATCATCTCGTTGTAGGCCGGCCAGCCTGGAAACGCGTTGTTCGCGGCGTGCACGACGACCACGCCGCCGCCAGCGCTGACGTATCGATCGAATGCCGCCTTCAGGGCGTCCGGCCAGCGCTCGTCCGGCGCATCGTAGTTGAGCACGACGGCGCGATAGGCCTCGAACTTCGGCGTGAATGCGGAGAAATCGCCGCCGGCAGGCGGCGCCGTGACGACGTCCACCTGGAAGAGGCCCGTCTCCTCGAGCACTTTCTTCAGCACCGGCGTTGTCAGCTGCCACTTGTGCCAGGGCCCACCGCTTTCACCGTCGAGGAGCATGAGCTTCATAGGCGACGCGCCGCTCACCGTCACGGCAAGAAGGATGAACAACGCAGGAGCCAGCGGTCGAATCATTAGTATCTCCGGAGAGCTATTGCGGATCGCGGAATGTGGATTGGGGATTTATTGGGGATTTGCCGCCAGTTCCCAATTAATCCGCAATCCTAATCCGCAATCCGCAATCCGCAATCCGAAATTTCAGGTCTCCTCCGTCAGCCGCTCGAATACCGGCTTCAGGCGCGCCGCGCTCACCGGCACTTCCTCCGGCAGTACGCGGACGTCGCCGACCACCGACATGAAGTTCGTGTCGCCGGCCCATCGCGGCACCAGGTGCACGTGCAGATGGTCGGCGATCCCGGCGCCGGCTGCCGTCCCGATGTTCAATCCCACGTTCAATCCGTGCGGGCGATACACCTCGGTCAGCGCCATCTCGGCGCGTCGCGTGAGACGCGTCACCTCGAGTAACTCCTCTTCCCGCAGCTCCGCCAGCGAGGCGACGTGCCGATTGGGCACGACCATGAGGTGGCCACTGTTGTAGGGATAGAGGTTGAGGATGATGAAGGCGAACGCCTGGCGTGCGACGACGAGCGGCTCGCCGGCGCCTTTCGCAAGCGCGTCGCAGAAGATGCATCCGGCCACGGGCTGCGCCGCGCTCGTCACGTATTCGAGGCGCCAGGGAGAATAGAGACGATCAGGCAGTGTAATCGGGCTCGGGCGCGCCCTCCGCGACCGCGGCCTCGGGACGCGGCGGGAGCGGCTCCTTGTTGATCAGTTCCTTCAGTTCCTTGCCCGGTTTGAAGTACGGCACCTTCTTCGGCGGGACGTCCACTTTGTCGCCCGTCTTCGGGTTGCGGCCCTTGCGCGGCTCGCGCTGACGGAGGCGGAAGCTGCCGAACCCGCGCAGCTCGATCTTCTCGCCTCGCTGCAGCGCGTCGATGATGCTCTTGAAAACGGTATCGACGATGAGTTCCGAGTGTTTCTTGGTGAGGTCCGAGACCCGCGAGACTTCCTCGACGAGCTCCGCCTTGGTCATAGTCTCCCTCGTCAGAAATCGAGAAACCGAAAATCGAGAACTCGAAAATTTCGGGATGCACCCCAACGAGGTGCCGTTGCCCCGTATTTCTCGGGTTCTCGTGTTCTCGATTTCTCGAGTTCTTTACCCCTTGTACCTGATGTGTTCGCCCAGCGTCGCTTCGCCGGTGCCGGTCGATTCCTGGTACGCCTCCCAGTCGGCGCGGAACTCATCGGACTTGAGCGCGCGGATGCTCAGGCCAATCTTCCGCTCGGCCGGGCTCAGCTTGATGATCTTCATCTGGTAGGTTTCGCCGACCTGCAGATCGACCTTCTCCTGGCCGTGCGTGTCGTCGAACTCCGAGACGTGAATCAAGCCTTCGATGCCCTCGTCCAGCTCGACGAACGCGCCGAAGTTGGTCATGCGTACGACCTTGCCTTCGATGAGACCGCCGACGTGGTGACGCGAGAAGAAGTCGTCCCAGATGTCGGTGGCGAGCTGCTTCAAGCCGAGGGACAGGCGCTGGTTCTCGGCGTCGATGTTCAACACCATCGCATCGACGACGTCGCCTTTCTTCAGTACTTCGGACGGATGCTTGATCCGCTTGCTCCACGACATGTCGGAGATGTGGATCAGGCCGTCGATGTCCTCCTCGACCTCGACGAACGCGCCGAACTCGGTCAGGTTGCGCACCTTGCCCTTGATGCGCGTGCCCACCGGGTACTTCTCGGCAAGATCGTGCCAGGGATTCTGCTCCACCTGCTTCAGTCCGAGCGAAATCCGCCGCGCCGTCGCATCCACGCCGAGCACCATCGCGTCAACGCTGTCGCCGACGTTCAGGATCTTCGACGGGTGCTTCACGCGCTTGCTCCACGACATCTCGCTGACGTGGATCAGGCCTTCGACGCCCGGCTCGAGCTCGATGAAGGCGCCGTAGTCGGTGAGGCTCACCACTTTCCCGCTCACGCGCAGGCTCACCGGGTAGCGCTCCGACACCGCGGACCAGGGATCCGCCACGAGCTGCTTGTGCCCGAGCGACACGCGCTCGGTGGCCGGGTCGTACTTCAGGACGGTCACGTCGATCTCGTCGTTGACCTTGAGCACCTCGGACGGGTGTCCGACGCGGCCCCACGACATGTCGGTGATGTGCAGCAGACCGTCGATGCCGCCGAGATCGATGAACGCGCCGTAGTCGGTGATGTTCTTGACGACCCCGCGCAGCACCTTGCCCTCGGCGAGCGTCTCGAGCGTGTGCTTCTTCTTCTCCGCGTTCTCTTCTTCGAGCAGCACCTTGCGCGAGAGCACGATATTGCCGCGCTTCTTGTTCACCTTGATGACGCGCATCCGAAGGTCCTGGCCCCTCAACGCGTCGAGGTTGCGCACCGGGCGCACGTCGATCTGACTGCCGGGCAGGAACGCGCGGACGCCGATGTCCACGGCAAGGCCGCCCTTGATCCGCTCGATGACGCGGCCGACGACCACCTTCTTCTCGGAGTACGCCTTCTCGACCTCGTCCCAGATCTTCATCTTCTCCGCTTTTTCGCGGGACAGGACGACGTAGCCTTCGCGATCCTCCGTACGCTCCAGCAGGACGTCCACGACGTCGCCGGGCTGGACCGTAATCTGACGGTTCTCGTCGAGGAACTCGTCGACGGCAATGATGCCCTCGGACTTGAACCCGACGTCCACCACCACTCCGGTTTCCGTCACCTTCAGCACGGTTCCCTTGACGACCTCACCTTCCGCGATGTGGCGGAAGCTGTTATCGTAAAGGTCCAGAAGACGGGCGTATTCCTGCGGATCCATCTGCTCGTCTTCATAACTGGCAGCCTGGCGACGAATGGTGGACGCGTCACCTCCCTGGGTCCGGGTGCCGGGGGAATCCGCCGCAGCAACCTGCGGCTCTTGTTCAACGTTCGACATGCCCTACAAGTCCTCCTCGATCGATCGATTGCCGGAGTTGATGGGGACCGGCGGCCCCGGATTGTTGCAAACCGCAAAACAGCGCTCAGCGCTCGAGCATTTGGCCCGTGGCCCCCTCTGCTTCCGCCCGGGTCTGAATTTGGATAAGCAATAGAAGATACAATACTTAACGTCGCTCTGTCAATCGACGTTCGCTGAAAGGACGGCCCATGGCCAAGTCGAGAACCCCACGCACGGCGACTCGCAAGGCCGCCGGAAAGAGGACGGCTGCCCGGAAGACAGCTCGAGCGCGGAAGACGGCAAAGACGGCCGCCGGGAAGCCTGCCCGGAAAGCGGCAAAGAGGGCCGCCAGGAAGGTCGCCAAGAAGGCGGCCAGAAAGACCGCCACGAGACGGTCGCGGCGGGCCGCCGCGCCCCGCCGCAAAGCCGCCGCGAAGGCACGCCAGAAGGCCCGCGCGAAGACGGCCACCCGAAAGGTTGCCCGGACGGCGTCGAGGCCGGCGAAGCGCGTTCAGGCCCCCGCGAAACGCGTGGCGGCCAGGACGGTCAAGGCACCCATCACCGCGCCAACGCCGAAGCCTGCCCAGGCCGCACGGCCCGCTCGACCGGTGTCGCCGGTCCGCAAGGCCGCGCTGGATCGTGAACGTCGTCGCCTCCCCGAAGCGTCGCTGCCGCCAACGCCCCCCTCATCGCTCGACCTCGACCGGCGCCCCTCGGCCGCACGGTCCGGCCGCCGCGAATTCCAGGAGCACCTGAGCCAGCACAACGAGTCGGGCCCGGTGCTGACCGCCGGCGACGTGGACGCGGATTGGGAAGCGGCGTACAGCTCCGGCGACGAGGCGCCCGGGGGCGACAATCCCACGCCCGATCAGGACGTCGTCGACGAGATTGGTCGTTCGCTCGGCCTCGAATACGAAGACAACGAGGAATTGAAGGGGGCCGACAAGGTCGAGGCCCGCGATCGCCATCGCTGGGAGCTCGATCCGGCGTCCTCCGAAGACTACGACGACCGGGACTGACGGCGGGTAAGATCGGGTCCGATCGGGTCCGATCAAGTCGGATCGGGTCGGGTCCGTGTAGGGGCGCACGGCGTGCGCCCTAACGCGCTCGCCCTCTCACAATTCGCAACACTCGCTCCACGGCAACATCAGCGGGAATGTCGGTTGTGTCGACGACCACCGCATCGGGTGCCACCATCAACGGCGAGACGGCTCGTGTCGTATCGATCTTGTCGCGCGCGGCAAGCGCCGTGGCCACGGCGGCAATTTCCTGCGGACCGCCGCCGTGCGCCGGATCGGCGGCCCGTCGCCGCGCCCGCTCTTCCGGCGACGCATCCAGATAGATCTTTACGTCGGCTGCCGGAAAGACGACGGTGCCGATGTCGCGACCTTCCATGACCACGCCGCGTCCGCGAGCCAGCGCGCGCTGACGCTCGACCAGAATCTCGCGCACCTTCGGCATGCGCGCGACCGCCGTCGCGGCCTTGTCGATGTCAGGCGTCCGCACCTCGCGGGTGATGTCCGTGTCGTTCACCACGACGCGGCCGTCTTCGACGTTCAGCCGCAGCGCCGCCGCGAGTGCACCCACGCCGGCCTCGTCGGTGAGCGGCAGCCCCTCCGCGATGGCCGCCCATCCGACTGCGCGATACATCGCGCCGGTGTCCACGTGGGTGTAGCCCAGCGCGCGCGCGACCGCACGCGACACCGTCCCCTTACCCACCCCGGACGGGCCGTCGATGGCGATGATCAGCGGGGGTTCTTGCGGGGACATCAAAGAACGGAGTGTAGCAAAAGGCGCATGGGCGCATGAGCGCATGGGGGCATGAGCGCATGGGCAGCATGGGGGCATGGGCGCATGGGGAAAACGTGGCGCATGGGTGCATCCCTTTGTCCCTATGCGCCTATGCGCCTATGCCCCCATGTCCCTATGCGCCTATGCGCCCATGCGCCCATGCGCTTATGATCGCGCGAATGCGGTTGGCTCGGCGCCTGGGCGCCGCTCTCGCCATCGTGATGGCGGTGGCGATCGTCGTCTGGGGACCGTCGTACGCGCGCGGCCTGTCCTTCGTGGTCAGCGCCGCGCACCTCGAGGGCTGGCTGCGGCGCGCGGTCGACTTCCAGGCGCGGCCCTGGCAGGCCGGGCCGGCGCTGACGATTTCAACGCGTCACGGGGCGATTCCGGCGCGAGTCTACCGGCCGCTTGGCACGACCAGACGCGGCGTGGTGCTGACGCCCGGCGTGCACGCGATGGGGATCGAGGAGCCGCGCCTCAAGGGACTGGCGGGAGAGCTGGCGGCCACTGGCCTCACGGTCCTCACCATCGCGTCGCCCGATCTCACGCACTACCGCTTCACGCCGCAGTCCGTCGACCAGATTGAGGACGCTGCGCAATGGCTGCTGGCGCAGCCAGAACTGGCACCGGGCGGCAAAGTGGGCCTGATGGGCATCAGCTTCGCCGGCGGCCTGTCCCTCGTCGCGGCGGGTCGCCACTCGATTCGCGATCGCGTGGCCTACGTGTTCTCGTTTGGCGGCCACGGCGACTTGCCGCGCGCGCTGAAATACCTCTGCACCGGTCTCGAACCGCGTGCGCCCGGCGAAGCCGCTGACCGGCCGCCGCACTTTCGCGCGCCGCACGATTACGGGGTCGCTGTGATCCTTCTCGGCGTCGCCGACCGTGTCGTGCCGCCCGATCAAGTCGCGGCGCTGCGCCACGGCATCGAGACGTTCCTGCATGCGTCGCAGCTCACGCTGGTGGACATGGCGCAGGCGCGCGCCGTCTACAACGAATCGAAGGCGATCGCGGCGACGCTGCCGGAGCCGTCGGCCACCTTGATGAAGATGGTCAACGATCGCAACACGCGGGCGCTCGGCGCGCGGCTCCTGCCGGTCGTGAGCGACGCCGGCGTGTATCCGCCTTCGCTGTCGCCAGAGGGTTCGACCCCGCCTTCCGCGCCGGTCTTCCTGCTGCATGGCACCGACGACACGGTCATCCCCGCGGCAGAAACGTTGCTCCTTGCGCAGCATCTCGAGGCGGAACACGTCGAAGTGCATCCGCTCCTCAGCGGCCTCATCACGCACGCGGAAGTGGACAAATCGGCGGCCGCAACCGAAACATGGAAACTGATCCGGTTCTGGTCACTGCTGCTCTCGGAGTGACCCGCCTCCGCTGAAGCTTCGGCGCGGCGGGCACTTCACTAACCTCAGCCGGTAGCGTTGCCCAGAGTTTTCGCGGGGTCCGTATGCTTTTGCACCGCGACCCGCTACACTGCTCGCCGACGTGCTGATACGCCTCGCGGGTCTCTGGTGGCTCGTCTTCATCAAGGGACTGCTGACGATGGCGGCCGGCGTAGCGACGTTGGCTGCACCGACCGGGTCGGTGTGGGCGTTTGCGCTGCTGCTTGGTGTCGCCAGCCTCGCCGACGGCGTGATGAGCGTGGCGATCGGGGTGGGCGGCGGCTGGACCGATCGCCCATGGTGGGAAATGGTTTTGGTCGGGGTCGTCGGGATCCTGGCCGGGCTTTCGATTCTGGCGCCGGCAGACGTCAGCGGACTGCTGCTCCTCGCGGTCTTCGGATGCTGGGCGCTCTCCCGCGGTCTGATCGAGATTGCGTCCGCAATCGCGCTGCGTAAAGTGATCGACGGCGAATGGATGCTGGTGGCGTCGGGCGTCGTGTCGGTAGGTTTCGGCCTGCTGGTCTTCGGCCACCCCCCGGACAGCTTGCTGGTGGTCGAGGCCTTCCTGGGCATCTACCTCTTGACGTTCGGGGCCGTCGGCGCGGGCTTATCGCTACGGCTGCGCCGATTGAGTCAGGCACTCAATGGATAGCACTTGCAGTGCCAAGTGCGAAGTGAAGTGAAATGAAGAGTGAATAGTTCGGAGTGACGGGTAAGGCCTCAGTTGAGGATTAACCCACCACTGATCACTCCCCACTGCCCACTCCACTTCGCACTTAGCACTTCACACTTAGCACTTCTACTGGGCCGCCTTCTTCGCCTTGCCCGCGGCCGGCATCTCCTCGGGCTGCCGTTCGAACCCGACCAGCTTCCAGCTCGCGCCATCCCGCTGGAAGTAGGCGCGGACCGGCTGCTTCCACGTCGGATAGCTCTCGCTGTCGGCGGAGATGTCCACCGCAACGAAGCCACTCGATGGGAGATCGTTCGGCGCCGCGATCGTCGTCGTCTCGCCTTTCCGTTTCCGACAGCGGCTTGGTCGCGCCAGTCATGTTGTCGAAGAGCATCCACGATGCTCGGTAGGCCACCGGGCCTTGCGCGACGCCGCCCGCAACGGCCGCGTTCTCGAACGTCAGCCCCTGCGCGTCGAGGCGCACGTCGACGATGGGATTCACTTGCGTCAGGTAGATGCGCTTGATCGTGTCGCGGCGCTGGATCAGGACGTCCGCCAGATATTTTTCAGCTGCCTGATCGCTGAATTCGCCGGTGTGGACGACCGCCCTGATCATGTCGTCGGTAAAGGCGGCGACACGCCGCGCCGCCCAGAAGGCGTCGTCGTCGCGAAGCTCCATATACGCCACCGACGGAGTCTGCGGCTTCCACGTCCGCGGATCGAAGACGTTGCCTTCGAACTTGCCGACCGACGGGTACTCGGTGTAGCCGACCGTCTGCCACGGGCTCAGGCCGAACCCGAGCGTGAAGAGGCGCTTCCGCGACCCCCGACCGTCGTAGAAATACTCGTAGCTCAGGTCCCACTCGTGCAGGTCGTTGCACATGCCGAACGTGGAGCCAACATCCTGCAGGTAGTGCTTGACGAGGGTCTTGCCGTTTTCGGTGATCAGCGTATCGAGCGTGTTCGCGCCCTTGAGGTCGGTGAGGTTCGTCCACGCGCCGAACACGCGCAGCGCTCGCAGCTCGCGCCGGTGCTCGTGCGGCACGAGATCGTTGGGATCGTCGGGGCGAGTACCGGCGTACTGTAAGCCGCCGAGGATCTTGCCCGGCAGCTGCCGGCCGGCGATGACCCGATAGGTGCCGTCGGCATTACGCGCAACGTTCTCCAGGATGACGTTCATATCATCCCGGCTGAACGGTGTTCTCTTGCCGCTTGGCCGGCGGACCGTCGCTTTCGGGTCGATCGACGTTTTCTTCGGATCGAGCGTCGTCAGGAACGATTCGACCTGATTGTAGCCAAGGGCCCAGAAGATCTTGGTCGCGATCGCCACCGCACCCGTGGCGCCTCCGGGGTAATACGTCGGGTCGAACTCGAGGAACCATGTCTCGCCCTTGGCATCCTTCGCCGTGAAGCCGGGGTGCATTCCGGACGTCTTCTCCCTGATCAACACCCAACTCGAGTTGTCGGGCGGTGCACCGACATTCGCGCCGCGCACGAGCTCGTCGTTCGTGATCGTCCTGGTGCCGATGCGATTGGTGAACCAGCTCGAGTCCGGCACCTCGTCGATCGTGTTGACGTTCTTCGCGCGCAGGCCGCTCGGCTGGAGTTTGGAATTGATGAACAGGTTGTACACCAGCTCGTACATCTGCGACTGCTCGTAGGGCGCCGCCTTCGAGGCGTCGCGAGATTCGGGTTCGCGCGCGATCGGATCGTCTTGATAGAACCGCTGTCCTTGCGTCGAGACACCGGCGGTGACCAGGTTCATCGCCGCAACGGACAGCGCCAGAAATCCGACTTGGCGCGCACGTGACGAAAGCGTTGATGTCGACATGAAGCGTTACCTTAGAAAGCGGCGGACGACGAGAAGACGAAGCTGAGGCCTTCGCGGCTCTTGGCCAGCTCGACGCGGAGCGGCGTGAAAAACGGCCCGTGGAATCGGAGGCCGAAGCCGAAGTCATCCTTCATGTGGTCAAGATCGAGATCCTTTGTGCGCGCCGCCACCTTGCCGGCGTCGTAGAAGAACGCCATGTCGAGATAGCGGTTGACCATGATCCGCCATTCTCCCTGCAGCAGCAGGCTGTTCTGATCGGTGAAGCGCCGGGTGCTGAACCCGCGCAACGTGGAACCGCCTCCAAGCCCCGGCACCATGAAGAACGGCGTCTGCTGGCCGCCCTTTTCGTCCGAGGTCAGAACCCGCGCGCGGAATGAGAGTACCCACGCTTCGCGCAGCAGCGGAATGTGCTGGATGGCTTCGTACTCGACGATCTGAAAGCCAAAGTCCTTATCCCGATCGTTGTAGTCGTGCAGCGTCACGCCGTAAAAGCCGCCGCGGCGCGTATACCCGGGCGACGTGCGCCAGTCGATGCCGACGGTACCCTGCGTGTGCAGGTAGGTGATGTCCGCGCCGAGGCCGGGAAGCGTCGCGGGCGTGTACTTGGTTTCAACCGACGGGAAGGAGCCCTCGCCGGATTCCTGCGACCAGTTCATGTACTCGGCCCCGCCGCGCAGCATCAACACTTTCCGAGTCGGGAAGAGCGTCAGGAGTGCGTTGGCGTACGGCTGCCGGAACAAATAGTTGGTGCGATCGTCTTTCGAGGTGTTGTTGCCGAAGCCGTAGAAGCCGACCTGCGTCGCTTCACGCCAACCGCCGATCGCCGACAGGTGACCGCGGCGGTTGAACAGCCGCGGCGCGACGAACTCGGCTTCAGCGCGCTTATAGCCGGAGATCGTGTAGCTGCCGCGGATGTCGATGTAGTTGTAGCCGCTCACATACGTGGCGTGGCCGACGCCAAGCGTGAAGCCTCCGCCCGAATAGGCGCTGTCGAAGAACGGGTGCCACCGGAGGGTGCCACCCTCGAGGATAGTGTCGACTCTCTGGAAGATCCGCTCGGCTTTATTGGCAGTGTAGGGGTGCAGGGACGCGTCCTTCGCCGCTTGCTCCTGCTCGATGAGAGCCTGCCGCGACCCGGGGGCAGAGCCCTGGGCCGGAGAGGCGCTGTCGGCGTCCGCGCTCGAGATTGTCGCCTCGGTTGCCGCGGGCGCGGGCGTCTGCGCGGCCGCCGCCGTCGCCGAGGCGACCGCCAGCACCAACATCATGAAGACTTTCAGCACTCGAGAGCTATGCACAGGTGCCCAACCTTCCACACATCGTTCCCGACCCGACGGGGAACGGGCCCTATTCTAGACACGACCGACCCCGACGCTGTTGAGGAATTTCGCCGTCCAGATCAAATGCAATCCGATTGACCAAGTCGCCGCCCCGGCGGACCATGGCTACACATGGAGCGGTTGCAGAAGGTGCTGTCCACGGCCGGTGTCGCCTCGCGGCGAGCGTCGGAGGAGTTGATCCAGCAGGGGCGCGTCAGCGTGAACGGCGTGGTCGTCACCACGCTTGGCAGCAAGGCCGATCCCCTCCACGACGAGATTCGCGTGGACGGCAGGCGCATCAAGACGGCGGCACGACTCCAATATCTGCTGCTGAACAAGCCCCGCGGGTATGTGACCACGCGGCGCGATCCGCAGCGGCGGCGCACGGTGATGGATTTGATCCCCCGCCATAGCGATTACGTGTATCCGGTCGGGCGCCTCGACTACGACTCCGAAGGCCTGCTGCTCCTGACCAACGATGGCGACCTGGCCGCAGCGTTGACGCATCCGCGGCACGAGGTCGAGCGCGTCTATCGCGTCGAGGTCGCCGGAACGCCGGACGCGCGCAGCCTCGGGCGGCTGTCGCGCGGCATCGTTCTCGACGGCGCACGTACGGCGCCCGTGAAGATTACGGTCCTCTTCGGCGAAACGGAACGCGGCGCCGACGCGGTGCTTCTGATGACGCTGCGCGAGGGCCGGAACCGTCAGGTCCGCCGGATGTGCGAGGCGGTCGGCCATCCGGTGAAGCGGCTGACCCGGATTCGGATCGGTCCGCTCACGGACAAGGGGTTGCGAACGGGTCAGGTACGCGAGCTCACCCCGGCGGAAGTGCGTGCATTGAAGAAGTCAGTTCGTTTGTAGGGGCGCATGGCAATGCGCCCCGAGCGCGTTGCCCCGTCGCGACATTGGGATGGTTTCACCGGGGCGCATTGCCATGCGCCCCTACTCTTTCTCGTCGTCCTCCGCACCCGTCAGGATCTCTTGATCCTCCGAGGTCGCGGGTTCGTCCAGGAGCGCGGCCTGGGCGCCGAGGCCGGTCGGCGGTTCGAAGCCGAGCGCATCGGCCATGTCTTCGACCTTCGGCAGGTCGGCCAGATCCTTCAACCCGAACCGATCGAGGAACTCGCGGGTCGTCGAATACAGGAAGGGGCGCCCGACCACCTGCTTCCGGCCGCTGATCTTGACCAGCCCCCGCTCGAGGAGCGTCCCGATCACGCCGGAGGTATTGACGCCGCGAATCTCGGCGATCTCGATCGCGGTGACCGGTTGTTTGTAGGCGATGACGGCCAGCGTCTCGAGCGACTGCACCGACAGTTTCTGCGTGGTCCGTTCGTGGAACAGCCGGCGCACCCACTCGTGCAGCTCGGGGCGCGTCACGATCTGGTAGCCGCCGGCCACTTCGACCAGCTGGAGACCACCGGAGCGCTCGTAGCGGCGTGCCAGCTCCCCCAGGGCGGCCTGGACGTCCTCCTTCGGTTCCGTGTCGAGCAGCTTGAACAGCTGCTTTTGCGTGATCGGCTCTGGCGACGCGAACACGAGCGCCTCGACGATGGCGACCAGGCCGGACGTCTCGGAGTCCGTCTCGGCGGCGCCACTTTCCGACGCCATCAGCGTGTCAACTGAGACCGCGTCAGTGTTCTGCTCGTCGTCTTGCTTCTTGCTCACATCGCCCTCGTCGTGTCTTTGATCCGCAGTGTCTTTGATCCGCAGTAGGGCCGAACTTCAGTTCGGCCGTCGAGTGGCCCGACTAAAGTCGGGCCCTACTGCGGTCCGTTCCCTACCGCGGTCAGTTCTCTTCGTCCTTCGTCCCTCGTTCTTCGTCCTTGTGCGGGTGGTGCTTCTCGTACTCCGATTCAGGATCCAGCAACGGATGCGGGGCGTCGGCCGGCCGCGCGCGCTTGTAGACGCGGATCGGCCCGAAGCTGCCGGACTGGAAGACGCGAATCAGCTTCAGCCGGATCATCTCGAGCAACGCGAGAAACGTGACGATGAGATCGGGCCGGGAATTGACGTCGGCGAAGAGATCCTCGAAGCCGGCCGCCTCGGTTTCCGACAGGCGCTCCAGCAGCTGCTCGATCCGCAGCTCGATCGAGACCTGCTCCGGCGGCAGCAGCACTTGCGGCCGCGTCCGCGCGCGGTCGAGCACGCCGCGAAATGCCGCGAGCAGGCTGAAGAGATCGACTTCGAGCTCAGGTTCCAGATCGTCGCCGGCGACGGCCGCCACGGCTGATTCCGGGCGCATGAACTGCGCGCTTCGCAGCGTCTCACGATCGTGCAGGAGCTCGGCCGCGGCCTTGAACTTCTGGTGCTCGAGCAGGCGGCGCACCAGTGCCTCGCGCGGATCTTCCTCTTCGCCCTCCTCGAGCTGGTCGGGGCCCGGCCTCGGCAGCAGCAGTCGCGACTTGATGTGGATCAGCGTCGCCGCCATCACCAGGAATTCACCGGCGATGTCGAGGTTCAGCTCCTGCATCAGCCGCAGGTATTCGAGGTACTGCTCGGTGATGATCGCGATCGGGATGTCGTAGACGTTCACCTCGTTTTTCTTGATGAGGTGAATGAGCAGATCGAGGGGTCCCTCGAAGCCTTCGAGCCGGACCGGATAGGCCTCGAGCGCCGACTCGAATTCTGGCTGTTCCTGGGCCATGACGCGTGTCACCGATACCGCAGCTTCATCGCCTCGCGCACGCGGTCGAGCGTCTGGCGCGCCTCGACCTGCGCGCGCGCAGAGCCCTCGACGAGCAGGTCGCGGACGTATCCCGGCCTGGCGAGCACGGCGGCCCGCCGCTCGCGCATCGGCTCGAGCATGACGTTGATCGCCGCAGCGAGCTTCGTCTTGACCTCGACGTCGCCGACCTTGCCGGCGCGGTAGCGCTCCTTCAGGTCGTCCACCTCCGCGACGTTCGGGTTGAACGCGTCGTGGTAGATGAACACCGGATTGCCTTCGACCGTGCCCGGGATGTCGGCGCGAACCCGTTTCGGGTCCGTGTACATCTGCCGGACCTTCTTCTTCACCGTCTCCTCATCATCCGTCAGGTCGATGGTGTTGCCGTAGCTCTTGCTCATCTTCCGGTTGTCGAGGCCGGGCAGCCTCGACACGGCCGTGAGCAGCGGCTGCGGCTCGACGAACACCTCGCCGTAGAAGTTGTGGAACCGCCGGACGATCTCGCGCGAGAGCTCGAGATGCGGCACCTGATCGTCACCCACGGGCACGAAATGCGCGTTGTAGATGATCACGTCGGCTGTCTGCAGCAGCGGATAGCCGAGGAAGCCGATCGAGGAGAGATCGCGCTCGGCGAGCTGGTCGATCTGTTCCTTGTAGGTGGGCACGCGCTCCAGCCACGGGATCGGCGTGATCATGCCGAGCAGGAGCGCCAGCTCGGCATGCTCCGGCACCAGCGACTGGATGAAGAGCCTGGAGCGCTCGGGGTCGATGCCCGCGGCGATCAGGTCGGTCATGTTGTCGAGCGCGTTGTCGACGATCTCGCTCGTGTCGCTGTAGTGGCTCGTCAGCGCGTGCCAGTCGGCGACGAAGTAGCGGCAGTCGTAGGTGTCCTGCAGCGAGACCCAGTTGCGCAACGCGCCGACCAGGTGTCCCAGGTGCAGCTTGCCGGTCGGCCGCATGCCCGAGACGACCCGGCGTCGAGCGGTCACACCATCCACGCGATAATCGCCTGTGAAACGGGTTGAATGACGCGGCCCAGCGCGCCGGTCAGCATCAGCGCGTACAGGATGAGGATGCCGTACGGCCGCAGGCGGTCGTATTCGACGGACAGCCGATACGGCAGCAGGCCGCCCAGGACGTTGCCGCCGTCGAGGGGTGGCACCGGAATCATGTTGAACACCGCCAGCAGGACGTTGACCTCGATGAGCAGCAAGACGAAGAGCGGCAACGGCCCGGCGAGGGCCTCGGTCAGCTCGCGCTCGCCCAGGCCCGCCGATATGAATTGCCAGAGGACGGCCCCAACCCCGGCGAGCAGCAGGTTGCTCGCCGGCCCGGCGGCCGCGACGAAGACGTAGTCACGGCGCGGGTGCCGGAAGTTCCGGGTGTTGACCGGCACCGGCTTCGCCCACCCGATGAGCGGCAGCCGCGTGAGGAGCGCGATCAGCGGGAACGCGATCGTGCCGATCGGATCGACGTGGCGCGCCGGATTGAGGGAGACGCGCCCCAGCGTCCGTGCGGTCGGGTCGCCGAGTTTGTCGGCGGTCCAGGCGTGCGCCGCCTCGTGCACGCTGAGGGACGCCACCAACACCGTGAAGCCGATGAAGACGAAGACGAGATCGAGCCCGTGAGGCAAACACTACAGGGTACTACACAGCTCGGGCTACGGACTAACCAGGCTACAGACTCCGGACTCCGGACTCCGGGCTCCAGGCTCCACAAAACGCGGGGACAGGCCTCGTCGTCATGTGCCGAGAGGCCTGTCCCCTTAGAACCCGGGTGCCGAGTTGAGATCGCCGGAGCTGGTAGCGTCAGTGAGCGCCGGCCGCACTGAAGAAGCGCAGAATGGAATCCGCCAGCTTCGGGCCGACTTCCGACTCGAGTTCCTCTCGGGTCGCCCGGCGGACTCCCGCAAGGCTGCCGAAGCGGCGAAGCAACGCGTTTCGCGTGCGCGGCCCGACGCCGGGAATCGCATCGAGCTCGGAGGTGATCGTGCGCCGGGCCCGCGCGGTCCGGTGGAACGCGATCGCGAAGCGGTGCGCCTCGTCGCGAATGCGCTGCAACAACAGCAGTGCCGGATCCGACGTCGCCAGCGCGATCGGCTCATCGTGGTGGCGCGTGAAAATCAGCTCTTCCCGCTTCGCCAGGCCGATGGCGGTCAGGTTTGACAGGCCGAGCGACTCGAGCGCCTCGTAGGCGGCGGTCAGCTGCCCCTTGCCGCCGTCGATGACGATCAGATCCGGAAACGGACCGCCGTCTTCCAGAACGCGGCGGTAACGTCGCTGGACCACCTGGTGCATCGCGGCGAAGTCGTCCTGAAAGCGGCCGTCGCCCTCCGAGCGAATCCGGAACTTCTTGTACTCGCTCTTCCGCATCCGGCCGTCCTCGCAGACCACCATCGACGCGACGGTCTCGCTGCCCTGGATCGTCGAGATGTCGAAGCAGTCGATCCGGCGCGGCAGCGTCGTCAGCGCCAGCACCGCGCGCAGCGTCTCGAGCGCCTCGTAATTCGCCACGGTCTGCGCGTTGAACCGGACGTCGTACGCCAGTGACGCATTGCGCGCCGCCAGATCGATCAACCCTTTCTTCTCGCCCCGCCGCGGCACGACCAGTCGCACACGCCGTTCGGCGCGCGTGCTCAGCCACGCTTCGAGCGCCTCGGCCTCCTCGACCGGCGACGGAAGGTGAATTTCGGACGGCGCCGGAGTCGCTTCGTAGAACTGCGTCACCGCGGCTGTCAGCACGTCGTTTTCAGACGTCGCCGCGCCGCCGGCGTCGGTCACCAGCTCGACGCGATCGACGACGCGGCCGCTCCGCACCTGGAACACCTGGACGACGGCACCCTCGCTGCCCGTGCGGAGCCCGAACACGTCGCGCGCACCGAGATCCGGCGTCGCCATCTTCTGATGGCGCTCCGCCAGGGTTTCGACCGTCAGGCCGGCATCACGCAGCTGCGCCGCCTCTTCGTACCGCTCGCCCAGCGAGGCCTCCTGCATGCGGCCGCGCAGGTCGCGCGCGAGCTCCTCGGTCCGGCCTTCCAGAAACAGGCGCGTGTCCTGGACCGCTCGTTGATACTGCTCTTCGGTGCAGAGGGTGTCGACGCACGGCGCGATGCAGCGCTTGATGTCGTACTCGAGGCACGGCCGCGCGCGCTTGCCGGTGATCACCTCGTTGCACGATCGGATGCCGAACAGCCGGTGCGTGAGCGCCATCGTTCGCCGGGCCAGCTTGGCCGGCAGGAACGGCCCGGCGTAGACGTGCTCGTCCCGCTCGACGCCGCGGGCCACCAGCACGCGGGGGAACCGCTCCCCGGTCGTCAATTGCAGGTACGGATAGTTCTTATCGTCGCGAAGCCGGATGTTGTACTTCGGATTTCGCGTCTTGATGATGTTGTTCTCGAGCGCCAGCGCCTCGACGACCGAGTCCGTGACGATGTACTCGAGGCGGTCGATCTCCTCGAGCAGGGCGTCGGTCTTGACGTGCAGGCCCCGCGCGCCGAGGTAGCTGCGCACCCGATCGCGCAGCGATCGGGCCTTGCCGACGTAAATCGTCTCACCCGCGCCGTCGAAATAGAGGTACACGCCGGGCTGCTCGGGCAGCCGGGCGATCTGGGCCTTGAGATCGTGAATCGCCATCGGATACCATGCGGCGTTTGATGCCTGCCTGGGAACCTTCCATTATAGCGGCTACCGCACCCCCCTGCCGCCGATGACCTTCACGGGAGCGATCGGTGCGGCCTGCATGCTGCCGCTGCGCCTGATCATCAGGGCCTGCGTCGCGCTCGGCATCCATCCCAACGTCCTCACGCTGATCGGGGTCCTCATCAATGTGGCGGCCGGATTCGCGCTGGCGCGCAACCGCTTCCTCCTGGCCGGCGTCATCATGATCGTCGCGAACATCTTCGACTTCATCGACGGGAAGGTCGCGCACATCACGGGCACCCAGTCGGCGTTCGGAGCCTTCTGGGACTCGACGCTGGATCGCTTCTCGGACCTCGCACTGTTCACCGGGCTCATCTACCTGTACTCGACCGTCGGCAGCCACGACTACGTGCTGATCACGACGCTGACGCTGATCTTCGCGACCATGACCAGCTACGCGCGCGCCCGCGCCGAATCGCTGGTCCAGAAATGCAAGGTCGGCTTCATGGAGCGCCCCGAGCGCATCGTCCTCTTCATGATCGGTGCGTTCACCGACCGGATGGCCGGCGTCCTCTGGGTGATCCTCGTGCTGTCGGTGGTGACCGTGGCGAATCGGATCTATTACACCTATCTTGCGCTGAACGGCCTGCCGATGCCGATGCACCCGGGGCTGAAGGGGGCGCTGACGCGAGCGTTTTTCTGGACCGACGAGCGCGCGACGCTCGCCTACGACCTGTGGGTGATTGCGATCCTGGCGTTCGTGTGGCTGACGCCCCCGGCGTGGATTGGCGACCCGACCGCGACGGGCCCTGGCCTCGGCGGCCTCCTCCTCCGGGCGGTCGGGCTCCACTGACTGTGACAGTTGCGGAGGCGGGCTTCAGCCCCGCCGTCAGGCGCGTTTCCGCTTCGGCTCCGCCTTGGCCACCGCCTTCTTTACCGTCAGCTCCGCCCTGGCGGGCTTCTTCTTCGCGGAGCTCGCGGCGTCGAGGCTCTTGCGCAGCGCAGCCATCAGATCCACGACGTTGCTGGGCGCTTCCTCGACTTCGGCGGCCACGTATTCCTCGCCCGCGATTCGGGCATCGATGATCTTGCGCAGCTCTTCTTTGTACTCGTCCTTGTAGTCCTTCAGATTCAGCTCGCCCTCGAACATGTCGACCACCTGCTTGGCGAGCTTCAGCTCGGTCGGCTTCACGGTGCGCGGCACGGTCTCGAGCTCTTCGATCTGATCGATCGTCCGGATCTCGGCCGCGTGATGCAGCGTGTACATCACCAACCCGTGCTGTTGCGGCTTGATCGCGACGAGATATTCGCGCCCGTAGAGCGCCACCTTGCCGATGCCCACCTTGCCGCGCATGCCTTCGCGCATCACGGCGTAGGCATCGGCGGCCACCTGTCCGTCGGGAGCGAGGAAGTAGGCGCGGTCCACGTACATCGGATCGATCGCCGTCTCGTCGGTGAACTGCTCGAGGCTGATGACGCGCGTCGACGGCACGGAGACCTTGGCGAAGTCCTCCTCCTCCATCACGACGTAGCGACCCTTCGCGAACTCGTAGCCCTTGACCACTTCGGTCAACGGCACCTCGCGCTCGCACTTGGGGCACCACCGCTTCTGCTGGATGCGGGTCTGGCATTCCGCATGAAGCTGGTTGAAGGAGAGGCTCGCCGCCGATTCGGTGGCCGGAAAGACCCGGATGGGAATGTTGACGAGGCTGACCTTCAGAGAACCCTTCCACGTTGCGCGGACCGCCATGGCGTCCCTTTCGATGAAGTGGATTGCTCGCCCAAGTGTAACTCTCGAAGCCGTCCCTACACATCCTCGCGTTCGTCGTGGCCGCCGAGATCGAGCGATTCGCCGGCAAACATGATGTCGTGCGCACCAATCTTGTCGCGTAACAGCCGCCGTACGGCCCCGTAATGCCGTTCAGGCACGATCAGGGATCGGGCGAGCTGCTTGAAGCGCGGCACCAGCAGCAGCGTGATCGACTCCCCTTCGCGCCAGGCGATGCCACCGATCTCGTGGTACGGGATGAAGCCGTGTTCGGACCAGACCCCGTCCGCGTAGAACCCCCGTCCGATACGCCGCGTCAGCGGCACGGCGTAGCCGAAGTAGACGAACATCATCGCCTCGCCGAACACGCTCCAGGTGCGATGCAGCACGAACAGCTTCACCAGAAGCAGTACACCGAGCGCGACGCCAAGAAACAGGACCAGGCCGTAATAGGGCGGCGGGGGCCCCGGCCAGATGAGCAGCGCGCTCTTCTTCCGCCGCCGATAGCGGATGATGTCGGCAAACGCGCGCACGTTGGCAATCAGGAACCCCACGCCCAGCGCCACGAGCACGTAGGGCAGCACCCAGACCATAGCGCGATCTTAGACAAAATGCGGGGACAGGCCTCGTCAGGAATATTTCCGAGGCCTGTCCCCATATCACCCCGACCGGCGTCGAAGCCGATCCTTCGGCACATCCGGGTAGTAAGGGGACAGGCCTCGGGAACAACCATGACGAGGCCTGTCCCCACATTCTGTCGCGTGTGGTTCCCGCTATCCGGATGTGGCTGACAGATCGGGATCGAAGCAGAACCGGCAGCGCGCCTCGTAGGTGCCCTGCGCGCCGAGGAGGACGCGGTCGCTGCTGGCGACGAGCCGCTGCGTGTGGTTGGCCGGATTGCCGCAGACCATACAGATGGCGAGCGTTTTGGTGATGTATTCGGCGATCGCCAGGAGCTGCGGCATCGGCTCGAACGGCTTGCCGAGGTAATCCTGGTCGAGCCCGGCGACGATGACGCGTTTGCCGGAATCGGCGAGCGCGTTGCAGACCGCCGGCAGCTCCATGTCGAAGAACTGCCCTTCGTCGATCCCGACGACCTCGGTGTCGGGCTTCACCGCCTCCTGCAGCGCGCGAGCGCTCGCCACCGTCTCGGCGGCGTAGCGAAAATCGCTGTGGGAGATCACGTATTCGGCGGCGTGCCGTGTGTCGAGTCGAGGCTTGAAGACCTGCACACGCTGCCGGGCGATCTCGGCGCGGCGCACGCGGCGAATCAGCTCTTCGCTCTTGCCGCTGAACATGCTGCCCGTGATGACCTCGATCCACCCCTGGTTGGGCGCCTTGCGGACGACGTCCATGATTGGCAGCGCAGGGAGGGCGCGTCAGGCGCGCGCCAGGTACTCGCCGGTCTCCGTGTTGACGCGGATCTTGTCCCCGGTGCTGACAAACGGCGGGACCTGGACGACCAGACCGGTTTCGAGCTTTGCCGGCTTCAGCTGCGCGTTTGCGGTGGCGCCCTTGATCGCCGGCGGCGTGTCCTGCACCAGCAGGTCCACTGTCTGCGGCAGCTCGATGCCGACCGGCTCGCTGCCGTAGAACTCCACCTGGATCACCATCTCGGCGATCAGATAGTTCACCGAGTCGCCGAGGTTCTCGCTCGAGATGTGGATCTGCTCGAACGAATCGGTGTCCATGAAGTAGTAGTCGTCCCCGTCGCTGTACATGTACTGCATGGCGCGCTCGTCGAGCGTGGCGCGCTCCACCAGATCCTCGGACCGCAGTTTGTTGTCGGCGAGCGTGCCGCTCCGGAGGTTGCGCGCCTTGACGCGCACGAAACCGCGCAGGTTGCCGGGCGTCACATGCTGGACGTCAAGGGCGCGGTACAAATCGTTCTCCAGCTTGAACAGCATGCCCTTGCGGAGCTTTGTGGCTTGAATGGTGGCCATACGGTGTGGACGACCTCGGTGACTAGAACCCATGGATCGTACCACAGGTCCCGCGGCGCCTTCAAACGTCCCGCCGGTACGTGCTACGATCCTGTTCGTGGCCTTTACCCGGTGGGATCCGCTGCGCGATCTCCTCGCGCTCCAGGAGCGCATGGAACGGCTCTCGGGCCACGAGGGCGCCGGGTGGACACCCCCCGTCGATCTCTACGAGACCGCTGACACGTATGTCGTGACCGCGGAGCTGCCCGGGCTGCAGCGGCATGACATCGAGATTCGCTTTCACGACGGCCAGCTGATCCTGCAGGGAACCCGGCCCAAGGCCGACGTACCGTGCGAGCGCTTCCACCGTGTCGAGCGCGGCCACGGCACCTTTTTCCGGCGCTTCGCGTTACCCACGCACGTTGATGTCGAGCGGATTACCGCCGACCTGCGCGACGGCGTCCTCACGGTCACCGTTCCCAAGGCATCCGGCGCCGGCCCGCGGCGGATCGACGTCGGCTAGGTAGATGCGTCGCCTGATTCTCACCCTGCTGCTCGTCAGCGCGGGCTTCGTGATGGGTCTCGTCCTGACCGGGCGCATGTGGACGGCCGAGCGCGCGACTGCCGCACCTACCGACGACCCGGCACCAGCCGGAGCCGCCGGGACCGCGGCACAGCCCACGGCCGGCACCGGCCGCACCCTGACATCCGGGCCGGACTTTACTCGACGTCGCCGCGCGGACAGTCAACGCGGTCACCAACATCTCGTCGCTGCAGCCGCTGCGACGCCAGAACTCGCCGTTCAGCAACGACCCGTTCTTCCAGTATTTCTTCGGTGACACGGACGTCTTCGGCGATCGCGGCCGCCGCGAGCTGAGTCTCGGCTCCGGTGTCGTCGTCTCGCCGGATGGGTACATCCTCACCAACGTGCACGTCCTCGGTGCGCTGGGGCGCGGCACGGAAGTGCGCGTGGTGCTGGCCGACAAGCGTGAGCTGCGCGCACAAGTCGTCGGCGCCGACCAGGCCACCGACATCGCGCTCGTGAAGATCAACGCGCGCGACCTGCCGGTGATTCCCTGGGGGGACTCGTCGAAGCTGAAGGTGGCAGAATGGGTACTCGCCATTGGCAACCCCTACCAGCTCAATCAGACGGTGACGCTCGGCATCGTCTCGGCGCTGGGGCGGTCGAACATCGGCGCGGCCGGCTATGAGGATTTCATTCAGACCGACGCGGCGATCAATCCGGGCAATTCCGGCGGCGCGCTGATCAACAGCCGCGGCGAGCTGGTCGGCATCAACACCGCCATCTTCTCGCAGAGCGGCGGGTACCAGGGGATCGGCTTCGCGGTGCCCAGCAACCTCGCCCACCGCGTGATGAACGATCTCATCAAGTACGGAGACGTGCAGCGCGGGTCGATTGGCTACTTCAACACGATCCCGCTGACCCCTGATATCGCCGCCCAGCTCGAAACCGACCGGACTCGCGGCATCGTCGTGAACCGCATCGATCGGAGCGGCGCGGCGTACGAGGCGGGCCTCCGTCCCGGCGACATCATCCTGGCCCTGAACGACACGCCGATCAGCGACGGCGCCCAGCTCGAACGGTTTATCGCCGATGCGAAAAGCGGCGCCACCGTGCGTCTCAAGGTGGCGCGCGGCACGCGCGAGATGACGATCAGCGTGCCGGTCGAGATCCGCGCGCGGCGCCGGCAGGTCAGCTACTAGCGCGAGCGGTTCCCGCCCGCGCCCGTCCCCATGTCGACGCCTCTCGGTTTCTCGCTTTTCGACGGCCAGCCCGAGGCGTCTGAAATCGCGATGGTGCTGGCGGTCGCCTTCATCGTCGCATCGCTGGTGTCGACCGCTGTCTCGCGGCTGGTCACGCTGCTGCTGAAGTCGATCCACGGCCAAGGGATCGAATTGCCGCGTTTGGCGAAGCAGCCCGTCCTGCTCACGCGACTCGTCACGTTCGTCCTGACTTTTGCCGTGGCCGCGGTGCCGCTGCTCGACGGCATCGGCCAGCGGCTCGACGTCGGCCTCGACGGCCGGTCGATGCTGCAGTGGGCGATTGGCTCCGGGGTCCGCATCGCGATCATCGTCACGATCGCCTGGCTTCTGGTGCGCATCGTCTCGACGTCAATCGAGCGGCTCGAGCTCGAGGTGACGCGTGGCAGCCGCACCGACATCGCCGAGCACCTGAAACGGGCTCAGACGCTCGGCGCCCTGGTGCGCAACGTTACGGCCACGCTAATCGTCACCGTCGCGGCCATGATGATCCTGCGCGAGCTCAACGTCGACATCCTGCCGATGCTTACCGGCGCCGGCATCGCCGGCGTCGCGCTGGGCTTTGGCGCGCAGTGGCTGGTCCGCGACTTGATCGCGGGGTTCTTCGTGATTCTCGAAGATCAGGTCCGCGTCGGCGATTCGGTCGTGATCAACGGCCAGGGCGGCAGCGTCGAGGCGATCAACCTGCGGACGATCGTCCTCCGCGACGTCGAAGGCGCCGTTCACATCGTGCCGAACGGCGCGATCACGACCCTGGCCAACCGCAGCCGCGATTTCGCGTATTACCTGATCGATCTGAACCTGGATTTCCGGCAGGACACCGACCACGTCGTCCAGATCCTGCGCGAGACCGCGGCCACGTTGCAGAGCGACGAGCTTTACAAAGATGCGATTCTCGAGCCGCTCGAGGTCTTAGGCGTCGAGTCGTTCAAGGATGGACAGGTCGTGATCCGGTCGCGCCTGAAGTCCCTGCCGCAGCGGCAGTTCGAGGTCGGCAGAGAGCTGCGCCGCCGCCTGCGCTACGCCCTCGATCAGGCCGGCGTCGAGCTGCCCGCGGCGGGCATCCACAGCATACTCAGCTCGCGCAAACAATAGCGACAGCCTCCACTGCAGGATCTATCCGCAGATTCTCGCAGATTTCTTTCGGTCCATCGGCCATTGACCTTTGGAGGGCAGAGTCGTCAGAGTCCCAACACCAACCGCCGGTGTTGCAACGAGCCGACGCCGAAATTCAAGACCAGCGCTTTGCGCAATCCCGAGACCTTCATGTAATTGATGGCTTGGGCTTCGTCGACAGGACCAAGCCCTGAAGAGGCCTTCACTTCGACTATCACGGAATCGAAACAGACAATATCTGCGCGATAGTGAACGGGCAACGTGCTGTCCTTATACGAAATTCGATAGATCACTTCGGCTCGACACGGTACTCGTCTGATCATCAACTCCGCGAGCAACGCAGCTCGGTAGACCGCCTCCAGGAAGCCGCATCCGAGGACGCGATGGACCTCCATCGCGGCACCGATGATTTGGTAGGTCTCGGGGTCACGAACTGGAGCACGCACGGGCCATCGAGATCGCATCTTCGATGCCGGAACAATGTGTGCGCGTTTTGACGCGGGCGGGCGATGTCGATAGCAGTTTCTGCTGAGTGATCTGAATCGTCAGCGGCAAATATTACGAACCGGCGCCGGCCGCGACGCGGCCGGCTTGGCGAGAGGATCGGCGGTGGGCATGAGTCACCAAACATGACGAGAGCGACTCATTTCCACCGCCGATCCCTGACGCCTCCCTCGTCACTGATAGCAAGTCGCCATCTATGCCCGGAACTCCGCGGCGTGGTCAGTGGCCCATTCGAGGAAGGTCCGTGGCGGTACTCCGGTAACTTCCGCGTACGTGGATGTCACAAACGCCGGTTGACCGATGGCGGCAGCCCACGCGTTGAGCAGCGTATTCACCAAGGTCGACGAACCAAAGACCGGGAGCAACTCCGACCGCGCCTCGTCTGGCGAGATCTCTTCGACGCGCAGTGACCGTCCGATCGCGCGGCCGATGGTGTGCACCTGCTCGGCTTGCGTCAGCGATTGTGGCCCGGTCACAACATACTCCGCGCCGGCGTGCCCATCTTCGCACAACGTGCGGACCGCGACCGCGGCCAAGTCACGCTCATCGGTCGGGGCCGTTGGAGTGTCGAGGTACGGCCAGCGCACGACGTCGCCGGTGCGAATTTGCGGCCCCCAGAAATGCCGCGCGTTTCCCGCGAACATGCCGGACCGCAGGAATGTCCACTCCAGTCCTGACGTTTCAATCAGCCGCTCGATGCGTTCGGCCATGTCTCTGGAAGGATTGGGCTGCTGGAAGAACGGGTGCGGCGTCTTGAGAGGAGCTGTGAGGAACACGATTCGCCGTGCGTGGTTCGCGATTCGTTCCAGCGCACCCGGCGCAGCCGTCGGCGGCGCCACCCAGACCAGGAAGATCGTATCAACATCCTCCAGGCACCGATCCAGGGTCTCGGGAACCGTGAGATCCCCGCGCACCACCTCGACCTGTGGCAGCAAGCCGGCCGCATCAGGGTTGCGGGTCATCACGCGGAACCGCGCTCCCGTTGCCCTCAACTGATAGACGACATGGCGACCGACGTTCCCGGTGCCGCCAATGATGAGGATACGGTTCATGAAGGACCCATCTTAAAGGGCGCGATGGCTGTCACCTGTCAGATCGCAACACCGAACCCGACACGCATTGGCAGTCACGCTCGTAACAGCGCCATCGCTTCTCGACGCCGACCCGAATGCCGATCCGGGGACTCCAGATCGACTGGTCAGGCTTCAATCCCCAATCTTCGATCGTCAGCCGGCCGCTGATCATGTCGCGACGGTTGTCGCGCAGCGTGATCCCCAGCGCCTTCGAGAGATTGCCGGGCCCACGGCACAGCTCCGACAGCGCCAATGCATCTGCGGAACGCCCGTTCGAGCGCGCACGGCGGCGGCGCATCAGCTCGACGCCCTCGAGCGGCGCAAGCGCCCGCAGGAGGACGGCCGCGGGAAATCCTTCGCGCTCCGTGACGACGTTCGTGAGGTAGTGAATGCCGTAGTTCAGATAGACGTAGGCGACGCCCGGGACGCCGTACAGTGGCTCGTTGCGACGCGTGGGGCCGGGTGCGGCGTGACAGGCCGGATCGTCCTCGCCGATATAGGCCTCGACTTCGACGATCCGCCCGGCGGCGCGGCCGGCCGGCGTGTCATGCGCGAGGACCTTGCCGATCAGATCGGCGGCGACGGCAAGCGTCGGCCGCGCGTAGAAATCGCGCGGCAACCGACGTGCCGCGCTCACTTGGTCGCGCCGGCGGCTCCCGCCTGGAGTCGCCGGATGGCTTCCGAGGTCACCGACACCACGTCCGGCACCGGGTCCTGCAGCAGCGGCTGCAATACCGCGACCTCGGAGGGCTGGCGGCTCGCACCCAGCACCTGCACCGCCATCATCCGCGTCGACGGGTTCGGCGTCTTGAGCAAGGGGTGAATCGCGGCCGGCCGCGTCAGCGCAATCTCCGCGAGGTACACGCGCGCCTGGAGCCCGGTCCCGGGCTGTTCCAGCGAGTCGGCGATCGCGACGATGTCGGGCTGATCGAGCAGGAAGCGGGCGAATGCTTCGGCAAGCGCCACGCTGGCCTCGCGCGCCGACGTTACGGATTCCGCGATCTGCGGCAGGGCCGTCTTGTCGCCGATCCGTCCCAGTCCCTCGATGGCGATCACCCGGAACGGCATGTAGCCGTTCGCCAGCAGCGCGCGCAGCACCGGCGCGCTGGCGGGGTTCGCGATCCGGGCCAGCGCGTGAAGCGCCGCTACGCCCTCTTCGCCCTTGCCGTAGTAGCTGGAATGGTCGGTCAGCGCCTGCACGGCGCGGTCGTATCGCAGCCAGCCGAGCGAGTCCATCGACCACCGGCGCACCAGTGGGTCGGGATCGTTCATCGACGCCACGAGCGCGTCGCCGATGGCGACCGATGCCGTCGCACCCGGCGCCGGCGCGAACACGCGACCGGCGACTCGCGCGACGACCTGCCGTGTCGCCGCGTCCTTGTGCGACAGCGCGAACACCGTATTGTTGGTGACCAGCGTCACCGCCGTGTCCGCCATCTGCCCCATCGACGGGGCGCCGAGCACGCCAAGCGCGTAGGCGGCGCCCAGACGGATGCGGCCCGATTCGTCCTGACGCATCACCGACGAGAGGTTCGTGACCACTTCCGCCGGCACCGCGGCGGGGATTGTCGCCAGCGGGCCCGCCTCGAACGCGGCCTCGGGAAACGACGGGGCCTCGTTCGTCGTCGCGACCGATCCCACGCCCCACTTGCGCCGCGTCAGGTCGTCGCGCACGGTGTACAGCTTCAGCAGCGCCGAGATCGCTTCGAACTGGACGTTGTCGTTTCCGTCGAGCAGCAGCGCCGCCATCGGCACCGCGGCATCGGCCCGCACCGCGTCGCCCAGCTGCCGCAGTGCCTTGATGCGCGTCTTGGTGCTCGGGTTCTGGAGGTCCTGCACGAGGGCGTCAGTAGGAATCTGGGCGGACAGCGAGCGCGCCAGGACGAGCCCGAGGACCACGACGACGCCAACCGTGCGCTCAATCATCCCGACCTCCTGCATAGGCGTGCGCTCGGCTCGAGGCCAGCACGCTGCGAAGAAACCTGCCTGTATGAGATGCCTCGTCAGCGGCGACCTGCTCGGGTGTACCCGCGATCACCACGTGACCGCCGGCCTCGCCGCCTTCGGGTCCAAGATCGATGAGGTAGTCGGCGACTTTGATGACGTCGAGATTGTGCTCGATGACGAGCAGCGAATGGCCCTGCTCGAGCAGCTTTCTGAACGCGGCCAGCAGCTTGGCGATGTCGTCGAAGTGCAGACCCGTCGTCGGCTCGTCGAGGACGTACAGCAGCCGCTCGCCGCCGGTCGCAGCTAGGTGCGCAGCGATCTTGATTCGCTGCGCCTCGCCGCCCGACAGCGTCGTCGCCGGCTGCCCCAGCCGCAGGTAACCGAGCCCGATCTCGTCGAGCACCTGCAGCCGGCGCAGCACCTTGGGCGAGGTGCTGAAGAACGTCAGCGCCTCGCGGACGGTCAGCTCGAGGACCTGGTGAATGTTCCGGCCACGATACTTGACGTCCAGGACCTGCGGCTTGAAGCGCTTCCCGTCGCACTGGTCGCACGGAACGAAGACGTCGGCGAGAAACTGCATCTCGACCCGCACCTCACCCTCGCCCTCGCACGCCTCGCAGCGGCCCCCCGGCACGTTGAACGAAAAGTGACTCGCGGTGAGGCCGCGGCTCCTGGCGTCCTTCGTCGCCGCAAACAGCTCGCGGATCGGGTCGAACGCCTTGAGGTAGGTGACGGCGTTACTTCGAGGCGTGCGCCCGATCGGCGTCTGGTCGACGAGGATGGCGTTCGAGATGAACTCGGTGCCCTCGATCGTGCGGAAGGTCCCGGCGCGGCGCTCGCCGGCGGCGTCGCCCTTGGCGCGTTTCACGGCCGCATAGATGATGTCGTGAACCAGTGTCGACTTGCCCGAACCGCTGACGCCGGTGACGACCGACAGTGTCCCGAGCGGAAACGACACGTCGATGTTCTTCAGATTGTGCTGGGACGCGCCGGTCAGCCGCAGTCGCTGCCCGGTTCCCTTGCGCCGTGAGGACGGCACCGAGATCGACAGTTCATCGCGCAGGTACTTCGCCGTCAACGACCGCGGCTCACGCCGGAGGCCCTCGAGCGTGCCTTCGAACACGATGCGTCCGCCCTGCTCGCCCGCGCCCAGCCCGAGGTCGACAATGTAGTCGGCCACGCCGATCATGTCGGCGTCGTGCTCGACGACGAGCACGGTGTTGCCCTGATCCCGCAGCTGGCGGAGGATCTCGATCAGCCGGAGGTTGTCACGGGGATGGAGCCCGATCGACGGCTCGTCCAGCACATACAAGGTGTCGACCAGGGCCGATCCGAGGGATGTGGCCAGGTTGATGCGCTGCGACTCGCCGCCCGAGAGCGTCGACGACAGGCGATCGAGTGTCAGGTAGTCCAGTCCGACGTCGGCGAGGAACTGCAGCCGGCGCCGGACCTCCTTCAAAACCTTTTCCGCGATCGCGGCATCCTGCTCGCCGAGCTCGAGATTGCCGAAGAACGCCTGCGCCTCGCTCACCGTCAGCGCCGAGATCTCGTCGATCGTCCGACCGCCGACGCGGACGTCGCGCGCCTCGCGCCGAAGGCGCGTGCCCTTGCACTCGGGGCACGTCAGGTAGCCGCGATAGCGGCTGAGAAACACGCGGACGTGGACCTTGTACTTCTTGCGTTCGAGCCAGTTGAAGAACCCGCGGATGCCGTGGTAGTCGGCGCCGTCGCCTTCGGTCACCGTGCGACGCTGTTCGTCGGTCAGCTGGCTCCACGGCACGTCGAGCGGCACACCCAGCCGCTTGGCTTCACGCTTCAGCTCGGCCAGCGCCGAGCGGTAGTGCGGCTTCGTCCACGGCTCGATGGCGCCCTGCCGGATCGACTTCGTCTGATCCGGCACGACGAGATCCAGGTCGAGCTCGATGACGTTGCCGAAGCCGTGGCACGTCGGGCACGCGCCAAACGGATTGTTGAATGAGAACAACCGAGGTTGCGGGTCCTCGTAGGTGATCCCGCATCGGCGGCAATCGAATCGTTCGCTGAACTGATGGATCACAGGCTGGCCGCCTTCACCCGATGGGAGCTCCACCGCAAAAGCGGCGCCCCCCCCTTCGCGGTAGGCGGTCTCGATCGAGTCGCTCAGCCGTGCGCGTGCCTCGTCATCGACCTGCACGCGATCGACGATGACTTCGATCATCGAGCGCCCGGCCAGCGTCGACAGATCGACGTCGTCCAGACCGGCGGCCCGTCCATCGACCAGCAGGCGGCGAAACCCTCGCCGGCCCAGCGACTCGATCGTTTCCTGGAGAGCCCTGGCCGCCGGGCTGGCCTGCGCGCCGTTCGCTGGCGCCGCCTGCTCGGACGCGGCATCCGCGTCGCCGTCCTCGATATCGCCTGGTGGCGGCGCGTCGGGCACCGAGACGACGGGCATCTCGAAGCCGATGAGGAGACGGGTGCCCGCCGGCAGCTGCGCGAGGCGGCGCGCCACGACATCGGCAGTCTCCCGCAGCACTTCGGTGCCGCACGATCGGCAGAACGTCCGCCCGACGCGCGCCCACAGCAGGCGCATGTAGTCGTGAATCTCGGTCGTCGTGCCGACGGTCGAGCGCGGGTTGCGGATGCTGTTCTTCTGGCGAATCGCGATCGCCGGGCAGATGCCCTCGATGCGATCGACGTCCGGCTTCTCCATCCGCTCGAGGAACTGCCGCGCGTACGCGGAGAGCGACTCGACGTAGCGGCGCTGCCCCTCGGCGTAGATCGTGTCGAAGGCCAGCGACGACTTGCCCGACCCGCTGACGCCGGTCACGATGACGAGCTTGCCGAGCGGCAGCGACACGTCCACATCCTTCAGGTTGTGCGTGCGCGCGCCCCTGACGATCAGATGTGTGGCAGGAGAAATGGCAGGATCCGACATGACCAGTCCGCACGGGTCCGGACGACGACCCTAAACAATCAATGGTAGCTGAGATCCGTGCCGCGGCCAAAGGCGTCGAGCAGGCGGACCTGAAGATCCGCCCTGCACGTGGAGTCCGCCCGGGATGCTACGCGGGAATGTCCAATGCCTGCGGATCGAGCGCGGCAGGCGTCACCTGCCATGGCAGGCTGAGCGCAACGACGAAGCCACCGCTCGCGGGCGTGCTGATGCGCAGGTGGTTCCTGCCCGGATAGAGGTGTTCCAGTCGCGCGCGCGTGTTGGCAAGGCCCACGCCTTCCTGGGTCGCGCCGTGCACCGCCGGGGCGCCCCGCCCGTTGTCGGTGACGGTGAGCTCCAGCCGATCGCCGGCGCGCCGCGCCGAGACGCGGATGACGCCGCCGCCGCGTCCGGCAAACCCGTGCTTGACCGCGTTTTCGACCAGCGGCTGCAGCACCAGCACGGGCACCAGCGCGCAGTCGGCCGTGGGTGGTACGTCGATCTCGCAGGTCAGCGTGCCGCCGAAGCGCACGCGCTGGATTTCCAGGTAGTGCTGCAGGAGGTCCAGCTCGCGCCCGAGCGGCACCTCCTGCTGCGCCTGGCTTCGGAACACCGCGCGCAGGAGATCGCCGAGCCGGACGAGCATGCTCTCGGCACGCGACGGATCGCGGTGCAGCAGGTTGGCGATCGCGTTCAGCGTGTTGAAGACGAAATGCGGATGCAGCTGTCGCTGCAGCGATTCGAGCCTCGCCTCGACCAGCCGCGCTTCGAGACGCGCCTCGTGCAGCTCACGGCGCCGCAGTTCGCGCGACGCGCGTATCGCATGGTTCGCTGCGAGCACGCCCCAATAGAGCAACACTTCCCACTCGAACGCGTAGAGGAGGTGCCACGTGAAGAGCGACGGAAACGACAGGATGCGATCCGCATGATCGGGCTGGCCGGACACACGGAGCACCCACAGCTTGAGGCCGGCGCCGACCGCGCAGTGCAGCGCCGCCATGACGATCGACGCGGCCGCATGAAAGCCCAGCGGCACGACCTTCCTGGCGCTCGAGATCGGCATGCGCGATGCGAGCTGCCAGATGATCGGGATGAGCACCAGCCACGAGGTCCACGCAAGGATGTTGTAGAGCACCACCCAGACGTACTGGCCGATGGGCTCGAGGACGATCCGCGGGTTCAGCCAGGCCTGAAGGATGTAGGACAGGGTGCCGGAGGCAACGCCGACGATGGGTCCCAGCGCCAACAGACGCCAGAAGCGAACGGGAAATTCGTCAGACTCGGGTGCCGGCGGGTCTGGCTGGATCATGCGTGGTCATACCATGATGCCACAGGCGGTGTGGCCCGCCTGCGCGCGCGCTCGCGCGTGGCGAGATGCCTGTGACGAACGGCCGCGCACGACCATCTACAGGTCTCGATAGTATTGCGCCCGCTTCGCTTTCAGGAAGTCCACCGACCGCCGCAGTTCCTCGAGGCCGTTCATGCCGTCCTCGACCGAGATCCAGCCGTCGAAGCCGGCGTCGCGCAGGATGCGGAAGATGGCGTCATAGTCGTTGGCGCCCTGACCCGTCTCGCCGTGTCTCAGCTTGTCCGGATACCCCACCGTCCCGTCCTGCAACGTGATCTCGTCCATCGTCGTGCCGGGCACCAGGTATCTGATCCGACGCGTGCATGGTCACCACGCGGTGCTTGATACGCTCGAGAAACGCAATCGGATCGAACCCGCCGACGACGGCGTTCGAGGGGTCGTACTGCACGCCGAGGTTCGGCGAGTCGGGCAGCGCATCGAGGAGCGCGAGGAACGGTTCCTCCTGCTGGGCGAATTCCGGATAGAGCCAGTCGCCCACCTTGTAGTGGTTCTCGAGGCACAGGACGACGTCGCGCGTCGCGGCATAGTCGAGCGACCGCATGATGCACTCGGCCGCCCGGGCCACGCCTTCCTCGATCGACAAGCCCGGGTACTTCTGCCCGCTCAGCGTGCGGCAATAGCGGGCGCCGATGCGGACCGACAGATCGATGGCGCGCTTCTGGCGCTGGACCTGCCGCGCGCGCTCGTCGGGATCGGGATGCGTGAAGTCTGGCGAGAAGCACAGCATCGACGAGATCTGGCCCGTTTCGCGCATCGCCTCCATCACCGGCGCGACGTCGCGCTCGTGGTAGCTGGGAAAGAACTCGTCGTAGTGCTCGACGCCTTCGCCACCGAGCGTTGCGGCGTCATGGATCCAGTCGACATAGCTGCGCTCGCCGCGCACCAGCTCGTCGAAATAGCACTTCGGGAAAACAGAAATCCGGGGCTTTTGCATTGTGAACATTGCCCAAGCTAAAGCTTGGGCCTACGTACGCGGGTGTCCTTTGTCCTTCGTCTTGCCCAAGCTAAAGCTTGGGCCTACGTACGCGGGTGTCCTTCGTCCTTCCGTACGTAGGCCCGAGCTTTAGCTCGGGCATCAAAAGTCAGGCAGCGCTCCGACCGGATACTGTTCGAGATCCAGCACGGCGCCGGTGACCAGCGCGCTGTTGTCGGACGCGAAATAGACGACGGCGTTCGCGACGTCGTCGGGCAGCAGCAGCCGTCCCCACGGGCGCGTGCGCTCGGCGTCTTCGAGCCACCGATCCCCTTTGCCCTCGAGCCGTTTCACGCGATCCTCGCCTTCGGTCAGCGTCCACCCGACGTTGATTTGGTTGACGCGAATCCGGTAGCGATTCAGGTACGACGCGGTGTTCTTGGTGAGGGTCATCAAGCCGCCCTTCGAGACCGCGTACGGACACAGCTTCGGCTCGCCAATGTAGGCGTTCACCGATCCGATGTTCACAATCGCGCCGCCGCCGCGGGCTTTCAGGTGCGGGATCGCCGCCTGGGTCAGAAGCAGCGGCGCACGCAGGTTGACCGCGAGAATGCTGTCGATCACGTCGAGGGGCGCGTGCTCGATATCGCCGCGCGTGGTCAGCGCCGCATTGTTGACGAGAATGTCGAGCGCGCCGAAACGATCGACCGTGAACGCGACCAGCGCCGCGCACGCCGATGCATCCGCGAGATCCGCGGCAAACCATGCCGCCTCCCCGCCCTCCGCGGCGATCCCTTCCAACGTCTGGCTGGCGCCGGCCTCGTTACGACCGTGGACGACGACCTTCGCGCCGAGCGCGGCGAATCGGCGCGCGATGCCGCGGCCGATGCCGGACGTGGACCCCGTCACGAGGGCGATGCGATCGGAGAGCAGAGACATCACGCCGATGGAAGCAGGACGGACTTGATCACCCGGCCGTTGTGCATCGCTTCGAAGGCGTCATGCCAGCCCGCTAAATCCGATTTCAGGCCGACGATGAGCTCGGCTTTGGTCAGGCCCGCGTCGAGCAGCTGGATCACGCGCTCCCAGATCGGGTAGTTATGGCTGAACGACCCCTGCAGCCGCACGTTTTTCTGTACGAGCGGATTCAGATCCAGGGGGATCTGATCGGGCGACCACCCCACCTTGATCACCTGCCCGTCCGGCCGCACCAGTTTCAGCGCCGTATCGAGCGGCCGGCTGGCGCCGGACGCGTCGCACACGACATCCGCGCCCAACGCGGCGACGCCTTTGACCACGTCTTCGAGGTTCTCCGTTTGAAGGTTCACGGTATGCGTCGCGCCCAGCGCTCGGGCCGTGGCCAGGCGCTCGCCGTCTCCAGAAAGACCGGCGACGATCAGCGGGTGTGCTCCCGACAACGCGGCCATGCGTGCGCAGAGCAGGCCGATGGGGCCGGGCCCAAGCACGACGACCGCGTCGCCGGGACGAATCGTCGCGTTCTCGCACATCGCGTTGTACGCGACCGAATGCGGCTCGGTCAGGCAGGCCAGCTCGAATGGCAGCGAATCCGGAACGTGGTGCAGGCAGCGCGCGGGCACTTTCACGAACTGCGCCATCGCGCCGTTGACGCCGTAGCCGAAGCCCTTGCGCGTCGGGCACAGGTTGTAGCGGCCGGTGCGGCACATCAGGCAAGCGCCGCAGATTACCGCGGCGGTCTCGCTCACCACCCGGTCGCCTTCGCGGAACTCCTTGACCTCGTGACCGGCGGCGGCGACGGTGCCGCCGAATTCATGGCCAAGGGCGACGGGAATATTCACCGGCCACGAGTGCGTGCCGTACGCCTGGTGGACGTCGGATCCGCAGACCGAGACCGCGCCGACCGCGAGCAGCACGTCAGCGGGCCCAATCTCGGGCACCGGGATCTCCCGCAGCGCCACCGACATCGGCGTGAGGGCGTACTGGACGACGGCTTGCTGTGTCTTCATCGGGAACCCCAGCTCTTCGGCCGCTTGAACGGCGTCTTCCGGATTTCGGCGCAGATCTCGGTCAGCACCGAATAGAGGTCGTCGCCAGCCGGCTTGAAGTCGTCCGCCGCAATCACGAGTGGCGCGCCGAGCACCACCAGTGGCGCCCCGTGCGCCGGACACTCGATGGCCTGCGAGATGGTGAGGCCTCCGACCGCCTGCACCGGCACCGCGACCGCCTCGACGACCTCGTCGAGTTCCTCCATCGGCGTCAGACCCTTGACCATGCGCCGTTCGTCGTAGCCGATGTGATGAATGATGTAGTCGACGCCGAGCGTCTCGAGCCACTTCGCGTTGGCGACGCGATCGTCGGCGGCAAGGTTGTCGCCCATCACCTGAATGTTGTACTCGCGCGCGGCATCGACGACGCGCCGTACTGTCGCTTCGTGCGCGCGCCCCATGACCACGACGAAGCTGGCGCCGGCCTTCGCCATCATCTCGGCTTCGAGGTACCCACCATCCATCGTCTTCAGATCGGCGACGATCGGATGCTCAGGGAATCGGAGGTGCAGGGTCTCGACGGCGCGCAGTCCTTCAGCAAGGAGCAGCGGAGTGCCGGCTTCGAGCCAGTCCACGCCTGCCGCCACGGCGATTTCCGCCATCTCGAGCGCATCAGGAAGATTCGTGAGGTCCAGGGAGACCTGAACTACTGGAAACTGGCGGTTGCTCGGGTTACCGTTACCCAGGTTGCCCGGGTTGGTGTGTTTGGTCACGCTTTGCTTGGTCAAGCGATGGCCGCACTAAAGTGCGGCCCGACTGCAGTAGGGCCCGACTTCAGTCGGGCCCGCCCCTTTGTCTCGCCGATCGTACGTAGGCCCAAGCTTTAGCTTGGGCGTACGGCGCTGATGTGCTCCACGCGATAGCCTCCGGCCGCCTTGTCGCGAAGATAAATTGCGCCGAAGATGACGACCAGCGTCATCGGGAGCAACGCCCACCACGCGAGCACTTCTCCCGCGCGCTCAGGATTCTGTGCGGTGACGCCGATGCTATCGCTGATCCGACCCATGACGGGCCCTGAAATCGCGGTGGCAAAGCTGCCGCTGGCGCCGACGATTGCCAGCGTCAGCGCGCCGCCTTTGGGAAATCGCTCCGACGTAATGCCGAGCATCGTCGGCCACCAGAACGCGACGCCGACGGCGAAGATCGTCGCGGCGACGAACGCGAGCACCGCGGTATGCGCCTGGCTGAACAGATAGAGGCCGAGCGCGGCGGGAATTGCCGTCACGGCGATCAGACCCACGGGCGAGACCTTGTGCGAGATGTCACCCGCGAACTGGCGCAGGAGGTACATCACCAGGCTGATCCAGACCAGATTCACGATGCCGGCCTGCGTGCCGCTCGGGATCAGGCGGTTGAAGATCGTGGGGATCCAGGTGTTCGGCCCCAGCTCCGTGGCGGCGGTCAGCCACATCGAGATCCAGATCACGATGAACAGCGGCCGCCCGATCTGCGCGACCATCTCGCCGGCCGACACGCCGGCGGCGGCGCGCTCGGTTGCGGGGAACTGCTGGCCGAGGTACATCGCCGCGTAGATGACCGACGGGATCAGGAGCAGCAGCATCTTCGCCTGCCAGTGCAGGCCCAACTGCGTGAATGCGAAGGCCGCGAGCCCGCCGATGACGATGCCGCCGGGGAACCATGCGTGCAGGTGCGTCAGCTTGGCCGTCTTCTGGTCCGAGTAGATCGTTGCGACCAGCGGGTTGATCGCCGCTTCCACCAGGCCGTTTGCCGTGCCGATGATCATGGTGGCGATGAACAGCACGCTGAAATTCGGCGCAACAATGGTCAGGAGCGTGCCGCCGATGTGGCCGAGCGCCGCGAGCCGCATGATGTTGCCCATCCCCAGCAGGTCGCAGAGCGGTCCGCCGAGGAGTATCGAGAGGCCGAACCCCCAGAATGCGGCGCCTCCAATCCAGCCAAGCTGCGTGTCGTTCAGTTGGAACAACTGCTGAAGCTCGCCCATGATGTCGCCGCGAATCGCGAACGACATCGCCGTGGCAATGAGCGAAATACAGCTGGCAGTGAAGAGCCGATCCTTGTTCATGGCTGCGTGGGTCCTCTCCGGACGCTGGTCCAGACGAACTGGTCAGACCTGATCCGTGCGGGTCGGACTATAGGACAGGCGGTACGGGTTTGCCAAGCGTTGTCGTCGTCACGGATGCTCACGGCTTCGGAACGCGGATATCCACGGATTCTTCTGGTCACGGATTCACACGGAAGCACACGGATCTTTTTTCTTGTTGTCTTCTCCTGTGTTTGTCTCAGTGTTGATCCGTGGTCATCCGTGCTCGTCCGTGTTTGAGCTTCGATCCGTGTCGATCCGTCTCCGTCAGTGCCGTCGGTGTTGCGTATCCAGTCCGCATCGATCCGTGACCACGGCCCTACACCGCTTTCGCCACGATCAGCGTCAAGTCGTCGAACTGCTCCGCCCCGCCGTAACCCTTGACGTCGTCGACGATCTCCTGAAGCAGCGATCGGGCATTGCGATCGTGATGCTCGGAGATGACGTCGACCAGGCGCTCTTCCCCGAACTCCTCGCCGTCCGGTCCGGTCGCGTCCGTGACACCATCGGTGAAGATGACGAGAAGGTCGTCGGGCTCGAGCTGCACGCACCGTGTCTCGCACTTCCAGGGCTCGAAGAGGCCGACGACGGGGCCGGTCACGGCGAGACGCTCGATCGCACCGGCCGCGCGGCGGACGATCGGCGGCAGATGCCCGCAATTGGCGTAGAGAAGCTCGCGCGTGACTTCGTCGTAGAGGCCGAAGAAAAGCGTCGCGTAGTGATTCGCCGCCGTGGAATCGTAGAAGACCTTGTTGACGACCCCGAGGATGCCCGCCAGATCGTGCGGCGCCTGTGCATAGAGCGCCCGGAGGTTGGCCTGCAGCGTGGCCATCAGCAGGGCCGCGGAAATGCCCTTGCCTGAAATGTCCGCAAGGACCAGCCCGACCCGTCCCACGCCGACCGACACGAAGTCGAAGAAGTCGCCGCCGACGATCCGCGCCTGCAGGCAGGCGCCAGCATAGTCGAGCGTCGAGAGCGGCGGCCGGTCCTGCGGCAGCAACTTCGACTGGACGTCGCGCGCGATCTCGAGGTCGCGCGCGGTCCGCCGCTCGGCCTCCATCCTCGCCGCCATGGTCTCGGCGAGCCTGATGTTCTCGAGCGCAAGGCCTGCCTGCATGCCGACCGATGCGAGGAGCGCCACGTCTTCGCCGGAGTACGGCTCGTCCGACAGGCGACGCCCGAGCACGAGCAGACCCTCGAGCTGGCCTGACCGGCCGACCAGCGGCACGAGTGCTTCCGGTGCCAGCGGGGCGAACGTCGCCCACGCGGCACCGGGGGTCAGCGACGCGGGATCGATCAGGAGCGGGCGGCCGCGCCGCGCCAGATCATTGAGTTGCGCGGGCGTCGCGGGCAGCCGCGCGTCGACGCCCGACAACCCCTCGTGGGCTGCGGTGGAAAATGTCCAGTCGTCCCCACCGCGGAGGTAGACGAGCAGCGTCTGCGGGTGCAGCGCCTGCAGGACCGAATCGTCGATCAGCAGCGCGAGGTTGGTGCGATCGGTCGCGGTCCGCGACTGCTGCGCGAGCGTCTGCAGCACGCGTCGAGCGTCATACGATCCCCTGAAGAATGCGCGGTCGAGCCGTTCGAACGCCGGCTGCCAGGCCCGCTGCCCGGCCAGCGTGAGCAGGCCGCCGAACAGTGAGCCCGCCAGCAACCCCATCGACAGCTGATCGCCGGGGAGATCGGAGACGCGCCCGACGATCCGCACGAAGCCGAACGTCACAGCGAGGCCGACGAGAACCGCGAGCGTCACCATCCCGCGGCGGACGAGCACATAGCGCGCGCTTCGCCGCAGGAGTGCCGGGATCTCCATCGCCCGATGCTTGACGACGGCGTAGCCGAGCGAGACGGGAATGGCGAACAGCGACAGGATGGCCAGCGCCCATACCAAAGGCGGTATGGCGGCCGGTCCCGCCACGTCAAGGGCGACAAAAACCTGAATGAGAACGATGGGCAGCGTGCCCACGGCCATGCCGAATAGGATGACGCGCGTCTTGCGCTGTACGTCGCGCGGTCCAAACGCGTTCAGCGTCAGCGAGACGAACGCCAGCAGCATGAAGCCGATGCTGTAAGCGGTGATGCACCACCGCACGGCCTCGTAATTGAGCAGCCGCTCCTCCACCCACCACAGCGGAAACGATCCGCCATACACGAGCGATCCGATCGCCAGCGGCACGCCCAGTGCCAGCCCGAAGCCAATCCCCACGTATTTCAGCCAGGGGACGCGCCGGTCGAGCGGCGAGTGTGCTGGAAACACGCTGAAGAACGCGTAGGTGAGCGCAGACAGCGGCACGTAGAGGAGCGCCCAGAACGCGAAGAGCACGCCGCGCCATCCAGAGGGAATCCTGTGTTCGAATTCGATCAGCGGCGCCGCGACGATGAAGCCGCCCAGCATCAGCGCGAGGAGCCATGCGTGCGGATCGTTGGGTCGCTGCAGCAACACCGTCGCAGCAACAATCAGAAACGGCAGCGGGTAGAACGTGAGGAGCTGCTCGATGACCCCACCGAGGGTCGGCAGCAGCCGCCCTCCGGTCAGCCACGGACGCTCGAAGGCAGCAGCGGTCAACACCAGCGCAACGGGGCCACCGTCCCGCTCGACCTCGAGTTTTGCGCTGTCACCAGGACGGACCCGGCCGCGCAGGTTCAGCAGTCGGTCGTAGTTGTCGATTTTTGCCCCGTCGATGGTGACGATCCGATCGCCCTTCTTCAGACCCGCCCTCTCACCCGGTCCGTGCGGAAACACGTTCTCGACTTCGATGCGGGCGGCGGCCGGTCGATACCGCGACTCGAATCCCAGCGTCGCCGGCGCGGGTGTCCGAACGAGGCGTATCCAGGAAACGCTGTACGCGGCCAGAATCAGGCAATAGAGCAGCGCCAGGCGGCGTCGGGCAGCCACAGGCCTAGTCTACCGTTTCCGATCGCGCCACCAACATCGGCGCGACCCCTATAAGGACTGACGCCACCGGTCAAGCCGCGGTCTGATGTACAACTCGAGAGTGAATCCCCCCGGCGCCGTGGTCGTCGGCGCACATGTCAACGGCCTCGGTGTGGTCCGAAGCCTGGCGGCGCGCGGGATCCGCATCGCGATCGTATCGTCGCGGCCGTTCGGCAAGGCGTGACCGTCACCGGGCTCGAGTGACGTCGCGGAGGAATGCGACGACCTTCTCCTTGTATCGCGCCCACTCAGGGCGTCCTTCCCAGTTCTCCATCCCGTGAGGCGCCTTCTCGAGGGCGTACAGTTCGTGGCGCGCGCCGACAACCGTCAGCGCGCGAGCCATGGCCTGGCCCTGACCCCACAGTTCGTCCGCGGTTCCGTGAAGCAGGAGCAGCGGCGGCATGTCGCGACGCACGTGGTCGATCGGAGAGTACCGGCGCAGGAGTGCTTCGCCGGCGGCATCGATCGAGCTGATGCCAAACAGCCGTGTCGGCAGAGACCGCGGCGTCAACGCCGTGGCGAAGGGGCGGAAGTCGTAGACGCCGTAAAAGCTCACGACGCCGGCAAGCCGGGAATCCTCGGTCGCAAGAAGCGCCGCCATCTGCCCGCTCGCCGACTCGCCCACCACCACAAGACGCTGAGGGTCGACGCGGAACCGGCGCGCGTGCTGGCGGATGAAGGCCAGGGCATGCCGCAGGTCGTCCATCTGCGCGGGATGCCTCACCGCAGGCGTGAGCCGGTAGTCGATGGAGAACCAGGCGAAGCCGGCGCGCGCGAGCGGCTCGAACAACGGCGTGATGTAGGTGACCTTGTCGCCGGCCTCCCAGCCGCCGCCATGAACGAGCACCACCGCCGGAGATGGCGTGGACGTCTCGGGCAACCACGCATCCATCGCCAGTCCAAGCGGCTCGTCATAGGTGATGTTCTTCACGAGACCGGGACCCATCGTCGCCGCGCTCGCCACACCGCGATTGGTGCCATCGTGCGGGACACGGGCGCCGGGACCGAGCACGCGGCGCAGCCAATCCACGAGCTGCGACTTGTAGGTCCATTGGGCGGGATGCCAGTTCTCGACGCGGTGAGACGCGCCCGCGACGGCAACGACATCACAGCCGTCGGCCGCAGCACCGGGCCTGCACCATGCTTCGGCCCGGGCACGTGGGACCTCGTCATCTTCGGCGCCATGAATGACCAGCGAGCGCGCGGATCTCGGCGCCACTCCGGAACCGAATGCACCGCCCACCAGCACGAGCGCCGCGAGCGACGGATCGCGAACCGCGGCGCGCGTCACCAGATCCGCGCCGGTGTCCTCACCGAGGAGCGCGATGCGCTCCGGCTGAATCCCCAACGACTCGGCGTGACAGCGCGCAAAGGCGATCGCCGCCATCACGTCGTCGACGGCCGCCTCGCTGTTCGCCGGATTCAGGGTGTAGTCGATCGAGATCCACTGGTATCCCGCGGCTGTGAGCGTTTCGAGCAGCTGGCCGACAAAGCTGATGCGACTGCCGGCGCTATTGCCGCCATGTACGACGATCACTGCCGGGTGCGACTCGCCCCCAGGCTGACGATACGCATCGAGGGCGAGCACGGCCGGACGCTGATAGACGATGTCGCCACTCGCGCCGGGAATCAGATAGTTGCCGTGGGGACTGCGAGGCTGGAGCGGTAGACAGTCAGCGGCACTGGTTGACTGCGGCTCTGCTGAACCGTGCCACTGCAGCACCGCCACCAACACCGCGACGAGAGCAAGGCGAGGCCAACCAGTCTCCATGTATGGCGCCGCGGCACGGCAGCACTGCTAGAACCCGTACTCGAACCCGATGAGCGGCGTCACGCGGTCCGTCAGGCCATTCGATCCGATGGTGAAACGCAGGTTGAAATCCACGAGCAGGCGCCCATGGAGATTCGCCTTGAAGCCGACGGCGGCACTGGACGCCCAGAACGACTCGCTGTCGATCGCGATGTCGTCGAGCGTGATCTCGGTGGCGGGTCCCGACGCCGTGAAATCAACTTGATGGACACGTGGGGAATCGATCGCGTAGCGGCCGAGCCAGTCTACGGTGAGACTGAACTTCTCGGTGACCCCAACGTCGGTGCCAAGCGCGTAGAGAACCTGATCCGGAAGATCGGCGTCAATATCCTCGGCGGGGTCCCCCGCGAGAATGCTCGAGCCGTTCCATTGGTACCCAAGGTTCACGTGCGGCGAGATGCGGCGAAACGTGGACGAGTAGGCGAGGAACGGCTTCGCGCCGAACGCACCAGACCCGAGCAGGTTGCGCTCGTCGCCCGTGGGCATCCGCAGGTCGAGGCCAAGTGCCAGCCCGCGCGCGCTTTGGCGGAGCACTGACCCTTTGACTCGCACGATGATGTCGCCGAGGCCGTTGGCGCTGCCGCCGGCCTGGAACGTCCGTTCATCGCCGATGCCGCCAGGCGCATCGGGGTCGCGGAAGAAATGGATCTCGTGCGCCTCACCGGTTCCTACGCGTTCGATGGTGGCGGCAGAAATGACGTTCAGTCGCGTCTGCACCACGGGGACTGCCAGCGACAGGTCGATGCGATCGGTGAGCCCGTAGGTCAGCGCACCGGTCCACTGCCCGACCGACGCTTCAATGGCGTTGCGCGTGGCGACGATATCAGCCCGGCCGCCGCCGAGTTCAAAATTGTCATGCGTGAAGATCGACGGGACGCGAGAAAGATCGAGGCCTTCGAGCCGATCGAAGGAGAAGAACTGGTAGTTGTAATTGAATGCGAAGCGTCCGCGCCCGATCGTCTCGGCACGGTCGGTGAGAATCGGGCCAAAACTCTGCGTCGATCGGACGAACGTGCCGGTTGCGGCATCGAAGCGATACGTGAAGCCTGAGGCCGGCGACGGCAGCGGCAACGAGGTGAGCTGACTGGCGAGCGCGACGTTGAACTGGGTGAAGTTCGACTGGAACGCGCTGTTGAAGTGCGCCGAGTGCGTCGACCCGTCCGGCAGCACCTGATTGCTGTTCACGACCAGGCCGTTCGGCCCGTAAAGGTCCTGAAACACCACCGACAGCGTGGGCGTCGGCTCCTGTTCCTGGGCCGCGGCCGGCAGCGCCGCCAGGACGACCGCCAGAAACAGAAAGAGGGTTCGTGTCATGGCTCCTCCGCGCGAGCGCGATGGGCGTCAGCGCGCCTGAAAACGCACCGACTCGATGTGCCAGCCGTTGGCGGCCTGGCGCAGGACCAGCGTCGTGTGGGCTTCGTTGCGCAGCTGCTGGCCGTCGCGAGTCTGCATCCCGTAGCGTCGTATGCCGGTAATCGTCGCCGTCGATCCGGACACCTCGATCTTCGGATTGACGAACTGCACGCTGATCGATCGTGCGTTGTTGAAGTCGTCCTCGATTGCCGCCTGCTGTGTCCCACCGAGGCTCGGCCATACGGCTTTCAGCGCCGCGAGATCGCGTTGCTGCAGCGCGCTGGTATAGCGCTCGAGCGTCGCAGCCACCGCCGCCTCCGGCTTGACCGGTGAGGCCGGCGGGACAATCACCGCTTCTGGCTTCGGCGCTGGCGGGGGGGCGGGCGCAGGCGCCGGCGCCGGTGGCGGCTCGGGACGCGTCGCCTCGGCGCGACGGCGGCTTTCGGCGGCTTGGGCACGCGCTGCCCGCGCATCGAGCTCGGTCCGGGCGCCCGTTTCTGCGGTATTGAACAACGTCGTCGCGGCTTCCATCCGCGCGGCGGTCGCGGCGTAGTCCCGCTGGGTATTGGCCTCGCGGGCGAGGCCCTCCTGCCGCTCGGCTGCCGAAAACAGCGACGGCACCAGATTGCGCGCATCCGCCGCAACGGCCGCCGCCTTCGCGGCGTCCATCGCTGCGAGCGCAGTGGCCACATGCGTCCGCTCGACCGCGGCAATGCGTGCCAGGATCTCGGAGGCGGTACGGTTGCGCCGATCCAGCGCGAGCACCTCCCGCGCCTGCTGCGCCGCTTCTTCGTGGCGACCCGCGTCGAACGCTGCGCGCGCCTGGCGGTTGAGACGCGCGACTTGCGCCGCGATCTCGCTGGCAACCCGCGATGATGGGTCGGGAGGCGGCGGAACCGAGCCAGGATGTCCTTGGTCCCGCTCGCTCGGTTCTGGTCGTTCGGGAATTTCGATGCGCTCCGGCTGCTCTGGCTGCTCCGGCCGCTCCGATCCCGTCTCAGGCGGCGATGGACCCGGCGCGGGGGCTGGCGCCGCGGGCGCGGGCGGCGGCGCCTGGGCTGCAGGGGGCGCCGGGACGGACTGCGGCGATCGATCGCGAAAAAAGACGACGACGCTCAGCCCAGCCAGGGCGATGCCAAGCGCGGCGACATACACCCACCGACGCGAACCGGGCGCGGGTGGCCACGTGCTGGTTGAGGATGGGGTCGCCGGGGCCGACGGCGCGGGTTGCGGGGATGGCGACGGCGCAACTTGCACCAGCGGGGGCGTCCCCACCGCGGCGGCCGTCTGGACGAGACTGGGCACCGGGGTGACGATGGTGACCGCATCGGGGCTCGTCAGGTGGTCGAGCGGCCGAGGCTGCGCGCGCGACGGCGGCGGTGTCTTCGACGTGATGTGGCTCAGCACCCGCATGTCGGAGCCGCGGAGCCCTTCGTAGGCAGTGGCCAGATCGCGCGCCAGCTCGGTCATGTGCTGGTAGCGATCGTCGCGCGACTTCGCGATGGCGCGATCGACGATCGCCGTCAGATGCGGCGGCAGCGACGGGTCGATCTGGTCGAGCGCCTCCGGCGTCTCATTCAGGATCTTGTACATCGTCGAGGCAAACGAATCGGCCTGGAAGGGCTTCTTGCCGGTGAGCAGCTCGTAGACGACGACGCCTACAGAAAAGATGTCGGCGCGATGGTCGGACTTCTCGCCGCGAAGCTGTTCGGGCGACATGTAGTTGACCGTGCCCACCATCATGTTGCTGCGCGTCAGCTCGGAGGTGACCAGGCGCGCCAGGCCGAAGTCGAGGATTTTGGCCTGGCCGTCGTCGGTGATGAAGATGTTGGCCGGCTTGATGTCGCGGTGAATCACGCCGGCCGAGTGTGCGTGCGCGAGACCTTCGCACACCATCAGCGCGATCTCGATCTTGCGCGCCAGCGCCATCGGATCGCCTTCGCGCATCCGCAGCTCGAGGTCGCGGCCGACGAGGTACTCCATTGCGAGGAAGGGCGCCCCATCCTGCTCGCCGAGGTCGAAGATGGTGACGATGTTGCGGTGTGAGAGTTGGGCGGCGGCGCGCGCCTCGCGGAAGAAGCGCTCACGTTGTTCAGGCTGGCTGTCCAGCTGGGCGGAGATGACTTTGACTGCGACGACGCGGGTCAGGAGCGGGTCGAAAGCCCGGTAGACCGTTCCCATTCCGCCCTGACCTAGGCGCTCGGTGATTTCGTAGCGTCCGACGCAGTTCACTGGGGGCACAAGCTATGCAGCAGCTTACGGAGGGTACTCGGTCGGTATGGCTTACGCAATACTTGGCACATGCCGCAGTGGTTCAACCTGTACGACAACGTCTACGGCGACTTCGGAAGCGCTGCTGAAGCTGCCGTCAGGCAGGAAACCTACGGGGAAGAGATCGGCCAGAGCAGCTGGATGACGGCGGCGGAATGGCGACGGTTTGCGGAACAGCTCCAGGTTCAGGAGCAGAGCCACGTGCTGGAGGTCGGCAGCGGATCGGGCGGCCCGGCTGTCTATCTGGCCGCCGCCACCGGCTGCCGGATCACCGGCGTCGACATCAACGAGGGCGGCATCCGCAACGGCGAGCGACTAGCTACGCGGCGCGGCGTTGCCGATCGCGTGCGGTTCCAACGAGCGGACGCCAGTCAGTCGCTGCCCTTCCTGCCTGCGGCGTTCACCGCCGTCATCTCGAACGACGCGATCTGCCACTTCCCGAATCGCCTTGACCTCCTGCGAGACTGGCACCGTCTCGTTACGCCGCATGGCAGAATTCTGTTTACCGACGCGCTGGTCGTCACCGGGCCGATCACGCACGAAGAGATCGCCCTGCGGAGCTCGGTCGGCTTCTATCTGTTCGTCCCGCCCGGTGAGAACGAGCGGCTCATCGAGCAGGCAGGGTTCAGGCTGCTTGGCCGCGAGGACGTCACCGAAGGGGCCGCGGTCATCGCCGAACGCTGGCACGCTGCCCGGGAGCGGCATCGCGCGGCGCTCGTTGAGCGCGAGGGAGCCGCCAACTTCGACGGTCTGCAGCGGTTCCTCGCGTGTTGTCAGCGTGTTTCAGCAGAACGCCGGTTGTCGCGGTACGCGTACCTGGCCGAGAAGCCCGCGTGAAAAAGGGCGCGCTCGCTGCGCTCGCGCGAAGGGCGGCTCACTTCGTTCGCCGAGGGGCGCTGACGCGAGCGGCGCCTACCTGTAGGGCGGGGCGGGCAGGTCGGGCAGGCCGAGCACGCCGCGAGCCTCGGCCATGGATGTACAGAGGATGAGGGTCCGGTGTTCGTTCTTGGCGAGGACTGCGTACATCTGGCCCATGACCCGATCGACGGCGCGCGTCGAGGCCATCACGTCGCGTCCGGGGCCTGAGCGATCGGCAAATCTCCGCTGCAGCGCGACGAAGGCCATCAGATCCTGTCGCTCGAGCAACGGCTCGGTCGTCTCGGAGTCATCCCACAGGGTGTCGAAGCCTCGCCGCCAGACCGGGTCGTTGAAGACCGCTTCGACCGTCTTCGCGACCCTGGCGGCGTCGACACGACCGACCTTGCGGATAATGGCAACTCTGTGCGCGACCTCGATGGTGTACGGAAAAGGCATGTGCGATTCTTCTGGATTTTCCGAGTTTCCTTATCTATCCAAGGGTGAAAACGGAGAACGTGGCGTGCACGGACACTGCACGTTTGATGTGCTACGATAACGGGTCGCGGTGCGCCGCGATTCCCGCCTTCCGGCCGGCGTAGCTCAGTTGGTAGAGCAGCTGATTCGTAATCAGCAGGTCGTCGGTTCAAGTCCGACCGCCGGCTCCAATCAAATCAATAACTTAACAGCACAAATCGCTCTCGAGGCTATCGCTCCGGATGCGTCTGGGATGCGTTTCCCTGCAGCCTCGTGAGGCGTCGTCGGCGGCACTCGGCCTAGCGGAAAGGGAGACCGCGTCCATGCAATCCACCGAACCGAGAGTCTTGATGGAAGTCGCGGACGGAGATGTCCGCTATGTGGTCTTCACACCTCTCGACGAGGAGGCGCGAGAAGTTCTGTCGTGGGTTGTCCAGGGTCAGCCGCTGCTTGAAGAGGGCGTGGCGTTCGCGGATGGTCAAGCTGTCTGGGTCTTGGAGGAGGGCAACCATGCTGATTACGTCTACCAGTCATTGATGTGCACCGGGATCGAAATGTGCTGGCCTTTCGGTGAATCACTTCAGTTGAGCCAGGAGGCGCTTGATGACTACGACGAAGTGTGCGAGTCGATCTTGTCCGCGCAGGCGGCGGCACGGACACGCTTGTTCGCGATCGCACGGGAGAAGGGCTGGAGTACGTCGCAACTGGAGGCCCAGCTCGTGACGAAATACGGCCCGGATGGGGCACGCTGCGTGGCCCATTACGACGCCGTCATTGCGGACCTCGACGGCGGGCCGCCACCGACGCCGAGCGAGGCCGATGATCTATCGGTCTGATGGCCCTGGCGACACACGCACTCGCCTCACAGTTGTAACGCATGGCCGCCTCGAGCGACGGCCGGAGCGGGATCGCGTTCACGGCGGAGCGCGCAAGCCACGAGCTCCGCAAGGCCGACAAGCTGGAACGGCGCCGGGCCTTCGATCCGGGCGATGCGTTCCACAAAACGCGGGAGGCCGCGCGCGCCCGCGAGGAGGGGGAGCGGCTCCTCAAGGCGCCCGAGCATCTCATCGGAGACGCCAGCCGTGAGCTCGTGCCGGCGCCCGCTCGCGCTCGAGGCCGCGCTCTCACCCGCGCGGCAGCACGTCCTGAGCACGCTCGAGGAGCCCACCGTGATCAGCGTCGATGCCTCCGAGCACCGCGCGCACGCGGCCACCAAGGCCGGCGTCCTCTCGGCGGCGTTGGATGCGGCCGTGTCCGCCGGCGCGGAAACCAGCCTCGAGAAAATGCTCGCGCACCAAGTCGCCGCGGCCCATCACGCGGGCATGGAGCTCCTCGGGCGCGTGGCCGAGGACGGCGCGTTGGGGCGCCCTCTCCCGCCTGTCGAGCACGCGCGCCTCACCAATGCGGCCGCGCGGCTCTTTGAGGTGTCGCAAGGCGGGTGCCTGACGTTGCAGCGCCTGAAAACCGGCGGCAAGCAAACTGTCGTCGTGCAGCACGTCACCGTCGAGCGAGGGCGGCCAGGCCGTCGTCGCGGGGCGTCTCGAGGGGCGCCGGCGGCGCCGGGGGACGGATTGGAAATAGGCGATGGAGCCCATGCACGCGGCCAGAACAGCGGCCGACTGAAGAATGGCGCGCCGGCGGGGATCTCACCGTGGCGCCTCGGTGCGGGGCACGCACGCGGCGGGGTACGGCGTGTCAGGCGCCGGCGATGCCCAACGGCCGGTGTCGGATGCACGGGGGCGCGAGCACCGGGCCGCGGACCCCCGAGGGCCTCGAGCGGTGCCGGCGGGCGCGGTGGAAACACGGCGCCCGCTCGCGCGAGATGCGGGAGCGCCTCCGGGCCACCGCCAACGCGTGGCGAGCCCTGCGGGCGCTCCTGGCGTAACCCTCAAGTCGTCGCCCACGTTCTGCCGTTTTCACCCTCGAACAACGGCTATGGCGCGTGTCCAAAATCCCCGCAATAGCCCGACTTTCGCCCCGGAAACATTGGACGCCGTCGCTATCAGCGTGCCGGAGGTGTGCCTTACCCAGTTGAGGGAAGCGGCAAACTGCTACATCGCTGGATACCCCAATGCTGCCGTATCACTGTCAAGGACAGCCATCGAACTCTCGCTTCGTGCTGCCGTGGCGAGACACGTAGGCGATAGAGTGGTCAACGAAACGGAACTAATGGTTCTCCTGAGAGACTACGTTCCTCGGTGCCGGCTGTTGACAAAAGGAGGAATCGACAGGGCGCACAGAGTCAGAATGACCGCGAACAAGGCTCTGCATGACGGTGTTGAAACTGACCTCGCCGAGGCTCGGGAAGTATTCGAGGCAGCAAGGTCGGTTGTGATGGAATTGCCGGCGAAGTGAATGACCTTGCTCATGGCGCAGGACCAACGTGTGCGAGTTAGGGTGAAAAGTGGCGGACGCAGAACCCAGGTAAAAACCGCCCGATGCGTTTCGAGCGCAATCAGCCGCCGCGTGCGCGAAATCGTCGAGTGGTCGGGTGGTGCGTCCTCCAGACCGACGCCCAGAAAGTCGCGTAAAGCGAAGGAGTCCGCCTCGCGCCAGGCGATGCCGCGCTCCGAGTCGATGCCCTCGAAGTAGCCGATCAATAAGAGCCGGAAATAGATGCCCGGCGGCACGCCCGGTCGGCCCATTGTTTCCGCGTAAAAGCTTGCGCACTGGGCTTCGACGAAATCGTCAAACCCGTGCTCGCGCAGCAACTGATTCAGCCGTCGATAGAACGGGTGACTCGCGGCCGTCGGCAGGTTCGTCGCCGGCACCCACATGGCCGACTGTCGCTCGCGTTTGCGTTTGCCCATCGCCATGGGACGCATTGTAGTACGCGCGGCCGTGAAGCTCCTTTATAGTGACTGGGTCGCGAAGCCCCCGTGCCATTGTGATCCAGCTGGCGAGCCCATGAGTAAGCGCAACGCTGCGATTTGGCTGTTTGCCGCTACGACGATCTTCAGCGTCGTTGTGTCGGTTACGTCGCAGACTCGACCGTTGGCGATCACAGCTGTCAATGTCGTTGACATTCTCGATGGCCGGATCCTTCCGAACAGCACTGTCACAATCAGCGGCAAGACCATCGTCAGCGTCACACCAAATGGGCGTCCGCCGGCAGGCGCGCAGGTCGTGAACGGGCAGGACAAGTTCCTCATTCCCGGTCTCTGGGACATGCATGCGCACATGGAGGCGGCCGGAGAGTCGTGGCTTCAGCTCTATGTGGCGAACGGCGTGACCGGCATACGCGACATGGGGTCGGACGTCGATCTCATCCTGAACATGCGCGGGGCGACCAGCTCGGGACGAACGCTGGGGCCGAGGATTTTTGCGGTCGGCCCCATTCTCGACGACGCTCCCGGCGACTGGCCGTACCGCATGCGCGTGAAGACCGCCGACGACGGCCGCGCGGCCGTCCAATTGTTGAAGCGGCGGGGCGTGGATCTCATCAAAGTGCACGACCACACGCCACCAGCGGCGTTCTTCGCGATTGCTGACGAAGTACGTCCCAGAACCTTCCGCTTGCCGGTCACGTGCCGAGGGGATTGACCGTTGAACAGGTGATTGACGCCGGCCAGCGTGACATCGAGCACCTGAACAATCTCGATTTATGGAAGCCATGTTCCGGCGGGCCTGACTACAAGGCGGAGCCGTGCCGGCCGCTGTGGGAGATGATGGCGCGTCGAGGTGTCTGGTCCGGTCCGACGCTCGCTGCGTTGGCAGAGGTCGCAGCCATCGGCACTCCAGCATCGAACGTGAGCGCTGATTGTCTGGTGTACGCGACACGATCAATTCGTGCGATGTGGGCTGGAAACCAAGGTGCTTCGAACGCGGCTGCCGTTGCCCGCATGCTCCGGCAGGGCGCGGAAGTGGGCGCCATCGTCACAAAGGACATGGCCAACGCCGGTGTTGGCATCCTGGCAGGCTGCGACACGATGATCGCCGGTTTTTGCGTGCACGACGAGCTTGCGGCCTTGGTGCGGGGCGGCATGACACCGCTGGCCGCGTTGCAGACAGCGACGATTAATCCAGCCCGGTATTTCGGTCTCCAGCAGACCGTCGGCAGCGTGGCTTCCGGCCGCAGGGCGGACCTCGTACTGCTGGACACGAATCCCCTGACCGATATCAGGAACGTCGAGCATATCCGAGCGGTGGTCCTTGCGGGTCGCTTCCTGGACAGAACCGAACTGGACAAGCTGCTGGTCCAAATCAAGGTCGCAGCGAAACAGCAATAACACCGCAACCACCGGCTTCACAAGTTTCACCACGGGCTGCTCGGGGAGCAGCGGTAGGGCACGATTCCCACGGAGGCGCAGTGGGATTCAGAGGCGGAGCGGCGAGCAACAAGCGGCTGCACCACAGCCGGCTGTGCCGCGGCGTCGTCCAAGGCACTTGAGGAGGTTCCATGAAGGCCCTGGCGTTGGTTGTTGCGATGACGGCCGCCTCGGCGGGTCAGTCCGGCGGCGCATCGGTCACGGGCACATGGACCGCGCAGTTCGAGGGTCGGACGTTTCTCAGGTTGGAACTCAAGACGGTGAATGGAGCGATCACCGGTGGCCTCAGCGTGGGTAACATCGAAGTGGACAAGCAAGGCGCGCTTCGCCACGCGGACGAGCCGCCGCGCGACCTGACGCCTATCGTCGACGTGACAGAACGCGCGTCCACCGTGACCTTCTCGCGGAAGGACGGCCCTGACACGGATCGCTTCGAGTTGCGATTGCTGGACCCGGGGCGCGCCGAGCTGAGGTTGCTGCTCGACGATGCCGACCGCGAAGAGCTCGCGGCGAGCGGCATTGCCGCCCCGAAGCCGATTGCCCTCACGAAGCAGTAGTGGCGCACATGCCGCGGGCGCAGAGCCGGTTCGATGTCGTGCGAACGCTGGGGCTCGCGCTCCTCAACGTCGAAGATTCCATGAGGACCATCGCAGTGGAAATCCTGCGTCGCTGAGAGCGCCTCCCCGGTCTGTCCAGCGAGACGGTCAGCATCCGACCTGTTGACGCCCACGACCAAGGCACGCTCAGCACACCGGCGGACGCCTTGAGCGATCTGACCCACGTTTTCTTATGCGCCAACCTCCAGTGGACACCGGCGGATGGGGCCAGTTGGGACTCTTAATCTGTAGGTTGAAGGTTCGATTCCTTCCGGGCTCACCACTTTCGCATTCAGGCAGTCAACGACTTACATCAAGCACACGCCAGATCCCAAAGCGTAATCGAACCTCAATTTGAGCACGGCGCCCTCGATCGGTCGCTGCATGCGGTCGTGGGATATACTGCAGGCCGAGGTGCGCAGGGGCGCTTTCCCGCCGGAAGAAGCCTTCACCCTGCTGCATGGCCCTGCAAGGCTCGTTGCGTTTTCCAGTCGGCCTGAGGAGCGGGTTCGCCGACAGAGGGGAGACCGCAATGACCGATCCGATCCGTGAATTGAAGATCCGTGCTGCGATTCTGCAGCGCCGGATCGTCGACCGCCAACCATCTGCGCTCGCGCGTTTGCGGGCGTTGCCAGAGTTTCGCGCGTCTTCCGCCAATCACCTCGACTCGCCAGGGACCCCGATCCTGCGCCGGCACTGTCTCGCGATTCTCGCGCGTGAACTTGGTTTTGACGGGTGGCCGCACGCGAAGGACGTCATCTCGGGCGCCCGAGACGTGTCAGATTTCGGAACAATCTTGTATCCGACGCGCTGCGGCGGACACCTGAATCTTTGGTACCGCTCCTATGACGACGCGGCGATCGGTCGTCGCGCATCTGGCGGCTACCTGCTCGCGTACCGTCGCCACTATATGGTGGTCCATTCATTGTTCATCGAGACGCTTGGACTGGATCCCGATGCATCGGATTGGCAACGACTCGGGCGTGACTGGGTTCGCCCGCTCGATGTGGGCGCGCGTACGCGCCTGTACGGTGAGCTGATCGGCAAGATGCCGCGCGAGGTTTGCTCGTGACGCCTGTTTTGGGACCATCGAAGCTCGGCTGATTCTGGATCTCGCCGCGCTTCCAACCCTGCGCCTCGAGCACGTGCTGACGCGCCGGGTCATTGCGGCGATTCCGCCGGACCTGGGAATACCGGCCGCAGGCAGGTGCGCGTAGCACCGCGGAACTCGCGCGGCACATCGTTGGTGCCGAACTTCGGTTCTTGGGAGGCGCGCCAACGGAACATTCGGAGACGTCCGCAATGTCGTCGACACCGCCCGTGATCTGACGTCTCTCGTGAGCGTCTACGAGACAGAGTTTGCGGCAACACTCGAGACGTTGGCCACGGTCACTGGCGACGAGTTGGTCCGCGTGTTGGATTACCGTGGTGTCGTGCAAATGCCAGCCCTGGGATTCGTGCAGCTCGCGCTGAATCATTCGATTCACCACCGAGGGCAACTGTCCGTGCACTTGCGGTCCGTCGGAGTGAGTGTGCCACCGATCTATGGATGAACTCGGGGAACGAGTATTGGGGCGCTCAGGCCGACTTGCGAGCGGATCATCCGCTGGGGCAAACTTCTCGATGATCCGGCGATGCGCCTCCCGCGCTTCGGCCTTGCGGATGGTGGACGCCTTCGGGCCTTGCGGAACGCCCGGCTTTCGTCCGGCCCCCGGGCTGGCCGCGGCCATCGGCAACGTCTACAGCCGCGATCAGCATGGCAAGTTCACGCGCATCGAGAACGAAGCCGTTGCCCACAAACTCCTGACGGAAGGCACTGAAGGGAAGGATTACTGGATCTTCATGAAGGACCCCTCGACCGCAGCCTTCACGGATTTGATCAACCGCGCCTTTGACAAGCCGAAGGAGCAGGAACGGACATCACGCTGACACACGACGGGCCGCTGGTCTTTCGGATTGAAAAGCCGTGGTGAACTGTTGGAGACGTTGCGGGCCAGCCGCCGACTGTGGCAGGAACTCCGGGCGCTGCTGACGTAGGCGGCACCCTGGTCACTGGCTCAGGGCCGGCACCGAGTGCTACTAGTTCCGCAACTGAAAATCCTTGTGTCCCGCCTGCCAGAGGGCCAAGGCGTAGCGGTTGGCGAAGTTGCGGAATTCGATGAGCTTTTCGTTCGACCAGTGCCCGCTCTCGTAACTCACCAGCATCATCACCGGCGGGTTCTCCGGGTTCAGGTCTTGCATCTTCGCCACCAGCTTGGCCGGTTGCCAAAAAGGTACCCGCGTATCGTTGAATCCTGTCACGGCCAGCACCGCCGGATATCTCACCCCCTTCTGCACGTGCAGGTAGGTGTCCATCTCCATCAGTCCCATGGCCTCTACCGGATCTTTGGCAGTCCCGAATTCCTTGGCATCCAACAGCCCGTTGGGCCGGTTCTCGCCCCGCAGGGGATTGCTCACCGGCACGTCGTTCACAGCCACGGCGAAGAGGTCGGGCCGTTCAGTCATGGCCCGCCCGATCAGAATGCCCCCTGCGCTGGTACCCTCGCCGATCAGGCGCTTGGGAGAAGTGTAGCGGTTTTGAATCAGGTACTCCGCGCACGCGATGAAATCTTTCCAGGTGTTCGGTTTGGTGGCCTTCAGTCCGCCCTTATGCCAGGCGTCCCCCTTCTCCCCGCCACCCCGCACATGAGCGTAGGCCACGATCACGCCCCGGTTCAGTAGGGCGAGGTTCATGACGTCGAACCAGGGCAGCAAGCTGGCGCCGTAGGACCCGTAGCCGCGCATGTAGGTGATGTTGTCTCCGTTGCGTTCGACGTTTCTCTTATAGATGATGGACAGGGGAACCATCGTACCGTCATGGCTCTTCGCTTCCACCTCTTCCACGACTAGTTGATCCGTGCCCGGGTATTTGGGGGACACGTTGAAAACGCTCTCCTTCAGCTGAGCCGTGTTCGGCTCGTAATCATAAACAACCTCCGGTTGCGTCCAGGAATTCAGCATCAGCAGGCAGTCGTTGGTCCGGAGGTCGAGGTCGTAGATCCAGGCCGTCCCGGAAAAGGGTAACGGTATCCGCTGTGCCTCGCCGTTCGCCGGAGATAACTGGAAGACGGTGCTGTTCATGCCGTCCGTGGTTAGGTAGAAGAGGTAATCCCTCGACGGGCTGATCCCCTGGATAATGTCCTTCCCCTCAGGCACCACCACTCTATCGTTCCTATGGGGCTCGCTCAGAGCTCGCACCAGGATTTGGTAATTGGGCGCGTTCTTCCGAGACAGCATGTATGCACGCTGTCGCCCCTTACCACAACGTCAACAACATTGTCCGCTTTGTCCACGAGGGGAGCCCACTGCGGGTGATCCAAGGCGGCGGGAGCATAAAAGACCTTGACCGGGGAGTTACCACCCTCCCACCAGGATGTGACCAGGTACTTTTCGTCCACCGAATAGGAGACTCCGCCGTAATCGGAGGCGTTGATTCCCAGGCCGCGATGGCTCGCGGCAGAGATCAGCAGTTTGTCCACCGCCATCGGGGTTCCCGTCTGGTGGTATTTCATTCTTAAGTTTTGGAAGAGCTGGTTGGAATGGGCATCCCCAGTGGAGGCTTCCGCGTACAGGAAGCCCTTGTCGTCCGGCGTCCAGTTGCCGGCCCCTCCAAGAGTGGGATAGAGCTCCTCGGGCGAAAACGTCTTCGTGTCCACCGTCATTACTTTGATGCGATAGATGTCATTGTTGGTGCCGTCGTTCAGATTCAGCGCTATTTTGCTGCCGTCGTGGCTGGGCTCGTACCTGAAGGTGATGGTCTGTTTCCCATCGCCCCAGGTCGTGGGATCAAAGAGGAGGAGCTCCTCGCCTCCCCTCCCGTTGCGGTAATACAGCTTGCCTTCGTTCTCGCCCGCCAGAGTCTTCTTGTAGAAGTAACGCTCTCCCCGGCGCACCACCCCGGAGATAGTCATTCTACGGAGACTGTCGAATGTCTTGAAATCGGCCAGCAGGGCATCGCGCCCCGGGAGCTTCTTTGAGGACGTCATCCGTGAGCGCCGCCTGGGCCTTGACCCAGTCGAGCGTTTGGGGGCTGCTCATGTCCTCCATCCAGCGGTATTCGTCCGTCACGATCTTCCCGAATATCGTGTCGGTCACCGGGATCTTCGGCGCCTTTGGGTAGGGTTGGGCGAGAGCGGGTCGGGCGAGCATCATCACGGCCAGCACTGGGCACAGTGCCGTCCACCGGTGGACTACTGGACGGAACCGGAACATGGCCTGGTGGATGCTCTCCCGGTAAGGGAGGGGTTGTTTCATGTCCTGTGTGCGGGCTGGATCAGTTCGCATTCCTCATTCCCCATTACAAGAGTTCAGCGTCTCGCCAACGTGCTCTGAGGCCTGTGCTGCGGTTATACTGCCGGCGGATTGAGCGAAGGCTGGAGCCATGTAGATCGCCGCGCACACCGCCGCTGCACCAAGCGCGCCCCGCCAACTTGGCAGCGCGTGTCCTCTCAGTAGTTTCCGCAATTTGTAGACCTCCGAGACAGAGCCTGGAACCTGACACGCCGTTGGAGCATACATCATATTGATGAGCTGCAACGTTGCTCTCGCGCAAATACGACTCGTCTCATCACGGTCACGCGGGTCGTACATGCGCGGCCACGCATCGCAATCGCGCGGATCAGCCCATCGGACGTCGGACATTCGTCCCTCCTTGCGTCTGTTACTTGGGTTGTCCTTGAAGACACCCTGGCAGTGGCTGCGAGGGAAATTCAGGGGAGCGCTGAGGCGCCGGTGCGTGTCGCCGCGGCGTTCAGCGCCTGGTCGTGATGGGAATTCAGGTTCGAGGCCCTGATGAGCGCCCGAACGGTGGATTCGGCCCGCGTGCTGACACGACGCAACAGGGCCGCAGCCGACCAGAAGACTGCTTCAGACCTTATACGCCCAACTCCCGGGCGAGGCAAGTGCCCGCGCCAGATCGCCATCTGAAGCGTAGAATCGAACTGCGATGGCTCCGCATGGAGCGTACGTTTTCCGATACACCCGGGCCAGTCAAGACGGCTCTACCTACCTTGATCATCCCCTGATGGTCCGTAAATCGAAGGCACCTTGCCTCCCATCGGGCGAATATACGTACCAGCTGGCCTCGATGGTGAATGGCGTCGAAAAACAGGTACCACAGAAAGCCGCCGAGCGGCTTTTCCATGAACAGCATGCCGCCAACATAGAGCTTCGAAGGTGTTCGTCCACGCTGCCTCACCAAGGCGACTCACCCGTTCGTCCAACGCTTCGTAATTGGCATGAAAAGTTTTCACCGCTTCATCCGGTAGAGGCGCCGGCGACGGATCCCAGCGGACCTCGCCCCTGTTGACCATGGTGGTACAGGCAGCCATCTCATTGGCCAGTGTCCACACCAAATCAAGCGCCGACGGCGAGCGCTCGTGTGGTCGATAGGCGAACTGATCAACGGGCATCGCTTCCAAGACCTTCATGAACGTCGGGAACTCTGCCCGATGACGCTTGCAGAAGAATTCGCGATCATCCATCACAAACCTCTCAATCCGCTTCGTGGCTGCTTCCTCATCGGAGAAGGATGCGGTCTCGTGGCGGCCCTTCTCCAACAGGTCGAAAAAGGCCGCCACCTCGCGTTCGCGTCTCTGTCCCTATTTATCCTCTGTGTCTGCAAATAGCTTTCTGGCGCTGCCGCTTACAGTAAGGCCATCGGCAAGGCTACCAGGAGGGCCAGCCTGCGTAACCACCATTTGGATCTCGCGCAGATCGTCGTCGATCACGAAAAAGAAGTCGACGACGGCACCGATGCTGAGGGTCGCTGATTTTACGCCAGTGCAGTTGGCGTTGACCGTGTACATGCCTGTGTAGGTTGCAGGGATGATTGAGCCGTTCGAGCTTACGGTGATCACTCCCCTCATGTGTCCCCTGCCGTCGTAGGTGTTCTTTCCCACGGCAGCAAAGGGTCCGAGGGGCAGGTACGGATTCGAGACGTTCGTTCCGTCAACCTTGAAAGCGTAACTGCCCTTCAGACTGGCGTCGGTGCATCGATGTTGAGCATCGAGCCGCGTCGTGAAGCCCGAGATCAGGAGGCTCGCAAAGACTGCAGCCACGATTGCCGGCTTGATTCGTTTCCTCATGGTCATCTCCTCAAGAAAAAGAGTTGGATCTGAGACCGGACCCATCACCCGTTCCCTCCTGAACAAGACGCGAGAACCAACGAACAACTTGCTCACGGGGTTCGCGAGCGCCAGAATGAGCGTCTCGGACGAACTCAGCCATGACCAAGCAGCCCCCCGACGCGGACGTAACCGAGCTATTGCAGGCCTGGGGCGGCGGGGACATGGACGCGCGGGACCGCCTGGCGACTGCGGTCTACCAGGAGCTGCGGCGGCGCGCCGGCGCCTATCTGCGACGCGAACGGGTTGGACACACGCTGCAGCCGACGGCGCTGGTCCACGAGGTGTTTCTTCTGCTCGTGAAGCAAGACCGCACCGCCTGGCAGAACCGTGCGCAGTTCTTTGGCGTCGCCTCACAGATGATGCGCCGTCTCCTCGTGGACCGGGCACGGGCCCGCAACATGGCGAAGCGATCGGGCCGGTGGGCGCGGGTTACGCTCGATGAGGAGATGGCCCAGGGACAAGCCGAGGTCGATGTGCTGGACCTGGATCGCGCGCTGAGCGCTTTGGCCGCCTTCGACGCCAGGAAAAGTCAAGTCGCCGAGCTGCGCTTTTTCGGGGGGTTGTCGCTCGAAGAGACCGGCCACGTGTTGGGCATCTCCGTCGCCACGGTGGAGCGGGAGTGGCAGGCGGCCCGCGCGTGGCTTTATGCCCGTCTCACCGGAGCCTCAGCATGACGCCTGAACGTTGGCGTCAGATCACCGAGATATTCCATGCCGCGCGCGAGCGCGATCCGGCGCACCGCGAAGCGTTTGTCGTCGAGGCATGCCGCGACGACCCGACGCTGCGGCGGGAAGTCGAGGCGATGCTGGCCGGGCTCGATCACGCTGGCCGATTTGGGGAGTCACCGCTGTTCGCATCGGCTTCGCGGCCGGAGCCGGCGCCGACGCGCGACGTCATCCAGCTGGCGCCTGGCTCGCAACTGGGGCCGTATCAGATTCGAGGCCTCCTGGGAGCTGGTGGTATGGGCCAGGTCTACAAGGCTTTTGATCCTCGGCTACACCGCGAGATCGCGATCAAGATCGCCGCGGAGCGCTTCAGCGAGCGATTCGACCGCGAGGCTCGAGCGATCGCGACGCTGAACCATCCGAATATTTGCACCATCCATGACGTCGGCCCCAACTACTTGGTGACGGAGTTGGTGGACGGAGAAACGCTGCGGGATTGGTTCAGGCGCGCGCTTCCCATCGAGCGCAACCTCGAGATTGCCAGGCAGGTGCTCGAGGCACTTCGCGCAGCGCATCATGCCGACATTGTCCATCGCGACTTGAAGCCAGAAAACGTCATGGTCCGCTCTGATGGCTACGTGAAGGTGCTGGATTTTGGTCTTGCGGCGCGGATGCCCACTTCTCGTTTGTTCCAGGCAGAGAGCGTCGCAACGACAGATTCGACATTCATTGCACTTAAAGCCGACGATGTTGACAATCGACGTCTCAGTCTTCCCGGGCAGATCCTCGGGACGATCCCGTACATGTCACCGGAACAGATCCAAGGGCGCGAGGTCGATCAGCGCAGTGACCTCTTCGCGTTCGGGATCATGCTTTATGAAATGCTGACAGGGCGACATCCGTGGCCTCGCCCGTCACCGGTAGAGACGCTCCACGCGATCCTTCACGACGACCCACCTGCGATTCATGCCGCGTCTCTGATGCATGCCGAGTTGGCCGCGATCGTACAGAAGCTTCTCCGCAAGAGTCCCGCGGAGCGATATCAGGTGGCCGAGGCGGTTCTTGAGGCCCTCGGCAGCCGTGCGGCTTCCCGGGGATCTTCTGCAACGAGCGTGGTGGGCCCGACACCCCTCACGTCGATTGCGGTGCTGCCTTTTATTTTCTTGAGCGAAGTCGAAGACGGTAAAGGATTGTCGCTGGGGTTTGCGGACGCGTTGATTACGATGCTCGGCAGGCTCGACGACATTACCGTCCTTCCGACATCGGCCATCCTTAACTACGTGGCTGGGACAGACCCCGCCCGCGCGTGTCGCGATCTGGGGACGCGCCACCTCTTGCAGGGGAACGTCCAGAAGCTGGGAACACACTGGCGCGTCTCGTTGCACCTCTTCGATGCGATGATGCAGAAGAGTATTTCTTCCGAGCAGCACGACTTTGTCCTGGACAACGTCTTCGACGTGCAGGACAAAATTGGACACCAGGTCGTGGAATCGCTGCGAAAACGGTTTCCGCCTGCCGTGCCGAAGTCCCGTGATCGGTAAAGCAGCGACCCCGAAGCGTATAACGAATTCATGGCCGGTCTCCGCGAGAGTTACTCTGACCAGCCAGACACGCTCGAGAGCGCCATCCAGCACTTGTCGACGGCCATAGAGCGCGACCCTGAGTTTGCGCTGGCCCAAGCCTGGCTGTCCTATGTCTTGACGAACATGCACTTCAGCTTCGACCCGCGGCCCGCTCGGTTGGAGAAGGCCGAACACCACTGCCGCCGGGCCTTGATGCTTGACCCCGCGTTGCCGGAGGGACATTTGGCGCGGGCATTTATCCTGTGGAGCCCGGCGAAGAGTTTTCAGCACGCTGAGGCCCTCGAAGCGCTGGAGCAGGTTCTGGCCGTGCAACCAAATCTTGAGCAGGCGCATAATCGGATAGCCTCGATTTGTTTGCACGTCGGACGACTTCAAGATGCGCGCACGGCCCACGAGCAGGCGCGGCGGTCGAATCCAAAGACTCGGAGCGGGAACCTCGAGTTTATTTATCTCTACAGCGGGGACTTCACGCGCGCGGAGGAGGCAGGCGAGGCATGGATTCGGGACAGACCGGGAGCCAAATATGCGCGCTTTTTTCACCCACAGCCTCCGCTCTTCAGTGGAGACCTGGATCTAGCCGAACAACGGCTGGCGATAGCTCTACAACATCTTCCCGACGAGCCTTTGATCACCAGTCTTCAAGGCATGATGCACGCGCGGCGTAATCAGAGCGACGCGGCGCTTGAGTGTGTTCGCAGAGCGCTCGACTTGCCGCGTTCTTTCGGCCACACGCATCACACCTACTACCAGATCGCCAGCGTGTATGCAGTACTCGGTGACACCGACAAGGCCATGGCGTGGTTGGAACGCAGTGTCGACACCGGTTTCGCCTGTTGGCCGTTCTTCCGGATCGATCCACATCTCCAACGCCTGCGTGAGAAACCCGAATTCAGACGGCTCGTCGCTGACCTTGAGTACAAGTACACTGCCTTAGACATCCACAAAGCATAGAGACGGGAGACACGCGCTCGTGACTTTGGCCGGCTCGGAGACCGCTCCGGTGCCTCGAATCGCCACTGCACGCGTACTCGGTTGAACCGCTTCCGATTTCAGCGATCGGTCGCTCAACTGCGCCGGGGTTTCGACAAAGGACACCTCGACCACGATCCTCGGCCTCACCCACCGAAGTGCCGTCATGTCCTCGGCGGTAATCCCCTCACCCCAATGTCCGGTTGTAGAGAGCTTGTTAAGGTTGTCCACTCTTGCAGCTATTGGGATGCTCGACGACCGAGGCTTTGCGGTCAGATCGGTGAATGGCCCCCAAAGACCATCTAATTCATTAGTCGCCTGAATCAGGCAGTCGCGATATGCGCTGACCAACGTCTCTAGCTCGAGTTCTTGCTCCTGCCTGAGGGGCTCAGCCAGGCGCAGATCCATGACAGCGTCTCCAAGCCAGGCGAACCCTCTGTCGCTGAATACCAAATAGTCGTTAAGAAGCTCCGTCTTGAGTCTCCGCTGTGCGTTCCGAAGCTCGTCGATCGACAGATCGGCAGCCCAGTAATCCTTGTAGAACGATCCGAGTTGTACTTGTAAGCGTGCGAGCGACCGGTCTACCTCAGCCGCTTCGCGAATGACTCTTGACGCAGACTCTCGGCGCTTTTGCTCGACAAGGCTGTCTCTATTGATTCGTTGACCTACGTCAAGGAATGACGACAGCGGTCGCAACATTACCAAGCACGAAGAGGACGAACTTGTGCTCAAGGACCGCATTGAGCCTCGTCCACGCGTTTTTAGAAGTTGGGCGATTTTCGTCCATCGCGCTACCCAGTGCGTGTAAGGGCGTTCCAAAATGACTCCATTCTGCAACGCTCCGCAAGATACCCCGAACGCCCGCCAACCCTAGTGTCCTGTCCGCGAAGAATGTGAAACAAGTAGCGCGGCCCAATCGTACTCGTCTACAAGGAGGCGAGCATGCGACTGGGACGCCCGAAAGTCGCGCTGATTCTCACTGACGACGAGCGCGTGCGACTTGACTCGCTGGCTCATCGCTCGCGCACCGCGCCGCATCTGGCGCGGCGTGCGCGGATCATTCTGGCGTGCGCAGAGGGACACGATAACAAAGTCGTGGCGAAACGGCTGCGCATGTCGCAGACGACGGTGTGCAAGTGGCGCGCTCGATTTGTTCGCGAGCGGCTGGACGGGTTGTATGACGAGCCGCGGCCTGGAGCGCCCCGTCGCGTGACGGACGAGCAGGTCGAGCAGGTCATCGTCCGCACGCTGGAAGAAATGCCGCGCGGCGCCACCCACTGGAGCATCCGCGGCATGGCGAAGGCGAGCGGCCTCGGCCGCACCACGGTCCAGCAGATCTGGCGCGCCTTTGGCCTGCAGCCGCATCGCAGTGAGACGTTCAAGCTGTCGACCGACCCGCTGCTGATCGAGAAGGTGCGCGATATCGTTGGCCTCTACATGCAGCCGCCCACGCATGCGGTCGTGTTCTGCGTCGACGAGAAAGCGCAGATTCAGGCGCTTGGATCGCACGCAACCCGTGTTGCCGATGCGGCCCGGGCAGGTCGAGCGTCGGACGCACGACTATCGGCGGCATGGCACGACGACGTTGTTTGCCGCGCTCAACGTGAAAACGAGCGAGCTGATCACGCAGTTTCATCAACGGCATCGCTCGACCGAGTTCCGACAGTTCCTGGACGCGATCGACGCCGCCGTGCCGCGCCACCTCGATGTGCACCTGATCATGGACAACTACGGGACGCACAAGACGCCGTTGATTCGGAATTGGTTCGCGAAGCGGCCGCGCTTCCAAGTCCACTTCACCCCGACCTATGGGTCGTGGCTGAATCTCGTCGAACGCTGGTTCGCCGAGTTGACCAACAAGCAACTGCGCCGCGGCGTGCACCGCAGTGTGCCCCAGTTGAAGGCGGCCATTCGGGAATTCATCGCCGCGCATCATGCGAACGCGAAACCGTTTGTCTGGACGAAGAGCGCCGACGAGATCCTCGCGACCATCGCGCGCTTCGCCCAGCGGACACTCGACTTTCAGACCGCGCCACTTATTGCGCGAACCACGCGGACAGGACACTAGGCATAGATCGGGGAATCGCAGTTTTTCAGATGGAAATCGCTATTGATCAGGAAGTCAGAAAGGGCGCTGCTGCTCAAGGAAATCGAGCTCCTGTTTGGCGAAAAGGTAATGACAGGGCAGGTGGCGGGCCTCTCCTCGCCCGACGCTTCCGCGGCACTGGTCCAGTTCCTGAAACACCTCTCGGGTCTGACATGCAAGCGAGCGGTTGCACCAGGCAAGGCGTGTCTGGTGCGAGCACGCCTCACCTGGCTGGTTGAAGAGCGAACGCTCAATACGGAGACGGCGCGGGCGCGGGTGCGGACGCCGACGCGGGCGTGGTCGACGCGTTAGGCACAAGAGTGCCGACCATCTGCGGATGAATCGAACAGTGATACGGCCCGTCCGTGTTGATCGACATCGGCTGACTGGACGCTCCCGGAGCGATACCACCCGTGTCCAACGATCCGTCGTCCAAGACCACACGATGAGTGGTGGTGTCGATGTTGTGCCACACCACCATCTGGCCCGCCGGCAGTGTTGCCGGATTCGGCGAGAAGGACTGGGCGCCATTGATGCCGACGACCTCGATCGTCACGACGCTTGGGGGTGACGGCGGGGGTGTCGGTGTGGGTGTTGGTGTCGGTGCTGGCGTTGGTGTCGGTGTGGGGGCTGGCGCCGGCGCGGGAGCAGGCGCCGGCGCGGGTGCAGGCGCTGGCGTCGGGCTCGGAGCGGTCGGGTTGTGATTACCGCCGCAGCCCCACGCACTCAGGGCGATCGCCACGATGGCACTCGCTGCAAATGCACGCATTCTTCTTTCCTCTTTCTGTTGCTGCTGTCCCTAATCTCCAAAGAAACAGATCCGCCCGAATCCGGTGCCGAGCTCGCGACAGGATTGGCTGCGTTCGGCACGCAGCCGTAACGTCGACGACCAGGACTTATGAAGCCGATGGGGGCACCAACGACGCTGACGGACCGGTCACGCGTTCCATCGGGCCAAGGTTGGGCCATCGCGATTCGAAGGATTCTGGCCAGAATTCGCAGCGGTCACGCTCAGGAATGCGCAAAGGCGTGGCGCCTATGCGCGCGCGCTCGGTGTCGTCTGCGAGCTGGGTCTTCAGCGTCGAGAAGAACGTGTGTTCGCGCGATGCTAGTGTGTCGCGCAGCTCACGTCCGCGCCAACGACACCGCGATCCGCGAACAATTCACGACGCATTTGCAACCCAATCTGCGACCGAGCGGAAGCCACCCGAAGGGAATCCTGTTTCGTAGGGAGTTCCGCGCAGCGTGACGTTCGTCGACCGATTGTGATGCCGCACGCGGAAAGGGCCGTCTCGCGACGGCCCTTTGAAATCGAGTCGCGACGAATCGCGCTACGACTGCTTGCGCTGCCGCCAGTGCCGCGCGGCGATGCCGGCGAGGCCGAGGCCCAGTAGCGTGACGGAGGTGGGTTCGGGCACGGCGTTGACATCAAGGCGGGCGCGACGCTGAACGGATCGGCGGACGTCGTGATGATGTCGACCCGCGTCTGCTGATTCTCAACCCCGGTGAAGTCCAAGGTAGTAGGCGTGGCGAACGTGCCGTTCAGATTGTTGATGAAGTAGTCGAAAGATAGACTGGCGTTGGCGACATCAGCGGGCACGACGAAGTCCTGGTACAGCACGTGCGAGCCAGGGTTGTCCTGATCGGTCATGGCCGCATAGCTGCCACGCGGTCAGCCCGGACTCGAAGCTGCCGTTGGTGAGGATTGGGACGCATCTGCCGGGGCCACCAAGCTGAACAGGGCCGTCAGTGCGAATAGGATACGTGCAGGGGTTTGGAACATGGCAGGGCCTCCAACGTCGAGCAAAGGAACTCGATTACAAAAGTCGTACTATCCTCCGTCTTCGAGTCGCCCCATTCGCATTCCACTTCTATGACGACGACAATAGTTAGTCCGCAGGAAGACTAGGATGCGTTCTCGCGAGAGAATTCGACTTCAGTGGCGTTGCCAGAGCGGAAACGCAGGATGTGCGGCGCCAGATCTTGAGGATTTCTTCAAACGTTCTCGCGGCCTCTCCATTCGCATCGAAGGTAGCTCGAGCACAATCCTCCCTTTCGTGCGTAAGCTGTCCTTGCTAGTCTCATTCTGTCGTGGCAGGTCTCTTGCGGCGAATCTGTTTCCTGGCGCTCCTCGCCGGCCTGCTGACAGGTTGCGGTTCTTCGTCCACGACCAACGTGACGGGGCCCTCCAATGCACGATGTGCAATTGCGGTGAGCGGGCCGATGCCCGTCATCGAAAGCGCGGGCGGGACGGGACGCCTCAACATCCGCATCAATCGTGAGTGCACCTGGTCGGCGCGTTCGGAGGTCGACTGGATCGCCATCTCGCCTGCGAGCGGCCAGGGCGATGCGCAAATCGACTACAGCGTCGCGGCGAATCCCCTCGCAGCTCCACGCACGGGCGTCATCGTCGTCAACGAACAGCGCGCCGAGCTGAGACAGGCCGCCGCGTGCCTGTACACGCTCACGCCCCGCCAGCAGACCGCGCAATCGAGTGGCGAGCGGCTGACCGTGACGGTATCCACTGCGGCCGGTTGCGCCTGGACGGCCGTCAGCCAATCCTCGTGGATCTCCGTCGAGTCTGGAGCCAACGGGAGCGGCAATGGCACGGTGTCGCTGCTGGTCACGCCCAACACAGGCGCCAGTCGAACCGGCACGGTGTCGATCGCGGGGCAGCCTCATACGGTGTCTCAGGCCGCCGCCGAGGGCACGCCCGCACCGCCGACGCCGACACCTACACCGACACCGACACCGACGCCTACGCCGTCGCCGACGCCGACACCTACACCGACTCCCACGCCCACGCCTACGCCGACCCCTACCCCGCCCGTGTGCACCTTCGCGCTGTCGAGTACGTCCGAGTCTGTCGACGCGTCGGGCGGAACGATCTCAGTGCATGTGAAGACGCCAGCCCGCTGCGAGTGGACGGCTGCAGGCAATGTCGGGTGGCTCTCAGTCGTCGTGGGAGCGTCGGGCACCGGCAACGGCACCGTGCAATTCTCCGTCGCGCCGAACACGGCGACGTCACCTCGTACAGGCACGTTGACGATTGCGGGCCAGGTCTTCACGGTGACACAGGCTGGAACGCCGCCGCCGTGCACGTTCACCGTCGCGCCGACGAATGTGAATGCCCCCGGGGAAGGGGGCTCGCATTCGGTGACCGTCACGGCGTCGGATGCCTCGTGCCCCTGGGAAGCGCGGGTGAACGCGCCGTGGATCGAGGTGACGTCAGCGTCCAGCGGATCGGGCAGCGCCCAGGTGAGCTTCTCGGTGGCGTCGAATGCCGAGAGCGTGCCACGGTCCGGGACGCTGACGATCGCCGGTCAAACCGTCACAGTCGATCAGGCGGCTGGTCCGGTGATGACGACGGTCACCGGGGAGGTGTCGGACCTTCAGGGTGATTGCCCGACGCTGACTTTCGTCGTCGGCGGCCGCAGAGTCCGGACCGACGCGGCGACTGAGTTCATCATGGGCTGTGGCGGCTTGAAAAATGGGCGAGAGGTGTCGGTCGAAGGCAATGTGCAGATCGATGGTACGATCCTGGCTACGCGCGTCCGGCGGTAGGCATAGCATGCACGCGACCCTTCGCCTGGCGTGCCTCGTCGCGGTCGCACTGCTGACGGCCCCTGCAAACGTGTCGGCGCAAGAGAGACCCCTGCCGCTCGCCGACGTTCTGTCGTTCCTGCTCACGAACGAATCCGTGCCGACCGGCGACTTCGTGAAAGACGCGCAGGCGGCGGCAGTCACGCGCGACACGATCAGCCGGCTGCTGCTCGTCGAGCTGACGACGCTGCCGCTCGGGTCCTCGTCGGCCGGGTTCACATACCGTGTCAACCCGGCCCTCGGCACCATCGAGCGCGCCAGTCAGAGCTTCGGGCCCTTCTTCACGGAACGCAGCCTGACGGCCGGCAGAGGCCGGGCATCGATTGGCGTCAACCTGCAGTTCGCCAAATACACACGGTTGAACGACGTCGATCTCGAGAGCGGCGAGTTCGTCGCGACCGGCAACCAGTTTCGCGACGAGGCCGCCCCCTTCGATGTCGAGACCCTCTCGATGGAGATTCAGTCACGAACCTTGACGGTGCTCGGCAACGTCGGCGTGACCAACAGGCTGGATGTCGGCGTGGCGGTGCCCGTGGTCTGGCTGTCGCTCGAAGGCTCACGCGTCAACACGTATCGCGGCGCCGTGCTGCTTCAGGCGACGGCCTCTGGCGAGGCCACCGGTCTTGGTGACATGGCGATCCGGGCGAAGTATCGACTTGCGGGTGATGGGGGCACCGGGCTGGCCATCGTCGGCGAAGCGCGGCTTCCCACCGGCCGTGAAGAGGATCTACTCGGATCGGGAGAGGCCTCGTACAACGCGGTCGTGGTCGGCTCGGTCGAGCCGGGCCGGTTCTCCGCTCACGTCAACGCTGGCGCGACATGGGGCGGCCTGGTGAACGAGGTGGGGTATCGGGGCGCCTTGAGTTTCAGCGCTTCGCCCAGAGTCACGCTGCTTGCCGAACTGCTGGGGCGGCGGATCGAGGACATCGGCGAGCTGACGCAGGAACGAGTCCCGCATCCGACGATTGCCGGCGTCGACACGATTCGACTGGTGTCCACGGGCACAACGCTGACGACGAGCTCGATGACGGCCGGAGCGCACTGGAATGTCGTGGGCACCTGGCTGCTCAACGCGAGTGTGACCTTCCCCCTTGCAAACAACGGCTTGCGATCGGAAACGACGACGCTTGTTGGGATCGAGTACGCCTTCGGGGGCCGGTAGTCCGATTGAGGAGTGGTAGGGGTTTACTGGCAGGAGCTACTTCATCGTCGCGCGCGTGATGAGCCAGACGTCCTGTTGTTTCTGAAGCTCGAAGTTCCACTGCCGATCGCCTGTGTGCGCCGTCTTGCTGCCAACTTTGGGGATGTAAGTCACCGATCCCCGGCATGCGGCGCTCGCCCCACGATCGACGACGCGCACGTCGCACTCGTCGAACGTGAACTCCTGCGACTCGAGGCTCTCGAACGCCCGGGCCAGCGCTCGCTGATCCACGGTCGGCCAGACCGTTCCTGCGGCATTGGCGTCGAGTTGCTGATAAGCGGCGGCGTATCGATGAAGCGTGGCAGTGATCTGCTGCTCTTCTGTTGGGCGAGCGGGCGACGACCGGGGGGAAGTGCTCACTTCGGGAGGCAACGGCGGCGGCGTAACGGTTTCCTCGAGCGGCACGGACTCTTTAATCGGTGATGCCGGCGTCGCGACCGGATTCGCCGCGCTCTCTAATGTCGGCGTGACTGGCGGCGCTGCGGCTTCGGTGTTCGTGTTCGCGATTGGTTCGGCAGGGGTGTGGTTAGCCGTTCGATCGCGATGAACGGACCCGCGCTGCTCAGCGACGCGATCGACCCTTCGCGCGCGGTGCACAGTCTCGTCGGTCGCGCCAATGAGCACGCCTGCATTCGTGTTCGGTGAAACCAACGGCGGGGCCTGAGTCTGAGCGGCGTCTGTATCGGTTCCCTGGACGGCCGCAACAGCCGGCTCGCCTGCGGAGCCTGAGTTCGCCCGCCGATGTAGAGGCGTCGTGTGCCGCGAAGACGGCATGGTCGGATGATGCTCGTCCGCTCTGGCAACGAAACGTGACGCCCATTCATAGGAGCGTTGGCCTACCCGGGCGCCACCAGCGAATCCCATCGTCAACAACGCTGCTGCAGTCAACGGAATCCAGAACCGGCGCCGATGCCGGTGACTGGCGGCCGAAGGCGCTTCTAGCGGCTCATCCACCGCAACCGCGACGGCATCGTCGGACCGACGAATTGGCAGGGGATCGACCGGCTCGCGCGCTTCAACCGCCACTCGAATCGCAGCGGCGGTCACGCGCTCGTCCCTTCGAGGCGATGGGAGGTACTGATGCAGGGCGCGGTCCCCACGCGCCCACAATTCGCGAAGGACGCCCGTCGGATCTGGTGTGGCGTACGGGCTCAACTCGGCGGCCAGGCCTTCCGGTGCAGATATCGGAGCGAGCCCCGGCGGCATCCCGCGCGCGCGCGGCGCGAGCATTCGCAACGAGGCGCGCACCGCGAAGTCGGGCTCCGTGCTGCCGAGCGGCGGCAGCAGCAGCTCGAGCAGCGACGCGAGCGCCCGCATCTGTTCCTCGGCAGTCGCCGAACCGGCTCCGCTGATTGTCAGCGAGCCATCCGAACCAAGAAGAATGTCATTGGCAGTGGGCGCGATCTGATTGTCTGCGTAGAACACCTGCCGGCACACTTCCGCCACGAGCGATGCTGCCTCTCGGGTGTACGGCGAGACGCCTGCGCGAAGGAGCTCGCCAATGGAGAAGGCCGAACCCTGCTTCAAGCTCATGAAGTCGTCACGCTGAGCCTTCAATGCAACGCTGCTGCCATTTGCCCGCGTGCTCGCGCCGCGACCGTTCGGGTCGTCGCCGATGGAGTGCCTCGAAGGCTGTCGGCGTGAGGTGACGTGAGAAGCGAATCTGTACTCTACCGGCTCCCGAAAGCTCGACCGTCTAGCCTGGCTCTTCGTGGACATCGACACGGCCTCCGGCGGCGCGTCCGCTGGCACGGCTCGTTCGATGTTGTATTGCGTGCCGACCACTGCATAGCGCATACGGAGCAAAGGCCGTCTTGCGACGGCCCTCCTCTGGATTGCTGCTATGTGCCGACGAATCGCGCCTAGGAGGCTTTGCGCTGCCGCCACCGCCGCACGCCAATCCAGGCAAACCCGACGCCCAACAGAGTTAGTGAAGCCGGTTCTGGGACAGGTGACACCTCTCTCGGAGTCAGTGTGCCCTCGAACGTGAAGAAGCCACCGGGTCCAGCGGCTTTCTGAGCGTAAACGAAATAGAAGAGGGTCGGCGAAGTCGAGACGTTGTTGATCTGGAGCAAGAAGTCGTCGGTCGCCGGATCGACAGATACGTTGTCCGAGCCACTTTCCAAGCCACCGATCAACAACTGATCCATGTCCTGGAAATACGCAATTGCCGGTGCCGAGCCGAGCGAGATGTTGAGGCCGGTTACGCTGACGCCCTCTGTAACATCGAAGAAGAACAGTATCGAGTTGTCAAAGGTCACCGAGAACGAGCCAGTGACGGGGTCAACTGGAGCACTGGCGGGGTCAAATCCGCTGGCCGAGAAGTCGTAGTTCAGCGTGATGATGCTCGCGTGCGCCGACGCGGCAGTCATTACGAGGACGAATCTGCTACGGTCACGCGGCGAAGGACAGTCATTGACGTGCTCCTTCTCAAAGCGTCTCAGGCTCGCCATGTAGCATATACCGAGGCGGACTTCAACCAGCGCATTGCAACTCGCCGCTTGCGGCGACACGCCTCAAAACTGCTTCAGCCATTACGCGGTGGTCCAAAGACACCGGCGCCGCTCGATCGATAATCGCCAACCGGACTCCAGCTCTCTGATTGAAGCTTAACGTCTTCGATCGCCGTGGGAAATAGCCTGCATCAAGGAAGTCGTTGTCCTGGACGGGATCTCCATTCGGCTTGGTGTAGGCGTGCTGGCGAGCAAGCGCATGTGCTTCGGTCGCCCAATCGGCAATCGCAGATGTCGCCCATTGCGCGGCTTCTCGTAGGTGTCTTTGAACGTGTCGCGACGTGCCTCATCAGGCCAAACGCAGCCCTCCCAGAACGACATCGCTCTTCCGTCGCTTGGGTGCCCTGGCGAACAGCTTTGACAGTCCTCGAACGGATCTTGGATGTCCGATTCGAGGGCACGCACACCGTTGAGGAACGCCAAACCGGCTAGCGACAGTCGCGTGAGCGCGATCTCGCACACCAGCGTATGGCCCTCGTTTCCCCAGGCGAGAGCGGGCGAAGGACTGAGAGACAGCGATGACTAGCGGAAGGATCGTGATCTACCAGAACGGTTCGATCTTGACGTGAGCCGAGCTCGGTCAGGGACGCTTTTCCATCCACCAGTTGTCCAGCGCTGCGCAAATACCGCCCATGCAGAGACGTCAGCGGAAGTCGAAACGGCCACAGCGGCGCGTGACGCCGCCCGCACCGAGCGCGACGTTGCCCGAGCCCCGAGAGCCAGAGCGATCGTGGAAGCTGGCCGCCAGGTGCGTGGCGTCATGAATTGCTCGCGCTGTCTCCGTTCCCAGACGGTCATTTCCCTTGGGTATTCCCGCCTCTTTGGCAATAATCGGCCGCAGACCGGGCCTTATCCGCGCTGTCGTGAGGGGAGGGGTCCTTTCCTTTCAGGCCGGAGGTGCCCTATGTCCACCACAGGATCGATTGCCGAGCTCGCGCCGACATTCACGGGGCAGCTGCTGCAGCCGCTCGACGCCGGATACGACGACGCGCGTCGCGTCCACAATGGTCTCGTCGACAAACGGCCTGCGCTGATCGCGCGCTGCCGCGGCACAGCCGATATCGCGGACGCGGTCAAGCTGGCGCGCACACTCAATCTCGAAGTGGCCGTTCGAGGGGGCGGACACAACGTCGCCGGGCGCGGCACGATCGACGACGGCCTGATGATCGATCTCTCGTTGATGAAGGGCATTCACGTCGACCCGAAGGCTCGAACGGCCCGTGCGCAAGGCGGCGTGCTCTGGAAGGAGTTCAACCGCGAGACGCAGCTGCACGGCCTCGCGACCACCGGCGGCGTGGTCGGCACCACCGGCCTGGCCGGACTGACCCTCGGCGGCGGCCTCGGGTGGCTGATGCCGAAGTACGGCCTCGCGCTGGACAACCTGCGGTCCGCGGAATTGGTGATGGCTGACGGAACGATCCGCCGCGCGAGCGCGGACGAGAATCCGGATCTGTTCTGGGCAATTCGCGGCGGCGGCGGCAACTTCGGGATCGCGGCCTCGCTCGAATATGCGTTGCACCCGGTCGGTCCGATGATCGCCGGCGGCCTGGTCGCACACCCGCTGCAGAACGGCACGGCGGCGTTGAAATTCTTCCGGGACACGTGCGCGACGCTTCCCGATGAGATGATGCTCGCCGCCGGCCTGCTGACGGCGCCAGACGGTTCGACGAAGCTGACCGGCCTCGTCGCCGGACACTGCGGATCGCTGGCGGACGGCGAAGCCGCGGTCCGGCCGCTGAAGGCGTTCGGCCCGCCGGTGATGGATGCGATGGGGCCGATTTCGTACTGCGCCCTCAATGCCGTGTTCGACGCCGGGCTGCCGCCAGGCGCTCTCAACTACTGGAAGTCGCAGTTCCTGACGGACCTCAGCGATGACTGCATCGCGACGCTGCTGGAACAGTTCGCGGCCGCGCCGTCGCCGATGTCCCAGATCGTGATCGAGCATTTCCACGGAGCGGCCAGTCGCGTGCCCGTGACGGACACCGCGTGCGCGATGCGCATCACCGGTTTCAATGTCGTCCTCGTCTCGCAGTGGACCGATCCGCGGGATACCGACAAGAACGTGAAGTGGTGCCGCGATTTCTACGCCGCGCTGGCGCCCTATCTCGGCACGTTCCGCTACCTGAACTATCTCGACCATGACGACGGGGACGACCCGGCCGCGAACGCGTACGGGGCGAACTACAGCCGTCTGCGCGATCTCAAGGCGAAATACGATCCCGAGAACTTCTTCCACACGAACGTGAACATCCGGCCGCGCTGATGCTCATGTGTGGGTGGATGGTACTTTGGTCCTGGGTTGCATCCGGTTCCTACGTCCCGTGTACTCAGAGTTGACAACCCTGCGGCCCCTCTCAATCAGTTAGCCGGGCAACTGCTTTGCACTCTCGGCGTGCGTGCTTGAGGCGATGCGCGCCGCGTGGGCGTCGGACGATGTGGACGAGGGTGACCGCCCTCGCTACGTCCCCGTGTGCCCGAACTGCGCGCAGGAGGGCCGCGAGCACAAAAAATCTCCGGAGCCTGGACGCCACTTCATTTGCGTGGGTTGTAATACTCGCTGGACCGTCCAGGCTCCTGAGTCCTAATCAGTCAGCGCAATGGACGAGATGTTCTGGATCGCGTCTGGTGCCGCATTGCTGATCGTGGTGGTCTCGGCGCTCGCGTATTTCACGAGGCCGAAGATGCGCCGACGGATGGGGGCGCGGCACTTCTAGGCTGCCGGCCATTTACTCCACTAACGCTTCTTGTGCCAGCGGCCTGGCACGGCGACATCTCACGCGGATTTCGCGGGCTTTTGGTCGGTGAGAGAGGCTCGTGGGTGAAGCTGTGTGTCCCGCGCGAGACAGCTGATGCTTTCGTGATATTCGCTGCGCAGGTTCATCCCTCCCACGATATACGCTCGGCGGCAGGCAGATCCCTAGGATATGGTCACCCCCCCAACGCCCACGACCCTTGGTCCCGGTCAGGGACGTTGGCGGCTCGCATCTGAAGCAGAGGCCGACGGGTTCCATCGCGGGAGGCAAACAATGATCGCGCAGCTCCGTTGGGTCTCCACGGGTCCTGTGACGGCGCCCATAGAACTTGGTCGGTTCCTGCACCGCCTGACGCACCACGTTCGCCATTCGTCGTGTTGGCTGCAAACCCAACACACGCGTGCCGTCCTTCAGGTCGATCGATCAGGACGCGTCTACCTCGCGTGTCCGGACTGTGGACACCAGTCGCGCGGCTGGCAGACGCCGTGGAGAGGCTCACGGCCTGCGTAGGCTTGCGTGTGGCTCGGTCAAACGATCCGGCTAGCTGTGCTCTGGGGTCCGGACTACTCGAAATGGCCGATAAGCCGGCCGCGTAAGCGGCCCAGACCGGTAGGGTCGCAGTGCGATTGAGAGGATGAGACACAAGGCTTAGCGTGTCGACGCGTCTGGGAGCACACGTACTTTGTCGGCCATGGGACGCCGCTCGCCTACGCTCCTATACCACACGATCACGCGCGCGCCGGGTTTGACGACGGCGGGACTGCCCTCATAAGCCGTGGTTTCCAGCAAGGCGATTGGGAAGCCATTCGGGTCCGTCGCTTCATTGGTGACCGAGATCGACTCGCCGACTCTGAACTCAGCGACAGTGCCCGTAACGACGCGCTTAGTCGCGCCGCTGTCAGCCGTACGGAGAGCACCACAAAACAAACAACGACCAGTAAAGCCGTGGCGCGCGCCAGGTCAGCATGCGTATTACCACTGGTGTCTAGTATTCCGGTTCGCGTTCTTCATCTTTGCGGCCTGGCTGAAGTCTTGGCCGAACCGCTTGGAAGTAGCCGCCGAGCCGACGCCGCCACCTGCGCGTGCCAGCCAATACCAGCACCGCGGAGATTCTTGAACGGCGCTTCGGCATTGAACGCTGACCTCACGAGCTGCGATCGCCGAGGCGCGAATGAGCGCGCCGCCGGCGGCCGGCGCATGCGGCGGCAAGAGCAGTTGTCACGAGCACGATCGAGCCCGGCTCGGGAACAACCCGCGTCTCGTCGACGTCCAGCTCCAAGACCGGATTGAACTGCTCGAACCCGGAGTCGACGGTCCAGAACGTGAACACGCCTGAAGGAACCGTCACGTTCCGCAGCGAAAACCCCGCGTACGCTTCGCCCGCGATCAGAAGGTCCTGGATGAAGGACGCGTCGATCGGAATCACCACCGAAGCCGCCGCGCCGACCTGAAACTCCGTCAGTGGGTTCTCGAGTGTCAGGTCCGCCGCCGCGATGACGCCGTCTCCGGCGTATCCATGCACTTCCGCGGTGTTGACCACTGCCGGCGCCACTGGAAAGAACAAGGTGAGCGTGGCGGACGTGATGATGGCGTCGATTGGTACGCCGGCCAACGCAAACTCGAGCGCCGCGCGCTCTTCGAACGTGGTCAGCGTCACGGTCGCTTGGCCCATATCCAGCTGACAACAGAGAAAGTTCCCGTCGAGCAACGCATCGATGCCCCGATCGTCGTCGGTCGGGAAAATCGGAATGGATATCGCGGCCGCTCGCGTCGGGAAGAGAGCGCCCACGATGACCAGACCTAGCAGCACACGCGACCGCACTGGTGAGAACAGCACGACGAGCTCCCTTCACTGCCGACGATGAGGCGCAAAGCCCCACGGGCGACGTGCGAAGTGTAACGCCAGCCAACCAGCTGGGCTTGCCTGCAGGCCCGGCTTATCGTTGCTGAGTCACACGTGTATGGTTTCACCTCCGATCACTCCGCGGGTCCGTCGGTAAACGCGATGCGCGGCTCTTTGACAATTGAATAGCCCGGGGCCGCTGAAGCCACGTCAGCATCTAGATCTGTGTAGGCGGTTGTCGCGCGTTTCGGGTGCGCCGTAACGTCGGGTCTTCGAGGTACGGCCGCGAGCTGGTCCTCGCGATCAACGGTCACTTGCGGAGGATGCGGCTATTCGAGGAGCATTGGCCCCAGGCGAGCACCGCTTTCGGCGACGCCGTCACGTGACTCGAGACGACAATTGGACGCAATCGTAGATCCTCCGCGTGTTCTCGCGAACCCACGCCGCCGGTGGGAATACTTGTCGTGCCTGTACAACGACTTGGAGCAGGCGGTCCCCTCGGAGGACGTCGGGAGAGCCATCGGAATCACTGATCCGCGCCAACTCCGTCGCGCGGAGGACTATTTGATCCAGGCTGGACTGATCAAGCGCCTGGGTAGCGGGCTCGTAGCCATCACTCCACGCGGGATCGACACGGTGGAAGAGGCAGTTGCCCGCGCCTGTGAACGCGAGATATCCGACGGCGCGACCGTTGCGCGCGTCTGGGGTTATATCGGCGTGCTTGCCCTGGTGTGCGGGCTGCTCCTGGTCAGTACTTTCGTGCTTCAGTTGTGGCTACGTGACGAAGAGCCACCCAACGCGAATGCGCCCCACACGACCGTCGATCCTGTCCCGTCGGCGTCGGTTCCCGAGTAGGCGCGGACGATCAAGCCACCAGCTGAGCACGGCGTCATGCTGACGACACGACGGCAGTTCATGCGAGTCGCGGTCCGGGGCGGTGCGAGCCTCGCGCTCGTTCCTACGCCTCCCTGCAACCGCGCCTTTCCGCCGACTCGCCGCCGGCGTTCGAGCTCGACCTCGACGGACAGATGTTCTCACCGCCGAGCGATCCGGCCGAGTGGCCGGCATTTCAGCTGGCGCTGAACGAGTGGCGCGAGGAAACCAGAACCCGGCTGCGCTACAGCGATGCCCTGTACCGACGGCCGGAGTTCGCGTGGGCGGCATCGAATTACTCCTGCTGCTTCCTGATGCTCTGCGACGAGACGTTTTACGATTGGCGCCGGGGGCAGTACACCGTCGATGCGTTTCTCGATCGGCACGAGCGCGAGTTCGGCGGGTTCGACAGCCTCGTGCTGTGGCATGCTTACCCGCGCATCGGCGTCGATCCGCGCAACCAGTTCGATTTCTACCGCGACCAGCCAGGAGGGCTCGACGGCCTGCGCGATGCCGTGCGGCAGCTCCGACGGCGCGGCGTACGAACCTACATCGACTACAACCCCTGGGACGTGAGCACGCGGCGCGAAGACAAACGCGACATGGACGCGGTCGTGGACCTGGTACGCGCCCTGGAAGTCGATGGCATTTTTCTCGACACGATGCGGCAGGGCGCCTCCGATTTTCGTGCCAAGCTCGACGCTGTTCGTCCTGGCGTGATCCTGGAGAGCGAAGGCGTGGTGCCGCTCGAGAACGTCTACGACCATCACGCTTCGTGGGCACAGGGCTTCGACGACAGCCCCGTTCCAGGTGTCATGCGGCACAAGTGGTTCGAGCGCCGCCACATGCAGCACCAGATCAAGCGCTGGCGTCGCGACCATGCCGGCGAGCTGCACGCGGCGTGGATGAACGGCAGCGGCGTGATGGTATGGGAAAACGTATTTGGTTCCCTGCTGCCGTGGAGTCCGCGGGACCGCTCCGTGCTGCGCGCCATGGTGCCGATTCAGCGGCGTTACACCGCGATCTTCCAGAGCGAAGGCTGGACGCCGATGGTTCCGACCGAGCAGCACGGCGTCTATGCCTCGGTGTGGGAGGCCGACGGCGTACGGCTGTGGACGATGGTCAATCGACTCTGGACCGCTGTGACCGGCCCGCTGTTGCGAGTGGCGGACTCGCCGGGCCACTCGTACTTCGATCTGGTGGCTGGCAAAGCCGCGGCCGTTCAGGTGGACCAGCACACCGCGCTTCTCTCCGGTGAAATCCCGCCGCGCGGTATTGGCTGTTTCCTCTCGGGCGCACAGACGGAGTTGGGCGAAGGGTTCGCGGAGTTTCTCCGCCGGCAATCGCACGTGAATGTCAGAGCAGACGTCGATACGCGAGCGCCGCACGTCGAAACCCGTCTTGTATCCCCTCCCGCAACCCCGCAGGCGTCCGATCTGCCTGCCGGCATGATCGCCATTCCCTCGGCCAGCCTCGACCTGAGGATGGCGATGCGAACCCGGGAGTGCGGGTTTTACGACTCCAGTCCGCCGGTGTGCGCGGAGGAAGACTGGGCCCATTGCTTCGCGTCGGTCGTGACCGTTCGCCGCCACGCGGTCCTCCCACACTTCGCCATCGATGAGACGCTGGTTACGAATGCCGAGTTCGCCCGATTTCTGCAAGCCAGCGGCTACCGTCCAACCCATACGGAGAATTTCCTGACGCACTGGGGCGGAGACCAACTGCCTTCGCATCTGGCGGATCACCCGGTGGTGTACGTCGATCTCGACGATGCGCGCGCGTACGCGAAGTGGGCGGCCAAGCGCCTGCCGACCGAAGAAGAATGGCAGTACGCCGCGCAAGGGTCTGACGGCCGCCGGTATCCGTGGGGCGAGCTGTTCGACGCGGCGCACTGCAACGGCGGCGAGGGCGGCGGAACCACGCCGGTCAAGGCCTTCCCGACGGGACGGTCCCCGTTTGGCTGCTACGACATGTGCGGCAACGTGTGGCAATGGACTGAAAGCGAACGCAGCGACGGCCGCACGCGGTTTTGCATCCTCCGCGGCGGTTCCTGGTTCACGGCTGCCGGCTCGATCTGGTACACGGACGGCGGTCCGCGCCCCGCGAACTTCGCCGTCAAGTTCCTGAGAACCTGGCCGGGCCTGGATCGCAGCAGTACCGATTGGCTTTCGATGCGTTGCGGATCTCGAGCGATCCCGGCGATGACTGACGTCGAACGAGAACGGCGGGTCGAGGCCTTCCTGCAATCGCTGAGCAGCGTCGCCTGGTTCGCCAACGCGGGACGTCCGAGCACGACGTATCACGTCGTGGCTGACGCCGTGGTGGGGTGGGACGATTGGAACGCGGCAATGCTGGCCGTCTGGCTCCCGAGGAGCGAGCGACTCGAAGCGATCGCGGTACGCGCAATCGGTGACGCCGCGATCGAGCGTATTTTTGCTCGCGTGGAGAGCGCCATCGAACCATCCGTGCATGCCGCGTTGCGGGCGTACTTCGCCCGGAGGCCGGACGACACCGAGAACACCGACTGCGGCGCCGATCTTGGGCTGCGTCCGGAAATCGTCGGTTTCGTCCTTCGTGATATGTCCTGGGCGGCGGTGGAAATGGCGCTCGGGCACCCCGAGTTCTTCGTCTCACTCGTGCAGGTCCACCGGGAGGGACGTTGGCCGTGCTCCTGGGAGGGGCAGTACCCTCAGGGGCGTTTTGTCGTGCTCTAGCAGTCCGTAGTGCAGGTGGTATGCCTGTGAGTTCGATCGCGAATGTCGCGTGCGTCGCTACGCGGTGCAGAGGCTTGTACGATGGTTGGACGCACGGGATGGGAAACGAAAGAGAGCAGAACGATGCGAAGTCTATATCGCTCAGTCACGATATCAGCCCTCAGCGTAATGGCCCTGGCTCTTGCCATTGAGGCAAGAGCAGAGTTTCATCGTCTTGAGCAGCAGAGACGCGTTCAGAGCTGCGATCGCCGGGACCACATCTATGACCGAGGGCTGGGACGAACTCGGGGCGGGCACCGTCATTCTCAACGGAGCCCTGATGAACGGCGTCATTTACGATCTCAGCGATTCGAGCGTTGACTTTGTGGTGACTGCCGGTGGTGCGACTATTTCGCCTCCCAATGGTCTCGGGCGGACGAACAACCCACTTGGTGGAGAAGCGTTTCTGCCGAGCGATGTCGTAACCCTGACGTTTCCTGCGCTTGTCACCGCTTTCGGAGTGTCCTTCAATACGTTTGCGACTACTGCCGGCGCGTATTCTTTAACGACCGATTTCGGCGACATCGCTCCCAGCGCCTACAATCCATTTCCCGGCTTCAACACTGGCCAATTCGCCGGATTCATCTCCGATGAGCCAGTTTCCAGCGTGACCATTCGGTCGACCGTTCCAGCACAATTTGGGCTGGACGACCTGATCGTCGCACGCCCAGTCCCCGAGCCCGCGACTCTCACACTCTTCTTTCTTAGCGGCACCGGCCTGCTCGCCGCAGGTCGCATCCGTAAAAAGCGACCATAGAGCGTCGAGGGCTGGATCCGATGCGATCACTGAAGGACGCGGTCGTGCGATGCTTGAGGCACGAGTAGCCGTGTGAACATCGTGATCAAGTCGGTGGACCACGCACCGGACGACCTCGGGACGCAGACGCCCCTGCGCGGCCGTCTGTTGCGCACGATTGCGGGACACAATCGATCGGACTGCTGGCTTGTCGAACTGCGCACAGCGGTGTCCTGGACAACCGACGGGGCGACGCGAACCATCCGGCACCTCGTCGTGTGGGCGCGTTGGCAGGGAACCTCGATTGGTCCCGGTGCCGCCCTTCCCGTCGGCATTGCCTACGTCATCGACGATTCCATCTTCCAGTCCACGTCGTTCGACTCTGCTCAGGCCGAGTACGTCGCGATTGGATTTGCGAAGGTCGGATGGTCGTCGTCGATCTGGTCACGACTCTGGACGAGACTTTTCAGGCGACCCGATCGACCTGAGAGACGCGGGAGACGTGCGCGAACCGATCAGAGATACCGCTCTCGCAGAATCCTGTTGTGATGCGCGACGTGGCCGGCCGTGATGTAAGCCAGGGCGCGGACGGTGAACGGATTGCCGCTGGCGATGCCGCGACGCAACCAGGCGTCGTCAGGAAGACCTCGAAACAGCTCCAGCGTCGCGCCGCGAATCGCGTTGAACTCGTCGCGATGGCCCGTCAGCGATCGCGCTTCGGCGCCAGCGGCCGCGACAGCAATGTCCTGATCGAAGCTCGGCAGCGGTGATTCGAACCCGCGAGCGAACCAGAGCGCGCGGAACGTGAACAGCCGCTCGGCATCGTTCACGTGACTCAGCGCCTCTCGAATCGTCCACTTCCCCGGCGCGTACCGATGCAGCGAACGCTCGTCGGAGATGCCATCGAGTAACGCGAGCGTCTCGCCCAACTGATTGGCAAGCAGTTCGCGGATGTCGCCAGTGCCCACCTGGTCGATGTACGTGAAGTAGTACTCGATCGCTTCGGTCCGGTCCGGTCGTTCGATCATTTTCGAAATCCTCATCCACGCGGGGCTGAAGCCCCGCCTCCACGTTCGCCACGGCCGGGCTGGCTGTAAATTCTATTTGCGTTCATCGGTCTCCATCCTTGCCTCCGCCTCCAGGCTCGCGATGTCCCGACCGATGGTGGCGACCGCGAGTGCGCGGCCACCTCGCCGGTAGGTCACCGTACACTCCTGCGCGTCAAGGTTGCCGTCGATGTCGACCGCATCCCATTCGTCGGCGTGGCCGACGTAGTTGATCGCGATGTCGTAGTGCTGGCTCCAGAAGAACGGGACCGCATCGAACCGCTCGCGAAGGCCGAGCATATTCTTGGCGGCAGTCTGGCCCTGGCGCTCGGCCACCACAAAGTGCTCCACGCGAATGCGATCGCCTGTATGGGGGTCGGGCCAACGGGCGACGTCACCGGCGGCAAAGACGCCTGACGCGCTGGTCTCCAGGTATTCGTTGACCACGATGCCGCGATCGATGGCAAGGCCAGCCTGCTCTGCCCACGCAATGGCCGGACGTACGCCAATGCCGGCGACGATGAAATCGGCGTCGACGGAGGTGCCGTCGCTCAGCGTGACTGTCCGGCCGGCGACGCGCTGGACGGTCGCCCCGAGATGAAACCTCACGCCATGCCCTTCGTGCACCGATCGGATGAATCGGCCAACCTCCGGGCCCATCACCCGCTCGAGCGGCTGCCGGTCGGGCGCAACCACGTGCACTTCGATCTCGCGCGTCCGCAGCGACGCGGCGACTTCGAGACCGATGAAGCTCGCGCCCACGACCACGACTCGCGTCGCGGAAGCCAGGCTGGCGACGATTGCCTTGCTGTCCGCGAACGTCCGCAGATGCCGCACCTGCGCGCCGGTAGCGCCGGGAATCTCCAGTCGGACGGGGTCGGCGCCGGTTGCGATCAACAGCTTGTCGAACCCATGGGTCTTTCCGTTCTCGAGGTGAACGCGCCGCTCAGCCAGGTCCAGAGACGCCACGCGAGAGCCGAGCACCAGAGCGATGCGCTGCTCGTCGTAGAACTCCGGGGATCGCAGCGGGATCCAGTCCTCCTGCGCCGTGCCCGCGAGAAAGTCTTTCGAAAGGTTCGGCCGATCGGTCGGCGGCGAATCGTCCGCGCTGATCATCGTCAATGGGCCGTCGTAGCCCTCGCGCCGGAGCATGTCGGCGGCGGCCAGTCCGGCCGCACCGCCTCCGACGATCACGACGGACGCCGGGACAACCGGTGGACGCCGCTTGCGGATTCGCCCAGCCTCTCCCGCACGAAGACCGTGTCGCCCACGCGCTCGACACGCCAGCACGGGATCGGATCGAGCGCCGGGGCTCGCAGCGCTTCGCCCGATCGGAGGCTGAAACACGAGTGATGCCACGGGCACCGCACGGTCTCGCCGACGATCAGCCCGTCGGCGAGCCGCCCGTGGTAGTGGGTGCAATACGCACCAACCGCGAATAGCTCGGCGCCGTGCCGAACAACGACGACGTCATCGTCTTCGACACGGCCGGCAACCGGCGTGCGATCGGGCAGATCGCTGAATGGCAGACCGTTTCTGAAGTCGGGCTTGGGGGCGTCGGTGTCGGCCATGTCGCGTAGCTCCTAAGGCGGGTCATCGTGGCGCGTCTTCCACGGCCAATCGTCCTCGATCGCGACAGCGGAGGGAACCCCCTGCCGCTCGATTCGTATACCTGTTTACGATATGTTGTAGTCAAGACTATGCCGACGGCGCCACGCGACGACCGTGAATGGAAAAAGGGTTCCGCCGAGCTGCTCATCCTCTCCCTGCTCGAGGACCGCGCGCGCCATGGATACGAGCTGGCAAAACTCATCGACGCGCGATCGGGCGGCACGCTGCGCTTTCGCGCGACCTCGCTCTATCCGCTGCTCTACCGGCTCGAAGAGCGCGGCCTGATCGAGGGACGATGGATCGAAAAAGCGGCGCAGCGAAGACGACGCCACTATCGGCTGACCAGCGCCGGCCGCGCGCTGCTCGACCAGCAGCGCCGAAGCTGGAAAGCGTTCGTGGACGCCGTCCGCCGCGTGACGGGGATCGACTATGCCTGACTGGAAGAGCCTCGTCAGTCGCAGGTTGCAACACCTGTGGGCCGACGGGAACGTAGATACGGACGTCATCGACGAACTGACCGCTCATCTGCAGGATCGGTACGACGAGCTGCGCATCGCGGGTCTGGCCGACGACCAGGCCATCGAAGCGACGCTGAGTGAAATGATCGACAGCGATCGTTTCGACATCGGCCGACGGAAGCGACAGCAGCTGGCGCGACGGGCACCGGCGCCCGACCTGTCGCGGGGCGGACATCCGCTCACCGACCTCTGGCGGGACCTGCGCTACGGAGCCCGCCTGACTTCACGTCATGCCGCTTTTTCGGCGACCATCGTCTTGACCCTCGCCTTTGGCATCGCCGCGAACACCATCGCGTTCACCGTCATCAACAGCCTGCTGCTCAGCCCGCTTCCCGTTGCGAACGTCGCGGAGCTGGTCAAGGTGTCGGGGCGAGAGACCGCCGATCCGGCCAATGCGCGCGCCGAGCTTCCCCTATCGCATCCCAATCTGGTCGATCTCCAGGCGCGAAACCAGGTGTTCAGCAATCTCGCGGGCTACGCCGGTCCATTCGGCATCACGCTGACGGGCCAGGGGCGGCCCGAACGCATCTTCGCGGAGCTCGTCACGGCGAACTATTTCGACACCCTTGGCCTGAAGCCGTTCATGGGCCGCTTCTTCCGTCCCGAAGAGGACCGCACACCCGGTGGTCACGCCGTGCTCGTTCTTGGCTACGGCCCCTGGCAGACGCGATTCGGAGGTCGCGGGGACATCGTCGGCGCGACGATTGAAATCAACCGGGTCGCGTTTACGGTGATCGGTGTGGCCCCGGCCGGCTTCAAAGGACTCGATCCGGTGTTCGGCCCGGACCTCTGGGTCCCGTCGATGATGACCGAGCAGATCGTCCCGGCACAGAATCGCAACTGGCTGCGCGACCGAGCAGCAGCCGGATTCAGTGCGACCGGACGTCTGCGCCCCGGCGTCTCGGTTGGCCAAGCGACTGCCAATCTCTCAGCCGTGGCCGCGCAGCTCCGTCGCGAGCACCCGACCGTGAATCGCGGAGGCGGCGTGTCGGTCGCGCCGCTCTCACGCGCCACGCTGATGGGCGTGAGCCCCGAGCTCGCGCTCGTCGGCAGCGTCGCGGTGCTGGCCATTCCAGGCCTGGTTTTGCTGATTGCCTGCTCGAATGTCGCCAACCTCCTTCTGGCGCGCGCGACGGCGCGACGGCAGGAGATGGCGTTACGCCTCGCACTCGGCGCCGGGCGATCACGCATCGTCCGACAGCTGCTGACCGAGAGCACGCTCCTTGGCGTGATCAGCGGCGGCGTCGGACTTGGAGCGGCGGCGGCGGGCGCCCGCCTGCTCTGGTCCTTCCGGCCTGCCGAGTACGCCCAGAACCTGATCGACGTCGCGTTGGACATCAACGTCGTACTGTTTGCCATCCTGCTCTCGGCGATCACGACCGTGGTGTTCGGGCTGGCGCCCGCCCTGCACGCATCACGTTCGAGTCTGGTGACCGCATTGAACGACGAAGCGCGAACCGCAGGCCAGCAGAAGAGGTCGATCGGGACGCGTCACGTGCTGCTCACCGGCCAGGTCGCGCTGTCGCTGATGGCGCTGGTCACCGCGGGGCTCTTTCTTCGCAGCATCCAGCGCGCTTACGCCGTCGACCCGGGATTCGAGCGCCAACACCTCGGCATCATGATGCTGAATCCCGGCCAGGCCGGCTACGATCGGCCGCACGTCGAGCAGCTGTATCGAACAGTGAAAGACCGCATCGGCGCGCTTCCCGAGGTGGCGTCGGTCTCGTGGGCCAGCAATCTGCCGTTGTTCACGGCGCCCTCGCGCAAGCTTGCCCTTGATCGTCGCGGCGACACCCGTGATGGCGCCGGCGCCCTCACCGTGGTGAACACGGTTGACGCCGACTACTTCGGCACGACCGGCATTGCCATCACCCGCGGACGCGCCTTCACCGAAGCCGACCGCGCGTCAGGATTCCCCGTCGCGATCATCAACGAGACACTGGCGCGGCGGTACTGGCCCGGCCGCGATCCGATCGGTCAACGGGTCTCGTTCGTCGGCGACGACGTGCCGCGTCAGATTGTCGGCGTGACCGAGACCGTCAACTACGATGAGATCGGTGAAGCGCCGCAGCCGTGTGTCTATCTTCCGCTGGCGCAGAACTTCACGGATCTGGTCGTCTTGCACGTGCGGACGAAAGCCGACCCGGCACCTGTGCTCGGCGCGGTGCAGCGCGAGGTGCAGGGCATCGACGACCGTCTCGACGTTGGCGACGTCAGGACGATCCGCAAGGTGATCGATCAGGCGCTGTTTGGCGCGACCATGAGTGGCGGCCTGCTCGGAGTGTTCGGTCTGCTGGCGCTGTGCCTCGCCAGCCTCGGCATGTATGGCGTCATGGCTTACACTGTGAGCCTTCGACGACGCGAGATGGGTGTTCGCCTGGCGCTTGGCGCAGATTCGAGCGCGGTTTTGCGGCTGGTCCTCCGGGACGGCCTGAAGCTCGTGGGCATCGGGCTCGTGCTCGGCACCGCGGGCGCGGTGGCCATCAGCCTGACCCTCTCGAGGTTCCTGTACGGACTGAGCGCCCTGGATCCCGTCAGCTTTGCCATCGCCGCGACGGTGCTGCTTATCGTCGCGGCCGCGGCGTGCTACTTCCCGGCGCGCCGGGCGAGCCGCCTCGATCCGCTGACCGTTCTTCGGTCCAATTAGTGTTCTTCGTTCTCGCCCTCGCCTCGGCGTTCACGTACGGAGCCGCCGATTTCCTCGGCGGCCTCGCCTCGCGTCGCGCCAACACGATCGCGGTCGTGGTGATCTCTCAGGCCGCCGGCCTGGTCATGGTCGCGCTGCTGCTTCCGATGCTGACCGCCGCCACACCCGGACGGACCGACTGGATCTGGGGCGGGATCGCTGGCCTGACCGGCGGCATTGGCGTGGCATTGCTGTACCGGGCGCTCGCGATCGGCGTGATGGCGGTGGTCGCACCGACGACGGCGGTATGTGCCGTGCTCGTGCCGGTCGTTTTCGCAATCCTGCTGGGCGAGCGGCCCGGTACACGGGAGTCCGCCGGCATCGCGTTGGCGGTCGTGGCGATTGTTCTCGTCAGTCAATCGGCGAGCACGGGCGGCGACGCGACGGCGGGCCGGCGATCGGGTCTCGGACTGGCGCTCGCGTCGGGCATCTCGATCGGGCTCTTTTTCCTGGCGCTGGCCCGCACCAACGCGGCCGCCGGCCTGTGGCCGCTGCTGGCGGCGCGCGCGGTCTCGGTCTCGCTCTTCGGCGCCATGCTCGCGGTCTATCGACTGCCGCTCGGCATGCCTTCCTCGATCCTGGCGATCGCCATCGGCGGCGGCGTCGTCGACATGCTGGCGAACCTCCTCTATCTTCTCGCGACGCGTGCGGGCCCGTTGACGCTCGCCGTCACGCTGACGTCGCTGTATCCGGCGAGCACGGTGCTGCTCGCGCGCTTCGTGGTCGGCGAGCGCCTGGCTCCGCGTCAGTGGGCGGGCGTCGCCTGCGCCCTCGTCGCGATCGTGACGATCGTCGGCGCGGCGCGTTGATCGACGGTCGCGGACGGACACGAAGAGCCGGCACGGATCAGAGGGACCACCGATGACACAGATCAGATCTGTCGCGGAGGGACACGGATAGACACGGATCCTTTTGGATTGATTTTTCTTTGATCTGATCAGTGATGTTCATCCGCGTTCATCCGTGACGATCTGGATCCGCGATCATCCACGACTGCGCGTCTGTGACAGGTTTCAGGGTTGCAGGGTGGGCAACCGAACCGGGGTGGGACGCGTCATCAGATCAACGTAGAGTTTGAAGAACCGCTCGTTGTCGAAGCGGCGGACGACCTTCGCTTTCTGCAGCACTCTTGCCGGCAGCTCGTCTTCGTAGCCGAGCGTGCGACCGTAGCTCGGACCCCAATTGCAATCCACATCGACCCACATCGCCTTCACGTCGACGGCATACGTCGGATCGGTCAGATATGCCAGCGCCAGCGTGTCGTAGATGTAAGAAGTCGCCGTCGGATCCTCCTTGAACCTCCGAGCCAGGCCCGAGCTCGCCATGAGCTTCGCGACTGGCGTGTCGCCTGCGGCAATCACCTGTTCGAAAATCGCCTTTGTCATCGGCACGGTGTTGGTCACGTCGAGTGGAATGAAGGTCTGATCGATCCGTTGTCGCACGACGATGCGAGCCGCTTCCGGATCGTACCAAACGTTCATCTCGGCCGCCGGTGTCGTGTTGCCAGGCACCTCGAACGCGCCGGCCATATAGACGATGCGCTTGATCAGCGGGACGATTTCGGGATTCATCCGGATTGCGAGGGCGACGTTGGTCATCGGACCGATCACGAGCAGCGTCACCTCGTGGGGTACTTCTTGATCGTATCGATGATGAAGTTCACGGCATGTTGCGAGCGGACCCGCGTCCGGGTCGCAAAGCCGTCAAAGGGCGAGCTCACCTGATCGTCGGGCGGTTCCGGCCGCCGATACCAGGAGCCGCCAACGCCCCACATCGCCCTTTCCTGCGCGAGATTGCGGTAGTCGTGGACCAGCGGGTAACGCGCGCCGGCATACACGCCGACTTCGTCCGCGATTCCCAGCCGCTCGACGGCTCGCAGCGCCTCCGCGACCTCCTGCGGCAGCCATTCGTTGCCGGCCACGACGCTGATGCCCAGCAGCTCGATCACGCGGGCCGCGTGAAGCTGGGCCGCCATCACCGCGACCTGCCCGTCGTCGCCAGCCGTCGTGAAGTCGGTGTCGAGAATCAGCTTTTCCTGTGCGACGGCGACCGTTCCGATCGTCGTCAGCGCGAGGACGAGCGCCGAAACCTTCGCCCAGAGCGCCCCGGCGACGATTTTTCCGTGGAGGCCCGCGTTCCTCATCGGCGGCTGGTTCGTAATCAAAGGAATGATGCTCAGCTTGGTCCAGTCGAGAATAAGTTACACCCTAACCTGACCTGGCGCCCTCGAGATCATGACAATTTTCGGCGTGAACTATCGGAAATCTAACGCGCGGGTCGACGCGCCGCCGACCTCGGCAATACCAGCGGCCGGGCAGCTGCTCGACGGCATCACGTAGACCCTTCGTGGAAACGCGTGCGGATCGACGCCTGCCGCAGCGGCGGCGGCATCGGCCGCATCAGCCCAGCCCCCGGTATTACACGGATCGGTGCTGGACGCCTGAATCGTGAAGGGGCCGACCAGACTGCCGGTCACCGACACGCTGCCGAAGGAGCTGTCGCGGTAGATCGCGTCGACGGAAATGCCACTGGTCGTCGAGAACATTAGGTCGCTGACCGCGTCCGGCGTGCTGGTCAGGCTCGTGTCGGCAAGTTGACGAGCGTGACCAGGGTTCGCTGGTCGCCGCTCACCACGGCCTCAACGCTCGTCGCCAGCGATGTCAACGAGGCCGAGGCCCCGTCGGTCTGGGCGTACAACTGCGTCTGATCGGCCAGCACGTACACATCGGCGCCGTGCGCGCGACCAGAGACCGTGACGAATGCCCCGCCTCGTAGTCGGCGCGTTGGCGGTCGTTCGAGGCGAAGCGTAAATGCGTGTCCAGTCTTTGCGTCGCGTAGAGCGTAGACAGTTTCGGATCGGCGCTTCGCGAAGTCGTCGGAGACGCTGACCGACACAGTGCCACTCAGAGTAATCGGCGTACCGGTCCGGTACGCCTGCTCGAACGTGGTATTGGACTGCCCGAAGGCGCTGACGCCGCTGGAAAGCACGAACACTGAAGCAAGACCTGTTGCGACGGCCGAGCGACAACGGGTGTGAAACCACTGCACTGGACCAATCCTCCTGCGTGAAATTCCCCAGGTTGGCGGCGCTGCGCCCGTCATTCCGCGGTCGCGCGTCGCCTGGCATGGACGAGTTGCAACACCGCGATCGCGATCGGGCGAGAGCTCGAATCACGGAGATCCGCTGCAGAAGCGGGCTACTCGAAATGCGACTGGGAAACGAATTCCGGCGGGACGCGGTCGGCTAAGTTACAGAATCGTAAGCACAACGCGAGATCGGACGTCGCGAGCCGCGGCGCGGCATGCGCGACGTGCGATCGTCAGGCAACCGATTTTCCTCGCCGTGGGGCTTGGCGCGATTTGTCGGCGCCGTGACTGCCTCGACCGGCCGGTCGTCAGCGCAATCGCCTCGCGCTCCGCGTCGCACGCAAAATCTACGCGGCGGGTCGCCGGAGATTCGGCCCAGTGGCCAATTTCCGAAGCATTCTTCGAAATTAGCCCACTTCGCGCTGGCATCGCCGTTGCTCCTAATGGCGTGGCAGGAGGCACCATGCCAGGAACCACAGCGACCCTTCGTTACCTCGACGCGACGGCGGTGCTCAGTCCTGCCGGAGAACTGCGGGACTTCAAGGTCAGCGACATGGGGGGCTGTCCCTTGGCAAGTTGACCGGGTTTGTAATCGACCCTGCCGCTCGTCAACTCCGCTACTTCGTCGTGGAAGTGGCACGCTGGCTCTCCACGCGGCGCTATCTCGTTCCCCTATGCCCGGCCACGCTCCAACCGCAGCGGCGCACCGTGACGCTCGATTGCGACCCCACCGCCAAGAAAGACTGGCGTGAATTCGACGACCGCCTCTTCTCCCGTTTTTCCGACGACGATCTGCTCGCCGCGCTCTTCGGCGATGGCCCGACGGAGCGGCCGGCAGTCCGATAGCACAAGTTAAGCCGCAAAAATCGTCGGTTTCACAACTTTTCTTCTTGCGGGACCAGCACAGCTGCCATAAATTGACGGCTCCTGGTCAACCCCATCTGATTCCAAGCGTCGTGTCGCCCGCGCTGATTGACACGACGTCTGTTGGAGGAGCTCCCCATGTCTTGGCAGATCCGCTCTCGGATTCTCGTCGTTGCAATCACTGTCGTTCTTGGCGTTTCAGTGCGTGCCGTCGACCGACTGGGTCTCGGACCCAGCGCTGGGCGACGTCGCCGTCAGCTTCGACGGCTACAGTGCACGTGTTCGACAACGCCAACGGTCTGGTAGTCGACACCATAGACACTACGACGTTACCAGCTCACGGGCACCAACGGTGGCCTCGCTTTCGATGCATCACTGAATCTGCTGGTGGCGAATACTGCCGGCAGTCAGCTCGTGAAGCTGGCCGCCGCTCACCGACTACCCATGCCGCCAGCCTGATACGATAATCAGCCCGCCCCGAGGCGCTCGCGATCGCTGCAGACGGGACGATCTACGTCGCGCAGCACGGGAAGCCCCAATGCATTCGTCGAACGCATCGACCCGGCGTAGCGCCTGCCGACATCGATCGCAGGGTGCCCCATTCACGGTGCCGTCCGATTCCGCGACGTGCGTCGGAATCGATCTCGCGCCCGATCAGACAACGCTGCTTACGTGGTCTCCGGCGGTCGGACCGTCAAGACAGTCACGGATGTGACGCGTACTCCGAGCCGACGGCAGTCGTCCCCGCAACGCCACTTCACGACGCTGACGGGCCACGGGCACGGCGTGCGGGATCCGGCTGCTCGCGCCAGTGGATGCCCGCGACGCCGCCCTTTCGACGCCGACGGCTCTGTCGGCGGCATCCTTGTGGCGGACGCCAAAGACATCAAACTCGTGACCGAGTCGTCGGGCGTGACGGGCTTCGACGCCGGCACCGGGACGAAGAACTGGATTGACGTGGCTGTGGATCCGGACGCCGGGCGACCCCGAGTGTTCTTGATTTCTGGGGCGTGAACGCCGGTAGTTCGCCACGCGTCTCGTAAGTTCCGAGCGTCGGCGGCTCCAATCAGCTGCTCACTCTCAGTCGCTCAGCGGCACGCCCCGTGGGGTTGCCGTCAACGGCGAGCTGCGGGTCGCACAGACCGTTCAGCCGGTCGAGCTCACAGAACGTGCGAGGAGGAAGCGACGTTCCTGCAAGGCACGCCGTTCCAGCATTCCTGGAAGGGCTTGACACCGGCCTCGTATCGCCCGCAACGAGCATCAGCTCGCCGTTCAGGCGATCGAAGTCAGCCACACAGACGACGAGGTACCTGCCACTGCGGCCCGCTGAATGTCGATTGCCGCCTGCGGACGAATTTCCCGGCAGCGACGCCCAAGACCTACTCCCGCGGAGCGAGGCGTGGTCTATCGCGAGATTCGGCGGATCGCCAATCGTTCCAGACCCTGAACTCCGCATCGGCATCTGCTTCCCGGATACGGACACGTCGGCTGGCAGGCGTGCACGGTCGGCGGCACACCGAAGTCAGGGGCACCACGATCCTGCGGGATCCCTGGCCGCATGATGTGTTCTCGATCGATCTCATGGAGGCGTTCTACGGGGGCGACGACGGCGGAATCATCAGGACGAGAACGAATGACTCGATCGTCGTCGACCGATCGGACGCGCAGTATTTCCTGCGCATCATCAAGCCGACCCCAGCCGGTACAGGCTCAAATCGGTCGCAGCCTGCAGATCGCCGTCGAGGTGCGCGCAAACCACAAAGCAACTGCAACTTCGTGTCGGGCCTCAACGACGAACTCGTGCTGACTGTCACGGATATCACTTCTGTCGCCCCCGAACAATCCTGGACAAGGGCAAGATCATCGGCGACAGCGAAGGCCTGCTCGGCATCCTCAACGGCAACGGCCTGACGTGGGCGTCCACAGCGAACCAGTATCGGACGAACCTCGACCTCAACGCGATCGCCACGAATCCGGCTTTCCCGAATTCGAAGTTCACCGTCGGGCACAAGTATCGTGCGTGCGTGATGTCGCCAGCGATCTACGACCAGGATGGGCCGATCGCTCCGATCGTGGGCGAGGCCTGTCTGGACTTCGACAGTGAAGAACTGACGTTCGCGAGGGGCGGGCCGGCCTTCTGCCGGCCCGTCCCTAGTTGGACTGCTCGAGAATGGCTTTGAAGTCGGACCGCTGGAGCACCTCCGGGCGCGCATCCTTGCGGATGGCGTCCAGCGACTTGACGGGCGGTTTCCGCGTGGCGCCGCGACTCTGGCTGGTTCCTTCGCCGCGTAGATCATCGACAGCAGATGGTGCGCCTGCGCCAGCAGCGCGCGCGCGCCGAGCCGATCGGCCTGCCCGAGCGTTGATTCGAGCCGGTCGCGCGCGGCCGCGTACCGCTTCGCGCGGCGCTCGGCGTCGCCCGCCAGCAGCGAACAATAGACCGATTCGAACTTCAGGCCGAGCCGCTCCGCGTCGGCGCCAAGCGTTTCGAGCGCTGCCGCCGACAGTGGCGCGCGCCCTCCGTCGCGCATCACCCTTTCGCCAGATTCAGCCGGGCCGTCGACACCGCCGGCCGCAGCTTCGCGCGCGCGGCAATCGGCCGCCGACTGCTGGTATTCCTTCCTCGCGCCGGCGAAATCGCCTTGGTAATAGAACACGTCGCCCTGGGTCGCTGAGGATGCGCGCGATCAACTCTTCGTTCTTCATCTCGCGCGCCAGCGGCAGCGCTTCGCTCGAGCACCTTCTGCGCCTCGTCGATTGACCGATCTGGCCAGCGCGCTGCCGTATGATGCCAGCACCTTCGGCAGCCACGCGCCCCGATCGCCGATCTCTCGGAAAATCTTGAGCGCGTCGGCTTTCGAATCGACCGCCGCGCCGTACCGGCCCTGATATTCGAAGACGTCCCCGAGGTTGTAGAGCTCGATGGCCTCGGCTCGCTTGTTCCCCACCTTGCGCCACAGCTCCAGCGCCTTGAGATACTGGCCCTGGGCGGTCTCGTACGCGCCAGTCTTGACGGAGACTTCCGCGAGATTGTGCAGCGTATCGGCCGGCATCGCTCGGCAGATTCATCCGCTCGCGAATCGCGACGGCCTGCTGCAGGTAGGTCTGGCCTCGTCGTAACTGCCCCGCCAGATATAGATCGTGCCGATGTTGTTCAACGCGGCGGCCTCGTACACCGGATTCCGCACTTCGCGCTGAACCTGCAGCGCCGCCTTGAATTGGATCAACGCCTCGTCGTTCCTGGCTGCGAGCCGCGAAATAGGTCCCCAGGTCGTTGAGCACGTTGCCGACACCTTGCTTGTCGCCGATTTTCCGCCGCAGCTCCAGTGCTTCGCTGATAGTTCTTCAGCGCCGACTCGGCTGCCCCGCATTCGTCCTGCATCTGCGCGATCATGTGCAGGCTGTCGGCAATGCCCGCGAGCCGGCCGAGCCGGCGCTCGATCTCCAATGACTCCTTGGCATAGCGCAGTCCTTCGCTGGACTTGTTCATCGCGCCATAGTTCGCGCCCAACGCTCTCAGCACGCTGGCGCGCGCTTCGTCGTTGCCGCGCTGGATCGGCCAGCGCTAGCGCGCGACTCAGGTAATCCAGCGCTTCGTCTGCCGTTGCCGCTCCAGCTCTCGACCTGGCCGGCGCCGAGCAGCGCCTCGATGTACTTCGGATCGCGCGGCAACAGTTGCGCGAACCGTTTGCGCGCGTTGTCGTACGCGCCCGCATCCTTGTACAGCGTCGCCAGCGCGAATTGGCACTTCGTCGCTGCCCGGCATGATCTTGTCGAGGTTCTCGTAGTACTCGATGGCTTTCGGCATTGTCGTACTGGATGCGCGCACGCGTCGCCAGGACCAGGTATTTCTCCTGCGGCGGAAGCGAGTCGCTCGAGGCTCGACCGCCTTGACCGAGATACGTCTCGGCTTCGTTCGGCTGGCCCACCGCCGCATACGCCTCGGCGAGCTTCGAATACGCGAGGGCGAATTCGCGTCCTCCTGTGTCGAGGCCTCGAAACTTCTTCACCGCTTCCAGATGCTTGCCCTGACGGCTCAGATCCAGGCCCTCGCTGTAATAGCGCAGCGCCCGCACCGATTTCGACGACGGCTTGAACGCCGCCGCGGCCAACGCCTTGACGCGCTCGGGCGGCAACGCCAGGTTCTCTCGAACCGACGACGCGAGCCGCCGATCGCATCCGGGAGGTCGGCTCTCGTTCGGCGCCTGCTCCTTCAGCGCCACGCGTGCGCCCGCGTGGTCGTGTCCTCAAGCGTGGCATCGATGCGGATTTCATTGCCGAACTGAACGTACTGACCCCACAACACCGTGTCGGCGCTGCTGAACTGCGCCAGACGTGTTCAGGGTCTCCGGATCGAGGTTGGTGTCCTCGGCAATCCGCATATCGGTCAGAATCTGCGTGACGCGATCGCCAGGCACCGTGCGCAACGCCGCCGACTGTCCGACCTCGGTCCGCAGCATGTTGGCGAGCGATGGGCCGAGCCAATCGAGCGACGCGTCGCCTGAGGCGTTCCGGAACGGCACGATGAACAGCGAGGCCGATCGCGTGGCGACCGCGCCGGCGCCGTCGATGGCGACCGCGAACACAGACGGTCGCGCAGAAGGAATGCGACCGCGCCGGCCGCGAGCACCGCGGCAACGACGCGCGATGGTTCGCCAGCGTTTCGCGGGAACCGGCGGCGCCGGGACCGTGGTGACGTCGGCTGAACGGCCGTCGGCTGAACGACCGCTGGTTGAGCGACCGTCGGCGCATCAGGCGCAGCCTGCGCCTGCGGCATTGTCAGCCTGGAAGTGACAGCGGTCTGGCGCGTGCCGCCAATCGAGTCGAGATCTGCCGCAAGCTCCTCGGTCTTCTGATACCGGCGGCGCGGATCCGGGTCGACACAGTGGCCGATGAGCTCATCGAGCGCCTCCGGGAATCGAAGGATCGATCGACCGCACCGGCGCCGGCGCCTTCGACATGCGGGCGAAGAGCTCCGCCATCGCGCTTTCCGTGTGCGCGGCGGGACGCCGGCCCACCAGCATGTCCATCAGAATGCAGGCCGAACGCATAGATGTCGGCGCGATGATCGACCGCAGAGCCCTGCGCCTGCTCGGGCGCCATGTACTCGAGCGTGCCGACGATCGTGCCCGCCATCGTGCCGCCGCCCGTCCCGGTGACCGAGCGCGCAATACCGAAGTCCGTGATGAGAGCGCGGTCTTCTTCGTCGAGCAGGATGTTTCCGGGCTTGAGATCGCGATGCACGATGCCGGCTTCGTGCGCCGCCACGAGACCGGCAGCGATCTGGCGGGCGATGTTCAGCGCGCGAGGAACCGACAGCCTGCCTTCATTCGCGATCAGCCTGGCCAGATCGCCGCCGTGGATGTACGGCATCGTGATGTACTTGATGCCGTCGATCTCGCCGAGATCGTGAATGCGAACGACGTTCTTGTGCGTGACGTTTCTGGCGAGCAGCAGCTCTCGCTTGAAGCGGCGCTCGAGGTCGCGCGCGGCGGCCGGGTCCTTCAGCGATTCGGGACGAATGACCTTGATCGCCACGACGACGGCGAGCTCCTCGTCCCAGGCCTGGAACACCGCGCCCATGCCGCCCTCACCCAGTGACCGAATGAGGTGGTACCGGCGGCCGAACCGCATCCCCGGCTCCAAGCTTCGTGGTCGGCAGACCGCTGCGGGCACCTGCCGACGCCCCGCGGCCCGTCGAACGTGGCAGCCTCTTGCCGGGGTCGACGGCGCGATCGTCGCGGCGATCGTGGGATCGTCTGGAACGGCGGGCGTGGCTGGGGCCGCGGGCCGCGAGGGAGCCGCTGGGCGCGATTGTCGCGGCGATCAACCGGCGGAGGGGTCAACGTCGCGACCGTCACGTCGCCGTCGACGGTCGGGACCGCCCTTCCGCATGCTCCACAAAAGCGCTGCGAGGCGAGCACCGGGCCGCCGCAGTGCGGACACATCATCGTCGTGTTCCTGATCGACTCCATTTGGAAACGAGGTGTCTCATTATGGGCCTAACCTCGAGCGGAGACAATGTCCGTTCCTCCAGGAGGCTCGGCTTCGAGCTGAACCGGCCCGTGACTGCTGCGACGCCGTGGCCTTCTGACCTGGATTGCGGCACAATAGCCTCAGCCACGTGGAGCACGCAGGATGAAATGTCCCGGGTGTCAGCAGCCAATGGAGCCGGTGCCTCTCGAGGGTACCTATCGCGGGCCCGATGACGATCGACGTCTGCACCGCGTGCCGCGGGTTCTGGTTCGATGCCGGCGAGCAGTTCCGGCTGAGTGCGGCGGCCACACTGTTGCTGGTGCGTCGGGTCGAAGCCAGCCGCGACACGCCGCGTCAGCGCGTCGGCGCACGGCTCCCCTGCCCGCGCTGCAACCTGGTGCTCGGCCTCACCTACGACCTGATCCGCGACGACAAGTACCGGTATTTCCGCTGCCCGTCACAGCACGGCGTGTTCATGCCGTTCTTCGAGTTCCTGCGCAGCCAGAATCTGGTGCGCGGTCTGACGCCGCAGGAGGTGGATGCGCTGAAGCAGAAGCTCGTCTCGATCCACTGCTCCAGCTGCGGCGCGCCGATCGATCTGCAGACGCAGACGAAGTGCGAGAGTTGCGGCAGCGGCCTGGCCATCGTCGATCTCGACCATCTCGGCGGCGCGCTGCGGCAACTCGACGCGGACGCGCGTGTGGCGGCCACAGCCATCGGCGCGCCGCCGCCGATGCCGCCTGGCGAGATCATCGCCGACTGGCGCGCGGATCAGGAAGCCCGCCGGCGGCTGGAAGAGGGCGACGAAGACGACGACGTCAACACCCAGATCGATCTGCTCGACGTCGGCGCGACGTTGCTGTCGCGGCTGCTCGGCAAGTGACGAAGGACACAGACCTGCGAGGTCGCGGATTGACGCGGAAGATCACGGATAGATACGGAAACGATCGGTCACGGATCAACGCGGACGTACACGGACTTCTGCTCTGAACGAAGAATGATCCGTGTAAATCCGTGTTAGTCCGTGACGATCTGATCCGAGTCACTCCGTGACGATCTGGATCCGAGTCACTCCGTGACGATCTGATCCGGTCACTCCGTGACGATCTGGATCAGTGTTAATCCGTGACTCAGACTGCCTTCGTCTTCCATCGCCCCTGCCGGAACACGACGGCGCTCACGACGGCGAGGAGCGAGTAGCAGGCGGCCAGCGCGACGAACACGCCGCTGGCCCCGAGGCCGCCCGCGTGCGACAGCACCCACGCCAGCGGCAGCTCGATGACCCAGAACACCAGCAGGTTGATCAGCGTCGGCGTCCACGTGTCGCCGGCGCCGTTGAACGACTGCGTGAGCACCATGCCGTAGGCGTAGAAGACGAAGCCCAGGCTGACGATGCGCAGGCACGAGACCGCGTAGGCGGCGACGATCGCGTCGCTCGTGAAGAACGAGACGATGACGCCGGCGCCGGCCAGGAAGATCAGCGCCGATTGCGCCGAGGAACAGCAGGTTGTAGAACGCCGCCGTCCAGACCGCACGCTCCGCCCGGTCTGGCTTCCGCGCGCCCAGGTTCTGCCCCACCATCGTCGCCGCCGCGTTGCTGATGCCGAATGACGGCAACAGCGCGAAGATGATCAGGCGAATGCCAATCGTGTAGCCGGCCAGCGCCGCGCTGCCGAACTGCGACAGGATCCGCACGAGCGCCACGTAGCTCGCCGTGGCGATCAGGATTTGCACGGTGCCGGATCCCGACAGGCGCAACACCGTCTTCATCGCCGCAGGATCGAAGCCGAGATGGCGGCGCGCCACTCGCACCCGGGTGCCCCACCGGGTCAGCGTCAACAGCTGGATGAGGACGGCCGTGCCGCGGCCGATGTTGGTCGCGACGGCCGCGCCGGTCACGCCGAGCGCCGGAAATGGGCCAGGCCCGAAGATCAGGCAGGGCCCGAGCACGATGTTGATCGCGTTCCCGATCCAGAGCACGCGCATGGCGATCGCCGCGTCGCCCGCACCGCGAAACACCGCGTTGATCAGGAACAGGAGGACAATCGTCGCATTGCCGCCCATCATCACGCGGGTATACGCGGTGCCGGTCGCGACCACCTCGTCCGAGGCACCCATCAGCCGCAGCAGGTTGGCGGCGTTCCAGCTGCCGAAGATGGCGATCAGCACCGAGGCAATCACACCGAGAGCGATCGCCTGAACTCCCGCACGGGCGGCGCCCTCGGGATCGGCCTCGCCAATCCGGCGGGCGACCAGCGCCATCGCCCCGATCGAGACGCCCATCGCCAGGGAGTACACGAGCGTGAGCATCGACTCGGTGAGCCCGACGGTTGCCACCGCGTTGGCGCCGAGATGCGCCACCCAGAACACATCGGCGACGACGAAGATCGACTCCATGGCCATTTCCATGACCATGGGCACCGCCAGCATCACGATGCACTGCCCGACAGGCGCGGTGGTGTAGTCGATCGAGGAACCGCGAATGGCCTCGCGGATGGTGGCCCAGAGACCGCCGTCAGTCGTAGGCCCGAGCTTCAGCTCGGGCAATTGTGGTTCGTTGATTGTCGGCATCTGGTGCCCGAGCTAAAGCTCGGGCCTACGTACGATACCGCAGGATCATCGTGAGGAAATTACGATCGCCTTCGCGCCGGACCGGCGCACGCGAATTGGTGGTACGATTTCGCGTGCCCACCGGGTCACGCGAGTTCTTCAACGCCACGTCGGCGACCACACGCGCGACACAGTCGCTGCAGCGCATTACCCGCCAGTCGCAGTACCTGCTCGTCCCGAAGCAGGTGATCGCGAGCCCCGAAAGCGGCCTCGAGTACCGAATCGAACGACTGCTCGGCCAGGGCGGTTTCGGACAGGTGTTCCTTGCCGCACGTCGGGGCCGGTCGCAGCGTGTGCCCGAGGTCGTCTGCATCAAGGTGAGCGGCCGCATCGACGGCTGGCTGCGCGAGGCGTACTTCGGCGATCTGCTCGACGGCCATCCCCGTGCGATTCGTGTCTTCGACGCTTTCCCGCTGTTCGGCCACGGGCAGGTGCTCTACTGCCTGGCCATGGAGTACGCCGCGCACGGCGATCTGAGCGCCCATCTCGAGCGATCCGAGAAGGGTTTCACCGAGCCGGCGGCGCGGCGCGAGATCGCCGGCATCCTGCAGGTGCTCGACAAGCTCCATCGCGGCCAGATGCTGCACCGCGACCTGACCCCGCTCAACGTGTTCGTGTGCGACAAGCGCCGGCTGAAGCTCGGCGACTTCGGGATCGCGCGACAGCAGAGCGACCAGCGCGGCATCACCGCGCGCACGCTGAATCCGTTCACGGCGCCGAGCGACATCATCGCCGGCGCGGTGCCGAAGTGGCAGGCCCGGGACGACGTCTATCAGGTCGGCCAGCTGCTCGGCATCCTGATCAAGGGCAGCGCGAAGTCCAGGCTCCGCGCCGCTGACGTCCGCCATCTCGCGTGCAGCGACCACTTGAAGGAGATCATCTATCGCTGCATCGGCGAGCGGCGGAAGCGCTACGAAAGCGCGGAAGAGTTGATCGAGGCGCTGAGCACGCCGCCGGTCTCGCTTCGATCGGGTGTGCTCCGCACGCTGAAGGGCGCGCACCTGGCTTTCACCGGCGTGCTGCGCGAGACGCGCAAGATTGCGGCGCGCGCGGCCGCGCGGGCCGGCGCCGTGGTGCACGGCCATCCGTCGGCGAGGACGACGGTGGTGGTACGCGGCCGTCCCAATCCGCTGCAGGCGGCCGGCCGCGACGGCGGCTTGAAGCTGATGGAAATCAAGCGGCTCGCGTGAACGAGGACACCGCATCACCATCCTCAACGAGCAGCAGTTCTGGAAGCTGGTCGGCCGCAAACCGTGAGGCCGCCCCACCGCGCATGTGACCGCTGACCCCTGACCCTAACCCCTGGCCCTGACCGCATACGGAGATCCCCACGTGAAGCCGAATCGCTCTGCTGTCTCCGCGCTGGTCGTCGCTGCCCTGCTCACATCGCCGCTCGGCGCGCAGGACGCACGCGGAGTGAACGGGCCAATCCGCGTCAGCGGCGACGGACGGTACTTCGTGGACAAGGACGGGAAGCCGTTCTTCTGGCTCGGCGATACCGCGTGGCCGCTGTTCGTCGAGTACACGCCCGCGCAGGCCCAGGCCTACCTGGCCAATCGCGGCAAGAAAGGCTTCACCGTCGTGCAGGGGGTGCTGGCCTGGGGCCGAGGCTCCGGTTTCGAGATGAAGACGCCTCTCGCGAACAAGAACGGCAACAAGCCGTGGCTGAACGACGATCCCGCGACGCCGAACGAAGCCTACTTCAGCGATGTCGAGCGGCTCGTCGAGTTCGCCAACCGCCAGGGCCTCGTCCTCGCCATGCTGCCGACCTGGGGCTACTACGTGAACGACCAGCCGACGATCACGGCGAAGAACGCGCGCATTTACGGGCGGTGGCTCGGCGCGCGGTTCAAGAACGCGCCGAACATCATCTGGGTCAACGGCGGCGATCGCGTGGCCACTGGCGTCGAAGAGGTCTATCGCGAGCTCGCGCGCGGCCTGCGCGAGGGCGACGGCGGCGCGCACCTGATTACCTATCACCCCTGCGGCTGGCGCTCGTCGTCGCAATACTTCCACAGTGACGAGTGGCTCGGCTTCAACATGATCGAGACCTGGACCGAGTGGTCGAAGATCTATCCCGCAATCGTGTCGGACAGCCTGTTGACGCCGCGCAAGCCCGTGGTCCTCGGCGAGGGCGCCTACGAGAATGGTCCCGAGTATCCGCAGGGGCCGATCACGCCGCTCATCGTCCGGCGACAGGCCTGGTGGACGGTCATGGCGGGCGGGTTCCACACCTACGGGCAAGACCAGATGTGGCGCATGGCGCCGGGCTGGGATTCGACGTTCGACACGCCGGGCGCCGATCAGGTCACGAAGATGAAGGCGATCATCACGTCGCTCCCATGGTGGGATATGGTCCCGGATCAGGGGCTGTTTGCAACGGGCATCGGCAGCGAACGAACGCTGAACGCGGCGCTTCGGTCGCGGGATGGCCGGCGCGCGCTCGTGTACCTGTCGAGCCAGACCACAGTGCTGCTGCATCTCGACAAGATCGCGGCCAAGAACGTGCAGGTCACGTGGATCAGCCCGGTAACCGGCGAGAAGAAGGACGCAGGGACGTATCTCACCGGGAACTTGAACGGCAAGACGTTCCCCGAGAGCAAGACCCAGATGTTCACGGTGCCCGGGCACTGGGAGGATGCGTTGTTGTTGCTCGAGGCGGCGCTATAGATGCCCAAGCTAAAGCTTGGGCCTACGACTGATGCCATCGTGCCTACGACTGATGCCATCGTACGTGAGCAGCCCGAGCTTTAGCTCGGGCATCTTGCACGTGAATGCATTCAGCGCGACAATGCGCGTCGAACCGCTGGTCCAAGGAGGTCGTGATGAGGTTTGTGCCCGCGCTGCTGTCGTCTCTGGTGTGTAGCCTGTTGCTGTCGTCCGCCGCGGCGGCGCAGGACATGCCGCCGATGCCCAAACCCGGCCCCGAACACGAGCTTCTGAAGATGGACGAGGGCACGTGGGACGCGGTCATCGAGATGTCGCCCCCTGGCGCTCCAGTGATGACATCCAAGGGTACGGAAACCTCCATGGTTGGTTGCGGCGGCCTCTGCCTGATCACCGATTTCAAGGGCGAGATGATGCCGGGCGTGCCGTTCCAGGGCCACGGCGTCACCACCTACGACACCAGCAAGAAGAAGTACGTGGGGAGCTGGACCGATTCGATGTTGGCAGGCATGTTGATGAGCGAAGGGACCTACGATGCCGCGACGAAGGTCATGACGTCATGGGCGGAGGGCCCCGACCCGACGGGCGCGGTACAGAAGTCGAAGGCCACGGTCAGTTACAGCGACGCCGACCACCGGACGATGACGATGTTCGTCAAGGCGCCGGATGGGACGGAAATGCAGATGATGAAGATCTCGTATACTCGAAGGAAGTAGGTCGGCCCCGGAGGCGGGGCCTGCCCCGCCTCCAGACGGCTGGTGGCCGTCTCGTTTCTTCCCTCGGTCTCTCCCCAACCGGCCGACGGACCCCGGTGCTCTCCAATAGGAGATTCCGCACCGGCGCTATATACTGCTCCGGCCTGTCGCCTGAGCTGGTCCAAGGACACGTTTGCCAATACATCTGATCAACCCAAGTCACGTCTCGTTCGGCATCGGCGTGATCACGCCCCGCTGGCTCTACGTGCTCGCCGCGGCGACGCCCGCCGAATACGGCGAGCCGCTGCTGACCGACGAGACGCTCGAGCAGATCGATCCGGCCCGCATTCACCCTGGCGACGTCGTCGGGATCGGGATCCATACCGGCAACGCGCTTCGCGGATACGAACTGGGACGCGTGGCGCGAGCCGCGGGCGCCCATGTCGTCTTTGGCGGCATTCACGCGACGCTCTATCCGGACGAAGCGCACGATCTCGGCGGTGCGCATGCCGTGGTCCGTGGCGATGGCGACGTCGTGTGGGCGCAGGCGGTGGCAGATTGCCTTAAGGGTTCGCCGGCACGCATCTACGAAGGCGGTCGGGTTGCGGCCGACGCGTTTCTCCCGGCCCGCTGGGATCTGCTGCCGCCAAACGGCTACATGTGGGCGTCCGTGCAGACGGTACGCGGCTGTCCCAAGCATTGCTCGTTCTGTTCGGTGTGGCGGACCGACGGTCAGCGGCCACGTCAGCGATCGGTTGACGTCGTGGTGCGTGAGATCGTGGACCTCCGCCGACGCGGGTACCGGTTCGTGGCGCTCGCCGACGACAACTTCTACCCCGTCTCGCAGGAAGATCTCCGGATGGCCGGCCGCCGCGCCAACCCCGCTGAACTGCAGCGGCTGACGGGGATCCGGAACGAGCGCTTCGAGCTGATGGATCGGCTGGCGCAGCTGCCCGCCGACATGGTGTTCTTCACACAGATCACGATGGAGGCGGCGGAGGACCCGGAATTTCTCGACGCGATGCGGCGCGCCAACATCAAGGGCGCACTGGTCGGCGTCGAGTCGGTGACGCCGGAAGGCCTGAAGGACGTCCACAAGCAGTTCAACGCCGCGGGCGACCAGCTCGTGGACCGGCTGCGCGTGTTCAAGCAGCACGGCGTCCACGTGCTGGGCTCGTTCATCTTCGGGCTGCCGAGCGATCGGCCCGCGACGTTCGAGACGACGGCGTCGGTCGCCCATCAGGCCGGCGTGACCTTCGCGCAGTTCGTGATGCTGACGCCGTTCCCCGGCACCCTCGACTTCACGGCGTGGGAAGAGACCATGAAGTCGGACTCCACGAGAATCGACGGCATCCCGCTGACGCGCCACTGGCTGATCCCGCAGGGAGCGCGGCCCAAGGTGTACGTCCAGCATCCGGTGATGTCGGCCGACGAGATCCGCGACCGGACACAGGCCGTCTGGGATCGGTTCTACAGCCTGTCGCGTATCTGGGAACGCTCGCGCTGCGTCAAGACGCTGCGGAGCCGGCTGGCGTTTGTCCTCATCTCGAAGCTCTATCGCCAGATGTACGCCAATACCGGCATCGCCACCGACAGCGCGCGGGTGAACCGATCGGCGCAGTGGGCGCGGATGATCGCGAAGCCGTGTCGCCGGCTGTTCATCGCCGCGCCGCTGCCGAATCTCCAGGTGCCGGCCCCGCCCAGCGTGCACTAGGCGGACCTTCAGGTCCGCCCTCACATCGACGGGCCCGGCCAGCGGGGCCCGGTCAAATGCAGGCGGGCCCGGTCAATGTAGGGCGGACCTTCAGGTCCGCCTTGTCAGACTTATCATCACACTCATGAATTGGTCGGGGCGCGATGCCGTGCACTGCGCAGCGAGCCTGGCCGCCGTCGCGGCCGTAACGTTGGTCTACGCGCGATGGCTGCACGTCTCGAACGCGGCCACGGTGTCCACCACTTTCCTCATGCTCGTCCTCGTCGTCGCGACGACGTCGCGGCTCTGGATCTCGATTGTGACCTCGGTCGCGGCGATGCTGTCGTTCAACTTCTTCTTCCTGCCTCCCGTCCACACGTTCACCATCGTCGATCCTCATAACTGGATAGCGCTCTTTACCTTCCTCGCGGTCAGCCTTGTGGCCAGCAACCTGACGGCCATTGCCCGGACCCGCACCCAGGAAGCCGTCGGGCGGCGGGACGAGCTGGCGCGGCTCTTCGATCTCAGCCGCGATGTCATGCTGATGACCGATAGCCGCGAAGCCATCTCGACCCTGGCCCGATTGATTGCCCGGCGGTTCGATCTGGAATTCGTCGCGATTGCATTGCCGCGCGGAACCGACTGGGACATCTTCGAGGCCGGAGCGCAGACGATCGCGCTCGAGACGTCCCAGCTCGCCCAGGCGTTTGCGGCCGCCCAGGCCTCACTCGAATTCGATGCGAACGCGAGGACCTACGCCGGCCATCGCTCGACGACGGTAGACGGCCAGACGGTTCGGCTCGTGCCGTTGCGCTTCGGCACTCGGCCAATCGGACTCCTCGGCGCGTCCGGCCGGCCTGTCGAGGCCGGCACGCTCGATGCGCTCGCCGGGGTCGTGGCAATTGCGATCGAGCGCGCGCAGTTTCTCGAGGAGCGCAAGACCGCCGAGCTGACACGTCAGAGCGAAGAGCTGAAGACGGCGCTGCTCGCGTCGCTGGGACACGACCTGCGGACGCCGCTGACGGCGATTCGCGTGGCGGCCAGCAACATGAAGGCCACCTGGCTGACGCCGGAGAATCGTATCGAGCAAAGCGACCTGATCCTGACCGAGACCGAACGTCTGACCCGGCTGTTTCAGAACATCCTCGAGATGGCGCGCATCGACGCCGGCGCGGTCGCGACCGAGTCGCGCTGGACGCACCCCTCCGAGATCATCGCCGCGGCGCGCGACCACGTCGAGCACACGCTCGGGCAGCATAAAGTGGACGTCCACATCGAGGCCGACGTGCCGGTGCGACTCGATCCGCGATTGACGGCAACAGCCCTGGCGCACCTGCTGGAGAATGCCGCGCAGTACGCGCCGGCCGGATCGACGATCGAGATCAGGGCGCGTGTCGAGGGAGAGGATTTCGTCGTCCAGGTTCAGGATCAGGGGCCGGGGATCGGCCCACGGACCTGCCGCACCTCTTCGAGCGTTTCTATCGTGGCCGATCGGCGGAAGGCGCGCGCCTCCGGCACAGGACTGGGTCTGTCGATTGCCAGGGGCCTGCTGGCGACCGAGCGCGGTCGCATCTGGGCCGACAATGGTCCGCGCGGGGGTGCGCTCTTCACGATCGCCATTCCCGCTGCCACGAGGAGTCCGGAACCGACCGTGTCGCCGACCACATGACACAGGAACCTCGCATCCTGCTGGTTGACGACGAGGTCTCCATTCAGCGCGCCGTGGGACCGTTGCTGCGGTCGCGCGGGTACCACGTGGAGATTGCCGGCACCGGCGCCGAGGCGCTGACGCTCGTCGCGGAGCGCACGCCCGACCTGATCGTGCTCGACCTGGGCCTTCCCGACCTCGAAGGCACCGAGGTCTGCCGGCGGATTCGCAAACAGTCGAAGTACCGATTGTCGTCCTGTCGGCGCGCGGCGCGGAAGCCGACAAGGTGAACGCGCTCGATCTCGGCGCGGACGATTACGTCACGAAGCCGTTCGGGCCGGAGGAGCTGCTGGCGCGGATTCGCGTGGCGCTCCGCCGGGTCACGTCCGACGAGCAGGGCGACACCGGCCACTTCCGCGCGGGAAGTCTCACCGTTGACTACGACCGTCATCGTGTGCTCCGCGACGAGACGGAGATCCGGCTCACGCCGAAAGAATTCGAGCTGCTGTCGCTGCTGGCCCGCAATCACGATCGCGTGCTCACGCATCGGACGATCCTGAAAGCGATCTGGGGGCCGAACGCGGTCGAGCAACCCGAGCACCTCTGGACGCTCGTGGCCCAGCTGCGGAAGAAGATCGAGCCGGACCCCTCGAATCCACGCTACCTCCTGAGCGAGCCCTGGGTCGGCTATCGGTTTGCGGCCGATGATTCTCCCGGGGCATCCTAGCGGCCAGGGCACGACGCGCATCGAGCCGGTGCTCGAACGCCTGCCGGCACGCGGCCCGGCTCAGCGCTCTCGATCCGATCCACGGCGCCAATCGCATCCACGATGTTATCGACGCATGCAGCCGGTGATACATCCAGCGATTCTGGGCTCTCCTCCCATCAGCGCAAATGGCCGCATGTCATCGTCCGAAACTGACGCATCAAGCCGCCCAATATGTACATCAGTGCGCAGTTCCGGTTGCCGCCGTAGCTCGGTCTGAACAGGTTCCTCACCAGCCTTTCAAGTCGCGCATCGCGAAGCCGTTCGTTGAAATAAACATGAAGGTGCCTCGACACGCCTTCAGGGAGTCTTCAGGCAATTCTTGGGCCGGCTTGAGGCGCTGCTTCCTATGCTGGCTCTGTGAGTGAGCGATTGGCCGCGGCAACGACCGCAAGGCCAGCTGCGGCGCGCACCACTGTTGCTATTCGTGCCGGCGACGACAGCCGCCGGGACCAGGTGCGTGTTGAAAGCGCCAGGTCCGGATCGGCTGTTGAGGAACTCTTGAGGAACTCTTTGGGGCGTCCTGAGGTCCCGGCCCCTATCGTGATTGAAGAGGCCAGAGTCATGAGCATGCATGTGGCAAGGATGGAACCGGCTGGGCGCCCGGCTCTGAGCCAGTCAACGCGTCCCTGGTGGCTGGCGGGTCTCCGCGTTCGTCGTGCTCCTCGCCATTCTGACGATCTGGGCGTGGGTCACGCGGCCCTCGACAGATTGGCTCAGCGCGCCGTCGGTCGCGCCGTCATCTCACACCCACTAGGTCTCCGCGAGAGAGAAATCATTTTCCATGAATACCGTGACAGGGCTCCGCACTCGCGACAATCGCGGGCATCATTTCCCTCGCCGCCCGTGGCGACGAACGCGTCGGGCTCAGACGCCCGTCGCCGACGGCGCTCACCCGATCCGAATCCGGGCGCGTTGACGTTGACGGGGAGCTTCGACGGCGTCAGCACCTACATGTTCCGCGGCATTCGCCAGAACGCCACCGGCATCGCCCCTCTGGCCGGTTCTCGATTTCGGTGTCGCGATTCGATCGGGAGACGGGCAGCTGAAGAGCGTCGGCGCGAACGTCTGGAACGTGGAACAGCCTGCAACACCCGGAGACCCCGGCACAGGACGGCCCGACGGCGCTGGGCGACACCACGAAGGCCTTCAACGGCGGCGACAGTTCGCGCCGGCGCGGGTCGATTGCGTCGGTTTCAGTTCTGAATGAGTCAGCCCGAGCTGTAAAGCTCGGGCGCTACATGAGAGGACAAACATGTTGCTCGCATTTGGAATGGTCGTGCTCGGACTGGTCACGTTCGCGGCGATGCTCGGATTCGTCATCCTCTGCGATCGCGTTTAGGTGAGGTCATGACTCTATTGTCGTTGTTGCTGAGTGTCGCAGCCTTCGTGTACCTGGTGTACGCGATGCTGCGCCCGGAGAAGTTCTGAGGCTCCGATGGCCACCGAATACGTTGCAATCGTCTTCACGATTCTCTTCACGATAGCCACGAGCGGGCTGCTCGGCCGGTACATGTACCACGTGTTCACGGGCAAGCGCACGTGGCTCGATCCGGTCCTCGTGCCGATCGAGCGGTTCGTGCTGCGTGTAACCGGAGTGAATCCGGATGAACAGCAGGACTGGAAGCAGTACTCCGTCTCCATGCTCGTCTCGAACGTCTTCATGTGGCTGGCGACGTGGACGATTGTCACGCTCCAGAACTTCCTGCCGCTCAATCCGGACGGCATCGGCAACATGGAGCCGACGCTCGCGTTCAACACGATCTCGAGCTTTACCACCAACACCAACCTGCAGCACTACAGCGGCGAGACGGGCCTGTCGTACTTCTCGCAGATGTTCACGATCTCCTTCCTCCAGTTCGTGACCGCGGCGACCGGTGTGGCAGCCGCCGTGGCCGTCATTCGTGGGCTTGGCGGCAACCGTCTGAAGCAGCTCGGCAACTTCTACGTCGATCTCACACGGGCCACGATTCGCCTGTTTCTGCCTTTGTCGGTGCTGCTTGGCGGTACTCATGATCTGGCAGGGGACGCCGATGACGTTTGAGCCGGCGGCGAAGGCAACGACAGTCGAAGGACAGGAACAGACCATCGCGCGCGGCGTGACCGCGGGAGTGGTTGCGATCAAGCAGCTGGGCACGAACGGCGGCGGCTACTTCGGGCCGAACTCGACCCATCCCTTCGAGAACCCGACGCCGCTCTCCAATTTCATCGAGACCTGGTCGATCACCATCATCCCGATGTCGATGGTCGTGATGCTGGGCTACATGGTGAACCGCCGCCGGCTGGCGACGGTGATCTTCGCGACGATGCTCGCGATCTACATTCCGATGGTGATCTTCGGCGTGGCCGTTGAAGCCGGAGGCAACCCGGCGATCACGCGCATGGGCGTCGATCAGTCGACCGGATCGATGGAAGGTAAAGAGGTCCGCTTTGGCGCCGGGCTGTCGGCGCTGTGGGCAGTGACGACCACCGTGACGTCCAATGGGTCGGTGAATGCGATGCACGATTCGCTGACCCCGCTCGGTGGCCTGATGCCGATGATCGGCATGTGGCTCAACAACATCTTCGGCGGCGTCGGCGTCGGCTTCATCAACATGCTGATCTTCGTCATCGTCGCGGTGTTCGTGGCGGGGATGATGGTCGGCCGGACCCCGGAGTTCCTGGGCAAGAAGGTCGAGGCCAAGGAAGTGAAGCTGGCCAGTTTGGCGCTCTTGTGGCACCCGCTGGCCATTCTCGTCGGCACGGCCATCGCGTGCTACGTCTGGGCGACGACGAGTGATCCCGGGACGACGTTGGCCTGGCTGAAGAATCCGGGGCCGCACGGCTTCTCCGAGATGATGTACGAGTTCACGTCGTCGGCGGCGAATAACGGGTCCGGCTTCGAGGGCCTCGGCGACAACACGCCGTTCTGGAATATCTCGTGCGGGCTGGTGATGTTGCTGTCGCGCTACATCCCGATCATTGCGCCGTTGGCGCTGGCCGGCGTGCTGGCCGGCAAGCCGGCAGCGCCGGAGACCGCGGGGTCGCTGCGCGCCGACAGCGGCACATTCGGTTTTACGTTGTGGGCTGTGATCGTGATCCTCGGCCTGCTGATGTTCATGCCGGTCGCCGTGCTCGGACCGATTGCCGAGCACCTGGCGCTGCGATAGGGAACGTCGTCATGTTGATCAAGGAAATCAGACAGGGCCTCTTGTTCACGATTGTCACGATGGTGTTGCTCGGCGGCGGCTACAACGTCCTCGTCTGGGCGATTGGCCGTGTCGCGTTCCCGGCCCAGGCTGAAGGCAGCCTGATTCGCCGTCCGGACGGCACGATCGTCGGTTCCCGCCTCATCGCCCAGAAATTCACCAGGCCCGAGTACTTCCATCCTCGGCCGTCCGGCGTCGATTACAACGCGGCGTCGACTGGCGGAACGAACTACGGGCCGTCGAACCCCGACCACTTGAAGGCCGTACAGGAGCGACTCGATGGGGTGATGAAGGAGGAAGCGGCGACCGCGCACCAGGTGCCGTCTGAGATGGTTACTGCCAGCGGCGGTGGCATGGATCCTCATATTCCGCCGAACGCCGCGGAGCTGCAGGCGGCGCGAGTGGCGCGGGCGCGAGGTGTGCCCGTCGAGCGCGTCAAAGATCTCGTTCGGGCCCACACCGAGCCGCCGACGCTCGGGTTTCTCGGTCGCGCGCGCGTCAACGTGCTGGAGCTGAATCTGGCGCTCGACCAGACGCTCGGAGCGCCGGCCGCGACGATTGCCCGCTAAGGGCGGACTACTCACATGTCAGAACGCGCACGCACGATTTCAATCTGGGACCCCGGCATCGTCCGGCAGGCGCTCGTCGACTCGCTCTGGAAGCTCGACCCAAGAATTCAGTTCAAGAATCCGGTGATGTTCATCGTCGAAGTGGGCAGCCTCCTGACGACGATCATCTTCATTCAGGAGCTGGCCGGAGGCACCGGCCGGCCGCTCTTCACGGGCCAGGTCGCCTTCTGGCTCTGGTTCACGGTCATCTTCGCGAACTTCGCGGAGGCGATGGCCGAGGGGCGCGGCAAGGCGCAGGCCGACACGTTGCGTAAGGCCAGGACCGAGACCATTGCGAACCGCCTGTCGGACGACCGAACCGAACAAGTGCCGGCGGCGAGCCTGCGCAAAGGCGACATCGTCATGGTGAGCGCCGGAGAGTTCATCCCGGCAGACGGCGAAATCATCGAGGGCGTGGCGTCGGTCGACGAGTCGGCGATCACCGGTGAATCGGCGCCGGTCATTCGCGAATCCGGCGGCGATCGATCCGCGGTCACCGGCGGCACCCGCGTCATCTCCGATTGGATCAAGGTGCGGGTGACCTCCGATCCGGGGCACACGTTCCTGGACCGGATGATCGCGCTCGTCGAGGGCGCGGAACGACAAAAGACGCCGAACGAAATCGCGCTGAACATTCTCCTGGCCGTGCTCACGCTGGTGTTTCTCCTCGTCGTGGTCACGCTGCAGCCGTTTGCGTATTACGCCGGTACGGAGATCCAGATCCCGGTGCTGATTTCACTCCTGGTCTGCCTGATTCCCACCACGATTGGCGCGCTGATCTCGGCGATTGGCATCGCGGGCATGGACCGTCTGGTGCAGCACAACGTGCTGGCCATGTCCGGCCGTGCGGTCGAGGCCGCCGGCGATGTCGACACGTTGCTGCTCGACAAAACCGGAACCATCACGCTGGGTAACCGGCAGGCGACCGAGTTCGTGCCGCTGGCGGGCGTCACGGAGGGTGAGCTGGCCGACGCGGCCCAGCTCGCGTCGCTTGCGGACGAAACCCCGGAGGGCCGCTCGATCGTCGTTCTCGCCAAGGACAAGTACCGCATCCGCGGTCGTGAGCTGGCCGACAAGGCTGCCGCCTTCGTGCCCTTCTCTGCCCAAACCCGCATGTCAGGCATCAACCTGGACGGCCGCGAAATTCGCAAGGGTGCGGCCGACGCGATTGTGAAGTACGTCGCCGGCAATGGCGGAGTCGTTGCGTCGGAGCTGCAGTCGATGGTCGACCGCGTGGCGCGCTCCGGTGGCACGCCGCTCGTCGTGGCCGAGCGGGCTCGCGCGCTCGGCGTGATCCATCTGAAAGACATCGTCAAGGGCGGTATGCGCCAGCGGTTCGACGCACTGCGCGCGATGGGCATCAAGACGGTAATGATCACGGGCGACAACCCGCTGACCGCCGCCTCGATTGCCAACGAAGCCGGTGTCGACGACTTCCTGGCCGAGGCCAAACCCGAGGACAAGATGGCGCTGATCAAGCGCGAGCAGCGCGAGGGGAAGCTCGTCGCGATGACCGGGGACGGGACCAACGACGCACCGGCGCTGGCCCAGGCTGACGTCGGCGTCGCGATGAACACGGGCACCACGGCGGCCAAAGAGGCAGGCAACATGGTGGACCTCGACTCGAATCCCACCAAGCTCATCGAGATCGTGGAAATCGGCAAACAGCTGCTGATGACACGGGGCGCCCTGACGACGTTCTCGATTGCCAACGACGTGGCCAAGTACTTCGCCATCATTCCCGCGATGTTCATCCTCGCCTTTCCGCAACTAGGCGTGCTGAACATCATGCGGCTGGCGACGCCGGAATCCGCGATCCTGTCGGCAGTGATCTTCAACGCCGTCGTCATCATCGCGCTGATCCCCCTGGCCCTCAGGGGCATCGCGTACAAGCCGCTCGGCGCGGCGGCGATTTTGCGGCGCAACCTGCTCGTATACGGATTGGGGGGCGTCGTCGTGCCGTTTGTCGGCATCAAGGCGATCGATATCGTGCTCGTCGCCGTCGGTCTGGCGTAGACGTACGATGATGGTGTCGATGCCAGAGGTCCGTCCGACCGCCGACACGCTCCTCGCGCGAATCAAGGAGAAGGACCGGGCGCGCCTGCGCATCTACATCGGGGCCGCGCCCGGCGTCGGCAAGACCTACGAGATGCTGCAGGAAGCGCACGCCCTTCGCGCGCGTGGCCTCGACGTCGTCGTAGGGTTCGTCGAGACCTACGGCCGCCGCGACACCGAGGCCCAGGTGAGGAATCTCGAGGTTGTGCCTCGCCGCAACGTCGAGTATCGCGGCGTCACGATGGAGGAGATGGATGTCGACGCCATCCTCCACCGCAAGCCCCAGGTTGCCGTGGTCGACGAACTCGCGCACACCAACGTGCCTGGGAGCCGCAACGCGAAGCGGCATCAGGATGTCCTCGAACTCCTCGACGCCGGGATTCACATCATGACCGCCGTGAACATCCAGCACCTTGAAACGCTGAACGATGCCGTCGCGCGGGCGACCGGCGTTCGTGTCCGCGAGACGGTGCCGGATACGTTCCTCGATCGCGCCGATGAAGTCATCAACGTCGATGTCACGGTCGAGGAGCTGCGGAATCGGCTGCGCGAGGGCAAGATCTATCGCCCCGAGAAGGTCGAGCAGGCACTCACGAATTTCTTTCGCAAGGGCAATCTCTCGACGCTCCGCGAGCTCGCCCTGCGCGCCGTCGCCGACGAAGTGGGCGAGAAGGCTGCCAGTTACCGGGCTCGCGAGGGCCTCGAGCCTGCGCTGATTCCGGAGCGGGTGATGGTCTGCATGAGCTCGAGCGCGCTCGCGCCGCGTGTCGTTCGGGCCGGCGCGCGGATCGCCGGCCGATTGGGCTCGAAGTGGTACGCGGTCTACGTCGAAACGCCGCGCGAACGCCCGGGACGCATCAGCACCCGAGATGCCGAGGCGCTCGGGCAGAACATCCGGCTCGCCGAAAGCCTCGGCGCCACCGTCGTGCGGGTGATCGCGGAACGGCCGGCCGATGGCCTTGTCGCGTTCGCCCAACGCGAGGGCGTGACGCACGTCATCTTCGGTCAAAGTGCCAGGACACGCTGGGAGGTCCTGTGGCACGGATCGACGCTCAACCGGTTTCTCAGTGCTGTCCCGGATGCGGCGGTACAGGTGGTGCCGCTGCGGGAGGGCTGATGGCCTCCCACGACCTCGAAACCGATCGTCCCGACGCCGAGGCCCTCCTCCGTCAGATTCAGGCCGCCGAACGCGCCGCCGAGCGCGGCCAGCTCAAGATCTTCCTCGGCTACACGTCAGGCGTTGGCAAGTCGTTCACGCTGTTCGATGAGGGCCGCCGACGGCGCATGCGCGGCGAGGATGTCGTGGTCGCGGCCATGCAACCTCGTGTCGATGAGGACGTGGCTCGCGTGATGGCGGGTCTGGAAATCGTCCCGGTCACCGTCGCGGAGGGCGTTCCCGTCATCGACGTCGATGCCGTGCTCGCGCGAAGACCGAAAGTCGCCCTTGTGGACGGCGTCGCCTACGACAACCCGCCGGGCAGCCGGCACGGCAAGCGCTACCAGGACGTCCTCGAAATCCTCGCAGGCGGCATTTCCGTGCTGACCTCGGTCAACCTCGAATACATCGAGGAGCAGCAGGCCTTCGTCCTCCGTCTCACCGGCCGGATACCCAGCGAGACGGTTCCTCAATCGTTTGTCGCGGCTGCCGACGAAGTCGTCGTCGTGGATGCCCCCGCGGAAACGGTGCTTGCGAAGCGCGGTGACGATGGCATGGCCGTGCGGGCAGGGCTGGCTGAACAACTGTCGCAGCTCCGTGGCCGAGCCCTGCTGCTGACCGCCGACGTCGTGGACCGGCAGCTCGAGGCATATCTCGAGCTTCACGGGATTCACTCCTCCTGGGGCACGCAGGAGCGGATCCTCGTGTGCATGACGCCCCGGGCGGACGCCGCGGCGATGCTCGCCAGCGGCCGGCGGAATGCCGATCGCTTTCACGGCGAACTGTTCGCCATCTACGTGAACCAGCCGAATCTGACGCCGCAGGACCGCGTCGCCAACGAACGGAATGTCAGCCTGGCGCGCGCGGAGCGCGCCACCATCGACATCCTGCACGGAACGGATGCCGTGCAGACGATTCTCGACTACGCCCGCGGCCACGGCATCACGCAGATCTTCCTCGGGCACAATATCCGCAGAGACTGGCGCGCGCGCCTCAGCGGAAGCCCACTCGACCGACTGATTCGCGGCGCCGAAGGTATGGACGTTCGCGTCTTCCCCCACCGAACGTGACGACGGCGCTGAAACGCGGACGCCTCAAGATCTTCCTCGGATACGCGGCCGGCGTCGGGAAGACCTTTGAGATGTTGACCGAGGCACACGAGCTGAAAGCGCAGGGCGTCGACGTCGTCATCGGATACTTCGAACCCCATGGGCGGAAGGAGACAATCGCGCTTGCCGAAGGTCTCGAAGCCATTCCCTACCGAAAGGTCGAATACCGCGGATCCCGCTTCGCAGAGATGGATACCGAAGCCGTCGTCCGGCGCCGACCTGACGTGGCAGTGGTCGACGAGTTTCCTCACACGAATGTCCCCGGATCGCCGCGAGACAAGCGCTGGAAGGACGTCCATCTGCTGCTCGACTTTGGCATCGATGTCCTGACCACGATGAACATTCAACACCTCGAGAGCCTGAACGATCAGATCTGGCAGAGCACCGGCGTGCGGGTCCGCGAGACGATTCCCGACTGGGTGGTCAAGCAGGCGGACGAAGTGGTCATGGTCGATCTGACGCCCGGTGCGCTGCTCAACCGGCTGGAACGCGGCGTCGTGTACCCGCCGGATCGCGCGCGCGCAGCGTTGCAGAACTTCTTCAGGGAGCCCACACTGGTCGCGTTGCGTGAGCTGGCGATGCGTCAGACGGCACACGCCGTCGAAAGCCGGCACCAGGCAGAAGACTCGACGACCACCACGGACACTTCAGCGGCTGAACCCGGCGATCGGCTGCTCCTCCTGATCGAGCCCGATCCGGCGAGCGCGGCGCTGATCCGGCGCGGCCGCCGCGTCGCCGACTATCTGCGCGCCGACTGTCTGGCCGTGTACGTCTCGGAAACGGCCGATCTTGCCCATCTGAGCGACGAAGATCGCGACCACCTCAAGCGACATCTCACCTTTGCCAGAGGCTTGCAGATCGAGACGCACATTCTCGAGGGAATGGACGTCGCCGAGACCCTGGCGCAGTTCGCCCGCAAGCAGCGGGTCACGCAGATTTTCGTCGCCAGGCAGCGCGACCGCACGCTCCGCTCGTGGCTCAGCGAAGGCCTGGTCCAGCAAATCGTGAACCACGCCCAGGACATGCAGGTGACCGTCGTCGCGGACCGCTCCGTGCGGAATGGGCGCATGGGCGCATGGGCGCAGAGGCGCACATAGGCGCATGAGCGCATGGGGGCGCATGGGCGCGCGCATGGCGCATGAGCGCACGGTGCGCATGGGGCGCATAGGGAAGAGATATCGGGTTAACCCGGCTGCCTCCCCATGCGCCTATGTGCCCTGCGCCCATGCGCCCATGCGCCTATGACGGCCGACTCGCCTCCCGACCGGACCCCGAAGTAAACTGCTCCTGACAACCGGCCGGCAGGCCCTCTCATACGGTGGCTCATGAAGTCTGAACGTCTTCGCGCGCTGTCCGTGTCATCCACGTCCTCTACGTCCTCCGAGGTCGCGGCGCTCGGCTCCACGCGCCTCGACCACTGGGCTCTCGGCCGCATTCAGCAGGCGGTGGCCCCCGCGCCGCTCCGCTTCGAGCTCTGGGACGGCCACGCGATCGGACCGGACCACCCACCCATCGCCACGATCACGGTCAAGAACCGGGCCGCCCTCTACAAGTGGCTATGGAATCCCGACCTCAACTTCGGCGAAGGCTACATGTCCGGGGCGGTCGAGGTCCGCGGCGATCTGGTGGAAATGCTCGTGGCCGTCTACCGCGCAATGGGCGACTCGGCCCCTCGGCCGTGGTGGATGCCGGAGCCGGGCAACTCGGTGCACGCGTCGCGCGAAAACGTGCACCATCACTACGACATCGGCAACGAGTTCTACCAGCTCTGGCTCGATCGACAGATGCTGTACACGTGCGCGTACTTTCCGACGCCGGACGCCTCGCTGGAAGAAGCCCAGACCGCGAAGATGGCGCTGGTCTCGCGGAAGCTGCGGCTGAAGCCGGGCGAGCGCGTGGTCGAGGCGGGCTGTGGATGGGGATCGCTGGCGCTCTTCATGGCACGCGAGCACGGCGTGCACGTGACCGCCTTCAACATCTCGAAGGAGCAGATCGCGTATGCGCGCGAGCAGGCCCTGGCGCAGGGACTCAGCGACCGCGTCGAGTTCATCGAAGACGACTACCGCAACGTGCGCGGCGCCTGTGATGCGTTCGTCTCGGTCGGGATGCTCGAGCACGTCGGCCTGCCCGATTACGCGACGCTCGGCGACGTCATGAATCGCGTGCTGACCGACGACGGCCGCGGGTTGCTGCATTTCATCGGGCGCAACAAACCGGCGCCACTGAACCCCTGGATCACCAGGCGCATCTTCCCCGGCGCCTATCCGCCGACGCTCGTCGAGGTCTTCGAGCGCATTCTGCAGCCGCGCAGCTTCTCGGTCCTCGACGTCGAGAATCTCCGGCTGCACTATGCCAAGACCCTCGAGCACTGGCGGGACCGGTTCCTCCGCGCCTCGGACCGCGTGACCAAGATGTTCGACGAGCCGTTCGCGCGCGCGTGGGACCTTTATCTGGCGGGGTCGGAGGTGGCGTTCATCACCGGCTCGCTGCAGCTCTTCCAGGTGGTGTTCGCGCGCAGCGGCAGCAACGCCATTCCCTGGACGCGCGCTAGCGACTAGGCAGAAACGCGCGTCGGATGGAGACCTGTGACGTGCTCGTGGTTGGCGGCGGGCCGGCCGGATCCACCTGCGCGTGGACGCTTCGGCAGGCCGGAGCCGACGTCCTCGTCATCGATCAAGCGACGTTCCCGCGAGACAAAGTGTGCGCCGGCTGGATCACGCCACCGGTCATCGACACGCTGCGGCTCGATACCACGGCGTACGCGTCCAGCCGCACCTTCCAGCCCATTACCGCGTTCCGTACCGGGGTGATCGGACGGCCACGCGATGTGCGTGTGCGCTACGACGAGGCCGTCAGCTACGGCATCCGTCGCTGCGAGTTCGACGACTACCTGCTCCGCCGATCGCAGGCACGCCTCCTGCTCGGGACGCCGGTCAAGACGATGGTCCGTCAGGGACGCCGCTGGGTGATCAACGGCGAGATCAGCGCGGCGGTGGTGGTCGGGGCGGGTGGACACTTCTGCCCCATTGCCCGACAGGTGAACGGGCCGCCCTCGCAGGCGGCGCTCGTCCGCGCGCAGGAAGCCGAATTCCCGATTCCGGCAGAGGACGCGGACGCATTCGCCATCGATCCGGCGCAGCCGGAGCTGTATTTTTCGTCAGACCTGCGCGGCTACGGCTGGTGCTTCCGGAAACAGGGCTACATGAACATCGGGATCGGCCGGCTTGGCCACGATCCCGTGCCGAAGGCCTACGCGGACTTCATCGACTTTCTCCGCGACCGCCGGAAGGTGCCGGCCACCGGAACATGGCGCCCGCGCGGCCACGCGTATCTGCTGTACGAGCGGCACACCCGGCGCGTGGTGGACGACCAGGTACTGCTCATCGGCGATGCGGCGGGGCTCGCCGTGCCGCAGAGCGGCGAGGGGATCCGACCGGCCATCGAGTCGGGCGTGATGGCCGCCGAGACACTGGTTGCGGCGTCGGGAGACTACTCGAGCGGTAACCTGGAGGGCTACGAGGCTCGACTGCGCGCGCGGGCGTCGGCGGCCGTCACGCCAACCCCGACGCCCGCCATCGATCGGCTGTCCCAGCGGCTCGGGACGTGGCTGCTCGGTCGACCATGGTTCGTGCGTCGCGTGGTGCTGGACCGCTGGTTCCTCGGCCGTCACCAGGGCTCGACTTTCTAGGCCAACCGTGACAAAATCAAGGACATACGAGCTTCGGCGAAGCACCGCGACTGACGCTCCGGCCGAATGACTGGCCGAACCGGCTCGCTACTGGAGCGGCGAGCCCCAGGTGAGCAGCGTTCCCGCCGTTCGACTGCCGGAATTCTTGACCATAGTTCGCCCGCTTCTCCCGGAGTGCCGCCGACGGTTGGATATGCGCCGTGAGATGCGCCGCCGGGCGGGGTGACGGGCGTCTGCGCGAGCCTCGCACGGCCTGAGGCGAAAGGCCGCGATGCGGCGATGAACGAACACCGCTGGTGACGCGGCGCGGACGCGCCGGTGAGGAAACCCTGATGCGTATTTACACAATCGGTGACAGAGTTGCACAGACGCAGTACGGCGCCGGCACGGTGACTGACGCCAACGAACGCTACACCGTCATCGACTTCGACAACCATGGCATCCACCGGTTCGTGACGTCGGTGGTTCGATTGGAGTCGACCACGGAACCGGCTCCCCCGCGGGCCGCGAAGAAGCGGGCATCCCGGAAGAAGGCGGCAGCAACAACAACCGCGGAGTAAGCCGCGCCCTGTGGTCACTCATCTGAGGAGTTACTATGGTGAATAGATCGCGCCCGACGCAGTTGAAGCGCCAACGGGAACGCAACCTGGCCGAGAAGCGCACGCAGAAAGTCGCCAAACGCGAAGAGGCCAAGGCCCGCCGCGCGGCGACGCCGCCGCGGAGCACCGATGAGGATCCGGATATCGCCGGCATCGAGCCCGGACCGCAGCCGCGCTTGTACGACCTCGACCTCGAAACCCCTCCTGAATGAGCGCGCCGTCCGGCGGTGATCCGCCGGAGCGGCCGGAGCCCCCGCGCGAGTGGAACGCGGATGTCTACCACCGCGTATCCGACCCGCAACGGGCATGGGGAGCCCCGGTCCTTGCGCGTTTGCCCCTCAGCGGCACGGAGCTCGTGCTGGACGTCGGCTGCGGCACCGGCCGACTGACGGGCGACCTGCTGCAGCGCCTGCCACACGGCCGCGCCGTGGGCGTCGATCTTTCAGAGAACATGCTCGCGACGGCGGGACGGCACCTGAGTCCCGCCTTCCCATTTCACGTCAGCTTCGTGCGGGCCGACGCGGCAGCGCTGCCATTCGACGCCGTTGCGGACGCGCTGTTCAGCACGGCGACCTTTCACTGGGTGCGCGATCACGATCGCCTGTTCGCGAGCCTGTTCGCCGCGTTGAAGCCGGGCGGGCGCCTCGTCGCCCAGTGCGGCGGCGCCGGCAACCTGCACCGGTTCCACGGACGATGCGAGACGGTGATGCGCGACGGCCGCTTCGCGCCGTACTTCGCGGCCTGGGAGACCCCCTGGGAATTTGCCGACGCGCCGACGACCGCGGCTCGCCTGCTGCGGGCGGGCTTCTCGGATGTCCGAACGAGCGTCGATCCGGCGCCGATCGTGCAGCCGACGCGCGCCGCGTTCGTCGAGTTCGTCTCGCACGTCATCTGCCGGCCTCACCTGGCGCGGCTGCCCGACGCGTCCAGCCGCGAGGCGTTCATGGACGCCGTCGCGACCCTGGCGGCGAGCGGCGTGCCCGCCTTCGAGCTGGACTACTGGCGGCTCAATATCGAGGGAAGGAAGCCGGAGTGACTTCCCACTGGCAGTGCCAACTGCCAGATGCGAAGTGCTAAGTGGAGTGAAGAGTGGGCAGGTTCAAGTGGTGGGCAAAATCCTCAGCTGAGGATTAACCCCTCACTGGCACTCATCACTGGCCACTCCACTTCGCAGTTTGGCACTTAGCACTTGGCACTGCAGTGGGCGAAGCCCCCGCAAATAAGATGGGGCGGCGAACCTGCCCAAGCCCGCCGCCCCGCTGACGCGATCACCCCTGAGGAGATCCACGTCAGAATCCGCGGATACCAATTAATTAGGGTGGTTAATTAAGTCCAATTACGAACGTCGTGTCAAGTGCGCCCTGCATGCAATCCGCGTCACGGGACTTTCGCGGATACGGTGTCGCGGATGTCGCAGATCGGCTGTCACGGATTGTCACGGATCGGATCGTCACGGATGACACGGACGGACACGGACCAGATGGAAGACCAGAAGACAAGAAATCCGATTCCCTCAGTGCTCGTCCGGACCGGGATTTCTTCGCATCCATCCCGTGACCCGCCTGTGTTCAGTCGATCGCATCGTCACGGATTCGACGCCGGCGTACAGCGATCAGAAGAACCGACAGAACATCCGTGTCCTTCCGTGCCCGTCCGTGACCGGGCTTCTTCGTGTCCATCCGCGACCTCGCCCCGTGTTCAGTCGATCGCACGTCACGGATTCGACACTGGCGTACAGGGATCTGAAGACCACAAGGAAAATCCGTCTCCTTCCGTGCCCGTCCGTGACCGGGCCTTCTTCGCGTCCATCCGCGACCTCGCCTCGTGTTCAGTCGATCGCATCGTCACGGATTCGACACCAGCGAACGGCGCTCAGAAGAACAGAAAGAAAATCCGTGTCCTTCCGTGCTCGTCCGTGACGCGCCTTCTTCGTGTCCATCCGCGACCTCGCCTCCTGTTCAGTCGATCGCATCGTCACGGATTCGACGCCGGCGTACCAGTGGGCAGAAGAACCGAGCGAAAATCCGCGTCCTTCCGTGCTCGTCCGTGACGCGCCTTCTTCGCGTCCATCCGCGACCTCGCCTCGTGTTCAGTCGATCGCACGTCACGGATTCCACACCAGCGAACGGCGATCTGAACCGAAAGAACATCCGTGTCCTTCCGTGCTCGTCCGAGACCGGCCTTATCGGCGTTGATCCGCGACCTGGCCTTCTCTGTTTACTCCGCGGCGGCGTCGTCAGCCGCGGCTGTTCTTGAGCTGCGCCCGCAGGCGCTGGCGCGCCTCGCTCATCGCCAGCAGCACGCTGCCCCAGAGCGGCGCCGACTCGCCGAGCGTGGACTGCATGATGCCGCTGGGCGTCAGCACCACCCGCGCGACAATCCGCCGGATGTCATCGATCGTGTGCGGCGCCTGCGTGATGAACGCGCCGCCGAGCACGATGAGCGACGGATCGAGAGTGAGCGTCAGGTTCGCGGCGGCGATGGCGATGAGCGTGACGGTCTCGTCGAGGATGCCGCGGGCACGTCGATCGCCGGCCTGCGCGGCCTCGATCAGTCCTCGCGCGCCAGGCTCGCCGTCGCTCGAGGCGTGACGCGCCCATCGTGCCTCGAGCGCCTTCAGGCCGACCAGCGTCTCGAGGCAGCCGCGCGCGCCGAAGTCGCTGTCCACGAACTGCGGCCCCATGCACATCAGCGCGATCTCCCCGGCCTGGAAATGGTAGCCGTGATGGAGCTCGCCTTTGACGATGATCCCGGCGCCGATGCCGGTGCCGACGGTGATGAAGGCGCAGGTGTCGTGCCCGCGCGCGACGCCTTTCCAGCGTTCGCCGAGAATCGCCAGATTGACGTCGTTGTCGACGAAGACCGGCGCGCCGACGGCGCGCCGCAGGAGCGACGCCACCGGCACCTCGTTCCACCCCTTGAGGTTCGGCGCCAGCGCCTTGACCACGCCGTGCGCGGGATCGACGGCGCCCGGCGCCCCGACGCCGACTGCGAGCAGGCGGCTGACCGGCACGCGCGCCTGGCGCAGGAGACCGCGCAGCTCCGAGGCGACCTGCGCGAGGAGGCCCGTCGGGCCTCGATCGACCGGCGTCGGAATCGTCTGCTGCGCGATCATCTCGCCGCGCAGGTCGGCGACCGCCAGGGAGGTGTTCGACGAGGCGACGTGGATGCCGGCGACGAAGCCGTAGCGGCCGTTGAACTCCATGAAGGAGGGCCGCCGGCCGCCGCGGGACGGCCCGGTGCCGAGGTCGCGGAGCAGGCCGCGGCGAATCAGGTCGGAGGCGAGGCTGCCGACGGTCGGCGCCGACAGGTTGGTGTCGCGGATGATCTCGGCGCGGGTGAACGGGCCCTGGCGCTCCATCGCCACGAGGAGGACGCGTTCGAGATTCAGGCCGCGCAGGTGCGCCGCGTGCCGCGCGCCGTCGCCCGTCAGTGATCGCGTGCGCGCCGCGCGCCGGTCGCCGTGCATGCCTCAGCGACTGTATGGGACTCGCAGGGCGGATGGCAAGACAACGTATTCCTCACCCCGCGTATCTCTTCGCCCGCTCGCTCAGTTGATCGAGCCACGCGGCCTCTCGCAGCAGTCCTTCCTTCAACCATTTGTAGCTGTCCATGATGGTCGGGTAGTGGGCGCCCCAGTCGGGACGGCTGCCGTCCGCGTCCGTGAACCCGTAGTGACGTGCCAACTCCCACGAGCTGGTGACCTGTCCGGTACGCGTCGCCTTGTCGGGGTCGGCCGCAAGCGCCGCGACGGCGCGCCCGACGAAGAGCGGTGTCTCGGAGCGCAGGAAGTTCGGATCCTTCTTCCCGCCATCGCGCCAGGTGGCCTCGGTGACCTTGAAGTGCTCGAGCATCGACTCGGAGCGCAGAAATCCTGGGGTGATCGACAGCGCCGTGACCTTGTGCTTGCGCAGCTCGTCCGCCATGGTAAATGCCAGCTGCTTCAGCGCGCTCTTCACGAGGTGATGCAGCAGCGAGACGCCGCCCGAAAGGGTGTCGCCTTCGGTGACCTCCACAATCAGACCCTGCCGGCGTTTGATCATCAGCGGCGCCGCATGTTTGGCCGTGCAGAGATGAGAGAACACCGACTGCTGGAACATCCTGACGCCGAGCGCGATGTCGACCTTCGGCAGCGGCTGCTGCCACGGCACCGAGGGATCCTCGCCGGCGATGCTGCAGACGAGCACGTCGAGCCGGCCCTTCTGCTCGCGACCAATCCGTGCCACCAGGTCGCGGACCTCGTCCTCGACCGTGTGATCGACGCGAACGGCAACGCCCGTTCCGCCGGCGGCGGTCACGAGATCGGCCGTCTCCTCGATCGTCTCCGGGCGCTTGTAGGGCGACGGCGCCCCGCGCACGCTGCGCCCGGTGCAGTAGACGGTGGCGCCCGCCTCGCCGAGGCCGCGCGCGATGCCGCGACCGGCGCCGCGCGTCGCGCCCGCGACGAGGGCGACGGCGCCCGCGAGCGGTCGTGACGCGGAGGCCCGGGTCGAGGTCGAACGGCGTCGAGTAGGAGCGCGACGGGTCATGAGTCACCTCCGAAGGTCGCGGGGCTGACCAGCCTCCGCCAACGGTACGGCGGTCCGCCGAAGCTTCGCGAAGGCGGAAGCCCCGCCCCCACACCGGTCAGATAGCTTGGGCACATGGGCGCATGGGCGCATAGGCGCATGGGCGGATGGGCGCAAGGGGCAAAGGCGCATGCCCGAGCTAAAACTCGGGCCTACGTGCGGTCATCGTCCATGCTCAACGCCACGCGAACCGGTACTGTCCCGACCCAACTTCCACGACCGCGCTCTCGCCGTCCTGACGTGCTCCGGTGATGCCGTCGAGCCCCTGGACGGGCTTCCCGCCTTCGGTCACCGAGTCCAGCGTCGCCTTGGGCAGCCGAACGCTCGCCGTCGTGTTTGCCGGCACGTCCACGCTCAGCTCGAACCCGCTCGCCGTCTTCGTCCAATGCGACGTGGCACGGCCATAGGGCGTGTCGTGGTTCGCGTTCACGTCCGTAAAGTCGCCGCCCGGGCGCGGCGCGATCACGATGTGCTTGTAACCCGGCACTGCTTCGTCGATCTCGAGGCCAGCCATGACCCGGTACATCCATTCGCCAACCGCGCCGTAGGCGTAATGGTTGAACGAATTCATGCCGGCATCCTGGAACGAGCCGTCGGCCTTGATGCCGTCCCACCGCTCCCAGATCGTCGTCGCGCCCTTTGTCACCGGATACAGCCAGGACGGATATTCCTTCCGCTGCAGCAGCATGTACGCGACGTCGAGATATCCATGGTCGCTGAGCACGTGCAGCAGGTACGGCGTGCCCAGAAACCCTGTGGTCAGGTGCTTCCGCTCGCGCACTTCTGCGACGAGGCGTGCCGCGGCCCGGGGCCGAATCTCCTGGGGCAGCAGGTCGAACTGCAGCGCCAGCACGTACGCCGTCTGCGTGTTCTCGCCGACGCGGCCTTCCGGAGTCACGAACTCCTTGACGAACGCTGCCTTGATCTTCTCGAGCAATGCCTCGTAACGCGCCTGATCGTCGGCCTTGCCGAGGACCGCGGCCGTCCGCGCCAGCAGATCCGTCGAATGCGCGAAGAATGCCGTCGCAATCAGATCCTTGCCGGTAGTCGCGCCGGGATAGTCGGAGCGTGTCGTCGCAAACGCGAGCCAGTCGCCGAACGTGAAGTCCTCGGTCCACAGATAGTCGTCGCCGGCGCGGCGGCGCATGTACTCGACCCATTTCGTCATGCTCGGATACTGCGTCTCGAGCACCAGCCGGTCGCCGTAACTGAGATACATGTTCCACGGGATGATGACCGCGGCATCGGCCCATCCCGCCGACGCGGCCTCCGGCTTGTTCGGTCGCGTCAACACGTCCGGGACCACGTGCGGCACGGCGCCTGACTCGAGCTGATCGGCGGCGACGTCCTTCAGCCACTTGGTGAAGAACCCGGCGACGTCCATGTTGAACGCGGCGGTGCGCGAGAACGCCTGCGCATCGCCGGTCCAGCCAAGCCGTTCGTCGCGCTGCGGGCAGTCGGTGGGGACGTCGACGAAATTGCCCTTCTGGCCCCAGCGGATGTTGTGCTGCAGCTGATTGATCAGCGCGTCAGACGTCGAGAACTCGCCGGCGGGCGCGATTGCCGAGTGCACCACGATGCCCCTGAGATTGTCGGGTGCGAGCGTGCCCGGGAAGCCGTCGACCAGGACGTAGCGGAACCCCTGAAATGTGAAGCGCGGCTCGAACATCTCCCTGCTGCCGCCCTTGAGCGTGTAGGCGACCTGCTGCGCGGCGGCGCGGAGATTCTCGGTGTAGAAGTTTCCCTTCTGATCCAGCACCTCGGCATGGCGGAGCGTGACCGTGGTTCCCGCGGGACCCTCCACCGTGAGGCGGACCCAGCCGACCATGTTCTGGCCCATGTCCGCGATCGTCTGACCCGACGGCGACGTGAGGATCTTGACCGGCGTCACCTGTTCGATGCGACGCACGGGCGGGCCGTCCGGCGCAATCAGCGTGTCCTTCGGATGATCCGCGACACGCACACCCTTCCAGCTCGCGTCATCGAACCCGGGCGCGTCCCACCCGGCACGCTCGAGGCGAGCGTCGTAGGCCTCGCCGCCGTAGATCTCGGCCATTTGAATCGGACTGGCGGCCGCCTTCCACTGCGCGTCGGATCCCACCGTCTCGCGCGTGCCGTCGGCATACAGGACCTCGAGTTGCGCGAGGAGCGCGAGGCGATTGCCGTAGTGGTTCCGATGCTTCTGGAAGCCAATTTGCCCACGGTACCAGCCGCTGCCGAGCAGTGCGCCGAGGACGTTGTCGCCACGGCGAACGAGGCTCGTGACGTCGTAGGTCTGATATTGCAGTCGTGTCGCGTAGCTCGTCCACCCAGGCGTCAGCACATCGTCTCCGACACGCGTGCCATTGATGGACAGCTCGTACAGCCCATGACTCGTGACGTACATGCGGGCCGAGCGGACCGCGGCTTTCAGGGCGACGGTGCGCCGCAGCATCGGCGAGGGCTGCGGCACCGATGAATCCTCCTGCAGCTCCGGCTCGATCCACTGCGCCGTCCAGTCGGATGGCGCCAGCAGGCCCATCTCCCACCATGCCGGTGCGCTCCACCCGGAGGCCCGGCCTTTTGCGTCCCAGACGCGGACATGCCAGTAGTAGCGGTGACGGGCCTCGACGCCGGGTCCCTCGTAGGGGCGAAGCGTCGACTCGCGCGACTTCACGCGCGTCGAATCCCAGACCAGATGCCGACCGCGTGTCAGGTCATCTGCCGTGCGCGCCACCTGCACCTGATACTCCGCTTGCACGATGCCGCGTGCGTCCCCGTGGATCCACCAACTGAGTCGCGGCGCACGCGTGCCCAGGCCGAGCGGGTTCTCGGCATGCTCGACGCGAAGATGATCCACGGTCAGAGGCGGCGCAGACTTTTCCGGAGCAGCGAGCGTCCCATGACCATGGGCGAGGACCGCCAGCACTGTCACCAACAGCAGGCACGCACGGGAATGCGCCCCGCCCGCAAACGTCCACCCTCGTCGCATGAGCTGTGTCTCCTCGTCAATCCCGCGTGTGCCAGCACGACAGAAAAGAGCGCGCAATAATACTGCGGATCGTTGGGGGTGCGTCAGGTGCGTCGGGTGCCAGGTGCTCGGGTGCGGGGTGCTGGAGTGCCGAGGTGCCAGGTGCCACGCGATTGTGAACGACGATGAGCGATTATCTGGACCGCGATCTTGATACCGGCTTGCAGTCGAGGCAGCCGTACATCCGGCCGCCGCGCCGATCGCGCGCGGGCTGGATCTGGGTCGCGCTACTAGCCGCGGCAATCGGGGGCGCGGTCTACTTCTACTGGCAGCGGCGTCCCGCGCCGGCGAACGTCGTCGCCGTCGCGCCAACACCCGAGGCGGCGCCGCCCGCCGCTCCGCCGCGCACGCTTGGGATCGCGGCTGAGCCGATTGAGCTCCCACCACTCGACGAGACCGATCCGATCGTGCGTGAACGTGTGGGTGCGCTCTCGAGCGACCCGACGATTGCGGCGTGGCTGGCGACGAACGACCTGATTCGAAACGTCACCCGCGTCATTCAGGCGATCGCGGAGGATCGCGGCGTTGCGCGTCACCTCGCCGTCCTCCGGCCGTCGCAACCGTTCTCGGTGCAGCAGTCGGGCGGCCGCATGACGATCGACCCTCGAAGCTATCGGCGTTACGACGCCATCGCCGCGGCGGTCGGCTCACTCGACGCTCACGCGAGCGCCGCCCTCTACTCCACGTTCCGCCCACGCATCACGGAGGCCTACGCCGAGCTGGGCTTTCCCAACACGCCGATCGATCCAACGCTCGAGGATGCATTGGTGACACTCGTCAGCACGCCCGTGCCCGACGGTCCCATCGAGGTGACGCCGCGCGGCGGCACCTATGCCTTTGCGGATCCGCGGCTCGAGGCGCTGGCGCCGGCGCAGAAGCAGTTGCTGCGAATGGGCCCGGAACACGCCCGCGCGGTGAAGGCGAAGCTGCGCGAGATCGCCATCGCGCTCGGCGTGGAGGAGACTCGCTTGCGCCAATGAAGCTCGCCTGCAGTGCTAAGTGCCAAGTGCGAAGTGCCAAGTGGAGTGGGAAGTGGACAGCGGCGAAGTGGGGGGTCAATCCTCAGGCAACAGCACAAACCGATCGTCGGGGCACATCGCCGACTCAATCCCCGGCATTGAGGATTAACCCCGCACTCTTCACCTTCCACTCGCCACTCCACTTGGCACTTGGCACTTGGCACTGCCTGCGTCAGTTGCCAAAATTCCCGCTTCGGCGAGGACGCGGCGGGCGCGTTCGCAGGCCCGCGTAGGCGCGGCTCTCGCAAGCGTCCACACCAGTCGTCCCAACCCCAGATCGAGCAGGTGCGGCTGCACCTCCTGCCCCACCATCACCAACGCGACATAGAATTCGCCACGGCGACGCACGAGGCGCACGTCAGGGCCGACCTGCACCGCCTCTTCGATTGTCAGGCGCTCCGCCGGCTCGGTCGGTAGGCCCTGATCCCCGGTTGTGGTCATGCTCTGGTCCCGGAACACTCGCGTGTGCGCAGTTCGCGAACAAGAACGAGCGACCGGCGAAATCCGGACACCGAGGTGCACGGCTTTTGTTGTAATCGGTTGCTCGGCGGCACGGCCGGGCAATAGCCTTGAAGTGATGGCGTCCGAATCCTTCTTTCAGTCCGTCGAGCTGGACAGGGTGGCGCTGCGGGTCGCACACCTCGATCGCGCCCTGGGGTTCTATCAAGGCACGCTCGGCCTCGAGGCCCGCCAGTCCGGGCCTGGCGCAGCGACGCTGTCGGCGGGAGCCACCGGGGGTGTGCTCCTCGAACTGGAAGCCGCGCCGTCGGCCCCGTCACGGCAACATGACGCCGCCGGTCTTTTCCACGTGGCACTGCTCTTTCCGACGCGTGCGTCTTTGGGCCACGCGCTGACGCATCTGATCAAGGCCGGCGTGAGACTGGGCTCGGCCGATCATGGCGTGAGCGAAGCGCTTTATCTCGCCGACCCCGAAGGCAACGGATTAGAGCTCTACGTCGATCGGCCGGTTGCCGCCTGGCCACAGGCTGACGAGAACGGGCAGGTCACGATGTTCACCAATCCACTGGATCTTTCGTCGCTGGCGGCCGCTGGGGCCGAGGCCGCAGGCCCCGCGCTTTCCGCCGGCGTGCGGGTGGGGCACATCCACCTCGCGGTCTCGTCGCTCGAGCGCGCCGAAGCGTTCTATGCCCAGCGGCTTGGATTCGCGGTTCGGCAGCGCAGCTATCCCGGCGCGCTCTTTCTGGCACGCGACGGCTATCACCATCATCTGGGCGTGAACACGTGGCGCAGCCGGACGGGCGCAACGGCCGGCACGTGCGGGTTGATCCGATTCGGCATCCGGCGTCACTGACCACCAGGAGCTCGAGCAGCTCGTTGCGACCGTGCACGACCGTATCGTCGGACCGGGCCCGCACGGGGGCACGCTGGTGAGAGACTTCGACGGGATCGAGATCGAGCTCTCTAAGGGGCGTGCTCCAACACGAACGGCGGCGCCTTCGGCGCCGAGGGTCGCGCCGCTCGCCCGAAGTTCGTCGGTGGCGCACACCGCGCAGTCGCCGTCTCGAGCGATGTCACGGATACACGCCGATCACATCAGTCACGGGTACACGCCGATCACATCAGTCACGGATACACGCCGATCACACGAGTCACGGATACACGCGGATCGGATCGGTCGCGGACGAGCGCGGACGTACACGGATTGCGAGGAGGGTACTGAATGCAGCAATCCAACATCCGTGTCGTTCTGTGTTATCCGTGCCGGTCTCCCTCCGCGTTAATCCGGTCTTCGTTCGTGGGTGTCCGTGACGGGGCGCCTCTTCTTGACCCGGCAGGTCCTGCCCTCATATACTCCGTCGCGATATATGGCGACGATGTTCAGTGCGGAAGTGAAGAAGGGGAGCGCGGCACTGCTGGTGCTGGCGCTGGTGGAGGAACGGCCGCGCCACGGCTACGAAATCAGCAAGCTGATCGAGTCGCGGTCCGAAGGCGCGCTCACCTTCCGGGTCGCGTCGCTCTATCCGATGCTGTACCGCCTCGAGAAGCGCGGCTGGGTCGAAGGCCGGTGGGTCGAGAAGGCGGGTCAGCGGCGGCGTCGCTACTACAAGCTGACGCGCGAGGGACGGCGCGTGCTGTCGCGGCAGCGATCGATCTGGCAGCAGTTCATGAGCGCGCTCGACCGCGTCGCCGGCCTGAGCGAGGCATAAGAGCGATGGACTGGCGACCGCTCGTACGCGACGAGCTCAAGGCGCTGACCGGCGACGCCGCGCACGACGCCGAGATCGTCGAGGAGCTTGCCGAGGATCTCGCGCAGCGCTTCGAGGAGCGCCACGCGAACGCGTCCACCGAGCGCGAGGTGCGCGACTACCTGCGCGCCGAGCTGGGAGACGGTGAACGCCTTGCGGCGCGGCTCCGTCGGGCACGGCCGGCCCGATTGCGCCCTGCGGCCCCGCCGCCTGCGGCCCCGCGCGCGCGGTTGCTGACCGGCATCGGTCAGGACGTTCGCTACGCCGCCCGGGTCTTGCGGCGCAGCCCGGGGTTCGTCGTTCCGGCGATCATCACCCTCGCGGTGGGCCTCGGCGCGGCGACGGCGATCTTCAGCGTCATCCATGCCGTCCTCCTGAAGCCGGTGCCCTATCCCTTCGCCGATCGCCTGGTGGCGGTGTGGGAGACGGATCGTGACAGCGGTACCTACCGCGAACCGGCCTCGCTTCCCGACCTGCTCGATTTTCAGCGTCGCGCCCGCCGCCTCGAACAATTCGGCGGCGTCGTGGCCACCGAGCTCACGCTGACGCCGACTCGCGGCGAACCGATGCGGCTGGCGGGGCTTGCCGTGACGCCCGGCGTGTTCGAGCTCCTTGGGATCCGCCCGTCCGCTGGACGGCTCTTCTCCGATCGCGAACAGCGCACGGCGACCGAGGACGTGGTGCTCATAACCGATCGGTTATGGACGCGCCTGTTCAATCGCGACCGCGACGCCATCGGCCGGACCATTCGGCTCGACGACCGCCCCAGGACCGTGGTCGGCGTGCTTCCGGACACGGCCGATCTCGGGGTTCTGCAGTGGCTGCTCGCCGCCGACTACAGCCGCGGCTTCGCGGATCGCGATGCGCGCAGCCGTGTGGACGCGTGGGTGCCGCTGTCGCTCGACCCTCAGGCCCTGCCGCGCAGCACGCATCCGGTTCTGGTGCTGGGACGGGTGGCAGCCGGCGTCTCGATCGACGCGGCGCAGGGCGAGATGGCCGCCGTCATGGCAGCGCTCGAGCGGGAGTTCCCCGACGACAACAAGGCGCGCGGCGCTCACGTCGAGCCGTTGTTGACGGTGATCTTCGGTTCGGTGCGGCCGGCGCTCGGGGTGCTGGGGGCCGCCGTCGCACTGGTGCTCCTCCTGGCAGCCGCGAACGTCGGCAATCTCGTGCTGGTCCGTGCCACGACCCGCGTGCGCGAGGTCGCCGTGAGAACGGCGCTGGGCGCGACGCCATCCAGGCTGACGCGTCAGTTCGTGGTCGAGACCTCGCTGATCGCCGCCGCGGCTGCGGCCCTTGGGATCGCGATTGCGACCGGCGTCCTTCGCGTGCTGGTGCGGTTGGCGCCCGCGGACGTCCCGCGCATCGCCACCGTCGGCCTCGATTCCGGTCTCTTCGTCATGGCGTTCTGCCTCGCGACGCTGATGGCCGTGGTCTTCGGCGCAGTGCCGGCGATCCAGGCGCGGCGGCTCGAACTGTCGCGAGCGCTGTCTGCCGACGAGACCCGCACCGCGACCAGTGGCCGCGGCGCCCGCACCGCACGCGCCTCGCTCATCGTCGGCGAGATCGCGCTGGCGGTGGTCCTCAGCGTTGGCGCCGCGCTCCTGATTCGGAGCCTGTGGAGCCTCGAGGCGGTCGATCCGGGGTTCCGGGCCGACGGCGTGTTGAAGGCCGAGTTCCAGTTGCCGGCGAGCCGATATCCGCAGGACTACCGCCAGTGGCCGAACTTCGTGGAAATCCACCGGTTCAATACCGTGCTGCTCCGGGCGGCGTCGGTGCTTCCCGGCGTGGAGGGCGTGGCGGTGGCGGCACAGCACCCGCTCGACGCGGGCTTCACGAATTCGTTCACGGTGGTCGGGCGTGAAGCGGAAAGCCGCGACTGGCCAGAAATTTCGCTTCGCCGCGTCAGTCCCGGCTACTTCGGCATGATGAAAGTACCGCTCGTCGAGGGCCGCCTCTTCACCGACGGCGACACCGCGACCTCACCGATGGTCGTGCTGGTGAACGAAGCCGCCGCCGCCCGATTCTTTCCGGGCCGGAGCCCGGTTGGTCAGCAGATTCGCTTCTGGGGTACCACGCGGCTCGTGGTGGGCGTCGTGGGGAACGAGCGATTCCATGGCGTCGCCGAAGCGCCGCCTCCGGCCACTTACGCGCCGTTGGCGCAGGCGCCTTCTCCTGCGGAAGTATTGCTGGTCCGCTCATCCGACCCGCTTGCCGTGGCGAATGCCGTCCGCGCCGCAATCGCGAGGGAAGATGCCGGCCTTCCCCTCTACGGCGTCGAACCCCTGCGCGCCACGCTCGCCGAGTCGCTGGGACGCCGCCGTTTCGTGATGCTGCTGCTTGCCGCCTTTGCTGCGCTGGCCATGCTGCTCGCGGCGATCGGCATCCATGCGGTGCTCAGCTATGACGTCACACAGCGGACCCGGGAGATTGGCATCCGCATCGCGCTCGGCGCGCGGCCCGGAAGGGTGATGCGCGAGATCGTCGGTCGAGGCGCGCGGCTTACCCTGCTCGGCCTGCTGTTCGGCCTCGCCGCGTCGTTTGCGCTGACACGCTTTCTCGCGAGCCTGCTGTTTCAGGTCCGGCCCATCGACGCACCGGCGCTGGTGGCGGCAACCGTCGCACTTGCGGCGATCGCCCTCGTCGCCAGCTATCTGCCTGCGCGCCGTGCCCTCGCGACCGACCCGGTTGCGGCGATGCGCGACGAGTAGGGGCGCACTGCGTGCGCCCTGGCAGGGTTGGAGGCGCGCTGCCTCGCCTCACTGCGATCGACGTATGATTCTGCTTCGGGGGAATCATTCGTGTCTCGACGCGCCTCTGCGATTCTGCTCCTCCTGATCTCGAGCGGCAGCCTTTCGGGTACCACCGCTCCAGATCGCAACGTGTCCACGCCGATCGCGCCACGTGTGCCTGACAAGATCGAGAGCGCGGCGCGGCCATTCCCGCCAGAGGCCGTGCGGCTGCTCGACGGTCCATTCAAAGAGGCGATGGCCCGCGATCAGGCGTATCTCCTGTCGCTCGATCCCGACCGCCTGCTGCACAACTTTCGCGTGAACGCCGGTCTTCCCTCGACCGCGCAGCCGCTGGGAGGGTGGGAAGCGCCGGACGTCGAGCTCCGCGGCCACAGCGTCGGCCACTATCTCTCGGCGCTCGCCTTGATGTACGCGGGCACCGGCGATGTGCGGTTCAAGACGCGAGCCGAAGCGATCGTGGCGGAACTGGCCAGGGTGCAGCAGGCGCTGGCGCAGAAGGGCGCCGGAACCGGCTACCTCTCGGCCTTCCCCGAGGAGTTCATCGATCGGGTCGAAGCCCGCAAGCCGGTGTGGGCGCCCTACTACACGCTGCACAAGATCATGGCGGGCCTGCTGGACGTCTACGTGCATTGCGGTACCGCGCAGGCGCTCGACGTGCTCCAGCGGCAGGCGGACTGGGTGAAGCGGCGCGTCGATGCCCTGTCGTTCGAGCAGCAGCAGGCGATGCTGGAGACTGAATTCGGCGGCATGAACGACGTGTTCGCCAACCTGTATGCGATGACGGGCAACGCCGAGCACCTGCGTCTTGCCCAGACATTCGACCATCGCGCCGTATTCGATCCGCTGGCGAGCCGCCGCGACGCCCTCGACGGCTTGCACGCGAACACCCAGATTCCGAAAGTCATCGGCGCCGCACGCGAGTTCGAGCTCACAGGTCAGCCGCGCTACCGTACGATCGCCACGACGTTCTGGACCCGGGTCGCGAAGTATCGCTCGTACGCCAACGGCGGCCACAGTGACGACGAGCACTTCTTTCCCATCGATCAGTTCCCCGTGCACCTGGGCGCCGAGTCGTCCGAGACGTGCAACACCTACAACATGCTGAAGCTGACACGCCATCTGTTCGGGTGGCTGCCGTCGGCAGACCTGATGGACTTCTACGAGCGCGGGCTCTACAACCACATCCTGGCGTCGCAGGATGCCGCGACCGGCGGGGTGATCTATTACTGTCCGCTCAAGCCCGGCGCCTTCAAGACCTTCTCGACGCCCAACGATGCCTTCTGGTGCTGTGTCGGGACAGGGATGGAGAACCCGGCGCGGTACACCGACGCCATCTATTTCGCTGGAGATGAGTCGCTGTTCGTCAACCTGTTCATGCCGTCCGAGTTGACGTGGCGCGATCACGGCCTGGTATTGAAGCAGGAAACGAGGTTCCCCGAGCAGGACTCGCTCAAGCTCTCACTGACGCTCAAACAGCCCCTGCGCCTGTCGTTGCGGATCCGGTATCCGGCCTGGGCCCGGGATGGCATGACGATCGCCATCAACGGGAAGGGTGAAGCGTACGAGGGCACGCCAGGATCGTTTGCGACGGTCGTTCGCCATTGGCAGAACGGTGACGTCATCGACGTCCGCCTGCCGATGCGCCTCAGGACGGAGCCCCTGCCGGGGGATCCTCGCACCGTGGCGCTTTTTTACGGACCGGTGCTCCTAGCGGGCGACCTCGGCAGCGAGGGGCTCACCGCGACGACGCGATATGGCATGACGGCACCGGAGATCGCCAAGTTGCCGCCGGTGACCATCCCCGGCCTCGTACTGACCGATGGCGACGTCGTCTCGCGGATTCGAGCGGTCGCCGATCGTCCGCTGACCTTCCGGACGGAAGGCCTCGCGCAGCCTCACGACGTGACATTGCAGCCTTTCTTCCGCGTCAACGACACGCGCTACACCGTGTACTGGCGCCTCTTTTCGCCGGCCGAATGGACGGCGCACACGACCGCGCTCGACGCGGTCGCCTCGCGCCGGCGCGATCTCGAGCGCCGCACCGTCGACGTCGTCAATATCGATAGCGCCAACAGCGAGCGCGATCACGCGGGAGAAGGACTGATCGATCAGAGACGGCCGTGGTTCGAGGGCCGCTCGGGTCGCGAATCGAAGACGGCGCCGTTCAGCTACCAATTGAAGCTGCCGCCCGCCGGTGCTGCAGCTGTCGCGGTCACGTACCGGGGAGCGTCGAACCAGTCGCGCGTGTTCGATTTGCTCGTCGATGGCGAGGTCGTCGCACGCGAGACGCTGCCAGTGAAGCCGACCGAGCTCGTAGACATCGAGCGGCCCGTGCCGGCCGCCCTGACGCACGGCAAATCCACGATTCGCATCGGCTTCCGCCCGGCGGCCGATGCGACGACCGGCGCCGTCTTCGAAGTGCGGACACTCACATCACGTTGAATGCGCGACGGCAGTAGGGCCCGACTTCAGTCGGGCCGTACACAGCGCGACTAAAGTCGCGCCCTACTGCTGTCATTCCGATCGCAACCAGGTAGGGGCGCACGCAGTGCGCCCCTACTCGGCGCGCAATGCGTTGATCACATCGACGCGCAGCGCCCGCATGGCGGGCACGAGGCAGGCTACGATGCCCGCCAGCGCGATGACCGCAGCCACCGCCGCATACGTCAGCGGATCCGTCGGTCTGACATCGAAGAGCAGCGTCGTCATCAACCGCGAGAGCGCCGCGGCCGTGATGAGGCCAACGATCAGGCCGGCGATGACCGGCCGCATGCCCTGCGCGACGATCAGCCGCAGCACATCGGCGACGCTTGCGCCGAGCGCCAGGCGCACGCCGATCTCGGAGGTACGGCGCGCGACGGTGTACGAGAGCACGCCGTGAATGCCGCCGAGCGCCAGGACGAAGGCAAGCCCGGCGAAGGCAGTCAACAGCAGCAGCGTGAAGCGGCGCGATGCCACCGATTCCGCGACGAGCTCGTCGAGAGTGTGGACATCGGAAATGGGCACCGAGCGATCGATGCCCGCCATCAATCCGCGCAGGTTCGGCACGAGCACGCCTGGGCTCGTCGTGGTGTTCAGTACCAATTGCAGGGATTGCCACGCGACACCGCGTGCGGGGAAGTACACCGCGAGCGTCGGCTCGCTGGCCAGGCCTCGTTCGCGCATGTCGCCGACGACGCCGACAATGCGTCCGAGCGATTCACCCTGTCCTTTCCACAGCACGATCTCGCGGCCAATCGGATCGACGTCCGGGTACAGCAGTCTGGCGATGCGATTGCTGACGATAACCGCCATCGGTGTCTTGGCCTTCTGCCACTGCTGCCACCCCTGCTCTTCCCCGTCGTCGAACGTTCTGCCTTTCAGCACCGGCACGCCCATCGTCGTGAAGTAGTTCGGCGTGACCAGGCGCCAGGTGGCCCAGGGGATTTCGCCGTCCCCGGAATCCGCGCCAGGCGCGCCGATGCCAAGGCCCGTGCTGTAGTTGCCCAGCGGACGTGAGCTGACCGCAGCCACGTCCGTGACGCCAGGGAATCCGCGTGCGCGCGCGCCAAAGGTTTCGATCAGTTGCCACGTGCGCGTCCCGTCATATGTCGACGGCAGATTGACCTGCAGCAGGACGCGGTGCTCGGTCTGAAATCCGCGGTCGGCACGCAAGACCGCATCGAAGCTGCGCAGCAGCAACCCCGCGCCGACCAGGAGCGTGAGCGACAGGGCGACTTCGGCGCCAACGAGCACCTGGCGTACTCGGCGCTGCCGCGGGGACCCGGCGGAGCCGCGCTCGCCTTCGCGAAGCGCGGGCACGAGCGCGCCCTGCGAGGTCTGGAAGGCGGAGATCAAGCCCGTGGCAAGGCTGGTCAGCACGCCGACGACGACCGTAAAGAGCAGCACGCGATGGTCGACCGTCGCAAACGCGAGCCGCGAGAGGCCGGTGTCGGCGTGCCGCAGCAGGCCAACGATCCAGAATGCGAGACCCAGTCCGAGTGCCGCGCCAATCCCGCCGAGGAGCAACGACTCGACGACGAGCTGGCGGACGACGCGGCCCCGGCTGGCGCCGAGCGCCGCACGCAGCGCGATCTCGCGGGCACGCCCGGTGGCCTGTGCGAGCAACAGATTGACGAGATTGACGGCGGCGATGAGGAGCAGGCACCCGACCGCACCCATCAGGATCCACAGCGCGCGGCGAGTGGTGTCGCTGGCCAGCCATTCTCTCGATGGCAGGGTGACAATGTCGAACCCTTTGTTGACATCGGGAAAGCGCTCGCGGAGCACGCGCGCGACTCGCGAGAGGTCTGCCTGCGCCTGTGCGGGCGTCACCCCGGCGCGGAGTCGCCCAATCGCCGACACTTCGAGACTGTCCCGATCCTCCTTCGCCGTCCGGACGAGCGGCACGAACACATCGCCGGCATCGAGCAACGGCGTGCCCTGCGGCAGTACCCCGACGATGATGAACGGCTTCCCGTCGAGTGTGATCGATTGCCCAACAACGCTCGAGCGCCCGAAGCGTCTCTGCCAGAACTGGTGCGAGAGGACCACCACTCCGCTGTCGTGGCCGGCCTGATCTTCGCCGCGCACGAAGATGCGCCCTTCGACAGGGGTGACGCCGAGCGCACGCAGGAACCCCACCGACACCTGCACAGCCACCAGCCGCTCCGGCGCCTCACGCCCGGTGAGGTTCAGGCCGGTAAAGGTGACGCCGCCGATCTCCGAGAAGCCGCGGGCGAGATCGGGAATGTCCCAGAAATTTGCGTGGGAGAGCGACGATTGCTCCCAACCCGCATCCTTCCGCGCGCCCCAGATCTGCACGAGGCGATCCGGCTCCGGAAACGGCATCGGCACGATCAGGACCGCATTGACCACGCTGAACATCGCGGTGCTGGCGCCGATGCCGAGCGCGAGCGTCAGAATGGCGAGCGTCGCGAACAACGGGCTCTTGCGCAGCGCGCGGGCGCCGTACCGGAGGTCGTGCCACGCGTCCGACAACAACGATCCACGGAACGCGCCAGAGTACCGGCGCCGGGGCGGGCGCCGGCGGAATCGATCGCAACCGCTCGGCAATCGCAGTCTCATCCAGGTCTCGGAGGATGCGCGCGGCGGCGTCTTCCGGCGAAACCCCTGTCACCACGAGCGCCGCGAGACGATCCTCGGCATCCTGTGCCAGCTCCTCCACGATGGCGGTCTCCTGGTTGGCGGGGAGACGCAGCGGCGCAAGTCTGGCCCGGAATTCGGTTCGCCATGTCGAAGCGTCAGGCACGGCTGCCTCCTGTTATTTGCGTGATTGCGCCGGCAAAGGCTTCCCATGTGCTCCGCTGCGCCGCGAGCACCTTCCGTCCGTCAGCGGTGAGCCGGTAATATCGGCGTCGCCGCTGCCCCGCTTTCTCGACCCAGCGCCCCTGAATCCAGCCGCGCGCCTCGAGGCGATACAGCAGCGGATAGAGCGACGCCACCTTGAACTGAATCACGCCGTCCGATCTCGTCTCGATCAGCTGCGCGATGTCGTAGCCGTGACGCGGGATGTCCTCGATCAGCGCCAGGATCAGCAGCTCGGCGCTGCCCTTCTTCAGCTCACGGTCGAACATCCGCGACAGCTTATGTGACATAGCGACATATCTTATAACAACACTTCAGACGTTGATCGAGTTGCCCGGGTTCCGCGGGTTGATCGGGTTGAAGGAAGCGTACGTAGGCCCGAGCTTCAGCTCGGGCATCAGGGCGGATCGTCGCCCAAGCTGAAGCTTGGGCTTACGGTACTCGGATCGCGTGACCTGCGTGACCCGAGAGACGACGAGCGCGTTACTCCGATCGCAGCGCGACAACCGGATCGATACGCGTGGCGCGGCGCGCGGGGAGATAGCTGGCCACGAGGGCGATCGCGGCAAGGAGCACGCACACGCCCGCGAGAGTGCCTGGATCGGTCGGGCTCAGCTCGAAGAGCAGGCTGGACAGCGCGCGGCCAGTGCCGACGGCCATCGCCAGCCCGAGGCTGAGGCCGGCCAGGACGAGGAGACCGGCACGGCGCAGAATCATTCGCACGACGTGGTCGCGATCGGCGCCGAGGGCGATGCGAATCCCGATTTCGCGCGTCTGCTGGGTGACGGCGTACGACATCACGCCGAAGATGCCGACGGCCGCGAGGACCAGCGCGACGGCGGCAAAGAGCGTCAGCAGCAGCACGTAGAACCGGCGGCCCGAGACCGATGCCGTGCGCATCTCGTCGAGCGTCTTCAGGCTCGAGAGTGGGAGATCGGGATCGAGATCACGGAGCACCGCCTCGACGCTCTGCGAGAACGCCGACGGCGCGATCGCGCCGCGGACCACGATCGCCATGTTGCCGATCCCGATCTGCGCGTGCGGAATATAGATCTCCGGAGGTGAGGGTTCGTCCAACCCGGCCTCCTTCACGTCGCCGACGATGCCGACGACGACCCCGCCCGCCTGCTTGTTGTCGTCGAAGTGCCACCCGAGCTTGATCATTCGGCCGAGCGGGTTCTCGTTCGGAAAATACCGTCTCGCTGCCGACTCGCTCAACAGGGCAACCTGTGGCGCCCCCATCACATCGGACCGCGTGAACAGCCGGCCTCGCTTGAGCGGAATGCCGATCGTGCGGAAGTAGTCGGGCGACGCCACGCGTACTTCCATCGTCGGCTCTTGTCCCGGCGGCGCCTCCGGGCGACCGTCGACGTTGAAGGAAATCGTGAAATTGAGATTGGTCAGCGGCAGCCCGATCACGGCGCCCGCCGAGCGGACGCCCGGAAGAGCGGCGAGCCGCGTCAACAGGCGATCGAGAAAGGCAATGCGGCGTGCCCGTTCCGCATACGTGACGTCGGGCAGCGACAAGCGGAACGTCAGCGCCTGGTCGGTTTCGAAGCCGGGATGCACACGCTGAACGCGCATGAAGCTGTTGATCAGCAGACCCGCACCCGCCAGCAGCGCCACCGCAAGCGCCAGCTCCGCGACCACCAACCCGCTCCTCACCCGCAGGCTCCGTCGGCCCGTCATCGCGCCGCGGCCTCCCTCCTTCAGGGCACCGACCAGCGCGCCGCGCGTGACCTGGAAGGCCGGAATACTGCCGAACAGAAGGCCCGTCAGCATCGCGACCAGCCCGGCAAACGCGGCCACCGTCGCATCGACGCGGACTTCGCCGAGGCGGGGTATGCCCTCGGGCTGCAGGTTGACCAGCGCATCGCTTCCCCACCAGGCGAGGAGCAACCCGCAGATGCCGCCGCCGAGCGACAGCAGCACGCTCTCGGTCAGCAACTGCCGAATCAGCCGACCACGGCCGGCGCCCAGCGCCGTGCGAACGGCGAGTTCGCTTTCACGCGCGGCGGCCCGGGCCAGTGTGAGATTGGCGACGTTGGTGCAGGCGATCAAGAGCACGAATCCGACGGCACCGAGGACCAGCAACAGCGACATCCGCGCCTTGCCGATCATCCAGCCGTGCAGCGGCGCGACCGTGATGCGCAGATCGGCGTTGTGCTTGGGGTACTGACGCTCCAGCCGCCGGCCAATGTTTTCGACGTCGGTCGCCGCCTGCGCCGGCGTCACGCCGTCTTTCAAACGTCCGATGACGTCCAGATACCAGGCGCCACGATTGCCGACGCGGAAGTCCTCATCGTGCAGGATCGGCACCCAGAGCATTGCCGCTTCGGGGTACGCGAACTCCGCCGGCGCCACGCCGACAATGGTGTACGGCGCAGCGTCAATGGTGATCGACTGGCCGATCACCTCGCTGCTCCCGCCGAAGCGCTGCAGCCACAGCCGGTGGCTCAAGACCACGACACGATGGCGACCGGGGTCGTTTTCGTCAGCGCGAAATCCCCGTCCGAGGATCGGGTTGACGCGGAGGACGTCGAAGAAGCTCGCGCTGACTTCGGCGCCGTCGACGCGAAACGGCGTCGCGCGGCCGGTAATCGTATAGCCGCTGTTGTTGACGGCGGCCATGCCCGACAGCGTGCGCTGCTGCGCGCGGACGTCCAGGAAGTTGGGCCCGGACATCACCGACAGCGGGCCATCGGGCATCTGATGGAACACGCCGACGAGCTGTTCCGGATGATCGTAGGGCAGCGGCTTGAGGATCACGGCGTGCACCACCGTGAAGATCGCCGTGTTCGCGCCGATGCCGAGCGCCAGCGTCAGCAGCGCCACGATCGTGAATCCCGGCGACCGGGCCAGTCGGCGAAGACCGTGGCGAATGTCCTGGCGGAAGGCGTCCATCGGCGGCTATCGCTTGCCACGACCATGCCCGATCCAGCCACGTGACAGCGCGGCCGCAAACGGTTGAATTTCGGCCAGAACTGGCGAGCTGTCGTGGACGATTCCGGCACCGGGGTGTCCGAGGTTGGGATTGCGTGTCCCGGCGCCGAACAAGCCAATTGGGGTCGGGTTGAATTTCAAACTTCTGCCAACCGCTTTCGCCCGACGTAACCCGCCGAGCTTCCGTCGCCGGGATTCGCTCCGCTTTTCACGTCGGCCCGCATGGCCGCCAACTTGCGCGCGCCGGGCGACGACAGGAGGCAATGATGCGTTTACGGCAGAGAGCTCGTCGTAGCCGGATTCACCTTGGCAATCGCTCTCGTGGCTGTGCCGGCGATGGCTCAGTTCTACGAGCAGCACAATCTCGTTTCGGACGGCACAGATCCCGACCTCATCAATCCGTGGGGGCTCGTCTCAAGCGCGACGAGTCCATGGTGGGTGGCCGACAACGGCACTGCGAAATCGACCCTCTACATGGGCCAGGGGCAAAAGCAAGGGCTCGTCGTGAACGTGCAGGGGGCGCCGACGGGAATCGTGTTCAACGCCGACCCCTCGGCATTCGCCATCACGACGGGCGGCAAGACGGGACGAGCGCTGTTCATCTTCGACAGTGAAGATGGCACGATCTCGGCCTGGAACCCGTCGGGGGTCGCCACCGACGCGGCAGTCGTCTACACGTCGCCCGACGGCGCCATCTACAAGGGGCTCGCGATCGCCACGACCGCGGCCGGACCACGTTTATACGCGACCAATTTCAGAGCCGCCACCGTCGAGGTGTTTGATACCACCTTCACGCTGCTGCCCGGCGGATTCGAGGATCCGACGATTCCATCGGGCTACGCGCCCTTTGGCATCCAGACGATTGGCGACGTCGTGTATGTCACGTATGCGAAGCAGGACGACGACAAGGAAGACGATGTCGCCGGCAAGGGTAACGGCTACGTCAACGCGTTCGATACGGCCGGCAACCTGCTGGGACGCGTGGCCTCAAGAGGACAGTTGAATGCACCTTGGGGCATCGCGTGGGCACCGGACGACTTCGGCAAGTTCGGCGGCCATCTGCTGATCGGTAATTTCGGCGACGGGCGGATCCTGGCTTTCAACCCGGACAAGCGGCTGGGAAACGGACGCTTTGAGTACAAGGGCTTCCTGCACTCGACGCACGGAGCGCCGCTCGCAATCGAAGGACTGTGGGCGATTCAGTTCGGCCATGGCAACGCCAACTCGGGCGACACCCACGATCTGTACTTCACCGCCGGCCCGGACGATGAGGAAGGCGGGTTGTTCGGGTTTCTGGAGCCGGCGGAACACCCGGGCGGATCGAATTAGCCCGGGGCGGTAGGGTGCGACAAGTCGGGTGCGTCAGGTGCGGGGTGCGTCAGGTGCGACTGGTGCACGGCCAGGGACCGGGTGCTCCCCAGCACCTGACGCACCCTGACGCACCAGACGCACCTGAAAACCTCTTACGCCCCCTCGTTGTGAATCCCTGCGCCGTGAGCGACGTCGTGAAAGTCCCGCTGATGCAGATCCTGCGGTGCGTGCCGCACCAGCAGCGGACGCACCGCGGCCATCAGCGCAAGCACGATGCCGAAGGTACACACGATCGTGGCGCCGGTCGGCAGGTCCAGTGCCACCGACAGGTAGACACCAAGCGCCGACACTACGGTTCCCATCGTCCAGCCGATCGCCAGCCGTGGGCCGATGTGGTCCGCGTACAGCATGGCCGCAACCGATGGCACGATCAGGTAGCAGAAGACGAGGAGCACACCGGCGATTGACACGGACGACGTGACCACGAATCCGAAGGACGCGTAGAACAGGAAGTCCCAGAGCCGGATCGAAAGGCCCGACGCCTCGGCACCCTTCGGGTCCATCGAAATGGCGAGGAACTGTTTCCGGCAGAGGAAGTGAAAGAGGCCGATCCCGCCGTACAGCGCCGCCGTCTTCCACACGTCGTGCCACGAGACCGACAGGATGTTGCCCACCAGCATGTCGTTCAGGTGTTCGGCCTGGGAGGTGGCTTTGCTCATCGCGAGAATCGCCGCGGCCGAGGCGACGGCATAGCAGATGCCGATGATCGCTTCCTGAGGAATCCGTGCGCGCTTGCTGCGGATCGTCGAGAAGACCGCGGCGCCGATGAAGGTGAACGCGAGGCTGATCCAATACACGACGGGGGCGTGCGGATCGCCGCCGGAAATGGGCATCAGCACCGCGATGGTCGCGCCGAGCGCCGCAATCTGCGCCAGCGACAGGTCGACGAAGATGACGCCGCGCTCGACCACGTGCACCCCGAGATACGCGTGGATGCCGGTGAGAATCAGGCTGGCGACGAACGGCGCCGCGAGAAATTCGAGAATGGTCCTCAGGTCCACGGCTATTTGGCTCCTGTGCGCTTGATGGCGGCGGCGAGCGTGTTGATGTCGTAGTCGAACAGCCCGATGTAGTCCGTCACGTCCTTGACGCCGCCCACCGAGGGCGGCAGCATCAGGACTTCCGCGCCGGTCGCACGCGCGATCGACTGGGGCGTTTTCAGATCGAAGTACGGCTCGACCAGAATCAGCTTCACGTTCTGGCGCTTCATCTCCTGGATCACGTCGAGCGTATGCGACGGCGTGGGCGGAATGCCCGGCTTCGGCTCGACGTAGCCGATGACATCGATGCCGAAGCGGTCGGCGAAGTTGGCCCACGACCGGTGATAGGTCACCACTTTGAGCCCCTTGTAGGGTGCCATTGCCGCCGTCCACTTCTTCTGCGCCTCGCCAAGACGCCGGTCGAAGTCAGCATAGCGTTGCGCGAAATATGCCGCGTCGGCACGACTGATCAGCGACAGCTTCGCCTGCACGGCCTGCGCGATCTTCCGTCCGTTCTCGGGGTCGAGCCAGTAGTGCGGGTTGCCTTGCGGGTGCACATCGCCCATCGCTCGCGTGATCTGCCCGGTTGGAAGCTCGAGTATGTGCACGGTCAGTGACGCATCGAGATACCCGTCGGCCCCCGGCTGGATCTTCGCGTTGCGACTCTGCTGGATGAGCGGCGGCAGCCAGCCAATCTCCAGTTCGCGCCCCACGGCGACCAGCAGATCGGCGCCGTGCAGCTTCAGAATGAAGCTGGGTTTCGGTTCGACGAAATGCGGGTCCTGATAGCCGCGGGCGATCGCCTCGACCTTGACCTTGTCGCCGCCAACCTCCTTCACGATCGAGGCGAGGTCCTCTGTGGACGCGACGACGTTGATGGCCGCCTGGGCGCGCGACGCGCTCACCGATGTCGCGAGTGCCAGAAGGCCGAGCAAGCGGAGCCAGCGGGAGTGTGTGAACATCATGATGCGGTCTCAGAAAGAGTGCGCGCCGTGCGCACCGATGGCGAAGAGGAACTGGAACAGGAACTCGTTGGCCGTCGTGCCTTCGGCGTACGTCGTTCGGCGGTACTGTCCGCGCATCTGGCTGAACTCGCTGGGCCAGAACGTCAGCAGGACCGAGGGCCCGCGATCGTGCTCGTCGGCGTTGGTGGCGCGTTCGGACCAGTCCCAGCGAAGGCCGCTGAACCACCGCCGCGCAAACTGATACTCGCCGCTCGCGTAATACCCGAATGACTTGGCGGTGAAATCGGGCGCCGGCTGCTCGCGGCGGCTCCAGACCAGCTCGGTCCGTCCGAGGAACCGCCGGTAAATGGCGCGGCGCAGCGGCCGGTAGCGGAAGGTTGCGTCGACGCCGACCAGACGCGTCGAGCTGTCGTCCGAGGCGTCGTTGTGCCCGTAGGCGATCGACGTGCCGAGATCGAGGTTCATGCTCTCCGAGATGTCGTGGTATCCGCGCAGATGCCCGACGTAGGTGAGGTCGCTCCGCGTAGGCGCGCGGAAGATCTCGGACTCCCCTCGATAGACCTCTCCGGTCGCCTCGAGGAAGAACCATGGGTTCAGGATCAACTTCGAGACCGAGATGCCGCTGTCGGCGATGCCCTCCTCGCCCCCGAGCAGGTTCCGCGACACCAGCGGCCGATCGGTCCAGGGCAGCACGTGGCTGTGCATCTGGTTGACCTTGCCGAACGCGCTGCGCATCTTGCCAACCTTCATCAGGATGCCGGCGGGCAGCGACGTCAGCGTGAGATAACCTTCCTCGACCTCCGCACCCTCCGGTCCGACGGCGACGAAAAAGTCAGCCTTCGCGTAGGGATCGACCACGGCCTGGAACGACGCCTCGGCCTCGTTGAGCTCCAGCGACGGCGCTGGCTCGATGTCGTTCTTGCCAACCGCGCCGAGGAAGTTGCCGATGACTGCGATGTCGGGATTGAAGATCTTCGACATCGCGCTGGTGTTGCCGTAGACAGGCAAATTCCCCTCGGGCCCGCCGCCGCTGGCGGCGCCGGCCGGCACCTGTGCCTCTGGCGTTGCAGCCGCGGTCTGCGGGGCCGGCGCTTCGGCCGGAGGCGTTGCCGGCGTTTCGGCGGGCGGGGTCGCCGCCGCGTTCTGGGGAGGCGACGGCGCCGCCGTGGGCGGAGCGGCGGCTCCTGCCAGGGTCGCAAGCCGACCCTCGAGCGCCGCGAGGCGTGCATCGTACTGCTGCCGCACCTGCTCGAACTCGCCGCGCAGCTTGGCGACTTCGTCGCGGATCGCCTGTGCGTCGGCAGCGGCAGGGGACGGCGCGGGCTGCGGCGGTGGTGGCGTCTGCGCCGCCACAGTGGCGGCGGCAGAGCACAAAACGATCACGAAGAGCACGACGCGCCCGTAGAACCTGCCCGGCATAGGCTTTCCCTCGAACTGCTCAACCGGCGCACGCCATGGCGGCGCAGCGCGCGGCGTTCAGCCACGCCTTGACAGTTGTTGAGGCAGGCGGCCGAACGATCCCCTGATTGTGGTGGACCTAGAGAGTCGAGAGCGCGGGAGGCGAGCTGTCAGTACCGAAGAACAGCGCAACGGAGCCGGCGAGGGTCTCCAGTTCGACCGTCACGGTCACGGCTTGCGGAGCCGGAAGGAACGGCACCGGCACGGCCGTCGCGACACCGGCCGAACCCTGCGAGAACACGCAGCTCGTGCAGTGCGTTCGGGATTTGCGCTCGCAGTCGAAGTCGTGATGGCCGAAGGCTGCGCCGACGAGGACGAACGCGTAGAGGAGCGCGAGCGCCAGCGCGCCGGGCTTGAGGCGCCGGGCGCGGTTCGTCCTTGGCATTGTTGTCATATTAGGGGGTGATGCCGGGCCGGGTCAAAAGCGGCCCCACTGAGGGGCGGCGTCAGCCACGCGGAAATCTGCCACAGAGGCTCGGCGTTTTTGCCACAGAGACTCGGCTTTCTTGCCACAGAGGTACTGAGTTCTTGCCATGGACTTCGCATCGATCCGCCAGTTCGTCCAAGCCTCGCAACTCTCGCGCCATCGCCATCGGGGGCGGCATCAGCCCGCCGGCGGCGCAGCCGCCTGATCCAGCGTCTCCCGTACCTTCCGCACGAGTGTCCCCGGCGTAAACGGCTTTTGCAGGAAGGACATCGAGGCGTCCAGGAGGCCGTGCCGCACGACCGTGTCATCCGTGTACCCTGACATGTAAAGGACGCGCGTTTCAGGTGCCGGTCACGGAGGCGCACCGCCAATTCCCGACCGCTCATCTGCGGCATCACGACATCGGTGATCATCAGACGGAATTCGGTGTCCGGTGCGCCTCGCAGACCTGCAGCGCCTCTGCTCCACTTGGCGGCCTCGAGCACTTGGTATCCGTACTTGCGCAGCGCCTGGTCGATGAGTTTTCTGACCACTTCCTCGTCTTCCACGACCAGGACGGTTTCCGAACCGCGCAGCGTCTCACTCTCAGCTCGCTGTTCCCGGCCGCGGCTGACCGGCTGATCGATTCGAGGCAAGTAGATCTTGAAGCTTGCGCCGTTGCCTGGTTCGCTGTAGACGAAGATCGAGCCGCCACTCTGCTTGACGATTCCGTACACGGTCGAGAGTCCAAGCCCGGTACCCTTGGTCGGTTCCTTGGTCGTGAAGAACGGCTCGAAGATGTGTGACAAGGTCTCTTGATCCATGCCGCAGCCGTTGTCGCTGACTGCGAGCATCACGTACGAGCCAGGCGGGATAGAGGGGTGTTGCTGCGCAAGGTCTTCCTCGAAGACGACGTTTTGTGTCTCGAGGATCAGCCTGCCACCCTGAGGCATCGCGTCGCGAGCGTTGAGCGCCAGATTCAAGACGATCTGGTGGACTTGCCCGGCATCGGCCGTCACGTGGTCAAGTCGAGGATCGAGCATCGTGATCAACTCGATGTCCTCGCCCAGAAGCCGGCTGAGCATCTTGGTACTGTCGGCGATCAGGGCATTCAGATCGATCACGCGGGGCTGGAGCAATTGCCGGCGACTGAAGGCCAGCAGCTGGCCGGTCAGCTCGGCCGCACGCTCTCCTGCTCGTCTGATTTCGGTGACGCTCGCGCGCCAGCGATCGTCTTGCGCCAGCTCCTCGAGCATCAGGTCGGCGTACCCGTTGATCGCGGTGAGAAGGTTGTTGAAGTCGTGCGCGATGCCACCGGCGAGCCTGCCGACGGATTCGATCTTCTGCGTCTGCCGGAGCTCTTCTTCGAGATGCGCCTTGGCTCGCTCTGCCTCCCTGGCAGCGGTAATGTCCATCGTCACGCCACGCATTCCGACCGGCTGGCCATTCGCGTTCACGATGACCGTGGTGCGAGTCTCGACCCAGACGGCTCGTCCGTCACGCGCGATGAGACGGAATCGACTGATCCCTCCGGTCCCGCTCGAGAATGAATCGGCCGCTTCCGCGGCGGCGCGGTCCCGATCGTCGGAATGGATGATGCCGGGCAGAAAATCGGGGGTCAACAAGCACTGCTCGACGCTGTAGCCGAGCATGCGCTCGACGTGGCCGCTGATGAACGCCACACGCTGATCGGCCGTACCAGGACGCCCCCACACTTCCCAGACCAGTCCCGGCACGCTGGCCACAATCTCGTCCAATCGCTGGCGCTGGCCGCTAATCTCGCGCACTAGACGCGCGTTCTCCGCCTGCGCGCGGGCTCTTTCCGCCAGCTCCGCGTGCAGACGCCGATTGGCCTCGACCAACTGCCAGCGGTCGATGGCGTTGTCGATCGCATAAGGCAGCTGCGTCAGGTAGTTCTCGCGCTTGACGATGTAGTCGTACGCTCCCATCTTCAAGGCGGCCACAGCGGCGTTCTCATCCCCTTTGCCGGTGATGACAATGAACGGAACCTGCAGACCGCGGTGCCGTGCTTCTCGCAGCAACTCGAGCCCATGCATGTCTGGAAGCCGGAGGTCGGCAACGATCAGATCGAACCGGTTCGCCTGCGCACGTTGCAGAGCTTCGCGTCCAGAGCACGCGATCTCGAGGCTGAGATGCCTCGCCGTAGTGGCCAGGGCCGTCTGCGTCAAGTCGATGTCCGCCTCGCTGGGCTCGACATAGAGGATACGGCGCTGCCGGCGCGTTCTTCCGGGCCGCTCGTCGGCCGACGTCGCACGGTCCGCGACGGCGTGCCGCAACACGACCGGTAAGCTCTCGACGTAGTTGCCTTCCTTGGAGACATAGTCGACGGCCCCCAGTCGCAGGACTTGAACGACCAGGTCTTCATCCCCGACCGCGGTCACGATCACGACCGGGATCGACACGTCCCTGGTGGCCAGTTCCTTGAGGAGGTCGATTCCATCCATGTCCGGCAGGTGATTGTCCAGCAGCAGGACGTCATAACGTTCCCGCTGGAGCTTGGTCAGACATTGGCGCCCCGTCGGCGCCACGTCGATCTCGAACTCTGGCGCGTTGACGCGGAAGTAGCATCGCGTCAGGTCAACGTCCTGCGCATCGTCTTCTGCGTAGAGCACGCGGACGATGTCGGTCATGGTCACCGCGTGCCGCCCTCTTGAAACGGGTATTCGTTGGTGAGCAGCCAGTAGATCTTGATCGTCCTGACGACGTCGGCAAACGCCAGAAAATCCACCGGCTTCACGATGTACGAGTTGACGCCGAGCTGATAGGCCGCTTCGATGTCTTCGTTCTCCCGAGAGGTGGTCAAGACCACGACCGGGACCTGCCTCCAGACCGCGTGGTTGCGAGCCTGGCGCAAGACCTCGATGCCATCGACCTTGGGCAGGCGCAGGTCCAGCAACACCAGAATCGGCAGGTGCGAATCGGAGGCGAGCGGATGCTCCTCTATGTACTGCAGCGCCTCTTCGCCGTCTCGGCAGATGGCGATCGGGTTCGCGACACTGTGCTCCTTGAACGCCTGGCAGGTGAGGTCCAGATCCATCGGGTTGTCTTCCACGAGCAGAATCGGACGCACGTGCATGTTCATGTCAAGCATGTGAGCGTGGCGGCGCCGGCAGATCGACGAAGAACACGCTCCCCGCTCCGGGGGAGGACTCGGCGCGAACCGATCCGCCCATCTTTTCGATCACTTTCTTGACGATGGCCAGACCGGCGCCGGTACCTTCGAAGTCTTCCTGTCGCACGAGCCGATTGAAGAGCCCGAAGATGCGGTCGTGATACTTCATTTCGAAGCCGATGCCGTTGTCGGCAACGGTGATCCGAATGTGGTCTGAACGGTCTTCGCTGCCGATCCGAACCGCAGGCGGCGTGGCGTTGCGGCTGTACTTGATGGCGTTGTCGATGAGGTTGGTCAACACCTGCAGGAGGCCGCGTTCCCACGCGTGAACACGTGTCGCCGCCAGGTTGACGGTCACCTCGGTGCGCTGGGCGGCAATCACCGGCCTGCGATCCTTCAGAATCGCCTCGACCATGGCGGCGAGATCAATCTCGGTCGGCGTTGGCGTCTGCGCGTCGAGGCGGGAGTAGTGCAGCAGATCCTCGATCAGACGATCGAGGTTGCGTGTGGCGGTCAAAATCTGTCGCAAGCACCACAGACCTCGCTCGCCGAGGCCGGCACGGTGCTGGCGATCGAGCTCCTGCGCGTAGCCGGCGATCCCGCGCAGCGGAGCTTTGAGGTCATGGGACACGGTGTAGGCGAAGGCCTTCAACTCTTCATTCCTCGCCCGCAGGAGTTCCACCGCCCGCTTGCGTTGGCCAACTTCCTGCTCGAGCTCCTGGTTCTTGGCCTGCAGCTCGGTGGTACGAGTGGCAACACGCTGCTCGAGCATGTCGAACGCGCGTTTGCGCTCGCTGATGTCGGCCATCGCGCCGATCATCCGGATCGGCCCCCTCTTGCTGTCGTAGATCACGAAGCCGCGATCGAAGACATCGGCATACGAGCCGTTGGCGCAGCGGAACCGGTACTCCTTCGACCAGAAGGGCTGCCCCTGATCCATGACCGCGCGAATGCTGGATACCACGCGGTCGCGGTCCTCTGGGTGGACGCGCGCGGACCACCACCCGGCGTCAGGACCAACGTCGGCGGCGGAATACTCGAACAGCGTGGTGATGCCCTGGTTCCACCAGATCGTGTCCGAGGCAAGATCCCAGTCCCAGATCGCGTCGTTGGTGGCGCGCGCGACCAGTTGAAAGCGCTCCTCGCTGCGGCGCACCTGATCCTCGGCGTGCTTCCGGTCGGTGATGTCGACGGCCACCCCCATCATTCGCACCGGCCGATTCGCGGCGTCGTACTCTACGCGGCCCTTCGTGGCAATCCAGCGGATGGTGTCATCGTGCCGACGAACGCGATACTCGACGTCGCACGCCGTGCCCTCGCGCACCGATCGCGCGAGGGCCGCCTCGATGAGCGGCCGGTCCTCGGGAAGCACCATGCTCATGACGTTCTGCAGCGTCAGATCGCTGGCGCCCGACGGCCAGCCCCACAGCAAGATCAGCTCGTCGTTCCAGACGAGCCGATTGGTCGCGAAATCCCACTCCCAGATCCCGACGTTGCCGCCGGTCACGGCCAGCCGCAATCGTTCTTCGCTCGCGCGCAGCTCGCGGCTCTCGCGATCGTGAACGATGGCGATCGCGGCGGTTCGAGTGGAAAGCTCAATCAGTCGCCGATGAAAATCGGTGGGGCGGCCAGGCGCGCGGAAGTAGAGCGCGAACGTGCCGAGCACGCGTCGCTCCGCGTCGACAAGCGGCGTCGACCAACAGGCGCGCAAATCGTGTGCGAGTGCAACGGCCCGGTAGTCGTCCCACAACGGATCGGTGGCGATGTCCTCGACGATCACCGCCTCGCGGCGAAAGGCTGCGGTGCCGCAGGATCCCGCGCGCGGGCCAATCGGTTGACCGTCGATGGCGCGATTGAAGCTGTCGGGCAGGCTCGGCCCAGCGACGGGGTGAACATGCAGGCCATCGGGATCGAGCAGCAGGATCGAGCAGAGCATGCCGGGACACTGCGCCTCGATCACCCGCAGCAGGCGATCGAGCGTCTCCGGAAGAGGGGCCCCCCGGACGACACGTTCGAGCGCCTCATTCTGGCCCTCGAGCAAATCAGCGCTGGAGCGTGATGCCTGCACCGCATCGTTCGGCTCGACGCTCCCTCGCTCGAGCGCGTCACCGAGTCGTCGGGTGGCCTTCACACGAATATCTCTCAGCGGCATGAATGAACCCCGCCACAGCTGATCCCGGATTGAAGCTCAGATTCTACGCTCGCTCTTATGCTCGAGCTTCCCGAAGTATGATTCGACCTAATGACGCCAGCCGATACCTCGGGGTGGGGCGGTCACCCCCGTGGCCTTTCCACCCTCTTTTTCATCGAGATGTGGGAGCGCTTCAGCTATTACGGGATGCGCGCCTTCCTGATCCTTTACATGGTCGCGCCGCTCGCCTCGGGCGGTCTCGGGTTCAGCGACAAGGACGCCGCCTCGATCTACGGCACGTATACCGGCAGTGTCTGGGGGATGGCCATCCTCGGCGGCATCGTCGCCGATCGGTACCTCGGACAGTTCAACGCGGTGCTCGTCGGCGGCACGGTGATCGCGCTCGGGCACTTCACGCTCGCGTTCAAGGCGCTGCCGTCGTTCTACATGGGCCTGGTGCTCATCGTGATCGGCACCGGTTTGCTGAAACCGAACGCCAGCACGCTGGTCGGCGCGCTGTACGAGCCAGGCGATCGGCGGCGCGATGCGGGCTTCTCGATCTTCTACATGGGGATCAACAGCGGCGCCTTCCTGGGTCCGATCATCGCGGGCTATCTCGCGCAGCGCGTCGACTGGCATGCGGGCTTTGCCGCAGCCGGCGTCGGGATGGCGATCGGCCTGGTCCAATACTGGTTCGGGCGTCAGCGACTTGCGCCGGGCCTGGCGCGCATCGCTGCAGACAAGCCGGCCAGGACCGCCGGCGTCGCGGCGACGGCCGCACCGCTCACAAGGGATGATTGGAAGCGCATTGGCGCGATCGTCATCTTCTTCGTCTTCGCGACGATCTTCTGGGGCGCGTACGAGCAGGCGGGATCGACGCTGAACCTGTTTGCCGATCGCTACACCCGCCTGTCAATCGCCGGGTTCTCGTTTCCCTCGTCGTGGTTCCAGTCCGTGCAGCCGATCTTCGTCATCCTCCTGGCGCCGGTGTTCGCGTGGTTGTGGCTGCGGCTCGGGGACCGCGAGCCGTCCAGCCCGGCCAAGCTGGCGCTCGGCCTGTTCTTCGGCGCGCTCTCGTTTCTGGTGCTGGTGCCCGCGGGCGCCGCGGCGCAGGCAGGCGAGGGCGTTCGCGTCAGTCCATGGTGGCTCATCGTCGCCTACTTCATCACCGAGCTGGGCGAGCTCTGCGTCAGCCCGGTCGGTCTCAGCCTCGTCACCAAGCTCTCGCCAGTCCGGATAGTCGGGCTGATGATGGGTGTCTGGTTCCTGTCGAACTCGTTTGGGAACAAGCTGGCGGGCTGGGCCGCGGGATTCTTCAGCTCGACGCCGTTGCCAACGCTCTTCGGGACCGTCGCAGGCGTGACGCTTGCCGCGTCGATCGTGCTCTTCTTGCTGATCCGTCCCGTACGGGCGCTGATGGGATCAGTACGTTAGGAACCGTCAACTCTCCTGAACCTTGCGGCGCGCCCGCTCGTCTTTGCCGTCATGACCACTTTTCTGGCCGACGTTCGCTACGCCGGGCGTGTGCTGTGGAGGCATCGCGGCGTCAATTCGGTCGCGCTCATCACGCTGGCGCTGGCGATTGGCGCCAACACTGCGATCTTCTCCGTCTACAACGCGCTCCTCGTCCGCGCGCTGCCCTTTCCATCGTCGGAGGCGCTCGTCCAGGTGGCGCGCGGCTACCCCGAGGGCGTCGGCGAGGCGATTTCCATTCCGAAATTTCTGCGCTGGCGCGACGGGAGCGCCGCCGTGTTCCAGGGAATCGCGGCATACGACCTGCTCGGTTCCGGCTTCAACCTGATCGGAGCGGGGTCGCCGGATCGTCTCGATGGGACGCGCGTCTCGGCCGACTTCTTTCGAACGCTGGGCGTCGCTCCCACTGTGGGGCGCGACTTCGATCGCCGTGAAGACATTCCCGGCGGGCCCAAGGTCGTCGTCCTCAGCCATGGCCTCTGGACGCGCCAGTTCGGCGCGCGCGCCGATATCGTGGGGCGCCCGATTCGCCTGAACGACGAGCCGTACACGGTGATCGGCGTGATGCCGGACGGTTTTCAGTTCCCGGAACGCGCCGACCTCTGGACGCTCTTTCAGTTCGATCCGGCCAGCCGTGATCGCGCGAACACCTTCGACGTCGTCGCGCGGCTGCGGCCAGGGGTATCGCCCGAGCAGGCGAGCAGCGCCCTGAACGTCGTGCTGGCGCGGCTGGAGAAGGAAGACCCGAATGCGGTCGACGACCGCGAGACGGCGTTCATCCAGCCCCTGCGCGATCAGCTTTACGGCAGCATGCGGCCGGCGCTGCTCATCCTGCTCGCGTCGGTGGGAATCGTCCTCCTGATCGCGTGCGTCAACGTCGCCAACCTCGAACTGGCCCTCGCCACGGAACGCGAACATGAAGTGGCGTTGAAAGCGGCGCTCGGTGCGAGCACCCGCGTCATCGTGCGGCAGCTGTTGACCGAGAGCCTGCTGCTGGCCCTTGCCGGCGGCGCCGCCGGCGTGCTGCTGGCGCAATGGACCCTTCCGGCGCTCATCGCGCTGGCCCCGGCCACAGCGCCGTCGCTGACCGGGGTGAGCCTCGATCGCACGGTACTGCTGTTCTCCCTGGGCCTGGCGTTGACTGCCGGCCTCGTGTTCGGATTGGTGCCGGCGTGGGGCATCGCGCGGCCATCCCTGGACAGCGTGCTTCGTGAAGGCGCGCGACGCGCGACCGGAGGCCGCGGAGGCGCACGCGTGCGCGGGCTGCTCGTGTCGGCAGAGGTCGCACTGGCCCTCGTCCTGACGCTTGGCGCTGCCCTGCTGATCAAGCATCTCGCGTCGCTGCAACGCACCAATCCCGGCTTCGTCGTTGAGAATGTGCTGACGATGAAGCTGTCGCTGCCTGAAGCGAAGTACGGCCGGACCGAGCAGCTGGCGCGTTTTGGAGAGCAGGTGGAACAGCGTCTGGCACGGATGCCGGGCGTCACCGCCGCCGCCATGACCGTGTCGCTTCCGCTCGAGCTCGGACCGGACATGCCGTTTTCGATCGAAGGCAAGTACAAGCCTGGCACGAACGAGGGCGTCGGCAGTGCGCAGTACCGAAGTATCGGACCCGCCTATTTCGACGCGCTGCGCATCCGCCTTCGCAGCGGCCGGCTCTTCACGACATCGGATCGCGGCGGCAGCGTGCCGGTCGCCATCATCAACGAGACGGCTGCCAGGCGGTTCTGGCCGGGCGAACGGGCGGTCGGGCACCGCTTGACGCTCGGCCAACCGATGATGGGCGACCTTGCCGACACCGCCCCTCGCGAAATCGTCGGCATCGTGCAGGACGTGCGCGAGCAGGGCCTCGAGATCGAGACGCCGCCGATTGTCTACCTGCCGCTCGCGCAACAGAACGACGGGCTCACCGCGCTTGAAGTGCGGCTGCTCCCCTTGAGCGTCGTTGTCCGGAGTACGGCACCGTCCGACACGTTCGCGCAGGCGGCACGGGCCGCCGTCTGGGCCGTCGATCCCGCACAGCCGGTAAGCGACGTCCGCTCGATGGAAGAGATCGTGTCGCGATCGCTCGGCACGAATCGCTTCAACACGTTGCTGCTTGGTCTGCTGGCGGGGCTGGCGCTTCTGCTGTCGGCGGTCGGCCTATACGGCGTGCTCGCCCACCTGGTCACGCAGCGGACGCGGGAGATCGGCGTCCGCATGGCGCTCGGCGCCAGCGCTCGGGAAGTGCTTGGACTGTTCCTCCGTCAAGGGCTGACGCTGGTGGGCATCGGCATCGTGGTCGGCACGATCGGCGCTGCCGCGCTGAGCCGCGTGATGAGCAGCCTGCTGACCGGATCGGACCCGCGCGATCCGTGGGTCTTCGCGATCGCGCCGGCCGTCATGATCGTTGTCGCGCTGGTCGCGATCGCGCGGCCTGCGGCACGCGCGGCGCGGATCGACCCGGTCAAGGCGCTCCGCGCGGACTAAGGCTACCCGGTTCCGCTGCTGGTTGGAGCGGTTGCTGGATTGCCGACGCGCCAATCCGGCAACATAACCCGGGCAACCCGGGTAACTGCGAGCCAGCTTCTAGAATTCGTAGCGCAACGCGAACTGCATGCACCGCCCGGCGCCGCCGTCGCAGGTCGCGAGCGTGTTGTAATACCGACCGAACGTGGCCGCGCGGTCCGGGTAGACGTCAAGGAATTGCACGTCGTACCGCGGCGTGTTCGTCAGGTTGAACGTGTCCCACCGGAAGCGGATCTTGTGCTCCTTCATCCAGGGCATCGTCCAGCCCTTGCTCAGGCTGAAGTCGATTGAGTAGTAGCCGTCGCCGCGCAGCACGTTGCGCTGGCCCACTTCACCCGGGCGGGCACGACGGAAGAAGTCGACCGCGGCCTGGGGATCCTTGAAGGGACTCGGGTAGCCGTCGATGACATCCTTGGTCGTGCCCATCTCCGGAAGCACACCCGGCGTGGCGAGCTCCGCGTTGCCCTGCAGGTTCCAGTTCGTCACCCAGCACTGACGGCAATTGATGACGGTGAACGGGAACCCGCTGGTCAGCCGGAAGACGCCGGCGGTCGTCCACCCGCCGATCACGGCGTCCAGGATCGGATTGAGATTCTTGCCGAAGTGGCGGTCGCGCCCGAACGGCAGATCGGCAATCCAGTTCATGTTCAGCAGGTGACGGACGTCGTAATCCGCGTTCCCGTACTGCTTGTCCGGATCCCACGAGTTGATCAGGAAGCCGGTGTAGCCGCCGTTGCTGAAGTCGGCAAACACTTTGTCGCCTTCGAGCAGCGATGCGTGGTCCTTGCCGTAACCCAGCGTGTAGTTGACGTCGAACTGGTAGCCATCGGCGAACCGCTTGCGCAGCGAGACCTGCAGCGCATCGTACTCCGACCGACCAATGGTGCTCTGGATGCCCAGCGTGTCGTATTGCGGCGAGAAATACGCGAAAGCGCCAAGCGCGCTGCACGCCGGGAAACAGAACTCGTCGGCGTTGTAGAGCGCGGTGATGAAGTCCGGCGAGTGGCCGTTGAACTCGGCCGCCATGCGCTGCGTCGCGCTCAGACCGTCCACCGCGGCCTCGGGAAAGAGGTTCTCGAAGTACGGGATGGGCGCGAGGCCGCTGTAGGCCGGTAGATCGGCGTCGCGCGGAATGTGCTGCGACGCCTGGATCAGCTGCCCGACCGCGGTGAAGTAGTCGGCACCCGACTGCGGATCGACGATATCGGCCGGCATCGCCGCGTCGCGGCGCACCAGCTGATTGCGTCCGCGGCGGCCGACATACGCCGCCTCGATCGAGTAGCCGTGGCCGAGCTCGCGCCCGACGACGACGTTGAACGAGTGTGCGTACGGCGTGACGATGTTGCCGTCGAGGGCCTCGGTGATGATGCCGGCAAACGACGGTGGCGTCTGCGGGAAGCCGCCGGGCGGCGCGTCGGGCAGTGTCGGCGGGATCACGCCGAGGCCGGCGAACCGGATCGACGGATCGTCTTCGTTGTGGCCGCCGAACGGGCTGCTCAGCGTGGTCGACAACCCGAACGCCCCGGCCTTGTCGAAGTTGGTGGCCAGGCCCGTCCCGATGCGGTCGTAGACAATCGAGTAGCCGCCGCGGACCACCAGCTTGCCGTTGCCGGTCAGCGCGCCAAAGAAGCCCTTGTCGGCCTGCGGCGTCCACGCCACGGCGAACCGCGGCGCGAAGTTGTTCTTGTCCCAATCGTAGTAGCCGGGCCGGTTGTTCTTCGGCCCCGACAGGTCGAAGTGCACTTCGGGGGCGTCGCTCGTCGAACGCCCCGCGCGCATCAGCGCCGCGCGCTGATCCATCCAGTCGCCAAGCTTGATATCGGGCGCGACCTGGAGGCCGTTCACCTCCCAGGGCGGCGAGAACAGGCTGTAGCGAAGGCCGGCCGTCACGGTCAGGTTCTGCCCGATCTTCCAGCTGTCCTGCGCGTAGAACTCGTACTCGTTCGTGGCATAGCGCCGCGCAATCGATTCCCCGAGCGGCAGCACATTCCCGTCGATGTCGTAGTTGTAGTACGCGTCAACCTCCGAGATGACGCCCAGGAGCGGGATGAACGTGTCGCCGTAGGTTGAGGTGCCGCCCGGATCGACGGCCGGCAGTGCGTCGCAGGCCGTGGCCGAGGCGCCCGGGCACGGCGCGCCGGGCATGTACGTGGTGCCAACGCCATCGACCCACGACCCGTTCGCCTGCGGGATGTGAAACGACCCCGAGTTGTTGGTGCTGCCCACGCGCGTGAAGCGAAGGCTGCCGCCGAACTTCAGCGTATGCGCCCCTTTCACCCACGACACGTCGTCTGCAATCGTGTGCGTCGGGATGTCGCGTGACGACGAGGCGGTCTGCGCGAGGATCGGGTCGATGTTGCGGAAGTCCACCTGCACGTCCCTGGCCAGGCCGACGATGTCCTCGCGGATCTGCGTGACGCCGTAGCGGAACGTGTTGACCATCGAGGCGGAGACGACCGAGTCCCATCCGAGTGCGAAGCCGCGGCTCTTGACCTCGCGCGTCGTGTTCGGCGACGCGCCCTGGAACTCCGGCACGCTCGCAATCGAATCGTCCTGCACGTTGAACCGCCCGAACAGGCTGTTGCCGTTCGTGTGCCGGTAGTCGACGCGGCCGATGTAGGTGTTGAACGCGTTCTTGACTGGCGCCGCAAAGCGATAGCCGACCAGGTTCAGGCTGTCGATCCCGGGGTCGTTCGGCACGGGATACGTCTTGAAGTAATCGGACGCCAGCCGGCTCGGACCGATGCCGAGCGGATCCACCGATGCCAGTTCGCCCGGCGTCATGCCGTGGTGCCCTGCCGGCACCGAGTGCGAATCGGTGAACCCGTTGACCGTTCCGCCGGGGCACTGCGCCGGATTGGCGCAGGGGTAAATCAGGACGCCGTCGCGCATCGACAGCGATGGAATGTTGCGCAGCACCGGCGACTCGCTGTCCTCGGTGAGCCGCTCGTAGTTGCCGAAGAAGAACAGCTTGTCCTTGGCCACCGGCCCGCCGAATGAGCCGCCGTAGATCCGCTTGTCGAGCTTCGGGGCCTTGCTCTCCTCACCCGCCTGCAGCTGCGACAATTTGAGAAAGTAGTCGTTCGACGAGAAACGCGTATTGCGTTGCACCCAGTTGGCGCTGCCATGGAAGTCGTTCGTTCCGCTGCGGGTCACCAGCGACACTTGCGCGCCGGACGATCGACCCGAGTCGGCGCCGTAGTTACTGGTGCTGACGCGGAACTCCTGCAGCGAATCGAGGGTCACGCGCACCGAGCTGTTGTAGGCGGTCCCGAACTGGGGGTCGTTGACGTCGATACCGTCCAGCGTGACATTCGACTGATCGGCGCGGCCGCCGCTGACGGCGCCGCTGCGCGGGTCGATGTTCAACACGGCGCCGGTTCGCGCGTCGGTCACGGCGGAGTTCGGAATGTAGACGGCGCCCGGTTGGAGGCTGAGAAGGCCGACCACGTTGTTGGCTTCGAGCGGCAGTGCCCGGACCTGCTGGCCGGTGATGACGTTGCCCATCGAGGCGTCGGTCGTGTTGATCGGGGCCACTTCGCCGGTGACGTTCACGGTCTCGCTCAACGATCCGATCTCGAGGGGGACGTCGAGCTTGCTTGCCAGGTCCACCTGCAGCGTCACCTTGTCGTGAACGGCGGTGCGGAAGCCGCTCAGCTCGAACTTCACCTGGTAGTCGCCGGGCGGCAGGGCGAGCAGCTGATACGAGCCCGAGCCGTCCGTCACGGTCGTGCGAACCGCGGCGGTCGCCAGGCTCGTCGCGGTCACGGTGACGCCGGGCAGCGCGGCGCCCTGTGCATCCATGATCGTCCCGTGCAGCGATGCGGTTCCCGCCTGCGCCCGCGCCTGGCCCGTCGTCACACAGACGACGGCAAGGACCGCCGCGCACGTCCTCATCCACATCCGATACCCACTCACAGCCCACCTCCTCGATTGCCGCCGGGCATCGGAGGGCGGACAGGGCGTGCGCCCGCACCGGCGCACACCGTCCGGACCGTCGACCGCCGGCGTCTGCACCGTGATTAAGGGTCAAGCGGGGCACAGATCAACGCAATTCAGCAGGTGCTCGCAGATAGCAGTGGCAGGAAGATGTCCACGAGGGACGATGGCAGATTTGTGCGTGCTGGTCCCAGTGCCTCGTCACGACGACCGACACGGAGTTTGTGTCACGGACGGACACGGATTCGGATGCGTCACGGACGGACAGGGATGGACACGGATTCATATGTAGGGCGGACCTTTAGGTCCGCCTTCAATGCGCAGCGATCTCGATGTAGTCGATCGCCGCGCCCTCGTCTCCGTCGGGAACGCCTTCGATCTGGATGACGATGCCCGGACCGAGTGGCACGCTGCGGATGAGGCGCCTTGTCGACGAGTGCCCGTTCGGCGTCTTTGTCGGGAACGTGTCGTTGGCCGTCCACGAGTCGATCGTCTTGTCGCCGACGCGCGCGTCGAAGCGTGACGAGCCGTCGTTCTCGTCGAAATAGCGAACCACGATCGTGTACGTGCCTGCCGTGCCAGTGAACGTCGTGGTCGCGGTACACGGACCCGGGGCAGTGCACTGCACGCCTTGCCCGCCGCTCGCGGTCTCCCACGGCGTCACGTCCATCGGCGCGTATCCGCGAAGGATCATCGTCTCGGCCTCGACACGACCCGGGTAGTGACCGGCTCGGCCGTTCTTGTCGGGGATGCCCGACGTCTTCAGGAACCAGCTGTTGATCGCATCGCGCCACTCGATCGCGTGACCCGCCTGGTATTCCAGATGGCGAAGCACCGCGGCATAGCGATCCTCATCGACGAGGCCCTTCAGCGTGCGCCACTTCGACTCGAATGCGGCGGCCTCGTCGGCGCCCTGATAGTGCACGTCGTAAATATGCTGAATCACGGTCTTGCCAGAGTGGAGGACGTGCGTGTAGGGCACGTGATGCATGAAGAGCAGGAGCTCGTCAGGGCAGGTGTTCAGGGACTCGTAGAGCGCGGCAACGGGCGGCGAATACTGACCGATGTAGCCCGTACCAGTCGCGACGGTACGATCCATCCCGATGCCCGTGTCGTCGGCGCGGTGCCACTGCCCCCATCCATTGCGCTCGGAGGCTTCGACGGCCGGACCGAAGTGCGGCCCAACGATATCGGTGAGGGTCTGCGCGCCAAGCGGGCCGGTGTAGCGCTCGTAGGCCGGCCATGAGTCGAGCAGGATGCCGGCGATCGTCTTCACCACCTGCGGCTGATGCCCGAAGGTCTGCCGTGTCCACTCATCCGCGATCTGCGCGGCCGTGAGATCCGGATTCCAGGCGAGACGCCCGATACCCATAGAGATTCGCCATCGCGAGATCGTGTCCCAGCCAGTTCGCCGACTGGCCGACGTTCGACACGGCGACATAGCCACCTGTTGGCCGCCTGAAGGTCTCACCGGAGACGAGCGCCTTCACAGGAGTGCCGGCGCCCCTGGCCTGGAGGTCGAAGTCGAGCACTTCCTTCCACATCGGAATCAGAAAGCAGACGTGGCGCTGCTGCCCCGTGTATTCCTGCGTGACCTGCAGCTCGATGGCCTGGTTCGTCGCTTTCAGCGCGCCGAAGAGCGGCGACACCGGCTCGCGAGCCTGGAAGTCGATCGGGCCGTGCTTGATCTGAAGCACGACGTTGTCATCGAACCGGCCGTCCAGGTCGTGAAAGTTGTCCCACGCGGCACGGGCCCGATCGTTCTTCAGGTTCCGCCAGTCCATGTGGTGGTCGTAGACGAACCCACGGTAGAAGATGACGCCACCGTGCGGCTTCAGCGCCCGCGCGATCACGTTGGCGGCGTCAGCATGCGTCCGGCCGTACGCCGACGGCCCGAGGCGACCCTCGGAGTCGGCCTTCAAGACGAACCCGGCGAAATCGGGGACCGCGCGATAGATCGCCTCCACCCGTGCCTTCCAGAATTCGGCGACGCGGGGATCGAGCGGATCGAACGTGTCGAGCCCGCCGAGCGATTTCGGGCTGCTGAAGTCGACCGCCACCGCGACCCGGACACCCCACGGGCGGAATGTGTCCGCGACGCGCGCAATGCCCGGCAGGAACGGATCGGAGATGACCTTGATGTTGGCGTTGACGCTGCTGATGCACGCAGCGTTGACGCCAACCGACGCGAGCAGGCGCGCGTACTCGCCCGCGAACGTGAGGTTCTGCCTGACTTCCCCGCCGTCGAAGAAGATCGATCGTCCGCCATAGCCACGCTCGATCGATCCGTCCAGGTTGTCCCAGTGATTGACCCAGCGAAGCGGCGCCGAGGGGCGCTGGACGCCGTCGGAAAACGGTGCCTCGGGCGCCATCGCGAGATGACGAAGCACGGCAAACACGCCATAGAGCGCACCGCGATCGCTACCGCCGAGGATCGTGATGATCGGCGCCCTGGTCGCGTTTGAACGCTTCAAGCGAAACCCTTCGGGATTCCCGATAGGCGCATCCCCGGTCATGTCGTGCAGATATTGTCCCGCTGCTTCTTCAGTACCGACGACGAAGGCGCCCTCCGGACCGACCGATTCCGCGGCTGTGACTTCCCGTCCCAGCAGACCTCGCAGGCCCTTCACGAGCTCGTCGCGCGCGTTTGCCACCACCGGTGACGGCCTGCCGAACACGACGACCGTCGCGGGGAGGCGATCGTACGCCGCCCGCGCAGCGGGCGTCTGCTTTGGCTCGTAACGGAGCCACGCGTCGTGGCCCGATTCGGCGCCAGCTGTCGTCGCCGCGCCAAGCACCAGGAGGAGGGCAATGAGGTATCGTCTAGCGCGCACGCCAAAGGATATGCCCGTTCTTCCTGTTGCGATCGCGGTCGCACTCGTCACGCTCGGTGCGTTGTTGCCGGGTCAGCCGGGGCGCTCCGATCCGTCGGTCGCGTTCCAGGCATTGAGACGACAGTTTCTCGAACCGCCGGACGACAGCCGGATCATGATGCGCTGGTGGTGGTTCGGACCGGCCATCGCCGACGAAGAGATCGAGCGCGAGCTTCGCGTGATGAAGCAGGGCGGCATTGGCGGCGTCGAGATCCAGCCGGTCTACCCTGTCGCGCTGGACGATGCGGCGAATGGACTGCAGACCGCTCCGTTTCTGTCGCCGGCGTTTCTCGAGCGTTTGAGATTCGCGGCCACCACCGCACGATCGCTGGGCCTTCGCGTCGATCTCACGCTCGGAAGCGGCTGGCCCTATGGCGGACCCTCAGTCGGCATCAGCGATGCCGCCGGAAGGCTGCGCGTCGAGCGCGTGCGAGTCGCCGGCGGCGATACGTCGGTGGCGGTGCCGGACATCGGGGCTGGCGAAGCGTGGATTGCCGGGCACTTCGTGAGACCCGGTACGACCGAGCTCATTGCCGGGGCGCCACCGGTGACGACGATCGCAGGCGGCCGCGCCGCATTCGCCGCCGACCCGGCGGACCGCGAGCTGCTCGTGTTCGTTGCGAGCCGCACCGGGATGATGGTGAAGCGGCCGGCGGTCGGCGCGGAAGGATTCGTCCTCAATCACTACGATCGATCGGCACTCGGTCGCTACCTCGAGGCGATCGGGCGCCCGCTGCTGAGCGCATTTCCCGCCGACTCGCCGCCGCAGGCGATCTTCTGCGACAGCCTCGAGGTCTACGGCAGCGACTGGACGCCGAGCCTGCTCGAGGAATTCCAACGGCGTCGCGGCTACGACTTGAGGCCGCACCTGCCGGCTCTGGCCGGCGATGCGACGGCTGCAACCGCACCGATTCGCCACGACTGGGGTCAGACGCTGACGGAGCTCGTCTCGGACGAGTTCCTCGAGCCGCTCCGCGCCTGGGCGGCGTCGCATGGCACAAAGCTGCGGGCGCAGGTCTACGGGATCCCGCCGGCGTCGGTGTCCAGCAATGCGCTGGTGGATCTGCCGGAAGGCGAAGGGGCGCAGTGGCGCGAGCTGCGCGCGACACGCTGGGCCGCCTCCGCCAGCCATGTCGCCGGCGCCCCGGTCACCTCGTCTGAAACCTGGACCTGGCTGCACTCGCCGTCGTTCATGGCGTCGCCGCTCGACATGAAGGCGGAAGCGGACCGCCATTTCCTTCAAGGCGTGAACCAGTTGATCGGGCACGGCTGGCCCTATTCGGCACCCGGGGCCGACGATCCGGGATGGCGGTTCTACGCCGCGGGCGTCTTCAGCGATCGGAACCCGTGGTGGATGGTCATGCCCGATGTAGCGCGCTCGCTCCAGCGACTCAGCTTCCTGATGCGACAGGGCGCGCCGGTTGTGGATGTGGCCGTGTTGTTGCCAGTGCACGACGCCTGGGCCGCGTTCTCGCCGGGCAACGTGCACCTCATCGAGCTGTTGAAGGCGCGCATCGGACCTGACGTGATTCCCGCGATCCTCGACGCGGGATTCAACCTGGATTTCGTCGATCCGATGACCCTGGCGCGCGACACGACGCTTGATGGACGGCAGCTTCGCGTCGGTGCACAACGGTACGCCGCCGTGGTGCTTCCGAACGTCGAACGGACGGGATCGCAGACGCTGGACCTGCTGGAGCGATTCGCGCGAGCCGGCGGAACCGTGATTGCGGTCGGCACGAAACCATCGCTCGCACCGGGATTCACGGCGACTGCCGCCGAACGCGAGACCATCCAGGCCACCGCGGGGCGGCTCTTCGACGACAGCCGCGCGCCCGGACGTTTTGTTGCCGCGCCGGCGCAGCTCGGCGAGGCGCTGCGGACCGCCTTGCCGAGCGGTGTCGCCTTTGCCCCGGCGACGCCCGCCCTCGGCGTCGTCCATCGTCGGCTCGAGACGGCCGACCTCTTCTTCGTGGCGAACACCTCGAACGCCGCGCAGCAGGTCGCCGCGACGCTCGACACGACACACACTCGAGCCGAGTGGTGGGATCCCATGACAGGAGACATGACGCCGCTCGAGGTCACGCACGCGTCCGATCGGCGGCCGACGGTGTCGATAGCCTTCGCGCCCTACATGTCTGGCGTGATCGTGTTCTCCAACGCCGCGCGGGCACCTGGCGCGCGCCGGCGATCTCGGCCGATGCGGCCGTCCATCGATCTGTCAACGGGGTGGACGCTGTCGTTCCCGGACAGTGCACCGATTCATCTCGATCGGCTGCAATCGTGGGCCGACTTGGCAGATCGTCGCGGATTCTCCGGCGTCGCCACCTACGAGCGCGAGGTGACAATGGCTGCTGCCGATGTCCGGGACCATCGCAAGGTCGCGATCGATTTTGGCAGCGGTACGGTCGTGGCCGCCACGCCGCTCAAAAACGGCATGCGCGCGTGGCTCGATGCCCCGGTCCGCGAAGCGGCGGTGGTCTACGTCAACGGCGTCCGCGCCGGCGCCACCTGGGCGCCGCCCTACCGTGTCGCCATCGGCGATCGGCTGGTTGCGGGAAAGAACACCATCCGCATCGAGGTCGCGAATCTCGCCATCAACGCGATGGCGAGCCGGGCCCTGCCCGACTACCGCCTCCTGAACCTGCGGTATGGCCTGCGCTTCGAACCGCAGGACATGGACCAGGTACGCACGATGCCCTCGGGCCTCCTGGGGCCAATTACGCTTGTCTGGGAGTAACGGACGGGGTGCTCAGGTGCGACCGGTGCGTCACGTGCGACAGGTGCACGGGTGCGTCAGGTGCGCAGACACCTGAGCACAGTCGCACCCCGCACTTTGTCGCACCTGACGCACCTGATGCACTCGACGCACCAACTCGCGAGTCACTGTAAAGACACAGAGAAGACTCACAGAATATCGCCACAGAGGCGCAAGCGGCGCGCGCCCCTCTGCGAACCGATTCCTCAACAGTTCACTCTGTGCCTCTGTGCCCACCTCTGCGGCTTCCCTTGACCCGCCGCCCGCCAGCAACGAAAATCGTTCGCATTCCCGTGCGCATCTACGCTCTGCTGGTCCTTGCTTCGTTTGCGGCGCTCCTCACGGCCGCGGCGGCAGGGCCGTCGTCTGAAACACCGCCCGCGGCTGCAGCGGCATTCGACACGACAATCCAACCGTTTCTCGAAAATCACTGCTACGACTGTCACGATGCGCGCCGGCACAAAGCCGACCTCAATCTCGAAAAGTTCCAGACCGCAGACGACGTCGCCGCATCTCCGGACACGTGGGATGAAGTGCTGCTCAAGCTGCGGACCGGCGAGATGCCGCCCGAAGACGAGATTCGCCCCGAGCCTGCGGACCTTGCGCGCGTGACCGGATGGATCGCCGACCGGATCGCGGAAGCCGATGCTCGCGCCGTTCCCCATCCCGGGCGCGTGGTCGTGCGGCGGTTGAACCGCGCCGAGTACAACAACACGGTGCGCGATCTGGTCGGCGTCGATCTCAAGCCCGCCGACGATTTTCCGCAGGACGACACCGGCTACGGATTCGACACGATCGGCGCGGTATTGTCGGTTCCGCCCGTGCTGATGGAGAAATACCTCGCGTCGGCCGAGCGGATCGCGCGGACGGCAATCTTCGGTGCGGGCACGATGAAACCAACGCTGGTCCGCCTCTCGGCACGCTCGCGGAAAATCCAGCCGAGCCCGAAGGTCGAGACCGAGTACGACGCGACGGGGCTCACGCTGCCGAATGCGATCCACGCCGTGCACCGGATCCCGGTGGACGCCGAGTTACTTCATCCGCGCGGTCGTCGGCGGCACGCGTCCGGCGGGCTCGGAGCCGATTCGACTGGCGCTCTGGATCGACGGAACGAAGAGCGAGACGACAACCCTGGATCCGGACATGAGCGCGTCGTTCCCTGGCGACCAGCAGGACTTCTCGGGCAAGGACGTGGAGTTCCGCGTTCGCCTGACCGCCGGCGACCACTGGTTCGCGGTCACCATCCCGCAGCTGTACGAAGGCCTGCCACCAAGCTACAACGGGCCTGCGCCGTCCGCCCGCCCCGAGCCGCCTCCACCGGTCTTCGAGCCGCGGGCCGACCGGACACCCGAAGAGAACGAAAAGCGTCGGTTGCGGTTCGAGGAGGAGCACAAGGAGCCGCGGCCCGCGAACAACGCGCGCGTCAGCTATCTGGAGATCGGCGGTCCCTACAAGCAGTCGACCGCGCCGCCGCTCGATAGCACGAAGCGCATCTTCGTGTGCGGGCATCGTCCCGGCCACCATCTTTCGAGCTGCGCGACGCGCATCCTCACCAGCCTGACCCGGCGCGCGTTCCGTCGTCCGGTCACGCCGGCGGAGGTCTCGCGATACACCGCGCTGGTGAAGGCGGCGCGGCGGGACGGCGAATCGTTCGAGCAGGGGATCGCGCTGGCGCTGCAGGGCCTGCTCGTCTCGCCGGACTTCCTGTTCCGCCTGGAAGGCGCCGCGCCGACGTCGGACGGCGCACCGGCCCTCGTCAACGATCACGAGCTGGCGACGCGGCTGTCCTACTTTCTCTGGGCCAGCATGCCTGACGCGCGGCTGCGACGGCTGGCGAGCGCCGGACAGCTGCGCACGCCCGGGGTCCTCGACAGCGAAATCCGCCGCATGCTCGCGGATCCGAAAGCGCAGGCGCTGGTCGAGCAGTTCGGCGGGCAATGGCTGCAAACGCGCGCGCTCGAATCGGCGCGCCCCGATTCCGATCGCTTCCCAGATTTCGAGGATTACCTGCGGCTGTCGATGCAACGCGAGACCGAGCTCTTCTTCAGCTCGGTGATGCGCGAGGATCGCAGCATCCTCGACTTCCTCACCGCGCGCGAGACGTTCCTGAACGAGCGGCTGGCGCGCCACTACGGCATTGCCGGCGTGACCGGCCCCGAGTTCCGCCGCGTCGATATTTCGTCCACACCGCGCGCGGGCGTCCTGATGCAGGGCAGTGTGCTGACGGTCTCGTCGTATGCCACGAGGACCTCGCCTGTGCTGCGCGGTAAGTGGATTCTCGACAACCTGTTCGCCGCCGCACCGCCACCGCCGCCGCCGAACGTGGTGCGGCTGGACGAAGAAGGGGTTGGCACGAAAGTGTCGCTGCGCGAGCGGATGGAAGTCCACCGCCGCAATCCGACGTGCGCGTCCTGCCACCGCCGGATGGACCCCCTGGGGTTCGGGCTCGAGAACTTCGACGGCGTCGGCGCGTGGCGGACGATGGACGGCAACTTTCAGGTCGATTCGTCCGGTCAACTTCCGGACGGGCGGAGCTTCCACGGTCCGAGCGAGCTGGCGACGATTCTCGGCCATGAGCAGGAGGCGTTCGCGCGGGCGCTGACCTCGAAGCTGCTCGTGTATGCGCTCGGCCGCGGGCCCGAGCCGGCTGACAAGCGGACGGTGCGCACGATTGCGCGCCGCCTCGCGGCGGAAGATTACCGCTTCTCGAGGCTTATACTGGAGATCGCTCAGAGCGTCCCGTTCCAGATGCGCCCGGGAGTGGCGCCCCAATGATCGTCACTGGACGACACCTGCCTCGCCGCACGTTCCTGAAGGGTCTGGGCGCCGCCGTGGCGCTGCCGATGCTCGACGCGATGACGCCGGCGTTTGCCGGGCCGGCTGCGCGCACCGCCAGCCCGACACGGCTGGCGTTCGTCTACGTCCCGAACGGCGTCACGCTGAACCAGTGGACGCCTGCGGGGACGGGGCGTGGATTTGAGTTCAGCCGCATCCTCAAACCGCTCGAGGCGTTCCGCGACCGGACGATGGTCCTGAGTGGCCTGGCCCAGCAGAACGGGAATGCCCTGGGTGACGGACCCGGCGATCACGCCCGCGCCGCGGCGTCCTATCTCACCGGCGTGCATCCGAAGAAGACCGCGGGCAGCGACATCCAGAACGGCGTCTCGGTCGATCAGATTGCGGCAGCGCACATCGGCACCGAGACGCGGTTTCCGTCGATCGAGCTCGGGTGCGACGAATCACGCACCATCGGCAACTGCGACTCCGGCTACAGCTGCGCCTATACCAACAGCGTCGCGTGGCGCAGCCCGTCGTCGCCGATGCCCCCCGAGACGAATCCGCGCCTCGCCTTCGAGCGCCTTTTCGGAGGACTCGACGCCGGACTCGATGCCGAAACGCGCGCGCGCCGCCGGCGCCAGCGCCGCAGCATCCTCGACCTGGTGGCCGACCGAACGAACTCGCTGGTCTCGACGCTCGGTCCTGCCGACCGCCGCAAGATTGATGAGTACCTGACGTCGGTGCGCGAAATCGAGCGGCGCATCCAGGTGGCCGAGCAGGATCCGCGCGACGTCACCCCGGATTTCGAGATGCCAAGCGGCGTGCCCGTGACGTTCGCCGAGTATGCGTCGCTGATGTACGACATCCAGGCGGTCGCATTCCAGGCCGACCTCACCCGCGTCGCGACACTGATGATCGGCCGCGAAGGCAGCCTGCGTACGTATCCCGAAATTGGTGTGCCGGACCCGCATCATCCGCTCACCCACCACCAGAACAACCCGGAGTGGATCGAGAAGATCACCAAGGTCAACACGTTCCACCTGGATCTATTCGCGAAGTTCGTCGGCAAGCTGCGCGCGATGCCGGACGGCGACGGCACGGTGCTCGATCACTCAATCCTGGTGTACGGGAGCGGCATCTCGGACGGCAACGAGCACACGCACGAAGATCTGCCGGTGCTCCTGGTCGGCGGCGGCGGCGGAATTCAGGGCGACCGGCATCTCGTCTTCGAGCCGAACACGCCGATGACCAACCTGTATCTGACGCTGCTCGATCGGATCGGCGTGCGGCAGGAAACCATCGGTGATAGCACCGGGCAGATCGCCCACCTCAGCGAGGTCTATAGCTAGGGCGCGCTACGCGCGAGGGGCGGCTCACTTCGTTCGCCGAGGGGCGCCTCGCTCCGCTCGGCGAGGGGCCGCTCGCTCACGCTCGCGGAAGGAACTCGCGCGAACGAAGTGAGCGACCGTCGCGCGAAGCGCGACCCTCTGGCGAGCGGGAGCGAGCCAGCCCCTCCGCGAACGAAGTGAGCGGGGCCTCGCAAAAGCGGCCCTCGGCGAGCGTGCGCGAGCCGCCCCTCCGGCGAGCGCCTGGCGCGAGCAGCCCTATTCAGGGGCGAGGCGTGGTGCAGGCCTCGCCGGTTTTAGGTGGCTCAACTCGGTCCCGGTCGTCGTCACAAAATACTTCGCCACCATGTTCGGCCGCTCCCATGCGGGCAACGCCGAACGGTCTCTCAAGTACGTCAGGAAATTGCGCGTGACCCGCGCGAAGTGCGCTTCGTGGCCGTCGCGGAAGCGATCGGGAATCACGACGTGGATCTCCGAGGCGCGTCGCTCGGCTGTGATGCCTGGATACGTGGCCTGCAGCGCCGCCACGCGGGCCTCGACTGCCGCGCCAATCGCCGCCGGATCCTGCCCCGGATTCGGGATCACGTAGACCTCGGCCTGATATCTGTCCGCCTTCGTTTGCCGCACTTCCACCGCCGCCTTCGATCCGCGGTAGACGCCGTAATGCCGATCTCCGGCGCCGGCCGGCGCTTCCCAGTCCCAGATGACGTTCAGCGTCGCGTGCACGCCACGCACGCGGTATGACACCAGCGTGTTGCAGTCGTATTGCAGCGACCCGTTGACGACCTTCTCGCGGAGCTCCGCGGGAAATCCGGGCGAACCCGTCACTCGCTTGAAGTCGGGCTCCGCGATCGGCGTAGGCCAGCGCTGCGCGCTCAGCACCTCGAGGTCCTTCTTGTAGTCGATCGACTGCTCGGGAAAGAGCGTCCACTGCACCAGATCGGTCAGATGCGTGCCAATGTCATTGAGGCCTTCGCCCTGCTCGGTCGTGTCGAAGAACCAGGTCGGACGAATGTTCGGCGCGCCGGCGACCACTTTCATCAGGTGATGGATGCTCTCCATGTAGACCGAGGGATGGTCGGCGCTGCCGGGTGGGACGCCGCCCGAGATTGCCGCGTCGTTCACGAGCGCACGCTGGATCTCGCTGGTCACCTCGAAGCGCTCGGTCATGATGTCGTAGGCGACGACGCCGCGGGCGTCGGCGTCGGCGAGCGCGCGGTCGAGCGCCGGCAGATCGGCGGAGCGGAGAATCCACGGCTTGTCCGCCAGCACGTTGAGGCCGGCGGCGACCGAACGCTCGATCCGATCGATCTTCCCCCGGTTCCGCCCCGAGAGGACGACGACATTGCCGGGGCGCTCGGCAAGCATGCGCTCGAGGAAGTCGGGGCCGGTGTGCACCTCGAGTCGCCACGCGGTCGGTTGCCCGGCGCGGCTGTTGAACCCGTTGATCCGCGCCAGGTGCCCGAGCAGGTCGCCGCCGAGCGGCGCGTAGACGTCCACGCGAGGCGCGACGCCGGGATACATCTCCTTCTGGACGAGGGCGGCGTGGAAATGGCCCGGATCGAGGGTCATGAAGCGCACGTCAGGCATCCCGGGTTCCTTCGTCTCCGTGCCACGTTGACCGGCAAGACTCGCCGATAGCGCGACCAGCAGCGCGACAATCGTCACAGAACGCAATACAAGCATCGAATGCTCTCAAAGCTTCGGAATGGCGAGGCCGCCGTCCACGTGAATCACCGATCCCGTCGCGTACGGCAGGTCGCCTCGTACCAACGCCGCCACCACGCGCCCGACGTCGTCCGGCGTGCCCCACCGCCCGTCGGGGACGAGGCCATCGGCAATGCGCTGGTCGTAAACGTCCTTGACCGCGGCTGTCATGTCGGTCGCGATGATTCCCGGGCGCACCTCGTAAACCGGGATACCGTGGGCGGCCAGGCGCACGGCATACAGGCTGGCCACCATCGCAAGGCCGGCCTTGCTCACGCAGTACTCGCCGCGGTTGATCGAGACCATCGCCGCCGACACCGACGTGATGAACACGATGGCTGCCGGCGACGCAGGATCGGCCGCGCGCATCTCGAGCAGCGACCGCGCAACCTGTTGGGTGAGAAAGTGCGGCCCCTGCAGGTTCGTCCGCAGCACCTCCTCGAAGCTGTCCTCGGTCGCCGCGAGTAGATCTGCGCGCGCGCGCGGAGCGCGGCCCGCGTTGTTGACGAGGACGTTCAGGCGGCCGAACCGTTCCAGGACCGACTCGACGAGGCGGAGCCGATCGCCGCTGACCGAGACGTCGGCGGCGCAGTACAACACGGCCGCGCCGGCACCTGTCAACTCGTCCACGACCGCACTGACGTCGGACGGTGGTCGCAGCCCGGAGATCGCAAGATCCCATCCGGCCGCCGCCAGCGATCGGACAATGCCGAGGCCGATGCCCCGGGTGCCGCCGGTGACGAGCGCAACCGGACGCTGCCGCTTGTCGTCAGTCATGTTCGCCATCGGACGCGCACATCAACGCCCGAAGAACGCCAGGTAGGGCTCGCCGCGCGCGAGCCGCAGCACGTAAAGAGCCGCTTCCCGGGCATGATAGTCGCCCCACTGGCTCGATTCGCCGCGCGGGATGCGGCTACCGGGCGGAATGTGATCCCAGTTGTTCGGCCGATGGTAGACCGAATGCAGGAGCAGCCCTTCGTGCCGCGCGTCGGTGGAGAGATACGGGCCCGATGGATCGAACAACGTGTCGAGGACGCAGTAGCCCGCCTGCTCGTAGCGCGCGCCGTCGCCGCCACGCGCCGTGACGCTGCGGCCGAGGCGCAGCAGGCCCTGGGCCGCGATCGCCGCTGCGGAGCTGTCGACCGGCTCGTGCTCGTTGAACGGATCGGCCGGACGGCTGCCCCATTCGCCGAGTGCGGCGAGGCCCGGCGCACCGGAATCCCAATAGGGCACGCCGTCGCTGGCGGCCACCGCCAGGTAGTAGTCGGCTGTCGCCAGCGCCGCGTTGAACATCCAGCGATCGACCTCGGCGCGTCCACCTGCCGGCGACAGCTCGTCGTCGGAGAGCGTGGCCAGGAACTCGATCTGTTCGGCAAACCCGAGAACGGCCCAGGCCAGTCCGCGCGTCCACGTCGTGAATGGCGAGTAGCCCTGCTGGCTGCTCGGGCCCCTGTAGGATCCGTTCGCGGCGTTGAATAAGCTCTCGTGTGCGGTGCGGCCACGCACGTCGTAGGCATCGCGACCGGCGCCGTAGTAGATGTTCCATTCGGCAGTCGCGCTCGCGTGCTGGATCAGGCGGTCCAGCAGACCGACCTGCCGATCCTGCTCGTCCGACAGCCGATGACCCAGACGATGGCTGAGCGCGAGCGCCCGCAGCGAGCGCATCGTGTCGACGAAGAGCGAGTGGGCGCCGTTGAACGAATGGATGAATCCTCCGCCCGGGATCGCCGTCCACCGACGCGCCTGCACGGCGCCACTCACCTTCAGCGCCAGCTCATAGAACTGCAGCTCCCAGTCCGACGCGTCGATGCGGCCTTCTCGCGCCAGACGCCACAGGGAGCCGTAGGTGCTGACGTTGTTGAAGCCGTGATCGTGCACGCCGACGTGGGTGAGGTGTGAGGCCATGCGCTCGATCGTGCGCGAGCGGCCCAGCGCGAGGAACTCGCGATCGCCGGTGGCGTCGAACTGCAGGATCGCAGCGCCGAACTGGAATCCCTGCGTCCATTCGGTCCACCCGCGCGCCACGTAGCGGCCATCGATCGTGGAGACGGGTGCGCCGTCCGACGGCGTCCATCGATCCTCGAGCGCGCGGATCTTCGCCGCTGACACCTCGAACAGCCGCTCGATCTTCGGCACCAGGTCGCGCGCCGTGCGCGTCCGGCTCAAGCCGATCATGCGTGCTCCTCCGTGGTTGTCATCTTTGATCAGGTCGAGCTGGCATTCGGGGTACACTTTATTGCGGATTGCGGATTGTGGATTGCGAATTGCCGATTCGATGACGTCGCTGCCGCCCGTCTCTCGCGAGCGTGTCTCGCGGCGGGGAGTTCTCGGGCTCGCTCGCCAGCGTGGCACAGACCCGCCGTCGCAGGGGCATTGGCTCCGCGTGTTCCGCCGCGCGATGGCCTGCCGGTTCGAGGTCACGCTGCCGGGCGAACACGCGTCAGGCGTTGCCGCGGCTACCAGTGCGCTGGCAGAGGCTGACCGTCTCGAGAGTGCGCTGTCGATCTTTCGCCCCACCAGCGAGCTCTCGCACGTGAACCAATTGGGTGCGACCGGGCCCATTCGCGTCAGCGATGAGCTGTTCGAGCTCCTTGTTCTTTGCGACGAGCTGTCCACCGCCACGGACGGCGCCTTCGACGTGACCTCGACGCCGCTCAGTGCCTGTTGGGGATTTCTCCGTCGGCAGCCCTGCGTGCCGACGGCGGAGGCTCTCGAGTCGGCGCGAACGCTGGTGGGGCGAGAGCGGGTCATCCTCGACAACGTGGCGCGGACGGTGCAGTTCGATCGGCCAGGCGTGTCCGTGAACCCCGGGGCCATCGGCAAGGGATACGCCGTGCAGGCCGTCGCGTCCCGCCTCTGGGACCAGGGCATCCGCCACGCGTTGGTATCGGCCGGCGGCAGCTCCGTGGCGGCATTGTCCGAGTGCGCTGCCGGCTGGCGGGTGGACGTGACGACGACACGAGGCGCGAGGCGACTGGCGCGGCTGCGCCTTCGAAACGTGGCCCTCGGCACGTCGGGGGCAGGCGAGCAATATGTCGAGCTCGAGGGCACCAGATACGCGCACGTGATTGACCCGCGCACGGCACGACCGTGTTCGGGTATCGTGAGCGCGTCGGTCGTCACGACCGACGCGGCGCGGGCCGACGCGCTGGCCACGGCGTTCTTCGTCGGCGGGCTGGACCTGGCTCGCGCGTATTGCGCCGCTCACCCGGAGACGCTCGCGCTGGTCACGCCCGACCTGCCTCGCCGAAACGGTGCGAAGGCGGGCGACGGGCGGATGCGGACGATCGTGGTGGGGAGTTGTCGAGGCGCGACTGTGGAGGATTGCGGTGAACCTGACGCCTGAACAGCAGACAGTCGGACGGCGGAACTTCCTGAAGGCGGTCGCCGGTGTGCCGGCGCTGGCAGGCCTCGGCGTCGCGGCGGCAGTCAAGGGACCGGTCAGAGGCGGCCCGGTTCGCGTCGGGTTCATCGGGGTCGGCGGCGAAGGCCGCGTGCTGCTGGGCGAAGTAGATCCGCAGTTCGGCACCGTCCTGGCCATGGCCGATATCAATCCGACGCAGCTGGCCAAGGCCGATGAAGTCCTCCAGAAACGGAACCTGCCCACGGCGAAGCACTACGCCGAATGGCGCGACATGGTCGCGCACGAGGACCTCGAGGCCGTGATCATCGCCGTGCCGCTGTGGGCGCACGCCGACGTCACCGTTGGCTGCCTCGAAGCCGGCAAGCATGTCCTCTGCGAGAAGATGATGGCGTGGGATGTCGCGGGCTGCGAGCGCATGCGCGCGGCCGCCCTTGCGACGAACCGTGTCCTCGAGATCGGCTACCAGCGCAACTACAACGCGATGTATCAGGCGGCCTTCGAGGGCGTCATCAAGCCTGGCGTGTTGGGCGACGTCTACCTTTCGCGCATCGCCTGGCATCGCAACGGCAACTGGCGCCGCAAGGGCGATCCGCCCTCGCCTGATTACAACCCGGCTAATTGGGGCTACCCCACGTTCGAGCACCTGCTCAACTGGCGCCTCTACAAACGCTACTCCCGCGGTCTCCTGGCCGAGCTCGCCAGCCATCAGGTCAACATCGTCAACTGGTTCTTCGGCGCTGAACCCGTCGCGACCATGGGCACGGGCGGCATCTACCGGTTCAACGACGGGCAGCGTGAGGTTGGCGACCACGTCTACACGACCTTCGAATATCCGGGCGGCCGGACGGCCGTGTTCTCGTCGATCGAGTCGAACACGTGGGACCACTACTACGAGGCGTTCTTCGGGACGAAGGGCACGTTGATCCTGCAAGGAGAAGCTGACGCGTTCCTGTTCGACGAGGGTACAGGCCAACCCGCCGCGACCGGGATCGAAATGACGCCGCGGACCAGGGGGCCGGCCCTGGAGGCGTCCGAAAGCCGCGTCGCCGATGCCGCCGGCAAGCCGGCGGGCGCGACGACGACCGCCACCGGCGCGGATCGGCTGGTCGCTTACCGCAACGAGATCTCCTCCTTCTGCACCACCATCAGAACGGGCCGGCCGCTGGCGTGCGGGCCCTGATCGCGCGATCGGATCGGCGCGCGCCTGCATTACGGCGTTCGACGCCGTCGAGCAGAAGGGCCGCCTCTCCATCGACACGACCGCACCGGCGGCGCGCACGTAGCGCTCGCGAGACTGCTTCAAATGACCCGATTCTCGCGCGGCCAGGCCGTGAGCCTCGTCCTTCTGCGAACGCTCATCGGCTGGCACTTCCTTTACGAGGGCTATTACAAGCTCGCGCTTCCAGCCTGGTCCGCCGCCGGCCAACCGCTGGGCCACTGGAGCGCGGCCGGCTATCTTCGCGCCTCCACCGGTCCGCTGGCCGGAGCCTTCCACTCGCTCGCGGCCTCGCGCGTCGTACCGTGGGTCGACGTGATCGTGCCGGTTGCACTGGCACTGGTCGGGGTGTCGCTCACGCTGGGCCTTTTCACCCGTCTTGGCTGCTGGGTCGCGATGGCGCTTCTCGCACTGTTCTACGTTGCGGCCATCCCGACGTCGGGCGCGCCGGTTACGGGGCAGGAAGGCACGTATCTTTTGGTCAGCAAGAATCTGATCGAGCTCGTCGCGGTGCTGGTCGTGCTCACTTCTCGCACCGAGCGCATCGCCGGTCTGGATCTGTTGTTTGCCGGGCGCGCGGCCCCGCTCGATCCTGCCGCGACCCCCTCGTAGCCATCATCCAGATGTCGCGCGGGCTTAGCCCCGCATCTCGGGCGGACCTGAAGGTCCGCCCGACACATGGAGGGGTCACCGAAGGTCCGCCGTACACATGGACAACTCGCCATCGATCTCACGCCGCAGTTTCGTGCAGTTGGTTTCTGCCATCGCGGGCGCGCCCTTGCTGGCGCGAGCGGCGATGACAAAGGACGCGGCGGCGAGCGCCACGTCATCACTGTGGTATCGCCGGCCGGCGCAGCGCTGGGTCGAAGCGCTGCCACTCGGCAACGGTCGTCTTGGTGCGATGGTCTTTGGGGGCGTCGTCGAGGAACGGCTTCAGCTGAACGACGACACGCTGTGGTCGGGCGGGCCGAAGGACTGGAACAATCCGAAGGCCCGGGCCGTGCTGCCCGAGATCCGGCGCGCAGTGTTGTCTGGCGACTCCGTTGAGGCCGACCGGCTGGCCAAGCAGATGATGGGACCGTTCACCCAGTCCTATCAGCCGCTCGGCGATCTCAGGATCGTCTTCGAGCACGGCGACGTCGGACGCGAATATCGCCGCGACCTGGATCTGACCGCGGCGGTGGCCTCCGTCCGGTACACGGTGGGTGATGCGACATTCACCCGCGAGTTGATCGCCAGCCACCCGGCGCAGGTCATCGCCATCCGTCTGACCGTCGATCGACCCGGACGCCTGACGTTCGTCGCACGTCTCTCGAGTCTGCTGCGTTCGTCAACCGAGGCCGCCGATGGCGACTTGCGCCTGCGCGGCCGCGCCCCGGCACATGTCGATCCCAGCTACCACGATCAGGACGTCCCGGTGGTGTACGACGAACGCGGTGGCATGCGCTTCGAAGCCCGATTGCGCGCGATCGCGCGCGACGGCCGGACGCGCGTCGACGGCGACGGCCTGCACGTCGAGGGCGCATCCGAAGTCCTGCTCCTGCTGGCCGCCGCCACCAGCTTCAGCGGTTTCGACAAGTCCCCGGTCCGCGACGGACGCGACGAAGCCGCCGTCGTGGCGCAGCAACTCGCTGGGGCGGCGAAAGCCTCGTGGGAAGATCTGCACCGAGCGCATCTGTCCGACTATCAGGGCTGATGGCGCGCGTCGCCTTCGACGTCGGCTCGACGACCGCGAAAGCCGACCTGCCGACCGACGAGCGCATCGCGTCGCTGGGCGCGTCGGACCCGCAACTCGTCCGAACGTTGTTCGACTACGGCCGGTACCTCTTGATCGCCAGCAGCCGTGCCGGCACGCAGCCGGCGAATCTGCAGGGCATCTGGAACGATCAGGTTCGACCGCCGTGGAGCTCGAACTACACGATCAACATCAACACCGAGATGAACTACTGGCCGGCCGAGTCGGCCAACCTCGCCGAACTGCACGAGCCGATGCTGTCGTTCGTGCGCGATCTGTCGGTCACTGGCGTGAAGACCGCGTCCGTCAACTACGGTGCACGCGGCTGGGTGGCGCACCATAACGCGGATCTGTGGCGGCAGTCGGCACCAGTCGGCAACTACGGCGAAGGCGACCCGGTGTGGGCGCTCTGGACCATGGCGGGACCGTGGCTGTCGCAGCACCTGTGGGAGCACTACGCCTTCAGCGGCGATAAGACCTATCTGAAGGAACGTGCCTACCCCGCGATGGCCGGCGCCGCCGAGTTCTGTCTCGATTGGCTGGTGGACGATGGCCGCGGGCATCTGGTGACCGCGCCGTCGACGTCGCCGGAGCACAAGTTCGTGCTGCCAGACGGACGGCAGGCGGCGGTCACGTACGCGGCGTCGATGGACCTCGCGCTGATCTGGGATCTGTTCCGCAGCCTGCAACAGGCGGAGGAGGCAGTGGGAGCGACCGCGCTTTCAGACCGGCTCGCGCAGGCGCTGGAAAGACTCCTTCCCTATCACATCAACGCGGCGGGCGCGCTTCAGGAATGGGCCGAGGACTTCCAGCCGGCCGAACGCGAACATCGGCACTTCTCACATCTGTTCGGTGTGTTTCCCGGACGGCAGATCACGCCGGCCACGCCCGCGCTGTTTGCCGCGGCTCGACGGTCGCTGGAATTGCGCGGCGATGGTGGCACCGGCTGGAGCCTGGCGTGGAAAGTCAACGCGTGGGCGAGGCTGCGCGACGGCGAGCGCGCCCACCGTCTGCTGACGAACCTGCTGAAGCTGGTGCAGGAAGGACTCGTCGAGCGCTATTCGGGCGGCGGCGTCTACGCGAACCTGTTCGACGCGCATCCGCCGTTCCAGATCGACGGCAACTTCGGCGTCGTGTCGGGCATCGTCGAGATGCTGGTCCAGAGCCACGCCGGTGCGATCGATCTCCTGCCGGCGCTTCCCTCGGCGTGGCCGAAAGGCTCTATGCAGGGCGTCCGTGCGCGCGGCGGCTTTGAGATCGACGTCGAATGGGATCGCGGGACGCTGAGACGAGCGACGATTCGGTCGCGGCTGGGGGGCGTCTGCCGGGTGCGCACGGTGGCGCCAGTCACAGTGAAGGGCGCGACGACGAGGCCGGCATCAGGCGCGAACCTGAATCCGTTCTATCGTGTGCATATGGTCGCGGATCCGATTGTTGCAGCGGGTGCAACCATTGGTGCGGCGAGGGCAATCGAAGGCGCCGGGATCGAATTCGAGACATCACCAGGCCAATCGTACGAACTGCGTGCGACGTAAGGGCCGGCCAACGCTGCCGGGGCGCACTGCCATGTGGCCCTACAGAAGATGAAGATTGACGCGCACGGTTATCGCTGAATTCGGTCCGGTGTGTAGATTCACAACGTCGAGCTCGATTGTGAAATCCGTCGTGGCCGGGGCGTTTCGCTCCAGCCCCACGGCCATCGCGAGCTCACCCTGCGCCGGAATCAGGCCGCTGCCACTCCGCATCCATTCAGGCCGCTGACGGATTCGGATGCGCATCGGTATTGCCGACATGTTGCGAAAGACAATCATCGGACCGGCGCCGGGTGTGCGGCGGACCTCTGGCTGAACGCTGATCGCTCCGTCCCACAGCCCCTTCAAGAGCTCCTGCGGCCCCCACACGTCGTCGCCAAGCCAGGCTGCCGTACGACGGGCTTCGAGCGCCTCGCGCACACCGTCGGCGTCGGCCGTGCGGACGAAGAGCAATGTGATCGGCCGCCTGAAACCGGTCGCACGCGGCGGCATCGGATCGTGCCCGTCGCTCGTGGCCAGAATCGTGAGGTGACGCTCGGCGATCCACGGGTAGGCCTCCTCGTAGAAATCGGGACCGTTCACCAGCTCCATTCCCTGGAACAGCCCTTCATCGAACGCGCGCGCGATAGGGCGAAACCATTCGGCGCGAGCCACGCCGTAGCGCGGATGGTTCCAGAACACGAAAGCCCGCTGGGCCTTTGCGGCCCGCAGCGAGGTCATCAGGTCGGGCGTGTTCAAGGCGTTGGCGTCGCCGATGAAGAGGGCGTTGAAGTGCGCCGACCCGTCGGGCAGGACAGAGGGCGCCGGCGGATCGGGCTTCGTGATCTCGACACCGCGAATCAGGAGGATGCCGAGTTGGGCGGCGATCGGCTTCGCCACTTCGTAGGCTCGATTGCCATCGACGCGTACGTCGGGCGCATTCGGGTGGTACTCGGCATGGTCGGTGAGCGCGATGACGTCGAGACCGTCGCGCCACGCCTCGCGCACCTGCACCGTCGGCCAGACACGCCCGTCCGAGAACACCGTATGAAGGTGGAAATCGCCCTTCAGGGTCTTGTACGGCGCCACGTCGGGCACCGGCAGCGGATCGCGAGACTCGTTCTGCGCGAGCGAGTGTTCGACCAGTACGGAGACGAGCACGGCCATCAGCGCCACGCATTTCGATCTCGACCGCACATGCACCTCCGACCTGAGTGACCGTCGCGGCGGGGCTGAAGCCCCGCCTCCACCGACCCGAGCGACCTGTCGAGAATACTGCTGTTCGGTTACACTCTGCGGCCATGACTTATCGAGCTTCAGCCCTTCTGTCACTGCTCGCCTTCGGCGCCACGCCGGCGTACGCGCAGAGCCCCGCACCTTCATTCGACGCACGCGTGAACGAGATCGTGCGCACGGTCGACCAGGTCGTCGCGAAGGGCCCGTTCGCGCCGTCGTGGGCATCGCTCGAAGGCTTCTCCGTTCCCGCCTGGTACGAGGACGGCAAGTTCGGGATCTTCATCCACTGGGGCCTCTACTCGGTGCCCGCGTTCGGGAACGAGTGGTATCCGCACAACATGTACGACAGAAAGGCGCCGGCGTTCGCGCACCACGTCGCCACCTTCGGACCGCAGGCCACCTTCGGCTACAAGGACTTCATCCCGCGCTTCACGGCGGAACACTTCGACGCGACCGCATGGGCGGCGCTCTTCAAGGCTGCGGGTGCTCGCTATGTCGTGCCGGTCGCCGAACACCACGACGGCTTCCCGATGTACGACTGCACCGTCACCGAGTGGAGCGCCGCGAAGATGGGACCGAAGCGCGACATCATCGGCGAGCTCGCCAAGGCGGTTCGTGCGGAGGGGCTGGTGTTCGGCGTGTCGTCGCACCGTGCCGAGCACTGGTGGTTCTTCGACAACGGCAAGACATTCGACTCGGATGTCCGCGATCCGAAATACGCGTCGTTCTACGGGCCGGCGGTCGATCGCAAGGCGTCTGAAGCGCAGAAGACGCCGCCGGACGCGGCATATCTGAACGACTGGCTGGCGCGCACCGCCGAGCTCGTCGACAAATACCAGCCGCAGCTCGTGTGGTTCGACTGGTGGATCGCGCAGCCAGCCTTCCAGCAGCCGATGCAGAAGTTCGCCGCCTTCTATTACAACCGCGGCCGCGAGTGGAACAAGGGCGTCGCGATCAACTACAAGAAACACGGCGGCGGGTCCTTTCCCGACCGTGCGGGCGTGCTCGACATCGAGCGCGGCCAGCTGGCCGCGATTCGCCCGAACTTCTGGCAGACCGATACGTCAGTCTCGAAGAACTCCTGGGGCTATGTCGCCAAACAGGACTACAAGACCGTCGATTCGATCGTGGACGACCTGATCGACATCGTCAGCAAGAATGGCAGCCTGCTGTTGAACATCGGGCCGAAGCCTGACGGGACAATCCCCGAGCCGGAGCAACAGATGCTGCGAGCGATCGGCAGATGGCTCTCCGTCAACGGCGACGCGATCTACGGCACGCGTCCATGGACCGTGTTCGGCGAGGGGCCGACGGCGGTGGTCGAAGGCTCGTTCGCCGACACGAAGCGGCAGGCCTTCACGCCGCGCGACGTGCGGTTCACGACGAAGGGCAAGACGCTCTACGCGATTCTGCTGGCGTGGCCGTTGGACGGGCACGCCACGGTCACGTCGCTGGCGAAAGGCGCCAGGAACGCGCCCGGCGAGATTTCGGACGTGTCGCTGTTGGGATCGTCGGCGAAGGTCACCTGGACACGCGACGCGTCTGGCCTGCATGTGACGCTGCCCGCCGAAGCTCCCAGCGAGTATGCGGCAGCGCTGAGGATCGCGCTGCAGTAGGGCCCGACTTCAGTCGGGCCATTGTCCGGCCGAACTGAAGTTCGGCCCTACTGCAGATCGCACGTAGGCCCGAGCTTTAGCTCGGCCAGCAGATCGTACGTAGGCCCGAGCTTTAGCTCGGGCAGCACCGGAGACTGAATGCGTTCGTTGATACTTGCCGCTTTCACAATGGCGTCGCTCTCGCAGGAGGCGCGCGTGCCTGATACCTACCCGCTCGGGCCTGACTCCCAGGTCCACGATGGCGTGCCGAAGGGCCGCATCGAAGGCCCGCTGGTCTGGAAGAGCACCATCTATCCCAACACGGTGCGTCAGTACTGGATCTATGTGCCGGCGCAGTACGACCCGGCGAAGCCCGCCGCGCTGATGGTCTTCCAGGACGGACACCAATACGTCGCCCTCGACCGTGACTACCGCGTGCCGACCGTCCTCGACAATCTCATCGCGGCCAAGACGATGCCGGTCACGATTGGCGTGTTCGTCAACCCCGGACACGCCGGCGAGGAACTGCCGAAGGATCCGTGGCGCTCGAGCAACCGCAGCAACGAATACGACGTGTTGACCGACCAGTACGCGCGATTCTTGATCGACGAGCTCCTGCCGGAGATTGCCAGGCGCTATCCCTACTCCCCCGATCCGGCGCTGCACGCGATCGCCGGCGCCAGCTCCGGTGGGATCTGCGCGTTCACCGTCGCCTGGGAGCGGCCTGACGCCTTCCGGAAGGTCGTGAGCCACATTGGCAGCTTCACGAATATCCGGGGCGGCCACGTCTATCCCGCGCTCGTCCGCCAGAGCGCGCCGCGGCCGCTGCGTGTCTTCCTGCAGGATGGATCGAACGATCTCGACAACCCGTTCGGCAACTGGCCGCTGGCAAATCAGCAGATGGCGGCGGCACTGAAGTTCAGGGGCTACGACTACCGGTTCGAGTTCGGGGACGGCGCGCACACGCACAAGCACGGCGGCGCGATTCTGCCCGACACACTGCGGTGGTTATGGCGGGAGTGCGGTTCAGTAGGTCTCGAGGTCGAAGGGTCGAACGGTCGAAGGGCGGCCGGGGGCGAGCCAACTGCACAACCGCTCTTCAGGGGAAAGTCACGTCTATCTCATGTTCTGTTCCCCCGAATGGCGTGCTCCTATCGTGAATCCTTCTCTGCTAGTCTGACGTCCATGTGCGATCGATTCATTAGCCGTCGTGAGGCGCTCACGCTCGCCTTGGCGGCTGCCGGAACGCTGGTGCGGCCGACGCGCGCTGCTGAGCTCGTGGCTGCCGCGGGACAGCCGCGACCCGCCGACGCCAAGCCCGGCGCCGGACTGGTCATCCGCAACGCTCGGCCGCTCGACGCGGAGTCGCCGATCGAAGCGCTACGGACGTTCGAGACGAGAAACGATCTGTTTTTCGTCCGCAGCCATCATGCGCTGCTGCCCACGGAGGTCTCCACGCCGTGGACGCTGACGATCGACGGCGAGGTGGCGCACCCAGTCACGATTTCTCTCGCGGACATCCGCCGCATGCGCGCCGAGCACTGCAGTGCGACGATCGAGTGCGCCGGCAACGGCCGCGGCCGTCTCGAGCTGCCAACGACGGCCGGCGTGCAGTGGGGGCTCGGCGCAGTGAGCACCGCGACATGGACCGGCGTGCCACTCGCCGCTTTGCTCGAACGCGCCGGCGTCCAGGCGTCGGCGCTGCACTTCTGGATGGAGGGGGCCGATCGCAGTCCACTGCCCGCGGCCCCCGCGTTCCTTCGCAGTATTCCGCGCGAGACCGCGCTCGGCGAGGCGTTGGTGGCCTATGCGATGAACGGCCAGCCGCTGCCGCTCCTGCACGGCGGCCCGCTGCGCCTCGTCGTGCCGCAATGGTACGGCATGGCGTCGACGAAGTGGCTCACGCACGTGCACGCCCGCGCCACCGAGTCGGACAATCACTTCATGGTGCGCGGTTACCGATACGCGGACGGGACCCCCGTGGATCTGATGCGTGTGAAGTCGCTCATTACCGCGCCGCGCGACGGCGAGCGAGTGGACGTTGGTACCACGCGTGTGACCGGCGTCGCCTGGACGGGCACGGGCACGGTCGCGCAGGTCGAGATCTCGACCGACGGCGGTCAGACTTGGCAGCAGGCACGCTTCACAAGTGAGCCGCAGCCAGGCACGTGGCGTTTGTGGGAAGCCGACGCGGCCATCCGGTCGGGCGGCGAGCAGCGCGTACGCGCACGCGCGACCGACACGGCCGGGCACACGCAGCCCGAACACGCCACTCCAAACCCAGGCGGCTATGGAAACAACGCGATCCACGAGGTGCGCCTCGATGCGCGGTGACACTTTGCGGCGGATGCGGCGCGTTGTCGTACCGTGTGTGATCGCATCGGCGCTGCTCGCGGCGGGGCTCTGCGCAGCCTGTCGAACCGCCAGCGTCGGCGGAAAAGTCGATTCGGATCCGGCACTGACGGCGGTCGTCCGCCCCGCGGAAGCCGCCGAGATCGCCGCGCTGCCCGATGGGCCCGGCAAGGCGCTCGTTGCCGGGCGATGCCTGCTGTGCCACGGCGCTGGGCTGATCGCACAGCAGCGGAAGGACACCGCTGCCTGGGGACGAACGGTGACGCAGATGCGCACGTGGGGCACACCACTCCAGGACCCGGATCAGGCCGCGCTCATCGCGTATCTCGTCGAGCACTTCGGTCCAGCCAACGAGCGACGCTGACGGCGCGCGGAGGCTCCGCAGCGGTCGTACAACTCCTCATGCGGCGGTTTCCGACCGTCGGGCGCTTTCTGGTAAATAGGCGGCCGTAATGACAACCAGCGATCGGAATTTCCATTGTGTGTTGCGGCGATACATCGATCGATTGATGTCCGCGACCCTGATCGCGTCGCTTGGTGTCGCTGGTCTTCTCGCACAACACGGCCACGGCTCCGAAGGCGTTGGGAAAGCACACATGGAGACGTCCTGCGCTCCAGCGGTGCAAGCGAGGTTCGATCGCGCCTTGGCTGTGCTCCATAACTTCTGGTACGCGCGGGCGCTCACGCAGTTTCAAGAGATCCAGAAAGCCGACCCGGACTGTGCGATGGCCTATTGGGGCGCGGCGATGACCTACAACCACCCCTTTTGGGACGACCCATCGCCGGAGGACGAAGCGGCGGCGTGGGCGTACGTGCAGAAGGGGCTCAAGGCCAGGTCGCAGAACGATCGCGAACACAGGTACCTCGAGGCCGTCGCCGCGCTCTTCAACAATGCCGGCGCGGGGACGAAACAGTCACGCGACGAGGCCTATCGCGAGCAGATGGCCGCCACGCACGCGAAGTACCCGGACGATGAGACCACGTTGTTCCATGGCCTGTCGATCCTCGGCACCATCAGAGAAGGGACGAAGGGATTCGAGCTGCAAGGCCGTGCGGTCGCCCTCTTCGAATCGGTCTACGCTCACGACACACAGCATCCAGGAGTGCTGCACTACCTCATTCACGCCTACGACGATCCCGTTCATGCCGAAATGGGTTTGGCCGCTGCGCGTGCGTACGCTAAGACCGCTGCCGCGGTGCCGCACGCCTATCACATGCCCTCGCACATCTTCACGCGCTTGGGGTATTGGAACGAGGCGGCGACGACCAACGAGAACGCGTGGCAGATTTCAAATGACGATGTGAAGGCGGCGGGAGAGCCGGGAACGTTACGCGACTTCCATGCACTGAACTACCTCTCCTACAACTACCTTCAGCTCGGCCGCTACAAAGATGCGAAGAAGGCGGTCGATCTGTTCGCGGCAGAGTACGCAGCGATCACGAACCGCAACACGAAGCCCGACTCGCAAGACCTTCAGGCCCGCCACGTGCGTGGTCGGACGATCTTCGCGTTGCCCGATCGCGTGCTCTACGGGTACTTCGATACCCTCGCCCGCTTCATCGTCGAATCGGAATCGTGGGGCGATGTGCCGACCTTGCCCTTCATCGCGGCGTCAAGCGATTTCGTGGTGATGAAGCTGCATCTCGAGGCGATGGCGGCGGCCAAGCGGAAGGACGCCGCCACGGCAAAGACCAAAGCAGCGGAGATGATGGAGCGCGCTCGCGTCCCCGGCCAGCATCCGTTTGTGCAGCAGATTCTGACCATCCAGGCGAGAGAAGCGGCGGCATTGGCCGCGCACGCCGCGGGCGATGCGGCGGGTGCGGTGACGGAGATGGAGGCCGCCGTGACGATCGAGGACTCGATCGACAGCCTGTCGCAGCCCCCGTATCCGATCATTCCCGCGCATGAGCTCTATGGAACGATGTTGTTGGACATGGGCAGGCCGGCGGAGGCGCGCAAGCACTTCGAGGAGACGCTGCGACGCACCCCCGGCCGGCCCAAGGCGATCGTGGGTATCGCGCGCGCCGCCGAGGCGATGGGGGATCCAGCCACAGCCAGGGCACAATACACACGCTTGATTGAAATGTGGAAGAACGCCGATCACGATCGCCCCGAGCTACGGGCAGCGCAGCGGTTCACTGCAGTCCGCGAACCGATAGCATGCGACCCCTCCACGCCGTAACGTGAGTTGGCGGTGAGAGACAATGGCGCGACCGTGACGGTTCGTCGGTGTCGTACACCGCGCGGTCGTGGTCTCGAGCGGCGTCACGGATACACGCGAATCGGATCGGTCACGGATACACGCGGATCGGATCGGTCACGGATACACGCGGATCGGATCGGTCACGGATACGCACGGATTGGATCAGCCACGGACGAGCGCGGATGTACACGGATTACGAGCAAGGTACTGAATGCAGTAATCCAACATCCGTGTGGCTCTGTGTCTTGCACGCCATGGCATGGCTGTGACGCGGCACAGGCACTCGCCGCGAACGCCTCCGCGATCCTCGTCGGAGAATCTGCTGTGGTAAACCTTTGACGATTTCTCAGGACCGATCCAGCGGGAACCATTGTCGCGAGCTGTAAAGGCTGTCTTCGACCCTGTGACCTTTTAGCAGGCTGTTGAAAAAGTCAGCGTGCCATGGGATCGACAGATCCGGCGGCGCGTACTACGATGGCGGCACCCCCAGGGACGGAGCTGCGGATGCGTGGACCGGCCGATCAGACCGGCGACCTGTTCAGTTATCTCTCACCGGAGCAGCGCGTGCGCCCGGACCATCCGCTCCGCGCGGTGCGACGGATCACCGACGCGGCGCTGGCCGAGCTGTCGCCGCGGTTCACCGCGATCTATTCCGATCTCGGCCGCCCGTCGATCCCGCCCGAGCAGCTGCTGCGGGCCCTCGTGATCCAGGGGCTGTATTCGATCCGCAGTGAGCGGCTGCTGATGGAAGAGATCGACTACAGCGTGCTGTTTCGCTGGTTCATTGGCCTTAATCTCGACGACCCGATCTGGTCGCACAGTACGTTCAGCAAGAACCGGGAGCGACTCCTGGCCGGAGATATTGCCGGCGCGTGCTTCGATGCGGTGCTGGGGCAGGCCCGCGCCGCGGGCGTGCTCTCGGACGAGCACTTCACGGTCGACGGGACGCAGCTGGAGGCCTGGGCCAGCCTGAAAAGTTTTCAGCCGCGCGACACGCCGCCGCCCGACGATGACGACCGCGGGAATCCCACCGTGAACTTCAAGGGCGAGCGGCGCTCGAATGTCACCCACCAGTCGCGGACCGATCCCGATGCGCAGCTGTTTCGCAAAGCCGACGGGGAGAAAGCCGTCCTGGCGTATCTCGGGCACCTGCTGCTGGACAACCGGCACGGCCTCGTCGCCAATGCGTGCGCGACGGCCGCGACCGGCACGGCAGAGCGCGAGGCCGCCCTGTGGTTGCTCGCGGCGCGAGCCCGCCGCGGCGGCACGGGCGGCGGCGACAAAGGCTCTGACGTGCGGGCCTTCGTCGCCGGCGTTCGCGCGTTGGGGATGACGCCGCACGTGGCCCAGCGCCTGCGCTACAGCGCCGTGGATCGGCGGACGGTGCGTACGCCCGGCTACGTGGTCAGTCAGCAGAAACGCAAATTGGTCGAGCAGGTCTTCGGCTGGATGAAGACAGTGGGCCAGTTGCACAAGCTCCGGCATCGGGGCGGGGAGCGGGTCGATTGGACGTTTACCTTCACCGCGACGCTCTACAACATCGTCCGGCTCCGCCCCCTGCTCGCGGGGACGGCGTGACGACCTGCGCGCCGTTCTCGTTCGCGCGCGGACCAGTAGCACGCGAACGACACGGCAAGGCCTGGAGCCCGAAGCCTGAAGCCTATTTCTTCAACAGCCTGTTAGACCCTTCGACCCTGAGACCTATCGTCGAGACCCCGGTTAGTCGGTGCCGCAACGGACCGGGCGACGACCTGCGTATGTCAAACGGGGGCGGGCCGGGTCGAAGAACTGCTTCGCGTCGAGCCAGCCGCCGCGCTCCCGCAGGCGATCGGCGATTGCATCGCGCACCAGGGGCCCGTCGTCACCGGCGTCGGTCACCCGGAGCAGGCGCACCGGCGCAAACGCGCCGTCGCCGCCGGTGGCGAGGAAGTCGCTGGTCGCGACCGTCAGTTCCTCGTCGCCACCGACCGGCGCGCCCGAGGGGCGACGGAGGATGGTCCGAAGCGTGCCGTTGTCGCACGTGGCTGAAGCCGTCACGCCGGCCACGGAGAGAATGCCGCCACCGGCGCCCAGGTTGCCTGCCAGCACGCGGGCGAGTTCCTGACCTGTCAGCCGGAGCCGCACCATGTAGTTGTCGAACGGCATGGCCTCGTACAGATCGCCGAAGGTCAACGGCCCCTTCGGCAGGTTGGCCCGCAGCCCGCCGCCGTTGGTCAGTGCGACGTCGGCGCCGCTCGTGGCTGCCAGCATCATGTCGGCAAACAGATTGCCCAGGGCCGATTCCTCGCCGTACTCGCGTGCGATTGGCGCGGTGGCCGAGACGCCGAGCGGCTGCTGCTTGGCGTGCCGGGCGTTGTCGATTGCGGCGGCCAGCACACGCTCGACCGCAGGATCGGGCGCGACATCCTTCCCTTCGGTACTGCACGTGTACGGCGCCCGGTGTACGCGCCGGATCGACACATCGAGCGCCGGCGTCCTCGTAGGCACACACGTCGCGCGGCGGAAAGATCCTGTGGCTGGCGACGTGCGGCCGATCGCGCGCAATCGTGAGATCGATCCGACCAAAGGCGCGTCCCGACGAGAAGGACTCGATGATCGGCACGCCCAGAACCTCGTGCGCCATCCCCTGATGTGTGTGCCCCGCGACCACGGCGTCAATCGTCCCGCGCGGCAGTTTCGTGACGACCTCGCCGATCTCGGAGGGCTGTTCGCAAGACGTCAGGTCGGCTGGATTGTCGAAGCGCGTACACCGCCCGCCGGCGTGCGCCGTCACGATGATGACAGTTGCGCCGCGGGCACGGAGCCGAGCGGCCTGGTCGGCGATGGTCGTATCGAGCGGCGCGATCGCCAGGCCGATCGTGTTGCCCGAGATCGTGGCCTTCAGCGTGCGGCTCGTCGTGACACCAATGATGCCGACGTTGACGCCGGCCGCATGCACCAGCACGGCAGGCTGCATATTCGGCCACCGGACCGGTTCAACGGTCTTGATCTCGACGAGGTTCGCGGCCAGGAACGGAAACCGCGCCTGCGCGGCACGCGCCTTGAGGGCACCGCGCGGATCGTCGGTTTCCATCTTCGGAGTAGCTCGAGGACCCACCGGACCGAAATCGAACTCGTGGTTGCCAATCGTGATGGCGGTGTAGCCGATCGCGTTGTACGCGTCGACGATCGCGGCGCCTTCGTTGAGGTTCGATTCGAGCGTGCCCTGAAACATGTCGCCCGCGTCGATGACCAGAACAGCGCCGCCGTCGCGCGCACGGGCCGCGCGAAGGTTGTTGACGAAGCCGCTGAACGTCGCCAGCCCGCCGCGTCCGTCGCGAGGCGCCATCGCGCCGTGAAGGTCGTTGGTCCCGACGATCGACAGGGTCACCGTGGCGGATGGGGCCGGAGCAGCCGGCTGCTGACCGCCTGGCCTGGCCACGCCGAACGCGACGAGCGTCAAGACGAGCGGCAGGACACCGCGCCGGCGACCGATCACTGTGACGCGTCTACAGCCCATTCGAGAATGCCGGCCGAGAATTCGGGCTGCAACGTGACCTCGAGCCGGAGGGCTGACGTCACGACCGGGCTGAAGGTGACGCGGTTCGGCGCGTCCTTGCGCACACCGGTACTCGGAGCGCGCCTCCACTGGTGCCCACCCACCGGAGGTCTTGTAGAGCAGCCGCCATGACGCCGGCACGCGGCACTCTCCGTGGCCGGTATCGTCGTACCAGTAGATCCCGGCCTCGGCCACCTTCGCCTCACGAGGAAACGCGTGTACTCGACCCATTCAATCGTCCCCTTGTGCGGCCAGAAGTGGAAGAACCCCTCGGACTGGTCGTACGACGAGCGCGCCGCCGCCTGATCGTTGATCGCGCGCATGCCGCGGCCCGACGATGTCGTGACCGTGCTCGCCGAGGCCACGGTAGGGAACGGTTGCGGACGAACGGAGCTCTCCTCGCGCGCAATCCAGACGGCCATTTCTCCCGGCCCGCGGTTCGCCCAGGCGAAGTACGGAATGGCGGCGAACGGCTGCGTGCGCGACTGCACCGATCCCTGTGCGTCGACGACGTACGACGTCGCCTGCCCGGTGACCACCTCGACACCGTTCAGGAGTGCCGGCCGGAACTCGCGCCCCAGCTTCACCTCGTCCGGCAGCCGCAGGTTGCGCACGTGCCCGTCCGGACTATCGGGCCACTCCGCAGCGTAGACGATCGGCCCACGCTGGATCGCGACACGTCCTCGGTCGGCGGCGACATCTGCGCTGGCGACCACGCGGCGAACGGGCATCGGCAGGTGCAAGACGATGGCGTCGCCGGGATTCCACCGGCGCGAGACGACGGCATAGCCCTGCTCGAGGACGACCGGTTCGGGGTAGCCGTTGACCGTCAGCGTCACCGGATCGGTGACCGCATCGAGGAAACGATAGAGCGTACTGGGCACCGGCTCGTTCCGCGCCCAGCCGGGAATCCGGATGCGGAGCGTCAGGCGATCCTGGCGTGCTGGTGTCAGGGTCAGCCGGACGTCGCCGTCCCATGGGTATCGCGTGCTCTGCTCGATGCGGAGGTGGCGGCCGTTGTCGAACGCCAGATCGGCCGTGCTGCCGATGAACAGGTTCACGTACACCGAGTCGCCGCGCTGCGCGTAAATGTAGCCGGGCAGCGACGGCATGAACCGGGTGATGTTCCCTGGGCAGCAGGCCACGCCGAACCACGGGCTGCGTTCGTGCTGACCGTTCGACTCGAGCGGGTTCGGATAGAAGAAGCCTTTGCCGTCGAGCGACACGCCGGCGAGCAGGCCGTTGTAGAGCGTCCGCTCGAGCACGTCGATGTAGCGCCCGTCGGCGTGCAACAGGAACAGCCGGTGATTCCAGTAATCATTGCCGACCGCCGCGCACGTCTCGTTGTACGCCGACATGTTGGGCAGCTCGAAGTCGTCGCCAAAGGCCTCACCCTCGGAGCGGGATCCGATGCCGCCGGTGATGTACAGCTTGCGTCCGACCGTGTTCTCCCAGATGCGATCGATGGCGTGTACGTAGCGCTGATCTCCTGTGAGGGCAGCGACGTCGGCCATTCCCGAATACATGTAGGTGGCGCGCACCGCGTGCCCGACCGCCGCGGTTTGATCGACGACATGAGCCTGCGACTGGTTGTACGTGCGGCCGCTGGCCGGTTTGCCATCCGGGCCGCGTGCGTCGAGCATGAACTTGGCGAGCGCCAGGTACCGTTCATCGCCCGTCGTGCGATAGAGCTTCGCCAGCCCCATCTCCGTGATCTGGTGCCCTGGCCAGATTGAGGCCTTGTGGGGGCCGAACGTATCGACGAGGAGATCGGCGGTGCGGAGCGCGACGTCCAGCAATGTGCGCTTGCCGGTCGCCTGAAAGTGTGCGACGGCCGCTTCGTAGAGATGTCCGAGGTTGTACAGCTCGTGGCTCCGATCCGTCTCGAGGGCCCAGCGCGCCGTGCCGGCCCAGGGATGCGGATGCTGTGGATCGATCGTGCGGGTCGTATACAGGTAGCCGTCCTTTTCCTGCGCTGACGCAATCGTTGCGATCAGCCCGTCGAGGTAGGACGCGAGCTTCGGATCGGGCGTGACGCTCAGCGTATAACTGGCGCCTTCGAGGACCTTGTAGATATCGGTGTCGTCGAACGGGTAGCCCGGCGGTTTGCGGTCGGCGAGCGGCTGGCCTTTCAACACCGTTCCTGCGCGCACGAAGTTGTTCACACGGCCCGTTTCCTCGTTCTTGCCGAACGCGAACGGGATGGTGACCGTGCGATTGATCTCGATCCGCGGCGCCCAGAACTGATCCGTCACGTGCACGGCGGTGAACGGCACCGGCTTCACCGGGTAGTCGTGGGCCGGCCTGGCCAGCGCCACCGTCCCACGCTGCGCATGGATGACGATCGTGCCCGCCACGATGGCGGTGGCGATCACGGGGGCCCGGCTGATCCGCGTGAACATGAACCAAATCATACCGCCAAGCGGAACCGATTCTGGCAACGCCCTCGGGGCGCATGGCCATGCGTTTTCGAATGGGGCAACGCCCTCGGGGCGCATGGCCATGCGCCCCTACGAATGACGGAGCCAGCGAGTGGGGTTCGTCATGATGTATTCGCGCAAAGCGTCCAGATCGGTTTCGTTTCGAATAGCACGATCGAAGTAATTGCGTTGCCAGATTGGCAGAGCGTAGGTGTCTTGCCTTCGTGCTTTTCGCGTCACCGCGGCTTTCAGCGCGGCAATGAATCCCGCAAGACTGCGGCCTGATCGCCTGAACGAACGCATCTCCTGTGGTATGACACGGTCAACGTTCAACCAGACGATGCCGTGGAGGTGGTTCGGCATGACGATGAAGACATCCAGCGTCACCTCACTGCGAATCGCAGCCGAACGGAGCCATTCTGACGTCACGATCCTACCTAAATGGGTCAGCTCCATGTGAGGACGTTTGTCGGCCACAACATGACCAAAAAGATGTCGGCGCTGATGTGTGCAGATCGTGATGAAGAAGGCACCGTACCGGTACGCAGAAGCCGCCAACCTGATCGATCGCCGCGCCGATCCATACGGCTGCATGGACAATCCCTCCACCGCTCTCGTAGGGGCGCATGGCAATGCGCCCCGGTTGCGTTGTCCGGATGCCGACGCGCATGGCAATGCGCCCCAGTGGCGTTGCCCCGATTTCGATGCGCATGGCAATGCGCCCCGATAGCGTCATCCCGAATCGCAGGCCAACTCGCGTGCATGCCGATTGCCATCTCGGTCCCGCGGTGATACAAGCTTGGTCCTCATGGATCGCCGCGCTTTTCTGAAACACTCCAGCGCCGCCCTGGCGTTGTCGGCCTTTCCGGGTTACGCCTTCGCGCAAACCTCGACGCCGAAGCGGGTCGGATTGATCGGCTCGGGGTGGTATGGCAAATGCGACCTGTTCCGGCTGCTGCAGGTCGCGCCCGTCGAGGTGGTCTCGCTCTGTGACGTCGATTCCCGCATGCTCGCCGATGCCGCCGCCCAGGTCGCCGCGCGCCAGGCGTCGAAAAAGGCCCCGCGCACGTACCGCGACTACCGCGAGATGCTCGCGCAGAAGGACCTCGACATCGTCCTCATCGCGACGCCCGACCACTGGCATGCGCTGCCGATGATCGAGGCGGTCAAGGCCGGCGCCGATGTCTACGTGCAGAAGCCGATCAGCGTCGACATCACTGAAGGCCAGGCAATGCTGGCGGCGGCGCGGAAGTACAAACGCGTCGTGCAGGTGGGAATGCAGCGGCGCAGCACGCCACACCTCGCGACCGCACGCGACCGGATCATCCGCGAGGGGAAGCTCGGAAAGGTGGCCTACGTCGAGGTCTACTGCTACTACCACATGCGCGCGCAGGAGAACCCGCCGGACGCGGCCGCGCCCGAGTGGCTGGACTACGAGATGTGGACGGGCCCGGCGCCGATGCGTCCGTACAACAAGCTGGTGCACCCGCGCAGCTGGCGCGCGTTCATGGAATACGGCAACGGCATCGTCGGCGACATGTGCGTGCACATGCTCGACATGGTGCGCTGGATGCTCGACCTCGGCATGCCGACGCGCGTCAGCTCCACCGGCGGCATCCTCGTGGACAAGGCGAGCAAGGCCAACATCACGGACACGCAGGAGGCTACGTTCGACTTCGGCGACCTGAAAGTGGCGTGGACCCATCGCAGCTGGGGCGATCCGCCGGATCCGAAGTACCCCTGGGGCGCAACGATCTACGGCGACAAAGGCACGCTGAAGGCCAGCGTCTACAGCTACGACTTCATTCCCGTCGGCGGCGGAACGCCTGTGCACGAGGACGTGGCGTACGAGCTCGAGCAGTTTCCCGAAGACAAGACCGAGAAGGACCTCGAAAAGCACGTGGCGCCGGCAATCCGCGCGCACATGAAGAACCTGCTTCAGTGCATCGAGACGCGCGAAAAGCCTGTCTCCGATATCGAGCAGGGGTATATCTCGACCACGGCCTGCATCCTCGCCAACCTGTCGCAGCAGCTCGGACGGTCGCTCGCCTGGGATCACCAGCGCGGGCGGGTGGTGGGAGACGATGAGGCGAATCGTCTGCTGATGCGTCCGTACCGGACGCCCTGGCAGCATCCCGGCTCGGCGACGATCTGATGGCCAGCCCAGATCGCCGTGCCTTCCTGAAAACCCTAGCCGCCGCCTCGATGGCGACCGCGGCGTCGAATCGCCGCGTTCTCGGTGCGAACGACCGCGTCCGCGTCGGGTTTATCGGCATCGGCCTGATCGGCAAACGCCATCTGCTCGACTTCCAGGCTCAACCTGACTGCGAGATCGCGGGCGTCTCGGAGGTCTCGGACGAGCGGATGGACGAAGGCGTCGCCGCGGCAGGCAACAACCCCGCACGCTTCCCCGATTTCCGGAGGATGCTGGAGCGGCCGGACATCGATGCCGTCGTGGTGTCGACCCCCGACCATTGGCACGCGCTGATGACGATTCTCGCGTGCGCGGCCGGCAAGGACGTCTATGTCGAGAAGCCGCTGACGCATGCCCTCCGCGAGGGCGAGTGGATGCTCGACGCAGCCACCGCCCACAAGCGGGTCGTGCAGGTCGGCACGCAGCAGCGCTCCGGCCGTCACTACCAGCGCGCGCGGTCGCTGGTGCGGGAGGGCCACATCGGCGACGTGCGCGGCGCAAGCATTGGCGCGTTCCGCAATATCACGCCGGGGTTTACCCAGCCGGTGGGATCGCCGCTGTCGCCGGCCCAGTGGGACATGTGGCTCGGCCCCGCGCCGAAGGTCGCCTTCGATCCGGCGCGCAGCCTGTACCACTTCCGCTGGTTCACCGACTACTCGGGCGGCCAGACGACGAATCTTCTGGCACACGAGATCGACATCGTGCAGTGGGTCACCGCGGAGGTTCCTCGCCGCGTGGCCGCGTTCGCGCAACGCCGCTCGCTGACCGGCTTCGGCGAAACGCCCGACGTGCTCGACGCCATCTTCGAGTACCCCGACGTTTCTGACCAGCTGGTCGAGCCGCGAAGTCGCGGCCGGGGGCAAGGGCGGCCTCGAAATCTACGGAACGAAGGGCACGCTCAGCATCAATCGCCGCGGCTTCGAGATCGCACCCGACAAGGCGCTGACGCCGGAATCGCAGATTCCGCGCTTCACGCAGCCGCCGGCAGACATCGGCACCGTTGCCTATCGCACCGGAGCGGTGAAGGACGAGGGCTACGACCAGGTCCGCGATCAGTTCCAACCCCACGTCAGGAACTTCATCGACGCGATCAAGAGCCGTCAGCAGCCCGTGTCGGACCTCGCCTCGGCCCACCAGACGTCGCTCGCCTGCCATCTCGCGAACATCGCCGCGCGCCTGGGACGGGTCGTCACCTGGGATGCCGAACGCAACGCAATCGCCGGCGACGCCGCCGCGAACGCGCTGCTGACCAAAACCTATCGGACACCGTGGGACCGCGAGCTCGCGGCGGTGGTGAAAGCCTCGCGCGGATGACCACGCGTCGTGAGTTTCTCGGACTGGCGATCGCCGCGCCGCTTGCGTTGCGTCGCCCCGCCTTCGCCAAGGCTGCGGCGGGCAAGGCAGGAGACCGCACCAGCATGTGCCTCGCCTATACCTCGTTCGCCATCCGCATGCTGCAGGGCCGCGACATCCTGAAATCCACGGCGGCGGCGCTGCCCGCCGAGGCGCTCTTCGATCTGTGCGACAGATTCGAATCGGCTGGTGCGCAACTCGACTGGTCGCAAATCGTCTCGGTCGAACCGGCGGCGCTTCTGGCGCTCAGGAAACGCGTCGAGGCATCGCGCCTGGCGCTCGAGCTGTCGGTGCCGTCGAAGTATCTGGAAAGCCCCGAGTCGTACGCCGAGATGGTTCGCGTGGCAACCGCCCTCGGCGTCACCCGTATCAGGGTCGCGCTTCTTTACGGACGCCGATACGAGACGTTCAAGACCCGCGACGAGTGGACAGCCTGGGCGGCTCACTGGCGCACGACGCTGCTCGGGATGCGAAAGGCGTTCGACGCCTCGCCTATCATGGTCGGTATCGAGAATCACAAGGACTGGCACGCGACGGAGCTGGTGGAGCTGCTGCAGCTGATCGACAGCCCGCGCGTCGGCGCCTGCGTGGACTTCGGCAACAACATCTCGCTGCTCGAATCGCCGTTGGAGACGGTGCGGACGCTGGCGCCGTTTGCGGTCACCACGCACCTCAAGGACATGGCGGTCAAGCCGACCGCGGAGGGTTTCGGATTGTCTGAAGTGCCGCTGGGCGAAGGGTTCCTGCCGCTGGCCGAGATTATCGCGATCCTGCGTGCGCAGCGTCCCGATGTGCCGATGTGCCTCGAGATGATCACGCGCGATCCGCTGCCGGTGCCATACAAGACGGATCGCTACTGGGTCGCAATCGATCGGCCGTCGCCCGACGTGCTCTCGCGATTCGAACAGGAAGTGCTCGGCAAAGCCTGGACACGTGAGCTGCCGACCGTTTCAGGCCTCACCCCGGAAGCACAGGTCGCCGCCGAAGACGAGAACGTGCAGAAGTCGGTCGACTACGCCCGGCGCATCTTGAAGCTCTAGCCATGACGGTCCTGGATCAATTTCGCCTGAGCAATCGGCGCGCGCTGGTTACCGGCGGCGCGCGAGGCCTCGGCCGGGTGATGGCGGAAGCGCTCGCTCAGGCGGGCGCGGACGTCGTCATCACCAGTCGATCCGCCGAGAGTGCGGCCGCGGCGGCCCGCGAGGTCGCGGCCGCGACGGGGCGCACCATCGTCGGGCTGGTGGCCGACGTGGCAGTCGCCGGCGACATCTCGCGGCTCGGCGACGACGCCGAACGCGCGATCGGCCCGATCGATATCCTGGTGAACAATGCCGGGATCAACATCCGCGGCGCCAGCGAGAGCCTGTCCGAGGCCGATTGGGACGCCGTCCTCGACACCAACGTCAAGGGGCCGTTCCTGTGCGCGCGCCTCTTCGGCCCGCGCATGGCCACCCGCGGCTGGGGTCGTATCATCAACCTCGGATCGATCCTCAGCGTGATTGGCATCGCAGGCCGGGCGCCGTACGCCGCGTCGAAGGCCGCGGTCGCCAACCTCACGCGGGTGCTCGCGCTCGAGTGGGCCGGACACGGTGTCACCGTCAACGCGATCTGCCCGGGACCCTTCGGGACCGAGATGAACCGGCCGCTCATGAACGATCCTGAGAAGTACGCGGCGTTCGTCGCCAAAATTCCGCTCGGCCGCTGGGGCGAGCTACACGAGATCGCGGGTGCCACCGTCTTCCTCGCGTCTGACGCGTCGTCTTTCGTCACCGGCAGCCTGCTGTTCGTGGATGGAGGTTGGACCGCCCAGTGACCAGCATCGTACGTAGGCCCGAGCTTTAGCTCGGGCATCATCAGCGTCGCCCAGCTTTGCCCAAGCTAAAGCTTGGGCCTACGAACGGCCCGAGCTACGGCGCGACCTTCAAATTGTCCGTCACCTGAAACACGCCGCCCACCGAGTTCGCCTGCACCTTCGCGATCGTCTTGTCGGCCGGCGACGCGACCGCGCCTTCGAGCGTGACACGCCCGTTCTTCACGATGATCCGAATCGGCGGCGCGTATTGGATCGCGTAGCGCTCCAGCGCCGTGTTGCGGTAAATGGCGCGGTACACGCGCATCCGAATGCGATCATCGTTCGGCGAGTTCGGCTGCACCTCGATGTTGTTCACCACCGTATCGACACCAGGCACGCGTTTCACGGCGGCCTCGGCGTCCTGCTTCGTGATCGGCCGCCACACCGATCCTGACAACGTGACCGTGCCCTTGCCGTAGCTCCATTGCAGCCAGTCGAAGACACTGATCCTGGGCAACGCGTTCAGCTGATGTCGGATTTCCTGATCGGTCGGGGTTTCCTGCGCAATGGCCGGCTGGATGGCGATCCCGGCGATCAGCGCCAGCCCCACAATCCACAGGCGCGCGGCACGTCTCCCCTCGCGCATGACATGACCTCCCTCAAAAATGCGGTCGGGATGAATTTCACTTCCTGCGACCTGCCCAAGGGACGCAGAAAGTGAAATTTATCCCGACCTCCTATTAGTTTGGACGTCCGGGAACATCAGTAGTTTCGGGCGAACTCAGCCGACGAGCTGGCGGATGACGAGGAGAACCGCGCCGATCGCAATCGCTGCGAGCGTACCGCGCTCGCTGAACGCCACCTCGCGCCAGGGGTGCATCGCGCTGGCCGCGAACGCGGCAGGCACGCGGTCGAATCGAGGCCACCAGCGTGGCGTCTCGGCGACATACCGCGTGTAGGCTTCACCAAAGCGCCCGGTCAGCAGTGCCTCTTCCCAGTCGATGATGCTCCGGTAGTAGACGATGAACACGCCGAGCGTAATCGGCAGCATCCACAGGAGCCCCGACCAGACCGTGAAGCCGGCCCACAGCAGCAGGTTGCCCACATACAGCGGATTGCGGCACAGCGCGAAGGGTCCTGACGTGATCAGCGGGCCCAGGCGCGTCGTCCGGGTTCTCGAGATGACGCCGATCTGACCGACCGCCCACCACCGCAAGCCTTCGCCCGCCAGGACGAGCAGAGGGCCCGCGACGGGCAGCACGGGATGGCGCATCATCCCCCACCGTACGAGCAGGAGCACGAGCGCGATTGGCACCGGCAGCCAGGATCGCTGTCGAAACAGCCAGCCGCCACCGGCCGGTGCGTCGGACTGAGCGGCCATCGGGCCCGAGGACATCGGGACAGTTTACAGGGTCTCAGGGTCTCAGGGTTTCAGGGTTGCAGGGTCGCAGGGTCGCAGGTGCGGGGTTGCAGGGTCGCAGGGTTGCAGGGTCGCAAGGTCAGCGAGGTTCAAGTGTAGGGCGGACCTTCAGGTCCGCCAGGAACTCCCCCGCCGCCTCGCAGAACGCACGACTCCACTCGTGGCCGCCGGGAACCGTTGCGCGCGCTGCGAGCGCGCCGGCGCTTTCGAGCAGCGAGGCATCGCGGGCAAAGGCCTCGGACGTGTACTGCAGGTCATCGTCGCCGCGGCCGAGAACGACGCGAGGCCAGTCGATCGACGGATCGGTCAGCAGTTCGGGCGGAATGTCGCCGCCGAGCGCGAGCACGCCATCACATGCGCGTCCGGCCCGGACCGACGCCCGGAACGCCATCGCCACGCCCTGCGAGAAGCCTGCATAGACCAGCTGGTTGAATGGCCAGGCATGCCTCACGGCATCGACCACGTCGGCGACATAGCGGATGTTGTCGGCAATCGCGGCCTCGCGATCTTCCGACGTCATCCAGCTTGCAACGACCGTCTTCTGGTCGCGCGCGTAGAATCGATGCAGCCCTTGAACCGAAACGAGGAGCCACGCGCCAGCGCCCGGGATCTGCTCCAGGAGCTCGATCATCTGGCCCGCATTCATGCCGTAGCCGTGGAAGCCGATCAAGGCCGGCCATGGAGGAGTCGATGACGGCCGCCTCACCAGCACACGGCCCTGGGTTCGCGCCGCAATCGTCAGCCGGTCAGGCATCGAGGGAGCTTACCGGATCCGGCCCATCAGTCTGAGGCCGATTTTCGAAAGGCGTGTGCGTTTACACGTCGGTGTTCACAAGCCAGGCGTCTTCACGTGCAACACGCGCTTCGCGGCCAACAAGCGGACGTCTATCCACGCACGCAATTTGCACGGGCGACGCAACGTGACGATCACCGCTGTGTTTCTCTCTCTTCACTTCTGGCTTGCCGGCGCGCTCGGTGCCGAGCGGCGTACAGGTTTCTGATCCGGCCGCCGACGTGACGATCGAGGTCGTGCCGACGATTGTGCTGCAGAACCAGGACATCCGTGCCGTCGTGCGCGTCCGGCCGGACATCGCCAACCGGAGGCTGACGGTTGCGCTCGACGCCGGAGAGTTCTATTCCAGCACCGAGCGCAACCTCGACGGCGACCGGGCCGCCCGGACGTATGAGTTCTACTTCCGAAAACTTCCCGCCGGTGAGTACAGACTCAACGTGCAGGTCGCAGATGCTGCCGGGCGCATCCGGATGGCGGAGCGCCACATCACCGTCCTCGGCGAGGGCGAGGTCGTCGATCTGTCGCGCCGCAGATAGATCAAAAGACGCGCAGCGGTGCAGGCCTTACCACACTAGAAACGGAACGTCACACCACCGGTCGCGCGCCAGAAATCGAAATTGCCGACGGCGATGTCGAACTCATTGTCTTCTTCGGGATCCTGCAGGCTCCTGAAGTAGCGCGCGTCACCGCGGATACCGACGTGATCGTTGAAGAAGATATACAGTCCGCCGCCCACGTCGAACCCGAAGTCGTTGTTGGAAATGTCGAAGAACTGTTCCGTGCCGGTGACGGAGGTTCGCAGCAGCCCGAGCCCGCCCACGGCATACGGCCGCACCTGCGCGCCGGATCCGCCGATGGGCGCTCCAATCACCACGTTCCCCATCAGCGTGGTCACGTTGCTGTCATCGATGAAATCGATGTCGCCGTTGTCGGTCTCGAAGAACTCGGGCGTATAGCCGAAGTCCATTTCGAACCCGATGATGTTGGCACCCATGTAGGCCAGCGATCCGCCGTAGGTGAACTTCTCCTTGTTGCTGTCGGCGCCGAATGTGGTACCGGCGAACGGCGTGAGAAGCCAGTCAGCGCGTGCGGGCGCCGCCGAGAACAGCACGACGCCCGCCACGATCGCACTCAGGGAAGACATACGTATGAGTCGCATAGCACCTCGGCAATGTTGACGAACAGTCAGGCACGACCGTCGACTGGACCGTGCACGTCGTGAGGCGCTGCAATTGCGAGGCCAGGCGATCGATATGGGAATATCGCGCACAAACTGGGAGCATCAGCCTGGTTCAGCCGCGTAACCGTTGTGTTGGGGGTGAAGACACTGCCGCAGACCCTACGCGGATCTGGTGCTCATGGGTGTGAGGACTTCTCCCAACGCTACTGCGGCATCGCTGCGTCGTCGTAGACGTGGACGAGGGGCGGTCGATCGCCGCCGTGACCACCCTCGAATCTGGCTTCGACGACCAGTTGGTGACGATCGTTCACCGAATACGTTTCGACCAGCTTCATGCCGCCGGAGGTCGAGGTCTCGATTGTCAGCTGCTCTTTCTCCCACTTCGACTTGGTATCGACGGTGCCGTTGTCGAACTGGTGCTTTTCCTTCTTCCCGTCGACGCGATACCTGCGCACGCGACCGTCGGACGCCGTGAACGTCACCGCCACCTCGTCGCTCGTCACGGTGATGCGCGGCAGTGGTTCGAGGAGCTCCCGCACCAGCGCACGCTGGCGCTCCATTGCTTCCCGATCCTCGGCACCGCCGCCCGTTCCGCGGCCCATGCCGCCGCCGGGCCGCCCGAAGCCACCGCTGAATCCGCCGCCATGTCGGCGCCCTCCGTCCTCAGACCCCGCATCGCCGCCGCCACCGACTGTCGTGCTCTGCTGACGGTTCAACACCCACGCACCGTTGAGCCTCGCGAGGCCGGTCGCGGCCTGCCCCGCTGCAAGCGCGGCAGGAAGCGCTATCGCGAACAGGGCGCCGACCACTCGTCGCCACGACGCACGCCACATCGGCGTCTCCTCTATCACAGGTGAACGGAGAGCCCGGACGGCTTGGCCAGGGTGCGGAGCCGTCCGGGTATGAAGGAAGAGAGCCGCATGAAGCCTGACCGCGATGGAACGCCCCGGCGAACGCTCCGGGCATCAGAAGCCCCCTGTTGATTTTGACGTCGCGCGGCGAATTCGGTCGGGTCGAGGGTCTTAAGAAGTGTGAAGCGACAGCGCCGCCTTCGGCCCGCCTCTCAGTCAGCCGGCGCAGCCACACAGAACATGTAGCCGACGCCGCGGACCGTGCGGATGGTTGAGGCGTGGTGGGCGAGCTTGCGACGCAGACGGCTGACGTGCACGTCGAGCGACCGATCGAGGCTGGACGCTTCCCGCTGACAGACCACCGCCATCAGCTCGTCGCGCGGCACGATGCGTCCGGCGTGCCGGACCAGGTACTCGAGCAGCTCGTACTCGGTCGACGTGACCTCCACCATGTCGCCGCCGATGCGCACTTCGCGCAGCCCGGTTTCGATGGTGATGCCGCTGGCGTCGAGCCTCGCCGGCCGGGCGTGGCTGGCGCGGCCGGTCCGTCGCAGCACGGCGCGGATGCGAGCCAGGAGCTCGTCGATACCGAATGGCTTGGCAAGATAGTCGTCGGCGCCCGCGTCGAGACCGCTGACGCGATCGGCTTCGTCCGAGCAGGCAGTGATCATAATCACCGGGACGTGACTACGCCGCCGGACCTGCCGCAGCAGCTCGAGCCCATCGATGCCGGGTAACCGCATGTCGATGAGCAGCAGATCGTGCCGGCCCTCGAGGGCTTGTCGAAGACCGAGGTATCCGTTGTGCACGGCATCCAGGCGCATGCCGTAGTACGGCATGACCTGGCCCATCATTCCGCACAAGCTCTCGTCATCATCGACCAGGAGAACTGAAACGGCCGATTCGATGGTGCGTGCGGCATGCTCGCGCGATTCCGTCGCCACGGACGACTGTATGCCCCCGGCACGATTGTGGCCCAGTTTTGCCTTTTGTTTTACTTCTTAACAATCATTTAACAAGCAACAACTTTTCGTAAGAGCTTCCACGCGTGGTCAGCCACTACGATCGCAACAGCTCCCGACCGTGGCCCTAAGGAACGCCCCGTTGCTCGCCCGGCAACGGTCTCCATTGACACGGTCGGGGCACCATCCTCCACTCACGGCGTGACGGTCACGAGCACCTTGCCGACGGCCGCCGGCTGTCGGGCCCATTCAGTCAACATCGTCGGAGCCGCATCGAGTGTCACGCGATGCGTGACGAGACGCAGCGGATCGATCGCGCGCGACTCGAAGAGCGCGATGACGTCGGCGAATTCGTCGGTCGCGTTCCGTGATCCGAGAATCTCCATCTCCTTGGCGACGATGTGGCGCGCCTCGAGGGCCACGTCGCCCTTGACCCAGCCAAGGCAGACGACGCGACCGCACGACGCGACGACCTCGAGCGCCAAGCGATAGGTCGCGGCGTTGCCGACAGCTTCGATCACGACATCGGGGCCTTCGCCGTTCGTCTGGTCCGAGAGCCACTGCGCCACGGACGGACTCGCGCTGTTGCAGGCGTCGACGGCGCCAAAGGCCTTCGCGAGCTGCAGTTTCGCCTCATCGAGATCGATCGCGAACACTCGTGCGCCGCGGCTGGCGGCCGCCGCCACCGCGCCGGCACCGACACCACCACACCCGATGACGAGGACCGAATCGTCCGGTGAGACTCGTCCGCGTCTCACGGCATGCATGCCGATCGAAAACGGCTCGACGAGCGCGAGATGATCGAGATCGAGCGCGGCCGACGTGTAGAGGCGCTCTGCCGGCACCGCGACCAGCTCCGCGAGGGCGCCCTCGCGCTGCACGCCAAGCGTCTGGTTATTGCGGCACGCATTCGGACGGCGATGCAGGCAGGCGATGCAGCGCGCCGCAATTCTTGTAGGGCTGATCGCAACCGCGGTTCCTTCAGGCAGATTCGGTACGGCGGCACCCGCCGAGGCCACGACGCCGGCAATCTCGTGGCCGATCACACGGGGGTAGGTCACGAGGGGGTTCTTGCCGAGAAACGTGCTGAGGTCGGTGCCACACAGACCGGCGCGCGCCACGCGCACGAGGACTTCGCCCCGGCCGACGGTCGGCTCGGGGCGATCGACCACCGCCGCCGATCCCGGGGCATCGATCATCAGCGCTTTCATGACGAGGCTTCCGTGCTGCCGGGTATCTTGTTCCGCAGCAAGGCTGTCACGTCGTCCAGGGCGCGCCCGAGGACATCCGACACGGCCCCGCGCTCTTCGAGCGTCAACGCCGTGAGCAGGCTGTGCATTCGCAGCGAGCGGCTCTGCAGCGCGATCGAGACGTGCCAGTCGGCACCATCGTCCAGATAGCGTTCTCGTTCAATCAGCATGGCAGGTTCCGATTGTAGGAGCACATGCGGATTTTGTGGTATTCCTGCGCCAGACCATACGGTGATGACGATGCCACTCGATCGACGTGCGTTCCTTCAGGCGGGCGCGGGCCTTGCCGGGTCTGCGGCACGGCGCCAGCGGCCGCCGCGCAGTGCTGCCGGCTCGCAGCGTGAGCGGCCGGCCCCCGAATCGCTGGAATGCGACGCGTTCTGCGACCTTCAGGTCAACGGGTTCGCAGGCGTCGACTTCAATGATCCGGCCCTGGACGATGGCCGCGTGAACGAGGCGGCGCGGGCGATGGAGCGGACGGGCGTGACGCGGTTCCTGGCCACGCTGATCTCCGCGCCTCTCGATCGATTCTCCGCCTGCGCGCGTGTGCTCGCCCGCAGCACCGTCGCCGGCCTTGCCGGCATTCACATGGAAGGGCCGTACATCTCACCGGAGGACGGTGCGCGGGGCGCGCACAATCGGGCCGACGTCCAGGCCGCGTCGCTCGACGATTTCGCCCGGCGGCAGGACGCGGCAGGCGGACGGATCCGAATCGTGACCGTCGCCCCCGAAGTCGCCGGCGTGCTGCCGCTCGTCGAGCGGCTCGCGCGAGACGGCGTCCTGGTCGCCATCGGGCACACCGCCGCGACACCCCAGCAGATCGGGGACGCGATCAGTGCGGGCGCGACCCTGTCGACGCACCTTGGCAACGGATGCGCGCAGATGCTTCCGCGGCATCCGAACTTCATCTGGGAGCAATTGGCCGCCGACGCAGCTGACCGCCGGCCTGATCGTTGACGGGCACCATCTGCCGCCGGCCACCGTGAAATCGATGATTCGAGCGAAGACTCCGGATCGCGTGGTCCTGGTCACCGACGCGACGACCGCGGCCGGTCAGCCCCCAGGCGATTACATGCTTGGCACGCTCAAGGTGCACCTGGATGAGAACGGCCGCGTCGCGGCACCCGGCCAGCCGAATCTCGCGGGATCGGCGTTGTCATTGGATCGAGCGGTTGGCAACGTCGTGCAATTCACGGGGTTGCCGCTTGCCACCGTGCTGCCGATGGCGTCCACGCACCCCGCGCGGGTGCTGGGCCTCGCCCCGCGCGGGCGGCTGCGGGCGCGCTGGGACGCGGAGACGAGTCGCCTGACCGTGGAAGCGGTGGTCGTGTGAACACCCGGCCCGACTGAAGTCGGGCCCTACTGCGGTAAGGCGCGACTTTAGGGCCCTACTGCAGGAGGGCGCGACTTTAGTCGCGCCATGTGCTGTTTCCCTGAGCCGCATCGCGCGCATCTGACGCATTGAGGGGTGAGGAGTCACCCAATGCGCCGTTCGACTGCCCTGTTGCTTGCCGTCCTGCTCATCGCGCCCGCCGTCGCCAGCGCGCAATCCGCAGCCCCGAAATCGCGTCATGCGCCCCGGTGGATTGCCATCGGCGCGGGGTCGGGCTTCGGGGTCGGGCTATGGGCCGGGCTCACCGCGTTCGACGATTCGATCAACAGCGATCGCAAGGTCTGGACGACCGCCGTCTTGTCTGCCGCGGCGGGGGGACTTCTCGCGTACTTGGCTACGCGAGAACGGGGCACTTCGCAAACAGGTGCGACAGGTCGCGTCGGGTGCGTCGAAGGGTGCGACTAGGTGCGTCGCGGTGCCCCCGCTGCGACGCGCGTCGGGTGCACCCGGCACCCATCGCACCGACGCACCGACGCACCTGACGCACCTGACGCACCTGCCGTCTATTCGCTGCGAAGCCCCGCGAGCGGCGAGAGCCGTGACGCCCTGGCGGCCGGCAGATAGGCGGCCACGAGGGCGACCACCGCGAGCAGGACGCTTGCGCCTACGAGCGTGGCTGGGTCGTTCGGTTCGAGTCCGAACAGCAGCGTGCGTGCCGCTCGCGCGGCGGCCAGCGCTGCCACGATTCCGATGCCTAGACCGACGATGAGCATGCGGCCGGCCTGCACGAGCATCAGCATGAGCACGTCGCGCGCGGCAGCGCCGAGCGCCATCCGGATGGCGATCTCGTTAGCTCGTCGCGCGACGCCGTACGACATCACCCCGTAGAGACCGATCGCGGCGAGGAGACCCGCAATCACACCGAACGCACCCGAGAGCCACGACATCAGGCGTTCGCGCGACAGGCCTTCCCGCACCTGCTGTCGAAGCACGGTGACGGGAGAATTCCGTCACGCCCTCGGCAGTGAGGGTACGGCGGATCGCCGCGCTCACGGCGCCCGCGTCGCCTGACGCCCGGACCACGATGGCCATCCAGGGCCGCGGTTCGGGGGCCTGCTCGTCCGGCACGAAGCTCGTGGGCGGGATGTCTTCGCGAAGGTCGGAGTACTTGACGTCGCGTACCACACCGACGATCTGGTAGTCCGTCTCGGGATAGCCTGGCTCCTTCGCGGTCCGCACCCTGATGCCAACTGCCGGCCGATCCTTCAGGTAGCGTTTCACGAAGGTCTCGTTGACCAGCATGACTCTTGGAGAGGTCACTGTATCGGCGCGGGTGAAGTTGCGTCCCGCAAGTACGGGCACATCCAGCGCCTGAAAGAACCCCGGGCTCACCCAGGCCACTCTGCTCCAGTCGTCCTTCACAGTTCGCCCTTCCACGCTGATCGCCAGCGTCCAGCTGCCACCGGTGAGGGGAATCTTCGTGGAGCTTCCAGCGCCTTCGACCTGCGGCAAGGCACGGATGCGATCGAGGATGGCTGCCTTCGCCGGCGCGAACGCGGCCGGCTGAAGGTTGCGCGGCGACAGATCGCAGAAGGCGTACAGAATCCCGTCCTGACGAAAGCCGGCGTCCACGGACAACAGCCCCTGAAAGCTCCTCGCGAAGAGCAGCGCGCCGACCACGAGGACGAGCGACACCGCAATCTGGGTCACGACAAGCAGCCGCTGAAAGGCGGAGCCCTCAGGTCGAGTGGTGAGGCCCCGGCCTCCTGTCTTGATGACCTCGGCCGGTTCGGTACGCGCAAGTCGAAGCGCCGGCGCCAGCCCGCAGAGCAGACACGTCAGAAGCGTCATACCGGTCGTGAACGCCACGACTCGCCAGTCGAGAGGCAGATCGAGATGCAGCCCATTGCCTTCCGTCGTGAGGAACGCAACGATCGCCTTACTGCCGATCATCGCCAGGACAATGCCGAACGCGGCGCCGACGACCGCGAGCAAGAGGCTCTCGACCAGCGATTGCGTGGCGATGCGGGTTCGCGACGCACCGATGGCAAGACGGACCGCGAATTCGCGTCGCCGCGCCGCCGCACGCGCAAGCATCAGGTTCGCAAGATTTGCACAGGCGATGAGCAGCACGAGCCCGGTAATGCCGAGCAGCAGCGACAATGACGTCGAATACTGCTGCCGCAACTGCGAGACGCCGCGCCCGCCGGGCACGGCCGTCAAGCGGAACTTCTTCCAGTTCGTGTTGTCCTGATAGCCGGTCGGCGCGAGTTGATCGAACAGCGTCGCGCTCAAGGATCGGACGTGCTGGGCGGCCTGATCCAGCGTCCATCCTGCCTTGAGGCGACCCATGCCGACGAGCCACCAGTAGTCCCGCCGATCGAGCGAGTTGCCCCAGAGCGCTGCGGCACAGATCGGCAGGGCGATGTCGAACGTCTGGCCCACCTCGAGGCCGGTGAAAGTCGGCGGCGTGACACCTACGACCTGAAACCGGCGCTCGCCGATCTCGAGCGGCGCGCCGATGGCGGCGTCGCGTCCGCCGAGCTCGCCCTGCCAGAACTTGTGACTGACGACCACTCCGCCTGGCGCGCAGCCGCGGCGATCGTCGGCCGGCTGCAGCAGCCGGCCGCGAAACGGCGTGACGCCCGAGCACCGGGAAGAGCTCGCCGCTCACCCACATCCCTCGCGCCATCCGGGCGTCTTCGACACGACCAACCGGCAGATGATCGGCGATACCCCACGCGAAGACGCCGGAGAAGGCCTTCTGATGCCGGCGCAGCTCCTCCCACAGCGGGTTGGTGAGGTTGACGAAGGATCCCTGTGACACGCCATAGCCGCGATTGCCGCCGTCGACGATGACCTCGACGAGCTCGTGGGGTCGTGGCACAGGCAGGCTGCGCAGGCGGAGGGCGTCGAGCAGCTGAAAGATCGCGGTGTTGGCACCGATGCCGAGCGCCAGCGTGAGAATCGCGGCAGCGGCGAAGCCCGGGCTGGCCGCGAGCATCCGAAGCGCATACCGCACGTCCTTCACGACCCATTCGAGAAACGGCATCGAGTTGGCGTCATACACCTGCTCTCGAATGCGCGTCGGGTTGCCAAGCTTCCGCATCGCGGCGCCGCGCGCGTCGTCGGGCGAGGTGCCGTCGGCGCGCCGGCGATCGGCCTCGTGCTCGAGATAGGACTGGAGCTCGCGCTCCAACTCGTCGTCCCGTCGTCCGCGCCGCCAGAATCGCCGCCATCCCATGTCGCCTCTCCCTTACTGCACGGGTCCCATCACGCGCGTCACCGCCCCGACCAGCAGCTCCCACCGGCTTCGCTCCTTGGCGAGATACCGCCGGCCGGCGGGCGTCAGGCGGTAATACTTCGCCTTTCGGTTGGCCTCGGACGTGCCCCAGAAACCGGCGACGAGCCCTTTGTCCTCGAGCCGATGCAGGGCGGGATAGAGCGACCCGTGCTCGACCTGGAGCACGTCGTCTGACGACTGCTCGATCGCGTGCGCGATGGTGTGGCCGTGAGCCGGGCCGAACAGCAGCGTCCGCAGCACGAGCATGTCGAGGGTGCCGGATAAGATGTCGCCGCCGGTATCGGACGTTTTCCGTCGTGCCATGCGCCGAAGTCTACTCCAGAAGAATTTCTAGTGGAAGCATTTCTGAAGGATACGGCCGTGTACCCTTTCAGGTTCCAGCGTCCCTTCAGATTTTCTAGAGGAGTTGCCGAAGTTGCCCAAGCTAAAGCTTGGGCCTACGTACTACGTAGGTTTGTCGGACGTTTCCTCTCCGTGCGTACGTAGGCCCGAGCTTTAGCTCGGGCAACATCCTTGACCGATCATCCGTATGTAATCTACAGTAGCACTCACACATGAGCGACGAATCGGAAGACCTCCTGAAAGGCACGCTCGACATGCTGATTCTGAAAGCCGTCGAGCTCACGCCCATGCATGGCTGGGGGATCGGCGAGCGCATCACGCAGCTGTCGCGCGGCGTGTTCACGGTCCAGACCGGCACGCTCTACCCCGCCCTGCAGCGGCTCCTCCGACAAGGGCTGATCGCCGCCGAGTGGCGAACCAGCGACAACGCTCGACGGGCACGTTATTACCAGTTGACCGCCTCGGGTAGGAAACGCCTCGACGCCGTGCGCGCTTCATGGGAGCGCGCAAGCCTTGCCGTCCGCCGCATCTTGAACGCCAACAGCTAACGCATTGCCTAAATGCCCGAGCTAAAGCTCGGCCTACGCACGCGATTTGGCATATGTCGCTTCTCACTGGTCTCCGCCACCGCATTCGTGAACTGATACGGCCGTCTGCCGTCGAAGGCGAGCTCGACGAGGAACTGCGCGACCACTACGAGCACGAGCGGATGCGGCAAATCGATCGCGGCCTGGCGCCGGACGCCGCCGAACGCGTTGCGCGGATCCGTGCCGGACGGCTCGACCTGACCAGGGAAGCGGTCGCCAGCGAACGAACCGGGCACCTTCTCGCCGACCTCGCGCGCGATTTGCGGGCAGCGATGCGCGCGATCAGACGCGCGCCCGGCTTTGCCGCTGCCGTTGTCATGTCGCTCGCGCTCGGGATCGGCGGCACGACCGCCATCTTCAGCGTCGTCTATGGCGTGCTGCTTCGTCCCCTCGCGTTCGATCATGCGGGCGAGCTCCACCTTGTGCGCATCTGGTGGAACGACTTCTCCGCCTCGCTCTCTCCGGCGGACTACTTTGCGCTGCGCGAGACGCGCGCAAAGAGCGGTCTCGTCGGCGCGTACTTCTTCCCCGACGGCGGCTTCGCTCTCGCCGGACCAGATGGCCCTGAGCTGGTGGAAGGCGGCTTCGTCACGCCCGGCTTGCTGGAGGTGCTGCGCGTCGCGCCGCGGCTGGGCCGAGGGTTCACTGCTCAACAGAAAACCTGTGAAGTCCTGATCAGCGAAGCCCTCTGGCACAGGCGTCTGGGCGGGAGGCGTGACGCCATCGGCCGTAGCCTGCCCCTGGACGGCCAGAACTGCTCGGTCGTCGGCGTCATGCCCGCCGGCTTCACACTCCCGGGCCAGCGAAGCGGCGACGTGTGGGCCAAAGCCCTGCTCAATCCGCCGACCCGGCGCGGTCCGTTCTTCCTGACCCTGCTCGGGCGCGTGCCGGCCGGACTCCAGCGTCGAAACCGCGGAAGCGCGGATCACGACGGCGGTGACGCCGGTGCTGCGGGATCGCTACGGGATCAAGAACGCGTGGCGTTACGGCATGAAACCGCTGCACGACGCGATCGTCGGCGATGTCCGCGAGACACTGCTCCTCACGTTCGCCGCGGTCTCGCTGGTCCTGATCATCGCGATGACCAACGTGGCAAACCTGCTGCTCGCGCGCGGCATGGTGCGAACCCGCGAGCTCGCCGTGCGAGCGTCGCTCGGCGCCGGCCGCGGGCGATTGGCGCGGCAGCTGCTGACCGAGTCTGCGGTTCTGGGCGTTGTCGGCGGAGGGCTTGGCGTGCTCCTGGCGTGGGGACTGGTCGACATCGCGCGTGCGGCCGGGGCAGAGATCGTGCCGCGTATGAGCGAGGTGCGGGTCGACGCCACGATGGTCGCGTTCGGATGCGCGCTGGGACTCTGTAGCGGTCTGCTGGCAGGCGTCCTGCCGGTGATGCGGTTGCCCTGGAGGCGGCTCGGAGACTGGCTCCGCGAAGGAGGGCGCACAGGGGAAACGGTACGGCACTCGCGAACGCGGCGCGCGTTGGTCGTAGCCGAGATCGCGTTGACGCTGACGATCGTGACGAGCGCCGCTCTCCTGGTGAAGAGCCTGGTCGCAGTCGAGAGTGAGGATCCCGGCTTCCGTCCGGATGGCGTGCTGTCGTTCAGGCTGTCGCTTCCCGATCAACCATACAAGGACGAGGCGAAGCTGGCGGCGTTCGTCTCGAACCTGACGACCCGGCTGCGATCGCTCCCAGCGGTCGCGAGCGTCGCCTACGCGGCGTCACTACCGCCCAACTTGCTCGACTTCACGAACAACTACACGCTCGAGGGCCAGGGCCGCGACGGTGCGGGGCAAGGCGGCGTCGCCGAATGGAACATCGCCAGCGAAGACTTCTTCGACCTGCTGACCATTCCTGTGACGCGCGGGCGCCGGTTCGTCGACAGCGATCGGTCCACGGCCGCGCCTGTCGCCGTCGTGAACGAGTCGTTCGTACGCGAGCACTTTCGCGGCCTCGACCCGATTGGCAAGCGCCTGAAGGGCGGCGACTGGGATCCCAAATCGCCGTGGACGACGATCGTGGGGGTGGTCCGCGACGTCCCCTATGCGCAGGGAGTCTGGGGCGGCTCGCATCCGATGGTGTACCAGGCGTTCTCGCAGTCGCCCTGGCTGCGGAATCCCTTCGTGCTCCTGCGCACGGCCGGCGATCCCACTGCAGCAGTCTCGGCCGTTCGATCGGCCGTGACGGCCGTCGATGCGCTCGTGCCGCTGCGCGACGTGGCGACGATGACCGAGCGCGTGCACCGATCAACGACGATCCCGCGATTCAGGGGCCTGCTCTTCTCGTTCTTCGCCGTGCTCGCGCTGGCGCTCGCGCTGACCGGCGTCTACGGGATCATGGCGCATCACGTGAACCAGCGGCGCCGCGAAACCGCCATCCGCCGCGCGCTCGGCGCGACGAGCCGGCAGATGCTGACGGCAACACTTGGCGCCGGGCTTCGGCTGGCGCTGGTGGGAATCGTGCTGGGGACGGGCGCGGCGCTCGCCGTCACACGCAGCATGGCGGCGCTCCTCTATCGCGTGGACCCACGCGATCCCGGCGTCCTCGCCGGTGTCGCGGCGGTACTCGTCGCGACCGCGGTCGTCGCGTGCATTGTCCCTGCGTTTCGAGCCGCCTCGATCGATCCGGCGGCCGTACTGCGCGACGAGTGACGACTCGGTCGCGGAGCCGTATGCGACGCTGAGCGTTCTCGTCGCGTGACGGAACGCGATGTTGATCACTTTCTGGTCACGGAATGTCGCGGAGATAGCGTCGCGAAAGTGTCTGGCGGTTCAAGGCTGTTGAAGATTCGCCCTTGATCAGCTCCTGATGCTCATGGACGTAGAGCGACGTGTTGTCGAGGGACGTCGTGGGCCGACGTTGTGCGGGGATCGACGCGCCGGAGCTGAAAGGTACCAATCATCTGCCGCTCGCGGGTGCGCTCGAGAGAGTGAAGATCGTTAGGATGAGACAAAGTCGCTTCGAAACAGCCGATCGTCGCGGACGAGCATGGGATTCATTGAGTCCGTCTTAATCCGTGTTCATCGGTGTCATTCCGTGACCAGTTGATCCGTTTGATCCGTGACTATCCTTGATCCGTGACTATCCGTGACGGGATTAATCTGTACGATGCCGTGACGAAGTCGATCCGCGAATCCGCGACGGGGTCGCGTCAGGGACGCTTGAACAGCCGCTCCAGTCCCTTCTGCAACTCGCCGGTCGCGCGCTTCTTCGCCTTGTCCACCTCGGCGTTGATCTTGTTGCGCGCCGCGCGCTTGAGGGCGCTTTCCAGATCCGGCAGCACGGTCGGCTGTTGCAGCGACCCGCTCAGCGTTGCCGGCACGGTGATGCGCCCGTCCTCGAACAACAGCTTGAGATCGCGGTTGCGGCTCTGTGCCTCCTTCGAGAGCGCGTCGGAGAGCGTCATCTGCGCCTCGACCGGACAGCGCACCCGTCGGTGACGCGTGCGCCTGGCCCTTCAGATCGAAGTCCGGCGAGTGGAGCACGAGGTCGTCAGCCTGCATCGCGCCGCCGGCGAGCGCCAGCTGCGCGGTCAGCGAGTCGAACTTGTCACCGGCATTCGGCGGAGGCGCCGTGCCGAGCAGCTGAAACGTCTGCCGAACGACGTCCAGCCCTTTGAGCGTTCCCTTCGTCAGCGTGACGGCGGCCGTGCCGTTGACACCTTTCGCGGCGGCCGCAAAGTCGCGACCGGTGCCGCGCACCTGCATCGACACGCCCAGCGTGCCGGTTGCCAGGCCGGCGTGACCGAAGAGAGCCGCCAGCTGCGCCACGTTGGCGCCGGCCAGCCGCGCACGATGATCGAGCGTCGTCTTGTTGGCCGCGAGATCGAGCGCGAGCGTCGATTCATAGTGGCCGCCGTACAGATCGAACGCGAGCTTGTCCGCCTTGAGGATTGTCCCCTGCAGATCCAGCGCCGCCGTCAGCTTGGAGATCTGATACCCGAGGGCACGCGCCTGCTCGACCGCGGCGGTCGCGGTGATGTGGCCGAACTGAAAGCCTTCGGGATCGGCGTTCGCCAGGCCCGACGTGCCGCGTGCCGACGGATCGGGCGGGATGAGCGCTGTCAGGACGGCCAGGACTTCGTCGACGTCCACGAGCGGGCTGGTGACGTCGAAGGCGCCGTCAACCCGTTCGATGCTGGTCAATCTGCCCTTCGCCTTCAGTTCCGTCTGACCGGACTTCGCGACGAGGCGGCTGACCTCGAGCGCGTCGCCGTTCAGCGCGCCGTCCATGTCGAGGCGCAGCTCCTTCCCGCCGCCGGCCACGACGACGTTCTCGAATCGGATTTCCGAGACCGACGCGATCGTGAAGCCACCGGGCGTGGAAGGAGCCGCCGCAGAAGAACCGCCAGCGGCTGACGGCTTCGGCGCGGATGGCGAGGTCCGCGGCGTTGGCTTCGCCTCGGGCTTCGCGCCGCCGCCCGCAGGTTTGGCTGCCCCCTCATCGAGCGCAATGCGCCCGTTGCGAACCCGAACCACAGCCTCGTCGACCCGGCGCTGAAACAGCGCCTTGAGCCCGGCGCCGACGATGATCTGCTCGGCGGTGAGCGTCTGGGTCCCGCCGATCGACACGTCGGACAGCGTAATGCGGGGCGACGGAAACACCTGCGCCCGCGCCGCGCCAATCCTGACCGGCCGTTCCAGCGCCGACGCCGCCTGCGACTCGATGGTCGTTCGCAGCATCTCCGGGCTGAGCAGTTTTCGGACCGCGAGCGCGAGCCCGGCCCCGATGATGAGCAGGATAACGACGGCGACGATGAGCTTTCGCATGCGTGATGGTGTATGAATACCAGATACCTATTCCGACAGGGGCGACTTTCGTGCAGACGCGACGACTTGGCAACTCGGATCTGGAAATCACGGTCATCGGCTTCGGCGCCTGGGCGATTGGCGGGGGCGACTGGATGTTCGGCTGGGGTCCGCAGGATGACGCCGACTCCATCGCGGCCATCACGCGAGCTGTCGATCTCGGCATCAACTGGATCGACACGGCGGCCGCCTATGGGCTGGGCCATTCAGAAGAGATCGTGGGCCGTGCGGTGGCGAGCCTTCCGGCGTCGAAGCGTCCCTACGTCTTCACGAAGTGCAGCCTGGTATGGAACGAGAAGCGCGAGCTCGCGCACAGCCTCCGTCCGGATTCGATCCGCCGCGAGGTCGAGGGCAGCCTGACGCGACTCGGCGTCGATGTCATCGACCTCTATCAGATCCATTGGCCTCGCTGGGGCAGCTCCCCGGCCGGCTATGACCCGGGAGGCGTCGCCGACGCGTGGCAAGCGCTCACGGATCTCAAGCGCGACGGCAAGGTCCGTTACATAGGCGCGTCGAACTTCACGGTTGCAGACCTCGAGGCGGCCGAACGCGTGTCACCCGTCACCAGCCTGCAGCCGCCCTACTCGGCGCTGCGCCGCGACATCGAGGCGGACGTCCTGCCGTGGTGCCTCGCACACGACGTCGGCGTCATCGTCTACTCGCCCATGCAGTCAGGGCTGCTGACCGGCACGATGACACGCGAGCGTGTGGCGGCGTTGCCGGAGAACGACTGGCGGCGGCGCGCCAAGTATTTCCAGGAGCCGTACCTGACCGAGGGGCTGGCGCTCGCCGATCGCCTGCGCACAGTCGGCGCGCGTTACGGCCGAACCGCCGGCGAGACCGCCATCGCCTGGACGCTTCGCCACCCCGCCGTCACCGCCGCGATCGTCGGCGCGCGGCGCCCCGATCAGCTCAATGGAATCGTGGGCGCTGCGGAGATGCCGCTGACCGATGCTGAGACGCAGGAGATCGGAAGTGGCAGCCGCAGTAGGGCCGCACTTTAGTGCGGCCGAGCGATGGCCCGACTAAAGTCGGGCCCTACTGTCATGGTTCTACCAGGCCCCATAGAACCCCCCGCGCTCCTCGACGTCGACTGGGACGCCAAAGACGTCGGAGAGCACGGCCGAGGTGAGCACGATCGGTTTCGGACCGTCCCGCAGCACATGCCCGTCCTTCAGTACCACGACGCGGTCGATCTCCGGAATGATGTCCGGCAGATGATGGGTGACGAGAACGATGTTGGTGCCGTGCTGGGCCAGCCGACGGAGGCTGGCGGTGAGGTCGCGGCACGCCCTTAGATCGAGGCTGTTCGTCGGCTCGTCCAGGACCAGCGCCGACGGCGCGTGCGCCAGCGCACGCGCCACCAGCAGGCGGCGTGCCTCGCCGGATGACACCTGCGTCATCACGCGATCGGCCAGATGCGCTACCTCCATGGTCTCGAGTGCGGCCATGGCCCGTGCCTCGAGGTCCGGCGTCACCTCGTGATGCGGCCACAGCCCGATGCTGCCGAAAAACGCGGACAGGACGAGTTCGCGCCCGGTGATCTCGCGGGTGCAGGCCGCCATGAGATCGTTCGTCACGATGCCGAGGTGCTCGCGCAGCTCTGACAGGACCCACCGGTCGCGCCCGAGCACGCGGATCTCGGCGTCGGGCGCCACCACCGGATACAGCTCCCGAGTCACCAGCTTGATCAGCGTGGACTTGCCCGAGCCGTTCGGGCCGAGAATCGCGACGTTCTGCCGGGCCGGAATGGCGAGCGAGAACCGATCGAGCACACGCGTCTCGTCACGGAAGACCGTCAGGTTGCGAAACTCGAGCACCATCTGCATGCCGTATCATTCCTCAAATGTCGACTTCGATTTCACGACGGCAGTTCCTGACCTCGGTGGCCGCCGCGACGGCGGTCGCGCCGTTTCTCGCCACCCCGTCGAAGGCGGCGCCACCGGTCGTGCGCCACGCCAGCATCGGCGCCTCCGGACAGGCACTCTCGGATCTCATGTCGTTCGCCAAACACCCGGCGTTCGACCTGGTCGCCGCCGCCGACGTCGACCTGTGCCGCTTCGAGCAGCTCCAACAACGCTTTCCGAAGGTGCGCGTCTACCAGGACTGGCGCGAGATGCTCAAGAAAGAGCACAAGCAGATCGATTCGGTCAGCATCTCGACACCCGACCACATGCACTGCCTGATGGCGGTCGAGGCGATGAAACGCGGCAAACCCGTCTACGTGCAGAAGCCCCTGTGCAACAACCTCCGCGAGACACGCCTGCTCGCCGAATTTGCGCGCCGCAAGGGTGTCTCGACGCAGATGGGCATTCAGGTGTCGTCGATGCGCTCGCAGCGTTACGGCGAGGCGCTCGTCAGAAGCGGGATCGTCGGCAAGATTCGGGAAGTCCACACGTTCTCGAACAAGAGCTGGGGAGACGACAAGCCATTGCCTCCCGCGACCGATCCAGTACCGGCGCCGTTCGAGTGGGATGAATGGCTCGGCGTGAACGGTCCGCGGCCATTCAGGCTGGGGTCTTACCACCCTGGCGAATGGCGGAAGCGTGTGGGTTTCGGGACCGGCACGCTGGGCGACATGGGCTGTCATATCTACAGCCCGCCCTATCGCGCGCTCGCGTTGACGTCGCCCATCGCCGTGACGGCGTACGGTCCGGCGCCCACGGCCGAGAGCTGGGCGATGAAAGCGCGGGTGAAGCTCACCTATCCGGGCAGCGAGTACACCGCCGACAAGACCGTGGACATGTGGTGGTATGACGGCGGCGACACACCTCCCGCCGCGTTGCTCGAGCGAATCGGCTCCCGTGTGCCCGAGCAAGGCAGCATTGTCGTCGGCACCAGCGGCCTGCTGGTGCTGCCGCACATGAGCGCGGATCCGTTCGTGGTGTCGGACACCGGCTCGCCGAGCCTTCCCGTCATTGATATTCCGGAACGCGATCACTACGCGGAGTTCCTCGACGCGGTGCTGGCCGGTGGGAAGACGTCGTGCTCGGCCGGGTTCGACTACGCCGGACCGCTCACCGAATCAGTCCTAATCGGCAACGTCGCGGCGCACTTCCCCGGCGAGACCCTGAAATTCGACGCAGCCGCCCTCCGATTTCCAGACAAGCACGAGGCGGATCAGCATCTGACCCGGACCTACCGGGAGGGCTGGCGGATCAAGACGTGAGATGCCTGCAATCGGCCGCACTGAAGTGCGGCCCTACTGCAGCAGGGCCCGACTTCTGTCGGGCCAAGGCCGAAGCGACAGGTTGGGCCTACGAGCGGGTTGACAGATAGAATGCCGGCATTATGAGCACCCTGGCGCCTTCCCGATCGTCCCAGTCCCATGCGGCGCCGGCCGTCGCGACCCGGACTCGCATCGAGGCCATCGACGCGTTTCGCGGCTTCGTGATGTTCCTCATGCTCGCCGAGGTCATGCGGCTGTGGACGCTGCAGCAGGCCTTCCCGACCAGCACTTTCTGGGCCATCGTCGCCTACAACACGACGCACGTGCCGTGGCAGGGCTGCTCGCTTCACGATCTCATCCAACCGGCCTTCTCGTTCCTCGTCGGAGCCGCGCTGCCGTTCTCGATTGCCAGCCGGCGCGCCTCCGGACAGAGCTTCAGACAGATGCTGGGACATGCCGCGTGGCGCAGCGTCGTCTTGATGCTGTTGGGGATCTTCCTGCGATCGATGGAGCGGCCGACAACTTACTGGACGTTCGAGGACACACTGACGCAGATCGGCATGGGCTACACGTTCCTCTTCCTCCTGGCCTTCACCTCGCTGCGCGTCCAGGTCGCCGTCTTCTCGGTGATTCTGATCGGCTTCTGGGCGGCATTCGTGCTGTATCCCCTGCCGGGTCCCGACTTCGACTACACACAGGTTGGCGTGCCCGCCAACTGGCCGCATCTCTATTCGGGCTTCCTTGCGCACTTCAACAAGAACTCGAACCTCTCATGGGCCTTCGACGTGTGGTTCCTGAATCTCTTCCCGCGCGAAGCGCCGTTCCGATTCAACGAGGGCGGCTGGTCGACGCTCAGCTTCATCCCGACGCTGGCGACGATGATGCTGGGCATGTGGTCGGGCCAGTGGCTGAAGTCGCCGCGCACGAAGGAAGAGAAGCTGAAGGGCCTCGTCATCGCCGGGATTGCGCTCGTGTTCGGCGGATTGATCCTGCAGTGGCTGCACATCAACCCGATCGTCAAGCGGATCTGGACATCGGCGTACACGCTCTACAGCGGCGGCCTCGTGATCCTGCTGCTGGCCGGGTTTTACGCGGTCATGGATGTGAAGGGCTGGAAACGATGGGCGTTTCCACTGCTCGTCATCGGTGCGAACTCGATCGCCATCTATGTCATGAGCTGGACGATCGAGCACTTCGTCACCGAAGCGGTGACGCGGCACATCGGGCCGATCCCGTTCTCGGTACTCGGTCCGCCGTTCGTGCCGGTGCTCCGCGGCGCGGCGGTCCTGCTGATCTTCTGGTCGATTCTGTACTGGATGTATCGAAGGAAGATCTTTCTGAGGATTTGAAGACGCGGGGCTAAATCAGAGCGGGGCTAAAGCCCCGCCGCCACAGGCGACGGTGGCTCACACTTTGTGGAGGCGGGGCTTCAGCCCCGCGACGCTCCTACGCCAAGTACGGGATCGTCATCGGACCTTCCGGCAGCACCGCGATCGAGGCGTCCGGCCCGCGGCGCGCGATCTCGCGGTCGACGACGGCAGCGATGTCGCGAATCGGTTCGAGGTGCGCGCGGCGGACGTCGTCGTCGGGCAGCTCGCTGAACAGGCCGACGCGCGCCTTGAGCTGAATGTTGGCAAGCATCTGTGCTTCCCACTGGTCGTAGAGCAGGAATCCGGGCGCAAGAATCGTGTCGAGGAGCGCTTCCGGCGAGTCGTGCTCCAGCAGCAGCGTCCTGAAATTGCCGTGCGACGGGAAGCCGTCATTGCAGCGCGCCGCGGTCGCGATGTAGCCGTCCGACGCCACCACCTGCGCCGCCGCGGACATGCCTTTCACCGCCTGATACAGGTTTTGATCCAGGGGATAGCCGCTGTTCGTAGTCACGACGATGTCGAAGGGCTTCGGACAGCCGACCATCGCGGTCGCGCGTGAGAACGCGCAGCCGTCGTCGTGGGCGGCGCGCACCTGGCCGCAGAAGAACCGCGTGATCTGTCGATCGCGGTTCAGCGTCACGTTGATGCAGAAGTCGATCGGCACCAGCGTCCCGTCGTGGCGGATTCGCGCCTGCGTAGGGTTCCCGTCCAGCAGTCCCCAGGTCGTCTTCGGATCGCCAATCATGCGCGCGTCGTGGTAGCGCATGATCGCACCGATGTCGGCCACCCCGGGAAAAACGGCCTTCGCGCCACCGGAAAACCCCGCCATGAAGTGCGGCTCGATGAAGCCGAGGACGATACGCCGATCCGCCTCCACGTAGTCCCGATTCAACAGCACGGGCTGTCCGTCCTGGCCGATTCCTGCCAGGGCGAGAGTGGACGGATCGTGCGAGTCGTGGTTGACGACGCGGTAGCGGCGGAGCACGTCCTCGCCGACCATTGCTGACAGCTCCGCCGGGGTGTTGGCGCGGTGCGAGCCCGTGCCGTTGACGACGACGATGCGATTGGCAGGAACGTGCGAGATTGCGTCGAGCAGCCACGGCAGCAGCCGATGGCTTGGCAGCGGACGGGTGATGTCGGGAATGACGATCGCGACGCGATCCCGGCCATTGACGATGTCGAGGAGCGGTGGTGAGGCGATTGGCGAGGCGATGGCCTCGCGAAACGCGGCGTGCTCGTCGGGGAGCCCCGCCACGTACCGCGGTTCGACGACCGTGACGTTCGTCAGAGGGAAATCGACATCGAGGCCGCTGCGGCCGTACTGGAGATGGACGCGCACACGGAGATTATGCCCCGTCAGTCGGGATTCGAGAGTTCGGTGTCGGCCTGATGAAGGGCGCGATCGGCTTCAGCCGTGGCATTGGCCTTCGGCCGCAGGGCGCGGATCGATTCGTCCAGGGTCAAGCCATGCGTCAGGAGCCGCGTCTTGAGCTCGCCGAACGGAATGTCCAGGTTCCTGGCAGCGAACACCGCCGACACGAACTGCATCTGCGTCCTGAACCCAAACGCGGCCTGATCCGGCGCCATCCCTGGGGGCAGCAACGACTGGATTTTGGAGACGAGCTTCGGATCCGACGGCAGTGAAGCCGGCGCCAGCATCGCCGTCGGCACGACGCGCGCATCGCGCGTGGTCGTGGACGCGGCGACCGCCTGCACCCGATCGCTCCGGGTACGGCCCGTCGCCGAACGGGCAGCGCGAGCCGGACCGGAAGCGCGGTCGGCGGCCGTCGCCCGGCCAATCGGTGGTCCGGCGGGCGAAATATTGGCCACCGGACCGTCCTTGTCGGACGCGGTTACGCCGGTCTGGCTCATCAGCGATCTCGAATGGGTCTGCACACTGCCCGCCGCGAATAATGCGAGCGATGTGCTGATGACCAAGACCCCCTTCATGACGCCTCCGAGACCGTTGTTCCCTCTTGACGAACCAAGCTCCGTGCCAGCGGCCGAGGGCGGCGAGACCACCAGGAAGTCCGGGAGCAATGCGCGGTTACGGGGCGTGGCGGTTGCGGATGGTCCGGCTGGGGGATGTCACTTTTGCCGGGCCGCGTCAAATCGTCTACGGTCGGCGTGGGTCTTCCGGATGGCCCGGGTGCTACCTGGTCGCGAGCAGCGTGGCCACGTTCTCACCGAGCGTGGCGAGCGTCATCGGCTTTGAAAGAACCTTGCTGATGCCGGCGGCGGCGATCGTCGAATCGGGAAATTCGTCCATGTAGCCGGTGACGAGCAGGATTGGAATGTCCCGGCGCAGCGCGCTGACATGCCGTGCGAACTGCACGCCATCCATGTTCGGCATCGAGAAATCCGTCATCACGAGATCGAATCGGTCCGGCGCGGCTCGAAAGCTGGCGAGCGCCTCCCTGGGATCGGTGAACGTCGCGACCTCGTAGCCAAGGGCCTGCAGCCGCCGTTCGCCTACGGCAATCAGCGTCGGCTCGTCGTCCAGGAGGAGAATGCGCTCGCCGTGGCCACGTGGGACGGGCTTCGCCTGCGTGAGCTCCTCGGGCGTCTCGGCCTCGATCGCCGGGAACAGGCAGCTGACGGTGGTCCCCTCGCCCACTGCGCTTTCGAGCCACGCCGTGCCGCCGTGATCGCGGAGGATGCCGTGGACCAGCGCGAGACCGAGCCCTGATCCACCGCCGGGCGCTTTAGTACTGAAGAACGGCTCGAACGCGCGAGCCTTCGTCGCTTCGTCCATGCCGTGGCCGGTGTCGCGCACCGAGAGCAGCACGTGCTGGCCTTCTCGGAGCCCGGGGTTGGCGCGAGCGAAACTGTCGCGGACGTTGAACGGCTGAAGGTCGATGTCGAGCACGCCTCCGCCTTCCATGGCGTGCGAGGCGTTGGTCGCCAGGTTCATCAGCACCTGGTGCACGGAGGTGGCGTCGGCCATCACGCGCGGCGTCGTCGGATTGAGCCCCAGCCGGATGTCGATCGATGCGGGCAGTGTCGCGCGCAGCAGGCGCGTCACTTCGCGGACGACCTGGCCGAGATCCATCGAGCGCGGCACGACGTCCTGTCGACGGCTGAATCGGAGGATGCGCTCGACCAGGTCCTTGCCCCGCGCCGCCGCGCGCAGCACTTCGTCGACGTCGGCGACCACCTCCGGCGATTCCGTTTCTTCGCGGACGAGCTCGGCGTACCCGACGATGGCCCCGAGGATATTGTTGAAATCGTGAGCGATGCCGCCGGCCAGCCGTCCGAGCGCTTCCATCTTCTGTGACTGGCGCAGCTGCTCTTCGAGGCGCGCCTGTTCCTGCTCGGCCTGCTTGCGCGCGCTGATGTCGACGATTGAGCTGAGGACGAAGACGCCTTCCTCCGTCTCGATCGGATTCAGCCCGATCTCGATGGGGACCTCTGTGCCGTCCTGCCGCAGACCGAACAGCTCGCGGCCGACGCCCATCGCTCGCGTCTGGGGATCCTGGAAGAAGTCGCGACGGAACTCCGGATGCCGCGGCCGGAAGCGCTCCGGCACCAGCATTTCGATCGATCGTCCCAGGAGCTCCTCGCGCGAGTAGCCGAAGAGGCGCTCGATCTCGCGATTGACGAGGACGATGGAGCCGCCCTTGTCGATCATCAGGAGGCCGCTCGGCGAGGACTCTACCGCCGCCCTCAGCCGCAGCTCGATGGTGCCGCGCGGTTCCAACGCCATGAAATGCTCAACACCCCCGCGAGTAGAACCAGGCGGCAACCGCGCCGCTCCTGTCGTGCGCGGGCGTCCACCCTGCATCACGCACGGCGCCCGGCTCGTCTGCCGTGCAGCGCCCGTCGCCGTACACGATCACGAGCAGCCAGAGTTCACCGTCGACGATGGCGGTATCGGCCACCGTGATATCGGGCTGCCGGGTGTCGACCTGCACGTGATGCGAGGCCGCGGTCCGCCGAGGGCGCTGATAGAGATTACGATCCCATTCGGTGGTCAAGTACGCCAGCCCATGTTGCACCAGCTCTTCCACGGGCCGGAAAGTACCGGCATCCTTCGGGGCAAGCCAGGCCAGCGAATCGCCGCCGCCATGGCAGCGAACGCCGTGCCAGCCGTTCCGTGAATCGTAGACCACGGCTGACAGCTCCTCGTACCCGTGCTCGCGCGTCTCGACGTCCGACGCCGCTCGCACGACGCACGCGACGGGCGCCGTGTCGGACGGCTCAGCCCTGAGCGTCACTGCGCCGTGCACGGGCGCTTCCGGGTTGCCAAGCACGGACGGGATCTCGACCAGGCCGGTGATGCGCGGCGGACCGATTGCAAGGAGCGCCACGAGCACCATGGGCATCGGCATGGATCAACCTGCCGACGCCTGCCGCGACAGCAGGCGGCTGGCGAGATCCTGATCCAGCTGCCACGGCGACGCGGGGCCGGCCCGTCCGACGTGTGCGCGAACCAGGTCCAGAAACGCGTTCCTGGGAACCTCGCGCGCGCCGAACGCGGCGAGGTGGGCGGTGTTCATCTGGCAGTCGATGATGCCGAATGCCCACTGCCGGAGCTGCGCGACGAGATGGATGAACGCGAGCTTCGAGGCGTCGGCGCTGCGCGCGAACATCGACTCGCCGAAGAACGCGCGGCCGATGGCAACGCCGTACAGGCCGCCGGCAAGATCCCCGTCAATCCAGGTCTCGATCGAGTGCGCGTAGCCGGCATGATGGAGGGCGCCGTAGGCCTCGATCATGTCATCCGTGATCCACGTGCCCGACTGGCCCGGCCGCGGTGCGGCGCACGCCTCCATCACGCGGCGAAACGCGGCGTCGGCGCGGACCGTGAACCCGCCGTGCCGAACCCGTTTCAGCAGCGACCGCGACACGTGCAGTTCTTCGGGAAGGAGCACCATGCGTGGATCCGGACTCCACCACAAGACGGGCTCGCCCTCGTTGAACCAGGGGAAACACCCGCGCGAGTACGCCTCCAGCAGACGCGGCACCGTCAGCCCGCCGCCGGCTGCGAGGAGGCCGTTCGGCCGCCGCAAGGCGCGCTCCACCGGCGGCAGCGAATCGTTCGGGCCGAGCCACGGGATGTTCATCGCGCACTACGCGGGTTTCTCCACCGGTGGGAAGCCGGCAAGGAACCGATCGACGCGCTTGACCACGTCGGTGAGATAGGCGCGATCGCCACCCTCGATTTCCGTCGTCGCCCAGCCCTCGAAGCCGATCTCGGTCAGGGCGCGACGCACGGCGGGCCAGTCGATGTCGCCCTCGCCGATGTTCTTCCATTCGAACCGTCCGGCGGAGCGATCCATCTTGAAGTCCTTGAGGTGCAGGCGAACGACGCGTGAGCCGAGCGTGCGGATCCAGTCTTGCGGGTAGCCGTACAGCACGACGTTGCCGACGTCGAAGTACGCCTTCAAATACTGCGATTTGAAGTCGTCGACATAGCGGACGAACTCGAGCGGGCTGAGCAGGAACTTGTTCCAGACTTCCTCGACCGCGATCGTCACCCTGAAACCGGCGGCCACGGGAAGCAGCTGATCGCGGATGACCCGCTGCGATCGGGTCCAGGCATCGGCGTAGCTGGTCGTGGCGTCCACCACGGCGGGGACCAGAAGCACGACGCCCGCTTTCCACAGCGCCGCGTTGGTCAGCGAGGTCGTCATGCCCTCGACGCTGCGCCGGACGACGTCGGGGTCGGGACTGCTGATCGGGTATTTCCAGTGGTCCATGTTCATGACCGAGTGGATCAGCAGACCGGTCTCGTCCGATGCCCGCGCCACCGTTTCCGCCTCGGCGCGATCCGACATGGTCTGCATCTCGATGCCGTCGAAGCCGACCGCTTTCGCCAGCGCGAAGCGATCCTTCCAGGAAAGCGACGACGGAAGCATCGAGACGAGCACGGCGCGCTTCACGCCGGCGGTCGCAGGCCCGGGCTTCACGCCTTCTGTCGTAGGCCCGAGCTTTAGCTCGGGCATCACCGCCCACGCCGCCAACGGCGCGCCCGCCACGCTTTTGAGGATGTCACGACGAGTCAAGGTGCCCATGCCGCGGATTATTGCCTAAATGACGCCCTATACATGTGATGGGGCAGGCGGACGCCCAAGCTCCTCGCGCAGGCTGGCAAGCGTCCGCGTAGCCAGCGATGCGAGTGCCAGATCGTGCGGCGGAAATTCCAGCGGCTGCGTCAGGATGTTGGGCACGGCAATCGCCCACATCCCCGCAGCCCGCGCCGCGCGCAGGCCGTTGGGGGAATCCTCGAAGACCAGACAGGCTTCAGGTGGCACCCCCAATCGACGCGCCGCAAGCAGGAAGAGATCGGGCGCCGGCTTCACTGCTGTCACGTCGTCGCGCGTGCAGACCGCATCGAAGGCGTCGAGCAGATCGTGCCGCTCGAGCCACGGCCGGACCCACGCGGCCTGGCTGCTGGAGGCGACTGCCGTCTTCAGGCCGATCGTCCGGGCTTCCGCGAGACGGTCGGCGACGCCTGGCAAGAGCGGCTGGGTTTCACAGCGTCGCCAGTGCTCGCGGCTGACCCACTCGGCCCAGCGATCCCGGGCGACGGTGCGGCCACTCCTCTCGCAGAGGTCAGCATAGGGGTCGAAGCCGCCCTGAGTGCCGAGCGCATGCTGCCAGTCGTCGAGCGCGAGGGCGGCGCCGTGCTGGACGTAGATTTCCTGCCAGATTTCGAACAGCGGCGTTTCGCTGTCGATGATCAGGCCGTCGAAATCGAAGATGACGGCAGCAAAGGCCACGTTCTATTGTAGGGGCGCATGGCAATGCGCCCAGCTCGGGTCCATCCCGTTGGAGGAGCCACGATGCTTTTTTTGCGACAAACGTTGACAGCCTTGATTGCCTGCGCGCTACTGGCGGCGGTCGCCCATCGGGCTGCGGCACAGGATGCGCCACCGCCACAGGCTGCGCCACCGCCACAGCAGCCCTCCGATCCTGCCATCGAAGACTGGAAGCCCGACAAGCTCGTCAACGTGGAGATTCTGCCGAAGACGATGGGGCCAGACGAAGTCATCACGCTGATGAAGTCGTACAACGCGTCGCTGAATGTCGACTGCGTCTTCTGTCACAAGGGGCAGATCGGGAAGCCCTGGTCCACCTATGACTTCACCGATACGTCGAAGAAGCGCCACGAAACCGCGCGGCTGATGATGCGCACGACGAACGAGCTCAACGAGAAGTTCAAGGATCTGGGCGACATGGGGGAAGAGACGAAAGTCACCTGCGCCACCTGCCACCGCCGATCCCGACATCCGGAGATCGAGCCGCCCGCAACGGCTGCGAAGCCCGAGCCGGGGAAGTAGGGACAGGGGCATGGGGACAAAAAGGGGGACATAGGGTCATAGGGACATAGGGGGCGGGCCGGGCAACCCCGGCCCCATGTCCCATGTCCCATGCCCCCATGCCCCCATGTCCCGCCATGCGCCCATGCGCCCATGCGCCCATGCGCCCATGCGCCCATGCGCCCTTTTTGTCCCCATCCCCATTCCTGTCAATCAAATAGCTCCGATAGGGGGCCTTGACGCCCCGCCCGCCACCCTCTAAACTAGGACTGTAACGGTCGGATATCACTTTCCCATGCTCAGGCTCTCCAAAAAGACGGACTACGCGCTCATCGCCCTGGCCTATGTCGCCGCGATTGGCAACAAGCCCACCAGCGCGCGTGACATCGCGGAGCGGCACGACATCCCCGTCGAATTGCTGGCGAAGGTGCTGCAGCGCCTGGTGCAGAAAGGGATGCTCAAGTCGCAACAGGGCATCCACGGCGGCTACGTGCTGGCGCGGGCTGCCGACACGATGACCGTGGCCGAGATCGTCGAGGCGATCGACGGCCCGCTGATGCTGACCGTCTGCGGCACGACCGACGAGCGCTGCGAGCAGTTCAGCAAGTGCAACATCCGCGATCCGCTGCATCGCGTGCGCGATCGCATCATCGGCGCCCTGATGGCGTGCACGATCTCGGAGCTCGTGTCATCGCGCACGGACGAGGCAGTGGCCACGCCGATCGCGACCGGGGGCCTGGCGATCGCCGGCCGGACGGCCAGCAGCGCGGGCCGGAGGAATTGACCACGCATGGTGGAGATCACGCAGAACGCGTCGGCGCAGATCCTCAGGATGCTCGGGAAGAACGGGCTCGAAGGCGGCGGCCTCCGTGTCGGTCTGAAGGCCGGCGGCTGTTCCGGCTACGAGTACACGTTCAACTGGGAGCCGGAGCCGCGAGCCGACGACAAGGTGTTCGACGGGGTGAATGGCGCGCGCGTGTTCATCGATCCGCGCAGCTTCCGCCTGATCGACGGGACGGTGCTCGATTACGACACGAATCTCATCAGCAAAGGATTCGTTTTCAACAACCCCAACGCGAAGAGCACCTGCGGGTGCGGCATTTCTTTCAGCGCATAGGCGCATGGGCGCATGAGCGCATGGGGAGGAACGGATGGATAGTGGCATCGGCTCTCCCGCATGCGCCTATGCGCCTATGGATGCGCCCATGAACCTAACCAATGAGCACAAGCACTGAGACCATCGAGCAACTCGCCACACGCGAGTACAAGTACGGCTTCTTCACCGATATCGAAGCCGAAACCTTGCCTCCCGGCCTCAACGAGGACGTCATCCGGGCGATCTCGGCAAAGAAGCACGAGCCCGAATGGCTGCTCGACTTCCGCCTGAAGGCGTATCGGACGTGGCTCACGATGAGGGAGCCGACCTGGCACAACGTCCATTACGACCCGATCGACTACCAGGCCATCAGCTACTACTCGGCGCCGAAGAAGAAGCCGCAGCTCCAGAGCCTCGACGAAGTGGATCCCGAACTGCGCAGCACGTTCGCGAAGCTGGGCATCCCGCTCGAGGAGCAGAAGCTGCTGGCCGGCGTCGCCGTCGACGCCGTGTTCGACTCGGTGTCGGTGGCCACCACGTTTCGCAGCAAGTTGGCCGAGCTCGGGATCATCTTCTGCTCCTTCAGCGAGGCGGTCCAGGAGCATCCCGACCTGGTGCGCAAGTATCTCGGCTCGGTGGTGCCATACACCGACAACTTCTTCGCGACGCTGAACTCGGCAGTCTTCACCGACGGCAGCTTCGCCTACATCCCGAAGGGCGTGCGTTGCCCGATGGAGCTGTCCACGTACTTCCGGATCAACGCCGCGAGCACGGGCCAGTTCGAGCGAACGCTGCTCATCGCCGAAGAAGGGGCCTATGTGAGCTATCTCGAAGGCTGCACGGCGCCGATGCGCGACGAGAACCAGCTGCACGCCGCCGTCGTCGAGCTTGTGGCGCTCGACAACGCGACGATCAAGTACTCGACGGTGCAGAACTGGTATCCGGGAGACAAGGAAGGCCGCGGCGGGATCTTCAACTTCGTCACCAAGCGCGGCGCGTGCCGGGGACGGAACTCGAAGATCACGTGGACCCAGGTGGAAACCGGTTCGGCAATCACCTGGAAGTATCCAAGCTGCCTCCTGATCGGCGACGGGTCGATCGGCGAGTTCTACTCGGTGGCGACCACGAACAACCGCCAGCAGGCCGACACCGGCACGAAGATGATCCACCTGGGGAAGAACACGCGGAGCACGATCGTCTCGAAGGGCATCTCCGCGGGGTTCGGCCAGAACACGTATCGCGGCGCGGTGAAGATTGGACCGAACGCGCACGGCGCGCGCAACTACTCGCAGTGCGACTCGCTGCTCATCGGCGACAAGTGCGGCGCGCATACGTTCCCGTATCTCGAGATCAAGAACGCCTCGGCGCAGGTCGAGCACGAGGCCTCGACGTCCAAGATCGGCGAGGACCAGATTTTCTATTGTCGCCAGCGCGGCATCTCGACCGAAGACGCCGTGAACATGATCGTCAGCGGCTTCTGCAAGGAAGTCTTCCGCGAGCTGCCAATGGAGTTCGCGGTGGAGGCGCAGAAGTTGCTGAGCATCAGCCTGGAAGGTAGCGTCGGGTAGTCAACCCGCGCCGGATCGGTGGCCGCACTAAAGTGCGGCCCTGCTGCAGTAGGGCCCGACTTCAGTCGGGCCGACAAGGGACCAACGGATGCTTGAAATCAGAGATTTGCATGCGACGGCCGAGAATCGGGAAATCCTCAAGGGCGTCAGCCTGAGCGTGCGGCGCGGAGAGGTGCACGCGATCATGGGGCCCAATGGGTCGGGGAAGAGCACGCTGGCGCGGGTGCTCGCGGGCCATCCTGCCTACGAGGTGACGGGCGGCCAGGTCACGTTCAACGGCAAGGACCTGCTCGATCTCGAGCCCGAAGAGCGCGCCTGCGAAGGCGTGTTCATGGCCTTCCAGTATCCGGTCGAGATTGCCGGCGTCAACAACTCCTATTTCCTCAAGGCGGCGCTGAACGCGCAGCGGAAGTATCGCGGTGAACCGGAGCTCGATGCGATGGAGTTCCTCGAGCTCGTGCAGGACCGTCTGACGGTGCTGCACATCGACAGCGAGCTGATGCGTCGTCCTGTCAACGAGGGATTCTCGGGCGGCGAGAAGAAGCGCAACGAGATCTTCCAGATGCTGGTGCTGCAGCCGTCGCTGGCGATCCTCGACGAGACGGATTCGGGGCTCGATATCGACGCGCTGAAGACCGTCGCCGAAGGCGTCAACGCGATGCGGTCGCCGGACCGCGCGATCGTCGTGGTCACGCACTACCAGCGGCTGCTCAACTACATCGTGCCCGACTTCGTGCACGTGCTCAGCGACGGCCGCCTCGTGAAGTCGGGCGGCAAGGAGTTGGCGCTGGAGCTTGAAGAGAAGGGCTACGGCTGGCTGGAGGGCGACGCCGCATGAGCGCTGTCGCAGAACCTGGCCGCGTGCAGACCAGCACCGATCGCTACGTTGCGGCGTTCGAGGCCCTCAAGGATCGTCGTCCTGCTGGCCCTCGCTGGCTCGAGACGACGCGCGAGGCGGCGATTCGGCGGTTCGTCGAGCTCGGCATGCCGACGACGAGAGACGAGGAGTATCGGTTCACCAATGTGAGTCCGATCGCCGCGACGCCGTTCGAACGCCCCGGCGACGTCCAGGTCGATCTGTCTGAGGTCGGATCCTATTTGTTCGGCACCGAAGCAGCGGCGGAGCTGCTGTTCGTCAACGGTCGTGCGGGGACCGAATCAGGGACTCTCCCCAAGGGCGTCACCGTCACGACGCTCAGCGCCCTCATCGCGTCGGGCGGCGTCGCCGAGCTCGAGCCATACCTCGGGCGAATCGCCAACTTCGACCACTCTGCCTTCAGCGCGCTGAACACCGCGCTCTTCGAGGACGCGGCGGTCGTATTCGTCGCGCCCGGTGCCGTGCTCGAGGCCCCGGTGAATCTGGTCTTCGCATCGACCGCGGAGGGGCAGCCATCCGTGAGCTTTCCGCGCGTCCTGATCGTGGCCGGTGAGCACAGCCAGAGCAGGTTCATCGAGACACACATCGGCATCGGCGACGGCAAGTATTTCTCGTGCGCGCTGACCGAAGTCCTCTGCGGCGAGCACGCCATCGTCGACCACTACCGCGCGCAGCTCGAGCGGTCGCACGGTTATCACTATTGCCGGCTCCAGGTCCGCGCGAAGCGATCGGCGACGTTTCTGTCGCACGCCTTCTCGCTCGGCGGGGCGATCGTGCGCAACGATCTCGGTGCAGACCTGGTCGGCGAAGGGATCGACTGCACGCTGAACGGCCTCTACCTGGCCGACGGCGACACGCTCATCGACAACCACACGACGATCAACCACGCGCAGCCGCATTGCGGCAGCCACGAGGTCTACAAGGGCATCCTCGGCGGCCGGGCGCGCGGCATCTTCAACGGCAAGATCATCGTCGCCAAGGATGCGCAGAAGACCGACGCCAAGCAGACGAACAAGGCGATGCTGCTGTCGGATCTGGCGCAGATGAACACCAAGCCGCAGCTCGAGATCTTCGCCGACGACGTGAAGTGCACCCACGGCGCGACGGTCGGCCAGCTGGACGCCGACTCGCTGTTCTATCTGCAGGCGCGCGGGCTCGACCGGAACACGGCGCGGGGGCTGCTCATTCGCGGCTTTGCCGGCGACGTTGTCGAGCGCGTGAAGTTTCAGCCGCTTCGTGAGCGGCTGGATCGGTGGCTGCTGGAGCAGATCCCGCAGGACGCGGTTGCATGATCGCGGGGCTAAAGCCCCGCCACCACAGCACAGTACGTGGAGGCGGCCCTTCAGGGCCGCGTTCAACGGCCATGACGAAACTCGCTGAAGCCGCAACGACGTTCGACGTGCAGAAGATCCGCGAGGACTTTCCCATCCTCAGCGAGCTGATTCACGGCAAGCCGCTCGTCTATCTCGATAACGCGAACACGACGCAGAAGCCCCGCCAGGTCCTCGACGCGCTCGAGACCTACTACCGCCACGACAACTCGAACATCCACCGCGCCACGCACCTGCTGAGCGAGCGCGCGACCCGCGCCTACGAGGCGACGCGGTCGTCGGTGGCGCGCTTCATCAACGCCGCCGACCGCCGCGAAGTCGTTTTCACCAAGGGCTGCACGGAAGGCATCAACCTGGTCGCCCAGAGCTGGGGCCGCACGAACCTGAAGCCTGGCGACGAGGTGCTCGTCACCTGGATGGAGCATCACTCGAATATCGTGCCGTGGCAGCTCGTGTGCGCCGCGACCGGCGCGACGTTGCGCGTGGCGCCGATTACCGCCCGCGGCGAGCTCGATCTCGAGGCGTTCGATCGCCTGCTGACGCCGCGCACCAGGATGGTCGCGATCATCCACGTGAGCAACGCGCTGGGCACGGTCAACCCGGTGGCTGCGCTGGCGGCAAAAGCGAAGGCTGCAGGCGCCACCGTGCTCATCGACGGCGCGCAGGCCATCCCGCACATGCCGGTCGACGTGCGCGCGATCGGCTGCGACTTCTATACCTTTTCTGGCCACAAGATGTATGGCCCGACCGGGACTGGTGTGCTCTATGGCCGCGCGTCCATGCTCGACGCGATGCCCCCCTACCAGGGCGGCGGCGACATGATCGCGTCGGTGACGTTCGAAAAGACCGAGTACAACGAGCTCCCCTACAAGTTCGAGGCCGGGACGCCAAACATCGCGGGGGTCGTGGGGCTCGGCGCGGCAATCGGCTATCTGGCGGGACTCGATCGCGCAGCGGTCTCGGCGCACGAGGACGCGCTGCTGTCCTACGCGACCGATCGCGTCCGTGAGATCCAAGGCGTGCGGGTGCTCGGCGAAGCCAGGCAGAAATCGAGCGTGCTGTCCTTCGTGCTGGACGGCGTGCATCCACACGACATGGGCACGATCCTGGATTCCGACGGCATCGCCGTCCGCACCGGACAGCACTGCGCGCAGCCGGTGATGGATCGCTACGGCGTGCCGGCCACCGTGCGGGCGTCGATCGGCCTCTACAACACGCGCGAGGAGATCGACAGCCTGGTGGCGGGTATCCACAAGGTTCGTGAGGTGTTCGGGTGATGTCGGATCTTCGCGAGTTGTATCAGGAGGTCATCCTCGACCACAACAAGCGACCGAGGAACTTCCGCGTGATCGATGCACCGAGCCGCGTCGCGAAGGGTCACAATCCGCTGTGCGGCGATCGGTTGACGCTGTACGTGAATCTGGACGGCGACCGGATCGCGGATGTCGCGTTCGAGGGGTCGGGCTGCGCGATCTCGAAAGCGTCGGCGTCGCTGATGACCGAAGCGGTCAAGGGCAAGACCGTGGCGGAAGCCGAGGCGCTCTTCGATCGCTTCCACGATATGGTGACGTCGCCGCCTGACGAGCCCGCGGCAACCAGCGGCCTCGGCAAACTGGCCGTGTTCGCCGGTGTCCGCGAGTATCCCGCGCGCGTCAAGTGCGCCAGCCTGGCCTGGCACACGATGAAGAATGCCGTCGAGGATCGCGGCGACGTGGCCAAGACCGAAGAAGGCGCGGATTGATGCCCAAGCTAAAGCTTGGGCCTACGAACGATTCGCAGTAGGGCCCGACTTTAGTCGGGCCAAACCCTTGGGCTTATGATCGATCGATGAAACCGCTGCCCGTGATCCAGCCGCAACCGACCTCCGCCGCCCCAACCACCTCCGATCTCAAGACGGCAGGCATGGTGCGCGATGCCGAGAAGTCCGCAGCGCTCGAACCCCAGATCCTTGCCGCTATCAAGACCGTCTTCGATCCCGAGATCCCGGTCAACATCTACGACCTCGGCCTCATCTACGAGGTCATCGTCGATCGCGACGCCGTCGTCGGCGTGCGGATGACGCTGACGGCGCCCGCCTGCCCGGCCGCGCAGTGGCTGCCGGCGCAAGTGGAAGCGAAGGTCAAGGCCGTCGACGGCGTGACCGACGCGCGCGTCGATGTCGTGTTCGATCCGCCGTGGTCGAAGGACAACATGTCCGACGCGGCGAAGCTCGAGCTCGGTCTCTGGTAAACGCGTCAGCCACCCGCACTCCAGCGTTACCCAACGACGATAGTGATCGTCAGCCCCGCTTGAAACCCGATGGCCGGGAACTCGTCGTACAGCCGCAATGTGTGGGTTCCGCGACTGAGCGGCGGGATCACCAAGAAGTACCCCTTGCTCAGCGACAGACCGGAATCCGTGCTGAGCAAATTGTTCGGCGGCAATGTGACCGGCAGGGGCGTGAGGACGTAGTCGTCCAGGTTCGTTACCTGCCTGCCATCCAGGATGACCTCGGCGTAGTTAGGCTCGAACAAGTCATTGACGCAGCCGAGAAGCGCGTTCTGGTCAGCCCCGTAGAAGGGATCCGGCTCGACGCTGGAACACTCCATGAAGCCGGGCGTCACGACGAGGAACGCACCCGGAGGCACATGGCAGGTGGCTTGCCCGTCGCCGCCGATTGAGACCGGTAGGAACCAGATACTTGGATCGACCGGACTTCGCTCACAACGAGCGGCAACGAGCGGGTTCACTTCCGCCGACGTCCCAAACCCCCACAACGTGTATGCGGTCGCGAGGTCGACGAGCGAGTGGCCCTTAACGCGGGCGCTCGGCGGCAAGAAGCCGGGGGTGATTAGGTCTCTCGCCTCCGGAGTGGCTGGCCCAAGCACCAAGGCCATGACGAGACCAAGCGACAATGCCGAATATTGAACCGTCATTCCATCCTCCTGGTTGGGAGCCTGCCTGCCCGTCTAGAGAAGCCGTTGCTTTGTAAGGCGCAACAATCCGTCAAATGGATCACGCGCCGTTTGCAGGAGGTTGAGACGGAGCAGGTCTAAGGCGGCCTATCAATTGCCGCTGCTAACCAGGCGCGCGCAAAGGTCCATTCGCGCTTGATAGTGCCGACTGAGAGATCGAGCTCTTTGGCTGTGTCCTCCACCGTCAGACCAGCGAGGAACCGAAGCTGAACTACCTGGGCGGCTCTTGGAAACGACTTCGCAAGGTTGTCGAGCGCCCGATCGAGGCGCACGAGCATTGCCTCGACATCGTTGCCTGAATCGATGCGAGCAGCCAGCGCTGCGACATCGCAATCTTCGTGACGGACGCCACCACCTCGCTTGCTGGCCAGGCCGCGGCGCGCGTGATCGATCAGGCGGCGCCGGATCTCTGCGCTCATCAACCGAAAAAATGCCTCGCGGTCTTCTACCGAGCCCGGTCCCTTGCGCAGCAGTCGCAGATATGCTTCGTGGAGGACTGCGGTCGTCTGCAGCGAGTGGCCGCGACGTTCTCGACGCAGATGTGCGTGTGCGACACGTCGCAGTTCCGGGTAAGTCCGGGCAATAACTTCTTCGCCTGCTTTCATATTGCCGGCCCTCCATTCGTGGAGGAGCCTCGTGATATCGCCAGACATGTCAGCGTCCGGTAGTATACTCACCGCATTCCAACCCATCCGGTCCGTCCGACCGAGTCATGATCGACCCGCTCGAGATCCGCGACCTATTCGATCGGGCCACGAGCCTGCCGCCAGAGGAGCGCGCCGCCTTTCTCGCCAGGGCGTGCGGCGCCAATGATGGCCTGCGCCATGAAGTCGAGCGATTGCTGGCCGCGGACGCGCGACTCGGTTCGGCGTTTGATACGCAACCCGCGAGCGACTCGTCGAGCGGAGCGGCCGCTCTTGCCGGGCCATTCCTGCAGCCAGGAACGCGACTCGGGCCCTACGAAATCGTCGTGGCGCTCGGCGCGGGCGGCATGGGCGAGGTCTACAAAGCTCGCGATACGCGCCTCGATCGCACGGTCGCCGTCAAAGTCCTCTCGCACAATCTGACCGGCGACGGGTCTGCGCGCCAGCGTTTCGATCGCGAGGCGCGCGCAGTCGCAGCTTTGTCGCATCCACACATCTGCCCGCTGTTCGATATCGGCTATCAGGACGGCATCGACTTCCTGGTGATGGAGTTTCTCGACGGCGAGACACTCGCGTCGCCGCTAAGGCACGGCAAGCTGCCACTCGCCGAGACACTGACGCACGCGATGCACATCGCGGATGCCCTTGCCGCCGCGCATCGAGCGGGCATCGTCCATCGCGACTTGAAGCCAGGCAACATCATGCTGACGTCGAGCGGTGTCAAGCTGCTCGACTTCGGCCTGGCCAAGCGCCGGCAGCCGCCAGTCGCCAGCGACCTGACGATGGCGACCGCCGAACCGCTGACGCACTCGGGCATGATTCTCGGCACTGTGCAGTACATGGCCCCCGAGCAGCTCGAGGGCCAACCGGCCGACGAACGCACCGACATCTTTGCGTTCGGCCTCGTGCTCTACGAGATGCTGACCGGCCGCCGGGCGTTTGAGGGCGCCAGCAGCGCGGCGATCATCGGCAACATCCTCCATAGCGAACCGCCGAAGCCGTCGGCAATTGAACGGCTCACACCGGCCTCGCTCGACGAGCTCGTGCTCGGGTGCCTGGCGAAGGATCCGAACCAGCGGTGGCAATCGTTCTCCGACGTGCAGAAGCGCTTGTCCGCGTTGCCGGTGATCGATCGTTCTCGGGGGCTGTCCAGCTGGGCGTTGGGCTTTGCCACGTTCGCGGTTGCCGTGCTTGTAGCGGCTGCCCTGAGGGTCGAGTGGTCGCGTTCTGCCGACGGACGATCGGCGGATTCACCGGTCGCCAGTGCGCCGGTGTCTCACGACTTGACGCGGCTGACCTTCGGTGATGGGTTACAGACGGATCCGACGTTCTCGCCCGACGGTCGTTTCATCGCCTATTCGTCGAACCGAGGCGGTAATCTCGATATCTGGGTGCAACCCGTGGCGGGTGGCGATGCTGTTCCCGTTACGAGGTCAGCAGCGGATGATACCCAGCCAAGTTGGTCGCCAGATGGCAGCAGGATCGTCTTCCGCTCCGATCGCGATGGTGGCGGCTTATATCTCGTGCCGGCGCTTGGCGGTGCAGAACATCTTCTGGCCTCTTCCGGAATACATCCATCATGGTCTGACAATTCGCACGTCCGCTTTCAAACGCGGCAGTTTGAAGAAGTGAAGCTCTTTGAAGTGGGACTGAATGGAGAGACTCCGCGGGAAATCTTTCGGGAATTTTGCGCTAGTGGTTCTTGGGGATGGATCGGCTCTCATCCTGACGGTCGCGTGTCGTTTCTCGGCACGCATAAGAAGTCCGGTTTCGGCTTCTATACCGCATCGACGTCAGGCACCGTGGTGTCATCCGATCTCACGCGCTTGCCGGCACAACTCTCGGATATGGTCCACGGTGGTGGTCACCGGTTTCATTGGACGAATCGTGGAACCGCATTGGTCCTCGAGACGGTTGCGGATAACGGGGTCCAGAACCTCTGGAGGATCCAGGTCGATCCGTCCGCACTCGCATGGGTCTCGGCAGAGCGGCTCACAACCGGCGCCGGCGCGGACGTCGCGTCGGCCCTCTCCGCGGATGGCAAGCGTCTTGTGTTTAGCACACAACGTCGTTCCGATCGTCTGTGGCGTTATGCATTCGACCCCGCACGACGTCGCATATCTGGAGGGCAGCCGCTAACGGAAGACGGTGCAACCGCTTTAGTGCCGGACGTTAGTGCCGACGGGACGATGGTTGCCTATGTCATGGTCCGGCCCGGCGTAGAGGAAGTCAATCTGTGGCTCGCACATCTCGATTCAGGGCGCTCACAGCTCCTCGCACGAAATGCCCTGGGTCCCGTCTGGTCACCAGGCGGTCATCGAATCGCCTATACCAAGTTTCGACCGGAGTCGAACGGCAAGACGGCGGAGGTTCCGACTGCGCTTGCCGTCCGTGACGTGACCGGAACGGAGCGACTCGTCAGTCCGTGGAGCGAGAAAAAGTGGATGGAGGTCAGCCACTGGAGCGCAGATGGTCACGCGCTTCTGGTACGGATTGGCAACGATCTGGCGATTTGGCCTGTCAGCGATCCCCCAGCCGCGTCGCCGGAACGCATCGTCCTCTCCCGGCCGAACGTCGAGCTATCGCAGGCACGGCTTTCTCCGAACGGTCGATGGCTGGCGGTCGTCGTTCACCGTTCGTCACGTCCGAACCGCTCTCAACTCGGTGTCACGACTGCGGATGGACTCCCTGATCGGCCGTGGCACCTCGTGGCCGAGACGCACCCGTGGGTCGACAGTCCTCGATGGTCGCGAGACGGCAGGCGGCTGTACTTTCTGACCATGGCGCCGGCAGCGGTAAATCTCTGGGGCACAGACTTCGATGCGGAAACTGGTCGGCTGATTGGCGAACCGTTCGCCGTGACCAGATTCGACTCTCGGGATTTAAGGCTCTCGCCAAACCTGATTTGGCGACCTGGCATGAGCATGTCGAGCCGCGCGCTATTCACCCCGATGCATACGGAAGTCGGGAACCTGTGGATGCTCGATAACGTGGACCGCTGACCGTCTCGCGGCGAACGAAGTGAACTCCTTCGCCTGCTTCGCGGCTTTCAATGGCAGTGGCCTTTGACAGCGCTGCGCAGATGCCCTGATCCGGCGGTCTCGGCTGCAGCGAACCCGCGTCGTTCGGTTGCGTACTCGGCTGCAGTGCCTGCGCCACTGCGGAGGCAATAGGCGAGCAGCTTCGGCCGTACATCCACAGCCCGGCGGGCCTACCGCTTGCGGTTAATCCGCTGGGAATGGCGATCTTGGGATGACCGCCGGCTGCCGCAGGGGGCCGGTAGGTCTATAGTGGAGCCGTGCGCATCGCCCGAGCCGGCGTCCTGCTCGCGTGCGTAGCCCTGACCGGTTTCCGCGGCAGCGCAACGTCGGCGCAATCCGGCGCTCCGTCGGCCGGATCACTCACGGAGAACCTTGTCGCCGCCAGCACGCCTTCTCAGAGCTACGCGCTTATATCTGCCTTCCGGCTACTCGAGCGGGCAGCGCTGGCCCATCGTCTACGGATTCGATCCCGGCCGCCCGCGGGACGGTACCGGTGCGACTGATGAAAGACGCCGCCGAGCGTTATGGCTACATCATTGCGGCCTCCAACACGTCAAGGAACAGCGTTCCGAAAGTGTCGGGCGAGGCGGCGGACGCGATGTGGCAGGACACGCACGCGCGCTTCTCCATCGATGATCGACGTGTCTACTTCGCTGGCTTCTCCGGCGGCGCCCGTCTGGCGTCCGCGATAGCGCAGCGCTGTAAGTGCGCGCAAGGCGTGTTTCTTGAGCGGCGCCGGCTTCGCGAGCGATATGCCTCCGGCGCGTGAGGTGCCGGTTCCTGTCTTCATGACCGCCGGGTTCACCGATTTCAACTACGGTGAGCTCGTCGAGCTCGACGCCGATCTCGACCGCCTGGCCTCCCTCATCTTCTGCGCCGCTTCGATGGCGCACACGAGTGGGCGCCCGCGAGTCTCTGGTCGGAGGCGTTCGCCTGGGCCGATCTTGGCGCGATGAAAGCAGGCGTTCGTCCGCGCGACGACAGCTTATCGCTGGCGAACTGAAGGCCTTCACCGAAGTCGCCCGGCAATTCGAGGAGTCGGGCGGGCCGTACTTCGCCGCGCAGATGTACCGCGCCATGGCAGCCACGTTCGACGAGCCTCGCCCCGACGACCCCCTTGTCGACAGGCCGCCGCGCTCGAACGCGATCCGGCGTACGCGCCGCACGCAAGCGGGAGCGTGATGACATACAGCGGCAGCGGTCAATCCAGATGGAGTCTTCAGATCATCGCCGGTCTCGAGGAGCTGGCCGACGAACGGTCTCGTCTCCGGCAAGAAGCGGCGAACGCGATCCGACGGCTCCGCGAACGCGCCGCGCGGGAACCAGACCGCGAACAGCGACTGGTGGTCGAGCGGGCGCGAATGGGCGTCTTCGTTGCGATGATCGAAACCGGCAATTCGCGGCTCGAGCGAAAGGACTTCTCGCTGGCTCGTCTCTACTTCGAGCTTGCAGGCGACGCGCGGCCCGAAATCCCCTGGCCGCACGTGTCTCTGGCACGGTGTCTGATCAAGATGGGCAAGACCAGGAGGCTCTGCAGGCGCTCGAGCGCGCGATACGGGTCGGCCTGTCATTGCAGGATCTCGCGAACCTCGAGGCGCAGGGCAACGAGTTTGCGAACCTGGCACCGATCCCGCCTATCGCAAGTTGCGCGACGAGGCATCACGCAGCGCAACCGGTCCCTAGCCCGGCTCGTCGCGCGGAAATCGTCTCTGACCGGGTGCGATAACGCTCAGACGATGCGACGCTTGAGGGCACTCGATCTGCGTCATCGGGCTTGCCGCACTCGCGGCCAGGCGCATCAACCCTCGGCACAGGCCTCGCCACGTCATGTCGTCCTGATTAGCCTTGACGGCTTCCCCGCTTCTGCCCTCGCAGACCCGCGCACACCTGTCCCGACGCTGCAACGGCTGGCGCGCGAGGGGGCGGTCGCTAAAGCGCTCCAGCCGGTGAACCCCGTCGTGACCTGGCCGAATCATACGACGATGGTGACGGGCGTTCGCCCAGCGGTGCACGGTGTGATGTGGAATGGGCTGCTGGTGCGCGATGGGTACGGCGCGCCGCGCGTCGAGCCATGGCGTGTCAAGACCGAGCTCGTTCGCGCCCCGACCGTCTACGACGCGGCCCACGCTGCAGGATTGACGTCCGCAGAGGTCGATTGGGTCGCCATCTTCAACGCGCGCACAATCACCTGGGCGTTCCCGGAAGTGCCGCGCGCGACTGGAGCAGTCGAACAGGAGATGATCGCGGCAGGCTTGCTGACGGCGAACGACATCACGGCGTTTCACGAGGGCACGTCCGGCGCGTGGCGCGACCAGCGATGGACCGACGCGGCGGTCCACATCATCGAGCGGCATCGCCCGAACCTGATGCTGTTCCACCTGCTCGCGCTCGACGGCATCAACCACCACTATGGTCCAGGCACGCCGGCGTCTCAGACGGCGATGGCGTTTCTCGACGCGCAGGTCGCGCGGGTCCTGGCCGCGATCGATCGTGCGGGGATCCGCGAGCAGACGACGGTGATGGTCGTGTCCGATCACGGCTTCCGCGTCGCGGCGGATTCGATTCATCCCAACGTGAAGTTGCGAGAGCTCGGCTTGATTTCGGGCAGCGCTGGAGACCTCCGGACCGAGGCCTGGTCAAGCTCGTGGGGCGGCGCTGCCGGCGTCTACATTCGCGATCGCTCCCAGCGGGAGCACCTGCTTGGTCGCATCGTGGGGCCGCTCAGAGCCCTGCCTGGCGTGGAACGCGCAATTGGCAGCCAGGACCTGGCGAGCGTGAACTTCCCGGATCCGTCGATGTTGAACCAGGCGCCGGATCTCGTGTTGACCGCGGCGAAGGGCTATGACTTCGAGGACGAAGACACCGGTCCGGTGATAGCACCCGCTCGCGCCGATCATCTCGGGCATCATGGCGTGCTGGCCAGCGATCCTGAGATGGCGGCAATTTTCATCGCTGCTGGCAAGGGCGTCGCGTCAGGCCAGTCGCTCGACACGGTGCGCAACCTCGATATCGCACCGACGATCGCCGAGTGGTTGGGTGTGCCGCTGCCTGGCGTCGAAGGACGATCGCTGGCGGGAACATTGGCGAAAGGTGAGAGGTAGGAGGGTTTGCCCGAGCTGAAGCTCGGGCCTACGTACGCCAAATGGGAGGGCGCACGCAGTGTGCCCCTACGCGTCCTTTCGTCCCTCCTTCTGCGTCCTTCGTCCCTATCTCGGCACAAGTGCAATGACTCGTACCGGGGCCGCCCGAGCCTTTCGCGATCTTCATCGGCAGGGCGATGACTGTGGCGCCGGTCGGCGGCAGCTCGGACAATCCCGTCAGGTTCTCGAGATTGACCACGTTCTGCGCGGCGCCGATTCGATGCGCCATGAAATCGGTCGAGGGACCGTAGTCGATGGACGCGGTGTCGATGCCGAGCACGGCGACCTTGCGTTCTTCGACCAGCAGGCGCGCCGCGTCGACGCCGTATCCGGGGAACTTCAACTTCGATGCGTCGCCCGGCGTATCGTCGCCGAGATATGGCTTCACGTTCGGCCAGAACCGGCTCCAGTCAGTCCGCAGCAGCACGATTGCGTCCGGCGGAATCCTCCCGTGCGCGCGCTCAAAGGCGGCGATGTCGTCGAGCGTGAGCCGATAGACGGGGTCACCGGCCGCCTGTTTCGAGATGTCGATCACGACGGCCGGCCCCATCAGACGATCGAGCGCCACCTCGCCGATCGACGGGTGCCCTTCCGCAAAATGCAGCGGCGCATCCAGATGCGTCCCGCCGTGCTCTGGCGTGGAGAGCACGAACGAGGAGTAGAAGTACCCGCCCGCGGTTTTGCCGAACGCCAGCGGCTTCAGCTCGAACTTCGATGGCGACGTCGGCCAGTAGATCGTCTGCTCGTCGAACGCGTGCGTCAGATCGACGATGCGATAGGCATGTAGATCGAGACTTTGAGCGCTCGAGAGCGTGGCACTCGTGCACAGCAGAATTGCGAACGCTATCCCCAGCTTCATTAGTGCTCCTCGCGGGGCTGACCTGCCTCCGCCAAGGCTACGGCGGTCCGCCGAAGCTTCAGCGAAGGCGGAAGCCCCGCCTCCACAACTGACCCGCGGCGCTGAAGTCCGCCGCCACAATGGCTACGGTAATGCTCGTATCTCGGCCCAGATGGGCTCGTCGACCGGAATGCCAAGACGATCGTTTTCCTCGCGCGTCCGGAGGACACCTTCGCCCGGATAGCGCACACGGTTTGCGGCGTCGACAGGTGTGGACGCATGCACGTCGTCGATCACTGACGTGACGAGGGCTTCCGCCGCAGCGGCTCCCGCGGGGCGCGTGACGTCGAGCGCGACATAGACCTGCGACAGCGCGTACTCGTCACCGCCCTGCATGCCAATCTCCCGCGTCGTCAGCCCACCCGAGAGGAGCGCCGCCAACAGGTCCATGACGAGCGCCATGCCCGCCCCTTTCCAATAGCCGATGGGCAGCGGCCGCTGCGTGGCGAGGATCGCCGCGGGGTCGGTGGTGAGCGACCCGTTCGCGTCGTACCCACCCGCAAACGGCAGCGACTCGCCGCGAAGCTGCAGCCGTTCGAGCTTGCCGTAGGAGAACTGCGACATCGCCACGTCGAGCACGACCGGCGCATCGCCACGCGGGATCGCGACGATGAGCGGGTTGTTTCCGAGCCTGGAATCGACAGCGCCCCAGGCGGGCATATTGGGGGTGGTGTTCGTCCAGCCGATGAACGCAAACCCGGCGCGGGCGGCCTGCCAGCCGTACGTGCCGCCCCGCATCCAGTGGTTCGTGTTGCGCAGCGCAACCAGGCCCAACCCGTGCTCACGCGCGAGCGCGATGGCCCGATCCGTCGCTGCCGTCGCGTTCAGGTTCCCCGGGCCGAGTTGCCCGTCCCACTGCTCCCAGGGTCCGAAGCGGGCCACCGGGACAGGCGAGGCGTCGACGTTCACCCGGCCCGCCTTGATCTGCCGGACAAAACGCGGGAATCGATTCAGACCGTGGGTGGCGACGCCATCGCGATGGGTCTCCGCGAAGAGCGTGGCGGAGGCGCGCGCACGGTCGGCCGCAAAGCCAAGGGCGACGAGCACACGCGACAATTCCGAGACGACGTCGGAGAACGCGAGACGCGGCATGCGAGGGGTATCGTGCCTCAACTGGTGGAACAAAGGCGAGCGCGCCTTCGTCAACTGCGCCAGTGCCACGACTGCGCCTGCCGGTGATCGTGTCTCTGACGGCTGGTGACGGGCACGCGCGACGGCACGAAAAGCGACTGCGCGCGGCGCTGTCCTCGGCCGCGGACCTCGTCTTCTCCTATCCGCAATCGCTGCCCGCCCTTCGCGACGCTGTCGTCGCCGAAGCCGAGTCAGGCGCCACCCACATCGCCGTGGCGGGAGGCGACGGGACGCTGCATCATGCCGTCAACGCGCTTGGAGACCGGCCGGTGGCGATCGTTCCCGTCGCGACTGGCACTGGCAATGACTTCAGTCGCGGGCTTGGTGTCGGGGCCGAGCTTTCCACAATCGGGACGACCCTCGCGCGCCTGCAGACCCGGCGCATCGATCTGATCGACGTGAACGGCAGCCGCGTCTGCACCGTGGCCGGCGCCGGGATCGTCGCCGATGCGGGCCTGCAGGTGGGACGGCTGCTGGCGCCGGGGGCGAGCGCCAGGCTCATCGTGAGGCGACTTGGCCGCTCTGCCTATCTGCTGGGCGGCGCCGCCCGGCTCGCGTTCTCATGGAGGATCGTGAGGGACGCCGAGATCCGTTGGCGCGATACCAAGGGTACCTGGTTCGAGTGGGAGGGCCGCCTGCACGGCCTCTTCCTGGCGAACCTGCCCACGCTCGGCGCCGGTCTTCGACTGCCCTTCTCGTCGCAAATGAACGACGGCGCGTTCGAGCTGGCCGTGCTGCCGCAAAGCTCACGTCGTCGCCTGATCTGGAGCCTTGGCTGCCTGCGCAGCGGCCGACGGTTGCCCGCGGGCACGATGATCGTCGAGCGGACGCCGGAGGCGCAGATTCGATGGAAAGGCGGCAGCCGCGTCATTGGCGACGGCGAGGACCTCGGCTTCGTCGAAGAGATTCACGCCCGCAGCCTGCCCAACGCGTTGATGATTGGGGTGTAATCTGTCGCCTTGGTGAGGAAGGTGATCCGCGCGGCCGCCGTGATTGCGGCCATCGTGCTCGCGCGACCTGCTAGTTTCGCTGCGCAACGTCCGGCAACGCCACCCGCCGGCACCGCACTCGACCGCTACGTCGCGGCGGCCGATTCACACTTCTCCTTTCGCAAGGTTGGCGAGCTCACGGCGTCGGCGGGCGTCACCGGGTCGATCCTCGAGCTGACGTCGCAGCAGTGGCTGACATCGAGGGAGGTGGATCGGCCACTGTGGCGTCACTGGCTGATTGTCTACCGCCCCGCCGCCGTGACCCGCGATGTGGGCCTGCTCTTCATCAGCGGCGGCAGCAACGACGGCAAGCGCCCGGCAAAGGCCAATGGCGTCCTGGCCTCACTGGCCCGCGACACCGCGTCGATCACGGCCGAGCTGCGCATGGTCCCCAATCAGCCGCTCACGTTCCGCGGCGACACGTCGAACGCTGCACGCTCGGAAGACGAGATCATCGCCTACACCTGGGACCAGTACCTGCGGAGCGGCGACCCGCGCTGGCCGCTGCGGCTGCCGATGACGAAAGCGGCAGTGCGTGCGATGGACACGCTGAGTACGTGGAGCGCAGCGCCAGCGGGGGGCGGCAAGAGAGTCGCGCGGTTCGTGCTGGCCGGTGGTTCGAAGCGCGGCTGGACGACGTGGACGACAGCGGCGGTCGACCCGCGCGTGATTGGCATCGTACCGGCGGTGATCGATCTTTTGAACATCGTCCCGTCCTTCACGCATCATTGGCAGGCGTATGGCTTCTGGGCGCCTGCGATCGCCGATTACGAGCGCATGGGGATCATGCGATGGCTCGAGACGCCCCAATTCGCGTCGTTGATGGCCATCGAGGATCCGTGGTCGTACCGGAGCCGTCTGACGATGCCGAAGCTGATGCTGAATGCCGCAGGGGATCAGTTTTTTCTCCCCGACTCCTCGCGGTTTTATTTCGATGAGCTGCCCGGCGAAAAATACCTGCGTTATGTGCCGAACACCGATCACTCGCTCGATGCGAGCGATGCGTTCGAGACGCTCCAGGCGTTCTATGCGTCGATCGCGACCGGGACCACGCGACCGAAGTTTACGTGGGCCGTCGAGCGTCCGGACCGGATCACGGTGCGCGCGGCGACGCGACCGACGAGCGTCAGGCTCTGGCAGGCAACGAACGCGAAAGCGCGGGATTTCAGACTGGAGACGCTTGGACCAAAATGGACGATGACGACGCTGACGCCATCAGCGCCAAACACGTGGGTGGCGCAGATTGCCGCGCCACGGACCGGATGGACCGCGGCGTTCGTTGAGCTGATCTTTCCAAGCGGTGGGCGATTCCCGTTCACGTTCACGACCGAAGTCGTGGTTATGCCGGATCGCCTGCCCTATCCTCCTCCACCGCGGCCACAAGGAGCGCCATGAAGCCACCGACCGGTCACCATGGCGTTGCCATCAGCCGCCGGCTGTTCGTTCGGGAGGTCCCGCTGAACCAGGATCCGGCAACAGTTGCGACCGGGCGTCCTTGAGCACGACGACGAGCGCGATGCCCATAACGAGCGACGCGATCGGCAGCGGCAGGACGGGTCTCCGGCAGGAGATAGGTCATGTAGGCGACGAGCGACCCGAGCCCGATCAGGATTGGCACGAAGAAGCGCCGCGGAAAGAAGAACGCGAAGATGATCGCAGTCACGTCGGCCGGATAAAAATAGCGCTCGTGCATTTTCGGCAGTGCGAACGGCATGAGGAGGAGCGTCGCGAGCCCGAGCGTCAGTGTTCGCTCGGGCGTCAGCGGCACGCGGCTGCGCGCGACGGCGCCTGCGATCAGTATCGCGGCGGTGGCACCGACGACGAGGCCGATGGGAAACGCAGCGCTTCGGATAGAAGGCCGCGGGAAGTCAGCGCGTACGGGTTCGGAGCGCCGACGTAGAAGCATCTCCAGTTGCTCGATCTGACCCTGGTAGATCATGAGGAGCTCCTGGAGCGGGCGCCCCGCGAGCCAACTTGGCAGTATGGCTATGCCATACGAAGCGGGGACCAGGAGGAACGACCGCCACGGCACCGCGCCGCGGACGGCGAGCCCCACGAGGAGCGGCAGCAGAAACGTCGCCTGGAGCTTGATGGTGAGCACCACGGCGTACGACGCCATCGCCCACCACGGCCGTCCTGCGGCGAGGAGCGCGAGACACGCGAGGAGTCCCGCCGTGTACACGCTGTCGTTCTGACCCCACAAGGCGCTGTTGACAACCACGGTCGGTGCCAGGAGCACGGCAAACGCGGCCGCGAGTGGAAGAGGCCAAGGCCGTCGCCGTCGGAGGAAGCCGAAGGCGATGGCACTGCATAGGAAGTCACCGATGGTGCCGGGCAGCTTCGTCGCCGTGAGCGACGAGAGCTCGGGAAAGAGTTCGAGATCGGCGTACAGCGTGTAGAGGTAGGGCGGCGTGTAGTCGGCGATGCGGTGCGAGAAGGAGTGAAAACCCTCAAGCCGGATCGTGTCGTACCAGAGACGCGTGTAGTCGAGGTAGTCGTGCGTCTCGACGTGCCACACAGCGTAGCGAGCGCCGATTGCGACGGCGCTGAGTACAACGGCCGATGCACCGGCAAGCATGAGGCCAGCGAACGGCCGTCTCAAGCGGGGGGTCCTTCAGACACTATCTTCGCTGCGACGCCGGAAGCTGCGTGCGACTCGAGATGCGGGCACGAATCCACGCCATCGCGATCAGCCGATGGAGCACCTGGTACCACAGGCTTTGGACTCAACGCGGAACATAATGGCATATCGGCTGGTTTCATGTCAGCGCCCGCGATTACAACTGAGAACACTTGGATCAAAGTGGACCCTGAGGACGTTGCCACCGACCGGACCGCTTGCCTATCGTCCCCTTTGCGGCCACAAGGAGCGCCATGAAGCCACCGACCGTCTTTCTGGGCGAGATGACCACCCTCGAGGTGGAAGCCTTTCTCAAGGAGCATCACACCGTCATCATTCCCGTGGGCGCCACCGAACAGCACGGTCCGCATGGGCCGCTGCTCACCGACGTGCTGATCCCGCAGGAAGTTGCACGACGGGCCGCGCCGCGGCTGAACGCCGTCGTCGCACCGCCGGTCAACTACGCGTTGTCGTACCCGCACGTTGGCTTCACCGGCCTGGTCTATCTGCGGATTCCGACCTTCATGTCGATGATCGAAGATCTGGCCGCCGCGTTCGGAGCGGTGGGCTTCAAGCGCATCATCTTCTTGAACGGGCATTACGACAACACCTACGCGCTCGCCTACGCCTGTGCGAATGCCGCCGAGCGTCTGCCTGAAGACGCGCGGGCGTATCCGCTCAATTACTGGGACGGGATGCCGGCGGAGGTGCGCGAGAAGTATTCGAGCCTCGAGAAGGGGATGCATGCCAATGCCGCCGAGACGTCGGCGATTCTGGCGATCAACCCGAAGCTGGTGGACATGGAGAAGGCGAACGCCGAGTTCCCGAACTTCCCGGCGTTCACCGTCAACCCCGCGCCGGTGCACACGGCGTTCTTCTTCTCGAACCCGCGGTCGGTGTACTGGGCGACGAAATCGGGCACGTGGGGCGATGCCCGCTCGGCCAATCCGCAGACCGGCGAGGAGTACATCGAGGCAGGCGTCGCCTCGACGATTGCGGTCATCGAGAACGTGGAGAAAACGTTCGCCGCCATCCCTCGCCGCCCCTGAACGTGGGGACAGGCCCCAACCCCGCTGAGGATTGGTGCCTGTCCCCACGCCCCATGGGCGGAGGTGCCTGTCCCCAATCCGCGGGGCGCAGTCGGAGACCCCAAGAGATGGGGGCGTGTGGCAATTACTGCGTATTCGGTTCGCTGTCCTGACCGGGGATCGGTTCCTTCGCAGGCATGTTCAGCGGACCCAGCGCGTAGGTCGTCGGACCCAGCCGCTGGTCCGACGCCATCATCTCGTCCCAGGTCACGGCCTTGCCCGTGTACGCCGACTCGCGACCCATGATCGCCGTCAGCGTCGCGCTCGCCGTCTCCTTGACGGTATTCACCGGCGAGCCCGAGCGGATCGACGACACGAAATCGGCGTGCTCCTGGATCAGGGCGTCGTTGACCTCGCCCTTGAACTTCCACAGGACCTTCCCCGCCGGATCGAAGATCGCGCCCTGATCGAGGCTGGCGCTGCCCTTCGTGCCGACCAGTGTTTCGTCGCGCAGGTTGGCGCAGCCGCCGATCTGCCGGATGGTGCTGTGCATGTGGACGCCATCATCGAAGGTGTAGTCGACGCTGAAGAAGTCGTACTGGTCCCCCTGCGGACGGCGCATCCGCGCGCCCATGCCCACCGCCTTGACCGGCGCCTTCCCCATCACCCAGAGCATCGCGTCCAGATGGTGAATGTGCTGCTCGACGATGTGATCGCCCGAGAGCCAGTTCCAGTTCACCCAGTCGCGAATCATGTACTCCATGTCCGACCAGTTCGCCTCCCTCGGCCGGTACCACAAGGCGCCCTGATTCCGGAACGCGCGAACCGAGCGAATGTCGCCGATCATGCCGTCGAGCACGCGGTTGCGAACCTCGATCCGCGGCAGCTCGCGCCGAAGTTGCGTGCCGGTCATCACCGCCAGACCCTTCGAGGTCGCCTTCTCCGCGGTCGCCAGCACCGACCGCACACCCACCGGGTCGACGCCAACCGGCTTCTCGAGGAAGCAGTGCTTGCCGGCCTCGACGCAGGCGGCGAAGTGGGCCGGGCGAAAATGCGGCGGCGTGCAGTTGAGCACGATGTCGACATCGGAGTTGATCAGCTTCTCGAACGCGTCGAACCCCGTGTAGCAGCGGTTGTCCGCGATCTCGACGCCCTTGTCCTTCTTCAGCTCCTCGCGTGCCGCCGCGATGCGATCAGGAAACACGTCGGCAAGCGCCACGAGCTGCAGGTTGGGGCCCGCATCGAGAAAATTGATCATCGCGCCGCGGCCACGGCCACCGCACCCGATCAAGCCGGCGCGCAACGGCTTCCCGTCGGGCGCGCGGGGCGCGCCAAGCGTCTGCCGCGCCGGCGTCTGAGCGAAGGCGCCCGCTGACAAGGCCAGTCCGGCGCCGGCGGCCGTAGCGACCGACCCGAGAAAATCACGACGATTGACGGGGCGCTCCATTTGTAAACTCCTTCAGGAACTCGGATTGTCTGCGAAGCGCGACTCGAGGTCAATCGCGACGGGATCCCCGCTTCTCCGCCGAGGACTGCATTCGCGCATTCCTCAACGCGACGCTCACCTTGTCGGGTTGGTGCCTCCGGCTGAACACGTCGGCCATCAGGAACCAACCGAGGGCTTTGTGCTCCGGATTGTCGGCGAGCGCCAATCCCCTTTCGGTGACCGTCTGAACTTCATCGAGCGGCGCCGACTCGTGGAGGAGGGCGCGGGCCAGGAACAAGTAGCCTTCCGGCCGGCGTGGGGCGATCCGGATGACCTCCCGCATCTGCTCGATCGACTCGGGCCAGTGCCCCAGGCCGCTGAGCACCTTGCCGAGATTGAACCTCGCTTTGAAGCTCTTGGGATAGTTCGCCACCTCGGTGGCGTACGCGGCTCGCGCATCTTCGGGTCTCTGCAGTTCTTCGAAGAGCACGCCGAGGTTGAACTGGGCTCCCGGAAACTTTGGATGGGCCTCGAGAATCTCCTCGAGCGTGGTCTGCGCGCGCGCGAACTGCTTGACCTCGATCAGACACGCGGCCAGATTCAGGCGGTTCTGCGCGACCTTGGGTTGGATCGCCACCGCTTTCTCGAGGTACGGCAGCGCTTTCGATGGCTGTTGCTGACCGATGTAGACCTCGCCGAGGAGCGTGTACGCCTGGGTGTTGCGATCGTCCAGCGAGAGCGTTCGCTTGCAGAGCGTCACGACGTCGTCGGTCCGTCCTTCTTCCAGGAGAATGTTCGCCAGGCCGATCAGGCCTTGAACGCTCTGCGGATCATCCTTGAGAACACGGTCGAACTGAGTCTTGGCTTCCTTCGTGCGGCCCAGTTCGGTGTAGCACGATCCCAGCATCAGCTGCGCCTGTGGCATGCTCGGCTCCCGCTCGAGCGCCGACTCGAGAGCCTGCGCCGCCTCAGCGTAGTCGTCGTTGACCATCAGCTCGCCGGCGCGTTGCACGGCCGTGAAGACCTCGAGCTTGTCCTTGGGATCCGCCAACGGTTCCGCCGAGGCCGATCGACCTTTGGCTGGCGTGGATGTCCCGACGTACCCGAGCGAAGCCAGGCGTTCGAGCGTCTCTTTGTCGAGATTCGCGGCCTCCGGCGCGGGCGCGTCCTTGCTGGTTCGCTCATCAGACGATCTAGCTCGCTAGCCATGTCACCTGCGAGGGCCCGATGCTGGGCGAAGACGTTCGTCGTTTCCCCGGGATCCTTTGCGAGGTCATAGAGCTCCGGCCGCGGCGCTTGAATGAACTTGTAGCGCGGCGAGCGCAGCGAGTGAAGGGCGCTCCAGCCGTACTGCAGGCTGGGAGTCATCGACTCGGAGTAGGCATACACCCTCTCCTGTTTCGGCGACGTGGCCTTGAACATCACGGGAAGAAGCGACCGCCCATTGACCTGGCGTTCGAATCAACGCCGGCAAGGGCGAGCACCGTCGGGAAGACATCGACGAGGCTGACCTGCGAATCGACGCGCACTCCGTGCAGTTCGTCGATCGGGCTGGCGACGATGAAGGGAACGTGGAGCGCGTAGTCGTACACGAAAAACCCGTGCGTCCCCTCGCCGTGACTTCCCAGCCCCTCGCCATGATCGCCGACGATGACGACGATCGTCTCCTGATCCAGGCCGGTCGCCCGAAGCCAGGCGAGACTCGACCGACCTGTTGATCCGCAAAGGCGATCTCGCCGTCATACAGACCGGGGAGACCGCGACTCCGGAACTCGGAACGAAACGGTTCAGGCGGCTCGTAGGGGCTGTGCGCGTCGTACAGGTGGAGCCAGGCGAAAAACGGTGTATTCCGGCGGGCGTCCAGCCAATGAAGCGCCGCGTCGATCACCTCATTCGCCGGCCGCTGAACCGCGGCCAGGTCGATGTGCTTGAACTTCTTCAGATCGAACTGGTCGTCGTAGACCCCAAAACCTTGATTGAGACCCCAGCGGCCGTCGAGCACGAACGCGCCAACGAACGCGCCGGTCTGGTACCCGTGCTGCGCGAACGCTTCTGCGAGCGTCGTCTGGGTTTGGCTCAGGGCCGTGGTGCCGTTCAGGCGCACGCCGTGATACGTCGGATAAAAGCCCGTCATGATCGAGGAATGCGCGGGCAGTGTCAGGGGAGCGGGTGTGGCGGCCTGGGAGAAAAGGACGCCGCGGCGCGCGAGGCCGTCGATGGCCGGGGTCCTGGCGTTCGTATCGCCGTAGCAGCCAAGGTGATCGGCGCGCGTGGTGTCGAGGGACAGAAGGATGACGTTCGGCCGTTTCACCCCCTTCTTCGCCCACGACCTCTGGACAATCTCATCAGGTCCGGCGGACATCCGGCGAGCGAGCACGACCAGCCAGGTCACCGCGAGACCGGCAGAAATCAGCACGATCAGGGGGATTACGGTACGGCGGAATCTGGATCTCTGGGTGGTCATGGCATGCCGGACATGGCGGCGTTCATTCTAAAGAACATGTAAAACCCTGACTGGTCTTTCAGATTCCGCAAAAGCAGTGTCACCCGTGTGCGTAGGTTGCGAATGGCCTTCGCCTCCCTTCGAACAGCTCACGGCCGTTCGTGCTCGATGGCCGCTGCCGTCTGCGGCGCCAGCACACGCCGATCAGGATGTCGCCGGTCGGCCCGCGGCTCAACTTGCCTCGCGACTGGTGTAGATGATACGGATGTCCGGACCCCCACCTCCCCTGAAGACTCGCGCGCGCGCAAGCATCTAGGGGTATGCAGATTCTCGATCGTACATCCGCTTGTCCTGACAGAATGATTTCTCCTACGCTGATGAACGTGTCGGGCTCGATAGGGTGGTGGTGGCGGACTCGATCGGCGGGCTGGAGAGGGGACGGATGAGTTCGCGCGGTGTGCGTGTCGCATTTGGATTCGGTCTCGGCCTGACGCTCTCGGCGAGCCTCGCACGAACGGTTCCGTCGAGCGGTGGACTCGAAGCGGCTCCGCGAACCGTGGGTCCCATCCAGTTCGAGGACCGACAGCGAGAGTCCGGAATCAGCTTCGTCCTCGACAACGGCACGACGCCGGACAAGCCGATCATCGACGCCGTCCTAGGCGGAGTCACCCTTCTCGACTTCGATAACGACGGCCGGCTCGACGTCTTCTTCACGAACGGCGCGCGAATCCACGGGCTCGTGAAGGACGACCCACGCTTCTGGAACCGGCTCTACCGCAACGAAGGCGGGGGGACGTTCCGCGACGTGACCGAGGCAGCGGGGGTTCGGGGCGAGGGCTACTCGATGGGGGCCGTGGCCGCTGACTTCGACAACGATGGCGCGACCGACCTCTACGTGACCGGTGTGAACCGGAACATCCTCTATCGCAACGAGCGCGACCGAACGTTCTCCGACGTCACGGAGCGGGCCGGTGTCTCGGGGATCGGACCCGGCGCCAAGAAACTGTGGTCGGTGGGGGCGGCCTGGCTGGACTACGACAACGATTCTGACCTCGACCTGTTCGTGGCCAGCTACCTGGACTGGTCGCCTGAGAATAACCGAGTCTGCGGTGCGGAAGGCAAACGAGTGAACTGCTCGCCCACCGACTACGAGGGGCTCCCGAATCTTCTCTACCGCAACGACGGCAGCGGCCGGTTCACCGACGTGTCCGGCCCGACTGGGATTGGAGCGCACATCGGGAAAGGCATGAGCGTCGCGGTGGCGGATGCGGATTCTGACGGATTCACCGACATCTTCGTGGCCAACGACCGGATGAGACACTTCTTCTTCCGGAACGCGGGCGGCCTCACGTTCGTCGAGAACGCAGTGGAGGCAGCCGTCGCCTACACGGAGGACGGCGTACCCGTCTCCGGCATGGGCGTCGATTTCCGCGACCTCAACGAGGATGGCCGCCCGGACATCTTCGTGACCGCTCTGAGCGGGGATACCTTTCCTCTCTACTTCAACACGGCCGAGCGCTTCTTCTCCTCCGCCACCTATCGGGCCGGCCTCGGCTTCGCCACCGTCTTGATGAGCGGGTGGGGGACGGGCGCCTATGATTTCGACAACGACGGCTACAAGGAGCTCTTCATCGCGAACTCCCACCTCAGCGAGAACATCGAGCTCTTCGGCCATCACCGGTACCGGCAGCCAAACGCCGTCTTCCAGGGCATCGGGGAAGGCCGCTTCCGCGACGTGAGTGCGAAGGCCGGAGCGGCGATGCAGCGGCCCCGGGCCCACCGGGGCTGCGCCTTCGGTGACATCGACAACGACGGCCGAGTCGACGTCGTCGTCTCGGTGATTGGCGAGCCGCCCGAAGTCCTGTACAACCTGACCGCCGGCGCCGGGCACTGGCTCGAGCTCCGGTTGGAAGGCACGAAGAGCAACCGCGACGGCATCGGCGCGACGGTCAAGCTGACGGGCGAGTCCGGGCGCGTCCAGGACAATCACGCGACCACCGCCGTCGGCTACGCCAGCTCTTCCGACAAGCGGGTGCACTTCGGCCTAGGCACCGACCGCGTCGCTCGCGAGATTGAAATCCGCTGGCCGAGCGGGACTACCCAGATTCTGACGGACGTCACGGCGGACAAGACTCTCGAGGTCAGGGAGCCATGAGCGGCCGGACCACGGTTGCCCTCCTTATTATTGTGGTCCTCCTGGCGCACACGATCGCGTCGTCTCAGGACCGAGCCAGAGGTCCGTGCGCGGGAGTGAAGTCATCGATTCGGTCGGCTGCGGAGGCACTCGACCGGGGCGAGTGGGCCGAGGCTGAGCGCCGGCTTCAACCTCTCTCGGCATCCCATGCGGACTGCGGCGGCACCGTCCTTGGTCTCGCGAGGCTGCGGGCGGCGCAAGGCGAACCGGAAGAGGCGGAGCGGCTCTTCGCCCGCGCCATTGCGCTCGCCCCCAACGATGCGCGCGCCCACGCGCTCTTCGCGCAGTACCGGCTCTCCCGAGGTCAACCCGCCCGGGCGGAAGACCTGACGGCGCGGGCGCTTTCCCTGAACCGCGACTGTCCGGAGGCGCTAGTGGTCAAAGGGCGGCTCCTGAGCATGAGAGGCCAGATACACGAAGCTTTCCAGGCGCTGGAGAAGGCCGCCCGACTCAACCCCGCGAACGCGGAGGCGCAATTTCGGCTGGCAATCTGGTTCTTCGGCCTGATGCTTTCCGCCGAGGCCGCCCCCCGCTTCGAAAAGGTAGCCACGCTGCGCCCCGTGGATGCGCTCGCCCTCGACTACCTCGCGCTCAGCCGAGAAGCCCTGGGCGAAGCCGAGGGGGCGGAGGCCGCCTACCGCAGCGCGCTGAAGGTGAACGAAGGAGCCTTCTTCGACTCCTTTCTCGACTACAACTACGGGCGCTTTCTCCTCAAGCAAATGCGTCTGGAAGAGAGCCGGTCACACCTCGACCGCGCGGTTGCGCTCATGCCCGACCATCGTGGGGTCCATTACGAGCGGGCCAAGTTGAAGATGGCGCTCAGCGACTTCCAGGCCGCGCGCGAAGATGCCGAGCGAGCTCTCGGCCTCCGGAACCCCGGGAACCTGGTCCTCGATGTCCAGGTGGACCACTTGCTCTCTAACGTCTATGCGCGCCTCGGAGAGCGAGAGCTGGCGCGTAAGTACGCGGAGCTCTCGCGGACGACCGCGTTCCCCAAGTAGAACGATCGAACTCCCTCGGAACCACGCGAAAGCGGACGGCATCGACCTCTCGGACACGTTCGTGGTCGAGAACCTGCCATTCAGGCACTCCAGTTGATGGAAGTTGACAACCTCCCGTTCCGGGCTCTATGCAGTATGATTCCTCGATCAACATAGTGCCGAGACGACAGCAACTGTCTTGAAAGTCAAGCGTTCTCCGGTTCGAGCGATCTGTCCGCCACATCGTACTCGTCCGCATCATCGCATTGAGGATCGTGGCGAGCAACTCTGCGCATGAGCACAGCGATCTGGCTGAGCGCGCGACCGGTTCGGTAGGGTCCTCGACGAGCGATTCGAGCACGGACGGCGGTAGGCACGCAGAGGCCACTGTTCACGGAGGGTCCGCGACGTGGACCCCATTGTGACCGCGCGGCGATCGCCTCTGCTTTTGACCGCTCGCTGACTCCGGAAGATGTGCCGCTGGTGGCGGTGCAGCGAACGGCGTCCATCCGTTTGCGAACTGTCAGCTGCCGCTGGTCGAGGTACAGTGACTATTGTGACGTGGTGACGGCTTCGCGTCAAGTTCGGCGCCAGTTGCCGTGAGGTTCTGTGCGTCGCGCCACGGACACGCTCGAATCCGCACTATTCGCGTGGGGAAAGGCAGGAACGCAATCTGCAGAGATAGTCGTGCGAGGTCTTCAAGGCTTTGCTACAGGCTCTAAGCGGCGTCCCGAGCGCCGTTCTGCCCGGCGTTGGAGCGCAGGGACCGGCGGTCGAACCGCGGCTAATCTCTGCTCGACAAATACCGCAAAAATCTCTATTTCATTGATATCTTAAAAACCTTTAAGAAGTCTGGCACCCCCGGGCTGCCGTTCGCAACGCGCCGACCACTGTGGCAACCCATGCCGCGTAGCGTGGTCGCGAGTGATCTGAGTGTCAACGATCGCAAAGAGGTTGTGATGACGATGCACTCTGCAGAAAAGCTCGTCGCCGTAACGTGCGTCTCGTTGTTCCTGGTCGGGGGATGGGCGTCCGCCGTGCACGCACAGGCCATCCACGAAGGGAAGCTCGCCGGAACCGTCGCCAGCGAGGACCAGGCGGTAATCCCGGGCGCGACCGTGGAAATCTCGAGCCCGGCATTGATGTCGGGAGCGAGATCCGCCACCACGACGGGGACGGCATGTACCTGCTCCTGAACCTGCCCCCGGGCCGCTATAAGGTGACCACCTCGATCTCGGGATTCAAGACGGTGGTGCGGGAAAACATCGAGATCTCCTCGGACGCCACCACGACGCTGAATGTCTCGCTGCCAGTCGGGGGCGTCGAGGAGACCGTGAACGTGACGGCGGCCGGACCGATCGTCGATACCAAGACATCCACGATAGACACGAGATTCGACAGCGAGATGCTGGCCAAGCTCCCGACGAGTCGCGATGCCTTCTACGACCTGGCGCTCACCGCGCCCGGCATGTCCGAAGGCTCAGGCGCTCCCAGCCAGGCCACCGAGTTCCAGAGTCCCACCGCCTACGGCAGCGCGACCAACGAGAACGTCTTCCTGATCAACGGAGTGGACGCGACCTCTCCGCGTGCCGGCTCCTTCGGGTCGCTGGTCAACGTGAACTACGACGCCGTCGAGGAGGTACGGATCGTGTCTACCGGCTCGAAGGCTGAGTACGCCAGTTTCTCCGGCGCGGCCATCGACGTGCTGACCAAGTCCGGCAGCAACCGATTTCACGGCACCGGAGCGTGGTACTCGAAGCTCGGATCGCCCGCCGACAATTCACCCGATGTCGGGGAGACGTTCGGGACGGACTTCCTGTTCGTGGGGGAGGGTGACAATTTCTCTGGCGATGTCAAGAAGGACTGGGAGGGAAGCTTCACGCTGGGTGGCCCGATCGCGCAGGACCGGCTGTGGTTCTTCGGGGCGTTTGATTACCAGCGCAATGCCGGCCTTAGGCCACGATGGTCGCTCGAAAGCGATCCTGGGGCCGCTATGCCGACGCGAAGATCTCGGCCGCGCCTTCCAAGAATCACCGCGCGTTCGCGTCGTACCACTACGAGAACAACGACTCGACGGGCGGAAGCTGGGGTTCGGAGCCCGAGTGGGACACGACGATGACCTACGGCACCGCCAGCGTAACCACACGCCCTCGGCGCAGTGGCAGTGGTTTCCGAATAACAGGACCACCGTCAGCGCCAAGTACCTGGGCTTCTGGACCGACGACAAGCCCCATGTCCCCACGGACGCTCCGGACCATCCCGGCTACATCAACTGGTGGAAGTGGGCCGACTACGGCATCAACGGTGCGTTCCCGTACGTCGAGGCTCAGAAGTCGAGCCGGCAGACCATCCAGGCCGACCTCTCGCACTTCGCCGACGAGTTCCTCGGCCAGCACGACATCAAGTTCGGCGTCCAGTACACGAAGGGGCGCGGCAACTGGCAGGGCGGCTACTTCCAGAACTACGTGAACTTCCTCTACCCGTACCGCTGGACCCAGACCGTGCAGTACATGCAGGACTGGTACGGCGACACGGACTGCTCTTCTACAACCTCAGAGACACCCTCAACCCGTTCCTCACCGTGCGCACGGCCGACTCCGCGGCGCGTTCTTCGACGACCAGTGGTCCGTCAACCAATCGCCTCACGGTCAACCTCGGGCTCCGGTTCGACCGCATGACGACCAAGTACGCGCGGGAAGGTCTACGACTTCGTGACCTCGCCGAAGGGATCAACGGGCCGCCGCCCGTCCTCCGCGACCGGGCCTCGACCGGCAACATCTTCGACTTCAAGACGTGGGCTCCCCGGGTCGGGGTGAGCTACATGTTGACGGAGGATGGCAAGACAGTCGCGCGGGCCTCCTATGGCCGCTATTACCAGCCGATCAGCGTCGAGACCCTGAGACGTTTCGGCCCTGACATGCCCCTCGTGGAGCGGACCACCCAGATCTTCGAGGTCGGACCCTGGAGCCCGGTCGACACCAACGGCGACGGGCAAATCGGCACGGTAGAGACGCGCGACGCGGCGCGAAGGGTCCATGGGCTGACGCCACTCGCCTGAGTTGATGGACACGAGCGATCCGTCCTGGACGCTCAACGTGGCGGACGACCTGAAGAACCAGTACACCGACCAGTTCACCCTGAACGTCGAGCGCGAGCTCGCGGGAACCTCTCGGTCGGCGCTTCCTACATCTACAAACGCGCCAGCAATCTGTTCGCCAACATCCCCATCAACGAGGTGACGGGCCAGGAGTGGGAGTACGAGCGATACCGTACACGACCTCGGCCGGCCAGCACGTGATGCTCTACAGCGTTGTGTTCAAGGACTACGACGGAGACGGGGTCCTCGATGCGGACGACGTCGGCTGGGTCGAGCGACCACGGCAGCTCGCGGGTCCAGAACATGCCGGACGTTCGACGGCGTCAAGCCCAAGCGCAACTACCAGGGGCTCCAGCTCGTCTTCAACAAGCGGTACTCCGACCGGTGGCAGGCGCTGGCGTCCTTCCTGTACTCGAACTCGGATGGCATCAGCCGCCGTTCGTTCCGGCAGGACTTCAACGTCGAAGCGCCGATGTTCTTCGACGACAACTGGATGGGCAACCTCAACTACACGGTCAACAACCTCGAGGGACCGCTGCCCTTCACGCCCAAGTTCGAGCTGAAGCTGTCCGGCTCGAACATGATTCCGCGGGTCGAGGTCGACCTCGGCGTCCGCTACCGGATGTACACCGGACGGCCGATGTGGCAGCTCGAGGACTACCCGGTGCACACGGAGTTCGGCGGACCCGCCCGGCGGCGTGATCGATCCCGGGGGCTTGCCGCAGGTCGTCAGCGTCGATCCCAACGAGCCCGAATACCTGCCGAACCAGAACCTCTTCGATCTCCATCTCGCGCGGGCCTTCAAGCTCGGCGGAGGAACCCAGGAACGTGAACCTCATCGTCGATGGGTTCAACATCTTCAACTCGTCGACACCCCTCGACATCGACGTCCACGCCGACTACGGCAAGGTGACCTCCATACCGCAGTCGCGGCGATTCCGCTTCGGCCCCCGGTACGAGTTCTGACATCACTGTGCTGTGGGGCGGCCTTCAGACCCGCCCCACAGCACTAAAGAACCACGCCAAACAGCCGCCT
>CAVXSR010000002.1:0-54421 GCA_963764495.1 Vicinamibacteria bacterium | reverse complement strand
TCGGAAGCCACGATGAAGCTGGCCGGCCGCCAGCTGCGGGACACGGAAATCCGCGCACCGTTCGACGGCTACGTCGAGAAGCGCCTTGTGAACCTGGGCGAGCTCGTCAAGACGCAGATGCCCGTGATGGCCATCGTCCGTCTCGATCCGCTGAAGGTGACCGCGGAGCTGCCCGAGAAAATGGCGCCCTGGATCAGCGACGGGCGCCCGGTGGAGCTGCACGTCGACGCGTACCGCGATCGGACGTTCACGGGCAAGGTGACGCGCATCAGCCCGGTCGTCAACCCCGCGACCCGGGCGTTTCCCTTCGAGGCGATCGTGGCCAACACCGACGCGGCGCTCAAGCCCGGGACGTTCGCACGCGTTCACGTCGAGAGCGGCAAGGTGGACGATGTCCTCACGCTCCCGTATGCGGCGCTCCAGTATCGCTACGGCGTCAACCGCGTGTTCGTCATCAAAGGGGATCGGCTGGCCCTGCGGGAGCTGCAGGTCGGCGAGCGGCTCGGCGATCGCATCGAGATCGCCAGCGGGGTCAAGGAGGGCGAGGAGGTGGCCGTGACGGATGTGGACATGCTGGCCGATGGCGCCCTCGTCGCCGTGACCAGGTAGCGGGAGGCCGAGTGCTCTCTGAATTCTGCGTCCGCCGCCCGGTCTCCGCCACGATGCTCGTGATGTCGCTCGTGGTGCTGGGGATCTTCTCGTATCGCGATCTGGGCGTGGACCTGTTCCCGAAGGCCGATCCCGCGACTGTCAGCGTGTCGCTGGCCCTGCCCGGCGCGAGCCCGGACGAGCTCTCCACGTCGGTGGTCGAGCCGATGGAGGAGGCGATCAGCGGCGTTTCGGGCATCGACGAGATTCAGGCGCGCATCTCGGAAGGCAAGGCCTGGATCACGGTTCGCTTCGTCCTCGAGCGCGACCTCAACGACGCCGCCAACGACGTGCGGGAAAAGGTGGCCGGCGCCATTCAGACGGCGCCTCCCGAGCTGCTGCCGCCGGTCATCACCAAGGTGGATCCGGACGCCGACCCGGTGCTCTCGCTCATCGTGTCGTCCAAGGCGATGAGCCTCAGGACGCTCACCGAGCTCACCGACAAGCAGATCAGCCGCGTCATCCAGACGGTCAACGGCGTCGGCGAGGTCAGCCTGGGCGGCGGCCGCGCGCGCGAGATCCACATCGTCGTGGACATCGAGAAGCTCGGGTCCTACGGCTTGTCGATGACGCAGGTGCGCGAGGCGATCGTCGCGGAGAACGTCGAGATCCCGGGCGGCACCGTCGAGCAGGGCAAGGGCCAGCTGCTGCTCCGCACGCTCGGCCGCGTCGATGCCGCGCAGGACTTCAACAACATCGTGGTGGCGACCAAAGGCGAGACGCCAATCCGCATCTCGGACATCGGCTACGCGGAAGACAGCTTTCAACGGCCGACGAGCGCCGTGTGGCTTGGCGAGACCCCGGCCGTGATGCTGGATGTCCGCCGCGCGATGGGAGAGAACACCGTGGCCGTCATCGAGGGCGTCCGCGCGAAGCTGGACGCGATCCGGCAGTCGCTGCCGGCGTCGGTGACGGTCACCGTCATCCGCGACGACTCGCAGTACATCTACGCCTCGATCGCCTCGCTCGAGGAGCACCTGCTCTTCGGCGCCCTCTTCGCCACCATCGTGGTGATGTTCTTCATCCGGAACACCCGCGCCGTCATCATCTCCGCGCTCGCCATCCCCGCGTCGATCATCTCGGCGTTCACGCTGATGCGCATCATGGGGTTCACGCTGAACAACATGACACTGCTCGCCATCACGCTCTCGGTGGGCATCGTGATCGACGATGCGATCGTCGTGCTGGAGAACATCTTCCGCTACATGGAGGAGAAGAACTGCTCGCCCTACGAGGCCGCGATCCAGGGCACTCGCGAGGTGGCGCTCGCCGTCATGGCGACGACGATCTCGCTCGTCGTCATCTTCCTGCCGATCGCGTTCATGAACGGGTACGCGAAGCGGTACATCAATCCGTTCGGCTGGACCATGGCGTTCGCCATCCTGGTGTCGATGCTCGTGAGCTTCACGTTGACGCCGATGCTCAGTTCGCGGTTCCTGAAGCTGGCTGACGGCGCAGCCGATCTCAAGACGAAGGAGGGCGGTTTCTTCCATTGGCTCGATCAGTGGTACACGCGCCAGGTGAACTGGGCGCTCGATCGATCGAACCTGATCATCGGCATCTCGGTCGTCGCGGCTCTGGCGATGATCCCCCTGAACTACATGGTCGGCCGCGAGTTCGTGCCCAACGAGGACATGGGCGAATGGACGATCCATATGGACGCGCCTGAAGGGACCTCGCTCGAAGGCACTAGCGAGATCGCGTTCAAGCTGCTTAAGAAATTGAACGGGATCGAGGGCGTGGCGCAGATCGAGCCGTCGATCGGCGTCTCGGGTCCCGGCTCCCAGTCCCACATTCACTTCTTCTGTCAGGCGCTGCCGATGGACGAGCGCCGGAACACGCAGGCCGCCATCGTCGCCGAGATGCGGCGCCGGCTCGCGGCGTACCCGAGCTACCGGCCGTCGATCACGTCGCGAAATGCCCTCGGCAGCGGCGAGGGGACCGGCGGCTTCGCGATCGCCGCCAACATCCTCGGCCCGGACCTGGGCCAGATTGCGGGCTACTCGAAGCAGGCGCTGCTGGCCGCGCAGAAGACGCCGAGCCTGACCGACGTCAAGATCACGCTGAACGTCTCGAACCCGGAAGTCCATGTCGCCGTCGATCGGAAGCGCGCGGCCGATCTCGGCGTCCGGATGGCGACCATCGGCAATACGCTGCGCCTCGCCGTGGCCGGCGACGACGAGATCTCGTTCTACAAGGAAGGGCCCGAGCAGTATCCCGTCAAGATCCGCGTGCTGGAAAATCAGCGCCGCGACATCGCGGAGATCGGCCGGCTGACCGTGCCGGCCGCCACCGGGCAGGTGCGGATCGACAACATCGCCACGATCGAGCGCGGGCTCGGACCGACGATGCTCCAGCGCTCGGACCGCCAGTTCGCGGTCAGTCTGATCGCCGACGTCGCGCCGGGGCACGCGCTCGACGAAGCCTCCAACGACGTGCGCACGATCCTCGCCGGCCTCAAGATGCCGCCGACGATGTCGTTCAAGCTGCAGGGCCAGTCGAAGATCCTGGACGAGACGACCGCGAACCTGGTCATGGCCATCGGCCTCGCCATGATCTTCGTCTACATGGTGCTGGCCTCGCAGTTCGAGAGTTTCCTCCAGCCCGTGGTGATCATGCTGGTGATGCCGATCGCGGTGCCGTTTGCGCTGTTCACGCTGCTGGTGACGGGCCGGACGCTGAATCTCTGGAGTGCGCTCGGGATGCTCCTGCTTCTCGGCATCGTGAAGAAAAACTCGATCCTGCAGGTGGACTACGCCAACGTGCTGCGCGCGCGCGGCCTGCCGCTCCGCGAGGCGATCGTCGAGTCGTGCCGCACGCGGCTGCGGCCGATTCTGATGACCACGACGGCGATCGTCGCCGGGCTGATTCCGACGTCGCTGGGGATCGGTATCGGCGGGAGCGGTCGTGCGGTGATCGCACTGACGATCATCGGCGGCCAGTCGCTGTGCCTGTTCCTGACGCTCCTGCTGGTGCCGGTCGCCTACGTCAAGTTCGATGCGCTTGAACGCGCGATGGTGGGGGACGCGGCGAAGGCCTGGCTCGCCAGGATATCCGCCGCCACCGTCGGCCGGTTGCGCCCGGCAGCCGGCAGAAACTGACCCACGTGACGCTCGCGGGACAGTGATGGGAACGCAGGAGACTCGGGGGCTGCGCATGAATCGCCGAACCTTCTTGTCGAATGCCGGAGCGGCTGTCGCGGCCACCGCGGTACCCGACGTGCTCACCCGCCCGGCGCCTCCAGCCAAGGCCCGCTTCCGAACGGGTCTCGTCGCCTACTCGTACCGGAAGGCGCTCGAGGCCAAGACGATGACGTATGAGGATCTGATACGCATCGCCGTCGAGACGGACACGGACGGCATCGACCTGACGGTGTATTGGTTGCCCGGCACGTCCGACGATTATCTGTTGCCGCTGCGCCGTCTCGCCTACAGGAATCGGGTCGAGATCTACAGCATCGGCACACGCGTACAGCTCGCGCAGCCCACTGCCGAACTGCGGGAACAACAGCTGAACGAGCTGCGCAAGTGGCTGAATGTCGCCCAGAAACTTGGTGCCACGCACGTGCGCGTGTTCGGCGGCGCGAAGCCGGAGGGGGCCACGCTGGATCAGGCCATCGGGTTTGCGGTCGAGACGTTGAAGCGTGGCGCCGAGGACGCCGGGGCGCGCGGGTTGATCGTGGGCCTTGAAGACGATGGGGGCATTACCGACTTCGCGAAAGAGACGATTGAGATCGTCACGCGCGCGAATTCACCGTGGGCCGGGATGAACCTCGACATCGGCAACTTCCGGCCACCGGATGTCTACAAACAGATCGAAATGTCGATCCCGTACGCCGTCAGCACCCACGTGAAGACCGAGATGACCCTCGACGATGGCAAGACCGTCGCGCCGTTCGACCTGGACCGGGTGTTCCGAATGTTCGCGGCGCAGGGGTTTCGCGGTTACATGGGCCTCGAGTACGAGGCGTCCGCCGATCCGGCGACGAAGGTGCCCGACTATCTCCGTCGGCTCAAGGGCCTCGCCGTCAGATACTCGGGCTGATCGCGCCGCCGGACACGACAGAGTCCCGTCACAGACGTGGATGTTGGAGGTGCCACCGCGTGGCGTCCTGATATCGCTTGGCCAGCGCGAGCACGGTCGCGTCACCGAACACGCGCCCGACGAACGTGAGGCTCGTCGGATTTCCTTTCTCGTTGAATCCGTGGGGGACGAGCGCACAGGGCTGGCCCGTGAGGTTGGTGATCGCGGTGTTCAACGTCGCGACCGGGTTCGGCGTGTAGTCCGCGTAGTCGAACGGCACGACGTACGCGTCGACGCCGGACATCAGATCCGCCATCTTGCGCATCAGCGACATCCGCAGCCGATTCACGTCCAGGTAGTCCGAGGCGCTCAGGAACATCACCGAGTTCTGGCGCGCAACACGATCCTGACGCACGAGTCCATCCGGTTGTACTCGCACGGGATCCGCGAGCGCTGCGTTCGCTTCCGCGTTCAGCACCAGCAGCGGATCAACGGCGGTGTGTTCGGGCAGCGCGATCTCGACGAGTGGGATACCCAGAGCGCGCAACTGCTCCAACGCCGCGGCATCGTTGGCATCGGTACGCGCGGTCTGCTTCGTGTCGCTGAATGCGGCTTTCAGGTAACCGATTCGGAGTGTGCGGACGTCCAAGGACGGGTTCCAGTTGAACGGCATGTTCTGGACGGAGAGATCGCGATCGTCCGGGCCCTGAATGGCATCCAACACGAGGGCGCAATCCTCCACGCTTCGGCACATGGGACCGACTTTGTCGAGACTCCAGCTCAGGGCCATCACGCCGTGGCGACTGACGCGGCCGAACGTCGGCCGCAGGCTCGTCACGCCGCAGACGCCCGACGGCTCCACGATCGATCCCAGTGTCTCCGACCCGACTGAAAATGCGACCAGGCCTGCGGCAACAGCGGAGGCCGGGCCGGCCGACGATCCTTGCGAGCCCATCGTGAGATCCCACGGGTTCTTCGTCTGGCCACCGAACCAGATGTCGTCGAGCGCAAGCTCGCCCGTCGTCAGCTTCGCGATGAGCACAGCGCCGGCCGCGTCGAGCCTCGACACAACCGTCGCATCATCGTCCAGGACGCGTGTCTTGAAGGGCGCCGCGCCCCACGTCGTCGGGTACCCCTTGGTGGAGAAGATGTCCTTCACGCCCCAGGGCACACCGTGAAGCGGACCACGATAGCGTCCGGCGGCGATCTCCCGATCCGCGTCCCGTGCCTGTCGGGTGGCGCGTTCTTCAGTAAGCGTGACCACGCAGTTCAGCGATGCGTTGTGACGCCGGAGCCGGTCAAGGTACATCTCGGTGAGCTCGATCGAACGCACGCGGCTGGATTCCAGCAGCGCTGCGAGATGCAGCACCGGCCAGAACGCGAGCTCTTCGAGGTTACGCGGACGCGCGAGTGCCGGTGGACGGCTGGCCTTGAATGGTTGCCGTGACCAGTCGAGCCGCATACCCGGCAGCACCGGATTGAAGTACAAGGGCGGCGCGAGGCTGTTGTCGATTCGAAGGGCGCGGAGCGCCTCGTATCGTGTGACGTTCTCGTTGACGCCGTCGAGCATCGCCTCGAGCTCGCGCGGGCTGAACGTCAGGCCTGCAACAGCCGCCGCATCGCGCAGTACCTCCGCGGTCACGCGGCGCGTTCCGTGCTCCTGCAGTTTTCCCCAGAGAACATTCGGGAAGCGAGACGACGACAATCCCAGGGCAGCAAAATACGACAGGAATTGACGTCGCTCTGTATCGGTGTGCATGCGGGCTCCACTCGCTGGGCAGTCGTTCAGTGGAGCGGACTATACCAACGTTGGCGGATGCGTACCCTGCGAGCCGTGAGGCCGGTGTGCGTGGTGTCGGACGCGCAGGCTGGCTTGACAGGGACTCGGGCGCCTCGGATACTCCGTCAATTCGGAGGCTCTCGCCTCCTGGCGTTTTATGAAAGGGCAGAAGACATGACGCAGAATCCGATGCAGCCGAGGCCGTTCCACCGGCGACACACCGAGGGGCGGTCGTTCTGGGGGCCGGGCGACCTCTACACCTTTCTCGTCACCGGCGAGGAGTCGAGCGGGGCGTACTTCTCGATGCTGGCGATCGTTCCGCCACAGGGTGGCCCGCCGCCCCACATCCACCTCAATGAGGACGAGACCTTCTACGTCCTCGATGGGTCGCCGACCTTCCGTCTCGGCGACGAGAAGATCGTCGCCGGACCCGGCGATTTCGTGAACGTGCCGAAGGGCGTGGTCCATTGCTTCCGCAACTTCTCCGAGAAGCCGATGCGGATGATCCTCACGTTCACGCCGGCGGGGATCGAGAAGTTCTTCGAGGAGACCCTCGAGCGCTGCCATGACCTGACGCGGGCGTGTCCGGACAATCTCGCCGAAGTGGGCGCCCGCTACGCCGAGGCGGCCCCTCGCTACGGGATGACGTTCTTCCTCGACGCCTAGCGCCCGTCAGCTGCGGAGCGAACGGTACCAGAACGTGCGTGTCGAATGAACACCGAGTCTCCGAATTCGTGCGTGCGGTACGAGTGGGCTTCCGCCTCGCCGATGATCTGAGCGAGCACGGCGTCATCCTGGAACGCGCGCAGCAGTTCGTAGTGGCTGGTGCCCGGCTCGTGCAGCCCGGTGAGGATGGCATCGACGATGTGCAGAGGTGTGAGCGGGCCCACGCGCACTGTGGCAATCGCCGCGCCGGGCCGAACGTCGCCGTGACGTGCCGCGGCATCCTCGAGCGCGCGCACGACGGTCGTGCCCACGGCAATGATCCGGCCGCCACGGTTACGCGTGACCTCTATCAGCCTGGCCGTCGATGCCGGGATGCAATACGGCTCGTCCAATGGCAGGAGCGCGTCGAGATCGACGTCGCCGGTCGAGGAGATGCCGGCCGCGTGCGTGATCGTCGCGAACGCGGCGCCGCGCGCGCGAAGATGCGCGATCACCCGCCAGTCGAGCACGAATCCAGCCGACGGCGGTTCGAACGCCACAGGAAGGCTGGCGATTCGCGTCCACGTATCCCAGGTCGCCAGCGGCTGCCGGAGGTACGCGTACTGAATCGGACGCGCGTGCCGCGCCAGCCCCTCCCAGATCGTCTCGACCGAGCCCTGGAAGACCACCTCGACGAGCCGGGGATGCGCGAGCACACTCGAGATCTCCGCCCGGAGTGGGCCCAGCTGCAACACGTCGCCTGGGGCGAGGGCTGGCGGAGGCGGCCGACGCTCGGTTGGAGTGCGGAAGTCACCGGCGCCAAAGGCGACCGCGGTGAAGCGTGTGACATCCTGCGGGAGAAGCGACGCGCGTCGAGCCAGTCGGAGCTCGATCGGCTCACCGGTGCCCACGTGGACGCCTGACAGGCTCGCCGGGAGCGTGGCCGCATCGTTGGCGACGATCAGGTCGTCTCTCTCCACGAGAGACGGGAACTCGTCGCGCGTCAGGTGGTGCACCTGCCCCGACGCGTCGACGACCAGCAGTTTCGCGTCTGCGGGCCGCTGAACGGGCACAGCGGCCGCGATCATCGAGTCGCCTCCAGCGTCGTGGCGGGTGCGCCGGCGTGGCGTGCGATGAGATCGAGGATCTCCGACGCCGCGGCGTCAGGGCGTTTCAGCTGCGAGCGGTCGGCGTCGGGCACCGCGAGCGCGTGCAGAGCGGTGTCCATGTCACCGGGGTCGACCGACAGCATGCGAATCCCTTCGCTCGCCAGCTCCTCGTTCCAGATGCGACTGAGATGGTGCAGCGCGGCCTTGCTGGCACCATAGGCGCCCCAACCGGCGTACGGGGTAATCGCGGCGTCACTCGAAATGTTCAGGACGAGCGGCGCGCGCCCCTCGCGCGCAGACGCCGCGAGGGTGCCAAGCAGGGCCTTCGTGAGACGAAACGGGCCGAGCAGGTTGGTGGCGAGCGCGAGCTCGAAGTCCTCACATTCGGTGTCGGCGACGAGCGCCAGCGGCACCGGTCCGAGCGATGACGCGTTGTTGACGAGGACGTCGAGCCCGCCCAGGGTGCCGAGCACCTGGATCGCGATCGGATGAATGTCCTCCTTTCGTGAGACGTCGCCGACGATGCCATGGGCGCCCGGCAGCTCGCGCCCGACGCGCTCGACGCCCGCGCGACTGCGCGCGACGAACGCCACCTGGGCGCGGTTCTCGAGCAGGCGTCGGACCAGGGCCAGCCCGAGCCCCGACGTGCCGCCTGTGACCGCGACGCGCAATCCTTCCACTGACGCTGCTGACATGTTGCCTCCTCGATGCCCGAGAACCTGGACACTTCATCAGCCTACAAGTTAAAGTAAGCTTTAAGTCAAGCCATGAAGCCTGCCACCTCCGATCTCATGACCATCACCGAGGTTGCCCGGCGCAGCGGCATCGCCTCGTCCGCGCTGCGGTTCTACGAGTCGCGTGGTCTGATCCGCTCCGAACGTGCCGGCTCCGGCCACCGCCGTTATCCCCGCGCCGTGCTGAGGCGGATTGCCTTCATCGTCTTCGCCCAGAAGATCGGCCTGTCGCTCGAGGAGATCGGCGCCGAGCTCGCGAAGCTGCCGCAGAACCGAGTGCCCGAGCGTGGCGATTGGGCAAAGCTCTCCGCGGGTTGGACGCGGCGCGTGTCCGAACGGATTGCGGAGCTGGAACGGTTGAAGGCGGGCCTGACGCAGTGCATCGGCTGCGGCTGCTTGTCGCTGCAGCAGTGCCAGCTGGCGAATCCGGGCGACTCCGTGCGACGGGCCGGACCTGGGCCGCGCTTCTGGATTGGACGGCAGCGCTGACCGGCGCGAGCGCCACCGCGCACGCTACTTGGCAGGTGCGGATGCCGACGTGACCGGACTCCACGCCCACCGCACACCGTCGCGCCGATTGGGGTGCGGCCCGCGGCTGTCGGCGCGCAGCTCCCCTGTTTCTCCCTCCAGGCGGACGTAGCGATGTGTCGAGAGCGACATCAGGGTGAGTTCACCGGTGAACGTCTCGATCCACTGGAAGGTCTCAGCAGACCCGGGAGCCACGGCGCGGAGCGAGAGCCGCCCGTCGCGGCCCGTGGACACCATACCGTGCGCGGAGCGAAGCGCCACACGACCGAGCCCGCGGTCGACCACAGTGAAATCTGTGCCTCGCCCCTCCGACGCCCGCAGCGAACCGCCCGACTCCCCACTCCACGATTGCTTGATGGCGCCGTCAGTCACGAATCGCACGGTCTTGCCGTACGGGATCGGTCGCGTCAACCCACGCGGGTTCGGTTCCTCGATCTCAATCGCGTCGAAGTCCGCGAAGCCGCCGCCGGCGCGCTGGTTGAAGCTGAAAAGTGCGTAGCGGACGCCCTGGAAGGTCAGCAGCTGAAACACCATCCGGAACGGCTCGCCAATGCGCTGAAACGTCCTGCCATCGGTGCTGTAGCTGAATTGCGCCTGCTCCGCCAGGAAATCGCACGCGGCACGCAGCCAGACTCGCCGCGATCGAAGCGGCACACGAGTCACGGCGCCGAGCTCTTCGGTGGCGTACATCAGCGCGGCACCTTCGTCGTCCACCGCCACGCCGAGCCATGCATAAGGACGATTGAACAGCGCGAGTCCGGCAACATCGCCCGGCGCCAATCCGGAAGCGTCCATCAATACCGTCGGCGTAGAGCGCGGGCCGACGGCCCGCTGTGTCAACGTATTGCGCGCGGTCAGCAGGTCCGCGGCCTGCATCGCGTGCAGCCGAAGGTAGCCTGGACGCTCGCTGAGCGACCACTTCCCGTCGACCGGGACATGGTTCCATTGCCACACCGGCTGCAGTGTCGTTGCTGAAAAGCGATCGCTGCGCTCATACGGCGCGGTCTGCGGCTGGGTGGCTCCGGTGCGCGGTTTCACCCAGATGCGCGGCGATCGTCCAAGATTGTCGGGCAGCCCGAAGTACGGCCATCCATCCGTCCACGTCACCGGCGAGAGTGTCGTCAACCGTCCGATGGAGTTCGCATCCATCATCGAGAAGCCCCACCATTCGCCAGCGGGAGTTTCGACGATGCCACCCTGATGAATGGCGAGACGGCCGGGCGACTCGGGATTCCCCGGCCGAATCCGAAACGGCGGCGGGCGGACGGCGGTCGCAGGAGCATCCAGCCGGTAGCCTTCGGCGAAGCCGAAGTCTTCACCGCGGCTGACGTCCTGATTGACTTCCCACGGGCCGGCCAGACGATCGGCGCGCCCCGTCGGCATTCGCATTTCGTCCAGGAACCACGCGCTCGTCAGGTAGTACTTGCCCCGGATCTTGTAGAGATGGAGCCCCTCACCCATGCCGGCGGACGGCGCGATGATCTCGCGCTCCGTACCGGGGACGATATCCAGCAGATCGTCCGTCAGCTGCGCCAGGCGGATGCCTCTGTAGCCCCACACCACGTACGCCTTGCCGTCATCGTCGAACAGCACCGACACGTCGTGGAACGACCGTTTCATGGCCGTGCGCGTCCATGGCCCGGCGGGGTTGGTCGCCCGGAACAGCTGCGTGGTTTGACCGTTGACGTTGCTGAAGATGTAGAAGACGCCGTTGTGATAGCGGAAGCTCGGCGCCCAGATCCCTTGACCGTAGACGTTCTGCCCCTGCTCGAGACGGAACGCCGGGCCCAGATCGAGGCGATCGAAGGCGTAGGCGAGAAACCGCCAGTTCACGAGGTCGCGCGAATGCAGGATGGGAAGTCCGGGCATGCTGTGCATGGTCGTGCCGGTCAGGTAGAAATCGCGGCCGACCCGGATCAGATCGCAGTCGGAGAACTCGTCGTAGAAGAGGGGGTTCGAAAACGTGCCGTTGCCGTTGTCGGCTTTCCAGGTGCCGGTCTGCGCGGCCCCGGTCGCGCACAGCAACACGACCAGGGAGACGCTGACGCATCGAGCAACGGCGTGTGGCATCGGCGACAAGCTATCGGCGACCTCGTCCCACAGCTTGGCACACCTGAATGTCGTTCGACGACGCGGGCGCGCCGCAATCCGTGCGACGATCCGCGAGAGGCGCATTGTCCAATGTCAATCTCACGTCGAATTCGTCGGCGGATGTCGGTCGCGCTCCTTGCTGCGGTGCTGGCGGTCCCGACTTTCGCCGCCGGAGCGCAGTCCGTTCACGAAGCGCCGCCATCGGCTCCATCAGCCGGGCGTGTTGCGCCGCAGGGCGAACCAGGTGAGCCGCTCAATGTCAGCGGCGTCGTGGTCGGACGCGACGACGCCCCGATCGCCGGTGCGTCGCTCTACGTCTACCAAACGGATCACGAAGGCTACTACGGCGTGAAGCCCGTGAGCGACAATCGTAATCCGCGGCTGAAGCTGTTCCTCCGCTCCGACGCGCAGGGCGGGTGGTCCTTCGACACCATCAAGCCGGGTTCCTATCCGGCCAGCCGTGTGCCTGCGCATATACACTTCGAGGTCGTGGCGCCCGGTCACGCGCCAAAGATCTTCGAAATCGTGTTCGAAGGCGATCCCTTCGTGACAATGGCGATGCGGAGCGACCAGGCATTCTCGGTCCGACCGATAGATGCGGGCAAGGTGACCGATCGAATCGTGCTTCGGTAAGCGCTTGACCCTGCCCCCATAGCGTGCGCGTCGAATGAACACCGAGTGCCCAAGGGTGTCACACGCTTCGCAGCGGTCGCCTTTGGCGCCGGCTACTTCCGTACTCCAACCGAGCATCGGCCGCTTCCGCCAGCCCTCGCCCCCGGCGACGTGTTGCAGCTGGGCCCAGCTTGCGGGGCTCATTCGCCAGAAGGTGCCGAGTTATATAGTGCGGACTGGACGACATGGACTATCTCATCGGCGTTGCGCTCGCGCTGGGCGTGTCCGTTTTCGCGGCGTTGGCTGGATTCGACCGTGACCGCGCGTTCTATCCCACGCTCCTCGTCGTGATCGCGTCGTACTACGTGCTGTTTGCCGCCATGAGCGGTTCCGTTCTCGCGATCCTGGTCGAATCGCTCGTGATGACCGCCTTCCTCGCTCTGGCCGTCGTGGGACTCCGATTCAGTCTGTGGATTGTGGCGGGCGCGCTGGCGGGCCACGGCGTGTTCGATGCCATCCATCGATTCCTGGTGGTGAATACTGGTGTCCCGGCATGGTGGCCGGCCTTCTGCCTGGCGTACGACATCACGGCGGCGGGAGTGATGGTCTGGTTGTTCAGACATCGGCTGCCGCCGACGAAGGAACCATGGCAGACGCGCACCTGATCGGACGCGCCGCGCGCGCGACGCCCTCGAAGCCAACACCCTCGCGCGGGTACCGCCGCGCACTTCCGGACGATCTGCTGAGAGATGCGTCGCGACGCTTGGGAATCATGGCGCTCGTGGCAGCGGCACTGTGGGTGCTCGCTACAGCCCTTGGACATCTTGCGCTCCGGTCGATGAGCCACGGGCATCCGCAATGGCTCCGCCTGGACGTTCCGGACGCCATCGCGGGGTCGAGCGTGATCGCCTCCGTGATGCTGTATTTCTACACACGAAAACCCGATCACGACCCCAGGCGCATGCTGGATCTGGGCCTCGCCTATATGGTCCTCACCGCAGTCGATCTCGGCCTCATGTTTCACTGGGACATGATGCCCGCGGACACGCGCATCTCGCCCGAGATCTCGTGGATTGGCGCCGTCGTGCTGATGTTTGCCGCGATCGTGCCGAGCACGCCCGCCAAGACCGCCATCGCCGGGCTCGTGGCCGTGTCCATGAACCCCGCCGCCATGCTCCTCGCGAGATTCAGAGGAACATGGAATTTCAATCCCGCGACCGACGCGCTGCTGATGCACTATCCCGACTACCTGCTGGTCGGCGTGGCCGTCGTCATCTCGCACGTCGTGACGTCCCTGAGCCAGCAAGTCGCCAAGGCGAGAGAGATGGGAAGCTATCAGCTCGGCGAGCTGCTCGGGCGCGGGGGAATGGGAGAGGTCTACAAAGCGACCCATCGCATGCTCGCAAGGCCTGCGGCGATCAAATTGATTCGTCCCGAGATGATCGCCGCGGGGGATCCCGCCGGTGCGCAGGTCGCCGTCATGCGGTTCCGCCGCGAGGCGGAAGCCGCGGCGAACCTGCGATCCCCGCATACCGTCGAGCTCTACGACTTCGGGGTCACGGATGACCAGACGCTCTACTTCGTGATGGAGCTGCTGGAGGGCATGGACCTCGAGTCGCTGATCCAGCGGCACGGCCCAGCGCCCGCGGGCCGCGTGGCACACATCCTCCGACAGACGTGTGAGTCGCTTGAAGAGGCGCACGTCGGCGGCCTGGTACATCGGGACATCAAGCCGGCGAACATCCATCTGGGTCGGCTCGGGCTCGTCTACGATTTTGTCAAGGTCCTCGACTTCGGCCTCGTGAAGCCGATCGCTGACCGGAACATCGAGCAATCGCCGAACACGCAGGCCGGGCTGCTGCTGGGAACGCCAGGCTACATGGCGCCCGAGATGGCGCTGGGCGACAGCCTGGACGGACGAGCCGACCTCTACGCCCTCGGGTGCGTCGCCTACTATCTCCTCACCGGCAAGCAGGTTTTCGACGGCGGCACGGCAATCGAGATCATGTCAAAGCATCTGCAGGCCTCGCCGGTACCGCCGTCGGAGCGGGGCCCGCTCACGATCTCGCGAGATCTGGATCACCTGATACTGGCGTGCCTGGCGAAACGACCGGAGGACAGGCCGCAGAGTGCGGCGGAACTGGCCCGGCGACTCGCGGCGATCGATCTCGAGCCCTGGACCGAGGCCGACGCGCGGGCGTGGTGGCTGGCGCTGGGGCCGCAACCTGCGGGCGCGCGCAGCATCGACGTCACCCGTCTCCGGCCGGCAACGCCAAGCGGAGACGAAACTCGTCCTGGATAGATTGGATTCGGAAGCGGTCGCTGGATGACGAAGATCGGAACGGACAAGGAGTGACGCTTGGGTGTGTGGGGAACCGGCCTGTTCTCAGACGACGTGGCGTGCGACGTCCGCGATCACTATCGTGAGCTGCTCGAAGACGGCGTGGAGGATCGTGAGGCGACCCGACTGACCGTTGAGGCATTCCGCGAGTATTTCGAGGAATCCGGCGGAATCGCCCTGATCGCGTTTGCGGTTACCCAGTCGAAGGTCGGTCGCCTCGACCTCGACATCCGCGATCGGGCGCTGGCCGTACTCGATCGGGGTGCCGACCTCGAGATGTGGGAGCGCGACAATCCGAAACTCGTTCCCAAGCGCCGCGCGATGCTCGAGAAAGCCCGCGCACAACTGACCGGTCAGCAACCGCTTCGGAGACGCCTGCGACCGCCGAAACGAATCAGCTCGGGCCTCGCCGCTGGAGAGGTTCTCGCGCTCGCGCTTCCACGGCGGGTAGTACTCCTGCGGGTCGTGCGCGTGCGTCCGCACCGGCTTGGCGAGACGCCGGTGCTCGAAGAACTGGACTTCGAGGGCACCGAGGTGCCGCCACGGGACGCGCTCGAGCGCCTTGGTCCCAAGGTCACGGACCCTGTCGCCCTCGTCGACGCCTTGTCACCGGACTGCCGGTTCTTCGCGTTCGTCATGCAGAGCATCGATTGGCATCGTGCCGGTTTCCGGAAGGTGGAGACGATCAGCGCTCGCGCCGGCGACGAGCAGGCGCCGCTGCCAAGCTCCGGTATTTCGTGGGCGGTACTCGCCGAGCGCTACCGCGGTCGGTCGGCGCGCACGGACGCCTTCTGAACCTCAGCGGAATACTCGTCCCACGGCGAGGTACGTGCGCCAGCGTCCGTCAAAGCCCCACGAGCCGGCGAGGATGACCGGACCGACGAGCGTATCCATCACGACGCCCACGCCGCCGTTCGTTCGCCAGCCCGCGTGCGACCATTCATCGAACGCGTCGCCATTTTCGAGCCAGCCCCCCGCGAAGATCGGTCCGCCCATGAAGTCCGGCAGCCGGCCCACCTGGCGCAGGTAGCCACCCGTCGCGATGTAGTAGTTCGGTCCAATGATCTCGCCCGCGTCGTACGCGCCGAGCCTGAAGGGCATGCCCAGCGCGAACTGATCGGTCGGCAGCGGCACGTCGCCGAAGGATGTACCGAGCCCGCCGTACAGGAACACGCGATTGCGCGGACCGACGCTCCAGAAGCGATTCGCCGTCCCCTCCAGCTGGGTCAGCGACGAGGCAAAGTCGAACGTCTCGCCGTTCACCTCGACGTCGGGACCGTTGAAAATGCGTGACAGGCGCACGTTGGAGCGTACCCCTCGGCTGGGCACCACGGGGCTATCCTGTGTGTCCAGGCGCCACACGACTTCGGCCGCTGTCTCTTTGCCCTCCAACTCCGGAAAGCCTGGATTCCCTATCTTGATCGTCGCCGTCGTGCGCCCGACATACGCGCCGACGCGCACGTCGCTTTGCGCCCCGAGGTTCACGCCGACGTTCAGCCCGACGCGGGACACGGTTTGACGGTACCGCGCAATCACCGAGTCATCGCTGATGACGTTGAAGGTGCGGCGGCCGACGCCGGCATAGGGCGCGACGAATAGCGCCGTCCGGCCAATCGGCCGATACAGCTCCGTCGCCAGCATCGGATCCGAGCCAAGAGTGCCGTCGACGCGCCACTCCGAGCCTGACCCGACGGTGTCGAAGGCCAAATAGCGCGCCGTCGCGCTGATACTGAAGTCGCTCGACGTCGTGTTCTCGAGGTTCAAGCCGAGCATCATGAACGGCGGGGCGTAGGCTTTGGCGCGGCCGCGCACCCGCAAGCCGTACCCGCGCACAGGATCGTGAACCATGCGCCAGGTCACAGTCTCGTAACGGTCCAGACCCGAAACGATCGCAATATCCGCCTCGAGGGCGTTCATGTCCAGCGGCACGCCGACGTGCCGCGCCAGCAGCGTATTCAGACGTTTGGTGTCGCTGGTGACGAAGCCCTCGGCGTCGATGAAGGCGGGAGGTGGCAACGCTTTCAGGCGACGCGCCTGGCGAGTGCGGCGCCACGTCTCGAAGTCCGCTTCGCTGATCGCGAATGGCAGCAGTTGACCGCGCATCGCCTCTGCCGCACGGTACCCCTCGTCAATCAACGCCGCGGCCCGCCGCCAATCGAGCGAGCCATACTTTTCGAGCGGCACATTGATGATGACGTCCGCGGCGGTGAGTGCGCGGCGCGTCGACGCCCGCATCATCGCGTCGAGGGTATTCCCCGCCACGCCGAGCATCGTGAAGCTCACGCCCTCGCGATCGGACAGATCGCCGACGTTGACGGCGATCACGTGCGTTGCCCCCATCGCCTTCACGACGTCGGCCGGCACGTTGTCCATCGTGCCGCCGTCGATCAGCACCTGGCCGTTCACCTCCGTGGGCGGAAAGATGAGCGGGAGCGACATGGTGGCGCGCATGGCGTCGGCCAGTGAGCCGCTTCGCATGACGACGGGTTGAGCCGTCAGCAGATCGACGGCCACCGTACGGAACGGCGTGGGGAGGTCGTCGAAGTCCTGCATGTCGAAGTACGGCGCGGCAATCCGGCCGAGCAGCAACTCCACGTATTCGCCGCTGTTGATGGCGGTGGGCGGCACGATGCCGCCCTTGAGGCCGAACTCGAGGCGCGACGGATACGCGCGCGCGTCGGTCTTGCGCCGGATGTTCTTGTGCGCGAATGTCGACGCGCCGAACAGTTGATCCCAGTCCAGGGTCGTGATGAACGTCTGGAGTTCATCCGGCTCCATCCCGGTGGCGTACGCGCCGCCGACCAGGCCCCCCATGCTGGTCCCGGCCGCGACATCGATCGGGATCCGGTGCTCTTCCAGCCAGCGGATGACGCCCACGTGTGCGATGCCACGCGCGCTGCCGCCGCCGAATGCGACACCCACGGTCGGTCGGGTCGCTTCGCGCACGATGCGCGGCGGACGATCGACTTCCGGCGCGGACGTGCGCGGCGTCGTCACTTTATGGAAGGGTGCGGCGCATCCCGAGCAAGCCAATATCAGGAGCCCGGTCACGAGCACGCCACACCGCTCGAGTCCCGCGCCCGGTCGCGCGACCTGCCGCACGCACCGCCCCCATGTCAGCGATATCAGTTGAGACGCTTTCACTTGGCTCTCCTGGTGACGCGTCGCCAGCACCAACACCGCGAGGATGCTACAGGATCGAAAGCCGGTGCACGCGCTTGACCGACGCCAAGAATAGCATTGACGACAGTCGCCGCCGACCAGTGAGGCTCACACGAGAAGTGTGGCAGGGAGGGTGGAGGGCATCACCATCTATCTTGACAGAGCCAGCAACATCGCGTCGGCACCTGCTGGAAATCGGAGTTGCCCGGACGAATCGTTCGCGGCACGCCACACCACTTCGGCCACGTCGGACTCGGTCGTCACCGCAGCCGGCCCCTGCGCAAGCGAAGCGAAGGTGCGCTGCGCGAACGGCGCGTACGCCTCGGGAATCAGCCCCTCCATGCGCGATCCCGTGTTGCTCGTAAACCGCGTCGTCGGGCCGTAGCCAGGCTCGACCAGCTTCACGCGCACGTCGAACGCCTCGAGCTCGAACGCGAGCGACGCGGTGAACGCCTCGATGGCCATCTTGCTCGCGGTGTAGACGGCCACCATCGGCATCGGCGCCAGCGTCGCGCTCGAAGTCACGTTCACCACGACGCCCGACCTGCGTGCGCGGAACTGGGGCAGCACCGCCTGCGTCATCGCCATCACGCCGAACGTGTTGGTGTCGAACACCTCGCGTACGGTGGCCATCGGGGTGGCCTCGAAGGCGCCAAAGAGCCCGATGCCCGCGTTGTTGACGAGCACGTCGATGGGGCCACTCGCCTCGAGCGTGGCGTCAATGCTCTCGGGCTTCGTCACATCGAGTGCGAGCACGCGGAGCCGTTCCGACCGGGGCAGAATGTCCTCGCGCGGCGTTCGCATCGTGGCGACCACGTTCCAGCCCTGCGCGTGGAAGTGGCGCGCGGTCTCGAGGCCATAGCCAGAAGAGCAACCTGTAATCAGGACGGTTTTCATGACAATTACGATAGCGAAGGCACGCCGGACTCTCTACTGTGTAGAGTCCGTATTTCATTGGTGAGCGTCCAGGCATGAGCGACCCCCTCTCGGAAGTCATCGCGCTGCTTCAGCCACGCACCGTGTTCTCGAAGCGCATCAGCGGCGCCGGCCGCTGGGGTGTCCGCTACTCGGACTTCGGCCAGCCAAGCTTTTGTGCCGTGCTCGAGGGCCGCTGTCGTCTCGCCGTCGACGGCCACCGTGCCGTCACGCTCGAGGCGGACGACTTCGTGCTGCTGCCGGCGACGCCGGGCTTCATCTTGTCGGGCTTCGAACCGGTGACGCCGGAGTGCATCGACCCGAAGGTGACGCCCGCGGCGACGGGTGAAGTCCGGCACGGCACGCGCGGTGGACGCCCCGACGTGCGGTTGCTCGGGGGCTACTTCGTCTTCGACTCGCCCGATGCGGCCCTGCTGGTGTCGCTGCTGCCCGGGCTGGTGCACGTGCGCGGCGTCGAGCGGCTCTCGGTTCTGGTGCGGCTCGTCGCCGAGGAGTCGAGCGAACGGAGGTCAGGCCGCGACCTGGTGCTCACGCGCCTCGTGGAGGTGCTGCTCATCGAAGCGCTGCGATCGACGCCTGGTGACGATGCGCCTCCGGGCCTGTTGCGCGGGTTGGGCGACCCGCAACTCGCGCCAGCGATGCGGCAGATGCACGGCCAGCTCGCGCGGTCGTGGACGATGGCGCAGCTCGCGAAGACGGCCGCGCTGTCGCGCTCGGCGTTCTTCGAGCGCTTCACGCGCACGGTGGGCGTGCCGCCGATGGAATACCTGCTCGCCTGGCGCATGGCCGTCGCGAAGGGTCTGCTCCGGCGCCACGACTTCGGGCTCGACGAGGTTGCCGAACGCGTCGGCTACGGCTCGGCGAGCACCTTCAGCACGGCGTTCAGCCGGCACGTGGGCCAGCCTCCGAGCCGCTACGCGCGCGAGTTGCGCGCGGACTAGGTGCTCTCCCTTTTCACCTGGCGCCGCCGGGCTCGTAGACGGTGCGACGGAGTGATTCGAGGCCGACCTTCTTCAGTAGTTGCATCGCTTCCGTCGCAGATAAGCGGAGACCCACCGCTTCCTGAGCGTCGGCCAGTCGGTAGGCCGCGACAGTCATGACCGCCGTGTCAAGGGCCAGCATCCGCGGATCCACTTTATCGAAGGTGTCCGACACCGCGTGGTGGTGCGTGTCGTACTCGCCCTCTTCCACCCAAAGCGTAAAGACGGGAATCCCGGCCACCAGGAATGGCCCATGGTCCATGTCAAAGCTTGCCTCGAGGCTCACTCCCGACGCACCGAGCGAGGACAATGGAGCCAGGACCGTCCTCGCGGCGGCCTCGATGTCTGAACGCCCGTGGATCTGGAACCCGCGCGGCGTTTGCGCACCCGAGTCCATGATCACGACTGCGCGCAGCCCATCGAGCTCGTTGCGATGTCTCTCGACGTAGGCTCGCGACCCGAGCAGCGCCTGCTCCTCGCCGCTGAAAAAGACGAACCGAATCGTCCGGCGCGGCTTGATGCCCAGAGACTTCAGGATTCTTGCCGCCTCCAGGACGGCCGCCACGCCGACGCCATCGTCCTGCGCGCCCTGACCGAGATCCCAGGAGTCGACGTGGGCGCCGACGAGCACTACCTCGCCGGGCGTCGTCCCCGCGATCTCCGCGACGACGTTGCGCTCCTGGCCAGGGCTCGTATCGATCGTATTGGCAACATCCAGCGTCACGCGAACCGGCCCAGCGGGCAAGAGCCGGCGCAGGAACAGGACATCCTCCTTTGCCAGCGACAGCACGGGCAGCGCTCCCCCTGGATAGAACCCGAAGGCTGAGGTGTCGAGCATGCGATTTGGCTTGTCCGAGGGGATCAGCATGGCCGTTGCCCCAGCCCGGGCGAGAGCATCAGCGAGCGCAGCGCGCATGACCTGAGCCGGCGCTCCTTCCACTGCGTGGGGCTCGACGATGACGGCCGCACCTCGAACGCGGTCCGCTGAGACTTGAAGATCATGGCTCGGTGGTGCGCCCAGATCGACGAGCGAAGCCGTCACTTCGCCCTTCGTGCCCGGTACCCACCCATAGGACCCGACAGCCAGCGTCCGTTGCACGGGGCTGATGACGCGCCCCACCGCGCGTCCACGCTGCCAACGCGACTCGAGCGCGTACTCCTCGAAGTGTGCGTCTTCGAAGCCGGCCTCGCGCAGCGTGCTGAGCAACAGATCGGCCGCCGCTCTGCACTCTGGACTGCCCGTGACGCGGCCACCGATCGAGTCGGTCAGACGCTGAAGGAAGGCATGAGCTCCGCCGTGTGCCATCGCCATACCGACGATGCGGTCGAGGCGTTCATCCACGCCCATGGCCGTCTGCGGCAACGCGGCGTGTGAGTCCAGGCAGAGCGCGACTCTGCCAACGCGATGCAGATCTGAAACTTCAGTCTCATAGAGATCGTCCACAGGTCACCAGAAAATCCCAGCACCGAGGCGACTTCTTCGGGTAGTCTCGGATGGAGGTTCCGGGTTATGCGCTGTTTTTTCGATTCCAGGCACGCCCGTCTGCGCATCGGCACGATCGCCGCCCTGTTGTCGCTCGCGGGCTTCGTTATCGTCTCGGCACAAACCACCGCGCTCCACCTGGTGTCGACCGCCTGGGCGCCGTTCACCAACGAACCGGGCAGGCCGCGCTTTGCGTTGGATCTCGTCGAAGCGGCGCTTGGACGGATGGGCATCAGTTCGACTACGGCCATCGTCACGGCACCTGAGTTCACGGCATCGCTGCTGAGCGGGCGGTTCGATGGCAGCGCCGCGGCATGGAAGGACCAGGAACGCGAGCGCCTCTTGCTGTTCTCGCAGCCGTATCTCGAGAATCGACTGATCCTCGTCGGACGACACGGCGGTGACGTGACGGCTACGACGTTCGCGTCGCTCGCGGGCAAACGGATTGCGATCGTCGAAGGCTACTCCTACGGTGAGGCGATTGATAGTGGCGGCCCCACGTTCGTGCGAACGCGCACGGAAGAAGAGAGCCTCACGCAGCTTCTGAACGGCACCGTTGACTACACACTGATGGACGAGCTCGTGGTGCGCTACATCACGAACAACTACCCGAAGGAGGCGCAGTCGAGACTGCAATTCGGCTCCACGCCGCTCGTCACCAGGCCGCTGTACTTCGCGGTCCGGAAAGATCTGCCTGACGCAGAGTCGATCGTCGGCCGTTTCAACGCCCAGATCCGCGGAATGATCGCCGATCGCACCTACCATCGACTTCTGCATGTCGACTGGATCAACGCCGATGTCGACGGCGATGGCATCGCCGAGTATGTGCCGCGCAGCGATCGCCTTGGTGCTATCGAACCGCAGGGCGCCTACTCGATCTCCACCTCGACACCCGAAGCGGTCCGCCAGCCAGAACCGACGCAGCGCCGCTTTTATGTCGGCGGGAATCTCTACAGCGATTGGGCAAGCATTCCACAGCCGTTCAAGATCGAATCCAGCGGTTGGACTCCGGGCCGCTCTACCGCTTCAATCTTCACGTTCAAGTGGTGAGCGCTACGCGCCGGTTGGTTGTGAGCGCGCTTGGCCAGTGGCGTCACGAGGCTCTGCCACCAGGTTCGACCCGCACATAGACGTCCGCGCACCATGTCCGAGTGCATTGACGATGGGCCAACCGGAAACCATCGGATCGAATCCGGTCCTCCATCGCTGCTGCTGAATGGACGAATGAGCGAAACGGATTTGCGAAGATTCTGCGGCCGACGTTTTGAAGCGACACCCAGCGTCGGACGTACCAAAGGTCCTGTGGATACGAGAGGGCTATGCAACGGCCTGCGTGTCGAATCGATTCGTTCAGCAGCCGCTCGCAGTCGCTGTAGCAACAGACGACGCGGTCGAGTGTGACGATGTCGACAGGTGGCAACTGCGGCGCCACGTCGACGAAGTCCCCGAGGACGAATCGCGTCGACTGCGATTGGCCGCGGCGTGTCGCCTCTTCCGACGACAGTGCGATGTGCGCCGAAGACAGGTCGACGCCAATCGCCGTCGTCATTCCCTGTTCGAGAAGCTCGAACGTCAAGGCACCAATCCCGGATCCGACGTCCAGCAGGACCCCGCGTGGCGGTCCGACTTTCGCGAGCCCCGTCAACAAGAGCCGCGTGGTGGAACCGGGACCCTTGGCGCGGTATTGAGCCAGATCCTTTGCGGCCCGTTTCTGACCGAACTGTCGTTCGGCCGCGTCGCAGTTCCCTGAACAACAGCAAGACATCATCAATCCTGAAGGGCGCCTACCGTCGACTGCGACGCTGCGAATCGATCGCGATATGGCGTTCATAGGCTACGAATGGCTGAAAGATTCACGCCGATGACGCCGTAGCGTCGTGCGGTCTTCTCCTTCGACGTCGCCTCGAAGCAGTCGAATCGTTGGGTGATTCGCACGTCACTGAAACCAGCCGTGACGCGAAGACGGCGACAAGCTCTGCTTCCAGCAGAGCACCAGCGATTCAACCAGTCCAGAGATCGATGTCCCGTCTGGCCGCCTCCGACAATTCGACGCCGAGGACGATGTCCGCAATTTGCAGGCGACCCCCAGGCTTGAGGACACGGCGGATCTCCTCGACGGCCAGCCGCTTCTCAGGCACGAGATTGAGGACACCGTTCGACATCACGACATCGGCGCTTTCCGCCTCGATTGGGAGTGCTGTGGCTTCGCCTTCTCGCACCTCGACCGATGAGAGCCCGCACGCGATCGCACCGTGACGCGCGCGATCGCGCATCGCGGCCGTCATGTCGACGCCAATCGCACGTCCTTGCGGTCCGACGTGAAAGGCCGCTAACAGGAGATCGGTACCGGCACCACATCCGATGTCTACGACAGTCGTCCCTTGCGGCTTCGCCGCAATCGCGTGCGGGTTGCCGACACCTGCAAACGATTCGGTCACCGTGAGAGGGAGCTTCGAGAGTTCGTCGGCGTCGTACCCGAGCCGTCTCGCGGCGTACTCCGGACCGCGATGAAAGTGGAACTCGCCTGACGGATCGACGGCGACGCGCGCGTAGATCGACTGGATTTCCGCACGCAATCTGAGCGTATCGAGATCAATGGGACACGCGATGGCCATGTATTCACCTCGAAGCAGCAGCTGACAGCCGTGATGTGTGTTGATGCCGCTTCATTCACCCCTCACGCTCACTACCGCTTCACTCGCGAACCTGCATCCGGCAGTGCGCGCGAGCGCCTTGCGATCGGCTCCGCACTCCACGCCCAGTCACGGATGTCCGGCATGTCGTCGCCGTATCTCGCGATGTATTGCCTGTGTTCGATGAGCTTCTCGCGGATCGCCTGCTGCGCGTAGGCCGCCCGCGGACCGAGACCAGGCACACGATATCCGAACGTTCACCGCGACCCACCTCGGCAATGAGTCTGCGCTCAGGCAAGGCACTGACCGGAGCGCCCTCCGCCGGGTCTACGCTAACCACCTATCTTCGGATGGTGCTCACGCTCCAGGGCACGGCGATCCCAGGTCGCCAGATCGGCTGCCGCTTCATACGTCGTCTGCAGAAAATCAAGCAAGGTCTCGTCCGGCGAGCTCGACTGTCGTACCACATCGTACGCGAGGATGAATTCTCGGAGATCGCCACTGTAGAAGGCCTCCGCCGGCTTGACGCGTGCCTGCGCGAACCCAGGCGGTTCCGGGTAGGCGTACGCGTAGAACGCCGCGTGAGGAATCGGACCTCCACCAGGCCAGAACCCGCAGCTGATCACTTCGTGTGAATAGGCGTCGCGCGTCACCCAGTCTGGCAGGTTTGTGATTCCGCCGGGATGCCGGGGCGCTCGTCGGCCGGAGAATCGCGTAACCGCCAAGTCAGCCGCGCCCCAAAAGAAATGCACCGGACTGCATTTGCCAATAAACTGCGCGCGAAACTCGTTGAGGACACGACTGGCTTGCACGAGGATTCGCCAGAACCGGTTGGCGTACTCCGGATCGTAGCTACCGTGCGTCTCATCCTGGTCGAAGGGGATCGCGTCGGCAACTTCGTTAGGGCGTCCGTGCAGGGCCACCCGAAATTCGAGCATTTCCATTTCCTGCATGAGACGCCTGTAGAACGTGGCCACTGACTGCGGCTGGAGCGCCAGAACCGCCTTGCCACCATCGCTCGCCTGCACGATCAGCTGATGAGCGAGGAAATCGAAATCGATCTGGAACGCCCGTGTTTCATAGGGAATCAGCGATGTGGTCAACCCCGTCGCCGTCGGGTAGAGAGTCGCATTCCAGCAGTGATTCACCCACGGGCTCGCGGCAAGCCGGATCTTGCCGACGATCTGCATCCAAAGATGCAGTGTGGTGCGGGTGTCGGCCCACGCCTCGAGTGGCAGCATTGGCCATTGCTCACGCCACCGATCGGCAACGGGCATCAGTCCTCCCATCATCTGCGGCGTTGACGTTACCACGACCGGCCGACAACGACGTGCGCCAGGTCCTCGCGTGAACGGGACTACCAGCTTGCCGCTCGATGTGCAGCTGTCGGGCATTTCAGTTATCGAAGCGGAGACTTCAGCTCGGATTTCGTGTCGACTTCGGAAGCGCGCGCCTCAGCCGTAGAAGGCGCGCACGTTGCAACCTCGCCTCAGTTGAACGCGCCAGAACGCCACATGCGTGCGCGCCTGCGGGCGTCATCGTTTTCAAGTTCCGAAAATAGGTACGGGTATAGCGGCGTCGCGCTTACGTAACGCGTCGCTCGCCGCGCCGCTAACGACGTGCAATTTGCAGTTTGCGCCTGATTCCATCGATTGATTCCATCGATGCACGGGCCAGTGCTGCAGGGCTTCGCGCGGCATGGAACCTGCGTAGACGAAATCGCTCACAACTCAGCCAGCGAGGTGCATATGGCCATTCTCAAAGGCGCCCGCTTCGGGTGGAGAGTCCTTTCCGCAACGCCCCCAGTGTTTGCGTTCATCATGACGGCCGCGTTTGTCGGGTCAGCTCTGCCGGCCCGCGCGGAACCCGTTCGGGTCACGAACCTGGTGACCGACAATCCACTGGACAACCCCGGGATCATCACCGACTCGAATCTGATCAACGCGTGGGGTGTCTCGTTCTCTCCAGGCAGCCCCTTCTGGGTCTCGGCCGCCGACAGCGGCTTTGCACTCCTCTACGGCGTCGATCCGGTGACCAACATCCCGACGAAGATTCCGCTCGAGGTCTCGGTTCCCGGCAATCCGACCGGTCAGGTGTTCAACGGCAGTGCCGCAAATTTCAACGGGGACGCGTTTCTGTTCGCGGGCGAAGACGGCACGATCTCGGGATGGCGCGGAGCGCTCGGCACGACTGCGGAAACGCTCCAGGCACCGACCGCGGACAACAGCTACAAAGGCCTGGCGTCGGCGCAAATTGGCAGCGATACCTATCTCTACGTTGCCGACTTCCACAACGGCGAGATCGATGTTGTGAAGGGGAATCCGGCCGCGCCGGATCTTTCCGGCAATTTCGTCGACCCGACGCTGCCCGCCGGATACGTGCCATTCAACGTGCAGAACCTTGACGGCAAGCTGTACGTGACCTACGCGCTCCAGAATGCCGGCAAGGACGAAGAGGTGGCCGGGCTTGGCTTGGGCTACGTCAGCGTATTCGATCTCCAGGGGAACTTCCTCGGCAGGGTCGGCTCACAGGGTTTCCTCAATGCGCCCTGGGGACTTGCGCTGGGGCCGTCTGCCTTCGGTGAGTTCGCCGGAGATCTGTTCGTCGGCAATTTCGGCGACGGGCGCATCAACATCTTCGACCTGCTCACGAACAGCTTCATTGGCCAGCTGCTCGACATCGAGGGCAATTCCATCGCCATCGATGGGCTCTGGGCGCTGACACCCGGCAACGGCGGATCCGCCGGTAGTCAGCAGCGCCTCTACTTCACGGCAGGTCCGGACGAAGAATCGCATGGGGTATTCGGCGTGATCAGCCCCGTGCCTGAGCCCGCGACGCTTACGCTGCTGGGGGCCGGGCTCGGTGCGCTGCTCGCACGCGGTCGTCGACGTCGGGGCTGAAACCCAGATCTGTACTGATCGGGCCCACGCTGCCGTCCGGCGTCTGGACAGCAGCGCCGATCGCGTCTCGTGACGCGCGTGGCAGACACGAGACCAACCGAATTCGCGCTGGCTCGGAATATGGAACGTGATCGCACTCGTTGACGGAAGAACGACCACAGGATCCAGTCGGCGAACAGATGTTCCGCTGTCAGTTTTTTGGTCGGCCTTTCAAGCCGGCAGACGAAAACATTGACCCTGAACTAGGCGGTTATTGCAGCTACTCTGATTACATGTATTCGTGTCTTAGAGTAAATCGTCACCGCCCATGCGGTATTCGCAAGAAAAGGCTTGTTGTACTTAAAGGTGAACACCATGCCTTTATGAGCCTGTGTGAACGGTGCCCCAGCTTCGCCTCCCAGACTTGAAAAGGCTTTCTCAATCATCCCATCACAATAGACGCTTATACTCGGATTCCCGATAGTCATGTCCGTGTGAATGGTGACGTGCATCACGAAGGAAGCCCCACGCACTTGATGGGCAACTTCTTCCGGGCTCGTATCGAGCTGCTTTTCTTCAAACATCAGTTCACGCATCGACTTATATCCCTTCAGGCATTAACACCTGTGCCTATGTTCACGTCATCGAGGAGCTTCCTTCCAACGATCCGCTCGGCGAGATCGGCCTTGAAGCCATCGTACTCGGCCGAGGGTAGCCCAACGGCTCCGTACGAAGAATATCCATGGCGCGAGCTATCCCCGTCATTCTGACCTGCCTGGCGATTTTCGGACCACCTGAAGCTTGAGAGAATGGCGGCCGTTTGAGGGGCCCTGGGTTTTCGGTCCACTAGGACGGTGAGTCTGCGGCAGTCGTCATCGCTTGCCGAGCGTATTCACTGGGGCTGAGGCCCTTGAGAGCTCGGTGAGGATGATGCTCATTGTAGTCCCATCGAAACGCGTCGATCTTCTGCTGCGCATCCTCCAAAGATGGAAACCAGTGGACGTTGAGGCACTCTTCGCGGAAGCGCCCATTGAACGACTCGATTGCCGCGTTGTCCGTCGGCTTGCCGCGGCGGCTGAAGTCGAGGATGACCGTGGTTGTGGAGGCCCAGAGATCCATCGCCGCGCTGACGAACTCCGTGCCGTTGTCGCAATAAATTCGCTGCGGCAATCCGCGCTCGAACCGCAGCCGCTCGAGCGTGGCCACGACGTCGCGACCACAGAGGCCGTGGCCGACGTCGATCGCCAAACATTCGCGCGTAAAGAGATCGATCACGGTCAACGCGCGGAAGCGCCGGCCATCGGCCAATTCGTCCGCGACAAAGTCCATGCTCCAAACATCGTTGCGCGCCGTCGACGGTCGGCGCTGCTCGCGGTGCACCGCGGTCGCGTGCCGCCACGGCCGTTTCCGTCGAAGCGCGAGTCCCTCCTCGGTGTAGAGGCGATACAGCCGATGCTTGCCCAGATCCCACCCCTCACGCCGTAGCAGCACCAGCAGGCGCCGGTAGCCAAACCGAACGCGGGTCTGGGCGAGCTCGCGAAGCCGCTGGCGCAACGCCGTCAGCGGATCGCGCTGGCTCTGATACCGAAGGCTCGAGCGATGGAAGCGCGCCGCCATGGCCGCGCGTCGCTGGCTCACCTGGTAGCGGCCCATCAAGTACGTCACGACTTCACGCTGCTTGACGGGCTTTAGAACTTTTTTTGGACGACGTCCTGGAGCATGACCTTGTCCAAGGTCAGATCGGCGACGACTCGTTTCAGCCGGGCATTCTCCTCGCGGAGCTGCTTCACTTCTCGCGCTTCACCCGGCAGCATACCGCCGTACACCTTCTTCCAGCGGTAGAACGTCTGCTCGGACACGCCGGCTTGGCGACAGACGTCGCCGACGGGGATTCCGCCCTCGGCATGCTTCAACACCGCGGTGATCTGCTCGACGGAAAAGCGCTTTCTCTTCACGGCACGTCTCCTTGCCCGCTCTGGGCGGATTGTGCCGCAAACTCACCCCGGCAGTGGACCGAAAAACCCGGAGCCCCTCACGCCCTCGAGGCTACTGAGGGAAGCCCTGAAGAAGACCGGGGCGAAGGCTCTTCACCCCGCTAACGTCCAGATCTTGGGCTCTTGCGCCTGATCGGATCCATCGGCGTTCTCCTCCTCAATCCAATCGAGGCTGCGGAAGAGCAGGAACCAACACTTATTGAGCAAAACCGCTGGCGTGCCGCGCTGGAACAGGATATACCGTGTGGCGCGGTTCGGGGAGTGCCTGTTGACCGATTCAACGCTGCCGCTCGACGGCGCCATCGTCGGATTTCTCCTGCGCGTGGTCGACCGTTTCGAAGGCATGGTCTCTGATCCCGATGCGCTGCTGGCGAACCTGAAAGCGATCGGGCTCGACGATGCCGCGGTCACCCAGTTGCAGACGTTCGTGAACGCGCGCCCAAGCGACGTCTCGAAGCTGTCGACCGATCTGCCGAAGCTCCTCGAGGTCCTCGAAAGCAGCAATCCGGAACGATTCCGTCGCTGTCTGGGAGAAGATGGACTGTTTCGGGTTTGAACTGAACGACAACCCCGGAGTCGATCATGTCGGTCTTGCCACCGCTCCTGCCGTTATGGCACGACTGTTAACAAATCTGCAACGCCCGAGATCGGGCTGCCCCGATCACTAGTGACAATGGAACGACCGGCTCCGCGGGCGCTTGACGCACTGCACTCATCTCAAAAGTCGATCCGCGTCGCGATGCCGAACGTCCGGGGCTGGTTGGTCAGGTAGCCGATGCGGGCGCGAGTCCCACGCTCCTGGTCGAGCGATAGAAGCGCTCGTTCATCGGTAAGGTTGTTCACGTAGAACGCGACATCCCAGTTATCGCGGCGAACGCCGATGCGCAGGTTCAGAAGGTCATAGGCGGGCAGCTTGGGGTCGTATCTGAAGACGCTCGCCGTGAGCGGAGCGCCAATCGTATTTGCGCCAAACGACAGGAGATTCAGGGTGCCGAGGTCTTCGTCGCCGACCTGCGTGAAGCGTGAGCCAATGTGCTGATACGTACCGGTGACGTACGCCAGGGCGCCCGGCCTCACCTGCCATTGGTAGGTGGCAGCGCTGGCGAGCTGGAACCTGGGCACGGTCGGGAGGCGCCGTCCTTTTTCGATGCCGGACACGACGCTGACGGCACCACTCGCGTCAGTCGAGGTGAGGGTGGACCGTAACTCGGCATCGTTGAAGCTCGTAGAAATTGCGAAGTCGACGTTGCGGTTCGGTGCGGCCTCAAATTCAACCTCGAACCCCTGACTGCGGGCCTTCGGTACGTTGAAGACGACTCGGGATGAGCACGAGCCGGCGGTGACAGTCGCCTGGAGGTCGCGAATATCCATGTAGAACGCGGAGACGCCCAAACCTGCGTTGCCGTTCAGCAATCGGGATTTGACGCCGACTTCGTAGTTCCACACCTTTTCGTCCTTCCAGGTTTCTCGTCCGCCGAACGTGACGAGGTCCTCTGGCGTGCACAGCGGCACATTGAGCGGGTCGTTGATCCCACCGAGGCGGAACCCGCGCGAGACCTGCGCGTTCAGGTTCGTGTCGCCCGACACCTTGTAAGAGGCGATCAGGCGCGGCGCCACGCCATCCGCGTCGGTCGAACCGGGCTGCGAGACCAGCGACGTGCCGGTGTTGTCATTGGCGAAAATGCCGTCGAAGACCTGCTCCTTGTCCTCGTCGAAGTGGTAGTAGCGCAGCCCGGCTGTCACACTGAATTGCTCGGTCAGCGACAGCGTCCCTTCGCCAAACAGGGCGAATTGATTCAGTTTGTAAGCGAGGTCGGAGAAAAACAGGTCGTCTTTGGGGGCACGCAGCCCGCGCGTCGGGATACCACTCAGGTCCTCGAATCCCGTTACCGGGAGGTTCTGGCCGTAGTCCCGATCCGTGCGGCTGAAGAACCCGCCGGCCACCCACGGGAATCGGTCCTTGCCGCCGGACACGCGCAGCTCCTCGGTCCACACCTTTGCCGTCGTCGCGTCGTTCAGTGGCGCATCGAGGGTGTAGACATTCTCTGGCTCGCCGATGCTGCCGCCGGTGATGCTGGCGGTCAACGCGGTCGCGTCCCGAATCACCAGAATGTCGCGGTAGGTGTAGGAGGTGATCGACGTGAGCGTGAGGTCGCCGAATTTGTAATCGATGTTGACGTCGCCGAGTACGAAATCGTCAGTGAACTCTTCTTTGAGCTGCGTGAATTGCTCGCGCTCGCCAAGTGTCACCGGTGGCCGCGTCGTCGTAAAGGGGTTGGCGAGGATGTTGAACACGTCGATGCGATTCCAGCCGTCGCTTCCGACGCGCTGATAGACGATCCGCGGCGTGATGGACAAGCGATCGTTCGGTGCAATCCTGACCGCCGCGCGAACGCCCGTCCTGGATCCGTCGTTCACGTTCTCCTTGACGCTCCCGTCAGGCTGTGCGGCGGCAATGAACCCGGGGAGGCGATCGAAGTACGACGCAACACGCAGGGCCGCGTTGTCGCCCAACGGCAGGTTAAAGCCGAATTTGACGTTGCCACTCAGGCTGCCGCCATCGACACCGCCGCCGCCGAGCTCGGCGAACGCCCTGGTGACATTCAGCTCGGGCTGGTTGGTGATGTAGCGAACAGTCCCCGAGAGCGAGCCGGAGCCGAACAACGTTCCTTGTGGGCCGCGCAGCACTTCCACGCGATTCGTGTCAAACAGGTCGAGATCCGGCGTGAAGAGGGAAAGAGAGATGACCGATTCGTCGAGGTAGACGCCGACCTGCTCCTTCACTCCCGGCTGATCGCGCACGATCTGGCCGGCAGACACGCCGCGAATCGCAACCTGGCTCTGCCCGGGTCCGAGGTTCTGCACGGTGAGTCCGCCCACATTCGCCGCCACGCCTTCGATGTCCTCGACGCCGCGATCGCGCAGCACTTCCTCGGTCGGTGCGGCAACCGAGAATGGCACATCGAGCAACATCTGCTCGCGCTTGGTGGCGGTAACGGTGATCTCCTCGGTGAGCGCCGTGTCGAGCGAAAAGTCGAGCTGCTTCGAGGCATCGGCCGCGACGTCGACTGCTTGTGTGACCCTGCGGAAGCCGGGGATCGAGGCGGTCACCTGATACGACCCGGGGGCCAGCGAGAGCGAGTAGCTGCCGTCGCCTGCTGTCGTCGCTGTGCGCGAATCCTTGGTGGCCTGATTGGTAGCAGTAACGGTCACTCCTGGAATTACGGCGCCGGTCGCGTCACGCACGACGCCACTGACCCGGCCATCAGACTGCGCCGATGCCGGCCCGCCGCCAATGAGAGGAACCAACACCACCACGACGACGACCAGCCGCCAGGAACGCATGTCGACCTCCTCGGTTTGGCTGCTTCTTACGCCCGGTATCCGAGGTTGTCAAGCGGTGTGAGCCCCGCCCAATGGTGAACTCTTCAGGTTGGCGCGGGGCAGCCCGACAGGAGCGCAGACGAGATGATTGGCCGTCGTAGCTTGCGACAACGCCAACGGACCGTCGTCACCGACTGGACCGGGCTCCACGGTCGCCACTGTCCGCATTACGTTTTGGGATCCACGGCGAGACGAACCGATCTCCCACCGTCGTCACAGCGGTGCGTCAACGGCGCTGAGCAGCCGTGTGCACAGGTGCTCGTGCGTGTGCAGTATCCGGGAGTGACGTCCACCTGCTTGGGACACCCATTGACCTCACGCGTCTGACGCCGACGTTCCCATCGCGCCTATAGCGACGAGGACTCGCTCGCAGAGGTCGTCTCGCTCTGCATCACGTACCGCAGGAACGCGGATTGCCTGAGTGTTGGCTGCGCTTGATCCGAAAAATGGCATGAGGAACTGCAATGTCCGGGAGAATCACCCCATGCGCCGCGTCAGGCTCATCACGTGCGTCATTGTTCTCGCGGTGGCTTTCACGGTCACGCCGCCGCTGCGGGCCCAGGCGGACCGTGTGACACCGCCAGCGGTGCCTGCGAACATTCAGGTGCCCGCCGGGAGCAGGGCGTTCCTCGCGGGTCACGCCGTCGGCACCCAGGACTACGTCTGCCTGCCCTCAGGCACGGGCTTCGCCTGGACATTCTTCGCACCGCAAGCCACCTTGTTCACGGACGACGATCGGCAAGTCATCACCCACTTCCTCAGCCCCGACCCGTTCGAGAGTGGCATACCTCGCCCCACCTGGCGGGACTCCCGCGACACGAGCACCGTCAGGGGAAAGGCGATGGCTTCCTCCTCAGACCCCGCCTTCGTCGCGCGAGACGCGATTCCCTGGCTTCTGATCGAAGTGACTGGAGCTCAAGACGGACCAACCCATGGACACACACTGACAAAGACCACGTTTGTCCAGCGGGTGAACACCTTCGCAGGGATTGCGCCCTCGACCGGCTGCGCCCTGTCAACAGACGTCGGCAAGAGCGCGTTGGTGGCGTACAAGGCCGACTATTTCTTTTACACCCAGGCCAAAGAGTGATGCGGACAGGCGATGCGCATCGGAATCAGGATCGCAGCTCGGATCCGTTCAGGAATGCACACCAGCCGCTGCTTTTTAGGGTTATGCCACGGGGTCGTTCCCTATGCCTCCATCTCCTGTCAACCACTAATGGGTGTCGAGCCACTTCCGAATATTCGAGATGGTATCCTCGTAGAACGTCTTGTAAAGACCATCCGATACGTAGCCGATATGCGGCGTTGCCAGTACGTTGTCCAGCGTCCGGAAGGGGTGAGACGGAGGCAGCGGCTCAATGTCGAATACGTCAATCGCCGCGCCGGCGATCTGCTTGTTCGTCAACACACTGATCAACGCTTGCTCTTCGACGATCGGCCCGCGCGACGTATTGATCAACCGGGCCGTTGGCTTCATTCTCTCCAGCTCCGCCGTCCCTACGAGGCCGCGCGTACGGCTGCTCAACACCACATGGATCGTCAGGATGTCGGCTCGCTCGAACAGCTGTTCCTTGGAAACCAGAATTGCGCCGGCGGCTGTGGCGGCCTCGGGCGTCATGTTCTGACTCCAGGCAATCAGATTCATTCCAAAAGCGCTCCCGACCCGCGCGACTTGTGATCCAATGCGCCCAAGTCCCAGAACGCCGAGGGTCCTTCCATGGAGATCTGTGCCTACTGTTTGCTGCCAGCCGCCGGATCGGACGGAGTTGCTCTCCGTCACGAGATGTCGCGCGGAGGCCAGGATCAGCGCCCAGGTCAATTCGATCGTTGGGTCCGACGTATACCCCGTGTAAACCACTGCGATCCCATGATCGGCCGCAGCGGCGACCTCGATCGATGCGTTTATAGATCCCGTCGAGGCGATGAGCTTGAGATTGGGAAGGCGTTCAATGACGTTGCGGGGCAGCGGGGTCCGCTCGCGCATGACACACACGACATCAAAAGGCCGCAACCGCTCAATCACGGCGTCCGGATCGGCGACGTGGTTCTGAAAGACGGCGATGTCCGCTCGATCGCGGAGCACCGACCAATCGGCGCTCTCAAGCGCCACATTTTGGTAATCGTCCAGAACAGCGATCTTGTACTTCTTCATACGCTCGCGAATCTTCTCGTCGGTCAGCGTCGCGCTTGCTCGCCGCGCAGCACCATGCAGGTGGACGTGGCCTTGGCCACTCGTTTGCCGTCGGGATCGGTGACGTCACACTCGAGGTAGCCGGTGTTCTTGCTGCGATTGACGACACGCGCCTCGAACCGCAATCGCGTTTCCCATACCGGGCGGAAGAAGTTGATGGCGAGTGACATCGTCGTGAACGACTCGTCCGGCCCGAGCGTGGTGACGAACGCAATACCCATCGCCGCGTCCGCAACGTCGCACAGAATGCCACCGTGCAGTGTGCCCATTGGGTTGGCGTGTTGCGGGCCGGCGTCGAGCCATCCCAGCGCCTGTCCGTCCCCCAGGGGCTCGACTGAGAAGCCGACGAGAGCCGCGACCGGCACGCGTGATGTGCGCACTCGCGCGATCAGCGGATGATCATTCATGCCGGTGCACTCAACGGCGGCAGTGCAACAGCGCAACACCCTGATTCAACGCTTGACTGCGCGTGCCGAACTCCAGAGCGCCCACCCGGGATTGACCCGGTTCGGGTACAGGTCGAGCATCCTGTCGTAGAGATCATGAGCGGTTGTCGTCGTTTCTGCGAGGCGGTCGAAATCGCGGATGTACTGCCGGGTTTGTTCGATGATTTTGGGATCGTCGTCGTTTTCGGGTCGCTTATGTGAGGCGACCACCGCGCGTGGGTTGAGCGACTCGATTTTGTCGAGCGCAGCGATCCACTCCCGACGTGTCTCCGCATTTGACTCGGCGAGATAGAGGTGGACGTCATTGTAGGCGGCATCGCCGGCGACTACGAGTCCGATGGAAGGGACGTTCAAGCAAGTCGTATAGTCTGTGTCGGTATGACCAAGTTCCACAGCGACCAGTTCATGCCCTTCTAGATCAATGACATTCCCCTCGAGCTCTTCCGCGATCACGAGCTTGTCCGGAATCTGGTCTGGGAATGCCGCCCTCCAGATCTCCTCGAGGACTTCCGGCGACGCATTCTGGCGCATCACTTTCACGGCGCTGGGCGTGGCGACTGCTCTGGCATTTGGGAATCGCTCAACGAGAGTGCCGACGCCAAACCAATGGTCTCCATGACCATGTGTGATGTAGATGGTTGTCAGGTTCTTGCCTCGTGCTGCAACCCAATCTGCGAGCGCATTGGCCTGCGTGACTGTCATGAACGCATCGACCAGGACGGCATCCCGCACGCCATAGATCAGGGTTGACGCCATCGCCTGAAAATATGTCTCTCGCACGCCGGGAGGCATGTCGCGCGTGACAATCGGTATGCCCGGCGTCACGAACACGTCCCAATGGAGAAGGCCGGCCCGTGCTGCATTCTGGAGGGAGTCTGCAGTCATTGCTGAGCCGGACGCTGTGGACGGCATCTGATATCGCAACTGTACATCCAGTCAATTGTCGGCCAGCAACTTCGCGGCCGCAAGCGCCTCCGTCAGCGCGCGCGGGGTATGTGACGCCTCTTCGGTCGACTGGGATCCATCACCCGGCGATGGCTGCTGCTGATCGGGATCCACCCTTAGCAGCTTCCGCATCTGCTCGACCGACAGCGAACGCCATCCTCGATTGGAGCGGCGATGGGCAGTCCACTTAGTCGGATCTGCGTCCGGCGATCCGGGTGGGACGATCAACACAAGAGCGCCATCAGAATCGGCGATGACATAATGGATTGTGAGTCTCCAACAATAGGAGCACAGCGCCATTGCGATCCGACACGCGCACGACAGCAATCATGAGGCGTATCATCGGGGAGTTCCGAGAAATGCCTGGGATGCGCCTAACCGAAGTCCAAGTGAAACGGCTGTTCAATCTGTCACCGGATGATTGCAAAGCCCTACTCGAGCGGCTCGTGGAATCTCGGCTTCTCAATTGTGATCACGCCGGCCGCTACAGCCTCGCTGTCGCCCAGTATTAGATGACCAACTCGGCGTTACCCGCTACGGACTGAGCACCGCACGACTGAACGTCTGATCGAGCGCAGCGCCCGTGTGAACCGGGTTGCCCTGCGCTTCGTAGATGCGGATCTCAGCTTTCTGTGTGCCGCGGAACGGGACCGCCACGTACAGACGCCCTTGGTCCGGTACGTATAACGACGTCCGGGCACCGGCGGCAGAGGCCAGTCGCGCGATCCTCGTGAGGTGATCGGCATCGTTCTGCTGGAAGGTATCGACATACCCTTCTCCGCCGGTGACGTAAAGCCGTTTCCGCGCCGCGTCATAGAAGAGATCATCTGTGTCCCCAACGATGGGCGACGAACCTACCCGCTTTCCGGAGGCCGTATCGTAAATCAGCACCACGGCCGGATTGCGGCAACCGATGAAGAGCCGATGATTCGCTTCATCCAAGGCCATCGGATAGTTCGCCGCGGCTTCGGTCACAGGCCACGTGGCCACCATCTTCATCGCCGCGCGATCGAGCACGGCGATGTGGTGGGCGTCGGGTACGTTCACGAAGATGCGCGGCCCGTTTCGTTCGAGCTGAAACGATTCCGGGTGCCCCTGGAGCTTGACCTCGCCGGCTCGGCGGCCGTCAAGGCCGACGGCTCCGATCGCTCCGGAGCCGTACCCCACGAAGAGCTTTTTCGCAGGGGCGTCATAGCGCACATTGTCCGCATCGCCGCCGAGCGGTACGATCTTGAGAACGCGACCATCGACGCGGTCGAACAGCACCAGATCGCCGCTCTGACCGTTCGCCACCGCGACGAGGCCGGCGTCAGGTGCCAACGCGATTCCCTGCGGCTCATGGAATCCGCTCTGCCGGCGTAGCCACGTGCCGGCACGTCCGTCGATCACTTCGACAGTGTCGTTGCCGAGTGCGGCGACGAAGAGGTGCCCCGTGGACACATCGACAGCTAAATGGTCAATCCGTCCCCTGACACCTGGCAATTCAACTGTGCGGAGCAACGTGAGGGGCTCAGCTGACGGCAGCGCCGCTGTCGCGGCAATAACGGAAATCAGCAACGTCAAGAGTGCGCGATCCATCTAGGACTCCAATGATCAACAGCATGTGCTTCGAGCAATCGCACCGCCGCGTCCCGGCGCGGGACGCAAGCGCAAAATCACATATTGAGCGCCGCGCGGGGATTCGTGGCGCTGGCCTGCCGGATAGGCAGGTAGCTGGCGAGCGGCGCGACAGCCAGCGCGCGTCACCATCCTAAACGCTTGGCGCAGCTCGAGGAGTATTTGGCGCATGGTTGTCCCTGGATGTCATCGCAAAGGCGCCCGCCATCGAAACGGCGACGGCCGCCATGATCTGAAACATCCGTGTGTATCCCACCGCCGCGACGAGAATCCCCGCAACGATTGGACCGAGGGCATCACCGACGTCGTAAATCGTGCCGAAGACACCGTGTGCCGCCCCGTACCGAGCGCGTCGCGTCATATCCGTGATGTAGGCGCTGGTCGCGGCCGTGGTGGTGGCCACGCCGGCCGCGTATGCCAGGACCGCGATGATGACTTGAGCCATGTTGGTCGCCACCGAGATCGACAGAACGGCGGCGCTGCACATCACTAGGCCTGTGACGATGACCCACCGGCGGCCCAGACGATCCGAGAGGGAGCCGATAGCCGGCCGCACCGAAAGGGTCGTCAGGGTCTGGATGCCGAACAGCCACCCCAACGCAGTGGCGGTCAACCCGAACACCTCGCGCGCGTACAGCGGCAGAAACGCGTTGAGCGTGCCGTTCAGCACGAACTGCGCTGCCTGTGCTCCGCTCGTGACCAGTACGAGCCGATCGCGCCCAACCTCGGCGATGCCCCGCTTGAAGTCCCGCCAGGGCTCATGATGCGTCCTCACCTCCGGGGTGCCGCGCCAGCTTGCCAAGACGATGGGGGCGGCGATACCAATGACTCCGGCGGCGACGAACGCCAGATCGAACCGACCGGCTGCGATTAGGTAGCCAGCCAGCACAGGCCCCAGCGCTTGCCCCGCGCCCTGCGCCGTGGAATAGGTACTGAGCCACGCGCCGCGCTTCGCTGCCGGGGCCATGTCGGACAGCGTTGCCGATGCAACCGGCCCAAAGATCGCCGTGGCAGAGCCATGCACGAAGCGAAGCCCGACGAGGACTGCGAGCGTGGACGCCGCGAGGTACGTGAACGGCATCGCCGCAAAGACGACGGCACCTACGAGGAGCAATCGGCGGCGTCCGAACACGTCCGACAACGCGCCAGCGGGCAGTTTCACCAGGATGCCGGTGAGCGTGGAGGCACCCATGACGAATCCAATCAGCGCCGGGCCGGCGCCTAGCTCTCGCGCGAACAGCGGAAGGAGCGGCGTACGACAGATGGCGTAGCTGCAATACGCGATGAACCCACCCGCGCACAATTGAACCATCGCTGCGCGTGCATTGGGCGCAAGTGGACCTGCGCCATCGGGACGTCGCAGATCGACCGGCGGCAGACGACTCGCTACTGGTGCCGTCGTCATCACCACACCAAAGGCTAAATCCCGCGCCGACGCCCTGAGCCTCTTGGTGCCCTGGCGCTGCTCCGTCTCCGAGGCGTTGCCAGCGCGCGTGGACCCGCAGCTCGCGCTGCATGCTCGAACGATCGGTACAACGAATCGAAGAGCGCCATCCCTTGTGCGAGCAGCGTGTCATCGTCGGCATGCGCGAACTGCAAGCCGTCGATCACATGACCAACTGTCGCAGCCTCGGGAGCGCCAAACCGGTTGTCCTTTAGATCGAGGTCATGAACGATCGTGGCGATCCGGCCAACGGCAGCTTCCTGAATCTTGAAGACACGACACAGCGTTTCGAACGTGCAGCCGTCTCCCTGGTGGCTGAAGTCGACGCCGAACATATCGAACGGAAGACTATCTTCCGGAGCGGCGTTGCGATCGGCGGCGAATCCGAACCGCGCCTGAGGATCAAGGAACCGGCGAATGAGCCACGCCGATGCCATGCGATCCACACCGGGGCGTGGTCGAGTAACCCACAGTCGCCCCTGATACCGTTCGACGTCGCTCGGCCCTGCAGTCTTCGTCGACGCAGCGGCAACGTCCCTCCCTGATGCCTGCTCCTCGAGGCGCGTCATGAGCGTTGTCACACGGTCGCGGCCAGCGCTCCCGAAAAAGTCGATCTGCTCGATTCCTGTCAGCCGTTCTCGAAAGACGTCCAAGAGACGTCGGAGCGCCGGTGCACGCGTGCCGCTCGGCCGTCGGATGCTGGTTGCGCGCTTCAGGACTTTCTCGATGTCGCGAGCCAGCGTTGTGTAAGCCTCTTGACGCGATCGTCGGAAGTCTTCGACCAGGCTGTCGTCGGACCAGGCATCGACGTTATCGGCGGCGAACACGCTCGCATCGCCGCCTGCCCCCTTGACCTCGGTCTTGAGCCACTCGAAGTCTTCGCGAGCATCTGGAGTATCAGGTAGCGCGTACACCGCCTGCTTGATCGGGATGGCCCCGAGCTGTTGCAGTCGCCGCCAGGTGCGGACACGCAGGTTCGATGGACTCGACGGTAACTGGTGCACGAACAAGAGCCATCGTCGCGCCGGCTTCGCGTGTCGGACGCCCGATGCTGGGTTCTGCTCAGCTTTGTTGGCCTTTGTCATTGTCCGTTCATGATCGATGCGAGCAACACTTGTCACTGTAACATAAGTTACAGGCACATTGCGTAGTGTTTCCGCTACAATATACCGATGGCCGTTGCGCTGTAACCGAGCTGTGGAGCGGCAAGCGAAAGACGCTTCGCTGGTCGCAGAGCATAGGTCTGGAACACCTCACACTTCACCTTGGGGAGACGCGAATGACCTCACTAAAACTTGCAGTCGGATCGGTGTTGCTGGCGGGTGCGGCACTGGTGCCCGCTCGTGCCAGGGCGCAGGAGATGCCGGCGGACTACAAAGGCGTGCTCACGACGCTCGGCAAGACGGGAGACTTCAGGGACGGCGTGTTGAAGGTGAACATTCCTCGCGGCGATCTCAAGGTCACGATCGACAAGCGCTCGGCGCCGACGCCGTTCGGGTTCGGCGGATGGGTCGCGCTGACCAAGGGTGACGGAATGGAGGTGATGATGGGCGATCTCGTGCTGACCGAGGACGAAGTCAATCCGGTGATGTCCGCGCTCCTCGAGAACGGCCTCGACGTGACTGCGCTCCACAATCACTTTTTCTGGGAGCAGCCACGCATCTTCTACATGCACGTCCACGGTATGGGAAGCCCGGCCGATCTGGCCACGCGCGTGAAGCCAGCGATCGACCTCATCGACCAGGCTGCGAAGAAGGCGCAGAGCTCGACGGCCACCGCTCCCGCCCAGTCAACCGCGACCCTCGATGGTGCGGCCCTCGCGAAGATCATCGGCACGCCGGGTGACCAGACTGGACCGGTGTACAAGATCACGATCGGGCGTCCCGATATCGACCTCCGTGAACATGGAGCCCGCATCAATACGCGTATGGGCTTGAATACGTGGGCCGCGTTCGCCGGAACGGATGCCGACGCGATGGTGGCCGGCGACGTCGCGATGCTCGAGCACGAGGTGACACCCGTGCTCAAGGCGCTTCGCTCGAACGGAATCAATGTCGTGGCGATCCATCACCACATGACGGGCATCACGCCGGCCGTCATCTTCCTCCACTACTACGGCACGGGGCCCGCACCGAAGTTGGCGCAGGGTGTGCGAGCCGCAGTCGATGTGCTTGGGAAGACACCGGCCAGTCGTCAATAAGGGTTCGGATGCACTTCCAGAGTCGTGCTGGGCTCGGCGCTCGCCTGCGGCTCGTGGGTGCCAGTACGCGGTTCGGCGCTAGAAAGAGGAATCGATGAATCGGATGTTTCGGGACGAGTTCGTCGTGACCTTGGCAACGTGCCTCGGCGTGTTAATGCTGACCTTATCGGGAAGGGCGCAGGAACAACGGTCGGTCGGCCAAGCAAAGGCCACGCGCGTGCTTTTCCTGTGTCCGCACGGGGCGGCGAAGAGCGTGCTCGCTTCAGCGTATTTCCGTCGCTTCGCGAAAGAGCGGGGTCTCAATGTGATCGTCGATTCGGCTGGCACCGAACCTGACCCACGTGTGTCGCCGGCCGTCGCGGCGCACCTCGCTAAACAGGGTTATCCGGTTTCGACCGAGAAGCCGCGCCTCGTCACCGCAGATGACCTCGCGAAAGCCGATGTCGTCGTTTCACTGGGTTGCGATCTGACGCGGTCTCCGACTCCCGCGGGCACATGGATCAAGTGGGACGATGTACCCGGTCCGAGTGAGGACTTCGCGGGAGCCGATGATGCAATTCGGCGTCACGTCACGGCACTCGTTGATGATCTGGTGAAACAAGTCAAGGCTCAGCGCAAATAGCGCGGCCCGGTCGCCGAACTGTGGACGTCACGTTAACTTCAGGGGGCCGCACCTCGATTGAGGCGACCTGTCGAACCCACCGAGCTGGCTCGGAGACACGGGCGCCGGTGCGTGGTACAAGCTCGTGGCGCGCCGCTGGCACTCACGCCCTTCGGCTTAGGCTTGACGTAATAAGATTTCGACAGTGAGTTCTACTTCGAGGCGTCCGCGGGGCGCAAGGCGGTCTGGACTTTGGTGCGCCAGCTTCGAACTTACCTTTGCGAAGGCGGGTCGATGAAGACGTAGAGCGCCGTCAGCTTACCGTCCTTCATTACACCAACGTCAGTGCCAGTCATCCTCTGAGGGTCATCGGGCGGTCCATAGGACCAGGGAAGGCGACCGACGCCATGCATCGATTGCCCTGGCCCACGGGCCGAGAACACATAGCCTTCAAACTGCGTGAAAAGGAGCTCAGCAATGGCGTTAATCTTTTCGACGCCCTCATGAACGCCGCCCGGATCGATAAAGACGCCATCCTTATTCCACAGTTCGTCGATTGCCGCGCGACGGCGGTCGGCGTCTCTTCCGTTGAAGACCTCCAACAAGTTCCGTTCAATGATCTTCTCGACTGATTGTTCCATCCCGTTCCCCCCTCTGTTTCGACTTCCGTCCGGAACCTGGAGCGTGATGGCATGCTCACGCCGGTGAGCCTCACTGGCGTCACGTCTACGCAGAGGTGTCGCCCGGCCCGTTGCTTCGACCGCGATCCGCCGGTGACGTTCGCGAGGGTACTCCGGCCAGCCTCAGCTCAACCCTCAATACACTGGGGTGCGGCTGTGGACCGGATGCTCTGGGCTTCCGTCTCGTGAAGAGGCACTGACGGGCACGGGTTCCGGAGAAGAACAATCAGCCCTCGCGGTGGTCTGGTGCGGATCGTGATTGCCCACCGGGCGACGGCGGCTGTCGGAGATAATCCTCGCCCAGGCGCCGCAGCTTTCCGGCGAGGTCACGGGTGAGACTGCTCTGGAAGACGATCCGGGTCTCGGGATCGGCTTCGAGATACCGCCGCAGCGTTGCCACTTCCCAGCGCAACGCACGCACCGGCTCCACTGTCACTGCGTCCACTTCGGCCGGGGCGCCGCTCAGCACGAGTGCGGAGCCGACGATATCCCCGGCCCCCAGCTCACCCAGGACCCGTCCGTCCTTCGACACACGCACCTTGCCGCGGACCACGAGTGCGATTGCCCCGGCCGGCGTGCCGTGCTCGATCAGACGCTCGCCGGGAGCCGCTGTGGTCCACGACCCGAGGCTGGCAAGTTGCAGAACCTTGCGAGACGGCAGTTGCGCGAACGCAAGCCGGCGAACCTCCTCCTCGTCGGGCGTCAGCTTGACCGGACGACGTTCGAGGTAGAGACGCCAGGATTGGAAGGAGTTGATTCCAGCGAAGACGACACTCCAGGCGATCGGTGCCCACTGCGGTGTGGGCTGAAGGACGAAGTATGGGAGCGAAATCAGCGACGCGGCCACCGCGAACAGCCGCAGCCACAGAATGTCGCGGACGCTGTACGCCACCAGCAGCAGGATGTTGGCCGCGTGAATGAAATAGTTTGGATTGAATGAGGTCATGATGGCGTCCCCACGCCGCACCTTGACGCAAACCGGGTTCGCGACGGTCATGCAACCGCGTCCATGCTGATCCGACGACGGTCGTTATGGCGACTGCAATACTCCGGAGACGACGGCCAGCGGCTTCTTGGACGGGACTGGGCTCGCCGCCGCCCGCGGTCGTTGAGGACTTCCGCTGCAGATACCCTTTGAGTCTCCCTAAAGAGAGCCTTTCCACGACACTGCCGGGAACCTACTTGGGAAAAATCACAACGAATTCAAGCGGATCACTGCCGGCGTTGCTGAAGCTGTGAACGGTGTTCGCAGGCACGACATCTACTTCTCCCCGACGTACGCGATGGGCTCCCCAGTCCATGGTCAGCGGCCAGGTGTACCCTCCTCTAAGGTAGACGACGACGGCGTCCTGCGGATGAAAGTGCCATGCCTCCGCGGCGTAGGTGCCGGGAAAATACCGCTGCCTGGTAACGGTGACACGTGGATTGTCGATCAGGATCCGAGCGTCGACCGCGCCAGTGGCCGGAAGCGCCTCCGGCGGGGTGATGCCGAAGGTACTCGCGGGTACGTGCTTCAGCTCGATCAAGACCGCTTCCACTCGGCGGCTCCCGCGATTCTCCAATTCTTGCGCACCGGCGGGTTGCCAGACGGCTTCTGCCGCTGGCGAGCGGCCTTGTAGGTCTGCGGTCAGGAAGACGAGCACGCGATCCGCGTCAGCTTGCGCGGGCATTTGCGCGCCTGGCTCTACGGCGATTGTCCGGACCCGGAGCTGGTCGTTCTCCCATCCCGATCCATACCGTTGCGCGAGGGATTCGTGCGAATACTGGGCGGCGACCGGTCCCTGGAACAGTAGGACCACACCAAGGACGCCAATTAGTGATGACGACGACTCGGCCAACCGCAGTGTCATGGTCGCCTCCTGCATGTAGCGAACCCGGTCGAACCTTAATGCCTGGCACAGCCAGCGTCCATTCTCACGCGCCGCCACCCTCCGGGGGAAACGGAAACTTCACAGGACCACAAGAGACGACTGCGGACGGAGGCTGCACGCCGGGACCCGGCCACGAGCGAAGTGTCGTATAGCACAAACCAGCAGTTGCTGGCCTCCGAACCAGCTGAGCTCGGTGCCACGTATGCCGTGCGTCCGGCATAACCGCTCGACTCTCACCCGCCACTCCAGATGACGACAGTCAGCGCCCCAAATCCGATCAGCACCGTCACGCTGGCGACCGAGCCCTACCCCTCGAACCGAAGCCGCTCGGCGCCAGGCGGCGTGAAAGTCGGGCGGCTCGGCACCACGGTGGGCGGCGACAGGACGCGGTGTGTGCGCGTGAGGAACTCGCCCGAGCCCGCGGGCGAATCGCCCGACACGCCGTTACATGCGCCGAACGCCGGCGTCCGCCAGAACATCCACCAACAACTCGGCCACGTTGTGCCTGGCCATGACATCCCTCCAAGCAACCGACGAAGAGACTATGCTTTTGCCGGTGGTGTCGATTCACGCTCCGGCCACGCCACCGCCAGGAGCAGCGCCACCGCGATGCCGATGGAGACCTCGGCGAATCGATGCACAGCGACCTGCCAGGCCGGATTCGGCCGAGGGATGAGCAGTACGGCCGTCAGCGTCACGCCGGCGAATCGATACGCGCTTCGATCCGACCACGTGAGGGCGCACAGCACGCCCAGGATGAAGATGCTGGCACCGAAAACCAGCGGGGTCGGGCTGAAAAAACTGCCGATCACTCCGGCAACGACGGCCCCCAGGGCAGTGCCAACTAAACGCTGCCAGGACACGGTGAGTGCCGCACCCAGCGAGGATTGGGTGATCACCAGCGTGGTAAGCGGCGCCCAGTAGGCCTCCGGCAGTCGGAACATGCGCGCGACCAGCAGCGACGCGACGGCCGCCCCCGCCGTCCGCATGGAATTCACCACGACCGGCCGCACCACCGCCTCGATCCAAGCGCGATTACGCCCCTTGTACAATTGGATGCTCCTCGAACAATCGGGCGACCCTATCGAAGCGCAGGCCCTTCTAAGGATCTCGATTCACGACGACGATCTCGCGCGCGACGCCGCTGCAGGACAGTGGACAGCAGGCTAGCCGATCCCACTGCTCCCGCGCCGATGACGTCGACTTTCTGGCGCATGCCTGCCACTTCGTCCCTGCCTGTTCAACATTGGCCGAGCCCGTCCCCGATGGATCCGGCTCCGCGACCTTCTTCGAGCTCCTTGATAAGGGCCATTCAGCCGGACCACTGGGTTCCGCGAAGGTCCTTCCAGGGGCCACCCTCCGCGTAGCGCTCAGGATGCAGGATCTTGGAACGCGGATCCTCCGCGGTGTCGAGTTGAAGGACCATCCACTTTGGATAGGGAATACCCGGATCCGACGCCGCGTCGAGTAGCCGGACGTCATCGTCCGAGAGCCGAAGGTCTACGGCACGGATGTTGTCTTCGAGTTGCTCTGCTTTCCGGGCAGCGACGATCACGCTGCTGACAGCTGGCCGACTGAGCACCCATGCGATCGCCACACGCGCCGGGCTGGCGCCATAACGTGCGGCCACCTCCTTGAGCGCATCGACGACGCGGTAGCCCATCTCTCTGTCGAAGGGCACGAACTGACCTGCGTCGGCGAAGCGGCTCCCGGCAGGCGGCGGGTTGTTGCGGCTGTACTTGCCCGCCAGGAAACCACCGGCTAGCGGGCTCCAGACCAGGATGCCGATGTCATGGTACTCGGCGAACGATTGGAACTCGTATTCGAGCCCTCGGCCAACAAGGCTGTAGTACATCTGCGCAGTCACATATCTCTCCAACCCCACGCGATCCTGCAGCATCACTGCTGTAGCAGCCTGCCATGACATAAGGTTGGAGAGCCCGATATGGCGGACCTTCCCTTGGCGCACAAGATCGTCGAGCGTCCGCAGGGTCTCCTCCAGAGGTGTGTTGCTGTCCCATCCATGCACCTGGTACAAATCGATGTAATCAGTCTGGAGCCGCCTGAGACTGCCCTCCACTTCGCGCATGATGTTTACGCGGGTCGCGCCACTCCGGTTGAAGTTCTCGCTCATTGGAAGCCGGACCTTCGTGGCCAGCACGATCTCTTCCCGGATGCCTTTCAAGGCGTTGCCCAATAACGTCTCGCTCTCGCCAAGGCTGTAGACGTCGGCCGTATCGATGAAATTGATGCCACGGTCCAGAGCCAGCTTCACCATCCGCATGGTGTCCTCCTGGCCAAGATTTCCCATGTTCATCTTGCCGCCGAACTGCATGCTGCCCAGCGCCACCTCGCTCACGATGAGTCCGGTATGTCCAAGTGTTCTGTGCTTCACCCTCTTGCTCCTTGCACCGCGGGCGGTTGCCGTCCTCAGCGTTTGTCGTCGTCAGCCTCGTTCAGCTGCGAATGGTCCCGGAAGGCTCCACTCCGCTGATCGTCGCCACGACCGCCGAAAAGTCGAGGTCAGCCGCGCCGCGCTCCGCAGCGTCGTCCAGCCAGGCGCGATTCGCCCGGGCTTGTTTGAGATCGCGGCCCTTGGCGGCTGCGGCTTCCATGACGAGCCCAGGTCCTTCGCGGCATGCCGCAGTTTGAAGGTGGGCGGGAACCGACCGGACTCGACGTTGGCTCTCTTCGCGTTCACGATGGGCCCGATGGGTGAGCCTCCGAGGACATCGAGCAGGACGTCGCGCTCGAGCTCGAGGGACTCTCCGAGAGAGGCGCTTCTCCGAGAGTCACAATCGCCGCGCCCAAAACCAGGTTGGCCACGAGCTTCATCTCTGCTCCCGACCCGGGACCCCCCGTGTGCCGCACCGAGCCGAGGGCTTCGAGGATCGGCCGCACGCGCTCGTAGTCTTCGTCGGTCGCGCCGACGAACACCTCGAGACGGCCCGACTCGGCCAGGGGCACACTGCCTCGAACGGGCGCGTCGACGAGGGATACGCCCTTTGGTAACCGGGCGGCGGCCGAGCGGACCTCGTCGGGCCCCACGGTCGACATATCGATCAGAACCTGGCCACGCGAAAGCGCGGGAGCCAGTTGCCCGGTTCCGAACAAGACCTGCTCGAGCGCCTCCGGTGTCGCGAGCATGGTGATGACGAAGTCCGCCCCAGTGGCGGCCCTTGCGGGTGAAGGCGCAACCGCGGCGCCTTCGTGCACCAAGGGCATGGTCCGTTCCGGACTGCGATTCCAGACCACCATGTCATGACCAGCACGAAGTAAACGCCTGGCCATCGGGGTGCCCATTTCCCCGAGTCCCAAGAATCCGATTTTCGCCATATTCGCCATATTCCTTACTTGAGCGTCCCCATGCTGCCTGCACTGATGATTCCGACGGCTATGTGTTATACAGCACGTTGTTCACAGACAACTTCAATGGACCTGCACTAGCACCGTTCGAACGATACACCTGCCGGCGCTCGCAACACTGGTATTCCCTGGTGCCGTCGCCCTAAGCCGTACATTGCGCTGCTCTGGGAAAATCCTCACTGGCTCACGGAGCCGATCGGTCAACATATCTGCGTCGGCTACTCACGACATTCAAGTTTGAACTCAATCTACTCGTGAGCGCGGCGACGTTGCCAGGGTTCGCGGCCCTGACCTTCTTCCACTCTGGACGCCAACACGAGGAGGCTCGCCTGTAACGCAACCACACTGCTCTTGTCTCAAACATCCCGTCCACCAGGCAGCACTTTCGGCATGGCGGTGAGTGACCTATTGTCGGAGAGGGTGGAAATGGGACCGTCGTAGTGGTCGATATCCGAAATCAGGCCTGATTCTGCGGATCGCTAGTCCGAAAATGAGCGCGAAACGCCAACGAAGGGCACGCGGAGCTAAGCTCTTGGATATATCTAATTGATACGCAATGACTTATGTGGCGGAGAGAGTAGATTCGCATCCCTGCTGGATGTTGAAAATAAATAACTTAAGGGATCTCGCCTTCCGCACGATCCGCCAGATCCGCTCGAAAGCCAGGGTAGAGACACGTATTGAGCACGTGAGACTGTTCGCATTGAGGGCCGATGCGAGAGCCTACGCGTGAATCAGTGGTCTGACTTATAGACCCCCACTGTCACTGCGGGGTGAGCAGTCTGGTGAACGAGACCGACGCGAGCTTCCACGCACCACCTAGCTGCACGTACACCTCGGTCACGTTGAAAGGATTGACGACCTCGTTGCCGCCCACAACGGCCACCAGGCGGATCCTGTTCAGGAGGATCGCCGTCGTGCCAACGAACCGCACCGACACCTCCTGGATCTGCGCGTCCTTGTACCGAATCGTTCCGCTCTTGATGACCTCGAGCTCTTGGCTCTTCGACATGGTTCCGCCCATGTGCACGAAGACCGCTTCGTCTGCAAACAGATTGGCGAGGGCCTCGACGTTGCGCTCTGACATCCAGCGCCATTTGTCTTTCGAGAGCGTGATGATTTCCTGTTCAGCGCTCGAGTTACTTGTCTTTGGAGGGGTCTGTGCGCGAGTCGATTGCACACCGATCAGTAGCAAACACAGTCCGAAGATTGGCAGCTTCGCTCTCATTCCTTAATCCTTTCTTCTCTGGCCTTCGCAGCCAGCTCGGTCACGTCCAGCCGCGCTTTCCAGGGATCAGCGGTCGCGACCGGCGTACCGTCGGACCGGAACTCGAGGATCTCATTCTTGCTGGGATCGTGGCGCGGCCATTTCGGCAGGCCCGGACCATTCGGGTCGCCCGTCTTGGCGAAGTTGGCCCAATAGGTGTTGACCGTCCTGGCGACGGCCTGGTCCTGGGGCGTTGGCGTGGTCCGCGAGGCGGCCCCCAGCGTGTCGAATGCGTACGGGACTTCGGCGCCGTGCGGCACTCCGTTCCGCCACTGCTCCCGCATCGAGGCGGGGATGTACGAGAAACGATAGACGTAGGCCGGCGCGCCCTTGGCGACGAAGGCGCTCGCGGTGAAGCGAGCCGGTTCGGCCTGAACTCGATCGCTGCCGGCCATCACGAGTAGAGTCTTGAGATCGGTGGTGCCGTCGGGATCGTAGGCCGCGATTGCGTCGGCTTTCCGGTCCCCGAACTGGGAGAACAGCGCGTCCTTGGTCTCCGCGCTGATGAAGCCGACGAAATCGGCGCTGTTGGCGCCGATGATCAGCGGAACCCGCATCTGACGCCCGGCCTCGTAGGCGCTCTGGGCCGTCTCCACCGTCAGCCGGCCGTCGAGAATCGGTCCCGAGTAGGTCACAGGACCGCCGGGTCCCGCGCTTTCCTGACCTCCGTCGATGATCTCGGCAGCGCTGAGGGCGCGCAGCTTGGCGAGTGCGGCCGCGTCTATCCCCTCGATCCCGTACCTGCGCGCGAAGTTCACGCCGATGGTCTCCGCCGACAACTCATTGGGCCGATCCTCGCGCATCGGTCGCCCGGTGAGCACGCCATCCCGGCCGCCGCCCGACTGAATGATCGCCTTGTGGAACAGGCCACGCGAAAGCGGCGACGTCAGGTGCGTGTGGACCGAGACGCCGCCGGCGGACTCGCCGAAGATGGTGACGTTGTTCGGATCGCCTCCGAACGCAGCGATGTTCCGCTGCACCCACGTGAGGGCCGCGATCTGGTCCATGTAGGCGTAATTGCCCTTGAGCTCTGCCGGATGCTCGTGACTCAGCGCGGGGAACGCGAAGAAGCCGAGGCGACCGAGGCGGTAGTTGAAGGTGACCAGGATGACGCCTTGCTTGGCGAATTGGACCCCGAAGAGCCCTGCCACGAGCCGCTGCCAAAGACGAACGCGCCGCCTGGATCCACACCATCACCGGCAGCTTTGCTCCCGACGCGGCCCGCGCAGGTCGCCACACGTTGACAAACAGGCAATCCTCCGAGGAGGTCGTCGACATCGGCGCAGAGCCCGGCGGGAAGGCCGCTTGAGGACAATCCGCGCCGAACTTGCTCGCATCACGCTCGCCTTGCCATGCGGGCAAGGATTGGGTCGGGCGCCAGCGATTGGCGCCGACCGGGGCAGCAGCATAGGGAATCCCCTTGAAGCTGGAGACATCGCCGTCCATCACGCCGCGGACGACTCCGGAGGATGTACGAACCGTTCCGCAGCGGCCATGGCAGTGAGGCCAGCGGCGTTTTCGGTGGCGATTGTGCCAAGGCCGGCTGCACACTCATCGTGAACAGACACAGTCCGAGGAAGAGCAGCTTCGCTTTCATCACCATGGCTTTCTTGTCTGGCCGCCGTCCGTGCTGGCGTGCGCTCAATTGACAGCGGTCCCGCCAATCGTAGCGATCCGGGTCGCCGCGACCTTGCCTGATGCTGCGAAAAATTGGCGCGTTTGTACGAGAATTATCGGGTGAGTTGAGCACGCGGGCCTGACCTTGTGCCGGCACGCGCGAACTTATCGCGGTAGGCAGAACGACTAGCGCGTTACGTCGTCAACGTGGCGCCCTCCTGACGCAGTTTTGCCACATCCCTCGTCGGCGCGTTTCCGAACAGCCGTGTGTACTCGCGGCTGAACTGCGACGCACTCAGGTAACCCACCTGGCGCCCCGCGCTGCCCGCGTCCAACATGCGCGACAGCATCAGGCGTCGTGCTTCATGCAAGCGAAGCACTTTCTGGTCCTGCAGTGGACTCATCGAGGTGACCGCCTTGAAATGCTGGTGGAACGACGACGGCTCATGTGGGCTAAATCGGCCAACGCCTCCACCGCCATCGGCTGCGCGAAGTGCTCGCGTACCCACGACACCGCCTGCGCGACGCGCTGTACGCCGACTCCTTCTGACCGATCTGAGCGATACGCGGCCCGATCGAACTTCGCAGGAGGCGAATCAGGATCTCGTCGATGACGAGGGGGGCAAGCAACTCAGCGTCGCCGGGTGCACCATCAACTCGACGAGGCGCGCCGCCGCATCGACGATAGCGGTCGTCGCCTTGCCCACGAATACACCGCGGCTGTCCTGCGGGCTCGGTATCCATGCGGGTAGACCTTCATGTCAACTCTGCGATTTTGTACCGGATGGAGATCGAGCTTGAGTGCGAGGAACGGCTCGCGGTGGCTGGCTCGAACAACCTGAGCCGGCGACGGGCAGATCGACGGAGTAGGCGATCACGCGCGAGGGGTCATGGAGTGACCTCGCGCCCGAGCATGACGATCTTTGCGCCCTGGGCCACGACACAGGGCGGGCGTGACCGTCGCACGCACCATTTCACGGTTCGTTTGGACCGTCGGACCACGTGGAGACGCGTAAGCGGAGATCGAAGGCGCCGTCATAGGGCGCGTGAGCTGCGAGCAGCCTGGCGAGGCGGCCGAGGCTCTGCGCGTGCGGCCCCTCGTCGCGAGTCGGCTGGCTCGAGCCAGACGCCGTACTGGCCAGCCGCAGGCCGGCCCGGCTCGATTTGCTGGCGCGGACACCGCTGTTGGATACGGATGGCACCGGCTGTTTCATGCTGCAAGCGTAGCAGCTCCACGACACGGCGGTTTGCACAATACTCCGCGAATTTAGCCTGTTGTTCCGAGCCTGTGCTGCGCCCGGAGCCCAGCACGAGATGGACCTCCACCGTAGCCGGCTCTGCAATTGCACCATAACGGCTAGCCCAGTCTCGTCAATGCGCTGAGCCTAGCCTCATAGGGTTCGGAGGATCAGGCAAACATTCGACGCGTACGCGCAATGAAGAGTGTGCGGGGCGACCTACCCTCTCGATATGGCAACGGCCACGGCAGATCGTCCCCTCTCGTCCCTCGTCGCATCGTTGTTGCTGGTGGCTGGCATCATCGCCTTGTCGGCCGCGCCGGCGCAGAACGCGAGCACGATGGCTCCGCTCGCCATCCAGGAGCAAGGCAGCTTCGCGGTCGGCGGGACGATCGTCACCACGCCCGGCACCTTCGATCCGATTGCCCAGGGCGCCTACATCCCGCCGGTACGGACCCGAAGGGGCAGACGCTGCACGGCGATCACGCGTACGTCTTCTATCAGGTGCCGGTGAATGCCCGCCGCGTGCCACTGATCTTCTGGCACGGGCATGGACAGTCCGCCAAGACATGGGAGACGACGCCGGACGGACGCGAGGGCTTCCAGACCATCTTTCTTCGCCGCGGCTACCCGGTGTACCTCGTCGATCAGCCACGCCGCGGACGCGCCGCCCGCACCACGCAGTCCGTCACCGTTCCCGCAACGCCCGACGAGCAGCTCTGGTTTGGAATCTTCCGGCTGGGCGTTTGGCCCTCACTCTACCCGGGCGTGCAGTTCTCGCGTGACCCCGCGGCTCTCGGACCAGTTCTTCCGGCAGATGGCTCCGAATGCGGGACCGTATCGACGCCGACGTGAATACGAACGCGGTGGCCGCGCTGTTCGACAAGATTGGCCCCGGCGTGCTCGTCACGCATTCGCAGAGCGGCGGGCTCGGGTGGCGCGTGGCGCTGAAGACCAAGAACATCCGGGCCATCGTGTCGTACGAACCAGGCGGCGACTTCGTGTTCCCGGAGGGCAACGCGCCGGTGCCCGTGACGCTGGGAGGTCGGACGGTCACGCCGCGCACCGTGCCGATGTCGGACTTCATGCCATTCACCAGGATCCCGATCGTTATCTATTACGGCGACAACATCCAGACGAACCGAGCACGAATCCGGGACAGGAACAGTGGCGCGCCTTCCGCGCCGTGGCGAGGCAGTGGCGAGACGCTGTGAACACGCGCGGCGGCGACGTCACGCTGGTGGAATTGCCCGCACTCGGCATCCGTGGCAACACGCACTTCCCCATGTCGGACCTGAACAACGTCCAGATCGCGGATCTGCTATCGAAGTTCCTGTCCGACAAGAAACTCGACTGAGCTGCCTGGGCATGGTTGGAGAACACAGGAGATCGGAATGGCCACCGACGTGATCAACGAACAGCGACGCGCGTTCCTCGGAATGTCTGCCGTCGTGCTGTCAAGCGCAATTACGCGAGGTCGAGCGATGGCGAGTCCGACAGCAGCGGCGGCCCAGGTCGGCACAGTGAAGATGCCGGCGGTGATTGGTTATCCCAACGAGAAAGGCATCACGATCGAACGCGTCACTTCCCCCGGCCCGGAACATGGGGACGACCATCGTCGGCAACCTCTTCAAGCCGGCAGGCTTCGCCGCGGACCGTCGGTATGCAGCGGTCATCGTGACCCACCCGTTCGGCGGGGTGAAGGAGCAGACGGCGGGCCTCTACGCCCAGCGGCTCGCGGAGGAGGGATTCATCGCGCTCGCTTACGACGCCTCGTACCAAGGGGAGAGCGGGGGCGAGCCGCGGCTGATCGAGGTTCCCGCGCAGCGTCTTGACGACATCAGCTGCGCGATCGACTACCTCGTCCAACATCCCCAGATCGATCGTGAGCGAATTGGCTCGCTGGGCATCTGCGCCGGTGGTAGCTACGCGCTCTGCCACGCGCAGACCGAACTGCGTGTGAAGGTGGTCGCCGCGGTCAGCACCTTCAATCTGGGAGAAGCACGTCGCGAGGGGATGGGCACGATTTCCTACGACGCGCGCATGAAGCGCCTGCGTGATGCGGCCGAGGCACGATCGCGTGAGGCCCGCGGCGAGCCTGTGCAGCTCGTGCCGGTTGTGCCCGACACGGCGGCGAGTTTCACGGAGAGCACGCCGCAACTCTACCGAGAAGGCTATGACTACTACCGGACCGCTCGAGCGCAACACCCAAACTCGCCGATCGGTAAGTCTTCTCGAGCCTACCACTGCAAATGGCATTCTTCCCGTTCCAGCAACTCGACACGATCGCTCCGCGTCCCCTGCTCGTCATTGCGGGGTCAAAAGCCGACACGTTGTTCTGGAGCCAAGAGGTCTATCAAAAGGCGAAAGACCCGAAGGAGCTGTACATCATCAAGGGAGTAACGCATATCGATCTGTACAAGACCGGCCGCAGTTCGTAGCGCCGGCCGTGGCGAAGCTGAAGGAATTCTTCAGTCGCCACCTCTCTACTGGCGAATCCCAATGACCCCGGGCCTTGATGGTGTCATGGGCTGCTGCTAACGAGTGACGCGGCGGACAGTCAGGATGCGGGCGCTCTCGATACTTATCGCGTGCGTTGGTGCCCACGCCATGACGATTGCTCCCTCCAGCAACACTACCCAGGCGACCGTCAAGAGCGAGGCCGCCTACTTGCGCGCCGACGACCGCATCAGAGATCTCCTGAACCATCCGGCATTCGCCGGCTTCGCCCGACTGACGCTGCCGTGGGACGACCGAGACTACGGCGACACGATGCGGCTGAGAGATATCGGGACGCTCCTGCCGTATCACACGCATGTGAACTCGGACAGTGTCGTCTCTTCGCTGAATCGCATGATCGATGATGCGACCGCCGGTAAGACTGTCTTCTATGACATCTACACCAAGGCGCAGAAGCGAGCGGACCCCACGCGCGAGAACACCGGTGTGTTCTTCTTCCGGGGTCAACCCAAT
>CAVXSR010000001.1:0-56773 GCA_963764495.1 Vicinamibacteria bacterium | reverse complement strand
CCGTCGTGCTGCAGCTGATTCAGCGTGGCGCGCGAGATGATCCCGGTGAAGCGGCCCTGCCGCGCCAGCGACGTGATGCCAGCGGCCAAAGACGCGCCGCCTCGAGCCGGACCGCACAGGCCACACAGCTGAAGACGTGTTCCTCGATGGCTTCGGACTGCTGCGGCGGCAGGCCACCCGACCAGTAGTCCACCAGCGTCTCGTCCGCAATCGGTGGTGACACAGGCGGCAGTCATGATACGCGCTCCCCCGCGCTCATGCAGCCGCGAAGGCAATGGATGGCACGGGGGCATCACGCGGACGTTGCCCTCGCTGATCCCGAGCGTCTGCGCAATCTCCCGCGACGATCGATCGCCGTAGAACGTGAGCAGCACGATCGTGCGCTCGCGCTCGGCCAGTGTGGACAGGCAGCCTTCGAGCTCGCTGCTCGTTCATGACGGCTGGCGCGATGCTGATGGCCGGATGATCCCCTCGGAAACGCTTCGAGCAGCGCTGCCCGGCGGCGGTCGCGCCGCTTCAGGTTCACGGCGAGCAGGCGGCTCGCCCCGAGGATGAAGGATCCAATCATGTCCATGTCGCGGACGGCGCCCTCGCGCAGCTTCTCGATCGTCAGCAGGAGCACCTGCTGCATCAGATCGCGCGCCGCATCCTCATCGTGAAGATGGCGCAGGCCGTAGAGGCGGGCCCGGGGCGCGAAGCGGCGGTACAGCTCGTCTCGGCCGCGTCCGCCGTTCCCGCCACCGGCAGGCGATTGCACGCGCGAGATCGCCGTCGGTCGCGCCGATGAGCGTCGTGGCCATTCGCCGCTGACGGTAGCGCGGCGCGGCGACTGCCGTCAACGCCCATCGGGGTCAGCCGATCGACGCCCGTCGCGCCGCTGACGCTCTGGATCACGTCCGCGCTCGCCCGGGTCGCGGCGCCGTCGCCGGCGACTCGACCCGTGCATGACCGCCAACGTGCGGGTTCAGCGCCGCGAGTTCGCCGCTGCCGGCGCGTGTGGTACGTGTACGGCACGTACCCCATGAGCGCGGCGACTGCTGATCCGCCGCATCGCATGGCGGTCCCGCTCGGTGATGTCCGCGCTCGTGACCGGCTCGTCGTCGCCGAGCTGGTGGAACAGGTCGGAGCAGAGCAGCGCGCGTCGGTCTCCTCGAACAGCACGCCGGCTCCCACCCGTGCGGCAGGTGCGGGGTCGGGAGGTACCGGAATCGGTGCGGCCGGTCGTCGAGCTTCTCGTCCGGATCCAGGCCGCGGGCGGCCGATCGGCGAAGTCGTCGACGTTGACCATCGCGCCGACTGGCTGCAGACCGGCTCGCCTGCGGCGCCGCCGCTAGCCAGTCGTTGAGCGCGCCGCACTCGTCGGTCTCGAAGTGGCTCCACCCGATCCAGCGCAGCGCGCCGGGTCGATCACGTCGGCGACCGCGTCACGCACGAGCGGGAACTGCCGCGCTGCCGGTGTGGAACAGCAGCGGCTCGTCATTTTTGACCAGGAACTGGTTGAACGGGAGGTCGAACTCAGGGACGTACAGCGATGCGGTAGATGTCAGGAGCGATTTCGTCGACCGTGGTGTCATGGGCCTCCTCGTGGTCGACAGGAAGTGTCGCGAGGGGTGCCTGGCGTTACAGGCGGACTCTGGCGGGGATGAGCCCCAGCAGGAGGGGAAGACAGATGACTGGACCGGCCGAGAATCGCGGACGTTGCGTGGTGGCAGAAAGACGTGGCAAGAGGACGAACTTACCGTGCGGCCCGCGGCACTCAACCGGACACCCTCCCGGCGACGCCCGACGACCAGGGGTGCAGTTCTCGCGCGACGTCGCAGCTCGCGCTCGCGTGGCTGCTGGCGCAAAGATCCTGGACGTTCCCGATACCCCGGGCACCACGAAGCTGCAGCGCCTGAAGGAGAATCTCGGCGCCGCGGACGTGACGCTCACCGGCGAGGACCTCCACGCGATCGATAACGCAGCCTCACAAATCCCGATACAGGGCGCCCGGCTGCCGGAGGCCGATGCTGAAGTGGTCGAACGGGATGAGAAGACGGGCAGTTCCCGTGAAGGTCGTTTACCGGCCTTTCCAGGCGTGCTTGGGAAGCGCTCTCGATCGTTGCTGCGTTCGCCTGCGTCACGTTGTGACAATCCCGAGTGCCCCTGGTGGCTGAATCGGCCGCGGCCGGCGGCGCTCGACACAGGCGATGTCGGCGATATTGCGACTGGCAAGCCGAGACAGCGCCCGATTTGACCGACCGCTGACCGTCCGACACCAACCAAGCGGCGGCGTCGATCTGCATCATCAGCGGTGACACGGTCCCCTCCCAACTCGGATCACCATGACCAATCAGTCTTGACTCGCGCTCTGCACCTTGATCAGCGACGGCTTCCTGACACCGGGCCGCGTGATCCGCTGCCGGCCGGTGGGACGTTGCCGTTTCGTGAATGGACGGATCGGGATCAGCTTGCCGGACTTGGCAGACGCGTAGAGCGCTTCGACGATCTTCACGTCCTGCATGCCTTCTTCACCCGACGGCTCTGGCGCTCGATCGTTGAGGATGCAATCCGAAAAATACAGCAGTTCGGGCGCAAACTGGTCGCGCTTGCCGAACTTCTTGCGGGTCGTCTTCCCGTCGATCGTCAGCGCGTACTCGAGGCCCTCGGCATATTCGTAGGCCGGGTCGGCGTGGAGGTGGCCCTTCGTGCCCACGATGCGATACGAGGCGACATCAGCGGCATTGAAGCTCGTGATGAAGGTGGCGACGCGATCGTTCCCAAAACGCAGCGTCGCGGCGGTGGTCTCGTCGATCTCGGACAGACTCGCGAGGCCGCTGTTGATGGACACCGCTGATACGTGCGTCGGCTCCGCGCGAAAGAGGTTGCGCGCGGCATTGATGCAATAGACACCGATGTCATAGAGCGTGCCGCCACCGAACGCGCGCTTCGTGCGAATGTCCCCTCGCCTGACCGTCATCGCAAACGACGAATTGAAGAACTTGAGCGCGCCGAGCTGCCCGCTTCGAGCGATGTCGATGGCCGCAAGGTTGAGTCCTTCGAAATGCAGCCGGTACGCGATCATCAGCTTGACCTTCGCCTTGCGACACGCGGCGATCATCTGACGACATTCCTCAACCGTGACCGCCATCGGTTTTTCACACAGCACATGGACACCGGCACGGGCTGCTCGGATCGCGTATTCGGCGTGCATGGAGTTCGGGAGGGCAATGTAGACGGCATCGACCACGCGGAGACACTCGTCGAACTCCTCGTAGGTGAAGGTGTGCTCAATCCGATACCGGCGAGCCAGCTCACGGCGCTTGGTACGGTCCCCGCTGACGATCGCCACGAGTTGGGAGTTGCGGCGCGCGTGAGCGAATGCCGGAATCACCGCCACTTGTGCAATGTGTCCAAGGCCCACGACGCCATATCGGATCGTTCGTTGTGTTGCCGTCACCTGTTGTCCTCCGGTCAGAATGTCGCGGGAACGAGACGCTCTCGCAACGGATCAGATAGCCACGCCGAGCAGACGGTCGAGAGGCCAGCAGTTGACGATCCGGTCGGGCGGGATCCTGCGAGCCGGGCGTGGGCCAGCGCGGTCTCCGCATAGGCGAGCTGCGGTCGTGTGCGCGTCGCTGTCGAGCGCGAAGAGGCATCCGGCGCCAGGCGCGCCGCGCCATCGTGTAGTCGAGATCCTGCCGCGCCGGGATCGCCGTCGATTTCCATCGCCACGCCGCGTTCCGCCGCCGCCGCAAATACCGACGTCCCACTCGGCGACGACACCCGCGCGCGAGCCGGTGATGCGTCCGCGTGGATGCGCCAGGATCCGGACGTGCCGGATTCTGCGACCGCGGTCAGCATGCGGGCCGTCTGGTCGTCGTCTTTGCCGTAGTCGCGAATGCGGCGCGGCCAAGACCACTCGAACGTTGCCGCCTCATCCGTCGCTGAGGTCCAGCTCGCCCGTCGGTGTCGATGTTCGCTTCGACGCCTTGTAACAGTCGGAACTGATTACCAGTGACGGGCGTTGACCTCGTCGATCGCGTTCCGCTGCTCGGCCGCCTCAGCCATCGACATCCCGCCGGCAATCTTCAGTCCATGGAATGATCGGTGACGGCCGCGTATTGATAGCCGCGCTGCAGGCACGCATCGGCAATCTCCTGCACCGTCGGCGTGCCGTCGCTCCATTCGGAGTGCATTTGCAGGTCGCCGCGGTACTGCTCAAGCCTGGACCCCCACACGCCGGATCCGCGAGCACGCGCCGGACTTCGGCACGGCTGAGAAAGTGCCGCCGAAGCCGACGTCGCCGCTCGATGTCGGCGCGGCGGTCGCTCGCTTCGATCGCGCGTTCGACGGTCGGCGACTCGCCGGTATCCAGAATCTCCCGGATCACCCGTGTTGAACCGGGTCCGATACCCGAAATTCGCGGTAAGGCGCCGTCAGGCTCCACCAGATCGGTGAGCGGCACCTCGAGGGCGAGGATCGCGGCGGCGGCCCGCTTGTAGCCGAACATCTTCTGCTGCGACGACTGTGCGAAGGCTAAATCGCGCAGATATCCGCCGACCACCGCATTGACATCCTGCATACCGGGATGGCCGGCTTGGATTCCGGCGACCATCGTTGTCGAAGGCAACCGCGGCCAAAGAATCCTTGACGCTCATTTTCGATCGGCCTTGCGGGTCCGCTGCCCGTTCCGAAACATGAGGCGCGTCGATATCGCGACGTTGCCCTTTCAAGACCGTCTCGATCTGACGCAGGGCATGGTCGTTATCGGCCGCGGTGTTCGAGACGATGCAATCGGCGGGTGCGAAGATCTTGAGGTCGCGCATGTAGGCGTCGTTCGCGGTGAAGAGCACGCAGATGTTGCCCGCGATGCCCGTGAGGATCACGCGACGGATCCGGAGGGTCTCGAGCAGCGTGTCGAGCGTGGTATCGAAGAAGCCTGAGTGCTTCGGCTTCAGCACGAAGTAGTCGTGCGACGTCGGTCCAGGCGCTGGGACACCCGCCGGCCTGGCGACGAGCGTGAGGTGCAGTGCGCGACCGTCTTGCGAAAGTCCGAGCGCCACTGTCCGAAGTTGTCGTTGATGTAGATGGTCGGCACGCCAGCGGCGCTGGCGCGGCGCTTCAGGCTCGCCAGTCGCTCGCCATCGGCTCGGCCTGCGCGACCAACGCAGCGGAACCCTCGAATGCCAGATCGTTGATGACGTCGATCAGCAGCAGCGCGGTGCCCGACACGGGAACGGTAATGTTCCTCTGAGTTCTCGTCGATCTCGCTGTCGCACGCGCCGCTGCCGATCGCGCCATCACTGATGCCGCTGCTTCCCCATGGTCTTCGGTGCAGAGCCTGGTTCGGCCATCTTCCGATGTTGTTCCGCGAGGACCCCGGCCGGCACGCTGACCCGCGGGACGTCGACTCTCGGTCGTCTCACGACGTTCGTTTAAAGAGCGCAAGAACGGCGACGACAATCACGACGGCGATGAGCACGCCGACCCACACCCCAGCCTTGAAGATTCCCTCGACTGCCTTACAACTGGACGCGGTGAGCCCAGCCGAAATCACAACGCCCGGTACTGCCGACCCTGGCATTCGCATCGCGACCTCCTGGTCCCTGACGGAGTGATCTTACGCGACTACCGTGCTGACTTTGTCCGCTCAAGTTGCGCGACATTCCACACTTCGCCGCACGCCCGGCAGGGCCAGTACAGACCCGCTCGTGATCTGCTCGAGCGTGTCGATGTCCTTGGAGTGAAGAGAAGGGATTTTGATCGGCTCGACATATCTGCTTTGGCACTGGAACAGGCGATTCATGACGCAACAAACCTCCTCCCAGTCGCAGTTTTGCAGCGTCCCGACGACTCTCACTCGAACTTCTGCGTAGAAACGGGGAGCCGAGGCGCCCGCGGCGACTCGGTCCTTGGAAGACGTTCCGTCCGATCAACGCAGGATCCTGCTCCCGCCGCTTTCGTTAAAGTCGCGCTCGAGCTGTGCGGCATGCTCCTCGTCCCGCGCCCGCGCGCCGACAACAATTCCACCTTCTCGAAGCCCGCGCTCGTACTCGGTGGCCCGATCTTCGGGAATGCCCGCGCCGATCAAAGCACCAACCAACCCACCGGTGGCGGCACCCGCTCCCGCCCCGGCCAGCGCCGCAGCGATCGGCCCGGCAACGACCAGACCCAAACCAGGTACCGCTATCGAAGAGCCGACAGCGAACACGGCCGCGAGGGCCGCACCCACTCCGCCGCCGATGGCGCTGCCCTTACCCAAGCCCTCGGCCATCTTTGAGCCGGACTTCAGCTCCTGTCCTGGCTCGGCCTCACCAAAGTAGCGAGTCCTGGTTTCGTCTGACATGAGGACATCAACGTCCTCCGCCTGATATCCGTGCCGCGACGTGAGCCCTTCGTCGCTTCGCGTGGCATCCTCAGGCGACCGATAGAGGCCGGTCACGTCCCGGGGTTCGCTGCGAAGCAATCCCGGGGTCACGGTGTTGAGCCCCAGCACCTCGTTTCGACCCTGGCGCGCTCGCCCTTCGGCGTTCTCCGCCTCGCCTTCGCGCTCCAACGCCTCGTTACGCGTTACGGCCCCTGCCGCGTCCTTGGCGGCGCCTTTGACTCGCTGGCCGAATGCGGATGCTTCCTCGGTCATCGAATCCTTTCGTTCATTGCTCATTTACCGTCCTCCAAAATTGCCTTATGGGCCGGCACCAGCTCGACGACATGTCGAGTCGTGAAGACCGGTCAATGGTGTAGAGCAAAGTGGGTGCCGTCACGCGATCTGCTACAGACAGATGGCTCAGCGTGAGGCCGCCTACGGGGGTTGCATCAATCGCGAACGATAGGGCACTTCATGACGCGTAGCCAGACATTGAGGAATGAAGATCGCTACCGATTTTCTCTGTGAGTCGCGCGGCTCCGGTTTGTGAGCCGATGCCGCTTCGCGAATCTATCGAGCAACAAGACGGGTTCAGCGTTGGTTGTGGGCACCCGCGGCGCACGCTTTGCACATCAGCGTTGCCGTGTTCGACACACTTCCCGTGTCCTGGTCGGAACTCGCACGGCGGACCTGGCGGGAGGCGTTGGACGACGACATTCTTGGGCTTGCCGCTCAGCTCTCCTATTACCTGTTTCTGGCATTGTTTCCCGCGATCCTCTTCCTACTCGCGCTCGCCAGCTTCTTTCCGCTCTCGAATATCACCGACGACGTCGCGCGGTCGATCGGGCCGTTCGTGTCCCCGCAGGTCCTCGAGCTCATTCAGGACCAGATGCGGCGACTCGGCGAAGGTGAGAGCGGCGGCTTGCTCACGTTTGGCGTGGCGGGAGCGCTGTGGAGCAGCTCCGCCGCCCTCGTCTCGATCGTCGGGGCGCTCAACAAGGCCTACGACATCGAAGAAGCGCGGCCGTGGTGGAACGTGCGGCTCGTGTCCATCGGACTGACCATCGGCGCATCCCTTTTCGTGCTGGTGGCGTTCTCGCTGGTCCTGGTTGGACCGACGCTGGCTGACTGGCTGGGGGATAGGACCGGCTGGGGCCGCGCCTTCGAATTGATGTGGCTGGTCCTGCAGTGGCCGCTCGTCTTTGCCCTGGTCGCAACGGCCATCGGCCTTGTCTACTACTTCGCTCCTGATGCCGAGCAGGACTGGAGCTGGATCACACCTGGCGCCGTGGTGGGGACTCTGCTCTGGCTCGTGGTGTCGCTGCTCTTCAAGGTGTACATCGCAAATTTCACCGATTACAACGCCACATACGGTGCGGTCGGCGGTGTCATCGTATTGCTGCTCTGGTTTTACGTCTCGAGCCTGGCGATTCTCGTCGGCGCCGAACTGAACGCCGAGGTCGAACACGCTTCGCCGTATGGCAAGGCGCCGGGCCAGAAGAGCGCCAAGGCAAACTCCTGCTTGGACGCCGGGCCGAACGCGCGTTTCGCGACCGGCAAACGGAGCCGCTGGCGACGCCGGCCAAGCCTGCGTCGCCAACGATTCACGATCGGAAACCTCGAGCCCGCCCTGGGAGCGCTGTTCGTCGCCGGGATCCTTCTGAGTCGGTTGCGGCATCGCAAGCGAGGGCGGCGCGACACGCATCCCCTCGACGCCGGCAGCCATCGGATCGACAGACCGATGACGCAACAAGCCCAATCGCCCGCGCTACGTGAACTATTCGGGCGCCACTCTGCCTTGTCTGGTGGGCGTCGCGCTGCGCCTCGTCATCGTGCTGGGTGGCATCGGCGTGTTGATTGAGTGCTTTGGTCCTGATCGCGATCTCGCTCGGGCTTCCAGCCTGGGCGGCGGCGACGGGAGTGGGCCTCGTCCTAGCGATAGGTGGCGCCCTCTCAGCGCGTCGGTTCCTTGGCAAAGCGAGGAGTGTCAACGTCACTCTGAGCGAGACCCGCGAAAGCATCAAGGAGACCGTTGAATGGCTGAAGACGCAGGCGAACAACTAGCCGGGAGGGACCGATCGCATCCGTCCGCGGCGGCAACATCCATCGCGCAGGCCAAGGCGGAAATCGCCGAGACGCGCAATCGCATCGCGGCCACCATCGACCGCACAGCCGAGCGGCTGCCCTCCGTTTGCCGCGCCAGCCCTGAGTCCGAGCGCAGCAATCGGACCCTGCCCAGCATCGGAACCATCGCCGGTCACGCTTTCAGCATGCTTCGGCGCGCCGGTGACGCATTTGCCATCCATAAATCGCCCCGATTCGCTATCGGCTCCGGACTGGCCGCCGTTGCCGGCCTCTCACTCCTGCTGACATCGCGACGACGCGCGCAGCGCAGGGCGGGCGTGCGCCTTCAACGCGTCCCCGACATCGACAACGTGTCAACGCTTCTTTTCGATGTCGATGGCACGCTGATCGACAGCAACGCCGCGCACGCACAGACGTGGGCGCAGGCGTTGAGCGAGCATGGCTTTCCCTGCGAGGCGTCACGGGTTCGTCCGCTCGTCGGCATGGGTGGTGACAAGCTGCTGCCGGCGGTCGCCGGTATCGCCGCGAATTCGTCTCGAGGGCAGTCCATCACCAGGCGAAAGAAGGCGCTGTTTTTCGAACTGCTGCCGCAGCTCGCCCCCACGCGCGGAGGCCGTCTGCTGGTCTCGTATCTCAGAAAATCGAAGAAGCGTGTCATCGTCGCGACCTCCGCGGACGACCGGGAGATGCAGGCGCTCCTCGACCGTGCGGGCGTCGCTGACCTGATACCGCGTCGAACCTCAAACGATGATGCCGATCACTCAAAGCCTGACCCCGACATCGTAGCGGCCGCCCTGGCAAAGGCGGGCTCGCGCCGAGCGAACGCCGTGATGATCGGGGATACACCATATGACATTGAAGCCGCACGCCGAGCCGGGATTCGCTCGATTGCACTGCGATGCGGCGGTTACTGGTCGGATGCGGAACTTGCTGGTGCGGTGGCGACCCTCGATGACCCTGCCGCGCTTCTCGCCTACTGGCGGCGATAGGTCTATGCCAATCCCATCATCTAACGCACGGCGACTGGCGCCATGGTGGTGATGCAGCTCCTGCTGCCAACGACCTTCAGTGGCCATGTTTATCCAACATTCATATTCAGGCGCTATTGTTGCGCTGAGAAAGGTGATTATGATGTACGGCTTCAGCGCGTATTCGGCTGGGGTTTCATCGATGCGAGCGTCGTTGGTTCTTGTTGTGGCGATGCTCGCTTCTATCACGTTGACTCCGGTTGCCGGCCGGGAATTCGGTTCGATGCAATGTCGGCCGGACGGGCGGGTCACGCCAATCCCTGAGCTGCCCGAGGCAAGCGGCATCGCCGTGAGCCATCGTGTTCCTGGTCGGCTGTGGGCGCACAACGACTCCGGACAGCCGGTGCTCTTCGCGCTCGATACGAGCGGTTCCGTGACAGGTCGCGTTCGGTTATCCGGTGTCGCGGTTGAAGACTGGGAGGCTGTCGCCGTCGGACCGTGTCCAGGCGGATCATGCGTCTATGTGGCGGACATCGGAGATAATGCCGCCGAGCGCAAGCGCATCACGATCTATCGTTTCCAGGAGCCTTCGGGGTCTGAAGCATCTGTGGTTATGAAAGACGTTTTCCATGCGACTTACCCAGACGGTGCGCACGACGCCGAAGCCCTTCTCGTCACGCCGGATAGCGGGCTGTTCATCGTCACCAAAGGTGACAGGGGCGCTGTTGCCTTGTATCGGTTTCCCCGAGAGTTGCGCCCCGGTACAACACATCCGCTCGAACGCGTCGGCAAGCCGCGCGGATCCGGCAAACCCGGCGAGAATGAACGAATCACCGACGGCGCCGTATCCGCAAACGGTGAATGGGTTGTATTGCGCACCGCCCAGCACCTGACGTTCCATCGGACCACGGAGTTCCTCACGGGCAATTGGCGAGTGGCAACCACGGTCGACCTCAAGGTCGTCGGCGAACCGCAGGGAGAAGGCGTTGCCATTGGCGACGACGACACCGTGTACTTGGTAGGTGAGGGCGGCGGCAAGTCTCGACCAGGCACCTTTGCTCGTCTCATTTGTTCAACCAACTCTTGAGATGTGCGAGGAACCCTTGAAGTCGGTCGCCGAGATCGAGGGGCCTGAAACCGGCCTCACCGGCCCTCGTTTCCAGCAAGCAAGCACGTCGCGGCACTGGTCCTGGCGGCAGGCATCCTGATGGTTTTCTGAGCGCGAGAATTCGGCGAATTCTTTAGGAAATGGCGCGCCCCGGCAAGGCGGCCATTCGTTTAACAGTAGAGGCGCGACGCAGGGTCACTCCGGTAGTGCCCGCATGGCGGGGGAGCGTACGCGCCGCGATTGTGGCTGCCCGGTCGCCTCTTGGTTCTAGAACTGTGGCGACCGAAATCGCCAGCACCGAGCACGGTTGGCGCCTCCACTGGCGCGTGACACGTGCCCCTGCTCACGAGACACGATCGGCGCGGCTCTCCAGACGTTCGATGGCACTCGTGAGCACCGCGGCCTTCCCGCGCCACGCTTCGAGGGCATTCCGCATCTCCGTCCATCGCGCCTGCTCGGCGCGCACGAATCGCGCATACGGCGCCAGGCCATCGGCAAGGCGCTGCGCATTCCGGGCCTGGGCGGTATCGAACTCGGTCCTCAGCGCAGCGCCCAGACGCGCGCGCAACACCGTGACCTTTTCGCGCAATTCGGCCCGCGCGCGCCGCCGTTTCGCAGGAATCACCAGCAAACCCAGAGCGGCGATCATGCCGGCCGCGAGAATGCCGGTGATGTCTGCGGCAGCGGTACTGGCGACGGCCGCGACCGCCGCACCAAGGCCAAGGGCGCTCGCGCCAATCGCAGCGGTCGCCGCGACCGCCGCACGCGCACTATCGGCGAGCGCCGTCGACTCGCGGTGCCTGTCGTACGTGTCGACCACCCGCTGTGCCTCACGGCCGACCGACTCAAGCAGTCGCGTTCGGTCGGCATGAAAACTACCAGCCTCATAACCAAGAATTCGTTCGCCGTGCTCATGCTGCCGCGTCGCGAGCTTTGCGGACAGCGCCTGCCACTGCCGAAGATCCTGCTCCACCAGCCAGTCGATGAGCTCAGACACAAGCCGATCGATACGGGCTGAAGCATCGGCGACCACGCGCTCTTCGAATTCCCGCTGCACGCGGGATCGGTTCAGCAGGTCGAACACACGCGCGATGCGCAGCGTGTCATCCAAGTATTGGTGTCCGCGAGCCTCCATCTCGAGCAGTACCTTTTCAATCGCGGTCATGCGCAGCTCGAACCCTTTCGCGAGATCATCGCGAAAGAGGGCCAGCTGACGCTCGATGTCGGCGACGGCCGCAACGTCGGTGGCCAGCAAATCGTTCCGTTCTCGCGCGATGGCTTCGTAGCGTCGTGCCAGCGCATCGCCGACGCCGAGAGGATTGGCGAGCTTCAGACGGAACCGACTCACATCGTCCAACGTGTGTTGAATGTGCCGCTCGAGCCCCTCAAAGCGGCTGGCCGCCCATACGCTCGCGTCGCCCTGCTTGGCGCCAGCGGCGAGTCGTGCGCTGAGCGGAAATACTTCCGGCACGACACCTAAGAGACGCAGGCTGGATTCCTTGACGAACTGCACGACTTCGGCGAGATCGCGCTCCGTCTCGAAGATGTCGACCTTGTTGATCACCAGCAGAATCTTCTTGCCCCAGTTCCGAATACTCTCGAGAAACACGCGTTCGCTTTCGGTGAAGGGGCGGTCGGCCGACGTGACAAACAGCACCAGATCGGCGCGGGGTACGAAGTCCAAGGTCAGGCGTTCGTGCGCGCGATTGATAGCGTTCGTTCCCGGAGTATCCACAATGTGCAGCTCGCGGAGCAATGGCGTCGGCGCCGCCACGACATGCATGCCGGAGGCATCGACCTCGCGCGCGAGTGCGTCGCCGTAACGGACCAACTCGATGTTGGCTGTCGTTGGCGTGACGCCTTCCTCGACGACACGGTCGCCGAGCAATGCATTAATGAGCGCGCTCTTTCCGGCGTTGAACTCGCCCACGACGACCAGCAGAAAGAAGTCATCGAGCTGCCGAATCGAATTGGCGAGCGTGGTGCTGTCGTGCTCGGTGGCCGGCAGGCGGGCGAGCCAGTCGCGGAGTTCCGCCAGCAGTGCACGCCCGTCCGTGAGGGCACGCTCGGCTACGGGGCTCAGCGCCCGGGACTGCACGATTGGCATTGGCCGATTGTACCTGCGCTGTCCATCCGTCTCGACCCGCCGATACGTCGTTCCATCCCGCGGCATGGCAGCGCAGCGGTGGACCATCAGGATTTGCGACGCAGAGCGTCCTTCAACCTTTCCACCAGGAGCCCAAGGTCGTAGGGCTTGCCGACGATTCCGAGAATTTGGCGATCTCGGCCACGTTCCGGTCGACTGCCGGGATGCTATCTGCCGACCGCCCGCCTTCTTACGCCAGGCTGCCTGACGGCCCTGTCGGCCAGCAGGTCCCGACCCCGCGTAACCTCGATCGCCGTCTTCGCGCTTCCGACAAACGGGACAGCGTTTAGTACCGCGTCTGCCGCACCCCTCAGCCATCCCTTCTGCCGAATAGCAGCGCCGAGCGTAGCGAGCGCGATCGCGGTGCCGAAAAACGGAATCGAGCGTCCGATTCGCCGCGACAGTCGGGCACCGCTCCAACGGGCAATTGTTCGTCCGATGCTCATGAGCGTTTTAGGAGCAAGAGCTGTGCCCTTGCGGACGAGTCGCCGCCATTTGGTCTTGGGCGCCCGCGATGTCGGGAAAACGGTACAGCGTGTCGAAACGATTCGACGGTTCACATTCCTGGTCGCACTCGGCAAAGGCGAGGCCGCCCTAAAGGTGATCGCCGAGCTCATCGAGAGCGTCTGTGACGAGGCCGAATCCAGATCAGGAATCGACGTGAAGATGCCGCGCGCCCACCTCGTTTCGACCCTGGCGCACTCAACACCGCAACCCCGGGATCGCTTCGCAGCGAATCCAGGTACGTCACCGGGCTCTATCGGTCGCCTGAGGACGCCACGCGAGCGCACGAAGGACTCACGTCGCGGCACGAATACAAGGCGGAGGACGTTGATGTCCTCATGTCAGACGAAACCAGAGCTCGCTACTTTGGTGACGTGGAGCCAGGACACGAGCTGAAGTCCTCAAAGATGGCCGAGGGCTTGGGTAAGGGCAGCGCCATCGGCGGAGGAGCGGGTGCGGCCCTCGCGGCCGTGTTCGCGGGTCGGCTGCTCGATCGCCGTACCCGGTTTGGGTCTGGTCGTTGCCGGGCCGATCACTGCGGCGCTGGCCGGGGCGGGAGCGGGCGCCGCAAGCGGCGGCGTGGTTGGTGTTTTGATCGGCGCGGGCATTCCCGAAGATCGGGCCACCGAGTATGAGCGCGGGCTTCGAGAAGGTGGAATTGTTGTCGGCGCGCGGGCGCGGGACGACAAGCATGCCGCACAGCTCGAGCGTGATTTCGGCGAAAGCGGCGGGAGCGGGATCCTGCGTTGATAGGACGGGAAACGTCTTTTAGAGGACGAGTCGCTACGGGCGCCTGGGTCCCCGTTTCTCGAAGTTCGAAGCTCACGGCCGGTCCATCGAAGCGCACTCAGTTCGCAGCAGGCAATCCGATCGCAGCGTCGCAAGCTGACGGCTTCTCACCGGGCTGGCCGCCGGAGAGATATCGATACGCCACCACGACGGCAATCGCCAGGGCTGCGCCCGCGAGCGTGTCGAGGACGTAGTGGAAGCGGCCGTACACGGTGGCGATCATCACACTCCCGGTGATTGGGACGAGCAGGTACGCGAGCCGACGCTGGTGCCGCCACGCGACCAGGGTCAGGACGACCGCACCCGACACGTGCGCGCTCGGAAACGCGCCGCCGCGCGCGCCGCCGAGCGCCGACATCTGATGAACGAGATCGAAGAAGAAGTGGCCGGAGAGCGGCGGGCCCAGGCGCTGCGACAGGTAGTACGGGCTGTCCACCGGCAGCAGGATGAAGAACAGGTAGCTGCCCAGCAGCACGGTCGAGAGCATCAGCAGCAGCTCGCCAAAGGCCGCCCGCCGTCCGCTGACGTACCAGTACGCGGTCACCGAGGGAATGACGATTACGTAGGACAGGTAGCAGAAATGCAGGTACTCGGACAGCGGCACGAACGCCAGCCGTTCGCTGAGGTACAGGCTCGGTTGCCCGGCGAACAGCGCCGACTCCCAGGCCGGAATCGCCGTGGTCAACCGCCAGTCACCAATGACCGCCGCCAGCCGCTCCACTTCCTTGTAGAGGAGAGGAAACAGCATCAATGGATACCAGTCGCGAATCATGCGAAGGATCCCCGCCGACGGCCTCACGCGGTTCAGCATCAGCAACGACCCGGAGAGCGTTAGATGCGCCGCGACCAGCCAGACCCGGCCTGGAACGGTATTCCCGAGGATCGCTATCAACGCGGCCGTGATCGCCAGATACGACGCCGTCAGCGTCGTCGTCCAGCGCGCACAATCAACGGGCGGCATCCGGCGTTATGATCCTAGTATGCCGCGGCCGCAGCGCATGCTCCGAACCGTCGACCGCACGTGGCGAGAGGTCAAGATGGTGGCGCGCGGCTTCCAGTCCGCGCGCCATCCCATCCTCGCGCAGATCGTCCCGATCCGCCGCTGCAACCTGGCGTGCACCTACTGCAACGAGTACGACAAGCACTCTCCGCCGGTGGCACTGCCGACCATGCGCGAGCGCATCGACCACCTGGCTCGGCTGCGCACGGCGAACATCGAGATCAGCGGTGGCGAGCCGCTGCTACACCCTGACCTCGACGAGCTCATCCGGCATATCCGCGGCACCGGCGCGCTGGCTGGGCTGATCACGAACGGCTACCTCCTCAACAAGAAGCGCATCGAGGACTTCAACAACGCCGGGCTGGATCACCTGCAAATTAGCATCGACAACGTGAAACCTGACGACATGTCGAAGAAGAGCCTGAAGGTGCTCGATGCGAAGCTGCAGATGCTGGCGAAGCACGCCGCGTTCAGCGTCAACATCAACTCTGTGCTCGGTGGCGACTTGAGTCACCCCGAGGACGCACTGACGATCGCGAAGCGGGCGATCGAACTGGGTCTCACGGCGACGGTCGGTCTGATCCACAACGGTCACGGCCGGCTGATACCGCTGACGCCGGAGCAACTGCGCGTCTACAGCGAGATCACCTCGCTGACTGCGCCGTTCTACACGGTACAGAAGCAGAACGATTTCCAGCGGAACCTCGCGTTCGGGCGGCCGAACGACTGGCACTGCGGGGCCGGCGGCCGCTATCTCTACATCTGTGAGGATGGCCTCGTGCATTGGTGCTCACAGCAGCGCGGCCATCCAGGGATCCCGCTCGCCGAGTACACCGCCGAGGATGTGCTGCGCGAGAGCACGAGCGAGAAGAGCTGTGCGCCGCTCTGCACCGTATCGTGCGTGCACCGCGTGGCGCTCCTCGACCGCATTCGCGCGCAGCCGCTCAAGACGCTCGACGAGATCATGCCGGACAGCGCCAGCGGAGCCGTCAGCGTGCGCGTGCTCCGCTGGATGTTCGTGACCGGCCCGCATCACGACCGCTTCCGCGCCGTCGCCGCGCGCCTGCTCGGCTCGCGCTCGTAGCGCGTCCTTCGGCGTCAGCTGTGCGGCAATACCGTGTCGAGCATTCTACGCGGTTAAGGACCGCAATGTAGACATTTCATACCGGCGCCGCATGAGGGTTCGTCGGAGTCACTCCTGCTCTTCGCGACGCTACTTGAACGTGACCGATACGAGCCGCGCAAGGGACCGGAGGTTAGCTGGAAACGGCGGACGCTCAGGGCCGTTGGGGGAGGTCAGAATTTTTGACGAAGTGTCACACCTGCGTCACACAGCTCTTTGAAATGTGGCGCGCCCGGCAACGGGTCTACTCACATGAACCGGCGGATCGGGCCCCGGATCACATGCCACGTAGTACACGCCCTCAGGACCGATGCCGAAGGCGGTCGCCCTGACGCACGCGACGAGTTGCCGCGCTGGACCTCCGGTGAGCGGCATCGCCAGCAGCGCCGCGTCTTAATCCTTCGGCTGGTCCGATAGGCTCTTTCCGTCCGGCGACTCACACGCGAATCTCCCGCTGCCGCGCTGGTCAATCGCTCCGGCGGGCCGCCGGTAGCCGCCACGCGCCAAATGTCGAATCTGATCTCACGTAGCATCCGGTGCGGAAGTGATCCAGCTGCCGTCACGGGACCAACTGGGGACATCCTGGTCGCCGGCGGCGGTGTCAACTGGTGCGGTGTCCCTCCATCGGCATCGACGATCCAGAGGTGACAGTGCCAGTCATCCGCCAACGAATCGAACACGATTCTGCGACCGTCGGTGACCAACTGGGAGAGCCCTGGATGTAACCCGGACCATCCGTGAGCTGCTGCGCCCGTGACCCGTCAGCCGCGGCTATCCAGACTTCGGCCCTTCACCAGAGCGCATCTAAGAAAAAGCGAGACGGCGGCCATCGGGCGAGAAGCGCGATTCTGTATCGGGGAATGTCGAGGACACCACGGGCTGGGGCGGACGCCCCGGTCTCAAAACCGGTAGACATCCGTATCTGACAACTCCCGAACGAATGCCAGCCGGTCCTCGCGAGCACCGTCGCGGGCATAGTTGCGCCTCGCCCGGCGACTTCGATCCGCGCAGGCGGGCGCGTGCCGTCGGCAGCGACTTGCCAGAGATACGCCATAAAGGGCCCCGGCTGGGCACTGTAGACGACAGCGCGTCCGTCCCGAGTCCAGACCAGCGAACTGATAATCAAGACAGACGGGTGGTCAACGCGGCGAGCTGGAGCGGTCGGCGCGAGCGCCGCGTCGAGTTCGATCACGTAGACGTGACAGCCGGCGATCGACGCGGCACAGGACGCATACGCAAGCCGACGACCATCGGGTGAGAACGCTGGCGCAAAATCGGATGACGGGAGGCTTGATCGCGCCGATTGCACGCAGGCTCGCCTCCCTGCACGGGCTCAGGTAAATCCCGGTGCTGTTTTCGCGGCAGTCTCCGGGGCCAACGCGCGCTGGGCGGCGAGGTAGCGACCGTCTGGCGACCACGTGAGCGGCGCCAATGCCGGGAAGTCGGTCAGCTTCAAATCGGTTCCACCCATTGGTGAGGCCAAGTGGATGCGACCACTCTCGGGTTCCAGCCCTCGACCGCACAAATGCGATCTGCGGCCATCAGGCGACCAACTCGGCGCCAAGTCCTCCAAGGGGTCGGTGGTCAGTTGTCGAACTTCCGAAGCCCCGATCATCTTGATGTAGATGTCGGCGTTGTCGATCTTCTTGCCGTCCCATTCAAACGTGACCTGTGCGGTCTGGATTTCCGGTCGCTGGGGACCGCGCCGCGTGCAGCGTGGTGAAGCGGTATGTCCTGAGCGGCGGAGATTCGGCCACGGTGGTGTAGCATTCGCCAGCCCGTGCTGTCGCGACCAACATCAGGCGAGTACGTATCGGGAGACGCGGCGAGCTGCTCTACACGGTCACGCGCACCAGTTTCCTCGTCCTCCTTGATCTCCTGCAGCGCCACTTCACATCGACCATGTGCTGGAAGCGCCGCTCGGGATCTTTACGCAGGCACCGCACCGTAACTGTACATTTCCAGGTTATCGGCACGCCGAACGTCCGGTCTGGCGGCTTCGGTTGCGCTCGGACGACGGCACTCAGCGTGTCAGCAACGGACGAGCCCACGAACGCACGGACGCCGTTCACCATCTCGTAAAGCATCGCACCAAAGCTGAAGATGTCACTCCGCGCTCCACCGTTCCGCCCGTCGCCTGCTCCGGTGACATGTAGCCCCGTCCGATCTGCTCGGCGCGAGCCACACCGGGTCTATCTGCCCACGTCAGTATCTCCCGCGGGCTGCCGGCGCTGCTGGGGCCTCACGTACGAGTCACGAAAGGCGGACTCCCGAGCGCGCGTTCCACTATGTCGATCGATGAATACGCAGGGGCTCTGGCAGAGCCTAGGCTTACCGAGCGTGCGACACGAGGTGATCGTTCGTCGCAGTTGACGTGGCATACCGACTCGTACGCCTCTGCTCGTTCAATGGTGGACAACCGGCCTGGAAGGAGAGCGAGATGACTCCCATGAGACAAACAGTAGCCGTCGCGTCGTTGGCCGTCATTACTGCTGTGACCATCCCGCCGGGCACCGCGTATGGGCAGAACAGCCAGTCCGATGCCAGGGAGAGAACCATCGTTGGAGCGTGGCGAACACAGGTGACGTTGGTCAACTGCGACACGGAGGAGCCCGGGCCGTCCCTGCGCGGTCTCTTCACGTTCCATGACGGTGGCACGCTGTCGGAGTGGGGTGTGGCTCCTGGTTCGACTCCGGCGCTGCGTAGCCCCAGCCACGGGGTCTGGCAACGTGAACACGGGTGGCAAGACTACTCGTACATATTCGTGCATTACCGCTACAACGCGAGCGGCGTGCTTATTGGATCCCAGAGAGTGACCGCACAGCTGGAACTCCACGACGACGGCGATCACTTCACCACCCAGGCCGCCGTCGAAGTCCTGGATGTCAACGAAAACGTAATCGGAACTGGCTGTGCAACGGCTGCCGGGACGCGGATTGAATCGTGAGCTGACGCGGCGATCGACCTCCTGCTTGACCTGGTCGATTCGCGCCGTGCAGCCCGCTCGTGCCCCGCCGGCGGTTTGCTGGGATCTTACGTACGAATCACGCAAGGGCGACTACAGGGTTCGGGGGCCATTCGCGTACCTGGGGTCGTGGGGCGAGGCTGCGACCGTCCTGGCGCGTGAGAGGCGCTCACAAGCTTCGGCCGAGCGGTATGCTGAGCGGAGGGCAATTCGGTTCCGAGTGTGCGAAAAGGCGGACAATCCTGAAGGTCGTAGATCGGGTTCCGCCGCATAAGCTTCATCGGGACTAAAGATGGGCGCATGTCGCCACGGGCGGGAGTCGGAATGACATCGACACACTGTCTAATCCTTGGCGCATCTCTCCTGGCAACCTCCATGGCACGCGCCAGCGTGAACACGTCCACTCAACAGATGCAAAGCCGTATCGTCAGGCTGGCAGAACTTCAGATCGATCCCGGTCAACTAGAGGAATATAAAGCTGCGCTCCGCGAGGAGATCGAAATGTCCATCCGTCTGGAGCCAGGCGTTCTGACCCTGTATGCGGTATCAGTGAAGGGCGATCCTGCCCAAATCAGAATCTTCGAGATGTACGCAGATGCGGCCGCCTACGAGGCGCACTTGCAAGCTCCGCACTTCAAAAAATACAAAACCGGCACACAGGGCATGGTGAAATCCCTTGTGCTTGTCGAGACTGATCCTATTTTGCTCGGCGCGAAGGCGAAGTGAGTTTCAGACTGACTGGAACGATCCTGGGTAGCGGCGCCCGAACGACCTACGAACGGCCTTCCTTGGTGGCCCGCCGGCTGTCTAGCTCCCGATGCACCTCGGCGATGTTCCTGTCCTCGCGAGCCCGATGGTACATGTCCCAAAAGTCCTTCTGCTGCTCTGGACTTATGCCGTGGGTACGGAAGACCGCGGCGCTGTAGCCCGCAGAGAGCCCGTCGTTGAAGCCTTCAACCTTGCCGAAGCGACGGCCTACCCATGAGGCGTGAGTCACCATTAGGACAGCGCACACGAAAAGTATCCAGTTACCCAATCGCAGGAGCCGATGTTTCGCCTCCTCGGGTCGGCCGGCGCACTCAAGCGCCGCATCGTGTTCGAAAGCGGCCACTATCCGCCGCACGCGGACATCGCCCGGGAGACGCTCGACTGGCTCGATTGGTATCTCGGACCCACGAGGTAGTAGCCCGACACAAAGTGGGGCAGCACCTGCTGCCACGCACGGCTGGCAAGACTATTCGCGGGCGCACCACCGCAGGGCATCAACGGCAGCCGAACACGGGCGGGAACACGGGCAACCACCACTGACGCCCATACGGAGGACACGGGCACGAAGGCTAAGCCGACTTGGGCGCACAATCCCCGCGCCCGTGAGATGCAGCCGACGCCCGTTGCCGGGTCCGGCAATCGCGCTAGCTGGCCCGCGACGATCAAGGCTGCCGCTTGAAGCGACTTCTGCCGGCGAGGCGAACAGCGTGCAATTGCCAAAGTCACACGTCCCGCCGATGCTCACCGGTATAATCCGCTCGCCTCCACAATGTCCCTGGCCTCCGGCGCGCGCCTGGATACCTACGAGATCGTCGCGCCGCTGGGCGCTGGCGGGATGGGCGAAGTCTGGCTCGCCAGAGACCTCAGGCTGCAACGCAAGGTCGCGATCAAGCTTCTGCCTACCGGGTTGACGCAGCAGGCCGCGCGCGTGTCGCGCTTCCAGCGAGAGGCGCGCGCCGCCTCGGCCCTCAATCACTCGAACGTCTGCACGATCTATGCGCTCGGTGAAACCCCTGACGGCCACCAGTTCATCGCGATGGAGCTGGTGGAGGGCGTGACCCTGCGTGGGCGGCTCGCCAGCGGCCGGCTGCGGACGTCGGAGACGCTCGACCTCACCATCCAGATCGCGTCGGCGCTGACGGCGGCCCACGCCGCTGGCATCGTGCATCGCGACCTGAAGCCCGAGAACGCGATCGTGCGGCCGGACGGCGTCGTCAAGGTGCTCGACTTCGGGCTCGCCAAGCTCACCGCACCAGGGACCGACGACGGCGGAGCGACGCGCACGGTGCTCGACACGAACGCCGGAACCGTGATGGGAACCGTGGCCTACATGTCCCCCGAGCAAGCCCGAGGCGAGGACGTGGATGGCCGCACCGACGTCTGGTCGCTGGGCGTTGTTCTCTACGAGATGCTCGCGGGTCAACTGCCGTTTGCCGGGCGGAGCCCCAGCGACGTGTTGGCGGCAATTCTGGAACACGAGCCTCCACCATTGGCGCCCCTTGCGCCGGACGTCCCGTCCGAATTGCAGCGCATAGTCGGGAAGGCGCTCAAGAAGGATCGCGAGCGGCGATACCAGGGCATGAGAGATCTGCAGCTCGATCTCGAGGCCCTCCGTGACGATCTGAGGCTCGCGGCAACCCGTCGCACGAGCGACATCGGCGCCGTGACTCCAGCGAGCCCTGCGCCGTCCCGCGGACAAGCCTCTGCCCATGTCCGAAGGGCGATGACTGTCGCGGCGTTCGTCGCCACGGCCGCCGTGGCGGCCGGCGGCGGATGGTGGATGGGGGAGCTGTGGAGGGCGAGGACTCCTGAGCCGAAAGGCCTCCAGGTCCTGCCGTCGCTGACTCGCGTCACCTTCGACGCGGGGCTGCAGACTGACGTCGCCTGGTCCCCGGACGGCCGTTCCCTCGCCTACACCTCCGACAAGGCGGGGAACTTCGACATCTGGGTGCAGTCGATCGGCGGCGATGACCCTCGTCGGATCACCACGTCGCCCTCACACGACAGGCAGCCGACGTGGTCGCCGGACGGCAGCACCTTGGTCTTCCGCTCCGAGCGGGACGGAGGCGGGCTGTTCGTCGTGCCCGCGAGCGGCGGCGCTGAGCGCCGGCTGACCTCATTCGGCGTCCGGCCGAAGTGGGCGCCGGACGGCTCGCAGATTCTCTTTGCGGCCAGCGACATCCTGGCAGGCGGCGTCGCCTCGCCGCTCTATACGGTGCGCCTGGATGGCAAGCCGCCGAAGCCGGTCTTGCAGGCGTTCATGAAAGATCTCGTCGGCGGCCTCGGAGGGATGCGGGACTGGAACTGGTACCCGGACTCGAGACATGTTTCGGTTTTGGGCGTCGTGTCCGGCCAGGGCCACGGCGTGTACACGGTGCCGCTATCCGGTGGTCCAGTCAGGCTGCTGAAACAGGCGCCGGAGCTGGGAGACTGGGCGTCGTTTGTGTGGGCCTCTCCCACGACGCTGTTCGTCGATTGCGACAGCCACGGGGTCCACAGCCTGGCTAGGCTCACGGTCGATCCAGCGACGATGGCCGTTCGCGGGACCGAACGGATCACGCTCGGCGACACTTGGGAACCACGGTTTGCCCTGTCAGCGGACGGGCGGCGTCTCGCCTTCACGATGACGAATATGGCGCAGCGGCTCTGGGTCCTGCCGCTCGACTCCGCGACTGGACTTCCGACCGGCAATGGAGAACCTGTCACGGAGAGCGTGGGGCTGGCCACGACCTCGGATCTGTCACGCGACGGTAGCAAACTCGTGTACGTGCTCGGACGGCAGGGGTCTGAGCGGACGGATCTCTGGATGACGGACCTGGCCACGAGCGCCAGCCGGGAGCTTGCCAGCGATGACCAGCAACGTGAGTTCCCGCAGTGGTCGCAGGATGGCAAGCATCTGGCCTACCGATGGGAACGGGCCCGTGAGGGCGCCAGCGAAATGGGCCTTGCCGTCCGGCGCACGGACACCAACGAGGAGGAGCTGATCTCGACGCCACGCACCGACGCCTTCGTCACTACGTGGGACTGGTCGCCAGATGGCCAATCGATCCTCGTGTCTTCTGGCCCGGTTCCGTTCGTGGGAAAGGCGTCCCTTGGCCTGTGGCCGGTGGCGGCGGCGCCGCATGCCGAGACCGCCGTGAAGGTGTTGGCGGTCGACGACAACTACGCGATCTGGCAGGGACGATTCTCGCCCGACGGTCGCTGGATTTGCTTCTCGGCGTTCGACCGCAGGGCGCCAGGCACTGCGTCGGTCTTCGTGATCCCGAGTGGCGGTGCGGATCGAAGCCACTGGATCGCAGTGACCGGCCTCAACGGGTGGGCCGACAAGCCGCGGTGGTCACGTGACGGCAAGCTGATCTACTTCGTCCAGGCGGATTCGTTTTTCAATGTCTGGGCCGTCCGGTTCGACGGCGCCGCCGGGACGCCCGCCGGCGTGCCCTTCCTGGTCACACGGTACGACAGTCCGAGGCACCAGTTGTCACCGCGGTTCGGGGCTGCAGAAATCGGCGTATCGGTCCATCGATTGATGCTGACGATCGCGGAGCAGACCGGCAACATCTGGACGCTCGACAGCGTGAGTCCCTGAGGGTCTGCAATCCAATCCCACTCTAAGAGCTGTCGCTACTAATCGACTGGATCGGAGCCGAAGCTGATAACCGACCGACCGCCGCCACTCGAATTTGTGCCCACATTTCGCGCAGTTACCTCGCACGTGGGTCGGGAAGGCCGATCTGGGAATCCTTTGTTTCAACTCGCCTCGGAAAGTTCTGCGACAGTCCAGCGTTTAAATAAAGCGTGTTGCGCCCGAGGACCGATGAAACGGAGCAAGTGACGCGTCGGGAACCTTATCGAGTCAGCGTTGCCGAAAATTTCATGATAGGTGGCTGTCAGTTCCGTGCGCGCTGTTCAAGGCTCGCTCCAGCACCGAGATATCCACGGGTTTTACCAGATGATGTCGGAAGCCCGCACGCGCGGTACGTTGCCGGTCGATCTCCTGGCCGTACCCCGTGACCGCAATCAGCTGCAGGTCGGCCAATCCGGGGAGCCGTCGCAGTGCGGTCGCCAGATCGTACCCGTCCATCACAGGGAGGCCGATGTCCAAAATTGCAATGTCGGGTCGTATCTCCATTGCCGCCTCAAGCGCTGCTGGGGCGTCCAGCGCAACTCGCGTGTGATACCCCTTCTGCGTCAGCATGGCTCCGAGCAGACGCGCGGCGTCTTCGTTATCGTCCACGACCAAGACTCGAGGCAGAGCGGCGAGTGCACTGCGCTGTCGATCGTCTGATTCGACCGGCTCCGATTGCAGCGTGCGCGCGGGTTCGGTCCCAACGGCCGGCAAACGGACGATGAATTCGCTTCCCGTTCCACTCCCATCGCTCTGCACGGAGACGGACCCGCCGTGCAGTTCCGCAAGACTGCGGACGATCGTGAGACCGATGCCCAGCCCCCCCTCCGAGCGTGCGACCGCCTGCCGCTCCTGCACAAACAGTTCGAAAACGTGCGGCAGCATCTCCGGCGCGATGCCTATCCCCGAATCGCGCACCGACACCCGCACCTGGCCATCGACTTGCGTCGCGTGTACCCAGATGTCGCCGCCGGGCGGCGTGGTACTTGGCCGCATTGGTCAGAAGGTTTGAGATGACCTGACCGAGCCGTGTGGGATCACCGTCGACATGCAATCCTCTGGGGACTTCGACGTGGAGTCTGTGCGTTCGTTGTTCGAGCAGCGGAGCCGACATTTCGATTGCGCGCGCCACGATGTCCGAGATCTCGAGTGTCTGGCGCTTGAGCTCGACACGTCCTCGAGCGATTCTCGACACATCGAGCAGGTCCTCGACCAGGCGGTTGAGGTGCCCGACCTGCCGTTCGATGATGACCCGCTCGTGCTCGGCCCCCACGTCACCCCGGAGCTTCATCAGCTGTAACGCGGTCAGGATCGGCGACAGCGGATTGCGCAGTTCGTGACCGAGCATTGCGAGGAATTCGTCCTTAGCGCGGTTCGCGTTCTCGGCGGTCTTTTGCAGCGTCTCCATCTGCGCGCGTGCCTGTTCGGCCAGCACCGCGTTCCTGACGCGCACCACGAGTTCCCGTTCCGTGAACGGCTTTACCACGTAATCCCGAACGCCATCGTCGAGCAACTTCACCATCAGCTCTTCGTCCGCTTTCGCCGACAGCAGAAGGATGGGTATGGAGTCGAGCTCCGCCCGCTCTCGCATCGCGGCAATCATCTCGACCCCGCTGACGTTCGGCATCATGATGTCCGACACGACAAGCAACGGCCTGAACTCGAGCGCCTTCTGAAGCCCCTCGCGGCCGTCGAACGCCGACACGACGTCGTAGTCCCGGTCGAGGCACTGGACGATGAACCGGTTCATGTCCGGATTGTCCTCGACCACCAAGATCCGTGGGCGCGTGCTGGAGTTCAAGTCGGCCGCCGTCGGCGATTCCGTGCGGGCGCCTGTCGGGATGGCGAAGCGCAATTCTTCGATCACGCCTTCGAGCGCGCCGACGTCGAGCGGGTCGGTACTCGCCGGCGTCGCGGCCGTCGCCAATCGCGCCAGCGGAATCGTGACGGTAAACCGCGCGCCGCCGAGATCCGAGTCCGACACGTGGATCGCGCCTCTGTGCATCTCGACAAATTCCTTCGCGATCGCCAGCCCAAGCCCTGTTCCCGCCACCTTGCGGTTCGTGCCGCCGTCCAGCTGCCGGAATCGTTCGAAGATGGCGTGTCGCAGTTCCGCCGGTACTCCGGGTCCTGAATCGTCGAGAGACACCGCGAGCTGGTCACCGCCCGAACGAAGGCGGCACCGGATCCGGCCACCGTTCGCCGTGAACTTGAACGCGTTGCCAACGAGGTTCATCAGCACACGCTGCAGCTTCTCCGGATCCACAGCGGCGACACACGCCTTCTCCGCGTCCACCTCGAATTGAATGCTTCGCTCGGCGGCGAGCACGGAAAAGTGTGACGCCACGAAACGCACCAGTGCGGCGACATCCGTGTCCACCAGATCGATTGTCAGCTTCTTCGCCTCGATCCGCGACATGTCGAGCAGATCGTTGACGTGCTTCAGCAGCATGCGGGCGTTCCGAGCGACGACCTCGCCGGCCTCGCGCCGCTCGGCGAGGCTCATCGTCCCGCTATCGTCGATCAGGCGCCGCGCCGGCCCGAGGATCAGGGCGAGTGGCGTCCGAAGCTCGTGGCTGACGTTGGCGAAGAATTGCGTCTTGATCTCGTCGAGCTCGCGAATCCGTTCGAGCAGCCCCTGCAACTCGATGTTCTTCTGGGCGATCTCGCGCTCCTGCGCCTTCTTCTCGGTGATGTCACGGCCTTCGGCGCAGATGAACACGACGGCGCCTTCGTCGTCGACGACCGGCATGAGCGACGCGTCGATGACGATCGTGTCCTTGCCACCGGACCGGCCGAAGATCTCCGTGTCCCATCGCACGAACTCGCCGGTCGCCGCGCGCGCGATGGCGTCGCGCAGCCCGCGATTGATCTCCTCGGACACCTGCCACCAGAACGTGGTCCAGAACCGTTTGCCTTCCACGTCCGCGAGCGTGATGCCGACAGCGTCCAGCGCAACCTTGTTGATTTCGAGGACAGTCCCCTCCGCGTCGAGAAGACCGACGAACTGGACCATGGAGTCCAATGTGACGCGCGCGATTTTTTCGCGGTATCGGTGTCGCGCTTCGGTGGCACGGATTTCGGCGCCCCGAACGGAAATACGCTTAGGGAGATGTTCGGATGGCATGCGGCATTCTTCGCACGATGGCGCGCGCGGTCAGGGCCACCGCGACGTGTCAGGGATGTCGCGGTCACGAACATGCGCACCCGCAGCCGCGTGATGCATTCGAAGCCTCCGGAATACGTCGCGCGGTTGAAGTGGCATGATCGTCAGTCCGTAACGATAGCGTCGGCCTTCACTCCAATCCAACTGATGAGCTGTCGGCGAGTCCGCTGCTGAACGCTTTCAGTCGCACCTCCTCCCCGGCGCGTCGAGTTGATCGAGCGCGGGCTTCTTGGCATTCATCCGTGTGCGAATCGTGCTCGAGCATGCGCAGCGACAGATGGCGGTGATCGACTCCACGACGTTGTTGCGGCTCACGAGCTTCGAGGTAGTCGCCAACGACCGTCTGCCGCAGATCGGTAACGCAAGCCCTGTACCCTGTAATCCTGCGCATCGTCGCAGTGCTCCGCCACGGTGTGTCCGCAGGCTTTGTGGGATCGAATTTCTGGTGCCGACCTTGTCCACCACCGTAACGGTTGAATTCAGAGCGTGTCTGCGCGGGACTCCCCGGCCGAGTGCGAGGGCGAGTTGAGCATGTGCGCGCGGCGGGATTCGGGGCGCGAGGTCTTAACAGCAGACGAGTGCCATCGACCTTCATTGCGCACTTACTGGAATGCTGCCGGCGCGCTGACGTAATGTCGGCGGGCCCCTGCGCGAGTGCCGGGACTCTACCTGACGATCGCCCGCCTTACCGTAGGCTGCCTCAGGGCCCTGTCGGCCAGCAGATCCCGACCGCGCGTAACCTCGATCGCCGTCTTCACGCTCCCGACAAACGGGACAGCGTTCAGTGCTGTGTCTGCCGTACCCCTCAGCCATCCTTTTTGCCGAATAGCAGCGCCGAGCGTGGCGAGCGCGATCGCAGTGCCGAAAAACGGAACCAAGCGTCCGATTCGCCGCGACAGTCGGGCACCGCCCCAACGGGCAACTGTTCGTCCGATGCTCATGAGCGTTTTAGGAGCAAGAGCTGTGCCTTGCGAACGATTGCCGACATTTGGTCTTGGGCGCGCTGTTGGGAAACAGTACAGCGTGTCGAAACGATTCGACCCTCCACATTCCGGCTCTGGCCGTTTCAATGGTCATCGTTGGCGTCCCACGCGGCGACAAGCGTGGTGCCGGCGCGAATCGGAGATAGAAGGTAAGCCAGCTTTGCTTTATCGGCTCGCGTTGTGTCTGCCAGGCCAGCGCGGGCGCATGCCGAGCGAGGCGTTCGTGAGAGTAGCGCGCTAGCGCTGACGCCAACCGCTGCTGGTCATCGTTGATCTATGACAACTAAATAGGCCGACAGCGAGGGGACCCGAAGCCGACGGTGTCCTCGCTGATCGGCACCGCTGATCCGCGGGCCACCGCCCTATAACCCGAGGGCCTCACACTTTCCGTACAGTTGAAAACGGCCAGGAGAGCTGCGATCGCGCGTAACAGGGCGATAAACCTGGCGACAAATACCAGTGTGCCGCCGTGACGCGCGAAAAGATACTGCCCCAGCCTGACGCGCCGGACATCGAGTCGTGCGAGATGGCCGTGCCGCAGTCCGCAGCCTTTCTGCTCGTCGGGGCCGGGAGCGGATCAAGCACGTGGTGCTCGACGTCAGGCCCTGAGCATCTTGCCTTTACCGACGTGCGGGCTTTGTGCCCTCTTCGATGGCGCCTTCTTCGATACGGCCCGTGGTGCGTCGCCACCATTCGCCGATGGGTGGTTGGCACCGGCGGCCTCTTGGTTGATGCCGTCGTCAGCGAGGCCTGACAGTTTTTCATCCGCGGCTTTTTCCTCGTCGAGCGTTTGCTGAAGAAGGCGTGCGGCCTGCGTGTGCCCCATCGTGCGGGCCCACGCGATCAGCGTCCCGTACGCTGCCATCTCGTAATGTTCCGCCCGCTGACCGGATGCAATGAGGCACGCATCCATCGTTGCATCGTCGAAGCTCTCCTCCATCACCGACTTGCCTTCCTCGATGATGCCGGCGATTCCATCGCAGTGCTTTCCTCGGTACTTTCTCTTCCAAACTCGCGAACACCTGTTCGAGCCGGTCCACTTGGACCTTCGTCTCCTCGAGATGCGCTTCAAAGGCGGCGCGTAACTCCTCCGCACTGGCAGCTTTCGCCATCTTCGGAAGGGCCTTCAGAAGTTGCTTTTCGGCGTCGTATGCGTCGCGCAGTTCGTCAAGGAAAGCGTCGTGTAGAGTTCCAGATTCAGCCATTATCGTTGCCTCTCCCGTCGTGTTTTTCTAGACCATCCCGTCGCCACGATGTCGACACGAACGGGGGCGTCCCCCGCTCGTGTTGTGATCGAACTCGAACGTGCACCTCTACCTGCCGCACGCGACGTGGCCGACGACATACCAAATCACGATGAGACCAAAAGGCACACCAAGCAGCCAAGCGGCGATGTAACGCATTAAAGAAGCCTTCTCGGTTTGTGTTCCTGCACTGACTCGAGCGTCAGAACTTCCGGGAACCGTCGGCCGGCGCAGTGTAGGCGACGACGCGCTCTTCACCTGCCGACGCGATGTCTTCGCCTCCGGCTCGCTTCAGGATGTCCTTGGCGCGACCGATCTCGTCGGCGGTGTCGCAGTGCACGGATACCAGGACCCCGCCATCCTTGATCCGACCTTCGTACCGCTTGGCTTCGTACTCGGGAATCCCCATCCCGACCAGCGCACCAATGATCCCGCCGACGGCGCCGCCCACACCGAGACCGGCGAGCGCGCCCATGATGGGGCCCGCCGCGATGAGCGGGCCGACGCCGGGAATGGCCAGCGCGCCAATGCCGGCAAGCAGGCCCAGCGTCCCACCAATCGTTCCACCGGCTGCCACTCCCGTCGCGGTCCCTTCGGGCGCTTTCGTCTGCTTCTCGTGCGCGAAGCCTTTCGAGGCATCGTGATCGGCCATGAGCACCGACACGTCGTCGTTCGTAAAGCTTTCCTGAACCAGCGCGTCTACGGCGCGCTCAGCCTGAGGCACGCCCGAAAAAATCGCAAAAACAGCCGTCTTCTTGTCTTCCATGTCAGACTCCTTCGTGTATTGAACGCTGGGTGGCCGGCGTCAACCAACGACCACCCGCATTGTCAGAGATTGGTTGCAGATACTCAGTGGGCAGGGGCGACGCTGATCTGGTTGGTCACGTGGCCGGCGCCAGCCACTTCGATGGCTTTCGTCTCGACCGCGTGTCTCTCGTCCTTCGACCGCACCGGGCCCTTGAGGGTGACCTGCCCATCCCGGACGATCACTTTCACGTTGTGCGCGTAGGTAGACAAGCCCTTGTCATTCATGAGTGACTGCCTGATCTTCTGTGCCATTTCACGATCAGGTGCGTTCTCCTTCTGCTGATCGGCAGTCACGGCGCCCGTCGCTCGGTCTTGTGCATTGGCCTTCGTGTTGTCTGCGGGAGTTTGCGCGATCGAGGGAATTGCCATCACTGTCCAGACGCCGGTGAGAAGAACCACTCGAAAAAGCTGTTTCACGTACCTGCCATTCATCTTGCTGACCTCATCCGAGGTGCGCTCTTCGGCAACCGTCCGATGGCGCACCACGTTCCGCACATGCAGGCTGCAACAACGCTGCCGAGCAGCAATTTGCGCCGCACTGCACTTTCATTGACTCCGATCACGAGTCACAGTGCGGCCGGGCTGGCTCTCAGATGTTGTGATACTGGACAGGTGTATCGGAATCCGTGCTCGAATGGGCAGGCCGGTCCAATCCCTGACGCTTCGCAGGCGAAGTTCATGCGCAACGTTATCAGGTGTGCGACGCCTACGGCACATGATGTAGGCGTCAAAGTAGAGAACACGGCTTTGGGAGAGGCATGAATGGCCTTGAGCGATTTCATCCGATTGCACACCGACGAGATCATCCGTGCCTTCGAGGCGTTCGCGAGAACGACGATGCCCCCCGGCGCCAACATGATCCCATCGGAGCTTCGCGACCATGCGCAAGAGATGCTCACGGCGCTCATCGCGGACATGGATAGCAGCCAAAGCCGTGGTGAACAGTCCCAGAAATCGATGGGCATGGGCTCTGCGCACGCCATGGAAGCATCGGGTCATCTACACGCCGACGCTCGCATTCGACACGGCTTCAAACCCGCGCAGCTGCTCGCCGAGTTTCGGGCGCTACGTGCATCTGTCCTGCGCCTCTACGAAGAAAGCGGTGCGACGGATCTCGCCGATGTGCGGCGTTTCAATGAGGCGATAGATGAGGCGCTGACAGAGTCGATGACGCGCTATACCGCCATGACGGACCGTTACAGGGATCAGTTCATTGGAATCCTGGGTCATGATCTGAGGAATCCCCTCAACTCGATCGCGTCGGGGGCCACCCTGCTGACCATAAGGGCCGACGCCGACTCCACGACGGCGAATGTGGCCTCCGGAATGTTGCGGAGTGCGCACCGCATGGGGCGTCTGATCAACGACCTGCTGGACCTGACGCAGGCTCGTCTTGGCGGCGAGATCCCTGTGAAGCGCGAGCAGACCGAATTAGGGCAGCTGTGTCAGGAAGTGGTGCTCGAAGCTCAGGCCGCCCACCCGGGCGGCATTGTCGAGTTCACATCGAGCGGCGATCTTCGCGGTCAATGGGACCGCGACCGGCTTGCTCAAATGTTGTCCAATCTCGTGGGGAACGCCATTCAGCACGGCGTCGGGAGTGCCGTCACGTTGGAGGCGCACGGCTTGACCGAAGATGTCGTGCTGACGGTCCACAACGGCGGCGTGCCGATCCCTCCGGACCTTCAGCACGCGATCTTTGAGCCGCTCGTGCGGCACACCGCCGGCCTGGGCGGAGATACGAATAGCATCGGACTTGGCCTGTTCATCGCGCGAGCCATCGTCACGGGGCACGAAGGCAAGATCTCGGTGACTTCTTCAGAAGTCGACGGCACGACGCTCACGGTGCGCCTGCCTCGAAAGGCATCACGGCCTGCTACTTAGACCTACTGTCAGCCGCGTAGCCCTTGTCGGGCGGCGCCAACATCGGCCACAAGTTTGGCGACGTCCACTGGCTTCACCACATGGGCGTCAAAGCCCGCGTCGTCTGATCGGTGGCGGTCCTGGTCTTTACCCCATCCCGTGAGGGCCATCAACAGCGGACGGCGCTTCTCTCCTTGCTGTTGCGAATTCTACGAGCCGCTTCGTAGCCATTGAGTCCCGGCAATCCGATGTTTAGCAGGATGACGTCCGGATCAAGCCTGATTGCCGCTTCTACCGCCGGGCCATCGTAAACGGTATGTGTCTCGTGCCCGCTCAAGTCCCGCAACATGGCGAGCGCATTGGCTGACTCGCGATTGTCATCGACAACCAGAATCCGCAGGGGCGTTGTCGTCGCCGATGGCGTCACCTTGGGCTGGAGCGCCGGCGGGTCCGTCTTCGACTGCGATCGGCAGTCGCACGACAAACTCGCTTCCCTGACCCGGGCCGTCGCTTCTTGCTTCCACAAAGCCACCGTGCATTTCCGCCAGTGTCTTCACGAGTGTCAGCCCTATGCCCAGCCCGCTCAAGGATCGCTCCAGCGACCTATCGATCTGCGTGAACATTTCGAACACGTGCTCGAGCTGATCGGCGGCGATCCCGAGCAAACCGGAGTGTCGGCGGCGAATCCTTGCGGCTGTCGCAGGTCACGAAGCACGGCCAAGCAACGGCCTGAGAACTCAGCGAAGTCCGTGAGCGTTACGGAACAGACACCACAGGCGCGGTCTGACACCATCGCGTGCTGCTGTGCAACTCCGCGTTCGGCTGCCTCGAGGACGGCGTGCGGCAACATTCAAGGTTTCCAAATTCGTTGCGATGCGTAGAACCCGGGGTGCAGCGGACGCCTCCGCCCCCTCGGTAGCCGTTACTGGGTCTTCTCAAGAAAGCGATCGACGATGAAAACTGTTAGAACAGTCGCGTTGATCGGCGTACTCAGCGCGTTGGGCACGCTGCCCGTCATCGGACAAGTCCACAAGTTCTTCAGTCCGGGAACGGTCTGGACGGTCACGATGATCAAGATGGCGTCCGGCATGAACCAGAACTACCTGGAGTATCTGGATGGTCAATTCAAGAAAGCAGAGGAGGCGCAGATCAAGGTCGGATTTCAGAAGTCGTACAAGATTCTTCGAACGATGGACGACGGCGGGGCGTGGAACCTGCTGATCCTGCGGGAATACACCAGCCTCGCGAACATCGAAACCAACCAAGAGAAGGCCGATGCACTCCTCCAGCAGACGGACGGCGATGACCAGGCTCAGATGCAGGGCTATCAGGACCGCAGCAAGTACCGCGAGGTCGTCGGCACCAAATACGCGCGCGAACTGTTGTTGAAATAGATCGGTGCGATCTGCCGGCGCTGGCGGAAGTCAGGCGCGACGGCGCGGCCACAACAGGTGGGAGATCGGGAATGGGAGGAACTCAAAGGCAGCGCTCGCCGCGAATATGCTGAATTGATCGAGACGCTCGAGCGACTTCAGACCTGGGGGGAACAGCAGGTGGATGACAGCATGGCGATCGTCGCGCACACGGCTTATCACCTTAGCGCGATTCGGCACGCACTCAAGAATCTTGGGCACTCGGTGCGCCGCCCGCGCTTCATCACGGACTCCTAGGCCGACCATCGTCTCGCACCACCACTGCCGAGCAGCGAGATCGCACGATCGGTCCTTGGACACGGGCTTCTCCTCGCCGTGCATTTCGCACGATCGCCGACGCGCCGCCCAGGCGACGTCGGCCGCACGGTCTGACCCTACGGTGCGGTGACGACGACGGCGCTGCACAAACGGCCGCCGCTGCGTCGGTACGCGTGCGGAATCGCCGAATCGAAGTAGATGGCGTCGCCCGCGTCGAGCGCATGCTCCTCGCCGTTCATGTGCACGCTCAAGATGCCTTCGATCACGTAGATGAACTCGACGCCTGCATGGTCGTGCGGCCGTAGCTTATCCCGCGCTACCGGAAGGAACTCAGCGTAATAACAGTTGAAGCTTCGCTCGGTAGCCGGGTAATCGAGCGACGCGAACCGATAGGCGGTCTCGCGCGCGCCAGGGCGCTCGGGCAACTCCACGCGTTGGTTCTTCCTCGTAACTGCTACGAGCGGCTTTTCACGTGCGCCAACGAAGAAGAACTCCAGGCCGACACCAAAGACGAGCGCGATGCGAAGGAGGGTCGGCAGTGTGGGGAAGAGACGTCCGCGCTCGATTTTCGAGAGCATCGCCGGCGACAGCCCAGTGTGCTTACCCAGGTCGACAAGGCCAATCTTCTTCTTCAGGCGGAGCGCGCGAATCTTGGCTCCAATCCCATAGTCGTTCAGACCGTCCTGCAGGGTCTTCGTGAGCATCGCTTCCTCGTTTGACTGTGGTTCACATTTCGCGCCGTTCTTGTCGCGCGGCTCACACGACTTCGCGTCAACGGCTCATTTTTACTTTGATGCAATTAGATGTGCATTATAGTTAAATCAAAGGCACCTATGAAACTCATCGATGTCGTTGCGGCCGTACTCGTCGTCGTCGGCGCGCTGAACTGGGGACTCGTGGCCGTCGCGCGCTTCGACCTCGTCGCGGCCCTGTTCGGCCTTTCCTTTGGCGAGGTCTCCGGGCTGATCGCCGTCGTCTGTGGGCTGGTCGGCGTGGCCGGCGTGTACCAGGCGTTCTTCTGGAAGCGCGTGCAGGGCCGGTGGATACACCCGGCGACGCACCATGCGTGATTCAGGTATTGCTCGGTTCGTTTTTCAAGGAGTGCACATGAAGACTATGCTTGCGGTCACCTCACTGGCGCTCGTCGCGATCATGGTGGTGGTTTCACCGGCGCGCGCGCAGCAGACCAAGGACATCGTCGACACGGCGGTCGCCGCGGGGTCGTTCACGACGTTGGCCAAGGCGCTGATGGCGGCCGACCTCGTCGCCACGCTCAAGGGGCCGGGCTCCTTCACCGTCTTTGCGCCGACCGACGATGCGTTCGCGAAGCTGCCGGCGGGCACGCTAGACAACCTGCTGAAGCCGGAGAACAAAGCGGTGCTGCGGCGCGTGCTCACGTATCACGTCGTGCCAGGCACGGTGATGGCGGCGGATGTCGTCAAGGTCAGTTCCGCCAAGGCGGTCAGCGGTGACACGCTGTCCATCAAGGTCAGCGGTGGTACCGTGATGGTGGACAAGGCGCGGGTCGTCAAGACCGACATCGCCGCGAGCAACGGGGTCATTCACGTCCTTGACACCGTCCTGCTTTCGCCGGGCGAGTAGGACGATCGCCCATGGCCGCAATGGTCCTGCTCACCGGCGCCAGCGGATACATCGGCAGCCGCCTTCTTCGGGTGCTCGAGGAAGGCGGCTGCGCCGTGCGGTGCCTCGCGCGGCAGCCCGAGCGAGTCGCCGCGGGGCGGGCCACAACCGAGGTCGTCGCGGGGGATTGTCTGGACGAAACGTCGCTCGTCGCGGCCATGGACGGGTTGGATCAAGCCTATTACCTGGTGCACTCGATGGCGAGCGGGCCCGGCTTTGCCGCGCTCGATCGGCAGGCCGCCGCCAACTTCGGCCGCGCCGCCGCCCGGGCCGGCGTGCGCCGCATCGTCTATCTCGGAGGACTCGGCGACGACCCGCATTCCCTGTCGACACATTTGAAGAGCCGCCTGGAAACGGGAGAGGCGCTGCGCGAAGCGGGCGTACCGGTCGTCGAGTTCCGCGCCTCGATCGTGATCGGAGCCGGGAGCCTGTCATTCGAGATGATCCGCGCCCTCGTCGAGCGGCTGCCTGTGATGATCTGCCCCAGATGGGTCGACACTCGGACGCAGCCCATCGCGATTGATGACGTGCTGGCCTATCTGAGGGCGGCGATCGACCTACCAGACGGGGGCGGGGGCATCTTCGAAATCGGGGGGCCCGAGGTGGTCTCCTACGGCGAGATGATGCGTGAGTACGCGCGGCTGCGCCGGCTGCGGCGTCTCCTGATACCAGTACCGGTGCTCACGCCGCGGCTGTCGGGGCTGTGGCTCGGCCTCGTCACGCCGGCCCAGGCCCGTGTCGGGCGCGCGCTCGTGGAGGGCCTCCGCAATCCCACGGTCGTGCGTTCGCCGGCGGCGCGCGAGACGTTCGAGATCAAGCCGATGCCGCTGCGCGAGGCTTTCATGCGCGCGATCGAAGAGGACGCAGCCAACCAGCATAAGATCGACACGCGCCTGGTTGTCGTCGACGCACCGCCCGCGCAGGCGTTCGCACCCATTCGACGGATCGGCGGCAGCACTGGATGGTATTTCGGCGATCCACTGTGGCGGCTGCGCGGATGGCTCGACGGCTGTTTGGGCGGAGCGGGCATGCCGCGACATCGCCGCGATCCCGACGCCTGTGCCGTCGGCGACGTCATAGACGGGTGGCGCGTAGAGGCCTACGAGCCGGACCGTCTCCTGCGGTTGGCCGCGGGACTGAAGCTGCCGGGGCGCGGCTGGCTCGAGTTCCGCGTGGCGCCCCTCGGCGACGGAGCGCGATCGCTCATCCGCCAGACGGCGACTTTCGATCCGAGAGGCGTTACGGGCCGACTCTATTGGTACGGGGTGCTGCCGCTCCACGCGCTCATCTTCCGCGGTCTGCTGCGGCGGATCGCGCGGCGTGCCGGACCGCTCCCCGAGCCCGCGCACCTCTCGACCTTCACTCATTGCTCCATCGTCGGCGCGCCCGCGGCCGAGGTGTTCCGCTGGCACGAGCAGCCGGCAGCGCTCGGGGCGCTGGCTCCCGCGGCGCTGGTGCGAATCGAGGAGCAGGAGGGCGGCATCCGCGACGGCGGGTGTGTCACGCTATCGGTGGGCATCGGCCCGGCGCGTGTCCGCTGGGTGGTGCGGCATCACGGGTACATACCCGGCCGGCGCTTCTGCGACGAGCAGGTAGAAGGACCGTTCGCCGTCTGGCGGCATGCGCATCTGTTCGAACCGATGGGCCCCTCACAGACGCTCTACGAGGATCGCGTCGAGTTCGCGACAGCCGGGCGCGGCTTTCCCAACCGCTTCGCGGCTGCCCTGCTCCGCTTGGTGCTCACGCTGGCCTTCGCGCACCGCCATCGCATCGTGAAGGCCTGCGTCGGCCGGGTTCGCCGCCCGGCCGCGCGCCAATGGGCGACAGCGGCGGTCGCGCTCTCCGTCGCGGCGACGCTGCAGACGACGGTCGCTGCCGCGCAGACCGCCAGGCCGGTGGACACCGTTCCATTTGTCGATCTGGATCGATATGTGGGCGACTGGTTCGAGATTGCGCGGTTTCCCAATCGGTTTCAGCGGCAGTGCGTCGGCGATGTGCGCGCCAGCTATGCCCGCCGTGCCGACGGCCGGCTCGACGTCCTAAACCAATGCCGCACCGACGATGGCCGGATCCAGGCGCGTGGGATCGCACGGGTCGTCGACGATCGCACGTTCGCCCGGTTGAAGGTGCGCTTCGCGCCGGCCTCGCTGGCGTTCCTCCCGTTCGTTTGGGGCGACTACTGGATCATCGGCCTCGCGGAGGACTATTCGTGGGCGGTCGTCGGATCGCCGGACCGCGAGTATCTGTGGATCCTCGCGCGCACGCCGCGCCTCGACGAGGAGAGCGCCTCGGCGGCGCACGGCGTCGCTCGCGCGAATGGATTCGATGTCGAGCGTCTGATTCAGGCGGCGCATGAGGGCAACCGTCGGTGATGACGCGGAAGGTCGTCGTCAACGACACGATGCAGAACGGCTACGTCTATTCGCGGACCGAGCCCGTCGGCCGTAACTTCGCGCCGGGCTTCACACCGCAGCTCACGCCGAAGGAGATGCTTCGCGTGGGCGTGTTCGGAGGGAAATACATGACCGATTGCCGCGGCGAGTTTCCGGCGAGCTGGTTCGCCAGCGCCCGGTTGTGCGCCGAGCGGCACGACCCGCGCCTCAACTGTTTCGGCGTGAACGCGTCGCAGTCGCTCGCGGAGTGGCGCCGGAAGGGCTGGATTCATCCGCAGGATCCCCGCGGATGGTTCCAGTGGTACTGCCGGTATTACATGGGCCGGAGGACGCGCGACGACGCGCGGCAGATTCGCCGGTGGCGGGCCATCGGACGGCATGTTGCCGCCGTCCGGAAGCACTGCGAGCAGGGCGACCTCGACTGCCGCCGGAAACAGCGGCAGGCCGTACTGCACTGGGCCTACGATAGCCGCAGGCTGTGAACGATGTGGACGACGATCGCAGCCGGCGGCCGCTTCGCATCGGCATCTCCGCGCCTGCTGGGCCAGCAGGGGCGCTTCGACGGCGGTCACACGGGGGACGGGTTCCTTACGGAGACGTTCGGCCGCCTTCTCGAATAGATGCCGGTGTGCCCGGAAGTCGAATGCGGTCTCGGCACGCCACGCGAGGCGATGCGTGCGAGGGCAGGGTGCGCTCTCTCTTTGGCGCGCCCTCCTCCGGGCAGGGTGGGTTGATGACACATCCTGGCTTCGCGAGTCATGCATCGCCGTACGCGTGCAGTCCCGAAGACACTAGGATTCGAGCCGGGGTTGTGCAAGTTGCTGCTCATCGGTCAGAGGTCGCCGAATCCAGTACTGCGTGTGAAAGTGCCAAATCTGATGATGTACGAGCCCACCAGAGCCCATGCGATCATTGGCCAGCCAGGCCGGTGATCAGCGACAGTTTTGAAGTGTCTCCGCGATCGGCGAAAAATGTGTCTCGCAAAAATGCTCAGGGAAATACGTCAGTCAGGTATTCGCGGAGTTGTGGCGCACACTCGCGAGCCTGATCACTTTGTTCGAGGAACATTCGCCCAGGAATTTTCTTGCGGGCGAAATTGGCGAATTCTTTAGGAAATGGCGCGCCCGGCAGGGCTCGAACCTGCGACCCCCGGCTTAGAAGGACTGTGCGCTATCCAACTGAGCTACCGGCGGCCGGCCCCCTCGTGATAAACGCGTCGCGATTAAACACTTTGGCGACTACTTAGGAGCGATCGTTCGATCCCGACCAGCTCGCAAGCGTCAGTTTGCGGGCACGAGGCGCTCCAATTCCTCGAACCAGTGCTGGACGACGTTTATGTGCGTCGCTTCCGCCTGTCCTACGGGTTTGACCATCAGGAAACGCTGCCCGTCGAGGGAAACGTCGTATCCCGCCGCGCCGACAGCCGTTGACCCTCTGGAAAATTGTCCCTTGAAGAGCACCTTGGGTTTCCCGGCGCGGAACGCGGGATATGTTGTGATGTCCACGGCGAGTGACCGGTCGCCCGCTCGATAGAACAGCTCTTGTCCGTTCCGGGCCCAGACCGGTTCGACACCACCGCCGTCGGAGATCTGCCATTTCATTTGAGCGTTGGAGAACGACCGCACGTAGATCTCGTACCGACCGAACTCGTTCGAGACGTAAGCAACCCAACGTCCGTCCGGAGACAATTGAGCTGCACCCTGAGAAAAGGCTGTTTGCAGGTAGGGCTGCGGCTGGCGTTCACCTCGCAGCGGCACGATACGAACGTCGGCAGATATTGGAGTAACACGGTTATAGAGCAGAACCATGCCATCGGGCGACGCGGATGCCGGAGTCGAGAGTGTGGAAGGTTCCTCTTCTGTCACCAATGTTTCGCTCGGGCCAGCGCCGTCCGCGGACTTCCATACCAGACTGACGGCTCTCGGGCCGTCCAGTCGGCTGAACCGAAAAATCACCCGCTTTCCATCCCTTGTCCAGATGGGGAACAAGTTGCTTCCCTCGAACGTGAGACGGCTCATCCGGTCGCTTCGCAGGTCGTAGATCCAGACTTGGGAGGCGTCACTCCCGGCCTGGAAAGATACGGCGATGCGTTGGCCATCGGGCGAAAGCCGAGGTCGCAAATAAGGACGGGGTGGCGTGGGCAGAAATTGTTCGGTTCCCTTGCGATCCACCCACACCATGCGGTTCTCTTCGCCCGCTGCTGCGTGGGCTGATACGTAGACAAGTGCACCTTGATCAGAGATGGCAAAATCACTCTGGCCGGTGCTCGACTGTCCGACGCCCTCGAGCACGACCACAGGAGAGCCACTCACCTCCAGGCGCATAAGATCAAACGCGATCGCCATGAGGTTTCCCTGTTCGACGAAAACGAGATGCCCTGTTGGCACATAGTGCGGGGAGTTACCGCCTGTTAGCAGGACCTTCCGTTCACCCGTCTCCAAAGACTGCACAACGATCTCGCGGCGGCCTGAGGTGTTTCGTGCGAACAGTAGTGTCGTTCCCCCGGGAAGAAACTCAGGCGCAGCATGACTGTCGTTTGCCTTCGGCTCTGGCGTGGTGATGGGCCGTGGCGTCCCACCTCCGGCTGAAACTCCCCAGATACCTGTCGGAATACTTTGGCTGAACACAATGGCATCATTCGGTCCCCAGTCGCCACTCGTCGCCACGCGCGCGTCGCAAAGGATCTGCGGCACGCCACCGGTTACGGACACTTTCTTCAGTTTGTCCTCCGCGAAGAATGCCAGCCATCGCCCGTCCGGAGAAAAGAACGGACTGTACGCGTTTTCGGTCCCCGGCAGAGGCACCGCGTCCAGGTTGTTCATCGCCCGCAGGAAAAGCTGCTCGGTTCCGGCCCGGCTGGCGACGTACGCCACCCGGCTGCCGTCATGCGAGATGGCAAGCCGCGATCGATCCAACGCCACCCCCAATCGGTCCCCCGGCGGTAACGCGATCACCATGCGGGCCACAGCACCTGGAGTCGGCACTTGCACGGGCCTTCTGTTCCAGACCAGCGCCATGGTCGCGGCACCAACGATCAAGCCACCCACGGTCCCCAGTAGCAGGAGCCGCCACGCGGCGAACGGCGAGACGGCCGGTAGCGCTTCTCTTGGTGAAGCTACGGCATCGTCGATCTCCAGGCGGGCGTCGGCGATGTCGGCCAGACGACGCTGACGATCCTTATGGAGGCAGCGCCGCAGGAGCCGTCGCACCGCAGCTGGTGTGTTGGCGGGCAGCGCGTTCCAGTCGGGCTCTGTCGTGAGGATGAAACCCAGTGTATCGCCGGCAATGTCGTCGCCGGCGTAGGCGCGCCGGCCGGTCAGCATCTCGTACAGCACACAGCCAAACGCCCAGATGTCAGTGCGCTTGTCGACTACAGCACCACGTGCCTGCTCGGGGCTCATGTACGCCGCGGTCCCGAGGATCATGCCCATCTGCGTCATCGACGGGCGCGTCATCGTTGGCGAAGCCGTCACGTCCGCGCCTATGCCAGCCGTAGGCTGCAAGGCTTTCGCGAGCCCGAAGTCCAGCACCTTGACGGTCCCATCCTCACGGACCTTGATGTTCGCTGGTTTGAGGTCGCGGTGGATGATGCCCTGATCGTGAGCCGTCTCGAGCGCCTCAGCGATCTGCCTCGCGACTGGCAGCGCCTCGTCCAGGGGGATTGGACCGCGCACCAGGCGTCGCGCCAGGTCCTCGCCTCCGACCAACTCCATGATGAGCGCACGAACTCCGCCACTCTCCTCGAGGCCGTGGATATGCGCGATGTTCGGATGATTCAGCGCCGCGAGGGTCTGCGCCTCGCGCGTGAACCGCGCCATTCGATCGGGATCGGAAGCGAACCGCTCAGGCAGGACCTTCAACGCGACATCACGACCGAGCTTCGTGTCGCGTGCGCGGTAGACCTCGCCCATGCCACCCGCCCCAAGGGCGGAGAGGATTTCATACGGACCGAGCCGCGTGCCGGGGGCGAGGACCACGGGGATCGCTGCGGATTATACGGGTGGGAAGTGACGAATACGGCGCGGAATCAGTCTCCAGTAACGCCGCACTGTTGAACGACGGCGACGACAGGTCGCTTCACCATTCTGGTTGACCAGTCACCAGGGCTTGTCAGGGCGGGCCGGTTACCGCCATGCCGGGCCGGCGGGGAACGAGAACTCGGCGATTGAGGACGGTTTCATCGTGACGCTGTAGCCGGGCGCGGTCGGCACCTGATACCGGCCGCCGACCACGCTCACCGGGTCGACGAAGTGCTCATGCAGATGATCGACGTACTCGACCATCCGACCATCCAGCCTCGTGCTCACCCGCAGGTAGTCGAACATCGCCAGGTGTTGCACGTACTCGCAGAGCCCCACACCGCCGGCGTGCGGGCATACAGGTACTCCGAACTTCGCGGCCATCAGGAGGATCGAGACCACCTCGTTGACGCCCGCGACCCGGCAGGCGTCCACCTGGCAGACCTGGATCGCCCCGGCCTGTAAAAGCTGTTTGAAGATGACCCGGTTGGCGGCCACCTCGCCGGTGGCCACACGGATCGGCGCCACCGCACGGGCGATACGGGCATGGCCGAGCACGTCGTCTGCGTGTGTGGGCTCTTCGATCCAGTACCGGCTGGACCGACGCCAGGCGTTGTATCTTGGCGATCGCTTCGTCGACGTCCCACACCTGGTTGGCGTCCATCATCAGGAGGGCATCTGGCCCGATCTCCTCGCGGATGATGTGCGCTCGCCGCACGTCGTCGTCGATCGGGCCGCCGACCTTCATCTTCATCGCGCGCCAACCATCGGCGTACGCCCGCTGCGTCAGGGCCCTGATCTTCTCGTCCGAGTAGCCCAGCCACCCCACCGACGTGGTGTACGCGGGGAACCCACGCTGCTGAAGCGCCGCGAGCCTATCCTCCCATCCGACCGATCCTCTTTGCAGGATCGCGTGGGCTTCTTGAGGGGTTAGCGCGTCGGTGATGTGGTGGAAGTCGATGCACCGCACCAACTCGTCGGCGGGCATCTGCGCCAGCAGCCGCCACAGCGGCATGCCGGCCAGCTTGGCTCGCAGGTCCCAGACGGCGTTGACCACCGCCCCCGTGGCCATGTGGATGACGCCCTTCTCCGGACCGATCCAGCGTAGCTGGGGATCTGCGGTGAGTGAGCGCCAGAACGCGACCGGCTCGTCGAAGATCTCCTCTATGGTCCGGCCGACCACATGGTCGTCGAGCGCCCGTACGGCTGCACACGTGATCTCGTTGCCACGGCCATTGGTGAACGTCAGGCCGGCGCCGGTCGGGCCGGCATCGGTGCGCAACTCCACATACGTCGCAGAGTAGTCACCCCTGTTTATCGCGTCGGAACCGTCAGCCGTCGCGGCGGTGGGGAATCGCACATCGTGGACGTCGACAGCCGTTATCTTTGTGCCCATGAGGCTCGTTTCAGTCGGAAGAGGGTGCGTCGACGGGTGGACTTGCGGAGTCGTCCGAGCGCAAGGGTTTCGCAGATCATCTGAGCATGAGCCAGATGGTCATGATCAGCACCAACACAACAAAGACCATCGTCCAGACCTGCCAGTTGGCGTCGGGTCGATGGCGAGCCTCGCGCAGGCGATGGTCCCGCTGGCGATGCTGAGCCTGCTGTTCGGCTGGACGAAGAAGCGCGCGCAGTGGCCTTCGTAATGCCGCTAATGCGTTCGCATGAACTCCTGACCCGCCGCTCGGGTCGCGAGCCGTATCGCCGGCCCAAGACGGAGCGAATCGAGAACGTGGCGGGTAGCCGCCTTTGGGGCCGGCCGCACCGAGATCCGAGCTGAGCGAAGTCATTTCCAACGCGTTACCAGTTCAGGAACAAACCGAGCTCCTCGAGGAACAGAGACCAGGCAGGCTCCTTTTCGAGCATTAGGTGATTCGCGCTCGGCAGTGAGACGTACCGCGCGCCGGGGATCCCGGCCGCAAGCAAGCGACCCTTCTCCGGCGGCACTGCGTGATCACGATCGCAATGGATGACGAGCGTCGGCGTCTTCACCTGCGACAAAAGTGGTCGAACATCGATGTCGTCGTCGCGCTCCATGAGTCGCGCCGCGTTTTCCGGCGACGTGGACACACGCTGGAGTTCGTCGAACCACTGCTCGTGCTCCGGCGTCGCCTCGGGGATGAACCGACAGGTGAACGTCCTACAGAACGCTGGGTTGTTGAGTCCCCACCCAAGCCGCAACAGACTCGCGAGCGCGCGCCGCGCTTCGAGCTCCCGGGGCGTGCCGACGTGTTTCACTCCCGCCGCGAATGCGCCGTAGAGCACCAATTGCGTGACGCGCTCGGGATGCTTCACCGCGTATGCGATAGCGATGGGACCGCCACGAGAGATCCCAAGGAGCGGAAATCGATCGAGCCCGGCCGCGTCAACGACCGTTTCGAGATCGCGGACCCACGTGTCGAAGCTCACATCGGGCACGTCACGCTGGGACATGCCGTTGCCACGCTCGTCGTAGCGGACGAGTCGGTGATGATGTGAGAGCGCGGTGTACCAATGGCGCCAGATCGGGCTGCCCCATTCGAAGTCGAGATGAGTCAGCCAGTTTGACGCCTTCACGAGCGGCGGTCCATTGCCGGTAGTGGCATAGGCGAGTCGGACACCGTCGCTCGTCGTGCAGTACCGGATTTCCTGCCGCGCCTTCGCCGTTGCCGCAGCGGAGGCTCCGGTCTGTGGGACGGCAGCGTCGACCGGTGCGGCGAAGCGATAGCCCACGCGCGGCACGGTCTCGATGTACTGCTGGCCCGTGGCTTTCTCGCCCAGCGCCTTTCGTAGCACCGACACGTTGTGATTGAGGTTGTTTTCCTCGACCGTCGTCTCCGGCCACACCGTGTCGAGCAGTTCCTGCTTCGTGACCAACCGCCCGGCGTTCTCGACCAGCACCAGGAGCGTGTCGAACACCTTCAGGCGCAACGGGATCACCTCATCGCCGCGAGAGAGTCGGCGCTCACGGACATCGAGATGAAACGGCCCGAACTGATACGCGCCTCGTTCCGCGGTCTCGGCCACGAATCGCACCTCAGGAAAGTTTCAGAAATACGCCAGCATTCTCAAAGGACGCCGGCGCCCGCTTGATTTTAGTCTCTAGAACGCGCGGACCGAAACCGCGAGGAGGGCAAGACAATGCCGAAACTGCTTCCCGACCAGAGCTTTTACCCGTCGCCGACGATGGCCATGCAGGCCCCGGCGGAGACACTTGCCTACGTGGCGCTGCTCAATCCTGACCCGACCGCCAAAGACGCCCTTGCTGTCCTGGATGTCGATCCCGCATCGTCCGGCTACGGCGCTCAGATCGCGCGTGTCGAAATGCCCCACGCCGGCGACGAGTTGCACCACTTCGGGTGGAACGCATGCAGCTCGTGCCTGTGCCCGAACTCGCCGCACCCGCATATGCAGCGGCGCTATCTCGTGGTGCCGGGCATGCGATCATCGCGAATCCACATCCTTGATACCGCGCCCGACCCGCGGCAGCCGCGCCTCGTCAAGGTGATCGAAGCCGAGGAAATCATTCGCAAGACCGGCTATAGCCGCCCGCACACCGCGCACTGCGGGCCGGATGGCATCTACGTCAACGCGCTGGGCAACGCCGACGGCAACGGCCCCGGCGGCATCTTCGTCCTCGACCCCGAAACATTCGAGATCAAAGGACCGTGGGAGAAGGATCGTGGACCGCAGCAACTGGCGTACGACTTCTGGTGGCACCTCGGTCACGACACGATGATCACAAGCGAGTGGGGCACGCCGAATATGGTGGAGGGCGGCGTGAACCCGGAGCTGCTCCTGGCTGGCAAGTACGGCAACGCGCTGCACGTGTGGGATCTCAACTCTCGGCGTCACGTGCAGAAGCTGGATGCTCGGCCCCGAGCAGCAAATGTTGCTCGAGCTGCGTCCCGCGCACAATCCCAACGAGACCTACGGGTTTGTCGGAGTTGTCACCAGCCTGAAGGATCTGTCGGCGTCGGTCTGGATGTGGCACCGCGAAGGCAACCACCGCAGCGGGACCTGGCGCATCGACAAGGTGATCGAGATTCCCGCAGAGCCAGCGGCGGCCGACGATCTGCCGCCGATCTTCAAGGGCTTCGGCGCGGCGCCGCCGCTCGTCACCGACATCAATCTGTCGCTCGACGATCGATTTCTGTATGTTTCGTGCTTTGGCACAGGCGAGCTGAAGCAATTCGACGTATCGGACCCCTTCAACCCTGTCGAGACCGGATCCCTGAAGCTCGGGGGGATGGTTCGCCGGCAGCCGCACCCGGCCCGTCCGGAGCAACCGTTGAACGGCGCACCGCAGATGGTCGAGATCAGCCGTGACGGCAGGCGCGTCTACGTGACCAACTCGCTGTATCGCACGTGGGACGACCAGTTCTATCCGGACGGCGTCAAGGGCTGGTTGGCCAAAGTGGACGTGCGCCCGAACGGCGGCATCGAGCTCGATACGACCGGATTCCTAGAGTTCGACAGCATGCGTCCCCACCAGGTCCACCTCGAGGGCGGAGATGCGAGCTCCGATTCCTACTGCTTCGCGTGAGAGGTGCGTCATGACGACCGAGATGACGACGTCGTGGGCGATGCTGATGGCACTCGGGGCCTTTCACGGCATCAATCCTGGAATGGGATGGCTGTTTGCGGTGGCGCTCGGGATGCAGGAGCGCCGCCGCGGTGCGGTGCTCCGGGCGCTCGTGCCGCTGGGCGCGGGGCATGCCCTTGCCGTGGCCGCCGCGGTCGGCCTCGCGGTGGTCATCGGAGCCGTGATCCCGCTAGGCTGGCTGCGTTGGCCGTTGGCCGGCGGTCTCGTCTCGCTTGGCATCCTTCGATTCTTTCGTCACCGGCACCCGCGCTGGGCTGGCATGCGCGTGAGCATGGGCGGGCTCGCGGTGTGGTCGTTCCTGATGGCCACGGCCCACGGGGCCGGGCTCATGGTGGTGCCGGTGTTCGTGGGCATGTCGATGTCCGGAGCAGGTGAACACGCGCACCACATGCCCGCCGCAGGGGCAGGCGCGGGAGCGGCGTTCTTCGCAACCGGCCTGCACGCCGTGGGCTATCTGGCGGTGACCGCGTTTGTCGCGGTGCTGGTGTTCGAGAAACTTGGCGTCGGCATCCTGCGCCGCACGTGGTTCAACCTCGACGTGATCTGGTCGGCCGCGCTGGTGACGACTGGCATGCTGACGCTGATGCTGTAACACGGCCTCAAGATTGTTGCGAACCGTCGCGAACACTAGAGAGGAGGACACATGCACCACGAACTGGAGCGCCTTGTAGACTTGTATGACGGTGGCGGCCTCTCGCGCCGCCAGCTCCTGCAAGGGCTGGTTGCGCTCAGCATCGGTCCGCACGTCGCCAACCCTCTCGCTAGTGCCCTTCGGGAGCCCGGGCAGACGGCGCCGCTATTTCACACGCGTACGATGAACCATGTGACCCTCTATGCCTCGAGCGTCGCCCGCTCGAAGGCGTTCTACCAGCGGCTCACAGGCCTGCCGATTCAGGCTGAGGACAAGGACTTCTGCGAGTTCCGGCTTGAAGGTGGCTTCTTAGGCATATATGCGCCTGATGCCGGCCAGCAACCAGGATTCAATCACTTCTGCTTCGGCATCGACGCATACAACCCGCAGGCTGCTCTCACCGCCCTCAACGCGGCCGTGCCCGAGGCGAAACCAGCTCTGGAGAATCAGGATCAGGTATATGTGCAGGACCCCGACGGCGTCCGGGTTCAATTTGCGGACGTGCGCTACAAGCGTTGACGCAACCGGTGGGCGCCTAACAAGCGTTAGGCCGATGAGTGATCATCTGATAATGCCCTCGACGATTCAGGCATGACATGGGAGATGCGTTGATGAGAACCCGAGGTCACGTCCCTTTGCGTATTGCCTCTGTCGTTGCGCTGCTCGCTCTCGCGTCGGCACTAGCACATGTCCAAGAAGGCCAGTCGGCCGATCGCTTCCTCGTCAGCGAGGTGATGATCCCCATGCGAGACGGGGTGCGTCTGCACACAAAGATCTTCACCCCACAGAATCAAACCGAGTCTCTGCCACTGATCATGAACCGGACGCCATACGGTGTAGATGGCGCCGCCACTAATTTCGTCACGTACCTTGAGGCCCTCGCAGCCGAGGGTTATATCTTCGTGTTCCAGGACGTCCGGGGAAAGTACGGCTCTGAAGGCACGTTCGTTATGCAGAGGCCGGCACGCGCACACGGGGACACCTCCGCGCTCGATGAGGGCACCGACACGTACGACACCATCGAATGGCTGCTGAAGAACGTTGCTCGCAACAACGGACGCGTCGGGATGCTCGGCGTTTCCTACGATGGCTGGACGACGATCATGGGAGCACTCGAGCCGCATCCAGCACTCAAGGCGATTTCACCGCAGGCGTCCCCTGCAGACATGTGGCTCGGGGACGACTTTCACCACAACGGTGCCTTTCGCCTCAGCTATGCGTTCGAGTACGCGGTGATGCTGGAAAGTGGCAAGGACGTGCAGCAGTTTGCGTTCGATCGCTATGACACCTTCGACTGGTATTTGACTCTCGGTCCGCTCGCCAACGTCAACGCACGGCACCTGCACGGGAAGATCCCAACGTGGAATGACTACGTTGCGCACCCCAACTACGACGAATTCTGGAAACGTCAGACGATGATTCCACACATCCAGGAGGTGAAGGTGCCCACGCTCAACGTCGCGGGCTGGTGGGACCAGGAGGATTTTTACGGCCCGATCCGCATCTACCAGGCGCTCGAACAACACGACGCCTCACACCGCAACTATCTCGTTGTAGGCCCCTGGAGGCACGGCGGGTGGGCCGGCGATGCTGGCGATCGGCTGGGGCCGATTCCGTTCGACAGTTCCACGGCCAAATACTTTCGCGATCAAATCCAGGCGACCTGGTTTGCCCACTTCCTGAAAGACAAGGGTCCGCTCGATTTGCCAGAGGCACTCACGTTCGAAACGGGGTCAAATCGCTGGCAGCGTTGGGATGCGTGGCCGCCCGGACCGAACATCCGGGAACAGCGCGCCTACTTCGGGCCAAACAAAACTCTGACCTTCAATCGCCCTGTCGACAATGGTGATAAGGCGCTCGACAGTTACGTATCAGACCCCGCGTTTCCGGTTCCGTACCGGCAGCGTCCGATCCAGGCTACCTACTTCCCTGGTGGCTCAAAGTGGTCGACGTGGCTCGTCGAAGACCAACGATTCGTGGATGACCGAGCGGACGTGCTGAGCTGGGAAACCGCACCGCTCGACTCGAATCTCACTATCGCCGGCGAAGTTGTCGCCCATCTGTTCGCGGCTACGGACGGGAGCGACGCTGACTGGATCGTCAAATTGATCGATGTCTATCCCGAACGCTACCCGGCGAACTGGGACATGGCTGGCTACCAACTCATGGTGTCGAACGAGGTCTTCAGAGGGCGGTACTGCCGGAGCTTCGAAAGGCCGCAGGCGATCACGCCCAACGCAATCCTGGAGTACGCTTTCAGCCTGCACACGCAGAATTACACGTTCCTCAAGGGGCACCGGCTGATGGTGCAGGTCCAGAGCACGTGGTTCCCAATAATTGATCGGAACCCGCAGACGTTCGTTCCTAACATTTTCGAGGCGAAGGCATCGGATTTTCGGAAAGCGACGCATCGCATCTACCGTTCGGCACAGTATCCGTCGCATGTCGTCGTCCCAGTCGTAGTGAGGCCGCCTTCGTGAGGCGCAGGAGCTGGTAACCGCAGCGACTGCTCATGGGAGCGTCCAGCACGGGTGGCAGATGGACGGCCTAACACCACGCTGGAGCCGACGGCGTCGGATGAACCGGGGTGCTCGGGCTCAGCGAGCGCCGCGCCATGCAGGTCAATTCTCGAACGCGGGGAAGGTCTCCACCGCCAGCTCCGGGCCTGCCACGAATTCGGTTCAGGGCAGGGTTGGACCTCCGTCGCTGAGTACGGGTGCTGTGGCTTTCCCCGTCACCCACGATGGCCGTGAGCGACGCTCTGTCGGTCTGTGACAGGAGGAGCTTGAAGTGCCTTTCGCCGGACTCTTCAGGATTCAGCAGGTAGTAGTTCTTGATCTTCCGTTGCGAAAAGCCATCGAACGGTTCAGTCTCAGCCACGCCTTGGCGAGCGCTCCGAGCAGCAGCGACACAGTCGTCAGGCGCTGCTTGGCGAATCGGCGAAGGTTCTCTGCAGCTTCGCGAACTCGGCGAGGTCGTCGTCGTTGAGGGGGTTGGTCTTGCCGAGGTTGCGGCCGGGGTCGAGTTGGTAGAACCAGACCTTGCGGGTTGGCGCGCCTTTCTCGAAGAAGAGCACCACGGTTTTCACGCCCGCGCCGGGGAAAGTGCCGCCGGGAAGATCCAAGACGCTGTGAAGGTTGCAGCTTTCCAGCAGGAGCTTGCGCAGGCTCACGGAGGCGTTGTCGGTATTGGAGAGGAAGGTGTTCTTGATGACGATGCCGCCACGCCCGCCCGCCTTAAGAATTTTGATGAAGTGCTGGAGGAAGTTACCTGGCCGCGGCGCCCGCTTTCTCAGCAATCTCCTCGGGGGAGGCGTAAATCTGCAACAGCTGCACGCCGAGGGCGTCGTACAGTGCGTTGGCCACGGTAACCGGTGCGGCCACGCAGCCGACCTCGCCGACGCCCTTGGCGCCCCGGGGGCCGAGGCCGGATTCCGTTTCCAGGTTGACGATGTCGATATCGCGGGGCGCATCGAGGCTCGTCACGACGTGGTAGGCGTGAAGCGTGACGACGTTCGCTTTGCCGTCGGGGAAGCCGATCCGCTCGAAGAGCGTCTGGCTGACCCCCATCGCCACGCCGCCGACGATCTGGCCGCGGACCGTCTCGGGGTCGAGCGCTTTCCCCACGTCCTGGCAGGCGACATATCGAAGGATTCGGACTTCTCCAGTCTCTGGGTGGACGGCGAGATCGCAGCCGTGTGTAGCGAACATGTGATCGACCGGGCCCACCTGATTTCCAGTCCGGTGGTCGAAGAGCGCCCCGAACGGCAGGGTCGCCCGGCCGATGGCCTGCAGCGTTCCGCCTGCCTGGCGCGCAAGCTCCACCCAGCCGATGCGCCGCGTCGGCGCGCCGGAGTCATAGACCCCGTCGGCGGCGAGAACCAGCCGCTCGCCGGGAGTTTTCAGCGCGTCGGCGGCGAGGCGGGTGGCGGCGGCGCGGAACTGTTCCGCGGCATCGAGCGCAGCGCGCCCGGCCATGGCCATCCCCCGGCTCGCGCTGCTGCGAGGGAGGTAGGAGTCCACCGATTTCGGGAAAACCCAGCCCTTCAGCCTGCTGAGAAGCGTGTTGTAGAGGGTGATCGGCAAGGCCGCCACCCGCAGGAGACCTTGAAGGACTCGACGGTTCTCCATCCAGGCGGTGATTCGGATCGCGGCGGCGGTAGGGGTAACCGTGAACGTCTCGACCACCCGGAAGAGCCAGCGCTGCAGGACTGACGGCGGAACGCCGCGCGCGAGAAGGATGCCGGTCGGATCGTCGAGCAGCGGCTGCGAGGTGACGTAACCCGGGAGGCGGCCGAGGCCGAGAGCGCCGGCGACAAGGTGCGGGAGCGCGCTCACGAGGCCGGTCCCCGAGTCGGCAATGTCGGCTTCGACCGTGAACGCTCCGTCGATCCCCACAGACACCCGAACGTCCGTCCCGTCATTGAGACCGTAGGGGTAGCCATACTTCGCTTTGATCGAGGCCAGCCCTCTTCCAATCCGCCACCCCGGAGGGGCCACGGGCCGGCTGCCAAGCCGCCGGACCACTTCATCGACCGACTGTGCGAGAGGGTTCGAGGGATCCTCGTGCGCGAGTCCACTTCCGTCCTGCCGGGTGAGGCAGAAGTTTCGGCGCCTGACCTCGGCGGGGTCGAGTCCCAGGGTCCGTGCCGCCTTCTCCACGATCGACTCGATACCGAAGGCAACCTGCTGCGACCCGAAGCCGCGCATCGCCGCCGGCAGGAGATTGTTGGTGAGCACGCCCCGGGCGCGCACTCGTAAGTGGGGTACTTCGTACGCACCGGCGGCCTCGTCGGCAAAGACCGCGATCACAGTCGGGGTGAGTCCGACGTAGGGCCCGGCGTCACCGAGGATATCGGCGTCGAGGGCGGTGAAGGTGCCGTCCCGCTTCAGTCCGAGCCGGTAATCGCCCCGGAAGGCGTGCCGCTTGGTGCTGCGCGCAAAGCTGTCGGAGCGGTCGAGCACCAGGCGCACAGGTTGCCGCGTCGCGTGGACGAGCAGGGCGAGGTATGCCTCGACGCCTGGCATCAAGTACTTCCCGAATGAGCCCCCCATCCTGGGAGTCTCGATGCGGACCCGCGTCTCCGCGAGGCTCAACATGCGCGCGGTCGAGGCGCGGACCAGGTGGGGCGTCAGAGAAGTCACGGAGAGGACGAGAGTGTCACCCTCCAGCCAGCCGACGCCCCCTTCCCGTTCTATGCAAGCGTGATCGCCGGAGGTCACGTAGTAGGTCCCCTCGACCACGATGTCCGCGGCCGCGAATCCGGCCTCAATGTCCCCTTTGGCCTTGACGAACTGCGCGCACACGTTGCCTGAGCTTCCGATCTTTGGTGCATCCGGCTTGACCGCTTCGACGACGTCGAGGAGTGCAGTGCGCTCGCCGTACGTGACGTGTACTCGTTCGACGGCTGCACGGGCCGCGGCGTCGCTTTCCGCGGCGACGACCGCGATCGCGTCGCCCTGCGAGCGCACGCGAGTGTCGCAGAGAAGCGGGTGATCGGACGCGAAGATCTCCATGCCGGTCCGATTCTTTCCTGGGATGTCCCGTGCCGTCAGGACGGCGATCACGCCCGGCACCGCGCGCGCGGCGCGGGCGTCGATGGCGAGGATATTGGCGGAGGCGTGCTCACTCCAGACGATCCGTCCCGCGAGCGCATCTTCGACGCACACGTCGCTCGGATAGCGGGCGGCGCCGGTGATCTTGGCTCGCAAGTCTGCCCGCGGGTACGCGACAGGAGGCACCGGCTCGCCGACGGAGGCGGCGACCACGGCCTCGACCATCTGCTGGTATCCGCTGCAACGGCAGATGTGGCCCGAGAGCGCGACGCGAACGTCATCAGGAGAGAGAGGCCGGCGCTCGGCCAGGATAGAGGCTGCTGAGACGAGGACTCCGGGAGCGCAGTAGCCGCACTGGAACGCCTCTCGCGCGACGAGGTGGTCGACCAGCGCGCCGACCGAGGGGTCTCGGCTGAGGAGGCCGCTGGCGGTCGTGACCTCGCGGCCGTCGGCCTGGACAGCGAGCCGGATACAGGACGCGACCGGCGTGCCATCCACCAGGACCGTGCAGGATCCGCACACGCCTTCGCCGCACCCTTTCTTCACCGACACATCGTCGAGCTCGTCGTGAAGAAGCTGTTGGAGCGTCGCCTCCGGCGACACCTCGCGCTGGACGCTGCTGCCGTTCCAGACGATGCGAAGGGGCAGACGCGGCGCGCCCGGATCCGTCATTGTTGTACCACCGCGGTGAGCACCCGCCGCGCTCCCTCCGCGAGGAGGCGGCGCCGGTACCCTTCCGCGGGGAAATGCTCAACCTGAAATGGAAGCTCTCGGGCCGCGGCCGTGGCGACTGCCTCGACGGCATTCGGGTCGGAGCCCCGCGTCGCCAGGAGGGCCTCGCCAGCGGGAAGGCGAGCGGCACGTGCGGTCACACCAGACGCGGCAAGTCGCGGCGAGAGGGCGGCGCCGGGTGTCAGATCGAGCGAGCCCGCGACTGCGACGATCGTCTGCCCCGATGCCCCCCGCCACGCGAACTTGACGAAGCTCGAGACGCGCCCCGGTTCGCGCGGCAGGCGGATCGAGGTGATGAGCGCGCCCGCCGGTATGCTTTCGTCTACTGCTTGCTCGGCGGTCAGCTCCAGCGGCCCGGTTGCGGTGGCGCATTCGACGACGCCGCCGAGCACGAGCAGGGCCGCGTGGAGATCCGGAGCCCCTGTGCGCCAAGCCACGTTCCCGCCGACGGTGGCGGCGCGGCGCACGTTCGGGTTGCCCACCGCGCGCGCCGCTTCGGCCAGTGCTGTCCAGGAGTCCGCGATCAGCGTCGAGGCTGCCACCTCCGCCAGGGTGACCATGGCGCCGACGTACAGGAACCCGTCTCTCTCCGCCACGTCGTGCAGGGAGGGGAGTCCCGCGAGGTCGATGAAGAAGGAGTCGCGGCTACCGGCGGCCGCGTTGGCGACTTCCGGAACAGAGAGGGTGCCTCCGGCGAGCGGCGTCCCGCCGGCGGCCAGAATGGCCAGCGCATCGGCCAGAGTCGAGGGCCTCGCGTACTGCATTGCCTTCGTCTTTCACCCTATTGAGACATTCCGGCTTCTCCGCTTTGGGTTCCTGGCATCAGGCCCGCCGAGACTGCGCATGCGCGCAAGACGCGTCCGTTGTCTCACCAGGGTGACACGAAGAAAGAGCTCCCACGGCGCGATTCTCCCGTGACAGGTCGAGAGCCCAAGCCTGTTTCCGCTTTTACGCATTGAGGTTCATCGATGGATTGGCGGTCACTGTAGCACCCTCCGTTCCGGCGCTCTTCCGAAAATCGCGCGTCCCAAAAACGGCGCACGTTCCGGTCCCGCCGAAGCATTCTCGTATTACCGGGCGAACCGCGAGGGGCCAGTTTAAGGAGCTGGATGAAGTTGGAAGGTCGCCTACGTGCAGCCGCCCGTCGGCTACCCTTGGCTGATCGACCGAAACAATAGTTGAGTGCATCCGCCCATTGCGCTGCCCGCGATTCCAGGGCAGGCGCGTCCCTGAACAAATCGGTCAGAGCGCCTACGCCTCGTGACCTTCCTACGCCATCCCGGGTTGTTAGCTCGCGGTCAATGCAGTTCGGCAGATTTGGCGAGATGTTAGCGCTCCCCGACATTCGTCCACGATCCGGCATCTTGGAAGTACTCGCCGAGGCTCTCCACGACGAAGGCTATCTGGACTTGGACGAAACGTTCATCGACGGGAGCTTCGCGCCAGCCAAGCAGGGAGGGGCCTGCGTGGGCAAGACGAAGCGCGGCAAGGGCTCGAAGATCATGGCCATCGCCGATCGCCAGGGCCTTCCCATCGCCGTCCACGTTGAGAGCGCCACGCCGCATGAAGTGACGCTGGTGCGCGCCTCGCAGAGCGATTCGTCCGGCCGCTCCCAACGCGTCTCATCGGCGACAACGCCTACGAGTCGGACAGACTTGATGCAGAACTGGCCCAGCGAGGCGTGGCGCTGATTGCGCCACACCGGAGGACCCGAACACACCCGACGCAAGACGGCCGCTCGCTGCGCCGCTACCAACGGCGATGGAAGATCGAGCGACTCTTTGCCTGGTTCCAGAACTTTCGACGACTCGTCGTGCGTTATGAGCGATTCGCCGAGAACTTTCTCGGGATGCTACACCTGGCCTGCTGGCTCATTCTGTCGCGGGGTTTATGAGATGGCTTCTAGCCTGGCGTACACGTGCCGCCCAATTACAATCCTCGTCGCTCGCCTTCAGTCTTGAAATGCCCGACGCTTGTCGGCACGGCCTCAATCGCCGATCCCCTCGAAATGGGGCCCCTCTGGCGCGGGGCACACGTCTTGGGTTCTCGCCGGGCAGTCCATCTTTTGAAGCACGTCCCGAATGGAGACGTTATATGCGCAAGCCAATTGCCGCGATCCTTGCCGGTTTGCTGTCCTGCTCTTCGGTGGTTGCAGCCGAGCCTGCCCTGCTCTTGCCGTCCGCCGTCGGCGTTCCAGAGAAGAAACCGTTTCAAGGACCGCTCGCCCTGGAGACCCTGCGCGAAGAGATCCGTATCGCGTCGCGAGATGGGAGATTGCAGACGGCTGCTCAGCAGTCGCCTCCGGAGAACAAGAGCTGGATGAACCGACATCCCGTATGGTTCGGTCTCATTGTCGGCGCAGGGGTCGGAGCTGCCGCAGGCGCCGCTTCATGCAGCGATGGCTGCTTCCCGGTCGGTGCCGGCGGCGCAGCGATTGTCGGATTGTGGTACGGAGCCGGCGCGGGTGCGTTGATCGGTTGGGGGGTCGGCCGGGCCAAGTAAGAGTATGTGGTTCTCTGATTGGGCAATCCGCCTGATGGTCGTGGCGGTGGCGCTCATCGGCCTGCTTCAAGTTGGTCCGGTGATTCTGTCCAGCGGTGACATCGGGGACAACTACTACGACGCGCCCCCGGCCATGGTCCGTGAGCAGACGACCTGGCTCGGTCTGTTCATCTAAGAGGGGACATCTGACCAGCAGACGCGCGAATCGCATCTGGAGGTCACGCGCGTCAGATTCGTGCCACGAAAAGAGTCCGGGCCGACCTCTGCAGCGAGAGCTTCACGAGTCCGAGTGACGATGTGCGCAGGCGGCCGTCGCAGGCCACTGTCCCACATCCGGAACGTGTTGACCGGGATGTCAAGCAACTGGGCCAGCTGTCGCTGCGACAAATCTGCAGCGAGGCGCAGCTCACGCAGCTCGTTCACGTCCACAACAGTGCCACTCACGGCTCCACGACGTAAAGCGACCTCCGGAATAGCAGGCCGATGATCAGCGACATTTTTGAGCGGTTTCGGCGTGGCCCGAAAATGTGCCGCGCAACATTGCTGAGGAAAATGCGCCGATCGCACATTCGCGGAGTTGTGGCGCGAACTGGCGAGACTGATCTCTTTGCTCGATGAACATTCGCCATCGATTTTCTCTGAGCGAGAAATCGGCGACTTCTTTAGGAAATGGCGCGCCCGGCAGGGCTCGAACCTGCGCCCCGGCTTAGAAGCTCAGTGATCACGAGCCCTTTATCCAAGTGAGCTACGGGCGCTCGCCTCGGGACGGTTGCCCTGCCTTGCGCGCAACGAGCGGTGTTGTCGAAGCAGGAGTCTGGATGTGTGCCACGTACCGGCGTCCAGCAGCATCGGGGGCTAGCTAGGTAAGTACGAGCGCGAACACCGCGACCGTGCCCGGCGATGCTTTCGAATCGCATCGTGACGAGACGGAAGTCCACCGGGGTCCCAAATTGACGGACCGGATGAAGCCCATACGCTCCCGAGCCGACCCGTGCGGCGCACCGCGTCCGGCCCCGGAGACTCCATGGCTTTCCCGTTCCGCGTCGAACACCCCGTTCGACGTTCCCCTCGACTAATCCTCGCGGTAGTCGCCGTCGGGGTCGGCATCCGCAACGACGTCGTCGCGGCACTGAAGGCGCTGAAGGTGTGTGCGATTCGCTGAGGCGATGCCTTGCCGGTTTCCGCTCCTCCTGCTGGTGGCGGCCCTGGCCGCCACCTTCCTTTTGTGCGCGGGCGGCAAGGCCGCCGAACCCGAGCACACGCTCCGCTACGCAGCCCCGTGAACAGGTGGACCGGGCGACTGCCATCGGCACGGACGCATCGGCGCCATGTGTTCGGCGGAACGAGCGAAGAGCGCGTGCAATCAACGAGAGCACGCTCTGGGGTGGTTGTCCACACGAGTCTGCACAAATCCGGAGGCCGGTTCACACCTCGCGGAACTCCGGCAGCTGATCTTCGCCGGCCGGTCCGGGGAGGCCGCGGCGCTCGCGGAGCAGGTGATGGGGCGCCCGAAGCTGCTGATGCCCTACCAGCC